>NZ_CM146900.1:5000-3520000 GCF_055755035.1 Pseudomonas sp. Ors-4-3C
GGCCATCGCTCAACGGATAAAAGGTACTCCGGGGATAACAGGCTGATACCGCCCAAGAGTTCATATCGACGGCGGTGTTTGGCACCTCGATGTCGGCTCATCACATCCTGGGGCTGAAGCCGGTCCCAAGGGTATGGCTGTTCGCCATTTAAAGTGGTACGCGAGCTGGGTTTAGAACGTCGTGAGACAGTTCGGTCCCTATCTGCCGTGGACGTTTGAGATTTGAGAGGGGCTGCTCCTAGTACGAGAGGACCGGAGTGGACGAACCTCTGGTGTTCCGGTTGTCACGCCAGTGGCATTGCCGGGTAGCTATGTTCGGGAAAGATAACCGCTGAAAGCATCTAAGCGGGAAACTTGCCTCAAGATGAGATCTCACTGGAACCTTGAGTTCCCTGAAGGGCCGTCGAAGACTACGACGTTGATAGGTTGGGTGTGTAAGCGCTGTGAGGCGTTGAGCTAACCAATACTAATTGCCCGTGAGGCTTGACCATATAACACCCAAGCAATCTGAATGCTCGAAAGAGACCAGATTGCGGTGTGTGAAGACGCAATGAACCGAAAGTTCGCGATGCTCACAAACACCTGTATCACATACCCGATTTGCTGAAGCGAGGCCAACAGGTCACGAGTCAGTACCCGAATTTCTTGACGACCATAGAGCGTTGGAACCACCTGATCCCATCCCGAACTCAGAAGTGAAACGATGCATCGCCGATGGTAGTGTGGGGTTTCCCCATGTGAGAGTAGGTCATCGTCAAGATTAAATTCCGAAACCCCAATTGCGAAAGCAGTTGGGGTTTTGTTTTGCCCGCAGGAAAGTTCCTACAGCACGCGGTAGACCCTTCCGGCTGTCACAACCTGCCGACAGTGCTAAGGTTCTGCCCTGGCTTTTGTACTTTTCCAAGGAAGCTTTTATGCCGGACGCCTCGTCCCTCAATGCTGCATTCATGGTGGTTCAGAGCAATAGTCTGGACGAACTGCGCAGCCTGGTGGTCAGCATTATGCGGCGCTATCCATTGGCGCCCTTGGAGAACGAAATCGCTCTGGTGCAGAGCAACGGTATCGCCCAATGGCTCAAGTTGGCCTTGGCGGAAGACCCTGAAGGGGACGACCTCGGTGGTTGCGGGATAGCCGCTGCGATCGATGTGCAGCTCCCCGGCAGTTTCATGTGGCAGCTCTACCGTATGGTGCTGGGCCGAGAAGAAATTCCGGCCAAGTCTCTGCTCGACAAAGCCCCATTGACCTGGCGACTGATGCGTCTGTTGCCGCAAGTTATTGAGCGCCCCCATTTCGAGCCGCTACAACGCTTCCTCACCGATGACACCGATTTGCGTAAACGCTACCAGTTGTCCGAACGCCTGGCAGACCTGTTTGACCAGTATCAAGTGTATCGAGCCGACTGGCTTGAGGATTGGGCCGTAGGTCGGCACCAGCTACGCAATGTCAGAGGTGAGGTAAAGCCACTGCCCCCGGTCAGTTGCTGGCAGGCTGAATTGTGGCGTGCCCTGCTGGTGGATGTCGGTGAGCAGGGTATGGCTCAAAGCCGGGCCGGCGTTCACCAGCGCTTTATCGAGCGCATAAACTCTCTTGAGCATGCTCCTGCAGGGCTACCCTCGAGAGTAATTGTGTTTGGCATCTCATCATTGCCGGCCCAGGTGCTTGAAGCATTGGCCGGGCTTGCACGTTTCAGCCAGGTGCTGTTGTGTGTGCACAACCCTTGTCGACATCACTGGGCCGATATCGTCGCCGACAAGGATCTGCTGCGCCATCAATACAAGCGTCAGAGTCGCAAGACCGGCATGCCGGCCGCGCTCGATCCTGAAGCGCTGCACCAACACGCTCATCCGCTGCTCGCCGCCTGGGGTAAACAAGGTCGCGACTATATTAATCTGCTCGACAGTTATGATGACCCCAACAGCTATCGTGCGGCATTCCGTGACGGACGCATCGACCTGTTCAGCGAAGCGGAGCCGCAAAACCTGCTCAATCAACTTCAGGACGATATCCTCGAGTTGCGGCCACTCAATGAAACGCGTGAGCACTGGCCCGCCGTCGACCTGATGCAGGATGAGTCGATCCGTTTTCACATAGCCCACAGTGCACAGCGCGAAGTGGAGATTCTCCACGACCAGTTACTCGCACGCTTCAGTGCCAATCCGGATCTGCGTCCACGGGATGTAATCGTGATGGTGCCCGACATCGACAGCTATGCGCCGCATATCCGGGCGGTGTTTGGCCAACTGGATCGGCATGATTCACGCTTCATTCCATTTACCCTGGCCGACCAGGGCCAGCGTGGCCGCGACCCATTGCTGATTGCGGTCGAACATCTGCTCAAGTTGCCGGACAGTCGTTTTCCGGTCAGTGAGATCCTCGACCTGCTCGATGTTCCCGCATTACGTGCCCGTTTTGGCGTGCAGGAGCGTGACTTGCCGACTCTGCATCGCTGGATCGAAGGGGCGGGAGTGCGCTGGGGAATGAACGCCGAGCAGCGTGCCGGTCTGGGCTTGCCGGATGAGCTGGAGCAAAACAGCTGGCATTTCGGCTTGCGGCGAATGTTGCTCGGGTACGCGGTCGGCAGCTCCAATGCCTGCGCAGGTATAGAGCCCTACGATGAAATCGGTGGTCTGGATGCCGCGTTGATCGGGCCATTGGTTGCGCTGCTGGATGCCTTGGAGCTGGCCCATCACGAGCTCACTCAGGCTGCTCAACCCAAGGTGTGGGGACAGCGACTGCAAGTGCTGATGCAGCTGTTCTTCAAGGCCAGCAACGAGCACGACGATTATCTGCTCACGCAACTTGAGGAGCTGCGCGAGACCTGGCTGCAGACCTGTGAATCTGTGGGATTAGTAGAAGAATTGCCGTTGACGGTGGTTCGAGAAGCCTGGCTCGCGGGACTGGATCAGGGGCGCCTGTCCCAGCGTTTTCTTGCCGGCGCAGTAAACTTTTGCACGCTGATGCCCATGCGCGCGATCCCGTTCAAGCTTGTCTGTTTGCTGGGGATGAACGATGGCGATTACCCTCGGGCGCAACCGCCACTGGACTTCGACCTCATGGGCAGCGACTACCGGCCTGGGGATCGCTCCCGGCGCGAGGATGATCGTTATCTGTTGCTTGAAGCGCTGCTGTCTGCGCGCTGTCAGCTGTACATCAGTTGGGTCGGGCGCAGCATCCGTGACAACAGTGAGCGGCCAGCTTCGGTATTGATCGGCCAGTTGCGTGACCACCTCGCCAGTGGCTGGCGGCTCATCGACGAGCATCAGGATCTGTTGAGTGCCATGACCGAGGAGCATCCGCTGCAACCGTTCAGCTCGCGCTATTTCCATGAAGGCGATCAGCTATTCAGCTATGCCCGCGAGTGGCAGGTTTTACACCAGAACCATGAGCCTCTGCATGAGGCCGAGTTACTCGCGCCTCATGTTCAGGAAGAGCCACTGAGTCTGCCCCTTCTACAGGATTTCTTGCGTAACCCGGCCCGGCACTTTTTCACTCAGCGACTCAAAGTGTATTTCGAGGCCGCCGAGGCGCCCCTGGCTGACGAAGAACCTTTCGTGCTGGACGCACTGCAGCGCTACATGCTGAGCGACAGTCTGCTTGAGGCCGCACTCAGGCAGCCGGACAATATCGATCGGGCGCTCGAAGATCAGGCTCGGCGTTTGCAGAACAGTGGATTGCTGCCCATGGCCGGTTTCGGGGAATGCCTCCAGAGGGAGTTGATCGAGCCGTTGCCGGATTTGCTGCAGCGTTACCAACAACTACTGGCGCTGTGGCCGACGCCATTGACCAGTGCGATTCCGATCAATCTTGAGTTACAGGGCGTGCGTGTTGATGGTTGGCTCGCCGGTTTGCATCAACGCGCTGATGGTGGAGTGTTATCAGTCACGACCATCCCCAACAGCATCGGCTCGATCAAAAGTCGAAAATGGCATCGCTTGACCAAGCCCTGGGTCAATCACCTGGTAGCCTGCGCCAGCGGACTCTTGCTGACCACCGCGTTAGTGGCGAGTGACGATACCCTTCTGCTTGAGCCTATGGAACAGGATAGAGCGGTTCGTTTCCTTGGTGATCTGCTGCTCGCCTGGCAGGCCGGCATGCGCCAGCCATTGCCGATTGCGGTAAAAACGGCCTTCGCCTGGCTTACTCAGACTGACCCGCTCAAGGCCGAGGCTGCTGCCCGCAAAGCCTACGAAGGTGATGGTCAGAACAGCGAAGGCGAACGCCGCGAGAGCCCTGCGCTCTCCCGACAATTCGCTGACTTTGATGCGTTGATGGCGGACGAAACTTTTTCCGGTTGGTGCGACGCGTTGTATCGCCCCTTGTATGAAGCGCCGTGGCGTTCCTTGAACAGCGATGGAGCACGCACATGAGCACCAGGACACCGCTGGCCCTGGCATTCCCGCTGCACGGCAGTCAACTCATCGAAGCCAGTGCCGGCACCGGCAAGACCTTCACCATTTCTGCTCTGTATCTGCGTCTCATCCTTGGGCACGGCGGCGAGTCGAACGGCTTCGGGCGAGAACTATTGCCACCGCAGATTCTTGTGGTGACATTCACCGATGCCGCCACCAAAGAGTTGCGTGAACGAATCCGTACGCGACTGGCTGAGGCGGCGCGCTTTTTTCGCGAAGAAACCCCTGCACCGGACGGACTGATCGCCGAACTGCGTGAACAGTTTGATCCGTCAAAATGGCCCAGCTGCGCCAATCGCCTGGACATCGCCGCGCAATGGATGGATGAAGCGGCCGTCTCGACCATTCACAGTTGGTGCCAGCGCATGCTGCGTGAACATGCGTTCGACAGCGGCAGCCTGTTTACACAGTCCCTGGAAACCGATCACAGCGATCTGCTTGGCGAAGTGCTGCGCGATTACTGGCGACTGTTCTGTTACCCGATGCAGGGCGACGCGCTGAATTGGGTTCGTGGAAACTGGGGCGGGCCGGCAGCGCTGTTGCCGCGAGTGCGAGGTCTGTTTGGCAGTGAGCGCGACAGCGACGAAGGCAAGGCACCTGCGCAATTGATCGAAGAGTGTCTGCAAGAACGGCGTGCCGCGTTGCTCGAGCTGAAGATGCCTTGGCGGCAGTGGGCAGATGAACTGCTGGTGATCTGTCACGAGGGCGTGGCGAGCAAAGCCGTCGACGGGCGCAAGATGCAGGCGCGCTACTTTGAGCCCTGGTTCGAAAAGCTCAAAGCCTGGGCTGAAGACGAGGCCATGGAGCAACTGGATATCGGCACCGGCTTCACCCGATTGACCCCGGACGGGATGGCCGAAGCCTGGAAGGGCCAGGCACCGAGTCATCCTGCTCTGGACGCGATGCCGGGGCTCAAGGCGAGCCTCGACGCATTGCCGACCCCCGATGCTGCTGTATTGCAGCATGCGGCGAGATGGGTGGGTGCACGCTTTGAGGAAGAGAAGCGTCGTCGCGCAGAAATGGGCTTCGACGATATGCTGTTGCGCCTCGATGCTGCGCTGCAATCCGACAGCGGCGAGCGCTTGGCGGCGGTAATCCGCGAACAGTTTCCGGTTGCCCTGATCGATGAGTTTCAGGACACCGACCCGGTGCAATATCGGATCTTCGAGAGTATCTACCGCATCGAAGACAACAGTCCGGACACCGGTCTGTTCCTGATCGGCGACCCCAAACAGGCGATTTACGCGTTCCGTGGCGCCGATATCTACACCTACCTGCGTGCGCGTCAGGCCACCACCGGCCGCCTGCATACGCTGGGTACCAATTTCCGTTCCAGCCATGGCATGGTGAGTGCGGTCAACCATGTATTCGAACGCGCTGAATCCCGTGATCTGGGACGCGGCGCGTTTTTGTTTCGGGAAAAAACCGGGGAAAACCCGGTTCCCTTTCAGCCGGTTGAGTCTCAGGGACGCAAAGAGCGATTGCAGATCGCCGGGCTAGATGTCGCAGCGCTGAATGTCTGGCAGTTGTCCACCGATCAGCCCCTGTCCGGCGCGGTCTATCGCCAGCAGTTGGCGGCGGCCTGTGCCAGTGAAATCACGGCGTTGCTCAATGGCGGGCAAACCGGTGCCGCGGGATTCGTTCAGGAAGGTGAGGTCTTCCGGGGCTTGCGGCCTTCCGATATTGCGATTCTGGTGCGCGACGGCAAAGAGGCTCAGGCGGTACGCGCAGAGCTTGCTGCCCGTGGGGTGCGCAGCGTTTATCTGTCTGACAAGGACTCGGTCTTCGCCGCCCAGGAGGCGCACGATCTGCTGTCCTGGCTCAAGGCCTGCGCCGAGCCGGATGTCGAGCGTTCACTGAAGGCCGCGCTGGCCTGCATCACCCTCAATCTGCCTCTGGCTGAACTGGAGCGACTGAATCAGGACGAGTTGGTCTGGGAAGCCCGGGTCATGCAGTTCCGTGGTTATCGCGAGCTGTGGCGCAAGCAAGGCGTGTTGCCGATGTTGCGGCGTCTGCTGCACGACTTTCACTTGCCGCAGACCCTGATTGCACGCAGTGATGGCGAGCGGGTGCTGACCAATCTCTTGCACCTGTCGGAGCTGATGCAGCAGGCCGCAGCGGAGCTCGATGGCGAGCAAGCGCTGATTCGTCATCTGGCCGAACTTCTGGCGTTGTCAGGTCAGGCCGGTGAAGAGCAGATATTACGTTTGGAGAGCGACGAGCAACTGGTCAAGGTAGTGACCATCCACAAATCGAAAGGGCTTGAGTATCCATTGGTTTTCCTGCCCTTCATCTGCTCGGCAAAACCGGTGGATGGCAGTCGCTTGCCGTTGCATTACCACGATGCCTCGGGCAAGGCTCAGGTGACGCTGAAACCGACTGCCGAGTTGATCGCCCTGGCAGACGATGAGCGTCTGGCCGAAGATCTGCGACTGCTCTACGTCGCCCTGACTCGCGCACAACATGCATGCTGGCTGGGTGTAACGGACCTCAAACGCGGTAATAACAACAGTTCGGTGCTTCATCTTTCGGCGCTTGGCTATCTGCTGGGTGGCGGTGCAAGGCTGGATGAATCAACCGGCTTGAGCCGTTGGTTGCTGGATCTGCAACAAGACTGTCCGGCAATAAACCTGGGTGAAATGCCGCAGGCCAGGCAGGAGACTTATCGTCCCGAGTGCAATGAAGCGATCCTCAGTGCCACATTGGTACCAAAGCGCAAGGCCAGCGAGAACTGGTGGATTGCCTCCTACAGTGCCTTGCGCATCAGTGATGTGTTGAGTGTTGGCAGTGATGAGGCGCCAGACAGTCCGCAAGCGCAAAAACTGTTTGATGATGAGCGCCTCGATCCGGATGCGCCGCGAGATATCGTGGCCGGCGGCGCCGATATCCATCGGTTCCCCCGTGGACCCAACCCGGGCACCTTTCTTCACGGCTTGCTGGAGTGGGCTGGCGATGAAGGTTTTGCCGTTCCCTACGAATCGATCAAGGATGCGATTGGCCGACGCTGCAACCTGCGCGGATGGGAAGGCTGGATCACCACTCTGAGTGACTGGCTGCATCACCTGCTCAAGTCCCCGTTGCCGACTGGTAGCGGACAGTCTCCGGTCGTGCTTGAGCAACTGAAACAGTACCGCGTCGAGATGGAGTTCTGGTTCGCCAGCCACAAGGTCGATGTTCTCAAGCTCGATGAGTGGGTGCGCCAGTACACCCACAACGGTGTGGCCCGGGTGGCCGCCGAGCCGGTACAACTCAACGGCATGTTCAAGGGCTTCATCGACCTGACTTTCGAACACGAGGGGCGCTATTACGTCGCTGACTACAAATCCAACTGGCTGGGCGTCGACGATGCGGCCTATACCGAGCAAGCCATGGAACGGTCGATCCTCGACAACCGTTACGACCTGCAATACGTGCTGTACCTGTTGGCATTGCATCGGCAATTGAAGGCGCGGTTGCCCGACTACGATTACGACCGACATGTCGGCGGTGCGTTGTATGTGTTCCTGCGGGGAACCCGGGCTGACAGTCGCGGCGTGTATTTCGCGCGCCCGCCGCGTGAACTGATCGAGCGGCTGGATCGTCTGTTCCAGGGCAAGCCGGAACCCAAGGCCGAGCCCGCATGGGAACAGGGAGTCCTGCTATGAATCGTACATTCGCCGATCTGTCATCGGGTATCGACCACGCGTCGAGCCTGGCGCCGCTGACGAGTGCTGCAGATCTACTGCTGTTGCTGGATCGCTGGGTCGAGCGAGGCTGGCTGCGGTCGCTGGACAAGGCCTTCGTGGCCTTTCTGCACGAGCTCGCGCCCGAGTCTGATCCGCTGGTGTTGCTCGCCGCCGCGCTGACCAGCCACCAGTTGGGGCACGGGCATGTGTGTCTGGATCTGTTCGAAACCCTCAAGGCCCCGGATTTCGCGCTATCGCTGCCACCCGAAGGCGATGTGCAGAGTGGCGTATTGCTGCTGCCTTCACAGTTGCTCGAAACACTGGACGGCAGCCATTGGTGCAAGGCGTTGGCGAGCAGTTCTCTGGTTGCGCTGGCGGCGGACACCAGCGAGGCCGCGCAGCAGCGACCTTTGGTGTTGTCCGGCAAGCGTCTGTATCTGCGGCGCTACTGGGCCTATGAGCGCCGTATTGACCGGGCGTTGCGCACACGTCTGGCTCAAGGTGAAACGCCGCCCGATGACCTGCCCCAGCGTCTTGATGAGTTGTTCGGCCCCGTCAGGCCGGATGCGGTGGTCGACTGGCAGAAACTCGCCTGCGCCCTTGCGACCCGTGGAGCCTTCAGCATCATCACGGGTGGCCCGGGTACCGGCAAGACCACCACGGTGGTGCGCCTGTTGGCGTTGCTCCAGGCACCTGCCGTGGAGGCCGGTCAGCCGATGCGGATTCGCCTGGCAGCACCCACCGGCAAAGCCGCTGCGCGGTTGACCGAGTCCATCAGCCAGCAGGTGCAGTCGCTGAAGGTCGCCGAAGCCGTTCGCGAGAAAATCCCCTGCGACGTGACCACCGTGCACCGTCTGCTCGGCAGTCGTCCCGGTACCCGACACTTTCGTCATCATGCCGGCAACCGCTTGCCGCTGGATGTGCTGGTGGTCGACGAAGCGTCGATGATCGACCTGGAAATGATGGCCAATCTGCTTGATGCCTTGCCGGCGCATGCGCGTCTGGTGTTGCTTGGCGACAAGGATCAGCTCGCCTCCGTGGAGGCGGGTGCGGTGCTCGGCGATCTGTGCCGCGATGCCGAGGCTGGCTGGTACAACTCGCAGACCCGGCAATGGCTGGAGTCGGTCAGTGGTGAGTCATTGCAGAACAGCGGTTTGCACGAAGACAACGACGGCTCGCATCCTCTGGCGCAGCAACTGGTGATGCTGCGCCACTCCCGGCGTTTCGGTGAAGGCAGCGGCATCGGTCAACTGGCGCGGCGGGTCAATCAGCAGTTGCCGGATGAGGCGCGCCAGTTGCTGGCGGCCGGACACTACGACGATGTGTTTTCCCTGCCGCTCAAGGGCGAACATGATCACAAGCTGGAGCGGCTGTTGCTCGAAGGCCATGGCGACGGGCCACAGGGCTACCGCCACTATCTGAGCGTGCTGCGCAATCAACGCCCTCCGGCGGGTAGACCGCTGGAGCATCCGGACTGGATCAACTGGGCACGGGACGTACTGCAGGCGTTCGACGCGTTCCAGTTGTTGTGCGCCGTACGCAAGGGCCCTTGGGGTGTCGAAGGGCTGAATCTGCGGATTACCGAAGCCTTGCTCAAAGCGCGCCTGATCGAACATGACCAGCAATGGTACGAAGGCCGCCCGGTGTTGATGACCCGCAACGACTATGGCCTGGGCCTGATGAACGGCGACATCGGTATTGCGCTCAAGCTGCCCGAGCGTGAAGGGCCGGACGCCGGTAAACCGGTATTGCGCGTGGCCTTTCCGCGTAACGACGGCCAGGGCGGCGTGCGCTTCGTGCTGCCGAGTCGGCTTAACGACGTTGAAACGGTGTATGCCATGACCGTGCACAAATCCCAGGGTTCGGAGTTCGCGCACACCGCACTGATCCTGCCGGATGCCCTGAATCCGGTGCTGACCAAGGAGTTGATCTACACCGGGATTACTCGCGCGAAAAACTGGTTCACCTTGATCGAACCTCGCGCAGGCGTGTTCGAAGAGGCCGTGCAACGCAAGGTCAAACGCCTGAGCGGATTGATGCTGGAACTGGAGGAGGGTGGCGAGGCTCGGGAATGAAAGATCTGGCGATTGGCGGCGGTTACTGACCAGCGGGTCAGAAGGTGCTGTCTCGCTGGTGTTACTCCGCTGTGCTATCGTTGCGGCATCATTTCGGTACGATCCAAGAGAATCCCTGCATGAAGGTGGCAGTCTGGGCGACAGAGCGCGTGGTTCGCTGCAAGCACGCATTGCTTGTCAGTCTGCTCTGTTTGCTGACGGGCGTTGCTGTTGCGCAGCCACAGACGCCCGCAAGCATGGCCGAACAACGCGCCCAGTCAGTGACGCAAGTCGTGCTTGGCATCCTCAGCTACGCTCGTTGGCCGGTCGAGCCAGCGCAGTTGCGCCTGTGTATCGTCGGGCCTACCGAGTACACCGACGATCTGGTCAAGGGCACCACACAAGCCACTGGCCGGCCGGTCACCGTGCGTCGGCTGCTGGCCGACAACCCGGCCATCGTCAGCGAATGCGATGCGGTGTATATCGGCAAACTCACCACAGATGAACGCAGTCGGCTGTTCACGTCATTGATCGGCCATCCGGTGCTGAGCATCAGCGAAGGTGGCGATCAGTGCACGGTTGGCAGCCTGTTCTGCCTGCGCGTCGGCGATGAGCAGGTGTCCTTCGAGGTCAATCTCGACTCCGTAGCCCGCAGCGGCGTACGCATCCACCCGAGCGTACTGCAGCTGTCGCGCCGCAAATCGGCGGCGCCATGAAATTGTTCCGTTCCAGAACCCGTCCGACACTGGGCTCGGTCATCGGCCGTGGACATTTGATTGTCGCGCTGGTGGCCGTGACCATGGCCAGTGTGTCGCTGACCCTGTTGGGCGTTCTCGCGCTGCGGGTCTACGCCGATCACAACCTGCACCTGATTGCGCGCTCGATCAGCTACACCGTGGAAGCGGCGGTAGTGTTCAACGACAAGGCTGCCGCTACCGAAGCGCTGGCGTTGATCGCGTCCACCGAGGAAGTGGCGGATGCTCAGGTTTTCGATGCGCAAGGCCAGTTGCTGGCACGCTGGCAGCGGCCCGAGAACGGCTTGTTCTCCGAACTGGAAATGCAGGCCGCCCGCACTATTCTGGAAAAGCCCATCAGCCTGCCGATCGTGCATCAGGATCGTGAAATCGGGCGCATTCTGCTGGTTGGTCACGGCGGCAGCCTCATGCGCTTTTTGCTCAGCGGTCTGGCGGGAATCATCCTCTGTACCGCGATCAGTGCATGGGTCGCGCTGTATCTGGCGCGCCGACAGCTGCGCAGCATTACCGGTCCTCTTCGCAGTCTCGCGGCGGTAGCTCACGCCGCCCGCAGCGAGCGTGCGCTGGATCGACGGGTACCGCCGGCGCAGATCGCCGAGCTCGACAACCTCGGCAACGACTTCAATGCCCTGCTCGATGAACTCGAATCCTGGCAAACCCACCTGCAAAGCGAGAACGAAACCCTCGCCCACCAGGCCAGCCACGATAGCCTCACCGGCCTGCCGAACCGGGCGTTTTTCGAAGGCCGGTTGATTCGCGCCTTGCGCAATGCCGGCAAGCACAACGAGCGGGCGGCGGTGCTGTTTCTCGACAGCGACCGCTTCAAAGGCATCAACGATAACTTCGGTCACGCCGCTGGCGATGCCGTGCTGGTGGCGGTGGCGAATCGGGTGCGCGCGCAACTGCGTGAAGAGGATCTGGTGGCGCGGCTGGGGGGCGATGAATTCGCCGTGCTGCTCGCGCCATTGCACAAGATCGAAGACGCCGAACGCATTGCCGACAAGATTCTCGCCAGCATGGACATGCCCATCGCGCTGCCGGGTGACACCAGTGTGGTGACGTCGCTCAGTATCGGCATTGCCGTTTTCCCCGATCATGGTGCCACGCCAGGTGCCTTGCTCAATGCTGCCGACGCGGCGATGTATCAGGCCAAACGCCTGTCGCGTGGCGCTCAATCCACTGCCGGGACGGAGAGCCCGGTCGTCAATCTTCAAACCAGGAGCTGATTCCGTGTTCACATTTCCCGCTCGACTGTTTTCCGCCTTGCTGATGATCGCCGTACTGGCGCTGACCGGGTGCCAGACCGCACCGCAAAAAGGCCTGACCCCGGCGCAGATCGCCGTACTCAAACAACAGGGCTTCGAGCCGACCGACGAGGGTTGGGCATTCGGCCTGTCGGGCAAAGTGCTGTTTGGCAGCGATATCGAAAGCCTGAACGCGCAGAGCACCGAGATCGTCGAACGCATCGGCAAGGCGCTGGTGGGTGTCGGCATTGAGCGAGTGCGCGTCGACGGTCATACCGACGCCTCGGGCAAAGAGGCCTACAACCAGCAATTGTCACTGCGCCGTGCCAAGAGTGTGGCCAAAGTGCTGACCACCGTCGGCATGAAGGAAGAGAACATCCAGCTGCGCGGACTGGGCAGCAGCGAGCCGGTGGCGTCGAACAACACTGCCGCCGGACGCACCGAGAATCGCCGGGTGTCGATTGTGGTCAGCGCCGATTAATCGGCAAACCGCATCTCGCGGGTCTGCCCCATCAGCAGACCCTGATTACGCTCGGTCACCTCACGGATGTAATCCCACAACAGGGTGATCCGCTTCAACTTGCGCAGGTCCTCCCGGCAGTACATCCAGAACTGCCGGGTGATGTCGATTTCCTCGGGCAGCACCGGCAGCAGGCGCGGATCCTGCGCGGCGAGGAAGCACGGCAGAATCGCCAGTGAACGCCCCTGCTGCGCCGCGACGAATTGCGCGATGACGCTGGTGCTGCGCAGGTTTGCGCTGGCGCCGGGCAGCACGTTCGCCAGGTACAGCAGCTCCGAGCTGAACGCCAGGTCATCCACATAACTGATGAATTGATGCTTGCCCAAATCGGCCGGGCGGCGGATCGGTGGGTGTTGATCGAGGTAGTCCTGGGTTGCGTACAGCTGCAAGCGGTAGTCGCAGAGTTTGCAGCACACGTACGGGCCGTGCTCCGGGCGTTCCAAAGCGATGACGATATCGGCCTCGCGCTTGGACAGGCTGATGAAGTGCGGCAGCGGCAGGATGTCCACCGAAATCGCCGGGTAGGCGTCGACGAAGTGGCTCAGCTGCGGGGTGATGAAAAAACTGCCGAAACCTTCGGTGCAGCCCATGCGTACATGCCCGGACAGTGCCACGCCGGACCCCGAGACCTGCTCGCAAGCCATGTGCAACGTGCTTTCAATCGACTCGGCATAGCCCAGCAAACGCTGGCCTTCAGTGGTCAGGACAAAACCGCTGGTGCGCGATTTTTCGAACAGCAATGTACCCAACGCCGCTTCCAGCGAACTGATGCGCCGCGACACGGTGGTGTAGTCCACCGCCAGGCGTTTGGCCGCGGTGCTGGCCTTGCGGGTGCGGGCGACTTCGAGGAAAAACTTCAGGTCGTCCCAGTTCAGCGACCCCAGGGAGGTGATGTTTTTTTGCATGATGGACGGGCTTATATGTGCGTTCTTATTAGAAGTTTGCACATCTATACTCCAAAAACAGTCCGACAACCAATTCGTGACACACGCCTCATCTCAAGGCGAACCCTTTCGCCTTGGCTCCTACGATAAAAACAAGTTTCGGAGACCAGCATGAACGCATCGCTTACGCCCAACGAAACCACGGTCCAGAAGGTCAAGCTGCTGATCGATGGCGAGTGGGTCGAATCGCAGACCACCGAGTGGCACGACATCGTCAACCCGGCGACCCAGCAAGTGCTGGCCAAAGTCCCGTTCGCCACCGCCGCTGAAGTCGATGCCGCCATCAGTGCCGCGCACCGCGCGTTCCAGACCTGGAAACTGACCCCGATCGGCGCGCGCATGCGCATCATGCTCAAGCTGCAGGCACTGATCCGCGAGCACTCCAAACGCATCGCCGTGGTGCTCAGCGCCGAGCAGGGCAAGACCATTGCCGACGCCGAGGGCGACATTTTCCGTGGCCTGGAAGTGGTTGAGCACGCCTGCTCCATCGGTACCCTGCAAATGGGTGAATTCGCCGAAAACGTGGCCGGTGGCGTCGATACCTACACCCTGCGTCAGCCGATCGGCGTGTGCGCCGGCATCACCCCGTTCAATTTCCCGGCGATGATTCCGCTGTGGATGTTCCCGATGGCGATCGCTTGCGGCAACACCTTCGTCTTGAAGCCTTCCGAGCAGGATCCACTGTCGACCATGCTCCTGGTGGAGCTGGCGATCGAGGCTGGCGTTCCGGCGGGCGTGCTCAACGTGGTGCACGGTGGCAAGGACGTGGTTGATGGCCTGTGCACCCACAAGGACATCAAAGCGGTGTCGTTCGTCGGTTCGACGGCAGTCGGTACCCACGTTTACGACCTGGCCGGCAAGCACGGCAAACGCGTGCAGTCGATGATGGGCGCGAAGAACCACGCCGTGGTGCTGCCGGACGCCAATCGCGAGCAAGCGCTGAATGCCTTGGTCGGCGCCGGGTTCGGTGCGGCAGGGCAACGCTGCATGGCCACCTCGGTGGTGGTGCTGGTCGGTGCGGCGAAGCAGTGGCTGCCGGATCTGAAAGCGCTGGCGCAGAAACTCAAAGTCAACGCCGGCAGTGAGCCAGGCACCGATGTCGGCCCGGTGATCTCGAAGAAAGCCAAGGCGCGGATTCTCGATCTGATCGAAAGCGGCATCAAGGAAGGCGCCAAGCTTGAACTCGATGGTCGCGACATCAAGGTGCCGGGCTACGAGCAAGGCAACTTCGTCGGCCCGACCCTGTTCTCGGGCGTGACCACCGATATGCAGATCTACACCCAGGAAATCTTCGGCCCGGTGCTGGTGGTGCTGGAAGTCGACACCCTCGACCAGGCCATCGCGCTGGTCAACGCCAACCCGTTCGGCAACGGCACGGGCCTGTTCACCCAGAGCGGTGCGGCAGCGCGCAAATTCCAGACGGAAATCGACGTCGGCCAGGTCGGCATCAACATCCCGATTCCAGTGCCGGTGCCGTTCTTCAGCTTCACCGGTTCCCGTGGTTCGAAACTCGGCGACCTCGGTCCGTACGGCAAGCAAGTGGTGCAGTTCTACACCCAGACCAAAACGGTCACGGCGCGCTGGTTCGATGACGACAGCGTCAACGACGGCGTGAACACCACCATCAACCTGCGCTGAGGACTGGCCATGAAAATCGCATTTATCGGTCTGGGCAACATGGGCGCGCCGATGGCGCGCAACCTGATCAAGGCCGGCCACTCGCTGAACCTGGTGGACCTGAACAAGACTGTGCTGGCGGAACTGGAGCAACTGGGCGGCACCATCCGCGCCTCGGCCCGCGAAGCAGCTGAAGACGCTGAACTGGTGATCACCATGCTCCCGGCGGCGGTGCATGTGCGCAGCGTCTGGCTCGGTGAGGATGGTGTGCTGGCCGGTATCGGCAAAGGCGTGCCGGCGGTGGATTGCAGCACCATCGATCCGCAGACTGCTCGTGATGTGGCCGCCGCTGCCGCCAAACAAGGCGTGGCCATGGCCGATGCACCGGTCTCCGGCGGCACCGGTGGCGCGACTGCTGGCACGCTGACCTTCATGGTCGGCGCCACCCCGGAACTGTTCGCCACCCTGCAACCGGTGCTGGCGCAGATGGGCCGCAACATCGTGCATTGCGGTGAAGTCGGCACCGGACAGATCGCCAAGATCTGCAACAACCTGCTGCTGGCGATCTCGATGGTCGGCGTCAGTGAAGCCATGGCGTTGGGCGATGCGCTGGGGATCGACACTTCGGTGCTGGCCGGGATCATCAACAGTTCGACCGGGCGTTGCTGGAGTTCGGAAATGTACAACCCGTGGCCGGGCATCGTCGAAACGGCGCCAGCCTCGCGCGGGTATACCGGTGGGTTTGGTGCCGAACTGATGCTCAAGGATCTGGGACTGGCGACCGAAGCGGCGCGTCAGGCGCACCAACCGGTGATGCTCGGTGCGGTGGCGCAACAGTTGTATCAGGCGATGAGCCAGCGCGGGGAAGGCGGCAAGGACTTCTCGGCGATTATCAACAGTTATCGGAAGCCGCAGTAACCAAGTATCAAAGTCTGGGATGAGCTTCTGTGGCGAGGGAGCTTGCTCCCGCTGGTCTGCGCAGCAGACCCAAACCCGGTCAATGCGGTTCTTCATAAAAAACGCATTGACTGAATTTACGACTGCTGCGCAGCCGAGCGGGAGCAAGCTCCCTCGCCACAGGTTTTTTTGTGAGGCAAAAAAGATCGCAGCCTTCGGCAGCTCCTACATGGGCAAGATGTACACCCTGTAGGAGCTGCCGAAGGCTGCGATCTTTTGCATGTCAGGCGAAGACGAAATATTTGCGCACGGTCTCGACCACTTCCCAGGTGCCTTTCATCCCCGGTTCAACCACGAAAATATCGCCGGCGCGCAGGTGGATCGGTGCCATGCCGTCCGGGGTGATGATGCAGTAGCCTTCCTGGAAGTGGCAGTACTCCCACTTCACATAGTCGACCCGCCACTTGCCCGGGGTGCAGATCCAGGTGCCCATGATCTTGCTGCCGTCTTCGCTGGTGTAGGCGTTGAGGTTGACGGTGTGCGGGTCACCTTCGAGTTTTTCCCATTTGCAGGCATCGAGTACCGGCAGCGGGTGGGTATCGCGCAGAACGGTGATGGGGGCGGTCGCGTTCATGAGAACTCCGGGCAGTGGGCGGATGGCAAAGAAACCAAGTCGCACCCTATAGCGCCCGGACAGGGCTCAGTTGTCTGTGCTCGACATCAAGCTGCTCAGAAACGCGCTTTGCCCTCGGGAGGAGTCAAGGCCTGCAGCAAGGCTTTGGCATAACCGGGCAGGGCGCTGAAATCCCGGGCGCAGAGCATCAGGGTGCGGCGCGCCCATGGCTCATTGAGGGCGATGCTGGTGAATGTGCGCGGCGTCGCGCGTTCGAGGGCAGCCAGCGGCACGATGGCGAGGCCGGCACCTCGGGCGACCATGCGCAGAACCCCGTCAAAACCGTCGGCGCGGATCCGTACCTGCATGCGCGAGCCACTGTGCAGTGCCTGTTCTTCGAGGTAGATCGCCAGCGCGCTGTCGGTGCTCAGGCCGACAAAATCGTGATGCAGGGCGTCGCTGAAGCTGACTTCGGCGGCGTTGGCCAGTGCATGTTCCCGCGGCACGATCAGCACTAACGGATCATCGCGAAAGGGCTGGGTCTGTAAATCGGAGGTGTCCACCGCATCGGAGACGATGCCGATATCGGCTGCGCCCTGGCGCAAGGCGTGGGTGATGCGGGCGCTGGGCAGTTCCTGCAGATCGATGTCGAGGTTGGGATGCTCGCGCAAAAAGTCCGCGAGCACTTCCGGCAGGTATTCGGTGATCGCCGTGGTGTTGCACAACAGTCGCACCTGACCTTTGACGCCTTGGGCGTAGTCGGCCAGATCCTGCTGCATGCGTTCGGCCTGTTGCAGGAGGATGCGCGCGTGGTGAGCCAATGCCTTGCCAGCAGGTGTCGGGCTCACTCCACGGCGCCCGCGTTGCAGGAACTCGATGCCCAGCGAGGCTTCCATGGCGCGGATGCGCGCACTGGCGGCGGCCAGCGAGAGGTGGCTGCGGGCGGCGCCGGCGGTGATGTTGCCGGTGTCGAGGATGTGCAGATAGAGGCGCAGGTCGGTGAGGTCGAAGTGCATGGGGCAGCCTCTGGTTTTTGTAGTGTCTGGGCGGGCCTCTTCGCGAGCAAGCCCGCTCCCACAGTGGATCAGTGGTGAATCCAAAACTGTGGGAGCGGGCTTGCTCGCGAAGGGGCCATCAGCCGCAACGCAATTAACAGCCTCTTGTATTGGCAGAGGCAACCTCAGTATATGGCAGATTTTCAGCGCATCCGTGAAAGCGCACAGTAGCGCCATGAACACACTCGCAAATTTCTACCAGAACCTCGGCCTTGCCCTATCATTGCTGGTCATCGCCACCTTCATCATGGCCGGCCTGGTCAAAGGCGTGATCGGCCTCGGCCTGCCCACCGTCGCCATGGGCCTGCTCGGTCTGGCTATGGCCCCGTCGCAGGCTGCGGCGTTACTGATCATTCCTGCGACGTTGACCAATGTCTGGCAACTGGCCTTCGGCGGGCATCTGAGAGGGCTGATCAAACGCCTGTGGCCGATGCTGCTGATGATCTTTCTCGGCACCGCAGCCGGCACGTTGTCGATCGGCATGGCAGGCGGGCATTGGGTGGTGCGCGGCTTGGGCGCGGCGCTGTTGCTGTATGCGTTGAGTGGGTTGCTGCTGCCGACGCTGCAGGTCAATCCTCGGCATGAGCCGTGGCTCGGCCCGCTGTGCGGGATGATCACTGGCGTCATCACCTCGGCCACCGGTGTGTTCGTGATACCGGCGGTGCCGTACCTGCAGGCGCTGGGTTTGAGCCGCGATGAACTGGTGCAGGCGCTGGGCCTGTCGTTCACGGTTTCGACCCTGGCGCTGGCCGGCGGCTTGTTCTGGCGCGGTGCGCTGGGCAGTGGCGAACTGACTGCCTCGCTGCTGGTGTTGATCCCGGCGATGCTGGGCATGTGGTTCGGGCAGTGGTTGCGTCAGCGCATCAGCGCCGTGCTGTTCAAGCGAATATTTTTCGTCGGACTGGGCGCGCTCGGCGCCCATCTGCTGATCAGCGGCTAGCCGACGAGGTGCTGAGCATGTCGATCCGACGGATATCGAAATCACGCTCCAGGTACGTCATGCGGTTGTCGAAAAACTCGCGCATGTGCGGCAGGTTCGAGTGCACGTCCAGGTGCGCCTGGCTTTCCCAGATCTCGTAGAAGATGAACAGCGTCGGATCTTCCTTGTCGCGCAGCATGTGGTACTCGATGCAGCCGGGCTCGGCGCGGCTCGGTTCGACATAGGCGCGAAACAGCGCTTCGAAGGCCTCGGCTTTCTCCGGGCGGGTCTTGGCGTGCAGGATGAAACCGTGGCGTTCATTCATCGAAACAACTCCTCAAATGCAGATGGCCGGGAATGCTATTGCAACAATCGGCATTCGATTCGTGCTTTTTGATCAAATGTATTTTGCGCCAGCGCGGCTTATTCCGCGCGAGATGGGCCGTTAACCTGCCGCCATTCCTTTTCCCATCTTCCTCCAGCCCCAAGGCTGCACCGAGGCGTTCTCATGAAAAAAATGTTGTTGCTCAATGGCGGCAAGAAATTCGCCCACTCCGACGGTCGTTACAACGCGACCCTGCACGAAACTGCACTGAGCGTGCTGGATCGCGGCGGTCTGGATGTCAAAACCACGTTCATCGACGAGGGTTACGACGTCGCGGAAGAAGTGGCCAAATTCCTCTGGGCCGACGTGATCATTTATCAGATGCCGGGCTGGTGGATGGGCGCGCCGTGGACCGTGAAAAAGTACCTCGACGAAGTCTTCACCGAAGGCCACGGCAGCCTCTATGCCAGCGATGGCCGCACCCGTTCCGATGCGTCGCAGAAGTACGGCAGCGGCGGTCTGATTCAGGGCAAGCAGTACATGCTGTCGCTGACCTGGAACGCACCGCAGCAGGCGTTTGATGACCCGACAGATTTCTTTGAAGCCAAGGGTGTCGACGCGGTTTATTTTCCGTTCCACAAGGCCAACGAGTTTTTGGGCATGACCGGGTTGCCGACGTTCCTCTGTGTGGACGTGATGAAGCGCCCGAACATCGAGAATGATGTGGCGCGGTATGAGCAGCATCTGAAAGAGGTGTTCGCTCTCAAGGCTTGAGTGAATCAAGCTACTATCGAATAGCTTGGCCAAGTCCTGTGGCGAGGGAGCTTGCTCCCGCTGGGCTGCGCAGCGGCCCTCGCTTCTACCTGAATCGCAGGGGAGCGCTGCGCACTCCAGCGGGAGCAAGCTCCCTCGCCACGATGAATACGCATTCGATTAGAGAGTTTCCGTGAAAGCCAGATCCGATGAGTTGCAGATTTTCGTCTGCGTGATCGAATGCGGTTCGATTTCCGCCGCTGCCGAGCAGGTCGGCCAGACCCCTTCGGCGGTGAGCCGAACGTTGTCGCGGCTGGAAGCCAAGCTCGACACCACGCTGATCAACCGCACCACGCGTCGCATGGACCTGACCGAGGAGGGCAAGTACTTCTTCGAGCAGGCCAAGCTGATTCTCGATCAGATGGACGCCCTCGAAGAGCGTCTGTCCTCACGCCAGCAAACCCCGTCCGGACGCCTGCGAATCAACGCCGCGTCGCCGTTCATGCTGCACGCCATCGTGCCGTACATCGACGAGTTCCGAGGCCTGTACCCGGACATCCAGCTCGAACTCAACAGCAATGACCTGATCATTGACCTGCTGGAACAAAGCACCGACGTCGCCATCCGCATCGGCACCCTTGCCGATTCCACCTTGCATGCGCGCTCGCTGGGTTGCAGCCCGTTGCTGATCGTCGCCAGTCCGGCGTATCTGGAGCAGCACGGCGCGCCGCAGCAGGTCGCCGACTTGAGTGACCACACCCTGCTCGGCTTCACCCACAACGAAGGCCTCAACCAATGGCCGCTGCGCTACGTGCATGGCGACCGTTGGCCGATCACCCCGGCAATCAGCGCCTCCAGCGGCGAAACCGTGCGCCATCTGGCGCTGGAAGGCCAGGGCATCGCCTGCCTGTCGCACTTCATGACCATTGACGACATTCGCGCCGGGCGCCTCAAGGTGCTGCTGGCGGAATTCAACAGCGGTTATCGCCAGCCGATCAACGCGGTGTACTACCGTAACTCGCAACTGGCGCTGCGCATTCAGTGCTTCCTCGACTTCATCCAGAGCAAACTTGCGGCCTACGCCAGCGCCGATTTCAAGGGTTGATTCGTGATCCCTGCGCAACAGTGATTTGGCTGGTCGCGGGTTTTTCCACCGGGGTTAGCGGTCGATACTCGCGGCATCACTTATTCACGCAGGGAGTTTCTCCATGAACGTATTCATCACCGGCGCTGCCGGATTCATCGGCGGTTCCATCGCCACCGGTCTGGTCCAGGCCGGCCACACCGTCACGGGCTTGGTGCGTAGCGCCGAACAGGCCGAAGAACTCAAGGCATTGGGCATCACCCCGGTGATCGGCACCCTCGAAGACGCCACGCTGCTGGCCGCACAGGCCCGCGCCGCCGATGCGGTGATCAACGCCGCCAGCAGTGACCATCGCGGCGCGGTCGAAGCGTTGCTCGATGCCCTGCGCGGTTCGAACAAAGTGTTCCTGCACACCAGCGGTTCGAGCATCGTCGGCGATGCCTCGGGAGGCAAGTCCAGCGACGTCATCTACTACGAAGACAATCTGCCGGAACCCACCGTCGACAAGGCTGCCCGCGTGGCCATCGACAACCTGATCCTCGCCGCCGCGCAGGACGGCGTGAATTCGGCGGTGATCTGCAACACCTTGATCTACGGCCACAGCCTGGGGGTCAATCGCGACAGCGTGCAGTTGCCGCGTCTGCTCAAGCAAGCGCGCAAAAGCGGTGTGGTGCGCCATGTCGGCACTGGCCAGAACATCTGGTCCAACGTGCACATCGAAGACGTCGTCGCCCTGTACCTGCTGGCGCTGACCAAAAACGTGCCCGGCACCTTCTACTTTGTCGAAAGCGGCGAAGCCTCATTCATCGACATGACCACCGCCATGGCCCAGGCGCTGAACCTCGGCGAGCCACAAGACTGGCCACTGCAAGACGCCGAAGCCGAGTGGGGCTACGAAATGGCCAACTACGGCCTCGGATCCAACAGCCGCGTTCGCGGCAAACACGCCCGCGAACTGCTGGGCTGGGCACCGAAGCGTACGTCGGTGGTTGAATGGATTCGTAACGAGATGGTGTGAGCCCACGCTACACCGCGTGAAGCCATTCGCGAGCAAGCCCGCTCCCACAAGTGAAGCGCATTCTGGCTGAAGGAATGCGGTCAACCTGTGGGAGCGGGCTTGCTCGCGAAAGCGCTGGATCAAACAACAGAAAAGTCGAATGGCACACCGTCATCGTTCTTTTTTTTGTCCCGGTAACCCGCCGCAAACACAGCGGCTGCCAGTGGAATTTAATTTTTAGCGAGGACTTCGCCAACTGCTCGGGAAATTACCGACTAGGCTGCTACCCCGGTGAAACGAGGGCAGCTGCGATGCACGTCGCCCTCCACGTGTTGCAGGCATGAGGCCCGTTCAGCACGGCACCGCCATGGAGTTTTCCGGCAAAAGGAATTTGCGATGGCGACACCCATTGATGCCTTCTGGTGAAGGTGTATCTCCCCGGCGGATCTACATGAATCCGCTATCTCCCGACGAGTAATGGTCGGCCATGACGGCCGGCATCTGTCATTGACTCTCGTTGTTGCATTGCACGCTACGCGCGTGGGCGAAGCCGTCACCTCAATTGGCGAAAACAAGGAATAGTTATGATCATTTTGGGTATTACGAACAATGATTTGGCGGGTGCTTGCCTGGTACGCGATGGTCAGATTCTTTCAGCGGTCAGTGAAGAGCGTTTCACCCGCATCAAGGACCATAAAATCTGGCCGACCAAGTCCATCGAGTTTGTGTTGAGCCAGGCCGGCGTGTCACTGGAAGACGTCGATCATGTCGCCTATGGATGGAACGCCGGGTTCAGTGCCGACAAACATCTGGAGTTGTACTTCGATCGCATTGTCGAGGAGGTCAGGAACAACCCCCAGGGCCTTGCGCAGTTCCGTCAGCGTGTGACCGATGAAATCAACAACGACAAGGAAAAGCGCGGCGAATTCGACCAGTACATTGTCGCCAACGGTCTGCAAGGCAAGGCGTACTACATTGATCACCACGAATGCCATGCACTCGGTGCCTATGTCTGCTCGCCGTTCGAGGACGCGTTGACCCTGACGTGCGACGGACGCGGCGACTTTCAGTCGCTGACCGTCACCTGGTACAGCCCGACAGAAACCACGGTGCTGCAACGCGAAACTAGTGTCGACAGCCTCGGTTATTTCTACGGCCGGATCACTCACCTGCTCGGTTACAAACCCAACCGCCACGAAGGCAAGGTCACCGGTCTGGCCGCGTTCGGCGATCCGCAAAAACTGCTGGGCGTGATGCAGCAGATGATCCGTTTCGAAGACGGCCGCATCAAGGCGCGCTGCGGCGATATGTTCCTGCCGTCCTACAACACCTACAGCGCGCCGCTGGAAACCCTGTTTGCCCGGGAAACCCCCGAGGACATCGCCGCCGCTGTACAGCGCCACAGCGAAGATCTGCTGGTGGCGACCGTCAGCCATCATCTGGCGCAGCGCGGTAGCGCCAACCTGTGCCTGGCCGGCGGTGTGTTTGGCAACGTCAAACTCAACCAGCGCCTGCGCGAGATCCCGGGCGTGAAAGACGTCTACGTGCTGCCGTGCATGGGCGATGGCGGCCTGGCACTGGCTGCTGCGGTCGGTGCCGCGTACTTGGAAAACGGCACCCGCTTCAAGAATCCGTCGATGATGCTTGGTCCGGAGTCGCGCAGCGTTTCGCAGAACATCAATCTGATCATTCGTGACTACCCTGAACTCGGTTATCACACGCCGTCGAACATCATCGACGTGCTGACCGAGGCCCTGACGGAAAATCAGGTGCTGGGCATGTTCAAGGGCAAGATGGAGTTCGGCCCGCGCTCGCTGTGCAACCGCAGCATCGTCTATCACGCGCAGGATGCCGAGGTGAACGACTGGCTGAACAAGCGCATGCATCGCACCGAGTTCATGCCCTTCGGCCCGGTCACCGCCATCGAGCAGGCACCGGCCTGCTACGTCGGTTGGGACGAGGAGCAAGTGGCCGCCGATACCATGACCATGACCTACGACTGCCATCCGCAATTCAGCGAGGCGAGTCCGGCGGTGGTGCACATCGATGGCACCGCGCGCCCGCAGATCATTCGCCCGCAGAGCGACCCGTTCATGCATCGCCTGCTGACGGCCTGGCACCAGAAAACCGGTCAGGCAGCCTTGATCAACACCTCGTTCAACCGCCATGAAGAACCGATCGTGTGCTCTTCCCAGGACGCACTGGATGCGCTGAAGGAAGGCATGGTCGATCTGGTGGTCATGAGTGAATCGCTGATCGTCTGGCGCAAGGGCAAAAACAGCTTCACTCAGCAACGCTTCGAATAATGGATGGTATTCAGGGCTCCTCGGGGAGCCCTGTTTCTGGAGTGTCAGGCGCATGGTTAACGAATGTATTTAATCTTTTTCGGGTTCTTTGCGGCGGAAGGGATCATCTATCCGTTCTGGCCGACCTGGCTGGATTCCCTGGGCTTCAGTGCCAGTGAAATCGGTTTGCTGATCGCCGCGGCGTATTGGCCGCAGGTGGTGACCGGGGTGCTGATCACCTATGTGGCCGACTGGCGCGTGGATCAGTTGCGGCTCGCCGCTGTTCTGAGCGTTACCGCCGCGTTGTGTACGTTGCTGTTCTACTTCATCCCGGCGCACTTATGGATGTTCGTGTGCCTGAGTGTGCTGTTTGGCGGGGTGTGGATGGTGGTGCTGCCGCTGTCCGAGTCTTACCTGCTCAAGCGCGACAAACTGGCCCTGCAGAATTACGGCTGGGTGCGTGCGGTAGGCTCTTCGGCGTTTATCCTGACCTCGACCCTCGGCGGCTTTCTGTTTGCGCAGTACAGCCAGTCGTGGGTGCCGCTGGTGATCGCGGCGAGCATGTTACTCACCGCCGTGGCGTGTCTGCGCCTGAAGCGCCAAGTGTCGCGGGCGCATCTGGCGCCGCCCGGCCCGGCGCGCAAACGGCCGGACTGGAGAGCGCTGTTGGCACACAAGAGCCTGCTGATCGCGATTGCTGCCGCCAGCTTCATTCAGCTCAGCCACACCCTGTACTTTTCCACGGCTTCGATCGGTTGGGGGGTGAAGGGCTTCTCTTCCTCGGCGATCGGCATGTTCTGGGCGGTGGCGGTGATTGCGGAAATCACCTGGTTCGCGCTCTCCAACAAGGTCCTGGCATTTTGTGCGCCGTTGTCCCTGGTGATGTTTTCCAGTGTCTGTGCGGCGCTGCGCTGGGCGCTGTTTTCCAACAGCGACGCGGTGTCGCTGATCCTGCTGGGCCAGTGCCTGCACGCGCTGAGCTTTGCCGCCTACCACGCGGCGATCATGCGCTTTATTCGCGACCAGGCACCGCAGGATATTCAGGTCTTTACTCAAGGGGTTTATTACTCCCTGGCGGTGGCCTTGCCCATGGGCCTGGCCACACCTTTCGCCGGCTACCTGTACCAGACCCGGCCACAGTGGTCCTACTACGTGATGGCGCTGTTCGCGTTGGTCGGAACGGTGCTGGCGTTCATTGCTCATCAGAAAATGCGAAGTTCAATTCATGGTTCAACAAACGTTTACAGCCGTCTGCTTTGATATGGACGGCGTGCTCATTCAGTCGCGCGAGGTGATTGAACACGCCTGGACCACCGTGGCGCGCGAGTACGGGATCAGCGTCGATCAGGCGTTCATTGACGAGCACATCCACGGCCGTCCCGGCGGTTATACCCTCAAGGTTCTGTTTGCCGAGTTCGACGAAGCACAGCGGGTGGCGATCAAGCGTGAAGTCGACGCCATCGAGCAGGTGACGAACTGTGCGCTGGTGCCGGGCGTCGCGACGTTGATCGCTCGACTCCGCGAGCACGCCGTGCCCCTGGCGCTGGTCACCAGCAGTTGGCGGGCGCGGGTCGAGCACGTTCTGCAGCAACACGACCTGACGTCGGCGTTCGACAGCATCATCTGCCGCGACGACGTGCGCAGCGGCAAACCGGCCCCCGATCCCTATCGCCTGGCCGCAGCACAACTGAGCCGGCAAAGTGATGAATGCCTGGTTTTCGAAGACTCGGTCAGCGGTGTGCAGTCGGCGATCAGCAGCGGTGCGCTGTGTATCGGCATTGGCGACGACCCGACGCTGACTGCGCATGGCGCTGCAGGCGTGTATGCCGATTTCACCCGGCTTGCGCTTAGGCTGAACGGTGTGGGCGCGCACGGTTATGCCGATGGAGCGCTGTTCATTAACGCTCACCCGACCCAGAGGTTTGCCCGCTCATGACATTGACGTTGCAGCACGCCAGCGTGCTCTGGAAATTCCTCGGTGCGGGGCGCCAACACAGCGCCAGTGAATTGATCGTAGTCTGCGGCTCCTACGACCTGCGGGTCTGCGATTACGCCTGCCAACTCCTGAAAGACGGCGTGGCCCCCCACCTGTTGTTCACCGGCAATACCGGCAACTGGACCCGGCATTTGTGGGAACGCACCGAAGCCGATATTTTTGCCCAACACGCGTTGATGCAAGGGGTGAGGGCAGAGCAGTTCACCCTGGAAACCCGCGCGACCAATTTTGCCGAAAACATTGCGTTTGCCCGGGCGATGTTTCCCGACGTGCGTCGCGCGACCTTTCTGACCAAGCCCAATTCGATCCGGCGCGTGGCGTTGACTCTGCCCGTGCAATGGCCCGGCCTGGAAGCCTTTGTGGATGCGCCGTCGTTCCGATTTCCCGATGACGTCAGCAATCTGATCGGGGTCTTGGGCCTGATCGACGAAATGGTCGGCGATGTGCACCGCATCATGGTTTACCCTTCGTTGGGTTTTCAGGTCGAGCAGATCATCCCCGAAGAGGTTCAGGTGGCCTGGCGGTACCTGGTGGAGCAAGGCTTCGATCACCATTTGATCAAGGGCAGGAGTTGACGCTGACTCCCGCCGGGAGACAGACATGCTGTACGACACGCTGATCCGCAATGCCACCGTCATCGATGGCAGCAACACGCCCGGCTACCGCGCCGATGTGGCGATTCTCAACGGGCGCATCGAACGTATCGGCGACTTGCACGATGCTCGCGCCACGGAAGAAATCGACGCCGCCGGCCGCGTGCTCGCCCCGGGTTTCATCGACGTGCACACCCACGACGACACCGTGGTCATCCGCCAGCCGGAAATGCTGCCCAAGCTCAGCCAGGGCGTGACCACGGTGATCGTCGGCAACTGCGGGATCAGCGCCTCGCCGGTCAGTTTGAAAGGCACTCCGCCGGACCCGATGAACCTGCTCGGCAGCGCAGCGGCGTTCGTCTATCCGCGCTTCAGCGATTACCGCGCCGCCGTAGAAGCGGCGAACACCACGCTGAACGTCGCTGCACTGGTCGGCCACACGGCACTGCGCAGCAATCACCTCGACGACCTGTTCCGCACCGCCACGCCAGATGAAATCGCCGCCATGCGCGAGCAACTGCGTGAAAGCCTTGAAGCCGGCGCGCTCGGTTTATCCACAGGCCTGGCCTACGCCAGCGCCTTCAACGCCTCCACCGATGAAGTGAAGCAACTGACCGAAGAGCTGACGGCATTCGGCGCGGTGTACACCACCCATCTGCGTAGTGAATTCGAACCGGTGCTGGAGGCGATGGACGAAGCGTTCAGCATTGGCCGTCACGCACAGTCCCCGGTGATCATTTCCCACCTCAAATGCGCCGGTGTCGGTAATTGGGGGCGCAGTCCGCAGTTGCTCGCGGCGTTGGAGGAAGCAGCGAAAACCCAGCACGTGGGCTGCGATTGTTATCCCTACGCGGCGAGTTCTTCGACCCTGGATCTGAAGCAAGTCACCGACGCCCACCGCATCACCATCACCTGGTCGACGCCGCATCCTGAAGTCAGCGGACGCGACCTGATCGACATCGCCGCCGAATGGAACGTGCCACTGCTCGAAGCCGCCAAGCGCCTGCAACCGGCGGGCGCGGTGTACTACGGCATGGACGAGGCCGATGTACGAAAAATCCTCGCGCATCCACTGTCGATGGTCGGTTCTGACGGACTGCCGGAAGACCCGTTCCCACATCCACGCCTGTGGGGCGCTTTCCCACGGGTACTCGGACATTTCAGTCGCGATGTCGGGCTTTTTCCGCTGCACACCGCCGTGCACAAGATGACCGGTCTGTCGGCGGCGCGGTTTGGCTTGAAAGAGCGCGGCGAGATTCGCGAGGGAAATTGGGCGGATCTGGTGTTGTTCGATCCGCAGACGGTGCGCGATGTGGCGGACTTCAATGACCCGCAGCGGGCGGCGCAGGGGATTGACGGGGTGTGGGTCAATGGCGTGTTGAGTTATCGCGATGGGCAGGCGAATGGTCGTCGGGAAGGGCGGTTTCTCGCGCGGGAAGGGGATTTGCGCGACAACTTTCGCTGACGTTTCGCGGAGTACGTCACGGTGATGGCACATTGCAATTAAAGAAAGCCATCGCCAAGCCGAATTGCTGACATCCAGCCCAGCTAAACTCTTGGGCCAACCAGTCAGGGAGCACCCCATGAGCTTCGGCAAAACCACCCCGATCCTGCGGATCTTCGATGAAGCCAAGGCGTTGGAATTTTACGTCGACTTCCTCGGCTTCAAGGTCGATTGGCAGCATCGCTTCGAAGCGAACTTCCCGCTGTATCTGCAGGTGTCGTGTGGCGAGTGCGTGCTGCATCTGTCCGAACATCATGGCGATGCGACGCCGGGTTCGGCGCTGCGCATCGAGACCGATGAGCTGGAGGCGTTTCAGCAGCAGTTGGTGGCCAAGGATTACAAGTTCTCGCACCCACAGATTCAGGCGATGCCGTGGGGCAGTCAGGACATGACGATTGCTGATCCGTTTGGTAATCGGTTGGTGTTCACCAACGCGATCAGTGTTTGAACCCAGAAACGCCTTACTCTAATGCCCAAAACGCTGGAACTGCTTCGAGGATTATGAAATGCGCCGACATGAAGGTGTTTTGTCTAAATTCAAAATCGGTACAGGTGTCGCTTCTACTTGAGAGGTCATGGATAGCCGAACAGTCGCAATCAAAAAAACCACTGCAGCTCTAGCGGCTAACAGTGGTTTTTTTGTTTGGAACGATTTTTCATTTAAGAGTCATTGACTTATCTGGTCGGAGCTATTTGTAGTTGGATTTTTATTTCAACCGTGTAGTGCAATCATTAATTTGGGAGCTCTTCTCGTCATTCGGCCGAGGGTTTCTACAATAAAATGGAGCTCGATATTACTGCCGAGGCCATTTACGGTTATATTTTGGAAAGAAAAGTCCAGGCCTTTGCCCACATCGCTCGAAGTAATGAGCCTGGATAGGGTCATGACCGCGTTGCGTTGTTCACCCAGCAGGATCATTGTCACCCAATCACCTACAGCCATATCCTGGTAGGCAGGTTGGTAAAATGCCATACGGTTGGCAATTAAAGCTGAGGCCGGTAAGTGTCCTTCTGGTCTAGTGAAAAGGGTCTCTGGCTTTGGTATAGGACCATCTTGAATTTTTAGCCTTGTCAGGGGCGAATAAGTAACTTTTTTGTCTGGCGATTCAACAGAGAAAAAAACCACAATCTCGCCATAGGCGCTGGAGTAGAGATATTTCGGATCAATAAATCTGACTATATCCTTCCCCAGATCTTCAGCTTCAACCCAAAAGCGTATGATGCTGGAACCTTCATAGCCGGTACCGATACAGTAAATAGAGAGCAGATCGCCTGTTGATATGCCGTGTGACGCCTTGATTCGTATATTGATGCCCTTGCTGAGATCCTTCCAAGGGAGAGAGTCTCCGTCGATGTCGTCGATCACGGGAGCCTCATGTCTTGCAGTTACAACATACGGAATAAAGTCTGAGAGGCGACGTGGTGGGTCTAATTGAACATATACTGCTCGAACATTATAGCCTTGAAAGTAGATGAGTTCGTTGGCGGATATTGGCAGCTCGACATCTCTGTCCTCTCCGACATGATTATATTCGATGGCAAAATGTGGCTCCAGACCAGAAAGTTGAACGTGAATTCTGCTAGCGCTCATGTCTTCAAACTTAGGTATCTTGAATGTCAAACCTTTCTCAACGGTCTGCCACGTAATTATTCCATCCGGCGCCTCTAGAATTGCAGGGTCGGGAAGGTTGTCGTTACTTTTCTCAGTAAAATAGGTGGTGATTTCTGAAGTGGTTAATGGTTTTGTCATGATCTTAAATACATTCTGATCACCCATTTCAGAGTTGTCTTGGGGTGCTTGTTATTAATCTGAAATGGGGAGCTTTCAGTATTTCTCCGCTGAAGAGTTCTGTTAAATATTTCGGTTCGCTGTAGGTTGGCCGAAATTGCCATTGCCGGGATTGCTGATTGATTGGTTGGCTCTAGGTTCTGTCTCCTGTGTCTGTTGGTTTTTTTTTCGTTGATTTCTTCAAGGCCAGAACTGTCAGCCGTTTCGTGGTCACCATATTGAGATTTGCCTAGGCCATTTCTCTGATGCTGGCGCGCGTGGCAGTAAAAATTGTGAGTGAACTCGCTAAAGAGATTGGACACCGTATGCCGGTATCGCGCACCTGTCAGATCTGACAGGTGCCGACGAATGGCATCGATGTGGGATGTCAGAAAGATCACAGCTTCCTCGGCTTCAAGATCGACTGGCAGCATCGCTTCGAAGCGAACTTCCCGTTGTATCTGCAGGTGTCCCGTGGCGAGTGCGTGCTGCATCTGTCCGAGCATCATGGCGATGCGACGCCGGGTTCGGCGCTGCGCATCGAGACCGATGAGCTGGAGGCATTTCAGCAGCAGTTGGTGGCCAAGGATTACAAGTTCTCGCACCCACAGATTCAGGCGATGCCGTGGGGCAGTCAGGACATGACGATTGCTGATCCGTTTGGTAATCGGTTGGTGTTTACCAACGCGATCAGTGTTTGAGCTGAGAAGAGCCCCTCACCCTAACCCTCTCCCGGAGGGAGAGGGGACTGACCCTGGGATATTCGAGTAATACGCCGACCTGAACCTCCTTTACCGAATCCATAATCGACTCGGTCATTCAGGTCGATGTACGACGCCAGACACCTCGATCGGCCCCCTCTCCCTCCGGGAGAGGGCTGGGGTGAGGGAAAAAGATTCACGCCATACAAAAAAGCCCGCTGCCAAACCACTAAGGTTTTGCCGCGGGCTTTTTCGTTACTCGGTTGGCACTAATTGATCCAGCACCCGGTTGACGGCGATCTCCGCCACCATCACTACTTGCGCGATGCCTTGCAGGGTCTTGCGGTGTGAGCCTTCAAGCAGGCCGGCAAAGTCGTTGAGCATCACGGTGGCCGAGCCCAGGGTTTCGCTGGCGTCGGCCAGCAACGGTTCGGTGCCGCTGGCCGGGTTGGCCATGTAGAGACGATTGGGCTGGTACGGGGTGGCCATGATCGCGGGCGTCGGTGGGCCGAGATAGTGGTCGAGGGCGCGCTCGGCGGCTTCGTGGAATTTCTTTGATTCGGGGGATTCGTAGGGGGAGGCCGGACCGGTGTCCGGTGGGTTTGGCGTAACTTTGAACATAGGCTGTGTTCCCGTCATTGAGCGCCAACCCCTTTGCTACTAAACGAAAGGGTGGCAGCTGTACGCAGGTTAGTAGACCGGGGAACTCAGCTTAAGCCGGCGCGCCGAAGCGCCCTACGTACAGCCACCATCAAGCTCAGGTACGAGAGCACCTGTGATGAATGTACGACCAGCAGAATTACCACGGGCTACTAAACCCGATCACTGGAAATCAGTGACGGACTCAAGTTACCGACGGCCTCCGGAGCGCACAAGCCGGCGGATTCTGGCGTAGCCGTAGGCAGTGGCGCAAGGATTTGTAGGCAGTAGGGCGTAACTCTGAGTGTCTTTAAACAGGTGTGCTGGAAGGTGTTTATTGCGCTACAGAAGCGGAGGATTTGTCTGTCGGATTGAGGTGAGGCGACTGGCGCCTTCGCGAGCAAGCCCGCTCCCACAGGGGATTTATGTCGTACACAAAATCTGCATCCACTGAAGATCCACTGTGGGAGCGGGCTTGCTCGCGAAGAGGCCAGTCCCGTCACCCCCGATGCATCTGCCGAAACTCCCCCGGCGGCATCCCGCGCCGGCTCTTGAACGTGCGATGAAATGACCTTGGCTCGGTAAACCCCAGATACTGCGCAATGTCCTGAATCGGCAAGGTGCTGTTGAGCAAGTAATGCTCCGCCAGTTCCTGACGCAAATCATCCAGAATCTGCTGATACGACGTCCCCGCCTGATGCAACTGGCGTTGCTGAGGAATTCTCAGTAGGGTTTTTGGTATGGCGACTGGCGCCTTCGCGAGCAAGCCCGCTCCCACAGGGGATTTATGTCGTACACAAAATCTGCATCCACTGAAGATCCTCGGTGGGAGCGGGCTTGCTCGCGAAGAGGCCAGTCCCGTCACCCCCGATGCATCTGCCGAAACTCCCCCGGCGGCATCCCGCGCCGGCTCTTGAACGTACGATGAAACGACCTCGGCTCGGTAAACCCCAGATACTGCGCGATGTCCTGAATCGGCAAGGTGCTGTTGAGCAAGTAATGCTCCGCCAGCTCCTGACGCAAATCATCCAGAATCTGCTGATACGACGTCCCCGCCTGATGCAACTGGCGTTGCAACGTGCGCACCGACACCGCCAGTTGTTCGGCCACCTGTTCCTTGCGCGGCAAGCCTTCCTTGAGCAACTGGCGCAGGATGCTTTTGACCCGCTGCTCCAGCGACGCATCCTCCAGCGTCGCCATCAAACCCATCGCGTGCTCTTCCAGCGTGCGCAGCAATTGCGCATCGGCCTGGCGCAGCGGTAATTGCAGATACGCCAGCGGCACGATCAGCGCCGAATAGGCCTGCTCGAACAGCACCGGGCAATCGAAAAAAGCTTCGTACTGCGCCTGGGTAGCGTCTGGCGGGCACGGATGTTCCAGCCACACGGCGGCGGGCGACATCTGCGTGTCGGCGATCCAGCGTGCATATTGCAGCCAGGAGCCGAGGACGTTTTCCACCAGATGCCGGCGAATCCGCGGACGCTCGTAGCGGCAAGTCCAGATCAGATGCACGTGGCCGTCTTGCACTTCGGCGCGGCTGACGCCCATGTCGCCCACCAGTTTTTCGAACGGCATGATCCGGCTCATGGCATCGCCCAGGGTCGCGCAGTTCATGGTGATGTAACCGAGCACGCTCCAGGAATTGGGCAGGACGAAGTTTGCCGCGTTGAGACCAAACAGCGGATCGCCCGAGTGCTCGCAGAAATAATCGAGTAGGCGTTCATGGGTTTCGCCCGGCAGGCGCAGGCTGTTGTCGCTCAGTTGCTGCGCCTGCAATCCGGCTGCCGCCAACGCCGGCTCGATGGCCATGCCCAGTTGCTCGGCATGGCGCACGTATTTGAGCAGCGGCGGAACCGAGGTGAAGCCGAGCGATTGCATGATCCGAATTCCTTGATCAAGGCCTGCGTGAGCGAATGAATGCCTGAAAGGTAATTTGAAACCCCGACTAAAGTAAATGGCTGGCACTTGCGCGACGTTTGACTCAATTGGCTACTCGAACTGGCCGGATGCGACCGTGACACTTTTGGGCCGCTGACTAGTATGGAGGCCTGCCACATCACTGATCAGACTGCATAAGAAGGACACACGCATGCGACGCTGGAACGGCTGGGGAGAGGCAACAACGGTGGTCGAACTGCCGGCCCAGGGCGCGAGTTTTCTCCATGAACGGCTGGGGGCCGGGCGCGCGTTGCCCGATGCCACGCTGGAGTCGGCATTGGCGCGGGTGCCGCTCTCACGATTGGCGGCGCACACCTTGTACAGCGTCGATGCCCATGACCGTCTGCTGCACGCCCGCGGCCAGAGCCTACCGGACTGGCTGGCGCTGCGCGAGGGTGCGCTGGGCATCTATCCGGACGCGGTGGCGTTCCCGGAAACCGCCGAACAGATCCGCCAGTTGCTGGCCCTCGCCCATGAGCAGGACCTGTGCCTGATTCCCTACGGCGGCGGCACCTCGGTGGCGGGGCACATCAATCCGCCGGATTCGACGCGGCCGGTGGTGACCGTGTCGCTGGCGCGGATGAATCGCCTGATCGATCTCGACGAGCAGAGCCAATTGGCGACGTTCGGCCCCGGTGCCAGTGGCCCGCAGGTGGAAAGTCAGCTGCGCGCTCGCGGCTACACGCTGGGGCATTTCCCGCAGTCGTGGGAGTTGTCGACGCTGGGCGGTTGGGTCGCCAGTCGCTCCAGCGGTCAGCAGTCGTTGCGCTACGGGCGCATCGAGCAATTGTTCGCCGGCGGCACCCTGGAAACCTTTGCCGGGCCACTGGAAATTCCGACCTTTCCAGCCTCGGCGGCGGGGCCTGATCTGCGCGAAGTGGTGCTCGGTTGCGAGGGCCGCTTCGGGATCATTTCCGAGGTCAAAGTGCGGGTCAGTCCGTTGCCCACCGATGAGCGTTTCTACGGCGTTTTCCTGCCCAGTTGGAGCAAGGCGCTGCAAGCTATCCGCCAATTGGCCCAGGCGCGAGTGCCGCTGTCGATGCTGCGCCTGTCGAACGCGGTGGAGACCGAAACCCAACTGGCGCTGGCCGGGCATCCGCAGCAGATCGCCTGGCTGGAGAAGTATCTGAACCTGCGCGGTGCCGGTGAAGGCAAATGCCTGCTGACCTTCGGCGTGACCGGCAACCGCCGGCAAAACGCGCTGTCGCTGAGCCAGGCGCGGCAGCATCTGAAAGCCTTCGGTGGCGTGTTCACCGGCACCTTGCTTGGCAAGAAATGGGCGCAGAACCGCTTCCGTTTCCCCTACCTCCGCGAGAACCTATGGAACGCCGGTTACGTGGTCGACACCCTGGAAACCGCCACCGACTGGAACAACGTCGACCACCTGCTCAACCTCATCGAAAACAGCCTGCGCGATGCCTTGGCAGCGCAGGGCGAACGGGTGCATGTGTTCACCCATCTGTCCCACGTCTACGGCGAAGGCTCGAGCATCTACACCACTTACGTGTTTCGCCCGGCGGCGGATTACCCGGCGACGCTGGCGCGCTGGCAGGCACTCAAGCACGCGGCCAGCCAGACCATCGTCGACAACCACGGCACCATCAGCCACCAGCACGGCGTCGGCAAGGATCACGCGCCGTATCTGCCACGCGAGAAAGGCGCACTGGCGATGGACACCTTGCAGGCGCTGAGCAAGCACTTCGATCCGGCCGGGCGCCTCAACCCCGGCACGCTGTTGCAGGAGTGACGGTCATGCATCCGGACTGGAACGCCGCATGGCGCCAGCAAACCTTGCCGACATTGGCCGACGCAAGCTGGGATCTGATCGTCGTCGGCGGTGGCATCAGCGGTGCTGGCATTCTGCGCGAAGCGGCACGGCGTGGCTGGCGTTGTCTGCTGCTGGAACAACGGGATTTCGCCTGGGGCACCTCCAGCCGATCGTCGAAAATGGTCCACGGCGGTTTGCGTTACATCGCCAAGGGCCAGTGGCGCCTGACTCGCGATTCGGTGCGCGAGCGTCAGCGTCTGCTCGACGAAGCGCCGGGGCTGGTGGAGCCGATGAGTTTCATGATGCCGCACTATCGCGGCGGCTTTCCCGGGCCGCGTGTGTTCGGTGGCTTGTTGTCGGTTTACGACGCGTTGGCGGGACGCCGCAGCCATCGTTTTCATGATGCGCAGCAACTGCGTTTTCTGGCGCCGGGGGTGAAGGAAAATCACCTGCTCGGCGGTACCTGTTTTGTCGATGCGCTGACCGATGACGCACGGCTGGTGATGCGCGTATTGAGCGAAGCGCGGGCCGATGGCGCAGTGGTGCTCAACGGGGTGCGCGTCGAACATTTGCTGCGCGAAAACGGTCGGGTGTGTGGGGTGCAGATCGAGGACTGCGAAGCGGGTGGATCGCTGCAATTGCGTTGCGGCGTGCTGGCGGTGGCGACCGGGGCGTGGGCTGAGCGCCTGCGTTTGCCCGAGGCACCACGACAGTTGCGGCCATTGCGCGGCAGCCATCTGCTGCTGCCGGGCTGGCGTTTGCCGGTGGCGCAGGCGTTGACTTTTCTGCATGCGCGCGACCGTCGGCCAGTGTTCGTTTTTCCGTGGGAAGGGGCGACGGTGGTCGGCACCACCGACCTCGATCATCGCGAGAATCTGGACCAGAGCGCGAGCATCAGCGCTGAAGAACTCGACTATCTGCTGGCGGCTTGCACGCAACAGTTTCCAGGTGCCGAAGTGACGGCGAGCGATGTGCTGTCGACCTGGTCCGGCGTGCGTCCGGTGGTGGGCAGCGCGGCGGGTGAACAGCAAGGCAAACCGTCGAATGAAACCCGTGAACATGTGCTGTGGCAGGAGCCGGGTTGCGTCACCCTGGCCGGCGGCAAACTGACGACGTTTCGCCCGCAAGCCATCGAAGTGCTCAAGGCCTGCGCCGACATGCTTGGCCGCGATTTCGAAGATGACGGCGCAGCGGTTTTTGCCGCTGTAGCGCCCCTGCCGATCCCCGGACTCAGCCCGCAACAGTGGCGACGTCTGGCCGGACGCCACGGCCGTGATCTGCCGCGACTGGCGCAGTTGATCGCCGAGTTGGGCCACGAAACGGTCGGCAACACCGACACATTGTGGGCAGAGCTGGCCTTCGCCTGTGAGGCGGAAATGGTCCTGCACCTCGATGATCTATTGCTGCGCCGCACCCGTCTGGGACTGTTGCTGGCGCGCGGTGGTGAAGCGCATTTCGCTGCCATCCGCCAACTCTGCCAGCCACGTCTGGGCTGGGACGATGCACACTGGCAGCAAGAGCTGCAACGTTACCGGGCGTTGTGGCAACGCCATCACGGTCTGCCGGATGCCACGCCTTGAGGCCCCTTGAAGAGAGCGCCATGGACACCCCCCCGAACAAGCGTTACCTGCTGGCAATCGACAACGGCACCCAGAGCGTGCGCGCATTGCTCTTCGATTTGCAGGGCAATCTGCTCGGTAAAGGCAAGGTCGAGTTGCAGGCGTATTACTCGACGCAACCGGGCTGGGCCGAACAGGACCCGGAATATTATTGGGCGAAACTCGGCGAGGCCTGTCAGCAGGTGTGGGCGCAAACCGGGATTGATCGCTCGCAGATTGTCGGGGTGTCGCTGACCACTCAGCGCGGCACGGTGATCAATGTCGATGCTCAGGGCAAGCCGTTGCGCCCGGCCATTCTGTGGCTCGATCAGCGCCAGAGCGAAGTCGAGGGCGGGATCAAGGGGCCGTGGGGCTGGCTGTTCAAACTGGTCGGCGCGCAGGCCACCGTGGATTATTTTCGCGCTCAGGCCGAGGCCAACTGGATCGCCAGACACCAGCCTGAAGTATGGGCGGCGACCGACAAGTTTTTGCTGCTCTCGGGGTTTCTCACCCATCGTTTGTGTGGGCGCTTTGTCGACTCGGTGGGTTGCTGCGTCGGCTACCTGCCGTTCGACTTCAAACGGTTGAAATGGGCCGCGCCCAGCGACTGGAAATGGCAGGCGCTGGCGGTGCGTCCGGAGCAATTGCCGACCTTGCACAAACCCGGCGAAACCCTTGGCTACATCAGCGCCGAAGCGAGCCGTCACACGGGGATTCCCGAGGGGCTGCCGCTGATTGCTGCGGGCGCTGACAAGGCCTGCGAAGTGGTCGGCTCCGGCGTGGTCGATACGAGCACGGTGTGCCTGTCCTACGGCACTACGGCGACGATCACCAGCACTCGCTCGCGCTATCTGGAAATCGTCCCGCTGATCCCGCCGTACCCCTCGGCGGTGCCGGATCAGTACAACTGCGAGGTGATGATTTATCGCGGTTACTGGATGGTCAGCTGGTTCAAGAACGAGTTTGGTTTGCGCGAAATGCAGCAGGCCAAAGAGCAGGGCATTGAACCCGAGCAACTGTTCGATGCGTTGGTGAATGCGGTGCCGCCGGGATCGATGGGGCTGATGCTGCAACCGTACTGGTCGCCGGGGATTCGTGAGCCGGGTGTCGAAGCCAAAGGCGCGATGATCGGCTTCGGCGACGTGCACACCCGCGCGCACATTTACCGGGCGATTCTGGAAGGGCTGGCGTATGCGCTGCGCCAGGGGCTGGAGAACATCGAGAAGCGCTCGAAGGTGTCGATCAAGCGCCTGCGAGTGGCCGGTGGCGGTTCGCAGAGTGATGCGGCGATGCAGCTGACGGCGGATATTTTTGGTCTGCCGGCGGAGCGTCCGCATGTGTATGAAGCGTCGGGGCTGGGCGCGGCGATCTGCTGTGCGGTGGGGTTGGGCTTGTATGCGGATTTCCCCACGGCAATCGCCGCGATGACGCGGGTGGGCGCGGTGTTCACACCGCAGCCCGAGGCGCAGCAAGTCTATGAGCGTTTGTACAACGAGGTGTACCTGCGCATGTACCGCCAGCTCAAACCGTTGTACCAGAGCATCCGCAAAATCACCGGTTACCCCGCTTAGCTGACCACCACCGTCCCCTGTGGGAGCGAGCTTGCTCGCGAAGGCGGAGTGTCAGTCACTATTGTCTTGTCTGACCCACCGCTTTCGCGAGCAAGCTCGCTCCCACAAGGTTATGCGGTGGAATCGGAACCTCTTATGTGGCGCTATCGGAGACTTTTTCTGGTGAGATCGGACAGTGTCAGCGCCGGGGGCGGTTGTTAGGCTCAACCCCCACGGCACCTCCCATAAGAATTAAAAGCAATGAAGCTGACATTTCTCCTGTTGCTGCTTTGTGCAATGGCCCCGACGGCGTGGGGCTGGTCGAACCACACGGTGGGCAGCTATCTGGCGTTGCAGGAACTGCCGGCGCTGCGCGATGCGCCGTCGGTTGAGGTCGAGCCGCTGGAGCGCTTTCTTGTCGAGCAATATCCGGCCGTGGTCGCGCTGCTGGAGCAACAGGAAAACTTCGCCCGTGAACACTTCACCCAATACCCGCCGCGCCCCGACAATCTGAAGCTGCCCGCGGTGCCGGGCGACAATCTGCGCCACGATTTTCTCACTGCGTTGCGGCTCAATCCGCGCATTCATCTGGCGATGGTCATTCAGCCGCTGCCGGGCCAAGACCTGCCCGAACGCGAACACCTCAGTGCCGATCAGGTGATGGTCGAGCAGACGCTTTCGCCATGGAATCGTCAGCGTTTCATTCGCGTGGCGGACGGCGAGAAAGTCGCGGCGCTGGCGGTATTGGCGACCGCTGCTGATGAGCCGGATTACGGTCACGACATCAATCTGTTCAGCGACAACCCCGGCGAGGTCGGCGCGCTGTATGGCTTCGGCCCGCAGCCGTTCGGCGATGCGCGTTTTCAGTACAGCTCGCAGGCGCCGTTCCACATGGGCTTCTTCCATGAAAGCCCGGTGGTGTATGCCGCTGCCGGATTTCTTCAGCGCAGTTGGCCGGACTGGCGCGCCTATCAGTACCTGGGCCTGGCGCGTTTGGCGTTCGCCTCTGGCCATCCTTACTGGGGGTACCGCTTTCTCGGATGGGGCGTGCACCACGTGCAGGACCTGACTCAGCCGTATCACGCCAAGCCGCTGCCCGGGGTCGAACTGCCGAGCCTGTTGCTGCTGGAAGGCAAGGCGCTGGCCGGTTTTGCCGATGATAAAAAAGCCTCGATCGAACGCGTCGCCACCCGCCATATGGAAATCGAAAAGTATCAATCGACCTGGCTGCGCCGCGTGCTGCGTGGCGGTCAGGCGCATCCGATGCTCGCTGCCTACGCCGATGTCGCTCAAGACCAACAGTATCCGCCGTACTCGGTGGACTACTTGCGCGAAGTGGTCAGCGCCGAGTCGGTAGAGGACTCGGCGGCATTCGATGAAGCCATCGGCCAGTGGCTGGAGACGGCCCCGGTGACCAGTGGTTTCAGCAGCGGCAATCAGGTGCAGCGCGAGACATTCGAGCATCCGGCACTCAATCAGCAGCTGTTCAAACTGCTCGGGCATTTCGGCGCGCACAGCCGGATTTATGTCCGTGCGGGACTGGCACCGTAGCCGTCGCGGCCACGCAAAAAACAATAAGAACAAGGAAGGAGGAACCCATGATCAACACTCGATTGCGCCTCACTGGCGTGGCACTTCCCGGTGTCGGCCTCGCAGGGCTGCTGCAACTCTGTGCGGTGGAGCCGGTGCAGGCTGCGGAGTTCAGCGTGCTGGACAATCAAGTCACCGGCTCTATCGACACGACCTTGTCCTATGGGCGTTTGTGGCGGGTGCAGGGCCGCGACAAGAACAACGACGACGTCAACACCAACGACGGCAATCGTAACTTCGATACCGGGCTGGTTTCCGAGGTGTACAAGATCACTTCGGAGCTGGAGGCCAACTACCAGAACTACGGGATGTTCCTGCGCGGCACGGCGTTCTACGACACCCAGTTGATGGACAAGCGCAACGATTACTACCGCAACAACAACCCGGCGCAGCCGAGTCAGAGCTACCCGCAGGACGACCGCTTCACCAGCCAGGCCCGCGACATCGCCGGCAGCCGGATCGAAATGCTCGACGCTTATGTCTACGGCAACTGGGACGTGGCGCAGATGCCGGTGACTGCACGGGTCGGGCGTCAGGTGTTCAACTGGGGCGAGGGGATTTTCTATCGCGGCGGGATCAACACCACCAACCCGGTGGACGCGGCGAAATACCGTTTGCCGGGGGCCGAGGTCAAGGAAGTGCTGATGCCGGTGGAGGCCGTGAGCTTCAACATCGGCCTCAGCGATTCGCTGACCCTGGAGAGCTTCTACCAGACCAACTGGAAGGAGACCCGCATCGACCCGGTCGGCACTTTCTACTCGCAGACCGACCTGTTCGCCGATGGCGGCAACACCGGTTACAACAACTTCAGCGGCACCGCGCTCGATACCCCGGTGCCGGGCTTCGGCAACGTCATCGGCCTGTACAGCGCACTGGGCAACAACCCGTTGCTCGGCCCGGCGCTGAAAAGCACCGGCCTGTACGCCAACGGTGTGACCCCGGCCTACGGCAACACGCTGAAAGTGGCGTCGATCGGCAAGGACTACAACGCGCGCAACGACGGCCAGTTCGGCTTCGCCTTCCGCTACATCGCCGAGGAGCTGAACAGCACCGAGTTTGGCCTGTACCTGGTCAATTACCACGCCAAGGAACCGACCATTGCCGCTGACCTCGGTGGCTACAAAGGCATCGACATGAATGCCCTGACCAACATGCTCTCCAGCGTCGCTGGCAGTCAGGCCGGGGCGCTGGCCAACGGTCTGGCGACGGCCGATGTGATGGGCAACATCCAGGCGCATCGGCGCTATGCCGAAGACATCCGCATGTACGGTTTCAGCTTCAACACCACTTTGGGCCAGGCCTCGGTGTTCGGTGAGATTGCCTACCGGCCGAACCTGCCGATCGGCATCGCCGCGACTAACGACTTGATCGGCGACCTGGCCAACGGTGCCGCTGTGGCGGTGACCGGCAAGGCGATCAACGTCGGCGGGCAGATGGTCACCCTCGACAGCGAGATCAACAACGCCGAGCGCGTGGAGGCGTTCAATACCTCGCTGGGCAGCATCTACAACTTCGGCCCGACGCTGTCGTTCGACTCGATGTTCGGCATCTTCGAACTGGCCTCCGAACACTTGCGCGGCAGCAGTCTGCAATACACCGCCTACGACGGCAGCACGCGTTATTACGCCGGTACCGGCAACACCTCTTATGTCTCCGGCGGTGATCGTGATGATCAGGTCAACCGCAACTCCTACAGCTACACGGTGATGTTCAACGGCACCTGGAACGACGTGTACGCCGGGGTCAACGTCTCGCCTTACGTCGTCTACAAGGACGACTTCAAGGGCAACAGCTATCAGGCCGGCAACACCATCGACGGGCGCAAAGCCTACACCCTGGGGATCAAGGCCAACTACCAGAACAAGCTCGAAGCCGAGGTGCAATACACCAACTTCTGGGGCGGCGGACAGAACAACGGGATTCGCGACCGCGACAACGTCGGGTTCAACCTCAAGTATTTCTTGTGAGTACCAAACACAATTTTTGCGGCAGCTCATCCCCTGTGGGAGCGAGCTTGCTCGCGAAGAGGCCGGCATATTCAACACAGATGTCGCCTGACAAACCGCTTTCGCGAGCAAGCTCGCTCCCACAGGTTTTTGTACTTCGGAGAAGATCATGTTCCACACTTCAAGACTGACCAAGATCTCGCTGGCACTCGTTCTCGGCCTTGTCACCGGCAGCACGCTGGCCGCCATCACCCCGCAACAAGCCGAACAACTGAAAACCACCCTCACGCCCATGGGCGCCGAGCGCGCCGGCAACGCCGCCGGCACCATTCCGGCCTGGACCGGCGGCATCACCCAGGCGCCCGCCGGCTACAAACCGGGCCAACATCACCCGGATCCGTATGCGGCGGACAAGCCGTTGTTCACCATTACCAAGGCCAATCTCGACCAGTACAAGGCCCACCTCAGTCCCGGGCAGATTGCGCTGTTCACCAGCTACCCGGACACGTTCCAGATGCCGGTCTATCCGTCGCGTCGCTCGGGTTCGGCGCCGCAGTGGCTGTATGACAACACCCTGAAGAACGCGACCTCGGCCAAGCTGCTGGAGGGCGGCAGCGGATTCGCCGATGCCTACGGTGGCGTACCGTTCCCGGTGCCCAAGGACGGCATCGAAGTGCTGTGGAACCACATCACCCGTTATCGCGGAATCTACGTGGTACGTCGCGCGTCCGAAGCCCCGGTGCAGCGCAACGGCAGCTTTGCCCTCGTCACCTCGCAGCAGGAAGCGCTGTTCAACTTCTACCGTCCGGGCGGGCAGTACGCCGACCTGAAAAACATCCTGTTCTACTACCTCGCTTTCGTGAAAAGTCCGGCGCGGCTGGCCGGTGGTGCGGCGTTGGTGCACGAGATGCTCGATCAGCTCAAGGACCCGCGCCAGGCCTGGGTCTACGACGCCGGCCAACGCCGCGTGCGCCGCGCGCCGAACCTGGCATATGACACGCCGATCGCCTCGTCCGATGGCCTGCGCACGGCGGACGATACCGACCTGTTCAACGGCTCGCCGGACCGCTACGACTGGAAGCTCAAGGGCAAGCAGGAAATCTACATTCCCTACAACAACTACAAGGTCGGCAGCCCCGACGTGAAGTACGCACAACTGCTGACCCCGGGCCACCTCAACCCGCAATTCACCCGCTACGAGCTGCACCGCGTGTGGGTGGTCGAAGGCAACCTCAAACCGGGGGCGCGGCATATCTATTCCAAGCGCGTGCTGTTTCTCGACGAGGACAGCTGGGGCGCGGCGCTGGTCGATCAATACGATGGGCGAGGGGAGTTGTGGCGGGTGTCGATGGCCTACCTGAAAAACTTCTACGACCTGCCGACCACCTGGAGTGCACTGGACGTGTTCCACGACCTGCAGGCCCGGCGTTACTACGTGCAGAACCTCGACAACGAAGAAGCCTCCACCGTGGACTTCTCGCAACCGGTGCCGGAAGACGCGTATTTCATGCCGTCGGCGTTACGCCAGCGCGGGACGCGCTAGAGGCAGGCAACACGCGCACCGGCCTGCTAATCCAACGCCACCCATGTAGGAGCTGCCGCAGGCTGCGATCTTTTGACTTTGATTTTAAAAACAAGATCAAAAGATCGCAGCCTGCGGCAGCTCCTACAAAGGCTCGATCAAATGGCGTTACAACCTGAAAACGAAGATTCGTAAACCGAGTGGTAGTCTCGCTGCTTCGATGGCTGTATCGCTGGAGTACATTGTGGCGAGTTTGACTATCAGCAATCTTGACCTTCAGCTCTATGAAGAACTGCAGTTAGCGGCAGATATTAATAATCGTTCGATTGAAGAGCACGCGCGTGTGATGTTGCAGAAAGCGCTCGAGCAGAATCAATCTGTCGCTGGCTTGGGGACTCGAATTCATAGACGATTTAATAATGTCGGTGACGTTGAATTGGATGTGCCTTCACGCTGAAGCCAGTATTTTCTCGGCATCGCCAATTTTCAGTGGCAGTAAATCTGACGCAATCGCGGGCAAGCCCGCTCCCACAGGTTTTTCGGTCGTTCACATATTCCGTGTTCGACTCGTTTCCTGTGGGAGCGGGCTTGCCCGCGATTGGATTTACCCTTTGGCGCTGACTGAAAATCAGACGCGGAAGTGGCTGACCATTTGCTGCAACTGACCACCCAGGCGTGCCAGTTCAACGCTGGACGCTGCGGTTTCATCGCTGGCCGCGGCGGTCTGTTCCGACACGTCGCGCACGTTGATGATGCTGCGGCTGATTTCTTCGGCCACGGCGCTTTGCTGTTCGGCGGCGGCGGCGATCTGCTGGTTCATCGACTGGATGTTCGACACCGTGCGGGTGATGTTTTCCAGGGAATCGCCAGCCTTGCGGGTCAGGGCCACGCTGCTGTCGGTCAGGGCGCGGCTGTTGTTCATCACGGCAGCGACTTGCTGGGTGCCGTTCTGCAGACCGGCGACCAGGCCTTCGATCTCTTCGGTGGATTTCTGTGTGCGCTGGGCGAGGCCACGGACTTCGTCGGCGACCACGGCAAACCCACGGCCGGCTTCACCGGCACGCGCCGCTTCGATTGCGGCGTTGAGCGCCAGCAGGTTGGTCTGTTCGGCCACAGCCTTGATCACGTCCATGACGCTACCGATCTTGTCGCTTTCCTGTTGCAGCACGCTCATGGCTTCGGTGGAACGCACCACTTCGCTGGCCAGGCGCTCGATCTGGGCGATGGCTTCGTTGACCACCTTGTCGCCTTCACGGGCTTCGCCGTCAGCGGCGGCAGCGGCTTGCGAGGCTTCTTCGGCGTTGCGCGCGACTTCCTGCACGGTGGCGGTCATCTCGTGCATGGCGGTGGCCACCTGATCGGTCTCGACCTTCTGGCTGTTGACACCGGCGCTGGTCTGCTCGGTCACGGCCGAGAGTTCTTCGGCGGCGCTGGCGATCTGAGTGACGCCGTCGCGGATGCCGCTGATCAGGTCGCGCAAGGTCACGCCCATGCGTGCGATGCCTTGTTGCAGTACGCCGAGCTCGTCGCGGCGGGTGACGGTGACGTTCTGGGTCAGGTCGCCGCTGGCAATGCGCTCGACCACGGCCAGGGTCTCTTGCAGCGGACGGGTGATCTGACGGGTGATGATCACCGCGGCAATCACACCGACCAACAGCGCCAGCAGGGTGCTGATCAACTGGAAAGTACGAGCCTGGGCGCTTTCGATGTCGCGACGGTCGAGCTGGATCTGGTACAGCTGCTCGCTGGTGTTGACGATCGCGGTGCCCTGATCGGTCATCTCTTTACGCGCCTGCACCGCTTCGCTGTTGGCGTTTTTATACGCCTGCAACGCGCTGCGGTAATTGGTCAGGGCGGTTTCCAGCTGACGGAGCGTGTCTTGCTGGGTACCCGAGAAGTGCGTGTTCAACTGCTTGAGGCTGTCGATGGCCACGTTCAGTTGGGCGACGGCTTTCTGCTCGGTTTCGGCATTGGTGGTGGCGGTGTAGCCGCGCACTTCATAGCGCGCGAGGATGAACGCTTCCTTGGCTTCGGTGATGGCCTGGAACTGCGCGAAGCGCTCGTCGCTCAGGGGCAACTGCTGAACGCGGTTGCTGATCGACTCGATCAGGTTGTAAGCGGTGTCAGCGTTGGTGCCCATCACGTCACGGGCACTGTTGCCGGTGCGGTAGGCGTTGCGCATCTTGTTCAGTGAGGTCTGGTATTCGGCGATGGTCGCGGCCTGTTCTTTGAGCAGCTTGACGTTTTCCGGGCTCTTGAACTTGTTGATCAGCGCCTGTTGTTGCGCGGCGAAGCTTTCGAGGGTGGTTTGTACATTCTGCGCGGCGGTTTCGTCGCCGTTGGTCAGCATGTATTGCAGGCGCACCACACGCAGCTTGGTCAGGCCGGCGTTGAGCTGGGTGATGTCGCTCATCCAGTTGCTGCGGTCAATCAGGCCGCCGAGGCTGGTCCAGCCCGTCAGGGCCAGCACGCAGGTCAGGGCCAGGACCAGGCCGAAGCCCAGACCCAATTTCATGTTCACGCTGATGTTGCCGAACCAGCTATTCATCACAATTCCTCCAGGAACGTAGAGCTACTTGATCGTCGGTCAGGCTGGAAGATTGTTGTTTTTTTGAGCCAGCAAGGGTGTTAGCAGGTTTGTATCGGCCGCAAACACGAGAGCTGAAAGGATTTTGTCCTACGGAATTTGTAACAAGGGCACTTCAAGACTTTTTTCACATACGTTTCACCGGCCACTTACGCACGCCTCTTTACCCTTACCGCATCGAATTGACTGTGATGCATGCCGACGAGGCGGCCCGATGTGGAATTGAGACTGAGTCTGTTCGGCGTCAAACGCTCGATCTCCCTGAGCGGACTGGCCCGTTACCGCAATACCTGGGTGGTGCTCGCCACGTCGCTGCTGGTGATTCCGCTGACCCTGTGGCTGCTCGCCCCGGCGGCGGTGCCGGACCTGGCGCATGGCAATGTGTCCGGCGCCCGCGCGCTGGCGGCCGGGTGGGCCAAGGGCGACATGATCGTGCTGGTGCGTCACGTCGAGCGCTGCGATCACTCCCCGGCGCCATGCCTGAGCGGCGATGATGGCATCACCGACCGCTCGCGCAGTGTCGCGGTGAGTGTCGGCGCACAGTTCGAGCATCTGGGCCTGAACCGCGTCGATATCTATAACAGCCCGATGCTGCGCACCGTGCAGACCGCCGGTTACATGTTCAACCGCGCGGCCAGCGAAGACTGGCTGATCAGTTGCAAGGGCCGCATCTTGCAGGAAGCGCTGGCGCACAAGATCCCGGGGCGCAATCTGATTCTGGTGACCCACAGTGAATGCATGGCGGAGCTGGAAAAGGATCTGGATGTACCGGTGTCTGACCCTGGCTATGGCTCTTCGCTGTTCGTTTCCGCCGCGAACAAGGCCGCCCCGCGCATGCTTGGCTTTATCGAGGCCTCCGACTGGCACTCAGTGACCACTCGATGAACTGAGGTGTGCAAAGCGTCAGCCCAAACAAAACCCGCCAGTCCGGCGGGTTTTTTATTGTCTGGCGCGAGGGGCGTCAGTAGCCGACGAAGTAGTACGCCTGACGCCCGACCATCATGGTCTTGAGCACTTTGAGCGGTGCGGCGGGTTCGCGGTCTGCCGAGATCACCGCGACGTTCGAGGGTGACGCGCTGAGGAAATCATGCAGTTGCGCGTCGGTGTCCAGCCCCTTGAGCACGCTTTGGGTGTAGAACACGCTGGCGCCGCCGACCCGTTCATTGGCCTGGAACAGCGCGACCTGATGACCGTTGGCTTGCAGGGCCTGAATGTGTTCGGTCAATGGCAGGAACGACAACTCCTTGTCTGCGTTGGGCAGTGCCCACTGGGCCGCGCCGAGGTAGCTGGCGATCACCACCGTAAGCAGTCCTGCGGCAATCGCCTGACGATGACGGGCGATTCTTCCGATAAAGCGGTCGGTGGTTTCGCGCGCCTGCAAGCGCTCGAACAATACGCGCGCGTACTCCGCGGCGATCACCGCAGCCGCGGGGGTCATCGACATCAGGTACACCGTGCGCTTGCTCGAGGCCAAGGTCAGCATGATGAACTGCGCAACGATCCACAGGCTGAAAAACAGCAGGTAACGGTTGGCCTTCAGTTCCTTGCGGAAATGCCACAGGCCCAGGTACACCAGAATGTTCCACGGCAGAAACGCTTCCGGCAGTTTGGCCAAATAGTAATAGAACGGCTCATAATGCCCGGCCTCGACGAACGAGCCGCTGAAGCGCCCGACGCTGTTGGTCAGCAGCACTTCAGCGACGGCGTGCGAACCACCGCGCTGATACAGCACGGCGAGCCAGATCAGCAACGGTATCAGACCCACGGCCGTGAGCAGGCCGGGACGCAGCCAGGCGCCGATCTTCAAGCGTTTGTCGATCAGGTTATCAGCCAGCAGGTAGGCGAAAATCACCACCCCCGGCATCGCCAGGCCGAGCACACCCTTGCTCAAAGTAGCGATAGCGATCCCGACGATAAACAGCAGCGAGCTACCGGCGCTCGGTGCGCGTTGTGCCTGAAAGAACGCCAGCAGCGCCGTGGCCACGCCGAGCGCCAGCAGCGCATCCTCGCCGACCCCGCGCACGTTGCTCCAGTAACTGGCCATGGTCGCCAGCAGAATCCCCGCCGTCCAGGCGACCGCTTTCGGGCGCCCGAAACGGCGCAACATGCCGTACAGCAGCATCACGCTGAGCAACCCGGCCACCGCCGACGCCAGCCGCACCGCCCAGGGCGAAACACCGAACACGCGCATGGCGCCAGCGTCCAGCCACAGGCTCAGCGGTGGTTTTTCCAGAAACGGCTCGCCAAACAGGCGCGGCGTCACCCAGTCATCGTCCAGATGCATCTCCATGGCGATCCCGGCGACCCGGGCTTCGGTGGAGCCTTGCAACTGGTGGTTACCCAAAGCGAAAAAAAACAGCAGGGCGGCGAGTAGAAACAGTGAAGTGGCGGCACGCGGCATGGATTTCAGGCAACCGGAAAGGGCAGGAGCCTTGAGCATACTTCGCCAATGCTTAACAAATTGTGAAACTCACGCTAATTGTCGCGACCAGCGCTGTTCCGGTGCTTCGAACAACGGATTGACCAGCGCCGTCAGCACATGATCCTGCCAGCGTCCGGCGATATTCAGATAAGCCTTGGCATAGCCCTCGCGCTCGAAACCCAGGCGCTCCAGCAGTCGCGCACTGCGCTCGTTACCGGGCATGTAGTTGGCCATGATCCGATGCAGGTTCTGCGTGTCGAACATGTAGCCGATGCCGGCCTCCAGGCCTTCCTGCATCAAACCCTGACCCTGATGCGCGTGGTCGATGTGATAACCCAGATAACAGGCCTGAAACGCCCCGCGAATGATCCCGCTGAAATTGCACGCGCCGATCATCTGCTGGCCATCCGGCGTCAACAGGGCGAAATGCATCGCCAGCCCGGCCTCGAAAGCACTGGCCTGGACTTCAAGGCGTCGGCGAATCTGTTCGCTGGAAAAGTATTCGGTGGTGCGAATCGGCGACCAAGGGGCGAGGTGGCGTTGGTTGCGTGCATAGAAGTCACTTTCCAGCTCGGCCTGTTGCGGGGCGAGGATGGCAAGCGTCAGGCGTTGGCAGGGCAAGGTCAGCAGCGGCATCAAGGGCTCCGGTGGGCAGGGTCGAGGGACAGGATTGCCCGTGAGGCGGAAAAAAACAAACCGCACTGGCGCCCTGTAAATTTCTTTGGTTGAGTGCACAGGGTATCGACTGCGGCATTTCCGGGATTGGAGGAACAAGCAATGGAATTTGCATTGACGGTAAATGGGTTGGCACTGTGTGTTCGGGCGCCGGACCCAGCGCTGGTCGCTCCGGTGCGGGAGGCGCTGAACGCCAGTTACCGCGAGCATGCGCCTTTTCTCGAGTGGGCGATCGAACATACCAGTGAGGAGCGAGCGCTGTCGTCCATGCTGCAAGCGCGGGATGACTTCGCCAGCGAGACCGGTGAGCGGCGCTTATTCATCGTGACTGAGGACGGACAAGCCATCGTTGGCTGCATCGGTCTGGTGCCGCGTCGACGCAAGCGCTACGTCGTCGGTTATTGGGCCAACAGCGCGTTTGCCGGCAAGGGCTACATGCGCGAAGTGCTCCAGCAATTAGTCAGGCGCCTGCCGGAGTTCACCTTTTACCTGACCACATCGTCGGCCAACACCCGCAGTCAGCGTCTGGCTGAAGCGGCGGGGTTTGCGCTGATCAGGGTTTACCCACAGGCGCGGCAATCGCAGCAGCACGGCGTGCAGGACACTTGGGTGTATCGCTTCGGCAGCAAACGCCAGGCAAAAAAAAGCCCGCGGGAGAGCGCGGGCGAACCGTAGTTTCTTGAATGAGCGAGCGGACTGTACCGTGTTGATCGAACGGGGGCAGTGAAGAAAAATTCATCTCGGTGGTGACCGCTCTGCAACGCATCAGGGCAAGTGATCCGCTGCGAAATCCGCTTCCGAACGTGCGCGTAACCGGCCCTTGCGGCAGGCCTGCTGAAAGCGCTCGAAGTCGCGTTCGTTCTGCGCGGTGTAACTGCGTGCGTATTTGAACAGTGCGTCCGCCAAGGCATCGCCCTTGCCGATGTAACCACTGATTAGCGCCGCATTGCCTGAGGCTTTGGCGTGCGCCCGTGCCAGCGCGCGACCACAGACCCGTGCATAGGCGGCGAAGGTTTCGGCGTCGAAGTTTTCCAGCTCGGCGGAGATCTTCATGTCGCGCAATTGCCGGACATAGAAAAACCGCCCGGTAGGCCCGGTGGTCCAGCCAAGAAACAGGTCGCTGGCCGATTGCATCAGGCGCTGACCCTCGACCACTCGCTGACCTTCATGGCGCGTCCGGCATTTGGCATTCACATAGTCGGCCAGCACCGAGCGCCGCGCTTCCTTGAATTGCAGGAACAGCGGCGATTCCCGTTCGTCAGTCAGCAGCGCCACGAGACAGCGGGTGCCAACACTGCCCACGCCGACCACTTTGAACGCCAGATCCTGCACCTGAAACCGCGAGAGCAATTCCCGACGGTCAGCCTGCAGCGTGGTCCTATAATCGCGCATGAACGCTTCGGACAGCGGACGCCAGTCTGACAGCCGCAGCCAGTCATCATCGGCGTCGAGCAGCGTGGTGTTGTTGTGCAGGTGAAAAATTTCCGGCAAGTCGTCGCGAATGACCAGCCGCCCGTTGGCGTCGCGCTCGCTGATCTTCGGCAGCAACTCGGCGTGGGTGCGCCGTTCGGCTTTATCGACGGCACGCTGTACATGCTCCAGCGCACTCTTGCGCGCCTGATCGAGCAAGTCTTCGTACTTGATCGAGTCGTACCAGGTTTCCAGCGCACTCTGCTCGGCGCACTCAAGCATGGTCGCCTGATAGGCACCCACCATCTGCCGACAGACCTCTTCCTGAACCGAATCACCATGGCGCAAATCACGGGTGGCGATCACAAAACTGGCCGCCAGACGCTTCAGATCCCATTCCCACGGCCCTGGGTGAGCCTCGTCGAAATCGTTGACGCTGAACAACAGGTTGCGCTCGGGCGTGGCAAACCCGCCGAAATTCATCAAATGCGCGTCACCGCAGATCGGCCCGACCAGCCCCATGTTCTCGGTGTCCGACAAATCGTGCGCCTGCACCAACGCGTTGCCGCGAAAGAAGGCGAACGGCGACACCAGCATCCGCCCGTAACGCAACTCCACCAGTGAGGCGACGCGGCCCTGACTGGAGGCCTTGATCAGCGGGATCGGATCTCGGTTCATCTTTCCGGTGGTGGCGTGGGCGCTGCGCGAGCATTGTTTGCGGGCGTCCTTGCCTTGCTTCATGCGGTCTTGGAGGGTGGTCATGAGCGCTCGTTTTGGCGGTGGGGGCGGTGTGAGTTTAGAAGCGGTTTGAAGGTTTATCCTCCGGCCGCAACGCGCCCAGTTATTTCAGAACGCCGTGACCTTCCTCACGCAAAATCCACACCGGGAAGCGTTTACCCATTCAACGAGAGTCCATTCGTCCAGTGATTAAAGGTGGCTGATGTTCAGCGATGAGCGGAGAACCTGACTTGTACGTTTCCTGAAGCATCCATTGCACGTAAGTCAACCCGTCGACTGTAAACCCGGGTCGCGCTGATTGCGAAATCAATGTGGATTTCCGAATCGGAATTCCACTGAATATCTGGCGAAGCCGAGTGGTCAACGAAGCTGTCGCATTCGCCTGAATAAACGTCGTAGTTCTTGCTTTGTACCACCTCCTCCAGTGGCATCCGGCTGTTGAACACGACCACAGTGTCGTTACACATCGGCGCAATCGCCCCACCGCCCGAGCGAGAAATCAGGGCTGCGCTGTAATGTCCACCAGGTGAAACGAAAACCTTGGAATACACATCGTCATCGGCGTCGGCAGTCATGCCGATCAAAGTAATTGCGGCGTACTTCAATACGCTAAGAACACCGATTATCGAAAAGACCCACTTCACCCAACTGAACAGCTTGGATCGATAAGAGATGCCGGTTGATGAGGGGAGTAGAGGTGGGATCAAGCGGGGGAGGTCGGTCATAACTGTCCATGTCGAATTGCGAAAAGCGTTCCAGCCAGGTTGAGAGGGGGCGAATCTACGCCGGCTCTTGTGCGTCAACAAGGTGGTTATTAGTCACTTGCTGTCATTTTTGACTGATCAAACGAGGGGAGTGGTGATGAGTTTCAGGCACAAAAAAAGACGTCCTTGGACGTCTTTTTTCGTTGAGTTGGTGGAGCCGGGGTAATCTGAACTGGATTTTTAAGTTATTGATTTGTATGGATTTATGCGGTTTGTTTTTTTGTTTGGAATACTTTTTGGAATACAGTGTTTCTTTGCAAAGCCTGAGTCGTGATCGGCTGCGCCGATGAGGTCCTGTCATTAGCCATAGCTTGGATATCGGAAAAAACCAAAATAGCTCGCCGCGTCACCAGACTGCGGCCGGGCATGGAGGAAGGGCGTATCCCTCTCGCCCTTCTACATCACCTCCCGATCTGGACAACCTACGATAGCTCCATACGGCGGACTGCCTACGGTTGTTTACCATAAGGAGGAACCTTCCATTACAATCCACGGCACCGTGGATTGGTTAAAAAAGCTGACGCGGGATGCTGCTAACGACCCGGTTTTGAGCCGATGCTTTTGACTTGGGCGCAATGCCTCCGCCTTGTCACTATCTTGATTGTTCGTGGCACGCCAAATGTCATCCCGCTAGAGTTTGCCGGGACAAGGCAAGAATTAGGCATCCTCTGAGGTCTCGCATTAATCATCAAAATTTAGCGGCTTAAGTGGCCGCCTTCGCTTTTGAGCGATCTGGACAGTGGTAAACCATGAACGCAGTAGAAATCGAGTCCGCAATATCGGAGCTGGCTCTCCAGCCTTTCGACGCGACGGAGTTCCCGTTTGCCTTTTTAGCCGCATTCGGTAGCAAAGACACGGCGCTCAAGCGCCTGCGTGCAGGCAATAACAATGCGTCGGATGTGTCCGGTGGAGTGTTGCTCAGAAGTAACATTCATATAGCCGTGTGCGAAGCTGGCACCGTGGGCGAAACCCTCAAACGGTTGCTAGCCAGCCCGGCCACCATAAAAAGCAAAGCCAAGTACGTTCTCGCCACCGATGGTCAAACCGTTGAGGCCGAAGAGCTGATCACAGGTGAAACCATTACCTGCGACTATGGGGACCTCCCTAACCATTTCGGCTTCCTGCTGCCGTTGGCAGGCATCTCCACCATCAAGGAGATCAAAGACAACCCCATCGATGTACGTGCTACTAGCAGGCTGAACAAGCTGTACATTGAGCTTCTGGGAGAAAATCCGGACTGGGCCAAGGACGAACGTCGGGCTGACATGAACCACTTCATGGCGCGCCTGGTGTTTTGTTTTTTTGCGGAAGACACCGACATCTTCAATGGAGAGGGTTTATTCACCCGATCTGTAGACCGGTACAGCGAGCGCGACGGCTCCAATACCGATCAGGTGCTGTCCGAAATCTTCCGTTCCATGAACATCAAAGGTATCGATCGCACTACTGCCCAGCCGCGATTGCCGAGCTGGACTAACGGTTTCCCCTATGTCAATGGTGGGTTATTTTCCGGGAGTACTGAAGTCCCACGCTTCACGCGCATGGCGCGTACATATCTGCTGCATGCAGGTGAGCTGAACTGGAAGAAAATTAACCCAGACATTTTTGGCAGCATGATCCAAGCTGTAGCAGACGATGCTGAGCGCGGCACGCTAGGCATGCACTACACCAGCGTGCCCAACATCTTGAAGGTGCTCAATCCGCTATTCTTGGATGATTTACGCGCTCAGTTGGCGGAAGCAGGTGATAACGAGCGCAAACTGCTGAATTTGCGCCGACGCATGGCACACATTCGAGTGTTCGATCCGGCATGTGGGTCAGGCAACTTCCTGGTCATTGCCTACAAACAGCTGCGAGAAATCGAGGCGGAGATCAATCGCCGTAGGGGTGAGGCTCACAATAAGTCAGAAATACCGCTGACCAATTTCCGTGGCATTGAGTTGCGTGACTTTCCGGCAGAAATTGCCCGTCTGGCACTGATTATTGCCGAGTACCAGTGCGACGTGTTGTATCGCGGTCAGCAGGATGCACTCGCCGAATTTTTGCCGCTGAATGCGCAAAACTGGATTGTCTGCGGGAATGCTCTGCGGTTGGACTGGATGAGCATTTGCCCGCCAACCGGGACGGGTGTGAGGGTAACCGGCGATGATTTGTTCGATACACCGCTGGATCAGACGGAAATCGATTTTGAGAACGAAGGTGGTGAAACCTACATATGTGGTAACCCTCCCTATTTGGGAAATACTTGGCAGACACCGGAGCAGAAAGCCGACATCCGTAACGTCTTGAACGGACGCACCGGCTCCACAGGCTTCCTAGACTATGTGGCTGGTTGGTTTGTAAAAGCAGCAGACTGGATTGCAGCAACCAACCAAGGCATCGCTGCATTCGTGACTACAAACTCAATCTGCCAAGGTCAGTCTGTTCCCATAATGTGGCCGATTCTGTTTGATGCAGGCTGTGACATCAGATTCGCATACACGTCGTTTAAATGGGCAAACCTCGCGAGCCATAATGCGGGCGTGACAGTGGCTGTAGTTGGCATTGGATCTCAAAATAGCGCTACCCGCCGCCTCTACGAGCATCAAGATGACGGCAGCGTTGTCCTCCGTGAAGGTGCCTCGATAACGCCGTATCTGACGATGGGGCGGCGCGTCATTGTTGAAAAAAAGAGAGCGCCGATGTCCGACCTTGGCGTCATGGAGTTCGGCAACAAGCCCAGTGATGGGGGAAACCTGCTCTTAAGCCGGGACGAGTTGGAATCCCTCAGTTTGACGTCAGCCCAAAGAGAGCTATTCATCCGCCGTATCTATGGGTCGGCCGACTTCATCAACGGCGGCACCCGGTTTTGCGTTTGGATTGAAGAGAAAAACCTGGCGGAGGCACAAGGCATTCCAGTCCTAAACGAACGTATTGAGGCTGTTCGCATGGTGCGTATGGCAAGCCCCGACAAAGGGGCGCAGATGTTGGCAAGACGCGCGCATCAGCTCAAATTGATGCGAATAGGCGAGCGGCACACTATCGTTGTGCCGAGTGTCTCCTCTGAGCGAAGACCATTCCTGCCTTCGGGAATCATCGATAGCCATACAACACTCACCAACTTGGCCTTTGGCTTGTACGACGCCCCACTCTGGAACATGGCCGTGATCGCGTCACGCTTGCACTTGGTCTGGATTGGGACCGTCTGCGGAAAAATGAAAACCGACTTTCGCTATTCGAACACTCTCGGCTGGAACACATTCCCTGTGCCGCTGCTCACCGAGCAAAACAAAGCCGATCTGACTGCTTGTGCCGAGGATATCTTGCTTGCTCGCGAAGCCCATTTTCCAGCCACCATCGCCGATTTGTACGATCCTGAAAACATGCCTGACAATCTACGCCGTGCCCATGAGCGAAACGATGAAGTGTTAGAGCGTATCTACATCGGTCGACGCTTCAAAAACGACACTGAGCGGCTGGAAAAGTTGTTCGACCTTTACACCAAGATGACGGCCGGTGCAGCCAAAGTCGCACCCAAAATAAAGGGAAAAAAAGCGTGACGGAACCAGCCAGCAATCCGACAAATAGCTATACCGTACCGTCGGTGTCCATTACCACTGCTCGCACCGGCGCATCCAGTAAAGCCAACCAATTGGGCATGCGAACGATGCAAGAGCGCGCCTACACCAAGCGCGGTGAGCAGTACTTGTTAATCAAATCACCACCAGCTTCGGGAAAATCTCGTGCGCTGATGTTTATCGCGCTGGACAAGCTCCACAACCAAGGCTTGCAGCAGGCCATCGTCGTCGTTCCGGAGCGTTCTATTGGCGGTAGCTTTGCTGATGAGCCTCTTAGCAAGTACGGCTTTTACTGGGATTGGCAGGTATCCCCTCAGTGGAACCTGTGCAATGCCCCAGGCATCGACGAGCCACGTGTAGCCAAGTCCAAGGTTGGGGCGGTAGGTAAGTTTTTGGAAAGCACTGACAAGGTGCTGGTTTGTACGCATGCCACCTTCCGCTTTGCGGTGGAAGAGTTGGGCATCGAAGCTTTCGACAACCGTCTGATCGCCATCGACGAATTCCACCACGTTTCCGCGAACCCAGACAACAAGCTTGGTGGGCAACTGAGCGCCTTTATCGGTCGCGATAAAGTGCATCTGGTAGCTATGACCGGCTCTTATTTTCGCGGTGACAGCGAGGCAGTACTGGCCCCTGCGGAAGAGGCTAGGTTTGAGACGGTCACTTACACTTATTACGAGCAGCTCAATGGCTACCGTTGGTTGAAGTCTCTGGACATAGGCTACTTTTTCTACACTGGAAAGTATGTGGATGCCGTCGCCAAGGTGCTGGACCCGGCGTTGAAAACTATCATCCATATTCCCAATGTGAATGCCCGCGAAAGCCTCAAAGACAAGGAACGCGAAGTCAACGAGATAATGAGTGCGCTGGGGGATTGGCAGGGTGTCGATCCGGCCACCGGCTTCCACCTCATTAAGACCAAGGACGGTCGCACTCTGAAACTGGCCGATCTGGTGGATGACAGCGACGCGGCTAGACGTTCGAAAGTGCTCGCCGCGCTGAAAGACCCTGTGCAGAAGAATAACCGGGACAACGTGGATGTGATCATTGCGTTGGGTATGGCGAAGGAAGGCTTTGACTGGATCTGGTGCGAACATGCGCTAACTATTGGCTACCGATCAAGCTTGACGGAAATTGTGCAGATCATTGGCCGCGCAACTCGTGATGCCGAGGGGAAGGAGCGCTCACGCTTCACCAACCTGATCGCCGAACCTTCAGCCGATCAAAGCGCTGTTGCTGAAGCGGTGAACGATATGCTCAAGGCCATTTCTGCCAGCTTATTGATGGAACAGGTGCTCGCACCGCGCTATGAGTTCACCCCTAAAGATACAGGACCGAAAGAGGGTTTCAATTATGGGCTCGATGGTTATCAACCAGGTGGCACTAACCTCGGCGTGAATGAAGCCACAGGCCAATTCCATGTCGAGATCAATGGCCTGACGACGCCGCAAAGCGCAGAAGCTACGCGCATTTGCAAAGAGGATTTGAATGAAGTGGTGACCAACTTCTTACAGGATAAAACCGTGTTAGAGCGCGGTTTGTTTGACAAGGAAAACACCCTGCCCGAAGAGCTGACACAACTCCGCATGGGCAAGATAGTGCGTGAGCGTTACCCAGACTTGAGCGACGTCGACCAGGAAGCCATTCGCCAGCACGCTATCGCTGCAATGAACATTACTCAGCAGGCCAAACTGGTCTTGGGGCAGGCAGATGCGAACGGTGGTGACACCGCCCAAGGAAGTACAGCGCTGCTGGATGGCGTGCGTAAATTCGTTAACGTACGCGAACTGGACATTGACCTGATCGATCGTATTAACCCCTTCGACGCGGCTTATGCGGTGCTTGCGAAAGCGATGGATGAGAAATCATTGCGTCAGGTGCAGGCCAGCATTGCCGCCAAGAAGTTGAGTATTCCCGAAGACGAAGCCCGTGAGCTGGCAAGGCGCGCTTTGCAGTTCAAGAATGAACGCGGTCGCCTCCCGGATATCAATTCCGCCGATTCGTGGGAGAAGCGAATGGCCGAAGGAGTGGCTGTATTATCCCGTTACCGTGCGCAGGCCAGGGCCGCACAGGCTCTGAGAGAATCCGACAATGGCTGATATGAACGATGACGAACTGCTGGATGCGCTTGGCGTAGAAGTCACTCCACTCAAGGTAGCAACCCGAACGCCTCGTGAAGAACGGATCGTCGCCGGCTTCGAGGACATTCTGCGCTTTTATCAGATCCACGGTCGTGCACCACTACACGGTGAAGACCGCGACATATTCGAGCGTTTGTATGCAGTGCGCCTGGATCAGTTACGCAGGTTGCCGGAAGCCCAAACCCTACTGACTGCGTTCGACGAGCCCGGCCTGCTGTCTGGTGCCTTTATCGCTTCGGTGGATGTGGACGAGCTGGATGAAGACGCATTGCTTGCTGAGCTCGGTATGGGCAGTGAGTCCGCAGACCAGAACGACATCACGGTGCTGCGCCATGTGCGTTCGAGCACTGAAAAGCGTGCTGCCGAGGAAGTCGCTGATCGTGCTCCTTGTGCGGATTTTGACAAATTCCAACCGCTATTCGAACTAGCTGAGAGCGATCTGAAATCCGGCATTCGTAAAACCTTGCGTTTTGGGCGCGATACCAGCGTTGAAACTGGAAACTACTTCATCGTCGGCGGGCAGCTAGCGTATGTAGCCGACATAGGAGAAACCATCAAGGCTCCGAATGGCGAAAGCGATGCGCGTTTGCGCGTCATCTACGCCAATGGCACGGAAAGCAATCTGCTGCGTCGCTCCTTACAACGCGCGCTGTACAAAGACGACACTGGTCGCCGACTGACAGACCCGGACATGGGGCCGTTGTTTGGTGATGCTTCTGAATCCGACGACATTGAGAGCGGCACGATCTATGTATTGCGAAGCTTGTCGGGCCACCCATTTGTGGCAGAGCACCGCGAACTGATTCACAAGATCGGGGTGACTGGTGGTAAAGTGGAAGCACGCATCGCGGGCGCGGAAAAAGATGCTACCTACATGTTGGCTGGAGTGGAGGTAGTCGCCGCCTATAAGCTGCACAACCTTAATAGAACGAGATTAGAGAATATCTTCCATCGCTTATTTGGCGCAGTGCAGCTTGATCTGACCATAGAAGATCGCTTCGGAAATCCGGTAAAACCGAGAGAGTGGTTCCTTGTGCCACTCCATGTGATTGACGAAGCGGTCGAGCATATTCGTAATGGAACTATTACCGAAATGTTGTACGATCCCAAGTCGGCTCGCTTAGTCAGCTAGTACCTATGAAAAGGCGTAGGGTGTCTAAGCTAACACCCTGTGCCTACAAATAAATATTCTTAATAGCGTCGTACTTAACGCCTTAACGCCTTAACACAGACTCGAAGCATCACTTTTTCCACAGATGGTAGTCAGGGTTAAGGCCGATAACATTCTGCTTGGAGTCGTAACAAAATTCCATTGAGCAATTTTCTGTATTGGAAGCTATCGGTACGTAAACGGGAAGCCGAGCACGACTCACTTGGTCGCTACCTCCATCAATTGTTAGATCGCAAGCATCACCTTGAGGATCGCACCAAATGTCATAGGTTCCGGAAGCATTAGGTGTTGCTTTCACTGAGGTAGCCACAGGTGTTACTACGGTGTTGCCTGCTGGAGCACCTCCGAACAAAGGCCCTGTACCATCTTTATAAGCCCAGTCAGTTCCGTCGGCCCCTGGGTAGATATAAAAGTCTAAGTAAACAAAGTATTTCATATCTTTCTCAGTGTTACTTTTGCCACGATAATTTCGACTGTTGTCTATGCATTTTTCTAGCTGCGGAATGCATGTGACCGCTTCGAAGGTGGGCTCTTCTCTCATTGCGGATTGACCACTCTGGTCCTGGTACTGTACTACATGTTTTTCTGGTCTGGTTGAATCTGTACAGTGTTTAATGTTGCTTCTCAAAACTTCGCATTTAATGGCGTTCGGGGTTTGATATTGGCTCCAAAGATCTGCTTTAGATTGCGTCGATAAAATTACGAGTGCTGTTGCGACAAGTACTTTAGAGATTTTCATAGCTTCCGCTGCTTTCCTTAACTTGGTTTGAAGTCATGGCATTGATGCCGTGAGGGGCTCGGTTGGGGATCTCACACGTTACGTCAACGAACCAAAAAGGGTCGTAAATGCCGTGGTTGTTTAGGCATCATAGCGTAACGATTCTCGGCATGGAAAGAATCTCCGCAAGCCTTGATAAAGACCGTGACCTTGTACGTTTGGGGGCTGCTGTGCGTGCTCGTCGACTTGAGCTAGGGCTTTCCCAGGAAGCATTAGCCGACTTCGCGCAGATTGATCGGTCCCATATGGGAAAAATCGAGCGGGGAGAACGAAATGTTACGTTCTTGAATATCTTGCGCATTGCCAAAGCGATCCAACGTAAGCCATCTGAGCTGCTGAGCGACGCCGGGCTTTGAGAGCTACTGTCTTCTCAGCGACGACCTCCCAGCCTGGTTGGTACGGGCTGAGAGGCCATTGCTTTATGCCGCGAGCTTTAGGGCCGCATTCAGTGCTCGTTGCTTGAGAGTTGCCCCTTGGCCGAACCATGCGGAATCAATGCGGTACTCACTACTTCGAGCTCGACGCTCGTGGTCCACATACTCAGTTACAGCGTTGAGTAACCCCCAGGCAGTGCCCTGAGCCGACTCCAGTGTCGATCCGCGTCCCTGTCCTTCGTATAGATTTTGCACCTTCCGCAATGCCCGCTCATTAGGCAGGACTGTCGGTAGCGGGCTATCAGGGCTGGTGTCACACAGTACGTTCATGAAGAAACTCATCGCCTCGGGCCACTGAACCTTTCGCTCAGACAGATTTTTCATTCGGTACATGAACTCGTCCCATTGAGAGACGGCGATACCGAGCTGCCTTTTCACCGCTTGTGGATCGAAACGCGTGCTGTGCGGTACTTTGATAGCGTTGGCTACGCCGTCCAAGGCTATGGTCAACGTGTTGTTGCATACCACCCGTACCGTGGTCGGTGTTGCCGTCGTAGCCAGCGTACCGTCACAGGAGGTGGCTAGCAGCAGGTAACCATTCACCTGGTCGTTACCCCGGAGCGTCGTGCCTTGTCCGGTACGAGCCAGTGCCCAGAACTTACGACCACCTTTTAGTATCCCAGCCGTTTCCAGTTCGTAGCCTGAAACCTCGGTGAGGTCTCTGTAGAACTCTAATACCTCACGGGGTTGCACCACCTGGTAGCGTTGAGATACGACTGAGAGAGCGATTTTCGTATCGGAGCGATACAGTACTTTCTGCTCAGGAAAAGTGTGAATGCTCCCCAAGTGGCCGATTGAGCCAGCTTTGTAGTGGACCGGGCTTTCCTGTATCAGCCAGTCCATGCCCGCTTCCTCTTGCCAGACTTCAAGAGGTTGCTTTTTTGTAAGTTGGTTGCCAAGACCATGCCAAGGAGTAGCGCCGACATAAGCCATTTTTTCGATGAGATGAGCCATTTTTTAACTCGCTAGCAAAGTTTAATGAAGTTAACAGGAATGTGAGTTATCAGATTCTGGACGTAAAAGAATGACGGCAACTTAAACACTGGAAGTTGTTAAGTATTCTCGTGTCGATCTGTTCCCCCACAGTCGCGCCAGCAATGCCACCTGCTACTCCGCCGAATAGACCACCTATTAGAGCGCCAGCTATTCCCCCTATCGCAATGCCTATAGGGCCACCAGTAACACCTAAAGTCGCGCCTAGCTCTGCACCTGCTAACGCTCCCGTGGCACCACTCGTTGCGCCTCCTACAGATCCAATAAAACCGCCGGTCTTTCGTCCGATATTTCTGGTGGTTATGCGAGATGAATTACAGTTCGGGCATGAGTTGTTCATTTTAGTTTCCGTAGTGGACTGCTTTGCTGTGGATGGCGTTTCGCTTTGAATAATTCATATATTCAATTAGGTAATATGTATTTCAAATAAGTTTGATTAGTGTGTTGATAGTTAGCTTGAGTCCGATACATCAATAAGGAATATGAGTTTATTTTAATATTCTATTTGGTTATAAGCGTGGTGTTCCAGTTAGGTCCACAACCGCTGTGCGTGTTGGTTCTTCAGGAAAGCTTGGGTTAGTTCTTCAGGTCGTCATTCTTAGGGCTTACGCGACGTGTATTTTTTTACGTAAGCACAATTTTGCACGCGATTCGCATGAATATTTAAAGTCGATCCATAGCCAATTTGACTCATGAGAGGTTGACGATGGAAGCGCAGACGCAAAGGCCAATGAGGGTTCTCCGGATGAGGGAGGTCCAGAAACGTATCGGTTTATCGCGGTCCACAATTTATGATCGGATGAACGTCAATTCGCCCAGGTACGACAAAACCTTCCCCAAGCCGATAAAGCTTGGCTGCTCAGCTGTCGGATGGATGGAAGCGCATATCAACGACTGGATTCAGTCCAGGGCAACCAATTCTGAGCTCTGACCCGTCGTTGGTCGTATCTGGCGTAGCACTAACTCGATGGTTGTGGATTTGCAATTAGGCCTTTTTTATTCCGGGCCACGCTTTGTAGATTTCTTCCTTTGCCTAGATTCCCTTCTGAATGTCCCGTAGGGGGATTCTGGATTCTTTGTTATTGCATTAGCTCTAAGTATTTCTTAGCAGATATGCCTATTGATAGTTCTGAATTTTGTCAGTAGACGATTAATGAAAGTAGGTGCCTCGCAGATGAAAATGAGCAGTGGGTGAGCATCCTCCAGTTAAGCCGTTTTTATGAGGTTGGTTGTGCTGGCTGACTGTGCGCACATAGCGCACGGTTATGTGAATCGATTGTGTAGGAGTAGGAATGAAGATATTAGATAGATACGTTGAAGATGCTTTGCTGGAAAGCACCACGTCGTATTTCGATAGTGCTATATCTGGAGTCATCGCAATAAATGGCGAAAGAAGTGCGATTTTAAGGATTAGCGCGATAGAGAGACTAGTTAAAGATGTGGACGCTACTGATGAAAATGTTGCCTCTATCCATGAAGCATGCGGTGGACAGCAGGTCGTTAAGTTAAACAGTATAGGGAAACGACTCCTGGCTAATATCTGGTCTAGGAGTGAAATTCAGAGGTATTATCCAATCCATGATTTCAGTCCATTGGTCAATGTATTTTTTCAAGCGACTGAAGAGCACGCTCTTCAGTATTACCATCAACGTAATCCAAAGAGTTTTCATGGTGATTTGTTTGCATTGGTCGACTCGATTAATGTTTCTGTCGACCGAGTTAGAAAGCTGATACGTGGTGCAGTGTTCAGAAAACAATTAAGCGCACACCGCAGGCTTTCAAATAAAAACTACAAAAGTCTGCTCGCCTATATTGATGCTATTTTCAAAGAAACTTCTCGGGTGATGGTGTTGCGAGTGGATTTAGGGTATTCGAAGCTAGTATGCGCCGGGGGGATGCGAGAGGAGTTACATTTTGAAGATGTGAAATCACATAGGGAACGCTTAATGGGTATGTTGAGACGTAAAGTTAGAGGTGCATTCTTAGGTCATGCCTGGAAGTTAGAGTACGGATTGTCCAAGGGATACCATTATCACTGTATGTTCTTTTTAGATGGATCACAGGTTAGAGAGGATATAGGCTGGGCGAGGACGATTGGTGAGATGTGGGCCGACAGAGCGACTCAGGGTACGGGGGTGTATTACAACTGTAATCGTAGAAAGGATGTATACCGTGCTTGCGGCATTGGCATGATTGAGCATTTTGACAAAGATAAAAGGAAGAACTTGCAGAAGGCGGCAGTATATTTGACTAAAATTGAATATTACTTACGCATCGCTACAGAAGGTAGAGCTAGAACGTTTGGCCGTGGAGAGATGCCAAAGCCAGCAGTCAAAAAAAGAGGGCGACCTCGGCGGCAGCCCGCTATTGAGATCTGAGACCTAGTGAGGGCCTTTAAGCAAGCTGTTCAGCGCGTTGCGAAACGCTACATCTTCCTTGGACCATTTTTTTAGATTGCTCACAATTCTTTGTTCCGTGAGGCTGATTTTATTGCTTCTGGCGAACTGATAAAGTTCTCCTGAAATCGTCTCGGCTGCATGTGTTATGTCATCCCAGCCATCTTCTGGGCGCTGATCGCGAATGAGTGCTAACGCATGGTCTCTGGCTAGCTGGAATGTTTTGGCCCGCGCCGCCCCCCCTTTTTCAGCGCGGTGTCGTCGCAAAGCGGCAGGGACGTTCAGAATTGATTGGAATTCTGCGTGTACGAAAGCGCTTTCTACAGCGGCGCTAGCTTTTAACGCAAGAGCCAAAAAGCTCAAATTATCTCCCTTGTTTAGCGCTTGCTGTGTGAGCTCTGCTAGAACTATCGCGCGCCTGAAGGGATATTCTAGGCTGAGAGGATTTGAACCAAAATACTCGAATTGTGGTTCATTAACCCAGTCATCTGTAATAATTCCGCTTGCGATGCCCTCACGAAGCTGCTTCGTGTACTCATCAAAGCTTTTATCTTCGGGCATGGATTTGAAAGCTTGACGTAAAGACTTCCAAATTCCTTTTATGAAATCATCTATATCAATCTCATATAGCTTGTCAAAAGACATGCGAATTGCTCCTAGTGCGCTTAACAATCACGAGGCATGTTTCCTCAGCATGGTACGCAATGGACCGTTGCCCGTGTCGCATTAGGACACGAGCAACGGCATTCTTAGTTTTTACGAGGTGGGCTCTTGGACTATGGCACTAGTCGCGGCGATCAAGGATCGCTGAGACTGATAGGTTTCCAGTGGCAGCTTCCCTTATATGCTCGCTCCACCATTTCATCATGGGACGTCTTCGCTCTATGTAATCTGCCCGGTTGTATGCGCTGCGTACCTCGTCCTTATCAACATGAGCAAGCGCAACCTCGATCAGCTCAGGTTCCCAGCCGTGCTCGTTGAGGATGGTGCTAGCCATTGAACGCATGCCATGACTAACCAGGCGGCCTTCAAAGCCCATACGCTTGAGAGCCATATTGGCGGTTTGGCTATTGCAATGAGTACGGGGATTCCGATCTGCTGGGAAGACATGCTCGCGATGACCGCTTAACGGCCTTATAGCCTCCAGAAGCTCTAGAGCCTGTTCCGTGAGGGGGATGATGTGAGTCCGGCGCTTTTTCATTCGCTCCGCAGGTATCGTCCAGATTTTCTTTCCGATGTCTATGTCGACCCACCGTGCGGTAGCTGCTTCTGCGGGGCGGGTCATCGTGTGCAGCTGCCACTCAATCAAGCACCGCGTTGTCCTTTTTATACTGGCATTCGCCACGGTCACCATTAGCTCTTTCAGCTCGTCTGGGGCGAGCGCTGCCATGTTTTTCTTTTTTGGTTTCTTGAAGACTGAGCGAATGCCGCTGAGTGGGTTCGAATGAACCAAGCCAGAATTCACACCGTAGGTCATGATCTCGTTGAGACGCTGACTAAGTCGCTTTACTGTCTCAAGACTGCCTTTGGTCTCAAGCGGTCTAAGGAGTTTTATTACCTCCGGCGCAGTGATCCCTGAGATTGGAGTTGTACCCAAGTCGGGCAAAACATGCAGCGTCAGCGAACGCCAGATGTCTTCAGCATAGGCAGTCGTGACGGAATCTTTCTTGAGCTCGAACCACGCGGTGGCTACGTTTTTAAATGTGTGTTCCGTAGTCGCTCTTAAGGTTTTTCGATCCGCGTCGCGCTTCTCCTTCGGATCTAGGCCTTGAGCTACCAACTCCCTGGCTTCTACGGTCCTTTTCCGGGCTTGAGCCAAGCTCACCTCCGGAAAGGTGCCAAGGCCCATGTTGATTCGTTTTTTGCTTGCTGGGTGAATGTAGTTAAAATTCCACAGCTTTGAGCCATTGGCTCTCACCCTCATTTGAAGGCCGTCGCCATCAGTGAGGATGTAGTCTTTTTCCTTTGGTTTCGCTGCTTTGACTTTGACGTCTGAAAGCCGCGTGGCTTGAGCACCCATGGTGATCTCCGATACTGCGTGTATTCCAAAAAATACCAGTCGTGGGTTTGGAATACCACGTGGAATACACGAATTGTAGGATGAGCTCAGATACCATCGGACACCATTGGACCTGAAAGCCCCGCGTTTACTGGATTTCAGGCACAAAAAAAGACGTCCTTGGACGTCTTTAGATGTTGAAGTGGTGGAGCCGGGGGGATTTGAACCCCCGTCCGCCAGTGCTCCGCTGTCGGTACTACATGCGTAGCCGTGTCTATTAAGTTAACCCTCAGCGACCCGACGGGCAGGGTGCTTTGGGCGAGTTGTGTAAGTTTTAGCCGCTTCGTCCACAACGTACTGCACGGCGATTCTGTTCTATATGACAATCATTTCGGGTTTACAGACATCCCCTGATGATTGCTGGGCCCGAAGGCACCAGGAGTGCATGTCAGCTGCAATTAAGCAGCGAGAGCAGCACCGTATTGGTCGTCATTGGCAACTATAAGAAGTTGCAACAGTGGATTTACGACTTCTGTTACCAAGTCGGCATGCACCTAAAGTTTCGTCACCGGCGTCGAATCCTAATCGGCCCCGAACTCATTGCCTCGTACATCAGGTGAGGCAACAAGCCTGCGCAGTGTACGCCAAACGGCCCCCGAGGCCAACCCGAAGGTTGGCCGGGGAGTGAATCAGTTGTTGGTGCCGGTGGATTTACGCAGTTCCACGATGGTTTGCGAGGTTTCCGCAATGCAGTCGTCGATTTTACCTTGGGCCTTGAGCGCTTTGGCTTTGGCAACACTGGTTTCAGCGCGCTGAGTCAGTTCTGGATTCGTAGACAGCTGCCCTTTGGCATTGTCGATGGTCTGGATATTGGCATCGCACAGGTCGGCAGGCTTGTCGGCGGCGAACGAGGTGGAGGCCAGCATCGAGGCAGTAACGAACAGACCTAACAGTACAGAACGTTTCATGTGTATCTCCTTGAACTGAGGGTTCCAGACTTCGCTGGCCGTCAGGACGGGCAACCGAGTGGAAGAAAAGCCCCGATTTTCGGGGTCTGTTCTGTGGACTACGGTCGCGCGCAAGGGTTCTATTTTTCTTCAGCAGGCCTTGGCGCGGGTCACCCGATCCACCAGATAGACCAGTCCGTGATAGTCGATGCCGCCGTGCTGCGTCAGGCCGATCTCGCAGGTGCGACTGGTGGAGATCCCCTCGCTGCAGTGCTGCACCGCGTCCTTGAGTGTGCGCAGCGAATGGCTGTTCAGCTCCGGTGTGGTGAAGCCCTTGTCGCCGGCAAACCCGCAACAATGAATGCCTTCCGGGATCACTACGGTCTTGCTGCATTTGCGCGCGAGATCGATCAACGCCTGGCTTTCGCCCAGATGCTGTGTGCTGCAGGTCACGTGAACCGCAATCGGTGCTTCTTGCGGGGTGAACTCCAGACGATCGAGAAGATGCGTACGGATGAAGCGCACCGGGTCGTACAGATCCAGGCGAACATCTCCTACGTCCTGCACCAGGCGCAAGGTGCACGGGCTGGTGTCGCAGTAGATCGGATCGAGCCCGCCACGACTGGCATGGAGGAGGGCGCTAATCAGTTCCTGGCGTTTGTGCTCAGCCTGCTCGGCGTAGCCCTTGGAGGCAAACGGTTGACCGCAGCAGAGGTTGTCCTGATTGTCCGGGAACACCACTTGGTAACCGGCCTTTTCCAGCAGGCCACGGGTCTTGTCGTACAGCGACATCTGCTCTTCGTCACCCGCCGCCGGGCCCATCACCCGTGAAACGCAGGCGGCCAGATAGACCACGCGGGGCCGTTCGTCCGATACGCTCGGGCTGAAGCGAATGGCTTTTTCCGGTTGTGGCATTGCGTTGCTCCACAGTGGCACCTGGCCTTTGGACAAGCGCGTCAGCGTCGCCGAAAGCTTGGCCAGACGCGGTGCGCCGAGCAGCATCCGTGCGCCGTTTGCCACGTGCAGGGTGAAGCGTGCGCCTTGCAGGGTCTTGGCGAAATTTCCTTCGATCCAGTCGGCGGTTTTCTGATGCGTGGCATTACGGGCGCGGAGCTTTTTCACCAGTTCGCCGGTATTGATGCCTACGGGGCAACGCTGCGCGCACAATCCGGTCGCGGCGCAGGTTTCGATGCCTTGGTATTCGTAGGCTTGTTCCAGCTCGGTGGTGTCAACGCCGGCGCGTTTTTTCGCCTGAATGTCACGCCAGATCACGATGCGCTGACGCGGGCTGAGGGTCAGGCCTTTTGACGGGCAGACCGGTTCGCAGAAACCGCACTCGATGCATTTATCGACAATCTCGTCTGCGGCTGGCAACGGCTTGAGGTGTTTGAGGTGAATCTGCGGATCTTCGCTGAGCACCACGTCCGGGTTGAGGATGCCATTAGGGTCGAGCAGGCGTTTGAGTTGCCACATCAGTTGATAGGCGTCGCTGCCCCATTCCAGCTCAACGAACGGCGCCATGTTGCGCCCGGTGCCGTGTTCGGCCTTCAGCGAACCGCCGAACTCCACCGCCACCAGTTGCGCCACGTCGTCCATGAACGCCTGATAGCGTGCGACTTCTTCCGGACTGTTGAAGCCTTGGGTGAAGACGAAGTGCAGATTGCCTTCCAGTGCGTGTCCGAAAAGGATCGCTTCGTCGTAGGCATGTTTGTCGAACAGCGCGATCAGGCGATTGACGCCGATGGCCAGTTGCTCGACCGGGAAGGTCACGTCTTCGATTATCACCGTGGTGCCGGTTTTACGCACGGCGCCGACGGCGGGGAAGGTGTCCTTGCGGATCGCCCAGAGCTTGGCGTTCTCGGCCGGGTCTTCGGTGAAGTCGACCTGTTTTTCCACCGGGAAACTGACCAGCGAAGCCATGATCTGCGCCAGCTGTTCCTGCAGCAAAGTGGAAGAGGCGGCGCGGGATTCGATCAGCAGCGCGCAGGCATTGTTCGACAGGTGTTGTACGAAATCCGGCATGCCCGGTTTGTCCTGCACCGAACGCAGACTGCGCCGGTCCAGCAGTTCTACCGCCGACACCGGTTGGCTTTTCAGCACGGTGACCGCGTTGCAGCAGGTTTCCACATCCGGGAACACGATCAGTGCCGAGGCCTTGTTCGGGTGGTCGATCACCGTGTCGTAGGTCACCGCACTGATGAAGCCGAGCGTGCCTTCGGAGCCGACCAGCAGGTGGCTCAAGATATCCACAGGTTCGTCGAAATCCACCAGGGCGTTGAGTGACAGGCCGGTGGTATTTTTCAGACGGTATTTGTGGCGGATTCTCGCCGCCAGTTCGGCATTGGCGCGGGTCTCACGGCCCAATGTCGCCAGGCGCTCCAGCAGATCGCCGTGGCTGGCGCGAAACGCGGCGACACTGGCGGCGTCTTCGGTATCGAGGCGCGTGCCGTCGGCAAGAACCAGACGAATCCCGGCCAGGGTGTGATAGGTATTTTGCGCGGTGCCGCAGCACATGCCGCTGGCGTTGTTGGCGACGATGCCGCCGATTTTGCAGGCGTTGATCGATGCCGGATCCGGGCCGATCTTGCGCCCGAACGGTGCCAGCCACGCGTTGGCCTGCGCGCCGATCACCCCGGGTTGCAGGCGAATCTGCATGCCCTGGCCGCGAATCTCACGAGCGTTCCAGTTATCCCCCAGCACAATCAGCACCGAATCGCTGATCGCCTGCCCGGACAAACTGGTGCCAGCGGCGCGGAAGGTCACCGGGACCTGATCGCGCTGGGCCAGTTTCAGCAGCGCCACCACTTCGTCCTCGGACTCGACGCGGATCACCAGTTTGGGAATCAGCCGATAAAAACTGGCGTCGGTGCCGAAGGCCAATGTCGACAGCGGATCGTCGAAGCGGCGATCCGCTGGAATCAGTTGCTGCGCATCGCGCAGGAAATTCACCGGAAGCGTCATTGGTCCTCCAGGATCAGCACCACAAGGTCTTTCGGGCCGTGGGCGCCGTAGGCCAGTACTTGTTCGATGTCGGCAGTTTTCGACGGGCCGGACACCAGTAGCGCATTGGTCGGCATGCCTTGGGCCCACTCGAATTCCTGTTGCACCTGATAGAAGTTGTCGCGGATTTCGCTGGCCTTGAGCAGGGCGAAATGCACCGGCGGCACCAGGCTCATCAGTCGCGGTTCTTCACGGGTTGGCCAAAGGATCAGGCTACCGGTCGCGGCGATGGCGCCGAGGGTGCCGGTGAGGCTGGCCGGGGTGTCGTTGAATAGCTCGGCTTTCCATTCTTCCATCGGCCGGTTGTAGGACTTCAGCGTCGGCAGATCAGGATTGTTCGCCCAGTGTTGTGAGATGCGCTGCCCGTGAGGTGTAGTCGGTGCGATCAACAGGCTTGGTAGCTGACGGTCACGCAGCAATTGCGCGAGCAGCGCCGGCCAGTCTGCGCCGCTGGTCAGATGGATTTCGGTGTGCACCGCTTCCATCAGTTTGCGCAGTTGCGGGATACGTTGCTCGGCGCTGTAGGTGTAAGGCTGCGTCACCAGATCGACGTCGAAGTCGTCGGGAATTGGTGTGGCGCCGGTCAGACTTTTCCGTAGTTTGGCGAGGATATTTTGCTTGGCGCTCATCAGCGGTCTCCCTGTTTGGCCAGATGTTCGCGGGCCATGTCGTGCAGTGAGCGGGCGGCGGGTTTGGGTGCGCTGTGGTTTTGCGTCCATGGGCCGATATTGCTCGGGGTCAGGGCACGCAGGCGCGTGGCGAAGAACCCGAACAACCGATACAGCGTCGGCGAGCTGTTGAGTTTCGCCCAGGCGTTCCAGATGAAGCGTTCCTTGCGCGAATACTTGCTGCCCTGGCCGCGCATCACTTGATGCGGACTGTCCGGGGCTTTGACGTTCTCTTCGCGTAGGCGTCGCAGCAGAGCGGGGATCGGAATTTTTACCGGGCACACTTCACCGCAGGCACCGCACAGCGACGAAGCGCTCGGATGATCCGGTACTTTCGCCAGACCGACCATGTGCGGGGTGATGATTTTGCCGATCGGTCCCGGGTACACCTCGCCATAGGTGTGACCGCCAACGCGGGTGTAGACCGGGCAATGGTTCATGCAGGCGCCGCAGCGGATGCAGTTCAGGGTCTGGCGCAGCTCGCTGTCGGCAAAGGCCTGACTGCGACCGTTGTCGAGCAGGACCAGGTGCACTTCCTGTGGGCCGTCGAGTTCATGTTCCTTGCGCGGGCCGGAGATCATGTTGACGTAAGTGGTGATCGGAATGCCCAGCGCCGAGCGGGTCAGCAGCGATAGCAGCGGCACCACGTCACGCAGGTTTTCCACAACCTTTTCGATGCCGGTGACGGCGATGTGCACGGGCGGCACGGTGGTGGTCATGCGCCCGTTGCCTTCGTTTTCCACCAGCAGCAGGGTGCCGGTCTCGGCCACGGCGAAGTTGACGCCGGAAACGCCGATGTCCGCTTCGAAGAATTTCTGCCGCAGGACTCTGCGACCGATCTGAATGAGTTGGTCAACGTCCTTGGTGTACTCCACGCCAAGTTTGTCGTGGAACAAGGACGCGACCTGACCGGCATTCTTGTGGATCGCCGGCATAATGATGTGTGAAGGCTTCTCGTGGTCGAGCTGGACGATGTATTCCCCCATGTCGGACTCCAGGCATTCAACACCTTGAGCCTCGAGGAAATGGTTCATCTCCATCTCTTCGCTGACCATCGATTTGCCCTTGATCACTTGCCGCGCCTCGTGAGCGCGGATGATCGATAAGACGATGCCATTGGCCTCGTCCACCGTTTCCGCCCAGTGCACTGTCACACCGTTGCGGGTCAGGTTCTGTTCCAGTTGCTCGAGCAAGTCGGGCAACTTGGAGAGCGCTCGCGCCCTGATCGAGTTGCCCAGGGCGCGCAAGTGTTCTCTTTCGTGGGCATCGCTGAAAGCCGCTGCCCGCTTGGTCATCAGTGAATCCATCGCAGTGCGGAAATTGTTCCGTAACTGCTGATCGCCCAAGGCGTTGTGCGCCCGGGTGCGGAAGTCTTCTTCTACGGCGACCGTAGGAATAATCGTCGAGGTGCTCATTTCGCACCTCCGGTTCGCTGCCAGAGGAAGCTCGCCAGGTGTTGCCCGCGCAACGCTTCCTTTTGTTTTTCCAGCGAGCCGTTGATGTTCATCAAACAGCCGCAGTCGGCGCTCAACACCTGATGCGCACCGGATTCCTTCAACGCCCGGGTCTTGTCAGCCACCATCGCGCCGGAAATGTCTGGCATACGGACGCTGAATGTCCCACCGAAGCCACAGCATTCGCTTTCATGCTCATGGTTGACCCGTTCCACATTGCTCAACTGCGCCAACAACTCGCGGCCGTGCAGGTGGGTGTTCATCTCGCGGCGTGCCGAACACGAGGTGTGCAGCGCGACTTTGACCGGTTCGCCGCTGTCCTTGAGCTGCACCTTGCAGACGAACAACAGAAACTCGGCCAACTCATAGGTGCGGGCCGCAAGGGCCTGCACCTGTTTCAACGTTTCCGGCTCGTCCTTGAACAAGTCGGCGTAATGCTCGCGCAGCATGCCCGCGCAGGAACCCGATGGCACCACCACCGGATAATCCCCGGCAAACAGCGCCAGTTGCGAGCGCGCGACCGTCCGCGCCTGCTCGGTGTAACCCGAGGTGTAGGCCGGTTGTCCGCAGCAGCTCTGCCCCTGCGGGTACTCGACCGTTATCCCTTCGCGCTCCAGCAAGTGGATCGCGTCCATCCCGGCTTCGGGGTAGAACAGATCGACCACACAGGTCCCGAACAGGTAGACCCGCGACGGTTTCTCGCTGGGGTATTGCCGAGGTTCGGGCATTGGCGGTGCAACGCGGGTGGCGTTGGGCACAGCGTTGTAAAAAAGCTCGCTCATCAGGCGTGTCTCCGGGTGGGCCCGGTTATCCGTCTGTTGCGGCTGCTGAATATAAAGAGCCTTGCTTTCAGCAGCCTTACAGACCGGGGTGTGAATTGCTGACGCCGGAATCACGAACCGGCGTCGGTTATTTCCGTGTTGCTTGTAGGCTTCTTCCAGCTTTAGTGCACCAGCATGCCGGTGAACCAGTAGGCCTGGGCCAGGGTGATCAGGCCGACAATCGTCGCAAAGAATAGGCTGTGCTTGAGAGTGAAGCGGAACAGATCCGATTCCTTGCCCACCAGGCCGGTCGCGGCGCAGGCCACGGCGATCGATTGTGGCGAGATCATTTTGCCGGTCACGCCGCCGCTGGTATTGGCGGCTACCAACAAGGTGTCATTGACGCCAATCTGGTGCGCGGTGGTCGCTTGCAGCGAACTGAACAGGGCGTTCGACGAAGTATCGGAGCCGGTCAGAAACACACCGAGCCAGCCGAGGAACGGTGAGAAGAACGGGAAGGCTGCGCCAGTTGCGGCCAATACCAGAGCCATGGTCGAAGACATGCCCGAGTAGTTGGTGACGAAGGCGAAGGCCAGCACCATGCCGATCGACAGGATTGGCCAGCGCAGTTCGTAGAAGGTCTCTTTCAAAGTGGTCAGACCAGTTTTGAAGTTGATCTTCAGCACCAGCATCGAGACCAGCGCCGAGAAGAAAATTGCTGTACCGGTTGCGGAAATCGGATCGAGTTTGAACACCGCAGGAATCGCGGTCGGGGTGGCGACGATCGGCGCGGTCTTGATCACGAGTTGATCAAGGTGCGGGATGGCGAAGTTGAATACCCAGGCGTACATCGATCCGCCGGCGGCGAACATGGCTTTGAAGGGTTTGAGGGTCCAGATGGTCACCAGCACGGTGAGGATCAGGAACGGCGACCACGCCTTGAAAATTTCCCCAAGACTGTAAGGCGAAGCCACGGTGGTGCGCTTCTGGCCGAAACCTCCGACGCTGGCGGTAATCGCTGCGCTCGAGGTGGCGCCGGCGATCTGTGCACCGGCAGTGCGTTTTGGTTGCCAGACTTTGAGGAACAAGGTCAGGGCGATCAGGCTGGCCAGGGCAGAGGTGATGTCCGGCAGTTCCGGGCCGATGAAGTTCGAGGTGAAGTACTGCGTCACGGCAAAGCTCAGGCCGGCAACCAGCGCAGCGGGCCAGGTTTCGCGCACGCCGCGCAGGCCGTCCATCATGAACACCAGCCAGAACGGCACGAACAGCGACAGCAGTGGCAGTTGGCGGCCGGTCATGGCGCCGATCTTGAACGCGTCGATGCCGGTCACCTGGCCGGCCACGATGATCGGAATTCCCAGCGCGCCGAACGCTACCGGCGCGGTATTGGCAATCAGGCACAGGCCGGCGGCGTACAGCGGGTTGAACCCGAGACCGACCAGCAGCGCAGCGGTAATCGCTACCGGCGCACCGAAACCGGCTGCACCTTCCAGGAAGGCGCCGAAGCAGAAACCGATCAGCAATACCTGCAGGCGCTGGTCATCAGTGATCGACAGTACCGAACTGCGAATGACCTCGAACTGACCACTCTTGACCGTCAGTTTGTAGAGAAACACTGCCGCGACAATGATCCAGGCAATCGGCCACAGACCGTAGGCAAAGCCGTATCCAGCAGCGGCGAAGGCCATGTCGACCGGCATGTGGAAGGCGAAAATCGCCACGGCGATCGACAGCGCAAGCGTGATGCTGCCGGCCACATGCCCCTTGAGGCGGAACACCGCCAGCGCGAGAAAGAAGAAAACGATGGGGATGACGGCCGCGAGTGCGGAGACGCCGAGACTGCCGAGCGGGGTATAGAGCTGTTGCCAGGTTTGCATATGGGGTGGCCCCTAATTGTTGTTGGTCAGGCACTGTCAGCGTTCTTGGTTAATTGGTAATACCAATTTACAATCGCTGTTGGCTAGGGTAAAAGCCTTGATGTCGGTGTGTCAATTTGTCGCCCTGAAACTTTTGTCGAATAAGCGGTGCAGAGGGCATCTGATCCGGTCGGACGATTGCGCACTGACAGGTGTCGGCGCGGCGCCGATCGGCCAGAATAGAGAGCCCGGCGTGCGGTCGGGATCGTGGAGAGTTGAGTTATGGGGTTTGATCAGATTCGTCAGCGCCGTTTGTCTGACGATATTGTCGAGCGACTCGAGGGGATGATCCTCGAGGGCACGCTGAAGTCCGGTGAGCGGCTTCCGGCCGAGCGAACGTTGGCCGAGCAGTTCGGCGTATCGCGCCCGTCGCTGCGCGAAGCGATTCAGAAACTGGCGGCCAAGGGCTTGCTGGTCAGTCGCCAGGGTGGCGGTAACTACGTGGTGGATACGCTTGGCTCGACCTTCAGCGATCCCTTGCTATTGCTGCTTGAAAGCAACCCCGAAGCGCAGCGTGACTTGCTGGAATTTCGGCACACTCTGGAGGCATCGTGTGCCTATTACGCCGCATTGCGCGCCACGGATGTGGATCGTGAGCGTCTGACAGCAGCATTCAACGAGCTGCAGGATTGCTACACGCGACATGACGAAGTGAGCCGGGCGGAAGAGGGGGCGGCGGATGCGAAGTTTCATCTGGCGATCGCCGAAGCCAGCCACAACGCGGTGCTGCTGCACACCATTCGCGGATTGTTCGATCTGCTCAAACGCAACGTGGTGACCAACATCGGCGGCATGTACAAGCAACGCACGGAAACCCGCGACATGCTGATCGCTCAGCATCGGGAACTGTATCTGGCGATTATCGAAGGGCGTGCGGAGCAGGCGCGCGAGGTTTCCAGTCGGCACATTCTGTATGTGCAGGAAGTGTTGGAAGAGGTGCGGCAGGAGGTTCAGCGCATGGCTCGGGCGGAGCGGCGCAAGGGGATGTGACGGCAATTCAGTTGTGGCGAGGGGGCTTGCTCCCGCTTGCTTGCGCAGCAGGCGCCCCCGGCTCTCGCCACTGTCTGAAAGCGGGGGCCGCTACGCGCCCCAGCGGGAGCAAGCTCCCTCGCTACAGTATCAGGCAGAAGAAATTACTCTTCCTTGCCCTTGTTGCGCACGGCGCGCTGCAACTCACGACCGGCGTCGCGTTCGCGCTCGGTGTCTCGCTTGTCGTATTCCTTCTTGCCCTTGCCCAGAGCGATCTCGCACTTGACCATGTGCTTGCTCCAGTAAAAGGACAGGCACACGCAGGCGTAGCCTTTCTGTTGCACGGCAGCGGCGAGTTTTTCCAGCTCGCGTTTGTTGAGCAGCAGTTTGCGGGTGCGGGTCGGATCGGCGATGACGTGGGTGCTGGCGGTCATCAACGGTGTGATGTGACTGCCGAGCAACCAGGCTTCGCCGTCCTTGAGCAGGACGTAACTGTCGACCAGTTGCAGCTTGCTTGCCCGCAGACTTTTTACTTCCCAGCCGGCCAGGACCAGACCAGCCTCGAACCGATGTTCGATGAAGTAATCGTGTCGCGCCTTTTTGTTCTGCGCGATGGTCCCTGTTGGGTGTTTCTTCTGTTTAGCCATAGGGGCGGCATTATATGGAGATAAACGGTCCTCGGCTACGGTGATGCTGCGTGCTTGAGCACGTTGAGTGAATCCCGGACAATGCGGCCTCTTTTTCTAACGCTTGGGCGTGATATTCAATGTCGACAGACAAGGTTTCTGTCCACGGCAGTTGGGCTAGCCGCTGGGTTTTCATATTCGCCGCGACCGGTTCGGCCGTGGGACTGGGCAGCATCTGGAAATTCCCCTACATGGTCGGGGTCTACGGTGGCGGCGCCTTCGTGCTGATGTTCCTGGCGTGCATCGCGTTGATCGGGATCCCGGTCATGCTGGCTGAAACCCTGATCGGCCGCCGCGCGCGACAGAGTCCGGCGAATGCCCTGAAGGTGCTGGCGCTGGAAGCAGGGCACTCGGGCAAGTGGTCGTGGGGCGCATTTGCCGGGATGATCACGGCGCTGCTGATCCTGTCTTTCTATAGTGTGGTCGGCGGCTGGTCGCTGGATTACATCATCGACATGGGACGCGGGGACTTCCAGGGCGCTACGGCGGATCAGGTCGGCGCTTATTTCGGTAATGTCATCTCCGATCCCTGGCGCCTGACACTTTGGCACACAGTTTTCATGCTGTTGTCGGCCGTGGTGATCGCCAAAGGCGTGGTTGCCGGGCTTGAACGCAGCCTGCGGATCATGATGCCGCTGCTGTTTGTGATGGTGCTGGTGCTGCTGGGTTACAGCATGACCACCGGGCATTTCATGGAAGGCGTGCATTTCATGTTCGATTTCCACCCGGAAAAAGTCCTCGACGGCTTGCTGCCCGCCATGGGGCACGCGTTCTTTTCCCTGAGCGTGGGCGTCGGTTCGATCATGATCTACGGCGCTTACATGACCAAGGAAGCCTCGCTGTCCGGCACCGTAGTCGGTGTCGCGCTGCTCGATACCTTCGTTTCGCTGGTGGCCGGTCTGGCATTGTTTCCGATTGTGTTCGCCGGCGGTTTGAACCCTAGCGAAGGCCCGGGGCTGATGTTCGTCAGCCTGCCATTTGCCTTCGGTAACGTGGTTTTCGGCCAGTTGATGGGCGTGGTGTTCTTTGTCCTGGTGGCAATTGCCGCCTGGAGTTCGGCGATTTCCCTGCTCGAACCGATGGTTGCCTATCTGGTTGAACGCACGAAAATCAGCCGTGGCTGGGTAACTTTCTGGCTGGCCTTCATCTGCTGGTTCGTTGGTCTGGGTACGGTTTTCTCCTTCAATATCTGGAAGGAAGCCAAATTTTTCGTGAACGATGGCGGGCTGTTCCATCTCTACCAATGGGGTGCGGCGGGTGGTCTGGACTTCTTCGGCGTGATCGATTTCTTCACCTCGCGGATCATGTTGCCGCTCGGTGGCCTGTGTTTTGTGCTGTTTGCCGGTTGGGTGATGGGGCGTGATGCGGTGCGTGACGAGTTGTCGATTCGTAACCCGGCGCTGTTTGCCCTGTCCTTGTTCTTGATGCGCTACGTGGCGCCTATCGGCATTCTTGTAGTGTTTGCCGCTCAGCTCTGGAAGTAACGCTTACATGACGACACATATTCAACGTTCGGCGTTGCTGCCATACCCGGCGCAATTCCTCTACGACCTGGTCAACGACGTCGCGCGTTACCCGGAATTCCTGCCATGGTGCTCGTCCGCCGAGGTGCTGGAGAGCTCGCCCGAGCACATGCGCGCCAGCGTTGGCGTGGCCAAGGGCGGTCTCAGTCAGCACTTCGTGACGCGCAATACGCTGGTGCCGGGGCAGTCGATCGAGATGAACCTGGAAGAAGGCCCGTTCAATCAGCTGCATGGCGTCTGGGTCTTCAAGGCGTTGAACGAGAAGGCCTGCAAGATCAGTCTCGACCTGTCTTTCGACTATGCCGGGCCGCTGGTGCGCGCGACACTCGGCCCGCTGTTCAATCAGGCGGCCAATACGCTGGTGGATGCTTTCTGCCAGCGTGCCAAGCAGATGCATGGCTGAGCCGGTGATCGAGATCGAGGTGGTATATGCCGCCGTGGATCGTCAGATCCTGCGCACTTTGAGCGTCCCTGAAGGGGCGACAGTGCTTGAGGCGGTGCTCAAGTCAGGTATCGGCGATGAATTTCCAGAGCTGGACCTGAACGAATGTCCGCTGGGGATCTTCGGCAAGGTGGTGGCTGACCCACAGGTTCGCTTGATTCAGGCGGGGGATCGCATCGAGATCTACCGGCCGTTACTGGCGGATCCGAAAGAGGTTCGGCGCTTGCGGGCGGCCAAGGCTGCCGAAGCCAAGGCGCGAAATCAGTAGGACGAGCAAATCGCAGGCAATAAAAAACCCGGAAATTCCGGGTTTTTTATTGCCTCGCACATTACTGCGGCGAGGTGTCCAGCGGCTCAGGCGTCGGAACCGGAACGGTTTCAACACCATCCACGTCCTTCTGGATCGAATCCAGCAAGGAGCCAGGTTTGGCTGGTTGTTCCGGCTTCGGCTTCTCGGCGTTTTCAGCAGGGGCGGTCACGCTGGTGCCACTGTCCTTGCCGAGAATGGCTTCGTCACGGCTCACGCCCGGCATGAAGTCACCGGACAGGCTGACAAGCTGGTCGTTAGAGTTGAAAATAACACTCATGCGTTCCTGTTGGCGTTCACCGCCACCAGGTTGCAGGCTGTACAGATAATCCCAGCGATCGGCATGGAACGTGTCGGTCAGCAGAGGGTTACCCATGATAAACCGTACTTGCCGACGGGTCATTCCCGGGCGTAACTGGTCTATCATGTCCTGCGTGACGACATTGCCCTGCTGGATGTCGATTTTGTAAACCCCGGGGAATGAACAACCGGCGAGTGCGAGCAGTCCCACAAAGGTGAAACTGGTTAGCAAGAGCTTGGTGTTTTGCATCGGTGGGCGACTTCCACTATCTTGGCTGGGACAACGTAAACGCCGATCATACCCGCATTAAGAGAAGCTGCGAAGCAGCATCGCGAGAAAGCTGACCATGGTTGAAAATAGCGAACTACGCAAAGCCGGCCTCAAAGTGACCCTGCCACGGGTCAAGATCCTGCAAATGCTCGACTCTACCGAGCAGCGTCACATGAGTGCCGAGGACGTCTACAAGGCGTTGATGGAAGCGGGCGAGGACGTCGGTCTGGCCACGGTTTACCGTGTTCTGACCCAGTTCGAAGCCGCTGGCCTCGTGGTCCGTCACAACTTCGACGGTGGCCACGCGGTATTCGAATTGGCCGACGGTGGCCACCACGACCATATGGTCAACGTGGAAACCGGTGAAGTCGTCGAATTCGTCAGCCCGGAAATCGAAAAGCTCCAGAAGGCAATTGCCGAGGAGCACGGTGTTGATCTGGTAGATCACAATCTGGTGCTGTACGTACGCAAGAAAAAGTAAGCATGTCGCGCGAATTTCAGGTTCGCGAAACGAACGAAGGCGACCCAAGGGTCGCCTTCGTGCTTTCTGCTGCTCTTAAACTTTTGCGGTGACCACCATTTTTTTCGCGTGAGCCAAAGACTCTTTGGTCAGGTCGATGCCGCCCAGCATCCGTGCCACTTCTTCTATACGGTCGTTCTTGCTCAGCTTGGACACGGCGGTGTGAGTCGCTTGTTCGCCCCGTACCTTGTGCACGAACAAATGCTGATGGCCCTGCGCTGCCACTTGCGGCAAGTGCGTCACGGTCAGCACTTGCCCGCGATCGCCAAGACGCCGCAACAACTGGCCGACGATTTCGGCGGTCGGCCCGCCGATGCCCACGTCCACTTCGTCGAATACCAGGGTCGGCACCCGTGAGGTCTGCGCGGTGATCACCTGAATCGCCAGGCTGATCCGCGACAGCTCGCCACCGGAAGCCACTTTGGCCAGCGCTTTCAGCGGCTGACCGGGGTTGGCACTGACCAGCAGCTCGACTTGCTCCAGGCCGTTGGGTAGCAATTCGTCACTGCTGTTGGCGCGCAATTCTATGGTGAAGCGACCGCCGGGCATGCCCAGGCGCTGGATTTCCTGTTCCACGGCGCTGGCGAGGCTGCCGGCGGCTTGATGGCGCAAGTCGCTCAGCTCGCGGGCTTTTTCTTGATAGTGGCGTGCGTAGGAAGCCAGCTCTTCACCCAGACGCTCGATGGATTCGTCATTGGCGTTGAGGGTTTCGATCTCATCCAGCAACTTTTGCTGCAGCTCGGCGACTTCGGTTGGCTGGATCCGGTGCTTGCGGGCCAGGGTGTAAATCGCGTCGAGGCGTTCTTCCAGATATTGCAGGCGCGCCGGATCGGCATCGAAGTTGTCGAGGAAGCGATTGAGTTCGCCCACGGCTTCTTCGACCTGGATCTGTGCGCTGGTCAGCAAGCTGCTGGCTTCGCCCAGCGCGCCCACCGAGTTGTTCACGCTCGACAGACGGTTGAGGCTGGCGGTCAGTGCATTCAGTACGTTGCCGGAATCGCTTTCACTGCATTGTTCGACCACTTGTCGGCAAATGCCGAGCAGGGTTTCGGCATTGGTCAGGTTCTTGTGTTCCTGCTCCAGCTGTTCCAGTTCGTTTTCGCCGAGGCCGAGGTTTTCCAGTTCTTCGAGCTGGTAGCTGAGTAGTTGGTGGCGCGCGCGTTGTTCGTCGCCGGAGTTGGAGAGACGCTCCAGCTCCTGGCGAGTCTGGCGCCAGCGCTGCGCAGCCAGTTGAACCTGGCGGGCCAGATCGGTGGCACCGGCGTATTCATCGAGCAGGCGGCGATGGGTATCGGTTTTCAGCAGCGATTGATGTTCGTGCTGGCTGTGGATATCGATCAGCAGTTCGCCGAGAGCCTTGAGATCGCCGAGCGGGCAGGGCGTGCCATTGATATAGCCACGCGAACGGCCTTCGGCGGTGATCACCCGGCGCAGGATGCACGGGCCATCGTTTTCCAGGTCGCGCTCGGCCAGCCAGGCATGGGCTTCGGGAATGTCGACCAGATCGAAGGTGGCCAGAATGTCGGCCTTGTCGGCGCCTGGGCGAACCACGCCGCTGTCGGCGCGATCGCCCAGGGTCAGGCCCAGGGCGTCGAGCATGATCGACTTGCCGGCGCCGGTTTCCCCTGTGATCACGCTCATCCCGCGATCGAGTTCGAGATCGAGATGTTCAACGATGGCGTAGTTGTGTACGGACAGGTGCACCAGCATAAAGGCCGCTCCCAGGCTTTAGGTCTGGTTATTTATACAGTGTTTTGTTTCAGGCTGACAATGCCCTTGCTTAGCTCGATTTGCTTGATCCGATCAGATGCTTAGTCCGAGCGGGAATGACAATGCAGCACTTTTTTGTAGGGTTAATCATTGCAGGCCCTTGAAGCCTGATTTTGCGGCCCCATATATCGGGGCAGAAGCGCGAGTACAGCTCGCGGACGTAATTGAAAGGAGAATTCTATGGCTGACGAACAGACAGTAGATACGCAAAATCCAGAAGCCAATCAGGCGCCCGAAACTTCGGGTGACGACCTGGCGACCCGTGTACAAGTGCTCGAAGAGCAGTTGGCCGCCGCGCAGGATCAGTCGCTGCGCGTAGCTGCCGATCTGCAGAACGTCCGCCGTCGTGCCGAGCAGGATGTCGAGAAGGCGCACAAGTTTGCGCTGGAAAAATTCGCCGGTGACCTGCTGCCGATCGTCGACAGCCTGGAGCGCGGCCTCGAGCTGTCGAGCCCGGACGACGAAAGCATCCGTCCGATGCGCGAAGGCATCGAGCTGACCCTGAAAATGTTCCACGACACCCTCAAGCGTTATCAGCTTGAAGCGATCGATCCGCATGGCGAACCGTTCAACGCTGTTCACCATCAGGCGATGGCCATGCAGGAAAGCGCCGACGTCGAACCGAACAGTGTTCTGAAGGTGTTCCAGAAGGGCTACCAGCTCAATGGTCGCCTGTTGCGTCCGGCCATGGTCGTGGTCAGCAAGGCGCCGGCGCCAATTTCGCCTTCGATTGACGAGAAGGCTTGAAATTAGCCGCAAGGCCCCCATTTAGAAGTCAAGCGTTTAAGTATTACCGCAGTTAGCCACCACTGCTGCGGCAACAAAATCCAAAGTTTCGGGAGAGTGAACATGGGCAAAATTATCGGTATCGACCTGGGGACTACCAACTCCTGCGTCTCCGTGCTGGAAAACGGCGTAGCCAAAGTTATCGAAAACGCCGAAGGCGCGCGTACCACGCCGTCGATCATCGCTTACGCCAACGATGGTGAAATCCTCGTTGGTCAGTCGGCCAAGCGTCAGGCAGTGACCAACCCGCACAACACCCTGTACGCGGTGAAGCGTCTGATCGGTCGCAAGTTCGACGAAGAAGTCGTACAGAAAGACATCAAGATGGTCCCGTACAAAATCGCCAAGGCTGACAACGGCGATGCCTGGGTTGAAGTGAACGGCCAGAAAATGGCGCCGCCACAAATCTCGGCTGAAATCCTGAAGAAGATGAAGAAGACCGCCGAAGACTACCTCGGCGAGCCAGTGACCGAAGCGGTGATCACCGTTCCGGCCTACTTCAACGACAGCCAGCGTCAGGCGACCAAAGACGCCGGCCGCATCGCCGGTCTGGACGTTAAACGTATCATCAACGAACCAACCGCAGCTGCTCTGGCTTACGGTATGGACAAGGCCAAGGGCGATCACACCGTGATTGTTTACGACCTGGGTGGCGGTACTTTCGACGTGTCCGTGATCGAGATCGCTGAAGTTGACGGCGAGCACCAGTTCGAAGTGTTGGCCACCAACGGTGACACCTTCCTCGGCGGTGAAGACTTCGACATTCGTCTGATCGACTACCTCGTTGACGAATTCAAGAAAGAAAGCGGCATGAACCTCAAAGGTGACCCGCTGGCGATGCAGCGCCTGAAAGAAGCCGCTGAGAAAGCCAAGATCGAGCTGTCGTCCGCTCAGTCGACCGACGTCAACCTGCCGTACATCACTGCAGACGCTACCGGTCCTAAGCACCTGAACGTGAAGATTTCGCGTGCCAAGCTCGAAGCACTGGTTGAAGACCTGGTTCAGCGCACCATCGAGCCTTGCCGTATCGCCATGAAAGACGCCGGTATCGACGTTGGCGCGATCAACGACGTGATTCTGGTCGGCGGTCAGACCCGTATGCCGCTGGTACAGAAGCTGGTGACCGATTTCTTCGGTAAAGAAGCACGTAAAGACGTGAACCCGGACGAAGCGGTTGCCATGGGTGCTGCGATTCAGGGCGCCGTTCTGGCCGGTGACGTGAAAGACGTTCTGCTGCTCGACGTCAGCCCGCTGACCCTGGGTATCGAAACCATGGGTGGCGTGATGACCGCGCTGATCGAGAAAAACACCACGATTCCTACCAAGAAATCGCAAGTGTTCTCGACTGCCGACGACAACCAGGGCGCCGTGACCATTCACGTCCTGCAGGGTGAGCGTAAGCAAGCTGCACAGAACAAATCTCTGGGCAAGTTCGACCTGGCCGACATTCCACCAGCTCCACGTGGCGTGCCGCAGATCGAAGTGACCTTCGACATCGACGCTAACGGCATCCTGCACGTTGGCGCGAAAGACAAGGCGACCGGCAAAGAGCAGAAGATCACTATCAAGGCCAACTCCGGTCTGTCGGATGAAGAAATTCAGAAGATGGTTCGCGATGCCGAGCTGAACGCCGAGGAAGACCGCAAGTTCGCTGAGCTGGCTGAATCCCGTAACAAGGGTGACGCACTGGTTCACTCGACTCGCAAAATGGTTACCGAAGCGGGCGACAAGGTCAGCGCTGAAGAGAAGACCGCGATCGAAGCCGCTGTGGTTGCACTGGAAGCCGCTGTGAAAGGCGACGACAAGGCTGCCATCGAAGCGAAGATCGAAGAGCTGTCGAAAGTTTCGGCTCCGGTTGCTCAGAAGATGTACGCCGAACAGGCTCAGCCTGCTGAAGGCGCGGCGCCGCACGACGAGAAAGCTGAAAAGGCTGACGATGTCGTTGATGCCGAGTTCGAAGAAGTCAAAGACCACAAGTAAGTTGTTGGTCGCCCGGTTGACTGCCTTGCGGCGGTGACTGGTAGGATGTCGCCGCGCGGGAGCTTGCTCCCGCGTTGGCGTATCTGGAATACACGAATTTTTACAGCATGCGACAAGGTTCGCTTGCTGCTGGTATGGCCGGGAATGCTCCTGCTTTTCGCGCTGCAAGTACCAAACGAAGCAAAGACCAGGATCGTTGAATTGACGTGAGTTGGGTCCGGGCCTGTATTGGGGCTCAACGAGTTTGGCCATCCTCAGGAGGGGTTTGCCGGACGTCCTCAAGAGTGCAAAAGAATTATGGCAAAGCGTGACTATTACGAAGTATTGGGTGTTGAGCGTGGTTCAAGCGATGCAGACCTGAAGAAGGCCTATCGTCGTCTGGCGATGAAGCATCACCCGGACCGTAATCCCGATGACAAAGCGTCGGAAGAACTGTTCAAAGAGGCCAACGAGGCCTACGAAGTATTGTCCGATTCGAGCAAGCGCGCGGCGTACGACCAGTACGGTCATGCCGGTGTCGACCCAAGCATGGGTGGCGGTGGCGCCGGCTTCGGCGGGCAGAACTTCTCGGACATCTTTGGCGATGTCTTCAGTGACTTCTTCGGTGGCGGTCGTGGCGGTTCCCGTGGCGGCGCCCAGCGTGGCAGCGATCTGCGCTACACCCTGGAGCTGAATCTGGAAGAAGCGGTGCGCGGCACTACCGTGAATATCCGCGTTCCGACACTGGTCAATTGCAAGCCATGCGATGGTTCCGGCGCGAAGAAAGGCTCGTCGCCATCGACCTGCCCGACCTGCGGCGGCATCGGTCAGGTGCGCATGCAACAGGGCTTCTTCTCGGTGCAGCAGACCTGCCCGCGTTGCCATGGCCAGGGCAAGATCATTTCCGATCCGTGCGATTCCTGCCACGGCGATGGTCGCGTCGAAGAGTACAAGACCCTGTCGGTGAAAGTGCCGGCTGGCGTCGATACCGGCGACCGCATTCGTCTGTCGGGCGAAGGCGAAGCGGGTACTCAAGGTGGCCCGACTGGCGACTTGTACGTGGTGATCAACGTACGCGAGCACGACATCTTCCAGCGCGATGGCAAACACCTGTTCTGCGAAGTGCCGATCAGCTTCGTTGATGCGGCGCTCGGTGGTGAACTGGAAATCCCGACCCTCGACGGTCGCGTCAAACTGAAAATCCCTGAAGGTACCCAGACCGGCAAGCAGTTCCGCGTGCGCGGCAAAGGCGTGGCGCCAGTGCGTGGCGGTGGTGCGGGCGATCTGATGTGCCGTGTGGCTGTCGAGACGCCAGTCAATCTGAATCGCCGTCAGCGCGAATTGCTTGAAGAGTTCCGCAGCTCGCTGGCGGACGACAACAGCCACTCGCCGAAAACCACCGGTTGGTTCGATGGTGTGAAGCGCTTCTTCGGCGATCTGTAAGGAGTTGGCATGCGACGTATAGCTGTGATGGGCGCCGCCGGGCGCATGGGCAAGATTCTGGTCGAGGCCGTGCAACAGCGCGCGCCGCTGACCGGCCTGACCGCGGCGATCGTTCGTCCCGGCAGTACGCTGATCGGAGTGGACGCCGGTGAGCTGGCTTCGCTGGGTCGCATCGGTGTGCCGTTGTCCGGCAACCTCGAATCGGTGGCTGAAGAGTTCGATGTGCTGATCGACTTCACCCTGCCGGAAGTCATGCTGAAAAACCTCGCGTTCTGTCGCAAGGCCGGCAAGGCCATGGTCATCGGCACCACCGGGCTCGACGCTGCGCAAAAGCAGCTGCTAGCCGAGGCGGGCAAGGATATTCCGATCGTGTTCGCGGCCAACTTCAGCGTCGGGGTCAACCTGTCGCTGAAGCTGCTCGAGATGACCGCCCGGGTGCTGGGTGACGATGCGGACATCGAGATCATCGAGGCGCATCACCGGCACAAGATCGATGCGCCTTCGGGTACTGCCCTGCGCATGGGTGAGGTGATTGCCGATGCGCTGGATCGTGATCTGCACAAGGTCGCGGTCTATGGTCGTGAAGGCCACACGGGTGCGCGCGAGCGGGAAACCATCGGTTTCGCTACCGTGCGTGGTGGTGATGTGGTCGGCGATCACACCGTGCTGTTCGCTTGCGAAGGCGAGCGCCTGGAGATCACGCACAAGGCTTCCAGTCGCATGACATTCGCCAAGGGTGCGGTGCGTGCGGCGTTGTGGCTGGATGGTCGCGAGCCGGGTCTGTACGACATGCAGGACGTGCTCGACCTGCATTGATTGACTGTTTTACCCAGCGCAAACGCCCGGTTTGCGCTGGTTTTTCTACACCGCGCGACGGCCTGTCGCATTCTCCGGCCTTTTAGGCTCTTTAGCGGTGGACCAAAAAAGCCTTTTTCTGTAAGCTACAGCTTTAGTGTGTCCACTAAAAGCGCGCAGAATAATTCAGTGAAGAAGCGGGGTGACGTGTCCATACGTCACTCCGCTTTTTTACAACCTGCGATTGCCCTTTCATGCGTTATTTACGGGAGGTCTTCTTGACTAAGCCAGCCATACTCGCCCTTGCTGATGGCAGCATTTTTCGCGGCGAAGCCATTGGAGCCGACGGTCAAACCGTTGGTGAGGTGGTGTTCAACACCGCAATGACCGGCTATCAGGAAATCCTTACCGATCCTTCCTACGCCCAGCAGATCGTTACCCTGACTTACCCGCACATCGGCAACACCGGCACCACGCCGGAAGACGCCGAGTCTGACCGCGTATGGTCCGCTGGCCTGGTGATCCGTGACCTGCCGCTGGTAGCGAGCAACTGGCGTAACACGATGTCCCTGTCCGACTACCTGAAAGCCAACAACGTTGTGGCAATCGCTGGTATCGATACTCGTCGCCTGACCCGCATCCTGCGTGAAAAAGGCGCACAGAACGGCTGCATCATGGCCGGCGACAACATCTCCGAAGATGCTGCAATTGCCGCCGCGCAAGGCTTCCCGGGCCTGAAGGGCATGGATCTGGCGAAAGTCGTCAGCACCAAGGAAAAGTACGAATGGCGCTCCACTGTCTGGGACTTGAAGACCGACAGCCACGCGACCATCGAAGCCTCCGAGCTGCCATACCACGTGGTTGCCTACGACTACGGCGTCAAACTGAACATCCTGCGCATGCTGGTCGAGCGCGGTTGCCGCGTGACCGTGGTGCCGGCGCAAACCCCGGCGGCCGACGTGCTGGCACTCAAGCCGGACGGCGTGTTCCTGTCCAACGGCCCTGGTGACCCGGAGCCTTGCGACTACGCGATCAAGGCGATCAAGGAAGTGCTGGAAACCGAAATTCCGGTCTTCGGTATCTGCCTCGGTCACCAGCTGCTGGCTCTGGCCTCCGGCGCCAAGACCCTGAAAATGGGCCATGGCCACCACGGTGCCAACCACCCGGTGCAGGATCTGGACACTGGCGTCGTGATGATCACCAGCCAGAACCACGGTTTCGCGGTTGACGAAGCGACCCTGCCAGCCAACGTGCGTGCGATCCACAAATCGCTGTTCGACGGCACCCTGCAAGGTATCGAGCGCACCGACAAGAGCGCGTTCAGCTTCCAGGGCCACCCTGAAGCGAGCCCGGGCCCGAACGATGTGGCGCCCCTGTTCGACCGCTTCATCAACGAGATGGCCAAGCGACGCTAAGCGTTCGCCTTGAGACTGTAGCGAGAAGCCCTCGAGGGCGGCCCCGACACCGGTGGCGCCCCTCAGGGCTTCAGAAATCGATCAAGACGGCTTGCCGACTGACCTGCGGATTTGAGTGACAAACCCATGCCAAAACGTACAGACATTAAAAGCATCCTGATTCTCGGCGCTGGCCCGATCGTTATCGGCCAGGCCTGCGAATTCGACTACTCCGGCGCCCAGGCCTGCAAAGCCCTGCGCGAGGAGGGTTACCGCGTCATCCTGGTGAACTCCAACCCGGCCACCATCATGACCGACCCGGACATGGCCGACGCCACGTACATCGAGCCGATCAAGTGGCAGACCGTGGCCAAGATCATCGAAAAAGAGCGTCCGGATGCAGTGCTGCCAACCATGGGCGGCCAGACTGCACTGAACTGCGCCCTGGACCTGGAGCGCGAAGGCGTCCTGGAAAAGTTCGGCGTGGAAATGATCGGCGCCAACGCCGACACCATCGACAAGGCTGAAGACCGTTCGCGTTTCGACAAGGCCATGAAGTCGATCGGCCTGGAATGCCCGCGTTCCGGTATCGCCCACAGCATGGAAGAAGCCAACGCCGTCCTCGAGCGTCTGGGCTTCCCGTGCATCATCCGTCCGTCCTTCACCATGGGCGGCACCGGTGGCGGTATCGCGTACAATCGTGAAGAGTTCGAAGAAATCTGCGCCCGCGGTCTGGACCTGTCGCCGACCAAAGAGCTGCTGATCGACGAATCGCTGATCGGCTGGAAAGAATACGAAATGGAAGTTGTCCGCGACAAAAAGGACAACTGCATCATCGTCTGCTCGATCGAAAACTTCGATCCGATGGGCGTGCACACCGGTGACTCGATCACCGTGGCTCCGGCACAGACCCTGACCGACAAGGAATACCAGATCCTGCGTAACGCCTCGCTGGCGGTACTGCGTGAGATCGGAGTCGAGACCGGCGGTTCCAACGTGCAGTTCGGCATCTGCCCGGACACCGGCCGCATGGTCGTGATCGAGATGAACCCGCGTGTATCGCGTTCCTCGGCACTGGCTTCGAAAGCCACCGGGTTCCCGATCGCCAAAGTCGCGGCCAAACTGGCGGTGGGCTACACCCTCGACGAACTGTCGAACGACATCACCGGCGGCAAGACCCCGGCGTCCTTCGAGCCGTCGATCGACTACGTCGTGACCAAGCTGCCACGTTTCGCTTTCGAGAAATTCGCCAACGCTGACGCACGCCTGACCACTCAAATGAAGTCGGTCGGTGAAGTCATGGCCATCGGTCGCACCTTCCAGGAATCCCTGCAGAAAGCCCTGCGCGGTCTGGAAGTCGGTGTTTGCGGTCTGGACGAGAAGCTCGACCTGAGCAACCCGGAAAGCATGAGCATCCTCAAGCGCGAGCTGACCGTGCCGGGCGCCGAGCGTATCTGGTACGTGGCGGACGCCTTCCGCGCCGGCCTGACCGTCGAAGACATCTTCGGCATGAACATGATCGACCCGTGGTTCCTGGTGCAGATCGAAGATCTGATCAAGGACGAAGAGAAGGTCAAGACCCTCGGTCTGTCCGCCATCGACCGTGACCTGATGTTCAAACTCAAGCGCAAAGGCTTCTCCGATCAGCGTCTGGCAAAACTGCTGGGTGTGACCGAGAAGAATCTGCGTACTCACCGTCAAAAACTGGAAGTGTTCCCGGTCTACAAGCGCGTTGACACCTGCGCCGCCGAGTTCGCCACCGACACCGCTTACCTCTACTCGACGTACGAGGAAGAGTGCGAAGCCGCGCCGTCCGGTCGTGACAAGATCATGATTCTGGGTGGCGGTCCGAACCGTATCGGCCAGGGCATCGAGTTCGACTACTGCTGCGTACACGCGGCCCTCGCACTGCGCGAAGACGGCTACGAAACCATCATGGTCAACTGCAACCCGGAAACCGTTTCCACCGACTACGATACTTCCGACCGTCTGTATTTCGAGCCGGTAACCCTGGAAGACGTGCTGGAAATCTGCCGCGTCGAGAAGCCGAAAGGCGTGATCGTCCAGTACGGCGGCCAGACGCCGCTGAAACTGGCGCGTGCCCTGGAAGCCGCTGGCGTGCCGATCATCGGCACCAGCCCTGACGCCATCGACCGTGCCGAAGACCGTGAGCGCTTCCAGCAAATGGTCGAGCGCCTGAACCTGCGTCAGCCGCCAAACGCCACCGTGCGCAGCGAAGACGAAGCTGTTCGTGCTGCCGCGAAAATCGGTTATCCGCTGGTGGTGCGCCCGTCCTACGTACTGGGCGGCCGCGCGATGGAAATCGTTTACAAGGAAGACGAACTCAAGCGCTACCTGCGTGATGCGGTGCAAGTCTCCAACGACAGCCCGGTGCTGCTCGACCACTTCCTCAACTGCGCCATCGAGATGGACGTGGATGCGGTCTGCGACGGCAAAGACGTGGTGATCGGCGCGATCATGCAGCACATCGAACAGGCGGGCGTTCACTCCGGTGACTCCGCGTGCTCGCTGCCGCCTTACTCGCTGCCGGCGCACATCCAGGACGAGATGCGCGAACAGGTCAAGAAAATGGCCCTGGAACTGGGCGTTGTCGGCCTGATGAACGTGCAACTGGCGCTGCAGGGCGAAGACATCTACGTCATCGAAGTCAACCCGCGCGCTTCGCGTACCGTACCGTTCGTGTCCAAGTGCATCGGTGTTTCCCTGGCAATGATCGCTGCTCGCGTCATGGCCGGTAAGACCCTGAAGGAAATCGGCTTTACCAAGGAAATCATCCCGAACTTCTACAGCGTGAAAGAGGCGGTGTTCCCGTTCGCCAAATTCCCTGGCGTTGACCCGATCCTCGGCCCGGAGATGAAGTCCACCGGTGAAGTGATGGGCGTCGGCGACACCTTCGGTGAAGCATTCGCCAAGGCCCAGATGGGCGCGAGCGAAGTGCTGCCGACCGGCGGTACCGCGTTCATCAGCGTGCGTGACGATGACAAGCCGCTGGTTGCAGGCGTGGCCCGTGATCTGATCAACTTGGGCTTCGAAGTGGTCGCCACTGCCGGTACTGCCAAGCTGATCGAAGCCGCAGGCCTGAAAGTGCGCCGTGTGAACAAGGTGACCGAGGGTCGTCCGCACGTGGTCGACATGATCAAGAATGACGAAGTCACCCTGATCATCAACACCACCGAAGGCCGTCAGTCGATCGCTGATTCCTACTCCATTCGTCGTAATGCCCTGCAGCACAAGATCTACTGCACCACCACCATTGCTGCGGGCGAGGCTATCTGTGAAGCGCTGAAGTTCGGTCCCGAGAAGACCGTGCGCCGCTTGCAGGATTTACACGCAGGATTGAAGGCATGATCAAATACCCAATGACCGTCCAGGGCGCGAAAGCCCTGGAAGAAGAACACGCTCATCTGACCAAGGTCGTTCGTCCGAAACTCAGCCAGGACATCGGTACGGCTCGCGAGTTGGGTGACCTGAAGGAAAACGCTGAATACCATGCCGCCCGCGAACAGCAAGGCATGGTCGAGGCGCGGATCCGTGACATCGAAGGCCGGATCCAGAATCAGGTCATCATCGATGTCACGACCATTCCGCACACCGGCAAAGTGATCTTCGGTACTACCGTCGAGATCGCCAACGTCGAGACGGATGAGAGCGTCACTTACCACATCGTCGGTGAGGATGAGGCTGACTTCAAACTCGGCAAGATTTCGGTTGGCTCGCCTCTGGCCCGCGCCTTGATCGGCAAGGAAGAGGGCGATGTGGTCGCAGTGAAAACGCCAAGCGGCGTTATCGAGTACGAGATTGTCGAAGTCCGTCATATCTGAAGGCAGGCGCCCGCTACGTGCGGGCGCCATGCTTTGGCAGCTGACCCAGATGTTGTGGGTCGGCGGCTTCTGGCTGATTCATCTCGGTTTGCGAGCGGTGTTGGGCAAGATTGGCCTGGCACCATTGCTGATCGATGAGATTGCCGATGCGTTCGAAGTGCCGGTGGTGAGTTTTGCCGCCGCATGCGTAATTTTTCAGGCTTTGGTGCTGGTACAGGCCGAGGGCCTTGCCAGTCTATGGCGGGACTTTCGTGGGCAGGTGTTGCTGATGGCGTTGTATGCGTGTGCGATGTTTGTCGCCGTGCGTGTCGGCTGGCCGCAAGCGCAGCGCTGGCAGGAGTTCAGTTTTCTGGTGTTGGGCTTTTCCGGTCTGGTGCTGGTGTTGCAACCGGTTCCGGGATGGAGCGGGAGGGTGCGCGAAGCACACCCTTGACCCTTGTCATCACTTGAAGCGATGAACGTTCGACAGCTGCTTGTTGACGCTGAAGTTCTTGCGATAAACCAGTGCCATCTTGCCGATGACCTGAACCAGGTCTGCTTTGCCGACCTTGCACAGTTCTGCAATGTGCGCCAGGCGCGACTCGCGGTCGAGGATGTTGAGCTTGATCTTGATCAGCTCATGATCCGCCAATGCGCGTTCGAGTTCGGCTAACACACCTTCAGTCAAACCGTTGTCAGCCACAGTCAAAACTGGTTTCAGATGGTGGCCAATGGATTTGTACTGTTTCTTCTGCTCTGGAGTGAGCGGCATAATCTGACCCTTTCGTCTGGATTCTGTAAAATGGCGGCCATTTTACCCGAGGGTTCGTGGATCCGCCCAATTAATCACGACCCTTATTATCGAGGTGCCCAATGGCGCGTTCCAAGACAAGCCTTGGTTGGCTGAAACGACATGTCAACGATCCTTATGTGAAGCAGGCGCAGAAGGATGGCTACCGCTCGCGTGCGAGTTACAAGCTTCTGGAGATCCAGGAGAAATACAAGCTGATCCGTTCCGGCATGAGCGTTGTCGACCTGGGCGCGGCGCCCGGCGGCTGGTCGCAGGTCACCAGCCGGTTGATCGGCGGTCAGGGCCGCCTGATCGCGTCGGACATCCTGGAAATGGACAGCATCCCGGACGTGACTTTCATCCAGGGTGACTTCACCGAGGACGAAGTGCTCGCGCGGATCCTTGAGGCCGTGGGTAATTCGCAGGTGGACCTTGTGATTTCCGATATGGCCCCCAATATGAGTGGTACGCCTGAGGTAGACATGCCCAAAGCCATGTTCCTTTGTGAGCTGGCGCTTGATCTGGCGGAGCGGATACTCAAACCGGGCGGTAACTTCGTGATCAAGATTTTTCAGGGCGAAGGTTTCGATGTTTACCTGAAGGATGCTCGCAAGAAATTCGACAAGATCCAGATGATCAAGCCGGATTCGTCCCGTGGCAGCTCCCGCGAGCAATATATGCTGGCTTGGGGCTACCGCGGCGGTAACGAGTAAAACGAGTTTTTTGGCCGGGGTGATAGGTTTTTCGTATTTTGCCCCGCGTGCATAAGCGAATATTGTGTAGAAAGTGTTTCACAAAGGGTTACAGACGGCGCCTGCCAGAGTTGTAGGTAATGTAGTAAGTTAGGCCGGTGAATATCATGCGAAGCGCGCGCCAGTAGCGGAGCTTGCTTCAGAGGGTAGTTAATTGAACGATATGGCAAAGAATCTGATCCTGTGGTTGATCATCGCGGCAGTCCTCGTGACGGTGATGAACAACTTCTCCAGCCCTAACGAGCCGCAGACCCTCAACTATTCCGACTTCATCCAGCAGGTCAAGGATGGCAAGGTCGAGCGCGTAGCCGTTGACGGCTATGTGATTACCGGCAAACGCAACGATGGCGACAGCTTCAAGACCATTCGTCCGGCGATCCAGGACAATGGCCTGATCGGCGATCTGGTCGACAATCACGTTGTGGTTGAAGGCAAGCAGCCTGAACAGCAAAGCATCTGGACTCAACTCCTGGTGGCCAGCTTCCCGATCCTGGTGATCATTGCGGTGTTCATGTTCTTCATGCGCCAGATGCAGGGTGGCGCCGGGGGCAAGGGTGGACCGATGAGCTTCGGCAAGAGCAAGGCGCGCCTGCTCTCCGAAGATCAGGTGAAAACCACCCTGGCTGACGTTGCGGGTTGCGACGAAGCCAAGGAAGAAGTCGGCGAGCTGGTTGAGTTCCTGCGTGATCCGGGTAAGTTCCAACGCCTGGGCGGTCGTATCCCTCGCGGTGTGCTGATGGTCGGTCCTCCGGGTACCGGTAAAACCTTGCTGGCCAAAGCGATTGCCGGCGAAGCGAAGGTACCGTTCTTCACTATTTCCGGTTCTGACTTCGTTGAAATGTTCGTGGGTGTCGGTGCAAGCCGCGTTCGTGACATGTTCGAGCAGGCCAAGAAACACGCACCGTGCATCATCTTCATCGACGAAATCGACGCCGTTGGTCGCCATCGTGGCGCCGGCATGGGCGGTGGTCACGACGAGCGCGAGCAGACTCTCAACCAGTTGCTGGTGGAGATGGATGGCTTCGAAATGAATGACGGCATCATCGTGATCGCCGCTACCAACCGTCCTGACGTACTCGACCCTGCGCTGCTGCGTCCGGGCCGTTTCGACCGTCAGGTGGTTGTAGGTTTGCCGGATATCCGTGGTCGCGAGCAGATCCTCAAGGTTCACATGCGCAAAGTGCCAATGGGCGACGACGTTGCTCCGGCCGTTATCGCACGCGGTACCCCGGGCTTCTCCGGTGCGGACCTGGCCAACCTGGTCAACGAGGCTTCGCTGTTCGCTGCACGCAGCGGCAAGCGCATCGTTGAAATGAAAGAATTCGAACTGGCCAAAGACAAGATCATGATGGGCGCCGAGCGCAAATCGATGGTCATGTCCGAGAAAGAAAAACAGAACACCGCTTATCACGAAGCTGGCCACGCCATTGTTGGTCGCGTCGTGCCTGAGCATGATCCGGTCTACAAGGTCTCGATCATTCCGCGTGGTCGTGCGCTGGGTGTGACCATGTTCCTGCCGGAAGAAGATCGCTACAGTCTGTCCAAGCGTGCGCTGATCAGTCAGATCTGCTCGCTGTACGGCGGCCGTATCGCCGAAGAAATGACTCTTGGTTTCGACGGTGTGACCACCGGCGCTTCCAACGACATCATGCGTGCCAGTCAGATTGCGCGGAACATGGTGACCAAGTGGGGCCTGTCGGAAAAACTCGGTCCGCTGATGTACGCCGAAGAAGAGGGCGAAGTGTTCCTCGGTCGCGGTGGTGGTGGTCAGAATGCCAGTTTCTCCGGTGAGACCGCCAAGCTGATCGACTCCGAAGTGCGTAGCATCATCGATCAGTGCTACGGCACGGCCAAGCAGATCCTCACGGACAACCGTGACAAGCTGGATGCCATGGCCGATGCGCTGATGAAGTACGAAACCATCGATGCCGAGCAGATCGACGACATCATGGCGGGTCGTACGCCCCGCGAACCGCGTGACTGGACAGGTGGCACCGGTACGCCTCCGCCTCCAGTGATCCAGGATGAGCGTCCGGAAACACCGATCGGCGGTCCGGCTGCTGACGTTTAAGGTTTGAAATGACTTCTGCACAGTCCCTGACCCGGTTGCCTTGCGGCAACCGGGTTCTTGATTTGGCCCGGACGCATGTCATGGGCATTCTCAATGTCACTCCCGATTCCTTTTCCGATGGCGGCCGCTACAGTCAGCTCGACGTGGCCTTGCGTCACGCCGAAGCCATGGTGGCTGCTGGCGCGACGCTGATTGATGTCGGCGGTGAATCGACCCGGCCCGGCGCTCGAGCGGTTTCGCCGCTGGAAGAGCTGGAGCGCGTAGCTCCGATTGTGGAGCTGATCAATCGCGAGCTGGATGTGGTGATCTCGGTTGATACTTCGACACCTGCAGTGATGCGCGAAACTGCGCGGCTCGGTGCCGGGTTGATCAATGACGTGCGCTCGCTGCGCCGTGATGGTGCGCTGGATGCCGCTGCGGCGACCGGGTTGCCGGTATGTCTGATGCACATGCTCGGTGAGCCAGGTGACATGCAGGACAATCCACACTATCAGGACGTTACCCGGGAAGTGGGTGAGTTTCTGGCCGAGCGCATGGCTCAATGTGCGGCGGCGGGTATTCCTGCCGAGCGGATCATTCTTGATCCCGGTTTCGGTTTCGCCAAAACCCTGCAGCACAATCTAAGCTTGTTCAAGCATATGGAAGCCCTGCATGCGCTGGGGCGTCCGCTATTGGTCGGTGTCTCACGCAAAAGCATGATTGGTCAGGCGCTGAATCGTCAGGTGGGCGAGCGTCTGCATGGTGGTCTGGCACTCGCGGCACTGGCGTCAGTGAAAGGAGCGCGTATATTGCGCGTCCATGATGTGGCGGAAACGGTAGACGTGGTGCGAATGCTCGCGGCCGTGGAATCAGCCGAATAAGAATGATGGAGCACTTATGAGCAAGAAATACTTTGGTACTGACGGTATTCGTGGTCGTGTCGGTGAATACCCGATCACTCCGGACTTCATGCTCAAGCTCGGCTGGGCGGCTGGCATGGCCTTTCGCAAGATGGGCGCCTGCAAGGTTCTGGTCGGCAAGGACACGCGAATCTCCGGCTACATGTTCGAGTCGGCGCTTGAAGCAGGCCTGACGTCGGCGGGTGCCGATGTAATGCTGCTCGGCCCGATGCCGACGCCGGCGATTGCCTATCTGTCGCGCACGTTCCAGGCCGAAGCAGGCATCGTGATCAGTGCTTCGCACAATCCGCATGATGATAATGGAATCAAGTTCTTCTCCGGCAAGGGCACGAAGCTGCCTGATGAACTGGAGCTTATGATCGAAGAACTGCTCGACACCCCGATGACCGTGGTCGAGTCGAGCAAGATTGGCAAGGTGTCGCGGATCAACGATGCTTCGGGTCGCTACATCGAATTCTGCAAAAGCAGCGTGCCGAGCGGTACCAGTTTTTCCGGTTTGAAGATCGTGATCGACTGCGCACATGGTGCGACCTACAAGGTTGCTCCAAGTGTATTCCGTGAGTTGGGTGCTGAAGTGGTCGTGCTTTCGGCTCAGCCCAATGGTCTGAACATCAATGAAAATTGCGGTTCGACCCATATGGGGCCGTTGCAGGCTGCTGTATTGGCTGAGCACGCTGATCTGGGTATCGCCTTCGATGGCGACGGTGATCGGGTGTTGATGGTCGATCACACTGGCGCCATCGTCGATGGTGACGAGCTGCTGTTCATCATTGCGCGCGATCTGCACGAGCGTGGCAAGTTGCAGGGTGGCGTGGTCGGTACTCTGATGAGCAACCTGGGTCTTGAGCTCGCGTTGGCGGATCTCTCGATTCCGTTCATTCGAGCGAATGTCGGTGATCGCTATGTGATCGCCGAGCTGCTGGAGCGCAACTGGCTGGTAGGTGGTGAGAATTCGGGCCACATCGTCTGCTTCAATCACACCACAACAGGTGATGCGATCATTGCTGCGTTGCAGGTGTTGATGGCATTGAAAGCCCGCAATGAAGGTCTTGCGCAAACGCGTCAGGTCTTGCGCAAGTGCCCTCAAGTGCTGATCAATGTGCGTTTCGGTGGTGGCGAAAGCCCGCTTGAGCATCCGGCTGTCAAGGAAGCCAGTGCGCGGGTAACCCAGGCGATGGCGGGTCGAGGTCGTGTGCTTCTGCGCAAGTCCGGCACAGAGCCGCTGGTGCGTGTGATGGTCGAAGGCGAGGATGAAACTCAGGTTCGCAGCTATGCCGAAGAACTGGCAAAACTGGTAAGTGAAGTTTCTGCCTGATTCGGCTTGCCAGCCATGATTGTGTTGGGTAACATCTGCGCCCACTTTGACCGACGAGGTACAGCATGCGTCGCCCTATGGTAGCTGGTAACTGGAAGATGCACGGTACCCGCGCCAGCGTCGCTGAGCTGATCAACGGCCTTCGTCATCTGGCCTTGCCAAGCGGTGTTGATGTCGCGGTATTCCCGCCTTGCTTGCATATCAATCAAGTGATTGATGGTTTGAAAGGCAAATCGATTTCGGTCGGTGCGCAGAATTCTGCGGTGGAATCCATGCAAGGTGCATTGACCGGTGAAATTGCACCGAGTCAGTTGGTGGATGCAGGTTGTTCCCTGGTGCTTGTCGGGCACTCCGAACGCCGCCAGATAATGGGCGAGCGAGACGGGATGCTGAATCGCAAGTTCGCAGCGGCACAGGCATGTGGCTTGATTCCGGTGTTGTGTGTAGGGGAAACCCTCGAGCAGCGCGAAGCCGGAAAAACTCTTGAGGTTGTCGGGCGTCAGCTGGGCAGCATCATCGAGGAGCTGGGTGTAGGTGCCTTTGCCAATGCAGTTATTGCTTACGAGCCTGTCTGGGCCATTGGTACCGGACTGACTGCAACGCCGCAACAGGCTCAGGATGTGCACAAAGCCATTCGCGAGCAGTTGGCGGCAGAGAATTCTGAAGTCGCACGAGGTGTGCGGCTTCTATACGGCGGCAGCGTGAAGGCGGCCAATGCGGTCGAACTGTTCGGCATGCCGGATATCGATGGGGGGCTCATTGGTGGAGCTTCCCTGAATGCAGATGAGTTCGGTGCGATTTGTCGCGCCGCGGGAAACTGAAAAAATGCTGGAAACAGTCGTAGTCGTTTTTCATCTGCTGGGTGCATTGGGCGTAGTTGCTCTGGTTTTGCTGCAGCAGGGTAAGGGTGCGGACGCTGGCGCGTCTTTCGGAGCAGGTGCTTCAAATACTGTGTTCGGAAGCCAAGGTTCCTCTACCTTTCTTAGTAAGTTTACTGCTATACTTGCCGCCGGTTTCTTCATAACCAGCCTGGGGTTAGGTTACTTTGCTAAAGAGAAAGCTCATCAGCTGACTCAAGCAGGTTTGCCAGATCCAGCAGTGTTGGAAGTACCTAAGCAACAAAAACCGGCTTCTGATGATGTCCCGGTGCTTCAAGAGCAAAAGTCGGCTACTACAGCGACTGACGTACCTCCAGCTCAAGAGCAGAAGTAAGAAGGGTTTCAAACGTAGTTTTGCCGAGGTGGTGGAATTGGTAGACACGCAACCTTGAGGTGGTTGTGCCCATAGGGTGTAGGGGTTCGAGTCCCCTTCTCGGTACCAATTAGTCAGGAGAGCCCGCTGTTGCGGGCTTTCTTGCAGGTGGAAGGTTACATTGACCCTATAAGGGATCGGTCGTATACTTCCGCCCCAGCTTTGTCGCGGGGTGGAGCAGTCTGGTAGCTCGTCGGGCTCATAACCCGAAGGTCGTCGGTTCAAATCCGGCCCCCGCAACCAGTTTAAGGAGCCCCTTTTCAGGGGCTTTTTGTTAGCTGGACACTTTCTGCGCCGCTGTTCGACGGCGTTTCAAGGATGGGCGTTTCGCCCATTTTTTTATTTTGCAGCGCATGCATTTACATGCACGAGGGGGTTCAGGTGTCGAGCAAGCTAGAAGAGTTGCAGGCCTTGTTGGCCCCGGTGGTCGTGGCCCTAGGCTATGAATGCTGGGGTATCGAGTTTTCGGCTCAAGGTCGTCACTCGATGTTGCGTGTTTATATCGATAAAGAGGGTGGCGTGCTGGTGGACGATTGCGCCATTGTCAGCCGTCAGATCAGCGGTGTCCTGGATGTTGAAGATCCGATCTCCGTTGAATACACCCTCGAAGTTTCCTCGCCTGGCATGGAACGCCCACTGTTCACTCTTGAGCAGTTTGCAAAATTTGCCGGTGAACAAGTGAAGATCAAGCTGCGCTCGCCTTTCGAAGGTCGACGCAACTTTCAGGGCCTTCTGCGCGGTGTAGAAGAACAGGACGTCGTGGTGCAGGTAGAAGACCATGAGTTCCTGTTGCCGATCGATATGATCGACAAGGCCAACATTATTCCCAGTTTTGACTGAGACGCGGATCCCGCGGATCCAATGGCTTGCGAAAGGCGAGGCGTACGATGAGCAAAGAAGTACTGCTGGTTGTTGAGTCGGTATCCAATGAAAAGGGCGTACCGGCAAGCGTGATTTTTGAAGCGCTGGAGCTGGCTCTGGCCACTGCTACCAAAAAGCGTTTTGAAGACGAAGTTGACCTGCGTGTGGAGATCAATCGCCACACCGGTTCCTATGAGACTTTCCGTCGCTGGACAGTCGTCGAAGAGAATGATCTCGACGATCCTGCGATCGAAACCTGGCCAAGCAAGGTTGCCGAAACGCATCCGGGCGCCAAGGTCGGCGACGTCGTCGAAGAAAAGATCGAATCCATCGAGTTCGGCCGCATTGCTGCACAGACTGCCAAGCAAGTCATTGTGCAGAAAGTGCGTGAAGCCGAGCGCGCTCAAGTGGTCGACGCCTATCGCGAGCGCCTGGGAGAAATCATCTCCGGCACCGTGAAGAAAGTCACCCGCGACAACGTGATCGTCGATCTGGGCAACAACGCCGAAGCGTTGCTGGCCCGTGAAGACATCATTTCTCGCGAAACCTTCCGTGTCGGTGTGCGTCTGCGTGCACTGCTCAAGGAAATCCGCACCGAGAACCGCGGCCCGCAGCTGATCCTGTCGCGCACCGCGCCGGAAATGCTGATCGAGTTGTTCCGCATCGAAGTGCCGGAAATCGCTGAAGGCCTGATCGAAGTAATGGCAGCGTCCCGTGATCCGGGTTCGCGTGCCAAGATCGCTGTCCGTTCCAAGGACAAGCGCATCGACCCGCAGGGCGCGTGCATCGGTATGCGCGGTTCGCGCGTCCAGGCCGTGTCGGGCGAGTTGGGTGGCGAACGTGTCGATATCGTCCTGTGGGACGATAACCCGGCGCAGTTCGTGATCAATGCCATGTCGCCGGCAGAAGTGGCGGCCATTATCGTTGACGAAGATGCCCATGCAATGGACATCGCCGTTGGCGCAGACAATCTGGCTCAGGCCATCGGTCGGGGTGGTCAGAACGTGCGTCTGGCGAGCCAGTTGACTGGCTGGACCCTGAACGTGATGACCGAATCGGACATCCAGGCTAAGCAGCAAGCAGAAACCGGCGACATCCTGCGCAACTTCATCGACGAGCTGGAAGTCGACGAAGAACTGGCTCAGGTGCTGGTAGATGAAGGCTTCACCAGCCTGGAAGAGATTGCCTACGTACCGTTGGAAGAAATGCTCAACATCGACGGCTTTGACGAAGATATCGTCAACGAGCTTCGCGCTCGTGCCAAGGATCGTTTGTTGACCAAAGCCATCGCTACTGAGGAAAAGCTGGCAGACGCCCATCCGGCCGAAGACCTGCTCTCGCTTGAGGGTATGGACAAGGATTTGGCGATGGAACTGGCGGTGCGCGGCGTAATTACCCGCGAAGACCTGGCCGAGCAGTCTATTGACGACCTGCTCGACATCGACGGCATTGACGATGATCGTGCCGGCAAGTTGATCATGGCCGCCCGAGCCCACTGGTTCGAGTAATTAGGCGCGGCCTGAGGAGAGAAGTGCATGACGCAAGTCACGGTGAAACAACTGGCCGATGAGGTCAAAACACCGGTAGAGCGCCTGTTGCAGCAGATGCGTGAGGCAGGTCTGCCGCACACCGCCGCCGAAGAACATGTGACTGACAGTGAGAAGCAATCCCTGCTGACTCACTTGAAGAGCAGTCACAAGGCGAAAGTGGAAGAACCACGCAAGATCACGCTGCAGCGTAAAACCACCAGCACCCTGCGTGTGGCTGGTAGCAAGAGCATCAGCGTAGAAGTTCGCAAGAAGAAAGTTTTCGTACAGCGTAGCCCGGAAGAAATCGAAGCCGAGCGCAAGCGTGAACTGGATGAGCGTCGCGCAGTAGAAAATGCTGCCCGTCAGAAGGCTGAAGAAGAAGCCAAGCAGCGCGCTGAAGAAGAAGCGCGTCGCCAGCCTGCTGCTGCGCCGTCCGCGTCTGCCGAAGCTGTTGCTGCACCTGCGCCAGTAGCCGAACCCGTGCGCGAAGCCGCGCCGGTTGCTGCTGCGCCAGCTGCCGACACTCGCAAGCGTGACGAACAGCGTCGTCCGGACAAGCCACGTGCCGACGATAACAATCGTCGCGGCGGTGGTGGCGATGGCGAGCGCAAAAACGCTCCGCATCGCGCATCGGTCAAAGAAAAGGCGCCGGCTCCACGTGTGGCACCACGCACTACCGACGAAGAAAGCGATGGCTTCCGTCGTGGTGGTCGCGGCAAGGCCAAGCTGAAGAAACGCAACGCTCACGGTTTCCAGAACCCTACCGGTCCTGTCGTGCGTGAAGTGAAGATCGGCGAGACCATCACTGTTGGCGATCTCGCCCAGCAGATGTCGGTCAAGGCTGCTGAAATCATCAAGTTCATGTTCAAACTGGGCACTCCAGCGACCATCAACCAGGTACTCGATCAGGAAACTGCTCAACTGGTTGCTGAAGAGCTGGGCCACAAAGTGACCCTGGTCAGCGACACCGCCCTGGAAGATTCCCTGGCCGAGTCCCTGAAGTTTGAAGGTGAGGCAGTTTCCCGTGCACCGGTCGTGACCGTAATGGGCCACGTTGACCACGGTAAGACTTCCCTGCTCGACTACATCCGTCGTGCCAAGGTTGCAGCGGGCGAAGCCGGCGGCATTACCCAGCACATCGGTGCATACCACGTTGAAACCGACCGTGGCATGGTGACGTTCCTCGACACCCCGGGTCACGCTGCGTTTACCGCAATGCGTGCCCGTGGTGCCAAGGCGACCGACATCGTGATCCTGGTGGTGGCGGCGGACGACGGCGTGATGCCGCAAACCATCGAGGCTGTTCAGCACGCTCAGGCGGCTGGCGTTCCTCTGGTGGTTGCGGTGAACAAGATCGACAAGCCTGGTGCTGACCTCGATCGCATCCGCAGCGAACTTTCGGTTCACGGCGTGACTTCCGAAGAGTGGGGCGGCGACACTCCATTCGTACCGGTTTCGGCGAAAATGGGTACCGGCGTTGACGAACTGCTCGAAGCCGTTCTGCTGCAGGCCGAAGTTCTCGAACTGACCGCCACTCCATCGGCTCCTGGCCGTGGTGTTGTCGTTGAATCGCGTCTGGACAAGGGCCGTGGCCCGGTGGCCACCGTGCTGGTTCAGGACGGTACGCTGCGTCAAGGCGACATGGTGCTGGTCGGCTCGAACTATGGCCGCGTGCGCGCCATGCTCGACGAGAACGGCAAGCCGATCAAGGAAGCAGGTCCGGCCATTCCGGTCGAGATCCTGGGTCTTGACGGTACACCAGACGCTGGCGACGAGATGAGCGTGGTTGCCGACGAGAAGAAAGCCCGTGAAGTGGCTCTGTTCCGTCAAGGCAAGTTCCGCGAAGTCAAACTGGCTCGCGCTCACGCCGGCAAGCTGGAAAACATCTTCGAAAACATGGGTCAGGAAGAGAAGAAGACGCTCAACATCGTCCTCAAATCCGACGTCCGTGGTTCGCTGGAAGCTTTGCAGGGCGCTCTGAACGGCCTGGGCAACGACGAAGTGCAAGTGCGCGTAGTCGGTGGCGGTGTCGGTGGTATCACCGAATCCGACGCCAACCTGGCACTGGCTTCCAACGCTGTACTGTTCGGCTTCAACGTGCGTGCCGATGCTGGCGCACGGAAGATCGTCGAGCAGGAAGGTCTGGACATGCGTTACTACAACGTGATCTACGACATCATCGAAGACGTCAAGAAAGCCCTGACTGGCATGCTCGGCAGCGATGTTCGCGAGAACATCCTGGGCGTGGCCGAAGTGCGCGACGTGTTCCGTTCGCCGAAGTTTGGCGCGATCGCCGGTTGCATGGTGATCGAAGGTGTTGTGCACCGTAACCGTCCGATCCGTGTACTGCGTGAAGACATCGTTATCTTCGAAGGCGAGCTGGAATCCCTGCGCCGCTTCAAGGATGACGCTTCCGAAGTACGTGCCGGCATGGAATGCGGTATCGGCGTGAAGAGCTACAACGACGTCAAAGTCGGTGACAAGATCGAAGTCTTCGAGAAGGTTCAGGTTGCTCGCAGCCTCTGACTCGCGCACTTCAAGGGCCTCGCCGAGCCGCCGCATGCAGATGCGCGCCACGGCGTCAGGACTCTAAACGCAACGCCCGGTCTGGCTTTTGTCAGGCCGGGCGTTTGCCGCTTTCAGACCTTGCGGGTTTCACCGCGGGGCAGTAACAGGTAACAAAATCATGGCAAAAGAATACAGCCGTACCCAACGTATCGGCGATCAGATGCAGCGTGAGCTGGCCCAACTGATCCGTCGTGAAGTCAAAGACCCGCGCGTCGGCCTGGTCACCATTACCGCTGTGGAAGTCAGCCGTGACGTCGGTCACGCGAAGATCTTCATCACCGTGATGGGGCAGGACAACGCCGAAGACATCGCGCAAAGCATCAAGGTGCTCAACGCTGCTGCAGGTTTCCTGCGCATGCAGCTGGCCCGTGAAATGAAGCTGCGCAGCGTGCCGCAATTGCACTTCCACTACGACGAAAGCGTCGTGCGTGGCGCGCATCTGTCGGCCCTGATCGAGCGCGCCGTGGCTGAGGACAATCAGCACCTGGCCGCTGCACCTGAAGACACCAAGGAGTAATTCGGTGGCTCAGGTCAAACGTATCCGTCGTAACGTCAGCGGTATCATCCTGCTCGACAAGCCGCTGGGGTTCACCTCCAACGCCGCGTTGCAGAAGGTTCGCTGGTTGCTCAACGCCGAGAAGGCCGGTCACACCGGCAGTCTCGACCCGCTGGCCACCGGTGTCTTGCCGCTGTGCTTTGGCGAGGCAACGAAGTTTTCGCAATACCTGCTCGATTCCGACAAGGGTTACGAGACCCTGGCGCAACTGGGCAAGACCACCACCACGGCGGACGCCGAGGGTGAGGTTTTGCAGGAGCGTCCGGTGACCGTTGGTCGCGCCGATGTCGAAGCGGTTCTGCCGAAATTTCGTGGGCAAATCAGTCAGATACCGCCGATGTACTCGGCACTCAAGCGTGACGGTCAGCCGCTGTACAAGCTGGCCCGTGCAGGCGAAGTAGTGGAGCGCGAACCGCGTTCTGTTACTATTGCGCGCTTGGAATTGCTGGCCTTCGAAGGCGATACTGCGCGTCTTGCGGTGGATTGCAGCAAGGGCACCTATATCCGCACCCTGGTGGAGGATATCGGTGAGCAACTCGGTTGTGGTGCGTACGTCGCTGAACTGCGTCGTACCCAGGCCGGGCCTTTCACCCTGGCGCAGACCGTAACCCTCGAAGAGCTGGAAGCGGTACATGCCGAAGGCGGCAACGAAGCGGTCGACCGCTTCCTGATGCCATCGGACAGCGGCCTGCAGGATTGGCCGCTGCTGCACTTCTCCGAAGCGAGTGCGTTCTACTGGCTCAACGGCCAGCCGGTACGCGCCCCGGATGCTCCGAAGTTCGGCATGGTACGGGTACAGGATCACAATGGTCGCTTCATCGGTATCGGTGAAGTGAGCGAAGACGGGCGCATCGCGCCGCGTCGACTGATTCGGTCAGAATGACCGAACGAGTGTGGCTGTTAACAGGCACGGTCACTACTCATTTATAGATACAGGGATTTGTCCCTGGCCTGTTGAAACTGTTTTTGAAACAGTTTCCTGATAAAAGGATTGCCTCATGGCTCTCGACGTTCAAGAAAAAGCTCAAATCGTTGCCGACTACCAGCAAGCTGTTGGTGATACTGGTTCGCCAGAAGTGCAAGTTGCACTGCTGACCGCCAACATCAACAAACTGCAAGGTCACTTCAAGGCCAACGGTAAAGACCACCACTCCCGTCGTGGTCTGATCCGCATGGTAAACCAGCGTCGCAAGCTGCTGGACTACCTGAAAGGCAAAGATCTGAGCCGTTACAGCGCTCTGATCGGCCGCCTGGGTCTGCGTCGCTAATCAGCGATTGCGCTATGAGGTTGGTTGTCTGTCAGGCATCAGCGGTTTTCCGCTGGTGGCTGGCAGGCTCCCAGCCTCAAGTTTTATCTGCACTACCGTTTTACCCGGACAGTCAGCGGGCCGATTCCCGACATTGCCCAAGAATTTCGCAAGAAACCAGTTCCCCCAAGAGCCACAAAGAAGGTAGGACACCGTGAACCCGGTAATCAAAAAATTCCAGTTCGGTCAGTCGACCGTTACCCTCGAGACTGGCCGTATCGCCCGTCAGGCCTCCGGCGCAGTATTGGTCACCGTTGACGACGACGTCAGCGTATTGGTGACCGTAGTCGGTGCCAAGCAAGCCGATCCAGGCAAGGGCTTCTTCCCTCTGTCCGTTCACTACCAGGAAAAGACTTACGCTGCCGGTAAGATCCCTGGCGGTTTCTTCAAGCGTGAAGGCCGTCCTTCCGAGAAAGAAACCCTGACTTCCCGACTGATCGACCGTCCGATCCGTCCGCTGTTCCCAGAAGGCTTCATGAACGAAGTGCAGGTTGTCTGCACCGTCGTTTCCACCAGCAAGAAGACCGATCCGGACATCGCTGCGATGATCGGTACCTCGGCTGCCCTGGCCATCTCGGGCATTCCGTTCGACGGCCCGATCGGCGCCGCTCGCGTAGCGTTCCACGAAAGCACCGGCTACCTGCTGAACCCGACCTACGAGCAGCAAGCTGCTTCGAGCCTGGACATGGTCGTTGCCGGTACCGCGGACGCCGTGCTGATGGTTGAATCGGAAGCCAAAGAGCTGACCGAAGACCAGATGCTGGGCGCGGTACTGTTCGCTCACGACGAGTTCCAGGTGGTGATCAACGCCGTCAAAGAACTGGCCGCTGAAGCTGCCAAGCCAACCTGGACCTGGGCTCCGGCGCCAGAAGCCACCGAACTGCTGGGCGCGATCCGTGCCGAGTTCGGCGAAGCGATCTCCCAGGCTTACACCATCACCGTCAAGGCTGACCGCTACGCCCGTCTGGGCGAGCTGAAAGACCAGGTCGTTGCCAAGCTGTCCGGCGAAGAAGGCCAGCCTTCGGCTGCTGACGTCAAAGCGGCTTTCGGCGAAATCGAATACCGCACCGTTCGCGAAAACATCGTTAACGGCAAGCCACGTATCGACGGTCGCGACACCCGCACCGTACGTCCGCTGAACATCGAAGTCGGCGTTCTGCCGAAGACTCACGGTTCGGCGCTGTTCACCCGTGGCGAAACCCAGGCTCTGGTAGTCGCGACGCTGGGTACTGCCCGTGACGCACAGCTGCTGGACACCCTGGAAGGCGAGAAAAAAGACCCGTTCATGCTGCACTACAACTTCCCTCCGTTCTCGGTGGGCGAGTGTGGTCGCATGGGTGGCGCTGGTCGTCGTGAAATCGGTCACGGCCGTCTGGCCCGTCGTTCGGTTTCGGCTATGCTGCCGGCCGCTGACGTGTTCCCGTACACCATCCGTGTGGTTTCGGAAATCACCGAATCCAACGGTTCGAGCTCGATGGCTTCCGTTTGCGGCGCTTCCCTGGCCCTGATGGACGCTGGTGTTCCAATGAAGGCGCCGGTTGCCGGTATCGCCATGGGTCTGGTTAAAGAAGGCGAGAAGTTCGCCGTCCTGACCGACATCCTGGGTGACGAAGACCACCTGGGCGACATGGACTTCAAAGTAGCCGGTACCGCCAAAGGCGTTACTGCGCTGCAGATGGACATCAAGATCAAGGGCATCACCGAAGAGATCATGGAAATCGCTCTGGGCCAAGCCCTGGAAGCGCGCCTGAACATCCTCGGCCAGATGAACCAGATCATTGGCCAGTCGCGTACCGAACTGTCGGCCAACGCTCCGACCATGATCGCGATGAAGATCGACACCGACAAGATCCGTGACGTTATCGGTAAAGGTGGCGCGACCATCCGTGCGATCTGCGAAGAAACCAAGGCTTCGATCGACATCGAAGACGACGGTTCGATCAAGATCTTCGGCGAAACCAAGGATGCCGCAGAAGCTGCTCGTCAGCGCGTTCTGAGCATCACTGCAGAAGCTGAAATCGGCAAGATCTACGTCGGCAAGGTTGAGCGCATCGTCGACTTCGGCGCATTCGTCAACATCCTGCCGGGCAAGGACGGTCTGGTGCACATCTCGATGCTGAGCGACGCTCGCGTAGAGAAAGTCACCGACATCCTGAAAGAAGGCCAGGAAGTGGAAGTGCTGGTACTGGACGTGGACAACCGCGGCCGTATCAAGCTGTCCATCAAAGACGTGGTAGCAGCCAAGGCTTCGGGCGTTTAATCGCCCCACAGCTTTAGCGCAATAAAAATGCCCCGCCGTGAAAACGGCGGGGCATTTTTTTGTCTGCCACAAATGATATCAGTAGAGACAACGCCAAATTTGCCGCAACCCGAGACCGGTGCTAGGTTTAGCCCACCGCCCGTGTAGCTCAGCCGGTAGAGCAGCGCACTCGTAACGCGAAGGTCGCAGGTTCGATTCCTGTCTCGGGCACCATCCCCTCAGTCCCCCGGTTTATGTCTTCCAGGTCAAAGTTTTTGTGGGAGAGATGTAAAGAGCCGTGTAATTCGTCATGCAAACGTCCTATATTCGATGCCTGCATGAGCATCGCCCAGCAGTTTTCAGATGATCCCGAATGGTTCCGAAGGCCGGACAATCCGCGTCAGAGAGATCCTTGATGATCCAGATCCATCCTCCATTCTTACGATCAGCGAGAACGCCATGACCGAATTAACTCAAGAGCAACGTCACGAACAAGCGCTGGAAAAATACATTCTGGACGTGCCGGATCTGAAAGAAGAGATCAAGGACCTGAGTCCTGATGATCAGAAAGACCAGATCCAGTGGGCATTCGAAGACGAAGCCGAAGCTCAGGGTTTGCAGCCGTGGGAGTTGACGCTCAAGTACACCAGCACCCCTGAAGAGTTCGAGGCCAAGCGTCTGGAGCTGCACAAGGAGGCGGCCGAAGTGTTGGGCGTCGAGTGGGACGAGTACTGCGAGATGAACAATCTGGTGGTCTGAAACAAAAACGCCAGCCTCAACCAGGCTGGCGTTTTTTATTGCGCGACGGCCTCAGAGGCTCAGACGCATCGACAGGTCCACTGCCTTCACGTCCTTGGTCATCGCCCCGATCGAGATGTAATCCACGCCGGTTTCGGCGATCGGCAGCAGCGTGCTTTCGTTGATGCCGCCGCTGGCTTCCAGTTTGGCCTTGCCGCCGTTCAGGCGTACGGCTTCGCGCATGTCGTCCAGGCTCAGTTCATCGAGCATTATGATATCGGCGCCGGCTGCCAGCGCTTCCTTCAGCTCCTCCAGGCTCTCTACTTCGACCTCCACCGGTTTGCCCGGCGCGATCTTGTGCGCGGCGGCGATGGCCTGCGCGATGCCGCCGCTGGCGGCGATGTGGTTTTCCTTGATCAGGAACGCGTCGTAGAGGCCGATGCGGTGGTTGTGGCAACCGCCGCAGGTCACGGCGTATTTCTGCGCCAGACGCAGGCCTGGCAGGGTCTTGCGGGTATCCAGCAGCTTGACCTGGGTCTGCGCCACGAAGTCCGCCAGGTACTGCGCACGCGTGGCCACGCCGGACAGCAGTTGCAGGAAGTTCAGCGCACTGCGCTCACCCGTCAGCAACGAACGGGCCGGGCCTTCCAGATGAAACAGCGGCTGATTGGGTTTGACCCGTTCGCCGTCCCGCACCTGCCAATGCACCGCGACCCGCGGATCGAGCTGGCGAAACACCGTATCGACCCACGCCGTACCGCAGATAACTGCTTCGTCGCGAGTGATGATGGTGGCTTTGGCCAGACGTTCGGCCGGGATCAGTTGCGCGGTGATGTCGCCGCTGCCGACATCTTCGAGCAACGCACGGCGCACGTTGGCTTCGATTTCGGCGGTCAAATCGGCGAGACGTAGATTCGGCATAACGGGCTCCACAGACTAAGTGCGCCGATTATAGGGGCATGGCGAGAGCCAACCCAAGGCGAGAACTCGCGTGCCTGACTGCATCTGGTCGATTTTCTTTGAGCAAAGCCAGATTTCCGTGGTCACTGAAAGGTGTTGCAGGCATAGGGGAAACCCTGACGGCTATAGCGCCGGGGACAAGTTTTGCAAGATAATCCGCCTTGCATTTGACGTCATAGCTTTGACGTGCAGCTCGCTCCCACCGGGCATTGCGTTTTGACTGACCAGTGGAATCACCGTTTCAGGAGGCTTGGATGCGCAACGACGGGAATGTAGTGCCTTTGCACAAGGCTGCTACCGATCAGGCGAATCATTCGCCGCTCGCCCGCCTGCCTGTGATTCTGCTTCAGGTCCGCGACAAGGCGGCCCAGCAACTGCGCCATGGTTTGCAGGAGTTGTTCGATAACGCCGACGACACCCTGTTCGAGATGGCCGACCGGGCGCGCAACGATGTCGAACAGAACATCTTTTTCGAAGCCATGCGCGACCTGCGCCTCAAGCGCAAAAACATCGAGCGCGGTTTTCTCGAGCAATTCTTCGAAGCCTTTGTCGCGCTGATTCAATACGACGCCGCACCACCCACATTGCCCGGCACGCTGATGTTCGAGGATTCGGCACCGCGTACCGATGACATGGAGCGCAGTGTGGCGGTCGAGACCATGGTCGGCCGCGTGCTCAAGCGTGACGGCTTTGCCCTCGATCAACTGACCGCGCGGCTCAACGTGTTGCTGGGCAAGGATTTCGACAACCAGCACAACCCGCTCGGCCCGGCGATGCTCTGCGAGTTTTTCCTGCAGGCCGGACGTAACCTGGGCGTGGAGATCAAGGTCAAACTGATCCTGCTCAAACTTTTCGAGCGCTACGTGCTGGCCGATACCGAGCAACTGTACGCTGAAGCCAATCAATTGCTGATTGCCACCGGCGTCTTGCCTGAGTTGAAGCCAGCACCGGCGCGGCGCGCAATCGAGCGCGCGACGGCCAGTATCAACAATGAAGAAGGTGCCGAACCCGAGCCCGCCGACGAAGGCGTGCAGGAAGTCTTTGCGGCGTTGCAGGAGTTACTTTTACATGTGCGCGGCAGCGTCGCGCCTACCCTGGAGCCGAGTGCTGCCGCGCAACCGATTACCACCCGCGATCTGCTGCGCCTGCTTTCGCACTTGCAGCAATACGTCCCGGCGCTGGCGGCGCAAGACGATTTCGATCTGCGCAATCAGCTTGAACAGCTGCTGACGCGGGTCAGTGTCAGGAGCGGCAAATCGCGCATCGTCGACGGCGCCGATGAAGATGTGATCAACCTGATCGCCATGGTCTTCGAATGCATCCTTGAAGACCGTAACCTGCCGGATTCGCTCAAGGCGCTGATCGCGCGTTTGCAGATCCCGATGCTCAAGGTGGCGGTACTCGACAAAAGCTTCTTCAGCCGCAGCAGTCATCCGGCGCGGCGCCTGCTCAACGAAATCGCCGATGCCGCCATGGGGTGGGGCGACTGCAATGGCGAGGCCCGCGACAGCCTGTATCTGCGCATCGAACAAGTGGTGCAGCGCCTGCTGAGTGACTTCGTCGACGATCCGGCGATTTTCTCCGAGTTGCTCGCCGATTTCCTCGCCTTCACCAGCGATGAGCGGCGGCGCAGCGAGTTGCTGGAGCAGCGTTTGCGCGATGCCGAAGAGGGCCGGGCGAAAACCGAACTGGCGCGGCAACGGGTCGAGCAGGCGTTGAACCTGGCGCTGCTGGGTAAAGTCCTGCCGCCGTCGGTGGTGACGTTTGTGCGCGACGCCTGGAGCAAGGTGCTGCTGCTGACCTGTCTCAAGCATGGCGATCACTCGGCTGAGTGGCAGGCCGATGTGCAGACCATGGAGCAATTGATCTGGAGCGTGCAGCGTCACGACGAAGCGGACGCCGGTCTGCAATTGTTGGCGCTGGTGCCCGGTTTGCTCAAATCACTGCGTGACGGCCTGAGCAGCTCGGCGTTTGATCCGTTCGCCACCAGCGAATTTTTCAGCGAGCTGGAAGCGCTGCATGTGCGGGTGCTTGAACCTGCAACCGAGCAGCCGCCGGCGGATGCGCCGGCGCTGGTTGAAGTGTCGCAGCACATTACCCTGCGCAGCGCCGATGAGGGCGCGGTCGGCCTGAACGCCAGCGGCCTTGCGCATGACGACCCCGGGCTGCGTCAGGTGGAGCAACTGCGCTTGGGCAACTGGGTCGCGTTCCAGGAAGACGACGAGCACAGCCTGCGCTGCAAGCTGGCAGCGATCATCGAAGCCACCGGCAAATACGTGTTTGTCGACCGTACCGGGATGAAAGTGCTGGAGCGCAGCCGCGTCGATCTGGCCCTTGAGTTTCGCCGTGGCGCGGTGCGGGCGCTGGATGACACCTTGCTGTTCGATCGGGCGCTGGAGTCGGTGCTCGGCAATCTGCGGCGACTCAATCGCGGCAAGTGATCGCGCGCCGGGGGCCGATCACGGCATACTGGGCGCCAACACAGTCGGCGTTGAAGGAATCGGTATGCAGTTGGATCCCGCTAGCGGGTGGTGTCACGGGGTGCAGGTCTGCCCATCGCCCAACTTCAATGAACGCCCTGCGGGCGAAATTTCTCTGTTGGTCATTCACAACATCAGCCTGCCGCCAGCGCAGTTCGCCACCGGCAAGGTGCAGGAATTTTTCCAGAATCGTCTGGATGTCACCGAGCATCCCTATTTTGCAGGGATTGCTGACCTGCGCGTCTCGGCGCATTTTCTGATTGAACGTGACGGCACCGTCACCCAGTTTGTCTCCTGTCTTGAACGGGCGTGGCATGCTGGCGTGTCGATGTTCGAAGGCCGTGAAACCTGTAACGATTTTTCCGTGGGCATCGAACTCGAAGGCACCGATGATCTGCCCTTTACCGACGCGCAGTATCAGGCGTTGATCACGCTGACGCGTCAGCTGCAAAGAGCATTTCCGGCTATCACCGGCGCCCGTATCTGCGGGCACAGCGACATCGCACCCGGGCGCAAGACCGATCCTGGCCCGGCATTCGACTGGGCGCGTTACCGCGCAGCCCTGGCACAAGAGGAAGGACAATGAGTTTTCTGGTGTTACTGCTGGCGGTCTGGATCGAGAAATTCTCGGCCCTGCGCCATCGGGTTCAACGCGATGGCGGATGGATCCGCGAACTGCACAAACTCGAAGCCAGTGAGCGCCTGGCCAAGCGGCCATGGCTGGTGCTGACAATTCTGGTGTTGCTGCCGGTGGCGCTGCTTGCCTTGTTGCTGGTGGTACTGGAACCCGTCGCTTACGGCTTGCTGGCGCTGCCGGTGCATTTGCTGGTGGTGATTTACGCGCTGGGGCGCGGTGATCTGCTCGGCGGCCTCGGGCCGTTTCGTGACGCCTGGCGTCGCGAAGACCTGCAAGCCGCCGCGCATGTGGCCAAGCGTGATCTGGATATCTGTGCCGACAGCGGTGAGCAATTGCTGGATCAGGTACAGGGCCATCTGTTGTGGCAGGCGTATCAAAGTTTCTTCGCGGTGATTTTTTGGTACTTCGTGCTCGGTCCGGTGGCGGCGCTGGCTTATCGCTTGCTCGCATTGGCTGAAGAAAACAGCCAGAACCCGGCCCTCGCCGAACGTGCCGGCCAGTTACGTCATGCCTTCGACTGGGTGCCGGTGCGCTTGCTCGCCGCCAGTTTTGCTCTGGTCGGCAACTTTGTTGCGGTCAGCCGGGTGATGTTGCACGAACTGCTGAACTGGAACATCAGCGCCGCGCAATTGATCAACAAGGTCGGGCTCGCAGCCGGCGAGATCCCGCCGCCGGTGGTCGGGCCGGAAGGCATCAACACCCTCGATTGCCTGTGGGAACTGCTGCTGCGCGCGGCGGTGTTGTGGTATGCCGGATTTGCCTTGTGGACAGTGTTGATTCACTGAGCCCTCGGTAAAGTTAATTGTGGCGAGGGAGCTTGCTCCCGCTGGGTGGCGAAGCCGCCCTCGCTGTTCATCATAAACAACGCGTCCAAGCGATTTGCGTCTGCTGCGCAGCCGAGCGGGAGCAAGCTCCCTCGCCACAGGGTGAGCGATCTGCCCCAGATAGTCGTTAACCTTAAGTTACAAAACCTCCCCCCGATTTGAGCTATACAGAGACAGCGCCCGATAGTGGCTATCTGCTTTCGCCCCGCGCCTGCCAATAAAAACAAGAAAAGCCAAGGGAGACTTCCAGTGAAGAGCTTGCTCTATCCCGCCGTCTCGTTGATGAATCGCCTGAGCTTCGGCATGAAGTTCAGTCTGATCAGCGTGCTGTTCCTGGTGCCGATGCTGGTGACCAATTTCTATCTGGTGCGCGATTCCTTTCGCGAATTCCAGGGCACCCGGGTCGAATTGCAGAGCCTCGACCTGCTGGGCAGCAGCCTGACCCTGCGCCGGGATCTGGAAACCCTGAACAATCTGGTGCAGATCAACGTCACCCTCGGTCAGTCCGGCAAAGCCGACAACCTCGAGTCGCAGATCGGCAGCCTGGAGCAAACCGTGCTGGCGCGCCTGCAAGGTCTGCAGGCGATGACTGACGATCCTGAGCAGATCAAGGTGTTCGACGGCAAACGCGATGAAATGATCAGCGCGTTCAAGGCTCAACAGGCGGAAAGCTCCCTGCAAAGCAAAAGCGCAATGATCGGCAAGCTGCTCGGCAACGCGCAGATTTTCAGCCAGATCATCGCCAGTCAGGCCGGTCTGAGCCGCGACAACCAGAGCGACATCCGCCAGCTCAGCGAGTTGCTCACCAACATCACCCCGGCCGTGACCCAGACCTTGGGCGAAGGCCGGGCCATCGGTTCGTATTCGTTGGGGCAGGGCTTTCTCAACAGTTCGTCGAGCGCCCGTTTCGACGAGTTGCTGGCGCAGATCGAAAAGCTCCAGGCCGAATACGCGCTGAAACTGGCCGATGCCCTCGACTCCAGCAAAGCCGCGCGCGCCAGCCTCAGCGCACCGGCCGACAGCAGCAAAACCTCGCTCAAGCAGGCCAGCGAGCTGTTTGAAGCGAAAGTCGTGGTGGCCGAGACCCTTGATACGCCTTGGCTGACGTTTTATGACCAAGTCACCGGGCTGATGAACCAGACCTACCAGCTCAACGAAGCGACCCTGAAATTCCTCGATACGCAATTGCAGCAACGGCTGGCGCAAAATCGCACGCACATGGTGTTGCAGGCGGTGGCGCTGTCGGTGGTGTTCGTGCTGATTTTCTATCTCTACGGCGGGTTCTACGCCTCGACCCGCACCACGCTCAAGCGCCTGGGCGCGATGATGGACAAGGTCGCGGCCGGTGACATGACGGTCAATTTCAAGGCCAACAGCCGTGATGAACTGGGCGAGTTGGGTGAGGTGTTCAACGGCACCGTGAGGAAGATCCACGACCTGATCGAGCGGGTCGGGCACACCGTGGCAGAGGTCGAGCGTCAGGCCGGACAGGTGGAAAACGTGTCTGCGCAAAGCAATCAGGCGGTGGCCGGGCAGCGCACGCAGATCGAGCAAGTGGCGACCGCAATGAACCAGATGTCGGCGACCTCGCTGGAAGTTGCACGCAGCGCGGCGGCAGCGGTGAGCAGCGCGCACAGCGTCAACGACGAAACCGTCAGCGGTCGCACACTGGTAGCGTCGCAGCAGGGCAGCATTGCCGCGCTGGCCAGCGAGATCGATCAATCGGTGCTGGTGATCAACCAGCTAGCCAGCGACAGCCAGTCGATCAGTCGCGTCCTGGAAGTAATCAAGAGCATCGCCGAACAGACCAATCTGCTGGCACTCAACGCCGCCATCGAAGCGGCCCGCGCCGGAGAGCAGGGCCGTGGCTTCGCGGTGGTTGCGGACGAAGTGCGAACGTTGGCCAAACGCACCCAGCAATCGACCGAAGAAATCGAGCAGATGATCAGCAAGCTGCATGGCGGCGTGGGCGCTGCGGTGAAGGCCATGGGCGTTAGCCATCAGATGGCCAATGGCACGGTCGGGCAGTCGGAAAAGGTCCAGCAGGCGCTGGAAAACATCCTCGGGGCGGTCGGCATGATCGTCGATCAGAACCAGCAGATCGCCGCCGCGGTGGAGCAACAGACTGCGGTGGCCCATGACATCGACCAGAACATCGTCGAGATCAATCGCGCCGGTGAGCGCACGGCCCAGGGGGCGCACCAGACCGAAGACGCCAGCCGAGCGTTGTCAGCGCAGGTGGTGGAACTGAAACAGCTGATCAGCGCGTTCCGCGTCTGATCGAGCGCGAATGCCTACGAGGGCGGTAATGTCAGAACATTTTGTAATGCTTTGATGCTTACGCTTGTAAGCCAATTCCTGTTTTCTTCCGGCGACTGGCTTTTCGTCATTATTGAGCCAGTATCCCTGATCAGTTAGTTGCGCTGAGGAGGCCGCGAATGTCCGTTGTAACCCTGGGAGTTCAGGGCCGTTGTGCTCATTGCCAGACCACGCAGGTGCTTAAACCCTGGCAACTCAATGCCATCGCAATCAATGAACTGTTTACCTGCAATCACTGCCAGAAAACCCTGGAGTTGCGCTGTCCGGTGCAGATCAAACGCTTCAAATCTCTCGACTCTCTCGGATTGCTGCGCTTCAGCGCGTCAGTCACGGTGTGCACCGCGCTGCTGGTGGCGTTGGTCATGGAATGGATCGGGCTGCTCAACGTGACGGAACAGTTGAATGCATCGCTGATCGTGCTTTTTGTGTACTTCGCGCTGCTGCGTTTTGTTCATCATCGCCAGCGCATGACCCTGATCCTCGAGGCGGCCAAGGCCCACGGCGACTGATTACCAACCGAACACTTCGCAGCTGTTGACGGTGCTGGCGGCAGCCAGTTGTTCTGAACTGATATTCATCAACTCGGCGAGCGCCGCACAGATCGCCGGCAAGTGCGCGGGGGTATTGCGTACTCCGGGAAACATCGCCGGCGCCATGTCCGGGGAGTCGGTTTCCAGCACGATCGACTCCAGCGGCAGATCCGCCAGGACCCGATGCATGCGCAACGCCTGCGGCCAGGTCGGCGCGCCGCCCAGACCCAGTTTGAAACCGAGTTTGATGTATTCCCGAGCTTCTTCACGGCTGCCGGCGAAGGCGTGGATGATCCCGGCGCGTTTAAGCTTGAACCGTTTGAGCGTGGCGATTACGGCTGCGTGGCTGCGGCGCACGTGGATCAGCGCCGGCAGTTCGAAGTCCGCTGCCAGTTGCAGCTGCGCCTCGAACAGCGTCTGCTGGCGTTCACGGTCGAGGGTTTCGATGAAGTAATCCAGACCGATCTCGCCCACCGCACACAGTTGTCGATGGCCGCGCAGCCGCGTCAGCCAGTCACCGAGCGTGCGTAAATCTTCGGGTTGATGCTGATCGAGATACACCGGATGCAGACCGAATGCCGCGTACAGGTCGGCATCGCTCTGCACCAGATCCCACACCCGTTGCCAATTGCCCTGATAAACCCCCAGCACTACCATCCGCCGCACCCCGAGGGCGCGGCTTTCGGCGAGCAACGCCGAGCGATCGGCGTCGAAGTCGGGGAAGTCGAGGTGGGTGTGGCTGTCGATCAGCTGCACGGCTCAGTCCCGGTGAATACGCTGCTTGAAGGTACGGGCGATGGCCTGCACGCCAGGCTTGTATTCCGATTGCTCGACGGCGGCCAGCGCCAGTTCCAGCGCCTTGTCGGCGATCAACTGGTGCTGCTGGGCCATGGCGTTGACCGGCAGCGGCAGGAAGTCCAGCAACTGCGTATCACCGAAGGTGCCCAGGCGCAGCGGGCGGGATTTGAGCGGGAAGTCATGCAGCGCATCGAACACGCCCTGCAACAGCACGTAGGACGTGGTCACCAGCGCATCCGGCAAATGCCCCAGACGTTGCAGGAGTTCTTCCATCAATTGCTTGCCGCATTCACGGCTGAAGGACTCGGCGTGCTCGATCAGCACTTCGCCTTTGAAGTCGACCAAGGCCTGCTTGAAGCCGGCCGCACGTTCCTGGCTGATGCTCAGCTCCGGACGCGCACCGAGCAGCACGATCTGTTTTGGTTGCGGATCGAGCAGGCTCTGGGTCAGGTGCAGGCTGGCTTCGCGGTCGTCACTGATCACCGAGCAGAAGTGCTCGGGTTCCATGACCCGGTCGATGGCGATGATCGGCAAGCCCTTGGCCTGCAACTGGCGATAGCTGTCGTCACCGGCCGGCAGGCAACTGGCGACGATCAGCGCATCGCAGCGGCGGGCGCGGAACAGTTGCAGCAACTGGCGCTCGCTGTCCGGCGCATCGTCGGAGCTGGCGATCAGCAACTGATAGCCACGCGCCCGCGCACCTTGCTCCAGCAGTTTGGCGATCCGCGCGTAACTGGGGTTTTCCAGATCCGGCAGAATAAAGCCCAACGTGCGCGTGTGCCGACTGCGCAGCCCGGCCGCTTGTGGGTTGGGGGTGAAGCCGTGCTCTTCGACGACCGCACGCACGCGCTCGACCGTGGCGCTGCTGATGCGTTGCTGTTCGGCCTTGCCGTTGATGACGTAGCTGGCGGTGGTCACGGACACTCCGGCCAACCGCGCGATATCACTGAGTTTCAACCCGGGATTTCCTTGTTTTTTCGAGCTTGCCGCAACATTTTCGCCAATCCTACCCGATTCGGGCAGACGACTATTGTCGCAGCGCATCCGACAAGTTGGACTTCAAGGATGAGACATTATCGAGTAACGTGCCGATCAATCTAGATTAAACGTTTCAGCAGGCGTATTTTCTACGTTTTAGACGCTTTTGGCCGGTTCTGCCGTGAAACCGCCAAAACTGCCGCTGAAAAGCAGGCTGACCAGCGCCTAAGCTGTGACCATTCAAAACAATATCCTGGCGCATCCATGTGCCAAAAAGGAGATCGCATGCTCGAGCTCACTATAGAGCAGATATCCATGGGCCAATCGGCTGTGGATAAACCCGCCGCCCTGCAATTGCTTGCCCATCATCTGGTGGCCGATGGCCTGGTCGCCGATGGCTACCTCGCTGGATTGCAGGCCCGGGAAGCCCAGGGCTCGACCTTTCTCGGCCAGGGTATTGCCATCCCCCACGGCACCCCGGAGACCCGCGATCAGGTATTCGCCACCGGCGTGCGGCTGATGCAGTTTCCCGAGGGCGTGGATTGGGGCGATGGCCAGATCGTTTATCTGGCGATCGGCATCGCGGCCAAATCCGACGAACACCTGCGCCTGCTGCAACTGCTGACCCGCGCCCTCGGCGAGACCGATCTGGGTCAGGCCCTGCGTCGCGCCAGCTCGCCGGAAGCGCTGCTGAAACTGCTCCAAGGCGCGCCACAGGAACTGGCGCTGGATGCGCAGATGATCGGCCTCGGCGTGTCGGCTGACGATTTCGAAGAACTGGTCTGGCGTGGCGCGCGTCTGTTGCGGCAGGCCGATTGTGTGAGCAACGGTTTTGCCGGCGTGTTGCAACAAGTCGAGGCGCTGCCGCTCGGCGATGGCCTGTGGTGGCTGCACAGCGAGCAGACCGTGAAGCGTCCGGGCCTGGCCTTCGTCACCCCGGACAAACCGATGCGTTACCTCGGCCAGCCGCTCAGCGGTCTGTTTTGTCTGGCCAGTCTGGGTGAGGCGCATCAGGCGCTGCTCGAACGTCTGTGTGCGCTGCTCATCGAAGGACGCGGTCATGAATTGGGCCGCGCCACCAGCAGCCGCAAAGTCCTCGAAGTGCTCGGCGGCGAACTGCCCGCCGATTGGCCAAGCGCCCGTATCGCTCTGGCCAACGCCCACGGTTTGCATGCACGTCCGGCGAAGATTCTTGCGCAACTGGCGAAGAGTTTCGACGGTGAAATCCGCGTGCGCATCGTCGACAGCGCGGACAGCGCCGTGTCGGTAAAAAGCCTGAGCAAGCTGCTGAGTCTCGGCGCCCGTCGTGGACAGGTGCTGGAGTTGATCGCCGAACCGAGCATCGCCGCCGATGCCCTGCCGGCGCTGCTGGCCGCTATCGAAGAAGGCCTCGGTGAAGAAGTCGAACCGCTGCCGGCCGTGAGTCAGCAACGCGAAGTCATCGCCGATATCGCCGAAGTGCTGGTCGCCCCGGCGTCCGGCGCGCAGTTGCAGGCGATCCCTGCCGCCCCGGGCATCGCCATCGGCCCGGCGCACATTCAGGTGCAGCAGGCTATCGATTACCCGTTGCGCGGCGAGTCCGCGGCCATCGAGCGCGAGCGTCTCAAGCAAGCGCTGAGCGATGTGCGCAGAGACATCCAGGGCCTGATCGAACGCAGCAAAGCCAAGGCCATCCGCGAGATCTTTATCACCCACCAGGAAATGCTCGACGACCCGGAACTGACCGACGAAGTCGACACCCGCCTCAAACAAGGCGAAAGCGCTGAAGCAGCGTGGATGGCGGTGATTGAAGCGGCGGCCAAACAACAGGAATCGCTGCAGGACGCGTTGCTCGCCGAGCGGGCGGCGGATCTGCGTGACATCGGTCGTCGGGTGCTGGCGCAACTCTGCGGTGTGCAGACGCCGAACGAGCCGGAGCAGCCGTACATTCTGGTGATGGACGAAGTCGGCCCATCCGACGTGGCGCGGCTCGATCCGGCCCGAGTTGCAGGGATTCTCACCGCGCGCGGCGGCGCCACCGCGCACAGTGCAATCGTCGCCCGTGCTCTCGGAATTCCGGCGCTAGTCGGTGCGGGCGCAGCGGTGCTGCTGCTGGCACCGGGCACACCGTTGCTGCTTGATGGCCAGCGCGGTCGCCTGCATGTCGACGCGGATGCCGCGACCCTGCAACGCGCCGCCGAAGAACGCGATACCCGCGAACAACGTCTCAAGGCCGCCGCCGAACAACGCCATCAACCGGCGCACACCACTGACGGTCACGCCGTGGAAGTGTTCGCCAACATCGGTGAAAGCGCCGGCGTTACCGCTGCGGTCGAGCAGGGCGCCGAAGGTATTGGTCTGCTGCGCACCGAACTGATTTTCATGGCCCACCCGCAGGCGCCGGACGAAGCCACTCAGGAAGCGGAATACCGTCGCGTTCTCGACGGCCTCGCCGGGCGGCCATTGGTGGTGCGCACCCTTGATGTCGGCGGCGACAAACCGCTGCCGTATTGGCCGATCGCCAAGGAAGAAAACCCGTTCCTCGGCGTGCGTGGCATTCGCCTGACGTTGCAGCGTCCGCAAGTCATGGAAGCGCAATTGCGCGCCTTGCTGCGTTCGGCGGACAACCGGCCGTTGCGGATCATGTTCCCGATGGTCGGCAGCGTTGAAGAGTGGCGCCAAGCCCGCGACATGACCGAGCGCCTGCGCCTGGAAATCCCGGTCGCTGACTTGCAACTGGGGATCATGATTGAAGTACCGTCCGCCGCATTGCTGGCGCCGGTGCTGGCGAAGGAAGTCGACTTCTTCAGTGTCGGCACCAACGACCTGACGCAATACACCCTGGCCATCGACCGGGGTCACCCGACGCTTTCAGCTCAGGCCGATGGATTGCACCCAGCGGTGCTGCAGTTGATCGACATCACCGTGCGCGCCGCGCATGCCCATGGCAAATGGGTCGGCGTGTGCGGCGAACTGGCGGCGGATCCGCTGGCGGTGCCGGTGCTGGTCGGCCTCGGCGTCGATGAACTGAGCGTGTCCGGGCGCAGCATCGCCGAGGTCAAGGCGCGCATCCGCGAACTCAGCCTGACCCAGGCACAAACCCTTGCTCAACAAGCCCTCACCGTGGGCAGCGCGAACGAAGTGCGTGCATTAGTGGAGGCCCTGTAATGGCCAAGATTCTCACCCTGACCCTTAACCCGGCGCTGGACCTCACGGTCGAGTTGTCACGCCTGGAGGCCGGTCAGGTCAACCGCAGCGACGAGATGCACACCCACGCCGCCGGCAAAGGCGTGAACGTCGCTCAGGTCCTCGCAGACCTCGGGCATCAACTGACGGTCAGCGGCTTTCTCGGCGAAGACAATCTGCAAGCCTTCGAGACTTTGTTCGCCAAGCGCGGATTTGTCGATGCGTTCATCCGCGTGCCGGGGGAGACGCGCAGCAACATCAAGGTCGCCGAGCACGACGGGCGCATCACCGACATCAACGGCCCGGGGCCGGTGGTCGACGCGGCGGCGCAGCAGGCGTTGCTCGAGCGTCTGCTGCAGATCGCCCCGGGGCATGACGCGGTGGTGGTCGCTGGCAGTCTGCCGCGCGGCGTCAGCGCGCAGTGGTTGCGCGAACTGATCGAACGTCTGAACGGTCTCGGTCTGAAAGTCGCCCTCGACAGCAGCGGCGAAGCCTTGCGCGCGGCGATTGAAGCGCGCCCGTGGCTGATCAAGCCGAACACCGAAGAACTCGCCGATGCGCTCGATTGCGATGTGGTCTCGCACGCCGCCGAGGCACAGGCTGCGGCGTGCCTGCACGCCAAAGGTATCGAGCATGTGGTGATCTCCCACGGTGTCGACGGGGTGAACTGGTTCAGCGTCGGCTCGGCGCTGCATGCCACGCCGCCGAAGGTCACGGTCGCCAGTACGGTGGGTGCCGGTGACTCGTTGCTGGCCGGCATGCTGCACGGTCTGCTCAGTGCCGATACTCCCGAGCAGACCCTGCGCACGGCCACGGCGATTGCCGCGATGGCGGTGACGCAGATCGGTTTCGGCATCAACGATGCGGCGCAACTGGCGCAGCTCGAACAGGGTGTACGCGTGCGTCCCCTGACAGAACAATAAGAGGGTTTGTCATGAAATTAGCCATTGTCACGGCCTGCCCGAACGGCATGGTCACCAGTGTGCTGTGCGCCCGCCTGCTCGATGCAGCGGCCCAGCGTCAGGGCTGGAGCACCAGCGTTGAAGTGGTCGATGCGGCGCACCCGGAGCGCGAATTGTCGGCCGCCACTATTGCGGCGGCGGAGTGGGTGTTGCTGGTGGTCACCGGTGACATCGACATGCGCCGTTTTATCGGCAAGCGCGTGTTCCGCATCGCTCCGGCGCAAGCGCTGCAGGATGTCGAAGCGGTGTTGCGTCGAGGGGCTGAGGAGGCTGAAGTCTACGTCGCCAGCGATGCCGCCCCGGTTGCCGCAGCGCCACGTGCGCCACGTGCGCCGCGCATCGTCGCCATCACCGCGTGCCCGACCGGCGTCGCCCACACCTTCATGGCTGCCGAAGCGTTGCAGCAAACGGCCAAGCGTCTGGGCTATGAATTGCACGTCGAAACCCAGGGTTCGGTCGGCGCGAAAACCCCGCTCAGCGCGACGGCGATTGCCGAGGCTGACGTGGTGTTGCTGGCGGCGGACATCGAAGTCGCCACCGAGCGTTTTGCCGGCAAGAAAATCTATCGCTGTGGCACCGGGATTGCTTTGAAGCAATCCGAAGCGACCCTGAAAAAAGCCCTCGCCGAAGCTCAGGTGGAGAGCGCCGCGAGTGACGGCAACGCGCCGGCCAAGCAAGAGAAAACCGGGGTCTACAAACACCTGCTGACGGGCGTGTCGTTCATGCTGCCGATGGTGGTGGCCGGTGGTCTGATGATCGCCTTGTCGTTCGTGTTCGGCATCACCGCGTTCAAGGAAGAGGGCACGCTGGCGGCGGCGCTGATGCAGATCGGTGGCGAGACTGCGTTCAAGCTGATGGTGCCGCTGCTCGCCGGTTACATCGCCTATTCGATCGCCGACCGCCCGGGCCTGGCGCCGGGGATGATCGGTGGTTTGCTCGCCAGTACGCTTGGGGCGGGGTTCATCGGCGGGATCGTCGCCGGGTTTATCGCCGGTTATGCGGCCAAGGCCATCAGTCGCTACGTGGCGTTGCCGCAGAGTCTGGAAGCGTTGAAACCGATTCTGATCATTCCGTTGTTCGCCAGCCTGTTCACCGGGCTGGTGATGATCTACGTGGTCGGTAAACCGGTTGCCGGCATGCTTGCGGCGCTGACGCATTTCCTCGACAGCATGGGCACCACCAACGCGATCCTGCTCGGTGTATTGCTCGGCGGCATGATGTGCGTCGACCTCGGCGGACCGATCAACAAAGCCGCGTATGCGTTCTCGGTGGGGCTGCTGGCGTCGCAGAGTTATGCACCGATGGCCGCGACCATGGCCGCCGGCATGGTGCCGCCAATCGGGCTGGGCATCGCCACCTTCATCGCCCGCCGCAAGTTCGCCCAGACCGAGCGCGAGGCCGGTAAAGCGGCGCTGGTGCTGGGGCTGTGCTTGATCTCCGAAGGGGCGATTCCGTTTGCCGCGAAAGACCCGCTGCGAGTGATTCCGGCAAGCATCGCCGGTGGTGCGTTGACTGGCGCGTTGTCGATGTACTTCGGCTGCAAACTGATGGCGCCGCACGGTGGCTTGTTTGTGCTGGCGATCCCGAATGCGATCAATCATGCGTTGCTGTATCTGCTGGCGATTGTCGCGGGGAGTTTGTTGACGGCGGTGGTTTACGCAACGGTCAAGCGTCCGGAAGCCGCGGAACTGGCGGTCGAACCCGTCAACGTCTGACACTGCAACACCCCTGTGGGAGCGGGCTTGCTCGCGAAGGCGTCATGTCAGTCGATATTTCTTTAACTGACACACCGCTTTCGCGAGCAAGCCCGCTCCCACAGGGGATGTGTTGTCATGCCGGATTCATCATCGCGTGCTTAAGTTTTCCTTTTTTCAGGGAGAACAGCATGAGCGATTTCAACCTCGGGCGCCGTCGGGTCATGCAAGTGGTCGGCGCCGGGCTGCTGATGCCCGGGCTGGCGCCGGCAGTGATCGCGTCGGTCAAGGATCGGCCGCAACTCACCGACGGCGTGCAGTCCGGCGACCTGCAAGGCGACCGCGCGATGATCTGGAGCCGCAGCGACCGCCCGGCGCGGATGGTGGTCGAGTGGGACACTCGCAGCCAGTTTCGCCACCCGCGCCGTGTAGTCTCGGCACTGGCCGATGCGCGCACCGACTTCACCGCCCGTGTCGAACTCACCGGGCTGCCTGCCGATCAGGCGATTTTCTATCGGGTGTATTTCAAGGACGCACAAACTGGCGTCGCCAGCGAGCCGTGGCTCGGCCACCTGCGCAGCGCACCGACGGCGCGGCGCAATATTCGTTTTGTGTGGAGCGGTGACACCGTCGGCCAAGGCTTCGGCATCAACCCGGACATCGGCGGCATGCGCATCTACGAATCCATGCGTCTGCGCTTGCCGGACTTCTTTATCCACAGCGGCGACACCATCTACGCCGACGGCCCGGTGCCGGCGCAACTGACCACCGAAGGCGGGCGGATCTGGCGCAACCTCACCACCGAAGCCAAGAGCAAAGTCGCGCAGACCCTCGACGATTATCGCGGCAACTACCGCTACAACCTGATGGACGAAAACATCCGCCGCTTCAACGCCGAAGTCCCGCAGATCTGGCAGTGGGACGACCACGAAGTGGTCAATAATTGGTCGCCGGGCAAGCAGCTCGACGAGCGTTACCAAGAGAAAGATATCCACACCCTGGTCGGCCGCGCGCGCAAGGCCTGGCTGGAATATTCGCCGATGCGTTTGCAGGCGGCCGATGGCGGCGGACGGATCTATCGCAAGCTCAGCTACGGGCCGATGCTCGACGTGTTCGTGCTCGACATGCGCAGTTATCGCGGGGCCAACGACGACAACCTCGGCGCGGCCAAGCCGTTCCTCGGGCGCGAACAACTGGACTGGCTCAAGCGCGGCTTGAAGCACTCCAAGGCGCAGTGGAAGGTGATTGCCGCCGACATGCCGATCGGCCTCGGTGTGCCCGACGGTGAAGTCAGCCCGGGCGTGGCGCGCTGGGAGGCCGTGGCCAACGGTGATCCCGGCCCGGCTCAGGGGCGGGAGCTGGAAGTCGCTGAGTTGCTGGGTTTCCTGCGCGCGCAACAGGTACGCAATTTCGTGTTTCTGACCGCGGACGTGCATTACTGCGCGGCGCATCACTACCACCCTGACCGTGCGGCGTTTCAGGATTTCGAGCCGTTCTGGGAGTTTGTCGCCGGGCCGCTGAATGCCGGGAGCTTCGGGCCTAATCCGCTGGACAAGACCTTCGGCCCGGAAGTGGTATTCCAGAAGGCACCGCCGACGCAGAACGCTTCACCATTTGCCGGGTTTCAGTTCTTTGGCGAGGTGAATATCGAAGGGCAGAGCGGGGAGATGAGTGTGGTGTTGCGGGATTTGAATGGGGTGGCGGTGTTTGAGCAGAAGTTGCAACCCGTCTAGACGCTGCGGAACCTGTGGGAGCGGGCTTGCTCGCGAAGACGGTGTGTCAGCGAAGTCGATATCGACTGGCACGGTGCCTTCGCGAGCAAGCCCGCTCCCACAGGGGAATGATGGGTGTCAGTACACGTCGCGGCGGTAACGGCCCTGTTCGATCAGGCGTTCGACTTCGGCTGCACCCAACACGTCGTTGAGCACTTGATCGACGCCGGAGGCCATACCCTGCAGGCTGCCGCAGATGTAGATCACCGCACCGTCAGCCAGCCATTTTTTCAGCTCGTCAGCGGATTCGCGCAGGCGATCCTGAACGTAAATCTTCTGCGCCTGATCCCGCGAAAACGCCAGGTCCAGGCGCGCCAGATCGCCATTGATCAGCCACTCTTCCAGCTCCGCCCGGCAGAGGAAATCATGCTCGCGATTGCGCTCGCCAAACAGCAGCCAGTGACGCTGCTGACCGTCGGCGATGCGCGCCTTGAGCAGGCTGCGCAACCCGGCGAGGCCGGTGCCGTTGCCCAGCAGAATCATCGGCAGCGGTTCATTCGGCAGATGGAACCCGCTGTTGCGCCGCACGCGCAGGCTGATGCTGCCGCCCACCGGGGCGTGTTCGGTCAGCCAGCCGGAAGCGATGCCGAGGCTGCCATCGGCGTGTTGTTCCTGACGTACGATCAGTTCCAGCACGCCGTCGGCGGCAATCGAGGCGATCGAGTATTCGCGCATCGCCAGCGGCACCATCGCATCCACCAGCGCTTGCGCATGCAGGCCGACCAGATGCGCACGATGTTCCGGCAACTGGCGGCTGGCGAGGGCGACTTCCAGCGGCTCTTCGAGGCCGTTGATCTTCACGGGTGTTTCGCCACGAATGCCGAGGCCGTCGAGGAAATGCTCGATCGCCCACGCACAGTTGCGCGGCAACACTTCCACCAGATCGCCGGCCAGCCAGCTGCTGGTGCTCGGCGCCTTCAGGCCCAACAGGTACACCGGCGAACCGCTGCTGTCGGGGTTCATCAGGTCGCGGCGCAGCAGTGTCCAGTTGTCGTAGCTCGGCGCTTGCCAGGTGTCGACCGGCGCTTGTCCGGTGATCAGGCCGAGTTGAGTCTGCCAGTGACGCAGGGCGTACGGGTCGCCGCTGTCGACTTCGACCGGGGCGAACAGGGTCTTGCCGCCGTGTTCGCCGAGCCACTGATGCAGGCGTCGGGCGAAGCCGCAGAAGTGCGCGTATTGACGGTCGCCGAGTCCCAGCACCGCGTAGTTCAGGCCATCGATGTGCGCGGCGTTGCGCAGCACTTTGCGCTCGAAACCGCGCGCGCTGTCCGGTGCTTCGCCGTCGCCGAAGGTGCTGACCACGAACAGCGCGTGGTTCGATTCGCGCAGATCCTCTGCGCTGACATTCGCCAGCGGCTGCACCTTCACCGGCAACCCGGCGGCTTGCAGTTGCCCGGCGGTCTGCCACGCCAGTTGTTCGGCAAAACCACTTTGGCTGGCAAAACCGATCAGCCATCCAGGGGCATTGCCGGTCGGTTGTTCAAGACCTTTGCGCGCGTCCTGAATCTGCTTTTTCTTGCGTCGGCGATCCAGATACAGCAGCCAGCCAGTGATGAAAAACAGCGGCATGCACACGGCGGCGAGGGTGATGATGATCCGTCCGACGAGGCCGAAATAGCTGCCGACGTGCAGCGCGTAAATGCTGGTCAACAGCTGCGCCTTGAAGCTCTTGTCGGCGTAGCGATCGACGCGTTTGACCACGCCGGTGGCCGGGTCGAGGGTGATCTGGTTCAACGCGCGATCATGCGGCGAGCTGTCGAGCAGATAGAACACGGTCGCCGGTTGTCCGGCCACTGGCGGCATACGGATGTTGTAGGCCGACAGGCCCGGGCCCGCAGCGCTGTAGATGCTGCTCCACATTGCCGCGTAATCGGCGGTCGGTGCCGGACCTTCCGGCGCCGGGCCGCGACCACCGCGCACGCGCTCGTTTTGCGGCGCGTCGGAAAGCAGTTTGGTCAGGCCCTTGTTGTACCACTCGTACGACCACGACAACCCGGTCAACGCCAGCAGCAGATACACCAGCAAACACCAGGTGCCCGCGACCGAGTGCAGGTCCCAGTTGAAGCTGCGGCCCTTTTTCTTCCAGTCGAGGGTCAGCCACACGCGCCAGCTGTTCCACTGTCGCGGCCAGCGCAGGTACAGCCCGGACAGGCAGAAGAACAACAGGATCAGGGTGCAGGCGCCGGTGATGTTGCGCCCGGTATCACCCATGGCGAGGAAGCGGTGCAGTTGCAGCATCAGGCCGAAGAAGTCCTGGCCAACCGCGTCGCCCATGAACTCACCGGTGTAGGGATCGAAGTAGCGCATCTCGCCACGGCGTTCGCCTTTGGGCGGAGTGAAGTAGACGCGCGCGGCGTTGCCGCTGTCGGTCTCGACCCAGAGCATCGAGACTTTCTTGCCGGAAGTCGCTTCGATGTGTTCCACCAGGTCGACTGGAGGCAGGACGCCGGCGACCTGTTTTTCCACCTGCAACACCGACGGGTTCAGCGCCCGCAGGATTTCGTCCTGGAACGAATAGGCGGCACCGGTAATGCCCATCAGGGCCAGCACCAGCCCGGCAGTGATGCCGAAAAACCAGTGCAACTGGAACAGGGTTTTCTTCAACACGTCGCTCGCCTTGTCCGTTCGAAAAATTGTCATCACGGCGCGCATTATGCCGTGGGTTGTCGAGAAGCGTTCTTCTTTACGCACAAAGGCCCCGTTCAATGGAATGAACGGGGCCATGATCTTGCGGTGCATACCTTCGTAGGAGTGAGCCTGCTCGCGATAGCGGTGGATCAGTCAATCCATTCGCTGGCAGGCACGACCTCATCGCGAGCAGGCTCACTCCTGCAGGTTCTCCCACATTTACAGCGTTGGTCAGAAGTGGAAGTTGGTGCTCAGCAATGCCGTACGGCCCGCCGCCTGGTTGGCGAAGTGGGTCGAGAACGCTTTGTCGTAGTAGACCTCGTTGGTCAGGTTCTGCACGTTGAGTTGCAGGTCGACGTTCTTGCTCAGCTTGTAGGCAGCCATCGCGTCGTAACGTACGTAGGAATCGACCATCGTGGTGTTGGCCACGCTGCCGTATACGTCGTCGACGTAGAACGCGCCGCCACCGAGGGTCAGCTTCGGCGTGACCTGGTAAGTGGTCCACAGGCTGGCGCTGTTTTTCGGCGTGTTCGGCAACTCGTTACCATCGTTGGCCTTGCCCATCGGGCCGCCGTCGAGTTGTTCGCTGTCCATGAACGCGTAGCCGGCGAACACTTGCCACTTGTCTGTGATCTTGCCGCTGGCCGACAGCTCGATACCTTGCACACGGGTCTTGCCGGCGTTTTCGTACGAGGTGGTGTCGACTTGCACACGAGCGTTTTCTTTCTCGGTGCGGAAGATGTCAGCCGTCAGCGACAGGCGATCGTTCAACAGATCCCACTTGGTGCCGATTTCGTAGTTCTTGGTGGTTTCCGGCTCCATGTCGCTCTTGAGCAGGTTGCCATTGCGATCCGGGGTGCCGCCCAGCGGGTTGCCTTCCATACCCTCGCCCAACGTGTTGCCAGGTGGCGTCGCAGACGTGGCATAGGACGCGTAGATGCTACCGTTCGGAGCTGGCTTGTAGACCACGCCGAACTGACCGGTCACGAACTCGCTGGTGTCATCACCCTTGGAGGTGGTGGTGCCGGCGTTGGTGTAGGTTTTGTAGTCGGTGTAGAAGTGGTCGTAACGCAGTCCCATGTTCACCAGCCACTGTTCGGACAACTCCAGAGTGTCAAACGCGTACAGCGCATAGGTGTTGGCCTTGGTGTCGGTGCCGGCGTAGTTGCGCGAGATCGCGCCGTTCCACGGATCGCCCGGATTCGGGTTCGACAGCGAGGTGCAGTTGTAACCGCTCGAGGCGCCGATCATCGACGGGGTGCAGTTGGTGCTGGCGTTGCCCGGGCTGCGCGGTGTGGTGTCGGTGTTGACGTTGTACGAGGACTTCTGGGCTTCTTCGTAGGTGTACTCGACACCGGTGGAGAAGCTGTTCTTGAAACCGGCGATGTAGAAATTGCCGAACAGATCAGTCTGGTTGGTGGTGGTTTCGGTATTGCTGACGCGCGTGTTGGCACGGCGCCACACGCTGCCGTTGTTGACGTTGCCCTTGCTGTCGTCCGGCTGGGTCAGGATGTAATCCTGCATGCTGGTGCCGTGGCGCAGGGTGTTCTTGATGGTCAGCGAATCGCTCAGATCATGTTCGATGGCGAAGGTCGCGGTGTCGGTACGGCCCTTGCGGAAGTCGCGATCGTCCAGGCCATAGAAGTTGCTGTGATCGCCACCGGCGTACGGTTTGTCCGGATTGGACTTGGTACGCGCCGCCGAGCCTGCAGCCGGAATGGTGTAGGGAATGCCCGAATCCGGGGTGTCGTTGCTTTCGAGGTGGTAGTAGTCGAGGTTGACGCGGGTGTCGGTGCCCAGGCCGAACGCCAGGGACGGGGCGATACCCCAGCGATCGTAATCGACGCTGTCGCGACCGGCGACGTTGCTCTCGTGGCTCATCAGGTTCAGACGGCCGGCAGCGGTGTCGCTGAACTGGTAGTTGCCATCCAGGGTGTAGCGCTGGGTCTGGTCGGAACCCCAGGTGAAGCCGCCGTCGAAGGAGTTGCCCAGGTGCGCTTTCTTGCTCACCAGGTTGATGCTGCCGCCAGCCGCGCCGCGACCGCCGATGGCGGAGTTCGGGCCCTTGCTGACTTCGATGTTTTCCACGGCGAAGATTTCGCGGCTCTGTGAACCGGTGTCGCGCACGCCGTCGAGATAGGTGTCGCCCTGAGCGTCGAAACCGCGAATGAACGGACGATCACCCTGCGGGTTGCCGCCTTCACCGGCACCGAAGGTGATGCCCGGTACGGTGCGCAGCGCGTCCTGCATGTTCAGCGCGCCGGTGTCCTTCAGCACTTGTTGTGGGATCACAGTGACCGAGCGCGGGGTGTCGACCAGCGGTGCGGTGTACTTGGGCGAGGAGGCTTTTTCGACCTGGTAGGACGTCGGGTCCTGCGCTTCACCGGTGATGGCGGTAGCGTCCAGAGCGATGGCATTGCCGGAGGCTTTGCTGTCGGTCTTTTCGGCGGCAAATACCATGTGCCCAGCGGAGCCGGCAGTAATGGCGACACCAATGGCCGACGCCAGCAGACGTGGTGAACTGACCGGCAATTGTGCGTGTTGACGTGACATTTTTATTCCCCTCCCCAAGGATTTGAGGCGGCGGAATATAGGGTAAACAGGTATTCGTATCAATTGCGAAATATTGTTATTCGCGACGAATTTACATTCTTTACAATTTGGCCTTACGGTTTTTGCCGATTCATTCGTCACACGGGTTTTACACGGTCAATAAGAATCAATACCATTGGCACCCCTTTGCCATCAGGTACGTTCGTCATGCTGCTGCACATTCCCGGCCTGTTCGCCAAAGACGAAGTGCAGCGCATTCGCGAGGCGCTGGAGCAGGCTGACTGGGCCGATGGCAAGATCACCGCCGGTTACCAGTCGGCCAAGACCAAGCACAATCTGCAACTGCCTGAAGGTCATCCACTGGCCAAGGAAATTGGTGCAGCGATGCTCGAACGGCTGTGGAAAAACCCACTGTTCATGTCTGCCGCGCTGCCGCACAAAGTATTCCCGCCGTTACTCAACTGCTACACGGCGGGCGGCAGTTTCGATTTTCACATCGACAACGCTGTACGCCAGCACAAGGGCAGCATCGAACGGGTGCGCACCGATCTCTCGGCCACGCTGTTTTTCAGCGAGCCCGAGGACTACGACGGTGGCGAGCTGGAGATCCAGGACACCTTCGGCACCCAGCGGGTAAAACTGCCTGCCGGCGACATGGTGCTGTACCCCGGCACCAGCCTGCACAAGGTCAATGCCGTCACGCGCGGTACGCGTTATGCGTCGTTCTTCTGGACGCAAAGTCTGGTACGCGAAGACAGCCAGCGCGCCTTGCTGTTCGAGATGGACGGGGCGATCCAGCAGCTGACTCAAGACATGCCCGATCACCCGTCGCTGATCCGCCTCACCGGCACCTATCACAATCTGCTGCGGCGCTGGGTCGAGGTATGAGTTTTCAACTGCGGCGCGAGGAAGTGCTCGACGGTGCACAGCTCAGCGCCATGCTCGAAGAAAGTCCGGCCCGTGCCGCGCAGGCGATTCTGCTCGCGGCCGGTCAGGGCATTGTCGAAGCGCAGGCATTGCTCGGGCAGATCCTGCTCGACGGCCGTGGCATCGCTCAGGATCAACCGTTGGCGCTGCGCTGGTTTGCTATCGCTGCCGGCCAGGGGCATTTAATGGCGCGCAACATGCTCGGTCGCTGCCATGAGCATGGTTGGGGCTGTGTGGCGGATGCTGCGGTTGCCGCGCAGCATTATCGAATGGCCGCGGATGCCGGCCTGGACTGGGCGATGTACAACCTGGCCAATCTGCTCGCGACCGGGCGTGGTGTGGCGGTGGATCATGCTCAGGCGCTGGCGCTGTATCAGCGCGCCGCCGAAGCCGGCCACGCCAAATCGATGAACCTGCTGGGACGTTATCTGGAAGAGGGCCAGGCCTGCCAGGCCGATCCGGCAGCAGCGCACGACTGGTATCGACGTTCGGCCGAGGCCGGGGATTTTCGTGGGCAGTTCAGTCATGCCGCGATCCTGGCGGAAGCAGGGCGCCTCGATGACGCATTGCAATGGCTTGAGAAAGCCCTGGTGATCGGCAACGTGAAATTCTTACAGGTCAGCAGCGAGTCGCTGCTGACCTCCGCGCATCCGCAGATGCGCGCCATGGGCGAGGCGTACCGTCAGCGTCTATCGGGCCTCGCTGGCGGAGCGCATGCCCTTCATCAGGCGTGAAAGGCAGGCGCGATCAATCAGCCACGCAACCAGCGTCCCTGCAGCGGATACAGATAATTGCGCAGGGCCTGACTGTGCTCGAGCACTCGCTCGCCGCGCAGCAGGATATTGTCGTTGGGCGAAGCAGTGACAGCACTGAGAAACGCTGACAGCGCTTCGGTCAATTTGCCGGTTTCGCTGACATAGGTTTGCCGGTGGGGCAGAACCTTCTGAGTGTCAGTCAGCTGACGGCTCTTGTCATCGTTGTCCCGCAGCTGTTTGGCCAGCGACGCCACACGCTCCTCGCGCTGGTCGAGGCGCGTCTGCAGGATCTGTCGCGCTCTGAGCAGGTCCTTGTATTTGATCAACTCGTTGCCTTCGTCGAGAAACTTGGTGGCGACGAGCAGTCCAGCTTCCAACGCCAGGGCTTCGGGGCTTTTGGGTTTGCCGCTGAACATCGCCTTGAGTTGCTCGAACAGCGGTTTGATTCGGTCGATGACTGTCAGTTTTTCAAACTCCGCAATGGCCAGATTCAGAACCGCCTCATCGTCTTTCAATTGAGCCAGCGGGATTTTCTCGGCAGTGTATTCACGGTCCAGATCGACTTTGGCGGTGGCCAGTTCCTCGAGTCGGAAACGGTTGTTGCTGATGGCGATGCTCTGCACACCGAATACACCGTTGTGCAGTGACAAGTGCAGCGTGGTCATTTGATCGATACACAGCCTGATCAGTCCTGTAACAGCCTGCGAATAAAGCTTGCGTGCGTTTGCAGCCTGAGGGGTGGATTCAGCCTCGCCGAGGCTGGCCAGGGCCTGCAGGTTCTCGCTCAGTTCGTCTGTCTCCAGTGCAGAGATTGCCGTGGTGATGGCGTTGGCAGCCACGAGATCCAGATCGCTGATGGCGGTATTCAAGCTGAGCAATTCATCGCTCAGGGCTTTGATGTACAGATTGGCGGAGCCGATGATCGCCTGGTAACGAATCGCCTCGCGGCTTTCGTTAAGGCGGCCAAGATCGGGCAGGGCGTAAGCAATGGTTGTCATGGGAAATTATTCTCGCTTGGATGGATGGCGTTAGTCGAAGGCGCTGATAAGCAGGTTCGAGTTGTTCTGAACGGTTTTCCAGTTCTTGAGAACAACATTGAAACTCGCGACAAAAGTTCTGAGGGTCAGGAATTCATGCATGCCCATTACTGTGTTTTGCGAGGCGTTGATGTACTGAGTAATTTCGCTCCACAGCTGCTCAAGTTGTGAGGTGCTATTGACGGCGCCCTCGACATAGATCGACATACTGCTCAAGCTCGACTGAAACTCCATGAGCGTGCCGGCAAGAATGTTTTTTTGCTTGACCTGCTCGGCCAGCAAGTCTCGTTGCTCGATCAGCGGACGCAAGTGGATTGCCTGCTCCAGATTGACGTGCCGATGCCAGGCGGGTCCGCCACCGGTGTAAACCACGATGGTGCCGAAGATGTAGTCGAAAAAATCAGCATTGGACTCTCTGGTCTTCTCGGCAATACGCTGCTCGGCAAGATCAATGGCGGCATTCAACTCGGTAAGCTGTCGGTTGATTTGCGCATCGCCGGCCAGTTTCAGTTTTTCGCCAATTCTGACGGCGACCTTGTCGTTGAGCTCCGCCTTGAAGTATTTCAGGCGCTCATTGACGTCCCGGCTGCTGAGCTTTTTGTCCTCGATCGACCGTGCAATGAACGCCAGTGATTCCTGGATGGAACCGAATCGGTTCTTTTCTTCCCGACCGATTTCCAGCGGCGGCAGACTGTTTATCTCTTCTTCACTCAGCGAGTCGATAGTGCCAATGAAGTTGATGTAGCCCGGCATGGTCACGATCGCGTCGATAATGTCCTGACCGAAACTTTCCAGGTCTTCCGAGAAGGTAGCGAGGCTACCGGCCACGCGCCGCATCGAATATTCGATATCTGTCCAGGAATTGGCATTGTTAATCATCGTGTGATTGAGTTCGACAATGTCGGTTAACTCCAGACCGATGATGCCGGTGCGTTTTGTTTTCAATTGCCTTTCGATATCTTCGATATTGCGCGGCAATGCCTTGGCGGTGGAAATGTAGTTTTTTATTTTTCGAATGTCGTCTTTGGTGATGAGCGGTTTTGAGATGGGTTGCACTTTCAATTCCTTTGAAGTGTTGTTTGAGTCCTTAGATTAAATCCGGATTCGCTGTTGAGTACATGTATTGATTGTGACTTGTTGTTGGTTATGATTTGTCGTTTTTTGTAATTTTTTGCATGGGTGGCTGGTTGTCTGTCGCAAGACGATGTTTGTGTATTCAATTTTAATATTTGATTGGTTGCATGCGCTGGTTTTGTCGATCTAAGTTGAGGGGTGGCGTTGATTTGATTGCGCTCCGGATGAGCGCGCCAACGCTGTAAGTGAATAATCAATATTAATATCCGAAGAAGACAAGGAGTCTCCGATGGAACAGAATTTAAATGACAAGATGGTTGAGGCCGCCGCAAAAGCCCCATTGCTTTTTGTGAACGCTTCGTTGGGTGAGGGCGAAGAATACAATCGAGATACCGGTCTCCATGTGACCAAAGAGCAAATAAACAATTTGAGGAGGTATGAGGCGCTAGGCTTGTCCCTGCCGATTCAATTGGACGACGTCATTGCCTATCTTAACTATGGCTCCGGTGATGACGGTGGTGTGGGACGCACTGCTCGGGATTTTTTGCGAACTTTTACCACGACCTATCAGCATGCGCGACGCTGGTCGCCTCTGCGCGAGAAAATAATGCTGACGGGAAATGATCTGAAGATATTTGCTGGCAGCATCATCGGAACGGGTGATGCCATTGTTGAAGTGTATAACGATCTGAGGGCTTCTAAATATCTGGAAGAGCATGATATTACTACTGTTGAACAATACCTGAAACTTCAACGGCAAATGCCAGGGCTGCCAGATCTTGATCTTGCCCCTGGCGATATCGCCGATATTCGAAGTTATCTGAATGACTTGCTGTCAGCAATCAGGCTTTGTCATCAAAAAGCCGAACACGTACGCGGGGAACTGGATCGTTTCGGCACCGATATGCGAGCGTCTGTTCTGCCGGAAATCAAGCTGCGACTGGAGTTCGTTTCCAGGAATACGTACGCATCTGATATCAAAGAGTTGCAAGGTCAAATGGATCAGCGTTCCGCTGAGATTGATGAGCTGAACAAACAATATGAAAAGTTGGTTCAAGATGCGATCAGAGATGCGGCGGGTCTTAACATTGGTGGACTGGTCATGGCTATCTATCAGGGTGTCAAAGCTGAAAAAATACGCCGTGAACGTAATGCGTTGAAGCAACTGCAGCAGGCCGATAATCAAAAAATGGCCAGCAAGAACCAGACGCTGAGTTCGCTGAATAAAGTTCGTGATGATCTGCAAAACCTTAGTTACGTTGCGATCGAGGCCGATGTAGCAACCCAAAACCTCATGCTGGTTTGGAACGCGCTCGGTGATTATGTCATTGCCTCTATCAATAAAGTCAATCTAATCGACGAGTCCGTGACGTTGCGCGCTTTCAAGAATCAGATAGTTCAAATCATCGCTCCGTGGGAGCAAATACAATCCAAGGCCGATCAGTTGTTGGCGGTGTTTGCGGAAGCCGATAAAGAATACCAAAACAATAATGTCGCGATTCGGAGTAGGGCTGCAATGCAAAATTTTTCGATCAATGCTGTAGAACCAGCGTTCAATATGCAAAAACTGCGCGAACACAATGCGTCCGTGCAGCAACTGAACACTACTGCGCAAATGCTCTTTGAGCAATTCGATTACATGCCCGGCACTGTCGGGGCCATGAACGGTGTGGCACTGGCGTTGAACAAGGCAACTTTTGAATTGCGCGACAAGGCGCAGAGACTAAGCATCAGTCTGGTGCTGTCCGAGAGGAATTTAAAATCCTATCAGGAAGAATTGAGTTCACCCGAGGATGCGGAAGAGGTGCGCGAGGACATGGAGGTGGAACTGAAAGATATTTTCGCTAAAGTCTCTGCGCAAACTCGAGATTTGAAAAGTATCCACAAGAGTATTGGCGCAGTCTATGACCGCAAGGCGTCGGCGGAGTGGATCGTCAAGCTGGAAGAAGAGCGTGTCAGTAACGAGGAACTCAAGACCCAATCCGAAGAGAAGATTGCAGCCTTCACTGCTGAGATAAAGTCTATTTCCGATGCGATTGATCTGATCACCAAGGCGGGTATCGAAAAAATTGGCCAGGAAGCCCAGTTATCGCTTGAAAATCTGAAGGCGTTGGGTCTGGCGCCTCCGCAAGTTCAAATCGCCATGTTAGCTATTGATACCCTGAAAAAATTGATTTCTGGTATTGGTGAGGCGATTTCTTATCTCAACATGCTGGCTGCGTACCGTCGACTCAGCGACAAAGCAGCTGAAATGCGCGCTCAGTTGCGCAGGCACCTCAACGATGGCACTCGGATTGTTGGGCGTATCGAACTGGTCACTACGCTGGACGAGCAGGACGACGAACGTTCGAAGTACGCCAATGAGTTTGCCAGCCTGATCAACTACTTTGATCTGCTCTCTACTGAGTTTACCCAGGACACTTCGGTGCCGGTGGACGGCCGGGCAGACTCTGCAATTGCCCGGATTGCCGAAGCCGTTAACGTTCTGAAATCCATTTCCCAATAACAAGGAGGTGAGGAAGTGGGCGATCGCTCGCCCACTTCCTGCACAGGAAATATGAATTCAGTGAGTTATGAGTTTTCGGCGCCGCAGCGCGAGGTGCTGAATCGCTATATCCGTTGGCTGGGTCTGTTGATACCGACCTACGACAGCACGCCAGTTGTATTTGAGGCGCGACGAAAAAGTGGCCATCAACGCGCAGAACTGTCCTGGGATACGCGCCTGAACCGCGTTAACTTTTATGAACAATATCTACAAGAGAGCTGGGAGCGAATTAGAGACTTGCGGAGTTTGACCAGTCGGTATTTGAGTGACCTGGATACGTTTGGACGTGAATCTTTGGAAATAACACAGAGAACATCGAAACGCGCACCTGTCAGTCAGGTTGACGTAACAAGTTACAGTCTGTATCGCTCGACGGACTGGGGACGGTCTCCACCGACCAGCCCCAGAGGATTGGTTCACCAGTTGGGTAATTGTTTCTGGAGCTTGAGCGGAGTAATCAATCCGATTGAGGGCCAGATTGACATGCTGGGCGAGGCATCATTTGGATTGAACGCGGCATTTATCAAGATAATGGGTTGGCAGTCGTGTGCCTGTCATCCACAACCGACTGTCGCGCAAGAGTTGTTCAGGAATTCTGCGACAACGCCTCCCTGGGACATTGCTTACTCTTCTTCAGACCCCACGATCAGGGCTGCCGAGTTTCAGGCCGATATCGCTAAACTCTTCAATGAGTTCGTACCGCTGAATATTCAGATGGGCGTGTTCCTCAGAAACGTATCTGAGCGTGCGAGAGGCTTGGGCACTGCCCTCACACAAACCGAAAATATGACCACCATGGGGCTGCTGAATTTCAAGATCGAATCGGCTCTGGAGGGCGCTGATGAGATTTTGCAGATGTTGACGCACTTCGAAAACTGGCTGAAAAAATAAAAAAGGCCCATTCAATGGGCCTTTTTTACTCTGAGGTGTCGGTTACACGTAGAACGATTTCAGCGGCGGGAAGCCATTGAATTCGACGGCGCTGTAGCTGGTGGTGTACGCACCGGTCGACAGCCAGTACAGACGATCACCGATGGCCAGGTTCAGCGGCAGGCCGTACTTGTAGTTCTCGTACATGATGTCGGCGCTGTCGCAGGTTGGACCGGCGATGACCACTTCTTCCATCTCGCCTTTCTTCTCGGTCCAGATCGGGAACTTGATCGCTTCGTCCATGGTTTCGATCAGGCCGGAGAACTTGCCCACATCGGTATACACCCAACGCTCGACGGCGGTGCGGGATTTACGTGCAACCAGTACCACTTCGCTGACCAGAATACCGGCGTTGGCAATCAGCGAACGGCCCGGTTCCAGAATGATTTCCGGCAGATCGTCACCGAAGTCTTCCTTGAGGAAGCGGATGATTTCTTCGGCGTAGGTTTCCAGGCTATTGGTGCGGGTGATGTAGTTGGCCGGGAAGCCGCCGCCCATGTTGATCAGCTTCAGATGAATGCCGTCTTCTTCTTTCAGGCGCTCGAAGATCACTTTGACCTTGGCGATGGCCGCGTCCCAGACGCTGATATCACGCTGCTGCGAGCCCACGTGGAACGAGATGCCGTAAGGCACCAGGCCCAGGTCACGGGCGAGGATCAGCAGGTCCATGGCCATGTCGGTCTGGCAGCCGAACTTGCGCGACAGTGGCCAGTCAGCGGTGGTCGAGCCTTCGGTGAGGATGCGCACATAGACTTTCGAACCCGGCGCGGCCTTGGCGATGTTGCGCAGGTCGGCTTCGGAGTCGGTGGCGTACAGGCGCACGCCCTTCTCGAAGAAGTAGCGGATGTCCTTGGATTTCTTGATGGTGTTGCCGTAGCTGATCTGGTCCGGGCTGACGCCACGGCTCAGCACTTTGTCCAGCTCATAGATGGAGGCGATGTCGAAGCTCGAGCCTTTCTCTTTGAGCAGGTCGATGATCTCGACGGCCGGGTTGGCCTTGACCGCGTAGTAGACCTTGGCGAATTCGAAACCGGCGCGCAGGTCATCGTAGGCCTGGCTGATCATCGCGGTGTCGATCACCACGAACGGGGTTTCCTGTTTGTCGGCGAACGCCTTCATTTTCTGAAAGGTTTCGCGCGCGAAATAGTCTTCGACCTGGATCGACATGCTGGAGTGCTCCTATGGGCAAACGGGTAAAAACATGGGTGTAAATGAACGTCCTCCGTATCCCCACTTTGGTTCGCCTACTTCCCAAGGCATGTCGCCGAAAGCAAAAAGGCCACGGGCGTAACTGCCCTTGGCCTTGCTGTCTCGTCGTCAGTACTTGAGCCGGATGGATCGTTTCCAGCATGGACGTTCGGCGCGAACTTTAGGGCGTGAGGGGCCTGAGATCAACTAAAAATGTCGCGTTTTTGCACGCTTCTGACGTACGTCGCGGATATCACTCTTTGTAGCCGACCGAGATGACGGACAGATGTTCCCCGATAATTTTCATGTGTTAAAAATACCTGCACGTTCGATGCTTTTGTCGGCTAAGTCGTGGGTAAGTGCGATAGGCGCAACATCGGCGACGTTGGCGGCGAGAGGGCGGGTTGAGAGGGATTTTGATCGGTGTGACGGAAGGTTTTGCAGTACCAGAACCCACCTCGGTGTTGATATTCTTTTCCAGTCTTTGAATACACAAAAAACCTGTGGCGAGGGAGCTTGCTCCCGCTGGACTGCGAAGCAGTCCCCCGCTTTTTTTGAAAAGAGGGGCCGCTGCGCGACCCAGCGGGAGCAAGCTCCCTCGCCACAGGTTCGGTGTGCGACCTTTTAATCGATCAGGCGACCACGGCCTCAGCCGGCGAGACGATATTGGTCTTCATCCCACGGGAACGCCCCGAGCTCAGGTAAGCCGCAATCGACTCCTGCGTCACCTCTCCCAGGAACACCCGCTCGGCATCCATCACCGGCAGCCACGAACGGTTGAACTCGTACATGCGCGACAGCAGGATGCGCAGATGCTCGTCGTACGCCGCGGTGGCGTTGAACTCGCGCAGATACTGCGCGCAGGTGCCGGTCTGGCGGTGCAGGTCGCGACGACGGACGTAACCCAGCGCCTTGTTCTCGGCACAGGTGACCACCACGTAGCGGCGGTCATGTTCGTCCATCAATTCCAGCGCATCGGCCACCGGGGTTTCCGGACTGACCGATGGCGCGTTGTCGGCTGCGTCTTCAGCCTTCACCAGCAGCAGACGCTTGAGGGTGCTGTCCTGGCCAACGAAGTTGCTGACAAAGTCGTCCGCCGGGTGCGCGAGCAGGGTGTCTGGGTGATCGATCTGCAGCAGTTTGCCGGCGCGGAAAATCGCGATCTTGTCGCCGAGTTTGATCGCTTCGTCGATGTCGTGGCTAACCATGATCACGGTCTTGTTCAGTGCCCGCTGCATCTCGAAGAACTCGTTCTGGATCATCTCGCGGTTGATCGGGTCGACCGCACCGAACGGCTCGTCCATCAGCAACAGCGGCGCATCAGCGGCCAATGCGCGGATCACGCCGATGCGCTGTTGCTGGCCACCGGACAGTTCACGCGGATAGCGGTGCAGATACTGTTTGGGTTCCAGTTTGATCATGCTCATCAGTTCGCGGGCGCGGTCGTGGCATTTCTGTTTGTCCCAGCCGAGCAGTTTCGGCACCACAACGATGTTCTCTTCGATGGTCATGTTGGGGAACAGGCCGATCTGCTGGATCACGTAGCCGATGTTGCGGCGCAGGGTCACTTCGTCGAGGTCGGTGGTGTCTTCGCCGTTGATCAGGATCTTGCCTGAGGTCGGCTTGATCAGGCGGTTGATCATTTTCAGCGTGGTGCTTTTGCCGCAACCCGATGGCCCGAGGAACACACAGATTTCGCCTTCATTGACGGTCAGGCTTACCGAGTCCACGGCTTTGACATCTTTGCCGTTGCTCTGGAAGGTCTTGCTGAGGTTTTGAAGTTCGATCATTTGAGGAGTCCTTTTGGAGTCAGCGTACGTTGCAGCCACTGCAGGAGAAGGTCGGCGAAGATCGCCAGAAGACTGACCAGCAGCGCGCCGACGATCAGCATCGACATGTCGCTGCGGCTGATGGAGGCGAGGATCAGCACGCCCAGGCCACCGGCGCCGATGGTCGCGGCGATGGTCATCACACCGATGTTCATCACCACCGCGGTGCGCACCCCGGCGAGGATCACTGGCACCGCAATCGGCAACTCGACCATGCGCAGGCGCTGGCCGAAGGTCATGCCGATACCGCGTGCAGCTTCACGGATGCCCGGCTCGACGCCGGTCAGGGCGAGGTAGGTGTTACGCATGATCGGCAGCAGTGAATAAAGGAACACCGCGGTGATCGCCGGCATCGGCCCAAGGCCCTGGCCGAACTTGGAGTAGAACGGCAGCAGCAGACCGAACAGCGCAATCGACGGCACGGTCAGCAGCACTGTGGCGCTGGCCTGCAAGGGACCGGCGAGGCTCGGGAAACGCGTCATCAGAATGCCCAGCGGCACACCAATGAAGATCGCCAGTGTCACGGCGATGCCAACCAGGGTGATGTGCTGCCAGGTCAGGTGCATCACCTGCTGCCAGTCGAGGTGGGAAAAGGCGTTCAGAAATTCCATGACTTCTCCTCCTTAATTGAGTGGGTGCTGGCGCAGAAAGTCGGCGGCCACTTTCGATGGGCTTTCGTGATCGACGTCGACCCGCGCGTTGAGCTGGCGCATGGTTTCGTCATCGAACAGTTCTGCCAGCGGCTTGAGTTGCTCGGCCAGTTGCGGGTGCGCATCAAGGTAGGCCTGACGCACCACCGGCGCGGCGGTGTAGTCGGGGAAGTAGTGCTTGTCGTCTTCCAGCAGCTTCAGACCGAAGGCATTCAGGCGACCGTCGGTGGTGTAGACCAGACCGGCAAACACCTGGCCGTTGCGCAGCGCGGTGTAGACCAGCCCCGCGTCCATCTGGCGGATGTTCTTGCGGGTGAGGTTCATGTCGTAGAGCTTGACCATGCCGTCGAGACCGTCGGAGCGGTTGGCAAACTCGGTGTCCAGCGCCACCAGGTGATTGGTCTTGGCCTCATCGCGCAGCACCTTGTTCAGGTCGCTGATGGTGTTGATCTGCGGGTACTCCTCGGCGACTTTTTTCGGCAGGGCGAGGGCGTAGGTGTTGCTGAATTTCGACGGGGTCAGCCAGACCAGGCCTTTTTCCGCGTCGAGTTCTTTGACCCGGGCGTAGGACTGTTCGCTGTCGAGTTTCTCGGTGACATGGTTGTAGGCCACCAGTGACACGCCGGTGTATTCCCAGAGCATGTCCAGTTGCCCGCTTTCGTGGGCGCTGCGGGCGAGGTTGCTGCCCAGACCGCCGGTGATCTGCGCGTCGTAACCTTTGCTGCGCAGGTATTGCGCGGTGATTTCCGCGAGCAGGGTCTGCTCGGTGAACACCCGGGCGCCGAGGCGAATCACCGGTTTTTCGGCGGCTTGGGCCAATCCTGCAAACAGCAGGAGGCAGCTCAAGATCAAGCTAAATCGTTTCATAAATATTCCTTCGCAAGAGCCTTAAGACGGGCGCAAACCGCGTTCCAGCCAGAGACGGCTGGCGAGGGTGACCACGCCATCGAGCAGCAGGGCCAGCAGCGCGGTGCACGCGGCGCCGAGCAGCAGTTGCGGCTGATTGTTCAGGGCGATGCCGGGAAAGATCAGGCTGCCGAGGCTGTTGGCGCCGATCAGGAATGCCAGCGGCGCGGTGCCGACGTTGATCGCCAGTGCCACGCGCACGCCACCGATGATGATCGGCACGGCGTTGGGCAATTCAACTTTCCACAGCACCTGGCGCGGGGTCATTCCGATGCCGACGGCGGCTTCTTTCAGCGAACCCTGGACGTTTTTCAGGCCTTCGTAGGTGTTGCGCACAATCGGCAACAGAGAGGCGAGGAACAAAGCGAAGATTGCCGGGCCACTGCCGATGCCGAGAATCCCCAAGGCAATCGCCAGTACGGCCAGCGGTGGCACGGTGTTGCCGATATTGAAGATCTGCATGAAGCGTTCAGCGCGGCCGACCATGGTCGGGCGACTGAGGAAGATACCGGCGGGGATGCCCACGACAAGGGCGGCCAGCATTGAAGCGAGGACGAGAATCAGATGAGCTTGCAGGTAAAACAACAAATCGTCGCGGTAATGTTCGATCGTGTTGATGCCGATCCAGTGGACCAGCAGGGCCAGGAGCGCGATAACCACCGCACCTCCCATCAGCCCTTTGCCATAGCGGATAGCCACAGGCGGACTCCTTTTCTTGTAGTCGGCGAACGCCGTCCCGAGTGGCATGCCATGCCTGGCTGCCGGGAAATAAACGTTCGCGAGAAGCAGCTCCCTCAGCACCGGCAACAAGCGGTCTGAAAGCGAGCCATGAGCGCAGCCTCGTCAGGCTAACTTGCTGATTTTTCAGCCCCTGACGAAATGTCGTAACAGGGGATGGACGTCTCCGTGCTTTAAAAGGTTCCCATCCGGGGCAGCATTTGGCCACCCTTAATGTGCTCAACGGTTCGGTTATTGCATCGAGTTGGGCTATAATCGCGGCCCTTTTTTGAATCACCGCCAGGCGATTTCCCATGACCAACCAGGCCGCCGAAGTCGCGAAACGCCGCACTTTCGCCATTATTTCCCACCCCGATGCCGGTAAAACCACGATCACCGAAAAGCTCCTGTTGATGGGCAAGGCGATTGCAGTGGCCGGCACGGTGAAATCCCGTAAATCCGATCGCCATGCGACATCCGACTGGATGGAGATGGAGAAGCAACGGGGTATTTCCATTACCACGTCGGTCATGCAGTTCCCGTATCGCGAACACATGATCAACCTGCTCGACACCCCGGGCCACGAAGACTTCTCCGAAGACACCTACCGCACCCTGACGGCGGTCGACTCGGCGCTGATGGTGCTCGACGGCGGTAAAGGCGTTGAGCCACGGACCATCGCGCTGATGGACGTCTGCCGTCTGCGTGACACGCCGATCGTCAGCTTCATCAACAAACTCGACCGTGACATCCGCGACCCGATCGAACTGCTCGACGAAATCGAAGCCGTCCTCAAGATCAAGGCTGCGCCGATCACCTGGCCGATCGGTTGCTACCGCGACTTCAAGGGCGTTTATCACCTGGCCGACGACTACATCATTGTCTACACCGCCGGTCACGGTCACGAACGCACCGAAACCAAGATCATCGAGAAACTCGACTCCGACGAGGCGCGCGCGCACCTGGGCGACGAGTACGATCGCTTCCTCGAACAACTGGAGCTGGTGCAGGGCGCCTGCCACGAGTTCAACCAGCAGGAGTTCCTCGACGGTCAACTGACCCCGGTGTTCTTCGGTACTGCATTGGGCAACTTCGGGGTCGATCACGTGCTTGATGCTGTGGTTGATTGGGCACCGCGTCCGCTGGCCCGTGTCGCCAACGAGCGTACTGTGGAGCCGGTGGAAGAGAAGTTCTCGGGCTTCATCTTCAAGATCCAGGCGAACATGGACCCGAAACACCGTGACCGCATCGCCTTCATGCGTATCTGCTCCGGCAAGTACGAGAAAGGTATGAAGATGCGCCACGTGCGTACCGGCAAGGACGTGCGCATCGGCGACGCCCTGACGTTCTTCTCCTCCGAGCGTGAACAGCTGGAAGAGGCGTACGCCGGCGACATCATCGGTCTGCATAACCACGGCACCATCCAGATCGGCGACACCTTCAGCGAAGGCGAAGTCCTCGGTTTCACCGGCATCCCGCACTTCGCCCCGGAACTGTTCCGTCGTGTGCGTTTGCGTGATCCGTTGAAGTCCAAGCAGTTACGTCAGGGGCTGCAACAGCTGGCTGAAGAGGGCGCGACTCAGGTGTTCTTCCCGGAGCGCAGCAACGACATCATTCTTGGCGCCGTGGGTGTGCTGCAGTTTGATGTGGTCGCGAGCCGCTTGAAGGAGGAATACAAGGTTGAGTGCTCTTATGAGCCGATCACTGTGTATTCCGCGCGCTGGATTGAATGCAGCGACAAGAAGAAGCTTGAGGAGTTTTCCAACAAGGCTGTGGAGAACCTGGCATTGGATGGCGGTGGGCACCTGACCTATCTGGCGCCGACGCGGGTTAACCTGGCGTTGATGGAAGAGCGGTGGCCGGATGTGAAATTCCGTGCGACGCGTGAGCATCATTAAGCGTTGAGCTGAGTTGTCTGGAGCCCCTGAGGTGTAGGCCTTGGGGGCTTTTTTTTGGGCTTTGGTCTTGGCGGCCGTCGGGCCGACCAGGCTTCGGGTGGTTTGGGTGTATATCGGTTTTTTTGGTGATGGCGGATTAGGGTTCCGCCCTTACGGCGGGTCACTTTTTCCAGACGCCGAAAAAGTAACCAAAAAGGCTTGCTCCTGCGTTCGGCCCGCTCGCTGGGGCTCGGGGTGCCTTCGCTCCGGGATCGATCCGGGGGCAGCGCCTACGGTTTGCTTCGCTGCACCTCCTCTCGCTGTGTTTGGCTGCGCCAAACGGTCGTTGCGCTCCCACCCCCGGATCAATCCCTCCGCTCAGCCTTCCGATGTCGCCCGTGGATCAAGATCAAGATCAAGAGCTTTCGGCGAGCTGACACTCGGCCATTTGAGTGGTGAAGAGCATGCGCTGGGCTTTTGCTTTCCTGTAGGAGCCAGCCTGCTGGCGATGGCGGCCTGACAGCCGACCAATCTCCAACAGACCACACCCATCCCAATGTGGGAGCTGGCTTGCCAGCGATGGCGGCCTCCGAGCCGACCAATCTCCAACAGACCACACCCAATCCCACTGTAGGAGCCAGCCTGCTGGCGATGGCGGCCTGACAGCCGACCAATCTCCAACAGACCATACCCAATCCCACTGTGGGAGCGGGCTTGCTCGCGAAGGCGGTTTCACAACCGACCATTCTCCAACTGCCTGCACCCAATCCCACTGTAGGAGCCAGCCTGCTGGCGATGGCGGCCTGACAGCCGACCAATCTCCAACAGACCACACCCAATCCCACTGTGGGAGCGGGCTTGCTCGCGAAGGCGGTTTTACAACCGACCATTTTCTAATCGAACTGAGCGACCGAAGGCTGCGATCTTTTGGACTTAAAAAGCGAAGTCAAAAGATCGCAGCCTACGGCAGCTCCTGCAGGGACTGTAGGACGACTCCGTATTTTGAGATCTCGATGTTCTTGAGCGCGACAAGCGGCGTGCTGACCGTTGGTGTTTCTGTCGACGGTGATCTGGACATTGGGTGAAGCTTTTTTCATGCCGCCGATGAATGTGCTGGTCATGCGGCACGCGCAGGGTGGCAAAAACGGCCAGTATTCTGGTCTGTTTTTCATGGGCTGGAGCGCCAGTGCATTGCTGTCGCCGGTACTCAGTGGGCAGTTGTATGGTCGCTTCGGCGGCCACAGCGTATGGCTTTCGAGTGCGACGCTGGCGCTTCTGACCCTGCCGTTGATCTGCCTTGCAACACGCTCATTGACCCAGGCCAAGGCGCTGGTCGCCACCAGGCATGCCGCCTCGCTTAGCTGATTCGGTTATAGAAGTTATTCAGAAGTGATCTGCCAAACCGGGGCATTTCCGAGGTCTCGTTAGCGTCCTATCTGGTGAACCGGACTGATCGGAACTAGATTTCATTCAGCGCCGGATTGGCACCCCAGGCTTCAACCACGAAAGGATGGAAATGGCTATGAGCATTTTTCAACGCGTTGTGCTGTTGCTTAAGGTTTTGGTGATATTGACGCTTGGCACCACGGCGGCGTGGGCGAGTTCCGCCACGCCACAACAAGGTTTTAATGCAGCCCACGGACAAGCCGGTGTGGTCATGCTGGCCAAGTCGGAATCCGAACCGGGCGATCAGGACCAGGGCGGCAGCAAGGACGATGACGACTCGACCACTGACGAGCCGGACACTGACGATGATGACGGCGACAGCCAGTCGTAAATCGCCGGCAAAAGAAAACCCCTTCTTCCCCGACTGATGCGCAATCGGAGGAGAAGGGGTTTGGGTAACACGTTACCTCCGGATAAACACGATCCCTGTAGGAGCTGCGGCACGCTGCGATCTTTTGATCTTGATGCTGAAAATCAACAGATCGCAGCCTCGTTTCACTCGACAGCTCCTACAGGTTTTGTGTCGGTCTTCGGTTTTGCTTACGCGGCGCCGTCGAGGAACTGCTCGGCGTAGTGGCATGCCACCTGCCGATTGTCGAGCTGGCGCAGGGCCGGCTCTTCGCTGCTGCAACGTTCGGTCGCGTACGGGCAGCGCTTGTGGAATGCGCAGCCCGGTGGCGGGTTCAGCGGGTTGGGCAGTTCGCCGACGATCTTGATTTTCGGCTTGTCCGGATCCGGGTGGATCGTTGGCGTCGCCGACAACAAGGCTTGGGTGTACGGGTGCAGAGGACGGGTGTAGATGTCCTCTTTCGGGCCCATTTCCACCGGTCGGCCGAGGTACATCACCAGCACCGAATCAGCGACGTGACGCACCACTGCCAGGTTGTGCGAGATGAACACGTAGGCGGTGTTGAATTCTTGCTGCAGATCCATGAACAGGTTCAGCACCTGCGCCTGAATCGACACGTCCAGCGCCGAGGTCGGTTCATCCGCCACCAGCACTTTCGGTTGCAGCATCATCGCCCGGGCGAGGGCGATCCGCTGGCGCTGACCGCCGGAGAACATGTGCGGATAACGCTGGTAGTGCTCTGGACGCAAGCCGACCTGCTTCATCATCGCCTGGACTTTCTCGCGACGTTCGGTGGCCGACAGGTTGGTGTTGATCAGCAGCGGCTCGGCCAGTTGATCACCGATTTTCTGCCGTGGGTTCAACGACGCATACGGGCTCTGGAATACCATCTGCACGTCTTTGCGCAGTTGCTTGCGCTGGGCCTTGTCGGCGCCGGCGACTTCCTGACCGGCGATTTTCAGCGAGCCGGACGACGGCTCTTCAATCAGGGTCAGGGCACGGGCCAGGGTGGATTTGCCGCAGCCCGATTCGCCCACCACGGCGAGGGTCTTGCCGGCTTCCAGTTCGAACGACACACCGTTGAGGGCGCGCACGGTCGCATGGCCCTTGAACAGGCCACGGGAGACTTCGTAGTGACGGGTCAAGTCGCGGGCGGTAAGTACGACGGCCATTACGCCACCTCCTGGTTCAGCGGGAAGAAGCAGCGCGCGAGGCTGTTGCTTTTCGGATCAAGGGCTGGACGCTGCGCGCGGCAGCTGTCCTGCACGTACGGGCAGCGCGGCGACAGCAGGCAACCTTGCGGACGGTCGTAGCGGCCCGGAACGATACCCGGCAGGGTCGACAGGCGTGAAGCGCCGAGGCTGTGTTCGGGAATCGCCTTGAGCAGCGCTTCGCTGTACGGGTGCGCCGGGATGTCGAACAGTTGCGGCACCTGACCGACTTCAACCGCTTGGCCGGCGTACATCACGCACACGCGCTGGGCGGTTTCAGCCACGACCGCGAGGTCGTGGGTGATCAGCACCAGGCCCATGTTCTGTTCTTTCTGCAACGCCAGCAGCAGATCCATGATCTGTGCCTGAATCGTCACGTCGAGTGCGGTGGTCGGCTCGTCGGCGATCAGCAGTTTTGGCTCGCCGGCAATCGCCATGGCAATCGCGACACGCTGGCTCATACCGCCGGACAGTTGGTGCGGGTAGGCGTCCATACGGCTGGCGGCGCCCGGGATTTCAACTTTTTCCAGCAGTTCGATTGCACGTTTGCGCGCTTGCTTGCCGGACATTTTCAGGTGCAGGCGCAGCACTTCTTCGATCTGGAAACCGACGGTGTAGCTCGGGTTGAGCGCGGTCATCGGGTCCTGGAACACCATCGCCAGGTCTTTGCCGACGATTTGCCGACGCTGACGATTGCTCAGCTTGAGCATGTCTTTGCCGTCAAAGCTGAGCGAGTCGGCGGTGACGATGCCGGGATGCTCGATCAGGCCCATCAGCGCCATCATGGTCACGGATTTACCCGAACCCGATTCGCCAACGATCGCCAGGACTTCGCCCTTGTCGACTTTCAGGTCGAGGCCGTCGACTACTGGAACGGCGTTCTTGTCGCCGAAGCGAACGTTGAGATTCTTGATTTCTAGCAGTGACATGGGAATCTCCTCAGGCGGCGTTCTTGAGTTTCGGGTCCAGCGCATCGCGCAGGCCGTCGCCCATCAAGTTGATTGCCAGCACGCTGAGCAAAATGGTCAAACCAGGCAGACTGACGACCCACCAGGCGCGTTCGATGTAGTCGCGGGCCGAGGCCAGCATGGTGCCCCACTCAGGGGTTGGCGGTTGTACGCCAAGGCCGAGGAAGCCCAGTGCCGCAGCATCGAGAATCGCCGAGGAGAAACTCAGGGTGGCCTGCACGATCAGTGGCGCCATGCAGTTGGGCAGCACGGTGATGAACATCAGGCGTGGCAGACCGGCACCGGCCAGGCGCGCGGCGGTCACGTAGTCGCGGTTCAGTTCGCCCATCACCGCAGCACGGGTCAGACGCACGTAGGACGGCAAGGACACCACAGCGATAGCGATCACGGTGTTGATCAGGCCAGGGCCGAGGATGGCGACAATCGCCACAGCCAGCAGCAGCGACGGCAGGGCCAGCATGATGTCCATCAGACGCATGATGGTCGGGCCGATCATTTTCGGGAAGAAACCGGCGAACAGACCCAGCAGGATTCCCGGGATCAGCGACATCACCACCGACGACAGACCGATCAGCAGCGACAGGCGCGAACCCTGGATCAGGCGCGACAGCAGGTCACGCCCCAGTTCATCGGTACCGAGCAGGAACTGCATCTGCCCGCCTTCAAGCCACGCCGGTGGCGTCAGTAGGAAGTCACGGTATTGCTCGCTCGGGTTATGCGGGGCGACCCACGGCGCGAAGATCGCGCAGAAAATCACCAGCAGCATGAACAGCAGGCCGGCAACTGCGCCCTTGTTCTTGGAGAAGGCTTGCCAGAATTCTTTGTACGGCGACGGGTACAGCAGACTTTGATCCGCGCTTGGGGCGGACGTGGCTACTGAGGATGTTGGAGTGCTCATGGGTATGGACCTCAGCGCTGATGACGGATGCGTGGGTTGGCAAAGCCGTAGAGGATGTCCACCACGAAGTTGACCAGAATCACCAGGCAGGCGATTAACAGGATGCCGTTTTGCACAACCGGGTAGTCCCGGGCGCCGATGGCTTCGATCAGCCACTTACCAATGCCGGGCCAGGAGAAGATGGTTTCGGTCAGGACTGCACCGGCCAGCAGGGTGCCGACTTGCAGACCGACCACGGTCAGCACCGGAATCAGTGCGTTGCGCAGGCCGTGCACGAACACCACGCGCGCCGGCGACAGGCCTTTGGCCCGGGCGGTACGGATGTAGTCCTCACGCAGCACTTCGAGCATCGACGAACGGGTCATCCGCGCGATCACCGCCAGCGGAATGGTGCCGAGCACGATGGCCGGCAGGATCAGGTGATGCAGGGCATCGAGGAACGCGCCCATGTCATCGGCCAGCAGCGTGTCGATCAGCATGAAACCGGTGCGCGGCTCGATGTCGTAGAGCAGGTCGATCCGTCCGGAGACCGGGGTCCAGCCCAGGCTCACCGAGAAGAACATGATCAGGATCAGGCCCCACCAGAAGATCGGCATCGAATACCCCGCCAGGGAGATGCCCATCACCCCGTGGTCGAACAGGGATCCTCGCTTGAGGGCCGCAATCACCCCGGCCAGCAGGCCCAGGATGCCGGCGAACAGCAGGGCGGCCATGGACAGTTCCAGGGTCGCCGGGAAGAGAGAGGTGAACTCGGTCCATACGCTTTCACGCGTACGCAGGGATTCGCCGAGATCGCCGTGGGCCAGTTTGCCGATGTAGTCCAGGTACTGGGCATACAGCGGTTTGTTCAGACCTAGGCGTTCCATTGCCTGAGCGTGCATTTCGGGGTCGACCCGACGTTCGCCCATCATCACTTCCACGGGGTCGCCAGGGATCATGCGAATCAACGCGAAAGTCAGCAGGGTGATGCCGAAAAACGTGGGGATCAACAACCCCAGTCGGCGGGCAATAAAACTAAACATCTTGTGTGGTACCTCATCAGCCGGTTAGGCGTGCCCGGCGACCCTGGGGTCAGGGAGGCCGGGAGTTTCTTATCTACTTCACCTGGGTGGTGGCGAAGTTATTAGTGGTGAGAGGGCTGATGTGATAACCCTCTACGTTGTTGCGCATTGCGGTAAACATACGGGTGTGGGCCATGCTGATCCACGGTTGATCCTGATTAAACAGCACCTGGGCCTGTTCGTAGAGTTTGGCGCGTTCGGCCGGATCTACTTTAGCCCGTGCTTCGTCCAGCAGTGCCTGGAATTTCTCGTTGCACCAGCGCGCGTAGTTTTCGCCGTTCTTGGCCGCTTCGCAACTGAGCATAGGCGTCAGGAAGTTATCCGGGTCGCCGTTGTCGCCCGCCCATCCGGCCGACACCATGTCGTGCTCGCCGGCCTTGGCGCGTTTGAGCATCTCGCCCCATTCCATCACGCGGATGTCGATCTTGATCCCGACTTTCGCCAGGTCAGCCTGCATCATCTGCGCGCCGAGCATCGGGTTCGGGTTGGTCGGGCCACCGCCGTTACGGGTAAACAGGGTAAACACGGTGCCTTCCGGAACCCCGGCTTCCTTGAGCAGGGCGCGCGCCTTGTCGAGGTCACGTGGCGGGTTCTTCAGGTCGTGGTTGTAGCCCAGCAGCGTCGGCGGGTACGGGTTGACCGCGACCGAGGCGTTGCCTTTGCCGAAGAGCGCGTTGACGTAGGCTTCCTTGTCGAAGGCGATGTCGATCGCTTTGCGCACTCGCACGTCGCTGATGTATTTGTGCTGGGTGTTCATGGCGATGTACGAGACGGTCATCGCGTCCATCTCGTCGACCTTCAGGTTGCTGTCTTTCTTGATGCTCGGGATGTCATCCGGTTTCGGATACAGCGCGATCTGGCACTCGTTGGCCTTGAGTTTCTGCAGACGCACGTTGTTGTCGGTGGCGATCGCCAGGATCAGCGCGTCGGCCGGGGCCTTGCCACGGAAGTAGTCCGGGTTGGCCTTGAAGCGCACCTGCGCATCCTTGGCGTAGCGCTGGAAGATGAACGGTCCGGTACCGATCGGCTTGCTGTTCAGGTCGGCAGTTTTGCCAGACTTGAGCAACTGGTCGGCGTATTCGGCCGGGTAGATCGAGGAGAACGCCATGGCGATGTCGGCCAGGAACGGCGCTTCGCGGCGGGTCAGGGTGAACTTGACCGTGTTGTCGTCGACTTTCTCTACGCTTTTGAGCAGTTCCTTGAAGCCCATGCTTTCAAAGTACGGGAAGCCCACGCTCGACAGTTTGTGCCACGGGTGATTCGGGTCCAGCTGGCGCTGGAAGCTCCAGACCACGTCGTCGGCGTTCATGTCGCGGGTCGGCTTGAAATATTCGGTGGTGTGAAACTTGACGCCTTTGCGCAGGTGGAACGTGTAGGTCAGGCCGTCGTCACTGATGTCCCAGGACTCGGCGAGCGCCGGGATCACTTCGGTGGTGCCGGGCTTGAAGTCGGCCAGACGGTTGAAGATCGTTTCGGCCACCGCATCGGCAGTGACTGCAGTTGTGTACTGGACCATATCGAAGCCTTCCGGGCTGGCTTCGGTGCAGACCACCAAGGGTTTGGCCGAGACGCCGATGGCGGCGCTCAACAACGCGGCAGCGACGGCCGCACGTAGGGGAAGCATTTTCATCGATAACCCTCTGCAATCGGTTGAAGACAAAAAACCGAACGGCCGACTCGTCATGAGTCAGCCGTCGGTCGGTGGTTTTTACAGGATGTTGAATGGAATCGTGGTCACGAGACGGAACTCGTTGATGTTGCCGTCAGCCTGGTGCTCGCTCGCGCGGTGAGTGGTGTAAGTCGCGCGAATCGCGGTGGCCTTCAGAGGGCCACTCTGCACGGCGTAAGAGGCGCCGATGCCGTATTCGTAGTGGCTTTCGCCGTCCATCAGGCTCAGGTCGCCGCGCTTGGCGCCCGGATCGGTGTAGGCGGTGCCGGTGTAGTGAGTACCGTCGATGCCCCAGCCGCGAGCCTGGTAGATGTTGAACTTCAGGCCTGGCACGCCGTATTCGGCCATGTTGATGCCATAGGCGATCTGGAAGGATTTCTCGTTCGGGCCGTTGAAGTCCGACAGCAGGGAGTTGGCCAGGTAGATACCGTTGGTTTCGTGCAGGTAGTCGAAGTACTCGTCACCGTTCACTTGCTGGTACGAGAAGGTCAGGCTGTGCGCCTGGTGGGTCAGGCCGAATGACAGCGAGTAGGTGTCGTTGTCGATTTTGCCCATCAGTTTTTTGCCTTCATCTACGGTCTTGTAGTAGTTCAGACCGGTGGTCAGGCTCAGCACCTGGCTGTCACCCAGTTCATGGGTGCCGCCGAAGTAGTACTGGTTCCAGAAGTCTTCGACGTTGGCCACGTAGAGGCTGGTTTTCAGGCTTTTGAGCGGCTGATAGTTGACGCCGGCAGTGTAGACCTTGTCGGTTTCCGCGCCGTTGGCACCGTATTCGCTGCGGAACTTCGACAGGCTCTGCTCGGTACGAGGCGAGACGCGGTCGAAACCGGCCAGGTCGAACGACAGGTTGTTGAATTCTTCGCTGTGCAGGCTGATACCTTCGAAGCTCGAAGGCAGCGGACGGTTGCCGATGACGTCGACGATCGGGGTGCTGAAATTCTGGCGGCCTGCGGTCAGCGTAGTGTTGGAAACACGGAACTTGACGTTGGCCAGACCCAGTTTGCTCCACTGGTCGACAGCGTCACCGTCGGAGTGCGCCAGGGTACGGTTGGAACCGCCGGCGATGTCCTTGCGGTCACGGTCGAGAGCGATGGCGTTGTAGGCCGCGACTTCGGTGCTGACGCCAACGGTGCCTTGGGTGAAGCCCGAGGTGTAGTTGACGATTGTGCCTTGAACCCAGTTGATACGACGTGCGGTCGGTGTTTTGACCACGGGCGAAGTGTTCTTGTCACTGTTTTTCACGTAGCTGAAGGTGTCATCGCGACGCTTCAGTTCGTTGGCATACCAGTTACGCGTGGTGCCGCCCAGACTTTGTCCATCGACAAAACCTTTGGCCTCGCTTTGGGCGCTGCTGCCGGCCAGAGTGGTCGGTACGAATTCCTGACTAACAGGTTCCGCATACGCCGTAGCGGTGATGCTGCTGATGGCCAAGGCCAGTATCGCGGTGCTGCTCAGTTTCATGGGTGAAGCTCCTTTACTTTCTTTTTATGCCGGCTTTTTTGGGTTGGCCGGTTATTGGTTTAGAACTCATTCACACATCGCAAACGTTTGCAGAACGCCTGATTGGCGAATTTCGGCAAAGCGCTTGCGTGAGGGGGATAGACAGCCCCCTCAGCGTTGCGGCTAATCGGTTGGGTTAATCGATACTGACGCCCGAGAACACATTGCGACCGAAGGGGCTGACCTTGAAGCCTTCAACCCTGGCGCTTAACGGCTGGTTGACCGTCGAGTGGGCGACAGGCGTGATCGGCACTTGCTGCTTGAGCAACTGCTGCGCCTGTTTGTAGAGCGTGGTGCGCTGGTCGCGGTCGGTGACGACCTTGGCCTCTTTGATCAGCTTGTCGTAAGCCGGGTCGCACCACATGGAGTAGTTGTTGCCGCCAATCGCGTCGCAGCTGTACAGGGTGCCCAGCCAGTTGTCCGGGTCACCGTTGTCGCCGGTCCAGCCGATCAGGCTGATGTCGTGCTCACCATTCTTGGTGCGCTTGATGTACTCGCCCCATTCGTAGCTGACGATCTTCACTTTCAGACCGATCTTGGCCCAATCGGCCTGGAGCATTTCGGCCATCAATTTGGCATTCGGGTTGTACGGACGCTGTACCGGCATCGCCCACAGGGTGATCTCGGTGCCTTCCTTGACGCCGGCAGCCTTGAGCAACTCGCGGGCTTTTTCCGGGTTGTAGGCGGCGTCCTTGATGCTGTCGTCGTAGGACCACTGGGTCGGCGGCATGGCGTTGACCGCCAGCTGTCCGGCACCTTGATAAACGGCGTTGAGAATCCCTTGTTTATTCACCGCCATGTCCAGCGCCTGCCGCACTTCGAGCTGGTCGAACGGCTTGTGACGGACGTTGTAGGCGATGTAGCCGAGGTTGAAACCGGGCTTGGAAATCAGCTGCAGTTTTGGATCGTTCTTCAGCGCTTCAACATCAGCCGGGCGCGGATGCAGGGTGATCTGGCATTCGCCGGCCTTGAGTTTCTGCACGCGTACCGAGGCGTCGGTGTTGATCGCGAAAATCAGGTTCTTCAGCTTGACCCGGCTCGGGTCCCAGTAATGCTCGTTGCCGGTGTAACGGATGTTCGAATCTTTCTGATAGCTCTTGAACACGAACGGCCCGGTGCCGACCGGCTTCTGGTTGATGTCGCTCGGCTTGCCTTCGGCCAGCAGCTTGTCGGCGTATTCGGCGGACAGGATGGCAGCGAAGCTCATGGCGATGTTCTGGATGAACGCGGCGTCGACGCTGTTGAGCGTGAACTCCACGGTCAGCGGCCCGGTCTTTTCGACCTTGGCGATGTTCTTGTTCAGGCTCATCCCGTTGAAGTACGGGAATTCGGTCGGATAAGCCTTACGGAATGGCTGCGCGGGATCGAGCATGCGGTTAAACGTGAACAGCACGTCGTCGGCGTTGAAATCGCGCGTCGGTTTGAAGTACGGCGTTGTATGAAACTTCACACCTTCACGCAGGTGAAAGGTGTACTTGAGACCATCCTCGGAAATATCCCACTTGGTTGCCAGACCCGGTACGACGTTGGTCGCGCCTTTTTCGAACTCGACCAGACGGTTGTACAGCGGCTCGGCGGCGTCGTTATCGGTTGCCGTCGTGTATTGCGCGGTATCGAAACCCGCCGGGCTGCCCTCGGAGCAGAACACCAGACTGTCGCTGGCGGCGTAACTGACCGAGGTGGCGGCCAACAGGCCGGCGCCCAGCAATGCGGAAAAAACCAAGGTATGGCGCATGACGCTCCCTCTTTTTTTAGTGTTGTTCAATGCACCGCGATCCCGTCCAGGGAAGTTGAGGTTGCATTGAGCTCAATCCAGTACGTACAGCAAGCCGGTGGCCCACGCAGAAACTGGTCAGAGCCCGACGGTAGGGGCCGTGGGTCTGGCAGTAAATGCGTAATTGCCTGAAAACTCGTAGGAAAAGTCGACGCGTCCTCTGCCGCTGCAGTCATCCGCAGCGGAATTGGCTGTAGGCAAATTCCTGACTTCCCGGCAGCGAAAGCAACGGCGACGTCATGAACGCCGCCGTTGCAATGGCTTAATTGCTGACGCTGACGCCGTAGAAGGAATTCAAGCCGAATGGGCTGATCTTGAAGTCCTGCACGTTGGCGCGCATGGGTTGGAACACCGTCGAGTGAGCGATAGGTGTGTATGGAACAGCATCTTTAAGGACGTGTTGCGCCTGTTTGTACAGTTCGGTGCGCTTGGCCTGGTCGGTGGTGCGTTTGGCATCCTTGACGAGACCGTCGTACTTCTTGTCGCACCACTTGGAGAAGTTGTTGCCGTTGAGCGAGTCGCAGCCGAACAGTACGTTCAGCCAGTTGTCCGGATCACCATTGTCACCGCTCCAGCCAATCAGCATGGCCTGGTTCTCGCCACCTTTGGAACGCTTGATGTACTCGCCCCACTCGTAGCTGGTGATCTTCACGTTCAGGCCGATCTTCTTCCAGTCGGACTGGAGCATTTCAGCCATCAGCTTGGCGTTCGGGTTGTACGGACGCTGAACCGGCATCGCCCACAGAACGATCTCGGTACCTTCCTTGACGCCAGCTTCCTTGAGCAGTTGCTTGGCTTTTTCAGGATCGTACTTGGCGTCCTTGATGGTGGTGTCGTAGGACCACTGGGTCGGCGGCATGGCATTGACGGCCAGCTGGCCGGCGCCCTGGTAAACCGAATCGATGATCTGCGGCTTGTTCACCGCCATATCCAGCGCCTGACGTACGCGCAGGTCAGCCAGCGGGTTCGGCTCGTTGCTGCCCTTGACCTTGTCCATCACGTTGTAGGCGATGTAGCCTAGGTTGAAACCGGCCTGGTCAGGCATCTTCAGGGTCTTGTCGGCCTTGAGCGCGGCGAGATCCGCCGGACGCGGGAACAGGGTGACCTGGCACTCGTTCTTTTTCAGCTTCTGGATACGTACCGACGGGTCGGTGGTGATGGCGAAGATCAGGTTGTCGATCTTCACGTCTTCAGGCTTCCAGTAGTCCTTGTTCCCGGTGTAGCGGATGTTGGAGTCTTTCTGGTAGCTCTTGAACACGAACGGGCCGGTGCCGATCGGCTTCTGGTTGATGTCGGCAGCCTTGCCTTCCTTGAGCAGCTGGGCAGCGTACTCGGCGGACTGGATCGAGGCGAAGCTCATGGCCATGTTCTGGATGAACGCGGCGTCGACTTCTTTCAGGGTGAACTTGACGGTGTGGTCGTCGACTTTATCGATCTTGGTGATGTTGGTATCCATCCCCATGTCGGTGAAGTACGGGAATTCGGTCGGGTACGCCTTACGGAACGGATCATCCTTGTTAATCATGCGATTGAAGGTGAACAGCACGTCGTCGGCGTTGAACTCACGAGTCGGCTTGAAATACGGGGTGGTGTGGAACTTGACGCCTTCACGCAGGTGGAAGGTGTAGGTCAGGCCGTCCGGGGAAATGTCCCAGCTGGTGGCCAGGCCAGGAACAACAGCGGTACCGCCGCGCTCGAACTGGCTCAGACGGTTGAACATGGTTTCTGCTGAGGCGTCGAAGTCGGTTCCGGTGGTGTACTGGCCCGGGTCGAAACCGGCCGGGCTCCCTTCGGAGCAGAACACCAGGTTAGTCGCAGCGGATGCGAATGGTGCGGAGGCTAACAAGCCTGCGCCGACTAAAAACGGAATGACCGCGTGTTTAAGCATGTTGGCCTCATGATTTGTTGTCATTTTTTAATATTGAGGTACGACCTCGTGAGTCGTGCCTGCGGATACTTATGCAGGGGCCATACCCAATGCAAGATCCAGAGCGACTGCCGGCCTCAAAGCGTGGCACGAACGTACCTTAATGTCGCATTTGTATAAGAGTTGACGCATTTGACCGTTTGCGGCCGTTTTTTACGGTGCAAACGAAGCCCCAAAACGGTGCGCGGGTCACGTTGTGTGCGCCGCTCTGGGGCTCGGTGTTACTTATTTATACCCACGCCGTAGAAGGGCGTCAGGCCGAACGGGCTGATCTTGAAGCCGGTCACTTCTTTGCGCAGCGGCTGGAACACGGTCGAGTTGGCAATCGGGGTGATCGGCACCTGCTGTTTAAGGATCAGTTGCGCCTGTTGATACAGTTTTACCCGTTGCGCCTTGTCGGTGGTCACCTTGGCCTGCTGCACCAGTTTGTCGTAGGCCGGATCGCACCACTTGGCGTAGTTACTGCCCTTGACCGCCGCGCAGCTGTAGAGCACGCCGAGCCAGTTGTCCGGGTCACCGTTGTCACCTGTCCAACCATAGATCATGGCGTCGTGTTCGCCATTTTTCGCGCGCTTGATGTACTCGCCCCATTCATAGCTGACGATGTTGGCCTTGATCCCGATCTTCTCCCAATCCTGCTGGATCATCTGCGCCGACATCCGCGCGTTCGGGTTGGAGGCGCGCTGCACGGTCATCGCCCACAGGTTGATGGTGGTACCTGGCGCCACTCCCGCTTCCTTGAGTAATGCCTTGGCTTTCACCGGGTCGTACGGCGCGTCCTTGATGTTCGGGTCATACGACCACTGCGCCGGCGGCAAGGCGTTCTGCGCCAGTTGGCCGGCACTCTGGTAGACGGCTTTGATGATCGCCGGTTTGTCGATGGCCATGTCCAGCGCCTGACGTACCTTGAGCTGATCCAGTGGCGGGTGAGTGGTGTTGTAGGCGAGGAAGCCGAGGTTGAAACCGGCCTGCTTTAGTACGCGCAGGTTCGGGTCTTGTTCCATCACTTCGATGTCCGCCGGGCGCGGGTAGCCGCTGACCTGGCATTCGCCGGTCTTGAGTTTTTGCAGGCGTACGGCGGCGTCGGGGGTGATCGAGAAGATCAGGTTGTCGATTTTTACGTCTTCGGGTTTCCAGTAGGCCTTGTTCGCGGCGTAGCGGATTTGTGAGTCTTTCTGGTAGCGCTTGAACACGAACGGGCCGGTGCCCACCGGTTTCTGGTTGAGGTCGGCGGCTTTGCCTTCCTTTAATAGCTGGGCAGCGTATTCGGCCGATTGCACCGAGGCGAAGCTCATGGCGAGGTTTTGCACGAACGCGGCGTCGACGTTGTTGAGGTTGAAGCGCACGGTCTGCTCGTCGAGTTTTTCCACCGATTTGATCGTGGTGTTCAGGCCCATGTCGGTGAAGTACGGGGACTCGGCGGGGTAGGCCTTGCGGAAGGCGTTGTCCGGGTCGAGCAGGCGCTGAAAGGTGAACAGCACGTCGTCGGCGTTGAAATCGCGGGTGGGTTTGAAGTAGTCGGTGGTGTGGAATTTTACGTTTTGGCGTAGGTGGAAGGTGTACTGGAGGCCGTCCGAGCTTACGTCCCAGTTGGTTGCCAGGCCGGGTTCGACTTCGGTGCCGCTGGTGTATTGGCTGGGGTCGAAGCCTGCGGGGCTGGCTTCGGAGCAGTAGACCAGGGTGGTGGCTGCGTTGGCTATGGGGGCTATGGCTGTCAGTGCGAGGGTGATTAGAAGTGGTTTTAGGGTGAATCTTTCCATGGAGTCCCCGGGTCGATTGGAGGTAGTTGTGTTTTCAGGGTAGCGGGGATTTGGGGGGCTTCGGAAATATCGTTTTTCTTGTTGGGGTTTCTATCTTGGTATATCTGGGGCTTTTGGGTACATATCCGTTGCTGCGGTAACGGCGGCTTGGGGTTCCGCCCTTACGGCGGGTCACTTTTTCCAGACGCCGAAAAAGTAACCAAAAAGGCTTGCTCCTGCGTTCGGCCCGCTCGCTGGGGCTCGGGGTCCCTTCGCTCCGGGATCGATCCGGGGGCAGCGCCTACGGTTTGCTTCGCTGCACCTCCTCTCGCTGTGTTTGGCTGCGCCAAACGGTCGCTGCGCTCCCACCCCCGGATCAATCCCTCCACTCAGCCTTCCGATGTCGCCCGTGGATCAAGATCAAGAGCTGCAGCCGAGCTTGCGCTCATCCTGGAGTGGGGCGGCATGCGCCGCGTACGGGTTGTACTTATCTTCCCTGTAGGAGCTGCCGCAGGCTGCGATCTTTTGATCTTGATTTTGTGGGAGCTGGCTTGCCAGCGATGGCGGCCTGATAGCCGACCGGTCTCTAAATGACTGGACCCAGTCCCCCTGTAGGAGCTGCCGAAGGCTGCGATCTTTTGATCTTGATTTTGTGGGAGCTGGCTTGCCAGCGATGGCGGCCTGACAGCCGACCGGTCTCTAATTGACTGGACCCAGTCCCCCTGTAGGAGCTGCCGAAGGCTGCGATCTTTTGATCTTGCTTTTGTGAAAGTCAAAGTCAAAGTCAAAAGATCGCAGCCTTCGGCAGCTCCTACCAGTGAGTGGGGTTGTGTTTAAGAATGTGTGAGAAAACCAGAACCTTCCCACAAGGTTTTCAGGTTGTCCCTCGGACGCCAGCTCTCTAGCCTTGAGCTGTCGCTGAGAACTCAGCGATCGGGTGTGAGAGCCTGGAAAAATTAGTGATTCGGTCCATGTGTCCGCATAATTGCCGGCGGCTTATCTGTTGCCTGCAAATGCTTCATGGCGGCTGTGTGCGGGCAGACTTCGGTCTGGCCGGTTTCCTATTTTTTCCGGTTTCTCACCTCGCACATAGCTGCCACCCACTTCGCCGCGTGAGAAACGGCAAGTGCTGGCGTTCATTTGCAAAATAGGGTTATCCAATGACTAAGCCTGTCCCCGATCCACCCCCAGAAACAACGCCACTCTCCGAAGCCCTCCACGCCGAAGACCTCGCGAAAAACCGCGAAGCCATCAAACGCGCCCTCGATTTCTACCTCAGCCCCGAATCCGCAAAACCACGTCCACCCAGTTCGATGTTCCTCGTCCATCCGGGCATCGACACGGAAAGCCTGCTGGCCCACGCCTGTGAATCCCTGGCCTCGGCCAACACCATGGCCAGTGATTTCGCCGATCAGCTCAGTCGCCCGCAGCGTAATACGGCGCTGGCGATTCAGCAGATCATCATGTTGGCTGAACTGGCGGTGAATCGGGCGCTGGATCGGGTGGATCCGCAAGGCTGACGACCGCGTTATCGTTCTTCGCGAGCAGGCTCGCTCCCACAGGGGAATGCATTCCAAATTGTAGGAGTGAGCCTGCTCGCGATGGCGGCGGAACATTCACCACAAAATCCAGGCACAAAAAAACCGGCGATCACTTACTGATCGCCGGTTTCTCATTCATCGCACATCAACTCACTGCATCAGCACTTCAATCGAGCCATCGGCGGTCAGGCTGACCTGGCTGGTGCCGGCTTCAACTTCCGGCGTGACCGGTGCCGAATCCGCCATCCCGGCGGCTTTCATCATCATCGGGGCGCGCATGTACGGTTGTGGGTAGCCGTTGCTGTTGAGGTTCAGGTTGACGATTTTGTAGCCCTTGCCGCCCAGTGCATCGGTGGCCAGTTGCGCGCGGGCCTTGAAGGCGCTGACGGCTTCTTTCAGCAACTTGTCTTCGCTGGCCTTGCGGGTCGGCTCGGCGATGGCGAAGTCCATGCCGCCCATTTTCAAGTCGGTCAGCAGTTCGCCGGTGAGTTTGGACAGGGCGGCGAAGTCGGCGCTTTCCAGGCGCAGTTCGGCGCGCTCACGCCAGCCGGTGATTTTCTGACCTTTGGTGTCGTAGATCGGGTAGCTGTTGCGGCTGCCCTGACGCAGGGTGATGTCTTTGACTTGCTTGGCCTGGGCCAGTGCCTTGTTCATGGTGGTGCTGACGTCGGCGGCGAGTTTGGCCGGGTCGGTGTTTTGCTCTTCGGTGTAGAGCGTCACGATCATCAGGTCGCGGGCCACTTCCTGGCTGACTTCGGCGCGCAGGGAAATCTGGTTGTAGTGCAGCTCATCGGCGGCCAGCGCCGGAAGGCTGGCGACGCTGCCGACGGTCAGGGCGAGAAGGGCGGCGCTGCGGCGAAATGTGTGCATGAAAGCTCCTTGATGAGGGCGCAGGTGCTGGATCGGGGGGCCTGCGTGAAACCATCAGACTCTAGCTTTTATGATCCGGTTCGCCCAGTTACAACTTCTATACAGATGGCCGGGATCACCGCAGATCTTGAGTCGAGTGCGCTCTTGTGGCGAGGGAGCTTGCTCCCGCTGGACTGCGAAGCAGTCCCAAACCCGGCAACCGTGATCTGCCAGAAATACTGGAGATACCGGATTTACGACTGCTTCGCAGCCGAGCGGGAGCAAGCTCCCTCGCCACAGGTGATCTCGGGCAGCCATGCGGGGTAGACCAATTTTCCGGCAACGCCATGTGGTCATTTGCCGCACTTTCGCCTCTCAAAGCCGTGGCTTGGTTATACTCCGTGCGATCCGCCTGGAGCGCTCATCAGGAGAGCTCATGCTCGCCCCCGTACAACTGACTTCCGCCACTCGCCAGAACCTCTGGCGGCTGACTTTTATCCGCACCCTGGTGCTCGCCGCGCAGGCCGGCTCCGTAGGCCTGGCCTACTGGCTGCAACTGCTGCCGTTGCCGTGGGTGCAACTGGCGATGACCCTTGGCTGCTCGATTCTGCTGTGTGTGTTCACCGCCGTGCGCCTGCGTACTTCATGGCCGGTGACTGAACTCGAATACGCCCTGCAACTGGCCTGCGATCTGGTGATCCACAGTGCGTTGCTGTATTTCTCCGGCGGTTCGACCAACCCGTTCGTTTCCTATTATCTGGTGCCGCTGACCATCGCGGCGGTGACGCTGCCGTGGCGTTATTCGGTGATTCTGTCGGGTATCGCGCTGGCGCTGTACACCGTGATGCTCACGCGTTTCTACCCGCTGGAAACCCTGCCGGTGGCCCGCGAGAACCTGCAGATCTACGGCATGTGGCTGAGCTTCGCGCTGGCCGCTGCGGTGATCACGTTTTTCGCTGCGCGCATGGCGGAAGAGCTGCGTCGTCAGGAAGAATTGCGCGCGATTCGTCGCGAAGAAGGCCTGCGCGATCAGCAATTGCTGGCTGTCGCCACCCAGGCGGCCGGCGCCGCGCATGAACTCGGCACGCCGCTGGCGACCATGAGTGTGTTGCTCAAGGAGATGCAGCAGGATCATCCCGACGCGATGTTGCAGGACGATCTGAAGGTGCTGCAGGATCAGGTCAAGCTGTGCAAAGAGACCCTGCAACAATTGGTGCGCGCCGCCGAGGCCAACCGCCGTATGGCCGTGGAGATGCAGGACGTCACCCAATGGCTCGACGAAGCGCTGAACCGCTGGCACCTGATGCGTCCGGAAGCCAGTTACCGTTTCCAGCGTCTCGGCCAGGGCAGCGTGCCGCGCATGGCGCCGCCACCGGATCTGACCCAGGCGCTGCTCAACCTGCTGAACAACGCCGCCGACGCCTGCCCGGAAAATCTCCAGGTCACCCTGGACTGGGACGCGGAAACCGTGACCATCAGCATTCGTGACCACGGCGCCGGTGTGCCGCTGGCCATCGCCGAGCAGATCGGCAAACCGTTTTTTACCACCAAGGGCAAAGGTTTCGGCCTGGGCCTGTTTTTGAGCAAGGCCAGCGTGACACGCGCCGGCGGCTCAGTGAAACTCTATAGTCATGAGGAAGGCGGCACGCTCACCGAGCTGCGTCTGCCCCACGGCGCCCGAGGAGACCAACATGAGTGACGAAATCCAAGTCGAAGGCGAAGAACTGCCGCATTTGCTGCTGGTCGACGACGACGCGACCTTCACCCGAGTGATGGCCCGTGCCATGGCCCGTCGTGGCTTTCGCGTCAGCACCGCCGGTTCCGCCGAGGAAGGCCTGACCATCGCCCAGGCCGACCTGCCGGACTACGCCGCGCTCGACCTGAAAATGGACGGCGACTCCGGCCTGGTGCTGCTGCCCAAGCTGCTGGAACTGGACCCGGAAATGCGCGTGGTGATCCTCACCGGTTATTCGAGCATTGCCACCGCGGTCGAAGCGATCAAGCGCGGCGCCTGCAACTACTTGTGCAAACCGGCCGACGCCGACGACGTACTGGCCGCGCTGCTCTCCGAGCACGCCGACCTCGACAGCCTGGTGCCGGAAAACCCGATGTCGGTTGACCGTCTGCAGTGGGAGCACATCCAGCGTGTGCTGACCGAGCACGAAGGCAACATCTCCGCCACTGCCCGCGCCCTGGGCATGCACCGCCGCACCCTGCAGCGCAAACTGCAGAAGCGTCCGGTTCGTCGCTGAACCTGCGCTGAACGGCCATCGCCAGCTCTCGCGATAACGCGCACCGATCAACTATGATCGGTGCGTGTCTGTTCTTTTCTTTATCGAGCCTTTTCCATGAATCAGAACGCTGAATATTCCGCGGTCAACGATGCTGTGCGCGGGCAGTTTTTTCGCAAGGTGTGGGCGATCATCACGCCTTACTGGCGCAGTGAAGAGAAGGGCAAGGCCTGGACGCTGCTGATTGCGGTGATCGCGCTCTCGTTGCTGAGCGTGGGCATCTCGGTGTGGTTCAACACCTGGTACAAGGACTTCTACAACGCCCTGCAAAAGAAGGATGAAGCGGCGTTTTGGCGCTTGATTCTGTACTTTTGCGGCATTGCGGCCGTGGCGATTATCGGCGCAGTGTACAGGCTCTATCTGACCCAGATGCTGACGATTCGCTGGCGCGCCTGGCTCACCGAAAAGCATTTCTCCCGTTGGCTCGCCGACAAGAATTACTACCAGCTGGAGCAGGGCGGTTACACCGACAACCCGGACCAGCGGATTTCCGAAGACCTCAACAACTTCACCTCCAATACCCTTGAACTGGGGATCGGCCTGCTGCGCAATATTGTCAGCCTGGTGTCGTTCTCGATCATTTTGTGGGGCGTGTCGGGCAGTATCGAAGTCTATGGCATCACCATTCCCGGCTACATGTTCTGGTGCGTGCTGGTCTACGCCGTGGTGGGCAGCTGGCTGACGCACCTGATCGGTCGTCGCTTGATCGGCCTGAACAACCAACAACAACGCTTTGAAGCCGACCTGCGTTTTTCCATGGTGCGGATTCGCGAAAATGCCGAGAGCATTGCGTTGTACAACGGCGAGCCGAACGAAAATCGTCGTTTGAGCGGGCGCTTCGGCAATGTCTGGCATAACTTCTGGGACATCATGAAAGTGTCCAAGCGCCTGACGTTCTTCACTGCCGGTTACAGCCAGGCTGCGATCATTTTCCCGTTTATCGTTGCGTCGCCGCGTTACCTCGCCGGCAAGATCGAACTTGGCGAGTTGATGCAGATCAGCTCGGCATTCGGCAACGTCCAGGAGAGCTTCAGCTGGTTCATCAGCGCTTACCAGAGCCTCGCGTCCTGGCGCGCCACCTGTGATCGTCTGCTGAGTTTCCGTCAGGCTATGACCGATAACGAACAGCGCACCCCGGCCATCGACGTGCAGAATCAGGGCCGTGAGTTGAAAGTGCACAACCTCGGTCTGGATCTGGCCGACGGTCGTCACCTGTTGACCAATGCCGACATGACGGTGGAGCCGGGCGAGCGGGTGATGCTCAGCGGCCGCTCCGGCAGCGGTAAATCGACCTTGCTGCGGGCGATGGGGCATTTGTGGCCGGCGGGCCACGGCAACATCCGCTTGCCGGCGGCGCGTTATCTGTTTTTGCCGCAGAAGCCGTATCTGCCGATCGGCACCCTGCGCGAGGCGTTGAGTTATCCACAACCGGGCGACACCTACGCGCCGGAGCGCTACGTCGAGGTGCTGGAAATCTGCCGACTGCCGCATCTGGTCGGCCGACTGGACGAAGCCAATCACTGGCAGCGCATGCTGTCACCGGGTGAACAGCAACGTCTGGCCTTCGCCCGCGCCATGCTTTACGCACCGCAATGGCTGTACATGGACGAAGCGACGTCGGCGATGGATGAAGAAGATGAGGCGACGCTGTATCAGGCGCTGATCGATCAATTGCCGGGGCTGAGCATCGTCAGTGTCGGCCACCGCAGCAGCCTCAAACGCTTCCATCCACGCCATGTGCGCATCGACAGCGGGCATCTGGTGGAGCAGGCCGTGACCGCCTGATCACCACCATTCCCCAGTGGGAGCGGGCTTGCTCGCGAAGGCGTCCATTCAGTCGACAAATCGGTTGCCTGGCGCACCGCCTTCGCGAGCAAGCCCGCTCCCACAGGGGTTACGCGTGGTAAGTGATCGTACAACCCGCCTGCGCTATGATGCCCACCAAGCCGAATTTCGAGACCAGACGTAGACCATGGAAAACCCGATCGACACCCCACGCCTCCCGCGCAAGCGCCGCAGCCTCGCCCAGGAGCTGGTGACGGTGCTGACCGAGCAGATCCGCGACGGTCTGCTCAAGCGCGGCGACAAGCTGCCTACCGAGTCGGCGATCATGCAGGAACATGGCGTCAGCCGCACCGTGGTGCGCGAGGCGATTTCCCGCTTGCAGGCCGCCGGCCAGGTGGAAACCCGCCATGGCATCGGCACCTTTGTGCTGGACACCCCGAGCCCGAGCGGTTTTCGCATCGACCCGGCGACGGTTGTCACCTTGCGTGATGTGCTGGCGATTCTCGAATTGCGCATCAGCCTGGAAGTGGAGTCCGCCGGCCTCGCCGCGCAACGCCGCAGCCCGGAGCAACTGGCGACCATGCGAGCGGCCCTCGATGCGCTGAACGACAGCGTGGCCCACGCCAGCGACGCGGTGGCCTCGGACTTCGCCTTCCATCTGGAAATCGCCCTGTCCACCGGCAACCGCTATTTCACCGACATCATGACCCACCTGGGCACCAGCATCATTCCGCGTACGCGGCTGAATTCTGCGCGCCTTGCGCATGACGATCAGCAGCACTACATGAACCGCCTGAGCCGGGAACACGAGGAAATCTACGAAGCGATTGCCCGTCAGGATGCAGATGCGGCGCGGGCGGCGATGCGTCTGCACTTGACCAACAGCCGCGAGAGACTGCGCCAGGCCCATGAAGAGGCGCAGGCGCAGGGGTGAAAGGTTACAGCTCCAGTTTAATGCTCAGAGGCGGTGATTGCTCAGGCGCCTGATTGAGACGTTTAGTGATGTAGTGGAGATCGGCAGTCGCTTCGGGAGTCAGTTTCTTTTCAAAAACATCTTTGGGGATTGAGAAAGTGATTGGCTTTCCTAACTCGGGCGCAGTCAGTACGTGATGGTCTTGCCACGTGTTACCGGAGGTGGTCACTACATAAAAAGTAATTCGGTCACCGACAGATGCATGAGGGGATGGCGGCACTTCTCCGTGGGCGGCTCCCGTCAGTTTGCCAACATAAAGTTTTCCGTCTTCTGCTTCCCTGAGACTTGGCGCAGCCAAAGCTTTAGCTTGTGCAGTCATGATCAAACTCCGTTTCAATATCCATCAAACCGTTTGAAGGCAAGCTGATTACGGCGTTACCTGGTGGAGCCGGTTCGTTAACTCCTTGAACATTGAAGCCGGAAGCGGATTACGCCGGCACCTGTAAGAAATACCAGTTTCGACGAACGGTAAGCCGCTGATTCATGCAACGACACAGCGCTTTCGCGAGCAAGCCCGCGCCCACTCTGGAATGCATTTCAACTGTGGGAGCGGGCTTGCTCGCGAAGGGGCCCGTGAATTCAGCGCGACAATATCGAACGATCCACCCTCACCGCCAGTTTCGCTTTACCCGGCTTGGCAGTAAACGCCACCTCGCCTGATTGATCCACGACCCCCCGCGCAATCGGCTTGCCATCGGCCAGCAACTCCAGCGGCGCCCCTTGCAGCGATTGCCCCGACGCCAGTTCCAGTTTCAATTTGATCGTCATGCCCATTCTCCTTAATTGACGTTGCCGCTCGGGTGATAGTCCTTGAGCAGCAGGTAGGTGCTCCAGCCCCACCAGTTGTCGACGGTGGCGGTGTCGTTGAGGTTGTTCACATCTTTGCGGCGCAAGACTTTGCCGCCCTCGACGCGGAACAGCGGCGCGAAGTTATTGGAAATATTCAGCAACGCCGTCAGGTCGGGCACGCGTTGCAGTGCGGCGAATGTGGACGGGGCGGGCAGCGTGCCGCTCAAGTAAGCGGCAAACACCTCATCCGCCGAGGCCTGCACCGCCAGATTGACCTGGGTGCGGTTGTCCGCGTCGCTGGCTTCGAAGTAGCGCTTGTCGCCGTACGCGCGCCATTGATCGCCATGGGCGTTACCCACCTTGAGGCCGAATTTGCTGTCCTCGTCGTGCATGAAACGGGTGATCAGTGAACCCAGATCGCTCGGGGTCACCACCGCGGCAAGCTCCTTGCGCGGTACTCGCAAGTGGCCGGATGAGAACAGGTCGGTGAGGAAGTGGTCGGCAAACGCGTTCATCGCGTAGGCGCGCTCCAGTTGCTGTTTATCCTGACTGGCGCGGGCGGCGATGGCGGTTTGCAGGGCGGCGGTGTGACCGGCGATATAGGCCAGTCTCGCCCATTCGCCGAAGTGGTCGGCGTTGTTCGCCGCCAGTTTCAGATAACGCCCGAGCGGGATCAGCGCGGAGACGAAACTGCCGCCACCGGTAATCTTGTTCCACTCTTCGGACAACGTATCTCCCAGTGCATCGTAAGCTTCGTGAGCCGGTTTACCGTCCTGGATCGCTTTTTTAACCGCGTCGATCTCTTTTTGCATGACCGCGAGAATCTGCGTGGCCTCGACGCGCGAGGCCGGCAGTACTGCGAGGGAGTCGAAGGCGGCATTGAACCGGTTCAGTCGATCGGCCGGGGTCGCACCTTCGTTGATCGGTCGATCAACCACGCCGTAGAAATCACCGCCCAGCGCCAGCACCTGACCGTAGGTCAGCGCGAGGCCGTTGGGCAGGTGCAAGGGCACGTTTTGCGCGCGGATCGGTTCAGCGTTTTCAGCAAGGCGCAGCAGGGTGTTGTCGCCGATGGCCGTGTGTTCGCCACCTTCGAAGCGCAGTTTGGGCTTGCCTTTGAGGGTGTTGCCTGGCAGGGCGCTTAGCGGTTCAACATCGCTGTGGGCGTCGGCGATGTGCAACACCAGATGCGGATTGTCGGCGCTGAAGTGGATGCCGTTTTCCGTGAAAAGATCATCGAAACGAGCGATCAGCGGCTTGGGTCTTTCCTGTGGGTTTGGGTGCGGTCCGGACATTTCTTGCTCCTTGATATGCCGTCGGTGGATTTATTTTTAACTGTATAGATATACAGCTTGATCGAGCCTAGACCAGATTTTTCCTACGTCAAGAAGGGATCTTGTCCGACAAAAAGCGTCTGGCAACGATGAAATGCAGTTGACGGTTGTCTTTTAAGTTGTACGATGACCTACAACTTCAGCGCTGGCTGAATCATAAAACTCACAAAAAATGTTGCTACCCAGGGTGTTCGAAAAATGAATCCACAAGAACTGAAGTCCATCCTCTCCGCCGGTCTGTTGTCGTTCCCGGTCACCGATTTCAACGCCCAGGGCGATTTCAACCGCGCCAGCTATATCAAGCGTCTGGAATGGCTGGCTCCGTATGGCGCTTCGGCACTGTTCGCCGCCGGTGGCACCGGTGAGTTCTTCTCCCTGGCAGCCAGCGAATACTCGGAAATCATCAAGACCGCGGTCGACACCTGCGCCACCAGCGTGCCAATTCTGGCCGGTGTCGGCGGTTCGACCCGTCAAGCCATCGAGTACGCTCAGGAAGCCGAGCGTCTGGGCGCCAAAGGCCTGTTGCTGCTGCCGCACTACCTGACCGAAGCCAGCCAGGACGGTGTTGCCGCCCACGTTGAAGCGGTGTGCAAATCGGTGAACATCGGCGTGGTGGTCTACAACCGCAACGTCTGCCGCCTGACCGCGCCACTGCTGGAACGTCTGGCCGAGCGCTGCCCGAACCTGATCGGCTACAAGGACGGTCTGGGCGATATCGAGCTGATGGTGTCGATCCGTCGTCGCCTCGGCGATCGCTTCAGCTACCTCGGCGGCCTGCCGACCGCTGAAGTCTACGCCGCCGCCTACAAGGCGCTGGGCGTGCCGGTTTACTCGTCGGCGGTGTTCAACTTCATCCCGAAAACCGCGATGGACTTCTACCACGCGATTGCCCGCGACGATCACGCCACCGTCGGCAAGATCATCGACGACTTCTTCCTGCCGTACCTCGACATCCGCAACCGCAAAGCCGGTTACGCCGTGAGCATCGTCAAGGCCGGGGCCAAGATTGCCGGCTATGACGCAGGCCCGGTGCGGGCGCCGCTGACCGACCTGACCGGCGAAGAATTCGAAATGCTCGCCGCGCTGATCGACAAGCAAGGCGCGCAATAAACACCGACCCACAAGGCCGCTGAGCAATCAGCGGCTTTTGCGTAGAGAGGAGAATTTTCTGTGGCTGATTCCAAGCGTTACGACAACTACATCAACGGTGAATGGGTCGCCGGTGCCGATTACTCGGCGAACATCAACCCGTCCGAGTTGAGCGACACCATCGGCGACTACGCCAAGGCTGACCTGACTCAGGTTCACGCCGCCATCGATGCCGCCCGTGCCGCGTTCCCGGCGTGGTCGACGTCCGGTATTCAGGCCCGTCACGATGCGCTGGATAAAGTCGGCACGGAAATCCTCGCCCGTCGCGAAGAACTCGGCACCCTGCTGGCCCGGGAGGAGGGCAAGACCCTGCCCGAAGCCATCGGCGAAGTGACCCGCGCCGGCAACATCTTCAAGTTTTTCGCCGGTGAATGCCTGCGTCTGTCCGGCGATTACGTGCCGTCGGTGCGTCCGGGCGTCAACGTCGAAGTGACCCGCGAAGCCCTCGGCGTGGTCGGCCTGATCACCCCGTGGAACTTCCCGATTGCGATCCCGGCATGGAAGATCGCCCCGGCCCTGGCCTACGGCAACTGCGTGGTCTTGAAACCGGCGGACCTGGTGCCGGGCTGCGCCTGGGCGCTGGCGGAAATCATCTCCCGCGCAGGCTTCCCCGCTGGCGTGTTCAACCTGGTGATGGGCAGCGGGCGGGTGGTTGGCGAAGCGCTGGTCAACAGCCCGAAAGTCGATGGCATCAGCTTCACCGGTTCGGTCGGCGTGGGCCGGCAGATCGCGGTCAACTGTGTCTCGCGTCAGGCCAAGGTACAGCTGGAAATGGGCGGCAAAAACCCGCAGATCATTCTCGACGACGCCGATCTCAAGCAAGCGGTCGAGCTGTCGGTGCAGAGCGCGTTTTACTCCACCGGCCAGCGTTGCACGGCGTCGAGCCGCCTGATCGTCACCGCCGGGATTCACGACAAGTTCGTCGAAGCCATGGCCGAGCGCATGCAGTCGATCAAGGTTGGCCATGCGCTGAAATCCGGCACCGACATCGGCCCGGTGGTTTCCCAGGCGCAACTGGAACAGGACCTGAAGTACATCGACATCGGTCAGAGCGAAGGTGCACGTCTGGTCAGCGGTGGTGGTCTGGTGACCTGCGACACCGAAGGCTACTTCCTCGCGCCAACGCTGTTTGCCGACAGCGAGGCGTCGATGCGCATCAGCCGTGAAGAGATTTTCGGTCCGGTGGCCAACATCGTTCGCGTGGCCGATTACGAGGCAGCGCTGGCGATGGCCAACGACACTGAGTTCGGCTTGTCCGCCGGTATCGCCACCACGTCGCTGAAGTACGCCAACCACTTCAAGCGTCATTCGCAGGCCGGGATGGTCATGGTCAACCTGCCGACCGCCGGTGTCGATTACCACGTTCCGTTCGGTGGCCGTAAGGGTTCATCCTATGGCTCACGTGAGCAAGGCCGCTATGCACAAGAGTTCTACACGGTCGTGAAGACCAGCTACATCGGTTCCTGAAGGAACATGCGGTGTCGACCCTGGCACCGCACCCCTGTAGGAGCTGCCGAAGGCTGCGATCTTTTGATCCTGATCTTCAAAGCAAGATCAAAAGATCGCAGCCTGCGGCAGCTCCTACAGGGAATACATGCAGCACAACAGATTCACCCGCGCATAAAAATAATCAGTGGGAGTACATCTACATGCAACCGTCCAAGCCGACTCACGTCCGCTATTTGATCCTGCTCATGTTGTTCCTGGTGACCACGATCAACTACGCCGACCGCGCGACCATCGCCATCGCCGGTTCCAGCCTGCAAAAAGACCTCGGCATCGACGCGGTCACCCTCGGTTATATCTTCTCCGCCTTCGGTTGGGCCTACGTGGCCGGGCAGATCCCCGGTGGCTGGCTGCTCGATCGCTTCGGCTCGAAAAAAGTCTATGCCCTGAGCATCTTCTGCTGGTCGCTGTTCACCGTGCTGCAGGGCTTTGTCGGTGAGTTCGGCATGTCCACGGCGATTGTTGCGCTGTTCATGCTGCGCTTTCTGGTGGGCCTGGCCGAAGCGCCGTCGTTCCCCGGCAACGCTCGAATTGTCGCAGCGTGGTTCCCGACTGCTGAACGTGGCACCGCTTCGGCGATTTTCAACTCGGCGCAATACTTCGCCACGGTGCTGTTCGCGCCGCTGATGGGCTGGATTGTCTATACCTTTGGCTGGGAACACGTGTTCATCGTCATGGGCGGTTTCGGCATTGTCTTCTCGCTGATCTGGCTCAAGGTTATCCACAGCCCGCGCCAGCACCCGATGGCCAACGACGCCGAAGTGCAGTTCATCGCCGACAACGGCGGCATGGTCGACATGGATCAGAAGCAAGGCAAAAAGTCGGACGGGCCGAAGTGGGATTACATTCGCCAGTTGCTGACCAACCGCATGATGCTCGGCGTTTACCTGGGCCAGTACTGCATCAACGGCATCACTTATTTCTTCCTGACCTGGTTCCCGGTGTACCTGGTGCAGGAGCGCGGCATGACCATTCTCAAGGCGGGTTTCATCGCCTCGTTGCCGGCGATCTGCGGCTTCATCGGCGGCGTACTCGGCGGGGTGATTTCCGATTACCTGCTGCGCAAAGGGCACTCGCTGACCTTCGCCCGCAAGGCACCGATCATCGGCGGTCTGCTGGTGTCGAGCAGCATCGTCGCCTGCAATTACGTGGACATCGAATGGATGGTGGTCGGCTTCATGGCCCTGGCGTTCTTCGGCAAAGGCGTGGGTGCGCTGGGCTGGGCAGTGGTTTCCGACACTTCGCCGAAACAGATCGCCGGCCTCAGTGGTGGCTTGTTCAACATGTTCGGCAACATCGCGTCGATCACCACACCGATCGTGATTGGCTACATCATCAGCTCCACCGGTTCGTTCAAGTGGGCACTGGTGTTCGTCGGCGCCAACGCACTGGTCGCGGTGTTCAGCTACCTGGTGATCGTCGGTCCGATCAAACGTGTGGTGCTCAAAGAGCCGCCAACCAACGGTGGTTCTGAAATCACCGGCAAATTGTCTCAAGCGCATTCCTGAGGAGCGGCGTCATGCAGTTGATTGAACATTCCGACTCGCCGCGCTACATCCGCCTGCACGAGCGGGACAACGTAGTGATTGTGGTCAACGACCAGGGCGTAGCGGCCGGCACCGAATTCCCGGACGGTCTGGTGACCGTGGATTTTGTGCCGCAGAGCCACAAGGTCACCCTCGAAGACATTCCCGAGGGCGGTCAGGTGATTCGCTACGGTCAGACCATCGGCTACGCGTTGCAGCCGATTCCACGCGGCAGTTGGGTCAAGGAAGATCAACTGCGCATGCCGACCGCGCCGCCGCTGGACAGCCTGCCGCTGTCCACCGAAGTGCCGGCCGCGCAGGCACCGCTGGAAGGTTTCACCTTTGAGGGTTACCGCAACGCCGACGGCACCGTCGGTACGCGCAACATCCTCGGGATCACCACCACCGTGCAGTGCGTGACCGGTGTGCTCGATCATGCGGTGAAACGCATCAAGGACGAACTGCTGCCGAAATACCCGCACGTCGATGACGTGGTGGCGCTGACCCACAGTTACGGTTGTGGCGTAGCGATCACCGCCACCGATGCCTACATCCCGATCCGCACCGTGCGCAATCTGGCGCGCAACCCGAACCTCGGCGGCGAAGCGTTGGTGATCAGTCTGGGCTGCGAGAAATTGCAGGCCGGACAGGTGATGCACGAGGACGACGCCTCGGTGGATCTCAGCGAGCCGTGGCTCTATCGCTTGCAGGATTCCAGCCACGGTTTTACCGAGATGATCGAGCAGATCATGGCGCTGGCTGAAGTCCGTTTGAAGAAGCTCGACCAGCGCCGCCGCGAAACCGTGCCGGCGTCGGAGCTGATCCTCGGCATGCAGTGCGGCGGCAGCGATGCGTTCTCCGGAATCACCGCCAACCCGGCGCTGGGTTATGCCTCGGACTTGCTGCTGCGCGCAGGAGCGACGGTGATGTTTTCCGAAGTCACCGAAGTGCGCGATGCAATCTATCTGCTGACCTCCCGTGCCGAGACCAAGACCGTGGCGCAGGAACTGGTGCGCGAGATGGACTGGTACGACCGCTATCTGGCCAAGGGCGAAGCGGATCGCAGCGCCAACACCACGCCGGGTAACAAGAAGGGCGGGTTGTCGAACATTGTCGAGAAGTCCCTGGGTTCGATCGTCAAATCCGGTAGCAGCGCGATCAACGGCGTGCTCGGCCCTGGCGAGCGTTTCAAGCGCAAGGGCCTGATCTTCTGCGCAACACCGGCGAGTGATTTTGTCTGCGGCACCTTGCAGTTGGCAGCGGGGATGAACCTGCATGTGTTCACCACCGGGCGTGGCACGCCGTATGGCCTGGCGATGGCGCCGGTGGTCAAGGTCTCGACCCGGACCGAACTGGCGCAGCGCTGGCCGGATCTGATCGACATCGATGCCGGACGGATCGCCACCGGGCGCGCGTCGATCGAGGAGTTGGGGTGGGAGTTGTTCCACTATTACCTGGAGGTGGCGAGCGGCAAGCAGCAGACCTGGGCGGAGAAGCACAAGCTGCATAACGACATCACCCTGTTCAATCCGGCGCCGATTACCTGACCCTGTGGCGAGGGAGCTTGCTCCCGCTGGACTGCAAAGCAGTCCCCTCTATTTGGGGCCGCTTCGCGACCCAGCGGGAGCAAGCTCCCTCGCCACAGGTGTGACCGCTCCCACATTGGATCTGTGGTGTTTCTGTGGGAGCGAGCTTGCTCGCGAAGGCAATCTGACAGACGCCGGAGGACTCGCTGGCTTATCATTAAGCCCTGACGACGCTCACCCAAAGGCTCCCCCGGCATGCTGGCAATCTTCCTCGACACCCTGAATATCACCGCGCCGGTGTTCGCCATGCTGTTCCTCGGGGTGTTGCTCAAGCGTATCGAGTGGATCAACGACAACTTTATCCACACGGCCTCGGCGCTGGTGTTCAACGTGAGCATGCCGGCGCTGCTGTTTCTGGGGATTCTGCATGCGGATCTGCACGCCGCGCTGCAACCGGCGCTGCTGATCTATTTTGCGCTCGCCACGCTGGCGAGTTTTGCCCTGGCCTGGGGTTGGGCGATCATCAAGTGCCCGCGTGAAGATCGCGGCATCTACACCCAGGGTGCGTTTCGCGGCAACAACGGGGTGATTGGTCTGGCGCTGGCGGCGAGCATGTACGGCGACTACGGGATTTCCCTCGGGGCGATTCTCGCGGCGCTGGTGATCCTGTTCTACAACACGCTGTCGACCATCGTGCTCGCGGTGTACAGCCCGGTGATCAAGTCCGATCCGTGGAGCATCTGCAAAAGCGTGTTCAGCAATCCGTTGATCATCAGCGTGATCGCGGCGGCACCGTTTGCCTGGTTCAAGATCAGCCTGCCGGGCTGGCTGGAAACTTCCGGGCAGTATCTGGCACAAACCACCTTGCCGTTGGCGCTGATCTGCATTGGCGGCACGTTGTCACTGGCGGCGCTGCGCAAGAGCGGCAGCATGGCGCTGAGTTCGAGCCTGGTGAAGATGATCGGCCTGCCGCTGCTGGCGACGCTCGGCGCATGGCTGTGGGGTTTTCGCGGAGCGGAGCTGGGTATTCTGTTTCTGTACTTCGGCAGCCCGACGGCGGCAGCCAGTTTCGTCATGGCCCGCGCGGCGCAGGGCAATCATGAGCTGGCGGCGGCGATCATTGTCATGACCACGCTGATGGCGGCGGTGACCACCAATATCGGGATCTTTCTGTTGCAGTGGGGTGGGTGGATCTAGCCTGAGACTCGGGTTGCTCCTGCGGGCCTCTTCGCGAGCAAGCCCGCTCCCACAGGTTTTTGTGTTGTTAATCAGATTTCAACAACACCAAAGAACCCTGTGGGAGCGGGCTTGCTCGCGAAGGCGTCAGTCCTTTCACTCAGGCTTCTGGTAACTGTCGATCACTTCCTGCGCCGCCCGAAACGCATCAATCGCCGCCGGCACACCGGCGTACACCGCGCAATGCAGCAACGCTTCACGAATCTCCTCGACCGTGCAGCCATTGTTCAGCGCACCCCGCACGTGGCCCTTCAATTCCTGCGGACACTTCAACGCGGTCAGCGCGGCGAGGGTGATCAGGCTGCGGGTTTTCAGTGGCAGACCTTCGCGATTCCACACGCCGCCCCAGGCGTGCTCATTGACGAAATCCTGCAACGGCTGAGTAAATTCGGTGGCGTTGCCCAGCGCGCGATCAACGAACGCATCGCCCATTACCTGACGGCGGATTTCAACCCCGGTTTTCTGCGAATCGGTCATGGCACATCCCTCTTGTGGTGTTGGCGGCGCCAGGCGCGTACGGACGTGAACAACAGGAACGCCAGCAGCGTCGGCAGCACGTAAAACAGCATCAGCTTTTCCAGTTTGCCGGCCAGCGGCATGCCGGTGGTGAACGACACCACGTGCAGCCCGTAAGCCAGGTACAAACCGAGCAGCAACAAACCTTCGGCGCGGGTCACGCGGTAGCCGGAATAGAACACCGGCAGGCACAGCGCGGCGACGCCGAGCATCACCGGCAAGTCGAAATCCAGCGCGTTGGGCGAGACCGACAACGGCGTCGGCGCGATCAACGCAGTGATACCGAGCACTCCCAGCAGATTGAACAGGTTGGCGCCGATCACGTTGCCCACGGCGATATCGCGTTGCCCGCGCAGTGCCGCTATCAATGAGGTGGCGAGTTCCGGCAGCGAGGTGCCGACCGCGACCACGGTCAGGCCGATCACCCGCTCGGAGAAGCCCAGATCGGTCGCCACCGCCACGGCGGCGCCGAGCAGCAAATGCCCGGCGAACACCAGCAGCGCCAGCCCGACAGCGATCATCAGCAGACTGCTGAGCCACGGTGCCTGCGGGGTTTGCGGCAATTCCGAATGCGGGCGCGCCGAGTGCCGCGACTGGCGCAGCAGCAAGCCCAGATACAACGCCAGCGCGGCGAGCAGCAGGACGCCGTCGAAGCGGCTGATCTGTTCATTCCAGGCGAGGACGAACACCAGCAGACTGGCGCCGATCATCAGCGGAATATCCAGACGCACCAGCTGTCGCGAAACCCGTAACGGAATGATCAGTGCCGACAGGCCGAGGGTCACGAGGATGTTGAAGATGCTGCTGCCGATCACGCTGCCGACGGCGATGTCGGGATTGTGCGCGAGGGTCGCTTGCAGGCTGACTGCCATCTGCGGGGCACTGCTGCCGAGGGCGACGATGGTCAGGCCGATGATCAGTGGTCGCACATGCAAGCGTGCGGCGAGACGCACGGCGGCGCGCACCATCAGTTCGGCGCCGAGGATCAGCAGTAGCAGGCCACTGAGCAGTTCGATCACGTTGATCAGCGGTAAATCGGCTAGCGCGAAAATGGCGGGTGCTCCATCAGTCGTCGAGGGCCTGCACGCGAACCCGTGCCGTACCGCTGCCGAGCATACCGAGTTGTTCGGCGGCTTCGCGTGAAACATCAATCAGACGGCCACGGGTATGCGGTCCGCGGTCGTTGATGCGCACCACGCAGGATTTGTCATTTTTCAGGTTGGTGACCTTCACCCGCGTACCGAATGGCAGTTGGCGATGGGCGGCGGTCAGGGAATGCTGGTTGAACGCTTCGCCGCTGGCGGTGCGTTTGCCGTGGTGTTGGGCGCCGTAGTAGGAGGCGACCCCGGTCTGGTCGTAACCGTGCGGGTCGATGATGTCGTTGCTGGCGCAACCGGCGAGCAAGGAGAGCAGGGCGCACGCGCCGAGCAGGCGTTTCATTCGAAAGCTCCCAAAATAATTGTGGCGAGGGAGCTTGCTCCCGCTCGGCCGCGAAGCGGTCGCAAAACCGGCAACCGCATTCTTTCTGGAAGAGTGCGGTTGCCGACTTGGGTCTGCTGCGCAGACCAGCGGGAGCAAGCTCCCTCGCCACAGGGGATCAGAGCCAGTAACAAATGCTGGCTCCATTTGTGGTCAGCCTTCGAGCTTGCTTTTCAGCAGTTCGTTCACTTGCTGCGGGTTGGCCTTGCCTTTCGAAGCCTTCATGGCCTGACCGACGAAGAAGCCGAACATCTTGCCGCGTTTGGCTTCGTCTGCCGCGCGGTATTGCTCGACCTGCTCGGCATTGGCCGCGAGCATTTCGTCCAGCACCGCCGAGATGGCGCCGGTGTCGGTCACTTGCTTGAGACCGCGCTTGTCGATGATCTCGTCCGCCGTGCCTTCGCCGTTGGCCATCGCTTCGAACACCACTTTGGCGATCTTGCCGGAGATGGTGTTGTCCTTGATGCGCTGCAGCATGCCGCCCAGCAGCTCGGCGGACACTGGCGACTCGTCGATGTCCAGGCCTTGCTTGTTGAGCAGGCTGCCCAACTCGACCATCACCCAGTTCGCCGCCAGTTTGGCGTCGCCGCCGATGGCGGCGACTTTCTCGAAGTAGTCCGCTTGCTCACGGCTGGTGGCCAGCACGTTGGCGTCGTAGGCCGACAGACCGAACTGGCTCTGGAAGCGCTCGCGTTTTTGCGGTGGCAGTTCCGGCAGGGTGGCACGCACCTCGCCGAGGAACGACTCTTCGATGACCACTGGCAGCAGGTCCGGGTCGGGGAAGTAACGGTAGTCGTTGGCTTCCTCTTTGGAGCGCATCGGACGGGTCTCGTCCTTGTTCGGATCGTACAGACGGGTCTGCTGGATCACTTTGCCGCCGTCTTCGATCAGCTCGATCTGACGCTGGATCTCGGAGTTGATCGCCTTCTCGATGAAGCGGAACGAGTTGACGTTCTTGATCTCGCAGCGGGTGCCGAACTCGACCTGGCCTTTCGGACGTACCGAGACGTTGCAGTCGCAACGCAGCGAACCTTCGGCCATGTTGCCGTCGCAGATGCCCAGGTAACGCACGAGCGCGTGGATCGCCTTGACGTAAGCCACGGCTTCCTTGGCACTGCGCATGTCAGGCTCGGAAACGATTTCCAGCAGCGGCGTGCCGGCACGGTTCAGGTCGATGCCGGTGGCGCCGTTGAATTCTTCGTGCAGGCTCTTGCCGGCGTCTTCTTCCAGGTGCGCGCGGGTGATGCCGACACGTTTGACGGTGCCGTCTTCCAGCGCGATGTCCAGGTGGCCCTTGCCGACGATCGGCAATTCCATCTGGCTGATCTGGTAGCCCTTCGGCAGATCCGGGTAGAAGTAGTTTTTGCGGGCGAACACGTTGTGCTGACCGATCTCGGCGTCAATCGCCAGACCGAACATCACCGCCATGCGCACCGCTTCCTGGTTCAGCACCGGCAATACACCGGGCATGCCCAGGTCGATCAGGCTGGCCTGGGTGTTCGGCTCGGAGCCGAACTGGGTGGAACTACCGGAAAAGATTTTCGACCGGGTAGTGAGCTGAGTGTGAATCTCCAGCCCGATCACGACTTCCCATTGCATGTGTGTCTCCTCAGAAGCCGGTTGGGGTGCGGGTGTGCCAGTCAGTGTTCAACTGATACTGGTGCGCAACATTGAGCAAACGGCCTTCCTGGAAATACGGCGCGAGCAACTGCACGCCAACCGGCAGACCGTCGACAAAACCGGCCGGCATCGACAGGCCCGGCAGGCCCGCGAGGTTGGCGGTGATGGTGTAGACGTCTTCCAGATAGGCAGCGACCGGGTCGCTGTTCTTGGCGCCGAGTTTCCAGGCCGGGTTCGGCGTGGTTGGGCCGAGGATGATGTCGACTTCATTAAAGGCCGCCATGAAGTCGTTCTTCACCAGGCGACGGATCTTCTGCGCTTTCAGGTAGTAGGCGTCGTAGTAACCGGCGGACAGCGCGTAGGCACCGACCATGATCCGGCGCTGCACTTCCGGCCCGAAGCCTTCGCCACGCGAGCGCTTGTACAGGTCGATCAGGTTTTCCGGGTTCTCGCAGCGATGGCCGAAACGCACGCCGTCGAAACGCGACAGGTTCGAGGAGGCCTCGGCCGGGGCGATCACGTAGTACGCAGGAATCGCGTGCTGCATGTTCGGCAGGCTGATTTCCTTGATCACGGCACCGAGCTTCTGCAGCTCTTTGATGCTGTTCTGGATCAGTTCGGCGATACGCGGGTCGAGACCGGCGCTGAAGTATTCCTTCGGCACGCCGATGCGCAGGCCCTGCAGCGAAGTGTTGAGGCTGGCGGAGTAATCCGGAACCGGCTCATCGATGCTGGTGGAGTCGTTCTGATCGAACCCGGCCATACCTTGCAACAAAATCGCGCAGTCTTCGGCAGTGCGCGCCAACGGGCCGCCCTGATCGAGGCTGGAGGCGTAAGCGATCATGCCCCAGCGCGAAACGCGACCGTAGGTCGGTTTCAGGCCGGTGAGGTTGGTAAATGCAGCGGGCTGACGAATCGAACCACCGGTGTCGGTGGCCGTGGCCGCCGGCAACAGACGAGCGGCAACTGCCGCTGCCGAACCACCGGACGAACCGCCCGGGACGTGTTCTAGGTTCCACGGGTTTTTCACCGCGCCGTACCAGCTCGACTCGTTGGCCGAACCCATGGCGAATTCGTCCATGTTGGTCTTGCCCAGCGTCACGGCACCGGCAGCGGCCAGTTTCGCGACCACGGTGGCGTCGTACGGGGCCTTGAAGTTGTCGAGCATCTTCGAGCCGCAGCTGGTGCGGATGCCCTGGGTGCAGAACAGGTCCTTGTGGGCGATCGGCGCGCCGAGCAGGGCGCCGCTCTCACCGTTGGCCCGGCGCGCGTCGGCGGCTTTCGCCTGCTCGAGTGCCAGCTCTTCGGTGAGGCTGATGAAACTGTTGAGCTGCGGATCGAGCTGCGTAATACGCGCCAGCAGGACTTTGGTCAGCTCTTCGGAGGAAAACTTTTTATCGGCGAGACCGCGGGCGATCTCGGCCAGAGTCATTTGATGCATTGCAGGCTCTTTCCCTTTAGTCGATGACTTTCGGAACCAGATACAGGCCGTTTTCGACCGCTGGTGCGATGGACTGATAGGCTTCGCGGTGATTGGTCTCGGTCACGACGTCGGCGCGCATGCGCTGACTGGCTTCCAGCGGGTGGGCCAAAGGCTCGATACCGTCGGTATCGACGGCCTGCATTTCGTCGACCAGCCCGAGAATGCTGTTGAGGGCGGAAGTAATGTGCGGAAGATCGGCATCATTCAGGCCAAGGCAGGCCAGATGAGCGATTTTTTCCACGTCGGAGCGTTCTAGCGCCATCGGGATTCTCCAGTGGAAAACAGAACGGACGGCGTCCGTGTGTTAGATTGTCGGAACACTACCGCACTTCTACGGTCATAAGGCCGCGATTGTGGGGCTTGGTGCACAGAAAAGCGGCCAATTTAACATATTGGCGCCTTGCCCAAAATCCCTGTCGTTGTTAGAGTTTGCCGCACTTTTTTACCCACGCGTTGCCTAGGGTCCCTTTCCCATGTTCAAGAAACTGCGTGGCATGTTTTCCAGCGATCTTTCCATTGACCTGGGCACTGCCAACACCCTTATTTACGTGCGCGAGCGCGGTATCGTCCTGAATGAGCCATCGGTTGTGGCCATTCGGACACACGGTAACCAGAAAAGTGTCGTAGCTGTCGGCACCGAAGCCAAGCGCATGCTCGGTCGTACGCCGGGCAACATTGCTGCCATTCGTCCGATGAAGGACGGCGTGATCGCCGACTTCAGCGTCTGCGAAAAGATGCTGCAATACTTTATCAACAAGGTTCACGAAAACAGCTTTCTGCAGCCCAGCCCTCGTGTGCTGATCTGCGTTCCATGCAAATCCACCCAGGTCGAGCGTCGTGCCATCCGTGAATCGGCCCTTGGTGCCGGTGCCCGTGAAGTGTTCCTGATCGAAGAGCCAATGGCTGCTGCGATCGGTGCCGGCCTGCCGGTTGAAGAAGCACGCGGTTCGATGGTCGTCGATATCGGTGGTGGTACCACTGAAATCGCGCTGATCTCCCTGAACGGTGTGGTCTATGCCGAATCCGTCCGCGTCGGCGGCGACCGCTTCGACGAAGCGATCATCACCTACGTGCGCCGCAACTACGGCAGCCTGATCGGTGAATCGACGGCCGAGCGCATCAAGCAGGAAATCGGTACGGCTTACCCGGGCGGCGAAGTGCGCGAAGTCGACGTTCGCGGTCGCAACCTGGCCGAAGGCGTTCCACGCGCATTCACCCTGAACTCCAACGAAGTGCTGGAAGCTCTGCAAGAGTCGCTGGCTACTATCGTTCAGGCGGTGAAAAGCGCGCTGGAGCAATCGCCGCCGGAACTGGCTTCCGACATCGCCGAGCGTGGCCTGGTGCTGACCGGTGGTGGCGCGCTGCTGCGTGACCTCGACAAGCTGCTGGCTCAGGAAACCGGTCTGCCGGTGATCGTTGCCGAAGATCCGCTGACCTGTGTTGCTCGCGGCGGTGGCCGTGCATTGGAAATGATGGACAAGCACACCATGGACCTGCTCTCCAGCGAATAAGCGCTGGGTTGCAATACGTGGGTGAGCGCACAGGCAGCACTTTGCAGTGCTGCCTGTTGGCGTTTATCTTCTGTCAGTCTTCATCCAGGCCGGTTTGATGCCGTATGAATAAACAGAACATTTGCCTGGGAGGAGCGGCTTATTAAACCGCTTTTCGCCAAAGGCCCTTCGTTGGGTGTGCGCCTGTTGGTGTTGGCCGTGCTGTCGGTCGCGCTGATGGTGGTCGATGCCCGCTTCGACCTGCTCAAACCCGCGCGCAAACAAGCGTCGCTGGTGTTGATGGACGCCTACTGGATCACCGACCTGCCCGGACGGCTGTGGGAAGGGGTCGCCAGTCAGTTCGGCAGTCGCACCGAGCTTGTCGCCGAAAACGAAAAACTCAAGACCGAAAACCTGCTGTTGCAGGGCCGCATGCAGAAGCTTGCCGCCCTCACCGAGCAGAACGTGCGGCTGCGCGAGTTGCTCAATTCCTCTGCACTGGTCAACGAAAAGGTCGAAGTGGCCGAGTTGATCGGTATGGACCCCAATCCCTTCACCCATCGCATCATCATCAATAAAGGTGAGCGCGATGGCGTCGTGCTCGGTCAGCCGGTGCTCGATGCACGCGGTCTGATGGGCCAGGTGGTCGAGTTGATGCCGTACACCTCCCGTGTGCTGCTGCTGACCGACACCACTCACAGCATTCCTGTACAGGTGAACCGTAACGGTCTGCGGGCGATTGCCAGCGGCACCGGCAATCCGGAACGCCTGGAACTGCGGCACGTTGCCGACACCGCCGACATCAAGGAAGGCGACCTGCTGGTCAGCTCCGGCCTCGGTCAGCGCTTCCCGGCCGGTTATCCGGTGGCGACGGTCAAGGAAGTCATCCACGATTCCGGCCAGCCTTTCGCGATTGTCCGCGCGGTGCCGACCGCTGCGCTGAACCGCAGCCGTTATCTGCTGCTGGTGTTCAGCGACAACCGCACCGCCGAAGAACGCGCCAACGATGCGGCGCAGGCCCAGGAAAATCTTGATGCGCAGGGCGGTGGCCCGGTGCTTCCGGCCACAGTGCCGAAAATCGTCAACAGCCCGGCTGCCGCTGCAGCAACAACCGCCCCCGCAGCACCTGCCGCCGCGGCCAGCACTACGCCGGCCAAACCGGTAGCGAGCAAACCGCCTGCGACCAAGCCTGCGGCAGCGAGTAAACCGCCGGCGTCCCAGCCTGCTGCGCGTCCGGCGGCGAAACCGCCGGTCACCGCGCCGGCCAATACCGGGAGACAAGAATAATGGTTGGGGCTACTGCTTCCCGTAACGGCTGGATGGTCTGGCTGACATTTCTCATCGGTCTGCTGCTCAGCGTGTCGCCGATGCCGCAATTCATGGAAATCCTGCGTCCGCTCTGGCTGGCGCTGCTGCTGGCATTCTGGGCGTTGGCCTTGCCGCAAACCGTGGGCATGGTCACGGCGTTTTGCCTGGGGTTGGCCGAAGACGTGCTGTACGGCACGCTGCTTGGCCAGAACGCCTTGATCCTGACCCTGATCACCTTCCTGGTGCTGTCCTTGCAGCAACGCCTGCGGATGTTCCCGATGTGGCAGCAATGTCTGGTGATCCTGGTGATCTTCGGCCTCGCTCAGTTGGTTCAATTGTGGCTGAGTGCCCTGACCGGCAACCGCCAGCCAACTCTGGCGCTGGTGCTGCCAGCCTTGACCAGCGCCTTGCTCTGGCCTTGGGTCAGCTTTGCTTTGCGTGGATTGCGCCGCCGCTACAAAATCAACTGATTCGGTCAGGCATGTGCCCGCACCTCGACAAGGGAGATGTCTTGATGAAGCCGCTTTACCTCGCCTCTGGTTCGCCGCGTCGGCGTGAGTTGCTCACGCAGATCGGCGTGCCGTTCGCCGCCATCAGTGCGGACATCGATGAAACCCCGCTTCCCGAAGAATTGCCCTCGGCCTATGTCGAACGCCTCGCGCGTGGCAAGGCCGAGGCCGGTCGACGCACGCGGGTGTCCGACGCGGCGTTTTGCGTTCTGGGCGCGGACACCGCGGTGGTGCTCGACGGCAAAATTCTTGGCAAACCGGTGGACGAAGCCGACGCATGCGCCATGCTGATGATGTTGTCCGGCAAGGAGCATGAAGTGCTGACCGCCGTCGCGGTGCTGGAAGGCCAGCGTTGCGAGTCGCGAGTGGTGCGCAGTCTGGTGCGGTTCCGCTCGATCAGCCGTGAAGAAGCGGCGGCCTACTGGGCCAGCGGTGAACCTCGGGACAAGGCCGGCGGTTATGGCATTCAGGGCCTCGGCGCGGTGTTTGTCGCCGGGCTCAATGGCAGCTATTCGGCGGTGGTCGGGCTGCCGGTTTGCGAAACCGCAGAACTGTTGGGCCATTTCGGCATACCCTGTTGGCAAAACCTGAACGCGCAATGAGCGTCGTACGAATCAAGATGCGGCCATTATCGTGAACATGCCTGAACGAGACCCTGCCATGAGTGAAGAGATTCTGATCAACATCACGCCGATGGAATCGCGCGTGGCGGTGGTCGAAAACGGTGTGCTGCAAGAAGTCCACGTTGAGCGCACGCAAAAGCGCGGGATCGTCGGCAACATCTATAAAGGCAAGATTGTCCGCGTGCTGCCGGGCATGCAGGCGGCATTCGTCGATATCGGTCTGGATCGTGCGGCCTTCATTCACGCTTCGGAAATCTCCCTGCGCGAAGGCCCGGCGGTGGAAAGCATCAGTTCGCTGGTGCACGAAGGCCAGAGTCTGGTGGTGCAGGTGACCAAGGACCCGATCGGGTCGAAAGGTGCACGACTGACGACTCAGCTGTCGATTCCGTCGCGTTATCTGGTGTACATGCCGCGCACCGCCCACGTCGGCATTTCTCTGAAAATCGAAGACGAAGCCGAGCGCGAACGCCTCAAGCAGGTGGTCAGCGATTGTGTGGCCAAGGAAGGGATCAAAGAGGCCGGTGGCTTCATCCTGCGTACCGCCGCCGAGGGGGCCGGGGCCGATGAAATTCTCATGGACATCCGCTACCTGCGCCGTCTGTGGGATCAGATCAGCGAGCAGATCAAGACCATTGGCGCGCCGAGCGTGATCTACGAAGACCTCGGTCTGGCCCTGCGCACCCTGCGCGACCTGGTCAGCCCGAAGATCGAGAAGATCCGTATCGACTCCCGGGAAACCTTCCAGAAAACCACGCAGTTCGTCGCCGAACTGATGCCGGAAATCGCCGATCGTCTGGAACACTATCCGGGCGAGCGGCCGATTTTCGACCTGTATGGCGTCGAAGACGAAATCCAGAAAGCCCTCGAGCGCAAAGTGCCGCTCAAGTCCGGCGGTTATCTGGTGGTCGATCCGGCGGAAGCCATGACCACCATCGACGTCAACACCGGCGCGTTCGTCGGTCATCGCAATCTCGAAGAAACCATCTTCAAGACCAACCTCGAAGCGGCCACCGCGATTGCCCGGCAGATGCGCCTGCGCAATCTGGGCGGGATCATCATCATCGACTTCATCGACATGGAAGATGAAGAGCATCAGCGTCAGGTGCTGCGCACCCTGGAAAAACAGCTCGAACGTGATCACGCCAAGACCAACATCATCGGCATCACCGAGTTGGGCCTGGTGCAGATGACCCGCAAGCGCACCCGCGAAAGTCTTGAACAAGTGCTGTGCGAGCCGTGCAGCAGTTGCCAGGGGCGTGGCAAGTTGAAGACTCCGGAAACCATCTGTTACGAGATTTTCCGCGAGATTCTGCGTGAAGCTCGGGCCTATCAGGCTGAGGGTTATCGGGTATTGGCGAACCAGAAAGTGGTGGATCGGCTGCTCGACGAAGAATCCGGTAACGTCGCCGAGCTTGAAGGGTTCATCGGCCGCACCATACGCTTTCAGGTCGAAACCATGTATTCCCAGGAACAATATGACGTGGTGCTGCTCTGAACCCCTGCAGCACATTTAATCCACAACGGCTGGCCTCAGCTTTTAGTAGTTTTATTGCCATGGGAGCCAACTGACATGGAGCGTCTGACACGCATTTTGGCCGCACTGACCCGCTGGGGGCTGGGCCTGTGCGCGTTGGTTCTGGTGCTGATGGCGTTGTACGTCAGCCTTGGTCGGGAACTGACGCCGCTGGTGGCGGAATACCGCACCGATATCGAAGACAAGGCCACGGCCGCGCTCGGCATGCCATTGCAGATCGGCGAACTGGAAGGCAACTGGAGCGGATTCGCGCCGATTCTGCTGGCCCACGATGTGATGGTCGGTGACGGCGCCAATGCCTTGCGTCTGGACCGGGTGCGCGTGGTGCCTGATCTCTGGGCCAGTGTGCTGGCGCGCGAAGTGCGCATCGCCCATCTGGAACTGAACGGCCTGAAGATCAGCGTCAAGCAAGCGCAGGACGGCACCTGGGCACTGGAAGGCCTCCCAGTGCAGAACGACCAGCCGCTTGATCCCGAACAATTGTTCAATCGCTCACAGATCATTCAGCAACTGTCGGTGCTCGACAGTCAGGTGACCGTGCAGCCGCTGGATCAGGCGCCGATGACCTTTACCTACGTCGGCCTCAATCTGAAAACCGGCAGCAGCCGTCAGCGTCTCGACGCCCGTCTGACCTTGCCCGACGGGCAGCCGGTGGCGATGAGCCTGCGTACACGGATTCGCCCCTCTCAATTGCCCAACAGTTCGGTGGAGGGTTATGTCAGCCTGCCGCAAAGCGATTGGTCAAAGTGGCTGCCCGAGCGTTTGACCCAGCAGTGGAATTTTTCCCAGATCAAGGCCGGCGGCGAGCTGTGGGTGAACTGGAACGACGGCGCTCTGCAAAGCGCCGCCGTGCGTTTGAATGCGCCGCAGGTGACCGGCGCTTATGCCGAGCGCAAACCGATCAAGATCAGCAATCTGGCGCTCAACGGTTATTACCAGCGGGATGACGAGGGCGCGCTCGTTACCCTCGATTCGTTGGCGATGAATGTCGGCGAGACCCGCTGGGAATCTCATGTGCAACTCAAGCAGACGGTGGCCACCGATAAAGCCGATGAGCTGTGGCACTTGCAGGCCGATCGCCTTGATCTGACACCGCTCACGCCGTTGCTCAATGCGCTGGGGCCGTTGCCCGAAAGCGTCGCCACGGTCGTCGACCATCTGAAGGTGACGGGCGGACTGCGCAACGTGCTGCTGGATTTTCGTCCGAACGCCACCGACGGCTCGAAATTCGGCTTCGCTGCCAACCTCGATAATGTCGGTTTCGATGCCTATCACGGTGCCCCGGCGGCGCGAAACGTCAGTGGCAGCCTCAGCGGCAACCTCGACGGCGGTGAACTGCGCATGGACAGCAAGGATTTCGTCCTGCACCTCGACCCGATCTTCGCCAAGCCATGGCAATACATTCAGGCCAACGCCCGCTTGACCTGGAAGCTCGACAAAGACGGTTTCACCCTGATCGCGCCTTACCTGAAAGTGCTGGGCGAAGAGGGCAAGATTGCCGGCGACTTCCTGATCCGCCTGCACTTCGACCATAGCCAGGAAGACTACATGGACCTGCGCGTCGGACTGGTCGATGGCGACGGTCGTTACACCGCCAAGTACCTGCCCGAAGTCTTGAGCCCGGCCCTCGACGAGTGGTTGCGTACGGCGATCCTCAAAGGCGCCGTGGACCAGGGGTTCTTCCAGTACCAGGGTTCGTTGAACAAGAACGCCAAGGATGTCGATCGCAGTATCAGCCTGTTCTTCAAGGTGCATGACGCCGAACTGGCGTTCCAGCCGGGCTGGCCGCATGTGAGCAAGGTCAGCGGCGACGTGTTCATCGAGGACAGCGGTGTGCGCATCGTGGCCGACAAGGGCCAGTTGCTCGACACGCAGGTCAGTGACGTCTTAGTCAACATTCCCCATGTGCAGGCCGGACAACATACCCATCTGTTCCTCGACGGCGGTTTTTCCGGTGGGCTGGGCGACGGACTGAAAATCCTGCAGACCGCGCCGATCGGCACCGGCGAAACCTTCGCCGGCTGGGAAGGCGAGGGCGATCTGCAGGGCAAGGTCAAACTCGATATTCCGCTGGAAAAGGGTGATCAGCCGAAGATTGTCGTCGACTTCAAGACTGCCAATGCGCGCCTGAAACTGGCGGAGCCGAAGCTTGAACTGAGCCAGCTCAAAGGCGATTTCCGTTTTGACAGCGCCAAGGGGCTGAGCGGGCAGAACATCGCGGCGCAGGCGTTCGACAAGCCAGTCACCGCGCAGATTTTTGCCGATGGCAGCGCCAACAAGATCAAGACCCGGGTTGCCGCCTCCGGGCAGGTCGAGGTGAAAAAACTCACTGACTGGCTGGGCGTGACGCAGCCGTTGCCCGTGTCCGGGACCATTCCCTATCAGTTGCAGGTCAACCTGGACGGCAGCGACAGTCAGTTGACGGTCAGTTCCAACATGAAAGGTGTGGCGGTGGATCTGCCGGCACCGTTCGGCATGTCGGCCCAGCAGGGCCGGGACACGGTATTCCGCATGACCCTGCAAGGTCCGGAGCGGCGCTACTGGATCAGCTACGATCAACTGGCCAGTTTCACTTTCGCGGCGCCACCGAGCAATTTTGCCGATGGCCGCGGCGAGCTGTTCCTCGGTACGGGCGACGCGGTTCTGCCGGAGGCCAAGGGTTTGCGCATTCGTGGTGTGCTGTCGGAGCTGGACGTCGCACCGTGGCAGGATCTGGTCAGCAAATACGCCGGCAACGACCCGGGTGGCAGCGCCAAGCAACTGCTCAACAGTGCCGACTTCAAGGTGGGCAAGCTCACCGCTTTCGGCACCACGCTCGATCAGGCTGCAGTGCAGGTCAACCGCAAACCGTGGGCCTGGAATCTGTCGCTCGACAGCCAGCAGGCCAAGGGCTCGGCCAGCCTGCCTGATGCCAAGGGCGCACCGATTGGGGTCAATCTGCAATACGTGCGCCTGCCGGCGCCGGATCCGACGGTGCAGGCTGACGAGAACTCGCCCGACCCGCTGGTTTCGGTCGACCCGACGAAGATTCCTGCGCTGGATATCACCATCAATCAGTTGTACCTCGGCCCGGATCTGGTGGGCGGCTGGTCGCTCAAGGTGCGGCCAACGGCCAAAGGCATTGCCCTGAACAATATGGACATGGGCCTCAAGGGCATCCTGTTGCAGGGTAATGGCGGCTGGGAAGGTACACCGGGGTCGACCAACAGTTGGTTCAAGGGCCGGATCAGCGGCAAGAACCTCGCCGATGTGCTCAAGGGCTGGGGCTTTGCACCGAGCGTGACCAGTGAAGAGTTTCACATGGACGTCGATGGCCGCTGGCCCGGTTCGCCGGCATGGCTGGCGACCAAGCGTTTCTCGGGCACGCTGGATGCCTCGCTCAATAAAGGTCAGTTCGTTGAAGTGGAGGGCGGCGCGCAGGCGTTGCGGGTGTTCGGTCTGCTCAACTTCAACTCCATCGGCCGCCGCCTGCGTCTGGATTTCTCCGACTTGTTCGGCAAGGGCCTGAGCTACGACCGGGTCAAGGGCCTGCTGGTGGCCAACGCCGGTGTCTACGACACTCGCGAGCCGATTCGCCTGACCGGGCCGTCGAGCAATCTGGAACTCAACGGTACGCTGGATCTGGTGCGTGAGCAGGTCGATGCGAAATTGCTGGTGACCTTGCCGGTGACCAACAACCTGCCGATTGCCGCGTTGATTGTCGGCGCGCCGGCGGTGGGCGGGGCGTTGTTCCTGATCGACAAGCTGATCGGTGACCGTGTGGCACGCTTCGCCAGCGTCAAGTACACCGTCAAAGGCCCGTGGAAAGAACCGAAAATCACCTTCGACAAGCCTTTTTGAACAGCCATATCCCAAGCCTATGGAGTAGCATGGCCGCATACCTGTTGCGGAGCGCGCCATGTCTTTAGCGGTGATTCAAATGGTCAGCCAGAGTGATGTGCTGGCCAATCTGGCGCAGGCTCGACGCCTGCTCGAACAGGCCGCGGCCGGCGGCGCGAAGCTGGCGGTGCTGCCGGAAAACTTCGCCGCCATGGGCCGTCGCGATATCGCCGACATCGGCCGCGCCGAAGCGCTCGGCGAAGGGCCGATCCTGCCGTGGTTGAAACAGACCGCCCGTGACCTCAAGTTATGGATAGTGGCCGGCACCTTGCCGTTGCCGCCGCTCGGGCAACCGCAGGCCAAGTCCCACGCCTGTTCGCTGCTGGTCAACGATCAGGGTGAAACCGTCGCGCGGTATGACAAGCTGCACCTGTTCGATGTCGATGTGGCGGACAATCGCGGGCGGTATCGCGAATCCGATGACTATGCTTATGGCAGTGGCGTGGTGGTGGCGGACACGCCGGTCGGCCGCGTCGGTCTGAGCGTGTGTTACGACTTGCGCTTCCCGGAGCTGTACAGTGAACTGCGCGCCGCCGGTGCCGAGTTGATCACCGCTCCATCGGCCTTTACCGCGGTGACCGGTGCGGCGCATTGGGACGTGCTGATTCGCGCCCGGGCCATCGAGACCCAGTGTTATGTGTTGGCGGCAGCGCAGGGCGGGACCCATCCGGGGCCGCGGGAAACCTTCGGTCATGCGGCGATTGTCGACCCGTGGGGCCGTGTGCTGGCGCATCAGGATCAAGGCGAAGCGGTGTTGTTGGCCGAACGCGACAGTGATGAACAAGCGTCCATCAGGGCGCGAATGCCGGTGACGAGTCATCGGCGGTTTTTCTCGCAGGGCGCACAGCGGCCTGCTTCAGAACATGAATTTAAGGCGTAAACCTATGAGCGAGTTGTTGTCCTCAGTCAGTGATCACCTGTTGGCGCCCGGCGGCGTGACGATCGAGAGCCTGCAAGGCGTGCTCGGCGATCTGGCAGGCCCGGGCATCGATGCTGCCGACCTGTATTTCCAGGGTCAGATCTCCGAGTCGTGGTCGCTGGAAGACGGCATCGTCAAGGAAGGCAGCTTCAACCTCGATCAGGGTGTTGGCGTGCGTGCGCAGTCCGGTGAGAAGACCGGTTTTGCCTACAGCAACGCGATCACCCTTGAAGCGCTGGGCGCTGCGGCTCGTGCCGCGCGTTCGATCTCCCGCGCCGGGCAGAACGGCACGGTGCAGGCGTTCAGCACTCAGGATGTCGCGCAGCTGTATGCGCCGGACAATCCGCTGGAAGTGTTGAGCCGCGCCGAGAAAGTCGAGCTGCTCAAGCGCATCGACGTCGCTACCCGCGCCCTCGACCCACGGATTCAGCAGGTCAGCGTGAGCATGGCCGGGGTCTGGGAGCGGATTCTGGTGGCGTCCACCGACGGAGGCCTGGCCGCTGATGTGCGACCGCTGGTGCGTTTCAACGTCAGCGTGATCGTCGAGCAGAATGGTCGTCGCGAGCGCGGCGGGCATGGCGGCGGCGGGCGTACCGACTACCGTTATTTCCTCGCCGAAGACCGTGCCATGGGTTATGCCCGTGAAGCGCTGCGTCAGGCCCTGGTGAACCTCGAAGCGATTCCGGCACCGGCCGGCACCTTGCCTGTCGTCCTCGGTTCGGGCTGGTCCGGCGTGCTCCTGCACGAAGCGGTCGGCCACGGTCTGGAAGGCGACTTCAACCGCAAGGGCAGTTCGGCCTACAGCGGGCGGATGGGCGAAATGGTCGCTTCCAAGCTCTGCACCATTGTCGATGACGGCACGTTGAGTGGTCGTCGCGGTTCGCTGAGCGTCGACGACGAAGGCACCCCGACCGAGTGCACCACGCTGATCGAAAACGGCGTGCTCAAGGGCTACATGCAGGACAAGCTCAATGCGCGCCTGATGGGCGTGGCCCGTACCGGTAATGGTCGTCGCGAGTCTTATGCGCATCTACCGATGCCGCGCATGACCAACACCTACATGTTGGGCGGCGAGAGCGATCCGGCGGAAATCATCGCTTCGGTGAAGAAGGGCATCTACTGCGCCAACCTTGGCGGCGGTCAGGTCGACATCACCAGCGGCAAGTTCGTGTTTTCCACCAGCGAGGCGTACCTGATCGAGGACGGCAAGATCACTGCGCCGGTCAAGGGCGCGACGTTGATCGGCAACGGTCCCGAGGCGATGAGCCGGGTGTCGATGGTCGGTAACGATCTGGCGCTGGACAGCGGTGTGGGCACGTGCGGCAAGGATGGGCAGTCGGTGCCGGTGGGTGTCGGTCAGCCGACGCTGAAAATCGATGCGATCACCGTGGGTGGCACGGGCGCATAAGAAGAGGTGGAGCTTCGGGTGGCGCGCATTGCGGCCACCCGCTGACGACTATCAACGCAGGCCGCGTTGCGTATCGTCCAGCTCACGGATGTACTTGAAGATCTTGCGGCTGGAAGCAGGAGGTTTGTTTTGCGCAACCTCGTGCTGAGCCTGACGGATCAGGGAACGCAGTTGTTGGCGATCGGCGTCCGGGTACTCGACGACGAATTTCTCCAGCACGGCATCGTCACCGGCGATCAGGCGGTCACGCCAGCGTTCGAGGTTGTGGAAACGCTCGTTGTACTGACGGGTGGAGGCATCGAGTTGATCGAGCAGTACCAGAATCGCGTCAGTGTCCTGATCGCGCATCAGTTTGCCGATGAACTGCAGGTGCCGTTTACGCGCGATGTTCGCGGTGTGCTTGGGCGCATCGGTCAGGGCCCGGCGCAAAGCGTCGGTCAATGGCAGTTTTGCCTGCAAGTCGGGCTTGAGTGTTGTAAGGCGCTCGCCAAGGTCAACCAGAGCATGCAGCTCGCGTTTGACCTGAGATTTGCTTTTTTCTCCCGTATCGAGGGAGTCGTCGTAAGAATCAACCATGGTGGCAGTCCGCAAAGAAACGCCGCCATGATAACCAGTCGGGGGCCGCTTGTCCGGCCCGGTCGCTCGATGACCCCAGCCGAAAGCAGAATTTGAGTGGAGATGAGCATGAGTGCAGTTCAAAGCGTCGGCCCGCAGGCATTGCCGGCACTGCAGGAACAGGTCGAGCAGATCATCGCCGAAGCCAAGCGTCAGGGCGCCAGCGCCTGCGAAGTCGCGGTGTCGCTGGAGCAGGGTTTGTCGACGTCGGTGCGCCAGCGTGAGGTCGAGACGGTCGAGTTCAATCGCGATCAGGGTTTTGGCATCACCTTGTATGTTGGCCAGCGCAAAGGCTCGGCCAGCACTTCCGCCACCGGCCCTGATGCGATTCGCGAAACCGTTGCCGCTGCACTGGCCATCGCCAGACACACCTCTGAAGACGAAGCATCGGGCCTCGCTGATGCGGCGCTGATGGCCAGGGATCAGCAGGATTTCGATCTGTTTCACGAGTGGGGCATCACCCCTGAGCAGGCCATCGAGAAGGCGCTGATCTGTGAAGCGGCCGCGTTCGACGCCGATGCGCGGATCAAGAACGCCGACGGCACCACCCTCAGCACGCATCAGGGCTGCCGTGTGTATGGCAACAGCCACGGTTTCATCGGCGGTTACGCGTCGACCCGGCACAGCCTGAGCTGCGTGATGATCGCCGAAGCCGATGGCCAGATGCAGCGTGATTACTGGTATGACGTGAACCGTCAGGGCAGCTTGCTGGCGGATCCGGTGAGCATCGGCCAGCGTGCCGCGCAACGCGCCGCGAGCCGTCTGGGCGCGCGTCCGGTGCCGACCTGCGAAGTGCCGGTGCTGTTTTCCGCCGAGCTGGCGGGCGGATTGTTCGGCAGTTTCCTGTCGGCGGTGTCCGGCGGCAGCCTGTACCGCAAATCGTCGTTTCTCGAAGGCACTTTGGGGCAGAAACTGTTTCCGGAATGGCTGACCATCGACGAGCGTCCGCACCTGATGCGCGCCATGGGCAGTGCGTCCTACGACGGCGATGGTCTGGCCACTTACGCCAAGCCGTTCGTCGAGAAGGGCGAACTGGTGTCGTACATCCTCGGCACGTACTCCGGGCGCAAACTCGGCATGCCGAGCACCGCCAACGCGGGTGGCGTGCACAACCTGTTCGTCACTCACGGTGACGAAGACCAGGCGGCGCTGTTGAAGCGCATGGGCCGTGGGCTGCTGGTCACCGAATTGATGGGCCATGGCTTGAACATGGTTACAGGCGATTATTCGCGCGGGGCGGCGGGTTTCTGGGTCGAAAACGGCGAAATCCAGTTCGCGGTGCAGGAAGTGACCATCGCCGGCAACATGCGCGACATGTTCAAGCAGATCGTCGCAGTCGGTAATGATCTGGAGCTGCGCAGCAATATTCGCACGGGCTCGGTGTTGATCGAGCGGATGACTGTCGCGGGTAGCTAAAACCCGGCGGCAACAAAAAAGGCGCGCCACCCAATCGGGTGGCGCGCCTTTTTTCTTGGCTCCCCACAAAACCCTGTGGGAGCGAGCCTGCTCGCGAAAGCGATTTAACAGCCGACCGCAGCGGCGATTGACACGACGCCTTCGCGAGCAGGCTCGCTCCCACAATGGAGTCTGTGTACATAGGCGCTCTTGTTTTGGTTCTCATTATCATCTAATAATAAATCTCATCTCCGAACGAGTCCCGGATCATGAGTTCTGCCTTGCACGAGCAGCCGTACCTCGAAAGCTGGCGCTGGATGAGTCGCCAGATCCGTTGCGCGATGGATCCTGACGAACCACGCCTGATCGAACATTACCTGGCCGAAGGCCGTTATCTGGCCTGCTGTACGGCGACTTCCCCGTGGACCATCGCTGAAACCTCCTTCCGTCTGCTGCTCGACACAGCCACCGACATCGCGTTGCCGTGGCACTGGCGCAGCCTGTGTCTCGATCAAGCCTGGCGCCCGCTGCGTGAAATGGAGCGCCTGTCGCTGTGCAACTGCCGGCTCCAGCGCTGGCAGCGCTACACCTGGCAACTGGCGACCTGCGAGTTGCTTCCTTCGATTCCTCTTATTGAACTGGTGCAAGGATTTTCAGATGACCAAGACACGTATTGAGCGCGACAGCATGGGCGAATTGCAGGTGCCGGTGGACGCTCTCTACGGCGCGCAAACCCAGCGCGCAGTGGATAACTTCCCGATCAGCGGCCAACCGATGCCGAGGCAATTCATCCGTGCGCTGATCCTCGCCAAAGCCGCTGCCGCCCGGGCCAACGTCGAACTCAACCAGATCAGCGCCGCACAGGGCAAAGCCATCAGCGATGCGGCCCAAGGCCTGCTCGAAGGCGACTTCATGCAGCATTTTCCGGTGGATATCTTCCAGACCGGCTCCGGCACCAGCTCCAACATGAACGCCAACGAAGTGATTGCGACCCTCGCCAGCCGTCTGCTCGATGAGCCGGTCAACCCTAACGATCACGTCAACTGCGGCCAAAGCAGCAACGACATCATTCCGACCACCATCCACGTCAGCGCTGCCCTGGCTTTGCATGAACAATTGCTGCCGGCGCTGCTGCACCTGGTGCAGGTGATCGAAAACAAAGCCGAACAGGTGCATCACCATGTCAAAACCGGCCGCACCCATTTGATGGACGCGATGCCGGTGCGCATGAGCCAGGTGCTCAATGGCTGGGCGCAACAGCTCAAGGCCAACATCGGTCATCTGCAGGATTTGCTGCCGAGCCTGCAATCGCTGGCACAGGGCGGTACGGCGGTGGGTACCGGGATCAATGCGCATCCGGAGTTCGCCGCACGTTTCAGCCGCCAACTGAGCCAGCTGACCCATGTGCAATTCACTCCGGGCAAAGATCTGTTCGCGCTGATCGGCTCGCAGGACACCGCCGTCGCCGTCTCCGGCCAGCTCAAGGCCACCGCGGTGTCGCTGATGAAAATCGCCAACGACCTGCGCTGGATGAACTCAGGGCCGCTTGCCGGTCTCGGCGAGATCGAGCTCGAAGGGCTGCAACCGGGTTCGTCGATCATGCCAGGCAAGGTCAACCCGGTGATTCCGGAAGCCACTGCGATGGTCGCCGCGCAAGTGATCGGCAACGACTCGGTGATCACCATCGCCGGCCAGTCGGGCAATTTCGAACTGAACGTGATGCTGCCGATCATCGCCCAGAACCTGCTCAGCAGCATCGAACTGCTGGCCAATGCCAGTCGTCTGCTCGGCGACAAGGCCATCGCCAGCTTCAAGGTCAATGAGTCGCGGCTCAAGGAAGCGCTGTCGCGCAACCCGATTCTGGTCACCGCGCTCAACCCGATCATCGGCTATCAGAAAGCCGCCGAAATCGCCAAGCAGGCCTACAAACAGGGGCGTCCGGTGATCGACGTCGCGCTGGAACACACCGATCTGTCGCGCAGCCAACTGGAAGAGTTGCTCAACCCCGAGAAACTCACCGCCGGCGGCGTGTAAATCCCGCAACCGCTTTGGAGGCTCACCATGGAGCACTGGAAACGCACGATCGAACGGGCCAATCGCTGCTTCATGCTGGGCGAGCTGATTGATGCCCGTGAAGCTTATCTGCAAGCCCTGGCCCTGGCGCAAGTGCTGTTCGAGCGCTGGGCCGATGCCGACGAAGCGGTGGCGGCCTGCGTCATCTCCCACCACAACCTGGCGGATCTGCACCTGCGCCTGAATCAGCCGGAGGAGAGCGCAGAGTACCTCTGCGCGATTCATCAACGGCTGTTGCAAACCATGCAGGACGAACGCCTGCGTCCGGCGCTGCGTGAAGCGGCGCTACGCCAGAGCAGCAAGACCTACGTCGAACTGCTGAATTTCATCAGCGAGCACGGCGAATACCCGCGCACCCAGCGCCTGCTGCACCCGGATACCGGCAATGCGCGCCGCGCGCCTGCCTCACATCACCATGGAGTCCACTGAAATGGCTTTTACCTTGCCTGCCTTGCCGTACGCCTACGACGCTCTGGAACCGCACATTGATGCGCAAACCATGGAGATTCATTACACCAAGCACCACCAGACCTACATCAACAACCTCAATGCCGCCGTCGAAGGCACTGAGTACGCCGAATGGCCGGTGGAAAAACTGGTCGCCAGCGTCCGGCAGTTGCCGGAAAAACTCCGCGCAGCGGTGATCAACCAGGGCGGCGGCCACGCCAACCATTCGCTGTTCTGGGAAGTCATGGTGCCCAATGGCGGTGGCAAGCCGGATGGCGCGTTGGCCAAGGCGATCGATGAGCAACTGGGCGGCCTCGACAGTTTCAAGGACGCCTTCACCAAAGCAGCACTGACCCGTTTCGGCAGCGGCTGGGCCTGGCTCAGCGTCACTTCCGACAAGAAACTGATCGTGGAAAGCAGCGGCAATCAGGACAGCCCGCTGATGAATGGCAATACACCGATTCTCGGTCTGGACGTCTGGGAACACGCTTACTACCTGCGTTATCAGAACCGCCGTCCGGAATACATCAACGCGTTCTACAACGTGATCAATTGGCCTGAAGTCGCCGCGCGTTATCAGGCCGCACTGGTTTAAGCCATCTATAAAAACAATCCAGGGCTGACTATGGGCACTGAAACACTGTCGATTGGCGGTGGGCGCATGTTTCGTTACGCGGTCGGGTCGCTGTTGCTGCTGGCGGGCATGACACTGCTTGCGGCGCACGGCCTGGAATGGCTGGATCTGCAGCCGAAGCTGTCGCGGGCCTTGCAGGGTGGGGCGATCTGCGCCCTCGGCACGGCGCTCGGCGCGGTGCCGGTGTTGGTGATCCGGCGCATGCCGCAGATGCTCAGCGATACGCTGCTGGGTTTCGGCGCCGGCGTGATGCTGGCAGCGACTGCGTTTTCGCTGATCGTGCCGGGCATTGGTGCCGCCGAAACTCTGGGCCTGACACCGTGGGCAGCCAGCGGGCTGATCTGCTTCGGCATCATGCTCGGTGCATTCGGCTTGTATCTGGTGGACCTGAAACTGTCCGGCGCCTCACCGGAAATGCTCGTCGGTACCCCTGAGCGCCCGGTGATTGCGCCGCGGATCTGGCTGTTCGTCTTCGCCATCATTGCCCACAACATCCCGGAAGGCATGGCGGTGGGGGTCTCTGCAGGTGGTGGCATGCCGGATGCCGACAGTCTGGCGATGGGCATTGCCTTGCAGGATGTGCCAGAGGGATTGGTGATTGCGCTGGTGCTGGCCGGGGCGGGGATGTCGCGGGCCAGGGCGTTCTTGATCGGGGCGGCTTCAGGGCTGGTCGAGCCAGTGTTTGCGCTGCTCTGTGCGTGGCTGGTCAGTCTGGCGGAGCTGTTGTTGCCGTTGGGGCTGGCGCTGGCGGCAGGGGCGATGTTGCTGGTGGTGACGCATGAAGTGATCCCCGAGTCGCGACGCAATGGTCATGACAAGCTTGCCAGTCTTGGCTTGCTGATCGGGTTCTGTCTGATGATGGTGATGGATACGGCGCTGGGCTGATTGGCAGAGAGGGAGCAAGCTCCCCCTCCATGCAGGATCAACCACCTTCATCGAAGTAGTTGTTGATCAACGCCACCAGCGCATCCAGCGCTTCCTGCTCCTGATGGCCTTCGGTACTCAGATAGATCTTGGTGCCTTTGCCGGCGGCCAGCATCATCATCGCCATGATGCTTTTGCCATCGACCGTGGTTTCGGGTGTACGCCCCACTCTGATCGTGCAATCCGGGAACTGGCCCGCTACCCCGACGAATTTGGCCGACGCTCGGGCATGCAGGCCCAGCTTATTGATGATTTCGATTTCCAGAGCAGGCATCGCGGTGTGAATCCTTTAAGTGAGGTCGCGGTGGCGAACCTGGACGTTCTTCAGGGTTTTCTGCAGGGCCTGACCCAGACGTTCGGTCAGGTAAACGGAGCGGTGATGCCCGCCGGTGCAGCCAATGGCAATGGTGACATAGGCGCGATTGCTCGCGGCAAAGCGCGGCAGCCATTTATTCAGGTAGCCGTAGATGTCTTGAAACATCTCCTCAACCTCCGGCTGCGCGGCCAGATATTCGGCGACCGGTGCATCGAGACCGGATTGTGCGCGCAATTCAGGCTTCCAGTACGGATTGGGCAGGCAGCGCACGTCGAACACCAGATCCGCATCCACCGGCATGCCGCGCTTGAAACCGAACGACTCGACCAGGAAGGCCGTACCCGGCTCCGGCTGGTTCAGCAGGCGTAGCTTGATGGTGTCGCGCAACTGGTACAGGTTCAGATTGGTGGTGTTGACCTTGAGGTCGGCCAGGTCGGCAATCGGCCCGAGCAGGGCGGTCTCGTCGTTGATCGCTTCGGCCAGCGAACGGTTGGCCGTGCTCAGCGGGTGACGACGGCGGGTTTCCGAAAAGCGCTTGAGCAGGGTTTCTTCGTCGGCATCCAGATACAGCACATCACACTGGATGTGCCGGGAGCGGACTTCTTCCAGCAACTCGGGGAAACGCGACAGGTGGCTCGGTAGGTTGCGCGCATCAATCGACACAGCCACCAGCGGCTGGGCCAGTTCGGTGTGGATCAGCGCGCGTTCGGCCAGTTCCGGCAGCAGACCGGCCGGCAGGTTGTCGATGCAGTAGTAGCCGTTGTCCTCAAGGACATCCAGGGCAGTGCTTTTACCCGAGCCGGAGCGGCCGCTGACGATGATCAAGCGCATGATTAATGCCCGTTTTGCTCGCTCAGGACGACCTGATACAAGGCTTCGTTACTCGGTGCGCTGCGCAGTTTTTCGCGCACTTCCTTGCGATCGAGCATGCTGGCGATCTGGCGCAGTAATTCCAGGTGGGCATCGGTGGCAGCTTCCGGGACCAGCAGGACAAACAGCAGGTCAACCGGCGCACCGTCGATGGCATCGAAATCGATAGGCGCATCAAGGTGCATCAAAGCGCTGACAGGCGCTTCACAGCCTTTGAGGCGACAGTGGGGAATGGCGATGCCGTTGCCGAAACCGGTGGAGCCGAGTTTCTCACGGGCGATCAGCGCCTCGAAGACATCTTGCATCTCCAGACCCGGCACTTCGCGGGCGATCAGGTTGGCAATCTGTTCGAGGGCTTTCTTTTTACTGCCGCCCGGCACGTTCACCAGGGAACGGCCGGGGGTCAGGATACTTTCAAGTCGGATCATGGGTTGGGGGTGTTAACGACCTGTCGCGCCCTGGAGGAGGCTCTGGGTCTTTTCCTTATGCTTTTTGAGTTGGCGATCCAGCTTGTCGGTCAGTGCGTCGATCGCAGCGTACATGTCGGTATCTTCTGCGTTGGCGACCACTTCGCTGCCGGGAATATGCAAGGTGGCTTCGATTTTCTGCTTCAGCTTTTCGACGCACATCGTGACCTGCACGTTGGTGATCTTGTCGAAATGGCGCTCCAGTCGTTGGAGTTTTTCCTCGATATAGGAACGCAGAGGTTGGGTCACTTCCAGTTGGTGTCCACTGATGTTGACTTGCATACAGCTTCTCCTTCGTTGCCAGTGCATAAAGCGGCAGGCCGAAGAGCCTGCCACTGGAACGCTGTAACGTGGCTTACATCAACCGCTTGCGTTCGCTCGAAGGCGCGATCCCGAGGGATTCGCGGTACTTGGCGACGGTGCGGCGAGCCACCTGAATGCCTTGTGCCTCCAGTAAACCAGCGATCTTGCTGTCACTCAACGGCTTTTTCTGATTTTCCGCCGCAACCAGTTTCTTGATGATCGCGCGAATCGCCGTGGACGAGCATTCGCCGCCTTCGGAGGTGCTGACGTGGCTGGAGAAAAAGTATTTCAGTTCATAAATGCCCCGTGGGGTATGCATGAATTTCTGGGTAGTGACGCGGGAAATCGTCGATTCGTGCATGCCGACCGCCTCGGCGATGTCGTGCAGGACCAACGGTTTCATGGCTTCGTCGCCGTACTCCAGGAAACCGCGCTGATGCTCGACGATCTGGGTCGCCACTTTCATCAGGGTTTCGTTGCGGCTTTGCAGGCTCTTGATGAACCAGCGCGCTTCCTGCAACTGATTGCGCATGAAAGTGTTGTCGGCGCTGGTGTCGGCGCGACGGACAAAACCGGCGTACTGTGCGTTGACCCGCAGACGGGGCACCGACTCCTGATTCAGCTCGACCAGCCAGCGTTCGTTGTCCTTGCGCACAATGACGTCCGGCACCACGTACTCGGCTTCAGTCGATTCGATCTGCGAGCCCGGGCGCGGATTCAGGCTCTGCACCAGTTCGATGACCTGACGCAGCTCATCTTCCTTGAGCTTCATACGCCGCATCAGCTGGCTGTAGTCGCGACTGCCGAGCAGATCGATGTAATCGCTGACCAGACGCTTGGCTTCGTTCAGCCACGGAGTCTTGGCCGGGAGCTGGCGCAGTTGCAGCAACAGGCATTCGCCGAGGTTGCGGGCGCCGATGCCGGCGGGTTCGAACTGCTGGATGCGGTGCAGGACGGCTTCGATCTCGTCCAGCTCGATGTCGAGTTCCGGATCAAAGGCGTCGAGAATTTCTTCGAGGGTTTCATCGAGGTAGCCCTGATTGTTGATGCAATCGATCAGGGTCACGGCGATCAGGCGGTCGGTGTCGGACATCGGCGCCAGGTTCAATTGCCAGAGCAAATGGCTCTGCAGGCTTTCCCCGGCAGAGGTGCGGGTGGTGAAGTCCCACTCGTCGTCATCGCCGCTGGGCAGGCTGCTGGCGCTGGTCTGGTAGACATCTTCCCAGGCAGTGTCGACCGGCAGCTCGTTGGGAATGCGCTCGTTCCATTCACCTTCCTCCAGGTTGTCCACCGTCGGGGCGGTTTCCTGGTATGACGGTTCCTGAATGTCGGTGTTGGGCTTTTGTTCGGCGTTGTCGGCCAAAGGATCGGAGTTGTCGAAGTCGTCGCCTTCTTCCTGGCGTTCGAGCATCGGATTGGATTCCAGGGCCTCCTGGATTTCTTGTTGCAGGTCCAGGGTCGACAATTGGAGCAGGCGGATGGCCTGTTGCAGCTGCGGTGTCATCGTCAGCTGCTGGCCCATTCTCAAGACTAGCGATGGTTTCATGGCAGGGGCTTAACACCTTATTCGCCGGCGCGCATGCGCCATCCACTACAGGGCGCCGAAGCGCCAAACTTAAGCAAATTATATGCCTGAAACTGTCGTGTTTGCCTAGAGCGCTGTAACAATAAAAGCGTATAAAAGCCTGCTTCATCGATACAGCACCCGGAGGCTGGCCAAGTGCCTTGGTGCTTACAGGCGGAACTCGTGGCCCAGATACACTTCCTTCACCAGATCGTTGGCAAGGATGGTCGCAGCATCGCCTTCGGCGATCAGTTGACCGTCGTTGACGATGTAGGCGGTTTCGCAGATATCCAGGGTCTCACGCACGTTGTGGTCGGTGATCAGAACACCGATGCCCTTGGCCTTGAGGTGGTGGATGATCTGCTTGATGTCGCCAACCGAGATCGGGTCGACACCGGCGAACGGTTCGTCGAGCAGGATGAATTTCGGTGCGGTCGCCAGTGCGCGAGCGATTTCCACCCGGCGGCGTTCACCACCGGACAGGCTCATGCCGAGGTTGTCGCGGATGTGGCTGATGTGGAATTCCTGCAGCAGGCTTTCCAGTTCCTTGCGACGACCGGCCTTGTCGAGTTCCGCGCGGGTTTCGAGGATGGCCATGATGTTATCGGCCACCGACAGTTTGCGGAAGATCGACGCTTCTTGCGGCAGATAGCCGATACCGGCCTTGGCGCGGCCGTGCATCGGCTGATGGCTGACGTCCAGATCATCGATCAACACGCGGCCCTGATCGGCCTGCACCAGGCCGACGATCATATAGAAGCAGGTCGTCTTGCCGGCGCCGTTCGGGCCGAGCAGGCCAACGATCTGGCCACTGTCGATCGACAGGCTGACGTCGCGCACAACCTGGCGGCTTTTATAGGCCTTGGCCAGGTGTTGAGCTTTCAGAGTTGCCATTACTGGGCCTTTTTCTCGTCGTTTTTCGGCTTCGGCTGGATCACCATGTCGATGCGCGGACGCGCCTCGGTGACTTTACTGCCGGTAGCGCGGCCGGCGCTGGCCAGTTTTTTCACCGTGTCATAGACGATTTTTTCGCCCTGAGTGGTGTTGTTGTCCTTGTCGACAACCTTGGCCTTGTCGATCAGCACGACGCGATTCTGCTGCGCGTGATACTGGATGGTCACGCCCCAGCCCTGCACAGGTTTTTTGTCGCCGGCAGTCTGCAGTTGCTCGAAGTAGGCGAGGTTGCCCACCGAGGTCACTACGTCGATTTCGCCGGTCGGGGTGCGAGTCAGGGTCACGGTATTACCGGTCACCTTCATCGAGCCTTGGGTAATGATCACGTCACCTTTATAGGTGGCAACGCCATTCTTGTCGTCCATCTGGGCATCGTCGGCCTGAATGCGAATGGGCTGCTCTTGATCGTTCGGCAGAGCCCAGGCGCTCACGCTTCCCAGTGCTGCGCCCAGACTGAGCAAAATAGGGAGGGTTTTAACGAGCCTCATACTGTCCTCTTACGTTAGATAGCAGGTGTATCCTGCTTTCCTTCAAATACGCCTTCATTCCCACGCCAGTCGATACACCCCCAGCGCCGTCGATTCTAACGGGTTGCGCGGTCTGCGCATATTGCTGCTGCGGGAACACTGTCATGCGTGTGCTGGTGATCAAGGTGTCGCGGTTCTTTTCGTCAGTACGCTTGACGCGTACGGAATCGATCAGTTCGACCTCGGTGCCGCCTGAATTCACTTCACCGCGCTCGCTGGTCACGTGCCACGGAAACTCGGTGCCGCGGAACATGTTCAGGTCGGGTTTGGTGACAAGCGTCACATCCGTCGCTTTCAGGTGCTCGGCCTTGTCCGACGTCATCTCGTATTGCAGCTTGCCGTCCGGGAGGTACTGAAAGGTGTGTGTATTGGTGGCGTACCAGTCGATGGCTGTGTCTTCGGCCTTGGCTGCAGGCTTGTCGAGGAAGCGTTCCGGACTGATATTCCAGTAGCCGACCGCTGCAAACATGGCAGCGATACAGCCGAACAGCAGGAAGTTGCGAAATTTTTTGCTAAACATGATTTGGCTCACAGGTACGCGGCGTTGGCCGCATCGAGGCGGCCCTGGGCGCGCAGGATCAATTCGCAGAATTCGCGGGCGGCACCTTCGCCACCACGGGCCCGAGTGACGCCATGGGCGTGTTCGCGCACGAAATCGGCAGCATTGGCGACGGCCATGCCCAGGCCTACGCGGCGGATCACCGGCAGGTCAGGCAAGTCGTCACCGAGGTAGGCGACCTGTTCATAGCTTAGGCCCAGTTGCTGCAGAAGACCGTCCAGAACCACCAATTTGTCTTCGCGGCCCTGAAACAGATGCGGGATGCCGAGGTTCTTCGCCCGGCGCTCAACCACCGGCGTCTTGCGGCCACTGATGATGGCCGTCTCGACACCGGCATTCATCAGCATCTTGATGCCTTGGCCGTCGAGGGTGTTGAACGTCTTGAATTCGCTGCCGTCTTCAAGGAAGTACAGGCGCCCGTCGGTGAGGACGCCGTCGACGTCGAACACTGCCAGTTTGATCGCTTTGCCGCGTTGCAGCAGATCGCTTGTCATTACATCACTCCTGCACGCAGCAGATCGGAGAGGTTGAAGGCGCCAATCGGGCGATCTTCTTCGTCCACGACCACCAGTGCGTTGATTCGGTGGTCTTCCATGATTTTCAGCGCTTCGGCGGCGAGCATCTCGGGCCGTGCGGTCTTGCCGTGTGCGGTCATGACCTGGTCGATGGTGGCGCTGCGGATGTCGATGCTGCGATCCAGGGTGCGGCGCAGGTCGCCGTCGGTGAAGATCCCGGCCAGCTTGCCATCGGCTTCAAGGATGACGGTCATGCCCAGACCCTTGCGGGTCATTTCCATGAGCGCGTCCTTGAGCAGGGTGCCGCGTTGCACTTGCGGCAGCTCTTGCCCGGCGTGCATGACGTTTTCCACTTTCAGCAGCAGGCGTCGACCCAGGGCACCGCCCGGGTGGGAAAAAGCAAAATCTTCGGCGGTGAAACCACGCGCTTCCAGCAGCGCCACGGCCAGGGCATCGCCCATGACCAGCGCTGCGGTGGTCGAGGAAGTCGGCGCCAGGTTCAGCGGGCAGGCTTCGTGCTCGACGTGAACATTGAGATTGACTTCGGCGGCCTTGGCCAACGGCGACTGCGGATTGCCGGTCAGGCTGATCAACTGGATACCCAGGCGCTTGATCAGGGGCAGCAAGGTGACGATTTCGTTGGTCGAGCCGGAGTTGGAGAGGGCGAGAATCACGTCGTCACGGGTGATCATGCCCATGTCGCCATGACTGGCTTCGGCGGGGTGGACGAAAAATGCCGGGGTGCCGGTGCTGGCCAGGGTCGCGGCAATCTTGTTGCCGACGTGCCCGGATTTGCCCATGCCGACCACGACCACACGGCCTTTGCTGGCCAGAATCATCTCGCAAGCGCGTACGAAATCGGCGTCGATATGGGGCAACAAGCCTTGTACGGCTTCCACTTCGAGGCGGATGGTGCGTTGTGCCGATTGAATCAGGTCGCTGGATTGGCTCATGTCAGAAATCGTATAGCCCGATGAAAAGGCGGCGATTATAGCGGTTATGTTGAAAAGCCTCACGCAAGTTCGTTGTGCTTTGTCATTCCTCGTAACCAAAACCCTGAAAAAGCGCGGCCGCGCCTGTCATATCGCTGAACACAGGGGGGCATGGGCCTTGGGCGCTTGGCCTTTGCAGTGATATAGTTCGCCGCCAGTTCGGCCTGCCCGGGAGGTATGTGCTTTCTGCGGAAAGCCAGGCGTCCGAGTGAGAGGCTGCATCGCAAGGAGTTTAGATGAGTGCCGATAACGCCTACGCGGTCGAGCTGAAGGGAGTCTCCTTCAAGCGCGGTGCGCGCAGCATTTTCAATAACGTCGATATTCGCATCCCGCGTGGCAAGGTTACCGGCATCATGGGACCTTCCGGGTGCGGCAAGACCACTTTGTTGCGCTTGATGGGTGCACAGTTGCGTCCTTCCAGCGGCGAAGTCTGGGTCAACGGCCAGAACCTGCCGACGCTGTCGCGCAGTGATCTGTTCGATGCGCGCAAGCACATGGGCGTGCTGTTTCAGAGCGGCGCGCTGTTTACCGATCTCGATGTCTTCGAGAACGTCGCTTTCCCCCTGCGCGTTCATACCCAATTGCCGGATGAAATGATCCGCGACATCGTTCTGCTCAAATTGCAGGCGGTCGGTCTGCGCGGCGCCATCGAGCTGATGCCCGACGAACTGTCCGGCGGTATGAAGCGTCGCGTGGCGCTCGCCCGGGCAATTGCGCTCGATCCGCAGATTCTCATGTACGACGAGCCTTTCGTCGGTCAGGACCCGATCGCCATGGGCGTGCTGGTACGCCTGATCCGTCTGCTCAACGATGCGCTGGGGATCACCAGTATCGTGGTCTCCCACGATCTGGCCGAAACCGCGAGCATCGCTGACTACATCTATGTAGTGGGTGATGGTCAGGTGCTGGGGCAGGGCACGCCGGACGAGTTGATGAATTCGGATGAGCCGCGTATTCGCCAGTTCATGACCGGCAACCCCGATGGCCCGGTGCCGTATCATTTTCCAGCGACGGATTACCGCGCAGATCTTCTGGGGAAGCGCTGATGCGCAGAATTTCATTAATAGAACGCGTACGCCGTTTCGGCGAGGCGGCGATCGACGCCGTTGCGGTGTTTGGTCGTGCGACCCTGTTCCTGTTCCACGCCCTGCTGGGTCGTGGCGGCATCAGCGGCGGTTTTGGCCTGTTGGTCAAGCAGCTGCATTCGGTTGGCGTGATGTCGCTGGTGATCATCGTCGTGTCCGGGATTTTCATCGGCATGGTGCTGGCGCTGCAGGGCTTCAGTATTCTGTCGAGCTACGGTTCGGAGCAGGCGGTGGGGCAGATGGTGGCCCTGACGTTGCTGCGTGAACTGGGTCCGGTGGTGACGGCCTTGCTGTTTGCCGGGCGTGCCGGTTCGGCGCTGACCGCGGAAATTGGCAACATGAAGTCCACCGAGCAGCTTTCCAGCCTGGAAATGATCGGTGTCGATCCGCTCAAATACATTATTGCCCCGCGTCTGTGGGCCGGTTTCATTTCCCTGCCGGTGCTGGCGATGATTTTCAGCGTGGTGGGGATCTGGGGCGGTTCGTGGGTGGCTGTCGACTGGCTTGGCGTGTATGAAGGTTCCTACTGGGCGAACATGCAGAACAGCGTGAACTTCACCAGCGATGTGCTCAACGGCGTCATCAAAAGTATCGTTTTCGCCTTCGTCGTGACCTGGATCGCCGTATTCCAAGGCTATGACTGTGAGCCCACTTCCGAGGGCATCAGTCGCGCCACCACCAAGACCGTGGTATTCGCCTCGCTGGCGGTACTGGGCCTGGACTTTATTCTGACCGCTTTGATGTTTGGAGATTTCTGATGCAAAACCGCACCCTGGAAATCGGTGTCGGCCTGTTCCTGCTGGCAGGGATCCTGGCCTTGTTGCTGCTTGCCCTGCGGGTCAGTGGCCTGTCTCCGACTTCGACCACCGACACCTATAAACTGTATGCCTACTTCGACAATATCGCCGGTTTGACGGTCAGAGCCAAAGTGACCATGGCCGGTGTGACCATCGGCAAGGTCACGGCCATCGATCTGGATCGCGACAGCTTCACCGGGCGGGTAACCCTGCAAGTGGATAAAAAGGTCGACAACCTGCCGACCGACTCCACAGCGTCTATCCTGACCGCTGGCCTGTTGGGCGAGAAGTACATCGGTATCAGCGTGGGCGGGGAAGACACCCGTCTGAAGGATGGTGGAACCATCCACGACACGCAGTCGTCTCTGGTACTGGAAGACCTGATCGGTAAATTCCTGCTCAATACCGTTAGCAAAGACGCCAAATGAGGAGCTTTTGAATGATCTCTACCTTGCGACGTGGCCTGTTGGTGTTGCTCGCGACACTGCCACTGCTGGCTAACGCTGCGCCTGGACAGTCGGCGCACGATCTGGTTCAGGACACCACGAACCGGATGCTGGCCGACCTGTCGGCCAATAAAGAGAAGTACAAGAAGGATCCGCAGGACTTCTACACGGCGCTGAACACCATTGTCGGTCCCGTGGTGGATGCCGAGGGCATTTCCAAGAGCATCATGACCGTCAAGTATTCGCGCAAGGCAACGCCTGCGCAGATGCAGACGTTCCAGGAAAACTTCAAGCGCGGGCTGTTCCAGTTCTATGGCAACGCTTTGCTCGAGTACAACAACCAGGGCATTACCGTAGATCCTGCCAAGGATGAGTCCGGCGATCGCACCAGCGTCGGCATGACCGTCAAGGGCAACAACGGCGCGATCTATCCAGTTCAATACACGCTGGAGAAGATCAACGGCGAGTGGAAACTGCGCAACGTGATCATCAACGGCATCAACATTGGCAAGCTGTTCCGTGACCAGTTCGCCGATGCGATGCAGCGCAATGGCAACGACCTGGACAAGACCATCAATGGTTGGGCCGGTGAAGTGGCCAAGGCCAAGGAAGAAACCGACAAAGCTGCCGCGAAGCCAGCGCAATGAGTGAGGCGGCAATACGTATGAGTGACGTCGACGAGCTATTGCTCAGTGGAGTACTGGATTACCGCACAGGTCCCGACCTGCGCAAGGAAGGCCAGGCGCTGATCAAGTCCAGCAAGGCGACGTCGCTGGTCATCGATTGCTCGGCAGTGAAGAAGTCCAGCAGCGTCGGCTTGTCCCTGCTGCTGTGCTTCATGCGCGATGCCCAGGCGGCCGGCAAGGTTGTCAGCATCCGCGCGATGCCGGAAGACATGCGCGAAATCGCTCAGGTCAGTGAGCTGACCGAGTTGCTGGCGCACCCCTGAACCCGCATCGATAAAAAAGCCCCCCGTCAGAGTCCTGCCAATGCGGGGTTCGCAGGCGCGGGGCTTTTTTGTATGATGTCCGACCCGTGCGCACAGGGCGCCGATTGAGGTTGAGCATGCAGGCCGTAGAAGTGAAGAGCTTCCTTGAAGGGAAGCTGCCAGGAACGCAGGTGGAAGTTGAAGGCGAAGGCTGCAACTTTCAGCTGAACGTGATTAGCGATGAACTGGCGGCGTTAAGCCCGGTCAAGCGTCAGCAGAGCATCTATGCCCATTTGAACCCGTGGATCGCCGATGGCAGCATCCATGCGGTCACTATGAAATTTTTCAGCCGCGCGGCCTGGGCCGAGCGCACCTGAGCCCAAGGGCGTCGAGATTCTTATGGATAAATTGATTATTACCGGTGGCGTTCGTCTTGATGGCGAAATCCGTATCTCCGGGGCGAAGAACTCCGCCCTGCCGATTCTGGCTGCCACCCTGCTGTGCGATGGCCCGGTGACCGTTGGCAACCTGCCGCACCTGCACGACATCACCACCATGATCGAGCTGTTCGGTCGCATGGGCATCGAGCCTGTGATCGACGAGAAACTCAGCGTCGAAATCGATCCACGCACCATCAAGACCCTGATCGCACCGTACGAACTGGTGAAAACCATGCGTGCCTCGATCCTGGTACTGGGCCCGATGGTTGCGCGTTTCGGCGAAGCCGAAGTCGCCCTGCCTGGCGGTTGCGCCATCGGTTCGCGTCCGGTCGACCTGCACATCCGTGGCCTCGAAGCCATGGGCGCGGTGATCGACGTCGAAGGCGGCTACATCAAGGCCAAGGCGCCTGAAGGCGGCCTGCGCGGCGCCAGCTTCTTCTTCGATACCGTCAGTGTGACCGGTACCGAAAACATCATGATGGCAGCTGCCCTGGCCAAGGGCCGCAGCGTCCTGCAGAACGCCGCGCGCGAGCCTGAAGTGGTTGACCTGGCGAACTTCCTCAACGCCATGGGCGCCAAGGTTTCCGGCGCCGGCACCGACACCATCACCATCGATGGCGTCGAGCGTCTGGGTTCGTGCTTCTACAAGGTCATGCCTGACCGTATCGAAACCGGCACCTACCTGGTGGCCGCTGCGGTCACCGGTGGCCGCGTGAAGGTCAAGGACACCGATCCGACCATCCTCGAAGCCGTTCTGGAAAAGCTCCGTGAAGCCGGCGCTGAAGTCACCAGCGGTGAAGACTGGATCGAGCTGAACATGCACGGCAAGCGCCCGAAAGCGGTCAACGTGCGCACCGCGCCGTACCCGGCGTTCCCGACCGACATGCAGGCACAGTTCATCTCGCTCAATGCCATTGCCGAAGGCACAGGCGCAGTGATCGAGACGATCTTCGAAAACCGTTTCATGCACGTTTACGAACTGCACCGCATGGGCGCCAAGATCCAGGTCGAAGGCAACACTGCGATCGTCACCGGTACTGAAGTCCTGAAGGGCGCGCCAGTGATGGCCACCGACCTGCGTGCTTCGGCCAGCCTGGTGATCTCGGCACTGGTGGCCGAAGGCGACACCCTGATCGACCGCATCTACCACATCGACCGTGGTTACGAGTGCATCGAAGAAAAACTGCAGATGCTGGGCGCCAAGATCCGTCGCGTTCCGGGCTAGTAGCTGCACTGGGCACAGGGAAGTGTCCACTGAATTCGTTTCGAGTCGAGCCGGTATCCGGCTCGATGTGTGTCCGGCGCCGATTGCGACCGGACATGAGTACCTTGATAAGGACTGACGTTTCCCATGTTGACCATCGCACTGTCCAAGGGCCGCATCCTTGACGACACCCTGCCGCTTCTCGCTGAAGCGGGCATCGTGCCGACCGAGAATCCGGACAAGAGCCGCAAGCTGATCATCCCCACCACTCAGGATGACGTACGTCTGTTGATCGTGCGTGCCACCGACGTGCCGACCTATGTCGAGCATGGCGCGGCCGATCTCGGCGTCGCCGGTAAAGACGTGTTGATGGAATACACCGGCCAGGGCCTGTACGAGCCGCTGGATCTGCAGATTGCCCAGTGCAAGCTGATGACCGCCGGCAAGATCGGCGCGGCCGAGCCCAAGGGCCGTCTGCGCGTGGCGACCAAGTTCGTCAACGTCGCCAAGCGTTACTACGCCGAGCAGGGCCGTCAGGTCGACATCATCAAGCTCTACGGCTCGATGGAACTGGCGCCGCTGATCGGCCTGGCCGACAAGATCATCGACGTGGTCGACACCGGCAACACTCTGCGTGCCAATGGCCTGGAACCTCAGGAACTGATCGCCACGATCAGCTCGCGCCTGGTGGTCAACAAGGCTTCGATGAAGATGCAACACGCCCGAATCCAGGCGTTGATCGATACCCTGCGCAAGGCAGTGGAATCGCGACACCGCGGCTGATGTACCTGCGCGACCTTGAGTCGCGCCCGTCTATCCGCCTCATAGCCAGAATCTCAGGTGCCCAAGCGGAAACGACTGCTAAGTTAGGGCGCCTGAGTTTTTGCCATTCCTATGAGGCTCTCGCTATGACCGCACCGACTGCAATTCGCCGACTCAACGCTGCTGACCCGGATTTCGCGCATCATCTGGATCATCTGCTGAGCTGGGAAAGTGTGTCTGACGACTCGGTCAATCAGCGCGTGCTGGACATCATCAAGGCTGTGCGCGAGCGCGGTGACGCGGCGCTGGTCGAGTTCACCCAGAAGTTCGACGGCCTCGAAGTGGCGTCGATGGCCGACCTGATCCTGCCGCGCGAGCGTCTGGAACTGGCCCTGACTCGCATCACCGTGGCACAGCGCGAGGCGCTGGAAAAAGCCGCGGCGCGGGTGCGCAGCTATCACGAAAAACAGAAACAGGATTCCTGGAGCTACACCGAGGCCGACGGCACCGTGCTCGGGCAGAAGGTCACGCCGCTGGATCGCGCTGGCCTGTATGTACCGGGCGGCAAGGCGTCGTACCCGTCTTCGGTGTTGATGAACGCGATTCCGGCCAAGGTCGCCGGCGTGACCGAAGTGGTCATGGTCGTGCCGACACCGCGCGGTGAAATCAATGAACTGGTGCTGGCGGCGGCTTGCATTGCCGGCGTTGACCGGGTGTTCACCATCGGCGGCGCGCAAGCGGTTGCCGCGTTGGCTTACGGCACCGAAAGCGTGCCACAGGTGGACAAGGTCGTCGGCCCGGGCAACATCTATGTCGCTACCGCCAAGCGTCACGTGTTCGGTCAGGTCGGCATCGACATGATCGCCGGCCCGTCGGAAATTCTCGTGGTCTGCGATGGCCAGACCGATCCGGACTGGATCGCCATGGACCTGTTCTCCCAGGCCGAGCACGATGAAGACGCCCAGGCGATTCTGGTCAGCCCCGACGCCGAGTTCCTCGACAAGGTCGCCGCCAGCATCGACAAACTGCTGCCGACCATGGATCGCGCGACCATCATCGAAACCTCGATCAATGGCCGTGGTGCGCTGATCCACGTGCGTGACATGGCGCAAGCCATCGAAGTCGCCAACCGCATCGCCCCGGAACACCTGGAGCTGTCGGTCGCCGACCCGCAAGCGTGGCTGCCGCAGATCCGTCACGCCGGCGCGATCTTCATGGGCCGCCACACCTCCGAGGCGCTGGGCGACTACTGCGCCGGTCCGAACCACGTGCTGCCTACCTCCGGCACCGCGCGTTTCTCCTCGCCGCTGGGTGTGTACGACTTCCAGAAACGTTCGTCGATCATCTTCTGCTCCGAGGCCGGCGCTTCCGAGCTGGGCAAGACCGCTTCGGTGCTGGCGCGCGGCGAATCTCTCAGTGCACACGCACGCAGCGCCGAATACCGCATCAAAGATGCAGACTTGCTGCAAGGGCAGGGGGAGTGAACATGAGTAAATTCTGGAGCCCGTTCGTCAAGGATCTGGTGCCGTATGTGCCGGGCGAACAGCCGAAGCTGACCAAACTGGTCAAGCTCAATACCAACGAAAACCCCTACGGCCCGTCGCCCAAAGCACTGGCAGCGATGCAGACCGAGCTCAACGACAACCTGCGCCTGTACCCGGATCCGAACAGCGATCTGCTGAAAACCGCTGTCGCCCACTACTACGGCGTGCAGAGCAATCAGGTGTTCCTCGGCAACGGTTCGGACGAAGTGCTGGCGCACATCTTCCACGGTCTGCTGCAACACGAGCAGCCGCTGCTGTTCCCGGACATCAGCTACAGCTTCTATCCGGTGTATTGCGGTCTGTACGGCATCCAGTTCGATGCCGTGCCGCTGGACGCGCAGTTCCAGATCAACCCGGCCGACTACGCCAAACCGAACGGCGGGATCATTTTCCCCAATCCGAACGCACCGACCGGTTGCCTGCTGGCACTGGAAGCGGTCGAGCAGATTCTCCAGGCCAGTCCGGATTCGGTGGTGGTCGTGGATGAGGCGTACATCGACTTCGGCGGCGAAACCGCGATCAGCCTGGTGGATCGTTATCCGAATCTGCTGGTGACCCAGACCCTGTCCAAGTCGCGCTCGCTGGCCGGGCTGCGCGTCGGTCTGGCGGTGGGTCATCCGGATCTGATCGAAGCGCTGGAGCGGATCAAGAACAGCTTCAACTCCTATCCGCTGGATCGCCTGGCGATTGTCGGTGCGGCGGCGGCGTTTGAGGATCGCGAGTATTTCGACAAGACCTGCCGTCTGGTGATCGAGAGTCGTGAGTGGGTGATCGCGCAGTTGCAGGCCAAAGGCTTTGAAGTGCTGCCGTCGGCGGCGAACTTCATCTTCGCCCGTCACCCGCAACACGATGCAGCAGGGCTGGCAGCCAAACTGCGCGAGCAGGGTGTGATCGTGCGTCACTTCAAGCAGGAGCGGATTGCCCAGTTCCTGCGGATTTCGATCGGTACGCCGGAGCAGAACCAGGCGCTGATCGACGGCCTCGGCGACCTTTGATACAGCGCTGCCCCCTGTAGGAGTGAGCCTGCTCGCGATAGCGGACGGACATTCAACATTTATGCTGACTGACCCGGCGCCATCGCGAGCAGGCTCACTCCTACATTGTTTTGGGAAGGCGCTTACTCTTCTTCTTTGACCGGCGCCGGCGGCGGACGCAGGCCGATTTCAGCGGTCAGCTTCAGTTCCTTGCCGTTGCGCATGACCTGGATGGTCACCTTGTCGGTCGGCTTGATCCGCGCCACCTGGTTCATTGACTTGCGGCCATCACCGGCCGGTTCGCCGTCGATACTCAGAATTACGTCACCCAGTTGCAGGCCGGCCTTCTGTGCCGGGCCATCGCGGAAGATCCCCGCCACGACAATTCCCGGACGCCCGGACAGGCCAAACGACTCGGCCAGTTCCTGGGTCAGCGGCTGCACTTCAATACCGAGCCAGCCACGAATCACCTGACCGTGCTCGATGATCGACTTCATCACTTCCATCGCCAGTTTCACCGGGATCGCAAAACCGATGCCCTGCGAGCCGCCGGACTTGGAGAAGATCGCGGTGTTGATCCCGGTGAGGTTGCCGTTGGCATCGACCAGTGCGCCGCCGGAGTTGCCCGGGTTGATCGCCGCGTCGGTCTGGATGAAGTCTTCGTAGTTGTTCAGGCCCAGCTGGTTGCGCCCGGTGGCGCTGATGATGCCCATGGTCACGGTCTGGCCGACGCCGAACGGGTTGCCGATGGCCAGCGCGACGTCGCCGATGCGAATGCTGTCGGAGCGGCCGACGGTGATTGCCGGCAGGTTTTTCAAGTCGATCTTCAGTACCGCGAGGTCGGTTTCCGGGTCGCTGCCGATGACGCGGGCGAGGGTTTCACGACCGTCCTTGAGCGCCACCACGATCTGGTCGGCGCCGGTGGTCACGTGGTTGTTGGTCAGAATGTAGCCTTCCGGGCTCATGATCACGCCGGAGCCGAGGCTCGATTCCATGCGTTTCTGCTTCGGCGAGTTGTCACCGAAGAAACGCCGGAACTGCGGATCTTCAAACAGCGGATGCGCCGGTTTGGCGATGACCTTGGTGGTGTAGAGGTTGACCACCGACGGTGCGGCGATGACCACTGCGTCCGCATAGGACACCGGCCCCTGCTGCACGCTGGTGGTTTGCGGGGCCTGTTGCAGGTTGACGTCGAGGCTGGGTAGCCCGACCCACTGCGGGTAACGTTGAATAATCAACAGAGCGATAAGCACACCGGCCAACAGCGGCCAGCCGAAAAAACGCAGCGCCTTGAGCATTAAGCACGTCCTGGAAAAGTTGCAGGCGGGGTCAGACCGCCCATAATGTCGCGCATTATACGAGGCCGCGCGTGCCTCTGAACGGGATATTTAGGAGTCTTTCATGGCCGTCGCCCTCAGCACCCTGGTCGAAGAAGCCGACCGTTACCTCGGCAGTGCGAAAATCGCCGATTACTGCCCCAACGGCCTGCAGGTCGAAGGCCGTCCGCAGGTGATGCGTATCGTCAGCGGCGTCACCGCGAGTCAGGCTTTGCTCGATGCCGCGGTGGAAGCCGAGGCCGATCTGGTGCTGGTGCATCACGGCTATTTCTGGAAGGGCGAGAACCCGTGCATCACCGGCATGAAGCAGCGGCGCCTGAAGACGCTGCTCAAGCACGACATCAGTCTGCTCGCCTATCACCTGCCGCTGGACCTGCACCCGGAAGTCGGCAACAACGTGCAACTGGCGCGTCAGCTCGATATTACCGTCGAAGGGCCGCTGGACCCGGACAATCCGAAGATTGTCGGGCTGGTCGGCTCGTTGAATGAGCCGATGACCCCGCGTGATTTCGCGCGCAAGGTTCAAGAGGTCATGGGCCGCGAACCGCTGCTGGTCGAAGGCAGTGCGATGATCCGCCGGGTCGGCTGGTGCACCGGTGGCGGGCAGGGCTATATCGACCAGGGCGTAGCGGCGGGTGTTGATCTGTTCCTCAGCGGTGAAGCCTCCGAGCAGACCTTCCACAGCGCTCGGGAAAACGACATCAGCTTTATCGCCGCCGGCCATCATGCCACCGAGCGCTATGGCGTGCAGGCGCTGGGCGATTATCTGGCGAAGCGTTTTGCCCTTGAACACATCTTCATCGACTGCCCGAACCCGATCTGAAATCCAGCGCATTTCCCCTGTAGGAGTGAGCCTGCTCGCGATAGCTTTGTCACATTCAACATAGCGGTGACTGATACACCGCTATCGCGAGCAGGCTCACTCCTACAAGGGGTAGGCGCCCAAACGGGTGGGCATATTCATATGCCCTTTCGATCTAGTAGGCGTCCTGATTAGAAGAGGTCGCTGTGCTAGGATTCCCCGCTCGAACACGGCCCGCTGGCCGTTCATAAGAAAGCTTTCGTGAGTAGCCATGGTCGACAAACTGACGCATCTGAAACAGCTGGAGGCGGAAAGCATCCACATCATCCGCGAGGTGGCCGCCGAGTTCGACAACCCGGTGATGCTGTACTCCATCGGTAAAGACTCCGCCGTGATGCTGCATCTGGCACGCAAGGCGTTCTTCCCGGGCAAACTGCCGTTTCCGGTGATGCACGTCGACACTCGCTGGAAATTCCAGGAGATGTACAAGTTCCGCGACAAGATGGTCGAAGAGCTGGGCCTGGACCTGATCACTCACATCAACCCCGATGGCGTGGCGCAGAATATCAACCCGTTCACCCACGGCAGCGCCAAGCACACCGACATCATGAAGACCGAGGGCCTGAAGCAGGCGCTCGACAAGCATGGTTTCGACGCAGCGTTCGGCGGCGCCCGTCGCGATGAAGAGAAGTCCCGCGCCAAGGAGCGTGTGTACTCGTTCCGCGACAGCAAGCATCGCTGGGACCCGAAGAATCAGCGTCCGGAGCTGTGGAACGTCTACAACGGCAAGGTCAACAAGGGCGAATCCATTCGTGTATTCCCGTTGTCGAACTGGACCGAACTGGACATCTGGCAGTACATCTACCTCGAAGGCATCCCGATCGTGCCGCTGTACTTCGCCGCCGAGCGCGAAGTGATCGAGAAGAACGGCACGCTGATCATGATCGACGACGACCGTATCCTCGAACACCTGTCCGACGAGGACAAGGCACGCATCGTCAAAAAGAAAGTGCGTTTCCGTACCCTTGGCTGCTACCCGTTGACGGGCGCGGTGGAGTCCGAGGCTGAAACCCTCACGGACATCATTCAGGAAATGCTCCTGACGCGAACTTCCGAGCGCCAGGGCCGGGTCATCGACCACGATGGCGCAGGCTCGATGGAAGACAAGAAACGTCAGGGTTATTTCTAAGGGGTTGTCATGTCGCACCAATCTGATTTGATCAGCGAGGACATCCTCGCCTACCTGGGCCAGCACGAGCGTAAAGAGCTGCTGCGCTTTTTGACCTGCGGTAACGTCGATGACGGCAAGAGCACCCTGATCGGGCGCCTGCTGCACGACTCCAAGATGATCTACGAAGATCACCTGGAAGCCATCACCCGCGATTCGAAGAAAGTCGGCACCACCGGTGACGACATCGACCTGGCATTGCTGGTCGATGGCCTGCAGGCCGAGCGTGAGCAGGGCATCACCATCGATGTCGCCTACCGCTATTTCTCCACCGCCAAACGCAAATTCATCATCGCCGACACCCCTGGCCATGAGCAGTACACCCGCAACATGGCCACCGGTGCGTCCACCTGTGACCTGGCGATCATCCTGGTCGACGCCCGTTACGGCGTGCAGACCCAGACCCGTCGCCACAGCTTCATCGCCTCGTTGCTCGGCATCAAGCACATCGTCGTCGCCATCAACAAGATGGACCTGAAAGACTTCGATGAAGGCGTGTTCGAGTCGATCAAGGCCGACTACCTGAAGTTCGCCGAAGGCTTGAAGATGAAGCCGACCAGCATGTACTTCGTGCCGATGTCTGCCCTCAAGGGTGACAACGTGGTGAACAAGTCCGAGCGCTCGCCTTGGTACAAAGGCCAGTCGCTGATGGAAATCCTCGAGACCGTGGAAGTGGCGGGCGACCGCAACTTCACCGATCTGCGTTTCCCGGTGCAGTACGTCAACCGTCCGAACCTGAACTTCCGCGGTTTCGCTGGCACCCTCGCCAGCGGCATCGTGCACAAGGGCGACGAAGTGGTGGTTCTGCCGTCGGGCAAGAGCAGTCGCGTCAAATCCATCGTCACCTTCGAAGGTGAACTGGAGCAGGCCGGCCCTGGTCAAGCGGTGACGCTGACCATGGAAGACGAAATCGACATCTCCCGTGGCGACCTGCTGGTGCATGCCGACAACGTGCCGCCGGTCACCGACAGCTTCGAAGCGATGCTGGTGTGGATGGCTGAAGAGCCGATGTTGCCGGGCAAGAAATACGACATCAAACGTGCGACCAGTTATGTGCCGGGCTCTATCGCCAGCATCGTCAACAAGGTCGACGTGAACACCCTCGAAGAAGGCCCGGCGAGCGCGTTGCAGCTCAACGAAATCGGCAAGGTGAAGATCGCGCTCGACGCGCCGATCGCCCTCGACGGTTACGACAGCAACCGCACCACTGGCGCGTTCATCGTCATCGATCGTCTGACCAACGGCACCGTCGGCGCCGGCATGATCATCGCTCAGCCAGTGGCTCACGGGACTGCCTCGCACCACGGCAAACTGGCTCACGTTGCCACTGAGGAACGTGCCCAGCGCTTCGGCCAGCAGCCGGCTACCGTGTTGTTCAGCGGTCTGTCGGGCGCGGGCAAGAGCACGCTGGCCTATGCGGTCGAGCGCAAGCTGTTCGACATGGGCCGTGCGGTGTTTGTGCTGGATGGTCAGAATCTGCGTCACGACCTGAACAAGGGGCTGCCGCAGGATCGTGCTGGCCGTACTGAGAACTGGCGGCGTGCTGCGCATGTGGCGCGTCAGTTCAACGAGGCTGGTCTGTTGACGCTGGCGGCGTTTGTTGCGCCGAGTGCTGAAGGTCGCGAACAGGCCAAGGATCTGATCGGTAAGGAGCGTCTGCTGACGGTTTATGTGCAGGCTTCGCCGGCGGTGTGTGCCGAGCGTGATCCGCAGGGCTTGTATGCTGCGGGTGGCGATAATATTCCGGGTGAGTCGTTCCCGTATGACGTGCCGCTGAATGCTGATCTGGTGATCGACACGCAGTCGTTGTCGTTGGAAGAAAGCGTTAAGCAAGTGCTGGATCTGCTGCGTCAGCGTGGCGCGATTTAAGCGTTAGCTGGAAATGAAGAGCCCGTGGATGAGTGATCATCGGCGGGCTTTTTTATTGGAGTAATTTGGTTTTCGGCGGTGGCGGCCTTTGGGCCGACCATGCTCTTGGGGTTTTGGGTGTATATCCGTTGCTGTGGTAACGGCGGCTTAGGGTTCCGCCCTTACGGCGGGTCACTTTTTCCAGACGCCGAAAAAGTAACCAAAAAGGCTTGCTCCTGCGTTCGGCCCGCTCGCTGGGGCTCGGGGTCCCTTCGCTGCGGGATTGATCCGGGGGCAGCGCCTACGGTTTGCTTCGCTGCACCTCCTCTCGCTGTGTTTGGCTGCGCCAAACGGTCGCTGCGCTCCCACCCCCGGATCAATCCCTCCGCTCAGCCTTCCGACGTCGCCTGTGGATCAAGATCAAGGTCAAGAGCGACAGCCGAGCTTGCGCTCATCCTGGAGTGGGGCGGCATGCGCCGCGTGCGGGTTGTACTTATCTTCCTGTAGGAGCTGCCGCAGGCTGCGATCTTTTGATCTTGATTTTGTGGGAGCTGGCTTGCCAGGGATGGCGGCCTGCCAGCCGACCAGTCTCTAACTGACCACACCCAATCCAACTGTAGGAGTGAGCCTGCTCGCGATGGCGGCCTGACAGCCGACCAGTCTCCAACTGAACACACCCAATCCAACTGTAGGAGTGAGCCTGCTCTCGATGGCGGCCTGACAGCCGACCAATCCCTGACTGAATGCACCCAACCCAAAACTGTAGGAGCGAGCCTGCTCGCGAAAGCGGCCTGCCCCCAATCAATCCCCAACTGAATGCACCCAATCCCAATGTGGGGGCTGGCTTGCCAGCGATGGCGGCCTGCGAGCCGACCAATCTCTAACTGAATACACTTGATCCAACTGTAGGAGTGAGCCTGCTCGCGATAGCGGTGTGTCATTCAACATTGGGAGTGGCTGATCCACCGCTATCGCGAGCAGGCTCACTCCTACAGGGGATTAGCGTTTGCCTGCGAATTCTCGGTGCATCTGTTCCAGCAGCGCATCCTTGTCCTGCCACAGCTGGTTGATCCAGCCCTGGAATTGCAGGCGATATTCGCCGTCCTGGTCGTAGTTTTTGCCGATGAATGCCGGGGGGATTTTCAGTTCTTCAAAGTGCACCACCACGTCGCGCACGTTGCCGCACAGCAGATCCCAGAAACCCGGGCGCCCGCCCGGGTAGTGAATGGTCACGTTGACGATCGACTCCAACTGTTCGCCCATGGCATCGAGCACAAACGCGATGCCGCCAGCCTTGGGTTTGAGCAGGTACTTGAACGGTGACTGCTGTTGCGCATGTTTGCCTTCGGTGAAGCGTGTGCCTTCGACGAAGTTGAAAATCCCCACCGGGTTGTTGCGGAATTTCGCGCAGGTCTTGCGCGTGGTTTCGAGGTCTTTGCCTTTCTTTTCCGGGTGCTTTTCCAGGTAGGCCTTGGAGTAGCGCTTCATGAACGGGAAGCCCAGCGCCCACCAGGCCAGACCGATCACCGGGACCCAGATCAGCTCCTGCTTGAGGAAGAATTTCAGTGGCTGGATACGGCGGTTGAGTACGTATTGCAGTACCAGGATGTCGACCCAGCTCTGGTGGTTGCTGGTGATCAGGTACGAGTGTTGGTAGTCCAGACCTTGCAGGCCGCTGATGTGCCAGCGCGTGCGGCGCACCAGGTTCATCCAGGCTTTGTTGTTGCTGATCCAGGCTTCGTGGGTGTGGCTCATCAGCCACAGTGAGGCGCGGCGGGCGAGGTCGAAGGGCAGCACTTTGATCAGCGCCACGCAGAACAGGAACGAGCACAGCAGAATCGTATTGAGCGCCAACAGCAGCGCGGCGATCAAGCCGCGAATCGGGGCGGGCAGGAAGTCCAGCATTTACACATCCATAGGTCGGTTGGCGGCTTGGATCGCGGTCAGGGCGATGGTGTAGACGATGTCGTCGACCTGCGCGCCGCGCGGCAGGTCGTTCACCGGTTTGCGCAGGCCTTGCAGCATCGGGCCGAGGCTGACGCAGTCGGCGCTGCGCTGCACGGCTTTGTGGGTGGTGTTGCCGGTGTTCAGGTCGGGGAAGACGAACACCGTGGCGCGACCGGCCACCTGGCTGTTCGGTGCCAGTTGCCGGGCGACGTCTGCGTTGGCAGCGGCGTCGTATTGCAGCGGGCCGTCGATCAGCAGCGAATGCTGTTGCTCGTGGGCGAGCAGGGTGGCTTCGCGGACTTTCTCGACTTCTTCGCCGCTGGCCGATTCGCCGCTGGCCGATTCGCCGCTGGCCGATTCGCCGCTGGAGTAACTGATCATCGCCACGCGCGGGGTGATGCCGAATGCGGCAGCCGAGTCGGCGCTTTGCAAAGCGATCTCGGCCAGTTCTGTTGCGCTCGGGTGCGGGTTCATCACGCAGTCGCCGTAGACCAGCACTTCTTCGGGGAACAGCATGAAGAACACCGACGACACCAGCGTGCAGCCCGGTGCGGTCTTGATCAGTTGCAGGGCCGGGCGGATGGTGTTTGCTGTGGTGTTGATCACGCCCGAGACCAGACCGTCGACCTCATCCAGCGCGAGCATCATGGTGCCGATCACCACGGTGTCTTCCAGTTGCTGTTCGGCCATCGGCGCGTTGAGGCTTTTGCTTTTGCGCAGGGCGACCATCGGCTCGATGTAGCGCTCGCGGATCAGGTCCGGATCGAGAATCTCCAGCCCCGGCGGCAACTCGATACCTTGCGCGCGGGCCACCGCCTCGACATCTTCAGGTTTGGCCAGCAACACGCAACGGGCGATGCCGCGCTCCTGGCAGATTGCTGCCGCTTGCACGGTGAGCGGCTCGCTGCCTTCGGGCAGGACGATACGTTTGTTCGCCGACTGCGCCCGTTGAATCAGTTGATAGCGGAATACCGCGGGTGACAGGCGCATTTCCCGCGGCGTGCCGCAGCGTTGATGCAGCCACTTGGCGTCGAGGTGGCTGGCGACGAAGTCGGTGATGATCTCCGCGCGCTCGCGGTCATCAATGGGGATTTCCTTGTTCAGGCCATTGAGCAGGTTGGCGGTGTCGTAGGAGCCGGTGCTCACCGACAACACCGGCAGGCCGGCCTGCAACGCGCCACGGCACAGATCCATGATGCGCGGATCGGGCAGGGTGTCGCTGGTCAGCAACAGGCCGGCCAGCGGTACGCCGTTCAACGCCGCGAGGCTGACCGCAAGAATGATGTCGTCGCGGTCACCCGGGGTCACCACCAGCACGCCGGGTTTGAGCAGCTCCACGGTGTTGCGCATGGTACGGGCGCAGATGATGATTTTGGTCATGCGCCGGGTTTCGTAATCGCCGGCGTTGAGCACCTGCGCGCCCATCAGGTCGGCGACGTCACGGGTGCGCGGTGCGTTGAGTTCGGGCTGGAACGGAATGCAGCCGAGCAGGCGGAAATCACCGCTGCGCAACAGCGGCGAATGCTCCTTCAGACGTGTGGCGAAGGCGTCCATGCTTTCATCGGTCTTGACCTTGTTGAGGATCACGCCGAGGACTTTCGGGTCTTTCGGGCCGCCGAACAGTTGCGCCTGCAATTCGACGCGGCCGGAGAGTTCGGCGAGCACTTCGTTTTCCGGCGCCGAGACCAGAATCACTTCGGCATCGAGGCTCTTGGCCAGGTGCAGGTTGACCCGCGCGGCGTAACTGGCGCTGCGAGTAGGCACCATGCCTTCGACCACCAGCACGTCTTTACCGATGGCGGCTTGCTGATAAAGGGCGATGATTTCTTCGAGCAACTCATCGAGCTGGCCGTCGCCGAGCATCCGCTCGACGTGGGCCAGGCCCAGTGGCTGCGGCGGTTTCAGGCCGTGGGTGCGCGCCACCAGTTCGGTGGAACGCTCAGGGCCGGTATCGCCCGGATGCGGCTGGGCAATCGGTTTGAAGAAGCCGACTTTCAGTCCTGCCCGCTCCAGGGTGCGCACCAGCCCGAGGCTGATGGAGGTCAGACCCACGCCAAAATCGGTGGGCGCGATAAAAAAAGTTTGCATGCGGATTCTCTAAGGGTGCATGGCAATGGTGGCGATCTATACGTGACCGCCTACCGCAATTCAGTCGCCAAGGTTATCGCTAACCGAGCCTTGTGCGCACCAACCGCAGGCAAAGGGTTGGCCTATTTTTTCAATACGTTGCGCCGGATCAAGAACCCAGGCCCGCGATTGCCACGGCGGCTGGTGACGCAGGTGCTGGGTGTGGCCACAGGAAAGCTCGGCGACCCAGTGACCGTCTTCATCCTGATGGAAGCCGGTGATCGTCGAATCCCGTTTGTCCGGGTTGTGTTCGCTTTCGCGCGATTGCTTCGCTAAACTTGGCCTTTCTATATTCTTATGCAAAAGGTCTCGCCCCATGCTGATCGCCGCCAATAAGGCTGTCTCCATCGACTATACCCTGACCAACGACGCTGGTGAGGTCATCGACAGCTCCGCCGGCGGCGCTCCGCTGGTCTACCTGCAAGGCGCAGGCAACATCATCCCGGGCCTGGAAAAAGCTCTGGAAGGCAAAGCTGTCGGTGACGAGCTGGAAGTTTCCGTTGAGCCGGAAGACGCTTACGGCGAATACGCCGCTGAACTGGTCAGCACCCTGAGCCGCAGCATGTTCGAAGGCGTTGACGAGCTGGAAGTCGGCATGCAGTTCCACGCTTCGGCGCCGGACGGCCAGATGCAGATCGTGACCATCCGTGACCTGGACGGCGACGACGTCACCGTCGACGGTAACCACCCACTGGCCGGTCAGCGCCTGAACTTCAAAGTGAAGGTCGTTGCTGTTCGTGATGCCAGCCAGGAAGAAGTCGCTCATGGCCACGTCCATGGCGAAGGTGGCCATCACCACTGATTTTCTGCGCTAAGCTTCGAGTACTGGAGAGGCGCCTGCGGGCGCCTTTTTAGTCCGCGGCTGTCCTTGGTGGCCTCGCCAAGTGGCTGTTTCGAGTAGAACACGGGAATCCCTGGAGTACGTCATGAGTGCTTTTCACGACCTTAAGTTGACAGCCCTGGATGGTCAGGAGCTACCGCTGGCGCCTTTCAAGGGCCGAGTCGTGCTGGTGGTCAACGTCGCCTCCAAATGCGGCTTGACCCCACAGTACGCGGCACTGGAAAACCTCTATCAGCAATTCAAAGACAAAGGCTTCAGTGTGCTGGGCCTGCCGTGCAATCAGTTTGCCGGTCAGGAGCCAGGTACCGAACAGCAAATCCAGGAGTTCTGCAGCCTGAACTATGGTGTGACGTTTCCGTTGTCGAGCAAGCTTGAAGTCAACGGCCATGATCGTCATCAGCTGTACCGCTTGCTGGCGGGCGAGGGCGCAGAGTTTCCGGGGGATATCACCTGGAACTTCGAGAAATTCCTGCTCGGCAAGGATGGCCGGGTATTGGCGCGATTCTCGCCGCGCACGCCGCCGGATGATCCGACCATTGTCCACGCGATTGAAAAAGCGCTGGGCTGAAACACAAAAATCGCAGCCATTGAGCTGCGATTTTTTTTTGCCTGACTTTTGACTCTTAATCATTCAGATCAATAGTGCTGTTCAAAGGCACTGACTGTTCATATTATCGCCGTCATAAAGTCATTCCCTGTGGAGCCTTCCAATGCCGGTTCAAGCCCTGTTCAAACCGTTCCACCTCGGTGCCCTCGAACTGCCGACCCGTGTGGTCATGGCGCCGATGACCCGCTCGTTTTCCCCAGGTGGCGTACCCAATTCCAAAGTGATCGAGTACTACCGTCGCCGCGCTGCGGCCGGTGTTGGTCTGATCATCACCGAAGGCACCACCGTCGGTCATAAGGCTTCCAACGGTTACCCTAACGTGCCGCAGTTCTTCGGCGAAGCGCCACTGGCCGGCTGGAAGAAGGTGGTTGATGCGGTACACGCTGAGGGCGGCAAGATTGTTCCGCAACTGTGGCACGTCGGCAGCGTGCGCCGCATCGGCACCGAGCCGGACGCCAGCGTCCCGGCTTACGGTCCGACGGAAAAACTCAAGGATGGTCAGGTCGTGGTGCACGGCATGACCAAACAGGACATTCAAGACGTGATCGGTGCTTTCGCCCAAGCGGCGAAGGATGCGCAAAGCATCGGCATGGACGGCGTGGAAATCCACGGCGCACACGGCTATCTGATCGACCAGTTCTTCTGGGAAGGCAGCAACCAGCGCACCGACGAATACGGCGGCAGCCTGGCCAACCGTTCGCGGTTCGCCATCGAGTTGATTCAAGCGGTGCGCGCGGCAGTCGGTGAAGGCTACCCGATCATCTTCCGTTTTTCGCAGTGGAAGCAGCAGGATTACACCGCGCGTCTGGTGCAGACCCCGGAGGCGCTGGGCGAATTCCTCAAGCCGTTGGCCGACGCCGGGGTGGACATTTTCCACTGCTCGACGCGGCGTTTCTGGGAGCCTGAATTTGATGGTTCCGAGCTGAACCTGGCGGGCTGGACGCGCAAGCTCACCGGCAAACCTACCATTACAGTGGGCAGTGTCGGCCTGGACGGTGAGTTCCTGCAGTTCATGGTCAACACCGATAAAGTCGCGCAACCGGCGAGCCTGGAGAAACTGCTGGAGCGTCTGAACAACGACGAATTCGATCTGGTGGCGGTTGGCCGTGCGCTGCTGGTGGATCCGGACTGGGCGCTGAAAGTCCGTGAAGGGCGTGAGCAGGACATTCTGCCGTTCAGCCGTGAGGCGTTGATGACCCTGGTTTAAGCGTCGCCATTACCGACCCCTTCGCGAGCAAGCTCGCTCCCACATTTTGAAATGCATTCCAAGTGTGGGAGCGGGCTTGCTCGCGAAGAGGGCATCAGAGTCGACGATATCTAAGGCAATGCCTGCGCATTCGGCACCACCTGCTCCCACATTTTGAAATGCATTCCAAATGTGGGAGCGGGCTTGCTCGCGAAGAGGGCATCAGGGTCGACGATTATCTAAGGTAATGTCTGCGCATTCGGTAACACCTGCTCCCGCACACACGCGCCACGCAGATGCTTTTCAAACTGCTCGATGATCGCCGCCCACCCCTGGCGACTGGCATGCTGCCGCGCATTCAGACGTACACAGCGCAAGCGCTCGTCCTCTTCCAATAACCACGCCGCCGCATCGCAGAACGCTTCCTCATCCCCGGGCATCGCCAACACGCCGTTGTAGCCGTGACGGATGTGCTGCGCCGCCGCAGCCTGATCGTAAGCGACCACCCCCAGACCGGACGCCAGTGCTTCAAGTACCACGTTGCCGAAGGTTTCGGTCATGCTCGGAAACAGAAAGATATCGCCGGACGCATAGTGCGCCGCCAAAGCTTCGCCGCGTTGTGAGCCACAGAAAATCGCTTGCGGGATTTGCTTTTCCAGCGCCAGACGCTGCGGCCCGTCGCCGACCACGATCAGCTTCAGATTGCGCTGTGGATAAGTGCTGCACAGGGTGTCGAAGCAGCGCTTGAGCAGGCCGAGGTTCTTCTCCGGGGCCAGACGTCCGACGTGAATCACCGCGATGTCCTGCTCGGACAAACCCCATTGTTCACGCAAGCCGTTCAGGCGCTTGGCCGGGTGAAACAACTGGCTGTCCACGCCACGGGACAGCAGGGCGAGGCGATCGAAATGCCGACGCTCCAGTTCCAGGCGCTGACTGAAACTGGGCACCAGGGTCATCGCCGAGCGGTTGTGAAACCAGCGCAGATAATGCGTGAGCAAGCGCGTCAGCAAACTCAGCCCGTACTGATTGGTGTACTGCTGAAAATTGGTGTGAAAGCCACTGACCACCGAGATCCCCAGACGTCGCGCCGCGCGCAAGGCCGACAAACCGAGCGGGCCTTCGGTGGCGATGTACAGCACATCCGGGCGCTGGCGTTTCCAGCGCCGCAGCAGCTTGTGCATCGAAGACTGACCCCATTGCAGTCCGGGATAACCCGGCAACGGCCAGCCCCGGCACAACAGCAAGGCATCGTCCTCGACGCGCTGCGGATCGCCCGCCTGACGCGGGCGCACCAGCTCCACCTGATGCCCACGCGCGCGCAAGCCATCGCACAAGCGGCCAAGGGTATTGGCCACCCCGTTGATTTCCGGTGGGAAGGTTTCGCTGATCAGGGTGATATGCAGAGCTGTCGTCATGACCTCAGTGTCGGCTGAGGCCATGTCGTGCCTGTGACGTTCGGATGATGGATTTGTGACTGGCTGTCTGGGGGCGGCCTAGCGCTGCGTGACGAGGTTCTCCGCACCCCGTTCACGCACCCAGAACAATGTTGCCCCGGCCACAGCGGCCGGCATCATCAGAATGTTGACCACTGGAATCAGCAGCGCCAGATAGACGATCCCGCCAAAACTCATGCTCTGCCAGCGCTTCTGGCGCAGCCAGGCGAGCATTTCGTTCCAGCCCAGTTTGTGGTTGTCCGCCGGGTAGTCGATGTACTGGATCGCCATCATCCACACGCCGAACAGCAGCCACAGCGGTGCGGCGACGATGTTCACCACCGGGATGAACGAGAGGATGAACAGGCCGATCGCCCGGGGCAGGAAGTAGCCGAGTTTGCGCATTTCCCGGGCGAGGGTACGCGGGATCATCGCGATCAGTTCGCCCCAACTGAAGGCCGGGAAGTCGTCGGTGCCGCGCACCACCACTTCGACTTTTTCCGCGAGGAAACCGTTGAACGGCGCGGCGATCACGTTGGCGAGCATGGTGAAGGTGAAGAACACCATCAACGCCACCAGCACCACGAACAGCGGCCAGAGGATGTAGCTGAGAAAACCCAGCCAGTCGGGCAGCGACGGCATCAGGCTGTCGACCCACAGGCTGAACTGATGGCCGGCCAGATAGATCAATCCGACGAACAGCACCAGGTTGATCGCCAGCGGCAGCAACACGAACAGGCGCAGGCCCGGGCTGAGAACCAGTTTGAGGCCTTCGCGCAGGTATTGCGGGCCAGACAGAACAGGGGCGGGCATAAGGTGCTCCGAGCAAGGGAAAACGCGCCGACCTTACCGGCTTTGCACTGCGTGCGAAAGCGCGGCAGAACGATCGACATTCACTGTAACAAAGACGTCGATCTGGTCGGAGTCTGCGCATAGAGACCACCTATGAGCTGGATTGTTAAACCGTATTTCCTTAATCTTGCCCCCCTCGATACGCTGCACCCAACTTTTTACAGGACTGTCGAGCTCATGCCTTCCCCAAGGTTATCCACAGTCCTTTTTTATTCCCGCCGGCAGTCCGGCGTTCCGCGCCAGTCTTTCGGCTCGGTCAACAGGAGCAGGTCATGTCTGAAGTCCGTCATTCGCGAGTGATTATTCTCGGTTCCGGCCCTGCCGGTTACAGCGCCGCGGTCTACGCCGCCCGTGCCAACCTCAAGCCACTGCTGATCACCGGCATGCAGGCTGGCGGTCAATTGACCACCACTACCGAAGTCGACAACTGGCCAGGCGACGTTCACGGCCTGACCGGTCCGGCGCTGATGGAGCGGATGCGCGAGCACGCCGAGCGTTTTGAAACCGAGATCGTTTTCGATCACATCAACGCCGTGGACTTCGCTGCCAAGCCATACACCCTGACCGGCGACAGCGCGACTTACACCTGCGACGCCCTGATCATCGCCACCGGTGCCAGCGCTCGTTACCTGGGCCTGCCGTCGGAAGAAGCGTTCATGGGCAAAGGCGTTTCGGCCTGCGCGACCTGCGACGGTTTCTTCTACCGCAACAAGCCAGTGGCTGTGGTCGGCGGCGGCAACACCGCTGTTGAGGAAGCACTGTACCTGGCCAACATCGCCAGCACCGTGACCCTGATCCACCGTCGCGAAACCTTCCGCGCCGAAAAGATCCTGATCGACAAGCTCAACGCCCGTGTGGCCGAAGGCAAGATCATCCTCAAGTTGAATGCCAACCTCGACGAAGTGCTGGGCGACAACATGGGCGTGACCGGCGCGCGCCTGAAGAACAACGACGGCAGCTTCGACGAAATCAAGGTCGACGGCGTATTCATCGCGATCGGCCACACTCCGAACACTTCGCTGTTCGAAGGCCAGTTGACCCTGAAAGACGGTTACCTGGTGGTGCAGGGCGGCCGTGACGGCAACGCGACTGCAACCAGCGTCGAAGGCATCTTCGCTGCGGGTGACGTGGCCGACCACGTTTACCGTCAGGCCATCACCTCGGCCGGCGCCGGCTGCATGGCGGCACTGGACACCGAGCGTTACCTGGACGGTCTGCAGAACGCTTCGTTCTAAATCGCAGACACAAAAAAACCGGCTTCGGCCGGTTTTTTTTGTGCCCGTATTTCCGCTACACCGCATAACCCTGTGGGAGCGGGCTTGCTCGCGAAAGCGTTGTCTCAGACAAAGAAAAGTCGCCTGACACGGCGCCTTCGCGAGCAAGCCCGCTCCCACAGGGGATGGTGTTAGATCTGATATCAGCGGCGAGTCAGGGGCTGAGCGGTGAACTTCACACCCGCCAGACCGTGCTTGATCAGCGCGCGAATATTGCCGTGGTCGCTGCCCTCAGGCGTCGCCACCACCGAACGGTAATGTTCACCGAATGCCAGCAGCGCTTCTTCATCGCTCAGGCCTTCCAGCAGTGCCAGGCCCAGGGTCTTGCACGAACCTTCGTTCTGCCCGGCGGCGTTTTCCACGCCACCGTTGTTGAACGCTTGAGGCTGATAGTCGTAACCGGCGGCGATGAAAGCCAGGGTGTCGGCGAAAGCGTGTTCGCCGCTTTTGAGGCTGGCGCGCAGGGTGTTCAGATCACTCATTGGGTTTTCCTTTGGCGAACGTCGCTTGTTGCTCGGCGCTGGCTTCTTGCTGATATTGGGCTTTCCACTCGGCGTAAGGCATGCCGTAAACCACTTCACGGGCGTCATCGAGGCTGACCTCGATCTGCTGCTCATCGGCGGCAGCCTTGTACCACTTGGACAGGCAGTTGCGGCAGAACCCGGCGAGGTTCATCAGGTCGATGTTCTGCACGTCCTTGCGGCTGTCCAGGTGAGCGACCAGCCGGCGGAAGGTGGCGGCTTCGAGTTCGAGGCGTTGTTGCTCGGTCATGATGGGCTCTGTGCAGTCTATTCGTGGCGCGGATGATAAAAGTCTGGCACGCGATGCGCCAGACATGCTCAGCGGCTGGCAGCGAGGGTGATCGACACCGACTCGGCAAACCGCAGCGCATGCGGCTTGTCGACTTCGACTTCGGCGTACAGCACCGCGGTATTGGTCATCACCAGGTCCAGCAATTCCTGGGTCAGGCGTTCGAGCAGCGCAAAACGATTGCCCTCGACGTGGGCGATGATCGCCTTGGTGATGGTGCGGTAATTCAGCGCGTGGTCGATGTCGTTGTCGCGCACCGCTTCCTGCGCGGCGTACTGGATGGTGAGGTTGATCAGCACATCCTGCTTGTTGAGGATCTCGTCCTCGTTGATCCCGATAAAGGTGCGCAGGCGCAGATCCTTGACCCGGATGCGCGCCATTCCCGGTTGAAGTTGTGACATTTACTTGCTCCGTCCAATCAATTGCAGGAACTCCTGGCGGGTGTTGCTCGACTCGCGAAAGGCGCCGAGCATGACCGAGGTGTTCATGGTCGAATTCTGTTTCTCGACACCGCGCATCATCATGCACATGTGCCGGGCCTCGATGACCACCGCGACGCCGGCGGCATCGGTGACCTGTTGCACCGCATCGGCAATCTGCCGGGTGAGGTTTTCCTGAATCTGCAGGCGCCGGGCGAACATGTCCACCAGCCGCGCGATCTTCGACAGCCCCAGCACCTTGCCTGTCGGAATATAAGCCACATGGGCTTTGCCGATGAAGGGCAGCAGGTGATGTTCGCACAACGAGTAGAGCTCGATGTCGGCGACGATGATCATCTCGTCGCTGTCAGAAGCGAACAGCGCGCCATTGACGATCTCATCCACACTCTGTTCGTAGCCGTGACACAGATACTGCATGGCTTTCGCCGCGCGCAGCGGCGTGTCGAGCAAGCCTTCGCGGTCAGGGTCTTCGCCGAGGCCGATGAGGATCTCGCGGTAATTCTCGGGCAGGGAACGGGTCATGGCAGATCCTCGCGCAGCAACTTATTTGACGTGACGTCCGCCGTTGACGGTCAGGGTCGTGCCGGTGACATAGGGGTTGTCGAGCAGATAGCGCAGGCTCTGGTAGATCACTTCGCTGCCGGGCTCGATGCCCAGCGCGGATTTTGCCAGCGCCTTGGCGCGGTACGCCGCGTCGTCGTCGGGATTGAACAATAGCAGGGCCGGCGCGATGCCGTTGACCTTGATCGTCGGCGCATAGCGCGCGGCGAAGGACAGGGTCAGGCTGTCGAGCCCGGCCTTGCTGGCGCAATAACCGATGTGTTTGCTGCTGCCCTTGCGCGTGACATCGTCGCTGATGTGGATGATGTCGGCCGGGGTAGAGCGCTTGAGCAGGTCGGCGCAGTGCAGATTGATCAGGTATGGCGCGAGCATGTGCAAGTTGAACATGCGCGAGAAGGCTTCAGCTTCACTGCCCGGGGTTTCCGCCAGCCATTCGGAGGCGTTGTGCACGATGGCGCGCAGGCTATCGGTGCGGGTCTTCAGTTCATCGATGAAGGCAAGGATGGCAGCTTCGCTGGAAAAGTCCGCGAACACGCCGATAGCGCCCAGATGCTGCAAGGTTTGCACGCCGGGACGTTCGCTGCGGTAGGTAAAGATGACCCGATGGCCGTCCTCAAGCAAACGCTGCGCGCAGTGCAGACCGACACGCTGGCCGGCACCGGTAATGAGGATCGGGGCGGAGGATATGGACATGAACGGCTCGCGTCGCGGTGGGAGTAAAAACTATAACAGTGACGCGGGGTCCCCACCTATCGCAAGACGGGTGCTGTGCTTTTGTGGGAGCCGGGCTTGCTCGCGAAGGCGGTGTGCCAGGCACGGATACATCAACTGACACGACGCTTTCGCGAGCAAGCCCGCTCCCACATGGGCTCTCAGCGGTTTTGAGACACTGGTTCAACAGGCAGTCGAGGTGCTGGAACACTGTTCAGCCAGTTCGCCAGCAACCGCGTCGACAACGGAATAAAGAAATACACCATCAACGGCGTCAGGCACGCCGTGCTGATCAACACCCGCGGCAGCAGGCTCATCTCGCCCAGCAGCGGCCCGAGGACAAAGTTGAACAGCAGTGACACCGGGAAGAACGCCAGCCAGATCGCCACGGCCTGTTTCCAGCGCGGTGGCCGTTGACCGGCCGCACCGAACCAGCCTTCGATGCCGCTGACGCGGTGCTCTTTGGGGTGTGCAAACAGATCGCTGCCACGGGCCAGCCACGCGGTACGCGAGGCCGAGTGCTCCCAGGCGTGCAGGGTCTGCTCGTCGACGAAGCGGAAAATGATCTGGAATTCGTTGTCACCGGGTGGCGGAGCGAGCACGCCGGAACCCAGGTAACCGGGAAAGTCTGTGGCCAGTTGTTCGCCTTCGCGCAGCCAGGCCATCAGGTCCTGATAGCGGCCGTCGGCGACGCGACGCGCAACCATCAGCGTGACGGGGGAAGTAGACATTATGTATCTCCGTATTCCGAGTGCGTCGCTCCGGGTAGGAACTTCGCAATACGCAGGCGGGGGTAGGAGCCTGCGCTTTTCAACAAGCAAGGATTATTCCTGATTTTCGTGATTAAACCAGAGACGTTCGTCGCAGATCATTGCTTGAACGCTGATGGGGCATCGGATATAGAATGGGATCCAAGAACCATCAAGGACATTGATCGGACAATGCCTGTCAAAACGGACATTCACCCTGCCTCGCAGGCCTCTGTCACGCTCGAGCGTGAAGAGCTGTTTCCCATTCGTGAGGTTTCGCGGCTGACGGGCGTGAACCCAGTCACGCTACGTGCATGGGAGCGTCGCTATGGGTTGATTCAACCAACGCGCACCGAAAGCGGGCATCGTCTGTATTCGATGACCGAAATCGAGCGTGTGCGCAGCATTGTCGACTGGATTGATCGCGGCGTGGCCGTGAGCAAGGTCGGCAAGATCCTCGCCAGGACCGAGCCGTTGAAAGCCTTGGCCCATATCATTTCCGATGATCTGGTACAGGCTGATTACGCGCAGTGGCAGCAGCAGGTGCAACTCGCCGTCAGTTCATTTGACGACCGGGCGCTGGATCAGGTCTACAACCAGATCTTCTCGTCCTACGCGTTGCCGGTGGTGTTTCACGACATCCTCATGCCTTTGTGGCTGCAGATGCTGCAGCGCCAGGACGCCTTCGGCCAGACCAGCGAGTGGCTGTTTTTCGATGGGTTTCTGCGGGCGCGGGTCTTGCAGCGCATCGTCGTGCTGCGCGGCACGCAGCCGCGCAAGGTGGTCGTCAGCGCACTGGCCGGTCAGTGCCGGGAGCTCGAGTTGCTGGTCGCCGCGTTGTTTCTCAGTGGCAATGACGCCGGGGTGCGGGTGCTGACCACCGGTCAGCCATTCGATGAGTTGGCGCTGGTGTGCGAGCGGATCAAGCCGCAGGCGCTGGTGCTGTTTTCCAATCACGCTCCGACAGCCGATTTGCCGCGACGGTTGAACCGTCTGGCCTTGAGCCTCGATTGTCAGGTGATGCTGGCCGGTGATACCGCGGATCTGGCGCAGGACAGCCTGGCGGGTTCTTCGATTGGTTGTCTGGGCAACGAAGGGGCGACAATGCGTCAGCGCATGACGCAGTTTCTCGCGGGCAAACTGGATACGTGAATTTCAGGTGTGCAGGGCAGGGTGGGTCAGGCGATGTTGCTGCAGGATGAACTGGCGCAGGCGTTCGGTTTCGTCGGCATCGGTCTGGCTGAGTTCATAGGCAAAGAAACCCTGTTCGGTCTCTCGCTCGAAGTTGCCACGCAGGGAGATCCGCTCATAACCTGACGGGCTGAACCACAGGGCGAAATGCCTCGGCGGTTTGGTTTTGTTGCGCATCTCCAGCAGCAGGCCTTTGTGCGATACCTCGTGAACCCACATCGCCCCCGGCTGGCCCTTGGCGTTTTCCAGTGCCACCGGTTCTTCGAGCGTCAGACGCCATGGCCGGATCATCGGGCCGTCTTCGTAAATGCTGGGTACACCGAGACGCAGATGCAGCGCGTGGAATTCGTCCTCCACCAGATGCAGCGGGAAAGTCATCTGCTGGTTTTCGAAGTTGGCCTGAATGGTCACTTGTTCGTGAGCAGCGAGGCGCGTGAGCAGATCGCGGATTTGCGAACCACCGTTGACCAACAGGCTCGACGTCGCATCCCGCACATTAAGCTGCGGGTTATGCTGCATGGTCTGGATGAAATCCAGCTCATCCTGGGTCAGGAGTGCGTCGCGTTGCATGGCCTGGCTCGAAAGAAATAGTTACAAAGTCATTGGTGATTGTAGTTAATGACACTTAGTTCGCAGTTTTGTTTGCGCCGTTCGTCGCTTTCAAAGCTGCCAGCTCCGCCTGCAGTGCGGCGACCTCGGCTTCCAGCTGTGTCACACGTTGCTGGGCCTTGACCTGAACGGTCACATCCTTCTGTACGCCGACGAAGTAAGTCATCCCGTCATCCGCGTTTTTCACCGTCGACAGTGACAGTTCATTCCAGAACGGCGTGCCGTCCTTGCGGTAGTTGCGCAGTGTTTCCCGACACGATCCACCGTTGCGCAGCACCTCGCGAATCCGCGCCAGGCTCGCCTGATCGCGGTCTCCGGCCTGCAGAAAACGGCAGTCCTGATAGAGGATTTCTTCGCTGGTGTAGCCGCTCAGGCGTTCGAAGGCCGGGTTTACATAGATCAGGATGTTGTCCTGCTCGCCTTCTTTCTCTGCCACCACAATTCCATCGTTCGACGCGTTGATCACCATTTGCAGCAGACTGGCATTGATCATCTGTGAATCCTTTCAGCATTGTCGATGGCTCGCATTCTAGAAGATCAACCGGCGCTGTCTATAGGCCATCAGTATCCGTTGAGAGCCAATCGCAACTTCATCCTTCGGGCTGGTACTATCGCGGCTCTTTTTTTTCGTTTCAGGATCCGTTTGATGAAAGTCGCCATTCTCTCCGGTTCGGTCTACGGCACTGCCGAAGAAGTCGCTCGCCATGCCCAGAACCTGTTGAAAGCCGCCGGTTTTGAAACCTTCTATAACCCACGTGCCAGCCTGGCGGATCTGCTGTCTTTCGGCCCTGAAGCGCTGCTTGCCGTGACCTCGACTACCGGCATGGGCGAGTTGCCGGATAACCTTCAGCCGTTGTATTCGAGCATTCGCGATCAGTTGCCGATGGCCTGGCGAGGTTTGCCCGGCGCGGTGATCGGTTTGGGCGATGCCAGTTACGGCGATACGTTCTGCGGCGGCGGCGAACTGATGCGCGAGTTGTTCGCCGAGCTGGGCGTGCGCGAAGTGCAGGACATGCTGCGTCTGGACGCCAGCGAAAGCGTGACCCCGGAAGCCGATGCCGAGCCATGGCTGGCGCAACTGATTGCCACGCTCAAGGGCTGATCGCGCGTTCGCGCAGCAAGGCCAGCCAGGCCTGGGCGGCTTTCGACAGATAGGCGCCCTGACGCCAGATGAACGCGATGTCCCAGCGCAGATAATCCGGCGCTCGCAACGTCAGGCGCACCACGCCCGGACGCTCCAGTGCCCGGGCGACCACGCTGGGCAGCAGCACCACGCCTTGCCCGGCGGCGACCAGTGCCACGAGAAAGTCCGCCTGGCCGCTGCGCCCACCCTCTTTAGGGGTGAAACCCATCTGCTGGCAGGCCTGCAATAACCGGTCATTGAGCACGAAACTGCGCTGGTACAGCAGGAACGGCGTGTCGGCCAACTCCTCAAGAGCTATCTCGCCGCGTGCCGCCAACGGATGATCCACCGGCAGCAACGCATCGAGTTTCTCGTCGCAGAACGGCTGAAAGTCGAACTGCGGATCTTTCGGCAACAGGCTGCCGCCCAACTCCAGTTCGCCGCTGAGTACCGCGTGCTCGACGTTGCGACTGCCGCCTTCAAGCAATTGAATGCTGATGTTCGGATAGCGCCGCCGATACTCGGCGAACAGTCCGGCGAATAACGCATCACTGCCCAGCAGCGGCAGACCGAGGCGCAATTCGCCGCGCGCCAGTTGGCTCAGATCATCCAGCTCACTCAGCAACTCATTGCGCAAACGCAACATGCCTTCGGCCCGCTGCAGCACCACGCTGCCCGCGGCGGTCAGGCGCAGTTGCGAGCCGAGCCGTTCGAGCAACGGCGTGCCGAGGCTCTGCTCCAGTTGCGCGACTTGCTTGCTCACCGCCGACTGGCTGATGTGCAGGGTTTTCGCCGCTTGGGTGAAGCCGCCCTGATGCATGACTTCGACAAAACTGCGCAGCTGTTTGAATTCCATCATCCGATTCCGTTTTGGAATAGTGCTGAGTCTAACAATTCGCTTCTGGGATGACAGGCCGCTTCGTAAAATGAGCCCCTGTCAGGAGCCCATCATGAACGCCGCATCCCTCAAGTATCTTTCCCGTCTATTCGCCGAGCTGGCCGTGTTGCTCGGTCTCTACCTGCTCGGCTGCCAGATCGCCGCGTGGCTGGCCTGGCCGATTCCCGGCGGCGTCATCGGCATGGCCTTGTTGCTGCTGGCGTTCGCGTTCGGCTGGGTCAAACCGGCGGCGCTGCAACTGGGGGCCGGATTGCTGATGGCCGAGATGCTGCTGTTCTTTATTCCAGCGCTGATGAGCCTGCTCGACTACGGCGCGCTGTTACGCAATGACGGCTGGCGAATTCTGCTGGTGATCGGCGCCAGTACCCTGATGGTGATGCTGGTGACTGCGTTCACCGTAGAGCTGGCCGTGCGTCTGAGGCGGTCCCATGAAGCTTGAATGGATGCCGATGTTCTGGCTCGCCTTCACTCTGCTGGCGTACCTGTTCAGTCGCTGGATTTATCGGCGCACCGGGCGCTATCTGCTGTCGCCACTGATTCTGGTGCCGGCACTGCTGCTGGCGCTCGCCGTGCCGCTGCACACCGCGTATGCCGAATATTCGAGCAACACCCATTGGTTGATGCTGGTGCTCGGGCCGGTGACGGTCGCCTTCGCCGTGCCGATCTGGCAACAGCGGCGCTTGTTGGTACGGCACTGGTCAGCGCTGTTGCTGGGTATGCTCGCCGGCAGCGCGGCGTCGATCGCCACCTCGTTCGGACTGGCCAGGGCGCTGGCGCTGGACACCTCAGTCACGATGTCGCTGGTGCCACGCTCGATCACCACGCCATTCGCCATGCCGCTGGCGCAGGATCTGGGCGGTGTGCCCGAGCTCACCGCGGTGTTCGTGATGTTCACTGGCGTGTTCGGCGCGATGCTCGGCGGCGTGTTGCTCAAGTGGTTGCCGCTGCGCAGTGCGCTGGCGCGTGGTGCGTTGTTTGGGGTTGGCGCGCATGGCGCCGGGGTCAGTCGGGCGCATGAAGTGGGCGGTGAGGAAGGCTCGGTGGCGGGGCTGGTGATGGTGCTGACCGGGCTGCTCAATCTGTTCGCCGCGCCTTTGTTGGCGTCGTTGCTTTGACATGGATCCAAGCTGTTTGCATTGCTGACCCGCTCAGTCATCAAGCTGGCTGGCAATGCAACTACGTGAATTGTGGGAGCTGACTAGACTGCTGACACGTGCAAAACAATAAGAACGCAGAGGTGCATACAGTGAGCGTAGCCCCCGTCCAATCGCCCCTTGATGTCAAAGACCAGGTCAGTGCCGCGGAATGGCAGACCCGGGTCGATCTGGCCGCCTGCTATCGACTGGTGGCGCTGCATGGCTGGGATGACCTGATCTTCACCCACATTTCCGCCAAGGTTCCGGGCACCGAAGACTTCTTGATCAACCCGTTCGGGTTGATGTTCCATGAGATCACCGCCTCGAGCCTGGTCAAAGTCGATCAGGCCGGCAACAAGCTCATGGACAGTCCCTACGAAATCAATCCCGCCGGTTACACCATCCACAGCGCCGTGCACGAGGTACGGCACGATGTGGTTTGTGTGCTGCATACCCACACCGCGTCCGGTGTAGCCGTTTCCGCGCAAAGACAGGGTGTGTTGCCGATCAGCCAGCAGTCGCTGTTCGTGCTGTCGAGCCTGGCCTATCACGCCTACGAAGGCGTGGCGCTGAATCACGAAGAGAAGGCGCGCTTGCAGGCCGACCTGGGCGATAACAATTTCCTGATGCTGCACAACCACGGTCTGTTGACCTGTGGCGGCACCATCGCCGACACCTTTCTGATGATGTTCACCTTCCAGCGCGCCTGTGACATTCAGGTCATGGCGCAAACCGGCGGTGCTGAACTGATCGCCATCGAACCGCAAATCCTCGCGGGCGCCAAGGCGATGATCGCCGGCGTGACCAAAAGTGCTCAAGGCATGGGCGGCGCGCTGGCTTGGCCGGCACTGCTGCGCAAACTCGATAAACAAGACCCCGGGTATAAACTCTAATGCCTCTTGCCGAGATTCCTCTGTGTGTCTGGCGCAAACGCAGCCGGACGTTTGTCTTTCGCGGCCAGTCGATCCGTTACTGGACGGCGGGGCAGGGTGAGCCGCTGCTGCTGATCCACGGTTTCCCGACGGCCAGTTGGGACTGGCACTACCTGTGGCAGCCGCTGGCCCAGCGTTACCGAGTGATCGCCTGCGACATGCTCGGTTTCGGTGATTCGGCCAAACCGCTGAATCACAGCTACAGCCTGCTGGAACAGGCCGATCTGCAACAGGCGCTGTTGGCGCATCTTCAGGTCGAGCAAGCGGTGCATGTGCTGGCCCACGATTACGGCGACAGCGTTGCCCAGGAACTGCTCGCCCGGCATTACGAAAATCGTATCGAGGTCGCCAGTTGTGTCTTTCTCAATGGCGGCCTGTTCCCGGAAACCCATAGACCGGTGTTGATGCAAAAGCTGCTGCTCAGTCCGCTGGGCTGGATGATCGGGCGTGCGTTTACCCGTGATGCATTGGTGAAAAGTTTTCGGCAGATTTTCGGCCCGCAGACCCGGCCCAGCGAAAGCGAACTGGATGATTTCTGGAGTCTGATCGAGACCCATCGCGGCCCGCGCATCCTGCACAAGTTGATCGGCTATATCCCGGAGCGTCGGGTGCAACGTGACCGCTGGGTGTCGGCGATGCAACGTGGTGAGGTGCCGTTGCGAGTGATCGATGGCGAAGTCGATCCGATCTCCGGTGCGCACATGGTCGAGCGTTACCGCAAGCTGATTACCGATGCCGACACCGTACTGTTGCCGGGCATCGGCCACTATCCGCAGATCGAAGCGCCGGTACAGGTGCTCAAGCATTATCTGGCGTTTCGTGAGCGCCTGGAGTTGCCGCCGCGCAAGGTCGCGTGCTCCTGAAAGATCAAAAGATCGCAGCCTGCGCCAGCTCCTACACAAATTAATGTAGGAGCTGCCGCAGGCTGCGATCTTTTGATTTTGCTGTTCATCATCCCCCAGCCTTATCGCCCACCATTCAGCCCCAGCCGTGTTCGTTGTGACCGAACGCCCCGTGCCTGACACTCGGGATTATTGTCCCTCAGGCCAGCTGGAGTTCCCGCGATGAATGAGTCCGTACGTTTCGAAGATAAAGTCGTGATCGTCACTGGGGCCGGTGGTGGCCTCGGTCGTGCGCACGCTTTGCTGTTCGCCCGGCACGGCGCCAGAGTGCTGGTCAACGACCTCGGCGGCTCGACCCAGGGTGAAGGTGCCAACGCTTCCGCCGCCGACCGTGTGGTGGCGGAAATTCGCGAAGCCGGCGGCATCGCCGAGGCTAACCACGACTCGGTCACTGACGGCGACAAACTGGTGCAAAACGCCCTCGATGTCTTTGGCCGTGTCGACGTGGTGGTGAACAACGCCGGGATCCTGCGCGACAAGACCTTTCACAAGATGGAGGACGCCGACTGGGATCTGGTCTATCGCGTCCACGTCGAAGGCGCCTACAAAGTCACCCGCGCCGCCTGGCCGCACCTGCGCGAGCAAAACTACGGTCGGGTGATCTTCACGGCTTCGACTTCGGGCATCTATGGCAACTTCGGCCAGTCCAACTATGGCATGGCCAAACTTGGCCTCTACGGGCTGACCCGTACCTTGGCCATCGAAGGACGCAAGAACAACATCCTGGTCAACGCCATCGCCCCCACCGGTGGCACGCGCATGACCGAAGGCCTGATCCCGCCGCAAGTGTTCGAACAGCTCAAACCGGAACTGGTCAGCCCGCTGGTGGTGTACCTGGCCAGCGAGCAGTGCCAGGAGACCTCCGGCCTGTTTGAAGTCGGTGGCGGCTGGATGGGCAAGGTGCGCTGGGAACGCAGCCTCGGCGCCGGGTTCGATCCCCGCAGCGGCTTCTCCCCGGAAGATGTCGCGGCGCACTGGCAACAGATCTGCGATTTCGAGGGCGCGGCGCATCCGAAGGACAATATTGAAGCGTTGAAGGAGATGATGGGAAATTTGCAGAAGTATTCGCTCTAACAGGAAAAATAACGAGCAGGCACAAAGTGTTTGCTCGTTTTTTTATTTTTCAGGTTTGAATCCGGGCTTTCCATTGGCAGCACGCCGTGCCTTGACGGTCGGCAATACGATCCTTGTCGAGAGGCGATGCTTGAGTCGTTCAAGTTACGACAAGGCCTGAATTCAAAGTCTGAACACTCCATGAATTAAAGCTTGTTTGATTGAATGCGCTTTCGAATTTTCTTTAATCGCAGGGTTGCGTACTTCTACGCAATAAGAAGTGTTCGATGGGTTTTTCGGAGTTTTCTTTCAGGAGGGTACGCTTGCTTTTTGTCAGGCATAAAAAAGGCCGCTGCAAACGCAGCGGCCAAGGTAAGACGTTGGATCAAGGAGCTACAAATCAACGTCAGTGAACACCGGGGCGATCAATCCGACGATTCGATTGATCTGAAAACGGTCAGCGATGGCGCGAGGGGCTCAGCAGCCAAGGCTTCCTGCTTCACGGCGCCTGCCGTGAAAGCCCGCTCAGAATAAGGGGTTCGACCCGAAGGAAAAATAGCGATTCCAGACATGCACTGTTACGGGGCATGCAACAGTCCAAGGGCTCAATGAGGGCATTGCCCCTTCGCCAGAGGGCATCCGCGTGCAGTCCATGTCGTGGCACCACTGAGGGGCCGACGCTTATTTTGATCAATATATTGCCGCAGCAATGTTGTTTCTTTTGCACGATGTGAAGTTATCGATCCTGGCGCATCTATTCAATGGGATGGCTGAATAACGAATACAGGGCAGAGGCACTAGACGTCAGTCGAGTGCGCTGTGGGGTCAAGTCACATTTATGTTTCGACATTGACGCTGTGTCATATGCGGTCATGTTCTCTGGATTTTGGTATTGGTTGTGAGGTTGGGAGTTGGTTTGTCCTTATTTAGATTGGGTTGCCAATTTTTGGAATTGGCTGATCGACTTCTCATAAGGGCAATTCAATGAACGTCATGAACACACATATTCTCACTCAAGACAGCACTGCGCCGACATGGCTGAGCCGTGTAGGGGCGGAAGAGAAACTTAAGTACTGCGAGCTGGAACAGCAGTGGGTCGATAGCCAGGTCGAGCTGGATCGGCAACTGGAGGACGCCGCAAGTTTGCGCGCTTTCGCCCGTTCACTGATGAGTCGGGAGTTGGAGCAGGACTTCGGCAACCCACTGGATCCTGATTTGATCGTCACTCACAGCCGTTATGTATTCCAGGCGGCGGGGCGCACGGTGATTCAGGAGGACAGGCGCTCGTTGACGGATCTGTTGCTACAAGGCCTGCATGAGCCGGGCATGCGCGGGCGAATCAGCTTTTCCGGGGACGGACTGCCCGCGGGTCTGAACCAGCCATGGCTGGAAAAAATCGTCACCAGCAGTGTTCGCGCCGAATACGGTGTCCGCTTGCGCAAGGCGTACGAACGCCAGGGCGTGCTGGCAGCCTTGAACAGCCTCATCCGTGATCAATTGCTGCTGAGTGCTTTTGCCGCGAAGTGTCAGGGACATTTGAGTGACGCCAACTTGCAGCGGATTCAAAGAGCCGTCGCCGGGGACGCGGCGCTGACGATTGCCCCTTTGCAGATGCGTGCGGACGTCCGCGCGCTCAAGGATCTGGTGGCCATCGGCAGTCGCGGCCCGGGCGAGGATAGCTGGCTGCTGTATGCCCCGGGGTCGCCCGACGGTCGGGACTGGTATGAGAAACACACCTTCCGAATCCTCAATCTTGAAGTAGCGGCCTGGGCGGCCACCGAGCGTGGACGTGACTATCTGACCTGGCAGTCCCATGCCCTGGATCGCCAGCAAATCACTGGTTACCTCAAACAGGCTTCTCAGCGCGGCGATGCCTGGATCGGCCTGACGCTCGCGCCCGCGCACTCTGGCGGTGCCGAAGTGCTCGATCCTCTGGTTTTCAACGAGCGCGCCTGGCGGGTGTCGCAGGAAGAAAGTCAGACGCCATACGGCTACCGCACGGCGGATGAAACGTTGCGTCAGGGCTTCACCCGGATCAACTGCGAACTCAAGGCGCTGCAGACCATCCAGATACGCCAGTGCGGTTTTGCATCCTATGAAAAGTTTTGCCGTGATCTGATCAAGGCGCGGGTAGAAGAAGTCTTGTTGCAACGGGGCCAGCAGGTTGTCATCGACCCGGACCTGATCGAGGTGCAGATCGACGAGCGACAGAGGATGACCTTGCATGAGTTGATCGTGGGTGAGGTCGCGTTTTATGCCGATCAAACGGGGCAGCCGCTATACCCGCGTTTCGTGCTGCTGGACGGGCATCCGCCGTTCACTGGGCTGGATATCCGTGACATCGCCAGTTGGTCGAGAACCTTGCGTCCGGGGGAGCAATACATCGGTCAGCTACGCGCCGTTGACCTCAATCCAGCCAATTCCGAGGGGCTGCTCAAGCGAGGCATTGCACTGGCCATCCTGCAGCGGCGGATGCGGGTGGCGATCATGCAGGGACAGTTCAATGGGCAACTGCCGCAGGCGCACGTTGAGGCCTTGCTCGGGGTAGTCAACCTGTACGTCGAAAATGATCCGCGACAGATCACCCGGCAGGCCGACGCCTTCGGCAACGTCGGGCACAGTGTTCTGCATCAGTTGCATCTGTTGTTGCGGCCGGTAGTGGGGGTCTATGTGTTCAGGCTGCGTCTGCAGGGGCAGGTCATCGAATACCTGTTTACCCCCGACGCTCCGGATGGCCGCGAGTTGCGACCGTTCAACGAGTTTGTCAGTGCGGTCAAGACACTAGGCCTGGGCGACTACCTGCATCAGCGGCTCTACGTGAAGCATCAGCTGCAGGTGGGGAGCTATCTGCGTGAGCTTGAAGAATCGTCCAGAGCCACGCAGGCCCCAACGCTCAATGGCAGGATTCACATCACCGATTTCAACGAGTGTTACGAAAGCGTTCTGCACAAGGTGATTGCCGATGTGGATGAGAAGACCCGAAGCCTCAAGGAAATCATCGGCGGTCTGCTGTTCGACGCGGTGGTCGCGGCGGCGGGAGCCATCAGTATTGTGTTCGCGCCCGTCGGCATCGCCCTCACGGCCGTGCTGTTCACCAAAGCGATGGTGCAAGGGTTCGAGGCTTATGGGTTGGGCGACCGGGCGCGCGCCATCGGGCATTTCAAGGACGCGCTGATCGAGTTGGCATCCCTGGGCAAGGCCGGGTTCACCAAGGCGTCGGTGACCCAAGTTCAGAAGAACGTCATCGGGCTGATAGGCGATGCTTACGTGATCGAGAAGCTGGTGGCCGAAGCGTCCGGTCAGACTCGATTGCCCAAACGCTTGCTGGAGGTGATTCAAGAGATCCTTGATGACCCGCAGAGCACCGCCAGCAAAACCACCCTCGCCTGATTGCGAGACATGGCCGGCGGCGCTTCAGGGATGGAGGTCGTCGGCCTGATAGCCCATTCGCCAACTGACGGCTCGCGCTGCCGCCAGCAAACGCTGGGCAGCCGGGCCGTTTTCATCGGCGTGGAACAGCGAGGTCGGGCCGACGATGGTGAGCACGGCGGTGATCTGCCCGACCGCGTTGAACACTGGCGCCGACAGCGCGTCCACACCGGGCATCAGCAAGCCATGCACATGATGCAGGCTGCGCGCGCGGATCTGTTCGCACAGGTCCGAATAGGTTTTTTCATCGGCCAGCGGATGATTGGCGACGGCGGTTTCCTGCTCGCGCAATTCATCGGTTTCGCGATGTGGCAGGTAGGCGCTGAACACCAGCCCGGTGGACGAACTGAGCAGCGGTAATACCGAACCCAATTGCGTCACCACCGTCACCGCGCGCACCGCCGGTTCGATGTGCACCACGGTCGCGCCCTGATTGCCCCACACCGCGAGAAAACAGGTTTCATTCAGTTCGTCGCGCAACTCGGACAGGGGCAGGGCGGCGACTTTGAGTACGTCCATACTGTTCAGGGCTGCAAGGCCCACGCGCAACGCTTCACGGCCGAGGCCGTAATGGTTGGTGGCGGCGTTCTGCTCGGCGAAGCCGCTGGCGATCAGGGCCTGGAGATAGCGGTGCACCTTGCTGGCCGGCATCTGCACATGTTCGGCCAGACGCGACAGCGAGGTGGACGGCGACAACTCGGCCAAAGCCTTGAGGATGTCGGTGCCGACCTCGGCGGAGCGGACTTTCTGTTTGCCGTTACTGTCGCTGGTTTTTTCCATGGTGCGGCCGGGTTCCAAAACGAATGGGCGTCTTTATAGCTTGACGCTGGATAGCGAGCAAATTACGTTATGCGTAATCGAATTACGATAATAACAACCCCGGCGTGCGCAAACCTCTGAGCCAGAGCGATGGGCCACTGCCGACTCCCTGTTCAGGAGGCTCCATGAACCTCGATTCAAACGCGTCGGAGCTGGCGTATCAGTCCGGTTTCGGCAACGAATTCAGCAGTGAAGCGTTGCCCGGCGCCTTGCCCATCGGCCAGAACTCCCCGCAAAAAGCCCCCTACGGCCTCTACACCGAATTGCTCTCCGGCACTGCATTCACCATGACCCGCAGTGAAGCCCGGCGCACCTGGATGTATCGCATTCAGCCGTCGGCCAATCACCCGGCGTTCGTCAAACTGGAGCGGCAACTGGCCGGCGGCCCGCTGGGTGAAGTGACGCCCAATCGCCTGCGCTGGAATCCGCTGCAGATCCCCGCTGAGCCGACCGATTTCATCGACGGTCTGGTCGGCATGGTCGCCAATTCGGCGGCGGAAAAACCGGCCGGCATCAGCATCTACAACTATTGCGCCAACCGTTCGATGGAGCGGGTGTTCTACAACGCCGACGGCGAGCTGCTGCTGGTGCCGCAACTCGGGCGGCTGCGGATTGCCACCGAACTCGGTGTGCTTGAAGTCGCGCCGCTGGAAATCGCCGTGCTGCCGCGTGGCCTGAAATTCCGCATCGAGCTGCTTGATCCGCAAGCGCGCGGGTACGTCGCCGAGAACCACGGCGCGCCGCTGCGCCTGCCGGATCTGGGGCCGATCGGCAGCAACGGTCTGGCCAATCCGCGGGACTTCCTCGCCCCGGTCGCCGCCTACGAAAACCTGCAGCAGCCGAGCACGCTGGTGCAGAAATTCCTCGGTCAGTTGTGGGGCACCGAGCTCGATCATTCGCCGTTGAACGTGGTGGCCTGGCACGGCAACAACGTGCCGTACAAATACGACCTGCGCCGTTTCAATACCATCGGCACCGTGAGCTTCGATCACCCGGATCCGTCGATCTTCACCGTGCTGACTTCGCCGACCAGCGTGCACGGGCTGGCCAACCTCGACTTCGTGATCTTCCCGCCACGCTGGATGGTCGCCGAGAACACCTTCCGTCCACCGTGGTTCCACCGCAATCTGATGAACGAATTCATGGGCCTGATCCAGGGCGAGTACGACGCCAAAGCTGAAGGTTTCGTGCCCGGCGGTGCGTCCCTGCACAGTTGCATGAGCGCCCATGGCCCGGATGGCGAAACCTGCACCAAAGCGATCAACGCCGAACTCAAACCAGCGAAGATCGACAACACCATGGCCTTCATGTTCGAGACCAGTCAGGTGCTGCGCCCAAGCCGCTTCGCCCTCGACTGCCCGCAACTGCAATCCAATTACGACGCCTGCTGGGCCACGCTGCCCGCCACGTTCGACCCGACCCGGAGATAACCCATGACTCAGACTTCCATCACCCGCAGCTGGGTTGCTTCGGCCAACGGCCACGCGGATTTCCCGTTGCAGAACCTGCCGCTGGGCGTGTTCAGTCTCAATGGCGCGGCGCCGCGCGCAGGCGTGGCGATCGGCGAGCACATTTTCGATCTGCAAGTGGCGCTCGAAGCCGGGCTGTTCGACGGCGCGGCACGCAGCGCGGTCGAAGCCATGCACGGCGGTCTGCTGAACGCCTTCTTCGACCTCGGTCGCGAAGCCCGCGTAGCCTTGCGCAGCCGTTTGCTGGAATTGTTCAGCGAGGGCAGCAGCCATCGCGGCGCCATCGAAGCCCAAGGCGCGAAACTGCTGCCACTGGCTGCTGATTGCCAGTTGCACCTGCCGGCGCGCATCAGCGATTACACCGACTTCTACGTGGGCATCGAGCACGCGCAGAACGTCGGCAAACTGTTCCGTCCGGACAATCCACTGCTGCCGAACTACAAGCACGTGCCGATCGGCTACCACGGTCGCGCCTCCACGGTGCGCGCCTCCGGCACCGACGTGCGTCGTCCGAAAGGCCAGACCCTGCCGGCCGGTGCGAGCGAGCCGACCTTCGGCCCTTGCGCACGTCTGGACTACGAACTGGAGCTGGGCATCTGGATCGGCCAGGGCAACGAAATGGGCGAGCCGATTGCCATCGGTGATGCCGCCGAACACATCGCCGGTTTCTGCCTGCTCAACGACTGGTCGGCCCGCGATATCCAGGCCTGGGAATACCAACCGCTCGGCCCGTTCCTCTCCAAGAGCTTCATCACCAGTGTGTCTCCGTGGGTGGTGACGGCCGAAGCGCTTGAGCCATTCCGCACCCCACAACCTGCGCGCCCGGAAGGTGATCCACAGCCGCTGCCATACCTGTTCGACAAACGCGATCAGGATGGCGGCGCTTTCGACATTGAACTGGAAGTGCTGCTGCTCACCGAAGCCATGCGCGAACAGAATCTGCCGGCCCATCGCCTGACTCTGAGCAACACCCGCTACATGTACTGGACCGTCGCGCAAATGGTCGCGCACCACAGCGTCAACGGCTGCCAGTTGCAGGCCGGTGACCTGTTCGGTTCGGGGACTTTGTCCGGCCCGCAAAGCGGTCAGTTCGGCAGCCTGCTGGAAATCACCGAGGGCGGTAAAAAGCCGATCGAACTGGCCTCCGGCGAAGTGCGCAAATTCCTTGAGGACGGCGACGAAATCATTCTGCGTGCGCGCTGCGCCCGTGACGGTTTCGCCTCGATCGGCTTCGGCGAATGCCGCGGTAAAGTGCTGGCGGCGCGCTGACAGGAGCGGATCATGGATCTCTACACCTATTACCGCTCGACCTCGTCATACCGGGTGCGCATCGCTCTGGCGCTGAAAGGGCTCGACTACACCGCGCTGCCGGTCAACCTGATCGCGCCGTCCGGGGGCGAGCATCGGCAGGCGGCGTATCTGGCGATCAATCCGCAGGGCCGGGTGCCGGCCTTGCGCACCGATGAAGGCGAGTTGCTGATTCAGTCGCCGGCGATCATCGAGTACCTGGAAGAACGTTATCCACAGTTGCCACTGCTGCCCGAAGACCTTGCTGCGCGTGCCCATGTGCGCGGCGTGGCGGCGGTGATCGGCTGCGATGTGCATCCGCTGCATAACGTCAGCGTGCTCAATCGCCTGCGCCAGTTGGGCCACGAAGAGCCGCAGGTGGTGGAATGGATCGCGCACTGGATCAGTCAGGGGCTGGCGACCGTCGAGCAATTGATCGGTGACAGCGGTTTCTGTTTCGGCGAGTGGCCGTGTGTGGCTGACGTTTATCTGATCCCGCAGTTGTATGCGGCGGAGCGGTTCGGTGTTTCGCTCGAGGCTTATCCACGGATTCGGCGGGTGGCGGCGTTGGCGGCTGAACATCCGGCGTTCATCAAGGCGCATCCGGCCAACCAGCCAGATACACCGTAAGACCCTGTGGGAGCGGGCTTGCTCGCGAAAGCGGAGTGTCAGCTACGGGAATGTTGACTGACACACCGCTTTCGCGAGCAAGCTCGCTCCCACCTGTGGTCCGTGTTGCACCTAAAAAATCATAAAAACAAAACAGGTACCTTGCGATGCACAACCAGATTGCCAGCTTCCGCGCGGCACTCGACGCCCGTCCTGTGTCCCGATATCAGTGGTTGCTCTTGATCCTGCTCGCCTTGCTGCTGGTCACCGACGGTTACGACGCCCAGGTGCTCGGTTACGTGGTGCCGGCCCTGGCCCAGGACTGGGGCCTGGAAAAAGCCGCGTTCGGGCCTGTTTTCAGTGCCAACCTGTTGGGCCTGACCCTTGGTTCTCTTGCGGTGACGCCGCTGGCCGATCGCTTCGGCGTGCGGCGAATCCTGCTCGCCTGCGTGTTGATCTACGCCAGCCTCACGGTGCTGATGGTCTTCGCCGATTCGCTGAATACCCTGATGATCGCGCGCTTCATCTGCGGCATCGGCATGGGCGGGGCGATGCCCAGTGCCATGGCCTTGATGTCGGAATATTCGCCGCCGCGTCTGCGCACATTGATGGTGACGCTGGCCGCTTGTGGGTTTTCGTTCGGCGGTGCGGCGGGTGGTTTTGTCGCCGCAGGCTTCATCGACCGCTTTGGCTGGCAAGCGGTGTTCCTCGCCGGTGGCGTCACGCCGCTGCTGCTGTTCCCGTTCCTGTGGTGGATGCTGCCCGAATCGCTGCCGCGTCTGCTGCGCGACCCTGCGCCCTATGCGCGGCTGCGCAAAGTCACCGCGCGGATGCTGCCGGACTGGCAACCGCCGGACGCTTCGGTCGAACAGAACGAGCGCGAGCAGGGCAGCAAACTGACGGTGGTCGAGCTGTTCCGTAACGGTTATGCGCGACCGACCCTGCTGATCTGGGCGACGTTTTTTGTCAGCCTGATTCTGCTGTATTTCATGATCAGCTGGCTGCCGACGCTGTTGCTGGAAAGCGGCCTGAAACTCAATGAAGCCAACCTGGTGACCTCGATGTTCCTGTTCGCCGGTACCTTGGGCGCGGTGTGCATGGCCTGGTTTGCCGACCGTTTGCAACGCAAGGTGCGCTTGCTCTGCGCGGTGTTGGCCGGGGCGGCGCTGTGCACGATTCTGTTGGGTTTGAACCACGACAATCCACGCTATCTGGTGGCCTGCGTGTTTGCCGCCGGGTTCTGCATCATCGGCGGTCAACTGACGCTGAACGCCTTCGCCAGTAACTTCTACCCGGCCCATGTGCGGGCCACAGGCACTGGCTGGGCGTTGGGGGTAGGGCGGTTCGGTTCGATCCTCGGGCCGCTGTTCGGCAGCATGCTGCTGGCGATGCACATCCCGGTGGCGCAGATTTTCTTCTTCTGCGCGATTCCGGCGGTCATCGCGGCACTGCTGATCATCCAGGTGCGCTCACCCTCGGACGCCACACAACCCCCTGTGGGAGCGGGCTTGCTCGCGAAGAACGATAACGCGGCCTGACAGAAAAAACGGCGGCGCTTGCATCGCGAGCAGGCTCACTCCTACAAAAAGCGTTTAGTGCACGACGGAGTTTGGGGGCAGGTGCCCAAGCCGTTCAGTCAGGCGCAGGCGCTGGACCGGATCGTCACTGAGCAGCAGCGCATGCTCCAGATCGAAGCGCTCGGCGTTCGGGCAGTCGAGGCGTTGGTACAGGCTGGCGCGGGCCAGATAATCGGCAGCGCTGGCGGTGCCCAGTTCCAGTACGCGTTCAGCGTCGATCAATGCGGCGATGTAATCCTCATGAGCCAGATGCAACTGACGCAGATTGCGTGACAGGCGCTGGAGCATCTGCTGCGGGGTGGCGGTGGCGAGATGATCGGCTTTGAGTTTGAGATGCGCGCCGTACTGACGCTGCAACAACTCGCGACAATCGTTGGGATACAGACGCCGGCCACCACACGGGTCGAGCAGGTGATCGGCACCGGGCACCCGCAGCAGGAAATGCCCGGGGAAGTTCACCCCGACCAGCGGGATTTCCAGACGGCGTGCCAGTTCCAAGGCAATCAAGGACAGGGTCAGTGGCTGGCCGCGACGGGTCTGCAACACTTTGTGCAACAACGCGACCTGCGGGCGTAGCGGCAGAAAATCGTCCTGGGCGAACCCCAGGTCATTCATCCGCCGCAGCAATGGCTGCGCCAGTTCGCTGACCGGCAGCATCGGCAAGCCGTAGCTGACGCGCTGCTGCAGCTCCTTGAAGTCTTGCTGCAGCGCTTCGACATCGAGGCCTTTTTCGTGCTCGGCAGCCATCCACAGCGCCGCGTCGAACAACGCGGGCGGTGAACGGTGCAGACACTCGAAAAAACGTTGGCGCGGGCTCATTGCAATCTCCGGGGAATGCCTCGTTTTAGCCCCGTCCGCGCCATTCGTCCAGTACCGGTCAGGTTATGCCGCAAAGTCACCGTTGCCGCTGGCGCTTATTCCGGTGCGCTTCAGCAATTTTTGGGCGCAAGCCTATACTGGCGTCTACCAGAAGTGATTCGGGAGCCTGCCGATGTTCGCTCTCATGCAAAGCACTCGCCTGGAATCGCTGCACCTCAGCGTTGACCCGGTCACCGGGTTGAAGGCGGTCATTGCCATTCATAACAGTCGCCTCGGCCCTGCCCTGGGCGGATGCCGTTATCTTGCCTATCCCAACGACGAATCCGCGGTCGAGGACGCCATTCGCCTGGCGCAGGGCATGAGCTACAAGGCGGCACTGGCCGGGCTCGATCAGGGCGGCGGAGTGGCGGTGATCGTGCGCCCGGCGCATGTGGAAAATCGCGCCGCGCTGTTCGAAGCGTTTGGCCGTTGCATCGATCAGCTCGACGGTCGCTACATCACCGCCATCGACAGCGGTACCTCAGTGGCGGACATGGATTGCATCGCCCAACAGACGCAGCATGTCACCAGCACCACCTCGGCCGGCGACCCGGCACCGCATGCGGCGATGGGCGTGTTCACCGGGATTCGCGCTACCGCCATGGCGCGGCTGGGCAGCGACAACCTCGAAGGTTTGCGCGTGGCGATTCAAGGTCTGGGCAACGTCGGTTATGCACTGGCCGAGCAGCTGCATGCGGCAGGGGCCGAATTGCTGGTCAGCGACATTGATCACGGCAAGGTGCAACTGGCGATGGAGCAACTCAACGCGCATCCGATCGCCAACGACGCGTTGCTCAGCACACCCTGCGACATCCTTGCGCCGTGCGGGCTCGGTGGCGTGCTCAACAGCCATACGGTGACGCAACTTCGCTGCTCGGCGGTGGCTGGCTCGGCCAACAATCAACTGACGCATCTGGACGTGGCCGATCAACTGGAGCGGCGCGGGATTCTCTATGCACCGGATTACGTGATCAACGCGGGCGGGTTGATTTATGTCTCGCTCAAGCATCGCGGCGAAGAGTTGGGGACGATTACTGCGCACCTGTCGAAGATCAGTTCGCGGCTGACCGAAGTATTCGCCCATGCGCAGGCCGAGAAGCGTTCGCCGGCGCGGGTAGCGGATGAGTTGGCAGAGAAAGTCTTGTATCGCTGAAAAGCAAAAGATCGCAGCCTGCGCCAGCCCCTACAGGAAACGTATTCCAATGCAGGAGCTGGCGCAGGCTGCGATCTTTTCGATTCAAACTTTGTTACTTGGCAGCTTTCGCCGCTTTAACCGGCTTCACTGGAGCCTCTTCCGGCTCGGCCACTTCGGCTTTTTCGACGACTTCTGCCGGTGCATTGATCAGCTCCGACAGCGCATCAGGCTGGCTCTTGAAGGCCTTGGCAAATACATCGCGGTTCTTCGCCATGTAGATCCCGACTTCTTCAACCTGCTGCTCGTTCAGCGACGGAACGGCTTTTTGCAACACTTCGGACAGCATCTCGGCCAGTTCGAGCATTTTGTCATGACGGTCAGCTTCGGCTTTATCCATGAACAAGCGCTCCAGATCTCGGCTGCTGCGGTATACCACTTCGACGGCCATTCACCACCTCACATGCCTTCACATTTAGTTGTCTTAGCGACTACTGTATTTATATACAGCGAAAGGATAAGCGAATCCCTGCGCTTTGGGTAGTGGCTTTTCAATGTAGACCGGATTCGGGATTTGTCAGTGGGATCGCAGTGCGGCCATTCGCGAGCAGGCTCGCTGCGACAATTGCTCGGGTCTGCGACCAAACGCCACGGCGCGGGTTTGGTGCTGGCTCGCCATGATGGCGTGGCCTCTTTTCTGCATGTAACTCAAGACGTGCAGAAAACCGTCACGTCCAACACGCATCATCCGCCCGAGTCGGGCTAAGGAACATCATCGTGAAAATAAACTGGGCCGAGAAACTGCGGCAAAACGTGCATCAACTGGCCGAGTCCCTGGGCAACCTGTTCGTCGAGACCTTCCACTATCTGGCGCTGTTTGCCATTGGTGCGGTGACCGCGTGGGCGGCGGTGATGGAATTTCTCGGCATGCTCGAAGAAGGTCACATCAAGATCGATGACATTCTGTTGCTGTTCATCTATCTGGAGCTGGGGGCGATGGTCGGGATTTATTTCAAGACCAACCACATGCCGGTGCGCTTCCTGATCTACGTGGCGATCACTGCGTTGACGCGCCTGCTGATCTCCAACGTCTCGCACCACAACCCGCCGGACATGGGCATCATCTACCTGTGCGGCGGCATTCTGCTGCTGGCGTGCTCGATCCTGGTGGTGCGTTACGCTTCGTCGCAATTTCCGTCGGTGAAGATCGAGAAACCGCAACGCAAGCTCGGCGCCGGTTCCGGTGAGCACCCCGAGATCGAGAAGGGCGAGCTTTAAAGTCCCAGCGACGGCCGAGGCTGGCCGGTGCTCTGCTGCGGTGGCGGGGGCAGCCCGCCGCCGCTGGTCATCGCTTCAAGGATCGCCATGGCGCTGTGGCCCTGTTCGATGGCGATGCCGAACTGAATGCTTTGCACCAGCCGTTTGAGCCTTACCGGATCGTTGCGCTGTTCGGCGCTGATCATCCGTTTGGCGACGATCCGGCCGTTGTTGGACAGGGTCAGCATGATGCTGCCGTCCAGTCCCTGAATGCTCAGGTTGATCTGATAGTCCGGCGCGAAGGCATCGGTAATGATCTGAAAAGGGTTGTCCATGATGCGTCACCGCCTGATTGAACGTGCAGTTGTTGACCGGCCGTGATCGGGTTGGTTCGCCATACCGGACCATCGGCCATTCCGTGGCCTGTGGTGTTACGTTTTGTAGGAGCTGCCAAAGGCTGCGATCTTTTGATCTGCGCTGTTTTGACTTCGGTCATGAAGATCAAAAGATCGCAGCCTCGTTGCACTCGACAGCTCCTACATAGGGCTTAGCAAGGGCTGTGCCGGGAAAATTGTTGGACAATGGATACGGCACAAAAAAGGCGAGCACACGGCTCGCCTTTGTCATTTGTGGCCCGTTTCAGGGCAGAACCGAATAGATGATCGCCGACAGTGCAATCAGGCCGATCAGCACCACGAACACGTTGGACGCCTGACCCGAATACTGGCGCAAGGCTGGCACGCGGCGGATGGCGTACATCGGCATCAGGAACAACAGGCAGGCAATCACCGGTCCGCCGAGGGTTTCGATCATGCCCAGAATGCTCGGGTTGAAGGTCGCAACGGCCCAGCAACTGAGGATCATGAACAGCGCGGTCGCACGGTTCAGCCAGCTCGCCGACATCACCTTGCCACGACCGCGCAGGCTCTTGACGATCATGCCCTGAAAGCCTTCGCTGGCGCCGATGTAGTGGCCGAGGAAGGATTTGGTGATCGCCACCAGCGCGATCAGCGGCGCGGCGTAAGCGATGACCGGGGTCTGGAAGTGGTTGGCCAGGTACGACAGGATCGAAATGTTCTGCGCCTTCGCGGCCGCCAGATCCGCCGGCGACAGCGCCAGCACGCAGCTGAAGCAGAAGAACATCACCGTCACCACCATCATCCCGTGGGCCATGGCGAGGATACCGCTGCTTTTGCGTTCGGCCTCGGCGCCGTAGCGTTGCTTCTGGTCAACCGCGAACGCAGAGATGATTGGCGAGTGGTTGAACGAGAACACCATCACCGGGATCGCCAGCCACATGGTCTTGAGGAACGTAGACAGCGGCATCGCCTCCTTGGCACTGGCGAAGAACGCACCGTTCCAGTTCGGGATCAGGCTGAGGCCGAGCAACAGCAGCGCGGCGACGAACGGATAGACCAGCACGCTCATGGCTTTGACGATCACGTTCTGCCCGCAACGCACGATGGCCATCAGGCCGAGGATCAGCGCCAGCGACAGGATCGCCCGGGGTGGCGGGGTGATGTGCAATTGGTGTTCGAGAAAACTGCTCAGGGTGTTGGTCAGCGCCACGCTGTACACCAGCAGAATCGGGAAGATCGCGAAGAAGTACAGCAGGGTGATCAGCTTGCCGGCACCGATGCCGAAGTGTTCTTCGACGACTTCGGTGATGTCGCCCGAACGCCCGGACAGCACGAAGCGGGTCAGGCCGCGGTGGGCGAAGAAAGTCATCGGGAACGCCAGTAGCGCCAGAATCAGCAACGGCCAGAAACCGCCGACACCGGCATTGATCGGCAGGAACAAGGTGCCGGCACCGATGGCAGTGCCGTACAGACCGAGCATCCAGGTGGTGTCGGATTTGCTCCAGCCCTTGTGGGCAATTTCGGTGTTGCGTGTGCGATCTACAGCGGGATTTTCGGCAGCAGGTGTACGTACATCGGTCATCGTTTTTGCCTCGTTATTATTTTTGCTCGGGCTCACGGTTGGCAGGCCGCGGGTGTCGGCCTGCCGGGGCGCTCAGGGAATGCGCGTCAGCATTCCACCCAGCTCACGGCCAGGCCGCCCCGTGAAGTCTCTTTGTATTTGTCGTGCATGTCGGCGCCGGTATCACGCATGGTGCGGATCACCCGGTCGAGAGAAATGAAGTGTTTGCCGTCGCCGCGCAGGGCCATTTGCGTGGCGTTGATCGCCTTCACGGCGGCGATAGCGTTGCGCTCGATGCACGGCACCTGCACCAGGCCGCCGACCGGGTCGCAGGTCAGGCCGAGGTTGTGTTCCAGGCCGATTTCGGCGGCGTTTTCCAGTTGCTCCGGGGTCGCGCCGAGCACTTCAGCGAGGCCCGCCGCGGCCATGGCGCAGGCCGAACCGACTTCGCCCTGACAGCCGACTTCGGCGCCGGAGATCGAGGCATTTTTCTTACACAGAATGCCGACGGCGGCGGCGCCCATGAAGAACGCGACGACATCATCGTCAGACGCGTCCGGATTGAATTTCATGTAGTAGTGCAGCACCGCCGGAATGATCCCGGCCGCGCCATTGGTCGGCGCGGTCACCATGCGCCCGCCGGCAGCGTTCTCTTCGTTGACGGCGAGGGCGAACAGGTTGACCCACTCCATCGCCGACAGCGTCGAACTGATGACATTCGGCTTGCCGATTTCCAGCAGGCTGCGGTGCAATTTCGCGGCGCGGCGCGGCACGTTCAGCCCACCGGGCAGAATGCCTTCGTGACGCAGGCCTTGCTCGACACACTCGCGCATCACCGACCAGATGTGCAGCAAGCCGTTACGGATTTCAGCGTCGCTGCGCCAGGCCCGTTCGTTGGCCATCATCAGTTCCGACACGCGCAAGTTGCGCTGCTTGCACAGGCTCAACAGTTCGGCAGCGCTGGAAAAATCGTACGGCAGCACCACGTCGCCGGCCGGTGCCACACCGGACTCGGCTTCCGCGGCTTCGATGATGAAACCGCCGCCAATCGAGTAGTACGTCTGCGTGAACAGCTCGGCGCTTTCGCCGAAGGCTGTCAGCGACATGGCGTTGGGGTGGTAGGGCAGGCTTTCGCCCAGCAGCAGGAGATCGCGCTGCCAGTTGAAGGAAATTTCTCTGTGACCGGCCAGAGACAGCAGACCAGTTTCGCGCAGTTGCTGGATGCGTGGGTCGATGGTCGCCGGATCGATGCTGTCCGGCCATTCGCCCATCAGGCCCATGACCGTGGCGCGGTCGGTGGCGTGGCCGACACCGGTGGCCGACAGCGAACCGTACAAGCGGATTTCCACGCGACGCACATCGTTGAGCAACCGTTGGTCGATCAGCGCCTGGGCGAAGGTTGCGGCGGCGCGCATCGGGCCGACGGTGTGGGAGCTGGACGGACCGATGCCGACTTTGAATAGATCGAAAACACTGATAGCCATGCTAAACCCTTACAAGCAATGGAGTAGGAATCGCTGCCATTTTTTGTAGGACAAGCGCAATGTCGGCGATACTGCCTACCTCGGTCCTACGTGACCAACGAAACTTCCTAAGAAAGCCTTTAGCAGGACTAAACGATGAGTCGTCAATTGCATGCCCAGACCTACGTCTGGCTGCAGGTGTTTTCCTGTGCCGCGCGGCACCTGTCGTTCACCCGTTGTGCGGAAGAGCTGCACATCACTCCGGGGGCGGTCAGTCAGCAGATTCGCCAATTGGAAGAGCGTCTGGGTTTTCGCCTGTTCCATCGACGAGCGCGGGGTGTCGAGTTGAGTGCGGAAGGCCAGCGACTGGCCATCACGGTCAACGAGGCCTATGGCAGCATCGATGCTGAATTGCGTCGTCTGGATGCCGGGATGATCAGCGGGATTCTGCGGGTGCGTTCGATTCCATCGTTCCTCAGCAAATGGCTGACCCCGCGTTTGCCGCGTCTGCAACAGCGCTATCCGGACATCCAGTTGCGCCTGGTGGCCGAGGACAGCAGCGTGCCGTTGCATGAGGGCGATTTTGATCTGGCGATTGACCTGAATGACGGCAGCTATCCGGGGCTGTTATCCACAGCCTTGCTCGACGAACAGATTTTCCCGGTGTGCGCGCCGAGCCTGTTGCGTGGACGTCCGCCGCTGCATGGGCCGGTGGATCTGGTGCATTTTCCGTTGTTGCACGACATCACCGCGTGGCGTGGCAGTTATGAATATGCGGAATGGGAGTTCTATCTGAATGCGATTGGCTTCGAGGGCGCCGACGTGCGGCGTGGGCACACGTTCAATCGCAATCACTTGACCATCGAAGCGGCGATCGCCGGTATGGGTGTGGCAATTGCCCGGCGCACGCTGCTCAACGATGAGCTGGAGCGCGGGACGTTGATTGTGCCGTTCGGCCTGTCGGTGCCTAACCACAAACGCTACGTGTTGCTGTATGCGCCGGGGGCGTTGAGCCATCCGGGCGTGCGCGCGGTGCATGACTGGCTGGTGGAGGAGGCGGGGATTTTCCGCAGCTTGCACCCGTTGAATGACGGGCAATTGTGACCAAATCTTGCGGGGTAGCGAGGCAACCCAACTCCCGACCTTACCAGTGACTTGCCCGGTTGTCCGGCTTTTTTTGCGAATGAATATTTATCTTTTTTCAGGGGTTGAAATGTTCGCCGGTCGGGCCGATTGTTGTAACCAAGAGGTCAGGAAATTCAATTCGAGGCCTCTCGCGAGCTAGCTGAAATAAGGGATGAACTATGCAAATCCAAGTCAACAGCGATAACCATATTCAAAGCAGTAAACGACTGGAGGAGTGGGTACGTACAACTATTGAGAGCACGCTCGACCGTTATGAAGAAGACCTGACCCGTGTCGAAGTCCACCTGAGCGACGAGAACGGCGACAAACCAGGTCCTCATGACATGCGTTGCCAACTGGAAGCGCGGCCAAAAGGCCATCAACCGATTTCCGTCACCCATAAAGCCGATTCGCTGGAACAGGCGATCGATGGTGCAGCCGAAAAACTGGAACACGCGCTGGAGCACCTGTTTGGCAAACTGCGGGGCAAACCCCGCGCCGCCATCGTGCCATTCAGCAAGGCGAATGACGCACTGCTGGAAGAAGAGTTTCTGGAGAACGAACAGGCAGCGATCAACAGTTGATGCGCTGATTTTTCAAGCCACCCCATGAGAACGGGCCTGCGCAAGCAGGCCCGTTTTTGTTTGTGTTGCTGAACAGTGTGGCGAGGGAGCTTGCTCCCGCTGGGCTGCGAAGCGGCCCCAAAACCTGCAAAGGCGTTCAACAGCCAGACCGCATAAGCAGGATTTACGTCTGCTTCGCAGCCGAGCGGGAGCAAGCTCCCTCGCCACAGTTTTTTTAGAAAGCTACAGAGGTTTGTACATACACCGTACGCGGTTCCCCCACGTACTTGCCCTTGTTGTTGTCATCGAACGAACGGGTGAAGTACTGGGTGTTGAAGATGTTCTTCACCCCCACCGCCACGTTCAGATCCGACAACTGCGGGCCGAAGTCGTAACCGGCGCGGCTGCTGAACAGCATGTAGCCGGGGATCTTGCCGGTGCTGCCGTCGGCGCTTTCTTTCGAGGTGTTGGCGTTGTCGGCGAACTGGTCGCTCTGGAAGCTGCTGTCGACGTTGAGCTTCCACGGCCCTTCGGTGTAACCGACACCAATCGTGCCTTTGTGTTTCGAGGAAAACGGCACGCGATTGCCCTTGTTCGGTCCGTCTTCGCGGATGGTCGCGTCGACATAGGCATAAGTGGCGTACACATCGAAACCGGCCAGTGCCGGGCTCAAGTCATCCAGCGCGTAGTTGACGCTGGTCTCGATGCCCTGATGACGGGTCTCGCCACGGGCGATCACCGAGTCGTTGGTCTGGTTGCTTTCGTACTGGTTGTCGAAGTTGATCAGGAACGCGCCGATCTCCGCGCGCAGTGCGCCGTTGTCATAACGGGTGCCGAGTTCCCAGGTGCGCGCCTTCTCCGGTTTCACTTCGCCGCTGCTCACGCGGTTGGGCATCTGACTGTACTGCACGCTGCCGAACGAACCTTCGGTGTTGGCGTACAGATTCCAGCTGTCGCTCAGGTGATACAGCACGTTCAGTGCCGGCAGCGCGGTGTTGTAGTCGCCCTTGTATTTGACGTCGGTCAGGTTGTTGGTCTGCTGCGACTCGATCATCTCGTAGCGCACGCCCGGGGTGATGGTCCATTTGCCGATGTCGATACGATCGTCGACGAAGAACGCATTGGCTTCGGTGCCGCCGCGGGTATCGCGGTCGTTGCGGCTGTCGGTGGTCGGGTATTGGTTGCTGCTGATCGGCGTGCGATAGCGCAATTCGTGGCCGGCCTCGTTGATGTAGCGGTAGCCGACGCCGACTTCGTGGCTGGTCGGGCCGAGGTCGAAGCCTTGGGCGAAACGGGTTTCGAAACCGCGCACCCAATACTCGCGCGGCGACAGCGAGAGGAATGTGCCCTGATCCAGATAGCCGCTGCGCAGGGTTTTGGTGAAGAAGGTGTTGGCGGTGAATTCGCGGCGATCTTCCTGATAGCGATAGCCGAAGTTGAACATCGTCCGAGGGCCCCAGAACTGATCTTTCAGGCGTGTCGACTGATACGGATCGGCGTCGTAATCGGCAACGCTGAGGCCGCCGGGCATATCGGCCTTGCCTTCGTAATACTGGGCCATGGCGTTGAAGCTGTTGGCCTCGTCGAGCTGGTATTTGCCCTTGAGGATCAGGTCGTCGATTTCGCTGTCGCTGTGTTCACGCCAGTCGCCGCCGCGGGTGCCGGAGTACAGCAGCGCGCCGCCCAGACCATTTTCGTTGGTGCCGCCGGCCAGCAGGTTGGCGCTGGTCTTGAAGCCATCGTGACTCGACGACGGGCTGGTCTCAGTCTGGAAGCCACCCTTGACCGTCGGCGCGTCGGGAATGGCGCGGGTCACGAAGTTGACCACGCCACCGACGTTCTGCGGGCCGTAACGCACGGCGCCGCCGCCACGCACCACGTCCACGGCATCCATGTTGCCCATGCTGATCGGCGCGAACGACAACTGCGGTTGGCCGTAGGGTGCGAACGGTACGGGAATGCCGTCCATCAGTACGGTCGAGCGCGCGGCCAGGCGCGGATTTAGGCCGCGAATACCGAAGTTCAGCGCCATGTCGTGGCTGCCGGTGCCGTTGTTTTCCGGAGCGTTGACCCCGGGGATGCGGTTGAGCACATCGCGCGCCTGAGTCGCGCCCTGCCGTTCAAAATCTTCGCGGCGGATCACATCGCGGGCACCCGGGTGTTCGAACACGTTGACCTGCGCGGCATCACCGAGCCAGTCACCGACGACTTTCGAGGTGTCCAACTCCAGCGCCGTGTCGCCGACCGGTTGCAGGCTGAAGGCATTGTTGCCCTCGGCGCGGGCTTGCAGGCCGGTGCCTTCGAGCAGCGCATCGAGACCTTGTTCGGCGCTGTAGCTGCCTTCGAGGCCACGGCTTTGCACGCCGCTGGTGATTTGTGAGCCGAAGGAAATCAGCACGCCGGCTTCACGACCAAACTGGTTGAGGGCGTTTTCCAGCGACGCCGGGGCGATGTGGTAAACCTTGGTTTCGGCGGCCATGGCCGGCAGGGCGCCGAAGCTCAGGCTGGCGCCCAGTACGAGGTTGCGCAGACTGCGGGCCAGCGGCGTGAGACGAGTGGGGTGCATGAAGGTTGATCCTGAGAAGGTTGAATCAAGGGGGCTTTCCTTCTCTGTCACGCCAGATCTGAAAAACGGCTCATTTATTTTTCGAGAGCAAAAGATCGCAGCCTGCGGCAGCTCCTACATTGACTCGGTGTACATCCTGTAGGAGCTGCCGCAGGCTGCGATCTTTTGATTTTGCTTCTAAGCCCGCGCCTCGACGCTCACCCAATAGCGGGTAAAGCGCCGCACTTTCACCGGCAGACTGATTTGCAGCAGATCAAGAATCCGTTCGCTGTCGTCCAGTGGATAAGTCCCCGATATCAGCAAGTCGGCCACTTTCGCAGCGCAATGCAACTGCCCGCGACGGTAGCGTCCGAGCTCTTCAAGGAAGTCGCCCAGGCGCATGTGCGCGGCGATCAGCATGCCGTCGGCCCAGGCGCCGCTGTTGGCGTCCAGTGGCTTGGCTTCGCTGATCGAGGTGGCACTGAAACTCAGTTGTCGGGCGATCGGCAGTTGCATCGGCGCGCGTCCGTTGGCGGTCAGTTCGACCGTGCCTTCGAACAGCGCGACCTGTGTGCGATCAGCAAATTGTCGAACGTTGATACGGGCAGCACTGGTTTTCAACACACCTTGCGCCGTGCGCACTGCGAACGCTTGCGCGGTGCTGAGCAGGATCTCGCCTTCGAGCAAACGGATCAGTCGTTGCGCGCCATCCACGTCCGCCGCACTGGCTGTGTTGAGCTGCAACTGGCTGTCTGCGCCCAGCGCAATTTTGCGGCGTTGGCCCACCGGGCTGCGGTAATCGGCGAGCAGCGTCGGCAGCGGATTGTGCTCGCGCATGCCCCAGGTGACGGCGGAACCGGCACCCAGAAGCAGCAGCAACTTGAGGGTCTGGCGTCGACTGGAAGACTTCGGCCCGTTCAACGCGGCATGCGCCAATGGCGAAGCCACACCGCGCAAGCGCTGGTTGACCCGCTGCATGTGCTCCCACGCCCGACGATGTTCGCTGTGGGCGTCCAGCCAGTGTTGCCAGGCCTGTTGCTGACGCGGGGAGAGCGTGCCTTGCTGCATTTCCATCAGCCAGTGCACGGCCTGTTCGGCCACTTGCGCAGAGAAATCCGGAACGCGGTTCACAGGGCGAAGTAGCAGCGCAGGGCGGCTTTTTGCAGGTGACGTTTGACGGTGGCCACCGAAATGCCCAGCTCGGCGGCGATCTGCGGATAGGTCAGGCCATCGACCTGCGCCAGCAAAAACGCGCGTTTGACCGGTCGTGGCAAACCATCGAGCAATTGGTCCAGTTCGATCAGGGTTTGCAGGATGATCGCTTTGTCTTCTTCCGATGGCGCGAGCATTTCCGGCATCTGCGCCAGGGTGTCGAGGTAGGCGCGTTCCAGATCCTGACGACGGTAATGATTGAACAGCACGCGTTTGGCGAGGGTGGTGAGAAAGGCGCGCGGTTCGATGATCACCGCGGGTTCGCGGGCGCTGAGCACGCGAATGAACGTGTCTTGCGCCAGATCCGCCGCGCTGTCCGGGCAGCCGAGTCTGCGCCGCAACCAGCCGGTGAGCCAGCTGTGGTGGTCGTGGTAGAGCGATTCGACGGGATGGGCGGACGGCAACGGTATTACTCCGGGCGCATGATGGATGCGTTAGAGAACAAGAACTGTTCGCATTGTAGGGGCGGGCGAGGGTGTCCGGCAATCAGATGCTTTTGCGTATGAGAATATTTATCATTAATATTGCTCGCCTGTTGGTCCGGCCTCGTCGGTCGGACGTTTTTTCGTTTCAGGGTCGAAACATGAAAGGCAAACTCGCCTCACTTCCCATGTCCTATCGTCTGGCCGTCACCTCGCGGGTGCTGGCGGCGGTGTTCGGCGGCTATCTGGTCGCGGCGCTGGCCAGCGTGGCCCTGACGATGTGGTTACCGTTGAGCCGCGCCGAAGCTGTAGTGACGGGCATGACCATTTCCTTTCTGGTCTATCTGGTCGCGGTACTGTGGTGTTTCGCTTGCCGCACGGCGTGGTCGGCGTGGGTCGGTTTGCTGGTGCCGAGCGTGATTCTGGCGACGGTATCCGGGGCCGCACGTGGTTTGGGCTACGCATGAAAGAGGGCTTTCGCCAGTCGATGGCCTGGCTGCACACCTGGGCCGGACTGGTGTTCGGCTGGCTGCTGTTCGCGATTTTCCTGACCGGGACACTGGCCTATTTCAAGGACGAAACCACGCACTGGATGCAGCCGGAAATCCCTTTGCGCCCGCTCAATGCCGAAGCGAGCCTGACGCTGGCGCAAAACTATCTGCAACAACGGGCGCCGAATGCTTCACGCTGGCGGATCGGCCTGCCCAGCGCCCGCGAGCCCGGCCTTTCCGTCAGTTGGCAAGACACTCCGGCCAGCCCTGGCAAGCGCGGCAAGTTCACTGAAAAGACGCTCGACGCGCAAACCGGAGCCGAAGTAGAACCCCGCGAAAGCATGGGTGGCGAATTCTTCTACCGGTTCCATTTCCAGCTGCAAATGCCCTATCCGTGGGGCCGCTGGCTGGCGACCAGCGCGGCGATGGTGATGTTCATCGCGTTGATCACCGGCATCATCACCCACAAGAAAATCTTCAAGGATTTCTTCACCTTCCGCCCGCGCAAGGGCCAGCGCACCTGGCTCGACGGCCACAACGCCGTGGGTGTGCTGGTTTTGCCGTTCCACCTGATGATCACCTACAGCAGCCTGGTGATTTTCATGGCGATGGTTATGCCGGCGAGCATTCTGGCGACTTACGGCAACAACCTCGGTGCGTTCTACGATGAAGTATTTCCCGAAACGCCGCTGCCGGAGCGCGCCGGCCAGCCAGCGACTTTGCCGCCGCTGGCTGCGCTAATGACGCGCGCCAGTGAGCACTGGGACGGCGGCCACGCGACACGGGTGACGGTCACTAACCCCGGCGATGCCAGTGCCTCTGTGCAGTTTTCCCGTGCCAGTTCCGACAAGATCACCTACGAGTACGGTAGCGATGTGACCTTCAATGGCGTGACCGGGCAATTGCTCGGCGCCACAGCGGACAAGCCGCTGCCAATGGCGATTGCCGGGAGTTTTTACGGTTTGCACATCGGCCGTTTCGCCGGCCCGGTACTGCGCTGGCTGTACTTCCTCTGCGGCCTGGCCGGTACGGCGATGATCGGCACTGGGCTGGTGATCTGGCTCGGCAAGCGTCAGCTCAAGCACGCAAAAAGTGGCGTGATGCCGTTCGAGTTACGGCTGGTCGAAGTGCTGAACATTGCCAGCATGGCGGGATTGGTCAACGCGGTGGCGGTGTTCTTCTGGAGCAATCGTCTGTTGCCGCCGAGTCTCGGCGAGCGGGCCGATTGGGAGGTGAACGCCTTCTTCATCGCCTGGGGCTTGAGCGTGATGCACGCACTGCTCAGGCCTGGGCGCAAGGCTTGGGTCGAACAACTGGCACTGGCAGCGCTGCTGTTCGGCGCGGTGCCGTTGCTCAATGCGTTGACCACTTCGCATCACCTCGGCGTCACGCTGGCACAAGGTGACTGGGCGCTGGCCGGTTTCGACCTGACCTGTCTCGGCGCCGGTCTGTTTCTGACGTGGGCCGCCTGGAAGATGCAGCGCGCCGGGCATAGTGTGCGAGTGAAAAAAACGCCCCGCGAAAGGGCTCGGCCAATCACGCTCGAGCAGGGGACGAACTGATGCTGTTGGCGTTGCTGCTGTGCTATGCCGGATTCACCGCGTTGTGCCTGTCGATGCCACGGCATCACGACGAACTGCTGGGGCGCAAACCTTCAGCCCGGCGTGGTCAGGGTCTGAAACTCTTCGGTTGGCTCATGCTGGGCCTGTCACTCTGGGTCACCGTGGCTGCCAACGGTTGGGGCTTGGGTCTGGTCGACTGGTTCGCGGTGCTGATGTGCAGTGCGCTGGCGTTGGTACTGCTGATGCCGTATCGGCCGAAACTGGCCTTGGTCCTGGCCGCTTTGAGTCTGCTGGCAAGCCCGGTCGCTGCCTGGGCGCAGTGCTGACATGCTGATCGGTCATCCTCCGGAATCCCGCGACGACGAGCCACACGGCGCGCGTGCGCATTTTCTCCAGGTGTTCCTGTCGCAGCGCTCGCAGATGGAAGCGCTGGTGAACCGGCGCGTCGGCTGCCGGGCCACGGCGGCAGATCTGGTGCAGGATCTGTTCCTGCGTTTCTGGCGTCGGCCACTGGTGCAGGTCGAAGAGCTCAGTACCTATCTTTTGCGTTGCGCCGGCAACATCGCCATCGATCATTTGCGCAGCGAAGGTACGCGGGTGCGGGTCAATGAGGGTTGGCAACCGGACGCGCCGGACAGCCACGGTAGCGAACCGCAAGCTGCGCTCGAAGCAGGCAATGATCTGCGCCATGTCGAAGCGGCGTTGCGCGCTTTGCCCGAACGCACTCGGCAGATCTTTTTGCTCAATCGCATCCACGGTCGCAAGTACGCGGACATCGCCAAGGCCATGGGCTTGTCCCAAAGCGCCGTGGAAAAACATATGATGCGCGCCCTCGAGGCCTGCAAGGCCAGCCTGCGCGAACCCGCGCCACGTCTGCCAGGGAAAGCACCGTGAATCACACCGACCGCATCGTCCCGACGCCGGCTCAGGAACAGGCCGCACTCGCCTGGCTGAGTCTTCTGCATGACCGCCCGAGCAGCGGCGATCAACTGACCTTCAGCCAGTGGCTGCGCGCCGACCCGGCCCACGCCGAGGCTTACGCGCAGGCGCAAGTGCTGTGGGAGCTAAGCGAAAGTCCGGCGCGCACTCTGGCCGATGAAGATGCGTTTGCGTTGCAGGGGTACCTCAATGCGATGGATCGCCCGCGTCGTTCAGCGCTTGTGCGCTGGTCGGGCGCGCTGGCGCTGGCCGCGTGTCTGATGCTGATGATCAGTCTCGGCACGGGCTGGCAACCGCAGCGCTGGGTCGATGATCTGGGCGCCGATTACGTTTCGGCGCCGGGCGAGATCCGCACCGTGACGCTGGCCGATCAGTCACAAGTGACACTGGATGCCGACAGCGCCATCGCCGTGGATTTCAGTCAGGGTGAGCGGCATGTGCAGCTGCGTCGCGGTGCCGGTTTTTTCAGTGTCACGCATACCGGCGAGCCGTTCGTGGTCGAGGCCGAAAAAGGCCAGGCGCGGGTACTCGGCACGCAATTCGAAGTGCGTCTGCAATCTCGCGGTGCACAGGTCACGGTGCTGTCCGGGCGCGTCGGCGTGACGGCGGATCGCGACGCGCCGCAGCAGATTCTGACGGCCGGCCAGCAAGTGGCCTACGGGCAGGGCACTGCGGAAAAACTGCACGCGGTGGACAGCGAAGCGCAACTGGCCTGGCGTCAGGGCTGGCTGAATTACTACAAGGCGTCACTGGCCGATGTGGTGCAGGATTTGCGGCGCTATTACCCGGGGCGGATCGTTGTACTCAACGATGAACTGGCGGCGCGCAAGGTCAGCGGCAGTTTTCCGAGCAAGGACCCGCAGGCTGTGTTGAGTTCGCTGCAAGGGGTGATTGGGTTTGAGCAGCATCAGGTGTTGGGGCATCTGATTATTTTGCGCTGAGGCTGCCGGCGCCATCGCGAGCAGGCTCACTCCTACATTTGGAATGCGTTCCCCCTGTAGGAGTGAGCCTGCTCGCGATAGCGTTCTTTCAGGCACCAAAAAATATTTTCAAAATTGTGGTGAGGTAAACCACAGGCCCATCCGTGTAGTGACTGAAACTGCGAGTCATTCGCATCCGTTGCGGTTCTACACAGGTCATTGAGCAATGAAGTCCAGGGCAAAATCGGGTTCGGTCAAACAGTGGTTGGGTGTTTCGGCATTGAGTTTTTGCGCATTGGCGCTGCTGCCGATGAGTGTGGCGCTCGCCGCTGAAACCGTCAGCAGCCCGGCGCAAAAGCAGTTCAGTTTTTCCCTGAGCGCCAAACCGCTGCCCCAGGCCCTGAGCGACTTCAGCCGTATCACCGGGCAAAGCGTGGTCTACACCGATGAAGCGCCGTACGGCCTCAACGCCCCGGCGGTCAGCGGCCAGATGAGTGCCGAACAGGCGCTGCAACGCTTGCTCAGTGGCTCCGGCATGACCTTCCGCCGCACCGACAGCCACACCTTCGCGCTTGAGCCGCAACCCACCGCGGGCGCCCTCAATCTCGGCGCCACCACCATCACCTCGATGCGCGACGACTCGATGAGCTACCAGCCGCCGCAAACCAGTTCGGTGATGCGCTCCTCGGCTTCGCTGCAGGAAATCCCGCAGACCGTCAACGTGATCCCGGCTCAGGTCATTCGCGATCAGACCCCGCGCAATCTCGACGATGCGCTGGCCAATATCAGCGGCATTACCCAGGCCAATACCTTGGGCAGCACTCAGGATTCGGTGATGATTCGCGGCTTTGGCGACAACCGCAACGGCTCGATCATGCGCGACGGCATGCCGATCGTGCAGGGTCGCGGGATGAACGAGACCGTTGATCGTGTCGAAGTGCTCAAGGGCCCGGCCTCACTGCTGTACGGGATTCAGGACCCGGGCGGTGTGGTCAACCTGGTCAGCAAGAAACCCGAACTGACCCAATACAACGCCCTGACCCTGCGCGGTTCGACCTACGGCGACGGCAAGAACGGCAGCGGCGGCAGCTTCGACAGCACCGGCGCGCTGGGCGATTCCGGCCTGGCGTATCGCATGGTGCTGGATCACGAAGACGAAGATTACTGGCGCAATTTCGGCACTCACCGCGAGACGCTGATCGCGCCATCGCTGGCCTGGTATGGCGAGCGTACCAAGCTGCTGTTCTCCTACGAGCACCGCGAGTTTCTCACGCCGTTCGACCGTGGCACGCTGATCGATCCGCGCACCAACCATCCGCTGGACATCTCGCGCAACGAGCGGCTGGACGAGCCGTTCAACGACATGGAAGGTCGTTCCGACCTGTACCACTTCGAGGCCGACCACGAACTCAACGACGACTGGAAAGCCCACTTCGGCTACAGCTGGAACCGCGAAACCTACGACGCCAGCCAGGTGCGCGTGACCGCCATCGACACCAAAAAAGGCACGCTGACCCGCAGCATGGACGGCACGCAAGGCGCGATCAGCACTGACCGCTTCGCCACCGCCAGCCTCGAAGGCAAGGTCAACGTGCTGGGCATGCAACATGACCTGGTGTTCGGCGTCGACGATGAGTACCGCAAGATCTACCGCGCCGACCTGATCCGCCAGAAAAGTCTGAGCACCTTCAGCTACGTCAACCCGGTTTACGGTCGCGAAGTCGAAGGCACCACCGTCAGCCCGGCCGACAGTGCGCAGACCGATCTGCTGCGCAGCGATTCGGTGTTCCTGCAGGACTCGATCCACCTCAATGACCAGTGGATTCTGGTCGCCGGCGGGCGCTTCCAGGAATACGACCAGTACGCCGGCAAAGGCGTGCCGTTTAAGGCCAACACCGACAGCAATGGGCAGAAATTCGTACCGCGCGCCGGTCTGGTGTATCGCTACACCGACGAGTTGTCGTTCTACGGCAGCTACACCGAATCGTTCAAACCCAACTCGACCATTGCCCCGCTCAGCGGCAGCAGCACCGTGCTCGACGGCAGCATCGCGCCGGAACAAGCCAAGTCGTGGGAGCTGGGTGCGCGTCTGGATATGCCGGGGCGCATCACCGGCAATATCGCACTGTTCGACATCAAGAAGCGCAACGTGCTGGTCTCCAATTCTGAAGGCCCGACCACTATTTACAGCGCGGCGGGCGAGGTGCGTTCCCGTGGTCTGGAACTGGACCTGACCGGCCAGCTGACCGACCGTTGGAGCGTGATCGGCGCCTATGCCTACACCGATGCCGAGGTCACCGAAGACCCGGACTACAAAGGCAATCGTCTGCAAAACGTGGCGAAGAACAGCGGCTCGTTGTCGGCGGTGTATGACTTCGGCAGCGTGATCGGTGGCGATCAACTGCGGGTCGGCGCCGGGGCGCGGTATGTCGGCGAACGCGCGGGCAACGCGGTGAATGATTTCGACCTGCCGAGCTATACCGTGGCCGATGCATTCGCCACTTATGACACCAAGCTTGAAGGACAGAAGGTCAAGTTTCAGCTCAACGTGAAGAACCTGTTTGACCGCACCTACTACACCTCGGCGGCGAGCCGGTTCTTTGTGTCGATGGGCGATTCGCGGCAGATTTCGTTGTCGAGCACGTTGGAATTCTGATCCGCAACCGCGTCATCGTTCTTCGCGAGCAAGCCCGCTCCCACAGGTTCTCGGTTGAGACACAAACGTCTTGAACGGCCGCAGACCTTGTGGGAGCGGGCTTGCTCGCGAAGAGGCCCGAACAGGCAATAAAAATCCCGCCTCTAACGCAAAAACGCCTGTCGATATTCCCCCGGCGTCCCACCCAATACCTGCCGAAATCGGTTGGTGAAATGACTGGCACTGGCAAACCCGCACGCCAGCGCAATCTCCCCCAACGGCAACGCCGTGCCGCGCAACAACTCCCGCGCCCGGCTCAAGCGTCGCGCCAGCACGTATTGATGCGGCGGCAAGCCAAAGCTCACGCGAAACATTCTGGCAAAGTGGTATTCCGACAGCGCACACAATCCGGCCAGTTGTCCGAGGCTGATCGGCTCGGCCAACTGATTGTCGATGAACTCGACCAACTGCCGACGCTGATGCGGCGCCAGTCCACCCTTGAGGCGCAACCCCTGACGGGCGCCGACCTGGCTGAGCAAGGTATGGCTGATCAATTCATGGGCAATGCTGCTGGTCAGCACGCGCTCGGCAGGCTCTTCCCAATTCAGCGTCAGTAACTGGCGAAAACGTCGCGCCTGCTGCGGATCTTCCAGAAAGGTCTGCTCGCGCAGTTGCATCTCCCGCGGCTCGCGATCAAGCAGCGTCACGCAACCGAGGGCAAATTGCTCGGCGCTGAAATACAGGTGAGCGAGGCGGATATCACCGTTGATCACCCAGCCGGATTCGTGATCCGCCGGCAGGATGCACAGCTTGTCCGGCCCACCCTTGTGCCCCGGTTGCCCGCGACGAAAAGTGCCGGTGCCGCCGGCGATGTAGCAGGACAGGGTGTGATGGCTCGGCGCTTCGTATTCCTGGGCGTCGTGGTGGTTGGTCCACAGGGCCGCAGACAAGCCGTCACCGAGCTCGGCGCTGTGCACAAGGCGCGCGTTCGGCGAGCGGTTGAGGGCTTGAAAGACTTGCAGGGTATCGATAGCGGCCATGTTCGGTTCTCTCCAACGCCTTGCATCCTACTCCGTAGACGTCGCGCTGCCAGCCTGTCGGGCGACAAAAGCGCAAGAATCTGCAAGCGCCCCGACCCTTGCTGCCGCACCCTGAAATCTCCATTCAACACAACCCTGTGGCGAGGGAGCTTGCTCCCGCCGAGTGCGCAGCACTCATGAACGGGGCCGCTTCGCAGCCCAGCGCGAGCAAGCTCGCTCGCCACAGAGTGTCCCGTGTCCTCAGGAGTCTCGTCATGAACCTTTCGCTGTATCTGCTGACCGTGCTGATCTGGGGCACCACCTGGATTGCCCTGAAATGGCAACTCGGTGTGGTGGCGATTCCGGTGTCGATCGTCTATCGCTTTGGCCTCGCTGCGTTGGTGCTGTTCGTATTGCTGCTGCTCAGTCGGCGACTGCAACCGATGAATCGGCGCGGGCATCTGATTTGCGTGGCGCAGGGTTTGTGCCTGTTTTGCGTCAACTTCATGTGCTTCCTGACGGCCAGCCAGTGGATTCCCAGCGGACTGGTCGCGGTGGTGTTTTCCACGGCCACTTTGTGGAACGCACTCAATGCACGGGTATTCTTCGGTCAGCGCATCGCCCGTAACGTGCTGATGGGCGGCGCGCTCGGCCTGTTCGGTCTGGGGATGCTGTTCTGGCCGGAACTGGCCGGCCATCACGCCAGCCCTGAAACGTTGCTCGGTCTTGGTCTGGCGCTGTGCGGCACCCTGTGTTTTTCGGCGGGCAACATGCTCTCGAGCCTGCAGCAGAAGGCCGGTCTGAAACCGTTGACCACCAATGCCTGGGGCATGGCCTACGGCGCGGCGATGTTGTCGGTGTGGTGCCTGGTCAAAGGGATTCCGTTCGACATGGACTGGTCGCCGCGTTACGTCGGGGCGTTACTGTATCTGGTGATCCCGGGTTCGGTGATTGGCTTCACCGCCTACCTGACGCTGGTCGGGCGCATGGGCCCGGAGCGCGCAGCCTATTGCACGGTACTGTTCCCGGTGGTGGCGTTGAACGTCTCGGCGTTTGCCGAAGGGTATCAATGGACTGCGCCGGCGCTGGTCGGACTGGTGTTGGTCATGCTCGGGAACATTCTGGTGTTCCGCAGACCTCGTGCAATACAGGTGCCGGCTCAGGGAAAGTTGGCCTGATGGTGAATTGAGTCGGGCGCTGTTTCAGCGCTCGACTCTTATGACGATATAAATCAGCAGCGGAAATATGACGTCGACAATGTGTCGGGCCCAGTCCTTGGCGTTCCAGGTTTGTGAAGTATCCATGTCAAACCATTCAACGCCGATTACTTGCAGGCACAAGTAGTAGATAAACAGCGCGATCAATAAACCGATGATTGAAAACCGCTTTGCTTCGTGAAATTTTTCTTTCGAAGCATTTATGTTTTTCAACAGATGATAAGTGCCTAACAGGCAAAACGCGGTGTAGGTCACTTCCAGCGTGATAATGAGCCAGTAGATCCGGTGGTGAAGCATGGGGGAAGTGATCGCGCGATAGCGGATGCTGAGGTTGTGTTGGGTAGTGTCCATGCTCAGAACATGCCCGACATACTCATAGTTTGAAGCATAGTCAGTGAAGTTGCTGTACATCACCAGCAAGCCAAAAAAACTGATATAGCCCATCAGTATGACTTTGCTGAAGCGGATGATTTTATCCGTGGTCAGAGTGTTCAAGTGAGTGTTCTCCATGATATTTATCGAGAAGTCGACAAGTCAGGAGAGTTTATAGCGGGTGTTTTTATTTCGGTGCAGGGTTGGATTTCAAAACATGTGCGGGGAGAAACTTGTCGGGCAAGTATCTTTTGATACTTGCCCGATGTTTTTTAACCGCGCCAGACCTGTGGGTTCACCAGATCCTGTGGACGTTCGCCGAGCAAAGCGCTGCGCAAGTTGGCCATTGCGCGATTGGCCATGGCTTCGCGGGTTTCATTCGTAGCGGAGCCGATGTGCGGCAATGTCACTGCGTTTTTCAGCTGAAACAGCGGCGATTCGGCCAGCGGTTCTTTCTCGTAGACGTCCAGACCGGCGCCGCGGATGCGGTTGTTTTGCAGGGCTTCGATCAATGCCGGCTCGTCGACCACCGGGCCACGGGAGATGTTGACCAGAATCGCACCCGGTTTCATCAGCGCCAGTTCGCGGTGGCTGATCAGGTGGCGGGTCTTGTCGCTGAGCGGTACTACCAGGCAGACGAAGTCGGCTTCGGCCAGCAGTTGGTCGAGGCTGCGAAACTGTGCGCCGAGTTGCTGTTCCAACTCAGTCTTGCGACTGTTGCCGCTGTAGAGGATCGGCATGTTGAAGCCCAGGCGTCCGCGGCGGGCGACGGCGGCGCCGATGTTGCCCATGCCGACGATGCCCAGGGTCTTGCCGTGCACGTCGCAACCGAACAGTGGGGCGCCGACACTGGCCTGCCACTGGCCGGCCTTGGTCCAGGCGTCGAGTTCGGCGACGCGGCGGGCGCTGCTCATGATCAGGGCGAAGGCGAGGTCGGCGGTGCTTTCGGTGAGCACGTCCGGGGTGTTGGTGAGCATGATTCCGCGTTCATTGAAGTAGGCGAGGTCGTAGTTGTCGTAGCCGACCGACACGCTTGAGACCACTTCCAGTTTTGTCGCAGTTTCGAGTTGGGCCTTCCCGAGTTTGCGGCCGACGCCGATCAGGCCGTGGGCGTGGGGGAGGGCTTCGTTGAATTGGGCGTTGATGTCGCCGTTCTTGGGGTTGGGGACGATGACGTCGAACTCTTGCTGGAGCCGTTCGATCATGGGTGGGGTGATGCGGCTGAAGGCCAGGACTGTTTTTTTCATCGGGCTTGGGCTCGGCTGTCTTGATTGCCAAGCACGCTAACATTTCTGTTTTGGGTTGTCTTGGCGGCCTTTGGGCCGACCATGCTCTTGGGGTTTTGGGTGTTTATCCGTTGCTTTGGGGGTTGCGGCTGGCGGTTTCGCCCTTACGGCGAGTCACTTTGGCAAACGCCCCAAAGTAACCAAAAGGCTTGGCCCCGGCGTTCGGCCCTCGCTTAGGCTCGGGTTCCTTCGTTGCGGGATTCATTCGGGGGCATCGCCTCCGGTTTGCTTCGCTGCACCTCCTCTCGATGCATTTGGCTTCGCCAAACGGTCGCTGCGCTCCCACCCCCGGATAAACCCCTCCACTCAGCCTGCCGATGGGGCCGGCACGGCAAGATCAAGAGCCGCAGCCGAGCTTGCGCTCATCCTGTTGAGTGGTGAAAAGCATGCGGTCTGTCTGGACTGCTTTGCTTTTCTGTGGGAGCTGGCTTGCTAGCGATGGCGGCCTACGAGCCGACCAATCCCCAACTGACCACACCCAATCCAACTGTGGGAACTGGCCTGTCATCCGATCACTCTCCACCTGACCACACCCATTCCAACTGTAGGAGTGAGCCTGCTCGCGATGACGGCCTGACAGCCGACCACTCTCCACCTGACCACACCCATTCCAACTGTAGGAGTGAGCCTGCTCGCGATGACGGCCTGACAGCTGACCACTCTCCAACTGACCACACCCATTCCAACTGGTGGGAGCGGGCTTGCTCGCGAAAGCGGTGTGTCAGTCGCCGCAAGTGTTGGATGTGCTGACGCTTTCGCGAGCAAGCCCGCTCCCACTATGGCTCAGCTGTGTGCTGCAGATTGGGTGATTTCCACATTTTCCAGCACCCGACTCACTGCCAGTTCAGCCAGCATGATGATCTGCTGAATCGCCAGTATCGTCTGGCGCTGAGGTCAGCTGGCGACTCGCACTCCAACCAGACTCCAACTCATTCATAAGCCGCCAGTTCCACCAGATGCGGGCGCAGAGTTCTTGAGTGATGTTCTTATAACAATAAGACTTTTCAATATCGCGGTTTATTTCTAATAGATATACAAACCTGTTAATTCTGACAGGTGTAAAGGAGGACTGATTACGGCAGTCTTCTGTTTCGTAATCTTGCGATGGTCAGTTATCGATAAAGGAACTTTTTATGATAAATGAATTTTTTCTATTTTCAGAAAAACAAAAGGCCGTGAAAGGTACAGCAGACGTACTCATTGATGATCTTTATCCATTCAATGGAAAGGTTGACACCTTCATCACGAATGATGAGGTCGTGGTTGTTATTGCAAGGCAGGATTTTCCTGGAGAGCGATCCGCGGCCCTGCAGTGCCGGTTTAAGGCTGATATCCGTAATGGGGAGCATCCGTACGATGAGAGTTCGGAGATGAGCATTATTTACATACTGAGCGAGAAGCTCCCAGGGGGGGGGATAAGATCTAGACTGTATCCGGCTGTTTATAACAGTGGAACTGTAGATGTGAATTTCGACCTTGTTAAAGGTACGTTAGCGCTTGGATTTAAACTGGACGTTCAAAACAATCCAACAGAACCACGGTTGAATGCGAATGGTTCATTCAAAAAAGTCTCAGGTCTTAAGCATGTCAAGATGTAACAGATTTGTTTTTACCCAGTACAGGCTTTGCTGACTGCCATTGTCCAGAGGGACTTCCACGTTGATCAATAGACGTGGAAGTTCCGTTCTGGACAGAGGCACTCGCGCCAATTTCAGGTCGCCACCCGAGCACCCGCCAGGCTCCCACTCAATTCATAAGCCGCCAGTTCCGCCTGATGCGCCGCCAATATCTCCGGCAGCGACCCGCGCAAATACTCGACCCACGTCTTGATCTTCGCATCCAGGTATTGCCGCGAAGGGTAGATCGCATACAGGTTGAGTTCCTGCGAGCGGTAGTTGGGCATGACGCGCACCAGCGTGCCGTTGCGCAGGCCTTCGATGGCGGCGTAGACCGGCAGGACGCCGACGCCCATGCCGCTGATGATTGCGGTTTTCATCGCGTCGGCGGAGTTCACCAGGAATGGCGAGCTGTTGATGGTGACCATTTCCTGGCCTTCGGGGCCGTCGAAGGCCCATTTTTCCAGGGGGATCACCGGGCTCACCAGACGCAGGCAGGCGTGGTTCAGCAGGTCGCTGGGTTTTTGCGCGCAGCCGTTGGCTTTCACGTAGGCCGGGGAGGCGCAGACGATGCTGTAGGTGATGCCCAGGCGTTGCGAGACGAAGCCCGAATCCGGAAGTTCGCGGGCCAGCACGATGGACACGTCGTAGCCTTCGTCGAGCAGATCCGGCACACGGTTGGCCATGGTCAGGTCGAAGGTCACGTCGGGGTGGGTCTTGCGGTAGCGGGCGATGGCGTCGATCACGAAGTGCTGGCCGATGCCGGTCATGGTGTGCACTTTCAACTGGCCGGCGGGGCGGGCGTGGGCTTCGCTGGCCTCGGCTTCGGCTTCTTCGACATAGGCCAGGATCTGCTCGCAGCGCAGCAGGTAGCGCTTGCCGGCCTCGGTCAGGGCGATGCGCCGGGTCGTGCGATTGAGCAGGCGGGTTTGCAGGTGGGCTTCCAGGTTGGAGACCGCGCGCGAGACGTTGGCCGTGGTGGTGTCGAGTTGCACGGCGGCGGCGGTGAAGCTGCCGGCTTCGGCCACACAACTGAAGGCGCGCATGTTTTGCAATGTGTCCATGGGGTGCTCTCAAGGGAGATGGCAAATTGTGACACGAAGTTTCAGGGGCTGAGACCCCCGACCAAGGGATTATCTCGTTAACGGTAACAAAGATTCACAGGAATCCCAGCTTATCGCCACCAAGGTGCCCACCTAGAATTGCGCCGTTGTGGGAGCGGGCTTGCTCGCGAAAGCGATTTCATCTTCAACGCGGCGTCTTCTGACAGAGCGCTTTCGCGAGCAAGCCCGCTCCCACAGGGCCTCGGTTCTTCCCCTTTTTCAGGAATTCGCAGCTGTGCCGCGTCGCATCAACAGAGCGCTTTTGCCGCTCAGTGTTCTGGCTTTTACCCTGGGTCTCAGCGGCTGCATCTCAACGCAAGGAATTGCCCCGCATAGCAAGGCATTGGAAGCCGACGCACTGGCCACTGACGACGCCATCGCCCACGCCGCCAAAGACGCCAACTGGCCCACCGCACAATGGTGGCAAGCCTACGGTGACCCGCAACTCAATCACTGGATCGACCTCGCCGTGCAGGGCAGTCCGAGCATGGCCATGGCCGCTGCTCGGGTGCGGCAGGCCAAGGCCATGGCCGGTGTCGCCGAAGCGGCCGAGTCGTTGCAGATCAATGGCGAGTCGACACTCAAACGCCACAACTGGCCGACTGACCCGTTCTACGGCCCGGGCGAGCTGTCCAATACCACCACCTGGGACAACAACGCCGCGCTCGGTTTCAGCTATGCCCTCGACCTCTGGGGCCGCGAAAGCAATGCCAGCGAACGCGCGGTGGATCTGGCGCACATGAGCGCCGCCGAAGCGCGGCTGGCGCAGTTGGAATTGCAGAACAACCTCGTGCGCGCCTACATCGAACTGTCGCTGCATTACGCCCAGCGCGACATCGTCGCCGCGACGCTGAAGCAGCAACAGCAGATTCTCGATCTGGCGCAGAAGCGCCTGAACGGCGGAATCGGCACGCACTTCGAAGTCAGTCAGGCCGAAACGCCGCTGCCGGAAACCCATCGGCAACTCGATGCGCTGGACGAAGCAATCGCCCTCAGCCGCAACCAGATCGCCGCACTGGCGGGCAAAGGCCCAGGCGCGGGTGCGCAGTTGCAGCGGCCGACGCTGGCGCTGGGGGCAGCATTGAAACTGCCGTCGGCATTGCCCGCCGAGTTGCTCGGTCAGCGCCCGGACGTGGTTGCCAGTCGCTGGCAAGTGGCGGCGCAGGCACGCGGGATCGATGTGGCGCACGCCGGTTTCTATCCCAACGTCGATCTGGTCGGCAGCCTCGGCTACATGGCGACCGGTGGCGGGGCGCTGGAGTTTTTGACTGGCAAGAAGCTCAACTACAACGTCGGCCCGGCGATCTCGCTGCCGATCTTCGACGGTGGGCGTTTGCGCAGCGAGTTGGGCGAAGCGTCCGCCGGTTATGACATCGCCGTGGCGCATTACAACCAGACGCTGGTTAATGCGCTGAAGAACATCTCCGATCAGTTGATCCGCCGCGAGTCGATGGACAAGCAGCAAGCCTTCGCCGCCGAGTCGGTGGCCACTGCGCAGAAGACTTACGACATCGCGATGATTGCTTATCAGCGTGGCCTTACCGACTACCTCAACGTGCTCAATGCGCAGACCTTGCTGTTCAAGCAACAGCAAGTGCAGCAGCAGGTGCAGGCGGCGCGGTTGAGTGCGCATGCGGAGTTGGTGACGGCGTTGGGTGGCGGCCTCGGGGCCGGCAATGACGTGCCCACTGCCGAGCAAACAGCAGCCCCGAAAACCCCGGCCCTCCTGCGGTGAACACAATCCCGACGGCATGCGCAAACCTGTGGCGAGGGAGCTTGCTCCCGCTGGGCTGCGCAGCAGCCCCAAAGATCTTGTGAGCGCTGCGCACTCAAGCGGGAGCAAGCTCCCTCGCCACAGGAATTGCGTGATCCACAGACTTTTTCTTCATTCATTGAGCAAGACCAAATGACTCCCTTGCCCGCACCTCTACGCTGGCTCTACTCCCTGGAATGGCGTCGGGGTTTGTTTGACTGGGCGCGCAGCGATGGCGTGACCTGGGTCTACATCTTCAAGGTATTGCTCGCCGCGTTCCTCACACTGTGGCTGGCGATGCGCCTGGAGTTGCCGCAGCCGCGTACGGCGATGATCACCGTGTTCATCGTCATGCAGCCGCAGAGCGGCCATGTGTTCGCCAAGAGTTTCTATCGTTTCCTCGGCACCCTGGCCGGGTCGGCGATGATGGTTACGCTGATCTCGCTGTTCGCGCAGAACACCGAACTGTTCCTCGGTTCGCTGGCGATCTGGGTCGGCATCTGCTCGGCGGGTGCGGCGCGTTGCCGTAACTTTCGCGCCTACGGTTTTGTCCTCGCCGGCTACACCGCGGCGATGGTCGGATTGCCCGCGCTGGCGCATCCGGACGGTGCGTTCATGGCCGCCGTCTGGCGGGTGCTGGAGATCTCGCTGGGGATTCTCTGCTCGACGGTAGTCAGCGCCGCGATCCTGCCGCAAACCGCCAGCGCGGCGATGCGCAACGCCCTGTATCAGCGCTTCGGCGTGTTCGCGTTGTTCGTCACCGATGGCCTGCGCGGGCGCAGCAAAGCCGAGTCGTTCGAAGCGAGCAATGTGCGTTTCATTGCCGAAGCCGTGGGCCTCGAAGGGCTGCGCAGCGTGACCGTTTTCGAAGACCCGCACATGCGTCGGCGCAACGGTCGCCTCAGTCGTTTGAACAGCGAGTTCATGGGCATCACCACCCGCTTCAACGCCCTGCATCAGTTGCTCGAGCGCTTGCGCGTGAACGACGAAGAACACGTGGTGGCGGCGATCAGGCCGGGCCTGCAGGATCTGGCCGAAGTGCTCGACGGCTTCAGTGGCCGCGCCCTCACCAGCCCGGACGCCGCACGCCTGGCGACGGCACTTGCGACGTACAAGGATGGCCTGCCGGCGCGGGTGCGCAGCCTGCGTGCAACCTTTCAGGAGACTGATCCTAGCGACGCCGAGCAACTGGATTTTCACACCGCGTACGAACTGCTCTATCGCTTCGTCGATGACTTGCACAGTTATACACAGACCCACGCCTCGCTGGCCGATCACCGCCACGAGCGTGAGCGCTGGGACGAGCCGTTCACCCCGCAAACCAACTGGTGGGCCGCGGCGGCCTCGGGGATTCGCGCCTCGTTCATCCTGATGGTGCTGGGCAGCTATTGGGTCGCCACCGCGTGGCCGAGCGGTGCGACCATGACCCTGATTGCTGCCGCGACCGTGGGCCTGTCCGCCGCCACGCCGAACCCGAAACGCATGGCTTTTCAAATGGCCTGCGGTACGTTTCTCGGGGCGCTGATCGGCTTCGTCGAGATGTTTTTCATCTTTCCGTGGATCGACGGTTTTCCGCTGCTGTGCGTGATGCTCGCGCCAGTGATCGTGCTCGGCTCGTTCCTCGCTTCGCGACCGCAATACGCAGGTGTCGGTCTCGGTTTGTTGATCTTCTTCAGCACCGGTTCGGTGCCGGACAACCTGACCATTTACAACCCCTACACCTTCATCAACGACTACATCGCCATGGTCATGGGCATGCTGGTCTGCGCCGCTGCCGGCGCAATCATTCTGCCGCCCAACAGCCGCTGGTTGTGGAAGCGCCTGGAGCAGGATCTGCGCGGCCAGGTTGTCTACGCGATCAGCGGCAAACTCAAGGGCCTGGCGTCGAGTTTCGAGAGTCGTACCCGCGATTTGCTGCATCAGGCTTATGGTCTCGCTGCCGGGCAGCCGACCGTGCAGAAGAACCTGCTGCGCTGGATGTTCGTGGTGCTCGAAGTCGGCCACGCGATCATCGAGTTGCGCAAGGAACAGGCGATCCTCCCGGTGCATCCGGCCTATGCCGAATCGCAGCCGTGGCGTCAGGCAATTCGCGTGATGGGTCGGGCGCTGGTGCGACTGTTTCTACAACCGAACCCGAGCAATCTGGAACGCGCACTGGTGGCGGTCGATCACGCAATCAGTCGGGTCGCCGCGACCGACGAGCCGTTCGCGCCGCACTTCGACACGTCCGCGTTGCGTCGGGTGAAGAGCTATCTGCACTTCATCCGCACCTCGTTGCTCGACCCGCAATCACCACTCGCTGCCTATGCCGTCGCCAAGCCCGAAGGACTTGCCCATGCCTCGTGAAATCGCCTTCCACGGCGTGTACATGCCGACCATGACCCTGATGTTTTTTGTCGCTGCGGCGCTGGCCTGGGCGCTGGACCGGTTCCTCTCGGGGTTCGACCTGTACCGTTTTTTCTGGCACCCGGCGCTGCTGCGTCTGAGCCTGTTTACCTGTCTGTTCGGCGCCATGGCGCTGACTGTCTACCGTTGAGAACGTTCTGATGAAAAAGTTTTTCAGCCTGCTCGCGACCCTGCTGGTGCTGGCCATGGCACTGTGGATCGGCCGGACCCTGTGGGAGCACTACATGAATACCCCGTGGACCCGTGACGGCCGGGTGCGGGCGGACATCATCAACGTCGCCGCCGACGTCACCGGGGAAGTGGTCGACGTACCGGTGCGCGACAACCAGTTGGTGAAGAAGGGTGACCTGCTGATGCAGATCGACCCCGAGCATTACCGTCTCGCGGTGAAGCAGGCGCAGTCGCTGGTGGCTTCGCGCAAGGCGACGTGGGAGATGCGCAAGGTCAACGCGCACCGCCGCGCCGACCTCGACAATCTGGTGATCTCCAAGGAAAACCGCGACGACGCCAGCAACATCGCCGACGCCGCGCAGGCCGACTATCAACACGCGCAAGCCCAACTGGAAGCCGCCGAACTCAACCTGAAACGCACCGAAGTGCGCGCGGCGGTGGACGGCTACGTGACCAACCTCAACGTGCATCGCGGTGACTACGCGCGCATCGGCGAAGCGAAAATGGCCGTGGTCGACATGAACTCTTTCTGGGTCTACGGCTTCTTCGAAGAGACCAAATTGCCGCACGTGCGCGTAGGCGACAAAGCCGACATGCAACTGATGAGCGGCGAAGTCTTGAAGGGGCATGTGGAGAGTATTTCCCGCGGCATCTACGACCGCGACAACCCGGAAAGCCGCGAGCTGATCGCCGACGTGAACCCGACGTTCAACTGGGTACGACTGGCGCAGCGGGTGCCGGTGCGCATTCACATCGATGAAGTGCCGGAGGGTGTGTTGTTGGCGGCGGGGATTACCTGCACGGTGGTGGTGAAGCAGGACACAGGAGAGTAAACCTGTGGCGAGGGAGCTTGCTCCCGCTCGGCTGCGCAGCAGTCGTAAAAGCTGACTGCGCGGTGTGCCTGACAGGGCTGGGGGCAGGTATCGGGGCTGCTGCGCAGCCCAGCGGGAGCGAGCTCCCTCGCCACAAAAGGATCGCATCAGCCTTGGCAAAACGTCTCCTGCAAATGCCGCCACAGCACCCGCCCGGCCTCGGTCTTTTCAAACACCACCGTCGATCGGCGATCGGTGCGCAACCCGCTCGCATCGCTCTGCTGCTCGCGATAAGTCAGCGTCGCGCCATGCGCATGCAGTGCAATCCCGCGCAGCTCACTGAGCTCGATTCTGAAGCCGGGCTTCTTCCCGCCCGCCGACTGAAACAATGCGCGCAAGGCCTCGACATCCAGCGCCCGGCCCAGCGGCGTGACCATGGAAAAATCCGCCGAGAACCGGCTCAGCAAACGCGCAAGTTCCGCCGAATCCTGCTCCACGGCAAACCAGCGTTCGATGACCAGGTGGGCCTGGATCACTTCATCAAAATATTCGTTGTAGTCAATCATGTGGATTTTTCCTGAAGGGGAGGTGAGCTCAAAAGGGCGAGCACTTTGGAGGCATCGAAACGCAGCACCGCGACCATCGGCAACAGCGTGAGCAGCGCGGCGGCGAGAAAGCAGTAGCGGAAACCGTTGCCGCCCAAAGCGCCCAACAACGAACTGAGCAGCGCCGCGCCGAGGCAGAAACCGAGCTGGCGATTGATGTTCCACAGCGCACTGGAGTGGCCCATTTTTTCCGGCGCGATGCCGACAAACGCCAGGCTCTGCGCGGTCACGCTGCACAGGCTGCCGCCCAGACCCATCAAGGCATAGGCAATGATCAGCGGCGCGGCGGCGGGTTGTTCGATGCGCATCAGCAGGACAATCCCCAGGCACTGCAAAAGCATCCCGGCGATCAGCAACGGCTTGGGGCCGATACGGTTGAAACTGCGTTTGCCGAGCATGATCGCCACACCCGAGGCGGCCGCCCAGGACAGCATCAGCGCACCGGTTTGCGCCGCGCCGAAACCGAGCTCGTGCAGGTACAACACGGCAATCATGTTGGTACCGGTAAACACCCCGGGCACGAACAGGTAGATCAGCATCGCCAGGCGCAGCGACGGACTGTTGATCAGTTGCAGGTCGAGCACCGCGTCGGGTTTGTGCCAGCCATCACGCAGGTACAGCCATAAGGTCAGGACGCCGAGCAGCAGAACCCCGGCGGCGAGGTGACGGGTAGCGGCGGCGCTCGCCAGGCTCACGGCAATCAACAACAGACTCAGGGCTGATACGGCCAGCAGCAGACCGAGTAGATCCAGCGTCGGGCGTTCAAGGGTGGCCTGATCCGCTTTCAACCAGAGCAGACCCAATCCGAAAGCCAGCAGCGCCATGGGCATGTTCAGGTAGAAAATCCAGCGCCATGACAACGCCTCGACGATCAGGCCGCCCGCCGCCGGCGACAGGGCCGGCACCAGCAACGCGACCATCAGCACCGCGCCGGTGAGGTGTGCGCGTTGTGTCGCTGGATACTGCCGATACGCCAAGGCCTGACCGATTGGCAACAGCAAGCCGCCACCGAGTCCTTGCAGCAGGCGCCAGCCGATCAGGCTTTCAATCGACCCGGCCTGGGCCACCAGACCGGAGGCGATGCCGAACACCAGCAACGAGCCAAGGATCAGCCGCCGCTCGCCCAGCCGCGCCGCCAGCCACACGCTCAGCGGAATGATCAGTGTCAGCCCGAGCATGTAGGCGTTGGTGATCCACGCCAGTTGCGTCACGGATGCCTGTAATTCCCGGGCGATGTCCGGGTAGGCGATGCTCGCGGCGAACATGTTCAGCAGGTCGAGGGCAAACCCGAACAGATACACCAGCGCAACTTTCGAGCGATAGGCCATGGCAGCTTCCCTGTGATGAGACGTGCAGGTTAGGGGGCTTCAGGCGTTAGGAAAACGCTGGTTTGCCTGCTAGTTTGTCAAAATATTTTTAACAAGGAGTGCGTGGGACATGGTCAGCCTGGACCGTTTTGACACTTTCAAAGCCGTGGTCGAGGCCGGCTCGTTGACCGCGGCCGCCGATACTCTGGGCCAGACCCGGGCGGTGGTGAGCTTCAATCTCAAGCGTCTGGAAGAAGAACTGGGCGTTACCTTGCTCACGCGCAACACGCGGCAACTGGCCCTGACCGATGCCGGCGAGCGTTTTTATCGACGCTGTCTGCGCACCCTTGACGAAGCGCGACTGGCGATCGAGGAAGCGCGCTCCGAGCATTCGCAACTCAAGGGCACGTTGCGCATCACCACCACCGTGGAATTCGCCCTGGCCCAAGTGGTGCCGGCGCTGGAGGTGTTCCGTCAGCAACAGCCGCAACTGAACATTCATCTGTCGACGTCCTCGACCCATGCCGATCTGATCTCTGAACGCTTTGACATGGCGATTCGTCTGGGGCGCATGCACGACTCCAATCTGCGCGCGGTGCAGTTGTCGACGTTCGAGGTGTTTGCGGTGGCGGCGCCGCAGCTGGTCGAGCGCTTCGCGCCGGTTGCCACACTGGCGACGCTGGAGTCGATGCCGACGCTGGGCCACGGCCGAGTCCCTGAGATGACTGTGACCGACCCGACCGGGACCGAGCATTTCTACCAGCCAAAACCGGGTACCACCGCCATCGTCGCCGACAATTCGGCGACGCTCAGGGCGTTTGCGCTGACCGGGCAAGGCGTGGCGATTTTGCCGCAATGGCTGATTCAGGAGGATCTGGCAGCCGGGCGACTGGTACGGTTGCTGGCCGATTACCGTTTTGCTCAGCAGGGTGTTTACGCGCTGTATCCGGATACCCGGCATTTGCCGCTGAAGGTGCGGGCGTTTATTGATTTCATGAAAGGTTGGGGGTAAGGGCTTTGGTGCAGACAGCGCGTTGAATAGCGCTGTCTGCCTGCCGAATATCAGCCTAAGTAGGCATCGATACGACCAAAACCACCCAGATGCGCATAGTTTAATGACAGAAGGATGCGATTGTCAGAGCCCTTGATTAACTGGAAGAGAGGTTTCTTATCCACATCTGAATCTTTCAGTTCTACATAACCAGACTCTCCGAAGCCCTCATCCGGTTTCCCATCAGGCAGGAGACGGGCCAGGTACGGGTTCTGATCACCTGACAACGCTACTAATTTGCCGTCCTCTTGGGTGTAGCCACAACGCCAGCGAATGCCAGTGGGCGAGCTATCGAGTTGTGTGAGCAGTGGCTCACCGTTATTGAAAAGTCGATGCGGTGTGCCATTGGGCGTCAACATGCTTAACAGTCCCTCGGCCGATGTTTCCCAATCGGCGCCACTCTGTCCGAAACAGGCCAGGCTGCCATCAGGTCCTTGACTCAGGTCGTTGAAACGGTTGCTCAGATTATTGACGCGTAGGGTAAACAGGCCCGGGGTTCGAATGTCGCCGAACCCGCGATCGGGGCTGCCGTCCGGATTCAGCCGCGCGACGTACGCAGTTTCCAGCCCTTGCAACAACGCGTTACCGGCGATCAGCAGTTTGTCACCTTGCAGCAGGCAGCTATTTACCGCCGTAAACGGGCTCGCAGCATCGACTGTGAACTTGAGGTGACCCGTGCCATTGAACTCGTTGTTCCATGAGCCATCGGCTTTGATGCTGTAAATACTTGCGCTGTAATGATCCGAAGCATCCGGGTTGGCGTAGTTCGCTGTAATGAACAAGGTGCCTTGGGAGTTGACTTGAATGCTCTCCGATGTAACTACGAACTTGCTGTTCTCAGCGTTTGGTATGATCCGACGACCCTTTTCGCCAAAGCTTTCATCGATACCGCCATTTTCATGAAAACGCGCAACGACCAACTCCCCCCAGCCATTGTCTGGTGAGAGAGTCCATCCCAGTAAGAGTATTTTCCCATCGTCTAGTACGGTCACTTTTCCAGCGCCACAAGAGTGGCCATCGAGGAAACTGCCAACGTGAAAACCCAGTTCGGCAAATTTTTTGTCGAGGCGGCCATCGTCGTTCAAACGTATCAAGGCATAGACGTTAAGCTGGATTTTGGCGTCATAAAGGTCGGCACCAATAATTACTTTGCCATCTGAATGAGCCAGTCCATGGATCAGACGTGTTCCCTGAAGTTTTTCGGGAAAGTCGAGCTCGTACATTGATACGGAGCCATGCTTTCCGAAATCCGGATCTGCTTCACCGGGCCGCCGAGTTTTTTGTTTGTGCGAAGTGTTCATAGGTCACCCATCGATAAACGTTCATGGATTCAACCCTGTAATGGCGTTGAACAATTGAAAGAGTTCTCGATCTCTAGCGACCACGGTCGATCAGCGACGCCATTGTGCTCGGACAACCATTCTCCTTCTGGTCTGAATACTGTGACTTTGGGTGAGAGCTGTACACTGTCAATGTTGACAGGTGCGGTATCGAAAAAAATATGCGTCAATTTGTTCGAGCACCCGCCAGCTCGGTATCAAAGCTTCCCGCGCAACCCGAACCGCTTCTTCAACGTCGACTCCAGCAACCCCTTCGGCAACAACGTCGCCAGCAACGGCAACGCCCGACTGCCGTTACCAATGCGGATCAAGCGTGGCGGTGTGTCCCGCTGCACAGCCTTGAGCAGTTCAGCCGCAAACTCGGTAGCCGGGGTCGGCTTGTCCTGCGAGGCCTTGGCCCGCGCGCGAATCCCCTCGCGCAGCGGAAACCACGGCGACTGCTCGTTGATCAACTGCTCGGCTTCGTGCCCGGCATTCTTGGCGAAGCTCGACTGAATCGCCCCCGGCTGGACCTCCATCACGCGAATGCCGAACGGCGCCAGTTCCATGCGCAAGGCATCGCTCAGCGCATGCACCGCCGCTTTCGACGCACAGTAGGCGCCGGCGAATGGCGTGACCAGAACGCCCGAAACACTGCCGATGTTCACTACCAGCCCCTTGGCCCGGCGCAGCACCGGGAACAGTGCGCGAGTGACGCCGACAATCGAGAACACGTTGGTCTCGAACTGGCGCTGCATGGCCGGCACGCCGCCATCGAGCAGCGGCCCCATGGCGCCATAACCGGCGTTGTTGATCAGCACGTCGAGGCCACCGTGTTGCTGGTTGATACGTTCCGCGAGTTGTGCCAGCGCCACGCTGTCATTGACGTCCAGCGGGATCGCGGTGAACCCGGCGGTGGTCAGCGCCGCGACGTCGTCACTCTTGCGCGCAGTGGCCCAGACTTCGTAACCGGCGCCTTTGAAGGCGTCGGCGAGGGCGCGGCCAATGCCGCTGGAGCAACCGGTAATCAACGCAACGGGCATGGCGCATTCCTTGTGCAAAAAGTGGGGGAGGGGATCAGTCGGAGAAACTGCCTTGCAAGCGCTCGGCGCGAAACTCCAGGGTTTGCGGGCGATAACCGGGACGCAGCGGTGGCATCGGCAGGCAGTCTTCCCAGTCGCCGCCGGCCTGCAGTTCGCCGGGACCGCGATAGCGCGGGGCGGTGTATTGGTTGTCGGCCAGATTGACCGTGTCACCGGGCGCGTAGGCTGCAATGCGCCAGCGCAGTTCGGTCAGCGGCACGTCGTTGCCGTTTTTCATTTTCAGTTGCAGCGGTCGATCCGCCGGGCACTGTTCAGGCGCATAGACAATGCGCATCTCCAGACGCGCCAGTTGCTTGAGTTCGCGGTTGTCCAGCCACACCACCCAGACCGCGACCAAACCCAGACCAACGGCAGCCGCGACGGACACCGGCACGGCCTTGGCCGGATAGCGCAACAACAGGATCAGCCAGGTGATGACCAGCAAAACGCCGATGAACATGTTTGAACGCTCCTTGAACTCGTGAGCACCATCCTACCGAAGGGGCGCGGGAATGGATATTCGCCGAGCAAAGCGTGACGCCATCGGTCGGGACTGTAATTTCTGACAGTTGTTGAAAATGCGTTGTGCCTGCTCAAATTCCGGAGGTTCGAACAACGCCGCTCGCACGGGGAGGGACTTTTCATGAGCATGCACATCAATACGCCGAGGGTGTCTGTGTTCGACCCGCGCGGTTTGTTGGTTCGCACGGTCGACTATTGTCGGGCTATCGAGGACGGCCCTGTCGACCCCCGGATCAACCGCATCCTTCATGACCCGGCGGGGCATGCGGTTAAACAGTGGGATCCGCGGCTTTGGCTGTCGCAGGTCGGCGACCCGCTGACGCCGGCCAATCTGACACGAGTGTTTACCTTGGGCGCCTCGGTGATTCGTTCGGACAGTGTCGATACCGGCACGCAAATCGAGTTGAAGGGGCTCGCCACGCAAACGGTATTCAGTTGGGACAGCCGTCAGACGCGACGCGACATTGAGTACGATGCCTTGCTTCGACCCGTTGCGATATTCGAACAAGGGGCAAGCGAGGCGCGGCGTTGCGGCGAGCGATTGACCTACGGTCATCCCGGCAGCGGCGATCTGGCGCAAAATCATTACGGTCAACTGATCCGTCATGATCACCCGGCCGGCAGCGTACTGTTCAACCGATTTGCAATTAGCGGCGAATGTACCGAGGACACCCGCCACTTCACTCAGGATCCGTTGGCACCTGACTGGCCTAAGTCGGAGGCGGATCGTCAGCGGCTGCTGGAGCCAGGCGCCGGTGCGACATCGCGCTGGCGCCATGGTGCGCTGGGGGATGTGCTGGAACAGACGGATGCCCGAGAAAACCGGCATACATTCGCGCTGACCGTCGATGGCCACTTGCGCGAGCGCCGCTTGCAGTTGAAGGGGGAAACCGAGCAGACCCTGGTCAGGGACATCCACTACAACGCGCAAGGCAATGTCACGCAGGAAACCGCCGGCAACGGTGTACAAACCACCCGGACGTATAGCCCCGAAGACAATCGCCTGTTGGTTCAGCGGACTGAAGACGCTGATGGTCTTGTGCTGCAACATTTGAGTTATGGATACGACCGGGTAGGCAATGTCCTGAGTATCGAAGACAAGTCACTGCCGATCCGTTACTTCGCCAACCAGCGCATCGACCCGGTCAGTCGCTTTGTCTACGACAGTCTTTACCAGTTGACCAAGGCGTCCGGTTGGGAGGCCGGCGCAGTCAATCGTGGCCCGCAATCGATGGGCCGCATCGATCCGGGGGCGGTCAGCAACTATCAACAGACTTACGAATATGATCCCGGCGGCAACCTGTGCAACCTGATTCATGTCGGTGCACAAAGCCACGGGCGCAAACTGCAGCCGGCGCGTTATAGCAACCGCTCTTTGCCTTACGTGGACGTCATTCCCGGTGAGGCAGAAATCGAAGCTGCCTACGACCGCAGAGGCAACCTGCTGACGCTGGAGTCAGGGCGGGTACTGAACTGGAACCTGCGCAATCAACTGCAAACGGTCTGTCCGGTGGAGCGTGCCTCAGGTATCAATGATCATGAGGTCTATCTGTACGATGGTGGCAGCCAGCGGGTACGCAAGGTCCGTTCGTTGCGAACTGGCGTCCGAAGCCTGATTGCCGACGTACGCTATTTGCCCGGGCTGGAGTTGCGCACCGATAACGGTACCGGCGAACGGTTGCAGATCATCGTTACCGACAACGCTCGAGTACAGCATTGGGAGAGCCCGCCGCCTTCGGGAGTCAACAATCGATGGCGATACCAACATATCGATCACTTGGGTTCGGTTAGTCTGGAAACTGCCGGTGACGGTACGTTGATTGGTCGGGAGAAGTATCACCCGTTCGGTACCAGCGCTTGGCAGAACGGCGAACTCAGCTACAAATTCGTCCGTTATTCAGGCAAGGAGCGTGATGCGACCGGACTTGATTACTACGGTCACCGCTACTACATCTCCTGGTTGCAAAAATGGAGCAGTCCGGACCCGGCGGGGGAAGTGGATGGTTTGAACCTGTACCGGATGGTCAGAAATAACCCCGGTACGTTGATCGATGCAGATGGACGCAGGCCGCAGCTTCCAGAGCAATCCGGTCCTCCAGGACCGCCAGCATTGCCACCCCCGCCGCCACCTGTCTCAGGCATACCTCCCCCTTTACCGGGAGCAGCCTCCCGACCATTGACCACTAAAAAATGGGTCATTAAAGAAGATCCGGCATTGTATAAACAACAAGGGGGTGAATATCCTTATTATTCTTCATTCACAATTGCTCTTCAGAAGCTCAATATTGAGCACTACAGTTCAATTGACGATATAACGCAGTTTGTAGATGTATGGCGGGAAGTTGGACGAAATATGACTCCTCCCGCCAGGAATATCGATAATGACAAAGCTTTGGAAGTTCAGGGTGTTTTAGGGAAAATAGATGAAGAATGGCCAAGTTATCATCGTGCGGATGTAAAGGAGCTTTTCCGAGGAGACACAACAGCCATATTGAATAGCTACCCATGGCTTGCCGAGTTTGTAGAGAGCGTCGGAGACGATGCTACAGAAAGCATACTGAATGTAAACATCCGCTCTAAGTTGATAATGTCAACATCCAAAGACCCAGGCATGGGCTACGTGTCCGGTAAATCCATAATGTGGCACTTTGAGGTGGAACCTGGACATGCAGGTGTTTCTGAGGGGTTGTATGCATCCGAGGGAGAAGTAACGTTTCCAATGTATAACAAAGTTAAAGTAGTTTCCGTGCAACACATTCCAAAAGGAAGGTCCTACATGGATAACACCGCACGATTCGGGACGGCACATAGATACGTGATAAAAGCAAAAATGTTACCCCGTTAATTATCAGAACAAGCGTTGGAGGAATGTGAACAGGCCAAAAAAGCCCCCGCCCAACCCACTGCGGATGGGGACGCAGCGGGCTGGACGGGGGCTTCTTATTGCGGGGTGATCACTGCGCGATGGTCTTCACCGAAACGCCGCGTTCGATCGGGGTGGAACGACCGTAGATGTCCTCGAAACGCTCGATATCGTCTTCGCCGAGGTAGCTGCCCGATTGCACTTCGATGATTTCCAGCGGGATCTTGCCCGGGTTGCGCAGGCGGTGCACCGAGGCGATCGGGATGTAGGTCGACTGGTTTTCGCAGAGCAGGAACACGTTGTCATCGCAGGTCACTTCGGCGGTGCCGCTGACCACGATCCAGTGTTCGGCGCGGTGGTGGTGCATCTGCAGCGACAGGCACGCGCCCGGTTTGACCGAGATGTGCTTGACCTGGAAACGCCCGCCCATGTCCACCGAGTCGTAGGAGCCCCACGGACGATAGACCTCGCAATGGTTCTGGGTTTCGCTGCGGCCCTGCTCGTTGAGGGTGTTGACCATCTGCTTGACGCCCTGAACCTTGTCCTTGTGGGCGATCATCATCGCGTCCTTGGTTTCGACCACGACGATGTTTTCCAGACCGATCACCGACACCAGTTTGCCGTTGCCGTGGATCATGCAGTTTTTGCTGTCCTGGATCACCACGTCGCCTTTGCTGACGTTGCCGTTGGCATCCTTCTCGTTGACTTCCCACAGCGACGACCAGCAACCGACATCGCTCCAGCCGGCGCTCAGCGGCACCACGCAGGCGCGCTGGGTTTTTTCCATCACCGAGTAGTCGATGGAGTTGTCCGGGCAGCAGGCGAAAGTGGCTTCGTCCAGCGTGACGGTGTCGGCGTCCTGCTGGCTGCGCTCGAGGGTCAGCAGGCAGGTGTCGTAGATGTCCGGATCGTGCTTTTTCAGCTCTTCGAGGAAGCGGCTGGCGCGGAACAGGAACATGCCGCTATTCCAGTAGTAGCCGCCGGATTCGACATATTCGGTGGCGCGTTTGACGTCAGGTTTTTCGACGAAGTGCGAGACGCGGCTGACGCCTTCGGGCAGCAGCGAATCGCCGGTGGATTTGATGTAGCCGTAGCCGGTTTCCGGTTTGGTCGCCGGCACGCCGAACAGCACCATTTCGCCGTTTTCGGCGGCGACGGTGGCCAGGGCCAATGCGCGTTGCAGGGCTTTCTGGTCTTCCAGCACGTGGTCGGCCGGCAGCACCAGCATCAGTTCGTCACGCCCTTCGTTGACCAGCATCATCGCGGTCAGCGCCACGGCTGGCGCGGTGTTGCGGCCGAACGGTTCCATCAGGATGCGTTGGCATTCGAGATTACGGTTGGCCAACTGTTCGTTGACGATGAAGCGGTGATCCTTGTTGCAGACCACGATGGGTGTGTCCATGCCTTCGAACACCAGACGCTCCAGGGTTTGCTGGAACAGCGTGTGTTCACCGGTCAGGGCGAGGAATTGTTTAGGGAATTGCTTGCGCGAAAGCGGCCAAAGACGTGAACCGCTACCACCTGACAAGATCACCGGAATCATATTGTTTACTCCATAAAATCGATTGGTTAGAGGCACGAACGCTGTGTCGTTTCACTCTTGTTTTTGTCTCGTATCCGAACTGACAACCCGGTCGCAGGGTGGGAGGGGGCTTGCTCCCGAAGGCGGTGTATCAGTCGACATAGCTGTTGAATGTCAGACCGCTTTCGCGAGCAAGCCCGCTCCCACAGTGGGCGCGGGGGCAGTCTGGAAAATAATTAGCGGGTCGACACCGGGCGTTTCACCCAGACTGGCGACAGGCTGCTGCCGGAACCGGTGACGTACAGCACCGCTGCTTCACCGCGCTCCAGGGCGACCGGTTTCACGTCGCCGACTTTCTTGTCGCCTTCGTACAGCGCCAGGCTGACTTTCACCGGGTTGATTTCACGTTCGCCACGGCCCTTGGCGGCCACGTTCGGCACCACGTCGGTCTTGCCGTCGGCGGTCTTCAGGGTCAGCGGCTTGTCGCTGAGGTTCTGCACGCGCACCAGGGATTTCTGCTTGTTCTTGAACGGTGGTTCTTCGATCAGTTGCGGCGCGCCGGACGCGTTGTTGACCAGGGTGTAGTAGTGGTCACCGGCAAGTTTCACCGGCAAGGTCTGGCTGCCGACCTTGGCGCTGTAATCGCCGCCCGGCATGAAGCTGAAGTCGCTGCTGGTCAGTGGCGCAACGTCGCTCAGATTGGTGCTGCCGACAGTGGCGCTGACTTCGGCGTTGCTGGCGTTGTAGACCCGCACGAAAGTCGAGCCTTTCGGTGCGGTCGGGCCGTACAGCGCGGCGTCGCCACCGGCGAAAGCCTGGACCGACAGCACGCTGAGACCGGCAACCAGTGCAATGCGTTTTGCGAGACGACGAGGAGTAGTCGTGAAAGTCATGGTGTTACCTCTCTTTCAGTTTTGCGCCCGGTCGGGCGTCTCGGATTTAGTGTTTACAGCTACGTTTTGTTGGCGAGCACCGGCTTGTTTGAGCTCTGCGACCCACTGCGGGTCGGCGTCGCCGATTTCGTTGTTCACAGGCAGATATCGTTCAGGAAACTCCCAGATCAGCACCTGTGGCGGGCTGTTCTTGAAGTCATCGCTTTTCAGGTAGCTGAGCATCGGCAGGATCGGGCCGTGGCCGTCTTCGGCGTAGTTGACGACGTCGCTGTGCAGCGCTTGTTTCAGCGCACCGACGAAGTTCCAGTTGGGGTTGGCGCTGTAGCTGGTGCCGATCAGTGCGACCGGTACTTCGCTGCTGGCGAACAGCGCGTCGTCACCGGCAGGTTGCTCGGCGGCCACGGTGTTGCGCTTCTGCAGCGGCTCTTGCGCCGGCATCAGGTTTTCAAACAGCGGATCCAGCGGCAGGAACAGACGCAGGTCGCCCTTGTGCGTGACCTTCTCCGCTGGCGTGGTGACAAAGCGCTGCGGCTCGCCGCTGAGCGGGAACTTGTCGGCGATGGTTTTCGCCAGGGTGTTGGCAGCGATCTCGGCGCCTTCAGGCGTCCAGTGGGTGTCGGTGCGCAGGAACACTTGCTGACCGTTCTGCTTGGCCTGTTGCAGCGGGCCGAGCAAGTCCGGGGCGAGGATCTTGTCTGCCGCGACACGGGCATGGAAGTCCTGATAGAGGTTGGCGTGGATGCTCGCCGGTTTCACTTCACCCAGGTGTTCCGGGTACAGGCGCACCTTGGCCGGGACGATCGCCATCACCAGTTTTACGCCTTTGGCCTTGAGGGTCTGGCGCACGCCTTCGACCAGCGCGTAGTTGCCTTGCAGGTTCAGTTCTTCGTTGACGATCGGGTTGAATTCCTCGTCGCTGTACAGCCACTGATCGCGACCGAGCACCACGCCCGGACGACCTTCGTTGAACAGTTTGAAATCCAGCGCCGCCCAGAGGTTGGTGCCCAGACGCTTGATCGGAAACTGGTCGTCGTAGTGGGTTTCCACGGCTTTGGTCCAGCGACCGTTGAGCACGGTCGCATCGGCATTGGTGCTGAAGCCGAAGAAGCTGCGCACCGACCACAGACCGAGCACCAGCAGGGTCAGCAGAAACAGCGCGATGTAGACGATACGTAATGAGCGGGTCATGTCAGATCCCTCAGAACTGGAAGTAAAGGAACGGCGAGAAGCTTTGCGCCGAGAGTTTGAGAATCGAGGCGATGAACAGCAGCAGGATCAGCCCGCGCATCACGTAGCGCGACCAGTCCGCCGTCCAGTAAGCCGGTTGCACCTGGGCTTCGACGCCGACGGTGTAGCCAGGCTCATGGATGCTCGCCGGGTTTTCGCCAGGCGCGGCTTTGATCATGCCCGGGGTCGCGGTGGCAGGGCCGTTGGCCTCGACGTTGACTTCAGGTTTGCTCTTCACCGGAGGCTGGTTGGTGTACAGATCACGCAGACCGAAGAACGCCAGGGTTGCGTACGCCACCACCAGAGTTGCCACTTGCAGGCCGGTGAGGCTGGCGCGGTTGAGTTCCGACAGCGACCAGTCGCTGAAGCTGAACATCGCGCCGTACATGCGCCCGGCAACGTGCAGGTTTTCCGCACGGAAGATCACCCAGCCCATCACCACCAGCAGGAAGGTCAGCGCCCAGCGGATCGGGTTGAGGCTGCGCGGCGCGGTGTTGATGCCGAGCATCTTTTCGATCGCCAGCCACATGCCGTGCCAGGCGCCCCAGACGATGTAAGTGATGTTCGCGCCGTGCCACAGACCACCCAGCAGCATGGTCAGGAACAGGTTGCGATAGGTCATCAGCGTGCCTTTACGGTTACCGCCGAGGGTGATGTACAGGTAGTCACGCAGCCAGGTCGACAGGCTGATGTGCCAGCGGCGCCAGAACTCGGTGATCGACTGGCTGATGTAAGGCTGCTTGAAGTTTTCCATGAAGCGGAAACCCATCATCAGGCCCAGACCAATGGCCATGTCGCTGTAGCCGGAGAAGTCGAAATACAGCTGCGCGGTGTACGCCAGCGCGCCAAGCCAGGCATCCCCGGTAGTCGGGTTTTGCAGGGCGAAGCAGTGGTCGGCGACCACGGCGAGGGTGTCAGCGATGAAGACTTTCTTGATAAAACCCTGCATGAACCGCGTGCAACCTTCGGAGAACTTGTCGAGGGTGTGGGTGCGGTTGTTGAACTGGTCGGCGAGGTCGCGAAAACGCAGGACCGGGCCGGCAATCAGGTGCGGGAAGATCGCCACGAACGCCGCGAAGTCGATCAGGTTGCGGGTGGCCGGGGTGTCGCCGCGATACACGTCGATGATGTAGCTGATCGACTCGAAGATGTAGAACGAGATACCGATCGGCAGCAGCACGTGGGTCAGGATGAACGGTTCCAGACCGAACGAGGTCATGATCGCGTTGATGCTGTCCACGCCGAAGTTGGCGTACTTGAAGTAGCCGAGGATGCACAGGTCGACCGCGACGCCGAGCAGCAGCCAGCGCTGTGCCGGTTTGGTACGCACGCCGGCAGCACCGACTTTCAGGCCGATCCAGTAATTCCACAGGGTGACGCCGGCGAACAGCGCCAGGAAGTCCACCCGCCACCATGCGTAGAACACGTAGCTGGCGATCAGCAGCAACAGGTTGCGATAGCGTTGCCCGCTCAAGTAGTACAAGCCGAGAAAGATCGGCAAGAACAGAAACAGGAACACGTTGGATGAAAATACCATCCCGATCTCTCCATGTTTGAACCAACAGTCAAGGGCCAAAGCCCCCCCAAACCCCCCATGAAAATTCAGGGGGCGACATCACTTCACTGTGGGAGCGGGCTTGCTCGCGAAAGCGGTGTGTCAGTCAACATTTTTTTTGAATGTCAGACCGCATTCGCGAGCAAGCCCGCTCCCACAGGGGATTGCATTCATTCTTACGAACCCTTGTTGCCCTTCTCATGCGACGGGTCGTAGACCTTGGTCAGGTCGCCGCCGAGGCGGAAGGTCTTGAACGGTTGCATGCCGTGCTTCTTCTCGATCACATCCGGCGGGCAGGTGTAGAGGGTGCAGAACGGTTCGAGCCAGGCGAATTTCATGTCCTCTTTCAAGTCGGTCATGTCCTGCTCTTTGCCGTTCTTCTTCTCGAATTGGTCAGGGTCTTTCACCCCGGCCAGCACCCGGTCACCCAGACGCTTCAGCGCGCTGTTGTTTTCCTGACGCAGATCGACACCGTTGACCTGAGCGAAACTGGCGATCATCGCCAGTGGCGGCAGGGCGTAGTTGTGATAGGCGAGGGCGCGTTGCTGGCGCTTGAGTTCGTTGGGCAGGAAGCCGTCGGCATCGACCTGATTGACCCCGACCTTGTATTCCTTCACTGCCCAATCAAACAGGTCGCGACGGTTGGTGGCGATCGAAGTCGCCATCACCGACCAGGCCGCCCAGTACGAGTGGTTGTTGGTTTTTTCCAGCGGCAGGTTGTCCCAATCGCTGACCACCTGATCGGCCATCTTGCTGAACCACGCCTCGATCAACTGCGCCTCTTGCTGATGTTCGGCCAGTGGATGCGAGTCGGAGAACTTCAGGCGAATGTACGAAGAGGCCATGCTGCCCAGCGCCCATTTGCGCATCGACTTGCCGGTGTGGTTGAAGTCTTTCGACATCAACGCATCGGCCTTGGCCCACGCAGTCAACCAGTTGAGGGTGCAGTCGAGCTGTTCCGGGCGCCCGTCGCGCATGAACTGCATCACCCGTTTGGCGGTGCCGCGCTCCAGCGTGGTGATGTCCTTGGTGGTGTCGCGGAAGGCTTTTTCCGACTGCACGTTCAGCGTTGCGCGGGCCTTGTCCGAGCCTTCGTATTTGCTGCGAAATTGCAGCGGCCCGGTGTACGGCGCGGGCATCGCGTCGCAGCCTTCGCTCTTGTCGCCGCTCTTGAATTTATCCACAGGGGCGAAGTAGCCCTGCGGCGGACGCAGTGGCGCGGCGGCCTGAGTGGCCCCGGCGAACATCGCCAGGGTCAGCAGGGATGGTGCAAGCAAGTGTTTGATCGTTCGATTTCGCATAGCAGACCTCATTGCCCGACCTGAGCGGTTTGTGGCCCAGCGCCCGGGAATACGTTGCGTTTGCAGATTTTCGCTTCGACTTTTTGCGGCGCGGTACCCGCTTCCGGGCCCTGGACTTCGACGGCCAGCAGATTTTGCGAGGCCCAGTCTTCGTCCGTGCGCAGCTCAAAGGCGAAACGACCGTCGGTGTCGGAGGTTTCCGGTTTCTCGATCTTGATGTCCTCGTGGCGACCGTTCATGTACCAGAGGGTGGCTTGCAGGGTTTTCACCGAGGTGTCGGCGAAGCGGATGTCGACCTGATGACTGCTGTTCTGCAGATTCAGGTTCTTGCTGTTGACCAGCAGTTCCTGTTTGCCGCCGGGCTTGAGCGTGGTGCTGGCGGACATTTGCGTGTCTTTGCCTTCGCAGCCGTTATCGAGCAGCGACATCATCTGGCGGTAGATGGTCTCTTGGTCGAGGCGGTACAGCGGCGAGAATTCCCAGATCAGAATCTTCGGCGGGGTCTTCTGGAATTCGTCGCTACCGAGGTACTGCAGCATCGAACCTTCGAGACCGCCGCCGGGGAAGGCGACGTTGAGAATATCGGCGCCGATGGCTTCTTCGAGGAAGCCGGCGAAGTTGTAGTTCTTGCCGCTGTGCGAGGTGCCCACGAGGGTGATTTGCGGGTTGCCGGAATCACCGAACAGGTCGCCGTCACCGGCCTCGCCTTTCGGCTCGGTGGTGAACTGGTCCATGTACTGGATCGCGTAACTGGTGCCGCACAGTTGCCCGGCCATGTTGTGCAGGGTGCCGGTCTTGCCCATGCGCCCGGTGCGCTTGGTCTCGAATTCACGCTTGGGAATGTCGGCGAAGGCCGGGATCTGCTTGACCTTCTCGGCGACGATTTTCGCCGTGCGCTGAGCGCCGTATGGCGTCCAGTGCTGGTCGCCGCGGAAGTAGAAATCGTGAGCGGGCAGGGTGTCCGGCAGCGATTCGTTGGTCAGCGGCGACAGGTCAGGCACCACGTAACCCATCTGCGCGAAACGCCCGAGCATGGTCTTGTAGTTGCCCAGCGCTTTCTCATAATCGAACGCGGCTTTTTCCTGCGGGTTGAGCTTGTTGCGGTTCACCAGGCCACGGGTCGGCTGATAGACGATCACCAGTTCGACGCCTTTGGCCTTGAACGCATCGTGCAGCTGTTGCAGGCGTTTGTAGCCGGCCGGGGTGGTGTTGAACTCGGTGCGCAAATCTTCCTGCGTACGGAACAACCAGTCGCCCTGCGCCTGCACCAGCGTGGTGAAGTTCTGCTGATAACGCGTGGTGTAGTTCTTCGCGTCATGCGCGGCCGGGCACAGGTTGCAGCACGGTTCGGCGGTGAACTTCGGTGCTGCGGTCTCGTCTGCACGAGCCGCATTGCTGGCCGCCAGAATGCCCACGGTCAGGGCCGACAGGCTGAGTAATTTGATCAAGTGTGGGTGCATAAAATTATCCTCAGTCCCGCATTTCGGTCTGGCGTTCGACAGGGTCGATCAGCACGGCTTTCTGCTGGCGCACCAGCAGGTCGAGAATTTCATCCTGGCGCTCGCCGAGGATGCCGTTGAAGCTGATGCCGCTGGATTTGGTCGGCGCCAGCATCGATACGCGATACAGCTCGACGCTCAACGGCGAGTCGATGGCCATCGGGCCGCTGCCGTTGGCCGCCAGTTCACCGCCGACCACGATCAGCGAGACTTGCGCGTCGAACGGGTCGAGCTTGATGTCACGGTCGGTGTCGGTCAGGTCCTTGATGTGGCCGTAGACGCCGGTCAGCCCGTTGGCCATGGCGACGTTTTCGTAGAGGCGGATGTTCACGCTGTTACGAATGCGGATGCCGTGACGTTTGTTGCTGATGACCTTGTTGCCCCACAGCAGGTTGTCGGCGGACTCGTAGAGGGTGATGCCGTCCGTGTGGTTCTTGTAGATCTCGTTGTAGGCGATGATGTTGTTGACGCTGTTACGGTCGATCACCAGGCCCGAGAGGTGGTTGTCGTAGCTCTTGTTGTTGAAGATGAAGCTGTCGTTCACTTCACGGGAAATGATGATGCCGTGCTTCTTCTTCGTGCCGTGGACGGTGTTCTCGGCAATGATCAGACCGTGGGAACGGTCGTGCGGGTCGATGCCGTAGACGATGTTGTCCTTGTAGGTGTTGCCCTTGACCACGAAGTCGCGGGTCTCGTAGCAGTAGAAGCCGTACCACATGTCGGAGAACTCGGAGCCGACGATCCAGCCGGTCGGCTCGGGACGCTTGAGCACCTTGGCCATGTTCGGCGTGTACTGGGAAATACTCACCCCGTACGACTTACTGTTGGCGTAGCCGAAACTGGCCATCTTGCTGTTGACGATGTAGGTCTCGGTGCCGCCCCAGGCCAGCAGGAACGGACGGAATTCCTTCGGCGAACGGAAGGTTGCCGGGCCGTTGTCCTTCTCGCGCCAACCGGTGACTTTGGTGTCACGCACGAACAACTGACCGTCGTTGACCAGGAACGAACCGGCCTCTTGCGACAGGCGCAACTCCTGGGTCTGGCCGTCGATTTCGAGGATGCCTTTGCGGCCGACCACGATCGGCAGCTTCGCCAGGTACACGCCCGGCGCGGTCTCGCTGAAGTACTGCTTGGGCAGTTTCTGCGCCAGATCCTTGAGGTTCAGGTAACCGTCGTCGACGAAGATTGCCTGCGGGATACCGTGCTGACGCACCACCCACTCGGCCATCTTGTTGTCGCCGCCGATGAAGTCCTTCAGCGCGTCTTCCTGCATCATCCGGCGCACGCTGATCTTGCCCGGTTTGCTGCGATTGATCTTCGCGGCAGCCGCTTCGGCGGTGAAGCCGGACAGGTCGGGCAGTGTCGGCTTGGCCAGTTCCAGCGCCTCGGTCGGCGCGCTGCTGACGGTGTAGGTCTTGGCTTGTTGCAGCTCTTTGGTGGTGGTCACAGGCTTGGCCGGTTCCACCGTGGCGAAGGCGCCAGCGGAGGCCAGCAGCATGGCGCCGGCCAACAGGCTGAGCGAGCCTTTCCTTGCATGGTGCATGTCGGGCACTCCCTTGGCGGTTTGCATCAGAAGCGCCAGATCACGTCGATGAACGCGCGGTGCATGTACGAATCGACCTGGCTGCCATAGGCATCACCGGGCTTGAACACGCCGCCACGGAAACGCACCAGCGCCGAAGGTTCGTCGATCGACTGGCTCAACGCCGCCGGCAACAGGCCCTGCTTGAAGTACTTGGTCACCACCAGATCCATTTCCTGACCCAGGTCCTTGTTGCCATCCTGCAGCGGCAGCGAGGTGCTGGAGAGGATCGCGCCGGTGACGTCGTCGGTGTTGTTTTCCACGGCGTTGATGCCGTTGCTACCCACCGGCTTGTTACCGTCCACGCGCCAGAACTTGTGGTAGATCAGGCTGGCGTCGTACTGGTCGTTGAGCATCCACGAACCGAACAGGGTGGCGGTCTGCATGTTGTTCATTTCGCCACGGAACGCTTCGCCGAAACGGTGCACGCGCGAGCGGGTACCAGTGTAGTTGGAGCGGTTGCTTTCCAGACCGTTCTGTTGGTAATCGGCGCTGGCGCGGGCGTAGGCCGCACCGACCTGCCACTGCGGATCGAGGCGCAGACGCACGCCAAGGTCGGTGGCCCAGCCGTTGATGTCATCACTGCGCTTGGCTTGCGCCGGACGGCTGCCATCGGCGTTCAGCGGGTTGACCGAATCGAGGTCGCCGCTCATGCCAGTGATGCTGCCCCAGTAGTTGACGGTGTTGGTGTTGCGCCAGTTGTAGGCGTCGCTGTCGGCGGTCAGGCCGAGCCAGCTGATGTCGCCGTTCTGGGTTTTGTCGAGGGTGTCGCGGGGCACGCCCGGTTCGGCGTAATCGAGCTTGCCGTCATCGTGGGTGTGGTGGCCGCGAATGCCGACCCAGTTGCCCGGTGTCCACTGGTAGGCGGCATCGGCGTAGGCGTGCAGGCGATCCTTGTCTTTCGGCGCGAGTTCTTTGAGGTCGGTGCGGTATTCGCTGAAGCGTTCGGCAACACCGACGTTGGCGCGCAACAGGGTGGTGTCGAAGGTCCAGTTCAGCGCTTCGATGTTGGTGTCGCGCCATTGCCCGTCGTCATTGCGCAGGCGCTGGCGACCGAGCTTGAGCATCTCGCCGGGGTACGGCGTCAGGCCGCTGTAGCCGACCCAGAATTCGCGCATCGCCAGGTAGTTCTTCTTGGTCTTGCGATCACTGTTGTCGGTGGTTTCGGCACCGTCGGCTTGCTGCAGGGTGTCGGTTTCGATGATGTCGGTCGAGGTCACGGCCTGACCCATGGCGTAGGCGCTCCACGCGCCGCTTTCGCCGTAGATCCATGGACGCAGGTCCAGGCCCACACCGTTGACGTCGCCACCCGGCGCAGTGCCGAGGTCGCGGTCGTCTTCGGACTGGCCGGTGATTTTCACTTCCAGGCCGAAGTTCTTGGTTTCAGTGATCGCGGCCAGTGTCGGGCAAGACCAGATCAGCGCGAACGTGAGGCCAATGCCGGCCTTCACAAAGGGATTCAACTTCATAGGGCTTCCTCGCCGTCTTCTTCTTGCAGGGCGTGCAGTTGCAGCGTGTTCTGGTTCAGGGCGCCACGGCTGGCCTGTTCCTGTTGCAGCAGGCGCTGGGCTTCGGCCAGACGCTCGGGCGGCAATTGCGCTGCGAGGGTGGTCGCCAGTTCATCGGCTTGCGGAGTGTTCTGCGCCTTGGCCAGTTGGCTGAAGACATAGGCGTTGAGCGGGTCGGGTTTGGTGCCCTTGCCTTGGGAAAACAGTTGGGCGATGGCGAAATCGGCGCTGTTCTGGCCGTTGCGCGCCGCGGTCAGCAGATGGTCGAGGGCCTTCTGTGGATAGACCTTGCCCAGGTAACCACGGCGATAGATCTGGCCGAGGTAGTAGTCGGCGGCGACTTCGCGGCCGACGGCCTTCTGGAAGTGTTCTTCGGCGACTTTGGCGTCGGCCGGCACCAGTTTGCCTTCGTAGTAGAGCTTGCCCAGCAACAGTTCGGCGCGCGGCTGATCGGCGGCGCGGCCGTTGTCGAGGTACTGCATCATCTGATCGACATCGCCCAGTTCCGGGAAGTCGTACAGCAATTGCGCGAGGGTCACCCACGATGCCGGGTAGCCCGGGGCGATCGGTTCGAGCAGCGACTGCGCGGTCTTCTCGTCAGTCTTGCCGAGGGTCGCATCGGCCAGCACACGGGCCACCGAATCGACGCGCTGCGCGCTGACGCTGCCACGGCGGTAAGCGGCCTGCATCTGCTTGATCAGCTCGGCCTGTTGCTCAGGCTGGGCACGTTTCTGATAGACCGTGGCCAGTTCGACGTAGCAGATGTCGGTGGTGTTGAGCGCGGCTTTGCAGATCTTTTCCACGTCATCCAGATGCTGGTCGTAAGTACCTTGAGTGCGATACAGCAGCACCTGCGCCAGACCCGCTTCCGGGTAACCGGATTTGCGCCACTGATCGATCTGTTGCTGCGCGTTGATATTCGGGAAGCTGTGCGGAAATTGCAGGTAGAGCATCGCCAGCGGGATCAACGTATTGCCTTCGCCATTGGCAGCGGCTTTTTTCAGCAGGCTTTCGGCTTCGTGGTGCTCGGCTTCGGTCGAACCCGGTTTGGCTACCAGCAGGCGACCGAGACGGGCCTGGGCCCGTGGCGACACGTCGGCGGCGGCACGATAGGTCGCCTCGGCCTGCTTGATCTGCTCGGGGTCGCGGCTGTCGACCTGGATATCGGCGAGACCGACTTGCGCCTCGCTGTAACCCAGGTCTGCCAGTGCGCGGTAGTTCTGCGCGGCAGTGGCGGTGTCGCCACGCTTGAGCGCTTCGTTGGCCAGACGCTGGTCGGGCAGGCCGGCGCAACCGGCCAGACTGACGGCCAATGCAACTGCGCATAGTGGCCCCATGTGGGAGCGGGCTTGCTCGCGAAGGCGGTGTGTCAGCCCACACTGATTTTGAATGTTGAACCGCATTCGCGAGCAAGCCCGCTCCCACAAGGGCTGCGGCGTGTTCAAAAGAGTAGGAATCGTCACAGGCATGTCCTCGACTTAAAGACCGGCAGCCATGGCTTTGTCGATCAGCCAGTTCAGGTTCGGGCCACGGTCGCTGTTCACTTCCACCGGGCGGCCGGCGAAGCTGCTGTCCAGCGGTTCGTCCGGCTGGATCTGCACGCGGATGTCGGAGGACAGGTCGGCGCTTTTCAGGCTGGTGCTGCTGACGATCTTGCCGGTGCGGGTCTGGTCTTCGCCGGCGATCTGGAAGCTCACTGGCGTACCCGGGCGCACGTCGCCGAACTGGCGATAGGAGAAGCGTGCATCGACGGTAGCCTGGGTGTTGCGCGGCACCAGGGTGAAGATCACGTCGCCCTTGCTCGCGTACTGACCGTCAGCCACCAGTTGCTGGGCCACAGTGCAATCGCACGGCGAGGTCAGGGTGCCGGTCATTTGCTTGCCGAACAGTTCTTCAACTTTGGCCGGTTGCAACTGGTCTTCGTCCAGATGGCCCTTGAGCACGTCGAGCATGCTGGTGCTGAAGGTCGCCAGCGGGGCGCCTTTGGCGGCGACGCCGTCGGACTTGACCAGACTCTGCACGGTGCCGTCACGCGGCATGGTGATGTTCATTCCCGGCACGCTGACCAGACCTGCTTGCGCATGGCTGACGAAGTACATGCCGTACACCGACTTGAACACGAAACCGAACGCCACCAGGCCGATGGCGAAGATGCCGGCGCTGAAGGTCACGGCTTTCAGACGCCCGAACGGGGTCATGCCGCTGCCGCCGTCCTTGACCTTGCGCGCCTTGGTGAAGTTGTCGCGCTGCAGGGTCGCCAGCACTTCACCCATGCTGACGATGTCGCCGGCCAGGTGCGAAGTGATCAGGTGGCGCAGAGTGGAAATGTCCTGCGGCTCAAGGTTCTGGAACTGGCAACCGGCGCGGCCGGTCTGGCGGTCGTAGGAGCGGATCTGCAGCTCGACGTCCATGGCCAGGCCGAGGTTGTCGATGACGAATTGCAGGCGTGCCTTGTGCACCTCACCCACGGTCAGCGGCATCTGCCCGGCGTTGAATGCCAGACCACCGGCGGAAAGGTCGAGGACCCGCGCTTCGAGCGGCGTCCGGTCGTGGCCGAAAAAGCGCAGTTTGGCCGGGATTTTTACGCGGGCGTGCTGACGCTGGGCTTCGGATTCATGCACTACGTTGGCGTTGACGGCGGTATTCATAGGGGCGATTTCCTTGTTAATTCAATAAGGGGGCGGTCAGACCATCATCAGCAGCACGGCGACGAAAATGCTGCCGGCGGAGAAGGTCATGGTCCGAGACGACCAGGTGTTGAACCAACGTTGAAAGCTGGCGAGATCACGGGTCAGGGAAGTGGGTTGGCGCGTCCAGGATTGCTGGTCGAGGCGGAAGAACACGTAGATCTTCACCAGCGCACCGACGATCTGGTTGTAATAGAGAATCGCCGGGTAAGCCGGGCCGATCCGGTGACCGGAGCACGACAGCAACAGGGTCAGAATCAGCCGGGTGATGCCGATCCACAGCAGGTAGGCGAGGATGAACGCGCCGCCGTACTTGAAGCTGGCGATGATCGCCACGGTCAGGCCGAGCAAGGACGTCCACATCGATACACGCTGGTCGAACAGCACCACCGAGGTGAAGGCGCCGAGGCGTTTCACACCCAGGCCCAGTGCTCGCGAGTTCTGGCGCAGGTTGTTGCCGTACCAGCGGAACATCAGTTTGCGGCTGGCCTTGATGAAGCTCTTTTCCGGCGGGTGCTCAACGGTGTTGATCGCGGCGTCCGGCACGTAAAAGGTGTCGTAACCCAGGCGCATCAGGCTGAACCAGCTCGACTTGTCGTCGCCGGTGAGAAACTTGAAACGGCCCAGGCGCCAGTGTTGCAGCGAGTCGCTTTCGACGTCGGCGATGAACTCCGGATCGGTGACCACGGTGGCGCGGAATACCGACATGCGCCCGGTCATGGTCAGCACGCGCTTGGACAGGGCCATCGAGCACATGTTGATGTGACGCTGGGCGAAACGCAGCTTGTGCCATTCGCTCATGATGTAGCCGCCACGTACTTCGCAGAATTCGTTGGTGGTCAGGCCGCCGACATTGCCGAACAGCTGGAACCACGGCACGGTCTTGCGCACGGTGCCTTCGCCGAGCACGGTGTCGCCGTCGATCACGGCCACTACGGCGCGGTCGTCTGGCAGGTGACGGGAGATCGCGCGGAAACCGTAGGCCAGGCCATCACGTTTGCCGGTGCCGGGAATGCGCACGAAGTCGAGCTTCACGCGCTCTGGCGGATTCATCCGCGCCCACAGCGCTTTCACCAGCAGCTCATCGGACATTTCGACGATCGAGCAGACCACGGTGGTCGGCAGTTCGCAGTCGATGGCTTCGCGGATCACCGAGCTGTAGACCTGCGCGGTGGTCAGCGCGTCGATACGGAAACTGGTGACCATCAGAAACACATGCGACGGGTCCGCCGCTTTACCCAGCTTGCGCACTTTGCGGCGCAGATGCGGGTAGACGATGTAGAGAAAAATCATGCCGCGCACAAAGTGCGTTGCACCCATCGAGTAGCGCCAGATACCCACGGCGCCAATCAGGAAAATGAAGTCCTTCGACTCGGAGTCGAATGTGGACGTGGGCAGCATCAAGGCCAGGCCCAATAACAAACTGAGGTAAAACAGCCAACCGGCGGCCTGAAGTAGGCCGTGCTTTAGCCTGTGCATAATCTGCATCCGTCTCTATCTCGGGCGAGCCTGTCGGGTGGCCCGATGGGGTTAAGGCAGGCGAAGAACCGGCCGGGGGTTCAAATCCCCCCGGCCGGAAGGCTGACTTACCAGCAGATACCTTCGGTGCGCGTACCGGCGTTGGTGGCTTTGGCCATGAAGCCGACCAGGTCGATGACCTGTTTGCCTTGCGGTGCTTCCTGAGCCAGCGCGCGGAATTTCTCGTCGCGGTTGCCGAGGATGATCACGTCGGAGTTGTCGATCACCGAATCGAAGTCCGAATTGAGCAGGGACGACACGTGCGGGATCTTCGATTCGATGTAGTCCTTGTTCGCGCCGTGAACACGGGCGTACTCGACGTTGCTGTCGTAGATGCTCAGGTCGTAGCCCTTGCCGATCAGCATCTCGGCCAGTTCCACCAGCGGACTTTCGCGCAGGTCGTCGGTACCGGCCTTGAAACTCAGGCCGAGCAGGGCGACTTTGCGTTTGTCGTGGCTTTCAACGATGTCGAAGGCGTTCTGCACTTGCGATTCGTTGCTGCGCATCAGCGAGTTGAGCAGCGGCGCTTCGACGTCCAGCGAACCGGCACGGTAGGTCAGGGCGCGCACGTCTTTGGGCAGGCACGAGCCGCCGAAGGCGAAGCCCGGGCGCATGTAGTACTGGGACAGGTTGAGGGTCTTGTCCTGGCAGACCACGTCCATCACTTCACGACCATCGACGCCGACCGCTTTGGCGATGTTGCCGATCTCGTTGGCGAAGGTGACCTTGGTCGCGTGCCAGACGTTGCAGGTGTACTTGATCATTTCGGCGACAGCGATGTCCTTGCGGATGATCGGCGCGTCGAGTTCTTCGTACAGCGATTGCAGAACGTCGCCCGAGGCTTTGTCGAACTCGCCGATGACGGTCATCGGTGGCAGGTCGTAGTCCTTGATCGCGGTGGATTCACGCAGGAATTCCGGGTTGACCGCCACGCCGAAGTCGACGCCGGCCTTTTTGCCCGAGCAGTCTTCGAGGATCGGGATCACCACGTTGGCGACGGTGCCCGGCAGCACGGTGCTGCGCACCACGATGGTGTGGCGGGTGGTTTTTTCCCGCAGCACGAAACCGATCTCGCGGCATACCGCTTCGATGTAGTTCAGTTCCAGGTCGCCGTTCTTCTTGCTCGGCGTACCGACGCAGATCATCGACAGGTCGGTGTCACGAATCGCCTCGGCGAAGTTGGTCGTACCGCGCAGACGACCGGTCTCGATACCTTGCGCCAGCAGTTCGCCCAGACCCGGTTCAACAATCGGCGATTTGCCGGCGTTGATCATGTCGATCTTGTCTTTGGCAACATCGACGCCAACCACGTCGTGGCCCCGTGCAGACAGGCAACCGGCACACACTGCGCCAACGTAACCCAAACCAAATATGCTGATGCGCATCGCAATTACCTCTGTGTTTTATCAAGCCATTAGATGGCCGGAGTTAATGGTGTTCAGCGGTCATAGTGCACTCGAAAGTGCGGCAAACAGGCGCCACAATGCCGTGTGCAGGCATACTAAGTTCCGAGTGTCTAAATAAGTGCACTCAAGATGTGCGCAACTAGGCCTTAGTTGTTATGACTTGCCCTGTTATGCAGCTGATCTTCTTTTCGGAAGATGCTTGTGCATGTGTCTAGTCCACCTGATGTCGGGCGTAAGGCCCGTAGATCAAGCGGTTGGGTGCTCAGGCGAGCACATTTACAGGGGCGCAGCCTTGGCCGTGTAGAGGATGTTTATGGTGCGTTTCACCTATCCATCGTTAGTTGATCAGATGAGTGAACCATCTAGGCAAGTTGCTGTGACAACTTGGTTACATGGTTCTCCGCTCTGCGTAAGTTATCTCGTACAAACTCGGTGAGAATCGTTACCGGTGGTATGAGCTATGCATTTGGACATAGTTCCTATCCACTCATCGCGAAATCTGAAATTTTTTGAAATATTGCCAAAGATGGCACTGGTCTCAATTTGATAGCACTTTCGATTTGGGCCTTTGTTAATCGGTGCGTAATCGAGCTAGATAGTTTTGTGCCACTACCGTAAAAAAATTTACGTGCCACTACTGAAAAAAAGAGCGGCTGTCGAGTGAAACTAAAATTAGAATTGGAGGGAACGATTTTATGGCGCCAATAAAACGGCGAAATGTGGTGAGGGATTTTTGACGTCGTGCGAGCTGCACGACTCTTTATAGAAAGAGTCGTGCAATGGGCATGCTTTATTCCGGAGCGTGGTCGCGCAGAAACACCAGATTGTCCGGTTTCGACTGCTCGGCGCTGTAGCGATAACCCTGCACATCGAACTGTTTCAGGGCGGCCGGATCGTTGATCTGCTCCTGAATCACGAAACGGCTCATCAGGCCTCGGGCCTTTTTCGCGTAGAAGCTGATGATCTTGTACTGGCCGTTCTTCAGATCCTTGAACTCGGTATTGATGATCCGCGCGTTCAGGGCACTGCGCTTGACTGCCGAGAAGTACTCGTTGGACGCCAGGTTCAGCAGCACGTCGTCGCCTTGTTCGGCCAGCGCTTCGTTGAGCCATTCGCTGATGCGCGTGCCCCAGAACGCGTACAGATCCTTGCCACGGGCATTGGCCAGTTTGGTGCCCATTTCCAGACGATACGGTTGCATCAAATCCAGCGGACGCAACAGGCCATAGAGGCCGGAGAGCATGCGCAGATGCTTTTGCGCATAGTCGAACTGGGCTTCGCTGAACGATTGCGCATCGAGGCCGGTGTACACGTCACCTTTGAATGCGAGCAGGGCCTGCTTGGCGTTTTCCGGGGTGAAGGCGGGCGTCCAGCTGCCGAAACGCGCGGCATTCAGGCCGCCGATCTTGTCGGACACGTGCATCAGTTCGCTGATCTGTGCCGGACTCAGTTCGCGCAGTTGCTGGATCAGCTCCTGGGAATGGTCGAGGTATTGCGGCTGGGTGAAGCGCTGGGTCGCCGGCGGTGTTTCGTAATCGAGGGTCTTGGCGGGGGAAATCACCATCAGCATGAAGTCGTCTCCTTTAATCGTGGGGGCGATTCTAGGGGGTTGGCCGAGTGGACTCCAGCTATCAAGCCCATAGGTGATCGACGGCTCGCCACATTTCCCTGTGGGAGGGGGCTTGCTCCCGAAGAGGCCGTGTCAGTCGCCATATTTGCTGAATGACACACCGCATTCGGGAGCAAGCCCCCTCCCACAGGGAATCGGAGTGGCTGAGGGGAATCGCGCGGGATCAGCTATAGTGCCGCGCGGGTTTGGTTATGGAGACACCCCTTTGCGTATTGTTCTTTTATTCACCGCGTGGCTGTTGAGCTTCGGGGCCATGGCGGCACCGGGTGATGTGGCGACGCTGGATCGCAGCACCTGGCCCGAACAACTGAGCAGCCCGACGCTGTTCGACGTTGCTTCGCGCGCAGAAATCCTCATGTTCGCCCGTGGCCTGCTCGGCACCGAAGCGCTGGACGAAGCCGCGCTGGCCCAGCGTCTGGGGCTGCGTACGGTCAATGTCGACGCGATCAGCAGCCTGCGTCAGCGGCTCTGGGAACGTCTGTTGGCCAACTACAACTTCGCCCAGCAGAGCTGCGATCAGGACGCCTCGTTCTGCTTCCTCGTCGAAGACCTGCCGACCCTGCGCGAGCAGGCCGCCAAGTTTGTGGTCAGCGATGATAGCTATTACACCAAGTGGGCCGAGCCGAGCCGCTTGTTTCATCTGCAGTACCTGGACGAGCTGATGCGCAAGGCCGCGCTGTCGCCGCAGACCAGCAGCGAAGTCGATCACTTTGGCGACTACGAGCGCAACGGCGACGAGATGCACGATCGGCTGTTTCTGCTGAGTTTCGACAGCGCCGCCAATCTGCAGCCGGACAACACCGACTGGATCGCCGACTACCTGCGCAAATCCAACCTCAGCGGCACATTCTTCCTGTTGGGCAAGGATGTGCAGGCGCGGCTGGCCGATCGCTCGGTGAGCAACCTGCAATCGGAGTTCTCGAAGCAATGCGTCGGTGTTCAGGGCTGGGAGTTCCGCTCCCACAGCCACTGGCAGGACTGGCAGGACTCGGTGCGCCGCAGCGCCGATCTGGTAAAGAACAAGTTGCCGGAGAACTACGTACCGCTGTTCCGTCCACCGGAAGGTCAGCGCCGCAGTGATGCCGGCAGCTTCTTCCGCAATCAGGGCCTGCAAGTGGCGCTGTGGGACATCGATGCCCAGGACGGTGCAGGCAAGCTCAAGGGCGCGCCGAGTGCGCAGCGGGTGCTGACCCTGATGCTGCTGTGGCGCCACGGGGTGATCAATTTCAACATGAAGCAGGATGCGGTGAAGACCGCGTTGCCTTGGCTGATCACGCAAACTGCGCAAAGCGGCATCGGCTTTGAGGACTGTCAGGACGGGTTTCGCTGACAAACGGAGAAAGCCCGGAAACATTGGGCTTGGGGCGATTTTTCTAGAGAATTCGATGCAGGCGGACTTCCGACTTTAGCGGGGTCTGGACAGTCCGCCAAGGGCTTTTCGTCACTCTGCAAAATAAACTTAAAAAAACCGTCAAAGTGCTTTTTTATGTCATGGGTTTTGGAGTATTACGAAGACAGACCGCCGAAACCTGCAACACAGGTGGCGTCTTCCAAGACTCCTTTTGTGTGCAGTTCATCCAGGCCCTCGTGGATGAGTTCGGCAGTCACTTCGAGGCGCAGCACCGCCCAGGTATTGCGTCGAATGGCTCCCACAAAGGTGACCGAGTATGGATGATCACGGACGTAGCCCTTCTTCCAACCAGCCAATCCTTTATGTACTCGATACCAACGTATTGATTCACGATCCAAATGCCCTGCTGAATTTCGAAGAACACCACGTCGCGATCCCGATGACCGTGCTCGAAGAGCTGGACAAGCTCAAGAGCGGCCATCACAGCGTTGCTGCCGAATGCCGCCAGGCGATCCGGCTGATCGACAAGACCCTGGGCGATGCCTCCCCCGAGGACGTCGAGCTGGGTGTGCCGATTCAGCGCGGCAAGGGCGGGCCGAAGGGCTTGCTGTCAATTCTGATGAGCAAACAGGCCGAGTCGAACCTGATTCTGCCGGAGCATCTGAACGACAACAAAATCATCAACCAACTGATCGACCTGCACACCCGTGATCCGAAGAAGGCCGTTGTGCTGGTCACCAAAGACATCAACATGCGCCTCAAGGCGCGCGCCTGCGGGATCGCGGCCGAGGACTACAGCACCGACCAACTGGTCGATGACGTGTCCCTGCTGCCCAACGGCTACCACAACATGACCGGCTCCTTCTGGGACCGCGTGAGCAAGGTTGAAACCCGTCAGGATCACGGCCGCACCTGGCATCAGGTACAGCTGATCGACAACCTGCCGGCGGTGCACATCAACGAGTTCATCATTGACGAACAAGGCTTTGTCGGCTGGATCAAGGAAATCCAGGAAGACAGGCTGCTGATCCTCGACCTGCACCAGGAACCGCTGCTGCATCAGGAAGCCTGGGGCCTCAAGCCACGTGACATCTACCAGAGCCTGGCGCTGTATGCGTTGCTGGATCCGGACATTCACCTGGTCAACCTGTCGGGCGCCGCCGGTTCCGGTAAAACCATCCTGGCGCTGGCCGCGGCCATCGAGCAGACCATGGTCAGCAAGCGCTATCGCCGGATCATCGCAACCCGCAGCGTGCAGGGCCTGGACCAGGAAATCGGCTTCCTGCCGGGCACCGAAGCGGAAAAAATGGAGCCTTGGCTGGGCGCCATCACCGACAACCTCGAAGCCTTGCACATGGATGACGAAAACACCCATGGCAGCGTCGACTACATCCTCAGCAAAGTGCCGTTGCAGTTCAAATCGCTCAACTACATTCGCGGTCGCAGCTTCCAGCAGAGCCTGATCCTGATCGACGAATGTCAGAACCTCACGCCGCACCAGATGAAAACCATCATCACCCGGGCCGGCGCCGGTTCCAAAGTGGTGTGCCTGGGCAACCTGGCACAGATCGACACCCCTTACCTGTCCGCGACCAGCTCCGGGCTGACGTACTTGACCGAACGCTTCAAGGATTTCCCCAACGGTGTGCACATCACCCTGCAAGGGGTGCCACGCTCGATTCTGGCCGAATACGCCGAATCGCATCTGTAACCTCCACCAGAAAACGGGCGGCCTGACAGCCGCCCGTTTTTTATGGATGAACGCATCACCCAATGTGGGAGCGGGCTTGCTCGCGAAAGCGGTGTGTCAGCCACCAAATGTGTGCCTGATACACCGTTTTCGCGAGCAAGTCCGCTCCCACAGGGGACAGTGGTGAATTCATAATCAGTGATGCGGAAATTTGACCCGCAGGTTTACAATCCACGCTCCTGATCAGGAGTAATCCCGTGCTGACTCATCTCGATTCCCAAGGTCGCGCCAACATGGTCGACGTCACCGAAAAAGCCGTGACGTTCCGTGAGGCGACCGCCCAGGCGCTGGTGCGCATGCTCCCTGAAACCCTGCAGATGATCGTCAGCGGCGGCCATCCCAAGGGCGACGTGTTTGCCGTGGCGCGCATTGCCGGCATTCAGGCAGCGAAGAAAACCAGCGATCTGATCCCGTTGTGCCATCCGCTGATGCTGACCGGGGTCAAGGTCGAACTCAGCGCTGAAGGTGACGACAGCGTGCGCATCGTCGCCCGCTGCAAACTGTCCGGGCAGACCGGCGTCGAGATGGAAGCGCTGACCGCTGCCAGCGTCGCGGCGCTGACCATTTACGACATGTGCAAAGCGGTGGACCGCGGCATGGTCATCGAAAGCGTACGTCTGCTGGAGAAGGTCGGCGGCAAGAGCGGGCATTTCCAGGCGGAGCAGCCATGAACCTGACCGTGAAATTTTTCGCCCGTTACCGTGAAGCGCTGGGTGTGGACTCGGTCGCGGTCGAAGGCGATTTCGCCACCGTCGACGATGTGCGTGCGCTGCTCGCGCAACGCGAGGGCGCCGAGGTGTTGAGCGAACAGAACCTGATGTGCGCACGCAACGAAGATCTGTGTCAGCTCGACGAGCCGGTGAGCGACGGTGACGAAGTGGCGTTTTTCCCCACTGTGACCGGAGGCTGAGGCATGGCGATTCGGGTGCAGTCCACGGCGTTCGATCCCGGCGCTGAAGTCAACGCGATGCACGCGGCGAATGTCGGTGTCGGCGCGGTGGTGAGTTTTGTCGGCTACGTGCGCGACTTCAATGACGGGCTGGATGTGGCCGGGATGTTCCTCGAGCATTATCCGGGCATGACCGAAAAAGCCCTTGGCAAGATCGCCGTCGAGGCCGAACAGCGCTGGCCGCTGCTGAAGCTCGAAGTGCTGCACCGCATCGGCGCGCTGGAACCGGGCGAGCCGATCGTGTTTGTCGGTGCGGCCAGTGCCCATCGCCAGGCGGCGTTCGACGCCTGTGCCTTTGTCATGGACTACCTGAAAACCCGCGCGCCGTTCTGGAAGAAAGAAACCACCAGCGATGGCCCACGCTGGGTGGAAGGGCGTGACAGTGATCATGCCGCTGCAGATCGCTGGAAGAAGTAGTTTTTACAGCGCCTTCAAGTCCGTCTTCGCGAGCAAGCCCGCTCCCACAGGAGAACGCATTTCCAATGTGGGAGCGGGCTTGCTCGCGAAGAGGCCATCAGCATCGCCCCAGACTGAATGACACCGCATCGGATAGCGAGGCGGATCAATCTCTGCTGCCTGATTGACGATGTGTACGTTAAAGTCCAGTATGGATTTACAAGTACAAGAACCGTTCCAGCTCTTTTCTTCTGTCTTGCCAAACCAACAACAACCCGCGAGAAAACGAACATGAAGAAACTCCCCCTGATCACCGGTCTGGCCCTGAGCTTGTTGGCGTGCACCAGCTCATTCGCTGCCGAGAAAACCTTGCGCATCGGCATCGAGGCCGCTTATCCACCGTTCGCCTCGAAGACCGACAAGGGCGAGATCGTCGGTTTCGACTACGACATCGGCAACGCCCTGTGCGCGCAGATGAAGGTCAAGTGTGTGTGGGTCGAGGGTGAGTTCGATGGTCTGATTCCTTCGCTGAAAGTGAAGAAAATCGACATGGCCTTGTCGTCGATGACCATCAACGAAGACCGCAAGAAGTCGGTGGATTTCACCCACAAGTACTACTTCACTTCCTCGCGACTGGTGATGAAGGACGGCGCCACGGTCGATGATCAGTACGCCAGCCTCAAGGGCAAGACCGTCGGTGTGCAGCGCGCCACCACCACCGACCGTTATGCCACCGAGGTGTTTGAGCCCAAAGGCATCAACGTCAAACGCTACGGCAATAACGAAGAAATCTACATGGACCTGGCGGCCGGGCGGCTCGACGCGATTTTCGCTGACACCATTCCGTTGAATGATTTCCTGTCGATGCCGCGCGGCAAGGGTTATGCGTTTGTCGGGCCGGAGCTGAAGGATCCGAAGTACGTGGGCGAGGGCGCGGGGATCGCGGTGCGCAAGGGCAATACCGAGTTGGTCAGCGAGTTGAACACGGCCATCGACGGGATTCGTGCGAGTGGCGAGTATCAGAAGATTTCCCAGAAGTATTTCAAGTCCGACATTTACGGCGACTGATCTACCGCTTTCGCGAGCAAGCTCGCTCCCACATTAGATTTATGGCATTCACAAATCCCTGTGGGAGCGAGCTTGCTCGCGAAGAGGCCGGAACTACCGATGAAAATCTCTAGCCCTTCAATTCCTTCAAATGCTTGTACACCGTCGCCCGCCCCATGTTCAGCACATTGGCCACATAGTTCGAGGCACTCTTGCCCTTGAACGCGCCTTCGGCGTGCAGGGCCAGCACCAGTTCGCGCTTGTGATCGCGGGTCAGCAGATTCAGGCTCAACTGCCGCTCGCGCAGCCAGGCGTGGAGGAAGGTGTTGATGCGTTCCTGCCAGTCATCGCGGAACAGTGAATCCGGCTGCGGGATCAGTTTGCTTGGCGACAGGAACAGGTCCAGCGCAGCCTTGGCATTCTCGAACAGCGAAATATTCAGGTTGATGCACAGCACCGCCAGCGGCCGCTCGTCGCGGTCGCGCAGCACGGTGCTCAGGCTGCGAATCTTCTGGCCGTCCCAATTGAGCTTTTCGTACGGGCCGATGTTGCGCTCGCTGACCTCCTCGCTGAGCATGTCTTCAAGCGACGAATCGTCACCGATCTCGCGCTTGGACAGGTTGTTGGCGATGTAATCGACCTTCTGCGTGCGCAGGTCGTGCAGCACCACTTCGGCGTGGGGAAAGAACAGCGTGGCGATGGCGTCGGCGATGGCACGGAAGTTATCCAGGGCCGGATCGAATTCGGGGGCAGTCATGATTGTGGAGCTCCAGGCGGCGTCAGCGCCCCCGTGCACGGGGGCGCTGCGAGTGTGCCGCAATCCGTTGGGCGCGTCATCCGCAGGGGCCTTCAGCGCAGCCGTGAGGGTGAGAGCATGGCGCTGCTCAGGCCGAACTGACGCAGATGCTCCGGCAACGCCTGCCCACGCACCAATGCCGCACTGGCCTGGCCCATGGCCGGTGAAGTCTGGATGCCGTAACCGCCCTGAGCCGCGACCCAGAACAACCCCGGTACCTGTGGATCGAAACCGCTGAGCAGATCGCCGTCGGGGACAAAGCTGCGCAGTCCGGCCCAGGTGCGGGTCGGACGGCGGATGGTCAGGGTCGTGGCTTCTTCGATCTGGTAGATGCCCATGGCGATGTCCAGTTCTTCCGGCTGCACGTCGTGGGGTTCGACCGGATCGGCGTTGGCCGGCGAGCCGAGGAACATCCCGGCGTCGGGCTTCATGTAGAACGATTCGTCAAGGCTGACCAGCATCGGCCAGTGATGAATGTCCACGCCCTCGGGGCCGGCGAAAATGAACGCCGCGCGGCGTTTAGGTTGCAGGCCCAGCGCTTGCGCGCCAGCCAGTGCGCCGATCTTGTCGGCCCAGGCGCCGGCGGCGTTGATGATGACCGGAGCGCTGAAGGTCTGGCCGTTGGTTTGCACCTGCCAGAGGCCATCGGCGTCACGTGTCAGGCCCAGCACCTCGCAATCGGTGTGCACTTCGCCGTTGTTGCGGCGGATACCGCGCAGGTAACCCTGATGTACCGCGTCGGTGTCGATGTCGGTGGCGGTCGGATCGTAGATCGCGCCGTGGACTTTTTCTCGACGCAAAATCGGCAGACGGGCGCAGGCTTCGTCGGCGCTGAGCAGTTGCATCTCCGGCACCGTGGCCTTGGCGCTGAGGTACTGGTTGTGCAGCTCGGCGGCATCACCGCTGAAATCCACGGTCATTTCACCGCGCGGCGTGAGCAATGGATGCTCGCAGAAGCCGCTCGGCGGATGGTCGAAAAACTCACGGCTGGCCAGCGTCAATGCTCGCACCTGCGGCGTGCCGTAGGCCGCGGAGTACAACGCGGCAGAGCGCCCGGTGGAGTGGTAGGCCGGATGCGATTCACGTTCGAGCACGATCACTTTGGCGTGGGGCGACAGCCAGAACCCGGTGGAAGCGCCGGCAATCCCGCCGCCGATGATGATGAAGTCTGCCTGGCTCATGTAAATCTCCAGTGGCTCGCAATATTGGGAAATAGGCTGATCCCCTGTGGGAGCGGGCTTGCTCGCGAAGGCGGTGTGTCATTCGGCCAATACGTTGCTTGACACGGCCTCTTCGCGAGCAAGCCCGCTCCCACAGGGGTTTTGTGGTGTTAGTTGGTCAAGTGATAAACCGCATTGGCCAGCGCAATGTCTTCCAGACCCAGGCCGATTGAACGGAAAAATACGTGACGGTCGTAACCGGGGCGCGGCACTTTCTCGCTGAGCAGGTCGGCGAGGTCGCCGACGATCAAGTCCTTGCTCCAGCCATGTTGTTCACTGGCGATCAACATTTCACCGGCCGACCCCGGCGTGGTCAGACGATAGTCGCAGAACACCTGCATGTCGCCCAGGCTCTGCGGCGGCACCTCATGGGCGCGTGGCGCGTTGGTGCTGATCGAGGTGATCAGCGCCGGTTTGGCCAACGCTGCGGGTTCGATCACCGGCCCGGCGGACGAGGTGCAGAGCATGATCACGTCCGCATCGTCGAGGGCGGTTTCGCGGCTGTCGGCAATCTTCAGCCCCGGGAAAATTTCTTTCAGCAGTGCCTGGGTGTGCGCATCCTCAGACAGGCTCGGCGAATACACACTGATGTTCTGCCAGTCGCGCAGGCCTTTCACGTAATGCAGATGCGCCTGAGCGACCTTGCCGCTGCCGATGATCGCCAGTCGCGTGGCATTCAGCGGGGCGAGGGCATCGACCGCCACCGCCGTGGTCGCGGCGGTACGCGCGGTGGTCAGCTCGCCGGCATCGCACAACAGCAACGGCTGGCCGCTGTGCATCGACATCAGCAGCGTCCACGCCGTCACCAGTGGCCCTTGCTCGCGGACGATGTAGGGCGAGGTCTTGACCCCGTACACGCCGTCCTCGGCCAGCACCCCCAGATAATTGATGAAGTCGCCGGCGCCCTGTGGAAACTCCACCAATTGCTGCGCCGGTTGCACGGCGTGGCCGGCGGCGAGGTCGCGGAACAGTTTGCGCAGGATCTGCGGCACGTCGATGCGCGCCAGCAGCTCGCGGGCCTGGGTGTGGTCGATCACGTAGGGTGTACTGGACATGTCAGGCTCCGCGGTCTGGATATAAACTAATTTGTCCATTATGGACTTTTAGTTGTCTATCGCAAGCGCCTGTTGAAAACGCCGGACAAAAAAAAGCGCAGTCCGTTGCCGGCTGCGCTTTTGGCGTTACAGGTCGCTTACTGCGGCTGCGGACGCTTGCGTTCCACTGCGCGCAACAGGTGCGTCGGCGGTGTTTCGCAGCTGATCTTGCGTCCTAGTTTTTCTTCGATCGACGGCAACTGGTAGGAGTCGTCTTCGCCGGCGAAGCTGATCGACACGCCGTCAGCGCCCGCGCGACCGGTGCGGCCGATGCGGTGCACGTAGTCGTCCGGGACTTCCGGCAGGGTGAAGTTGATCACGTGGCTGATGCCGTCGATGTGGATGCCGCGACCGGCGACATCGGTGGCCACCAGCACGCGGATCTTGCCTTCGCGGAAGCCTTCCAGGGTCTTGATGCGCTTGTGCTGCGGCACGTCGCCGGACAGTTGCGCGGCGTTGATGCCGTCGCGCACCAGGCGTTCTTCGATGCGGCGCACTTCATCCTTGCGGTTGGCGAAGACGATCACGCGTTCCCAGCCGTTATCGTTGACCAGGTTGTAGAGCAGTTTGTACTTGTCAGCCGCGGCCACCGCATAGATGTGCTGCTCGACGTTTTCGTTGGCCACGTTGGTGATTTCGATTTCGACGATTGCCGGATCGGTGGTCCATTGCTTGGCCAGGTTCATCACGTCTTCGGTGAAGGTCGCGGAGAACAGCAGGGTCTGGCGTTCGCTTTTCGGCGGGGTCTGGCGAATGATCTGCCGCACTTGCGGGATGAAACCCATGTCGAGCATGCGGTCGGCTTCGTCCAGCACCATCACTTCGACCATGTCCAGGTGCACGTCGCCGCGCTGGTTGAAGTCGAGCAGACGGCCGGGGGTGGCGACGAGAATGTCGCAGTGGCGCGCTTCGAGGTGCTTGAGCTGCTTGTCGAAATCCATGCCGCCAACGAACGTCATCACGTTGAGGCCGGTGTACTTGGTCAGGTCAGCGGCGTCCTTGGCGATCTGCACCACCAGCTCACGGGTCGGCGCGATGATCAGCGCACGAGGTTCGCCCATGTAGCGTTCTTTCGGCGGTGGCGTCTGCAACAACTGAGTGATGATCGAGATCAGGAACGCGGCGGTCTTGCCGGTGCCGGTCTGCGCGCGGCCGATGGCATCTTTGCCGGCGAGGGTGAAACCCAGCACCTGCGCCTGGATCGGCGTGCAGTATGGAAAGCCCAGATCCTGGATGGCGTGCATCAGTTCCGGCGCGAGTTTGAAATCGTGGAAGCGGGTCTTGCCTTCCTGGGGGGCGACGACGAAGTCTTCGAGTTTCCAGGGAATGACCGGTGCCTTGGGCTTCGGTTCGCGGCGCGGTCTGGCCGGTTTCGCTGCTTCGGCGCGGACCGGTTCGGCGGCGATAGCGGGTTGCGGCTCGGGCTCGGGTGTCGCTACCGGTGCCGGACGTTCAACCTTGGGCGCATCGCTGCGAGGGCCGGGGGCGTGCGACGGCGCACTGGGAACTGGCGCGAGCTGCTCAGCCTCGCTTTTACCGAACATTTTCTTGAGTGCTTCGAGCACGGTCATCTCATCAATTGGTTAAGGAATGTACGCCGGCCAGTGTAATGCAAGAAACGGGCGCGGCGTAGTGGGATGATCAAAGCGGTCCGGCAAGCGGCCGAATCAGCGCAGGCGCTCACTCAGCCAGGCGCCGATGTCGCGAATTTCTTCGGGTAACACTTCGTGCTCCATTGGGTATTCCTGCCATGTCACGGTGACACCATGCTTGTTTAAATGCTCGTAAGCACTGCGGCCCATGGCGTTGAGTACCACGCCATCGCGTTGGCCGTGCAAGCAAAGGGCGGGAATGCGTTGCTGACTGGCTGACAGCTCCATCTCGTCGGTAAAGGTCGGGGCATAGGTGGAGAGGGCAAGTACGCCACCCAAAGGACCTTGCCACTTTATATAAGCGGTGTGCAGCACCACGGCGCCCCCCTGGGAAAACCCGGCGAGAAAAATCCGCGAAGCGTCTATTCCGCTGGCGCGCTCCTTTTCGATCAATTCAATGATGCGATCCGCTGACGCTTCCAACTGCTCACGGTCAATCGACCGCGCCGGGCTCATGGCCTTTATGTCGTACCAGCTCGGCATCGCGTAACCGCCATTGATGGTGACGGGCAGGGTCGGCGCTTGCGGCAAGACGAAGCGGGTCGTCAGCAGGCTTTCCTGCAGCGCTTCGGCGACCGGCAGGAAATCATAGCGGTCAGCGCCGAGGCCGTGCAGCCAGATAACGCAGGCGTCTGCGGGCTTTACGGGTTCAAGAATCAGGGGCTCGGTCATGGCTGCTCCAAAAATGTGCGGGCGCTCTCAATAAGTGCGTGATTTGCGTGCGCGCCCGGTCGATCAGTTAACAAGATGTCGCAAGGCTACAAGTTTTGCTCTTGACCTGTCGCACAATCGCTTCAGCAAGCGGTGTGGTACGGGCTTTGCTATGGCTCTCAGCGTGCAACCGATCTCGCGTGTGGCGGTAACACTATCAGTGTACGACTTGCGACGGGATTGCAAAGAATCCGGTGATGGATGTTCGCCAATGGCCGCTACGGGCAAAGCGAACGTGGAAGGGCTACAGCCCGTTCGGCCGACTGGTGAGAAGTGAGTTGTCCATGATGTGGATTTTCTCCTACTAGACTCATAGCGAAGGTCTTACGTCGGTTGACCCCAAAAAAAGCCAACACGGGTCAACAACGCCTCAAAAGGGTGCGACTGGACTCAAGCTCCGACACAACAAGAGCAAAACTGGAGGTTTGAATGAAGATGTTGAAATCCACTCTGGCGGTCGTGACTGCTGCAGCAGTACTCGGCGTCAGCGGGTTCGCTCAGGCGGGTGCAACCCTGGATGCCGTGCAGAAGAAAGGTTTCGTGCAATGTGGCGTGAGCGACGGTCTGCCGGGTTTCTCGGTGCCGGACGCTTCGGGCAAGATCCTCGGGATCGACGCTGACGTTTGCCGCGCTGTGGCCGCTGCGGTATTCGGCGACGCCAACAAGGTCAAGTTCAGCCAGTTGAACGCCAAGGAGCGCTTCACCGCGCTGCAGTCCGGCGAAATCGACCTGCTCTCGCGCAACACCACCATGACCAGCTCGCGTGACGCCGGCATGGGCCTGAAATTCCCGGGCTTCATCACTTACTACGACGGCGTGGGCTTCCTGGCCAACAACAAGCTGGGCGTGAAGAGTGCCAAGGAACTGGACGGTGCAACCATCTGCATCCAGGCCGGTACCACCACCGAACTGAACGTGTCCGACTACTTCCGTGCCAACGGCCTGAAGTACACCCCGATCACTTTCGACACCTCCGATGAAAGCGCCAAGTCGCTGGAATCCGGTCGTTGCGACGTGCTGACCTCCGACAAGTCGCAGCTGTACGCACAGCGCAGCAAACTGGCTTCGCCAAAAGACTACGTGGTACTGCCGGAAACCATCTCCAAAGAACCGCTGGGCCCGGTCGTGCGTAATGGCGACGACGAGTGGCTGGCGATCGTTCGCTGGGTTGGCTATGCGCTGCTGAACGCTGAAGAAGCCGGCGTGACGTCGAAAAACGTATTGGAAGAAGCCAAATCCACCAAGAACCCGGACGTCGCTCGTCTGCTGGGTGCTGACGGTGAATACGGCAAGGACCTGAAACTGCCGAAGGACTGGGTTGTGAAAATCGTTTCGCAGGTCGGTAACTACGGTGAAATCTTCGAGAAAAACCTCGGCAAGAGCACTCCGCTGGAAATCGACCGTGGCCTGAACGCGCTGTGGACCAACGGCGGCATTCAGTACGCACCACCAGTGCGCTAATGGTTCTATCACCCGGCGGGCCAACCGCCGGGTGATGTTCTGTTCCATTTCTTCCGGGGCACTTCATGCAAAATTCAATCGGCGCACCAAAGCAGAGGTTCAGCCTCAGCGATCCGCGAGTGCGTGCGTGGCTGTTTCAGATCATCACCGTCGTGGCGGTGGTCGCCATGGGCTGGTATCTGTTCGACAACACCCAGACCAACCTGCAGCACCGGGGCATCACTTCCGGTTTCGGCTTTCTGGAGCGCAGTGCCGGGTTCGGCATCGCTCAACACCTGATTTCCTACACCGAAGCGGACAGCTATGCCCGGGTGTTCGTGATCGGTTTGCTCAACACCCTTCTGGTGACCGTCATCGGCGTGATCCTGGCGACCCTGCTGGGCTTCATCATCGGTGTGGCGCGGCTGTCGCCGAACTGGATCATCAGCAAACTGGCGACCGTGTATGTGGAAGTGTTCCGCAACATTCCGCCGCTGCTGCAGATTCTGTTCTGGTACTTCGCGGTGTTCCTGACCATGCCGGGACCGCGTAACAGCCATAACTTCGGCGACACCTTCTTCGTCAGCAGCCGGGGCCTGAACATGCCGGCCGCGCAAATGGCTGACGGCTTCTGGGCGTTCGTCATCAGTGTGGTGCTGGCGATTGTCGCCATCGTGCTGATGTGCCGCTGGGCCAACAAGCGTTTCGAAGACACCGGCGTACCGTTCCACAAATTCTGGACCGGCGTGGCGATCCTGCTGGTGCTCCCGACCCTGTGCGCACTGATCTTCGGCGCGCCGCTGCACTGGGAAATGCCGCAACTCAAGGGCTTCAACTTCGTCGGTGGCTGGGTGCTGATCCCGGAACTGCTCGCGTTGACCCTGGCGCTGACCGTGTACACCGCCGCGTTCATCGCGGAAATCGTCCGTTCGGGGATCAAGTCGGTCAGCCATGGCCAGACCGAAGCGGCGCGTTCGCTCGGCCTGCGCAACGGCCCGACCCTGCGCAAGGTGATCATTCCGCAAGCCTTGCGAGTGATCATTCCGCCGCTGACCAGCCAATACCTGAACCTGGCGAAGAACTCGTCGCTGGCCGCCGGTATCGGTTATCCGGAAATGGTTTCGCTGTTCGCCGGCACCGTGCTCAACCAGACCGGTCAGGCGATCGAAGTCATTGCCATCACCATGAGCGTGTACCTGGCGATCAGTATCAGCATTTCCCTGCTGATGAACTGGTACAACAAGCGCATTGCGCTGATCGAGCGGTGAGGAAACGCGCATGACAACCCATACTTTCAAACCCGACATGCCACCGCCGGCCAAGGTCTTCGGCCCGATGGCATGGATACGCGCCAACATGTTCTCCAGCTGGCTCAACACCCTGCTGACCCTGTTCGCGTTCTACCTGATCTACCTGGTGGTCCCACCGATCCTCAGTTGGGCGATCCTCGATGCCAACTGGGTCGGCACCACCCGCGCCGACTGCACCAAGGACGGCGCCTGCTGGGTGTTCATTCAGCAGCGTTTCGGCCAGTTCATGTACGGCTACTACCCGGCGGAACTGCGCTGGCGCGTCGACCTGACCGTGTGGCTGGCGGTGATCGGCGTGGCACCACTGTTTATCAAGCGCGTGGCGCACAAAGCCGTGTACGGCCTGAGCTTCCTGGTGATCTACCCGATCGTCGCGTGGTGCCTGCTGCATGGCGGCGTGTTCGGCCTCGACACCGTGGCGACCAGCCAGTGGGGTGGCCTGATGCTGACGCTGGTCATTGCCACCGTGGGTATCGCCGGCGCTTTGCCGCTGGGGATCATTCTGGCGCTGGGCCGTCGCTCGAACATGCCGGCGATTCGCGTGGTCTGCGTGACCTTCATCGAGTTCTGGCGCGGCGTGCCGTTGATCACGGTGCTGTTCATGTCCTCGGTGATGCTGCCGCTGTTCCTGCCCGAAGGCATGAACTTCGACAAGCTGCTGCGGGCGCTGATCGGGGTGATCCTGTTCCAGTCGGCCTACGTTGCCGAAGTGGTGCGTGGCGGTCTGCAAGCGATCCCTAAAGGTCAGTACGAAGCGGCTGCGGCGATGGGCCTCGGTTACTGGCGCGCGATGGGCCTGGTGATTCTGCCGCAAGCCCTGAAGCTGGTGATTCCGGGCATCGTCAACACGTTTATTGCGCTGTTCAAGGACACCAGCCTGGTGATCATCATCGGCCTGTTCGACCTGCTCAACAGCGTCAAACAAGCCGCTGCCGATCCGAAATGGCTGGGCATGGCCACCGAAGGCTACGTGTTCGCCGCCCTGGTGTTCTGGATTTTCTGTTTTGGTATGTCGCGCTATTCCATGCATCTGGAACGCAAGCTCGACACTGGCCACAAGCGTTAGGAGTTCTCGGTAAATGAGCGAAGCAATCAAAAAGCCTGTGGGCCCTGAAGGCATTATTCAGATGCAGGGCGTGAACAAGTGGTACGGCCAGTTCCACGTGCTGAAAGACATCAACCTCAACGTCAAACAGGGTGAGCGTATCGTCCTGTGCGGCCCGTCGGGTTCCGGCAAGTCGACCACCATCCGCTGCCTCAATCGTCTGGAAGAGCACCAGCAGGGGCGCATCGTCGTCGACGGCGTGGAACTGACCAACGACCTCAAGCAGATCGAAGCGATCCGCCGCGAAGTCGGCATGGTGTTCCAGCACTTCAACCTGTTCCCGCACCTGACCATCCTGCAGAACTGCACGCTGGCGCCGATGTGGGTGCGCAAGATGCCCAAGCGCAAGGCCGAGGAAATCGCCATGCATTATCTGGAGCGCGTACGCATTCCGGAGCAGGCGCATAAATTCCCGGGGCAACTGTCCGGCGGTCAGCAACAGCGCGTGGCGATTGCTCGCGCACTGTGCATGAAACCGAAAATCATGCTGTTCGACGAACCGACCTCGGCCCTCGACCCGGAGATGGTCAAAGAGGTGCTGGACACCATGATCGGCCTCGCCGAGGACGGCATGACCATGCTCTGCGTGACCCACGAAATGGGCTTCGCCCGCACCGTGGCCAACCGCGTGATCTTCATGGACAAGGGCGAAATCGTCGAGCAGGCAGCACCGAACGACTTCTTCGACAACCCGCAGAATGACCGTACCAAACTGTTCCTGAGCCAGATCCTGCATTGATCTAATTCAGGCAATGAAATAAACCCGGACCTGTTCCGGGTTTATTTTTGCCCGCGATTTGCCCCTTGTGCCGATTCGGTTGCCTGACTACCATGTCAGGAAATTCATCCTATGATTGGATGAAAGGGCGAATTTCATGACAGACATCTCACCTTTGATCAAGCGATCCCTGGTCGATCAGGCCCTGGATCAGCTGCGCCAGCGCATCACCGATGGCGTGTGGCAGGTCGGCGCACGGCTGCCGACCGAGCCGGAGCTGTGCAGCGAGTTGGGCATCAGCCGCAACACCGTGCGCGAAGCCATGCGCGTGCTGGCGTTTTCCGGGTTGATCGAAATCCGTCAGGGCGACGGCAGTTATCTGCGCGCAGTGGTCGATCCGATGGACACGCTCAAGGCGTTGTCCCGTTGCTCGCTGGAGCAGGCGCGCGAAACCCGGCACATCCTCGAAGTCGAGGCGATTGGCCTGGCCGCGTTGCGCCGCACCGATGAAGATCTGGTGGCACTGCGCGAAGCGCTCGGCACCAGCGGCAGCCACTACCACGGCGATCTCGACACTTACATTTCCTGCGATCTGGTGTTCCACCGCCGTCTGGTGGACGCCGCGCACAACCCCACCCTCAGCGAGTTGTATCGCTATTTCTCCAGCATCGTCGGCGCGCAATTGCGCCAGACGCTGAACATCGTCCCGCGCCGTCAGGAAGTGTTCGACCTGCACATCGAGTTGCTCGATGCCGTCGAACAACGCGACCCGGAACGGGCCAAAGCCATATCGAGGCAGTTGATCAATGAACCTTGAAACCGAGAACAACCTCTCAACCCCCAAGCGCACGGCAGAACTCGAAGAGCTGCTGATCGACGCCGAGGCCGACGACGAACAGGTGCAGCAAAGCCATCCGCTGGTGCGCCGCCCGTGGCTGTTGCTGCTGGGGCTGATTCTGGTGGCGCTGAACCTGCGCCCGGCGCTGTCGAGCATGGCGCCGCTGCTCAGCGAAGTGTCGAAAAGCCTCGGGCTGTCTGCTGCGCAGGCCGGTCTGCTGACCACGTTGCCGGTGCTGTGCCTGGGCCTGTTCGCACCGCTGGCGCCGATACTGGCGCGGCGTTTCGGCGCTGAGCGGGTGGTGCTGGGGATTCTGCTGACCCTGGCCGCCGGCATCATTGTGCGCAGCAACTTCGGTGAGATCGGCCTGTTCGCCGGCAGTGTTCTCGGTGGCGCGAGCATCGGCATCATCGGTGTACTGCTGCCGGGCATCGTCAAACGCGACTTCGCCAAACACGCCGGAACCATGACCGGCGTCTACACCATGGCCCTGTGCCTTGGTGCGGCAATGGCCGCGGGTTCGACCGTGCCGTTGAGCGAGCACTTCGACCACAGCTGGGCGCTGGGCCTGGGTTTCTGGGTGATCCCGGCGCTGGTGGCGGCGCTGTTCTGGCTGCCGCAAGTCGGGCAGAAACACGGCGCGCACCACGTCGCCTATCGGGTGCGTGGGCTGTTGCGCGATCCGCTGGCCTGGCAAGTGACCTTGTACATGGGCCTGCAATCGTCGCTGGCGTACATCGTGTTCGGCTGGTTGCCGTCGATCCTGATCGGCCGCGGGCTGACCCCGACCCAGGCCGGGCTGGTGCTGTCCGGCTCGGTGATCATCCAGCTCGCCAGTTCGCTGGCGGCGCCGTGGCTGGCGACCCGTGGCAAGGATCAGCGGCTGGCGATCGTGGTGGTGATGGCGCTGACCCTCGGTGGTCTGTTCGGTTGCCTCTATGCGCCGATTGAAGGCCTGTGGGGCTGGGCGATTCTGCTGGGCCTGGGGCAGGGCGGTACGTTCAGCCTGGCGCTGACCTTGATCGTGCTGCGCTCACGGGATTCGCACGTCGCGGCGAACCTGTCGAGCATGTCCCAGGGCTTCGGTTATACGCTGGCTTCGATGGGACCGTTCGCGGTCGGCGTGGTGCATGACTGGACCGGCGGCTGGAATGCGGTGGGCTGGATTTTCGGCATCATCGGCACCGGGGCGATCATTGCCGGGCTGGGTGCCGGCCGCTCGCTGTACGTGCAAGTGCAAAGCGAAAAAATCTGACACGTAGCCCTTTTTTGGGGCCAGTGATATCCCATGTGGGAGCGAGCCTGCTCGCGAAGACGGTGGTTCAGGCACAGATCATGTTGAATGTGCCGGCCTCTTCGCGAGCAAGCTCGCTCCCACAGTTTTTGCGGTGCTTTAAATCTTGCGTGGTATTCGCTCTGCGAATGCCGATAGTGTTTCTTCGATTTGCAGCTTATCGTGCTGGCAATCTGTCCATTTCCTGGAGTTTGCCCATGAGCGAAGCCCACGCCGCCCTGATCACCCGCTTCTACCAGGCCTTCCAGCGCCTCGACGCCGAGGCCATGGCCGCCTGCTACACCGACGATGTGGTGTTCAGCGATCCGGCCTTCGGTGAACTGCGCGGGCGCGATGCCGGCGACATGTGGCGCATGCTCACCACCCGCGCCAAGGACTTCTCCCTGACTTTCGACAATGTCCGCGCCGACGAGCGCAGTGGCGGCGCGCACTGGGTGGCGACTTACCTGTTCAGCCAGACCGGCAACGTGGTGATCAACGATATTCAGGCGCGCTTCGTCTTTCGTGACGGCAAGATCTGCGAGCACCACGACCACTTCGACCTATGGCGCTGGTCGCGGCAGGCGTTGGGTTTCAAAGGCTTGCTGCTGGGCTGGACGCCGCTGGTGCGCAACGCCGTCCGTGCGCAGGCGCTGAAAGGGCTGAAGGCATTTCAGGCCGGTCGCTGATAAGATCGCGGCCTGTTTCCTACACGTCCAGATCCCGAAGTGACCAGCCTCAGCGAAAAACCACTTGATGTCGTCGAGCCAGTGAGCAAGTCCTGGTTCGTCTACCTCGTGCGCGCGGCCAACGGTTCGCTGTATTGCGGGATCAGCGACGACCCGGTGCGCCGCTTCGCCAAGCATCAGAGCGGCAAGGGCGCGCGCTTCTTCCTGTCCAGCCCGGCGATGGCGCTGGTCTACACCGAACGTTGCCGCGACAAGAGCGATGCGTTGCGTCAGGAACGCTTGATCAAGAAGCTGCGCAAGAGCGCCAAGGAATGCCTTGTCGCGTCTTATCAATCTGACTGATCGGTTCCCATCAGTTCTGGTGCCTTGTTAACAGTTAGTTGTCAATTTAATTAGGTAAATCAAAAGGTTGAATAGGCTGATATTTTTTGATTTTTGTGAAGGATGAAATATTAAATCTTTCCAATGTGGATGAGTGGTTCTACAAAACTCACCGACATATTGATTTGGTACGACGCTCAGCCCCGAATGATCTACCTCCATGACTTGCGCGAAGGAGTTGGAGACCGCAAACGGACTCCGCAAAGACTGAACTGAATGGTGTGCCTTTGTCACAGTTCTAGACCGGAAGTACACCTTCGCTAAGACGGAAATATCTCAGGTCGCCCGGGAGTATTTATGAGGATTACACAGCGCACTTTGTCCCCACCAAATGTCTTTCACTGCCAGATAGTTATAGTAATTCCTGAAACCTACGCTAGCGACTGTTCTCAATTGGTCGATATCCTTTTTAAGCAAGATCTCCAAATTTTCTAGGCTCTGCGCTTCATTTTCTTTCGAGCGAGCATTGGAAATAACTAGGTTAAGGTAATCCATGTGTTCGTCTAACTCTTCGACTTTAATTCCGCCGAAACCCGCGGACATGTAGTTGTCTCGAAATGAACTAAACGGATACAAGTTGTTTTTACGTTCATCAGTACGCCCCAGAAATTCGATTAAAGCTTTGGCTCTCAGCTCATCCGCCTTGGCTTCAATCATTTGATGTCGCACATTTTTGAGCTCCATTTGAGTTACCAATAGCATATCTTCTGCAAGCTTTATTTGAGCGCAAATAGTGTTTGAATCAAGCGATGGTATCTTAAGCATCTTGCATATCCATGGTTGGTTTGGAAATATTTGTAAGTTATTTATATGGGCGAGTATGTGGAAAATTTAACATCAACGTCTCTTTTGATTCTCTCGCCATCGATAGTGGAGTACATGTGGTATTTGATGGCGATATGTTGTTTAATTGGTCTAAAGTTTTATCGCATAGTTAAAGCGTAAATTATCGCAGCTGCGCCGCCAATATAAAAGAGTGGTTTTATTATGGTGATTATCTTTACAGCAAGGTCAACAAGGTCGTGGCCAAAGTAGTGGTTACGATCATCGTGAGGTATAGGCGCAACGTCCAATGTCAACGTTTCCGTCCAAAATCTATTGTAGAACGAAGAATTTTCATAGTCTTCAAAATATAAAGAATGTCCGCCTTTATAGTAACGATTCATAAACTTCCGTGAGTGTTGAGTTCTGAATCCCACTCTGCCAGCGTCTCCCGTGCCCCAGAGAAGCAACCTAGAAGATAATAGAACTGCATCGTTAATACCGCATTCATTTATAGTTATTTTTGAACATCTTAATATGGGGCTAATGTCAGTATCATGAGGTAGGGGGCTCCCGCACATTATGACGCACTTTACTACTTCGGCCGTTTTAATTTTTTTTAGCGCTTCCAGCAAGACATATGTACCAAAGCTATGAGCGACGATATATACATGTTTGCCTGGATTGGCTTCTAAAGCCGATATTACCTGTTGTGATGCTTGCTTTGCTTTTCGATTTCTTAAATATGGTATCGCAAAAGAAACAATGTCATAAAATCCATATTTTACATCTACAAACTCAAAATCCCTGGAATAGGCTTGCATTGAACTGCCCAAAGCTTCTTGCCATTTTCCGAAAGTTCTGATGCCATGAATTGTAATTAACAGTCTGTCTACTTCGTGACGAACAATTTTTCTTTTGGCACCTATAAGGCTTTGTATCTGCTCCCCTAAAGTATCCAGCCAATCAATGTTAGATACTGAACCATCTAAAACAACTATGGCGTTCTTTTGAAACTCTCCTTGATGCTTTTGTAGGTACTCGATATCCGCGGTGAGTCCTACTGTTAGAGACGGTCGAATATACTTTTTATTTGGATCGCATATGTCTGAGAGAAGCTTTGTACTATTCACCGCCGATGGGGTGCCTTTGAGCTTTTTCGGTAACAGAACGTCTAGTACAAGAAGGTCGAAATGTTCAAGTAGCGCTTGACGTGCCAAATCCGAAGATTCGCAGACTTTAATATAGAGCGAGCCTGGAGGATGGGCCTTTTCTATGGAGTCTACGATCAATTCAACTCTTGTTTCGCTGTCGTCAACAATCAAAATTTTTATCAATTTATAAGCGCTCTATGATCCCTGAAAGCTTTTCTTTCCACACTGAGTTTGTTGAATCAAAAAAAACTATCCCTTTATAATGTTCACCCATAACTGCTAGTAAGTCATTGATTTCATCAATGTTAAGGTTTTTTGTTTCGTCACTAAAGTCTGTATAGCCTGTTAGTACAGCAAAGGGACTCAGGCGATTAAGTTTCTTTAATCTAGTGACGATGTCTTTTCCTGCCAAAGTCCTAAAACGGCCGCCCCTATCTGTATCTGTCCGGTCAAATGTCGGCATGCTCATATCTAAGACTATAAAATCGAACTGTCGCTCAGTAGCAATGGCAAGGCCGCTGTTATAAGAGGCTGCCTCAGATATCTCGACTTCAAACTCTTGTGTAAGATAATCAAATATCTTTTCTCTCTTCAGGTGGTTGTCTTCTATTATTAAAACTTTCATGATTCAGCTCCACTACTGCGTAGAATTTATTGTCATCTATATTGATATCGAACGAAAATCCTGAGGAGGAATTGTGAAGGAGGTTGTATATTTTATAAAGTCCACTACCACCTTCTTCTCTACTTAGATTAGAGTTTTTTTCGTTCCAGGTCGACCTGTGTTTGGTCATGAACTCATTTCTATCACCAAATGTTTCCGGCTCTATAAGGTTTGTTATTTGTATGATTTCCTTATTTTCCTCAGAGTAGCAGTCGATACTCACAATAGAGTTTGATTTACGATACTTTACTGCGTTTTCAATTGCAGTGAATAGTGCAATAAAAAGTGATCGGCTTTCGCGATAGTTTAAGGTAAGTTCTTTTCTCGGTTGGTTGAAATTAATTTGTGCTCCTTTATGGCTGTAAATTGATTTAAAAGAAGTCACCGATGCGTCAACGACTACTGCCAATTTTTCAAGAGTGTTTGCTCCGTCTGCTCCTACGAATCGAAACCAATTAAGAACTAATTCTATTTCTTTGCTGAAGTTGGATCTGCAATTCTTAATCTCTTGCATCAATTCGCCCATAGGGGCGCCAGCCTTGGTAAAGGTTATGTTGTTTTCAAGGAGCTGTATTTCATTAAGTATTTGTGGGTGAAGAGTATCATTAATTAACGTTTGCGCCTTTTTTGCATGCTCAGCAGACAGCTCCCACATAAAGTCAATCAAAGCATTAAAGAAGCTTTCAAAGTTACTGTGCGCATCAATTAGCTTAGAGATCTCGACTAGGCGGTGATAGTACGCCGAGAAATCAAAGATATATTCGTCGATTCCGAAGCCATCAACTGTTACTCTGAAAAAATTGTTTGTTTTCTTAAGTATTGTATCTATGTTTCTTGAGAAATCTTTAAAATGCTGATCAACTTCATCCTTGATAGGCGTTGATAAGTAGGAGTATTTGTCATCCCAAAAAATATTGGGCAAGTATTCGCCGTTTTTTTCCACCGTAATCAAGTGTGCTTTTTCGAAGCATGCTCTAAGTTGTGTAATGAATACAGTGTGTCTGATTTCTGCACTGAGATATTTATCAAGACCGTAATTTTCATTTAAGGCAAAGTCTCTGGCGGTATTGTTAAATATCTTATATAAAATGCTTGTTTTTTCGTTGGACGTAACTGCCCTGGGCAGGCCAGAATTGTCAGCTGTGATTTCTAGAATATCAGCAGAGTGTCTGTTGATATCTTCTTTTAGGTTTATAGGGTCAAGTACCGTGCCCCCTTCTATAGACTTCGCTTGTTCAAAAAGAGTTTTGTATGATTGTTTTCTGTGCGTCTCTAGCGCTTGTACATCTACAAAAAGTTTACCAGTTTCAATTTTTGCTCTCAGTTTGTCCGAGAATAAAGTTTCAAGGACTTTGTCCTTCTCCAATTTGAGTTCTTCACTATCGCTGGGGAAAGTTAGAATTAATTTGTCTAATATGGCCACTCGTTCATGAATGACTTCATCATTATTTTTGTAAGCGCCGACATTGTCTAGCTGAGATGATATGCAAATATTTCTTAGGTAGTAAGCTTCGTTCTTGTCTATGTTATTTTTATGGAATAAGTCAGTCGGTTTGTGCGTGCTGTTCGCATCTAATAGGTCAACGAATAACTCGGACTTTATCTCATCGTATGCTCCATTTATCTCTTTGCCGTAAATGTCCAGTATTATCAGGCATGAGATCATAGTCGCATTGTCAGATTTTTCTAAGTCAGAAACCTCTCTGCAGATGACATTCATAGGGAGATGATAAAAGGAAAATTTGTTTAAAAAATAGTTGTCGATGGCGAAGTTTATGAGCTTCATCCAACTCTTGGTGTTTTTATATTGTCTCGACTGAACCTTAAGGAAGTCTGATAAAATTGGGAACTGCGTGCGATCTAGGTCTTTGACTGAATGCGCGTCGTGTTGGTGCCTGATTGTCCTTTCAATAGGAATTTGGTCTGCGCGTGAGTCAAGTACCACTTGTAGCGTGTGATTCTGAGAATTTGCTTTAGGCGTATTGAAAGGTCCTAGCGCGCGTGTATCCTTTCTACTCAGCTCTATCACGGAGCTATCAACAATCTCCTCTAGTACGCACGAAAGATGGAACATTAACGACTTTGACCACAATTCATTTCGGAATTTAACGCACATCTTATGTAGATATTCAATCCGCTCATCGCTATTCGGTTCAAGCATAAGGATGCTTGCAAAGCTATTAGATAGATGATCGTATAAGGTTTTCTCGGAGCGGTCATTGTTGTAAAGCTTTGATCTCGCAAAAATCTCTATTAGTCCAACAGGTAGCTGTGATCTTTGATTTACAAGATCGACTACTGAATTGATTACATTGTCGTAAGCACCGTGAGTGTAGTCATCCACTATTTTAAGTATTTTTGGATGCAGTTGGTCGTCTGAAGTTGAACTATTATCTACTAGCCTTTTGAGTTCTCCATCATCGAGAAAATCAGCAAGTTGTCGAATCTTTTCTATAAGGAATGTGTCAATAGTGCCATCTTTTAAATAAATTTCTGATATTATTGTTTTGAAAAGTATATATTGATCAATTACTGATTCCATCCGGTAAAGGTATAGTTGATCTAGCGTCAGCCTTCTATCTGGGTCGAACGAGATAGGTAGTTGCATGCACGAAATAACAGCGCCATATTCTATGGCGCTTTGAATGCCCGAGGCTCGGTACTCATTGAGTTGTGAATCTAAAATTCCCGCAAAAACTCCAATAGAACTGCTTTCGGACATGAGCAGAATTTCTTTAATTCTGCTGGAGACATCATGGTTGGGAAAGCTATCTTTGATGTTTTGGATGTACTCTTTAACAGATTCCCTGTTTAATTCTTTTAAAATGTGTACTTTGTTTTCTATTGCCCACCAACTGATACTAATGGAGTCAACTGTATTCAGGTGGTCCAGTGCGTTATTTGCATTTCCCGCTAGCAGTTCAGCATTAAAGTTAATGCGTGCTTCGTTAAAGCTTTTAAGTTGTGTAGCGCATCTATGAAATAAGCCTAAAGCCCAATAAATATAGTTCTCTTGAGAAACAAAATTTTTGACACTTACTATGTGGTAGTGATTCTTACTTTCGTAAATTGGGACTAACATCGATGGCAGTTGTTTGTTCTTGGCGAGCTCTAGAATCTGATCAAGTCTGCGGGCGTCACTAAGTTTTTTGAGTTGAGTTACAATTCTGTACCCAACGTTAGCCATTGTTTCGCCATGCCGCCTCATGTAGATGTTAGGGTCGCTTGATATCCTTGTGCGGGATTTTATTTTAACTTTTTTCTTAGCCAATTTATAAGCGTCCCTAGATCATATACAAGTTGTGAAGAATGTATACTTAAGACAAAATTTTTGTCGATAGTGAATTTTTCTTTTCTGAACTTCTGCAAATGCAGATCTCAGTTTGGTATCCATTGCAGCAATCACGCCTACTCTTAGATTACACCCAAATCGCCTTGATGGCACATTGATGTTGTGGCTTGAGCGTCGGGTGTGGCCAATGGCAGCAGTAGATCCTGATCTGAGATCTGAACTGCGGACTGTGCCTTGTCCATAGGTTCCTTACCACAAAGGCGTAACGCATAACCTACAAAGCTGGGTGACGATAGCGTGATATGAGTTACTAGGGTTTTGAACACCTATGCCTCGTGGTACTCCCAGTGCATGTCAAGATAACGGTTGCAGCAGGTGATTAGCGCGATTCTAGGGCCTTTAGACGTGCCAATCCTTGCTTGATATAGCCTGCATTTTCACCAATGGTCTCAAGTGATGCCCGCACGTTCTCACCGACGTCTCCTGGCTCTCGTTGCTCCACCCATAGGGTTAGTTCCATGAGAGCCGCTTCTAGTGCGAGTTGATTGTGATAAATCCTTTCTAAAACGTCGGTCAGTGAGTATTCGCTGTGCATGCTATCGATTCCATTCAGGCTGAGGAGGGGGGCAATCCGAGTCCGATTTCACCAGATTAGAGCAAATTATTTTCGAATTTGCATCACGTCAAACGACGCATCTATGGCGGAGGTTTTGAGTTATTTTAATAATGTCTATAAAAAACAATTGGTTGCCCCAGCTGGAGCAGTGTCTCACTCAGTCGTGGATGTACCGTGCATGAGTACGCTGAGCGTACTGACTATTGCTTGAAGTGAATTGGAAGGTTTCTTTGGACTCCAGGGTGTTAGCCGCAGGGCCTAGATGCAGAAAAATACGATGCAGACTTGTGTCATGGACGGAGTGCGCACGTCCAATCGAATTAACGGAATATCAGTTAAAGGAACTGTGAATTGACTATTTTGGATGTTTTTTGAAAAGGCTACAGGTTTACGTATACTGTGTATTGATTTTCAATATTAAAATTGGATTTAATATATTTTGGATTTTGTTGCTTTTCTTTGCTTTAGCAAGGAGGTGATGTGTGAAGTATGAGTTCGGATTTTTTTCAGTTTCGATGGTTACACGCAGATTGGAAGTTCTGCGCGAAATTAGTATTGAGGTAGGAGGTTTATGGATCGATAAGGCTGTAGATCCTAGAGGTTATTCCTCTTTGGCTGAGGAGGGAGACTTTAGTTTTTGTTGGGGTCCCTCCAACTTTTTAAGAATGTCGGCTAACGCACTTGAGGGGAGGGGTGGAGATGATTTTGTAGAGGAGGTAAAAAGACTATATTTAAAGGTTTTGAGATTTAATGGTGAGGCGGAAATTTATAAATATTTGGATGGGTTTTTGGTTGGCGGTAAAGTTGAGGTAAAAGATGCGATAAAGTTTTATATAGTAAGGTCGCGAAGTATAATCTGCCCGCTACAGCGAGCTGCTTATATTTATATTTTGCTTAATGAGCGGCTGAAAGATATTCCTTTGGGATGGGTTTTAGCAAGTTTGTATTCGGCGCTAATTCTTATCCAGGGGGGAGAGTTTCCCGCAACACTTTTTTGTGGGAAATTTCAATCGCAATTAGTGCAATCAGTCTCAGATAAATATTGCCCTTCTTTCTATGATTATTTTTCACTTTATGTTCAAGCAGCCATTGTGGTTTTAGGTTGTAATCCAAAAGTTATAAATGAAATTGAAAGCTCGCTTTTAAGGCGCACTATGCATGTGTTCGGCAATCGAGAGCTAGCGGATCGCTGGTTGAGCAAGCCTTCAATAAAATATGGTGGTTTACCCCCACGTGTAGCGGTGATATCTGGTTATGAATTGGAGGTTTTTGAAAACTTGGTTAAGATTGAGAGTGGTTTCTGGGGGTAATGTCTGTCTCAGGACTATGCCTGCTGTATGAAACTCCAAACTGTCTTTAAGGTTTCCGTGGTGCTTCAAAAATGGTAGTTCGTATGCAAAAGGTATTTCCATGCGTGGTTGAAGGGAGTTGTGACATTTGACAATAAATGCAACTGATTGGAAATTGATGCAACTCACATGTGATGCGGATCTTTAAGTGTTTATGCTTCAAAGCCAAGTATTGCGGGTGTTTCTCAACAGACTCTCGTGCGGCTCGGCGTTTTAAACTCTAGCCACCCACTCGTCACCGGTATTGAACCGTAAACGTGCAGACCTTTCTACCGTCCATACTTGGAGGGTCATGTCATGTATGAAGACAGAAAAGCACAGGCACTGGAAACCTAGCAGCGACTATTCACTCATCCTGAAATTCGAATGAGCGCTCCTGAGCAATACGATGAATTACTGCGCCTTGCCGAGGAGTATTGCGAAGAGGGGTTCATCACCAAAGAGGAGCGCAGAGCGATGATTGAGAAAGCGACGGCGAATTATCGGCGGGCAGTTGAAGGCATGGGCCAAGGAACCTAGGGCTATTCTGGTTTATGGCGACGGTAGCCTGCTGCAAGTATGAAGCCTGTCATCCAATGGTGAGGACAGGCTTCACTCCAACAGTCACGGCTTAAGTTTTGGCACTATCTGCGGCCAGCAGGATAAGGGTCACCGTTAGGCGACTGGGACCATTGGCGGAGTCTCATTCACGTCAGCCAGTGGTACGTCGCTGCTGCCAGGTGTCAGGATAACCTTGCGACAGTTTTCCTGTTTCTTGTCGAAGATCCGGTAACCTTCCGCTGCCTGTTCCAGCGACATCCTGTGGGTGATGATGGCCTCGGGTTGCAACCGACCCGTCTCAATGTGTTCCAACAGCTCAGGCAAGAACCGCTGCACATGAGTCTGACCCATTTTGAACGTCAGGCCCTTGTCGAACGCATCGCCGAATAGAAAACCGTGAATGAACCCTGAGTACACGCCGGGCACACTCACCACGCCGCCGCGCCGTACCGCGGCGATGCACTGGCGCAGTGCTTTGCCGCTACTGCCTTCCAGCTTGAGAGTGGCGAGTACTGTTTCGGTGGTGCTGCCCTTGGCTTCGAACCCCACGGCGTCGATCACCCCGTCCACCCCCCTGCTACCCGGAGTCTGCCGGATGATGGTGTCGGCCGGATCATCATCGTCATCAAAGTTGATCGGGATAACACCGTAAGTACGCTGCGCATACTCAAGGCGATACGCATGATGATCGACCATGAAGATGCGCTCAGCACCGAGCATGCGGGCGCAGGCGGCGCTCAGCAGTCCCACCGGGCCAGCGCCGTAGATGGCCACACTTGAACCTTGACCGATATTTGCATTGAGAACCGCCTGCCAGGCGGTTGGCAGGATATCGGAGAGAAACAGCACCTTCTCATCCGCCAGCGTGCCTGGAACCTTAAATGGCCCAGTGTTGGCTTTAGGCACCCTAACCAGTTCAGCCTGACCTCCCGGAATGCCGCCATACATTCGGCTATAACCGAACAGTGCCGCCGGCGGCGGAATCCGTTTTTTGTTCATCGCCGCGCCCGGGCCGGTATTCGTCGTCTCACACGCGGCGTAAAGCTCCTGTTGGCAAAAGAAACAATCACCACAGGCGATGACAAACGGAATCACCACCCGATCACCGCGCTGGACCGCAGTCACGCCAGAACCGGTCTCCTCGACGATGCCCATGAACTCGTGACCGAAGATATCGCCATGCTCGACGGTGGGAATCTTGCCGCGATACAGGTGCAAATCAGAACCACAGATGGCTGTGGCGGTGACGCGCAGAATAATGTCGTCCGGCGCTTCTAGTACCGGATCCGGCACGCTCTCGACTCTGACGTCATGGGCGCCGTGATAGGTCATTGCTCGCATGGTGATGTCCTCGTACGTTCAATAAAAGACGTTGGTCTTCATACCGAAGGACTCGGGCACACTGGAGTTCAGTAAGCTTTCTTAAAGTCAGATCAGCGGACGATAACGAAGGAATTCAGGACGCAAGTCCGATTTAAACGGTAATCCGATCATTCGACATAGACATCCACCGGGTGGTGACTTTCATCGCATGGATTCCACCCGGCATGATTTGAACCAAAAGCCGCAGAGGCTGCCAAAATCATACGCTTAACATACTGAATAAAAATCACCTCCCCCGCCATCCGACCCCATAGTACTGATAGATCGCAGCACGTGTTTTCTGAATACTCTCTTAACAGGTAGCTATTGTAATGGTCTGCGTGACCGCAACCCGCGCTATCTACAATGCCGAAAATGCCAAAACACCTTAGATACTCTCGGGATGACGCGCATGAACCTGCGATACCGCAACAACATAAAAGTGATGGGTGAAGGTCCTTCGACACTGATCTTTTCCCACGGTTTTGGCTGTGACCAGAGCATGTGGCGCTATTTGGTCGACCACTTCACGTCTCGTTTTAAGATTGTCCTTTATGACCTTGTCGGGTCGGGGCAGTCAGATATCGGCGCGTATGATCGGGAAAAATACAGTTCCTTGATGGGATACGCCCATGATCTGGGCGAAATCGTCGATCATTTTGCCACTGGTGAAGTAATTCTGGTCGGCCACTCTGTTAGCGCCATGATAGGTGTCCTACTGGACCGCCTATGCCCTGGAAAAATTGCGGCGCATGTGATGATTGGCCCTTCACCCTGCTACATTGACTCCGATGACTATGTGGGGGGATTCAAACTCGAAGACATCCAGTCCTTGCTCGACACGCTGGACAGCAACTACCTTGGCTGGTCCAGCAATATGGCACCGGTAATCATGGGCGCGCCCGGGCAACCTGCACTGGGAGAAGAACTGACCAATAGCTTCTGCCGTACCGACCCTGAGATCGCCAAGCAATTCGCACGCGTGACGTTCATGTCAGACAATCGCAAGGACGTTGCGGGATTGGTCACACCAACCTTGATTCTGCAATCCACCGACGATTTCATCGCTCCCATCGCCGTAGGTGAATATCTGCATGCTGTACTTCCCAACAGCACACTCAGCTTGGTGGCTAACGTTGGTCATTGCCCACACATGAGCGCACCGAGTGCCTGTTCGGAAGCCATGGACAGCTTCCTGACGCTGAGGGCAGGTGCGGATGTCGACTGACGCACCGCCAGGTCCCGACTCGCAGACACTATTTGAAGGCGCGCCTTGCGGCCTCGTGGTTACGCAAGAGGACGGGACGATTTTGCTCGCCAACCTGACATTTTGCTGTTGGATCGGCTTCGACGCCTGCTCTTTGATCGGGCGGCGTTTCCAAGACCTGTTGACAATAGGCGGCCGTATATTTCACCAAACCCATTGGGCGCCGCTGATGCGTATGCAAGGCTCAGTAGCCGAGGTGAAGCTCGATCTGGTCCACAAGGACAAACATTGCGTCACAATGCTGCTTAACGGTGTAAGGCGCGAAAATGCCGATGGTGCTTTTTTTGAACTGGCACTATTCACGATAAGCGATCGCGACAAATATGAGCGCGAACTACTCAGCTCCCGAAAAGTCGCCGAAGGTCTACTGCACGAGAAAACCGTTGCGGAAACTGCGCTTCAGCTTGCTCAAAGCGAGTTGAAAATAGCCTACGAAAAGGCCGAACGTCGTGCCTCATTCGCCGAGCAGATGGTTGCTATCGTCAGCCATGACCTGAAAACACCGCTGACTGCGATAAAAATGGCGTCTGACATGTTAACCCGAGACGAACTGTCTGCTAAGCAATTCAAAATGCTCGGCCATATCAGCCAGTCAGCTGGCCGCGCTGAACGAATGATTGCCGATCTGTTGGACTTTACCTTGGCCCGGGTCGGCCGAGGAATAGCAGTAACGCCGGCCCCGGTTGATCTGCATACTTTAGTCAGCCTGAGTGTCGATGAATTGCGCGTCGCTTTTCCCGCTGCAAATTTGCAGCATCAATGCAATGGATCGGGTATCGCATACATTGATGCAGATCGGGTACAGCAAGTTATTGGCAACCTGGTTGCTAACAGCGTTGCATATGGAGATTTGAAGCAGCCGATCATCATCACTTCATCTTTTGAAGAGCATCAAACCATTGTGTCCGTTCGCAACCAGGGCGCGATTATCCCTGAGTCATTGATGGCGACTCTATTCGAACCCATGATCCGCGGCACCAACGACCGTAACGCGCGCAGCGTAGGGCTTGGATTGTTCATCGTGAGGGAAATCGCCAGGTCCCATGGAGGGAACGTCATGGTGCGTTCCAATACCGAAGAAGGCACAACGTTTGAAGTCTTTTTTCCACAAATTCAGTCTTAGAAACCCGCAATTTTTCAGCTTTTTGTTCCCACACGTACCTTGCCGCTGAAGACTCTGAATCCATGAGTGTTGTAGATCAACGTCACCGGTATCAACACGGCAAAGCCGACGAGCATGAAGACCTGGCTATTGGGCTTTGAGGTGGCGGCTTGCAGCGTCAGACCCGGGGGAATGATCAGCGGGTAAAGCGCGACGAGCATCAAGGCGAACGCCAGTACGAATACACCCAGGGCGCAGAACAGCGGTACCCAGTCAAAACGACTGCGAAACCCTGATCGGAATACCACCAGCAAAGCCATCAGAATCAAAACCGCGGGTACCCACACCACCGGCGCCGTCAGCCGCTGCGAGTACTGATCGTGCAAGGTGGTGGTCCAAGCGACTAAAACCAGCAGAAGCCCTGCCGTGCCCCAAGCCAGCTGCTTCGCCTGACGCGCAGAACGGTGCTGCAGTTCATCAACGGTTCGCCAATACAGCCAGCAAGCGCCCAGCCAAGTATAGCCCAGCACGAGTACGAGGCCGCAAAATAGCGGAAAGGGTTCGAGCCACTCGCGGCCATCGCCACTGTACTGACTGCCCAGATGGGGGACGCCTTTGACCAGGGTGCCGAGCACAATACCTTGAATCAGTCCCGTGCACAGGGAGCCACACAGCAACACGCCGTCGATCAGCCGTTTAACGCGCTCGCTGGGCGCGTGATCACGAAATTCAAGCGCCATTGCACGCAGTATCAATGCCAGAAACATGGCGATAAATGGCACGTACAGCGCGGGGAGCAGAATGGCGTAGGCCAGCGGAAACAAAGCCAGAAGCCCGCCGCCACCGAGAACGAGCCAGGTTTCGTTGGCATCCCAAATCGGCAGGATGGTCACAGCCATGGCGCGTCGATTGCGGCTGCTATGCGTCAGGCCCAGCAGTATGCCGACACCCAGATCGGTTCCGTCGAGCAACACATAGTTCATCACCGAGAATGCCAGAGCTGCTGCACACAACAGGGTCAGCCAGTCAGTGTCCATCGACTCGTTTCCTCAAGACCGTCCAGTTTCGTCAGGCAATGTTGGTTGCGGACCCGGCTCCCCACGGCGCGGTGGCTCACGTAGCAAACGCATCAGCACCCACAAGCCGATGCCGAATACCAGCAGATAGAACAGCAGAATTCCCCACGTAGAAGTCACCACCTGCTCGCGTGAGAACCGTGACACGCTGTCGGCCGTGCGCAGTAGCCCGTAGACGGTAAAGGGCTGACGCCCGACCTCAGTGACGATCCAACCACTGAGCATCGCTACAAATCCCGTTGGGGCCATCAGCACACAGCTCCATAACCACCCGCGTGCAATGTACAGACGCTTACGAAAGCGAAGAACGAGGCTGGCGATGCCTTGCGCCAACATCATCAACCCCAGCCCGACCATCAGGCGAAATGCGAAAAATACTGGCGGCACCGGCGGAATGTCCTCAGGCGCGAACTCGTCCAGTGCGGCGATGGTGCCGCTCAGGTCGTGACGAAGGTAAAGCGAGCCGATCCGCGGAATAGCCACTTCCCAGTGATTGCGTCTTTCGGACATATCCGGCCAGCCGAATAGGCGCAGCGGTTCACCCGCACCTGCGGGTGGACGCGTCCACGAACCTTCAATGGCGGCTACCTTCTGCGGTTGAACCTTCAAAGTGTGTTCGCCATGTAGGTCGCCGACCACAATTTGCGCGGGAGTTAGAGCCACGACCGTCCATAAGGCCATGGACAATTGCAGGCGTGCGCGGGGATTGTGCGAGGTTTTGAGCAACTGCCAGGCACTGGCGCCGGCCACCAGCGTTGCCGAACCCAGCAGCGCGGCCAATGTCATATGCGCCAGGCGATAGGGGAACGAGGGATTGAAAATGATCGCCCACCAGTCTTCGGCCAGAAAGCGCCCTTCCCTTGTCATCGAATAGCCTGCGGGTGTGTGCATCCAGGAGTTGGCCGACAGTATCCAAAATGCGCTGATCAACGAACCCATGGCTACGGCACCAGTGGCGAAGAAATGCAGTCGTGGGCCGACCTTCTTCAATCCGAAAAGCATGATGCCCAAGAACCCGGCCTCGAGGAAAAACGCCGCCAACACTTCGTAGAACATCAACGGTCCAAGAATATCGCCCGCCTGTACCACCAGACGCGACCAGTTCAGCCCAAACTGATATTCCAGAATCAGCCCTGACGCCGTACCCACCGCCACATTCAGGGCGAATATCTTGAGCAAGTAGTGATAGACATCCAGATAGACTTCGCGACCGGTCTTGAGCCACAACGCCTCGAGTACCAGTAGAAAATTCGACAGACCGATGGTGAACGCCGCCAGCACGATGTGAAAACTGATGGTGATCGCGAACTGGGCACGCGCCGCCGTGAGGACTGAGTCGAGGGCTTCCACGTATGACTCCCGGCTTGTGATCAGACGATTAGGTTGCTCAACACTTCTGTGAGCGCTTGCCGCTATGGCGTTTCGCTTTCTCACTCGAGAATTGGAACGTTTCCACTCAATGTCGAGCCGACCTATTCATCATAGTTGCGCCTACCAACAGTGATAGCGCACCCATTTGTCGTTTTGTAGGCGGGCGAGGAGCACTGCTGTGGTGCCTGTGGCGAGCAGATACCGAGGATGCTTTTCAGGGTGCACGCTTGAAGTGTTTTTTGCGCTCGCTTGTTCGCCTTTCAGTCAGCGATCACGCTCATGTTTCGGCCGCTGGTCTTGGCAATGTAGAGCGCTTTATCAGCAGCACCAATCAGATCGTCCGGGGTGTCCTCAGTTCTTGGGCTACAGGCGCTTACACCGATGCTGACCGTCACTATCCCCTGCTCGCTGTCTTTGTGTGCAATCTGGGCTTGTTCTACTGCGTTGCGGATCTTTTGCGCGACGATAAAAGCCCCAACGTAATCGGTTGCCGGCAAAACAACTGCGAATTCCTCGCCGCCAAATCGTGCAGCGAGATCACCTGGTCTCTTAATGTTTTCAAGGATGATCCCACTCAGCCTGCGTAGACACTCGTCACCGACCAAGTGGCCATACCGATCATTGAAACGCTTGAAGTGATCGACGTCGATCATCAGCAAGGCCAGGGTGGTGTGACCACGTTTGGCCCTTCCCATCTCAGCCTGCGTGAACAAGTCGAACTGGCGACGGTTTGCGAGCCCGGTCAGTGCGTCTTCCAAGGCGAGCAGTTCGAGGGTTCGATTCACATCAAGCAGCTTGTCTTGAGCGCCCAGTAATTCGTTTTGAATTCGGTTCTGTTGTTTCATCAACCGGATGAAGCGATAGCCGATCCCACCCAAAACGCTCATCAGCAAAATTACGATGGCGGAGCTCATCAATGTTTCCTGCCGCCAGCTTTCCAATACCTCCTCTTTATTCATGGCTGAAAACACCACGAGAGGATACCCACTGACCCGTCGAAACCCGACGACGCGTTCTACACCATCTACGTATGATCTGACCGTGGCCGTTCCAGATGGCCCCTTTGGTAGCAACTGGGTGAATAGCGGGCCGTCCGCAACGCTGCTGCCAATGATCGCATCGTTAAAGGGGCGTCGGATGATGATTCTGGCGTCGGAGGAAATCAGGTTGATGACGCCATTGCTGCCAATATCGATGCTGTTGTAGAGCTTGAGAAAATGATCAAGATAGATGGTTGACAATGCCACGCCGGCAAAACTGCCATCAGGGTTATTGATCCGGCGCGAAACTGGCAGGACCCAATCGCCCGTTGAGCGACTTTTGATGGACAGCCCTACATGCGGGCCTCGGTCAGGATGATCGCGATGGTAGATAAAATACTCACGATCGGAGTTATTTGCGTTCGGCGGCAGGATGCCGCTCGAGTCCGCTATCCAAGCTCCGTTCTGGTCATAGATAAATAACCCATGTAACTGTGGCAGCTCATTTCGTTGCGCGTTGAGCAGACGTCTTAGAGGAGGTAAATGCTCAGAGCTCATTCCTTCCGTTTCAATTCGATCGACCAAGCTGAACAGCACGGTGTCGGCTTGTTTGATGGATGCCTGAGCTTGTGACGCCAGGGTTTGCGCGAGGTTGGCCATTGACACTTCCTTGTCGTGCAACCGGTACTCACGCGAACTCCAGCCCTCCCAGATGGCAACCACCACTAGCGAAAGGCAAACTGCCAGGAGAAAGCCGATCGCTGCGCGAACCTTGTCTTTCGTCACCCCGTGCTCAGACGTGGTGAGCTCTGCTTCCTTAACTTTTGCAAGACCAGCTGCGAAAGACTCATGAGGCATAATTTGCCCTTTATAATATTGAGCGGCGAGACATTCCCTTAGCTCGTTTTGACTCAATGTGCACCCGCAGGCGCCTGACGCCATTCGACCATACTCCAAGAAAATCGGGTGAACTGGCAAGGGAGGGCATCAAGGTCCCATGGATTAAAAGTTCTAGGCCTCAGGCGAATTGGGACACGCTGATTTTTTCTCATGCGGGAACATGTCGTAGATCTAAGTCTCCAATGCCGCGGCGGTCGACCGGTGGGTATTAATTCCTGGACGATTCAGTTCCGGTACTACACTGACGGACGTGAAATTCTTTTGAACTCGCCAGACGTTAAGGATCCGGAGATTGAAGCTCACTTGGGAAGGTCTACTGCCAATTTCTGGCAAAGTCATCGTGATTGAAGACGATCCGACGCTTCGTATGCTCATGGGCGATATCCTGAAGGAAATCGGCGCCCAGTCCCTAGCCTTTGAGACAGCTGACGATGCTTTGACATATTTGCTTGAGGCGCATGTGCCGTGCCCTCTGGTGGTGGTGGATCATGCATTACCGGGACAGATTCAGGGTGCTGAATTTATCGAGATGGTGGAGGGCAAATGGCCTTCCACGGGATCCATCCTGATCTCTGGCTATTTGCTGGAGCCCTCAACTATCCCCCGTTCGACCCAATACCTGCAAAAGCCGTGGTCATTGGATGACTTTGTCGTGGCGGTGGCAGCGGTTTTACAGCCAGGCTATCCGTTGCGTAAAAACTGACTCGCAGCGCTTCGGCGATCGCGCGGATTGCCGAGCTACTTCAGTGGCTTTACACCGATCTCCCATCGCGGTAGGTAGTGCTACAAAGGTGTTATTTCTTTGTCTTTGTATTGACCAGGTGTCGACGCTGCCAGCGGGCAATTTTGCGAAGGCCTGATTGCTAGGAGCGGAGTCGGTGGACGGCCTCGACCGCCGCTTTCAGTAGTCGATCGAGAACAATGTGCTGGGCGCACGCCTGCGATCAAGCGATTGAACGTGGCAGATGTTTAGCCAGAATTGATATCGACTCAATCATGGTAGTCAGCGCCAGCGACGGCACGAAGATAAGCCTGATCGGCCTCAATACGCAGCTCACGCCATTCCTGCCAGGTCACGACGCCCAACCGATCCATTTCATCAGCTAGACGCAAAAGTTCGTCATGGTAAGCATCCGGGCAGTCCATTCGCAGCGTGCAATCATCCATTGCGCTATGCCAGCGATCGTAGGCACGTAGCTTGGCCTCTTGCTCTGGAGAGAAAAGGATTTTGCAGTTGTTCATGGTGATGACTCTGCGACATGGTTTGCCAGTTGAGCCAACTGCTTTGGAGACAGTTCAGAGGAGCCGACCAGAGGACAAATACCTCTCGATGGGGAGCGCTTTGCACCGAGGTGTACTGACAGCCACAGCCCTACATATTTTTTTGGAATTTTTCGGCAGCGCATTGCTCCTTTGCATATGAGCAAAAGGAGGGCCTCATGAATCGCACTGATCTGTACGTCATTGAATATCGGCTTCACGGGAAGCCAAAGTCGTTCGTCATTCGATCGCCCAAAATGCGAAACGCGGATGCTTGGCATTGGGCATGTTGCGACGCGGATTTGGCGCCTATCCCAAAACCGGGGAAGGCTCCGCTCAAGGTGTTCAGCAAGCCTATGGCTGAGAGGTTCGGCGTGACAGATGTTAGATGGCGGGAAACCACCAAAGTAGCGTGGACGGAGGCAGTTTCAATATGACCCAAGACACAACGCAATCAGCGGTATCATCGGCCGACGATGAGCTAGCGCGAAATGCAGCTCTTTTCCTCGAGGCGGACCGGCTGGAGGCGCATGCCTACAGCATGCTTGAGGGCGACTCTACCAGTGCAGTGTCCTGGGAGCGCTTTACTGAAGCGAAAGCGCAGGCCGATGCTAAGCGTATCGAAGCGCAGCAGGATCTCCTGCGCATTCGCGGTCAACTCATAAATTCTCCGGGGACGTGAGCATGTACATGGGTCCTCAAGGTTAACCGAACGGCTTCGTGAGCTGGATGAGCACCGACCAGAAACCCAGCAGGATCCAGAACGTCGCAAAAATCCAAGGGGTGCGCACCGAGAACAACAGCGCCTTTCGGTACCCCTTATGGGTGGACTCTCGCTCGCAAAACAGCGGTGATTCATCGTAAGCCATGCCCATCACCGGCTCGCTCCTCAATAGCTCGCTCTGCTTGTAGTACCAATGATCGATGATGTCGTAGGCCGCCCGAATGCCGGGCCATGCGTTGAGCGTGCTGAGTAATCCCAACAGCGCGAGAAAGGGAGGCACGATCAGCGTGAAGAGCTTGCCCCACTCAGGGTTGAGATTCCCCATGCAGGACGCGAACGCGATGACCAGAAAGGATTGCGCCGCCAGATAGGCGTCAGTCCGGTTGGCCAGGATCGAGGTCTCGTAATGAATTTCGCGACGATAAAATTCCAACCGTTCTTTGGGCGATCCGAACATCTTGGCGTTGTGTTCGGTCAACTCGGCCTCGCTGGTCGGTGAAGTCAGGATTCTTGGCAACGCGTTTACCTCAGAAATGACCTGCAACGATGATCATCTATTTTTGTGTTCCAGTGGGATGGCCCATAAAGGTCCAGAAGCAGCGCAACCGCTGCACCGGAGTTCCATAAGGTATCCGGCTTGGATAAGGCGCGGTCAGCTTGGCTAAAAGAACGCCACGGTAACGAAAGTCGCCGTGGCGTTCTTACCGCCTCAATTTGAATCTTTATTTTTTCTCAAGGGTCGCAGCCTGGTTACCGCCTTGCTCCGCGATCTTCGACAGCTTCTCGTCGGCGCCTTTCTCCTCAGCCAGGGTGGCCTCCAGCAATGCAGCGGCATCGTCGAGTTTCAGGTGCTTGGCCATCGCGATCAGCGTGCCGTAACTGGCGATTTCGTAGTGCTCGACCTTTTGCGCAGCGCCGATCAGTGCTGCATCCAGCACCGCACCTTTGTCGATTTCGTCCAGTAGCTCTTTGGACTCCTCGACCAGGCCCTCCATCGCAACGCACTTCATGCGTTTGAGCTTCAGTCCAGTCAGCTCGACCAACTGATCGATACGTTCGATTTGGCCCTGTGTTTCTTCAAGGTGCGAGGTGAAGGCTTCGGCAAGCAGCGGATTGGTCGCCGCCCGCGCTAGGCGCGGCAACGCTTTAGTGATCTGTTTCTCGGCGCTGTAAACATCGGAGAGTTCATGGATGAACAAGTCTTCAACAGTTTTCCTAGCCATTTCTAACTTCCTTCTGGTCAATGGATGTTTACCCGAGGCGTGATGAGGATTGCTCGTCCGCCATCGTGGTGATCATGAAAACTGACCAAGCTCTTTCAAGAGGCGTTCCAAGATTTTTTCGCTTCCCGGATGAAGTGTTCATCCCATTAGCCCAGTGCGGTATCGAGGAACATCATCACCCCGAATCCCAACATCAGACCGAGGGTCGCAGGTGTCTCGTGGCCGTTACGGTGTGTTTCAGGAATGACTTCGTGGGACACCACAAAGATCATCGCGCCGGCTGCGAGACCTAAGGCAATTGGATAACCCAAGGCGAAACCACTCGATACGCCAAGTCCGACCACTGAGCCCAAGGGTTCCATCAAACCGGAACCGATGGCGATCAACGCCGCCCGCCAAGCAGAGATACCGGTGACACGCAAAGCCAGCGCAACGGCGAGCCCCTCCGGGATGTCTTGAATGGCGATGGCCGTCGTCAGCGGCAGGCCCACTTTCATATCGCCATTGGCAAAGCTGACGCCGATGGCCATGCCCTCCGGCAGGTTGTGCAGGGTGATGGCCAGGACAAACAACCACACCCGATTGAACCGTTGAGAGTCCGGTCCGCGCCTGCCGCTTTCCTGATGCTCGTGAGGCACGAAACGATCTAGACCGATCATCAATGCCACACCCAGAGCCAGTCCAAACACCACAACACAGGCGGCCAGTAGCTGGTTTCCACACAGTGCCTGAGCGGCCTCAATGCCCGGAAAAATTAACGAGAAAGAGCTCGCTGCCAGCATCATGCCCGCGGCGAACCCCAGCATGATGTCTTGGGTACGCGAGGCAATATCGCGAAGGATGATCGCCACCACAGCGCCCAGGGCGGTCGCGGCGAATCCAGACAACCCTCCTAATGCCGCCAGACGCAGATTTTCCTTTTCAGCCCCTACCAGCGCCGAGTAACCACTGAACAACAGCAAACCAGTGACCAGCAAGAGCGTCGACCAAAACAGCACCCCAGGCCAACCGCCACTGGATGCCATGCCCAACCAATTGCGCAGTGAGGGTCTCGCAGACGATGAGGAAAGTGACATGTCGCCTCCTATCGTCCGGCTGGATGTTTCCCTGTGGCGTTGGCGGTCGAGTGACGCAACGTCTGGGCGATCCGCATAGCGGTCCGATCAAAGGATGCAGCGGTTGCGTTGAAGCGATCGGACAAGGACTGCGCCAGGTCATTGTTGAAAACGCCGGTATTCGAATTCATGCCGTGTACCTCGGATTGCATGGATAAAGAAACCGCACGCCGTTGTAGCGTGCGGTATTGGTCATCAAGCGTTCGGCTCACCCTGAACACCCGCGCCAAGATCGGCGCCGGTGATGGGATTGCTGTCCGGGTCGGACATGGTTCGTGCCTTCATATCCAGCAGCAGTTCCTCTTCTTCAGCGCTAAGCTGGACACTGGCGGTACCGTCACCGCCATCCACGGCAGGCGCGGGGTTTTCCACGTACTCCCAGTCGTCGCCCTGGTTCCACGGACCACGGGTGCTGCCTTCCCCCTGCGACATGTTGAAGTACACGTTGGTGAACTCCGGCATACCGGGGAGCTTGCCCTGCGGGAAGTTCGGCTGGATTGCGTGGAGTGCTTTTTCGAAGGACAGTTGGTGGGCGATTTCGCGGGTCATGAGGAAGCCCAATGCTTCTTTAACGCCAGGATCGTCCGTCACGTTCATCAGCCGCTCATAGACGATTTTTGCGCGGGCCTCCGCAGCAATGTTGGAGCGGAAGTCGGCCGTCGGCTCACCGATCGTATCGACATAGGCTGCCGACCAAGGCACGCCGGCGGAGTTGGTCAGCGGTGCGCCGGCGCCATACAGCAAGCTGGTGATGTGCGAATCGTTGCCCGCACCATTGATGGCCCGGTACAACTCACCTTCTTCTTCAACGCCTTCGGCCATTCGGCCTTTGGCACCCTTGTTCAACATAACGATGATGGAGCCAACGATTTCGAGGTGGCTTAGCTCCTCGGTCGCGATGTCCATCAGCAGGTCTTTACGGCCCGGATCATCCTCGGCCAGCGCTTGGGTGAAGTATCGCGAAGCCGCCGCGAGCTCTCCCTGTGCGCCCCCAAATTGCTCAAGTAATAGATTGGCCAAGCCTGGATTGGGCTCGGCGACACGCACGGTGTATTGAAGTCGCTTGTTATGTAGAAACATGACAAATCTCCTCAGGTCAGACGAGGCTCGATGCTCATTCGAGAAAGATCGAATGCGAGCTCACAGACATCTGAAGCGAATTCCGTGTGAGTAATTGCAATTTGTTTTCAGTCACGGCGACAAGCGGCGCGGAATGACTTTTTTTGAGACTTTAATCGCCAGTCGTCGGCCTTCCTCGGAAGCTTCGCAAACTTTTGCGTGATCAGTCAGCTCAACCGCTATCAGAGTTAGGAGCGTTTCCGATGGAGGAATTGCGAGGAGAGAGAAGACATATGTAACAAAGAATTTCAGAGAGTTTGCGTGGTCGAATGGCATCTCCCACTTGGATTTATGGTCATGAAATTCGCAAAGTTTTGCCAAGCACTCTCGAACTGGGCCGGCAGCTCGAAAACCTTTCTGATAGCTATTCTGCTGATCATCGCTTGGGCATTAACGGGTCCGTATTTTCACTACAACGACACCTGGCAACTGATCATCAACACGTCAACAACGATCATCACCTTCCTGATGGTGTTCCTCATCCAGAACACACAGAACAGGGATAACGACATCTTGCACCTGAAACTCGATGAACTGATCCGAGCAACAAAGGACGCGCAGAACGCCTTCATGTCATTGGATCATCTGGATACCAAGGAGCTGCGTGAGTTACGCAAGCGTTACAGCACGATGGGAGAAGAGGAAGAGGTGAATCTTGAGTGCACGGAAACTGCATCCGTAACGCAGGACATCCAAACGCCCGCCGCGCTGCCTCCGGCGGAAACGCGAATGCCCTAACAGACGCGATGAGGGCTTAGGATTGGCTAAGCCCTCGGCACCTCCAACTATCGACGGGTAGCAGCGATACCTGTCAGGTTTTTTTGTTTGTTTGTCGCCAGGTCGTACCGAAGCTCAGCGATCAGCTCTGAGATGGCTCGAGGACTGACCAATGTATTCGTCGAAATCCCAGTGACAAGCAGATCGACTCTGCCCGTCGCGGGATCAGTCACTCGGACCTGTAGTGAATTTCCAGTCACTAAAGTGCATTGGCACTCCAGCGGTCGAAAGCTCTCTTCAATGATCCTGCGCAGCTCCAGGGTTGAAATCATCCATTTCCTCCAGTGTCGTATCCCGAAGCAAGACATGTAGTGTTGAGTGGCAGTTGCAGACCCTAGGATCCCTTCGAGCCATTGCGATCAAGACGATACATTTCTGGCGACAAAAGTTTGGCTTTCAAGGCCGAAACGAATGACTGGTTCACATTTTCACGGTATTTAATCGAGCGTCAGTTAACCCGTTGGATGTAAACGCGCCTACGTACCCGTAGTCAGGTGGGGTCAGCACCTTACTGATGAAGTCTAGGTTACCCAAATGAAAGGCTTGAGGATGCCGACGCAAGGAACTCAAGCAAATCGAGCGAAACGCGTGATTCCTGTAGACCGGCCCAAATTGATTGCGAGAATCTGTTGTTTGCAGAGATGTATAAAACGGAGGGAGCGGGCAATTACGAAGAGGTCTACTGAAGCTGATTGCTCACGTGGCCAGTTAGGTGAGGTTGGCGATCGCGGGCTTTTTATCGTCGTGCGGTCGCTCAAGGAATTCGCGTATGACTTCGGCGGTTTGCTTAGCACTGGTCAACACGAAGAAATGACCCTCGCCACGCAGAACATGCAGTTCGGCACGGCGAATGCCGTGACGCAAAATGTGCCCGTTATAAAGCCGCACCAGCGGATCGCGATCGCCGGCGATAATTAGCGTCCGCTGGCGAAGGCGGAACAGACGTAACAGGCTCGTCCAGCCGACCAATGCCGTGAATTGACGGTAATAGGTTTGGGGATTAACCGAGAGCATCCCATTCGCAACCCCGAAATGCATAAGCGCCTTTGTCGAATTGCGCCGGTCCTTTTGCTTATGCGGTTTGGCGCTTTTAGCCATGCTAAAAAAATCCAAGATATCAGCGGGTTTTACCAACATTGCTGGGCCGGCCGAGGTCGCAGCGAGTATCAAGCGACGCACCATGCTTGGATAACGTAGAGCGAATTCCTGTGCCAAAGCACCGCCCCAACTCACGCCGAATACATCGACCTGGTCGAACCCCAATTGCTTGAGCATCTGAGCGATCGTGTCGGCATAACGCGGCAGACGCATTGGCCAACGCGGCGTCTGCGATTTGCCGATGCCGGGAACGTCCAACGTGATGGTCGTGTAGTCGGTCAGTTCATTTCGCAGAGGGTCGAACGCACGGATTAAGCCACCCATGCCGTTGAGCAGAAGCAGCGGTGAACCCTGGCCACGGATTGAAACGTTTAACTGCAAATCGTAAATGGATAATTTCTGAGTTGTCATGATGCTCCCTTGTTGCCCCCATCCTGACGGATCACTGTATGCAGTCCGTGTATGGAGCGGAAACACTGATCCCGCGCATGCCCCCGGCTTGAAGGAAGTCCAGTTGCAAGTCCCTCTCGCACACGATCCTCGCTGTATTTGAGACTCAAGGTAATCACAAAGCTCCAATAGTCGAATTGTGGAAGGGCTCTGCAATGGCGATGGCCCATTCCTCAGCACCGATATCCTCTAAATCGTAATCTGCGTAGGGCCCTCTTACCTTGTCTCCAAGAAACGGCTTGAGCTCGCCGATTTGAGCCACCTTCGGTTGCCCGGTTTCGACATTGATCGCCAGCACGGATTGGAAATCTAATATCTGGCTAATCCGGAAGGTCTCTTTCTGATAGCAAGCAACCTGGCCGGGCGCGATATTTACGAAAGACCGGGCAATCTTGCCTCTCTTAGGCTGTTCACTAACGAAGTCATTCATTCGGCCACCATGACTTCTAACGAATCGCTCAGAGGCCCGGAAATATCGCAATCCAACTGACGGGTCGCAATGAGATGAAAGATATGCGATTTGCCCAGAGCTTCAGCGCCTTGAAAGTGCAGCGCCACGAGATAGCTGATTGATGCAATGCCCTTGAAAGCGACCGTGCGAATGATGGCGTCCAGATCCTGATCCGCGTAATCCGCGTTCTTGAATCGTTCTAAGTACTGGATGTTCTTCAGTGATTGGCCTCTGATCCGCGATTCGTCATAGGTATGGAAGCGCCAACCTCGCTCCTTCGCATAACGCAACGCTGCCTTCCATTTTGGTAGCAGGTCGCGCCAGTTCTCACGCCAGTTCTCTGCCGGTTTGACCTCCACGAGCATGGGGCGCAGATGGGTGTGAGAATGGAAATGAACCAGATAATCCGGGGTATAAGTATAGGATCGGCCGCTGCGAGCAACGAAATCCAGTTGAACCGGCTGCGAGACCACAGTCAGAACATCCTTCCTGAAATCCATCCGACTGAGGAAGTCACGCTCCAACATGGACTCGAAGGCAACGCCTTGTCCGCGAAAAGCAAACACTCCGGAAAGGCTACGCGTCGTAGATTTTATGCGCCTCGCAACTGAGAACCGAGGCTGGTTGCAGCTATTGCTATCCATAATGCGGCCAGTTGCACCTATTAGCATGTTTGAGTTGCGTAATATTTGGGCGAATCATACGACAGAATGCGGAGCACAGCGTAAGTGCGTTGCATCTATTCCCGAATGTCACAGGAGTCAAGTAGAGGTGCTTCTAAGTTTTAGATTTACAACTGTAAGGTCCGTCATCTTTTCTTTAAGGGCGCGATTCTCGTCCAATAAAACTTCATTTATGGATGCGAGAAGAGCGACCTTCGTCCGCAATTCTTTAATCTCATTGCGGTAGTTGGCGGATTTCTCGCGTTCAGCAATCAGGTCTCGCTGCTTTACATTTTGCATAGATTCACTGGTGTTGCTCTGGGCTTCACGAATGGCTTCGGCGATGCCTGGATAATAGTTGTGGATCAAAGCTGCGGATACTCCTGCCTCGCGAGCAACTGCGGCAATAGTTACCTTGGTTTCATTAATACGCGAACGGCCCTTTCGAATACGCAGGAGGGCGAGTTTAAGATCTTTCTCGCGATCCTCTGCCTGTTTGTGTTTTGCGGAATAAGTTTTGGGTTTCATATAATTAATAATTCCGGTTTTATTCCCAGATGAATGAGCACGTCACGGCAGCGATTTAGGTCGCGCTCAACTCGGAGGCGCCCGCTCTCACCAATATTCTGACAATGCAGCAGCTCTTTAAGATCATCGTAGAGTCGCTGATAAATTACTGCATGACGTGGCTCGATTACGGCGTTGTTGCAGTTCGCACATCGTGTTCGCTCAAGAGTATTGCCTATGCATCCGTCATTGTCCGCGGTGCAATAAGCGTGGCCGTTGCTTCGAATCGCGGTGCTCTCGGCAATGGACTTCACCATTGAGGCGCGATCCTTATAAATCAATAGATTTTTCGGCTCTCGACGCCATTGCACTATAGAGCGGCCGTAGTTTCCCGCTAGGGTGGTATTTTCTAGCCAGTTGTTTACGACGCCTAGTTTTATATCCTCGATCTCAGCTTGGACGTCTGCGTAAAGCTCAAGATCTAACTGTTGTCCGCAACTGTCGTCATAGGCATAGCCCAAGGTCATGTCCAGTGTCCAGTGCGCGAAATGCTCTTTGAGGTAACGTAAGTCGCCGAAGCGGCTGTGCGCAGCGTAGTTGGCGAATTTGCGGCGAAATTGGTGGCTAGCGAGATCCCAGCTCAGTCCGCAATCCTTGGCAAATTTTTTGAGATTCATCCCTAGGGCCACATTTGTTAGCGTTCTCACTTGATTGCCCAAGCTGTGATGTTCACTAAGAAAGAGCGCATGGCGATGCTTTTGTGCCTCGGTTATTTGCGGGTCACGAGGGTTTGCACGCCGCCTCTGCAGAATTTCGGTTACGATAGCGGTCTGATAAGGTGCGCACCATCGCTCCATCATGCGCAACGCGCGCACAGCGGCTTCCGGTATCATCCAGTTATGGATTCCGACATATGTTTTTTCCGACCGTGATCGCATCCAGTGATAGATATTGCCATCATCGTCTTGAGTGCGGTGGGAGGCCCCGAGTTGGAGATTCGTCAACTCATGTTGGCGGCAGCCTGATGTACTAGCCAGAACTATGTAGCATGCCGTTCGCAGATCGATCAGCGCTCTGTTCAATGACCTTAGGCCACCTTCCCAACCCAGTATCTTTAGACGGCGGTTCTTAGCTTGATTGATGGACGCGATTGATTGTGATTGTCGTCGTAACGCGACCTCATAAAGCGTGTCACGGAGTTCAAGCAGCTGCTTGCCATTCTCAATTTTTTCGTAGGCCCGCTTGAATAGAGTGCAGAACACATCGTCTGGAATTAGAGGGGTCAAGCCTCCCTGTGAACTACCGATAAGCCCCGCAATTTGTTTCGCGGAGGTATCGGGCCATGGGTGTTCCAGCATCCTGTCGTTTGTGTACTGGCTTAGTTCATAGAGCGCCTCAACTGCGACGAAACGTGCTTGAAGCGCACGCGCCGATAGGGGCTTACATGTGGATCCTCTTGTTTGAAACTGCGCTTTGCTGGCATTCACATAGGATGCGCATATAAGGGTGGGCACCGCTCCAAAATGTTCGATTCCCTGCTGCTCCAAGTAACGAAGAAATGGCCTTGCGTCGTTGAAAAGTTGTCTAACCATATTGCCTTTCGGCTTATCTGCACTTCGGCGTCCGCGCCGCAGATAACGGTAAAGAATCGCCTTCATTAATGCCCGAAACGCCGGAGGCAGGGTCTTAAAGTTAAGACGTGTTCTGTTGATAGTCACATTGGTGGTAAATCCGGTTAGCTGCCAAATGTCATCCTCATAACGACTAAGGATGACCCAATCCCCATCGACTTGAATCGCGCTGATGATTAGGGCATCGAGATCGGATTTTGGGGTTTCGCGCACATCTTCCGGCTGGATAGCAAGGTTTTGCCAGGGTTTCGCCAACATGTCGTCGTTCATGCAAACACCTCCAGACTATCGATTAGATCAACCGACCAGAATGGATGCGGCGAGATTCGCGCGCGCTCACGGGCTGCCTCCACGGCCACTGTATTGAAAGTGCCACGCCGAAGTCCCTCAGCCACGATGTAGTGATCAATCAAACGGGGTATATGTGCGTACTCTCTCGCCCAGCGTCGCTTCTCCATGCGTGATCGCTCCGCCAGGACGCGAAAATAGAAGCTGAATAACTTGTATAAGTCTTCACCTGTTACTGCGTAATGTTTACAACGCAGGCAATTCATGAAATTCATGCAGGTTGCGCCTTCGCGCTTTGGTGCATATTGACCTTCCACGGGATCTGTACAGCGCCCCATAGGAGTCTCTTTGTAGGTGGCGCCGATGCTTCCCGTTAGCAACTCCTGAACAAGTATCTCGCCCATGAATTTCCAGTTACAGCGAGCATTTTCGCCGATCGATAAATAACTTTGATCTGTCACCTGAGGAGTATTGCCGAGGCTGGCGGCGGTAATTGCTAAATCGCCGTTGGCTATCTCGTAAATGCGGTTGGCAAACGTCTTACGCAGGCGCGAGATATTGACGTGCAATGGGTTTCCATCGGCATTTTTTAGATTGTGCTCTCTTACAAGTCGAATAATCGAGGCTCTCAAAACCTCTTCAATCAACGCAGTGACCTGCTTATCACGCCGACTTCGATACAGCCATACTCGGCCTTTAAGGTCGTTGGGAGCTTCTTCATTGAGCGATTCAGTTAGAGCAATCACTCGGCGAATTAATTGCTCTACATTAGTTCTAATGCTAGGTGTGAACTCCAAAGTTCGTTCGGATGACGCGGTGCGGAGAGCCACCTTGCTAGTGTTATAGCCACGTCGTTTCCATAGAGTTAGGAAGACCATATTAGCTTTAGGATGTGGACGCAGGCAGAGACGGTCCATTTCCAATAATGGCGTGGTATTGCGTCCTGTGAACAGCGCCACGATGAGAAGCGCGTACGCTAAGAGTTCTCCGGTTACTGTAACATCTTCGTTCCATATGGGTTTTATAGCCTGCTGTAATGCAACGATAAATTCTTGCCGCTCACGTTTGCTGAGTGCACTTTCGCCGTTCGCTGTGCGATTGCTGTTAGGAAAGGGGCTACGCGGAAACGTTGCATCATCACCGGAGATGACCAGAGGTATTAGCCCGCGCTGTCCCAAGGCTACCAACACCGACTTTGTTTTTGTGTAATAAGTTCTCTGTGTATTAACTACCACAGTTTGTAGTGCCAAGTGACCGAGAAAACCGTCAATCAAATTTCGATTGACGTCGGACAAGGCCAAATCACGGCAAAAAGCCCTACTGCGTAGTGCGCAAAATTCAAGGAATTTGTTTAGCCCCGCGTGACAGATGTTGGCCACGCTGCTTCTTGTGGGAGCGCCATCTTGGCCAAATAAGAAGCGCTCAACCTGGCGTTGGCATGCGTAGGTAATAGGGTCAATGCCAACGCCATACCAACGAGCAAAATCAAAACTACGACGACTTGAGGCGTTTCGCCCGAATAGGACTCGGGTGTTGTTAGGAGGTACTACTTCGGACAAAATAACCACATTCCCTTTCAAATCGTGGGTGTGATCGATTTCAGGGACATCGATGTCTGTCTTAGTAAAAATTTTGCGTTTGCTCATTGTAGAGCCTCCGCCAACGCGTTCAGTTCATCGTCATACGCCAACACTGCCTCGTCTGCCATTTCGTTTATTAAGTGAAGGTAAACCATGGTCGTTTGAATTGAACTGTGGCCAAGTTGGCGTTGAACAAATACCAGTGGCTCTAGACCGCTCGCGGGGTTACGCTGGAGGCTGACTAAGGTATGGGTTGCGTAGGAATGCCGGAGCATGTGCATATGGACGTTAATTCCAGCACGTTTTCCGCAAATTTTGATTATCCGGTTGAGGCTCTTGCCGTCGGCGCTATAGGATTTCCCACATTGGTTGAGGAACAGCGATTGCGGCGAGCGGTTGTTTGTTAATGAGCGCTCACCGCGCATCTTCGTCATATAGCGGTAGAGTTCGCCCATGAACTGCCTGCTGACGAAAATAGTTCGTGACTTACTACCTTTGGTCACCATGCCGCTGCCATCGAACGGATCGAGCCTAACTCGAATGTTGCGCTCGGTTCGTTTCGCCTTGTCTGGGTCGAAGACATAGGCGAGCGGGAAGGAGGCGATTTCTTCACGGCGCAGGCCAGTATGTAGAGCCAGTCGCATCATCATTCGGTGATGTATATTTTCCGTTGCGGCCAGGAGTGATTGTATTTCAGATATAATAAGGAACTTGGGCAGAGTCCTATCAGTTCGGGGCATCACGTTATTCGCCATAACCCTTCCACCATTAATATCGAGATGCGCTAAGAAGCCTGGTTTACGTTTTACGGTGCGCTCTTCATGAGCAAAGGGAAGTCGTTTCACCCATCCCTCTTTTAGGGCGTATTCGTAGAATTTGCAGATATAAGTCAGACGCTGACGAGTGGTGTTGCGTGCTAATTTGCACGTCATCAGGCAATAGTCTCGGTAGGCTGCCACTAAGCTCTTCGCCTCGCCACGATCAACATCGCGCCAGTCCAATTCATGCGCTTGAAGAAAACTGAAGAAATCGTAAAGAGCGCGCCCGATGCTAATCCACGAACGCTTAGACCCTATTGCGCCGCGGAGCAAGTAGTGGCGAAAGAATTTATTTACCGGAACGCAACTCTCCATCGAGCTCCAAAGAAGAATAGGGAAGCCCTCGTATGGTTGCCCTGCGATTACTAAATTGTTCTTTGATGTTACAAGCTCCATCCGCAAACCCCCGCAATGACCCAAACTCAGGTCTTTTTAGTGTGCTTTAACGGACTCAGCGCCATCTCATCATCCGTAAATCGCCATCTGAGGCTGCGAGCCGATCAGCTGTAAAACCAAATATAGTGCGAATTTAACGCCTGCAAGGTGTCAGATCATCAGCCAGATCTGTAGGCTGCTATCCAAATGCACGCTAAGCTGCTGACTCACTTTTTGTGCGGCGGAGCCGAGCATGTCCGAGTTGATTCTGCATCATTACCCGACCTCTCCATTTGCCGAAAAGGCCCGCCTGCTGCTGGGCTTCAAAGGCTTGTCCTGGCGTTCGGTGCATATCTCGCCGGTGATGCCCAAGCCGGATCTGACCGCGCTGACTGGCGGCTACCGCAAAACCCCGGTGCTGCAGATCGGTGCCGATATCTATTGCGACACGTCGTTGATCGCCCGTCGTCTGGAGCAGGAAAAAGCCCTGCCGGCGTTCTTCCCTGAAGGTCAGGAAATGACCAGTGCCAGCTTCGCAGCATGGGCGGATTCGGTGGTGTTCCAGCACGCGGTCAGTCTGGTGTTCCAGCCGGAATCGGTCGCCGTGCGTTTCGGCAAGTTGCCGCCGGAAGCGATCAAGGCCTTTATCGCTGACCGTGCCGGGCTGTTCAGTGGCGGCAGCGCCACGCGGCTGTCGGCCGAGCAGGCCAAGCATCAGTGGCCAACGCTCATGGCGCGGCTGGAGCAGCAGTTGCAGCGTGAGCAGGGCGACTTCCTGTTCGGTGAGCCGTCGATTGCCGACTTCGCCCTGGCGCATCCGCTGTGGTTCCTCAAGGCGACGCATGTCACTGCGCCGTTGGTGGACGAGTATCCGGCCGTCGCTGCGTGGCTGGGGCGCGTGTTGGGCTTTGGTCATGGTGCGGCGAGTGAGATGACGGCCGAGGAGGCGCTGGAAGTCGCGCGCAGTTCGACGCCGGCGGCGTTGCCGGATGAGCGGTTTGAAGATCCGAACGGCTTCAAGGCCGGGCAGCAGGTGGCGATTGCCGCCACAGACTACGGGGTTGATCCGGTGGTGGGCGAGTTGCTGTTTGCCGGCCGCGAAGAGCTGATCCTGCGCCGCGAAGACCCGCGTGGCGGCGTGGTGCATGTGCACTTCCCGCGCTTTGGTTTCCGCATCGAAGCCAAGTAACTGCGACCGACCCTGTGGCGAGGGAGCTTGCTCCCGCTCGACTGCGTAGCAGTCGCAAAATATGCGAACGCGCGCTCGCTCTGAAAAGCGGGGGCCGCTTCGCAGCCCAGCGGGAGCAAGCTCCCTCGCCACAGGTGTGTGCGTTATTTCAGGGCAGCGAGGATCTCGTCCGGGTCAAACCCGCGAATCAACGTGCCATTCACATCAATCAACGGAATCCCGCGTCCACCCAGCGCTTCATACGCCTTGCGCGCCTCGGCATCCTTCTCGATGTCGAACTCCTGGAACGCAATCCCTTTGCTGTCGAGAAAACGCTTGGTCTGCCTGCAGTAGCCGCACCAGTCGGTGGAATACAGCACGACGCTGGCGTTGGCACGAACCTGCTCCGAGACCATTTGCGACGGGTTGAACACCCGCTCGATCTTGCCCCAGTTCTGATAGACCACGACCACCAGCAGAACCAGTGCGACCTTCTTCAGCACATTACCGAGCATCAGTTGCGACGCTTGAGCTGATCAGTGAGCGAGGTCGGCAGGCCCTTGATGATCAGGGTGCCGGCCTCTTCGTCGTACTCGATCTTCGAACCCAGCAGGTGCGCTTCAAAGCTGATCGACAGGCCTTCGGCGCGGCCGGTGAAGCGGCGGAACTGGTTAAGGGTGCGTTTGTCCGCCGGAATCTCCGGCGACAGACCGTAGTCCTTATTGCGGATGTGGTCGTAAAAGGCTTTCGGGCGTTCTTCGTCGATCAGCTCCGACAGCTCTTCCAGGCCCATCGGCTCGCCGAGCTTGGCCTGGCTGCTGGCGTAATCGACCAGGGTCTTGGTTTTTTCGCGGGCGGAGTCTTCCGGCAAGTCTTCGCTCTCGACGAAGTCACTGAAGGCTTTGAGCAGGGTGCGCGTCTCACCCGGGCCATCGACGCCTTCCTGGCAGCCGATGAAGTCGCGGAAGTATTCCGAAACCTTCTTGCCGTTCTTGCCCTTGATGAACGAGATGTACTGCTTGGACTGCTTGTTGTTCTGCCACTCGGACACGTTGATCCGCGCCGCCAGGTGCAACTGGCCGAGGTCGAGGTGACGTGACGGGGTCACGTCCAGCTCATCGGTCACCGCCACGCCTTCACTGTGGTGCAGCAGGGCGATCGCCAGGTAGTCGGTCATGCCTTGCTGATAGTGGGCGAACAGCACGTGGCCGCCGACCGACAGGTTCGACTCTTCCATCAACTTCTGCAGATGCTCGACCGCGACTTTGCTGAACGCGGCGAAATCCTTGCCACCGTCCATGTATTCCTTCAGCCAGCCGCTGAACGGGAACGCGCCGGATTCCGGATGGAACAGGCCCCAGGCTTTGCCCTGTTTGGCGTTGTAGCTCTCGTTGAGGTCGGCGAGCATGTTCTCGATGGCCGCGGACTCAGCCAGTTCAGAGTCACGGGCGTGCAGAACTGCGGGCGTGCCGTCGGGTTTTTTGTCGATCAGGTGGACGATGCAATGACGGATCGGCATGGGCTTCTCGGCTGGTGGAAGGGAGGAGGGCAGGCTCCCCCGAAAAAGCGCCCAGTGTACCGCAACCACTGGTTTTGGCGCGGGGTGAAGGGCAAATCCGGGGCGGGTGGCGGTCCTTATGCAGTTTTTTACCGATTTAGAGCAATAAACCTGACCAAATGGGTAGCTAGAGGCGGATATTTCCCCGTCTCTGTGCTAGTTTTGCCCGGTCTTACGCGAAGTCACTGCGTTAAGCGTGCAATCAGCATTTGTCAGGTCGAACCAAACCCTGATTTCGGCATCTATAACCCGACTCGTCGTGGTTATCGCCGAGGGTGCCAGATCCAGAAGATCGGGCTCGATGGCTGACACTGCACTCTGCAATCCATATGAATTTGATAGGGAAGGAACACTACATGGCTCTTACTAAAGACCAACTGATCGCCGACATCGCTGAAGCTATCGACGCGCCGAAAACCACCGCGCGTAACGCTCTGGACCAACTGGGCCAAATCGTTGCCGATCAGCTGGAAAACGGCGGCGAAATCACCTTGCCAGGTATCGGCAAGCTGAAAGTGACCGAGCGTCCTGCCCGCACTGGCCGTAACCCTTCGACTGGCGCTGCCATCGAAATCCCTGCCAAGAAAGTGATCAAGCTGGTTGTGGCCAAAGGCCTGACCGACGCTGTGAACAAGTAAGACGCAGCGATAAAAAAACCGTGCACCGGAGCGATCCGGGCACGGTTTTTTTGTGTCCGTTTTTTACTGACACCATAAATCAAATGTGGGAGCGGGCTTGCTCGCGAAAGCGGAGTGTCAGTCGACATGTTTATTGACTGATCCACCGCTTTCGCGAGCAAGCCCGCTCCCACAAGTAGCTCAGTGTCAGCGAACCCAGCGCTCGCGACGCCAGATCTGCTGCTCCGACTTGGTCTGGAAGGTCCACGCCACAAAGCGGCTCTGCTTCTGCCCTTGCGACATCTCCACCACCTGGCTTTCCAGCACGCCGGCCTTTTTCAGCGCGGTTTCGATGGCGGGCAGGTTCGAGGCTTTCGACACCAGGGTGCTGAACCACAGCACCTTGTGCTGGAAGTTCGCGCTCTCGGCGATCAGTTGCGTCACGAAACGCGCTTCACCGCCCTCACACCACAGCTCGGCGGACTGACCACCGAAGTTCAGCACTGGCAGCTTGCGTTTCGGATCGGCCTTGCCCAGTGCGCGCCATTTGCGCTCGCTGCCCTTGGTCGCTTCCTCCATCGAAGCGTGGAACGGCGGGTTGCACATGGTCAGGTCAAAGCGCTCGCCCGGCTCCAGCAGACCAATCAGGATGTGCTTGCGGTTTTCCTGCTGGCGCAGCTTGATGACCTTGTTCAGGTCGTTGGACTGGACGATGGCTCGGGCGGCGGCCACGGCCGTCGGGTCGATTTCCGAACCGAGGAAGTGCCAGCGGTATTCGCTGTTGCCGATCAGCGGATAAACGCAGTTGGCGCCCATGCCGATGTCCAGCACATTGACGATCGCGCCGCGCGGGACCTTGCCGTCGTTCATGCTCGCCAGCAAGTCAGCGAGGAAGTGCACGTAATCGGCACGGCCCGGGACCGGTGGACACAGGTAATCCGCGGGAATGTCCCAATGCTCGATGCCGTAGAAGGACTTGAGCAGCGCCCGGTTGAACACACGCACCGCATCGGGGCTGGCGAAGTCGATGCTTTCCTTGCCGTACGGGTTGGTGATCACGAACTTCGCCAGTTCCGGCGTGGTCTTGATCAGCGCCGGGAAGTCATAGCGACCCTGGTGGCGATTGCGCGGGTGCAGGCTGGCCTTTTCACGCGACTCAACGGCTTTGGTCGGGGTCGCGGCATCAGGCTTCTTGCGCGCAGGTTTGGGGGTGCGGGGGGCGTTCATGGGTGTGATCGATTCGGGTATGGCTGAAAGTGGCGGGTATTGTCCCACATCTAAAGGCAACACCGTTCAAACTGTGGGAGCGGGCTTGCTCGCGAAAGCGGCGTGTCCGCCAACACATAGGTTGAATGACACACCGCATTCGCGAGCAAGCCCGCTCCCACAGGAAATTTGTAGCGATTCTTGAATAAAAAAGGGAGGCCGTTGCGGGCCTCCCTCTTTCATTGCGGCTTGCCGTTACAGGCTGGAAATCCGCGCGTGCTGCTCGGCCAGTTTGCCCAGGGCTTGTTCAGCCTCGGCCAGCTTGGCGCGTTCCTTCTCGATGACTTCGGCCGGGGCCTTGTCAACGAAACCGGCGTTCGACAGCTTGCCACCAACGCGCTGAACTTCGCCCTGCAGACGCAGGATTTCCTTGTCCAGACGCGCCAGTTCGGCGCCCTTGTCGATCAGACCGGCCATCGGCACCAGCACTTCCATCTCGCCGACCAGCGCGGTGGCGGACAGCGGCGCTTCTTCGCCAGCGGCCAGAACGGTGATCGATTCCAGACGCGCCAGCTTCTTCAACAGTGCTTCGTTCTCGGTCAGACGACGCTGATCTTCAGCGCTGACGTTCTTCAGGTAGATCGGCAGCGGTTTGCCCGGGCCAATGTTCATCTCGCCACGGATGTTGCGTGTGCCGAGCATCAGACCCTTGAGCCATTCGATGTCGTCTTCGGCGGCCGGATCGATGCGCTCCTCGTTGGCCACCGGCCAAGGTTGCAGCATGATCGTCTTGCCCTGAATACCGGCCAGCGGCGCGATGCGCTGCCAGATTTCTTCAGTGATGAACGGCATGAACGGGTGCGCCAGACGCAGCGCCACTTCCAGGACGCGCACCAGCGTGCGACGGGTGCCGCGCTGACGCTCGACCGGGGCGTTCTCGTCCCACAGCACTGGCTTGGACAGTTCCAGGTACCAGTCGCAGTACTGGTTCCAGATGAACTCGTACAGCGCTTGCGCGGCGAGGTCGAAACGGAATTGATCCAGTTGACGGGTCACTTCGGCTTCGGTGCGTTGCAGCTGCGAGATGATCCAGCGATCCGCCAGCGACAGCTCGTAGGCTTCGCCGTTCTGGCCGCAGTCTTCGCCCTTGTCCAGAACATAACGCGCGGCGTTCCAGATCTTGTTGCAGAAATTGCGATAGCCTTCGACGCGGCCCATGTCGAACTTGATGTCGCGACCGGTGGACGCCAGCGAGCAGAAGGTGAAGCGCAGGGCGTCGGTGCCGTAACTGGCGATGCCGTCGGCGAACTCGTCGCGGGTCTGCTTCTCGATCTTCTTCGCCAGTTTCGGCTGCATCATGCCGGAGGTGCGTTTCTGCACCAGGGCTTCCAGCTCGATACCGTCGATGATGTCCAGCGGGTCCAGGACGTTGCCCTTGGACTTGGACATCTTCTGGCCCTGGCCATCACGCACCAGACCGTGCACGTAAACGGTCTTGAACGGCACCTGCGGGGTGCCGTCCTCGTTCTTGATCAGGTGCATCGTCAGCATGATCATCCGGGCAACCCAGAAGAAAATGATGTCGAAACCGGTGACCAGCACGTCGGTGGAGTGGAATTTCTTCAGGAATTCGGTTTTTTCCGGCCAGCCGAGGGTGGAGAAGGTCCACAGACCCGAGCTGAACCAAGTGTCGAGCACGTCGTTGTCCTGTTGCAGCGCAACGTCCGGGCCTAGGTTGTGCTTGGCACGCACTTCGGCTTCGTCGCGACCGACGTAGACCTTGCCCGACTCGTCGTACCAGGCCGGAATCCGATGGCCCCACCACAGCTGACGGCTGATGCACCAGTCCTGGATGTCGCGCATCCACGAGAAGTACATGTTTTCGTACTGCTTCGGCACGAACTGGATACGGCCGTCTTCAACGGCGGCAATAGCCGGCTCAGCCAGCGGCTTGGTGGAAACGTACCACTGGTCGGTCAGCCACGGCTCGATGACGGTGCCGGAGCGGTCGCCTTTCGGCACTTTCAGGTTGTGATCGTCGACGCTGACCAGCAGGCCGGCGGCGTCGAACGCAGCGACGATCTGCTTGCGCGCTTCGAAACGCTCGAGACCGGCGTATTCCGCCGGGATCTTGCCGTCGATGCTGTCGTTCAGCGTGCCGTCGAGGTTGAACACCTGGGCGGCGGGCAGCACGTTGGCGTTCTTGTCGAAGATGTTCAGCAGCGGCAGGTTGTGGCGCTTGCCGACTTCGTAGTCGTTGAAATCGTGCGCCGGGGTGATCTTCACGCAACCGGTGCCGAATTCTGGATCGCAGTAATCGTCGGCGATGATCGGGATGCGGCGGCCAACCAGTGGCAGCTCGACAAACTTGCCGATCAGGGCTTTGTAGCGTTCGTCGTTCGGGTTAACCGCGACGGCGGAGTCGCCGAGCATGGTTTCCGGACGGGTGGTCGCGACGATCAGGAAATCGTTGCCTTCAGCGGTTTTCGCGCCGTCGGCCAGCGGGTACTTGAGGTTCCACAGGAAACCTTTCTCGTCGTGGTTTTCCACTTCGAGGTCGGAAATCGCCGTGTGCAGCTTGGTGTCCCAGTTGACCAGACGCTTGCCGCGATAGATCAGACCGTCTTCGTGCAGGCGCACGAAGGCTTCTTTAACCGCTTCCGAGAGACCGTCGTCCATGGTGAAGCGCTCGCGGCTCCAGTCCACGGACGAGCCGAGGCGGCGGATCTGTCGGCTGATGTTGCCGCCGGACTGATCCTTCCACTCCCAGACTTTCTCGAGGAATTTCTCGCGGCCCAGGTCGTGACGGTTCTGGCCGGTGGCTTCCAGTTGACGCTCGACCAGCATCTGCGTGGCGATACCGGCGTGGTCGGTGCCCGGCTGCCACAGGGTGTTGCGACCCTGCATGCGGCGGAAACGGATCAGGGCGTCCATGATCGCGTTGTTGAAACCGTGACCCATGTGCAGGCTGCCGGTGACGTTCGGCGGCGGGATCATGATGGTGTAGGAATCGCCCGCGCCTTGCGGTGCGAAATAGTTCTCGGACTCCCAGGTGTTGTACCAGGAAGTTTCAATGGCGTGCGGCTGGTAGGTCTTATCCATGCGCGGCGGGACCCTATTGGCATTTATTCAGGAAAAGCCGGGAAGTATAGCGGGGCATGGGGCCGAGGGCGAGCGGGGCGGGCCGGGTGGAGATCTAAATGTGATCGCGAACTCTGTGGCGAGGGAGCTTGCTCCCGCTCGGCTGCGCAGCAGTCGTAAAAACTGCCACGCAGGCTTCGCGGACAAAACACTGTTGAATGGTTTTGGGGGCGCTTCGCACCCCAGCGGGAGCAAGCTCCCTCGCCACAAAAAATACCGAAGGCCGGGTTATTCGTATTGGCTCAGCAACCGCTCCATCCGCGCCTCGAGGCGGCGTTTGATTTCGGTTTCGATGTGCGGCGCGAAGTCGTCGATCACGTCCTGCATGATCAATTGCGCGGCGGCGCGCAGTTCGCTGTCCAGGTGCAGCAGGGCGTCCGGGCCTTTATCCACAGGTGCTGCCGGTTTGGCAGCAGGCGCCGGGGCCGGAGCCTGGGGCGGTTCGATGGCGGGCGGCGCGGTGTCGACGGCCTCGAACAACATCGGAATCTGTTCCTGTTCACCGTCATCGACCGTGTCGGTCAGCAGTGGCGGTTGCAGGTTGTCATCGCCGAGCAACTGGCGGATCGATTCGAGATCGTCCAGCAGGTGCGCAGGCTTTTGCAGCGGTTTTGGAGTGTCCATCGGCGTACTCAGAGTCGCTGTAAACGGTGATCTTGCAGAGGATAGCCCTGTTCGCGGTAGAAACGGAAACTCTCCCGTGCCGCCGCGCGAATCACCGGATCTTCCACCACCACTTCCGCCACGCGGGCGAATTGGCTGGCGAAGGCCGGGACTTTCAGGTCGAGGTTGACCAGCAGGTCCTGATGCGCGCCGCAGTCAGCGCCCACTCCCAGCACGATCAAACCGTCCGGTTCGCTCTCGGCAGGGCCGTGGGGCACGAACGTTTCGCCCTTGAACGCCCACAGGCGCGCATCGAGATCGTCACGCTGGGCAGCATCGCTGCAATGCAGGTAGATGCGATGACCCATGCGCCAGGCTTTCTCGGTGAGCTTGCAGGCAAAGTCCAGACGAGCCGAAGGGTCGGCGCTGGGCAGGATATAGAAGTCGACTTTGGTCATTGCGGTTCCTGAGCCTTGAGCAGCGTCACCGTAAAGTGACGCCGCCCAGGTTCATCGGTTTCAGGCTTTGGCGCGGTCCAGCAGGTATTGAGTCAGCAGCGGCACCGGACGACCGGTGGCGCCCTTGTCCTTGCCGCCGCTGGTCCACGCGGTGCCCGCGATGTCCAGGTGCGCCCAGTTGAGGTTCTTGGTGAAGCGCGACAGGAAGCACGCAGCGGTGATGGTGCCGGCCTTCGGCCCGCCAATGTTGGCGATGTCGGCGAACGGGCTGTCCAGTTGCTCCTGGTATTCGTCGAACAGCGGCAGCTGCCAGGCGCGGTCGTCAGCAGCCTTGCCGGCGCTGAGCAGTTGCTCGATCAGTTCGTCGTTGTTGCCCAGCAGGCCGGAAGTGTGTGCACCCAGTGCCACGACGCAGGCGCCGGTCAGGGTGGCGATGTCGATCACGGCTTGCGGCTTGAAGCGCTCGGAGTAGGTCAGGGCGTCGCACAGCACCAGACGGCCTTCGGCGTCGGTGTTGAGGATTTCCACGGTCTGGCCGCTCATGGTGGTGACGATGTCGCCCGGACGCGAAGCAGTGCCGCTTGGCATGTTTTCGGCGCAGGCGAGGATGCACACCAGGTTGATCGGCAGCTTCAGCTCGAGCACCGCACGCAGGGTGCCGAACACGCTGGCGGCGCCGCCCATGTCGTATTTCATCTCGTCCATGCCGGCGCCCGGCTTGAGGCTGATGCCGCCGGTGTCGAAGGTGATGCCTTTACCGACCAGCGCGTAAGGCTTCTCGGACTTCTTGCCACCGTTGTATTGCATGACGATCAGGCGCGGCGGCTGGGCGCTGCCCTGGCCGACGGCGTAGAACGAACCCATGCCGAGTGCTTTGATCTTCTTCTCGTCGAGGACTTCGACTTTCAGATCCTTGAACTCTTTGCCGAGGTTCTTGGCTTGCTCGCCAAGGAACGTCGGGTGGCAGATGTTCGGCGGCAGGTTGCCCAACGTGCGGGTGAAGGCCATGCCGTTGGCGATCGCGGTGGCGTGGGTCACGGCGCGCTGCACTTCAGCCTGGGCAGCCTTGATGGTCAGCAGGGTGATTTTCTTCAGGGCGCGCGGTTCGGCTTTCTGGCTCTTGAACTGGTCGAAAGTGTATTCGCCGTCCACCAGGGTTTCCGCCAGCAGACGGGTCTTGCCGTAGCTGTCGCGGTTTTTGACGATGATTTCATCCAGAGCCAGTACGGCGTCGCTGCCGCCCAGACCTTTCAGGGTATTGAGGATGCCGGCAACGATTTTGCGGAACGGACGGTCGCCCAGTTCTTCATCCTTGCCCACGCCGACCAGCAGCACGCGCTCGGCCTTGAGGTTCGGCAGGCTGTGCAGCAGCAGGCTTTGACCGACCTTGCCGGCCAGATCGCCACGCTTGAGTACGGCGCTGATCGCGCCGCCGCTCAGCTCGTCGACCTGTCTGGCGGCCACGCCGAGTTTGCGGCCTTCGCCGACGGCAACCACCAGGGTGGCGGTTTTCAACGTTTCTGGGCTAACGCTTTTTACAACCAGTTCCATGTCCGGATCCCTGAATGAATGGTCAACACACAGGCGTTCGACGGTGTCCGCAGTCGCCTGCTTATAGATAGAAGAGACGCAGGCCAGTGCCTGCGACAAAGGCGGCAGTTTGAACCTCGCTCCCTGCGCCTGACAACCCTCGGCGGCACGATCTTCAACCGATTACACGCTTGGGTGAGTGTGCGCAGTGACAGGCGCCCTCAATCACAGGATAATGCCGCATCTTTTTTCGACGGCTCTGCCTTGCGGGCCGCTCGAAACGTTTGCTTGTTTGGCCGCCTTAGCCTGACAACCCTGGAGTGTCTGGTTTGATCGTCTTCCGTTATCTGTCCCGTGAAGTGATGTTGACCCTGAGCGCCGTCAGCGCCGTGCTGCTGGTCATCATCATGAGCGGTCGCTTCATCAAATACCTTGCCCAGGCCGCTGCGGGCCAACTCGATCCGGGATCGCTGTTCCTGATCATGGGTTACCGTCTGCCGGGTTTCATGCAACTGATCCTGCCATTGGGGCTGTTTCTCGGGATCCTGCTGGCTTACGGCCGGTTGTACCTCGAAAGCGAAATGACCGTGCTCTCCGCCACCGGCATGAGTCAGCAGCGTCTGCTGCGCATGACCCTGTTCCCGGCAACGCTGGTGGCACTGGTGGTCGCGTGGCTGAGCCTGAGCCTGGCCCCGCAGGGCGCCACCCAGTTTCAGCTGTTGCTGAACAAGCAGGACGCCCTGACCGAGTTCGATACCCTAGAGCCTGGCCGTTTTCAGGAGTTGCGTGACGGCACCCGGGTGACCTACACCGAAACGCTGACTGATGATCGCGTCAACCTCAGCGGCGTGTTCATCTCGCAGAAGAACCTCGGTTCCGATCAGAAAGACCGAGGGATTTCCGTGCTGGTGGCCGAGAAGGGCCGTCAGGAAATCCGTCCGGACGGCAACCGCTACCTGATCCTGCACAATGGCTATCGCTATGACGGCAGTCCGGGCCAGGCCGATTATCGTGCGATCAAATACGACACCTACGGCGTATTGCTGCCCAAACCTGATGCCAGTGACGAAGTCACCGACCGTGATGCGATCCCCACTTCGACCCTGCTGAGCAATGACGACGTACGCTCCAAGGCCGAACTGCAATGGCGCCTTTCGCTGCCGTTGCTGGTATTCATCGTGACTCTGATGGCGGTGCCGCTGTCGCGGGTCAATCCGCGTCAGGGCCGTTTCCTGAAGCTGCTGCCGGCGATTCTTCTTTATATGGCTTACCTGACCATCCTGATTGCCGCCCGCGGCGCCCTCGAAAAAGGCAAGATCCCGTCGGGCCTCGGCTTGTGGTGGGTGCACGGGATCTTCCTGGTCATCGGTCTCGGCCTGTTGTACTGGGAGCCCATGCGCCTGAAACTGGCCAGCCGTCGCAGCGCTGCGCTGGAGGTGGCCCGTGGTTAAACTCGACCGCTACATCGGCAGCAGTGTGTTCATGGCGATCATCGCCGTGCTGGCGATCATTCTGGGTCTGGCGACACTGTTCGCTTTCATCGACGAGATGGGCGACGTCAGCGATACCTATACGCTGACCGATGTGCTGAGCTTCGTCATCCTCACCGCGCCACGTCGCTTGTATGAAATGCTGCCGATGGCCGCGCTGATCGGCTGTCTGATCGGCCTCGGCAGTCTGGCCAGCAGCAGTGAGCTGACGGTCATGCGTGCGGCGGGTGTGTCCATCGGGCGCATCGTCTGGGCGGTCATGAAGCCAATGCTGGTGCTGATGCTGGCCGGCGTGCTGATTGGCGAGTACGTGGCCCCGGCCACCGAAAGCATGGCCCAGGCCAATCGCTCGCTGGCGCAAGGCAGCGGCGACGCGCAAAGCGCCAAGCACGGCATGTGGCACCGTCAGGGTGAGGAGTTCATCCATATCAACGCCGTGCAACCCAATGGCCTGTTGTATGGCGTGACCCGCTATCACTTCGACAAAGAACGCCACCTGCTGAGCTCCAGTTTCGCCAAACGTGCGGATTTCGACGGCAAGCGCTGGCTGCTCACCGACGTAGCTACCACGGTTTTCCACGAACGCAGTACCGAAGTGGTGAACGCGCCGAGCGAGGAGTGGGACGTGTCGCTGAGTCCGCAATTGCTCAACACGGTGGTGATGGCGCCTGAAGCACTGTCCATTTCCGGTCTGTGGGGCTATATCCACTATCTGGCGGATCAGGGCCTGAGCAACGGTCGTTACTGGCTGGCATTTTGGGTCAAGGTGTTGCAGCCGCTGGTCACCGCCGCACTGGTGCTGATGGCGATTTCCTTCATTTTCGGTCCGTTGCGCTCGGTCACCCTCGGTCAGCGGGTGTTCACCGGTGTACTGGTGGGCTTCACCTTCCGCATCGTCCAGGATTTGCTCGGTCCATCGAGCCTGGTGTTCGGTTTCTCGCCGCTGTTCGCGGTGCTGGTGCCGGCCACGGTCTGTGCGCTGGCAGGCGTCTGGTTGCTGCGACGGGCCGGTTGATGGCCGCGTTGTTGCCAATGCTTTAATCGCGAAAACGCCTCGGTCGACAGATCGGGGCGTTTTCGTATGCAATCCGGGTGACAGGCGAACGTGACGCTTGCGCCGTGTATCAGGTACAATTCCCGGCTATTTTTCGGCGGGCCAAGCCTGCAGCCTTTTTGAGTGTTGATCCGTGAGTGATTTGAGTCATATCCGCAATTTCTCCATCATCGCCCACATTGACCATGGCAAGTCGACGCTGGCTGACCGTTTCATCCAGATGTGCGGTGGCCTGGCCGAGCGTGAAATGGAAGCCCAGGTACTGGATTCCATGGATCTGGAGCGCGAACGCGGGATCACCATCAAGGCCCACAGCGTTACCCTCTACTACAAAGCCAAAGATGGCGTCACCTACCAGCTGAACTTCATTGACACCCCGGGCCACGTCGACTTCACCTACGAAGTCAGCCGTTCCCTGGCGGCGTGTGAAGGTGCGTTGCTGGTGGTCGATGCCGGTCAGGGTGTTGAAGCCCAGTCCGTGGCCAACTGCTACACCGCGATCGAGCAGGGCCTCGAGGTCATGCCGGTGCTGAACAAGATCGACCTGCCACAGGCCGAGCCGGATCGCGTCAAGGACGAGATCGAGAAGATCATCGGCATCGACGCCACCGACGCCGTCACCTGCAGCGCCAAAACCGGCCTGGGTGTCGACGAAGTGCTCGAGCGTCTGGTCGCGACCATTCCTGCGCCGACCGGCAACATCGAAGATCCGCTGCAAGCGTTGATCATCGACTCCTGGTTCGACAACTACCTGGGCGTTGTCTCCCTGGTGCGCGTGCGTCATGGCCGCGTGAAGAAGGGCGACAAGATCCTGGTGAAATCCACCGGCAAGATCCACCTGGTCGACAGCGTCGGTGTGTTCAATCCGAAACACACCGCCACCGCTGACCTCAAGGCCGGCGAAGTGGGCTTCATCATCGCCAGCATCAAGGACATTCACGGTGCGCCGGTCGGTGACACCCTGACCCTGAGCTCGACTCCGGATGTCCCGGTGCTGCCCGGCTTCAAACGCATCCAGCCACAGGTTTACGCCGGTCTGTTCCCGGTCAGCTCCGACGACTTCGAGGACTTCCGCGAAGCGCTGCAGAAACTGACCCTGAACGACTCGTCGCTGCAGTACACCCCGGAAAGTTCGGATGCACTGGGCTTCGGCTTCCGTTGCGGCTTCCTCGGCATGCTGCACATGGAGATCATCCAGGAGCGCCTCGAGCGCGAATACGACCTGGACCTGATCACCACCGCGCCAACGGTAATTTTCGAGCTGGTGCTGAAAACCGGTGAAACGATTTACGTCGACAACCCATCCAAGCTTCCGGATGTGTCGGCGATCGAAGACATGCGCGAGCCAATCGTGCGTGCCAACATCCTGGTTCCGCAGGAGCACCTGGGTAACGTCATCACCCTGTGCATCGAGAAACGCGGCGTACAGGTCGACATGCTGTTCCTCGGCAATCAGGTGCAGGTCACTTATGACTTGCCGATGAACGAAGTGGTCCTGGACTTCTTCGACCGCCTCAAATCCACCAGTCGCGGCTATGCTTCGCTGGATTACCATTTCGATCGTTACCAATCGGCTAATCTGGTGAAACTGGACGTGCTGATCAACGGTGACAAGGTCGACGCCCTGGCGTTGATCGTGCACCGTGACAATTCGCACTTCAAAGGTCGCCAGTTGACCGAGAAGATGAAAGAACTGATTCCTCGTCAGATGTTCGACGTGGCCATCCAGGCTGCCATTGGCGGTCAGATCGTCGCCCGAACCACCGTCAAGGCACTCAGAAAGAACGTATTGGCCAAATGCTACGGCGGTGACGTAAGCCGTAAGAAAAAGCTGCTTGAAAAGCAAAAGGCCGGTAAGAAACGCATGAAGCAGGTCGGCAACGTGGAAATTCCACAAGAAGCCTTCCTTGCCGTGCTCAGGTTGGAATAGTCAGGTCCTATGTCACTAAATTTCCCGCTGTTGCTGGTCATCGCCGTGTTCGTCTGCGGCCTGTTGGCGTTGCTCGATCTGCTGTTCCTGGCGCCGCGTCGGCGTGCTGCCATTGCCTCTTATCAAGGCAGTGTCAGCCAGCCCGAGCCCGTGGTGGTCGAGAAGCTGAACAAAGAGCCGTTGCTGGTTGAATACGGCAAGTCGTTCTTTCCGGTGCTGTTCATCGTGCTGGTGCTGCGTTCGTTCCTGGTGGAACCGTTCCAGATCCCGTCCGGCTCGATGAAACCGACTCTGGACGTCGGCGACTTCATTCTGGTGAACAAGTTTTCTTACGGGATCCGCCTGCCGGTGATCGACAAGAAAGTCATCGAAGTCGGTGATCCACAGCGTGGCGATGTGATGGTGTTCCGCTATCCGAGCGACCCTAACGTCAACTACATTAAGCGTGTAGTCGGCCTGCCGGGCGACACGGTGCGTTACACCGCCGACAAGCGTCTGTTCGTCAATGGCGAGTCGATTGCCGAGCAACTGGTCGGCTCCGAGCCGGGCACGCTGGGCAGCGCGGAACTCTACAAGGAAAAACTCGGCGCCGCCGAGCACCTGATCCGCAAGGAAATGAGCCGCTACCGCGCTACGCCGGACCATACCTGGACCGTGCCGGCCGGGCACTACTTCATGATGGGCGACAACCGCGACAACTCCAACGACAGTCGCTACTGGGATGACCCGAACATTCCCAAGGATCTGCTGGGCATGGTTCCCGACCAGAATATCGTCGGCAAAGCCTTCGCTGTCTGGATGAGCTGGCCGGAACCGAAACTCAGCCACCTGCCGAATTTCTCGCGGGTTGGCCTGATCAAGTAATCAAATACGGCGCTGTTGACCACAGCACCGAATGCATTTCTGGAGTCGACACAAATCGGCACCAGGGCATGAAGCCACGATATTCAGGATGTAATTTTTGAACACAGCGTTAATTGTCCCAGGCCTGCGCCGTACCCCGGCGATGGCGGTGGAATCCAGCCACGAACTCAGCGTGGGTAAACCGTGAGCGTTTCTCTAAGCCGTCTCGAGCGCCAGCTCGGTTACACCTTCAAGGATCAGGAGCTGATGCTGCTGGCCCTCACGCACCGCAGCTTTGCCGGGCGTAACAATGAACGCCTGGAATTCCTCGGCGATGCCATCCTCAATTTCGTCGCCGGCGAAGCGCTGTTCGATCGCTTCCCGCTGGCCCGCGAAGGCCAGTTGTCGCGTTTGCGCGCACGCTTGGTGAAGGGTGAGACACTGGCCGTGCTGGCCCGTGGTTTCGACCTGGGCGATTACCTGCGTCTGGGTTCGGGCGAACTGAAAAGCGGTGGCTTCCGTCGCGAATCGATTCTGGCCGATGCCCTCGAAGCGCTGATCGGTGCGATCTACCTCGATGCCGGCATGGATGTCGCCCGCGAGCGCGTACTGGCCTGGCTGGCCGGCGAGTTCGAAGGTCTGACGCTGGTCGACACCAACAAGGATCCCAAGACCCGTCTGCAGGAACACCTGCAATCGCGCGGTTGCGAACTGCCACGCTACGAAGTGGTGGACATCCAGGGTGAGCCGCACTGCCGTACCTTCTTCGTCGAGTGCGAAGTTGTCTTATTGAATGAAAAAAGCCGGGGTCAGGGTGTGAGCCGTCGTATTGCCGAACAGGTAGCGGCCGCCGCAGCACTGATTGCCCTGGGCGTGGAGAATGGCAATGACTGATACAAACGCAACTCGCTGTGGCTACGTTGCCATCGTCGGCCGTCCCAACGTCGGTAAGTCGACGCTGCTCAACCACATCCTCGGCCAGAAGCTCGCAATCACCTCGCGCAAGCCGCAGACCACTCGCCACAACATGCTCGGGATCAAGACCGAGGGTGACGTGCAGGCGATCTATGTCGACACCCCCGGCATGCACAAGGGTGGCGAAAAGGCCCTGAACCGCTACATGAACAAGACCGCTTCGGCGGCGTTGAAAGACGTCGACGTGGTGATCTTCGTGGTCGACCGCACCAAGTGGACCGAAGAAGACCAGATGGTGCTGGAGCGCGTGCAGTACGTGACCGGCCCGCTGATCGTCGCGCTGAACAAGACCGACCGCATCGAAGACAAGGCCGAGCTGATGCCGCACCTGTCGTGGTTGCAGGAGCAGCTGCCGAACGCGCAGATCATCCCGATTTCCGCGCAGCACGGGCACAACCTCGACGCGCTGGAAAAGGTCATCGCCGATCATCTGCCGGAGAACGATCACTTCTTCCCGGAAGACCAGATCACCGACCGCAGCAGCCGTTTCCTCGCCGCCGAACTGGTGCGCGAGAAAATCATGCGCCAGATGGGTGCCGAGCTGCCGTACCAGATCACCGTCGAGATCGAAGAGTTCAAGCAGCAGGGCAAGACCCTGCACATCCATGCGCTGATCCTCGTCGAGCGTGACGGCCAGAAGAAGATCATCATTGGCGACAAGGGCGAGCGCATCAAACGCATCGGCACCGAAGCGCGCAAGGACATGGAGCTGCTGTTCGACTCCAAGATCATGCTCAACCTGTGGGTCAAGGTGAAGGGCGGCTGGTCCGACGACGAGCGTGCACTGCGTTCGCTGGGTTACGGCGACTTGTAATAGCGGTTTTCTGATCCTTCAGAGAACCCCCTGTGGGAGCGGGCTTGCTCGCGAATGCGCAGTGTCAGTCGACATATACTTTGACTGATTCACCGCATTCGCGAGCAAGCCCGCTCCCACAGTAGTTTTTGGGTTGTGTGCAAAACCGCGTTTCTTCATCGAGAACTTCATGTCGCAAACCCCGCCTCCCGCCCAACTCGCCTACGTCCTGCATTCGCGCGCCTACCGCGAAACCAGCGCGCTGGTCGACTTCCTCACGCCGCAAGGTCGGCTGCGGGCGGTGCTGCGCAGTGCGCGGGGCAAGGCCGGGACACTGGCGCGACCGTTCGTGCCGCTGGAAGTCGAGTTTCGTGGCAAGGGTGAGCTGAAGAATGTCGGGCGCATGGAAAGTGCCGGTAATGCGACCTGGATGGTCGGCGAGGCGCTGTTCAGCGGCCTCTATCTCAATGAACTGCTGATCCGCCTGCTGCCCGCCGAAGACCCGCACCCGGCGGTGTTCGATCACTACGCTGCCACGCTGTTGGCGCTCGCCGAAGGTCGCCCGCTGGAGCCGTTGTTGCGCTCCTTCGAATGGCGCCTGCTGGACGATCTCGGTTACGGCTTCTCCCTGAACACCGATATCCACAGCGAACCGGTCGCGCCGGACGGTCTCTATCGCCTGCAAGTGGATGCCGGGCTTGAGCGGGTCTACCTGCTGCAACCGGGCTTGTTCAACGGCGTTGAATTACTGGCCATGGCTGAAGCCGATTGGTCCGCCCCCGGCGCACTGTCGGCAGCCAAGCGTCTGATGCGTCAGGCACTGGCCGTTCATCTGGGCGGTCGCCCCCTCGTCAGCCGCGAGCTCTTTCGCAAGCCCTGATATGCTGTGCGCCGAATCTTTCCCTTCAGGAGCGCATCCGTGACCACCAGCAATCGCATTCTTCTTGGCGTGAACATCGACCACGTCGCCACCCTGCGTCAGGCCCGTGGCACGCGCTACCCGGATCCGGTCAAGGCTGCGCTGGACGCGGAAGAGGCGGGCGCCGACGGCATCACCGTGCACCTGCGCGAAGACCGCCGGCACATTCAGGAGCGCGACGTGCTGCTGCTCAAGGATGTGCTGCAGACTCGCATGAACTTTGAAATGGGCGTCACCGAAGAAATGATGGCGTTCGCCGAGCGCATCCGTCCGGCGCACATCTGCCTGGTGCCGGAAACCCGTCAGGAGCTGACCACTGAAGGCGGCCTGGACGTAGCGGGGCAGGAGGAACGCATCAGGGCAGCGGTCGAGCGCCTGTCGAAGATCGGCAGCGAAGTGTCGCTGTTCATCGATGCCGACGAACGCCAGATCGCCGCGTCGAAGCGCATCGGTGCGCCGGCCATCGAGCTGCACACCGGGCGCTACGCCGACGCCGAAACCCCGACCGAAGTGGCTGAAGAGTTGAAACGCGTGGCGGACGGCGTGGCGTTTGGTCTGGCGCAGGGCCTGATCGTCAATGCCGGGCATGGCCTGCATTACCACAACGTCGAAGCCGTGGCGGCGATCAAGGGCATCAACGAACTGAACATCGGCCATGCGCTGGTGGCGCATGCGTTGTTTGTGGGGTTCAAGTCGGCAGTGTCCGAGATGAAGGCGCTGATCCTGGCGGCCGCCAAGCACTAATCAACAACCCAGAACCCAATGTGGGAGCGGGCTTGCTCGCGAATGCGGTGTGTCAGTCGACATATTCTTTGACTGATACACCGCATTCGCGAGCAAGCCCGCTCCCACAGGGGATTCAGGGGGCTGATTAGAGCGGCGCAGGCTCCTGCGCCGGCTTGGTCTTGTCGATACCGGGCACATGCAGATTGCCCTCTGCAACCTGATCGCCTTCAAGCTGCGGCTGGGTCACCCAGGTCAGGATGTCGTAGTAGCGACGAATGTTCGCCACGAAATGCACCGGTTCGCCGCCCCGGGCGTAGCCATAGCGGGTCTTGCTGTACCACTGCTTCTGCGACAGGCGCGGCAGCATCTTCTTCACGTCCAGCCACTTGTCCGGGTTCAGGCCTTCGCGGGACGCCAGTTTGCGTGCGTCATCGAGGTGACCGCTGCCGACGTTGTACGCCGCCAGCGCGAACCAGGTGCGGTCCGGCTCCTGAATCGACTCGTCGAGCTGATCCTTCATGTAGGCCAGGTACTTGGCGCCACCCATGATGCTTTGCTTGGGATCGAGGCGGTTCGATACGCCCATGGCCTGAGCGGTGTTCTGGGTCAGCATCATCAGGCCGCGCACGCCGGTTTTCGACGTGACCGCCGGTTGCCACAGCGATTCCTGATAACCGATAGCCGCGAGCAGGCGCCAGTCGACTTTCTCTTTCTTGGCGTAGGTCTTGAAGTGCTGTTCGTATTTGGGCAGACGTTGCTGCAGGTGCTGGGCGAAGGTGGTGGCGCCCATGTAGCCGAGGACATCGACGTGGCCGTAATAGCGGTCTTTCAGGCGCTGCAGGGTGCCGTTCTTCTGCACTTTGTCGAGGTAGGCGTTGATCTCGTTGAGCAGGCTGTTGTCTTCGCCGGCGGCCACCGCCCAGCTCTGGCTGCGCGCATCGCCGAGGTCGAAGGCCACGCGGATGTTAGTGAAGTACACCTGGTTCATCGCCACTTCGTTGGAGTCGACCAGCGTCAGGTCAATCTGGCCTTCATCGACCATGCGCAACAGGTCGACCACTTCAACGGCGTCGGACTCTTCGTATTCGATGCCGGGAAATTTCTTTTTCAACTCGGCCAGCTGTTCGGCGTGGGTGCTGCCCTTGAGCACCATGATCTTCTTGCCGACCAGATCAGCCGGGTCGGTAGGACGCGACTGGCCGTTGCGATAGATGATCTGCGGGGTCACTTCGAGGTAGGAGTGGGAGAAACGCACCTGTTTCTTGCGCTCCTCGCTGCTGACCAGGCCGGCGGCGGCCAGCACCGGGCCGTTCGGCTTGCCGATCTGGTTGAACAGGTCATCGAGGTTGTCGGCGGTCTCGATCTTCAGCTCGACCCCCAAATCGTCGGCGAAGCGCTTCACCAGCTCGTATTCGAAGCCGGTTTCACCGCTGCGATCCTGAAAGTAGGTGGCGGGGCTGTTACGGGTAATCACCCGCAGCACACCATCCTCCTTTACGCGCTCGAGTGTGTTGGGTTTATCAACACAACCACCGAGCATCAGGAAGAGTCCGGTTGCGATCAGCCATTTGGCGTACCGCGGACGCAAAGCCGTTGGGAAAAACATCTGCGCAGTATACGCAAACGGCTGCGGGCGCCATATCTCGACAGTGAAGGGCTTGTCTGCTAGAGATCACAAAACCGCACGAAACCCCGCAGGAATGGGGCTGAACGGCATTTTGTGACAGAAAAAATAAGCGCTGCCCGCACACCCTCGAAATTTGACTTCAAAGGCAGAAACACAGATTGATATCCGAGTGCAACCGTGCGTAGCGTTTCGGGTGATGTTGAGGGCGGTTTAGGCTAGAATGCACGGCCTCAAAGCACACCCCTTCCCGAGGCTGTCCCGAAGATGTTGATCCTGCGCGGCGCTCCTGCCCTTTCTGCCTTTCGCCACAGCAAACTCCTTGAGCAACTGAGCCAGAAGGTTCCAGCTGTCAGTGGCCTGTATGCTGAATTCGCTCACTTCGCCGAAGTCACCGGCGTCCTGACCGGCGACGAACAGCAGGTGCTTGCGCGCCTTCTGAAGTACGGCCCAAGCGTTCCGGTACAAGAGCCGACCGGTCGTCTGTTTCTGGTGTTGCCGCGTTTCGGCACCATCTCGCCATGGTCGAGCAAGGCCAGCGACATCGCCCGCAACTGCGGCCTGAGCAAGATCCAGCGCCTGGAGCGCGGCATCGCGTTCTACGTGGCCGGCCAGTTCAGCGACACCGAAGCCCAGCAAATCGCCGACGTGCTGCATGACCGCATGACCCAGATCGTTCTGGGCAACCTGGAACAGGCCGCCGGTCTGTTCAGCCACGCCGAGCCGAAGCCGCTGACCGCGATCGACATCCTCGGCGGCGGTCGCGCCGCGCTGGAAAAAGCCAACACCGAACTCGGTCTGGCCCTGGCCGAAGACGAGATCGACTATCTGGTCAACGCCTTCAACGGTCTCAAGCGCAACCCGCACGACATCGAACTGATGATGTTCGCCCAGGCCAACTCCGAGCACTGCCGCCACAAGATCTTCAACGCCAGTTGGGATATTGACGGCGAGAGCCAGGAAAAAAGCCTGTTCGGCATGATCAAGAACACCTATCAGATGCACAGCGAAGGCGTGCTGTCCGCTTATAAGGACAACGCCTCGGTGATCGTCGGCAACGTCGCCGGTCGCTTCTTCCCGGATCCGGAAACCCGCCAGTACGGCGCGGTGCAGGAGCCGGTGCACATTCTGATGAAGGTCGAAACCCACAACCACCCGACCGCGATTGCCCCGTTCCCGGGCGCGTCCACTGGTTCCGGTGGCGAGATCCGCGACGAAGGTGCAACCGGTCGTGGCGCCAAACCGAAGGCTGGTCTGACCGGTTTCACCGTATCCAACCTGCAGATCCCGGGCTTCGAACAGCCGTGGGAAGTGCCGTATGGCAAGCCTGAGCGCATCGTTACCGCGCTGGACATCATGATCGAAGGCCCGCTGGGCGGCGCCGCGTTCAACAACGAATTCGGGCGTCCGGCCCTGACCGGCTACTTCCGTACCTTCGAACAGTCGATCACCACCCCGCACGGTGACGAAGTTCGTGGCTACCACAAGCCGATCATGCTCGCCGGCGGCATGGGCAACATCCGTGAAGAACACGTCAAGAAAGGCGAGATTCTGGTCGGCTCCAAGCTGATCGTGCTTGGCGGCCCGGCCATGCTCATCGGTCTGGGCGGCGGTGCCGCTTCCTCGATGGCCACCGGCACCAGCTCGGCGGATCTCGACTTCGCTTCCGTACAGCGTGAAAACCCTGAGATGGAACGTCGCTGCCAGGAAGTCATCGACCGTTGCTGGCAACTGGGCGACAAGAACCCGATCAGCTTCATCCACGACGTGGGCGCGGGCGGTCTGTCCAACGCCTTCCCGGAACTGGTCAACGACGGCGACCGCGGTGGCCGTTTCGAACTGCGCAACATTCCCAACGACGAACCGGGCATGGCCCCGCACGAAATCTGGTCCAACGAATCCCAGGAACGTTACGTTCTGGCGGTCGGTCCGGCCGACTTCGAGCGCTTCAAGGCGATCTGCGAACGCGAGCGTTGCCCGTTCGCCGTGGTCGGCGAAGCCACTGCCGAGCCGCAACTGACCGTGACTGACAGCCACTTCGGCAACAACCCAGTGGACATGCCGCTGGAAGTGTTGCTGGGCAAGGCCCCGCGCATGCACCGTTCGGTGGTTCGCGAAGCCGAGCTGGGCGATGATTTCGATCCGTCGAACCTCGACATCACCGAGTCCATCGAGCGCGTCCTGCATCACCCGGCCGTGGCGAGCAAAAGCTTCCTGATCACCATCGGCGACCGCACCATCACCGGCCTCGTGGCCCGTGACCAGATGGTTGGCCCATGGCAGGTTCCGGTGGCCGATGTCGCAGTTACCGCCACCAGTTTCGACGTCTACACCGGTGAAGCGATGGCGATGGGCGAGCGGACTCCGCTGGCGTTGCTGGACGCTCCGGCGTCGGGCCGCATGGCCATCGGCGAAACCCTGACCAACATTGCCGCCTCGCGCATCAACAAGATCTCCGACATCAAACTGTCGGCGAACTGGATGTCCGCTGCCGGCCACCCGGGCGAAGACGCGCGTCTGTACGACACCGTGAAAGCGGTCGGCATGGAACTGTGCCCTGAGCTGGGCATCACCATCCCGGTCGGCAAGGACTCGATGTCCATGGCCACCCGCTGGAATGACAACGGTGAAGAAAAAACCGTGACCTCGCCGATGTCGCTGATCGTGACCGGTTTCGCCCCAGTGGCTGACATCCGTCAGACCCTGACCCCGGAACTGCGCATGGACAAGGGCACCACCGACCTGATCCTGATCGACCTCGGTCGTGGTCAGAACCGTATGGGTGCTTCGATCCTTGCTCAGGTTCACGGCAAGCTCGGCAAGCAGGCTCCGGACGTCGATGACGCCGAAGACCTGAAAGCCTTCTTCGCGGTGATCCAGGGCCTCAACGCCGACGGTCACCTGCTGGCTTACCACGACCGTTCCGACGGTGGTCTGCTGACCTCCGTGGTGGAAATGGCGTTCGCCGGCCACTGCGGTCTGAGCCTGAACCTGGACAGCGTTGCCGAAAACTCGGCCGAAATCGCTGCGATCCTGTTCAACGAAGAACTGGGTGCAGTGATCCAGGTTCGTCAGGACGCCACGCCGGACATCCTCGCGCAGTTCAGCGCGGCCGGTCTGGGTGACTGCGTGTCGGTGATCGGTCAGCCGATGAACAATGGCCAGATCAACATCACCTTCAACGGTGACACCGTGTTCGAAGGCCAGCGTCGTCTGCTGCAACGTCAGTGGGCCGAGACCAGCTACCAGATCCAGCGTCTGCGCGACAACGCCGACTGCGCCGAGCAAGAGTTCGACGCGCTGCTGGAAGAAGACAACCCGGGCCTGAGCGTCAAGCTGAGCTACGACGTCAACCAGGACATCGCCGCGCCTTACATCAAGAAGGGCATCCGCCCACAGGTTGCCGTGCTGCGTGAGCAGGGCGTCAACGGTCAGGTGGAAATGGCGGCAGCATTCGACCGCGCCGGTTTCAACGCGATCGACGTGCACATGAGCGACATTCTGGCCGGCCGTGTCGACCTGAACGAGTTCAAAGGTCTGGTGGCCTGCGGTGGTTTCTCCTACGGCGACGTCCTCGGCGCCGGTGAAGGCTGGGCCAAGTCGGCCCTGTTCAACAGCCGTGCCCGCGATGCGTTCCAGGGGTTCTTCGAGCGTAACGACAGCTTCACCCTCGGCGTGTGCAACGGTTGCCAGATGATGTCCAACCTGCACGAGCTGATCCCGGGCAGCGAGTTCTGGCCGCACTTCGTGCGCAACCGCTCCGAGCAGTTCGAAGCGCGTGTGGCGATGGTGCAGATCCAGGAGTCGAACTCGATCTTCCTGCAGGGCATGGCCGGTTCGCGCATGCCGATCGCCATCGCTCACGGTGAAGGCCATGCCGAATTCGAAAGCGAAGAGGCGTTGCTGGAAGCCGATCTGTCCGGTTGCGTGGCGATGCGTTTCGTCGACAACCACGGCAAGGTCACCGAAGCCTACCCGGCCAACCCGAACGGTTCGCCGCGCGGGATTACCGGTCTCACCAGCCGCGACGGTCGTGTGACGATCATGATGCCGCACCCGGAGCGTGTGTTCCGTGCGGTGCAGAACTCGTGGCGTTCGGAAGACTGGACCGAGGATGCTCCTTGGATGCGCATGTTCCGTAATGCTCGCGTCTGGGTGAACTAAGCGTCGTGTACAAGCTCGGGTTTTTTGTTCCCGACAGCCATGTCGAGGTGGTCAAGGACGCTGTATTCGCTGCCGGTGGTGGGCGGATCGGGGACTATGACCACTGTGCTTGGCAGGTGCTTGGCTTGGGTCAGTTTCGACCGTTGGACGGCAGTCAGCCGTTTATTGGCGAGGCGGGGCAGGTTGAGCGGGTTGAGGAGTGGAAGGTTGAGCTTGTCGTTTGTGACGCGTTGATTCGTGATGTGGTGGCGGCTTTGAAGTTGAGTCACCCTTACGAGACGCCGGCTTATGAGGTGTGGCGGTTGGAGGATTTCTGATCTTCCTTCCGCTGGAACGGGAAACCCGCAGATGAGTGATTGTCTGCGGGTTTTTTGTTGGCTGCGATTTGGTTGGCGACTTCATTCAACTGTGGGAGCGAGCTTGCTCGCGAAAGCGTTGGGTCGGGCAATGATGTTCTGGCTGACCGGGTACATATCCATTGCTGCGGTCACGGCTGCTTAGGGTTCCGCCCTTACGGCGGGTCACTTTTGACAAACGCCTCAAAAGTAACCAAAAACGCTTGCTCCTGCGTTCGGCCCGCTCGCTGGGGCTCGGGGTCCCTTCGCTGCGGGATTGATCCGGGGGCAGCGCCTACGGTTTGCTTCGCTGCACCTCCTCTCGCTGTGTTTGGCTTCGCCAAACGGTCGCTGCGCTCCCACCCCCGGATCAATCCCTCCACTCAGCCTTCCGACGTCGCCCGTGGATCAAGATCAAGAGCTGCAGCCGAGCTTGCGCTCATCCTGGAGTGGGGCGGCTTCGCCGCATGGGGTGTGCGCTTGCTAAATTGTAGGAGCCAGCTTGCTGGCGATGGTGGCCTGACAGCCGACCAATCTCTACCTGAATACACCGGGTTCAAACTGTGGGAGCGGGCTTGCTCGCGAAGGCGTCCTGCCAGCTCACTGATCCATTGCAGATGTACTCAACCCCTGTGGGAGCCTGGCTCACCAGCGATGGCGGCCTGACAGCCGACCAATTTCTATCTGAATAAACCGGGTTGAAATTGTGGGAGCGGGCTTGCTCGCGAAGGCGTCCTGCCAACTGACGGATCCATTGCAGATGTACTCAACCCCTGTGGGAGCCTGGCTTGCCAGCGATGGCGGCCTGACAGCCGACCAATTTCTATCTGAATAAACCGGGTTGAAATTGTGGGAGCGGGCTTGCTCGCGAAGGCGTCCTGATAGCTCACTGATCCATTGCAGATGTACTCAACCCCTGTGGGAGCCTGGCTTGCCAGCGATGGCGGCCTGACAGCCGACCAATCTCTACCTGAATACACCGGGTTGAAATTGTGGGAGCGGGATTGCTCGCGAAGGCGTCCTGCCAGCTCACTGATCCATTGCAGATGTACTCAACCCCTGTGGGAGCCTGGCTTGCCAGCGATGGCGGCCTGATAGCCGACCAATTTCTATCTGAATAAACCGGGTTGAAATTGTGGGAGCCAGCCTGCTGGCGATGGGGTTAGTCCGGTCACCAAGGAGATTGGTCCTGTTTAAATCTGTGTCAAATAACCAGAACCTTCCCACAAGGTTTTCAGGTTGTCCCTCGGACGCCCGGTCTCTAGGCTTTGCTTGTCGCTGCCAATTCAGCGACCGGGAGGTGAGATACCCGATTTGGATCCCCAGACAAGTGCCCCCATAATTGCGGTCAGCTTTCGCTGTCAGCAATTCCTTATGGCGGCTATGTACGGGCGGACTTCGGTCCGGCCGGATTTGGGGTCCTTACCGGTAATCTCACTCCGTACATGGCTGCCACCTCTTCTCCGAGTGAGATCGGGAGCAAGTGGCTGCAACACTTAAAAGGACTTGTTCGATGGACAAACTGATCCCCGACCCACCCCACGAAGCTACAACGCCACCCGTCGACGCCATCCGGGTCGAAGACCTGGCCAAAGACCGTGAAGCCATCAAGCGCGCTGTCGATTTCTACTTCACCCCGCAACCCGCCAAACCCCGACAACCCAGCACGATGTTCCTCGTCCACCCCAACGTCGACACCGAAACCCTGCTAGCCCACGCCTACGAATCGTTGGCCTCTGCCAGTGCCATGGCCAGCAACTTCGCCAACGAACTCAGCGGCCTGCAACGCAGCACCGCTCTGGCGATCCAGCAAATCATCATGCTCGCCGAACTGGCGGTAAACCGGGCGCTGGACCGAGTCGATCCACAGACCTGATCTCTCAGGATCACCGCGTTATCGTTCTTCGCGAGCAAGCCCGCTCCCACATTTGACCGGCGTACACAGGTCAATGTGGGAGCGGGCTTGCTCGCGAAGAAGGCCGCCCAGACGCCGGCGAATCAAACCTTGGCGCTGACCTCACTCCGATTAACCAACGCCTCAATCGCCCCACTCAAACTCGCCGCTTTCTCGCCAATCAACAAATGCCAGACCCCACCTTCCAACGGGCTGACACCCTGGCAACCCAACTCTTTCAACTGCGCCTCGGACAACGCTTTACCATCGGCCAGTTGCAGGCGAATACGGGTCAGGGCGATGCAGTCCAGTTGCAGCACATTCTCGCTACCGCCCAAGGCAGTCAGCCATTGTTGGGCTTCCGGTGCTGTGACCAATACGGCTTTCGATTCCTCGACCACCACCGCAGGCGCTGCCACCAACGCACGCCCCAGCGCCGGCATGGCGAGGCGGATTTCGTCGGCGATGCTGTCGGCCAATGGCCCAACCACCACCTGCAAGCTGCCGCCCTTGCCCGGGCGTACCACGGCCATCGCACCCAGTGCCTTCAAATCAGCGTCGGAAGCCTTGTTGCGATCAACCATTTCCAGACGCAACCGGGTAGTGCAGGCACCGACAGTCACCAGATTCTCCGCACCACCGAGTGCCTTGATGTAAGCCGCCGCGCGCTCGTTCTCGGTGAGAACAGCCTGGTCAGCCGCCGCAACATCCTCACGCCCCGGCGTTTTTAAATTGAAGCGGCGGATACAGAAATCAAACACCGCGTAATACACCACGGCGTACGCCAGCCCGACCGGAATCACCAGCCAGCCATTGGTCGAGCGCCCCCAACCCAGCACCATGTCGATGAAGCCGCCGGAGAAGGTGAAGCCGAGGTGGATGTTCAGCGCATTGGTGATCGCCATCGACAAACCGGTCAGCAGCGCATGCAGCAGATACAGCAGCGGTGCCAAAAACATGAAGGCGAATTCGATTGGCTCGGTCACGCCGGTCAAAAACGAGGTCAGGGCCATCGACAGGAATATCCCGCCCATCACCTTGCGCCGCTCCGGCAGCGCATTGCGGTACATCGCCAGGCACGCGGCGGGCAGGCCGAAGATCATCATCGGGAACATGCCGGTCATGAACTGGCCGCCCTTTGGATCGCCAGCGAAGTAGCGTGACAGGTCGCCGGTGACCAGTGCGCCGGTAGTCGGATCGGTGAAGTTGCCGAACACGAACCACGCCATGTTGTTGAGGATGTGGTGCAGGCCGGTGACGATCAGCAGGCGGTTGAACACGCCGAAGACGAAGGCGCCGAAGCTGCCGCTTTCCATCATCAAGGTGCCGAAGCTGTTGATGCCGTGCTGGATCGGCGGCCAGATGTAGCCGAACACTACGCCCAGCGCGACGGCGGCGAAACCGGTGACGATCGGTACAAAACGTCGGCCACCGAAGAACGCCAGGTACTCCGGCAGCTTGATGTCTTTGAAGCGGTTGTACAGCGCGCCGGCCATCAGGCCGCTGACGATCCCGGCGAGCATGCCCATGTTGATGCTCGGGTCGAGCACTTTGAGGGTGGAGATCATCACCAGGTAACCGATCACCCCGGCGAGGCCGGCGGTGCCGTTGTTGTCCTTGGCGAACCCGACCGCGATGCCGATGGCGAAGATCATTGCCAGGTTGGCGAAGATCACTTGCCCGGCATCGTGGATGATCGCGATGTTCAGCAGGTCGGTGTCACCCAGACGCAGCAGCAGGCCGGCAATCGGCAGGATCGCGATCGGCAGCATCAGCGCACGGCCGAGGCGTTGCAGGCCTTCGATGAAGAGTTGGTACATGGTGGTTCTCCCTGCTCTTTATAGAGAGCTTGTTGTTAGTGCAGAGGCCAATGCTGGTGGCAGGCGTGACGAACCGCAGCGGCGCTGTTCAGTTTCAACAGGTCGAGGCTGAGGCGTTGGCATTCGGCCTCGTGCAACTGGCGCACGCGATCCTTGATTTCACCGATCTGCACCGGGCTCACCGACAACTCGGTCACACCAAGGCCGATCAACACCGGCGTCGCCAGTGGGTCGGAGGCGAGGGCACCGCACACGCCGACCCAGCGCTTGTGCACCGCCGCACCTGCGCAGGTCATGGCGATCAGTCGCAGCAGCGCCGGGTGCAGGGCATCGACGCGAGCGGCCAAACCTGCGTGGTCGCGGTCCATCGCCAAGGTGTATTGCGACAGATCGTTGGTGCCGATCGACAGGAAGTCGGCGTGCTCGGCCAGTTGTTCGGCTTGCAGCGCGGCGGCGGGGACTTCGATCATCACGCCGATTTCCGGGTGCTGGCTGATACCCAGTTCCAGGCACAGCGCATCGACCCGCTGGCGGATGTGCAGCAGTTCGTCGACTTCGGTGACCATCGGCAACAGGATCCGGCAACGGCGCAGCGGGCTGACTTGCAGCAATGCGCGCAGTTGTTGGTCGAGGATTTCCGGACGGGCCTGAGCCAGACGAATGCCGCGCAGGCCGAGCACCGGGTTGGCTTCGGCGGGCAGCGGCAGATAGTCGAGTTGCTTGTCGCCGCCGACGTCGATGGTACGGATGATCACCGAGTGCTCACCCATGGCATCGAGCACAGCTTGATAGGCGGCGCGCTGCTCTTCGATGTCTGGCGCGGTCTGCCGGTCGACGAACAGAAACTCGGTGCGCAGCAGGCCGACGCCATCGGCGCCGTTGGCAAAGGCGTCCGCTGCCTCATGGCTGGAGGCCACGTTGGCGACCACTTCGATCGCCACGCCATTGCGGGTTTCGGCGGGCAGATGAGCTTTGGCTTGTTGCGCGTCGCGGCGTTGCTGACGGTCGATTTGCGCTTGCTGAACTTCGGCCAGGCGTTCGGCGTTCGGCGTCAGTTCGAGGCGGCCGCCATCGGCATCCAGCACCACCGACTGACCTTGCAGCTGATCGAGCAGAGCGGCGCCCAACGCCACCAGGCATGGCAGGCCTTTGCCGCGCGCCAGAATCGCGACATGCGACGTCGCGCCACCCTCGGCCATGCACAACCCGGCGACCCCCTGCGCGCTGAGTTGCAGCAGATCCGACGGCGTCAGTTCATGCGCAGCGACGATGGCGCCGGGCGGCACGTCGTAATGCCAGGCTTCACCGAGCAGGGCGCGCAGGACGCGTTGCTTGAGGTCGCGCAGGTCGTTGGCGCGTTCGGCCAGCAGTGCACTGCCGGTGTGTTGCAGGACTTCGCACTGCACGTCGATCGACTGGCTCCAGGCGTGAGTCGCCGCCGTGCCTTGGTCGATAGCATGCTGCGCAGCGTCGAGCAGGGCCGGGTCTTCGAGCAGTGCCAGGTGCGCGGCGAAGATCGCTTCTTCGTCGGCATTCTTGTACCTCTTGGCTTCGGCCAGGGTGCCGTCGATTTCGCTGCGCACTTGATTGAGGGCGGTGTCGAGGCGTTGTAGTTGTTCGGTTGAATCATGATGGCCGGGATCGACTGGCAGGCTGATCGCGCTCAAGCGAAACAGCGGCCCGCCGACCAGTCCCGGTGCCGCGCACACACCGTGCAGCACACCGGCTTCGGCCGGACGTTTGCGCGGTGCGGCGCTGACCGGTGCTGCGGCGTGGTGGTCTTCGGGCAGGGCAGTCGCCAATGCATTGAGCAAGGCTTGCAGCGCGGCTTCGGCGTCCGGCCCCTGACAGCTGACTTGCACTTCATCCTGCTCGCCAACCGCCAGTCCCATCAGCCCGATCAGGCTGTTGCACGGCGCCGACTTACCAGCGAAGTGCAGCTGCGACTGGCTCTTGAAGCCTTGTGCGGTCTGCCGAATCAGTGCGGCCGGGCGTGCATGCAAGCCGCCGCGATGCGCCACCAGCACATGACCGTGAACCTCGGGTCCGTCCAGCGTTTCAGCATTTGCCACCGAACTGTTGCGCGCAACGATGTGCAGCAACGGATCGCCGACCTTTACCGGTTTGAGCGTGATCGGGCGCACCTGGAAGTCCTGGCTGTTGGTCAGGATCAGCAGGCTGACCAGGCTCTTGCACTGCTGGCCGACCTTGTCCAGGTCGTAGCGCAACAACGGTTGGCCGTTGCTGACCCGCGTACCTTCCTTGACCAGCATCGAGAAGCCTTCGCCGTTCAGTTCAACGGTGTCGAGGCCCAGGTGCAGGAGGATTTCCGCGCCGTTGTCGGCACGCACGGTCAGTGCGTGGCCGGTGCGGGCGACGTGGATGATTACCCCGGCGCAGGGCGAATACAGGGTGTCGTTCAGCGGATCGATGGCGATACCGTCGCCCATCGCGCCACTGGCGAACACCGCGTCCGGGACTTTGGCGAGCGTGAGCACCGGGCCGCTGAGCGGGGCGCTGAGGGTCAGCTCTTTATTGTTGTTGTGCATGGCTCGGTCTCATCAGGTGTGCAGTCATTCGGACTTAGTGCGTACGCGTCACTTTGCTCAGGTGGCGCGGCTGATCCGGGTCCATGCCTCGGGCCACGGCCAGGTTGGCGGCCATCACGTAGAAGCTCTGGATCGCCAGAATCGGATCAAGGGCCGGGTGTTCGGCGCGGCTCAGGGTCAGGTCGCGTTCGAGGATGTCGTCCGGCGCCGCCAGCAGCACACGGGCGCCGCGTTGACGCATCTCTGCCGCAAGGCTGATCAGACCGGCCTGTTCGGCACCGCGCGGGGCGAACACCAGCAGCGGGTAATGCTCGTCGATCAGTGCCATCGGGCCGTGACGGACTTCGGCGCTGCTGAACGCTTCGGCCTGGATCGCCGAGGTTTCCTTGAATTTCAGCGCGGCCTCTTGGGCGATGGCAAAACCGGCACCACGGCCGATGACCATCAGGCGTTCGCAACCACGCAAGGCCTCGATGGCTGCGCTCCAGTCCTGCTGCGCCGCTTCGCGCAGGCCTTCGGGCAGGGCGTTGTGCGCTTCCAGCAGTTCGCTGTCTTCTTTCCAGTGCGCGATCAGGCGGGCACTGGCGCTCAGGGTGGCGATAAAACTCTTGGTCGCGGCGACGCTGCTTTCGGTACCGGCGAGCAGCGGCAGGCTGAATTCACATGCGGCTTCCAACGGCGAATCGGCAGCGTTGACCATCGATACGCTCAGAGCGCCACGCTTGCGCAACAGACGCAGGCTGTTGACCAGATCCGGGCTTTGCCCCGATTGCGAAAAGGCGAACGCCACCTGACCGCTGACCTTCAGCGGCGCCTGCTGCATGGTCACCACCGACATCGGCAACGACGCCACCGGCACACCCAGTTGCTGCATGGTCAGGTAAGCGAAGTAGCTCGCCGCGTGGTCGGAGCTGCCGCGCGCGACGGTCATCGCCACTTGCGGCGGCTGGCGGCGCAGGCGCCCGGCGATCTCGATCATTTGCGGGTCGAGCTGTAGCAGTTGGGCTTGCACGGCCTCGAACGAGGACAGCGCCTCTTCAAGCATTTTTGAAGTCAATGTCTTCTCCTTCGACCATGACGGCGGTCAGTGTGAGTGAGCGATCCAGCCGCACGCAGTCGGCCCAGGCTCCTGGTTGCAGGCGCCCGCGTTCAGTGATGCCGAGGTAGTCGGCGGGAAATTGCGACAGACGCTGCGAGGCCTCGCTGATCGGCAAACCGATCTTCACCAGGTTGCGCAGGGCCTGATCCATGGTCAGGGTGCTGCCGGCCAACGTGCCATCGGGCAGGCGCACGCCGCCCAGGCATTTGGTCACGGTGTGGCTGCCGAGCTTGTATTCACCGTCGGGCATGCCGGCGGCCGCGGTCGAATCGGTGACGCAATACAGGCATGGGATCGATCGCAGGGCCACGCGGATCGCGCCGGGGTGCACGTGCAGCAGATCCGGGATCAGCTCGGCGAATTTGGCGTGAGCCAACGCGGCGCCGACGATGCCCGGCTCGCGGTGATGCAGCGGGCTCATGGCGTTGTACAAGTGAGTAAAACTGGTCGCGCCAGCCTCCAGAGCGGCGACGCCTTCCTCGTAACTGCCGAGGGTGTGGCCGATCTGCATGCGAATGCCGCGGCTGCTGAGTTCGCGGATCAACACGTCGTGGCCGGCGATTTCCGGAGCGATGGTGATCACCCGGATCGGCGCCAGCGCCAGGTATTCCTCGACTTCGGCCATCAACGCGGTGTGGGCGAAGTTCGGTTGCGCGCCGAGTTTGCCGGGGTTGATGTACGGGCCTTCGAGATGCACACCGAGTACCCGGGCGGCGCCTTGCGGACGCTGTTCGCAGAACTCGCCGACCTCTTTCAGCACGCTGGAGATCTCGGCGCTCGGCGCGGTCATGGTGGTGGCCAGCAGCGAAGTGGTGCCGAAGCGCACGTGGGTGCGGGTGATGGTTTCGAAGGCGCTGGCGCCTTCCATGATGTCTTTGCCGCCACCGCCGTGGACGTGCAGGTCGATGAAACCCGGCAGCAGGTAGGGCAAGTCATTGTCGGCTGGATCGCAGGGCACGCCTTCGATCGACACGACTTTGCCGTGTTCGTGGATCAGCCGGCCGCGAACCCAGCCGTGAGCGGTGAGGATGTTGTCTTCGGACATTTCGGTTCTCGCTGTTTGACGGCTTCGCCCGGTTAGCGGCGCAGCTCTGCAACAAAGTCGTAGTAGTCGTTGCGGCAATAGGTGTCGGTGACTTCGATCGGCGTGTTGTCTTCCAGATAGCCGACCCGGGTCATCAGTAGCATGGCGGTACCGGGGGCGATGCCGACCAGCGCGGCAAACTCGTCCGAGGCGTTGATCGCCTGGATGTGCTGCAGGGCGCGGACGATCGGTTTGCCGATGCCGTCGAGGTATTCGTAGAGCGAATCGCCGACCAATTGCGGCTTGGGCATGATCGAGGCGGGCAGGGTGCTCATCTCGATGGCCATCACGGTGTCGTCGGCCTTGCGCAGGCGTTTCATGCGCGCCACCTTGTCGTTCGGCGACAGGCTCAGGCGGATCAGTTCTTCGTGAGTCGGCAGGGTGATTTCGCGCTCCAGCCACTGCGAGCTGGGCACGAAACCCTTGAGGCGGAGCATTTCGCTGAAGCCCGAGAGGCGCGACAGTGGTTGTTCCAGACGGGGCGTGATGAAGGTGCCGGAACCTTGCAGGCGGCGGATCAGACCTTGATCCAGCAGCACTTCCAGCGCCTTGCGGGCGGTGACCCGGGAGATACCCAGTTGCTCGCTGAGGTTGCGCTCGGAAGGCATCGCCTGCTCGGCCTTCCACTGCCCGGAATGGATCGCCGATTCCAGATTACGCGCCAGCTGCAGGTACAGCGGTGTCGGCTGGGAGTCATCTGGGCGTAGGGCCTGGAGGTCGTTCATGTAGGTCATTTCCGACGCGAGTATAGGATTGTTGTTGCTCGCTTGTGGGGCGGAAATTAATACCACTTGAATACCATGTCAACGCAGGGAATTGGCCTGTAGGCCAATGAAATGGCGGGTCTCGGGTGTGATGTATTGAAGTGGTATTAGAGGTGGAATGCAGAAAGCAAAAGATCGCAGCCTGCGGCAGCTCCTACAGTGGGAAGTGGTATCAACCCTGTAGGAGCTGCCGCAGGCTGCGATCTTTTGATTTATTTTTTTTCAGGTGACCAGTGGTGGGGCGTCAAGGGCGGATTTCGATCATCGTGCCGTCCGGCACCAGGCCCCAGACTTCACGCATGTCCATGTTGCGCATGGCGATGCAACCGTCGGTCCAGTCCAGGGTGTGGAACAGGTCTTCGGGCGTGTCCTCGGTGTCGGGCGTGCCGTGGATCATGATCATCCCGCCAGGCTCGACGCCTTCGCGGCGAGCGCGGGCCGAATCGCTGATGTTCGGGTAGGAAATGTGCATCGCCAGGTTGAATTTTTCGCTGACCTTGCGCCAGTCGATCCAGTACAGACCTTCCGGGGTGCGTTTGTCGCCCTCAATCAGTTTCGGACCTTTCTTCGCGCCCTTGCCCAGGGAGATGCGATAGGTCTTGAGTGGCTTGCCGTCGGAGATCAATTGCAGTTGATGCGCCGATTTGAACACCAGTATTTTGTCGATCCGGGGGCTATTCGATGGCGTCACGGTGGTCACGAATGACGCTTGGGACACGGTGACGAACGACAGGCAGAGCAGGGCAAGCAACCAGCGCATTGAAACGATTCCCCAGGAGTGATGCAGATATTTTATTTATAGATGTTTTCAGGTGATGGCGGGCTGGGCCAGCGGCGGAATCGATTCGGAGCGAACCGGATAGGTCTCGCGGCGGCGATCAGCGAAGAAGCATTCTAAAGTACGCCCCACCGTGCGAAAAGCCAGCTCGTCCCACGGGATGTCGGCTTCGTCGAATAGTTGCACTTCGAGGCTCTCGGGGCCGGCGGCAAAGTCCAGATCGACCAGTTCGGCACGGAAGAACACGTGCACCTGGCTGATGTGTGGCACATCGATCAGCGTATAGATGCTCAGGTTGCGCACCCGGGCGCAGGCTTCCTCGGCGGTTTCGCGGATCGCGGCCTGCTCGATGGTCTCGCCGTTTTCCATGAAACCGGCGGGTAGCGTCCAGTAGCCGAGACGGGGCTCGATGGCGCGGCGGCAGAGCAACACTTGGCTGCCCCAGGTCGCGACGCAACCGGCGACGATATTGGGGTTTTGATAGTGAATGGTCTGACAGCTGTCACAGACAAATCGCAGCCGCGAATCGCCTTCGGGAATGCGCTGGGTCACCGGGTTGCCGCACTGGCTGCAAAATTTCATGCTGGGGTTCCTGAATGCTGCGCCTATCTTGGCGTGCAGCGGTGCCGGTCGGCAAGTTGTCGTTTCGCGACATGGCCGGGCGAGGGGCTTGGGCGGCTGCCATGATTGGTGCATGATGCAGGGTAAGGCACAGATCGAGAACACTCATGCTGGACGAGCTACTGCATAGGGTAAGCAACCACACACCGCGCACGCTGGAGACCGATAAACGTTTCCCCGAGGCCGCTGTTCTGGTGCCGATCACCCGCAGTGACGAGCCCGAGCTGGTACTGACCCTGCGCGCCAGCGGCCTTTCGACCCATGGCGGCGAAGTCGCCTTCCCCGGCGGACGCCGTGACCCGGAAGACCCCGACCTGATTTTTACCGCCCTGCGCGAAGCCGAGGAAGAAATCGGCCTGCCACCGGGGCTGGTCGAGGTCATCGGCCCGCTCAGCCCGCTGATCTCCCTGCATGGCATCAAGGTTACGCCGTATGTCGGGGTGATCCCGGACTTTGTCGAATACCAGGCCAACGATGCCGAGATTGCCGCAGTATTCAACGTGCCGCTGGAGTTCTTCCGCAAAGACCCGCGCGAACACACGCATCGTATCGACTATCAGGGTCGCAGCTGGTACGTGCCGAGTTATCGGTACGGCGAGTTCAAGATCTGGGGGTTGACGGCTATCATGATCGTCGAGCTGATCAATCTGCTCTATGACGAACAGATCAGCCTGCATCACCCGCCCAAAAGTTTTATCAATACCTGAAGCCATCGCTCGAATGGCCCGTTCGTGAGCCCTGAGGAAAACAAGATGAAATACCGCCTGGGCGACGCCCGCGTCGACACCCATCCACAGAGCTGGGTCGCGCCCAATGCCGTGCTGGTGGGCAAGGTCAAACTCGAAGAGGGCGCCAACGTCTGGTTCAACGCCGTGCTGCGCGGTGACAACGAACTGATCCTGATCGGCAAGAACAGCAATGTTCAGGATGGCACCGTGATGCACACCGATATGGGCTATCCGCTGACCATCGGCACTGGCGTGACCATCGGTCACAACGCCATGCTGCATGGCTGCACCGTCGGCGACTACAGCCTGATCGGCATCAACGCGGTGATCCTCAACGGCGCGAAAATCGGCAAGAACTGCATCATCGGCGCCAATTCGCTGATCGGCGAAGGCAAGGAAATTCCCGATGGCTCGCTGGTGATGGGCTCGCCGGGCAAGGTAGTGCGTGAACTCACCGAGCCGCAGAAGAAAATGCTCGAAGCCAGCGCCGCGCACTATGTGCACAACTCGCAGCGCTATGCGCGTGACCTGGTCGAGCAGGAAGAATGAACACGCCTGAAAGACCCGTTGCCTCGCCTTGCGTGAATATCTGCGCACTGGATGAGGACGATATTTGCACCGGCTGCCAGCGTACGGTCGCGGAGATCACACGCTGGGGGCGGATGACCAACGATGAGCGGCGGGCGGTGCTCGGGTTGTGCCATGAGCGGGCGAAGGCGAGCGGGTTAGTGTGGATGATCCCCGGGAAATCTGGCGTCTGACAAACCGCCTTCGCGAGCAAGCGCGCTCCCACATTGGATTTGTGTTCACCTTCGATCAACTGTGGGAGCGGGCTTGCTCGCGAAGAGGCCAGAACAGTCGCTACTTCTTATTGGCCCAACTCAAAGCCTGAAGTAACCTGTGCGCCAATTTGACAGGTCGCCCCCATGATTTTCCTCATCGCCTACATCAGCAGCGTCGTGCTGATCAACTTCGCTTTCTCCACCGCGCCGCACCTGGACATCATCTGGTCGGCTTGGGGCGGGTTGGTGTTCGTGTTGCGCGACATGGTGCAAACCCGTTTCGGCCACGGCGCCATCGTGGCGATGCTGGCGGCGCTGGTGCTGTCCTACGTCACCTCTGATCCGTCGATCGCCCTGGCCAGCGCCACCGCGTTCGCGATCTCCGAGTGCATCGACTGGCTGGTGTTCAGCGTCACCAAACGCCCGTTGCGTGACCGCTTGTGGATCAGTTCGGCACTGAGCATTCCCCTCGATACCTTCATCTTTTTCGGCATGATCGACCTGATGACGCCACCGGTGATCATCACCGCATTGGTCTCGAAGTTCGCTGGCGTCACTGCCGTTTGGCTGATCATGGCCTGGCGCGAGCGCAAACAGGCTGTCGCCAGCTAAGCCAAACCCTCCGGTTCATGTAAAATGCCGCGCTTTCTCCCCATGGAAAGCGCGTCTGGCGTTGCTTTCCTCGATGATCCGCTTCTTTGAGGACCTGAGATGACCCGTATCGGAACTCCATTGTCGCCAACCGCGACCCGCGTATTGCTGTGTGGCTGTGGTGAGTTGGGCAAGGAAGTGGTGATCGAGCTGCAACGCCTGGGCGTTGAAGTGATTGCCGTCGACCGTTACGCCAACGCGCCGGCCATGCAGGTTGCGCACCGCAGCCACGTGATCAACATGCTCGACGGCGCGGCCTTGCGTGCCGTCATCGAAGCCGAGAAGCCGCACTTCATCGTGCCGGAAATCGAAGCCATCGCCACCGCCACGCTGGTCGAACTGGAAGCCGAAGGCTTCACTGTGATCCCGACCGCGCGCGCCGCGCAACTGACCATGAACCGCGAAGGCATCCGTCGTCTGGCCGCTGAAGAGCTGGACCTGCCGACCTCGCCGTACCACTTTGCCGACACCTTCGAGGACTACAGCAAAGCCGTTCAGGACCTGGGTTTCCCGTGCGTGGTCAAACCGGTCATGAGCTCGTCGGGCAAAGGTCAAAGCCTGCTGCGCAGCGCCGATGACGTGCAGAAAGCCTGGGATTACGCACAAGAGGGTGGTCGCGCCGGCAAAGGTCGGGTGATCATCGAAGGCTTCATCGATTTCGACTACGAAATCACTCTGCTGACCGTGCGCCACATCGGCGGCACTACGTTCTGCGCACCAGTCGGTCACCGTCAGGAGAAGGGCGACTATCAGGAGTCGTGGCAGCCGCAGGCCATGAGCCCGATTGCCCTGGCTGAGTCCGAGCGCGTGGCCAAGGCTGTGACCGAGGCTTTGGGCGGTCGCGGTCTGTTCGGCGTCGAACTGTTCATCAAGGGCGATCAGGTGTGGTTCAGCGAAGTCTCGCCGCGCCCGCATGACACTGGTCTGGTGACCCTGATTTCTCAGGATCTGTCGCAGTTCGCGCTGCACGCGCGCGCCATTCTCGGTCTGCCGGTGCCACTGATCCGTCAGTTCGGCCCTTCGGCTTCGGCAGTAATTCTGGTGGAAGGTCAGTCGACCCAGACCGCGTTCGCCAACCTGGGCGCTGCATTGAGCGAGCCGGATACGGCATTGCGTCTGTTCGGCAAGCCTGAAGTCAATGGTCAGCGCCGGATGGGCGTGGCGTTGGCGCGGGATGAGTCGATCGAAGCTGCGCGTGCCAAGGCGACCCGGGCTGCTCAGGCTGTTGTTGTAGAACTGTAAACCGAGGCGCGGCATTCGCGAGCAAGCCCGCTCCCACATTGGATCTGTGGCGTACACAAAACCAATTGTGGGAGCGGGCTTGCTCGCGAAGCTTTTGATCTTCTGTCAGGCAACCTGATTCAGATCGTTATTGCGCGTTTCCTTCAGGCACAGCACAGCAATCAAGCTGAGAACCGCTGCCGCCGACACATACCCGCCGACATAACTCAAACCGCCCATCGCCACCAGTTTCTGCGCGAAGAACGGGGCGGCCGAGGCGCCGACGATGCCGCCCAGGTTGTAGGCCGCCGATGCGCCGGTATAGCGCACGTGCGTCGGAAACAGTTCCGGCAACAGCGCGCCCATCGGGGCAAACGTCACGCCCATCAAGAACAGCTCGATGCACAGGAACAGCGCCACACCCCAGGTCGAACCTTGCGTCAGCAGCGGCTCCATCAGGAATCCGGACAGGATCGCCAGCACACCACCGACGATCAGCACCGGTTTGCGCCCGTAACGGTCGCTGGCCCAGGCGGACAATGGCGTTGCCGCGGCCATGAACAGCACGGCAAAACACAATAGTCCAAGGAACGTCTCACGGCTGTAACCCAGTGTGGATACGCCGTAGCTCAGGGAAAACACCGTCGAGATGTAAAACAGCGCATAACACACGACCATCGCCGCCGCGCCGAGCAGGGTTGGCGCCCAGTACTGGCTGAACAGCTCGACCAGCGGCACTTTCACTCGTTCCTGACGGGCAATGGCGTGGGCGAACACCGGGGTTTCGTGGAGTTTCAGGCGCACGTACAGGCCGACCATCACCAGTACCGCACTGAGCAGAAACGGAATCCTCCAGCCCCAGCTGCGGAACTGCTCGTCATTGAGGGTCATGGCCAGGGTCAGGAACAGCCCGTTGGCCGCGAGAAACCCAATCGACGGGCCAAGCTGCGGAAACATGCCGAACCACGCCCGTTTTCCCTTGGGCGCATTCTCCGTGGCCAGCAACGCCGCGCCACCCCATTCGCCACCCAGTCCCAACCCCTGACCGAAACGCAGCACGCACAGCAGAATCGGTGCCCAGGCGCCAATGCTGTCGTAACCCGGCAGCACGCCGATCAGCGTGGTGCACACGCCCATCAGAAGTAGCGAGGCGACCAGTGTCGATTTGCGCCCGATGCGGTCACCGAAATGGCCGAACAGCGCCGATCCCAGCGGGCGGGCGAGGAAGGCGATGCCGAAGGTGAGAAACGCCGAAAGCATCTGCGCGGTGCCGGACGTCTGCGGAAAGAACACCGGCCCGATCACCAGTGCGGCGGCAGTGGCGTAGACGTAGAAGTCGTAGAACTCGATGGCGGTGCCGATGAAACTCGCCGTCGCCACGCGGGTGGCGGAGTTGGTCGGTTGGGCAGGCGCGGTGTCGCTGTAAGCGGTACTGGTCGTCATGCGGTGATCCCTGACAGTCATGAGCTCCGTTGGAGCGAATTATTATGGTCGAACACCCAGGGATGTGGGATCAGGCGCGAGCGCTGTTTCGAGTAGGAACAGTCGTCGGGGTGGTGCGGAAAATTACCGAAACCGTTGGCGTGCGGGGTAAGCACAGGGCTCGGCGGCGCTTGGGTAAGCGGTTCGATTATAGGAAGGGGGCTAACAATCAAACAAGAGCAAAGGATCGCAGCCGTTGGGCTTTCTGTGGCGAGGGAGCTTGCTCCCGCTCGGGCGCGCAGCGGCCGCATGAATCTGTGGGTAAATCAAAAGCCAGGGCTGCTTCGCAACCCAGCGGGAGCAAGCTCCCTCGCCACAACAGCGCTTAGATCTTGGCGGGCACCGAGGTCGTATGCCAGATCAACACCTTGCTCACCCGGTTGTCTTCGGTCTCGAGAATTTCCAGCCGATAGCGGCCGATCTTGAGGCACACCGCGCTGTCGGGAATGGTCTCCAGTGCTTCGGTCACCAGGCCGTTAAGGGTCTTCGGCCCGTCGCTCGGCAAATGCCAGCCCAGGCATTTGTTCAACTCGCGGATCGACGCGGTACCGTCGATCACCATGCGCCCGTCGGGCTGCGGATGGATGTGCGGGTTGTCGAGGCTGTGCTCGCTTTCGAATTCGCCGACGATCTCTTCGAGAATGTCTTCCAGAGTCACGATGCCCAGCACTTCGCCGTACTCGTCCACCACCATGCCCAGCCGGCGCTGCTGCTTGTGGAAGTTCAGCAGTTGCAGTTGCAACGGGGTGCTTTCCGGGACGAAATACGGTTCGTAGCTGGCGGCCAGCAGCGCTTCGCGGGTCAGGTTGCCATCGTTGAGCAGATGGCGGATCTGCCGGGTGTTGAGCACCGCTTCGACCTGGTTGATGTCGCTGTGGAACACCGGCAGGCGTGTGCGCTTGTTCTGGCGCAGTAGTTCGATGATCTCTTCGATCGAGTCGTCAAGGTTGATACCGTCGACATCGCTGCGCGGCACCAGAATGTCGTTGACCGTGATGTTGTCCAGCGCGTGGATTCCCGAAACCGGGTGTGTGCGAGACGGGTGTTCCGGGTCGTCGTTGTGCTCAGCGGGATCTTCGTCTTCGCTCTGCTGGACCACTTGGGGCTTGCGCGCGAAGGGGCGCAGCAGCCAACCGCTGAGGCTGCTCAGCAGCCAGGCCAGCGGGTAAAGGATTTTCAGTGGAACGGTCAGCAGGGTATTGCCGAACGACAGCACCGCATCGGGATAACGCTGGGCTACGCTGCGCGGAAAGTAATCGGCAAACACCAGCAGCACGGCGCCGGCGCCCAGGCAGGCAGCCCAAGGGCCGTTCCCTTCGCAAAGAAAGATCGCCAACAGTGTGGCGATGATCACCGCGAGCGCTCGGCACAGGGTGTTGCACAGGATCAGACTATCGAGCGGAAAGCTCAGCTTCGCCAGCGGCTTGTCGCTGGCACGCGAGGCCGTGCGTTGCGCCAGCAGGTGCTGCTGAGCGACTTCGACGGCAGTAAACAGCCCCGACCATAAAATCAGCAGGACAAATACCGCGAGCATCGGCCCTATGGGCAAACCGTCCATTTATGCCGCCCGTCAGATGTGCAGGATGTATTCACGAACCAGTTTGCTGCCGAAATACGCCAACATCAGCAGGCAGAAACCGGCGAGGGTCCAGCGAATCGCCTTGTGGCCACGCCAGCCGAGGCGATTGCGGCCCCACAGCAGCACGCTGAACACGATCCAGGCCAGGCACGCCAGCAAGGTCTTGTGCACCAGATGCTGGGCGAACAGGTTCTCGACGAACAGCCAGCCGGAGATCAGCGACAGCGACAGCAGCGTCCAGCCAGCCCAGAGGAAGCCGAACAACAGGCTTTCCATGGTTTGCAGCGGCGGGAAGTTCTTGATCAGGCCCGACGGGTGCTTGTGCTTGAGCTGGTGATCCTGCACCAGCAGCAACAAGGCCTGGAACACCGCGATGGTGAACATGCCGTAGGCGAGGATCGACAGCAGGATGTGGGCGAGGATGCCCGGCTCTTCGTCGATGATCTGCACCGTGCCGGCCGGGGCGAACTGCGCCAGCAACACCGTGGCCGCGCCGAGCGGAAACAGCAGCACCAAAAGGTTTTCCACAGGGATCCGCGAGCAGGCCAGCAGCGTCAGAGCGATGACGGCCGCGGCAATCAGGCTGGCGGCGCTGAAGAAGTCCAGGCCCAGGCCGATCGGCGTCAGCAGGTGAGTGAGCAGGCTGGCGCTGTGGGCGAGCACGGCGAAGATGCCGAGCGTAACCAGCAGGCGCTTGTTCGCCTTGGCGCCGGAGGCCAGGCGGGTGCCCTGATAAAGGGTCGCAGCGGCATAAAGGAGAGCGGCGGCGAGCGTGGTCAGCAAACTGGGTGACAAGGGGAGCATAAATCCTGTTAGGCAGGCCCGAAAGGCGCTGAGTTTGGCATAGAACCGCCACACCACGAAAGTGCGAGGTGTCCGCCCGACGCAGTCTTCGCTATAATCCGCGACCTGCCCACGCCGCAGGCTCGCCGAGCACATGTTGAATCCGGTCTGGGCCGCCATTATCCCGGTCTACACAGGGCCTGAAAGGATCGCGCAATGTTTGAAAACTTAACCGACCGTCTCTCGCAGACGCTGCGCCATGTCACCGGCAAGGCGAAGCTGACTGAAGACAATATCAAAGACACCCTGCGCGAAGTGCGCATGGCGTTGCTCGAAGCCGACGTCGCCCTGCCGGTGGTCAAGGACTTCGTCAATTCGGTCAAGGAGCGCGCTGTCGGCACCGAGGTGTCGCGCAGCCTGACGCCGGGCCAGGCGTTCGTGAAGATCGTCCAGGCCGAACTCGAAAGCCTGATGGGCGCGGCCAACGAAGACTTGAACCTGAGCGCCGTGCCGCCCGCCGTCATTCTGATGGCAGGTCTGCAGGGTGCCGGTAAAACCACCACCGCCGGCAAACTCGCGCGCTTCCTCAAGGAGCGCAAGAAGAAGTCGGTGATGGTCGTGTCGGCGGACATCTACCGTCCTGCGGCTATCAAACAGCTGGAAACCCTGGCCAACGACATCGGCGTGACGTTCTTCCCGTCCGATCTGAGCCAGAAGCCGGTCGACATCGCGACCGCTGCTATTAAAGAAGCAAAACTGAAATTCATCGACGTGGTCATCGTCGATACCGCCGGTCGTCTGCACATCGACGAAGAGATGATGGGCGAGATCAAGGCGCTGCACGCCGCGATCAACCCGGTTGAAACCCTGTTCGTGGTCGACGCCATGACCGGTCAGGACGCGGCCAACACGGCCAAGGCCTTCGGTGATGCGCTGCCGCTGACCGGTGTGATCCTGACCAAGGTCGACGGCGATGCCCGTGGCGGTGCCGCGCTGTCGGTACGTGCGATCACCGGCAAGCCGATCAAGTTCATCGGTATGGGCGAGAAGAGCGAAGCGCTCGATCCGTTCCACCCTGAGCGTATCGCTTCGCGGATCCTCGGCATGGGCGACGTGCTCAGCCTGATCGAACAGGCTGAAGCGACCCTCGACAAGGACAAGGCCGACAAACTGGCCAAGAAGCTGAAGAAGGGCAAGGGCTTCGACCTCGAAGACTTCCGCGATCAGCTGCAACAGATGAAGAACATGGGCGGCCTCGGCGGGCTCATGGACAAACTTCCGAGCATCGGCGGCGTCAACCTGTCGCAGATGGGCAATGCCCAGAACGCGGCAGAGAAGCAGTTCAAGCAGATGGAAGCCATCATCAACTCCATGACCCCGGCCGAGCGCCGCGACCCTGAGCTGATCAGCGGTTCGCGCAAACGCCGGATCGCCATGGGTTCCGGCACTCAGGTGCAGGACATCGGCCGCTTGATCAAGCAGCACAAGCAGATGCAGAAGATGATGAAGAAATTCACCGCCAAAGGCGGAATGGCGAAAATGATGCGCGGCATGGGCGGTATGTTGCCCGGCGGCGGCATGCCGAAAATGTGATTCAGGACACTAAGACTTCGCCGGTCGTCGCACCGGCGCAGACCCTGCAAGGACGCAGGATCAACAGCAAACCCGCACTCGGCGGGAGCTGACTGGCCGTTTTCATCGACGGCTCTATATGCAAATCCGCACGGCATGCCATAGGCGCCGGAAAAAGTCATTTGCAAAAGTCCGGATATTCCTTAGAATATGCGGCCTTTCGGGCACCCATGCCCGCTGTGCATTTAGATTTGCAGCACCGACTACAGGAACGATGTTCACATGCTAACAATCCGTCTTGCCCTTGGCGGCTCCAAAAAGCGCCCGTTTTACCACCTGACCGTAACCGACTCGCGTAACCCGCGTGACGGCTCCCACAAAGAACAGGTTGGCTTCTTCAACCCTGTTGCCCGTGGTCAGGAAATCCGTCTGTCCGTGAACCAAGAGCGCGTAGCCTACTGGCTGAGCGTTGGTGCACAGCCTTCTGAGCGTGTTGCTCAGTTGCTGAAGGAATCTGCCAAGGCTGCAGCCTGAGCAGTATGAGCGCGACGCCAGAAAAAGCTGATGACCTGATCGTTGTCGGCAAGATTTTTTCGGTTCACGGCGTTCGCGGCGAGGTGAAGGTCTTTTCCTTTACCGATCCGATTGAAAACCTGTTGGACTACCGCAACTGGACGCTTCGGCGCGAAGGCGTGGTGAAACAGGTCGAGCTGGTCAGCGGCCGATCCACTCAAAAGGATCTGGTTGCCAAGCTCAAAGGCCTCGACGATCGCGATGAAGCCCGTCTTCTGAGCGGTTATGAGATCTGCATCTCGCGAAGCCTTTTGCCCAACCTGACAGGCGACGAGTACTACTGGTACCAGTTGCAGGGTCTGAGCGTCATCAACCAGGACGAGCAATTGTTCGGCAAGGTTGATCACCTGTTGGAGACCGGCGCGAACGATGTATTGGTGGTCAAGCCCTGCGCGGGCAGCCTGGATGATCGCGAGCGGTTGTTGCCCTATACAGAGCAATGCGTGCTGGCCATCGACCTGGATGCAGGCGTGATGCGGGTGGAATGGGACGCGGACTTCTAAGCAATGGCCAGCCTGCGCGTAGACGTCATTACGCTGTTCCCCGAGATGTTCTCGGCCATCAGTGAGTACGGCATTACCAGTCGTGCGGTCAAACAGGGGCTGTTGCAGCTGACCTGTTGGAATCCGCGGGATTACACGACGGATCGGCATCACACTGTGGACGATCGCCCGTTTGGCGGTGGTCCGGGCATGGTGATGAAGATCAAGCCCCTGGAAGATGCTCTGGTTCAGGCCAAGGCAGCAGCCGGGGAGGCGGCGAAGGTGATTTACCTGTCCCCCCAAGGCCGTCAACTGACTCAGTCGGCGGTACGCGAGTTGGCAAAATCGGATGCATTGATCCTGATTGCCGGCCGCTATGAAGGCATTGACGAGCGCTTTATTGAGGCTCATGTCGATGAAGAGTGGTCGATTGGTGACTATGTACTGTCTGGCGGCGAGCTGCCGGCCATGGTCATGATCGATGCGGTTACACGACTGCTGCCCGGAGCTTTAGGGCATGCGGATTCCGCTGAGGAAGATTCCTTTACGGATGGTCTGCTGGATTGCCCGCACTACACCCGACCTGAGGTGTATGCGGATCAGCGTGTTCCCGACGTGTTGCTAAGTGGCAATCACGCGCATATCCGGCGTTGGCGTTTACAGCAGTCCCTTGGTAGGACCTATGAACGACGCGCCGATCTTCTGGAAAGCCGCTCGCTTTCTGGAGAAGAGAAGAAGCTGCTCGAGGAATACATCCGCGAGCGGGACGATAGTTAACAACGTATCGATGGTAGATCAGTTGATTTACCTTAGGAGCACAGCATGACCAACAAAATCATCCTTGCACTCGAAGCAGAGCAGATGACCAAAGAAATCCCTACCTTTGCCCCAGGCGACACCATTGTCGTTCAGGTGAAAGTGAAGGAAGGCGATCGTTCCCGTCTGCAAGCGTTCGAAGGCGTTGTAATCGCCAAGCGTAACCGCGGCGTGAACAGTGCGTTCACCGTTCGTAAAATCTCCAACGGTGTTGGCGTAGAACGTACTTTCCAGACCTACTCCCCGCAGATCGACAGCATGGCTGTTAAACGTCGCGGTGACGTACGTAAAGCCAAGCTGTACTACCTGCGCGACCTGTCGGGTAAAGCAGCTCGCATCAAGGAAAAACTGGCTTAAGTCCAGCTTCCGATGCAGAAAAAAGCAGCCTACGGGCTGCTTTTTTGTTGCCTGCAATAAACTGCCCCCACTGTAGGAGCTGCCGAAGGCTGCGATCTTTTGATCTTGCTTGTGTTTCGGGAGCCAGAAATCAGAGCCATTCTTCATGACCACCCGTGACCAGGAAATCGAACGCCGCACCGAACTCTCGGTGACCCGCGTGACCAAAGCCGTCTTCCCGCCGACCACCAACCACCACAACACCCTGTTCGGCGGCACCGCGCTGGCGTGGATGGACGAAGTGTCGTTCATCACCGCCACGCGCTTCTGCCGTTTGCCGCTGGTGACCGTGTCCACCGACCGTATCGACTTCAATCACGCGATACCGGCCGGCTCCATCGTCGAACTGGTGGGCAGGGTGATCAAAGTGGGTAACACCAGCCTCAAGGTCGAGGTGGAAGTGTTTGTTGAGAGCATGAGCTGTGACGGGCGCGAGAAGGCGATCCATGGGCAGTTCAGCTTTGTCGCTATTGATGATGACAAGCGGCCGGTGCCGGTGCTGCCCGGATTTCCTGCCTGATCTGAAACCGAGTCGCGGCCTTCGCGAGCAAGCCCGCTCCCACAGGTTTTGTGTCGTTTACAACGTTTATGTACGACACGGACACTGTGGGAGCGGGCTTGCTCGCGAATTCGTCAGATCAGGCGCCGCTGCTCTCAGGCTGGATCAACGCCAACAACGTCCACCCGGATCCCGGTTTCAAAGCAGTCTCCGGCGTCACCACATGCACCCACCCGCTGTCATCGCGCATGAACAGCAGGGTCGCCCGACTGCCATGCAATGCCTGGTAGTCCTCCCAGCCAAAACCGTCCGTCAGCGTTGTGCTGTACACCTCGGCACCGTTGCTGATCAGACTGGCCAGCTTGGCATAGGTCAGCGCCTCGCTCCCCAGCTGATTGCCACGATGCTCGAGACTCGCCCGGTGCTTGTCGCTGCGACGACTTTCCTGACCGCTGGCCAGGCCAAATAGACGCTGATGACCGAAGTCATGGCGAAAGCGCATCGCCGCCAAAGTATTCAGCTCGCCTGAAGGCGACAGCGCCAGCAAGTGCCCCAACCCCACCAGATCCAGATGCGCATCGGCATGCTGCGAAGCCGGGTTACCAAAGTACGTCGGCAACCCCTCCATGCGCGCCGCACGAATATTCTCCCAGCTCGAATCGGTCAACAGCACCCGGCTGCCCAATTGCTGCAACGACTTGCCCAACAGACGCGCCGGGCCGTTTGCTCCAACGATCAGGAAGCCGCTCGGCGCCGGTTCGGCCACGTTCAGCAAGCGCGCCAAGGGGCGTGCTGTTGCGCTTTGCAGCACCACGGTGCCGATGATCACCGCGAAGGTCAGCGGCACCAGCAGCAGCGCGCCTTCGTGCCCGGCTTGATCCAGACGAATCGCGAAAATCGCCGAGACCGCCGCCGCCACGATCCCGCGCGGGGCGATCCAGCAAAGCAGGGCGCGTTCACGCCAGCTCAGGCTCGAACCTGCGGTGCTCAACAGCACATTCAGCGGGCGCGCGATCAGTTGAATCACCAGCAGCAGAATCAGCACCAACGGCCCGAGGCCGATCAAGGCATGCAGATCCAGCCGCGCCGCCAGCAGAATGAACAACCCGGAAATCAGCAGTACGCTGAGGTTTTCCTTGAAGTGCAGGATGTGCCGCACGTCCACGCCCTTCATGTTCGCCAGCCACATGCCCATCAGCGTCACCGCCAGCAGGCCGGACTCGTGCATCACCTGGTTGGATGCAATGAAGATCCCCAACACCGCCGCCAGCGAGGCGAGGTTATGCAGGTACTCGGGCAACCACTGGCGCCGGATGATGGTGCCCAGCACCCAGCCGCCGACCACCCCGAATACGCTGCCGCAGACAATCACGCCGCCGAAAGTCAGCAGGCTCTGTTCGAGGCCGTTGCCCTCGGACCGGGCGATGATGAAGCTGTAGACCACCACCGCGAGCAGGGCACCGATCGGGTCGATGACGATGCCTTCCCAGCGCAGGATGTTGGCGATCGAGGCTTTCGGCCGCACCACGCGCAGCATCGGCACGATCACCGTCGGCCCGGTCACCAGCGTCAGGCTGCCGAACAGAATCGCCAGCAACCAGTCGAAGCCGAGCAGGAAATGGGTCGCGACGGCAATCACCACCCAGGTCGTGAGTGCGCCGAGGGTCACCAGTCGATGCACGACGCTGCCGATTTCGCGCCATTCCGACAGATGCAGGGTCAGGCTGCCCTCAAACAGGATCAACGCCACCGCCAGCGACACCAGCGGCATCAGCAGGGGGCCGAACATTTCCTGCGGATCGAGCCAGCCCAGTACCGGGCCAGCCAGAATCCCGGTCAGCAACAGAAACAGAATCGCCGGCAGCTTCAGGCGCCACGCCAGCCACTGGCAACCCAGCGCAGCGGCGCCGATCCCGCCAAATGCCAAGAGAATTTGCTGCTCGTTCATTGAAGCTCCCTGTTCCTTGAAATTGCGGGCTATGAAAGACTAGCGGCCATTCCTACAGTTCACTCTACATTTGCGCGCAGCCCTGGAGGTTGCGTGTCTTGAGCGCCCATGCCTGCCATCGACCATCCACTGATTGACCAATTCCTCGACGCCCTGTGGCTGGAAAAAGGTCTGTCCGACAACACCCGCGGCGCCTACCGCAGCGATCTGGCGCTGTTCAACGGCTGGCTGCAGGAGAAAAACCTCGAGCTGATCAATGCCGGTCGCGAGTTGATCCTCGATCACCTGTCCTGGCGCCTGGAGCAGAATTACAAACCCCGTTCCACCGCCAGATTTCTTTCCGGTGTGCGTGGCTTTTATCGCTATCTGCTGCGGGAAAAACTGATTACGGTCGATCCGACCTTGCGCGTCGACATGCCGCAACTGGGCAGGCCGCTGCCCAAATCGTTGTCGGAAGCTGACGTCGAAGCGTTGCTCAAAGCGCCTGATCTGAGCGAAGCCATCGGCCAGCGTGACCGCGCCATGCTTGAAGTGTTGTACGCCTGCGGGCTGCGCGTGACCGAACTGGTGAGCCTGACGCTGGAGCAAGTCAATCTGCGTCAGGGCGTGTTGCGGGTGATGGGCAAGGGCAGCAAGGAGCGGCTGGTGCCGATGGGCGAAGAGGCGATTGTCTGGATCGAGCGCTATATGCGCGATGGCCGCAGCGAGCTGCTCGGCGGGCGCCCCAGCGATGTGCTGTTCCCCAGCCAGCGCGGCGAGCAGATGACCCGCCAGACCTTCTGGCACCGCATCAAGCATTGGGCCAAGGTCGCCGGGATCGGCAAATCGCTGTCGCCGCACACCCTGCGTCATGCGTTCGCCACGCACCTGCTCAACCACGGCGCCGACCTGCGGGTGGTGCAGATGCTGCTGGGGCACAGTGATTTGTCGACCACGCAGATTTACACCCATGTGGCGCGTGCGCGCTTGCAGGACCTGCACGCCAAACATCACCCTAGAGGCTAATGAAAAACCTGTGGGAGCGGGCTTGCTCGCGAAGAGGCCGTCACAGACGAGATATTTGTCGCCTGCCAAGACGCCTTCGCGAGCAAGCCCGCTCCCACAGGGGTTGCGTCGCCCACAATCTCTGGCGACAGGCGCATTCGGCCATGCGAGCCTTATGTGGTAGGCTTTGCCGGTTTGCACGATGGACGGTTATGACCCGGTGTTCCGGCTCGGGCGTTCTGACCGTTTCATTTGTCCGCCTTCAGGAGTTCTCATGCGTCTGACCCAGATTTTCGCCGCCGCCGCCATTGCGTTGGTCAGCACCTTTGCCGTCGCCGATGACGCGGCCGACAAAGCCATTCGTCAAAGCCTGGAAAAACTCGAACTCGAGGTTCCGGTAGAAAGCATCAGCGCCAGCCCGCTGCCGGGCATGTATGAAGTCAAGCTCAAGGGCAGCCGCGTGCTGTACGCCAGCGCCGACGGCCAGTACATCGTTCAGGGCTACCTGTTCCAGCTCAAGGACGGCAAGCCGGTCAACCTGACCGAGAAAGCCGAACGCGCGGGCATTTCCAAACTGATCAATGCCATTCCGGTGGCCGAAACCGTGGTGTATCCGGCCGTGGGCGAGACCAAATCGCACATCACCGTGTTCACCGACACCACCTGCCCGTACTGCCACAAGCTGCACGCCGAAGTGCCTGAGCTGAACAAGCGCGGCATCGAAGTGCGTTACGTAGCGTTCCCGCGTCAGGGCCTCGGCTCGCCGGGTGACGAGCAGCTGCAAGCGGTCTGGTGCTCGGCAGACAAGAAAGCGGCCATGGACAAAATGGTCGATGGCAAGGAAATCAAGGCCGCCAAGTGCGATAACCCGGTTTCCAAGCAATTCGCTTTGGGTCAGTCGATCGGCGTGAACGGTACACCGGCCATCGTTTTGGCCGACGGGCAAGTCATTCCGGGCTACCAGCCGGCGCCACAAGTCGCCAAACTGGCGCTGGGCGCCAAGTAATTCGCATCGTCACGGTCAGCCTTTGACGATCATGGTCCGGCGGTAACTTCGCCGGGCCATTAATAGAGAGCCGCGAACACGCGGTTGTTTTCCGGCCGACCTTGCGTCGGCCGTTTCATGGGGAGTTCACAGTGAATCCGGTCAAAGTAGGCATCTGTGGGTTAGGGACCGTCGGTGGCGGTACCTTCAACGTACTTCAGCGCAACGCCGAGGAAATTGCTCGTCGTGCCGGGCGTGGGATCGAAGTGGCACAAATTGCCACGCGCACGCCAAAGCCTCAGTTCCAGACGACCGGTATTGCGATTACCAACGATGTCTTCGAAGTGGCCACGAACCCTGAGATCGACATCGTCATAGAGCTGATGGGCGGCTACACCGTTGCCCGCGAGCTGGTACTCAAGGCCATCGAGAATGGCAAGCATGTGGTCACCGCGAACAAGGCACTGATTGCCGTTCACGGTAATGAAATTTTCGCCAAGGCACGCGAGAAAGGCGTGATCGTGGCGTTTGAAGCGGCCGTGGCCGGTGGCATTCCGGTGATCAAGGCGATCCGTGAAGGCCTGTCCGCCAACCGCATCAACTGGGTCGCCGGGATCATCAACGGCACCGGCAACTTCATCCTCACCGAAATGCGCGAGAAGGGTCGCACCTTCGAAGACGTGCTGGCCGAAGCGCAAGCGCTGGGCTACGCCGAAGCCGATCCGACCTTCGACGTCGAAGGCATCGACGCAGCGCACAAGCTGACGATTCTGGCGTCGATCGCGTTCGGCATTCCGCTGCAATTCGACAAGGCTTACACCGAAGGCATCACCAAACTGACCACCGCCGACGTGAACTACGCCGAAGCGCTGGGCTACCGCATCAAGCACCTCGGCGTGGCGCGCAGCACTGCGGCCGGCATCGAGTTGCGTGTACACCCGACGCTGATCCCGGCGGATCGTCTGATCGCCAACGTCAACGGCGTGATGAACGCCGTGATGGTCAACGGTGACGCCGCCGGTTCGACGCTGTTCTACGGTGCCGGTGCGGGCATGGAGCCGACCGCTTCGTCGGTGATCGCCGACCTGGTGGACGTGGTTCGCGCCATGACGTCCGATCCGGAAAACCGCGTGCCGCACCTGGCCTTCCAGCCGGACTCGCTGTCGGCGCATCCGATCCTGCCGATCGAAGCCTGCGAAAGCGCCTACTACCTGCGCATCCAGGCCAAGGACCATCCGGGCGTACTGGCTCAGGTGGCGAGCATCCTCTCGGAGCGCGGCATCAACATCGAGTCGATCATGCAGAAGGAAGTCGAGGAACACGACGGTCTGGTACCTATGATCCTGCTGACCCACCGCGTGGTCGAGCAGCGTATCAACGATGCGATCGCCGCCCTCGAAGCCCTGGCCGGCGTGAATGGTCCGGTTGTACGGATCCGCGTCGAGCACCTGAACTAAGTCGTTGTCCTGCAATGGCCCCGTGAAAGGGGCCACTGTTGTGCACACTCTCCATTGGAGTCAGTCATGCGTTACATCAGTACCCGCGGCCAGGCACCGGCCCTGAATTTCGAAGACGTCCTGCTGGCCGGTCTGGCCACTGACGGCGGTCTGTACGTCCCGGAAAACCTGCCACGTTTCACCCAGGAAGAAATCGCCTCCTGGGCCGGCCTGCCGTATCACGAGCTGGCTTTCCGCGTAATGCGCCCGTTCGTCACCGGCAGCATTCCTGACGCCGATTTCAAAAAGATCCTCGAAGAAACCTACGGTGTGTTCTCGCACAGCGCCGTTGCGCCGCTGCGTCAGCTGAACGGCAACGAATGGGTGCTCGAGCTGTTCCACGGCCCGACCCTGGCGTTCAAGGACTTCGCCCTGCAGCTGCTCGGTCGGCTGCTCGATTACGTGCTGGAAAAGCGCGGCGAGCGCGTGGTGATCGTCGGCGCCACCTCGGGTGACACCGGTTCGGCCGCCATCGAAGGCTGCAAGCACTGCGAAAACGTCGACATCTTCATCCTGCACCCGCACAACCGTGTGTCCGAAGTGCAGCGTCGGCAGATGACCACCATCCTCGGTGAGAACATCCACAACATCGCCATCGAAGGCAACTTCGATGACTGCCAGGAAATGGTCAAGAACAGCTTCGCCGACCAGAGCTTCCTCAAGGGCACGCGCCTGGTCGCGGTGAACTCGATCAACTGGGCGCGGATCATGGCCCAGATCGTTTACTACTTCCACGCAGCCCTGCAGTTGGGCGGCCCGGCACGTTCGGTGGCGTTCTCGGTGCCGACCGGCAACTTCGGCGACATCTTCGCCGGTTACCTGGCACGCAACATGGGCCTGCCGATCAACCAGTTGATCGTCGCCACCAACCGCAACGACATCCTGCACCGCTTCATGAGCGGCAACCAGTACGTCAAGGAAACCCTGCACGCCACGCTGTCGCCGTCGATGGACATCATGGTCTCGTCGAACTTCGAACGCCTGCTGTTCGACCTGCACGGTCGCAACGGTGCGGCGATTGCCGGGCTTATGGATTCGTTCAAGCAGGGCGGCGGTTTCAGCGTCGAGCAAGAGCGCTGGACTGAAGCCCGCAAGCTGTTCGACTCGCTGGCCGTGGACGATGCGCAAACCTGCGAAACCATTGCCGAAGTCTACGCGCAGTGCGGCGAAGTGCTGGATCCACACACCGCCATCGGCGTCAAGGCCGCACGCGAATGCCGTCGCAGTCTGGACATCCCGATGGTGATCCTGGGCACGGCGCATCCGGTGAAGTTCCCGGATGCCGTAGAGAAAGCAGGTGTAGGAAAAGCTCTCGAACTGCCTGCACATCTTTCTGATTTGTTTGAGCGAAACGAGCGCTGCACCGTTTTGCCAAACGAACTGAAAGCCGTACAGGCCTTTGTCAGCCAGCATGGCAACCGCGGCAAGCCGCTGTAAGTCGAAAAAGCTGTCACATTTTGAAGCCCGTCTCCTGACGGGCTTTTTTGTTTCTGCTGCCACACTGCTCGGGTTTTCGCCCATGAAGGACGGGTGAGTCGATCACGAAGGAAGTGGCAATGCTGTTTGAAAGAGGATGGAAACACACCCTGAAGCGGGTACTTCTGTTGTGCCTGTTGTGGGGTTGGCGCGTGGGTGCGGCGGCGCACCTGGCGCATGATGAAGAGCAGTTGAACATTGGCACCGTGGTGCTGGATGAGGAAGAGCTGCAATGGATCCGGGATAACCCGACGGTGATCGTGGCAGCGGAGCAGTACCCGTTGTACCTGTTCCTGGATGAGCACGGTCACTGGAGTGGCCTTAACAGTGATGTGCTCAAACGCATCAGTGCCATGACCGGATTAAAGTTCATCTACCGGGAATCCTTCTCGACCGCGCAGATGCTCGAGCGCCTGGAAACCGGTGCAGCGGACATGAGCACGACCCTGGCGATGAATGACGAGCGCAGATCGAGTCTGGATTTCAGCCATGCCTTTGGCGGTGCCGGCTGGGTGTTTGTCGGCCGTACCGGCGAACCCGGGCTGCATTCGTTGGAGCAGTTGGCCAAGCGGGTGCTGGTATTACCTGGCCGGCACGCGCTGGAGGGGATGATCCGGCGCGATTATCCGTCCATCGAATTACGTTCGGTCAAAACCTATGCCGAGGCGCGGGCGTTGGTCGAGAGCGGCGAAGCCTATGCCACCATCGAAAACGAAATCGGCGCGCAACTCTACCCTTCAGGCCTGCTGAAGGTCGGCGAACTGCTGGAGGGCAAGTGGGAGGCCGATCTTCTGGCGGTGCGCAGAGGCCAGCCGCAATTGCTGAGCATTCTGAACAAGGCCCTGGAAGCATTCCCGGCCTCAGAGCTACGAGCCATTCGCCTGAAATGGCTGGGCGGCATCGGCCAGAAGCCGGCCGCCGCCGGTTGGCAGCACTGGCTCCGCTCGAGCTGCTGGGGTGTGGTTCTGGTCGGGGGCTTTTGTGTGATGTCGCTGTTATGGAATCGACGAATGGCGGCTGTGATCAAACAGCATCGAGACGTGCAAAGCGAACTCGGTGATCAGTTGGTGTTCCAGCGTGCGTTGATCGATGCCATGCCTGATCCTGTGTTCGTTCGAGACCTGGAGGGGCGCCTGATTCTGTGCAACAAAAGTTATGAAGAGGCGTTGTCGATCCGCTTTGAACAGGTGAAAGGATGCCGCTTGATCGACGTCGATGCGCTGCCGCGAGCTACCGCCGGGATGCTGCATGATGAGTTCATGATTCAGTTGAGGACACGCAGAACCCGCTTCAGCAGACGCCGCCTGCAATTCAATAATGGCAATCGGGAAATCTACCAGTGGACCGTGCCGTTCTACAGCGCGAAAGGCGAATTGCGAGGCCTGCTCGGCGGCTGGACGGACATCACCCAGCGCGACGCAACAGCGGTATGACATCGCAGTGATACAGGGAAATTTCCTATGTCACGCGCCTCCTTTTCCGATGGGGGACTGAAGGAGGCTGCCCTAAAGTGGGCGGCAACTGCGGACAATTCCGCGATTGCCGTTTCCGAGGTCGCCCATGCGCTCGCTCAAAGTCCTGATTCTAGAACCTGATCCTTATCGAATGATGGCGTTGCACCAGATGCTCAACGCGGTCGGCATCTATGACGTACTGACGGCGCCGTCGCTGGCTTCGGCGCGCTGTTCGCTGGAGCGTCGTACCCGGGTCGACATCGCGATCTGCGATCCGCAACTGGAAGGCGGAGAAGGCCTGGCACTGATCCGGCATCTGGCGGCCCGACGGGAGGCCAGCGCCGTCATCCTGCTGGGGCGGATGGCACCGGGTCTGCTGAGCGATCTCGAAAGCATGCTGCACGCTCAGGACCTGAAGCTGCTGGGGCGCCTGCAGACGCCGGTTTCGGCGGTACTGATGCGCGGGTTGCTGGACAGCTACCTGCAAACGGCAGCCCATCCGTCGGGTGCCTGAACCGACGGTTTTGTTTCTGTCATCTTCACCGTGCATTCTTTGACAGACCGCTAACTGCTCCGGGAGCAGCGCGGTATTCAGAACTTTCTTCTCGGGCGGGTGGTCATTTATTGTGAACACGCCCCAGGCACAATGTTTTCGGACTATTGAGTGGAGATCGAGATGGAAAGTATCAGTCTATTGCTCGGTGAGGCTCTGAGCCCGTATCAGGTCACGTTGACTCCGTGTGGCGCCCATGGCGAATGCCTGGTGACGCTGAAGAACAGCAACGGGGCCATCGTGGTGGAGCGCGAATTCAATCAGGCGCAATTGACCGACAAGCGCCTGCTGACCGATGTGGTCGACGGTCTGCACCGCGATGTGCTGATCGCCGAAGGTCGACTGGAGCCCTGTGTGTTCGCGGCTTTGCGCAATGCAGCGCTGGATAAGCGCGCGGCACTGTAAAGATGAAATATTTTTTGTGGGAACCTTCCTGCACTCCCGTCAGTCAGACCCCATAACAGCAGGATCAAGCATTGTGCTCCGGTGCTTGTCGCTTGCTGCTACGGGTCTTTATGTAGACCACGTTTAACCCCGAGTCGTCTCCCCACTTCTCGGGGTTTCTTTTGCCCGCAGGTTTTATTGCGCGGTCTGCTGCTCGAAAAACATCCGCGCCTGTTGCAGGTAATCCGTGCGCATCTCGGGATCCAGCCAGTCGGCGTACGACTGGTCAAGTTGCGCATGGGGCAGGGTACGCAGCAGTTGGTTGATCTCGCTGATCGCCTGACGGCCCTGGGGCGTATCGGAACATCCGACATAGCCAGACAGATACTTGCCGGTGCCGCGAATCGGGTAGAACACCAATTCATCTTCGGCAATTTGCGCCTGCTGCGCCTGATAGCGGATTTCCGGCCAGTAACCTAAAACCACTTGCAGACGCCCCAGACGCTGCATCGACAGCAGGCTGCTCAGGGCATCGTTGCCGTAGTGCGGCGTCAGTGCGCCGCCGGGTGCCTGCTTGAGCAGATTGTCGAGAAATTCGCCGTAACTACGCTCTGCGATGACCCCGACCTTGATTTCGCCATTGGCCAGAAATGCCTTCAGATCGACTTCGCCATCGACCAGGTAAGGTGCCAGTACGTCGCGATCTTTCTGCCGCACCACCAGACCATTGCTGACAGCGCGAAACGCCGGGATAGAGAAGGCGATCCATTGCGTGCGCTCCTTGCTCCAGATCAGCGAGGGGTCGCAGGTAAAGGACGGCTCGTGCAGCATCTGCATGCCGCGGGCGCGATTGACCCGCATCAGCGTGTGTTCGTATTGCGGCATGCCGGCAATCAGCATCGGCAGCAGTTGGTCGATGACGCCTTGGCCCTTTTTCGGGCCTTCGAAGATGGTCAGGGGCGGCAGATCGCGCAGTAACCAGATCAGCGTCGGTTTTGCCTGCGCCCAGGCGGGCAGAATCAGCAGAAACAACAGGCCGAACAGCCGCCACGTCCACCAGTGGTGGGCGCGGTTGGCGTCCGATGTCCGGTGATGTTTCAGGTTAAATGGCTCCGTCTGCGCGCAGTCGGGCGATCTGCTGTTCGTCGTAGCCAAGATCGTGGAGTACCTGCGCATTGTGTTCACCGAGCTGCGGCCCGACCCATTCGGAAGTGCCCGGTGTATCAGAGAGTTTCGGCACGATGCCCGGCATCTTGAAAGGCTTGCCGTCCGGCAGTTTCGCCTGCAGGAACATTTCCCGGGCGAGGTACTGCGGATCGCTGAACATGTCTTCGGCGCTGAAGATCCGGCTGGCCGGTACATCCGCCTGATTGAGCAGGTCGAGCACGCTTTGCAGTGGCAGCGAATTGACCCAGCGGTCGATCACGCCATACAACTCGTCGCGACGACTGTCGCGCCCATCGTTGCTCGCCAGCGTCGGGTCGTTGGCCAGATCCTCGCGGCCGATGATCAACATGAAGCGCTTGAAGATCGCGTCGCCATTGGCACCGATCTGCACGTGCTTGCCGTCGGCGCTGGTGTGGATCGATGACGGCGTGATGCCCGGCATGATGTTGCCGGTGCGCTCGCGGATGAAACCGAACACGTCGAACTCCGGCACCATGCTTTCCATCATGGCGAAAATCGCCTCGTACAGCGCGACATCGACCACTTGGCCGAGACCGCCGTTGACCTCGCGATGACGCAGCGCCATCAGCGCGCCGATCACGCCCCACAGCGCGGCAATCGAATCGCCGATGGAAATCCCGGTGCGCACCGGTGGCCGGTCCTCGAAACCGGTGATATAGCGCAAACCGCCCATGGACTCGCCGACCGCGCCGAAGCCCGGTTGATCCTTCATCGGCCCGGTCTGGCCGAAACCGGAGAGGCGCACCATCACCAGTTTCGGATTCAGCGCGTGCAGGGTTTCCCAGCTCAGCCCGAGTTTTTCCAGCACGCCGGGGCGAAAGTTCTCGATCAGGATGTCGGCTTCGCCGAGGAGTTTTTTCAGGATCGCCAGACCCTCGGGGTGCTTGAGGTTCAGCGTCAGCGACTTTTTGTTGCGCGCCTGGACGAACCACCACAGCGAGGTGCCTTCATACAATTTGCGCCACTTGCGCAGCGGATCGCCGCCGTCGGGCGATTCGATCTTGATCACTTCGGCACCGAACTCGCCGCAAATGCGCGAGGCGAACGGCCCGGCAATCAACGTACCCAATTCAATGACTTTCACACCGCTGAGCGGTTTGTTGGCGAACGGCATACTGAATCCTGTAGGACAAGGCTGAGCGGATACAGCGTTTTAACATAGCCGGCTGTCAGACGCCGCAGGTTGATCGCCATCAATTCGATGATTGCCTACGGCATCGGTTAGACTTGCCGACTTTCCTCGTATCAAGAAGCCCGTTCATGGCCCAGCCGTCTACCACGTACAAATTCGAACTGAACCTAACCGACCTCGACCGTAGCGTCTACGAGAGCGTCAAGCAGACCATCGCCCGTCACCCTTCGGAAACCGAAGAGCGCATGACCGTGCGGCTGCTGGCCTACGCCCTCTGGTACAACGAACTGCTGTCGTTTGGCCGTGGTCTGTCGGACGTGGATGAACCTGCGCTGTGGGAAAAAAGCCTGGATGACCGCGTTCTGCACTGGATCGAAGTCGGTCAGCCGGACGCCGATCGTCTGACCTGGTGCTCGCGTCGCACCGAACGCACCAGCCTGCTGGCCTACGGCAGCCTGCGCGTGTGGGAAGGCAAAGTGGTACCGGTGGCCAAGAACCTGAAAAACGTCAACATCGCCGCCGTGCCGCAAGAGGTGCTGGAAACCCTGGCCAAGGACATGCCGCGCGTCATCAAGTGGGACGTGATGATCAGCGAAGGCACGATCTTCGTCACTGACGACCGCGGTCAGCACGAAGTCCAGCTGGAATGGCTGGCCGGTGAGCGCGGCTGATCCTGCGTCGTTCACTGATTAATCCCACGTATTCAAGAGAAGTTTCCGTTACCCCATGCGTATTGATCCTCGACCGTTGCCTGCCACGCTGCCGTTTCTCGGTGACCTGCCACCTTTGCTGACGCGTTTGTACGCCGCGCGGGGCGTGCAGTCCGAGGCGGAGCTGGATAAAAGTCTGGCGCGGTTGATTCCGTTCCAGCAGCTCAAGGGCATCGAGGCGGCGGTGGATCTGCTGGTGACGGCGCTGGAGCAGCGTCAGCGGATTCTGATCGTCGGTGACTTCGATGCCGATGGCGCGACCGCCAGTACGGTCGGCGTGCTCGGCTTGCGTCTGCTGGGCGCGGCGCATGTCGATTATCTGGTGCCGAACCGCTTTGAATACGGCTATGGCCTGACCCCGGAAATCGTCGAAGTCGCCCTGACGCGCGAGCCGCAGTTGTTGATCACCGTCGACAACGGCATCTCCAGCGTCGAAGGCGTGGCCGCGGCGAAAAAGGCCGGGCTCAAGGTTTTGATCACCGACCACCACTTGCCCGGCGATGAACTGCCGCAAGCCGATGCGCTGGTCAACCCGAACCAGCCAGGCTGTGAGTTTCCGAGCAAGGCGCTGGCCGGGGTCGGGGTGATTTTCTACGTGTTGATGGCCTTGCGCGCGCGCCTGCGCAGCCTCGGCTGGTACGAAAGCAAACCGCAGCCGAACATCGGTGAACTGCTGGATCTGGTGGCGCTGGGCAGCGTCGCCGACGTGGTGCCGCTGGACGCCAACAACCGGATTCTGGTGCATCAGGGCCTCGAGCGGATTCGCGCCGGGCGTGCCCGTCCGGGGATCAAGGCGATTCTTGAAGTCGCCAAGCGTGACGCGGCGCGGATTACCTCCACAGACCTGGGATTCATCGTCGGCCCGCGTTTGAACGCGGCGGGGCGTCTGGACGACATGAGTCTCGGGATCGAATGCCTGCTCACCGCCGACGCCAATCTGGCCCGGGAAATGGCCGCGCAACTGGACGGCATGAACCAGGATCGCAAATCCATCGAGCAGGGCATGCAGCGCGAGGCGTTGGCCCAGCTCAAGGACTTGCCGGTGGAATCGATGCCGTTCGGCTTATGCCTGTTCGATCCCGAGTGGCACCAGGGCGTGATCGGCATTCTCGCCTCGCGCATGAAAGAGCGTTATTTCCGCCCGACCATTGCCTTCGCCGATGCCGGTGACGGTTTGCTCAAGGGCTCGGGCCGTTCGGTGCAGGGTTTCCACATCCGCGATGCTTTGAGCGTGGTGGCGGCGCAGCATCCGAACCTGATCGCCAAGTACGGCGGTCATGCGATGGCGGCCGGCCTGACCTTGCCGCAAGAGAATTTTCCGCTGTTCGCCGAGGCGTTTGACGCTGAAGTGCGGCGGCAACTTCGCGAAGAAGACCTGACCGGGCGCATGCTCTCGGACGGCACGCTTGCGGTCGAGGAGTTCCACTTGGAGCTGGCCCGCGCACTGCGTCATGCCGGGCCTTGGGGCCAGCACTTCCCGGAGCCGCTGTTCCATGGCGTGTTCCAGTTGGTCGAGCAGCGAGTGGTCGGCGAGCGGCACCTGAAAGTGGTGCTGAAAAGCGAATGCGGTTCGGTGAAGCTGGATGGCATCGCTTTCGGCATTGACCGTGACGTCTGGCCGAATCCGACCATTCAGTGGGTCGAGCTGGCCTACAAGCTCGACGTCAACGAGTTTCGTGGCAACGAGACGGTGCAACTGATGATTGCCCACATCGAACCGCGCTGATCCCCTGAGTGCTTTTGTGGCGAGGGAGCTTGCTCCCGCTGGGCTGCGAAGCGGCCCCAGACCCTGCAAACGGGTTGCTGCAGGAAAATCACAGTGCAGGGTTTTACGACTGCTGCGCAGCCGAGCGGGAGCAAGCTCCCTCGCCACAGGTTCGGTGGCACTCATGGAAAATGTCTTGAACCCTCCCTCATCCCCGGTTGTCGACTAGGCTCTAAGCACTGCTTGATTGGCCTTGTGACGTCTTGTCGAATTTTTTGCCCGCGGGGGCGGGTGCTGCACCTTTTCCTGTCACTCGTCGACTTTTCAAACAGAACCCTGGAGCCTGCCCACTGATTTGAGAGGTGCCCCATGAGTCTGCTGCTCGAACCCTTTACCCTCCGCCAACTGATCCTGCCCAACCGCATCGCCGTGTCGCCGATGTGCCAGTACTCCAGCGTCGACGGTCTGGCCAACGACTGGCATCTGGTGCACCTGGGCAGCCGCGCGGTGGGCGGCGCCGGCCTGATATTCACTGAAGCCACGGCGGTCACCGCCGACGGGCGGATCACCGCTGAAGACCTCGGTTTGTGGAACGACGAACAGATCGAACCGCTGCAACGCATCACCCGCTTCATCACCGCTCAGGGCGCTGTTGCCGGCATTCAACTGGCCCACGCCGGGCGCAAGGCCAGCACTCATCGGCCATGGATCGGCAAACACGGTAGCGTCAAACCGGAGGATGGCGGCTGGACCCCGGTCGGGCCATCGCCGATTGCTTTCGATCCGCAACACACGCAACCGAAACAGCTCGATGAAGGGCAGATCGCCGAGGTCATTCAGGCCTTCGTTGCGGCCGCCAAACGCGCGTTGACCGCGGGTTTCAGCGTGGTCGAGGTACATGCCGCCCACGGTTATCTGCTGCATCAGTTTCTGTCACCGCTGAGCAATCAGCGCCGCGATCAATACGGTGGTTCGTTCGAAAACCGCATTCGTCTGGTGCTGCAAGTCACCGAGGCCGTTCGCGAGGTGTGGCCGCAAGAGCTGCCGCTGTTCGTCCGGGTGTCGGCCACCGACTGGGTTGAAGACGGCTGGAACCCGGATGAAACCGTGGAACTGGCGCGTCGCCTCAAGGCACTGGGAGCGGATCTGATCGACGTCTCCTCCGGTGGTACCGCCGCCAACGCCGAGATTCCTGTGGGGCCGGGTTATCAGACGCGCTTCGCCGAACGGGTGCGCAAGGAGTCAGGCATCGCCACCGGCACCGTGGGCATGATTACCGAGCCGGCGCAGGCCGAGCACATTCTGCGCACCTGCCAAGCCGACATCATCTTCCTCGCCCGCGAGTTGCTGCGCGATCCTTACTGGCCGCTGCACGCCGACGATGATCTCGGCGGGCGTCAGGCGGTGTGGCCGGCGCAGTATCAACGCGCGACCCATCGTGATCAGCCGATCCACGAGTCTGACCTGCGCGATTGATTTCAAACCGACGTAACGTCTATAAAACCCGCCATTGAACCGGCGGGTTTTTTCTTGCCTGCCATTTGCCAAGGAAGTCGAGCATGTTGATCGAACGAGAACTGACCGAACACGACTTGCCGCTGCTGGCGCAGATCGACCGCAGTGAGCTGGTGGAAGAGTGCTATCGCCTGGAGAACGGCGTGCTGGTGCTTTACCCGGCACGTTTCGACATGCGCGGATGGCCGGAAGGCGAAGCCGAAGAGAATGCGCTGACGCTGGCGAAGTGCTTGCGGCGCGGTGGTTGGCTGTATGGGTTTTTCGATGGGCAGGCGCTGATCGCGGCGGTGGTTGTGGATAACCAGGTTATTCACAATCAGGGACTGAGCATGCGCCAGTTGAAGTTTCTGCACATCAGCCGCGACTACCGGGGGCAGGGGCTGGGGGCGAAGTTGTTTGCGCTGGCCTGTGAGCAGGGGCGGCGATTCGGTGCCGAGGCGTTGTATGTCTCAGCCACTGAATCGCGCAACACCGTGGAGTTCTATCAGCGTCAGGGCTGCCGGTTGGTTGATCAACCGGATCCTGAGCTGTTTGATCAAGAGCCCAAAGACATTCATCTGTATTGCCCACTGACCTGACGCAGGTTCTTCAATATCCGATGTTGAATGTTCTGCCGCTTTCGCGAGCAAGCCCGCTCCCACCCTGGCTCGGTGTCGGTCACAAACTGTGTGATCGACCGAGAGCCAGGGTGGGAGCGGGCTTGCTCGCGAAGAGGCCCGTGCAGGCGCCTCAAGTCATCAAGGATACTTGCGCTTGTCCGGCGCCGGCGGGAAGTACTGGTACAACCAGGTCTCGCTCAACGTGCGGTCATTGGTGCGGATGAACAGGCGCAGCTCCACCGGATCGACGCTGTCGCTGGTCGGGTACCAGTCGAACAGGATCCGGTAACCCTTGATGTCGTCGAGCACCAACACGCTGAAGTCCTGCACCTTGCCGTTGGAGCAGGTGACCACCGGTTCGATCCCGGTGCCCTGCGGCAGACGATCGAGACCGCCGCCGGTGAAGTCCACGGCAAAGCGTCGCGCCCAGACCGGCGGGTAATGCTCGCCCGGTGCCCAGCCTTCGACGAATCCACCCATGCCCGAACGGGTCGCATGCACTCGCGCCAGCGGCGTACCGACCGGTGGCAGGGCGCTCCAGTAGAGCTTGTAGCCATAGTTCAGCGAATCGCCGGCGGCCACCGGTTTTTTCGGCGTCCAGAACGCGACGATGTTATCGAGCGTTTCGCCGGTGGTAGGAATTTCCAGCAGGTCGATGGAGCCTTCGCCCCACGCGGTTGTAGGCTCGACCCACAGGCTCGGGCGCTTGCTGTACCAGTCGACAGTGTCCTGATAGTTGGCGAACTCGTGGTCGGTCTGCACCAGACCGAAGCCCTTCGGATCGGTGTCGGCGAACGCGTTGAACTGCAGGGTCGCCGGGTTGTTCAGCGGGCGGCAGATCCACTCCCCGTTACCACGCCACATCGCCAGGCGATCGGAGTCGTGAATCTGCGGGTGGATGGTGTCGCACATGCGGCGTTCGTGGGTGCCGCAGCTGAACATGCTGGTCATCGGTGCGATGCCCAGTTGTTCGATGGCGGTACGCGCATTGATGTGGGCGTCGATTTCCATCACCACGCGCTCGGCCTGACAATCGATGTCGAAGCGGTACGCACCGGTGGCGCTCGGCGAGTCGAGCAGGGCGTAGACCACAAAGCGAGTGGCGTTCTGATCCGGGGTCTCGAACCAGAATTTGGTGAAATCCGGGAATTCTTCGCGTTTTTTCGCGTAGGTGTCGACGGCCAGACCACGGGCCGAGAGGCCATATTGGCCAGTCGCATCCACCGCGCGGAAATAGCTGGCGCCGAGGAACGACACCACGTCATGGCGATCCAGCTCCGGCGCCTTGAACAGCTTGAAACCGGCAAAGCCCAGGTCACCCTTGAGCTGCTGGGTATCGACCGAGGTGTTCTCGTAGTTGAACAGCGTTGGACGGAAATGCACTTCGCGGGCGGTCCGGGTCTTCGGATCGACGCTGTACATGCGCACCGGTTGACGGAAACCCATGCCGACGTGGAAGAACTGCACGTCCAGCTGACCCTTGTTCTCTTTCCACAACGAATGATCGCCGTCGTAGCGGATCGCGTTGAAGTTCTGCGGGGTCATGGTCGCCAAAGTCGGCGGCAGCACCTGTTTGGTGTCCTGATAGGCCGTTCCGGCCAATTGCTTGGCTTGGCGCTTCAGCGCTTCGAAGTCGAAAGCCTGGGCCTCGCCATCGGCGGCGCCACCATTGGCTGCCCAGGCACGGGCGGCCAGCAGGCCGGAAGCCGAGAGACCGGTGTAAGCCGCAATGGCCATCGACGCTTTGAGCAAATTCCTGCGGTGCATAAATACAACCTGTCGTGAGCAATCCCGCGCCTTTCCTGGCACGTGCTGGATCAGAAATTACGGTTCGGACAAGCCTTCGGCCAAACGCAACGGACTATAAACAGATGCCGGCTAGCTTAAACGGTTCGCTCGCGTTGCAAAATTCGTTGATACACACCGACAGAGTGTCAATGAAACAAGACATGTCGGTTAAATGTCCGACGGCACTTTCTGATTTACAGGGCATTTCTGCTTTTTTCGACTAATTACTCTAAAAACCGCTTTTCAGCGCCGATTAAATTTCTATTCTATGAACATGGCCGGCACGACCGGCGGGGCACAGGCGCTGCTGTAAGGGGCAGGGCGATGTGGTGATCAAGCAATTCTTCGAAGTATCAGAGAAGGACATCGTCCATGGCAAAAATACAAGGCATCGCCGAAATGCTCGGCATCTTTCCCTGCCTCGGCAGCGGCCGCAGAAGACGTCGATTGAGTTCTGAAGAGCTGAAGCTGGTGGAGCGCTATCGCGAGTTGTCGGAGAGTGACCGGATTGCGATGCGGTATCTGGTGGATGCGATGAGGAGTGTTTCGCGGTTTTAGTGTTGGAGTAGCAGCCACCTTGGGAGCCATTTGGCTTTCACGGTGACTGTAAAAGCTGTGGCTAGGGAGATTGTCGAATGCTGATTGTGGGTTACCGCTGATAGCTTGATGAAAATTTCCTTCTAGTCGATCGGAATAATCCCACGATCAGCGGCGGTTGCAGATCCAGCAGTCAAGTATTACGTTTCTATGGCGAGTAATACTCAAGGAGCATGAAATGACGACAACCATGACCAGTAAAGGTCAAGTCACAATTCCCAAGCCTATTCGTGATGCCTTGCATCTGACGCCAGGCTCGGCCATAGAATTCAGCGTTAACGAGCAGGGTGAGGTGGTTTTGCAAGGTGCCAAGCCCGCTGCAGGTAAAGCGAAGACTCAGGATCGATTTGACGCTGTCCGGGGCAAAGCCGATATCAAATGGAGAACCGATGATTTGATGGCGTTGCTCAGGGGTGATGATTGATGGTGTTGGTTGATACCAATGTGTTGATAGACGTTTTGGAGGATGACCCTGTTTGGGCTGACTGGTCTATTCAGCAGCTCCGCGCTCAGTCACTGGTCCATGAGCTGGTAATTAATCCGATCGTCTATGCAGAGCTGTCCCAGACGTTTTCCACGTTTGAAGCATTGGATGGAGTGGTCAATCAACTCGGATTAGTCATGCAGGAAATTCCGCGATCTGCGCTTTTTTTGGCTGGTAAGGCGTTTGTACGTTATCGGAAGGTGGGCGGCGGAAAGCACAATGTCCTAGCGGATTTTTTCATTGGTGCGCATGCGGCCGTAAAGAAACTACCGTTGTTGACTCGAGATTCTAAGCGGTACCGAAACTATTTCCCCTCGGTTGAGTTGATTACACCCTCCTGAGTTGTAGGAATGACTACAAATAGTGCAGGTTTCGAGCATCGCCCCTGAAACTTTTGGGTTTCCGGGGCGATTGTATTTAGCGAATCACCTTCCACGCATCCCCAGCCGGTGCCTTCCCATGGTCATACGGCTTGCCAATCCACATGTAAACCAGCCCCAGACCAATCACGATCACCGTACTCAACACCATCGCATAGTTCACGTACCACGCCGCATCCGGCGTACGTGGCCAGGCCATGTTGATGATGGCGCCGACGCCATACACCAGCGCGCCGATGTTCACTGGCCAGCCCCACGCGCCGAGGGTGAATTTGCCGCTGGGTTTCCAGCCTTTCATTCGCGCGTACAAAGCGGCCAGCACGATCATCTGGAACGCGAGGTAGATGCCGATGGCGGCGAAGCTGACGATGGTGGCCACGGCGTCTTGCAGGAAGAAGCCGAGGGCGATGATCAGGGCGGGCAGGACGCCGGACACGAACAGCGCGGCAACGGGCACCTGAGTGGTAGGAGAAATCTTTTTCAGCAGTCGGCTGCCGATGACCATTTCATCGCGAGCGTAGGAGTACAGCAGACGGCTCGCCGCAGCCTGCAGGCTGATGACGCAGGAGATGAAGGAAATCATTACCACGCCCATCACCACTTTCGAACCGACCGGGCCGAAGGCGTTGTTGAGGATGGTGGTGACCGGGTCCTTGTCGGTGCCGTTGATCACCGCTTGCATGTCCGGCACGGCGAGGATCAGCGCCAGGCAGGCGAACATCGCCGCGATGCCGCCGATGTAGATGGTCATGCGCATGGCCACCGGGATTTTTGCGCTGGGGTTCGGGGTTTCTTCGGCGACGTCGCCGCAGGCCTCGAAGCCGTAGTAGAGGAACATCCCCGCCAGTGAGGCGGTGAGAAACGCCGGCAGGTACGAGCCGTCGACGCGTATGTCGAAGGTGTTGAACAGCACGCTCAGCGGCTGGTGACGCTCGAAGATCAGCAGGTACACGCCGACGATCACCGCGCCGACCAGTTCGCAGAGGAAACCGAACATGGCAATGCGCGCCAGCACTTTGGTGCCGCTCAGATTGACCAGCGTGGCGAACAAGGTCAGCACCAGCGCGATGACGATGTTGGTGTTGTTGCTCGGTTCAAACCCGAGCATCGCCGCCAGATACGGGCCGGCACCGACGGCCACCGCCGCGATGGTCACGCACAGGGCGATGGAGTAGATCCAGCCGACCATCCACGCCCATTTCTTGCCGACCAGACGTCGCGCCCATGGATAGACGCCGCCGGAAATCGGGAACTGCGAGACCACTTCGCCGAAGATCAGGCACACCAGCAACTGGCCGCAACCGACCAGCAAGTAAGCCCAGAACATCGGTGGCCCGCCGGCGGCGAGGCACAGGCCGAACAGGGTATAAACCCCTACGACCGGTGACAGATAGGTGAACCCTAAAGCGAAGTTTTCCCACAGGCTCATGCTGCGGTTGAAGTTCGAGGTGTAGCCGAGTTTGCGCAGTTGTTCGGCATCGCTGTCGGCAACGGCGGCCGAGAGTTCGGGTGAGGCACTCATGTGTTTTGCTCCGGGAAATCGGCAGATTTCGGATGGCCGAGGCCGTGGCGGGGCTTTGCGGGCGCCGCCCGGGTCGGTAGTTATTGTTAGGTGTTGAATCCTGGTGGTGCGTGTGGCCGGTTTCTGCCTTGAAGCCGGAGTTGACGCCATCGCGAGCAGGCTCACTCCTACAGGTTGAAATACGATTCCTTGTAGGAGCCAGCCTGCTGGCGATGCTTTAGTGCTTGAACATCACATGCCGAACCGTGGTGTAGTCCTCCAGCCCGTACATGGACATGTCCTTGCCATAGCCGGACAACTTCTGACCGCCATGCGGCATTTCGCTGACGAGCATGAAGTGCGTGTTGACCCAGGTGCAGCCGTACTGCAACCGCGCGGACAAGCGATGCGCGCGTCCGACATCCGCCGTCCACACCGAGGAGGCGAGGCCGTAGTCGGAATCGTTGGCCCACTCCAGCGCCTGCGCTTCATCGGTGAATTTGGTCACCGAGACCACCGGCCCGAACACTTCGCGGCGAACGATCTCGTCATCCTGTTGCGCGTCGGCCAGCACCGTCGGTTCGAAGAAGAACCCATTGCCTTCAACAGCCTTGCCGCCGGTGATCAAGCGAATGTGCGACTGCGCTGCGGCGCGCTCGACGAACGCGGCGACGCGGTCGCGATGCTGCGCGGTGATCAGCGGCCCCAGTTCGGTCGACGGATCATCCTGCAAGCCGTACTTGATGCTGCTGACTGCAGCGCCAAGCTTCTCGACGAACTGGTCGTAGATGCCTTGTTGCGCATAGATCCGGCACGCGGCGGTGCAGTCCTGCCCGGCGTTGTAGAAACCGAACGTACGAATGCCTTCAACCGCCGCATCGATGTCGGCGTCGTCGAAGATGATCACCGGGGCCTTGCCGCCCAGCTCCATGTGCATGCGTTTGACGCTGTCGGCGGTGCTGGAAATGATGTTCGAGCCGGTGGCGATAGAGCCAGTCAGCGAGACCATGCGCACTTTCGGGTGAGTCACAAGCGGGCTGCCGACGCTAGGACCGCGACCGAATACCAGATTGAGTACACCGGCCGGGAAGATTTCCGACGCCAGTTCGGCCAGACGCAACGCGGTCAGCGGGGTCTGTTCCGACGGCTTGAGCACCACGGTGTTACCGGCGGCGAGGGCCGGAGCGATTTTCCAGGCGACCATCATCAGCGGGTAGTTCCACGGCGCGATGGAGGCGATCACGCCCACCGGGTCGCGGCGGATCATCGAGGTGTGGCCGGGCAGGTATTCGCCACCGGCCGAACCGCTCATGCAACGGCTGGCGCCGGCGAAGAAACGGAACACATCGGCAATCGCCGGGATCTCGTCGTTCAGTGCGGCGCTGTAGGGTTTACCGCAGTTGTCGGATTCGAGTTTCGCCAGTTCCTCGCCATGGGCTTCGATGGCGTCGGCGAGTTTGAGCAGTAGCAGCGAACGGTCTTTCGGCGTGGTTTGCGACCACTCGGCGAAGGCGTTATCGGCGGCGCGCACGGCGGCGTCGACCTGGGCCTCGCTGGCTTCATTGATTTCCACGAGCACGCTGCCGAGCGCCGGGTTGAGCACCGGTTGGGCCGGGCCTTCGCCGTTGACCAGGTGGCCGTTGATCAAGAGTCTGGTTTGCATTTCATTGTCCTCGCTAACACTTTTATTGTTCTGGCCGAATTGAGAAACCTGTGGGAGCGAGCTTGCTCGCGAAGGCGGTGTGTCAGCCGACATCAATGTTGGATGTCATGGCCCCTTCGCGAGCAAGCTCGCTCCCACAGGGGGATTTTGGTGTCAGTCAGATATTCATTTCCCGCCGCTACCGGCGACGCTCTCGCCACCGCGGGTCAGGTAATACGCGCCGAGAATCGGCAGCATGGTCACCATCATCACCAGCATGGCAACCACGTTGGTCACCGGCACATCCCGTGGGCGGCTGAGCTGGTTGAGCAGCCACAGCGGCAACGTGCGATCGTGCCCGGCGGTGAACGTGGTGACGATGATCTCGTCGAACGACAGCGCAAACGCCAGCATGCCGCCGGCCAGCAACGCCGAGCCGAGGTTCGGCAGGATGATGTAGCGGAAGGTCTGCCAGCCGTCGGCGCCGAGGTCCATCGAGGCTTCGATCAGGCTGTGTGACGTGCGGCGCAGGCGGGCGATGACGTTGTTGTAGACGATCACCACACAGAAGGTCGCGTGGCCGACGATGATGGTGAACATCCCCGGCTCGATCCCCAGCGTCTTGAACGTCGCCAGCAGCGCGATCCCGGTGATGATCCCCGGCAGGGCGATCGGCAAAATCAGCATCAGCGAAATGCCCTGTTTGCCGAAGAAATCGCGACGGTACAACGCGGCTGAAGCCAGCGTACCGAGCACCATCGCGATCAACGTGGCGATGGCGGCAATCTGCAGCGAGAGCTTGATCGCCTCCAGCACATCCGGCCGCGAAAAGGCCACGCTGAACCAGTGCAGGGTGAAGCCCTTCGGCGGAAAGCTGAACGCGGCTTCCTCGGTGTTGAAGGCGTAAAGAAAGATGATCAGGATCGGGAAGTGTAGAAACACCAGCCCGCCCCAGGCGGCAATGCGCAGACCCAGTGAAGCGCGCTCAGAGTGCATCGAAGGCCCCCAGTCGTTTGACGATGGACAGGTAAACCGCGATCAACACAATCGGCACCAACGTGAACGCCGCGGCCATCGGCATGTTGCCGATCGCACCTTGCTGCGCGTAGACCATGCTGCCGACGAAGTAGCCCGGCGGGCCCACCAGTTGCGGCACGATGAAATCGCCCAGGGTCAGCGAAAACGTGAAGATCGAACCGGCAGCAATCCCCGGGATCGACAACGGCAAAATCACCTGCATGAAGGTCTGGCTCGGCCTGGCGCCGAGATCGGCAGACGCCTGCAACAGCGACGGCGGCAAGCGTTCCAGCGACGCCTGAATCGGCAGGATCATGAACGGCAGCCAGATGTAGACGAAGACCATGAAGCGCCCCAGATGCGAGGTCGACAAGGTACTGCCGCCGACGCCGGGAATGCCGAGGATGAACTGCAACACCGGCTCCAGTCCCAGATGCTGGACGAACCATTGCGCGACGCCGCCCTTGGCCAGCAGCAGCGTCCACGCGTAGGCCTTGACGATGTAACTGGCCCACATCGGCATCATCACCGCGATGTAGAAAAACGCCTTGGTCTTGCCCGTGGTGTAGCGCGCCATGTAGTAGGCAATCGGGAACGCGACGATGGCGCTGGCGATGGACACGACGATGGCCATGCTCAGCGTGCGCAGGATGATGTCGAAGTTCGACGGCTGGAACAGCGCGGCAAAATTCGCCAGCGTGAGGTCAGGGGTGACCGCCATGGTGAAGTCGTCGAAGGTGTAGAAACCCTGCCACAACAGCACCAGCAACGAGCCGAGGTAGATCGCGCCGAACCACAGCAACGGCGGCACCAGCAGCAGCGACAGATAAAGATTCGGCTTGCGATAGAGCAGGTTGGAAAACCGCCGCAACGGCGGTGCCTGGGTCATTGCGAGCGTGCTCATGTCAGACCCCGCTCGCAACGGTATCGTGCAGCGGGATCATCGCTTCCCGCGCCCAGCGTGCGCTCAGGCGCTGGCCGGTCTGGTGCTGCGCGCTGCTGTCGATCCACTGATTGTTGGCGTGGCTGATGCTCAGGGTCTGGCCGTTTTCCAGGGTCAGTTCATAGCGCGTGGCGCTGCCCTGATACTGGATGTCGTGGAGCAAACCGCTGACTTCGATTTCATGGCTGGCGAGCGGCCCTTCGGCGAAACGCACGTGCTCGGGGCGAATCGAAAACGGCTGCGGATGGCCGCTGAGCTGACGCGCCAGATCGCCACGAATCACGTTCGAAGTACCGACGAATTCGGCGACGAAGGTTGTAGTGGGTTTCATGTACAGATTGCGCGGGGTGTCGACCTGCTCGATACGGCCCTTGTTGAACACCGCCACGCGGTCGGACATCGACAGCGCTTCGGTCTGGTCGTGGGTGACGAAGATGAAGGTGATGCCGAGCTGGCGCTGCAGCTTCTTCAATTCGCTTTGCATCTGTTCGCGCAGTTTCAGATCGAGAGCGCCCAACGGTTCATCGAGCAACAGCACCCGAGGGCGATTGACCAGGGCGCGGGCGAGGGCGACACGCTGGCGCTGACCGCCGGACAGCTGCACCGGTTTGCGTGCGCCGTAGCCACCGAGGGCGACCATGTCCAACGCCTCTTCGGCGCGCTTGTGGCGCTCGGTTTTGCTCACGCCTTTGACCTTCAAGCCGTAGGCGACGTTGTCCAGCACGTTCATGTGCGGGAACAGCGCGTAATCCTGGAATACGGTGTTCACATCACGTTGATACGGCGGCAGACCGGCGGCTTCGGCGCCGTGAATGCGGATCGAGCCGGCACTCGGTTGTTCGAAACCGGCGATCAGGCGCAGGCAGGTGGTCTTGCCCGAGCCGGAAGGGCCGAGCATGGAAAAGAACTCGCCGTCCTGGATATCGATGGAAACCCGGTCAACGGCTTTCACTTCGCCGAACTGCCGGGAAACGTTGGTGAACTGGACTGCAAGCGTCATGGTGCGGTGCTCCGGTAAAGCGGGCTTTCAAAAAGTCGTATGTGGCGTCGAAAAGATCGCAGCCTGCGGCAGCTCCTACAGGAAGTGTGCAGGGCGCTGAAATTGCTTTTAGCTCCCTCTCCCTCCGGGAGAGGGCGGGGGGTGAGGGTGGCTTTATTGGCCATTGCTCTGAAATCAAGGGCAAAGCCAAAAGCCACCCCCTCACCCCAGCCCTCTCCCCCAGGGGGGAGAGGGGGAAAGGGAGTTAGACCAAGTTGCTCTCGGGCTTACCTGCCGCCCATGATCGCGATGTAATCCTGAGTCCAGCGGCTATAAGGCACGAACTTGCCGCCCTCGGCCTGCGGGGTTTTCCAGAAGGCGATCTTGTCGAACTGGTCGAAGCCATTGGTCTTGCAGCCCTCGGCGCCGAGCAGTTCGCTCCCCTTGCACGCCGCCGGCACTGCAGGCAGCGAACCAAACCACGCCGCCACGTCACCCTGGACTTTCGGCTGCAACGACCAGTCCATCCACTTGTACGCGCAGTTCGGGTGCTTGGCCTCGGCGTGCAGCATGGTGGTGTCGGCCCAACCGGTGGCGCCTTCTTTCGGGATGGTCGAAGCGATCGGCTGTTTCTCGTTGATCAGGCCGTTGACCTGATACGGCCACGCGCTCGACGCCACCACACCTTCGTTCTTGAAGTCGCTCATCTGAACGGTGGTGTCATGCCAGTAGCGGTGAATCAACGGCTGCTGCGCGCGCAACAGATCGAGCACGGCTTTGTACTGCACTTCGGTCAGTTGATACGGATCCTTGATCCCCAATTCAGGCTTGGCGGTTTTCAGGTACAACGCCGCATCGGCGATGTAGATCGGGCCGTCATAGGCCTGCACGCGGCCCTTGTTCGGCTTGCCGTCGGGGAAATTCTGCGCGTCGAACAATACATTCCAACTGGTCGGCGGCGTCTTGAACACGTTGGTGTTGTACATCAGCACGTTCGGGCCCCACTGATACGGGGTGCCATAGGTCTGGTTGTTGACCACGTACCACGGCGCATCTTTCAGACGTGGGTCGAGGGTTTTCCAGTTCGGGATCAACGCGGTGTTGATCGGTTGCACGCGCTTGCCGACGATCAGGCGCAACGAGGCATCGCCGGACGCGGTGACCAGGTCGTAACCGCCCTTGGCCATCAGGCTGACCATCTCGTCGGAGGTGGCAGCGGTCTTGACGTTGACCTTGCAGCCGGTTTCCTTCTCGAAACCGCTCACCCAGTCGTAGGCCTTGTCGCTTTCGCCACGTTCGATGTAGCCCGGCCAGGCCACGATATCCAACTGACCTTCGCCGGCGCCGACAGCCTTCAGCGGCTCGGCCGCTTGCAGGCTGGCGCTGGCCAGCAAGGCTGTGGTGATTGCACTGAACAGTGCGGTCTTGTGCACGAACATGGTTGAACCCTCTTCTTTAAATTATGGTCGGGGCAGTTGTGAACGCGGTGAAGCCATGCCGTTTTGCGGCTTGTTATTAGCGTAGTCAGAGATGCTGGCCGTGGCGGGCCATGATGTGCCGCACCACGCTGTAGTCCTGCAACGAATCACTGGATAAGTCTTTGCCGTAACCCGAGCGTTTCAGCCCGCCGTGGGGCATTTCGCTGACCAGCATGAAGTGGCTGTTGATCCAGGTGCAGCCATACTGCAAGCGGGCGGCGACCTGCATCGCCTTGTCCAGATTCTGAGTCCATACCGACGAGGCGAGGCCGTATTCGGAGTCGTTGGCCCAGTCCACGGCTTGCGCGAGTTCGTCGAAGCGGGTCACGGTGACCACCGGGCCGAACACTTCGCGCTGGACGATTTCATCCGTCTGTTTGCAACCGGCCAGCAACGTCGGCTGGTAGAAGAACCCGGCGCCGGAGTGCACCGCCGCACCAGTCACGCGCTCGATGTGCGGCTGGCCGAGGGCGCGTTCGACGAAACTGGCGACGCGGTCGCGCTGGCGGGTGCTGATCAGCGGGCCGATCTCGTTGTCGGCATCGCGTTTGCCGGCGAAGCGCAGGCTGCTGACCGCTGCGCCGAGTTCGGCGACCAGTTTGTCGTGAATCCCGGCCTGCGCGTAGATCCGGCATGCGGCGGTGCAGTCCTGCCCGGCGTTGTAGTAACCGTAAGTGCGCACGCCGTCGACCACTGCTTGAATATCCGCGTCGTTGCAGACGATCACCGGGGCCTTGCCGCCGAGTTCCAGATGCGTGCGCTTGAGGGTTTTTGCCGCCGCCTGAAGGATCTTCTGCCCGGTGACGATATCGCCGGTCAGCGAGACCATGCGCACCTTGGCGTGACCGACCAGATGACTGCCGACGCCTTCGCCACCGCCGCAGATGATGTTGATGACACCGCGCGGCAGGATCTCGGCGAGCGCTGGCGCCAGTGCGAGGATCGACAGCGGCGTGTGTTCGGATGGCTTGAACACCAGGGTGTTGCCGGCGGCGAGGGCCGGGGCGATTTTCCACGCGGCCATCATGATCGGGTAGTTCCACGGCGCAATCGACGCCACCACGCCAATCGGATCGCGGCGCACCATGCTGGTGTAACCCGGCAGGTATTCACCGCTGAGCTGACCGGTCTGGCAGCGCACGGCGCCGGCAAAGAAGCGGAACACGTCGACGGTGGCGGTCAGATCGTCCTGCCGCGCCAGGTGCAGCGGCTTGCCGCAGTTCAGCGCTTCGAGACGGGCGAGGTAGTCGGCGTGTTTTTCCACCGCGTTGGCGATGTCCAGCAGCAGGTTCGAGCGTTGCTGTGGCGTGGTCCGTGACCATTCTGTGAAGGCGCGGTGAGCGGCGAGGATCGCGGCTTCGACCTGCTCGGTGCTGGCCTCGGCGATGTGGGTGAGGATTTCACCGGTGGCCGGGTTGAGGATCGGTTCGACAAAACCTTGCCCGGCGACCAGTTCGCCGTCGATCAACAACGCGGTACACATCGGGGTCTGCACGCCAGCCATTTTCCGCGATCTCTTTTCTTGTGTGGTCATTGCTGCTCCCGTGCCCGGGAGCCGACCGTCTTATAGATGCTGCAAGACTAGTGCGCGGCTCCGAGGTCGACAAATTCTAAATACTGAAGGTGGCATTCGATTAAATAGATGGCTTGCGTCCGCCGTGCGGCTGTTCGCGGGCCACAGTCAAAAACGGGTCGACCAGAGCGGGACGTGCAGTACCGCGGCGCCAGGCCAGACCGACATCGAGGGTCTGGTTGAGGTCGGCAATCGGCCGCGCTTCAATGATGTCGCCCTCCAGTGACCACGGGCGGTAAGTCATGTCCGGTTGAATCGATACGCCCAGACCTGCTGCGACAAGGCTTCGCACGGCTTCGGTCGATGCAGTGCGCAGGGTGATCTTCGGTTGCAGGCCGGCACCGCGCCACAGGCGCTGGGCGTTGCGATCCATCTCGTCGACGTTCAGTTGAATCAACGGTTCGCGAGCGACGTCGGCGAGGTTGATGCTGTCGTGTTCCAGCAATGGATGCTGGGCCGGCAGCCACAGACGGTGCGGCGAATGGGTCAGCACTTCGGTCTGCAAGGCGTGGCGGTCTTCGAGGTTGGAGAGGATCAGCACGCCGACATCGATTTCGCCGCTGACCAACAGGTGCTCGATGTAGGGGCGCTCGTCCTCCATCACGCGGATTTCGACATTGGGGTAGGCGCGCTGAAAGCGGGTGAGCAGATCGGCGAGGTAGTAACCGGCGACCAGGCTGGTCACGCCGACGATCAACTGTCCGGCAACCTGATCGGTGCTTTGTTGCAGGCTGCGCTTGGCGTTATCCACCGTGGCCAGAATCAGGTGCGCCTGCCGCAGGAACTGGTGGCCCTGGTGAGTCAGGGTCATGCCCTTGGCGTGGCGGCTGAACAGGCTGACGCCGATTTCCTCTTCCAGTTGCTGAATCGCCAGGGTCAGGGTCGATTGGGAAATGAACGCGGTTTGCGCAGCCGCGGAAATCGAGCCGGTCTCGGCCACCGCGATGAAGTGACGGATCTGACGCAGGGTCATCATGAGCAGGGTACCCGGTGGGCGGTTTTATAGATTGGCTGGAGTGTATATCTATTTTCACGAAGGGCTGTTGCCGGCGGAGCAACATCTGGAAGCACACTCGCAGGCAGGGCCGGGGCACTTTCGAACTAGGCTGAGGGCCTGATAGATCCGGATAACCCCTGTTTTGGAGGCGGAACATGAACACCCGTGGATTGCTCGATCAACTACTCAAGTCCGGCCAGGATCTGTTGCAGAACAAGGCCGGTAGCGCGCAGAACAAACCGGCGGCTGGCGGGCTGGGCGGTTTGCTCGGTGGCACTTCAGGCGCTGGTGCGCTGGGTGGCCTGCTCTCGGGGGCGGGCGGTGGCGCGTTGGCTGCCGGGGCGATGGGCCTGCTGCTCGGCAGCAAAAAGGCCCGCAAGGTCGGCGGTAAAGTTGCGGTCTACGGTGGCCTCGCTGCCCTTGGTGTGCTGGCCTATAAGGCTTACGGCAACTGGAACGCGCAAAAAGGCACCGCGCCACAAACCGAACCGCAGACGCTGGATCGACTGCCACCCGCGCAAGCCGAGCAACACAGCCAGGCGATTCTCAAAGCCCTCGTTGCAGCGGCCAAAGCTGACGGCCACATCGACGACCGCGAGCGCCAGTTGATCGAAGGCGAATTCACCCGACTCGACAACGATCAGGAACTGCAACACTGGCTGCACGCCGAACTCAACAAACCCCTCGACCCAGCCGATGTCGCCCGCGCCGCCAGTACGCCGGAAATGGCCGCGGAGATGTACATCGCCAGTGTGATGCTGGTGGATGAGGAAAGCTTTATGGAAAAGGCCTATCTGGAAGAGTTGGCGAAGCAACTGAAGCTGGAGCCGGGGTTGAAGGTAGAGCTGGAGAAACAGGTACGACAGGCGTCGCTATAGAACTACCTGAACACGGTACTCATGTAGGAGCTGCGGCACGCTGCGATCTTTTGATGTTGGCTTTAAAAATCAAAAGATCGCAGCGTGCCGCAGCTCCTACAAGGTTTTGGACTGGACGCCGAAATGTGTAGGAGTGAGCCTGCTCGCGATTGCGTTTCCAGCCTCACAACAACAGCAATGGCCGATCCATCGCCCCTTTTTGCCATTCCATCGCTGGCACGGCAGCCCGGGATTGTCGGACAGTCCCACCCCAGAGCCTTCCCGCGAACCACGTCGGGCCGGCCCGAGGGTTAAAAAGCGTCTTATAAATGAAACACCGCCCTCGGCTATACTCCCCGCATTTCGACTTAGGCACGAGGACTCACTGTGAAGAACTGGACGTTGCGCCAACGCATTTTGGCGAGCTTTGCGGTGATTATCGCCATCATGTTGCTGATGGTCGTTGTTTCGTATTCACGCTTGCTGAAGATCGAAGCCAGTGAAAGCAGTGTGCGTGACGACGCGGTGCCCGGCGTCTATTACAGCTCGATGATTCGTGGCGCCTGGGTCGACAGCTATCTGCAGACCCAGGAACTGCTCGGCCTCAAGGAAGGGCAGGGCATCAGCAGCGAAGACGCGGCGGACTACAAGGCGTTCGAGACGCGCCTGCAAGAGCAGATGGCCAACTACCGCAACACCGTCACCACCGATGAAGACCGGGTCGAGTTCGCCGCGTTCGAGAAAGACCACGACGTCTACATGCAGATCCAGGATCAGGTGCTCGACTTGCACAAGCGCAACCTGGAAGCCGAAGCGGTCAAGCTGTTCACCGAGAAGCTGACCCCGGCGTGGTACACCGGCCGCATGAAACTCAATGACATCATCGGCGAGAACAAGAAGGTTGCCGATCAGGCCATGGCCAACATCGACGAAGCGGTGGCAGCGGCCAAGGTCAGCATGTTCGTCTCGCTGCTGGTGGCGGTGCTGGCGGCCGGTGCCTGCGGTCTGCTGCTGATGCGCGCGATCATGGCGCCGATGAACCGCATCGTGAAGATCCTCGAAATCATGCGTACCGGCGACCTGAGCAGCCGTCTGAACCTCGACCGCAAAGACGAGTTCGGCGCTGTGGAAACCGGTTTCAACGACATGATGGCCGAGCTGACTTCGCTGGTGTCCCAGGCCCAGCGCTCCTCGGTGCAGGTGACCACGTCGGTGACCGAAATCGCCGCCACTTCCAAACAGCAACAGGCCACCGCTACCGAAACTGCGGCCACCACCACCGAGATCGGCGCGACCTCGCGGGAGATCGCCGCCACCTCGCGGGATCTGGTGCGCACCATGACCGAGGTGTCTACCGCTGCCGATCAGGCCTCGGTGCTCGCCGGTTCCGGCCAGCAAGGTCTGGCGCGGATGGAAGACACCATGCACTCGGTGATGGGCGCGGCCGATCTGGTCAACGCCAAACTGGCGATCCTCAACGAGAAGGCCGGCAACATCAATCAGGTGGTGGTGACCATCGTAAAAGTCGCCGACCAGACCAACCTGCTGTCGCTCAACGCCGCCATCGAGGCCGAGAAGGCCGGTGAATACGGTCGCGGTTTTGCCGTGGTCGCCACCGAAGTGCGGCGTCTGGCGGATCAGACCGCCGTCGCCACTTACGACATCGAACAAATGGTCCGCGAGATCCAGTCGGCGGTGTCCGCCGGCGTGATGGGCATGGACAAGTTCTCCGAAGAAGTGCGTCGTGGCATGTCCGAAGTGCAGCAGGTCGGCGAGCAGCTGTCGCAGATCATCCATCAGGTGCAGGCGCTGGCGCCGCGGGTGTTGATGGTCAACGAAGGCATGCAGGCCCAGGCCACCGGTGCCGAGCAGATCAACCACGCGCTGGTGCAGTTGGGCGATGCCAGCAGCCAGACCGTCGAGTCGTTGCGTCAGGCCAGTTTCGCCATTGACGAACTGAGCCAGGTGGCCGTCGGGCTGCGCAGCGGCGTTTCGCGATTCAAAGTCTGATGAGCGAAATCACCGCCAAACGCAGCGCTGCGCCAGTGGCGAAGCAGGCGTTGTTCCTGCTGTTTCGCATCGGCAACGAACGTTACGCCTTGCGCGCCACCGAGGTGGCGGAAGTGCTGCCGCGCCTGCCGTTGAAGCCGATTGCCCAGGCACCGGGCTGGGTCGCCGGGGTGTTTGCCTATCGCGGTACGGTGGTACCGGCGCTCGACCTCAGTGCGCTGACCTTCGGCCAGCCTGCCGAGGCGCGCACCAGTACGCGGCTGGTGCTGGTGCATTACCGTCCGGATGAACGGCAGCCGCCGCGCTGGCTCGGGCTGATCCTTGAGCAGGCGACCGATACCCTGCGCTGCAACCCCGAAGACTTCCAGCCGTATGGTCTGGACAATCGCCAGGCGCCGTACCTTGGCCCGGTGCGCGAAGATGCCCAAGGGCTGGTGCAGTGGGTGCGGGTCAACGACTTGCTGGATGACGCGGTGCGCAGCCTGCTGTTCCCGGCGCCGCTTGAGGCGCAGTCATGAGCAGCGACCAGCGTTTTTTCGATTTCCTCAAGGAACGCATCGGTCTGGATGTCACCTCGGTGGGCCCGGCGATCATCGAGCGGGCGGTGCGTCAGCGCACCACGCTCTCGCAAGCGGCGCACAGCGATGAGTACTGGCAACTGCTGCAAGGCTCGCGTGACGAGCAGCAAGCGTTGATCGAGGCGGTGATCGTCCCCGAAACCTGGTTTTTCCGTTACCCGGAATCCTTCGCCACGCTCGGCAAGCTGGCGCGCAAGCGTCTGGATGAATTGAACAACATGCGCGCGCTGCGCATCCTCAGCTTGCCGTGCTCGACCGGCGAGGAGCCCTATTCGATTGCCATGGCTTTGCTCGATGCCGGTCTCAAACCGCATCAGTTCAAGGTCGACGGCATGGACGTCAGCCCGCTGTCGGTGGAGAAGGCGCGGCGGGCTCGTTACGGCAAGAACTCGTTTCGTGGTCAGGATCTGGACTATCGCGAGCGTCATTTCACCGCCGAGCCGGAGGGGCATCGGGTCAACGAAGCGGTGCGCGAGCAGGTGCGCCTGCAGGCCGGCAATGTGCTGGATCCGACGCTGCTGGCGGGCGAGCCACCGTTCGATTTCGTGTTCTGCCGCAACCTGTTGATCTATTTCGATCAGCCGACCCAGAAGCAAGTCTTCGAAGTGCTCAAGCGCCTGACTCACGCCGATGGCGTGCTGTTCATCGGCCCGGCCGAAGGCAGTCTGCTCGGGCGCCTGGGCATGCGTTCGATCGGCATTCCGCAGTCGTTTGCCTTCAGTCGCCACAATGATCCGCTGCCGGAGCCGGTGTCATTGCCGACCCCCACGCCATTGCCCGTGCGCCAACCGTTGCGCAGTCCGCCGCCGCCGCCAGTGCGCCCGCGTCCGTTTGCCAGCGTTGCACCGCTGCCCGTCAACAGCAAAAGTGCCCACCCGGACGCGGCGACCTTGCTCGCCAACATCGCTGCGCTGGCCAACGAAGGCAAGAGTGCCGAAGCCCGCGCGGCATGTGAGCAGTACCTGCGCAGTCACGAACCGGTGGCCCAGGTGTTCTACTGGCTCGGCCTGCTCAGCGACGTTGCCGGCGCCGCCCTCGAAGCCCAGAGTTATTACCGCAAGGCCTTGTACCTTGAACCGCAACACCCCGAAGCGTTGATGCACCTGGCTGCCTTGCTGCAGGCCCAGGGTGACAGCGCCGGTGCCAGACGATTGCAGGAACGCGCCGCCCGCAGCGGCCGCACCGCCGACAGTGAGCGTAAACGATGATCCCGTCCGACACCTTGAACGTCACCCACGAAGACGCCCGGGCCATCGATGATTGCTGGAACCGCATCGGCATTCACGGCGACAAGTCGTGCCCGCTGCTGGCCGAGCATATTCATTGCCGCAACTGCGCGGTGTATTCCGCCGCCGCCACCCGTCTGCTTGACCGTTATGCGTTGCAGCAGGACGAGCGCGATCCGGTCGCCGTGGCGGTTGAAACCGATGTGAAAACCCGTTCGCTGCTGATGTTCCGCCTCGGCGAGGAATGGCTGGGATTGGCCACCCGCACTCTGGTGGAGGTGGCGCCTCTGCAGGCGATTCACTCGTTGCCGCATCAGCGTTCGCGGGCCTTGCTCGGCGTGGCGAACGTGCGCGGGGCGTTGGTCGCCTGCCTGTCGCTGGTCGAACTGCTCGATCTGGACGGCAATGCCGCACCGGCCAGCGGCGCGCGGATCATGCCGCGCATGCTGATCATCGCCGCCCACGGCGGGCCAGTGGTGGTGCCGGTGGACGAAGTTGACGGCATCCACGCCATCGACGAAAAAATTCTCGACGCCGCGTCGCGTGCCGGCGGTGAACACCACAGCACCGCCAGCGCCAAATACACCCGTGGTGTTCTGCAATTCCGGGGGCGCAGCCTGCGTTGGCTGGATGAAGAACAGCTGCTGTCCGCCGTGACCCGGAGCCTCACATGACCCCCGAGCAAATGCGCGACGCCTCGCTGCTGGAGCTGTTCGGTCTCGAAGCGGAGGCCCAGACCCAGGTGCTCAGCAGCGGGCTGCTGGCGCTGGAGCGCAATCCGACCCAGGCCGATTATCTGGAATCGTGCATGCGCGCGGCGCACTCGCTCAAGGGCGCGGCGCGCATCGTCGGGATCGACAGCGGCGTCAGCGTCGCCCACGTGATGGAAGATTGCCTGGTCAGCGCTCAGGAAGGGCGGCTGCTGCTGCGCCCCGAACACATCGATGCGTTGTTGCAGGGCACCGATCTGTTGATGCGTATCGCCACGCCGGCCAATGCCCCGCAAGCGCCGGACATCGAAGCGTATGTGGCGTTGATGGGGCGCCTGCTCGACCCTTCGGCACCGCCCGCAGTGGCGCCGCCGCCGATGGCCGAGTTGCAGATGCAGGCGCCAACGCCAACGCCGACTCCGATTGAGCCTCCAGCGACGGTGATCGATACACCGCTGGAAGCATCCGATTCGGCTCCGCGCAAGAGCAAACGCACCACCGAAGGTGGCGAGCGGGTGCTGCGGGTTACCGCCGAACGCCTGAACAGCCTGCTCGACCTGTCGAGTAAATCGCTGGTCGAAACCCAGCGCCTCAAACCGCATCTGGCGACCATGCAGCGTCTCAAGCGCATGCAGAATAACGGCCTGCGGGCACTGGAAAGCCTCAACGTGCATCTCAAGGAACACGCGCTGAGCCTCGAAGCCCAGGAAGCCCTTGAAGATGCCCGACGCTTGCTGGCCGAGTCTCAGCAATTGCTCGCGGAAAAGAACGCCGAACTGGACGAATTCGCCTGGCAAGCCAGCCAGCGCGCCCAAGTGCTCTACGACACCGCGCTGGCCTGCCGCATGCGCCCGTTCGCCGATGTGCTCACCGGTCAGGTGCGCATGGTCCGGGATCTGGGGCGCAGCCTTGGCAAACAGGTGCGGCTGGAGATCGAGGGCGAGAAGACGCAGGTCGATCGCGACGTATTGGAAAAGCTCGAAGCGCCGCTGACTCATTTGTTGCGTAACGCGGTCGATCACGGCATCGAAACCCCGGAACAACGCCTGCTCAAAGGCAAGTCCGAAGAAGGCCTGATCCGCCTGCGTGCCTCGCATCAGGCTGGTTTGCTGGTGCTGGAGTTGAGCGATGACGGCAACGGTGTCGATCTGGAAAAGGTCCGCCGCAGCATCGTCGAACGTCAGCTTTCGCCCGCCGAAACGGCGGCGCAGTTGAGCGAAGACGAGCTGCTGACATTCCTGTTTCTGCCGGGCTTCAGCCTGCGCGACACGGTCACCGAAGTGTCCGGACGTGGCGTCGGTCTTGATGCGGTGCAGCACATGGTGCGGCAGTTGCGCGGCGCGGTGGTGCTGGAGCAGACGGCAGGCGAGGGCAGCCGCTTTCATCTGGAAGTACCGCTGACCCTGTCGGTGGTGCGCAGTCTGGTGGTGGAAGTCGGCGAAGAGGCCTACGCCTTTCCGCTGGCGCACATCGAGCGCATGTGCGATCTGCAGCCACAGGACATCGTGCAGATCGAGGGGCGCCAGCATTTCTGGCACGAAGGCCGGCACGTCGGCCTGGTCGCCGCCAGCCAGTTGTTGAATCGTCCGGCCAGTCAGAGCAGCAGCGAAACCCTCAAGGTCGTGGTGATCCGCGAGCGCGATGCGGTCTACGGCGTGGCGGTCGAGCGTTTTGTCGGCGAGCGCACGTTGGTGGTGCTGCCGCTGGATGAGCGGCTGGGCAAGGTTCAGGACATTTCCGCCGGGGCGTTGCTCGACGACGGTTCGGTGGTGCTGATCGTCGATGTCGAGGACATGCTGCGCTCGGTGGACAAACTGCTCAATACCGGGCGTCTGGAACGTATCGCCCGCTATGGCAATCAGGCCGCCGAAGTGGCGCGCAAGCGGATTCTGGTGGTCGACGACTCGCTGACCGTGCGCGAGCTGCAACGCAAGCTGCTGCTCAATCGCGGCTACGACGTGGCGGTGGCGGTAGACGGCATGGACGGCTGGAACGCCTTGCGTTCGGAGGACTTCGATTTGCTGATCACCGACATCGACATGCCGCGCATGGACGGCATCGAGCTGGTCACCCTGTTGCGCCGCGACAACCGTCTGCAATCGCTGCCGGTGATGGTGGTCTCGTACAAGGATCGTGAAGAGGACCGGCGTCGTGGACTGGATGCCGGCGCCGACTATTATTTAGCCAAGGCCAGTTTTCATGACGACGCCCTGCTTGATGCAGTGGTTGAGCTCATTGGAGGAGCGCGGGCATGAAAATCGCAATCGTCAACGATATGCCCCTGGCGGTGGAGGCACTGCGCCGTGCGCTGGCCTTCGAGCCGGCGCATCAGGTGATCTGGGTCGCCAGAGATGGCGCCGAGGCGGTGCAACTGTGCGCCGAAAACACTCCGGATCTGATCCTGATGGACCTGATCATGCCGGTGATGGATGGCGTCGAGGCTACCCGGCGGATCATGGCCGAAACCCCGTGCGCCATTGTCATCGTCACGGTCGACCGCCAGCAGAACGTACACCGGGTCTTCGAAGCCATGGGCCACGGCGCGCTGGACGTGGTCGATACCCCGGCCCTTGGTGCCGGCAACGCGCAGGAAGCGGCAGCGCCGTTGCTGCGCAAGATCCTCAACATTGGCTGGCTGATCGGCGAGAAAACCCCGCGCTCGCGTCCGGTGCCGACGCCCCACCGCAGTTCGGCGTCGTGCAAGCGGCTGGTGGCGATCGGCTCGTCTGCCGGCGGACCGGCAGCGCTGGAAGTGTTGCTCAAGGGCCTGCCGCGCAACTTCTCGGCGGCCATCGTGCTGGTGCAGCACGTTGACCAGGTGTTTGCTGCCGGCATGGCCGAATGGCTGGCCAGCGCCAGCGGCCTCGATGTACGCCTGGCCCGCGAAGGCGAGCCGCCGCAGGCTGGCGCGGTGCTGCTGGCCGGCACCAACCACCATATTCGCTTATTGAAAAACGGCACGCTGGCCTACACCGCCGAGCCGGTCAATGAGATCTACCGACCTTCGATCGACGTGTTTTTCGAAAGTGTCGCCAGTTATTGGAACGGCGATGCGATCGGGGTTTTATTGACCGGAATGGGACGCGATGGGGCGCAAGGGCTTAAGCTCATGCGCCAGCAGGGTTATCTGACCATCGCGCAGGACCAGCAAAGCAGTGCGGTCTACGGCATGCCCAAGGCCGCAGCGGCCATCGATGCTGCCGTCGAAATCCGTCCACTGGAAAAGATAGCGCCACGGTTGCTGGAGGTTTTCCCCAAATGAACAGGCTATTCCGCAATCCTGGCCCCCGCAGTACTCAGGTGACCGCCCATGAATGATTTACAGATCGACGACATTAAAACCGACGAAAACGCCGCCATGGTGTTGTTGGTGGACGATCAGGCGATGATCGGCGAAGCCGTGCGCCGTGGGCTGTCGAATGAAGAGAACATCGACTTCCACTTCTGCTCCGACCCGCACCAGGCCATCGCCCAGGCGGTACGGATCAAACCGACGGTAATCCTGCAGGATCTGGTGATGCCCGGCCTCGACGGCCTGAGCCTGGTGCGCGAGTACCGCAATCACCCGGCGACCAAGGACATCCCGATCATCGTCCTGTCGACCAAGGAAGACCCGCTGATCAAGAGTGCGGCGTTTTCCGCCGGGGCCAACGATTATCTGGTGAAGCTGCCGGACACCATCGAACTGGTGGCGCGCATCCGTTACCACTCGCGCTCCTACATGACCCTGCTGCAGCGGGATGCGGCGTACCGCGCGTTGCGCGTCAGCCAGCAGCAGTTGCTCGACACCAATCTGGTGCTGCAACGGCTGATGAACTCCGACGGCCTGACCGGGCTGTCCAACCGCCGGCACTTCGACGAGTACCTGGAGCTGGAATGGCGCCGTTCGCTGCGCGACCAGAGCCAGTTGTCGTTGCTGATGATCGACGTCGATTACTTCAAGTCCTACAACGACAGCTTTGGCCACGTCGAAGGCGACGAGGCGCTGCGCAAGGTCGCCACGGCGATCCGCGACGCCAGCGCCCGACCGTCGGACCTGCCGGCGCGCTACGGCGGTGAAGAGTTCGCCCTGGTGCTGCCGAACACCTCGCCGGGCGGCGCACGCCTGGTGGCGGAGAAACTGCGTCAGACCGTGGCGGCCTTGAAGATTCCGCACAACACCCCGAGCGACGGGGCGAGCCTGACCATCAGCATCGGCCTGGCGACCATGGTGCCGCAGTCGGGCAGCGATTGCCGGCTGCTGATTTCGGCGGCGGATCGCGGGTTGTACCTGGCGAAGAACAACGGGCGTAATCAGGTGGGTATCGAATAGGTTCGCAATCCCCCTGTGGGAGCGGGCTTGCTCGCGAATGCGGAGTATCAGTCGACATCGATGCTTAATGACACACCGCCTTCGCGAGCAAGCCCGCTCCCACAGGGGATCTGCGTCAGGCCATGTCAAGTGAATCGCCTTAACAGCCGCCAGACGGGCTGCCGTGACAGCCTGATTACGTTATACTCGCCGGCTTTCAAAAGTTCGCCAACGAGTGCTGCCCGTCATGGAAATCAACCCGATCCTGAACACCATCAAGGACCTGTCCGAGCGCTCCGAAACTATTCGGGGGTATCTTTGACTACGATCAAAAGCATGAGCGTCTGACCGAGGTCAATCGCGAGCTTGAAGATCCGAGTGTCTGGAACAAACCTGAATACGCCCAGGAGCTGGGCCGCGAGCGCTCGGCGCTGGCGCAGATCGTCGATACCCTCGACGAACTGAACGGCGGTCTGGCCGATTGCCGCGACCTGCTGGACATGGCTGTCGAAGAAAACGACGAAGGTGCAGTGGGCGATGTCGTCGCCGAACTGGCCCGTCTCGAGGAAAACCTCGCCAAGCTTGAATTCCGCCGCATGTTCAGCCACGAGATGGATCCGAACAACGCCTACCTGGACATCCAGGCCGGCTCCGGCGGTACCGAGGCCCAGGACTGGGCCAACATCCTGCTGCGCATGTACCTGCGCTGGGCGGACAAACGCGGTTTCGACGCGACCATCATGGAGCTGTCGGCCGGTGAAGTCGCTGGTATCAAAGGTGCGACCGTGCACATCAAGGGCGAATACGCCTTTGGCTGGCTGCGTACCGAGATCGGCGTGCACCGTCTGGTGCGCAAGAGCCCGTTCGACTCCGGCAACCGTCGCCACACCTCGTTCTCTGCTGTTTTCGTCTCGCCAGAGATCGACGACAAGGTCGAAATCGAAATCAACCCGGCAGACCTGCGGATCGACACCTATCGTTCCTCCGGTGCCGGTGGTCAGCACGTAAACACCACCGACTCGGCCGTACGTATCACCCACGTACCGACCAACACCGTGGTCAGCTGCCAGAACGAACGTTCCCAGCACGCCAACAAGGACACCGCCATGAAAATGCTGCGGGCCAAGTTGTACGAGCAGGAAATGCAGAAGCGCAACGCCGCTTCCCAGGCGCTGGAAGACACCAAGTCGGACATCGGCTGGGGTCACCAGATCCGTTCGTACGTGCTCGACGCGTCGCGGATCAAGGACCTGCGCACCAACATCGAACGCAGCGACTGCGACAAGGTGCTCGACGGCGACATCGACGAATACCTGGAAGCCAGCCTGAAATCGGGGCTGTAAAAGACGCACACAGGGGCGCTGATGCAACGCGATCCCTGTAGGAGCCAGCCCTGCTGGCGATTCCCGGGCCGCCAGGCCCGGGGGCAACGAACCTGATGGAATATCTAAAGACATGAGCGACCAACAACTCGACCCGCAAGCCCTGCAACAGGAAGAAAACTCGCTGATCGCCCTGCGCAAGGAAAAGCTGGCTGCCGAGCGCGCCAAGGGCAACGCCTTCCCGAACGACTTCCGCCGCGAAAACTACTGCGAAGATCTGCAGAAGAAGTACGCGGACAAGACCAAGGAAGAGCTGGCCGAGGCTGCTATCCCGGTCAAGGTTGCCGGTCGCATCATGCTCAACCGTGGCTCGTTCATGGTGATCCAGGACATGACCGGTCGCATCCAGGTCTACGTCAACCGTAAAACCCTGTCCGAAGACACCCTGGCCGCCGTCAAGACCTGGGACATGGGCGACATCATTGCCGCCGAAGGCACCCTGGCGCGTTCCGGCAAGGGCGACCTGTACGTCGAAATGTCCAATGTGCGCCTGCTGACCAAGTCGCTGCGCCCGCTGCCGGACAAGCACCACGGCCTGACCGACACCGAACAGCGCTACCGTCAGCGTTACGTTGACCTGATCGTCAACGAAGACGTGCGCCAGACCTTCCGCGTACGCTCGCAAGTGATCGCGCACATCCGCAGCTTCCTGATGAAGCGCGACTTCCTCGAAGTCGAAACGCCGATGCTGCAGACCATTCCTGGCGGCGCCGCAGCCAAGCCGTTCGAAACCCACCACAACGCGCTCGACATGGAAATGTTCCTGCGTATCGCGCCTGAGCTGTACCTCAAGCGTCTGGTGGTTGGCGGTTTCGAAAAAGTGTTCGAGATCAACCGCAACTTCCGTAACGAAGGCGTTTCGACTCGTCACAACCCTGAATTCACCATGTTGGAGTTCTATCAGGCTTACGCCGACTACGAAGACAACATGGACCTGACCGAAGAACTGTTCCGCGAACTGGCGCAGCTGGTTCTGGGCAGCACCGACGTGCCGTACGGCGACAAGGTGTTCCACTTCGGCGAGCCGTTTGCCCGTCTGTCGGTGTTCGACTCGATCCTCAAGTACAACCCTGAGCTGACCGCCGATGACCTGAACGACATCGACAAGGCCCGCGCCATCGCCAAGAAGGCCGGCGCCAAGGTGCTGGGCTTCGAGGGTCTGGGCAAGCTGCAGGTGATGATTTTCGAAGAGCTGGTCGAGCACAAGCTGGAGCAGCCGCACTTCATCACTCAGTACCCGTTCGAAGTGTCGCCGCTGGCCCGTCGTAACGACGAGAACCCGAACGTCACCGACCGTTTCGAGCTGTTCATCGGCGGCCGTGAAATCGCCAACGCCTACTCCGAGTTGAACGACGCGGAAGACCAGGCCGAGCGCTTCATGGCGCAGGTGGCCGACAAGGACGCCGGCGACGACGAAGCCATGCACTACGACGCCGACTTCGTGCGTGCGCTGGAGTACGGCATGCCGCCAACGGCCGGTGAAGGCATCGGCATCGACCGTCTGGTGATGTTGCTGACCAACTCGCCGTCGATCCGCGATGTGATCCTGTTCCCGCACATGCGACCGCAAGCGTAAACGTTTCAGTTAAAAAGCCGCCTAAAACAGGCGGCTTTTTATTGCCTGTCTGGTACAAATGTATCAATTGGTTACTTTTGAAATAGCAGAGGAAGTCCAGTCGTGATGGTTGCAATCGCTCAAGAAGGTGCAGCGGGTATCGCCACTGCGGTCGCTGAAAGTGTTCAGTACCAGGGCCGCAAGGCCAGCCGACAGGGCAGCGAGCAGCGTCGTCAGGACATTCTCGACGCGGCGATGCGCATCGTCGTGCGTGACGGCGTGCGTGCCGTACGCCACCGGGCCGTGGCGGCCGAGGCCGGTGTGCCGCTGTCGGCCACCACCTATTACTTCAAGGATATCGATGACCTGCTCACCGATACCTTCGCTCAATACGTCGAGCGCAGCGCGGCCTACATGGCCAAGCTGTGGATCAACAACGAAGGCCTGCTGCGCGAGATGGTCGTCAGTGGCGACGGCAGCCCCGAGTCGCGCTCGAAACTGGCGGATGACATCGCGCGGCTGATGGCTGACTACGTGCACCGGCAACTGGTCAACCGCCGCGAGCACCTGATGGCCGAGCAGGCGTTCCGCCAGGAAGCGCTGCTCAACCCGCGGCTGGCGGATCTGGTGCGCTCCCATCAGCAGATTCTGCTGCAGGGCACCTGCCAGTTGTTCCAGGTACTGGGCTCGCGTGAACCGCAGCAAGATGCCAAGGTGTTGACGGCGATTATCGGACGGATGGAATATCAGGGCCTGCTCAACGACGCCGAGCCTTTGGCCGAACAGGACATGCTCGGGATTCTGACGCGGTATATGCATCTGGTCCTCGCCTCGGTGTGACAGCTGATGGAGATCCCCTGTGGGAGCGGGCTTGCTCGCGAAGGCGGTATCACATTCAACGCTTCAGTTGACTGACCCGCCGCCTTCGCGAGCAAGCCCGCTCCCACAAGGGGACTGAGCCGGATCATCAGGGCGACGCGTGTTCATAGGGAGTGTTGAATGAAAGCCTGGCGTGGCGTGCTGATCGCCTTGTCGTTCCTGCTGCTCAGTGGCTGTCTGGTGACCTTCAAGGATCCGCTGCCTGCCAGTGCCCCGGCGCCCAAGGGGTTGCTGGGCACATGGTCGAGCACCAATGCCTGGGGCGAGCCGATGAACCTTGAGCTGACCCGCGTCGGCACTGATCGCTATCAGGCCATCACCTGGTTCAAGGCCAGACCCCACGAGCGCGAGGCGTACCCGTTCACCGTGTCGCACCATGGCAGTCGCTGGTATCTGTCGGCGAAAGTGCCGGCGCGTTACGGTGGCCAATACACCATCGCCGGTTTCGAACTCACCGACAAACACGAACTGGTGGTGTACAGCCTCGACCTCGAACAGATCAATCAGGCGATCAAACAGAAAAACCTCGACGGTCAGCCATTCCCGACCGACGATGGTGACGGCGTACAGGTCGACAGCAGTCTCGACAAGGTCTTTGCTTACCTCGACGATCCGGCCAATTCCGATGCCTTCGTCGAAGCCGCGCGCTATCAGCGCCAGGCCCGCGCCAAATAATTCAGTTTTCTACAGGAGTTTCGGGTGGACGATTACCAGCAGACGATACGCACGCTGTCCGATCGCATTGTGCTGGCGCAGACGCCGATCCGCGTGCTCGACGCGGTGAAGTGGGACGAGAATATCCGCAAGGGTTTTCTCAAGGCCAAGGGCAAGGAAATGCCGGCGGTGGATCGCGACTATTACCTCAATCGGCCGCTGTCCTTCGATTCGAGCAAGGTCAAACTGGAATTCCAGAACATCGAGCGCGACATCACCCGCCAGCTCGGCCAGTTCAACCCGGTCGGGCAGATCATGCGGCGCATGTGCAAGGAATACCGCATGGTGGTGCGCATGCTCGAAGCGCGTGGCACCGAGGATTTCGGCCTGATCTCGCAAGAGCTGTATGGCGCCGCCTCCGATGCGTTTCACGCCGGCGACCCGACCCTGGCCGACCTCGGCCTGATGATGTCCGACTACCTGAACAACATTGATGGCCGGGGCGACCTGAAGGACGAGCCGAAGATCCTCACCGCCAAGGACGCCGTGCACCTGCTGCAAACCCGTTTGAACAAGGTGTTCGGCGAGGCCGAGGAAACCATCCGCGTGTTCGAGTCCGACGGGATTGTCGCCGACGCGGCGGCGGGCGCCGACTACATCAAGATCCGCACCGACGCGCTGTTCAACGACCGCGACGTGCGCGCACTGGAAGTCCACGAAGGCCTGGTGCATGTCGGCACCACCCTCAACGGTCTGAACCAGCCGATCTGCACCTTCCTGTCCAAGGGCCCGCCCTCGTCGACGGTGACCCAGGAAGGTCTGGCGATCCTGATGGAAATCATCACCTTCGCCTCCTACCCGAGTCGCCTGCGCAAGCTGACCAACCGTACCCGCGCGATTCACATGGTCGAGGAGGGCGCGGACTTCTTGCAGGTGTTCGAGTTCTTCCGCGAGCAGGGTTTTGAAATGGCCGAAAGCTACGGCAACGCCAGTCGGGTGTTCCGTGGTTCGACGCCGACCGGCCTGCCATTTACCAAAGACTTGTCCTATCTCAAGGGCTTTATCATGGTTTACAACTACATTCAGTTGGCCGTGCGTAAAGGCAAGCTCGAACAGGTGCCGCTGCTGTTCTGCGGCAAGACCACCCTGGAAGACATGCGTACCCTGCGTCAGTTGGTCGATGAAGGTCTGGTGGTACCGCCCAAGTATTTGCCGGAACAGTTTCGCGACATGAACGCGCTGTCGGCGTGGATGTGCTTCTCCAACTTCCTCAATCACCTGAGCCTGGACCGGATCGAGGCGGATTACTCCAATATCCTCTAGGCGATGAGTTACCCCTGTGGGAGCGAGCTTGCTCGCGAAAGCGGTCTGCAATTCAGCCTGAATGTCGACTGATACTCCGCCTTCGCGAGCAAGCTCGCTCCCACAGGGTCATGTGTTTTGCTAATTTCCTTCGCGAGGTTTCACCGGATGAGAATCCTCGGCATCCTTTGCCTGCTCCTGACCCTCGGCGGTTGCAGTTCGCTGTTGTTCTACCCTGAGCCGGGCCAGATCTTCACCCCGGAAAAAGCCAAGCTCGAATACCGTACCGTCACGCTGACCACGGTTGACGGCCTCAAGCTCAACGCCTGGTGGCTGCCGGCCAAACCCGGGGTCGAGGTCAAGGGCACGGTTCTGCACCTGCACGGCAATGGCGGCAATCTGCCGATGCACCTCGGCGGCAGTTGGTGGTTGCCGAAAAATGGCTATCAGGTGCTGCTGGTGGACTATCGCGGGTATGGCTTGTCGGAGGGTGAACCGAGCCTGCCGGCGATCTATCAGGACATCGACGCCGCGTTCGCCTGGCTGGATCAGGCGCCCGAGGTCAAAGGCAAGCCGCTGATCCTGCTCGGTCAGAGCCTCGGCGGCTCAATGGCTGTGCATTGGCTGGCGCAGCACCCCGAGCGGCAAAAACAGCTCAAGGCTTTCGTGCTCGATGGTGTGCCCGCCAGTTACCGCAGCGTCGGCCAGTACGCCCTCAGCACCTCATGGCTGACCTGGCCGTTCCAGGTGCCCCTGTCGTGGCTGGTGCCGGACGGCGACAGCGCCATCCACTCGATGCCGCAGCTCAAGGGCGTGCCGAAACTGATCTTTCACAGCATCGACGACCCACTGGTGCCAATGTCCAACGCCATCCGCCTGTATCAGGCAGCGCCGCCACCGCGTGTGCTGCAACTGACCCGCGGCGGCCACGTGCAGACCTTCGGCGACCCGGTCTGGCGCCAGGTGATGCTGCGTTATCTGGAAGACCCCGAGCATTTCAACGGCCTGCGCCGCCTCGGCGAGATCCCGAACTACCCGCAACCCCCGAATTCTGAAAATGAGAGTCCGCAATGACTGAAGAACGTAACGCCATCCCGCTGATCATCACCGGTATCTGCAGCATCCTCGGCACGGTTGGGGCGCTGTGGTACTACGGTTACCTGCACTTCGCGAAACCCGAGGATGCGCTGCTGCTCAACGAATTCACCATGCTCAAGACCGTGCCGGGCGAAGACTACAAAATCTCGCTGGACCCGGCGCCGCAAGTGGCGCAGTGCATCGATGGCGTGCTGGTGCTGTTTGATACCGAGCAGAAAGGCCTGACCGGTGTGCTGATCAACGCGCAGAAAAAAGCCGTGCGCTGCATGGGGCAGGAAACCCCGCAGAAACTCGAGCAATAACCCGATCAAAACTGTGGGAGCGGGCTTGCTCGCGAAAGCGGTGTGTCAGTCACTCTATATTCCGACTGATCCACCGCTTTCGCGAGCAAGCCCGCTCCCACAGGGGAATATGTATGGCCAAAAAAAGCCCCGCCTGACTCAGTCAGGCGGGGCTTTTGCGTTACTGCGTGACGCTTAGTTCGAGCTGACGGCCGAACGTGGCAGCACTGGCTGGTTGTCGTTGGAAATGGTCACTTCCACACGACGGTTCATCGCACGGCCCGAGACGCTGCCGTTGTCGGCAACCGGGTATTCCTTGCCATAACCCTGAACCACGATGCGCGAAGGATCTACGCCCATCTTGATCAGTGCGACTTGAACCGAGGTCGCACGACGCTCGGACAGCGACTGGTTGTAAGACGCCGCGCCGGTGCTGTCGGTGTAGCCTTCGACGATCACTTTGCGATCAGGGTTTTCCTGGAGGAATTGCGCCAGTTTGTTGATGTTCACCAGACCGCTGGATTTCAGGTCAGCCTTGTTGGTGGCGAACAGCACGTCACCGAAGGTCACCAGGGTACCGCGATCAGTCTGCTTGGCGTTCAGGCTGTTCTGCAGCTGTTTGATCTGCTGATCGCGAGCGTCCAGACGGGCCTGGGCACGTTGCGCGGCAGCGTTCTTCAGGTTGTTTTCAGCGGTGCGCAGGGCGATGGTCTGCTTGGCCACTTCCACGCGCTGGTTGGTCAGGTAGGCCAGTTGGTCAACCTTGGCAGCGTCTTGCTTGTCCAGATAAGCCTTGTCAGCCTTGTCCAGGTAATCGCTGGCGTCCTTGGTTTCCAGGGCAGCGACTTTGCTGGCTTGCGGGTTGGCCTGCAGGCCGGCGTAGTTGGTGCGCGCCTGTTCCAGGTTCGGGTTAGGCGGAGTGGAGCAGGCAGCCAGGGCAACGCTTGCGGCCAGAAGAGCGGGGATCATCAGTTGCTTACGCATAATTTGTCGTCCTTTCTATCTATAAAAGTTTCAGCTTTGCGATTCGGGATGCGCGCTTACTGCACGGTGCGCTGACTTTCCTGACGCAGTTCCTGAACACCTTTCTGGGAATCCTTCAGAGCCTGTTCGGCCTTGGCGGCCTGAGCCTTGCGTTCTGCTACACGCGCATCCCATTCGGCCTGTTCGGCGAGGGTGCGAGCCTGTTCATACTTCTTGTCGTGCATGGCGATTTCGGCTTGTTTCAGCTTGTCCTGCGCCTGCTTCATTTCCACCGCAGCAAACTCGGTACCACCGGCGCTGACGGCGCTGTTGACCGCCGATTGGGTCACGGCGTACTGCTCGGTCGGTGGGTTACCGGCGCAACCGGCCAGAACGAAGCTGGTACCGATAGCCAGAGCAGCCAGTTTCAGACCGCGCAGGTGGGAGAACGAGGTTTGGGTCTTCATGGTCTTCAACTCCATTGTTTAACTCCTGATAAAACTGAAAATCCATCCTGGTCGAGGAGCCGCGAGCGTCGTGTAAAGCGAGTTTTTGAAACGCTCGTTCCAGGCGTGGTTACAGCTTCCGACCGGAGGCGTTTTTCAAAAGTTCAGAAAAGATGGCCTATCGCCAAATTTTTTTTTGACCAAACGGACAAGGCTCTAAACCGGGAACTTTGGAGGCGGGGAGAGGTACGCGCGGGGTAAAAAGTGTGGGATTTTTGAAGTTCAATACAGCCAATGTGGGAGCGAGCTTGCTCGCGAATGCGGTGAATCAGTCGCTATCAATGTCGGCTGAAATACCGCATTCGCGAGCAAGCCCGCTCCCACAGTTTGATCTTTGTTGTGTCAGTGTTTTTGCTTGCCGGCAGCGGCGGACAAGTCCTGCAGATGCCGGCGAGAAAGCGCCAGAAACCGCGGTGTCGGCCCGACGTCTTCGTACAGCGGATCACCTTCCTCATCGGTGGCGACCACGGTCGAACCTTTCACATACGGCAGGCTCGCCTCGAATTCTTCGAGCGCGGCGCCGATCAGTTCGCCGAGCAGTTCTTCCGGGTGGCGTTTGGGGTACATCTCGGCAATCGCCGCCAGCCGCGCAGCGGCCTCGACGTCCAGATGAATCGTGTAGCCGGTGTCGGTCAGGCGACCCTTGGCGTTTTCTTCCCAATGCTGGGCGAGTTCACGAATTTTCATGATGACCTCATTTCGCGCCTGCTCGTGGCAGGCCTGGGTGAGTGTCCGGCGGGGCCGGCGGCAAGCCGTTGTACGGCTTGCTATTGAGACTAGCTCCAAGCCCCAAGGTTTAAAGTCCCTTCGTCGTCTGCTTGTAAGAAGCGCCGTAGAGCGGCACTCTCTGGGCAAAGCATTCGTTTCTGAGCCGTCCCGATTACCGCTGGAGAACTGCTGATGACCGATATTGATGCACGCTTGCGCGAGGACGTTCACCTGTTGGGTGAGCTGTTGGGCAATACCATCCGCGACCAGTACGGCGAGGAATTTCTCGACAAGATCGAGCAGATCCGCAAGGGCGCCAAGGCCGACCGGCGTGGCTCGATGGACGCCGAACTCAGCGCCAGCCTCAATCAGTTGAGCGAAGACGAACTGCTGCCGGTGGCGCGGGCGTTCAACCAGTTTCTCAACCTGGCGAACATCGCCGAGCAGTATCAATTGATTCATCGTCGCGAAGAGTCGCAGCCGGCGCCGTTCGAATCCCGCGTGCTCCCGGAACTGCTCGCCCGCCTGCGCAACGAAGGCCACAGCGCCGAATCCCTGGCCCGGCAACTGGCGCGCCTGGAAATCGAACTGGTGCTGACCGCGCACCCCACTGAAGTGGCGCGGCGCACGTTGATCCAGAAATACGATGCGATCGCCGGACAACTGGCGGCACAGGATCATCGCGACCTGACCAGCGCCGAGCGCGAGCAGATCCAGAACACCCTGCAACGGCTGATCGCCGAAGCTTGGCACACCGAAGAAATCCGCCGCACCCGGCCGACCCCGGTCGACGAGGCCAAGTGGGGGTTTGCGGTGATCGAACACTCGCTGTGGCAGGCGATTCCCAACCACATGCGCAAGGCCGACCAGGCGTTGTTTGCTGCCACCGGCTTGCGTTTGCCGCTGGAGGCGGCGCCGATCCGCTTTGCTTCGTGGATGGGCGGCGACCGTGACGGCAACCCGAACGTCACGGCAGCGGTGACCCGCGAGGTGCTGTTGCTGGCGCGCTGGATGGCTGCCGATCTGTACCTGCGCGATGTCGATCACCTCGCTGCTGAACTGTCGATGCAGCAGGCCAGCGACGCGCTCAAGGCCAAGGCCGGCGACAGCGCCGAACCCTATCGGGCGGTGCTCAAGCAATTGCGCGAACGCCTGCGCGCCACGCGCAACTGGGCACAGGCGTCGCTGACGGCCAACACGCCGGCACCGGCTGACGTGTTGCACAACAACCGCGATCTGCTAGATCCGCTGGAACTGTGTTTCAACTCGTTGCACGAATGCGGCATGGGCGTGATCGCTGACGGACCGTTGCTCGATTGCCTGCGCCGGGCGGTGACCTTCGGCCTGTTCCTGGTGCGCCTCGATGTGCGTCAGGATTCGACGCGACACAGCTCGGCAATGACCGAAATCACCGATTACCTCGGCCTCGGTCGCTACGAAGACTGGGACGAAGAACAGCGCATCAGCTTCCTCACCCGCGAATTGAGCAATCGTCGGCCACTGCTCCCGGCGCATTTCAAACCGTCCGCCGACACCGCTGAAGTGCTCGCCACCTGCAAGGAAATCGCTGCCGCACCGAGTGCATCGCTGGGTTCCTACGTGATCTCGATGGCAGGCGCCGCCTCCGACGTGCTGGCGGTGCAACTGCTGCTCAAAGAGTCCGGTGTGCTGCGGCCGATGCGCGTGGTGCCGCTGTTCGAAACCCTCGCCGACCTCGACAACGCCGGGCCGGTGATGGAACGTCTGTTGCTGCTGCCGGGTTACCGCGCCAGGCTGCAAGGCCCGCAGGAAGTGATGATCGGTTATTCCGACTCTGCCAAGGATGCCGGCACCACCGCTGCGGCGTGGGCGCAATATCGCGCCCAGGAGCGGCTGGTGGAGATCTGCCGCGAGCAGCAAGTCGAACTGCTGTTGTTCCATGGTCGCGGTGGCACCGTGGGCCGTGGCGGCGGTCCGGCGCACGCGGCGATCCTGTCGCAGCCGCCGGGGTCGGTGGCGGGGCGCTTCCGCACCACCGAGCAGGGCGAAATGATTCGATTCAAATTCGGCCTGCCGGACATCGCCGAGCAGAACCTCAATCTGTATCTGGCTGCCGTGCTGGAAGCGACGTTGTTGCCACCACCGCCACCGACGCCCGAATGGCGCCATCTGATGGATGAACTGGCCGCCGACGGCGTCGCCGCGTATCGCGCCGTGGTGCGGGAAAATCCGCAGTTCGTCGAGTATTTCCGCCAATCGACGCCGGAGCAGGAGTTGGGACGTCTGCCCCTCGGCAGCCGCCCAGCCAAGCGCCGTGCCGGTGGCATCGAAAGTCTGCGGGCGATTCCGTGGATTTTCGGCTGGACCCAGACCCGTCTGATGCTGCCGGCCTGGCTCGGCTGGGAAACCGCGTTGAGCAAGGCGCTGGCGCGTGGCGAGGGCGAACTGCTCGGGCAGATGCGCGAACAGTGGCCGTTCTTCCGCACCCGTATCGACATGCTGGAAATGGTTCTGGCCAAGGCCGACGCCGACATCGCGCTGTCGTACGATCAGCGTCTGGTCGAGCCGGACTTGCTGCCGTTGGGCGCGCAGTTACGCGACCTATTGTCGCAGGCGTGCGCGGTGGTACTCGGCCTGACCGGCCAGTCGCAGCTGCTGGCACATAGCCCGGACACCCTGGAATTCATCCGTCTGCGCAACACCTATCTCGATCCGCTACATCTATTGCAGGCCGAACTGTTGGCCCGTTCGCGGCAACAGAATGTCGAGCAGGGCAGCCCGGTGGAACAGGCGCTGCTGGTGTCTGTGGCGGGGATCGCCGCCGGTTTGCGTAATACCGGCTAAGGTTTTTGCTGTCGTGTCAGGCGCCCGGTGCACAGGCCGGGTGTCGCTTTGTATACGGCGAGCAAGTGCGGGCAGGCGACAGTTAGTGATGGGGTTGCGACTTGGCTCACCGGCTCGCAAGGTCGCGGCAGGCGGCGGTTTCTCCGACTTTTGGCGTCTTGTGTGGGCGCAGCCTGCTGTGTATCTTGATCAGCCTTTGGCCGTTTGTGCGGCCACGACCCATATTTTTAAGATCCGCCCCAAGAGGCGAATCCTGTTGTTTTCTATATAAAAAATTGAGGAGCACATCGATGCGCGTCATTCTGCTGGGAGCTCCCGGGGCCGGTAAAGGTACTCAGGCTAAGTTCATCACCGAGAAATTCGGCATTCCGCAAATCTCCACCGGCGACATGCTGCGTGCTGCGGTCAAGGCCGGCACTCCGCTGGGCGTTCAAGCCAAGAGCATCATGGATGCCGGCGGTCTGGTGTCGGATGACCTGATCATCGCGCTGGTGCAGGATCGCATCGCTCAACCAGACTGCGCCAACGGCTTTCTGTTCGACGGTTTCCCGCGCACCATTCCACAGGCCGAAGCACTGGTAACCGCCGGTGTCGAGCTGGACGCCGTGGTTGAAATCGCTGTTGAGGACGAAGAAATCGTTCAGCGTATCGCTGGTCGTCGCGTTCACGAGGCCAGCGGCCGCGTTTACCACATCGTCTACAACCCGCCGAAAGTGGCTGGCAAAGACGACGTTACCGGCGACGATCTGGTGCAGCGCAAGGACGACACCGAAGAAACCGTGCGTCATCGCCTGTCGGTCTACCATTCGCAGACCAAGCCGCTGGTGGACTTCTACCAGAAGCTCTCCGCTGCCAACGGCAAGCCGAAGTACAGCCACATCCCGGGCGTTGGTTCGGTGGAAGCGATCACCGCCAAGGTGCTCGAAGCGCTGAGCTGAAAAAGCTGATTGGCTGCATCATCCTCGGCCCGCTTGCGGGCCGTAGTTGTTTATACTGACGCACTTTTTCCACCACCTGTTTTGGATACATCGATGAGCACCTTGCTGGCCCTGGACACCGCGACCGAAGCTTGCTCCGTTGCCTTGCTGCATGACGGCAAGGTCACGAGCCATTACGAGGTGATCCCGCGTTTGCACGCGCAGAAACTGCTGCCGATGATCCAGCAACTGCTGGCCGATGCCGGCACCACGCTGCAAGCGGTGGACGCCATCGCGTTCGGTCGCGGGCCGGGTGCGTTTACCGGCGTGCGGATTGCCATCGGCGTGGTGCAGGGGCTGGCGTTCGCGCTGGATCGTCCGGTGCTGCCGGTGTCGAACCTGGCCGTACTGGCGCAACGTGCGTATCGCGAACACGGCGTGAGCCAGGTTGCGGCGGCCATTGATGCGCGGATGGATGAAGTGTATTGGGGCTGCTACCGCGAAACCGCGGGCGAGATGCGTCTGGTCGGTGTCGAAGCGGTACTGCCGCCGGAAGTGGCGGCATTGCCGGCCGATGCCAGCGGCGAATGGTTCGGTGCCGGTACCGGTTGGGGCTATGGTGAGCGGATCGCGGTCAGTCTGTCCGGTCAGGAAGCCGGCATGCTGCCTCACGCTGAAGACCTGCTGACCCTGGCGCGGTTTGCCTGGGAACGCGGTGAGTCGATCCCGGCCGATGATGCGCAACCGGTTTATCTGCGCGATAAAGTCGCCACCCCGAAGGCTCGCTGATTTATCTGGATGTTTGCAATTCCCCTGTGGCGAGGGAGCTTGCTCCCGCTCGGCTGCGCAGCAGTCGTACACGTTTCTGGCTCGGACGCTGAGATTATTGGGGCCGCTTCGCAGCCCAGCGGGAGCAAGCTCCCTCGCCACAAAAGCACTCACGCAGAATTCAGTGCCTTATTACAAATTCTGCCAATCGTCAGTTTCCAACCCCGGGCTTTAAACCTTTTACGCTTTATGTGTTCTAGTTATCACTCGGCAGTTTGCTAAGTCGGTCAAGTGCCGCTAAATTGCCATCATCGATACCGAGCATGAATTTATGCGTATAGACGGCCTCTCCTCTCAGTCCTACCCCATCAAGCGCAAGCCTCGCAAAGGCAATGTGGCGCTGGATGAATCCGTCGACGATATCGACGGCGAGCTGGAATTCCCGACTGAAGAGCAACTGGCCGCCCGCGCTGCCAAAGCCTCCGCACAACGCCTTGCCAATCTGCCTGCCCGTCAGCAAGACATGATTTATCACCGCGCCATGAGCAAAAGCGTAGCAATGGCCCTGGCCAGCTACCTGAGCACCGCCGGTTTTGTCGATTGGGATGCGGATGTGTTGGGCCTCGACTTGTACATCTGATGGATCTGCCTTACTACCTCGGTTGCCCGTCCTGGAGTGAAAACGCCTGGCGCGAGTATCTGTACCCCGAAGACGCCAAGACCTCCGACTTCCTCGCTCTCTACTCCCAAGTGTTCAACGCCGTCGAAGGCAACACGACCTTCTACGCCAGCCCGTCGCCGGCCACCGTGCAGCGTTGGGCCGAGACCATGCCCGAACACTTTCGCTTCACCGCCAAGTTTCCCGGCGACATCAGCCACAGCGGTGACCTGCGCGATCAACTGACCGCCGCCGAAACTTTCGTAAACCTGCTCAGCCCGCTCGGCGAACGTGTTTCGCCGCTGTGGCTGCAATTGTCGAAAAGCTTCACCCCGCATCGACTGCCGGAGCTGACCGCGTTCATCGACGCGCTGGACCGGCCGCTGGCGGTGGAAGTGCGTCACGAACAGTTCTTTGCCAAGGGTGAGAGCGAACGCCTGCTCAATCGCTTGCTGCTCGACCGTGGCGTAGAACGCATCTGCCTCGATCCACGGGCGCTGTTCAGTTGCCTGTCGACCGAGTCTTCGGTGATCCACGCGCAATCGAAAAAGCCCCGGGTACCGACCCGTCCGGCGGCGTTCACCCAGTTCCCGCAGGTGCGCTTCATCGGCCACCCCGAGCTTGAGGCTAACGACCCGTTCCTGGTGCCATGGGTGGCGAAAATTGCCGAGTGGATCGAAGAGGGCCGCACGCCCTATATCTTCCTGCACACCGCCGACAACGTCATGGCGGCGAAGCTGGCGCAACGTTTTCACGCACAATTGATGCAACGTTTGCCTGGCCTGCCATCCCTGCCTGAGCTATACAGAGAACCCGCCGCCGAGCAACTCGGCTTGCTCTGAGGCGGATTTTCCCTGCTCAGGAGCCTGCCGATGGATGCCCACGCCCGTAACGAACAAGCCCGCAAAGCCCAAGCCTTCAAAGCCCTGCATGAAGGTGTGGGGATTTTCGTGATTCCCAACCCGTGGGATGCCGGCTCGGCGAAGATGCTCGCCAGTCTGGGCTATCAGGCGCTGGCGACCACCAGTGCCGGTTACGCGTTTTCTCAAGGCAAGGCCGACGGCGCCTTGAGTCTCGATGACACCCTGGCCAATGTCCGGGCAATTGTCGCGGCCACCGATCTGCCGGTGGCGGTGGACCTGGAAAACGGTTTCGCCGATGACCCGGCCGAGTGCGCCAAAAGCTTGCTGCGTGCCGCCGAGGCCGGCGCGGTGGGCGGTTCGATCGAGGACGCCACGGGCCGTGCCGACGCACCGATTTACTGCTTTGAACATGCCGTGGCACGTATCGAAGCCGCCGTCGCCGCCGTGCGCACACTGCCATTTCCCTTCACCCTGACCGCCCGCGCGGAAAACTACCTGCACGGCAATCCCGATATCCACGACACCATTCGCCGCCTGCAAGCCTTCGCCGAGGCCGGCGCCGACGTGCTATACGCGCCAGGTTTGCGTAACGCCGAAGAAGTGCTGGCGGTGGTGCGCGCAGTGGCGCCGAAGCCGGTCAATGTGTTGATGTCCGGCGGTTTGAAACTGACCGTGAAGGAGCTCGAAGAAATGGGCGTGCGGCGCATCAGTACCGGTTCGGCACTGGCCCTGGCGGCGTTCGGTGAGTTCTTCCGCGCGGCAGAAGAAATCCAGCAGCACGGCACGTTCGGCTTCACGTCGCAATCGATGCCGTACGCCAAGGCCAATCAATTTTTCAAAGGCTGAGCATGGGCCGCTGGATCGCGCTGTCGGTACTGTTGGTGATTGCTGGCGCCGTGGTCAGCGTCTGGCGCGGCTGGCTCGACGTACCGGCCGAGTGGAATCCGTGGGCGCCGCTGGACGTGAAGGCCGCGCCGAACTGGCTGACCGGTTTCAAACTGATGCGCCTGCGCGGCAATCCCGAGTTATGCGCACAAGTCCTGAGCAGCTCGGGTCTGCGCGTCACAGCGCAAGCCGACAGCCCCGACGCCAAGTGTCCTTTGGTTGACGCCGTGCGCGTGCAGGGCGGCGAGGTGGCGCTGAGCAGCAGCTTCCTCGCCAGTTGCCCGCTGGCGGTGGCTTACGCGATGTTTGAGCGGCATACCCTGCAACCCGCCGCGCAATCTGTTTACGGGCAGAGGGTGGCGCGGCTTGATCACCTCGGCAGCTTTGCCTGTCGCAATGTCTATAACCGCGAGAGCGGGGCGCTCAGCCGGCATGCCAGTGCCGATGCGCTGGACATTGCCGGTTTTCGTCTGGCGGACGGGCGCAGCATCAGCGTGCTCAAGGACTGGCCGAAGCAGAATCAGGACGCACGGTTTCTGCGGCAGGTGCGCGACGGCGCCTGCGAGGCGTTCAGTGTGGTGTTGAGTCCGGATTACAACGCCGCCCATCGCAATCACTTCCATGTCGATGTCGGGCGCTGGAGCGTGTGTCGCTGAGGTGTCAGGCGGCGAGGCGCAGGTTCTGCAGGACGATCGGGCGCGCCCAGCCGTTATCGAAGTTCAGTGCCTTCTGTTGCTCGGCAATTTCTTCCGGCGGGAACGGCGGATAAGGTTTTTGCAGCAGATCGAGATCGAATTCGGCAATCGGCAGGTACAGCGGCTTTTTCTGCGGCGCCGGGCCAGGCTCTGGCACAGGCTGACCGTTGTTGATCACGATCGGCCGGACCCAACTGCTGTCGAAATCCTGCTGCTCTTGCTGAGCCTTGAGTTCTTCTGGCGGGAACGGTGGGAACGGCTTGTCCAGCAGGTCGGTTTCGAACTCGGCGATCGGCAGGAACAGCGGCTCCGGCGGACGCACTTCGGTGTCGACCACGTCGCACTGACGCTGCTCGACGATGTGCGCGTGCAGCTCGCTGCCCAGGGTCGGTTCTTCCGGGCTGTTCAGGTCAACCGGTGGAAAGGTGCCACAGGCCGGCACCACATCACTCGTCTGTTCGGCCAGAGCCTGGGCAAAGAAATCCTGCCACAGGTGACTGACGCCGCCCAATGCTTGAGTGTTATGACGGCTGAAGTCGCCCTTGGGCGAAATGTAGCCAATCGATGTGGGAAGAATGCCTGACATTTTTTTCGGTTGACGCTCAGCTCTGGCAAAATGCGCGTTGATTGGTTTATCGGCCACTTTTTGCCGATCCTTAACTTTTTTGAGCGTGTTTTCATGATTGAGCAACCCGCGGCCTGCCGCATCCATGTCCAGGCCCTTGCCCCGACGTTTGAAGCGCAGGCCGAGCAGTGGGCCGAGCGGCTGGGCCTGCCGCTGCAGGTGGCCGACGGCGAGTTCGCCTTGCAGGTCGGCGAGCAGGGTTTGCAGCTGCAACAGCTCGGCCCGGATGCACCGGGGCCGGTGCGCGTGGACTTCGTCGAGGGTGGCGCGGCGCATCGGCGTCTGTACGGTGGCGGCAGCGGGCAGATGATCGCCAAGGCGGTCGGCATCGCCCAGGGCGTGCGCCCACGGGTGCTGGATGCCACGGCGGGGCTGGGCAAGGACGCGTTCGTGCTGGCCAGTCTGGGCTGCGAGATGAGCCTGATCGAGCGTCAGCCGTTGATCGGCGCGTTGCTGGAGGATGGTCTGGCGCGGGCGGCGGAAGATTTCGACGTGGCGCCGATTGTCGCGCGGATGAAGCTGCTCAAGGGCAACTCCATCGAAGTCATGCGCAACTGGGAGGGCGAGCCGCCGCAGGTGATCTACCTCGACCCGATGTTCCCGCACCGCGAGAAAACCGCGCTGGTGAAGAAGGAAATGCGCCTGTTCCGGCCACTGGTCGGGGATGATCCGGATGCACCGGCGCTGCTCGAAGCGGCATTGGCACTGGCGACGCATCGGGTGGTGGTCAAGCGTCCGCGCAAGGCGCCGTGCATCGAGGGGCCGAAACCGAGCCATGCGCTGGATGGCAAATCCAGTCGGTATGACATCTACCCGAAGAAAGCGTTGAAACCCTGAGACCGAGTTGCGTCCATTCGCGAGCAAGCTCGCTCCCACATTTGAAATGCAATCCAATGTGGGAGCGAGCTTGCTCGCGAAGGCGTCCGCAAAAACACCGCAGAATCAGGGCCGATACGCCCGCATGAACAACCCCACCACTTCCTGCACATGACTCTCTGAAGCCTCTTCGCTCAGCGGCTCACCGCAGCAATACAGCAAGCGAAAATTCCCCGCGCCCTTGATCAGGCAGAAGAAATGCTCGGCCGCATTACGCGACTGATCGATGCGCAGCGCGCCGGTTTCGTCGATGCGTTTCAGCAGCCGCTCCATCCCTTGCACCATGCGCTCGGGACCGGCTTCGAAGAAAATCTGCGACAGCTTCGGATCTTGCGTACCCAGCGCCATCATCAAGCGGTGCAGATTCACCGACTCGTCGCTGTTGATCAGCTGATGAAAGCCCCGGGCAATGTTCAGCAACACTTTTTCCACGGGGATTCCGGCGGGCAATTCGAAGAACAGCGGCGGTAGTTGCTCCTCGCATTTGGCCATCACGGCGGAGGAGAACAGCGTCTCCTTGTCGTTGAAATGGCTGTAAACCGTCAGTTTCGACACGCCAGCCTCGGCGGCGACCGCGTCCATGCTGGTGTTGGCGTAGCCGTGACTCAGAAACAGGGTTTTCGCCGCATCGAGGATCGCCCGGCGCTTGGCCGGGTCCTTCGGACGGCCCGGGCCGTTTGGAGCTGAAAGATTGTTCGACATTCTTCGCTTTTAATACTGGACTGGTGAGTTTGCTATTAATACCATACCGGCCAGTATAAATATTCCAAGCACCATTAGCGAAAGGTCCGTCACCATGTTCCGCCATGCGTTGTCGTTTGCCGTGCCAGTCAGCCTGGCTTTTTTATTGTCCGCGTGCGGTCAGGAAGAGGCGACGCAAGTCAGCGTTCGACCGGCCATGGTGGTGCAGCCAGAGCCTTCGGCGCAGGCGATGGAAAGTTATCCGGGCGAAGTGCGCGCTCGCTACGAACCCGATCTGGCGTTCCGCATTGGCGGCAAAGTCAGCCGACGACTGGTCGAGGAAGGCCAGCGCGTCAAGGCCGATCAGCCACTGGCTGAACTCGATCCGCAGGATGTGCGCCTGCAGCTGGAAGCCACCCGCGCACAGGTCGCCGCCGCTGAAGCCAATCTGAATCTGGTGCGCGCCGAGCGTGACCGCTACAAGACCCTGATGGAGCGGCAGATGGTCAGCCGTTCCGCCTATGACAATGCGGAAAACCTCTACCGCTCCGGCGAAGCCCGTCTCAAGCAGATCAAAGCCGAATTCAACGTCTCGACCAACCAGGCCAGTTACGCCGTGCTGCGCGCACCGCAGGACGGCGTGGTGGCCAAGCGTTCGGTGGAAGTCGGGCAAGTGGTTGCCGCCGGGCAAACCGTGTTCACCCTCGCCACTGATGGCGAGCGCGAAGTGTCGATCAGCCTGCCGGAGCAGAGCTTCGGACGGTTCAAGGTCGGCCAGTCAGTGACCGTTGAACTGTGGACCCAGCAGAACCAGCGCTTCGCCGGGCAGATTCGTGAACTGTCGCCGGCAGCCGATCCGAAATCCCGCACCTTCGCTGCACGCATCTCGTTCACCAGTGGCAAAGTCCCGGCGGAACTCGGCCAGAGCGCCCGGGTGTTTGTGCAATCGGCGGATGCCGTGCCGCTGTCGGTGCCGCTCTCGGCGCTCACCGCGGAAAACGGCGCGACCTACGTCTGGGTCGTCAGCGCCAATAACACCCTGAAAAAGACCCCGGTGCGCATCGGCCCGTTCGGCGAGAAAAGCGTGCCGGTGCTCGAAGGCCTCAACGCCAGCGACTGGGTAGTCGCCGCCGGCGTTCACGTATTGCTCGAAGGTCAGCAGGTGCGGCCTGTGGATCGCTCCAACCGTGTGGTCAATTTGGCGGACAAGGAGTAAGTCCCGATGCGCTTCAACCTTTCTGAATGGGCGCTGCGTAATCGCCAGATCGTACTGTTCCTGATGCTTTTGCTGGCCATCGTCGGCGCGTTGTCTTACACCAAACTCGGCCAGAGCGAAGACCCGCCGTTCACCTTCAAGGCCATGGTCATCCAGACCCGTTGGCCGGGGGCGACCGCGCAGGAAGTCTCGCGTCAGGTCACTGAACGCATCGAAAAGAAACTGATGGAAACCGGCGAATACGAACGCATCGTGTCGTTCTCCCGCCCGGGCGAGTCGCAGGTCACCTTTATTGCCCGCGACTCCATGCATTCTGTGGACATTCCCGACCTCTGGTATCAGGTGCGCAAGAAGGTCAGTGACATTCGCCAGACCTTGCCGCCGGGGATTCAAGGGCCGTTTTTCAACGATGAATTCGGCACCACCTTCGGCAATATCTACGCGCTGACCGGCGACGGTTTCGACTACGCGGTGCTCAAGGATTACGCCGACCGTATCCAGATCCAACTGCAACGGGTCAAGGATGTCGGCAAGGTCGATCTGCTTGGCTTGCAGGACGAGAAAATCTGGGTCGAGCTGTCCAACGTCAAACTCGCCACCCTTGGCTTGCCACTGGCGGCGGTACAGCAGGCGCTGGAAGAGCAGAACGCGGTGTCCACCGCCGGCTTTTTCGAGACCGGCAGCGAGCGTGTGCAGCTAAGGGTCTCGGGGAATTTTCAGACGGTCGACGAGATCAAGAATTTCCCGATCCGGGTCGGTGATCGGACGTTCCGCATCTCCGATGTCGCTGACGTGCGTCGCGGTTTCAACGATCCACCGGCGCCCCGCATGCGCTTCATGGGCGAAGACGCCATCGGTCTTGCGGTGGCGATGAAGGACGGCGGCGACATTCTGGTGCTGGGTAAAGCGCTGGAGGGCGAATTCTCGCGCCTGCAAAAGAACCTCCCGGCCGGCATGCAGCTGCGCAAGGTGTCCGACCAACCGGCAGCGGTGAAAACCGGTGTCGGCGAATTCGTCCAGGTGTTGGTCGAGGCGCTGGCGATCGTGTTGCTGGTGAGCTTCTTCTCCCTCGGTGTGCGCACCGGCATGGTGGTCGCGCTGACCATTCCACTGGTGCTGGCGATGACGTTCGCCTGCATGTATTACCTCGGCATCGGTCTGCACAAGATCTCTCTCGGCGCGCTGGTGCTGGCGTTGGGCTTGCTGGTGGACGACGCGATCATCGCCGTGGAAATGATGGCGATCAAAATGGAGCAGGGCTTCGACCGGATCAAGGCCGCCAGTTACGCCTGGACCAGTACCGCGTTCCCGATGCTCACCGGCACGCTGATCACCGCCGCCGGCTTCCTGCCGATTGCCACCGCGCAGTCCGGCACTGGCGAATACACCCGTTCGATCTTCCAGGTGGTGACCATCGCGTTGCTCGCCTCATGGGTGGCGGCGGTGATGTTCGTGCCGTATCTGGGGGAAAAACTCTTGCCGGATCTGGCGAAGATTCATGCGGCCAAACACGGCACGACTGACGGCCAGGCCGACCCGTATGGCACGCCGTTCTATCAACGGGTTCGACGTCTGGTGGAGTGGTGCGTGGCGCACCGCAAAACCGTGATTGTGCTGACAGTGGGGCTGTTTATTGCGTCGGTGATGCTGTTCCGTTTCGTCCCGCAGCAGTTCTTCCCGGCCTCCAATCGACTGGAATTGATGGTCGATCTGAAACTCGCTGAAGGGGCGTCGCTGGCCAACACCACGGCCGAGGTCAAACGCCTGGAAGCGATGCTCAAGGATCACGCCGGCATCGACAACTATGTGGCGTATGTCGGTACCGGTTCGCCGCGTTTCTACCTGCCGCTGGATCAACAACTGCCGGCGGCGAGCTTCGCCCAGTTTGTGGTGTTGGCGAAAAACATCGAGGAGCGCGAGACCCTGCGCACCTGGTTGATCGACACGTTGAACGAGCAATTCCCGGCCTTGCGTTCGCGGGTCACGCGTCTGGAAAACGGCCCGCCGGTTGGCTATCCGGTGCAGTTCCGCATCACCGGTGAGCACATCGAAGAGGTCCGCGCCTTGGCGCGCAAAGTGGCGGCCAAGGTGCGCGAGAACCCGCACGTGGTCAACGTGCACCTGGATTGGGAAGAACCGAGCAAGGTGGTGTACCTGAACATCGATCAGGACCGTGCCCGGGCGCTCGGTGTGAGCACGGCCAATCTGGCGAAATTCCTCCAGAGTTCGCTGACGGGTTCGAGTGTCAGCCAGTACCGCGAGGACAACGAACTGATCGAGATTCTGCTGCGCGGCACCGTGCATGAGCGCACCGAGTTGTCGCTGTTGCCGAGCCTGGCGGTGCCGACCGATAACGGGCGCAGTGTGGCGTTGTCGCAGATTGCCACGCTGGAATATGGGTTTGAGGAAGGCGTCATCTGGCATCGCAATCGGTTGCCAACGGTGACGGTGCGCGCGGACATTTACGGCAAGGAGCAGCCGGCGACGCTGGTGCAGCAGATTCAGCCGACGCTGGATCCGATTCGCGCCGAATTGCCTGACGGGTATCTGCTGGATGTTGGCGGTACGGTGGAGGACTCGGAGCGTGGGCAGAAGTCGGTGAATGCCGGGGTGCCAATGTTCATTGTGGTGGTGCTGACGTTGCTGATGGTGCAACTGCGCAGTTTTTCGCGCACGGCGATGGTGTTTCTGACGGCGCCGCTGGGGTTGATCGGGGTGGTGTTGTTTCTGATGGTGTTCCGCCAGCCGTTCGGGTTTGTGGCGATGCTGGGGACGATCGCACTGTCGGGGATGATCATGCGTAACTCGGTGATTCTGGTGGATCAGATCGAGCAGGATATTGCCTCTGGTCTTAAGCCTTGGCAGGCGATTATCGAGGCGACGGTGCGGCGGTTTCGGCCGATCGTTTTGACGGCTTTGGCGGCGGTGTTGGCGATGATTCCTTTGTCGCGCAGTGTGTTTTTTGGGCCGATGGCGGTGGCGATTATGGGGGGGTTGATTGTGGCTACGGCTTTGACGCTTTTGTTTTTGCCTGCTTTGTATGCGGCTTGGTTCAGGGTTCGTCGCGACGCTTGATGGTTTTGGACGTGGCGGCCTTTGGGCCGACCATGTTCCTGGGGTTTTGGGGGGTTATCCGTTTTTTGGGGTGTGGCGGCTGGCGGTTTCGCCCTTACGGCGAGTCACTTTTCCAGACGCCGAAAAGTAACCAAAAGGCTTGGCCCCGGCGTCCGGCCCTCGCTTAGGCTCGGGTTCCTTCGTTGCGGGGTTCATCCGGGGGCATCGCCTCCGGTTTGCTTCGCTGCACCTCCTCTCGATGCATTTGGCTTCGCCAAACGGTCGCTGCGCTCCCACCCCCGGATAAACCCCTCCACTCAGCCTGCCGAAGGGGCCGGCACGGCAAGATCAAGAGCTGCAGCCGAGCTTGCGCTCATCCTGTTGAGTGGTGAAAAGCATGTGGTCGGCTTTTGCTTTTCTGTAGGAGTGAGCCTGCTCGCGATGGCGGCCTGACAGCCGACCAATCTCCAACTACCTGCACCCAATCCAAATGTGGGAGCTGGCTTGCCAGCGATAGCGGCCTACGAGCCGACCAATCTCCAACTGCCTGCACCCAATCCAAAATGTGGGAGCTGGCTTGCCAGCGATGGCGGCCTATGAGCCGATCAATCTCCAACTGCCTGCACCCAATCCCATTGTTGGAGTGAGCCTGCTCGCGATGGCGGCCTGACAGCCGACCAATCTCCAACTGCCTGCACCCAATCCAACTGTGGGAGCGGGCTTGCTCGCGAAGAGGCCCCCTCAGCCCCCCTACCTCTTTGGTCTGTTTAAAAATCGCTCGCTGAGCTCTCGGTTAACCGCGTCCTCGATCAGGTCGATCCGCAAGGCTGACCCACAATAAAAAGCCCGCTGACCTTCACAGGTTCAGCGGGCTTTTTCGTGCCGCGGCAAAAATTACAAGGTGCCGAACACTTTCTTCGCCAGACCCGTCGCTGCAGCGGCGGGATTCTTGCGGATGGTTTCTTCCTGTTTGCCGATCATTTCGAACAGGCCGTTCAGCGCTTGTTCGGTGACGTAGTTTTCGACGTTGGCGCTTTTCGCATCCACTACGCCCAGGGTCGCGGCCTGGCCGGCGAAGGCGTTGTACTTTTGTGCTACGCCGACTTTGTCGGTGGCTTGTTTGACGATGGGCAGGAACTTGGCGCGGATTTGTTCGCGGCTGGTTTTGTCCAGGTATTGGGTGGCCGAGTCGTTGCCGCCGCTGAGGATGCCCTTGGCGTCGGCCACGGTCATTTTCTTCACGGCGTCGACGAGGATCGGCTGGGCCTGGGTCACAGCGGTTTCCGCAGCCTTGTTCATCGCGGTTTCGAGTTCTTCGACCTGGGCGCCCATGCCGAAGGCTTTCATTTTGCCGGCGACTTTGCTGAGTTTGCCCGGCAGTTCGATTTTCACTTCCGGGTTGTTGCTGAAGCCGCCCGGGGTGCCGAGTTGTTTGACGGCGATTTGCGCGCCTTGGGTCAGGGCATCCTTGAGGCCGCCGGTGGCGTCTTGTTGCGAGAGGTCGCTGAGCGACAGTGCCAGGGCGCTGGCAGAGATCATCAGGCCCGCGCACAGGCCGGCGAAGCGAAGGGTAGGGCGGAGCATGGCAGCTTCCTTGAAAGACAATTAGCGAATGGCGTCGACGCGGATTTTCAGCGGCTGCGGATCGTTGCCGTCCAGTTGCACGGCGTGGTTCTCGGTGGTGATGAACATCAGCTCGCCGTTGACTTCGATGCGCGCGCTGACCGAGTAGCGGTGGCCGGGTTTGACCTGGGCCGGATCGTAACTCAAGTGGAACGGCAGTGGCACCTGGCCTTTGACCGGGCCTTTCTGTTCGTCGAGGACCACCGCCGGGGCGTCGGCCAGCGATACGTCCTGCAGGCTCACGCTCAGGGTCGCGCTCGGTGGCAGGGCGATGCGTTGCAGGTAGAACACTTCGCCATCGAGGCCGACCTTGCCGGCGGGGGTGGTCGACTGGCAGGCGCTCAACAGGGTGGCTGCGGCGAGGAGGGTGAGTTTTTTCATTGGGGACCTCTGAGACGTTTGCGCCGGAAGAATCCCGGCGCCGAAGGAAATCTAGCGGATTTTGGCGTCAGCGTCAGTGAACAAACGTAAGGGTTTTTCCAGCCAATGCATCAGGGCCTGAAATGACCACGCCTGTTGTTCGCGTGTGACAGGGGACAGTTCGATCGATCCCGGCGAAACCGGAACCGCTTGGTGGTAGCGGTTTTCAACGGCGCTCAGCACATAACGTTTGCCAGGGATGACACTGTCGGGATCGTATTTCAGATAAAACGAAGTGGCGGTCTGTTCGTCATGGTTGACGCTTACCAGTTCAACTTGCGGCTGCTCGAGTTCATGCAATCTGATGGTCACGGCTTCTTCAGCCGGGACCGTCGTGGGTTCCTGTACTTCGACATAAAGTTGCCCGATCGGGCTCAAGTGCAAGGTCTGGCGATGCGGCGCCTTGTTGACGGTGACGAAGTAGTCCAGCTCGATCAGCAACGGTTGGCGGTTGTGGAGCATCTGGACATTGACCTGATACTTCACGCCCACATCGCTGTAAGGGTGGGGAAAGTCAAACTTCCATCCGGCGTCATAGAGCGAAGCATGGCGCCAGTCCTTGATCGTGACGGGCGCAGCAGAGTTGAGGCGTTTGACGCTGACCCGCGTTTCGCTGATGCCGCCCTGTGGGGCAACAAAGTCCGCTGGCAGACTGAAGTTCAAAGTGACGCTGGGGGGGGGCTGATTTAACAGGCTCATCTCGATATCCGTATCGTGATTGGTTGATGGCGCCTATTAATTCATGAATCAACTAACGGGGCCATTGCAGTGCGTCCCCGTTAGTTGTCGGCAAGTTTCAGACTTGCGGTGCATCCGCTGTTTCGGCGGCATCTTCACTGCGATGCAGGGCTACCTGACGAATCGACAAACGAATCTCCGCCGGCAATACGCGTTTGGCCGCGCCTTCGGCCAGTTCGCCGAGCAGTTCGTGGTAGCTCAGCTTGCCGGCTTCGTCGCGCCGCAGTACGTCGAGGTCGAGCAGGGTCTGGATGAAGTGACGGAACAGGCTCTTGTCGAAGAACTCCGGGGCGTTCAAACCGTGGAGGATCGACAGGCGCTGAGCCATCACGGTGCAGAGGTCTTCCAGCTCTTCGGCGCTGATGCTGTGCTGGCCGCTGTTGAGCAGCAAGGACACGGTCATGTAGAAGCGCTGCAGGGTCTGGGCGATGCTTTTCGACAGCAGGGTCAGCAGCACAAAGTGCCGTGAACTTGGCGCCGGACGCATATACACGTCCTTCTCGAAGCGCAGCAGGCCTTGCTCCACGAACGCTTCCAGCCATTGATCGACCACGGCGTCGAGTTCGTCCAGGCTCCAGCGAATGAACAGCTCCGCCTGCAAGTACGGATACAACGCGCGGGTGTAGCGCAGGATCTGTTCGCGGCTCATGCGCGAGGTGCTCTGGAAGAAGCTCGCCAGCAGCGCCGGCAGGGCGAAGATGTGCAGCACGTTGTTGCGGTAGTAGGTCATCAGGACGGCGTTCTGCTCGTCCAGATAGAGAATCTTGCCCAGCGCATCGTTCTGCTCGGACAGCAGATCCATATCCTTCACGTGTTCGATCAGCGCACGCCCATCGCCTTCCGGCAGGGTCGTGTGTGGCGAGTACGGGACTTTGCGCAGCAGCGCCAGATACAGATCCAGCACCCGCGCCATCGCCCGATCGTCCAGCGCCAGGCGAGTGGTCGAGAGCAGTGCCAGCGCCACCAGATTGACCGGGTTGATCGCCGCCGCTTCGTTCAGGTGCTGTGCGACTTTCTCGCCGAGGCGATTGGTGGCTTCGTTGAGCCACGCCGGTTTGTACTGCGGCCCGAGTTCCTGTTGGCGCCAATCCGGCTGTTCGCTGTCGAGGAACTCCGCGAGTTTGATCGGCTCGCCGAAGTTCACCGCGACCTGACCGAAGCGCTGCTTGAGCGCGCCGATGACTTTGAAGATGTCGAAGATCGACTCTTTCTTCTTGCTCGCGCCGCGCAGTTCGCCAAGGTAAGTACGACCTTCAAGTACGCGCTCGTAACCGATGTACACCGGCACGAAGACGATCGGCATGCGCGACGAGCGCAGGAAGCTGCGCATCGTGATCGCGAGCATCCCGGTTTTCGGTTGCAGCATGCGCCCGGTGCGCGAGCGGCCGCCCTCGACGAAGTATTCGACCGGGAAGCCTTTGGTGAACAGGGTGTGCAGGTATTCGTTGAACACCGAGGTGTACAGCGGATTGCCCTTGAACGTCCGGCGCATGAAGAACGCGCCGCCACGCCGCAGCAGGCTGCCGATCACTGGCATGTTGAGGTTGATCCCGGCGGCGATGTGCGGCGGGGTCAGGCCGTTGCGGAACAGCAGGTACGAAAGCAGCAGGTAGTCGATGTGGCTGCGGTGGCACGGCACGTAGATCACTTCGTGACCCTGAGCGACCTGCTGCACGCCTTCGATGTGGTTGACCTTGATCCCGTCGTAGATCTTGTTCCAGAACCAGCTCAGCACCACTTCGAGGAAGCGGATCGCGGTGTAGGTGTAGTCCGAGGCGATCTCGTTGCCGTAGCGCAACGCCTGGGCCTTGGCTTTTTCCAGAGAGATGTTCTCGCGCTCGGCCTCTTCAACGATCGCTTGCTTGACCAGTGGCTGGTTGAGCAAGCCCTTGACCAGATTGCGCCGGTGGGAAATGTCCGGGCCGATCACCGCGGCTTTGAGGTTGCGGAAATGCACGCGCAGGATGCGCTGGGCCATGCGCACGGTGCGCTCGTGGCCCTTGTTGTGGTCGATCAGTTCGCGCAGGTGGATTGGCGCTGAGAACTGCACGCGAGTCTTGCGCCCGAGGACGATGATGCTCAGCAGCCGGCGCAAACGCCCGGTGACCGCCCAGCTGTCGGCGAACAGCAGCTTCCACGGGCTGTTTTCGCTGTCCGGCGACTGGCCCCAGAACACGCTGACCGGAATGATCTGCGCGTCTTCGGCGGCGTTCTGGGTCAGGGCGCTGACCAGGCGGGTCAGGGTCGGCGGTGCGCCGCGCTTGTCTTGACGGCCGAGCCAGTCCGGGTCCGGCGTCAGGTAGAAAAACGCCGCCGGTTCGATCAACGGCCCGACCGACACCGGCAGCACCGGACGCGGCAGGCCGGCCTTGGTGCACTCGGTGTCGACTACTGCCAGATCGGTGAGCGAGGGATTTTGCAGGACGTAGAACACCGGACGACTGCGGTCGAGGTTGAGGGTGAACGACGACTGGTTGATCGTCTCCGAGCGAACCCAGAGATACAACAGTCGGCGCAAGGTGCCAAACACAAGACGGCGGAACGGGGAACGGGTCATACGGCTTCTGCGTGAGTGAATAAAACCGAGCAACTGCTCGGGCGGTCGACAGTTTGCCGTATTCGCCGAAAATCGGCAAAAAAGCGGCGAAGTAAACTCCTGTTGAGAGTTTTCGTGCCTGTCATATACTCGGCAATCTGTCGCCGGGGCCCTTTATGGACGTCGGGCGCAGTCTGACGTTCCGCAAAGGCTTTCCTGCGAAAAGCCTGTTCAATAATAAAAAAGGAGTATGAACAGATGGCAACACGTGAAACCGGCAATGTGAAGTGGTTCAACGACGCCAAGGGCTACGGCTTCATTCAGCGCGACGACGGCGTGGACGTGTTCGTGCACTACCGCGCGATTCGCGGTGAAGGGCATCGCTCGCTGACTGAAGGTCAGCAGGTTGAATATGCGGTGGTGACGGGGGAGAAGGGGTTGCAGGCTGAGGATGTGGTAGGTCTGTAATACAACGCTCCAAAACACCCCAAAACCACTGTGGGAGCGGGCTTGCTCGCGAATGCGTCGTGTCATTCAGCATATCTGTAGCTGATACACCGCATTCGTCGGAACGCCGCCCGGAGCAAGCCCGCTCCCACATTTGGATCTGTGTTGACTGCGATTAAGCGGTCTTCCAGGTGATCTCTTCTTCACCGTCTTCGCTGATGCGAATCCAGCGATCCGCCGTCTCTTCGCCTTCTTCCTCGACCCACGTGCCCGGTGCGCAACGTACTTCGACGTTCAGGGCGACAAAGGCTGCGCGGGCGCAGGCGATGTCGTCGTCCCATGGGGTCGCATCGCTTTCCAGGTACAGGCTGTTCCATTTGCCCACGGCTTTCGGCAGCCAGGTCACCGGCACATTGCCGGCCTTGCATTTGTAGGTCTGGCCTTTCTGTACCCAGTCGCTGCACGGGCCCAGGGCTGCGCCGAGCCAGGCGGAAATCGCCTTGTGGTCGACGTCGGCGTCTTTCAGGTAAATCTCGATATCCGGTTGGCGCATGGATGTCCTCACTGCGGGTCTGAAAAATCCATTCGCGGATTTAGCCGGCCCCGGGCACTTGCCCGAGACCAAAAGTTATTGAAGAACGAAATAATCGTAGCGCATCGACACGGTGGTCACGAACGGCTCGGCCTGTTCGATCACTGCGGCGCGGCGTTCGGCACTGGCGCGCCAGCCGTGGGGGGTCATCGCCAACAGGTTGGCGCGATCCTCGGGCTTGTCCAGCGTCAGTTTGAATTCCAGGGTTTCGCTGTGCGCCAGCGCCATGCCTTCCGGCACCAGGGCCAGATGCTTGTCGTCGGTGTATTCGCGCACTTCGTCGTACAGGCGTTCGCGCAGTTCCATCAGGTGGCCGCTGGTCGGGCCGACCTTCATCAGGCCGCCGCCGACGCTGAGCAGGCGCTTGGCTTCTGCCCAGTCCAGCGGACTGAAAACGCTGGCGAGAAACTGGCAACTGCCCGACACCAATGGCACGCGGGCCATACTGGCGATCAACCAAGTGATTGCCGGATTACGCTTGCAGGCGCGTTTCACCGCCTCGCGGGAGATGTCCAGCGCGTAGCCATCGGCTTCCGGCAGGGCCTCGGCGATCTGTGTGGTGTAGTAACCCTCGCCGCAACCGATGTCGACCCAGCGTGCCGGCGCATAACCTGCCGCCAGTTCGGCCAGACGCTTGGCCACCGGCGCGTAATGCCCGGCGTTCAGGAAGTCGCGGCGCGCCTCGACCATCGCCTGATTGTCGCCAGGGTCGCGACTGTTCTTGTGCTGCACCGGCAACAGGTTCAGGTAGCCCTGACGCGCACGGTCGAAGCGGTGGCCGGCGGGGCAGACCACGCCGTTGTCGACGCTGTTCAGCGGTTCACTGCAGATCGGGCACGCGAGCATCAGGCGAGCAACTTGATCAGGGTCTGGTAGTAGATCTCGGTCAGCACGTCGAGATCGGCCGCCAGCACACGCTCGTTGACCTGGTGAATGGTCGCGTTGACCGGGCCCAGCTCAACCACTTGCGTGCCCATGGTCGCGATGAAACGGCCATCGGAGGTACCGCCGCTGGTCGACGCCTTGGTCTCGCGGCCGGTGATGTCCTTGATGCTCGACGACACCGCGTCGAGCAGCGCGCCCGGCTCGGTGAGGAACGGCAGGCCGGACAGCGCCCAGTCGATGTGCCAATCCAGGTTGTGTTTGTCGAGGATGTCGGCCACGCGTTTCTGCAGGCCTTCGACGGTGGATTCGGTGGAGAAGCGGAAGTTGAACACCGCCACCAGATCACCCGGGATCACGTTGGTCGCGCCGGTGCCGGAGTTGAGGTTGGAAATCTGGAAACTGGTCGGCGGGAAGAAATCGTTGCCGTGATCCCAGTGCTCGGCGGCCAGTTCGGCCAGCGCCGGGGCGGCGAGGTGGATCGGGTTCTTCGCCAGATGCGGGTAGGCCACGTGGCCCTGCACGCCGCGCACGGTGAGCTTGGCGCCGAGCGAGCCGCGACGGCCGTTTTTCACCACGTCACCGACCAGCGTGGTGCTCGACGGTTCGCCGACGATGCACCAGTCCAGACGCTCCTTGCGCGCCACCAGACGTTCCACCACCGCTTTGGTGCCGTGGTGCGCCGGGCCTTCTTCGTCGCTGGTGATCAGGAACGCGACCTTGCCCTTGTGGTTCGGGTAGTCGGCGACAAAGCGCTCGGCGGCGACGGTCATCGACGCCAGGCTGCCTTTCATGTCGGCCGCGCCGCGACCGCAGAGCATGCCGTGTTCATCGATCACGGCGTTGAACGGTTCGATCTGCCAGGCAGTCACCGGACCGGTCGGCACCACGTCGGTGTGGCCGGCGAAGCACAGCACCGGGCCGTCGTCGTTGCCGTGGGTGGCCCAGAAGTTGTCCACGTCCTCGATGCGCATCGGCTCCAGGGTGAAACCGGCATCGCCCAGGCGCTGCATCATCTGCTTCTGGCAATCGGCGTCGACCGGCGTCACGGACGGACGGCGGATCAGGTCGATGGCGAGTTGGAGGGTCGGCGAAAGGTCGGCGTGGGCCGTCATGGAAAACTCCGGAGTCATGAATGTGGGCTGGGGCCACTGTGGGAGCGAGCTTGCTCGCGAAAGCGGTGTATCAGGCAACTTAAGGGTTGAATGTTACAAAGCCTTCGCGAGCAAGCTCGCTCCCACAGGGATTGGGTTCGGTCGGTTACACCGCGTATCCCGCCAAGCCCTGCAAAATGGCGGTTATCTTAAAGCAAAACGGCGACCATTGGCCGCCGTTTAGTGGATCAAAGAGGAATTAGACGACAGGCGCCGGTTCAGGCGCTGTCGCAGGTTTTGGCAGCGACGAGAGGAACGCCATGATCAGCGCGGCCAGGTATGGCAGCGACTGCACCAGCAGCATCGCCACCCAGAAGCGCATGTCGTTGCTCGGAATGCCCTGCACCAGGTAGATCCCCAGCGCCGCGCCCCACAACAGCAGCATGATGAACAGCTCTTCGCGCGCTTCGGAAATCGCCACCCAGAAGCCATGGTTGTCGGCATTTTTCGGCGTGCGGAAGAACGGGATGCTGCTGGTGAAGAAACCGTACAGCACCGCTTTGGCGATGGTGTGCGACAACGCCAGGCCAGCCAGTGCGGCGCAGAACGCATCCTTGAGGTTCACGCCCACGGCGCGACGGTAGAGGAAGATGATCTTGCCGACCTTGAACACGAACAGCGCCAGTGGCGGGATTGCGAAGATCAGCAGCGGCGGATCGACCCGTTGCGGCACGATGATCATCGCCGCCGACCACAGCAGGGCGCCGACGGTGAAGAAGATGTTCATGCCGTCCGCGACCCATGGCAACCAGCCCGCGAGGAAGTGGTAACGCTGGCCACGGGTCAGCTCGGTGTCCTTGCCGCGCAGCAGGCTGCGGGTGTGGCGCTTGATGATCTGGATCGCGCCGTAGGCCCAGCGGAAACGCTGCTTCTTGAAGTCGATGAAGGTGTCCGGCATCAGACCCTTGCCGTAACTGTCGTGGTAATACGCCGCCGACAGGCCTTTCTCGAACACGCGCAGACCCAGCTCGGCGTCTTCACAGATGCACCAGTCGGCCCAGCCCAGCTCTTCCAGAACCGAACGGCGGGTCATGGTCATGGTGCCGTGCTGGATGATCGCGTCGCGATCGTTGCGGGTGACCATGCCGATGTGGAAGAAACCTTTGTATTCGGCGTAGCAGAGCTTCTTGAAGGTGCTTTCGTTCTGGTCGCGATAGTCCTGCGGCGACTGCACCACGGCGATTTTCGGATCGGCGAAGTGCGGCACCATGTGCTTGAGCCAGTTCGGATGCACGCAGTAGTCGGAGTCGATCACCGCGATCACTTCGGCGTCCTTGGCGGTATGCGGAATCAGGTAGTTCAGCGCGCCGCCCTTGAAACCGGCCAGGGGCGAAACGTGGAAGAACTTGAAACGCGGGCCGAGGGTTGCGCAGTAGTCGCGCACCGGTTCCCACACGGCTGGGTCTTTGGTGTTGTTGTCGATGATCAGGACTTCATAGTCCGGGTAATCGAGGGCGGCCAGGGCGTCGAGGGTCTGTTTGACCATCTCCGGCGGCTCGTTGTAGCACGGTACGTGGATCGAGACTTTCGGTCTGTAGTCCGAGTCGCCCACCACCGGCAGGAATTCACGCCGGCGCTTGTGGGTCCAGACCGCCTCGGCCAGTTCATGCGCCTCGGTCAGCAACACGGTAAACACCCCGAGCGCACCCAGCGCCAGCAGGAAACCCACCGTCAGGCTGAACCACGTGCTGTATTGCTGGCTGTAGTCGTAACCGATCCACACCAGCACCGAACCGCAAAGGAACGCGATAAAGGTCAGGAAGGTGCGGCCACGCTGGCGCAGGGCCGAGCCGTCGATCATCAGCAGGGTCAGCGACAGCAGTGCCAGCACCACCGAACCGATGGCCAGCACGCGCCATTGCGGGATGGCGACGACCGGGCCTTCGAAGTTGAATTTCTGCTGGCGCGCGGCGTTGAACACGCCCCAGTAGGCGCCCACCGAACCTTCGTCACTGGCCTTCCACGGCTGGTCGAACGCTTCGATCACGAAGTAGTTGAAGCCTTGGCGGTTGAGCTTGTTGACCAGCGTGCGCAGGTAGATCGCCTGATCCGCCGGCGACGCGTCGGCGCCACCGCGCATGCGACCGTTGCTCGGCCAGCCGACTTCGGACAGCAGCAGCGGCTTTTTCGGGAACAGCTTTTTCAGGTCACGGGCACGGTCGAAGACGAACTGCCCGGCCTTGTCGACCGGGATGAATTCCCAGTACGGCAGGACGTGCGCAGCGATCAGGTCGACGTGCTTGGCCAGTTCCGGGTGTTCTTCCCAGACGTGCCACTGCTCGGAGGTGGTCACCGGCACTTTCACCGCCGCGCGCACCCGATCCAGCAGCACGCTCAGTTGCTCGGCAGTGATTTCCTTGCGGAAAATCGCCTCGTTACCGACCACCACACGAACCACGCTGCGCGAGGTGTTGGCCAGTTCGATGGCGCGCTGGATTTCCCGCTCGTTGCGTTCCTGATCGGGGCTGATCCAGATCCCGAGGGTCACGCGCAGACCGAACTCTTCCGCCAGTTTCGGGATGTCCTGCAACGAACCGTCGACCGAGTAGATGCGGATGTTGTCCGTCAGCTTGCTCATGATCTCCAGGTCGCGGCGCATTTCGTCGTCAGTCGGATACTGATCCTTCTGCGGGAATTGGCCCTGCTGGAATGGCGAATAGGAAAAACCGGAGATCTGTTCCGGCCAGTTGGGCGCGGAGACCGGGCGGTTGATCAGCGCCCAGAAACCGGTGAACAGGGCGGCGATTGCCAGAACCACCACCAGGTTGAGACCAAATTTACGCGATGACATAGCTATTTCGGGTTCCAAAGGCTGTGGAACGAAGGAACGGATCGGCTTACGCCAAAAGGGCGCGAATCCTACACCGGCAGTTCACTGCTCGTACACCGGGCAGGAAAATGCCCGACATTGGGCAGTCCAACCTGATTTAAGTTCTTTAGTAACAGCTTGTAAGAGAAAACTTTGTTATTCAGTTATAGCAATTCCCGTGGCGAGGGAGCTTGCTCCCGCTGGGTCGCGAAGCGGCCCTTCAAAAAGCGGCCTGCTTCGCAGTCCAGCGGGAGCAAGCTCCCTCGCCACAAGAGTTGGGCCAAACGGCTGTTTTCACCGTTCATAGCGTCAAAGATGCTCTTGGCCGCCGACGGCCCTATAATGCGCGCCGGTTTTTGGGGTAATGGTCATGAGTACAGAAGATCCGCGGTTTGCAGGCATCGCCCGTTTGTATGGCATCGAGGGCCTTGAGCGCCTGCGTGCGGCCCATGTGGCGATTGTCGGCGTCGGTGGCGTCGGTTCCTGGGCGGCGGAAGCCATGGCCCGCTGTGGCGTCGGTGAGATTTCGCTGTTCGACCTCGACGACGTCTGCGTCAGCAACGCCAACCGCCAGTTGCATGCGCTGGACAGCACCGTCGGCAAACCCAAGGTCGAAGTGATGGCCGAGCGCCTGCGCGGGATCAATCCGGATTGTACGGTGCATGCGGTGGCGGACTTCGTGACGCGCGACACCATGGCCGAGTACATCACGCCGAACATCGACTGCGTGATCGACTGCATCGACGCGGTCAACGCCAAGGCTGCACTGATCGCCTGGTGCAAACGCCGCAAGATTCAGATCATCACCACGGGCGGTGCGGGTGGGCAGATCGATCCGACGCTGATTCAGGTCTGCGACCTCAACCGGACCTTCAACGATCCGCTGGCTTCGAAAGTGCGCTCGACCCTGCGCCGCGACTACGGTTTCTCGCGCACCGTGACCCGCCATTACAGCGTGCCGTGCGTGTTCTCCACTGAACAGCTGCGCTATCCGAAACCGGACGGCAGCATCTGCTTGCAGAAGAGTTTTGTCGGCGACGGCGTGAAGCTCGACTGCGCCGGCGGGTTTGGCGCGGTGATGATGGTCACGGCGACGTTCGGCATGGTCGCGGCGACCAAGGCTGTGGACAAGATTGTGGCGGGTGTGCGGCGGCCGGCGGATCGCATCAAACCTCAGGTCTGAGGTTGTCAGTGATGGCCTCTTCGCGAGCAAGCCCGCTCCCACGTTGGATCTGTGGCGTTCACAAATCCCCTGTGGGAGCGGGCTTGCTCGCGAAGGCGATCAGCCTGCCAACTCATTCATGCGCTTGAGCACGGCATTCAAGCCATTACTGCGCGACGGCGACAATTGCCGCGACAGCCCCAGTTGATTGAACCAGTCGGGCAAATCCACCTGCTGCAACTCGGCAGCGCTCAAACCGTTGACCCGCAACAGCAGCAACGCCACCAACCCGCGAATCATCCGCGCATCGCTGGCAGCGCTGAATTGCCAGTGGCCGTCCTGCAATTCCCCCACCAGCCACATCTGACTTTCACAGCCATGCACGCGGTTGGCCTCGCATTTGTCCGCGTCATCCAGCGGCGGCAGACGATCGCCAAACTGCATCAGCAACCGTGCGCGCTGTTCCCAGCCGGCAGCATTCTGAAAGGTCTGCAGCGCTTCGGCAGCGGCGAGCGGCAGGTTCATCGCAGCAACTCCAGGGCCTGATCCAGCGCTTCGAAGAAACGCTCCAGATCCTCGGAGTCGTTGTACAGCGCCAGCGACACGCGGATCGCCCCGGCCAGCTCAAAGTTTTTCAGCAACGGCATGGCGCAGTGATGCCCGGCGCGCACGGCGATGCCTTGCTCGGTCAGCAGATGCGCCAGATCGGCGTTGTGCACACCCTCGACGACAAAACTCGCCAGCGCCAGTTGCGGCTTGCCGAGCAGACGAATGCCGTTGCGCGCGGCCAGGCCTTGCAGCAGATAGGCGTGCAGCGCCGCTTCGTGGGCCGACATCGCGTCCTGATCCAGCCCTGCCAGATAATCGAGAGTTGCGCCGAGGCCGATTACGCTGGCAATCGGCGGCGTACCAGCCTCGAAACCCAACGGGGCAGGGCGGAAGCGCGCATCGTGATAATTGGCTTCCAGCACCATTTCGCCGCCGAACTGCCACGGCTGCAGTTGCTCAAGCGCCTTGTTGCGCCCGAACAGCACACCGAGACCATCGGGGCCGTACAGTTTGTGGCTGGAAAACACGTAGAAGTCGCAACCCAGTGCCTGCACGTCGTGGCGACCATGCACCACACCTTGGGCGCCATCGACCACGGTCAGCGCGTTCTGCGCCTTGGCCATCGCCAGCAGCGCCGGCAGCGGTTGCCAGACGCCGAGCACGTTGGACAGCTGACTGACCGCCAGCAAACGGGTACGTGGGTTGATCAGACGCACAGCGGCGCCGAGGTCGATCACGCCGTCGGCGTCCAGCGGCAGGATCACCAGTTTCAGGTTCCGCCGTTGTGCCAGTTGCTGCCACGGCAGCAGGTTGGCGTGATGCTCCAGGGCGCTGATGACAATTTCATCGCCCGGTTGGAAAAGATGCTCAAGGCCATAGGCCAGGAGATTCAGCGCGCTGGTGGCGCCGTGGGTGAAGATGATCTGCCCGCTGTCACCGGCATTCAGCCACTGGGCAACTTTCAGCCGACTGTCTTCGAACGCCTGCGTCGCGTGGGCGCCGGGCAGATGCTGCGCACGATGCACATTGGCTGCGCCGTTGGCGTAGTAGTGCGCTAGCGCGTCGAGCAGGGCCTGGGGTTTTTGCGTGGTGGCGGCGTTGTCCAGATAGGTCTGGTCTTGCCGTTGCAGGGCGGCGATGGCCGGAAAATCGGCGCGCCAGGGGGAGGGAATCATCATAGGTTCAGCCCTGTGAACTTGGGCGGGGTGTACACCGAACCTTGTGGGAGCGGGCTTGCTCGCGAAAGCGGCGTGTCAGTCGAAATCAATGGTGACTGACGCACCGCCTTCGCGAGCAAGCCCGCTCCCACAGGGGGATTGGGTGGCTGCTTAGTTGTGAGCGTGCAGCGCTTCGTTCAGCTCGATCGCCGATTTGTGGGTTTTGCACTCCACGGCACCGGTTTCCGAGTTGCGACGGAACAACAGGTCGGTCTGACCGGCCAGTTCACGCGCCTTCACCACCTTGACCAGGTTGTTGTGCTCGTCCAGCAGCGCCACCTTGGTGCCGGCGGTCACGTACAGGCCCGACTCGACGGTGTTGCGGTCGCCCAACGGAATACCGATACCGGCGTTGGCGCCGATCAGGCAGCCTTCGCCGACCTTGATCACGATGTTGCCGCCACCCGACAGGGTGCCCATGGTCGAGCAGCCGCCGCCCAGGTCCGAACCCTTGCCGACGAACACGCCAGCGGACACGCGGCCTTCGATCATGCCCGGGCCTTCGGTGCCGGCGTTGAAGTTGATGAAGCCTTCGTGCATCACGGTGGTGCCTTCGCCCACGTAAGCGCCCAGACGCAGACGTGCCGCGTCAGCGATACGCACGCCGGCCGGCACCACGTAGTCGGTCATTTTCGGGAACTTGTCCACCGAGAACACTTCCAGCAGCTCGCCGCGCAGACGCGCTTCGAGTTGCATTTCGGCCAGTTCGCTCAGGTCGATTGCGCCCTGGCTGGTCCATGCCACGTTCGGCAGCAGCGGGAAAATCCCGGCCAGGCTTACGCCGTGCGGCTTGGCCAGACGATGCGACAGCAGGTGCAGCTTGAGGTAGGCCTCAGGCGTCGAGGTCAGTTGTGCGTCTTCGGCCAGCAGGGTGGCGACCAGCGGCTTGTGGCTCTCGGCCAGACGGGTCAGCAGTTTGCCTTGAACGGCGTCGATGCCTTTGACCGCTTCAGCCAGTTGCGCAGCTTGCGCGGTGGTGAAGGTGATGGCCTGGTTGCCTTCGGTGTAACCGAGAATCGGCGCCACGGCGGCGACCAGTTCGGCCGACGGATTGAGCAGTGGCTGAGCGTAGAACACTTCCAGCCACGCGCCTTGACGGTTCTGAGTGCCGACACCAAAGGCGATGCTGAACAGAGAGTTGGACATGTGAATACCTCTAGCAATAAGTGACGGGCTGCTTACTTGAGTGCGGCCGCGTAGATGTCTGGCTTGAAGCCAATCAGGGTTCGGTCACCGAGATCGAGCACCGGGCGCTTGATCATCGAGGGTTGAGCGAGCATCAGTTCGATGGCTTTCGACTGGTCGAGATCGGCTTTACGTTCGTCGTCGAGTTTGCGAAAGGTCGTGCCTGCACGGTTCAACACCGTTTGCCAGCCGTGCTCGTCACACCATTGGGTCAGGTGCTCACGGTCGATACCGGCGGTTTTGTAATCGTGGAAGTCGTAGCTGACAGCGTGTTCATCGAGCCAGGTGCGCGCCTTCTTCATGGTGTCGCAGGCTTTGATGCCGAAAAGGTGCAACGTTTTACTTGAAACGGTCAAGGAATCGCCCCCTTTACAGGTGCTGGAAAAAAATGGTGTCGGATTATGCCATGACCAAACGGTTTCGCGGCGCCCGGCTTCATTGGGCAATGCAAAACCCTGTGGGAGCGAGCTTGCTCGCGAAGGGGCCGTGTCAGTCAAAATCTCTGTTAATGACACACCGTATTCGCGAGCAAGCTCGCTCCCACATTGGAATGGCGTTGCGGGCGTGCGACATAGGTGCAACGGTCAGACGCATCCTAAGCGGCTAATATGGCAGTTCAACGCTGTCGATTGTCTGAGATTTCCGCTTTATGCAAACCGCTTATACCGTCCTGATCCTGCTGATGCTGGTCAGCGTCTCCCGGCTGGTCGGACGGGTCATCCCGCTGCCGCTACCCCTCGTGCAAATCGCCGCCGGTGCCTTGCTGGCCTGGCCGACACTGGGCCTGCACGTGGCGCTGGATCCGGAACTGTTCCTGTTTCTGTTCCTGCCGCCGCTGCTGTTTTCCGACGGCTGGCGCATGCCCAAACGCGAATTCTGGCATTTGCGTGGGCCGATCCTGACGCTGGCGGTGGGCCTGGTGCTGTTCACCGTGGTCGGCGCCGGGTACTTCATTCACTGGCTGTTGCCGAGCATTCCGCTGCCGGTAGCCTTCGCGCTGGCCGCCGTGCTGTCGCCGACCGACGCCGTGGCCGTCTCGGCGATCTCGCAGAATCGTTTGCCGACGCCGCTGATGCACATGTTGCAGGGCGAGGCGCTGATGAATGACGCCTCGGGTCTGGTGACGTTCAAGTTTGCCCTCGTCGCGGCAGTGACCGGGGTGTTCTCGCTGGCCAACGCCAGCCTGACCTTCGTGCTGGTGGCGGTCGGCGGGCTGGCGGTCGGTGTCGCGCTGAGCTGGCTGGTCGGGCGTTTGCGCGCATGGATGATTGCCCGTGGCTGGGACGATCCGGCCACCCATGTGGTGTTCATGTTGCTATTGCCGTTCGCCGCTTATGTACTGGCCGAGCGACTGGGTGCATCGGGGATTCTTTCGGCCGTCGCGGCGGGGATGATGCAGAGCTGGCTCGATCTGTTGCCACGGCAGACCAGCACCCGTCTGCTCAACCGTAGCGTCTGGTCATTGCTGGAGTTCGCCTTCAACGGTCTGATCTTCCTGCTGCTGGGCCTGCAATTGCCGGACATCATCAAAGCCGTGGTCAGCCACGAACCGACGTTGTGGCCGACCCTGCTGTATCGCGGCCTCGACGTGGTGGCGATTTTCCTCGCGCTGGTGCTGCTGCGCTTTATCTGGGTGCAGAGCATCTGGCGTTTGTCGGTGCTGCTGCGGCGGTTGCGCGGCAAGGGTGACCTGACGCAAGTACCCACGGCGCGCTCCTGCTGGTTGCTGACCGTTGGCGGTGTGCGCGGCGCGGTGACGCTGGCCGGTGTGATGTCGGTGCCGATGTTGATGGGGGCTGAGGCGTTTCCCGAGCGTGATCTGCTGATCTTTATTGCCGCCGGGGTGATCCTGTTGTCGCTGATTGTGGCGTGCATCGCCTTGCCGTTGCTGTTGCGCGGTATCGAAAAAAGTCCGGACGACAAGCGTCGTCAGGAAGTGCGCGATGCCTGGCGCAAGACCGCCGAAGCAGCGATCCATGCGTTGGAAACCGAAGAAGTTGCGCCGCAGGATGCCGCGCAGGCGGCGCTCTCGGCTGAACTCAAGGCGCGGATCATGTCCGAATATCGGCATCAGCTTGAGGTGTTCAACGATTCGGCTGAAGCCCAGGCGCTGGCGTTCCAGATGGATCTGCTGGAACGCCGTTTGCGCTTGAAGGCACTGCGCGCGCAGCGCCTGGAGTTGTATAGCCTGAGCCGTCATCACCAGATTGGTGATGACGTGCTCAGAGAAGTATTGGGCGAACTTGATTTGAGCGAGGCGAATCTGGGGCAGGTCAAATAGCCTGAGGGGGTAAGTTCACTCACACACCGGGTAAGGATAAGCGTTCGACATGAAGATTTTGTCCTGTTCGCTGAGATCCAGATTAATGAAGAGCTGGAAGTCCCCGAGGGTCCAGGACTGCTTGATGCGGTAGTGCATGATCGACGTTCGATCGTACGCCGAATAGATGCTTTCGTCGGGATTGCCGCGATCAAAGTACCAGTCGTGCAGGCGTTTGCGTGTCACGCTGGCCCGGTAGTCGTCTTCTTCCGGGTTGGCAGTTAATTCATGTTCCTCATAAATGGCTGGCATGTCCCAGGGGATGTTTGCCGTGGGGTTGGTTTGCTCATGCTCTGCGCCAAGCATGTGGCCGAACTCGTGCATTACATTGGCTGCGAAGTAACGTGCGCTGTCGGCTGGGTGGGGCCAGAGTCTCATGGTCGGCTCATCGGGGAATAACCGGGCATCGGTACCAATAAATGAAGAAAACGTTCCTTCCTGGCTGAGTATGCGGATATCGCCCGCTTCACCTTCGACGAAATCAAACTTCAAGTTAATGTGCGGCAACCAGTTGCTGGCGGCGGCGATGGTTGCGTCCTTGAATTCTTGCGTGCCATTGAGGAAGGCGATGCGAAGTGTGCAGCCGGGTGTCCAGAATTTCGCCGGATTGTTTTTAGCCCACATGTTTCTGAAACTCCCGAGCGTGTTTCAGAGGCCGGGATATCTGCGTGCTTTCAGATTTTCTGCGTGGGTGAAGCCATGTTGAGTGCATAACTGAACATCCATGTTTTCATTCTTCAGGTTTAACTTGTCGGGTTGCTTGGTGTTCCCGGCAAGTCGCTTTGAATGAGGGATGCTAGTGACTGAACTTGAGTGGGTAAATTGAATATGTGTGCGGTTTTATGACGGGTTACCGTGCCAGCAGAACTGGCACGGTAAAGGTGCTTATGACTGGCGAGCGACGAACGCGCGAATCCGCTCTGCGGCCTCGACACACTCGGCCAGTGGCGCGACGAGCGCCATGCGCACACGCCCGGCACCCGGATTGACGCCGTCCACATCTCGCGACAAATACGAGCCCGGCACCACGGTCACGTGTTCCTGTTCGAACAGGTCGCGGCAGAAGGCGGCATCGTCGCCGGCCACGTTCGGCCACAGGTAGAAGCTGCCGTCCGGACGCTGCACATCCATCACCGGGCTGAGAATTGCCAGGACTGCGTCAAACTTCTCGCGGTACAGCGCACGGTTGGCGCGTACATGCACTTCATCATTCCACGCGGCAACGCTGGCCAGTTGGGTTTGCACCGGCATCGCGCAGCCGTGGTAGGTGCGGTACAGCAGGAAGCCCTTGAGGATATCGGCGTCACCGGCGACGAAACCGGAGCGCAGGCCCGGCAGGTTGGAACGCTTGGACAGGCTGTGGAACACCACGCAACGCTTGAAGTCCTTGCGGCCCAGTTCGACGCAGGCGCTGAGCAGGCCTGGCGGCGGGGTCTGTTCGTCGAAGTACAGTTCGCTGTAGCACTCGTCGGCGGCGATCACGAAGTCGTATTCGTCGGCCAGGGCGATGAGTTTTTTCAGCACGTCGACCGGGATCAGTGCGCCGGTCGGGTTGCCCGGCGAGCACAGGAACAGGATCTGGCAGCGTTTCCAGATGTCCGGCGAGACCGCATCGAAATCCGGGTTGAAGCCGTTTTCGTCCAGGCATGGCAGGTAGTGCGGCTTGGCCCCGGCGAGGAACGCTGCGCCTTCGTAGATCTGATAGAACGGGTTCGGGCTGACCACCAGCGCATCGTCGCCACGGTTGACCACGGTCTGGGTGAAGGCGAACAGCGCTTCGCGGGTACCGTTGACCGGCAGCACATTGCGCGCCGGATCAATCCAGCCGCTTGGCACGCCGAAGCGACGTTCGCACCAGCCGGCGATGGCTTCGCGCAGGGCCGGGATGCCAAGGGTGGTCGGATACACTGCCATCTGATCCAGATTGTTCGCCAGCGCTTCGGCGACAAAGCTTGGCGAGCGGTGTTTCGGCTCGCCGATCGACAGGGCGATCGGGCGTTTGTCCGGGTTCGGCGTGACCGTGCCAAGCAGGGCGCGGAGCTTTTCGAACGGGTAGGGCTGGAGCTGGTTCAGAGCTTTGTTCATGGGGGCCTCGTTCAATGTGGGAGCGGGCTTGCTCGCGAAAGCGGTGTGTCATTGAATGATGTGTTGCCTGACACACCGCTTTCGCGAGCAAGCCCGCTCCCACAGGGGGGAAGTTGCTGGATCAAATACTGATGCGCGAAAGCTTGATATCCGGTTCGTGATTGACGCTCAGTTGCTCGACGATTGCGTCCTGCAAGCGGCTGCACAGCAGCGGGTCGGAGAGCGGCTGGTTGTGGGCGTCGGTGATGAAGAACACGTCTTCCACGCGTTCGCCCAGGGTCGCAATCTTGGCGTTCTGCAGCGACAGGTCGAACTCGAGGAAGATCCCGCCGATCCGCGCCAGCAGGCCCGGGCGGTCAGGAGCGGTGAGTTCCAGCACCGTCACCGGACGCTGGGCGTCGTTGTGGATCGTCACCTGCGGCGCGAAGGCGAAGTGCTTGAGCTGGCGCGGCACCCGGCGCTGGATGATCGTCGGGTAGTCGTCGGGGTTGCGCAGGGCTTCGGTCAGACCGTCGCGAATCTGTTTGACCCGCGCCGGGTTGTCGCCGATCGAGTCGCCGTCGGTGTCGAGCACGATGTAGGTGTCGAGGGTGAACTGGCTGCTCGAGGTGATGACCCGGGCGTCGTGAATGTTCAGGTTGAGCTGGTCCATCGCGGCCACGGTCACGGCGAAGAAATCGTGCTGATCCGGGGCATAGATGAAGATCTGCGTGCCGCCCTCGAATTCGCGTTGGGTGGTTTCCTTGATCAGCACCAGCGGACCGCCATCGGCCGGCTGCTGCAGGATCGCGTCACTGTGCCAGGCCACGTCGCCGGCGGTATGACGGAGGAAATAGTCATCGCCCAACTGCGCCCACAACTGCTCGACGTCGTCCGGGTCGGTGCCGCCGCGCACCAGAATGTCCAGTGCCGCGCTCTGGGTCTGGCGGATCTGCTCTTCGCGATCCACCGGGTTTTCCAGGCCACGGCGCAGGGCGCGTTTGGTCTCGGTGTAGAGCTGGCGCAACAGGCTCGCGCGCCATGAGTTCCACAGGGTCGGGTTGGTCGCGTTGATGTCGGCCACGGTCAGCACATACAGATAGTCCAGACGGGTTTCGTCGCTGACGATCTGGGCGAAATCGTGGATCACCTGCGGATCGGACAGATCCTTGCGCTGTGCGGTGGTCGACATCACCAGGTGGTTCTGCACCAGCCAGACGATCAGGCGGCTGTCCCACACCGGCAACTGATGGCGCTGACAGAACGCTTCGGCATCGACCGCGCCGATGTCCGAATGATCGCCATGCCGGCCCTTGCCGATGTCGTGGTACAGACCGGCCATGTAGATGAGTTCGGGCTTGGGCAGTTTGGCCATGAGTTTGGCCGCCAGCGGGAATTTTTCCGACACCTGGCTGTACTGCAACTTACGCAGGTGTTTGATCAGGTTCAGGGTGTGCGCATCGACCGTATAGATGTGGAACAGGTCATGCTGCATCTGTCCGACGATAAAGCCGAACTCCGGCAGGTAACGCCCGAGAATGCCGTAACGGTTCATCCGCCGCAGGTTGCGATGGATGCCGATCTTGCACTTGAACAGCTCGATGAACAGGCTGGTATTGCGGATGTCGTTGCGGAAATTGTCGTCGATCAGATGCCGGTTTTCCCGCAGCAGACGAATGGTGTCGGCGCGCACGCCTTTGATTTCCGGCTGCTGGGCCATCAGCACGAAGATCTCGAGCATGGCGAACGGCGTGCGGCGGAACACGTTGTCGTTACGTGCTTCGATGTAGCCGTCGTGCAACTGGAAACGCGAGTTGATCGGCTGCGGCGGTGCTTCGTCTTCCGGGGCGAGGATCACTTCCTCGAAGTGCTGGATGATCAGGTCGCTGAGCTGAGCGATGCTCATGACCACGCGGAAGTACTGCTGCATGAAATTTTCGACGGCCTGTTTGGCGTCGTCACCTTCAAAGCCCAACAGGCCGGCAATGGTTCGTTGATGGTCGAACAGCAGGCGGTCTTCCGAACGGCCGGCGAGCATGTGCAGGGCGTAACGGACTTTCCAGAGGAATTCCTGGGAGGAGGCCAGCAGCGCGTTTTCGCTCTCGACCAGGAAACCCTCGCCGGCGAGGGCGCGCAGGTTCAGGGTGCCGTACTGACGCCGGGCCACCCACAGAATCGTCTGGATATCCCGCAGGCCGCCGGGCGAACCTTTGACGTTGGGTTCCAGGTTGTATTCGGTGTCGTTGTACTTGTGGTGGCGGGCCTTCTGCTCGGCGCGCTTGGCCAGGAAGAACTCCTTGGCCGGCCACATGTGTGCGGTGCTGGTGACATCGAGCATGCGCTGGCGCAGACGCTCGGGGCCGCAAATGGTGCGGCTTTCCATGAGGTTGGTGACCACGGTCAGGTCGGCGCGGGCTTCTTCGGCGCATTCGTCGACCGAACGCACGCTCTGCCCGACCTCCAGACCGATGTCCCACAGCAGGGTCAGAAAACGCTCGATGGAATCGCGGAAAACTTCGTGGTCGGCGCTGTCCAGCAGGATCAGCAGGTCGATGTCGGAATACGGGTGCAACTCACCACGGCCGTAGCCGCCGACCGCGACCAGCGCGATGTCGGCGTCTTCGCTCCAGTTGAACTGCTCCCAGGCTTTTTGCAGGATGTTGTCGACGAACCAGGCACGGTCTTCGATCAGCCGGCGGATGTCGCGGCCGCTGCGAAAACGCGTGTCGAGGACCTCGCGAGCCTGGCGGATCGCCTTCTTGAACGCCGCAATGGGACTCGCTTTCAGGGCCAGTTCAGCCTGGAACTGGCCGCGGTCGAACAGTTCGGGATCCACCTGCGGCATCGATTGGCTTTCCTTCTATAAGGCTGGGAGCGTTCTTGGGATCAGGCCGAGACGCGCGGAATCGTGTCGTCGGCGCGCAGGGTGAAGATCTCGTAGCCAGTGTCGGTCACCAGCAGGGTGTGTTCCCACTGTGCCGAGAGCTTGCGGTCTTTGGTGATCGCGGTCCAGCCGTCACCCAGCACCTTGGTGTCGGCCTTGCCCTGGTTGATCATCGGCTCGATGGTGAAGGTCATGCCAGCCTTCAGTTCCATGCCGGTACCGGCGCGGCCGTAGTGCAGGATCTGCGGTTCTTCGTGGAACACCTTGCCGATGCCGTGGCCGCAGAACTCGCGAACCACCGAGAAGCCGTTCTTTTCCGCGTGCTTCTGGATGATTTCACCGATGTCGCCAAGGCGGCAGCCAGGTTTGACGATTTCAATGGCCTTGTACATGCATTCCTGGGTGACCTGCGACAGACGCTCGGCCCAGACCGGCACTTCGCCGACGTGGAACATGCGGCTGGTGTCGCCGTGGTAGCCGTCCTTGATCACGGTGACGTCGATGTTCAGGGTGTCGCCATTTTTCAGCGGCTTGTCATTCGGGATGCCGTGGCAGACCACGTGATTGATCGAGGTGCAGATCGACTTCGGAAAACCCTTGTAGTTGAGCGGGGCAGGGATGGCCTGCTGCACGTTGACGATGTAGTCGTGGCAGATCTGGTTCAGTTGATCGGTGGTAACACCCGGTTTGACATGTTCGGCAATCATTTCCAGCACATCGGCGGCCAGTTTGCCGGCGACACGCATGCCAGCGATGTCCTCGGGGGTTTTGAGGTTGACGGTCATACAGGCTCTCTCTGCGCTCGGCGGCGCTTACTGATACGGAGAGGGTGGCAAGTGTTGGATTTGCGACCCTGAAAAACGCGATTCTATCAGACGGAAGGAGCAAATCCGCGCCTGCGTGCATCGCGTCTGTCTATACAATGGTGCGCCTGAAGGCGATTCCAAGGGGGCTGCGCCCATGTCCTTGGTGCGATTACAGATTCCGGGTTCCGTTTCTGCGCACCCTGTGGTATAAAATGCGCCGCTTTCCGGGGATACCCCGAAAAGCTTAAATCCACACACGTGTCGACACGATGACCTGGGTGCTTTTGGCTTTATGCCACTGGTTGGTCATTGGGATACGTGGAGGCCAAACCCGACTTATTAAGGAACTATCATGTCCCAAGTCAACATGCGCGATATGCTGAAGGCCGGTGTGCACTTCGGTCACCAAACCCGTTACTGGAATCCGAAAATGGGTAAGTACATTTTCGGCGCGCGTAACAAGATTCACATCATCAACCTTGAAAAAACCCTGCCAATGTTCAACGAAGCTCTGACTTTCGTAGAGCGTCTGGCCCAGGGCAAAAACAAGATTCTGTTCGTCGGCACCAAGCGTTCCGCTGGCAAGATCGTTGCTGAAGAAGCAGCACGTTGCGGTTCGCCGTACGTCGATCACCGCTGGTTGGGCGGCATGCTGACCAACTTCAAAACCATTCGTGCTTCCATCAAGCGTCTGCGTGACCTTGAAGTTCAAGCCGAAGACGGTACTTTCGCCAAGCTGACCAAGAAAGAAGCGCTGATGCGCTCCCGTGACCTGGAAAAGCTGGATCGCTCCCTGGGCGGCATCAAGGACATGGGCGGTCTGCCAGACGCACTGTTCGTGATCGACGTTGACCACGAGCGCATCGCGATCACCGAAGCCAACAAGCTGGGCATCCCGGTCATCGGCGTTGTCGATACCAACAGCAGCCCGGAAGGCGTTGACTACATCATCCCAGGCAACGATGACGCAATCCGCGCTATCCAGCTGTACATGGGTTCGATGGCTGACGCAGTGATCCGTGGTCGCAACAATGTTGCTGGCGGCACTGTTGAGTTCGCAGCTGAAGAAACTCAGGCTGCAGCTGAGTAATTGACGCCCTGGCGTTGACTCAGTAAGCAAAAAGGGGGCTTGGCCCCCTTTTTGCCACCTCGAAAACCGTTTGTTGGCGCCCGTGTCTGGTGGCGCAGCCCCTGCATCTGTAACGTGCGGCGGGTACAAGGTGATTCGGGAAGAATTGAACGCCCGTTCGATCGGGTGGAATGGTTGAAAACCTATCCAAGAGGAATTTGAAAATGGCAGCAATTACTGCAGCGTTGGTTAAAGAACTGCGCGAGCGTACCGGCGAAGGCATGATGGACTGCAAGAAAGCCCTGGAAAAGGCTGACGGCGACATCGAAAAAGCCATTGATGACATGCGTGCTTCGGGCGCGATCAAGGCTGCGAAAAAGGCTGGCAACGTTGCCGCTGAAGGCGCAATCGCAATCAAGGACGACGGTAAAGCTGCCGTTATCCTGGAAGTGAACTCGCAGACCGACTTCCTGGCTCTGCAAGACGACTTCAAGAACTTCGTCGCTGCCAGCGTTGAAAAAGCTTTCGCTGACAAGCTGACCGACGCTGCTCCGCTGATCGCTTCGCAAGAAGCTGCTCGCGAAGCACTGGTTGCCAAAGTAGGCGAGAACGTCAACATCCGTCGTCTGGCCCGTATCGAAGGTGACGTTGTAGGTTCTTACCTGCACGGCAACAAGATCGGTGTTGTTGTGGCTCTGAAAGGCGGTGACGTCGAGCTGGCCAAAGACATCGCGATGCACGTCGCTGCGAGCAACCCTGAGTTCCTGCTGCCTTCGCAAGTTTCGGCTGAAGCGATCGAGCGTGAAAAAGCTGTGTTCCTGCAGCTGAACGAAGAGAAGATCAAAGGCAAGCCAGAAAACATTGTTGAGAACATGGTCAAAGGCCGTATCAGCAAGTTCCTGGCAGAAGCGAGCCTGGTTGAGCAGGCGTTCGTCAAGAACCCTGAAATCAAGGTTGGCGAGCTGGCCAAGAAAGGCGGCGCAGAAATCGTTTCCTTCACCTACTTCAAAGTAGGCGAAGGCATCGAGAAGCCGGTCGACAACTTCGCTGAAGAAGTTGCTGCCCAGCTGGCTGCCGCCAAGCAATAAGACGGTTTTTCAACTGTCGCCCGAAAGAGGCTGCCCGCTCACGCGCGCAGCCTCTTTTCAGATGGGGTTACCAATTTTTTATTGGTTTCCACTGGGAACTGACTTACAAAGCCAGGTTCCGATGGCGCTGAAGCAGCGCCAAGCTAGAGTGAACGCCAGCTGTAAAACAGCTTGCACAGAATTTTTTAAATACGCCGCAGGAGAGATTCGCAATGGCTCAGCAGGGCAGTGGTTATCAGGCTCGCTATAAACGCATTCTACTCAAGCTTAGCGGCGAGGCCCTGATGGGCTCGGAAGAGTTCGGGATCGATCCAAAAGTGCTGGATCGGATGGCGCTGGAAGTCGGCCAACTGGTCGGCATCGGCGTACAGGTCGGTCTGGTGATCGGCGGTGGCAACCTGTTCCGTGGCGAGGCCTTGAGCAAGGCTGGCATGGATCGGGTGACAGGCGACCACATGGGCATGCTGGCCACTGTGATGAACGCCCTGGCCATGCGTGATGCGCTGGAACGTGCCAATATCTCGGCCATCGTGATGTCGGCCATTTCCATGGTTGGCGTGACCGATCACTATGATCGCCGCAAAGCCATGCGCCACCTGAACTCCAAGGACGTGGTGATTTTTGCCGCCGGTACCGGTAATCCGTTCTTCACCACGGATTCGGCAGCCTGCCTGCGCGCCATCGAGATCGACGCTGACGTCGTGCTGAAGGCGACCAAGGTCGATGGCGTCTATACCGCTGACCCGTTCAAAGACCCGCATGCCGAGAAGTTCGATCATCTGACTTATGATGAAGTGCTGGATCGCAAGCTGGGTGTAATGGATCTGACAGCGATTTGCCTGTGCCGCGACCACAAAATGCCGCTGCGCGTATTCAACATGAACAAGCCCGGCGCCCTGCTGAACATCGTGCATGGCGGCGCTGAAGGCACTCTGATCGAGGAAGGTCAACAATGATCAACGAAATCAAGAAAGACGCTCAAGAGCGCATGCAGAAATCCCTGGACTCTCTGGCCCATGCATTCGGCCAGATTCGTACCGGCAAGGCTCACCCAAGCATCCTGGGCAGCGTGATGGTGCCGTACTACGGCGCAGACACTTCCATCACTCAAGTGGCCAACATCACTGTAAAAGACTCCCGCACCCTGCAAGTCGTCGCTTTCGAGCGCAACATGCTGGCGGCCGTCGACAAAGCGATCCAGAGCGCCGGTCTGAACCTGAACCCGACCAACCTGGGTGAACTGCTGCTGATCTCCATGCCGGCCCTGACCGAAGAAACCCGTAAGGGCTTCACCAAGCAGGCGCGTGCTGCCGCTGAAGATGCACGTGTTGCTGTGCGCAATATCCGCCGTGATGCGCTGGGTGAGCTGAAAAAACTGGTCAAGGATAAAGAAATCAGCGAAGACGAAGAGCGTCGTGCCACCGCTGAAATCGACAAGCTGACCAAAGACTTCGAGGCCCAGATCACCAAGGCCACGGACGAGAAAGAAAAAGACCTGATGGCCGTATAAGGGTCGAGTTTCAAATGGACAAGACCAAGCAGTCTGCGCCGTCCGCGGTGCCGCGCCATGTCGCGATCATCATGGATGGCAACAATCGCTGGGCGAAAAAACGCTTTATGCCGGGTGTTGCCGGGCATAAAGCCGGCGTGGATGCTGTGCGGGCGGTAATCGAGGTGTGCGCCGAGGCCAAGGTCGAAGTGCTCACCCTGTTCGCCTTTTCCAGTGAAAACTGGCAGCGCCCGGCCGATGAAGTCAGTGCCTTGATGGATCTGTTCTTCAAGGCGTTGCGTCGTGAGGCCAAGCGCCTCAACGACAACAACATCAGCTTGCGCATCATCGGTGATCGCTCGCGCTTCCACCCTGAGCTTCAGGCGGCAATGCGCGAGGCGGAAGCCATGACGGCCGGTGCCAACCGCTTTATCCTGCAGATCGCCGCCAACTACGGCGGTCAGTGGGATATCGCCCAAGCGGCGCAGCGTCTGGCGCGTGAAGTCCAGGCCGGGCATCTGCGTCCGGAAGATATCACTCCGGATCTGCTGCAGACCTGTCTGGCCACCGGCGACCTGCCGTTGCCGGATCTGTGCATCCGCACCGGTGGCGAACACCGCATCAGCAACTTCCTGCTGTGGCAACTGGCGTACGCCGAGTTGTACTTCTCCGACCTGTTCTGGCCGGACTTCAAACACGAAGCCATGCGCACCGCGCTGGCCGATTTCGCTTCGCGCCAGCGTCGCTTCGGTAAAACGAGCGAACAGGTCGAAGCTGGAGCCCGGGTTTAATGCTTAAACAACGAATCATCACTGCGCTGATCCTGCTGCCGATCGCTCTGTGCGGGTTTTTCCTGCTCGAAGGGTCTGGTTTTGCGCTGTTCATCGGTCTGGTCGTGAGCCTGGGCGCCTGGGAATGGGCGCGTCTGGCTGGCTTTACCGCGCAGTCGTTCCGTGTCGGCTTTGCCGCTGTCGTCGCGCTGATGCTGTTCGTCATGTACGTCCTGCCGGGCCTTGCCCCTTGGGTGTTGGGCGCCTCGGTGTTGTGGTGGGCGGTGGCGACCTATCTGGTGCTGACCTATCCGCGTTCGAGCGAGCACTGGTCCACGGCGGCCACCAAACTGGTGATCGGCTTGCTGATCTTGCTGCCGGCCTGGCAAGGGCTGGTTCAGATCAAGCAGTACCCGCTGGGTAACTGGTTGATCATGGCGGTGATGGTGCTGGTCTGGGGGGCCGATATCGGTGCCTATTTCTCCGGCCGTGCCTTTGGCAAGCGCAAACTGGCGCCGCAAGTCAGCCCTGGCAAAAGCTGGGAAGGCGTTTACGGTGGTCTGGCGCTGAGCCTGGTGATTACCGCGATCGTCGGCCTGGTACGTGACTGGACCGTTGGCGAGCTGCTCAAGGGCCTGATCGGCGCTGCGTTGATCGTATTCATTTCGGTGGTGGGCGACCTCACCGAGAGCATGTTCAAGCGTCAATCCGGCATCAAGGACAGCAGCAACCTGCTGCCCGGTCATGGCGGTGTGCTTGATCGCATCGACAGTCTGACCGCCGCGATCCCGATTTTCGCTGTATTGCTGTGGATGGCTGCACCGTGAGCCGCCCTCAACAGATTACCGTTCTGGGGGCTACCGGCTCGATCGGTCTGAGCACCCTCGACGTCATCGCTCGTCATCCTGAGCGTTATCAGGTTTTCGCACTGAGCGGCTTCACGCGCCTGAGCGAGTTGCTGGCCTTGTGCGTGCGCCATGTGCCGCAATTCGCAGTCGTGCCGGAAGTGGCGGCGGCGCGTGGTTTGCAGGACGACTTGCGTGCTGCCGGTTTATCCACTCGCGTATTGGTCGGGGAGGAGGGCCTGTGCCAGGTCGCCTCCGCACCTGAAGTCGATGCCGTGATGGCTGCCATCGTTGGCGCCGCGGGTCTGCGCCCGACCCTGGCAGCGGTGCAGGCCGGGAAGAAAATCCTTCTGGCCAACAAAGAAGCGTTGGTGATGTCCGGCGCGCTGTTCATGCAGGCCGTGCACAAGAGCGGTTCGGTGTTGCTGCCGATCGACAGCGAACACAACGCGATCTTCCAGTGCATGCCGCAGGATTTTTCCCGTGGTCTGGGCGCTGTTGGCGTGCGGCGGATTTTGCTGACGGCTTCGGGCGGTCCTTTCCGTCAGACGCCGATGAGCGAACTGGCGCATGTTTCGCCTGATCAGGCATGTGCTCACCCGAACTGGTCCATGGGTCGCAAGATCTCGGTGGATTCGGCCAGCATGATGAACAAGGGCCTGGAGTTGATCGAGGCTTGCTGGCTGTTCGACGCCAAGCCGTCGCAGGTCGAGGTGGTGATTCATCCGCAGAGTGTGATTCACTCGCTGGTCGACTATGTGGATGGCTCGGTATTGGCGCAGTTGGGCAACCCTGACATGCGCACGCCGATTGCCAACGCATTGGCCTGGCCTGAGCGGATCGACTCGGGTGTGGCGCCGCTGGACCTGTTTGCCATTGCCCGCCTGGATTTCGAAGCACCGGACGAGCAGCGCTTCCCTTGCCTGCGCCTGGCGCGACAGGCGGCAGAGGCTGGCAACAGCGCGCCGGCCATGCTCAATGCGGCCAACGAAGTGGCGGTCGCGGCGTTTCTCGACGGACGCGTTGGTTATCTGGAAATCGCGAGTATCATCGAGGATGTGCTGAATCTCGAGCCAGTGGTTGCGCTTGAGGATCTGGACGCGGTGTTTACCGCTGACGCGAAAGCGCGGATTCTGGCCGAACAATGGCTTGATCGTCACGGCCGATAGCCGTTGCAGGACCATGGCTTCACGCGGCACTGAACAGGATTGCGGAGAAAGTAGATGAGCGCGCTCTATATGATTGCCGGCACCCTGATCGCTTTGGGTGTGCTGGTCACCTTTCACGAATTCGGCCATTTCTGGGTCGCGCGTCGCTGTGGCGTCAAGGTTTTGCGTTTCTCCGTGGGCTTCGGCATGCCCTTGCTGCGCTGGCACGACAAGCAGGGTACCGAGTTTGTCGTCGCCGCGATTCCGCTGGGTGGCTACGTCAAAATGCTCGATGAGCGTGAGGGCGAAGTCCCGGCCGATCAGCTTCATCAATCCTTCAATCGCAAATCGGTTCGCCAGCGTATCGCTATTGTTGCAGCGGGGCCGATCGCCAACTTCCTGTTGGCCCTGGTGTTTTTCTGGGTGCTGGCCATGCTCGGCAGCGAGCAGATCCGTCCGGTCATCGGTGCTGTCGAGTCCGGGAGCATTGCGGCCAGGGCTGGCTTGAGTGCCGGTCAGGAAATCGTCGCCATTGATGGCGAGCCCACTTCTGGCTGGGCGGCGGTCAATTTGCAGTTGGTCCGTCGTCTTGGGGAAAGCGGGGCCCTGCAATTGCTCGTGCGTGAGCAGGGCTCTACAGCGGATACGCCGCGCGAACTGGCGCTCGATCATTGGCTTAAAGGGGCGGACGAGCCCGATCCGATTCGCTCGCTGGGGATTCGTCCATGGCGCCCGGCCCTGCCGCCAGTGCTGGCCGAGCTCGATCCAAAAGGTCCGGCGCAGGCCGCTGGTCTGAAAACCGGCGACCGTCTGCTGTCGCTCGATGGTCAGGCGCTGGGTGACTGGCAGCAAGTGGTCGATACCGTTCGTACGCGTCCTGATACCAAAATCTTGCTGCGCGTCGAGCGTGACGGTGCTCAAATCGACGTCCCGGTGACCCTGGCGGCGCGCGGCGAAAGCAAAGCGCCGAGTGGTTATCTCGGGGCCGGCGTAAAAGCCGTGGACTGGCCGCCGGAAATGATCCGCGAGGTCAGTTATGGCCCGTTGGCCGCGATTGGCGAGGGTGCCCGACGTACCTGGACCATGAGCATCCTGACGCTGGACTCACTGAAGAAAATGCTGTTTGGCGAGCTCTCGGTAAAAAACTTGAGTGGGCCGATAACCATTGCTAAAGTGGCGGGCGCTTCTGCCCAGTCGGGCGTTGCTGATTTCCTGAATTTCCTTGCTTATCTGAGTATTAGCCTGGGAGTTCTGAATTTGCTGCCCATCCCTGTACTGGATGGGGGGCATTTGTTGTTTTATCTGATTGAGTGGGTGCGTGGTCGCCCCTTGTCGGATCGGGTGCAAGGTTGGGGGGTGCAGATCGGTATCAGTTTGGTGGTCGGAGTGATGTTGCTTGCTCTGGTCAATGATCTGGGCCGTCTGTAAAGCTTCGCTGAATTGCGAATCTGCCGCATTTTGCGGCAGTTTGTTTATTGCCAGTTGGAATAAGAAAGGACTTCATGAAACGTCTGCTGCTAACTGCGGTTCTCACCGTATTGATGATCGCCGAAGTTCACGCCGAGTCCTTCACTATCTCTGATATTCGCGTCAATGGCCTCCAGCGGGTCTCCGCGGGTAGCGTCTTTGGTGCCTTGCCGTTGAACGTCGGCGAGCAGGCGGATGATCGTCGCCTGGTGGAATCCACTCGTGCGTTGTTCAAAACCGGTTTCTTTCAAGATATCCAGCTGGGCCGCGAAGGCAACGTTCTGGTGATCACGGTCGTCGAGCGCCCGTCGGTCGCGAGTATCGAGATCGAAGGTAACAAGGCGATCTCTACCGAAGACCTGATGAAAGGCCTCAAGCAGTCCGGACTCTCGGAAGGCGAGATCTTCCAGCGCGCCACCCTCGAAGGTGTGCGTAACGAGCTGCAGCGCCAGTACGTTGCGCAGGGCCGCTATTCGGCCACGGTTGATACCGAAGTGGTCTCGCAGCCGCGTAACCGCGTAGCCCTGAAAGTGAAGATCAACGAAGGCACTGTGGCTGCCATCCAGCACATCAACGTGGTGGGCAACACGGTTTTCCCTGACGACGACCTGATCGACCTGTTCGAGCTGAAAACCACCAACTGGCTGTCGTTCTTCAAGAACGACGACAAGTACGCCCGTGAAAAGCTCTCCGGTGACCTGGAGCGTCTGCGTTCCTACTACCTGGACCGCGGCTATATCAACATGGATATCGCTTCGACCCAGGTGTCCATCACCCCGGACAAGAAGCACGTCTACATCACCGTCAACATCACCGAAGGCGAGAAGTACACCGTTCGTGACGTCAAGCTCAGCGGTGACCTGAAGGTGCCTGAAGACCAGGTCAAGTCGTTGTTGCTGGTGCAGAAAGGCCAGGTGTTCTCGCGCAAGCTGATGACCACCACCTCCGAACTGATCACTCGCCGTCTGGGTAACGAGGGTTACACCTTCGCCAACGTCAACGGCATACCTCAGCCGCATGACGACGATCACACCGTGGACATCCTGTTCGCCGTCGATCCGGGCAAGCGCGCCTACGTCAACCGCATCAACTTCCGTGGCAACACCAAGTCCGAGGACGAAGTGCTGCGTCGCGAAATGCGTCAGATGGAGGGTGGCTGGGCTTCGACCTACCTGATCGACCAGTCCAAGACCCGTCTTGAGCGTCTGGGCTTCTTTAAGGAAGTGAACGTCGAGACACCGGCTGTTCCGGGTGTCGACGACCAGGTTGACGTGAACTACGCCGTTGAAGAACAAGCCTCCGGCTCGATCACCGCCAGCGTCGGTTTCGCCCAGAGCGCCGGTTTGATCCTCGGTGGTTCGATCACCCAGAACAACTTCCTGGGTACCGGTAACCGTGTGAGCGTGGGCCTGACCCGCAGCGAATACCAGAGCCGCTACAACTTCGGCTACGTTGACCCCTACTGGACCGCCGACGGCGTGAGCCTGGGTTACAACGCGTTCTATCGCACCACCGACTACAAAGACCTCGACGTCGACGTAGCAAGCTATGCGGTAGACAGCCTGGGTGCCGGCGTCAACGTTGGCTACCCGATCAGCGAGACTTCGCGTCTGACCTTCGGTCTGTCCGCTCAACAGGACAAGATCAAGACCGGTACCTACACCGTCGACGAGATTTTCGACTTCGTTAAAAAGGAAGGCGATCAGTACCTGAACTTCAAGGCGTCGGCCGGCTGGTCCGAATCGACCCTGAACAAAGGCGTGTTGCCGACCCGTGGTCGCTCGCAGAGCCTGACCCTGGAAACCACCATTCCAGGCAGCGACCTGTCGTTCTACAAGCTCGACTACCGTGGCCAGTTGTTCCAGCCGATTACCGAGAACTACACCCTGCGTCTGCACACCGAACTGGGTTATGGCGACGGTTACGGTTCGACCGATGGCTTGCCTTTCTATGAAAACTACTATGCTGGTGGTTTCAACTCGGTTCGCGGCTTCAAGGACAGTACCCTCGGCCCACGCAGTACTCCGAGTAAGGGTACCAACCCGGGGACGTTGGCAGACCCGGACCAGGATCCGCTGCCGTTCGGTGGTAACGTCCTGATCCAGGGCGGTGTGGAAGTTCTGTTCCCGCTGCCATTCGTCAAGGATCAGCGCTCCCTGCGTACCTCGGTATTCTGGGATGTGGGTAACGTGTTTGACTCGCAGTGCAAAGATACTGTGAACGCCGACGGTTCGAAGTCCAACACCAAGTGCAATGACATCAGCCTGACCAACATGGCCAGTTCCGTTGGTGTGGGTGTGACCTGGGTCACCGCACTGGGTCCTCTGAGTTTTGCTCTGGCGATGCCGGTCAAGAAACCGGATAACGCTGAAACTCAAGTGTTCCAATTCTCCCTCGGCCAGACGTTCTAAGCGTCTGACCCAAGATAACGACAATGGATTTTGTAGGAGTGCATCGTGCGTAAGTTGACTCAATTGGTTCTCCTGGCCTCCGTACTGGTGGCAGGCCCGGCGTTCGCCGACATGAAAATCGCCGTTCTGAACTATCAGATGGCACTGCTGGAATCCGACGCGGCCAAGAAATACGCCGTGGATGCCGAGAAGAAATTCGGTCCGCAACTGACCAAGCTCAAGACGCTGGAAAGCAGCGCCAAGGGCATTCAGGATCGCCTGATGGCCGGTGGCGACAAGATGCAGCAGGGCGAGCGTGAGCGTCTGGAACTTGAATTCAAGCAAAAGGCCCGTGACTTCCAGTTCCAGTCCAAGGAGCTGAACGAAGCCAAGGCAGTTGCCGACCGCGAAATGCTCAAGCAACTGAAGCCGAAACTGGATAGCGCAGTGGAAGAAGTCATCAAGAAAGGTGGTTTTGACCTGGTGTTCGAGCGTGGCGCAGTCATCGATGTCAAACCGCAGTACGACATCACGCGCCAGGTTATCGAGCGCATGAATCAGCTGAAGTAACCCATGACCGTGACTATCAAGCTCGGCCAGTTGGCCGAGTTCCTCGGCGCCACCCTGCGTGGCGACCCCGAGACGCAAATTACTGGGCTAGCCACCTTGCAGGAGGCTGGCCCAGCTCAGTTGAGCTTTCTGGCAAATCCTCAATATCGCAAATACCTGGCAAGTTCCCAGGCGGCTGCGCTATTGCTCAAGGAAGCCGATGTCGAAGGTTTTGCCGGCAATGCGCTGGTGGTGCCGGATCCTTATCTGGCTTATGCGCGTATCTCTCACCTGTTCGATCCCAAACCGAAAGCCACTGCGGGTGTTCATCCCACGGCGGTGATTGCGCCGGATGCGGTGGTTGATCCAAGCGCCAGCATCGGTCCGTTCGTGGTGATCGAGGCCGGTGCGCGCATCGGTGCACAGGTCACCCTGGGCGCTCATTGCGTCATCGGTGCCCGCAGTGAAATCGGCGAGGGCGGCTGGCTCGCTCCGCGGGTAACGCTTTATCACGACGTGCGCATCGGCAAGCGGGTGGTGATCCAGTCCGGTGCCGTGCTCGGTGGCGAAGGCTTCGGTTTTGCCAACGAGAAAGGTGTCTGGCAGAAGATCGCGCAGATCGGCGGCGTGACCATCGGTGATGATGTCGAGATCGGTGTGAACACAGCCATCGACCGTGGTGCGCTGGCCGATACCGTGATCGGCAATGGCGTGAAGCTCGACAACCAGATCCAGATCGCGCACAACGTCCAGGTCGGTGATCACACCGCCATGGCCGCGTGTGTCGGTATCTCCGGCAGCACCAAGATCGGTAAGCACTGCATGCTCGCCGGTGGCGTCGGTCTGGTGGGGCACATCGATATTTGCGACAACGTTTTCCTGACCGGGATGACCATGGTGACCCACTCGATTACCGAGCCAGGCGCCTATTCTTCCGGCACAGCCATGCAGCCGGCGGCCGAATGGCGCAAAAGCGCGGCCCGCATCCGTCAGCTCGATGACATCGCGCGACGTTTGAAGCAGTTGGAAAAGCGCGTTGGGGAAGTGACCCCCGGCAGTAATGCTTCATCTGATGGCTGATACCATTTCCATATCAAGTGTGCACAGCCTCTAGACTGCCTCCTTGATTTGCTAGAGGAGTGCGCGTCAGTCGCGCTCCCAATCTTTACATAGGCTTCCCCCCGAAATGATGGACATCAACGAGATTCGCGAATACCTGCCTCACCGTTACCCGTTCCTGCTGGTGGACCGGGTGGTGGAACTGGACACTGAAGGCAAGCGCATTCGCGCCTACAAGAATGTCAGCATCAATGAGCCATTCTTCAATGGTCACTTCCCTGCGCATCCAATCATGCCAGGCGTGCTGATCATCGAGGCGATGGCCCAGGCTGCCGGGATCCTCGGTTTTAAAATGCTCGACGTGAAACCGGCCGATGGCACGCTTTACTACTTCGTCGGTTCCGACAAGCTGCGTTTCCGTCAGCCAGTGCTGCCGGGCGATCAATTGATCCTTGAAGCCAAGTTCATCAGCTGCAAGCGTCAGATCTGGAAATTCGAATGCCAGGCTTCGGTCGACGGCAAACCGGTCTGCTCGGCTGAAATCATCTGTGCGGAACGCAAGCTATGAGTTTGATTGACCCTCGCGCAATCATCGATCCGTCGGCCGTTCTGGCTGACGGCGTCGAGGTCGGCCCGTGGTCGATCATCGGCGCAGGTGTGGAAATCGGCGAGGGTACTGTGATCGGGCCGCACGTGGTCCTCAAAGGCCCGACCCGCATCGGCAAGCACAATCGCATCTACCAGTTTTCCTCGGTCGGTGAGGACACTCCCGACCTGAAGTACAAGGGTGAAGAAACCCGTCTGGTGATCGGTGATCACAACGTCATTCGCGAAGGCGTGACGATTCACCGTGGCACCGTTCAGGATCGTTCGGAAACCACCCTTGGCGATCACAACCTGATCATGGCCTATGCCCACATCGGACATGACAGCGTCATCGGTAACCACTGCATTCTGGTCAACAACACGGCTTTGGCCGGGCATGTACATGTCGACGATTGGGCGATCCTTTCCGGGTTCACCCTGGTGCATCAGTACTGCCACATCGGCGCCCACAGCTTTTCCGGCATGGGCACTGCCATCGGCAAGGACGTTCCGGCGTTTGTGACTGTGTTCGGCAACCCGGCCGAAGCACGCAGCATGAACTTCGAAGGCATGCGCCGTCGTGGTTTCAGCGAAGACGCGATCCATGCGCTGCGCCGCGCCTATAAAACGGTGTATCGCCAGGGCCTGACCGTGGAGCAAGCGTTGGCCGAGTTGGCCGAGCCTGCTGCGCAGTTCCCGGAAGTCGCGGTGTTTCGTGACTCGATCCAGTCGTCGACTCGCGGCATCACCCGCTGATCATGGCCAGTCTGCGTATTGCGCTGGTGGCGGGAGAGGCTTCCGGTGATATTTTGGGCGCCGGGCTCATGCGCGCCCTCAAGGCTCAACACCCGGCAGTCGAGTTCATCGGTGTCGGCGGTCCGTTGATGCAGGCCGAGGGTCTGACGTCTTATTTCCCCATGGAGCGTCTGTCGGTCATGGGCCTGGTGGAAGTCCTTGGGCGGCTGCGCGAGTTGCTCAAGCGCCGCAAGGACCTGATCGCCACGTTGATTGCCGAGAAACCGGATGTGTTCATCGGCATCGACGCTCCCGATTTCAACCTCAACATCGAACTCAAGCTGCGTCAGGCCGGGATCAAAACCGTGCATTACGTCAGCCCTTCGGTGTGGGCGTGGCGCCAGAAGCGTGTGCTGAAGATTCGCGAAGGTTGCGATCTGATGCTCACCCTGTTGCCGTTCGAAGCAAAATTCTACGAAGAGAAAGGCGTGCCGGTGCGGTTCGTCGGTCATACGCTGGCCGATACCATTCCGCTGCAAGCCGATCGCGCCGCAGCGCGTGCCGAACTCGGCTTGCCCGACGGGCCGCTGGTGGCGTTGATGCCCGGCAGTCGCGGTGGTGAAGTCGGTCGTCTCGGTGCGCTGTTCCTGGATACGGCCGAGCGTCTGCGGGCCATGCGCCCGGGGTTGCGCTTCGTCATCCCGTGCGCGAATGCCGAGCGCCGCGCTCAGCTCGAAGAGTTGCTGGTTGGCCGCGACTTGCCGGTAACCCTGCTCGACGGCAAATCGCATCTGGCCCTGGCGGCGTGCAACGCGGTGTTGATCGCCTCCGGCACGGCGACACTTGAAGCCTTGCTGTACAAGCGGCCAATGGTCGTTGCTTATCGCCTGGCGCCGCTGACCTTCTGGATTCTCAAGCGCATGGTCAAGAGCCCCTACGTGTCGCTGCCGAACCTGCTGGCCCAGCGTCTGCTTGTACCGGAATTGTTGCAGGATGATGCGACAGTCGAGGCATTGGCCCAGACCCTGGCGCCGCTGATCGAAGGCGGCGAAGAACAGACCCGTGGCTTCGACGAGATCCACCGCACCTTGCGGCTGGACGCTTCCAATCAGGCGGCGGATGCCGTCCTCAACCTGATCGGTCAGAAACAATGAGCAAGACGATGCAGATGGGCCTGGATTTCACTCTGGTCGCCGAAGTCGAAGAACTGGTGGCCGGTGTCGACGAGGTCGGTCGCGGCCCGTTGTGCGGGGCAGTGGTGACGGCGGCGGTGATTCTCGATCCGAACCGGCCGATTCTCGGTCTCAACGACTCGAAGAAACTCACCGAAGCCCGGCGCGAGAAGCTTTACGACGAGATCATCGAGAAATCCCTGAGCTGGTGCATCGCCCGCGCCGAAGTCGAAGAAATCGACGAGCTGAACATCCTGCACGCGACCATGCTCGCCATGCAGCGTGCGGTGGCCGGGCTGCATATTCAGCCGAAACTGGCGATGATCGACGGTAACCGCTGCCCGAAACTGCCGATGCGCGCCGAAGCGGTGGTGAAGGGCGACAGCAAGGTGCCGGCGATTGCCGCCGCATCGATTCTGGCCAAAGTCAGTCGCGACCGGGAGATGTCGGCGTTCGAATTGATCTACCCGGGTTACGGCATCGGCGGTCATAAAGGCTATCCGACGCCCGTTCATCTGGAAGCGTTGGTGCGGCTTGGCCCGACGCCGATTCACCGGCGCTCGTTCGCCCCGGTGCGTCAGGCTTACGAGGCGCTGGAAGGTCTGACGCAGGTTTAGGCGCAAGGCTGATGTTTTGTTCGAGGCCCGGTACAATCCGGGCCTTGTTGTCTCTATGTAACTGGACAGGATCACTATGCCGGCTTCATTCGTTCATCTACGCCTGCACACTGAATACTCCCTGGTCGACGGGCTGGTGCGGATCAAGCCACTGGTCAAGGCGCTGACCGGCATGAACATGCCGGCGGTGGCAGTCACCGATCAGAACAACATGTGTTCCCTGGTCAAATTCTATAAAAACGCCATGGGCGCGGGCATCAAGCCGATCTGCGGCGCCGACCTGTGGCTGTCGAACAAGGATCCGGACGCGCCATTGAGCCGGATCAGCCTGTTGGTGATGAACGCCAAGGGCTATCGCAATCTCACCGAGCTGATCTCGCGTGGTTTCATCGAGGGCCAGCGTAACGGCATGATCATCATCGAGCGCGAATGGGTCGCCGAGGCCAACGAAGGCCTGATCATGTTGTCCGCCGCCAAAGAAGGCGAGATCGGCATGGCGCTGATCGGCGGCAACCCGGCCGAGGCCGAAGCGCTGGCGCGTGAATGGATGGCGGTGTTCCCGGATCGTTTCTATCTGGAAATCCAGCGCACCAACCGTCCCAACGACGAAGAACAACTGCACGGTGCGGTGGCCCTGGCCGACAAGCTCGGCGCGCCGCTGGTAGCGACCAACGATGTGCGCTTCATCAAGCAGGAAGACTTCGCCGCTCACGAAACCCGCGTGTGCATCGGCGAGGGCCGCGCGCTCGACGATCCGCGGCGCTCGAAGAATTACAGCGACCAGCAATACCTCAAAAGCGCCGAGGAAATGGCCGAGCTGTTCAGCGACATTCCCGACGCCATCGAAAACACCGTCGAAATCGCCAAGCGCTGCAATATCGAAGTGAAACTGGGCACGCACTTCCTGCCCAACTTCCCGATTCCCGATGGCATGACCATCGACGAATATTTCCGCAAGGTGTCCTTCGAAGGTCTCGAAGAACGCCTCGCGGTGCTGTTGCCCAAGGACACCACCGAAGACTACGAAGCCAAGCGTCAGGTCTACGTCGATCGCTTGAATTTCGAGCTGGATATCATCATCCAGATGGGCTTCCCCGGTTACTTCCTGATCGTGATGGACTTTATCCAGTGGGCCAAGAACAACGGCGTGCCGGTAGGTCCTGGCCGGGGGTCGGGTGCCGGCTCGCTGGTGGCTTACGTGCAGAAGATTACTGACCTCGACCCGCTGGAATACGACCTGCTGTTCGAACGTTTCCTTAACCCGGAACGGGTCTCGATGCCCGACTTCGACGTCGACTTCTGCATGGACGGTCGTGACCGGGTGATCGACTACGTGGCCGAGAAGTACGGTCGCAACGCGGTGAGCCAGATCATCACTTTCGGTTCCATGGCCGCGAAGGCTGTGGTGCGTGACGTGGCGCGGGTGCAGGGCAAGTCCTATGGTCTGGCGGATCGTCTGTCGAAGATGATTCCGTTCGAAGTCGGCATGACCCTGGAAAAAGCCTACGAACAGGAAGAGATCCTGCGTGACTTCATCAAGGTCGATGAAGAAGCGGCGGAAATCTGGGAGATGGCGCGCAAGCTCGAGGGCGTGGTGCGTAACGTCGGCAAGCACGCCGGTGGTGTGGTAATCGCCCCGACCAAGCTGACCGACTTCTCGCCGATCTATTGCGACGAGGCCGGTGACGGTCTGGTAACCCAGTTCGACAAGGACGACGTGGAGGCGGCCGGTCTGGTGAAGTTCGACTTCCTCGGCCTGCGAACCCTGACGATCATCGACTGGGCACTGAAAACGATCAACCGCGACCGCGCCAAGGTCGGCGAAGAGCCGCTGGACATCGCGTTCATCCCGCTCGACGACAAGCCGACGTACAGCCTGTTGCAGAAAGCCGAAACCACCGCGGTGTTCCAGCTTGAATCGCGCGGCATGAAAGAGCTGATCAAAAAGCTCAAGCCCGACTGCCTGGAAGACTTGATCGCACTGGTAGCCCTGTTCCGTCCGGGCCCGCTGCAGTCCGGCATGGTGGACGACTTCATCAACCGTAAGCACGGTCGCGCCGAACTGGCGTACCCGCACTCGGACTACCAGTACGAAGGCCTCAAGCCGGTATTGGCGCCGACTTACGGCATCATCCTGTATCAGGAACAGGTGATGCAGATCGCCCAGGTCATGGCCGGTTACACCCTCGGTGGTGCGGACATGCTGCGGCGAGCCATGGGTAAGAAAAAGCCCGAGGAAATGGCCAAGCAACGTGGCGGTTTCATTGAGGGTTGCGCGACCAACAATATCGATGCCGACCTGGCCGGTAACATTTTCGACCTGGTGGAAAAATTCGCCGGTTACGGCTTCAACAAATCCCACTCCGCCGCCTATGGCCTGGTGTCGTACCAGACCGCATGGTTGAAGGCGCACTACCCGGCGCCGTTCATGGCCGCGGTACTCTCGGCGGATATGCACAACACCGACAAGGTCGTGACCTTGATCGAGGAAGTGCGCACGATGAAGCTGCGCCTCGACGCGCCGGACGTGAACACTTCCGAGTTCAAGTTCACGGTGAACGACGACGGCCGCATCGTCTATGGCCTGGGCGCGATCAAAGGCGTCGGCGAAGGCCCGGTGGAAGCGATCACCGAAGCGCGTCAGGCCGGCCCGTTCAAGGATCTGTTCGACTTCTGCGCCCGGGTCGACCTCAAGCGCATCAACAAGCGTACGCTGGACGGCTTGATCCGTAGCGGCGCACTGGATCGTCTCGGGCCTTATTTCCACGACGAGCAAAAGGCTTATCAGGCCAACATCGACCGCAACCGCGCCGTGCTGCTGGCGGCGATGGAAGAGGCGATCAAGTCTGCCGAACAGACCGCACGCACCCACGACAGTGGCCACGCCGACCTGTTCGGCGGGCTGTTCGTCGAGGAAGATGCCGACGTTTACGCGACCCATCGCAAGGCCAAGGAACTGACCCTCAAGGAACGCCTCAAGGGTGAGAAAGACACTCTGGGCCTGTACCTCACCGGTCACCCGATCGACGAGTACGAGGGCGAAATTCGCCGTTTCGCCCGGCAGCGCATCATCGACCTGAAGCCGGCCCGCGACACGCAAACCGTGGCCGGGATGATCATTGCCCTGCGGGTGATGAAGAACAAGAAGGGCGACAAGATGGGCTTCATCACCCTCGATGACCGTTCGGGGCGGATCGAAGCGTCGCTGTTCGCCGATGCGTTCCACTCTGCGCAGTCGCTGTTGCAGACCGACGCGATGGTGGTGGTCGAAGGTGAAGTCAGCAACGATGACTTCTCCGGCGGCTTGCGTCTGCGGGTCAAGCGGGTGATGAGCATGGAAGATGCACGCACCAATCTGGCCGAGAGCCTGCGCCTGAAGCTGCACACTCAGGACTTGAAAGGCGATCAGCTACGCTGGTTGGGTGAACTGCTCAAGCGTCACCGCGGGGCGTGCCCGATCACCATGGAGTACACCAGTCCCGATGCGAAGACCTTGCTGCAGTTCGGCGAGACCTGGCGAATCGACCCGGCGGATGCGTTGATTCAAGCCCTGCGTGACCAGTTCGGGCGAGACAACGTCTTCCTCCAATACCGTTGACCGGCAAGTGCCATCATTGCGCTTGCCCACAACCTGAATTTTTAATCTCGACCTCAGCGCGCCTCTCCCTTAAGGTAGGCGCGAATAGACAACCGGCCGGCCCAAGCTCATTTGGGACACGACCCAAGACGGACGCCTATGAACCCGAATTTTCTAGATTTCGAACAGCCGATCGCCGACCTGCAAGCCAAGATCGAAGAGTTGCGCTTGGTCGGTAATGACAATTCGCTGAATATCGGCGATGAGATCTCCCGCCTGCAGGACAAGAGCAAGACGCTGACCGAAGACATCTTCGGCAAGCTGACCAGCTGGCAGATCGCACGCCTGGCGCGTCACCCGAAACGCCCGTACACCCTCGACTACATCGAGCACATCTTCACCGAGTTCGACGAACTGCACGGTGACCGTCACTTCTCCGACGACGCCGCCATTGTGGGTGGCGTGGCACGTCTGGAAGACCAGCCGGTGATGATCATCGGTCACCAGAAGGGCCGTGAAGTGCGCGAGAAGGTACGCCGCAACTTCGGCATGCCGCGTCCGGAAGGCTACCGCAAGGCCTGCCGTCTGATGGAAATGGCCGAGCGCTTCAAGATGCCGATCCTGACCTTCATCGACACCCCGGGTGCTTACCCTGGGATCGACGCTGAAGAGCGCAACCAGAGCGAAGCCATCGCCTGGAACCTGCGCGTGATGTCGCGCCTGAAGACCCCGATCATCGCCACCGTTATCGGTGAAGGTGGTTCCGGCGGTGCGCTGGCGATCGGTGTCTGCGATCAGCTGAACATGCTGCAATACTCGACCTACGCGGTGATCTCGCCGGAAGGTTGCGCTTCGATTCTGTGGAAAACCGCCGAAAAAGCGCCGGACGCCGCAGAGGCGATGGGCATCACTGCCGAGCGCCTGAAAGGTCTGGGTATCGTTGACAAGGTGATCGGCGAGCCACTGGGCGGCGCCCACCGTGATCCTGCGGCTGCCGCTGCATCGATCCGTGCCGAGCTGAGCTCGCAACTGGCGATGCTGAAGAAGTTCGACAACGAAGCGCTGCTCAAGCGTCGTTACGATCGTCTGATGAGCTACGGTCTCTGACAGGTCTCGCAATACCCAATGTGGGAGCGGGCTTGCTCGCGAAAGCGGTATAACATTCGGCAGATGTGTTGAATGTTGAAACGCCTTCGTGAGCAAGCCCGCTCCCACATTTGATTTGGGCCAAGAGAAAGATATGGGTCAGTCCGTGAATGATCTGCCTTCCCGGCTTCTGCGCAATCTTGCAGCTTGGCGCAATGCCAAGGCTTGGCGCGTGGCTTTCTCCGGCGGTCTGGATTCCACCGTCCTCCTGCATCTGCTGGCCCATCTCGCACAACGCCACTCCTTGCCGGCGCTCAGCGCCATCCATGTCCACCACGGCCTCCAGGCTGCGGCCGATGCGTGGCCGGAGCATTGTCAGTCGGTCTGCGACGCACTGGACGTCCCGTTGCAAGTGGTGCGGGTGACGGTGCAACCCGGCGCCAGCCTGGAGCGAGCAGCGCGGGAGGCGCGGTATGCGGCGTTCACTTCGCTGACCGAGGCCGGGGATTTGTTGCTGACAGGTCAGCATCAGGATGATCAGGCGGAGACCTTGCTGTTTCGCCTGATGCGCGGCGCTGGCGTGCGCGGACTGTCGGCGATGCCGGCGCAGCGACCGTTGGGGCAGGGCACGCTGCTGCGCCCATTGCTCGACGTGACGCGCACCGAGCTTGAGGCTTACGCCCGCGCGCACCAGTTGCGCTGGATCGAAGACCCTTCGAACGAAGATCGGCAGTTCTCGCGCAACTATCTGCGCCATCAGGTGCTGCCGTTGCTCACGGCGCGCTGGCCGCAGGCGCAGGCGAGCATGGCTCGCAGCGCGGCGCATCTGCGCGAGGCGCAAGGTTTGCTCGATGAGTTGGCGCAGCTCGATCTGGCACAAGCCGCCACGCCGAGTGAGTTTGCATGGCTGGGCCTGCCGTCGCTGGAACTGGCGCCGCTGGCGCGTTTATCTGCCGCTCGTCAACGCAATGCGCTCAGCCATTGGCTCGAGCCCCTGACCCGACTGCCCGACACCGACCATTGGTCGGGTTGGGACAACCTCTGCGGCGCTGCCAGTGATGCATCGCCGGTCTGGCGTCTGGCCGATGGCGAATTGCAGCGCAGCGCCGGCCGGCTATGGTGGCTGAGCGGCGACTGGCTGCGCGCGCCAGCGGTCAGCGGTGAATGGCATGACCCGTCGACAGCGCTACGCTTGGCGAATAACGGGTGTGTCATGTTCAGCGGGCAGACTCCGGTCGGGCCGTTGCGGATTGGCTATCGGCAGGGCGGCGAGCTGATGCATCTGGCGGGGCGTGGCCACCGCGATCTCAAGCGCCTGCTCAATGAGCGCGCGGTACCGAGCTTCGTCCGTGGCAGATTGCCGCTGCTGTTTCGCGGCGCAGAATTGCTCGCCGTGGCGAACCTGCCGGGCCTTGACGGGCAGGGGCCGGACGGCTGGAAATTGCATTGGCAGCCAACAGACGAAGATCAAGGTTTGAGATGAAAGGGGCATTCCGGTAGACTACGCTCCCTTCTTGATACAACTTCTGTGGATTCGCCTGAATTGCAGGAGTTGCCGATTACCAAGCAGTCTTTGCTGGGCGATTCCAAAAAATGTGTAGCGAGCAACGTACCGGTGTTTCATCTGCCGGTCTGTCCCAACGCGGCGGTTTTTTTGAAAGGTGCACTGTGATTAATGCAGGTGATCGGGGGCTTCGGCCTTCCTTCGCTTTCCCCGGCGGCTCGTACCGCTTTAACGCAGACTTCTAGGGTTTTTCATGACGCGCTACATATTCGTCACGGGCGGTGTTGTTTCTTCATTGGGGAAAGGCATTGCCTCGGCTTCATTGGCGGCCATCCTGGAGGCGCGGGGGCTTAAGGTCACCATGCTTAAGCTGGATCCGTACATCAACGTCGACCCGGGCACCATGAGCCCGTTCCAGCACGGTGAAGTGTTCGTCACCCACGACGGCGCCGAGACCGACCTGGACCTGGGCCACTACGAGCGGTTCATCCGCACGACCATGACCCAGAACAACAACTTCACCACCGGTCGTGTCTACGAGCACGTGCTGCGCAAAGAGCGCCGTGGTGACTACCTGGGTGCAACCATCCAGGTGATTCCGCACATCACCGACGAAATCAAGCGTCGCATCATCAAGGGTGCCGGCGATGCCGACGTGGCCCTGGTGGAAATCGGCGGTACCGTTGGCGACATCGAATCGCAACCGTTCCTCGAAGCCATCCGTCAACTGCGTGTGGAAGTCGGTTCCAAGCGCGCGATGCTGATGCACCTGACGCTGGTTCCGTACATCGCCACCGCGGGCGAGACCAAAACCAAGCCAACCCAGCACTCCGTTAAGGAACTGCGTTCGATCGGCCTGCAGCCAGACGTGCTGATCTGCCGCTCCGACCATCCGGTGGATGTGTCGTCGCGTCGCAAGATCGCGCTGTTCACCAACGTTGAAGAGCGTGCGGTGATCTCCCTGGAAGACGTCGACACCATCTACAAGATCCCGGCCGTGCTGCACGCTCAGGGTCTGGACGATTTCGTCGTCGAGCGTTTCGGCCTGCAATGCAATGGCGCCGACCTGTCCGAGTGGGAAAAGGTCGTCGATGCCAAGCTCAACCCAGAGCACGAAGTCACCATCGCGATGGTCGGCAAGTACATGGAGCTGTTGGACGCCTACAAGTCGCTGATCGAAGCGATGAGTCACGCCGGCATCACCAACCGTACCAAGGTCAATCTGCGTTACATCGATTCCGAAGACATCGAGAACCAGGGCACTGCGCTGCTCGAAGGTGTCGACGCGATCCTCGTTCCGGGCGGCTTCGGTCTGCGCGGCGTGGAAGGCAAGATCACTGCCGTTCAGTACGCTCGTGAAAACAAGGTTCCATACCTGGGTATCTGCCTGGGCATGCAAGTGGCAGTCATCGAGTTCGCCCGTAACGTGCTGGGCTGGAAAGACGCCAACTCCACCGAGTTCGATCGCGCCAGCGGCCATCCGGTCGTGGGTCTGATCACCGAGTGGGAAGACGCCACCGGCGCCGTAGAAGTGCGTACCGAAGCGTCCGATCTGGGCGGCACCATGCGCCTCGGCGCTCAGGAATGCCTGCTCGAAGCCGGCTCCAAGGTGCACGATTGCTACGGCAAGGACGTGATCGTTGAACGTCACCGTCACCGCTACGAAGTGAACAACAACCTGCTGCCACAAATCATCGAAGCCGGCCTGAAAATCTCCGGTCGCTCCGCTGATGCCGCGCTGGTTGAAGTGGTCGAAGCACCGGATCATCCATGGTTCGTCGCTTGCCAGTTCCACCCGGAGTTCACCTCGACGCCACGTGACGGTCACCCGCTGTTCAGCGGTTTCGTGAAAGCTGCGTTGGCACAACACCAGAAGAAGGCGTAACCCGATGGCACAGAAGATCATCCGCGTTGGCAACATCGAGATCGCCAACGACAAGCCCATGGTGCTGTTCGGCGGCATGAACGTGCTGGAAAGCCGTGACATGGCCATGCAGGTTTGCGAAGAGTACGTGAAGGTCACCGAGAAACTCGGTATCCCTTATGTGTTCAAGGCCAGTTTCGACAAGGCCAACCGATCTTCTGTGACCTCGTATCGCGGTCCTGGCCTGGAAGAAGGCATGCGCATCTTCCAGGACATCAAGCAAGCCTTCGGCGTGCCGATCATCACCGACGTCCACGAGCCTGATCAGGCCGCGGTCGTCGCTGAAGTCTGCGACATCATCCAGCTGCCGGCCTTCCTGTCGCGCCAGACCGATCTGGTCGTGGCGATGGCCAAGACCAACGCTGTGATCAACATCAAGAAAGCCCAGTTCCTCGCGCCTCAGGAGATGAAACACATCCTGAACAAGTGCGTGGAAGCGGGTAACGATCAATTGATCCTCTGCGAGCGTGGTTCGAGCTTCGGCTACAACAACCTCGTGGTCGACATGCTCGGCTTCGGCATCATGAAGCAGTTCGAGTACCCGGTATTCTTCGACGTGACCCACGCGCTGCAAATGCCTGGCGGTCGTGCCGACTCCGCCGGCGGTCGCCGTGCGCAGGTTCTGGATCTGGCCAAGGCCGGCATGAGCCAGGCGCTGGCCGGTCTGTTCCTCGAAGCGCATCCGGATCCGGACAACGCCAAATGCGACGGCCCTTGCGCCTTGCGTCTGGACAAACTGGAGCCATTTCTGGCCCAGCTCAAAGCTTTGGACGAACTGGTGAAGAGTTTTCCGACGGTAGAAACCGCGTAAACCTCATTTCTCCGGTAAAGTACCGCACGATTTGTCGCACATGCCCTCGGGCATGTGCGTTGTCGTCTGCAAGCTGCCCGCTGCACACCACTTGCCGACGGTAAAAAGATTTCCTCTAGCTGCGTCGTTTTCGTCAACTTTGGAGTGTTTACAACAATGGCAAAAATCGTCGACATCAAAGGTCGTGAAGTTCTCGACTCCCGTGGCAATCCCACCGTGGAAGCGGACGTGCTTCTCGACAACGGCATCATCGGCAGCGCGTGCGCGCCGTCCGGTGCATCCACTGGCTCGCGTGAAGCGCTCGAGCTGCGTGATGGCGACAAGAGCCGTTACCTGGGCAAGGGCGTGCTCAAGGCGGTAGCCAACATCAACGGTCCGATCCGCGATCTGCTGCTGGGCACTGACCCAAGCGACCAGAAAGCCCTCGACCACGCGATGATCAAGCTCGACGGTACCGAAAACAAGGCAACCCTGGGCGCCAACGCCATCCTCGCCGTATCCCTGGCTGCGGCCAAGGCGGCTGCACAGGATCAGGACCTGCCACTGTACGCACACATCGCCAACCTGAACGGCACCCCGGGTGTGTACTCGATGCCGGTGCCGATGATGAACATCATCAACGGTGGCGAGCACGCCGATAACAACGTCGACATCCAGGAATTCATGGTGCAGCCGGTTGGCGCCAAGACCTTCTCGGAAGGTCTGCGCATGGGCACCGAGATTTTCCATCACCTCAAAGCTGTGCTGAAGGCCCGTGGCCTGAGCACTGCCGTTGGCGACGAAGGAGGTTTCGCACCGAACCTGGCGTCCAACGAAGACGCGCTGAAAGTGATCTCCGAAGCCGTGGCCAACGCCGGTTACAAGCTGGGCACCGACGTGACTCTGGCACTGGACTGCGCGGCCAGCGAATTCTACGAAGACGGCAAGTACAACCTGTCCGGCGAAGGCCAGGTGTTCACTGCTGAAGGTTTCGCCGATTATCTGAAAGGCCTGACCGAACGTTATCCGATCATCTCGATCGAAGACGGTCTGGACGAGTCCGACTGGGCTGGCTGGAAGATCCTCACCGACAAGATCGGCGAGAAGACCCAACTGGTCGGTGACGACCTGTTCGTGACCAACACCAAGATCCTCAAGGAAGGCATCGATAAAAAGATCGCCAACTCGATCCTGATCAAGTTCAACCAGATCGGCACCCTGACCGAAACCCTGGAAGCCATCCAGATGGCCAAGGCTGCCGGTTACACCGCTGTGATCTCGCACCGTTCGGGCGAAACCGAAGATTCGACCATCGCCGACCTGGCTGTGGGCACTTCGGCTGGCCAGATCAAGACCGGTTCGCTGTGCCGTTCCGACCGCGTTTCCAAGTACAACCAACTGCTGCGTATCGAAGAGCAGTTGAATGGCAAAGCCAAGTACAACGGTCGCTCCGAGTTCCGCGGTTAAGCAGTAGATGTTAAAAAGACACCGGATTGTGTCGGAAAAGTCGTGACAGCGATGGATTTGCCACTAATCTGATGCCTTATATGCACAAGCCTGGATCTTCCAGGCTTCGTGCTATCAGACGTTTCAAAGTTTTCGCGTGGCTGTCTTTTTTCACTGGATACCTGATATTCGATGCGCAGTCCTTACTGGTTGTTTCTCGTTTTGCTTTTGCTGCTGGCCGGTCTGCAGTACCGCCTGTGGGTGGGCAATGGCAGTCTGGCGCAGGTCGCCGAGCTGAATCAGCAGATTGCTGATCAACACGCCGAGAACGAAGCCCTGCTGGAGCGCAACCGGGTGATGGACGCTGAGGTCAGCGAGCTGAAAAAAGGCATGGAGACCGTTGAAGAGCGGGCTCGCCATGAGCTGGGCATGGTCAAGGACGGTGAAACCCTTTACCAGCTCGCGCAATGATCGATTCTCTGCCGGCCTTCTGGGCCGTGATTCCTGCCGCGGGCGTCGGTGCCCGAATGGCCGCGGACCGTCCCAAGCAATACCTGCAACTGGGCGGGCGCACAATTCTTGAACACAGCCTCGGCTGTTTCCTCGATCACCCGAGCCTCAAAGGCCTGGTGGTCAGTCTTGCTGTTGATGATCCCTATTGGCCGAACCTCGCCTGCGCCAGCGACTCGCGAATTCAGCGTGTCGAGGGCGGCTCCGAGCGTTCCGGGTCGGTGCTCAATGCCTTGCTGCATTTGCATGCGCAGGGTGCCGATGACGATGACTGGGTGCTGGTCCACGATGCGGCCCGACCTAACCTGAGTCGTGACGATCTCGACAAGTTGCTGGCTGAACTGGCGGACGATGCCGTTGGCGGTTTACTGGCCGTGCCAGCGCGCGACACCCTGAAGCGGGTCGACAAGCACGGTCGTGTGCTCGAAACCGTTGATCGCAGCGTGATCTGGCAGGCGTATACACCGCAGATGTTTCGCCTCGGTGCGTTGCATCGAGCGCTGGCCGACAGCCTGGTGGCCGATGCGCTTATCACCGATGAAGCCTCGGCGATGGAGTGGGCCGGTCTGGCGCCACGACTGATCGAAGGGCGGGCGGACAACCTCAAGGTCACCCGGCCGGAAGACCTGGAGTGGTTGCGTCAGCGTTGGGCCAATCGCCGCTGAATGCTGTGGCGCCTGTTCTGCCGCCTTCGCGAGCAAGCTCGCTCCCACCTTTGATTCGCGCCTGACACCCAATCTGCATCCACTGAGGATCCCCTGTGGGAGCGAGCTTGCTCGCGAAGACGGCTGCTCAGGCACCGCATAACTCAGCTCCGATACTCCGGTCGCTCGGCCAGCCCTTCCTTCAAGAAATCCACCAGCTTGCGCACCTTCGGCGACAAATGCCGCTGCTGCGGATACAACGCCCACACCGCCGTATTCGGCGGCTGATGCGCCTCCAATAAAGAAATCAGCGCCCCGCTGTGCAAATGCTCCAGCACGTAATAGTCCGGCAACTGACATAAACCAACCCCTTGCAGCGCCGCATCCAGCACCGCCTGCCCACTGTTGCAGCGCCAGTTTCCCTGCACGCGCTGGGAAAATTCCCGCCCGTTCTGTTCCAGTTGCCACAGATCCGAGCTGCCGATCAGGCAATTGTGGCGGCTCAGTTCCGACAAACTGTGTGGGCGGCCATACCGTTCAACGTAGGACGGGGACGCGCACAGATACATCCGACGCGGCGCCAGGCGGGTGGCAACCAACCGCGAATCCTGCAGCCGACCCAGACGAATCGCCAGATCCAGCCCTTCATGCACCAGATCGAGCTGGCGGTTGGTCAGCTCGATATCGATCCGCAGTTGTGGGTAATGCCCCATGAACCGCGTCACCAGCGGCACGATAAACCGTTCGCCATACGCCACGGCACAGGTCATGCGCAGCATGCCTTTGGGTTCGCTGGTCAGATCGCCGACCGCGCGCAGGGCTTCTTCGCGACCGTCCTGCAGGCGCTGACAATGTTGCAGAAAGGTCTGTCCGGCTTCGGTCAGAGCCACGCGACGGGTACTGCGATAGAGCAGACGCGTCTGCAATCGCTCCTCCAGTCGTACGATTTGTCGACTGATGTGCGAGGACGAAACCCCGAGGCGTTCTGCTGCGGCGGTGAACTGGCTGCATTCGGCGACGGCGACGAACTCGTCGATACCTTCCCAGCGGTTTTCCGACATCGGGATTATCCCTGTATGGCAATAATGTTTTGCTTTTGTCCGGATTATTCATCAGATCGCGCTGTACTACACTGCCGATCTGGTTTTTTATTCAATGGATTCACTGGAGAGTCAGCATGATCAAGTCGCGCGCCGCCGTTGCCTTCGAGGCCAAGAAGCCGCTGGAAATCGTAGAAGTCGATGTGGCCATGCCCAAGGCCGGTGAAGTGTTGCTGCGCGTAGTGGCTTCCGGGGTTTGCCACACCGACGCCTACACCCTGTCCGGTGCTGACCCGGAAGGCATCTTCCCGTCGATCCTCGGCCACGAAGGCGGTGCGATCGTTGAAGCCATCGGCGAGGGCGTGACGTCTGTTGCGGTTGGCGACCACGTGATTCCGCTGTACACCCCGGAATGCGGTCAGTGCAAATTCTGCAAGTCGGGCAAGACCAACCTGTGTCAGGCGATTCGCGCTACTCAGGGCAAAGGTCTGATGCCGGACGGCACTTCGCGCTTTTCCTACAAGGGCCAAACGATTTTCCACTACATGGGGACATCGACGTTCTCGGAATACACCGTGCTGCCGGAAATCTCCGTGGCGAAAATCGCCAAGGATGCGCCGCTGGAAAAAGTCTGCCTGCTCGGTTGCGGCGTGACCACTGGTATCGGTGCGGTGATCAACACTGCCAAGGTCAAGCCAGGTGACACCGTGGCGATCTTCGGTCTCGGCGGCATCGGTCTTTCGGCAGTCATTGGCGCAGTGAAAGCCAAGGCTGCGCGGATCATCGCCATCGACATCAACCCGGCCAAGTTCGAAATCGCCAAGCAGCTGGGCGCCACCGATTGCGTCAACCCGAAAGACTTCGATCGTCCGATCCAGGAAGTGATCGTCGACATGACCGATGGCGGCGTCGACTTCTCCTTCGAATGCATCGGCAACGTGCAACTGATGCGCGCCGCGCTGGAATGCTGCCACAAGGGCTGGGGCGAGTCGGTGATCATTGGCGTTGCCGGTGCCGGCCAGGAAATCGCCACCCGTCCGTTCCAACTGGTGACCGGTCGCGTCTGGCGTGGTTCGGCGTTCGGTGGCGTGCGTGGCCGTACCGAGCTGCCAAGCTACGTCGACATGGCGCAGAGCGGCGAGATTCCGCTGGATACTTTCATTACCCACACCATGGGTCTGGAAGATATCAATAAGGCCTTCGACCTGATGCATGAAGGCAAGAGCATTCGTACCGTCATTCATTTCTGATCAATCGCGACGCCCCAGCTACAGACCTTGAAGGTTTGTAACCGGGGCAGCGTAGGAGTCTTTACATGAGTCTGGAAAACATCTCCTGTCAGAAAAGTTTCGGCGGCTGGCACAAGCGCTATCGCCACCGTTCCGACGTGCTCGGCTGCGACATGGTGTTTGCCGTGTATCTGCCGCCGCAAGCGGAGCAGGGCGGCAAGCTGCCGGTGCTGTATTGGCTGTCCGGCCTGACCTGCACCGACGAGAACTTCATGCAAAAGGCCGGTGCGATGCGCATGGCCGCTGAACTCGGTCTGATCATCGTCGCCCCGGACACCAGTCCGCGTGGCCCTGATGTGCCGGGTGATCCGGATGGCGCCTGGGATTTCGGCCTCGGAGCCGGGTTCTACCTGAATGCCACGCAGGAGCCGTGGTCGCGGCACTATCGGATGCATGACTATGTCGTGCAGGAATTGCCTTCACTGGTTGAAGCGCATTTCCCGGCGTCGGATAAACGCAGCATCAGTGGCCATTCCATGGGCGGCCACGGTGCACTGGTTTGTGCGCTGCGCAATCCGGGGCGTTACCAGTCGGTGTCGGCGTTTTCGCCGATCAACAATCCAATGGATTGTCCGTGGGGGCAAAAGGCGTTCTCCCGTTACCTGGGTGAAGAACGCTCCAAGTGGAAAGAATGGGATGCCTGCGCGCTGATCGCTGAAGCCGCCGAAAAACTGCCGTTACTGGTCGATCAGGGGGATCGCGACGATTTCCTCGAAAACCAGCTCAAGCCCGAAGCCCTGCAACAAGCGGCAAAACAAGCGGATCATCCGCTGACGTTGCGCCTGCAACCGGGCTACGACCACAGCTATTTCTTCATCTCAAGCTTCATAGACGACCACTTGCAGCATCACGCACGCGCTCTGCGCGGCTAATGCAGGTAGAATCACGCCCTGACAAAAATCGGGGCGTTTTTTTATGCGTATTGGCCACGGCTACGATGTTCACCGTTTCGCTGAAGGCGATTTCATTACTCTGGGCGGCGTGCGCATTGCACACAGCTTCGGGCTGCTCGCTCACTCCGACGGTGACGTCCTGCTGCACGCCTTGAGCGATGCGTTGCTCGGCGCGGCCGCGTTGGGCGATATCGGCAAGCACTTTCCGGACACCGACCCGCAATTCAAGGGCGCCGACAGCCGCGTGCTGCTGCGGCATGTGGTCGCGCTGATCCACGCCAAAGGCTGGAAAGTCGGTAACGTCGACAACACTATCGTCGCCCAGGCGCCGAAAATGGCCCCGCATATCGAAGCGATGCGCGCGTTGATCGCCGCCGATCTGCAAGTTGAGCTGGATCAAGTGAACGTGAAAGCTACCACCACCGAAAAACTCGGCTTTGTCGGTCGCGAAGAAGGCATCGCCGTACACTCCGTTGCCTTGTTGCTGCGCGCATGAACGAACTGCAATTGCTCGGCCCGCGCGCCTATGGCGAACCACTCGGCACCGCGGTACTGAAAGCCATCGCCGAAGATTTCCAGGTCGATGAAGTGCTCGACATCCCGTTCAGCGGCGATGGCGAACACCTGTGGATCTGGGTCGAAAAGCGTGGTCTGAACACCGAAGAAGCGGCACGGCGCATCGCCAAGGCCGCCGGCGTACCATTGCGCACCGTCAGTTATGCCGGGCTCAAGGATCGTCAGGCACTGACCCGTCAGTGGTTCAGCGTGCAACTGCCGGGCAAGGCCGATCCGGATCTGTCGGCGGCGGAAAACGACACGTTGAAGATCCTCAAGACCACACGCCACAAGCGCAAGCTGCAACGCGGCGCGCATTCGGCCAACGGCTTCACCTTGCGCCTGACCCAGTTTGCCGGCGACAAGGACGCGATCGAGCAGCGTCTGCAACTGATCGCCAGGCAAGGCATTCCCAATTATTTCGGCGCTCAGCGTTTTGGCCATGACGGCGGCAACGTCGTCGATGCGCGTGCGTGGGCGGCGCGCAAGGCACTGCCGGAGCAGCGCAATGTGCGTTCGCGGCTGCTGTCGACAGCGCGCAGTTTTCTCTTCAATCAGGTGCTGGCCGCCCGGGTGGCCGATGGCACCTGGCAGCAGGCGCAGGTCGGCGACCTGCTGGCGTTTACCGACAGCCGCAGTTTCTTCCCGGCCGGTGAGGCCGAATGCAGCGATCCGCGCCTGGCGATTCTCGACCTGCACCCGACCGGCCCGCAGTGGGGCGAAGGTGACTCACCGACTGCCGGCGCTGTCCATGATCTGGAGCAGGCGATTGCCGAGCGCGAGGCGGATCTGCGCGATTGGTTGATCAATGCCGGAATGAGCCACGAACGTCGCATCCTGCGACTGCCCATTGGCGGGTTGTCGTGGCATTATCCCCAGCCTGACATTCTGCAACTGGAATTCGTCCTCCCGGCCGGATGCTTCGCCACCGTATTGGTGCGCGAACTCGTTGATCTGGTGCCGGTGGGGCAGACGGACAGCCCATGCGTATTCTGATTTCTAACGACGATGGGGTAACCGCACCCGGTCTCGCCGCGCTTTATGCTGCGCTGGCGGATTACACCGAATGCGTGGTTATCGCCCCGGAGCAGGACAAAAGCGGCGCCAGCAGTTCGCTGACGCTCGACCGTCCGCTGCACCCGCAATACCTGGCCAACGGTTTCATCAGCCTTAACGGAACACCGACTGACTGCGTGCACCTGGGCCTCAACGGCCTGCTGGAGCGCGAGCCGGACATGGTGGTTTCCGGGATCAATCTCGGTGCCAATCTGGGTGATGACGTGCTGTATTCCGGCACTGTGGCGGCAGCCCTCGAAGGACGATTCCTCGAGCGCCCCTCGTTCGCTTTTTCGCTGGCGTCGCGCCAGTTGGACAACCTGGCGACAGCCGCACATTTCGCGCGCAAACTGGTCGAGGCGCATGCCGGGCTGGACCTGCCGCCGCGTACGGTGCTGAACGTGAACATTCCCAATCTGCCGATCGACCATATTCGGGGCATTCAGTTGACCCGTCTGGGCCATCGCGCCCGTGCGGCAGCGCCGATGAAAGTGGTCGATCCGCGGGGCAAGGCCGGTTACTGGATTGCTGCTGCCGGCGATGCCGAAGACGGCGGCCCGGGCACTGATTTTCATGCGGTGATGCAGGGCTATGTGTCGATCACGCCGTTGCAGCTCGATCGCACCTTCAACGATGCCTTCAGAAGCCTCGACGGCTGGCTGGAGGGACTGCGCTGATGGCTCGTGAACACGAAGACAGACTGCGCAGCGGCATCGGCATGACGTCGCAGCGCACGCGCGAACGTCTGATCCAGCGTCTCTACGAAGAAGGCCTGTCCAACGCCAAGGTGCTGGAAGTGATCCGCCGTACGCCGCGTCATCTGTTTGTCGATGAAGCGCTGGCGCACCGTGCCTACGAAGATACCGCGCTGCCGATCGGCCACAACCAGACCATCTCTCAGCCTTATATGGTGGCGCGCATGAGCGAGCTGCTGCTGGAGGCGGGGCCGCTGGACAAGGTGCTGGAGATCGGCACCGGTTCGGGTTACCAGACGGCCGTGCTGTCGCAACTGGTCGAACGGGTGTTCTCGGTCGAGCGCATCAAGGTCTTGCAGGATCGGGCCAAGGAACGTCTGGTCGAACTGAACCTGCGTAACGTGGTGTTCCGCTGGGGCGATGGCTGGGAAGGCTGGCCGGCGCTGGCGCCGTACAACGGCATCATCGTCACCGCGGTTGCGACTGATGTGCCGCAGGCGTTGCTCGATCAGCTGGCACCGGGTGGGCGGATGGTGATTCCGGTCGGCTCGGGGGAAGTGCAGCAACTGATGCTGATCGTGCGCGAAGAACACGGCTTTTCTCGTCACGTTCTGGGGGCGGTGCGCTTCGTGCCATTGCTCAATGGCCCACTGGCCTGAGCATTTGTTTGCGGGCGCTGAATTCCTGGCGCTGGCTTCGGTCTTACAGCGGCGGCGAGCGTTTAAACGCAGTCGATCGATTCTTGGCAAACGTGTGCGTGCAGCGATTTCGCTTCATTAAAGGTAAAGACGGCGCGGCCCGTTATACTTGCGACACCTCATGCCTGAATGGGCATTCCAAATTTTTTCAGCCACCACAAAGGGAGCGGCGGGTGAGTCTCACAGTCATTGCGCAGCGTATGGGTAACACGAGCTTTCAGCGCCTGGTGACTGGCCTTGTCTTGAGCACCTTGCTGGTCGGTTGCTCCAGCACCAAATCGAGCAACGTGCGGGTGGTCGATCGCAACAGTGCGGCGGCCCAGCGTCCGGCCGTCACGACCGGGCAGTATGTAGTCCGTCCGGGCGATACGCTGTTTTCCATCGCTTTTCGCTACGGCTGGGACTACAAAGCCCTCGCTGCCCGGAACAATATTCCTACGCCGTATACGATCCACCCGGGTCAGACAATTCGCTTTGACGGCCGTACCGGTTCAACTCCGACGGCGGTGGTAAGCAACGGCGGTTCCGCGCCATCATCGTCGAGCAAGACTACGGTAATCCGGCGCCAGGTGAATGGCACGACGACCACCACGGTGACCGGCTCCGGTGCTGGTTCTGCGGGGGCTGCACCGTCCGTCGCCAGTAAATCGGCACCTGCTCCACTGCCTCCACCGGGTCCGGCCCCGACCGGCTGGGGATGGCCATCTAATGGCATTCTGATTGGAAAATTCTCTTCAAACGGTAGTTTGAATAAAGGAATTGATATCGCCGGAGATTTGGGACAGCCTGTTTTAGCTGCGTCTGATGGGACGGTGGTTTACGCCGGGAGTGGCTTAAGGGGCTACGGCGAATTAGTCATCATCAAACACAGCGAAACCTACGTCAGTGCCTACGGACATAACCGCAGGCTGTTGGTACGGGAGGGGCAGCAGGTCAAGGTCGGACAGACAATTGCCGAAATGGGGTCAACGGGTACAGACCGGGTGAAACTGCATTTTGAGATTCGCCGACAAGGTAAACCTGTAGATCCGCTGCAGTTCCTGCCCAAACGTTGATTTGAGGCCAGCCTGTTCCGTCGCGTAGAGGGGACAGGCTCCAGCGCTGCCAAGGATAAAGGCGTCGCTTGAGCTTGGGGTCGAACTCACCAAAGGACTATAACAATGGCTCTCAGTAAAGAAGTGCCGGAGTTTGACATCGACGATGAGGTTCTCCTTATGGAGACCGGCATCGATTCGGATTCGATGTCGAATGATGAAGGGGCTGCTCCACCTTCCGTTCGTTCCAGATCCAAACACTCCGCTTCACTTAAGCAACACAAATACATCGACTACACTCGGGCACTCGATGCCACGCAGCTGTATCTCAACGAAATCGGCTTTTCTCCACTGCTCTCCCCCGAGGAAGAAGTCCACTTCGCGCGTCTGTCGCAAAGTGGCGATCCGGCGGGGCGCAAGCGCATGATTGAAAGTAACCTGCGGCTGGTCGTGAAGATCGCCCGGCGTTACGTCAATCGAGGGCTGTCGCTGCTGGACCTGATCGAAGAGGGCAACCTCGGCTTGATCCGCGCGGTGGAAAAGTTCGATCCCGAGCGCGGCTTCCGCTTCTCGACCTACGCTACCTGGTGGATTCGTCAGACCATCGAGCGCGCGATCATGAATCAGACCCGGACCATCCGGCTGCCGATCCATGTGGTCAAGGAACTCAACGTGTACCTGCGGGCGGCACGGGAACTGACGCAAAAGCTCGATCACGAACCTTCACCCGAAGAAATCGCCAACCTGCTGGAAAAACCGGTGGGCGAGGTCAAGCGCATGCTTGGCCTGAACGAGCGGGTTTCTTCGGTCGACGTCTCGCTGGGTCCGGATTCGGATAAAACCCTTCTGGACACCCTGACGGATGACCGTCCGACCGATCCATGCGAACTGCTGCAGGATGACGACCTGTCGCAGAGCATCGATCAATGGCTCTCGGAACTGACCGACAAGCAGCGCGAGGTGGTTGTACGCCGCTTCGGCCTGCGCGGTCATGAGAGCAGCACGCTGGAAGATGTAGGCCTGGAGATCGGCCTGACCCGGGAACGGGTGCGGCAGATCCAGGTGGAGGGCCTGAAGCGCCTTCGGGAAATTCTCGAGAAGAATGGCCTGTCGAGCGAGTCGCTGTTTCAGTAAGCGCCTTTAACCACCGCCCATAAAGCCCCGACTGGTTCGGGGCTTTTTTATTGCTCGGATATTGGCTGATGACCGTCTGTGGCGAGGGCGCTTGTTCCCGCCGGATTGCGCAGCAACCCCAAGATTCATGAGCGCTGCTCACTCAAGCGGGAACAAGCTGCCTCGCCACGACGTTCACTGTTGGACATACGGTCAGCATTTCCATCGTTTGTAGTCTCACGGTGTAAGCCTTGGCTTACTCTTTCGTAAGTGTTCCCTATTTTTGCAGGACGGCAGACGTCGATTGCTCAGAGTGATCGAGTTTAACTACTTGATTTAAAAGCTTATTTTTTATTGTGAAGTGCTTATTACAGGGTTTTTCAGCCCGCAACGCCGATTGCTCTCGGCAGGGAACTCTTTAGTATCAGCACTGTGTCGACGGACAGACACGCCCTTCAAGGAAGAGGGGAATGGACATCGCAGGACGCGATTCATCAGGACGATGAAAAGGAACACAGGGAATAGGGAAAAAATGTGGGCGGGTCAAACCGCCCCTTTTTTTGCCTGTAGAAAAGTAAAACCCGGAAAGCAAAAAGGCCCGCAAAGGGCCTTTTCGTAACGCGCGACAGATCAGCGTTCGAGGTCTTTGATCTTGCCTTTGACGCCATCCCACTCTTCGGCATCCGGCAGCGATTCTTTCTTCTCGGTGATGTTTGGCCAGATTTCGGCCAATTCAACGTTCAGTTGAATGAACTCCTGCATATCCTCCGGAACTTCGTCCTCGGAGAAAATCGCGACGGCCGGGCATTCCGGTTCGCACAGGGCGCAGTCGATGCACTCATCCGGGTGAATCACCAGGAAGTTCGGGCCTTCGTAAAAGCAGTCCACCGGACAGACTTCTACGCAGTCGGTGTACTTGCACTTGATGCAGTTGTCGGTGACGACGAAGGTCATTTCTAATTTTCTCCTCAGGCGGCGGCAGCGTTGCCCCTTCACGGTTGGGGTCGCCAGGTTCGGGAGCGATGTCTGCCAGCCAGGCTATTAGCCAGCAGCATCCCAAACCGCGCGAGATTCTAACAGCTTGAAGCCGTTTGCGTTATATCCGGTTCTTTAGTGCTTAGATCCGGTTCTTGAGTGCATATAACAATTCGAGCGCTCGACGCGGGGTCAGGTCATCGAGATCCACTTTGGCCAACTCATCGAGCACTGGGTGCGGCAGGCTGGCAAACATATCGCTTTGCTGCGGAGCGGCCGGTTTGCCTTTGATGGCAGGCTTGGGCGCTTCATGCGGCAATGCGGTGTCTTCCAGTCGGCTCAAGTGCTCACGGGCACGCACGATCACTTCACTCGGCACGCCGGCCAGTTGCGCTACCGCTAGGCCGTAGCTCTGGCTGGCAGGCCCCGGCAACACATGGTGCAGGAACACGATGCGCTCGTTGTGCTCGGTGGCGTTCAGATGCACGTTGGCCACCAAAGGCTCGGCTTCCGGCAACACGGTGAGCTCGAAATAGTGCGTAGCAAATAGAGTATAGGCACGCAGATGCGCCAGACGCTCGGCGGCCGCCCATGCCAGCGACAGGCCGTCGAAGGTGCTGGTGCCGCGCCCAACTTCGTCCATCAGCACCAGGCTGCGTTCGGTAGCGTTGTGCAGGATGTTGGCGGTTTCGCTCATCTCGACCATAAAGGTCGAACGGCCTCCGGCCAGGTCATCGCTGGAGCCGATCCGGGTGAAGATCCGGTCCACCAGCGATAACTCGCAACTGGCCGCCGGCACGAAGCTGCCGATATGCGCCAGCAGCACGATCAATGCGGTCTGGCGCATGTAGGTGGATTTACCGCCCATGTTCGGACCGGTGATCACCAGCATCCGGGTGTTGTCATCCAGGCTCAGGTCGTTGGCCACGAACGGCGTGGTCAGCACTTGCTCGACCACCGGGTGACGACCCTGGGTGATGCGCATGCACGGCTCGCTGACGAAGCGCGGGCAGTTCAGGTCAAGGTTCAGCGCACGTTCGGCGAGGTTGCTCAGCACATCCAGTTCGGCCAGTGCGCCGGCGGTGTCCTGCAGTGGTGGCAGCTGGCTGATCAGGTCTTCCAGCAGCGCTTCGTAGAGCATTTTCTCGCGAGCGAGGGCACGGCTCTTGGCCGACAGCGCCTTGTCTTCGAACTCTTTCAGCTCCGGCGTGATGAAGCGCTCGGCGCCCTTGAGCGTCTGGCGACGGATGTAATCGGCCGGAGCGGATTCCGCCTGCTTGCTCGGCAGCTCGATGAAGTAGCCGTGAATGCGGTTGTAGCCGACTTTCAGGTTGGCCAGGCCAGTGCGCGCCTTTTCCCGGGCTTCGAGATCGATCAGGAACTGGCCGGCGTTCTCGCTGAGCGATTGCAGCTCATCGAGTTCGCTGTCGTAACCGGTTTTCAGCACGCCGCCGTCACGGATCACCGCTGGCGGGTTGTCGATAATGGCTTTTTCCAGCAGCGCCGCCAGTTCCGGGTAGGTGCTGGTGGTGGTTGCCAGGCGTTGCAGGTGCGGCGCTTCCAGGTCGGTCATCGCCACTTGCAGTTGTGGCAGGGCGCCGAGAGCATCACGCAGTCGAGCAAGGTCGCGAGGGCGCGCATTGCGCAGGCCGATCCGCGCCAGAATCCGCTCGATGTCGCCGATTTCCTTTAGCTGTGGCTGGAGTTTTTCGAAGCGGTAGCCATCGAGCAGACAAGTGATCGAGGTCTGCCGCGCCAGCAGCACGGTCAGATCACGCAGCGGACGGTTCAGCCAACGAGTCAGCAGGCGGCTGCCCATCGCGGTCTGGCAGCGATCGACCACCGACTGCAGGGTGTTGTCGCGACCGCCGGCCAGGTTGGTATCGAGTTCCAGGTTGCGGCGGCTGGCGCCGTCGAGCACCACAGTGTCATCCAGGCGCTCATGGCGCAGGCTGCGCAGATGGGGCAGGGCGGTGCGCTGAGTTTCCTTGGCGTAGGCCAGCAGGCAACCGGCGGCGCCGATGGCCAGGGTCAGGGTTTCGCAGCCGAATCCTTTCAGGTCTTGCGTGGAAAACTGCTGGCAGAGACTTTTCAGCGCCGAGTCACGCTCGAAATCCCACGGTGCGCGACGACGCACGCCACGGCGTTTTTCCGCCGGCAGGTCTTTCGGCCAGTCGTCCGGGATCAGCAGTTCCACCGGGTTGACCCGCTCCAGTTCCGCCAGCAGGTTCTCCCAGCCCTTGATCTCGAGCACGGTGAAGTTGCCACTGGTGATGTCCAGCACAGCCAGACCGAACAGACGCTCGTCGCCCAGTACCGCCGCAATCAGATTGTCGCGGCGCTCATCGAGTAGCGCCTCGTCACTGACCGTGCCCGGGGTAATGATCCGCACCACCTGACGTTCTACCGGACCTTTACTGGTGGCCGGATCGCCGACCTGCTCGCAGATCACTACCGACTCGCCGAGCTTGACCAGTTTCGCCAGATAACCTTCCGCCGCGTGGTAAGGAATCCCGCACATCGGAATCGCCTGTCCCGCCGACTGACCGCGCGCGGTCAGGGTAATGTCGAGCAACTTGGCAGCCTTCTTCGCGTCTTCATAGAAGATCTCGTAGAAGTCGCCCATGCGATAGAACATCAGCTGGTCCGGGTGCTGGTTCTTCAGGCGCCAGTACTGCTGCATCATCGGGGTGTGGGAGGACAGGTCGGAGACGGCTTTATTCATCGGATTGTCAGGTAACTCGTTAAATGATGTAGGGCAAAAGCAAGGGCAACCGCCGGGCTTTTCCGCGATGGGCGCAAGGTTACCATGGGCGGTCTGCTTGACGCAGGCATGACAGTCCGCTGGCACTTTCTGCGTTTAATTGTGATATATGCACGATTTATGCAAATCAGCATTTGTCTTCGGAAAAAACTTCAAGCACTATGCGCGTTATGCAAAAACGCAACGTATCCTCCGTCTTAAGAGCACTGCTCGACCAGCACGGGATCTCCCCCACGGAGCTCCACCGTCGCACCGGCGTGCCTCAATCAACGCTCTCGCGGATTCTCAGCGGGAAGATCGTCGATCCTTCGGATAAACACATTTCGAAGATCGCCGAATACTTCAATGTGAGCACTGATCAATTGCGTGGTCGCGCAGACGTCGCGACCGCGACTGGCGGCGCGCGCGATGACGTGCATGCGGAACTCAAGGACATAAGCCTGTGGGACGACGATACCCCTGTCGATGACGACGAGGTGTCGGTGCCCTTTCTTCGCGAGGTTGAATTGGCTGCTGGATCAGGAAGATTCGTCATCGAAGAGAGCGAACGCTCTAGCCTGCGCTTCGGCAAGCGCAGCCTGCGCCACAATGGTGTGCAGTTCGACCAGGCCAAATGCGTGACGGTGCGCGGTAACAGCATGATGCCAGTGCTGCGTGATGGCGCCACGGTCGGGGTGAACGCCGGCAAGTGCGGGATCGGCGACATCATCGATGGCGACCTGTACGCGATCAATCACAACGGTCAGTTGCGCGTGAAGCAGCTCTATCGCCTGCCGACCGGCATCCGTCTGCGCAGTTTCAACCGTGATGAGCATCCGGACGAGGACTACAGCTTCCAGGACATGCAGGAAGAGCAGATCGTCATCCTCGGTCACGTCTTCTGGTGGGGCATGTACGCCCGATAGACTTCCCCCTTCACTGAGAACCCGCCCCCTGGCGGGTTTTTTTTCGCCCGAATAAAACCCCCAACGCCTTGATTTATGCGGCCTTCATGCGTCGGTGCATTTCTTGTGCATAAATAAATGCATTTATGCATTGACTGTATATGCATCCATGCATATCCTTGCCACCAAGCCGCTCGACAAAGCGGCTGGCAACAACAGCTCTTTAGTTCCACAAGAACAGGCAGCGATGAACCGGCCTCAACGGTTCAGAGGGTTGGCAACTGACCCGGGTGTGCAGCGTAAAGCACCAGAAGCAGTTATCCGGCGGGCAGGGACCGCGGTCGGAAAAACAATTGAATGGACTCGTACCGCGCCAGTAGCGCCGAAAAGTCAGCTTCCTTCTCGAACACAGGATTTGAAGGAAGGCGAAGGAGCGCATTACTGAAAAGCCCGGCCCAGTGCCGGGCTTTTTGGAATGCCTACCTGACGCAGGCCGCTTCAACGAAGCTTCACGGCATAAACGCAGTCAGGCGGAGAATCAAAAGGATTTGCAGATGTTGAAAGAATGCCGCTGCGGCCATTGCAAACGACTGCTCGCCCGGGTGGGTGAGTACGCAGAACTCCAGATCAAATGTTCCCGCTGCGGAACATTGAATCATGCGAGGGCCACGAGCCCCGAGCGATCGCCTTTGAGCGACATGCGTGCTGCACCGTCAGCACAACCTGATCATTTAACTCATAGGTAAAGACATGAACATTCTGAAGAAATACGTTGCTCCATTGCTCGCTCTTGCACTGCTGGGCAATGGCAGCAGCGTGGTTGCCGCCAACCTCTTGGTGAACGGCAGCTTTGAACAATCGACATGCGGTGGTGGCTGCATTCTGGACACACCGGCAAAAACCAATGCCATAACGGGCTGGACGACGTTCCTGTCCGGTGCCGAATACTTCAACATGCCCAATGCCATCGGCGGTTCTGTGGCAGCACATGGCGTGATGATCGTTGACCTGGCCAACTATGTCTACGGTAACGGCGGCGGGATTCAGCAGAATTTCGCCACCACCCCGGGCGCTCGATACCGGCTGACTTTCAGCGCGGGTAACTCGCGTTACGCCAGCCGCTCGGGAGACGGTGTCATTCAGGTGAAAGTGGCCGGGCAAACCGCTACGTTCAAAACACCGACAGCCAAAGGCGTCGCGGTCGAGTGGAGCACCGTCACTTACGAGTTCACCGCGATTACCGCGCAAACAACGCTGGCATTTTCCAACGAGCAGAACCCGTACGCCAACTATGCCTTCATCGACAACGTCATTGTTGAGCGCCTGTAACTGTTGAATGCGCGGAATCTGTCGCTGTTCTTCCCCGCATCAGAGGCGACGCCAGTCCGGTGTCGCCTCTTCACCTTCTCTTCATTCATCAATGCTTTCAGGAGGCGTGACATGACAAACGAGCAACAAGCGTTGCTGGACATGCCAATCTGGCTGGTCATCCTCCTTGCCGTAGCGGGCGGGGTATCCGGCGAAATGTGGCGCGCCGACAAAGAGGGCGCCCGCGGCTGGCCCCTGCTGCGACGCCTGGCCTTACGCTCCGGCGCCTGCATGATCTGCGGCGTGTCGGCGATCATGCTGCTGTACGCCGCTGGCATGTCGATCTGGGCCGCCGGGGCATTTGGTTGCCTCACTGCAATGGCCGGTGCCGATGTGGCCATCGGTCTTTACGAGCGCTGGGCTGCCAAACGCATTGGCGTCTGCGAAGTACCCCCGCGCAACCCCTCATCCGAACAATGATCATTGCCAAGAGAGTCACAGACCATGAATGACGAAGACCTCGCAGCGCTGAACAGGCTTATTGCCGCTCTGCAGGTTCAGACCGATAGCCTGACGGCCATGAATGCTTCCATCAGATTGATGGCTCAGAGCAATCAGGCGCTGGTCGACCTGATCAAAAGCCGCGAGCCGGATCCGAATGCCCCACCTTACCTGGATGGTACGCCGGCGCCCTGAGCGCATTGGCGATGCTCTTCCAAAAGTACTCAACCGAGCAACACCCACAACCCCGCATCCGCGGGTTTTTTTATGTTCGCTGGAGAACGCCAGATGTCGATCCTTACCCAAGGTACTCAAATTTTTGCCCTTGTACCGCCGACCACCGGTTCCGGTCCTTACACCGTGCTGGAAGTCGAACACGCCACTTCTTTCGATCCGGGCGGTGCACCTGCCGAGCAGATCGAAGACACCACGCTCGATGCCCAGGAACGCACCTACAAGAAAGGTCTTCGTACACCTGGCACGGCCAACCTGGGTCTCAATGCTGATCCGACCAATGCCAGTCACATCCGTCTGCATCAACTTTCCGAAAACAATGACGACACCAGCATCAAATGGGTAGTGGGTTGGTCGGATGGCAAAGGCGTTCTGCCAACTGTCAATACTCAAGGCAATGCCTTTGAGTTGCCGACCACTCGTACCTGGTTCACCTTTGATGGTTACGTCTCGGACTTCCCGTTTAATTTCGCCTTGAATGCCGTAGTGACCACAACCGTCACCATCCAGCGCACTGGCGGTTCCGCCTGGATCAAGAAAGCCTGAGGCCCGTCATGAACCTCAAACAGTTGAAAGCCAGGGGCGGCATTGTCGATGGCCAGCCCGTCAAGAAAGAAGTGAGCTGGAAGCATCTGGATGCCGAGTCGGGCCAGGAAGTGACCGACTCCTTCACATTGCATATCCGCCGTCAGTCGTTCGGGGTCATCGAACGGCTGTTCGCTCAAGATCAAACCGAGCAAAGCCGCAATGCGAGCTATCTCGCAGCTTGCGTGTCGCTCGGCGACGACGGGACGGAATCGCTCGGCTACGACGATGCCTACAACCTTGAGCCATCGCTGGGGTTCCTGATGCTCAACGCCGTCAATGAGGTCAATGGCACTGGCGGTGTTGCAGCAAAAAACTGACGGCCGCCGATGAGTTCTGGCACGAACTGGTGCTGAACGGAGTCGGCGGCCGGACGATTGCCGAAGCCAAGGAGTGCATGACCTACCACGAAGCCCTGGCGTGGGGACACTATATCGATCGATATGGCTCGCTCCACACCGGTAGGCGGCTGGAGGCGGGCAGCGCGCTGGTCGCGCTGCAAATCCACCGGCTGGGCGGCGGGATGGCAGAGTTGCTGGACTTCATGCCTCATGAGCATCGCCAGGGGCTTTCTCTCGAGCGTGCCCTTGAGCAGTGGCGATAGGCGTTCATTTACATGACCCGTTTCGGCGGGTTTTTTCTTAACCCGGAGAAAAACACATGGCAGTTACTTCTTCAGCAGGGTTGACGCCTAACCTCGACGGCCTTGAACAAGCCTGGACCCAGGCGTCCCGTATCACCGAACAAAAGCTGCGCCAGATGCAAAAGCAGATCGAGGACGCAGCAAAGAAAATCGGCGTGACGCTGAATGCGTCTGCCAGCTCGATCACCAAGGCAAACATCGCGACCTATGTCGATGTTCAGGAAGAAGCCAGGAAGCAAATCAATTATTCAGACGATTTCGACAAGTTGCGACGTAATGGTGCTCTTGCTGCCGCGCAAGTCGGAATGGGGACCCGCGAAAGTGCGCGGGCGCAGGCGCTGAGCGATATCGACCAAAACTATGCTGCGGCACGCAAGAAGCTGGACACACCTTTGGCAGGAGGGGGCGACCCTCGGGAAGGGGCCGATTACGCAGCCAGTCTCGATGCGTTGAAAGCCAACCACGATCAATTGACCCTGCAAGTTCAAAGCAACTATGAGGCGATGACCGAGGCCCAGGGTAACTGGATAAACGGGGCCACCTCGGCCTGGGATGACTACCTCACAACGAGCGGCAATGTGGCCGGCAAGTCCAAGGAGGTCTTCACCAAAGCCTTCAACACCATGGGCGACGCCGTGAGCACGTTCGCGATGACGGGAAAGTTCTCGTTTTCCGACTTTGCCAAATCGGTACTCGGCGATATGGCCAAACTGGCCGCGCAGACGGCTGTTTCCAGCGGTTTGAGCTCACTGTTCGGCCTGGTGGGTTCAGCGGCATCGTCGATATTCGGCAGTACAACTGCACCGACTCCGCAAACATTCAAACTGGATGGCATGAGTACGACTTACGTCCCGCAACTCGACGTGTCGAACGTTTCCTACCACGCCAAGGGCGGGGCCTTCACCAATGGCATCGCCACCGGTCCGACCCTGGCTCCGATGGCAATGTTCGGCGAAGCCGGACCGGAAGCCATCATGCCGCTTAGTCGCGGTTCCGATGGCTCCCTCGGCGTGCAGGTGCAGGGCGCTGGCCTGGGTGGCAGCAGCAGCCAGCAGGTCGTGATTCAGCAAACCATCAATGTGGGCGACAGCTCGGGTGCAGCGACGAACGGGGATATGACATCGCAGACCGTTGCCAAGGCTTATGCCAGCGCCGCCAAGCAGGGCGCTGCCGAGCAGATCGCCCGTGATCTGAAACCGGGCGGCCAGATCTGGTCTGCCATCAACGGCCGCTGAATATCAGCGGCCGCAACGGCTCACGCCCGGAGGAAACATGACAACAGAAACATTCACCTGGACTCCGAAAGTCGAACCCGTCGGCAACGTCGAGTTTCGTCTCAAGTCCGCGAAATTCGGCGATGGTTATCAGCAGGTGGCACAGGACGGCATCAACAACCGATCTCAGTCTTGGCCGTTGACGTTTGTCGGGAATGAGGCGCGGATCAAAACAATCGTGCAGTTCCTCGATCGCCATGCTGGCGCTACACCGTTTTATTGGACAGCCCCCTTGGGCGAACCTGCTCTCTACCGTTGCAAGGGTTATCAACCGAGCCCGCTGGGGGCTGGCTTGTACAGCCTCGCAGCGACCTTTGAGCAGGCCTTTCATCCATAAGACGCTGGCGGCGCTGAATGCCATGACCACAACCCCGCTTCAAGCGGGGTTCTTTTTGCCCGGAGATTCACATGTCCATTACTGCAGATATCCAGGCGTTGGAGCCCGGCGCCTGGGTCGAATTGTTTGAACTCGACGCCACTAGCCTCGGCGCTGAGTTGTACCGCTTCCACGGCTATCCCCGGCAATCCTCGATTTTCTGGCAAGGCCTTGAGTATTCACCCTGGCCCATCCTGGCCGAGGGATTCGAAATGACCGGTCAGGGCACGCAACCGACGCCGACGTTGTCGGTGGGCAACGTGGGCGGGTTCATTACGGCTCTGGTGCTGTATTTCCAGGATCTGGTCGGGGCGCGGTTGATCCGTCATCGCACCCTCGGCAAATACCTTGATGGCCAGCCGGAAGCCGACCCGGAAGAAGAGCTGCCGCCCGACCTCTGGTACATCGAGCGCAAGGTCAGTGAAGACAGCGAAGTGGTGAAGTTCGAACTGGCCAGTGCTCTGGATTTCAACGGCGTGCAATTGCCACGCCGGCAGATTGTCGCCAACGTTTGCTGGTGGCTCAGTTGCGGTGGTTACCGTGGCCCCTATTGCGGTTACAACGGTGGCCCGGTGGCAGATGCCAATGACGTGATCGTCACCGATGCCGCCAGGGACAAATGCGGTGGGCGCCTGAGCAGCTGCAAGCTGCGTTTCGGCGAGAACAATCCGCTGCCTTACGGCTCGTTTCCGGCCGCCGGCCTAATTCGGGGCTGATCATGAACAAGGCAATCCTGGCCGCCATCGAACTTCACGCCATCACTCAATACCCCGACGAATGTTGCGGTCTGTTGATCCGCGATGGGCGCAAACTGCGATATGTACCGTGCCGCAATACCGCAACCACCCCAGGCGAGCATTTTCGTCTGGCGCCGCAAGATTATGCGGCGGCCGAAGAGTGCGGCGAGATCCTGGCAGTGGTGCACAGTCACCCGGATTCTCCGGCAACGGCCAGCGAGGCGGATCGGGTCGCCTGTGAAGCCTCCGGATTGCCATGGCACATCCTGGAAGTACGTAAGGGTGATGACGGAACAGTTGGCAGAGGCGAACTGGTCAGCATCGCACCCACGGGGTATCTAGCGCCCCTGATCGGGCGGGATTTTGTCCATGGGGTGCATGATTGCCTGAGCATCGTCCTCGATTACTACCGCCGGGAAATGAGCATTGAACTGGGCAACTATCAGCGCGAAGACGGCTGGTGGGACAAGGGTGGCAATCTCTATCTCGACAATCTGCCCGCCGCAGGTTTCGAACAGGTCAGCCGGCTGCAACAGGGTGATGTCGTACTGATGCAGATTCGCTCGCCAGTGCCCAACCATGCCGCCATTTATCTGGAAGATGGCATGCTCAACAGCGAGCCGGATCACTTTCCGGCGCCGGGTTCGATCCTGCATCACTTGTATGGACGCGACAGCCGGCGCGACACCTATGGCGGGTATTGGGCAGAGGTGACGGTGAGTTGCTGGCGGCATCGGTCGAAGAATCTGGCAGACACCGGCGCTTCCTGAGCTCAAAAAATTGAAACCACACTGGAGATCCTCTCCTGGAGCCGAGCAATGAATCAGCAGAAACTTAGAACCATTCGATTGTACGGCACCTTGGGTGCCAGTTTCGGACGTGTACACCGATTGGCCGTCAGCAATGCCGCCGAGGCCATTCACGCCCTTTGTATTCTGATTCCCGGCTTTGAGCGTTTTTTGATGGAATCCAGGGATCGAGGGCTGAGCTACTCGATCTTTTTGGGAGACGACAACATCGGTCATGACCGGCTCAAGGCACCGAGTGGAGCATCGGATATCCGAATTGCGCCCGTTGTTATTGGCAGCAAGCGTGCGGGGTCGCTGCAAACCATTATTGGCGTTGTACTGATCGCTGCCGCGACTGTTTTCGGCGGCGGTTTCGCGGGTACCGCAGTAGGTGGCGGCTGGGGAGCGGTGGGGGCTGCCGGTGTCTCGATGACCCTGGGTGGTGTCATGCAGATGCTCTCCCCCCAGGCCAAGGGACTGAGCACTCAGGACAGCCCGGCCAACCGAGCCAGCTATAGCTTCAACGGACCGGTCAACACCAGCGCCCAAGGCAATCCCGTGAGCCTTCTTTACGGTCAGATGATTGTTGGCAGTTCCGTCATCAGTGCCGGGATTTACGCTCAGGACCAACTCTAGCGTCCGGCGTTTCCCTGACCTCCAAACAACCCGCCCGATGCGGGTTTTATTTCGCCTGAAGGAAAGCCATGACTGACCTCATTCTCGCTGGCAGCAAAGGCGGCGCCGCCAAGCCGCGCCCCTCCGTGGAAGCGCCAGACAGCCTGCAAAGCACGGCCTACGCTCGTATCCTCGATCTCGTCAGCGAAGGCGAGATTGTCGGTCTGAAAAACCATACTCAATCGGTGTTTTTGGACGAAACGCCGCTGGCCAACGACGACGGTAGCCTGAACTTCAACGGCGTGACGCTCGACGTTCGTACCGGTAGCCAGGACCAGGCACACATCCCGGGTTTCCCTGCGGTGGAAAATGAAACGGCTGCGGCTGTCGAACTGCGCAGTGATCAACCCTGGACCAAGGCCTTCACCAACCTGCAACTGTCCGCCGTGCGTATTCGCCTGGCAGTTTCGCGACTGGCACAGACCAATACCGGCAATGGCGACACCAACGGCTACACGGTCAAGTACGCCATTGATCTGTCTACCGATGGCGGTGCTTTCGTCGAGGTGTTGGCCTCTGCTTTCAGCGGCAAGACCAGCAGTAAGTACGAGCGCTCGCACCGCATCGATCTGCCGTTGGCCAAAAGCGGCTGGACCGTGCGGGTGCGTCGTTTGACGCCCAATTCCACCAGCGGCGCCATCGCCGACACCACCAGTGTCGAGTCGAGCACCGAGGTGATCGACGCCAAGTTGCGGTATCCCGGCTCGGCCATCATCGGCCTGCAATTCGATGCGTCGCAGTTCCAGTCCATCCCATCGCGCTCCTTTGAACTGCTGGGCCGGATCATTCGAGTGCCGAGCAACTACGATCCACAGAGCCGCGTCTACTCGGGCGTGTGGGACGGTACGTTCAAATCGGCATGGACCGATAACCCGGCTTGGATTTACTACGATCTTTTGCTGCATCCGCGCTATGGCCTGGGGCATTTGCTCAATGCCGGCCAAGTCGATAAATGGGAACTGTATCGCATTAGTCAGTACTGCGATCAGCCCGTGCCTGATGGCAAGGGTGGCACCGAGCCGCGCTTTACCTGCAACTTGTACCTTTCGGCGCGTGCCGATGCGTTGAAGGTACTGCAAGACCTAGCCACTACATTCCGGGGCATGTCGTATTGGGGGGCCGGCTCAGTCATGGCTGTGGCCGACATGCCGGAGGACCCGGTCTACACCTATTCCAACGGCAACGTTATCGTCGGCAAGTTCGTCTACGGCGGGTCGGCGAAAAAGACCCGGTTCAGCGTGGCATTGGTCAGCTGGAACGACCCTGCGGACTTCTACCGGCAGAAGGTCGAGTATGTCGACGACCCGGACGGCATCGCCCGTTATGGTGTGCAGCAGACAGAAATCAGCGCCACCGGCTGTACCTCTCAGGCGCAGGCACAGCGAATCGGTAAGTGGGCACTGCTGACCAATCGCCTGGAAACTGAAAGCGTTACCTTTGCGGTGGGGCTTGATGGCACGTTGGCGCGCCCGGGGCAGATTATCCGGGTGGCCGACAATGATCGCGCCGGGCGACGAATCGGCGGACGCCTGCGTGATGCGACGCTTGATACGCTGACCCTTGACGCGCAGGTCACCGCCACAGCGGGCGACTCCATCACGCTGGTCATGCCAACCGGTAAAGCGGTATCCCGTTCGATCAAGTCAGTAGACATCAGCGGGGAGGTTCAGCGTGTGCTGCTGGCGCAGCCACTGAGTGAGCTGCCACCGGCCCAGTCGATGTGGGCGATCGACTCGCCAACCCTGGCCGCACAGCAATTTCGCGTGATGTCGATTGCCGAAGACTTCACCGACAACGAAATCAAATACAGCATCACTGCCGTCAAGCATGTGCCGAGCAAATTCGGCGCCATCGACAATGGCTCCCGAATCGAGCGGCCGCCGATCACTGTCATTCCGCCAGGCGTTCAGGCGCCGCCGGGTTCGGTCACCGTCAGTAACAACCACTTCATTGATCAGGGCAGCGCGGTCGGCGTCATGACCATTGAATGGACGCGTCCGGCCAATGCCATCGCCTATGAAGTCCACTGGCGCAAGAACGACAGCGAATGGGTTTTCGCCGGCCGTACCGGTGGAACTTCGATGGAAGTACGGGGCATCTATGCCGGGCGGTATGTGGCCAAGGTGCGGGCAATCAATGCACTGGACATCGGTTCGATTTATGCCACTTCGGTGGAAACCCAACTTTCCGGCAAAACCACGCCACCGCCTTCGGTGACCTTGCTCAAAGCTGAGAGCCTGTTGTTCGGTATCGGCCTGAAATGGGAATTCCCTGTAGGTGCAGAAGATACTCAGCGCACTGAGATCTGGTACGGGCCGACGCCAAACCTGGAAACGGCCACGAAACTGGCCGACCTGGCTTATCCGCAAAGTGATTACACGATGCAAAGCCTGTTGGCCGGTGCGACGTTCTTCTTCTGGGCGCGGCTGGTTGATCGCACGGGCAATATCGGTCCGTGGTATCCGATCGGAAATGGAGTGTTCGGGCAGGCCAGTTCCGAGGCCGGTCCGATTCTCGACCTGCTCGCCGGGAAAATTTCGCACACCGAACTGGGTAAGGACCTGCTCAGCGAGATCGAGAAAGTTCCGGGGCTGCAAAATCAGATCGATGCGCTGGATGAAAGCTATGACGCGGCCCGGGCCTATGCGAAATACGCGATCGTGCGTGTGGGCGATCGACTGTATCAAGCCAAGGGCCCGGTACCGATCAACCTGCCACCGCCGAATACTACTTATTGGGCCGACGTAGGCCAGACGGTCGAGACCGCCAGTGGTCTGGTTCAACAGGTTGGAAGCAACACTGCCGAGATCAGCAAGATCGACGGTGCGGTGACCGCCCAGGCGGCTGCCTTCCAGGCACTGAGAGCAGCATCCCGCGACGATAACGGTGAAGGCGAGCTGGCGGATGCGCTCAAAGGGTGGACGAGTACGGCGGCCATCGCTACGGAAAGCCTGGTCCGGTCGACACAGAACGAGGCAACCGCGCAGCGGCTTTCGACGCTGGAAGTCAGCACCGGAGGCAACGCTGCAGATATCAAGTCGCTGGAGAAGGTCGTCACGACGACCAACTCGGCAACGGCGACGAAAATCGAGCAGTTGAGCGCGACTGTCGGTGACAACAGCGCGGCCGTTCAGCAAACCTCGACAGCCCTTGCAAATACCAATGGCAAGTTGTCGACGATGTGGTCGGTGAAGATGGATACCACTGCTGGTGGTCAGAAGTACGCCGCCTCCTTTGGTCTTGGACTTCAGGTCGACCCATCCGGTGTCTCGTCGCAGTTTGTGGTTCGTGCGGACACATTCATGTTGTTGAACCTGGCCAATGGGACGCCCGTCTCACCGTTTACCGTGACTGGTGGCCAAACGTTCATCAATGACGCCTTTATTCAGAATGGCTCAATCAACATGCTGAAAATCGGCGAAAACCTACAGTCGGAAAACTATGTGGCGGGCAGATCCGGATGGAGGCTGACCAGGGCCGGTAGCTTTGAAATAAACAGCAGCGTGGCCGGCCAGGGCCGGGTGGTCATGACTAACAGATCGCTACGTGTATTTGACGCCAATGACGTCAAGCGTGTGCAACTGGGAGACCTGAGTGAATGAGCTTTGGAATGACGGTGTTCGATGCCAATGGTGTGCAAACCCTGGGCGTCGAGGATTTTACTATTCAGAAACTGGCTCAGATGGTCTTGCCTGAGAGCCGTACAGGTGGTTCAGGCACCCGATCTGATTATATTTTGATGGATGTTCCAGGTTATAACCCCTCTACCTGTTTTGTGGTTATAACTCCCAGGAAATATGCCGGATACAATCAGCCTGGTCGTCCGGATTTGTGGGGTTATGTTCCAACTTACAAAGATTTGGGCGGCAGTCTGATAGGTATTTTTACCTATGTAAACAGGCGCCGACCCACGGGTTATCGTGATAACTATGTCGATGAGTGGGTTTCACACACTGTCGAATGTGTTGTCGAAGTAGTGAAGGTGTTGTGATGGCGGATTACGGACTTTCAGTGAGTAACATGTACGGGTCTGTCGTGATTTCCAGCTCGTATAAAGTGATGGTGTTCTCCGAGCGCGGCAGTTTCAGAATTCAATCCAGATACTCCGACAGTGAGGGTTACGGCTCGGTCACCTTTACGAAGCCTATCTACACACAGGAAGCTCCGCAGGTTTTTGTAAGGCATGTTAGCGGTGTGCATACATCGCTCGGTCTTTTCATCACCATGCTGGGCGGTCCCGGGAACTGGACGGGATTCGTGATTACCTCGGCGGTGCGTACAGGTAACACGCTGCAAAATTACCTTATTGAATATGTTGTCTGTAAATATTCGGATCAACCCAGTCGTCAGCCCTATGGCATGAATATCTATGACGCGCAGGGGCAAGTGGTGTTCTCGTCCGATGACAAAGTTGTCAGATACACAAAGTTTGCAAAGAGCTGGACGCTGGTCGTTGGTAATCAGGTTGATATTTATAAAAGCAATCTGACCGTCGATGCTGATGATTTTGTTTGTGTATCCAGCATTGATCGTGGCTTGAACTGGTTTGCCGATGGTGCTGGCTATGTCGGAATTAGTTTGTTGAATAATAATGCTCTTACTCTGGAAATTACGGCTCAGCGATCCGGTGGTGGCTATTGGTACTATCAGGGTACGAATGGGACTTGCTTTGGTATTCCGGTTTGCAAATTTCCGCTTTCCAGGTACTACAATTAATTAATGTTCGAGGTACGCCATGTCGTGGAGCAAGGTCGGAACGGTAAGTGTCACAAATAACTCAAACTCTGTTATAGGTTCCGGCACATCGTTTATTGTCAGTGGCCGTGTCGGGGACGCATTCAGAGGCCCGGATGGCAGTTGGTACGAAGTCACCAACATCGCCAGTGATTCGGCGATGTCCATTGCGCCGAATTATCAGGGGGCAACCAACGGAGCAGGCACGTATGCGCTGGCTCCCTTACAGGGCTATGTCAAAGAATCAGCCGATGCGTTGCGAGCACTGGTCAACACATACGGTGCAAAACTGGCGGCACTGGGTAGTACTGCAAATTATGAGATTTTGCCTGTGTCAAAAGGCGGAACCGGTGGTACGACGCCTGCCGAAGCCAGGGCCGCGCTGTCGCTTGGTACTACGGGCAACTACGACGTACTGCCTGTCGAAAAAGGTGGCACCGGCAGCGAGACACCCGCTGCTGCCCGGGTTGCTTTGGGACTCGGCAGTGCCGCATCAGCGAACCTGCAAAGCAGTCCGAGCGATGCAACCCCTGGCCGAGCCATGCAAGTCGGCGCATTCGGTATTGGCGGTGACACACCGGTGTTTTACGCAAGTATCGATGACGTGGCAGAGGTACCCGCGGGGCGCTGTTTCGTTATCAACACTAGCGGCGGGGTTAAGCCCCCAAACGCCAGTTACGGCTTGCTGGACACTATCAAAGTTGTTGGCCAACCCGTTCATCAAATCTGGCACGAAGTAAACGGAATTGCCTCCGGCGGCACCCTGCGCACCTGGGAGCGTGATCAATACGGCACGGGGGTATTTGGCCCGTGGCGCATGGTTTACCGGCAGAACAACATTATCGGGGCCGTTACCGGGGCGGGTGCTCCTACGGGGGCGATCATCGAGCGTGGCGCCAATGCTAACGGTGAATACACCAAGTATGCCGACGGCACCCTGATCTGCTGGAAGGCGATCACGACGAACTCTACGGGCACTTACGCGTCGGGCGCGCTGTTTGGTAGCGATGCCTATGGACCGGGTGCATTTCCCTCAGCCTATGTATCGGTGCCAATGGTGGCTTCGGGCGCGACGCGAGGTGTCAACTCGGATTGTGTCCTTGCCAGCGCTTTCAATCCCCCGACGCTGAACAGTTGGGGCGCATGGCGCGCAATGGCAATTTCCAACGCAGCCGTGGCTGCTCAAATCAACCTGATCGCAATCGGGCGGTGGTACTAATGAAGATTATTTTGTCACCGCAGCGCAGAGAAGACTCTCTGGTGCTGCGCAAGCTGGGAGATCAGCTCACGGTCAACGGTGAAGTGTTTGATTTTTCCCGTCTGGGTGACGGCGATACGCTTCCGGAAGGTGCAATTCATTCCGAGTGGTTTGTCGGGGACGTCACCCGTGAGCAAGGCGAGCTGACGCTACGTCTGTTGTTACCGATTCCTGCTCACTACAGCCCGGCTCAAGCCTATCCCGAGGACCTTGTCGAGGTTCCTGATGGAGAGGTGGCATTGCCGCAGCCGTTGTCGCAACCGGAGGCAGGCGAATGAATATCGACTGGTCGCAACTGATCACCCGTGACATGAAAGAGGCCGCTGCTGCTGTTGCGAGATTGAACGAAGCGCAAGCGCTGCTCACTGATCGGAACGAGGCAGCGGCAGCGCAGATTTCGCGTATTCAGGATCGTGTCGAAACCTTGGGTTATGGCATCGATGCTGGCGCGGCGACGCCTCAGGACGAGGCGGAACAACGCGCGTTGATGGAGGGACTCAAAGCCTGGAAAACCTACAAGTTCAACCTCGGCAATGTACCCCGTCAGGCCAGTTGGCCAGTGTCGCAGACATGGCCTGTGCAACCGGACATTCCGGAGATTTCAGCAGCACCGGAAAAGGCCGTCGATGCAACGGCATGAGCCTGCGCAGTCTGTGATTCCCCGCCCTCAGAGGGCGGTTTTTTTTATTCAGGAAACAAGGATGATGCCATGCCATGGCTAAGAGCAGGCACGGTCAATGTCACGAACAACTCGCCAGTGGTCACTGGTGTCGATGTTGATTTCGTGAGCAATGCCCGGATAGGCGATGCCTTCGTCGGGCCGGACGGCAGGCAGTATGAGGTGAGCAATATCGCAGGCCCGGCGATGTTGTCGATCACGCCGGCCTATCAGGGCGCAACAGTAAACGGTGCGACCTATTCGATCATGCCGGTACAAGGCTATCCCAAGGCGCTGGCCGATGCATTCAACAATCTGAATGTTCAATACGGTCCGAAGCTGGCGGCGCTGGGTGCGGCGAGTGGTTTCGATGTACTGCCAGTGCGTAACGGCGGAACTGGCGCGACCGATGTCGTTGCCGCTCGGCAGGCGCTGGGGCTCGGGGCCGTCGCCACTGATGCGATCGTCCCGATCGTACGGGGCGGAACCGGTGCCACCGACGCAGCTTCGGCGCGATCGGCGCTTGGTCTGGGTGCCGTCGCCGCCGACGCAGTCGTCCCGATTGCGCGTGGCGGCACGGGCGGGACAACCCAGGCGACGGCCAGGTCGGGCCTGGGACTGGGGAGCGCGGCCGTCGCCTCGCTGGTGGGAACGGTCAGTCAAGTTGCGGGCATTGCCACCGGTGCTGTCATCGAGCGTGGTTCCAACGCAAACGGGGAATACGTCAAGTTTGCCGACGGTACTTTGATTTGCACGCTCTTCAATAAGGGGCCGGTCGCGTTCAACAACACGTCCAACATGGGATTCAACTGGACGTATCCAATGGCCTTCGTGGCGCCAGGTTTTGTGACCGCCAATTTGGTGGGCGTATTGGGTGTGGCGAGACAAGTGACGTCCGTTGGCGCCTATAGCAGAACCAACACCTTCGCCAGTATCTGTGTCTTCAGTCTCGGGCAATTCGCGGAGGCCGACGTCTCGATGGTCTCCTTTGACTGTCTCGCGATCGGACGCTGGTTCTAGCGACAGCACCTACTCGGTACTTTCATCATGAAAATGACACCCCTGATCACGCAACTGCGCGACCAGTGTCCGACCCTGGGCAATCGAATCGCAGCCGGGGTCGACCTGGCAACACTTCAAACTGACAACCCGCTGCACCCCCCCTGCGCCTACGTTTCACCGCTGGAGGATCTGGCCAGCGCCAGCACCGCGCAAAACCTCACCGCCCAACCGATCCGCGACCGCTTCGAAATCGTCCTCGCGCTTGACGCAACCGACGCTACAAAAGCGCTGGATCTGTTGCACGACCTGCGTGCCGAACTGTGGCGTGCGCTGGTGGGGTTCAAGCCGGGCAGCGACTACAGCGCCATCGTCTACGACGGCGGCGAAATGGTCTCGATCAACAGCAGCCGGGCCTTCTATCGGCTGCGCTTTTTTGCCGAGTTCCAGCTTGGCCGCAATCTGCCAAGTCAGCCTGCGGAGAGCTGGCACGAACGTGAACTGGACGGTTTGTCGTCCTTTACCGGGGTCACCGTGCGGGTCGATGCGATCGATCCGGCCGACCCCAATCTGAAACACCCGGGCCCTGACGGGCGCGTGGAACTGACTTTCTCTGGAGACGTAACCCCATGAGCAATCGCATCACCGTACTGCCGGCCGCTGGCCGTGCCGTGCCTGACCCGGAAGCGGGCGATCTGCTGCCCCTCGAAGGCCGTGAAGTGCTGGACAGCGCCTGGTGGCGCCGGCGTCTGGCCGACGGCGATATCACAATCAAAACCGTAAAAGTCAAAGCACAGGGAGCCAAATAATGGCGATCGGATTCAGCAACATCCCCGCGGACATTCGTGTACCGCTGTTCTATGCCGAAATGGACAACTCGGCCGCTAATAGCGCGACGTCGACCATGCGCCGTTTGATCGTCGCTCAGGTCAACGACAATATCGCCCCGAGCGAAGTCGGCAAACTGGTGCTGGTCTCCAGCGTCGCGCTGGCAAAAAGCATCGGTGGTCAGGGCTCGATGCTCGCCTCGATGTACGAGACGTTCCGCAAGGCCGACCCGATCGGCGAGATCTGGTGCCTGCCGCTGCACAACGCTGAAGGCGCCATCGCCAAAGGCGTGCTGACCCTGACCGGCACCGCGACTCAGGCTGGCGTACTCAACCTGTACGTCGCTGGTGTGCGGGTGCAGGCCACCGTGGTCAACGGTGCCACCGCTGCACAAGCGGCCACCGCTCTGGCGCAGAAAATCAACGCCACTGCCGATCTACCGGTCAGTGCGGCAGCCGTCGACGGCACCGTGACCGTGAGCGCCAAATGGGTTGGCGACAGCGGTAACGACATCAGCCTGCAGTTCAATCGTCTGGGCAAGAGCAACGGCGAAGACACTCCGCCAGGCCTGGTCACGACTGTCACGGCAATGATCGGCGGCGTCGGCGTGCCGGATCAGGTAGCAGCGGTTGCCGCGCTGGGTGACGAACCGTTCGAGTTCATCGCTTTGCCATGGTCGGATCTGGCCACTCTCAACACCTGGCAAGCAGTCATGGATGACAGCACCGGTCGCTGGTCCTGGGCCAAGCAACTGTTCGGTCACGTCTACAGCGCCAAGCGTGGCACCGTTGGCACTCTGGTCGCCGCAGGCCAGGGCCGCAACGACCAGCACATGACCATTCAGGCGCTGGAGCCGGGCGTACCGCAACCGTTCTGGGTACAAGCTGCCGCACTGGCTGCGCGCACCGCGGTGTTCATCTCCGCCGATGCCAGCCGTCCGACGCAAAGCGGCAGCCTGCCGGGCGTTGATCCGGCACCGGCCAGCGAACGTTTCACCCTGACCGAGCGTCAGTCGCTGCTCAACTACGGCATTGCCACCGCGTACTACGAAGGCGGTTACGTGCGCATCCAGCGTTCGATCACCACCTACCAGAAGAACGCTTACGGTCAGGCCGACAACTCCTACCTGGACAGCGAAACCATGCACCAGTCGGCGTTCATCGTGCGTCGTCTGCAAAGCGTGATCACCAGCAAATACGGGCGCCACAAACTGGCCTCCGATGGCACCCGTTTCGGCGCCGGTCAGCCAATCGTGACCCCGGCGACCATTCGCGGCGAGCTGATTGCGCAGTACGCCAAGCTGGAACTGGAAGGCCACGTGGAGAACGCCGAGCTGTTCGCCGAGCACCTGATCGTCGAGCGCGACGTGCAGGACCCGAGCCGCGTGAACGTGCTGTTCCCGCCGGATTACATCAACGGTCTGCGCGTGTTCGCACTGCTCAACCAATTCCGTCTGCAATACGACGACGCGGCCTGATCGCCGCGTTTGGCCGTAAGCATTCAGCCCACCTCGGTGGGCTTTTTTATTTGAAGGGAGTAACACCATGGGTCAAGTGATTGCAGGCACCTGCTACGTCAAAGTCGACGGTGCACAACTGACTATCAATGGCGGCTGCGAAGCCCCGCTGATGGCTGTCAAACGCGAAACCGTCGTACCGGGTTTCTACAAGGAAACCGACGTTGCGCCGTCGTTCAAAGTGACCGCGCTGCACACCGCCGACTTCCCGCTGAAGAAACTGATCGAAGGCACCGACATCACCGTCACCTGCGAATTCAGCAACGGCAAAGTCTACGTGCTGGCCGGTGCCTATCTGGTCGAAGAGCCGGTTTCCAAGGGCGATGACGCCACCATCGAACTGAAATTCGAAGGCATCAAGGGGACCTGGCAATGAGCGGCGCCGTGAAGCTTCAGGTTGCGATCGAAGCTCACGGCGAGCCCCTGACCGAACTCGTCCTGCGCCGTCCGACGGTGCAGGAAGTGCGAGCGATCAAGGCGCTGCCGTACAAGATCGACAAGAGCGAAGAAGTCAGCCTCGACATGGACGTGGCGGCCAAATACATCGCCGTGTGCGCCGGCATCCCGCCGTCGTCGGTCAACCAGCTCGATCTGGCTGACCTCAACGCGCTGAGCTGGGCCGTTGCGAGTTTTTTCATGAGTGCGGCGTCGGAGCCATCACCGACCTGATCGCAGTCGCCTATGACCTGGCCTGGTTCTGGAAGGTTGACCCCGAACAGATGATGGCCAGGCCACTGGATGTGCTCCGCGAATCGCTGGAGCACGCGCAACGGATCAATGCGATGCAGCAGGTGCAGTGATGGCAGACGAAGAAAAGAAAGTGCAAACACCGGTGCTGATCACGGGCATCGATGAACTGTCGCCCAAACTCGGCGCCCTGCGAGTAAAGGTCGAGAGCTTCAAGAAAAATCTCGAACAGACCGGACTTGGCAAGCTCGATATCAGTGGTCTGTTCAAGGGCGGCAGCGTGATCACGCCGTTCGTGGACGGGATCAAGTCGGCGGCGGCGTTTCAGGGCAAATTGACTGAAGTCAGCGAGACGGCGAAAACCGTCGACCTGCCCGCCACACCGAAAGTCGCTGCGCAGAACATGAACGTGTTCAGTGCGTCGATGGAGAAAGTCTCCAATGCGGTGAATGCCGCATTGGTGCCGGCGGTCGGTGCTGTGGTCGTTGGGCTTGAGCCGATGCTGACCGGTTTCGGTAGTTTGCTCGATGACAACCCGGAACTGGTGCAAGGTCTGGCGGCGGGGGCGATCGCGTTTTCGACGATGCAAACCGCTGTGGCCGGTGCGACCCAGGTGTTCGATGTGATGAGCATGGTGATGAAGGCCAATCCGATCATGCTGATTGCCACGGGCATTACCTTGGCCGCCGGTTTGATCGTGGCTTACTGGAAACCGGTCTCGACGTTTTTTATCGGGCTCTGGCAGAAGATTGCTCCGGTGGTCATGCCGATGGCCGAGTTTTTCAAGACAATGTTCAGTTACACGCCTTTGGGGATGCTGATCAGCAATTGGGGCCCGGTCACCGAGTTCTTCAGGGCATTCTGGCAAGGTCTAAAGGCCGTGGCGGTGCCTGTGATCGAGTTCTACAAGTCGATGTTCGCGTGGACTCCTCAAGGCATGATCCTCAATAACTGGGGAACAATCAGCCCGATATTTGCGGCAATTTTCGGGCGCATCAAGGAAAACGTGGCCTCGACCTTCGCCGCCCTCAAGGAGGGCTTTGGCTGGACTCCGCTGGGTTTGATAGTAAATAACTGGGGACCTGTCACCGGATTGTTCGCGGCCATTTGGGACTTGCTGGCAGCGCTGGTCGTGCCGCTCAAGGAGACGTTGCGCAGTGTCTTCAACGACTACGTTCCCATGGACAAGATCAACGAACTCTGGGGCCAGGTGCCCGCGTTCTTTGCCGAGAAAATAGAATCCATTCGCGCGGTGATGATGGCGCTGGGCGCGATTTTCGGTCTGCCGTTCATGGGGTCACCGCTGGAAATGTTTGACTTGAAGTGGTCGCCGCTGACCGATCGCATCCGAGAGTTTGCGGACAAGATCGAGTCGTACATGGCGCCGATCAGGGAAATGCTCGGTGGCAGTTTTGGTGGGTTCGTCACCAAAATCACTGGCAAGATCGAAGGCCTGTCCGAAGCTCAGAAAAAAACCAATGCCGAAGGTAAGGGTGAGCTGGCGCCGGCGTTCTTTGGCGGCAACAGCGAGCCAGCGTCGAATGCATTGTCGGGCTCCGACATCGCGCAGGATAAACCTGCTCTGCAGGGCGGCTCACTGTCGCAAACCTCCAACACCCTGATCCAGCAAAGCGCTGCCAATAACCGCACGCAACTCGAAGGCGGTCTGACCGTGCGCTTCGAAAATGCACCGGCCGGGCTGCGTACCGATCAACCACAAACCAATCAACCGGGGCTGGCGCTGTCTTCGCGCATCGGCTATCGCTCGCTGTCGGCAGGAGGTTCCAATGAACTGGCGTGACCGTTTGTTGCCGGCATCGTTTCGCGGTGTCGGGTTCTGGATCGACCAGGCGAAAACCCCAGTCGGTCGCAAAGGTCAGTTGCACGAATATCCGCAACGCGACCTGCCGTATTTCGAGGATCTGGGCCAGCAGGCCAAGACCCACGACATCACGGCGTTCATCATCGGTGCCGATTGCCTGGAGCAGCGCGACAAGCTGCTGAAGGCCTTGGAGGCGGGCAGTGGTGAACTGGTGCATCCGTGGCTGGGACGCCTGCAAGTCAAGGTCGGTGAATGCGACATGACCCACACCCGCCAGGACGGCGGGTTGGTGACGTTCAGCCTGAAGTTCTATCCCGATCGGCCGCTGCCGTTTCCGACCGCCACGGTCAGTACGCAAAAAGTCCTGTTGGCCAAGGCTGACACTTTGTTGGGTTCTGCGGTGGCGCGCTTCGAGCAGGCGATGACGTTGATCAAGGCTGCGCGGATCGGCATCGCCAATCTGCGCAACAGCCTGACTGGCGTCTATGACGTGATCAAAGAGCAGCTCAAACCGCTGATCGAGCAGTACAAGCAGATCACTGAACTGGTCAAAGCCGTGAAGGAATTGCCCAAGGAAGTGGCGGCGGAGTTCAAGGGCCTGCTCGGCGATATCAAGGAGCTGAAGGCGTTCGCGAAGGAGGGCTACCGTGGCGTGATTGCCGACGTGTCCCAACAACTCGAAGCCATCCGCAAGTTGGATGCGCCGAAGATCACCACCGGCAAGGACACCAATGCTGCAGCGCAAGCCATGGCTGATCTGGTGCAGGACACCATGCTGGTGAAAGTGGCGCAATGGGTAGCGTCGATGCCGGTAGCGACCCCTCCGGTCAAACTGACGTCGACCGCTTCGGTGGCGCATCAGGCGGATCAACCGGTGACCCGTCAGGAAGTGCCGGTGACCGACGAAATGAAAGCGCTGCAGAAGGCGGTCGGGGTGGCAATTGACCCGATGCTGGACAAGGCCGATCCCAAGCATCACCAGGCAATCAACGATGTGAAGGAAGCGCTGATGGCGCATCTCAAGGCCGTGGCGTCATCCGGTGTGCGACAGGTCACCAAATCGTTCCAGGAAAGCCTGCCGGCGCTGGTTGTGGCCTACAAGCAATTTGCCGATGCCACACGGGTGACTCAAGTGACGCAGAGCAACGCGATGAACCATCCGGGCTTTTCACCCAACGACGTGAAAGTGTCCAGGGAGTGAGCCATGAGCGAGATGGATAACCATGTCACGCTGACCGTTAACAACATGGAATACGGCGGCTGGAAAAGCGTGGAAATCACCGCTGATCTGGAGCGCCAGTTCCGCACCTTCAAACTCGATATCACCTGGCAGTGGCCGGGGCAGACGGTGGATCAACGGATCAAACCGGGTGACCCTTGCGAAGTGAAAATCGGCCAGGATCTGGTGCTCACCGGCTACGTGTTCAAGGCACCGATCAGTTACGACGGACGCCAGATCAGCTTGAGTATCGAGGGTAGTTCCAAGACTCAGGATCTGGTCGATTGCGCAGCCACCAACCGCCCGAATCAATGGCAGGAGCAACCGCTGCTGAGCATCGTCCAGGCTCTGGCGGCGGAGTACTCGCTGTACGTGGTCAACGAAATTCCTGAGACCGCGCGGCTCGCCAAACACACCATCGTGCCGGGCGAAACAGTGTTCCAGTCGATCGACCGATTGCTCTCGCTGTTTCGGGTGTTTTCCACCGATGACGAGCAGGGCCGGCTGGTGCTGGCCAAGCCCGGTAGCGGTGGTCGGGCCAGTGACGCGCTGGAGTTGGGCAAGAACATTCTGTCGGCGAACGCGCCGATGGATCAGAGCCAGGTGTTTTCCGAATACCGGGTGATCGGTCAGCAGAAAGGCTCGGACAAGAAGAGCGGGGCGGCCGTCAGCGAGGTTCAATCCAGCGCGGCTGATCTCAGCTTCAAGCGCCGCCGCACCACGATCATCAACGAGGGCACCGCGCTCACGTTCGAGCTGGCCCAGCAACGCGCCCAATGGGAAAGCGCCACCCGCATGGGCCGGGCCCAGACCACGACCTATCAGGTACAGGGCTGGCGCCAGACCAATGGCGACCTGTGGCGCCACAACACGCTGGTCAAGGTCACGGATCCGGTGCTCGGTTTCGACGGCGACATGTTGATTTCCAAAGTCACGTATTCGTTGTCGGCGCAGGGCTCGGTGACCACGCTGCAAGTGGCGCCGCCGCATACCTTCGATCCTGATCCCACGCCTCCGAAAAAAACCTGAGCCTGACACCGAACCCCTGTGGGAGCGGGCTTGCTCGCGAAAGCGTCAGCAGCTCCAACATCCCATTGACTGACCCACCGCTTTCGCGAGCAAGCCCGCTCCCACATGTTGTCCGTGTCGGGTCTGCTCCCTGAGGACAATTCATGAGCCTACTGACACGCCTGCTGGCGCGCGGCACTGTCGTGCTCGCCAATTCGGCATCCAAGCTGCAATCGCTGCAAATGCGCCTCACCGCCGGCGAGGTGAACGACGACATGGAGCACTTCGAACCCTACGGTTTCACCAGCAACCCGCTGGCCGGCGCCGAAGGCATCGTCACGTTTCTCGGCGGTGACCGTTCTCATGCCATCGCCCTGGTGGTCGCCGACCGTCGCTATCGCCTGCAGGCGCTGGCCTCGGGCGAAGTCGCGATCTACACCGACGAGGGCGACAAAATTCACTTCAAGCGCGGGCGGATCATCGACATCGAAACCGCCACCCTGAACATCCGCGCCAGCAGCGCGGTGAACTTCGACACGCCGGTGATCAACCAGACCGGCAAGATCGTCTCCACCGGCGATCAGCTCGCCGGTGGCATCAGCCAGATCAAACACGTGCACGTCGGCGTGCAGGCCGGCAGCGGCCAGACCGGTGCGCCGGCAGGAGGCAAATGATGTTTATCAGCCAGAACCTCCACGCCGCACTGACCCGCGCCGTACTCATCAGCCTGTTCACCTGGCGCCGCGCCGCCGATGACGACGCCCTCGACGACGAGGAGCGCTTCGGCTGGTGGGGCGACAGCTTTCCCACCGTCGCCGACGACCGCATCGGCTCGCGGCTGTGGCTGTTGCGTCGAGTCAAGCTGACCCGACAGACCCAGATGGACGCCGAGTTCTATGCCCGCGAAGCCCTGCAATGGCTGATCGACGACGGCCACTGCAGCGCCATCGACATCATCAGCGAACGCCTCGACGCCCAGCGCCTGAACCTGCGCACGGTTCTGACCCTGGCCGATGGCGAACGTCTGGACATCAACCCCGATAACAGTTGGCAGGTGATCTATGCCGTTTGAAACCCCTTCGCTGCCGGTGCTGATCAAGCGCACCCAAAGCGACCTGGCCGGCGATTCGCTGCGCCAGTCCGATGCGCAAGTGTTGGCCCGCACCTTGGGTGGCGCGGCTTATGGTCTGTACGGTTATCTCGACTGGATTGCCGAGCAGATCCTGCCGGACAAGGCCGATGAGTCGACCCTGGAACGCATCGCCGCGCTGCGCCTGAACCAGCCGCGCAAACCGGCGCAAGTGGCGACCGGCAGCGTCAGCTTCACCGCGACCGCAGGCGCCGTGCTTGACGTCGACACGCTGCTGCAAGCGAGCGATGGCCGTACCTACAAAGTCACCGCTTCACGCACCACCACCAATGGCAACAACAGCACCACCATCGCCGCGCTCGACGCCGGCAGCCTGGGCAATGCCGACGCCGGCCTGGCACTGACCCCGGTGCAACCGATCGCCGGCGTGGTCGGCAACAGCTTCGTGGTGCTTGCACCCGGCCTCAGCGGCGGCGTGGCGCGAGAAAGCCTGGAGTCGCTGCGCTCGCGGGTGATCCGTTCCTATCGCGTGATCCCCCACGGCGGTGCGGCCAGCGACTACGAGACCTGGGCGCTGGAGGTGCCTGGCGTGACGCGCGCCTGGTGTCGTGGCGGCCTGCTCGGGCCGGGCACGGTGACGGTGTTCATCATGCGTGACGAAGACCCGCAACCGGTGCCCAACGATGAGCAACTGGCGGAGGTTCAGGAGTACATCGAACCGCTGCGTCCGGTGACAGCAGAAGTGCATGTGCAGCGGCCGATTCAGGTACCGGTGGTGTATCGCTTCAAGAGCGTCAATCCGGACACCACCGCTGTGCGCGCCGCCGTTGAAGCGCAGTTGCGCGACCTGCATAACCGCGAGGCCGATCTGGGTGTGCCGCTGCTGATCAGCCATATCCGCGAAGCCATCAGCAGCGCCGGCGGTGAGTACGATCACACGCTGACCGCGCCGGCCGCTGACGTGCCTGCGGGGCAAAGCGAACTGCTGACCTTCGGAGGTTGCGTATGGGGGGCATAAGAACCGCCGCGCAATATCAGGCGCAACTGCGCGCGTTGCTGCCCAGCGGCCCGGCGTGGGACCCGGAACGCGTACCGGAACTCGAGGAGGTGCTGCAAGGCGTCGCCGTCGAACTGGCACGCCTCGACGCCCGCGCCGCCGACCTGCTCAACGAGATGGACCCGGCGGGCGTCAGCGAACTGGTGCCGGACTGGGAACGGGTGATGGAACTGCCCGACCCGTGCCTGGGCGCCACGCCGCTGTTCGACGACCGCCGCCTCGCCGTACGCCGCCGCTTGCTCGCGGTCGGCAGTCAGGCCGTCGGTTACTACCTCGACATCGCCAAAAGCCAGGGCTACCCCAACGCCAGCATCACCGAGCACGAAGCCCCCCGCATGGGCCGCGCGCGTTTCGGCGCGGCACACTGGGGCACCTGGGAGGCGCAATTCATGTGGACGCTCAACACCGGCGGCCGCCTGCTGCTCGGTCGGCGCTACGGCGCGAGCTACTGGGGCGAGCGCTTCGGCGTCAACCCGGGCTCAGCACTGGAGTGTCTGATCCACCGCAGTGCCCCGGCGCATACCAAGGTGCACATCAATTATGACTAGGGAGGAATGACGGGATGGATTATCCGAAAAGCATGCCCGGGGTCGGTCTGGTCAACAGCCGTTTTGTCGATGAAAACCCAATCACCGGAACGCCCGGATCGTTGATTCCGGCGGAGTGGGGCAACGCCCTTACTGAAGAAATTCTGACGGTTATCAAGGCGGCCGGGATCGAACCCACCGAGGGGCTCAACACGCAATTGCTGGAAGCGTTGCGCGGCAAGAAACTGTATGAAACGCCACCGCAGTTCGATGTCAGTCAGAAGGTTGCGACGACAGAATTTGTTCAGCGCGCGCTGGGCAGTCTGGCGGGGCAGACCAACTATGTAGGGGATGTGACGCTGACGGCTGCTGATGTTGGCAAGCTTTCAGTCTTCACTGGCCCATGTACGGTGACTTTGCCTGATTGGTCCAGTGTTTCTCCTGGTGGACTGGTCAGGATTCTGAGCAGCACCGGTAGTTTGACGGTAAAGGCTCGTAGTGGCGAAAGTCTGAGTACCATCAATGGGGTATCCGCTAATTCCTTGTCATTTGCAGGGGGGTGTTTCGTAACCTTCAGACGACTGCTATTGGGTGGGGGGTGGGGACTGGACTCCGGCGATGGCGCGCTCAAATATTCGCCGATGTTCACCGCTTCACTGGGTACAAGCGGGGGCTACCAACGTCTTCCAAGCGGCCTGATTTTGCAATGGGGCCTTGCCACCGGTGGTGCATTGAGTGAAACCATCACCTACCCGATTGCCTTTCCGAACTCGGTGCTTTTTCTGTCCGGCAGCGATATCTCACCGGGATTCGCGGATATACGTTTTTCTTTTTACAGACTCTCGCTCAGCCAGTTCCAGCGCTTCTCCAATATCGATCCTGGTGGCTGGAACTGGTTCGCCATGGGCTTTTGAAATCGGAGGTGAACACCATGAAATACATTGATTTCGATGCCCAGGGCGAACTTCTTGGGCGATACGACTCGGCTATCCACCTGCAGATTCCTGTCAGCGCGGTGGAAATCTCCGAAGAACTGTTCCTGCGCACGATTGAAGAGCGTGACGGCATCTGGCGATACACCGGAGGCAAGGTCACCAAACACTCTTTGCCTAACGCTTCGCAAGTGGTTGATGGCGAGCAAAGAGCTGCTGCCCTGGCGCGTCGTGATGAGCTGTTGGCCGAAGCCAATCAGCAAACCGTCGGCATGGCGGACGCCTACATCGCGGGCCTGCTCGACACAGACGACATGCAGCGATTCAAGGCATTCGCCACCTACAAGCTGGCGCTGAACAAGATCGATAAACAGCCGGGCTATCCGCAAAACGTGGCCTGGCCCCTGCTGCCCGCCTGAGTCCTGTTCCGGTCGAAAGCCTGAAAACCAGTTTCAATATCCATCACTCTGAATAACGGGAGGTCCGTCCGTGGACTATCCAAATAGTGTGCCCAGCGCCGGTCTGGTGAATGGGAAGTTTGTCGATGAAAACCCGTTGACCGGGACGCCGGGGTCGTTGATCCCGGCGGACTGGGGCAACGGGGTGACGCAGGAAATTCTCAACGTGATCAAGGCTGGGGATCTGACTCCGGACGAGAAGAAATACGATCAGTTGTTGCAGGCGATTCAGAGCGTTTCGGCCAAGGGCTGGAATCTGGATTCGGCGTTGCCGATCGGGTCTTTGCCAACCGCTACCGTTGCTACGGCAGACGGGCGACTGCCGATCACGCCAGCGGCTGTTGCCGCCAGTGGCGGGAGGGTGTCGATTCCGGCTGGCGTGCTGATCAGCCTCGGCCAAGAAGTGATAGCGGGGCAGTTGGGACGCTCGCGTACGTTCACTACACAGTTGTGGAGCAGTCCCGATTTGCTGCCAAGTACCGGCTACTTCCTCCGGGCGCAGGTGATCAGTGGTGCGCTGACCTTTTACATGCAGCGCGGCACAATCTACGACGCTACGCCTGACGGTTTGAAAGGGACGGTCAATGGTGCGGCGGGCGGCGGTTTCCAGTCTACGCCACTGGATCTCTGTCTGGCCTGGGTCGTCACGGCAGGGCCGGGTTCGATGCCCACTGTCAGAGCGATCTACAACCGTAATCGATTGTCGTGGACGCAAACGGTTAATGGCAACGGCGTGGTTTATCTGCCACTTGATCCGCATGCCCGAGCGGCACGGTTGGTGGTGGGTAACCCGACCCCACATCCGACCGGTATTACCACGGTGGCCTTTGCCCCGGGAGGATGGCTGGGGGGCAACTATTCTTACCTAAATCCGACAGTTACTACTTCCAGCAACTGGGATGGCTGGAGCACCGTCGGTGCTTCGGTGGGAATCTTCACGAGTAACGTTGTCAACGACACGACGGTTTCCACACTATCGGCCAGTTTCGACCATGCAGAGTTGCGTTCGCTTTGGCAGGTCTTTCAATGCGAACACACCCTCGGCTCGGGGAATGCCTCAAGTGATGAGTTGTTATTTGGTATGGGAATCAAGAGTTTTTCTCAAGCCGATTACGCCAACGGTATTGCGATCAACTTTGCCTCAGCCATCAATGTGCATTTGTCCTGGGAGTTGATCCGATGATCATCATTCAAGAACTGCATCAGTTCGAGGAAGGCTTGCGTCCGGCCCAGCCGTCCGGTGCCCATGATTGGGATGGAGAAAAATGGCAGCTTAATGCGTCCAGAGTCGCCGAGTTGGAGATTCAGGAAGCCGAGCAGTTATGTTCCAAGGTCGACGCGGCGGCCGACAGTGCTCGCACCGTTTTGGCCGGCGACCCGCTCAAAGCCATGGAGTACGCCCAGGCTGCTGCAGACGCCCAGGCCTATCAGGACGCTGGTTACCCGAAAAAAGAGGTGCCACTGTCGGTTGCTGCGTGGGTGGTTAAAGGTCGTACTGCCAAACAGGCCGCCGAGCAGATTCTCAGCAAGGCCGACCAACTCACTGACCATCTGCTGACCCTGCGCACCTTGCGCCTGAAGGCCAAAAACCAGATCCGCGCGCATGCGGCCAAAGGCAATCTCGATCTGGCGCGCCGTGCTGGCGATGACGCGTTGGCGGCGATTCGCGAACTGGTAAGCAGCCAAAACCTCTAGTCGCGAAATCTTCGCGCTGTATTACCCAAGCCCACTTCCCGTGGGCTTTTTATTTTCAGAAACAGACCGCCACTGGCTCGCATCAGCGATCGCCGCGACGCGGTTCATTTGTTATTTCAGAGGAACGAAAGACCTATGGATTATCCAAAAAGCGTCCCCAGCGTCGGCCTGGTCGATGGCCGCTTTGTCGATGAAAACCCGGTGGCAGGAACCCCGGGTTCGTTGATTCCGGCGGTGTGGGGCAACAGCGTGACTCAGGAGATCCTGAGTGTGATTAACGGCGGCGGGTTGGTGGCTTCTGAAGCCGATACCGGTCAGTTGTACAAGGCGATTCAGTCGATCATCGGCAGAGCGAGTCCGATGCGTTCGGTGGTCACTCGTCTGGCGACATCCAGATCGCTGACTGAAGCTGAGTTGGGACTCGTTTTGATCGACGGCAGCTCCGCGCCGATGACGGTGACATTGCCATCGGCCGACGCGGCCTTGGGTATTCGCGACGTCATTGTCCGGCGGATGGACAACAGCGGCAATCGACTCGTTGTGCAGACCTCCGACGCTGACAAGGTTCGTTTTCATACACACCTCTCGCCTGGCGGTTATCCCTTTCTGGTGCTGATGGGCAACGGGGACTGGTGGCATCTGCGCAGTGACGGGGCGGGGAGTTGGTGGCCGATCGGTCGCTTTGATAACAGCGCTTTGGGGCGGCCGTTTTTTGAAACCACTCTGTTGCTCAATCCAGGTGGCTATGGCTTTCCCAACGGTGATCTGTTCAAGCGCGCCGAATGGCCTTGGTTGTGGGATTTTGCTCAGGCGTCCGGCGCGTTGACCACCGAAGCGGCCAGAACAGGCCGGGAAGGCGGATGGACCAGCGGCGATGGTGCCTCGAATTTCCGGATTCCCGAGATTCGCGGCGAGTTTCTGCGAGTGCTCAGTGAAACCAGAAACGTTGATCCCGGTCGCGTGTCCGGCAGCCTGCAAATGCATGCGTTGCAGAGTCACAACCATTATCTGCCGACGGGAACAGGGGCTTCTTTCAAACCGGCCCCGGCGATTCCAGACGGTGTCTGGGATGTCGGCACCAATGTCAACTTTTCACCGACGACAACGACCGTGGCAACAACGTACCCCAACCCTGCATTCGACTCGGACACTTACATCGGCAACATCGGCAATTTTTCGGCTGAAACCCGTCCGCGAAATATTGCCTATCCCGCGCGTATCAAACTGATCTGAGGTGCACATGTTCAATTATCTGATAGACGATAGCGGTGCATTAACCGGCCCTGTCGAGTTTCCACTAGTGCCGGGGATCGGTCTGCAACTGCCGAGTAACGCCGTGACGCTGAGCATCGAACTTTCTCCGGCCCCAAGCGGTTTTGCCTGGGCTTATGTCAATGGTTCTCTGCAACAGCAAGCGGACTATCGCGGCGATGTTTACCGCACTGACACCGGCATGAGGCAAACCTGGACGGCATTGGGCGAGTTGCCGGAAGGCTTCACCACGTTGCCATGGCCGGGCGGCTTCCATGCCTGGGTGGACAATGCGTGGCAAGTCGATGACGTCGCGCAGTTGGCGGATTGCAAACGCGTCGTTCTTGCTCAAAGAGATGTGTTGCTGCGCGACGCCGTCCTGCGCATCGCCCCGCTGCAATACGCTGAAGACATCGGCGATGCCAACCACGACGAACAACTGCTGCTGATCGAATGGAAGCTCTACAGCGTCGAGTTGAACCGCATCGAAAAGCAGGCTGGTTTCCCTGACGAAATTACCTGGCCGGTCGCTCCCGGCGCAGTCGTAGCCAACTGATTTCAGCACAGGAAGCAGTGCAATGGATTATCCAAAAAGTATTCCCGGCGTTGGCCTGGTCAACGGCGGCTTTGTCGATGAAAACCCGATCGCCGGTTCTCCGGGATCGTTGATTCCGGCCGCGTGGGGCAACAGCGTCACGCAGGAAATTCTCAACGCGATCAAGGCTGCCGGGCTGACGCCTGATGAAGCCAGAACCGACCAATTGGCAACGGCCATCGGTGCACTGGTCGACTTCACCAAACTGAAAAACACCCCGACCACGCTGGCCGGTTACGGCATCACCGATGCGGTGGGGCGGTTGCTGGCGATCCGGCAGATCGAAATCGGCGTGCCCGTCGGCGAACTGCGCCAGGAAATTGCGCCTTTGCCTGTAACGAGCAGTCCGGTCATTACCCCTGAAACAGTCCCCGATGAGCAAGAGCCTCTGGCGGCAGCGCGGCTTTGGCGCCAGTCCAGTCTGTCGGCCACCGAATGGTGGGTGACGCGACATCGTGACGAGCAGGAACTGGGGCGCGGGACGACGCTCAAGGCGGCGCAGTATCTGGAATTGCTGGAGTACCGCCAGGCGCTGCGCGACTGGCCGGGTTCAAGTCTTTTTCCTTCGACAGTTTCCCGGCCTTTGGTCCCCACATGGTTAGTCGCACTAATTGGCTGAGACCGGCGCCCATGTATTTTCAGATTAAGGAGATAAACCTTGGACTATCCCAAGAGTGTGCCCAGTGTCGGGCTGGTGAATGGACAATTTGCTGATGAGGACCCGGTTGCCGGTAAACCGGGTTCGCTGATTCCGGCGACGTGGGGCAATGGCGTCACCCAGGAAATTCTTAATGTCGTGCAAGCGGCCGGCATGACGCCAAATGAGGCATCCAATAATCAATTGCTCGGTGCGCTGCGCAGCCAGACGTTGTTCAACACCGCACCGCAGTTTGATAGTGGACGCTCGGCGGCAACTGCGGAATTTGTGCAACGAGCGTTGGGCAGTTATGCGAGTGCCCGCGGGATATCCGCAGCGACTCAGTTGACGCTGGCCGATGTCGGTTCCTCGATTGGTCTGGGCGGTACAGTGGCTTATACCGTGACGCTTCCGGATGCAGCCTCGGCGCCGAATGGCGCGACGATCAGTCTGCATTGCCGCAATGCAGGCTCGGTCACGGTAGCCAGCAAAACCGGCACCCAGATCAGCCCTCAAGGGGCTTATGTGGGAGCGATCGTGATGAACGCCGGCGAGAGTGCGAACTTTGTCAGGGAGTCTGGTATTTGGGTGGTTTATGGCACGGCTGCGTTGAAGTACTGCGCCTCCTACGGCGCTCAGTTCACCACGCCGGGTTATCAGAAATTCCCCAGCGGTTTGATCCTGCAATGGGTCGTCGGTGGCTCTGACGCCAACGGCAACATGACGCTTTCACTGCCGATCAGGTTTCCATCGGCCATTTTGGGTGGCGTCGCCAATGAGGCGAATCCGGCAGGCTGGAGTGCCGGAAATGCGACCGTCTGGGCGTTCGATCTGGGCGTATCGACCACCACTCAGGTGGTGGCGCGGGTTCGCAACATCGATTCCACAGGGATCAAGCCATCGACGGGAATTTCGGGTCGCATTCTGGTTTGGGGAGTTTGACCATGGCTATTTACTTTTACGCACAAACCCTTGGATTTGATCGGGTTGAAAACCCGGGACCGGAACTGCCCGACGGCGCAGTGGAAATCACTCAGGCCCAATACGTTGAGCTATTCGCCGGGCAGGCGGCAGGCAAGGTCATCAGCGCCACTGCCACAGGTCAGCCAGTCCTGAGTGAACCGCTTGTATCGCCGGCGGCGCTGACCGCGCAGGAACGCGCCTGGCGCAATAACGTTCTGCAGAGCACTCAGTGGTTGGTCCTTCGCGATGCCGAAGAACTGGAAATGGGCGAGGGCACCACCCTGCGTACCGAAGAATTCAAACAACTTCTTGCTTACCGGCAGGCACTGCGTGACTGGCCCGACAACCCCGAGTTCCCGGACGCATGTGCACGGCCGGTCGAACCCGATTGGCTGGAAGACTTGCTACGGACCAATGGCTGAGCGATTTGCTTATCGGCCGAGGATAAATAAATATGGATTACCCAAAAAGTGTCCCGGGCTCAGGCCTGATCGACGGAAAGTTCGTCGACGAAGATGCCATCGCCGGCACGCCGGGATCGCTGATCCCGGCGTGCTGGGGCAACAGCGTTACCCAGGAGATTCTCGGCGCGATTACTGCGGCTGGTTTGAAGCCTGATGAAGCACAAACCGATCAGTTGGCGCAGGCCATCCGCCAATTATCGAGGCCTGATCCACTGCAGCAGTTTCCGGCACAGGTCTATCGCAGGAATGTGCTGATCAATGGCGGCTTCGATATCTGGCAGCGCGGAACGACCAACCAAGGCCCCAATATTGGTGGATATGTCGCCGATCGTTTTCGTTGCGACTGGAATGGTAATGCTGCCGTGGCCATCTCTCGCCAGGGTTTTGCCCCTGGCCAGACAGACGTGGCAGGTGAGCCGGGCTATTTCTTGCGCTGGCAGCAAACCACGGCTGGCGTTGGTGCTACCGAGCACAAGATTTCCCAAGGCGTTGAATCGGTCAGGACTCTGGCTGGAAAAACCGCCACCGTGACATTTTGGGCGCGCTCTGACGCCGCGCGCCCGTTGAAGGTAACCATCGGTCAGTACTTCGGCAACGGTGGTTCGGAAGCCGTCGTCAAAGTGGTCGATGTCTTTGCATTGAGCACTGCATGGGCCAAATACAGCGCGACGTTTCAGGTGCCAGTGATCGCGGGAAAAATGCTCGGCGCCAATGATTACTTGCGGTTGGCTTTTGATCTGCCACTTAACGTTTTGCAAACCGTGGATCTTGCACGGGTTCAACTCGAGGAGGGACCGGTTTCGACTCCGTTCGAATATCGTCCGGTTGGTGAAGAGCTGATGTTGTGTCAGCGCTACTTCGAGAAGTCCTTTGTCAACCGCTTACAGATCCGGGCAAACAATGGTGTGGAAACCTGCATCGTTACTTTCACCCAGGCAGCGGCCGGGAATACCGGTCAATACGGCATGGTCATAGACATGCAGGTTCAGAAGAGAGTGCAACCTACCATCGTCCTGTATTGCCCCGGAAATGAAAGCAGTCAGGTCTGGAACTACTCGCAGGGTGTGGCTTGCACGGGGACCACGGTGCAAAGTGTGACACAGCGAAGTTTCGCCATCGGCACCGTGACGCCCGTGAGCAGTCAGCCCGGTAACGGATTGCAGATTGAATGGACTGCGGACGCTGAAATCTAGGGGGGACTCATGACATATCAACTGACTGCCTGTGGCGTATTGCGCGTTGAAGATTCTGCGTTTATTCCGCAGGACACGACCAATCGTGACTGGCTTGAGTATCAGCAATGGCTGTTAACCGGTGGGCAAGTGCTGCCACTAAATGAAGCTCTCGAAGAATCTGTACCGAACAACACCCTGACAACTCTGGCAAAAAAATGGCTGGGGGCCGTTGTCCGCCAACCATGATTCAATCGGAGCCTCCAGGGAGGATTACGCATCATGCAAATAACTGAAGACAACCTTAAAACCATCATGCCCAACGCCCGCAGCCAAGCGGGCGTTTTTGTTTCTGCACTCAACACCGCGATGATGCGCAGGCATATCAATACGCCCAAACGCATCGCTGCGTTCCTGGCGCAAATCGGCCACGAGTCGGGGCAGTTGCAGTACGTGCGCGAACTGGGCAACAACCAGTATCTGAGCAAATACGACACTGGCACGCTGGCGTTACGTCTGGGCAACACGCCGGAGGCCGACGGCGACGGACAGAAGTACCGTGGTCGCGGGCTGATCCAGATCACCGGGCGTAACAACTATCGTGAGTGCAGTCTCGGTCTGTTCGGCGATGAACGTCTGCTGTCTCTGCCGGAATTGCTGGAGCAACCGCAATGGGCGGCCGAATCCGCAGCATGGTTCTGGGAACAGAACGGCTTGAACGATCTGGCCGACCGCGATCAGTTCAACAGCATCACCCGCCGAATCAACGGCGGGTTGAACGGTTTGCAGGATCGCCTCGATATCTGGGCGCGGGCGAGGGCGGTGTTATGTCCATCTCCTGGCGCCTGATCGGCGTTTTGTCGCTGGCTGCGTTGGCCGCCGCGCTGGCCTGGCAGTTTCAGGACTGGCGCTACGGGCGACAACTGGCCGAGCAGGCGCGGCAGCACGCCGACACCCTCAATCAACTGACCTCGGCCGCCGCCACCGCACAGCAGGCCGAGCAGGACAAGCGTCTGGCGCTGGAGCAACGGCTCACAGCCAGTGAACAAACCCACTACCGAGCCATGAGCGATGCCCAACGTGATCAGGATCGCCTGCGCGATCGTCTTGCCACTGCTGATCTGCGCCTGTCAGTCCTCATCGACGCCGGCGATGCTGCCCCAGGCTGCGGGATGCCAGCCGCCACCGGCCCCGGCGGCGTGGATCATGCAGCCGTACGCGCCCGACTTGACCCGGCGCATGCTCAACGAATTATCGCCATCACCGACACCGGCGACCGCGGACTGATTGCTCTGCAAGCCTGTCAGGCCTATGTCAGAGCGCTGGCGCCCGAACATTTTGAATGAGTCTGTGTATTGAAAGCGCAACCGGGTCGTGTACGGTGGTAGTCATTCCACCCGATCCGGAGCGCACCGTGAAAGAGATCACTCAACTGGCTGCCGAGCTTGGCCGACGTTTGCAGTTGCTCAACGCCCACGTCACCACGGCCGAATCGTGTACCGGTGGCGGGATTGCTGAAGCGATCACGCGGATTCCCGGCAGCTCGGCATGGTTCGAGGCCGGTTATGTGACGTACTCCAACCGGCAGAAAACCCGACAACTGAATGTGCCTGCGGAATTGTTCGACACCGTGGGGGCAGTCAGTCGCGAGGTGGTCGAATCGATGGTGCGTGGCGCGCAGAAGCACAGCCTGGCGCGGTTTGCCGTGGCGGTCAGCGGCGTGGCCGGGCCCGACGGCGGCACACCGAACAAACCGGTGGGCACGGTGTGGCTGGCCTGGGGCGTGGGCGATGCGGTTTCCAGCGAGGTTCAGCACTTCTCGGGCAACCGCGACGAGGTGCGCCGACAAACGGTGAAGGCCGCGCTAGAGGGGCTGCTGCGACTAGCGGCACGAGAAATCGAAAATCAGGGGTAGGCGATCCGCGAACGCTGTGGAATAATACTGGCTACTTATACAGGTGTTGGCCGTCAGGCCTTATTGATTACGTGAGGACTTTAATGGACGACAACAAGAAGAAAGCCTTGGCTGCGGCCCTGGGTCAGATCGAACGTCAATTCGGCAAGGGTGCCGTGATGCGTATGGGCGATCAGGACCGTCAGGCGATCCCGGCTATCTCCACCGGCTCTCTGGGTCTGGACATCGCACTCGGCATCGGCGGTCTGCCAAAAGGCCGTATTGTTGAAATCTACGGTCCTGAATCTTCCGGTAAAACCACACTGACGCTGTCCGTGATCGCCCAGGCTCAAAAAGCCGGCGCGACCTGCGCCTTCGTCGACGCCGAACACGCCCTCGACCCTGAGTACGCCGGCAAGCTGGGCGTTAACGTCGACGACCTGCTGGTTTCCCAGCCGGACACCGGTGAACAGGCTCTGGAAATCACCGACATGCTGGTGCGTTCCAACGCGGTTGACGTGATCATCGTCGACTCCGTGGCGGCACTGGTACCGAAGGCTGAAATCGAAGGTGAAATGGGTGACATGCACGTGGGCCTGCAAGCCCGTCTGATGTCTCAGGCACTGCGTAAAATCACCGGTAACATCAAGAACGCCAACTGCCTGGTGATCTTCATCAACCAGATCCGCATGAAGATCGGTGTGATGTTCGGCAGCCCGGAAACCACCACCGGTGGTAACGCGCTGAAGTTCTACGCCTCGGTTCGTCTCGACATCCGCCGTACCGGCGCGGTGAAGGAAGGCGACGAAGTGGTCGGCAGCGAAACCCGCGTCAAGGTCGTGAAGAACAAGGTGGCTTCGCCGTTCCGTCAGGCCGAGTTCCAGATTCTTTACGGCAAGGGCATCTACCTCAACGGTGAGATGATCGACCTGGGCGTGCTGCACGGTTTCGTCGAGAAGTCCGGCGCCTGGTATGCCTACGAAGGCACCAAGATCGGTCAGGGCAAGGCCAACTCGGCCAAGTTCCTGGCAGACAATCCGGAAGTCGCTGCCAAGCTCGAGAAGCAGCTGCGTGACAAACTGCTGTCGCCAGCCGTGATTGCGGACTCCAAGGCCTCTGCTGTCAAAGAGACCGAAGACGATCTGGCCGACGCTGATATCTGATAACAGCGATGACCACCGCCGTACTCGATACCCTCGTCGCGGTGCGGCGAACCGCCATGGATCTGCTCGCTCGACGCGAGCACGGTCGAGTCGAGCTGACGCGTAAACTGCGTCAGCGCGGCGCCGAGGCGGAAATGATCGAAACAGCCCTCGACCGATTGACGGAAGAGGGGCTGCTTTCCGAAGCCCGTTACCTTGAAAGCTTTGTTTCCTACCGTGCCCGTTCCGGCTACGGCCCTTTGCGCATTCGCGAAGAGCTGGGCCAGCGAGGTTTGCAACGCGCCGATATCGAACTCGCCCTACGTGAAAGCGGTATCGACTGGCAGGAGCAGCTTCGCGAGACATGGCAACGCAAGTTTTCCGGACACTTACCGATCGATGCCAAGGAGCGCGCCAAACAGGGCCGCTTCCTTGCCTATCGTGGCTTCTCGATGGAGATGATCAACCGCTTGTTCAGCGGTAGAGGGATGGACGATTAAAACGGTTGAACAAAAACGGCCCGCTATGAAAATAGCGGGCCGTTTTTTTTTGCCTTCAGATTACCTTCGATGGCTCACGTGCACGTTGGGTGGTCTGCGGTTTGCTGTGGGCCCAGTTTTCCGGGAGGTTGATGTAGTCCACCAGTTCCCTTAGTCGGCCATGGTTCCGGGCATTGAACGCGAAGGCCAGTCGCACCAGATGGCTGTACTGCGCTTCGTCGTGTTCCTCGCCGCTGTAGGCGTGTTGATGGAACTGATCACTCAGGCACAGATCAGCGAAAGCCTCTTGCATATGTTCCAGGGCCTGATCGCTAAGCTTGTGGTTCATACGAATCACGAACTGACGCTTGAGCCAACGGCTGGAGTGGAAGTTGCTGTAGAACTGATTGATCTGCTGCACCGCCTCATCGACGCTGTAGACCAGGCGCATCAGTTTCAGGTCGGTGGGCAGGATGTAGTGGTTCTCTTCGAGCTGCTGGCGAATGAAATCCAGTGCGCCTTGCCAGAACGTTCCGCCCGGCACATCGAGCAGCACCACGGGCACCAATGGACTTTTGCCGGTCTGGATCAGTGTCAGTACTTCCAGTGCCTCGTCCAGTGTGCCGAACCCGCCAGGGCACAGCACCAGTGCGTCGGCTTCCTTGACGAAGAACAGTTTGCGGGTGAAGAAGAAATGGAACGGCAGCAAGTTGCCAGTGCCGTCCACTGTCGGGTTCGCATGTTGCTCGAAGGGCAGAGTGATGTTGAACCCGAGACTGTGGTCGCGCCCGGCACCTTCGTGCGCGGCGGCCATGATCCCGCCACCGGCACCGGTGATGACCATCATGTCCGAGCGTGTCAGAGCCGCGCCGAGTTCTCGGGCCATGGCATACAGCGGATGCTCGACCGGCGTGCGTGCCGAACCGAACACCGTGACTTTGCGTCGTCCCTTGAACTTCTCGAGAACCCGGAACGCCTGCTCCAGTTCGCGCAGGGCCTGCAGGGTGATCTTGGCGTTCCAGCGGTTGTGATCTTCCTCGGCCATGCGCAGCACGGTCAGTATCATGTCGCGGTAAATCGGCAGGTTCGGGCTGTTGGGGGAAATCTGGTTGAGTTGTTCTTCGACCTTGCTGATGAGGTCGGGGAGTTGTTCCTGAAAATGCCGACTGAGCAGGTCATTCGGTTGGTAAGGCATTCAACGTCTCCTTCTGCACAGAGCTGGTGGCCCTGACGTGCGGCGTCAGTGCCGCGCTGCAAAAAACACACACGATCGGCAGCTCCTTTGCTGCCGTGAACAAGTGATCGGGAACACTTTGAATCTAGACCTTTGCACGGATTTGCGCTGACTTGATCATTGCCCCGCAGAATCCTTTCTGGCAACTGCTGATTGCCTCTTCACGTAATCAGTCACCGCTCGTCCGAACGTACACCGTAGAGCAATCGCTCTGATTTACTAACCTACAGGCACCGCACGACAGCTTCGCGTCAACGGGCGTATGCAAGGTGCGCGCTTTTCAAGGATTCGTGGTGGCAAGGAGGCGGGATAGATGGCCAGAGTGATTCTGGAAATCGATACGCAGCTGTATCGGATGTTGAAAGCATCAGCCGAGACCAACCAAGTGAGTCTCGAAGAGGAGTGCTGCCGACGGTTGGCAGGCGGGGAACGCCGTTCGCGTTATCTACAGGCTCTGGTGGCCGAATTGCGCGCCGAAGATGAACAACGGCGCGCCAATTCTCGATGATTACTTCTTCGCCGGGACAGCTTTCGGACAATCTGACTCTTGATAGCTGGCCGAACCGATTGCGCGGTTGGTCTTCACTTCGCTGAAGTCGTAGCGCATCACGGCGCCCTTGGCCATCAGCTTGCGGTACGACGGGTTATTGCACACCGAAGCACCCAGCTGGAAATACACGGCTTTTGGGTCAGCGCGCATCTTCTCGGCGTGGCTGGCCTGCACACTCAGGTGGTTGATCAGCGTAGTGCCTTCGACGGTGTAGCCTTGATCGAGAATGTCTTCGCTGATCGCCCGTGGGGTGCCCACGCTGCTTCGCTCGGCGACAAGGCGCAGCTCTTTGTTCAGATTCTGCTCACTCAGGGACGCAGCGTGTGCGCTGAAGGACAACGCCATGGCGATGGCCGCGGTAGGAACGATAAGGCGCAGCATGAAACTCTCCTGATTCAGTGACTGGTGGTTCGACCAGCCCCGTGGCTGTGCGTTCAGTGGCGGCGAATTATAGGGGAGCCGGTCAGGACGGTACAGGCTTGTCCCCGTCGCTCTGATAAACTGCCAGCCTTTATTGCCTTGCCGAGTGTTGTTCGTGTCGAGTTTTCCTGCCTCCGGGCGCTGCCTGCAATGAATCACGCCCCTAACGCCGTCGCCCGCCTGCGCGACCAGCGCGAAGATGAAGGTATCAAGCCGATCCAGGCCCGTGGTTTCCGTTCCGAGCGTTGCCGCGATTGTCGTGTGATCATCAGCCACTGCCTGTGCGCCTGGCGTCCGACGGTGGAAACTCGATCCGGCGTATGCCTGATCATGACCGGCAAGGAAGTGTTCAAGCCGAGCAACACCGGCTGGCTGATCGCCGATGTGGTGCGCGACAACCATGCATTCATCTGGTCGCGCACCGAACCTGACCCGCAGATGCTGGCGCTGCTCGATGACCCGCAATGGCAGCCGTACCTGGTGTTTCCCGGCGAATACGTCGAGCCGTCACGGGTGACCAACACCGTCGCGCCCGATAGCAGCAAGCGTCCGCTGTTCATTCTGCTGGATGCGACCTGGACCGAGGCGCGCAAGATCTTCCGCAAGAGTCCGTATTTCGACCGCTTGCCGATCCTGAGCCTGCTGCCCGACAAACTTTCGCGTTATCGCCTGCGTCGCTCGACCCGCAGTGAGCACCTGTGCACCGCCGAGGTCGCGGCGTTGTGCCTAGAGCTGGCAGGTGACAGTGATGCCGCTTCTGCCCTTGACGCTTATTTCGATGTGTTCAGCCAACATTATCTGGGGGCCAAACAGCAGTTGAACGTCAACGAGGCGACCCCGGCCCACGCCGAGTTGTTGCCTTATATACGAAAGCCGCAAGCGGTGTTGGCGCGATAGTGGCCCATACTGCAGAGACCGCCGGCCGTGCTGCTTGACCACCCCGGCTGCGCTGGGCATGCTTGGCGCCGATTAGGGTGCGGCCAAGGTTTGAAACGCCGTGTTTGCTTGTGATTGGCGTTGAACGTGCCCTTGTGGATACCGCTTTGGTAGCGGCATCTTGAGTTGCTTTGGCCAGGCCCGAATACACCGGGCCTGCCATCAAAAACAGGATCATTTTGAAAAATGGCCACATACGAAATCCTGATTGCCGATGATCACCCGCTGTTTCGTAGCGCGCTGCATCAAGCAGTGACCCTGGGGCTCGGCCCGGATGTAAGGCTGGTGGAGGTGGCGAGCATCGCCGAACTGGAAACCCGCCTGACCGAAAAGGCTGACTGGGATCTGGTCCTGCTGGACCTGAACATGCCCGGTGCCTATGGATTTTCCGGACTGGTGCTGCTGCGGGGACAGTACCCGCAGATCCCGGTGGTAATGGTCTCGGCGCAGGAAGAAGCCTCGGTGATGGTCAAATCCCGCGAGTTCGGCGCCAGTGGCTTCATCCCCAAGTCCAGCGACCTGAGCGTGATTCAGCAAGCCGTGCGCAAAGTGCTCGATGGCGACGTGTTCTGGCCACCACAGGCGTTCGAGGCGGTCAGCGTCTCCGCCGAAGCCAAAGCCGCCAGCGACGGCCTCGCCAGCCTGACCCCGCAACAGTTCCGCGTATTGACCATGGTCTGTGAGGGCCTGCTGAACAAGCAGATTGCCTACGAGCTGAACGTCTCCGAAGCGACCATCAAGGCTCACGTCACGGCGATCTTTCGCAAGTTAAACGTGCGCACCCGGACACAGGCGGCCTTACTTCTGCAACAACTTGAGTCAATTCCGAGCCAATAATGGCTGGCGTCTTCACGCTTTTTTGACTTTTGTTGCTCTAGCTTTCCCACTCCCTTCTGGTTGGTTTTTACGTTATGTCACCTTTCAAGGGCCAGACCGGCCTGAAACGCATCCTCAACGCATCCGGCTACTCGCTGGACGGTCTGCGCGCCGCCTTCACCGGCGAAGCGGCATTTCGCCAACTGGTCCTGCTCAATGTGGTGCTGATTCCGCTGACATTCTTCCTGAATGTCAGTCGCGTCGAACAGGCGCTGCTGATCGCCGTTTGCCTGCTGGCGCTGATCGTCGAGTTGCTGAATTCGGCGGTGGAAGCGGCCATTGACCGCATTTCGCTGGAACTGCACCCACTGTCGAAGAACGCCAAGGACATGGGCAGCGCCGCGCAATTCGTGGCCCTGAGCATGATTGCCCTGGTGTGGGCGGTGATTCTGCTCTAAGCGATACTCGGCAAGACGATCTCGTCGCTGCGCTGCACCCCGGCGGTGAAGGCGCGGCACAGTTCGAGAAACTCGCGCATGGCTGAGGTCTGGTACTTTTGCTTGTGCCAGATGAAGTAGAACTGCCGGGACAGATCCAGATCCGGCGTTTCCACCGCCACCAGACTGCCGCGCCGAAAGGCATCACGCAGCGCCAGCCGCGAAATACAGCCAATCCCCAGTCCTGATTCCACCGCGCGTTTGATCGCTTCGGTGTGTTCCAGCTCCAGACGGATATTCAGCGCACTGCGATGATGACGCATCGCCTGATCGAAGGTCAGGCGCGTACCGGAACCCTGTTCGCGCAGAATCCACGCCTCGTGCGTCAACTCTTCCATGGTCGCGCTGCCGCGTTTGGCCAGCGGATGCTGCGGAGCGCAAAACACCACCAGTTCATCTTCGACCCAGCTCTGCACTTCGATGTCCGGATGGCTGCAGTCGCCCTCGATTAGACCCAGATCAATTTCGTAGTGGGCGACTTGATGCACGATATTGGCAGTGTTCTGTACATGCAGCTTCACCTGGCTTTCCGGATGGCGCTGCATGAAACCGCCGATTAACAGGGTCGCCAGATAATTGCCGATGGTCAGGGTGGCGCCCACCGACAGTGAGCCGAAACCGGATTTGCCGTTGAGCAGGTCTTCGATTTCCTTGGACTGGTCGAGCAGGGCCACCGCTTGCGGCAGCAACTGTTTGCCGAGGGCGTTGAGGCTCAGCCGTTTGCCGGCGCGGTCGAACAGCTGGCAGCTGGACTGGCGCTCCAGTTCGGTGATCGAGGTGCTCGCCGCCGATTGCGAGAGGTTGAGCAGACCCGCAGCACGGGATACGCTTTCCTGCTGGGCGACGGCGACGAAGACTTGCAGTTGACGAAGAGTAAATCGCATATCGATATAACCGATAACCCTTATCTTAATAATCCAGTTAACAGATATTGTCGTCGCTATTAGAATGCGATGCAATTGCGCACTGTCGGCCGCAAAGGCGAGCGCAGACCCAATATCCAGGAGTCCCACGTACATGAGCAACATGAACCACGAGCGTGTCCTCAGTGTTCATCACTGGAACGACACTCTGTTCAGCTTCAAGTGCACCCGCGATCCGGGCCTGCGCTTCGAGAACGGTCAGTTCGTGATGATCGGCCTGCAACAGCCAAACGGCCGCCCGCTTATGCGCGCTTACTCGATCGCCAGCCCGAACTGGGAAGAGCATCTCGAGTTCTTCAGCATCAAAGTGCCTGATGGTCCGCTGACCTCGCAGCTGCAGCACCTGAAGGAAGGCGACGAGATCATCATCTCGAAGAAGCCTACCGGCACCCTGGTGCTGGACGACCTGAACCCGGGCAAGCACCTGTATCTGCTGAGCACCGGCACCGGTCTGGCGCCATTCATGAGCGTGATCCAGGACCCGGAAACCTACGAGCGCTTTGAGAAAGTGATCCTGGTGCACGGCGTACGCTACGTCAACGAAGTCGCCTACCGCGAATTCATCACCGAGCACCTGCCACAGAACGAGTTCTTCGGTGAAGCGCTGCGTGACAAGCTGATCTACTACCCGACCGTGACCCGCGAGCCGTTCGAGAACCAGGGCCGTCTGACCGACCTGATGCGCAGCGGCAAGCTGTTCAGCGACATCGGCCTGCCACCGATCAACCCGCAGGACGACCGCGCGATGATCTGCGGCAGCCCGAGCATGCTCGACGAGACCAGCGAAGTGCTCGACAGCTTCGGCCTGAAGATCTCGGCGCGGATGCGCGAGCCGGGTGACTACCTGATCGAGCGTGCATTCGTCGAGAAGTAAGCACCAAGAAAAAGCCCCCATTGCCTATGCAGGCAATGGGGGCTTTTTTATGCCCGAAATATTTCCTTAATGCCTGCCACAATCCATGTAGGAGCTGCCGAAGGCTGCGATCTTTTGATTTTGATCTTAAAAGCAAGATCAAAAGATCGCAGCCTTCGGCAGCTCCTACAAGGGTGATGTCTCAGGTGTTGGCGGGGATGACTTCCAGTACGCGGATCTGCTCCGGCGTCGGGTAATGCCAGCGCACGTCCAGATCCCAGAACAGCGCACCGTATTCGCGCTCCGGCGCCGGCGTCTGGTACGCCGGACGCGGATCCTGCGCCAGGCACTGCTCGATCAACTCGACCAGAGGCTCGCCAAGGCGCTGAGCATCGCCGTGCGCCTGTTGCAGCGCGGCGTCCGTCCACTGCACGTCAATCAGCTGTGGCGCAGCGCTGGCGATGCTGTTGGAGGCGTCAGCGATGATATCGGCGTAAGGCACGTAGGGTTTGATATCGAGAATCGGCGTGCCGTCGAGCAAATCGATCCCCGAGATGAACAGCCGATGGGCCTCGACCTTGTCCAGCTTCACCACCGACTGCCCGATGCCATTGGGACGGTGGGTCGCACGGGTGGCGAACACGCCCATGGACTTGTTACCGCCCAGACGCGGTGGCCGCACCTTCAGGCGCGGCTTTTCTTCCAGCGCCTGATGAAACAGGAACAACAGCCAGACATGGCTGACCTGCTCCAGCCCTTGCACGGCGTCCCCCTGATCGAACGGCGCCACCAGCTCCAGCACGCCACGGGCAGCGGGGGCCAATTGCGGCTGGCGCGGGATGGCGAACTTTTCCTTGAAACAGGAACGCACGAAGCCGATGGGGGAGACGTTGTAAGTCATGGTCTGGAGTCAAGGTGGGAGCGGGGTGGGGATGATAACCCGAGGTGGCCGGGCCGACGCCTTCGCGAGCAAGCCCGCTCCCACAGGGATCTCGAGTGGAGTCCGGTTTTGTGTCAGCCACAAAACCTGTGGGAGCGTGGCTTGCTCGCGAAGGTCGCGCCGCCGATTCAGAGCTTGTGGCGCAGATCAGCCGCGAACACGCAGGGTCAGGCCCTTGAGGAAGTTGCGCAGCAACTGGTCGCCGCACGGGCGGTAGTTGGTGTGGCCGACCTTGCGGAACAGTGCGCTCAGCTCAGGCTTGGACACCGGAAACTCGGCAGCCTTGAGGATCGCGTGCATGTCGTCCTCTTTGAGCTCGAAGGCCACGCGCAGCTTCTTCAGGATGATGTTGTTGGTCACCGGCACTTCGATCGGCTGCGGCGGACGGCTTTCGTCCTTGCCGCGCTTGAACACCACCAGACCGTCGAGGAAGTGCGCCATGACTTCATCCGGGCAGCGCACGAAGCCTTCTTCGTCTTCTTCTTTCTTGTCGAGGTATGCGACGACGTCTTTCAGCTCCACGTCCAGGCCGCCGAGCTTGATGATCTCGATGACTTTCTTGTCGCTGATGTCGAGCATGTAGCGCACGCTGCGCAATACGTCGTTATGAATCATGTGGGTAATCCTGATAATCGTTGTGGGCAACGCGCAGGCACGCTGCCGGAATGTGTGGCGGCAACAGAGGCTTTAGAACTTCTCTTTGCCGGACAGGTAGCGCCATTGGCCGAGCGGAACCTTGCCGATCGAGACGCCGCCGATGCGGATGCGACGAATGCCGACGACCTTCAGGCCAACCGCTTCACAGAACTGGGCGATGATCCCCGGCTGCGGGTTCTTCATGGCGAAGCGCAGGCGGTTTTCGTTCTGCCAGCTGGCCTTGACTGGCGGCAGTTCCTTGCCCTTGTGGGTGAGACCGTGCTGCAGGCGATTGAGGCCGTGGGCAACCATGTCGCCTTCGACTTCAACCACGTATTCCTGCTCGATCTTGGCCGCGTCGGCAGTCAGTTTGCGCAGTACTTTCCAGTCTTGGGTAAAGACCAGCAGACCGCTGGCCTTCGGCTGCAGATCGGCGCTGGCGGTCAGGCGCAGGAAGTGGCCGCGCAGCGGGCGTTTACCGTAGCGGTGCTCGTCGCTGAGGGTGTCGGCGCTGAGCGATTGCATGGCGGTGTCGACGTCCATGCCGGCCGGTACGTTGAGCAGAATGGTCACCGGCTCCGGCGCGGTGGCCTGGGCGTCCTTGTCGAGCTCGACCTTCTGGTCGCCGACCTTGAATTGCGGTTCGTCGATCACTTCGCCGTCCACGGTGACCCAGCCGCCCTCGATGAACAGCTCGGCCTCCCGGCGGGAGCAACCGACCAGTTCGATGAGGCGTTTGGAGAGGCGAATCGGGTCAGTCATGACAGGGCCGTAACAAAAAAGGGGTGAGCATTGTACCTGCCTGGCGCCGGTTAAGCCCGGTTCCATTTCGGTAGGTGGTTTTTTCTAGGAGTGAGCCTGCTCGCGATTGCCGTCTAACATTCAGCATTGATGTCGGCTGGTCCAGCGCTATCGCGAGCAGGCTCACTCCTACAAGGGTTCTTTGGTGTGTCAGGCATGCTTCGAGCGCTGCTGATTCTGCCGCAAGCGCATATGCAGCAGCGGATACGGCTGGCCCATGCCATCCACTTCCGACCGGCCGATCACTTCAAAGCCCTGCTTGAAGTAAAACCCCAGCGCCTGCGGGTTCTGTTCGTTGACGTCCAGTTCATCGGCATTCAGATGTTGCATGGCGTAGTTCAGCAATTGCTTGCCCAGCCCCTGGCCACGGTGCGCGGGATCGATAAACAGCATTTCGATCTTGCCGGCCGCCACCCCGGCGAATCCGGTGATGCGCTGCTGATGGTCCTTGGTGCAGATCAGCATCACCGCGTCCAGATAACGGGTGAGCACCAGATTGCGCAGCAACTCGATGTAGCTGTCCGGCAGAAAATCATGGGTCGCGCGGACCGAGGCCTCCCAGACCCGGGTCAGTTCCTGATAATCGCTGAGTTTCGGCGTGTGAATGACCGAATGCTGACGCATGCCCGATGGCCTCTTGTTCGTTTCAAGGGAGTCCTTCCCCCGGTAAACGATAGCCGTAAAAAAGCCCCGCATCTCGTAAAAAAGAGCGAGGCTTTTGATGACACGACTATCCCCTGTGGGAGCGGGCTTGCTCGCGAAAGCAGCGTATCGGTCGACATATCCAATGACTGATACACCGCCTTCGCGAGCAAGCCCGCTCCCACAGGTATTTTGTGGTGCTTAGATCTGCTCAGCCCACAGGTCGTATTCGTCAGCGTCAGTCACCTTGCACCAGACCTTGTCGCCCGGCTTGAGATTGCTGCCGTTGTCGATGAATACGTTACCGTCGATTTCCGGGGCATCGAAGAAGCAGCGGCCGACGGCGCCTTGCTCGTCGACTTCGTCCACCAGCACTTCGATCTCGCGGCCGATGCGCATTTGCAGGCGCGCCGAGCTGATCGCCTGCTGGTGCGCCATGAAGCGCTCCCAACGGTCTTGTTTGACGTCGTCCGGCACCACTTCCAGGTCCAGGTCATTGGCGGGCGCGCCATCGACCGGCGAATACTGGAAGCAGCCGACGCGGTCGAGCTGGGCTTCGGTCAGCCAGTTCAGCAGGTACTGGAAGTCTTCCTCGGTTTCGCCCGGGAAGCCGACGATGAAGGTCGAACGGATGATCAGGTCCGGGCAGATTTCGCGCCAGTTCTTGATCCGCGCCAGGGTCTTGTCTTCGAACGCCGGGCGTTTCATCGCCTTCAGCACTTTCGGGCTGGCGTGCTGGAACGGGATGTCCAGGTACGGCAGGATCTTGCCGGCGGCCATCAGCGGGATCAGCTCGTCGACGTGCGGGTACGGGTAAACGTAGTGCAGACGGACCCACACGCCCAAGGTACTCAGCGCTTCGCAGAGTTCGGTCATGCGGGTTTTCACCGGCGCGCCGTTCCAGAAACCGGTGCGGTATTTCACGTCGACGCCGTAGGCGCTGGTGTCTTGCGAGATCACCAGCAGCTCTTTGACGCCGGATTTGACCAGACGCTGGGCTTCGTCAAGTACATCACCCACCGGACGGCTGACCAGTTTGCCGCGCATCGACGGGATGATGCAGAAGCTGCAGCTGTGGTTGCAGCCTTCGGAAATCTTCAGGTAGGCGTAGTGACGCGGGGTCAGCTTGATGCCTTGCGGCGGCACCAGGTCGATCAGCGGGTTGTGATCCTGACGCGGTGGCACGACTTCGTGCACGGCGTTGACCACTTGCTCGTATTGCTGCGGACCGGTCACGGCCAGCACGCTCGGGTGTACGTCGCGGATATTGCCTTCTTCCACGCCCATGCAACCGGTGACGATCACCTTGCCGTTTTCCTTGATCGCTTCACCGATCACTTCCAGCGACTCAGCCTTGGCCGAGTCGATGAAGCCGCAGGTGTTGACCACCACCACGTCGGCATCCTGATAGGTGGACACCACGTCATAGCCTTCCATGCGCAGCTGGGTCAGGATGCGCTCGGAGTCGACCAGTGCTTTCGGGCAACCCAGAGATACGAAGCCAACCTTTGGATTGGCCGGCGCAGGAGTGGTGGACATGTCTAACCTCGGTGTTTTGTGACGTCGCTTGCCTGGTGTGGAAGCTGACGGATGGGCGCTTGAAGTGCGCCTCTGATCAAAAAGTGCGCAATTCTAGCGATGAGCAACGCACTTGACCAGCTTTATGCAGGGAAATACGACGAGTGCTGCGCTATGCTTCGCGCCGTTGAGCTTTACCAATTTTTTACAGTCAACAAAACGTCTGTAACAACAGGTAAAACAGCGCATGCTGCACCACAAAGCATAGTGCTTCATTCAAAGAAGCCGGTTCTGAGAAGTAGGAGTGTTGGATGGGTCAGGCAAGTAGTCAGGCGGCGGGCGCCGAGCATTCGGCTGCAAAACCGCTGAGCATGCTGGTCGCGGCAGTCGGGGTGGTTTACGGCGACATCGGCACGAGCCCGTTGTACACCCTCAAAGAAGTTTTTGCCGGTCACTATGGGGTGCCGGTCAACCACGACGGAGTCTTCGGGATTCTGGCGTTGATTTTCTGGTCGCTGATCTGGGTCGTGACGATCAAGTACGTGTTGTTCGTCCTGCGGGCCGACAACCAGGGTGAGGGGGGGATCATGGCGCTGACCGCCCTGGCGCGACGTGCATCCAGCCGCTATCCCAGGTTGCAGGCCGTGCTGGTGATTCTGGGGTTGATCGGCGCCGCGCTGTTTTACGGCGACAGCATGATCACCCCGGCCATCTCCGTGTTGTCCGCGGTTGAAGGTCTGGAGTTGGCGTTCGATGGCCTGGAGCGCTGGGTGGTGCCGATGGCACTGGTGGTCCTGGTCGCACTGTTCCTGATCCAGAAGCACGGCACCGATCGCATCGGCAAGCTGTTTGGCCCGGTGATGGTCGTGTGGTTCCTGGTGCTGGGTGGGCTGGGTGTCAGCGGGATCGTCAGGCACCCTGAAGTCTTGAATGCGCTGAACCCGATCTGGGGCGTGCGTTTCTTCATGGTTCACCCGGGCATGGGTGTGGCGATTCTCGGTGCGGTGGTGCTGGCGCTGACCGGTGCTGAAGCCCTGTATGCCGACATGGGCCACTTCGGGCGCAAGCCGATTGCCCGTGCCTGGCTGGTGCTGGTGCTGCCGGCGTTGGTGCTGAACTACTTCGGTCAGGGCGCATTGCTCCTGGAAAACCCGGAAGCGGCGCGTAACCCGTTCTACCTGCTAGCGCCGAACTGGGCACTGGTACCGCTGGTGGTGCTGGCGACCCTGGCCACGGTGATTGCTTCGCAAGCGGTGATTTCCGGCGCGTTCTCGTTGACCCGGCAGGCCATCCAGCTCGGTTACATCCCGCGCATGCACATTCAGCACACGTCCAGTGCTGAACAGGGGCAGATTTACATCGGTGCGGTGAACTGGGCGCTGATGGTCGGCGTGATCCTGCTGGTGATCGGTTTCGAGTCCTCCGGCGCATTGGCGTCTGCCTACGGCGTGGCAGTGACGGGCACCATGCTGATCACCAGTATTCTGGTGGCGGCGGTGATCCTGCTGCTGTGGAAATGGCCACCGCTGCTGGCGGTGCCGATTCTGCTTGGTTTCCTGCTGGTCGATGGCATGTTCTTCGCGGCCAACGTGCCGAAGATCATTCAGGGCGGTGCCTTCCCGGTGCTGGCGGGGATCGTGCTGTTCATCCTGATGACCACCTGGAAACGCGGCAAGGAGCTGCTGGTCGATCGCCTGGACGAAGGCGCGCTGCCGCTGCCGATCTTCATCAGCAGCATCCGCGTGCAACCACCGCACCGTGTGCAGGGCACCGCGGTGTTCCTCACCGCGCGCTCCGACGCCGTGCCGCACGCGTTGTTGCACAACCTGCTGCACAACCAGGTGTTGCACGAGCAAGTGGTGCTGCTGACCGTGGTCTACGAAGACATCCCGCGCGTGCCGCCGGCACGCCGCTTTGAGGTGGACTCCTACGGCGAAGGCTTCTTCCGGGTGATCCTGCACTTCGGCTTCACCGACGAGCCGGACGTGCCGCAGGCGTTGAAGCTGTGCCATCTGGATGATCTGGACTTCAGCCCGATGCGCACCACCTACTTCCTCAGCCGCGAAACGGTGATCGCCTCGAAACTCGAAGGCATGGCCCGCTGGCGCGAGGCGCTGTTCGCATTCATGTTGAAGAATGCCAACGGCAATTTGCGCTTCTTCAATCTGCCGCTGAACCGGGTGATTGAGTTGGGGACGCAGGTCGAGATGTAGGCCTGCATCAACTGAAAAGCCCCCGTCAGCCTTGTAGCTGGCGGGGGCTTTTCTGTGCTTCACATAAACCTCTAACTCACTGCAAATCCCCTGTGGGAGCGAGCTTGCTCGCGAAGGCCGAATGTCAGTCGAGACATGTGGTGGCTGATCCACCGCATTCGCGAGCAAGCTCGCTCCCACAAGGATTCTGTGGTGTCAGTGGCTTTCAGGCAATTCTTCTTCAGATTCGGTCTTCGTCCGCGCAGGTCGCGGCATCAGCGCTTGGATCACGTCATCAATCAAGGCTTTGCCCATCACCGTCAGGTAATGCGCAGACCAGGCATGGCGGTCGGTGTCTTTGATGAAGGCAGCGTCCTCAGCGAAGGATTTGGCGAGGAATAGCAGATCGGAAGCTTGCGACAGTGCATCAATGACGGGGACACCGGAGCGGACGTTGAATAGCGCCAGATCCGAGTTGTAGAGGAAAGAGGTAAAGCCGACGGTTGTGAGGTCCGAAGGTGATGAAGGACTTTGTTTGCTCATTGTTTCGCTCCATAAAACGAGGAGCTGCCGCATTCGTTACCACACGAATGGGTGGCAGCTGTACGCAGGGTGGTAAACCGGGAGAGCAAAGAAACCGGCAGACCCGAAGGTCTCCCACGCACAGCCGCCATGACTCGGAATTGCAGACGTAAAAACACCTGAGTCGTGTTGGGAGCGTTGTTGCACTTTGCTTAGCCGGGTTACCACACCCGATCACTGAATTGGTCAGCGACCTCTGGAGAGTATCCCGTCGAAAAAAAGCGCAACAGAGCGGCAAAGTGCCCAAACACGAGATTAGGAGTTTGCCTACAAGGTATGCGGACGTCATCTGATATTGCGACACCGGTAACCGGAATTAAGGTGGCGAGCAATCTCGGGGGCGGTGGATTCTCGAGTTGGCGCCACAGGAGGGGGTCGAATAAAGGGCTTGACGATCGGATATTTTGAATGAGACAAGTGTCCACGTTTTATGGAGTGTGGACGATTGGAGTTTTAAGCTTCATGAAGAGTCAAGACATTTTGCTTTTGTTCAAGATGACCAGCCTTCACGCTCAGGAGGAAAACCTCCTTGGGGTAATGGAGTCGGAGTCAAATTCGAACAGAGTCGAGGAGTTGTTGAAGCCCTACGTGGTCAGTCAAATGACGGCGGGCGGTCGGGTGGGGCAACCATTGGTCACCTACTCCACCGACGGTGAAGATACTGTATTCCGCCGACAGGATTTCGATTCGCCCTTGGACGATGAGGCGGGGTGGGAAGGGTGGTCGGAGCCGGTAGCTGTTCCGCCACTGGCGAGCTGGAGTGAAGGTTACTCGTTGCGTGCGTTGTCTGCTTCACTTGGGCTAAGCAAGAGCGAAGTTTCAAATTCCATCGCCAGGTGTCGTGTGTCCGGGCTGCTCACCAATGACTATGACACCGGACTTCCAAAAGTTAACCGGCGGCAGTTGCTAAACATCACCGAGCACGCTCTGAAATACTTTTTCCCTGTAAAGCCCGGGGCAATGGTTCGCGGCATCCCGACGGGTTTTGCAGCACCGGCACTGTCCAAAAGTATCAAAAGTGCTGGCGGACTGATTCCGGTTTGGCCAGATGCACTTGGAGCGGAGCGTGGACAGGCGATAGAGCCGCTCTACAAGACAGTGCCGGATGCGGTGAAGCGGGACAGGACCCTTTACCACTATCTTGCGCTTGCTGATGCAATCCGCCTTGGAGGTCCGCGAGAGTGTGGTGTTGCGGTCGACATTCTAAAAGCAGGGATGGGACTGAAATAACATGTCATCCAACGCTGATCACAACTACGAGCTTATAGAGTTTGTTGCTGAGGGTTTGGGAGAGGCGTTTCTCACGGAGGTTGCCTTTGTCGGAGGTTGCACCACAGCCATGCTGGTAACTGATGCTGTTGTGCTGGACGACATTCGCTTCACCGATGATGTTGACCTGGTGATCGAGCTAGCAGGCATTGGCGCCTGGCAGCAGCTTACCGAACGGTTGGCGGCCAGGAATTTCAAGATTACTGGCGAGGATGAAGTGAACTGTCGTTTCCGCTTCAACGACATCGTCGTTGACGTGATGCCTTCTGATCCCGAGGTTCTCGGATATGCCAACCGCTGGTTTGTAGAGGGGCTGGCGCGGGCCAATAAATTTACGTTGCCCAGCGGTACCGTCATCCAGATATTCAAACCGACCTATTTTCTCGCGACAAAACTGGAAGCCTTCAGTGGTCGTGGCGGTGGCGATCCATACCATAAAGACGTCGAAGACATCATTATCTTGATTGATGGACGTCCAGAGCTTTTAGAAGAGGTTCGGCAGGCGGAATCCGAGCTCAAAGAATTCATCACGAATGGAGTTCGAGCACTCAGGGTTCTCAGTGGCATTGACTATGTGATTGAAAGCTCGGGCTCGGTACAGGCCAATCCGGGAAGAGGGCAAATCATTCATGGGCGCATGAAAGAACTGGGCAGCGCATGAAATACCACGTCAGATCGGTAGCAGGGCGAGCCAGGAGAACCAACCATGACTTTGCTGGAGCGCTCTGTGATGGAGAAAACGGCGTATTTGTTATCACGGACGGTACATCGAGGGTTGGCAGTGGCCAGTTGGCTGAGTCCTTTGTGAAAGATGTTTTAGAGGTCTGGTCAAAACACTTTGATCACGGCCTCGATATTACTGAGTGCGAAGCTGTTGAACAGGTACTGCTTTCTATACTGGCCGACCTCCACCCCGTTTTGTTTGCAAGTCACACAGGCGCCACTTGTTATGTGGTGGGTGTCGCTGCTCATGGGAAACTCACGCTTGCGTATGAGGGTGATTGTTCGTGCGGTGTTGTGACGCCAGCAGGAGCGATCGAATGGATTACGTCGCCCCACTGTAAGGCTAACTGGAGGCGCGACCGTTCCCACTCCGAGCTGGCGCAAGATCCGGCTCGAAACCGGGTGACTCGATGCTTGAAGGCGAGTCGCGCACCGAACCCTGACTTTGTGTTTCATTCATTGACCCTAAGAGAACGACTGGTATTTGCAACCGATGGCTTTTGGGCGGAGCTAACCGAGTTACAGCAAAGCTACTTGCTAACAGCGCCGGATGGCAGCTGTATCGATGTAGAAGATGACATCACGTGGATAGATGTTCAGCTTTAGTCTCGGTATCGATAGAAGTTTCGACTGGCAGGAAGTGCTGCAAGTTTGCGTAAAAAAGCCCCCGTAACCGTGAGGTTGCGGGGGCTTTTCGTTGGAGCGCTTCAGATCACTCTGTCGGCTGATCCTTGCTCTGACGCTTCTCGATCAGGTCCACCAGACGCTTGGCCAGCGCCGGGTAGTTTTCGTCGAAGTGGTGGCCGCCAGGCAGCTTCACCGCTTCGCCCACCGCAGTCTTGTCGGTGCAGCCGCTTTCGTCGGTTTCTTCGGCGCCGTAGATGCACACTACTTTGGCCGCTGGCAGCTTGGCCATTTCCGGGCCGGTGGCGGCTTCTTTGCCGGCGTTGCCGAGCCAGCCTTCGACTTCGATTTCGAAGCTGCCGGTGCGGGCGAAGGCCAGCAGGATGATGGCGTCTACGCGCTGCTGCTCGGTGTCCGGCAGGCGGTTGTAGATCGCCGGCAGGACGTCGGCACCGAACGAATAACCGGTCAGGATGAAGCGCTTGGTGCCCCATTTCTGACGGTAGTGCTGCATCAGTTCGGTCAGGTCCAGGGCGCTTTGCTCCGGGCTCTTGTGCTGCCAGTAGTAGCGCAGGGTGTCGATGCCGACGACGGGATAGCCAATCTTGGCCATCTCGCCGGCCACATCGCGGTCGAGGTCGCGCCAGCCGCCGTCACCGGAAAGGAACAGGGTCACGGTGTCTTTGGCTTGACCGGCCGGCACTTCAACCACCGGAATCGCCAGACCGCCGTTGGCCTTGTCGCCGCCGACGAGGATCTTGCGCAGCTCGTTGTTCAGCACTTGCGGCAGATTGATGTCGTAGTCGCTGATGCTGGTTTCGGCGTTCGGTTGATCGCGCACGAAACCGGCGCTGGTGTCGTCCGGGTTGTCGTTCCATGCCACCAGCCAATGGCCGTGGGCCGCAGATTTCGGCAGCAGGTGGGTGCAGCCGGGTTTTTCCAGGGCCAGGTCAACCGAGATCGCCTGGGCCTTGTCGTCCTTCTGCTCGGACAACCAGCGCCAGGCCAGTACGGCGCCCGGGCCGATACCGCTGACCAGCGTGGCCGGGCCATTCAGTTCGCGCAGGCCGGTTTGCAGCGCGCGGCTCTGTTGCAGGCAGTCCTTGGGCAGAATCACCTGAACGATTTGCGCCGAGGCGCTGCGGCTCAGGGTGCTCAGTTGGTTGTCGGTCAGCTTCTGGTCGTCATTGACCGCTACCAGCACCTGAGCCTTGGGCTGGGTGCCGGGAACGACGCGGGTCATGACCGTGCCGTCGGCGGCAGTCAGCGGTTGCAGAGTCGGTTGCGGTGCCGGGCGTTTGAGGTACCAGTAACCGCCGCCGGCAATCACGGCCAGCACGATCAGTGCGGCCAGGATGTACTTCAGGGAGCGTTGAATCATCAGCGTTTCACCAATCCAGTCAAGCCGCCCGCGATCAGGGCAGCAGTATCGGCCAGCGCCACCAGCGGATCGAGTCCGGCGGGCACTGCCATATAACGGGGTTCCCAGTCAGGCTGGAACTTGTCTTTGAAGCGGCGCAAGCCTTGGAAGTTGTACAGCTGCTCACCACGGCGGAAGACCATCGAGCCCAGACGCTGGGTCAGCGGTGCACCACGCCGGGGTTGCAACCCCGACAACGGCACCATGCCCAGGCTGAAGCGCGCGTATCCGTGACTCTTATAGTGTTGAATCAAACCGACCATCAGGAATTCCATGGTCAGCTTGGGGGCGTCCGGGTGCGAGCGCATCAGATCGAGACTGGCCAGGTCATGGCTGTAAGTCTCGAGCAGGTTGGCGAACGCCACCGGGCGGCCTTCGAAGCGAATCACCGCAATGCGGAAATGCTTCAGGTAATCGTCGCTGAACCGACCGAGGGAGAAACCTTTCTCGCGCACGTTCTTGCCGGTCAGCCACGCATCGGAAATCACTTTCAACTCGTCCATCGGCGCCTGGCCCGGCTCGTGGATTTCCAGCGACAGGCCGTCGCGGGTCCCACGGTTCCAGGTGTAGCGCAGGTCCTTCATCTCTTTGCCCTTGGCTTCCAGGTCAAAGCGATGCAGATCGACCCGGGCTTCTTCGCCGAGCTTGATCGCGGTCAGGCCGATGTCCATGTAGTACGGCAGGTTCTCGGCACGTACCTGATAGAACACCGGACGGGTGTGATGGATGTCGCACAGGTCGCGGAACTGCCAGATCATTTCGGCACGCTGCTGGCCGGGGCCGATCGGGTCGTACAGCGCCACGAGGCTGCGGCCACGGCGGGCGTACATCAGGAACGCCTCGTCGTTGGGGTGAAACAGCAGTGCCTTGTCACCGGTCAGTGCCAGGCCGCCATCGGGTTGCGACGAGGCCATGAGGATCTTCGAGGCGCGTTCCAGTTCATCCGGTGTCGGCAGGTGAATCACCGGGCGCGCGGTGCGCAGCAGCCAGGTCAGGGCGATCACCAGCAACAGTACGGCAGCACCGAGCAGCGAGCGCAGGCCACGTGGCGCGTCAGCGTCGAGGGTGAACTGCCACCACAGTTGATGGCTGTAAGGCACGTCCTGATAGGCGAACAGCAGCAGCCAGGTCGAAGCCCCCAGCACGCAGAGGCTGGCAACCAGATACAGCGGCGAGAACGGTAGCTCGGTCAGGCGGCTCGGACGATAGAACGAACGGCGGAACACCCCCAGCAACGCAGCAGTGAGTGTCATCAGCGTGGCTTCTTCCCAGTCGAAGCCTTTGAGCAGCGAGAGCAGGGCGCCGACCAGCAACAGAATGGTGGTCAGCATCCACGCGGCAGACAGCCGACGACGCAGGCCCTGGGCGAGCAACAGGCACAGCACGCCGATCAGACTGGCGCCGAAGTGCGAGGCGTCGACCAGACGATGCGGGATCAGAAAACCGATGTGTTCGAGACGGGTGTCGATCTCCGGGGTAGCGCCGGAAAACAGCAGCACCACGCCGGACAGGAACACCAGCACCGCCAGAATGGGCGCCGCCAGACCGGACGCTGCGCGCATGGTCTGGGTCTGAAACAGGCGCTGGCCTTCGTTGATCAACAAGAACAGGCAGGCCACCAGTAGCGGCAGCACGACATAGATCAGGCGGTAGAGCAGCAGGGCGGCGGCCAGTGGCGCGGCACCGAGTGTGTCGGCGAACGCGGCGAGCAGGATCGCCTCGAAGACCCCGACACCCCCGGGCACATGGCTGAGCACGCCGGCGGCCAGGGCCAGCAGGTACACCAGCAGGAAGGCGCCGAACGGCGGGGCTTCCGGCAGCAGCAGGTAAAGCACGGTGGCTGCTGCGGCGACGTCGAGGGCGGTGATGATCAGTTGCAGGAAGGTCAGGCGGCGGCCCGGCAGGCGCAACGTCCGGCGCCCGGCCCTGACCAGCAGGTTATCGCGGTACGGTTGCTCCGGCAGGCGCCGGCGGTAGATGCCGATCGCCAGAATCGCGCCCAGACCCAGCACCACCATGGCAATCGTGCCGAGCAGGCCCTCTGACAGGCCCAGGGCGGCGGAAGCGGAAGGCAGGTCGCTGAGGGTCGCGAGAGCCGCCAGTGGTGGCAGGGCGCAGCCCAGCGACAGGCTGGCGAACAGCGTCATGTGGGCGACTTCTGATGCCCCCAGACCATGGCGTGCATATAAACGGTAGCGCACTGAGCCGCCGGACAGCAGCGACAGGCCGATGGCGTTGCCAATTGCAAACGCAGTGAAGCCGCCCAGCGCCAGCGTGCGCGGTGGCAGCGTCACGCCGGCATAGCGGCTGGCTGACCATTCATAGCCCAGCAATATGATGAAGCCGATCACCGTCGCACCCAATGCCCCGAGCAGAGCAGGTTTCGGTACGGCCAGGATCGAGTCATGCAGCGCGTAGAGATCGAGTTCGCTCAGCAGATGGCGACAGGCAATCAGCGCAATGGCAAACAACAGCAATGTGACCGCCAGACCGATAGGCTGGCGGTATTTGCTCAAACGATCCAGCAAGCGCAGGCGCTCGGGCTTGATCGGATGGTCTGCTGTGACGGTGTCTTGTGGATCAGACGAGTTGGCGCGCATCAATCACCTCTTGGATTGTGCGCGACAGGATGGAGGTATCCAGCCAAGTTACCAATCCCTGTAGAAAAAAATAATCACAAAATACTACGCCTCTCATCGGGTATCGGCGAGGGCGGGTCATGGATTGCAGACGTCTTGCCTGCGACTCAAGCATAGTCGCAACTCGGCGGGTCTGACGATCCTGAGTGTTTCACTGCAGCGTGACAGATCATTGTTGCGAAAGGACTTTTTCCACAGATACAAAAAAGGCCACTCTTTCGAGCAGCCTTTTTTGATGTTTGGTTGCGGGAGCCGGATTTGAACCGACGACCTTCGGGTTATGAGCCCGACGAGCTACCAGACTGCTCCATCCCGCGTCTGTGTGGCGGCATTCTACAGGCGAACGGCGAGGTGTCAACCGCTAATCCCGTAAAGGGTCAAATAAGTGTGAATTTGCGTCAAACGGTCGCAGTGGTGCGGTAAGTTTCGGAAATGCAACGAATTCCTGTTCGCCCGGATGTGCGTGATGTGGAGGCCGGTCTGAAAAACAGACAGGCACAAAAAAGGCCACTCTTTCGAGTAGCCTTTTTTGATGTTTGGTTGCGGGAGCCGGATTTGAACCGACGACCTTCGGGTTATGAGCCCGACGAGCTACCAGACTGCTCCATCCCGCGTCTGTGTGTCGGCATTCTACAGAGGAACGCCGGTCTGTCAACCTTGAATTCAGATAAATCTGTTCTTGTTCAATCGGTTAGCGCTTTTTACAGGGCCGGCGAAGGGTGTGCAGGGCAGGTGGGGCAAGGCTTTCAGCTCTATCGGCAGGAGATTTTCGATTGAGAAAATAAATTCACGGTTGTTTTCCTACAGCCTGAAAAGAACATTCAGCACTACTGGTGCTATATACAGGTGTCAGTGAGATACTGCGGATCCGGCTCGCCATGTTTCCTTTTCTGTCATGACCCAACGAAAAATCATCCACGTCGACTGCGACTGTTTCTACGCCGCCATCGAGATGCGCGACGACCCGAACCTGGCAGGCAAGCCGCTGGCGGTGGGCGGGTCGGCGGATCGGCGCGGGGTGATTGCTACCTGTAACTATGAAGCACGGGCGTATGGCGTACGTTCGGCGATGTCATCCGGACATGCCTTGAAGCTGTGCCCCGACCTGACCATCGTCAAGCCGCGCATGGACGCCTATCGCGAAGCTTCCAAGGAAATTCATACGATCTTTCGCGATTACACCGACCTGATCGAACCGCTGTCGCTGGACGAGGCCTACCTCGACGTCTCCGACAGCGCGCATTTTGGCGGCAGCGCCACGCGAATTGCCCAGGACATTCGTCGCCGGGTCTCCAATCAGTTGCACATCACCGTGTCTGCGGGTGTTGCGCCGAACAAGTTTTTGGCGAAAATCGCCAGTGACTGGAAGAAGCCCAACGGGTTGTTCGTCATTACCCCGGATCAGGTCGAGGATTTTGTCAGTGGTCTGCCGGTGAGCAAGTTGCACGGCGTCGGCAAAGTTACCGCCGACAAGCTGGGCAAGCTCGGCATCGTCGACTGCCTGCAACTGCGTGAGTGGGACAAGTTGGCGCTGGTGCGCGAATTCGGCAGTTTCGGTGAGCGACTGTGGAGTCTGGCCCGTGGGATCGATGACCGGTTGGTGCACAACGACAGTCGCCGTCAGTCAATCAGCGTGGAAAACACCTACGACGTTGATCTGCCCGATCTGCGCAGTTGCCTGGACAAATTGCCGGAGCTGCTGGAAACCCTGAAAACCCGCATGGAGCGGATCGACAGCAGCTATCGCCCGGGCAAGCCGTTCGTCAAAGTGAAGTTTCATGACTTTACCCAGACCACACTGGAGCAAGCCGGGGCAGGGCGCGATCTGGGCAGTTATCAGTTGATGTTGACGCAGGCGTTCAACCGGGGCGGGAAACCGGTGCGGTTGTTGGGGGTGGGGGTCAGGCTGGAGGATTTGCGGGGTGGGTTTGAGCAGATGGAGTTGTTTGAGCGCTAATTGCTGCGGTGTTGCTGATGCCGCTTTCGCGAGCAAGCCCGCTCCCACATTTGATCGAGTTCCTTCAGTGGAATGCAATCAACTGTGGGAGCGGGCTTGCTCGCGAAGCTTTTCAGCCTTAATTCGGTCCCGGATCCGCCACCAGACGCCCGGCATCCTTGGTCAGCGACTTGAGAAACTCGGCCTGTAACTCAGGATCGTTACGCGTCAGTTCGATCAGGCTTTGCTCCAACTCGCTGGCTTCCTCTTCCAGACCCAGCTCCGACAGACGCTTGACCCGGTGGACCCACTGGCTCACTTCGTCGTCTTCCAGATCGTCGTAAATCAAACCGTGGGCTTCGAGCAACTTGCTGCGCAAATGGCTGCTGATGGCCAGGGACGAATCGCTGTGCACGTCATCCTTGCCGTCTTCAACGCTGATCTGCAGCTTGCCGATATGATTCAGGTCATTTTCGGCGAACGGACTGTCCAGCAGGTTCAGGCGCAGCACACCGTTGCGGTCGGTGGTCATGTCGAATGTCTGCTTGCCAGCCTTGACCTGCACCGGACGCTCGCTCCACGGCAGGCTCGAATACTCCATGCGCTTGTCGCGCTGGACTTCATCGATACTGGCCAGATTCTGTTGCGCACGACCATGGGATTGCATGTTCATAGCCGGGTTGAGCCCGTCCAGACCGTAGCTCAACCAATCCCTGGTCATGCTGTCCGGCAAGTTGCCGAGTGCGAAGACGTTGACCACGTTGGCGCCGATACCCCCCACCAGCGCAACCGCACCCAGCGGAATCTCGTAGATTTTCCGCCAGGGCTGGTAAGGCGTATAGCGATCGTAATGCCGCGTGACCTCGAACTCGGTGACCTCGAAGGTCTTCTGTTCGCTGATCTTCACGCGGCGTTGCGGCAGTTCGAGCACCTTGGGCTCACCGACGTCGATCTGCAGGCTGTGATCGAGCAATTTACGCTCGATCCGCTCTTCGTGCTCGCTGCGCTGTGACATGTGATTGGCGCAGCCGCTGACCAGCAGGGCGCCGCATAAGGCGGCGCCACCGAGGCCCAGGGTGTTTCGCTTGAACATGAGGTCTCTATCTGGATTCAGCGGCGGATACGGGCCTGAAGGAAGGACAGCACATCGGCAACCGGCAGCGCTTGCGCTTCGGCCTCGGTGCGGCTCTTGTATTCCAGGTTGCCTTCGGCGAGACCACGGTCGCTGACCACGATCCGGTGTGGAATGCCGATCAGCTCCATGTCCGCGAACTTGATGCCCGGGCTGGTTTTCTTGTCGCGATCGTCCAGCAGCACTTCGAAACCGGCCGCAGTCAGTTCTGCGTACAGCTTGTCAGTGGCTTCGCGCACCTGCTCGGTTTCATAGCGCAGCGGTACCAGGGCGATCTGGAACGGCGCCAGGGTGTCGCTCCAGATGATGCCTTTGTCGTCGTTGTTCTGCTCGATGGCAGCAGCCACCACGCGGGATACGCCGATACCGTAGCAACCCATTTCCAGGGTCACCGGCTTACCGTTCTCGCCCAGCACTTCGCACTTCATCGCCTTGCTGTACTTGTTGCCCAGCTGGAAGATGTGCCCGACTTCGATGCCACGCTTGATTTCCAGGGTGCCTTTGCCGTCCGGGCTTGGGTCACCGGCGACGACGTTACGCAGGTCGGCGACGGTCGGAACCGGCAGATCGCGCTCCCAGTTCACGCCGAAGTAGTGCTTGTCGTCGATGTTCGCGCCGATACCGAAGTCGCTCATCAGTTCGACCGAGCGGTCGATGATGATTGGCAGTGGCAGGTTCAGCGGGCCGAGCGAACCGGCGCCGGCGCCAATGGCGTCACGCAGTTCGGCATCGGAAGCCATGACCAGCGGGCTGGCAACGCCCGGCTGCTGGGCGGCCTTGATTTCGTTGAGTTCGTGGTCGCCACGGATGACCAGGGCAATCAGCTTGCCTGGCTCTTCGGCGTGGACGATCAGGGTCTTGATGGTCTTTTCAATCGGCAGATTGAATTTTTCCACCAGGGCGGCAATGGTCTTGGTATCTGGGGTGTCGACCAGGCGCAGCTCTTCGGTCGGTGCTGGACGCGAGGTTTCGCGTGGCACGGCTTCGGCTTTTTCGATGTTCGCGGCGTAGTCGGAGCCGTTGCTGAAGACGATATCGTCTTCGCCGGACTCGGCCAGTACGTGGAATTCATGGGAGCCAGCGCCACCGATCGAACCGTTGTCGGCTTCAACCGGACGGAATTTCAGACCCAGACGGGTGAACACGTTGCAGTACGCTTGATGCATGCGGTCGTAGGTGACCTGCAGCGAAGCCTGATCGGCGTGGAACGAGTAGGCGTCCTTCATGATGAATTCACGGCCGCGCATCAAACCGAAGCGTGGGCGGATTTCGTCACGGAATTTGGTCTGGATCTGGTACAGGTTGATCGGCAACTGCTTGTAGCTGCTCAACTCGTTGCGCATCAGATCGGTGATCACTTCTTCGTGGGTCGGGCCCGCGCAGAAGTCACGACCGTGGCGGTCTTTGATGCGCAGCAGCTCAGGGCCGTATTCTTCCCAGCGCCCCGATTCCTGCCACAACTCGGCCGGTTGGGTGCTCGGCATCAACACTTCAAGAGAACCGGCAGCGTTCATTTCTTCGCGAACGATGGCTTCAACCTTGCGCATTACCCGCAAGCCCATCGGCAGCCAGGTGTACAGGCCCGAAGCGAGTTTGCGGATCATGCCGGCGCGCAGCATCAGCTGATGGCTGACGACGACCGCATCGGAAGGCGTTTCTTTCTGTGTGGCGAGCAAAAATTGACTGGTGCGCATGGTTGGCCGTTGTCGGTTGCTATGACTGGAAATGACGGAGCAGTGTACCGGCGAGATTTGCCGACGTACAGGATTGCGCTCGGCGGTGAGGCTCAACGGCGGGAATCCTCCCGCCGTATCTGAATTGTCCTACGACTCTTCGACCACGCTGGTCGGCACAGGCTCGGGCGTTGGTGTCGGGCCTTCGCGGCGGTTTTCCTGAAACCAGTGCAGGGCGATCAGCACCAGGGTCGGCACGCCGAGCAGCGCCGTGATCATGAAGAAGTTGTGGTAGCCGAACTTCTCGACCATTACCCCGGAATAACCGCCGATCAGGCGCGGCAGCAACAGCATGATCGAGCTGAGCAGGGCGTACTGGGTGGCCGAGAACTTCAGGTTGGTCAGACTCGACAGGTAGGCGACGAAGGCTGAGGTCGCCATCCCCGAACTGAAGTTGTCGAGGGAGATGGTCACCACCAGCATCTGCAGGTTCGGGCCCATGTCAGCCAGCATCACGAACAGCAGGTTGGTTGCCGCCGAAGCTGCGCCGCCAATGAACAGGATCGGCAGGATGCCGAAGCGCACGATCAGCAGGCCGCCCATCCCGGCGCCGAGGAGGGTCATGATCAGGCCGAAGATCTTGCTGACGCTGGCGATCTGATCCTTGGTGAAGCCCTGGTCGATATAGAACACGTTGGCCATCACGCCCATCACCGTGTCGGACATCCGGTAAGTGGCTATCAGCCCGAGCAACAGCAACGCCTGCCAGCGGTAGCGCAGGATGAAGTCGTTGACCGGGGTCAGCACCGGCGCCAGGCCGCGACGGCCCATGGTCGACAGGCACAGGCCGGTGAGCAGGGTGTAGAGGATGGCGCGCAGGAAGGCGCGGTCTTCGAGCAACAGGTCGAGCGGGCTCATATTGCCGAACAGCACGCCGGCGAAATCGGTGTTGTAGAGCTGGGTGACCATCGCTGGAACCGACACCAGCAATACGATCAGCACGAATACCGAGGCCAGTTGGTGCCCGAAACTGTAGCGGCCGGCCTGCAACTGCGTGCGCAGTGGCACTGGCGGTTCGCGCATCAGCAGCGAGGTCAGCAGGGCAGGGATCATCAATACCCCGAACAGGGCGTAGGTGCCGGTCCAGGCCGAGTGTTGATAGTTGAAACCGGTGGAGCCGAAGCCCTCGGCAAAGAACAGCGCGCCCGCCGTGGCGAGCAGGGCGGCGACGCGATAGCCGGACATGTAACTGGCAGCCAGCGCGGCCTGGCGGCTGTCGTCGGCGATTTCCAGGCGATAGGCGTCGACCGCGATGTCTTGGGTGGCGGAGGCGAAGGCGACGATGACGGCAATGGCGATCAGCCAGGACAGGTGTTTCTGCGGATCACAGAAGCCCATGCCGATCAGGCCCAGAATCACCAGGGTCTGCGAGAGCACCAGCCACGAACGGCGGCGGCCAAGCTTGCCCAATAAAGGCAGGCGCCATTGGTCGAGCAGCGGTGACCACACCCATTTGAAGGCGTAGGCCAGGCCGATCAGGCTGGCGTAGCCGATGGTTTCACGGGCAACACCGGCTTCACGCAGCCAGACGGAAAGCGTCGAAAACACCAGCATGTACGGCAGGCCGGCAGCAAAACCGAGCAACAACAGCACGAGCGTCGAAGGACTGGCATAGGCGGCGAGCGCGGCGCGCCAGGTTTTACGGGGCATGGGCTGAAGTCTGCCTCAAGATTGCGAAAACAAAGCGCGCACTCTAACCGCTGTGCTCTATCGGACGCCAGCCATGGCGCTGAATATCCACACGATTGTTCAGGACGGTGACGCCTTCAGAACGCAATCGTGCCCGTTGTTCGTCCCCCGAGGGGCTGCCCGGCGGCAGGCTGATCCGACCGCCGGCGCCCAATACCCGGTGCCACGGCAGCCTGGTATCGGCGGGTAGCTGGCTCAGGGTCCGGCCGACCCAGCGGGCGGCGCGCCCCAACCCCGCGAGTTCAGCCAACTGACCATAGCTGACCACTTTGCCCTCAGGTACTTGAGCAAGTGTCGAATAGAGAGCCGTGCGTCGGATTTGCGCCGGGCTTTCGTCGGGATGGGGTGGCTCTTTCACCTGCGCCGTTCCTGAACAAGAGGTGGTGGATGGGGTCAAGGGTAATCCGTCGGCGCGCAGATGAGAAATGAACTCAATGGAAATCGCCCGGTCAGTCCTTGTCAGGGTCTTATTCCTACGGATAATGCCGACCTTTTCTCGCAAACTTGAGCCCTCGATCCGCTTATGCTGTCCAGAACCTTGCTGTGCCTTGCTGTCTTCAGTGCCTCCACGCCGCTGCTTGCCGATACCGTCTGGTTAAAGAACGGTGACAAGTTGAGCGGTAAGATTTCCTTGTTCGACGGCGGCAAATTGCTGATCCAGACCCAGTATGCGGGGGCGGTCAGCATCGACTGGAAAGAGGTCAAGACCTTGCAAAGCGATCAGGAGTTGCTGGTCAAGCAGGATGCCTACAGTGGTGAGAAAGCCAAGTCGCTGACCGCCGCCGATGACGGCAAGGTCACCTTGGCCAACGGTGAGGCGCCGAAGACCGTGGAGCTGGCGAGTATCCAGCAGATTCTCAAGCCGAAACCGGTGGTCGAGGATCTGGTGTGGAAGGGTAATGTGGGTCTGGCTCTGGATTATCAGCGTGCGGAAAAGGATACCGACGACTACGACATTGACTTCAAGACCACCGCGCGTCATGGCCGCTGGCGGCACACTGCCGAGGGCGAATACAACCGCGAAGTGCAGGACGAGCAGGTCACCACCAATAACTGGCGCGCCGAATACGCACTTGACCGCTTCCTCACCGACAAGTGGTTCTGGCAGGGTCGCCTGAACTACAAGCGTGACTATATTGAGGAACTGTCGCGTCAGCGCGTCGTTGGTACGGGTCCGGGCTACCAGTTCTGGGACGACGAACTGGGCGCGTTCTCGCTCGGTTCGTTGCTCAACCGCACCGATTACGAATACAGCGATGGCGGCAAGGACAACTTCTATTCGGTCGCCATGAAGTGGGATTACAACCGCTACCTGATCGGCAAAAAAGTCGAGTTCTTCACCAATGGCGAACTGGGCAAGCCACTCTCTGACGTAGCCAACTACGCGCTGGATGCCGAGATGGGCCTGCGCTACAAGGTCACCGACTGGGCGTCGCTCAACCTCAAGGCTGAACGCGACATCATCAGTGGCACCAAGGACGCGGATTTGAACAAGACCCGCTACACCGCAGGGTTTGGCGTGGCCTGGTAAAGCACAAGCAAAAGATCGCAGCCTGCGGCAGCGTCTACAAAGGGATGGTGTTCATCCTGTAGAAGCTGCCGCAGGCTGCGATCTTTTTTTGCGCGTGGAAAAACACACGCCCACAAAAAAGCCCCGCTTTTGAGGGCGGGGCTCTTTTCTAAAGAAGCTACAAGTTAGATAACTTGTACTTCTTCAGCTTGCATGCCTTTCTGACCGCGGGTAGCGATGAAAGAAACCTGTTGGCCTTCTTTCAGGCTTTTGAAGCCGTCGGATTGGATAGCTTTGAAGTGAACGAACAGGTCGTCACCGGATTGTGGAGTGATGAAGCCGAAGCCTTTTTCATCGTTGAACCACTTAACGGTACCGGTTTGGCGATTAGACATGGTGTAACTCCTTGAACAAAGATAACTGCGACTCAGGAAGAACCCTGGCCGAGACTGAGTGCAAAGAGCAGGAAAAATTCTTGTAGATGGTTGGATCGAAATTCAACATATCGTGTAGAGATTCTCAGTGACACAAGCAACACAGTGGCGCCACCTTAACCCTTTTTCCGGAACGTGCCAATGTTTCTTGCGAAGGTTTCTCTGTTTTAGGGATCGGCGGTGTGACAGTTCGTCGCCAGAACCCGTATTTCCAGCGTGTTCGGCGAGAATTTCAGTGTGGACTTTGAACACGGCGGCGCGCCCGGTAAGATGCCGGACAGATTTTTTCCACCTCGCTATTCAGGACACCCGCCATGAGCATCAAATCGGACAAGTGGATTCGCCGCATGGCGCAGGAACACGGCATGATCGAGCCTTTCGTCGAGCGCCAGGTGCGCGGCAGCGACGACAGCCGTGTGATTTCCTACGGTGTGTCGAGCTACGGCTACGATGTGCGCTGCACCAACCATTTCAAGGTGTTCACCAACATCAATTCGGCGATCGTCGATCCGAAGAACTTCGATGCCGGCAGCTTCGTCGACATTCACAGCGACGTCTGCATCATTCCGCCGAACTCCTTCGCCCTGGCCAGCACCGTCGAATACTTCCGCATTCCGCGCAACGTATTGACCATCTGCCTGGGTAAAAGCACCTACGCGCGCTGCGGCATCATCGTCAACGTCACTCCGCTCGAGCCTGAGTGGGAAGGTCACGTGACGCTAGAATTCTCCAACACCACCAACCTGCCGGCGAAAATCTACGCCAACGAAGGCGTGGCGCAGATGCTGTTCCTCGAATCCGACGAGCAGTGCGAAGTTTCGTACAAGGATCGCGGCGGTAAATATCAGGGCCAGCGTGGCGTGACTCTGCCGCGTACCTGATCCATCCGGCAGTTCGCGGGAATTCTTTGGCGGGCAGACACTCTATGGGGTGTACTGCCCGTTTTTGCTTCTGGCAAAGCGGGCCTTCGCCGAGGAGGGTTCCATGAAGATCGATCCGCATATCACCGCCGAACTGGCAAGGCTTGAGCCCAATCAGGTTGGCGTACTGGCCTGGTCTCTGCTGGCACACCCGCTGAACATGGCCGGCGGGATTCCCGGCCAGCCTGATCCCGACACCCCCAACGAACAACCGACCGAACCGGGCGAGCCAACGCTGCCGGACGAGCCGCCACCCGCGCCAGTGGCCTGAGCCACTGCCCCATGAATGGCCAGTCAGCTGAGGTTTGCCCAAGACCTCAGCTGACTGGCCATATTTCGTCATCACCGATGACAAAAATCCTGCAGGCGTCATCCTTCTCCACCGCAAAGCCGCCGGTAAACGCGCCAAACGCCGGCAGCAGACTCAAACGTTCGCCCAGCCGGAAACACGCCAGGCGTAAACGCTGCCGCCCCTTGCCATTGAGCCGATAGACCGGATGCACGTGCCCGGCCAGCACATGGCGTTCGGGATGCGGGTCGGGTTCGTGCTGCAAGGCAAACGGCCCGAGCAGCAGCGGCTCCGGCACTACCCGGATGTTCAACGACTGGGGCGGATCGCCGGCGCGTTTGTCGTGATTGCCACGAATCAGCGTCATCGGCAGATCCACGTGACGTGCGCGCCATTCGGCCAAGGCATTCAGGGTGCCCGCTGCATGCGAGCCGGGGCCGTGCAGAAAGTCACCGAGGAAAATCAGCTGCCGGCAGGGCAGTCTCGCCAGCAAGCGGTCGAGCACGTCGATGTTGGCCGCCGTGGTCCCCTGCGGCACTGGCTGGCCGAGGCTGCGGTAGGCCGCAGCCTTGCCGAAATGCACATCGGCGATCAGCAGCGCTTGCTGCGCCGGCCAGTACAGGGCCTTTTCCGGCAGCAACCAGAGTTCTTCACCGGCCAGGCGCACGGGATAAGCTGCGCTCATGAGGTTTTACCCTTGTCCGCGGATTTTTCCAGATCGCCGACCATGCGCCGGATACGGTCGGCGAGTTTTTCCGAACTCATGCTTTCGCGCATGCGCTCGACCAGTAATGGAAAGCCCAGCGGTGTAGGACGTTTAATCAGGTGCATGTCCAGTTTCATCCGGTTGATCCGCTCCAGTGTCTGTTCCAGACGACGAATATCCAGTTCTTCGCGTAGGACTTCTTCCCCGGCCTGAGCCAGCAGCAGGTTGTCGGCGTCGTATTGCTTGAACACTTCAAAGAACAACCCGCTGGAGGCCTGCACCTGACGGGTGCTTTTCGGCGCGCCGGGATAACCGGCGAACACCAGCCCGGCGATCCGCGCGATTTCACGGAAGCGCCGCAACGCCAGCTCCCCGGCATTGAGGCTGGCCAGCACGTCGCGCAACAGATGATCGGGGCTGAGCAGCGCCGCATCGAGTTGCCCGGACCAATCGACCGGCGTGGCGCTGAGCAACTCCAGCCCGTAATCATTCACTGCAATCGAAAACGTCAGCGGCTGGCGCTGACTCACGCGCCACGCCAACAGGCTGGCGAGCCCCAGATGCACCTGACGCCCGGCAAACGGGTAGAGGAAAAGGTGCCAGCCCTCGCGGGATTTCAGCACTTCGGCCAACAGGCTGTCGGAGGTAGGCAGGCCCGACCAGCGCGCCTGGGTTTGCAGCAATGGTTGCAGCGCCTGCATTTCCGGGCCGGCGAACTCACCCCGTGCCGCCGCCGTGAAGCGGCTGACCACGGCGGCTGCCAGTTCGTTGGAAAGCGGCATTCGTCCGCCATTCCAGCGCGGCACGGCGGCCTTTTTCGCGGTGCTGCGTTTGACGTACGCGGTCATGTTTTCCACGCGCACCAATTCCAGCAAACGCCCGGCGAACAGAAAGCCGTCACCCGGTTTCAGGCGCGCGATAAAGCCTTCCTCGACACTGCCCAACTGCTTGCCGCCACCGCCCTTGCTCCAGAATTTCAGATGGATGCTCGCGTCGCTGACGATGGTGCCGATGCTCATGCGATGACGGCGCGCCAACCGCGCATCGGGGACACGCCAGACCCCGTGTTCGTCCGGTTCGACCCGGCGGTAATCCGGATAGGCTGTCAGAGAAAGCCCGCCGTGACGTACGAAAGCCAGCGCCCAGGCCCAATCCGCCAGCGTCAGGTCACGATAAGCCCAGGCGCCACGCACTTCTTCGTACAGCTCTTGGGGAATGAAGCCACCGCCCAGCGCCATGCTGACCAGATGCTGCACCAGCACATCCAGCGGTTTGTGCGGCGACAGGCGTGGCTCGATGTGTCGTTGCTCCACCGCGTCACCTGCGGCGGCGGCTTCGATCAGTTCCAGGCTGTGGGTCGGCACCAGCGTCACTCGCGAGGTGCGCCCCGGCGCGTGACCGGAGCGCCCGGCGCGTTGCATCAGCCGCGCCACGCCTTTGGCCGAGCCGATCTGCAGCACCCGTTCCACCGGTAAAAAGTCCACGCCCAGATCCAGGCTCGAGGTGCAGACCACGGCTTTCAACTTGCCGTCCTTCAACGCTTGCTCGACCCAGTCGCGGGTCTCGCGGGACAGTGAGCTGTGGTGCAGCGCGATCAAACCGGCCCAGTCCGGCCGCGCTTCGAGCAACGCCTGATACCAGATCTCCGACTGCGCGCGGGTGTTGGTGAACACCAGGCTGCTGGCGCAGGCGTCCAGTTCGGCAACAACCTGCGGCAGCATCTTCAGGCCGATGTGCCCGGCCCAGGGAAAACGCTCGATGGCGGGTGGGATCAAGGTGTCGACCTTGAGTGATTTTTCGCTCTGGCCTTGCACGCTGATGCCACCGCCCTGTGGGATCAGCACCTGTTCGGCGTGGGCTTGATTACCGAGGGTGGCGGACACGCCCCAGACGATCAGCTCGGGTTGCCAATGGCGCAGGCGGGCGAGGGCCAGTTGCAGCTGTACGCCGCGTTTGTTGCCGAGCAGTTCGTGCCATTCATCGACGACGATCATCCGCAGGCTCGACAAGGCAGTTTTGGCGTCGGCACGGGCGAGCAGCAGGGTCAGGCTTTCCGGGGTGGTGATCAGCGTGGTCGGCAGGCGCCGGCCCTGACGCGCGCGTTCGGCGCTGCTGGTGTCGCCGGTGCGCAGGCCGATGCTCCACGGGATCTGCAAATCGCTGACCGGCGCTTGCAACGCGCGGGCGGTGTCGGCGGCGAGGGCGCGCATCGGCGTGATCCACAGCACGGTCAGCGGTTCGCTCTGGGGTTTGCGTTTGCTGGTTGTGGCTGCGGGCGCGGCCAAACGGGCGAAGCGGTTGAGCGCAGCGAACCACACTGCATAGGTTTTACCGGCGCCGGTACTGGCGTGGAGCAGGCCTGACTGACCTTTTTTAACGGCGGCCCAGACGTTTTTCTGAAAGGCGAACGGCTTCCAGCCGCGTGCGCTGAACCAGAGTTTTGCGAAGTCGGTGGAAGTGGGCATACCGGCGGCTTGCGCTCTGAAGGTGTTCCTTCAGTGACCGCGCCGTTGAGGGACAAGTTTAATTTTGTGCGAGCACATACCTCTGTGGGAGCGGGCTTGCTCGCGAAAGCGGTGTGCCAGTTAGAACAGTTTTGACTGACACACCGCTTTCGCGAGCAAGCCCGCTCCCACAGGGGAACTGTGGATGGCGTTACTTGAGGTTACCGCTGAGGAACTGCTTCAGCCGTTCACTCTTCGGATTGCCCAACACGTCTTCCGGCGCACCTTCTTCTTCCACCAGCCCTTGATGCAGAAACAGCACCTGACTCGATACCTTGCGTGCAAAGCTCATTTCGTGGGTGACCATGATCATCGTCCGGCCTTCTTCAGCCAGACCCTGAATCACTCGCAGCACCTCACCCACCAGCTCCGGGTCGAGCGCCGAGGTCGGTTCGTCGAACAGCATGACTTCCGGTTCCATCGCCAGCGCCCGGGCAATCGCCACCCGCTGTTGCTGGCCGCCGGAGAGAAACGCCGGGTATTGATCGGCAACCCGTGCGGGCAGGCCGACCTTGTCCAGGTAACGGCGGGCGCGGTCTTCGGCTTCCTGCTTGCTGCAACCCAGCACCCGGCGCGGGGCCATGGTGATGTTTTCCAGCACGGTCATGTGGCTCCACAGGTTGAAATGCTGGAACACCATCGCCAGGCGCGTGCGCAGGCGTTGCAACTCGTTCGGGTCGGCGACGTGCATGCCGTGGCGGTCGGTGACCATGCGGATCGCCTGGCCATCGAGGCTCATGGCGCCATCGTTGGGTTGTTCGAGGAAGTTGATGCAGCGCAAAAAGGTGCTTTTGCCCGAGCCGCTGGCGCCGATCAGGCTGATCACGTCGCCGGTTTTGGCCTTGAGCGAAACGCCTTTGAGTACCTGATGGTCGCCATAGCTTTTGTGCAGACCTTCAACAGTCAATTTGTACATGGGACAGACATCCTCAAGGCGAAAGTAGGTAGCCGCTGCGATAGGCTTCGGCGCCCGCCACGTGGGCGATGACCATCCCGGCAGTGGCCATGCGCCGCAGCGAGCGGGCGTACATCACGCCGGCAGCGGTACAGCAAATAGAGGTCACCCGATCAGTGATCGGGTCGATGATTTCGGCAATCTGTTGCCCGGCGTCGAGGTATTGCCCGGCCTGTGCGGTGTACACCAGCAGGCCGCCAACGGGCGTCACCACCGGTTCGACACCCGCCAGTGGCGTGGCGGCGAAGGGCAGCGGCGGCAACGCTGCCGGTTCGCCGACAATCGCGCCGAATTGCACCAGATAGTCGAGCAATGCCTGGCAGTCGCGGCTGGCCATCGGGTGATTGACGTCACCCTGGCCGCGCAATTCGACGGTCACCGAAAAGCTGCCCAGCGGAATCGCGAAGTGCTCGCCAAAGCGTTCCTGCAGTTGCCACCACAGCAGGGTGAAGCATTCGTCGAACGACTGGCCGCCGGAATCGGTGGCCAGCAGACTGGCCTGGGCTTCAATGTAACGCGCCAGCGGCTCGACCTGCGGCCACGCCTCGGGCGTGGTGTAGAGGTGAACCACCGATTCGAAATCGCAGTGCAGGTCCAGCACCATGTCGGCATCGCATGCCAGCCGTTGCAGGGTCAGGCGCTGGGATTGCAGTTGCGTGGCGGCGGTCTGGCGGGCGAGGGCGTTGCGCAGGCTGGTGCGGATCAGCTCAAGGTTGTGCTGCGGGTCGTCGCCCAGCTTGCCCTCGATGTCGTTGCCGATTTCTTCGCTGAGGTCGACGAACCAGCGATTGAAATTCTGCCCGCTCTCCAGTTCGTAGCGGCCCAGCGGCACGTCCATCAGCACTTGTTCAAGGCCGACCGGATTGGCTACCGGCACCAGCACGATCTGGCTGCGCAGGCGCCCGGCGGCTTCCAGCTCCGCCAAGCGCTGCTTGAGATGCCAGGCGACGAGCATGCCGGGCATTTCATCGGCATGCAGCGAGGACTGGATGTAGATCTTGCCTTGGGCCTGCTCCGGGCCGAAGTGGAAGCTGTGGATCTGTCGTGCGGTCCCCGGCACCGGGGCCAACAGGTCATGGATCAGGTGTCGCATTACAGGTTTTCCTAGTGGGTCGGCCCGAGGAACGCCAGCCATCGGCGTTCGGCGAGGCGGAACAGGCCGACCAGCGCAAAGGTAATGGTCAGGTAGATCAGCGCGGCGATGCCGAACGACTGGAAGGTCAGGTAGGTCGCCGAGTTGGCGTCCCGCGCAACTTTCAGGATGTCGGGGATGGTCGCGGTGAAGGCCACGGTGGTCGAGTGCAGCATCAGGATCACTTCGTTGCTGTAATACGGCAACGAGCGACGCAGCGCCGACGGCATGATCACGTAGGCGTACAGCTTCCAGCCGGTCAGCCCGTAGGCCTTGGCCGCTTCGACTTCGCCATGGTTCATGCTGCGGATCGCCCCGGCGAAAATCTCCGTGGTGTAAGCGCAGGTGTTCAGGGCGAACGCGAGGATCGTGCAGTTCATCGCATCGCGAAAGAAACTGTCGAGCAACGGCTGCGCGCGCACGGCGGCCAGGCTGTAGATCCCGGTGTAGCAGATCAGCAACTGGATGTAGAGCGGCGTGCCACGGAACAGGTAGGTGTAGAACTGCACCGGCCAGCGCACATAGAAGTGCGAGGACACCCGGGCAATCGACAGCGGGATCGACACCAGAAAGCCAATGAAGATCGAGGCGCTGAGTAGCCACATCGTCATCGCCAGACCGGTGATGTTGTTGCCGTCGGTATAAAGGAAGGGTTTCCAGTATTCCTGCAGGAGTTCGATCATCGTACGGCCTCCCGGGCACCGGCGGCGTAGCGACGCTCGAGCCAGCGCAGGATGACGTTCGAAGCACTGGTGATCAGCAGATAGATCAAGGCGGCGAGTACCAGGAAGTAGAACAGTTGATAGGTGCTTTTACCGGCGTCCTGCGCGGCTTTGACCAGATCGGCCAGACCGATGATCGACACCAGCGCGGTGGCCTTGAGCATCACCATCCAGTTGTTGCCGATGCCCGGCAGGGCGAAGCGCATCATTTGCGGGAACACCACGAAGCGAAAGCGCTGGCCGCGTTTGAGGCCGTAGGCGGTGGCCGCTTCGACCTGACCGCGTGGTACGGCGAGGATCGCCCCACGGAAGGTTTCGGTGAAATACGCGCCATAGATGAAGCCCAGGGTGATCACCCCGGCGGTGAAGGAGTCGATTTCGATGTAGTCCCACTCCATGACGTCGGTCAGGGCCGTCAGCCAGGTTTGCAGGCTGTAGAAGATCAACAGCATCAGCACCAGATCCGGCACCCCGCGAATCAGCGTGGTGTAGAGCTGGGCAGGCAGGCGCAGCAGTTTCGATTTCGACAGTTTGGCACTGGCGCCCAAGAGGCCGAGCAACACGGCCACCAGCAGCGACAACGCCGACAATTTGATGGTCATCCAGGTGCCTTCCAACAGCAACGGGCCGAAACCCTTGAGGCTGAAGGCGGAGAGCCCCAGATTTTGTAAGAGGTTTTCGAACATAAATCAGCAACCTGAGCGGATGGAAAAGGCGCCCATCGAGTGATGGGCGCCAGGGCATTATTTACCGCTGTACAGATTCAGATCGCCAAAGTGTTTCTTTTGAATCTCGGCGTATTTGCCGTCATCGTGTAACGCTTTGATACCTTTATCTAAAAGCGCCTTCAGCTCTTTGTTACCTTTCTTAATACCGACAGCGGTTTTGGCTGGCAGCAATTCGCTGTCGACCGGCTTGCTGACTTCATAGTTGGCGCCATCCGGCGACTTCAAAAAGCCCAGTTCGGCTTGCAGCATGTCCTGGATCGAGGCGTCGAGACGGCCGTTTTTCAGGTCGGCGTAGACCTGATCCTGGTTGGCGTAAGCCTGGATTTTCACCCCGGCCTTCTCCAGTACTGCCTTGGCATAGGCTTCCTGGATGGTGCCTTGCTCGTAACCGACCGACTTGCCCTTGAGGGAAGCGACGTCATCGCTCAGGCCGGAACCCTTCTTGAACACGTAGGACGTCGGGCCGGAGAACAGCTCGCTGGAGAAATCGATCGCCTTTTCACGGGCCGGGGTCACGGTCATCGACGAGATCACACCGTCGAATTTGTTGGCGTTGAGGCCCGGAATCATGCCGTCGAAGTCGCTTTCAACCCATTTGCACTTGACCTTCAGCTCGGCGCAGATCGCGTTGCCCAGGTCGATGTCGAAGCCCACCAGGCTGCCGTCGGCCGCTTTCGACTCGAACGGTGCGTAGGAAGGATCAACGCCAAAACGCAGCTCTTTGTATTCCTTGGCCAGCGCGGAGCCGGCAGCCATGCACAACGCCAGTGCAGAAAGGGTCAGCAATGCTTTTTTCATTATTCAATCCCTAAGAACCAATATGAGCGCTTGTGGCGCAGAATTATTGTTACTGCAACGCGTACGACCTATAGAAAGTAGCAATTTCCGAACCAGAGTCCCGAACAAGTGTTTTAAAAGGTTGGGGGAGGGAGGAGGGAGAAGGATTGGTGCACAAGAATGGGCGGCCGTTGAAGGCTGCACCAACTTGGGTCGTTAAGGGATGGAATGAGCCGTTGTGGCGAGGGAGCTTGCTCCCGCTGGAGGGCGAAGCACTCCCTTGGATTTTTCAGAAAGACCGTCTTTTTGCGACTGCTGCGCAGTCGAGCGGGAGCAAGCTCCCTCGCCACAAGGAGTTCATTCAGTTAAATGCGATCGGTGTCCCCGGAAACCGGGTCAGGCCAGCAAATCCTGCAGCGTCGCCAGGCTGTCGGCCTCATCCACCGTCTTGTCCTGCCGCCAGCGCAGCATTCGCGGAAAGCGCACGGCGATCCCGCTCTTGTGCCGTCGCGACAGGGCGATGCCTTCGAACCCCAGTTCGAACACCAGGCTTGGCTTGACGCTGCTGACCGGGCCGAATTTTTCCACGGTGGTCTTGCGCACGATGCTGTCGACCTGGCGCATTTCCTCGTCAGTCAGCCCCGAATAGGCCTTGGCGAACGGCACCAGCGCTCGTTGGCTGGATTCTGGCGGGCCGTCCCACACGGCGAAGGTGTAATCGCTGTACAGACTGGCGCGCCGGCCATGTCCGCGCTGGGCGTAGATCAACACCGCATCGACGCTGAACGGGTCAACCTTCCACTTCCACCACACGCCCATGTCCTTGGTCCGGCCCACGCCATACAGGGCATCGCGGGCCTTGAGCATCATGCCCTCGACCCCCAGTCGCCGCGAGGCTTCACGCTGACGGGCGAGGTCGAACCAGTCGCTGCCGGTCAGAATCGGCGAGGGCAGTAACACCGGGTTGTTACCGTGGGCGATGACTTGTTCCAGTTGCGCCCGCCGTTCGGCCTGCGGACGGTTGCGCCAGTCCTCGCCCTGCCACTCCAGCAAGTCGTAGGCGAGCACCACCACCGGCACTTCTTCGAGGATTTTCTTGTCCAGGGTTTTGCGCCCGATGCGTTGCTGCAGCAGGGCGAACGGTTGCACCGCCGGCGGTGCGCTCGATTGCGGATCGAAGGCGTCTTCGGTGCTCGGATGAGTGCTTTTCCAGACCACGATTTCCCCGTCGATCACCGTGCCGTCGGGTAACGCGTGAACCAGTGTGTCGAACTCGGGGAAACGCTCGGTCACCAGTTCTTCACCCCGCGACCAGACCCACAGCCGACCCTCGCGTTTGACCACCTGCGCGCGGATGCCATCCCACTTCCATTCCACCTGCCAGTGGCTTGCCGGCCCCAGCAGCCCTTCAAATTCCTCGACCGGTTGCGACAAGGCATGCGCGAGGAAGAACGGGTAGGGCTGGCCGCCACGCTGGGCGTGTTCGTCGGCGGACTCCGGCGCGATCAGTTTCAGGTAGCTGGCCGCGTTCGGCCGGTTCGACAGGTCGGTGTAACCCACCAGTCGTTGCGCCACGCGTTTGCTGTCGAGGCCGGCCATCGACGCCAAGGCACGAGTGACCAGCAGTTTCGACACGCCGACGCGAAAGCTGCCGGTGATCAGCTTGATGCACAGCATCAGGCTCGGCCGATCCAGTTGCGCCCACAGCGCGGGCAGTTGGCGGGCGAGGTATTCCGGGGTTTCACCGCGCAGCGGCAGCAGCTTGTCTTCGATCCATTCGGCGAGGCCCGCCGCGGAGCTGTGCGAATTTTCCGGCAGCACCAGGGAAATGGTTTCCGCCAGATCGCCGACGGACTGATAACTTTCCTCGAACAGCCACGGTTGCAGCCCAGATACCTCCACCGCCAGTTCGCGCAGGATGCGCACCGGCACCAATTGCCGTGGCCGCCCGCCGGACAGAAAGTACACCGCCCACGCCGCGTCCTGCGGTGCAGCCTGGGCGAAGTAACTTTGCATCGCCGCCAGTTTGGCGTTGCTGGACGTGGTGGCGTCGAGTTCGGCGTACAACTCGGCGAAGGCTTTCATGCTTGCACCTCGGCGATGGCAGGTTCGGCGTCGATGTTTTCCTCTTCGTCGTCGCCGTACTCGGTGTTGAAACCCTGCGCGTCCAAGCCTTGTTCACGCAGATGGCGCACCAGCACGCCGATCGAACCGTGGGTCACCATCACGCGCTCGGCGCCGGTCTGCTCGATGGCCCAGAGCAGGCCTGGCCAGTCGGCGTGATCCGACAGCACAAAGCCGCGATCCACGCCACGACGCCGGCGGGTGCCGCGCAGGCGCATCCAGCCGCTGGCGAAGGCATCACTGAAATCACCGAAACGGCGCATCCAGGTGCTGCCACCGGCCGAGGGCGGGGCGATGACCAGCGCTTGACGCATGATCGGGTCGGACTTTTTGATGTCGCCGGCATAAATCGTCGGCGGCAGGTACACGCCGGCCTCGCGGTAGACCCGGTTCAGCGGCTCGACCGCGCCGTGACTGAGGATCGGGCCGAGGCTGGCGTCGATCCCGTGCAGGATCCGCTGGGCTTTGCCGAACGAATAACAGAGCAGCACACTGGCCTTGCCCGCCGCGATGTTCGCCTGCCACCACTGATTGATCTCGCTGAACACCTGCGCCTGCGGCTGCCAGCGGTAGATCGGCAGGCCGAACGTCGATTCGGTGATGAAGGTGTGGCAGCGCACCGGTTCGAACGGCGCGCAGGTGCCATCGGGTTCGATTTTGTAATCCCCCGACGCGACCCAGACTTCGCCACCGTATTCCAGGCGTACCTGAGCCGAACCGAGCACATGCCCGGCGGGATGGAAACTCAAGGTCACCCCGTGGTGGGTCAGCCGCTGGCCGTAGGCGAGGGTTTGCAGGTTGATGTCCTGACCCAGACGCGCACGCAAAATCCCTTCGCTGGCGCTGCTGGCAAGGTAGTGCTGATTGCCGTTACGGGCGTGATCGCCGTGGGCATGGGTGATCACCGAGCGCTCAACCGGGCGCCACGGGTCAATGTAGAAGTCCCCGGCCGGGCAATACAAACCTTCGGGGCGGGCGATAACAAGGTCCATGTCGTTACCAGAATGGAGGGCTTGTTAGCTAAGAGGTTGGCGCGAGTCCGGAAGTTCTATCGATTATTTCCCAGGCGATGCAAAACCAATGTGGGAGCGGGCTTGCTCGCGAATGCAGTGTGTCAGGCAATACAAAATCGCCTGACACGACGCCTTCGCGAGCAAGCCCGCTCCCACAGGGAGGGATTGCGTTTATTTGCCCGGAGTCAGGGTCAAACGCGTCTTGCCATACACCCGGTCAAAGTTCTGCGGCTGCATCGGCAAGCCGATGTACTGACCCTTGAGCCACGCATCGATGCCATTGAGGTAGTTCGTGCTGGCCGGGTTGCCGGACTGGCCGGTGCCGTTCTGGCCCATCAGCGGCTCGCTCTGGCTGAAGTCGACGATGAAACGCATCGACGGCGCCCGCGTGGTGTTGAAGTCCTTGCCCCAGGCAAACGCCGCGGTATTGAGCGTGGTGTGATCGCCGCCGGCTGCCAGCGGCCCGCGAACGGTCTGGCCGTTGGCGTTTTTCCACGTGTAGCCATGCAGTTTGCCCCACTGCCAGGCCTTGTGATCGCCACCCAACTGACTGTCGCCAGCGTTGATCGCGGCTGCCAGACTGCGCGCCAGAATCTGTGCCTTGTCTTCTTTTTGCGGTGTGCGGATGTCATCCCAGAACGGGCTGTCTTCGCGCCCCAGCAGGTGATCGGCCTGCGCCGAATAGGACAAGTCGCCATTGGCGATAAAGGCTTTCCACGCCGGGCTGGACTCGGGGCCAAGTTCGTCGAGGAAGATCTGCTTCATGCTTTCTTGCAGAAACAACTCGTAGATCGCCGCATCCGCCGACGTCGGGCTGAGCTTGCCGTCGAACGCCATCAATCGGGTCAAGGCCTCGCGAGCCTTGCTGCGATCGGCTTCCGGCAGGGCGTCAATCGCCTGTTTCAGCGGCTGCTTCATGCCCGGCGCTTCGAACATTTTTTTCAGCTTGGCGGCAAACGTCGTGGTCTGGTCGTACTGCATGGCGATCACGCTGCGACCGTCCTGTTTGCCGCTGCCGGCCAGTTCCGCCAGACGTTCGCCGCGCTCCGGCGCCGCCCAGGAGTTGGACAGTTGCATGCCGTAGCCATGGGGAATGACGCGCTGGTTGGCGGTGCCGAGCCAGCCCTGGGTCGGGTCCTGATCGTACGGGTGCAGCATCGGGTCGGCGTAACCGTCCCAGTCATAGCGACCTTCCCAGCCCGGCGATGGCAGCAGGCCTTCGCCTTCACGACGGTTGGGGAAACGCCCGGTGACTTGCCAGCCGATGTTGCTGGCGTCGGCGAATACCATGTTCAGGGCGATGGCGCGGATCTCGCGACTGGCGTCCGAGGCGCGTTCAACGTTCTGTGCGCGGGTCAGGTCAAAAAACGCGTCCAGCGATTTGTCGTCGGTGAAGCTCGGTGTTTGCAGGGCCAGGCCAAAACCATTGCCTTGTGCGGCCTGGGCACTATTGAGCAGCGCGCCGTGGCGGGTTTCGTACACCGCTTCGCGAATCGGCCGCTGGCCTTTGACGAAATAGGTTTCGTTGCGCACGCCCAGCGGTTGCCACTTGCCGTTGACCTCATAGGTCAGGCTGTTGCCCTGACGGCGGATCTTTTCCAGGAACAGGTCCTGGTTGTCGCCGAGCACGCTGGTGGCGCTCCACGCGACTTTGCCGTTGAAACCGCCGAGGATCATCGGCAGACCGGCGACGGTGACACCGGCAGCCTGATATTTCGGCGCGCGGATCTGCACGAAGCTCCACAGCGACGGTGCCGCCAGTGGGCCATGGCTGTCGCTGGCCAGAATGCTCTTGCCGCTGCGGCTGCGTTGCGGGGCGATCGCCCAGTTGTTCGACGTGCTGGCGCCCAGCAGATTCATCGCTGCCAATTGCTGGCTGGCATTGCTCAGCTCGGTGAGACCGGGGATCTGCCCGTTGAGCTTGAGGCCTTGCAGCTTGTCGGCCTCGGCCAGTGGCAGATTTTCATCGGGTGCGGACGGGGTCAGCCAGGCGAGTTTGTCGCTGGTCACGGTTTGCGCCAGCACCAGCGATGAGATCTCTTCCGGCAGGTTGGCCGACTGGCTGAAGTTCAGCAGCGCGAAGATCAGCGCCGAATCTTCCGGTTTCCAGTATTCCGGCTTGTAGCCACTGGAGGCGAGGTCGCCCGGCAACTTGTCGGCGTAGCGGAACAGGTAGGCGTTGACGCCTCGTGCATAGACTTCAAAGAAGCGCTGGAGCCGTGGCGACGAAGCCTTGTAAAGCTCGGCGGCGCTTTTCTTCAGGTTGACCGCACGCATGTAGCGGTCGGCATCGAGCATCGACGGCCCGGACATTTCCGCCAGACGTCCCTGAGCCAGCAGGCGCAGGGTGACCATCTGGTTGATGCGGTCGCTGGCATGAACATAGCCGAGACTGAACAGTGCGTCGTGGAAACTGTTGCTCTCGATCAACGGCATGCCTTGGGCATTGCGTCGCACCGAAACATTCTGCGCCAGGCCCTTGAGCGGTTGCACGCCGGAGGTGGGCGGGAGGGTGTCCTGAGCGTTCCAGGTCTGGCAACCGGACAGGCTCAAGACACCGGTCACTGCTGCGGCAACGCCGAACCGGGGAAGAAAATGTGTAAGGGCTGGCGAGGCCATGGCAAAGCTCCTGCGGGGGTGTAGAGGCTGGGGGCGCAATAAAGCCGCTACGTTAGTGAGCAGGAGGTGGCCGCGCAAGCGGGGGCAGGGGTTATTTGTGTATTTCTGTCGAATGGAAAAGATCCCAGCCTGCGGCAACTCCTGCATTGGATTGAGTACACCGTGCAGGAGCTGCCGAAGGCTGCGATCTTTTGCGCTTCAATCAGGCTTTTGGCGGGTTGATCTGCTGCACCAAGGCATACGCCTGCACCGTCGCCGGACGCTCCTTGATCCGGTTGAACCAGCGCAACACGTGCGGGAAGTCTTCAAGGTTCTGGCTCTGCCACTTGTGCGAGACGATCCACGGGTAGATCGCCATGTCGGCGATGCTGTATTCGCTGCCGGCGACGAATTCGTGATCGGCCAGTTGCTTGTTCAACACGCCGTAGAGGCGCGCGGTTTCGTCGATGTAGCGTTTGATCGCGTAGGGAATTTTTTCCGCGGCGAACTGGCTGAAGTGATGATTCTGCCCGGCCATCGGCCCCAGGCCGCCCATCTGCCAAAACAACCATTGCAACGCGGTTTGCCGGCCGCGCAGGTCTTTGGGCAGGAATTTGCCGGTCTTCTCTGCCAGATACAGCAGGATCGCACCGGACTCGAACAGCGACAGCGGCTCACCGCCATCGGCCGGTTCGTGGTCGACGATCGCCGGAATCCGATTGTTCGGCGCGATCTTCAGAAAGTGTGGCTGAAACTGCTCGCCCTGGCTGATGTTGATCGGATGCACCTTGTAAGGCAGGCCAGCCTCCTCGAGGAACAGCGAAATTTTGTGGCCGTTGGGGGTGGTCCAGTAATACAGATCGATCATTGCAAACTCCAGATCAACAATTGGCTTGGTTGCGTAGAGCAAACGCCGGCAGCAGGTGGTCCCGTGTGTTCGATAGCTTGCTTAATAAGTGCAGGTGATGCTGAACTGCGGAAAATTCAATGACCCCCGTGAGAAAAATCGCCATGGAGCTGAAGGCCAACGCGGCACTGATCATCATCGACCAGCAACAAGGCATTCTGGAGCAGCGCCTGGGGCGGCGGAATAATCCGCAGGCCGAAGAACGCATGCTCGACTTGCTGGGGGCATGGCGCAGCCGCGGGCGACCGGTGATTCATGTGCAGCATCTGTCGCATTCGCCGGATTCGGTGTTCTGGCCCGAACAACCGGGGGTGGAGTTTCAGCCACGGTTTGCGCCGCAGCAAGGCGAGTGGCTGATCCAGAAACGTGTGCCGGATGCGTTTTGTGCCACAGGGCTGGAGGCGCAGTTGCGTGAGGCGGGGATCGCTCAGTTGATCATCGTTGGCGTGGCCACCAACAATTCGGTGGAATCCACGGCGCGCACGGCGGGCAATCTGGGATTTGAGGCGTGGGTCGCGGAGGATGCGTGTTTCACCTTCGACAAGGCCGATTACTTCGGCACACCGCGCTCAGCCGAAGAGGTGCACGGGATGTCGCTGGGGAATTTGCAGGGGGAGTATGCGACGGTGGTCAGTGCGAAGCAGATTCTGGCGGCTGTCTGAACAGTTTTGGGTGAATGTGCCGGCCCTTTCGCGAGCAAGCCCGCTCCCACAGTCGACTGCGTTCAGTCAGCAGGAATGCGGTCGAATGTGGGAGCCGAAGAGGTGCACGGGATGTCGCTGGGGAATTTGCAGGGGGAGTATGCGACGGTGGTCAGTGCGAAGCAGATTCTGGCGGCTGACTGAACAGTTTGGGGTGAATGTGCCGGCCCTTTCGCGAGCAAGCCCGCTCCCACAGTCGACTGCGTTCAGTCAGCAGGAATGCGGTCGAATGTGGGAGCGGGCTTGCTCGCGAAGGCGGCTTGTCAGGCGAAGAAGGACTACACCTGAAACATCAAGCGCCGTGGCACTTCTTGAATTTCTTGCCGTTGCCGCACGGGCAAGGGTCGTTGCGGCCGACGTCTTTCAGGGCGTTGCGCACCGGTTCCTGGTGGGCGTGGCCGCAGTTCGGGCCGTGGACATGGCCATGGTCGTGATCGTGATGATGGTCATGATCGTGGTTGCAGTCAGGGCCATGGACGTGAGGTTGCTGAGTCATCGGTTGTGCTCCGGAATTAAATCGGCCGGGATTATCACGCCATTGCGCTCCAGGTGCACGTAGTGAGCGATGAATAAACCGGTTTCCATCTCGCCCTGCAGTTGATAAGGCACCTGCTGGTGCGGACTCTTGAGCATTTTCACCACGTCCTTCACTCGTGGCCACAGGTTGGTGCGGATCGGTATCCGGTAAAACGCGCTGCTTTTGGGGGGCACGGTGATCCAGTGTTCATGCTCGCCTTCGGCCAGCAGCAGATCCGCCAGATGAATGCGATATTCCATACCGCGCACGGTCAGGTCGCTGTCGTTGGGGTTGTCGATCCGAAAGTGCAGGATGAATTTCTGTTCGAGCAACTTGGCCCGCACCACCTCGACTTTCACCAGGTGCACGGCGGGGTCGACGCTGTCGTCGCTGAACCACGAGGCGCAACCGCCGAGGTTCAGCAACAGCATCAACGTGAAGAACTGGAATGTGCGCCAACGACCGAGCATGGTTGAACTCCCTTTGCAGCCAGTCTAGACGCTAAAAAAATTGCAGGCCTATGCGCCGAAATACCCTGCACAGCACTTCTTGAACTTCTGTCCGCTTGCGCACGGGCAACTGTCATTGCGCCCCAGCTTCAACTGCACGGTCGGGTCGATGAAGTACCAGCGCCCGCTGTTTTGCACGAAAGATGAGCGCTCGCGGTGGCTGTGTTCGCCCTGGCTGTCGTGCCAGCGCGCGGTGAAGGTGACGAAGGCGTGCTCGGGCTGGCCGCCGAACACTTCCGAGCTTTCGACCTCGAGGCCGAGCCAGGTGCTTTGCGCGCTCCAGGCGCTGATCGACTGGCGATCCAGACCCGCTTGCTGGGCGGGCAGGGTGGTTGCCACCAGATAATCGATCAGCCCCAGCACATAGGCGCTGTAGCGCGAACGCATCAGGGCTTCGGCGCACGGCGCGGGATGGCCTTCGTGATAGTGACCGCAGCAGGCCTCCAGCAGGTTGCCGCTGCCGCACGGGCAAATGGCTGTACTCATTGCATTACCACCAGTATTTCCCGAAGTTTTCCGGATTGGCCCAGAACCGCGAGTTGAGCCAGTCGGGGACTTGTTTGTAGTCAAGCAGATCGTAGGTGAACAGGGTCAGTACCTGCTCGTCACGCTGAAAACGTTCGCTGGCTTGCAGCGCCAGTGAATAGAAATCGGTCTCCTGCCAGCCGCTGGCCGGCAGGTCTGCCAGCACAGCGATGCGGCTGGCATTGAGGTTGCGGATCCCGCCCAGCAGATTCAGGCCGTCACGCTTGGGCAGATGCTCCAGGCAATCGACCACCAGCGCCAGATCGAAGCGCCGTGCCGCGAGTTCGGCGGGCAACGCACCGGGTTCGGCGTGGGCCACGCAGCAGTCCGGGTGCGCCTGCTTGAACGCGGCGAGCGCCGGAAATTCGCTGGCACCGATCAGCAGCAGACGCGCCGGTGCATAGCGATCCAGTAAAGCGGCCAGCGCCTGTTGCGGCGTGCGCGAAGAAATGGCGACGTTCATCGAAGCTCCTCAATCAGATCGCCAAGACTAGCGCGCCAGACGGATCCGGCCTAGACCCCGTTTTGTCGCGTATGGCAAAAGTGCCAAATCCCTGTGAACACGGTCCCAAATGACGCTGGCCTATTGCTGGCGGAGATTAAAACTCCGGTCTTTACTCCGTGAATCGGTTCTAAGCCGATCCCTCAGGAGAAAACCAGATGAGCATAGTTCGGACAGCGTTACCTTTGATTCTGCTAACCAGTGTGTTGACTGGTTGCGCAGGTTTGCAGAAAACCGACTGGCCGACCTGTGCGGCGGTCGGCGGTGTGGTCGGTGCGGGCCTCGGCGCGACGGAAAGTTCGGCGTGGGCCGGCTACGGCGCACTGTTGGTCGGCGGTACGGCAGCCGCCTATTGCTGGGTACACGGTGATGGCGATGAAGACGGCGATGGTGTGCCGGACAGTCGCGACAAGTGCCCGCACACCCCTCGAGGCGTGCAGGTCGATGCTGACGGCTGCCCTCCACCGGCCCCTGCGCCAGTGGTAGAAGAGGCGGTCATTGTCAGGGAAGAAACCATCGTTATTCGTGATGTGCACTTCCAGTTCGACAAAGCCACCCTGACCGGTGCCGACAAACAGGTTCTGGACAAAGTCGCCACGCGCCTGAAACAAGAGTCGTCCACGGCGCAACTGACCGTGACCGGCCACACCGACAGCGTCGGCAGCGATGCCTACAACAAGAAACTGTCGGATCGTCGTGCGCACTCGGTGGTGGAATACCTGATTTCACAAGGTGTGCCGCGTGCCAGCTTCGTCTCGGTATCGGGCATGGGTGAAAGCCAGCCAGTGGCGGATAACAAAACCGCTGACGGTCGTGCACAGAACCGTCGTACCGAAATCAAAATCGTCCGCTAGCCCCTCTCGCATCCGCGGCTTGTGCAGTCGCGGATGCGGGTCTTTACTCCTGTGTAACCGGTATGGGCCGGTGACACAGGAGCTTTCACAATGACTGTTTTCTCAAGGTCCGTCTTGCCGGTGCTGCTGCTGGGCAGCTTGCTCACCGGTTGCGCCACTCATAGCGATGGCGATGCCCCGCTCAATCAACGTACATGGCCGATCTGCAGCCTCATTGGCGGCTTGGTCGGCGGTGGGCTCGGCGCGATTGAAAGTGGCGGCTGGGCCGGTGGCGGCGCAGCGCTGGGGATTCTGACTGGCGGACTGATCTGTTACGCCCAGGATGGCGATGAAGACGGCGATGGCGTGTTCGACCGTCGTGATCGTTGCCCGGACACACCGCCCAATACGCCGGTCGATCACCGTGGTTGCCCGTTGCCGCAATATCCTGTGACCGAAAAACCTGCGGAGCCTGTAGCGCCGCAAACCGAAGTCATCACCCTCAGCGATGCCGGCAATGTGTTGTTCGATTTCGACAAATCGGATCTGACCCCGGCAGCCAAAGCCCAGCTCGATACGCTGATGGACAAATTGCGCAACGCCGACGTGGTGAGCATCAAGGTTATCGGGCATACCGACAGCAAAGGTTCGGACGCCTATAACCAGGCGCTTTCCGAACGCCGCGCGAGCAGTGTTGCCGCCTACTTGCTGAGCCAGGGTCTGGCGCCGGACAAACTGACCAGTGAGGGACGCGGCGAGAGTGAGCCGGTGGCTGACAATGCGACCGAAGAAGGACGGGCGAAAAACCGTCGGGTCGAGTTGCATATCAATCGCTGAGACTTGTCTGTAGTCCGCAGGCTAGAGCTGCCGGGCGACGATCATCGTCGAACCGGCAGCGATCCGACGACTGACAAAAGTTTTTTCTTTTGCCCCTCTGGCTTATCCCCCGTGTAAGCCGTTACTGTGCGCCCAAAGAATAATTCCGACACGGGGGAGCGTATGAAGGTTTTCTGGGGGCTGGGGCGTTTGCTGACCCTGCTGTTCTGGTGCGTGGTAGTGCTCAATCTGCTGATGCCGTTTGTGCATCCGCTGCATTTGCTGGTCAATCTGGCCGGCGGCTTGTTGCTGGCGCTGCATGTGCTGGAGTTGCTGTTCTCTCGCCTCGAGGGGCGTGCCAACCCGTGGCGTGACCGTCTGCTGATCCTGCTGTTTGGCGTTTTCCACCTGCAAACCATCCCGGCCCCGGCCGCTCCGGAGGCTTCTTCCCATGCGTAAACTTTGCCTGCTCGCTGCATTCATCAGTCCCCTGGCCTGCGCCCAGGTGGTCAGTGTCGAAACCAATTCCCTGATGCGTTTGCCCAACACCGCCAGCACCTTGCAGCTGGAAAAACTCGAAGTCGCCGATTACGGCACTTTGCTGATTCCTGCCAATGTGACCGAACTGACCGTCGGCGAATTGCGCCTGGGCCATGAAGCACGCATCGCGATCGTCCCGAGTGAACAGGCGCTGGACATGAAAGTCATTCGCGCCGAACTGAGCGAAGGCAGCCTGATCACCGCACGCGGGGCACCGGGAACCTATGAAAAAGCCGCCCGTGCCGGGCGTAATCTGAATCTACAGTTCAAGGCGTTGACCGCACCCAAGCTGTTTGTCGATGCCCGCGGCGGTACCGGTGCACCAGGTTTTGTCGGTCTGGATGGCGGCAACGGTGAAGATCCGGGCTGTACCTGGGGCGAAGCCGGACACGGTTTTGATGGCAGCAATGGCAGCGATGGCCAACCCGGTGCTCCGGGTGCGCTGGTGCGCCTGGAAGTGCCCCGCGAGTTTCCGGCCGAGCTGATCAAAGTCGACGTCGCTGGCGGCGCCGGTGGTCCGGCGGGTGTCGGCGGCAAGGCCGGCCAGGGCGGCAAGTCCAAGGGGTGCCTGGTGTACCGCGCTGATGGCGGCAAGAACGGCAAGGCCGGCGCTGATGGTCAGCCCGGGCCGGTGGGGGCGGCGGGTGCGGTGACCGTGCAACGCCTCTAAAACAGCGTATTTCTTAATTGTGGTGAGGGGATTTAGCGAAACGTCGCACCGCCCCGCTGGGTCGCGTAGCGGCCCCATCCCAGATACCGCGCTCCATCAGATTGAACGCGCCAGCTGATTTGGGGCTGCTGCGCAGCCCGGCGGGAGCAAGCTCCCTCGCCACAAAAAGTGCCTGTCGTCAGCGGGTCAGAACATCGGCCGCGCCGCCGCAATCGCCACCAGCACCAACCCGACAATCAGATTGATCCCCACCACCCGGCGAATCCGCCCCAGCACGGCCGCACCCGCGGGCCAGTCTTTCGCCTCCACCGCTTTGCGCAACTCCGGCAGCATCAGGCCCTGAATCCGGATAAACAGCGCCGTCATCACCACATACAGCCCGATCATCACTTGCACATACTTAGGCGCGGTCTCGAAGCCGATGTGCTGCAAATGCAACATGCCGACGCCGCTGATCGGCAACAGGATCACCGCGACCCAGACCCAGCGGAAAAAACCTTGAAACACTTCCACCCACAAGGTCAGGCGGGCAGGGCCGTCGAGAGCCTTTACAGCCGCCGGGCGCAGGACCATCCAGGCGAAAAACATGCCGCCGACCCAGACCAGGGCGGACAAGACATGCAGCGGATAAACGAGGCTAAAAGGTGTCATTGGGGCACTCCGTTCTGCGCGGGATTAATTAGCGGGGTATGATAGCCGCCATCCGAAACCACTGAAAATTTATCCAGCGTTTTTTGCGCCCGACAATCAATGATCAGCACTGAACTCAAAACCACGATCCAGGGCGCCTATTCGCGTTTTCTTGAAGCCAAGAGCCTCAAGCCGCGTTATGGCCAGCGCCTGATGATCGCTGAAATCGCCAAAGTCCTCGGGGATATCGATACCGACGACGAAGGCCGGCGCAGTGGCGACCCGGCGATTGTCGCGGTGGAAGCCGGCACCGGTACCGGCAAGACCGTGGCCTACAGCCTGGCGGCAATCCCCACCGCGAAGCTGGCCGGCAAGCGCCTGGTGATCGCCACCGCGACCGTGGCCCTGCAAGAGCAGATCGTCTACAAGGATTTGCCCGACCTGATGCGCAACAGCGGGCTGAACTTCAGTTTCGCGCTGGCCAAGGGCCGTGGCCGCTACATGTGCCTGTCCAAGCTCGACATGTTGTTGCAGGAAGGTCATGCGCAAACCGCCACCGCCCAGCTGTTCGAAGAAGAAGGCTTCAAGATCGAGGTCGACGAGGCCAGTCAGAAGCTGTTCACCAGCATGATCGAGAAGCTTGCCGGCAATAAGTGGGACGGCGACCGCGACAGCTGGCCCAACGCGCTGGAAGACGCCGACTGGGCGCGCCTGACCACCGATCACAGCCAGTGCACCAACCGTCATTGCCCGAACTTCGGCCAGTGCGCGTTCTACAAGGCGCGCGAAGGCATGGGCAAGGTCGACGTGATCGTCACCAACCATGACATGGTGCTGGCTGACCTGGCCCTCGGCGGCGGTGCGGTGCTGCCCGATCCGCGCGACACCATTTATGTGTTCGACGAAGGCCACCACCTGCCGGACAAGGCCATCGGCCACTTCGCCCACTACACGCGCCTGCGTTCCACCGCCGACTGGCTGGAAACCACCGCGAAGAACCTCACCAAACTGCTGGCCCAGCATCCGTTGCCGGGGGATCTCGGCAAGCTGATCGAGCAGGTGCCGGAGCTGGCGCGGGAGATCAAGACCCAGCAGCAGTTCATGTTCACCGCGTGCGAGCAGATCGCCGATTTCAAGCCCGGCGAAGACGTCGAAGGTCGCGAGCGGCCACGCCATCGTTTCGTCGGCGGGGTGATTCCCGAGCACATGCGCGAGATGGGCATCGAGCTGAAGAAGGGCTACTCGCGGCTCAACGATCTGTTCACCCGTCTGACCGACCTGCTCAAGGAAGGCATGGACGGCGAGGTCAACATCGGCATCGCCAGCAATCAGGCCGAGGAGTGGTATCCGCTGTTCGGCAGCCTGTTGTCCCGGGCTTCGGGCAACTGGGAATTGTGGACTGCATTTACCGCCGAAGATCCGGAAGACAGCCCGCCGATGGCGCGCTGGCTGACACTGGCCGAGAGCGGTTCGCTGTTCGACATCGAGGTCAACGCCAGCCCGATTCTCGCTGCAGAAACCTTGCGTCGCAGCCTGTGGAACGTGGCTTACGGCTGCCTGGTGACCTCGGCAACCTTGACGGCACTGGGCACCTTCGACCGTTTCCGCATGCGCGCCGGTCTGCCGAAAAAAGCGGTCACTGCCGTGGTGCCGAGCCCGTTTCATCATGCCGACGCCGGCGTGCTGCGGGTGCCGGATCTGAAGGCCGACCCACGCGACGCCGCGGCTCACACCGCCGCGATCATCCGCGAGTTGCCGGATCTGGTCGAAGGCTCGCGCGGCACGCTGGTGCTGTTCTCCTCGCGCAAACAGATGCAGGACGTGTTCGATGGCCTCGACCGCGACTGGCGCAAGCAAGTGTTCATTCAAGGCAACCTGTCGAAACAGGAAACCTTGAACAAGCACAAGGCGCGGGTCGATGGCGGTGATTCCAGCGTGCTGTTCGGCCTCGCCAGTTTCGCCGAAGGGGTGGACTTGCCTGGGGCCTACTGCGAGCATGTGGTGATCGCCAAGATCCCGTTCTCGGTGCCGGACGATCCGGTCGAGGCGGCGCTGTCGGAGTGGATCGAGGCCCGTGGCGGCAATCCGTTCATGGAAATCTCGGTGCCCGACGCTTCGCTGAAACTGGTCCAGGCCTGCGGGCGCCTGCTGCGTACCGAAGAAGACCGCGGCACCATCACTTTGCTCGATCGGCGCCTGGTCACCCAGCGCTACGGCAAGGCGATCCTCAATGCGTTGCCGCCATTCCGTCGTGAAATATCCTGAGACAACGGTGGGCAGTTTTGCCCGCCGCGTTGTCTATCTCTCCGCCATCGCTTTTCCATTGGCCTTTTGGTCGTTAGGGAGAACTCCGTTCTTATGATTCGCCGCTCGTTGCCTGCCGTGTTTGCCTTGATCTTCGCCGCCCCGTTGCTGGCGGCGCCTGCCGGTCAGCAGACCCTGTTCAACTTCGTCCGTCCTGCCGACGTGGTGAAAGTCGTCACTGAAAACACTGACCTGCCACAAGCCAACGCCGAGCAAACCCCGGAAGGTGAAGTGCTGCGCCGGGTGACGTTCAACCCGGTAGCCCGGCCGACCCTGCGCCTGACCCCGCAGACCGGCGCCTGGGACTGGTCGCAGTCGGGCATGATGAGCCTGCGTCTGCAGAGTGCAATGAACTGGGCCGTGACGGTTTACGTGCAAATCCAGAGCAACAACGGCCAGACGCTGACCAGCCGCGTCGACTTGCCGGCCGGACCCGCGCAAACCCTGCTGGTGCCGTTGGTGGCGACTTCGCCGCTGAGCCAGGGCATGAAGGCCGGGCCGCCGATGCCGATGACCGTCGATGGCCAGCGGATTCTGCTGGCCAGCAGCAGCGGTGAACTGGACCGCAGTCAGGTGGTGTCGGTGAGCCTGTGGATGGATCAGCCGAAAGCCGCTCAGAGCCTGCTGCTCGAGCGTTTCGGCGTGCAGGACGGCGATGCCGTGACCCAGGCCGTCTATGGCAATCTGGTGGACGCTTACGGGCAGTCGACCCGCAGCAAATGGCCGGAAAAAATCAGCAACGATGAACAACTGAAAGCCGCCGCCGCCAAGGAACAGCAACAGCTGAAAACCTGGCTGGCCGAGCGCGAAAAGTCTTCGCTGGACAAATTCGGTGGCTGGAACAAAGGCCCGGCGTTCAAGGCCAGCGGCTTTTTCCGCACTGAAAAGCGTGACGGGCGCTGGTATCTGGTGACGCCGGAAGGGCATCCGTTCTATTCGCTGGGGGTCAACACCGTCAGCCCGCAGGTCAACCAGACCTACGTCGCCGGGCGTGAGTGGATGTTCGAATCGCTGCCAAAACCAGACGAGCCACTTGCCAGCCATTTCGGCGAAGGCGACAACCGTGGCGGCAACGGCGCCGACCAGGGCCGTGGCTACAACGCCGGGCGCTGGTACGATTTCTACGGCGCCAACCTGCAACGCCTGTACGGCGAACCTTGCGCAGCGCAGGCACCCGCCGAACCGGCAGCCGAGCCGACGAGCGCCGCGCCATGCAAAGCCACGGTCGATGAGCAGAAGTGGGCCGCGCACACCCTTGATCGTCTGCAAGCCTGGGGTTTCAACACGGTTGGCAACTGGAGTGCCGATTCGCTGGGCGACGCTGAGCGGGTGCCGTACACCTTGCCGCTGTCGATCGTCGGCGACTACACCAGCATCAGCACCGGCACAGACTGGTGGGGCGGCATGCCTGACCCGTTCGACCCGCGTTTCGCCATGGCTACCGAGCGTGCCGTGGCCATCGCTGCCCGTGATCACCGCGATGATCCATGGTTGATCGGTTACTACGCCGACAACGAACTGGCCTGGGCCGGTCCCGGCGACGATCCGCAGTCGCGCTACGCCCTGGCCTACGGCACGTTGAAAATGACCACCGACGTGCCAGCCAAACGCGCGTTCCTCAAGCAACTGCGCGACAAGTACCGCAACCAGGAAGGTCTGTCGAAAGCGTGGGGCATTGATCTGCCGGCGTGGGAGTTGATGGAAGACCCGGGTTTCGTGCCGCCGATGCCGAATCCGGAGCACCCGGAAATCGAAAACGACTTCAAATACTTCCAGAAGGTGTTCGCCGACACCTACTTCAAAACCATCTCCGATTCGCTGAAATGGCACGCGCCGAATCAGTTGCTGCTCGGCGGCCGTTTCGCCACCAGCACCCCGGAAGCGGTAGCGTCCTGCGCGCAGTATTGCGACGTGTTGAGCTTCAATATGTACACGCTGAAGCCGCAGGACGGGTATGACTTCGCCGCCCTGCGCGCCCTCGACAAACCGGTGCTGATCACCGAATTCAATTTCGGTTCGGCTGATCGTGGACCGTTCTGGGGCGGCGTAACACAACTGGCACGGGAAGAAGATCGCGGCCCGGCCTATGCCAACTTCCTCAAACAGGCGTTGAACGAACCGTCGATCGTCGGCGTGCACTGGTTCCAGTACCTGGATCAACCGGCGACCGGACGCCTGCTCGACGGCGAGAACGGGCACTTCGGTCTGGTGGGGATTACCGATCTGCCGTATCAGGGCTTTGTCGAGGCGGTGCGCAAGAGCAACCAGCAGGCGCTTGATCAGTTGGGCAAAGAAGCCGAAAAAGCCGCTGCGCCGGCGCATGAAGCTGAAGGCGGCAGACGGGGCGAGGCCGGCAAAGGGCCTGGCGCCGGGCATGCGGGCGGGCATTCAGGGAATGGGCACTAAGCCTCGGAACGAGCTATCGTTCTTCGCGAGCGGGCTCGCTCCCACACTGGATTTGTGGTGTTCATGAATCTGCTGTGCGAGCGGGCCTTTTGGCGATGGCATCAGTCGTATGCCACAACATCAACCGTCTAGCCTGCGGCTGTTCCCAAATCCTTCAAGGACTGGAACAATGCCGACCAATTTGTAGCGTGTTTTTGCGGGGGAGTTGCGGGTGCAGATTCAGGGACATTACGAGCTTCAATTCGAAGCGGTGCGCGAGGCATTCGCGGCACTGTTCGACGATCCCCAGGAACGCGGCGCAGCGTTGTGCATCAAGGTCGGCGGAGAAACCGTCCTCGACCTCTGGTCCGGTACCGCCGACAAGGACGGCACCGAGGCCTGGCACAGCGACACCATCGCCAACCTGTTCTCTTGCACCAAGACTTTCACCGCCGTTGCGGCGCTGCAACTTGTGGCCGAAGGCAAATTGCAGTTGGATGTTCCGGTGGCCCGCTACTGGCCGGAGTTCGCGGCGGCCGGCAAGGAATCGGTCACCCTGCGCCAGTTGCTCAGCCATCGGGCCGGTCTGCCGGCCCTGCGTGAACTGCTCGCCCCCGAAGCCCTTTATGACTGGCAAACCATGGTCGATGCCTTGGCGGCCGAAGCGCCGTGGTGGACGCCGGGTGAGGGGCACGGCTATGCCGCGATCACTTACGGCTGGCTGATCGGCGAGTTGTTGCGCCGCGCAGACGGTCGCGGGCCGGGGGAATCGATCGTCGCCCGCGTGGCCAAGCCATTGGGCCTGGATTTTCATGTCGGTCTGGCTGACGAGGAGTTTTACCGCGTGGCGCACATCGCCCGGGGCAAAGGCAACGTCGGCGATGCCGCGGCCCAGCGCCTGTTGCAAGTGACCATGCGTGAACCCACGGCCATGACCACTCGTGCATTCACCAATCCGCCATCGGTGCTCACCAGTACCAACAAGCCGGAATGGCGACGCATGCAACAACCGGCGGCCAATGGCCACGGCAATGCGCGCAGCCTGGCGGGTTTTTACGCCGGATTGCTCGACGGCAGCCTGCTTGACGGCGAAATGCTCAATGAGCTGACCCGCGAGCATAGCCTCGGCGAAGACAAGACCCTGCTGACCCGAACCCGTTTCGGTCTGGGCTGCATGCTTGATCAACCCGACGTGGCGAACGCGACTTATGGTCTGGGCCCTCGGGCGTTTGGCCATCCGGGCGCCGGGGGTTCCATCGGATTTGCAGACCCGGAGCACGATGTTGCTTTTGGTTTTGTGACAAATACCCTGGGTCCGTACGTCTTGATGGACCCTCGGGCGCAGAAACTGGCGCGGGTACTTGCCACTTGTCTGTAATGCTTTACTTCAGGCTCCAGGAATGGAGCCTGTTTTGGTTTTTCGATGCAAAACGTCTATTTATCCGGGCAAAAGAGCTCTGATTCAATTACTTCATATTGGGGATTTTCAATGTCATATAAAAACACTCTTGCCCTGGCCGCCCTGTGTGTTGCGATTACCGGATGTGCGCAGACCCCTAAAAATGATGCGGACGGCGGCAGTTGGTGGTCGTTCGGCTCTTCCGATAAAGCGGCGGCCAAAGATCCAGTATCGGCGCCAACTCCAGCTCCAGCTCCAGCGTCTGCATCTGCAAAGGCACCGGCTCCAGCAGCAGCCCCAGCCCCAGCCCCGTTGAAGCCTGCCGCCACCGCACCGGTGGCCAAGGCTGAAAGCAGCAGCCCTTGGTACTGGCCGTTCGGCGGTTCGGACAACTCGGCCGCCAAGGCTGATGTGAAACCCGACGTCAAAGCTGAAGTGAAGCCTGAGGCGAAACCTGACGCCAAACCGGCTGTAGTCGCCAACGCCAACGCTGACACAGGCACCAAGTGGTGGTGGCCGTTCGGCAAGCAGCAGAGCACTGCCAAAGATCAGGTTGCCGCCAAAGTCGTACCGATGCCGGATCCGAAAGTCACTCAAGCCTGGCTTGACGATTATGAGCCGCGTCTGCGTGCCGCCATCAAAGGCAGCAACCTGCAGTTCGAACGTCGTGAGAACGTGCTGGTGCTGATCGCACCGGTTGAAGGCTCGTTCAACCCGAAACGTCCGGCCATGCTGCTCCCGGTTACCCTGAGCCCGTTCACCAACGTCGCCAAAATCCTCGAAGCCGATCCGAAAACGGCGATTCTGGTACTCGGTCACAGCGACAGCTCGGGCGTCGCGGCGGATAACACCAAGCTCAGCCTGGAACGCGCCCAATCGGTGGCCGCGATCTTCCGTCTCAGCGGCCTGCAACGTGACCGCCTGATGCTGCGTGGCATGGGGGCCGACGCTCCGCGCGCGGCTAACGACAGTGTTGAAGGCCGTGCCTTGAACCGTCGTATCGAGCTGCTGGTTACACCGCAGAACACCATGGTTGCGCTGTTGAGCAAGTACAACATGCCAGCTCCGGCACCGGTGACTCTGGTTGCCGCGCAGGACGTCAAGCCAGTCGACAAGCCGGTAACGCCAGCGCCTGCCGCGAAGAAAGCCGCGGCATCGGCGACTAAAAAGGCTCCAGCGAAAAAAGCTGCAGCCAAAGCACCTGCGAAGAAGGCTCCAGCCAAGACTCCGGTGAAGAAAACCGAGCCGGCCAAAGCCGCAGCGACCGACAAGAAGGTCGCTGCCACCGATGCTGCCAAGCAGTGATCCGCTAACGAAAAGGAATGCGCCATGACTCAGGCTCTGGCTGATATGCGTCGTGATTACACCCGGGATGGCCTGACCGAGGCGCAAGCCCCGGGCGAGCCGTTCGCGCTGTTTCACCAGTGGTTTGCCGACGCGGTGAAAACCGAACAGGCGCCGGTGGAGGCCAACGCGATGACCCTGGCCACGGTCGATGCGGACGGGCGTCCGCATTGTCGCATTCTGCTGCTCAAGGGCCTGGACGCGCAGGGCTTCACCTTTTTCACCAACTACGACAGCGCCAAGGGTCAGCATCTTGCGGCGAATCCTTTCGCGGCCATGACGTTTTTCTGGCCAACCCTGGAGCGCCAGGTGCGTATTGAGGGGCGGGTGGTGAAGGTCACGCCTGAAGAGTCCGACGCGTATTATCAGGTGCGCCCGCTGGGCAGCCGGCTCGGCGCCTGGGCTTCGCCGCAGAGCCGGGTGATCAACGGCCGTGGCGAGCTAGAGGATTTGCTCAAGGCCACCGAGCAACGCTTCAGCGATACCCAGCCTGACTGCCCGGAGCACTGGGGCGGCTATCGCCTGCTGCCTGAGCGCATCGAGTTCTGGCAGGGCCGTCCAAGTCGTCTGCATGATCGCCTGAACTATCGTCAGCAGGGCGCCAACTGGATTCTTGAACGTCTGGCGCCTTAAGCAGTCTACCGAGCGGGATAGCCTGCCGCAGCGGCCTCAAGCCACTTCGGCAGATCCTGCCGTTTGATCTTCTGCGAGCGGGCATGGGCCAGCTGTTCGAGCATGAAGGCGCGTTTGCCGTCATCATTGCCCGCCAGGGATAGTGCAAGATCACGATCCATCCAGCGTTTGATCCGCACGTACAGCCACCCGTGGAAGTACAAACCGGCGACGGTGGTGACGAAAATGATCACGTAATCCATGAAAAATCCTTGGGTCGGCAGGGCGGGTTTGGCGATTTGGCGCTACTGTTGGGTGGGCGGCAGGTGCCTGTACCTGGCCTGAATAAAATCAAGTTTATCCGGGCCGCGTCGTGACAGGCGTCAAGCTGCGGGGTTTAATGAATACATGTTCTTTTGGAGTTGATGCTATGCGTAAGTCTGTTCTGCTGGTTGCTTCCTTTTCCACGATGGCGATGTTGCTGACCGGCTGCCAGTCGAGCCTGACCGGTGACTCCTACTCCCGTGACGAAGCGCGTCGCGTGCAGACGATTCGCATGGGCACCATCGAATCCCTGCGTCCGGTGAAAATCGAAGGCACCAAGACCCCGATCGGCGGTGTCGCCGGTGCAGTGGTCGGTGGTGTCGGCGGCAGCGCCATCGGCGGCGGTCGCGGCAGCGCCGTGGCTGCGGTCATCGGCGCGGTAGCCGGTGGTCTGCTGGGCTCGGCCGCTGAAGAAGGCATGACCCGCACCCAGGGCGTTGAAATCACCGTGCGCGAAGACGACGGCAGCATGCGTGCCTACGTGCAACAGGTTCAGGAAAACGAAGTGTTCCGTGTCGGTGAGCGCGTGCGCATCTCCACCGTCGGTGGCACCAGCCGCGTTTCGCACTAAGCGAGAACGAGCGGTAAAAGAAAACCCCGATCAGGTGACTGGTCGGGGTTTTTTATGATCTGAGGTGCCCCTTACCAGACGTCGCTGTAATCAAACGAAATTTGATAGTCGTAAGTTGTAAGGGAAATATTATTTTGAAAGTAAGGTTGAAGGATCGGTGTCCAACTTTCGACTACGTTGAAGCCGCCGTTATTTATATTGTTTTCCACCGGTATGCCCAAGGCATTCAAAACGCTTTCATCATCGCCTAAATCCTTGGAGTACTCCTCGTCCTCGCATAGATGGGTGTGCTTGTCGTACCACTCCAGTCTTAGTTTTAATCCCATCATTGCCCTCACAAGTATTTTTTTCTGATACTTCTTTCATCTTTCGGGTCTTCTCGGCGCTCTCCTGTAAAAGGGTCAAAAGCGCCTAGGTGAGTTCCGTCACTTGCACGGTAAACTTCCAGCTCGCCGTGCATCGAGTCCCACTCATAAATTCTCCTGCCTTTCGCATCCTTCCATCGTTCCCGAAGTCCGCCACCTCCTTGTACGGGATTCATTTTCTGTGCCTTTTTCAGCCCGGGAAACGCAGTAATTTCCTCTGCTTTCGGAGGTTTATGATAGCTGTGTCCCGCTGGTGGTAAGCCTTTGCGCGAGGTGTTGACCACGATGTACAGGGGCCGAACCCCCGAATCCGCCGGAAACACCAAAATGAAATCCCGATACTCCGGCGGATAAACCGGGTTCACCAGAATCCCGTCCGCCGCTTTCGTCGGTGGGTATACCCAGATATGCGGTGCCTGCGGAGCGGCCTCCAGCGCGGGGATGCCGAGGATGTCGGAGCCGTCCACGGCGGGCGTCCAGATCAGTTCGATGCCTTCGCCGAGGTCTGCGACAAAGCGGTTATCACGTGCGGTGAACTGCGCGACATCGACCATTTCCCAGTCGCGATTCTTGCCAGTGTAGAAACCATAACCCTTGAGGCTGCCGTCGGCCTGTTGTTCGACATGCAGGCGCACGCGGGTTCGAGCCTGTTTGAGGGTGAGCAACTGGTCTTCGGTGTAGAGGGCGCTGTCGCCCAGGTTCGATGGCATGAGCAACGCCACCAGCCCGACCAAAGGGGTCACAACGGCGGCGGACGCGATGGCGGGCAATGCCTTGAACGCCTCACCCGCAAGGGCGAAGGTACCCAGGCCTGCCGGGATGGCGGTGCCGCTGATTTTCTTGAGTGGAACGCCGCCGCTGTCATCGGCTTCACGGCCGCCGAGCAGGACCAGATCTCCGTAATCTTTCAGGCTGTCGGTGGGGACCATCCCCGAAGGATTCGAGTAATCGATGATCGCGTCCGGCAACTTGCAGGACTTGGCGAACACGCACCCGGCGCGTACGGGATCAGGCTTTTTGGCCACCATCTCGCGGCTGCGCTCGAAGGCCTCCTGCCGCGCCAGCATGGCGTCGTATGCGTTTTGTCGAGCGTCGCGCTCGGCCAGTTCAGTGGCCGTCATATAGCGGTAGGTGACGTGATGACCGTCGCCCGCCGGTGGGTTGGGAACCCGGGGAATGTCCTTGTTGCGAGCCACTGAGCGTCCTTTCGTTCATCCATCGACAACCCTTCGAAAGGGCTGCGCGACGTTAACGAAAGCAGGCAGAGGGTGGCTGTAGGACGCATCTCTAATGGGCTGGGGATTGTTCGCTATTTGTCAGGCAAGCCAGGCCTGTGGTGAGGGGATTTATCTCCGGGATTGTTCGCTGGTTTTCAGACGAGCCTGGACTTGTGGCGAGGGAGCTTGCTCCCGCTGGGCTGCGCAGCAGACCCGGGATATTGGGATCGCTTCGCGCTCCAGCGGGAGCAAGCTCCCTCGCCACAACGAGCCCATTCAAAGGTTCTATGCAGGTGAATTTGCGTTATGGCGACTCGCCGCCGCCGTCACCGCATACCCGATCAACGCCGCCAGAATCGAACCGGTCAGGATGCCCATCCGATCCATGCCGGCGTAGTCGCTCACGCCCGGTTCAAAGGCCAGCGAGCCGACAAACAGGCTCATGGTGAAACCGATGCCGCAGAGGATCGCCACGCCCAGCACCTGACCCCAATTGGCACCTTGGGGCAGAGCGGCGATGCCGATTTTCACCGCCAGCCAGGTCAGGCCGAACACACCGATGGTTTTGCCCAGCAGCAAGCCGATGGCGATACCCATGGGGACGTGATGGGTAAAGCTTTCGACGGTCACCCCACTCAGCGACAGCCCGGCGTTGGCGAAGGCGAACAGCGGCAGAATGCCGTACGCCACCCACGGATGCAGCGCGTGCTCGAGGGTCATCAGCGGCGAGGGTTCGGCATTTTTCGTGCGCAGCGGGATGCAGAATGCCAGCGTGACCCCGGCCAATGTCGCGTGAACCCCGCTCTTGAGCACGCACACCCACAGGATCAGACCGATGATCATGTACGGGCCGAGCTTGACCACGCCGAGCCGGTTCATCGCCACCAGCGCTGCGATGCATGCCGCCGCCAGACCCAGCGACAGGCTCGAGAGTTCGCCGGAATAGAAGACCGCGATGATCACGATGGCGCCGAGGTCGTCGATGATCGCCAGCGTCATCAGAAACAGTTTCAGCGACACCGGCACACGCTTGCCCAGCAGCGCCAGTACGCCGAGGGCGAAGGCGATGTCGGTGGCGGTGGGAATCGCCCAGCCGTTCAGGGCGGGCGGGTTGTCGCGATTAAGAAACCAGTAAATCAATGCCGGTACGACCATGCCGCCGACCGCCGCTGCCCCCGGCAGGACGATCTGCGACGGTTTCGACAGCTGCCCGTCGAGCACTTCGCGCTTCACTTCCAGACCGATCAGCAGGAAGAACAGTGCCATCAGGCCGTCGTTGATCCACAGCAGCAGCGGCTTGGCGATTTTCAGCGCACCGATCTGCGTCACCACCGGGGTGTCGAGAAAACCGGTGTACAGCCATGACAGCGGTGAGTTGTTGATGATCAGGGCGAGGATGGCGGCGGCAATCAATAGCAAGCCGCTGGCCGCTTCCAGCTGAAAGAATCGGGTAAAGGTTCTGCGCAGCGGCAAGGTCACTCTCCATCTACATGGCATAAGGTCAGACACGCACTTGCACAGAGCCTAGCAGTTGGCGGATATATTGAGGCTCAGCTGTATCTGTGAGGCCTGTAGGTTTTTTCCTATGCTTGGCGGCTGAGCCTGTGACGAGGCAATTTCTGCCCGAATCAACGAGAGCATGATCATGAGCGACAACCGCCAGTGGGCCCGCGAAGCCATCCGCATTATCGAAGCGGACTTCCAGCGCAGCGCCGACACCCATCTGATCCCCTTGCCGCTACCGGGTTTCCCGGGTATCGAGTTGTATTTCAAGGATGAGTCCAGTCATCCCACCGGCAGCCTCAAGCATCGCCTGGCGCGGTCGTTGTTCCTGTATGCGTTGTGTAACGGCTGGCTCAAGCCCGGCGCGCCAGTGATCGAGGCGTCCAGCGGTTCGACGGCGATTTCCGAGGCGTATTTCGCGCGCATGCTCGGTTTGCCGTTCATTGCGGTGATGCCGGCGACCACCTCGAAAGAGAAGATTGCGCAGATCGCTTTCTACGGTGGCCAGAGCCATCTGGTAAAGGACCCGACGCAGATTTACGCCGAATCCGAACGTCTGGCCCGCGAGCATGGCGGCCACTTCATCGACCAGTTCACCTATGCCGAGCGGGCTACCGACTGGCGGGCGAACAACAACATCGCCGAGTCGATCTTCCAGCAGATGCGTTTCGAGCAACATCCCGAACCGAGCTGGCTGATTTCCAGCCCCGGCACCGGCGGCACCACCGCGACCCTTGGCCGCTACGTGCGTTATCGCCAGCATTGCACCCGGGTGCTGTGCGCCGACGCCGAGCGTTCGGTGTTTTTCGATTACTACCAGACTGGCGACGCCAGTCTGCGCCTGGATTGCGGTTCGCGAATTGAAGGCATTGGCCGGCCACGGGTCGAGGCGTCGTTCCTGCCCAAGGTGATCGATGCGATGGTCAAGGTACCGGATGCTCTGTCGCTGGCGGCCATGCATTATCTGGCACAACGTCTGGGACGGCATGTCGGCGGGTCGAGCGGTACCAACCTGATCGGCGCGCTGATGGCGGCGCAACAGATGAAAGCGGCGGGGGAGTCGGGGTCGATCGTGGCGATACTGTGCGACGGTGGCGAGCGGTATGCCGACACCTATTACGATCAGGCCTGGCTGAAGGCTCAGGGCTATGAGCTGGAGGGGTTGATGGCGGCGGTGGCGGCGAGTGCCGAGAAAGGTGAGGCGCTGCCGACTTCAGTGCTGCGCGCCAATATCTAAAGCCGAACGCGGAAACCAATGTGGGAGCGGGCTTGCTCGCGAATGCGTCGGGTCAGTCAACATCTTCGTCGACTGACACACTGCATTCGCGAGCAAGCCCGCTCCCACAGGAGGTTGCTGTTACTGCAAAACAGAGGTATCAGTCTTCCAGACCGAGAATGTCGCGCGCCACCGCTTCCGCGATACGAATCCCATCGACACCCGCCGACAGAATCCCGCCCGCATAACCCGCGCCTTCACCCGCCGGGAACAGACCTTTGACGTTCATGCTCTGCAGCGACTCGTTACGCGTGATGCGCAGCGGCGACGAGGTGCGAGTCTCGATGCCGGTCAACACCGCATCGTGCAGCGAGTAACCGCGAATCTGCTTCTCGAACGCCGGCAACGCTTCACGAATCGCTTCGATGGCAAAGTCCGGCAGCGCCAGGGCCAGGTCGCCCAGGGCTACGCCCGGTTTGTATGACGGCTCGACTTCGCCCAGTTCGGTTGACGGGGTGCCGTTGATGAAGTCGCCGACCAGTTGCGCCGGGGCCTTGTAGTCGCTGCCGCCGAGGATGAACGCGTGGGATTCCAGACGTTCCTGCAACTCGATACCGGCCAGCGGGCCGCCCGGGTAATCGACTTCCGGGGTGATGCCGACGACGATCCCGGAGTTGGCGTTGCGCTCGTTACGCGAGTACTGGCTCATGCCGTTGGTGACCACGCGGTTCGGCTCGGACGTCGCCGCCACTACGGTGCCGCCCGGGCACATGCAGAAACTGTAGACCGAACGGCCGTTCTTGGCGTGGTGCACCAGTTTGTAGTCGGCAGCACCGAGTTTCGGGTGGCCAGCGTACTTGCCCAACCGCGCACGGTCGATCAGCGACTGCGGGTGCTCGATGCGGAAACCCACCGAGAACGGCTTGGCTTCCATGAACACGCCACGGCTGTGGAGCATGCGGAAGGTGTCACGGGCACTGTGGCCGAGGGCCAGAACCACGTGTTTCGAATGCAGGGTTTCGCCGCTCGCCAACTCGACGCCGACCAGTTGGCCGTCTTCGATCAGCACATCGGTGACGCGCTCCTGGAAGCGCACTTCACCACCCAGGGCGCGGATCTCTTCACGCATGGTCTCGACCATGCCGGTCAGACGGAACGTACCGATGTGCGGTTTGCTGACGTAGAGGATTTCTTCCGGCGCGCCGGCCTTGACGAACTCGTGCAGGACTTTGCGGCCAAGGAACTTCGGATCCTTGATCTGGCTGTACAGCTTGCCGTCGGAGAACGTACCCGCGCCGCCTTCGCCGAACTGCACGTTGGACTCGGGGTTGAGCACGCTTTTACGCCACAGACCCCAGGTGTCCTTGGTGCGCTGACGGACTTCGGTGCCACGTTCGAGGATGATCGGCTTGAAGCCCATCTGGGCCAGCAACAGGCCGGCGAAGATCCCGCACGGTCCGAAACCGACCACGATCGGGCGCTGGCTCAGGTCGCTCGGCGCCTGACCGACGAATTTGTAGCTGACATCCGGCGCCACGTTGACGTTACGGTCGTCGGCGAACTTGCCCAGCACCTTGGCCTCGTCGCGCACGGTGAGGTCGATGGTGTAGATGAAGCACAGTTCGGAGGACTTTTTTCGCGCGTCGTAGCTGCGCTTGAACAAGGTGAAATCGAGCAAATCATCGCTGGCGATGCCCAGGCGCTGCACGATGGCGGCACGCAGGTCTTCTTCGGGATGGTCGATTGGCAGCTTGAGTTCGGTGATTCGTAACATGGCGAGGATCCGGATTCGCGGGGCGCACAACTGCGCCAGGGCGTTTGAAGGCCGCGATTATAAGCCGCAAAGGCCGGATCCGGTGAGGCTAAAACGCTCAGTCGTTACGCGATCCGCCGAAATACCCGCAACCACGCTCGACCTTGCCGTCGATGCGCAGTTCGGCGCTCATGTGCTGCACGCTGCCGTTGCTGCTGTCGACGCAGCGCTGCGGCGCGACCCACAACTCGATGCGTTGGTTGTTGGCTTCGCTGCTGAGGTTGAAGCGACCGTCGCCCAGTTGCTCTTCGACATAAGGCACGGCCAGTGCCGGCTGGCCTTCACGATCGATGACCATGCCCTTGCCGCTGACTTTGACGTTCCACTCGGGACCGTGGCCGGCGGCACGCAGGATCAACAGTTTGAAATTCGGGTCATCGCACGCGGTGCCGGAGCGCTCGACGCGATACAACTGGCCAAGGTCGAGCCGGTCGCCGGCGATCTTCCCGCGCACATCGGCAAACAGCTTGCCCTGCTGATCGGCGAGGGTCGCGGCCTCTTGCAGCACGCTGGTGCCGCCGATGTCGTTGACCACGTACTGTCGCTGTTCGCCACAGGGCTGGAACACCAGTTTGCCGTCGGCCGCCGTCAACTGCCCCTGCATCCGGGACTGCCCGACGTGGGATGCACTTTCACGCGGGCCATCGAGCAATTGGCAGGCGGCGAACAACGGCAGCAGGGCAACAACGATCAACGAACGGGCAACACGCATCTTCGGCTCTCCAGACAAGTGCCGCCACGTTACGCAGGCTGACCGTTGATCACAAGGGTTTAGCCCACGTGAAAGGTCTGACCGGTTTGCAGGCCTTCGACACTTTTGGCGTAGGCCAGTGCCACATCGGCTGCCGGAACCGGCTTGTAGCCACGGAAGTACGGGGCGTAGCTGCCCATGGCTTCCAGCAACACAGTCGGGCTGATCGAGTTGACGCGCAAGCCACGCGGCAATTCGATGGCGGCGGCTTTGACGAAACTGTCCAGGGCGCCGTTGACCAATGCTGCCGAGGCGCCGGAGCGGATCGGGTCGTGGCTGAGCACGCCGGTGGTGAAGGTGAACGAGGCGCCGTCGTTGGCATATTCGCGGCCGATCAGCAGCAGGTTGACCTGGCCCATCAGCTTGTCTTTCAGGCCCAGGGCGAAGCTGTCGGCGTTCATCTCGCCCAGTGGGGCGAAGGTCACGTTGCCGGCGGCGCAGACCAGCGCGTCGAACTTGCCGGTTTGCTCGAACAGCTTGCGAATCGACGCGCTGTCGCTGATGTCTACCTGGAAATCGCCGCTGTTGCGACCGATACGGATGACTTCGTGACGCTGGCTCAGCTCTTTATCCACGGCCGAACCGATGGTGCCGGCGGCACCGATCAACAGAATCTTCATGGGCTGTTCCTCAATGGGTTGAATGAGGTTTCAGTCTAGAGTGGTTTTTTCTGCGGATAAGCGCACTAATAGGCAACCTTTGGTTTTCAAATGGAAACAATCCATGAGCGAAATGGATGATCTGGCGGCGTTTGCGGTGTTGATCGAGGCCGGCAGTTTTACCCTGGCGGCGCAGCAGCTGGGTTGCAGCAAGGGCCAGTTGTCCAAACGCATCAGTCAGCTGGAAGCACAGTTTTCCGTGGTGTTGCTGCAACGCACGACGCGCCGTCTGAGCCTGACTGCTGCCGGGGCCGCTTTGCTGCCGCAGGCGCAAGCGCTGGTCGTTCAGGTGGAGCGCGCGCGTCAGGCATTGGCGCGCTTGAAGGACGACATGGCCGGGCCGGTGCGGATGACGGTACCGGTGTCGCTGGGGGAAACGTTTTTCGATGGCTTGTTGCTGGAGTTCTCGCAGAAGTATCCCGAGGTGCAGATCGAGCTGGAGCTGAACAACAGTTATCGCGACCTGTCCCGGGATGGCTTTGATCTGGCTATCCGCAGCGAAGTGGCCAATGACGAACGGCTAGTGGCCAGGCCACTGCTGGCGTGGCAGGAAATGACCTGCGCCAGCCCGGCGTATCTTGAGCAGTTCGGCGAACCTCTGAGCCCGCAGGAGCTGGTCGAGCACCGTTGCCTGCTCAACAGTCACTACAGTGGTCGCGAGGAATGGCTGTATCACCAACAGCACGAATTGCTGCGGGTGCGGGTGTCGGGGCCGTTCGCCAGCAACCATTACAACCTGCTGAAGAAAGCCGCACTGGCCGGCGCTGGTATCGCCCGTTTGCCGTCGTATCTGCTGCAAACGGAATTGGCTGACGGTCGGTTGCGCTGGCTGCTGCGCGACTTTCAGACGCGCCGGATGCCGATGTATCTGGTGCATCCTTATCAGGGCGGTTTGCCCAAGCGCACGCAAGTGCTGGCGGATTATCTGATTGGCTGGTTCAAGCGCAGCGGCGAGGCGCTGGATCGCCTTCAGCGCTAACTCATTTCCTGTAGGAGTGAGCCTGCTCGCGATTGCGTAAGCAAATCCAACAGAAATGTTGGCTGGATTACCGCTATCGCGAGCAGGCTCACTCCTACAGTTTGTGGTCAGCTGGCAAAACGTCGTGCGATCAGGTGATCGATCGACAATTTTCCCGGTCCGGTCGCCATCAGGTACAGCAACACCGCCGCCCAGGTGCCGTGGGTCGGGTAGGCATCGGGATAGACGAACACCTCGATCACCAGTGTCATGCCCAGCAGCGCCAGCGCTGAAAATCTCGTGGCGAAGCCGATCAATATCAGCACCGGAAAGAAGTGCTCGGCAAACGCCGACATGTGCGCGGCGATTTCCGGTGACAGCAGCGGCACGTGGTATTCGCTCTGAAACAACGGAATCGTCGAGTCCGCCAAATGTGGCCAGCCGAGTTGCAAGGTGCCGTCGATCAAATCGATGGCCAGCCCCTCGACCTTGGTCTGCCCGGACTTCCAGAACACCGCGGCTATCGAGAACCGCGCGATGAAGGCGATCAGGCTGTGGGGGATTTTTTCCATGAGCCCGATGGCGCGAGTGATGAGGTTGTTCATGGCGATACCTTGTTGTTCAGGTCGGTGATGGCGTTGTGGCCGATCAGCAGGGCGAGCGTCTGCGGCAGATCGAAGGGCGGGCTGTTTTGCGCGGCTTGCAGCAGCGGTTGGTGGTTGAGCAGGTGGCGGATAAACACGCTGGCGCCGTGATCGAGGGCAAAGACCTCGACCTCGAGTGCGTTGCGCAGCACCAGTGCGTGTTGGCCTTGATGGACGTCGATGCCCGCCAGCGTCGCGTCTCCTTGATGCGCCGCCCAGATCGAAACCACCGCGTAGGCCGAATCGAGCAGGTGCAGCGAGGGATGCAGGGCGATGGTCAGTTCGGCCAGTGTGTGCGGATCGGCCAAAGCGGCGCTGATCTGTTGCGCATTGATCGCCAGCGCATCGGCGGCGTGATAGGCGCGGGTGCGCAGGCGTTCGAGCCGTGCGACGTCGGCCAGATAAGGGACGCCGGCCGCCGGTTCGAAGGCGCCAATGAAGTCTGCCAGACCGTCGCCGTAACGGCTCATCAACGGACTGCGCGGCGGCTGCTGCTGGATGAAAATGCTGGCCATGCCACGGAAAAATTCCTCGCCGACCAACTGCCGCACCACCGGATAACTGTCGGCCAGCGCGTTGATCAACGAACCTTGCACGTTATTGCGATACACCGAGAATCGGCTGGCGGGATCAGCACCGTTAACGCTGCACAGGCCAGCGGGGCAGGGCCGGCGAGTGTCGAGCAGGGCGGCGCTGAAGTCGGCTTGAGTGCTCATGGCTGACTCCCGGCGTGCAGCAATAACGCTTCGGCCTGCTGCGCCTCGGCCAGCAGCACATTGAACGCCGGAACCTGATTGTCCCGCTCGATCAAGGTTGCCACCGGGCCGATTCGTTCGAGCGCCTGTCGGTACAACGCCCAGACCGCGTCATCAATCGGCGCGCCGTGATCGTCGATCAGCAAACGGTCGCCGAGGCTGTCGGCATCTTCGGCGAACCCGGCCAGATGAATCTCGCCGACCGCGTGCAAAGGCAGCGCGTCGAGGTAGGTCAGTGGATCGCGTTGATGATTGACGCACGAGACGTAGACGTTGTTGACGTCGAGCAGCAGACCACAGCCGCTGCGGCGGATCACCTCGGTAATGAACTCCGGCTCATCGATGGTCGAGCGTTCGAACCCGAGATAGGTCGCTGGATTTTCCAGCAGCATCGGGCGCTTGAGGCTGGTCTGCACCTGGTCGATATGCGCGCAGACGCGGTTCAGGGTCGGAGTGTCATACGCCAGTGGCAGCAGGTCATTGAGGAACACCGGGCCGTGGCTCGACCAGGCCAGGTGTTCGGAAAAGGATTGCGGTTGATAGCGCTCGATCAGCGTTTTCAGGCGTTGCAGGTGTTGAGCATCCAGCGACCCTTCGGCCCCGATGGACAGCCCGACACCGTGCAGCGACAGCGGATACTGCTCGCGGATCAACCCGAGAAAATGATGAAACGGACCGCCGTCGACCATGTAGTTTTCGGCGTGGACTTCAAAGAAACCGATGTCCGGTCGGGTGCCGAGCACTTCAACAAAGTGCCCGGTCTTGAGCCCCAGCCCCGCGCGGGGCGGGAGCCCGCAGAGGGCTGCCCGAGTGCGCGGTGGGACAGTTTCGCGGGTGGTCAACATGAGCGTCACTCGGGCAGGCAATGGTTCAGGACTTGGCTTTGAAGGCTTCCATCTGACCGAAACCGGTCGGCGAGGTCTTGCTCTCGGTGGTGGTGCAGGTGCCTTTTGGCACGAACTTCCACGAGTTGGCCTGGTAGTCCATCTTCGCCGTGCCGGCACAGGTGGTGCCTGCGCCCGCGGCGCAATCGTTGTGACCTTTCATGGCCACGCCGAAGCATTTTTCCATGTTGCTGTTATCGGCGGCATTGGCGCTGGAAATGGCAGTCATGCTCAGGGCGGAACCAAGAGCCAGAACCAGGGCAGCGGCGGACAGGGAGCGAGTGGTAGCAGTCATGATGTTTCTCCAGATTTGAGCTTGGGTTTTACAAGCGAAGTGCGCTTGCTTACCCCACTAGAGAACGCTCATGGCGATGCGTTACAGCGCAGTGCAAAGTTTTTTCGAAAAGATTTTCGAACACTGCAATCCACTGTGGGAGCGGGCTTGCTCGCGAAGGCGGTGTGTCATCAAACATCAATGGCGTCTGACACTACGCCTTCGCGAGCAAGCCCGCTCCCACACTGGATTGTGTTCACTCTCGCCTGTTCTATAGTCATCTCAACGGCCTCTGTCACAGGCCGATTTACCAGGACGGTATCTCATGACGAAGGATCGCTCAGCCCACGCTGTGTTATGGCGCAGGACTTCATCTTTTGCGCTTGCCTGCACGCTGCCCTTGCTGTTCGGCACGGTTAACGCTCAGCCGCAAACCGACCCGCTGGACACGCTCAAGCGCATCAACAGCAACTACAACACCCTCAAGGACGCTTGCCAGGAACCCGATACCGGTGCTGCGCGCGGGCTGTATTACTGCAGCGGCGTGACCTTGCGCATGGTCAATGACGGGCCGTTCAATCCGTGGGATTACAGCCCCTATGCGATCAAGATCGGCGCGACGTCCTACTCGTGGATCCGCAAGGATCTGAGCACACGCATTCTGATTCACCCTGCCGGTTTCATCCTGCGCACGCCCACCGATGCCGCGGCATTGAAGCTGCCGGTCAAAGAGCAGGGCTTTACCTGCATCTATGCGTTCGATGGCGGCACCGGGCCGGAGCGCAAGTGGTATGGCTGCGGTTTCTTCGACAGCCGCGAACCGCCGCGCGCGGCGCAAGGCACGATGAACAATCGCAATGCCGCACTGGCTTATGGCACTTGCGCGGAGGCCGGTGTAACCACCGCCGAGCAGTGGACGCAGAAATACACCGGGCTGATGAAGGGGCCGATCCAGTACGGCCAATGTTCGTGGAACGCGGAAAAACCCAGCGACTGGCACGCGATGATCCGCGTGCACGAGTCGCGGCCGAACACCACCAACAAGGATCCCTTTGCCTTCAGTGCCCAGGTCAACGAGTTCATGTTGAAGAACGCTACCGCGACCAACGATGGCAGTGAAAACATGAAGTACATCGATGCCTTCATCTACAACGTCAACAGTACGCAGAACTTCGCCACCCGCGGTGATCAGGCGCCGCCGAAACCGGAGAACGGCCTGAACAGCGCGCGCAATTTCCAGAAAAAACTTCAGGCTCAGGGCTACAGCGTGCCGATCCTGCGCCTGGATTTCACCAAGCCTGCAGAGCAGCGCTTCAGCTATGTCGCCGCCGATCAGGCGATCGACGAAATGGTGGTGGGTGGCGCCCCGGCGGCCAGGTACATTGCCGATGCCGTGTGGGTCGAGCGTTACGACCCGGGCAGCAAGAAAAACGAATGGTCGCTCAAGGTCACACCGACCGCCGAGGGCAAGGCGATTCAGGCCAGCAACCAGGACGCCGTTTATCAGGAGCTGTTCACGCTGCGTGGCGCCGACAGCCAGTGGCGCGACAACGAGAAAGCCGCAGGCAGCATGCGTCAGCAATTGAGCTGTCTGGTGCAGAACTATCCGGCCAAGACCGAGTGGAACCTGGAACCGTTCCGCCCCGTGGTCAGCCCGCAGGAAGCGGCAAAGGCCGGATGCAATCCAGTGGCAGCCCCGACGCCGCAATACATCGCTTCGGCCGACTGGATCAAGCGTTACGACCCTGGCACCCGCAAGGATGAATGGAGCCTGAGCATCGTGCCCACCGCGGCGGGGCGCGCCTTGCCCAACGACCAGCTCGGCGCCTTGTACGAGCAGTTGTTCGCCCTCAAGGGCGCGGACAGCAACTGGCGCGACAACGAAACCTCAGCCGGCAGCATGCGCCAGCAATTGGGGTGCGTCCTGGCCAACTATCGCAACAAGACGCCGTGGAATCTCGAGCCGTTCAGGCCGGCGTTATCGGAGGCTGAGACCCGGGCCGCCGGTTGCAACCCCGTTCCCCGTTGAGTGTGTGTTGGCTAATCAAGGAGATGCAAGCCATGAAAAGATGTCTGGTCAGGACTGTTCCACTGCTGATCTTGCCGCTGCTGTTGCACGCGACTGCGGCCACTGCCGAATCCTGTGCGGAGACGCTGAAAAAAGTCGAAACGCTGTACAACAACACCGTCGACAGTTGCGGGCAGGATCCCGCGTCGGACTGTTCGGGGCTGCTGGTTCGCGGCACGCACCGCGCCGATCCGGCCAAAGGGCAAAAGTGGGACGTGTGGAATCCCAGCCCGAAAGCCGTGGAGCTGGGCACGTTTGCTGCCTCATACATGCGGGCCGACGGCATCAGTTATGAAGACCCTGGCATGAGCACACAAAACGGCTACCTGATTACGCCCCGGGATCTAGTGAAAGACCCCGAGACGCCAGTGCACGTCTACTGCGCGTTTCCCAACGATGCCTGGACCGACTTTCGCAACGACCGTGGCTGTGGCGACAACAAGAACACCGCCCCGACCGAGGCAGTCTGCCAGGCCATGAAGCCACCTATCACGAGTCCCAATGCCTGGGTGGCGCACTTCACCCAGTACAACAACAATCGCCAGCAGGACCAGTTGCAGTGCGGCTTCAACATGCGCAATCCGATGAGCAGCAAGGAGCGGGTCGACGCCTTTCGCAATTTCATGGGCGCGCGCAAGGTCATCAACAGCCGCGAGTTTCAGACCCAGACCGAGCTGCGCCTGGGCAACCCGAAAACCGATGAACTGCCGATTCTGGCGTTTTTCTACAGCGATCAGCGCGGCTTGAATGATGCCTTGGCCAACCAAAAGGATTACAAGGCCAAGACCGGCAAGGATCGCAACATCATCAAGATCGACTTCCCGAAAACCCCGGTCGCCAAGGCCACATTCTCGTGCATCCAGACCTCGACGCCGACCGCGCCAAAATTCTGCGACAAGTACATCGAGTCCAGCACCTGGGTACAACGTCCCGACCCGAAACTGGGGCCGAAGACCTGGTCGCTCTCGGTAGTACCGACCGCGTGTGGTCGGGCGATCAAGGACGACCAGACCGACCGGATGTTTGCCGAGCTGTACAACAAGCACAAGGACGATCCGCAGTGGCGCGAATACAGCGTCAATGGCGGGTCATTGCGGCGGCAGATGGTTTGCCATCTGGCAGCTACCTACGAGGGCAAGCCTGTGAGGAACAAGCCTGAGTGGAACCTTGAGCCGGCACGGCCTTATGTCGATCAGGCCACCGCTGTAGCCCAACACTGCAATCCGTACTGACGGCTTTTGATTGTGTGGGAGCGGGCTTGCTCGCGAATGCGATGGATCAGTCAGCACATAGGCTGAATGTAAAATCGCTTTCGCGAGCAAGCCCGCTCCCACAGGGGATCTGTGTTGGATTCAAACTATCTGCCAGGCACAAAAAACGGCCCGAAGGCCGTTTTTCTGTTCAGTGAAAAGCCTCAACCGCCGAGGTACGCCTCGCGCACTTTCGGGTCGGTCAGCAGCGCTTCACCGGTGCCTTGCATCACCACGCGGCCGTTCTCCAGAACGTACGCACGGTCGGCGATTTTCAGCGCCTGGTTGGCGTTCTGTTCGACCAGGAACACCGTTACACCGTCCTTGCGCAGCTGTTCGATGATGTCGAAGATCTGCTGGATGATGATCGGTGCCAGGCCCAGCGACGGCTCGTCGAGCAGCAGCAGTTTCGGCTTGCTCATCAGCGCACGGCCGATGGCAAGCATCTGCTGTTCGCCACCGGACATGGTGCCGCCGCGCTGGTTGAAGCGTTCTTTCAGGCGCGGGAACAGGCCGAGGACCTTGTCCATCTGCTCCTGATAGTCGCCCTTGTCGGTGAAGAAACCGCCCATCGACAGGTTTTCTTCGACGGTCAGACGGGCGAACACCCGACGACCTTCCGGCACTACGGCGATGCTCTTGCGCATGATCTGCGACGAGTCCTGGCCGACCAGTTCCTCACCCATGTAGCGGATGCTGCCGCTGTGCGCCTGCGGCGAACCGCAAAGCGTCATCAGCAGCGTGGACTTGCCGGCACCGTTGGCGCCGATCAGGGTCACGATCTCGCCCTGACGGACTTCGACGTTGACGCTGTGCAGGGCCTGGATCTTGCCGTAGAAGGTGGAAACGTTTTCGAACTGCAGCATTTACGCTTCCCCCAGGTAGGCTTTGATCACTTCAGGATTGTCGCGGATCTGATCCGGCGTGCCGTCGGCCAGAGGCGTGCCCTGGTTGATCACGACGATGTGGTCGGAAATGCTCATGACCAGTTTCATGTCGTGTTCGATCAACAGCACGGTCACGTTGTGCTCTTCACGCAGCACGCTGATCAGCGCCTTGAGGTCTTCGGTTTCCTTCGGGTTCAGGCCGGCGGCCGGTTCGTCGAGCATGAGGATCCGTGGGCGGGTCATCATGCAACGTGCGATTTCCAGACGTCGTTGCTGACCATAGGCCAGGGTCCCGGCGGTACGGTTGGCGAACTCTTTCAGGTTGACCTTTTCCAGCCAGTACTCGGCATATTCCATGGCTTCGCGCTCGCTCTTGCGGAACGCCGGGGTCTTGAACAGGCCGGCCAGGAAGTTGGTGTTCAGGTGACGGTGCTGGGCGATCAACAGGTTCTCGACCGCCGTCATGTCTTTGAACAAACGCACGTTCTGGAAGGTGCGCACCACGCCCTTGAGGGCGATCTTGTGCCCCGGCAGACCCTGGATCGGCTCGCCGTCCAGCAGGATGCTGCCACCCGATGGCTGGTAGAAACCGGTCAGGCAGTTGAACACGGTGGTCTTGCCCGCGCCGTTCGGCCCGATCAGCGCCACCACTTGTTTTTCCTTGACGGTCAGGGCCACGCCATTGACTGCCAGCAAGCCGCCGAAGCGCATGCTCAGGTTTTCGACTTTAAGGATCTCGCGGCTCATTTTCGCAACTCCATGTGTGGGCGTTGCATCGGCAGCAGACCTTGTGGACGCCAGATCATCATCAACACCATCAGCGCACCGAACATCAACATCCGGTATTCGCTGAACTCACGCATCATTTCCGGCAACAGGATCATCACCACGGCCGCGAGAATCACGCCCAGTTGCGAGCCCATCCCACCCAGCACGACGATGGCGAGGATGATCGCCGACTCGATGAAGGTGAACGACTCCGGTGTGACCAGACCCTGACGGGCAGCGAAGAAGCTCCCGGCGAAACCGGCGAAGCTTGCTCCCAGGGTGAACGCCGACAGCTTGATGATCGTCGGGTTGAGACCTAGCGCACGGCAGGCGATTTCGTCTTCACGCAGCGCTTCCCACGCGCGGCCGATCGGCATGCGCAGCAAACGGTTGATGATGAACAGCGCCGCCAGTGCCAGCACCAGGGCCACCAGGTAGAGGAAGATCACCTTGTTGATCGAGTTGTATTCGAGGCCGAAATATTCGTGGAAGGTTTGCATGCCTTCCGCCGCTTTACGTTCGAAGGTCAGACCGAAGAACGTCGGTTTCTCGATGTTGCTGATGCCGTTTGGACCGCCAGTGATATCGGTCAGGTTACGCAGGAACAGACGAATGATTTCGCCGAAACCGAGGGTCACGATCGCCAGATAGTCACCGCGCAGACGCAGCACCGGGAAGCCCAGCAGGAAGCCGAACGTCGCCGCCATCAGACCGGCAATCGGCAGACAGATCCAGAAGCTCAGGCCGTAGTAGTGCGACAGCAGCGCGTAGCTGTAGGCGCCGACGGCGTAGAAACCGACGTAACCGAGGTCGAGCAGACCGGCCAGACCGACGACGATGTTCAGACCGAGGCCGAGCATCACGTAGATCAGGATCAGCGTCGCAATGTCCACCGCTCCACGGGAGCCGAAGAACGGCCACACCAGTGCACCGAGGATCAGCGCAATGATGATGTAGCGTTGGGTGGCCGGCAGGGTCAGGAAGTTGCTGGCCTTGGCCGGGATCAACGGCAGGCCCGGCGAGGATTTCCACGCCTTGCTGATCTGCTGGTTGAACAGCACGCGCAGGAACATCAGCACCGAGCACACGGCGATGGTCGCCAGAATGGCCGGGCTGGTGCCGTGCACTTCGAGGTTGATGCCGACGATGGTCAGTTTCAGACCGAGTACCGGGTAGGCCACGGCCCACACCAGCAAGGCACTGAACAGTGCCTGTTTAAGATTCCTAGTCATACTTTCTCAACCTCCGGACGGCCCAGAATGCCGGTCGGACGGAACAACAGCACCAGAACCAACAAGCCGAAAGCCACGACGTCCTTGTACTGGTCGCCGAAGATATCGGCGCCAAAGGCTTCCGCCACCCCGAGCACCAGCCCGCCGAGCATCGCGCCGGGGATGCTACCGATCCCGCCGAGTACCGCAGCGGTAAAGGCCTTGAGGCCGACGAGGAAACCGGCGTTCGGGTTGATCACGCCGTACTGCATGCTCAGCAGCACGGCAGCGACGGCTGCCAGCGCAGCACCGATGACGAAGGTCAGGGCGATGATGTTGTTGGTGTTGATGCCCAGCAGGTTGGCCATCTTGATGTCTTCGGCGCAGGCACGGCAGGCGCGACCCAGGCGAGAGCGGGAGATGAACAGCGTGAGGCCGAGCATGGCGACCAGAGTCACCACGAACACCACGATTTGCATGTAGGAAATCAGCACTTCATGTGCGCCACCTGGCCCGATGGAGATGTTGCCGGGGATCAGGTTGGGGATGGATTTGTCCTTGGAGTCTTGCGCGAGCAGAACCGTGTTCTGCAGGAAGATCGACATACCGATCGCGGAAATCAGCGGGATCAGACGGTTGCTGCCGCGCAGGGGGCGGTAGGCGATCCGTTCGATGCTGTAACCGTAGGAACTGGTGACGACGATGCTGGCGATAAACGCCGCAGTCATCAACAGCGGGACGTTGTCGATTCCCATCATGGCCAGCCCGGCGATGGCGATGAACGCCACGTAGGAGCCGATCATGTACACCTCGCCGTGGGCGAAGTTGATCATTCCAATGATGCCGTAAACCATCGTATAGCCGATGGCAATCAGGGCATACGTGCTGCCAATGGTCAGGCCATTAACCAGCTGTTGGAAGAAGTGATAGATGTCAGGCATTACAGCGCTCCTAAAAACCTGATACGCATTTCACTGGTGGAGTCATTTTCCCGCCCGGCCCCGTGGATCTTTATCCACTTCGAATCCGGGTTTTGCCAGCGAACCGCTGATGACGGTTTTGAGATTTTCAGGTGGGGAGACTGGCGGATCACGCCAGCGCGGCCCATACATTCGTAAAACAAAGCCCACGGCACGCCGTGGGCTTTATTGGCAGTCAGTCAGGGCGCGCCTTACTGAGGCGAAACTTCAGTTTTCGGTTTGCCGAAGTGCCACTCGTAAACCACAAATTTGAAGTCCTTCAGGTCGCCCTTGGCGTCGAAGCTCAGGTCGCCGGTAGGGGTCTTGAAGGAGCCTGCGTGAATGGCTGCGGCCACTTTGGCCGGGTCTTCGGATTTGGCTGCGGTGATACCGCCGGCAATCACTTCAACCGCCGAGTAGGAAGGGAACACGAACGGGCCGCTCGGGTCTTCTTTCTTCGCCTTGAAGGCATCAGCCAGGGCAACGTTGGCCGGATCCTGGTCGAAGGATTTCGGCAGGGTCACCAGCAGGCCTTCGGAGGCGTCTTTGGCGATCTGCGAAATGGAGTCGTTACCCACGCCTTCCGGGCCCATGAACTTGGCTTTCAGGCCTTTTTCCTCGGACTGACGCAGGATCAGACCCAGTTCCGGGTGGTAGCCGCCGTAGTAGACGAAGTCGACGTTGGCTTGCTTGAGTTTGGCGATGATCGAGGAGAAGTCCTTGTCGCCGGCGTTGATGCCTTCGAATACCGCGACTTTCACGCCGTCTTTTTCCAGCGTCTGTTTAACGGCGGTGGCGATGCCTTCACCGTATTGCTGCTTGTCGTGCAGTACAGCGACGACTTTCGGTTTGACGTACTTGGCAATGTAGTTACCGGCGGCAGGGCCCTGGGCGCTGTCCAGACCGATGGTGCGGAAGATCATTTTGTAACCACGGGCAGTGATGTCCGGGCTGGTGGCAGCCGGGGTGATCATCACGATGCCTTCGTCTTCGTAGATGTCCGAAGCAGGCTGAGTGGAGCTGGAGCACAGGTGACCGACCACGAACTTGACGCCGTCGTTGACGACTTTGTTCGCGATCGCTACGGCTTGTTTCGGATCGCAGGCATCGTCGTATTCAACGGCTTCGAGTTTCTTGCCGTCGACGCCGCCCTTGGCGTTGATCTGCTCGATGGCCATTTTCGCGCCACTGAACTGCATGTCGCCGTATTGGGCTACAGGACCGGTCTTAGGGCCGGCGATACCGATCTTGATGGTGTCAGCGGCGAACGAATGGCTGGCAACCCCGGCCAGAACCATAGCGGCAAACAGTTTGGAAATCTGCTTAGTAGCCTTAGTCATAGTGCTCCACTCTTACTGTTGTAATTTTTTTGAGTTCTGGCGCCGTAGCAGCAGAACCGGGTCAGATATCTTTGCGATACCCTCCGGAAATGCCCCCGGCAACTGTACCGGTACAGTGTAGAGCGCCGGTTGTTGGCCTGGGAAGCTGGCGCCAGGGGGCAAAACTTGTGGGTGTCGCATTTTTGAATGAAAAAGACAGAATTGCGGCGGGGCTTTCCTGGGGCTTATGCCCCAAACAGCAGCATTCCTTGGCGTTCCTGCTCTTTTCGTTCGGTGAAGCCATTTGCAACCGGGTTTTTCTGCCGGACCACCGACGTTATCATTCGCGTCGATTTCTTTTCCGGACAGTCCCATGAATCAAGAACCTAGCACCCTCTATGCCAAGCTGCTTGGTGAAACCGCATCTATTACCTGGAAAGAGCTGGAGCCGTTCTTCGCCAAGGGTGCCCTATTGTGGGTCGACCCGGCGCTTGATTTGATCGCCGCCGCCGAGGCCGTGGCATCGGACGATGGTGAGAAAGTCGCCGCCTGGCTGGCCGAAGACAAACTCGCCAAGCTGTCTGAAACGCGGGCGCTGGATATTTTCGAGCGTGATCCCGAGATGTGGGCAGTGGTGGTACGGCCATGGATTCTGGTCCAGGAAAGGGCGCAGGTCTGATCGCTTGCACCTTGATGGTGCGCGCGTCATGCAGAGGAAAGTGTGTAGCCGAGTAGCGTGATGGCACGTTGCCGTAGAGAAATGCCACAAGCGTGGGTGGCCTCACGGTGACGTAAACGTAACGGGAACAGTTTATTGAGCAGCCTGAGGGCTGCTTAATTGTTTCTGGATGTTGGAAGGGCTGCAATCTGCAGTGAATGTGCCGACCCCTTCGCGAGCAAGCTCGCTCCCACAGGGGAACGCATTTCAAATGTGGGAGCGAGCTTGCTCGCGAATTAGGGCGACTCGATCTTGGATCAGACCGAGTAAGTCTTCCCGGTATGGTTATTCAGGGAAATAACCTTGGTCTTGCCGATCCGGTGACGGTAGATCTCACGCAGGTACTTGATCGCTTTCTTCACGCAATCACGCGACAGGCGAATGTCGTTGATCGAGACAAACTTGTCCTTGTCGTTGATCAGCTCGCGGTACTTCTTCTCGTACATCGGCTTGATCGCGTACCAGTTGGTGTCGAGGATCTTCGCCGGGTTTTCGAACTCGTTGAGCAGATCGTCGATGCGGTCTTCGTCGAAGTCTTCATTGATGATGAAGTCGAGGATCGAGTTGTCCAGGGTCTCGTCGAAACGGTACGGGGTCTTGGCGAAGCAGCGCTTGATGAACGCCACGATCAGGGTCAGGAAGTCGTCCGACAGGCACGGGCTCTTGGCGATCAGGGTGGTCAGCGACAGGTTGGCCGAGGCACCGATCACCAGTGCATAGCGCTTGAGCGTGGTGTTGGGGAACAGGCTGTTGAGGTGGGTCTTCAACCGGTTCAGATCCATGTACGACAGCTTGTAGTCCTTCGGCAGCGAGACGATCGAGACCACCGACGAGCAGTTCTTGAAGAAGTGCAGGTCGTGCAGCGCGGCGGCGTCGTAGCCGGAATTCTTGTACTGCTCAAGCGAGGCGCGATAGCGCTTGGATTCGATCGGCAGCAGGCTGATGCCTTCAATCGCCTGGGTGACTTTGTTGAAGTGCGGCAGGTCGATCGAACGGAAGAACAGATCATCGATGTTCAGACGCTGCGGCTCTTTGTCGAACACCTTGAACTTGTCGCTGCTCGGCGGCGGGGTTTCCGGCACCACCGATTCGGCGTAGGCAATCGCCACCGGGCCGGCCAGACTCATGAACAGGTCGTTGGCGTCCAGGCGAATGGTTTCGCCAATGTCGATGCCGGCGCGACGGAAGTAGTTCTGGTCGTAGTCGGTGGTGACCGCCTGCGCCGTCAGAATGTTGAAGATCTGCTGCGAGATGTACTGGTTGGCATGCTTCTCCATCGCATTGACATCAATGTTCTGGATGTTGCCGTCATCGCTCTCTTCGGCGTAACGCATGATGTCGTTGGAGATCAGCATCATCGCGTTCCATGGGCGGATACGGCCCATGACACTGGCTTCGCTGCTGTCTTCATTGGCGAAGTTGTAGGAGAAATCCCATTCTTCCGACAGGTATTTGCACAGCAGGCGTCCGGCGTTGATGTGCAGCGCCTCGGACATTTCACTGCGGTGGTCGGAAATGTTTGGCAGCACGCAGATGCCGCTGGTGAAGATCGGCTCGAACACGAACGAATGCCCGCTCTTGCCGTCGTGCTCATCCATCGGCTTGGTGTCGAACGTCTTGTTCATGTACGAGTGCTGCTGGGCCAGGCCGAACTCCGAGGCCATGCCCGAACCGGTACCGCCGCCGGCACTGAAAATCGAGAAGTACAGGCGCGACTGGTTGGCCTTGATACCGCAGCTGTCGATCAGGTACGAGTGGATCATTTTCCAGTCAGGGCTGGAGAAACGCTGGGTGTCCTTGTTGAGGATGATCTTCGCCAGATACTGGCCGAGGATCGGCGCGTTACCGGCGCCACCGGCGTGGACTTCGGACAAGTCCATGATCTTCATTTTGCTGTAGTCGCGCAGGAAGCCGCTTTTCTCGCCCTTGCGCGAGAAGCGGATGCGCCCGGCGATGTCCTTGTCGAGGTCACCGAGCATCACCAGCGGTTCGACGAGGAACACCGGTTTGCTCGACTTGTTCGGGCCGATCCGCAGGTTGTGCTTGATCCACTGGGCCGGGCTGTAGCCCTTGTCGGCCAGACGCCGATCCGCCGCACGGTCTTCGTTGTTGAATTCGTTGAGGTAGAACTTGCGCGCGTTGTACACCAGCTCCGCGACGTCGAGGGCGATGTTCGAGCCGCAGCGACCGAGGCCGATCAGGCACACCGAGGGGAATTCCTGGTCGTTGTGCTGCTCGTTGTCGCCTTCCAGGTGCGGCGGGCGCGGGAATACCAGGTCACGCAGACCGTCGAGGTTGTCGAGGATGCGGTCGGTGTTGGTTTCGGTGTAGTACAGGTATTGGTGAGTGCCCAGCGGGCGCGAAGGAGGCAATGGCTTCATCGGAGCCGGGCTGTTTGCCGCAGGGCTCAGGGTCAGATCGGATACCGCGGTGGCCGGATTGTTTTTAGAAGTCATTGTGCGCCATATACCTGGACAGGGTTGGCTCGGCGACCGATGTCATCGAGCCTCACGGAAAGAGGATCTCGCGTCTTTGACTGCGCGTATTTGGCCCGGGCGTCAGGGGCTTGGCCTGATCGTCGCGCGGGGGAATCCTTTCCTGATCGTTCATGAATCGGCCATTATTCAGTGATCTTTAATCGAAAAGAGGCGAAATGATGTCAACGCTACCTTCGTTGGGTTTTGCCGGAATCGGCCTGATGGGCTTGCCGATGTGCCGTCGTCTGCTGGCCGCGGGTTATCCGCTGACCGTGTGGAACCGCAACCCGGCCAAGTGCGCGCCACTGGTCGAGGCCGGCGCCCGGCAGGTGGCGAGCCCCGCAGAACTGTGCGAACACGCCGACGTGGTGATGCTCTGTCTGGCTGATACGGCGGTGGTGCGCGAGGTGGTGTTTGGCCCCGCCGGTGTCGCTGAAGGCGCGAAAAACGGCCAGTTGCTGGTGGACTTTTCCAGCCTCGAACCGACCGCTACCCGCGAGATGGCCGCCGAGTTGGCAGACCAAACCGGGATGGCCTGGCTCGACTCACCGGTGTCCGGCGGCGTGGTCGGCGCCGAGGCCGGCAGTCTGGCGATCATGGTCGGCGGTGCGGCGGCGGATCTGGAGCGGGTGCGCCCGGTACTGCTCAGCCTCGGTCAGCGCGTCACGCACATGGGCGGCATCGGCGCCGGGCAAGTGACCAAGGCCTGCAATCAGATGATCGTCGCCTGCAACGCGCTGGTGATTGCCGAAGTGGTGGCGCTGGCCGAGCAGGCCGGGGTCGATGCGCGCCTGATCGCCGAGGCGCTGGCCGGTGGTTTTGCCGATTCGAAACCATTGCAGATCCTCGCCCCGCAAATGGCCGAGAGCCGTTTCGAACCGGTGAAGTGGCACGTGCGCACGCTGCTCAAGGATCTAGACACCGCGGTGAAATTCTCCCGCGAACAAGGCTCGGCCACGCCGATCAGCGGATTGGCCGCACAACTGATGCGCCTGCATGGGGCGCAGGGTTTTTTGCAGAAGGATCCAGCGACACTGGTACAAATGTACCGCGCGCCAGACTCAGCGGATTGACCGCGTGCGAGTGTTTGCGCTGATTGATTTCCTCAAGTACCGGGCGTAATTCGTTCAGCGGCACCGGGCGGCTCAGCAGGTAGCCCTGAATGAAATCGCAGCCTGAGCGCTCAAGAAACTCGTACTGCTCCAGGCTTTCCACGCCTTCGGTCACCACCTGCAAATGCAGGGTGTGAGCCATGACGATGATCGCCTGGACGATCTCCATGTCGGCGGTTGCCTTGGGGATGTCGAGGATAAAGGAACGGTCGATCTTCAGCGTGTTCAGCGGCAGGCGCTTGAGGTAGGCCAGCGATGAATAACCGGTGCCGAAGTCGTCGATCGACAGCGACACCCCGAGGGCGCGGATCTGCCGCAACAGCACCAGGGTGTTGGCGATGTTGCCCATCAGCGCGTTTTCGGTGACTTCCAGTTCCAGTCGTTCCGGCGCGACGCCTGCGGTGCGCAGCGCACTTTCGATTTCATCGGCCAGCTCTTCCCGGGCAAGATTGAGTGGCGAGCAGTTCCAGGCGATTTTCAGTTCGTCGCAGCCGTGGCGCGTCAGTTCGCCAAGGTCGGTGCAGGCCCTGCGCAGCACCCAGTTATCCAGCTCGGCGATCAGGCCGTTGGTTTCGGCAATCGCGATGAAACGATCCGGTGCCAGCAGGCCATGCACCGGGTGCTGCCAGCGAATCAGCGCTTCGAGCTTGGTGACCCGCCCGGTTTTCAGTTCGAAAATCGGCTGGTAGTAGAGCATCAGCCCGTTTTCTTCGCGCAGGGCGTGGCGCAGCTCTTCTTCCAGTTGCAGCTCCAGGCTGGCGCGGGTCTTCATGTTGGAACTGAAAAAATGCAGGCCGTTACGCCCGGCACCCTTGGATTGATACAGCGCCAGATCCGCGTGCTTGAGCAGTTCTTCGCAGGTGGTGCCGTCGTCGGGGAACAGGCTGATACCGATGCTGGTGGTCATCACCATGCGCCGTCCCGCCAGCTCGATCGGCTCCTTCATTTTCTGCATGATCCGCTGCGCCATGCCGCGCGCTTCCTCGCGGTCGTGCAGGCCGATCAGGATGCAGAACTCGTCGCCGCCGAAGCGCGCGACCACATCCTCATGACTGCGCACCGAACCTTTGATGTGATTGGCGATGACTTTGAGCAGGGCGTCACCGGCGTCATGGCCGAGGCTGTCGTTGATCCGCTTGAAGTGGTCGATGTCGAGAAACATCACCGCGAGCATGCCGCCTTCGCTGGTTTTCTGGCTGAGTTTCTCGGCGAAGATCTGGTTGAATCCACGGCGATTGATCAGGTTGGTCAGGGCGTCGTAGTTGGCCACTTGCTGCAGTGACATCCGCGCCTGATCGAGCTGCCCGAGCAGGGCGTTGACCCGGCGCAGGTCGTGCTCCTTGTTCTGCAGTTTCTTGTCGGCCAGGGCCGCACTGATCGCGCTGCCGAGAATCAGCAGGATGATCAGCGCGACTGTCAGTCCCAGTTGCAGATGGCTGGGGTCGGCGGCCATCGTCGGTGCTGTACCTTCGGGCAACACCAGGTGCAGCGCGGCCATGCCAGTGAAGTGCATGCTGATGATGCCGGCGCCGAGAATCACCGCAGCGGTGTATTTGAGTAATTGATGAAAACGCCCAGTGCCTTCACGCAGATAACCGGCGACCCACAACGCGGCGAAGCTGGCGCCGATGGCAATCACGATCGACAGGCAGAACAACAGGGGCTGGTAGTAGGCAGTGGCCACCGAGTGCATCGCCGCCATGCCGACGTAATGCATGCCGGCGATGCCCAGACCGATGACGATGGCGGTTTTCAGGTAGTGCACCAGGCTGGGCTGCGGCTCACTCAAGGTGTGCATCGCCAGCCACGAGGCGAGCAGGGCGATCAGCAGGGAGAACAGAGTGATCGCCAGATCGTAGTGGACTTCGATCGGCGCCTGGAACGCCAGCATGGCAATGAAATGCATGGCCCAGATACCGCCGGCCAGACACGAGGCACCGATCCAGCGCCACACCCGTTGCGAGCCCGGGTCTTCGGCGTGACCGACGCGTTCGGCCATGTCGAGGGTGGCAAAACTCGCGGCGCAGGCGACCAGATAGGCCACCAGCACCAACAAGGGATTGTGTGTGCAATCGAGAATGACCTGCCCGCTCTCCGGCAGCTCGGTAACAAACTGCAAACCAAGCCACTCCATAGCATGCCCCGTCTCTGAAGTCGTCCCTACTGCGTCTTCAACGCAGGCGAATGACTGGAGTATAGAGGCGGTTTTTGCTATGCAAGCGATAGTGGCACATTGGCGCCAACGATTTCGGCATGAGCCTCATAACGATTGGCGCTAAGGGTCAGGCGCTCTGGTCGTAAGGCAGTTGATTCCATTCCGGTTCGAGAGGCGGCAAGCCGAAGCGGGCGCGCGCCTTGTCGCAATCGACATTCTGTTCGCCGTTTTCCCAGGAAGCATCGAATTCGCGGCAGGGACTGGAGCGTTGCTCATAAATCGAGCACTGCACGTTATTGCCCACCTCACCGACCAGCGCCGTACAGCGCGGCGATTTGCAGTCGGTGCCGTTCATCGCCACCCGACTGGGGCTGATCTGCGTGACCAGTTCATCGGGCACTGTGCCGCCGGAGGAGGCGCATTCACCCCAGAAAAAAGACACGCGAAAATGGGAACAGCAGGCACCGCAATTCAGACACGGACTGACTTCGGACATGGGGAGGGCATCAAAGGGGTTGATCGGCGAATCCGGACGGATCCGGCGGCTATTCTAGGCTTCGCCATGGACTTGGGAAGGGGGGCGCGAAAGTATTTTTTTGTAGCCGGATTTTGCCGCAAAACCCCCGGTTTATGGGGGATTGCTGACTTATCAAGGGCTTACGTTTCTTTACAGTGCCATGCCTCGTTATCAGCTTGACGAATGATCACAGACAGCCCCGGCCCGCCTGTCTAGATTGCAGGTTCCGGGCTCGGATGCGTCGGCAGTGAAGCCCTATAACAATAAAGAGACGGACCCATGCAGAACTCGACCCAAGCGGCGAATGCCTGGCGCATTCTGTTCCTGTTATTCCTTGCCAACCTGTTCAATTTCTTCGACCGCACCATTCCGGCGATCATCATCGAGCCGATCCGCATGGAATGGCACCTCAGCGACTTTCAACTGGGGATCGTCGGCACCGCGTTCACCCTGGTTTATGCGATCGCCGGTCTGCCGTTGGGGCGCATGGCCGATACCGGTTCGCGCAGCAAACTGATGGGCTGGGGCCTGGCGACCTGGAGCGCGCTGACGGCGGTCAATGGTCTGGTCGGCAGTTTCTGGAGTTTTCTGCTGGTGCGCATGGGCATCGGCATTGGCGAGGCCAGTTACGCGCCGGCCGCCAATTCGTTGATCGGCGACCTGTTCCCGGCGCACCGTCGGGCGCGGGCCATGGGCATTTTCATGCTGGGCCTGCCGCTGGGCCTGCTGCTGGCGTTCTTCACCATCGGCGCGATGGTCAAGGCGTTCGACAGCTGGCGCGCACCGTTCTTTATCGCGGCGGTGCCGGGGCTGATCCTTGCGGTGTTCATGTTTTTCATCAAGGAACCCAAACGCGGTGCGGCAGAAACCGTGCAGGTGTCTCAGGAGAGAGTCGACAAACCGATTCGCCGGGTGCTCGCGGTGCCGACGTTCCTCTGGCTGGTGCTGGCCGGGTTGTGTTTCAACTTCGCCACCTATGCCTGCAACTCGTTCATGGTGCCGATGCTGCAGCGCTATTTCCTGATGCCTCTGCACGATGCGGCGGTGGCGACCGGGGTGATTGTCGGCATCACCGGGTTGATCGGCCTGACCCTGGGTGGCTGGATCGCCGACAAGATTCATCAGCGTGTTGCCAACGGACGCCTACTGTTTGCCGGGTTCAGCCTGATCGTCTCAACGGTGTGCACGGTGTGGGCACTGTATGTCGGGCGTGTCGAGATCGGGGTGTTTGTCGCGCTGTTCAGCGTCGGCTGGCTGTTTGCCTACAACTTCTATACCTGCGTGTACACGGCGATTCAGGACGTGGTCGAGCCGCGCTTGCGGGCCACGGCCATGGCGTTGTTCTTCGCCGGGTTGTATTTACTGGGCGGTGGCCTGGGGCCGGTGGTGGTCGGTGGTTTGTCGGATCATTTTGCCCAGTCGGCGATGATTTCGGCGGGGGCTGAGCAGATGACCGAGGCATTCAAGGCTGTCGGGCTGCATGACGCGATGTATCTGATTCCGGTGGCGCTGTTTTTCACCATGGTGTTTCTGTTCCTGGCGGCGCGGTGTTTTGTGCGGGATGCGCAGCGGATGAAGGAGGGGTTGGTGGCGGTGAGTGAACCTGATGGTGCGGTGGCGACTGCATGATCGCCTTCGCGAGCAAGCCCGCTCCCACAGGGATCGAGTTCACACCGCAGATCTAATGTGGGAGCGGGCTTGCTCGCGAAGAGGCAATCAACAGCGCAGCATGAATATCAGATAAACAAAAAGGCCCGCATCACTGCGGGCCTTCTTGTTTTCAGCACTGAAGCAGGGCGGTTTAACCCGCCACCAACACCCGGATCGCTTCCAGACGCAGCGCCGCTTTATCCAGCATCGCCAGACCCAGTTCACGCTGCTTGCGCAACGCATCCAGTTCGCTGTCGCGCACGGTCGGGTTGACCGCTTGCAACGCGGTCAGGCGCGCCAGTTCTTCTTCGGTATCGGCCGCCAGACGACGACGGGCCTCGGCCACGCGCTCGGCGTGACGCGGGGCAATCTTGTCTTCACCGGCGTTGATCCGTGGCGTCAGCTGATCGCGCTGGGCCTGGATGAACTTGTTGGCGCTGGCACGTGGCACGCTTTCCAGTTGATCGTTGAGGGTTTCGAACGAGACCCGCGGCGACAGATCGTTGCCGTTGGCGTCGAGCAGGCAGCGCAGGGCAGCCGGCGGCAGGTAGCGGCCCAGTTGCAGCGAGCGCGGTGCAACCACTTCGCTGACGTAGAGCAGTTCCAGCAGAACGGTGCCCGGTTTCAGCGCCTTGTTCTTGATCAGCGCGACGGCGGTGTTGCCCATCGAACCGGACAGCACCAGATCCATGCCGCCCTGCACCATCGGGTGTTCCCAGGTGATGAACTGCATGTCTTCGCGCGACAGCGCCTGATTGCGGTCGTAGGTGATGGTCACGCCTTCGTCGTCGCCCAGCGGGAAGCTGGCGTCGAGCATCTTCTCGCTCGGCTTGAGGATCAGGGCGTTTTCCGAGTGGTCTTCGCTGTCGATACCGAACGCGTCGAACAGGGTTTCCATGTAGATCGGCAGGGCGAACTGGTCGTCCTGCTCAAGGATCGCCTCGACCAGCGCGTCACCTTCGCCAGCGCCGCCGGAGTTGAGCTCCAGCAGACGGTCGCGACCGGTGTGCAGCTCTTGTTCCAGACGCTCGCGCTCGGCGCGGGCTTCGTCGATCAGGGCTTGCCACTCGCCGTCATCGGCTTCTTCAAGCAGCGGCAGCAGGCGCGGGCCGAACTGATGCTGCAAGGCGTTGCCGGTCGGGCAGGTGTTGAGGAACGCGTTCAGCGCTTCGTGGTACCACTGGAACAGGCGCTCTTGCGGACTGGTTTCCAGGTACGGCACGTGCAGTTCGATGATGTGCTTCTGACCGATCCGGTCGAGACGACCGATACGCTGCTCGAGCAGGTCCGGGTGCGACGGCAGATCGAACAGCACCAGGTGGTGCGCGAACTGGAAGTTGCGACCTTCACTGCCGATTTCCGAGCAGATCAGCACCTGTGCGCCAAATTCTTCGTCGGCGAAGTAGGCGGCGGCGCGGTCACGCTCGAGGATGTTCATGCCTTCATGGAACACCGTGGCCGGGATGCCGGAGCGCACGCGCAGGGCGTCTTCCAGGTCCATCGCGGTTTCGGCGTGGGCGCAGATCACCAGCACTTTGGTGCGCTTGAGCATTTTCAGCTGATCGATCAGCCACTCGACGCGCGGGTCGAATTTCCACCAGCGCTCTTCTTCGCTGGCGTCCGGCTGGGCCTGGAAGCTGACTTCCGGGTACAGCTCAGCGTGATCGCCCAGCGGCAGTTCGAGGTATTCGTCCGGGCATGGCAGCGGGTACGGGTGCAGTTTGCGCTCCGGGAAACCCTGCACGGCGGCGCGGGTGTTACGGAACAGCACGCGGCCGGTGCCGTGGCGGTCGAGCAGTTCACGCACCAGACGCGCGCTGGCTTCGCTGTCGCCATCGTTGACCGCAGTCAGCAGGGCTTCGCCTTCGTTGCCGAGGAAACCGTGGATGGTCTTGTGTGCTGCAGGCGACAGGCGCCCTTTGTCGAGCAGTTCCTGAACGGCTTCGGCCACCGGGCGATAGTTCTCGCTCTCGGCGCGGAACGCGGCCAGGTCATGGAAACGGTTCGGGTCGAGCAGGCGCAGACGGGCGAAGTGGCTGTCCTGACCGAGCTGTTCCGGGGTCGCGGTGAGCAGCAGCACGCCGGGAATCACTTCAGCCAGTTGTTCGACCAGCGAATACTCAGGGCTGGCCTTGTCTTCGTGCCACACCAGGTGGTGGGCTTCGTCGACCACCATCAGATCCCAGCCGGCGGCGAACAAGGCGTCCTGCGCCTTCTCGTCTTCGACCAGCCACTCCAGGGCAACCAATGCCAGCTGGGTGTCTTCGAACGGGTTGGTGGCATCGCTTTCGATGAAGCGTTCTTCGTCGAACAGCGCGACCTGCAGGTTGAAACGGCGGCGCATTTCCACCAGCCACTGGTGCTGCAGGTTTTCCGGAACCAGGATCAGCACACGGTTGGCGCGGCCCGAGAGCAGTTGGCGATGGATCACCAGACCGGCTTCGATGGTTTTCCCCAGACCCACTTCGTCCGCCAGCAGAACCCGCGGCGCAATGCGGTCGGCGACTTCACGGGCGATGTGCAACTGGTGCGCGATTGGTTGCGCACGCACGCCGCCCAGGCCCCAGAGCGAGGACTGCAACTGGCGGCTGGTGTGTTCCAGGGTGTTGTAGCGCAGGGAGAACCACGACAGCGGGTCGATCTGCCCGGCGAACAGACGGTCGCTGGCCAGACGGAACTGAATGAAGTTCGACAGCTGGGTTTCCGGCAGGGTAACGGCTTCGTTCTGCCCGTTGAGACCGTGATAGACCATCAACCCGTCGACGTCGTCGACTTCGCGCACGGTCATCTTCCAGCCTTCGAAGTGAGTAATGGTGTCACCCGGCGAGAATCGCACGCGGGTGAGGGGCGCATTCCGTAGCGCGTACTGGCGGGTTTCGCCAGTGGCCGGGTAAAGCACGGTCAACAAGCGGCCGTCCTGTGCCAGAACGGTGCCTAAACCAAGCTCTGCTTCGCTGTCACTGATCCAGCGTTGCCCCGGTTGATACTGCTGCGCCATGCTGCCTGACTCCCACCTTGAAAAAGCGGGCTATCTTAACGGAATGCAGGCTTCAGGGCCAAAGATTACTGGGTAGGAGCTGCCGCAGGCGGCGATCCTTTGATCTTTGGAAACACTTGAGATTTGTGGTGTCCGATTAAAGGATCGCCGCCTGCGGCAGCTTCTGCAGGTGCCAAGTGCGTCACAGATTTGCGACGGATGGCTCAAGGCGCCTTTGCCGCAGCCGATAGCCTGCTGACAGGAGACCCTATATATGCTGCCACCGATGCTCCCCCTGAGCGCTGTGCCGATCACTTCCCAGCAGGATCCGATTCGCCAGCGGCCGGACATTCCTCCGGTGGTGCCGGTGCAGGAAAGCTCCAACGAAAGCACGATCGATCTGCAAAAGCGCGATCCGGAAGAGGATCGACTGCTGGCGCGCGAAGAACAGCGTCGCCAGCAGGAGCGTGATCGTCGCCGTCGCGAAGCCGACGAAGACCCGGAGGAGCATCTGGCCGTGCCGGGCACCGAGCTGAATGCCGACAACACGGTGCCGGTGGTGCCGCTGATGGAAGATCAGCCGCGTCAGGGCTTGTGGGTCGATATCGAGATCTGAGGCGTCGCCGCCAGCTCGCCCAGATTGGCCAGCAACACATCGATTTCCTCTTCCGTATTCAGATAGCTCACCGACACCCGCGCCAGGCTTTCGAGCCCGCGGGCCTGCATGTCGAGGGGCGTGTAGGCCACGCCGTTGGCGCCGATGTTGATTCGCCGTGCAGCCAGCGCCTGCTTCAGTTCGACGCAATCCCAGCCTTCAAGCGTGAAGGCGATCAGCCCGGACTGTCGATCCGCCGGGCCGAGGTTGTGCAGGGTCAGGCCGGGAATGCTCGGCAGGCGTTGACGCAGGTGATCGCTCAAGCGCTGGATGCGTTGGCGAATCGCCCCTGCGCCGATCCGATTGTGTTCCTCCAGCGCATTGGCCAGCCCGGCCAGCAGGGCCAGCGACACTTCACTGGTTTCAAAACGGCGCGCATCATCGCGCAGGGTGAAGCGCCGGCCATCCCAAGGCGCCGACAACACATCGCGTTGCTGTGGCAACAGCCGTTGCAGAAACGCCCCCCGGATGTACATCAACGCCGTACCCCGCGGCCCGCGCAGAAACTTGCGCCCGGCCCCCTTGAGCACATCGCACTGCAAGGCCTGGACGTCGCAGGGCAACTGCCCCAGCGCCTGACCGGCGTCGATGAAGTATGGGACTCCATGTTGTCGAGCGACCTGACCGATTCGCGCGGCCGGGTTGATGAGGCCGCCATTGGCCGGCAGCCAGGTCAGGGCGATCAGGCGCACGTGACGATCGATCATCTGCGCGAGCGCTTGCGGATCGACAGCGCCATCGGTATCGCAGGGGATCACCTGCAGTCGCGCACCGGCCTTTACCGCTTCAGCCATGCAGGCCAGATTACCGGCCCATTCGTGACGTCCGACGAGGATCCGCTCGCCGGGTTGCCATGGCCCCAGCGCATTGAACGCCTGACTCCATGCCGCAGAGCCGCTGCTGGCGAAAGCGACGTCGTCCGGGGGAGCATTGAGCAGTGTCGCGGCGGCGCTGCGAGCTCTGTGCTGCAGTTGAGTATCAGCAGCCTCCATCGGGCCGCCGAGCGCTTCGCGTTGCAACTGCTCGATGATTGCATCGAGGGTTGCCTGGCTCGGAAGGGAGGCACCCGCATGGTTGAAGTGAATGATCCGGGCGCAGCCGGGCGTGGCCGCTCGCAGATATTCGACGGCCTCGGCATTCACGGGAGCAGCTCGAAAATCGCGTCGACTTCAACCGCCACACCGCTCGGCAGGCTGCACACACCCACGGCGGTACGGACATGCCTGCCCTTTTCACCGAGCGCGTTGACCAGCAGATTCGAAGCACCGTTGGCCACAGCGCCCTGGCGTTGAAAGTCGGGCGTGGTGGCGATAAAAACGCCGAGTCGCAGGATACGTCCCAGCCTGGACAGATCATCGCCCAAGGCATCGCCCAGTTGTGCGAGCAGGCCCAAGGCTGCCAGTTCGGCAGCCTTGACCCCTTCCTCTTCGCTGATGGCTTCACCCAGACGCCCAATGAAGGCCGGTTTGCCGTCAATCAACGGAATTTGTCCGGAGATGTACAGGCGGTTTTGCGTACCGACCTGATTGACGTAATTGGCGATGGGCTGGCTGGGAGGCGGAAGTTGCAGCCCGAGTTGTTCAACGCGCTTGCTGAGCAGATCTGTCATGTTGAGTCCTCCTGAGTGAGGGCGTCAGCATGTTGAAGCGACGGATCACCGACAAACGGATAGATCTAATCCGATGTATCGAAATCGCTCATGCGTGGGTTTTTTCATCCAGCCATTGGCTGAAACTCTGCACGTCTGCCTCGGGCGGGCGCTGGGGAGTGACCAGCCAATAACCGATTTCGCCGTGCAACGGCGGCGTGTCAAAGGCAGGGACCAGCGAGCCCTCCTTGAGCCGGCGTTCGATCAGGCATTGACGGCCCATGGCGATGCCCTGACCGGCGACCGCCGCCTCGACGACGATGTTGTAGTCATGGAGCATGACACTGGGGACGTGGCTCAGGTCGATGCCGCTGTACTGATACCAGTCTGTCCATTCGAAAGGCTGGTGCGATTTGGCCATCAGCAACGGGCCGTTTTTCACGCCATTGGCTTTGAAGTCCGGGCTGCATACCGGGGTCAGGGTTTCGCTCATGAAGCGTCGGGCCTGGACTTTCGGCCAGCCACCCTTGCCATATCGGATCGCCAGATCCACCTCGCCACCATCGACATCGGCCAATTGCACGGAGGGCAGCAGTTCGACGTGGATGTGTGGGCTTTTCGTGCTGAAATCCGCCAGTCGCGGTGCCAGCCATAAAGTGGCGAACGAGGCGAGCAGGCCAATGCGCAAGGTGCTTGGCTGCTCACCGCGCAGTGGTCGGGTGGCGGCAGCGATGGCGGCGAGGGCAGGTTCAATTTGCTGGTAGTACGCTTGCCCGGCCGGCGTCAGATCGATGGCCCGGGTGCGTCGGACAAACAGACGCAGGCGGAGAAATTCTTCGAGTTTTTGCACCTGATGACTGACCGCACTCTGGGTCACTGACAACTCGTCGGCAGCCTTGATGAAACTCAAATGGCGGGCCACGGCTTCAAAGGCGCGCAGGGCCATCAGCGGTGGCAGGTCCTGATGCAGGGGCACGGCAAACATCCTTGGGTTCGCGGCAAAGTGCAGATTGTGCGGTGAAAACCGTCATGCGGTACATCAATTGTTCCAGGTCGCCAGCGTCGATGGCTGGTCAGGCTCGGCGCCAGGCGGCATTATTGGCGCAGTCCTGCCTTTGATGCGGCAGTTGTGATTCTTCTAAGTGATGCACCCGCCATGAGCCAAGACGACAAACTGATCGACCTCAGCACCGAGCGCGCCAAGCGTGTGCATGACCTCAACGAGAAACGCCTGAACGAAGTGCGCAAGGCCTTCGAGCAAGCGATGCCGCTGGGAAAAGCCAAGAAAAAGTCGAAAAACAAGCCGAAAAAGCGTTGATCTCCCCCTGCGTCCTTTGATGCAGGTCAGTTATTTTCCCGCCTTTGCCTTCTGTGTTGACCGGACTTGATCCTGGTCAATTTCTGCGCCTGCGTGATTGGTTAACTTAGCTCCATCGCAGCAAAGCAGGGGCCAGGAGGCCACAGTCATGTTTTTCGATAACGTGGTGTTTGCCGGGGTTCTGACCGTAGGTCTCATGGTTCTGTTTTTTGCAGGGTTTGGATTTTTTATCTGGAAGGATGCGAATAAGCGCAAGAAGTAGTCTTTCTGGGTTTTATGAGCACGCAAGGCATTTTGGGCGACTTCGGTTGCCCTTTTTTTTGTGTTCTTGGCGGCCTTTGGGCCGACCATGTTCTTGGGGTTTTGGGGGTATATCCGTTTTTGCGGGGGTTGCTGATTAGGGTTCCGCCCTTACGGCGGGTCACTTTTTCCAGACGCCGAAAAAGTAACCAAAAAGGCTTTACCCTGACGTTCGGCCCTCGCCTGGGCTCGGGTTCCTTCGCTCCGGGATTCATCCGGGGGGCAGCGCCTACGGTTTGCTTCGCTGCACCTCCTCTCGCTGTGTTTGGCTGCGCCAAACGGTCGCTGCGCTCCCACCCCCGGATAAATCCCTCCACTCAGCCTGCCGACGGGCCCTCAGATCAAAAGCGGTACTCGAGCTAACGCTCATTGTGTTGAGTGGGGCGGCTGCGCCGCAATGGGGTGCACGCTCTCTAAATTGTAGGAGCCAGCCTGCTGGCGATGGCGGCCTGACAGCCGACCAATCTCTTACTGATATACCCGGCCCTACTGTGGGAGCGGGCTTGCTCGCGAAGGCGGCCTGCCAGCCGAACAATCTCTTACTGATGTACCCGGCCCCACTGTGGGAGCGGGCTTGCTCGCGAAGCGGCCTGTCAGCCGACCAATCTCTTACTGATATACCCGGCCCCACTGTGGGAGCGGGCTTGCTCGCGAAGGCGGCCTGACAGCCGACCAATCTCTTACTGATATACCCGGCCCTACTGTGGGAGCGGGCTTGCTCGCGAAGGCGGCCTGTCAGCCGAACAATCTCTTACTGAATACACCCAATCCCATGTAGGAGCTGCCGAAGGCTGCGATCTTTTGATCTGGCTCTGGCTCTGGCTCTGGCTCTGGCTCTTGATGTGGCTTTTGATCTTCAAGCCCCATCGGCAGGCCGAGCGAAGGTGTCCATCAGGGGGTAGGCGCGCAGCGCCATGCGGCGGAGCCGCATACATCGAGAGGAGGTGCAGCGAAGCAAACCGTAGGCGATGCCCCCTGATGGACACCGTAGCGAGGGAACACTGAGCCTCAGCGAAGTGCCGTACGCCGGGGGAAGCCTTTTTGGTTACTTTTTCGGCGTTTGGAAAAAGTGACCCGCCGTAAGGGCGGAACCGTAATCAGCAACCCCCGCAGCAACGGATATGCCCCCAATCCAACCCCAACCAAAACAAAAAAAGGCGCGATCCTCACGAATCACGCCTTTCTCATGTGCTGCGGTCTATCAGCTACCCAACGCTTTGGACGCCAACCAGAACAACCCAGCCGACAACGCCACAGTCGCCGGCAAGGTCAGCACCCACGCCAGCAGGATAGTGCGAACAGTCCCGCCCTGCAGGCCGCTCTTGTTGGCGACCATGGTGCCGGCCACGCCCGAGGACAGGACGTGGGTGGTGGACACTGGCAGGCTGAAAATGTTGGCCATGCCGATCAGACTGGCAGTAGTGATCTGCGCCGACATGCCCTGAGAGTAGGTCATGCCTTGCTTGCCGATCTTCTCGCCGATGGTCAGTACCACGCGTTTCCAGCCGACCATGGTGCCCAGGCCCAGAGCCAGTGCGACCGCCAGAATCACCCAGAACGGCGCGTATTCAGTGGTGGTGGTCAGGTCTTTTCGCAGTTTGTCCAGGTCAGCTTTTTCACGCGCTTCGAGGCCTGGCAGCTTGCCGACTTTCTTCGCGGTGTCGTCCAGGCAGAGCAAGTAGCGACGGACTTCGATGCGGCTTTCCGAGGACAGCGAATGGTAGTCCGCTACACCTTTAAGGGTGCCAAGCAGGGCGTTGATGGTCGGTTCGGTCTGCTGCGGGTTGCAGCGGAATTTTTCCGGCAGATCGCCTTCAACACTTTTGCCCAGGGCCAGGAATTCGCCCAGGGAATCGGCGTTGCGCTTGTAGAACTGGCTCAGGTGCAAGGTCGCGTCACGGGTGCGCTCGATCTGGTAGGTGGTGCTGCTCAGGTCAAGCACGAACTGCGCAGGCACGATACCGATCAGTACCAGCATGATCAGGCCGATGCCTTTCTGACCATCGTTGGAACCGTGCACGAAGCTTACGGCCATGGCCGAGATCACCAGGACCAGGCGATTCCAGAACGGCGGGTGCTTCTTGTCGTCGATCTTGCGGCGCTGTTCCGGGGTCTTGTGCATCTTCGACAGCGGGCGCCACCACTTCAGGCCGATCAGGATCAGCGCGGCGATCAGGAAACCGGCCATTGGCGAGAACACCAGCGAGGCGCCAATGTCGATCGCTTTCTGCCAGTTCACGCCGTCGGCCAACGGGATGTTGTTGATCAGGGCGTTGGCCAGGCCGACGCCGAGGATCGAGCCGATCAGGGTGTGGGAGCTGGAGGCCGGGATACCGAAGTACCAGGTGCCCAGGTTCCATGTGATCGCCGCGGCGAGCAATGAGAACACCATCGCCAGGCCATGGCCGGTGTTCACATTGATCAGCAGTTCTACCGGCAGCAGGTGAACAATGGCATACGCCACGCCAACGCCGCCCAGCAACACGCCGAGGAAGTTGAACACACCGGAGAAGAACACCGCCAGGTGAGGCGGCATGGCTTTGGTGTAGATAACAGTGGCTACCGCGTTAGCGGTGTCATGAAATCCATTGATGAACTCGAAGGCGAGGACAAACGTCAGGGCGAGCAAGAGGCTCACAAGCACCCAAGCATCCAGTCCGCTGAATAAATCGATCATGAAGGTTTTCTGACCCGGTCATAAGGGGGCGCGATTATGCCAGAAAAGACTGGAAATCGATCCCCTACCTGCTCATCGGTAGCAATCAATGTCGAATTAAATTGTTGCAAGGTGCAAAGCCCGAGCGTGTTGCAGGGTTTTTCAAGTGCTTGATTGGCTTGGAAAAACTTTCAGGCAGCAGGCATTTTGTCGAGCGCGCAGGGGCCTCAAACGTTTGTGTGAAATATCTCTGAAACGAGTCAGACACGCTCCTTTCCCGTGCAGGACGGGGGAGGTGGCCGCTGCCCGCGGGTAGCGGGCGCGCAAGGCATCATCGGGTCACCGTGCTTGTAGCCGGTGGCGACGCAGGCCCTCGAAAAACTCAGGATCGCCCGTTCATGGCTCTTCGGTTTTGAGTTCTTCTTCCATCTTTTTCAGTTCTTGCTGGAAAACCTGATCCTGAACTGTGGGGCGTTTACGCCATGCCTTGCGTTCCGGTTCGGGTTGGGCGGCGTAGGTGGTGACTTCCCCGCCGTAAACTTCCTTGTAACGTTGTTCCTGGCGCTCAAGTTCCGCGCGCAGTTCGTCTTTCGTCACAGTGCTACCTGTTTGAGTTGAGATAAATGTCTGGTGAAACGCACGGCAACGAGTCGATTGAACACGTCCACCGAGGGGCAATGCCAGTTCAGGCATTGGAGTTGTCGGCAGGGCGATCAAGACTTCCATGTTGCAGGCGGCTACGGCACCAGATTAAAACTGACGCAGCATCAGTTTCCTGTTTCAGCAAGCGCGCTGGCGGTGCATGAATAATGAGCGTCAGGCGCTGGCCGGGGCTGACGGCAATAGGCAGCGCGTCAGCGGGCGGCACCCTCGGCCAGTGAAAACGCGGCGCCACTGAGGTGCATTATAGCGGTCGAATCGGGATTGACTATCTTTGCCAAGTTAAAAACGGTTCGGGATGTGTGATCGTTTTGTTGCTGACAAGTTTTATCGCTAGTTGAAATTTGTCGAAACCTTTAAGGACGCGCGTTCAGTTTCTGGCGCCATTAAGTCGAGCAACTAATGGGTCATGCAAAGTTGGCTGAACAGGTTGGCCCAACGATTGAAGAAGCCGCGAAGGACGGCGGCTGATGGATTGCGATAATCGGTCGGCGGTTCGATAATCGCTCAATCTTGGCGTCTCGGCCCTTGTGCATCTGTCGGCGAGCCGCTTGTATAGCCATTGATCCGTGATGCAAAAGGACAAGAAATGAACGATCAAATGCGCAACTCCTTCACCTCCGTGGCGCCGCCGATCGTCGCTTCGCCGGCCAAGCGCATCCAGGCGCTGACCGGCGACCCGGATTTCATGACCTCGCTGGCCCGTGGCCTGGCGGTGGTGCAGGCGTTTCAGGAGCGTAAGCGACACCTGACCATCGCCCAGATCAGCCACCGCACGGAAATTCCCCGCGCTGCCGTGCGCCGTTGCCTGCACACCTTGATCAAACTGGGTTACGCCACCACCGATGGCCGCACATATTCGTTGCTGCCCAAAGTCCTGACCCTTGGCCACGCCTATCTGTCATCGACGCCGCTGGCGGTGTCGGCCCAGCCGTACCTCGATCGCATGAGCGAGCAACTGCACGAAGCCTGCAACATGGCCACACTTGAAGGCGACGACATTCTGTACATCGCCCGTTCGGCGACCACGCAGCGGTTGATTTCGGTGGACCTGTCGGTGGGGGGGCGGCTGCCGGCCTATTGCACGTCGATGGGCCGAATCCTGCTGGCGGCGCTGGACGACACTTCGCTGGGCGAATACCTCGACCATGCCGAACTGGTGGCCAAAACCAGTCGCACGCTGCACACCCCGGAAAGTCTGCTCGAATGCCTGCAGGAAGTACGGCAGCAGGGCTGGTGCATCGTCGATCAGGAACTCGAGCAAGGCCTGCGTTCGATTGCCGTGCCGGTGTACGACGCGTCGGGCCAGGTGGTCGCGGCGCTCAACGTCAGCACCCACGCGGGTCGCGTCAGCCGTACCGAGCTGGAGCAACGCTTTCTGCCGGGCCTGCTCAGTGCCAGCCGCGACCTCAGCGCCCAGTTGTTCGCCTGATGAAGCTGTTCGATAAACGCACAGTGTTGCGTTTATCGAATTGACGCTAAAAGCGTCGGATCATTAATGTCGCGGCAGCGTCATCCGGCGCAGATGTGAATGAGCCTGCCGGATTGTCGACTCCCATAATAATGACAAGAGGCAACTCACCATGCGCATGCTCCCCGACTGTCTCAGCCCCATTCCCTGTTGCCGGATTCACCGCAACGCCTGATTCCAGCCTTCTATTCTTGTGACCGTGCCGCTTTTTGGCCGGCCGCCGTTCGACTGCGTTTTTTGCGTGGAATAAAAATAATGAACCAGCCTCAGTCCGCTGTAGGTAACTGCCTCGACGTGCAGACCTTCATCAATGCCCAACCGATCTCGCGCTATCAGTGGCGGGTGGTGATCCTGTGTTTCCTGATTGTGTTTCTCGACGGCCTCGACACCGCGGCGATGGGTTTTATTGCGCCGGCGTTGTCCCAGGACTGGGGCATCGACCGCGCCAGCCTCGGCCCGGTGATGAGCGCCGCGTTGATCGGCATGGTCTTCGGCGCACTGGGTTCCGGCCCATTGGCTGACCGCTTCGGGCGCAAAGTGGTACTGGTCGGCGCGGTGCTGCTGTTTGGCGCTTTCAGTCTGGCTTCGGCCTACAGCACCAACGTCGAACAATTGCTGGTGCTGCGTTTCCTCACCGGCCTCGGTCTGGGCGCGGGCATGCCCAACGCCACCACACTGCTCTCGGAATACACGCCGGAGCGCAAGAAATCCTTGCTGGTGACCAGCATGTTCTGCGGTTTCAACCTCGGCATGGCCGGCGGCGGATTCATTTCGGCGAAGCTGATCCCGGCGTTCGGCTGGCACAGCCTGTTGCTGATCGGCGGGATCCTGCCGCTGATCCTCGCGGTGGTGCTGTTGTTCTGGCTGCCGGAATCGGCACGTTATCTGGTGGTGCGTAATCGCGGCACCGACAAAGTGCGCAAGACCTTGTCGCCGATCGATCCGGTCACCGTCGCGCAGGCCTCGAGTTTCAGCGTGCCGGAACAGAAAACCGTCAAGGCGCGCAACGTGTTCGCGGTGATTTTCTCCGGCACCTACAGCGCCGGCACCTTGCTGCTGTGGCTGACCTACTTCATGGGCCTGGTTATCGTCTACCTCCTGACCAGTTGGCTGCCGACCCTGATGCGTGACAGCGGCGCGAGCATGGAGCAGGCGGCGTTCATCGGCGCGTTGTTCCAGTTCGGCGGGGTGTTGAGCGCGGTCGCTGTGGGCTGGGCGATGGATCGCTTCAATCCGCACAAGGTCATCGGCACGTTCTACCTGCTGGCCGGGGTGTTTGCCTACGCGGTGGGGCAGAGCCTGGGCAACATCACCTTGCTCGCGACCTTGGTGCTGGTGGCGGGGATGTGCGTCAACGGCGCGCAATCGGCGATGCCGTCGCTGGCGGCGCGGTTTTATCCGACCCAGGGGCGCGCAACCGGGGTGTCGTGGATGCTCGGGATTGGCCGGTTTGGTGCGATTCTCGGGGCGTGGATGGGCGCGACGTTGCTGGGGTTGGGCTGGAACTTTGAGCAGGTGTTGACGGCACTGGTGATTCCGGCGGCGTTGGCGACGACGGCGGTGGTGATTAAAGGCATGGTGAGTCATGCGGATGCGACTTGAGTCGAGTCATTTTGATCCGCGCTGCATGTTCCGACGCCTTCGCGAGCAAGCCCGCTCCCACAGGGAAAACACATTTCAAATGTGGGAGCGGGCTTGCTCGCGAAGCTTTTGCTTGTGATTGATAGGGTGGTAACAATCTGTTCGATAAACGAACACTCAGTCGATTATCGGATTGTTTGGCGATTTTCAGCGGCTTAATCTGCAGTGACTCCGGCGCTGAACCTCGCGCCTTTTTCTCACTGGCGATTCACTACAAAAACGGGAGCCTGCTCCATGGCTGAGATCCTTTCGCTGCACGACGCGGTGAAGCAATTCGTCAACGACGGCGACACCGTCGCGCTCGAAGGCTTCACTCACCTGATTCCGACAGCCGCAGGTCATGAAATCATTCGTCAGGGCAAGAAAGATCTGACCCTGGTGCGGATGACGCCTGACCTGATCTACGACCAACTGATCGGTGCCGGTTGTGCACGCAAGCTGATCTTTTCCTGGGGTGGCAACCCGGGTGTGGGGTCGCTGCACCGTCTGCGCGATGCGGTCGAGAAGCAGTGGCCGCATGCGCTGGAAATCGAAGAGCACAGCCACGCCGACCTGGCCAACGCCTACGTCGCCGGCGCTTCCGGCCTACCGTTCGCCGTGCTGCGGGCCTACGCCGGTTCCGACCTGCCGAAGGTCAACCCGCTGATCAAATCCGTGACCTGCCCGTTCACCGGTGAAGTGCTGGCGGCGGTGCCGTCGGTACGTCCGGACGTGACCGTGATCCACGCGCAGAAGGCTGACCGCCAAGGCAACGTGCTGCTGTGGGGCATTCTCGGTGTGCAGAAAGAAGCCGCACTGGCGGCCAAGCGTTGCATCGTCACCGTCGAGGAAATCGTCGACAACCTCAACGCCCCGATGAACGCTTGCGTGCTGCCGACCTGGGCCTTGAGCGCGGTCTGCCACGTGCCGGGCGGTGCGCATCCGTCCTACGCCCACGGTTACACCGAGCGTGACAATCGTTTCTATCAGGCGTGGGATCCGATCGCCCGTGACCGTGAGACGTTTACCGCGTGGATCAACGAATACATCCATGGCTGCGCTGACTTCAGCGAGTTCCAGGCCAAGTTGGCCGCTGCTTCGGAGGCCAAGTAATGACTTACACCACCAATGAAATGATGACCGTCGCTGCGGCCCGTCGCCTGAAAAACGGCTCGGTGTGCTTCGTCGGCATCGGCCTGCCGTCGAAAGCCGCCAACCTCGCGCGCCTGACTTCGTCGCCGGACGTGGTGCTGATCTACGAATCCGGCCCGATTGGCGCCAAACCAAGCGTGCTGCCGCTGTCGATCGGTGACGGCGAGTTGGCGGAGACCGCCGACACTGTCGTGCCGACCGGTGAGATTTTTCGCTACTGGCTGCAGGGCGGGCGCATCGACGTCGGTTTTCTCGGCGCGGCGCAGGTCGACCGTTTCGGCAACATCAACACCACCGTGGTCGGCGACTATCACGCGCCGAAAGTGCGCCTGCCGGGTGCCGGTGGCGCGCCGGAAATCGCCGGTTCGGCGAAAAGCGTGTTGATCATCCTCAAACAGTCGGCGCGGTCGTTCGTCGACAAACTCGACTTCATTACCTCGGTCGGTCACGGCGAGGGCGGCGATTCGCGCAAGCGTCTGGGCCTGCCGGGTGCCGGTCCGGTCGGGATCATCACCGACCTGTGCATCATGGAGCCGGAAGCGGGCACCCACGAATTCGTGGTCACCGCACTGCATCCGGGCGTGACCCGCGAGCAAGTGGTCGCCGCCACCGGTTGGGCGATCCGCTTTGCCGACAACGTTGAAACCACGGCAGCACCGACCGAGGTCGAACTGACCGCCCTGCGCGATCTCGAAGCGCGCACCGCCGCCGCCCACGGCCAGGCACCGGGAGAAGCATGATGCGTGACGTGTATATCTGCGACGCGATTCGCACCCCCATCGGCCGGTTCGGCGGTGGTCTGGCCGCCGTGCGCGCCGACGATCTGGCCGCCGTGCCGATCAAGGCGCTGATGGAGCGCAATCCCTCGGTAGACTGGAACGCGATCGACGAAGTGTTCCTCGGCTGCGCCAACCAGGCCGGCGAAGACAACCGTAACGTGGCGCGCATGGCGCTGCTGCTGGCCGGCCTGCCGGAGAGCGTGCCGGGCGTGACCCTCAACCGTCTCTGCGCTTCGGGCATGGACGCGATCGGCACCGCGTTCCGCGCCATTGCCAGTGGCGAGATGGAGCTGGCGATTGCCGGTGGCGTCGAGTCGATGTCCCGCGCGCCGTTTGTGATGGGCAAGGCGGACGCAGCGTTCTCGCGCAACATGAAACTGGAAGACACCACCATCGGCTGGCGTTTCATCAACCCGTTGATGAAAGCGCAGTACGGCGTCGATGCGATGCCGCAGACCGCCGACAACGTCGCCGATGACTATAAAGTGTCGCGCGCCGACCAGGACGCTTTCGCCCTGCGCAGCCAGCAACGCACCGCCGCTGCGCAGGCGGCGGGCTACTTCGCCGAGGAAATCGTCGAAGTACGCATTGCCCACAAGAAGGGCGAAACCGTGGTCAGCCGGGACGAACATCCTCGCGCCGACACGACGCTTGAAGCCCTGAGCAAACTCAAACCGGTCAACGGCCCGGACAAGACCGTCACCGCCGGCAACGCGTCCGGGGTCAACGACGGTGCTGCCGCGCTGATTCTCGCTTCGGCTGAAGCGGTGAAGAAACACGGCCTGACCGCCCGCGCCAAAGTGCTGGGCATGGCCAGTGCCGGCGTCGCGCCACGGGTGATGGGCATCGGCCCGGTGCCAGCGGTGCGCAAACTGATCGAGCGTCTCGGGGTGGCGGTCAGCGATTTCGACGTGATCGAACTCAACGAAGCCTTCGCCAGCCAAGGCCTGGCGGTGCTGCGTGAACTGGGTCTGGCCGACGATGCGTCGCAGGTCAACCCGAACGGTGGCGCGATTGCCTTGGGTCACCCGTTGGGCATGAGCGGCGCGCGACTGGTGCTGACCGCGTTGCATCAGTTGGAAAAGACCGGCGGCAAGAAAGGTCTGGCAACCATGTGCGTCGGCGTCGGGCAGGGTCTGGCGCTGGCCATCGAACGCGTCTGACGCACAGCTGCACGAACAAGAACTGAGGAAAGCGAAATGACTGACAAGCCTGGCTACCGTCGTCCGCAGGAAGGCACCCAGCCTGAGTACCTGCACCCGACGTATCAATCCACCAACCTGCGCTCGCCGTCCAAGCCGTTGGTGTTTCTGCCGCATTCGTTGTCGGAGATCACCGGCCCGACCATCGGTGCCGAACGCGTCGCCGAGAAAGACAACGACCTGACCGCCCAGCACGACGGCGAGCCGTTGGGCGAGCGCATCATCATTCACGGCCGTGTGCTCGACGAAAACGGTCTGCCGGTGCCGGGGATTCTGGTGGAGATCTGGCAGGCCAACGCCGCCGGCCGCTACAACCACCAGCGCGACCTGCACGACGCACCGCTGGACCCTAACTTCACCGGTACCGGCCGCACCGTGACCGACGCCGACGGCTGGTACCAGTTCCAGACCATCAAGCCCGGCGCCTATCCGTGGGGCAACCACCACAACGCGTGGCGCCCGGCGCACATCCATTTCTCGCTGTTCGGGCCGAGCATCCTCACTCGTCTGGTGACGCAGATGTATTTCCCTGGCGACCCGCTGCTGGCCTACGACCCGATCTACAACTGCGTGCCGGACACCTCCGCGAAGGAACGTCTGATCGCCGCTTTCGATCTGGAAAAAACCATTCCGTCCTACGCCCTCGGCTATCGCTGGGACATCGTCTTGCGCGGCCGCGACGCCACGCCGATGGAGAAATAAGATGACGCTGACTGCCACCACGTCCCACACCGTCGGGCCGTACTACCACATCGGCCTGACCTGGCTGAACCGCGAAAACCTCGCGGTCGAACAAACCCTCGGCGAGCGCGTGGCGATCACTGGACAAGTCGTTGACGGCAACGGCGATGTGGTCAACGACGCGATGCTCGAAGTCTGGCAGGCCAACGCCGCCGGCAAATACGCGCACCCGGAAGACGAGCAGGACAAACCACTGGACCCGCACTTCGAAGGTTTCGGCCGGGTGCCGGTGGACGCCGAAGGGCGCTTCCGTTTCACCACGATCAAACCGGGCACGGTCGAAGGCCTGAAGGGCTCGACCCAGGCCCCGCACCTGGTGGTGCTGGTGTTTGCCCGCGGCCTGGTCAAACACTTGCTGACACGCATCTACTTCGAAGGCGATCCGGCGAACGTGAGTGATCCGCTGCTGGAATGTGTGCCGGCGGAGCGCCGCGGGACGTTGCTGGCGAAGCCGGATGCGGCGGGGGTTTATCAGTGGAATGTGATTTTGCAGGGCACTGAGGCGGAGACGGTGTTCTTCGATTATTGAAGGGGCAACACACATCCCATGTGGGAGCGGGCTTGCTCGCGAAGGCGGTGGGTCAGTCAACATTAATATTGCCTGACACGCCCTCTTCGCGAGCAAGCCCGCTCCCACAGGGAAACTGTATGGCTGATTCGATGTGGAACGGGACTGTTGCGAAGTGTGTCTAGACTCTCACCTGTCCCCTCAGAGTAAAAACAATGACAACTACCACCGCTCATTACACCGGCGAAGAGCGCAGCAAGCGCATCTTCGCTATTGTCGGTGCCTCGTCCGGCAATCTGGTCGAATGGTTCGACTTCTATGTCTATGCCTTCTGCGCGATCTATTTCGCCCCGGCGTTTTTCCCCTCCGACAACCCCACGGTGCAACTGGTCAACACCGCCGGCGTATTCGCCGCCGGGTTCCTGATGCGCCCGATTGGCGGCTGGATTTTCGGGCGGCTGGCGGACAAGAAGGGCCGCAAGACTTCGATGATGATTTCGGTACTGATGATGTGCTTCGGCTCGTTGCTCATCGCCTGCCTGCCGACTTACGCCAGCATCGGCGTGTGGGCACCGCTGCTGTTGCTGTTCGCGCGTCTGCTGCAAGGTTTGTCGGTGGGTGGCGAATACGGCACCACCGCGACCTACATGAGTGAAGTTGCGCTCAAGGGCCAGCGCGGCTTTTTCGCTTCGTTCCAGTACGTGACGCTGATCGGCGGACAACTGCTGGCGGTGTTGCTGGTGGTGATCCTGCAGCAGTTCCTCAGTGAAGACGAACTGCGTGCCTACGGCTGGCGGATTCCGTTTGTGGTCGGTGCGGTGGCGGCGGTGATCTCGCTGTTCCTGCGGCGTTCGCTGAAAGAAACCGCCAGCAAGGAAATGCGCGAGAACAAGGACGCCGGCAGCATCCGCGCGCTGTTCCGTGATCACAAAGCCGCGTTCATCACCGTGCTTGGTTACACCGCCGGTGGCTCGTTGATTTTCTACACCTTCACCACGTATATGCAGAAGTACCTGGTGAACACCGCCGGCATGCACGCGAAGACCGCCAGTTACATAATGACCGGCGCGCTGTTCCTGTATATGTGCATGCAGCCGCTGTTCGGCATGCTCGCCGACAAGATCGGCCGGCGTAATTCGATGCTCTGGTTCGGCGCGCTCGGCACGCTGTTCACCGTGCCGATCCTGTTGAGCCTGAAAAGCATCAGCAGCCCGGTGCTGGCCTTTGTACTGATCACCGTGGCGCTGGCGATTGTCAGTTTCTACACCTCGATCAGCGGCCTGGTGAAAGCCGAAATGTTCCCGCCGGAAGTCCGCGCTCTTGGCGTCGGTCTGGCCTACGCGGTGGCCAACGCGATCTTCGGCGGCTCGGCTGAATACGTGGCCCTGAGCCTGAAGGCCGGGGGCATGGAAAACGCCTTCTACTGGTACGTAACGGTGATGATGGCGGTGGCGTTCCTGTTCAGCCTGCGCCTGCCGAAACAGGCGGCGTACTTGCATCACGATCTGTAAACCGATGAGCGCGGGCCGTGAAGGCCCGCGCCGGCAAGGACTGTTTATGACTCAGCGACCGGGCAATCAATTGTTCGATGCCTACTTCACTGCCCGCGATATGCGCGAAGTGTTCTGCGATCAGGGCCGGGTGCAGGCGATGCTCGATTTCGAAGCGGCGCTGGCCCGGGCCGAAGCGCGGGTCGGGGTGATTCCGGCGTCTGCCGTTGCGCCGATTGCCGCCGCCTGCAACGCCGGTCTGTATGACTTCGCGGCGCTGGGCGAGGCGATTGCCACGGCCGGTAATTCGGCGATTCCACTGGTCAAGGCGTTGGGCAAGCAGATCGCCGCGAGCAGTGCCGAGGCTGAGCGTTATGTGCATCTGGGGGCGACCAGTCAGGACGTGATGGATTCCGGGCTGGTGCTGCAATTGCGTCAGGCGCTGGAGCTGATTGAAAGCGATCTGGCAGCGCTTGCCGATTCGCTCGCCGCCCAAGCCCAACGTCATGCGGCGACGCCACTGGCCGGGCGCACCTGGCTGCAGCACGCCACGCCCGTCACGCTCGGGATGAAGATTGCCGGTTGGCTCGGCGCGGTGACCCGCAGTCGTCAGCGTCTGCGCGAACTCAAGCCACGGCTGCTGGTGCTGCAATTCGGCGGAGCGTCCGGCACCCTCGCGGCACTCGGCGGGCAAGCATTACCGATCGCTCAGGCCTTGGCGGAAGAACTGCGACTGACACTGCCCGAGCAACCGTGGCACACCCAGCGTGATCGCATCGTCGAGTTCGGCGCGGTACTCGGTTTGATCGCCGGCAGCCTCGGCAAACTCGGGCGCGACGTCAGTCTGTTGATGCAGACCGAAGCGGCGGAAGTGTTCGAGCCGTCGGCGCCGGGCAAGGGCGGTTCGTCGACCATGCCGCACAAGCGCAATCCGGTCGGCGCGGCGGTGTTGATCGGTGCCGCGACGCGGGTGCCGGGGCTGGTCTCGACGCTGTTCAGCGCCATGCCGCAGGAACACGAGCGCAGCCTCGGTCTGTGGCATGCCGAATGGGAAACCCTGCCGGACATCTGCTGCCTGGTGTCCGGTGCGTTGCAACAGGCGCGCCTGCTGGCCGATGGTCTGGAAGTCGACGCCGAACGCATGGCGCGCAATCTCCAATTGACTCAAGGGCTGGTGCTCGCCGAAGCGGTGAGCATCGTCCTCGCGCAGCGGGTCGGACGCGACACCGCGCACCATTTGCTCGAACAATGCTGCAAACGCGCGGTGGCCGAACAGCGCCACCTGCGTGCGGTACTCGGCGACGAGCCGCAAGTGACTGCCGAACTGAGCAGCACCGAACTCGACCATCTGCTCGACCCCGCGCATTACCTCGGCCAGGCGCAAACCTGGGTCGAGCGCGCAGTCGCCGAACACAATGCTTTGACTGTCTGAAGGAGAGGGCTGTGGCTTTCGTTCAACTCGCCGATGGCGAACTGCACTATCAATTGGATGGGCCGGTCGATGCGCCGGTGTTGTTGCTGTCCAACTCGCTGGGCACCGACCTGCACATGTGGGACGCGCAGATACCGGCGTTCACCGAGCACTTCCGGGTGCTGCGTTTCGACACGCGCGGACACGGCCAGTCGCTGGTGACGCCGGGGCCGTACAGCATCGAGCAACTGGGTCGCGACGTGCTGGGTCTGCTGGATGCGCTGCACATCGAGCGTGCGCATTTCTGCGGATTGTCGATGGGCGGGTTGATCGGCCAGTGGCTGGGGATCAATGCCGGCCATCGTTTGCACAAACTGATTGTGTGCAACACCGCCGCGAAGATCGGCGACCCGTCGGTGTGGAATCCGCGCATCGAAACCGTGTTGCGTGATGGCCCGGCAGCGATGGTCGCACTGCGTGATGCGTCGATTGCCCGTTGGTTTACCCCGGACTTTTCCACGGCCAATCCGGCCGCGGCGAAGAAGATCACCGACATGCTCGCGGCGACGTCACCTGAAGGTTATGCGGCCAATTGCGCGGCGGTACGCGATGCCGATTTCCGTGAGCAACTGGCGTCGATCAACCTGCCGCTGCTGGTGATCGCGGGTACCGAAGATGCGGTGACGCCACCGTCCGGCGGGCATTTCATTCAGGAGCATGTGCGCGGCGCCGAGTACGCCGAGTTCTATGCCGCGCATTTGTCCAACGTGCAGGCCGGTGCCGCTTTCAGTGATCGGGTGTTGGCGTTTCTGAACGCTCAGTGAGGGAAGATTTGTGGACGAGAAACAACGTTACGACGAAGGTTTGCAAGTACGCCGCGCGGTATTGGGCGATGCCCACGTCGATCGCAGCCTGAATGCGCTGACCGAGTTCAACTCGGAATTCCAGGAGATGATCACCCGTCACGCCTGGGGCGACATCTGGACCCGCCCGGGCCTGCCTCGGCATACCCGCAGCCTGATCACCATCGCCATGCTGATCGGGATGAACCGCGAGGCTGAACTGAAACTGCATTTGCGTGCGGCGGCCAACAACGGTGTGAGCCGGGGCGAGATCAAGGAAGTAATCATGCAGAGTGCGATCTATTGCGGGATCCCGGCGGCGAATGCCACGTTCCATCTGGCGGAGTCGGTGTGGGATGAGCTGGGGGTTGAATCCCGGGAGTGATGGTGCCTGAACTGAGGCCTTCGCGAGCAAGCCCGCTCCCACAATGGAACGCGTTCATCTGTAGGAGTGAGCCTGCTCGCGATGGCGATATTTGCCGTGACACGTCACACCTTGGCGACAATGAAAATCCGCTTGAACGGAAACAGCGTCTGCCCGTTTTTCTCCGGCGGATAATGCTTATGCACCCGCATCAGATAGTGGTAGATAAACCGCGCCTGTTCCTGTGGCGTCAGTGCCTGCATCACCGGCCGTAGCGCCGAGACCTTCACCCAGTCGTAGATCGGCGACTTGCCGCCGACCACCTGCAATTGCTCGGTTTCCCAGATGTCCAGTGACGTGGTCAGCGGCGCCAGCAAACGGTAGTAATCCTCCAGCGACAATAGCGGCCGCGCCGCCATGTGCTGGCGCAGTTGCGGTGTGCCGATGGGGGTGTGACCCGGGCCGGCATCTTCCAGGGTGTCGAGCATCAGTCGATACCACAAGGCATCGCGCCAGTCCGGCATGTGCGCCGCCAGACAGCCGCCGGGGTTCAGATGCCCCAGCAGGCGCGGCAGCAGTTGTTGATGATCGCCAATGAAATGCAGCACCGCCGCGGCGAGCAGCAGGTCGGCGGGTTGTCTGGGTTGCCATTCGAGCAGGTCGCACTCTTGCCAGCGGGCGTTGATCGACAGACATCGGGCCTGATCCAGCATCTGCCGCGAACTGTCGACGCCCAGCAACTGCGCTCGCGGCCAACGTTCGGCCAGCAGCTGCGTGGCAATGCCGGTGCCGCAGCCCAGGTCATAAATACGTTTGGGGTTATCCAGTTCGACGCGATCGAGCAGTTCGTTGACCGGGCGCTGGCGTTGACGGGAAAACTGCTGGTACGCCTTGGCGTCCCAGTCGGGGGCTGCGTTGAGTGGGTTGATCATGAGGTGGTCCTCCGATGATCAGCAGTGTCTTCCGATGACAACCTGGCCAAATCTTGAGGACCAACAACTTTGGATAGCGGAAGCGGGGAGGGTGTGGCGCCTGAGTCCTTCAGGTGTTTCCTACTCTACCCGAGGCTTTGCGAAGCGCTACAGATCCTGACGGATGGCACAACACCCCTGTGGGCGCGGGCTTGCTCGCGAAGGCGGAGGGTCAGGCAGCATTGAAGTGACTGATAAACCGCTTTCGCGAGCAAGCCCGCTCCCACAGGGGCTTGGTGTTTACAGCAAGCTGATCGGATAGCTGATGATCAGGCGGTTTTCGTCGAACTCGTTGTTGCTGAAGTCGCGGCGCATGGTCGAGTTGCGCCAGCGCACGTTCAGGTCGCGCAAGGTGCCGCTCTGCACGGTGTAGCCCAGTTCCGATTCGCGGCCCCATTCCTTGCCATCGGTGATGGTTCCGGTGTGCACGTTGTCGCCGCTGATGTAGCGGTTCATCAAGGTCAGGCCGGGGATGCCCAGGGCGGCAAAATTGTAGTCGTGGCGCACCTGCCAGGATCGCTCCTGAGCGTTGTCGTAGCTGGAGTTGTAACTGTCGTTGGCCAGGGTGCCGCCGCTGGTGCCATTGACGCGCATCCAGGCGCTGTCGCCGGTGAGTTTCTGCAGGCCGACGTAGAAAGTGTTGCCGCCGTAGCGGGCCGAGAACATCCCCGACCAGGTCTTGTTGTCGAGTTCGCCGGCGCGGGCGCTGCCGTCATCCTTGCCATAGAAGAAGCCGAGGTTGGCGCCCAGGGTCCAGTCGCCCAGTGGCTGGCTGTGCGTCAGGTTGACGTATTGCTGGCTGTAGATGTCCTTGAGTTCGGCGTTCCACAGGCCGATCTGCGTGCGCTTTTCGTTGAAAACGTATTCACCGCCCTGAAAGTTGAAGCGGTCCGAGGTGAACGCCGGCTTACCGAACATCGACATGTCGCTCATGCTGCTGTCGTCGCGCGGACTGTTGGCGCGGAACTGCCCGCCGTAGAGGGTCAGACCGTTGATCTCCTTCGAGGTGATCTGCCCGCCACGGAAGGTTTGCGGCAGCGAACGGCCGTCGTCCGAACGCAGGATCGGCAGCACCGGCATCCATTCGCCCACCTTGATTTCGGTCTGCGACAGTTTGGCCTTGAACGCGACGTTGGTACGGCCGAAATTGTCCGCCGGGCGCCCGTCGTGATCCAGTGGCAGCAATTGCGTGCCGCCGGTGCCCTTGCCGCCGTCGAGCTTCACCGAATACAGGCCGAGCACGTCCATGCCGAAGCCGACGGTGCCTTGGGTGAAGCCGGATTTGGCGTCGAGGATGAAGTTCTGCGTCCACTCTTCGGCCTTGCCCTGGGCCTTGGTCGGGTTGGTGAAGTTGCGGTTGATGTAGAAGTTGCGCAGGTTCAGGTTGGCGCTGGCGCCTTCGACAAAACCGGCTTCTTCGGCTGCGGCGGGCAGGGCGACGCCAGTCAGGGCCAGGGCGATCAGGCCGGGGAGGGCGTACGGCGCAGTTGGATGAGTCATCGCAGGGTCTCTTGTTATTTTTTTGGGGTCGAACGGGTCCGTTGCCGCCACTTTCGGGGCAGGCAAGCGCTTGCAGAATCTGGGATGCAGCGGCGGCGATCAGCCGGACGGGACAGGGCGCGGGAGCATGGTGTCGAACCTGTTGTTATTGGTTTTGTGGAACGAATGGTGCGGGGGGCGATGGGCGGGATTCAATCGGGGAAAGCGGGTTTTGGGCGATTATCGAACGCAAGATTGAGCCAGCTTTTGTGGTGGTCGATAAGGCGCTATCGCGAGCAGGCTCGCTCCCACATTTGGAATGCGTTTCTCTGTAGGAGTGAGCCTGCTCGCGATAGCGCCATTCCAGACAACACATTTGTTGCAGGCAACAAAAAGCCCGCCAAGTGGCGGGCTCCCTGTGTTCACCGGATGATCAGAACAGCTTCATCTTCGGTGCTTCTTCTTTCAGCGGTTCGTTCTGCGCGGTCTGCGCATTCCAGCCACCACCCAGCGCCTTGTACAGGTTGACCGCACTGGTCAGCTGCGCGAGGCGGTCGGTGATCAGTGCCTGTTGCGCGCTGAACAACTGACGCTGAGCGTCGAGGAAGGTCAGGTTGCTGTCGACACCGATGCGGTAACGACGCTCGGCCAGGCGATAGTAATCCTGGTTGGCCGCGACGAAGTCACGTTGCGCCTGCAACTGCTCGGTGTAGGTCTGGCGGGCGGCCAGGCCGTCGGCGACTTCCTGGAAGGCGGTCTGAATCGACTTCTCGTAGTTCGCCACGTCGATGTCTTTCTGGATCTTCGCCGCGTCGAGGCTGGCGCGCAGGCTGCCGGCGTTGAAGATCGGCAGGTTGATCTGCGGCGAGAACAGCCAGGTCCCCGAACCACCCTTGAACAGACCGGACAGGTCCGGGCTCAGCGTACCGGCGTTGGCCGTCAGGCTGATGCTCGGGAAGAACGCGGCACGGGCCGCGCCGATGTTGGCGTTGGCCGCTTTCAGGTTGTACTCGGCTTGCAGGATGTCCGGACGACGTTGCAGCAGGTCCGAGGGCAGGCCGGCCGGTACGTCGCTGAGCAGGTCGTCCGACAGCGGTTTGGCCGCTTGCAGGTTGGCCGGGATACCGGTGCCGAGCAGCAGGGTCAGGCTGTTTTCGTCCTGAGCCACCTGACGCGTGTACTTGGCCAGTTGCGCCCGGGCGTTTTCCACCGAGGTACGCGACTGCGCCAGGTCCAGCGCCGAGGCGACACCGACTTCGTTGCTGCGGCTGGTCAGCTTGTAGCTTTCTTCGAAGGCACCGAGGGTGTCCTGCGTCAGCTTGAGCAGTTCCTTGTCGGCCTGCCAGGTCAGGTAGGCGTTGGCCACACTGGCCACCAGGCTGATCTGGGTGCTGCGACGCGCTTCTTCAGTGGCGAAGTATTGTTGCAGCGCTTGTTCGCTCAGGCTGCGCACCCGACCGAACAGGTCGAGTTCGTAGGCGCTGATGCCGACGGTGGCGGAGTAGGAACTGGTGATGCCCGCTTCACCGGTCTGCGAAGCCCGTGCCGGAACGCGCTGGCGGCTGCCGGTGGCGTTCGCCGAAACCGCCGGGAACAGATCGGCCCGCTGGATGCGGTACTGAGCAGCGTAGGCGTCGATGTTCAGCGCCGCGACGCGCAGGTCGCGGTTGTTTTCCAGCGAGACCTGGATCAGCTGTTGGAGGGCAGGATCATGGAAAAACTGCTTCCAGCCTTGCTCGGCAGCGGCTTGCGCCGGTGCCTGGGCCGGCGAGTACGCCGGGCCCTGCGGGAACTGGTTCGCAACCGGTGCTTCTGGTCGCTGATAATCAGGAATCAGCGAGCAACCGCTCAGCACGAAGGCTGCGACCGCGATGGAGAGTAGCGACTTGCTCATTGGCCAGCCTCTTTAGGAGTTTCTGTGGTGTCATCCTGGTCCGCATTTTTGCGCTGGCCCATGGACGACACGGTGACGAAGAACAGGGGGACCCAGAAAATTGCCAGGATCGTGGCCGTGAGCATACCGCCAATCACACCTGTACCGATTGCGTGTTGACTGCCCGAGCCGGCGCCGGTGGAGATCGCCAGCGGTACTACACCGAGGACGAATGCCAGCGAGGTCATGATGATCGGTCGCAGACGCATGCGGCAGGCTTCGATCGCCGCATCGCGCAGACTGCGCCCTTGTTCATGCAGCTCCTTGGCGAATTCGACGATCAGAATGGCGTTTTTAGCTGCCAGACCGATGGTCGTCAACAGGCCCACCTGGAAGTACACGTCGTTGGACAGGCCGCGCAGGCTGGTGGCCATCAGCGCACCGATGATCCCCAGCGGTACCACGAGCATGACCGCGATCGGAATCGACCAGCTTTCATACAGTGCCGCCAGACACAGGAACACCATCAGCAGCGACAGGGCGTACAGCGCTGGCGCCTGCGAACCGGACAGACGTTCCTCGTAGGACAGACCCGTCCAGGAGATACCGACACCGGCCGGCAGCTTCTTGGCAATCGCTTCGACTTCGGCCATCGCTTCACCGGTGGAGTAACCCGGCGCCGGAGAACCGAGGATCTCCATCGCTTCCACACCGTTGTAACGCGCCAGTTTCGGCGAACCGTAGATCCACTCGCCCTTGGCGAACGCGGAGAACGGCACCATGGTCCCGGCGCTGTTGCGCACGTACCACTTCTTCAGGTCTTCAGGGCTCATGCGCGAACCGGCCTGGCCTTGCACGTACACCTTCTTCACACGACCGCGGTCGATGAAGTCGTTGACGTAGCTACTACCGAAGGAAATCGACAGGGTGCTGTTGATGTCGGTAATGCTCACGCCCAGGGCGCGGGCCTTCGCATCGTCGATTTCCAGGTGGTATTGCGGCTCGTCGTTCAGACCGTTCGGACGGACCTGGTAGAGCACCTTGCTCTGCGCGGCCATGCCGAGGAACTGGTTACGCGCTTCCATCAGTTTTTCGTGACCGATACCGGCGCGATCCTGCAGGAACACGTCGAAACCGGTGGCGTTACCCAGCTCCAGTACCGCAGGTGGGGCAAAGGCAAACACCATCGCGTCGCGGAAGCTGAAGAAGTGCTGCTGGGCGCGCTGGGCCAGGGCGAACACGCTGTTGCTCGCATCACGCTCGTGCCACGGCTTGAGCATGATGAACGCCAGACCCGAGCTCTGACCACGACCGGCGAAGTTGAAGCCGTTCACGGTGAACACCGAGGACACCGCACCGGACTCTTTTTCCAGCAGGTAGGAGCGCATTTCGTCGATCACGACTTGCGTACGTTCGGCACTGGAACCGGCCGGGGTCTGCACCTGGGCGAACAGTACGCCCTGGTCTTCTTCCGGGAGGAACGCGGTCGGAATGCGGGTGAACAGCCAGATCATGCCGACCACGATCAGGACGTAGGCCAGCAGGTACGGCGCTTTGCGCGACAGCATGTTGCCGACACCGCGCTCGTAGCTTTTCACGCCACGGTCGAAGCTGCGGTTGAACCAGCCGAAGAAGCCTTTTTTCGGTGTGCCATGCTCGCCTTTCGGAATTGCCTTGAGCATGGTGGCGCACAGCGCCGGGGTGAAGATCAGCGCCACCATCACCGACAGGGCCATGGCCGAAACGATGGTGATCGAGAACTGCTTGTAGATCACACCGGTGGAGCCGCTGAAGAACGCCATCGGCAGCAGTACCGCCGACAGAACCAGGGCGATACCGACCAGAGCGCCCTGGATCTGGCCCATGGACTTCTTGGTCGCTTCCTTCGGTGACAAGCCTTCTTCGCTCATCACCCGCTCGACGTTTTCCACCACGACGATGGCGTCGTCCACCAGCAAGCCGATGGCCAGCACCATACCGAACATGGTCAGGGTGTTGATGCTGAAACCGAACGCCGCGAGGATGCCGAACGTACCGAGCAATACCACCGGCACGGTCATCGTGGTGATGACGGTGGCGCGGAAGTTCTGCAGGAACAGGAACATCACCAGGAACACCAGCACGATCGCTTCGACCAGGGTTTCAACCACACCCTTGATCGACTCGGTCACCACCGGAGTGGTGTCGTACGGGAACACCACTTCCATGCCTTGCGGGAAGAACGGGCTGAGCTCGTCGATCGTTTTACGCAGGGCTTTGGCGGTGTCGAGGGCGTTGGCGCCGTTGGCCAGCTTTACCGCCAGACCGGAAGAAGGCTTGCCGTTGAACTGGGCCGAGATGGTCGAGTTTTCACCGCCCAGGCCAACGTCGGCAACATCACCGATGTGTACTTGCGAGCCGTCCTGGTTGACCTTCAGCAGAATTGCCTTGAACTGCTCGGCAGTCTGCAGACGGGTTTTGCCGATGATCGTGGCGTTCAGTTGCTGGCCAGGCAGCGCCGGCAAACCACCGAGCTGACCGGACGACACCTGGACGTTCTGCGCCGAAATCGCGGTGCTGACATCGGCCGGGGTCAGGTTGTACTTGTTCAGCTTGGCCGGGTCGAGCCAGATGCGCATCGCGTACTGGGCACCGAAGACCTGGAAGTCACCGACACCGGCAGTCCGCGAGATCGGGTCCTGCATGTTCGACACGATGTAGTTGGACAGGTCGTCCTTGGACATGCTGCCGTCACGCGACACCACGCCGATCACCAGCAGGAAGTTCTTCACTGCCTTGGTCACGCGGATACCCTGTTGCTGCACTTCCTGCGGCAGCAGCGGGGTGGCCAGGTTCAGCTTGTTCTGAACCTGAACCTGCGCGGTGTCGGAGTTGGTGCCTTGCTCGAAGGTCGCGGTGATGGTCATGCTGCCGTCGGAGTTACTTTCCGAGGACACATAACGCAGGTTGTCGATACCGTTGAGCTGCTGCTCGATCACCTGGACCACGGTGTCCTGCACGGTTTGTGCCGAAGCACCCGGGTAGGTCACGGAGATCGCAATGGCCGGAGGCGCAATGCTCGGGTACTGGTTGATCGGCAATTTCAGGATCGATAGTGCCCCGACCAACATGATCACCAGGGCAATTACCCAGGCGAAAATCGGACGGTCGATAAAAAATTTCGACATGAGTTACTCCCCTTTGCCGCCAGCGGCTTTGTCAGCTGCCTGAGCGGGGGCCGGGTTCTTGGCTACGTTGGTCGCTTCAGTCGGGTTGACCTGAACACCTGGTCGAACATATTGCAGGCCTTCGGTGATCAGACGATCGCCGGCTTTCAGGCCATCCTCGATCAGCCACTGGCTGCCGACGGTGCGACTGGCCTTGAGCTGACGCAGTTCAACCTTGTTGTCCGGGCCGACAACCAGTGCGGTCGGGGTACCCTTGAGGTCGCGGGTCACGCCTTGTTGCGGCGCCAGGATGGCGGCAGCGTTGACCCCGGCCTGCAACTGGGCGCGTACGAACATGCCTGGCAGCAGGGTGTGATCCGGGTTCGGGAACACGGCACGCAAGGTCACGGAGCCGGTAGTCGGATCAACCGACACTTCGGAGAATTCCAGCTTACCGTCGAGCTTGTACTGGCTGCCGTCTTCGAGGGTCAGTTTGACCGCTGCCGAGTTGTCGCCGACCTTCTGCAGGCGACCGCTTTCCAGCTCGCGGCGCAGTTCCAGCAGTTCAACCGAGGACTGGGTAACGTCGACGTAGATCGGGTCCAGTTGCTGGATCGTCGCCATCGCGTCAGCCTGGCCGTTGTTGACCAGTGCACCTTCAGTCACCGAAGAGCGGCCGATACGTCCGGAGAGCGGTGCGTAGACCTTGGTGTAACGCAGGTTGATCTGCGCGCTCTGCAGCGAGGCTTCCGACTCCATGCGGTTGGACACGGCAGTGTCGTATTCCTGGCGGCTTACGGCCTGCTCGTCAACCAGTTGCTTGTAGCGGTCGGAGATCGACTTGGTCGAACGCAGGTTGGCTTCGGCGCTTTTCAGGGTGGCTTCATAGACGGCCGGGTCGATCTGATACAGCTGCTGACCGGCCTTGACGTCGCTGCCTTCCTTGAACAGACGCTTGAGAATGATGCCGTTGACCTGTGGTCGAACTTCAGCGATGCGGTACGCACTGGTGCGGCCCGGCAGTTCGGACGTGAGTGTAAAGGCTTGTGGTTGCAGGGTGACGACGCCGACCTGAGGAGGCGGAGCGGCTGGGGCCGCTTCTTCCTTTTTACATCCGCTGAGCAGCGATGCCAGGGCGACGGCAGTGACCAGAGCGGTAACAGCTGGCTTGAATTGCATGAAGATCCTCGGGTCAGGCGCGCACAGTGCGCACAAGAAGTGTGGAAGGGTAAAAAAATCGGGTCGAGTGGATAAGTAGCTTGCTAAGGAATATACTTACGTTCATGGTTGTTTGTAAATAGCTTGGCGTCGTACCCACCCTGTTACAAAATGCGTCGCAAGGTTTGAAATTGTAGGCCGGGGAGCCGATTCGTGAGAGATCGGCCCCCTCTTTATTCAGCGGATATTCAGCCATCCCTGAAACATCCTGTTTGAGGTTTTACTGCCATGGTCCGTCGTACCAAAGAGGAAGCTCAGGAAACGCGCAGCCAGATTCTCGAAGCGGCCGAGAAAGCGTTTTATGAAAGAGGCGTGGCCCGCACGACCCTGGCGGATATCGCAACGCTGGCTGGCGTCACGCGCGGTGCCATCTACTGGCATTTCAGCAACAAGGCGGATCTGGTGCAGGCGATGCTCGACAGCCTGCATGAACCGCTGGATGAATTGGCGAAGGCCAGCGAGAGCGAGGACGAACTCGACCCACTGGGGTGCATGCGCAAGCTGTTGATCCATCTGTTCCATCAGGTAGCCCTGGATCCGAAGACCCGTCGCATCAACGAGATTCTTTTTCATAAGTGCGAATTCACCGATGAAATGTGCGATCTGCGCCAGCAGCGCCGCACGGCCAGTCTCGATTGCAACCTGCGCATCGGCCTGACCTTGCGTAATGCGGTAAATCGCGGCCAGTTGCCGGAAGATCTCGACACTGCCCGGGCGGCCATCAGCATTCATGCGTATATCGATGGCCTCCTGTATGGATGGCTATTGGCGCCGGACAGCTTTCAATTGCATGCCGAAGCCGAGCGCTGGGTCGATACAGGGCTGGACATGCTGCGCCTGAGCCCCAGCCTGCGCAAATGAAACAAAATGCGTAATTGGCACAGGTTATGTCAATCGGCCTGCTTTTATATAGACCCGAACCGCGAGTTTAAACGTAGCGAGCTACGGATTTTGTAGGGATTTTGTGTCTTCGCTGTGAACGAATGTTAGCTGTCGCCAATAATGACAGCATCACCTTGTGAGAGAGGGCTTGCTCGCGAAGGCGTCTGAACATTCAATACATCTGCCGACGCTCATACCGCTTTCGCGAGCAAGCCCGCTCCCACAATGGAGCTTCAGCGATTGCGGGGCAAAACCCAAGAAAAAGCCCCCGACTTTCACAAGTCGGGGGCTTTTGTATTTCTGTCGCGTCCTGAATAAGGTTTACAGCGTCGGGTAGTCGATGTAACCGACCGGGCCCTTGCCGTAGAACAGCTCTGGACGCGGATCGTTCAGCGGTGCATCGGCCTTCAGACGTGCCGGCAGGTCCGGGTTGGCAATGAACGGTACGCCAAACGCCACCGCGTCAGCCTTGCCTTCTGCCAGCCAGGCATTGGCGCTGTCCTTGGTGAAGCGTTCGTTGGCGATGTACGCGCCGCCGAAGGCTTCTTTCAGCTGTGGGCCGAGGCTGTCGGCGCCTTCTTTTTCGCGGGAGCAGATGAAGGCGATGCCACGCTTGCCCAGCTCGCGAGCGACGTAAGTGAAGGTCTCGGCCAGATTGTCGTCGCCCATGTCGTGGGAGTCGGCGCGTGGCGCCAGGTGCACGCCGACACGGCCGGCGCCCCAGACGTCGATCGCCGCGTCAGTCACTTCCAGCAGCAGACGTGCACGGTTTTCCAGGGAGCCGCCGTAGTTGTCGGTGCGCTGGTTGGTGCTGCTTTGCAGGAACTGGTCGAGCAGGTAGCCGTTGGCGCCGTGGATTTCCACGCCGTCGAAGCCGGCGGCTTTGGCGTTCTCGGCACCGGTGCGGTAGGCCTCGACGATCTCGGCGATTTCAGCGGTTTCCAGGGCACGTGGAGTCGGGTAATCGGCGAGTGGGCGAACCAGGCTGACGTGACCTTTAGGCTGGATGGCGCTCGGCGCGACCGGAGTTTCACCGTTGAGGTACGACGGGTGCGAGATGCGGCCGACGTGCCACAGTTGCAGGACGATCTTGCCGCCGGCAGCGTGCACGGCCTTGGTCACGTTGGTCCAGCCGCGCACCTGATCGTTGGACCAGATGCCCGGGGTGTCCGGGTAGCCAACGCCCATCGGCGTCACCGATGTGGCTTCGGACAGGATCAGGCCGGCAGAGGCGCGTTGCACGTAGTACTCGGCCATCAGCGCGTTCGGCACGCGGCCTTCATCGGCGCGGCAGCGGGTCAGCGGGGCCATGATGATGCGGTTGGACAGCTCGAGGTCGCCCAGTTTGATCGGATCGAAAATAGTTGCCATGTGTACAACCCTCGTCAGTTAAGTGGTTAATCAGTGGGTAGCAGGGGCCAGGCCGGCATCGCCGTTCTGACGGAAAGTGATCAGGGTCACCAGCAGCGCGAGCACGGCCAGCGCGGCGGCGGCCAGGGGCACGCTGGTCAGGCCGAAACCGTGGGCGATGACGCTGCCGCCGACCCAGGCGCCCAGGGCGTTGCCGATGTTGAAAGCGCCGATGTTCAGGGTCGACACCAGGTTCGGTGCGGCCTTGCCGAAGGTCACCACGTTGACTTGCAGCGCCGGGACGGCGGCAAAGGAGGCGGTGGCCCAGAGGAACAGAGTGATTTCCGTCGGGATCAGCGCCACGCTGGTCCAGCTCAGCACGGTGGAGACCACCGCCATCGCCACGAACACACCAATCAGGGTCGCGCCGAGGCGCTTGTCCGCCAGTTTGCCGCCGATGATGTTGCCCACCGTCAGACCGAGGCCGATCAGCAGCAGGGTCCAGGTCACGCCTTTGGGCGAGACGCCGGTGACATCGCCGAGCAGCGGCGCGACGTAGGTGAAGAGGGTGAACATCGACGCGGCGAACAGCGCGGTCATGCTCAACGACAGCCAGATACCGGCGCCTTTCAGGGCGGCGAGTTCGGCGCGCATGTCGAGTTTTTCTTCGTCACGCTTGGCCGGCAGAAAGCGGATCAGACCGATCAGTGCCACAACACCAATCACGGTCACCGCCCAGAAGGTCGAACGCCAGCCGGCTTCCTGACCCAGTGCCGTGCCCAGCGGTACACCGAGGACGTTGGCCAGGGTCAGGCCGGTGAACATCAGCGCCACGGCGGATGCGCGTTTGTTCGGCACTACCAGTCCGGCAGCTACGACAGAACCGATACCGAAGAACGCACCGTGGCACAGCGCGGTGACGACACGGGCGAACATCAGCACGTTGTAGTCACTGGCGATGGCGCACAGCAGGTTACCGACGATGAAAATGCCCATCAGCGCTACCAGTGCGGCCTTGCGCGGCAGTCTGGCGGTGGCCAGTGCCATGAACGGCGCGCCGATGGCCACGCCCAGGGCGTAACCGGTCACCAGCCAGCCGGCGCCCGGGATCGACACACCGAGGTCAGCCGCCACATCGGGCAGCAGGCCCATGATGACGAACTCGGTGGTACCGATGGCGAAGGCGCTCAAGGCCAGGATGAGTAGCGAGAGGGGCATTTGAATCAATTCCTTGTGGGAGCGCTGAGCTCTTTGACGATGGCGTCGAGGAACGCCTGGATCACGTCCTCGTTGCGTTTGAAGAAGTGCCACTGGCCGGCTTTCTGGCTGCTGATCAGACCTGCGCGTTGCAGGGTCGCCAGGTGGGCGGAAACGGTCGACTGCGACAGGCCGCAGCGTTGATCGATCTGCCCGGCGCAGATGCCGTACTCGTGGTTGTGAATCTGCTCAGGAAACTGGGCTTTGGGGTCTTTCAGCCAGATGAGAATGTCTCGCCGTACTGGGTGTGCCAGGGCTTTTATTATTTCGTCGAGGTCGAGGTTCATGGCTTTATGCTCGTGATGTGTAGCGCTATATCGCGATGAGGCGAACTTTAAATCGGTATTTCGCGATATACCAATATGAATTTGATCTGACGACCGCATAAATCGGTATATCGGGTTATAACGATATATGTGCTGTAACGATGAAAGCGCGCAGTGCTAAGCTGCGCCCATGAACTATCTCGCACATTTACACCTCGGAGGCCAGCGCCCCGAGCAATTACTTGGCAGCCTGTATGGCGATTTCGTCAAAGGGCGGCTGCAGGGGCAGTTTGCTCCGCAGATCGAAGCGGCGATTCAGCTGCACCGGCGAATCGATGTGTTCACCGATCGCCACCCTTTGGTGGACATCGCCCTCGGGCGTTTCTCCGAGACCCGGCGGCGTTACGCCGGGATTGTCCTTGATGTGTTTTTCGACCATTGCCTGGCGCGGGACTGGACGCAGTACGCCGACCAGCCACTGGAGCAGTTCACCGCCGACGTTTATCGGATGCTGTCGAGCGAGCCGCAATTGCCCGAACGCCTGGCGAAAATCGCCCCGCACATGGTCGCCAATGACTGGTTGGGTTCGTATCAGCAATTCGAAGTGCTGGACCAGGTGCTGCGCGGGATCTCGCGGCGTCTGACTCGGCCTGAGGAGCTGGCGGGGGCTATGCAGGAATTGCGGCGGTTGTACGAGCCGCTGAGTGAGGATTTCCGTTTGTTCTATCCGCAGCTTCAAGAATTTGCACAAGCGTCGGCAGCACAGTAACCCCCTGTGGGAGCGGGCTTGCTCGCGAATGCGGTAGGTCATTCAACATGTGCATTGGCTGAACCACCGCTTTCGCGAGCAAGCCCGCTCCCACAGGGGGGATCTGTGTTTCAGGCTGCGATCAATTCGCCGGCGCGACGCGGTTCGGCCGCTTTGGCGATATCACCAAACAACGCCTTCTGCACCGCCTGCTGCGCTTCGAACGCCAGCGCCGCACGTTCGCGGCCCTGACAGGCGATCGGCTTGAGCAGATGCACTTCGACATCGCCGCAATCATGGCTGAACAGACGCATCAGGTGCGACAGCAAATCATCGTCGCCAATGAACGGTGCCAGCGTGTCGATTTCGCCATCGCGCAGATAACGGATCGCCACCGGTTGCAGCATCACCTCGGAATCGATTGCCGCTGACAGCAGGCGACCATGGAAGGTGCGCAGCGAACGGCCATCGGTGGTGGTGCCTTCCGGGAACATCAGCAGCGGATGTTGCGTTTGCAGGTGACGGGTCATCTGTTTGCGGATCAACTGGCTGTCGCCCGAGCCGCGACGGATGAACAGACTGCCGGCCTTCGCCGCCAGCCAACCGGCCACCGGCCAGGTGCGCACTTCGGCCTTGGACAGAAACGACAGCGGCGTGAGCATGCCCAGCAGCGGAATGTCAGTCCATGACACATGATTGCTGACCCACAGCATCGGCTGTTTCGGCAACTCGCCGTGCACGGTTACGCGAAAGGGCAGGGCATTGCTCAGACGCGCCATGAAAAACCGCGACCAGCGCTGCCGACGTTGCATCGAGTGCGCCAGGCCCAGACGTTCGAACATCCCGAAGACGCTGGCCATGGTCAAGCCCAGCGCCACCACCAGCAGCACCCGCGCGATCCGCGCGTACACGCGCAACCGGCTCATCACACGGCCGCCTTGAAGTGTTTGGCGTAGCGCGGGCAGAGTTCGTCGCGCTTGAGCAGGATGAACACGTCGGCGACCTGAAAGTCTTCGTCCCAGCACGGCTCGCCGCAGATCTTCGCACCCAGGCGCATGTAGGCCTTGAGCAGCGGCGGCATTTCGGCGATCACGTTCGACGGGATATCCAGCGACGGCAGCGGATTCTTCGGTTCGGCGCGCAAGTGTTCGGTGCACAGATAACGTTCGCGCAGACGCTGCATGATCGCGTGGGCCTGCACACCGCCGTCCTGCATCGGAATGCTCGCGCAACCCATCAGGTAGCTGTAGCCGCCCTGATTCAACACTTCGGCCAGTTCACCCCAGAGCACGGCGATGGTGCCGCCGTTGCGGTAGGCCGGGTCGACGCAGGTGCGGCCGATTTCGAGGATCGGCCCTTGCAGATGGGCGAGGCCATGCAGGCTGAATTCTTCTTCGCTGTAAAAACGGCCCAGACTGCTGGCAGCGGTGTGATCGAGCAGACGGGTAGTCGCCACCAGACGCCCGGTGTTCAGGTCACGCACGCCGATGTGGCTGCAGTGAACATCATAGTCATCCATGTCCAGACCCAGCTCCGCGCCTTTCAGCTTGGCGTTGAACTCGCCGCTGAACACGTTGAAGCGCAGGGCCTGGGCTTGCTGCAAGGCCTCGGCGCCGATCAGGCGTTCGGCTTGCAGGCGGCGTTCATTGCCGGTGTCGCTGATGCGGGCGATCTGAGTCATTGGAATCTCCGTACGGGCCTTGAACCCGTCGTGGGTTGCAGCCGATCGACTTTCTTTATGCAGCCATGTTGTGCAAAGTCAGGCTATGTAGCCCCGGTGTCATCGCCATGAACGTTTGGTGATACTTGTATGACAGCCCACAAGGAGCCTCTTATGCCCTGGCCAACCCTGCTCGAAAGTCGTGAACGCCTGCCCGCCGTCGCTGATCTGGCGGAAGGTTTCGCCACGTTGTTGCATCAACTGGGCAGCGTCACGCCGTTCGAACTGGCGGTGGCCGGAGGGCGGCGGATGGCGACGCCGGGGCTGGCGTTTCTGGTGGGGTATCAGGCGGCATTGCGCATGCTCTGGCCGAGCGCACCGCCGAGTCTTGGCGCGTTGTGTGCGACCGAACAGCGCAGCTTGCGCCCGGCGGACATGCAGACGCGCCTGACGGATTTGCGCCTCAACGGACAAAAGGATTTCGTCACCGCCGGGGATGCGGCGGATTGGCTATTGATCGCCGCGCGCAGTGACGAACCCGGCGAAACGCCGCGCCTGAGTCTGGCGGTGGTCTATCCCGGCGAACCCGGCGTGCGCGTGGAAAAACTCCCGGCGCTGCCGCTGATGCCGGACATCAGCCACGGTCGTCTGTATCTGGACGGCGCCTTGTGCGAGTTGCTCGCGGGGGACGGCTGGGATGCTTATGTGAAGCCGTTCCGCACTCTGGAAGATGTTTACGTGTTGAGCGCGATGACCGCGTGGCTGTATGGCGTCGGTCAGGACAGCGGCTGGTCGCAGCCGCTGCTGTTGCGCTTGCTGGCGCTGCTGGGCGGGTGTGCGGAAGCGAGTCGCCAGCCGCCGAACAACCCGGCCGGGCATGTGCTGTTGGGTGGGTTGTTTGCGCAGTTCGATGCGTTCAAACCCGAGATCGATCGGGCGTTGGCCGAGGGTAATCCGGAGTGGGCGTTGATGTGGCAGCGTGATCAGTCGGTGATGCAGTTGGCGGCGGGAGCCAGGGCCAAGCGCTTGGCCAAAGCTTTGGCGGTGGGCTGACGGGCCCCTTCGCGAGCAAGCCCGCTCCCACAGGTTGACCGAGTTCCTTCAGCAGGAATGCGATCAAATTGTGGGAGCGGGCTTGCTCGCGAAGGCGGCCGCAAAATCACCACACCCCTGTCATAAACCCCGACTACCCTCAGCAGGTTCTCCCCCAAGAGCCCTCACCATGTGCAAAGGCCTGTCCCTGTTTCTGCTGCTGATCAGCTTCACGGTTCAGGCCGGGCAATGGCCCGATGAACAATGGCCGACTGGCGCAAAAATCAGCGGCGCCGCGGTCGAGGCATTGGAAACTTACGCCTTCCCGCCTCGCGACGACACCACCCGCCAAGGCATCCGCACCGACGCCTTGCTGATCATCCGCGACGGTCAGTTGATCTACGAACGCTACGCCGGCCCGACCCGTGCCGAGACCCCGCACCTGACCTGGTCGATCAGCAAAAGCCTGATGGCCACGGTGCTTGGCGTGGCGTATGGCGAAGGCCTGTTCAAGTTGGATGATCCGGTCTCGACGTTTTATCCGGCGCTGGAAAAACACCCGGCGATCACCGTGGCGGATCTGCTGCATTGGGCTTCCGGGCTGGACTGGCAGGAAGACTACGAATATGCGCCGCTGAAATCCTCGGTGGTAGCGATGCTCTACACCCGTGGGCACCGCGACATGCCCGCGTTCACTGCCAATCACGACGCTTATGCGCCGCCGGGGCAGACGTTCCGTTACTCCAGTGGTGACAGCAATCTGCTGGCGGCGGCGCTGAAAAACATGGTTGGCCCGCAGCGGTATCCCGACTATCCGTGGACGGCGCTGTTCGAGCCGCTGGGCATCCGCCATGCCGTGTGGGAAACCGATGCCGGCGGCACGTTTGTCGCCTCTTCTTACGCGTATCTCACGGCGCGGGATCTGGCGCGGGTTGGCCTGTTGATGCAGCGCGATGGACGTTGGGGTGACCGGCAATTGCTGCCCCAGGATTGGGTCGCCTTCAACCGCACTCCCTTCGCCGGCTACAAGGCGCATCAGGACGAAGCGGTGCCCGGCGGCCAATGGTGGCTCAATCGCCCGGTGGATGCTGCCGCCGCGCCGTGGCCCGACGCGCCGCCCGACACCTTCGCCGCCCTTGGACATTGGGGGCAGGCACTGTATGTGATCCCCAGCGAGAAACTGGTGATCGTGCGTTACGCCGATGATCGCGACGGCAGCTATCGCCATAACGAACTGCTCAAGCGCGTGCTCAAGGCGGTGCAGCCATGAAGCTGTTGAAACGGACGCTGCTGCTGGTGCTGATCGTGCTCCTCTGCTGGATCTGGCTCGAGCGGGACAACCTGTGGGCCTTCCCCGATATCATTAGCGCGTACACCGCCAAGGAATATTGTTCGTGTCGTTATGTGATGAACAACGACGCCGAATATTGCCGCGGCTATGTAAAACAGTGGCTGCCGACCAGCCGCTTTACCGATGACAGCGCGAGCAAAACCATCACCGTCAGCGGCATGGGCCGCAGCAATAGTGCGCAGTGGTTGAGTGAACGGCAGGGCTGCCGCCTCAATCCTTGAAATCCTTGATCCTTCAGTCAATGAACAACCCTGTGGGAGCGGGCTTGCTCGCGAATACGGTGTGCCATTCAGCATTTGTGTTGACTGATTCACCGCCTTCGCGAGCAAGCCAGCTTCCACAGGAGGTTTCACCAATCGATGGATTTGCGGCGATCAGTTTGCAATAACGGCGTGGGCGGTTAAGGTTCGTGCAGGTTTATCGCCCCCACGAGTATTCAATGTTCAACCGCTCCCTCTATAAAGCCTTCGCCAGTCTGCTGCTGGCCGCCGCCGCGCTGCCGGCGCAGGCCAATTGGTATCTGGATGGCGAGTCGTCGCGGCTATCGTTTGTCAGCACGAAAAACGCCCACATTTCCGAAGTGCAGCGCTTTCTGGTGTTGCACGGCAAGGTCGATCCCAGCGGTCGGGCCGAGGTTGAAGTCGAACTGGAGTCGATCAACAGCGGCATCCCGCTGCGCGACGAGCGCATGCGCAAGGAACTGTTCCAGATCGAGCAATTCCCCGAAGCGACCATCAGCACCCGGATCGACCTGCGCCCGATCAACGATCTGGCCCCCGGCGCGCAACTGGAATTGCGCTTGCCGCTGACCGTCAACCTGCACGGCAAGCAACATGAATACCCGGCAGAGTTGTTGGCCACCCGTCTCGATGACCGGCGTTTTCAAGTGGTGACCCTGGAGCCGCTGGTGATCAACGCCGAGGATTTCGACCTGGTGCCGGGCCTGGAAACCCTGCGTAACCTTGCCGGCCTGTCGGCCATCAGTCTGTCGGTGCCGGTGGGTGCGGTGCTGATTTTCACGGCGCGCTGACATGCGCGGCGCGGTGTTCCCATGGCGGGACGGCAACCGCTTCGAACTGTTGATCGACGGCCCGCAATTCTTCCCGCGCATGCTGGTGGAGATTGCCCGCGCCGAGGAACAGGTCGAGCTGGAGTTGTATCTGGTGGAGGCGGGTGCCTGTGCCGAAGCCGTAGTGCAGGCGCTGGTGCAGGCCGCCGAGCGCGGTGTGCGGGTGCGCTGCCTGTTCGATGACTACGGCAGCCTTGCGTTTACCCTGCACCTGCGTCAGCGCCTGATTCAGGCCGGGGTCGAGCTGCGTTTTTACAATCGCCTGAGCTGGCGGCGCTGGGTCGGCAACTTCTATCGCGATCACCGCAAACTGTTGCTGGTCGACCAGCGTCTGGCGTTCGTCGGCGGCACCGGTGCGACCGATGAATTCTGGACGCCGGAGCAGGACAGCAGCGAATGGCATGAAGTGATGGTGGAAATCAGCGGCCCGCTGGTGCTCGACTGGCAGATATTGTTCGACCGCCAATGGATCGCCAACCGCCATCGCCGGGCCTGGAAACCGTCGGCGCATGTCGGCCTGCCACGCCTGCCCAAGGTGCCGGACATGGGCGAGGGCATGGGCCGTGTGGCCTACGCCGATGCGCGCCAGCATCGTGACATTCTGCAGTCGCTGTTTCGTGCTCTGAACAGTGGGCAGAAACGCATCTGGATGGCCACCCCGTATTTCCTGCCGACCTGGAACATCCGCCGTTCGCTGCGCAAGGCTGCTGCTCGCGGTGTCGACGTCCGGTTACTGCTGACCGGGCCGCGCACCGATCACCCGTCGGTGCGTTACGCCGGCCATCGCTACTACCCGCGCCTGCTCAAGGCCGGGGTGCAGATCTTCGAATACCAGCCGTGCTTCCTGCATCTGAAAATGGTGTTGGTGGACGAGTGGGTGAGTATCGGATCGTGCAACTTCGATCACTGGAACCTGCGCTTCAATCTGGAGGCGAATCTGGAGGCGCTGGATCCGTCGTTGACGGCAGCGGTGGTGCAGAGTTTCGAGAAGGATTTCGGTCTCAGCCAGCAGGTCAGTCTGGAGGAGTGGCAGCGCCGGCCGTTGTGGCGGCGGGTGAAGCAGAGGATCTGGGGCTGGGTGGATCGGGTGGTGGTCAACATTCTCGATCGGCGTGGATAACGCCAATTTCGAAAATTACGGAAATCTAATGTGGGAGGGGGCTTGCTCCCGAAGGCGGAGCGTCATTCAGCATATAGGTAGCTGATACACCGCCTTCGGGAGCAAGCCCCCTCCCACAGGGTTTATGTGTTGCCTGAAAAATTACAGCAACTCAAAGCTCTGCTGCGTCACATCCTGCGAATCCAGGCCGATTTGCACGTTGAACTTGCCAGGCTCGGCTGCGTACTTGAGCTGGGCGTTGTAGAACTTCAAGTCATCCTCGGTGATGGTGAAGTGCACGACTTTCTGTTCGCCGGCCTTGAGCATGATTTTCTGGAAGTTCTTCAGTTCTTTCACCGGGCGGATCATTGAGCCGGTGACGTCCTGAATGTACAGCTGCACCACGGTTTCGCCGTCGCGCTGACCGGTGTTTTTCAAGGTGACACTGGCGTCGAGCTTGCCGGTCTTGTTCAGCGTGGTCGAGGACAGCGCCATGTCGCTCAGGGCGAATTGGGTGTAGCTCAAGCCATAACCGAACGGGAACAGCGGCCCGGTGGTGTCATCGAAATACTGCGAGGTGTAGTTGCCCGGTTTGCCCGGTGTGAACGGCCGGCCAATGCTCAGGTGGTTGTAGTAGGTCGGGATCTGGCCCACGGAGCGCGGGAAGGTCACCGGCAGTTTGCCCGACGGGTTGTAGTCGCCGAACAGCACATCAGCGATGGCGTTGCCGCCCTCGGTGCCGCTGAACCAGGTTTCCAGAATCGCATCAGCCGACTGGTTCTCTTCGAGAATGGTCAGCGGACGGCCGTTCATCAGCACCAGTACCAGCGGTTTGCCGGTAGCTTTCAGTGCGCGGATCAGCTCGCGCTGGTTTTCCGGGATGTTCAGGTCGGTGCGGCTGGAGGATTCGTGGGACATGCCACGGGACTCGCCAACGGCGGCGACGATCACGTCAGCGTCCTTGGCTGCCTTCACCGCTTCGTCGATCAACACGTTGGCCGAGCGTGGGTCATCGACCACTTCCGGGGCGTCGAAGTTGAGGAAGTTCAGGTAATCCAGCACCTTCTTGTCGCTGGTGATGTTCGCGCCACGGGCGTAGATCAGGTTGGCCTTGTCGCCAATCACCGAGCTCATGCCGTCGAACAGCGTGACCGATTGCGCCGGTTTACCCGCAGCAGCCCAGCTGCCCATTATGTCGATCGGCGCCTTGGCCAGCGGGCCGACCAGCGCGACTTTCGCGGTTTTCTTCAGCGGCAGCGTGTCGTTCTGGTTCTTCAGCAGCACCAGGCTGCGACGCGCGACGTCACGCGCGTCGGCGCGGTGCAGACGACTGTCGGCGTAGGTGTCCGCCGGATCATCCTCGGCCTTGCCGATACGCAGGTACGGGTCCTTGAACAGGCCCATGTCGTACTTGGCGGCGAGCACCTCGCGCACCGCGTTATCGATGTCTTTCTGTTCGATCTCGCCGGACTTGAGCAGCCCCGGCAGCTCTTTGCCGTACAGGGTGTCGTTCATGCTCATGTCGATGCCGGCCTTGATCGCCAGCTTCGCCGCTTCGCGACCATCGGCGGCCACGCCGTGCTTGATCAGCTCGAAGATCGCCCCGTGGTCGCTGACGGCCAGGCCCTTGAAGCCCCAGTCCTTGCGCAGCAGATCATTCATCAGCCAGGTATTGGCGGTGGCCGGGATGCCGTTGATCGAGTTCAACGCCACCATCACCCCGCCGGCACCGGCGTCGATCGCCGCGCGGTACGGTGGCAGATAGTCCTGGTACATCTTCACCGGGCTCATGTCGACGACGTTGTAGTCGCGACCGCCCTCGACCGCGCCATACAGGGCGAAGTGCTTGACGCTGGCCATGATGCTGTCGGCCGAACTCGGCGTGTCGCCCTGGTAGGCCTTGACCATCACTTTGGCGATGCGCGAGGTCAGGTAGGTGTCTTCACCGAAGCCTTCGGAGCTGCGGCCCCAGCGCGGATCGCGGGAGATGTCGACCATCGGCGCGAAGGTGATGTCGAGGCTGTCAGATGCAGCCTCTTTGGCGGCAACGCGCCCGGACCGACCGATGGCGTCCATGTCCCAGCTCGATGCCAGGGCCAGCGGAATCGGGAAAATCGTACGGTGACCGTGGATCACGTCGTACGCAAAAAACATCGGAATCTTCAGGCGACTGCGCATCGCCGCGTCCTGCATCGGACGGTTTTCCGGGCGGGTGATCGAGTTGAACGTTCCGCCGATATTGCCGGCGGCGATCTCTTTGCGGATCAGTTCGCGGGGCATTTCCGGGCCGATGCTGATCAGGCGCAACTGGCCGATCTTTTCATCGAGGGTCATTTGTTTCATCAGATTGCTGATGAACGCGTCCTTGTTTTCCAGGGGTACCGGGGTCGTGGCGGCCAATACTTGATGACTGGCCAGGCTGACGAACAGGCCCAGCAAACACAGCTTCTTCATGAATATTTTTCTCAAGGGCCCAAGCGGCAATGCAATGCCGGCCAGCCAAAAGTTAGGGAGCGACTATTGTTGTTCGGGTGCAGGCTCAAAATGACCGAGCCAAAAACGCCCACCGACCTTCGGCAGCGTTTGCGCAGGGCCTCTTTTTAGCCCATCGGCCCGTTGCAATCCAGTGGCGCCGCCGATTATGCCCCAACCGCCGATGCAGAAGGTTTCACGGTCGGTCTTTTCACGAATACGCCAGGGAGCATCAGTCTGATGAATGTAAGTCCAACCTACCGCTCGCGTTTGCAGGTCGCCACGCTGCTGCTGATGGCAACGCTGTTGACCGCGTGCGGCATCAACAACATTCCGACCCTCGACGAACAGGCGAAAGCGGCCTGGGGCCAGGTACAGAATCAGTACCAGCGTCGTGCCGACCTGATTCCCAATCTGGTGGAAACCGTCAGAGGCTATGCCAAGCATGAAGAAGCAACCCTGACGGCAGTGGTCGAGGCGCGGGCCAAGGCAACTTCGATCCAGGTCGATGCCAGCACCCTCGACAACCCGGAAAAGCTCAAGCAGTTCCAGCAGGCCCAGGATCAGTTGAGCGGTGCGCTCAGCCGATTGATGGTGGTCTCCGAGCGCTACCCGGATCTCAAGGCCAACCAGAACTTCCTTGCCCTGCAATCGCAGCTCGAAGGCACGGAAAACCGGATCGCCGTGGCGCGGCGCGATTTCATTCTGGCGGTGCAGAAGTACAACACCGAGATCCGCACATTTCCCGGTCGCCTCTGGCACAGCGTGATGTACAGCGATCTGCCGATTCGCGAAACCTTCGAAGCCACCACCCCCGGTGCGGAAAAGGCCCCGGAAGTGAAGTTCTGATTCGAGGTTGCCCATGCGTGTGTTGAAGATTGGCCTGGTGCTGATGCTCTGGCTGTTCGCCGTCAGCGCCCGGGCCGAGTTGACGTTCCCGGCGCTGAGCGGGCGGGTGGTGGACGAGGCGCAGATGATCGAGCCCTCGGTGCGCACCCAGTTGAGCCAGCAATTGCAGGCTCACGAGCAAGCGACCGGCGAGCAACTGGTGGTGGTCACGGTGCCTGATCTGCAGGGCACCACCATCGAGGATTACGGCGTGCAACTGGGCCGGCACTGGGGCATCGGCCAGAAAGACAAGAACAACGGCGCGCTGCTGATCGTCGCCCGTGATGAGCGCAAGCTGCGCATCGAAGTCGGTTACGGGCTGGAAGATCGGCTGACCGATGCGCAGACCTCGGTGATCATCCATCAAGTGATCACCCCGGCATTCAAGACCGGCAATTTCAGCAAGGGCATCAGTGACGGCGTGGCGGCGATGCTGGTGGTGCTGGGCGGCAACCCGCTGGACGAGCCCTCGACGGTGTACGAGTCGAGCGGCGATCCGCAAAGCGATTTTGTCTCGCGCCATCCGCTGTTGTTTGTTTTTCTGGTGGTGTTGTTCATCCTGACCGTGTTTGTCTGCCAGATGCTCGGTATCCTTCCCGCCGGCCGTGGCGGCTCTGGAGGCGGGGGCGGTTTCGGCGGTGGTGGATTTGGCGGCGGCGGTGGAGGCGGGGGCTTCAGCGGCGGCGGGGGCAGTTTCGGCGGCGGTGGTTCGTCCGGCGGCTGGTGAACACACAACAATAATGATCAGGCATTTTTCGACATGGCATTACTGAGCGAACACGAACAACGCAAAGTCGCCGAGGCGATCGCCCGGGTCGAGCGCGACACCGACGCCGAACTGGTGACCGTGCTGGCGGCCCGCGCCGATGACTACGCGTACATCCCGTTGCTGTGGGCCAGCCTGTTGGCGTTGCTGGTGCCGGGCATCGTCCATTACCTGACCGGCTGGCTGACCATGCACAGCCTGTTGCTGGTGCAGTGGGGGCTGTTCATTGTCCTGTGCCTGCTGTTTCGTCTGCCGCAAGTCACCACCCACCTGATCCCGCGCCGTGTGCGCCACTGGCGTGCGTCGAACCTGGCGCGGCGCCAGTTCCTCGAACAGAACCTGCACCACACCGTGGGTAGCACCGGCATGCTGATCTTTGTCTGCGAGGCCGAACGCTACGTGGAGATTCTGGTGGACGAGGGGATTTCCCGGCGGCTGGACAACAAAAGCTGGGACGCGATTGTCGCCGCGTTCACCGAGCAAGTGCGGCAGGGGCGCACGCTTGAGGGGTTCGTGACCTGCATCGAGGCCTGTGGGGAGTTGCTCAAGGTGCATGTGCCGGTGACGCAGGTGAGGAATGAATTGCCCAATCGGTTGGTGGTGCTGGCCTAGAAGCCCCTCACCCCAGCCCTCTCCCGGAGGGAGAGGGAGCCGACCGAGATGTCTTGCGCTCGACATCGGCCTGAGAAACCGAGTCGATTATGGATTCAAAGGCAATCTTTCAAGTCGGTGAACCTCTTCAATATCCCCCAATCAGTCCCCTCTCCCTCCGGGAGAGGGTTAGGGTGAGGGCGCTTTTAAAGCCGTTGGGTAAATAAGAACGTGTCCCCAACCCCCATCCCCCCTAAAATACCCGCCATTCCCGTTTCGCCCCGCCCGAGGCCGCTTGTTCATGTCCGTTACCGCCCCATCCGCGCCGTCTGCCAAACCCGCGCCAGACCATCACGCCCAGTTCATCGAGCTGCTGCAAACCAGCCTCGAACACAACGGCTTCATCAAACTGGTGCTGGCCAAGTACGTGGGTGAAGAGGCGGATCTGCAGCGGATCATCATCAAAGCAGTGACGGTCAAGGCGCAGCCAAACCTGTCGTTTGTCTATCGCTACAAGACCCGTGACATCACCAAGAATCTGCCGCTGAGCGAAGGCGTGGCGGTGATTGCCGAGCTGTTGCCGGCGGCGTTCAAGAATGCGCATTTGCTGACCGTGACCGACGAGGCCCAGCTCGAATACAGCAAAAAGGGCAAGTCTTCGCTGTTCAAGAGCAAACCTCAGCAATTGCGCGAGGCGCCGTCCGCCGAGCACAACCGCGAGAAAAACCGCTTTCTGGACCTGAGCCGGCCGTTCCTCAAGGACCTGGGCGTGACCAACGCGCAACACGAGCTGATCCCGGCGATGTCGCGCAAGTGGAAGCAGATCAACAAATTCATCGAAGTCTTCAGCCACGCCCTGACCTCGTCACCGCTGGCGCTGGACAAACCTGTGCGGGTTGCTGATTTCGGTTCGGGCAAGGGCTACCTGACGTTCGCGATTCACGATTACCTGCGCAACACGCTCAAGGCCGAAGGCGAAGTCACTGGCGTCGAGCTGCGTGAAGAGATGGTCAACCTGTGCAACGCCGCCGCGGCGAAACTGCAGCACCCGGGCCTGGTGTTCAAGTGCGGTGATGTGCGCAGCGTGGCGCCGAGCGAACTGGACGTGATGATCGCCCTGCATGCCTGCGACATCGCCACCGACTACGCGATCCACACCGGTATCCGTTCCGGCGCGTCGATCATCATGTGCTCGCCGTGCTGCCACAAGCAGATTCGCCTGCAGATCCAGAGCCCGGCGCTGCTCAAACCGATGCTGCAATACGGTCTGCACCTGGGACAACAGGCGGAAATGGTCACCGACAGCCTGCGTGCGCTGTTCCTCGAAGCCTGTGGATACGAGACCAAAGTGTTCGAGTTCATCTCGCTGGAACACACCAACAAGAACAAGATGATTCTCGCGGTGAAACGCGCCGAGCCGGTGGACCCGGCTCAGTTGCTGGTGAAGATTGCTGAGTTGAAGGCGTTCTACAACATCAGCGAGCACTGTCTGGAAACCCTGCTGCGCGCCGACGGTTACCTGGCCTGACCTTGACCTTGTGGGAGCGAGCCTGCTCGCGAAGGCGGACTGCCAGCCAAGGATGCTGCTGGCTGTTATGGCCCCTTCGCGAGCAGGCTCGCTCCCACATGGGGTTTGATGGCGGTCTTGCGCCCGAGCATCACCGTTGCGATGACCCCGCAGGCAAACACCCAGGTGATCGGCTCGACATGTTCACCAAAGAACAGCGCCGAAAACGCGATGGTGAAGAAGATCTGCAGCAACTGGATCTGACTGACCCGCGCGATCCCGCCCATCGCCAGCCCGGCGTACCAGGCGAAGAAACCGAGAAACTGCGAAAACAGCGCCACATAGCCAAACGCCCACCAGGTCTTGGCCGACACCGCGCCCTGATGCTGCAGCGCCAGGTACAGCACCGGCCCGATCAGCAGCGGCGTCGATAGCACCAGCGCCCAGCAGATCACCTGCCAGCCGCCCATTTCCTTGGCCAACCGGCCACCCTCGGCATACCCCAGACCGCCCACGGCAATCGCGCCGAGCATCAGCAAGTCACCGGCCTGAATGCTCCCGGCACCGGTGTAAAGCGCATAACCGAGCACCAGCGCACTGCCCAGTGCGGCGCAGGCCCAGAAGGCTTTTGACGGACGCTCATGGGACAGCCAGGCGGCATACAGCGCCACGCACAGCGGCTGCAAACCGTTGACCAGTGCGCCATGGGACGCCGGCAAGGTCTGCATGGCCCACGCCGACAGCACCGGAAAGCCCAGAATCACCCCGGCGATCACCAGGCTCAGGCCTTTGATCTGCTGCCAGCTCGGCCACTTCTCGCGCCGCCATAACAACAGCGCCGCCGCCGGAATCGCCGCAAACAGCGCCCGGCCGAGGCCGTTGAGCAGCGGATGCAGTTCCTGCACCACGATCCGGGTGAAGGGCAGGGTCAGGCTGAAAATCACAACCCCGAGCAGGCCGAGGGCCATGCCGGTGTTTTCGCGCGAGGACATGTGAGTGACCAGAATTGAAGGTGACAGGGAGGTGGCTTCATCTAGCCATAAACCGGGCGGATCGGGCTGTTACAGCTAGGCACAGAGTTATCCATACAGTTGGAATAAGTCCTGTGGCGAGGGAGCTTGCTCCCGCTCGCCTGCGCAGCAGGCGCCAAACCTGAATGCATTCTTTACTCACGGAAAGCGAGGGGACGCTTCGCGCCCCAGCGGGAGCAAGCTCCCTCGCCACAAAGGCGGGGAGGCGTAGTAGCCGGTTGTTACCCGCCCGAACGGATAAGGTCTACCTTGAATACTCCTGCAAGCCCTTTCCCAGAGGAGTCCTCCCCATGGCCGCGAAAAAAATCCTGATGCTGGTCGGCGATTACGTCGAAGACTACGAAGTGATGGTGCCGTTCCAGGCCCTGCAAATGGTCGGTCACACCGTCCACGCAGTGTGCCCGGACAAGCCATCCGGTAGCACCGTGCGCACCGCGATCCATGACTTCGAAGGCGACCAGACCTACAGCGAAAAACCGGGTCACCTGTTCGCCCTCAACTTCGACTTTGCCAAGGTCGCCGAGGCCGATTACGACGCGCTGCTGATTCCCGGCGGTCGTGCGCCGGAATACCTGCGCCTGAATGAAAAGGTGCTGGCGCTGGTAAGAGCATTCGACAAGGCGGGCAAGCCGATTGCCGCTGTGTGCCACGGCGCACAGTTGCTCGCGGCGGCGGGCGTTCTGGAAGGTCGCGAATGCAGCGCCTATCCGGCCTGTGCGCCGGAAGTACGCCTGGCCGGTGGCACGTTCATCGATATCCCGGTGACCGACGGCCACGTTCAAGGCAATCTGGCGACTGCTCCGGCGTGGCCGGCGCATCCGAACTGGCTGTCCGGATTCCTCGGCCTGCTTGGCACCCAAATCACCCTGTAACGAGGATGCGCCGATGTGCGAGCTCTACGTCAAGGCCGACCCGATTCTCTACGAATCCCGCTCGCGCTCGCTGCGCATCTGCGGCGTGGTGACGACATTGCGCCTGGAAAACCAGTTCTGGGACATCCTCAGCGAAATCGCCGAAGTCGATGGCATGACCACTAACCAGTTGATCGCCAAGCTGTATGAAGAGGTGATGGACTATCGCGGGGAGGTGGTGAATTTTGCCTCGTTCCTGCGGGTGAGCTGCACGCGGTATCTGAGTCAGCGGCGGGTGACGGAGCCGCAGTTGTCGGTGGTGCGAGCAGTTGTGAAATAGCCCACTGCGGGTCGTCCCCTTCGCGAGCAAGCCCGCTCCCACATTGGAGACTGTGCTCTGTGGAGATCCACTGTGGGAGCGGGCTTGCTCGCGAAGAGGCCGTCACAGGCGACAGAAATCCTGGGCTGGTCTTTACTCACTGGCGCGAAACCTCTCAACCGCCAAGGAGATTCGAGCATGTCCGGATGGTACGAAGTGAGCAAAAGCAGCAACGGCCAGTTCAGGTTTGTACTGAAGGCCGCCAACGCTGAAACCATTCTCACCAGCGAGCTCTACACCACTCGCGCGGCAGTCGACAACGGCATTGCTTCGGTGCAGACCAACAGCCCGCTGGATGAACGCTACGAGAAGAAATCGACGAAGGATGGCCACCCATACTTCAACCTCAAGGCCGCCAACCATCAGATCATCGGCAGCAGCGAGTCGTACTCCACGGACGCCGCGTGCGCCAAAGGTATCGCCAGCGTCAAGGCCAACGGGCCGAGCAAAGTGATCAAGGACAAGACGTTGCCGGTGCTTTGAAATAACTCGACGACTCAGTCGCCAAAACAATGGCGACTGAATTCTGGCTATGTGCCACTACATCGCTTATCCTTCGCGACCAATCCATGGAAGGGGCGGCGTTCAATACTCTTTCGTGTGTTTTTCATGTTTACGCGAGAGTTTTTCCTTTGATAATTCGCTTTTTCGCTGTTCTGACGGCGCTGCTCGGCCTGAGTGGTTGCTACAGCATGTCACCCACCCACATTGACGATGAACTCAAGCCAACCGCCGATTCCGGCGTGGCTTATGTGGTAGGTGTGGTCGGCATCTGGCCCAAGACGAGGTTTTCAGCGAAGGAACAAATGCTGATGATCCGTAAGCGTGGAAGCGATGATTTCGCCACTGCACGCCTGCACAACGAGTTTTACGCCAGAACCGAGCGAGATGTACGCGAGACCGATCACGGCATCGGCACGTTGTTTGTGATGCCGCTCAAACCCGGTCGTTACGAGATCTACAACGTGCGTTTCGATCATGGGCAGTCGGTGACGTGGAGCCGTGAAGACTTCACCATCGGCATGCAACTCGAGGCGGGCAAGGCTTATTACATCGGCGATTTTCGCGCCGGGTGCCTGATCGGTCTCCAGCTGTCATGCCTGTTCCTGCACAGCGATCATCTTGAACGTGATGCGGCGCTGGTTCGTGCCAAATACCCGCAAGTACCGGGATTGCAGCGTCTGGACATGCCGAATCTGGACACTGCCACGCCGTTCATTCGCGAAGAAAACGGTCCCAGCGCCTCTGTCTATAAAGCCATGCTGTCAGGAAAACTCTAATGCGCCTCAAGCTTCTGTTTCTGGGATTGCTCATGTTGCTGGGTGGCTGTCAGGCGACCCACAGCCTCAAGGCCCCCGACGTCGACTACAGCCAGCAACTGCCGGCGATCAGCGTCAACGTGCTCGGTCTGCCGAGCTGGATGTTGCGAGACGAACTGCGTCGGCGCGGCACTTTCGACGAAGTTCGCGCCGGTCGAAGCGAGGATGGCTACAACGTTCTGGTAGTCGCCAACAGCGATGTCGGCGCGCTTCAGCCTCAGTTGTTCCTGAGTGCCTTCACGCTGTTCCTGGTGCCGGTACCGGTGAGCTTCGACAGCACAGTGGTGTTCAGTCTCAGCCATGGCAAGGAGATACTGGGTGTCTATGCCGTGCATAATCACACTGAATCCTGGCGGGGCGCCTTCAACGCCTCGGGCGGGCAGTTCGAACATGTGCGCTTGATCACTGACACGTTCATTGCGCAGGTCCTGAAGGATCAGCCCTTCCACCGCGAAGCGATGAAGCACGCCGCCAGTCTTTGACCGACAGGCAGGAAAAATCCCGCCCGGAGTGTTCCGGGCGGGATTTTTTTCATCAGCGCAAAACGTCGAGCAGCGCTGTGAGGTGATGTCTGCCGGTGTCACTCAACGGGAACACTGGCAACCGGGGATCGCCGACCTCCAGCCCCGTCTCGCGCAATCCAGCCTTGATCGTCGCCGGCAAGCCGCCCTTGAGGATGAAGTCCAGCAGCGGCAACTGGCGGTAGAACACTTCACGTGCCCGCTCCAGATCGCCGGCCAGCGATGCCGCGTACAGATCCAGATTCAGTTGCGGGATCAGGTTCGGCGCGGCGGTGCACCAACCCTTGGCGCCGGCGGCAAACGCTTCCAGCGCCAGCGGATTGCAGCCGTTGTAGAACGGCACCTGGCCTTCACCGAGCAATTGCAGTTTGTGCATGCGCTGAATGTCGCCGGTGCTCTCCTTGACCATGGTCACGTTTTCCACGCCATTGACGATGCGCAGAATCAGCTCGACCGACATGTCGGTGCCGCTGGTGGCCGGGTTGTTGTAGAGCATGATGGGCACGCCGATGCTGTCGCCGATGGCGCGGTAATGAGCGAGGATTTCCGCCTCGCTGAGCTTCCAGTACGAGGCCGGCAGTACCATCACCACGTCGGCGCCATGCGCTTCGGCGAAGCGCGCGCGGCGCACGGCTTTGGCGGTGGTCAGGTCGGACACGCTGACGATGGTCGGCACCCGTTTGGCCACGTGTTTGATGCTGAACTCGGCGACCTGATCCCACTCGGCGTCGCTCAGGTAAGCGCCTTCGCCGGTGCTGCCCAGCGGGGCGATGGCGTGGACGCCGCTGTCGATCAGACGATCGATCGATTGGCCGAGGGCGGGCAGATCCAGGCCTTCGCCCTTGGCGCTGAACGGGGTGATGGTGTAGCCGATGATGCCGTGAATGTTGGACATGCGGTGTCTCCTTGAAAAGCTGAAATCAGTTCAGGCAATCGGCGTGCTGGCGCAGGTTCTGCCGGGCGTAGTAGTTGAAAGCGGCGGCGTGGCGCTTGGGTTTCGACACCCAGTCATGGGCCTCGCGCCCCAGCGCCGGAATGATCGGCTTGATCGTGCCAGCGGCCATTGCCAGCAACTGAAGTCTGGCGGCGCGCTCGATCAGTTGGGCAATGACACACGCTTCTTCGATCGTATTGCCGGTCGACAGCTGGCCGTGGTGCGACAGCAGAATCGCACGCTTGTCGCCCAGTGCACCGGCAATCAGTTCGCCCTCTTCGTTACCCACCGGCACGCCCGGCCAGCCTTCGAGAAACGCACAGTCCTCGTATAACGGGCACAGGTCCATGTGGGAAATCTGCAGCGGCACTTCCAGCATCGACAGTGCGGCAATGTGCGTCGGATGGGTGTGGATGATGCAGTTCACGTCCGGCCGGGCGCGGTAGACCCAGCTGTGGAAACGGTTGGCCGGGTTGGCCATGCCGTGGCCTTCGAGCACTTCCAGGTCTTCGTTGACCAGCAGCAGATTGCTCGCGGTGATTTCATCGAAACCCAGGCCCAGTTGCTGAGTGTAATAGGTCCCCGGTTGCGGGCCACGGGCGGTGATCTGTCCGGCCAGACCGGAGTCATGACCGCTCTCGAACAGGATCCGACAGGTCAGCGCCAGCTTTTGCCGGTCAGTCCACGTATTATCCGCCAGGGTGTTTTGCATCTGGGTCAGCGCTTGCTTGACCAGTTGCGCTTTGGGTAGTGCTAATGTCTTGGCCATGTCTGTGTCCTTTGGGTGATTGCAAATGACACGAAAGAGCCTATATGACACAAAGTGTCATAAGCAAGCATGAATCGTCGTTTCCTTGATGGAATAACTGCTGCGCATGTCTATCCGTTTGAAATTATTGAGAAAAAAACTTGGGATAACGCTTGAGGCGCTGGCCGAAAAATCCGGTATGACCAAGAGTTATCTGTCGAAAGTCGAACGCGGGTTGAACACCCCGTCGATTGCGGCCGCGCTGAAACTGGCGAAGGCGCTGAACGTGAAGGTCGAGGAATTGTTCTCCGAAGACAACGTCAGTCTCGACAGCTACAGCCTGGTGCGCAGCCACGAGCGCCAGTCACTGGCGGCCAACGATCAGAGCCCGGGGTATGCGGTGCTGGCGCATCAGGTCAGCGAGCGCAACCTGCTGCCGTTCATCATCTACCCGCCGAGCGAGTTCACCGACAAGACCTTCAAGGAGCACTTGGGCGAGGAGTTTCTGTTCGTCCACGAAGGGCAGGTGGAAGTGGATTTCATGAACGAGCGAGTGCTGCTGGAGCGCGGCGATGCGCTGCATTTCAATGCGCAGAAACCGCATCGGATCAGATCGGTGGGCGAGGTGCAGGCGCAGTTGCTGGTGGTGGTGCACAGCTCGGAAGAATGAACCGCCAGAAAAAGCTTCGCGAGCAAGCCCGCTCCCACATTTGGAATGCATTCCAAGGTGGGAGCGGGCTTGCTCGCGAAGGCGTCAGTACTGCTTACATCAAATCTCGACGGGAACCGAAAGCTTCGGACTCCCCAACGCATGCGTCTTCGCATCAAAAAACCGCAACTCAACCCCGGTCCCTTCGAACACCTTCGCGTAATGCCGCTTCTGGTGCTGAATGAACGCCGCACTGCGCGGATAGATCGAGATGGCCACGCTCGCCGGTTTCGCCAGGCGCAGCGCCCTGACGATGTGAGCATCCTGCTCGCCCAGCGCATGCCCGAAGATGCACAGGTTCTGCGCGTGGCCCAATAACTGCTCATAGCAGAACGACAGATAATCCGAGCTGCGAATGGTCTTCAGCTTGTCCGCACTCGGCCCTTCGTTGACGAACAGTGGTACGTCGTCGAGGGTCTTGATCGTGTTGTTGATCGCGAAACTGCCGAGCAGGGTGCCTTCGGTCGAAGTCAGTTTGCGGGCGGTGCCGTCCTGATTGCGCACCAGGTGCAGACCACCGTGCAGATACAGCAGACGCGGTTTTACGCTGGCGCTTTCGCTCAGATCAAAACTGGCGTCGGGGCCGTTGAACAGGTCGTCGATCGCCTCGCTGCGGTGCTGGATCGCCCAGTAGCTGAGCAGGTCGTAATTGGTGGTGAACACCGTGCGATAACGCGCCAGTTCTTCGTTGAGCGTCGCCAGGGTCGAGGCCTGCACCAGTCGCCATGGAATGTGCACCGCATGCACGGTGTTGATCAGCGCTTCCTTGATCGCGTAGTAGCGATTGCGCGGTGCGGCCGAGCTGACCGCCAGCGCCTTGTTGACCCGGCTGGTGGTTTTCAGCGCACCGAGCACCTGCTCGAAGCTGCGCGTCTGCATCGCATCGAACACGCTCAGCTCCGACGGACTCAGTGGTTTCTCTTCCACGGTGCGCGCGTTTTCGAACAGCGAGTCGTAGCCGAAATCGTCCCACACCGCGCGGCTGGCGCCATTGCCCACCAGCAGACCGTTGAAGTCGGCGGTGGCGCGCAGGGCGCTCCAGTCTTCGAGGGTGGCATCGACTTGCAGAAAATCGGTCATTGCGTGGGCAGTCTCAAAACAAAGGGCAGATGGGCGGCGACTTTATCACGAGCGGGCATTGAGCCAGATCAACATCGGTGGTGACCGATCGGTCGATCCTGTGCACATCCGCCGGATCGGAGCAGTCGATTCGGCCCCAGTCAGGAGACGCGCATGAGCAGCACCTTTTTCATTCCAGCCGTAAACATCATGGGCAACGGATGCCTCGACGAGGCCATGCTTGCGATCCGCAACTACGGTTTTCGCAAGGCGCTGATCGTCACCGACGCGGGGCTGGCCAAGGCCGGTGTGGCGGCTATGATCGCCGAGAAACTGGCGATGCAGGACATCGACTCGGTGATCTTCGACGGTGCCAAACCGAACCCGAGTATCGCCAACGTCGAGGCCGGACTGGCGCTGCTCAAGGACAGTCGCTGCGATTTCGTGGTGTCGCTCGGCGGCGGTTCGCCCCATGACTGCGCCAAGGGCATCGCCCTGTGTGCGACCAACGGTGGGCAGATCCGCGACTACGAAGGTGTCGATCAATCGAGCAAGCCGCAGTTGCCGCTGATCGCCATCAACACCACCGCCGGCACTGCCAGCGAGATGACCCGTTTCTGCATCATCACCGACGAATCGCGCCACGTGAAAATGGCCATCGTCGACCGCAACGTCACGCCGCTGCTGTCGGTCAACGACCCGGCGCTGATGGTCGCCATGCCGAAAAGCCTGACCGCCGCCACCGGCATGGACGCGCTGACCCACGCCATCGAGGCCTATGTCTCGACGGCCGCCAACCCGATCACCGACGCCTGCGCGCTGAAGGCCATGACCCTGATCAGCAACAACCTGCGCCTGGCCGTGCGCGACGGCAGCGACCTCGCGGCGCGGGAGAACATGGCCTACGCGCAGTTCCTCGCCGGCATGGCGTTCAACAACGCATCCCTAGGTTACGTGCACGCGATGGCCCACCAGTTGGGTGGTTTCTACGACTTGCCCCATGGCGTGTGCAACGCCGTGTTGCTGCCGCACGTGCAGACCTTCAACGCGTTGATCTGTGCCGAACGCCTGACTGACGTCGCCCACGCCATGGGCGCGGATATTCGTGGGTTCAGCCCGGAAGAGGGCGCCCAGGCGGCGATCAACGCGATCCGTTGTTTGGCCAGGGAAGTCGAGATTCCGGGTGGCCTGCGTGAACTCGGCGCCAAGCTCAGCGACATCCCGGTGCTCGCCAGCAACGCGCTGAAAGATGCATGCGGCCTGACCAATCCACGGGCGGCGGATCAGCGGCAGATCGAGGAGATTTTCCGCAACGCGTTTTAAGGGCTGACACGCGTCGGCGTGAATCTCACACAGAGCATCGCGCCGAACGCAAGCACACTGCACAACAGTGCTAGCGGCCACGCCGAAGGGCTGGCAATAAGACTGGCAATCGCGCCGATCAACGCCGCTATCAGTTGGTGAATAAATCCGCTCAATGCCATCGCGTAAGCTCCCGCAATCGGTGCGCCATCGTTGGCACGGGACAGGCTGATCGGATAGTTCAGCGACTGACCGAATACCGCCACGCAGTAGGGCAGCCACAGCAGCAGCGCGATGGAGTTGGCCATCAGACTGCCCAGTAGCATCACGCCGCAGCCCGCCATCACCAGCGCCACGCCCAGCGTCATCAAACGGTGTTGACCCGCGCGCAGAACGCAGCGATTGACCACTAGCGCTCCGAGAAAGTACGCCGCACTGACCGGCCAGCCGAGCAGACCGTAATCCATCGTGGACCAATTGAACGGCCCTTGCAGGATCAGCGGTGCAGCCGTGTTGAAGGCGATGATGACGCCGTAGCCAAGACCGCCGGCCAGTGCCGGCAACAGGAACGCGCGATGGATCAGGATGCGCCGGTAAACCCTCCATGCCGAAGCGTTTGTTTGCACCTCCTCCAAGGTCGCGAAGTTGACCCGGGATACGATCAGAGCCATCAGCAAGCCTGTGATGCCGAGCAAGTAGAAGATGGCCTGCCAGCCCAGCGCGACCTGAATGATCGACCCCAGGTACTGGCCGATACCCAGTGCCACCACGAACGAAATCGAAATCCACGACAATGCCTTGGCCAGCAGGTCGCCGCGAAAACTGTCGCGAATCAGCACCCTTGCCATCACCGAAATCCCGCTGGCGCCAACGCCCTGAATCAGGCGCAGTAAAAGGAACGACTCCAGCGTCGAACCCAGCGGCAAGCCCAGGTTCGTCACGCCATACAGGCCCAGCGCTGCGAGCAACACCGGTTTGCGTCCGATACGCTGGGCCAGTGAACCCCAAAGCAGCATTGGCAGCGCCATGCCGACCAGATAAATCGATAAGCCCCACGCCACTTGTGCTGGCTCCGCGTGCAGATGGCCGGCAATCTCCGGCAGCGCTGGCAGGTAAATACTCATGCCCAGCTGCGCGAGGAACACGGTACAGCAGGTGATAAGAAGGGTTGCGCTGGCGTTCATCTGTCGTCCTTGGCTCAGATGTCGAAATCGACGCGATGCGTGCGCAACAACTCGCTGACTGCTTCGCAGAAATATCGGATCAGCGACGGCTCCATATCAGCACGCAAGGTTACCCGAATGGCCGCTTTACCTTGGGCAACCACTGGAAAAAATACCGCGCTGGTGAAAAAGCCTTGCTCGGCCAGTTCGCTGGCGATGCAGTTGGCCAGATCCGCCTGGCCGCAATCGATCAAGCGGATCGCCATCGCGCTGTGGCATTGCTCGGTGCTGATCAAACTGTCGAAGAGGCGGATATTAGCTTGGAGGCTGGCCTGTAGAGCGGCGAATTCGGCGCTGTAATGCAGGCGGATCGACGCTCGGCCGGCGCCGATTGCCGCACAGTTTAGACTTTGTGACCAGTTGCTCGGGCCGCCATAACGCTGGATGATTTTTTTCTGGCGCAGGTTACCGAGCATCACCAATCCACCACTGGCGCCAAATGACTTGGCCAGCGACGCAACGATCAGGCAGTCATCTTCCAGCGTCTGGATTCTCGGTCGTACCAGGCCGACGCCGTTATGGCCGACGGCTGACAACGCGTGGGAATCATCCAGATAAAGAAACAGCCCGTAACGATCCTTGAGGTACAGCAGGCCTTCCATGTTGGTCACGCCGCCCATGCTGTAGGCGCCGTCGCCAACATAGGCCACGCGGCCGTATTGCTGGCACATCTGTTCCAGAAAATCCATGTCGTTGTGTGGACAGGTCATGACACGAGTTTCGTCGGCGCAGGCAGCTTTCAAATGATTCATCGAGTAATGCGCCTGATGGTCAAAGACCATTACTGGCGGGCGATTATCGGTCAATACACCGCTGGCCAGCAGCGGCAAGATCCCCGCACTAGCAGCGCTGCAGGACAAGGTCGTCAGGCACACAGCATCGAACAGCTGCGAAAGCTCGGTTTCGTATTTTTCGAGAATCTCCAGTTTGCAGCGATTTTTCGAGTTGGCAACGCGCATAGAGCCGGTTTCCTGCAGTGCGGCAATAGCACCTTCGAGCAGGGCAGGGTGATGATCAAGGCCAAGGTAGGACGTGGTACAGAAATGTTGTAGCTCCCGTCCATATTGGTCGAGCAGGCGGTTGGGACCCATGACTTCGACATTGAGCCCGGCGACTTTGCCGAGCTCGGCGTTCTCCCAGTCCTGGTTTGCCAGTGCGATGACTTTTCGATAGTTGGAATAAAGGTTTGGTGCTTGCTGCATCTGGTTCATCAGGGCATCCCTTGAGCGTAGCAATCCGCGGGTCGTTGCAATTTGTGTGTATTGCCAGACTTTACGGAATGCGACTTCGGGCTTGAATCAGACACGTCCTGCAATATTGAACGCTATTGGATATTTGCTTGTAGGGCGATGTCCTGATGGGCTGTCGGGCACCTCCGAGTCCTACCCGGCAGGTGCCAGATTCCTGCTCGTTGCCTCACCAAACTGAATCAACACCACCCCGCCAATCAGCAGCAACGCGCCCAAAAACCGCGACAACGTCAGCTGTTTCTCCAGCAATCCAAACAGCCCGAAGTGATCGAGCAGCATCGAAGCAATCACTTGCCCGGCCAACGCCAGCGCAACAAACCCGGACGCGCCGAGTTTTGGCAGCAACATCACCGCCAGCGCCACAAAGCACACGCCGAACGCACCGCCAGCCCACATCCACAACGGCGCCTTGCTGATAAACCCCAGCGACGGCAGCGGCAGGCGCAACGCCAGAATCACCGGCAACAGCACCAACACACTCACCAGCAACGAGGCCAAGGTCGCCCACAGCGGATGTCCCAGTCCCCGGGCCAGATTGCTGTTGATCGCACTTTGAAACGGCACCACCGCCCCGGCAAACGCGGCCAGCAGCGACAAACCGACCCACTGCAACGTACTCATGATCATTCTCCAACAGGTTTTGCTGGACTCTAGAGTATTCGTCGCGCAGATTTAAATTCCGTTTTGTCATCCAGAACATGCACAAGATGAATGATCTGCGCCGTATCGATCTCAACCTGCTGGTGGTTCTCGACGCCTTGCTCAGCGAGCAACACGTCACCCGCGCCGCCGAGCGGCTGCACCTCAGCCAACCGGCAGTCAGCCATGCGCTGGCGCGTCTGCGCGACTTGCTCGGCGATCCGCTGCTGGTGCGCGCCGGTTCGACCCTGGTGCCCACGGCGCGGGCGCTCGAACTGGTCGCACCGCTGGCTGAAGCACTGGCTCAGGTGCAGTCGCTGCTGGCGCCAAACACTTTCGATCCGGCCACTGCGCGGCGGACCTTTCGTGTGGCGATGTCCGACTACGGCGCGGCCATCATCCTGCCCGATCTGATCCGCACCTTGCGTCGCGAGGCACCGGGCATCGACCTGCAAATCAGCCACGCCAGTCGCGAAGGCATGCTCGAAGGTGTGCTCAACGGCGACATTGATCTGGCCGCCGGGGTGTTCCCGGAAATGCCCAACGAATTGCGCAGCACGCTGCTGTTCGAAGAGCGCTACGTCTGTTTGCTGGATCGCCGCAGCCTGCCGGCCGAGGGGCTTCTGGATTTGCCGACCTACCTGTCGCGCCCGCATGTGTTGCTGGAAATGCGCGGCAGTGGCACCCCGGAAATCGAACGGGCGCTGACCTCATTGCGCGAACGCCGCCGAGTCGCCATCAGCCTGCCGCACTGGAACGTCGCGCCGCAGTTGATCAGCGGCACGGATTTGATTCTCACGGTGTCGTCACGCAGCGTGCGCGAGATTGATCAACAGGAATTGATTGTGCTGCCGCCACCGTTCGAAATCGCGCCGTTCACGTTTGTGCTGGCGTGGCATAAGCGCCGGGGTGGGGATCAGGCGTTGAACTGGTTGAATCGCAGGATTGAGGAGGGGTTAGATCGATCCGGGATCTGCGATTGAGAATGTGCTACCAAGTGCGGGGAGGAAGCCTGCGAGTATGAAAAACGCGCAGAACCTGAAGCCTGCCCTGACGAACGCGGTAAGGAATCAGATAGGGGCGATCAGGGAGTGCCCATTCTCTGGTTCCGGGCAAACGTCCCTCGCGCCCGGAGGCGGGAAAGCGGGCAAGGTGATCGACGCAGTCGAGAATGGCTTGAACAAACTCGGAGGCCGCCTGCGGATTTTCAATCGCGATGTAGGCGGCTTCGTCATCGAGATTCTTTAGTGCAGTACGCAGCCACTCAACGCGCATTGGCATTCCATTTGTTGGCGATCGCCCTGACATCATCGGCAGAAGCAAAATCACCGGCATCGGCTTCGTTCAGCGCTTTTTGGATTTCTTCAATTTGCCAGGCTTCACGGGCCAGGTACTCGCGCAATGCATCGACTGCCAGATAGGACTTGCTGCGCCCGGTCGCTTTGGCGAGGTTAGCCAGAGTATCTGCAATTTCGTCGGGAAGCCGCAAAGACATGACGGACATGGTGGTCTCGGTGTAGTGGTTTGTAGTGCAACATACTACAGCGTCATACTTGGCCCCAGCCTGCCATTCGTCTAACGGTTGCGCAGATGACTTTTATCAAGGAAGAAACATGACCTGCAGAAACACCTTCATCCTGGCTTTTGCATTCCTGGCCATCACCACCCACGCCCACGCCGCCTGCACCACCAAGAGTTTCGACGGCAAATCCATGTCGCGCTGCAATGTCTGGCCGGCGTTTCCGAGTCAGGCGATTTCGGTCAAGTCCACCTATCTGGCCGATTCTGGCGGCGACGATGCCGGGGCGTTCGATCTGGATCTGGCGCTGCTCAATGCGAGCAACGCCAAACCCATCGCCACCTACCGTAAACCGGGCGCCTACAACTCTGATGCCGTGCGCCTGGATGATGTGCGCATCGACACGGCGCGCTATCGACTGACGCCGGATATCCGCGCTTTTGGGCTGCGAGCCAAGTTCGTCCACAGTTCCCATGCCATTCCCTACGAGAAAACCGATCTGGCGCTGTATGTTCGCGAGGGGGACGAGTTACGTCCGGTGCTTGAAGGCCTGGTGGTCTTCAAGGACAACGGTGAGTTCGTGAATGACTGCGAGGGCTACAGCAAAAAAATCCGCCGAACCCTCGAGATCGCTCCAACGAGCCACAATGGTTTCGCCGATCTGATCGTCACCACCACCGGCAGTAAAATGAAAAACACCAAGTCCGGCAATCAGTGCGTTTCGACAAACACCGACCTGAAGAAAAAACAGATCACCCTGACGTACGATGGTCAGCAGTACAACGTTCCTGAAGACCTCAGAGGTTACTGACCCCATGCTCACCGGCCTCAACCACCTGACCCTCGCCGTCAGTGATTTGCCCCGCAGCCTGGCGTTCTACCGCGATGTGCTGAGTCTGCGCGTCGAAGCCACATGGGACGCCGGCGCCTACCTGTCGCTGCCGGGGCTGTGGTTGTGTCTGTCGCTGGATGCGCAGCGCCCCACCGAGCCGTCCGTCGACTACACCCATTACGCGTTCAGCCTCGCCGAGGCAGATTTTCCGTTGTTTATTCAGACGCTAAAAGCGGCGAATGTGAGGGAATGGCGCGACAACCGCAGTGAAGGCGCGTCGTTCTACTTTCTCGATCCTGATGGCCACAAGCTCGAGGCTCACGTCGGCGATCTCGCGTCGCGACTGGCAGCCTGTCGGCACAAACCGTACGCGGGCATGCGTTTTTACGACGCGTCGTGATCTGGCATTGCGGGCTGATATAGACTGGCCATCATTTGTACTGGCGCCAGCAGGTTTTTCATGACTCCATCGCTGCTAATGGCCGTTCTGGCCTCGGGTTTCATTTACGGCATCACGCCTGGGCCGGGCGTGCTGGCGGTGTTCGGCATTGGCGCGGCGCATGGGCGGCGGGCCGGGGCGGGGTTTCTCTGCGGGCACCTGCTCGGTGATGTGGTCTGGTGCAGCACCGCGCTGATCGCCATCGTCGGTGCCCGCGAAATCGGCAGCACCGCGTTCGATGTGTTGGGTGTGCTCAGCGGTTTGTACCTGTTCTGGCTCGGCTGGCGCGCAGTGCGGGCCAAACGGCGCAGCAATGATCAGCCCCAGGCGCAGCGCGTCAGCCGTTCTGGCACGGCATCCTGTTTGGCCTGACCAATCCCAAGGCGTATCCGGTGGCTGTGGCGACGTTTACCGCGCTGCTGTCGAGCCGTGCCGAACTGCTCAACTGGTCGATGCTGCCGGCGCTGATCGCCCTGAGTTTCCTCGGCGGTTTGCTGGCCTACGCTATTCTGATCGGCGTGGTCGGCGCCCGACGGGTGCGCACGCTGTATCAGCGCCACGAGCTGATGATCACGCGTTTGTGTGGCGTGATGTTCATCGGTTTTGCCATAAACGCACTGGTGCACGCACTACCGGGATTGCTGCCGAACAAGGCTTGAAGTTGTGTGCAGGGATGCGTGAACAAAGGGTCAGGGATGGTTGAACAGTGCTGCATTGTCCGGACACCCACGCTGAACCATGGAAAGCCGAAATTCCGCGCCGCTGGCGAGTTATATGGACCTGTTGCTCGATGCCGTCTGTGCGGTGGACACGCAGGGCCGTTTCGTTTTTGTCAGCGCCGCCTGCGAGCGCATTTTCGGCTATACGCCTGACGAGTTGATCGGTCGGCCGATGATCGAGCTGGTGCATCCTGCAGACCGCCAGCGCACCCTCGCCGCCGCCCGCGACATCATGGGCGGCGAACCCAAACACAATTTTGAAAACCGTTACGTGCGCAAGGATGGCCGCATCGTCAACATCCTCTGGTCGGCGCGCTGGTCGCAGGTCGATCAACTGCGCATCGCCGTGGCCCGCGACATCACTGAACGCAAGCAGGCCGAGTCACGTCAGGCGGCGTTGTATGCGATTTCCGAAGCGGCGCATGTCGCCGAAGACTTGCTGGCGCTGTTCAAGCGTATTCACCTGATCATCGGCGAATGGTTGCCGGCGCTGAATTTCTCCGTGGCGCTGTACGACGAGCACTGTGCGCAGCTGAATTTTCCCTATCACGTTGACGATCACGAATTGCAGCCCGAGCAGCCGGGCACTGTCACCGGGCGTTTGTGTGCCGAGGTTATTCGCAGCGGTCAGCCGATTCTACTGACGCCGGACAGCCCCGACGTCTCTCCCGACTTCGCGGCGCTGGTGGCGGGGCAGGATTCACCGTGCTGGCTCGGTGTGCCGCTGAATTCGAAGAACGGCACCATCGGTGCGCTGATCGTCAAAAGCCTGCCGGGTGGCGAGCGTTACACCGAACAGGACAAGGAACTGCTGCAATACGTCTGCGCCCAGGTCGCGACCGCCATCGAGCGCCAGCAACTGCACACGCGGCTCAAGCGCATGGCGCAGTACGATCAATTGACTCAGCTGCCCAATCGAGGATTGCTCAAAGACCGCCTCAAGGCTGCGCTGGCCGGTGCCCGCGAAGCATCGGGAAACATGGCGCTGCTGTACGTCGATCTGGATCGCTTCAAACAGGTCAACGACACCTTTGGCCATGCGGTCGGCGACATGCTGCTGCAAACGGTGGCGAGTCGGCTCAAGGGCTGCGTACGCGATACCGATACCGTGGCGCGCATTGGTGGCGACGAATTCGTGGTGCTGTTGCACAGTGTTCATGCCGCTGAAGACGCCGACAGCGTGGCCGGAAAAATCCGACAGGTGCTGATGCAGCCCATGCGCCTGGACGGTCACAGCCTGTGCATCGAGCCGAGCATCGGCGTGGCCCGTTATCCCGAACATGGCCGCGAAGAGCAACAACTGTTCCGGCACGCCGACCAGGCGATGTACGCCGCCAAACGCCTCAATCATCGGGTAGTGGATAGCTGAAACAGTGCACGCCGTTCGTCGCGGCGCAGGCAACTTTTCTAAACCTTTATCGGTCCGGCAATTCTCAATCTAGGCGGGCACCTGCTCGCCAACGATCAACACCAAGAGGAAGAGAATCATGCCTAATTCAAGAAACTCGAACTCGGGAAACTTCGCCAACGATCGAACCAAGGCCTCTGAAGCCGGTCGCAAAGGTGGGAAAACCACCACCACGACAGTCGACAAAGAGCCTGCGAAAACCGAAATGGGCCGCAAGCCAGCTCAGAAGTCGAAGTAGTCGGTGAGGTAGTTTTGATTGAGAGGCGGGGGCGCAAGCCCCCGCTTGAATTTGCAGAGATAGGAGGGCGCGACCATGAGCCGGATGGCCACCCAGATACGTCGTTTCAGTTTTGCCACGCTGTTGGGTTTGTTCGCTGGCAGTGCATTCGCCCAGTCGCCTGCCGACTTCATCAACGATGCGTCCGCCAAAGGCATGGCCGACATCGAAGCCAGTCGTCTGGCGCACCAGAAATCCGACTCCAAAGAGGTCAAGGATTACACCATCGTCGTGATCAATGACCGCACCACGGCCAACCAGCATCTGGCAAAGATCGCGAAAAAGCTCGATCTGCCCGTCGCACCTCGTGAAGAAATTGCCGACAAGGCTAAAACCATGATCCCCCAGGTGAAAGACGGTGAAACCTTCGATCAGGCCTACGCCGCAAGCCAGGTGAAAGCGACCGAAGAAGCTATTCAGCAGATCCAGCAGGAAGCGCAGTCAACCGACGTTCCGGAAATCAAGGCATTTGCCGACGAGACGTTGCCAAAACTGCAAAACCACCTGGAAATGGCGCGAGCGCTGCAAGCCAGCCGCTGATCCCGCTTACAAGTCAAAAGATCGCAGCCTGCGGCAGCTCCTGCACCATTCCATGTAGGCGCTGCCGCAGGCTGCGATCTTTTGCTTTTTTGACTTTACTCAGCAGTCATTCAAATCCTGCTTCGGCTTACTCTTCTCCCCCAGCCCATCAAGATTGAACACCTCGCTTTCCCCCAGGCTACGGTAATGCTTGCGCAGCGCCTCCAATTGCTTGAGGTCCAGCGATTCCAAGCCAAGCATCGCGTTCTGCGCTTCCTTGTTCACCCGCAACAACTCATCGAGCTTCAGATGCAGGATGTCTGTATCGCGGTTCTGCGTGTTCTGGATCAGGAACACCATCAGAAAGGTGATGATGGTAGTCGAGGTGTTGATGATCAGTTGCCAGGTGTCGTTGAAATGAAAAATCGGCCCACTCAGCCCCCACAGAAAAATCAGGATCAACGCGCCCATGAAGGTTTTTGGGCTACCGGCCCAAAGGGCCAGGGTCTGGGATATTTTTGCGAATTTCATTGCGGTGTTCCTTATTGGGAGACGCTAGAAATTCAGACAGTGAGGGCGTTGCGAAAATTCTGTTTTTCGTTGCCTGTCCATGAAAAACCGGTCTTGCGACCGGCTCATACATGAGTAGGCTCAGGACGTCAGTTCGACCCCCACCTGCCACTGAAAGTACCCCGCCACTTCACATTGCTGATTGACCAGCATGAACGTTAATCCGCACTGGACAGTGCCAGGTGTTTTCGGGGTGCAGGCCCAAAAATGATCGTCTGCCTTGCGGCTGCCCGGCACGGTGGGGGTTTCGGGGTTGGGCGCGGGGACGGTAAGGCCGGTGTGGATTTCCAGTTTGGGTACAGTAAGAACGCTGCTGTCATCGACGGTCATGCGACAGGCCACCACGCTGTGCTCGGCGATCAGGCTGACGCTTCTGACGCGAAAGTGAACATCACGGTCCATCACGACTAAGACTTTGGTAGTGCTGTCATTTGTAACTATTTCTTTTGAGTTGTTACCCGTGGCGAAAAAGATAAATCCATCGGCAATGTCTGTAGGGTTGGCGGGGTCCTGGCTGGGTGTTGGATAGTGCGCAAGCAGAGATTCGGCATCGACGATCAGCAATACATTCTGCGCGTTGTCGACGGTGGAAGAAGGGGAGGTGATCGGTTCGGAAGTCATCATGGATTCCTTTCATGACGTCGCTAAACACTGGCGGCCGCATCGGTCAAGGCAAGACATCCTGATTCCGCCGGGCTGCATCGGATCGGTGGAGCCCCTCGTTGCCAAGGGGCTCGTTACAGGGTCAGTTGTGGATGGAGATGAACGGGTCCCACGAGCAGCAGCCGATGATCTGGCAGTTGCGGTCGACGATCAGGAAGTGGAAGTGATAGGTCACGCGGCCGCAATCCAGGGTCTCGGATGACCAGTAATGGTTGTCGACTTTCTGGCAGCTCGGCACAGATGGATTTTCCCGGTTTGGCACTGCAACGCACGCCGTGGCCTTGCGCGGTGAGGGTGGGGAGATCAGGTCGGCCCCCGCGTTGCCGATGAACTTGTAGAAAATTACCGCTTGTTCGAAGCTCTGCGACAGGCTGGTTTCACGCCAGCGGATCAGGTCGCCGACTTGCGCCTTGAGGTCCAGTTCACCACCGGCCTGGCCACTGACGACATTGTCCTGGTTGGTGACCATATACACATGATGCCAGTCGATCAGCGTGGGATTCTTCGGATCCTTGCTGATGTTTGGATACTTTTTCAAAATGGTTTCGGTGTCGATGGAAACCAGAATATCCGTAACTCGAGACATGGTGAGGCTCCTTTTTCATAGTGAACGTCGGACTGCAATCCAGGCACGACGACGCTTGCTTGCCGTATGGCTTTTGCGAGCACACTACTGGGGGAACCCATCGGTCATGAGAGACGCGCAGGCCGTGCTCCTTGCGCGAAATCAGATGAGTCGGGTTCCTTCCGACTGCCGCAAATTGACTATAGGTTTGATTTTTTAGCTGTCAAAAATGCGTGTTAATGGTTCGACGGACGGTCGTTGGTTGCATATGAATCGCCCAATTGGCGATAAGCAGCCCGCCCGCTGACATCGTTTGCAATCAGTCGCTCTGGAACTGCTCGCATGGCTGCCTGTATTGTGACGAACCGCTGAAGTGTCCCGACAGGAGAACGCAATGAGTTGGTCCGCCAGACAATACGTCGCTTTCGAAGATGAACGCACCCGCCCGGCCCGTGATCTGCTGGCGGCGATCCCCACGGTTCAGGCGCGATCGGTGGTCGATATCGGTTGCGGCCCGGGTAACTCCACCGAGCTGCTGGTGCCGCGTTTTGAGCAGGCCCAGGTCAGGGGCCTCGACAGTTCGCCGGACATGGTCAACGCCGCGCGCAAGCGCATGCCGCAGTTGCAGTTCGAGGTCGCAGAAATCGATAGTTGGGCGGATCAAGGCCCGTTCGATGTGATTTTCGCCAACGCGGTATTGCAGTGGGTACCGGATCACGCGACGTTGCTGCCGGCGCTGGTGGGTAAGCTGTCGGACGGTGGCAGTCTGGCGATCCAGATGCCGGACAACCTCAACGAACCTTCCCATCGACTGATGCGCGAAGTCGCCGCCAACGGCCCGTGGGCCGCGAAACTGGCAGGCGCCGCCGGACAGCGCACCGACATGGCCAGCGCCAGCGAGTACTTCTCGATGTTGCGTCCGCACTGCTCGCGGGTCGATGTGTGGCGCACCACCTATCATCATCAGTTGTCCGGTGGAGCGGCGGGGATCGTGGAGTGGTTCAAGGGCAGTGGCTTGATTCCGTTTCTGAGCCCGCTGAGCGAAGAGGAGCAGGCGCGGTATCTGCAGCAGTATCTGGCGGCCGTTGCCGAGGCGTATCCGGCGTTGCCTGATGGTTCGGTGCTGTTGCCGTTTCCACGGCTATTCATCGTCGCGACTCGCTAAAGGCAAACAACAATTCTGTGGCGAGGGAGCTTGCTCCCGCTGGACTGCGAAGCAGGCCCAAGGTCTTCGGGGCACTTCGCGCCCCAGCGGGAGCAAGCTCCCTCGCCACAATGCATGTTTCGCGGGTTAGCGCTGCACCGCCACCAACATCATCATCGGCCGTTCCCGCTCTTCAGCCAGCGCCGGTTGCGCCGCCACCTCCGCATCGCTCGGCCCCCATTCGTTGACATGGCGAATGGCAAAACCCGCCGCGATCAACGAATTCAACAGTGTGCCCATCGTGCGGTGCTGCTTGATCACCCCTTCGGCCAGCCAGTTGGTTACCCGTTCGCCTTCCATCTGATAACTGTCCAGCGGCCAGCGCTTGCGACCGTCGCTGTCGATCAACCAGCCCGGATTGCGCGGGGCCATGAAGATCGGGTGTTCGATGGAGAACACAAAATGCGAACCCGGTTTCAACGCTGCGTACAGATGAGCGAACAGCCCTGGCAGATCCTTGATGTAATGCAGCGCCAGTGAACTGTAGGCGAGATCGAAACTGCACACTGGGAGATCGAGATGCTCAAGATCGGCGCGTTCATAGCGGATGTTCGCCGCCCCAGTGGTTTCGCGCGCGCGCTCCAGCATCTTTTCCGAGACATCCAGCCCCAGCACATGGGCGGCGCCTTGGTCACTGGCCCAACGGCTGAACCAGCCATAGCCGCAGCCGAGGTCGAGCACATTAAGATCATGCATAGACGGCAACAGCGCTTTTAGCGCCGGCCATTCCGGCGCGGCATCGAGACCGCCGATCGAGCGGTTCATCTGGCTGTAACCCTGAAAAAATTCCGGGTCGTCGTAAATGTTTTGCGTCATGAGTGAGTGGCTCTTTTGAGTTCGGTCATCAGCGGCACAGTGGCCGCGCCATGGAGTCCCTCGAAAGTCAAAACGCGTATTCGTCGATGGCCGCGCAGGGGGAGGGTGGTGGGTGAAGTGGGAATCCTACTGGGTCGTGGGGACGGTGAGAACCGTGGGTGTGTTGTGGATCTGTAATGTCGGAAAAATCTTCAGGGTTTCAAAAAATGTGATTTGCAAGGATATGCAGTCATCGCAACAGCTTGATGTTGTGATCAATTCGGCTTTGAATGGTACGCAGGGTTTCCTGAGTGATCACGCCAGGATAAAGATCATTTGCCACAGTCGAGAATTGGCTGGATACGTCGCAAAAGCGCTCAATGATAACTCCTGCCTCATAGGCACCCACCTCCGCTTCTTCTGCCAGTCCAAGCATGGCCTTTCGGCCGATTTCCAGCGCTTCGCCCATCACATCCATCTGGTGATACCCACCCGGCCCCTCGCAAAAGGTCACATCGTAGGCCGGGGCTAATTTCCAATCGCCAGCTCGCGACATGGTGTAGGCAAAGTTCTTGGGATGATCATCCCGGTTGTGGAACGCAACGTTGAAAACAGCACGCTCGAACGCCCGTGCTTTTTCACGTACATCATTGGTACATCTTTGGGTGGCGCGCAGGAAGTTGACATAGTCCAATGCCCCCGGAGAGCGAAAATCTGCACCGGTAAAGGCTGCGAGGCTTTGCATGGGGACGCGTAGTCCGTCTTGTCGATCAAACCGTCTGCTGGCGAAGGCAGCCATTCCATCTGACAGACTGAAGTACTGCGTATCCGGCGTTTGAATGCCGCAGAGGCGCAAGCAAGCGGCATAAACCATTTCGATGGCGCACACTTCGGGATGTTCGTGTTGGGCAGGGAATTTCACCAGCCATGCTTCAAAACCTGGAGTGGCAGCTGTGGTGAACGTCCCGGTGTCGGGGGCGCGATAGACCAGAGCCTTGGGTCTGGCACCTTGCGGAGAGCCTCCAACCAGCAGCAACTTATGAAGAAGCTCGCCCCCTTCACCTTTCAGCACTTGCCGCACTTCGGCTGCAAGTAACTCAATGGGAACATGCATTTGTGGTTCTAGTACGTCAGGTGCCACAGGCTTGAACGACATGGCACCCATGGCATTGTTGCCGATGTAGGCCAGTCGCTCCAAAGGTCCGATGCGTGCGGGATTCAGGCCGCGACGTTTGAATAGACGATCCATCAGCAGCATGCCCCAGCCGTCGGGCAGCGAGTCATAGACGGGGCCTGGCAATCCCAACTGATGTGGCGGGAAATCCCGACTTAATTTGGCGCCTTGCAAAGGAAGTTTCAGGGACGATAATTCCAGCCCTCTTTTTTTTGCTTCGTCGCTGTACTCAAACACCACCAGCGGACGGCCGGTCAGCGCTGCGGTGGAAGCCAGTGTGCCCCACCGCCAATGTTCACCCCAGCCCTCGTAGTAGACGTCTACTTTCTCAAGCATTGTCGGATTTCCTTTTGATGCGGTAACGCTTGGCACTGTTTTCGTAGCGCAGGATGTCGTCCAGAGTTTCAAGCTTTGGCAAGAACAGGTTTTCGAGTTCCTTACTGCGCCCAAGTACCATGGCAACACGTACCAGATTTTCGAAGCCCACATTACGCCCGGCTTCAAGATTGGATACCGTATTGGTTCCGATGCCGGCACGTGCGGCCACGTCCGCTTGTGTCATTTCCAGAGCGAGTCGATCAGTGCGTAGACGTTCACAGATCCGCTTGACGATCTCACTTGGCTTGCTAAGGCTTAAATCCAACATAATGGGTCTTACACCTCAAAAGCTACTTTAAAGCCGGTAATTCTGGATTTATCCAGGAACTTGTCATCCATGCACTATTCCTGATTATTGTGGCTTATCTTTTGAAAATCGCAATAACCCACAGAAAAATGGAATTATCCAAATTTGGGTTGAGGAGAGGTTCGAGTCAGGAGAATCATCATTCATGGTGTGTTCCCACAAATCCCGGACACAAAAAAACCGGCCCTGTAGGCCGGTTTTTCTGTTTCTGCATCCCCCGTCATAACCTCGACGTGAGACCCGATTGAGTGGAGCGGGTAGAGGGAATCGAACCCTCAACTAAAGCTTGGGAAGCTTTCGTTTTGCCACTAAACTATACCCGCTTAGAGCGGCTGACTTTGTACCAGAGTCGGGCGCGGATTTGAAGTTTTTCTTTTGCCCGCAGCGCGTTACAGCATTGAAAACGGTCATTCGCGGGCGAATCTGCAGGTAATCAGCGCTGGCTTCTCAGCCCCACAGACTCGCTCGCGACGACGCTTTTTCAAATGGCCGATGCATGGTGATCCTGGACGAACGAGTAACGCGTTCGGCTCGACTGCTGTGACGGTTTCAGGAAACCAAGCAGGGCATTCTGGCTGTCACGGCAAGCCGCCTTGTGCTCCATGTCGAGAAAATGCCCGGTGGCCTGCAGCGTGGTGAAGGTGCTTTGTGCCACGTGGTTGCCGAATATCCGTGCGTCTTCGGCGGCGGTGTACTCATCCCATTCGCCGTTGAGGAACAACACCGGCACGTTGATCCTTTTCGCCGCATTCAGGTAGCACTGACGATCACTGTGCAACACGTCGTTGATGTGAAAGTGCATCTGCCCGTATTCGTGCTCGGCCAGACTGCTGACGTGGCGATAGTTGAAGCGCTTGAACAGTGACGGCAGGTGTTTGCCGATGGTGTTGTTGACCAGGTGCCCGACCCGATCGCCGTCGCGCTGGCCGAGGTAATCGACACCGCGCTCCAGGTAATCCAGCATGTGCGCGTTGATCACCGGCGAGAACGAGCTGATCACGGCTTTTTCGATACGCCGCGGCTGGTGGGCCAAGGCAACCAGGGTGGCCGCGCCGCCCCAGGAAAACGACAGCACGTGTTCGGCACCGAAATGGTCGATCAACTCCAGCAGAATCTGCCCTTCGACTTCCTTCGTCAGATGTTTCTCGTGGCGGTTGTGGATTTTCGACCTGCCCGCGTAGGGCTGGTCGTAGCAAACCACGTTGAATTGCGGGTGCAGATTTTTCACGGTTTGAGCAAACGACGCAGTCGTGGCCATCGAGCCGTTGACCAGGATGATGGTCTTTTCTGCGGCGTCTGCGCGATAGAACTCCGTGTAAACCCGATACTGACCCTGTATATCCAGCACAGCGATTTCTGGCCTCATGTCATAAGACTCCTGGCAAGCAAGCGGGTATGCGCGCAAATAGAGATTGCACGAGCTTTGTGACAGGTAGGCATACGCCTGGAGTTTGGGGCCCATGTCGATCCGGAACGGCAGGTCGACGGGTATTATTATTGGCGGGCAGTCTGCCGGGGGAGGTGGAGCCTTTGAGGCTCTCTACCGGCAAAAAGGTTGCTTGGATGTACTGCGTGACTCATCGGTCACAATTTGGCCGACGTCCTGATTCAAGCAGGGGGATCAGGATCGCGCAAGTGCCGTTGGTGAATTGTTCGACAACTTCTGCTGAGCGGTCGCCGGCTTAGAACAAATGGATCTCTTCGGTGCGCAATGTTCGGTACTCGCCCGGTTTTAGCGCGTTATCGAGCAACAGCGGGCCCATGGATTCGCGGTGCAGGCGCAACACTTTGTTGTTGAAGTGACCAAACATGCGCTTCACCTGATGGTATCGACCCTCGACGATGCTCAGACGCGCCGCCCTCGGGCCGAGCACTTTGAGTTGCGCCGGTTGCGTGGTCAGGTTTTCGAAGGCGAAGTAGATGCCCTCGGCAAACGTGACTGCATACTCCGGCCCGATCTCCTGTTCGGTCTCGACGTAATAGACCTTCGGCAGTTTGGTCTGCGGTTGGGTCAGCCGTCGCGACCAGCCGCCATCGTTGGTGATCAGCATCAGCCCGGTGGTGTTGAAGTCGAGGCGACCGGCGATGTGCAGGTCGTCCTTGTCCGGCTCGTGGATCAGATCGAGCACGGTCGGGTGCTGCGGATCGCGGGTGGCGCTGACGCACCCCGGCGGTTTGTGCAGCATGAAGTAGCGCGCCGGTTTGCCGAGTTGCAAGACTTCTTCGTCGACTTCGACGCGGCTGAATTCCAGCACTTCGCTGTGCGGGTCGCTGACGATTTTTCCGTCGATCCGCACGCGCTTTTCCACCAGCAACAGGCGAACCTGTTGACGGTTGTAGCGGGGCAGGTTGCTGAGGAAACGGTCGACGCGCATGGTCAGGAATCGGCGAACAAAAGGGGCGCGTATCTTACGGGATCGGCCGCGCCGCTGCTTGCAGTTGCGCCTCGACCTGCGCGCAGCGCGGGCACAGGCAGGATTTATTGCGCAGTTCGGCCGGCAGGGCTTCGAGCACTGCCGGGTCGATGCTCACGCCATAGCACCAGCAGGCCTGGTCGGCGGTGCGCGGGTCGGCCAGGGTGCAGTCGTTGCGGGCGCCGCAGGCCGGGCAGAGGTCGGGTTTAGCGTCGGTATCAGGCATAAGTCGAATGAGGCATTTCCACGCAGGTGCGGTTACGGCCGGTTTGTTTGGCTCGGTACATCGCATGATCGGCCCGGGACAGCAGCGTGTGCAAGGTGTCATCCGCTTGCAGGGTGGTGGCGCCGATGCTCACGGTCAGACTCAGGCTGTGGCCATCGTAGGAATACGCCTGTTGTTCGACGTGTCGGCGGATCTTCTCGGCAATCTTCTGAGCGGTGTCGCCGTCGGTGTCCTTCAGCAATACGATAAATTCCTCACCACCCCAACGGCAGACAATGTCGGAATGACGCAGGCAACTTTGCAGGTCGCGGGCAAACCCGATCAGCACCTGATCGCCGGCCATGTGCCCGTAGGTGTCGTTCAATGTTTTGAAGTGATCGAGATCGAGCAACAGCGCAGTCAGGGGTTTCGACTCGCGCTGCGCTTCGTGCAGGGCCTGTACGGCGAGCAGGTCGAAGCCACGGCGATTCGGTAGTTCGGTGAGGCTGTCGAGCGTGGCCTGCGTCTGAATCTTGCGCTGATAACGCCGGATCACCCGATTGAGCAGGGCCAGCACGCCCAGCGTCACCAGCAGGCAGATCAGCAGGTTGAGGTACAGCGACTGACGGATATCACTGAGCGCGCCGTCCTCGCGCTTGTCGACGAACAGATACCAGTGCAATTCCGGGATGTAACGTACGTTGAGAAAATGTCCCTGACCGTGGGCGGAATATTCGTAACTGCCGCTGTGGGGCTTGGGTAACTGGCTGATCAGGCTTTTCATACTGGCGAGTTCGCTGAGGCTTTGCCCGATGTGCGCACCTTCCGGGCCGCCGCTGGCGCCGGTGAGCACCAGTCGCCCGAAGGCATCGACGAAGTAGACGCTGCGTTGATAACGCTGCTGGTACTTATCGATGAGCTTGATCACCGCGTCCACCGTCAGGCCTACGCCCGCGGCACCAATGAAGCGGTTGTCGTAGTCGTAGACCTTGTAGTTGATGAAGAAAGTCAGGTTGTCCTTGTTGGCCAGATCCGGGTCGACGTTGATCTCGTACGGGTCTTTCATGTCGCGCACGCGGAAGTACCAGGCGTCGCGCGGCTCATCGATCCTGACCTGCTTGAGCACGCCTTTGGCGTGGTAGTACGTGTGGCTGCTGTCGGAGACGAAGAACGCGGTGTAGGCGCCGTAGTGGGTCATGACCTCGTCGAGGTAGCGGGTCATTTTTACCGGGTCTTTTTCACCGTTCACCACCCAGTCGCGCATGAACGTATCGCGGGACATTATCGAGGAAATCAGGATCGGTCTGACGAGGTCTTTCTGGATTTCCGAATAAACGGTGTCGGATGTCAGCGGCAGTTCGGTGTTGACGATGCTGTCGCGGATCGACGCCCGTGAGGCGTAATAGCTGAGCAAGGAAGTGGCGAGGAAGCCGGCACCAAGCAGTGCGACCAGAGTCAGCACCAGCGAGCGTTGGGAGTACAGCGCAGATCTGTGCGGCATGGGCGGTTCCGTTGGCAGATGAGCCGATGGCAGCATTCTAGTGGCACTGCCGGGAAATAACTGCTCCATACGCGGCGCAAATGGTCGTTCCTGTATTTCCGGGCATTTGCACCGTTCAACGGTGGGGGCGGGCTTGCTCGCGAAGGCGGTTTTCCAGACACATGAATGTTGATTGGCCCACCGCATTCGCGAGCAAGCCCGCTCCCACAGGGGGATTCTCAGGGGGAGTGACACCGCTGATCTGAAGCTTGGCCGAGTCCGGCACTTGCCCTGGGCCTGACAGTCAAAACTGTGTCGGCTGCGCTTTCCTGCTGCGGTCGTGGGTCTTTCAGGAGGCCGCCATGCGTGTTCAGAAACTGTTTCGTCGAGTGTTGCTCGGTGCAGTGCTCGGGTTTGGGCTGTCCGGATGTTATTACTACGGGCCTCCCGCCGATGTTTACTACGCCGCTCCCTACTACTATCCCGGCTACTACTCACCTTATTACTACGGCGGATATTACGGCCCGCGCTACTACGGCGGCGCCCGTTACTATTACGGTGGTTACGGCTATCGCGGTGGTTATGGTCGCGGTTACCACGGCGGCGGCTATCACGGTGGACACCACTGATCGGCGGCTGAATGACAGTGTTTTGCAAATGAACAGGATTTCATCAATCACATGTTTCAACTTGTTACGGAAGCGCACCAGATTCGGAAAACGCTGTCAGATCATTCGTCAGTCACCGAATAACCGACTGATGCCTGCCAGCGTCGCTGGTGTGGCTCACTCGCGGTCCAGGAGGCCGCCATGTATCGACGAATTCTACTGCTTGCTGCGATGATGTTTTCCGTTGCCGGTTGCGCTCCCTACTCCTACGCAGATAGCTATTACAGCTCGGAGGTCTACACCTCACCCGCTCCGGCGTACTACAACACTGGTGGCACGTATTACAGCGGTGGCAGCACGTATTACTCGGCACCGCGCTACTATCAGCCTGCGCCGCGTTACTACCAGCCCGCGCCACGGTATTACTCGCAACCGCGCTACTACCAGCCGGCCCCGCGCTATTACGAAAGCCGTCGCTGGCACGACAATGATCGCGGGCGCTGGGACGGCCACCGCGGTGGTGGTTGGGACCGTGACCGCGGCGGCCGAGATCATCACGGTGATCGGGGTGACCACGGCGGGCGAGGCGGTCGCTGGTAATCATCCGCAAACAAAAAAGCGGCGCATTGAGCGCCGCTTTTTTTGTACCTGTTGAAAATTCGTATGTTGCTCCATCTCCTAGGAAGTTCTCGGAAGCCTCCTACAGTTTTATTTCTGAATAATTGTTAGCGTTTGTATGCGCCTATTGAAGCTGGAAGCTTTCAATTTACGGAGCTATATAAACACGGAAGTTTTTCAGGCATGCATTTACTTATCATTCATCAAAATTTTCCCGGTCAATTTCGCCATGTTGCATTGGCGGCGCGTCGAAAGGGTTTCAAAGTACTTGCAATTGGTCGTGATACGGCACCGGGTATTGCCGGGGTGAAACTGCTTCGGTATCGGTCCTCAATAAGAGACTCGAATAGTAGCCATGCTTATTTGCATGGATATCAAACGGCTGTGTTGGATGGGCAGCGTGTTTTGGTCTTGTTGAAGAAACTCAAACAACAGGGTTATCGACCCGATGTGATTCTTGCTCATCCCGGGTGGGGTGAAACGTTATTTATCAAGGATGTATATCCGGATGCACCACTGATTCACCTCTGTGAATATTATTATCGAGCGCAGGGGGCAGACTCAGGTTTTGATCCTGAATTTCCACGTGCGTCCGATGCTTCCTCAAGATTAAGAGTTTTGAACTCAATGCATCTGTTGAATCTGGAACAGTGTGATATTGGAATTGCCCCAACAGAGTGGCAACGAAGTCTTTTTCCGAAAAGCTATCAATCTAAAATTCGCGTGATTCATGAAGGTGTCATCCAAACGCCTCATGCCGAGAAAGTTAAGGCTGTAACTTTACCCAGTGGCTGTGTACTTAAGGCACATCAGCCAATAGTGACGTACGTTGCCAGAAACCTTGAACCCTATCGTGGATTTCACATATTTATGAGGTCCATTAGCCATATTCAGGCTGAGTGTCCGACCGCTCAAATAGTCATTGTGGGTGGAGATGAAGTCAGCTATGGGCGGAGGCCTGTTGGGTATGAAAACTGGCGAGACAAGATGTTATCGGAGGTGGATTGCGATGTTTCCAATGTGCATTTCACCGGGAAGCTGCCTTACCAGAAATATAGAGCTGTTCTGCAAGTTTCAACGGTGCATGTTTACTTGACGTATCCGTTCGTTTTGTCTTGGTCCTTATTGGAGGCCATGTCGGCTGGCTGTGTGGTAGTCGCTTCTGATACAGCTCCGGTGAAGGAGGTCGTTGTTCACGGGGGTAATGGGATTCTTGTCGATTTTTTCCAGGTTGAATCAATAGCTGCCAATGTATGCAGCGTTTTAAATTATCCCGGTGATTTTGAATCTATCAGAAAAGCTGCGCGGCTAACGGCAAACAGTTTTGATGTCAGTGCTGGTCTGAAGGGCTATTTTCAGGTTTTTGAAGATGCGATGGCTGGTCGATTCTAACTAGAGTTTTCGTCATTTTAAAAGGGAGATTTGAAATGTTCAAAATGTCACGCAAGGAAGCCTTTAGACGTTGTAAAGCCTTACTGAAGTATGGTCTGGTTTTGCTGGTGTGCTATTGGGTGGTGGATTTTTATATTGAATGGGAGGAGGCGGCAGAACGCAGGGCGATTTACCAAAAGGAACAAGGTGACTGCAGTAAAAAACTGGCGGGTATGGAACAGGTGCCAATACCGGGCGGGAGTCTTCTTGATCGGAGTCGGATACCCGGATTTTATTTCGGATCGAATTTGAGAAGTGACGGGTCATGTATAGCCGAGACTCTCGAGGGATCATTTTGGTGGACGGGTAGCGAACTTCGTACGGAGTATGAGATGAGCGGGATAGAAAAGCCTTCCAGTTGGGGGTATTTCCGGCTTGCGGCGAGACTCTACACCCGGAAGGAGCGCACTGAGCCGCACAGCATGGGGTATCGACATGCAGATTGGCCGGATGATCTGATTGTGGAACTAAAAAATTATCCAGGATTAGAGCTTTGGCTTAATGCTCCTCCGCCTCATTTCAAGAATGAGTTTTCCATTACCACATTTGTTATGCGTAATTGGCGCCGGCATGACGGAACACCTCGGACGATAAGTTGTGATGGATTGAATCATCCTGGCGACAAGATTCAGGCCGCTGGTTTGGGCAAACAAGACTTGTTGAAGCTTAACAAAGAACAGTTGGAAAGTTTGGACTTTGGAGTGTTACAGACCTACTGCACAGTCGAGCTCTACAGTTTTGATTTTGCAGGTGGGGACGGACGTATCGGGCTGGACACAAGTTCGTTACTAGGTGCGCCTGAAGCGATTAAATTTGTAAGCGACTATCTTTCACGCTCCATAATTACAGGGAAGTAACTATGAGTTGTGTTTTTGATGATTTAGAAAAGTCAATGGTGCTACAGGTTGCGAATACTTCTGAGGGGATGTGGTTTGATCAGGATGCTGAGAGGTATATAGCATCTGAGGAACAGGGGCGAAACTGTGCTTCCTTTTATCGGGTGTTATCTAAAATCATTGGCGAAAAATTTTCTGAGGATATTCTCTTTGAGAAAGATGTAATTGATGTTTTGAAGAGTGCCAGACTTTGGCTTGATGTCGCAATTGATGCTAATGGTGGGCAGGGGGCTTACTCCGCTTTGATTCGCGCCTACACCATGCGGCAAGGAGAACTTCGATTACGTAAGAGGTTTACAGAATCGAAAATGCAGGCCTCCTCAAATCAGGTTGCAGTAAATTTCATGAATATACTGTTATATGGATCGGTTAAGGGCGATTTGGCTCCTTGGACAGTGCCCTCAATCAGTCAAATCGCAGGTATTGATGCGAGCGCTATTGGAGAGGTTTTATTCCTTGATGATCTTGGCAAAGACGATACCGCTACAAGCCGTAACGCAGGTTGGTCTGGAACCATCGGTTTCAGCCTGTTAGGTGGCAAACCCCCGTATGAAACCTGGAGATTGATTTCCGCAGGCGACCCTGGCTCAGAAATCAAAGGTAATCATGAACTGGCTAAAGCTAACAGGCTCGATGATTTCAAGAATATTCTATTTGCCATTGACTCATACAGTGTCGGCCTACGCGCTGCGGTCAATAACTTTGGTGTCAATGTGCTTGAGAGCGTGTTTTCGGTAGTGCCTGAGCAAATCAAAATTGCAATGGCCAGTGGAAACACCAATCCCTTGATCCAGTACGTGGTGAAAGGCACACCTGTTTCGCCTATCGTTGATCTGATCTTGCGATATGGCGTAAATGTTTTTTTTGACATGTTCAAGCGAACATACGACGGCGACTCTAATGCCGCGCCCACCACCGAGGAAACGTTTGCGTCCAATGTGTACGCATTTTTCTCAGCGTTTACACCAATTCAATCCCAAAGCATCGTTACCAAGACCATCAGCGAATATGGCAGAGCTACAGCATGGGCCAAGCTCGCCGCGCAAGACACACCGGTTGGCTTGGCTTTGCGCAATTCTCTGAAACAGCTAAGTGAAATAGTCATAGAAAAAGATGACGGTTTTCCCGGTCGTGGCTTGGAACTCTATGATCCTGCCACGGGTGAAGGCTTTATTACTGAGCAGTGGATTTTTGATCGCGCAGAAATGTTGGCCCGGTTGATATCCAGAACCCATGGTTCGTTCGGAGAAAACACACTGCAGAAGTTTTCCTATTCGGATATAGGCTCAGGCAAACAAGCGCCCATGACGACTGGCGTATCCAATCCGCTGGTGATGTTCGGTGACGACGGAGGGCGATCTTTCGGTGGTGCGATAAATGCCGATCATCTGTATGGCGGTGAGGGCAATGACTCGATCAGTGGACTGGCAGGTAATGACGTTATTGAAGGTGCTCGCGGTAACGACTCGTTAAGCGGTGGCGACGGCAATGACGCGCTATACGGGATGGCGGGTGATGATGTTTTGATCGGCGGCAAGGGTAACGATTCTCTGACAGGTGGCGAGGGTAATGATCGGTACGCGTTTTACAGTGGTGACGGAATCGATGAAATTTTCGATGCAAATGCTGATGGGCAGTTATTGATAAATGACCGTCCGATTCCCGCCCTCAAACGCAGTGCTCTTCTGAGCAACACATGGTTCACGCAAGACCGATCCATAACGTTGACGCTCATTGAAGAACTCACGGAAAACACACTGAACATCCGCTACGGCCAGGGCGATCTGATCGTAATCAAGCACTACAGGCCGGGAATGCTAGGTGTTCAGCTCCCCGACTTCGATGGCCACACCTTTTCAACACCCGATCTGGTTATCCAGGGTGACTGGAGAGCCGCCGATACGGACCCCAATGTTCCCGGTGATCAGCTTTCCTACGATGACTTGGGTAACGTTGTGCTGTTGCCAAATGTAAAACAGAGGAATAAGGCCGACGCACTTTACGGATCGCCCAAAGACGACATCCTCCTTGGGCTTGGCGGCTCCGATCGACTGTTCGGGCAAGCTGGAAACGATCAATTGTTTGGAGACAAACAGTCAACCCTTGAAAAAGCTCTGGCTGATGGTGTCGCCAAGGGGAAGGTCGGTCGTGGCGATTGGCTGGATGGTGGGCAGGGCGATGATCTGCTGGTGGGTACTGCCTCTGGAGACGTGCTGCTCGGTGGCAACGGTCGAGACACACTGGCTGGGGGGGCGGGTGATGACTTCTTGCACGGCGACGATACGACTGGGGTACTGGAGCAAAACTGGAAATATAAACGACATGAAGTCGTTCTTGCCCAAGGCGTCATCAGCTTGCGCACCACCTTCGACAAATCCTCCGTGAAAGATGCATTGGAAGGAGGCAACGACGTTCTGTACGGCCAAGGCGGGAGAGATGTTCTCTGCGGCGGTTGGGGCGAGGATGTGTTGGATGGCGGAACAGAAGATGATCAGCTGAGCGGCGACGGGGGCGACGACACCCTGACGGGCGGCAGTGGCAACGACACATTGTTCGGAGACAACCTTGATTGGGGTGGAGGACTCCAAAGCGGACACCATGGCAACGATCTGCTGGAGGGAGGCAGTGGCGACGACGCTCTCGCTGGCAACGGCGGTAGCGACGTCTTGTATGGCGGCCCCGGCAATGATGCCCTGAAGGGGGATGACGACGTATTGGATGGTGTGGCGGGTGACGCTAGCCATTTCTTCGGACGTGACTTTCTGGACGGTGGTGCGGGCGATGACACCCTTTGGGGCGGCGGTGCTGATGATTTGCTGTTTGGTGGGGCAGGAAATGACGAGCTGGTTGGCGATTACTACGACCATCCGATTCGCCACCACGGTGATGATTTCCTTGATGGCGGTATGGGTGACGACACGCTCCAGGGATTGGGTGGCTCCGACACACTGATAGGCGGGCCGGGCGCTGATGCTCTGGATGGCGACCAGCCAAACCTGCAATCCGGCGGCACCAATGATGACCTCGTTCGAGGCGATGCCGGAAACGACACCCTTTGGGGGGGCTTGGGCGCCGATACGCTTTACGGTGGTGCTGACGATGACTTGATGTCTGGCGACTACGAGCAGACGCCTGAAAGCGAACAGGGTGCAGATTATCTGGACGGTGGTTCAGGCAACGACACGTTGCTGGGCGGCGGTGGAAACGACACGTTATTTGGCGGGGAGGGTGTGGACTATCTGCGCGGTGACTCAGGAAATAATGTGTTTGATGGCGGGGCCGGTAACGACTACCTGGAAGCGGGGGGCGGAGATGATATTTACTATTTCGGAGCTGGTGATGGGCTTGATGTAGTTGTAGACGCCGGTGGCAACAATGTCATGAAGTTCGGAGCCGGTTTTTTTGCGGACAATCTGAAGATTGAAATTATCGATATTGAAATCGGTCTGGTATTGCGGCTGGCCAACGGAGTAGGTGACGCCGTTCTGATAAAAAATCACGAGACGTGGCGAGACTCAACTTTCAGTTTCAGTGATGGAGTGGTCTTGAGCTACCAGGATGTCATCAAGAAAACGCTTGCTCCGGTAGTTGTGATCGAACCGCCGGTAATGGAAGTGGTGGACAAGGCAGACATAGAAGAAACAGAAGACACGAGTGAATACAGCGGTATCGCAAGCGTTCCCGTCGAGTCAGCCATTGATGTTTCGAGCGAAGGAAATGAGGCTGAATTGGGTGATGGCATTGAAGGGGTGGAAAAATTCCTTGGGGAAATTCAAGGAAGGCGTTCGAAAAACAGGCAAGCCACGGGTTTCACCCTCAATGATCAAGGTGTCTGGGTCAGAAATCACATTTTCACGACTGATACGGGTTTCATCACTTATTCCGACTTGATTGACGAAAGCATCGAAAACGGATCTTTGTCTGACACACCGCAGTGGATGAACGCTCCATCTGGCAGAGCTGTGTACAGCGACAGGCAGACGAGCTCTGCATCCCACTCCCATTTCAAAAATACAAAGGTTGAGGGGGCAGCAAACCCATCGAACCATAAACCTCAATATTATCGATCTGGTTCGGGTAGCGGTTTTTCGTTTAAAACAGGAGACGTGCTGGTAGAGGATAGAAACAAGTCAGGAACTATCGAAGGTTGGTACATCTATCCTGCAGCAAGCTTCAACTCTGGCGAAACTGTCCGTAAAGAATTTCGCCGGGATGTAAAGACCGAAACCATCAAGCACAAGACTGTACAAGGTGACGCCGGCGGCGGACGAGTGAACCTGGAAGTCGGGAATACCTTTCATGGCGGTAAGGGTGATGACCTGATAGTCGCTTATGCGCTTACCCCACTTGATTATGGTTCGGTAAATGACAGATTACCGGGGGCCATACTATCGGCTGGAGCGGGCAACGATACGCTGCTCGGATCCGAGGGGGCCGATTATTTAATCAGCGGTTCAGGGATTGATTGGCTCTACGGTGAAAATGGTGCCGATACCTACACTGTGCAAGCACACGCTGGCGCAACGACCATTATTGCGGATGTACTGAGTCCTGTTTTTCAGCGCCCGGAAGTGGGTGTGACGGGGTGGAAAGACGAGTATGGGCGGATCGATCAAGATGTTGTCATTCTTCCAGATGGGGCAAGGCTGGAAGAGCTGCAGTTAAGTTGGGGGGCGGTGTTGATTGAAACAGTCAATATCGAATTGGCCCCCAATCCGTCACGTGACAACTATCGCCATCCACCTCGGGCGAAGATGCTCTATTCGACCCTCGATATCAAATGGGGGACTCAGCAGGTTCGTATCGTTTTACCCAATGCAGGGGATCTCCAGGGCTCCGGGATCGAAGTCATAAGGTTTGCCGACGGCACCAGCGCCAGCCTGAAGACTCTTCTGGAGTCTTGTCAACTGGGCCCTGCCCCGGATACTTACCATAATGCCGTCGTCATTGATAATGCGACGCCCGCCCAATCTATTCGAGATGCTCAAACGCTGCCGCTGGTGGGCGGTCACGGTAATGATTTGCTGACTGGTAGCTCTGGCGAGGATGTGCTGCTGGGTGGGCCAGGTAATGACACGTTGTCCGGCGGGGCGGGCGATGATGTTTATAAATATGATGGTCTTGGCAGGGACGTGATTGATAACTCGGGCGGTGGTATTGATGGAATCGATTTTTCAGATGTTGACTTGAATATCGGGCAATTGAAATTCCATCGCGAAGGTGATGATCTGGTAATAGTTGTGAATTACGGTGTTTCACCGAAGATGCGAGTGTCCAATCATTTTTCTGAAGGGGAAAGCGCCATCGGCTATATAAGGGTTAGAGGCGAAGGTAAAGCGACTCAGGACTATACTGCCACTGAAATTGCTGAACGTTTGCATCCTCTTCCTCCGTTAAGGGATGTGGAGGATATCTTGATTAAGAATAACGAGGAGTCATCAATCGCTATTGCGGAAATAGTTAAGTTTTACGAGTTGAATTTTTAGGTTTAATACGGTCAGTTAAAGCTTGCCCGCGATAGGCGACAAGCGGGACTATCGCGGGCAGTTGCCAATTAATACTGCGACAGATCCGCCAACGGATGCCGACCTTCCCAGACCTTGTGAAAGTGCGCTTCCACCACCGCGTCCGGCACGGTATTGACGTCCGGCCAATGCCAGTGCGGTTTCTGATCCTTGTCGATCAGTCGCGCCCGCACCCCTTCGCTGAATTCCGGATGCCGGCAGCAGTTGAGGCTCAGGGTGTATTCCATCTGAAAGACTTCGGCCAGCGACAGGTGGCGCGCACGGATGATTTGCTCCCAGACCAGGTGTGCGGTCAGTGGCGAACCCTCGCTCATGGTTTTCGCGGCACGGGCGATCAGCGGGTCGCTGCTGTCACGTTGCAGGCTGATGGCTTTCCAGGCGCAGGTGACGTCGCTGACGTCGAGCAGTTCGTCGATCTGCCGGCGGCGCGGCAACCACTGTGCCTCGGGCATCTGCCCCACGGCTTCCTGTTGCAGGGCCTTGAGCAGACTGTTGAGCTGCATGTCGGTCTGTTCCTGCCAGTTGAGTTGCAGCAGGCCTTCGATCAGCTGTGGTTGCTGCTCTTCAAGCAGAAAGCGGTCGGCCAGATCGAGGTCGATCGCATCACGCCCGTTCATGTGCGCTCCGGTCAGACCGAGGAACAAGCCGAGCTTGCCCGGCAACCGTGACAAAAACCAACTGGCCCCGACGTCCGGATACAGACCGATGGTGATCTCCGGCATCGCCAGGCGACTGCTCGGTGTGACGATCCGCGTGCTGGCGCCTTGCAACAGGCCCATGCCGCCGCCGAGCACGTAACCGTGGCCCCAGCAGATCAGCGGTTTGGGGTAGGTGTGCAGGCTGTAGTCCAGGCGATATTCGGCGGCGAAAAACTGCGCGGCCAGTGGTGGGACTTCACCGGGGTGGGCGCGGCAGGCTTCCACCAGGCTGCGCACTTCGCCGCCGGCGCAGAACGCCTTGGCGCCGTTGCCGCGCAGCAATACGCAGACGATTTGTGGATCTTTGGCCCAGGCGTTCAGCTTGTCGCTCAGGGCGTTGATCATCGGCAAGGACAGCGCATTGAGCGACTTTTCAGCGTCCAGGCTGGCGATCCCGAGGCGGGCGCCGTCGGTGCCGGTGAGTTCTTCGAAGTGCAGATTCATCGTGACCTCGATCGGGAATTTGAACGATCAGTATGATCGCTGTGTGGGAAAGTGCCGGATCTGCGTCAGATCAATTGACAAGCGTGGTCGGCTTTCCTAGGGTTCGCCCCATTGTTTTTGCCGGGTATGACCATGACTGCTGACGACCGTATCAAACTCGAACCGAGCTGGAAGGAGGCACTGCGTGCTGAGTTCGACCAGCCTTACATGGCAGAGTTGCGCACTTTTCTGCAGCAGGAGCGGGCGGCCGGCAAGGAAATCTATCCGCCGGGACCGCTGATTTTCAACGCGCTGAATTCGACGCCGCTGGATAAAGTCAAAGTGGTGATCCTCGGCCAGGACCCGTACCACGGCCCGGGCCAGGCCCATGGCCTGTGCTTTTCGGTGCAACCCGGCGTGCCGGCTCCGCCGTCGCTGGTCAACATCTATAAAGAGTTGAAGCGCGACCTGAACATCGACATTCCCAACCACGGCTACCTGCAGAGCTGGGCCGATCAGGGCGTGTTGATGCTCAACACCACCATGACCGTCGAGCGGGCCAATGCCAACGCGCATAAGGACAAGGGCTGGCAGTTCTTCACCGACCGGATCATTGAAGTGGTCAGCGAATGCCAGCCGCATCTGGTGTTCATGCTGTGGGGCGCACATGCGCAGAGCAAGCAGAAGCTGATCGACGCGACCAAGCACCTGGTGCTGACGTCGGTGCATCCGTCGCCGTTGTCGGCTTATCGAGGCTTCCTGGGTTGTGGGCACTTCAGCCGGACCAACAAGTTTCTTGAGCAGAATGGCGAGGCGCCGATCGAGTGGCGGTTGCCGCCGATTTGATCGGCTGAGTAAATCTGTGGCGAGGGAGCTTGCTCCCGCTCGGCTGCGCAGCAGCCGCAAAACCTGTGATTTCGGTGTGCCAGAAGCACCCGGTTCAAGGATTTCGGGTCTGCTGCGCAGCCCAGCGGGAGCAAGCTCCCTCGCCACAGTGACTCGGTGTTACTCGGGATTACGGTTCCAATACTTGAACAATGGCTCCGCCAGAAACAGCACAAACAGCAACCGCATTACCTGCATCGCCGTCACCAGCGGTACCGACAGTTGCAGGGTCTCCGCCGTCAGGCTCATTTCGGCAATGCCGCCGGGCATCATGCCCAGCGTCAGCGAACGCAAATCCAGGTGAGTCAGGGCACTCAGGCCCAACGCCGCCAATGTTGCGATCAACATGGTCAGTGCCGTGCCGATCAGCGTACGTCCCATGAAAGACGGCGCGCGGCGGAAGAACTGTCGGTTGAAGTGACAGCCCAGCCCGCTGCCGATCAGCCACTGGCCGATCTGGCTGCCGCCATCCGGCAGGCCGATGTGCAAATCCCAGGCAATGCTCACCGTGGCACTGACCAGCAACGGGCCGAACAGCCACGGATTGGGCTGACGCAAACGCTGCCAGAGCCAGGCGAGCAGGGCGCCCGTGGGAAACAGAATCGCCAGCCAGCGCCAATCGACGTTGCCGGCGTGAGATATCGGCGTACCGTCACCCAGCAGATATTTGAACGCGGCCGGCACGCACAGCACCACCACCAGCACCCGCAGACTTTGCCCCGCCGCCACATGGCTGAGCAGCGCGCCATTGCGTGCGCCGAGGTTGACCATCTCGCCTGAGCCGCCGGGCATGCTCGAGAAAAACGCCGTGGCACGATCCTCGCCGGTACGGCGCATCAACCACACGCCGACCACCGCCGACAGACTGGTGACCAGCGCACCGAAGAAGATCAAACCGAAATGACTCAGCACCTGCTCCATCACCACCGGGGTGAAGTGCAGGCCGATGCCGATGCCGACGATCCATTGGCCGCATTTGCGCCCGCCAGGGATCTCGGTCAATTGCCAGGGTGTCAGGCAGCGCACCAGGATGATCGCCAGCAGCGAGCCGACCATCCACGGCAGTGGCCAGCCGATCTGGCTGGCGATAAAACCGCCAAGCAGACCGACCAGCGGGGTGGCCCACCAGCTTCTAAGGGAGGAGCGATCAGACATCGGCGATGGCGCGTTGCGCTGCCGAGCGTTTGCGCCAGATGCGCAGCAGCGGCATCAGCAACATGATCGCGGTCAGGACCCAGACACCGAAGGTGATCGGGCTCGACCAGAGGATTTCCAGCGCACCGTTGGAGATCGACAGCGCGCGACGCAGGTTCTGCTCCATCAGCCCACCGAGAATGAACCCGAGCAGCACCGGCGACAGCGGGAAATCCAGCTTGCGCAGGATGTAACCGAAGATGCCGATGCCGACCATCAGGAACAGGTCGAAGGTGGTCGCATGCACCGCGTACACGCCGATCCCGGTGATGATCGCGATCACCGGCACCAGTGCCCAGTTCGGCACGGCGAGGATGCGGGTGAAGATGCGGATCATCGGGATGTTGAGGATCACCAGCATGATGTTGGCAATGAACAACGAGGCAATCAGGCCCCAGACGATGTCCGGTTGCTGTTGGAACAACAGCGGCCCCGGGGTGATGTTGTACAGCGACAGCGCGCCGATCATCACTGCAGTGGTGCCCGAACCGGGTACGCCGAGGGTCAGCATCGGCACCAGCGCGCCACAGGCCGAAGCGCCGATCGCGGTCTCCGGAGCGGCGAGGCCACGGGCGTCACCCTGACCGAATTTGCCGCCGGCACCAGCGATGCGTTTTTCGGTCATGTAGGCCACGGCACTGGCCAGCGTCGCGCCGGCGCCCGGCAACACGCCCATGATGAAACCCAGCAAGCCACAACGGATGTTCACCACGAACACCGACGCCGCTTCCTTGAAGTTGAACATCATGCGCCCGGTGGCCTTCACCGCTTCCTGACCGCGATGGGTTTTTTCCAGCAGCAGGAGGATTTCACTGACCGAGAACAGACCCAGCACCAACACCACGAACTGGATGCCGTCGGTCAGGTGAATGTTGTTGCCGGTGAAGCGGTACACGCCGCTGTTGGCGTCGATGCCGACGGTCGACAGGAACAGCCCGATCAGCGCCGCAATAAAGGTCTTCAGCGGTCGATCGCCGGCCATGCCGCCGAGGCAGACAATCGCGAACACCATCAGCACGAAGTATTCCGCCGGGCCGAAGGCAATCGCCCATTTCGCCAGCAGCGGGGCGAACAGCACCATGCCGCAGGTGGCGATGAACGCACCGATGAACGAACTCCACGCCGACAGCGACAGGGCGACACCGGCCAGACCCTGACGCGCCATCGGATAACCGTCGAGGGTGGTCATCACGGTGGAGGCTTCGCCCGGAATGTTCAGCAGGATCGAGCTGATCCGCCCGCCGTACTCGCAGCCCAGATACACCGCCGCCAGCAGAATCAGCGCCGACTCCGGTGGCAGGCCAAGGGCGAACGCGATCGGGATCAGCAGGGCCACGCCATTGATCGGGCCCAGGCCCGGCAACAGCCCGACCACGGTGCCGATCAGCGTGCCGGTCAGGGCCGTGACCAGGTTGTACGGACTCAGCGCGACGCCGAAGCCCTGACCCAAATAACCGAGAGTATCCATATCAGTTCTCCAGAACGTCGAGCAGGCCCAGAGGCAGCGGAACGTCCATCAGACGGTCGAACAGCAGGTACAGACCGATGGCCATCAACGTTGTCACCACGATGCTGGGCAGCCAGCGACCGCCGTACAGGCGCGCCATCGGGATGCCGATCAGGATGCTGCTGAGGATGAAGCCCAGCGGTTCGAACAGGCCGGCGAACACCAGCAGCAGGACGACGCAGATGCCGATCTTGGTCAGGGTTTGGCGATCCAGCGGTGGCTCGTCTTCGCTGTGTTTGATCGGTGCCGGGCGGAACACCATGTACAGCAGCGCCACGCCCATCAAGCCGAGCATCAGCAGGGGAAAGGCGCGCGGGCCGACCGGTTCATAAGAAAAAGCCGCTTGATACGGCCACGCCATCAGCGCCAGGCCGACGCAGGCCAGCAATAGCACCGAGGCGAAAATGCGTTGTAAGAGCATGGGAAACTCCTGTGCCGAGGCCTCGATGCGCGAGGCCACGGCGGCTAGAGAGAGACGATCACTGAATCAGGCCGAACTCTTTGGCCAGCACTTTGTAGTCCGCCACCTGTTTCTTCACGTAGGTGTCCAGCTCCGGGCCGGTCATGGCGAACGGGAACAGTTCACGTTGATCGCGCAGCTTGGCGAAGTCGTCCGAGGCCAGCAGTTTGTCGAAGGCGTCTTTCCACCAGGCGTAGTCTTCGTCGCTGACTTTTGGCCCGAGGTAGAAACCGCGCACCACCGGCCAGACGATGTCGTAGCCCTGCTCGCGAGCGGTCGGGATGTCTTTCATTTCCGGTTCGTCGATGCGTTTATCGGCGAACACCGCGAGCAGACGCATGTCACCGCTCTGGATGTGCGGCATGGAGTCGGAGATGTCGGTACTACCCACCTGGATGTGACCGCCAAGCAGCGCGGTGGCAATTTCGCCGCCGCCTTCGAGCGCGACGTAACGCAGGTCTCGCGGGTTGATTCCGGCGGCCTTGGCGATCAGTGCGGTCTGCATCCAGTCCTGACTGCCGACCGTACCGCCGGAACCGATCACCACTTTGCTCGGATCTTTCTTCAGCGCCTGAACGAGATCGTCGAGGGTCTTGTAGGGCGAATCGCTTTTCACCGCGATGGCGCCGTAGCTGGTGCCGACGGCGGCCAGCCAGCGCACGTTGGTTTCATCGAAACGACCGAACTTGCCTTGCGCCAGGTTCAGCAACGAACCGCTGGACCATGCCACCAGCGTCCCGGCGTCGGCCGGGCGCTGGGCGACGACCGCGTTGTACGCCACCGCGCCGACACCACCGGGCATGTAGGTCACGCGCATCGGTTTGGTCAGCAGTTTTTCGTTGACCAGCGCGCTTTGCGCCAGTTTGCAGGTCAGGTCGAAACCGCCACCGGGAGAGGCCGGTGCGATGCATTCGGGGCGTTTTGGTTCGGCCATCAGTTGGCCGGCGAACAGCATGACGCCGGCGGCCAGAGCAAATTTACGCAGTGATAAGTTCATCTATGTCTCCTTGGGAGTTGTTGTTATGGACGTATTGAATTACCAAAGGGCAACGCTATAGCTCACCAGCAGACGCACTTCATCGGCATCGCGGGCGGAGTAGTTGGAACGGTAAGTGGCATTGCGCAGACGCACGGCAACATCCTTCAGGGCGCCGCTTTGTACTACATATTTGATCTCGGTGTTGCGCTCCCACTCTTTGCCTTCGTCGCCATTCTTGAGCTTGATGTTGTCACCGCTCAGGTAACGGCTCATGAACGACAGGCCCGGGATGCCGAGGCGGGCGAAGTCGAAATCGTAACGCGCCTGCCACGAGCGTTCTTCGGCGCCGGCGAAGTCATTGATCTGCACGAAGTTGACCTGGTACGGGTCGCTGCCATCGACATACGGGAACGCGCTGTCGCCAGACATGTGCTGATAACCGGCAGTGAATTTGTGGCCGCTCAGGGCATAGCTGACCAGACCGTTGAGCGAGCGGTTGTCGATCTCGCCACCGCGGGCCGCGCCCTGATCGTCACTGACCGCAAAGCGCAGGTCGGTGGCGAACGTGCCCGGCCCCATTGGCCGCGAGGCGACCAGACCGAAGAAGTGCTGGTTATAGACTTCGTCGAGCTGGGCGAAGTGGTAACTGCCGGTGATCTTGTCGGTGAACTTGTAATCCACGCCGGCGAAATCGAAATGCTTGCCGGCCACGGTGCCAGCGAAACGGCTGTTCTTGTTGTTGAGGGCGATGTCCTCGAAATCGGTACTGTCGCGATCCTTGGCTTTCTCCAGACGCCCACCGGTGAAGGTCAGGTTCTTGATCTCTTTGGAGGTCAGCAAACCACCTTCAAAGGTCTGCGGCAGGATGCGCCCGTCGTTCGGTTTGAGGATCGGCAGTTCCGGAATCAGGCTGCCGATTTTCAGTTCGGTGGCGGAGATTTTCACTTTGCCGGTCAGGCCGACTTTCGAGTATTCGTTCGCCGCGCGTCCGTCGTCGTGGGTCGGCAACAGGCCGGTGCCGGTGCGATCCGGGCTCGAATCAAGTTTGACTCCCAACATGCCCAGCGCATCGACACCGAACCCCACGGTGCCGTCGGTGTAACCCGATTGCAGATTGAGCATGAAACCCTGCGCCCATTCATCGCGCTTGGATTGCTGGGCACTGGTGCCATCGCGAAAGTCGCGGTTGAAGTACATGTTGCGGGTTTCGAAGGTGGCGGAACTGTCTTCGATGAAGTCGGCGTAGCTCAGCGGCGAGAAACCGGCGAGGGCAGCAGTGCTGGCGAGGGTGGCGTGGCGCAAACGAGAAGGACGAACAGGCTTGAGAGCCTTGGTCTGCAAGGACGGCATGCGGGTGTACTCCGTTTATTGTTCTTATTGGTCGAAAACGCATCGGGGCGTTTTTCGTATCGCTGTGTGGCAGCAGCGACGGCAGTCGGAACTGTCCGTGGGCGGACTCTAGCGGGCTAACCTTTCACTAACCTTTCAGCCGGATTTCGCGGTTTTCGGGCTTCACAGCGGCGGTTGCGGCTGTAAACTCCGCGGCAAAGAATGGCGTCGGCCATCCGTGAATGAGGTAACGATCCATGCGTGTCCTGCTCGTCGAAGACCATCTGCAACTGGCCGAAAGTGTCGCTCAGGCGCTCAAGAGCACCGGTCTGACCGTGGACGTATTGCACGATGGTGTGGCCGCCGACCTGGCGCTGGGCAGCGAGGAATACGCGATGGCGATCCTTGATGTCGGTCTGCCGCGAATGGACGGTTTCGAGGTGCTGGCGCGCTTGCGCGCACGCGGCAAGAACCTGCCGGTGTTGATGCTGACGGCGCGCAGCGATGTGAAGGACCGGGTCCACGGCTTGAATCTCGGCGCCGACGATTACCTGGCCAAACCGTTCGAACTGACCGAGCTCGAAGCTCGGGTCAAAGCTCTGCTGCGGCGCAGCGTGCTCGGTGGCGAGCGTCAACAGCGCTGCGGTGTGCTGGCCTACGATCTCGACACCCGGCGCTTCAGCCTCGGCGAAGAACTGCTCACGTTGACCTCTCGCGAACAGGCGGTGCTCGAAGCGTTGATCGCCCGCCCGGGACGGGTGATGAGCAAGGAGCAACTGGCCGCACAGGTATTTGGTCTCGACGAAGAAGCCAGCCCCGACGCGATCGAAATCTACGTGCATCGCCTGCGCAAGAAACTCGACGGCCAACCGGTGGCGATCGTGACTTTCCGTGGCCTCGGTTACTTGTTGGAAAGCCGCGATGCATAAGCCCAGCAGCCTGCGCTGGCGGTTGCTGTGGAACCTCGCGTTATTGCTGGTGGTGTTGATGCTCGCCAGTGGTTTAAGCGCGTACTGGAACGGGCGCGAAGCCGCCGACACGGCCTACGACCGAACCCTGTTGGCCTCGGCGCGAACCATCGCCGCCGGCCTCTCGCAACGCGACGGCACGCTCAGTGCCGACGTGCCCTACGTGGCCCTCGATACGTTCGCCTACGACAGCGCCGGACGGATTTACTACCAGGTCAACGACATCCATCAGAAGCTGATTTCCGGCTACGAAAACCTTCCCGGGCCGCCACCCGGCACCCCGAGAACCGACAGCTATCCAGCGCTGGCGCGTTTCTACAACGCGACGTATCGCGGGCAGAACGTGCGTGTGGTCAGTCTGCTCAAGGCCGTCACCGAACCGAACATGAATGGCATGGCGGAAATCCGTGTCGCGGAAACCGACGAGGCGCGAGTCAGCATGGCCCGCAGTCTGGCGGCCGATACGCTGCTGCGCCTGGGCATGCTCGCGATCGGCGCCTTGTTGCTGGTGTGGTTTGCGGTGAGTGCGGCGCTACGTCCGCTGGAGCGTTTGCGCACGGCGGTGGAAGAACGACAGTCGGACGACCTCCGGCCGCTGCCGCTGGTGGAAGTGCAGCGCGAATTGTGGCCGCTGGTGCGTGCACTCAACCATTTCACCGAGCGGTTGCGCGGGCAGTTCGAGCGGCAGGCGCAGTTCATCGCTGATGCCGCACACGAACTGCGTACGCCGCTGGCGGCGTTGAAGGCGCGGCTGGAGTTGGGGCTGCGTTCGACTGAACCGCAAACCTGGCGCAGTACCCTGGAATCCTCTGCGCAAAGCACCGATCGCCTGACCCATCTGGCCAATCAACTGCTGTCGCTGGCTCGCGTGGAAAACGGTGCCCGGGCGATTGCCGAGGGGGGCGCGCAACTGCTGGATCTGAGTCAATTGGCCCGCGAATTGGGCATGGCCATGGCGCCCTTGGCGCATGCTCGTGGGGTCGCGCTGGCGCTGGAGGCGGATGAGCCGGTTTGGCTGCGGGGTGAACCGACGTTGCTCAATGAACTGCTGAGCAACCTGGTGGACAACGCGCTGGCGCATACGCCACCGGGCGGCAATGTGATTCTACGGGTCGCGGCACCGGCGGTGCTTGAGGTTGAAGATGACGGGCCGGGGATTCCGCTGGAGGAGCGTGATCGAGTGTTTGAACGCTTCTACCGGCGCAATCAGCAAGTCGCGGGTTCAGGGTTGGGGCTGGCGATTGTCGGGGAAATCTGCCGGGCGCATCTGGCGCAGATCACGTTGCATGATGGCGAGCAGGCCGGTTTGAAGGTTCGAGTGAGTTTTATCGCCGGATAGCAGCCGAGATGGCTTTTGTGGCGAGGGAGCTTGCTCCCGCTCGGCTGCGCAGCAGTCGTGATCCCTGAGTGCAAGGTTTGCCTGATGAAGGGAGGCTGCCTGGTTTTGGGGCCGCTTCGCAGCCCAGCGGGAGCAAGCTCCCTCGCCACAGGTCAGTAAAACATCGTCCGCGATTCTTCCAGATCCGCGCACAATTGCTTGTTCTCCGGATCGATCCCCAGTTTCCTGAACGCCGGCACACTGAGCGGATCAATCCGTGCAATCGGATGATCACTGTCTTTGTGGCAATACAGGCTCGCCACCTGCACCAGATCGACGTAATCGATGTGCGCCGAGTCGCGTTTGAAGTCCAGGTACAGCCCCGGTAACGCCACCAGTTGCTCGGGAAACTCCCAGACCCGCAACAGCTTGTCGCCCAGCAGCGGATGAATATGGTCGATCACATGGTTGAGGCTGACCGGGTCTGACAGCAGTTCGTAGTGATCTTCGGCGTAGGTCAGGATCGGCAGCACACCGATCTGATGCACCAGTCCGCCGAGTGCTGCCTGATCAGGCTTGAGTTGGGTATGCCGACGGCACAACGCATAACTGACACCGGCGATTTCCAGACTCTTGCGCCAGACTTCGCGCATCTTCTGTTCGACCACTTCGGAGCGGGCGTGGAAGATCTGTTCCATCACCAGACCGATCGCCAGGTTGCTGCTGTAGTTGACACCCAGCCGGGTGATCGCGGTGTGCAGATCGGTGACTTCCTGGGTCGCGCGCAGCAACGGGCTGTTGACCACTTTGATCAGGCGCGCCGACAGCGCCGTGTCACGGCCAATCACTTTGCTCAGGGTGCTGACGCTGATTTCCGGGTCTTCGGCGGCCTTGCGAATTTGCAGGGCCACTTCCGGTAACGTTGGCAGAACCAGGTCATCGTTATCGATGGCCTCAACCAAATCCTGTTGGACCTTATCCGCCAGCTCGCTCATGTGGACTCTCTAGGGTGTTGCAACAAAAGCTGCGATCAGCGCTGGATTTCGCGGTCGCGATCCAGTTCGTAGGGCAAGTCGAGCAAATGCAGGGCTGGCCCTTCGAGGGCGCCCAAGTGCAAATCACCCGCTTCGGCAGCTTCGGCCTGCAACACCGCCAGCAGTTCAATTTTTTCTTCGGCGCGGGCAGCAATCACCACTTCGCCGATGGCACTGCCATGGCTTGGGGCGAACAGCGGGGTGCCCGGCTCCGGCAGTTCGCTCGCGTCCAGCTGCACGCGGTAGAGACGACGCTTGAGCTTGCCGAGGTACTGCATGCGCGCGACGATTTCCTGGCCGGTGTAGCAGCCTTTCTTGAAACTCACGCCACCGACGGCCTGCAGGTTGAGCATCTGCGGGATGAACAGCTCGCGGGTGGTCGGCATGACCTGGCCGATACCGGCGCGGATTTGCCCCAGCAGCCATTGGTTCAGATTGCCCTCGGACAGGGCGGCGGCCAATTTGGCCTTGATGGCATCGGCTTGATCGGCCGGTACCCAGAGTTCGGCGCGACCCGGCGAGACGCGAATCGCGATCAGGCCTGCGTTGCGCACCACGCTGTCGGTTTCGCCTGGCAGGTTCAGACCCAGGCTGGCCAACGCAGCGTCGCCGTGCTCCAGGCCAAAACGCACCCAGGCGGCGCTTTCGTCGGTCAGTTTGGATTTGGAGAACACCGCGTACTTTTTCAGATCCGCCAGCTGTGGCTCCAGCAGTTCGCTAGCCATCGCCAGCAGCACGCCGTCACCTTCGAGCAGAATGCGGAAGCTCGACTGCATCCGGCCTTTTTGCGTGCAGCGCGCGCCCAGGCTGGCCTGGCTGTCGCTGAGGTAATTGATGTTGCAGGTCAATTGGCCTTGCAGGAATTTGCCGGCATCCACGCCGCGAACCGCGAGTACGCCTTCATGAGACAGGGTGCAGAAAAAAGCAGAATCGGCCATGGGTCATCGCAGGGTAAAAAGTCTGGGGCACATCATAAGGGCGCGTTGTTGAAATGGGTAGTTGATAAAGGATCGGTGGTGCCCGACCAAAGCCGACTGTGCGACCCGCGTCGGGGCTGTATACTGCGCGCCTATTTGAGGAGGGCTCCATGGTCGAACAAGTTGAACTCAATCGCCTCTTCTGGCACAGCCGCCGTGGCATGCTGGAACTTGACGTGCTGCTGGTGCCGTTCGTGAAAGAGGTCTATCCGCACCTCAACCAGGTCGATCGCGACTTGTATGTCCGTCTGCTGACCTGTGAGGATCAGGATATGTTCGGCTGGTTCATGGAGCGCAGCGAGTCCGAAGACCCTGAGCTGCAGCGCATGGTGCGGATGATCCTGGACCGTGTTCAGCCCAAGTAACACGTTCGAATGCCGCTGGCATGCCTCACGGCAGTTGCTGGCGGCGTATCTGTTGGCCCAGGCGTTCGCTTTGGGTGCGTTGTTTCTCCTGTCGATTCCACTCTGGGCCAGTCTGCTCGGGGCTTTCGCCTGTCTGCTGCACGCCGCGTGGGTGTTGCCACGGCAGATTCTGCTGAAGCATCCGCAGGCTTTTTGCGGATTGCGCCGCGACGCCGATGGCTGGCAGCTGTGGAATCAGGCGGGTGGCTGGCAGGCTGTGCAGTTGCGCCCCGACAGCCTGGCGTTGCCACTGATTGTGGTGCTGCGTTTTCGTTTGCGCGGGGAGCGGCGGGTGCGCTCGCTCTGCGTACCGCGAGACTCGCAGGCAGCCGATGTGCATCGACGCCTGCGGGTGCGGCTCAAGTTCAGCCGGCGTAGGTGGGCGGCACCAGAATAGTGTCGAGCGCCTCGGGCAGCAGGTTCGGGTAGTCGAGGGTGTAATGCAGTCCACGACTTTCCTTGCGTTCCATGGCCGAGCAGATCATCAGTTCGGCTACTTGCGCCAGATTACGCAGCTCGATCAGGTCGCGGCTGACTTTATAGTTGCTGTAGAACTCGTCGATCTCGTCCAGCAACAGACGCACGCGGTGCTGAGCCCGTTGCAGGCGCTTGTTGGTGCGCACAATGCCTACGTAGTCCCACATGAACCGACGCAGCTCATCCCAGTTGTGGGCGATGATCACGTCTTCGTCGGAATCGGTCACCTGGCTGGCGTCCCATTCGGGCAGGGCGTTTGGCGCGGCGACGTCATCCAGTTGCGCAAGAATGTCCGCTGCCGCCGAGCGGGCATAGACGAAACATTCGAGCAGCGAGTTGCTGGCCATGCGGTTGGCACCATGCAGACCGGTGAAGCTGGTTTCGCCGATCGCGTACAGCCCCGGCACGTCGGTACGACCGTGCTGGTCGACCATCACCCCACCACAGGTGTAGTGCGCTGCCGGTACGACCGGGATCGGTTGCTTGGTGATGTCGATGCCGAAACCCAGGCAACGTTCGTAGACGGTCGGGAAGTGGCTTTTGATGAAAGCTTCAGGCTTGTGGCTGATATCGAGGTAGACGCAGTCGACGCCCAGACGCTTCATTTCATGGTCGATGGCCCGGGCGACGATGTCGCGCGGCGCCAGTTCGGCACGTTTATCGAAACGCGGCATGAAACGTTCGCCGTTGGGCAGCTTCAGGTGCGCGCCTTCGCCACGTAGCGCTTCTGTGATCAGGAAACTCTTGGCCTGCGGGTGATACAGGCAAGTGGGGTGGAACTGATTGAATTCCAGGTTCGCTACCCGGCAACCCGAGCGCCAGGCCATGGCGATGCCATCACCGCAGGCGCCGTCGGGGTTGCTGGTATAGAGGTAGACCTTGGCCGCGCCGCCTGACGCAAGGATCACGAAGCGCGCGCCGTAGGTGTCGACTTCGCCGGTCGCGCGATTCAGCACATAGGCGCCGAGGCAACGCTCGCCGTCCATGCCCAGACGGCGTTCGGTGATCAGATCAACGGCAACCCGTTGCTCAAGCAACTCGATATTGGCGCGCTCTCTGGCCTGGGCGAGGAGGGTGGTGAAAATCGCTGCACCGGTCGCGTCGGCTGCGTGGATGATGCGCCGATGGCTGTGACCGCCTTCACGGGTCAGGTGGAATTCGAAGCCGCCGTCTTCGGTCCCGGACTGTTCGTCGCGGGTGAAGGGCACGCCCTGGTCGATCAGCCACTGGATGGCTTCGCGGCTGTGCTCGACGGTGAAGCGCACTGCGTCTTCATGGCACAGACCGCCGCCGGCGTTAAGGGTGTCGTCGACGTGGGATTCGACAGTATCGGTATCGTCCAGCACGGCAGCGACACCGCCCTGGGCCCAATAGGTCGAGCCGTTGGCCAGATCGCCTTTGCTCAATACGGCAATGCGCAAGTGACCCGGCAGGGTCAGCGCGAGACTCAAACCGGCAGCGCCGCTGCCAATGACCAGAACATCATGTTGAAACTGTTGGCTCATTTCAGGATTCCGCTCAAAGCGACCCGGATCGGGGGTGGCGCAAGACAGCTGGATCGGCGAGTCAAGACAGCCACACAGCCCACTAGTATATAGAGGGGGGGAGCGGCACAATAGCCGGGCTCGTATGGCATTGTGAAACTACTGTGACGACAAAAGCTTGACGCTTCGTCGGACGTTTTTTTCCGTCGTTTTGGGAAAAGGCGACTGTATCGAGGATGAAACAGGCTTTTTCCGCGCACGGTCGCTCAATGTCGCTTAAGCGCGGCTATAAATAATTGGAACTTTTGCCAGAGGCCCAAGATCAATAGTCTGTTGCCTGAAGCACGGGACAGTGTCGGCTTCAATGCAAAACCTGCGAATTGGGTTTTGCCGGCGAACCGATGACAAGATTATTCGCGCAGCCGGTTTATCCCGCGCTGCGTTTTTCGTGCGTGCCAAATCAGAGCCCGCAGGAAACTTGCCTGGAGGGGGAGAACTTTTGCGAAAAGCCCGAGTCTATGTTTGCAAGTCTGGTCGTTTAGTTATGCAAGCCTCCTCCATGCTTATCGAGGAGTGTTCATGCTAACCCAGGAAGAGGATCAGCAGCTGGTCGAGCGCGTTCAGCGTGGCGACAAGCGAGCTTTCGATCTGCTGGTGCTGAAGTATCAGCACAAAATTCTCGGGTTGATCGTGCGTTTCGTGCACGACACCCATGAAGCCCAGGATGTGGCTCAGGAAGCCTTTATCAAGGCCTACAGAGCGCTAGGAAACTTTCGCGGAGACAGCGCGTTCTATACGTGGCTTTACCGCATTGCCATCAACACGGCAAAAAACTATCTGGTTTCACGCGGCCGCCGGCCGCCGGATAGCGATGTAAGTTCTGAAGATGCGGAGTTCTACGACGGCGATCACGGCCTCAAGGATCTCGAATCACCGGAACGCGCATTGCTGCGGGATGAGATCGAAGGCACCGTCCATCGAACCATTCAGCAACTGCCAGAGGATTTACGTACGGCTTTAACTTTACGTGAATTCGATGGTCTGAGTTACGAGGACATTGCGAGCGTCATGCAGTGTCCGGTGGGTACCGTGCGCTCCCGGATTTTCCGCGCTCGGGAGGCCATCGATAAAGCCCTGCAGCCGTTGTTGCAGGAAAACTGAGACAGCGGCGACAGCCAAGAGAGGAACGCCATGAGTCGTGAAGCCCTGCAGGAATCGCTGTCCGCAGTGATGGATAACGAAGCGGACGAACTGGAATTGCGTCGAGTGATCAATGCACTGGACGATGTTGAAACCCGTGAGACCTGGGCTCGTTATCAGATCGCTCGGGCAGCGATGCACAAGGATCTGCTACTTCCGCGTCTGGACATTGCTGCGGCAGTTTCTGCTGCGCTGGAAGACGAAACGGCTCCAGCCAAAGTGTCCCGTGGCCCATGGCGCAATCTTGGCCGTCTGGCCGTTGCAGCGTCGGTGACTGTTGCGGTGCTGGCCGGTGTGCGCCTGTACAATCAGGACGAAATCGCTGGCGTCGAGTTGGCCCAGCAGTCCAATCAGCCTTCGCTGGTTGCGCCTCAGGTCAAAGGCCCGGCTGTTCTGGCAGGCTACAAAGAAAGCTCGGAAACCACAGGCCCGATGGCCAATGGTGTACTGCAAGGTCAGCCAGGCTGGCACGATCAGCGTCTGCCAGGCTATCTGCGTCAGCATGCCCAGCAGGCTGCACTGAAAGGTACTGAAAGCGCACTGCCTTATGCGCGTGCAGCAAGCATGGAAAACCGTTAAGGAGGATCATGCGCGCCATACCTCTACTTTCGCTTCTGCTTGGCGGCTGGTTCGTTGTTCCAGCCCATGCCGACGAGGCTCAGGACTGGTTGACCCGCCTGGGCCAGGCCGAGCAGCAGCAAAGCTTCCACGGCACTTTCGTATACGAGCGTAACGGTAGTTTTTCTACCCACAACATCTGGCATCGTGTCCAGAATGGCCAGGTCCGCGAGCGTTTGCTTCAGCTCGATGGCTCGGCGCAGGAAGTCGTGCGCGTTGACGGACATACTCAATGCGTCAGCGGCACCCTGATTGCGGGGTTGGGAGACTCACCCAACTCGAACGCTCGTTCGCTTGATCCCCAAAAGCTGAAAAACTGGTATGACCTTGCTGTCATCGGCAAGTCGCGCGTGGCCGGGCGTGATGCGGTCATCGTATCGCTTACGCCTCGTGACCAGCATCGCTACGGTTTCGAACTGCATCTGGATAAACAGACTGGTTTGCCACTCAAGTCGTTGCTGCTCAATGACAAGGGGCAGTTACTCGAGCGCTTCCAGTTCACCAGCCTTGATACCGCTGATGCCCCTTCTGACAAAGATCTGCAACCTGGCACCGAGTGCAAGGCAATCACCCTCGACAGTGACAAGGCCTCCGCCGTGAAGACGGCCCAGGTCTGGCATTCGGACTGGCTGCCTCCGGGGTTTGTGCTGACCAGCAGTACCTCGCACAAAGACCCGGAAACCAAGACTCAGGTCAGCAGCCTGATGTATGACGACGGGCTGGCGCGGTTTTCGGTGTTTCTCGAGCCGTTGAACGGCGCGACAGTCACCGATACCCGCACACAGCTCGGGCCGACCGTCGCTGTTTCCCGCCGCCTGACCACGCCTGAAGGCGAGATGATGGTGACGGTGGTCGGTGAAATACCCATTGGCACGGCCGAACGGATTGCCCTGTCGATGCGCAACGATGGCGCTGCAACCAGCAAGCAGTGAGCTGATTTCAGTCATTTCCACTTCTTCTTCGAGACGTAGATGAAATGTTTGCTCAGCATTTTCATTTGCAAATCACCCGAAAGTTTTTTATAGGTCAGAGCCTCACGGCTCTGGCCTTGTCTGTTGTTCCCGGAACAAAAATGCCGGCCCGCGGTTCCCGGTGTTCCTTGCTCCATATCGCTTAACCCTGCTCGTCGTAACGGGAGCTGTATGTCGATACTTAGCTTGAAGTCTTATCTCTCCATTTTCGCCACCGTGCTGGTGCTCGGTCAGGCTGTTCCCGCTGCCCAGGCGGCCGACTTGCCGGACTTCACCCAACTGGTTGAACAGGCCTCGCCTGCGGTGGTGAACATCAGTACCACGCAGAAGCTGCCGGATCGCAAAGTGAACCAGCAGATGCCTGACCTGGAAGGCTTGCCGCCTATGTTGCGCGAGTTCTTCGAGCGCGGCATGCCGCCTCAGCAGCGTTCGCCACGCGGTGATCGCCAGCGTGAAGCGCAATCGCTGGGTTCGGGCTTCATCATTTCCTCGGATGGCTACATCCTGACCAACAACCATGTGATTGCCGATGCCGACGAAATCCTCGTGCGTCTGGCTGATCGCAGTGAAATGAAAGCCAAGCTGATCGGCACCGACCCGCGTTCAGACGTAGCCCTGCTGAAAATCGATGGCAAGGATCTGCCGGTGCTCAAGCTCGGCAAGTCCCAGGACCTGAAGGCTGGTCAGTGGGTCGTAGCGATCGGTTCGCCGTTCGGCTTTGACCATACCGTGACTCAGGGCATCGTCAGCGCCGTCGGCCGTAGCCTGCCGAACGAAAACTACGTGCCGTTCATCCAGACCGACGTGCCGATCAACCCGGGTAACTCCGGTGGCCCGCTGTTCAACCTGAATGGTGAAGTGGTCGGGATCAACTCGCAGATCTACACCCGTTCCGGTGGTTTCATGGGTGTGTCGTTCGCCATCCCGATTGACGTAGCCATGGACGTTTCCAATCAGCTGAAAAGCGGTGGCAAGGTCAGTCGCGGTTGGCTGGGTGTGGTCATCCAGGAAGTAAACAAGGATCTGGCGGAGTCGTTCGGTCTTGATAAGCCGGCCGGTGCGCTGGTTGCGCAGATTCAGGATGACGGTCCGGCAGCCAAGGGCGGCCTGCAAGTGGGTGACGTGATCCTGAGCATGAACGGTCAGCCGATCGTCATGTCCGCCGACCTGCCACACCTGGTCGGTGCGCTGAAGGCTGGCGCCAAGGCCAACCTCGAAGTGATTCGTGACGGCAAGCGCAAGAATGTCGAGCTGACAGTCGGCGCAATTCCGGACGAAGACAAAGAGCTGGCATCGCTACCGAAATCCGGCGCGGAAAGCAGCAGCAACCGCCTCGGTGTGTCGGTGGTCGAATTGACCGATGAACAGAAGAAAGCCTACGACCTCAAAGGCGGCGTGGTCATCAAGGACGTCCAGGATGGTCCTGCAGCCCTGATCGGTCTGCAGCCGGGTGATGTGATCACTCACCTGAACAACCAGGCCATCGGCTCCACCAAGGAGTTCGGCGAGATCGCCAAGGCGCTGCCGAAGAATCGTTCGGTGTCGATGCGCGTTCTGCGTCAAGGCCGGGCCAGCTTCATCACCTTCAAACTGGCTGAATAATCCGGTTGCGGTGAAATAAAAAACCGCCTCGAAAGAGGCGGTTTTTTTATGCCTGAAACAATGTTTTGAGGAGGAAAACTCAGCCCATCATGTCCTTGATCATGCGCTCCTGCTCCATCAGCTCACGCTGGCGTGCATCGATCCGCGAGGACAGCGGGAAGTTGCTGCCAGCCTTGCGTTTGGCAAAGTCGAGCTGCTGGATCGCCTGACGATAATCACCCACCAGCGCAAAGTATTCGGCGCGAGCCTGATGCAAGCCGATGATGTTCCCTGACAAGCCACGGGTTTCGGCAACCTGGTACCACACGTCCGGATCGTTCGGGCGGGATTTGAGCAGGCCTTCAAGGGCTTTCTCCGCGTCGGCGGTGCGATTCTGTTTCAGTAGCAGATCGACGCGAACCTGATTCAGCGGGTAGTTGCCCGGATATTGCGTGAGCATCCGGTCAACCCGCGTTTGCGCATCCGGCAGGCGGTTGTTGGTGATGTCCAGGTCGATCTGCGCGAGGTTGTAGATGATCTCGTTCGGCGACTTGGCCAGCAACTGCTTGAGGTTCTCCCGCGCTTCATTGAGCTGAGCGCCTTTGATCTGGGCGATCGCCAGGCCATAGCGCGCCACGTCGTTTTTCGGGTTCTCGTCCAGTTGTGCGCGGAAGCGCTTGGCGCCCAGCCCCGGGGTTTCTTCATAGATCAGTTGGACGCGGGCACGAATCAACTGATAGCGCATGCTGTCTTCGATACCGCCCTGTGGTGCCTGCTCGGCGCGGTTGCGGGTGTCGGCGATACGCGATTCGGTGACCGGGTGAGTCAGCAGAAATTCCGGCGGCTTGGCGTCGAAGCGATACTGGCGCATCAGGCGCTCGAACATGGTCGGCATCGAACGCGGGTCGTAGCCGGCCTTTTCCAGATTGAGAATGCCGATGCGGTCGGCTTCCTGTTCGTTCTGGCGCGAGAAGGTACGTTGCGATTGAATCGCCGCGGCCTGAGTGCCGGCGATGGTCGCGATCCCGGCATCACCGCCCCCGGCCGCGGCAATCACGATCCCCGCGAGCAGCGCCGCCATCATCGGCACCTGCATCCGCTGCGAAGCCTCGACGCCGCGAGCGAAGTGGCGTTGTGACAAGTGAGCCAGTTCGTGGGCCAGTACCGAGGCGTACTCGCCCTCGGTCTGCGCGTTGAGGAACAGCCCGCCGTTGACCCCGACCACGCCACCCGGCGCCGCGAAGGCGTTGAGTTGCGGGCTGTTGATCAGGATGAACTCCAGACGGCGGTCAGTCACTTGGCTGGTTTCCACCAGCTTATAGACGCTGGACTCGACGTAGTCCTTGAGCTGCGGGTCGTTGAGCTGTGCAACCTGGCTGCGCAACATGGCCAGCCAGGCGCGGCCCAGCTGATATTCCTGTTGCGGTGAGACAATGGCAGAACTGGCGTCGCCAAGTGACGGCAGATCGTCGGCAAAGCCCGGTGAGGCGAGCAGGCAAGCGAGCGTCAGCAGGGTAGGGCGCAGAAATGTCATGCACAAAGCCTTAGAAGACAAAGACCTTACTGTAGCCGGACACCGGGCTTGCGACCAGATATTCTAGGCAGCTCAATTACCCGAACCGGAGTGACGCGATGACCGACCCTGTAGCCCATGACTGTGAACTGGACGCCAGTGGTCTGAATTGCCCGTTGCCGTTGCTCAAGGCCAAAATGGAACTCAACAAGCTGCCCAGTGGCGCCGTGCTCAAGGTGATCGCCACGGATGCCGGCTCGCAGCGCGACTTCCGCACCTTTGCCCGTCTGGCCGGTCATACGCTGCTGCGCGAAGAAGACGAAGCAGGCGTCTACCGTTACTGGTTGAAAAAAGCCTGAAACCGACAGCGTAAAAGACCTAAGGATTATTGATGTTCAAAGTGTTACGCGACTGGATTCAGCGCTACTTTTCCGATGAAGAGGCGGTGGTGCTGGCGGTGCTGCTGTTTCTCGCCTTCACCGCGGTGCTTACCCTCGGAGGGATGCTCGCGCCGGTATTGGCCGGGATGGTGCTGGCGTATCTGATGCAGGGGCTGGTGCTCGCTCTTGAGCGCATGCGCTTGCCTGGTGCAGCGGCGGTGGGGCTGGTGTTCGCGCTGTTCATGGGCGTGTTGCTGGTGTTCATCGTGGTGGTCTTGCCGTTGCTGTGGCATCAGTTGATCACGCTGTTCAACGAACTGCCGGGCATGCTCGCCAAGTGGCAGTCGCTGCTGTTGCTGCTGCCGGAGCGCTATCCGCATCTGGTCTCCGACGAGCAGGTACTGCAGGCCATCGAAGCGGCGCGTGGCGAGATCGGCAAGTTCGGCCAATGGGCGCTGACCTTCTCGCTGTCGAGCCTGCCGCTGCTGGTCAACATCATGATCTATCTGGTGCTGGTACCGATCCTGGTGTTCTTCTTCCTCAAGGATCGGGCCATGATCGGCGAGTGGGTGCGCGGCTATCTGCCCCGTGAGCGGGCGCTGATCACCCGCGTGGCGCAGGAAATGAATCGGCAGATCGCCAATTACATTCGCGGCAAGGTCATCGAGATCGTGATTTGTGGCGGTGTGACCTACATCGCGTTCGTCGCCCTTGGCCTCAACTATGCGGCGCTGCTGGCGTTGCTGGTCGGGGTGTCAGTGGTGGTGCCCTACGTCGGCGCGGTGGTGGTGACCGTGCCGGTGCTGCTGATTGCCTTGTTCCAGTGGGGCTGGAGCGATCAGTTCATCTATTTGATGGCGGTCTACGGGATCATTCAGACCCTGGATGGCAACGTGCTGGTGCCGTTGCTGTTTTCCGAGGCGGTCAACCTGCACCCGGTAGCGATTATCTGCGCGGTGCTGTTGTTTGGCGGACTATGGGGATTCTGGGGAGTGTTCTTCGCGATTCCGCTGGCGACGCTGTTCAAGGCAGTGCTGGATGCCTGGCCGCGCAAGGAGCCGGTTGTAGCTCCGTTACTTTAAAGCCGGATTATTCGTTGAGGCTTATGGCCCCTTCGCGAGCAAGCCCGCTCCCACAATTGACCGAGGTCTATGTGGGAGCGGGCTTGCTCGCGAAGGCGTCAGTGAAAACGACGCAGAATATCAGGCTTTATTCAGGGCCTGAGCCGCAGCCAGCACCGCATCAACATGCCCCGGCACTTTCACGCCGCGCCATTCCTGACGCAGTACACCGTTCTTGTCGATCAGGAACGTGCTGCGATCAACGCCCAGGTATTCCTTGCCGTACAGCTTCTTCAGCTTGATCACGTCGAACAGTTGGCAAACGGCTTCATCCTTGTCGCTGATCAGCTCGAACGGGAATTCCTGCTTGCACTTGAAGTTCTCGTGGGATTTCAGGCTGTCGCGGGAAATACCGAAGATTTCCGTGTTGGCAGCCTGGAACGCCGCGTACTGGTCACGAAAACCCTGGCCTTCGGTGGTGCAGCCCGGGGTGCTGTCCTTCGGATAGAAGTAGATCACCACTTGCTTGCCCTTCAGGGCGGACAGGCTGACGGTCTGCCCGCTGGTGGCAGGTGCTTCGAAATCCGCAACCGGTTGGTCGATGACAACGGCCATGAAAGCTTCCTTACATTGGGTTTTGTGGGCGCCAGGGTTCGATCAGCGCGTCCAGGTTCATTGCGTCGGCGAAGTCCAGGAACTGGTCGCGCAGCCAGCTGATCTGGGTGCCGGCCGGCAGCGTCACAGTGAATGTGGCATTGAGCATGGTGCCGCCGGTCTGCGGGGCCTGATAGGTATCGCAGGTCAGGTTTTCCAGCTCGACGTTGTGATCCATGAAGAACTGGCACAGCTCGTTGATGATGTCCGGGCGATACGCCGAGCTGACATAGGCCACGTACGGCAGGGCCTGTGGGCGATTTTCCAGCGCGGCACTGCGCACCACGTTGACGGTAAAGGCGTGGCGCTTGGCCAGGCCCGACAGGCTGCCTTCGAGACGGGCCAGGGCGTCCCAGCTGCCGGAGATTTCCAGCACCAGGGCGCTGCATTCGCCATGGCGAGTCAGGCGGGAGGTGACGACGGCGCAGCGATTTTCATGGCTGGCGCGGCACAGGACGTTAGTCAGCTCCATGGGGTTGGCGCCAAGGGCACTGATGACAAGGAATTGTTCGCGAACTGTGGGGGTGGACATGCAGCATTCCTAAAGCGATGAGCGGTCGGTAGGTCGATGGGCGTTGGCCGTCGGGATGCGTCTGCGCGTGCCGATTCAGAAAGCCCCGGGCCATGGCTCGCAATTCGCTCCAATATAGGCAGAGCGTGCAGCAGCGACACTGGAACGGGGCCTGGGTGGCCGACAGGGGAGGCTGGAGCCCGACGTACAAGCTGATCTGTACCGATCAAAGTCTGAAGGGTAGCGAAAACCGACGCCAAGGGGAATGGCGGCGCAGTACTTCGCTTGTGCAAGCATCTTGGCGCCAGTACCATTACCGCTCTCTTTTTCCGGCAGGAGCGTTTTCATGATTCGGGGCAGTATGGTGGCACTGGTCACACCCATGGATGCACAAGGGCGTCTTGACTGGGACAGCCTCCGAAAACTCGTGGACTTCCACCTTGAAAACGGCACCCATGCCATTGTCGCGGTCGGTACCACCGGCGAGTCGGCAACCCTTGATGTAGAAGAACACATCGCCGTCATCAAAGCCGTGGTCAAACAGGTTGCCGGCCGTATCCCGGTGATCGCCGGTACCGGCGCCAATTCGACCCGCGAAGCCGTCGAACTGACCCGCAACGCCAAGGAGGCCGGCGCCGATGCCTGCCTGCTGGTGGTTCCGTACTACAACAAGCCGACCCAGGAAGGCCTGTACCAGCACTTCAAGCACATTGCCGAAGCGGTCGACATTCCCCAGATTCTCTACAACGTTCCCGGCCGCACCTCCTGCGACATGCAGGCCGAGACCGTGATTCGCCTGTCCACCGTGCCGAACATCATCGGCATCAAGGAAGCCACCGGCGACCTGAAACGCGCCAAAGCCATCATCGACGGCGTGAGCAAGGACTTCATCGTGCTGTCCGGCGATGATCCGACCGCGGTCGAGCTGATCCTGCTGGGCGGCAAAGGGAATATCTCCGTGACCGCCAACGTCGCCCCGCGCGAAATGGCTGATCTGTGCGAGGCTGCGCTGAATGGCGACGCCGACACCGCACGGGCAATCAACGAAAAACTGATGCCGCTGCACAAGGACCTGTTCATCGAAGCCAACCCGATTCCGGTGAAGTGGGCTTTGGTTGAAATGGGCCTGATGCACGAAGGCATCCGCTTGCCGCTGACCTGGCTGAGCGCTCCTTGTCATGAAACGCTTCGCACGGCCCTGCGCCAGTGCAGCGTCCTGGTTTAATTGAGGAAGTACAACGCATGAAGCGAATGGCCGGACTTTCCGCACTTGCCTTGATTATCTCCAGCACCAGTGGCTGCGGATGGGTCTGGGGCCCGGAAGGTTATTTCCGTGACCGTGGTAGCGATTACCTGGAAGCGCAACAGACTCCACCGATGCAACTGCCACCGAATGTCAGCACCTCCAAGCGTCTGGATCCGCTGTTGCCGATCCCGCGCAACGTGGCTGATGACACCGCCAAGGGCGAATACGTGGTGCCGCGTCCACAACCGCTGTCGGCGATTGCCGACGCGACCGACTACTCGTTGCAGAAGAGCGGCGACTCGCGTTGGGTCATGGCCCAGCATCAGCCGGCCGAAGTCTGGCCAGTGGCGGTGCAGTTCTTCCAGGACAACGGTTTCCGTCTGGATGAACAGCGCCCGCAAACCGGCGAGTTCACGACTAAATGGCAGCACTCCGACGAACTGTCCGCCGCCATGGCCAAGCGCCTGAGCGCAGCCGGTGTCGGTGCCGACAGCGAAACCCGCGTGCGGGTGCGTATCGAGCCAGGCGTGCAGCGTAACACCAGTGAGATCTACGTGGTCAGCGCCGAGCGTCCTGCCGGCAGCACCGCCGATGTCGATTTCACCAACCGTTCGGTCAACACTGGCCTGGACGCCGCGCTGGTCGACGACATGCTCGCGAGCATGAGCCGGATCTCCGAGAAGGGCGGTTCGGTGTCGATGCTGGCTTCGCGTGACTTCGATACCCCAAGCCGTGTCAGCCTCAGCGAAGACGGCAGCGGCAACCCGGTACTGAACGTCGGTCCGGACCTGGATCGTGCCTGGTCGAGCGTCGGTCGTGCGCTGGAGCAAGGTCAGTGGCGCGTTGAAGACATCAACCGCAGCTTGGGCCTGTACTACATCAACCTGGCCGAAAAAGCCGAGAAGAAAGACGACAAGCCTGGTTTCTTCAGCAGCCTGTTCGGCAGTGCGCCGACCAAGGAAGAAGTTGAAGCCCGCGCCGAGCGTTATCAGGTTCGCCTGAGCAAGGTCGGTGAAAACGTTCAGGTGACCGTCGAGAAGAACATCAACACCGTTGCGCCTGCCGATGTAGCGCGCAAAGTGTTGAGCGTGATTCAGGACAATCTGGGCTGATCACATGCGCTTTGCCGTTCTCGGCAGCGGTAGCCAAGGGAACGGCACGCTGATCGCCAGCGCTGATACGTATGTGCTGGTGGATTGTGGTTTTTCCCTGCGGGAAACCGAAAAACGCCTGTTGCGCCTGGGTGTGAACCCGGCGCAACTGAGCGCGATACTCGTAACCCACGAACATGCCGACCACGTGCATGGCGTGGGTTTGCTGTCTCGGCGCTACAATCTTCCGGTCTACCTCAGTCGCGGCACACTGCGCGGGATGCGCAAACCGATCGAACCCGCAGGCTTTCTGGCCGGCGGCGAGCAGCTGCAGATCGGCGCACTGAACATCGGGGTCATTGCCGTGGCCCATGATGCGCAAGAGCCGACACAGTATGTATTCAGTGATAACGAGCAGCGGCGCTTCGGCCTGCTGACCGACCTGGGTTCCTACTGCGAGCGGGTGCTGGACGGCTATCGGGATCTCGATGCGTTGATGATCGAGTCCAACCACTGTCGCGACATGCTGGCCCGTGGTCACTATCCGTACTTTCTCAAGCAACGGGTGGGCGGCGAGCTGGGACATTTGAACAACCATCAGGCGGCATTCCTGGTGGCCGAGTTGGGGTGGCAGGGCTTGCAGCATCTGGTTCTCGCCCACCTGAGCAGCAAGAACAACCTGCCGCAGCTGGCCCGGCAATGTTTCGTCGACACCCTCGGGTGCGACCCGGACTGGCTGCAACTGGCCGATCAAGATTCAGGGCTCGACTGGCGCCATATCGCCTAGCCCATCTACTTAGCAAGCGGAGCCCATCATGGAAAAACGTGAAGAACTCTACCGCGGCAAAGCCAAATCGGTTTACAAGACCGACGACGCTGACCGCTTGATCCTGCTGTTTCGCAACGACACCTCGGCGTTCGACGGCAAGCGCATCGAGCAGCTCGACCGCAAAGGCATGGTGAACAACAAGTTCAACGCCTTCATCATGCAGAAACTCGAAGCGGCCGGCATTCCGACCCAATTCGACAAACTGCTGGGCGACAACGAGTGCCTGGTGAAGAAACTCGACATGATCCCGGTCGAGTGCGTCGTGCGTAACTACGCCGCCGGCAGCCTGGTAAAACGCCTGGGCGTCGAAGAGGGCATGAAGCTCAACCCGTACACCTTCGAACTGTTCCTGAAGGACGACGCCAAGGGCGACCCGTTCATCAACGAATCCCACGTCGTGGCATTCGGCTGGGGCACCGCCGAGCAACTGGCGCGCATGAAAGAACTGTCGCTCAAGGTCAACGAAGTCCTGAGCAAACTGTTCGACGACGCCGGCCTGCTGCTGGTCGATTTCAAGCTTGAGTTCGGCGTGTTCAGCGACGGCTCCATCGTCCTGGGCGACGAGTTCAGCCCGGACGGCTGCCGTCTGTGGGACAAGGACACCAAGAAGAAAATGGACAAGGACCGCTTCCGCCAGGGCCTCGGTGACGTCATCGAAGCCTACGAAGAAGTCGCCAAGCGTCTGGGTGTACCGCTTTAATCGACGCAAGCATCTGATAGCACGGAGAAAATTTGCGAAAGAGGGTTTGCTTTCCGCAGAAGTGTTGTTATGATGCGCGCCGTTGGAGAGATGCCAGAGTGGCCGAATGGGACGGATTCGAAATCCGTTGTACCTTCACCGGTACCTAGGGTTCGAATCCCTATCTCTCCGCCATACATAGAAAAAGCCCCGTAGCTGAGAAGCTGCGGGGCTTTTTTGTTTCTGCGGGTTTTATCGAGCGCCCGCCTCAGTCACTCACGGTTGCGAGTGCCCCAGCTTCTGTTTGATCAGGTCATACACTTGCTTGTGCGTCGAATTGCGCAGCGTATTGTCCTTGCAAGCCGAGGCCAGGAAGGTTTTCACTTCGTCCCTGGCGTGCGGATAGAGGCTGGCGACGTAGTCGGCTTCGTGCGTTTGGGTGCAGTTGAAGTGCTTGTCGTCTTTCGCTTTGTCTCTAGCCATGGTGCGGCTCCTTTTTTGAGTTGAATGTCATGTGGCGGAACAGGGCTGGATCGCCCCATACGCTGAAGAGCGTAGGGGCGCAAAAGTGCTTCGCCAGTGGGTCAGGCAAAAAAGGAAGACGCTGTAGGAAACCGCGCTATAGCGACTGGCGGGGTCAGATTTCCTTCACTGGCGTTTCGCCCTGCACCGCTTTGATCAACTCGATCACATGTAAACAATCGGCCTTGTTCACATAGGACTCGCCACTGGCGATCGTCTCGTGGTTGCCCGCCCGCAGCCTCCAGCGCCATTGGCCTTTGCCGGTGCTCGGGGTGCCTCTGGATTGGCGGTAGATCTCGAAATACATTCAGTTCGCTCCTTGCGATGGTGTTTGCGACAACCTGTGTGGCGCATCGTCGCAAGCCTAGCGGAGCGAGTTTTTTTCGCTATCGGGCATTTGTTTCCAATCGTTGGCAGATGTTTCTGAAGAGTGCGGACTAGAGCGCACGCATCGGCGTCTGGATTGGCCAAAATGTCGCCAATTCCACCTTGCAAGGCTATCGGCGCTACTGCTTAATACGGGACGGCTCATGGCGTCGAAAATCTTCGACGACCGACAATCACTATAAAAAGAGCACTCCATTGACTGAGCACGGAACGCCACAGGCCACACAGGTCAGATTATCGCTGGTTGTCCCCGTTTTTAACGAGGAGGACAGTCTCCATGCGTTCATCCTGCGCATTGACGAAGTGTTTCAACATCAGCCGTCGATCGAGCTGGAGCTGGTGTTCGTCAATGACGGCAGCACTGATGCCACACTTGAGCGGCTGCTGGAGCGTCAGCAGCACGACGCGCGTCTGCGCATCGTCGATCTGAGCCGCAATTTCGGCAAGGAGGCGGCGTTGTCCGCTGGCCTGCAGATCGCCTCCGGGCAGATCGTCGTCCCCATCGACGCCGACTTGCAGGACCCGCCCGAAGTCATCCTGCAAATGATCGAGCGTTGGCGCGAAGGCTATGAAGTGGTGCTCGGTCACCGCATCAGCCGCCGCAGCGACACTTGGGCCAAACAGACATCGGCGCACTGGTTCTATCGTTTGCACAACAAGATCGCCGAGCAACCGTTGCCGGAAAACGTCGGTGATTTTCGTCTGATGGATCGTTGCGTGGTCGATGCCTTGCTGACCTTGCCCGAGTCCCGGCGCTTCATGAAAGGTCTGTTCGCCTGGGTCGGGTTTCGCACCACCCACGTTGATTACGAGCGTCCCGAGCGTGTGGCGGGGCAGAGCAAGTTCAACGGCTGGCGGCTGTGGAATTTCGCGCTGGAAGGTATCACCAGTTTCAGCACCGAGCCTCTGCGAATCTGGACTTACATCGGCGCGGCGGTCTCACTGGTGTCTTTTGCCTTTGCCATTTTTATCGTGGTGCGCACGCTGATCCATGGCGTCGATATGCCCGGTTATGCCTCGCTCATGGTGGCTGTAACGTTCCTCGGTGGCCTGCAACTGATCGGCATCGGCGTGCTCGGCGAGTACCTGGGCCGCACTTATATTGAATCCAAACGCCGGCCGGTTTTTCTGGTGCGTCGCGTCTACGACCCCAAGGACTGAAACATGGATCTCAAGGAAACCGATATCCTCGGCGACAGCATCGGTGAGCATTGGTATTACTGCTCCAAAGCGGCGGCGACTCGGCGTCTGCTCGGTGATGCACCGATCACACGGATTCTCGACGTGGGTGCCGGCTCGGGTTTTTTCTCCCACCACCTGCTGACTCGAACCGCTGCGCGCGAGGCGTGGTGCGTCGACATCAGTTACCCCTCCGATTCCGATGCGACCACCGCCGGCAAACCGGTGCATTACCGCCGCGACATCGAAGCCGTCGACGCTGATCTGGTGCTGCTCATGGACGTCCTGGAGCATGTCGATGACGACCTCGGTCTGCTCAAGGCTTACGTCGACAAGGTGCCGTCCGGCAGCCGTTTTCTGATGACCGTGCCGGCCTTCCAGTTCTTGTGGAGTGGTCACGATGACTTCCTCGAACACAAGCGCCGCTACACCCTGCCGCAGTTTGAAACCCTGGCCCGTGATGCCGGTTTGAGCGTGCAGCGCGGTGCCTACTATTTCGGCGCGGTGTTTCCAATCGCGGCGGCGTTGCGCTTGCTGCCCAAAGGGCCGCAGGCCGCAGCGCCGCAGTCTCAGCTCAAGCGCCATCATCCGCTGGTCAACGGCGTGCTCAAGACGCTGTGCAGTCTTGAACTGCCGTTGATGGGCCACAATCGTCTGGCCGGCCTGAGCGTGTTTGTGCTGGCGCAGAAACCGTGACCTCAAGCGACAGGAAAGCGCTGATCCAGCGCGGTCTGCGCTTTGCCGTGACCGGTCTGTTCGTCACCGCGCTGCATGCGCTGGTGGCGGTGCTGTTCATCAATTTCGTTGCGCCTCAACCGCCGCTGGCCAACGGTGTGGCGTTTGCCGTGGCGACGGTGGTGTCTTACGTGATCAACACCACCTGGAGTTTCTCGGCCCGACTGCACGGCAGAACATTGCTGCGATTTTTATCGGTATCGGCGTGCGGTTTTCTGTTGGCGATGTTTGTCGCCTGGGCCGCGCAGATGGCCGGGTTGAATTATCTGTTGGGCATCGTCGCGGTGGCACTGACGATTCCAGCGTTCACCTTCGTCTTGCACAATTTCTGGACCTATCGATGAGCCCCGCGCCAAAGCATTCGGTACTTTCTTTACTGCCGCTGATGTTTGGTGCGCTGATGTTTTTTGTCGTGATCGGGCCGCAGGCGCTGGATCCGCAAAACATTGCCTGGCTGGAGCAGGGCGATCCAGCGACGCATTATCTGGGTTGGGAATTCTTTCGGCATTCGCCCTGGACGTTTCCGGTCGGACTCAACCCGTTCTATGGGCTGGAACTGGGCAGTTCGATTATTTTTTCCGACTCCAATCCGCTGTTGGCGCTGCTGTTCAAACCGTTCAGCGCATGGCTGCCGGAGACCTTTCAGTATTTCGGAATGTGGCTGCTTGCGTGTTTTGTACTGCAAGCCTGGTTCGCCTGGAAACTGCTCGGGCTGATAACTGCCCAGCCGCTGATTCGCTTGCTGGGCACCGCGTTGCTGGTGTTTTCGCCGCCAATGTTCCTGCGCATGGGCGGACACCTATCCCTTGCCGGACATTTTCTGATCCTCGCCGCACTGTATCTGGCCCTCCTGCCGAATCTGCATCGCCGCCGTCTGGCGTGGGGCACGCTATTGGCGGTGACAGCGTTGGTGCATGCGTACTTGCTGGCGATGGTCGCGCTGATCTGGGTGGCGGATCTGCTCGGCAAGACGTTCAGCCAACAATTGACCCGTCGCCAGAGTCTGATTGAAGGTGTGACGCTCTTCGCCCTGGTGAGTGTGTGTTGCTGGCAGGCAGGCTACTTTGCCATCGCCGATGGCGCGGCCTCCGGAGGTTTCGGTCTGTACCGAATGAATCTGCTGTCGCCCGTCGACCCGGCGGGCTGGTCGTTGATCCTGCCTGATCTGCCGAAGGCCAGTGGCGACTACGAAGGCTTCAATTACCTTGGCCTGGGCGTGCTGTTGTTGGCGCCGCTGTCGTTGATTGCCTGGCTGAGGAACAGGCAGGCCGTGAGCAATGAACTACGTGCCAGGCCCTGGCTGTTGCTGGCATTGTTTGGCCTGTTCCTGTTTGCCCTTTCAAACCAGATCGGAGTCGGCGCATGGACGGCTCACTACCCGCTGCCGAAAAAAATCATCGGCCTGGCGAATATCTTTCGTGCGTCGGGACGAATGTTCTGGCCCGTGTTCTATGCGCTGAGCCTGGCCCTGATTTTCCTGGTGGTGCGCGGTTATCGTCCGCGCGTGGCCATCGCTTTGCTGGCGTTGGCGGTGACGGTGCAAGTGGTCGACACCCGTAACGGCTGGATGGGCCTGAGGCAGGGCAAAACAGTCGCGCCAGCCTCGGTCTGGAGCACGCCGATGCAGGATCCGTTCTGGGCCAGCGCGGCTGCGCATTACACCAAGGTGCGTATTCTGCTGCCGCAGAATCAGCCGGATCGCTGGCAGATGGTGGCCGGTTTCGCAGCCACCCACGGCATGAAAACCGACGCGGTCTATCTGGGGCGCATGAGTACATCGGCGACGGCCGAGGCCCAACAGAAGGCTCGAGGCATGCTTGAGTCGGGTCAGTACGACACGGACTCGCTGTATATCCTCGACGATGACGTGGTGGAGGCGGCCGCCAAAAGCATCAACAGCGACACCGACCTGCTGACGCGAGTGGATGGCGTGGTAGTGCTCGCACCTGGCTGGAAACGTTGTGCGCAATGCCTGTCCGTCCATGATGAAGGACGGCAGATGTCGCTGATTCCACTTCTTCAACCCGGGCAGGCGCTGACGTTCAATCATAAAGCGCGGCAACTGGCCGACGGCTGGTCGACGCCGGAGAACTGGGGCACATGGTCACAAGGGCAGCGGGCGCAAATCGTTTTGCGGGTGTCGCCGCAAGCGCGTTCAATCGTCATCGATGCGTTGGCATTCATCCAGCCACAACACCCTGGCCAGCGGGTCATTGTGAGCTTGAATAGCCAGCAGGTGCTGTCCACGCAACTGACGCAATTCCAGGCTAACCGTCTGGACATTCCGATCAGTGCTGCGCTCAGTCAACGCCTGAAGGACGATGATCGATTGACGATCGAGCTGCAACTGCCGGACGCCATCAGTCCGCAGCAGTTGGGGCTCAACGACGACACAAGGGTCATGGCCCTTGGCATCAGGCAACTGACGGTAGATTGAGCCATCGTGGTGATGGACGCCACACCCAAGGCCTTTCTACACTGCCTTCCAGTCTGGGATCGGGGGGCAATGGATGAATCGAAATGAATTACGCAAGGCCGACATCAACCTGATGGTGGTGTTCGAGACCTTGATGCTCGAACGCAACGTGACCCGGGCGGCGGAAAAGCTGTTTCTCGGCCAGCCGACCATCAGTTCGGCGCTCAATCGCTTGCGCGCGATGTTCAACGATCCGCTGTTTATCCGCGTCGGCCATCGCATGGAGCCGACTGCCCGGGCCGAGGAACTGTTCAAATACCTGTCGCCGGCCCTCGACTCACTGTCTGTGGCCCTGAGCCTGACCCACGACTTCGACCCGGCCGTGAGTAACATGACGTTTCGCATCGGCCTGTCCGATGACGTCGAGTTCGGTCTGTTGCCTCCGTTGTTGCGGGCGCTGCGCCAAGAGGCTCCCAGCGTGGTATTCGTGGTGCAACACGTCGATTACTGGCGCATCCCCGACCTGCTGGCCGCCGGCGACATCACTGTCGGTATCAGCCAGACCCGAGGTTTGCCGGCCAATGCCAAGCGCAAACTGCTGCGGCATATCCAGCCGAGCATCCTGCGCGCCGATGCCTCCGATTCGCCGCTGACCCTCGATGAATACTGCTCACGTCCGCACGTGCTGGTGTCGCATACGGCCAACATCAGCGGCTATGCCGATGAATGGCTCGCGGAAATCGGTCGTACCCGGCATGTGGTGTTGTCGGTGCCGCAATACAGCGCGCTGCCGGCGTTGCTGGCCGGTACTGATCTGATCGCCAGCCTGCCGGACTATACCGCCGAAGCCATGGCTGCCTCCGGGCTGCTGTTCAAGGAACCGTTCCCGTTCAAGACCCCGATGCTGGATCTGTCGATGGTCTGGCTCAGCCATGTCGACAGCGATCCGGCCGAGCGCTGGCTGCGTTCGCGGCTTGAGGCGTTCATGAGCGAACGGCCACTGACCGCGCCCTGACCCCCAACACAAATCTCTTGTAGGAGTGAGCCTGCTCGCGATGAGGGGGGGGGCGGCCGACATTGCTGTTGTCTGACACCACGCCATCGCGAGCAGGCTCACTCCTACAAGGGTTTGCGTTCGTCCGGTCCGCCTGCTTTGCTCAATGGCAATGACCCCGGCTGGAGACTTGTCCGATGAGCATTTCCCGTTCGTTGCTGCGTGGGCGCGGCAGTCTCGACAGTGGCAAGGTCGGCATGGTCGAGCTGTTTTTCGATCTGGTGTTTGTGTTTGCCGTGACTCAGCTCTCGCATTCGCTGCTCGCGCATTTGTCGATCCTGGGCGCGGTGCAGGTGGCGCTGTTGATGGTCGCGGTGTGGTGGGTGTGGATTTTTACCTCGTGGATCACCAACTGGCTCGACCCGGAAAAATTGCCGATTCGTCTTGGCCTGTTCGGGCTGATGATCGCCGGTCTGTTGCTGTCGTCCTCAATCCCCAAGGCCTTCACTGAGCGCGGGCTGATGTTTGCCGCGGCGTTCGTGTTCATGCAGGTCGGGCGCACGCTGTTTGCGATCTGGGCGGTGCGCGGCGAGTCTTTGAGCATGACCCGCAACTTCCAGCGGATTCTGGCGTGGTTGATGCTTTCCGCAGTGTTCTGGATCGCCGGAGCCTTTCTCGACGGACAGCAGCGTCTACTGTGCTGGACGCTGGCGCTGTTGATCGAGCTGATCTCGCCTTCGCTGTATTTCTGGGTGCCGGGACTGGGGCGTTCGTCGTTGAGCGACTGGAACGTCGAAGGCAACCACATGGCCGAGCGTTGCGCACTGTTCGTGATCATCGCCCTGGGCGAATCGTTGCTGGTCACCGGTGCGACTTTTGCCGAACTGACGCTGAGCCTCACCGGGATCATCGCGTTTCTGGTGGCGGTACTGGGCAGCATCGGCATGTGGTGGGTGTACTTCGACAGCGGCGCCGAGCGCGCGCATCACCGCATCGCGCATTCGAGCGACCCGGGGCGCCAGGCGCGCATCGCCTACACCTACCTGCATGTGCTGATTGTTGCCGGGGTGATTGTCAGTGCGGTGGCCGACGAACTGGTGCTGGTGCATCCGGATCACGCCAGTGACGCCGGGATCCTGGTGATCGTGGGCGGGCCTTGGCTGTTTCTATTGGGCAATGCGCTGTTCAAGTGGGTCATGTCCGACCGGCCGCTGCCGCCCTTGTCGCATGTGGCGGGGCTGGTGTTGCTCGCGCTGGCACTGCCGCTGGCGTTGCACCAATGGTTTTCGGCGTTGATGCTCGGGGCGCTGACCACGGCGATCGTGGTGCTCGTTGCGCTGTGGGAAAGCCTGGCATTGCGTCATACACCGGCCTCGATAACCGCCGAAAAAGCCGCAGGAGAGTAGGGCGGTGCTGTGGTATATACGACCTTTCTGCCGACTGACTGGAGCACTTGAATGCCACACCTGCATTTGGAATACACCGCCAATCTGCCGCAACTCAATGCCGACGTGGCGTTGATCCGGCTCAACAATACGCTGGTGGGTTCTGGTCAGTTCGCAGCGGAATTCGACATCAAGAGTCGCGCAGTCAAGGTCGAAACCTACAAGGTCGGCACCGGCATGGGCGAGCGCGCCTTCGTTCATGTGAAGCTGGCGCTGCTCAGCGGTCGTTCGCCACAGATCAAGAAGCAGCTCTCGGAGAGCCTGCTGGCGGTGTTGCAGGATCTGTGCGAGTGGCCGGCCGGGGTCGAAGTGCAACTGTGTGTGGAGTTGCTCGATATCGACCGCGATTCCTACACCAAGACCGCCATCGGCGTGTAGGACTCAGGCTGCTTCCAGCTCGCTGCACACCTTGATCACCTGCTCGCGCAGCCAGACGTTGGCGCTGTCCTGATCAGCGTTCTGGCTCCACTGCATGTCGAGGGTGAACCCCGGCAGGCCGTTCGGCGCCTCGCAGTGATTGAACACCGCGTCGTTGGTCAGCAGGCGCTGGATGCGCCGGGGCAGGGTGAGGATGAAGTCGGTCCCGGTAATCATCTTCAATGCCGCGCTGTAGCTGTTGGAGCGCGCGACGATCTGCCGCTTTTGCGCCTGACGCGCCAGCCAGCCGTCGACCATGTTGGTGGTGGAGGTCCACGGTGTCGGGAACACGTGCCGCCGTTCGGTGAAGGCCTGCAGACTCAGCCGCGGTTCCAGTGGCGTGGCGCGTTTGTCGAAGACACAGACCAGATCATCTTCCAGCAGCATTCGCGACTTGAGGTCGGTGTGGCTGCGGTGGAAGTTGGGACCGAAACAGATCACCAGATCGAGGCTGCCGTCGCGCAATTCGTCGGCAGGCACGTCGGTCTCGAACTTGTGCATGTTGACCACCACCGGCAAATCGTCGAAGTCGAAACGCTTCAACAGGCGCGGCAACACCAGTTGCTCGAAGTATTCCGGGGCGCAGATATTGAAGGTCACCGCTTGCCGGGTCGGATCGAAGACCGGGGCGCCGGCGTGGCACAGGTTGATGCTTTCGAGGATCTTCTGCACATGGCCGTACATGGTGCCGGCCTTGTAGGTGGGCCGCATGCCCGTGCGGGTGTTGATGAACAGCTCGTCTTCGAAACTGGTGCGCAATTTTTTCAGGCAGTAGCTGACAGTGGACTGGCTGACGCACAGCGTCTCCGAGACATCCGTGACGCTGCTCTGCTCATACACGGCGATAAACACCATGAGATCCTGCATGTCGAGCTTTCGAAGCAAGTTACTGTTCAGCATCCGTTCCGTCTCGCTGTGCTCCTTGCGCTGAATCCGCGCAAACGTGTGCGCATGATCGTAGCGGAACGATGGTGCCAGGACAAAGCCCTGTAGGACGTTTCAATGTCGCCAGTGGGACAGAAACTTTTAGCAACACGACGTCGGCAAATAAACCGCAAAAAGATGGCAACAAGCCTCTAGCCCGGTGATGGTATTTGGTTCAGCGGATGTGTCGGGCGTAGTGCCGAGGGTCAAAGCGCAGCACTATCAGCAACATCACCACCATCACTGCAGTCAGCGACCACCAGGCCCATTCGAAGCTGCCGAGCTGGTCGCGGATCATTCCGGCCAGCAGCGGCGAAAGCCCGGCGATCAAGTAGCCGATGCCTTGCACGAACGCGGTCAGTCTGCCGGCACGCTGCGGGTGGTCGAGGTGATCGAGCGAGACGATCAGGCTCATCGGAAACAAGCCGCCAATCCCCAGCCCCAGCAGGCACGGCCACAGCAGGCTGAGGTGTTGCGGGCTGAGGATCAGTCCGCAGAAGCCGCCGATGATCAGCAGCAACAACCCTGCCAGAACTGCCCGTCGATCACGGCTGCGGTTAGCGATGGCCGGCGTCACCAGCCCGGAAATCACCTCCATGGCCGTCAGAAAACCCAGCAGCAGCCCGGCCTGTTGTTCGCTCCAGCCTTGTTCCACGTAGTACGGCGCCAGCCAGGCGAGTACGCAGGTGTAGGACGCCGTGCCGAGGCCGAAGAAGATAGCGAGCAGCCAGGCGCGGGAATTACGCGTGAAAGATTGTTTTCCTACAGGGGGGTTCTGGATGGATGACGGGGGCGACTGTGTCCACCAGACCAGCAACGCGAGCAAGGCCAGTCCTGCCCAGATCGCCAGGCCTGTGCGCCAGCTGCCGGTCTGCACCAGCACCAGTGGCGAAAATGAGGCGGCCAGCGCGGCGCCGCCCATGATCGACGTGACATACAGGCCCATGCACAGCGCCACGTGGTCAGGGAAACGTGATTTGATCAGCGCGGGCATCAAGGCCTGAATCAGGGCGATACCCATCCCGGCCAGCACCGCGCTGCCAATCAACTGCGGTGCCGAATCGAGCACCAGTCGCGACAGTGTCGCCAGACCGATAATCCATAGCGAGAGGATCACCGTGCGTTGCTCGCCCAGCCGGCGGCTGATGCCGATGCCGAAAAACATCGCCAGCCCCATCGCCATCACCGGCAGCATGGTCAGCAGCGAAGCGACGCTGAAGCTCAGCGGGATATCGCCGCGAATCGCCGACAGCAACGGCCCGACGGCGGCCATGGAGGGGCGCAGATTGAGCGCGACGAGGATGATGCCGATCATCAGCCAGACAGCGGGGCGGGAGGTAGCGCGGATGTTTTCCATCGGTAGGCTCTGGATTGCGGAGGCTATCGATTAGGCCGCGGCCACGCAGTGCGGACAAATCAGATTTCCCGAGTGTTATTTAAAAACTAAATACCGCTCTCCTGGTAACGCGTCATGGATCGTTACGCTCGGATTAATCTTGCGAACCTCGCTGTAAGACTATTCTTTCTCTCTGGCAGGACATTTCGTTACAGCTCTGGCCCAGCGCAGGCGCGTAAAACGCCGGCGGCGATATATACTGCGCGCCATTCTTCAAGGGAGAGCCGTGTGGCCATCGATATTCACTGGATTCGCGACAACGAAAGCCTCGCGCAGTTTTGCGCCGAGTGGCAGCAGCTGCCGTTCGTTGCCCTCGACACCGAATTCATGCGGGTCGACACCTTCTACCCGATTGCCGGTTTGTTGCAGGTCGGCGACGGCAAACGCGCCTACCTGATCGATCCGCTGACCATCGACGCCTGGCAACCGCTGGCGGCGTTGCTGGAAAATCCGGCGGTGCTCAAAGTCCTGCACGCCTGCAGCGAAGACCTCGAAGTGCTGTTGCGTCTGACCGGCAGCCTGCCGGCGCCGCTGTTCGACACACAACTGGCTGCGGCCTACCTGAACCTCGGGTTCTCGATGGGCTATTCGCGGCTGGTGCAGGAAGTGCTCGGTATCGAGCTGCCGAAGGGCGAAACCCGTTCCGACTGGTTGCAGCGTCCGTTGTCCGACACTCAAGTCAGCTACGCCGCCGAAGATGCGGTGCATCTGGCGGAAGTTTTCGTACAGCTGCGCCCGAAACTGTCCGACGACAAATTCGCCTGGGTGCTGGAGGATGGCGCCGAACTGGTGGCTAACCTGCGCCGCGAGACCGACCCATACGAGGTCTATCGCGAGGCCAAACTGGCGTGGAAACTGTCCCGTGCGCAACTGGCTGTGCTGCGTGAGCTCTGCGCCTGGCGTGAGCGTGAAGCCCGCGCGCGCAATCTGCCGCGCAACCGCATCGTCCGTGAACATTCGCTGTGGCCGCTGGCCCGCACGCAACCGGACAACCTCGCCGCGCTGGGCAAGATCGAAGACATGCACCCGCGTACCGTGCGTCAGGACGGCGAATTTCTGCTTGATCTGATCAAGCGCTCTGGCAGTGTGGGGCCTGATCAATGGCCGCCAGCGGTGCCGGAGCCATTGCCGGTCGAAGCGGCGGCGCTGATCAAGCAACTGCGCGCGCTCGGCCAGGCCGAGGCCGAACGCCTGGGCATCGCGCCGGAACTGATGCTGCGCAAGAAAACCCTCGAAGCGCTGGTCAAAAGCGGCTTCCCCGAGGGCCCTTATCAATTGCCTGAGTCGCTGCGTGGCTGGCGCCGCGAACTCATGGGTCAGAAGCTGCTGGACAGCCTGGCCACCGCCGGAGAACAGCCTTGAAACGTATTTGCTCCATTTACCAAAGCTCGAAGAAACCCGGGATGTATCTTTACGTGCTCAAGAGCGATGCTCTGGAGCGCGTGCCCGAAGCGCTGATGGCGGCCTTCGGCAAGGCGAAGCATTCCTTTGACCTGGTGCTGACCCCTGAGCGCACACTGGCGCGCGAGGACATCACCGTGGTCCTGGAAAACCTCGACAAGCAGGGCTATCACCTGCAAATGCCACCGGCCGAGGACGAGTACATCGAACACCTGCCCGAAGAGTTGCTGCGACGCAACGACCCGGTCTGATCTGCGAGGCCCTGTTCTGGGCCTCTTGCCACCCTGGAACTGATTTTACGGCGACGACCGCCACGAAGGAGCACGGCTCTTTCGGCGGTTGCCTGCACGGTTTGCGAAAGGTTTGAAGATGCGCGTTCTGATTGCTGAACACGACCACGCGGTGTACGCCCGGCTGCTGCGTCAGGCGGCCCCCCAACTTGAAGTACTGACCAGTGGCGACTCTGCCGAACTGGCCCGTCAGGCTGCCGATTGCCCGGTGTGGCTGGGGCAGCCGGATCTGCTGGCGACCCTGCTGCGTCAGGGCCACCAGCCGCAATGGCTGCAATCGACCTGGGCCGGCATCACGCCGCTGCTCGCCGACGGCTTGCGCCGCGATTACCGCCTGACCCGTGCGGTGGGGATCTTCGGTCAGGTGATGGCCGAATACGTGCTGACCTACATGCTCGGTCACGAGCGGGAAGTGCTGGCGCGCCTGGTCAGCCAGGTCGAGCGTAAGTGGGACAATCGGACCGGCCAGAGTCTGGTCGGACGCAAGGTGCTGATCGTCGGCACCGGCGATATCGGCCAGAGCGTGGCGCAGTTTCTGCTGCCGTTTGGCGTCGAGCTGTACGGCATCGCCAGCAGCGCGCGCGAGCAGGCGCCGTTCGTCGAAGTCGGCTCGATGGCGGATCTGCCACGGCTGGTGGGCGCGGTCGATTACGTGGTCAACCTGCTGCCGAACACCGAGCACACCCACGACATTTACGACGCGGCGCTGTTCAAGCAATTCAAGCCGACCGGGCTGTTCATCAACGTCGGACGCGGCGTGGCAGTGGTTGACGCGGATCTGGTGGAAGCCTTGAAGGAAGGGCATCTGGCGGGCGCGGTGATCGACGTCTGCCGTCAGGAGCCGTTGCCGCAACGCCATCCGTTCTGGACCGCCTGGGGCTTGTTGCTCACCGGGCACAGCTCGGCACCGACGTCGCCGGCGTTGATGGTGCAATTGTTTGTCGAGAATCTGAAGGCGTATCAAGCGGGTGAAGCGTTGCGCGGGGAAGTGGATTTCAACCGCGGTTACTGAATGTTCGCCGAATAAACTGTGGGAGCGAGCCTGCTCGCGAAGGGGGAGTGTCAGCCAACATCATCGTTGTCTGACACAGCGCTTTCGCGAGCAGGCTCGCTCCCACATTTGTTTTTTGTGCTGGCTTACAGGGTGAAGTTGCCTTCAGCCACCAACTCGCTCAGCGGACGACGCGGGCTCGGCGTTTCACGGGCCTGCAGGTACTCGGCCAGCGTCGCCTTGTCGCCCAGCTTGCCGACAGCGACCGCCGCGTGCAGCGCATAACCTTCCGGAATATTCAGCTCCTTGCGGGTCAGCTCCTGATCGAAACCGGCCATGCCGTGGGTGTGCCAGCCGCTGATACTCGCTTGCAGCGCCAGGTGGCCCCAGGCCGAACCGGTGTCGAAGGTGTGCCACAGCGCCGGGGTTTCTTCGCTGGCGCCGGGGGCGGTGAAGGTGGTTTTCGAAATCACGATCACCAATGCCGATGCGTGCTGCGCCCAGCTGCGGTTGAACTCGTTCAGCAGACCCAGGAAGCGCTCCCAGTTCGGCGTATCACGACGCGCGTACAGAAAGCGCCACGGCTGCGAGTTGTAGGCCGAAGGTGCCCAGCGTGCCGCTTCGAAGAAGCTCAGCAGGGTTTCTTCCGGGATCGCTTCACCGGTGAAGGCGCGGGGCGACCAGCGCTCGGTGAACTGCGGGTGAATGGCGTAATCGGCAACGCGAGGGTTGGCACTCATCGAAAGATTCCTTGCTGTGTTTGAGTCATGAATTCGTGGCAAAACCCTACTGGGCGGCGATTCGCCTGACAAGCGGGATTTACCGACAGTCGCCAGCGCTTGGCCCGCAAGGCCGTGGGCACTAGACTGGCGGCCTTTTCACCACCTGATGTTGATGCTTGAGCCATGGCCGCCAAAGTCGAACCGTTCTGGAAACGCAAAACCCTCGATCAACTGGATCACGAGGAATGGGAATCGCTGTGCGACGGCTGCGGTCTGTGCTGCCTGCAGAAACTCGAGGATGAAGAAGACAACAGCGTCTATTACACACGCATCGCCTGCAAACTGCTGGACCTGAAAACCTGCCAGTGCAGCGACTACCCGAATCGCATCAAGTTTGTCCCGGACTGCATCCAGCTCACTCCGGGCCAGGCCGAAGAATTCAAATGGCTGCCGCCGACCTGCGGTTATCGTCTGGTCAGCGAAGGCAAGGACCTGCCGCTGTGGCACCACCTGGTGTGCGGCGACCGTGACGCGGTGCACCACGAACGGATTTCCCAGTCCGGGCGCATGCTCGCCGAAGGCAGCGTGCCGGAGGATGACTGGGAAGATCACCTGATTTTCCGCGCCGGTTAAGCACCAAGGGTTCCAGGATTCAACAAGGAGTGTGTATGGCTGGGGGATTGCTGCGGGCATCGCTGATCGGTCTGCTGGCGCTAAGCGCGCCAGTGTGGGCGGCAAAGAAAGTCGATCTGGATTACCACGTACGCCTGCTGCCGCAAAGCGATCAGGCCGAAGTACGACTGACCCTGGCGAAAGGCGAAGCGGTGCGCAGTCTCGATTTCGACCTCGGCGACGGCAGCCACTACAGCGACTTCAAGGCCGACGGCCAGTGGCAGTTGACCCCGGGTAAACAGGCACGTGGCCTGTGGCGTCCGAGTGGTGACAAGCCCAGCCTGACTTACCGCGTCAGCATCAGCCACGGCCGCAAGAACGGCAGCTTCGACACGCGCCTGACCCCGACCTGGGCTTTGCTGCGCGGTGATGACCTGGTGCCGCCGGCCAGGCTCGATCAGCAGGATGGCGTCGAGCTGGTGTCGCGCCTGCAATTCGAACTGCCTAACGGCTGGCAAAGCGTCGAAACCGCCTGGCCGCGTATCGGCAAGAACAAATTCCGCATCGACAATCCCTCACGGCTGTTCGACCGCCCGACCGGCTGGATGCTCGCCGGTCACCTCGGCAGCCGCCGCACGCGCCTGGGCGAAACCGAAGTCACCGTGGCCTCGCCGCAAGGGCAGGGCATGCGCCGCATGGATGTGCTGACCTTGCTGACGTTCGTCTGGCCGCAGGTGCAAGCGGTCTATCCCCGGCATCCGAAAAAACTGCTGATCGTCGGCGCCAACGACCCGATGTGGCGCGGCAGTCTGGGCGCACATGAATCGATCTACTTGAACACGCGTCTGCCGCTGGTCAGCGAGAGTGGCAGCAGTGCGCTGGTGCGTGAGCTGGCGCAGGTGTTCGGCCGGATCAGCGACGAGCATCGCAGCGACTGGATCAGCGAAGGGTTTGCCGAGTATTACGCGATCGAACTGGTGCGCCGTGCCGGTGGCATGAGCGATGAGCGCTATCAGGCGTTACAGGCGAAGCTGAACAGGGAAAGTCAGAAAGTCACGACCCTGCGCGGCGAACAGATCAGCCCGGCGCAAGTTGCCAAAGCGGTGGTTGTGCTGCAGGAACTCGATCGCGAGATTCGCTTGAAGACGCGCAACAAGCGTTCGCTGGATGATGTGTTGCGCGGGGCGATGCATCTCGGGACGGTGGACACCAAGGCGTTTGTGCAACTGGCCGAGAGTGTTCTGGGCGAATCCTCCAAAGTCCTTGATAGCGCATTGCTTCAGTAATACCGCCTTCGCGAGCAAGCCCGCTCCCACATTTGATCGCATTCCAACTGACGGAACCCGGTTCAATGTGGGAGCGGGCTTGCTCGCGAAGAGGCCAGAAGCCTCAACGAAGATCTCGAATCAAACCCCGGCTTTTGGTGATTTCACCGAATCATTGCCAGTCACCGTGGCCGTGCTGGTCGCTGCCTCGGCATTGGCCTTGAGCTTGCTCAGTTCTTCCCCGGCCCGTTCGATCTTCGCCCGGACGTTGTTCATGTCCTCGCGGCTTTTTTCCAGCAGGCTTTTCATCGAGCTGTGCCCGGTGATGCCACGGGCCATTGCCACGCCGCCAATCGCCACCTGAATCAGACCGAACAGGCCGCCACGGCGCAGGCCCTTGCCGACCATGATCACGCCACCGGCCAGCGAGCCGATGCGCTCCCAGCCCTGTACGTTCTGCTCGGTCGGGCTCTGGAACGGGGTGGAATCGATACGTTGGACGCGTTTGAGTTCGGTCATGATCTGTCTCCCAGGCAATGTGCAATAGATAGATAAGCTGACTGCCGCAGCGGCCGGCTCGTTCCATCGAATGTGCGACGTTTCAGCGGAATTTCGGCCCGGAGCGAGTATTCAGGCCCTTGGCCATGCGGTCGTAAAGCACCACGTTGACCGTGGCCGCCAGGTTCATGCAGCCGGTGGTCGGGATGTACACGACGTCTTCGCACCAGTCGCGGATCTCTTTATCCAGCGAGCCGTCTTCCGGGCCGAAGATGTACAGCGCGCGATCCGGATGGGTGTATTCCGGCAGCGGGCGGGCGCCCTCGACCAGTTCCACGGCGACCGGGACGCAGTTGAGCGGGAGGATTTTTTTCAGGTCGTCGATGCCGATCAGCGGGATGTCGTAGTGCACGCGCTTGGTGTCGGTGACGAAATCGGCGGCGCGTTCATAACGCTTGCCGGTGTAAAACACCGACGCCACGCCGTAACAGCCTGCGGCGCGCATCACCGAACCGACGTTCTCCGGTGATTTGGGGTTGTACAAACCAATGCAGCTGTAACGTTTGTCTGCCACGAGCGGGGTGCCTTCGGGAAAAAGAGGGCGATTATACGGGGATTGGGCAGTTGTGGTCAGATCAAGGATTGCCGGTGTCTGATCGACCGCCTTCGCGAGCAAGCTCGCTCCCACAGTGGTTTTGTGTATGACACTGATCCAGTGTGGGAGCGAGCTTGCTCGCGAAGGGGCCAGTCGGGCCAATGAAGAACTTTAATCTTCTTTTTTCATCAGCCCGGCGAGGGCGGCAAACGGGTTATGCGTGGCCTTGGCGATTTTCGGCGTGCTCAGCGAGCCGTCGCCGAAATATTGCTGGTCGGTGTAGCGCGAGTGTTCGTTGTCGTGGCAATACAGGCACAACAGTTCCCAGTTCGAGCCGTCCTGCGGGTTGTTGTCGTGGTTGTGATCGCGGTGGTGCACGGTCAGTTCGCTCAGACGCTTGCCGGAAAACTCACGGGCGCAGCGGCCGCAGACGTGCGGATACATCTTCAGGGCCTTGTCGCGGTAGCCCATTTCCTTGTCGCGCTGGTTGTCGGCAAGGATGCGATCGAGCTTCGACGTGTTGGTCGGGGTGGACGAACTCATGGGTTCACCTTTGTAAAAAGACTAATGACGGTTATGTGCAGAGTTTAGCTCAGCCCTTGAGCTTCTCGGCAATCCAGATCGTGTGGCGGGTGCCCTTGTTGCCGTGGGCGAAGACCTGCACTTCCTCGGCCTTGAAACCGGCCTTCTTCAATTTGTCGGAAAACTGCCGGTCGGCGCTGGCCGACCACACCGCCAGCACACCCTTGGGCCGCAGGGCTTTGGCGCAGGCGTTCAGGCCGGCGGCCGAGTACAGCCAGCTGTTGGCTTTCTGCGTCAGGCCTTCGGGGCCGTTGTCGACGTCGAGCATGATCGCGTCGAAGCCGTTCGGCTCGCTTTGCAGGACCTTGGCCACGTCGTCCTGACGGATCACTGTGCGCGGATCGAGCAACGGTCGCCCGGACTTTTCACCGAGCGGCCCACGGTTCCACTCGACCACGCCGGGCACCAGTTCGGCGACCACCACTTCGGCGCTCTTGCCCAGATGTTTGAGCGCCGAGGCGAGGGTGAAACCCATGCCCAGACCGCCGATCAACACTCGCGAATTCGGCCGGCCGGCGACCTTGCGGCAAGGGATCTCGGCCAGTGCATCTTCCGAACCGTGCATGCGCGTGTTCATCAATTGCCCGCCGTCGCCGCCCTGGATCTTGATGACGAAATCCTCGCCATACTCGAACAGGCACAGGGCACCGCCGTTATCTGGGATCGGCGTGGTGTCGAGCAGAACGAAACGTTTCATGGAAATCTCTACAAAGGGGAAGGCAAGCAGGCCCGTTGGGAGTAGCCTGAGCGCAGACTAAAGGCCAAACGGAGCCCTTGATGAAGCGCACCATTCTAACGGTCATTGCCCTGGCCGCGCTCTCGATTACTGCAGTGCAGGCGCAGCAGACCATTCCGGTCAGCCCGACGCCGCAACCCGGCTCACCCGGCACCGCCACGCCGACGCCGTATCCGCAAATCACCCCGATCAGCGCACCGAAGGCCGGTGCCGGCAGTGGCAGCCCGCCGCTGGTGCCGATCGAAATGCCTAGCCCGCCGAGCAAGGATCAAGCGGTGCAGGGCATCGAACCGAGCGGCACCAAGGTCAAATCCCCGGGCGGTTAAATCTGTTGCGCCGCGAGTTGGCCGTCAGCCATGCGCAGGCGCTTGGACAGGGACACGGCAAGGGCGCGGATGATCTTGGCGGCGATCTTCGGTGCGTCGTTGAGCATCTTTTCCAGCGAATCCTTGCCCAGGTTGAGCAACTGACAGTTGCTCGCCGCGACGCAGGTCGCCGAACGGCGCTCACCATCCAGCACCGCCATTTCACCGAACGCCCGACCGCTGCGCAGGGTGGCCATGGTGATGACCTGACCGTCGGGGCCAGTCTTCTGCACGGCGACCTGACCGGTGTGGAGGATGCACATGAAACTGCCGGCATCGCCCTCACGGAAAATCGCTTCGCCCTCCGCCACGGTACTGATGCTGAAGTAGCCCGAGGCTGCGGCAAAGTCCGCCAGTTGCAATTGATCGAACAGGCCACAGTCCATCAGCCAGTCGCGAATTTCGTTGTTCAGCAGGGTGGGTTCTGACATGTCATTGCGGTCTTTATTGTTTTCACTGATTCCAGGCTTACACCGTCCCCTGTAGGAGCTGCCGCAGGCTGCGATCTTTTGATTTTGATTTTTGAAAGACAAGATCAAAAGATCGCAGCCTGCGGCAGCTCCTACAGGGGTTCATAGGTATCGGCCCCCTGGGTCTGGAGTTAAGACCCAAGTGACCGACGGAGTTCCTCAGGCCAGGCCCAAAACCTTGAACACAAACGCATATTCGAGCGCTACGTCACGTAATCCCTGATAACGCCCGCTCATTCCGCCATGCCCGGCACCGAGTTCGGTCTTGAGCAGCAGCAGATTGTCGTCGGTCTTGGTCGCGCGCAATTTCGCCACCCACTTGGCCGCTTCCCAGTACTGCACGCGACTGTCGTTGTAGCCGGCGATGACCAGGGTTGCCGGATAATTCTGCGCGGTGACGTTTTCGTACGGCGCGTACGCCTTGATCCGCTCGTAGACGTCCGGCTCTTCGGGGTTGCCCCATTCGTCGTACTCAGTGACGGTCAGCGGCAAGTCCGGGTCGAGCATGGTGTTGAGCACGTCGACGAACGGCACTTCGGCAATCGCCACGCCGAACAGGTCCGGACGCTGATTCAGCACCGCGCCAATCAACAAGCCGCCAGCGCTGCCGCCGCTGATCGCCAGTTTTTCAGCGGTGGTGATGCCGTTGAGGATCAGGAATTCGGCGCAGGCAATGAAGTCGCTGAAGGTGTTGTGCTTGTGTTCCTGCTTGCCGGCGCGATACCAGGCTTCGCCCAGCTCACCGCCGCCACGCACATGGGCGATGGCGAAGGCCATGCCGCGGTCCAGCAGGCTGAGGCGTGCGTGGGAGAACCACGGATCGAGGCTGGAACCGTAGGCGCCATAACCGTACAGATACAGCGGCACCGGTTTGCCGACCATCTCGCGTTTCATCACCAGGCTGATCGGCACCTGCGTACCGTCCGGCGCGGTAGCCCAAAGGCGTTGGCTGATGTAGGCGTCGGCATCGAACGGGCCGAGCACCGGGGTTTCCTTCAGAACGGTTTGCTCGCCGCTGGCCAGCAGCAACTGCCGAACCTGCGCCGGACGGTTCAACGCCTCGTAACGCAGACGGATGCGGTCGCTCTCGAACTCCAGACTGTTCTGCACATAGAGGCTGTAGGCCGCGTCCGGCAGTTGTACGCGATACGGCGTCTGGCCTTGCGGGTGAACTTCGATGATCGGCAAACCGCCCTCGCGCAGGCTCAGGGTCATGGCCGCGGTGTTCAGCGTCACGCCGTCGAGCATCACCGTGTCGCTGTGCGGGATCAGGTTCTGCCAGTCGGCTTCGCTCGGTACCGCACCAGTGTCCGGCGCCTGATACAGGGCGAAGTTGATGCCGTCGCGGTTGGTGCGGATGAACCAGGTCCACACGCCATCCAGCGCACCGTGGTCGACGTCGTATTCATGATCCTCGACCCGAGGCGCCAGACAGGTAAACGGCAAATGCGGCTGATGCGCATCCAGTGCCCAGACTTCGCTGGTGGTTTTGCTGCCCAGGGTCAGCAGCAATTGCTGCTCGGAACTGGAGCGGTAGCAATGCAGGAAGAAGCGCCCGTCCGGCTCATGGAACACCTCTTCGGCGGCGGTGCCGTCGAGGCGATAGCGATACAGTTTGTGCGGGCGATGAGTGTCGTCGAGCACGCCAAAGAATAGGGTCAGGCTGTCGTTGGCCCAGGTCATGCTGCCGTCGCAGTCTTCGAACTCCAGTTCGCTGACCTTGTCGTTGGCCAGTTCCTTGACGAACAGCGTGTAGATCTCGTCGCCCGAGGCATCGACGCTGTAGGCCAGGCGCTGGTGATCCGGGCTGATGCTGAACGCGCCGAGCGAGAAGAAACCGCCATTGGCCAGCACGTTCGGGTCGAGCAGCAGTTGTTCGCGGCTTTCATCGAGGGTCAGGCTGTCGTCAGCCGGATGCGGGCAACGGTAATGCCGAGCGTACTCGTCACCCGCGGTGGTGCGGGTGTAATACAGATACGGCCCCCAGGGCGAGGGCAGGGACAGGTCGGTCTCGAGGATCCGGCCCTTGATCTCTTCGAACAGGCTTTCGCGCAGAGCGGCCTGATCGGCGGTCTGTGCTTCCTGATAGGCGTTTTCAGCCTTGAGGTAGTCGAGCACCGCGTCGGTGTCGCGTTCCTGCAGCCAGGCATACGGGTCGGCACCGGCAGCCTTGTGGGCGATCGGGGCGCGGAGGACGTGGGCGGATTCGGGCATGGAAGGCTCTCGGGCAATGTTCGGAATAAAGGTTTTCGCAGCTCTTGAAACCATCGCACTTCCCTGTGGGAGCGAGCTTGCTCGCGAAGGCGTCCTGTCAGATGACATTTGTTTCACTGACCCAACGCTTTCGCGAGCAAGCTCGCTCCCACAGGGTTTGCTGTTGGCCGTCTGGCATTGGGACAAGCCTGACGGGCGAAAAGTCGTTACTATAAGCGCCTCTTTGCCTGCCTTGCCATGGACACCATGACCGAGAACGACTATCTGATCGCCTGGGGCCTCTACGCCTTTGCCGCTGTGGGCTGCCTGTTGGTATGGATGCGCCTGACCCGCTGGATGTGGCGCTGGCTGCGCGAGCCGCTGCGGGTGCTGATGGCGGTGTTGCTGTTCAGCCCGACCATCATTGACCCGGTGAAAGCCAAGGTCGCGCCGTCGATCGCCATCACCGCGCTGGATCTGGCCTTCAAGGTCGGCAATAACGCTTGGCGAGCGATTTCCGATCTGTTCATGTACGGCATGATTGCGTTCGGCATCTACCTGATTTTCGTGCTGATCCGCTTCCCGATCGAACGTGCTTCCCGAGCGCGCCGCGAACAGGCTGAAGCCGCCAAGGCCGCGGCCCGTGCCGATGATCGCGACGACGATCAGCCGTTCGGCGGTGCCGGAGACGACCGTTACGGTCGCCCGCCGTTGCCGAACAATCCGCAACGCATGCGCGTCGAGCCGCGTCTGTAATCACGAGAGTCAGCACATGTGTGAACTACTGGGCATGAGTGCCAACGTGCCGACCGATATCGTGTTCAGCTTCACCGGCCTGATGCAGCGCGGCGGGCGCACCGGCCCGCACCGCGACGGCTGGGGCATCGCTTTCTACGAAGGTCGCGGCTTGCGCCTGTTTCAGGACCCGGCCGCGAGTTGCGAGTCGGAAGTCGCCAACCTGGTGCAGCGCTATCCGATCAAGAGCGAAGTGGTCATCGGCCATATCCGCCAGGCCAACGTCGGCAAGGTCTGCCTGTCCAACACCCACCCGTTCGTCCGCGAACTGTGGGGGCGTAATTGGTGTTTTGCGCACAACGGCCAGCTCGCCGACTTCACCCCGATCAAGAGTTTCTACCGCCCGGTGGGCGACACCGACAGCGAAGCGGCCTTCTGCGATTTGCTCAACCGCGTGCGTGCCGCATTCCCGGAACCGGTCGATATAGAAGTGCTGCTGCCCGATCTGGTCGCCGCCTGCGCCGAATACCGTAGCAAAGGCGTGTTCAACTGCCTGCTCAGCGATGGCGACTGGCTGTTCTGCTATTGCTCGACCAAACTGGCACAGATCACCCGGCGCGCACCGTTCGGTCCGGCGCGGCTCAAGGATGTCGATGTGATCGTCGATTTCCAGGCAGAAACCACGCCCAACGATGTGGTCACGGTGATCGCCACCGAGCCTTTGACCGAAAACGAAACCTGGACCCGTTACGAACCGGGCCAATGGAGCCTGTGGCGACGCGGCGAATGCGTCAGCCAGGGCACGACCGAATAAAGGATCTCTCCTCGATGTTGCTCAGTTATCTACGGCTGGTGTTGTTTGCGGCGGGCCTGTTGATCGGTGTCCAGGTGCCGGGGTTCATCAACGATTACGCCAAACGTGTCGAAGCCCATCTGATCGAAGCGCAGACCGGTTTGCGCGGTTTCCAAGGCACCGCCGAGCAGTTCTTCAAGGGCGACTTGCAGGCGCTGGTTGCACATTACCGCGCCAGTGACGATCCGGTGTTTCGCAGCGATGCCGACAGCCTGAGCACTTTGCTCGACCGGCAGTTGGCGCTGGATAAACAGTTCCAGGCCATGCAGGGCCCGTGGTACATCCGCTTCCTGCAAGTGGTGCTGGCCGCCGACCCGGACATTCGCAAGGAAACCTGGAACGGCTACAGCTACCAGATCCTGCTGACTCCGGAAGCGATGATCTGGGGCATGAGCGGCGCGTTGTTGCTGTCGTTCGGCATCGAGTGCCTGATTCGTCTGATTGACTGGGTGGTGCTCGGTGGCCGGCGTTTGCGCCAGAGCCGGCCGATTGAAGACCGCGACGTGCGCGGTCTTTAAGGACCGCGCGATCACTGTGGCGAGGGAGCTTGCACCCGCCCGGCTGCGCAGCAGTCGTAAACCTATGAACTCAATTGTCCTGGATGATTAGGGTGTCTGGTTTTGGGCCTGCTTCGCAGTCCAGCGGGAGCAAGCTCCCTCGCCACAGGGTGTCAGGCACTCAAGACGATGTAGTTTTCACCAACCTTGCGCGCATACCCCTCCAGCACCTGCTGACACAACGTCACCATCTCTTCGACCCACTCCACGCCCACTCGCCACGACACCACCACTTGCAGATTCGGTGGTCGCTGGTCGATGTCGAGCAAGGTCAATTCACCCCGCGCCAGTTCCTCGGCCACCAGCACCGGTGGCAGTACGCCGATGCCAAATCCATCGCGCAGCAGCCGGGTAATCGCCGACACCGAGTTCACGCAGTTCAGCCGCGGCGCCAACACACCGTTGGTCTGCATCAATGCCAGCAGATCCTGATGCGGCCGGGAGTTTTTCGAGTAGGTGATGATCCGTTCCTGCGCCAGTTCGCCGAGGTCGGCGTACTCGCGGTTGTAGATCGAATTGCTCGCAACGATCCAGCCCAGCGGATGGCTGGCCAGCTCCAGACTGCGCACGCTTTCGTGACGTACCAGATCGGTTTGCAGAACGATGTCGAGAAAGCCTTTTTGCAGCTGATCGCAGAGGTTCAGCGAGGTATCCGCCACCAGCTCGATTTCCACCCGTGGATACAAATCGGTCATCTGCGCCACCAACGGGCTGAGCCAGGTGTGGATCACCGTGTCCATCACGCCGATGCGCACCCGGCCAACCTTGCTCGAGCGGGTCTCGATCGATTGCTTCAGGGCTGACATCGTATCGAGCATCTGCTCGGCATAATCCAGCACCTTCAGGCCTTCGGGCGTCAGGCTGACGCCGCGTGAATCACGCAGAAACAGCTTCACCCCCAGTTCGCCTTCGAGCACCGCGATGCGGCTGGAAATCGACGCCTGGGTGGTGAACAGCTTGTCGGCGGTCAGGCGAAAACTCTTCAGCCGGGCGACCCAGACAAAGGTCTCGAGAAACTTCAGGTTCATGGCAACGGCTCGGGTGACAAATTTTTCTTATGCCTAAGGCGGGTTTTTATTCGTTGGACGCAGCAGGGCGGCGCGCCCAAAAATCGGCGCATCCGGTTCCCACGATAGGCGTCGTCGGAACTTCGAACAAGACCAATAAAAGCCTGCGGAGACTTGCCATGCGTGCGCCCGACACCCTCGACCTCCCCAAGAGCACGGCCCGCCCCGGTCCGTTCGACTGGTATCGCAACATCAATCAGCAGGAACGTCGTACCTTCTGGAGCTGCAAGATCGGCTATGGCCTGGACGGCATGGACACGCAAATGCTCAGCTTCGTGGTACCGACCCTGATCGCCATGTGGGGCATCACCACCGGGCAGGCCGGGCTGATTCACACCAGCACCCTGATCGCCTCGGCCATTGGTGGCTGGGTCGCGGGGATTCTCTCCGACCGGATTGGCCGCGTGCGCACCCTGCAACTGACGGTGCTGTGGTTTGCCTTCTTCACCTTCCTCTGCGGTTTCGCGCAGAACTACGAACAGTTGCTGATCGCCCGGACCTTGATGGGCTTTGGCTTCGGCGGCGAATGGACCGCCGGCGCGGTGCTGATCGGTGAAGTGATCCGCGCCAAGGATCGCGGCAAAGCGGTGGGCATGGTGCAATCCGGTTGGGCGCTGGGGTGGGGGCTGACGGCGATTCTGTATGCGCTGCTGTTCTCGGTGTTGCCGCCGGAAGATGCCTGGCGAGCGCTGTTCATTCTCGGCATCGTCCCGGCCATTTTCGTGATCTTCGTGCGGCGTCTGGTGAAGGACCCGGAGATCTATCGCGAAGCCAAGGCTGCGCAAACTCCGCAGAACCCGTCGAAGTTCTACGAGATCTTTGCCCCGGGCATGCTGTTCACCACGTTCCGTGCGTCGCTGCTGACCACCGGTGCACTCGGCGGTTACTACGCGATCACTTCGTGGCTGCCAACCTTCCTCAAGAACGAACGCGGTTTGAGCGTGCTCGGCACTGGCGGCTATCTGGCCATGGTGATTGTCGGGTCCTACGTCGGCTATGTGATCAGCGCATATCTGACCGATCTGCTCGGGCGTAAAAAGAATTTCATCCTGTTCGCGGTCGGCTCGTTCACCATTGTTCTGCTGTACACGCAAATGCCGGTGAGCAACGGGGTGATGCTGTGGCTGGGCTTTCCGCTGGGCTTCTTCGCCTCGGGGATTTTCAGCGGCATGGGCGCGTTTCTCACCGAGCTGTTTCCGACGCGGATTCGCGGTTCGGGGCAGGGCTTCTGCTACAACATCGGCCGGGCGCTGGCGGCTTTGTTTCCGCTGCTGATCGGCCTGCTCAGCCAGACAGTGCCGTTGAGCGTGGGTATCGGTGCGTTCGCGGCGGTATCGTACGGCGTGGTGATTCTCGCGGCGTTGAGCCTGCCGGAAACCCGTGGCAAGCAACTGGATGCGCAGTAACTGATAACCTGCTGAGCAAGCGTCCTACAGACAAAAAGACAAGAAGCTACAGGAGTTTCACCGTGAGCCGCCTGCTATTGAATTGCGACATCGGCGAGAGTTTCGGCAGCTGGACCATGGGTCTGGACGCCGAGGTCATGCCCTACATCGACTGCGCCAACGTGGCCTGCGGCTTCCATGCCGGTGACCCGAGCATCATGCGCAAGACTGTCAGCCTGGCCCTGAGTCACGGCGTGCAGATCGGCGCGCACCCGGCCTATCAGGATCTGGTCGGTTTCGGCCGGCGTTCCATGCCCTATTCCGCTCAGGAACTGCAAGACATCCTGCATTACCAGATCGGCGCGCTCGACGGCATTTGCCGTGCGCAGGGCGGGCGGGTCAGTTACGTCAAACCCCACGGCGCGATGTACAACGACATGATGGCCAACCCGGCGCAGTTGCGTGCAGTGATTCAGGCCGTGGCCGCCTATGATCGCAGCCTGCCGCTGATGCTGATGGCCACCCGCGATAACGCGGCGGCGCAGCAACTCGGTGACGAATACGGCGTGACCCTGTGGTTCGAAGCCTTCGCCGACCGCGCCTACGACAGCGCAGGTCGACTGGTTTCGCGGCAACTGCCGGGCGCGGTGCATCACGAGCCAGAAAAAATCATCGAACAGGCCCTGACCATCGCCCGTGGCGGTGACCTCGTCGCCAGTGACGGCAGCACGCTGCACCTGCAGGCCAACACCTTGTGCGTGCATGGCGACAACGCCAGTTCGGTGGCTGCCGTGAAGCGCATTCGCGAGGCCCTGAATCAGCAGAGCGCGCCATGAACCCACGGATTGAAGTGGTGGCCCTGGACTGCCTGATGCTGCGCCTGTTCGATGAAATCGCCGAAACCAACATGCCGTGGATGCTCGCTGCCAGTGAGCGCCTGCGCACGGTATTTGGCGCGCAATTGATTGATCTGGTGCCGTCCTACACCACGCTGATGGTGCATTACGACCTGACGGTACTGAATCCGAATCAGGCCCGTGAATTGATCGCTGAAGCGCTGATCGATCTGTCGCCGAACGCTCGAACCAGCGGCCAGTGCCATGTGTTGCCGGTCTGGTACGACCTGAGTGTCGGCCCCGAACTGAGCCTGCTGGCGCAGCGCAGCGGGTTGGCGGTGGAGGAGGTGATTCGGCGGCACAGCGCTCGCGAATATCAGGTGTTCGCCCTCGGCTTCGCGCCGGGATTTGCCTTCATGGGGCTGGTGGAAGAAATCCTCGCCGCGCCACGCCTGGACACCCCACGCAAGAAAGTCGCGGCCGGCAGCGTCGGGATCGCCGAGCGGCAGACCGCGGCTTATCCAGTGGTGTCACCCGGTGGCTGGAACCTGATCGGCCGCACTCCGGCGAAACTGTTCGATCGTCATCGCGACGGCTACAGCCTGATGCAACCCGGCGACACCGTGCGTTTCGAAGCGGTGAGCCACGCCGAGTTCATCAACCTGGGCGGCGATGACACGCCACTGGAGGCACTGGCATGAGCCGACTGACGATTGAGGCCAGCACGCCGCTGTGCTTGTTGCAGGACGCCGGGCGTTTTGGCGTGCGCCATTTGGGCGTGACCCAGGGCGGCGCCGCGGATTGGAGTTCGATGAGTTGGGGCAATTGGTTGCTCGGCAATGCGCTGGATCTGCCGGTGATCGAAATCACCCTCGGCGGGTTTGCCGTAGTGGCGCAGCAAGATTGCCTGCTGGCGTTGGCCGGGGCGGATCTCGGCGCGCAGATTGACGGGCAGGCGCTGGCGCCGTGGCGCAGTTTCAAGCTCAGCAAAGGGCAAACCTTGAAGTTCAGCCAACCGCTGCTCGGCGCCCGGGCTTATCTGGCGGCACCCGGCGGTTTCGACGCGCCGCAGGTGCTGGGCAGCAGTGCTACGGTGGTGCGCGAAGAACTCGGTGGATTAGATGGTATGGGTTTACCGCTGACCAAGGGCGCGACATTGAGTTATCGCGGTGCGGTCCTGCAGGTGCGTGAAGTGCCGCTGGCGCATCGACCTGATCTGCGCCTCAATGCGCCGCTGGATCTGGTGCTCGGCGCACAGATTGGTCAGTTCAGCGGACAGAGTCTGTTCGATGTGTTCAACAGTCCGTGGACGCTCGACAGTCGCGCCGACCGCATGGGAATTCGCTTGTTGGGCAAGGCGTTGCAGTATCAGGGCCAGCCAATGATTTCCGAGGGCATTCCGCTGGGCGCGGTACAGGTGCCGCCGGATGGGCAGCCGATTGTCTTGCTCAATGATCGGCAGACGATTGGTGGCTATCCACGTTTGGGAGCGCTGACGCCGTTGGCGCTGGCGCGATTGGCGCAGTGTCTGCCGGGCGCGCAGGTGCGGTTGAGGCCGGTGGTGCAGGACGTGGCGCACCGGGAGCAGGTCGAGTATTTGCGGCGCTTTCGAAATAGCTGAGAGCTTCGCGAGCAAGCCCGCTCCCACAGGGAAATGAATTCCAAATGTGGGAGCGGGCTTGCTCGCGAAGGGGCCATCACGACTAACGAAGATTATTTCGACAGAAACCGCATCCCTTCCTCAAGCCCGCGCAGGGTCAGTGGATACATTTGATCCTCGATCAAATCGCGCACGATATTGGTCGACGAGGTATAGCCCCAGGTGTCCTTCGGATACGGGTTGATCCAGATGAGCTTCTTGTACTTTTCCATGAAGCGCTGCATCCACACGTAGCCCGGCTCTTCGTTCCAGTGCTCGACGCTGCCGCCGGCCTGGGTGATTTCATAGGGCGCCATGGCGGCGTCACCGATGAAGATCACTTTGTAGTCGGCGCCATACTTGTGCAGCAGATCCTGCGTCGAGAAACGCTCGGACGTGCGGCGCATGTTGTTCTTCCACACCGACTCATAAATGAAGTTGTGGAAGTAGAAGTACTCCAGATGCTTGAACTCGGTCTTGCAGGCCGAGAACAATTCCTCGCAGATCTTCACGTGCGCATCCATCGAGCCGCCGATGTCGAACAGCAGCAACAGCTTTACCGTGTTGCGCCGCTCGGGGCGCATCTGGATATTCAGCAGGCCGGCGTCCTTGGCGGTGTGGTCGATGGTGCCGTCGATATCCAGCTCTTCCGCCGCACCCTGACGGGCGAACTTGCGCAAGCGACGCAGCGCGACCTTGATGTTGCGCGTGCCCAGCTCCACCGAATCGTCGAGGTTCTTGTACTCGCGCTGATCCCAGACCTTGACCGCTTTGCCCTGACGCTTGCCGGCGTCGCCGACCCGAATACCTTCCGGGTTGAAGCCGCCGGAACCGAATGGGCTGGTGCCGCCGGTGCCGATCCATTTGTTGCCGCCAGCGTGACGTTCCTTCTGTTCTTCCAGACGTTTCTTGAACTCTTCGATCAGCTTGTCCAGGCCGCCGAGGGACTGGATCGCCGCGCGTTCCTCATCAGTCAGCGAACGCTCGAATTCCTTGCGCAGCCAGTCTTCGGGAATCAGCGCCTGCAAGTGATCGTCGAGCTTTTCCAGGCCATTGAAGTAGGCGCCGAACGCGCGGTCGAACTTGTCGAAATGCCGTTCGTCCTTGACCAGAATCGCCCGCGACAAGTAGTAGAACTCGTCCATGTCGGCGAAAGTCACGCGCTGTTTCAGCGCGTTGATCAGGTCGAGCAGCTCGCGCACCGACACCGGCACCTTGGCGGCACGCATTTCATTGAACAGGTTGAGCAGCATGACGATGCCCTTATCGAGAGCCGCGACGGCTCATGAATGCCAGGCGCTCAAGCAACTGCACGTCCTGTTCGTTCTTCACCAGGGCGCCGGCAAGTGGCGGAATGGCCTTGGTCGGATCGCGTTCGCGCAGCACTGCTTCGCCGATGTTGTCGGCCATCAGCAGCTTCAGCCAGTCCACCAGTTCGGAAGTCGACGGCTTCTTCTTCAGCCCCGGCACCTTGCGCACGTCGAAGAACACGTCCAGCGCTTCGCTGACCAGATCCTTCTTGATGTCCGGGTAGTGCACATCGACGATTTTCTGCAGGGTACTGCGATCCGGGAAGGCGATGTAATGGAAGAAGCAGCGGCGCAGGAAGGCGTCCGGCAGCTCTTTCTCGTTGTTCGAGGTAATGATGATGATCGGGCGCTTCTTGGCCTTGATGGTCTCGTCGATTTCGTAAACGTAGAACTCCATCTTGTCGAGTTCTTGCAGCAGGTCATTGGGGAACTCGATGTCGGCCTTGTCGATCTCGTCGATCAGCAGGATCACCCGCTCTTCGGACTCGAAAGCCTCCCAGAGCTTGCCCTTCTTCAGGTAGTTGCGCACGTCGTGGACTTTTTCGTTGCCCAATTGCGAGTCGCGCAGACGGCTGACCGCATCGTACTCGTACAGGCCCTGATGGGCCTTGGTGGTGGACTTGATGTGCCAGGTGATCAGCTTGGCGCCGAACGATTCGGCCAGTTGCTCGGCGAGCATGGTCTTGCCGGTGCCCGGTTCGCCCTTGACCAGCAGCGGCCGCTCCAGGGTGATGGCGGCGTTGACCGCCAGCTTCAGGTCATCGGTGGCGACGTAGGCCTGGGTGCCTTCGAACTTCATCTGCTAATCCTCGAACGATAACGCCGACCTGCACGGGCAGGGCGGGGGGCGAAAAAATCGGATGCCCCGACTATAACGCGCAGCCCGGTCGACTGTGAACGCAGACGGCTTATTCAGTCTCTGAATGGAGCGTCACATGTTGACTCAGTTTCGGCCGATAGCCAGCATTCAGGGCTTGCTGATTTAGCGATAGCCTCCAGGATGCCCACTAAATCTGTGGCGAGGGAGCTCGCTCCCGCTGGGCTGCGAAGCAGCCCATTATCTGATGAAGGACGTGCATGATGTTACCGATGAAACGCCCCCGCCTGTCGGCGGTTCGTGTCTGGTCTGATTTTTGTCTGGAACTGACCTTTATCGATGATCAGCGATGGGTGGTCGATTTGAGTCAAGATCTTCAAGACGGTCCAGGACTCCAGCCATTGCTGGACCCTGAGATATTCGCCTCTGTAATCCTGGGCGATCACGGCTGGAGTGTGGAATGGCCGGAACCGGATATTCAGATCGGCGCAGATACACTCTATTTGGAAATGCTGGCGCAGCGCTCTAGCCCGCATCCGGCTTAGGCCGCTCATACCGCGCATTAAAGGCTTGAATGAAACCATTGCGCAAAATCTGCAAAAATGCTTCGAACGCGCTGATGTTTTGCTGGTGCACGTTTCCACTGAGTTCGACCTTGGTGGCGAACTGGTTTTTCGCCTGGTTCTTCAGCACGGTTTCCGTGCCGCCGACGATGGCCTCCCAGACTGAGCGGAAGATGCTCTTGTCCTTGTTTTCGACGTCCTGTTGCCAGTTGAACACTTCGACGTCGCGCAGCAACGGTTTGATGTAGCCAGTGACCTGGGCTTTTTTCGCCTGGGCTTCGATGACCACGTCACCATGCCCGGCGTTGAAGTCGAACTTGCCGTAGGCCGAGGCGAAGTCGTTCAAGCGCTTGAGTTCGATGTCGCGGGCACGCAGGCGGAACTGGAAGTCCTCGAAATTGCTCAGCGGATCGAAAGTCGCCGTGGTTTCCAGCGGTGCCTGGCCGAGCAGTTTGGCCTTGCCTTCGAAACGGGCGTCGCGTTTACCCTGTTTGTCGACCACGTTGGTCAGGTTGTAGATGCTCGCTTCGACATTGCTGGCGTTCATGTTGACCGGCGGTTTGGAATTGAAATTGCGGAAACTGATCTTGCCATCGTGGATCTGTACTTCGTCGAGGGTGATCGGCAGCAGCTTGCCCAGTTGTGCCCGCCAGTCAGTGCCTTTACCGGTCTGTGAATTCTGTTTGTTGGGGCCGCCATCGACGAAGTTGATCTCGGGATTGAAGAACTGCACCTGCGCTACCACGGCATGGTCGTACCACAGCGAGTGCCAACTGACCGCCAGATCGATCACGGGCGCGTTGACGAACGGCACCGGTACCTTGCCGTCGACCTTGACGATTTTCAGGCCGTTGATCCGGTAGGCGCCGCGCCACAGGGCCAGATCGACGTCGGTGACCTGGCCACGGTAATCGCCCATGTCGGCCAGTTTGTCGTTCAAGTAATCGCGCACCACGTAGGGCAGGGCGATGTGCAGGACGATCAGCAGCACAAAGACGACGGCAAAAATCCCTAATGGCCAGCTGTAGCGACGCTTCATGGCAACAATTCCCGAACGATGTAAGCGATTGACTGTAGCGCGGCGCAGACGTTCGACCCGACTGGACTGTGCCCGGCAACAGGCATACCTTGAAAGGCTGAATTCAACGCTGCATAAGGACCCAGCCATGAGCCGTATTTTCGCTGACAACGCCCATTCCATCGGCAATACGCCGCTGGTGCAGATCAACCGCATCGCGCCGCGCGGCGTGACCATCCTGGCCAAGATCGAGGGGCGCAACCCCGGTTATTCGGTCAAGTGCCGGATCGGCGCGAACATGATCTGGGACGCCGAAAGCAACGGCAAACTCAAGCCGGGCATGACCATTGTCGAGCCGACATCGGGCAATACCGGCATCGGTCTGGCCTTCGTTGCCGCCGCCCGTGGTTACAAATTGATACTGACCATGCCGGCCTCGATGAGCATCGAGCGGCGCAAGGTGCTCAAAGCACTTGGCGCAGAACTGGTTCTCACTGAACCGGCCAAGGGCATGAAAGGCGCGATCGAGAAGGCCGCCGAAATCGTTGCTAGCGACACTGGCAAATACTTCATGCCATCGCAGTTCGATAACCCGGCCAACCCGGCGATCCATGAAAAAACCACCGGCCCGGAAATCTGGAACGACACCGATGGCGCCGTTGATGTGCTGGTGGCTGGGGTCGGGACCGGCGGAACCATCACCGGGGTTTCGCGGTATATCAAGAATACCCAGGGCAAACCGATTCTATCGGTAGCGGTGGAGCCGGTGTCTTCGCCGGTGATCAGCCAGGCACTGGCGGGCCAGGAGATCAAACCGAGCCCGCACAAGATTCAGGGGATTGGCGCCGGTTTCGTGCCGAAGAACCTTGACCTGTCGATGGTCGACCGGGTGGAGCAGGTCACCGACGAAGAATCCAAGGCCATGGCACTGCGCCTGATGCAGGAAGAGGGGATTTTGTGCGGTATCTCTTGCGGCGCGGCCATGGCCGTAGCAGTGCGTCTGGCGGAGACCCCGGAAATGCAGGGCAAGACCATCGTGGTGATTCTGCCGGACTCCGGTGAGCGTTATCTGTCGAGCATGCTGTTCAGCGATCTGTTCACGGAACAGGAGAATCAGCAGTAATCGAATTGATGCAGATCAGTCGGGATTCAGGAACCTTATGCTAATAAATGCTTTGTTGCGCAATTCTTAACACTGAATCTTTGGTTCGGCGGGTGTTGCCCCACGCCGGTAGTGTTTATCATTGCCGGCTGCCATGCCTGATGAAGGGCCATGCGCAGCGTTGTCTTTATTCAAGGAGTCGTTGATGACCTTTTCGTTAGCCGCCAAGGTGTTGGTGTTGCTGCTGTTTGTGGGCAGCATCCTCTATGTGCATTTGCGCGGCAAGGCGCGTCTGCCGGTACTGCGTCAGTTCGTCAATCACTCGGCGCTGTTCGCTCCGTACAATGCCTTGATGTACCTGTTTTCCGGCGTGCCGTCCAAGCCGTACCTGGATCGCAGCAAATTTCCGGAACTGGATGTGCTGCGCGATAACTGGGAAACCATTCGCGACGAGGCCATGCACCTGTTCGACGAGGGCTATATCCGCGCCGCCGAGAAGAACAATGACGCCGGTTTCGGCTCGTTCTTCAAGAAGGGCTGGAAGCGTTTCTACCTCAAGTGGTACGACAAACCGTTGCCATCGGCCGAGACCCTGTGCCCGAAGACCGTGGCGCTGGTCAGTGCGATCCCTAACGTCAAAGGCGCGATGTTCGCGCTGTTGCCGGGTGGCAGCCATCTGAACCCGCACCGCGATCCGTTTGCCGGTTCCCTGCGCTATCACCTGGGCCTGTCGACGCCAAACTCCGACGACTGCCGGATCTTCGTTGACGGTCAGGTCTACGCCTGGCGCGACGGTGAAGACGTGATGTTCGACGAGACCTACGTGCACTGGGTCAAGAACGAAACCGATCAGACCCGCGTCATCCTGTTCTGTGACGTCGAACGACCACTGAGCAACCGCCTGATGACTCGCATCAACCGCGCCATCAGCGCCTGGCTGGGGCGTGCCACCGCCCCGCAGAACCTTGACGACGAACGTGTCGGCGGAATCAACCAGGCTTACGCCTGGAGCAAGAACTTCAGCGACCGGTTCAGCGGTGTGGTCAAACAGTGGAAGCGCCGCAATCCCAAGGCCTACCGCGTCCTGCGCCCGGTGCTGGCAGTGGTGGTGTTGACGTTGCTGGGGTATTGGCTGTTTGGTTGAAGCCGGATGTTGAAATGAAAAAACCGCTCCTTGTGAGCGGTTTTTTATTATCTGTGAGTCAGCGGCGCCCGGCGAGAACGTTGGGTTCGTCTTCAATGCCTGCAATCAGTAGCTGCAGAAAGCGCTGCTGATTGGCTGATAGCCCGGATGACACAATCTTTTCTTCTGTTTTGATTGATCTTTTCTTAGCGGGGGATTTCTTGACTGATTTGCGCATGCTCCCTCCCTCATTGATCATTACTTGAGCTGTTTTCACGATACTTTACTCTCCACTGCGAGGACAAGACGACCTTCCAAATCAAATTTGAAGCCGAGCTTTGTATAAACAGGAATTGCTCCCTGCATCGGCTCCTGGACTTCAATGAACTTGCTGCCGATTATTTGGGCGAACTCATCGATGACCATCATTGCCAAGGTTCCGATACGATTTTTCAGTGGGTGAGAATCTCCGGGTCGCCCTTCCAATCGTACGATTCGAATACGTTGGCGGCTTTTGTTCGGATTGACGAAACACAGTCCGCAGAGCTGTTCTTCGAACCAGATCGCGATATCCAGCGACAGGGGTTCTCGTGATTTCCATGCGGCAACCTCTCGCCAGCAAAAAAGTGGATTCTCCCAGAGCTCGAACGCGCTCAGTGCTATGGCGTCGATGGCTTCGAAGCGTACTTTTGACAAGTCTTGCCGCGCTGGTAGCTGCAATAGAGCTTTGGCGATGCTTGCCTGTTTCCTGGCCTGCGACCTGTGCAACTGATACCGCAAATTCGTCCGTTCCCTTGGCATGTGATTTCGAGCATTCCCTGTCTCCCCATCAATGGGCCTATCCGTTGCTCTTCAGCCTATGCGCCAGCCTTCGACCTGTCCCTGCTGGCCCTTTGTCCAAATCATTGCAATCCATGTCCCGCGCTGGTTATAGTCGGGGCTCGTGAATCAGCTGATTCACTCTCCAAACCCTTCAAAAAAGATCAGCCCCAATGCCTGCATCCCTCATCAACGCGGTAGTCGATTCAGCGGTCAACGCTGGCGTCGTGCCGTGCGGGAATCAGCAGCCAGGGCAGATCAGTCATTACCCTCCACCTGTCAGTAGCACGCCGGTGTGCGCAGTCGTATCACCGCCGGGTGTTGGCGTTTCGGGCTGATCGGCAATCTTTGCTGACCCCTGCGCCCGCCAGAAAAACCTACTGAATTTCAGCTTCGGCTGAGTTGGCTATTGGCCTGACTACAGGTGGTATTCATGTTTGTCCTTTCGAAAAAATCCGCGCTCGCGGCGATGTCCACGAGCCTGTTTGTTCTGCTGTGGAGCAGCGGGGCGATCTTCTCCAAATGGGGGCTGGCCCACGCTTCGCCCTTTGCCTTTCTGCTGATTCGCTTTGTGATCGCCCTGTGTGGGTTGCTGCTGTTGGCGCCGCTGCTCAAGTTGAAGCTGCCCAAGGGCGGTCGGCCGATGCTGTTTGCGATGGCTACGGGCGTGGTGTTGTTGGGGGCGTATCAGATTTTCTATCTGCTGGCGCTCAACACCAAAGTCACGCCGGGGGTGATGGCGACCCTCATGGGCGTACAGCCGATCCTCACTGTGGTGTTGATGGAGCGCCAGCGCTCGGCGAGCCGGATGTTCGGCCTGGCGCTGGGGCTGGCCGGGCTGATCATGGTGGTATATCAGGGGATCGGTCTGGCCGGGATGTCCTGGGCAGGGATGCTGTTCGGTCTGTTGGCGCTGGCGAGCATGACGGTTGGCTCGATCATGCAGAAACGCATCACCGACAATCCCCTCGGTACGCTGCCGGTGCAATACCTGGCCGGGCTGTTGTTGTGCGGGATCATTGTGCCGTTTCAGCCGTTCCACTTTGAACACAACGCAGGCTTCATCGTGCCGGTGTTGTGGATGGGGCTGGTGGTGTCGGTGCTGGCGACGCTGTTGCTGTATCGCCTGATCGCCCGCGGCAATCTGGTGAATGTCACCAGTCTGTTCTATCTGGTGCCAGCGGTGACGGCGGTGATGGACTACCTGATTTTCGGTAATCGTCTGGCGGCGTTGAGTGTGCTGGGGATGCTGTTGATCATTGTCGGGCTGGCGTTTGTGTTCCGTAAATCCGCTTGAAAACCACAAGGCTGACCCGGGCATTTTCAGTGTCTGGGCCGGCCTCTTCACGAGCAAGCCCGCTCCCACCATTGGAATGCATTCCTCCTGTGGGAGCGGGCTTGCTCGCGAAGACTGACTTGTTAACGCCGCAAATCAGCGGACGGTTACGGCAGCGGGCTTCACCACCGCAGGCTTCAACACCAACCACAACGCCAGCGCAATCAACACCCCGCCATAAACATGCGCCATCGACAATGGCTCATCCAGCAACAGCGCCCCCCACAGCACACCGAACGGCGGGATCATGAAGGTCACGGTCATCGACTTCACCGGGCCGATCGAACTCATCAGGCGGAAATAAATGATGTAGGCGAATGCGGTGCAACCCAGGCCCAGGCCCAGCAGCGACAGCCAGACATTCCAGCCACCCCAGCTCGCCGGGGGCTGCGTGATCACGCTGTAGCCGAACAACGGCAACAGGAACAACGTCGCGCCGAGCATGCTGCCCACGGCCGAAAGACGGCTGTCGAGGCCACCGGCATGATCCAGCCAGCGTCGCGTCAGGAACCCGGCAAAGCCGTAGCAGGTGGTGGCGAGCAGGCAGGCGAGGGCGCCCATCAGCAGTTGCAGATCGAACGCCACGGGACCGGCGCGGGTCAATACGCCGACGCCGAACAGGCCGAGGAATACGCCGCCAAATTTGGCCGCGGTGAGCTTTTCACTGAAAAACAACGCGCCAATCAACACACCCATCAATGGCGTGGTGGCGTTGAAGATGGCCGAGTAACCGGCCGGCAACACTTGGGCCGCGACCGAGTACAGCGTCGCCGGAATCCCCGAGTTGATCACCCCCAGCAGCATCACCGTTTTCAGCTTGCCCTTGAAGTCCCAACTGATGCGCATCAGGCCGAGAATCACCAGCAGCCCCACAGCCGCAATCGACACGCGAAAGAACGCGGTGGGAATGGTGCCGATTACCGGGGCGATGATGCGCATGAACAGAAAGCTCGCACCCCAGATCGCTGCCAGCGACAACAAACGAAAGATATCGACAGGGCTCACGGTGGGCACTCCTTCCTTGATGGGGACGAGAGTGTTGCCGAGCGCCCCGACGATGGCAACCGCTAATCGGGCATTTAATTTCGCACTCAGAGCACGAAACGCGTCACCAGACCATTGAGGTCGATCGCCAGCCGTGACAGTTCCTGACTGGCGGCAGAGGTCTGGGTGGCGCCGGCGGCGGTCTGGGTCGAGAGGTCGCGGATGGTCACCAGATTCTGGTCAACCTCACGCGCCACCAGCGCCTGTTGTTCGGCGGCACTGGCGATTACCAGGTTGCGCTGGTTGATCTGCGAAATCGACGCGGTGATTTTCTCCAGCGCCTGACCGGCACTGTTGGCCCGACGGAGTGTGTGGCTGGCTTGCTCGGCACTGCTTTGCAGCGCTCCGACGGTGGCACCGGTGCCTTGTTGGATACTGCTGATCATCAACTCGATTTCTTCGGTGGAGTTCTGCGTGCGTTGTGCCAGCGAGCGCACTTCATCGGCGACCACCGCAAAGCCGCGTCCGGCTTCACCGGCGCGCGCCGCTTCGATGGCAGCGTTGAGCGCCAGCAGGTTGGTCTGCCCGGCGATGCCGCGAATCACCTCCAGCACCTTGCTGATGTCCTGGGCCTGCGTGGCCAGGCCTTCGGCTTGCTCGGAGGCGCCGAGTACCGCGCCGACCAGTTCCTGGATCGAACTGATGGTCTCGCTGACCTGCACATGGCCATGCTTGCTGTCCTCGTTCGAGGCTTCGGACGCCTCGGCACTGGACACCGCGTTGGCGGCAACTTCATCCACCGCCGTGCTCATCTCGGTGACGGCCGTGGCGGCCTGCTCGATCTGGTCGTTTTGCTGTTGCAGGCCACGGGTGCTCTGTTCCATCACCGAACTCATTTCCTCGGCGGCGGAGGCCAGTTGTTGCGCCGATTCGCTGATGCCCCGGATGGTCGAGCGCAGATTGCCTTGCATCTCGGCGAGGGCCGTGAGCAACTGCGCCGCCTCATCGCGACCGTTGTCGGCGATCTGGCCGCTGAGATCGCCGGCGGCAATTTTTTGCGCGACATTCAGCGCCTGATTGATCGGTGTAGTGATGCTGCGGGTCAGCAGCCAGGCGAGCAGCAGGGTGGCGATCAGAGCGACAACGATGATCGTCGCGACAATCCACAGCGCTCGCTGGTACATCGCAGCCGCGGCCCGGGCGGCGGCTTCGGCACCCTGCTGGTTAAGGCTGATCATCTGCTCCAGAGTTTTGTCGAGCACTTTGCCTTGCGGGGCCAGATCATTGTTCAGGCGGTTGTAGGCCTGTTCGTTTTGCCCAGCGTCAATCTGGCTGATGATCTGGTCGAGGATGCTCAGGTACCGGGTGATGTCGGCGTTCAAACCGTCGAGCATCACGCGTTCCTGATCGCTGGCGAGTAAGGCTTCATGGCTTTTGAGGCGCTTGAGCAATTCTTCGCGCTGCACCTGGATCAGACCTTTGCTGCGCTCACGCACGGCCGGTTGGGTGCTGGTGATCAGGCGCAGAGATTCGAGGCGGATGCTGGCGATATTCGCTGCGGCGTCATGAATGCTTTCGATACTCGGCATCCACGATTCTTCGATGACCGCGGCGCTTTCACGCAGGGTTTTCATTTGACCCAGGCCAAACAGGCCAACGATCACCAGCAGACCGGCCAGCACGGCAAAACTCAAACCAGCGCGCAAACCGATGCGCAGATTGCGGATAGACATCAAAGTGCTCCTTGATCTATGGGGGAGAAGTCGTCCTCGTGGGCCGAGGATCTTGTTGTGGGGCGGGTGCTGGCGGGCTGTATATCAAAGTGCCACTATTTTGGTAAGACCAATCGGTACGCTGTCCTGCCCCGCAATTGCCAACAGGGGCAAAGCCGCAAGCCAGAGGCCTGACCTGGTGATTGGATCCGAAAGCCAGAGAATTCGCGGTCTGGCGCGGGAATGCCGAGCAGACCGAACGAGTGATTAATTGACCGAACGGTCATCTGAAAAAACTTTGATAAAAACTGTGTCGCTGTACAACGCTGACGCGCATTTGGCAGAAATTGCACTTCTCCTGCGCGTGCATCCGTGGCTAAGCTCAGGCACAGATTTCCACATGCACGCAGAGGTCTCATCTATGCCGCAGCAATGGCCAGCCGCCGACATCGCCCGCATGATCCTCGATGGCTTTGACGATTACCGCGAGCATTTCCGGCGGATTACCGACGGCGCCCGCGAGCGCTTCGAGCAGGCACGCTGGCAGGAGGCGCAGACCGCGTCGGCGGCGCGGATCAACCTCTACGAAGAAAAGGTCGGCGAAACCATCGCCCGCCTGCGCGAGCATTTCGACGATGAGACGCTGATGAATGTCAGCAGTTGGCCGCTGGTGAAAAGCGCCTACATCAGCCTTATCGACCTGCGCTTCGACGATGAGCTGTCCGAGACCTGGTACAACTCGATCTTCTGCGGGCTGTTCAGCCACGACCTGATCAGCGACGGCTGCATGTTCATCCACACCACCCGGCCGAGCCTGCGCCGCGCCCGCGCTGCGCAAACCCGCACCTACAAGCCGCAAGGGCAGCTGTCGTCGATGCTCGCCAGCATTTTTGCCGACTATCGCTTCAGCGAGGATTACGCCGATCTGCCCGGCGACCTGCAGCGCCTCGAAGCACAGTTGCGCGAGAACCTGCCGGACTGGGTGTGCAAGGATCCGGAGCTGAGCGTCGAACTGTTCTCCTCGGTGCTGTACCGCAACAAGGGCGCGTACCTGGTCGGGCGCATCTACACCCGCGACGAGCAGTGGCCGCTGGTGATTCCATTGCTGCACCGTGAGGGTCGGGGGATTCAGATCGACGCGCTGATCACCGACGAAGCCGACGTGTCGATCATCTTCTCCTTCACTCGCTCGTACTTCATGGTCGATGTGCCAGTGCCGGCGGAGTTCATCGGCTTCCTGCGGCGCATTCTGCCGGGCAAGCACATCGCCGAGCTGTACACCTCGATCGGTTTCTACAAGCACGGCAAATCCGAGTTCTACCGAGCGTTGATCAATCATCTGGCCAACACCGACGACCAGTTCATCATGGCCCCTGGCGTGCGCGGGATGGTCATGAGTGTGTTTACCCTGCCGGGCTTCAACACCGTGTTCAAGATCATCAAGGATCGTTTCTCGCCGTCGAAAAACGTCGACCGGGCGACGGTGATCGAGAAGTACCGACTGGTGAAAAGCGTCGATCGGGTCGGGCGCATGGCCGATACCCAGGAGTTTGCCGATTTCCGTTTCCCGCTGAGCAAGTTCGATCCGGCGTGCCTGGAAGAACTGCTCGAGGTCGCGCCGTCGACGGTCTCGGTCGAAGGCGACACGGTGCTGATTCGCCACTGCTGGACCGAACGCCGCATGACCCCGCTCAACCTTTACCTGGACAACGCCAACGAAGCTCAGGTGCGCGAGGCACTGGAGGATTACGGCCTGGCGATCAAGCAACTGGCGGCGGCCAACATTTTTCCCGGCGACATGCTGCTGAAGAACTTCGGCGTCACTCGTCACGGCCGGGTGGTGTTCTACGACTACGACGAAATCTGCTTCCTGACCGAAGCCAATTTCCGTCACATCCCGGCGCCGCGCACACCTGAAGACGAAATGGCCTCGGAACCCTGGTACTCGATCGGGCCGCTGGATGTGTTCCCGGAAGAGTTTCCGCCGTTCCTGTTCGCCGATGCCGGGCAGCGCAAACTGTTCGATCAGTTGCATGGCGAGTTGTATAACGCTGATTACTGGAAGGGTTTGCAGGAGGCGATTCGGGCGGGGAAAGTCATCGATGTGTTTCCTTATCGGCGTAAAGGATTGGATAACGAATAATCCCGGAGCATGACGAACTTGTGGCGAGGGAGCTTGCTCCCGCCGGGCTGCGAAGCGGCCCTGAAACCATCCACCGCGTCCTGTCAGTGACATCCCGACAACCGGATTACGATTGCTGCGCAACCGAGCGGGAGCAAGCTCCCTCGCCACAGTAGGAGGCAAATCTGCGACAATCGCCCCCCTGCATAAACAGACGACCGAATTGCGTACCCGATGACCGACGAATCGCCCTCCATCGACAAACTGCTGAAAAACCTCGATCACGCCATGCTCGCCGACCGTCACCGGCTGCGGCGGCAGTTGCTCGAGCTGCGCAAGAAACCCGACGAGGCCAAGCTGGCCCAGTGGGTGGCGCGCATGCAGGCGTCCTGCGATCAGGTGCTGGCGCGCCGTGCCAGCCTGCCGGCGATTCGTTACGACGACAGCCTGCCGATTGCCGCCAAGCGCGATGAGATCAAGGCGGCGCTGGAGAAGCATCAGGTGCTGATCATCGCCGGCGAAACCGGCTCGGGTAAAACCACCCAGTTGCCGAAAATCTGCCTGGAAATCGGTCGCGGCCAGCATGGCTTGATCGGCCACACCCAACCGCGCCGAATCGCTGCGCGCAGCGTCGCCAGCCGGGTCGCCGAAGAACTCGGCACGCCGCTCGGTTCGCTGGTTGGCTATCAGGTGCGCTTCGAAGATCAGAGCGATTCCAACACTCTGATCAAACTAATGACCGACGGCATCCTGCTGGCGGAAACCCAGAACGACCGCTACCTCGAGCGCTACGACACGATCATCGTCGACGAAGCCCACGAACGCAGCCTGAACATCGACTTCCTGCTCGGTTACCTGAAAACCCTGCTGCCGCGTCGCCCGGATCTGAAGGTCATCATCACCTCGGCAACCATCGATCTGGAGCGCTTCTCCAAGCATTTTGATGATGCGCCGATTGTCGAGGTGTCCGGGCGGACTTTCCCGGTGGACACCTGGTATCGCCCGCTGACCCTGGAGCAGGACGAAGAGGGCAACCGCGTCGAGGACGACCTGACCGTGGATCAGGCGATCCTCGCCACCCTCGACGAAATCGCCGCCTATGAGCGCAGCGAGCGCCGCAGCCCCGGCGATGTGCTGGTGTTCCTGCCCGGCGAGCGCGAGATTCGCGACGCCGCCGACATGCTGCGCAAAGCCCAACTCAAGCACACGGAAATCCTGCCGCTGTACGCGCGCCTGTCGCCGGCCGAGCAGCAGCGGATTTTCCAGTCGCATCCGGGGCGCCGCGTGGTGCTGGCGACCAACGTTGCCGAGACTTCGTTGACCGTGCCGGGCATCCGTTACGTGATCGACAGCGGCACCGCGCGCATCAGTCGCTACAGCTATCGCGCCAAGGTGCAGCGGCTGCCGATCGAAGCGATTTCCCAGGCCAGCGCCAATCAGCGTAAAGGTCGCTGTGGCCGGGTCGAGCCGGGGATCTGTGTGCGCCTATACAGCGAGGAAGATTTCCTCGGTCGCCCGGAATTCACCGATCCGGAAATTCTGCGTACCAACCTCGCCGCCGTGATCTTGCAGATGCTGCACCTGCGCCTCGGCGAGATCACCGCGTTCCCGTTCATCGAGCCGCCGGACGGCAAGGCGATCAGCGACGGTTTCAATCTGCTGCAAGAGCTTTCGGCGGTGGATCGCAACAGTCAACTGACCCCGCTCGGCCGCCAGTTGGCGCGCCTGCCGGTGGACCCGCGCATGGGCCGCATGCTGCTCGAAGCGGCGAAGCTCGGCAGCCTGCAGGAAGTGCTGATCGTCGCCAGTGCCATGTCGATTCAGGACCCGCGCGAGCGTCCGCCGGAGCGTCAGCAAGCCGCGGATCAGGCCCACGCACAATGGAAAGATCCCGATTCGGACTTCGCCGGACTGGTCAATCTGTGGCGCGGTTTTGAAGAGCAACGCCAGGCGCTGACCGCCGGCCCGCTGCGCAACTGGTGCCGGAAGAATTTCCTCAATTACCTGCGCCTGCGCGAGTGGCGTGATTCCCATCGCCAGTTGAGCCTGATCTGCCGCGACATGCAGTTGAGCCTCAACAAGGAACCGGCGGATTACCCGAAACTGCACAAAGCCGTGCTGGTCGGTCTGCTCAGTCAGATCGGCCAGAAAACCGAAGACGGCGATTACCTTGGCGCCCGTCAGCGGCGCTTCTGGATTCACCCGTCGTCGGGCATCGGCAAGAAGCGTCCGCAGTGGCTGATGACCGCCGAACTGGTAGAGACCACCAAACTCTACGCGCGCATGGTCGCCAAGATCGACGCCGACTGGATCGAGCCGCTGGCCGGGCACCTGATCAAGAAAAACCACTTCGAACCGCACTGGGAGAAGAAGCGCGGTCAGGTCGTGGCCTACGAGCAGATAACCCTGTTCGGGCTGATCGTGGTCGGTCGCCGCCCGGTGCATTACGGCCCGGTGGACCCGGTGGTTTCGCGCGAGCTGTTTATCCGCGAAGGTCTGGTGCGTGGCGAGATTCAGTCGAAAGCCAAGTGCCTGACCGCCAACAAGCAGTTGCTCGAACAGCTCGACGAACTGGAAGCCAAGGCCCGGCGCCGCGATATTCTTGCCGACGAAGAAACCCTGTACGCGTTCTACGATGCGCGTTTGCCGGCGGAGATTCACCAGACCGCGACCTTCGACAGCTGGTATCGGGTCAACAGCCAGAAAGACCCACAACTGCTGATCATGCGCGAAGAAGACGTGCTGGCCCGCGAGGCCAGTGAAGTCACCGCGCGCGACTACCCGGACACGCTGCACATCGGCGATTTGGAACTGGCGCTCAGCTACCACTTCGAACCCAATCACCCGCGCGACGGCGTGACCCTGCGCGTGCCGGCGCCGCTGTTGCCGATGCTGCCGCCGGAGCGTCTGGAATGGCTGGTACCGGGGCTCATCGAAGCCAAGTGCATTGCCCTGGTACGCAACCTGCCAAAAGCCCTGCGCAAGAACTTCGTGCCGGTGCCGGATTTCATCAAGGCTGCCTTGCAGCGCATGACCTTCGCCGAAGGTTCATTGCCGCAAGCGCTGGGTCGCGAACTGTTGCGCATGACTGGCGCGCGGGTCAGCGATGAGGCGTGGGCGGAAGCCGCGCAGCAGGTCGAAAGCCATCTGCGGATGAACCTGGAAATCGTCGACGGCCAGGGCAAGTTCCTTGGCGAGGGCCGCGATCTGGCCGAGCTCACCGCGCGTTTCGCCGAAGCCAGCCAGGCGGCTTTGGCAGTGCCGCAGAGTGCGAAAAGTCAGCAACCGGTGGAGGCCAAGGTCTTCGCCCCGGTGGCGGAAAAGACCCAGCAGAAGATTGCCGGTCTGTCGATGACGGTCTATCCGGCGCTGGTGGAAGAGGGCGGCACAGTCAAGGAAGGGCGCTTCTCGACCCCGGCCGAAGCCGAGTTCCAGCATCGCCGCGCCTTGCAGCGGCTGCTGCTGCAGCAACTGGCGGAACCGGCGAAGTTCCTGCGCAGCAAACTGCCGGGCATCACCGAGCTGGGCCTGCTCTATCGCGAGTTGGGCCGGGTCGATGCGCTGGTCGAAGACATTCTGCTGGCCAGCCTCGACAGCTGCATTCTGGAAGGCGAAGACCCGTTGCCCCGTGACGGCGCCGGGCTGGCGGCATTGGCCGAACGCAAGCGCGGCAGCTGGACCGAACACGCCGAGCGCGTGGCGCGGCTGACGCTGGAGATCCTCAAGCTTTGGCACGGCCTGCAAAAACGCTTCAAGGGCAAGATCGATCTGGCTCAGGCTGTGGCGCTGAATGACATCAAGCAGCAAATCAGCAACTTGGTGTATCCGGGTTTCGTCCGGGAAACGCCGATGCAATGGCTCAAGGAGTTGCCGCGTTATCTGAAGGCGGTCGAGCAGCGTTTCGAGAAACTCGGTGCGCAGGTGCAGAAGGATCGAGTCTGGAGCGGCGAACTGGCCGGCCTCTGGACGCAATACCAGACCCGCGCCGCCAAGCATGCGCAGGAAGGCAAACGCGATCCGCAGCTGGAGCTGTACCGCTGGTGGCTGGAGGAATACCGGGTGTCGCTGTTCGCCCAGCAGTTGGGGACGAAAGCGCCGATCTCGGACAAACGGCTGAGCAAGCAGTGGAGTCAGGTCGAGGCCTGATCTTGAGCCTTACGCGAACCCGTGTGGGAGCGAGCCTGCTCGCGATTGCGGTGTGTCAGTCACCGTAATACTGACTGACACACCGCAATCGCGAGCAGGCTCACTCCTACAGGGTAATGGGGTGGTGCTTGAGAAAGGCGCCAAAACCTTGGGTTTATGGCAAACTTCGCGACCATAAATGCCGTTTTCGCGACCCAGAGCCTTCGACGAGTTCGCGGATCGGACTAAAAGATGCCAGGTCAGCGTCCCCGGACGGGAATAGACCCTTTGTGTGTTGGTACGTCGGTGCCAGCGCTTTCTGCCTGAACAGATTAGAGAAACGACCATGCATAACGTCGTCATCAGCGGCACCGGCCTGTACACCCCGGCCAACAGCATCTCCAACGAAGAGCTGGTGCAGTCTTTCAATACCTATGTTGCGCAGTTCAACGCCGACAACGCCGACGCCATCGCCCGCGGTGAAGTCCAGGCGCTGACCGAATCCAGTGCTGCATTCATCGAAAAAGCCTCGGGCATCAAGAGCCGCTTTGTCATGGACAAGGACGGCATCCTTGATCCTGCGCGCATGGCCCCGCGCCTGCCGGAGCGTTCCAACGACGAATGGTCGGTCCTGTGCCAGATGGCTATCGGCGCCGCCGAACAGGCGCTGCAACGTGCCGGCAAGACCGCTGCCGACATCGACGGCGTGATTGTCGCCTGCTCCAATCTGCAACGGGCTTATCCGGCCATCGCCATCGAAGTCCAGGAAGCACTGGGCGTTCAGGGTTTCGGTTTCGACATGAACGTGGCCTGCTCCTCGGCGACCTTCGGCATTCAGGCCGCGGCCAACAGCGTGCAGCTGGGCCAGGCCCGGGCGATTCTGATGGTCAACCCGGAAGTCTGCACCGGTCACCTGAACTTCCGTGACCGCGACAGCCACTTCATCTTCGGTGACGCCGCGACGGCGGTAATCATCGAACGCGCTGACCTGGCGACGTCCAAGTACCAGTTCGACGTGGTCAGCACCAAACTGCTGACCAAGTTCTCCAACAACATCCGCAACAACTTCGGCTTCCTCAACCGCGCGGCGGAAGAGGGCATCGGCGCCCGCGACAAGCTGTTCGTGCAGGAAGGCCGCAAGGTGTTCAAGGACGTCTGCCCGATGGTCGCCGAGCTGATCGGTGAGCACCTGGAGGAGAACAAACTCAACGTCGGCGACGTCAAGCGCTTCTGGCTGCACCAGGCCAACCTGAGCATGAACCACCTGATCGTGCGCAAGCTGCTGGGCCGCGAAGCCACCGAAGAAGAAGCGCCGGTGATTCTCGACACCTACGCCAACACCAGCTCTGCCGGGTCGGTGATTGCCTTCCACAAATATCAGGACGATCTGGCCAGCGGTTCGCTGGCGGTATTGAGCTCGTTCGGCGCCGGTTACTCGATCGGTAGCGTGATTCTGCGCAAGCGCTGAGTCACCAGCCCTCGTGGCGAGGGAGCTTGCTCCCGCTGGAGTGCGTAGCGCTGCCAAAACCGGCGATTGCGGTCTTGCTGAAGAACCGCAATCGCCGGTTTTGCGACTGCTGCGCAGCCGAGCGCGAGCAAGCTCGCTCGCCACAGGGTCGAGTGCGTTAACGTTAATCGGTATTTGCAAACGAGGCGTGCATGGCCGCAACCGACGACACCCAACTGCTCGAACGTCTGCTCGCGGGTGAGCAAAAGGCGTTCAAGGAACTGGTCAGCACCTACCAGAGCGCCATGCGCGCCGTGGCTTACGCGATTGTCGGTCAGCGCCATGTCGAAGAAGTGGTGCAGGACGCCTGGCTTTCGGTGGTGCGCCATATCGGCAGCTTCGAGGGTCGTTCCAGTCTCAAGACCTGGCTGCTGACCATCACCGCCAATTCTGCCAAAAGCCGTTACAAACAAAACCGCCGCGAAGTGTTGATGGACGATCTGCCGTCACCCCACGGCACCATCGACGACGATCGCTTCTCTCCTGGTGACGGCCATTGGCTGGTGGCGCCGTTCGCCTGGCATCAGGACACCCCGGAAGCCTTGCTCACCGAAAGCGAACTGCGTGATTGCCTGGAGCACACCTTGCTCAGCCTGTCGGAACTGCAAAGCAGCGTGTTGCTGCTGCGCGAACGTCAGGGGCTGGAACTGGAAGAGATCTGTAATCTTCTGGAGATCTCGCTCTCCAATGTCCGTGTGCTGCTGCATCGTGCGCGGCTGAAAGTCTTCGCCACGGTGGAGCATTTTGAGGAGACCGGCGAATGCTGACCTGCAAGGAACAAGTAGCGCGCTCCAGCGATTATCTCGATGGCCAGTTGAGCTTTCGCGAGAAACTGCTGGTGCGCCATCACCTGATGTTCTGCCCGAACTGTCGGCGGTTCATTCGTCAGATGCGTTTGATGCAAGCGACCCTGAAGGCGTTGCCGGAGAAACCGCAAGAGGGCGTGGACGCGCTGGCCGAACGCCTGGCCGAGCAACGCCGAAAAGATAGTCTTCTGTAGGCGCTGAACCATTGTGGCGAGGGAGCTTGCTCCCGCTGGGTCGCGAAGCGGCCCTCGCTTTACTTAGAAGCAGAGGACTGCTTTGCAATCCAGCGGGAGCAAGCTCCCTCGCCACAGGTCAGATAAAAATAGCCCGGCGCGGGACGAAACGAACGGATGATGGGGATCGTCCCGCCCGCGTCAGGCTAGAGGGTGACGCGTTTTAGAACTTGGCTTCGGCATCCAGTTGCAGCGTATTGATGTCGGAGTCGGTCTTCTTCAGGCTGGCGTTGGTGTAGTCCGAGTTGGCCATGAAGTAGGTGGCGCCCAGGGTGAAGTTCTTGTCCAGCTCGTAGCTGACTTTCAACTTGCTGCCGCGCGAACCGGTGTAGCCGTTGGCGAAGTCGGAGTCGGTGAAGGCACCGACCACCGCGTTACGCTGTACGTCGCGGTAGTTGTAGTCGATCCCGAAGCCATAAACCTTGGTCTTGACGCCGGCCAGCCAGCCAGTGTCCTGGTCGTTGCTGGCGTCTTTGTTGTTGACGTACTGACCGTAGATCGACAGCGGCACGGACAGGTTGGCGATGTCCAGTTGACCAAAACCTTCATACAGTTTGAAGGTTTCGTTCGGGCTGTTGCCGTTGACGGCCAAGGCACATGGCGCAGTGACGGTGCCGGTGGTCGGGCAGGCGCTGTCCTTGTCATTGTCGTAGGAATAGAGGCTGCCGCCCAGGGTCAGTTTCAGGCTGTCGGTCAGTGCGAAGCGACCGCCCAACTGGCCAGCGTACAGACGCAAGTCGTGCTTGAACTGCACGCCTTCGCCGTCGACGTTGTCCTTGAGGGTGTAGTGGCCAGCGCTGCCGAACAGCTCGGTGCTGCCGTTCAGCGGGTACTTGTAGGTGACGGCCAGACCTTCCGGGTTGATGTCGCTGTCCCAGATGATGTCGCCCATGCTCACCCACGGCTGGTTCATTTTACCGGCGATCAGGTGCAGGTTCTTGATTGCGTCAGGGTGGTAGTCGACGTAACCCTGGTCGAGCCAGATCTGCTTCTTGTCGAAGTAGTTGTTCAGGTCCTGGTTGGTGGAGCGGGCGTCGTCGCTGCTGCCGGTGGCGATACGGATACCGGTGTCCACCTGTGGGTTGATTTCGGTGTAGGCACCCAGACGGGCACGAATGCGCTGACGGTCCTGGTCCTTGCTGTTCGGCACGCCATCGTTCTTGACGGTCTCCTGACGGAAACGCACGTCACCCTTGAACTGGGTCTTGGCGGCCCAGGCAAGTTTCTGGTCGAAGGAGCTCAGCTCGTTGGTTTTCTTCGCGGTCGCCGCGATTTGCTCGTTGGTCTCTTGCTGCGCCTGCTGCGCGATTTGCTGAGCCTTCTGATCCTGGGCCAGTTCGGTTTGCAGTTCGAGGTACTGCGCCTGGGTGATGGAACCGTTAGCCTTGAGCATGTCGAGCAGTTTGGCGTCGACTGCGGCACTGGCCGGAACACTCATGGCCAGCAACAGGCCACCGCACAAGGCCGCCGCAGTTTTTGTGGAAGCAAGACGCATAGCAATCTCCGAAGATGAGAGGGGATGGCTGAACCATCCTGGGCACACCGACGCGCACGTCGGAAAACAGTGTCCGGGTAGAACCCGGCGCTCTAAAAACAGGAGCGAGTATCGCGATGGTTTATGACAGAGCAGTGGCTAAGTGATGTCATGTCGATGACGATACAAAGGTGTCGTGAACTATTGATCTAGAGCGCTGTCGTCCGAATGCTCGTGTGCAAAGGGCAGCGATAAGCGATACTCGCGGGGCTTTGATGCCTGGAAGTGGAGAGTCAGTTGATGCCGTTGCAACGCCTGCAAAGCCTGTCAGAAATCGCCCCTGCGACTTGGGATGCACTGGTGCCCGAGACCCAGCCGTTTCTGCGCCATGCCTTTCTCTCGGCGCTTGAAGACAGCGGCAGCGTTGGCCCGCACACGGGTTGGCAAGCCGAGCATCTGCTGCACGTTGAAGGCGGTCGGTTGATCGCCGCGTTACCCAGTTACCGCAAGTGGCATTCCTACGGTGAGTACGTGTTCGATCACGGTTGGGCCGATGCCTGCGCCCGGGCGGGCATCGATTACTACCCCAAACTGCTGACGGCGGTGCCGTTCAGTCCGGTCAGCGGCCCGAGACTGTTGGCGGCGAATGTCGAGGATGGATTCGAATTGCTCAAGAGCCTGCCGGGCTATCTGGAAATCGAAGAGCTTTCCAGCGCGCACATCAATTTCACCGACCCCTTCACCGACGCCGCCATGGCCGAGCAGCCGGGCTGGCTGCAGCGCATCGGCTGTCAGTATCACTGGCAGAATCGCGGTTACCGCGACTTCCAGGATTTTCTCGACGTGCTCAGCTCGCGCAAGCGCAAGCAGATGCGCAAGGAACGCGAACAGGTGGCGGGGCAGGGCTTCGAGTTCGAATGGTTGACGGGGTGCGAGCTGGACGAGCCGCAATGGGATTTTGTCTACGCCTGCTATGCCAACACTTACGCCGTGCGCCGCCAGGCGCCCTATCTGACGCGCGAGTTCTTCAGCCTGCTGGCCGCGCGGATGCCGGAGGCGATTCGGGTGGTCTTCGCCAGACAGGGTTCACGGCCGGTGGCGATGGCCTTCAGTCTGGTCGGGGGCGACAGCTTCTATGGGCGCTACTGGGGGTGTCTGGCCGAGTTTGACCGGCTGCATTTCGAGACGTGTTTCTATCAGGGCATGGATTATGCGATTGCCCACGGATACCAGCGTTTTGATGCCGGTGCGCAGGGCGAGCACAAGCTGATTCGCGGCTTTGAACCGGTGATCACCCATTCGTGGCACTACCTGCGTCATCCCGGATTGAAAGCGGCGGTGAAGGATTTCCTGCAGCAAGAGCGAGCGGGCGTCCTCGCCTATGCCGAAGAAGCAAAAACAGCCTTGCCCTACCGCCAAACCTAGATCCCCTGTAGGAGCTGCCGAAGGCTGCGATCTTTTGATCTGGTTTTTTGGACATCAAGATCAAAAGATCGCAGCCTTCGGCAGCTCCTACAAAGGGAACTCAGGCATCCCTCAGGTTTCTTCTTTACCCAGCCAGCGATAAATCGTCCCGCCCACCACTGCGCCCAGCAGCGGCGCGACCCAGAACATCCACAACTGCGCGATCGCCCAGCCGCCGACCATCAGCGCCGGGCCGGTGCTGCGCGCCGGGTTGACCGAGGTGTTGGTGACCGGGATCGAGATCAGGTGGATCAGCGTCAGGCCCAAACCGATGGCGATCGGTGCGAGGCCCGCCGGGGCGCGTTTGTCGGTGGCGCCGAGGATGATGATCACGAACATCCCGGTCATCACCAGTTCGGTGACAAACCCGGCCGCCATCGAGTATTTGCCCGGCGAGTGCTCACCGTACCCGTTGGACGCCAGGCCTGCGGCGATGTCAAAACCCTCCTTGCCACTGGCGATGTAGTAGAGCAGGGCAGCGGCGAGTATCCCGCCCACTACCTGGGCGATGATGTAGGCCGGCAGCTCTCTCGCCGGAAACCGCCCGCCGACCACCAACCCGACCGACACCGCGGGATTGAGGTGACAGCCACTGATGTGACCGATGGCGAACGCCATGGTCAGCACCGTCAGACCAAACGCCAGGGCCACCCCCAGCACTCCAATGCCCAACGGCGAAGACGCTGCAATGACCGCGCTGCCACAGCCACCCAGAACCAGCCAGAACGTACCCAACAACTCCGTGACTGAACGTTTGAACAGAGACATGAGAGAGTCCTTGATAGCCCATGCTATCGAGACTGTATTGCGTTGTGCTTCCCTGCAGATTTACGACAGGTTCCGTGCTGGAGCCTTGGCTGAGTACAGCAGGCTTTGGATGGATTTCCAGCAGGCATGAAAAAACCGCCAGAGCCCGTGGTTGGCGGGCTGGGGTGGTTTTCTGGCGGACAAACATTGTGTGGCGAGGGAGCTTGCTCTCGCTGGACAGCGAAGCTGTCCCAAAACTATCTGCACGGTAGTGTCAGACTTTCACGGTTGGCGAGCTTTGCGTCTGCTGCGCAGCCGAGCGGGAGCAAGCTCCCTCGCCACAAAAGCTCACAGAATCGGGTTTTTTGTGATCAATCGATTCCGACAAACCCTCCGGTCTGGTGCGCCCACAACCGCGCATACAGGCCGCGATGCGCCAGCAGTTCGGCGTGGGTGCCGCTCTCGGCGATCTTGCCGTTTTCCAGCACCACCAGCCGATCCATACGGGCGATGGTCGAGAGGCGGTGAGCAATGGCAATCACGGTTTTGCCTTGCATCAGGGTTTCCAGGCTTTCCTGGATCGCCGCTTCCACTTCCGAGTCGAGTGCCGAGGTCGCTTCGTCCATGATCAGGATCGGCGCGTCCTTGAGCAACACCCGGGCAATCGCGATGCGCTGGCGCTGACCGCCGGACAGCTTCACCCCGCGCTCGCCGACGTGTGCATCGAAACCAGTGCGACCTTCAGCGTCCGACAGTAACGGAATGAACTCGTCGGCGCGGGCCTTGTGCACCGCGTCCCAGAGCTCGGCGTCGGTGGCGTCAGGCTTGCCATACAGCAAGTTGTCGCGGATCGAGCGGTGCAGCAGGGAGGTGTCCTGCGTGATCATGCCGATGCGTGCGCGCAGGCTTTCCTGGCCGACTTCGGCGATATTCTGCCCATCGATCAGAATACGTCCGCCCTCGACGTCGTAGAGGCGCAGCAGCAGGTTGACCAAGGTCGATTTGCCGGCGCCGGACGGCCCGATCAAACCGATTTTCTCCCCCGGTTTGATGGTCAGGTTGAGGTCGCCGATGATGCCTTTCTTCTTGCCGTAGTGAAAATCCACATGCTCGAAACGCACTTCGCCACGGGCCACGGCCAGCGGTTTGGCCTGTTCGCGATCAGTGACGCTGACCGGTTGCGAGATGGTCTGCAGACCGTCCTGGACCATGCCGATGTTTTCGAAGATGCCGGTGACTACCCACATGATCCAGCCGGACATATTGACGATACGAATCACCAGACCGGTGGCCAGCGCGATAGCACCGACGGTGATCAGTGACTGCGTCCACAGCCACAGCGCCAGCGCGGTGGTGCCGACGATCAGCAGGCCGTTCATGGTGGTGATCGCCACGTCCATGCTGGTCACCACGCGGCCGGCCATCTGCGCCTTGACCGTCTGTTCTTCGATGGCTTCCTTGGCGTAGTGCTGTTCGAAATTGGTGTGGGCGAACAGCTTCAGGGTGGCGATGTTGGTGTAGCCGTCGACGATCCGCCCCATCAGTTTCGAGCGTGCGTCGGAAGCTTCCACCGAACGCTCTTTCACCCGCGGCACGAAGTAATACAGCGCGCCGATGTAGGCAGCGATCCACGTCAGCAGCGGGATCATCAGGCGCCAGTCGGCTTCGGCGAACAGCACCAGCGAACTGATCGCGTAGATCACCACGTGCCACAGCGCATCCACCGCTTGCACCGCGGAATCGCGCAGCGAGTTGCCGGTCTGCATGATGCGCTGGGCGATACGCCCGGCGAAGTCGTTCTGGAAGAAGTTCAGGCTCTGCTTGAGCACGTAACTGTGGTTCTGCCAGCGGATCATGCTGGTCATCCCCGGGCTCAGGGTCTGATGCACCAGCAGGTCGTGCAGGCCGAAAAAGATCGGCCGCAGCACCAGCGCAACCACCACCATCCACGTCAGTTCGAGGGCGTGGTCGCTGAAGAAATTCGGGTTGGGCGTGCCCTGGGCGAGGTCGATGATGCGGCTCAGGTAGCTGAACAGCGCCACTTCGATCAACGCGGCAAACAGGCCGACCACCAGCAGAGCTGCGAAGCTCGGCCAGACTTGTCTCAGGTAGTAGGTGTAGAAGGGCCAGACACGATCTGGAGGGGACGCCGTCGGAGCGTCGCGGAATATGTCGATCAGTTGTTCGAAACGGCGATAGAGCATCAGATAACCGCCCGGAAGCCGGGCTCTCCTTTTATCGGTGTGAGCGGCGTGGCGTCAGGCCAGCGCCGCTCGATACGCCCTGTACAGCTTAGTCGATGACTTTGGCCGACTTGATGATCACAGGGTCGACAGGCACGTTTTGCATGCCGCTTTTGGTGGTGGTTTGCGAGTTGACGATGACGTCGACCACGTCCATGCCTTTGACCACTTTGCCGAATACGGCGTAGCCATCACCCTGGTCGAGGAAATCGTTGTCCTTGACGTTGATGAAGAACTGGCTGGTCGCCGAATCAGGTACGGAGGTGCGCGCCATGGACAAGGTGCCACGGACGTTGGCCAGACCGTTTTTGTGTTCGTTCTTGATCGGCGCCTTGGTGTCTTTCTGCTGCATCTGTGGAGTGAAACCGCCGCCCTGAGCCATGAAGCCCGGGATCACACGGTGGAAAATGGTGTTGGTGTAAAAGCCGCTGTTGACGTAATCCAGAAAGTTCTTGGTACTGATCGGCGCCTTGACCGAATCCAGTTCGATTTCGATCTGACCGTTGGTGGTGTCCAGCAGCACGTGCGGTGCTTTGGCAGGCGTGGCAGCCATCAGGTTGGCGGCAAACAGCACAGTACCAGCGGCGAGGGCGAGTTTTTTCAGCATGGGTCAGTGATCCTGAGATTGAGTGTCGGCTGCGGCAAGAAACTCCAGCAGCGTTTGATTGAAGCGTTCGGGTTGATCGAGCGGGGTGGCGTGGCGTGAATCGGCGATCACCACCAGCCGCGCATTCGGCAGCAGTTTTACATAGGTTTCTTTCAGCGCGACGGGTGTGTAGTCACGGTCGGCGCTGACGATGAGGGTTGGACAGGAAATTCTCGAAAGTCGTTCCTGAACGCCCCAGCCAACAATCGCGTCGAAGCTGGCGAGATAAGCACGTTTGTCGTTTTTTGCCCAGCGCTCGGACATTTTTTGCCGCAGTTCGGCCTGCTCAGGCTTGGGAAAAAGTTTGCTGCCCAAGGCCTTGCCGATGGTCGCAAGGCTGAGTACGCGCATCAGACTCCAGCGCTTGAACCACTGCCAATAGTCGTCGCGACTGCGGATTTTGACTTCGGGAGCGCTGTTGACGATGGTCAGGCTTTTCAGCATCCGCGGCTGATCGACGCCGAACTGAAAGCCGATCATCCCGCCCATCGACAGCCCGATATAGTGCACCGGGCCGAGGTTCAAGTGTTCGATCAGTGCCAGCAGGTCTGCGCTGAAACCGGCGATGCTGTAGCGCTCGCGGGGTTTGTCCGAGCGACCGTGACCGCGAATGTCCGGTACGATCACCCGGTAGTGCGCCGACAGCGCCGGGATCTGCATTTCCCAGTCCAGGGTGCTCGAACCGAGCCCGTGAACCAGCAGCAACGGCGAACCGTGGCCATATTCCTCGTAGTGCAGGTTGCAACCTTCGTGCTCGAAATAGGCCATCGGTGAACTCCGTGTCAGGCTTGTTCAGGGGCGGCGAACGGTGCGTCCAGCGGCAAGGTGTCGAAGGTGCGCAGCAGTTCGATGAGGATCTGTGTCGCCGGGCCCAGCGGCTTGTCCTTGTTCGAATACAGATAGAAGCTCGGGTTGCGGCTGCCGCCCTGATCCAACGGTAGCAGCTTGAGCGTGCCTTCCTTCAATTCCCGTTCGATCATGTGCCGCGGCAGCCAGGCGAAGCCCAGACCGCTGCTGACGAACGTGGCAGCGGTGGCGAGGCTGCCGACTGTCCAGCGCTGTTCGGCGCCAAGCCAGCCGACGTCGCGAGGCTGCTGGCGACCGGAGTCGCGAATCACCACCTGCATCTGGGTTTCCAGATCCTGGAAGCTCAGTTCGCGATTGAGCCGATGCAGCGCGTGATCCGGGTGGGCGACCGCGACAAACTCGACGTCGCTCAATTCCGCACCGAGGTAGCCGGGGATGCTCAGGCCGGTGATCGCCAGATCGGCGACCCCTTCGAGCAAGACCTCTTCGACCCCCGACAACACCTCTTCGCGCAGCCGCACGCGGCAGCCGCGACTCTGCGGCATGAACGCGGTCAGCGCGCGGACGATGCGTGCGCTCGGGTAGGCGGCATCGACCACCAGCCGCACTTCGGCTTCCCAGCCCTGTTCCATGTGGTGGGCGAGGTCTTCCAGTTGGCTGGCCTGTTTCACCAGTTGGCGCGAGCGGCGCAGCAGCACGCCACCAGCCTCGGTGAGCACCGCTTTACGTCCGTCGATGCGCAGCAACGGCACACCGAGCTGGTCCTGCATGCGGGCGACGGTGTAACTCACCGACGATTGCGAACGGTGCAAGGCCTCGGCGGCCTGGGCGAAGCCGCCGTGGTCGACCACGGCTTGCAATGTTCGCCATTGATCAAGGGTCACGCGGGGCGCTTTCATCAATAGCTCCTCTTGTCCTAAGCTGGCCGTCCCTCATGGAGACTGGCGAATGAAAAAATTCTGTTGTGTGTTGCTGGCGCTGCTGCCGCTGACGGCGTTTGCTTACCCGATCGACGTGCAGAAAAACCTCAATGGCTTGAAGATCGACTACGAAACCTACGACACCGACAAGGACATCGGCTCGATTCGGGTCGCCAACTACGGCGACGTGGACGCTACCTGCAAAGTCGTATTCAACAATGGTCCGGAAGCACCCCGTACGCGCAACATCGAAATCCCGGCCCGCAAGCATACGAACGCCACGGCCAAGTTCTCCCGCGAGATCATCAGGCTGCGCATCGACTTGAGCTGCTCCCCGAAATAACACCGCGTTCTATTGTGGGAGCGGGCTTGCTCGCGAAGGCGGTGTACCAGACACATTAATGGTGAATGACACACCGCCTTCGCGAGCAAGCTCGCTCCCACAGGGTACAAGCTGCATCTAAACGAATTATTCGATGCTTTGCAGCAATTATTTGCGCTTTTTCATCGATACAACCCTGTTTAACCTCCATTCCATCGACCTACAACATTCTCGGATGGAGGCTACACACCATGTCCCGCGTTCTGATCATCGAAAGCAGTGCCCGCCAGCAAGACTCGGTTTCCCGTCAACTGACCCAGACCTTCATCAGCCAGTGGAAATCCGCGCATCCCAACGATCAGATCACCGTGCGTGACCTCGCCGTGAACCCCGTTCCACACCTGGATATCAACCTGCTGGGCGGCTGGATGAAGCCCGCCGAGCAGCGCAACGCCAACGAACAATCGTCGCTGGATCGATCCAACGAGTTGACCGATGAATTGCTCGCCGCCGACGTACTGGTGATGGCCGCGCCGATGTACAACTTCGCGATCCCGAGCACTCTCAAGGCCTGGCTCGACCACGTGCTGCGTGCCGGCGTGACCTTCAAGTACACCGAAACCGGCCCGCAAGGCCTGCTCAGCGGCAAGCGTGCCTATGTGCTCACCGCTCGCGGCGGCATTTATGCCGGCGGCCCGGCCGACCATCAGGAACCGTACCTGCGTCAGGTCATGGGCTTCATCGGCATCCACGACGTGACGTTCATTCACGCCGAAGGCATGAACCTGGGTGGCGATTTCCAGGAGAAGGGCCTGAATCAGGCCAACGCCAAACTGTCCCAGGTCGCTTGACAGGTTAATCCCCAGATAATCGCCGATTGTTCTAGTGACCCGGCGCAACCCCTTCAAGGCCCTACGCGCATCGAACCTCCCTTTGCACTTGTTGCTCCTGAGTGCTGTAGCCCGATTGAACGCTTTAGCGAGATCGGGCTTTTTTTTGCCTGCAATTATCTGAGCAACGTGTAACCCCTGTGGGAGCGGGCTTGCTCGCGAAGGCGGTGTGTCAGTCAACTATTCGTCGACTGACACGATGCTTTCGCGAGCAAGCCCGCTCCCACAGGGTTCAGTGTTGCCTGAGGTTCGCGGTCTGGCGTAAAAACCGCTATCGTCGCCGCCATTCGAAACAGAGGCGACCATGGGCTATCTACTTTTTGTCACGCTGATCCAGGCGTTTTCCTTCAGTCTGATCGGCGAATACCTGGCGGGGCACGTCGACAGCTACTTTGCGGTGCTGGTGCGCGTGGTGCTGGCCGGGCTGGTGTTCATTCCGCTGACCCGCTGGCGCTCGGTGGAACCGGCGTTCATGCGTGGCATGCTGCTGATCGGCGCGTTGCAGTTCGGCATCACCTACGTCTGCCTGTACCTGAGCTTCCGCGTGCTGACGGTGCCGGAAGTGTTGCTGTTCACCATCCTCACGCCGCTGCACGTGACGCTGATCGAAGATGCGCTGAACCGCCGCTTCAATCCGTGGGCGCTGATTGCGGCGCTGGTCGCGGTGGGCGGCGCGGCGGTGATTCGTTTCGACAGCATCAGTCCGGATTTCTTCATGGGCTTCCTGCTGCTGCAACTGGCCAACTTCACCTACGCGGCAGGGCAGGTGCTGTACAAGCATCTGGTAGCAAAACACCCGAGCGATCTGCCGCATTACCGGCGTTTCGGCTTCTTCTACCTCGGCGCACTGGCGGTGGTGTTGCCGGCATTTCTGCTGTTCGGCAAAGCCAACTTCCTGCCCGAAGCACCCCTGCAATGGGGCGTGTTGCTGTTTCTCGGACTGGTCTCGACCGCGTTGGGCATGTACTGGTGGAACAAGGGCGCGTGCATGGTCAACGGCGGCACGCTGGCGGTGATGAACAACCTGCATGTGCCGGTGGGCTTGCTGCTGAACCTGCTGATCTGGAATCAGCATGAGGAACTGGGAAGGTTGTTGCTTGGCGGCAGTGTCATCCTGGCGGCAGTGTGGATCAGCCGGTTGGGCATCCGCAATTCCCAAGCCACCGCATAACCCCTGTGGGAGCGGGCTTGCTCGCGAAAACGGTGCGTCATTCAACGATTATGTTGACTGACCTGACGCCTTCGCGAGCAAGCCCGCTCCCACAGTTTTGATCGGTGGGGTTACAGGAGGTGTTTCTGCGGCTCGGGAATGCTCGCCGCCCCCAACACCGCCGGCAGCAACCCGGTACGCAAATCCCCGCCACTCGGCTGCTGATACAGGCTCAAGCCAAACTCCGGCAGCACCGCCAGCAGATAATCGAAAATATCCCCCTGAATCCGCTCGTAATCGGCCCACACCGTGGTGGTCGTGAAGCAGTAGATTTCCAGCGGAATTCCCTGCGCCGTGGTCTGCATCTGCCGCACCATGCAGGTCATGTTCGGCTGCACCTCCGGGTGACTCTTCAAATACGCCAGCGCATAAGCGCGGAAGGTGCCGATGTTGGTCATGCGCCGGCGGTTGGCCGACATCGCGGCGACGTTGCCCTGCGCCTCGTTCCATGCCTTGAGCTCGGCTTTCTTGCGGCCCATGTAGCCGGTCAGCAGGTGCACCTGGGAGAGCTTTTCTTCCTCATCGTCACGAATGAAGCGCACGCCGCTGGCGTCGATGAACAGGCTGCGCTTGATCCGACGCCCGCCGGACTGCTGCATGCCGCGCCAGTTGCGGAACGATTCGGACATCAGGCGCCAGGTCGGGATCGAGACGATGGTCTTGTCGAAGTTCTGTACCTTGACCGTGTGCAAGGTGATGTCGACCACATCGCCATCGGCGCCGACTTGCGGCATTTCGATCCAGTCGCCGACGCGCAGCATGTCGTTGCTGGTCAGTTGCACGCTGGCGACGAACGACAGCAGGGTGTCCTTGTAGACCAACAGAATCACCGCCGACATCGCACCCAGACCGGAGAGCAGCAACAGTGGCGAACGGTCGATCAGCGTGGCGACGATGATGATCGCACCGAACACGTACAGCACCATTTTCGCCAGTTGCACATAGCCCTTGATCGAGCGGGTGCGCGCGTGTTCGGTGCGTGCGTAGATGTCCAGCAGCGCATTGAGCAGGGCGCTGACCGACAGCAGCAGGAACAGGATGGTGAAGGACAGCGCCACGTTGCCGAGGAAGGTCATCGCGGTTTTGCTCAGTTCCGGCACCAGGTGCAGGCCGAACTGGATCACCAGCGATGGCGTCATCTGCGCCAGGCGCTGAAACACCTTGTTGTGGCGAAAATCGTTGATCCAGTGCAACGCCGGTTGCCGGCCGAGCATGCGGCTGGCGTGCAGGATCAGATAGCGCGCCACTCGTCCGAGGACCAGCGCGATCACCAAGAGCAGCATCAGCGCCAGGCCGGATTGCAGGAACGGGTGCTGTTCGAGGGCACCCCAGAGGTCTTGGGCGTTGAGCCAGAGCTGTTTGAAATCCATGTGAGCAACGATTCTTCTGTAAGACGCGATGGGCGATTAGAGCATTTAAGACGCTGTGTATTACCGTTGGAGACAAATCGAGCAACAAAAAAGCCACTGATTACGCCCGTTTGTATAAAGAAACTCGGCCTGAGCGCTCGAAACCGGTAACCTATGCAGCTGTTTTTTGCATATCTTCGAGGTAGCACCCGTGTTTTCCCAATTCGCCCTGCACGAACGCCTGCTCAAAGCCGTGGCCGAGCTGAAATTTGTCGAGCCAACGCCTGTGCAAGCAGCGGCCATTCCGCTGGCGCTCCAGGGGCGTGACCTGCGGGTGACGGCGCAAACCGGTAGCGGCAAGACCGCCGCTTTTGTCCTGCCGATCCTCAACCGCCTGATCGGCCCGGCCAAGGTTCGCGTCAGCATCAAGACCCTGATCCTGCTGCCGACCCGCGAGCTGGCCCAACAGACCCTGAAAGAAGTTGAACGCTTCTCGCAGTTCACCTTCATCAAGTCCGGCCTGATCACCGGCGGTGAAGACTTCAAGGTGCAAGCGGCGATGCTGCGCAAGGTGCCGGACATCCTGATTGGTACCCCGGGCCGGATGATCGAGCAACTCAACGCCGGCAACCTCGACCTCAAGGAAGTCGAAGTGTTGGTGCTCGACGAAGCCGACCGCATGCTCGACATGGGTTTCGCCGAAGACGTGCAGCGTCTGGTCGACGAATGCCCGAACCGTCAGCAGACCATGCTGTTCTCCGCCACCACCGGCGGTTCCGGTCTGCGTGAGATGGTCGCCAAGGTGTTGAACAACCCTGAGCACCTGCAGCTCAACGCGGTCAGCCAACTGAACTCGACCACCCGTCAGCAGATCATCACCGCCGACCACAACCAGCACAAAGAACAGATCGTGAACTGGCTGCTGGCCAACGAGACTTACCAGAAAGCCATCGTCTTCACCAACACCCGTGCCATGGCCGACCGCATCTACGGCCGTCTGGTGGCTCAGGAATACAAGGCGTTCGTGCTGCACGGCGAGAAAGACCAGAAGGATCGCAAACTGGCGATCGATCGTCTGAAGCAGGGCGGTGTGAAGATCCTGGTAGCGACCGACGTCGCGGCCCGTGGTCTGGACGTTGATGGCCTGGATCTGGTGATCAACTTCGACATGCCACGCAGCGGCGACGAATACGTGCACCGCATCGGTCGTACCGGCCGTGCCGGCAACGACGGTCTGGCGATCTCGCTGATCTGCCACGGCGACTGGAATCTGATGTCGAGCATCGAGCGCTACCTGAAGCAGAGCTTCGAGCGCCGTACCATCAAGGAAGTCAAAGGCACCTACGGCGGACCGAAAAAGGTCAAGGCCTCGGGCAAAGCCGTCGGCGTGAAGAAGAAAAAGACCGACGCCAAGGGCGACAAGAAGAAAACCGCCGCCAAGACCCCGACCAAGCGCAAGAGCGCCAACCGTCCGAAGCCGGATTCGCTGGTGAGCAGCGACGGCATGGCCCCGCTCAAGCGTCGCAAGCCGGCTGAGCCAGCGGCTGAGTAAGGCGTTTTCGCAGGCAATAAAAAACCCGGACAGTGTCCGGGTTTTTTTATGCGCAGGGTTTATCAGTTCCCCAACTGTCCGCTGGTATCCGCGTCAAAGCGCTGTTTGCCGCGATCTGCCGCCGGTTTAAGCAAGGCGAGCAGCGCGGCTTCGCTGTACAACCGCGAGTCGCCCAGCTCTTTCGGCGTCGGCTCGATCGGGATCAGTACATCCTCACCGTCAGCGTGCAGCCAGATCGCCACGACGTGCAGCGCAGAGACAAACAGCACCCGTAGTTCAACGGTTTTGCCCTGCAATTGCGGCGCCTGTTCCGCCAGTTTCAGCGCGCCCACGGTGTCGGCGGCCCGGGTGCCGTGGTTCAGCGAAGCGAACTCGACATGGCCACGCACCTCGGCCAGTTGCGCATCGGCAATGCTCACGCCGTCGGCAAATACCAGGTAATGCCAGTCACCGATGCGTGCGTCTTTCAGACCCTTGCCCTGGCTCAGATCGTCCAGCGTCAGCGAGTAGCCGCGATAGGCTTCGCTGAGGCTGACTTTGGCCGGTGTCGCGTTGGCGAACTGGCGGTTGATACCGAAGCCCTGGTTTTGCAGCGCTGCTTGCAGCACCGGACGCAAAGTCTGTACGCCGTTGGAAGGCGCCTTTGGATAAGTCAGTTGCATGATGTCGCCCTCCTAGTTTTTCGCGGTGAAGTAAGTGTGAGTCCAGTTGCCGCCGCCGTTGTACGAACCGGGGAACGCGTTCAGCGCGCGAGTCGAGTAACCATAGATCGAGTCGGCGACCAGCACGTAGTTGCCGTTGGTGCCGTAGATCGCCAGAAAGTGCGCGCCTCCACCGTACCAGGCGCAACGCAGGCCGACCGGGCGACCCATGTTGATCTGGTTCTGAATGGCCGACATCTGCAGCGAACCCTGATTCATCCCGTTGTAGCTGCGGGTGGTTTGCAGGGCCGAATCCAGATAGCCGTAGACGTTGCACGGACCTGGCTGGTTGCAGCAGTTGCGATCCAGTTGGGTGCTCGCGACCCCGCACTGTGTCCAGTTCCCGGTGCCGTAGTAGTTGCCGACCGAGGCGGAAACGGCGGCCCAGCACCAGTTGGTCTGCGTCTGTTTCTGCATGGTGAAGTTGAGGTTGGCGGCGGCCAGTGCCGCGCTTCGCGCAGTGGCTTCAACCTCGACCAGTTGCGGGTCGAGCAGGTGGCCGACGAGGCACCTTGGCAGGCTCTCGCCGGTGAACGATGTTGCTTGAGTGGTTAACATTTTTTCAGTCCTCCATGAATGAAAACAAGCGTCCAGCTTGTGATTGTGTTGCGGTATTGCCGAGCGATCGGTGGTTAACGGTTTTCATCTGCGATGAACGGTGCCGATCTCCTTGCTCGATGTAACCTTAGTCTGGATATGCGTTTATGCAAGAAAATAAATGCACAAATGCATTTTTAAGGGCAAAAGATCGCAGCCTGCGGCAGCTCCTACAGGGTTCGGTGTAGGAGCTGCCGAAGGCTGCGATCTTTTGCTCTTGCTTTAGCTCTCGGTTTTTTTCTCAGCCGAATCCAGCTCTTTCAAGCGCTGATCAATCAACTGGCATTTGTCCGGTAAATCCGCACTGGCCGTGCCCAAGTCCATTTTCTGCAACTCGGCATTGATCTCCTTGGCCTTGGTGGGGTTCTGCTCGGTGAGCTTGGCGACTTCCTTGGCCAGCTGTTCGCGCTTGGCGGTGGCTTCTTCCGGCGTGCAGGCCCAGGCGGGCAGGGCGCAGGCGAGTGTGGCGGCGAGGGTTAACTTGAGAAGGGTTTTCATGAGGGTGGGCCTCCGTTCCGGGTAAGGCGGGTTAATCGGTGGAGGGGGTTGGGCGGTGAAAAGTTCAGTGACAGTGTTTTTGCCAGCCCATTTGAAGTGACCGAACGGTCGCGATCCCCCCTGAAAAGTAGACTTCTTGAGGAAAAGCCGCTCGCCTGTCGCAACGAGAGCTCAAACATGGACGTTCGCCAATACGCCTTCCTCGCTCGTCAGCCTTCTGCTGCCGTGAAAACCCGTGAGCATTTCTGGGGCATGCCCAAGCGCGGTCTGGCGTTTCTATTGGCGAACGTCATGTTCTGGCAACCGATGTGGGCGCAGGCCGACGGCATTGTCGTGGCCAACCCGAGCACCTCGCTGGATCGTGCCGGTATGTTAGAAGAGCCGACGTTCACCCCGACCAAGGAGAAAGTGCATCGGGATTCCAGGCAGGCGGAGGCTGGTAAAGAATAGAGTGAAGGAAGCGCTCGACGATCCATCAAAAACAGTGGGTGTAGCTACCGTCAGGTTCGTGCGTGAAGACCCAGGCTCAGTCCGTCCTGACGCGATGAGAGTTACTTACATAGTTGATGGGAAGGCTAAAACCGTAGTCTTTAAATACGAGCCCCATCAAATTCCGGAGATTATTTAGTGGTTACTGAAGATATAAAAATCGTCCAGGAAATTTTCCAGGAAGTCGAAGCCGGTATTGTTCACGGCTACGATGCATTCAGCTACGGTGTGGAGTTGGGGGAGGGATACATTGAGACGGAACTGGGCGTTGAGAAAGACGGAGTGGAGGACTGGAACGTCGAGACCGACATAAATGACGCGAAAATTCTGCGTCTGGTAGGCGAGTTACAGGCTAACGCAGACAAGCGCGGTGAACCATGGAAGTCATTTGTCCTGTCTTATCGCGAAGGCGAACAGGTCAAAACAAAATTCAACTATTAGACGGTGATGCGTATTCCAGGCATCCAGGATGCAGCGGGCGGTATTGCCGGCCGCTGCCTTTCCTTTGATTTGCTGATTATCTCTGGTGGCAGCAACTCGAGGCTTTTTCATTTTCATACCGATCATGATGCCGCACCCACTCCATGATCTCGTCCTCATTCCTGCCCTTGGGTGTGAGGTCGAGGTAGTTGTAGGCACCGACCAGCATGTCCAGCCCACGGGCATAGGTTGAGTAGGTGTGGAAAATGTCGCCCTTTGCATCACGATAAAACACGCTCAGGCCGGGCATTTCTTCCTCGGCACTGTCAGTCTTTTCGTAGTTGTACGTAGCCTTTCCTGCAGCGACATCTTCAGCGCGGGCGCACACGCCAAAGTCGTAGTTGAAATCGGAACCGTCTGACGAGACCCAGTCGAATTTCCAGCCCATGCGCCGCTTGAAGGCTTGGAACTGTTCAAACGGGGCGTGGGAGACCGCGACCACGGCGATGTCGTGGTGGGCCAGGTGTAGATTGGCGCCGTCGATGTGGTCGGACAGGAACGAGCAACCCTGGCAGCCTTCCTCCCAATCCTTGGCAAACATGAAGTGGTAAACGATCAGTTGACTGTGTTTGCCGAACAGGTCGGCCAGTTTCAGCTCGCCGTGTGAGCCGTGAAATCGGTAGTCCTTGTCGACTTTGACCCAGGGCAACGCGCGGCGCTTGGCGCTGAGGCGGTCGCGTTCCTTGGTGAAGGCCTTTTCTTCGGCCAGATGTTGTTTGCGTGCAGCGAGCCATTCTTCTCTCGATACGACCGGATGATTCTCGACGTTCATGATGATTTCTCCTGCGGGGGTTGAAACCGTCTTTGTCAGACTAGTCGTTTAACCCTCGATCAATTCGACAGACCGCCGGTCGGTCGCTGCGGAAAATGCCGCTGAACGGCTGCGATGCGTCCGGGTCACAACCTATGACAGCGCCCCAAATCACGCGCACCGGAGGTTGAATCAGGATGACGACTTATAACTGGGATTTGATTGAACGCTTGCTGCATGAAGTGCAGAACAGTGCAGGCGAAAGTTTCGCGCCGCGAAAATATGCCGAGGACTATGCGGCGCAGAAAGCCAGTGCAGGCGAGCCGATCGAGAATCTGGATCACCTGAAAACGCTGGCCTGCGAATATGAAGGCTTGTTGCTCGATCGTGGATTTATCGAACCGCGTCCGGATCATATGGGCAGTACCGGCAACAATTTCATTCTGACGCCACGCGGATCAAGCCTGCTGAGCCTGATCGACAGCAGCATTCCCGGAAATGATCATCCGCGGCAGGTGCTGGACGAGCAGGAAGATGCGCTGGATGAGGCGACGTTTGATGAGGTGGCTTCAAAGGCGCAGATTGCCTGACAGGCCTTTTGTGGGAGCGGGCTTGCTCGCGAATGCGCTGTATCAGACACATAAATGGTGAATGACCCACCGCATTCGCGAGCAAGCCCGCTCCCACATTGGATTGGCATCCTATTAAGGTTTCTGTGCAGCCTTCAGGCACTTCAGGTCATTGAAGTCTTTACGCACCCCTTCGATTTTCTTGAGCAACCGCTGACGCTGCTGCGGCGTGCTCTGCGCCATCAAATCAACCGCCAGCGAGCGCGCCTGTGCTTCGGTGTTGGCGTAGGCTTTCTGGTAATCCGCTGTCCATAATCGCTCGCGATTGACCAGAAGTGTCTCGATCTGTTGTGGGAATTCCGGACTTTTACGCTGGGCAACGGCCGCGCTGAACTGCTGCTGCCAGTGCGCGCGGTTGGCGATCCATTGGGTATTCTGCTCGCCAAGCGCGGTTGACCAGGCCATCACCCGTTGTTCCTGAGTGACGCTCAACGGGCCAAGCCAATCGGTGAGGCGCTTGTCCATGCGCGCAGCGCGTTCGGCAATCTGTTGCGCCAGCGGTGGTTTGACGTATTCCTTTTCACGTTTGCGCAGGTCCTTGGCGAACGCGTCGTTCATTTCCGCGACCTGTTTATCGTCCAGCCCTTGCAGCAGTTCGATGGCTGATGGGGTGATTTGGCGTGCGGTGTCGGCGATGGCTTTTTTCGCTTCTACGGTTCGCGCTTGCAGTGCCGCGTCTGTCACCTGATTGGTTTCGACCATCGCTTGCAAGCGATCCAGCCAGTCGAGGTAGCCCGGCAATTGCGTGGTGCAGTGCCAGTTCAGGTGCTCCTTGAGGCGATCGTTGAACCAGTCTTTTTGCTCGCTGGTCATGTCCAGATAGTCGCCAAGCGTCCATGGAATGATCACGTCGAGATTGCGGTAGGCCAGACCGACGCGACTGCAGGCGCCGAGGGCGAGGGTGAAGATCAGCAGGGTGGCGAGGTGTTTGAACCAGCGAGACATGAGCGAATCCTTGCGAGAGCCTGGCGTCTGATTCTTATGTGAACGCGGGAGGCTGCCGGCAGTTCAGCCGATCAATAGAACGCGCGTTCGGCCTTGAGTGTGACCAGCCCGTCGCACTCGCTATTTTGCCCGGAATAAGCCGAGCAATCGCTGCCACTGAGGTTGGAGTTGCTGTAGATCAGGTCGAGATCGACGCCCATGAACGGCCGGGAAAATTTCACCGACCAATCGGTAAAACTGCTGACATAACCACCGTCCACCGACACGGGCGTGTTCAGTTGGTGGGTGGTGTATTTCATGCTGATCCCGATGCCGAACGGCTGATTGCCGCCGAGGTCGGCGAACAGCGTGTTGTTCTGTTTGTCCGGGTCGTTGCTCACGGCGACGCCGAAGCGGCTGCCGAGCAGGGTCAGGCCGCCGAACAGCTCCTGGCTGTCGAGGGTGTCTACTTTGGGATAACTGTAGTGGATCATCCCGACTTCATAGCCGAGGGTCTGATCGAAAGGTTGTTTGAAGCCGACGTAGGAGTCGATTTCGAGGTTCTTGCCCGGTGTGAGGCCCATGCTCGGTGCGTACTGGCCGACATACAGGCCGCTGTCGTGGCTGAGGTCGAGGCCGCCGTGGAAGGAGCCGACTGCCGCCGGCTTGACCAGGCCTTGGGCCATGCTGCGGCTGGGCGTGGTGCCGAGTTTGAGGTCGAAGTCGCCGAGCTCGCGCTGGAAAATCTGCGCGTGCGCAGTCGAGCAGACCAGCAGGCCTACCAGCAGTAAACAGGAAGTGGGTTTGAGCATGCGTCACTCCATGAACAGCGAGGGCAAGGCATTGAGCCTGCTGAAACGCTTGATCCAGACGCGTGCAAGGATACCGGCGAATGCTCGGCGATGATGGCCGTTCGTCGATTTTCAAAAGATTGGTTAAACAGAATGGAGGGTATTGCGCGGGTGCCAGTCCAGACGCTTCGAAACTCAAAGCGCCTCAGGACGGGTGTATTACCGGGTGTTACTTCTTGCCCAGGCTGATCTGCTTGGACGGACCGAACGTCTGGCCGCTGACGCCTTTGGCAATTTGCTGGATTTCGCCGCCGGACTTGAGGAACGCTGCGATTTGATCGTTGATCGATTCGCTGGTTTCAACGGCTGGAGCTGGCTTTGCTTTGCTGGTGGATGCTTTTACACGCATGGCGGCCATTAACCTGTAGAAAAGTAACTCGGCCAGGCATCGTACAGGAATAACTTGACAATTGCTTGATAAATATCCCCGGGAATAACTGAGCGCGTGGGTGGATTATTCTCGATTAATTATTCGAAATATCCACCTAAGCCACTGTTTTAAATAAGAACATTTATTTGCCATCAGTGAAAACATCCTGCGCGAAATGGCGCGGCCGGTGCTGCGCTGGTCAGACGAGTGGCAGCCCGACCGTGCGAGACCCAGGAAAATCAAGGTGTCCCGTGGATTTTCTCGAGCGGGTTGCTCAGCCAGCGAACGAAGCCGGCAAAACCGGGTAGAATGCCGCCACGCAATGAGGGTTTTGGAAAATGGCTTTAGTCGGGCGTTACAACAGTTTGCAAGTGGTTAAACACACTAACTTCGGTTTATATCTGGATGGCGGTGCCGACGGCGAAATTCTTTTGCCTAACCGTTATATCCCTAAAGATATTCCCAGCGAAGATGAAGACTGGCTCAACGTTTTTATTTATCTGGACAGCGATGACAAACTTATCGCTACCACTGAAAAACCAAAAGTTCAGGTCGGCGAATTTGCCAGTCTGAAAGTTGTTGAAATCAACAGCATCGGCGTGTTCCTCGATTGGGGTCTGCCGAAGGACCTGTTGCTGCCGTATTCCGAAGAGAAGCGGCAGATGACCGCTGGTGAATATTGCGTGGTGCACGTCTACCTCGACAAACACACTCGCCGCATCACCGCGACCGCACGTCTGGATCGCTACCTCGACAAGACCCCGGCCAACTACAGCGCCGGGCAGGAAGTTGATCTGCTGGTGGCTGAAGCCACCGACATGGGCTTCAAGGCGATCATCAACAACAAGCACTGGGGCTTGATTCACAAGAATGAAATCTTCAAGTTCATGCGGTCCGGCATGCGCGAGAAGGGTTACATCAAGGAAGTGCGCGCCGACGGCAAGATCAGCCTCAGCCTGCAACCGGTGGGCCAGGAAGCGGCCAGCAGCCTGAGTTCGAAGATCCTCGCCAAGTTGCGCGAAAGCAACGGCACGCTGGCCATCAGCGACAAGAGCGATCCGGCGCTGATCAGCAGCATGTTCGGGGTCAGCAAGGGCAACTTCAAGAAAGCCATCGGTTCGCTGTACAAGGAAGGCAAGATCGTCATTCACGCCGATCGCATTGAACTAACCTGAGCCTCGCGTAGCCCATGTTGCATGGGCTCACTTGAGGTCGGTTAAATGAAAAAAGCGTTGATTGCCTATGGCGCCACACTGGTGGCGTTTCTGTTGCTCGATGGCATCTGGCTCGGCGTATTGATGGCGCCAACCTACCGCGAGCTGCTCGGTTCTCTGATGCTCGAAAAACCGCTGCTGTTACCGGCAGCGGTTTTTTATTGCCTGTATGTTTTCGGTTGTGTGCAGTTTGTGGTGTTGCCGGCGCTGAGCTGGCAACGCGCGGCACGCATGGGCGCGTTGTTGGGACTGGTGGCGTACGGCACTTATGACTTGACCAACTGGGCGACGCTGCGCGGGTGGTCGGTACAGGTGAGTTTGATGGATTGGGCGTGGGGGGCGTTTGCGACGGCTGTGGCCTGCACGGTCGGTTTCCTGGCTGCGAAGCGATTTGTGAAGTCAATTGCGTAATCTTGGTTGTCGGACCCGACGCCTTCGCGAGCAAGCCCGCTCCCACTGGGGAATGCGTTCTACTGTGGGAGCGGGCTTGCTCGCGAATGGCGGCGCAGCCGACGGCCATTCACCGCTGACGTTACTGACGCAGACAAAGTCTTTTTCAGACGGCTTTTTCTGCCCGAGTGATTGATAATCCCCGACACAGATTTTTGACCAGCGGATGGCTGCCATGTTGTGTGTGTTCGAGGTGTTGCGGTGAGTGTCGAGCGGCGCAATGCCGACGGTTTTGCCCTGCAGGTGATGATCGGCCTGTGCCTGATCTGGGGCGTGCAGCAAGTGATGATCAAGTGGGCCGCGCCGGACATCGCGCCGGTGATGCAGGCGGCCGGGCGTTCGGGGATTTCCGCGTTGCTGGTGGGTTTGCTGCTGTGCTGGAAGGGAGGCTGGGATCAGGTCGGCAACACCTGGCGCGGCGGACTGCTGGCCGGTGCGTTGTTCGGTCTGGAGTTCTTCTTCATCGCCGAAGGCCTGCAGTTGACCACTGCCGCGCACATGTCGGTGTTCCTCTACACCGCACCGATTTTCACTGCATTGGGTGTGCATTTCCTGTTGGCCAGCGAACGCTTGCGACCGCTGCAATGGCTGGGGATTCTGCTCGCTTTCATCGGTATCGCGATTGCTTTCGCGGGTGGCGTGTCGTGGGACAACCTCGACCGGCGCATGCTGCTGGGCGATGCGTTCGGGGTCATTGCCGGTGCCTGCTGGGGCGCGACCACTGTGGTAGTGCGCGCTTCGCGGCTATCGGAAGCGCCGGTGACCTTGACCTTGTTTTATCAATTGATCGTCGGCTTCGTCGGCCTGCTGTTGATCGCGCTGTTCAGCGGCCAGATCACTCACGTCAGCCTGACCACCGTGGCGGTGGCCAGCGTGTTGTTCCAGGGTCTGGTGGTGTCGTTCCTCAGTTACCTGACCTGGTTTTGGCTGCTGCGCCGCTATCTGGCGGCCAATCTGGCGGTGTTTTCGTTCATGACACCGCTGTTCGGCGTCACCTTTGGCGTGGTGCTGCTTGGCGAAGAATTGAGCATTAACTTCGTCATCGGCGCGGTGCTGGTGTTGCTCGGCATCACCTTTGTCAGCGCTGAGCAGTGGGTGCGTCGGCGTTTGCGCAAAGCCCTCGGCCAGCACTGACCGATTGCAGCGCCAGCCCGCCGGCAATCAGCAGACCGCTGCCGGCAATGATCAGCGCCGGTTGCAGACCGCCGCTGAAATGGCTGCTCAGCGCCGCGAGCAACGGGCCGCTGAGCTGGCCGACGGCGAAGCATGCGGTCAGCAACCCGGCGTTGCGCTGGGTGGTGTGCGGCGCCAGTTCTCGCGAACGTTGCATCACCAGTTGCATGCAGGCCAGGAACGGCATGCCGCACAACATCACCCCCAGCGCCAGGCCATAACCGCTGCCCAACAGACAGGCGAAGACCCCGAGCGCCTGCAACCACAGGGTGGCGGTCAGCCAGTGCCGTGTGGTGTTCGGGTCGTGGCGACGCAGACTCACCAGCAACACGCCGATGGCGGCGCCGAGGCCGAAGCACGGCCAGAACAGATCGGCCTGCCATTGCCCATGAAATTGCGCGTTGGCCATCTGCGAGAGGAACGTCGCCGGAATGATGTAACCCACGCCGTACAGCGCATACACCGCCGCCAGTCGCGGGATGCCGCGATTCGCATGGCTGACGTTAAGGGTGGCGACCGGCGTGTGCACGCCCGGTTGTGGCAAGAACCGCACGATCCCCAACAACATTACCAGCGCCACGGCGGCATAGATCAGCCACAACGTAGCAGACGTCTGGTTCAACAGATGTGAGAACAGTGCCAGCACCCCTGTGAGAAAAATCCCCAGCCCCGGACCGGCGAACACCAGCGCACCCAGTCGTGGCCGGCCCGCCGCCGCTGCCAGTGGTTGACTCAGCGCCGTGATCATCACCAGCACCCAGGCACTCGCCACCCCGGTGCCAAAGCGCAGCAGCAAATGCGTCCAGAAGCCGTTGGCCCAGAACGACGCCAGGGTCAGCAGCACGCACAGCCACAACCCGCCATGCAACCGGCGCTGCACTTGCTGCGGACGATGGGCGAACATCGCATCCACCGCGCCCAGCAGATAGCCGAGGTAGTTGGCCGCGGCGATCAGACCAGCGGCCGTCAGGTCGACCTGGCCTTCGCTGAGCAGGTGCGGCAGTTGCGGGGTGAGGGCGAAACGCCCGATGCCCATGGCCATCATCAGGGCGACGAAACAGGCGGATAAGCGAATCAGTGGCGACATGGTCGGGATTCCTTTGGAGGAGCAATGACCGTCAGGCTAGAACCGATTGACTTTCTTTAAAATTGAATAATAGTGAGTAACTTGTTCTGTAATGGAGAATGGTTGTGGAATTCAGCCAATTGCGGATCTTTCAGGCAGTGGCCGAGGAAGGTTCGATCACCCGCGCCGCCGAGCGTCTGCACCGTGTGCCGTCCAACCTGTCGACCCGGCTCAAACAGCTGGAAGAGCAATTGGGTGTCGAACTTTTCGTCCGCGAGCGTCAGCGTTTGCAGTTATCGCCTGCGGGAAAAGTCCTGCTGGACTACACCGGCAAACTGTTCGCCCTGCGCGATCAGGCCAGTGCGGCGGTGATGGGCGGGCAACCGGCCGGGGATTTCGTCCTCGGCACACTCTACAGCACCGCAGCGATCCATTTGCCGGCGCTGTTGGCGCGCTATCACAAGCAATACCCGGCGGTGAATCTGCAAGTGCAGTCGGGGCCCAGCGGTGAGTTGCTTGAAGGCCTGGTCTCCGGGCGTCTCGATGCGGCTTTGGTGGACGGCCCGCCACAACTGGCGGGGATCGACGGCGTACCGCTGTGCGACGAGCGTCTGGTGCTGATCAGCGAAGCCGATCACCCGCCGATCCGCAGCGCCAAAGAGGTCGAGGGCAGGGCGGTGTTCACCTTCCGCCATGGCTGCGCTTACCGCGCCCGACTGGAGGCGTGGTTTGTCCACTATCAGGCGGCGATGGGCCGGGCGATGGAGATCGAGTCCTATCAGGGCATGCTTGCTTGTGTGATTGCCGGCAGCGGCGTGGCGCTGATGTCGGAGTCGATGCTGGCCAGTCTGCCCGGGCGCGAAAGTGTCGCGGTGCACCCGTTGGCCGAGCCGTTTGCCAGTGCGACAACATGGCTCATGTGGCGCAAGGGCATGGTCGGGGCCAACCTCAATGCCTGGATTGAACAGCAGCAAGCGCTCTATCCCGTGGCATCCAGTGAAACCCGGCAGACGGCGTGAACCAATCGATGGTAATTCTGTTCAATTCAGTAACAGATCATTGCGGATTTGGCCGAGCATTGCGTAGGACTTAGGACTATTATCAGTGCGAAGCGGCCTCAGAATTCCGGCCGCTCAGCACTACCCTGAAGGGGGCATGACGATGAAAGAGAAAATTCAGAACTGGCTGCACGATTTGGGTGTTGCCCTCGGCTTGATCGAACCGCCTCTGCAACCCGTTCCGATCCGTACCGATGACGAACAGCGCCGGCGTCAGCCTCGCCGACGGTAGTGCCTGATTAAAGATCAAAAGATCGCAGCCTTCGGCAGCTCCTACAGAGAAAAGTGTAGGAGCTGCCGAAGGCTGCGATCTTTTGCTTTCAATGCCTGCCAATTTCAATCAAGAACCGGCTCAAGTCCTTCGCCGTCCTGACGGTCTTGAGCATGTGATCCTCTTCGGCGGTGAACGCCGTCAGTCCGAACTCATCTTCCAGATGAAATATCAGATCCTCGATATCTGCCTTCTCCAGCCCTAATTGCACCAGGCGGGTGTCGTCGTTGAATTCGCGGGAGTCCAGCAGGCGCTTAATGTATCGGTGCACGGCAGCACGCACGGCAGTTCTTCTCATGGCAGACAGTTTCGTTGTTGTGTTGACTGATTACAGCAGGCCTCAAGCGTGTCGACGTAACCATTCGTCAATCATCGAACGCAAATGCCCCCCGGAAAAACTGCCGAAATGCCCGCCATGCACCGTGCGGATCGGCAGCGCCTGCAAGCGCCGCAGGCTGGTGGCGTAATCCTGCAGATTGGAGTGGTAGGCGTCTTCGATCAACGGCCCGTCGTAGATGATGTCGCCGCTGAATAAGGTTTCGGTGGCCGCCTCATACAGGCTGATCCCACCCGGCGAATGCCCCGGCGTGTGCAGCACTTGCAGCGTGCGGTTGCCCAGATCCAGCACGTCGCCATCCTCGACAAACCCGGTGGCTGGCGCAGCCTTGACCCGGTATTCGGCGTAGCACAGCGGACAGTCCGGATGCGCCTCGAACATGTCGTCACCGACGAAGGCCCGGCTGAGGTCATTCTCGCCGTTCGGCGCGGCAAGAATGTCGGCCTCGGCGCGATGCACCAGACGTTCGGCGAATTCGTGATGCCCGGCGATGTGGTCGAAGTGGCAGTGGCTGGCGACGGCCACCAGCGGCCGTTCGGTGAGCCACGGCAGTTGCTCGCGCAGGCTGACCAATCCCGAACCGCTATCCAGCAACAAGTCCTTGTCGCGGCCCTGAACATGCCACAGGTTGCAGCGGTAGAACGGTCGAATATACGGTTCATGAATCAGCCGGATGCCATCGCTCAAGCTCAAAACTTCAAACCACTGATCGCGCGAAACGATCTTCATAAGCCATTTTCTCCAGACGTAAAAAAACGGGTGTGGCAACCGACGCCACACCCGTCGAAGAAAGCATCAAGTCGTTACATCAGAGCTTAGATCGCACTCGCCACGGTCGCCGGGCGAGGGGAGACCAGGCTGACCACCACAAAACTCACCAGACCTACCGCAAGGCTGTAGTAGATCGGCGTGTTGGCATCCAGACCGTCCTTGAACATGAACAGCAGCGCGGTGGCGAAACCCAGGCCCATGCTGGCGATGGCGCCGGCGGTGGTCGCGCGTTTCCAGAAGATCGCACCGATCAGCGGAATCAGCATGCCGCCGACCAACAGGTTGTAAGCAAGAGTCAGGGCGCTGATCACGTCATTCACTACCAGCGCGATGCCGAGCACCACGACACCGGTGAGCAGGGTGAACAGGCGGTTGATCGCCAGGCTCGACTGTTTACCGCCACGCAGTTTCGGCAGCAGGTCTTCAGTCAGGGTGGTGGCCGCAGCCAGCAGGCCGGCACTGGCGGTAGACATCATGGCGGCCAGTGCCGCAGCGATCACCAGACCACGGATGCCGTCCGGCAGCGACAGTTTGACGATGGCGGCGAAGGCGTTGTTGACGTTGTCCAGATCCGGGATCAGTACGTGAGCGGCCATGCCGATCAGCGCGCAAGCCAAACCGTAGAGGATGCAGTAGATACCGGCGATGCTGCCGGCGTACTGGGCGACTTTGGCGGTCTTGACGGTGAACACCCGTTGCCAGATGTCCTGACCGATCAGGATGCCGAAGAAGTAGATCATGAAGTAGGTGATGATCGTGTCCCAGCCGATGGTGGTGAAGTTGAACGCCGCTGCCGGCAGCTTCAGCACCAGTTCGTCCCAGCCGCCGACGCGGTACAGGCAGATCGGCAACAGGATGAACATCAGGCCCACGGTCTTGATGATGAACTGGACGATATCGGTCAGGGTCAGCGACCACATGCCGCCGATCGCCGAGTAGATCACCACCACGCCACCGCCGAGCAGTACCGAGATCCAGAATGGCAGGCCGAACAGCACTTGCAGCACGGTGCCGATCGCCAGGATCGAGGTCACGCCGATCATCAGCGCGTAGGCCAGCATGATCACCGCGCTCGCCGAGCGGGCCATCGGGTTGTAGCGTTTTTCCAGAACCTGGGTAACGGTGTAGATCTTCAGTTTCAGCAGCGGTTTGGCGAGGAACAGGTTCAGCGCGACGATGCCGCAACCCAGCGCGGCGCATAGCCAGAAACCGGAGATGCCATGCACGTAGCCCAGACGCACGGTGCCGACAGTGGACGCACCACCGAGCACGGTCGCGGCCATGGTGCCCATGTACAGGCTTGGGCCCAGGTTACGCCCGGCGACCAGAAAATCCTCGTTGGTCTTGGCCTTGCGCATGCCGTAGTAGCCGAGCAAAAGCATGCCGGCGGCGTAGATGAGGACGACGAATAAATCCAAAGCCATGATGGCGTGTCTCCGATTGTCTTTTTTATGGTGAGGCTGAATTCGATTTGCCCTTGTGGGAGCGGGCTTGCTCGCGAATGCGATCTGTCAGTCACATCACTGTTGAATGTGCCGACGCTTTCGCGAGCAAGCCCGCTCCCACAGGGGATTTGCGTCAGGCGGCCTGACGCAGTTCAGGTTTTGCTACGCCTTGGCTGCGGGCATCCGTGGGCCCGAACACTTCGCGCGGTTCCGGGAACAGGCTCAGCAGCGTCAGGTACACCACCGAAGCCAGCCCCAGGGTCACCGGCAGGCTGATGTCGATGCCGCCAGCCATCTCGCCCAGCGGGCCGACGAACTGCCCCGGCAGGTTGACGAAGCACAGGCCGACCGCCGCGCTCGGGATCCACGCGCCCAGACCACGCCAGTTCCAGCCGTGGTTGAACCAGTAGCGTCCGCCTTGCTCGCCGCGAGTGAACACTTGCAGGTCATCCGGGCAGTAGAAGCCGCGACGCACCAGCAGGCCGATGATCATGATCACCATCCACGGGGTAGTGCAGGTGATGATCAGCACGGCGAAGGTCGACACGCTCTGCACCAGGTTCGCGGCAAAGCGGCCGATGAAGATGAAGGCAATCGACAGCACGCCGATCAGCAGCGTCGCTTTCACTCGTGACAGCACCCGCGGGAATACGCTGGACATGTCCAGCCCGGTGCCATACAGCGAGGTGGTGCCGGTGGACATGCCGCCGATCACCGCAATCAGGCACACCGGCAGGAAGAACCAGCTCGGCGATACCGCCAACAGACCACCCACATAGTTGTTCGCTGCGATGTAGTCCGGCGCCTTGATCGCGACGATTGTCGCGGTGCTCAGGCCGAACAGGAACGGGATGAACGTGGCGATCTGCGACAGCACCACAGCGGCCATGATCCGTTGCTTGGAGGTGTCACGCGGGATGTAGCGCGACCAGTCGCCGAGGAACGCACCGAAGGAAATCGGGTTGCTCATCGCGACCAGCGCTGCGCCGATGAACGCCGCCCAGAAGCCCGGTTGCCCGAGGTTCACCGTGCCGGCGTAGTTCACATCGAAAGGACCGGCGAAGGCGAAGATGCCCAGCAGGAACAACAGGCTGGCGCTCCACACCGCGATCTTGTTTACCCACAGCAGAAAGCGGAAGCCGTAGATGCACACGGTCAGCACCAGAATCGCGAACAGACCGTAGGCCAGGCCCAGGGTCAGGTCGGTTTCCGGCAGACCGATCAGGCGTTTCGCCCCACCGATCAACGCATCCCCCGAACTCCACACCGAGAGCGAGAAAAACGCGATAGCGGTCAATAGCGACAGGAACGAACCGACGATCCGCCCGTGCACGCCGAAGTGCGCCCCGGAGGACACGGCATTGTTGGTGCCGTTGATCGGGCCGAACAGGCCCATCGGTGCGAGGATCAGCGAGCCGAGCAGCACGCCCGCCACAATCGCCCAGACGCCGGCCTGAAACGACAGGCCGAACAGCACCGGGAAACTGCCGAGCACGGCGGTGGCAAAGGTGTTCGAACCACCGAAGATCATCCGGAACAAGTCCGTCGGGCCTGCGGTACGTTCGTGGTCCGGGATCTGTTCGACCCCGTGGGTTTCAATTTGCGTAAGGCTTTGGTCGTTGGCTTTGTTGTTGTTATTCATGATCAGCTCCGATCATAAAGGCGCGCTCATCGTGCGTGAGCGTCACCTGTTTTGGCTAAGGGGGTGGCAGCCCTTCCGGCATTGCGGACAAATGTTCATGGCAGGCCAGCCAATGGCCTTGTTGTTCTAGGCTCGACGCTTGTTTCTTGAAAACAATCGTCTCGCGCTCCTGGCTGAAATGTTGCTCCCCTTGCATGCGCAGCTCGGTGGCCACGTCATGGACAAACACCGCTACGTCACCTTGCAGGCTGACGAAAGCGTTGCTCGAAGTGCACGACAACACTTCGAAGCCATCCTCGGCGCGCCAGCTATCCCACAACGCCTGATAGGCATCGCGCGACAGCAGCGGCTGTTCGAGGGTGTAAAACACGAAACTTGCATCGGCGCTGAACGCGCCGAAATAAGCTTCGCGATCGTTGCGAGCGAAGGCGGACACCAGATCGGCAGCCGCTTTCAACACCTGATCACGTTCGTTCATGGCCGAACCCTCAGCGGTGGACTACGCCAGGCAGTACGCAGAGCATTTCGTACAGCAGGTTGGCGGCCAGCAGCGAGGTGTTGCCGGTGGTGTCGTAAGCGGGCGAGACTTCTACCAGATCGCAGCCGATCAGGTCGAGGCCCTGACAGCCGCGAACGATTTCAATCGCCTGAATGGTCGTCAGACCCCCGATTTCCGGGGTGCCGGTGCCAGGCGCCCAGGCCGGGTCGATGCCGTCGATGTCGAAGCTCAGGTACACCGGACCGCCACCGACTTTCTCGCGCACTTCGGCCATCAGCGGTGCCAGCGATTTGTGCCAGCACTCTTCGGCCTGCACCACGCGGAAACCCTGATCGCGGCTCCAGTTGAAGTCGTCAGCGGTGTAGCCCTGCGCGCGCAGACCAATCTGCACCACGCGGTCGCAGTCCAGCAGACCTTCTTCGACGGCGCGACGGAAGGTTGTGCCGTGGGCGATTTTCTCGCCGAACATGTGATCGTTGACGTCAGCGTGGGCATCGATGTGCACCAGACCGACCTTGCCGTGCTTCTTGTGAATCGCCCGCAGGATCGGCAGGGTGATGGTGTGGTCGCCACCCAGGGTCATCGGGATCACGTTGTGCTCAAGGATGTTGTCGTAGGCTTCTTCGATGATGCGTACGGCGTCGAGCAGGTTGAAGGTGTTGATCGCCACGTCACCGATGTCGGCGACCGACAGCGAGTCGAACGGCGCGGCGCCGGTGGCCATGTTGTACGGGCGGATCATCACCGATTCGGTGCGGATGTCGCGCGGCCCGAAGCGAGTGCCGGGGCGCAGCGAAGTACCGATGTCCAGTGGCACGCCAACGAAGGCAGCGTCCAAGCCGGCAGCGGTCGGTACATGGGGGAGTCGGAGCATGGTGGCGATGCCGCCGAAGCGCGGCATTTCGTTGCCGCCCAGTGGTTGGTGAAGAATCTTGTCCACGGGTAGGGCCTCATCGTCTTTGTTTTATTTATGTCGGCGCACCGTTGAACACAGGTTCGGACGCCGCTGTGGGGCCGATTCTGCGAAATGTAGTGCGGGGGAAGAATCGCTACGGGCAAAAACTTAGTTCAGATTTTTCTAAACTAATGATGAGGCCCGGGATAGACTCTTCGACCATGTATTGATGGCCCTGTGGCGAGGGAGCTTGCTCCCGCCGGGCGGCGAAGCCGACCCAAAACCCCACGACTCGGTACACCTGATCAACTGTATTTGCCGGGTTTGCGACTGCTTCGCAGCCGAGCGGGAGCAAGCTCCCTCGCCACAAGGGATGTGGTGTGGTGCAGCGTTCTACGCACCTGTGATCCTTGTTTGTGGAGTACTTGATGGCCAACGCTTTACCCGACCTGAAACTATTGCGCATCTTCGTCAGCGTGGTCCGGCATCAGGGCTTTGCCAATGCGCAGCAGGAACTCAACCTGTCGACCTCGGCGATCAGCACCTACATGAGCCAGCTCGAAGCCGCGCTCGGTCTGGTGCTGTGCCATCGCGGGCGGGGTGGGTTCAGCCTGACCAGCAAGGGTGAGCTGTTCCATCAGGAAACCCTGCGCCTGCTGGCCGAGCTCGAAGGCTTCGAGCAATACGCCGCCGCGCTCAAGGGCGAACTGCGTGGCACGCTGAATCTCGGGGTGATCGATTCCACGGTCAGCGACAAGGCCTTGCCGTTCGCCGAAGCCATCGGCGCCTACAGCCAGGAACACCCGGCGGTGCATTTGCACCTGTCGGTGATGAGCCCCTACGAACTGCAACTCGGTGTGCAGGACAATCGCCTCGATCTGGCCATCGGTGCGTTCTCCACGCGCATGAGCGGTCTGGTGTACATGCCGCTGTACCGCGAACAGCACTGGCTGTATTGCAGCAGCCGGCATCCGCTGTTCAACGAGCGGCGGATTCCCGAGCAGGTCATCACTCAGCAGCGCATGGTCGGGCGTGGTTACTGGAGTCAGGCGGAGCTGGCGCGTCATGGTTTCAAGCACAGCGCGGCGACTGTGGAAAGTATGGAAGCGCAGCTGATTCTGGTGCTCTCTGGTGCCTACATCGGTTACTTGCCGGAGCACTACGCCCAGGCCTGGGCTGACAAGGGCGACTTGCGCGTTTTGCTGCCGGCGACTTTCGGTTATCAGGCGCCGTTCTCGATGATCATGCGCCGTGGCCGCAGCCGCGAACCGCTGATCCAGACCTTCCGTGATTTGCTCAAAGCGCAGTTGAATCAGGCGTAAAGACCATGTCCAGACCCCAATGCCCGCGCTGCCTGCGCCCACAAACCCATTGCCTGTGCCCGCTGATCCCGAGCCTCGAGAGCCGCACCCGGGTGTTGCTGTTGCAGCATCCGAGCGAGGTCAATCACGCGCTCAACACCGCGCGATTGGCGGCGTTGGGTTTGACCAATGCCGAGCTGATCGTGGGGGAAGTCTTCGAGGATTTACCCGCGCTGCTCAACCGGCCGGGGTATCAGGCGCGGTTGCTGTTTCCCGCCGACGATGCGCAGCCGATGCAGGCTTATCGCGAGTCTGACCAACCGCTGCTGTTGGTGGTGCCGGACGGCACCTGGCGCAAGGCGCGCAAGATGCTCCATCTCAACCCGCTGCTGGCGGCGTTGCCACGGGTGACGCTGGCCGCGGGCGGGGTGTCGCGTTATCGGTTGCGCAAGGCACCGGGGCCGGGGGCGTTGTCGACGATCGAGGCGATTGTGCAGGCGCTGGAAACCCTTGAAGCGCCGACCACGTTTGCGCCGTTGCTCAAACCGTTCGAGGCGTTGATCGAGGGGCAGATTGCGGCGATGGGGGAGGAGGTTTTTCAGCGTAATCATTCAAAATAATGGGTGTTGGTGCGGGCCTCTTCGCGAGCAAGCCCGCTCCCACAGGGAAATGCATTCCAACTGTGGGAGCGGGCTTGCTCGCGAAGGCGTCGGATCAATCGCCGCAAATCTCTACAATGCCTACCGCTCACGCATCGCCTCGGTCCGTGCCTTCAGCACCGGTTTGAGCAGGTAATCCAGCACACTTTTCTCCCCGGTAATAATGTCCACCGTCGCCACCATCCCCGGGATGATCAGCAGCGGTTTCACATCCCCGCCCAAGTGGTTTTTATCGGTGCGCACCTGAATCAGGTAGAAGCTGTTGCCCTTGTCATCGGTGATGGTGTCGGCGCCGATCAGCTCCAGTTTTGCGCTCAGGCCGCCGTAGATCGTGTAGTCGTAGGCGCTGAACTTGACCATGGCTTTCTGCCCCGGATGCAGGAACGCGACGTCTTGCGGACGGACCTTGGCCTCGATCAACAGGTTGTCTTCCAGCGGCACGATTTCCACCATGTCGCTGCCCGGCTGCACCACGCCGCCGATGGTGTTGACCTTGAGTTGCTTGATCACTCCGTGCACCGGCGAAGTCACGGTGGTGCGGCTGACCCGGTCGTCGATGGCGATGCTCGACGCGGTGATTTTCGACAGGTCGGTGCGTTTCTGATTGAGGTCCTTGGCGGCGTCGGAACGGAAAGTCTGTTCCGATTCGTCGATCTTGCTCTTGATCTCGTTGATTGCCGATTCCGCCCGAGGGATTGCCAGGGTCGTCGCATTCAGCGAACCGCGAATCTCTACCGCGCTGCGCTTGAGCCGCAGGATCTCCACCGGCGACACCGCACCAGTGCCGACCAGTGGCGCCGACATGTTCATCTCTTGCTGCAATAGCGCCAGGCTGGAACTGTACTGACCTTGCTTGGAACGAAACTCCGCCAGTTCCTGGGTCTTCTGCCGCAGCTGTTCGGTAAGGGTGCGTTGTTCGCTGGCCAGGCGGCGCTGGCGTTGGTCGTACAGCGCGCGTTCGTCTTCGGCGACCTGTGGCGCCTTGGCGATCACCTCGTCAGACAGTTTGAACGGACGGCCCTCGGCTTCGGCGGAGAGGCGCTCGACTTGCGCGGTCAGCGCGTAACGGTCGGCCTCGCTCTCACCTTTGTTCGACAGGAAACGCGTGTCATCCAGGCGCAACAGCTTGTCGCCCTTGTTCACCATCTGCCCTTCACGCACAAAAATCTCTGTGACGATCCCGCCCTCCAGGTTCTGGATCACCTGGACCTTGCTTGACGGAATCGCCTTGCCTTCGCCCATGGTCACTTCTTCAAGCACGGCGAACTTGGCCCAGACCAGCGCACTGATCAGCAGCGCCGCCGCCAGCCACACGGTGATCCGCGACCAGCGCGGCGAATCCTGCAGCGCCGCGCCAGCGGTTTCCGGCATGAACTCGGCTTCGGCGCTTTTGCCGAAACTGTTGAAGTAGCCGCGCTCTTTCGAAGATGAAGCTGACATGCGGCGATACCCCTCAATCAAGAGAAACCAAGCCAACGCGAACCTGTGGCGAGGGAGCTTGCTCCCGCTGGGTTGCGCAGCAGCCCCAAAAATCTTGTGGGCGCTGCGCACCCAAGCGGGAGCAAGCTCCCTCGCCACAGACAGTAGGTGGCCACAGGTTTGTGTTGCATCGACTAAACCGCCGCCGAGCCGACGCGGCCCTTGCGCAGTGCATCGATGACCGCTTCTTTCGGGCCGTCGGCGACGACCCGGCCGTTGTCCAGCACCAGCAATCGGTCCACCAGGCTCAGCATCGAGGTGCGGTGGGTGACCAGCAGCAGTGTTTTGCCTTGAACCCAGCCGTGGAGCTTCTGGCGCAGCAGGTCTTCGCTGCTGTTGTCCATGGCGCTGGTGGGTTCGTCGAGCAGCATGATCGGTGGGTCGAGCAGCAATGCCCGAGCGAGTAAAACGGCCTGACGCTGGCCGCCGGAAAGTAGCTGGCCGCGCTCGCCCACTGGCCGGTCGAACCCTTGTGGATGCTGGCGGGCCAGTTCGGTGACGCCTGTCAGCTCGGCGACTTCGAGCATGCGTGAATCGCTGATGTAGCGGGCGCCGAGGGTCAGGTTGTCGCGCAGGCTGCCGGCCAATAGCGGCAGGTCGTGGGCGACATAACCGATCTGCTGGCGCAGGTCGGCGACATCCAGTTGCCGCAGGTCGAGGCCGTCGAGCAGCAACTGGCCTTCCTCGGGTTCATAGAAGCCCATCACCAGCCGCGCCAGGGTGCTCTTGCCCGAGCCGCTGCGGCCGATGATGCCGATCCGCTCGCCGGGTTTCATGCTGAAGCTGACGTTGCTCAGCGCCGGCGCGTTCTGGCCGTTGTAGTGAAAGGTCACGCCGCTGACGTCCAGCGCACCTTGCAGTTGCGTGCGTTCCAGTGGCCGCTGCTTGCCGTCGCGCTCCTGCGGTAGGCCCATCAGCGCGTCGGTGCTTTTCATGGTCAGTTGCGCTTGCTGGTAGCGGGTGATCAGCCCGGCGATCTGCCCCAATGGAGCGAGCACCCGGCTGCCGAGCATGTAGCTGGCCACCAGCGCACCGACGCTGAGGTTGCCGGCGATGATGCTGTAGACCCCGGCAACAATCGTCGCCATACCAGAGAACTGCTGGATGAACAGCGTGCCGTTGGTCGCCAGCGCCGAAAGATTGCGCGCATGGCTGTCGAGGCGGGTGAGGGCGCCGTGGGTGCTTTCCCATTTGTGCTGGCGCTCGCTTTCGGCGCCGCAGGCCTTGAGGGTTTCCAGACCACCGAGGGTTTCGATCAGCAGCGCCTGCCGTTCGGCGCCGAGGCTCAGACTCTTTTGCACGGTGTCGCGCAGGCGTGCCTGAATCACCATGGCGAAGATGATCGTGATCGGAAACGCCAGCAGCGGAATCACCACCAGCCAGCCACCGAGCAGACCGATCACCACCAGCATCAACACCACGAAGGGCAGGTCGATCAGGCTGGTCAGGGTCACCGCGGTGAGGAATTCGCGCAGGCCCTGAAAGTCATGAATGCTCTGGGCGAAACCGCCGATGGTTGCCGGCCGCGCCTTCATCGCCATGCCGGTGATGCGCTCGAACAACGTCGCAGAAAGGATCACATCGGTTTTCTTGCCCGCGGTGTCCAGCAGGTGCGCGCGCACCACCCGCAGCACCAGCTCGAAGCCGGTACCGATCAGCAGGCCGATCGCCAACACCCACAGGGTCGAGGTGGCCTGATTCGGCACCACGCGGTCGTAGGTCTGCATCACGAACAGCGGCACCATCAGACCTAAAAGGTTGATCAGGAAACTGGCGAGGATCGCATCGCTGTACAGCCATTTCGACAGCTTGAGGGTGTCGCGAAACCAGGCGTGGACCCGTGGCACCAGCGGTGAGCGCAAGTCTTCGAGTTCGTGGCGCGGACGGGCGAACAAGGCCTGGCCGCTGTAGTGTTCGGCGAGTTCTTCGCGCTCGACCCATTGCTCGCCGCCATCGGCTTCGCTGGGCAGGATCAGCGCCTTGCCGTCGTCGCCGAAACGCCGCAATACGGCGGTGCGCCCATCCTTGAGCAGCAACAGAATCGGCAGATTCAGCGCAGAAAGATCTTTCAGTTCGCGGCGCAACAGACGCGCCTGTAACCCGGCCCGGGCCGCTGCGCGGGGCAGCAGATCCAGGCTCAGGCGTTGCTTGTTCAGGGGCAGCCCGGCGCTCAGACTGGCGCGACTGACCGTCGCGCCATGCAGTTTGCAGAGGATCAACAGACCGTCGAGTAACGGGTCATCGAAGCTCAGCCGCGGATCGATCCCGGAGTGTCCGCCTTCGGCCATGCTGGTCATATTGATCGCCCCTGTAATGACTTGTCCAACCTGTGGCGAGGGGATTTATCCCCGATGGCTGCGCAGCAGCCCCATGGATCTCATTGCTGCTCAAATCTTTGGGGTCGCTGCGCAACCCAGCGGGAGCAAGCTCCCTCGCCACAATGGATCGTGGGACTTACTTCAGCTCGGGCAGGCGCGCTTCGTTTTTGACTTCGGTCGCCGCAATCGCATCCGCCGGCAGCACCACCCGTTGCTTGCTCAGCAACTGGCCCATGTTCGCCAGCACGCGGTACATCGAATATTCCTCGGTGTAGCGGATTTCGGTGTAGCGGCGGTTGGCGTTGTAGAGCTCGTTTTCACTGTCGAGCAAGTCGAGCAGGGTGCGTTGGCCGAGGCCGAACTGATCCTGGTACGCCGCGCGCACACGCTTGGTGGTCTCGGCGTATTCGCGGGCGGTCGGGGTCTGTTTGTTTGCGTTGACCATGGCGTTCCACGCCAGGTGGATGTTCTCGTTCAACTGCCGCAGGGCGTTGTTGCGGATGTCCATCGCCTGATTGATCTGGTGCGCATCGGACGCCAGACGAGCCTTGTCGCTGCCGCCACGGAACAGGTTGTAATTCATGATCACACCCACGCGCCATTCGTTGTCGTGGCCTTCATCGCCTTGCACGTTGTTGTTCGCACCCACCGCCGCTTCGGCGTCGAATCGTGGGTAGAACGGCGACTTGGCGACTTCATACTGGCTCTCGGCCGACTGCACGTCCGCCTGCGCGGATTTCAGATACGGGTTGTTCTCGACCATGCTCTGCTGGGCTTCCGGCAGGCTGGTGGGGATTTCGCCGCGAGTCGACGGTGGCGCTTCGAGCTCATCGGGCATGCGCCCGACCACGGCGTAGAAGTTCGATTCGGCGTCGGCCAGATCGACTTCGGCGGTGTCGAGGTTGTTTTGCGCCAGCGCCTTACGGGCCACCGATTGATCGGAGTCGGCGGTACTGCCGATGCCGCGCTGGGTGCGCAGGCCGATCTGATCGTTGACCCTCAAGTGCGCTTGCAGGTTGTTCTTGGCCAGGGTCACCAGTTCGCGGCGCTTGAGCACTTCGAGGTAGACCTCAATGGTGCGCAGGGCCAGATCCTGGGCAGTGCCTTGCGCGTAATAGGCGCGCGAGTTGGACACGCCCTTGGTGCGCTCGACCTCGTTGGCGGTGTTGAAACCGTCGAACAGCATCTGCCGCAAGCGTAATTCGGACTGGGTGTAGTTGAGGATTTCGGTGTTGTGACCGCTGGGAGTCAATGCCCGCGTATTGGTGTTGTCGCTGTAGCCGCGACCGTAAGCAGCGTTCAAATCCACGGACGGATAAAAGCCGCCCTTGGCCACTTTCACCTGCTCGTCAGCTGACAGCTTGGCGTCCACGCGCGAGGCGAGTTCTGGGTGGGTGGCGATGGTGCTTTGTATCGCGTCGGTCAGGTTCATGGCCTGAGCTTGGGAAGTGCAAGCCATGGCCAGCAAAACCGCGCTGCAGAGGGGGGTTAAAACGCGCATGGGGTGCATCTCCCTGGTCCTGATGGTGTGTTACCGTCGCCAAATATTTGACGAAATTTTGAGGTTTAAGCGTTTCACTCTTGTAACAACAGAGCTAAGAACATCCTGAAGCGTAGCTAAGAAAAAATTTTCATAAGGGTTATGCCGAAAAAAACTTATGCGCTTTGTAAAATCCAGCACATTGTTCAGCACGAAAGCCTTTGTTTTCCGCGCATCAGGGTGCACGGAAAGGCTTGAGGAAAGTTCCATTCACTTTGCGACATACGGCGAAGTAATGCTGAAGGGGAGGGACGCGTAGCGGCAGATGAGCGACATTTTTTTGTCACTCGGGTGATTCACCACCGTTACGTAGCGTTAGTGGGTTTGCTGCATTGATCAGGAGTTTTAAGTGCTTGATCGCACTGAAGTTTCCTTGTTTGCGCTACCTGCGAAACGAACTGCCGAGGTGTGAGCGTCACCCCGGCAACCCGATTGAGCCATGGGCTGCTTCGCGAACCAGTGCCGACGGTGGTCGGCAGCGGAGGAAATTCACATGGCAACGCTCATCGGGATCGTCACTAAAGTCATTGGTCAGGTTTTTGCGCAGGGCACCGACGGCACTCGCCGCGCCCTGGTCGAGGGCGATCGCCTGTTTGCCGGCGATCAAGTGATCACCGGGGCAGAAGGTGCCGTCGCCGTTCATCTGCAAAATGGCCACGAGTTGACCCTGGGTCGCGACAGCAGCATGACCATGACCGGGCAGCTGTTGGCCAATCAGGCGCCGCATGTCGATTCGCCAGAAGCGCTGACCCCGACCGAAGCGCAATTGACCGACGTTGAGCAAATCCAGAAAGCCATCGCCGCCGGTGAAGACCCGACCAAAGCCGCCGAAGCGACTGCTGCCGGGCCGAATGCGCCAACGGGTGTACCGGGGGAACTGGGTGGTGGCCACAGTTTTGTGTTGCTGACGGAAGTCGGCGGACGCGTCGATCCGCGAATTGGTTTCCCCACCGCCGGTTTCAACGGGATTCCCGAGTTTCCCCTGGAACGGCACTACATCGTCGATAACAACGGCGACAACACTCCGGCGCCAGTGGTGCCGCCAGCGGTGAATAATCCGGTGACGCTCAGTGGCCTGTCGGTGCCGGGCGGTGAACTGACCGTCAACGAAGCCAATCTGCCCGACGGCTCTGCCGCCAACCCCGCTGCGCTGATTCAAAGCGGCAGCTTTACCGTGAGCGCCCCGGACGGTCTGAGCAGCCTGAACATCGGCGGCATCAACGTGATCAGCGGTGGCGTGGCCGTCGGTTTTCCGCAGTCGATCACCACCCAGTTGGGCAACACCCTGACCATCACCGGTTATAACGCCAGCACCGGCGTGGTCAGCTACAGCTACACCCTCAATGGCAATGACGCCCATCCGGCCGGTGGCGGCGCCAACAGCCTGAGCGAGCATTTCACCGTGACGGCGGGTGACAGCAATGGCGACAGCGCCACCGGCTCGCTCGACGTCAACATCATCGACGACGTGCCCCGAGCGGTGAATGACAGCAACACCGGCACCGCGTCGGAAACCAATCTGACGTTGACCGGCAACGTGCTGACCAATGACGTACAAGGTGCTGACCGCGTCGCTGGCGGGCCGGTCACCCCCGGTACTTTCACGGGAACCTACGGCACTTTGGTACTGCACGCCGATGGCACTTACACCTACACCCTGAACACCAGCGACGCCGATTTCAAAAACCTGCACGGTGGTGGCAACGGTACTGAAACGTTCGCCTACACCATCACCGATTCCGACGGTGACAGCAGCACCGCGAATCTGGTGCTGCAGATCCACAACAACGACGATCCGGTGACGATCAATAACGGTATCAATGGCGGCGTGCTGACCGTGAATGAGGCCAATCTCGGCAGCGGCAGTGCGCCCGATGCAGCGGCGTTGACGCAAAACGGCAGCCTCACCATCACCGCGCCGGACGGCGTCACCACGCTGATGGTGGGCGGTATCGCCGTGGTCACCAATGGCGTGGCCGCAGGCTTCCCGCAATCGATCACGACGCCTTTGGGCAGCACGCTGACCGTCACCGGATTCAACGCGGCGACCGGCGTTCTCACCTACAGCTACACCCTCAATCACAACGACGCGCACCCGACCGGCAATGGCGCCAATACGTTGCCCGAACAGTTTGCCGTGACGGTGACGGACGACAACGGCAGCACCGCCAATACCACCATCAGCGCGAACATCATTGACGACGTGCCCAAAGCCGTCGATGACAGCAACACTGGTACTGCCTCGGAAACCAACCTGACCCTGACCGGCAACGTCCTGACCAACGACGTACAAGGCGCCGACCGCGTACCCACCGGCCCAGTCACTGCCGGTACTTTCACCGGCACTTACGGCACGCTCGAACTGCACACCGATGGCACTTACACCTACACGCTGAACCCGACCGATGCCGATTTCAAAAACCTGCATGGCGGCGGCAATGGCACCGAAACCTTCACCTACACCATCACCGATTCCGACGGCGATACCAGCACCGCGAACCTCGTCCTGCAGATCCACAACAACGACGATCCGGTGGTCATCAGCGGCCTGGATGTGAACGGCGGCGAACTCACCGTTTACGAAAAAAACCTAAGTACCGGTAGCGCTCCTGACGCTAATGCACTGACCCAAAGCGGCACCTTCACGATCACCGCTTTGGACGGCGTGACAACGCTCACTGTCGGCGGCATCGCGGTGGTCACCAACGGTGTGGCCGCAGGCTTCCCGCAATCGGTCACCACGCCATTGGGCAGCACGCTGACCATCACTGGTTTCAACGCGGCCACCGGTGTTGTCAGCTACAGCTACACCCTCGACCACAACGACGCCCATCCAACCGGCAATGGCGCAAACAACCTGCCGGAACAGTTCGCCGTCACGGTGGTGGACGACAACGGCACCACCGCCAACGCCACACTCGACGTCAACGTGATCGACGACGTGCCCAAAGCAGTGAACGACAGCAACGCCAACACCGCCTCGGAAACCAACCTGACCCTGACCGGCAACGTCCTGACCAACGACGTACAAGGCGCCGACCGCGTACCCACCGGCCCAGTCACTGCCGGTACTTTCACCGGCACTTACGGCACGCTCGAACTGCACACCGATGGCACTTACACCTACACGCTGAACCCGACCGATGCCGATTTCAAAAACCTGCATGGCGGCGGCAATGGTACTGAAACGTTCACCTACACCATCACCGATTCGGACGGTGATACCAGCACTGCGAACCTCGTCCTGCAGATCCACAACAACGACGATCCGGTGGTCATCAGCGGCCTGGATGTGAACGGCGGCGAACTCACCGTTTACGAAAAAAACCTAAGTACCGGCAGCTCTCCTGATGCCAATGCGCTGACCCAGAGCGGCACGTTCACCATCACCGCACTCGATGGCGTAACGACGCTGACCGTCGGCGGCATCGCGGTTGTCACCAACGGCGTAGCCGCAGGCTTCCCGCAATCCGTCACCACACCGCTGGGCAGCACGCTGACCATCACCGGTTTCAACGCAACGACCGGCGTGGTCAGCTACAGCTACACCCTCGATCACAACGACGCCCACCCAACCGGCAATGGTGCAAACAACCTGCCCGAGCAATTCGCCGTCACCGTGGTGGACGACAACGGCACCACCGCCAACGCCACCCTCGACGTCAACGTGATCGACGACGTGCCCAAAGCCGTCAACGACAGCAATGCCAACACTGCGTCAGAAACCAACCTGACCCTGACCGGCAACGTTCTTACCAATGATGTACAAGGCGCTGACCGCGTACCGACCGGCCCAGTGACTGCCGGTACTTTCAACGGCACTTACGGCACCCTGGAACTGCACACCGACGGCACTTACACCTACACGCTCAACCCAACCGACGCCGACTTCAAAAACCTGCACGGCGGCGGCAATGGCACCGAGAATTTCACCTACACCATCACTGACTCGGACGGCGATACCAGCACCGCGAACCTCGTCCTGCAGATCCACAACAATGACGATCCGGTGGTCATCAGCGGCCTCGACGTAAACGGCGGCGAACTCACCGTCTACGAAAAAAACCTCAGCACCGGTAGTGCTCCGGACGCCAATGCACTGACCCAAAGCGGCACCTTCACCATCACCGCTTTGGACGGCGTGACAACGCTCACTGTCGGCGGCATCGCGGTGGTCACCAACGGCGTGGCCGCAGGCTTCCCGCAATCAGTCACCACGCCGCTGGGCAGCACGCTCATCATCACCGGTTTCAACGCAACGACCGGCGTGGTCAGCTACAGCTACACCCTCGATCACAACGACGCCCACCCAACCGGCAATGGTGCGAACAACCTGCCCGAGCAATTCGCCGTCACCGTGGTGGACGACAACGGCACCACCGCCAACGCCACCCTCGACGTCAACGTGATCGACGACGTGCCCAAAGCGGTGAACGATGCCAACACCGGCACCGCTTCGGAAACCAATCTGACGCTGACCGGCAACGTTCTTACCAATGATGTACAAGGCGCCGACCGCGTACCGACCGGCCCAGTCACTGCCGGGACTTTCAACGGCACTTACGGCACGCTCGAACTGCACACCGACGGCACTTACACCTACACGCTCAACCCGACCGACGACGATTTCAAAAACCTGCACGGCGGCGGCAATGGCACCGAGAACTTCACCTACACCATCACTGACTCGGACGGCGATACCAGCACCGCAAACCTCGTCCTGCAGATCCACAACAACGACGATCCGGTGATCATCAACGGCCTGGACGTGAACGGCGGCGAACTCACCGTTTACGAAAAAAACCTCAGTACCGGTAGCGCTCCTGACGCTAATGCACTGACCCAAAGCGGCACCTTCACCATCACCGCACTCGATGGCGTAACGACGCTGACCGTCGGTGGTATCGCCGTGGTCACCAACGGCGTGGCCGCAGGCTTCCCGCAATCGGTCACCACGCCATTGGGCAGCACGCTCACCATCACCGGTTTCAACGCAACGACCGGTGTTGTGAGTTACAGCTACACGTTGGATCACAACGACGCCCACCCAACCGGCAATGGTGCAAACAACCTGCCCGAGCAATTCGCCGTCACCGTGGTCGACGACAACGGCACCACCGCCAACGCGACCCTTGACGTCAACGTGATCGACGACGTGCCCAAAGCGGTGAACGACAGCAATGCCAACACTGCGTCAGAAACCAACCTGACCCTGACCGGCAACGTTCTTACCAATGATGTACAAGGCGCTGACCGCGTACCCACCGGCCCCGTCACCGCTGGCACCTTCACCGGCATTTACGGTTCGCTCGAACTGCACACAGACGGCACTTACACCTACACGCTCAACCCAACCGATGCCGATTTCAAAAACCTGCACGGCGGCGGCAATGGCACCGAAACCTTCACCTACACCATCACCGATTCGGACGGCGATACCAGCACCGCAAACCTCGTCCTGCAGATCCACAACAACGACGATCCGGTGATCCTCAACGGTCTCGACGTCAACGGCGGCGAACTCACCGTCTACGAAAAAAACCTTGGCAACGGCAGTGCGCCGGACGCCACGGCACTGACCCAAAGCGGCACCTTCACCGTGACTGCGCTCGACGGTCTGCAAACCCTGACTGTCGGCGGTATTGCCGTGGTCACCAATGGTGTGGCCGCAGGCTTCCCGCAGTCGGTCACCACGCCGCTGGGCAGTACGCTGACCATCTCCGGCTATAACCCGACCACGGGTGTCGTGACCTACAGCTATACCCTGGTGCATAACGACGCACACCCGACCGGCAACGGCGCCAACAGCCTCACCGAGAATTTCAACGTGGTCGCCACCGATGGCGACGGCAGCACGGCGTCGGGGCAGATCAACGTCAACATCATCGATGACCTGCCGACCGCCAAGGCCGACACCGGCTCGGTGACGGAGGGCGGCACGGTCAACATCAGCGTGCTCGGTAACGACGTCACCGGTGCCGACGGCGCAGCGGCGGGTGGGGCTGTGGTGGGCGTGCGTGCCGGCAGCAACACCGCGAGCTCGGCGATCGGCGGCCTCAACAGCAACATCAATGGCACCTACGGCTACCTGACCCTGGACGCGGCGGGCAACGCCGTTTACCACAGCAACCCGAACTCGGTGAGCCCGCCGGGCGCCACCGATACGTTCACCTACACCATCCGCGATGGCGACGGTGACGAAAGCACTACCACTATCACCATCAACGTTGCCGACAGCAAACTCGTGGCCTCGGTGGATCAGGACGTGACGGTCTACGAAAAAGCCCTCGACCTGACCAAGGATGGCCAGGACCTGGCCCCCGGCACGGTCACCGGCAGCGATCCGACCAGCACCGGCGAAACCGCCACCGGCACACTGGTTGGTGCAGTCACCGGTGGCAGTGGCGCGATCACGTACACGTTGGTCGGCAGTTCAACCGGCCAGTACGGGCAGATCCAGCTCAACGCCGACGGCACGTACACCTACACCCTGACCTCGGCGCCGAAAACCACGCCAAGCGCCAACGATGGGGCCAACACCCTCAGCGAAAGTTTCACCTACAAAGCCACCGATGCCTTGGGCAACAGCACCACCAGCACCATCGTGGTCAACATCGTCGATGACGTGCCCAAAGCCGTGCCGTCGGATCGCTCGGTGGCGGCGGTAGAGATCGACTCCAACATCCTCATCGTCCTCGACATTTCCGGCAGCATGGCCGACGCGTCCGGCGTGCCGGGCCTGTCGCGCCTGGCGTTGGCCAAACAGGCGATCAGCGCCTTGCTCGACAAATATGACGACCTCGGCGATGTGAAAGTGCAACTGGTGACCTTCAGCAGCAGCGCCACTGACCGCACCTCGGTGTGGGTCGATGTGGCCACCGCCAAAACCCTGCTGGCCGGCCTCACCGCCGGCGGCGGCACCAACTACGACGCCGCCGTGGCGGCGATGCAGACCGCGTTCAACACCGCCGGCAAACAGGACGGTGCGCAGAACATCGGTTACTTCTTCTCCGACGGTAAACCCACCGCCGGCCAGGAAATCGGCAGCGCCGACGAGACCGCACTCAAAGCCTTCCTTGATGCCAACAACATCAAGAACTACGCCATCGGCCTGGGCAGCGGCGTGAGCAACGCCAACCTCGATCCATTGGCCTATGACGGCATCAGCCACACCGACACCAATGCGGTGGTGGTCACCGACCTCAATCAGCTCAACTCGGTGTTGTCGGGCACCGTAGTTGGCGCGCCGGTCACCGGCTCTCTGCTGGGTGACACGGGCACCTTCGGCGCCGATGGTGGTTTCATCAAATCCATAGTGGTCGATGGCACCACGTACACCTATGACCCGAAAGCCAACGGCGGCCAAGGTTCGTTGGTCGCGAGCGGTGGCACCAACCACGGCACCTTCGACACCACGACCAACACCCTGAGCATCGCCACCAACAACAGCGGCACGCTGCAGATCAACCTCGACACTGGCGATTACACCTACATCTCACAGAAAACCACGACCACCGTGATCACCGAGAACATCGGTTTCACCCTCAGCGACAACGACGGCGACCTCGCCAGCTCGACGCTGACCGTGAAAGTGATCCCCAACTCGCCACCCGTGGCGGTCGACGACCATGTCATCACCAACGTGCTGTCGAGCACGGTCACGGTGCCGGGCGAGTTGTTGCTGGCCAACGACAGCGACCCGGACGGCGATCCGCTGACTGCATCGCCAACCACCTTCAACACCGGTTGGGCGGCCAAGGGTGCGGACTTCACCGGCACCGGCGCGATCAACTTCGCCGGCACCGGCAACACCGCCGCCAACCAGAATCTGGCCGACGTGCGCAGCGCCTTCACTGCTAATGCCACGGCGATGACCGCAGTGCTGGTGGTCAGCGGCTACCTCGGCGCGGTGACCACCGCCAACGCCAACGATGAAGACCTGATCACCGTCAAACTGAAACAGGGCGAAACCCTCAACCTGGATCACAACCTGGCGGCCGGGCACATCACCATGGAGTACTCGGTGAATGGCGGCGCGTTCGTCAGCATCGCCGACGGCGGCACCATCACCGCCAGCGCCGACGGCACCTACCAGATTCACGTCACCAACATCAGCAACACCAGCGGCAGCAACCCGACGGCGGCGGAAAATTACCAACTGACCATGACGGTCAACTACGCCGGCGCCCACGACGTGACGCCAGACTTCAACGGCACCTACACCGCCAACGACAACCATGGCGGCAGCGACACGGCCGACGTCAGCATCACTTATCAGGACGGTCATACGCTCACCGGTACGTCGGGGGATGACATTCTGGTGGCCGGCACCGGCAACAACATCCTTAACGGTGGCGACGGCAATGATGTGCTCAGCGGCGGTTCAGGCAACAACGAAATGCACGGCGGCGCCGGCAACGACTTGCTCTACAGCGGCCCGGGCAACGACATCCTCGATGGCGGTACCGGCATCGACACCGTGAGCTATGCGCATGCGACGGCCGGGGTCACGGTCAACCTGAGCCTGCTCGTGCCGCAAAACACCATCGGCGCTGGCATCGACACCATTACCAACGTCGAAAATCTCATCGGTTCGAACTTCAATGACACCCTGACCGGTGACAACAATAACAACGTGATCAACGGCGGTCTGGGCAACGACATCCTCAACGGTGGCGGTGGCGATGACCTGCTGATCGGCGGTATGGGCAACAACACCCTGACCGGCGGGCCGGGAGCCGACACCTTCCAGTACCTCAAGGGCAACAGTGGCCACGACACCATCACCGACTTCACACCCGGCACCGACAAGCTCGACCTGTCGCAACTGCTGCAAGGTGAAAACAGCACCACCGCATCGCTCGACGACTACCTGCACTTCACCGTCACCGGCAGCGGCGCGTCGGTACTGACCAGCATCAATGTCAGTGCCATCGCCGGCGCGACGCCGAACCAGACCATCGACCTGGCCGGCGTCAACCTCGCCAGCCACTACGGCGTGACCCCGGGGGCGGGTGGGGTGATCGCCAGCGGACACGACACGGCGACGATCATCAGCGGCATGCTCAATGATCATTCGTTGAAGGTGGACACGGTGTGATCGAGGCCTGAAACGACAAGACCCGCCGTTCCGATCAGTCGGGACGGCGGGTTTTTTCTGTCTGGAGAACGGTGTTGCCAGTGAGCCAGCCTTCGCGAGCAGGCTCGCTCCCACATTGGATTTATGCTGCTCACCATTTTGTGAACAACAAAGCTGCCCGTGGGAGCGAGCCTGCTCGCGAAAGCGGCCTCACAGTCGACCAATCCCTGACTGAATGCTCTCGGTCAAATTGTGGGAGCTGGCTTGCCAGCGATGGCGGTCTGACGGCCGATCAATATCCAACTGAATGCACCCAATCCAATTGTGGGAGCCAGCCTGCTGGCGATGGCGGCCTATGAGCCGACCAATCCCTGACTGAATACTCCCGGTCAAATTGTGGGAGCTGGCTTGCCAGCAATGGCGGCCTGACGGCCGATCAATATCTAACTGAATGCACCCAATCCAATTGTGGGAGCCAGCCTGCTGGCGATGACGGCCTACCAGTCGACCAATTCCCAACTGAATGCACTCGGTCAAATTGTGGGAGCTGGCTTGCCAGCGATGGCGGCCTACGAGCCGACCAATCCCCAACTGAATGCACTCATTCCAACTGTGGGAGCGGGCTTGCTCGCGAATGCGACCAGCCAGACAACATCAAAACAACAGAGCAGACTCCGCACATAAACGCACCCTCGCAACCACGTTTAAAGTACACGAACCGTTACGCCATAACGGCTACAACGCCTTGCGCCGTTACCTACGCGTACGCCAGAATCCGCCGGCTTACACGGCTATGGGCCGGGCTTTATCGTTTCCCTGTCACTGCAAATCAGTGATCGGGTTTGGTAGCCCATTTCGGTACGGTCGTATGGCATCACCTTATGCAGCCTCTCTTTTGCGGCTCAGCTTTATATGGTGGACATGCGTGGGGCTCACTCGTGAGCGCCGGGTTCCGTATCGACCGGTCTACCAACCCGCGCATGGCCGCCACCCATCGTTTGGTAGCGAGGGTGATGGCTCCTATTTCTCGATACGGAGTTTCATCCATGTTCAAAGCCACACCCAACCCCCGGACGTCGATCCAATCCCATACGACCCGGCCCTCGACCCGCAGAAGATAAAAGCGGCAACCGACCGCGCCATCAACTTCTACCTCAACCCCGGCGCACTGAAGATCTCCATCCCCTCAGTACCGTCAGGCAAATCAAGCAGAATCTTCCTCATCGACCCCACCGTGGACGAAGAAACCTTGCTCGTCGAAGCCTGCGAATCATTAGCCGCCCCCAGCGACATGGCCCGCGGCATGGCCCGCGACATCGGCGACGTCGTCGACAACCCACAGCGCCGGGCGATGCTGATGCTGCATCAGGTGATCATGCTCAGTGAACTGATGGTCAACCGAGTGCTGGACGGCCGCCGCGTGCCGAACTAATCACGCGGCCCTTTGTAGGAGCTGCCGAAGGCTGCGATCTTTTGATTTTGTTTTTCAAGATCAAGATCAAAAGATCGCAGTCTTCGGCAGCTCCTACAGGTCGTCATTCATTCAAAGTGCCTCGATCGGAGTTCCAGCTGATGTCCGAAACCCCACCCAATCCGCCGGCCACAGACCCGGTGTCACCCTACGAATCCCTCAACTCCAGAAAACTCCACGAAGCCGCCGAACGCGCCCTCGACCACTACCTCGCGCCCGCGCACATCATGGCAACGCCTTACACCCCCAGCAGCATGTTCATGGTCAACCCGCAAACCGACACCGAATCCCTGCTGGCCAACGCCTGCGAATCCCTGGCCTCGGCCACGGTCATGCTCGGTGACTTTGCCGGGACACTGGAAGGGCCGAGCCGCAATACCGCGCTGGGCATTGCCCAAGTAGTAATGCTGGGGGAGTTGGCGGTGAATCAGGCGCTGGATAATGTTGGGTCTAAGGAATAGGCGCTGGCAGATCTGGCCTCTTCGCGAGCAAGCCCGCTCCCACAGTGGATCTGCGTTGGTCACTGCTGCCGGAGGGCAGTTGCGGTTCCGTGCGGCCGGGGATTTCCGGTTCACGCAGGTCCTTGGGAATTTCTCTGGACGGTTGAATGAGCATGCTGGCAACTCCGGTTGGAAAAGGGGCGGCACAGGGATTTAAGGCTCAGGTGAGGCGGGTTGGCTACTGTCAGAAATTACAGGTGGGGGCGTATTTGCGACGAGTGGTAACGACCACAAGGTGAACATTGACTTCACCCCCGGCACACGACAGATCAGCGGCAGGCTCAATGATCATTCGTTGAAGGTGGACACGGTGAGATCGAGGCCTGACACCAAACCCAATCTGCCGGCCACAGATCCGGTATCACCCTACGAATCACTCAACTCCAGAAAACTCCACGAAGCCGCGGAACGCATCCTCGACCACTACCTCGCGCCCGCGCACATCATGGCAACGCCGCCGAATCCCTATCCAGGTTGGGATCGAGACTGCTCGCGAAGAGGTCATTATCTGCACCGAATTTTGCGCTGCGCACCTCGGTGGTTTCCGATGGACGGTAGCCATACCTGTAATTTCTGACAGTAGGCAGGGCTTCTTGCCGGGCATTAAATGAAGCCATCACTCAAGCAGCTCAAACCGCGCTGCCCGTCACTGTCGAAAAGGAAGGCCGGAAATGGCGAAGCCCAAAGAACCTGGCGAACGGTCACACATCGAGGATGCACCTGTGGAGGCGATGCAGATCGATGCGCCGACAGTGCCTGCCGTGCTTGATCCCGATGACCCCTGGGGGTTGTTGCCATTGTCGGCGCTGAATGAGGATCTGAGCGTCGAGTTCATGGATTTTGAACAGGGTTTTCCTTCGCCGGGCGAAGAAGATCTGGTCGAGCTGGGCTTCATGGAAAAGAATGCGACTTTTCGAATGGTCGCTTTTAAGTGGTATCCGACCGAAGACCCCATCGACTTTCCGCAAACCCTGAAAGTACCGAGTTATCTGCTCCAAAATGAAGGTGCTTTCGAGGTGGCGATCCGGATTTCCAGGTACGGCAGCAATCCGGTTGAAGGTGACCGCAAAACCCTGACCATCGATAAAACCAAACCCAATTACGGCCGCTCACCGGGCCCGGTGGAATTCCCGGCCGCGCTGGGCGGCGTCATCAACGAAACCTATCTTATCCGCGAGGGTGAGGTCAGTGTTCTGGCACCTTTCTATGACGATGTAAAGGCCGGGGATCGCGCGAGGTATTACTGGACCGCTAACCCGAATCCGCCTGACTCAGAGATTGCGATACGCGAGCAAGAATTCAGCGCGGAAGATATCGCCGCCAGACAGTTGCGTATCACCGTGTACGCCGACGAGATTCGTGCCGGGGCGGCAGGTCGACGCGCCCTCTATTACTTTTTGAGGGACCGGGCCGGTAACGAAGGGCCCCGCTCCATTCTCTCGTGGATCGAGGTTGACCTTTCGCCCGCGCCGGGTGCGCTGCAGCCGCCCAAGGTGCCGTTGTCTGACCGAGGGCTGATTGATCGGCAACAGGCTCGTGAAGGTGTCGTTGTTGAAGTCCCTGAGTACGACTATGCAGACGCCAGCCACTGGGCCGCCATTTTCTGGGATGACATCCTCGTCGATGAAATTCCAATTGATCCGTCGGACTTTCCAGCGATTGCTCCAGTGCCATGGAAGAACCTGCATGACAAGGGCGACGGGCCACGGCAGGCCGATGTCTATTACCGGATTCGCCAGGGTTCGAGCTATGGACCTCCTTCTCCGCCGACGGCCGTTCCCGTCAACCTGACGCTGGCGGGGCAGGATCATGCCAACGCACCGGCGTTGATCAACGCAAACCTTGCACAGGTTGAGGTTTACGGCGAAAAAACCGCCACCCTCAATACCTTGCTCACCGCCGACTACGGGTATCCGGCCACGGTGAGTCTGAAGCTGTACGACGCGCCACAGGCGGGGCAGGTCATTGAGCTGTACTGGGGAAGTTACCCCGGGTTCGTCGCCCGTTATGAGGTCGAGGCTTCAGATGTTGCTGGCAAAACAGTCAAGCTTTCAGTGCCCTGGAGCGTCATCGACACCGACAAGCAGAACCCGGCACTCCCGGTTTATTACACCACCAGCAATGGCGTGAATCAGCAGCGGTCGCTGCCGACTCCGGTCAGGGTGGCCATCGTTCTGATAACAGGATTGAAAGAGCCGCTGTTTCCGGATGCTGGAATAGAGGGGGCGCTTCATTGTTGTTCCAGACCCAGGCTCTGGGAAGGCGTCAGAGTCAGAATCCCGGCTGATGCCCGCATCGAAAACGGCGACATCATCACGTTGGTCTGGCAAGGCTGTGCCGGGCTCAACGGCACCGAGCCGATCGACGGTACTTACGCAGAAATAACCAGGGAGCTGACGACGCTGCAGCCGGGTGAGGATATCGACTTTGTCGTTGACGACTACGACACCCTGATTGCGCCCATGGTCAATGAGGGTTCCGCATTGGTTTATTACCGGTTGAAAAAACGCAATGGCGGCCGAGGTAATTCGGATGATGATTACGTGATCATCAATCGCACCATGCCCAGCGGTGAAATATGTTCACCCACCAATGATTTATGTAAAGAAAACTGACGGGTTTTCGCTACGTGAAAGTGCAGTACATGCCCGGTATCTGTCTGGAAGTTCGTAGTGGGAACAGATGGCCTGGCGCATCCATTTGATCAGGAGAGCAGATAATGAATAATTTGAAAGTGTTATCCAAGGCAGAGGCTGCCCGTAGAAAACTGTATGTGTTGCGTCAGTCGCTGAAGACTCGGGCGGGCATAGCGCCGGAGGTTGTAGACTTATTACCGGCACTTCCAGGCGATCAAAACATCAAGAAGTTGCAATCAGATCGTCAGGGGAAAAATTGCGATGTACAAGTCCTCGATGTGGAAAGGCCTGAAGGTTCTGGGCCAGGGGAATTATGGATCGCCTTGTTTAAAGGAGCGCAGCTCGTTTCAGAGGATTGGACGGAAGTACCTGCATCGAGTGATGATTTTATATTGGAATTGTCAGGGCTTTACACCGGCACTCCTGGCCTGTTTGACTTGACGTACGTAATTAATTACGGTGGTGTTGATACTTCATCTGAAGTGTCGCGGTTTTATATCGACAATACGCCGCCTAATCATAATAACCCGGGGGAGGCTCCGGTGCCGCCTGCCGAAGTGATTGGTGGAGTGTTGACGCGTGAATATCTGGACAAAAACATTGAAGTAACCATGAGTATTGATACGCCCAATGATGCCGCGACGGGTGATAGTTACGCTGGTTATTATGCAGGTGTTCCTACGCAGCCCTTCATGATGGGCGATGATTTGACTGTTCCTATCGTGATAAAAATTCCTACCGCTACAATTAAGGGTGTGGGTGAAGGGAAGCGTGATTTTTATTGCAGGTATAACGATCGAGTGGGGAATATCGGGCCGGCGGGAGACCCGTTTACATTTGATGTGCAACTGACACCAACCCCCACCGACTTGAAACCACCAGAGGCACCGGCGAACGATGATGGTGTGATCGACCGGAAGGACTCCTTTCCTTCTCTGGCAGTGGTTATTCCAACATTTTCCAATGGCTCGCCAAATGACAAGGCCGTGGTCACGTTCGATGGAAAAGAGCAACCCGGCGTACCGACCGACGGCACCAGTGAAGTGATCGTCGATGTTCCTTATGCAGATGTGGCGGCCGGTGGCGACGGGCCTCGGGATGCACGGGTGACTTACGTCATCGATCGAAATGGCAAGGAATTTCCGGAAGCAACAGGGGCGACAGTCTCGATCGATTTGACTATCGCCGGCCCCGTCAATCCTGAACCCGATCCGGAAGTGGGTAATCCTAATCTGGACGAACTGGTCGTCAAGGGCTCAACCAAAGATAACGAGTTGGTGGAAGCTGACAAAGGCAATGATATCGCCATAGATCTGGATCTCCCGGCGGGTGTCAAGCCAGGCGACCTTATCACCCTGGTGTGGCAAGGCGAAAAAGTTGCGGCGCCAGAGGGTGTGTATGAAGTGGAGGGAACGGAACCCCCTGACTTCAAAGTTCCCTTAACACTGCCATCAGAGGTATTTGAGAAAACCAAAAACGGGAAGAAAAAAGCACGTTATGTGATTACCAACCCGGCCAACGGTGAAAATGAAAACCCATCCCCGCCTACCGAAGTTAAAGTCTATATCTATCCGGTGACCTTGCCTGATCCGGTCATTCAGAATCTTTATGTCAATCCGGGGAAAATCACGTATCTGAATTGCACTTCGCTTCGAGATATTCCGTTCATTGGGTTGGCTGGAATTATCCGAGTTCGTCCTGCCGGCGGTTCGCTTGAGCAAGGTATGAAGTTGCTCTTTACCTGGTCGCGCAGAAAGCTGAGCCCGAGCGAACCTCCTATTGACGACTACCTGATCGAGAAAGTATTGCAGGGCAATGAGCATGTGGATGGCTTTGATGTGTACTTGCCATTCACTGAGGCGCTGCGGCCGATCAAGGACGGATACGGAAAAATCGTCTACACAGCGGAGATTGATGAGGAAACTCACTCCTCCAATGAACAGGAAGTCAGGGTCGTGGTCGCTGATTTCGACGAGAAATATTGCGACGAGTTAGACGATTAAATCCGCGTTTTGAAAGGCGGAGGCGTGCATTGCGCTTTCCGCCTTTCTGTTTTTACGCATGCGGGGTATTAATTCCCATCAAATTGAGGACTATTCCTACAGAGGAAATGGTTGTCTCCTTGTACATTGCCCCCCGGTTTTCTGGTTTTCAACGGAAGCATTTTCCGCGAAAAGTTGTAAGGAGGTTACATGGGTTATTGTGCACATCTATTTTCATCAACAGGGTCGAGAAAACATCTGGCATGGTTGTCCCTGGTGCCGTTTTTCTCTACCAGTCCTCTTGTTTTTGCCTTGACGTCGATTGGTGCAGGGCAAACGCTGAATATCGATCAGAACACTGCACAGGATAGTTACGCTGTCCATGATGGAGGCGTATTGAACGCCACCGGTGCAAGTACTTTTGCGTTATCGATCAACACGGGAGCGCAATTCAATGCCTTGGGCGGGACCTATGCTGGCATGGGGGGCAGCGCGGGAATTGCCGTCACCAACGCCGGCGCCAATGTGTCCGATGCTACCGTCACGGGCTCGCGCATGGGCATGTTTATCGGCCGCAACGGTGGCACCACCACCGGTTCAACCGTTGTGATCAGCGGCAGTCAGATCACTGGCCAGACGGCCGGGATCGAAACCAGTGGCGGCAGTGACATTCAACTGACCGATACCCACCTGACCGCCGCCGGGGCAAGCGGCGTGGGTCTCAATTCCTTCGGCGCACAAGTCCGTGCGGTGGGGGGGAGCATGACGGGGGGCACGAACGGAATTCGGTTGCGCGCGGATACCGCAGGTGTCGGCACTGGCGCCAATGTGTCGCTGGACAATGTGCTGGTTCAAGGGCAGACCGGGGCAGCGATTCAGGCTACTTCGGGTGTCAACGCACAGATAGAGGTTCTGAACGCGACTCGTCTGCTGGCCGGCAACGGCGTGTTGCTTGATGTACAGGGTGCATCGAGTGCGACGATGAACGTGGCGGACAGCACATTGGAGGGCAATGTCAGTGTTGCCGGCAACAGTACCGCCAATCTCACCTTCGATCAGGGCAACATGAAAGGTGACGTGCTGGTGGACAGTGGATCGACCGCCAACGTCACCCTGCAGAACCACTCGCAACTGACCGGCCGCCTCGACAACGCCAGCGGCGTAACCATCAACAGTGGTTCGGTCTGGACCCTGGCCGGCAACGACACTGTAGGAACACTCGCCATGAATGGCGGGACAGTTCGTTTTGGTGCGCAGGATGTGCCCAACACGTTCTACCAGTTGAACATCGGTACGCTGGCCGGTTCGCCGGACGGTTCCAGTACGATCGAAATGAAAGGCAATTTCGCCACGGGTCAGCACGACTTGCTCAATGTCACGGGCGTGGCCAGTGGGCAGTTCGGGTTGCTGGTGGCTGCGTCCGGTCTGGACGCGGTGAACCCCCAACAGTTGACTCTGGTGCACACCGCCGCCGGTGATGCGCAATTTGCCCTGAGAGGCGGGCGTGTCGATCTCGGTGCCTGGTCGTATGATCTGGATCAGCGAGCCGCAGGGACGGGCGGTACGGAATGGTTTCTCGACCCGACCACCAAGACCATCAGCCCCGGCGCCAAATCGGTACTGGCGCTGTTCAACGCCCCGGTGACGCTGTTGTATGCCGAGGCGGCAACGTTGCGCAGCCGCATGGGCGAGCTGCGTTTCAATGGTGGCGATACCGGCTTGTGGATGCGCACCTACGGCAACAAATACAACATCAATGCCGCTTCCGGCGTGGGTTATCAGCAGACTCAACAGGGGGTGTCCGTCGGTGTGGACACGCATCTGGGTGACAGCGCGTGGGTCGGGGGGATCATGGGTGGCTACAGCCATACCGACCTTGACGTTGCGCAGGGAACGTCGGGTACGGTCGACAGCTACTATCTGGGGCCCTATGTGACCTGGATCGACGCGCAGAGCGGCTACTACTTCGACGCTCAGCTCAAGTTCAACCGCTTCCGGAATGACACCAAAGTCGGCTTGAGCGACGGCACCCGTGCCAAGGGCAGTTACGATAACTCCGGGGTGAGCGCTTCGGCGGAGTTCGGGCGTCAGATCAAACTGGGCGGCGGTTACTTCGTCGAACCGTACGGCAAACTGTCGACCGCTGTGGTACAGGGTGACAACTTTGATCTGGACAACGGCATGCAGGCCGACGGCGATCGCAGCCGCTCGGTGCTTGGCGAAGCCGGTACCACGGTGGGTCGCACCTTCAACATGGACAATGGCATGGTCGCCCAGCCTTATGTGCGTGCGGCAGTGCAGCACGAGTTCATCAACAACAACCGCGTGACGGTCAACGACAACAATCAGTTCAACAACGACCTGTCTGGCACCCGTGGTGTGCTGGGTGCAGGTATGGCCCTGGCTGTGACCAAGGACCTGCAGGTGCATGCCGATTTCGATTACAGCAATGGCAAGAACATCGAGCAGCCGTATGGAGTGAATGTCGGGCTGCGCTGGGCCTGGTAAAACGTCCTGATCCTGACCGGGTGCAACCCCCGATAAAAAACGCCTCGTATTCGCGAGGCGTTTTTTTTTGCAGGCCTTTGGCCGGTGACTCAGGTGAATCGCAACACTTTGATCTGCTGATGCCCGGACTCATTCAGGCCCCGCCATTTCGACTCGTCGCCGGACACCCGGTAGAACAGATTCAGTGTGCCGTTCTCCAGCACTCGCAGATGTTTACCCGGCACGTGCAAGGTCACGAGGAGGTTTTTCACGTCATCCGGGCTGACGATGTGCTGTGCCTCATACAAGTAGGGATTGCCATTGGCCTTGGTGCCCAGCCAGGCCATGTTGACGGTTTCGCCCGCGGCCATGCCCGGGTACTGAATGTCCACGGTGGCCGACGTGATATCGGCGTTCACCTTACCGTTCGAGGCCTCCTTGAGGACCGGCGCGGGCACCCTGGGCACCCCGGGAACCACCTGGGCGAGTGCGTGCCTGGAGCGGAGCCCAGTGCCATTTTCTTTATCGTAGAGCACATACGATGCCTTGGCGGATCCCATTTCAAGCGCCCGGACCTGCGCATTCGGAATCTGAAACTTGAGAATGCTGGGCAGATTTTCCAGGATCCTGGATTGTTGGTTGGGCAACGTTTCGCCGGTTCGTGTTGTGCCTTCCCAGTTCATGGTGATGGTGTCACCCAGCTTGAAAGGGCTGCCGGAGGCGTGAACCTCCACGCTGGCATCGCGATCTTCCAGCTCGCCGAGATAGAGGGTGCCGTTTTTTGAGTCCTGGATAATCGGTTCATCCAGCAGTCGCTCTCCGGACATGACGTTGACGGTAGTGCTCTGGGAGGGTTTCTCGGAGAAGTTCAACACCTCGTCATGGATATCGTAAATAATCTCCACTCTGTTGCCGTCACCACCGGCGACAATTTTGTCCTTGTGGATTGTGATCACGATAGGCGTTGTGCCGGCGGCCTCGTCGGCGCTGACGATATGAGGATCGAGGGAGGCCTTGCCCCATTTCACTAGGATAACGTCGCGCACGGCGATGTTCGGGTAGGGTGGAATGACCATTGGCACCCCCCTGGCTGCCCAATCGGCATCCACGCCGTTAACGATGACGTCGCGCGGCAGTTGCACGATGTGTAGATTTGAGTGTCCGGGCTTATGGGGGTCTACGTCGTTGCCGCCGGGTAGATCCAGTTTCACCAGTATTCGCAAGGGCGTGGAGGGATCCTCTGGGGGGTTGTTGTCCGCGCGGGTCAGGATGTAGTAGACCTCGTCAGCCCAGCCGGGAAGGATGTTTGTCACCGGCAGGAAAAAAAACACCGGCTTGTTGATCTCATCTTCATCATCCAACACCCGGGTAAAGATCTTGTTGTCCTTGCCCCAATAGATATCCAGCTTGTCGCCTTCGCGCATGGGCGCGGCGTACGCGTCGACGGCACAGAACAAACCGTCGGGATAGCGGTAATAGTTCTTGAAGTTGATACCGCCGTGCCCATCGACGATCGGTGCTACGAGGTCCGAAATCCGCAAGGGGCGCAGTTGCAGTAAAGGCGTGTCGGTCTGCAAGGGTGGAAACAGGAATGAGTGAAAGTGCGTCATGACGAAAAACCTCATCGAAGGTTATGCGGTTCTGCCAGGGAGGCGTTACTTGATTGGGCCCGATGTGGCGAACCCTGGCTACTGTCAGAACTAACAGGTAGGCGCGGGTTTTCGATGAGCGGTCATGCGCTGCAAAGGCAAAGCCATGGCTTGACGCCTTCGGTGATCAGAGATCAGGCGTGATCAGGACACTTGCCGGAGCACCGGCGGCGTTCTGATCGGCGGGGTCGTATCGGAAGACCTGGCCCGCTGGCGCTTCGAGGTCAATCAGGACAATGGGCAGAAAGCGCCCGGTGATCTCGAAGTAATCGCGTTGGGCGAACTGAGCCTGGGGCAGACCATTGCTGGTGTAGTGCGCTTTCAGGCTGTAATAAAACGCTTCAAGGGGGATTTGCAGGGGGATGTCCTGCGGCCAGGTCTGAATCATCACCTCGTTCCAGCCATCGCCGTTGGGCACGCTGGGGCGAACGTCGATGTTGAGCTGGAATTGCGCCGGGTCGTTGTTGAACGCACAACTGTTGCGGGGTGACTTGGCGTAGCGAGTCACCCAGGCCTCGACACTGGTGACACCCAGCTCGTGACACATGTCACCGCGGGTACGGCAGGTGTCCTGAGGGCGGCTGGTGGCGCCATCGAAGGGGTAGGCACACATCACGTTCAGGGGATATGCCGCCGGGGCAAAGCTTTCGCGAACGAGAAAACCTTGCGCGTACACCGGTTTGGTCAGCCCTGCATCCTTGCGTAAATAGGTGAAGGAAACACCGCCATTGCCTACTGATGTCGGGCTGGGATTCCACATGTGAAAAGCCTTGGACGCCTGGGTGGCACGCAGCAGGACACCGTCGCAGAAGTACGCGGTTTTACCCCCCTGACAGGTCGCTGCGGTGTTCTCATACCGCGCGTTCAACCGCGAAGCGACCTCATAGCCGTTGTACAACTGGTCCTGCAGGTTGAAGCCGAATACCGCGCCGGGTGGCTGGCGCAGATCCATGCGCAGGACCGGCAGCCAGTCCCCGGTGGCAGTGAAGTAATCACGCTGATCCCTCTGTGCGCCGAGCAATGCGCCGGTTTGCGAGGTGTCGTAAAACAGCGCTTGTATCGGGATCCGTTTGGGGGCAGTGGCGTCCCAGTTTTTGATCTGCACCAGGTTGGGTTTGGCGACCCAGGTGGCATCGAAGCCCTGATGGGCGATGAGGCTGGCCTTGAACAGCACTGGCACCTGACTGCTGAGCGAGCATTGCTTGTCAGGTTGCAGGTTTTGTTGCTGGAAGTGCGCGATCCAGCCCTGCGCATCGCTGACGCCTTGGGCGGCGCACGAAGAGGGATCCGCTTCGGCGTGGGCGAACGCCATTGCGCCACAACCGAAGTCGGGGCGGGTGTCCGTCATGGCAAACGCAAACGGATAGACGCACAACACCTCGAGCGCTTTGCTCTGGCCGATGGCAGAGAAGGTGTCGCTGAACACTACGCCGTTTTTCTGTCCCAGCTCCCGGGTGCCGAGGTCGGCGCGCAGGTAACTGAAACTTTCCGCGCCGAGCTGGGTAGCGGTTGCGTCGTGCTTCCAGAACTCGCCCACCTCGGCGCTGCCGCGCACCAATACGCCACTGCAAAAGTACGCAGGATGCTCGCCCACGCATTCGGCCGTGGTGTTCTGATAGCGCGTGTTGAGCAGCTTGGCCACTTCCGGGCCGGTGGCGGCGTGGAGATCAACGGTGCATGCAGACAGGATCAGTAACAGGCCAAGCACGCGTATCGTGCAGACTCGCATGTCAGTACTCCCCGGGTGCTCGTGGAGTAATGCCGTTGATCAGGGTCTGAGTCGAGGTGCCCTGAAAGGTTTGATCGGCTGTTTCGTAAATGAATGGACGGTGATCGGTGGCACCCAGATTCATCCGCACGATCGGCAGGTAACGGGCGGTCTGCTGAAAGTAATCGCGCTGAATGAACTTCGCATTGTTCAGGGCCGTGTTGTTACCTGACAGGTAGAAGAGCGATTCGAGGGGGATTTGCTCGGGAATATTCTGTGGCCAGGCGGCAATGATGATTTCATTCCAGTTTTGTCTGGCCGCAGCGGTCATCACTGTTCGCACGGCGATGCTGAGCTGGAACGCGGCGGGCGTGCTGCTGAAGGCGCAACTGCCACCCGGACTGGCGGCGTGTTTTGCTCGCCATGTCTCCACGGTGGTGATGTTTTGCGACTCGCAACTGGCGCGGCAACTGTCGGGAATTCCGTTGGTAGCCGCATTGGCGGGGTAGGAGCAGCGCAAGGTCGCGGGATGCCCGGTGGGGGCGTAGGACTCCTTGAACGTGTAACCCTGATTGCCCGCCAGCTTGAGAGTGCCCACATCCTCCCGGACGTATGAAAACGAAACGCCGTTACGGGTAATCGAATTCGGGCTGGGGTTCCACGCATGAAAACCTGCTGAGGCATCCGCCCCGCGAATCAGAACGCCGTTGCAGTAATAGGCGGGTTTTTCGTTGGCGCACGACGCAGCTACGTCCTGGTATCGCGCATTCATTCGGGCGGCGACCTCATAGCCGTTGTACAACTGGTCCTGCAGGTTGAAGCCGAACACCGCGCCGGGTGGCTGGCGCAGATCCATGCGCAGGACCGGCAACCAGTCCCCGGTGGCAGTGAAGTAATCACGCTGATCCCTCTGTGCGCCGAGCAATGCGCCGGTTTGCGAGGTGTCGTAAAACAGCGCTTGTATCGGGATCCGTTTGGGGGCAGTGGCGTCCCAGTTTTTGATCTGCACCAGGTTGGGTTTCACAGCCCAGGTGGCACCGAGGCCTTGGTGGGCGACCAGGCTGGCCTTGAACAGCACCGGCACCTGACTGCTGAGCGAGCATTGCTTGTCAGGTTGCAGGTTTTGTTGCTGGAAGTGCGCGATCCAGCCCTGCGCATCGCTGACGCCTTGGGCGGCGCACGAAGAGGGATCCGCTTCGGCGTGGGCGAACGCCATTGCGCCACAACCGAAGTCGGGGCGGGTGGCCGTCATGGCAAACGCAAACGGATAGACGCACAACACCTCGAGCGCTTTGCTCTGGCCGATGGCAGAGAAGGTGTCGCTGAACACTACGCCGTTTTTCTGTCCCAGCTCCCGGGTGCCGAGGTCGGCACGCAGGTAACTGAAACTTTCGGCGCCGAGCTGGGTAGCGGTTGCGTTGTGCGTCCAGAACTCGCCCGCCTCGGCGCTGCCGCGCACCAATACACCACTGCAAAAGTACGCGGGATGCTCGCCCACGCATTCGGCCGTGGTGTTCTGATAGCGCGTGTTGAGCAGCTTGGCCACCTCCGGGCCGGTGGCGGCGAAGGCGAGGGTGCCGAATAGCCAAAGGGCAATCAGCAGCGCTTTGTTCAATGGCATGGTGCTGTCCTTGATGATCAGATCATCGTCGTCCCTGCGGGCTGACTTCAGGCGCGTTTGATACCGACGGCCTGATGAAATGTGTTGGTGTCATGACCGACGGCATTTTTATTGACGTCTGTACCGTTCAGGTCATAAGCCCAGGCCGTCCCCGCACCCAGTTCGTCTCCGGTCCAGACCGGGTAATCCAGCCAGCCAAGGTATACGGCCACCTGACCACTGCTGGGGTAATACAGTGACCAAAGGCGTTTGATCTGGGCAAGTGTGACCGGCTGCACTCTGGCTGCCATGCACAGGACCTTCATGCCCTCCCAGTGAGCGCTTTCAGTGAGGAAGTGCAGCTCCAGAATGCCCTTGATCGTCAGCGGGTAACGCTGGCTCTGGCCCTGGGTATCGGTCGCCGTGATCCTGCACGTTCCATTGCGCACCGCCGTGACCTCGCCGGACGCTGGATGCACGGTCGCAATGGCTACATCATCGCAGCTGTACACGTAGGGTGCCGTGCCCCAGTTGGCTTCTCGGGTCATGCGTATAAAAGCAGGCGTTTCCTTGGGCGGCTTGAGGACCGAGGCCACGTAGTTTTCAGCGCTCAGGTCCAGGGTTGCTGCGCTTTCGAAAGGCGCCTTGAGCAGCAGCTCCAGGATCAGTGATTCCTCCCGTGCGGCTTGCGCCACCTGCCTCTTGCTCTTCTTGTTCTTGTTTTTATTCGTGCCCGCCGCGCGCTGCAACTCGTAGCGAATGGGCAAGATGTTGTCGCTGTTGGCAATGAATTCTTTGGCTGGAACAGAGAACTCCACATCATTGCCCACTGCGCTTTGGCTGATGGGGATAAAGTCGGTGTAGTGATCGCCGACAAACAGGAAGACCCGGTCAAGGTGCGCCATATCGTCGTAGGGTGTGATGCGCACCGTGGCGCCTGTGGCAGGAATAAGTGCAGGATCCAGTACCCCGCCTGGAGCTTCGTCCACTGAGGGAGCTTTGTGTAAGGGCGCTTTGTCAGACATGGTTTCACCTATGGATCTGGATGCCGGTGCTCCCGTGGGAGCGCCGGCATCGTGGGTGGAAAAAACGCTGAGAACGGGGTTACCGTGGGGTGTCGAGCAATGCCCGCTGACTGGCTTTCAATGCCATCCCTCGTGATGCCGGGGTGGCCAGGTACGAGACCTTGCCCCTCAGTTGGTCTTGCACAGCGCTGCTGTCGCCGCCGCCACCCGCTACGCCCCAGGTCACAACACGGCCGTCGGAGGTGAGGGCGGTGAAACCGGTGGTGTTGCTGTAAAGGGCCACCACATTGGTCAGTTGATCGACGACAGGCGTTGTATCGCCGCCGACCGTTTTATCGCCCCACGCGACCACCGTGCCGTTCTTGCGCAGTGCTGCGAAAGCCTGCGAAGACCCACATATCTGGACAATGTCATCCAGAGTGGCGATGTCGGTCGGCACGGAGCCACCTTCTAATGGCCTGCCCCATGCCACGACGTGTCCGTTGCCGCGCAGGGCGGCGAAAGCGCGCCAGGTGGAGCAGACTGCAACAATATCCGTTAGCCCTTTGATCAAATCATCGATGACGCCGCCATACTCGGCTGTTCCCCATACTGCGACTTGACCTGTCGCACGTAGCACGGCAAATGCCTGGGCGTTGGCGCAACTCAACTCGATGACGTCGGACAGGGTTGCGATGGCCTCAGGCACAGTGCCGCCATAGGTAGCGTTGCCCCAACCGACAATCCGCCCGTTACGCCGGTGTGCGGCGAAAGCCCCGTGGCTGCCGAGCACTGTCCTGATATCATCGATCCCGTCAAATTCGCCCGGCACGACTCCGCCATTGGCTGCCAGCCCCCATGCCACCACGTGGCCGGTGCTACGCAACGCGGCAAACGCCTGTCCGGCAGAGAAAATGTGGGTAATGTCTCTCAATATGCTGATGGCTTCCGGTACGGTGCCACCATTTGCAGCGCTGCCCCATGCCACCACTTGCCCTGTCGTCTTCAAGCCCGCGAAGGCGACGGAGTTGCCCACCACCTGTTTGAAGTCCAGCGGTGAAACACCCCCCATGCTGCCACCTTCTGCAGCGGTCCCCCAGACCACGACCGCACTGTTGGCGCGTCGCGCGGCATAGGCGCTGCGTGTGCAACTCACCTCGACAATGTCGTCCATGGTGATGATGGTCGAGGGAATCGTTGCCCCGTAGGCAGCAAGACCCCATCCCAGGATATTTCCGACATCGCGATGCGCAACGTATGCTGACTGGCCGTTAACTGTCAGGTCGTTACCATTGCCGAAGATGTTCGCCGGGTTCAGGGTCAGTGCGTCGTCCGAAGTGCGCACTTGCAGCGGCTGCTCCGGATGAGTGTCATACCAGGTGCTGCCTGTCGTCCATTGGCTGTCCTCGGGATATTTCCATTCGGCCTGCACGGGGCGACCGGTGCTGGCATTGAACGCACTCAATACCCGCCAGGCACCGGAAGCCCTGTAGGTGCTGCGGTTGTAGCGAGCGCCCATGACTTTCAACTGGCCAGAGCCAACCGCTCTGCGTACATCGTAAACGGTCGGGTCAGACGGGCCATCGGTGCCACCCGCCTTGCGCTCGACGGTATAGCTCAAGGCAACGCTGCCATCGAGCTGTTCGACGATGAAGGTGTGATCTATCTTGATTTTTTCGAGCTGTTTTCCGGCCTCGTCTGGTAGCACCGTGTGGGATTTTCGGCTTACCGTTTTACCCACCGCGGTCATATACACGACATCATCGGTCTTCAGGTCAGCTGTGGCAGGAATAACCGGTGTGGCACCAAGGGGGAAAACATCATCCGGGTTGATCTGGTCCTTTTGCGGGCCGGTGGCCTCCTTGAAGGTGACCACCGGCAGTTTGAAGGCCGGAGAGGCTTTCACGAGAAACCGGTATTCCTCACCGACGGCGTCGTCGCCGCCTTCGAACAACTCGACGTAGTAGGTGATGATGACTGTCTCGTCCAGGCTCGCCAGCACAATGTCTGCAGGCACCAGAAATTCCACCACTTTGCCCTGGTTGTTGCCGCTGATGGGTTTGTTGTACTTCTCATCGACGCTTCCATCCTCGGTGCGCCAATTCATGTAGAAGTGATCGCCGGCATTCTCATCGCGGTTGGCGGGAATCAAAACCAGAGCGCCGTCTTTCGCTTCGTTCGGGTCGAGTACGTTATCCACCGTTTTGTCGACTTTTGCCGGCTCCAACAGTTGCTGTTGTGCCTCACCCACGGTGAACGTCAACGGATTCGAAAGGCTGGTCTCTTCTGTGGCATGGCGCCAGAGCTGGTAACGGACGGTGATCTTGCTGCCGCGGTTCGGTTCGATGTGCTTGGCCACGAACTCGGCATCCAGCCGGATGAGCCAGTCCTGTTTTTCACTAAGAGCATTGAACTTGATCGAACCCGTCTCCCCGCCGGAGACGTCGCCTTCCCAGAACCACTGGGCCTCATCGTCTCTCACCCATGGCCTCACGAGCGGCTTGTAGATGGTCATTTCAGTGGTCCCTCCGGGCAGCTTGCCCGGCTCCAGGAAATGGTTCTCCACACCCTTGACCATCGGTGCATTCAGCTCGAATTGCGGTTCACCTACATTGAGCACCCTGGCGTGCACGGATTCCTGTCTGGTGATCTCGGCGCCTTTGTCTTTCAGCAGGTGGTACCACACCTCCAGGTTTCCGCCATTGATAGGCTCGAGGGGGTCGTCAGCCACGTTGATGGTAAAACCGTCGGGATTCGCGAGGTCCTTTTCATCCGGAAAGTAATAGCCCAAATCAGGCAGGTGGGTGCTGCCGCCGGGGCTTTTACCCAACAGGAACAGCTCGATGGCGTTGTCGATCTCGATGAGCGGATCAAACGGAATACGGATGTTGATTTCCTTATTGCCAGGGTCGATGAAGTCTCCCACGGCCTCCTTGACCGTCGGTGCGGCCAGGCGGTGGGCTACGCCTTCGAAATCTACAAACTGCCCTTTGGAGAGTGGAAGATTGCTGCCGTTGCGTACCAGGTGATAAGAGAACGTGACCTGGGTATTGACCAGTTTGCGCACGTCGGCAATGGGCAGCTTGAAATGGTAGTTATGCGGGATATTGTCGACGATCTGGGTCGGGGCAGGGACTTTGACCTCTTCGCCATCCACGGTGGTGCCGAACATGGTCAAGTAGATGATGTCATTAAGCTGGAAGCCTGACCGGGCGGCCGTGACTTCGACCGTAATGTCGTTGTTGCCCTGTTTATCGACGTCGAGCTTATTGTTGAAAGCCTCCTGAACGATAGGCGCGTCCAGCCGGTCGATGCCGACAGTGACGACGATGCGGGTTTCCTTGCACCAGTCTTCCGATTCATTTTCGACCTTGTCGCGCACCTTGAAGGTGACCGCCAGACCGGAGATGCCGGTGTCACCGACGCGCTCAATGATGGCTTTGGTGATTCGGATCAGAATCGGGTTGGCCACCGGATCGTCGATCTGCGCCTGGGTCACCGGTGTGGACTCCACAAGGGTGCCACCCCAGTAGAGACGGATGACGTCGTCCACTGCGATGTCGGGGTAAGGCAGGCCGCTGCCGGACTCGGACCTGATGACAATCGGCACTCCCGCTTCGGCAACGTCTTTGTCCACACCGCCGTTGACGATTTCCGGGGGAATGTACATGTACAGGTTGGAGTGACCGGGGCCCGGGTTGATGTCCTGGCCACCGGGGAGTTCCAGTTTGACGAAGAGGTCGAGGGGCTTGTCCGGACGCTCTTCTTTTTGATTGGGCTGTTTGATTTCGTAGGTGAGCTCATAAGAACCGGTCTGCAGATGACGGGGGGCCACCGACAAGACTGTGGGCTGGTCGAGTTCGCTCTTATTGATGATGGGACGCCCGTCGACCTCACGGCCATCGAGCAGCAGCTTGACGGTGTCGCCGATAGCCTTTTGGGCCCAGGCGGGGATCAAGACAAGCATGCCGAGGTCAGGAAAGGCGAATACCGCCGCCCGGTTGATCCCCCACTGGCCGGAAGGCAGGAGGCGCCCGGGGACCAGCGGGTCCAGCAGTGAATGGGGGGCAGAGATTTTTTTCTTGGGCTGAACGAGCATGGTCGGAACTCCGTGCGAACTGTCGGGGGACAAAGGGCGTGGAGTTATTCAGCGCTGAAGATGACGGCTCTGGCTACTGTCAGAAATTACAGGTACGAGGCTTTTTCGGATGAGCGGTCAGTGGTTGGACACTTGAGTGCCGGAATCGCAACCCAGGATTTAGACAGGCTGATGCCTTGTATCGGGGATGAAAGTGGACTTAGCGGGAGGGGCGGTGTTCAGGGTTTATCCAGGGTCTTCTGCCGCAGGATGTACACGGTCACCAGCACCGCACTGGTCAACATGAATCCCCGCGCCCACGGCAGTGGCACCAGGTAACACGAGAACAGAATGCTCGCCCACATCAGTCCGATCGCGTAGACCTTGCCTTTGAGCGGAATGCCGTTGCCATCGAGGTAGTCGCGGATCCATGGCCCGAGCCGTGGGTGCTCGACCAGCCATTGATAGAAACGTGGAGAGCTGCGCGCGAAGCAGGCTGCTGCGAGCAGAAGAAAGGGGGTGGTAGGCAGGACCGGCAGGAATATCCCGATCACCCCCAATGCCACGCTGAGCCAGCCGATGGCCAGCAGGATGTAGCGCAACATCAGGGGGCGGTTGCCTATGGGGTTGTCCATAGGCTGGATCTTAGTGGTGACGAGGCTTGAGGATCGCCGGTTTTTCGTCCGGGGCCTGGCACAGCAGGTACAGCGCGGTCAGGGCTTCCGGGATCTGCACGATCATGTCGTCCATCAGGTTGGCGTCCTTGGCAATGTCTTCGAACTCTGGCTGTTCGTCGAACAGGCCCGACCCGACCATGATCGGCAAGAGCATTTCGCTGACTTCTTCTTCAGCGGTCTCGAACCAGGCCGCTTCACGCAGGAACACACCTTCCATGAAACCGATGCACCAGCCGCGCAGTTCGGAGTCGTCCGGCTCGTCGCCCAGGTCCAGATCGCACGGCAATTCGAATTCTTCGTCGGACGCCAGTTGACGGGCGATGTGCGCCTTGAGGCCGATCAGCGTGGCTTCGATCTCTTCACGCTGGGCCTCGCTGCTGTAATGCGGCTCTTCGGCGAACAGGGCGTCGATCCACTCACGCTCCGGCACGTCTTCGGCGCAGATGGACAGGGCGGTCAGGTAACCGTGGGCGGCCACGTAATCCAGCGCCTCTTCGTGCAGCTCGTCGGCGTCGAGAAAGACTTGCAGGCGGGTTAGTTGCTCAGCGAAGGACATTACGGGGCTACCTTGGGGGAATAAACAATGCGGGAATTCTAGGCCTTCTTGAGCGCTCAAGCCAGCCGCACGGCAGATTTGCCGCAATTACAGGCAACACGAATATCCCTGTGGGAGCGGGCTTGCTCGCGAATACGGCGTATCAGACACTTTTGCATCGACTGGCACGCCGCCTTCGCGAGCAAGCCCGCTCCCACAGGGTTTTCGTGTTGGCGGCTAGCGGAGTCTTATCAGCGGCACCCCTTGCCGGGGAGGGCTCGGGTATACTGCCGCGTTTTGCGCTCCCTGCTCGTATTGCGGTGGTCTGGCAATGCGCTCTTACGTTTTGTTTAAGCAGCCCTGGCTGTCCTGAACCAGCCTGTGCAGGGATGTTTCGGTAGATTTTTGGAGTTTTTATGCTCGAACAGGCTCAACGCGTCCTCAAGGACATCTTCGGCTACGACAGTTTCCGTGGCCGTCAGGGTGCAATCATTGAGCGCGTGGCCAGCGGCGGTGATGCGCTGGTGCTGATGCCTACCGGTGGCGGCAAATCCCTGTGCTTCCAGGTCCCGGCGCTGCTGCGCGAAGGCCTGGCGGTGGTGGTCTCGCCGTTGATCGCGTTGATGGACGATCAGGTTGCCACCCTCGAAGAGCTGGGCGTGGCCGCCGCCGCGCTGAACTCCACGCTGAGCGCCGAACAGCAGCGCGACCTCGCGGCGCGGATCAAGCGTGGCGAAGTGAAGATGCTTTATCTGGCGCCGGAGCGTCTGGTGCAGCCGCGCATGCTGGCCTTCCTGCAAAGCCTCGAGATCGCCTTGTTCGCCATCGACGAAGCGCACTGCGTGTCGCAATGGGGTCACGACTTCCGTCGCGAATACCTGCAACTGGGGCAGTTGGCGGAGTTATTCCCGAATGTCCCGCGCATCGCCCTGACGGCCACGGCTGACAAGCGCACCCGCGAAGAAATCGTCGAGCGCCTGCACCTGCAGAACGCCGAGCGCTTCCTGTCGAGCTTCGACCGGCCGAACATTTTCTACCGCATCGTGCCCAAGGAGCAGCCGCGCAAGCAGTTGCTCGCGTTCCTTGCCGAGCGGCGCAGCGATGCCGGCATCGTCTACTGCCTGTCGCGCAAGAAAGTCGAGGAAGTCGCCGCGTTCCTCAGCGAGCAGGGCTTCCCGGCGCTGCCGTATCACGCCGGTCTGCCGAATGATCTGCGCGCCTACCACCAGAAGCGCTTCCTCAACGAGGAAGGCCTGATCATGGTCGCCACCGTGGCGTTCGGCATGGGCATCGACAAGCCCAACGTGCGCTTCGTCGCGCACCTCGACCTGCCGAAATCCCTTGAAGCCTATTATCAGGAAACCGGTCGCGGCGGTCGTGACGGTCTGCCGGCGGACGCGTGGATGGCCTACGGTCTGCAAGACGTGGTGATGCTCAAGCAGATGCTGCAGAACTCCGAAGGCGATGAGCGCCACAAGCGTCTGGAGCAGCACAAGCTCGACGCCATGCTCTCGCTCTGCGAAGAGACCCGCTGCCGGCGGCAGACCCTGCTCGCGTACTTCGACGAGGACATGCCCGAACCGTGCGGCCACTGCGACAACTGCGTCGACGGCGTGCAGACCTGGGACGCCACCGAGCCGGCGCGCCAGGCGCTGTCGGCGATCTATCGCACCGGTCAGCGCTATGGCGTCGGCCATCTGGTCGACGTGCTGCTGGGCAAGGATAACGAAAAGGTCCGCAGCTTCGGCCATCAGCACCTGTCGGTGTACGGCGTCGGCAAGGCGCTGAGCGAGAGCGAATGGCGCTCGCTGTTCCGGCAACTGGTGGCCCGTGGTCTGGCCGATGTCGATCACGAGGGCTATGGCGGTTTGCGCCTGAGCGACACCTGTCGGCCGTTGCTCAAGGGCGAGGTGACGCTGGAACTGCGCCGCGACCTCAAGCCACAGGTCACCGCCAAGACCGCGAGCAAGAGCCCGGCCAGCCAACTGGTGCGTGGCGAAGAGCGCGAACAGTGGGAAGCCCTGCGTGCGCTGCGACGCAAACTCGCCGAGGAGCATGGCGTGCCGCCGTACGTCATCTTCCCCGACTCGACCCTGCTGGAAATGCTGCGCAGCCAGCCGACCTCGCTGGCCGACATGGCGCGGGTCAGCGGCGTTGGTGCGCGCAAGCTGGAGCGTTACGGCGAGGCCTTCCTCGAAGTGCTTGGCGGCGAGGCCGAAGCGCCGAAAGTGGTGGCCGACGTGCGCCACGAACTGATCACCCTGGCCCGCGCCGGCATGACCCCGATGCAGATCGCCGGGCAGTTGCAGTGCTCGGAAAAGAACGTCTACAGCATGCTCGCCGAGGCCATTGGCAAACAGCAACTGTCGCTGGATCAGGCGCTGGACTTGCCTGAAGAACTGATGGGCGAAGTGCAGGACGCGTTCCTCGACGGCGAGGGCGAGTTGCCGTCGGTCGCCGAGATCGCCGAGCTGTTCGCCGGTCGGGTTCCGGAAGGCGTTCTTTACTGCGTAAGGGCTGCGTTGCAATCCGAGTTCGAAATGTAAGAGGGCGTTTGCGCCAACCGTCAGGCAGTTGTAACGATTCAGTACAGGTCGGCTCTTGCCTATAGCCAAATGTCATGCTTAGCTGACTAATAATTAGTTTTTCTCTATTTGTCAGTCTACTCATGAGTGTTTTATGCCGTTAACCGATCAACACCGCTTTGGCATGCAACTGGCCCAGATGTCCCGTGGCTGGCGTGCCGAACTGGATCGCCGGCTGGCCGGTCTGGGCTTGTCCCAGGCACGCTGGCTGGTGCTACTGCATCTGGCGCGTTTTGAAGACGCGCCGACCCAACGCGAGCTGGCGCAAAGCGTCGGTGTCGAAGGGCCGACCCTCGCGCGCTTGCTCGACAGCCTGGAAAGCCAGGGCCTGGTGCAACGCCAATCGGTGATGGAAGACCGCCGTGCGAAAAAAATCGTTCTCTGCGCTCCGGCGCTGCCGCTGATCGAACAAATCGAAACCATTGCCACGCAGCTGCGCCACGAATTGTTCGAAGGCGTCGACGAGGCGGATCTGAAGGTGTGCATGCGGGTTCACGGGCACATTCTGGGCAACCTGGAAAAATCTTGAGGCATAACCGCGCACGGGTTTTTTGAGGGATCGCGCTGAGCAGACTATAAGAACTACTGGGCAATATCGTGTTCGTACCGGATGTGCGAACGCATAGAAACCGGTTTTGCTTATTTAAGGGATGCTCATGCTCGCAAGTCGGCACGTAGTACTGCGCGGTGGCGCCAGATGGCTGCTGGTCGCTGGTGTATTCAGCTATTCGACCTGGTCGATGGCGCTGGGGTTGGGGGACATCACTGTCCACTCGGCCCTCAATCAGCCGCTCAAGGCCGACATCGCCCTGGTGGATGCCGCTGGCCTCAGTGCCAGCGACCTCTCGGCCAGTCTGGCCACTGCGGATGAATTCGGTCGGGCCGGGGTCGAGCGGGTGTTCTTCCTCAATGACCTCAGGTTCACCCCGATCCTGCATGGCAATCGCCAGATGATCCGGGTGACCTCGCGCAAACCGGTCAATGAACCCTTTCTGAATTTTCTGGTGCAGCTCAATCAGCCCAATGGCCGCCTGCTGCGCGAGTACACGCTGCTGATCGATCCACCCGGATCGCCGAGTATCGTGCCGGCCACGGACGACCCCGATCCACGTCCGCAATCTTCTGAATTTCCCACCGTTGAACCCGCCACGGCGGCGCCCCAGGCTGCTCAAGGCAAGCGCGAGGCGGCACCTTCAGCGCCAACTCCCGCAGCGGCGGCTGCGCCAGTCAACGATGCCGTGGCCGAGCAATTGGCGGCCAGCGTGTTGCTCAATCAGCAGCTGCAAAAGACCGTCGAGGAACTCAACGCAAAACTGCAGGCGCAGGATATCCAGCTAGCTGACGGCAAAAAGCAGATCAGTGAACTGCAAACGCGTTTGAGCGAGCTGCAAAAGCCTCCAGCGCCGGCCGTTGCACCGCCGGTACCGGCAGCGGTCACCACCGCACCTGAAACTGCCGACGATGGCCTCAACTGGCCGCTGCTCGGTGGTTTGCTGGTGCTGCTGGGGTTGGTGGGCGGTGGATTTTTCTTACGCCGTCGCCGTCAAGTGGCGGGAGGAGTGGCGCCACTGGCGGCTCTGCCGGCCGCTCAGCCCATCGACCCTGAAGACCCGCCAACCGCGCAATCGGCGAGCATCAACATAGCCACCGAACACCGTGAGGAGCCGGTGGCGGGCGATGTGCTGGAAGCGGTGGGGATTTACCTGGCCTACGGGCGCTTGAGCGAGGCCGTCGGGCTGTTGCGCAATGCCATGGACAAGGAACCGGAGCGCACCGAGCTGGGAGTGCAATTGCTCGAAGTGTTGGGGCGGCAGGGCGACAGCGCGGCTTATGAACAACAGGAAAATCGCCTGCGTGATGCCGGGGTGGATCCTCAGCAATTGGTCGCGATCCGTGAGCGTCATCCGAAATTGAACAGCGTTGCACCGATAGCGCCGGTGTTGCCGGTTGTCGCGGCTGCCGCAGTGGTTGCTCCTGCGCCAGAGGATGATTTCGAATTGAATCTGGGTGAATTGTCGATGGCGTCCAGTTGGGATCTTGAGGACAGTCGTTCGGCACCTGAGCCGCCGGCAGATCTGTCTGCATCGGATTCCGGTCTCGAGGTGCTGCCAGCGGACTTCGAGTTGCCGAAAACAGTGGTCAGCGAAGAGACGGAGCTGGAGTGGATTCCCGAACCGGACGCACAGCCGCTGGACGACGACTTTCTCAACGAGTTCGCTGATCCGGAGCAGTCGCTGACCCTGGAGCCGCTGAATCTTCAGACCGACGAGCCGGAACCCGCAGCCGGGTCGGGAAAACTCGAACAGGCGCAGACCTGTATTGATGACGGCGATATCGACAGCGCGATTGCCTTGCTCAATGAGTTGCTCAAGGAAGGGGATGAGCCCCTCAAGCAAACGGCGCGGACGTTATTGGCGGGGATTCGCTGAAGGTTGAGTCAGCGGAATTGTTCGCTGACTGAACTATCGCCTTCGCGAGCAAGCCCGCTCCCACAATGGAGCGCATTCCAACTGTGGGAGCGGGCTTGCTCGCGAAGGCGTCAGGGCAGGCAATATCAATCCACCTGAGTACTCAAAACGTCTGCCCCAGATTCAGATAAACCGCCTGCTCATTCGCATCATTCAAGCCATACGTGAAATTCAACGGCCCCAACGGCGTATCGAAGCCGATAAACACGCTGGCGGCATTGATGTAGCCACTGTCGAATTCATTGTCGTTGTTCCACGCCCGGCCACGTTCCAGCGAAGCTCCGGCATACAGCGGGAAATCCAGTGGCAGGTAAGCGCGCGGCGTCAGTCGGCGGTAATACACCGCACGCATCAGGCTGACGTTTTGCCCGGAAATCGAATCCTCGCGAAAGCCCGACAACTGTCGTGCACCGCCGAGCAGGAAGCTCGAGGTCACCACGTTGGCGTCGTCCAGCGTTCGGCCATAGCGCCCGCCGAGAATCAGCGTATCCGGGCCATGGCTCATGGCTTTGTCCAGCTTGAACTCCCATTGCCGGTAGCGCGTGTCCGAGCCCAGACCCGGTTCGAATTGCATCAGGGTCAGGCTGACGTCCTTGCCCTCGTGGGGGAAGTAGACGTTGTCCAGTGAGTCGAACGAGTACTTCAGCGAGTAGAAACCTTCAGTGAAGTTTTCGCTTGGCAGGTCCTGATCGCCGATTCGCACGTCGGCCTTGCCCCAGGCCTCGCCGACGCCGAAACGGATTTCGCCGTTGTTGCCGATCTGCCGGCCGAAGTTGAGGCCGAAACCATAGCGCTCCACGCGGTATTGGGCGATCGGATCGTTGTCGAGTACCGAGTCGACGTTTTGTGCTTCGAACGCAGCATACGGTGCGACGAAGTAGCGCGAGCCGACATCCAGCGGCTGGTAGAACTCGGTATACAGTTCCTGTTTGTCGCCGATCTGCCCCCGGGTCAGCCATTCCGCGCCGAGGCGATTGATGCCGTTGATGCGGTAACTGGCGCCGAGGTTGAAAGCGCTGTCGCCGCGCATGTCGTCCGACAGGTTCAGGCCGACCCGCAGGTAATCGGTGCCGCTGCGCTTGCCACGGGCGCTGATCACCAGGGTGTGATCCTGGCCCCTGTGCACCACGCGATACTGCACCTGTTCGAAGTAATCGAGGCCGTACAGCGTGCCCATGTCCGAGTGCAGTCGGCCGAGGTCCAGTGGCTCGCCGATCGGCTGGCGGATGTAATAGCGGATCACGTCGTCGCCGACTTTCGAATCGTTCTCGACCCTGATCGCGGTGATGATGGGCGTGCGCTGCCCCGGGGCGCGGGCGGCATCGAGTTCGGCGTCCTGGGATTCGTGAGGTTTGAGCTGAGCGAGGCGGGCGTCGAGAATCCGCGTGGCGCGGTAACCGGCGTCGATCATCTCCTGAGCCTTGCCGAAGTCGGTCACGCCGAATGCCGCCAGGGCCGGCTGGATCAGCACGTCGGTGGGCTTGAGGGCGGCCAGTTGCTCTTCGGAGTTGCGCCGGGTCATCAGGGTGATCGACTGGTTCAGCACGTCGACCACAGTGGTCAGTTGTTTGCGGTTGCGCAGCGGGGTGCCGATGTCGACCACGATCGCCACGTCGACGCCCATCTCCCGCGCCACGTCGAGCGGGATGTTGTCGGTCATGCCGCCGTCCACCAGCAGCCGCCCGTCCAGTTCCACCGGGGCGAACACTGCCGGAATCGACATGCTGGCGCGGATCACCTGGGGCAAGTGACCTTTGCGGAACACCACTTTTTCGCCACTGGCGATGTCGGTGGCCACGGCGCGGAACGGAATCGGCAGCTTGTCGAAATCGCGGGTGTCACTGGTATGCGCCAACAGGCTTTCCAGCAGCAGCGCCAGGTTCTGGCCCTGAATCACCCCCAACGGCAGGCCGAGGCTGCCGTCATCGCGAAAGCTCAGTTTCTGCTTCACCAGAAAATCACGGTCATCCTGCTTGCGGCGAAACGGTACGTCTTCCCGTGGCGGGGCGTCGGACAGTGCCTGCTGCCAGTCGATGTTCAGCGCGAGTTTTTCCAGTTCATCGATCTTGTAGCCCGAGGCGTACAGGCCGCCGACCACGGCGCCCATGCTGGTGCCGGCAATTGCATCGATCTTGATGCCTTGTTCCTCAAGGGCCTTGAGCACGCCGATGTGCGCCAGGCCACGGGCGGCGCCACCGGACAGCACCAGGCCGACTTTGGGGCGGGGCGCTTCGGCGGCATGAACGCTGACATCAATAAAGAACGGCAGAAAGCCAAGCAACAGGCAGAACAGCAAACGGCGCATGGTGAGTCTCGGGGCAAGCGATAAAGCCGGCTATTATAGCGGCGCCCTCTGTCTCAGGAGTTTCAGCGAACATGTCTGCTGCAAAACCGGAAATCGTCATCACATATTGCACCCAATGCCAGTGGCTGCTGCGCGCCGCGTGGCTGGCGCAGGAGTTGCTCAGCACCTTCGGCGACGACCTCGGCAAGGTCTCGCTGGTGCCGGGCACCGGCGGGGTGTTTCACATCAGCTGCGACGACGTGCAGATCTGGGAGCGCAAGGCCGATGGCGGTTTTCCCGAGGCCAAGGTGCTCAAGCAGCGAGTCCGCGATCAGATCGACCCCGAGCGCGACCTCGGCCACAACGACCGCACTCAGTGAGACGCGGCTTCGGCAGCGACGGTTTTCTTGTCGGCGCTGCCTGACATCCGCGCCGAGACCACAATGGCGACGATGATCAGCGCGCCGCCGATCAGCATGCGCACGGTCGGGTTTTCATCGAACAGCAACCAGGCGATGGTGATGCCGTAAACCGGCTCCATGGCGAATACCACCGCGGCGGTGCGCGCCTTGATCACCGCGAGGCTGGCGACGAACAGGCTGTGGGCGACGCCGGTGCAGAACACCCCGAGCAGACCGATCCACAGCCAGTCCAGGGCACGCACTTCGCTTAGCTGCGGAGCGGCGACCGGCAGCAGACACAGCGCCACCACCACGTTTTGACACAGCGCCGCCTGCACCGCCGGGATGCGTCCGGAGCTGGCGCGGTTGGTCAGCGAGAGCAGGGCGAATAGCAGACCCGACAGCACCGCCCAGAGCAATCCAGTGGTGGCGCCGCTGGCAAGGTCGAACGCCGGCGTCACCAGCACCAGACCGACGCTGACCAGCACCACCAGCACGATTTCATTGGCGCGGATGCGTTCGCGGAAAATCAGCCCTTCGAGAATCACCGTGAACGCCGGGAAACTGGCAAAACCCAGCGTCGCAATCGCCACCCCGGCGACCTTCACCGCGATGAAAAAACTCACCCAGTGCCCGGCCAGCAACACGCCGCTGAGCACCAGGCGCCGCCAGTCGACCGCCTGCAGTTTCTGCCAGCCGTTCTGGCTGGCGAAACGGGCGAAAAAGGCCAGGGCGAGCACGGCAAACGCCGCGCGTCCGAAGACGATCACCGCCGGCGAGGCGGCCGCGAGTTTGCCGAACACGCCGGTCAGGCCGAACATCAGAGCGCCGATATGCAGGGCGCCGAGAGCGGTACGCGGAGTCATTGCAATCCTTAATCCGAACACAGTTTCAATGTTGCCCATTGAAGCGTGTTGCGGCGCAGAAGTCTGTCGGCGAACTAGCGTTTTTTGTCGCAGGAGTCGCGGCGCAACTGCCCCGGTGAAGCGCCAAACTCGCGCAGCACCGCCGCCGCGAAGGCGCTCTGCGAACTGTAGCCGACCCGGCTGGCGATTTCGCCGATGGGCAGCGCCGTCTCGCGCAGCAGGCAAACCGCTTTGTGCAACCGCCGGCTGCGAATGTAGTCCATCGGCGTCTGCCCGCATTCGGCCATGAACCGCGCGTGCAACCGGGCGCTGGACAACCCGGCGATCTGCGCCAGATCGGCCACTTGCAGCGGGTAGGCGGCGTATTGCTCAATGTGCGCATCCAGCGCCGCGTAGGGCAGGCGCCGCGCCGAGAGTTCGGCGGGTCTGGCGTGATTCAGGCTGGCGAGCAGCAACACCGCGCCTTGCTGGGCGATCAGCGGATCGCTGACCGGGCTGTTCGCCAGCCAGTTGACCAATTGGCTTTGCCCCGCATCCAGTGACAACCGCGCAGGCTGGTCGAGCAAGCGCTGACTGGCGTCGGCATGCTCGCCCAGCGAATCGTTCAGCCATTGCCCGTCGGGCACGTCCAGCACCAGACAACGACTGCCATCGGGGCTGCCGCAGGCGTGATGCGCGCCGCCGGGGATGACCACGAAACTCTGTTGGCGCACCTGGCTGCCCTGACCCTCGACTTCGAAATCCAGCGCGCCGGACAAACCGAACACCAGTTGGGCGTGTTCGTGGCTGTGGACGATAAGATCGCGGGTGTACTGGCGCAGGCTGAGGATCGGGCGCATGGCAGAGGTCTCCGAAGTGAGCGCCAGTCTACACCGGGGCAAGGGGCTTGCGCGCTGTCACACGACTGACGCCTGCCTGTCATGGTCGATTCACCCGGCGGGCGCAAGCTGGCGAAAATATCGCAGAGGGTTGCCCATGACCAGCGCCGAGCTCGCCAAACCCAGCCGCAAACAACGGGTGCGTACCCTGTGGATTTCCGACGTGCACCTGGGCACGCGGGATTGCCAGGCCGAGCACTTGTCGCAATTTCTCAAGGGCTACCACGCCGACAAGATCTACCTGGTCGGTGACATCATCGACGGCTGGAAACTGCGTGGCGGCATGTACTGGCCGCAGGCGCACACCAACGTGATCCGCCGCCTGCTGACCATGAGCAAGCGCGGCACCGAGGTGATCTACGTCACCGGCAACCACGACGAATTCCTGCGCCGTTATTCGAAGCTGATCCTCGGCAACATCCAGTTGGTCGACGAGGCGGTGCATGTCACGGCGGATGGCCGGCATCTGCTGGTGATCCATGGCGATCAGTTCGACGTGATCACCCGTTATCACCGCTGGCTGGCCTTTCTCGGCGACTCGGCCTACGAATTAACCCTGACCCTCAACCGCTGGCTCAACCGCTGGCGTGCCCGTTATGGCTACGGATACTGGTCGTTGTCGGCGTACCTCAAGCACAAGGTGAAGACCGCGGTGAGTTTCATCAGCGACTTCGAAGAAGCCATCGCCCACGAATGCGTGAAACGTGAATTGCACGGCGTAGTGTGCGGGCACATTCACCATGCCGAGATCCGCAAGGTGGGGGAGGTGGATTACCTCAATTGCGGCGATTGGGTGGAATCGTGCACGGCGTTGATTGAGCACTGGGACGGCTCGATCGAGCTGTATCGACTGGCGGATGCGCAAGCGCGGGAGGCGCAGCTCAAGGCGGCCAAGGTTGCCGAGATCGCCTGAGTCTTCGGTTGTCAGGGAGGGCCTCATCGCGAGCAGGCTCACTCCTACAGTTGGAATGCGGTCAACTGTAGGAGTGAGCCTGCTCGCGATGAACCGCGCAGCGGTTCGCCTTACGCCGGGGAGTGTTCTTCCATCGCCGCCTTGTAGATCGAGTGCTTCGGCTGCGCAAACAGCCGCTCCATCATCGGCTCGAAGAAGCTCAGCGGCAGGGTTTCATACGCCGGATCGAACGCCGCCGCATCGTACCTGGCGCAGAATTCCGCCGTCGCCTGATACTGCGGATGGGTGGCGAATTGCTCGCGCAAATGCCGATCCATGCCCAGGTGATGGAAGAAGTAATAACCCTGAAAGATGCCGTGCTTCTCGACCATCCACAGATTCTCGGCACTGACGAACGGTTTGAGAATCGCCGCGGCGATGTCCGGGTGGTTGTAGGAACCGAGGGTGTCGCCGATGTCATGCAGCAGCGCACAGACCACGTATTCCTCGTCGCGGCCATCGCGATAGGCGCGGGTCGCGGTTTGCAGCGAATGGGTCAGACGATCCACCGGGAAGCCACCGAAGTCACCTTCCAGCAACTTCAGGTGTGCGACGATCCGCGACGGCAATTGCCGGGCGTAGGCACTGAAGTCGGCGGCGATGATCGCCCAGTCTTCCTGTGTGCCGTCCTGCATGTGGGTGAAGCGGGCATTGGCGTTCATCGGCAAGCCTCCGGGTGTGTCGGGATTCAGAACGCCACGCGACCAAGGATCATGTCGCGGTACATGACGAAGTCGCCCAGCAGGCTGTACAACGGATGCTGGAAAGTCGCCGGGCGGTTCTTTTCAAAGAAGAAGTGGCCGACCCAGGCAAAGCTGTAACCGGCCAGCGGCAGGGCCAGCAACAGCAACCAGGCACCTTTGGCGATGGTCATGGCCAGGATGAAAATCACCAGCGTGGTGCCGATGAAGTGCAAGCGGCGGCAGGTGCTGTTGGCGTGTTCGCTGAGGTAATACGGATAGAACTCGGCGAAAGTGTTGAATTGCTTGATGTTTTCCACGACTGCGATCTCTGTGGTTATTGTTCTGATGGCAACTTGTTCGGCGGGTAGCTTATTTGAGTCTAGAGTGAACAGTGGCATCAGCCAGTGACAATGGGCGCCACTTTAGTATCCTTCGCAAATCGGGTCGTACATGCGATCCATCATGTAAAAGAATAACGCCATGAGCGAACGAACGACTTCTGCAAGCTGGGCGATGGGGATTGTCAAGGCATTGGAGATGGACGGCCTGGATTGCCGGCTACTGTTCAAGCAACTGGGGCTCGATTACGCCGCCCTGGACGATCCTGATGCGCGCTTCCCGCAAGATTCCATGACCCGACTCTGGCAACGGGCGGTCGAGCTGTCGGGCAACCCGGCGATCGGCCTGAACATGGGCAAGGTGGTGCGACCGGCGTCGTTCCATGTCGCCGGTTATGCGCTGATGTCGAGCAACACCCTGGCCGAAGGCTTTCAGCGTCTGGTGCGTTATCAGCGGATCATCGCCGAAAGCGCCGACTTGAGTTTTCGTCTGCTCGAAGAAGGCTATGCGCTGATTCTGACGGTGCATGGCGATCACCTGCCACCGACCCGCCAGAGCGCCGAAGCCTCGCTGGCCTGTGCGCTGGGCCTGTGCGGCTGGTTGACCGGGCGCACCCTGCACCCGGTCAAAATGCTGTTCCAGGGCGACGAGCCCGCGGACCTGCAACCCTACAAACAAGCCTTCCATGCGCCGCTGATGTTCAACGCGCCTTACGATGCGTTGATTTTCGAACGGGCCGACATGGAAGCACCGCTGCCCACCGCCAACGAAGCCATGGCGCTGTTGCATGATCGGTTTGCCGGAGAATACCTGGCGCGATTCTCTGAAAGTCGCGTGACCCACAAGGCGCGACAAGTGTTGTGCCGCTTGTTGCCCCAGGGTGAACCCAAGCGCGATACCGTGGCGCAGACCCTGCATCTGTCGCAGCGCACCTTGCAGCGGCGCTTGCAGGAGGAGGGCACGAGTTTTCAGCAATTGCTCGATGACACCCGTCGCGAACTGGCCGAACAATACCTGGCACAGCCAGGCATGACCCTGCTGGAGATTGCTTATCTGCTGGGGTTTGCCGACCCGAGCAACTTCTTCCGCGCGTTCCGTCGCTGGTTCGATACCACGCCCGGCGATTACCGGGCGCGGCTGTTGCAGGCGCCGATCAGTGACGCCAAAAGGCCGGAATACACAGCACAAACACCGTAATGATCTCCAGTCGGCCGAGCAGCATGCCGAACGACAGGATCCACTTGGCCGCATCCGGCAGCGTCGAGAAATTGCCCGCCGGGCCAATGGTCTCGCCCAGCCCCGGGCCGACGCCGGATACGGTACTGGCAGCGCCGGTCAGTGCGGTCATCCAGTCCACGCCGAGCAGCGACAGCAGCAGGGCGATCACGCAGATGGTGATGGCGAAGAAGAACGAAAAGGTCAGGATCGAACGCACAATTTCTTCATCGAGTCGGTGACCGTTGTACTTCTGCTTGATCACCGCGCGCGGGTGGATCAATTGGTTAAGGTTGGCCTTGAGCAGGATGTAGGCGACCTGAAAACGGAAAATCTTGATCCCGCCCGCCGTCGAGCCGGAGCAGCCGCCGACAAAGCCCAGATAGAAAAACAGCATCAGCGAGAAATTGCCCCACAGGCTGTAGTCGCCGAGGGCGAAGCCGGTGGTGGTGACGACCGAGGTCACGTTCAGTGCCACATGCCGCAGCGCGTCCAGCCAATGCAGGTCGGTGGTCCACCAGTACCAGGTGCCGAGTACCAGCCAGGTCACCAGCAACATACCGAGCAGCCCCTGTACCTGCTGATCCTTGATCAGTGCCCGACGGTTGCCGCGCATGGTCGCCACGTACAGCGTGAACGGCAGGCTGCCGAGAATCATCACCACCACCGCGACCCAGTGCACCGCCGGTTGCGTCCACTTCGCCAGGGACTGGTCGGAGGTCGAGAAACCGCCGGTGGAAATCGCCGACATCGCATGATTGATCGCATCGAACGGGCTCATCCCGGCCCACCAGAACGCCAGGCTGCCGAGGATGGTGATGCCCACGTACGCCGCCACGATCAGGCGCGCCACCATGTGCGAGCGCGGCATGACCTTTTCCGAACGGTCGGACGATTCGGTCTGGAACAGGCGCATGCCACCGATACGCAGCAACGGCAGAATCGCCACCGCCATGCCGATGAAGCCGATACCACCGAGCCAGTGCAGCAGCGAGCGCCACATCAGAATTCCCGGAGACATGGTGTCCAGACCGCTGAGCACGGTCGAGCCGGTGGCGGTGATGCCGGACATGCTTTCAAAGAACGAGTCGGTGTAGCTGATGTGCTGGGTCAGCAAAAACGGCAGCGCGGCGAAAATGCACACCACCAGCCAGCTGCTGACGGTCAGCAGGTACATGTCGCGCGGGCGCAGATGAATGTGTTCGGGGCGACCGGGGATCACCAGTGCGAGGCCGGCGACGAAGGTGATCATGCTCGCCCAGAGGAACGACGGCAGATCGCCGGTGCGCTCGAAAATCACCAGGGTGGCCATGGGCACGACCATGGCGATGGCCAGGGTGATCAGGAAGATGCCGATGATGAAACCAATGATCCGTAAGGTCGGCAACGCCATGAAGTCCGCTCGGGCTGATGTAGGAAGGGCGCCATTCTACCCGTGGGGCAGGGCATGTAAACCGGCACCCTGTTGCCGGATACCGCTAGAATAGCCGCACATTTTTCTCAGGAGGTGGCCGATGCAGGCTCTCGACGCTTTGCTCAACCGTGTTTCCGTTCCACGCCTGGTCGAACCGGCCCCTACCGCCGAGCAGCGCGAAGCCCTGTTTGGCGCAGCCCTGCGCGCGCCGGATCACGGCCACTTGCAGCCGTATCGTTTCCTCACCGTCGAAGGTGCGGCGCGCGAGCAGATGGGCGAGTTGCTGGCTGAAGCGGCGCAGATGCAGGAAGGCGAAGTCACTGAAGCGATGATCGACAAGGCGCGCAACGGCCCGCTGCGTGCGCCGCTGGTGGTCGTGGTCATCGCTAAACTGCAGGAACACGTCAAGTATCCGAAGTCCGAACAATTGCTGGCGGCGGGTTGTGCGGCGCACGGGATTTTGCTGGCGGCGTATGCGCAGGGAATTGGTGCGGTGTGGCGCACCGGTGATCTGGCGTATTCGGCGCACGTGGCCAAAGGCTTGGGCCTGGCTGAAGGCGAGCAGGTGATTGCCTTCCTGTACCTCGGCACGCCGCAGAAAGAACCGCGTGTGGCGGAGAAGGTGGATCTGGCTGAGTTTGTCAGCGCCTGGCCGGGCAAAGCCTGACACCACCGATCAAATGTAGGAGTGAGCCTGCTCGCGATAGCGGTGGATCAGTCAATAGATTTTTGTCTGATCCACCGCTATCGCGAGCAGGCTCACTCCTACAGTTTGATCAGGGCTGGACCACCGCGCCCGGCACCAACGGCAATTCAAGACTGGCGACAAACCCGCCGTCTGGATGATTGGCCAGCGTCAGGCTCCCGCCATGCCGCTCCGCTGCGCGCTTGGCAATCGCCAGGCCCAGGCCATGCCCGGCCGCGGTCTGCCCCGGCGCCCGGTAAAAGGGTTCTCCCAACTGGCTCAGATGCTCGGCCTGCACACCCGGCCCGTGGTCGCGCACACTCACCACAATTCGTTCGCCCTGACGCGTGGCTTGCATTTGGATTGCCTGACCCACCGGGTTGAAGCGTTGGGCGTTGCGCAGCAAGTTGTCGACGGCGCGCTCGATCATGGTCGGCCAGCCTTTGAGGTTCAGCTGCGGCTCGGCCTCCAGGCGCACCGTCTGCTCTGGCGAGCCAAGCTGCGCATCCTTTAGCAGAGTGCCCAGCAGTGCATTCAGATCCACTTCTTCAGCACTGGCATTGTCGGCATCGACCCGTGCCAGCACCAGAATTTCACTGATCAGCGCTTCCAGGCGATCACATTCGCGAGTCAGGCGTGGCCATAGTTTTTCCCGTTCTTCCGGGTTGGCCCGCTCTGCCAGTGCCAGCGCAATGCGCAGCCGCGCTAAAGGTGAGCGCAATTCGTGGGATACGTCGCGCAGCAACTGGCGCTGACTGCTGATCAGGCTTTGCAGGCGCGCGCCCATGCGGTTGAAGTCGGTGGCCAGTACGCCAAATTCATCGCGACGGTTGGCCAGTTTCGCCAGACTGTTTTGCTGATAGGTGGTCTGCCCCAGATCATGCACCGCACCGCGCAAACGGCTGAGCGGGCGGGTGATAGAGAAGGTCACCAGCAGGCTGAACAGGGTCAGTACCACCAGCGCAATGCCAAGTGCACTGAGTGGCCAGAGCAGGCTTTCGCGGTGCCAGGCGTCGAGTTCCGGGTGCGGGATGCGGAAGATGAACAGGTAGGTGTCGCCGGTTTTTTCGCTGGTGAACTCGTCGGTGAGACGGCGCCATGGCAGGCGTCGGTCGTCGTTGTTCTGCCGGGCTTCAAATGCCGCGGCGCGACGCGGGAAGGTGCCGCGTACCACCGGGTCGCCGCTTTCGTTGAGTACCTGGACGTCGATGTGATATTGGCGTTTGCGTTGTTCGAGGATGTCCTGCGCGGCGTCTTCGCCCTGTGTTTCGTAGGTTTTCGTCCATTCGGCGGCCAAGGTGTTGAGGCCCGGATGGCGGCTGAGGATCCACGCGTCCTGATTGAGCATGTGCCCGAGCAGAATCGAAAGCCCCGCCACCAGAGCGATGGCCAGCCAGAAACTCGCGAGAATACGCCAGAACAATGAACGCACAGAAAATCCTCAATCAAACAAAAAACTCAACAATGTGGGAGCGGGCTTGCTCGCGAATGCGGTGTGTCAGTCAACATTGCCTTGTCTGATACACCGCATTCGCGAGCAAGCCCGCTCCCACATTTGGATTGAGTGGCAACAGACCCGACGGCGGTTAGCCGTCGGGTCCGGGTTATCGCATTATTGCGCCTTTTGCGGCTGTTGCGCTTTCCACGCTTTGAACTCGGCCCATTCGGCGCGGCGTTCAGCCTGTTTCTTCTGGATCTCGTCGAATTTCTTCTGTTGATCCGGTTTCAGCAGATTGCGTACGTCGTCCTGGGCTTTCTTGTGGTTGGCCGCCATCTCGTCCTTCATGGCTTTCTGGTCGGCCGGGGAGAGTTTTTCCAGGTACTTCTCGACGACCTGGCGACGCTCGTGCATCTGCTCGCCCATGATCTTGCGGATCTGTTCGCGCTGTTCGCGGGACAGGTCGAGTTGGCTGTACGGGCCTTTGCCGTGCATGCCGTGCATCTGACCGCCGTGGCGTGGGCCGTCGAGCGGGCCACCCATCGGGCCGCCATCCTGTGGCACAGCCATGGCGACGGTTGGCAGAGCGGCAGCGAACATCAGAGCGATAAGAGTCTTGCGCATGGTGTATCTCCTTGTCTCGTTCCCGGTACGTTCCGGATGAGTACAGATTACGGAGATCAAGGTCAGCGGCGGTCAGCGCTGCGTAAAGCTTGGGTAAAGACGCTTCGATCCCGACCTGACAAATATCACTGGCAATCCACCTGTGGCGAGGGAGCTTGCTCCCGCTGGGCAGCGAAGCGGCCCTCGCTTTTCAAATCAAAAACGAGGGACTGCTGCGCAGTCCAGCGGGAGCAAGCTCCCTCGCCACAGAGCAGCAAACGGTTTAAAGGCTGTAGTAGTAGCCGCGGCTGCGCAGGGCGACGATGCGTGGGCGGCCGTCGGGGTGCGGGCCGATCTTCTTGCGCAGGTTGCTGACGTGCATGTCGAGGCTGCGGTCGTACAGGGTCAGCTTGCGGCCGAGGGCAAGTTGCGCCAGTTCCTGCTTGTCCAGTGGCTCGCCGGGCTGCTTGAGCAGGGCTTCGAGCAAGCGGCTTTCGGAAACGGTGAGGGTCAGTTCTTTCTCGTCGATGCTGACCACACCGCGCACCGGGCTGAAGCTCAGGTCGCCAAGCTCGAGTTGGGTCGACACGGCGGCCGGGTGACTGCGGCGCAGCACGGCGCGCAGGCGTGCGGTGAGCTCACGCGGATCGCAGGGTTTGGCCAGATAATCATCGGCGCCCAACTCCAGACCGAGAATGCGATCCAGCGGTTCGCCCCGGGCCGAAAGCATCAGCACCGGCAGATCGGCGTGTTCGCTGCGCAGTTGCTTGAGCAGCTCCAGGCCGCTGCCGTCGGGCAGCATCACGTCCAGCACCACGGCTGCGGGCGCCATCTCGGCCAGCGCCTTGCGCGCACTCTGGCCGTCGTGGCAGGCACGCACCTGGAAGCCTTCCTGGCTCAGCCAGCTACTCAGGAGTTCGCACAACTCCTGGTCATCATCAATCAGTAACAGCTCGCTCATGACTCACTCAATTTAGCCATTGCCGACGTTTTCGGCTTGCTCCACTGGCAAAGATACCGCAGAGCAGCGCCAATAGCGCTACCCCGGCGCCTGTGACGAACCATTGCTGCTGTTCGGTCAACAGACGCGGCAACGGACTGGCCTGGGCTTCCTTGAGTTGCAGCTTCAGGCGCTGATTCTCCTGGCGCAACCGGGCAAGCTGAGCGCTTTCGCGTGCGTTGTCGGCATTTTGCAGTTGTTTGTTCAGTTCTTCTCGCTGCTGCTCACTGGCCTTGAGGCGCTGCTGCAACTCGGTGATCTGGCTGCCGGCACTCAATGACAGCGGCGTGGAATTGCCGCTTTCAGTGGTTTCCTCACCATGGGCGGGCGCCATGATCGACAACGTGACCCACATCAGACACAACGGACCCTTGCGCATCGCGATTCCTGCTTGCAAATGGATATTGGGCAGGTTGTCGGCAGGCAAACGAGAATAATGAGCGATTGAGAGCGGGGAGAACCGAGAAGGTTCAGTGCCAGAGGCAATGTCGATGGTGAAGGGGGCATATTGGCCCTGTGGCGAGGGAGCTTGCTCCCGCTGGACTGCGTAGCAGTCCCATGCTTTTGAGCTAAAGAGCGGGGCCGCTTCGCACCCCAGCGGGAGCAAGCTCCCTCGCCACAGGGTTGCCTCTTTTTACGGGAGGACTTGCTTGAACGGTTTGACGATCACATTGGCGTACACACCGGCGGCGATGTACGGGTCGGCGTCGGCCCAGGCTTGAGCGGCGCTCAGGGAGTCGAACTCGGCGACGATCAGGCTGCCGGTGAAACCCGCAGCGCCCGGATCATTGCTGTCGACTGCCGGGTGCGGGCCGGCCAGCAGGATGCGGCCTTCGCCCTTGAGCACTTGCAGGCGTTCGAGGTGGGCCGGGCGTGCGGCGAGGCGCGCTTCGAGCGAGTTGGCGACGTCGGTGGCAATGATTGCGTAGAGCATGTCAGTCCTCGGTTTTTGGCGTTGTGGTATCGGCGTCGTGCAGGTGGCGGGACAGGTAGATGCCCTGACCGACCAGGAATAGCAAGGTCATGCCCAGGCTGCCGAACACCTTGAAGTCGACCCAGATGCTCTGGAAGGTGAATGCCACGAACAGGTTGGCAGCCCCGCAGAACAGGAAGAAAGCGATCCAGGCGATGTTCAGACGGGTCCAGACCGGATCCGGCAGGGTCAGCGCGTGGCCCATGATGCGTTTGATCAGCAGGCGGTCACCGATGAAGTGGCTGCCGATGAAGGCCAGGGCGAACAGCCAGTTGACCACCGGAGCCTTCCATTTGAGGAAGGTCTCGCTGTGGAAGGCCAGAGTCAGACTGCCGAAAACCAGACAGGCGATCAGGGTCAGCCACTGGCTCTTTTCCAGCTTGCGCTGTTTGATGAAAAGCGCGCCGTAGACCACCAGGGAGCTGATGATCAGCATCGCGGTGGCGCTGTAAATACCGCCTACAGTCACTTCATGGCCGGCAACGTCGACGATCCGCGGATCAAGTTTGTAAACGATGAAAAACAGCAGAAGCGGGATGAAATCGATGAATTGTTTCACAGTGAGAGCCAGAAGCTGGATGTGGCGGCATAATAACAAACATATGGGCGCGCGATAGCGCCAGCTGATTTGAGGTTACAACTCCCCGTGAATGTTGATTTGCACTGCCACAGCACGGCCTCCGATGGCGCCCTGGCGCCTGCGGTTCTGGTTGCGCGTGCGTTCGAAAACGGCGTGCGAGTCCTGGCGTTGACCGATCACGACACCCTCGAAGGCCTCGCCGAAGCGCGCAGCGCCGCCGAAGAACTGGGCATGCAACTGGTCAATGGCGTCGAACTGTCCTGTACGTGGGGCGGCGCGACCATCCATGTGCTGGGCTACGGTTTCGACGTCAACGCCGCGCCACTGGTCGAGGCCATCGCCCGATTGCACGATGGCCGCTGGCTGCGGTCGGAAGAGATAAGCCGCAAGCTTGGCCTCAAAGGTATGCCCGGTGCCCTCGAAGGCGCCCGGCAGATTCAGCAGGAACTGGGCGACAGCGGCAATGCGCCAGCCCGCCCGCATTTCGCTGACTGGATGGTGCGTGAAGGTTTTGTAAAGGATCGTGCCGAAGCATTCCGCAAATGGCTCGGCGCCGGCAAGCTGGGTGACGTCAAACAACACTGGCCGACCTTGGAAGACACCGTCGGCACCCTGCGCGCCGCCGGAGCGTGGGTCAGTCTGGCGCATCCGTGGCACTACGATTTCACCCGCAGCAAGCGCCGAAAGCTGATTGCCGACTATATTCAAGCGGGCGGGCATGCAATCGAAGTGGTCAATGGCCATCAGCCCGCGGAACAGGTCGGCAGCCTGGCAATCCTTGCCCGCGAGTTCGGTCTGCTGGTCAGCGCCGGCAGTGATTTCCATGGCCCTGGAGGCTGGTCCGAGATTGGCCAGTACCGGCCGGTTCCCGAGGACCTTCCACCCCTGTGGTGTCGGTTCAAACATGACACAGATATTGCCGCCGTCTGAACAGGTAGAGAATGTGAGTCAATTTTTCCAGATCCATCCGGAAAACCCGCAAGCGCGCCTGATCAAACAGGCGGTCGAGATCATCCGCAAGGGCGGGGTGGTGATTTATCCCACGGACTCTTCCTACGCCATCGGTTGCCAGATCGGCGACAAGACGGCCATCGAGCGTGTGCGACGTCTGCGTCAGCTCGACGAGAAGCACAACTTCGCGCTGATCTGTAGCGACCTGTCGCAACTGGGTAACTACGCCAAGATCGACACCGGCACTTTCCGCATTCTCAAGGCGCATCTGCCGGGGCCTTACACCTTTATTCTCAACGCCACCCGCGAAGTGCCAAGGCTGCTGCTGCACCCGAAAAAACGCACCATCGGCCTGCGGGTGCCGAGCCATCCGATTGCCCTGGCGTTGCTGGCCGAACTCGGCGAGCCGCTGATGAGCGTGACCCTGATCATGCCCGGCGATGAAGACCCGCTGAGCGATCCGTACGAAATGCGCCAATTGCTTGAACATCAGGTCGACCTGATCATCGACGGCGGTTTCGGCGGGATCAAGGCGTCCACCGTGATTGACCTGACCGGCGACGACCCGGAAGTGATCCGCGTCGGTTGCGGCGACCCCGCGCCGTTCATGGTCGAGGCCTGAATGTCCGCAGTGGAAACCGTTATCGATCCCCAGGCCGGCGCCCAGCAGGAACTGCCGTTTGCCATGGTCTATGGCCAAGCGGTCATGGAAATGCCGCTGGACTTGTACATCCCGCCGGATGCGCTGGAAGTCTTTCTCGAAGCCTTCGAAGGCCCGCTCGACCTGCTGCTGTACCTGATCCGCAAACAGAACATCAACATCCTCGACATTCCGGTGGCGGAAATCACCCGCCAGTACATGGGTTATGTCGAGCTGATGCAGTCGGTGCGCCTGGAACTGGCCGCCGAATACCTGGTAATGGCCGCGATGCTGGCCGAGATCAAGTCGCGGATGCTCCTGCCCCGGGCCGAAACCGTCGAAGAAGAAGAGGACGACCCGCGCGCCGAGCTGATCCGGCGCTTGCAGGAATACGAGCGCTTCAAGGCTGCAGCCGAAGGTATCGACGGCTTGAGCCGGGTCGGTCGCGACGTGGTGGTGCCCAAGCTTGACGCCCCGGAAGCCCGGGCGCGCAAGCTGTTGCCGGATGTCGCGCTGCAAGAGATTTTGATGTCCATGGCCGAGGTGCTGCGCCGGGGCGACATGTTCGAGAGCCATCAGGTCAGCCGCGAGGCGCTGTCGACCCGCGAGCGCATGAGCGATGTGCTGGAACGGCTCAAGGGCGGTGGTTTTGTGCCGTTCGTCGAGCTGTTCACTGCCGAGGAAGGTCGCCTCGGTGTGGTGGTGACCTTTATGGCGATCCTTGAACTGGTCAAGGAATCCTTGGTCGAGCTGGTGCAGAATGAGCCGTTCGCCGCGATCCACGTGCGAGCCCGAGCCGAATAACGAGTCGAAACATGAACCTGACTGAACCCCGCGAGCTGGCGCCCCTGCTTGAAGCCTTTCTGTTGGCCTCGGGAAAACCGCAATCGCTTGAACGCCTCTACGAACTGTTCGAAGAAGGCGAGCGCCCTGAACCGCCGGTCTTCAAGAAAGCCCTGAGCCTGTTGGCCAAGTCCTGCGAGGGCCGCGCGTTCGAGCTCAAGGAAGTCGCCTCCGGCTACCGCTTGCAGATCCGCGAGAAGTTTTCACCGTGGGTCGGCCGTCTGTGGGAAGAGCGCCCGCAGCGCTACTCCCGTGCGCTGCTGGAAACCATGGCGCTGATCGCCTATCGCCAGCCGATCACCCGCGGCGAGATCGAAGACGTGCGGGGCGTGGCGGTCAACAGCAACATCGTCAAGGCGCTGATCGAGCGCGAGTGGATCCGCATCGTCGGGTACCGCGACGTGCCGGGCAAACCGGCGATGTTCGCCACCACCAAGGCGTTTCTCGATCACTTCAACCTGAAAAACCTCGAAGACCTGCCACCGCTGGCCGAACTGCGCGAGATGGACACCGATCCGGTGCTCGAGTTCGACGACGCACCGGTGCCGCAGAGCCTGCAGGAACTGGCCGATGCCAGCGCCGAGCCGGAAGAACAGAAGGAAGAAACCAGTTTCCACACGCTGTTGCAGGAACTGGACAGCATGGAGGAGGGGATCAAAACCGACTTCGACGATCTGTTGCGGGATGCCGCGGATGGCGAAGCGCAGCCGCCTGAGCCTGAAACCGAGACCGCCGAGCCGGCGATTGAAGTTGAACTTGAGACCGAGCCTGAAGCCGAACCGCAAGAGGACATTCTTGGCGTTGCCGAAGCCCGGGAAAAGCTCCTGGCCGCCGTCGCCGCCCTCGAACAACCGGCGCCAGAGCCTGAACTGAGCGAAGAAGAAGCCGAGGCCCGCGCGCTGGCGGAAGCCATCGAGGCCGAACGCCGCGAGTTCGAGGACTGACCCGGTTTTCAGGATCACTGGTCAACCCCTGTGGGAGCGGGCTTGCTCGCGAATGCGGTGTGTCAGACATTCATGTATTGCCTGACACACTGCATTCGCGAGCAAGCCCGCTCCCACAGGGTCAAGTGTCGTTCTGGAGTATTCGATGAGTTCCACCAAAGACCCCTGCATCAGTCTCTGCAAATTCACCGACGACATCTGCCTCGGCTGTGGCCGCAGCAAGCGCGAAATCCGCGCCTGGAAGAAACTCGACAAGGACGACAAGCGCACGGTGCTGGCCGAAGCCGCGCTGCGCCTGATCAAACTTGGTGGCGCCGGTCGGCGGAAAAAGAAATAAGTAGCAAACCATCAGCTAGTCTCTGATGCGCGATGGCGCACATCCGCGTATGATTCGCGACCCTTCGGCGATCCCTTCGCCCGAAAACCAGATTTCAATGCTTCAGGCGCCGCCTGAACAGACCACACCGGGAGGTGCCCAGATGAGTGACATCAATCAGAAAGACGACCAGGAAATCGGCCCAGCAGGCGAAAAGTTGCAGAAAGTCCTCGCCCGTATCGGCGTCGGCTCGCGCCGTGACGTCGAAGCCTGGATCAGCCAGGGCCGGATCAAGGTCAATGGCAAAGACGCCACCCTCGGCCTGCGTGTCGACATGCACGACGCGATCACCATCGATGGCAAGGTGATCAAGCGCGAAGAGGCTGCCGAGTCGGTGCGCCGTGTGATCATGTACAACAAGCCTGATGGCGAGATCTGCACCCGTGACGACCCGGAAGGCCGTCCGACCGTGTTCGACAAGCTGCCGCGTCCGAAAGAAGGTCGCTGGATCAACATCGGTCGTCTCGACATCAACACCACCGGTCTGCTGATGTTCACCACCGATGGTGAGCTGGCCAACCGTCTGATGCACCCGTCCTACGAGATGGACCGTGAGTACGCCGTGCGCGTACGCGGTGAAGTCGACGACGAAATGATCGAGCGCCTGAAGGCGGGCGTGGTGCTGGAAGACGGCCCGGCGCGTTTCACCGACATTCAGCAGGCGCCGGGTGGCGAAGGCTTCAACCACTGGTATCACTGCGTGGTGATGGAAGGCCGTAACCGTGAGGTTCGTCGTCTGTGGGAATCCCAGGGCTTGGTGGTCAGCCGTCTGAAGCGCGTGCGTTTCGGTCCGGTGTTCCTCAACTCCGACTTGCCGATGGGCCGCTGGCGCGAAATGAGTCAGTACGAAGTCGACGTGCTCAGCGCTGAAGTCGGTCTGACCCCGGTGGCGATGCCGCAACTCAACGCCAAGAGCAAGGACAAGCTGGAGCGGATGCAGCGCAAATCGTCGCGGCCGATGGCCAAGACCGAGCGCGTGCGTACCCTGCGTCCAGCCGCTGGCGCGCCGACCGGTCCGCGTCCGAGCCGCGAGCCGCAGATCGAAGGCGAGCGTCCGGGGCGCAAGCCAGTGGCCCGTGATGGCGAGCGTGCACCGCGTCCGGCTAACGGTCGCACCGAGCGTGGCGAAGGTCGTGCGCCGGCCGGCCGTGGTACGCCGGTAGCTGATCGTCCTGCCGACACCACCAACAAGCGTCCGGCCAAGCCTGCGCCGAAGCGTCCGGGGATCAAGCTGGTCGACGGCGACAAGCCGTCGGGCAAGCGTCGTGGTGCTCCAGCCGGTTCCGGTCAGCGTCCGGGTTTCGGTCGCAAGAAGCCGGAGTGATCGGCTTTAGCGTCTGAATGAAAAACGCCAACCGCAGGGTTGGCGTTTTTTTTCGTCTGGCGGAAGGTATGTAGCGTCTGAGCGGACCTCTTCGCGGGCAAGCCCGCTCCCACAGTGGATCTGCGTCGTACACAAATCCTACTGTGGGAGCGGGCTTGCTCGCGAAGAGGCCAGTGGCTTCAATAAAGAAAAATCAGGCTAGAACACAAACCGCCCATCAAACACCGGCTTGTCATCCAGCGCCAACACCCCGCCGGAGAAGATCAGGTCCAGGTGATGACTGCCCTTGGCCCCACCGCCGAGGCCCAAGTGCAGGCCGCAATGGCGTTCCTCGAAACCGGCATTGCGCGCATACAGGTCTTTAACCCCTTCATTGGTACCGATGCCCAACTCCTCGATGCGCCGATTCGACGGGTTGGCGTCCAGGTACTTGTTGAAATCATGCTCCAGCCCCGGCACATCGGTGGCGATGCGGCTGATGGTCGAGTTCTCGATCCACAGTTCCAGCGGCGACTCCAGCACGCCGTACTTGCGCGCAAACGGGATGGTGCTGAGGAACGTGCCCTTGAATTTCACATGACCATTGATGGCTTCGCTGTGGGTGGCGATTTCGCCGGGGGCCAGGTCGAAGTTGCCGACGCCGTTGATGTCGGTCCACTTCTTGATGCTGCTCAGCGGCGTTTCGAACCGCGAGCCATGATCATCGGTGAAGCTCAGCGTGGTGGCTTGGGACATGCGCTGGATCAAGTGGCTGTTGAGCCCCGCGATGCGCTGCGGGGTGACGCTGAAGGTGTCGTAGAAATAGTCGCCGTAATCCTTGAACAGCAGCGATTTCTTCCAGTTTTCCGCCATCACGCCTTGCAGGGCGCGCACGAACTCCGGGCCGTCGGGGCGCGGGTTGGGCAGGGTGGAAGAGTCGTAGAAGAAAATGTACAGATCGCTGTCGGCGATAGCTGCAGTCAGCGTGGCGGTGGATTCCAGATCCAGGCGGCGCGCGCTGAAGTTGAATTTCGGGTGGTCGCCGGCCTGTTCGGCGATGGCGCCGGTCAGGGCTTCGTAATCGGCGGTGTGGCCGAGCAGTACCTTCGCCGAGTCGAGACCGGCAAGGGCAGGGTGATGTTCGAGGTAGTAAAGGAAATGCGAGATCGCGCGGGGCTTATCCATGAGTCCTCCCTGACTGACCGTGAAAAAAGCGGCAGGCACGACCGGCCGGATCGTGCCTGCCCGGGATGTCTTACAGAGGCCACATCGCCGTGCCGAACGGAACCACCGCGTCGGCTTGCATCATTTCCACGGCCGCCTCATGGGTCGGTGCTTCAAACCATTCGTCCAGTTGCAGTTCGGTATCCAAGTCTTTTTCCAGTGCTTGCATGGTCGATCTCCTAGATGACTTTCACGGTTGTGACTGGCCGGTCGAGTTGGCCGGCAAGACGTGAAGAACCTAGTTCAGGGTGTTTTGTAATGCAAAAAATTATTTATTTAAAATTTAAATAAACTTTTTATTCTGTTTTTAAACGACGGTTTTCTTATTTGAAAACAAAAAACTAAACGGCAACTTTCATTAGCAAGCTTGCTACCGTCAATTTGCAGACGTCCTACAGAATTTTCCGAAATGGAAAATCTGCGTTACGCATCGTAAAGAAAAGTTTACGAAAACTCCGGTAAAGCCCAGTGGATTTACCCCCTTGCCGACGCTGTAAGGAAAACCTGCCGAAGCCCGGCCACAAAGGCATCACGCAAGGCTCTGGCGCGCTTGTTTCAGCATCGTTTGCAGGGTGAGATGCGCCTCATGCCTGTCGTGCAGGTGCATAACAAGAAGGAGGCGCAATGAACGCCGTGATTGATCTTCACTTCTCTCCGTGGGGCGGTTTTTCGCTCGTCCCCGTCGATGGCCTGCAAAGGCCTGACTCAATTTTTGCAGCCGCCCGAGTGTCTCGAGGCGGACCCACGCAATCCCGGCAACCGACACGCTGATCCAGCGGGGTCTGGCAGCAGGGGGTTAGCGGTGTACAATGCGCCGCGTTTTAACTGTGACCCTCTGCGTAATCGCGCAAACCTCAAGGCCATCCGCCTTGTTCACTCCGCCGCGCCACAAGCGTGTCGGGTTCGATTTCGTCACAGATAAAAACAAACAGGTGACGCATGACCGTTGTAAATAAGCTGAACTCCTGGTGCCTGCGCTGGGGTTTGATCGGGGCTGCCTGAAATCGCAACCTTGCAGCAACGTCTACTGAACATCATCAAACCTTGCGTGAGACCTTTTTCATGAGTGGACAACCCTCGCAATCAGGCGAGCTGAAACGCGGCCTGAAAAATCGCCACATTCAACTGATCGCCCTCGGTGGCGCGATCGGTACCGGATTGTTCCTCGGCTCGGCCGGGGTCCTGAAATCCGCCGGCCCGTCGATGATCCTCGGCTACGCCATCTGCGGCTTCATCGCCTTCATGATCATGCGCCAGCTCGGCGAGATGATTGTCGAAGAGCCGGTGGCCGGTTCCTTCAGTCATTTTGCGCACAAGTACTGGGGCGGCTTCGCCGGTTTCCTGTCGGGCTGGAACTGCTGGATTCTGTACATTCTGGTGGGCATGTCGGAGCTGACGGCGGTCGGCAAGTACATCCACTACTGGGCGCCGGACATCCCGACCTGGGTCACCGCCGCTGCATTCTTCGTGCTGATCAATGCGATCAATCTGGCCAACGTCAAGGTCTTCGGTGAGGCCGAATTCTGGTTCGCGATCATCAAGGTCGTGGCGATCGTCGGCATGATCGCGCTGGGCAGCTACCTGCTGGTCAGTGGCCATGGCGGCCCGCAGGCCTCGGTCAGCAACCTGTGGTCGCACGGCGGGTTCTTCCCCAACGGCGTCAGCGGTCTGGTGATGGCGATGGCGATCATCATGTTCTCCTTCGGCGGTCTGGAAATGCTCGGTTTCACCGCTGCAGAAGCGGACAAGCCGAAGACCGTGATCCCGAAAGCGATCAATCAGGTGATCTACCGCATCCTGATTTTCTACATCGGTGCACTGGTGATCCTGCTGTCGCTGACCCCATGGGACAGCCTGCTGGCGACCCTCAATGCGTCTGGCGATTCCTACAGCGGCAGCCCGTTCGTGCAGGTGTTCTCGATGCTCGGCAGCAACACCGCCGCGCACATCCTTAACTTCGTGGTGCTGACCGCGGCACTGTCGGTGTACAACAGCGGCACCTACTGCAACAGCCGCATGCTCCTGGGCATGGCCGAGCAGGGCGATGCGCCGAAAGGTCTGGCGAAGATCGACAAGCGCGGCGTGCCGGTGCGTTCGATCCTGGCTTCGGCTGCGGTCACTCTGGTGGCGGTGTTGCTCAACTACCTGATCCCGCAACAGGCGCTGGAACTGCTGATGTCGCTGGTGGTGGCAACCCTGGTGATCAACTGGGCGATGATCAGTTTCTCGCACTTCAAGTTCCGCCAGCACATGAACAAGACGCAGCAGACGCCACTGTTCAAGGCGCTGTGGTACCCGTACGGCAACTACGTTTGCCTGGCGTTCGTGGTGTTCATCCTTGGCGTGATGCTGCTGATCCCGGGCATCCAGATCTCGGTGTACGCGATTCCGGTGTGGGTCGTGTTCATGTGGGTCTGCTACGTGATCAAGAACAAGCGCGGCGCGCAGCAGGCGCTGCACGCGGCCAGCGCTTCGAAGTAAGCGCTGACGCAAAAAACGACAAACCCGGCCAATGTGCCGGGTTTTTTGTTGCCCCTGTAGGAGCTGCCGAAGGCTGCGATCTTTTGATCTGTTTTAAAGATCAAGATCAAAAGATCGCAGCCTTCGGCAACTCCTACAGGGTTGATGGCGTATCCTGCTGCTTCTGAATACGGACGCTTTTCCATGCTGGTGATTTCCAACAACGTGCATCTGCCGGATGCCGAGATCGAACTGACGGCCATCCGCGCGCAAGGCGCCGGTGGGCAGAACGTCAACAAGGTCTCCAGTGCCGTGCACCTGCGTTTCGACATTCCGGCCTCGTCCTTGCCCGAGTTCTACAAGGAGCGGCTGCTGGCGCTGCGTGACAGTCGCATCACCAGTGATGGCGTGCTGATCATCAAGGCTCAGCAATACCGCACGCAGGAAGCCAACCGTGCCGATGCGCTGGAGCGTCTGACCGAACTGATCCTCAGCGCCACCAAGGTCGAAAAGAAGCGCCGCCCGACCAAGCCGACCCTTGGCTCGAAGAAGCGCCGGCTCGAATCCAAGACCAAGCGTGGCAGCATCAAGGCCGGGCGTGGCAAGGTGGATTTCTAGTCTTCGCGGTACTTCGCCGTGTGCTTGTACAGGTACACGCTCAGCGCCAGACCGCTCAGCGCGGCAATGGCGGCAAACAGAAAGATCGAGGCAAAACCGAAGCCCGCGGCAATCGCCCCGGCCAGTGGCCCGGTGATCCCCAGTGACAAGTCGATGAACAGTGAATAGGCGCCGACCGCCGCACCACGGCTGGAGGCTGGCACCAGATTCACCGCTTCCACGCCCAGCGCCGGGAACACCAGCGAGAAACCGAAGCCGCTCAACGCCGCCCCGGCCAGCGCCCAATGTGCATCCGGTGCCAGCCACAGCAGCAACAGGCCGAGGGTTTCCACCGACAGGCAGGCAATCGCTACGCGGAAGCCGCCGAGACGGTTGATCAGGTTGCCGAACAGCAGCCGCGCGCCGATGAAGCTGGCGCCGAACAGGCTCAGGCACAACACCGCGTTGTCCCAGTGCCGGGTGGCGTAATACAGGGTGATGAAGGTGGCGATGGTGCCGAACCCGATCGAGCCCAGCGCCAGACCGCAGCCGTGCGGGAACACGCGACCGAGCACATGCATGAACGGCAGACGCTCACCGGCGACAATCGGCGCAGCGGTTTTCGGCCACGCCAACAGCAGGCCCAGCGCCGCCAGCAGGATGATGCTGACACCCATGCTCCACAACCCCAACTGGCCGACCAGCCACACGCCGAACGGCGCACCCACCGCCAGCGCGCCGTAACTGGCGATGCCATTCCACGAGATCACTTTGGCGGTGTTCGCCGCACCGACGCGACCGATGCCCCAGCCGATCGAACCGGAGCCGACCAGACTTTCCGCGCTGCCCAACACCAGTCGGCCGATCAACAGGCTGATCAGACTGAGCATCGGCAGGTTGGGTGTCCACGCCGAAATCAGCATGAACACCCCACTCAAGCCGCAGCCGGCGAGGCCATACATCACCGCACGTTTGCTGCCCTGGTTGTCGATGATCTTGCCGGCGTACGGACGGCTGAGCAGGGTGGCGAGGTATTGCACGCTGATCACCAGCCCCGCGATCACCGCGCCGAAGCCCAGGTCGCTGTGGACATAGCCCGGCAACACCGCGAGCGGAATGCCGATGTTCAGGTAGCCGATGAAGGTGAAGAGGACGATGGAAACGACTTGCAGCGTGACCGCCAGGGGACGCTGGGGTTCTGACATAGAGGACGACATGAGTAACGATCCACGGCAAAGCAGGATTAGATAGGCTGCTTATGATACCGGCGCGAACGAGTCAGGGGCGGGGAAAAGTAAAACTATTTGCCGGGCGGGTGGCTTCAGGGTTTGGCCGGGGCGACCAGTTGTGTAGTGACCAGTGCAGCGAGGGCGTTTTCTTCGCTGCCGAAACGGGCGAGCAGGGCGGCCTGTTTTTCCGGGGAGAGACGGTTCCAGATCTCGATCATTTTCTCGGTGGCGCCGATCAGGACGGCAGCTTGGCTTTCAGAAAATTCGTCGGTCATGGCGGGCTCGGTTTCAGGCAGTGTGGAAAGCGCATCTTAGCGCTTTCCACACGGTCTGTACGGCGGGTTTTACTCTTCGCTGTCGGCCGGGCGGCTCTCAACGGCTTCTTTCGGCTCGGGCTGTTGGGCACCGGCTTGTTGCGTGGTCGTCTGCTCAGGTACGTGCAGGCTTGGGAAGGGGAGATTAGGAATCTCGTGCATGGTTGCGCTCCTCGCTAAGTCTGTTGATAGATCTGGTAGATCCGCGCTTCTTGAAAGCCTGCGCAGGATACAGCAGGAAAAATGACAATCAGACTTTTAATTCAAAATAATGCGACAGATGGCCGCAGGGGGAGGCGCAATAACAAAGGTCGCCGCAAAAACAACTGTAGGAGTGAGCCTGCTCGCGATGGCGGTGTGTCAGTCAACTCATATGCTGGCTGGTACGCCGCTATCGCGAGCAGGCTCACTCCTACAGGGGGATGGCGGTGTTACTTGCTGACGTCAGCGATGGCTTGTGCCAGCAGCGCCAGGCGCGTGGCATCGATCCCGGCGACGTTGGCCCGGCCCGAGCTGACCATGTACACGCTGTGATGCTCACGCAGTTGTTTCACCTGCTCCGGCGACAGGCCGGTGTAGGAGAACATTCCGCGCTGGACGCCAATGTGCGCAAAGCGCTCTCGCAGGCCGTGCGGTTCCAGTGCTTCGACCAGGCCGCTGCGCAATTGGGCGATGCGCAAGCGCATGGCTTCCACTTCATCGGCCCAGCGGCTTTTCAGCTCCGGGTCGGCGAGGATGGTCGCGACTACTGCCGCACCGTGATCCGGTGGCGTCGACCACAGGTTGCGGGCGATGTTGGCCAGTTGGCTGCGGATGTCGATCAGCTTGTCAGCGGTTTTTGCACAGACAATCAATGCACCAGTGCGGTCGCGGTACAGGCCGAAGTTCTTCGAGCAGGAACTGGTGATCAGCAGCTCGGGAACCTCGGCGGCGAACAGCCGGGTCGACCACGCGTCCTGCTCCAGTCCATCGCCAAAGCCCTGGTAGGCAAAGTCGATCAGCGGCAGCAGGTCACGGCGGCGCACCACGTCGAGCACGCGGTGCCAGTCGTCATGATTCAGGTCGAAACCGGTCGGGTTGTGGCAGCACGCATGCAGCAGCACCACGTCGCCGTGCGGCACTTCGTTAAGCACAGCGAGCATCGCATCGACGTCGAGGCGGTTGTCGCTGCCCACATAAGGGTAGTGACTGACCTTGACCCCGGCCGCCGCGAAAATCGTTTCGTGGATCGGCCAGGTCGGGTTGCTCAGCCATACGCCCTTGCCCGGCAGGCACTGGGCGATGAAGTCGGCTGCCAGACGCAGCGCGCCGGTACCGCCCGGGGTCTGGGTGGCGCCGGCGCGCTGTTCGGCGATCAGCTTCGAGTCGGCGCCGAGCACCAGCTCATTGATGACCTTGCCGAACAGCGGATTGCCGTGACCACCGATGTAGGTCTTGGTGTCCTGGCTTTCGACCAGTCGCGCCTCGGCGATTTTCACCGCTTCGGGGATCGGCGTCAGGCCCTGGGCATCCTTGTAGACGCCAACGCCCAAGTCGAACTTGCGCGGGTTAGTGTCCTGCGCATAGGCCTCCATCAAACCGAGGATCGGGTCGCCGGGTACCCGGCCGATGGCGTCGAAGTGCATTACTTGCGTCCTTCTGCGGTCTTGGCCACTTCGTCAGTGCGTGCGGCCATGATGAAGTCGTTGCGGTGCAGACCCTTGATCGAGTGGCTCCACCAGGTCACGGTGACTTTGCCCCACTCGGTCAGCAAGCCCGGGTGGTGACCTTCGGCCTCGGAGATCTCGCCGACAGCGTTGGTGAACGCCAGCGCATGCTTGAAGTTCTTGAACAGGAAGACCTTCTCCAGCTGCATGATGCTGTCGCGAACTTCGATGTTCCAGTCCGGGATCTGCTTGATCAGGATCGGCAGTTCTTCGTCGCTGACTTGTGGCGCATCGGCACGGCACGCTTCGCAGTGGGCTTGGTTCAAAGTGGACATGGTGTGATTCCTGAAATCGAGTGTGTTTTTTTTATAGAAGCTATCGGCCCGTCAATACCGTCACGCTAAACCAAAGTGGCGGCGACTGACAGACTCAATTGTCAGCAAAAGACGCGGATCACGCGGCTTTCGGTTTTGGCGGAAACTTCGGAGCATGCAACCCCAGCTGCATGCCTTGCTTGACCATGGCCATGATGTCTTCATGGGCGACGTCGAACAGGCGCTTGAGGTTCGGCAAGACAAAGTACAGCGGCTGCAGAATGTCGATGCGATACGGCGTGCGCATCGCTTCCAGCGGATCGAAGGCTTGATGTTCGGGTTCGTCCGACAGCGAGTAAACGGTTTCTTTTGGCGAGGACAGGATGCCGCCACCGTAGATGCGTTTGCCTTGCGGGGTATCGACCAGGCCGAACTCGATGGTCATCCAATACAGACGCGCCAGATATACGCGCTCTTCCTTGGTGGCCTGCAGGCCGAGCTTGCCGTAGGTGTGGGTGAATTCGGCGAACCATGGGTTGGTCAGTAGCGGGCAGTGACCGAAAATCTCGTGAAAAATGTCCGGCTCTTGCAGGTAGTCCAGTTCTTCGCGGGTGCGAATGAACGTGGCCACCGGAAACTGTTTGCTGGCGAGCAATTCGAAGAAGGTTTGAAAGGGAATCAGTGCCGGAACGCGGGCAACCTGCCAACCGGTGGTTTCACCGAGTACCTTGTTGATTTCGCCGAGCTGCGGAATGCGGTCGTGGGGCAGACCGAGTTTTTCGATACCGTCCAGGTACTCCTGGCACGCCCGACCCTCGATCACTTTCAGCTGGCGAGTGATCAGCGTGTTCCACACCGCGTGTTCTTCGGCGGGGTAGTCGATAAAACCTTGCGCATCGGGCTCGCGGGCCACGTACTGCGTCTGCTTCATACTGCTCTCCTGCTAGGGGAATTCGTTCTTGTTATGTCCAGCGATGGGCTCAGGATTACCCGAGTGCGGGGTTGGATGCAGCAGGTTGAGCGGTCTCTGTGTAGGAAAATTCGCCGTATTTCGTAAAAAAATCGTTACGCTTTGGCCGGTATCTCGCATTTGCGGTGATTTGCAGGTTTGAAAAGGGTCGTGGCTGTCACATAATCTTGACAACTATCTGCGCGCCTCGACAGAAAAGTCAGGCCAAACCGCAGCGCAAATCTCTTGTGGGAGCGGGCTTGCTCGCGAAAGCGGTGTGTCAGCTGAATGAATGGCGACTGACACACCGTCTTCGCGAGCAAGCCCGCTCCCACAGGGATTGTGTTCAACCCCTCATCCTTGTCGGGCCTCTTTTTATGCGTATCAAAGTCCACTGCCAGAACCGCATCGGCATCCTGCGCGACATCCTCAACCTGCTGGTGGAGTACGGGATCAACGTTGCACGCGGCGAGGTCGGCGGCGAGCACGGCAACGCGATCTATCTGCATTGTCCGAACCTGATCAACATCCAGTTCCAGGCGCTGCGGCCGAAGTTCGAGGCGATTGCCGGGGTGTTTGGGGTCAAGCGCGTCGGGCTGATGCCCAGCGAGCGTCGGCACATGGAGTTGAACGCGTTGCTCGGCGCGCTGGAATTCCCGGTGCTATCGATCGACATGGGTGGCTCGATCGTCGCCGCCAACCGCGCGGCGGCGCAGTTGCTCGGGGTGCGGGTGGACGAGGTGCCGGGGATTCCGCTGTCGCGCTATGCCGAGGATTTCGATTTGCCGGAACTGGTGCGTGCCAACAAGTCGCGAATCAACGGCATGCGTGTCAAGGTCAAGGGCGACATCTTTCTCGCCGACATCGCGCCGCTGCAATCGGAGCACGACGACAGTGAAGCCATGGCCGGTGCGGTGCTGACCTTGCACCGCGCCGACCGCGTTGGTGAGCGTATCTATAACGTGCGCAAGCAGGAACTGCGCGGCTTCGACAGTATCTTCCAGAGCTCGAAAGTGATGGCCGCTGTCGTGCGTGAAGCGCGGCGCATGGCGCCGCTGGATGCGCCGCTATTGATAGAAGGCGAAACCGGCACCGGTAAAGAGTTGCTGGCCCGCGCCTGTCACCTCGCCAGCCCGCGCGGGCAGTCGCCGCTGATGGCGCTCAATTGCGCCGGGCTGCCGGAGTCGATGGCCGAGACCGAGCTGTTCGGCTATGGCCCCGGCGCGTTCGAAGGTGCGCGCGCCGAAGGCAAGCTCGGCCTGTTGGAGCTGACGGCGGGCGGTACGCTGTTCCTCGATGGCGTCGGGGAAATGAGCCCGCGCTTGCAGGTGAAACTGCTGCGCTTTCTGCAGGACGGCTGCTTCCGCCGGGTCGGCAGCGACGAAGAAGTGTATCTGGACGTGCGAGTGATCTGCGCGACCCAGGTCGACCTGTCCGAATTGTGCGCGCGCGGCGAGTTTCGTCAGGATCTGTATCACCGCTTGAACGTGCTTTCGCTGCACATCCCGCCACTGCGCGAATGCCTCGACGGTCTGGCCCCGTTGGTCGAGCACTTCCTCGATCAGGCCAGTCGGCAGATCGGCTGTTCGCTGCCGAAACTGGCGCCGGCGGCGATGGATCGGCTCAGTCATTACCACTGGCCGGGCAACGTGCGGCAGCTGGAAAACGTGCTGTTTCAGGCGGTTTCGCTGTGCGAGGGCGGCACGGTCAAGGTCGAACACATTCGCCTGCCGGATTACGGCGTGCGTCAGCCGCTTGGCGATTTCTCGCTGGAGGGCGGGCTGGACGAGATCGTCGGACGCTTCGAGAAAGCGGTGCTCGAGCGCCTGTATTCCGAACACCCGAGCAGTCGGCAGTTGGGCAAGCGGCTGGGGGTTTCGCATACGACTATTGCCAACAAGCTGCGTGAGTACGAAGTCGGTAAAGACCCAGCCGATTGACCATTGTGGCGAGGGAGCTTGCTCCCGCTGGGTTGCGCAGCAAACCCAAATCCATTCAATAAGGTGAATCAGATATACCGCATTCGCCGGGTTTGCGACTGCTTCGCAGTCGAGCGGGAGCAAGCTCCCTCGCCACAGGTTTTATTTCCATCTGCAAAAAACGGGATTGCCGCCCAGCGGCATAACACCGCCGGTTTTTCGACTTCGATACATTTTCAATTTCCCCGCAAACCCCCTCAAGTCCTTTGTTTACCGGGCCGCAAGCCGCCAGAAAAAAGTTGGTCTGCAAATTGCTTATGGCTCAGCAGTACAGCGGTGGGCGGCAAACGTCCGGCATGCAGAGGAAAGAGTGTGGACAAGTACCTTTATGTGGCAATGACCGGCGCCAGTCAGAACGCACTGGCGCAAAAGGCGCATGCCAACAACCTGGCGAACATCTCCACCAATGGTTTTCAGCGCGACCTGGAGCAGGCGCGTTCGATGCCGGTGTTCGGTGACAGCTTTCCGGCGCGTGCGTTTGCCATGAGCGAACGGCCCGCCACCGACTTCACCGCCGGTTCGCTGGTGCAGACCGGGCGTGACCTTGACGTCGCCGTGACCGGCAACGGTTTCATTGCCGTGCAGAACCCCAACGGCGGCGAAAGCTACGTGCGCACCGGCAGCCTGAACATCGACGCCCTCGGCGTATTGCGCGCCGGTAACGGCATGCCGGTATTGGGCAACGGCGGGCCGATCGCCGTGCCGCCGGAGCAGCAGGTCGAAGTCGGTGAAGACGGCACCATCAGTATTCGTGCGATGGGCGAAGGCCCGCGCGTCATGGCGGAAGTCGACCGGATCAAACTGGTCAACCCGGACATCAAGAACCTCAACAAGGGCCTCGATGGCTCGATCTACACCAAGGACGGCCAGCCTGCGCCGGCCGATGCCAACGTCAAACTGGTGTCGGGTTTCCTTGAGTCGAGCAACGTCAATGCCGTGGAAGAAATGACCTCGGTGCTGGCCCTGGCCAAGCAGTTCGAGTTGCACGTCAAGATGATGAACACCGCCAAAGACGACGACCAGGCCATGGCTCGGGTCTTGCAGATCAGCTAATTATCAGAACGTCGCGCCGTAAAACAGGCGCACGAGGAGAATCGAATGCTTCCGGCTCTATGGGTTGCCAAAACCGGTCTGTCCGCCCAGGACACCAACCTGACCACCATTTCCAACAACCTGGCGAACGTCTCGACCACGGGTTTCAAACGTGACCGTGCCGAATTCCAGGACCTGCTGTATCAGATCAAGCGTCAGCCAGGCGCCCAGTCGACCCAGGACAGCGAACTGCCGTCGGGTCTGCAACTGGGTACCGGTGTGCGCATCGTCGGCACGCAGAAAAACTTCACCGCCGGCAGCCTGCAAACCACCGAGCAGCCGCTGGACATGGCCATCGACGGTCGCGGTTTCTTCCAGATCCTGCAGCCGGACGGCACCACGTCCTACACCCGTGACGGTACTTTCCACCTCGACTCCAACGGCCAGATCGTCAACGCCAGCGGTTTCGCCCTGGAGCCGGCCATCGTCATCCCGAATAACGCGCAGAGCTTCACCGTCGGCACCGACGGCACCGTGTCGATCACAGTGCCAGGCAACCCGGCTGCTCAGGTGATCGGCAACCTGCAAACCGCCGACTTCATCAACCCGGCCGGTCTGCAAGCAGTGGGCAACAACCTGTTCCTCGAAACCGCTGCTTCCGGCGCGCCGCAAATCGGCACCCCGGGCCTGAACGGTTTCGGTACCACGCTGCAGAACACCCTGGAAGGTTCCAACGTCAGCACCGTTGAAGAGATGGTCAACATGATCACCACTCAGCGCGCTTACGAGATGAACTCCAAGGTGATCTCCACCGCCGACCAGATGCTCTCGTTCGTAACGCAGAATCTGTAATCAGTCTATGAGGCGGCCATGAGGCCGCCTGCAACACCGTGAGGTAAGGGTCATGAAACGCTTCGTATCTGTTCTGGCATTGGGTGGGGTCGTCTCGCTCGCGGGCTGCGTCGCTCCGCCGCCAAAGCCCAATGACCCTTACTATGCCCCGGTATTGCCGCGTACGCCGTTGCCGGCTGCAGCCAACAATGGCTCGATCTATCAGGCTGGCTTCGAGCAGAACCTGTACAGCGACCGCAAGGCGTTCCGGGTCGGTGACATCATCACCATCACCCTGAACGAGAAGACCCAGGCCAGCAAAAGCGCCAACTCCCAAGTGGCCAAGAACAGCAAGACCGGCATCGGCCTGACCTCGCTGTTCGGCGGCAGTGGCACCACCAACAACCCGTTGGGTGGCAATGACCTGAGTCTGGATGTCGGCTACAGCGGCGACCGTGCAACCAAGGGTGACAGCAAGGCGGCGCAGGGCAACACCCTGACCGGTTCGATCACCGTGACCGTGGCCGACGTGCTGCCCAACGGCATCATCGCCGTGCGCGGCGAGAAGTGGATGACCCTCAACACCGGCGACGAGCTGGTGCGGATCGCCGGTCTCGTGCGTGCCGATGACATCGCCACCGACAACACCGTGTCGTCGACCCGGGTCGCCGATGCGCGCATCACCTACTCGGGCACCGGTTCGTTTGCCGATGCGAGTCAGCCAGGCTGGTTCGACCGTTTCTTCCTCAGCCCGCTGTTCCCTTTCTAGGTGGCGACTTTGAACTTCAAACACCTGATGCTGGCTGCGGCATTGATGTCCGCAGCCTTTGGTGCCCACGCCGAGCGGCTGAAAGATATCGCCAGTATTTCCGGCGTGCGCTCCAACCAATTGATCGGTTACGGCCTGGTGGTTGGGCTTAACGGCACCGGCGACCAGACGACGCAAACCCCGTTCACCCTGCAGACCTTCAACAACATGCTCTCGCAGTTCGGCATCAAGGTGCCGCCGGGATCGGGCAACGTGCAGTTGAAAAACGTCGCGGCGGTGTCGGTGAGTGCCGATCTGCCGGCGTTCGCCAAACCGGGGCAGCAGGTCGATATCACCGTGTCTTCCATCGGTAACTCCAAGAGCCTGCGCGGCGGCACCCTGTTGCTGACCCCGCTCAAGGGTATCGACGGCAACGTCTACGCCATCGCTCAGGGCAACCTGGTGGTCGGCGGTTTCGATGCTGAAGGTCGCGACGGTTCGAAGATCACCGTCAACGTTCCGTCGGCCGGTCGCATCCCGGGCGGTGCGTCGGTGGAGCGTTCGGTGCCGAGCGGTTTCAACCAGGGCAACAGCCTGACGCTGAACCTCAACCGTTCCGACTTCACCACCGCCAAGCGCATCGTCGACAAGATCAACGACATGCTCGGCCCTGGCGTGGCGCAAGCCATCGATGGCGGTTCGATTCGTGTGACGGCGCCGCTCGATCCGAGCCAGCGCGTCGACTACCTGTCGATCCTCGAAAACCTTGAAGTCGACCCGGGTCAGGCGGTGGCGAAAGTCATCATCAACTCGCGTACCGGCACCATCGTCATCGGCCAGAACGTGAAAGTCTCGCCGGCCGCCGTGACCCACGGCAGTCTGACCGTGACCATCACCGAAGACCCGATCGTCAGCCAGCCGGGCCCGTTGTCCAATGGGCAGACGGCCGTTGTGCCGCGCTCGCGGGTCAACGCCCAGCAAGAAGCCAAGCCGATGTTCAAATTCGGTCCGGGTACCACCCTCGACGAAATCGTGCGTGCGGTAAACCAGGTTGGCGCGGCACCGGGTGACCTGATGGCAATCCTTGAAGCACTGAAGCAGGCCGGCGCGTTGCAAGCCGACCTGATCGTGATCTGAGGACGGCGACCATGGATATGCGCAAAGGCAGTCTGGTGGGCACTGGCGATTCGGGTTCGTACTCCGACCTCAATCGTCTGAACCAGCTCAAGGTCGGCGACAAGAACAGCGATGCGAACATGCGCAAAGTGGCGCAGGAATTCGAATCGCTGTTCCTCGGCGAAATGCTCAAGTCGATGCGTTCGGCCACCGAAGCATTGGGTAAAGACAACCCGATGAACACCCCGGCGGCCAAGCAATATCAGGAAATGTACGACCAGCAACTGGCGGTGTCGCTGTCCCGCGAGGGCGGTGGTATCGGTCTGGCCGACGTGCTGATGAAGCAGATGTCGAAGAACAAGCCAATGGCGCCGGGTGAGGCTGCGGCCGCGTCCGCTGCCAAGCAGGAAGCGGCGAAAGCCGCTGCGGTGCAGACGCCGATTGCTGCCGGCACTACCGGCACCGGCCCGCTGTCACGGCTCAATGGCGAGCGCCCGTTGTGGGCCTCGCGTTCGTTGCATGCGCCGAACACTCAATTGGCCCACGCCAACGACATGGAAATGATCAACAAGCGTCGTCTGGCTCTGCCGCCGAAACTGGCTGATCGTTTGCTCGCCGGTCTGGTGCCTTCCGCTACGCCGACTGCCGCCAATGCGTTGCCGCAACGCACCGCGAGCACGGCCGCCACTGGTTCCGGTCCGCTGTACAACGGCGACTGGCTGAGTCGTGCCGAAGACGCCAAGGCGTCCGGCGGGCAGATGCAGATTTACGGCCGGGCAATGGCGCAGATTCCGCTGGCGCCGGCCAAGCGCGCCTTCAGCTCCGCCGACGAATTCGTCAACACCATGCTGCCGATGGCCAAAGAAGCCGCCGCGCGTATCGGTGTCGATCCGCGCTACCTGGTGGCGCAAGCCGCACTGGAAACCGGTTGGGGCAAATCGGTCATGCGCGCTCAGGATGGCAGCAGCAGTCACAACCTGTTCGGCATCAAGGCCAGCAGCAACTGGACCGGCGATTCGGCCCGGGCAATCACCAGCGAGTTCCGCAACGGGCAGATGGTCAAGGAGACGGCGCAGTTCCGTTCCTATGCCTCGTACAAGGACAGTTTCCACGATCTGGTGACTTTGCTGCAGACCAACAATCGCTATCAAGATGTGGTGAAGTCGGCCGATAACCCAGAACAGTTTGTACGCGAGTTGCAAAAGGCCGGTTACGCGACCGACCCGAACTACGCGACGAAGATTTCGCAGATAGCCAAGCAGATGAACAGTTTTGAAAACTATGCTGCGGCCGGCGTTTCCACCCAGCCTTTTTAAGGCACAAGGTATAAGGTCTGAACCATGAGTTTGCTCAATATCGGGATGTCGGGTCTGGCGTCGAGCCAGGCCTCTTTGGCTACGACAGGCAACAACATTGCCAACGTCGACACCGCCGGTTATTCACGCCAGCAAACCGTGCAGGGCACCAAGGCCTCGCAGCAGTACGGCACCGTTTTCATCGGCACGGGCACAACCCTGGCTGACGTGCGCCGGGTCTACAACTCCTACCTGGAATCGCAATTGCACACCGCGACTTCGCTCAACAGCGAAGCGGCGTCGTACCTGGCCCAGGCCACGCCCCTGGACGCCACGTTGTCCGACACCAACACCGGCCTGACCGGCGTGTTGCAGAAGTTCTTCACCTCGATGCAGGGCGTCGCGACCTCGGCGACCGATGACACCTCCCGTCAGTCGGTGCTGACCGGCGCACAGGCGCTGACCAGTCGCTTCAACACCATCGCCAAACAGCTGAACGACCAGAACACCAGCATCAACGGCAGCCTGGGCGACATGACGGCCCAGGTGAACAAACTGGCGACCTCGATTGCCAATCTGAACCAGAAGATCGGTGAGATTTCCACCAGTGGCGGTGCCCCGAACGATCTGCTCGACAGCCGTAACGAGGCCGTGCGTCAGCTGTCCGAGCTGACCGGTGCGCAGGTCGTCGAGCGCGGTACCAGCTTCGACGTGTACATCGGCAGTGGTCAGCCACTGGTGATCGGCAACACCACCAACACCCTGAGCACCGTGCCAAGCAAAGACGATCCGTCGCGCATGGCGATCCAGATGGACCGCGGTTCGAGCACCATTGACGTCACTTCGGCGATGACCGGTGGCGAAATCGGCGGCCTGCTGACCTATCGCAGCGACGTCCTCGACCCTTCGCTCAATGAGCTGGGGCGTGTAGCGCTGGTCGTCGCCGATCAGATCAACAGCCAGCAAGCCCAGGGCATCGACAAGAACGGTGACTTCGGCGCAGCACTGTTCAACAACATCAACAGTGCCGCGCTGGTCAGTCAGCGCAGCATCGCGCAGTCGGGCAACAGCGCAGGTTCGGGCAACCTCGATGTGACCATCAAGGACACCGGCAAGCTGACCACCAGCGATTATCAGGTCACCTTCACCAGCGCCACCGACTACTCGGTCAAACGCTCCGACGGTACCGACCTCGGTTCGTTCAGCACCACCACCAACCCGCCTCCGGTGATCGACGGCTTCAGCCTGTCGCTCAATGGCGGTGCGCTGAGCGCCGGTGACACCTTCAAGGTGACTCCGACTCGTAACGCGGCGGCGAGCATCCAGACGGTGCTCACCGATCCGAAGAAAATCGCCGCCGCCGGCCCATTGACCGGCTCGGCCAGCGCCAACGGCCTGGGCACTTACACCCAGCCGACGCTCAGCGACAAGATTGATATCTACAACCCGACTGCCCAGGCCGACATGCAGGCGGCGCTGAAGAATTCGACGCCGGTCAAACTGGTGTTCGGTGACGCGAGCGGCGGCAGCCAGTCGTACAACCTGGTCGATGCCAAGGGCGCGACCATCGGCACTGGCACCATCGTTCCTGGTCAGTCGAACACGCTGAACCTGAAAGTGGGCATCGTCGACGCCAGCGGCAACCCGGTGATGGACACCACCGTCACGCCGAACGTGCAGAAGACCTTCACCGTGCAGACCACGGTTGGCGGCACGCCGAAGTCCGGCGAAACCTTCACCATGAACCTTACCGGTGCCGCCTCGTCCGACAACCGCAACGCGCAGGCGCTGGTGGCCCTGCAAACCAAGCAAACCGTCGACACCGGTTCGGCGAGCAAGGGCATCAGCCTGACCGACGCCTACAACAAGCTGGTGACCAACGTCGGTACCAAAGCGGCGCAAGGCAAATCCGACGCCACGGCCACTTCGCAGATTCTGGATCAGGCCCAGGGCGCACGCGATTCGCTGTCCGGGGTCAACCTGGATGAAGAAACCGGCAACCTGGTCAAATACCAGCAGTACTACACCGCCTCGTCGCAGATCATCAAGGCGGCGCAGGAAACATTCTCTACGTTGATCAACAGCCTTTAAGGAGTCGTAATTCATGCGCCTTTCCACCGCCCAGTATTACGGCACCCAAGCGGCTGACTATCAGCGTAACTTCAACAAGGCCGTTGCCACAGCGAGCGAGGCCAGCAGCCTGCAGCGCATCAACACCGCAGCTGATGATCCGATCGGTGCCGGTCGTTTGCTGCAACTGGGCCAGCAGGCGGCGATGCTGGATCAGTACAACACCAATATCAGCAGCACCAAGAGCGGGTTGTCCGTACAGGAAACCACGCTGGACTCCATCACCACGGCACTGCAACGCGCCAAGGAATTGTCTCTGGCCGCCAACAACGGCACGGCCACCGACAAGGATCGCCAGGCCTACGCTCAGGAGCTGGGGCAGATTCAGCAAACAGTGCTGGGCCTGATGAACTCCAAGGATGCCAACGGCAACTACCTGTTCTCCGGTTCGAAGACCGACACCGCGCCGTACTCGCAGAATGCCGACGGCACCTTTTCTTACAACGGTGACCAGACCACCATCAACCTGGGTATCGGCGACGGCATGACCGTCGGCACCAACACCACGGGTTGGGATGCTTTCCAGCAGACCATCAATACCGGTCGCACCAACACCACCATGACTGCTCCGGCGGTGGATGACGGTCGTGTGGTGCTGTCCAACGGTACGGTTGGCACCGCAGCCACCTATGATGCCAAGTTCACCGCTGGCCAGCCTTACACCGTCAGCTTCGTCAGCAGTACTCAGCTGAAAATCACCGATGCCCTGGGCAACGACGTTACCGCCGAGGCCAGCAAGAACGGTGTTGTCAGCAACAGCAGCGGCGCCAACCAGACGGTCAGCTTCCGTGGTGTCGACATGAAGCTGAACATTAACCTGAAGGCGGGTGACACTAACCCTGACGCGGTCATTGCCGGGCACAGTTTCCAGTTGGCTTCCACGCCTGACTCGTTCACCACCACGCGCAGTCCGGGCAACCCGTCTACCGCGGTGATCACCGGTTCCAGCATCACCGACCAGGCGGCGTATAACAATGCCTTCCCGCAAGGTGGCGCGGTCCTCAAGTTCACCAGCGCCACGGCGTTCGATCTGTACGCTGCACCTGTTACCGCTGACAGCAAGCCTGTGTCGTCCGGCACGGTGGCCGGGGGCAACGCAACCGCTGCTGGTGTGACCTTCGCGTTAGGCAGCGCACCGGCAGCGGGTGATCAGTTCTCGATCCAGCCGAACAATCATCAGACCCAGAATATCCTCGACACCCTGGGCCAGATGATCACTGCGATGAACACGCCAATCGATGGCGATGACGTGGCCAAGCAGAAATTCCAGGGCGCGATGGAGGCCGGTCTTGGCAACATCGACAGCGCTAATAATCAGATTGGTGCTGCGGTTACTGCAATCGGTGCGCGTGGTCAGTCGCTGGATATGCAAACCGTGACCAACCAGAGCCTGAGCACCGCGAACACTACGACCCAGGGTTCGATTCGCGACTCGGATCCGGCCGAAGTCATGACCCGCCTGACGTTGCAGCAAACCATGCTGCAGGCAGCGCAACTGGCCTTCAGCAAAATCAGCCAGTTGGGTCTGTTCAACAAGATCTGATGGTCAACGGGTGTGCAAACACCCGTTTTGCCGTGTCCCCTTAGTTAATGTTTTTTGCGGTTTTCAGGGCTCGCTTTCAGGAGCGGGCTCGTACCGCCTGTGAGCCCGCCGTGAATTCACTCCCTCTCGTCAGTATTGCCATTCCCGCCTTCAGTCCACGTTTCTTCGAACGGGCATTGCGCAGTGCCGTCGGTCAGAGCTACGGCAATCTCGAAATCATTGTGTGTGATGACAGTCGCGGCAACGAGATCGAAGACATCGTTGCCAAGGTGGTCGAGGGCACGGGTTTTGCCGTGAGCTACGTGCGCAATCCACGCACGTTGGGCATGGTCGGCAACCTGAAGGTCTGCCTCGATCAGGCGCAGGGTGAGTTCATCAAATTTCTGTGTGACGACGACCTTCTCTATTCCACCTGTGTCGAACAACAAGCCCATGAACTGTTGCGCGACGAAGTCAGTCTGGTAGTGGCCCAGCGACTTCTGTGGGATGCGGGCGAAATCATCCTGCCTTCGCGTCTGGAAAATACTTCGTTGACACCTTTCAGTGGCTTGCTCAAGGGCGATGATCTGCTGGGGATATTCGAAAAATTCCCGGTCAACGTTCTGGGCGGGTTCAGCAGCGCCTTGTTCCGCCGTGCGGATGTTGTGGAGCTCTTGCCGGCGCTGACCCAGGAAGGTTACTGCTTTGTCGCAACCCTGGATTTCGCGCTGTACGTCTGCCTGCTGCGGCGCGGCAATCTGGCGCTGTCCAACAATGTGCTCAGCGTCGAGCGACTTTACGCAGAGCGCTTGAGCGCACAACAACCCATGAAGGATGCGGTAGAGGTTGAGCGCGAATGGATTTCGCAAATGCTCAAGGCCCGCAGCGGCGAGGCGGCACCTGCATCCGGATGGGTTCGCTACGTCCAGTTGACCAAGGCTGATGAGTCGCCGCGAGTCTGGGAGGAGCTGCCTTTGAGCCGTACTCTCGGTACCAAACAGAGCCGTCAGGAGTGGAGTGTCGGCGCCGACAGTTTCAGTTTTACCGAACTCTATGCGCAGTGGCTGGCGTGTCGGGTGCTCACCGACGAGCAGCGAAAATATCTGCCGGAAACGATTTCCAATTGGCCGCATCAGCCCCGGATCGTGCCGGTCATCATTGATGGTCGGGGCAACCGTAACGGTCTCGAACGCACGTTGGAGGCGCTCGGTGCTCAGGATTACCCGCCAGAATTGATTCTGGTGCTATCGGAGTCCTGTGCCGAAGCCGAGCTGGACGGGCGTGTATTTCGCATGCCGTTGCAAGGGGACGGGCTGGAGCAGATCAATGCGTTGCTGCCGCAGCTGGAAGGCGCCGACTGGTTCTACCTGTTGCAGGCCGGTGATTGTCTGGTAGCGCCAGCGCTGTTGATAATGGCAGAGCGGATCGCGCACTCGAACACTTTCACCTGCCTGTACAGCGATGAGGGCAGTTTGCGCGGTGGTGAGTCGGTAGAGCCGGCTTTCAAACCGGATTTCAACATCGATCTCATGCGCAGCTACCCTTACGTCGGGCGTGCTCTGGCGTTCAAGCGCGAACGTTTTCTTGAGCTGGGCGGGTTTGAGCCGGACTTTGCCGAGCTGGCAGCGCATGACGTGCTGTGGCGCATGGTCGAGAGCGACGGGACGCAGGCTATCGGCCATGTCGCGGAAGTTTTACTGGAGTCCAGGCACGACCTGTCCAAATGGCTTGCCGAACCAGGCGTCGTGGAGCAAAACCCACGGGTGCTCGAAGCGCATTTGCAGCGTTTGGAGGTCGCACACGGTATTCGCCGTGGCAGCCGCGAGTTGCTCAATCGTATCGACTATCAACATGCCCGACGCCCGTTGGTGTCGATCATCATTGTGACGCAGGACCAGACAGCCGCTTTGCAGCGCTGTGTCGAGACGCTACTGGAAAAAACTGCTTACACCGAGTACGAATTGCTGTTGGTCGACAACGGCAGCAAAAGCGCTGAAGCACTGGCATGGCTGGAAGGCATGGCGCAGCTGGGCAGTGACCGGATCCGCGTAATCACCTGTTCACAAACGAGTAATGTCGCTGCATTGCACAATTTCTCGGTGGCGCAGGCGCGCGGCGAGTATGTGTTGATGCTCAACTCCTTTGTGGTGATTACTCAGGCTGACTGGCTGGACGAACTGGTCAACCATGCACAGCGCCCGGAAGTGGGTGTGGTCGGAGCCAAACTGTTCAACCCGGACGGTTGCGTGTTGCATGCCGGCCTGATTCTTGGCTTGCAAGGGCCTGTCGGTCTTCCGTTTTACGGTCAGCCTGCACAGTCCGACGGCTATATGTTCCGTCTGCAAGCGGTGCAAGACCTGAGCGCTGTGGGTGGCGATTGTCTGATGATCCGCAAATCGCTCTTCGAGGCGCTTGGGGGGCTGGATGAGCATGATCTGAAACAAGCGCTCAATGTCGCGGATCTCTGCCTGCGGATCGGTCAGGAAGGCTATCTGGTGGTGTGGAACCCTTACGCCATTCTGGCCATTGGCGAACGGCCAACCAGTGTGGCGACGGAGCAGGAAGAGCAACTGCATGTCCAGGAACAGGAAGTGTTTTATCGACGTTGGCTGCCGCTCATTGCGCGTGACCCGGCTTATAACGTCAACCTGGCCTTGCAGGGTATCGGAGCGACTTGCTTCAGTCTTGAGCCGGGGCTGCGCACTGGCTGGAGCGCATTCTCCAGAGTGCAGTTGCCCAATGTGCTTGCGGTGCCGATCAATGCCTCGGCGATTGGGCATTACCGCATGAGTCAGCCGTTGATCGAGCTGAAGGCGGCCAACAGAGTAGAGGGGCGCATTTGTTACGGCTTGCCATCGATCATTGATATCGAGCGCCAGACGCCTGACGTTATCGTGCTGCAAGGACGCTACTCGGAACACGCCATCGATGAAATTCCACCACTGAAGAAGTATTTCAATGCGCGGCGAATCTTCGAGCTGGACGACTATGTGATTGACGTTCCACATCGCAACGCGCACATCCGCAACATGCCGAGCAAGCAGGACATGGAGCGTATGGTACGACGTGCTATCGGCCTGTGTGATCGTGTGGTGGTCTCCACTCAGCCGCTCGCCAACGTCCTGTCGGACATGCATCACGATATTCGTGTTGTGCCGAACATGTTGGCCAAAGACATGTGGAGCAACCTTCGCAGCCAGCGCCGTACCTCGAAAAAACCTCGAGTGGGCTGGGGCGGAGGCACCAGTCACCATGGCGATCTGGCGGTCATCGCCGACGTGGTTCGTGAGCTGGCGAATGAAGTCGAATGGGTGTTCTTCGGCATGTGTCCGGATGACCTGCTGCCGTACATGCACGAGTTCCACGGTGTAATCCCCCTCGAGGTGTATCCGGCAAAACTGGCCAGTCTCAACCTGGATCTTGCGTTGGCGCCGCTGGAGTTTCACATCTTTAACGACTGCAAGAGCAACCTGCGTCTGCTGGAATATGGTGCCTGCGGTTACCCTGTGATCTGCACCGACACCGAGGCCTATCGCGGCTACCTGCCGTGCACGCGGATCAAGACCAACACCACCGATGAGTGGCTGCAAGCGATCCGCATGCACCTGGCCGATCCGGATGCCAGCTACCGCATGGGTGATGATTTGCGTGAGGTCGTGTTGCGTGACTACGTGTTGCGTGGCGATAACCTGCGGTATTGGGAGTATGGCTGGCTGGCGGATTGATCGATTCGCGCACGGCCCCACTGCAAAAACAGGCGACTTTCGAGTCGCCTGTTTTTTTTGCGTGGCGAAAAGTTTTTGTATCAAGCCCGATACTTTTTTTGGCCGCGGGCTCAAGCATCGGGATTTTTCTGTCGATACCTTTCCATACGCTCAATTGGCACGGTCAGCGAAGACCGTCCGGCCCGTGTCTGAGGTGACCGATTTCCGGATTCGACAACAACGCAAGGAAGAAGCAAATGGCAGTAGTAAATGGAACGAGTGAAGCGGATGTCCTGTCGGGCACCGATGGCAATGACGAACTCCATGGACTGGAGTCCGACGATCAACTGCTGGCCAGTGCGGGATCCGACCTGCTCGACGGTGGTGAAGGTTTTGACACGGCGAACTATTACGCAATGGGTTCGGGAGTCAGCGTCGAGTTTGGCACTGGTGCGGCAACGGTCGCAGGGCCTGACGGCAAGGTCGATACGCTGGTGTCGGTGGAGAAGGTGGCCGGCAGTTACCACAACGACACGTTTACCGTTTCGGTGGGCGGGGTGACGCTGGACGGTAGCGGCGGTGATGATCTGTACATCGTCGACGCCGAAGGCGTGACCCTGATTGAAGAAAACTACGGTGGCTACGACGAGCTGCGCACCAGCCTCAACACGGTCAAGATGGACCCGTTTATCGAGAAGCTGACCTTCACGGGTACGGGGGATCTCAAGGTTTACGGCAACGCCAGTGACAACGAGATCATCGCCGGAGCGGGCAATGACTGGCTGTGGGGCGGCGCTGGTGCCGACCACTTTGTCGGTGGCGATGGTTACGATACGGTCAGCTACAGCGACAGTCTCGAGGGCGTGCGCGTCGAAGATTTTACCAACTACGACGGACTGACCATTGCCTACGGCGATACCTTTACCGGTATCGAGGCGATTCAGGGCTCGGGGTTCGATGATGTGATTTATCGCCATCAAGGCTCGATGGTCATCGATGGTGCCGACGGTCATGACACCGTGAATTATCGTTACGCGTTCGATGTGGCCAACGTTGTGATCGGCGGTGGCACCAATGCTGCGGGCGATACGTTGCTTAGCGTGGAAGAAGTCATCGGCTCCACCGGTGCTGACCGCTTCACCGTGAACGCCAGCGGTGTGACGGTCGCAGGCGGTCACGGTGATGACGTTTATGTGATCAACAGCGCCGGCGTGACGGTCGAGGAAGACGACAGTTTCATGGGCGGAACCGATCACGTGTTCACTAGCCTTTCGGAACTGAAGCTGAGTGCGTTCGTGGAAAACCTGACCTATACCGGCACTGCCGACTTCACTGGCTACGGTAACGACGAAGCCAACACCATCGTTTCCGGTGCCGGCAATGACGTGTTGCTGGGCGGTGCAGGTGGCGACCGTTTTGAAGGCGGTGCCGGTATCGACATCGTCAGTTACGACGACAGCACTGAAGGCCTGAGCGCCTCTCTGAACTGGGGGCCGCAGAGCGGAATTGCGCTCTACGATATCTACATCGATATCGAAGGTCTGCGCGGCAGTCAGTACAACGATTCGCTGCAAGGCAATTCGGACGACAACATCCTCGAGGGCGGGGCCGGCGACGACCAGATTACCGGTGGCGATGGCAATGACCACATCTATGGCGGCCTGGCATCCGGTCTGGATCAGGCCGGGCAGTCCGACTCCCTGTCGGGCGGCGCGGGGGATGATGTCATCGTCGGTGCCAGCAATGATCTGTTCACCTGGGCCAGTGGCGATGACGGCAACGACACGATCACGCTGGGCCGTGGAATGGCCTTTGGCGGTGAAGGCAACGATGTGCTGACCGCTACGGGCAGCAACTACGTGCTGAACGGTGATGGCGGGAATGATCTGCTGATTCTCAATCTTGCCGGCCAGTCGTCTTCCGGCGGCAGCGCCTATGGCGGCCAGGGTGACGACACTTACGTGGTCAACACCAGCGGCCTGGTGACGATTCAGGATTACGGGCTGGACATCAACGACACCCTGATCCTCAACACCATCACCAACGCCAGCCAGTTGAACGTCACCCGCATCGGCGATGACGCCTACCTGCACAGCGCCAATGACGGCAGCAGCGGTGTGCCGGACAACGGCGTGAAACTGGCGGGATGGTACGCCGGGTTCAACAACATCGAGCACCTGCAGACTGCCGACGGCCAGGTCTACGACCTGCCGGCGACGGTTGATGGGTTCGCCATGTTCGGCTGATCACTCGATCTGTTGATGCACCGCAATGAAAGGGATGAATCCGCTGCTGGATTCATCCCTTTTTTCATGCCTTACGGCGCACCCGACGCAGCGCTCGCGGAGCTGGCGCGTTTCCTGCAAGTCCCCCTCAAATCGCCATAAAACGAGCGCTCGCGGTCATCGCAGCGACGCCGCAGGCGGCAAAAGGGTTAGCCAGACGGCGCGCATCGCTCAAAAAAGCCATGCGCAGCCCGGTGACGAACGAGAGGGGAGACGATGAAGGCAGTTATTTTGGCGGGTGGCCTCGGCACGCGCATCAGTGAAGAGTCGCACCTCAAGCCCAAGCCGATGATCGAGATCGGCGGCAAGCCAATTCTCTGGCACATCATGAAGCAGTATTCCGCTCACGGAATCCACGACTTCGTGATCTGCCTGGGCTACAAGGGCTATGCGATCAAGGACTTCTTCGCCAACTACTTCCTGCACACCTCCGACGTCACTTTCAACATGCGCGAGAACCGCATGGACGTGCATCAGAATTACAGCGAGCCGTGGAGCGTCACCCTGATCGACACCGGCGAGGAAACCATGACCGGAGGCCGTCTGCTGCGTGCCGGTCGTTACCTCAAGGATGAAGAGGCGTTCTGCTTCACCTACGGCGACGGCGTTTCCGACATCAACATTGCTCAGCTCGTCGATTACCACAAAGCGCACGGTCGCCTGGCCACCGTCACCGCGGTGCAGCCGCCGGGACGTTACGGCGCCCTCGAGCGCCAGGGCGATCAGGTGCTGGGTTTCACCGAGAAACCGCGCGGCGACGGTGGCTGGATCAACGGCGGCTTCTTCGTGCTGTCACCCAAAGTCCTGTCCTATATCGCTGGCGATGAAACCACCTGGGAAGCCGAGCCGCTGGCGCGTCTGGCTCAGGAAGAACAGTTGAACGCCTTCGAACACGAAGGCTTCTGGCATCCGATGGACACCCTGCGCGACAAGAACCACCTCGAAGCGCTGTGGCAGAGCGGGGAGGCCCCATGGAAGCAATGGGCCTGAGCGCGGATTTCTGGCGCGGCAAACGTGTGCTGGTCACCGGTCACACCGGTTTCAAGGGCAGCTGGCTGACCCTGTGGCTGCAAAGCCTCGGCGCGCAAGTCAGCGGTTTTTCGCTGGATCCTTCGACCGAACCGAGCCTGTATGAACTGGCGCGGGTTCACGAAGGGATCAACGATCAGCGCGGTGATCTGCGCGATCTCGGCGCGTTGCTGGAGATCATTGCCGACACCGAGCCGGAGATCGTCCTGCACCTGGCCGCTCAGCCGCTGGTGCGTGAAGGCTATCGCGATCCGCTGGGGACTTACTCCAGCAACGTCATGGGCACGCTGAACCTGCTCGAAGCGATTCGTCAGGTCGGTTGCGTGCGCGCCTGCGTGCTGGTGACCACCGACAAGGTTTACGCCAATAAGGAATGGCTGTGGCCGTACCGCGAAGACGAAGCCCTTGGCGGGCACGATCCTTACAGCAGCAGCAAGGCTTGCTGCGAACTGTTGGCGCAGTCTTACGCCGCGTCGTTTTTCCCGGCCGACAAGTACGCCGAGCACGGTCTGGCCCTGGCCACCGCGCGCGCCGGCAACGTGCTGGGCGGCGGCGACTTCGCCCCGGAGCGCCTGATTCCCGACGTGCTCAAAGCCTGGACTGCCGACGAGCCGGTGACCCTGCGTTACCCGCAAGCCGTGCGCCCGTGGCAGCACGCGCTGGAACCGCTGGCCGGTTACCTGCAACTGGCGGCGGGTCTCTACGAACAAGGCCCGGAATACGCCGGGGCGTGGAACTTCGGACCGGGCGAGGCGGACATGTGCAGCGTCGGCGAAGTGGTCGAACTGCTCGCCAGTCGCTGGCCACAGGCACGCGGTCTGCGCATCGAAAAAAGCGAACTGCACGAGGCTGGTCTGTTGCGCCTCGACAGTAGCCGCGCCCGTCAGGTACTCGGCTGGCAGCCACGCTGGACCTTGCAGCAGTGCCTGACCCAGACCCTCGACTGGCATCTGGCGTGGCAGAACGGCGATGACATGCGCAACGTCACTCTCGGCCAACTGAACCTGTACCGGGGCGCGCTGTGAGCGAGTTTTCCTTGAAACCGTTGCCGCTGGCCGGGTTGTTCAGCGTCCAGCACAAAAGCTTCGAAGATCAGCGCGGGCACTTCGCCCGGCTGTTCTGCGAAGGCAGCCTGAGTGCGTTCGGCAGCGAATTTCATATCCGCCAGATCAACCATTCCTGCACCCGCGAGAAGGGCAGTGTGCGCGGTCTGCATTACCAGAACGCCAACGCCCCGGAAGCCAAACTGATCACTTGCCTGCGCGGTGAAGTGTGGGACGTGGCGGTGGATCTGCGCCCGGACTCCGAGACTTTTCTGCACTGGCACGCCGAGCATCTGAAGGCCGGCGACGGTCGCAGCCTGCTGATTCCGGCCGGCTTCGCTCACGGCTTCCAGACCCTGACCGACGATGCGGAACTGCTTTATCTGCACAGCGCCGATTACGCGCCGGAGCATGAGGGCGGTCTGTCGGTGAACGATCCACGGCTGGCGATTGCCTGGCCGTTGCCTGTCAATAATTTGTCAGCGCGTGATTCCAGCCATCCCGCGCTCGATCAACACTTTGCTGGAGTGCGTCTATGAACTGCCGTGGGTGCGCCGCACCGCTGAGCCTGCCGCTGATCGACCTCGGCACCTCACCACCGTCCAACGCTTACGTGCACGCCGAGCGCCTGGAACAGGCCGAGCAATGGGTGCCGCTGAAGGTTGCCGTGTGCCAGCAATGCTGGCTGGTGCAGACCGAGGATTACACCCGCGCCGACAGCCTGTTCGACGCCGAGTACGCCTACTTCAGTTCGTTCTCCAGCACCTGGCTGGCCCATGCCGAGCGTTATGTCGCGGAGATGGTCGAGCGCTTTGCGCTGAACGCCGACAGCCGTGTGGTCGAAATTGCCGCCAATGACGGCTATCTGCTGCAGTACGTCGCCGCTCGCGGCATTCCGTGTCTGGGTGTCGAGCCGACCCGCAGCACCGCGTTAGCGGCGCGGGAAAAGGGTCTGCAGATTCGTGAAGTGTTCTTCGGTCGCGACAGCGCAGCACAGCTGAAAAGCGAAGGCAGGGGCGCCGACCTGATGGCCGCCAACAACGTGCTCGCGCATGTGCCGGACATCAATGATTTCCTCGGTGGTTTCGCCACGCTGCTCAAGCCGACCGGCGTCGCCACTTTTGAATTTCCGCAACTGCTGACGCTGATGGCCGGTGCGCAGTTCGACACGCTGTACCACGAGCACTATTCCTATCTGTCGCTGACTGCCGTGCAGACTCTGTGCGAGCGCAATGGTCTGGAAGTGTTCGACGTCAGTCAGTTGAGCACTCATGGCGGTTCGCTGCGGGTGTTCGTGCAACGCCAGGATGGTGAGCGTCGTGCGGTGCAGCCGGCGGTGCAGCAACAGTTGCAGGCCGAGCTGGATGCCGGGGTGAAAACCCCTGAGTACTACGCGACCCTCGCGCCGGCTGCTGAACGCATCAAGCATGAACTGCTGCGCTTCCTGTTGCAGGCCAAGGCCGACGGCAAGCGTGTGGTCGGTTACGGCGCGGCGGCCAAGGGCAACACCTTGCTCAACTACGCCGGGGTCAAACCCGACCTGCTGGCCTGGGTGGCCGATGCCAACCCGCACAAGCAGGGCAAGTTTCTGCCGGGCAGCCGTATCCCGATTGTCGCGCCGGCGCAGATCGATAGCGAAAAACCGGACTACGTGCTGGTGCTGCCGTGGAACCTGCTGCACGAAGTCAGTCAGCAACTGGCGCAGGTGCGTCAGTGGGACGGGCGCTTCGTGATCGCCGTGCCTGAGATGAAAATCCTGTGAAAGTTCTGGTCACCGGGGCCACGGGCTTCGTCGGCCGGCATCTGGTCGCGGCGTTGCTGGCGCGTGGCTGCGACGTTCGCGCGGTGGCGCGCAATTCAGATACGGCTGCGACCATGCCGTGGATCAACCACGTCGAATTTGTCGCGGCGGATATTCACGCGGCGGATCTGGACATTGCGGCGCTCACCGACGGCATCGACGTCCTTGCGCACCTGGCTTGGCCGGGGCTGCCGAACTATCGGGCGCTGTTCCATTTCGAGCACAACCTGATGGCCGACTACCGCTTTATCAAAGGCGCGGTCGAGGCGGGTGTGGCGCAAGTGCTGGTGACCGGCACCTGCTTCGAGTACGGCATGCAAAGCGGCCCGCTCAGCGAAAATGTCGAGCCGCAGCCGAGCAATCCTTACGGTCTGGCGAAACACACGCTGCATCTGTTTTTGCAAAATCTGCAACAGGAAAAACCGTTCACCTTGCAGTGGGCGCGTCTGTTCTATCTGCATGGCGAAGGGCAGAACCCCAACAGTCTGCTGGCGGCGCTGGACCGGGCGATCGATGCCGGGGAGGCGTCGTTCAACATGTCTGGCGGCGAGCAGCTGCGGGACTTTTTGCCGATCGCCAGCGCCGCCGCTTACCTCGCCACGATCGTCCATCAGCGCGATTTCAACGGCGTGATCAATTGCGCCAGCGGTCAGCCGGTATCGGTGCGCGCACTGGTTGAACAACGGCTGCGCGAGCGCGGTGCGGCACTGAATCTGAACCTCGGCCATTACCCGTATCCGAGCCATGAACCGATGGCGTTCTGGGCCGTGACCGAGCGTTTGCAACAGCTACTGGGAGAGCCGCAATGAGGCACGAGTTGTATCGGGTTACCGACCTGCCGGTGTTGCAGAACCGCACCTTCGCCGACCCGGAGTCGGCCAAGGTTTCGGCCAGCGCCGACATGCTGCTGGTGCAGGACGAGCGCAGCGGCCTGATCTTCAACGCCGCGTTCGATGCCGACAAGCTCAGCTATGACGCTGACTATCAGAACGAGCAGGCCCATTCGGGCCAGTTCCAGAAGCACCTGAGTGACGTCGAAGGCATCATCGCCAGGCACTTCAAGGGCCAGGAGCTGATCGAAGTCGGCTGCGGCAAGGGCTACTTCCTCGAGCTGCTCAAGGGCCTCGGTTATTCGATCACCGGGATCGATCCGGCCTACGAAGGTGAAAACGCCGACGTGATCAAGGCGCCGTTCACCCGTGGTCTCGGCCTGGCGGCGGACGCCATCGTCCTGCGCCATGTGCTGGAACACATCGAAGACCCGGTGAGCTTTCTGGCGGTGATTGCCGAAGCCAATCAGGGCGGGCAGATCTACATCGAAGTGCCGTGCTTCGACTGGATCCTCGAGCACAAGGCCTGGTTCGACCTGTTCTACGAGCACGTCAATTATTTCCGCCTCGATGACCTGCGCCGGATGTTCGGCACTGTGCACGAGGCCGGCCACCTGTTCGGTGGCCAGTACCTGTACATCGTCGCCGACCTGTCGACGTTGCGCCTGACCCCGGAGCAACCGGTGCCACGCCTGTCGCTGCCGGACGGTTTCACGGCGAGCCTTGAGCGCGCGGTGCAGATCATTCAATCCGCACCCGAGCAGGGTTCGGCGATCTGGGGCGCATCGTCCAAAGGCGTGATCTATTCGCTGTTCCTGCAACGCGCGGGTGTCGCGGTGGATCGTGTGGTGGATATCAACCCGGCCAAACAGGGGCGTTATCTGCCGCTGAGCGGCGCGCGGGTGTCCTCGCCGCAAGAGGCGATGGATGCGCTGCCCGAAGGCGCCAACCTGTTTGTGATGAACTCCAATTACCTCGAAGAAATCAAGCGGATGACCGGTGGACGCTACGTCTATCACGCCGTCGATAGCGCTTCGTTCCAGTGACCATTGAGACTTTGAACATGACCGACAACAGCATCAACCAAGCCTTCGAAGCCGAATGCCGCGAGCAGATCGCCCAGCAGGGTGACGACCAGAAACTCACTGGCCTGGCCCGTGATTTCTTCAACGAATCGGCCAAACACAAGTACAGCTACCACTTCTCGTGGATGGGCCGCCCGATCATCCAGTTGCCACAAGACATGATGGCGATGCAGGAGATCATCTGGCAGGTCAAGCCGGATCTGGTCATCGAGTGCGGCATCGCCCACGGCGGTTCGATCATCTACTACGCCTCCCTGCTGGAACTGCAAGGTCACGGCGAAGTGCTGGGCATCGACCTCGACATCCGCCCGCACAACCGTGAAGCGATCGAAAGCCACCCGATGGCCAAGCGCATCAAGATGATCGAAGGCTCGAGCATCGACCCGGCCATCGCCGCTCAGGTGCAGGCTGCGGCCAAAGGCAAGAAGGTCATCCTGGTGCTCGACTCCAACCACACCCACGACCACGTACTCGAAGAGCTGCGCCTGTACGCGCCGCTGGTCTCGGTCGACAGCTACTGCGTGGTGATGGACACCGTGGTCGAAGACATGCCGGCCGATTTCTTCCCGGATCGCCCATGGGGCCCGGGTGACAACCCGAAAACCGCGGTGTGGAAGTACCTGGAAGAAAACCAGGATTTCGAGATCGACCAGCAATTGCAGAACAAGCTGCTGATCACCGTGGCGCCGGACGGCTATCTGCGTCGCGTTCGTTAATTCGCAACATCACCAAAGCGTTATCTCGGCGAGTCGCCGGTTGTGGAGAGAAGTTATGCAAGGCAAGTACAGTTCTGAACTGGCGCTACCGCTCAACGAGCTGTTGACCGTGGTGCTGATTACTCACAATCGGCCGGCGTTCCTGCGTCGGGCGGTGAAGTATTACAGCAGCTTGCCCTGCCGGATCATGGTGCTCGACTCCACTCCCGAGCGGCCGGAAGGGGATTTTTCCGCCGTCGATTATCACCATGTGCCGCAGTTCGCTTACTGGGGCATGCAGGCCAAACTGGCTTATGGTGTAGAGCGACTGACCACGCCGTACATGGTGCTGGCGGCTGACGACGATTTTATCCTGCACGATTCGCTGGCCGAGTCCGTCGGTTTTCTGCAGGCGAATCAGGACTACGGCATGTGCCACGGCTACTGCCTGATGTACCTGTCTCTGGCACACGGGGTGAGTTACTACCGCCGCGACAAGAAGGTCCAGGAAGATTATGCGTCGGAGCGGGCTCAGGATCGGGTCATCGATTACATGAGTCAGTACATCCCGCCGTTCTACGCGGTGACCCGTACCGATCTGATGAAGACTTGGCATTCGGCGCTGCCGCCGGGTACCAGTTTCCAATGGCAGGAAATCGGTCACGTGTATTTTCTGCTGGCCAGTGCCAAGGCGCGGATCCTGCCGATGCCTTACGTGGTTCGCGAGATCAACTATGGTGCCTCCGAGCACAGCACGGATGTGTATCACTCGCTTACTTACGTCGACAGTAAGTCGGTTGCCGAACGCGAGGCTTTCACCGATTTCCTGATAACGCTGCCGACCGAGATCAATGGCCTGGACACCGAACAGGCCAAGGCCTTCGTCGAACAGAGTTACGAAGCGATGGCCGAGAGTCTGCGGACCGGCCGGGCTCTGGCTGCCGAGTTGATTTTTGAATCCACCTGGAATCAGCACTCGAAAGTACCGGATCGTCGTTTCGGACCACTGCAATATGTCGAGATGCCGTTCTACAACCAGGCGTTCTTCGACCGTCTGGAACAGTTCGAATTCATGCTGCACGCCATGCCGGCCGGGCGCATGCAGCTGGAAGGGCTAGAAGGTATCTGGGCGCGCCAGACGCACCTGTTGCAGGCACGCAATAACGATAATCCAGAGAGTGTGCTGGACCGTTTGTGGCAGGCACATGACCTCAATGCCTTCAATCGAAATGTGCTCAAGCGTCTGGCGGGGCAATTGGACCTGTTGGGCGACGCCGAAGCGGCGCCGGCGATTCATGAATGGATTGCCCGTCTCGAGTCGCTGAGCGTCGACGATCACCGCGCAGTCTTTGACAATATGACGTCGGGTCGCCTGCTCAACTGGCTGGCCGCGCGAGCGCCTTCCGAACAACAGTTCGAGTCAATCCGTCAGCACTTGGCAACTAACGATGGTGGTCCGCAGTTCGGGATTTTCCTGCTTGATCTGGATAACGACATCGACAAACTGCAGGTCTCTCTCGACAGCCTGCTCGAGGGGCACTGCAAGGCGTTCAAGATTGTCGTGCTCACCACCGGCGAACCACCAGCGGCAACCACGGCGCAAAACATTCTGCATTTTGTCCGGGTCACTCCAGGCAATTTTGTTGACAGGCTCAACCAGAGCATTCGGCAGTCTCCCTGCGATTGGATGTTGCTGGCGCAGGCGGGGGATGAGTTCACGTCGAGCGGATTGCTGCGTGCCAGCCTGGAGTTGATGTCCGTCGAGGGCGTTCACGCGGTTGCCACCGATGAAGTCCAGCGCAAGGAAGGCGGGGCGCTGATTGACGTGTTCCGCCCCGGCTTCAATCTGGATCTGCTGCAGAGTATTCCTTCGTTGATGGCGCGCCACTGGTTGATTCGCCGAGAGGTACTGCTTGAGGTTGGCGGTTATCAGTCGGATTTCCACAAGGCGCTGGAATTCGACTTGCTGCTACGCATCATTGAGCAAGAAGGGCTCGGTGGCCTGGCCCACCTTGACGAACCGTTGTTGATTACCCAGGCAGCTGTGCTGGAAGAAAACGCCCACGAGCGTCAGGCCTTGCTGCGTCACCTGGGTCATCGTGGCTACAAGGCGCGGATCAGCTCGACAGTGCCGGGGACTTACCAGATTGATTACCGCCATTGCGAACAGCCGAAGGTTTCGATCATCCTGCCTGCGGGCGACGATCTTGCGGAACTGCAACGCTGCCTGAACGGCGTGTTGTTGCGAACGCGCTACACCCGTTATGAGGTGCTGATTGCGGCCAATCCGCATTTGTCGGCTGCGATCAATGACTGGCTGGGTTCTCTGCAGAATGCCAGGGTGCGCGTGCTGTACGCCGATCGACCACTGACTGAGGTGGCACTGTGCAATGCGGCGAGTCAGGAGGCACAGGGCGAGTATCTGGTACTGCTGGCAGCGGACAGCGAAGTGGTCAATCCGAACTGGCTCGAGTCTTTGCTCAACCACGCTCAGCGTCCGGAAGTCGGCATCGTGGGGGCCAAAATGATTGATCGCGACGGCAAGATTTCTCAGGCCGGTTTGATTCTTGGTCTGAACGGTGGCGTCGGATCGGCCTTCATCGGCGAAACACACACCACCGAGGGCTATATGCAACGCCTCGTCGTCGAGCATAACTACTCGGCCGTGTCGAAGGTGTGCCTGATGGTGCGCAAAGAGTTGTTCGACGCGCTCGGCGGTCTGGACGAAGTGACCTTTGCCGACGGTTTCAGCGACGTCGATTTGTGCCTCAAGGCCGGTCAGGCCGGTTACCTCACGGTGTGGACGCCGCTGGTGCAGGTGCTGCACACCGGCGAGCTGCCGCAGGCTCCCGAAGCATTGGCGGCATTGCGGGAGAAATGGAGCGCGGCCTTCGCCCGAGATCCGGCCTACAACGCCAACCTGGCCCTGACCGGCAAAGGCTTCACCCTGGGCGACAGTGCCCCGATCAATTGGGCGCAGTTGCTCGCCTGAGCCGGCCGACAGGAATCCGAACATGTTCAACGGTAAATCGATCTTCATCTCCGGCGGCACCGGCTCGTTCGGGCGTAAATTCATCGCCCGTCTGCTTGAGCAATACCAGCCCAAACGGGTGGTGGTGTTCTCCCGCGATGAGCTCAAGCAGTACGAAATGCAGCAGACGTTCAACGCGCCATGCATGCGTTACTTCCTCGGTGACGTGCGCGACGCCGACCGTCTGCGGCAGGCCATGCGCGGCATCGACTACGTGGTGCACGCGGCGGCGCTCAAGCAGGTGCCGGCGGCGGAGTACAACCCGACCGAATGCATTCGCACCAACGTCAATGGTGCGGAGAACATCATTGCCGCTGCCATCGACAACGGCGTGAAGAAAGTCGTGGCCCTGTCCACCGACAAGGCTGCCAGCCCGATCAACCTGTATGGCGCAACCAAGCTGCTCTCGGACAAACTGTTCGTCGCCGCCAACAACATTGCCGGCGAGCAGCAGACCCGTTTTGCCGTAGTGCGCTACGGCAACGTGGCGGGCTCGCGGGGGTCGGTGGTGCCGTTCTTCAGCAAGCTGATTGCCGACGGTGCGCAGGAGTTGCCGATCACCGATGAGCGCATGACCCGATTCTGGATCACCCTCGATCACGGCGTGCAATTTGTCCTCGACAGCTTTGCGCGGATGCATGGCGGTGAAGTGTTCGTGCCGAAGATCCCGTCGATTCGCATCGTCGATCTGGCGCGGGGCATGGCCGAGCATCTGCCGCACAAGAACGTCGGTATTCGTCCCGGTGAAAAACTGCATGAACTGATGGTGCCGCTGGACGATGCGCGGATGACCCTGGAATTCGCAGACCATTACACCATCCAGCCTTCCATCCGCTTTACCAGCGTCGATGTCGATTTCTCCATAGACAAGCTCGGCGAACATGGCCGGCCGGTGAGTGAAGATTTCGAATACCGCTCCGATACCAATCCGCACTACCTCTCGGTCGGGCAGATCGCCGAGCTGCACGCGAAGCTCTCGGCATGATTCCCTACGGTCGGCAGAGCGTTGATCAGGCGGACATCGATGCAGTGGTCGAGGTGCTGCAATCGGACTGGCTGACTCAAGGCCCGACTATCGAGCGCTTCGAGCAGGCCATGGCCGAACGGTGTCAGGCCGACTTCGCGGTGGCGGTGTGCAACGCCACCGCGGCGCTGCACATTGCCTGCCTCGCTGCCGGCCTTGGCCCGGGCGATCGCTTGTGGACCACGCCGAACACTTTTCTGGCTTCGGCCAACTGCGGGCGCTATTGCGGCGCCGATGTGGATTTCGTCGATATCGATCCGCTGACCTGGAATCTCGATGCCTTCGCCCTCGCGGCGAAACTCGATCAGGCCGAGCAGGATGGCACGTTGCCGAAAGTGTTGGTGGCGGTGGCGTTCTCCGGGCAGAGCTGCGACCTGCGCAAGATTGCCGAACTGGCCGAGCGCTACAACTTCACCGTGATCGAAGACGCCTCGCACGCCGTGGGCGCCAGCTACGCCGGGCGCCCGGTGGGTTGCGGGGAATTTGCGGCAATGACCGTGTTCAGTTTCCATCCGGTGAAGATCATCACCAGCGCCGAAGGCGGCATGGTCCTGACCAATCGCCCGCAACTGGCGGAGCGTCTGCAACGCCTGCGCAGCCATGGCATGACCCGCGATCCGCAGCAGATGAACGAACCCAGCCACGGCCCGTGGTATTACCAGCAGATCGAGCTGGGTTTCAATTACCGGATCACCGATTTGCAGGCGGCGTTGGGTCTGTCGCAACTGGCCAAACTGGACGGCTTCATTGCCCGTCGCCGTGAACTGGCGGCGCGTTACGAGCGGTTGCTGGCCTACCTGCCGCTGACCTTGCCCAGCGCGCAGCCGGAGGCAGAATCGGCGTGGCACCTGTACGTGGTGCGCCTGCAGACCGAGCGCATCGGCCTGACCCACCGTCAGGTGTTCGAAGGCTTGCGTGCCGCCGGCATCGGCGTGAACCTGCACTATATTCCGGTGCATTTGCAGCCGTACTATCGCGAACTGGGTTTCGCCGAGGGCGACTTCCCCGAAGCCGAGCGTTATTACGCCGAGGCGATCAGCCTGCCGCTGTATCCGTTGCTCAGCGATGAGCAACAGGATCATGTGGTCGAGCAACTGCGTCGGTTGACCGAATAGAGACCGCTGCGGCGGTGAATGAGACTGTGCGATGCGTGATCTGAGTGAGCAGGAAAAATTCTGGCAGGGCGACTTTGGCAACCAGTATGTCGATCGCAACGTCGGACAACCGCTGGTGGCGGCCAATCTGGCGCTGTTCGCCAAGGCCCTGAGCCGCGCCGGGCGCATCGACAGTGTGGTTGAGCTGGGCACCAATGCCGGCAACAACCTGCAGGCGTTGCATCAACTGCTGCCGCAAAGTGAGTTGTTCGGCGTCGAGATCAATGAAAGCGCCTGTGCTCAGGCGCGGGCACTGGGCATCGCGCAGATCTGGCACGGTTCGCTGTTCGATTTTCCCCGTGAGCGCAGCTACGACCTGACCCTGAGCAAAGGCGTGCTGATCCATCTGGCGCCGGAACTGCTACCGACCGCCTATGCGCAGTTGTATGAGTTGAGCCAGCGCTACATCCTGATCGCCGAGTACTACAACCCGGCACCGGTGGAGGTGTCCTATCGCGGCAACAGCGGCAAGCTGTTCAAGCGCGATTTCGCCGGGGAAATGCTCGACCGTTATGCCGATCTGCGCTTGCTCGATTACGGCTTTGGTTATCACCGTGACCCGCAATTCCCGGTGGACGACATCACCTGGTTTCTGCTGGAAAAACGTTTTTGAACAGCGTCGCAATCATCCCGGCCCGTGGCGGCAGCAAGCGCATCCCGCGCAAGAATCTGTTGCCGTTCGACGGTGTGCCGATGATTGTCCGCTCGATCCGTACGGCGCTCGACAGTGGCCTGTTCGAACAGGTCGTGGTCAGCACCGATGACGCCGAAATTGCCAAGCTGGCGCTGGCCCATGGTGCGCAAGTGCCGTTCCTGCGCCCGGCTGAACTGGCGGATGATTTCACCGGCACTGCTGCGGTGATCGTGCATGCCTTGCAGCAGCTGCCTGCGTTCGATTATGCCTGCTGCGTGTACGCCACGGCGCCGTTGCTGCAGGCACGCTTTCTATGCGAGGGATTCGAGTTGCTGCAGCAGCATCCGCAGAAGTCGTTTGCGTTCTCCGTGTGCAGCTTTGGTTTCCCCGTGCAGCGGGCGCTGACGCTGGACGGGCAGGGCGCATTGACCGCGTTGTACCCGGAATTTCGCAATACCCGCTCGCAGGATCTGCCTGAAGCTTTTCAGGACGCCGGCCAGTTTTACTGGGGCCGTAGCGAGGCGTGGTTGCGCGGCGAGGTGCTGTATTCAACTGCCAGCTTACCGGTGATTCTGCCGCGGCATCTGGTGCAGGACATCGACACGCTGGAAGACTGGAAACGCGCCGAATACCTCTACGCCGCACTCAAGGCCGGTGGAGAACTGCAATGAGACTGCTGATCCGCGCTGACGCTTCGCCGACCATCGGCAGTGGCCACATTGCCCGTTGCCTGACCCTCGCCAGGGTGTTGCGCGGGCAGGGCAGTCATGTCGCGTTTGCCTGTCGGCAATTGCCGGGCCATCGACTGGATGCACTGCAGGCCGAGGGATTCGAGACGTTCGCGCTGCCCGACAGCTATCCCGGTGAAGATCCGCAGCAGGCCATCGAGTCGATGCTGCCGTGGCAGGCTGATATCGACGCTCTGGACGCCTTGCTGGCAGGTCACGCCGCATTCGACTGGATCATCGCCGACCACTACGGCCTCGATCATCAGTGGCAAACCGCGGCCCGTCAGTGGTCGCCACGAATTGCTGCAGTGGATGACCTCGCCACGCGGCATTACAGCGTTGATCTGTTGCTCAATCAAAACCTGTCCGGCCTGAGCGCCGACTACGCGCCACTGCTGCCCACCGACTGTCGCACCTTGCTCGGCCCGCGCTACGCCATGCTGCGCGAAGAATTCGTCTGCCCGGCCATCGAGATCAAACCCAAGGCCCGCCGTGTGCTGGTGAATTTCGGTGGTTTCGACGCGGCGATGCAGACCCATCACGCGATGTTGGCCCTGAAGGATTTCACCGAACTGGAAGTGGATTTCGTCGCCGGCGCAGACAATCCGGCATGGACACAAATGCAGGCGCTCGCCGAAACACGCCCGCACTGGCGCCTGCACAGTTTCGTCAGCGATTTCCAGCAACGCATGACCGAAGCCGATCTGTTTATCGGCGCCGGCGGCGGCACCAGTTGGGAACGCGCGGCGCTGGGCCTGCCGACGATCTGCATCGCGGTATCGAACAATCAGCAGGCCAACGGCGAAGTCATGGCAGCGGCGGGGGCGCATGTGTTCATGGGCGCCCGCGAGCAGGTGAGTGTCGAGCAACTGCGCGATGCCGTCGGTTTTGTCGTCGACAATTTTTATCTGCGCCAGAGCCTGGCCGAGCGTTCGCGGCAACTGGTGGATGGGCGCGGTGCGTTGCGCGTGGCGGCGGCGTTGGCCGGTGCGGTGCTCAAGCTGCGCCCGGCGACCCTCGATGATGCGCAGTTGCTGTTCGACGGGCGCAATGCCGAGGCTGTGCGGCGCTGGTCACTGGACACGGCTGCAATCGAATGGCCGCAGCACCTGAACTGGCTCAATGCGAGTCTGCGCAACCCGCAGCGCCTGCTGTTGATCGCCGAGGCCGATGACGGACCGGTTGGCGTCTTGCGCTATGACCTGCGCGGCTTTGAGGCCGAAGTGTCGCTGTATCTGCTTGATGGGCGTTTCGGTCTCGGCTGGGGCAGGGCGCTGCTGGCGCGAGGCGAGGTGTTCGTCCGCGAGCACTGGCCGCAGTTGAGCGCGATTACCGCGCAGGTCTTGCCGCGCAATCGCCCCTCTTTGAATGTATTTCGTGACGCCGGATTCACCCAGAGTGCCTGCGCGTTCACCCAGGTTTTGAAGGATCACCGCGATGAGTAGTTTCAAGATTGGCGAGCGTCTGATCGGCGCCGATGCGCCGCCGTTCATCATTGCCGAGATGAGCGGCAACCATAACCAGTCGCTGGAGGTGGCTCTGCAGATTGTCGAGGCCGCCGCCAAGGCTGGCGCGAATGCCTTGAAGTTGCAGACGTACACCGCGCAGACCATGACTCTGGATCTGACCGAGGGCGAGTTTTTCATCAAGGATCCGAACAGCCTGTGGGCCGGTACTTCGCTGTACGACCTGTATGAGAAAGCCCATACCCCGTGGGAGTGGCACGCACCGATTTTCGCCCGGGCCAAAGAGCTGGGGATGCTCGCGTTCTCGACGCCGTTCGATGACACGGCGGTGGACTTTCTCGAAAGCCTCGACGTGCCGGCGTACAAGATCGCCAGTTTCGAAAACACCGATCTGCCGTTGATTCGTCGCGTGGCGGCGACCGGCAAGCCGCTGATCATCTCCACCGGCATGGCCAGCATCGCCGAACTCGACGAAACCGTGCGTGCTGCCCGCGAGGCCGGGTGCAAGGATCTGGTACTGCTCAAATGCACCAGCACTTACCCGGCAACGCCGCTAAACAGCAACCTTCGCACGATCCCGCACCTGCGTGAGCTGTTCGGTTGCGAGGTGGGTCTTTCCGATCACTCCATGGGCGTTGGCGTGTCCGTGGCCGCTGTGGCACTCGGGGCGACCGTGGTGGAAAAGCACTTTACCCTCGACCGTTCGGCAGGTGGGGTGGACGCGAGTTTCTCGCTGGAACCCGCCGAACTGGCCAGTCTGGTGGTCGAAACCGAACGCGCCTGGCAGGCCATGGGCCAGGTGCATTACGGCGTCACCGAGGCCGAGCGCAAGTCGCTGGTTTATCGCCGTTCGCTGTACGTCACCGCTGACATGGCCGCCGGTGAGCCCTTCACCGCAGCCAATCTGCGCGCCATTCGCCCCGGTCTCGGTCTGCCACCCAAGCACACCGAAGCCGTCCTCGGACGCCGCGCTCGTCTGGCGATCAAACGCGGCACGCCGCTGGACTGGTCGTTGGTCGAATAACCCGATCTGCAACCGATTCGGCAAAATAGCGTGACCTGCGAGTCATAACGCGCATCTTCACTGTATTGTATTGACCGGGGAGATGGCGCCTGGCCGTGTATCGGTTCCAGTGATAGCCCTTTGCGCTCCCCGTGGCTGCCCTTTGTGGCGGCCGTTTTCTGTTTGTCGGCGCCCCTCGAATCCTTGCGAGCGGTGGTTTTGGGCTGTTTTTTATTGGGAAGCCGTAATGATTGGCATAAAAAGCATTGCGAGCTACGTTCCTGTAGCCGGCGTGGACAATTACGCACAAGGTGCAAAATTCGAGAAGGATGAAGAATTCATCCTCGGCAAAATCGGTTCGGCCTTCCTGCCGCGCAAAGACGCTGAACAGGAAACCTCCGATCTGTGCGTGGAAGCGGCCAATGCGCTGTTTGCCAGCAACCCTGAACTGAAACGTGAATCGATCGACGCACTGATCGTCGTCACTCAGAACGGTGACGAAGAAGGCCTGCCGCACACTGCTGCAATCGTTCAGGACAAACTCGGTCTGCCGACCAATGTCGCGGCGTTCGATATTTCCCTGGGCTGCTCCGGCTACGTCTACGGCATCTACGCGATCAAGGGCTTCATGGAAGCCGCCGGTCTGAAGAACGGCCTGCTGATCACCGCTGACCCGTATTCGAAAATCGTCGACCCGGAAGACCGCAACACCACCATGCTCTTCGGCGATGCCGCCACCGCCACCTGGATGGGCGAAGACCCGGCCTGGGCGTTGGGCAAGGCCAAGTTCGGCACCGACGGTTCCGGCGCACCGCACCTGAAAGTCACCGATGGCGTGTTCTTCATGAACGGGCGTCAGGTGTTCAACTTCGCGCTGCTCAAAGTCCCGGCGCACTTGCACGAATTGCTCGACGACTCCGGCCTCAAGGCTGACGACATCGACGCCTTCTGCATTCACCAGGGCAGTGCGGCGATTGTCGATGCGGTGGCGCGCCGTTTCGAAGGCGAGCCGGAGAAGTTCATCAAGGACATGGTCGAGACCGGCAACACCGTGTCGTCGAGCGTGCCGCTGCTGCTGGAAAAACACGTGCTCGATTCCGACTGGAAGCGCATTGCGATCAGTGGTTTCGGTGTGGGTCTGTCGTGGGGCTCCGCGATCATCTATCGTCCTTGAGTCCGGTCAAAAACGGCGGATACAAAAATAGCGTTCAGGGTTACCCTTGAACGCTATTTTTTTGCCTGAAGGGAGCGCGAGCCGGCATGAGCGAGTTTTTCCAAGCCAACGCCGAGGTTATCCAGCAGCGCTGGCCGGCACTGTTCGCACGATTGGTGGCTGAAGACAGTGCGGTCGTCGACGCCGAACTGGTGCAGGGTCTGGGTTCGACACTGAGCGTTAACGGGATTCAACTCACCAGTCGTCACGACCGGATCCACGAGGCGCGCGTTCAGGCGGCCAGTCTGCCGGAAAAACCTCAGTTGCACGTTTACGGCACCGGTCTTGGAGACTTGCCGGTCGTGTTGCTGGAGCGTGCCGGACTTGAGCGGTTGTACGTGCACGTGCTTAACGGCGCCCTGTTTGCGCTGGTGCTGCAACTGCTCGATCAGCGCCATTGGCTGGAAGACCCGCGCGTGCAGCTGTTCTATGCCGGTGATCTGTCAGACATCTGCACACCTTTTTTCGCCCTGCCGGCCGAGATGCTGCTGGCTGATGACTTCAACGCGAAGATCCGCGATCGGCTGGTCAGCGAAGTGCACCTGAGCTTCAACAATCGCGAGTTCGATCCAAACTTGCCGTTCATTCAACAGCGTTTGCAGGATTGCTTGCCGGTGTTGCTGGGCGATGACGATGTCGCGCAATTGTTCGGGACCGCCAGTGGCCGGGAGATTTATGTGATCGGTACCGGACCGACCCTGGAAGGGCATTTCCAGCGTCTGGCGGCGGTGCGCGCGCAGGCCGAACGTCCATTGTTGATGTGCGTCGATACCGCTTACCGGCCGCTGCGCGAGCACGGCATCGTCCCGGATCTGGTGGTCACCATCGATCAGCGCATCAGCTTCCGGCATCTGCCGTTCGAGGACTCCGCTGGCATCCCGCTGGTGTATCTGCCCATGAGCGATCCTGCGGTGCTGACCGCCTGGAAGGGCAAGCGCTACGGCGGTTACTCGGCCAGCCCGGTGTACGCCGCGTTGCGTGAGCAATACCCGCGCGGACAACTGCATGTCGGTGGCAGCGTGATTCATCCGGCGGTGGACCTGGCGGTAAAGATGGGTGCATCGCGAATTACCCTGTTTGGCGCCGACTTCGCGTTCCCGATGAACAAGACCCATGCCGGTTGGAATGACGGCGATCTGGGCCCCGGTGTTGATCAGGCGCGGCATTGGGTGCAGGACGGCCATGGCCAGCGGGTCAGCACCCAGCTGAATTTTCGCGGGTATCTTTGCGTGCTGGAGCGTTATATCGCCGCACATCCGCAGGTACAGTTTTTCAACAGCAGTCGGGCAGGCGCACTGATCGCCGGGACGCAGTTCAATCAGGAGTTTGTGCAATGACGACGATTGAGCAGTGCGTTGGCGAATGCCGTCAGTGCGCCGGGTTGTTTCGCCTGGGACGTGATGTCGAGGCGGCGCTGGATATGGTCGATGTATTCGAGGGCGCGCAGCAGTTGCTGATAGCCAAACCTGCGCCGATTCAACAGGACTGGGCCTTTGTACTCACGCACATGCTCGCTTGTCAGGAACGTCAGGACTGGTTGGGGCTGGCGGACTGGATGGAGTATGAGTTGATCGAACTGTTGCAAAAAGCACGATCGGCACACTGACCGAGCGCACTGGCCCGCGGCTTTACGCGCGGGTCGGTTTTATGGCGTCATTTTTTCGCAGGTGGGAGGGCGCTAAGCCCTTGTTTTCTCGGGGGTGGCAGGGTGATGGCAAATTTTTTTCAAAAAGCCCTCAAGCAACCTGCCAACCCGACGATAACTATTACGAAGGTTCTCTAGGCCACACCAGGCGGTTGCCAGGGCCGGAAGCCGCAGTACCCAACCAACGAGGAATTCGTCATGGCTTTAACAGTAAACACCAACACCACGTCGCTGAACGTTCAGAAAAACCTGAACAACGCTTCCAACGCCCTGTCGACTTCGATGCAGCGCCTGTCTTCCGGCCTGAAAATCAACAGCGCTAAAGACGACGCCGCTGGCCTGCAGATCTCCAACCGTATGGCTTCGCAAATCCGTGGTGGCAACCAGGCTATCCAGAACGCCAACGACGGTATCTCCGTTGCTCAGGCAGCTGAAGGCGGCCTGCAAGCGACCACCGACATCCTGCAACGTATGCGTGAACTGGCTGTTAAAGCACGTAACGGCACCAACGGCACTGCTGACCAGACCGCAACCAACGCTGAATTCGCTCAGATGTCCGACGAGATCACCCGTATCTCGGCTTCGACCAACCTGAACGGCAAAAACCTGCTGGACGGTTCGGCTGGTACTGTAACCCTGCAAGTTGGCGCAAACACTGGTTCGGCTAACCACATCGACCTGGTACTGAGCTCCAAGTTCGACGCCGTCAGCCTGTCCGTAGGTAGCGGTACTGTAGTTCTGACCGGTGCTACCGGTACTGGTACTGGTTCTGCTTCGCAGAACATCGACAACGCGATCACTGCAATCGACGCCGCTATCGCTGCCATCGGTGCACAGCGCGCCAGCCTGGGTGCTTCGCAAAACCGTCTGACCAGCACCATCTCCAACCTGCAGAACATCGTGGAAAACACCACTGCTGCACAGGGTCGTGTACAAGATACCGACTTCGCCGCAGAAACTGCTAACCTGACCAAGCAGCAAACTCTGCAGCAGGCTTCGACCTCTGTTCTGGCTCAAGCCAACCAACTGCCATCCGCTGTACTGAAGCTGCTTCAGTAATTTCGGATTGAGTTCGGGCGGGGGAGTGCGCTGGTCGCGCTCTCTCGCCTTTTTACGTTAGAGGGTGATGAGCATGGACATGAGCGTAAAGCTTAACGTGTCTTATCCGGCTCCCAAGCCAGCAGCACCGGTTGCTGACAAACCGTCAGAGGCGCCAGTCGTTGCCAAGGTGGATGCTCCGGTCGCTGATAAAAAGAGTCAGGATTCGGATGATGCCAAGTTGAAACTGGCGGTGCAGGAGATCGAAAAGTTTGTACAGTCGATCAAGCGCAATCTGGAGTTCTCTATCGACGAACACTCCGGAAAGGTCATCGTCAAGGTGATCGCGAGCGAGACGGGTGAAGTCGTTCGACAGATTCCCTCCGCAGAAGCCCTGAAGCTGGCAGACAGCCTCGCCAACGCGAGTCACGTGTTGTTCGACGCCAAAGTCTGATAGCTGGCATGAATAATGTTTGTACGTTCTCAGGACGCTGTTAACGGTCAAAAGAATGGCAACAATCTGAAGGGAGATGCACATGGCAAGTCCAATTCTACCGGGTTCCGGACTGGGTTCCGGCCTGGACATCGGCGCGATCGTGACCGCGCTGGTCAACGCCGACAAGTCTGCCAAGCAGACGCAGATCGATACTCAGACAAAAACCAACTCGCTGAAGATTTCCGGTGTCGGCTCGCTGAAAAGTGCGCTGGCGGCATTCCAGAAATCGATGACTGATCTGGGCAAGGCGACCAGTCCTGCGTTTGCCGGTTATACCGCGACTTCGGATACGCCGACGGTACTCGGTGCAACGTCCGACAGTACTGCAGTACCTGGCAGCTATAGCGTTATCGTGAACAAACTGGCAACCGGCTCGAAAGTAGCCAGTGCTGCTTTTGCTGGCGGCGCCACCAGTGCCATTCCGAGTGGTACTCTGAAAATCAGTCAGAATGGCATTGATTACAATGTTGCGATTCCGGCCAATGCCACCTTGCAGAGCACTCGGGATGCGATCAACACCGCGCAGGCGAGCAATGGTATCTCCGCCAACATCGTGACCGACGCCAGCGGCGCTTCGCGTTTGGTGATCAACTCGAGCAAGACCGGCGCAGGCATGGACTTGCAGGTGAGTGGCATCGCGGGTCTCGAGATCGACGGTACTCAGAAAATGGGGACCAGTCCTGCGGCAGGTGCCTCGGGCGCCGTTGGCGACTTGGCTCAGGACGCATCGCTCACCATCGACGGTCTGACCGTTACCAGCAAGAGCAACACGGTAACAGGTGCAATCAGCGGAATGACGTTGAGCCTCGCTGCCGTAAGCCCTAAAGACGCCAGTGGGAATCCGACGCCCGCAACCGTGACCGTCGCAACCAACACCGCAGGCATCCAGACGTCGCTGCAGACGTTCATGGATTCCTACAACACGCTCAAGCGAACCATCGATACCCTGTCCAATGCGACCGCGGACGCTGATGGCAACCTGACTGTTTCTGCTGCGTTTACCGGTGACTCGCTGCCGCGTTCGCTGATGGCGGATATCCGTTCGCAGCTGACCCAGAGCTCGGCAGGTACCGGACAGTTGGCCGTCCTGGCGCAGATGGGTGTGCTGACCGACAAGGAAACCGGTGAGTTGACCCTCGATACCAAGGTGTTCAACGATCGTATGAGTATTCCGGGCATGTCTGGTCAGGTTCAGCAGATGTTCTCCGGCACCAATGCCACCAATGGTCTGTTGGCGCGCATGAGCAGCGCGGTTGATCCGTACATCAAGTCGGGTACCGGGCTGCTCGATCAGCGCAGCACCAGTTTGACCAACGCTGCGGCGAATCTGAAAAAGCAGCAGACAGCGTTGGACTTGCACGTGACGAGCCTGACGGCGACGCTGACCGCCAAATACAACGCCATGGACCTGTTGGTCGGGCAAATGAAGGCGACGGCAAGTAACATCACGTCGTTCTTCAGCTCGCTGAACGCTCAGCAATCCGCGAAGTAACCCGTAAGAACGACAAAAACCCGGCTACGCTTCATCGGCGTGCGCCGGGTTTTTGTCTTTTGATCTAAAGTTCTGTGATTCGTTGGCGATACACTGGTTATACGAGTCATTGTGGCAATGAGGTAGAACATGAACCCAATGTTAGCCCTTCGGCAATATCAAAAAGTCGGTGCACACGCCCAGACATCCGAAGCGAGCCCGCACCGCTTGGTGCAAATGTTGATGGAAGGTGGTCTGGAGCGCATTGCTCAGGCCAAGGGTGCCATCGAGCGCAAAGACATCCCTGCCAAGGGTACGGCTATCAGCAAGGCCATCGGTATCATTGGCGGTTTGTGCGAGGGTCTGGATCTGGAAAACAGCGCCGATTCGGTCGCTGATCTCAATCAGCTCTACATCTACATGATGAAGCGACTGGCGCAGGCCAATATTGACAGCGACCCGCGAATTCTTGATGAGGTCGCCGGCCTGCTGCGCACAGTAAAGGAAGGCTGGGACGGCATCGCTCCGCCAGGTCCCCAGTTTTAAGGAGAGCACCATGAGTCTTGTATTGCAGCGAATCGCAGATACCCGTGAAGCGTTGGTCAGCGCGCTGGCCGAACGTAACTGGGAGGCCATTGGCGAGCTGGATCTGGCCTGCCGTTCCTGCATGGAAGACGTCATGGCCGAGGCCTCGCTGGATGAGGAGGCCTTGCGCAATAACCTTGAGGAGCTGCTCCACGTGTACAAGGAGCTTCTGGAGGCGGCGATGGGTGAGCGGCAGGCGATAGCCAACGAGATGTCGCAGATCACCCAAGCGCAGAAGGCGGCAAAGGTTTACCATCTGTTTGGTTAATTAACCTCCAGTTAATCCAGACATGTGCGCCATAAATTTGACTGTGCACGGTTTTTTGACTTAACTAGTGGCTGTTTTCAGATTTCAGGCGTCTACAGGCACAAGGTGTCCTGCAAGCGTCTCGCTTGCCCCATTTTTCGGGCATTGAGTTGACTAGGGAAGTTGCTATTGCATGTGGCGTGAAACCAAAATTCTGCTGATCGATGACGATAGCGTCCGCCGCCGCGACCTGGCGGTGATTTTAAATTTTCTCGGCGAAGAAAATTTACCCTGCGGCAGCCATGACTGGCAGCAGGCCGTCGGCTCTTTGTCATCAAGTCGTGAAGTCATCTGTGTACTGATCGGGACGGTCAATGCTCCGGGTGCACTTTTGGGCTTGTTAAAGACACTCTCGACATGGGATGAGTTCCTTCCGGTTTTGCTGATGGGCGATAATTCTTCCGTCGACCTGCCGGAAGACCAGCGCCGCCGGGTGCTTTCGACCCTGGAAATGCCGCCCAGCTACAGCAAATTGCTCGACTCCCTGCACCGTGCCCAGGTCTATCGCGAGATGTACGACCAGGCCCGCGAGCGCGGCCGTCATCGCGAACCCAATCTGTTCCGCAGCCTCGTCGGCACCAGCCGGGCGATCCAACACGTCCGTCAAATGATGCAGCAAGTGGCCGATACCGATGCCAGCGTGCTGATCCTCGGCGAGTCCGGCACCGGCAAGGAAGTGGTTGCGCGCAATCTGCATTACCACTCCAAGCGTCGCGACGCGCCATTCGTGCCAGTCAACTGCGGGGCGATCCCGGCAGAGCTGCTGGAAAGCGAACTGTTCGGCCACGAGAAGGGCGCCTTCACCGGTGCGATCACCAGCCGTGCCGGGCGTTTCGAGCTGGCCAATGGCGGTACGCTGTTCCTCGACGAAATCGGCGACATGCCGCTGCCGATGCAGGTCAAGCTGCTGCGCGTCCTGCAGGAGCGCACCTTCGAGCGCGTGGGCAGCAACAAGACCCAGAGTGTCGACGTGCGCATCATTGCCGCGACCCACAAGAATCTCGAAAGCATGATCGAGATCGGCACCTTCCGCGAAGACCTCTACTATCGCCTGAACGTGTTCCCGATCGAGATGGCGCCCCTGCGTGAGCGCGTCGAAGACATCCCGCTGCTGATGAACGAACTGATCTCGCGCATGGAACACGAAAAGCGCGGCTCGATCCGTTTCAACTCGGCGGCGATCATGTCGCTGTGCCGTCACGGCTGGCCGGGCAACGTCCGTGAGCTGGCCAACCTGGTCGAGCGCATGGCGATCATGCATCCGTACGGGGTGATCGGCGTGGTCGAGTTGCCGAAGAAATTCCGCTACGTCGACGACGAAGACGAGCAGATGGTCGACAGCCTGCGCAGCGATCTCGAAGAGCGCGTGGCCATCAACGGTCACACCCCGGACTTCACCGCTAACGCGATGCTGCCGCCGGAAGGTCTGGACCTCAAGGACTACCTCGGTGGTCTGGAGCAGGGCCTGATCCAGCAGGCGCTGGACGACGCCAATGGCATCGTGGCGCGCGCTGCCGAACGCCTGCGCATTCGCCGTACCACGCTGGTGGAGAAGATGCGCAAGTACGGCATGAGCCGGCGCGAAGGTGATGAACAGGCGGATGATTGACGCCTGTTTTTCAACGCCTTCATTTATAAGCAGTTTTTTTTAGGCACGGGTATTGCTACATCCCTCGCAACGTTCCGTTTAACTGACGGTCAGCCAAGCGAGAGAACACAATGCCCCACGCCCAGATGTCTTCTGCCTCCAATGCCGAGGGGCAACCGTCGTCCTTAGAGCAGACGAGCCGCCTGGGTCTTGAGCAGGCGTTCGCGCTGTTCAATCAGATGTCCAGCCAGTTGACCGATTCCTACAGCATGCTTGAAGCCCGGGTCACCGAGCTCAAGGGTGAACTGGCCGTGGTCAGCGCCCAGCGCATGCAGGAGCTGGCAGAAAAAGAACGCCTGGCCAACCGTCTGCAAAACCTCCTCGATCTGTTGCCTGGTGGCGTCATCGTGATTGACGGCCACGGTATGGTTCGCGAAGCCAATCCGGCGGCGATCGACTTGCTCGGGCTGCCACTGGAAGGCGAATTGTGGCGTCACGTCATCGCCCGCTGCTTTGCTCCGCGTGAAGACGACGGTCATGAAATCTCTCTGAAAAACGGTCGACGCCTGTCGATTGCCACGCGTTCGCTGGATGCCGAGCCGGGGCAGTTGGTGTTGCTCAACGACCTGACAGAAACCCGTCATCTGCAGGATCAACTGGCGCGCCACGAGCGCCTGTCGTCACTGGGTCGGATGGTCGCCTCGCTGGCTCATCAGATCCGCACGCCGCTGTCAGCCGCTTTGCTCTATGCCAGTCATTTGACTGAGCAGGAACTTCCGGTCGCCACTCAACAGCGCTTTGCCGGCCGCCTCAAAGAGCGCCTGCATGAGCTGGAACATCAGGTGCGCGACATGCTGGTGTTCGCCCGTGGCGAGCTGCCGCTGACCGACCGGATCACCCCGAATGCCTTGATGCAGTCGCTGCAAGCGGCGGCGCTGACCCATGTGCAGGATTTGCCCATTCGTTGGCAGTGCGACAGCCATGCCGGCGAATTGCTGTGCAACCGCGACACGCTGGTCGGGGCGATTCTCAATCTGATCGAAAACGCGATTCAGGCCAGCGATGGCAACGTGCGCCTGAAAGTGCACTGCTACAGCCGCGACAACAGCCTGCGCCTGTGTGTCAGCGACAGCGGCAGCGGCATTGATCCGACGGTGCTGGAGCGTCTCGGTGAGCCATTTTTCACCACCAAAGTTACCGGTACCGGGCTTGGCCTGACCGTGGTCAAGGCTGTGGCGCGGGCACATCAGGGAGAATTGCAGCTGCGTTCGCGAGTCGGGCGCGGCACGTGCGCGCAGGTGATCCTGCCGCTGTTTTCCGCTGTACACGGAGCTGAGTAAACGTCATGGGCATCAAGGTTTTGCTGGTCGAGGATGACCGCTCGTTGCGCGAAGCGCTGGCCGATACGCTGCTGCTGGCGGGTCACGACTACCAGGCGGTCGGCAGTGCCGAAGAGGCGTTGCAGGCGGTCGAGCGCGAGGCGTTCAGTCTGGTGGTCAGCGACGTCAACATGCCTGGCATGGACGGCCATCAACTGCTCGGTTTGCTGCGTGCGCGGCAGCCGCAATTGCCGGTGTTGCTGATGACTGCGCACGGCGCGGTCGAGCGTGCGGTCGATGCGATGCGTCAGGGCGCGGCGGATTATCTGGTCAAGCCATTTGAACCCAAGGCTCTGCTGGACCTGGTGTCGCGGCATGCCCTGGGTAGCGTCAGTGTTGCTGACGGTGAAGGTCCGGTGGCAGTCGAGCCGGCCAGTGCGCAGTTGCTCGAACTGGCTGCGCGGGTGGCGCGCAGTGATTCCACGGTGCTGATCTCCGGCGAATCCGGTACCGGCAAGGAAGTGCTGGCGCGCTACATCCACCAGCAATCCCATCGCGCCAGCCAGCCGTTTATTGCGATCAACTGCGCGGCGATTCCCGACAACATGCTTGAAGCGACGCTGTTCGGTCACGAGAAGGGTTCGTTCACTGGCGCCATCGCGGCGCAGGCCGGCAAGTTCGAGCAGGCCGATGGCGGCACCATTCTGCTCGACGAGATTTCCGAAATGCCCTTGGGCCTGCAAGCCAAGTTGCTGCGGGTGTTGCAGGAGCGCGAAGTCGAGCGCGTCGGTGCGCGCAAACCGATCACCCTGGATATTCGCGTGGTCGCCACCACCAACCGTGATCTGGCCGGCGAAGTGGCGGCGGGGCGTTTCCGTGAAGACCTTTTTTACCGTTTGTCGGTTTTCCCCCTGGCGTGGCGTCCACTTCGCGAGCGCACTGCCGATATCTTGCCGCTGGCGGAGCGGTTGCTGAACAAACACGTCAATAAAATGAAGCATGCGGCGGCGAAACTTTCGTCAGAGGCCCAGGCTTGCCTGACCCACTATCCGTGGCCGGGCAACGTGCGTGAGCTGGATAACGCGATTCAACGGGCGCTGATTCTGCAGCAGGGCGGTTTGATCCAGCCGCAGGATTTCTGCCTGACCGGCGCGGTGACGTTTAGCGCAGCGCCGGCCGTCGTGCCGGTGCAGCCGTTGGTGCGCGAGATCGAAGTCGAGGCCGAATCCGCCGGTGCGCTGGGCGATGACCTGCGTCGCCGGGAGTTCCAGATGATCATCGACACCCTGCGCACCGAGCGTGGCCGGCGCAAGGAAGCCGCGGAAAAGCTCGGTATCAGCCCGCGTACCCTGCGCTACAAACTGGCGCAGATGCGGGATGCCGGGATGGACGTCGAAGGCTATCTGTTCGCCACCTGAAAATTGTCGCAAGTCAATTGTGGGAGCGGTGCCTGGACCTGACGCGGTGCCTTGATGGGCTTTTATAGAGTAAGTCCGCCGAGCTGGCACCCTTGTTGCTAATACCTGTGTACCCGCCGAGTGAGTGTCAAAAAATTGCGGGCCGCCCAAGAGAGTAGACCATGAGCCAAGGTATTGAATTTAATCGGTTGATGATGGACATGAAGGCCATGAAAATGGACGCCATGGCCACGCCGAAATCGACTGCCGCCGTCCCTGAACTGGCAGGCAGCAGCTTTTCCGACATGCTCGGTCAGGCCATCAACAAAGTCAGCGATACCCAGCAGGCGTCGACTCAGTTGGCCAACGCATTTGAAATCGGCAAGAGCGGCGTCGATCTGACGGACGTGATGATCGCCTCGCAGAAAGCCAGCGTGTCGTTCCAGGCTCTGACCCAGGTGCGCAACAAGCTGGTTCAGGCTTATCAAGACATCATGCAGATGCCGGTTTAAGGACGAGATTGAGTCATGGCAGAAGCAGTCGCCGATAACGTTCCGGCCAAGGCCACCCCGATAGACGGCAAACCGCCGCTGTTCGGCCTGTCCTTCCTGGAAAACCTCTCCGAGATGACCATGCTGCGTCAGGTGGGCCTGTTGGTCGGCCTGGCTGCGAGCGTGGCGATTGGCTTTGCCGTGGTGCTGTGGTCGCAGCAGCCGGATTACCGTCCGTTGTACGGCAGCCTTGCCGGCATGGACGCCAAGCAGGTCATGGACACCCTGGCCTCCGCCGACATTCCCTACACCGTCGAGCCGAACTCCGGCGCCTTGCTGGTCAAGGCTGACGATCTGTCCCGTGCGCGGATGAAACTCGCGGCCGCTGGTGTCACTCCCAGCGACGGCAACATCGGTTTCGAAATCCTCGACAAGGAACAGGGTCTGGGCACCAGCCAGTTCATGGAAGCGACTCGCTACCGTCGCGGCCTCGAAGGCGAACTGGCGCGCACCATCTCCAGCCTGAACAACGTCAAGGGCGCCCGCGTGCACCTGGCGATTCCGAAGAGTTCGGTGTTCGTGCGTGATGAGCGCAAGCCAAGTGCGTCGGTACTGGTCGAGCTGTACTCCGGGCGTTCGCTGGAGCCGGGTCAGGTGGTGGCGATCATCAACCTGGTGGCAACCTCCGTGCCTGAACTGAGCAAATCGCAGATCACCGTCGTCGATCAGAAGGGCAACCTGCTCTCCGATCAGGCGGAAAACTCCGAAATGACCATGGCCGGCAAGCAATTCGATTACAGCCGCCGCATGGAAAGCATGCTGACCCAGCGCGTGCACAATATTCTGCAACCGGTGCTGGGCAACGACCGCTACAAGGCTGAAGTCTCGGCCGACATCGATTTCAACGCCGTCGAATCGACTGCCGAGCAGTTCAACCCGGACCAACCGGCGTTGCGCAGCGAGCAGTCGGTCAACGAACAACGCACCGCCAGCAATGGCCCGCAAGGTGTACCGGGTGCCCTGAGCAACCAGCCGCCAGCGCCGGCCTCGGCACCACAGACCACCGGTGGCGCGCAAGCCTCTACCGGCATGATTCAACCCGGTCAGCCACTGGTTGATGCCAACGGTCAGCAGATCATGGACCCGGCCACCGGCCAGCCAATGCTCGCGCCGTACCCGGCGGACAAGCGTCAACAATCCACCAAGAACTTCGAACTCGACCGTTCCATCAGCCACACGAAGCAGCAGCAGGGGCGCCTGAATCGTCTGTCGGTGTCGGTGGTGGTCGACGATCAGGTCAAGATCAACCCGGCCAACGGGGAAACTACCCGCGCGCCGTGGAGCGCCGATGAACTGGCGCGTTTCACCCGTCTGGTGCAGGACGCGGTCGGCTTCGATGCCAGCCGTGGCGACAGCGTCAGCGTGATCAACATGCCGTTCTCCGCCGAGCGCGGCGAAGTGGTTGCCGATATTCCGTTCTACTCCCAGCCATGGTTCTGGGACATCGTCAAACAAGTGCTGGGTGTGTTGTTCATCCTGGTGCTGGTGTTTGGTGTGCTGCGTCCGGTGTTGAACAACATCACCGGTGGCGGCAAAGGCAAGGAGCTGGCCGGTCTGGGCAGCGACGTGGAACTCGGTGGCATGGGCGGCCTGGACGGCGACCTGGCCAACGACCGCGTGAGCCTCGGTGGTCCGCAGAGCATTCTGTTGCCTAGCCCGAGCGAGGGTTACGACGCACAACTGAATGCAATCAAGAGCTTGGTGGCCGAGGATCCGGGTCGCGTGGCTCAGGTCGTGAAAGAGTGGATTAACGCAGATGAGTGATAACCGAGCCGCAACCGCCAAACTGAACAAGGTCGACAAAGCCGCGATTCTGCTGCTGTCCCTGGGTTCAACCGATGCCGCGCAAGTGCTGCGCCACATGGGCCCCAAAGAGGTTCAGCGTGTCGGTGTGGCCATGGCGCAGATGGGCAACGTCCATCGCGAGCAGGTCGAGCAGGTCATGAGCGAGTTCGTCGACATCGTCGGCGACCAGACCAGCCTCGGCGTCGGCTCCGACGACTACGTGCGCAAAATGCTTACCCAGGCGTTGGGCGAAGACAAGGCCAATGGCCTGATCGACCGCATCCTGCTCGGTGGCAACACCAGCGGCCTCGACAGCCTGAAATGGATGGAGCCGCGCGCCGTTGCCGACGTGATCCGTTACGAACACCCGCAGATCCAGGCCATCGTGGTGGCGTACCTCGACCCGGATCAGGCCGGTGAAGTACTGGGCAACTTCGACCACAAGGTGCGTCTGGACATCATCCTGCGCGTCTCGTCGTTGAACACCGTGCAGCCGGCAGCGCTGAAAGAGCTGAACCAGATTCTCGAGAAGCAGTTCTCCGGCAACTCGAACGCCTCGCGCACCACCCTGGGTGGCATCAAGCGGGCGGCGGACATCATGAACTTCCTCGACAGCTCGATCGAAGGCCAGCTCATGGACTCGATCCGCGAAGTCGACGAAGACCTGTCCGGTCAGATCGAAGACCTCATGTTCGTGTTCAACAACCTGGCCGACGTCGACGACCGCGGCATTCAGGCGCTGTTGCGCGAAGTCTCTTCCGACGTGCTGGTACTGGCCCTCAAGGGTTCGGACGAAGGCGTCAAAGAGAAGATCTTCAAGAACATGTCCAAGCGTGCGGCCGAGCTGTTGCGCGACGACCTCGAAGCCAAAGGCCCGGTGCGCGTCAGCGACGTGGAAACCGCGCAGAAAGAAATCCTCACCATTGCCCGTCGTATGGCCGAAGCCGGCGAAATCGTGCTCGGTGGCAAGGGCGGCGAGGAAATGATCTAAGCCCATGGACAAGCATGACGATGTGACGGATCTGATCCGTGCCCGCGATGTCCGTGGTTTCGAATCCTGGGAAATGCCCAGCTTCGATCCGCCGAAACCGGAACCCGAGCCGGAACCGGAGCCCGAGCCGCCGGAAATGGAAGAAGTGCCGCTGGAAGAAGTCCAGCCACTGACCCTGGAAGAACTCGAAAGCATCCGTCAGGAGGCTTACAACGAGGGCTTTGGCATCGGCGAGAAGGAAGGTTTTCACAGCGCCACGCTGAAGGTGCGTCAGGAAGCCGAAGTGGCGCTGGCGGCGAAACTCGCCAGCCTCGAGCAACTGATGACCCACCTGTTCGAGCCGATTGCCGAGCAGGACACGCAGATCGAAAAGTCGCTGGTCGACCTCGTGCAACACATCACCAAGCAAGTGATCAAGCGCGAGCTGGCCATCGACTCCAGCCAGATCGAACAGGTCATGCGCGATGCGCTCAAGCTGTTGCCGTTGGGCGTGGAAAACGTGCGTCTTTACGTCAATCCGCAAGACTTCGAGCAGGCCAAGGCCTTGCGCGAACGTCATGAGGAATCCTGGCGCATCGTCGAAGATGACTCGTTGCTGCCGGGCGGTTGCCGGGTTGAAACCGAGCACAGCCGTATCGACGCCAGCATCGAGACCCGCGTGACCCAGGTCATGGCCAAACTGTTCGACCAGTTACACGAACAGGCCCTGCACCCGGCTGCGCCGGATCTGAGTCTGGACATTCCTGAAGAAAACCAACCGGCGGCTGCGCCTGAAGAGCCGCTCGCGGACACCCCCGATGCGCCTTGAACGCACCAGTTTCGCCAAGCGCCTCAGCACTTATGCTGAAGCCACTGAGATCGCCGGCGCGCCGATTCTCGAAGGGCGCCTGCTGCGCATGGTCGGCCTCACCCTTGAAGCCGAAGGCCTGCGCGCTGCCATGGGCACGCGCTGCCTGGTGATCAATGACGACAGCTATCACCCGTCCCAGGTGGAAGCGGAGGTCATGGGGTTTTCCGGCAACAAAGTCTTTCTGATGCCGGTCGGCAGCGTCGCCGGCATCGCCCCGGGCGCCCGCGTGGTGCCGCTGGCGGAAACCGGTCGTCTGCCGATGGGCATGAGCATGCTCGGTCGCGTACTCGATGGCGCCGGACGCGCGCTGGACGGCAAGGGCGGTATGAAGGCTGAAGACTGGGTGCCGATGGACGGCCCGACCATCAACCCGCTTAACCGCGATCCGATCCACGTCCCGCTGGACGTCGGCATCCGTTGCATCAACGGTTTGCTGACTGTCGGGCGTGGTCAGCGTCTGGGTCTGTTCGCCGGTACCGGTGTCGGTAAATCGGTGCTGCTGGGCATGATGACCCGCTTCACCGAGGCCGACATTATCGTCGTTGGCCTGATCGGTGAGCGGGGTCGAGAAGTTAAAGAGTTCATCGAGCACATTCTCGGTGAAGAAGGCCTCAAGCGTTCGGTGGTGGTCGCCTCGCCGGCGGACGATGCGCCACTGATGCGTCTGCGCGCGGCGATGTATTGCACGCGAATCGCCGAGTATTTCCGCGACAAGGGCAAGAACGTCCTGTTGCTGATGGATTCGTTGACCCGTTTCGCCCAGGCCCAGCGGGAAATCGCTTTGGCCATTGGCGAGCCGCCAGCGACCAAGGGTTATCCGCCCTCGGTGTTCGCCAAACTGCCGAAACTGGTGGAGCGCGCCGGTAATGCGGAGAAGGGCGGTGGTTCGATCACCGCGTTCTACACCGTGTTGTCCGAAGGCGATGACCAGCAGGACCCGATTGCCGACTCGGCGCGGGGCGTGCTCGACGGCCACATCGTGTTGTCCCGGCGTCTGGCCGAGGAAGGGCACTATCCGGCCATCGACATCGAAGCCTCGATCAGCCGGGTGATGCCGGCCGTGGTTTCGGCGGAGCACATGCAGCGCGCGCAGTACTTCAAGCAATTGTGGTCGCGCTATCAGCAGAGCCGCGACCTGATCAGCGTCGGCGCGTACGTCGCCGGTGGCGACCGCGAGACCGATCTGGCGATCAATCTGCAGCCGCAACTGACCCGCTACCAGCGTCAGGGGCTCAACGACAAGATCAACATGGGCGAGAGCCAGGCTTACCTCGAAACCCTGTTCGCGCCCGCGGCGGGTGGGTAACCGGCCATGGCCGTGAGCCGAGCTGCGCGTCTGGCACCCGTGGTGGAGATGGCCGAACAGGCCGAGAAAACCGCCGTGCAGCGCCTGGGTTACTTTCAGGGCCAGGTCAAAGTGGCCGAAAGCAAACTCGCCGACCTCGACGCCTTTCGTCTGGATTATCAGGAACAGTGGATCGTGCGCGGCAGCGACGGGGTGTCCGGGCAATGGCTGCTGGGTTATCACGGCTTCCTCGCGCAACTGGATACCGCCATCGACCAGCAGCGCCAGAGCCTGGTCTGGCACCAGAACAACCTGATCAAGGCGCGCGATGCCTGGCAGCAGGCGTTTGCCAAGGTCGAAGGCCTGCGCAAACTGGTGCAGCGCTATCGCGAAGAGGCGCAACGCCTCGAAGACAAGCGTGAGCAGAAGCTGCTGGACGAGTTGTCGCAGCGCTTGCCGCGCCAGAACCCTTTTTAAGTTGTCCCAAACTCCCTGTGGGAGCGGGCTTGCTCGCGAAGGCGTCGTGTCAGTCACCACCTCGGTCAACTGACCGATTGCATTCGCGAGCGAGCCCGCTCCCACATTTGGTTCTGCGTTGCACCTTGCCCCTGGGTCTACCAGATGCTAAACCTTGTACACGTTCGTCAATGACAAGGAAGCCAGTCAATGTCAGTCGTTACAGAAGTCTCTCCGGATGGTCAAAAACTGACGATTTCGGTCAAGGGGCGGTTCGATTTTGGGCGCCATCAGGAGTTTCGCGAGTCCTATGAGCGGCTTAACCAAAAACCCGACTCCATCGTGGTTGATCTGAAAGACGCCACCTACCTCGACAGCTCCGCGCTGGGCATGCTGCTCCTGCTGCGCGATCATGCCGGCGGTGACGACTCGGATGTGCGCGTGATCAACAGCAACTCCGATGTGCGCAAGATTCTCGCCATCTCCAACTTCGACAAACTGTTCGACATCAGTTGACGGCCATGCAGGCGCAAGAGCCGCTGACGATCCTGATCGCCGAAGACAGCGCCGCTGACCGGTTACTGTTGTCGACAATCGTCCGGCGTCAGGGGCATGAAGTGCTGACGGCGGCCAATGGCGCTGAAGCGGTTGAGGTCTTTCGCCGGCAACAACCGCATCTGGTGCTGATGGACGCGATGATGCCGGTGATGGACGGCTTCGAAGCAGCGCAGCAGATCAAGGCGCTGGCGGGGGAAACCCTGGTGCCGATCATCTTCCTGACCTCGCTGACCGAAAGTGAAGCCCTGGCCCGGTGTCTGGAGGCAGGGGGCGACGACTTTCTGGCGAAGCCCTACAACCAGGTGATCCTCGCCGCCAAAATCAAGGCGATGGATCGCTTGCGCCGCTTGCAGGCCACCGTGCTGCAGCAGCGCGATCTGATCGCCAAACATCACGATTACCTGCTCAACGAACAGCGTGTGGCCAAAGCGGTGTTCGACAAGGTGGCCCACTCGGGCTGCCTGAGTGCGCCGAATATCCGCTATCTGCAATCGCCTTACGCATTGTTCAACGGCGACCTGCTGCTGGCGGCGTACACCCCGGCCGGCGACATGCATGTGCTGCTCGGTGATTTCACCGGTCACGGTCTGCCGGCGGCGGTGGGAGCCATGCCGCTGGCAGAAGTGTTCTATGGCATGACCGCCAAGGGCTACGGCCTGGCTGAAACCCTGCGCGAGATGAACGCCAAGCTCAAGCGCATCCTGCCGGTGGACATGTTCTGCTGCGCGACGATGCTCTGCCTGAGTTTTCAGCGGCGCACGGTGGAGGTGTGGAACGGCGGTATGCCCGACGGTTATCTGCACCGGATTGCCAGCGGCGAGCGGGTGCCGCTGTCGGCGCGGCACTTGCCGCTGGGCGTGCTCAGCCCGCAAGCGTTTGACGATCGGACAGAAGTGCAAACCATGGCGGTGGGGGATCGGGTGTTCCTGCTGTCGGACGGTGTGATCGACACCACTGACGGCGATGACCGGTTGTTCGGTGTCGAGCGTTTGCAGCAGCTGTTTGCTGTCAACCGAGAGCCGGACAACCTGTTTGCCGAGATTGAACAGGCCTTGCTCGAGTTTCGCGGCGAGCCCCGTGACGACGTGAGCATGGTCGAGATCAGTCTGCTCGACGCGGCGCGGGTCATGCCGCCGGCGCCGGTGTATTCCGACAGCGGCCAGTCGTGTCCGCTGGACTGGTCGGTGAGCTTCGAGTTTCGCGGCGCTACACTCAAGCGCTTCAATCCTTTGCCGTATCTGCTGCAGTTGTTGCTGGAAGTACACGGGTTGCGCACCCAGAGCGGGGCGATCTACAGCGTGCTCGCCGAGTTGTACTCCAATGCGCTGGAGCACGGCGTGCTGGGTCTGGATTCCAGCCTCAAGCGCGATGCAGCTGGATTCGCCCGCTACTATGAGCAGCGCAATACGCGACTCGAAGCCTTGCAGGACGGTTACGTGCGCGTGCATCTGCAGGTCCGGCCGCAAGGTACCGGTGGCTGTCTGGTCATTCGCGTCGAGGACAGCGGCAAGGGTTTTGACGTGGCGCGGGTGATGGAGCGGCCGCTGGACGGTGTCCGTCTGTCGGGGCGCGGGGTCAGTTTGATCCGGCAATTGGGGCATAACGCCAGATGGTCGGACGAAGGTCGCAGTGCTTGCGTAGAGTTTTTCTGGGAGGTTAAGGCATAATTCGCCGATTCTTGATCAAGGAGTGAACAAGTGACTGACCAACATGTGGATCGCGAAGTACTCGATGCGTTGCGCGAAGTGATGGAAGACAGCTATCCGGATTTGCTGGATACCTTCCTGACCGATTCTGAAAGTCGCTTGCATCAACTGCAGAAGACCGCCGATGCCAGGGTGTTGGCTGAGGTTGCCCATAGTTTCAAGGGCAGCGCCAGCAACATGGGCGCCGTGCGACTGGCGCAGCTCTGTCAGGAGCTGGAGGCGGACGCCAAGGGCAAAAGCCCTGCGGAAATCGTCAAGCTGGTGGCCGACATCAGTTGCGAATTCGCCGATGTGCGACCTGTCTACGAAGACGAACGCCAGCACGCCCTGACCCATTGAATCCCGCCGTCAGGCGCTTTTCGCAAGTGCCGGACAAAACTGGCCCGACACTTGCAGTAATCCCCGTCAACTGTACCTACGATCCCAGTGCAGCGGAGACCGTGTCATGCCTGCGACCCCCAATGTTCTTCTTCAATCTGCCGCTCAGGCCAAGGCGCAAGCCGCCGCCGCGAAAACGCCGGTAATGGCTGCAGACACCGGGGACAAGGCCTCAAGCTTCGCTCAAGTGTTCGCCGATCAAGGCCCGAGAAAGACTCTTCCGAGCTCTGACAGTTCGTTGAAACCGGCGCGCGACAAGGTTGCCGACAACAGCGACAGGAAAGATCTCGGCAAGGATAAGTCTGCCGCCACGCAACAGACCGTTGCCGATAGCGGCAACGCCTTGCCTGCCGACAAGTCTGCACCGACGACATCCGATGATCAGGCAGCCGCTGACAAGGCCGCCGCCGATGCTGCCGCAGACGACGCGCAGACTCCGGTGGCTGACACCACGCCAGTTGACCCGGCGCTGGATCCGGCGCTGGCGCAAACCGTGCAGCCGCTGGTCGCGGCGCCTGTGGTGCCAGCACCGGTGGCTGTAACACCGGAGCCGGTCAAGGCCGAAACACCGGTCGTGGCCGCAACCGTCGCGCCGGCAGTGGTCAAAGACCCTGCTGCGTCGACCGACAGCGCTTTCGACCCGGCGGCCGATCCGCTCGACTCGTTGCCGGCGGTGCGCATGGCGATGGAGCAGGGCGGGCACATTTCCGCATCCAGCCAGACACAGCCCAAAGCTACGCCGGCCCAGACTCAGGCCGACGGTGAATTGACTTCGGCGCAGAACTTCGCCGCCGGCATGGCCAGCATGCTCGACGTACAGGCCGACAAGGACAGCACCAGTCAGAATGGTGAAAAAACCTTCAGTGGCTTGATCGACGATGGCCTGAAAGATCTGAAAAGCGCCACCAGCGATACCCGTGTCGATGATTTCGCCAACCGTCTGGCGGCGCTGACTCAGGCAGCCACACCGAAAACCGCGAACGCCGTACCGGTGAATCAGCCGATCGCCATGCACCAGAGCGGCTGGACCGAAGAAATCGTCAACCGCGTCATGTACCTGTCGAGCGCCAATCTGAAGGCGGCGGATATTCAATTGCAACCGGCGGAACTGGGGCGTCTGGATATCCGGGTGAACATGGTTCCCGATCAGCAGACTCAGGTGACGTTCATGAGCGCGCATCCTAGCGTGCGTGAAGCGCTGGACGGTCAGATGCATCGCTTGCGTGACATGTTCACCCAGCAGGGCATGGGCCAGGTCGACGTCAATGTCTCCGACCAGAGCCGCGGCTGGCAGGGTCAGCAGGGCCAGGAACAAGCGCAGCAGGGCCAGAGTGGCCGCACCAGCGCCGCTGGCGGACGTCTGGATTCGGCGGAAGAAGAGCTGACGCCGGCGGCAGTGGCGGAAGCCGCTGCGCAAACCACCAGCGTCATTGGCAGCAGCGCCGTCGATTACTACGCCTGACACGACGCTGTATCCCCTGTGGGAGCGGGCTTGCTCGCGAAAGCGGTATGACAGCCAACATAACTGTTGAATGTTAAACCGCTTTCGCGAGCAAGCCCGCTCCCACATTTGTTTTGTGGTGCTCTCCAGATCAATCCTCCGACACTTCTGGCATAACACTTGCTCTTGCCTTGCCGTGCGACTGTGAAAACCCGAATAGTGACGGATTATTGGCATGGCGAAGAGCGAAGCAGCAGCTGTAAAAGACCCCGCGACCAAAGGCAAACTCAAGATGATCATCCTGATCGTGGTGGCTCTGCTGCTGGCGATCGGTGTGTCCGTGGGCGCGACCTGGTACTTCATGCACAGTGCTCAGAGCAAGCCTGCCGCAGCGGCCGAAGCCGCGCCGACCGGCAAGCAGCCGGCGATTTTCGAGCCGATGGCGCCGGCGTTTGTCGCCAATTACAACCAGAACGGCCGTCAGCGCTACATGCAGGTGAGCATCACCATGCTGGCGCGTAACCAGGCCGATCTGGACGCGCTCAAAGTGCACATGCCGGTGATCCGCAACAACCTGGTGATGCTCTTCTCCGGTCAGGATTTCGCCACGCTGGCGACCCCGGTCGGGCAGGAGATGTTGCGCCAGAAGGCCACAGCCAGCGTCCAGGAAGTGGCGCAGAAAGAGCTGGGCAAAGTGGTGATCGAACAGTTGCTTTTCACTAATTTCGTACTGCAGTAGGAACACGACATGGCCGTGCAGGATCTGCTGTCCCAGGATGAAATCGACGCGCTGTTGCATGGCGTCGACGATGGTCTGGTACAGACCGATAACGCTGCCGAACCCGGCAGTGTCAAAAGCTACGACCTGACCAGCCAGGATCGCATCGTCCGTGGACGCATGCCGACTCTGGAAATGATCAACGAGCGTTTTGCCCGTTATACCCGCATCAGCATGTTCAACATGCTGCGCCGCTCGGCGGACGTTGCCGTCGGTGGCGTCCAGGTGATGAAGTTCGGCGAATACGTGCACTCGCTGTACGTGCCGACCAGCCTCAACCTGGTCAAGATCAAACCGTTGCGCGGCACCGCGCTGTTCATCCTCGACGCCAAACTGGTGTTCAAGCTGGTGGACAACTTCTTCGGCGGCGACGGCCGTCACGCGAAGATCGAAGGGCGTGAATTCACCCCGACCGAACTGCGTGTAGTGCGCATGGTGCTGGAGCAGGCCTTCGTCGATCTGAAGGAAGCCTGGCAGGCGATCATGGAAGTCAATTTCGAGTACATCAACTCGGAAGTGAACCCGGCCATGGCCAACATCGTCGGCCCGAGCGAAGCGATCGTGGTCTCCACCTTCCACATCGAACTCGATGGCGGTGGCGGCGACCTGCACGTGACCATGCCGTACTCGATGATCGAGCCGGTGCGCGAGATGCTCGACGCCGGTTTCCAGTCGGACCTCGACGATCAGGACGAGCGCTGGGTCAATGCCCTGCGTCAGGACGTGCTCGATGTCGACGTGCCGATCGGCGCCACCGTGGCCCGCCGCCAGTTGAAGCTGCGCGACATCCTGCACATGCAGCCGGGGGACGTGATCCCGGTCGAGATGCCGGAAGACATGATCATGCGCGCCAACGGCGTACCGGCCTTCAAGGTCAAGATGGGCTCGCACAAAGGCAACCTCGCGTTGCAGGTGATCGAGCCGATCGAGCGTCGCTGAAGCGCCGCTCTCACCACCACGCATTTAACTGAATTGTTGCCCGCCGAGGACAAATGATGAACGACGAAATGAACGCCCAGGACGATCAGGCACTGGCCGACGAATGGGCTGCGGCCCTGGAAGAGACCGGTGATGGCAGCCAGGCTGACATCGACGCGCTGCTGGCCGCCGACGCTGGCGCTGCAAGCTCCAACCGTCTGCCGATGGAAGAGTTCGGCAGCGTGCCGAAAAACAACGATCCGGTGACGCTGGACGGTCCGAACCTGGACGTGATCCTCGACATCCCGGTGTCGATCTCGATGGAAGTCGGCAGCACCGACATCAACATCCGCAACCTGCTGCAACTGAACCAGGGTTCGGTGATCGAGCTCGATCGTCTGGCCGGCGAGCCGCTGGACGTGCTGGTCAACGGCACGCTGATCGCGCACGGTGAAGTGGTGGTGGTCAACGAGAAGTTCGGCATCCGCCTGACCGACGTGATCAGCCCAAGCGAACGCATCAAGAAGCTGCGCTGAGTGAAACGGTTCCTGTGGGCGCTGCTGGCGCTGCCGTTGAGTGTGCTGGCCGCTGAACCGGCCGCCACGTCCGCCGCTGCGGTTGCCGCGCCGGCGATCGGCAGCGGTGTGGCCGGGCAACTGACGCAACTGGTCTTCGGTCTGTTGCTGGTGCTGGGCTTGATCTTCTTCCTCGCCTGGCTGCTGCGCCGGGTGCAGCAGTCCGGGCCGGCAGGCAAGGGCCAGGTGATCGAGCTGATCGGCTCCCGGGCACTCGGTCCGCGCGACCGGTTGATGCTGGTGCAGGTCGGCAACGAACAGATTCTGTTGGGCCTCAGCCCTGGCACCATCACCGCGCTGCATGTGCTGAAGGAACCGGTGCCAGTGCCGAGCAGCAGCGAAAAAGCGACCCCGGAATTTGCCCAGCATCTGCTGAAGATTCTCGGCAAGGATCAGAAGGATAAGAAGTAATGGGTGCGCTACGCATCGTCTTGACGCTGGCCCTGATGCTGGCCGCGCCGCTGGCGTTCGCCGCCGATCCGTTGTCGATCCCGGCGATTACGCTGGGCACCAACGCCGATGGCGCGCAGGAGTATTCGGTCAGCCTGCAGATCCTGCTGATCATGACGGCGCTGAGCTTCATTCCGGCGGCCGTGATTCTGATGACCAGTTTCACCCGGATCATCATTGTCTTCTCGATCCTGCGTCAGGCCCTCGGTCTGCAGCAGACACCGTCGAACCAGATCCTCACCGGCATGGCGCTGTTCCTGACCATGTTCATCATGGCCCCGGTGTTTGATCGGGTGAACAACGATGCGCTGCAGCCGTACCTGGCGGAAAAACTCACCGCGCAGCAAGCGGTGGAAAAGGCCCAGGTACCGATCAAGGACTTCATGCTCGCCCAGACCCGCACCAGTGATCTGGAGCTGTTCATGCGCTTGTCCAAGCGTACCGACATCGCCACCCCGGATCAGGCGCCGCTGACCATTCTGGTGCCGGCGTTCGTCACCTCCGAACTGAAAACCGCGTTCCAGATCGGTTTCATGATCTTCATTCCGTTCCTGATCATCGACCTGGTCGTGGCCAGTGTGCTGATGGCGATGGGGATGATGATGCTCTCGCCGCTGATCATTTCGCTGCCGTTCAAGATCATGCTGTTTGTACTGGTGGATGGCTGGGCGCTGATTATCGGCACCCTGGCCAGTAGCTTCGGAGGTGTTTCGCCATGACGCCGGAAGTTGCGGTCGATATCTTTCGGGAAGCGCTGTGGCTGACCACGATGATGGTCGCAATTCTCGTGGTGCCGAGCCTGCTGGTCGGCCTGCTGGTGGCGATGTTTCAGGCCGCCACCCAGATCAACGAACAGACCCTGAGCTTCCTGCCGCGTCTGCTGGTCATGCTGGTCACCCTGATCGTCGCCGGCCCGTGGCTGGTGCAGACGTTCATGGAGTACATCATCCAGCTCTACAAGAACATTCCGATGGTCATCGGCTGAGCCATGCAATCGCTGCTTCAGCTAACCGACACCCAGATCAGTACCTGGGTGGCGTCGTTCATGTTGCCACTGTTTCGCGTTGCCTCGATGCTGATGGTCATGCCGGTGTTCGGCACCACCCTGGTGTCGCGCCGTGTGCGTCTGTATTTCGCCGTGGCCATCACCGTGTGCATTGCCCCGGGGCTGCCGCCGATGCCGGAGGTCAGCCCGCTGGCGCTCAGCGGCTGGTTGCTGATCGCCGAGCAGATTCTGGTCGGTGCAGTGCTCGGGTTTTCCCTGCAACTGTTTTTCCAGGCCTTTGCCGTGGCCGGGCAGATTGTCGCGATCCAGATGGGCATGGGCTTCGCCTCGATGGTCGACCCGGCCAACGGCGTCTCGGTGGCGGTGATCGGGCAGTTCTTCACCATGCTGGTGACCCTGCTGTTCCTGTCGATGAACGGCCATCTGGTGGTCTTCGAAGTGCTCACCGAGAGCTTCACCACGCTGCCGGTGGGCGGCGGGTTGATGACCGCGCAATACTGGGAGCTGGCCGGCAAACTCGGTTGGGTGCTGGGGGCGGCGTTGTTGCTGGTGCTGCCGGCGGTCACTGCGCTGCTGGTGGTCAACATCGCGTTCGGCGTGATGACCCGCGCCGCGCCGCAACTGAACATCTTCTCCATCGGTTTTCCGCTGACCCTGGTGCTGGGTCTGTTCATCGTCTGGGTCGGTCTGGCGGACATTCTCAATCAGTATCAACCGCTGGCCACCGAGGCCTTGCAGTTGCTACGCGAACTGGCACGGGCGCGCTGAGCCATGGCAGAGAGCGAAAGCGGTCAGGACAAAACAGAAGACCCCACGGAGAAACGCAAAAAGGACTCCCGTGAGAAGGGTGAGATTGCCCGTTCCAAAGAGCTCAACACCCTCGCGGTGATGCTCGCCGGTGCCGGCGGCCTGCTGGTGTTCGGCGGCATGTTGGCGCAGGAATTGATGGATCTGATGCGCCTGAATTTCTCGCTGTCGCGGGAAGTGATCATGGATGAAAAGTCCATGGGCACGTTCCTGCTGATCTCGGGCAAGATCGCGCTGGTGGCGATTCAGCCGATCATGATCACCCTGTTGCTGGCCGCACTGATCGGGCCGATTTCCCTTGGCGGCTGGCTGTTCGCCGCCGGCTCCATGGCGCCGAAATTCAGCCGGATGAACCCCGGTGCGGGGCTCAAGCGCATGTTCTCGATGAAGGCCGTGATCGAGTTGGTCAAGGCGCTGGCCAAGTTCCTGATCACCCTGTTCGTGGCGCTGATGGTGTTGTCGTCCGACATCGATGACTTCCTGCGCATCGCCCATGAACCGCTGGAGCAGGCGATCATTCACAGCGTGACGCTGGTGGGCTGGAGCTCGCTGTGGCTGGCCTGCGGTTTGATCATCATCGCTGCGGTCGACGTGCCGGTGCAGTTGTGGGAAAGCCACAAGAAACTGCTGATGACCAAGCAGGAAGTGCGCGACGAGCACAAGGATCAGGAAGGCCGGCCAGAGGTCAAGCAGCGTATCCGTCAGACCCAGCGCGAGATGTCGCAGCGGCGGATGATGGCGGCGATTCCCGACGCCGACGTGGTCATCACCAACCCGACCCACTACGCCGTCGCGCTCAAGTACGACTCGGAGAAGGGCGGCGCGCCGGTGCTGCTGGCCAAGGGCAGCGACTTCCTCGCGCTGAAGATCCGCGAAATCGCCGTCGCCAACAACGTCATGCTCCTCGAATCGCCGGGGCTGGCGCGCTCGATCTACTACTCCACCGAACTCGACCAGGAAATCCCCGGCGGCCTCTATCTGGCGGTCGCCCAGGTGCTGGCCTACGTCTACCAGATCCGCCAGTACCGCGCCGGCAAGGGCAAACGCCCGGATCCACTCAAGGACGATTTGCCGATCCCACCGGATCTGCGCCGCGATTCCTGACCTGACAGTGACGCAATAAAAAACCGCCATCCTGATTGAACGGGACGGCGGTTTTTTATGCCTGAAGACCTCTGTCGGCTGTGAGGCCGCTTTCGCGAGCAAGCCCGCTCCCACCGGTTCGGCGTGCAGGCACAGGTTTGTGATCGACCCCAATCCCTGTGGGAGCGGGCTTGCTCGCGAAGACGTCAGCAGCCGCAACGCCTCATTCAAAGCTTGTCACCGATCCCTGTTACTGCGGCAATTCCAGATTATCCAGCGCCCGATTCACCGCCAGTTCGCCGAGCATGATCAGTTGTGCGATGCCCAGCAGCGTCCTGCGCTGCGACGCGGGTATGAGGTGGGCGAAGTCATTGGCGATGGTTCTGGCTGAGGCGAGTGTTTCGCAGGCATCGGCCAGCAGTTCTTCGTTTTTGAAGTCTGCGGTCACGGCGTACATCGAGCGGGTTTTACGCTGAATGGGCGTGGCACCGGGCGCGCAGAGGTAGTGGTCGAGAGCACGGTCGGCGGCTTCGTGGAGTTTTTTTGAATCGAGGGATTCGTAGGGGGAGGTGGTGTCGGTATCGGGTGGGTTGGGTGTTGGTTTGATCATGGTGAAGCTCCTTTGAGGTGGAGCCGCTACAACCTGTCGCTAAACAGGAGGGGTGGCGGCTGTACGCAGGTTAGCGAACCGGTCAAAGGCACCCGGCAGACCCGAAGGTCTCCCGCATACAGCCACCATGACGAAATCGCGAAAATACAGATCCGCAACGAAGCCTGGAACGCTGATGCACCTTTGAATTGAGTTCGAGTCGCTAAACCCGATCGCTGATTCGTCAGCGACCGACCCACAATAGAACCCGCCCCCAAGGCGCACAAGCCGGCGGATTCTGGCGTAGCTGTAGGCAATGGCGCAAGGATGTGTAGCCTTGGAGGCGTGTCTGGAGGTGTCTTTTAAACACAAACGTTTAAAAAGGTGCTGATCATGATTCTGTGGTGTCGCAAATGGCCTCTTCGCGAGCAAGCCCGCTCCCACAGGGGATCGGTGTGATACCCCCTATCTGTTTTCATTGCAGCGCGATTCCTGATAATTCAAAAGACCGCGGCCTTCCGTCTATCTGAAAAAGACCTCTACCTGTTAGTTCTGACAGTGGACACAAAGGGCATTCGGCTATTCCATGTTCCTTGGCAGGTTTCACGGGCAATTCGCCTTCTGACCTGTCTTTAACATTCGCCAAGGAGAAGGTCATGCAAGAGAACTACAAAAAGCTTGAAGGAATGAGGTTCGAGTTCGTTTCCGGGTCGGTGGCGAAAGAGTCTGATCATATCGCTTGCACGTTCACTTTTAAGGCGATGTTGGACTTCACGCATTTCGTGCACATGAGCAATGCGTATGTGCCGGGCTATCTCGATTCGTATATCAATGCGATCAAGCCAAGGTTGGACGGGGTAGCCCACCATAGTCTCTACAACCGATTCAATAGTGCCGCTGGCAACATTGGTACTGTTGAAGAGTTGGTCAGAGTTTTCTCTTCGCCCAACAACTACTCCGATACATGGAGTAGCAATGGCACCGGCCTACTGGCGCGTTATCACAAACCACAATTTCACATGGTCGGTGATCAGTTACAGGTCACGGGTGGGCAGGACTTTCGATGGGAGGTCGAGCCGGAGGTCGAACGGAAGATCGAGCCGCAGGATGTGCCGGACATTTACTTTGTCTGGGCACTGATTGTGTTGAAGGCATACCCCGAAGATCCTTTTCATCAGCCTGAGGAAATCGTGACATTAGGCTATTCTGAGGAAGCGTTTGTCGACGTGGGAGGGAGTCCGATCCGTAAGGGTACGCGCTACCTGGTGGGCCGCGATTTGCGTCTTGGTGCGATTAATCCAGAGCAAATTTTGACTGCCGGGTATCCGTGAGTGCGCGTGTTTTTCTGATTTTTGTTCACCGCTAATGGTGATAGCCGTCCTGCGTCTGTTTTGCGGTCGGCTCCATGGCGCCCAGCTTCTCTCAAGACACTTCCCCCGAAGCAAACCTCAATTTCAATCCCCGGCAAAAGTTGGAAGGCTTCTTGCAGTAGCCGCCGTGCGCCTGCTTTGGGCGTCAAAAGTTTGCTTTAAAGGAACGGGGAAAACCGGTGGATCGCTCTCAGTTAATCAACAGCGCACGCTCGAACATTGCCGACCTCAGTCGAGGCAATCTGGGCGTGCCGTTGTTGCTGCTGGTCATGCTGGCCATGATGATGTTGCCGGTGCCGCCGTTCCTGCTGGACGTGTTCTTCACCTTCAACATTGCGCTGTCGATTGTCGTCCTGCTGGTCTGCGTGTATGCGCTGCGGCCGCTGGATTTTGCGGTGTTCCCGACCATTCTGCTGGTAGCGACGCTGCTGCGGCTGGCGTTGAACGTGGCCTCGACGCGGGTGGTGATGCTCCACGGTCAGGATGGCCACGCCGCTGCCGGTAAGGTGATCCAGGCCTTCGGTGAAGTGGTGATCGGCGGTAACTACGTGGTCGGTATCGTGGTGTTCGCGATCCTGATGATCATCAACTTCGTCGTGGTGACCAAGGGTGCCGGGCGGATTTCCGAGGTGAGCGCGCGCTTCACCCTCGATGCAATGCCCGGCAAACAAATGGCAATCGACGCCGACCTCAACGCCGGTCTGATCGACCAGAACCAGGCGAAGCTGCGCCGTCAGGAGGTCGCGCAAGAGGCCGAGTTCTACGGTTCGATGGACGGTGCGAGCAAGTTCGTCCGGGGTGACGCCATCGCCGGCCTGCTGATTCTGTTCATCAACCTCATCGGCGGTATGGCCGTCGGTATCTTCCAGCACAACATGACCTTCGCCGACGCGGGCAAGGTTTACGCCTTGCTGACCATCGGTGACGGTTTGGTGGCGCAATTGCCATCACTGTTGTTATCGACAGCGGCGGCGATCATGGTGACCCGTGCTTCCGGTTCGGAAGACATGGGCAAACAGATCAATCGCCAGATGTTCGCCTCGCCCAAAGCCTTGGCGGTGGCCGCTGGTTTGATGGCCGTGATGGGCCTCGTCCCGGGCATGCCGCACTTCTCGTTCCTGAGTATGGCCGCGCTGGCTGCCGGTGGCGCGTACCTGTTCTGGAAGAAGCAGAACGTCGCCAAGGTGCAGGCGCTGCAAGAGGTTCAGCGTCAACAGGAACTGCTACCGTCGCCGGCCCGCGCCATGGAAACCAAGGAGCTGGGCTGGGATGACGTGACGCCGATCGACATGATCGGTCTGGAAGTCGGCTATCGCCTGATCCCGCTGGTGGATCGCAATCAGGGTGGTCAGTTGCTGGCGCGGATCAAGGGCGTGCGCAAGAAGCTCTCGCAGGATCTGGGCTTCCTGATGCCGACGGTGCATATTCGCGACAACCTCGATCTGGCGCCGAGCGCCTATCGCCTGACCCTGATGGGGGTGATCCTCGCCGAAGCCGAGATCTACCCGGATCGCGAACTGGCGATCAACCCGGGGCAGGTCTACGGCACGCTCAACGGCATTACCGCCAAAGATCCGGCTTTTGGTCTGGAAGCGGTGTGGATCGAAGTCAGCCAGCGTGCGCAGGCGCAATCGCTCGGTTACACCGTGGTCGACGCCAGTACCGTGGTCGCGACGCACTTGAACCAGATTTTGTACAAGCACTCCAGCGAGCTGGTCGGCCACGAAGAAGTGCAGCAACTCATGCAATTGCTGGCCAAAAGCTCGCCGAAACTGGCGGAAGAGCTGGTGCCGGGGGTGGTGTCGCTGTCGCAGCTGCTCAAAGTGCTGCAGGCGCTGCTGGCCGAACATGTGCCGGTGCGCGATATCCGCAGCATTGCCGAGGCTATCGCCAACAACGCCGCCAAGAGTCAAGATACCGCCGCCTTGGTGGCCGCAGTACGCGTCGGCGTATCCCGCGCCATCGTTCAAAGCATTGTAGGCACTGACTCCGAGCTGCCTGTGATCACCCTGGAACCAAGGTTGGAACAAATATTGCTCAATAGTCTGCAGAAGGCAGGACAAGGCTCGGAAGAGGGCGTTCTGCTGGAGCCAAGCATGGCCGAGAAGCTGCAGCGTTCGCTCATCGAAGCGGCGCAGCGCCAGGAAATGCAAGGTCAACCGGTGATCCTGTTGGTAGCAGGCCCGATCCGCGCGATGCTCTCGCGTTTCGGCCGTCTCGCAGTCCCAGGGCTGCACGTGCTGGCCTACCAGGAAATTCCGGACAACAAGCAAGTGACCATCGTTGCGACAGTAGGGCCCAACGGCTGAGGTAGTGGTTTATGCAAGTTAAGCGTTTCTTTGCCGCCGATATGCGTCAGGCCATGAAGCTGGTTCGTGATGAGCTGGGCGCTGATGCCGCCATCATTGGCAACCGCCGCATTGCCGGCGGCGTCGAGCTGACGGCGGCGCTGGATTACAAATTGTCGGCGCTGGCGCCACGGGTTCCGAACATGGAACTCGAGGACGAGCTGCGCAAGACCCAGTCGCGCATCGTTACCGCCCAGGCCGAACTGAGCCTGCGTGGCGAAGCCGATGGCAACACCAATCGCCAGTTGTTCGCCGGGCTGCCGTTGACGGCCGGCCTGCCGCTGACCGCTGCCGAGCCGTTGAGCGAACCGACTTACGCCGCCCCGGCGCGTCCGGCGCCGGCGCCTGCCCAGTCGTCCGCCGGCATCGATCCGCGTGCGCTGGATTCGATGCGTTTCGAATTGAACAGTTTGCGTGAGCTGATGGAAGTGCAGCTCGGCACCCTGGCCTGGAATCAGCTGCAAGGCAGCCGTCCGGCACAAGCCAATCTGTATCGCCGTCTGCAACGTATCGGTCTGTCCGGACCGTTGTCGCGCGACCTGCTGGCGATGATCACCGACATCGAAGAACCGCGTCAGGCCTGGCGCATGCTGCTCGCGCACCTGGCGCGAATGATTGCCGTGCCAGAAGTCGAGCCGCTGGAAGAGGGCGGGGTGATTGCCATGGTCGGCCCGGCCGGCATGGGCAAGACCACCACCCTGGCCAAACTCGCGGCGCGCTACGTGCTCAAGTACGGCGCGCAGAATGTCGCGCTGGTCAGCATGGACAGCTTCCGCATCGGCGCCCAGGAACAACTCAAGACCCTGGGGCGGATTCTCAACGTGCCGGTAACGCACGTCGATCCGGGTCAGTCGCTGGTGCAGGCACTCGACCCGCTGCTGCGCAAACGCGTGGTGCTGATCGATACCGCCGGCCTGCAGGCCAGCGATCCGGCACTGCGCATGCAGCTGGAAAGTCTGGCCGGGCGTGGCATCCGTTCAAAAAATTATCTGGTGCTGGCAACCACCAGCCAGAAACAGGTTCTAACCGCCGCTTATCACAGTTACAAGCGTTGCGGGCTTGCCGGCTGCATCCTGACTAAACTGGATGAGACGGCCAGCCTTGGCGAAGTGTTGAGCCTGGCGATCAGTCATGAACTGCCGGTCGCCTACCTGACCGACGGCCCACGGATTCCGGATGATCTGCATCTGCCGCGCCGTCATCAATTGGTCAGTCGCGCCGTCAGCGTGCAAATGCAGGAAGAACCCAGCGAAGAAGCCATGGCTGACATGTTCGCTGATATCTACCACAGCCCGACCAAGCAGGTTGGCTGAGGTAATGAACAGTTTTTGTACCTACATCGATGGTCTGCCATGCATTGTTCCGGTTGAGAACGCGCAGCCAGTAATGTGGCCTCCGTCTATGCAAGACAAGGTAAAGAAATAACATGGGCAGCATGCATCCCGTACAGGTGATCGCGGTGACCGGCGGCAAAGGTGGCGTCGGCAAGACTAACGTGTCAGTGAACTTGTCTCTGGCGCTGGCAGAGCTTGGCCGTCGGGTCATGCTGCTGGACGCCGATCTGGGGCTGGCGAACGTCGACGTTCTGCTGGGACTGACCCCCAAACGCACTTTGGCCGATGTCATCGAAGGCCGCTGTGAGCTGCGCGACGTGCTGTTGCAGGGCCCCGGCGGGATCCGCATCGTGCCGGCCGCTTCCGGCACCCAGAGCATGGTGCACCTGAGCCCGGCACAACACGCCGGTCTGATTCAGGCCTTCAGCGACATCGGCGACAACCTCGATGTGCTGGTGATCGACACCGCTGCGGGTATTGGTGACTCGGTAGTCAGTTTTGTCCGCGCCGCGCAGGAAGTGTTGCTGGTGGTCTGCGACGAGCCGACCTCGATCACCGACGCCTACGCGCTGATCAAACTGCTCAACCGCGACTACGGCATGAACCGCTTCCGCGTCCTCGCCAACATGGCGCAGAGCCCGCAGGAAGGGCGCAACCTGTTCGCCAAGTTGACCAAGGTCACGGATCGCTTCCTCGACGTCGCCTTACAATACGTCGGCGCGGTGCCGTACGACGAAAGCGTGCGCAAGGCAGTGCAGAAGCAGCGAGCGGTCTATGAAGCCTTTCCGCGTTCCAAGTGCGCGCTGGCGTTCAAGGCGATCGCGCAGAAGGTCGATACCTGGCCGCTGCCTGCCAACCCGCGCGGTCACCTGGAGTTTTTCGTCGAGCGCCTCGTGCAGCAAACGGCAGGGCCTGTGCTATGACCGCCAGCGGTATGAACTACTACAAGAAGTCGGCACGTGACGCGCAGTACGAGTTGATCGAGCGTTACGCGCCACTGGTCAAGCGCATTGCCTATCACCTGCTGGCGCGCTTGCCGGCGAGTGTGCAGGTTGAAGACCTGATTCAGGCCGGGATGATCGGCCTGCTCGAAGTCTCGACCAAATACGACGCCAGCAAAGGCGCCAGTTTCGAAACGTATGCGGGCATCCGGATCCGCGGCGCGATGCTCGACGAAGTACGCAAAGGGGACTGGGCGCCACGTTCGGTTCACCGCAACACCCGTATGGTCAGTGACGCAATTCGGGCAATTGAAGCTAAAACCGGCCGTGACGCTAAAGATCACGAGGTTGCGGCCGAACTCCAATTGAGTCTCGACGATTACTACGGGATTTTGAATGACACCCTGGGCAGCCGGCTGTTCAGTTTCGACGACCTGTTGCAGGACGGCGAACACGAAGGGCTGCACGAGGATGGCGCCAGTGCTCATCTTGAGCCGTCACGCGATCTGGAAGATGAACGCTTCCAGGCGGCGCTGGCGGACGCGATTGCCAATTTGCCGGAGCGTGAGCGACTGGTGTTGGCGCTGTACTACGACGAAGAGCTGAACCTCAAGGAGATCGGTGAAGTCCTTGGCGTCAGTGAATCGCGGGTCAGCCAGTTACACAGCCAGTGCGCGGCCCGTTTGCGGGGGCGTTTGGGGGAGTGGCGAGCGCGCTGAAGGCAGTGTGGGGACACTGCGAACGAGGCTGGTGCGGTGATGAACGGCACCGGTCTTGCTCTGTTGTGCTCCAGACAGTCTTCGAGTGCTGCGCCGATTGATTGAAGTGGCGCGTCCAGGTGCTGGGCGCGTTTAAGACTGCTTGGAGGTCGAATTGAACAAAGACATGAAAATCCTCATCGTTGATGACTTCTCAACGATGCGGCGGATCATCAAGAACCTGCTGCGGGATCTTGGGTTCACCAACACCGTCGAGGCCGACGATGGCACTACCGCCATTCCGGTGCTCAACAGCGGCAGCATCGACTTTCTGGTAACGGACTGGAACATGCCGGGCATGACCGGTATCGACTTGCTGCGCCACGTGCGTGCCGATGAAAAACTCAAGCATCTGCCCGTGCTGATGGTGACCGCAGAAGCCAAGCGCGAGCAGATCATCGAGGCTGCTCAGGCCGGTGTGAACGGCTATGTGGTCAAACCTTTCACGGCTCAGGCGTTGAAAGACAAAATCGAGAAGATTTTCGAACGCATCGGCTGATGAACGCGCGGGGGAGCTATGGAGCATAACGAATCTTCACAGGGCGATTTCGAGTCGACCCTGAAAAAACACGCGGTCGAACTGGTCGAAAGCCTTGAAAAAGGCAGGTTCGGCGACGCTGTGCAACTGATCCATGAGCTCAATCAGACCCGTGACCGCGGCCTGTATCAGGAAGTGGGCAAGCTCACACGCGAACTGCACAGTGCGATCGTCAACTTCCATATCGATCCGCACATGCCGCAGGCCGAGGAAGTGTCGCAAATCACCGACGCCACCGAACGCCTGGGCTATGTGGTCAAGCTGACCGAAGCCGCGGCCAACCGCACCATGGATCTGGTGGAAAGCGCCACGCCGGTGGTCAATGGCCTGGCTGAAGAAGCTCAGGCCTTGAGCACCGATTGGGGGCGCTTCATGCGTCGCGAAGTCGGGGCTGAAGAGTTCCGCGAACTGGCGCGCCGGGTCGACGGTTTTCTGTCACGCAGCAGCACGGACAACCGTGCGGTGTCGAGCAACCTGAACGACATCCTGCTGGCTCAGGATTACCAGGACCTCACCGGTCAGGTGATCAAGCGTGTGACCCAGTTGGTCACCGAAGTCGAAAGCAATTTGCTCAAACTCGTACTCATGGCCAGTCAGGTGGACCGCTTTGCGGGCATCGAACACGACCGTGCTGCGATGCTTGCAGAAAAAGATCCACAAAAACATCTCTCGCAGGGTGAAGGTCCGCAGATTCATGCCGATAAACGAGAAGACGTTGTGTCCGGTCAGGACGATGTGGACGATTTGTTATCCAGCCTTGGATTTTGAGTTTAGGTTTTTAGACCTGTAGGAGCACCCCATTAATGAGCTTCGGCGCCGATGAAGAGATCCTTCAGGATTTCCTGGTTGAGGCCGGCGAGATTCTTGAGCAACTGTCCGAGCAACTGGTCGAGCTGGAAAGCCGCCCGGATGACGCAGATCTGCTCAACGCAATTTTTCGCGGTTTCCACACTGTAAAAGGGGGCGCCGGCTTCCTTCAGCTCAATGAGCTGGTGGAGTGCTGTCACATCGCCGAAAACGTGTTCGACATCCTGCGCAAGGGTGAGCGTCGCGTTGATGCAGAACTGATGGACGTGGTGCTTGAAGCACTGGACGCGGTGAACAGCATGTTCAGCGAAGTCCGTGAACGTGCACCGATCACTGCTGCAACCCCGGAACTGCTGGCTGCGCTGGCGCGTCTGGCCGAACCGCAATCGGCGGACGAAGCCCCGGCTTCGCCAGTGGCCGAGATGATCGAAGAGCTGGTTGTCGAAGGCGATTCCGGCGACATCACCGATAACGAATTTGAACAGTTGCTGGATTCGCTGAACGCCGTCAAGGCTGAAGCCGAAGCCCCGGCCGCTGCTGCACCTGCGCCAACTGCCGATACGGCAGCGAGCGATGAAATTACCGACGCTGAATTCGAGTCGTTGCTCGATCAGCTGCACGGCAAGGGCCAGTTCGCGCCAGACGCCGTGGCCCCGACAGCGGCCGCTCCGGCGGCACCGGCTGCCGGTGACAGCTCGGACATCACCGACGACGAATTCGAAGCACTGCTCGATCAGTTGCATGGCAAGGGCAACTTTGCCGTGGAAGCGCTGGAGTCGGCGATTGCCTCGGCACCGGCTGCGCCAGCCGCTCCGGTAGCCGCTGCCGCCGGCAGTGATCTGATCAGCGATCACGAATTCGAATCACTGCTCGACGAGTTGCACGGCAAAGGCAAGTTCACCGACGTTGGCGCCGCTGCTGCGGGCACCGCGTCGACCGTGGCCGCGCCAGCTGCCAAGGCGGCTGCTGCTCCGGCCGCCGCGCCGAAAGCTGCGCCCAAGCCTGAGCCTAAAGCCGAAGCGCCCAAACCGGCAGCCGCTGCCGCTGCTGCACCGGCGCCGGCCCGTGCCGCCGCTGCTCCGCCACCGGAAAAACCGGCCAGCGAAGCCGAAACCACTGTTCGTGTCGACACCGCGCGTCTCGACGAAATCATGAACATGGTCGGCGAGCTGGTACTGGTGCGTAACCGTCTGGTGCGCCTGGGTCTCAACAGCGGCGACGAAGCCATGTCCAAGGCCGTGTCGAACCTCGACGTGGTCACGGCTGACTTGCAGACCGCGGTGATGAAGACCCGGATGCAGCCGATCAAGAAGGTCTTCGGGCGCTTCCCGCGTCTGGTTCGTGACCTGGCGCGTCAGCTCAAGAAAGAGATCAACCTGGAACTGGTGGGTGAAGAAACCGACCTCGACAAAAACCTTGTCGAGGCCCTGGCCGACCCGCTGGTCCACTTGGTGCGCAACGCGGTCGACCACGGCATCGAGTCGCCGGAAGAACGCGAAGCGTCGGGCAAGGCCCGCGGCGGTCGTGTGGTGTTGGCGGCCGAGCAGGAAGGCGACCACATCCTGTTGTCGATCTCCGATGACGGCAAGGGCATGGACCCGAACGTCCTGCGTTCGATTGCGGTAAAACGCGGTGTGATGGACAAGGACGCGGCCGATCGCCTGAGCGATACCGAGTGCTACAACCTGATTTTCGCCCCGGGTTTCTCGACCAAGACCGAGATTTCCGACGTGTCCGGCCGCGGTGTCGGCATGGACGTGGTGAAGACCAAGATTTCCCAGCTCAACGGTTCGATCAACATCTACTCGACCAAGGGCCAGGGCTCGAAGATCGTCATCAAGGTGCCGCTGACGCTTGCGATCATGCCGACCCTGATGGTGATGCTCGGCAATCAGGCGTTTGCGTTCCCGTTGGTTAACGTCAACGAAATCTTCCACCTCGACCTGTCGACCACCAACGTGGTGGATGGCCAGGAAGTGGTGATCGTGCGGGACAAGGCGCTGCCATTGTTCTACCTCAAGCGCTGGCTGGTCAGCTCCGCCGCTCACGAAGAGCAGCGTGAAGGCCATGTGGTGATCCTTTCGGTGGGCACTCAGCGGATCGGCTTCGTCGTCGATCAACTGGTCGGCCAGGAAGAAGTGGTCATCAAGCCATTGGGCAAAATGCTCCAGGGCACTCCGGGCATGTCCGGCGCCACCATTACCGGTGACGGCCGCATCGCTCTGATCCTCGATGTTCCAAGCATGCTCAAGCGTTACGCCGCACGGCGTATTTGAATCCGGGGCAGCGGGGCGACGACGTCCCGCTGCGCCTAATGGAGTGTTTATGGCAGTCAAAGTCCTGGTGGTGGACGATTCGGGTTTTTTCCGCCGCCGCGTCTCGGAAATTCTTTCAGCGGATCCGAGCATCCAGGTGGTCGGCACGGCCACCAACGGTAAAGAGGCGATCGATCAGGCCCTGGCCCTCAAGCCGGACGTGATCACCATGGACTACGAGATGCCGATGATGGATGGCATCACGGCGGTGCGGCACATCATGCAGCGCTGCCCGACTCCGGTGTTGATGTTCTCCTCGCTGACGCACGAAGGCGCCCGGGTCACCCTGGATGCGCTGGACGCCGGCGCGGTGGATTTCCTGCCGAAGAATTTCGAAGACATCTCGCGCAATCCCGAGAAGGTCAAGCAACTGCTGTGCGAGAAAGTTCACAGCATCTCGCGCAGTAATCGTCGTTTCAGTGCCTACAGTGCGCCGGCTCCGGCCGCTGCACCGACGCCTGCACCCGCCCCGGCGCCAGCGGCTTCGAGTTTCAGCAGCCACAGCGCTGCTGCTCCGACGCGTCCGGCCCCGGCTCCAGCACCTGCTCGCGCGCCGGCGGCCAGCGCTGCGTCGCCGGCACCGAAACGCAAAGCCTACAAACTGGTGGCCATCGGTACTTCGACCGGCGGCCCGGTTGCGCTGCAACGGGTGCTGACCCAGTTGCCGGCGAACTTCCCGGCGCCGATCGTGCTGATCCAGCACATGCCGGCGGCGTTCACCAAGGCGTTTGCCGAGCGTCTCGACAAGCTGTGCCGCATCAGCGTCAAGGAAGCCGAGGATGGCGACATCCTGCGTCCGGGCCTGGCGCTGCTGGCGCCGGGTGGCAAGCAGATGATGATCGACGGCCGTGGTGCGGTGAAAATCCTCCCGGGCGACGAGCGTCTGAATTACAAGCCATGCGTGGACATCACCTTCGGTTCTGCAGCCAAGTCCTACGGTGACAAAGTTCTGGCGGTGGTCCTCACCGGCATGGGCGCCGACGGCCGCGAAGGCGCACGTCTGCTCAAGCAGGGCGGCAGCTCGGTATGGGCACAAGACGAAGCCAGTTGCGTGATCTACGGCATGCCGATGGCCATCGTCAAAGCCGATCTGGCTGACGCGGTCTACGGCCTGGACGACATCGGCAAGCACATCGTCGAGGCGTGTATCTGATGGATGTTCTAAGCCTTATCGGGATCATCATGGCGTTCGTCGCCATCATCGGCGGCAACTACCTTGAAGGCGGTCACCTCGGCGCGCTGGCCAACGGCCCGGCGGCGCTGATCGTTCTCGGTGGCACCATCGGTGCCGCGCTGCTGCAATCGCCGATGAGCGCCTTCAAGCGCGCCATGCAGATTCTCGCCTGGATCCTGTTTCCACCACGGGTCGACCTCGCCGGCGGTATCGACCGGGTGGTCAACTGGAGCCTCACCGCGCGCAAGGAAGGCCTGCTCGGCCTGGAAGGCGTAGCCGATGCCGAACCGGACAACTACTCGCGCAAGGGCCTGCAACTGCTGGTCGATGGCGCCGAACCGGAAGCGATCCGCAGCATTCTCGAAGTGGATTTCTACACTCAGGAAGCCCGCGACATCGAGGCTGCCAAAGTCTTCGAAAGCATGGGCGGCTACGCGCCGACCATCGGCATCATCGGTGCGGTGATGGGCCTGATTCATGTGATGGGCAACCTCGCTGATCCGACGCAATTGGGCAGCGGCATTGCCGTGGCGTTCGTCGCGACCATCTACGGTGTGGCCAGTGCCAACCTGGTGTTGCTGCCGGTGGCGGCCAAGCTCAAGTCAATCGCGTTGCGGCAGTCGCGTTATCGCGAAATGTTGTTGGAAGGTATTTTGTCGATCGCCGAAGGTGAAAACCCTCGCTCTATCGAGCTGAAGCTTCAGGGCTTCATGGATTGATGGGGGTAATGGACTATGGCTCGCCGCAGGCATCAGGAAGAACACGTTAATCACGAGCGCTGGCTCGTGTCCTACGCGGATTTCATCACGTTGTTGTTCGCCTTCTTCGTGGTGATGTACTCGATCTCGTCGATCAACGAAGGCAAGTACAAGGTCATTTCCGAAGCGCTGATCGGGGTTTTCACCGACTCCGATCGCTCGCTCAAGCCGATCCCGATCGGTGAGGAACGCCCGAAAACCGTGACCCCGGCCAAGCCGTTGGTCAAGGACAGCGAGCAGGTTGATGCCGGTATCGCCGGTGCCAGCGATCCGCTGAAAAGCATTGCCGATGACATCAGTGCCGCGTTCGGCGACTTGATCGCTTCCAACCAGATGACCGTGCGCGGCAACGAGTTGTGGGTCGAGATCGAACTCAATTCCAGCCTGTTGTTCGGCAGCGGCGACGCGATGCCGAGCGACATCGCCTTCAACATCATCGACAAGGTTGCAGCGATCCTCAAACCGTTCGACAACCCGATCCATGTCGAAGGCTTCACCGACGATCAGCCGATTCGCACCGCGCAGTACCCGACCAACTGGGAACTGTCCTCGGCGCGTTCGGCGAGCATCGTGCGCATGCTGGCGATGCAGGGTGTGAACCCTGGTCGTCTGGCCTCGGTGGGTTATGGTGAGTTTCAGCCGGTGGCCAACAATGCCACCGCCGAAGGCCGGGCGAAAAACCGTCGCGTGGTGCTGGTGGTGTCGCGCAACCTCGATGTGCGCCGCAGTCTGACCGGTACCGGAACCGCCAATGCGCAACCGGACGCGGCATTGAAGCGCGCTGGCACACAAACTGCACCGACCCCGGTCAAGACGCCGGGACGCGAGAGTGCCGTCAATTCTCCGTCACCCGCATTAATACGCTGAGCTATGTCTCGGTCGAGCATCTCGGCCGGGAGGAACGAACCGAATGAGAGTCTGGGCAGTCGCCAATCAAAAGGGTGGTGTCGGTAAAACCACATCTTCCATCGCTTTAGCCGGATTGCTGGCGGAGGCGGGCAAGCGCGTGGTTGTGGTCGATCTCGACCCGCACGGCTCGATGACCAGCTATTTCGGCTACGACCCCGACAGCCTGGAACACAGCAACTACGACCTGTTTCTGCACAAGGGCAGCGTGCCGCAAGGCTTGCCCGGACAGTTGCTGCTGTCGACCAGCGACGAACGTATTTCCCTGTTGCCGTCGAGTACCGCACTCGCCACCCTTGAGCGCCAGTCGCCGGGGCAGAGTGGTTTGGGCCTGGTGATCGCCAAGAGTCTGGCGCAGCTGTGGCAGGACTTCGATTACGCGATCATCGACAGCCCGCCGTTGCTCGGCGTGCTGATGGTCAACGCCCTGGCCGCGAGCCAGCAACTGGTGATCCCGGTGCAGACCGAGCACCTGGCCGTCAAAGGCCTGGAACGCATGGTCAACACCCTGGCGATGATCAACCGCTCGCGCAAACAGGCGCTGCCGTTCAGCATCGTGCCGACCCTGTTCGACCGCCGCACCCAGGCGTCGCTGGGTACCTTGCGCGTGCTGCGTGACAAATTCCCCGAAGAGATCTGGCAGGGTTACATCCCGGTCGATACCCGTCTGCGCGACGCCAGCCGGGCCGGTGTCACACCTTCGCAGTTCGACGGCAAGAGTCGGGGTGTGCTGGCTTACCGCGCGCTGCTCAAGCATCTGCTGGCGCAACAACTTGTTCCGCAGGTGGCTTGAGCATGAACCGGCCGATCAAACTGACGTCGCGCCCGCAACTGGCGTTGCAGTCGTATCTGGATAGCTTGCTGCAGGAAATCCCTGACGAGTTGCCGCCAGTGGAAGTGCAGGTCGAGGTGCCGGTCGAGGTGGTCGAAAGCGCTGCGGCGCTGGATGAATTCCAGGCAGCGGTGCTTGAAGAGCAGGCGCGTGATGCGCAGAAAGCTGCCAAACCTGCCGCACCGGTGGCTGCGCCTGCCGCCGCGCCAGTGGCCAAGGCACCTGTCGCATTGATTGAAGAGTCAGCGCCGGTGCGCGCAACGGTTTCGACCCTCGCACCGCTGTTGCAAACCCAATTGCTGAAAACCGCGCCGGAACCGGTCGTGGCCGAACCTGCGCCGGTTGCGCCGGCACCCGTGGAGCAAACGCTGGTGCCGCCGGTTGTAGAAGTGCACCTGCCGCCGAGCAACACGCCGCCACCGGTGGAAACCGATGGCCGTCCGGCCTGGGCTTCGGAAGCCTTCGAATGCCTGTTGTTCGATGTCGCCGGGCTGACCCTGGCTGTGCCGCTGGTGTGCCTGGGTTCGATCTATTCGCTGGCCGGCCACGAGTTGACGCCGCTGTTCGGTCAGCCGGAATGGTTCCTCGGGATTCTGCCGAGCCAGGCCGGCAATCTCAAAGTATTGGATACCGCGCGTTGGGTCATGCCGGATCGCTACCGCGATGACTTCCGTCAGGGCCTGCAGTACGTGATTTCGGTACAAGGTTACGAATGGGGCCTGGCGGTGCATCAGGTCAGCCGTTCGTTGCGTCTGGATCCGAATGAAATCAAATGGAGAAGTCACCGGGGTCAGCGGCCATGGCTTGCCGGCACGGTGATCGAGCACATGTGTGCATTACTTGATGTAGCCGCGCTGGCCGAGTTGATCGCCAGCGGCGGGGCAAAGCATTTGGGCGGCCACAAGCCGCTACATAAATCGACATAGCAGCCGACATAACAGTCAGGCGAAGGCATTTTTCAATGCCTCCACACAGAACACACACCGCCCAGTGCGGTTTTTTCGAGGGGTCAGGGTATGAGTAGTCAGGCGACGAATGCAAAAGGTTCTGAAGATCCGATCCTGCAATGGGTGACCTTCAAGCTGGACAACGAAACCTACGGCATCAACGTGATGCGCGTTCAGGAAGTCCTGCGCTACACCGAGATCGCGCCGGTTCCGGGTGCGCCAAGCTACGTGCTGGGCATCATCAACCTGCGCGGTAACGTGGTCACCGTGATCGACACCCGTCAGCGCTTCGGCCTGAACAGCGGCGAGATCAGCGACAACACCCGTATCGTCATCATCGAAGCCGACAAGCAAGTGGTCGGGATCATGGTCGACAGCGTGGCCGAAGTGGTTTACCTGCGTCAGTCGGAAATCGAGACTGCGCCAAACGTCGGCAACGAAGAATCGGCCAAGTTCATCCAGGGCGTGTGCAACAAGAACAACGAGTTGTTGATCCTGGTCGAGCTGGACAAGATGATGAGCGAAGAAGAATGGTCGGAACTGGAGAGCATCTGATTGATTCTCGAGGTAGCGGTCATTGTCCTGTTCCTCTTCTGGGCAGGCACGCTGGCGATGTTTCTGGCGTATATCAAGGCGCAAAAGGTCATCGCTGCGCAGCAGGCTCAGGGCGATGCGCTGCGTGATCAGCGCATCAAGGACCTGGCCAAGCGCGTAGACGACTACCAGAACGGCAACGTGCGCATGGGCGAAGCCCTGCACGAGCTGCGCTCGGTGGTCGGCCCTCTGCCGGACAAGATTGTCGCGCTGGAACAGCGCGACCCGTCGAGCCTGTCGTTCGCCCAGGCGGCGAAACTGGTGGGGATGGGCGCGAGCGTCGATGAGCTGACTCAGTCCTGTGGCTTGACCCAGGCTGAGGCGGAGTTGATGCGCAAGCTGCACAGAAGCTGAAGCTGAAGCTGAAGATCAAAAGATCGCAGCCTTCGGCAGCTCCTACATTGGAACGCGTTTCCCTGTAGGAGCTGCCGAAGGCTGCGATCTTTTGCTTTCAAGGCTTAATAATCATCCCCGCGTTCGGTAACGTCCTTCTCGACCATCGGCGCATCCGGGTCCTGTCCCTCGGGGAATTTCCCCTTCAGGTTCCACGCAAACGCGATGATCTCGGCAATCGTTCGGTACAACTCCTCGGGGATGCTGTCGCCCAGTTCCATGCGCGCCAACAGCCGCACCAGCTCGGCGTTTTCATAGATCGGCACTTCACAGTCGCGGGCGATGCGCAGGATTTCTTCGGCCAGTTCCTCGTCGCCCTTGGCGGTGAGGGTCGGGGCGTGGTTGCCGTCGTATTTGAGGGCGATGGCCTGGCGGGGAGCAGTGGAATCGTTCATGCGGTTTCGTCGACCCAGCGGTGTTCGAGGCGGGTGTGGTTGCCTTGCGGCGGCGTGCCGAGGTGGCAGTCGAGATCGCCGACATTCAGGCCGCGATCGAGCAGGCGCTGGCGCAGCGCGAACAGATTGGTTTCGATCAGGTCGGCGGTGTACGGGCGTTCGGCCCAGAGCTGGCTCGACAGGCTGCCGGCAATCAACTGTGCCTGAATCTGCATCGGTCCGAGCGGCTCCATGTCGAACGCCAGGTCGACGCGCCACAGCTGTTGCCTAGGCTCGCGCTCGTCACGGCGTTCGTTGGGTTGCGGTTCTCTTTCCGGCGCTTCTTCACGTTGGAACTTGACCTGCAGCGGCACGATGTCCTGCAAGTTGCGCATGGGGATTTCCAGCTGCCAGGTACTGAGCAGGCGGCCATCGTCGGTGAGCCCGGTCTGTTCCAGGCTCGACAGTTGATGGCTTTGCAGGCGCGACACGGCTGCCGCGGCGAGGCGCAGCAGATGTTCCAGATCGCCTTCGCCTTCGAGGCTTTGCAGCAGGCGGTCGGGCAGCGGGAAACTGCTCGGCAGCGGTTTGGCGCTGACCTGGCCGAGGGTGCCGAGGGCGTTGCGCACGAAGCTCGGCAGCGCTTGCGCCAGGGTGTTGGCGGCGATGATTGCGTTGAAACTGGCATTGCCCGGCGCACCCGGTGACAGCTGTGCGATCAGCTTGAGCAGATCGGCTTTCATGTCCGGGGCCAGCGCCGGATTCTGTCCGGTCAGCAATTTGGCTTCGAGGAAGGCGCCGCTGTTGGCCAGGGCCAGGGCGACGCCTTTGGCGGTGCTCATCTGCTGCACGTCGGGCAGGTTGGCGAGCAGGCGTACGACGGCAGCGCGCAGGTCCTGCGAGGTCTGATCGTCGTCGCTCGGCAGGTTTTGCAAGGCGTTGAGCAAACCGTCCAGCGAACCCTGGCGACTCTGCTGGCCGAGCAGTTGCTGGCTCACCGCCAATTGCTCCTGGCGGCTGCTCAGTGGCACGAACTTGAGGGTTTGCGAGTCTTCGACCAGTGCCGAGAGCAGGGTGCCGATGCGCAACGGCGTCGGGCTGTCGATATCCAGCGTGGCACCGCTCTGCGCGGTGTTGAGCAGGCTCACCAGCGAGCGGTACACCGTCGGCTGCCCCGGCCCTTGCGGCAACGTCTGTGAGGTCAGCACCTTGCCTTGCAGCAGCGTGCCGACCGGCAATTGCGCCGTATCAATGCGGGTGAGGGCGGCGACGCTGCTGGCAATCGCCTGCTGCACGGTGATCGCCAGATTGCCCGCCGACGGCTGGGTGACGGCAAGGTTGGTGCCGGTCGGCAGCGGCAGGGTGCTGGTGGCCTGCACGGTGGTCTGCCGGCCGCCGTCGACGGTCACCTTCAGCAGCAGTTGAAAGGTCTGATCCGCTTGTTTGAGTGATAACACCTCGGCCTGCGCGCTTTGCCCGGCGCCGATCAAGCCTTCGACCGGGGTCAGCAGCTTGAGCAATTCACCGCTCATCACCAGCGGACGCGTGTTCGCCGGGGTGGTGGGCGGGAGCGGGAGGATGTTCATTTCACCTGTCATACGCGGACACAACCTGAGGAAATTGCACGCTTGGGAGTAAGGCACGCCATGTATAATGCCGCGCGTCTTGCGCTTCGTTCAGAAAACATAGCAATTGTTTGATCCAGCTCTCTGGTTCGCACCGTCATTGCATTTATCCTGCATCTCTTTAACGGCCGCGCCAGAGCCGACTTGAACCGTATAAGGCCCGTGATCCCTTGACCAGTCCTGTCCTGCAAACCGTTGCCCTTGCCTGTGAGCGAGACCTGCGGCTGCTCTTCGAAAATCTCGAATTGCGACTGGCCAGTGGCGATATGGTGCAGATCAGCGGCCCCAACGGCAGCGGCAAGACCAGTCTGCTGCGCCTGTTGTCCGGGTTGATGCAGCCGACCAGCGGTCAGGTGCTGCTCAACGGCCAGCCTCTGACCGCACAACCGAGCGAACTGGCGCGCAACCTGTTGTGGATCGGCCACGCCGCCGGAATCAAGGACCTGCTGACCCCCGAAGAGAACCTGTCCTGGCTCTGCGCCCTGCATCGGCCGGCCGAACGCGAGGCGATCTGGCAGGCATTGGCTGCCGTAGGATTGCGCGGTTTCGAAGATGTTCCCTGCCACACCCTGTCTGCCGGTCAGCAACGCCGCGTGGCACTGGCGCGGTTGTATCTGGACAGCCCGCCGCTGTGGATTCTCGACGAGCCATTCACCGCGCTCGACAAACAGGGGGTGGCGCAACTTGAAGAACACTTGGCCGGGCACTGTGAACGCGGCGGTCTGGTGGTGTTGACCACGCACCACACACTGAGCCGGATGCCGGCCGGTTATCGCGATATCGATCTGGGGAACTGGGCAGTATGAGTGTGTTCGGCCTGCTGGTTGCCCGTGAGTCCCGTCTGCTGTTTCGTCGTCCGGCGGAACTGGCCAATCCGCTGATTTTCTTCGCCATTGTCATTGCTTTGTTCCCGCTGGCCGTCGGCCCGGAAACTCAAGTCTTGCAAAACCTGTCCCCGGGGTTAGTCTGGGTGGCCGCGCTGTTGTCGGTCCTGCTCTCGCTGGACGGACTGTTTCGCAGTGATTTCGAAGATGGCTCCCTGGAACAGTGGGTCCTTTCGCCGCATCCGCTGCCCCTATTGGTGCTGGCCAAGGTGCTGGCACACTGGTTGTTCTCGGGACTGGCACTGGTTCTGCTCTCGCCGTTGCTGGCGTTGATGCTCGGTTTGCCGGTCGCCTGCCTGCCGGTGTTGCTGTTGTCGTTGCTGCTGGGTACACCGGTGTTGAGCTTGCTCGGCGCGGTGGGCGCGGCGCTGACGGTCGGTTTGAAACGCGGTGGCCTGTTGCTGGCGTTGCTGATTCTGCCGTTGTACATCCCGGTGTTGATCCTTGGCAGTGGCGCCTTGCAGGCCGCCTTGCAAGGCATGCCGGCGACCGGGTATCTGCTGTGGCTGGGTAGCCTGACCGCCCTGGCGATCACCCTGACACCTTTTGCAATAGCTGCTGGCCTGAAGATCAGCGTCGGCGAATAATGAGGTCTGGTTAAAATTTAACCAGCAAAGACCCTGAGACCGCTCACACCGATGAGCGGCACCCGTGATGGAAACAGTATGAACTGGACCTGGTTTCACAAGCTCGGCTCGCCCAAGTGGTTCTACGGCATCAGCAGCCGGTTTCTGCCGTGGCTGAGCATTGCCGCGTTGCTGTTGATCAGCGTTGGCGTCGTCTGGGGCCTGGCCTTCGCGCCGCCGGATTATCAGCAGGGCAACAGCTTCCGCATCATCTACATCCACGTGCCTGCGGCGATGCTCGCGCAGTCGATCTACGTGATGCTGGCGGTGTGCGGCGTGGTCGGGCTGGTGTGGAAGATGAAACTGGCTGACGTCGCGCTGCAATGCGCCGCGCCGATCGGCGCATGGATGACTGCGGTGGCGCTGGTCACCGGGGCGATCTGGGGCAAGCCGACCTGGGGTTCGTGGTGGGTCTGGGATGCGCGGCTGACGTCGATGCTGATTCTGCTGTTCCTGTATTTCGGGGTGATCGCGCTGGGCAATGCCATCAGCAACCGTGACAGCGCCGCCAAGGCCTGCGCGGTACTGGCGATCGTCGGGGTGATCAACATTCCGATCATCAAATACTCGGTGGAGTGGTGGAACACCCTGCACCAGGGCGCGACCTTCACCCTCACTGAGAAACCTGCGATGCCGGCCGAAATGTGGCTGCCGCTGCTGCTGACGGTGCTGGGGTTCTACTGCTTCTTCGGCGCCGTGCTGTTGCTGCGCATGCGCCTTGAAGTGCTCAAGCGCGAAGCTCGCGCCAGTTGGGTCAAAGAAGAAGTGCAGAACAGTCTGGAGGCTGCGCGATGAGTTTCGCTTCATTCGGCGACTTCCTCGCCATGGGCCATCACGGCCTGTACGTCTGGTCGGCCTACGGCATCTGTCTGGCGGTGCTGATCCTCAACGTGGTCGCACCGATTGCGGCCCGCAAGCGCTATCTGCAACAAGAGGCGCGTCGTCTGCGCCGGGAGAACGGCAAGTGAATCCGCTGCGCAAAAAACGTCTGATCATCATTCTGGCGATTCTGGTCGGGGTCGGCGCTGCCGTCGGCCTGGCTCTCAGCGCCCTGCAGGAGAACATCAACCTGTTTTACACGCCAACCCAGATCGCCAACGGCGAAGCCCCGCACGACACGCGCATCCGCGCCGGCGGCATGGTCGAAAAGGGTTCGCTGCAACGCTCGCCGGACTCGCTGGACGTCAAGTTCATCGTCACCGACTTCAACAAATCCGTGACCATCACCTACCGCGGCATCCTCCCAGATCTGTTCCGCGAAGGGCAGGGTATCGTCGCCCTGGGCAAACTCAACGCGGACGGCGTGGTGGTGGCCGATGAAGTGCTGGCCAAACACGACGAGAAGTACATGCCGCCGGAAGTGACCAAAGCGTTGAAAGACAGTGGTCAATCGGCACCGACCCAAGCGAAGGAGGGTTGATCGATGACTTCTGCACTGTTTATTCCTGAACTCGGTCATCTGGCGATGATTCTGGCGCTGTGTTTTGCGCTGGTGCAGGCCGTGGTGCCGTTGCTCGGTGCCTGGCGTGGCGACCGTCTGTGGATGAGCCTGGCCCAGCCGGCAGCGTGGGGCCAGTTCGCGTTCCTGGTGTTTGCCTTTGGCGCGCTGACTTACGCGTTCATGACCGACGATTTCTCGGTTGCCTACGTGGCGATGAACTCCAACAGCGCCTTGCCGTGGTACTACAAGTTCAGCGCGGTGTGGGGCGCCCACGAAGGTTCGCTGTTGCTGTGGGCGTTGATCCTCGGTGGCTGGACCTTCGCCGTGTCGGTGTTCTCCCGGCAGTTGCCGCAAGTCATGCTCGCCCGGGTGCTTGCGGTGATGGGCATGATCAGCACCGGGTTCCTGTTGTTTCTGATCCTCACGTCGAACCCGTTTTCGCGGATTCTGCCGCAGATTCCGGCGGACGGTCGTGACCTCAATCCGCTGCTGCAAGACATCGGCCTGATTGTGCATCCGCCGATGCTCTACATGGGTTACGTCGGCTTCTCGGTGGCGTTCGCCTTTGCCATCGCTGCACTGCTCGGTGGTCGTCTCGACGCCGCGTGGGCACGTTGGTCGCGGCCGTGGACGATTGTCGCCTGGGCCTTCCTCGGCATCGGTATCACCCTCGGTTCGTGGTGGGCTTACTACGAACTCGGCTGGGGCGGCTGGTGGTTCTGGGACCCGGTGGAAAACGCCTCGTTCATGCCATGGCTGGTCGGCACCGCGTTGATTCACTCGCTGGCGGTCACGGAAAAGCGTGGCGTGTTCAAGAGCTGGACGGTGTTGCTGGCGATTGCCGCATTTTCGTTGAGCCTGCTTGGCACGTTCCTCGTGCGTTCCGGCGTGCTGACTTCGGTGCACGCGTTTGCCTCCGATCCTGAGCGCGGTGTGTTCATCCTGATCTTCCTGCTGTTCGTGGTCGGCGGTTCGCTGACGCTGTTTGCGTTGCGCGCTCCGGTGGTCAAGAGCCAGGTCGGCTTCAATCTGTGGTCGCGGGAAACCCTGCTGCTGGGCAACAACCTGGTGCTGGTGGTGGCGGCGTCGATGATTCTGCTCGGCACACTCTATCCGCTGATTCTCGATGCCTTGAGCGGCGCCAAACTGTCGGTCGGCCCGCCGTACTTCAACGCGTTGTTCATCCCGTTGATGGCGTTGTTGATGCTGGTGATGGCGGTCGGCGTGATCGTGCGCTGGAAGGACACCCCGGTGAAGTGGCTGGCGAACATGCTGACCCCGGTGCTGCTCGGCAGCGTCGCATTGGCGGTGGTGGCCGGTATCGCTTACGGCGATTTCAACTGGGCGGTAATCGCGACGTTCCTGCTCGCCGCGTGGGTGTTGCTCGCCGGTGTGCGCGACATCTTCGACAAGACTCGCCACAAGGGCCTGATCAAAGGCCTGCCAACCCTGACCCGCAGCTACTGGGGCATGCAGATCGCTCACCTCGGCATCGCCGTATGCGCCCTCGGTGTGGTGCTGTCGAGTCAGAACAGTGCCGAACGCGACCTGCGTCTGGCGCCGGGCGAGTCGATGGATCTGGCCGGTTATCACTTCATCTTCGAAGGCGCCAAGCACTTCGAAGGGCCGAACTTCACCTCCGACAAGGGCACTATTCGGGTGATCCGCGACGGCAAGGAAGTCAGCGTGCTGCACCCGGAAAAACGCCTGTACACCGTGCAGAGTTCGATGATGACCGAGGCCGGGATCGACGCCGGTTTCACTCGCGATCTCTACGTTGCACTGGGCGAGCCGCTGGAAAACGGCGCGTGGGCGGTGCGGGTTCACGTCAAACCGTTCGTGCGCTGGATCTGGTTCGGCGGTCTGCTGACCGGTCTGGGCGGATTGCTGGCGGCGCTGGATCGGCGTTATCGAGTCAAGGTCAAAGCCAAGGTGCGTGAAGCCCTCGGCCTGCAAGGAGCGGCTGCATGAGACGTTGGTTGATGCTGGTACCCCTGGCGATTTTCCTGCTGGTGGCGGTGTTTCTGTATCGCGGTCTGTACCTCGATCCGGCGGAGCTGCCGTCGGCGATGATCAACAAGCCATTCCCGGAATTCAGCCTGCCGAGCGTGCAGGGCGACAAGACCCTGACCAAGGCTGACATTCTCGGCAAACCGGCGCTGGTCAACGTCTGGGGCACCTGGTGCATTTCCTGCCGGGTCGAGCACCCGGTGCTGAACAAACTGGCCGAGCGCGGTGTGGTGATCTACGGCATCAACTACAAGGACACCAACGCCGATGCGTTGAAGTGGCTGGCCGAATTCCACAACCCGTACCTGCTGGACATTCGTGACGACGAAGGCTCGCTGGGCCTGAACCTCGGCGTGTACGGCGCGCCGGAAACCTTCTTCATCGACGCCAAGGGCATCATCCGCGACAAGTACGTCGGGGTGATCGACGAGCAGGTCTGGCGCGAAAAACTCGCGGCCAAGTATCAGGCGCTGGTCGATGAGGCCAAGCCATGAAGCGTTTCATTGCTGCCGTGGTCTTGGGCCTGAGTCTGGGCGGCGTGGCGCATGCCGCGATCGACACCTACGAGTTCGCCAAGGAAGGCGATCGCGAGCGTTTCCGTGAACTGACCAAGGAACTGCGCTGCCCCAAGTGCCAGAACCAGGACATCGCCGACTCCAACGCGCCGATTGCCGCCGACCTGCGCAAAGAGATTTTCCGCATGCTCGGCGAGGGCAAGGACAATCAGCAGATCATCGACTTCATGGTCGATCGCTACGGTGATTTCGTCCGTTACAAACCGGCGCTCAATGCCAAGACTGCACTGCTGTGGTTCGGCCCGGCCGGCCTGTTGTTCGGCGGTATGGTGGTGATCGCAGTGATCGTTCGCCGGCGTCGCGCACAGCGCACCGAGACCCCGCCATCGCTGTCCACCGAAGAGCGTCAGCGCCTCGACCAACTGTTGGATAAAAACCAAGAATGATTGATTTCTGGCTTGCCGCAGGGCTGTTGCTTCTGGTCGCCCTGAGTTTTCTGCTGATTCCGGTTTTGCGTGGCCGTCGCGCCCAGCGTGAAGAGGATCGAACTGCCCTGAACGTGGCGCTGTATCAGGAACGTGTCGCCGAGCTGCAAGCGCAGCAGGTTGAAGGCGTACTCGATGCGGCGCAAATGGACAGCGGTCGCGCGGAAGCGGCGCGTGAGCTGCTCGCCGATACCGAAGGCGTTGCCGCACCGCGTGTGTCGAAACTGGGCAAGCCGTTGCCGTTGTTGGCAGCGGTGTTGGTGCCGGTATTGGGCCTGGGGCTGTATCTGCATTTCGGTGCTGCCGACAAAGTTGAACTGACCCGCGAATTTGCCCAGGCACCGCAGTCGATGGAAGAGATGACCCGGCGGCTGGAGCGTGCTGTTGCGGCGCAACCGGATTCGGCGGAAGGCCTGTACTTCCTCGGGCGTACCTACATGGCCCAGGAGCGTCCGGCGGATGCGGCGAAGATGTTCGAGCGCGCCGCCAACCTGGCCGGTCGCCAGCCGGAACTGCTCGGCCAGTGGGCGCAGGCGCAATACTTTGCTGACGGCAAGAAGTGGTCGGACAAGATCCAGGCTTTAACCGACGAAGCGCTGAAAGCCGATCCGAAAGAAGTCACCAGCCTTGGTCTGCTCGGCATCGCCGCGTTCGAGGGTGAACGTTATCAGCAGGCAATCGACTACTGGAACCGCCTGCTGGCGCAACTGCCAGAGGGCGACAACTCCCGCGCCGCCTTGCAGGGTGGGATCGAGCGCGCCACCGAGCGTCTGCAAGCCAGCGGCGGTAAAGTCGCCGCCACGCCGGCCGCCAAGGTTGCCGCGCTGCTCAAGGTGCGCGTCGATCTGGCCAGCGAACTCAAAGGCAAGGTGCAACCGGGCGACAGCGTGTTCATCTTCGCCCGTGCCGTTTCCGGCCCACCGGCACCGCTGGCGGCCAAGCGTCTGACCGTGGCGGATCTGCCGGTGACCGTCGAACTGGGCGATGCCGATGCGATGATGCCGCAGTTGAAACTGTCGAACTTTCCTGAAGTCCAACTGGTTGCGCGCATTTCCCGAGCCGGTCAACCGACCGCCGGGGAGTGGGTGGGTCGCAGCGGCCCTCTGGCCAGCAACACCACCGCGCCGCAAACACTGACCATCGACAGCCCGGACCAATAACCACCGGCACCCACAGGAAAGCACCGCCATGCACAGTCTCGCCCGAATCGCAGTCATCACAATGGCCCTGGGCATGAGCGCCTGTGCGGTGCACCGACCGGAACCGACCACCAGTCTGCCGCCGATCCCGCCGTCGCAACCAAGCCCGACCCCGTCGACCTCGCCGACACCCGGAAAAAGCATCCCGGCCAAACCGTCCAAGCCAGTCCCACGCACCTCAGCCAGCTTCGCCCCGCCACCGGGTGGCAACAGCCACTGGGATCAGCAACTCGGGGTCTATGTCCTCGACGATCAGCCCAACACCTTCTACCGCCAGCGCACCTACTTCCGCTGGAACAACGGCTGGAGCCGCTCGATCAGCCCCAACGGCCCTTGGGAAGACACCGATATCCACGGCGTGCCGCCGGGGTTGGGCAAACAGTTCGGGCAGTGATGAAAAAACGGCGATCTTTGGATCGCCGTTTGTTTATCTGGTGTTCCCAAAACGAGTATTCAGAGAATCGCACGGTAGGTGCTCAGCTCCCGAACTGACTCGACCAATCCTTGGCGCCGCAAAAGGTCAAGAAACGGCTCGACCTCCATTGGCGGCAATTTCAGTTGTTGGCGCTGCCGTTGCGCTGCAGCGATAACTGCTGCCGGATCAAGGTGAAACAGGTTTTCGACAAACTCATCAGGGTGTTGGGCCTCGACGCCATAGGGGGCGAGGCAGGCATCGGGAAAATCTTTCAGATTGAACGTCACGATCACCCCAGCGCCACAGCGTATGGCTGCAGCCAGTACATGGCGGTCGTTGGTATCGGGTAAGGAAAGTCCGGTGATCAGGTCTTCAAAATCGTAGACACAGGCATCCGGGATCGCACGATCCATAAGCTCGGAAGTGCGATCCAGTTGCTCCATCGTCAGATCGGTTCGGTTCTTCAATAAATTGCGTTTCCATTCGCCGTGAATCTCCTTGGTCCATCGGGCTCGAAATCTCCCCGAAAGCGCGAGCCACATCAGCAAGTCTCTAAGCGGGGCGGGGTACAAAACACATGCATCGTATACAGCGGTGAAAGGGGAATGCCTCACTCGTATCCTGTCCTTAACGCCTGTGCCTGCTCCGCGAGAAGCGCCATTGCCTGCTCGCTGGCGGTGTCGCGCCGGGTTTTATAGTCCATCAAATCGGCGAAACGCACACGTCGGTGCTTGCCGGTTTTATGGTAGGACAACTCGCCACTTTCCAGCAGTTTTATCAGGTGCGGGCGTGAGACGTTGAGCAGATCGGCGGCTTCTTGCGTGGTCAGTTCGGCGTGCACCGGTACGACTTTGACGGCGTTGCCTTGAGCCAGCTCCGCCAGAATATCCATCAGTAGCCGCAGTGCCGACGTCGGAAGCTCGACCTGATGCGCCTGGTTTTGCTCATCGAAAATCTGGATGTGCTGGGTTTCGAATTGAGTCGCGAGGTAGGCGGCAAGCGCGCGTTTGCCTTCGATTGCGGCTTTGACTTCGCGCTCAACCGGGAGGTTGAGAGAGGGGTGAAGGACAATCGACATAATGGATTCCAGCATTCTGAATAGAGGATGCTGAAACGTTATTCGAATTAAACGAAAATCGCAATAAACGAAACGCGGCCGGTTCAGGTCAGGTGTTTCAGCAAATTTTCCATGTACTCCACAAACGCCCGCGCCTTCGCACTGACCATCCGCCCCGTGGGAAACACTGCCCACAAGTCCTGATCCGGCAATCCCCAATCGCTCATCACCGCCCTGACCGCACCGCTTGCCAGCTCCGGGGCGAACATCCATTGCGAGGCGATGGCCAGGCCCTGATCGGCCAGCACGGCTGCGCGCAAACCCTCGGCGGCGCTGACACGCAGGCGGCCGGTCAGGGTTTGCGTCTGCTGTTCGCGGCCTTGGGTGAAGGTCCAGGTGGCACCGCCGCTGAGGTTGTAGACGATGCCTTGGTGCTGATTCAAATCCGCAGGGCAGCTCGGCTCGCCGTGGCGGGCGAAGTAGGCCGGGGTGCCGAGCACCACGCGGCGACAGTCGGCGATCTTGCGCGCGGTGAGGCTGGAGTCGCTGAGCGGGCCCATGCGCAGGGCGACGTCGATGCCTTCTTCGACCAGATTGATGTTGCGATCATCGAGCATCAGGTCGATGTTCAATTGCGGATGCTGCTCGAGAAACGGCCCCAGCTGCGGCACGACGTGCAGGCGACCGAAAGTCACCGCAGCGCTGATCCGCAAGTTGCCGCTTAAACCGCTGGCGCTGCCACGGGCGGCGTTATCGGCTTCGTTGGCTTCGTCGATGGCGCGTCTGGCCCGTTCGAAAAACGCCAGCCCCGCCTCGGTCGGCGTCAGGCCGCGGGTCGAGCGCAGCAACAGGCTGACCGCCAGGCGTTTTTCCAGTTGAGCGATGGTTTTCGACACGGCGGGCTGGCCGATATTCAACCGTCGGGCGGCGGCGGAAAACGAGCCGGTTTCGACCACGTAGACGAAGGTTTCCATGGCGGCGAGGCGGTCCATCAGTCTTCCTGCAAATCTGAAAGTTGTCGTAGTCCCCTTGTGGGAGCGGGCTTGCTCGCGAAAGCGGTCTGACATTCAGCACAGGTATTGGCTGATCCGACGCCTTCGCGAGCAAGCCCGCTCCCACAGGGAATAGGGTGCTGAGTGTAATCCGCGTCCATTCAATCACATGCTGTAAAACAACCGAACGTCGTTCTGCAGATTTATGTGCTTGAGTAAAAATAACTCTAGAGTTACTTTTATTCGGCCGGAGCAAGGAGGCGGTAGGTGCAAAGCAGGCTATTGATCAAGGAGCTGGAGGAGGCAGGCTGGACGCTGGATCGAGTCACCGGCAGTCATCACATCTTCACTCACCGTTACAACCCTTACACCATTCCCGTTCCCCACCCGAAAAAGGATTTACCGTTGGGGACGGTCAAAAGCATCAGGAGGCGTGCCGGGTTGCACCACCCGCCAGCCAGCAACAAGGGAGATCCATAATGCAATATCCGATCTGCATCGAATGGGGTGACGACAACACCGCCATCGGTATTCAGATACCTGACATTCCCGGCGCCGTCACGGCTGGGGATACCTTCGAGGACGCCTACAACGCAGCCGTTGAAATTGCTCACATCATGCTGCAGGAGATAGCGGCGGACGGGGAATCGATTCCCATGCCGACGTCGGCAGCGGCCCATCGCAATAATCCGGAGTTTGCCGATATGGGCTGGGGGATGCTCGAGCTGGATATCTCGCCGTACATGGGCAAGACCGAGAAGGTCAACGTGACGTTGCCAGGTTATGTGATCCAGCGCATCGATCGTTATGTGCGTGAACACAATGTCAAAAGCCGCTCTTCGTTTCTGGCGGATGCGGCGATGGAGAAACTGGTTCGCTATTAAGCGTCATCGCTCCCTCAGGCCCATTGAGCAACCTGTGGGAGCGAGCCTGCTCGACACCTTACGCCGTTGCCAAAGAACCACGCTGCGACGCACTCAGAAACCGCAACAACGCCAGTAGCGGGAACGCGCTACCGACAATCAGGATCCACAGCCAGCCGCCATGCTCATACACCGCACTGGCCACCGACGAGCCGAAGGCGCCGCCGATGAAGATGCTGGTCATGTACAAAGCGTTCAGGCGACCGCGGCTTTTGGCATCGAGTGAGTCCACCGCGCGCTGGCCGAGGACCATGTTCATCTGTACGCAGAAATCCAGTACCACGCCGGTCACGGCCAGGCCGATCACGCTGTAGGCCGGGTGGATGAAGGCGGGCAGGAAGCTCAGGCTGGCGAACAGCATGGCCAGCAGCGAAGCGATGCGGGTGTGGCCGGCGTCAGCCAGGCGTCCACTGATCGGCGCGGCGATGGCACCGATGGCGCCGACCAGGGCGAAGATCGCGATTTCGCTTTGCGACAGGCCATGGTTGCGCGCCAGTTCCAGCGGCACTGCGGTCCAGAACAGGCTGAACGTGGCGAACATGCAGCCTTGATAAAACGCGCGCTGACGCAGCACCGGTTGCTGGCGCAGCAGGGTCCAAAGCGAGCCGATCAACTGGCCATACGTGGCGCTGTGATCCGGTTGGCGCTTGGGCACGGTCAGTGCCAGCACCACGCTGATCGCTGCCATCAACGCCGCAGCAATCATGAACATCGCACGCCAGCCGAAATGGTCAGCCACCACACTCGACACCGGTCGCGCCAGCAGAATGCCCAGCAGCAGACCACCCATGATCCCGCCGACCACCCGGCCACGGGATTCCTCCGGCGCCAGGTGCGCAGCCAGCGGAATCAGGATCTGCACCGACACCGAGCTGAAGCCCACCAGCAACGAGATCAGCAGGAACACGTTGGGCTGACTGGTGAACGCCGCGCCGAGCAGGCTGGCAATCGCCACCACCGTAGTGATGATCATCAACCGACGGTTTTCCAGCAGGTCGCCCAGCGGCACCAGGAAGAACAGGCCCAGCGCATAACCGATCTGCGTCAGCGAGACGATGAAGCTGGCCATGGTGTCGGAGAGGCCGATGTCTGGCGCGATCAGGCCGATGATTGGCTGTGCGTAGTAGATGTTGGCGACGATGGCGCCGCAGCAGAAGGCGAACAGCAGCACCATGCCTCGGGTCATTGCGTGAGTTGTGGCGTTCATAAGGTTTCTCGATCCAGCGAAAGGGAATGCGGTGAGGCTAAGGGACGTACCGAAGCGGCGGTAGAAGCCTTCGATTGATATCAGTTATTCCGTTGCGGAATGATTGGCTTCCAACAGGGTGTCGTCCATCGGCGAACCTTGCGTCCGGCCGGGGAGGGTCGATGATACATTCACTTACATGTTCTTCGATAGCGTGCTTATGTTTACTTCTGCGCTATTACTGTTCATCAACGGAGGATTGCCATGTTGCGTCAGCTGCTGCGTCATACGACTACGATTGCCTTGCTTGGCCTGCTCAGTGCCACTGCGGTGCAGGCCGCCGATGCCCCGGGTACGCGTCTCGGCGTGCGCGGCGAGATCACCGGGGTCGGCGCCGACTCGCTGAAAGTTCACGTCAACAGCGGCGAGAACGTGGTGATCCGGTTGAACCCGGACACCAGGATTCGCGCCGTCACCCTGGCCAATATCGAGGACATCAAACCCGGTAGCTACATCGGCTCGGCCGCCATGCCCCAGGAGGACGGAACCCTGAAAGCGCTCGAAGTGCATGTGTTCCCGCCGGAACTGGCCGGCAGCGGCGACGGCCATCGGCCATTCGACCTGGCCAAGGGCAGCAGCATGACCAATGGCAGCGTCGGTGATCTGGTGGTCAGCAATGGCCGTGTGCTGACGGTCAATTACAAGGGCGGGCAGCAGAAGATCCTGGTGCCGGAGGACGTGCCGATCGTCAATCTGACGCCGGGGGATCGCAGCTTGCTCAAGGTCGGGGTGAAGATTGTCAGCTTCGTGACCCAGGACGCAGACGGCACGTTGACGGCGCAATCGATTTCCGCCGGCAAGGATGGCGTCACGCCGCCGATGTAACTGGCTGACAAACAATCCCACATGGGGGGACTGTGTGATTTCCAATGCCCACAAAAAAGGCGACCTGTCGAGGTCGCCTTTTTCGTTATCGCTTAAGCCTTACTGGCCGGAATAAATCTGATCAAAGATTCCGCCATCATTGAAGTGGGTCTTTTGCACCGAACGCCAGTCACCGAAGGTTTTCTCCACCGACAGGAAGTCGACTTTCGGGAAGCGGTCGGTGTACTTCGCCAGCACTGCCGGGTCACGTGGACGCAGGTAGTTGGCCGCAGCGATTTCCTGACCTTCCGGCGACCACAGGTACTTCAGGTATTCATCGGCAGCGGCGCGGGTGCCTTTCTTGTCGACCACTTTGTCGACCACCGACACGGGTGGCTCGGCTTCGGCGGAGACACTTGGGTAGATCACTTCGAACTGGTCGCGGCCAAACTCGCGGGCGATCATTTCGGCTTCGTTCTCGAAGGTCACCAGCACGTCGCCGATCTGGTTGGTCATGAACGTGGTGGTCGCGGCGCGGCCACCGGTGTCCAGCACCGGCGCTTGTTTGAACAGTTTGCCGACGAACTCCTTGGCCTTGTTCTCGTCACCGCCGTTTTTCAGCACATAGCCCCAGGCCGAGAGGTAGGTGTAGCGGCCGTTGCCCGAGGTTTTCGGGTTCGGCACGATCACCTGCACGCCGTCCTTGAGCAGGTCCGGCCAGTCTTTCAGGGCTTTCGGGTTGCCTTTACGGACGATGAACACGGTGGCCGAGGTGAACGGCGCGCTGTTGTTCGGCAGGCGGGTCACCCAGTTCTCCGGCACCAGTTTGCCGTTGTCGGCGAGGGCGTTGATGTCGGTCGCCATGTTCATGGTGATGACGTCAGCCGGCAGGCCGTCGATCACCGAACGCGCCTGCTTGCTCGAACCGCCGAAGGACATCTGCACAGTGATGTTTTCGTTGTGTTCAGCCTGCCAGTGTTTCTGGAACGCAGTGTTGTAGTCCTTGTAGAAATCGCGCATCACGTCGTAGGAAACGTTCAGCAGAGTCGGAGCCGCCTGAGCGATGTTGCCCAGGGCCAGGCCAGCGGCGAGAAGTGAGGCGCCAAAGAGTTTTTTCACTGCGCATTCCTTGTTGTGTCGGTGATGACGGTAGGGGGTGATACCGTTTTGCCAGCGACTATAGCCGGGGCGGCATAGTCGCTTAAAGATTAAAAAGCTCTGTGCTTATTCCATTTTCTTGAACAGGGCATTGCCACAACGCGAGCAGAACGAAGCTTCGTGTTCATGGCTGCTTTTCGAGCAGACCGGGCAGTCGTGTTGCTGCTGACCCCCGCGCATGGCGGTAGCCAGTTCGGCGGTGAAAATCCCGGTCGGCACGGCGATGATCGAGTAACCGGTGATCATTACCAGCGACGAAATGATCTGGCCCAACACCGTTCTGGGCACGATGTCGCCGTAACCCACGGTGGTCAGCGTCACGATAGCCCAATAAATGCCTTTGGGAATGCTGGTGAAGCCGTGTTCCGGACCTTCGACCACGTACATCAAGGTGCCGAACACCGTGACCAGCGTGCAGACGCTGAGCAGGAACACGAGGATTTTCTGCTTGCTGCCGCGCAGGGCGTCGAGCAGGTAGTGGGCCTGTTTCAGGTACGGGCCGAGCTTGAGCACCCGGAAGATCCGCAGCATGCGGATGATCCGGATAATCAGCAGGTACTGCGCGTCGCTGTAATACAGCGCGAGGATCCCGGGCACGATCGCCAGCAAGTCCACCAGCCCGTAAAAACTGAACGCGTAGCGCAGTGGTTTGGGCGAGCAATACAGACGCAGGATGTATTCGCTGAGGAAGATGACGGTGAAGCCCCATTCGATGTACGCCAGTACGTTGGCGTAGTTCTGGTGGACTTCATCGATGCTGTCGAGGATCACCACCACCAGGCTTGCCAGAATGATCAGCAGCAGGGTGCTGTCGAAACGGCGCCCGGCCACGGTGTCGGTCTGGAAAATGATCACGTACAGGCGATTGCGCCACGTGTCGTTGTTGTTCATGCAAGTCGCCCTGGCCATAAAATCAGCGCAGCCTAGGTTGATTCTCCCCATGAGCGCAAGACGGGCTTTCGACAGCGCTGTTGCCGAGCATCTGCGCGCCAGCGCGGATCAGCCAGCCGGCGAGGATGAACGGCGCGGTCAGCGTCGCCAGGCCAATGGCGGCGAACAGCGGGGTGACCAGCAGCGCAACGACAATACCCAGCAGTGGCAGCCACGGTTGCTGGCGTTGCGTACTGAAGGCGAGGGCGGCGAGTACCGCGTTGTAGCTGCCCAGTCCGAGTAGCGCGGTGCTGCTTTCGTGGTGCAGCAGACTCGACGCCAGGCCGATGGCCGACGCGAACAATGCCCAGCAAAAGGCGCGGCGATCAGCGATCAACAGGCCAATGGCGATCAATGCGCCGGCCAGTGGATGATCAAGGAACATCACCTGACCCAGTCCACGCCACTCAGCGGCGAGCAAATTCAGCGTGTTCATCTCGATCTGCGCTGTCGGCGCGGACGGCTCGGCGAACAGCAACAGGATCCAGCTGATGGCCACGAACGGCGAGGTGTAAGCCGGTATCGATCGACTGCGGTACACGTGTTTGAGCCATTGCTGAGTGACCATCGCACTGAGGCCGCCGGCAGCCAGGATCAGCGGCGGTAACATTGGCGACCAAGGGAAATACAGGCTCAGCAACAAGCCGAGCAGCACGCCGTTGTAACTGAACAATCCGGCCTGACGATCAGCCTTGGCATAGTTACGCCGTTGTGCGGTGAGCAATCCAGCGACCGCACCGAGCAGCGCGCCGGCAAACAGCACCGGCGCGGTGAGCAGGATCGCCAGCAGGCACAACAGGCCGCACAGCGGATGGCGCTGGAGGAATATTTGACTGAAACCGTTGAGCAAAGCCTCGGCCCAGTCGGGGCAGTGGGTGTTGAAATGATTGGCTGGCATGTTGAAAAAATCTGGGCAGTTGGAAAATCAAAAGGTCTTGCCAATAACTGTGGCGAGGGAGCTTGCTCCCGCTGGGTCGCGAAGCGGCCCCAACATGGGTTAATGCGGTTCTTCTGTGAAAACCGTCATGCCCTAAAAGCGACGACTGCTGCGCAGCCGAAGCGGGAGCAAGCTCCCTCGCCACAGGTTTTGTGTCGCTAGTCAGATCAATGTTTCGATCCGCAGTGAGTTGGTCGATCCCGGCTGCCCGAACGGCACCCCGGCAGTGATCAGCAACGTATCGCCACGCTCGGCCATTCCTTGAGCCTGAGCGATTTCCAGCGCGGTCGAACACACTTCATCGACCTGACGCAGGCGATCGTTGACCACCGAGTGAATACCCCACGCCACGCTCAAGCGCCGTGCCGTCTGCAGGTTTGGCGTCAGGTTGAGGATCGGCGCTTTTGGCCGCTCCCGCGCTGCACGCAATGTCGAGGCGCCCGACTCGCTGTAGTTGACCAGCACCGCCACCGGCAGCACGTTGCTGATGCGGCGGATCGCGCAGCTGATGGCATCGGACACCGTTGCTTCGGCTTTCGGTCGGCTGACGTCGAGTTGAGTCTGATAGTCCGGACCGTTCTCCACCTGACGGATGATTTTGCTCATCATCTGCACCGCTTCCAGCGGGTATTCACCGGACGCGGTTTCGGCCGAGAGCATCACCGCATCCGCGCCCTCAGCCACAGCGTTGGCCACGTCAGTGACTTCAGCGCGGGTCGGTGCCGGGGAGAAGCGCATCGACTCGAGCATCTGCGTTGCCACCACCACCGGTTTGCCGAGTTCACGGCAGGTGGTGATGATGTTTTTCTGGATCTGCGGCACGCTTTCGGCGGGTACTTCGACGCCGAGGTCACCGCGAGCCACCATGATCGCGTCGCTCAGTTCGGCGATTTCGCGCAGTTGTTCAACCGCTGACGGTTTCTCGATTTTCGCCATCAGGAACGCCTTGTCGCCGATCAGTTCGCGGGCTTCGAGAATGTCCTGCGGACGTTGTACGAACGACAGCGCCACCCAGTCCACGCCCAGTTCCAGACCGAAGCTCAGGTCGCGGCGATCCTTGGCGGTCAGCGGGCTCAAATCGAGCACCGCCTGCGGCACGTTCACGCCTTTGCGGTCCGACAGCTCGCCGCCATTGAGCACGGTGGTGTCGATCGCGTCGGAGTATTTGCTGACCACGCGCAGGCGCAGTTTGCCGTCATCCAGCAGCAGATCCATGCCCGCTTCGAGCGCGGCGATGATCTCCGGATGCGGCAGGTTCACCCGGCGTTCATCGCCCGGCGTAGCGTCCAGATCGAGGCGGAACGCCTGACCACGATGCAGCTGCACCTTGCCGTCGGCAAACTTGCCGACGCGCAGTTTCGGCCCCTGCAAATCCATCAGGATCCCCAGCGGATAGTTGAGCTGGCGCTCGACTTCGCGGATCCACTGATAGCGCTGGGCGTGGTCGGCGTGATCGCCGTGGCTGAAGTTCAGGCGGAAGATGTTGACCCCGGCCTCGACCAGCTCACGGATGTCGTCGATGCCGTCGACAGCAGGCCCGAGGGTGGCGAGGATTTTGACCTTTTTATCAGGCGTCATGATTTAGAGTTCTCAAGGATCAGAATGGCGCGGAAGTCGTTGACGTTGGTGCGGGTCGGCTCGGTGACGATCAGCGCATCGAGCGCCTCGAAGTAGCCGTAACCGTTGTTGTTATCCAGCTCGTCACTGGCGCTCAGGCCCAGAGCCGCGGCGCGGGCGTAGCTGTCCGGGGTCATGATCGCGCCGGCGTTGTCTTCCGAGCCGTCGATGCCGTCGGTGTCACCGGCCAGTGCATAGACGCCGGGCTGGCCCTTGAGGCTGTCGGTCAGGCTCAAGAGAAATTCGGCGTTGCGTCCGCCACGGCCATTGCCGCGCACGGTGACCGTGGTTTCGCCGCCGGAAAGAATCACGCACGGCGCCGCCAGCGGCTGACCATGGTTGATGATCTGCCGAGCGATGCCGGCGTGGACCTTCGCCACTTCACGTGACTCACCTTCCAGGTCGCCAAGGATCAGTGTGCTGAAACCGGCCTGACGGCATTTCACCGCCGCGGCATCCAGCGATTGCTGCGGGCGGGCGATCAACTGGAAATGGCTGCGAGCGAGGCTCGGATCACCGGGTTTGACCGTTTCCGATTCCGGGCTTTGCAGCCAGTTGCGCACCGATGCCGGGACTTCAATGTTGTAGCGCTTGAGGATCGCCAGCGCTTCAGCCGAGGTGCTTGGGTCGGCCACGGTCGGGCCGGAAGCGATCACCGTGGCGAGGTCGCCCGGCACATCGGAAATTGCGTAGGTATACACAGTGGCAGGCCAGCAGGCCTTGCCGAGGCGGCCACCCTTGATCGCCGAGAGGTGCTTGCGCACGCAGTTCATCTCGCCGATGGTCGCGCCGGATTTGAGCAGGGCTTTGTTGATCGACTGCTTGTCGGCCAGGGTAATGCCTTCGGCCGGCAGGGCGAGCAGGGCAGAGCCGCCACCGGAGAGCAGGAAGATCACGCGGTCGTCTTCGCTCAGGTTGCTGACCAGTTCCAGCACACGCTTGGCCACGGCCAGGCCGGCGGCGTCCGGCACCGGGTGCGCGGCTTCGACCACTTCGATTTTTTCGCACGGAGCGCCGTGACCGTAACGGGTCACCACCAGACCGGATACTTCACCCTGCCAGCAGCGCTCGACCACCTGCGCCATGGCAGCTGCGGCTTTGCCGGCACCGATGACGATCACCCGACCGCTGCGATCAGCAGGCAAATGGGCTTCGAGGACTTGGTTCGGATGGGCCGCGTCGATGGCTGTGGCAAACAGCTCGCGCAGCAGTTGTTGCGGATCGACCGACATGGCGGGCTCCCGGAATTCTTGTTATTCGAAAGGGCGGTAGAGATCCCTGTGGGAGCGAGCTTGCTCGCGAAAGCGATGGATCAGGCAATATCCATGTCGACTGATACGCCCTCTTCGCGAGCAAGCTCGCTCCCACAGGTTCAAGCGGTGGGGCAAAGGCTTTATTTTTTGTCGCGAATCGAGAAGTTGGCCATGTGTTCCAGACCCTTGATCAGCGCCGAGTGGTCCCAGTTGCTGCCACCGATGGCCGCGCAGGTGCTGAACACTTGCTGGGCGTTGGCGGTGTTCGGCAGGTTGATGTTCAGCTCCTTGGCGCCTTGCAGGGCCAGGTTCAGGTCCTTCTGGTGCAGGCTGATGCGGAAGCCCGGATCGAAGGTGCCCTTGATCATGCGCTCGCCGTGCACTTCGAGGATCTTCGACGAAGCGAAACCGCCCATCAGCGCTTCACGCACCTTGGCTGGATCAGCACCGTTTTTCGAAGCGAACAGCAGGGCTTCAGCCACGGCCTGAATGTTCAGCGCGACGATGATCTGGTTCGCCACTTTGGCGGTCTGACCGTCGCCGTTGCCACCGACCAGAGTGATGTTCTTGCCCATGGCCTGGAACAGCGGCAGTGCGCGTTCGAAGGCATCGGCGTCGCCACCGACCATGATGCTCAGGGTCGCAGCCTTGGCGCCGACTTCCCCACCGGATACCGGGGCGTCGAGGTATTGCGCGCCTTTTTCGTTGATCTTCTTGGCGAAGGCCTTGGTGGCGGTCGGCGAGATCGAGCTCATGTCGATCACGACTTTGCCTTTGCCGATGCCGGCAGCAACGCCGTCGGCGCGGAACAGCACGTCGTCGACCTGCGGGGTGTCCGGCACCATGACGATGATGAATTCAGCTTCCTGCGCCACTTCGCGCGGGTTGGCCAGAGCGACGGCGCCAGCGGCGACCAGATCGGCCGGGGCGGCGTCGTGATGCGCCGACAGGAACAGGCTGTGACCGGCTTTCTGCAGGTTCGAAGCCATTGGGTGGCCCATGATGCCGGTGCCGATAAATCCGATTTTAGCCATGAGAAAATCCTCTTGTTTTTGTCTTGCTCAAGCGAAATAGGGGATGTTGCCTTGGGTGGGAGCGGGCTTGCTCGCGAATGCGGTGGAACATTCAATATCCGTGTTGACTGAACCACCGCATTCGCGAGCAAGCCCGCTCCCACAAGGGTTTTGCAGTGTTCTTAAATTGCGTTGTGGCTCTTGAGCCAGCCGAGACCGGCCTCGGTGGTGGTCAGCGGCTTGTATTCGCAACCGACCCAACCCTGGTAACCGATGCGATCCAGGTGTTCGAACAGGAAGCGGTAGTTGATTTCACCGGTGCCCGGCTCGTTGCGCCCCGGGTTGTCCGCGAGCTGCACGTGGTTGATCTCGCCCAGGTGCGATTGCAGGGTGCGGGCCAGATCGCCTTCCATGATTTGCATGTGATAGATGTCGTATTGCAGGAACAGATTGGCGCTGCCGACCTGCTCGCGAATCGACAGGGCTTGCGCCGTGTTGTTCAGGTAGAAGCCCGGGATGTCGCGGGTGTTGATCGCTTCCATCACCAGTTTGATACCGGCCGCCTGCAGCTTGTCGGCCGCGTACTTGAGGTTGGCGACGAAGGTTTTCTCCACGGCCACATCATCAATGCCTTGCGGACGGATACCGGCCAGGCAGTTGACCTGGGTGTTGCCCAGCACCTGCGCGTAGGCAATCGCCAGATCGACCCCGGCGCGGAATTCTTCGACCCGATCCGGCAGACACGCGATACCGCGCTCGCCCTTGGCCCAGTCACCGGCCGGCAGGTTGAACAGCACTTGGGTCAGGCCGTTGGCATCGAGCCTGGCCTTGATTTCGGCAGAGCTGAAGTCGTACGGGAACAGGTATTCCACACCACTGAAACCGGCTTTGGCGGCGGCGTCGAAACGGGCAAGGAAATCCTGTTCGGTGAACAGCATGGACAGGTTGGCTGCGAAACGCGGCATGGTGGTCTCCCGTAAATCTTGTGAGGTTCCCCTTGTAGGAGCGAGCCTGTGTGGCGAGGGAGCTTGCTCCCGCTGGGGCGCGTAGCGGCCCCAAAAGCTTTACGACTGCTTCGCAGCCGAGCGGGAGCAAGCTCCCTCGCCACATGGCCCGCTCCCACAGGGAGAGCGGTCAGCAGTTAATCAAGCAACGAAATCGCCGTTGGCGCGTCGTTGCCGACCAGTGCCAGGTCTTCGAATTCGTTGACGGCGTTGATCTCGGTCCCCATGGAGATGTTGGTCACACGCTCCAGGATGATCTCGACAATCACCGGTACCTTGAACTCATCGATCATCTGTTCGGCCTTGCGCAGGGCAGGGGCGATTTCCGACGGTTCGAACACCCGCAGGGCTTTACAGCCGAGGCCTTCGGCGACTGCGATGTGGTCGACACCGTAACCGTTGAGTTCCGGCGCGTTCAGGTTATCGAAGGACAGCTGCACGCAGTAGTCCATTTCGAACCCGCGCTGGGCCTGACGGATCAGCCCCAGGTACGAGTTGTTCACCACGACGTGGATGTAAGGCAGTTTGAACTGAGCGCCGACCGCCAGCTCCTCGATCATGAACTGGAAGTCATAGTCCCCCGACAGGGCCACGACTTTCCGGCTCGGATCGGCCTTGACCACGCCCAGCGCCGCCGGAATGGTCCAGCCCAACGGGCCGGCCTGACCGCAGTTGATCCAGTGACGCGGCTTGTAGACGTGCAGGAACTGCGCGCCGGCAATCTGCGACAGACCAATGGTGCTGACGTAGCAGGTGTCCTTGCCGAACACCTGGTTCATCTCTTCGTAAACGCGCTGCGGCTTGACCGGTACGTTGTCGAAGTGGGTCTTGCGGTGCAGGCTGGCTTTGCGTTGCTGGCAATCCTGCAGCCAGGCGCTACGGTTTTTCAGCTTGCCGGCGGCTTGCCATTCACGGGCGACTTCGATGAACACGGTCAGCGCGGCAGCGGCGTCGGAGACGATGCCCAGATCCGGAGTGAACACGCGGCCGATCTGCGTGCCTTCGATGTCAACGTGAATGAACTTGCGGCCTTCGGTGTAGACGTCGACCGAACCGGTGTGACGGTTGGCCCAACGGTTACCGATGCCCAGCACCACGTCGGATTTCAGCAACGTGGCGTTGCCGTAACGGTGCGAGGTCTGCAGACCGACCATGCCGACCATCAACGGGTGATCGTCCGGAATGGTGCCCCAGCCCATCAGGGTCGGGATCACCGGAATACCGGTCAGCTCGGCGAACTCCACCAGCAGATCGCTGGCGTCGGCGTTGATGATGCCGCCGCCGGCCACCAGCAATGGACGCTCGGCCTGATCCAGCAGGGCCAAAGCCTTCTCGACCTGAATCCGGGTCGCGGTTGGCTTGGCCAGCGGCAGCGGCTGGTAGGCGTCGATGTCGAATTCGATTTCAGCCATCTGCACGTCGAACGGCAGGTCGATCAGCACCGGGCCTGGACGGCCGGAGCGCATTTCGTAGAAGGCTTTCTGGAACGCGTAGGGCACCTGGCCCGGCTCCAGAACCGTGGTCGCCCACTTGGTGACGGGCTTGACGATGCTGGTGATGTCGACGGCCTGGAAGTCTTCCTTGTGCATACGGGCGCGGGGTGCCTGGCCGGTGATGCAGAGGATAGGGATCGAGTCGGCCGAGGCGCTGTAGAGCCCGGTGACCATGTCGGTACCGGCAGGGCCGGACGTACCGATGCACACGCCGATGTTGCCGGCCTTGGTGCGGGTGTAACCCTCGGCCATGTGTGACGCGCCTTCGACGTGGCGAGCGAGGACGTGATCGATGCCACCGACTTTCTGCAGGGCGGAGTACAGCGGGTTGATCGCAGCACCCGGAATGCCAAAAGCGGTATCAACCCCTTCACGGCGCATCACCAGAACGGCGGCTTCGATTGCTCTCATTTTGCTCATGGTTTTGTGCCTCTTTACGTTTTGTAATTGTATACAAGTGGCTTTGCGCAGAGTGTATTCACGGCGGACGGCGCAGGTCAATCCATTTTCTCAAGCGTCTGTTTCATTCGTCGGAAGCCGGTTTTGCTGTGGCTTTTCGTCGCATGTGGCGCCTTTCGAGAATTATTGTATACAAAAAAATAATTCATTGTGTTCTATTTGTGGCATCGGTCTGCGGCACTTGAGCGCAGCCCCACGACTTTCCCAATAACAAAATGAGGACGGCACCATGAGCGCTTTAACCTTGAAAGTCGCAGTCAACCTGGTCAACCAGGCCATCAGCACCGGGCGCGGCATCAACGCCGCGCCGCTGACCATCGCGGTACTCGATACTGGCGGCCACCTGATCACCCTGCAACGCGAAGACGGCGCCAGCCTGCTGCGCCCGAACATCGCCATCGGCAAAGCCTGGGGCGCCATCGCCCTGGGCAAGGGCTCACGCCTGCTGGCGCTGGACGCCCAACAACGCCCGGCGTTCATCGCCGCACTCAACAGCATGGGCCAGGGCAGCGTCGTCCCGGCCCCGGGCGGAGTGTTGATTCGTGATCAGGCGGGAAATGTGCTGGGCGCGATCGGGATCAGCGGCGATCTGTCGGATATTGATGAGCAAGTGGCGATCAAAGCGGTGGAGGCGCTGGATTTGAGGGCGGATGCGGGGGTGGCGGCTTGAATCTGTGTTGATTGATTAACCGTTATCGCGAGCAGGCTCACTCCTACAAGGGATCTTGGTTGGACACAAAATGTCTGAACACCACAAACCCCCGTAGGAGTGAGCCTGCTCGCGATAGCTCTCTCCCAGAAACATCCAGCCAACAGTCTGTCCCATCAAATTGAGCACGCAGAACTAGTCTTCTCATGAGCTGATCATGGGAGGCAAAGGAATGCCTGATCTACCCGCTGCACACCGATTGCGAGCCGGTCGCTATGCCGAGCCCAATCGAATCTACCTACTGACGACCAACACACTTGATCGCAAACCGATCTTTGCCGATTTTGCTTTGGGCCGATTGGTGGTTCATCAATTTCGGCGCGCACAAGATCTCGGCTTGGCGAACTCATTGGCGTGGGTGGTGATGCCGGATCATTTTCATTGGTTGATTGAATTGCAGAGAGGGTCGTTGAGCGAACTGATGCAAAAGACCAAATCGCTGAGCACCAAAGCGGTGAATCAGGCTACCGGTAGAAATGTTGGCCTCTGGCAAAGAGGATTTCATGACCGGGCACTGCGGCAGGAGGAGGATTTAGTGAAGATGGCAAGGTATGTCGTCGCTAACCCTTTGCGGGCTGGACTGGTGGAGAGGCTTGGAGACTATCCGCTGTGGGATGCGATTTGGGTTTGAGCCGAAACCGTGTCGCCTCGATCGCGAGCAGGCTCACTCCTACATTTGGAATGCGTTTCCCTGTAGGAGTGAGCCTGCTCGCGATGGCGTCAGCGCGGTCTCACTGATCCGGCTCACACCCTTTCAACACCAACCGAATGATCGTCTGCGCCGCCGCCTCGTAATCCGCCTCGTCCAGTTTGTCCTTGCCGGTGACCGCAGAGATCTGCCAGTCGAAGTCGGCGTAGGTCTGGGTCGCGGCCCAGATGCTGAACATCAGGTGGTTGGGGTCGATCGGGGCGATCTGGCCGCGGTCGATCCAGCTCTGGATGCAGTCGATGTTGTGCTTGGCCTGGCTGTTGAGCTGCTCGACCAGGTCGGCGCTGAGGTGCGGGGCGCCGTGCATGATTTCGCTGGCGAACACCTTGGAGGCGAAGGGCAGGTCGCGGGAGATGCGGATCTTCGAGCGGATGTAGCCACTGAGCACTTCGCTCGGCACGCCGTCCGGGTTGAACGGAGTCGAGGCCTGCAGGATCGGCACGATGATGCTTTCCAGGACCTCGCGGTAGAGGTTTTCCTTGGACTTGAAGTAGTAGTAGACGTTGGGCTTGGGCAATCCTGCCTTGGCGGCGATGTCGCTGGTTTTGGTCGCAGCGAAGCCTTTGTCGGCAAATTCCTCACTGGCGGCACGCAGGATCAGTTCTTTGTTGCGCTCGCGGATTGTGCTCATAAACCCGGTGGTTCCTTGCCTGTTCTGGCGGTTGCGCATGGTAGCACCGGCCTCGCGCAGCGCTCAAGAATGCCCCGGCAAGGGGGCGGACGGACTTCGCTGTCTCGGGGCTGAACGAACCTGCAGATCTTTGGGTGAACTCGGGAGGCGCTGCTAGAGTTCAAGGCAGCGATCAAGCCATTGGCCAGGGATTTGCCTTGTATGGCCGGGCTTCACTTTCAATTGCCGTGTGTGATTGTCGGCCTGTTCGAGTGAAATACCGTGGAAAAACGCAGACGCAGCAAAATCGCCTGGGCCATCGTTGTGCTGGGGCTTGTATTGCTGGCAGTGGTGCTGTGGCTGTTCCTCGCGTCGAACCAGCGCAAGCCCAAGCCACCGCCGCCGGCCGAACCCGTGGCAACGGTCGCAGTCAAGTTGCAGGATGTGCCGGTGTACATCGACGCCCTCGGCACCGTCACTCCGACCCGCAGCGTGACAGTGATCACCCAAGTCGACGGAATTTTAAGCTCGGTCGAATTCCAGGAAGGCCAGCAGGTGCGCAAGGGTCAGGTGATCGCCCGCATCGATGACCGCGCACTCAAGGCACAATTGGCGGTGGCCAAGGGTACGCTGATGCACGATCAGGCGTTGCTTGCCAACGCCGTGCGCGATCTGGCGCGCTATCGCGAGCTGATCAAGGTCGGTTCCACCACCCAGCAAACCCTCGATACCCAGGCCTCCCTGGTGCAGCAACTGCAAGGTACGGTCGCTTCCGATCAGGGCAGCGTGCAGAACCTCGAAGTGCAATTGAGTTATTGCACCATCACCTCGCCGGTGGATGGCGTGGTCGGCCTGCGCCAGGTCGATCCCGGCAACTACGTGACCACCACCAGCACCACCGGGATTGCGGTCATCACCCAGATGACCCCGGCCACGGTGGTGTTCGCCGTGCCCGAAGATGATCTGGGCGCAATCAATCAGGCCATGGCCAAGGGGCCGGTGACGGTGCTGGCCTACGACCGCAACAAGCACAATCTGCTGGCCACTGGCAGTCTGCTGGCGCTGGATAACCAAGTCGATACCAGCACCGGCACGATCAAGGTCAAGGCGCAGTTTGATGATGCGGGCAAGGCGCTGTTCCCCAATCAGTTCGTCAATGCGCGACTCAAGGCCGACACGCTGACCCAGATCAGCGTGGTGCCGACCCGGGCGATCCAGCACGGCAGCAAAGGCGATTTCGTGTTCGTCGTGGTCGATCCGGGCAACAAGGTCAGCCTGCGCAACATCAAGACCGGCCCGGCGACGGGGGACGTCTCGGCAGTGCTCGACAACGGCGTGAAGGCCGGTGAGCAGGTGGTCACCGAGGGCGCCGACAAACTTGACGATGGCTCTGCGGTGAAAGTCGTCGCGCAGTGAGGAGGCGCCCAACATGAACGTCTCGCGCCCCTTCATCGAACGCCCGGTCGCTACCACGCTGTTGATGGTGGCGGTGCTGTTGCTAGGCATGCTCGGTTATCACTTGCTGTCGGTGTCGGCGTTGCCCGAGGTCGATTACCCAACTATCCAGGTCTTCACTCAATACCCCGGCGCGAGTCCCGAGGTGATCAGCTCGTCGATCACCGCGCCGCTGGAGCGTCAGCTCGGCGAGATGCCGGGCCTCAAATCGATGAACTCCACCAGCTCCGACGGCGCCTCGGTGGTGACCCTGCAATTCGATCTGTCGTTGTCGCTGGATGTCGCCGAGCAGGAAGTGCAGGCCGCGATCAACGCCGCCGGCACGTTCCTGCCGGCCAACCTGCCGTACCCGCCGGTGTACAGCAAGGTCAATCCGGCCGACGCGCCGGTGCTGACCCTGTCGCTGACCTCCGACGTGCTGCCGCTGACCAAGGTTGAAGACCTTGCCGACACGCGGCTGGCGCAGAAAATTTCGCAGATCACCGGCGTCGGCCTGGTCACCATCAGCGGCGGTCAGCGCCCGGCGGTGCGGGTCGAGGCCAACACCTCGGCGCTGAACAATCTCGGTCTGTCCCTTGATGACCTGCGCACTTCGCTGGGCACGGCCAACGTCAATCAGGCCAAGGGCAATATCGACGGCAAATATCAGGCGTATTCGATCGGCACCAACGACCAGTTGCAGTCGGCCGAGGAGTACCGCGACCTGGTGATCGCCTACAAGAACGGCGCGCCGATCCGTCTGTCGCAGATCGCCAGTTCGACCCAGGGCCCGGAGAATCCACGCCAGGCCGCGTGGACCAATAGCACGCCGTCGATTGTCCTGAATATCCAGCGTCAGCCCGGCGCCAACGTGATCGACGTGGTTGACCGTGTGCAGCAACTGTTGCCCAAATTGCGCGCCAGTCTGCCGGCGACGCTCAAGGTCAACGTGCTCACCGATCGCACGCAAACCATTCGTGCCTCGGTCACCGACGTGCAGTACGAACTCGGGGTGGCGGTGCTGCTGGTGGTGATCGTGATTTTCCTGTTCCTGCGCAATCTCCCGGCGACGATCATTCCGGCGGTAACCGTGCCGCTGACCCTGGTCGGTACGCTTGCAGTGGCCTATGGGCTGGGCTTTTCGCTGAATAACCTGACGCTGATGGCGCTGACCATCGCCATCGGTTTCGTGGTCGATGACGCCATCGTCATGATCGAAAACATCACCCGTTACATCGAGGCCGGCGACTCGCCGATGGAGGCTGCGCTCAAGGGCTCGGAGCAGATCGGCTTCACGATCATTTCGCTGTCGGTGGCGCTGATCGCGGTGATGATTCCGCTGCTGTTCATGGGCGACGTGGTCGGGCGATTGTTCCGTGAATTTGCCATGACCGTGGCGGTGACCATCGTCATCTCGGCGCTGATCACCCTGACCCTGACGCCAATGATGTGCTCGCGCATGCTCAAGCACAGGCACGAGGAGCGCCGGGTCGATTTCTTCGACCGGATCAACGGCTATTACGTCAAAGGCCTGGACTGGGTGTTGCTGCACCGCGGGTTGATGTTGATTTCCATTGTGTTCACCGGGGCACTGACCCTGCTGATCATCGTGGTGATGCCCAAGGGCTTTTTCCCCGAGCAGGACACCGGGCTGATCCAGGGTATTTCCCAGGCCTCGCCGACGATTTCCTTCCAGCAGATGCAGATCGAACAGCAACGGCTGGCCGCACGAATTCTGAAGGATCCAGCGGTGGCCAGCCTGTCGTCGTTCGTCGGTATCGACCAGACCAACCCGACGATCAATCAGGGCAACCTGCTGATCAACCTCAAGCCCCACGGCGACCGCGACAGCAGCGCGGCAGTGATTCGCCGGCTCTCGGACGCCAACGCCGACGACGCCGGGATTCGCCTGTACCTGCACAGCGTGCAGGACCTGACGCTGGACGCCACGGTCTCGACCACCAGCTACCGCCTCGGCCTGCAGGCCACCGACCCGGATGAGCTGGAGCAGTGGACCAACACATTGCTGGCGGCGATCAAGCAGGACCCGATGTTCACCGATGTGCAGAGTCAGGCGATGCAGTTCGGCAATCAGATCCAGCTCAACTTCGACCGCGCCACCGCTTCACGTCTGGGGATCACCCCGCAGGCCATCGACGATGTGCTGTACGACGCCTTCGGCCAGCGTCAGGTGTCGACCATCTACACCCAGCTCAACCAGTATCACGTGGTGATTGCCACTGATCATCCGCCGCACAATCTGGCCGATTTGCTGACCGGGCTCTACGTCGATATTCCCGGCGGCGGGGTGGCGCCGCTGTCCAGCATGGCGACCATGCAGGTGATTCGCGCGCCGGTGACCATCAACCGCCTCGGGCAATTTCCCTATGCCGACGTGTCGTTCAACCTCGCCCCCGGCCAGACCCTTGGTGCTGCGGTAACCCGGCTCAACGAGATCGAAGCCAAGGCCGGCCTGCCGCTGTCGGTGCAGGCCAATCTGGAGGGGGCGGCGGCGACGTTCGAGGCGTCACTGTCGAATCAGGTATTTCTGGTGCTGGCGGCGATCATCGTCGTGTACCTGATGCTGGGCATTCTCTACGAGAGCTTCGTGCACCCGGTGACGATTCTTTCGACCTTGCTCTCGGCAGCGCTGGGTGCGCTGCTGGCGTTGCTGATCACCGGCACGCAGTTCGACATCATCGGCCTGATCGGGATCGTGCTGTTGATCGGGATCGTGATGAAGAACGGCATCATGATGGTCGACTTCGCGCTGGAGCTTGAGCGCGAGGGCGGACTCGATGCGGTGGCGGCGATTCGTCAGGCGGCCGAGCTGCGTTTTCGGCCGATCCTGATGACCAGCATGGCCTCGCTGTTTGGCGCGGTACCGCTGGCGCTGGGTACCGGGATCGGTTCGGAGCTGCGTCATCCGCTGGGCATCGCGATCATCGGCGGGCTGTTGCTCAGTCAGTTGTTGACGCTGTTTTCGACCCCGGTGATTTTCCTCGCCATGCACAGTCTGGAGCAGCGTTTCACTCGGCGCCGGCCAGCGCTGGTCGAGGCCTATCGCGATGAACCTTAGCGCGCCGTTCATCCAGCGCCCGATCGCCACCACGTTGCTGGCGGTGGGGCTGGCGCTGTTCGGCGTGCTGGCGTTCAACCTGCTGCCAGTGGCGCCGCTGCCGGAAGTGGATTTCCCCACCATCAGCGTGCGCGCTTCGTTGCCCGGCGCTGATCCGAGCACTGTCGCATCGTCGGTGGCGACGCCGCTGGAGCGCCAGTTCGGGCAGATCGCCGGGGTCACTGAAATGACCTCGTCGAGTTCGCTGGGGGCGACGCGCATCACCCTGCAGTTCGACCTCAACCGCGATATCGACGGTGCCGCCCGGGACGTGCAGGCGGCGATCAACGCGGCGCGCAGCAATCTGCCGAGCGACCTGTCCGGCAACCCGACCTACCGCAAGGTCAACCCGGCCGACTCGCCGATCCTGATCCTCAGCCTGACCTCCGACACCGCGACACGCGGACAGATGTATGACGTGGCCTCGACCCTGCTTGAGCAACGCCTGTTGCAAACCACCGGGGTCGGCGACGTCACGGTGGGTGGCGCGGCGCTGCCGGCGGTACGCATCGAGCTCAACCCGGATCGGCTCAACCGCTATGGCGTCAGCCTCGAACAGGTGCGCCAGGTGATTCAGGCGTCCAACGTCAATCTGCCCAAGGGCACGGTGGCGCTCGGCGCTCAATCCTATGGCCTCAAGGCCAACGACATGCTCTATCAGGGCGCCGATTACGGGCCGTTGGTAGTGAAGAAAAACAATGGCGATCTGGTGCGCATTTCCGATCTGGGCGACGTCACTGAAGACGTCGAAGACCTGCGCAACTTCGGCCTGTCCAACGGCAAACCAGCGGTGCTGCTGGTGGTGTTCAAGCAGCCCGGGGCCAACGTCATCGACACCGTGGATGCGGTGAAGGCCGACCTGCCGTTTCTGCAAAGTTCGATCCCTTCGGCGATCAAGATCAACATCCTGATGGATCGCACCACCACCATTCGTGCGTCGTTGCATGACGTGGAAATGACCCTGCTGATTTCCATCGCACTGGTGACGCTGGTGACGTTCGCGTTCTTCCGCGACTGGCGCAGCACGCTGATCCCGGCCATCGTCGTGCCGTTGTCGCTGCTCGGCACGTTTGGCGCGATGTACTTTCTCGGCTATAGCCTGAACAACCTGTCGTTGATGGCACTGACCATTTCCACCGGGTTTGTGGTGGACGATGCGATCGTGGTGGTCGAGAACATCATGCGCCATCTGGAGAAGGGCGAAAGCCGTGTGCAGGCGGCGCTGGCCGGGGCACGCGAGGTCGGCTTCACGGTGATGACCATCAGTGTGTCGCTGGTGGCGGTGTTCATTCCGTTGCTGCTGATGGGCGGCATAGTCGGGCGACTGTTTCGCGAGTTTTCGATTTCGCTGTCGGTGGCCATCGTGATTTCGATGCTGGTATCACTGACCGTGACGCCGATGCTCGCCAGCGTGCTGCTGCGCACCAATGAGCAGGCTGGGGACGGCGAAGATCACCCGGATTCGCGCTTTCACCGCTTCTATGACCGCACCCTGGGCTGGGTGGTGGAGCATTCGTTCCTGATGGGGTTGCTGACGTTGCTGGTGATCGTGCTGGCGTGCGTCCTGTACGTGATGGTGCCCAAGGGCTTTTTCCCGCAGGAAGACACCGGGCGCATGTCCGGCAGCATCATCGCGGCGCAGAGCATTTCCTTCGGGGCGATCCAGTCGAACTTCAGCGAGATCAACCAGAAGGTGCTGAGCAATCCGAACGTGGCCACCGTCGGTGGTTTTGTCGGCGGTGGCGGCGGGATCGGCGGCGCGGTGAACAGTGCGCAGTTGTTCATTACCCTCAAATCACTGGCTGATCGCAAGGACAGCGCCGATCAGGTCATCGGGCAGATTCGCCGCACCCTGGGCGACATGCCCGGCACGCGCCTGTACCTGCAATCAGCGCAGGACATCACCGTTGGCGGGCGGCAGAGCGGGGCGCAATATCAGTACACGATGACCGCCGATGACCAGAGCACCCTCGATGAATGGGTGCCCAAAGTCGTGGCGGCGCTGCACACCTTGCCGCAACTGACCGACATCAACACCGATCAGCAGGACAACAGCCTGATGGCCAGCGTCACCGTCAATCGTGATGCGGCGGCGCGACTGGGCGTGAGCATGTCGGCCATCGACCAGACGCTGTACGACGCGTTCGGCCAGCGTCAGGTCTCGACCATCTACCGTTCCGCCAACCAGTACCACGTAGTGATGGAAGTTGCGCCGCCGTACTGGGCTGACCCGGCCACCCTGAAAAATGTCTACGTGCCGGTGGGCACGGCGGCCGTCACCACCAAGGGCGCTGCGGCGGCGCCCAACCTCAGCGCCACCGCCTCGCAACCGTTGGTACCGCTGTCGGCTGTTGCTGATTATTCGGTGGGGCGCACAGCGATTTCGATCAGTCATCAGGGCACCTTTCCAGCGGTGACCGCTTCGTTCAACCTCGCGCCAGGCGTATCCATCGGTCAGGCGACGGCGTTAGTTGAAAACGCCGTGAAGCAATTGCGCATGCCGGCCAGCGTGGTCGGCCAGTTCGCCGGCACCGCGCAGGTGTTCCAGTCTTCGGTGGCCAGTGAACCGTTGCTGATCGTCGCGGCGCTGCTGTCGGTGTATGTCGTGCTGGGGATGCTTTACGAGAGTCTGGTGCATCCGCTGACGATTCTTTCGACCTTGCCCTCGGCCGGGGTCGGTGCCTTGATCGCGTTGCTGCTGACGGGGACTGAACTGTCGATCATCGCGCTGGTGGGGGTGATTCTGTTGATCGGGATCGTGAAGAAGAACGCGATCATGATGATCGACTTCGCCATCACCGAGCGCCGCGAATTTGGCCTGAGCGCGAAAGAAGCGATTCGCCGCGCCTGTCTGATCCGTTTCCGGCCGATCATGATGACCACGCTGGCGGCAATTCTTGGCGCGCTGCCGCTGGTGCTCGGCACCGGCTATGGCTCGGAGCTGCGCCGACCGTTGGGGATTTCGATCATTGGCGGCTTGCTGTTCAGCCAGTTGCTGACGCTGTACACCACGCCGGTGATCTACCTTTGGCTGGATCGGGCGTCGCAGCGCCTGAAGCGTAAGGAGCAATAGATGAAACGTCGCAAATCCCCTGTGGGAGCGGGCTTGCTCGCGAAGGCGTCGGGTCAGCCAGCATTGATGGTGAAGGTGAAATCGCTTTCGCGAGCAAGCCCGCTCCCACAGGGGTTAGTGCTGGCATTGATCATGGCGCTGTTGTTGAGTGGCTGCATGGTCGGTCCGGATTATCAGAAACCGGCCATGGAACTGCCGACCTCCTTCAAGGAAGGCACCCAATGGCAGCGCGCCCAGGCCAATCCGCAGGGGGCGCTGAACAGTCAGTGGTGGCGGATTTATCAGGATCCGATACTCAACGATCTGGTCGAGCGCTCGGCCAGGGCCAACCAGTCGATCATTGGTGCCGAAGCGGCGTATCGGCTGGCGCAGGCACAAGTGGCATCGAGCCGCGCCGGGTTGTGGCCGACGGTGGGCGTGGGCTTGTCCGGCGCGCGCGGGGTCGGTGGCGGGGCCAGCGGCAGCACCACCAGCGGCTTGACCGGCACCAGCAGCAGTGGCGGCACCGTCGAGCAATCCGTCAGCGCGACCTTGAGCGCCAGTTGGGAGCCGGATCTGTGGGGCCAGGTGCGGCGCGGCATCGAATCGAGCCAGGCCTCGCTGCAATCGTCCGATGCTTTGCTGGCCGGGGTGCGGCTGTCGATTGGAGCGAGCGTAGCGACCAATTATCTGGGGCTGCGGCAACTGGATATCGACATCGATCTGTTGCAGCAACAGCAGACCATCAACCAGCAACTGCTGACGATGATCCAGGCGCAAACCGTGCAGGGTACGGCGACCAACGATCAATTGCTGGTGGCGCAGGATCAATTGAGCACGGTGATTGCCGCGCTGCAAACCGCGCAGCGTTCACGCGAGCAGGCCGAGCATGCATTGGCGGTGCTGGTGGGCGTGGCGCCGGCGCAGTTCAATCTGTCCAAGGCTGCCGACTATCAGTTCACCACGCCGATGCCGCCGCCGGTGCTGCCGTCGAATCTGCTGTTGCGGCGTCCCGATGTGGTCTCGGCCGAACGCCTGGCAGCAGCGGCCAACGCGCGAATCGGCGTCGCCGAAGCGGCGTTTTTTCCGACCCTGAGCCTGACCGCCGAAGGCGGTTTTCGCGGCACGGCGCTGGGCGGTCTGTTCTCGGTGCCGAACCGCATCTGGACCCTCGGCCCGGCGCTGGCTGAAACGATTTTCGACGGCGGCGCCCGCGAAGCCGCCAAGCAGGAAGCCGAAGCCACCTACGATCAGGACGTGGCGAATTATCGCGGCACGGTGCTCGGTGCGCTGCAGAACGTCGAGGACAACCTGTCGGCGATCAATCACTTGCACACCCAGGCGCAGGCCTACGAGCAGATGTTCCAGCGCAATCAGCAATTGTTCGGCAGCCAGCAGGCGCAGCAGCGCGCGGGCACGGTCAGCCAGCAAGCGGTATTGACTCAGCAATTGGTGCTGTTGCAGGCCGAGCAGAACCTGCGCGACACGCAAGGTTTGCTCAGCCAGGGCAGTGTCGCGCTGTTCCAGAGCCTGGGGGGTGGCTGGCAGGTGCCTTAGCGTCTCGCTCCCGTGAGTGCGGCGCGGTATGCTGCGCGGCATTATTCACATAAGGAAACAAGATTCATGGCAGGAAGCAGTTTGCTGGTGCTGATCGACGACATCGCCACCGTTCTGGACGATGTGGCGTTGATGAGCAAAATGGCCGCCAAGAAGACCGCCGGCGTACTCGGCGATGACCTGGCGCTCAATGCCCAGCAAGTCTCCGGCGTGCGCGCCGAGCGGGAAATTCCCGTGGTCTGGGCGGTGGCCAAGGGCTCGTTTCTCAACAAACTGATTCTGGTGCCTTCGGCGTTGGCGATCAGTGCGTTTGTGCCGTGGCTGGTGACGCCGCTGTTAATGGTCGGCGGCGCGTATCTGTGCTTCGAAGGCTTCGAGAAACTCGCGCACAAGTTCCTGCACAGCAAGGCCGAAGATGACGCCGGACATGCGCAATTGACCGAGGCCGTGGCCGCGCCGAGCACCGATCTGGTGGCTTACGAGAAGGACAAGATCAAAGGCGCGATCCGCACCGATTTCATCCTTTCGGCGGAAATCATCGCCATCACCCTCGGCACCGTGGCCGACGCTTCGCTGACCCAGCAAGTGATCGTGATGTCCGGCATCGCCATCGTCATGACTGTCGGTGTTTATGGTCTGGTGGCCGGCATCGTCAAACTCGACGACCTCGGCCTGTGGCTGACGCAGAAACCCGGTGCCGCAGCGAAAAGCATCGGCAACGCGATCCTGCGCGCCGCGCCGTACATGATGAAAGGCCTGTCGGTGATCGGCACGGCGGCGATGTTCCTGGTCGGCGGCGGCATCCTCACCCACGGCATTCCTGCGGTGCATCACTGGATTGAAAGTGTGGGTGCGGCGTCCGGTAGTGTCGGGTTTGCAGTCCCGGTGCTGCTCAATGGCGTGGCCGGGATTATTGCCGGGGGCGTGGTGTTGCTCGCGGTGAGCCTGGTTGGCAAATTGTGGAAAGCTGTGCGGGCGTAAGGACGCCCGCAGGTGTTCATGCCGGGCGATCAGCGCTCTTCAGCAGATGCTTCGACAGGTAGTGCGCGACGGCTTCATCGGTGCATCGGCCGATGATCTCCGCTTCGGGCAGTGCCTGTCTCAACTCGGCATGTGCGTTGCCCATCAGCACGCCTTTGCCGACACCGGCCAACATGTCGGCGTCGTTCATGGCGTCACCAAACGCGATGCAGGCCTGAATGGGCACGTTGAGGAATTCGGCCAGCTGCTTCAGGGCATTGCCCTTGGAGACGTCTCTGGCCATGACCTCCAGGCACCATGGAAACGTGAATACCGTGCCGATCTGATCGCCCAGCCGTTGTTCCAGCCGCGCCTGCAGCCTGAGCAGGGCGTCATGATCCTTGCTGCGCTGAAAGAAAAACACTTTCTGCACAGCCTGCAGCGGCAGATTCTCGGTCGCGCAGAGTGTTGGCTGGAAGTCCGGGTTCTGGCTGAAGTCCTTCAGGTTTTCGTCTTCTCGACTCATCAGCCAGCCGGATCGGCAGTAAAGGTTGATGGTCAGGTCGGTGTCGGCGCGGGTTTCCTCGAGCAATGTCTGAACAACGGCGGTCGATAATTCCGCGCTCAATGAAAGTCCGCCACAGGCGCTGGAAATGCGCGCGCCATTGGCGGTGATCAGGTGAACCGGCGGTGACTGACTGTCGAGCAATGACTCGACGTCCGTCTGATGCCGACCCGTCGCCAGCACGATGTGATGACCTGCGCGGTTCAAGCTGTGAATCACGCTTTTGGTAAAGGCACCGAAAGTATCGCCTGGCAGCAGCAGCGTGCCATCCAGGTCAGAGGCAATAAGCAAGTACATCATGACTCCTCGGAAGGGATCGCCTGCCCACCCAGTTGACCGGGCGTACGCCGCTGTCTGTAAGACGAATGGCGGCGTCAGTCTTGACCCGGGCGGCCGCAGAAGGGCAGGCATATGAAAAGAATGTCGGGCGTGAAGACGCGCTGACAAGCTCGGCGGGGCCGATGCTTGCCAGCGGTTGGAAGGGTTTACTCGGCAATCTGCAACTTGCGCGACTCGGTGTACACGTAACGGACTTTCTCGTACTCGAACGGCGAGTTCATCTGGCCGTAGCGGAAGTTGGTCTGGTAGCGCTTGTCGACCGCGCGCAGGGCCCAGATTTCCGGGTGGTTTTCGCTGACTTTCGACACGTTCAGGTAGTTGATCGCCGATTCGGCGGTGTAGTCGACGGCCAGGCCGGCGGTGTCGCGGATGTTCGACGGGCCGAGGATCGGCAACACGAAGTAGGCGCCGCCCGGTACGCCGTAGAAGCCCAGGGTCTGACCGAAGTCTTCGCTCTGGCGCGGCAGGCCCATGGCGGTGGCCGGGTCCCACAGACCGGCGACGCCGATGGTGGTGTTGAGCAGCAGCCGCGCCGTGGTTTCCATCGAGCGCTTGCCCTTGAACTGCAGCAGGCTGTTGACCAGGTTCGGCACGTCGCCGAGGTTGTTGAAGAAGTTGCTCACCCCGGTACGCAGGAAGCTTGGCGTCACGTAGCGATAACCGTCGACCACTGGCAGGAACACCCATTGGTCGAAGCGGTAGTTGAAGTGGTAGACGCGGCGGTTCCACGACTCCAGCGGGTCGTAAACGTTGAGCGCGTTAAGCGTCGAGCGTTCGAATTCACGCTGGTCCAGACCCGGGTTGAACTTGAGTTTGGACAGCGGTTCCTTGAAGCCGTCGTTGTCGACCACCACGGGCGCGTTGGCTTTGCTGTTGTCGGCCTGGGCCACGCCTGCACTGAGGAGCGCTGCAATCAGCAGGAGATATTTAGCCACGGAAGAACTCCAGCATGGCGTCGCTGTTGACGCGGTAGTTAAGGTTGCCGCAATGGCCGCCGTAAGGATAAACGGTCAGGCGATCGCCGAAGGTCTTGCGCAGGAAACCGAGGTCGCCGGGGCCGAGGATCACATCGTCGGCGTTATGCATGACGGCGATTTTCGGGCTGTCGTGCAGGTAATCCTTGAGCGCGTACAGGCTGACCTGGTCGATCAGTTGCAACAGGCTGCCGCCGTCGGTGCGCGCACGCCACATCGGGATCACCTGTTCGGTCAGGTAGCAGTCGAAGTCGCATTGCAGCGCACGCTTGAGGAATGGCGTGAGGCTGGTGCCTTCGGTGATCGGGAATTTCGGCGGGGTGATCAGGCCGCGACGGTTGATCAGGTCGGAAGTGAAGGCAATGTCGGCCGCCGAGAAACGGAACGAGGTGCCGATCAGCATCGCCATCTGTTCGTTGGTCAGATGCTGTTTTGACTGCTGGAAGTCGTAGAGCAGGGCGTCGTTGAGGTCGATGTAGCCTTTCTGCTGGAAGTAGCGGGTCAGCTTGTTCAGCACCAGTTCATAGAAGGTGGTGCTGTTGTTGATGCCTTTCACCTCGGTCTGCACCAGCTTGTCGAGGTTGGTGATCGAGGTATAGAGGTTGACCGGCGGGTTGAGCAGCAGGACTTTCTTGAAGTTGAAGCTGCGCCGGGTTTCGTCCAGGTGCGCAACGAACGCGGCATCCAGCGCACCGAGGCTGTAGCCGCTGAGGTAGTACTCGGTGACCGGCAATTTCGGATGTTGCGCGCGCACGGCTTGCATCACCCGGTACATGTCTTCGGCGTCTTCCTTGGTGATGCCCGGGGTGGCGAAGCGTGAGGCGGCGCTGATGAAGTCGAAGCTGGTCGGCGACGACAACTGCACGACGTGGTAGCCGGCCTTGTAATAGAGCTTCTTCAGGTATTCGTTGATCGCGCTGTCATAGCGTGCGCCGGTGCCGGCGATCAGGAAGATCAGCGGCGCCGGTTTGTCCTGCTCGGCGATGCGGTACGTGAGTTTTTTCACGGCCCAGAAATTGTCCGGGAGAATGAATGCCCGTTCCGGGCGCAGGGTAATGCTGTGGTCGGACTGGTTGATCTCGTCGTCCGACGGCAATTCCGGGCGCAGGTCCGGTGGCGTCGTGGCGATTGTCGCCTCGAACGGGTTGGTCAGGGGATAGCCATAACCGGCGGCATCGATATCCACCGCCAGTGCGGACGCACTCAGAATAAGGCCGCAGAAAAGCGCGGCGAAGCGCAAGGAACGGAGCATGACTGGATCCCTTAAAGGAAGGTGCCGAATGAAGTTCGCAGGCTATGACCACCGGGGTTGCGCCAAAGTGCCATGCCTCGGCACCAAACAGGCAGAATTCGGAGTAATAGTAGCTGGACGATACACTTTGCAAGGCGCGGATGACCAGTTAACAGTTGTTAGTACTTGCCAACGGTACAAGTGCGATTAAGCTGGCCGCCGATTTCGTTGATTGGAGAGATTCATGTCCCGCCGCTTGCCCGTGATCCTGTTGCTCGTTCTGTTGCCGCTGTGGCTGGCCGCCAGTTATGGCGCGCGTTATGGCTTTATGGAGGACGGTCGGTGGGTTGGCATCTGCGTCGATGAAGCGAGCCGTTGGGAATGCTCGGTACGTTCGAACCTGGGGCTGATGATCCACTTCAAGGTACTGGGCTGGACCGCGCTGGGTGCGGCGCTGCTGGGTTTTGTGTTGCCGGGGCGGGCAGGGTGGTGGCTGGCGGTGCTGGCGCTGGTGTTCGGGTTGCCGGCGCTGGCGTTGTACAACACGACTTTGGCGGTATTTGCGGTGGTGATTGCCGGGTTGCGGCTGGTCCGGGAATCCCGTAGCGCCTGATAGTCAGCCTTCGCGAGCAAGCCCGCTCCCACATTTGATTGCATTCCAACTGAAGGAACTCGATTAAATGTGGGAGCGGGCTTGCTCGCGAAGGGGCAAGACTGGGCTCTGGGGATCAGCCCTTGCGAACCCGCAGGCAGCGCCAAAGTGCCGCCACCAGCAACCCGCTGACCAACGCCCAGCCCCACGCCTGCTGATTCAACAATCCTTCTTCATACAACTGCGGCGCAATGCCGGCGCCGATGATAAAGGTCAGCAGGGCGATTTCCCGACGTGGCACGCTGACCGGTCGGCACACGTAAACCAGTGCCGGCAAGATGAACGCCATGCTGGCAAAGCTGCGATAACGTGCGTCGAAGACCATCTCCAGCATCATCACCGCCGCCGCGAAACCTGCCAGCGCCACCAGCCAACCGGCACGGCGCTCGAGCCGATTGAAGACGCGTTCACGCCAACCCTGGCGGGCGCTCAGGCTCAGCGCGGCATGGGCCAGCACCAACAGATTCAAGACCGTCAGCAAACCGACCCACAGCCATTCGCTGGCAAACCGCGTGGTTACTCGCGCCAGGTCACCCCAGGCGCCAATCGAGCAGGCGGCCAGCGCACCGAGCAGCGGCAGGATCAACGCCGATCGGGTGGTGCGCACCCGGCCGCCGAGCAGCAGCGTGCCGAGGAAGATCAGCCCGCCGATGCCCAGCCATTCCTTCCAGTACGGCACGTTGGTCACCGGTCCGGCGAGCACACCCTTGTCCTGGCGATCGGCATCGAACAGGCCCCAGTAACCGCCGACCGCACCTTCGCTGCCACGTTTCCATGGCTGGTCGAACGCCTCAATCAGGTTGTAATGCCAGCCTTCCTTCTCGGCCATCGCGACAAAACCGCGAATGAACTTGGCCTCGTTGACCCGGCTCGGCAGGGCGGTCTCGCGCTGGCGACCTTCGCTGGGCCAGCCGGTCTCGCCGATCATCACGTCCTTGGGCGCGAACTTGTTGCCGAACACCTGACGCACATCCGCCACATGTTGCAGGGCGACATCGATGTTCGACGGATCATCTTCCCAGTACGGCAGCAAGTGAATGGTCAGGAAGTCCACCGCTGGCGCGACTTCCGGGTGCTTGAGCCAGAACTCCCAGACATCGGCATAAGTGACTGGTTGCTTGACCTGGCTTTTGACCTTGTTGATCAGTCTGGCCAGTTGCGCGCCGGTGACTTCCTTACGCAGCAAGGCTTCGTTGCCGACGATCACCGCGCTGACCACGTCCGGGTTGGCGTTGGCCGAGGCGATCAACTGGTCGACCTCTTTTTCGGTGTCCACCGGGTTGCTGTTGACCCAGGCACCGATCATCAGCTTCAAACCGTGTTTGCGCGCCAGTTCCGGCAGCGCTTCGAGGCCCGTCATCGAGTAGGTGCGGATGCACTCGAAGCGTGTCGCCAGCAGGGCGAGGTCGGCGTCCATGCGCTCCGGGCGCAGTTTGAACGGTACGTCGAACGGCGACTGATCCTTGTCGAACGGCGTGTAGGAGGCGCATTGCAACTTGTGCGTCGGGGTCGCGGCGTCCGGCAGGATCACCGGTTTGCCGAGGCCGTACCAGAAGCCACCGAGGGCAAACAGGCCGAGCAGGCAGGCGAAGAGGTAAGGAAGAAAGGGAAAGCGGGAAGTCGCGGACATGGTCAGGCCGAGTGGCTGCAAAGCGACGCATGTTACCTGCATTTTTCAGCGGTTGGTGGCCTGCATGATTTGCCCATGCAAAGTTCGGGCGGATTGTCTGGCGCCATTTATTCGGAGGCGATTAATGGCCTTCTGATGTCGTTTCTCGGTGTATTGAGGTCGCTGACAGAGCAGGTCGCTGCGGGCGTCAGGCCGATGATCGAAAGCGTCAGCACTCCACTGGCGTTCAAGCGAGTTTGCGGTCAGGCGTGATGGGGGCGCTGTGCACCATAACAATACGTTGACGATGCCCGGCATCCGTTGGGCGCAGCATTTCGGGGAAGTAAACGATGAAGATGCGACGACTTTTAGGCGCAGGTGCCGCTCTGGTGCTTGCGATGAGTTCCACATTCGCCAGCGCTGAAAAACAGACCCTGAACATCGGTTACGTTGACGGCTGGTCCGACAGCGTCGCGACCACCCATGTGGCGGCCGAGGTGATCAAGCAGAAACTCGGCTACGACGTGAAGTTGCAAGCCGTCGCCACCGGGATCATGTGGCAGGGCGTGGCCACCGGCAAACTCGATGCGATGCTTTCAGCCTGGCTGCCGGTCACCCACGGCGAATACTGGGCGAAGAACAAGGATCTGGTCGTGGATTACGGCCCGAACTTCAAGGATGCGAAAATCGGCCTGATCGTGCCGGAGTACGTCAAAGCGAAATCGATCGAAGACCTCAAGACCGATGACAGCTTCAAGAACCGCATCGTCGGCATCGACGCCGGTTCAGGCGTAATGCTCAAAACCGATCAGGCGATCAAGGATTACGGCCTGGACAAATATACGCTCAAGGCCAGTTCCGGCGCCGGCATGATTGCCGAGCTGACCCGCGCCGAGAAAAAGAACGAATCGATTGCGGTCACCGGTTGGGTGCCGCACTGGATGTTCGCCAAGTGGAAACTGCGCTTCCTCGACGACCCGAAAGGCGTGTACGGCGCGGCTGAAACCGTGAACAGCATCGGCAGCAAAGAGCTGGATGCCAAAGCGCCTGAAGTCGCCAAGTTCCTGAAAAACTTCCAGTGGGCGTCGAAAGACGAGATCGGCGAAGTCATGCTGGCTATCCAGGACGGCGCCAAGCCAGAAGCAGCGGCCAAGGATTGGGTCGCCAAGCACCCGGATCGCGTGGCTGACTGGACCAAATAAAAGTACCAACAACGCCTGACCCCTGTGGGAGCGAGCTTGCTCGCGAAAGCGGTGTAACAGTTGACAGAAATGTTGGCTGACACGACGCCTTCGCGAGCAAGCTCGCTCCCACATTTGTTTCCAGCGACAAGTCCCGTCTTGCAGGGTTTACGGCTCTCTCAACGCCTCTTTCCATTTCTTTCGGCTAATTACCGTCCGAAAATTGGCGAAAACGTCATGTCGTTCTAATACTAAGGTCGTCTGGAACCCGTTCCGCAGCCGCATACAGTGGATACGTTCCAACAATAATCTGTGCTGCGAGGATAAAAACAATGAACGACAGCATTTACCTCTCGATTCAAAACAGCCCGCGCTTCAAGGAGCTGGTGAGAAAAAGGGAACGATTCGCCTGGATTCTCTCGGCAATCATGCTCGGGCTTTACTCCGCATTCATTCTGCTGATCGCGTACGGGCCGCAAGTGCTCGGGGCGAAACTCAGTCCGGGATCTTCGATTACCTGGGGCATTCCGATTGGTGTCGGCCTGATTGTCTCGGCCTTCATCCTGACCGCGATCTACGTACGGCGCGCCAATGGCGAGTTTGACGACCTGAACAATGCGATTCTCAAGGAGGCTCAGCAATGATCCGGCGTCTACTGGCTCTTTTGAGCATCGCAGCGTTCGCTCCGGCCGTCTGGGCCGCTGACGCCTTGACCGGCGAAGTCCACAAACAACCGCTCAACGTTTCCGCCATCGCCATGTTCGTGGTGTTCGTCGGTGCGACCCTGTGCATCACCTACTGGGCCTCCAAACGCAACAAGTCGGCCGCCGACTACTATGCGGCGGGCGGCAAGATCACTGGTTTCCAGAACGGTCTGGCGATTGCCGGTGACTACATGTCGGCGGCGTCCTTCCTGGGGATTTCCGCGCTGGTGTTCACCTCCGGCTACGACGGCCTGATCTACTCGATCGGCTTCCTGGTGGGCTGGCCGATCATTCTGTTCCTGATCGCCGAGCGTCTGCGTAACCTGGGTAAATACACCTTTGCCGATGTGGCGTCCTACCGCCTCGGGCAAACCCAGATCCGCACCCTGTCCGCCTGCGGTTCGCTGGTGGTGGTAGCGTTCTACCTGATCGCGCAAATGGTCGGTGCCGGCAAGCTGATCCAGCTGCTATTCGGTCTCGACTACTACGTCGCGGTGATTCTGGTCGGTATCCTGATGTGCATGTACGTGCTGTTCGGCGGCATGCTGGCGACCACCTGGGTGCAGATCATCAAGGCTGTGCTGTTGCTGTCCGGTGCCTCGTTCATGGCGCTGATGGTGATGAAACACGTCAACTTCGACTTCAATACGCTGTTCTCCGAGGCAATCAAGGTTCACCCGAAAGGTGAAGCGATCATGAGCCCGGGCGGTCTGGTGAAAGATCCGATTTCGGCGTTCTCCCTGGGCCTGGCCCTGATGTTCGGTACCGCTGGTCTGCCGCACATCCTGATGCGCTTCTTCACCGTGAGTGACGCCAAGGAAGCTCGCAAGAGCGTGCTGTACGCCACCGGTTTCATTGGCTACTTCTACATCCTGACCTTCATCATCGGCTTCGGTGCGATTCTGCTGGTCAGCACCAATCCTGACTTCAAGGACGCGGCGGGCGCTCTGCTCGGCGGCAACAACATGGCGGCGGTGCACCTGGCTGACGCAGTGGGCGGCAGCATCTTCCTTGGCTTCATCTCGGCGGTGGCGTTCGCGACCATTCTGGCGGTAGTGGCGGGTCTGACTCTGGCCGGTGCTTCGGCGGTGTCGCACGACCTGTATGCCAGCGTGATCAAGAAGGGCAAGGCCAACGACAAGGATGAGATTCGCGTGTCGAAGATCACCACCATCGCACTGGGTGTGCTGGCGATTGGTCTGGGCATCCTGTTCGAAAGCCAGAACATTGCGTTCATGGTTGGCCTAGCGTTCTCCATCGCGGCGAGCTGCAACTTCCCGGTGCTGTTGCTTTCAATGTACTGGAAGAAGCTGACCACCCGCGGCGCGATGATCGGCGGCTGGCTGGGGCTGGTGAGTGCGGTGGGGCTGATGATCCTTGGCCCGACCATCTGGGTGCAGATTCTGCATCACGAGAAGGCGATCTTCCCGTACGAGTATCCGGCGCTGTTCTCGATGGTGATCGCGTTCATCGGGATCTGGTTCTTCTCGATCACCGACAAGTCGGCTGCGGCCGAGAACGAGCGGGCGCTGTTCTTCCCGCAGTTTGTGCGTTCGCAGACGGGGTTGGGGGCGAGTGGGGCGGTTTCGCACTAAGCGCTGATTACGTGGTTTGAGTGAAGTGCCCCGGTTGAGAGATCGGGGTGTTTTTTTGTGGGCGGTTATCGGGCTGGAATTGGGTACATATCCTTTGCTGCGGTAACGGCTGCTTAGGGTTCCGCCCTTACGGCGGGTCACTTTTTCCAGACGCCGAAAAAGTAACCAAAAAGGCTTTACCCTGACGTTCGGCCCTCGCCTGGGCTCGGGTTCCTTCGCTCCGGGATTCATCCGGGGGGCAGCGCCTACGGTTTGCTTCGCTGCACCTCCTCTCGCTGTGTTTGGCTGCGCCAAACGGTCGCTGCGCTCCCACCCCCGGATAAATCCCTCCACTCAGCCTGCCGACGGGCCCTCAGATCAAAAGCTTTACTCGAGCTAACGCTCATTGTGTTGAGTGGGGCGGCTTCGCCGCATGGGGTGCACGCTCTCTAAATTGTAGGAGCTAGCCTGCTGGCGATGGCGGCCTGACAGCCGACCAATCTCTTACTGATATACCCGGCCCTACTGTGGGAGCGGGCTTGCTCGCGAAGGCGGCCTGTCAGCCGACCAATCTCCAACTGAATACACCCAATCCCATGTAGGAACTGCCGAAGGCTGTGATCTTTTGATCTGCTTTGGCTTTGGCTTTTGATGTGGCTTTTGATCTTCTGCCCCTTCGGCAGGCCGAGCGAAGGTGTCCATCAGGGGGTTAGGCGCGCAGCGCCATGCGGCGGAGCCGCATCCATCGAGAGGAGGTGCAGCGAAGCAAACCGTAGGCGATGCCCCCTGATGGACACCGTAGCGAGGGAACACTGAGCCTAAGCGAAGTGCCGTACGCCGGGGCAAAGCCTTTTGGGTTACCTTTTCGGCGTTTGGAAAAGGTGACTCGCTGTAAGAGCGAAACCATAGGAGGCCGTTACCGCAGCAACGGATATACACCCAAAACCCCAAAACCCAGTCGGCCCCCAGGCCGCTGCGACCAAACAAACAAAAACGGCCTCTATATAAGAGGCCGTTCCCGATACAACTTCAAGACGTTATCGCAAGACAGGTCTTATTTACGGTCTTCCAGCTTGGTGATATCACGCGACTCGTAGCCAGTATACAACTGGCGCGGACGGCCAATCTTGTACGGGCTGGAGAGCATTTCTTTCCAGTGCGAAATCCAGCCCACGGTACGGGCCAGAGCGAAGATCACGGTAAACATGCTGGTTGGAATGCCGATCGCCTTGAGGATGATCCCCGAGTAGAAGTCGACGTTCGGGTACAGCGAGCGCTCGATGAAGTACGGGTCGGTCAGCGCGATCTCTTCCAGGCGCATGGCCAGTTCGAGTTGCGGATCGTTGTTGATGCCCAGTTCTTTCAGCACTTCGTCGCAGGTCTGCTTCATCACAGTCGCGCGAGGGTCGCGGTTCTTGTAAACCCGGTGACCGAAGCCCATCAGCTTGAACGGATCGTTCTTGTCCTTGGCCTTGGCGATGAACTTGTCGATGTTGGACACATCGCCAATCTCGTCAAGCATGGTCAATACGGCTTCGTTCGCACCGCCGTGGGCAGGGCCCCACAGTGCGGCGATACCGGCGGCGATACAGGCGAACGGGTTGGCACCCGAGGAGCCTGCCAGACGCACGGTGGAGGTCGATGCGTTCTGCTCGTGGTCGGCATGGAGGATGAAGATCCGGTCCATGGCCTTGGCGAGTACCGGGCTGATCGGTTTGATCTCGCACGGGGTGTTGAACATCATGTGCAGGAAGTTTTCCGCGTACGTCAGGTCGTTGCGCGGGTACATCATGGGTTGGCCCATGGAGTACTTGTAAACCATCGCTGCCAGGGTCGGCATCTTGGCAACCAGACGGATCGCGGAGATTTCGCGATGCTGCGGGTTATTGATGTCCAGGGAGTCGTGGTAGAAGGCCGAGAGGGCGCCGACTACGCCGCACATGACGGCCATCGGGTGGGCGTCGCGACGGAAGCCGTTGAAGAAGGTTTTCAGCTGCTCGTGAACCATGGTGTGGTTTTTCACGGTGCTGACGAACTGGGCCTTCTGTTCTGCGGTCGGCAGTTCGCCGTTGAGCAGCAGGTAGCAGGTTTCCAGGTAGTCCGACTTTTCAGCCAGCTGTTCGATCGGGTAGCCGCGGTGCAACAGAATGCCGTTGTCGCCGTCGATATAGGTGATCTTCGATTCGCACGAAGCGGTCGACATGAAACCCGGGTCGAAAGTGAAGCGGCCCGTGGCCGTCAGGCCCCGAACATCGATTACATCGGGACCAACGGTGCCGGTTAAAATGGGCAGCTCGACGGGGGCTGCGCCCTCGATGATCAACTGCGCTTTTTTGTCAGCCATGTGGCCTCCTATTTATGCTTGAACCATCAGACAGACCCCCCACGCAGGGCCCGCACCACTATAGTGAGATAAATTCGAATGTCAATTTGCCTAAAGTCTTGCTCCAGAAGGCTTTAAGCGCACTTTTTCCTCGAAATTGACTGCCATTTACGCCTTTTATGCGACTTGTGCAATCAGCTATTGGGGGTAGGTGATTGCGTTGTCATTAGTAGCCTAACTGTCTATACTCGGCCACCGACCGCCAAGGGCTTTTGGGCTTGCTTTCATTGGGGGTCGCATCCCTGGGTGGTGGTTACCTGACCAGTGCACTCCCCAACAACTTTGCCCTGATTGTTAGGGGCTCTTCAGTGTGAAAAAAAAGCCGTGAAAAGCCAACGACCTGTAAACCTAGACCTAAGGACCATCAAACTCCCAGTCACTGCTTACACGTCCATTCTTCACCGTATCTCCGGTGTCATCCTCTTTGTGTGCCTTGCCATCATGCTTTATGCATTGGACAAGTCGCTGAGCTCCGAGGAAGGCTTCGGTCAGGTGAAAGCGTGTCTGACCAGTCCGCTAGCCAAGCTAGTGATTTGGGGCATCCTGTCCGCTCTGCTGTATCACCTGGTTGCCGGTGTGCGCCACTTGATCATGGACATGGGCATCGGTGAGACGCTGGAAGGCGGCAAGCTGGGCTCGAAAATCGTTATCGCCGTTTCCGTGGTGGTAATCGTTCTGGCAGGAGTCTGGATATGGTAACTAACGTCACGAACCTATCGCGTTCGGGCCTCTATGACTGGATGGCGCAACGTGTGTCGGCGGTCGTTCTCGCGGCTTACTTCATCTTTCTGATCGGATACGTCGTGGCCCACCCAGGCCTCGAGTACGCCCAGTGGCATGAACTGTTCGCTCACAACGGGATGCGTATTTTCAGCCTCCTGGCCCTTGTTGCTCTCGGCGCTCACGCCTGGGTCGGCATGTGGACCATCGCGACTGACTACCTGACGCCAATGGCGTTCGGCAAGTCCGCGACGGCTATACGTTTCCTTTTCCAGGCAGTATGCGGCGTTGCAATGTTCGCTTACTTCGTCTGGGGTGTGCAGATTCTCTGGGGTATCTGAGTCATGGCTAACATTCCAACGATTTCTTTCGACGCCATCATTATTGGTGGTGGCGGTGCCGGCATGCGCGCTGCGCTGCAGCTGGCGCAGGGCGGTCACAAGACTGCGGTGATCACCAAGGTTTTCCCGACCCGTTCGCACACTGTATCCGCCCAGGGCGGCATCACCTGCGCGATCGCGTCCGCTGACCCGAACGATGACTGGCGCTGGCACATGTACGATACCGTCAAGGGTTCCGACTACATCGGTGACCAGGACGCTATCGAATACATGTGTCAGGAAGGCCCGGCTGCCGTTTTCGAGCTGGACCACATGGGTCTGCCGTTCTCGCGTACCGAACAAGGCCGTATCTACCAGCGTCCGTTCGGTGGTCAGTCCAAGGACTACGGTAAAGGCGGCCAGGCTGCCCGTACCTGCGCAGCGTCCGACCGTACCGGTCACGCACTGCTGCACACCCTTTATCAGGGCAACCTGAAAGCCGGTACCACGTTCCTGAACGAGTACTACGCGGTCGACCTGGTGAAAAACCAGGAAGGCGAGTTTGTCGGTGTGATCGCTATCTGCATCGAAACCGGCGAAACTTCGTACATCCGCGCCAAGGCCACCGTACTGGCAACTGGCGGTGCTGGCCGTATCTACGCCTCCACCACCAACGCCCTGATCAACACCGGTGACGGCGTTGGCATGGCGCTGCGTGCTGGCGTGCCGGTACAAGACATCGAAATGTGGCAGTTCCACCCGACCGGCATCGCCGGCGCCGGTGTACTGGTGACCGAAGGTTGCCGTGGTGAAGGTGGTTACTTGATCAACAAGCACGGCGAGCGTTTCATGGAGCGTTATGCTCCGAACGCGAAAGACCTGGCTGGTCGTGACGTGGTTGCCCGCTCGATGGTTAAAGAAATCATCGCCGGCAACGGTTGCGGTCCGAATGGCGACCACGTAATGCTCAAACTCGACCACCTGGGCGAGGAAGTGCTGCACAGCCGTCTGCCAGGCATCTGCGAACTGTCGAAGACTTTCGCACACGTTGACCCGGTGGTTGCTCCGGTTCCGGTTGTTCCGACCTGCCACTACATGATGGGCGGCGTTGCCACCAACATTCATGGTCAGGCGATCACCCAGAACGCCGAAGGCGTGGATCAGATCATTCCTGGTCTGTTCGCGGTAGGTGAAGTGGCTTGCGTATCGGTGCACGGTGCCAACCGTCTGGGTGGCAACTCGCTGCTCGACCTGGTGGTATTCGGCCGCGCTGCCGGCCTGCACCTGGAGAAGGCGCTGACCGACGGCATCGAATACGACGACGCTACCGAGTCCGACATCGAAGCAGCCCTGTCGCGTCTGAACGCGCTGAACGGCCGTACCGATGGCGAAGACGTGGCCACCCTGCGTCGCGAGCTGCAAAGCTGCATGCAGAACTACTTCGGTGTGTTCCGTACCGGCGAATACATGCAGAAAGGTATCGCTCAACTGGCCGATCTGCGCAAGCGCATCGCCAACGTGAAGATCAACGATAAGTCGCAGGCGTTCAACACTGCACGTATCGAAGCGCTCGAGCTGCAAAACCTGCTGGAAGTGGCTGAAGCTACCGCCATCGCGGCCGAAGTACGTAAAGAGTCCCGCGGCGCTCACGCCCGTGAAGACTTCGAAGACCGTGACGACGAAAACTGGCTGTGCCACACCCTGTACTTCCCGGGTGAGAAACGCGTCGCCAAGCGTGCCGTTAACTTCTCGCCGAAGACTGTTCCGACTTTCGAACCTAAAGTCCGGACTTATTAAGGGTGATCGCCATGTTGCAAGTCAGTGTTTATCGCTACAACCCTGATCAGGACGCTGCGCCGTTCATGCAGGAATTCCAGGTCGATACCGGTGGTAAAGACCTGATGGTGCTGGACGTGCTGGCCCTGATCAAAGAGCAGGACGAGGGTTTCTCCTATCGTCGCTCTTGCCGTGAAGGCGTCTGCGGCTCCGACGGCATGAACATCAACGGCAAGAACGGTCTGGCGTGCATCACGCCGCTGTCCGCTGTCGTAAAAGGCAACAAGTTGATCGTTCGTCCGCTGCCAGGTTTGCCGGTTATCCGTGACCTGGTCGTCGATATGAGCATCTTCTACAAGCAATACGAGAAGGTTAAGCCTTACCTGCAGAACGACACGCCGGCTCCGGCCATCGAGCGTCTGCAGTCCCCTGAAGAGCGTGAAAAGCTCGACGGTCTGTACGAGTGCATCCTGTGCGCCTGCTGCTCGACCTCGTGCCCGTCCTTCTGGTGGAACCCGGACAAGTTCCTGGGTCCAGCTGCCCTGCTGCAAGCGTACCGCTTCCTGGCAGACAGCCGTGACACCAAGACGTCCGAGCGTCTGGCTTCGCTTGATGACCCGTTCAGCGTTTTCCGCTGCCGGGGCATCATGAACTGCGTCAACGTATGTCCGAAAGGCCTGAACCCGACTAAGGCCATCGGTCACATCCGTAACATGCTGCTTTCGAGCGGCGTGTGATTCAGCTGCTGTAACCGTAGAACCGCTGTAACGAAGAGGCTGTGGCGCGGGCTTCAACCCGCGTCATGGCTATAACCAGAGCAGTAGCCACAAGCTGCAGCTCTTATTTTGAAGAAATGAGACAAGCAGGGGCATCCGGGCTGGTACCCGGACTATCAGCGTGATCCTAAGTGGCTTGTTTTGGTCGCTGCATTCGGACTTCTGCAAGTTTGCTCGGTATTGACGCCGATGGTGTTCCCCTAACCGAGGGTGACCAAGCATGCAAGAAAGCGTGATGCAGCGCATGTGGAACAGCGCCTACCTTTCAGGTGGAAACGCTGCCTATGTGGAAGAGCTTTATGAGCTCTACCTGCACGACCCTAACGCTGTGCCAGAAGAGTGGCGCACCTACTTTCAGAAGCTGCCTGCCGACGGCAGCTCTGCCACTGATGTTTCGCACTCCACAATTCGCGATCATTTCGTGCTGCTGGCAAAGAACCAGCGCCGCGCCCAACCGGTTTCCGCCGGTAGCGTGAGCAGTGAGCACGAGAAGAAGCAAGTTGAAGTGCTGCGATTGATCCAGGCCTACCGTATGCGTGGCCACCAGGCAGCCCAGCTGGACCCGCTGGGGCTGTGGCAGCGTCCTGCACCTGCAGACCTGTCGATCAATCATTACGGCTTGACCAATGCCGATCTTGATACGACCTTCCGTGCCGGCGACCTGTTCATCGGCAAAGAGGAAGCGAGCCTACGCGAAATTCACGAAGCGTTGCAGCAGACATATTGCCGCACCATCGGCGCTGAATTTACGCACATCACCGATTCCGAGCAGCGCCACTGGTTCCAGCAGCGTCTGGAAAGCGTGCGTGGTCGTCCGACGTACTCCGCCGACATCAAGAGCCATCTGCTCGAGCGCGTCACTGCCGGTGAAGGCCTGGAAAAATACCTGGGCACCAAATACCCGGGCACCAAGCGTTTCGGTCTGGAAGGCGGCGAAAGCCTGATTCCGATGCTCGACGAACTGATCCAGCGTTCCGGTTCCTACGGCACCAAGGAAGTCGTCATCGGCATGGCCCACCGTGGCCGTCTGAACGTGCTGGTCAACACCTTCGGCAAGAACCCGCGCGAGCTGTTCGACGAGTTCGAAGGCAAGAAGAAGGTCGAGCTGGGTTCCGGTGACGTCAAATACCACCAGGGCTTCTCGTCCAACGTGATGACCGCCGGCGGTGAAGTTCACCTGGCCATGGCGTTCAATCCGTCCCACCTGGAAATCGTTTCCCCGGTGGTAGAAGGTTCGGTTCGCGCCCGTCAGGATCGTCGTAACGACCCGACCGGTGAGAAGGTTCTGCCGATCTCCATCCACGGTGACGCTGCATTCGCAGGTCAGGGCGTGGTCATGGAAACCTTCCAGATGTCGCAGACCCGCGGTTTCAAGACCGGCGGTACCGTGCACATCGTGATCAACAACCAGGTCGGTTTCACCATCAGCAACCCGCTGGACTCGCGCTCCACCGAGTACGCCACCGACGTTGCGAAGATGATTCAGGCGCCGATCCTCCATGTGAATGGCGATGATCCGGAAGCCGTGCTGTTCGTGACCCAGTTGGCCATCGACTACCGCATGCAGTTCAAGCGTGACGTGGTGATCGACCTGGTCTGCTACCGTCGTCGCGGCCACAACGAGGCCGACGAGCCAAGCGGTACCCAGCCGCTGATGTATCAGCAGATCACCAAGCAGCGCACCACCCGTGAGCTGTACGCTGATCGTCTGACCCAGGCCGGCGTACTCGACGCAGAGCGTGTTCAGGCGAAAGTCGACGAATACCGCAACGCGCTGGACAACGGTCTGCACGTCGTGAAGTCGCTGGTCAAAGAGCCGAACAAAGAGCTGTTCGTGGACTGGCGTCCGTATCTGGGCCACGCCTGGACTGCGCGTCACGACACGCGTTTCGATCTGAAGACCCTGCAGGAACTGTCCGCCAAGCTGCTGGAAATTCCGGAAGGCTTCGTGGTTCAGCGTCAGGTTGCGAAGATCTACGAAGACCGTCAGAAAATGCAAGCCGGCGGCCTGCCGATCAACTGGGGTTACGCCGAAACCATGGCGTACGCGACCCTGGCGTTCGAAGGTCACCCGATCCGCATGACCGGTCAGGACATCGGCCGCGGTACGTTCTCGCACCGTCACGCTGTGCTGCACAACCAGAAAGATGCTGGCACCTACATTCCGCTGAAACACCTGTACGAAGGTCAGCCACGCTTTGACCTGTACGACTCGTTCCTGTCGGAAGAAGCGGTACTGGCCTTCGAATACGGCTACTCGACCACCACGCCAAACGCGCTGGTGATCTGGGAAGCCCAGTTCGGCGACTTCGCCAACGGTGCACAGGTTGTTATCGACCAGTTCATCACCAGCGGCGAACACAAGTGGGGCCGTCTCTGCGGTCTGACCATGCTGTTGCCGCACGGCTACGAAGGTCAGGGTCCTGAGCACAGCTCGGCTCGTCTTGAGCGTTACCTGCAGTTGTGCGCCGAGCACAACATTCAGGTGTGCATGCCGACCACTCCGGCCCAGATCTACCACTTGCTGCGTCGTCAGGTGATTCGCCCACTGCGCAAACCTCTGGTAGTGCTGACGCCGAAGTCGCTGCTGCGCCACAAACTGGCCGTCTCGACCCTGGAAGATCTGGCCGAAGGTTCGTTCCAGACCGTGATCCCGGAAATCGATGCCCTGGACCCGAAAAAGGTCGAGCGCGTTGTTCTGTGTAGCGGCAAGGTCTACTACGACCTGCTGGAAAAACGCCGTGCCGAAGGCCGTGACGATATCGCCATCGTGCGTATCGAGCAGCTGTATCCATTCCCTGAGGACGACTTGAAAGAAGTCCTGGCGCCTTATACCAACGTCAAGCATGCCGTTTGGTGTCAGGAAGAGCCGATGAACCAGGGTGCCTGGTACTGCAGCCAGCATCACCTGCGTCGCAGCATCGGTAACCTCAACAAGTCTCTCGTACTCGAGTACGCGGGCCGTGAGGCTTCTGCTGCCCCAGCATGTGGTTACGCATCGATGCACGCCGAGCAGCAGGAAAAACTGCTGCAAGACGCGTTTACCGTTTAACGCCTTCGCGCACCTGAAACCGAATTTAAGGAACCACAGATAATGGCTATCGAGATCAAAGCCCCCACTTTCCCGGAATCGGTTGCCGATGGCACCGTTGCCACCTGGCACAAAAAACCGGGCGACGCCGTCAAGCGTGACGACCTGATCGTCGACATCGAAACCGACAAAGTCGTACTGGAAGTGCTGGCTACCGCCGACGGCGTGCTGGGCGCAATCGTCAAGAACGAAGGCGACACCGTTCTGTCCGACGAAGTTCTGGGCTCCATCGAAGCGGGCGGCGCTGCTGCCGCTGCTCCAGCCGCCGCTGCTCCAGCCGCCGCTGCTGCTCCGGCCGCTGCTGCTGCCGCACCGGCTGCTGCCGAAGGCGAAGACGATCCTGTTGCTGCTCCTGCTGCGCGCAAGCTGGCTGAAGAGAATGGCATCAACATCGCTTCCGTTGCCGGCACCGGCAAGGGTGGTCGTGTAACCAAGGAAGATGTGGTCGCTGCTGTTGCCGCGAAGAAAGCCGCTCCAGCTGCCGCACCTGCCAAGGCTGCTGCTCCGGCTGCCGCTGCTCCGGTATTCGCTGCCGGTGATCGCGTTGAAAAACGCGTGCCGATGACCCGTCTGCGTGCCAAGGTTGCCGAGCGTCTGGTTGAAGCCCAGTCGAACATGGCGATGCTGACCACGTTCAACGAAGTCGACATGACCGAAGTCATGGCCCTGCGTTCGAAGTACAAGGACCTGTTCGAGAAGTCCCACAACGGCGTACGCCTGGGCTTCATGTCGTTCTTCGTCAAGGCTGCCACCGAAGCGCTGAAACGCTTCCCGGCGGTCAACGCCTCGATCGACGGCGCGGACATCGTTTACCACGGCTACGCCGACATCGGTGTTGCCGTTTCCAGCGACCGTGGTCTGGTCGTACCGGTTCTGCGTAACGCCGAGCTGATGAGCCTGGCTGAAATCGAAGGCGGCATCGCCACTTTCGGCAAGAAAGCCCGTGACGGCAAATTGTCGATGGAAGAGATGACTGGCGGTACCTTCACCATCACCAACGGTGGTACCTTCGGTTCGATGATGTCGACTCCGATCGTCAACCCGCCGCAGGCAGCGATTCTGGGCATGCACAACATCATCCAGCGTCCTATGGCCATCAACGGTCAGGTCGTGATCCGTCCGATGATGTACCTGGCACTGTCCTACGATCACCGTCTGATCGATGGCAAAGAAGCTGTAACCTTCCTGGTGACCATCAAGAACCTGCTGGAAGACCCGGCTCGTCTGTTGCTGGATATCTGATAGAAGCAGCCATGCGCTGCGGGTAGCGTACCGTCGGAAACGGCGGTGCGGCCCGCAGCGCGCGGCTTGAAGCTTTTCGCTCAAGAGGATTTTTTGAATGTCGCAGAAATTTGACGTAGTAGTGATCGGTGCCGGCCCTGGCGGCTATGTTGCTGCCATCAAGGCCGCGCAGCTGGGTCTCACCACTGCCTGCATCGAGAAGTACACCGACGCTGAAGGCAAGCAGGCCCTCGGCGGTACTTGCCTGAACGTCGGCTGCATTCCGTCCAAGGCGCTGCTGGACAGCTCCTGGAAGTACAAGGAAGCCAAAGAGAGCTTCAACGTTCACGGTATCTCGACCGGCGAAGTCAAAATGGACGTCGCTGCGATGGTTGGCCGCAAGGCTGGCATCGTCAAGAACCTGACCGGCGGCGTTGCCACCCTGTTCAAGGCCAACGGCGTTACTTCGATTCAGGGCCACGGCAAGCTGCTGGCTGGCAAGAAAGTCGAAGTCACCAAGCCGGACGGCTCGGTTGAAGTCATCGAAGCCGAAAACGTCATCCTGGCGCCAGGTTCGCGTCCGATCGACATTCCACCGGCTCCGGTCGATCAGAAAGTCATCGTCGATTCGACTGGCGCTCTGGAATTCCAATCCGTACCTAAACGTCTGGGCGTGATCGGCGCTGGCGTGATCGGTCTGGAGCTGGGCTCGGTCTGGTCGCGTCTGGGTGCAGAAGTGACTGTCCTGGAAGCTCTGGACACGTTCCTGATGGCAGCGGACACCGCCGTTTCCAAGGAAGCGCTGAAAACCCTGACCAAGCAGGGTCTGGACATCAAGCTGGGCGCTCGCGTCACCGGTTCCAAAGTCAACGGCGACGAAGTCGTTGTTAACTACACCGATGCCAACGGCGAACAGACCATCACTTTCGACAAGCTGATCGTAGCCGTTGGTCGCCGTCCGGTGACCACTGATCTGCTGGCTGCCGACAGCGGCGTGACCCTGGACGAGCGCGGTTTCGTGCACGTTGACGATCACTGTGCTACCACCGTACCGGGCGTTTACGCTATCGGTGACGTGGTTCGCGGCATGATGCTGGCTCACAAAGCCTCGGAAGAGGGCATCATGGTTGTCGAGCGCATCAAGGGCCACAAAGCCCAGATGAACTATGACCTGATCCCTTCGGTTATTTATACTCACCCGGAAATCGCGTGGGTTGGCAAAACCGAGCAGGCCTTGAAAGCCGAAGGCGTTGAAGTTAACGTCGGCACCTTCCCGTTCGCCGCTTCCGGCCGTGCCATGGCCGCCAACGATACCGGTGGTTTCGTCAAGGTCATCGCTGATGCCAAGACTGACCGCGTATTGGGCGTGCACGTGATTGGCCCAAGCGCTGCAGAACTGGTTCAGCAGGGCGCGATCGGTATGGAATTCGGCACCAGCGCTGAAGACCTGGGCATGATGGTTTTCTCCCATCCGACCCTGTCTGAAGCCTTGCACGAAGCTGCTCTGGCTGTGAATGGCGGCGCCATCCACATCGCCAACCGCAAGAAGCGTTAAGACAATAAGAAACCACGGCGGTAACGGCCCGTCGTGAGCCTTGCGAGCAAGTCTCACCGCGGAATGTCCGCTGGACGCAGTCTTGCGTAGCTGCACCGGGTATCCGGAAAGGCTACGCAAGCAGCAGTCACAGGTGGCGCGGCACTCATCAAGAGCGCAGCGCCGAATGCGCAGTACCTAACGAAGACGGTAAAAAGCATGAATCTTCACGAGTATCAGGGTAAGCAGCTGTTCGCTGAATACGGCCTGCCAGTTTCCACTGGTTACGCAGTAGACACCCCGGAAGCAGCAGCAGAAGCTTGCGACAAAATCGGCGGCAGCGAGTGGGTTGTCAAAGCCCAGGTCCACGCCGGTGGTCGCGGTAAAGCGGGCGGCGTCAAGCTGGTTCGCAACAAAGAAGACGCCAAGGCCTTCGCACAGCAGTGGCTGGGCAAGCGTCTGGTGACTTACCAGACTGACGCCAATGGTCAGCCAGTCACCAAGATCCTGGTTGAATCGTGCACTGATATCGCTAAAGAGCTGTACCTGGGCGCTGTCGTTGACCGTTCGAGCCGTCGCATCGTGTTCATGGCTTCCACCGAAGGTGGCGTGGACATCGAGAAAATCGCTCACGACACTCCAGAAAAAATTCTGAAAGCCACTATCGATCCACTGGTTGGCGCTCAGCCGTTCCAGGGTCGCGAGCTGGCGTTCCAACTGGGTCTGGAAGGCAAGCAAGTTGCCCAGTTCGCCAAGATCTTCGTAGGTCTGGCCAAACTGTTCCAGGATCACGATCTGGCCCTGCTGGAAGTGAACCCGCTGGTGATCAAGGCTGACGGCGATCTGCACTGCCTGGACGCCAAGATCAACATCGACGCCAACGCCATGTACCGTCAGCCTAAGCTGAAGACTTTCCACGATCCGTCGCAAGACGATCCGCGCGAAGCGCACGCTGCCAAGTTCGAACTGAACTACGTAGCGCTGGAAGGCAACATCGGCTGCATGGTCAACGGTGCCGGCCTGGCCATGGGTACCATGGACATCGTCAACCTGCACGGCGGCAAGCCAGCCAACTTCCTCGACGTAGGTGGTGGTGCTACCAAAGAGCGCGTGACCGAAGCCTTCAAGATCATCCTGTCCGACACCAACGTCGCTGCAGTACTGGTCAACATCTTCGGCGGCATCGTTCGCTGCGACATGATTGCCGAAGGCATCATCGGCGCTGTGAAAGAAGTCGGCGTGAAAATCCCGGTTGTTGTTCGCCTTGAAGGCAACAACGCTGAGCTGGGCGCTAAAGTACTGGCAGAAAGCGGTTTGAACATCATCGCTGCTACCAGCCTGACCGACGCTGCTCAACAAGTTGTCAAAGCTGCGGAGGGCAAATAATGAGCGTCCTGATCAATAAAGACACCAAAGTTATCTGCCAGGGTATTACCGGTTCGCAAGGTAGTTTCCACACCCAGCAAGCCATCGAATACGGCACCAAGATGGTTGGCGGCGTAACTCCGGGCAAAGGCGGCACCGAGCACCTGGGTCTGCCAGTGTTCAACACCGTTAAAGACGCAGTTGCTGCCACTGGCGCTACCGCCAGCGTGATCTACGTTCCGGCTCCTTTCTGCAAGGACTCGATCCTGGAAGCAGCGTTCGGCGGCATCAAGCTGATCGTCTGCATCACCGAAGGCATTCCTACCCTGGACATGCTGGACGCCAAAGTTAAGTGCGACGAGCTGGGTGTTACCCTGATCGGCCCTAACTGCCCAGGCGTGATCACCCCAGGCGAATGCAAGATCGGCATCATGCCAGGTCACATTCACTTGCCAGGCAAGGTCGGTATCGTTTCGCGTTCCGGCACCCTGACCTACGAAGCTGTGAAGCAGACCACTGACGCCGGTTTCGGTCAGTCGACTTGCGTCGGCATCGGTGGTGACCCGATCCCGGGTTCGAACTTCATCGACATCCTGAAGCTGTTCCAGGAAGACCCGAAGACCGAAGCGATCGTGATGATCGGCGAGATCGGCGGTTCGGCTGAAGAAGAAGCGGCTGCCTACATCAAGGCACACGTGACCAAGCCGGTTGTTTCCTACATCGCTGGTGTGACTGCTCCTCCGGGCAAGCGCATGGGCCATGCTGGCGCAATCATCTCTGGCGGCAAAGGCACTGCAGACGAGAAATTCGCTGCGCTGCAAGACGCAGGCGTAAAAACCGTGCGTTCGCTGGCAGACATCGGCAAGGCCCTGGCCGAGCTGACCGGTTGGGCCGTCAAGTAAGCCTCGCGCTTGACTGACGCTTCACCAGACAAAGGCCACCTTCGGGTGGCCTTTGTTGTTTCTGGCATATGGGTATTTGAGTGGATTCTTGTGGCGAGGGAGCTTGCTCCCGCTGGGCTGCGAAGCGGCCCTAATGCAATCTTCGGATTCATGAGTGTTTTCGGGATTTGCGCCTGCTGCGCAGTCGAGCGGGAGCAAGCTCCCTCGCCACGGAGTGCTCCGCAGGAAAAATAAATGCGTAAACGCGACACAGACACGTCGTGTATCGGATAGTTCGCCCTCAAACAGTGCGTTTGTCAGACAAATTCGTTAGGCTAGCAGCCATTTTTGCGTCTGCCGCCCACAAGGCATGCAACGCGCTAAACGGGTCAGTCTTATACGGACTGACAGCATTTCCCTAACCCCACAGGGAAATCCCCCTCTAAATTCCGATTCAGTAGTGTGGTATTTCCTTAATGAAAGTTTTGAAAGGTCAGGACATCCTGGCACTGGGCTTTATGACATTTGCCCTGTTCGTCGGGGCCGGCAACATCATTTTCCCGCCTATCGTCGGCCTGCAGTCCGGACCTGACGTCTGGATGGCGGCGCTGGGCTTTCTGATCACGGCAGTCGGTCTGCCGGTGGTCACCGTCGTCGCCCTGGCCAAGGTCGGTGGTGCGATGGATGCGCTGAGCAGCCCGATCGGCAAGATCGCCGGCGGTGTGCTCGCCGCGGCGTGCTACCTGGCGGTCGGCCCGCTGTTCGCCACCCCGCGAACCGCGACCGTGTCGTTCGAAGTGGGTCTGGCGCCACTGACCGGCGAAAGCCCGCTGGCGCTGTTCCTCTACAGCTCGGTGTACTTCCTGCTGGTGTTCTTCATCTCGCTGTATCCGGGGCGTCTGCTCGATACCGTTGGGCGTTTCCTCGCGCCGCTGAAAATCATCGCCCTGGCGGTACTCGGCATCGCCGCGTTCGCCTTGCCGGCCGGTGATATCGGTCAGGCCACGCCTGAATACGTCGCGGCACCGTTCTCCCAGGGCTTCATCAATGGTTACCTGACCATGGATACCCTCGGCGCGCTGGTGTTCGGTATCGTCATCGTCAACGCGATCCGCTCCCGTGGCGTCGAGTCGCCTGCGCTGATCACGCGTTACGCGATCATTGCCGGCCTCATCGCCGGTGTCGGCCTGGCGCTGGTGTACATCAGCCTGTTCCGCCTCGGTTCCGGCAGCCATGAAGTCGCGGCGGGTGCCACCAACGGCGCGGCGGTATTGCACGCTTACGTGCAGCACACCTTCGGTTCGCTGGGCAGCGGTTTCCTCGCGGTGCTGATCTCGCTGGCGTGCCTGGTGACGGCGGTCGGTCTGACTTGTGCCTGCGCTGAATACTTCAGCCGCGTGCTGCCACTGTCCTACAAGACCCTGGTGATCATCCTCGCTGCGTTCTCGCTGCTGGTGTCGAACCTGGGCCTGACCAAGCTGATCGCGTTCTCGATCCCGGTGCTGACCGCGATCTACCCGCCGTGCATCGTTCTGGTGGCCCTGAGCTTCTGCAAGGACTTCTGGCATGAACACGGTCGGATCCTCGGCCCGGTGATGCTGGTGTCGTTCCTGTTCGGCACTATCGACGCCCTCAAGGGCGCCGGTCTGGCTGACTGGATGCCGTCGCAGCTGTCGCACCTTCCGCTGAGCGAGCAGGGCCTGGCGTGGCTGGTGCCATGCGTGATGACCCTGGTGGTCGCCGTGGTTTGCGATCGCCTGCTGGGCAAGCGCAGCGAAGCCGTTGCCTGACGTTGCCTGACCCGCCACAAGCGGGTCTTCAGCGCTTAAACAGAAATGCCCCGTATCAATCGATACGGGGCATTTTTTATGGGTGTCAGGCAGTGTCTTTTTTCGCGAGCTAACGTCGAAGCACTGCACGGATTTTATGTAGGAGTGAGCCTGCTCGCGATGGCGTCGTGTCTGTCAGATCAATGCCGGATGTGCCACCCAATCGCGAGCAGGCTCACTCCCACAGGTAATGCATCCACACTTCACAGGAAAACGAATGTCGTTCATCCAAGCCAACCTGATCCATCTGCTGGCCGCGCTCTGGTTCGTCATCTGCTGGGGCGGCTACACCCGCTATGCGTCCTGGAAGGCCCGCGACACCGCATGCCTCGCCAGCGTGTTGCACCTGTACCGCGAAGACTGGATGCGCCGCATGCTGCTGCGTGACAACCGTATCGCCGACGCCAGCGTGATCGGCAATCTGGAGCGCAACGCCTCGTTCTTCGCCTCCAGTACCCTGATCATCCTCGCCGGTATTCTCACCGTGCTCGGTGCGTCCGAGCGTGCAGTGTCGTTGCTGGCGGACATCCCGATGGTGCAGCAGGCGTCGCAGGGTATGTCGGAGATCAAGTTGCTGTGCCTGGCGCTGGTGTTCGTCTATGCGTTCTTCACGTTCAGCTGGTGCATGCGTCAGTACAACTTTGCGGCGGTGCTGGTCGGTTCAGCGCCGATGATCGGTGAGCGTCAGGTTTCGGAGCAGGAGCGCAAGGCATTCGCACTGCGGGCGGCGCGGGTGATTTCGATGGCGGCCAACCAGTTCAACTTTGGCCTGCGCTCTTATTACTTCGGCATGAGCATGCTGGCCTGGTTTGTCAGCCCATGGTTGTTCATGTTGATGAGTGCTGGAGTCGTGCTGGTGTTGTATCGCCGCGAGTTTCATTCCGACGTTCTCGACGTGATGGTCTATACCCCTACAGAGGCGCCGTTGCCCGAAACCAATAAAGAGGCCGCTTGATGAGTATTCCGTTCTGGTGTGTGTTTATCAGTGCAGTGTTGATTTACATCGCGCGTATGCCGGTGGGCAAGGCCATGAAAGAGCAGGGCGGTTACAACAACCATCTGCCGCGCCAGCAACAGGCGCAACTGACTGGCTATGGCGCGCGGGCACTGGCGGCGCACCAGAACAGCATCGAAGCGTTCATCCTGTTTGCCGTCGGTGTGCTGATGGCGCACACCACGCAGACACAAGGCTGGTTGATCGATGCTCTGGCGATCATCTTCGTGATCGCACGGATTCTCTACTTGTGGTTGTACCTGGCTGATAAACCATCCTTGCGCAGCCTGGTCTGGCTGGTCGGCCTGATATGTTCTTTGTTGCTGATGATTAGTCCGACTTTTAGAACCGTCTTGCTCTAAGCGGCACTAGCGAAAAATTACAGGCAAAAGAAAACCCGCACTTGGCGGGTTTTCTTTTTCTGCATCAAGTCGCAATTATTGCTTCTTGGCAGCTTCTTCCTGAGCAGCCTGATTCGATTCAGCCTGATCTTTGGCGGCTTCAGCGTTTTCTTTCGCTGCGTCGTTCACTTTATCCTGAGCTTCGTTCATTTTCTGCTGAGCTTGTTCAGCATGTTGGTTGGCATCTTGAGCTTTGTCCTCGGATTTTTTATCGCAGGCAGCGAGACCGAGGGAAGCGGTCAACATCAAGGCAATAGCTAAAGTCTTACGCATGGGGTGTTTCTCCTTATGGAAAATAACTACTGGCCTTAAGAACGTTGCCCCCAACGTTAAGTTCCTCATTTCTTTCAGATATATAATTTGTTTTTCAGTGGAACTTTTGCGTTATTTCCTACTACTGGCACAAGGCTCTGACGAGAGTAATTATCAAATGGCTGAAAACCCCGTTTTTGAGCGCGCAACGCGATTTCTCTCGGCCCTGCGTCATTGTCAGGTGCTCGGTTTGACGGTGCACAGCGCCAGCAGCGAAGGGCTGACGGTAAAGCTGCCGTACAGCGCGCAAATCGTCGGCAATCCGCAGACCGGGGTCATCCACGGCGGTGCCATTACCTCGCTGATGGACACGGCGTGTGGCATGTCCACGTTGTGCGTGCTGCCGGAATTCGAAGTCTGCCCGACCCTGGACCTGCGCATCGACTACATGCACGCCGCCGAACCGAACAAGGATGTCTACGGCTTTGCCCAGTGTTACCGAGTCACCACCGACGTAATCTTCGCCCGCGGCTTTGCCTATCAGGACGACCCGCAGCAACCCATCGCTCACGTCGTCGGTACCTTCATGCGCATGGGCAAGGGTCTGAAGGGCACCCAGGGATTTGGCGGCAAGATCAAAGGAGAAAGCCGATGAGCGATGACTGGAAGCAACAACTGCAGCAGGCTCACGCTCAGGGTGACTACGCGCCGCTGCTGCAGATCATTCCTTACGCCGGATTGATCGGCGTCGAATGCTCTCGGGTCGGTGATGAGTTGCTGTTCAAGCTGCCGGCGAACAAGGACAACATTGGTAACCCTTTATTGCCGGCAATCCATGGCGGGGTGATTGCCGGGTTCATGGAACTGGCAGCCGCGTTGCATTTGCTGATCTTCACCGGTTCGCCCGGGGTGCCGAAGATCATCGACTTTTCCCTGGATTACCTGCGTGCCGGGCAGTTTCGCGACACTTGGGCAAAATGTCAGGTCTGCCGCCAGGGCCGGCGCGTGGCCAACGTCGCCATCACCGCCTGGCAAAGTACCGAGAGCGAACCGATTGCCACCGCCCGTGCACACTTCAAAATTGATGAGCCCTTGAAATCCTGAACGCTGCCCCCAACTCAGTGAACAACCCGCCGCCGACCATCTGGGTCACGGCCAATGCCATCTGATTGGAGTTTGATGACCATGAGTGTGGAAACTCAAAAGGAAACCCTGGGCTTCCAGACCGAGGTAAAGCAGCTGCTGCACCTCATGATCCATTCGCTGTATTCCAACAAGGAAATCTTCCTTCGCGAATTGATCTCGAACGCCTCTGACGCTGTCGACAAGCTGCGCTTCGAAGCCCTGGCCAAGCCTGAGTTGCTCGAAGGTGGCGCTGAACTGAAAATCCGTGTGAGCTTCGACAAGGACGCCAAGACCGTCACGCTCGAAGACAACGGTATCGGCATGAACCGTGACGATGTGATCACCCACCTGGGGACCATCGCCAAGTCGGGCACCGCCGATTTCATGAAGAATCTCTCGGGCGATCAGAAGAAAGATTCGCACCTGATCGGCCAGTTCGGTGTCGGTTTCTACTCGGCCTTCATCGTTGCCGACAAAGTTGACGTGTACAGCCGTCGTGCCGGCACTCCTGCCAGCGAAGGCGTGCACTGGTCGTCGAAAGGCGAGGGCGAGTTCGAAGTCGCCACCATCGACAAGCCAGAGCGCGGCACCCGCATCGTCCTGCACCTGAAAGCCGCTGAAGACGAGTTCGCCGATGGCTGGCGCCTGCGCAACATCATCAAGAAATACTCCGACCACATCGCGCTGCCGATCGAGCTGCCGAAAGAAGTCACTGCCACCGAAGGTGAAGAGAAGCCAGCCGTTGAATGGGAAACCGTCAACCGCGCCAGCGCCCTGTGGACCCGTCCGCGCACTGAAGTGAAGGACGAGGAATACCAGGAGTTCTACAAGCACATCGCTCACGACTTCGAAAACCCGCTGGCCTGGAGCCACAACAAGGTCGAAGGCAAGCTCGAGTACAGCTCGCTGCTGTACGTGCCGGCCCGCGCGCCGTTCGATCTGTACCAGCGTGAAGCGCCGAAAGGCCTGAAGCTCTACGTGCAGCGCGTGTTCGTGATGGATCAGGCCGAGTCGTTCCTGCCGCTGTACCTGCGCTTCATCAAAGGCGTGGTCGATTCCAACGACCTGTCGCTGAACGTGTCGCGGGAAATCCTGCAGAAAGACCCGATCATCGACTCGATGAAGTCGGCGCTGACCAAGCGCGTGCTGGACATGCTGGAAAAACTGGCGAAGAACGAGCCTGAGCAATACAAGGGCTTCTGGAAAAACTTCGGTCAGGTCATGAAAGAAGGCCCGGCAGAAGATTTCGCCAACAAGGAAAAAATTGCCGGTCTGCTGCGTTTCGCATCGACCCAAGGCGACGACGGCGAGCAAGTTGTCGGTCTGGCTGACTACCTGGCGCGCGCCAAGGAAGGTCAGGACAAGATCTACTACCTCACCGGCGAAACCTACGCGCAGGTCAAGAACAGCCCGCACCTGGAAGTCTTCCGCAAGAAAGGCATCGAAGTGCTGCTGCTGACCGACCGTATCGACGAGTGGCTGATGAGCTACCTCAGCGAATTCGACGGCAAGACCTTTGTCGACGTGGCACGCGGTGACCTCGATCTGGGCAACCTAGACTCGGAAGAGGACAAGAAAGCTGCAGAAGAAGTCGCCAAGTCCAAAGAAGGTCTGGTCGAGCGCCTGAAAACCGCGCTGGGCGATTCCGTTGCCGAGGTTCGCGTCTCTCACCGTCTGACCGATTCGCCAGCCATTCTGGCGATCGGCGAACAGGACCTGGGCCTGCAAATGCGCCAGATCCTCGAAGCCAGCGGGCAGAAAGTGCCGGACTCGAAGCCGATCTTCGAATTCAACCCGAGCCACCCGCTGATCGAGAAACTCGACGGCGAGCAGAACGAAGAGCGTTTTGGCGACCTGTCGCACATCCTCTTCGATCAGGCAGCCCTGGCTGCCGGCGACAGCTTGAAAGACCCGGCCGCTTATGTGCGCCGTCTGAACAAGCTGCTGGTTGAACTGTCGGTTTAATCACGTTGCAGAAAAACCCGCTTCGGCGGGTTTTTTCATTCTGGTGTTTAACATTCAGGAGTCAGAAATGAGCCAAGTCACTGTACGTTCCGTGGTCTATCAGCTGGATGGCCAGCCTTATGAAGGTCGTCTGGCGTTCGACGCCGAGCACAAGGGCGCGCGCCCGGGCCTGTTGATGGCGCCGAACTGGATGGGCGTCAGCGCCGGTGCCGAGGAGATCGCCAAGTCGGTCGCGGCCAAGGGCTACGTGGTGTTGATTGCTGACGTGTACGGCCAGGCTGTGCGTCCGCAGAACGGTGATCAGGCCGGTGCGGCGATGATGCCGCTGAAAAATGATCGCGCTCTGCTGCGCAAGCGCATGCAAGCGGCGTTCGAGCAATTGCAGACGCAGGGTGAAGCGGCGGTCGATACCTCGAAACTGGCGGTGTTCGGGTTCTGCTTCGGTGGTTGCTGTGCACTGGATCTGGCGCGTACCGGTGCGCCAGTGAAGGCCGTCGTATCGTTCCACGGCACGCTCGACTCGCCGAACCCGGCCGATGCGCAGAACATCAAGGGCTCGGTTCTGGTGTTGCACGGTGCCTCCGACCCGTTGGTGCCGAAAGAGCAACTGCCGGCGTTTGAAGATGAGATGAACGCGGCGAAGGTCGATTGGCAGTTGCTCAGCTACGGCGGTGCGGTGCACTCGTTCACCGATCCGCATGCCAATGTGCCAGGCAAGATGATGTACGACGCGAAGACCGCCACGCGTGCGTTCAAGTCGATGCATGACTTGCTGGAAGAAGTGTTCCAAGGCTGATTTTTTCGGCGCCTGTACTGGCCTCTTCGCGAGCAAGCCCGCTCCCACAGGGGAATTGTGGTGTGTACTCAGAACTCATGCACACCACAATTCCCCTGTGGGAGCGGGCTTGCTCGCGAAGGCTTACTAACCAGCGACCCAATACTCAGGGCAGTTCGATTCGCTCAACTTCCCCCGGCACCGTCGGCCAATCCCCGGCCGCCCATTTGCGCCGCGCCTCATCAATCGTCGCCGGATCGCTCGCAACAAAATTCCAGTTGATTCGCCGTGGCCCGTCCAGCGGCGCGCCGCCGAACACCACCGCGTGCACATCGCTCTCGGCGAACAGGCTCATCTGTTCCCCGGCCGGCAACACCGCCAGCGCATGGGGTTCGAGGGGCTCGCCATTCAACTGTGCCTCCCCACTCAACACATAAATCGCGCGTTCCGCATGCTCGGTCGGAATCAGCAAAGTGGTCGCGGTCTGCATCTTCACTTCCGCGTACAGCGTAGGAGAAAGCACCGGCACCGGCGATTCCAGGCAAAAGCCTGACCCGGCGATCATCCGAATCTGCACGCCAAGGTTATCGCTGACCGGCAGGGTTGCCGCCGGGTGATGGCTGTAATGTCCGGGGCCTTGCTCGTGATCCTTGGGCGAGGCCAGCCAGATCTGCAGGCCGTGCATCGTGAAGCTTTGCTCCCACAACGGCTCGGGCGTGCGCTCGACGTGGGCAATCGCACTGCCGGCGGTCATCCAGCTGACATCGCCAGCGCTGACCACCTGATCGGAGCCAAGGCTGTCCTTGTGCTGTATCTGTCCTTCGAACAGGTAGGTCAGGGTCGACAGACCAATGTGCGGATGCTGTCGGATGTTCATGCCTTTGCCCGTCGGATAAACCGTCTCGAGCATGTGGTCGAAAAACACGAAAGGCCCGACGCTGCGACATTTGGCTGACGGCAGCGGGCGCAGGATCGGCTGGCCTTCGACGTCTTCGGCGCGCGGGCGGATGATCAGTGGTTGCGTATCCATGGTGCATTCCAGGCTGAGCGGGTGATGCCAGAAGCATAACCCGCCGCTGGCATGAGGGAGATTACTGGCTGTCGAAGCCCTGTGGGGCGTGGGTTTCGATGCTGACGTCGGTGGTAGTCATCAGTTTGTGGATCGGGCAGCGATCGGCGACGCGCAGCAGTTCTTCACGCTGGGCATCGGTGAGGACGCCTTTAAGGGTGAGCGTCACGTGCAGAACGTATTTGCCTTTCTGCTCTTCGCTGTTGTCGCGTTTGACCTCGACACCCACGCCGGTCAGCGGGATGTCTTTCTTCTTTGCGTACATCTTCAGGGTCAGGGCCTTGCAGGCACCGAGTGCGGCGTCGAAGTAGTCGTGTGGCTCGGGTGCCGAGCCTTCGCCGCCGGCAGACTTCGGTACGTCGGCAAACAATTCGTGGTCATCGATCTTTACGGTGTGACGAAAACCTTCGGCGGAGACGGTATTGACGGTAACAGTCATGGCAACCTCACTGGCAGTAGGAAAAAGTCGTTCGATCAAAAAAGACCTTGCAGTTATAGAGCATTCCTACGGAGGCGCGTTCCACTTTCCTGCAGGATGAACCCTTGTCATCGGCTCAGGGTCTAGGCTATGCCTACCTGTCGGAGATTACTTGTGTCCTTGTTTCGTTTGAGTCTTGCCTGCCTGCTGGCCTTTGCCGGCCCCGCCAGCGCCCGCGATTACACCTACAGCGATGCGCACCTGCACTACGTGGATTTCTTCCAGGAAACCGCCGGCATGGCGAAATTGCTCACGGCCATGCAGGACAATTCCATCGACCATGTGATGATTTCCGGTATTCCCGTGGCGAAGAAATGGCACGAGGATGAACCCAAGCGTCCGCGCTATTACGCCGGCGATGATGCCGATGCCTACTGGTACAGCGCCACCGATGTGATCGTTGCCGATGCGGTGCAAAAGCTGACTCCGGAGCAGCGTCAGCACTTTCATCCGTTCCTGTCGGGCTTCAACCCCAATGACAAGAACTCCGCCGCGCACATCCAGCGCATGCTCGCCCTGTATCCGGGGCTGTGGCAGGGCATTGGCGAGGTGTTCACCCGCCATGATGACCTGACGGCGCTGACCGCCGGCGACACACCTCGGGCCAATAACGAAGCGATGAAGCGGATTTATCACCTGGCAGCGGAAAATGATCTGCCAGTGATGCTGCATTCCAATATCACCTCCAAGCGTGAGAGAAATCCGCTGTACCTGAAGGAAATCGAGGAGCCGCTGCGTAATCACCCGCACACGCGGTTCATCTGGGCTCACGCCGGTACCAGCGCCGAGATTCATCGGCACCAGACGCAGCTGAAATTCCTCCTGCCCACCGTGAGCCGGATGCTTGAGGCCTACCCGAACCTGTTCATTGATCTGTCGTGGAGCATGCTCAGCCCTTATTTGCTGGACGAGCAGGGCAAGCCGCGAGCGGAATGGCTGGCATTGGTGGAAAAATACCCTGAGCGCTTCATGATCGGTTCGGATGTTGTCGGCCGATTCAACAAGCTCGGTCAGGAAATGCACAGTTTCACCCCGTTCCTTGATGCCTTGCCCGAGGATGTCGCCCGTAAAGTGGCCCGGGACAACTTCCTGGCAATATTGCCGCGAACAGCGGCAAAGTCCGGGAAAAGCGCGCTGAATCGTTAATGCCAAGCGTTAGAAGTATCAAGGCCTTTTGATATCAGCTTTTCGTCTTACGCAATTCTTCGCCGGGCCGATACCTTCTAAGGCAACCAGCTGCAGGGTTGATGCAGCGCTTTTGGAAGGAACCAAAGTAATGAGCATCCGTAGTCTCAACATCGCGCCGCGTGCCGGCCTGGGTTTTGGTGTACTGGCGCTGATGGTATTTGCCTTGGGGGCGTTCGCCCTGCTGCAAATGTCGAACATGCGCGCCCAGTCCGATGAGGTCGACAACAACTGGCTGCCGAGCGTGATGGCGGTCGGCGAGATGAGTCAGGACATGCTGCGCCTGCGCGCGCTGACCATGCGCCTGCTGCTCAATCGCGATCTGCAGGCGCTGGAGCAGAACGTTACCAAGATCAATGAGCTGCGCGGTGTTTTGAGCGAGGCGCAGCAGCGCTATGACGTGCTGATCGTATTGCCCGAGGAGCGAACGCTGTTCGATCGCTTCAAGGTCGCCGAGCACAAATATCTGGAGCTGCAGGCGCAGGTCATGCAGTTGTCTGCACAGAATCGTGTCGAGGAGGCCGCAACGATCCTCAACGGTCAGATGAGCCCTTTGGCTGACGACATGGCGGTGACCCTGAAGGAGCTGGTCGAGCTGAACAAGCACAACGCTAACCTCGCTACCGAAGCCGCGCGGCTGGTGTTTATCAATTCGCGGGTGTGGGTCGGGGTGATGATCGGTATTACGGCGCTGATCACCATCGGTCTGGCGTTGCTGTTGACCCGCAGTATCGTCCTGCCTCTGGCGCAGTCGCTGGGCGTGGCCGAAGTGGTGGCCGGCGGCGATCTGACCGGCGATATCAGTATTTCCGGGAAGGACGAGCCGGCGCGACTGCTGCAGGCGCTGAAAAGCATGCAGCACAACCTGCGCGACACCATCCGGCAGATTTCCGAGTCGTCCAGCCAACTGGCTTCGGCGTCGGAAGAGCTGAGCTGCGTCACCGAGGACGCTACGCGCGGGCTGCACCAGCAAAGCCTGGAGATCGAGCAGGCCGCCACGGCGGTCAATCAGATGACTGCCGCCGTGGAAGAGGTGGCGAGCAACGCCGTGGCAACCTCCGAAGCGTCACGCGAGTCTGACCGCATTGCCCAGCATGGGCGCGAGCAGGTCCGGCAGACCGTCACTTCAATCGAATCGCTGGCCGAGGATGTCACGTCCAACGCAACGCAGGTCGAGGATCTGGCGCAGAAGGTTCACGGCATCAGCAAGGTGCTCGATGTGATCCGCTCGATTGCCGAGCAGACCAATCTGCTGGCGTTGAATGCGGCGATCGAGGCGGCACGGGCCGGTGATGCTGGTCGCGGGTTCGCAGTGGTCGCTGATGAAGTGCGGGCGCTGGCGCATCGCACTCAGCAATCGACTCAGGAAATCGAACAAATGATCGGTGGCATTCAGCAGGGCACCGATTCGGCGGTGAGCTCCATGCAGCAGAGCAACATCCGTGCGCATTCGACCCTTGAGCTGGCCAAGGCTGCAGGTGTGGCGTTGGAGGAGATCGCCTCAGCGTTCACCTTGATCAACGAACGCAACCTGGTGATCGCCAGTGCCTCGGAGGAGCAGGCGGCGGTGGCGCGGGAGGTGGATCGCAATCTGATGAACATCCGCGATCTGGCGATGCAGACGTCGGCGGGGGCGAATCAAACCAGTGCGGCGAGCCAGGAGTTGTCGCGGCTGGCAGTGGATTTGAACAATATGGTGGCCAAGTTTTCGGTCTGAGCTGACCCTTGATGATTGCACTCACCCCCTGTGGGAGCGGGCTTGCTCGCGAAGGCGTTGTATCAGATACATCTTCGTTAGCTGGCAGACCGCTTTCGCGAGCAAGCCCGCTCCCACAGTGATTGTGTGTCACTTGGGAATTGCACGCACAAAAAAGCCCCGCATCTGCGGGGCTTTTCGTTGTAGCGGCGGATCAGCTGCCTTTGACAGGCTTGCCGTTGACCGTACCGTCCTGGAGCATGATGTTGTACTCCTTGCCGTCGGTTTCGACCTGTTGCAGGCGGACCAGCAGGTAATCCCAGTCCTTGGCGAACCACAGGACAGTGATGCGCTTGCTTTGTGTCGGGTCGCGCACGCGCTCGACTTTGATCGCATCGATCTGGCCGGCCTTGGTGTCGACTTTCTCGGCACCCAGTACACGGAAGTCATAGGTATCGACATCGCTGCCATCGACCACTTGATAGCTCATGGTCTTTTTGCCGGCGGCCAGGTCGTGCTGCAGTGCCAACTGGTAGGTGGATTTGTCGACCATGCCACGGTTCAGTGCAACCTTGATAGGATCGCCGCGATCGGTGCCGGTGACCATCTTGGCATTCCAGTCGAAGTCCAGATCCATTTTCTTGGTTTTGCCCAGACCACCACGTTCGAAGTGGTAGGACTGTGGCAGCAGTGTGTCCTTGTCCAGAGTCAGGGTGCTTTCTTCGGTCAGGCTGGCGATCATCATCGACGCCTTGAAGCTGAGTTTCCAGACGCCGTTGGCTTCCTTGGTCAGGCTGCGTTCGGCGGTGCCGCTCATGGGCAACTGTTTCCAGTCGGCGGTGTAGCTGGCGGAGAACGGTTGAAGGTCTGCCGCCTGCGCGAAGGGCAGGGCGAACAGAGCGCAAGCGAAGAGCAGGGCGCGACGCATAAAATCTCCTAGTGTCGAATCAAGTGGCCGCTGGCCGCGAGTAACTGGCCATCCAGTAAAGCACCTTGTTCACCAAGTGCCAGCCGGCCTTCGGCAAACCAGCGCACGGCCATCGGGTAGATCAGGTGTTCCTGGACATGCACTCGCTGCGCAAGTGTCTGCGGCGTGTCGTGCAACTCTACCGGTATTACTGCCTGTACGACCAGTGGTCCACCATCGAGTTCCTCGGTGACGAAGTGCACGGAGCAGCCGTGCTCGGCATCGCCGGCCTCCAGCGCGCGCTGATGAGTGTGTAACCCTTTGTATTTGGGCAGCAGCGACGGGTGGATATTGAGCAGGCGACCCTGGTAGTGACGCACGAAATCAGCGCTGAGAATGCGCATGAAGCCGGCCAGTACCACGAGTTTCGGTTTGAATTCGTCGATCAGTTCGATCAGGGCAGCATCGAAGGCCTCGCGACCTTCGAAAGCCTTGTGATCCAGCGAGCGGGTGGCGATACCCGCGTCACTGGCGCGTTGCAGGCCGTAGGCGTCGGCGCGGTTGGAAATCACCGCAGCGATGCGAACCGGGCTGTCGCCGGTCCGCGTGCTGTCGATCAGAGCCTGCAAGTTACTGCCGGTGCCGGACAACAGCACCACGACATCACAGGTAGGCATTAGTGAGCCTTGAGGTTTTTCAGCTCGACCTGTGCAGCGCCTTCGGCAGCGGCAGCGATCTGGCCGATGACCCAAGGCTGTTCGCCGGCGTCACGCAGGGTGTTCAGGGCCACTTCAACGTGCTCCTGAGCCACGCAGATCACCATGCCCACGCCGCAGTTCAGCACGCGGTGCATTTCGGTCTCGTCGACATTGCCTTTCTCTTGCAGCCAGTCGAAGACCGCCGGGCGAGTCCAGCTGGCCACGTCAACCACGGCCTGAGCGCCTTTTGGCAGAACGCGAGGGATGTTGTCCAGCAGGCCACCGCCAGTGATGTGGGCCATGGCTTTGACTGCGCCGGTGTCTTTGATCAGCTTGAGCAGCGGCTTCACGTAGATGCGGGTCGGAGCCATCAGCAGGTCGGTCAGCGGTTTGCCGTCGAGCTGGATGTTTTCGATGTCAGCGCCGGACACTTCGATGATCTTGCGGATCAGCGAGTAGCCGTTGGAGTGCGGGCCGGACGATGGCAGGGCGATCAGTGCGTCACCGGTGGCGACTTTCGAGCCGTCGATGATTTCAGCCTTTTCCACGACGCCGACGCAGAAACCGGCCAGGTCGTAGTCTTCGCCTTCGTACATGCCAGGCATTTCAGCGGTTTCGCCGCCGACCAGCGAGCAGCCGGACAGTTCGCAGCCGGCGCCGATGCCGGTCACAACCTGGGCAGCGGTGTCGACATTCAGTTTGCCGGTGGCGTAGTAGTCGAGGAAGAACAGGGGCTCGGCACCGCAGACCACCAGGTCGTTGACGCACATCGCAACCAGGTCGATACCGATGCTGTCGTGCTTGTTCAGGTTCAGCGCCAGGCGCAGCTTGGTGCCAACGCCGTCGGTGCCGGAAACCAGTACAGGCTGCTTGTAGCCGGCCGGGATTTCGCAGAGGGCGCCGAAACCGCCCAGGCCGCCCATGACTTCCGGGCGCGCAGTGCGCTTGGCGACGCTCTTGATGCGTTCGACCAATGCTTCACCGGCGTCGATGTCTACACCGGCGTCCTTGTAGCTCAGGGAGGGTTGCTTGCTCATGATCCAGGCCTTTAGGGGAGGGGATTCAGGGGTAACGACCGAGTTCAGCGGGAACATCGAAATCGAGAGGGCGATGGCCTCACGCGAATTTCGGGGTGCCCGGCTGTTGCCGGTCTGCGAAGGCGCGCGATTTTATCAGGCTTGAGGGGCAGCGGCCATCCTCGTGCCGACGGGCAGGGGCATAATCGGTGGAAATTTTTTGCAATTGTGCCGGGTAGCTGCCTGTATAAGGTGTGGCAATTAACCGTCTATCGTTATCACTGTGCAAAAAGTTACCGCTGCCGTGTGAATGTTTTGCGATGGCAGATTGTCACAGCCTTGCTTAACCGGTTCACGCGGCCTGTTCCAGCCGCTCCTGTCGACGGGAATTTTCCATGCGTTTTTGTAAATTGTTGGTTGTGGGTTGTTTGTCGGTCGTCAGCCTGGCGAGTCATGCCGAAAACCTCAAAGGTCTTTATCAAGTACGCCAGCCGGTGAGCAGTCAGGCCCCGGAAGAGCGTGATCGCGCCACGCAGGCGGCGCTCGATACGCTGGTGTTGCGTCTGACCGGTGACCCCAAGGCCCCGCAGAATCCGGGGCTGGCGGCGATTCGCAAGGACCCGCAGCAGATCATCAGCCAGTTCGGTTTCGATGCCGGGCCGCCGGAGGTGCTGAAAGTCGATTTCGATCCGGCCACCACCGAGCAGGCACTGCGTCGGGCCGGGCTTTCGTTGTGGGGCGCGAGTCGCCCGTCGATTCTGAGCTGGTGGCTGAACGATTCGACTGAAGGCTCGAGTCTGGTCGGCGACGGTCAGGCAGCGGCTGCGCCATTGCGTTCTGCGGCTCAGCATCGTGGCTTGCCGCTGCGTTTGCCGCTGGCGGATCTGAGTGAGCAATTGGTCGCCACGGCGCCGGTGCTCGATGGCACCGATCCCGCGCCTTTGCGCGGGGCCTCGGAGCGTTACGGTGCAGATGCCTTGCTGGCGGTGCATGCGCACGAACAGGGCGGGCAGTGGCAAGCCAGCTGGCATCTATGGCTGGGCGATCAGAAAGAGGCCGGTAGTGTGCAGGGCGCCGATCAGGCCGCGGTGGCCGATGCGGTGATGCTGGCGGTGGCCGAGCGTCTGGCGCCGCGATTTGTCGCCAAGCCTGGCGCTTCGGGTCAACAGACGCTGGAAGTGCAGGGCATGAATCTTGAGCATTACGCCACGCTGCTGCGGTTACTCGAACCGTTCGGTGTGCGTCTGCAAAGTGTCGAGGGTGATCGCATCGTGTATCGGGTCAACGGCAGTGCCGATCAGTTGCGTTCGCAATTGTCGCTGGCGAAGTTGCAGGAGTTGCCGGCCGAAGCACCGACGCCAGTGGCAGCGCCGCAGCCAGCCGTCGCAGGTGCGGCGCCTGTTGCGGCTCAGGCGCCTGCACCGGTAGCGCCTTCGTTGCGGTTTCGCTGGTAAGTCTTTCCTTATATAGAAGCAGGAGTGATACATGGCCGATTCGCGGCGTTGGTTCTGGCTCGGTGGGGTAGTCCTGCTTTGCGCGTTTGTCTGGTTGCTGCATCCGATCCTCACGCCGTTTCTGGTGGCGTTGCTGCTGGCGTATCTGTTCGATCCGCTGGTGGATCGTCTGGAACGTCTCGGCATGTCCCGCACCTGGGGCGTGATCGCGGTGTTTGCGTTGTTCACTCTGATCGTCACGACGTTGCTCTTGGTGCTGGTGCCGATGCTCGCCAAGCAGTTGGTGCGCTTGTACGAACTGGCACCGCAGATGCTCGACTGGCTGCAGCACACTGCACTGCCGTGGGCGCAGTCGAAGCTGGGGTTGTCGGACGGCTTCTGGAAGTTCGACAAGGTCAAGGCAGCGATCAGCGAGCACATGGGCCAGACGACCGACATCGTCGGTGTGGTGTTGAGTCAGGCGACGGCCTCGAGTCTGGCGCTGATCGGCTGGCTGGCGAATCTGGTGCTGATTCCGGTGGTGAGCTTCTACCTGCTGCGCGACTGGGATGTGATGATGGCCAAGATCCGCAGCCTGCTGCCGCGTGATCGTGAAGAAACCATCGTCTCGCTGGCGGGTGAATGCCACGAGGTGCTCGGCGCGTTTGTGCGCGGACAGTTGCTGGTGATGCTGGCGCTGGGCGTGATCTATGCGGCAGGCCTTATGATTGTTGGTCTGGAGCTTGGGCTGTTGATCGGCCTGATCGCAGGCCTTGCGGCAATCGTGCCGTACATGGGCTTTGTGATCGGCATTGGTGCGGCGCTGATTGCCGGGCTGTTCCAGTTCGGTGGTGATCTGTATCCAATGATCGGCATCGTTGCAGTATTCATGATTGGTCAGGCGCTGGAAGGCATGGTCCTGACGCCGCTGTTGGTGGGTGATCGGATTGGTCTGCATCCGGTGGCGGTGATCTTCGCGATTCTGGCCGGCGGTGAGCTGTTCGGCTTTACCGGCGTCTTGCTGGCACTGCCGGTGGCGGCGGTGATCATGGTGCTGGTGCGTCACGTGCACGATCTGTACAAGGACTCGGATATCTACAGCGGGACAGATGAGCCCGAGTTGTAATCCGATCACGGGCGGCCCGGCATTGCGCCGGGTTGGCCTGCGTTTTGCGCAGGGTTCGCACGGCAGCGCGTCAGAGAAACTGTCATAAAACCAGCGCATTAACGCAAACCTTTGATTTTGCTTGGGGTCTGTCGCATTGTGCGCTCCGCTTCACGGGTATAAACTTCGCAAACTTTACACAGAGGCCACTAACGGTTCCTTGAGAACTGTTCAGTCAGCATGAAACCGATTCAGCTGCCCCTAGGTGTGCGTCTGCGTGACGACGCCACCTTCATCAACTACTACCCAGGCGCCAATGCCGCTGCACTCGGCTATGTCGAGCGCCTATGCGAAGCCGACGCCGGCTGGACCGAAAGCCTGATCTACCTGTGGGGCAAGCATGGGGTAGGGCGTACGCATCTGTTGCAGGCGGCTTGCCTGCGTTTCGAGCAGATGGGTGAGCCAGCGGTTTATCTGCCACTGGCCGAGCTGATGGATCGTGGTATCGAAATCCTCGACAACCTTGAGCAGTACGAACTGGTCTGCCTGGATGACTTGCAGGTGATTGCCGGCAAGGCAGACTGGGAAGAGGCGATGTTTCATCTGTTCAACCGTCTGCGCGACAGCGGTCGGCGCTTGCTGATTGCTGCCTCAACCTCGCCACGCGAGTTGCCGGTGAAACTGGCCGACCTGAAATCGCGCCTGACCCTGGCGCTGATCTTCCAGATGCGCCCGCTTTCCGATGAAGACAAATTGCGTGCCCTGCAATTGCGCGCTTCGCGTCGCGGTCTGCACCTGACCGATGAAGTCGGACACTTTATTCTGACCCGCGGCACCCGCAGCATGAGTGCATTGTTCGACCTCCTCGAACAGCTGGATCAGGCCTCGTTGCAGGCGCAACGCAAGCTGACGATTCCGTTCCTTAAAGAAACCCTCGGCTGGTAGCCAGCCCTTGAAATACGCGGGCTGGAGCACGTTTCGGCATATTTCAGGCGCCAGAAAATCCGCTTTTCCGCACCGTGTGCAGACCGCGTATCGATTCAAATGGGCTTAAGCGCTTAGATGTAAACGAGAAACCGGGAAGTCACAAAAAGATCGATTGAATTTGCAAATGAGGCCGATAGCGGGCATAGTCTCGGCTTCTTTACAACTTCAGCCACGGTCGTGCCCATGCTAAATCGCTTCGCACCCCTCGTGCCTCTCGCACTCGTCACCCTGTTGTTCGGTTGCGCTGCTCATTCTCCAGTTCAAGAGCAGCCTCAACAGGTTAAAAATTCTGCCACTGCCCAGTCTTCCGTTATTTACCAGGAAGAGCTGGCCACCGAAAAAGAACTCGCCGATTTCAACGGCAAGAAGCCATACGAGCTTCCGGTTCTGGCCGACAGCATCCTCGAACGCGGCATGTCCCTGATCGGTACCCGTTACCGTTTCGGCGGTACCTCTGAAGCCGGTTTCGATTGCAGCGGTTTCATCGGTTACCTGTTCCGCGAAGAAGCCGGCATGAATCTGCCGCGCTCCACTCGCGAAATGATCAACGTGGATGCCCCGCTGGTCTCGCGCAGCAACCTTGAGCCGGGCGATCTGCTGTTCTTCGCCACCAATGGTCGTCGCGGTCGTGTGAGTCACGCCGGGATCTACCTGGGTGACAACCAGTTCATCCATTCCAGCAGCCGTCGCAGCGGCGGTGTTCGCATCGACAGCCTGGGTGATAGCTACTGGAGCAAGACCTTCATCGAAGCCAAACGCGCCCTAGCGATGGCACCGACCGTGGTCACCGCTCGCAAGTAATTCCTCCGTTGTCGCCACGTCCGTGGCGACAAAAACGGTGCCCGGCCAGGGAGTAGACCTAGACTTTACAAGGTGAAGTTAAAGTCTTACTTGAAGTTTGCCGCGTAGCCGCTAGAATCCTGTATCTATATTGATGGCAAACCGCCTGCGTGCTCCGCAGGCGGTTTTGTTTCTGTCCATTCGGCAGAGAAAGCCGCAGCCAGATCAGGATGTTCTGCTTATGACGATGTCGGCCCGCCTCACAGTGATCTTCTTCGCAGCGCTGCTCAGCGCCTGCGCCAGCCGCACTCCGCCGCCTGCGCCCGTCGTACGCGCCCCGGTGGTGTTCGGGCCTTCCCAAGCTTTTTCGCCTGCTGCTGAAGACGTGCTGTTTCGTGCGCTGGGCCTGGTTGGCACGCCTTATCGCTGGGGCGGCAACACACCAGACTCCGGGTTTGATTGCAGTGGCCTGATCGGTTTCGTCTACCGCGATGCCGCCGGTATCTCGTTGCCGCGCTCTACCCGCGAGATGATCGTGATGCAGGCGCCGAATGTCGGCAAAGAAGGGTTGCAGACCGGCGACTTGATCTTCTTCGCCACCAATGGCGGCTCGCAGGTCAGTCATGCGGGGATCTACGTCGGGGAAGGGCGTTTCGTGCATGCGCCGGCGACGGGCGGCACGGTGAAGCTGGACAGCCTGTCAAAGGCGTACTGGCAGAAGGCGTATCTGAGTGCCAAGCGGGTGTTGCAGCCGGAGCATCTGGCGCATAACCCGTAAACGCTGAAAATCTAAATGTGGGAGCGGGCTTGCTCGCGAATGCGATGTGTCATTCATCCATGATGTTGAATGACCTGACGCTTTCGCGAGCAAGCCCGCTCCCAAATTTGTTATGTGTCGGGCCCTGATTTATTTAGTGGCCGACACCCGCCAAACCTTGTTCCCCACATCATCCGCCACCAGCAAACCACCTTGCTGGTCGATCACCACCCCCACCGGGCGGCCCAAGGCGTTCTCATCCTTGTCGAGGAACCCGGTCAGCACATCGATCGGTTGTCCGTTCGGCTTGCCGGCGGCGAACGGTACGAAAATCACCTTGTAGCCACTGTGCGGTTTGCGGTTCCACGAGCCGTGCTGGCCGATGAAGGCGCCCTCCTTGAATTGCGCCGGCAGGCTGTTGCCATCGGCGAACGTCAGGCCCAGCGAGGCGGTGTGTGGGCCAACGGCGTAGTCCGGGGCGATGGCCTTGGCCACCAGATCCAGATTCTGCGGCTTCACCCGCACATCCACGTGTTGACCGTAATAGCTGAATGGCCAGCCGTAAAAACCGCCGTCCTTGACCGAGGTGATGTAGTCCGGCACCAGGTCGCTGCCGATTTCGTCACGCTCATTCACCGCTGTCCACAGCGCACCCGTGGTGGGTTCCCAGGCAAGACCGTTGGGGTTGCGGATGCCCGAGGCGAAAATCCGGTGGTTGCCAGTGGCGCGATCGACTTCCCAGATCGCTGCGCGACCTTCTTCTTTATCCAGACCATTCTCGCCAACGTTGCTGTTCGAGCCGACGGTGACGTACAGCTTGCTGCCGTCCTTGCTGGCGATGACGTTCTTGGTCCAGTGGTGGTTCAGCGTGCCGCCCGGCAGGTCGGTGACTTTGATCGGCTGCGTCTTGATCTCGGTCGCGCCGGGTTCGTAGTGGAAACGCAGCAGGCGATCGGTGTCAGCGACGTACAGGTCATTGCCGACCAGGGTCATGCCAAACGGCGAATTGAGGTTTTGCAGAAACACCGTGCGCGTTTCGGCCACGCCATCGTGGTCGGCGTCGCGCAGCAGGGTGATGCGGTTCGGGCTCGGCACGCCAGCACCGGCCTTGCCCATGACTTTCTTCATCACCCAGCCACGAATGCCGGCGCTGTCATCGGGTTTCGGTGGGGCGTTGGTTTCCGCCACCAGCACGTCGCCGTTGGGCAGGACATAGAGCCAGCGCGGATGGTCGAGGCCTTCGGCAAACGCTGCCACTTGCGTGCCGGCTGCGGCGGTCGGTTTGCCGCCGGCGGGCCAGCCGATCGCCGGGGCGATGTTCACCGTCGGGATCAGGGTTTTGTTCGGTTCAGGCAGTTTCGGTGACGGGCCGGTGCCGTCGGAAACTTGCAGGCTGGAGGATTCACCACAGGCGGCGAGCCCTCCGGCGAGGGCGATGACGAGAGCGAGTTGGGTTTTGCGCATTACTGATCTTCCCTATGAATGCATGCCTAATCATAGAGGAGTGTGCGCACCCGATGGTTCAACCGCTCAACCGCGGGCCTCTTTGAACAGCACGGCCGATGCCCGGGTGATAGTTGCCCGCTTCGCTGCGCAACTTGCGGTAGGCGTAGGGGAAATACCAGGCCACTGCGCAGCAGTGTTCCTTTTGCAGGTCGTCGACCATGTCCTGCAACTCTTCGGGGCTGGCGCTGTGCTGGGCCTTCTGCGGGGCGACGAACAGGCAGCCGAGCTTGAGGTCGCTGGCAAAACTGATGCGTTTGGCGTCGCTGGTGATCTCCAGCAGAGCCTGGGTCAGGTTGAGGTTGTTGACTCGCGGCCAGCGCTGGGTCGCCTGAAGGTAGGCGCGGTCTTCGGCCCCGGCGATGAACAGGTCGGCGCGGGCGTTGCGTTCGCCGTCCTCGTTCTGTTTGCGCGTGGCGGTATCGCAAAGGGTTACCAGCTCGGCCATCCATGCCGCCGCGGAGAGCAGTCCGAGATTGGCTTTCTCGTCATGCCAGTAGGGGGTGTCGTTGTCGCCGCGTACAGCGTTGTAGCGGTCGATACAGTCAAACCAGCGTTCAAGCATCGGGCGCAGGAATTCCAGGCGCGGGTTGCTGATGATCATGCCTTGCATCGTCATCATCCTTATTGTTGTGATGTGCTTTTTCAACCAAAAGCATGGCTCTTTGATATCACTTGTCTCAGTGTGGCACAAGATTGGCGTCAGATAATTGATCGGCGGCAGTTATTCGCCCGACGGCCCCCTCTTTAATTGACGCTCCACCCCCAACCCTCTAACCTTCGCGGCTTGTTTCAGGTGCTCTGTGACCTGTGTCGACAGAGTGAAACAGGGAAGCCGGTGAGGGTTGTCTTCAGGCGAAGAACGATCACGATCCCGGCGCTGCCCCCGCAACGGTAAATGAGTGAAAACTGTGCATTGAGCCACTGTGTCGACGACGCGGGAAGGCGCGCAGTCAGGCGATTCGCCGCTCATGAGCCCGGAGACCGGCCTGATCCATCCAGCGGCATCACGGTGGGCGATGCCAGGCTTTTTGCCGTCTATTCTTGTGCCTGCCCGCCGTTATCCAGCCTCAACGGAGAGCTCCCCCATGACCGATTCCCCCGAGCGCGACGAACGCCATCTGGCGCGTATGCAGCGCAAAAAAGCCGTGATCGACGAACGCATCGCCAATTCGCCTGACGAATGCGGCCTGGTGCTGGTGTTGACCGGCAATGGCAAAGGCAAAAGCAGCTCGGCGTTCGGCATGCTCGCCCGCGCCATGGGCCACGGCATGCAGTGCGGCGTGGTGCAGTTCATCAAAGGCCGCAACAGCACGGGCGAAGAACTGTTCTTCCGCCGCTTCCCCGAGCAAGTGCGCTTTCACGTGATGGGCGAGGGCTTCACTTGGGAAACCCAGGATCGCCAGCGCGACATCGCTGCCGCCGAAGCCGCGTGGGCCGTATCCCGCGAGTTGCTGCGCGACCCGTCGATTGGCCTGGTGGTGCTGGACGAACTGAACATCGCGCTCAAGCACGGCTACCTCGATCTGGATCAGGTGCTCAGTGACTTGCAGGCGCGTCCGCCGATGCAGCACGTGATCGTCACCGGTCGCGCGGCCAAGCCGGAAATGATCGAGATGGGCGATACCGTCACCGAAATGGGCATGCTCAAACACGCCTTCCAGGCCGGCATCAAAGCGCAGAAAGGCGTCGAACTTTGAATCAACCACGTCACTGCCCGGCGGTACTGATTGCCGCGCCGGCCTCCGGTCAGGGCAAGACCACCGTCACCGCCGCGCTCGCTCGCTTGCATCGTAACCAAGGGCGCAAGGTGCGCGTGTTCAAGTGCGGCCCGGATTTCCTCGACCCGATGATTCTCGAGCGCGCCAGCGGTGCGCCGGTGTATCAACTGGACATGTGGATGGTCGGCGAGCAGGAAAGCCGCCGGCTGTTGTGGGAAGCCGCCGCCGAAGCCGATCTGATCCTGATCGAAGGCGTGATGGGCCTGTTCGACGGCACGCCATCCAGCGCTGATCTGGCGCGGCATTTCGGCGTGCCGGTGCTCGGCGTGATCGACGGTACCGCCATGGCCCAGACCTTCGGCGCATTGGCGTTGGGGCTGGCGCGCTATCAGCCGGACTTGCCGTTTGCCGGCGTGCTGGCCAACCGCGTCGGCACTTTGCGTCATGCGCAATTGCTCGAAGGCAGCCTCACCGAAGGCTTGCGCTGGTACGGCGCATTGTCCCGGGAAACCGGGATCGAGTTGCCGAGCCGCCATCTCGGTCTGGTACAGGCGAGCGAACTGAATGACCTCGACCTGCGCCTCGACGCCGCCGCCGAAGCCCTGGCCAGCAGTTGCGAGGTAGCGCTGCCACCGGCCGTGGCATTCGCCGCGCCCGAAGTGAACCCTGCTGAACCGCTGCTCGATGGCGTGCGCATTGCTGTCGCTCGCGATGAGGCTTTTGCCTTCACCTATGGCGCCAGTCTCGATCTGCTGCGGGCGATGGGCGCCGAGTTGAGTTTCTTCTCGCCGATCCGCGATACCCAATTACCCGAGGCCGACAGTCTGTATCTGCCCGGTGGTTACCCGGAATTGCACCATGTCGCGCTGGCGCAAAACACCGCGATGCTCGACGCGATCCGTGCGCACCACGCCGCCGGCAAACCGCTGCTCGCCGAATGTGGCGGCATGCTCTATCTGCTCGACGCGTTGACCGATGTCGACGGCACCCGTGCCGAACTGGTCGGGCTGCTGCGCGGTGAGGCGGTGATGCAAAAACGTCTGGCGGCACTGGCACTGCAAGCGGTGGATTTGCCGGAAGGTTCGTTGCGCGGTCACACCTATCACCATTCCCTGACCAGCACCGATCTGACGCCGATTGCCCGAGGCCTGAGCCCGAACGGCGGGCGTGGGGCCGAGGCGGTTTATCGGCAAGGGCGGATGACGGCGTCGTACGTGCATTTCTACTTTCCGTCGAATCCGACGGCGATTGCCGCGTTGTTTGCGCCAGAATGTCAGGCCGCCTTCGCGAGCAAGCTCGCTCCCACAGGGGATCGCGTTTCTTGAGCAAGCACCCCGTCCAATGTGGGAGCGAGCCTGCTCGCGAAGAGTCCATGACCGACAACGCATTCACCGAAGCCGAGCGCCAGGCCGTCTACCGTGCCATCGCCGAACGCCGCGACATGCGCCACTTCACCGGCGGCACGGTCGAACCGGAGCTGCTGCGCCGCCTGCTCGAAGCCGCGCATCAGGCGCCCAGCGTCGGCCTGATGCAGCCGTGGCGCTTCATCCGCATCAGCGATCGCGCCTTGCGCGGGCAGATTCAGCACCTCGTCGAAGAAGAGCGCATCCGCACCGCCGAAGCCCTCGGCGAGCGCAGCGACGAGTTCATGAAGCTCAAGGTCGAAGGCATCAATGATTGCGCCGAAGTGCTGGTCGCAGCGCTGATGGATGATCGCGAAAAACACATTTTCGGCCGTCGTACGCTGCCGGAAATGGACATGGCCTCGCTGTCCTGCGCGATTCAGAATCTGTGGCTGGCGTCCCGTGCCGAAGGACTGGGCATGGGCTGGGTGTCGCTGTTCGAACCGCAGGCACTGGCCGATCTGCTGCAGTTGCCGGCCGGGGCCAAGCCGCTGGCAGTGTTGTGCCTGGGCCCGGTCAAGGAATTCTATCCGGCGCCGATGCTGGTACTCGAAGGGTGGGCGCAGGCGCGTCCGCTCAATGAGTTGCTGTACGAAAATTATTGGGGAGTGAGTCAATGAGTGTGGCGTTGTTGAGTGTCGCCGCGGTCGCGCTGGATGCGCTGCTGGGTGAACCGAAACGCTGGCATCCGCTGGTGGCGTTCGGCAATTTTGCCGGGCGCATCGAGCGCCGTTTCAATGCAGGCGGGCGTGGCTGGCGCAGTCACGGGGTCACTGCGTGGGTGATCGCGGTATTGCCGCTGACCTTGCTCGCCACTGCGTTTTCCTGGGCACCGTACGTGGGCTGGATCGTCGAGATCCTGGCGCTGTATTGCGCCCTCGGCATGCGCAGCCTCGGTGAGCATGTCGCGCCGGTAGCCGCGGCCTTGCGCGCTGATGATCTGCAAGAGGCGCGCAAACGCGTCGGCTATCTGGTCAGTCGCCAGACCAGCGAACTGGACAGCACCGCCGTCGCTCGCGCCGCGACTGAATCGGTGCTGGAAAACGGCAGTGACGCGGTGTTCGCCGCGCTGTTCTGGTTTGTCGTGGCTGGTGCGCCGGGCGTGGTGCTTTATCGCCTGAGCAATACCCTCGACGCGATGTGGGGCTATCGCAACGAACGCTTTGAGCGCTTCGGCTGGTGCGCGGCAAAAATCGACGACGTGCTCAACTACATTCCGGCCCGGCTGGTGGCGCTGACCTACGCGCTGCTGGGCAACACCCGGCTTGCCTGGAAATGCTGGCGCACTCAGGGGCCGCAATGGGACAGCCCTAACGCCGGTCCGGTGATGGCGGCCGGTGCCGGTGCATTGGGTGTCGAACTGGGCGGGCCGGCGATCTATCACGGCGAACTGCATGAGCGTCCACAACTGGGTGAGGGGCCGCCAGCCGATGCCGATTCGATTGATCGCGGCTGGCAATTGGTCCAGCGCGGGGTATGGTTATGGCTGCTGATTCTCTGCGTGGGGGCTGAATTCTATGCTTGAGCACGGTGGCCGGCTGCGCAAGGCTGCACTCGATTACGGGATTGCCGAGGCTGACTGGCTCGACCTGTCCAGCGGCCTCGCGCCGTGGCCATTTGCGGTGCCGGAGATCCCGTTGCGCGCCTGGGCACGCTTGCCGGAAACCGATGACGGACTGGAGCAGGCCGCGTGCGATTACTACGGCGCCTCGCAGGTGCTGCCGGTGGCCGGTTCGCAAATGGCGATCCAGTTGCTGCCGCGTTTGCGTCGCGCCGGCAAGGTCGGCGTGTTGTCGCCGTGTTATGCCGAGCACGCCGAAGCCTGGCGCCGCAGCGGTTACATCGTGCGCGAAGTGCTGGAGCAGGAAGTCGAATTCTTTCTCGACAGCCTCGACGTGCTGGTGGTGGTCAATCCGAACAACCCTACAGGCCTGAGCCTGACCCCGGCGCGGCTGCTCGATTGGCACGCGCGGCTGGCTCAGCGTGGCGGCTGGCTGGTGGTCGATGAAGCGTTCATGGACAACACGCCGCAGCTGAGTCTGGCGCCGCATACCCACCAGATCGGTTTGATTGTGCTGCGCTCGTTCGGCAAGTTTTTCGGTCTGGCCGGAGTGCGTCTGGGCTTTGTGCTGGCCGAGCGCAAATTGCTCAGATTGCTCGCCGAACAGGTCGGCCCCTGGGCGGTCAGCGGGCCGACGCGGGTGCTCGGTCAGGCCTGTCTGCAAGACACCGAAGCGCAGACCCGGCAACGTATTCGCAGCGATGAGGCCAGTGAACGTCTGGCGCTGCTGCTGGAGCGCTACGGCTTCAAACCCCACGGCGGTTGCGCGTTGTTTCAGTGGCTGATCACCGAGCACGCGGCGGCGCTGCACGAATTCATGGCCCGGCGCGGCATCCTCCTGCGCATCTTCGTTCACAACAGCAGTTTGCGTTTCGGTCTGCCCGCCAACGCCGCTGAAGAAGCGCGTCTCGAACACGCGCTGCAAGCCTTTGCCAAGGAATTGAAATGACCACCCTGATGGTGCAAGGCACCACTTCCGATGCCGGTAAAAGCACGCTGGTGACGGCGCTGTGCCGCTGGGCCACCCGACAGGGTGTGGCGGTGGTGCCGTTCAAGCCGCAGAACATGGCGCTCAACAGCGCAGTGACCGCCGACGGCGGCGAGATCGGCCGGGCGCAAGCGGTGCAGGCGCAAGCGGCGCACCTCGAACCGCACACCGACATGAATCCGGTGCTGCTCAAGCCCAACAGCGACACCGGCGCGCAGGTGATCATCCATGGCCGCGCGGTCACCAGCATGAACGCGGTGGCGTATCACGACTACAAAGCCATCGCCATGCAAGCGGTGCTCGCGTCGCACCAGCGACTCAGCGCGGCGTATCCGCTGGTGATGGTCGAAGGCGCTGGCTCGCCGGCCGAGATCAATCTGCGTGCCGGTGACATCGCCAACATGGGCTTTGCCGAAGCGGTGGATTGCCCGGTGCTGCTGATCGCCGACATCAATCGCGGCGGCGTTTTCGCTCATCTGGTCGGCACGCTTGAACTGCTGTCGCCGAGCGAGCAGGCGCGGGTCAAGGGCTTCATCATCAACCGTTTTCGCGGTGACATCGCCTTGCTGCAACCAGGCCTCGACTGGCTGGAACAGCGCACCGGCAAACCGGTGGTCGGCGTGCTGCCGTACGTGATGGATCTGCACCTGGAAGCCGAGGACGGCATCGACCAGCGCCAGACCGACAAAGCCGAACAAGTGCTGAAAGTGGTGGTGCCGGTGCTGCCGCGCATCAGCAATCACACGGACTTTGATCCGCTGCGTTTGCATCCGCAGGTCGATCTGCAATTCGTCGGCCCGGGGCAGGCGATTCCGGCTGCCGACTTGATCATCCTGCCCGGCTCGAAAAGCGTGCGCAGCGATCTCGCGTATCTGCGTGCCAATGGCTGGGACGCGGCAATCAATCGGCACCTGCGTTATGGCGGCAAGTTGCTGGGGATTTGTGGTGGTCTGCAAATGCTTGGCGAGCAAGTACACGATCCGCTGGGCCTGGAAGGCGCGCCGGGATCCAGTGTCGGTCTGGGTTTGCTGGCGTTCGAAACCACGCTGGAAGCCGAGAAGCAATTGCGCAATGTGCGCGGACGTCTGGCGCTGGAAAGCGCCGAGGTCAGTGGCTATGAAATCCATGCGGGCGTGACGCTGGGGCCGGCGCTGGAGAACGCGGCGGTGCATCTGGATGACGGCCGTTGTGACGGTGCGCAGAGTCTGGACGGGCAGGTGTTCGGTACTTATCTGCACGGCTTGTTCGAATCACCGCAAGCCAGTGCCGCGTTGCTGCGCTGGGCCGGGTTGAGCGATGTGCAGGAGGTGGATTACCACGGCTTGCGCGAGCGCGATATCGAGCGGCTGGCGGATCTGGTGGAGCAGCATCTGGATACCGGGCTGCTGCGTCAGCTCTGCGGGATTTGAGGTGGATTCATCGCGAGCAGGCTCACTCCTACAGTGAATTGTTCGCGATCTCCTGTAGGGGTGAGCCTGCTCGCGATGACTGAAACCGGTACACCGCCAATTTGAAGGAATGAACCATGCTCCAATTGATCCTCGGCGGCGCCCGCTCCGGCAAAAGTCGCCTGGCGGAAAAACTCGCCAGCGCCAGCCACCTGGCGGTCACTTACATCGCCACCAGCCAGCCGCTGGACGGCGAGATGAACGAACGCGTCGCCCATCACCGCGCGCGGCGTCCGGCCGAATGGGCGCTGATCGAAGAACCATTGGAGCTGGCCCGTGTCCTGCGTGAAAACGCCAGCGCCGAGCGTTGCCTGCTGGTGGATTGCCTGACCCTGTGGCTGACCAATCTGCTGATGCTCGATGACGCCGCGCGTCTCGCTGCCGAGCGTGAAGCCCTGCTGGACTGCCTGGCGTCATTGCCGGGAGAAATCATTTTTGTCAGCAACGAGACCGGAATGGGTGTCGTGCCGCTGGGCGAATTGACTCGCCGCTACGTCGATGAAGCCGGTTGGCTGCATCAAGCTCTGGCCGAGCGTTGTCAGCGAGTCGTCCTGACCGTCGCCGGCCTGCCCCTGACCCTGAAAGGACCTGCGTTATGACTCAAGCGTGGTGGTTGAACCCGTGCCAATTCGTGAATGCCGAGATCGTTGAACAGGCGGCGGCGCGCCAACAGCAACTGACCAAACCGGCCGGTTCCCTCGGTCGCCTCGAAACCGTGGCGGTGCAACTGGCCGGATTGCAGGGGCAGATCAAACCGACGATTGAACAGGTGTGGATCGCGATTTTTGCCGGTGATCACGGGGTGGTCGCGGAAGGCGTTTCCGCGTTCCCGCAGGAAGTCACCGGGCAGATGTTGCTCAACTTCGTCAGCGGCGGTGCGGCAATCAGCGTGCTGGCGCGGCAGCTCGATGCGCGTCTGGAAGTGGTCGATCTGGGTACCGTGACGCCGTCACTGAATCTGCCGGGCGTACTGCATCTGAACATCGGCCCGGGCACAGCGAATTTCGCCAAGGGCGCGGCGATGACCCGGGCGCAGGGCGAACTCGCGTTGCAGGCCGGTCGTGACAGCGTGCTGCGGGCCAAAGCCGCTGGCGCACAGTTGTTCATCGGCGGCGAAATGGGCATCGGCAACACCACCGCCGCCAGTGCGCTGGCCTGTGCCTTGCTCGACTGTCCGGTGGTGCACTTGACCGGTCCCGGTACCGGGTTGAATGCCGAAGGCGTCAGCCATAAAGCGCAAGTGATCGAGCGCGCACTGGCGTTGCACGCGGCGCAACGTGGCGATGCGCTGCAAACCCTGTTCAACCTCGGCGGATTTGAAATCGCCGCACTGGTCGGCGCGTACCTGGCCTGTGCGCAGGAAGGCGTTGCGGTGCTGGTCGACGGGTTTATCTGCACGGTCGCTGCGCTGGTGGCGGTGCGGCTGAATCCGGCCTGCCGCGAGTGGCTGCTGTTCGGCCACCGTGGCGCCGAGCCGGGCCATCGCCACGTGCTGGAAACCCTCAACGCTGAACCGCTGCTGGAGCTTGGCTTGCGTCTGGGTGAGGGCAGTGGGGCGGCGTTGGCTGTGCCGCTGTTGCGTCTGGCCTGCGACCTGCACGGGCAAATGGCGACGTTTGCCGAAGCCGCGGTGGCGGATCGTCCGGCATGACGTTACGTCTGGACCTGCTGCGTCACGGTGAGACTGAACTGGGCGGCGGTTTGCGCGGCAGCCTCGATGATGCGCTGACTGAAAAAGGCTGGGCACAGATGCGTGCCGCCGTGGTGGCAGGTGGGCCGTGGGATCGGCTGGTCAGTTCGCCGCTGCAGCGGTGTGCGCGGTTTGCTGCCGAGTTGGGCGAGCAACTGAATCTGCCGGTTCATTTGGACAAGGATCTGCAGGAATTGCATTTCGGTGCCTGGGAAGGGCAGAGCGCAGCGGCGTTGATGGAGACTGATGCCGAGGCGCTGGGGCTGTTCTGGGCCGATCCGTATTCGTTCACGCCGCCGCAGGGCGAACCGGTCAGTGATTTTGCGGCTCGCGTGCTCGGCGCGGTGGCGCGTTTGCATCAGGCCTATGCCGGCGAGCGCGTGTTGCTGATCAGTCATGGTGGCGTGATGCGCCTGCTGCTGGCGCAGGCGCGTGGTTTGCCGCGAGAGCAGTTGCTCAATGTCGAAGTCGCGCATGCTGCGCTGTTCGCGCTCAGCGTCGAAGCCGATGGCGTGCTGAAGGAAGGTCACTGAGATGCTGCCACTGTGGATCGCCCTGCAATTTCTCAGCAGCTTGCCGATTCGTCTGCCGGGGATGCCGCAGCCGGAACAGCTCGGGCGTTCGCTGCTGTTTTATCCGCTGGTGGGGCTGCTGTTCGGGGTGATCCTCTGGGTGTTGAACCTGGCATTGAGCGGCGCGCCGTTGCTGCTGCATGCGGCGCTGTTGCTGACGGTGTGGGTGCTGCTCAGCGGGGCGCTGCACCTCGATGGTCTGGCTGACAGCGCCGATGCCTGGCTCGGTGGCTTCGGTGATCGCGAGCGCACGCTGACGATCATGAAAGATCCGCGCAGCGGGCCGATTGCCGTGGTGACGCTGGTGTTGGTGTTGCTGCTGAAGTTCTGCGCGTTGCTGGCGCTGATCGAGCAAGGGCATGCGCTGATGTTGCTCATCGTGCCGTTGCTGGGACGTGCGGCGTTGCTGGGGCTGTTTCTGACCACGCCGTATGTGCGAGCGGGTGGGTTGGGGCAGGCGTTGGCTGATCATGTGCCGCGCCGGGCCGGTTGTTGGGTGCTAGGGGCGAGTGTGCTGGCCTGCTTGCTGATTGCCGGGGTGACAGCGATTGTTGCGCTGGTTGTCGCGTTCGTTGGGTTTGTCTGGCTGCGGCAGGTGATGATGCGGCGGTTGGGCGGGACTACGGGCGATACGGCGGGGGCGTTGCTGGAATTGCTGGAAATGGCGGTGTTGGTTGGAGTGGTGTTGGTCTGAGATATTTCTATGACAGTACCGGCCTGGTCGAGAGTGTCAGATTTTTTGTGTGCGGGCCGGTAATGGCCTGCCGTCAGGCAGGCCTTCATTTCACCAGTTCGGCCTGATGAATCGGTCTCCATATAAAACCGCAAACTGATTCATGGCGCTTTTCCAGTCATGGGCGGCGCTGCCCCAGTTGGCGGTGATGTTTTGCAGCGCCAGCCAGATCAGTTTTGTCGCCGCCTCATCGGTTGGAAAGTGGCCCCTTGTCTTGATGATCTTGCGTAACTGCGAATTGATGCTTTCGATCGCGTTGGTGGTGTAGATCACTTTGCGTATCGCGGGTGGGAACACGAAAAATGGGATAACCCGCTCCCAGGCGCGTCTCCAAGCCGCCGCTATCGTCGGATATTGCTTACCCCACGGCCCCGCTTCGAAGGCGTCCAGAGCCTGTTCGGCGACCGGCATTGAGAGCTTGATAAATCGGCTTAAGGGCCTTGGCCAGTTCACGGCGCTTGTCCCACGCCGCGTAATCAAGGCTGTTGCGGATCAAATGGACGATGCATGTCTGCAGCGTTGTCTCTGGAAACACCGCACTCAAAGCCTCCGGCATACCTTTGAGTCCGTCAGTTACCGCGATCAGCACGTCTTCGACGCCCCGGGTCTTGAGGTCATTGAAGACCTTCATCCAGAACTTGGCACCTTCAGTGTTCTCGATCCAGATCCCCAAAATATCTCGGGTCCCATCCGGCAGCACGCCCAGAGCCAAGTAGATGGCCTTGTTGCGAACCACGCCTTCGTCACGGATCTTGACGCGCAGAGCATCGAAGAAAATGACCGGATACATGGGCTCAAGCGGGCGTTGCTGCCAGGTACTGACTTCCTCCAGAACCGCATCGGTGACGGAGCTGATGAAGTCATGAGAGACATCTGTGCCGTACTGTTCCGAGAGGAAAGCACGAATCTCGCGAACGCTCAGGCCACGGGCATACATGGCGATGATTTTGTCGTCGAAGCCCGTGAAACGGCGCTCATGCTTGGGGATCAGGATCGGGGCGAAACTGCCGTCGCGGTCTCTGGGAATATCCAGACGCAACGGGCCGCCTTCGGTCAGCACGGTCTTGCTGCTTCTGCCATTACGCTGATTACTCGAATCCTCAGGGCGCTCCGCGCCCTGAGGATAACCAAGGTGGTGCCCCAGCTCGGCGCCAAGGGCTCGCTCGATCAGCGCTTTCTTAAACGCCATCGCGGCATCCTGAATAGCGTCGGCACTCATCGGGCCGCTGACGAACTGGTCGATCAGCTCTTGGGGAATGGAAGGAAGGTCACGCTGGGCCTCTCGGGCCGGTTTCTTTTTGGTCGGCATACATGCACCTCTGCGACATGTTATGCCCGAACACAAAATTTATGACACTCCCGCCTCTTCGCGAGCAAGCCCGCTCCCACATTTGCAATGCATTCCCCTGTGGGAGCGGGCTTGCTCGCGAAGGCGGTGTGTCAGACGCCACAAAGCTTATTGATAAACTCATGTGTAACTTGATTTAACACAGTCGCGGGTATATACACGCATCATGCTTCCTTCTCAGTGTTTGTGCACCAACCTGCGTCGCGCCGCTCGTGGCGTCAGCAGGCATTACGACGGCGCTCTCGACGGCTTCGGGATCAACGTTGCCCAGTATTCTTTGCTGTGCAACCTGCAGCGTCTGGATCAACCGAGCATCTCGGAACTGGCCGAAGCCATGGGCCTGGATCGCAGCACCCTGGGGCGCAATCTGCGGGTGCTCGAAGGTGAGGGGCTGGTGGCGCTGGCCGAGGGCGAGGACATGCGTAATCGCATCGTCCGGCTCACCGAAACCGGTGCGCAGCGCCTTGCGGCGGCCCTGCCGGCCTGGGAAGCGGCGCAACAGCGATTGATCGATCGGCTGGGCGCCGAGAAGCGTGAAACCTTGCTGCGACTGTTGGACGAACTGGCCTGAAGGCCGGTTTTTCCGGTTTTAAGCGGGTATATACCCGCGAACGGAGAATAACAATGACATCGATGTGGCGTACGTGCGGTTGGGTGTTGCTGGGAAGTGCGCTGATTCTGGCGTTGTCATTGGGCGTGCGACACGGCTTTGGCCTGTTCCTGTCGCCGATGAGTGCGCAGTTCGGCTGGGGGCGCGAAGTGTTCGCCTTCGCCATCGCCCTGCAGAACCTGATCTGGGGCCTGGCGCAGCCGTTCACGGGCGCGCTGGCTGACCGTTTCGGTGCGGCGAAAGTGGTGCTGGTCGGCGGCGTGCTGTATGCCGCGGGCCTGGTGTGCATGGGCTTGTCCGATTCAGCGCTGACCCTGTCGCTGAGTGCCGGTCTGTTGATCGGTATCGGCCTGTCCGGCACCTCGTTCTCGGTGATTCTCGGTGTGGTTGGGCGTGCCGTGCCGCCGGAAAAACGCAGCATGGGCATGGGCATCGCCAGTGCTGCCGGTTCGTTCGGCCAGTTTGCGATGTTGCCGGGCACGCTGGGTTTGATCGGCTGGCTCGGCTGGTCGGCGGCGCTGCTGGTGCTTGGCCTGCTGGTGGCGCTGATCGTGCCGCTGGTGAGCATGCTCAAGGACAAGCCCCTGCCGGTGCTGGGCCACGAGCAGACCCTGTCCGAAGCGTTACGTGAGGCCTGCTCGCACTCGGGTTTCTGGTTGTTGGCGTTCGGCTTTTTCGTCTGCGGTTTTCAGGTGGTGTTCATTGGCGTGCATTTGCCGGCCTATCTGGTTGATCAGCATCTGCCCGCCACGGTTGGCACTACGGTGCTGGCGCTGATCGGACTGTTCAATATCTTCGGCACTTACACTGCCGGCTGGCTCGGCGGGCGCATGTCCAAGCCGCGTCTGCTGACGGCGTTGTACCTGTTACGGGCGGTGGTGATCGTACTGTTTCTGTGGCTGCCGGTGACGACGACCTCGGCGTACCTGTTCGGCATGGCCATGGGCTTCCTGTGGCTGTCGACGGTGCCATTGACCAACGGTACGGTGGCGACTTTGTTTGGCGTGCGTAACCTGTCCATGCTCGGCGGTATCGTGTTCCTGTTCCATCAGCTCGGCTCGTTCCTCGGCGGCTGGCTGGGTGGGGTGGTGTATGACCGTACCGGGAGTTATGACTTGATCTGGCAAGTGGCGATTCTCTTGAGCCTGCTGGCGGCTGCGCTGAACTGGCCAGTGCGCGAGCGTCCGGTGGCGCGTCTGCAACCGGCTGTCGGCGCCGTATGAAGCGTTCCTGGCCGCGAATCGCTTTCATCGCACTCGGCGCGCTGTTGCTGGCGCTGGTGTGGTGGGGCTGGCATCAGGGCGGGTTGGCGTTGATGCAGTTGGGCATGGGTGCTTGCTTGTAGGCTTGGAGGGCGAGTAACGTCGATCTCTGATAACCGCATCAAGGATGCCCGACATGTTCATGCGCTGGTGTGCTGTACCCGCGTTGTTGATGGCGTTGACCGGACTGGCCCAGGCCGCTGATTGTCCGGAGGCGCTGCAAGGTTCGTTGCCCAAGTTGCGCGCCAAGGAATCCGTCGATCTGTGCCAGCGTTACGCTGGCAAACCGCTGGTGGTGGTCAATACCGCCAGTTTCTGCGGCTTCGCCCCACAGTTCGAGGGCCTCGAGGCGCTCAATCAGCACTACAAGGCGCAAGGCCTGGAAATGCTCGGCGTACCGTCCAACGACTTCAAGCAGGAGTCCAAGGACAGCGCCGAAACCGCCAAGGTCTGCTACGCCAATTACGGCGTGACCTTCACCATGACCGAACCGCAGAAAGTCCGCGGCGACGACGCTACTCATCTGTTCAAGGTGCTGGCCGAGCAGAGCAGCGCGCCGAAGTGGAATTTCTACAAGTACGTGATTGATCGTCAGGGCAAGGTGATCGCGAATTTCTCCAGCCTGACCAAACCCGATGATCCGGAGTTTATTGCGGCGGTTGAAAAGGCCATTGCCTCAAAACCTCTCAACTGATAACACACGCTTTTTGTGGGAGCGGGCTTGCTCGCGCAGGCTGCGGATCATTCAGCACTTGTTCTGGATGTAAGACCGCATTCGCGAGCAAGCCCGCTCCCACATTTGATCCGTGGTGTCTGAACAGGCACAAAAAAGCCCCGCTTTCTGCAAAGAGAGCGGGGCTTTTCAATGGGCGAGGGGTTAGCCTCGCCGTGCAGCATCAGAAGCGATAGGTCGCGCCGACACCGAAACCGTTTGCCGAGTTTTCATACTTGGCGTCGTAGGTCTGGCCACGATCGTTCTGGTTGCGGATATTGACCGCCTCTTCCTTCAGGTACGAGTAAGCGACGTCGATGGTCAGGTCTTCGGTCGGGCTCCAGCCGGCACCGATGCTGAAAATGGTCCGGTCGCCAGTAGGAATGCGCGGCGAACGGTCGACGTTGTTGGTCGGCGACTGGTCGAAGGTCAGACCGGTACGCAGTACCCATTCCTTGTTCAGCTGGTACGAAGTACCCACGGCGTAGGCCCAGGAGTCGTGCCAGTTCTGTTCTTCGGTGATCTCGCCGAACTGACCGGCCAGCAGCGGCTGCACGCCGGAGTTTTCAACGGTGATCTTCTTCAACTGGCTCCAGCGGGTCCAGGTCGAACCGGCGTAGACGTTCCAGCGGTCGTTGATCGCTTGAGTAACCGAGAAGTCCACGGATTCAGGTGTGGTGATCTTCAGCGAAGCGTCGTACTTCTGGCTGGCACCCAGACCGACTGCAGCCAGTGCGCCGTAGTTGACCTTGGTGTTGCCTTCGAGCTTGTAGTCGACTTTCGAGTGGTAGGTCAGACCCAGGCGAGTGGTGTCGGTGGCCTGTACCAGTACGCCGATGTTGTAGCCCAGCGCGGTGTCGTCACCCTTGATCTTGACCTTGCCGTCCGGCGCCAGCTGAGTCACCGAGAGGTTCGACTCGAGGGTGCCGTCGATGCGGTTGATGGTCGGACCGAAACCTACCGAGACCACGTCGTTGAACTTATAGCTGACAGTCGGCTGGAAGGTGATGACTTGTACTTCGGACTTGCTGCCGAAGTAGCGGCCGGCAAAGCCTTTTTCGTAGTCGGTAATCAGGCCGAACGGCACGTACACGCCGAGGCCGAATGCCCAATGCTCGTCGATCGGTTTGACGTAGAAGCCCATAGGTACGGAGGTGAAGGGCACCATGTCGCCTTTGTTGCTGCCGCCGTTAGGGCTGGAGCTGGCGTCGCTGATATCGGTTTTGGCATCGAGGAATGCCACACCGCCGGTGACTTGTTCGCGCGTGAGGCGCGACATGCCGGCAGGGTTGCCATAAACAGTGCTTGCGTCGTCGGCAGAGGAAGATCGCCCAGCGTAACCAGTGCCCATCCCGCTGATGCTGTGTTCGTTGATGGCAAAGCCAGCTGCGAAGATCTGGGTGGATGCCATGGTAACGGCGAGGCTAAGGGTGGTTTTGAGCATGACTTTTTTCATTATTAGAACTCCTGGTGATCACCGGGGCGAAAATTACCAACATTTTCGTCCCAGCGCTATAGTCCGTATAGCCTGAGTTAGAGCGGTTTTGTAGGACAATCCGACCAGAATCCTGACCTGTTGGCCGATCTTTGGAAACTGCAGGGTCAACATGCGACCTGATTCACAGGTGAAACACAGGTGTGCCAGGCGTAAGTAAAGTCGCGCAGGCGGCCTTGGGGCTGGAAGGTCTGGCGCCAGATTCGCGCCATGCCCAGCAGGTCATCGGCATCGGGGAGTTGAGTGTTTTGTTCTTCGACCAGCAGCCAGGCAATGGCGGTGGCGTATCGCAGGTTGACGGTCAGTTCGAGGTGCGGGCCGCTCAAAAAAGCATGTTGGCTGGCGAGGCCGCGAACCAGGCTTGCGCGTTCCGGATCGAGTGCCAGGTAATGGTCCCAGAGAGCCTGATGGCGGTGCTCGGCAATCCGGTAGAGGCCGTGGCCACGGCGGTCATGCAGGGCGGAGCCGAGGGCGGATTGGCTGGCGGCGATCCCCAGTAGCAGGGATTCGGCGGTTGCGCAGTGGCGTCCCAGATAGATCAGTGTGGGACGGATCACATAGCGGCACAGTTCGCTGGCAGCGATACCCATAATGCCCTCGATTCTTGTAATTGGGCGGCGATACCTGAAGGGGCCTTGGCAGCGGTGGATCGAATCAGGCTCGCCGAAAGCGGATCAAGCCGCTTGAGTTGAAGTGTAGTGTCATATTCGCGACGTAAAGGCCTGTTTTTAAAATATTTCCAGGCGCGAGCCAAAAGCGTTATATCCGATGGTGCTTAGGCGCGGAGGGCTAAAAGCGAAACATCGGGCAATAAAAAGCCCCGCATTTTGTGCGGGGCTTTTGCTTTTGCAGCCTTTTCGGCTCTCAGGCAATCAGGGCCTGACGTGTACGATCGATCACGGCCTGCAGCGGTTCGGCGCTGGAGTATTGATCGGGGTACAGACGCTCGCTGTGGCGAGCGATCCCGTGTTCATTGACCACGGTGAAGCTGAAGCAGCCTTTGCGAGCGGCCATGATCAGGCAGTTCATTGGGGCAAAAGCGTTGGTTAGGGTGCGAATGGCATCCTGAGTATGGATTTGAGTAGACATAGTTATTAGGTGTTCCTACAAATGACACGGATAAGAACCGTGCAACGTTAAAACGTTCCAGTAATGTCGACCACCGTTGGTCGAACAAAGAACCCGACTGGAACAAAGCAGCCAGTTTGAAGCGCTATTAAGTTGGCGCGCTTGGGCTGGCAGGTAGGTACTTAGGAGGACAGGCAACACATCAAGGGCAAAGGTTCTGGGCCCGGGGTGAAGATCCTGATCAATTTGCAGGCTGGTTCGGTCAGAGTAAGTGGTCTTCGCAACACCCTTTGCATTCATTCAAAGGCAGTGTCGGCGCAAGATTTACCTGGAAACCATCGAGGGGTCGTTCCCGCTTTTTTCGGTGAAGGGCTTCTTGGAAGAAGGTTGACCGTGGGGATGTGTTCGACCGGAATTGACTTTCAGCTTGGTACTAACGCCGCGGATAGTAACGGAATGTCTTGGGCAATGCAAACCCGGCGGCAAAAAAAGATTTCGGTCGGAGGTGCGGATCACGGGTGACAGGGCTGGCCCCTTCGCGAGCAGGCTCGCTCCCACAGGAGAACGGGGGCCGATTGTGGGAGCGAGCCTGCTCGCGAAGGGATCACCCCGGTCAACCGCCGGTCGCCACAAAAGCGTGCAGCCATCCCCATCACCAACCCGCTTATCCCCAGCGCGATGCGCAAAACGACCCGAAAAAGCGCATCGATATAACCGGGTAACAGGTACTTGTGCACATTAGTTGCGCAGACCGTAACCCCACTGTCATATCAATCCTGACCCCGGTAGCTGCCTGCATCAAAAGTTTAAGTCAATGAAAAATATCGTCTTTTTTTGTTGGTGAAAAAATCGTCAGTTTGACTGCGGGCCCCATTCCACAAGGCTTTGCGCGAGTTCGGGAGCGGTTGTCCACTGAGTTATCCACAGCTTCTGTGGATTGTCCCTAGCGCTTGCTCTAGCACGGGCGTGCCGGGTTTTTTTTGACTTTACCTGTACGAAAAAGAGAGTAGAGTGGCGCGCCCTCCGATCTGTCCCACAGTGTTTTATGAAGTTTCGCTCAGTATCAGGCTCTGTTACCTCCGAACACCCTCGTGTTACCTCTCCCAAGCGATTTTCCGTGCGTGTAGCCGAATGGCTGCTCGACAGCCCGCGTCTGGGCGATAGCCGCAATGCCAAGCATCTGGCGGGGCGTCTGCTCAAGCAACCGGCACGCGAAGGCGTGGTTGCGGCGCAAAGTCGTCTCGGTCAGTTGATGTGCCGCGAGTGCGGCAATGCCCGGGATCGGCGCATCGGTCAGGATCTGTTGCGTCAGGCCGCCCGCGCCGGTGACCGGCGTGCACAACAGGAACTCGGTCTGCTCGAAGACTGAGCTGTCCAACGTCCCACGCCTTGGTTAACCTTCAGGCTTTATCGGATCGGCAGGAGTGGCTATGGCTATGGACTTGACCAGCGTATTGCTGGGTCTGGCGGGCGCGGGATTGCCGCTGCTGGCACTGGCCTGGCAACTGCAACGGCGGGCCAGCGACCGGCAAGCCGAGGTCGCCTTGCTCGAAGAACGTCTGACCATGGCGCAACTGGCGCAGGACGGGCTCAACGCCCAGCTTGAGGCAAGCCGCGATGAAATCGTCGACCTCGGCCAGGCCAATGCCGCCAAGCAGGCTGAACTGGCTGCACTGCGCCGCGAAGTCGAGCTGCTGCAGATCGAGCGTGATGACGCCCGTGACGCTTCGCACGCCTGGAACATCGAGCGCGCCAACAAAGAAGCCGAATTGCGTCGCCTCGACGCGCAGGCTGCGTCGCTCAACGCCGAATTGCGCGAGCAACAGGAAAGCCATCAGCAACGCCTCAACGACCTGCAAGGCTCGCGCGATGAGCTGCGCGCGCAGTTCGCCGAACTCGCCGGGAAGATCTTCGATGAGCGTGAACAGCGCTTTGCCGAGACCAGTCAGCAGCGCCTCGGCCAGTTGCTCGATCCGCTGAAAGAGCGCATCCAGTCCTTCGAAAAACGCGTGGAAGAGAGCTATCAGGCCGAGGCTCGCGAGCGCTTCTCGCTGGCCAAGGAGCTGGAGCGTCTGCAGCAATTGAACCTGCGCCTGAGTGACGAAGCGACCAACCTGACCCGCGCCCTCAAAGGCCAGAAGACCCAGGGCAACTGGGGTGAACTGATTCTTGAGCGGGTGCTCGAACACGCGGGTCTGGAGAAGGGCCGCGAGTACCAGACCCAGGTCAACCTCAAGGGGCCGGATGGCGAGCGCTTCCAGCCGGACGTGATCATTTACCTGCCGGGCGACAAGCAGGTGGTGGTCGACTCCAAGGTCAGCCTCACGGCGTATCAGCAGTACGTCGCCGCTGAAGACGACACCCTCGGCCAGATCGCGATCAAGCAGCACGTGCTGTCGCTGCGCAGCCATGTCAAAGGCCTCGCAGGTAAGGACTACAAACGTCTGGAAGGTCTGCACAGCCTCGATTTCGTCTTGCTGTTCGTGCCGATCGAAGCGGCATTTTCCGCCGCCTTGCAAGCTGAGCCGACGCTGTTCCAGGAGGCCTTCGACCGCAACATCGTGATCGTCAGCCCGACCACGTTGCTGGCGACGCTGCGGGTGATCGACAGCCTGTGGAAGCAGGAGCGGCAGAGCCAGAACGCGCGGGAAATCGCCGAGCGTGCCGGCTGGCTGTACGACAAATTCGTGCTGTTCATTCAGGATCTGGACGAAGTCGGCAATCGCCTGCAACAGCTGGACAAGGCTTACAGCTCGGCGCGCAACAAGCTCACGGAAGGGCGCGGCAACCTCGTCAGTCGCAGTGAACAGCTCAAATTGCTCGGCGCGCGGGCCAGCAAGAGTTTGCCGGCGGATCTGCTGGAGCGGGCGATGACCGATGTCGATGGGCTGGTCGAACTCCCGGAATAAACTCGATTCTGTGGCGAGGGAGCTTGCTCCCGCTGGGGGGCGAAGCACCCCTTGAGTGTGAATCCCCGATTGGCCTGATTCACCGTTTCGCGACTGCTGCGCAGTCGAGCGGGAGCAAGCTCCCTCGCCACAGGGGGGGATTGTTACAACGGCACATACCGACTCAACAACGCTCGCAACGCCGCCGGTTTCACCGGTTTCGCCAGATAATCCAGCCCCGCCGCATGCACCTGCGCCACCGTCTCCGGTCGGCCATCAGCGCTGATCACCACGCCCGGTACCGGTTCGCCCAACGTGGTGCGTAGCCATGCCATCAGCTCGGTCCCGGTATCGCCGTGATCGAGGTGATAGTCGACCAGTGCCAGTTGCGGTCGCACACCCTCGTTCAGCAACGCCGCGCATTCCTCGCGATTGCGCGCCGTCCACACCTGACAGCCCCAACGAGTCAGCAGGCTGTTCATGCCAATCAGAATGCTGTCTTCATTGTCGATGCACAGCACCTGCGCGCCGCTGAGCAGCTTGCCGTTCAACTCCACCGCAGTTTTCTGTGGCAGCGATTGCGCCCGCGCTAGCGGCACACTGACACTGAACACACTACCGCGCCCCGGCCACGAACGTACGCGCAGGGTATGGCCGAGCACGCGACACAAACCGTCGGCAATCGCCAGGCCCAGACCCAGGCCCTTCTCGGCGCGGGTCTGATGGCTGTCGAGGCGTTTGAATTCCTCGAAAATCACTTGTTGTTTGTCTTCCGGAATCCCCGGCCCGCGATCCCACACTTCCAGGCACAGCTCGCCATCGCGCCGACGCACGCCCAGCAGCACCGGGCCCTTGGCATAGCGGAAGGCGTTGGTGAGGAAGTTCTGCAGAATCCGTCGCAGCAGCTTGATGTCGCTGTCGATGCGCAAGTGGCTGCCGCGCACACGGAACTTCAGGCCTTGTTCCTGCGCCAGCGCCTTGAATTCGGCGCCGAGCGTATCGAACAGCTCATTGAGCGCGAACGGCTTGGGATCGGGGTTGATCTTGCCGTTCTCCAGGCGGGAAATATCCAGCAGGTCGCTGATCAGGTCTTCTGCCGAACGCAGCGAACTGTCGAGGTGTTGCACCAGTTTCTGCGCCTCGCTGCTCAAGCCGTCGTCCTGATGGGAGAGGGCGGCAGAGAACAAGCGAGCGGCGTTCAACGGCTGCATCAGGTCATGGCTGACAGCGGCGAGGAAGCGAGTTTTCGACTGGTTCGCCGCCTCGGCATGGCCCTTGGCTTCGGTCAGTGCGACGTTGAGTTGCGACAGCTCCTGCGTGCGCTCGCTGACCCGTTGTTCCAGGCCTTCGTTGGCCTCGGTCAGCGCCTGCTCGGCTTCGCGGAACGCGGTAATGTCAGTGAAACTCATGACGAAACCGCCACCAGGCATCGGGTTGCCAATCAGCTCGATCACCCGGCCGTTGGGGAACAAACGTTCGGAAGTGTGCGCGCGGCCCTGACGCATCCAGTGCAGGCGCCGGGCGACGTGGACTTCCGCCTCGCCGGGGCCGCACAAGCCACGTTCGGCGTTGTAGCGAATGATGTCGGCAATCGGCCGGCCGACGCTGATCAAGCCGTCCGGGTAGTTGAACAGCTCCAGATAGCGGCGGTTCCAGGCCACCAGTTTCAGCGATTGGTCGACCACGCTGATGCCCTGGGTGATGTTCTCGATCGCGCCTTGCAGCAGCGCGCGGTTGAACTGCAGCACTTCCGAGGCTTCGTCAGCGATACGGACGACGTCCTCCAGCTGCATTTCCCGACCTTCGATGGCGGCTTTTACTACGGCGCGCGTCGAAGAAGCACCGAGCACGCCGGCCAGCAAACGTTCGGTGTGGGCGATCCATTCGCCATCGGCGTTCTGGTTCGGATTGAAGCCTTTGCCCTGGCGGTAGGCGAAACGAATGAAGCTCTGCCGCGCACGTTCTTCGCCGACAAAGCGCGCCGCCAGTTGCAGCAAATCATCGATCTGCACCGCCAGCATCGAACGCGCACTCGGCCGCGCGCTGATTTCCTGGCCAATGAAGCGCCCGGCCTGCCAGTGCTCCGAAACCCGCGTGCGCGACAGCACCGAGACCCAGGCGAACAACGTGAAGTTGCCCGCCAGCGACAGCACCACGCCTTGGGTCAGCGGGGTGATCGGCAGGTTCAGCGGGTTGCTGTGCAGCCACGCCAGACCGGGAAAAGTGCTCAGTGACCAGCCGAGGCTGTGGGCGGCAATCGGCAGGATCAATGTGTAAAACCAGAGGAACGTGCCCGCCGCGAGACCGGCGAACACCCCACGACGGTTGGCCTGTTTCCAGTACAGCGCGCCGAGCATCGCCGGGGCCAGTTGGGTGACAGCGGCAAAGGCAATCTGGCCGATGGTCGCCAGGCTCGCGGTGGAGCCGAGCAAGCGGTAGCTGACGTAGGCCAGCAGCAGAATCAGCACGATGCTCACCCGGCGTACCGAGAGCATCCACTGGCGGAACACCTCGAACGGGCGCTCGGCGTTATTACGCCGCAGTAGCCACGGCAACAGCATGTCGTTGGAGACCATGGTCGACAGCGCCACGCTGGCCACGATCACCATGCCGGTGGCCGCCGACGCACCACCAATAAACGCCAGCAACGCCAGGGCCGGATGGGCCTGGGCCAACGGCAGGCTGATCACGAACGAATCCGGAAGCACGTGACTCGGCAGCATCATCTGCCCGGCGAGGGCGATCGGCACCACGAACAGCGCGGCCAGCGCCAGATAGGCCGGGAACACCCACTTGGCCAGACGCAGGTCCTGCGGGTCGATGTTCTCCACCACCGTGACGTGAAACTGCCGCGGCAGGCAGATGATCGCCATCATCGCCACCCCGGTTTGTACCACCATCGACGGCCAGTTAATCGTTTCCTTCCAGTACTCCTCGAGGCGCGGCGCGAGCATCGCCTGATTGAACAGGTCGTCAAAACCGTCGTACAGCCCGTAGGTCACGAACGCGCCGACGGCGAGAAAGGCGAACAGCTTGACCAGCGATTCAAACGCAATCGCCAGCACCATGCCCCGGTGGTGCTCGGTGGCATCGAGGTTGCGCGTGCCGAAGACGATGGTGAACAGCGCCAGTACCAGCGACACGATCAGTGCGGTGTCCTGGGCGCGGGTGCCCATGGCGTCGGCACCGGCGCCGATCAGCAGGTTTACACCAAGGACGATGCCTTTGAGTTGCAGGGCGATATAAGGCAGGACGCCGACCAGACAGATCAGTGCTACCACCACCGCCAGCGATTGCGATTTGCCGTAGCGCGCGGCGATGAAGTCGGCAATCGAGGTGATGTTCTCCTGCTTGCTGATCATCACCATTTTCTGCAGAACCCACGGTGCGCCCAGCAACAGCAGGATCGGCCCGAGGTAGATCGGCAGGAATGACCACAGCTGTTCGGCCGCCTGACCGACCGCGCCGAAGAACGTCCAACTGGTGCAATAAACCGCCAGCGACAGGCTGTACACCCACGCGCGCATCCGCGGCGGCAACGGCGCGCTGCGACGGTCGCCGTAGAAGGCGATGGCGAACATGATGGCCATATAGGCGAGGGCGACGGCGGCGATCAGCCCGGTGGACAACGACATGCAACACTCCCGACAGAAGACTCCCCGGCAGTCCTGCCCGGGCGGACAGTCTCGCATGAGTGCGGCGGTTAGTCAGTGTCGACCAAGGTCGTGGCGTGGCGGGGTGTCGCAGGTTTGAAACCGGGTGGTTTTATGGTGACTCATCAGGCCCCATCGCGAGCAGGCGTCAGTCCTGTTTCAACGCCATATCGATCAATCGATGCAGTTCATCCACCTCCAGCGCCGCCGCCGCAAACAGAATCCGGAACACCACCGGTGCCACCACCAGATTGATCAACCGATCGACACTCGGCGCCGGCTCGTCTGGGTGACGCTCGATGATGGTCTGCAACTGCGCGCCAATGATCGTCACGCAATACCCCGGCGTGGCGCTGGCCTGCACGTCGCGCATCATGTTGCGCCCCGGATCCGAACTCATTTCGTCCAGATACTGCTCGGCCCAGGCGCGGATATCACCGCGCAGGTCACCGGTCACGGCCGGTTCGCTGTCGGGGCGCATGCGGGCGAGGGCGACGTCCGCCAGCAACGCCGTCAGATCGCCCCAGCGCCGATAGATCGTCGAGGGCGTGACCCCGGCCCGCGCAGCGATTTGCGGGACGGTCACGGTGCTGCGCTCCTGTTCTTGCAGAAGCGCGCGGACTGCCGAATGAATCGACTCTTGCACCCGGGCACTGCGGCCGCCGGGGCGTAAACCTTCTTTAATAGCCATGCGCCAGACCTTAACACAAAGAATTTGCTTTAAGCCAAAGCCGAGAGCACACTCCGCAAAAGCAAAAAATTAGCTTTAGTGGAGTGTGCCCATGACCAGCCTTGCTTCCAACCGTGGCAGCCTGATTTTTCTGGCGATCACCTTGTTGAGTTTTCTCGCCGCCTCCACGGCGCCGACGCCGCTGTATCACCTGTATCAGGATCAGTTGCACTTTTCGGCAGCGGTGCTGACCCTGATTTTCGGCGTGTATGCCTTAAGCCTGCTGGCGGCGCTGCTGACGGTCGGTTCGTTGTCCGATCATCTGGGGCGCAAACCGGTGATCTTCACCGCGGTGCTGCTCAATGCCCTGGCGATGCTGCTGTTCATCCACGCCGACAGCGTCGCATGGCTGATCAGCGCTCGCGTGCTGCAAGGTTTTGCCACCGGCATGGCCACCGCTGTTCTGAGCGCGACGCTGCTCGACACCGACCGCCAGCAGGGGCCGTTGATCAACAGCGTCGCACCGTTGCTCGGCATGGCGGTGGGCAGCATGGGCTGTGGCTTGCTGGCCGAGTTCGCTCCGGCGCCGTTGCAACTGACTTACTGGTTGCTGCTGGCACTGTTTGTGTTGCAGGCGATGTATGTCTGGCGTCTGCCGGAAAGCGTCACCCCGCAAGCCGGGGCCTGGGCTTCGCTGCGGCCGACCCTGCATGTGCCGGTTCAGGCGCGTTCGACCTTGTGGCGTGTGCTGCCGCTGAACACCGCAACCTGGGCCCTCGGCGGCTTCTTTGCCTCGCTGGCGCCGTCGCTGGTGCGCACCGCCACCGGGTCGACTTCCAACCTGATCGGCGGTGCGACCGTCTCGGCGCTGACGGTGACGGGCGCGCTGATGATTTTCACGTTGCGCAATCGGCCTGCGACCCGGGCCCTGCAACTGGGCGCCAGTCTGCTGCCGATCGGTGTGCTGCTGATTCTGCTCGGCGTGCACAGCGCCAGTCTGGGGCTGTTTTTCCTCGGCACGCTGGTCGCCGGTTGTGGCTTTGGTTCGGGGTTTCTCGGGGCAGTGCGCAGCCTGGTGCCGCTGGCTTTGCCGCATGAACGAGCGGGGCTGATGTCGGCGTATTACGCGCTGAGTTATCTGGCGTTTTGCTTGCCGGCACTGCTCGCCGGGCACTTGACCCGCACCTACGGCTTGCTCGCGACCACCGACGGTTACGTCGCCGCATTGATCGTGCTGGCCGTCGCCGCGCTCCTGCTCAGCTTGCGTGCGCAAGCGACCAAGGTTTGCAGCGCTCCATAAGTGTGGCGGTTTCAGTTAGCCTTGGGCGGCCCTTCTTTGCATGGATCGACCGATGAAGATTATCCGCAGCAAGTCGTTCACCGCCGAGCGTGCCTGGGGTGCGCTGGACATCGCCAACATGAACGGCATCACCACGCGTCTGCACTGGACCGATCAGCCTTACAAATGGCACGTCAACGATGGTGAAGAAGTGTTCGTGGTGCTCGATGGTCAGGTGCAGATGCGCTATCGCGAACAGGGCGAAGAAAAGCATGTGCTGCTTGAGGTCGGGGATATCTTCTACGCCTCGGTCGGCACCGAGCACGTGGCGCATCCGCAGGGAGTGGCGCGGATTCTGGTGATTGAAAGCGAAGGCAGTGTCTAGACGCTTATCTGTAAAGTAGATAACAGATAGAGAAATTACCCGTTATATAGATATTCGATTCGGTTCTACCATGGGCTCAACCTCACCTGAGGACAGGAGTTCATGATGACTTGCCCCAATATAGCCAAACCCGGCATCAAGCCGTTCAGCCAGCTTCAGCATCCGCGTGAAGTGATCCGTCAATTCACCCCGAACTGGTTCGCCGCGACCATGGGCACCGGCGTACTGGCCTTGGCGCTGGCGCAACTGCCGGTGGCGATCCCCGGGTTGCACGCGGTGGCCGAAGGTTTGTGGCTGTTCAACATTCTATTGTTCACCCTGTTTACCTTCGCCTATGCCGCGCGCTGGGTACTCTTCTTCGATGAAGCGCGGCGGATCTTCGGCCATTCCACCGTTTCGATGTTCTTCGGCACCATCCCCATGGGCCTGGCGACGATTATCAACGGCTTTCTGCTGTTCGGCCTGCCACGCTGGGGCGAAGGCGTGATTCATCTTGCCGAAGTGCTGTGGTGGCTCGACGTGGCGATGTCGCTGGCCTGTGGCGTGTTGATCCCCTACATGATGTTTACCCGCCAGGAACACAGCATCGACCAGATGACGGCGGTCTGGCTGTTGCCGGTGGTGGCGGCGGAAGTGGCGGCGGCCAGCGGCGGCTTGCTCGCGCCGCACCTGGCCGATGCCCACGCGCAACTGGTGGTGCTGACGACAAGCTACGTGCTCTGGGCATTTTCCCTACCCGTGGCGTTCAGCATTCTGACCATCCTGTTGCTGCGCATGGCGCTGCACAAACTGCCCCACGAAAACATGGCCGCCTCGAGCTGGCTGGCCCTCGGTCCGATCGGCACCGGCGCGTTGGGCATGCTGCTGCTGGGCGCTGATGCACCGGTGATCTTCGCCGCCAATGGCCTGCCGGGCATCGGTGAAATCGCTGCGGGCCTGGGGCTGGTAGCCGGGATCACCTTGTGGGGGTTCGGCTTGTGGTGGATGTTGATGGCGCTGCTGATCACCGCGCGTTACCTGCGCGACGGCATCCCGTTCAACCTCGGCTGGTGGGGTTTCACCTTCCCGCTGGGCGTGTATTCGCTGGCGACCCTCAAGCTCGCCAGCACGCTGAACCTCGGTTTTTTCAGCGTGATGGGCTGTGTGCTGGTGAGCCTGCTGGCAGTGATGTGGCTGATCGTCGGTAAACGCACCGTGCAAGGCGCGTGGCGCGGTGAGCTGTTTGTCTCACCTTGTATTGCAGGGTTGAAGAAATAACCTGAAAAGTTTAGGTAATGTGTGGCCTGGATCGCCGATCGAGATTCCAATAAGCAGATCCAGGCCATTCTCTACCGACCTCAGGGAAACACGGAAGATGAGTCACCCCTCACAGTTCAACCTGCTTCGCACCCGGCGCTTTCTGCCGTTTTTCATCACGCAGTCGCTGGGCGCGTTCAACGACAACGTGTTCAAGCAGTCGCTGATCCTCGCCATTCTGTATCGGCTGACCATCGAAGGTGATCGTTCGATCTGGGTCAACCTGTGTGCGCTGCTGTTTATCCTGCCGTTCTTCCTGTTCTCGGCGCTGGCCGGGCAGTTCGGGGAAAAATTCGCCAAGGACGCGCTGATCCGTCTGATCAAACTCGCGGAAATCGCGATCATGGCCGTAGGCTCGATCGGTTTCCTTTTCGATCACCTGTCGCTGATGCTGGTGGCGCTGTTTGCCATGGGCACGCATTCGGCGCTGTTCGGGCCGGTCAAGTATTCGATTTTGCCGCAGGCGTTGCGCGAGGATGAACTGGTCGGCGGTAACGGACTGGTGGAGATGGGCACGTTCCTGGCGATCCTTGCCGGGACCATCGGCGCCGGCATCATCATGTCCTCGACGCATTACGCGCCACTGGTGTCGACCGCGATTGTCGGGATTGCGGTGCTCGGGTATCTCGCCAGTCGCAGCATTCCGCGCGCTGCGGCGGCTTCGCCGGAAATGCGCCTGAACTGGAACATCTTCAGCCAGTCCTGGGCCACGCTGAAACTCGGCCTGGGCCAGACGCCCGCGGTGTCGCGCTCGATTGTCGGCAACTCGTGGTTCTGGTTTGTCGGGGCGATTTACCTGACGCAGATCCCGGCCTACGCCAAGGAGTGGATGCACGGCGACGAAACTGTGGTAACGCTGATTCTCACCGTGTTCTCGGTGGGGATTGCGCTGGGTTCGATGCTCTGCGAGAAGCTTTCCGGGCGCAAGGTCGAGATCGGTCTGGTGCCTTTCGGTTCGTTCGGTCTGACCGTGTTTGGCCTGCTGCTGTGGTGGCATTCCGGTGGAATCCCGGAGAGCGTCAGCGGCCATAGCTGGACCCAAGTGCTGGGCTTTGCCCATACCTGGGCGGTGCTGGTCGACATTCTCGGCCTCGGTATTTTTGGCGGCTTCTATATCGTGCCGCTGTACGCGCTGATCCAGTCGCGCACCGCCGAGAACGAACGGGCGCGGGTGATCGCGGCCAACAACATTCTCAACGCGCTGTTCATGGTGGTGTCGGCGATCGTTTCGATCGTGTTGCTGAGCGTGGTCAAGCTGTCGATTCCACAGCTGTTTTTGGTGGTATCGCTGCTGAACATCGGCGTCAACGCCTACATCTTCAAGATCGTCCCCGAGTTCAGCATGCGTTTCATGATCTGGCTGCTCAGCCATTCCATGTACCGCGTCGAACACCGTAACCTCGAAGCGATTCCGGACGAGGGCGCGGCATTGCTGGTGTGCAACCACGTGTCGTTCGTCGATGCCTTGCTGATTGGCGGCGCGGTGCGTCGGCCGATTCGCTTTGTCATGTACTACAAAATCTACAACCTGCCGGTGCTGAACTTTATCTTCCGCACGGCGGGGACGATTCCGATTGCCGGACGCAACGAAGACATCCAGATCTACGAAAAAGCCTTCACCCGGATTGCCCAGTATCTGAAGGACGGTGAGCTGGTGTGCATCTTCCCGGAAGGCAAGTTGACCACCGATGGCGAGATCAACGAGTTCAAGGGCGGGCTGACGCGGATTCTCGAAGAAACCCCGGTGCCGGTAATTCCGCTGGCGCTGCAGGGATTGTGGGGGAGTTTCTTCAGTCGCGATCCGAACAAGGGCCTGTTCAAGCGGTTGTGGTCGCGGGTGACGTTGGTGGCGGGTTCGGCGGTGGCGGTGGAGGCGGCGCAGCCGGCGAAATTGCAGGGGTTGGTGGGGGCGTTGCGCGGGGCTGTCAGATAGTTGTTGCCTGAATTGGCCCCATCGCTGGCAAGCCAGCTCCCACAGGTTTTCTGGATTTACACAAGATTTGTGTTCACCGGAGATCCCTGTGGGAGCGGGCTTGCTCGCGAAAGCGGCAGTGGCCTAAGCGCTGACCTTGAGGCCGATCAAACCGGTAATGATCAACGCCACACTGGCCAGCCGAATCAACGCCATCGACTCGCCAAACAGAATGATCCCGGCAATCACCGTGCCTACGGCACCGACCCCGGTCCAGATCGCATAAGCCGTACCCAGTGGTAATTCCTTCATCGCCAGGCCCAACAGGCCGAGGCTGATTGCCATCGCTGCGACGGTCAGTACGGTGGGGAGCGGGCGGGTGAAACCGTCGGTGTATTTCAGGCCGACGGCCCAGCCGACTTCGAACAGGCCGGCGAAAAACAGAATGATCCAGGACATGAAAGACCTCCATCGATTGACGGGGCCGTCCCCAGATTGATAACTCGATCGAGCCGCAGGGTCGTCCCCGCGTAGCGCAACAGTCTGCCGAGCATTAATCCGGGGATCAAGCTTCCCGGTCAGTCGGTCGGCTGCTGCGCCAGCGCCTCACGGTCTTCCTTCTCGCTCATGCGCCGGAAGTACGTCGAGAGCAGCGCCCCGGAAATATTGTGCCAGACGCTGAACAACGCGCTCGGCACCGCCGCCAGCGGCGAGAAGTGCGCACTGGCCAATGCCGCGCCCAACCCCGAATTCTGCATGCCGACTTCCAGCGCCAGCGACTTGCGCTGCGCCAGTGGCAACTTGAACAGGCGTCCGGTGAAGTAACCCAGCAAGTATCCGAAGCTGTTATGCAGCATCACCACCGCCATGATCAGCAGCCCGGATTCGGCAATCTTCGCCTGACTGGCGGCCACCACGGCGGTGACGATGATGACGATGCTGACCACCGACACCAGAGGCAACACGTCCACCGCGTGCCGCACTCTATCGCCGAGCAAACGTTGCGCGACCACGCCGAGCACGATCGGCAGCAGCACCACTTGCAGGATCGACCAGAACAATTCCATGAACGACACCGGCAACCACGCCGAAGCCAGCAGCCAGATCAGCGCCGGGGTCAGCAGCGGGGCGAGGAGGGTGGTAACAGCGGCAATCGCCACCGACAGCGCCAGGTCGCCCCGGGCCAGCCAGGTCATCACGTTCGAAGACGTGCCACTTGGGCAGCAGCCGACCAGAATCACCCCGACGGCGATTTCCGGTGGCAGATGGAAGATCTGGCAGAGCAACCACGCCACACCGGGCATGATCACGAAATGTGCGACCACGCCCAAAGCCACGCGCCACGGATGGCGGGCGACGGCGGCGAAGTCATCGAGTTTGAGGGTCAGGCCCATGCCGAACATCACCAGCCCCAGCAGCGGCACGATTGCGCCTTTGAGGCCGAGGAACCACGCCGGTTGCAGGAACGCGATCACCGCGAAAATCAGAACCCAGTAAGCGAAGGTATTGCCGACAAAGCGACTCAGTGCAGCCAGTGCGCGCATGGCCTGTTCCTTGTTATTAAAAATGAACACCACAAAACAACTGTAGGAGTGAGCCTGCTCGCGATAGCGGTTGTTCAGTCAACATTTGCGTTGAATGTCAGTTCCTCATCGCGAGCAGGCTCACTCCTACATTTTGTACATCACAGGTATTTAGATCCCCTGCGGAGTCTCTTCACCGCCCAACGCTTCCACCAGCGCCGGCAGGAAGTCGCCGAAGGTCAGCATCATCAGGGTGAAGCTGGCGTCCAGTTGGCCCAGGGCCTCGTCGCCACCGTCCTGTTCCGCCTGATCCTGCAGCAGGTCTTCGAACTTCAGGCGTTTGACGGTCATCTTGTCATCGAGCATGAACGACAACTTGTCCTGCCAGGCCAGCGACAACTGAGTCACGACTTTACCGGTGCTCAGGTGCAACTGGATTTCTTCGCTGGTCAGGTCCTGACGCTTGCAACGCACGATGCCGCCGTCTTCGTGGGTGTCGCGCAGCTCGCACTCGTCCAGAACGAAGAAGTCCGGGGCCGCTTGCTGGGTGGTGACCCACTCGGTCATCACGGCGGTCGGCGCGGTTTTCACGGTCAGCGGACGGACGGGCAGGGTGCCGAGCACTTCACGCATGGTGGAGAGCAGGTCTTCGGCGCGTTTCGGGCTGGCCGAGTTGACCAGGATCAGGCCCTGTTTCGGCGCGATGGCGGCGAAGGTCGACGAGCGACGGATAAAGGCGCGCGGCAGGAACGCCTGGATGATTTCATCCTTGATCTGATCGCGTTCCTTCTTATAGACCTTGCGCATCTGCTCGGCTTCGATCTCTTCGACCTTTTCCTTGACCGCGTCGCGCACGACGCTGCCCGGCAGAATGCGTTCTTCTTTACGCGCAGCGATCAGCAGGAAGTCACCGCTGACGTGTACCAGTGGAGCATCTTCGCCTTTGCCGAATGGCGCGACGAAACCGTAGGTGGTCAACTCCTGGCTTGCACATGGACGCGCCAGTTTGGTGGCCAGTGCAGTTTCCAGCGCCTCGGCATCGACAGGCAGGTCTTGGGTCAGGCGATAGATAAGCAGGTTTTTGAACCACATGGGGTGAGTCTCTCCTTTATACAAAGGGGGGCATTATTGTCTTCGCCGGGTCATAGGCCAACCCTTCTCTAAGCCTTTGGAAGGCCTGAGAAAATTAATTAAAAAAGTGCTTGCCAGAGGTTGGGTCGCTCCGTAGAATGCGCGCCACACCGAAGCGAAGGGTGATTAGCTCAGCTGGGAGAGCGTCTGCCTTACAAGCAGAATGTCGGCGGTTCGATCCCGTCATCACCCACCATTCGTTTCAAGTGTTTAGCGCAGCGGTAGTTCAGTCGGTTAGAATACCGGCCTGTCACGCCGGGGGTCGCGGGTTCGAGTCCCGTCCGCTGCGCCATATTCGGTAACCTGGACCACTGAACGCCAGGTCACCACGGAAAAACCCGCTGAAGCGGGTTTTTTTCTGTCTCACGTTTGTACCTTGTTCCATCGGGTTGTGTCGTTTCACCGGTTTTCGGATTTTTTTGAAAAAAACTTCAATTAAATCAACACTTTACGAAAACTTGTGGCATAATGCGCCCCGTAACGAAGCGAAGGGTGATTAGCTCAGCTGGGAGAGCGTCTGCCTTACAAGCAGAATGTCGGCGGTTCGATCCCGTCATCACCCACCATTCGTTTCCGTTTCAAGCGTTTCGCGCAGCGGTAGTTCAGTCGGTTAGAATACCGGCCTGTCACGCCGGGGGTCGCGGGTTCGAGTCCCGTCCGCTGCGCCATATTCGGTCACCTGGACCCACTGAACGCCAGGTCACCACAGAAAGCCCGCCTAGTGCGGGCTTTTTGCTGTCTGCGATTTGTGAAATCACTCGATCTCCTCTGTAGGAGCTGCGGCACGCTGCGATCTTTTGATCTTGCTTTTAGAGATCAAAAGATCGCAGCCTCGTTTCACTCGACAGCTCCTACAGAGGAATTCTCACTGTTCGGCATTGCGACTGTGCCGATAATCGCTCACCGCCTCATACACCGCTTTGCGCAAGCGGTTGATCCCGCCAATCGGCCGATGCGCCTCAATACCAAACCATGGGTTGAACGACAGGTTGTCGCATTCTAGATTCAGTGCCGGCGTGTCGAAGTCCTGCGCAGGCAGGGTAATCCGCGCCACGCTTTCAAACGGTGAATCCTGCTCGCGCCATTCGATGCTGGTGTCCTCGATCGGCATGTACTTGTTCGCATCCTGGCGCTGAATCTGCAGCACGAAACACGCCGGCACCCGATCCGTCGACAATTGCTGATTCAAGGCACTGCGCAGGAAGTTCGGCAGGTCATGGTTTTGCGGGGGCAGGGCATACGCCGGGCAATTATCAGGATCCGGTGCTACCCGAAACTTCGCATTGGCCTCACCGAATTTGTAGGGGGATACCGAAAAGTAAGTCGTCCCTGTCGGGCTGTCCGGTGGCGGCGACAGCGTTGCCAGGGCGATGAACAAGTGGCGGATCTGCCAGGTTCGCGGATCCCAGCCGGGGAAAAACGCCATGATCTTTTTGCCATCAGCCTGAGCCGCTACATTCTGACGATACTCGGCGACATCGCTGACAAAGAAATTCGCATGGCTGAACATCACAAAGTCTTGTTCGTGGCGCTCTTGACGGTCGCCTAGCAGCTGTTTCCCGGGAACATCGAGCAGTTTGATCGCCATGCCCCGGGCGTCGCGGATGCTGTCGAACTGTGGATAGGCGTTGCCATTGGACAGGCGAATCATCGCCTGCCAGGTTTTACCCGGCTCGCTGAATACGCCTTGGCGCAACGCTGGCGCCAGTTCCTGCAGCACCGTCACTTCGGCCTTCACGCAACCGTGGGCCTTGGCATGCGCGTCGCGCAGGTAGCGAGTGCCTTCGCGGTGTTGATCGACGATGCGCACCGCCGTCTGGATCACGTCCTGGGTCATCGCCGCTTCACCGGCGGGAATCTGTTCTTGCGCCGACACCGGGCCGCGGTGTTGCCAGGCGAACCATGCGCTCGCGATGGCCCAGCCCAGCAGGCCGATAATCAGCAATGCCAGCAGGGTTTTGCCGAGCAGGCGTCCCAGCCACAACCAGAGGCGGGCGAGCATGAACGGTCTTTTGTACGAATGGATCATCATGGCAATTGAGCCTCCAACGGTCCGCCCAGTACTTTCAGGTACTCCAGCAATGCCCAGCGTTCCTGCGGTTGCAGCAGTCGGCCGATGACGCCACTGCCACGCTCGCCGGCGCGGAATTCATGACCGCTGTTGTGGTTGCCGCTAATCCGGGTGTCGAACAGAAAGCCGTTGGTAAAGGCCTCGGTGCGATATCCCAGGTGGCGCGGGTCGTACTCGAGAGTGCCTTTATAGAAGGTGGTGGCGCGTTCATCCTGGGGCGACAGCAGTTGATAAAGACTCGGTACCGAACCGTTGTGCAGAAATGGCGCGGTGGCCCAAACCCCGGCCAGTGGTCTGGCCTTGTAAGCGACTTTTTCGCGCACGCCGATCGGCAGACCGAAGCCATCGAGTTGTGGCTTTTCCTGAGGGGTGACACCGGCCTCGCGATAAGCGCGGTTTTCGACGAATGCGGTGACGTAAGCCAGGCCCTTGGCCACCGATAGCTGGCTCAGATCCAATGGCTCTTTGGGCGTTGGATGCAGCTTTACATCCATCTGCTCAAGCTCCTTCAGATCCCATTGCAGCGGCGTCAGGTCGAAACGGTGGTTGGCAATGTTGGTCGCTGCATTCGGATCGGTGCCGATCACCGCCACCGGCAGCATGTGCAAATGCTGCACCCAGCGTTCGCCCTCCTGAGTCTTGCGTGGCACGTGGCAACCGGCGCAGTTCTCGGCAAACAGCGTGCGGCCTTTGGCGGCCAGTGGTTTGTCCACCGCACCCAAGACCTCTTCCGGCCAGGCGGGTGGTTGCAGGTGTTGCAGGGTTTCTTCGATTTTGTGCAGGTCACGCACGCGGACACTGGAGGCGTAACGGGCATCGCCCTGCAGCGGCTGGCCATTGCTGTCGAAGAAATTCAACGTGGCGCCGACACCCAGTGCCTCCCCGATATTGCGCGCCATCGGTTGCTGTGCCGAGCCGTTCCATTGCACCCAGTCGAACGTCCACATGTCCCACAGTTGCGGGTAGTCCACCGGGGCGTTGGCCACCCGGTAGTTGGTGGGGGAGATCGCGTCGCCGAAGGTGGCGTTGGCGATGCGGCCGAACGCATCGGTGCGTCCCGGGCCTTCTTCGGTGGGGTAGAGGCCTCGGTGAGTGTCGTTCCAGGCGACTCTCAGGAACGTGTTCAGAGACGCCTTGAAGTCTTTGCGCAGTTGCTCGTGGCGCGCCTCATAGTCATTGCCCAGCACATTGCGGGCGAAACGCTCGAACTTCCATGGGTTGTAGTAAGTCGAGGTCAGACTGGCGACCAATGCCTGTCCGAAACTGCCGCCGCGCAATGTCGGAACGCTGGAAGGCAAGACATGCTGCGCCGAACCGCCGTCAATCCGCACGGCCTGATCCTTGAAGCGTAATTCGCCGGTGTGGCAAGCGGCGCAGGTGATATCGAGATATTGCTCGTTACCGCCGGGATTTCGATGGCGGGCGAAACCGACCGGTAGATTGCCAGGGTTGTTCGGTGTGGCTTTCTGTTGCGGATCAACCAGAAAGCCGAAGCGTGCGAGGTATTCCGGGGACGCGAAACGCTGCTGCGAGAAGGGTAATTCCAGCGCCTCGAACCATTCATAACGCAGGCCTTTGACCTGTGTGCCCTGCGGGGTGAAGTAGTAGGTCTGGCGTTCTTCTTCACTCCACTGGTTCAGGTAATGCACCTTTTGGGCGGGGGAGTAGAACGGTAATTTCGGGTTGGCGACGTAGTACAAAATCACGGCCAGGCCCAGGCCCAGCAGCACGATGATCAGGGTCAGCACACGGTAGAAGAGACGCAAGATAAACATCCTTGTCGAGTTGTTGCGCTGTTATGCCTCACCTGTTGCGGGTGCGGCAAGTGGCCATTACGCCAACTGTCGTAGGAAGTCTCTTCAGTCTCTGTCGGGCGAAGATGACAGAAGCTTCATCGTCCCTTTTCCCGAATGCGTTTTAATCCCTGAACTTATCGGACGTTTCCTGCTCTCATGCCGGTAGCCATTGGTCGTGGCGGCCTGATAAGCTCGCGGCTTTACTCGATTGCCCTTTCGGCGCATGAACAAGGAAATAGCATGAAACAGCATCGGTTGGCGGCGGCGGTAGCCCTGGTTAGCCTGGTCCTCGCGGGTTGTGATTCGCAGACCAGCGTAGAGCTGAAAACCCCGGCGCAAAAAGCTTCCTACGGTATCGGCCTGAACATGGGCAAGAGCCTTGCTCAGGAAGGCATGGATGATCTGGACTCCAAAGCGGTAGCCCAGGGCATCGAAGATGCCGTCGGCAAGAAAGAACAGAAGCTGAAAGACGAAGAACTGGTCGAAGCCTTTGCCGCGCTGCAGAAGCGTGCTGAAGAGCGTATGGCCAAGATGAGCGAAGAGTCGGCAGCTGCCGGCAAGAAATTCCTCGAAGAAAACGGCAAGAAGGCCGGCGTGACCACTACTGCATCCGGTCTGCAGTACGAAGTGATCAAGAAAGCCGACGGCCCACAGCCTAAGCCTACCGACGTAGTGACCGTTCACTACACCGGCAAGCTGACCAACGGCACCGTGTTCGACAGCTCCGTTGAGCGTGGCAGCCCGATCGATCTGCCGGTCAGCGGCGTGATCCCGGGTTGGGTTGAAGGTCTGCAACTGATGCACGTTGGTGAGAAGTACAAGCTGTACATCCCTAGCGATCTGGCTTACGGCGCGCAATCGCCAAGCCCGGCGATCCCGGCCAACTCGGTCCTGGTCTTTGACCTGGAACTGCTGGCCATCAAGGATCCAGCCAAAGAAGACGCCGCTGCTGCCAAGTAACAGGCATCATTAACGGCTTCGCCAACAACGCCTCGCTTATGCGGGGCGTTGTTGCATCTGGACGAAGCTGGCGGTAAACAGAGCGAACGGATGCGGCTCGCAGCAGTCCTAGAGATTGAGGCCGCCAGCGCTAGACGCCCTGAGCTGCCAAGTCAATGAAATATTGGGGTTTTTTATGTGAGTAAAAAACGCCCGATCTGAGCGCAGCCCTTATGAAACGGGGCTTTCAGCGCTGAAATGCAGCTCTGTTCACAAGGTTATCCACAATTTGTGTGGATAACATTTCAACGGGAGAAATAGATGAAAGCGCCGTGGAATTTCGCCCGATTTCTGCCCCTCGCCGGTCGATTGCTGGCGCGTGGGCGTCTGCCGACTCTGTTGTTCGCGGTGGCGAGCAAAGGTGCCGCGCAAGGCAATCGCCTTGGCAAACTCAAGGATGATCTGCGTCTGCTCCAGGCACTGTGCCTGGCTTACTGGCGTGGCGAGTATCGGGCCATCAGCCCGAAAGCCATGGTTTCGGTGGTAGCGGGGCTGATGTACTTCCTCAGTCCGGTGGATGCGATCCCGGATTTTATCCCGGTGTTCGGCATGCTCGATGACATCGCGGTTCTGGCCTGGGTGATGAAAACCCTCGACGATGAGCTCAATGCTTTCCGGCTCTGGCGCAGCCGGCAGCAGCCGGAAAAGCTCGCGGTGGTCGAGCGCCTGCCTGATACCCCCGAACAACTTCAGTTGCAGGGCCCGAAAAAGCCCTGATTCACTTCGCCTGGATACAGATAGATACCCCCCGCGACCTTGGCCGCTGTTAGGATTACACTTCTAGGGAAAAGTGCCGACTCGCTAAGTGTTGTTGTCCTACGGGGTAGTCATGGATATTCAGATAATTGCACGCGATGGCGAACCCGAATATGCGGTTCTGCCATGGGTTCAGTATCAGGCTCTACTGAAAGCAGCAGGCATCAACGAAACACCGCAGCAGCAGGCGCCAGCGCCGGCAGCTGCAACGCCGGACCCGATTCTTCCAGGTCTGGATCAACTACGCAGTTTGCGCGAAGGGAAGGGCATCGCCATCGAGGCGCTGGCCCGCACGGTAGGCATCAGCCCGTCTTATCTGGCCATGATCGAAAGCGGCGAGCGTCAACCTGACGCCGCGATTCGTCGCAGCCTGGCCTGGGAATTGACGGTGCCGGGTTGGAGGGATGAATCGTGAGCGTACGCATCAGTCGTCAACATTGGGACGGATTGCTCGGGGAGCTGGATCAGGCGCGCAGGCAGCGCCATCTGTTGACCTATCGAGCCTTGCTCGAACGTTTGCAACTGCCGACGCCGGCGATGCAGACGCTGACCGCGGCACTTGAGCATCTGGCTGCACTGGACGCCAAGGCCGAGCAGCCATTGCGCAGCTCGCTGGTGATCAGCCAGGGTGCCAGCCGTTTGCCACGTACCGGTTTTTTTGAATGCGTCGAGCGTCTGGGGCGCTTTTCCGGGCCCTCCGATGGCGTCGCGGCTGCTTCCTGGCATGCATCGGAAGTGGTCAGGGTTTTCGAATACGAGTACCCGGAATCGGCGGAGGCCTGAGTGTTCTTACGACTCAAGGCGTCGGCCAGTTACTGGTTGGCCCGTAGGCTCTTTCACTGGTCATGGTTCGTCCGCCAGCCCAGAGGCTGGCGCTGGCTCGAAGGGCAGTTTGCGCGCATGGCCAATCTTGGCGATGTTGGCGCGCAAAGCTTTTATGGGCACATTCTGACGTTTCGCGGTGTTGGCCTGGGTGCACGCGAAGAGGGTGTGCGGCTATTGCGTCTGGCGGCACTCGCCGGCGATGGCAAAGCGGCCTATCAGGTCGGCGTGATCTGCCTTGCAGGTACCCCGAGCAAGGGGCCGGATCCAGCAGAGGCTGCGCGCTGGTGGACTTTGGCCGCCAAGGCCGGCCACTCTTTGGCCGAACTCAAACTCAAAGAATTGAGCGCTCGCGATTAAACCCAGTAAATCCATTTGTGTCGGCCCGATAAACGTGGCGTGAGGGAAACCTCACGCCACGTTTACGTTTATAGCTATACGTTTTGTAGTAACTGGTTTTTTACAGATTAGTCCTACAGCAAACGCCTACTCGCCTGACTTCTTTCCTGGCTGATCCCCCGCAAAGTCCCCGCGCCTAATTTCTGCGCGAGGGAACGCTCATGTTTGACCCGGTTTTTCATTCCACCCCGCATCGTCGTGTGCGCTGATGGACGCCGTCAGCCGCATCGAGCAGGAACTCGACAGCTTCCCCGACACCCTCGACCTCTATCGCCAACAACTTGAGCATTGGTTGAGTCGCGCGGCCGACCAGGTCAGCCAAGCGGCCGACCTGCCGTCGCTGATGGGCATGGAGCGGATCATTCGCTTCGGCGATCGCGTCACTGCCGTCAGCACTGGCGACAGTGAGTTTTCCTCCAGCGTCGTGCAGTGCCCGAAGAGCGGATTGCTGGCGATCGAGAGCAAGTTCGAGTCGGTGTACGACATTCCGCTGGGCGACATCGTGGTGGATGTGGTGGCGGTGGATGATGGAAAAACCTCGCCCGTGGCACTGGATGCGCAAGGCCGGGGCACCTTCACCGGTACGCCAGGCAAGTTCTATCGCGTGCAGGTGCACAGCGAGGTTACCCCGGAGCAGATCAAGGCGCTGTTCAAGTCCTACGATGGCTTGACCGGTGAGCTGGATGGCTGGCTGCGCAGCGAGTGGCAGGGGTTCCAGCCGCAGTGGTCGCAGTCGGTGGCGACAGCCGCGAGCAACGGCATGCTCGCCGGGAGTTGGGCGGCGATCGAGGGGGTGTGGGACAGCATCGGGATGCTGTCGGACATTCTCAAGGATCCAGGCGCATTTGCCGAGCGGCTGGGAAGCGGCGCGGCTGATCTGATCCGGCTCGCAGAATCAGCTCCGGATGTCATGCAGAAACTGCAGCTGCTGGTCAGTGATGAAGCGGCGCTGTGTTTGCTGTTGCGTGCGGCGAGCCTCTGGTTCGAGATGCTACCGCCCAGCCAGATCGCCGGCAAAACCGCTGAAACGGCGTCGATGATGATCGTGCAGGTGCTGATCGATGTGCTGATCGGCGTTGTGTTGACATTCGTCGGGGCTGGCGCAGGGATCGCTTATCTGACCCTGCGCCTGGCGGATCGCGCGGCCCAGTTGCTGTCGGTTGTAAAGCGCCTGGTCAAGGCGATTTTCGGCATCGTCAACACGTTCATCCATTACGTCGACCAGTACAAAACCGTTGCCGCGCGGGGTATTGCCGCTGGCGTGAAAAAGGGGCGCATGCAATTGCGCTGGGATGCGAAGCGCAATGCCGCCCTGAAGAAAAACGAGCACCACGATAACGCTCCCGATCAAGCGAAAAACCCCAACGGCGACAGCGCCGATTGCGCGCCGCTGACCTGCACCAACGGCTGTCCGGTGTCGATGGTCACCGGCGAAGAACTGCTGACCCTGAGCGATGGCACGCTCGATGGTTTGCTGCCGTTCGAATTCACCCGGTTGTACCGCACCAGCGCGGTAGAGATCGATGTCGGGCTGGGGTTTGGCTGGAGTCATTCGCTGGCGCATCGGCTGGAGTTTGATGGCGATGTGGTGGTCTGGGTCGATCACGAGAACCGCCGCACGCGGTTTCCGTTGCCCAGCGTTGAACGGCCGCAGATTCACAACAGCTTGTCGCGGGCGGCGATTTTTCTCGGGAATGAGCCGGAGGAACTGATCCTCGCGCTGGCGGGGGATACGGCGCGGTTTTATCACTTTCGGGCTGGGCGGCTGACGGCGGTCAGTGATGCGTATGGCAATCGTCTGACCGTGCATCGCGATTATTCCGACCGTGTGCAGCGCCTGGATAACGGCGCTGGTCGCTCGCTGTTTTTGCGCTACGACCAGGCGCATCTGGTAGCGGTGGATTACCAGGTGCTTGGGGGCGATGGCTGGCGCACCGAGCAAACGTTGGTCAGTTATTGCTACGACGCCCGTCAGCGTTTGTTGGCCGCGACCAACGCCGTCGGTGACAGCGAGCGTTACGACTACGACGATCAGCACGTCATCCTGCAGCGGCAACTGACCGGCGGCGCGAGTTTCTTCTGGGAGTGGGAGCGTGCCGGCAAAGCGGCGCGCTGCGTACGGCACTGGGCGTCGTTCTCGCAGATGGACACGCGGTATGTCTGGGACGACGACGGCCGTGTCGCGGTGCATTACGTCGATGGCACCGAAGAGGTTTACGTCCACGATGACAGCGCACGGCTGGTGCGCAAGGTCGAGGCCGATGGCGGTGAGCACCTCAAGGCCTATGACGATCAGGGCCGGCTGATCGCCGAGCAGGACGCGCTCGGTGCGATCACCGAATACCGTTACGACGACGTCGGACGGCTGATCGCGCTGCTTCCGCCGGAAGACGAGCCAACGTCCTACGAGTACCGCAACGGTTTCCTGCACAGCCGTTCTCGCGGTGAGGCGGTGTGGACATTCCGGCGCAACGCTGAAGGGGATGTCACCGAAGCGGTCGATCCCGACGGCCAGGTCACCCATTACCACTACAACGTTCGCGGGCAGTTGCTGTCGATCCGCTATCCGGACACCAGTCGGCACATTTTTGTCTGGAACGACCTCGGCCAACTGATCGAAGAAACCCTGCCCGCTGGCGGTGTGCGGCGTTTTTCCTACGATGCGCTGGGACGGCGGACGACCTCTAGCGACGAACACGGCGCGATTACCCGTCAGCAGTGGGATGCGGCTGGCCGACTGGTTCAGACGACCTTTCCTACAGGTGCCACCCGCGCCTACAGCTACGGCGCTTATGGCCAGGTTACCGCCGAGCGCGACGAACTTGGGCGCATCACCCGCTACGAGTATGACGATGACCTGCACCTGGTCTCGCGCAAGATCAATCCCGACGGCACGCGGGTGCAATACCGCTACGACCATGCGCAACTGCTGCTCACGGAAATCGAGAACGAGTCCGGGGAAAAGTATCGACTGGACTACACGCCGAGCGGATTGATCCGACAGGAAACCGGCTTCGACGGGCGGAGCACCGCCTACGCCTACGATCGTAATGGGCACCTGCTGGAGAAGACCGAGTTCGGCGATGACGGCTCAACGCTGGTCACCGCTTACCAGCGTGATGCGGCCGGGCGTCTGCTGTTGAAAATCCTGCCCGACGGGGTTCAGGTGGCTTACCGCTACGATCGCCTGGGGCGGTTGACCGGTGTCGATGACGGCCAGAAACATCCACTGGCCTTCGCATACGATCTGCAAGACCGGCTGATCACTGAGCATCAGGGCTGGGGCACTTTGCGGTATACCTATGACGCTTGCGGCCAGCTCAAGCGCCAGCGTCTGCCGGACAACAGCAAGCTCGATTATCACTACGCCAAGGGCGGTGCGCTGACCGCCATCGACCTCAATGGCGCACGGCTGACCAGCCATGTCTACCAGTGCGGTCGCGAACAACAACGCCAGCAAGGCCTGCTGCTCAGCGACTATGCCTACGACGATCAGGGCCGTTTGCTGGCCCACGCTGTAGGCCATCAGCACGCGTCGCTATACCGCCGCGACTATGCCTACAGCGCCAACGGCAATCTGGAGCACATTGCCGACAGCCGTCACGGCCAGCGCACCTACGCCTACGACGCCCTCGACCGCTTGATCCGCGTGCGCCACTCGCGTGACGAACTGCCCGAGTCCTTCGCCCACGACCCGGCCGGCAACCTGCTGATGCAGGACCGCCCCGGTCCCACGCGGATCAAGGGCAACCGCCTGCTGATGCAAGGCGACCGACACTACTACTACGACGCCTTTGGTAACCTGATCCGCGAGCGTCGTGGCCGCGACCAGCAACTCGTCACCGAGTACCGCTACGACTGCCAACACCGCCTGATCAGCCTGACCCGCCCCGACGGCCAAACCTCGACCTATCAATACGACGCCTTCGGCCGACGCATCCGCAAGACCGTCGACGGCGTCAGCACCGAGTTCTTCTGGCAAGGCGACCACCTCGTCGCCGAGAGCAGCAAAACCTACCACCGCAGCTACGTCTACGAACCCGGCACCTTCCGGCCGCTGGCGCTGCTCGACGGCAAAGGCCCGAAACGCGCCTGCCCGTTCTACTACCAACTCGACCACCTCGGCACCCCGCAGGAACTCACCGACTACAGCGGCGAAATCGTCTGGTCCGCGCAGTACGACGCCTACGGCAAGGTCGCGGCGATCACTCTGGCCGGCGAGGACTATCTCGACCAGCCGCTGCGCTTTCAGGGGCAGTATTTCGACGCGGAAAGTGGGCTGCATTACAACCGGCATCGGTATTACGACCCGCGGTTGGGGCGGTATCTGACGCCGGATCCCATCAAGTTGGCGGGTGGGTTGAACCAATACCAGTACACGCCGAATCCGACGGGGTGGGTGGATCCGTTGGGGTTGACGTCCAATTGCCCGTCGCCGGCGCCACCTCGTCGTCCGATGAAGCGCATGGCTGGTTGCGTGATAGTTGACGACGGACATCCTCCACTGCCAGCGATGACTGCACAGGAGCGACGAGCAAGGATTGATGAACTTGGCGAAGAAAATGCTTATAGGCGGTTACATGAGATGGAAGATCCAACAAATGGAGAGCATTTTCTGGAAAAGCATGGTGCTCAAACCACTTTGAATTCTCAGTATGAACGATCGACCTTAGCCAAAAACCCAACCACAGGAATCGTGGAAACTTACAATAGTGGGAGGAGGAGAGGACAGCCTATGATTCCATCTGCTGCAACACACTTCTTGAGTCATAGAGACCAGCTGAATGCTATCTACAGAGCACAACTGATTCTCCGATATACGAATCTACAAATATCAAAACGGCCAATTGATATGGGTAAGGTTATCGGTGAGGGATACAAACGTGGAGGTCTTGACTATGGAAAGCAAACAAGGGCAGTTGTCATTCTTGAGCCAAATGGGCGAGTTAAAACCTCATATACGGATTTTGACTGATGAAAAATAAATATAAAATTGTGGATATAAAAAATTTGCTATTCGTTTTTGATATAGAAAATACAAGAAGTGATGAGAGGGAGAAGGTTATAGTTTCTAAGGATGTGAATAATGATAAAGAGCTTGCTGAGTTGTTTGATGCTCTTTTGAAATCGGAGTTTTTAGATTATACCACTCAAGAACGGGTATCTCTAACTGAGACCGTCGCCCATTTTTTAAATGAGGACGACAATTTCGATCGTGTATTTGGACGAATGACTACCTATTTTGATGAGGATGTTATAGATCAGCGCCGATTTATGCAGGTTTTACTTAGTTGTTTGAGGAGATATCAGCTTGAAAGCTCATGCAGTGAGACTGCTCAATGATTGAGGTCATTGAAGGAAGGTGGTCATTCAACGACTTTAAGCGATGGACTCGCGGTGAATCGAATGCGGATCTATTTGGCGATCAGTATGTTGAGGATCCCGATGCAGTGGATCTGAATATTTTGAGCGAATGCGGAGACGCAGGTTTGCTGGAACTAGTGTCAAATCCAAATTGTAGGGAGCGCCTGTATTTTGCAAATCTCCTGGTTTTTAGTCTTTGTAATGCTTTTAGGATGGGGCGAAGTTTGCCTTTTCACTTTTCGAGAATGATGGGGATTGAAAGTCGCGAAGTTTATCTGGAGGGTGTGATGGTAGATGCGGGTCGCTTGTACGACAAATGTGAAGTTATTAATTTAATGAGTAAGTCTATTGATCCAGCTATAAAGTCTTTTTACAAGCAGATAATGGATTTTCGACACGACAGGATAAGCCTTGTGAGTGATTTTTATCAGAGTTGTGTAGCGCGATTCGATTTGACGCTGTTTGATGACCTATATGGTAGTTCTGAAAAATTTAACCAATAGCTGATTGAGGATGTATGAATTGCCCCCCTTCGCGAGCAAGCCCGCTCCCACAGGGGATTGTGTTTGCTGGGGAATCAGCGTTGGCCGATCAGTTGCGGTTGATGAGGGGCGGCGGCAGTGAGGCTATCAATCACATGCACGCTATACCCCGGAACATTCTTCGCATGATGCTTGGCCTGTGAGGCCATTTCCGCTAGCTGACTAGCATCCAGTTCTGCGCAAGCCGTGGGATGCAGGTGGACGACGCCGATCGATAACGAGAGCAACGGAAACTCCTGCCGCATCCCCTGCCGGTTCGGCGCGATGAAGCAGCCGGCTTCAAGATGTTCCGGGCGATAGAAGCGCCGGCATTGGCTTTGGAAGTCGTCGAGCAACTGGTTGAGGCGTTTGCGCCAGTCTTCCGGGCCGAGCACCAGCAGGAAGTCGTCACCGCCGATGTGGCCGACGAAGTCGCGGGACGGGTCGACGCGTTCGTTGAGGCATTGCGCCAGGCACAGCAGGACTTCGTCGCCACGGCCGTAGCCGTAGATGTCGTTGAAGGGTTTGAAGCTGTCGATGTCGACGTAGCAGATGATCGATTCGCGGCCCTGTTGCAGCAGGCGGGTCAGGCATTGCTGGATCGGCACGTTGCCGGGCAGCAGGGTCAGTGGATTGGCGTATCGCGCCTGTTGGATTTTCAGTTCGGTGATCAGCTTGAGGACGTCGATTACCCGACCGAGGCCGAGATAACCACCGTTGAGGGTAATGATGAAATCTTCTTCGATGCGTTGCCGGGCGCGGCTGGTGATCAGACGGCTGACCTGTTGCAGCGACTGGCTCATCTCCACGGCGAGGAAGTCGTCGTTCATCAGGCGGCTGATCGGCTTGCGGGCGAACAGGTCGGTGGCAAACGGCTTGAGCAAGGCGTCGGACAGCGAATGGCGATGGACGATGCCGCACGGCTGGCCCTGTTCATCGAGCACCGCCAGTGAGTTCAGATTGGCCTGGCGGCGGAAGGCTTCCAGTACGGTAGCGGTCGGTGTGTCGCGATGCACCGCCGGTTGGTCGTTGAGCAGGGCGCTGAGGTCGCTGCCCTCGTCGTTCAGCGCCACGGCGCTGCTGTCGTGTTTGGGCATCAGGGCCCGGGCATCGCGGGGTGGATGCTCCTGTGGGCGAGCGAGCAGGTAACCCTGCACCAGATCGACGCCCATCTCGGTCAGCACCGCCAGTTCCTCTGGCAACTCGATCCCCTCGGCGATCACCTGTGCCCGTGACGCCTTGGCGATTTGCAGGATCGAGCCGACAAACTCGCGTTTCAATGCGTCCTGATGGATGCCGTCGATGAAGTGGCGGTCGATCTTCACGTAATCCGGACGCAGCTCCGACCATAGACGCAAGCTCGAATAGCCGGCACCCAAGTCATCCAGTGCGATCGAAAAGCCCATCGCCCGATAGTGATGCAGCGCGGTTTGCAGCAACTGGAAATCGTCGATTGGCGTTTGTTCGGTGAGTTCGATCACCACCTGGCTTGGTGGAATACCGAAGTCCTGCAGCAGTTGCAGGGTCCGCCCCGGTTGGTGCGCGGCTTCAAGCAGGGATTCCGGTGAAACGTTGAGGAACAACTTGCCCGGCAATTGCTGCTCGTTGAAACGACGGCAGGCAGACTGGCGGCAGGCAATTTCCAGTTCGCTCAAACGACCGGCCTGACGGGCCACGGCGAACAGCGCGATAGGCGAGTGCAGAGGGCTGTTGGACGGGCCACGGGTGAGGGCTTCGTAACCGAGAATACGACGTTCGGAAAGACAAATGATCGGCTGGAACAGACTGTGCAAACCGCTTTGAGTCAGGATCGAGCTCAAGGCACTCAGCTGTTCGGTCGTGGTCATGGCTATCTCTGGCGATAAAAAAAGGACCGGGAGCGCTCTTGCTTGAAGAGACGCTCCCAGTCCTTTATTTCACGACAGAATGATGACTGTTTGATGACGCTCCGAGGAGCGCCAACACTAAATTGCCATCATCTTACTTTTTAGCCACCTGATTACTCAGTTTCAGGTAATCCAGCAGCACGCGCCCGGTTTCGGCCAAGTAGGCGTCGTCCTCTGGTTTGACCTTGTCCGGCTCGGCTGCCGCGAGTGCGTCGTCGTCTTCCTTCTTCAGCTCTTTCAGCGGTTCTTCGCCTTTGGCTTTGCGACGGATGTTTTCCATCGCCAGTTGCTTGGCATCGATGTCCGCGTGCTGGGCACGGCGCTCGGCTTCGTTGAGGCTGACGGTTTTTTCTTCCATCAGCTTCTGCGCCAGGGCCAGCTTGTCGCGGATGAACACGAACTCGGCATCTTTGGCGCTACGTGCCTCATGCTCGGACTTGAGCTGCGCCAGGTACGGCTTGAACGGATCGACCGCAGGTTTGATCGCTGCCTTGATGGTGTCCCACGGCATGGCTTCCGGCAGGGCGCTTTCGCCGATTTCCTTGGTGTCGATGATCGACGGATAATCGATGTCTGGCAGCACACCCTGATGCTGGGTGCTCTGCCCGGAAACCCGGTAGAACTTGGCCAGGGTCAGTTTCAGTTCGCCGTGGTTCAGCGGCTGAATGGTCTGTACGGTGCCTTTGCCGAAGGTCTGGCCACCGATGATCAGTGCGCGATGGTAGTCCTGCATGGCGCCGGCAAAAATCTCCGAAGCCGAGGCGGACAGGCGATTGACCAACAGCGCCATCGGGCCTTTGTAGAACGCGCCCGGGTTTTCATCTTCAAGCACATCGACGCGGCCATCGGCATTACGCACGAGTACGGTCGGGCCCTTGTCGATGAACAGGCTGGTCAGCTCGGTAGCTTCCTGCAGGGAACCGCCGCCGTTATTGCGCAGGTCGATGACCACGCCGTCGACTTTCTCTTTCTGCAGTTCGGTCAGCAGCTTCTTGACGTCACGGGTGGTGCTCTTGTAGTCCGGATCACCGGCACGGAACGCCTTGAAGTCGAGGTAGAAGGCCGGGATCTCGATGATGCCGAGCTTGTAGTCCTTGCCATCCTGTTTCAGGCTGAGGATCGATTTTTTCACCGCCTGATCTTCAAGCTTCACCGATTCGCGAGTGATCGGCACGATCTTGCTGGTCTGGTCGTTCGGCGCATTGCTGGCCGGAATCACTTCCAGACGCACCACGGTGCCTTTCGGGCCGCGGATCAGCTTGACCACTTCGTCCAGGCGCCAGCCCACCACGTCGACCATCTCTTTGTTGCCCTGGGCAACGCCGATGATCTTGTCCGCCGGTGCAACCTGCTTGGTCTTGTCGGCCGGGCCTGCCGGCACCAGACGCACGACTTTCACCTGATCGTTGTCGCTCTGCAACACGGCGCCGATGCCCTCGAGGGACAGGCTCATGTTGATGTCGAAGTTCTCCGCGCTATCCGGCGACAGATAGTTGGTGTGCGGATCGTAGGACATGGCGAAGGTGTTGATGTACGCCTGGAAGATGTCTTCCGCGCGTGTCTGATCGAGGCGCGCCAATTGGTTCTTGTAGCGCTTGGTCAGGGTGTCCTGAATCTGCTTGGAATCCTTGCCGGCGATCTTCTGCCGCAGCACTTCGTCCTTGACGCGTTTGCGCCACAGGTCGTCCAGTTCAGCCGTGGATTTGAGCCAAGGGGCGTCCTTGCGATCGATCAGCAAGGTTTCCTTGGTGGTGAAGTCCATCTTGTCGACGCCCTTGTTCAGCTCCGCAATGGCGAAGTCCAGACGCGCCTTGACGCGGTCCAGATAGCGTTTGTAGATGGTGAACCCGGCGTTGAGGTCGCCGCTTTTGAGGAAGTCGTCGAACTGGGTCTTCCACTTGTCGAATTCGGCGATGTCGCTGGCCAGGAAGTAGCTGCGCGACGGGTCCAGCAGCTTGATGTAGCTGTCGTAGATGATCACCGAGCGCGCATCGTCGAGCGGCGGCTTGCTGTAGTGGTGACGCTTGAGCAACTCGACGACATTGAGGCTGGCGATGACTTCGTCGCGATCAGGCTGCAAGTTGTCCCAGCTGTTGGCTGCGAATGTGTTGCCCGACATCGGCAACAAACCGATACCGATGAAAAGAGCGAGGGCGGTGCTGGGGAGCAAATGCTTCATGCTGATTCGACGCGGGGACAATTGATAACGCATATTAGGCCGTCTTTGAAGTCGCCGGTTCTACGAGAGCCGGTCGCATAATGCAAAAAGCCCGGCGCTACAGCTTCGGGCTCAGTCCAGACTCACTATGGAGGCACTGTGAAGGCATTGCAAGGCGTTGAAGGGCAAGTGGCATGGGTTGAAGAGCCGAGTCCGGCATGTGATGTAGGACAAGTGCGCATTCGCGTGGCGGCTGCCGGCCTCAATCGCGCCGATTTATTACAGAAAGCCGGGCTTTATCCACCGCCGCCTGGCGCCAGTCAGGTGCTCGGTCTGGAGTGCTCCGGGGTGATCAGTGAGGTCGGCGCCGGCTCGTCCTGGCAAGTCGGCGACCGGGTCTGCGCCCTGCTGGCCGGGGGCGGAATGGCTGAAGAGGTGGTCGTCGACGGACGGCACGTGCTGCCGGTGCCCGAGGGCGTTTCGTTGATCGAGGCCGCGGCATTACCCGAGGTTTATGCAACGGTCTGGCTGAACGTATTTCAGCTCGCAGCGCTGAAACCCGGTGAAAAGGTTCTCCTGCATGCCGGCGCAAGTGGAATTGGTTCAGCCGCCATTCAGCTGTGCAAGGCATTCGGCAATCCATGCTGGGTCAGCGTCGGGTCTGCCGAGCGGTTGGCCTACTGCGAGGCGCTGGGGGCCCAGGGCGGGGTGGTGCGCACCGATGATCTGGAGAGCCTGCGCGACCTCGGGCCGTTTGACGTGATTCTTGATCCGGTCGGCGGCAATTATGCGGCGCTGAACCTCAAGTTGACGGCGCTGGACGGGCGCTGGGTGCTGATCGGTTTGATGGGCGGACGAGAAGCGAAGCTGGATCTGGCACAGGTGCTGGCCAAGCGCGTGCAGTTGCTCGGTTCGACGTTGCGCAGTCGTGACGATCAGTTCAAGGCCGACCTGTTAAGTGACCTGAGCCAGCATGTGTGGCCGTTGTTTGCCGAAGGGCGGTTGCGTCCGCAACTGGCGAAGACTTTCCCGGTGAAGGATGCCGAAGCGGCGTTTGCCGAACTGGCGAGTAATACGGTTTCGGGGAAGGTGGTGTTGGTGATTGACGACAGCCTGAGCTGAGGACTCTGAAAAACCTGTGTGGGAGCGGGCTTGCTCGCGAAAGCGGTGAATCAGACACGAATTTATCGACTGACACTCCGCCTTCGCGAGCAAGCCCGCTCCCACATTTAAATCTCTGTTTATTTCCAGAGATGGATCGGCCAGCCTGCTTTTTCGGCATGCTCCAGCAGCACCGGATCCGGATTTACCACATGCGGGAAATCCACCTTCAGCAGCAACGGCAAATCGTTGCGTGAGTCGGAGTAGAAACTCGCGCCTTCCAGATTTTCTTCCTCGGCATCCAGCCATTCCAGCAGGCGGGTGATCTTGCCTTCGCGGTAGGTCAGCGTGCCGACGGTCTGGCCGCTGTAAACGCCGTGCGCGACTTCAAGTTCGATGCCCAGAATCTCGTCGATGCCCAAACGATCGGCGATCGGTTTGACCAGGTGTGTACCCGAGGCCGAGATCACCAGAATCCGGTCGCCGGCCTTGCGGTGGGCGGCGATGGTTTTGGTCGCGTCGCTGAAGATGATCGGTTCGATGAAATCTTCGACCCACGGGCCGACCAGGTGGTCGACTTCTTCCGGGGTGCGGCCGATCAGCGGTTCGAGGCTGAACGCCATGAACTCTTCCATGCGCAATTTGCCATGGCTGTAGGCGTCCATCAGCTCGTTGTTCTTGCGCATGAACGACTCGCGATCGACCCAGCCCAGGCGCCCCATCTGTTCGCTCCAGAGGGTGGCGCAGTCGCCGTGGATCAGGGTTTCGTCCAGATCAAAAATTGCCAGGGCCATCAGTGCAGTTCTCTCTTCAACGTCAGCAAAGTCATCAGGCTACCTCACACAGGGCCGTCGGATCGATGGAAAGCGCCAGACGCTGACCGTCGGGATGCAGATCCGCCGCCGAGCGGTTGAGCACGTCCACCACCAGTTCCACGCCGCGCGCTTCGACGCGGTAGCGGATCACGTTGCCGAGCAGGCTGTGGCTGCGGATCTGCGCATCGAGCTCGCCATTGAGGCTCAGCTCGATGGCTTCCGGGCGAATTGCGATACGGTGGTTGATCGGCCGTTGCAACAGCTTCGAGGCGCTGTCGGCGTCAAGCAAGTTGTAGTTGCCGATGAAGCCTGCGGCGAATATGTCCACTGGTGCGGTGTAGAGGGTTTCGGCATCGCCGCTCTGCACGATCTTCCCTTGGTTCATCAGGAAAATCCGGTCGGACATGGTCAGCGCTTCTTCCTGGTCGTGGGTGACGAAAATCGTCGTCAGGCCGAGTTCGCGCTGGATCTGCCGGATCTGCTCGCGCAAGAGTTTGCGAATTCGTGCATCCAGCGCCGACAGCGGTTCATCCAGCAGCAACAGGCGTGGGCGAGTGACCAGCGAGCGGGCGAGGGCAACGCGCTGGCACTGACCGCCGGAAAGCTGATGCGGATAACGCCTGGCGAAGTCGTTGAGCTCGACCAGTTTCAACACCTCGGCGACACGTTTGTGGCTGTCGTCGGCATTGACCTTTTGCATGCGCAGGCCGAAGGCGACGTTCTGTTCGACGGTCATGTTGGGGAACAGCGCGTAGCTCTGGAACACCATGCCGATCCCGCGCTTTTGCGGACTCAGCGGCACAATATCGACGCCATCGAGCAGGATCTTGCCGCCATCAACCGGCGTCAGCCCGGCAATGCAGCGCAGCAGCGTGGACTTGCCGCAACCGGAGGGGCCGAGCAAGGTGACGAATTCGCCCTTGTTGATCTCGCAGTTGATGTCGCTGAACACGGTGGTGCCGGCGTAGTTTTTCTGCAGGTGTTGGACGCTGACATAGCTCATTCGCTTTTGTCCTTGTTCAAGATGTTGGCGATCCAGGTCAGGACCAGCACGAAAAAGAAGTACGAGATCACCAGCGCACTGGTGAAGTGGCCGCTGCTGTTGCGCATGTTGTTCAGATACACCTGCAGGGTTTCGTAGCGTGTGCCGACGAGGATGTTGGCGAACACGAACTCACCGAACAGGAACGAGAACGACAGCAGCAGCGCGACCATCAGGCCTTTGCGCAGGTTCGGCAGCACCACCAGGAACGCCGCCTGAAAGGTGCTGGCGCCAAGCAGCTGCGCGGCGTCCATCAGGTCGCGCAGGTTGATCGCCTGCAGGTTGTTGGTGATCGCCCGGTACATGAACGGCAGCGCCACGGTGAAGTAGCAACCGATCAGGATCCACGGCGTACCGACCATCGCCAGCGGCCCGGAACCGTACAGTTGCAACAGACCCACCGACGACACCACCGGCGGCACCGCGAAGGGCAACAGGATCAGGATGTTCATCAGCGCATCGAGTTTCGGGAAGTGGTAATGCACCACGAACAGCAGGGGCAGGATCAGCACCACCGACAGCACCAGCGCACCGACGCACACCAGCAGCGACTGGCCGAAGGCATGCAGGAAGCGCGGATCGCTCCACAGCTGGATGTACCACTTGAAGGTGAATCCGCTGGGCAGGATGGTCGCCGACCAACTGCTGGCGATCGAGTAGATCAGCGTGCCCACCAGCGGCAGCAGCAGGATCGCGAACAGCAGATACACCACGACGCGGTGGTAGACGCCGGCCGGGCCGGATTCAGCGCGAGACATGGTAGCTCCTCTTCAGCAGCAGTTGATGCACGACGGTGACGATAGTCATCAACGCCACCAGCACCACGGCCAGGGCACTGGCCAGATTCGGGTCGAGGGAAATGTCCCCGGAAACCATCGCCGCGATGCGGATCGGCAGTACGTTGAAGTTGCCGGTGGTCAAGGCGTACACCGTGGCGTAGGCGCCGAGGGCGTTGGCCAGCAGGATCACGAAAGTACCGAGCAGCGCCGGGGTCAGCACCGGCAGACCGATATGCCGCCAGAATTGCCAGCCGTTGGCACCGAGCAGCGCGGCAGACTCGCGCCAGTCCTCGCGCAAGGCGTCGAAGGCCGGGTAGAGCAGCAGCACGCCGAGGGGAATCTGGAAGTAGGTGTAGAGGATGATCAGACCGGTTTTCGAGTACAGGTTGAAGTCCTGAATGATCCCGGCCTGCTTGAGCATGATGGTGATGCTGCCGTTGAAACCGAGCAGGATGATGAACGCGAAAGCCAGCGGCACACCGGCGAAGTTGCTGGTCATGTTGGCGAAGGCATTCACGAAGTTGCGCAGTTTCGAGTCGACCCGGCGCAATGAATATGCACCGAGCACGGCGATGATGATGCCGAACACGCTCGACCAGAAACTGATCTCGAGGCTGTACTGGATCGCCTGTAAATAGAACTTCGAGCTGAAGATCTTGCTGAAGTTGGCGAAGCCCCAGCCGAACTCTTCCGATTGCAGGCTGTTGATCATCACCCAGACCAGCGGGGCGATTTCGAACACGATAAAGAACAGCGCGAACGGCACCAGACACAGGGCCGCGAGCCATTTGCCGCGAGTCATGGCGTTCACTTGAGCAGCTCCCGGCACACAGGTTTGTCATGGGGCACGCCGAGCAGTGCGCAGACCGTGCCGCAGATCTCGGTCTGCTTCGGCGCGGCATCAGCATTGAGGCTGAAGGCGTCACCGAGGACGAACAGCGGCACCTGGCGCTCTTCCGGTAGCAAGCCGTTGTGCGAGCGGTCGTTGTTCATGCCGTGATCCGCGGTCACCAGCACCTGATAGCCAGCGTCGAGCCAGCCTTGCAGGTAGTCGGCGAGGATGATGTCCGCCGAGCGCGCGCTGTTGCGGTATTGCGCGGAATCGAGGCCGTGCTTGTGGCCGGCGTCGTCGATGTTCATCGGGTGGATCAGCAGGAAGTTCGGCGCATGACGCAGGCGCAGGTTTTCCGCGTCGGCGAACAGGTGCGAATCAGGGTAGTGGTCACTCCAGTAGAAGTGCCCGTGCTGGATCGGCAGCGACAGATTGTCGGTATGCCGGTCGCGGGCCGCCACGAACGGCGAGCGGTTGTACAGCTCGCTGACCCAGTGATAGGCCGCCGCAGCGGTTTTCAGACCGGCGTCGCGAGCGTAGTGATAGATGCTGCGCTGATTGGACAGCCGTGCAACGTTGTTGTGGACGATGCCGCTGTCGATCGGCGGCACGCCGGTGAGGATGCATTCGTAAAGCGGTCGGGACAGGGCCGGCAACTCGCACTCCAACTGATAGAGCGCAGCGCGTCCTGCGCCAACGTAAGCCTGCAGATGCCCCATGGCGTGACGCGCGACCTCGTAGTTGAGACCGTCGAGCACGACAAGGATGACGTTGTGCTTCATAGGGGCAAAAACTCCGCGAAAACAGGAAATTTCAGATTCAGTCCGGAGCCCTTGTGGGAGCGAGCTTGCTCGCGAAGGCGTCGTGTCAGCCAACATCAATGTTGAATGAAAGACCGCATTCGCGAGCAAGCTCGCTCCCACAGGGATCTCCGGCAATCCCGAAAGTGGGATTACAGGATTACTTCATCTCTACGATGACTTCTTCGTTCCACTTCTGCGGCAAGGCCTTGGAGGTTTTTTCCCAGGCGTCGGCGTCCTTGATCGGCGTGACCTTTTTGTACTGCTCGTTCGGCAGCAGCTTGGCTTTCACGTCTTCCGGCAGTTGCAGGTGATCGGCACGAATCGGACGGGCGTTGCCGCGCGCCAGGTTGGTCTGGCCGGCGTCGCTGAAGATGTATTCGCGGGTCAACTTGGCGGCGTTCGGGTTTTTCGCGTACTTGTTGATGATGGTGGTGTAGCCGGAAATCACCGAACCGTCGGACGGGATCAGCACCACGTAGTCATCCGGGTTGGCCATCTTGGCCTTGTAGCTCAGGCCGTTGAAGTCCCAGACCACGCCGACTTCGATCTCGCCTTTTTCCATGGTGGCGATGGTCGGGTTGGCCATCGACAGACGACCTTGCCTGGCGATGTCTGCAAACAGCAGCAGGGCCGGCTGGATGTTCTTCTCGTCGCCACCGTTGGCCAGGGCCGCGGCGAGTACGCCGTTGGCGGCTTGCGCGGCGGTGCTCACGTCACCGATGGACACCTTGTATTTGCCGCCCTTGAGGTCAGCCCATTTGGTTGGCACTTCGGAGCCGTGCAGCAGCTTCTTGTTGACGATGAAGGCGATGGTGCCGGTGTAGGCCAGTGCCCAGTTGCCGTCCTTGTCCTTGGCCCAGTCCGGGACTTGATCCCAGGTGCTTGGCTTGTACGGTTGCACCACGCCTTGCTTGACCGCGATCGGGCCGAAGGCGGCACCGACGTCGCCGATGTCGGCGGTGGCATTGTCTTTCTCGGCGGCGAACTTGGCGATTTCCTGGGCCGAGCTCATGTCGGTGTCGATGTGTTTCAGGCCATAGGTCTTGGCCAGATCTTCCCAGGTGCCTTTCCAGTTGGCCCAGTCATCGGGCATGCCGACGCTGTTGACGGCGCCTTCCGCTTTCGCAGCGGCTTCGAGGGTTTTCAAATCGGTACCCGCCGCCATGGCGGAGGTGCACATTGCAATGGTCGAGCCTAACAGTGTTGCCAGGAAAAGCTGTTTCATTCCGAAGCTCCTTGGTCGTGTTCAACGCTGCGATTGCGGTTTGTGTTGGTCTAGGTCAGCAATACCTGAGCCAATTTAAGGGGGCTGGATGACACTTTGATGTCGGCGGTCGCCCGGCAGGCCTTTTATTTGCCCGGTTTCGGCGCTTGCCCGGTAAGCGTAGACCAAGGTCAAAGCCCCGGCAGACAAGGGACTTGGCCGATGTATTGCAAGTCATGAGGGCGACCGTCGGGCAGGTTTGTCATCTCTCGGTCATCTGCACTGCCTAGGCTTGCAACACATGGAAACGGCTTGCAGGCCGTACGGTTTTTGCCCCGAAACAGTGCTGGTCTAGTCCAGATAGGTAACGTTGATGCGCGATGAGGCAACAAAAGCGGTGACAGCGATTGGTCAGGTGTTGCAGGAGCAACTTGATCACGGCCTGCTCGCGCCCGGGAGCAAGTTGCCGGCCGAGCGCAAGCTCAGTGAGCTGTTCGGCACCACGCGCATTACTGTGCGTGAGGCGTTGTTGCAGCTGGAGGCGCAGGGGCAGATTTATCGCGAGGAGCGCCGTGGCTGGTTCGTTTCGCCGCCACGTCTGGCGTACAACCTGATGCAGCGCAGTCATTTTCACGCGATGGTCAGCGCGCAGGGGCGGGTGCCGTCGACCGAGGTGATTTCGGCGCGCTTGCAGCCGGCGTCGGTGGCGGTGTGTGCGTTGTTGCAGTTACCTGCTTTGTCGAGCGTGATTCAGATTTGTCGGTCGCGGCGGATTGATGGGCGGCTGGTGTTGTATGTGGAGCATTATCTGAACCCGCGGTATTTTCCGGGGATTCTGGGGTTTGACTTGAATCAGTCGATGACCGAGTTGTATGCGCGGCATTACGATTTGCACTATGGACGTGTGCGGTTCGAGATTGTGCCGACGTCGTTGTCGGTGGATGCGGCGGCGGCTTTGCGGGTTTCTGTGGGGAGTCCGGGGTTAAGGATTGCTCGGGTCAATTATGATCAGCATGAGCGGTTGATTGATTGTGATCTGGAGTTTTGGCGGCATGATGCGATTCACGTTGGTGTAGATGTTGTTTGACCTTGGCGGCCTTTGGGCCGACCAGGCGGGAGTGTCATAAATTTTGTGTTCGGGCATAACATGTCGCAGAGGTGCATGTATGCCGACCAAAAAGAAACGGGAGTGTCATAAATTTTGTGTTCGGGCATAACATGTCGCAGAGGTGCATGTATGCCGACCAAAAAGAAACCGGCCCGAGAGGCCCAGCGTGACCTTCCTTCCATTCCCCAAGAGCTGATCGACCAGTTCGTCAGCGGCCCGATGAGTGCCGACGCTATTCAGGATGCCGCGATGGCGTTTAAGAAAGCGCTGATCGAGCGAGCCCTTGGCGCCGAGCTGGGGCACCACCTTGGTTATCCTCAGGGCGCGGAGCGCCCTGAGGATTCGAGTAATCAGCGTAATGGCAGAAGCAGCAAGACCGTGCTGACCGAAGGCGGCCCGTTGCGTCTGGATATTCCCAGAGACCGCGACGGCAGTTTCGCCCCGATCCTGATCCCCAAGCATGAGCGCCGTTTCACGGGCTTCGACGACAAAATCATCGCCATGTATGCCCGTGGCCTGAGCGTTCGCGAGATTCGTGCTTTCCTCTCGGAACAGTACGGCACAGATGTCTCTCATGACTTCATCAGCTCCGTCACCGATGCGGTTCTGGAGGAAGTCAGTACCTGGCAGCAACGCCCGCTTGAGCCCATGTATCCGGTCATTTTCTTCGATGCTCTGCGCGTCAAGATCCGTGACGAAGGCGTGGTTCGCAACAAGGCCATCTACTTGGCTCTGGGCGTGCTGCCGGATGGGACCCGAGATATTTTGGGGATCTGGATCGAGAACACTGAAGGTGCCAAGTTCTGGATGAAGGTCTTCAATGACCTCAAGACCCGGGGCGTCGAAGACGTGCTGATCGCGGTAACTGACGGACTCAAAGGTATGCCGGAGGCTTTGAGTGCGGTGTTTCCAGAGACAACGCTGCAGACATGCATCGTCCATTTGATCCGCAACAGCCTTGATTACGCGGCGTGGGACAAGCGCCGTGAACTGGCCAAGGCCCTTAAGCCGATTTATCAAGCTCTCAATGCCGGTCGCCGAACAGGCTCTGGACGCCTTCGAAGCGGGGCCGTGGGGTAAGCAATATCCGACGATAGCGGCGGCTTGGAGACGCGCCTGGGAGCGGGTTATCCCATTTTTCGTGTTCCCACCCGCGATACGCAAAGTGATCTACACCACCAACGCGATCGAAAGCATCAATTCGCAGTTACGCAAGATCATCAAGACAAGGGGCCACTTTCCAACCGATGAGGCGGCGACAAAACTGATCTGGCTGGCGCTGCAAAACATCACCGCCAACTGGGGCAGCGCCGCCCATGACTGGAAAAGCGCCATGAATCAGTTTGCGGTTTTATATGGAGACCGATTCATCAGGCCGAACTGGTGAAATGAAGGCCTGCCTGACGGCAGGCCATTACCGGCCCGCACACAAAAAATCTGACACTCTCGACCAGGCTGTTGGGTTCTGTGTGAATATCCGTTTCTTCGGGGGCTGCCGCTGACGGTTTCGCTCTTACAGCGAGTCACTTTTGCAGACGCCCAAAAGTAACCAAAACGCTTGGCCCCGGCGTACGGCCCTCGCTTAGGCTCGGGTTCCTTCGTTGCGGGGTTCATCCGGGGGCATCGCCTCCGGTTTGCTTCGCTGCACCTCCTCTCGATGCATTTGGCTTCGCCAAACGGTCGCTGCGCTCCCACCCCCGGATAAACCCCTCCACTCAGCCTGCCGATGGGGCCGGCACGGCAAGATCAAGAGCTGCAGCCGAGCTTGCGCTCATCCTGTTGAGTGGTGAAAAGCGTGCGGTCGGCTTTTGCTTTTCTGTAGGAGCGAGCCTGCTCGCGATGGCGGCCTGACAGCCGACCAATCCCCAACTGACCGCCCCCAATCCCACTGTAGGAGCGAGCCTGCTCGCGAAGGCGGCCTGACAGCCGACCAATTCCTCGCTGAATGAACCCAATCCACCTGTGGGAGCGGGCTTGCTCGCGAAGGCGCCCCCACTGTCACTTCATCTCTACTTGCCCGCCCCGGCATTCCCATACAAATAATCCGTCGCCAGCGACGCCATCGTCCTCACCCCAACCACCAGCGCCGACTCATCCACAAAGAACCCCGGATTGTGATTCGGCGCAGCTTTGTTCATGTCCTGATCCCGTGGCGTCACCCCGAGAAACACAAATAGCCCCGGCACTTCCTTGGCAAAGAACGAGAAGTCTTCCGCGCCGCCCACCAGCGGTGCATTGACCACATCATCCTTGGCCGCCCACTTCAACGTCGGCAGCATTTTCTCCGTGAGTGCCGGGTTGTTAATCGTGGGGTCGTATTTTTCGATGATGGTGACGTCGGCTTTCGCGCCGCCGCTTTCGGCGATTTTTTCGATGGTCTGGCGAACGTCGCTGTGCAGTTTCTGGCGGATGCCGTAGTCGTAGGAGCGGATGGTGCCGCTCATGTCGACAGACTCGGGAATGATGTTGTAGCGGGTGCCGCCATTGATGGTGCCGATGCTGACCACCGATGGATAGGACGAGATGTCGGTGCGCCGGCTGACCACGGTTTGCAGGCCGACGATGGTTTGTGCGCCGACGGTGATCGGGTCGATGCCGTCCCACGGGCGGCCGGCGTGGGTTTGTTTGCCGAGGATTTTGATGCGCAGGTCGTCGGAGCTGGCCAGGGTCGGGCCGGGGCGGTAGGCGATCTGGCCGGCGGGGACGCCGGCCCAGACGTGGAGGCCGAACACGGCGTCGGGTTTGGGGGATTTCATCACGCCTTCCTCGACCATCATTTTCGCGCCCCAGGTGTTTTTGCCGTCGGGGATGAAGTCGCTCGGGCCTTCTTCGGCGGGCTGGAAGTAGAACACCACGGTGCCGGGCAGGGTGTCGCGCATGCCCGTGAGAATTTTCGCCGTGCTCAGCAGGATCGCGGTGTGGGCGTCGTGGCCGCAGGCGTGCATCACGTCGACTTCTTTGTCCAGATAAGTGCCTTTGGCTTTCGAGGCGAAGGGCAGGTCGGCCACTTCCTTGACCGGCAGCGCGTCCATGTCGGCGCGCAGGGCGACGGTCGGGCCGGGCAGGGCGCCTTTGAGGATCGCGACCACGCCGGTGCGGGCGACGTTGGTTTTGACTTCCAGGCCCATGGCCTTCAGTTGTCTGGCAACCAGTTCCGCAGTGCGTTTCTCGGTGTTGCCCAGTTCCGGGTGCGCGTGGATGTCGCGGCGGGTTTCCAGCAGTTCCGGTTCAAGTGCCTTTGCTTGTGCGGCGATCTGTTCGCGGGTGCTGTCTAGCGTGGCAGCACCGGCGTGGCCGGCAACCAGGCTGAGCAGAAGGGCTTGGGCAATGCGTGTCAGCTGCATCGGGTTTTCTCCATGGTTATTGTTTTTCTGGCTTCCCTGCCTGTGACCCGAGTGTCTGCACGAAGTGCTATTCCTTCGGCTGGCCACCACCGGCAGTGATCACCTGCACACTCATCCGCGGCGTCGCCAGATCCAGTCCGGCTTCGTCCAGATGGCGCTTGAGCGACAGGTTGAACGCCCGCGAAACTTCCCACTGTTTGATCGGCGCAGTCTTGAACCGCGCGCGCAGAATCGCGCTGCCGGACTCGAAGCTTTCCACGCCCTGGATCTCCAGCGGCGACCAGATGTTGCGCCGCTGCAGCGGGTCGGTGCGCATTTTCTGGCCGACTTCGCGCATCAGTTTGATCGCGTCGTCGATTTCCATGTTGTACGGCACCGCCACGCGGAAGATCGCGTAGCCGAATTCCCGCGAGTAGTTCTTGATGCTTTTGATTTCGCTGAACGGGATGGTGTGGACGATGCCGTCGATGTCGCGCAGGCGCACGGTGCGGATGGTCAGGCCTTCGACGGTGCCGAGGTGGCCGCCGACGTCGACGTAATCGTCGATGGCCAGCGAGTCTTCGATGATGATGAACAGGCCGGTGATCAGGTCCGCCACCAGCGACTGTGCACCGAAACCGATGGCCAGACCGATCACACCGGCACCGGCCAGCAGCGGGGTGACGTTCATGCCCATGTTCGCCAGGGCGACGATCAGCGCAATGATGAAAATCGCCACGAACAGCACGTTGCGGATCAGCGGCATCATCGTCTGCGCGCGGGCATTCGCCAGGCCTTTGCGCGAGCGGGTAAGGGCGTGATGCACGGCGGTGTCGGCGAGGATCCAGATCAGCCAGGAGAAAATCAGCGTGCCGATCAGGCTGAACAGTTTGACGCTGACGTCATGCCCTTCGCCCTCGGCGAAACCGATCAGCGACTTGCCCCACACGCGCAGGCCGAGTTCGATGAAGGTGAGCCACACCAATAGGTGGGCGAGGGTGTAGAAGAAGCTTTTCAGGCGTTCCGAATACAGCGCATGACGCTTCGGCCCGCGCTGCGGTTTGAGCGAGTGACGCCGGACGAGGCCGTTGATCACCATGCACATCACCAGCAGCACCGTGCAGATCAGTGACTGACGCAGGGCGGTGCTGGTGTCGCCGGCGGAGACGAAGGTGGCGAACAGCGAGATCCCGACCAGCACCAGCGCCGGCACGTACCAGAAGGTGCCGAGGATATCGATGGTGTCGCTGAGGGCGCGGCGGGTCAGGCGGCGGGACAGGGGCTGGTTGCGGATCAGGTGCGCGATTGGTCGGCGGAAACGCAGGATGAACAGACCGGTGAATAGCGCCGCGAGGACATTGGTGATGGTCGCGGTGGTGTGTGCCAGGTGCACGCCGAGGCCTTCGACGAGGCGCGGGTCACTCAGTGCTTCACCGAATGCGGCGAAGCTGCCGATCAGCCACAGTGGGCGGAAAGCCTGATGCCGCAGGATGTACAGCGCACGGTGCCGGTGCGGGCCATCGAGTAACGAAAAGGCGATCACGCAAATCGCCGAGAAACAGGTGCCGACCACCAGCGCGTAAGCCAGCACCATCGCCAGGCTCTTGCCCAATGACGAGGGCAGCGCGTAGCTCATGTAAACGGTGATGACCAACGCAATCAGCCATGGGCCGAGCTTGCGCAGGGCGAAGCGCAGCATGTCGAGGGCCTTGGGGTGTTGCGGCAGTTCTTCGGTCAGGCCAAAGCGCATGCGCACCCGGTGCCCGAGCCAGATCAGCGCGGCGGCGAGCAGGCTCCAGACCATCAGGATTACCGCGAAGCCGAAGATGATCGGCAGCCATTCGCTGGCCGGCAGCATCAGGGCGTCGAGTTCGTCCTTGGCCAGATCGAACTCATTGGACCAGCGGGTGAGCGGGCTGTCGGCACCGGAGAACTGCTGTTCGAAACTGGCCAGGGTACCGCCGATCAGGCCCAGCACACCTTCTTCCGGTGAGGCCTGGGCTTTCTTGGTGACGTCGCGCAGCTTTTTCAGATCGGTCAGCAACTGGGCGCGTTGCTTGTCGTTTTCCAGCGACTTGATGACTTCATCCAGCGATTGACCCAGCGGCTCTTGCGCCTCGGGCTGGGTCTTGGTGGTGTTGAGCAGGCCCGGCAACCCGGCCGCATGGGCAGGGGCCAGCGGCAGCATTGTCATCAGGCAGACAAGGAACAGGCAGGGCAGAGCAAACAGACGAGCGAACACTAGGCGGTCAACCTCGCAAAGGGGCGAATTGAGCGAGTGTACGAGGCGGCCAGAATCAATGCGAGCCGGGCGCGGATTTATTCGTTGAGTTTGGCGAGGATCTTGTAGACCACGGTGGCCAGGATCATCAGCATGCCAATCCACATGGCAAACACACCGGCGTTCTTGTCGCGGAAGTTGAAGCCGATCGCCAGCAGGATCATCCCGCTCAGGATCGGAATGAGCATGGCGTGGAAGGAGGACATCGAAATCATGGAGACTGCCTTGTCGAAATGAATGATGTAAGTCTAGGTCGCTTTTGGCGGACCGGTTCTGATGTGTATCAGAATTGAGTCAGTCCAATGATGAAATTGTGTTGTCTGGACTGCCGCTTTCGCGAGCAGGCTCGCTCCCACAGGTTGAAATGCATTCCAATGTGGGAGCGGGCTTGCTCGCGAAGCTTTTCAGCTTTTACGGCAATTCGCGACTGGCGTAGAACGCGCTCAGCACTTTGACCAGGTGCGCCAGATCGTGGCTGCCGCACAGTTCGCGGATCGAGTGCATGGCGAAGGTCGGCAGGCCGATATCCACGGTGCGTACGCCCAGGTGGCTGGCGGTGATCGGGCCGATGGTCGAGCCGCAGCCCATGTCACTGCGCACCACGAAGCTCTGCACCGGCACTTCTTCGGCCATGCACAAGTGGCGGAAGAACCCGGCGGTTTCGCTGTTGGTGGCGTAGCGCTGGTTGCTGTTGACCTTGATCACCGGGCCGGCGTTGAGTTTCGGGCCGTGGTTGGCGTCGTGCTTCTCGGCGTAGTTCGGGTGCACGCCGTGGGCATTGTCGGCCGAGACCAGCAGCGATTTCTGGATGGTACGGACGAACTCGTCACCTTCGGGCAGCAGACGACGCAGGGTCTGTTCGAGCATCGGGCCGTCGGCACCGCAAGCCGAGCAGGAGCCGACTTCCTCGTGGTCGTTGCACACCAGCACGCAGGTTTCTTCGGTGTCGGCGGTGAGCAAGGCTTGCAGGCCGGCGTAGCACGACAGCAGGTTGTCCAGGCGCGCACCGGCGATGAAGTCGCCGTGCAGGCCGATGATCGCAGCGCTTTGGGTGTCGTAGAAGCTCAGTTCGTAATCCAGCACCACGTCGGCGTTCAGGCCATGTTCGCGGGCCAGTTGATCGGTCAGTACGGCGCGGAAGTCGACGCGCTCGTCACCGGCGAACTGCGCGAGGATCGGTGGCAGCTCGGTCTGCGCGTTGATTGCCCAACCCTGATTGGCTTCACGGTTGAGGTGAATCGCCAGGTTGGGAATGATCGCGATCGGTGCGTTGAAGTCGATCAGCTGGCTTTCGACCTTGCCGTCGCGACGGAAGGTGACGCGGCCGGCCAGCGACAGGTCGCGGTCGAACCACGGCGCCAGCAGCGCGCCACCGTAGACTTCAACGCCCAGTTGCCAGAAACCCTGACGTTGCAGTTCCGGTTGTGGCTTGACCCGCAGGCAGGGGCTGTCGGTGTGGGCGCCGACCAGACGGATTCCGTCGTGCAGCGGCGAGTTGCGGCCCATTTTGATTGCGACGATCGAGGAGTCGTTACGGGTGACGTAGTAGCGGCCGTTGGCCTCGGTAGTCCACGGCTCGCGCTCGTCGAGGCGCACATAACCGGCGGCCTCCAGACGCTGGACAAGGCTGGCAGTGGCGTGGAACGGGGTAGGGGAGGCCTTGAGAAAGTCGATCAGGCCTTGGTTCAACTCTTCGCGCATAAGAAGCTCCAGACAGCAATGGGCGCGAGTTTAACGCATCGGCCCGGGAATTGAATCCGGACAGGATCGGGGTGGGAGCGGGCTTGCTCGCGAAAGCGGTGGGTCAGATGCAGATTTTTTGGATGACACACCGCTTTCGCGAGCAAGCCCGCTCCCACAGGGAGTGATGTGGATCAGCGGGCGGCTACGCGTTTTTTCAAATAGTTCATGATGACTTTTTCATCTTCCGGTTTATCCGGACGCGGCAACTGTTGCGGCCAGGACTTCTGGCTCAGCAGTTTTTTCTGCTGGCTCTCGTCCCAACGCAGAATTTCCCGGGAAGCACATTCCCACCATTCGTGTCGGCAAACGCTGTAGTACGGATCTTCCGGCGCAGCGCTGCCGTACAGCAGATCGCGACCGACCTTGCGCAACGCACCTTTCTGATTGCGCAGCTTCCATTTGATTTTCAATCGGCGCCAGGCCGACGGGAACGGTTTGACCCGTGGCACGTCGGTACACAGATCCACCAGGCGCTGGCTGAACTGCTCGCCGTGCTGGGAGAAGAAGTACGTCTGCATCGCGTGGAAGAAGCGTTTTTCCGCGAAGTAGTGGTAAACGTGTTTGCGCGCCTCTACCACCTGACGCTTGCGCATGGCGTACGACAGCGCGATCTGTTCGATGGTGTGGATTTCGAAGCCGCCGATTGTCCATTCATCGATCAGCCGGATCGACTCTTCGAAGAGCGCCGAATCCGCTTCGGTCACGCCGCACAAACCGCTGTTGTAGAGCTTGAAACCGTTATCCGGCGTCACACCGTGCACGCGCAGATCGCGGCCGAGTTTCTGATAGTCGCTGCGCTGGTGCACATCTTTCCAGTTGTACTCGAAGCGATCCATCACCGAGCGGTTCGGCTCGATGAATTTGAACAGTTGGCTCGGGTGACGGGTGAACAAGGTGTCGGTGTCGACGAACAGGGTCTTTTCCGCCCACTGCATACCGGCGGCGATGGCGCAGGCCTTGCGTCGGTGGTGATAGCCATGAGTGCCTTGCCAGCGGGTCTGGGTCGCTTCGTCCAGCAACACCGTGTCGACCGGCCAGCCGGCGTAGTCCTCGGGGCGATCGGTGAGAATCCTGATGGCCGGCCGGTCGCCGTTTTTGGCTTGGGACAGCGCGGTCAGGATGCTGAACTTGGCTTCGCGCCGGTATACATCCTGATTGCCGTAAACCAGGTAAAGCAGTTGATGACGAACTTTCGTGAGGGGTGTTACCAGGGAATCAATACAACTCATCCGAAAACAAAATCCTTGTACAAAAAAAAGCGCTGCCGCTCAGGCAGCGCTTAAAACGGTGCCGGGCATTCGAAGCGCAGGCGTTCGCCGGTTTGCGGGTGGGTGAAGCTCAGCATGCTCGCGTGCAGACACAGGCGAGGCCACGCCGCCAGGGCCTGTTCGTGGGCATAGAGGCCGTCGCCCAGCAGCGGGTGACCGATGGACAGCATGTGTACGCGCAACTGGTGCGAGCGACCGGTAATCGGCGTCAGTTCCACGCGGCACCAATCGCCACAACGCTCAAGCACGCGCCAGAAGGTCAGTGCGTGTTTGCCGAATTCGTGGTCGACCACATGCCGCGGTTTGGTCGGCGGGTCGTAGCGCAGCGGCAGGTCAATGCTGCCGCTGTCCAGTTCCGGCTGACCCCAGGCGAGGGCGGTGTAGGCCTTTTCGGTTTCACGATCGTGAAACTGGCGGGACAGTTCGCGATGGGTATCGGGGTCGCGGGCCAGCAGGATGATGCCGGAGGTTTCCCAGTCCAGGCGATGGACGATGCGCGCTTCGGGGTAGCCGTTTTCCTGCAGGCGGGTAATCAGGCAATCCTTGTTGTCGTCGGCGCGACCGGGCACCGAGAGCAGCAAGGTTGGTTTGTCGACCACCAGTACGGCGGCGTCCTGATGAATGATGCGGATGTTGGACAGCGGCATTAAAACAGCCTCGTAACAAATGCCAACGGCGGCTCAGGCTGCTGATAACCCTGTAGGAGCTGCCGAAGGCTGCGATCTTTTGACGTTGAAGATCAAAAGATCGCAGCCTTCGGCAGCTCCTACACGAGCATCAGCAGCCCGAGCCGCCGTAGCGACTGCCGGATCGACTCAGCGATCTGGCAGGGTGATGTTGAGTTCCAGAATCGAGCAACTGCCCTGGCTTTCCAGTGCAACATGTACGTCGTCGTTACCGATATTGACGTACTTGCGGATCACGTCGACCAGTTCCTTCTGCAAGGCTGGCAAGTAATCCGGCGTGCTGCGCTGGCCGCGCTCATGCGCCACGATGATCTGTAGACGCTCTTTCGCTACCGAGGCGGTACTTGGCTTTTTGTTGGCACGAAAGAAGTCAAAAAGGTTCATTACCTACCTCCAAACAGGCGCTCGAAGAATCCCTTCTTCGTAACATCGAGGAAACGATGTTCTTTTTCTTTGCCCAGCAGACGATCAACGGCATCGCTGTACGCCTGACCGGCATCGCTCTGGTCGTCGAGAATCACCGGGACGCCCGAGTTGGAAGCTTTCAGGACCGCTTGCGACTCAGGGATGACGCCCAGCAGGGTCACGGCCAGAATTTCCTTCACGTCTTCGACGCCCAGCATCTCGCCATCGCTGACGCGCTGCGGATTGTAACGGGTCAGCAGGAGGTGTTCCTTGATCGGCTCTTCGCCGTTTTCGGCGCGACGCGATTTGCTGGCCAACAGGCCCAGCATGCGGTCGGAGTCACGTACCGAGGACACTTCCGGGTTGGTCACGATGATCGCTTCGTCGGCGAAGTACATGGCCAGGTGCGCACCTTTCTCGATGCCCGCCGGGGAGTCGCAGACCACGAAGTCGAAGTCTTCCTTGAGCGCCATCAGGACTTTTTCCACGCCTTCGACGGTCAGCGCGTCTTTGTCGCGGGTCTGGCTGGCGGCCAGCACGTAGAGGTTTTCCAGGCGCTTGTCTTTGATCAGGGCCTGCTGCAGGTTGGCTTCGCCGTTGACCACGTTGACGAAGTCGTACACCACGCGACGCTCGCAACCCATGATCAGGTCGAGGTTACGCAAGCCCACGTCGAAGTCGACGATCACTGTTTTGTGGCCGCGCAGAGCGAGGCCGGTACCGATAGCGGCGCTGGTGGTGGTCTTACCCACACCACCCTTGCCGGATGTAACCACGAGAATCTTGGCCAAGGTGTTTCACCCCTAAGGAAGAAGGACTTTTTAGCCCCTGAAAAACATCTCTTGAAAACTACTGCAGTCGGACAGCCTTGGCTGGAGTTCGGCGCAAGTCGCACTTGCCGGGGGCAAACGCTCCTTGATCCTTTTTCCTACTTCGTTTGAGCCGTTTTCGCTACGTTTTAGAGATGCTTGGAAAATGCGGCAGTATCCGTTAAAGCCGAATGATGTTCAACACGTCGGCCGACAGGCTGACCTGTACACCGGAGCCCCACAGTGGATCGCGGCGCAAATCTTCGGAAACCTTGTAATGCCCGGCGATGGAGATCAGTTCAGCGCTCAATTGCTGACAGAAAATCCGCGCCTTGGTGTCACCCTTGACACCGGCCAGCGCACGACCGCGCATCGGGCCGTATACATGGATGTTGCCATCGGCAAGAAGTTCCGCCCCCGGACTGACCGAGGACACCACGACCAAATCGCCACCCTGGGCGTATATCTGTTGGCCACCACGTACTGGCGTGGTGATTACACGGGTCGGTTTGACGGTCGGCTCCGGCGGCTTTTCCGGCTTCTTTTTGACTTCCGGTTCCGGGGCTTCCAGCGGTCGTTCCCGGGCGCCGGACGGCGGCAGCACCGGGATGTCGATGGCAATGGCGGCGGCGATGTCTTCGATGCGACTGGCGCGGATCGCCAGGGTACGCAGGCCATGCTGGCGGCACACGCGCATCAGACCGGGCAGATCGACCGCGCCTTCGCCCGGTGGCAGTTTGTCCAGCGCCAGGACCAGCGGGGCATTGCTGAAGAAGTTCGGGGCCTGGGCGACTTTGGCGGCCAGTTGCCGATCGAGGCTGTCGAGGTCGTTACGGGACAACTCCAGCACCGTAATGGCCAGCATGCTGCCCTTCAACTGGAACACAGGATCTTGATCTGGCGATTCGTTTTGGCTCATATCGGCATACAACGGCTTGTCACTAAAAGTGCCGAGACTTATAACGAGAACGCCCGCGAGCCGCAAGCCGGGTCGAACAATGTAGAATGCGCGGCCACTGAATTTACGGAAGCTTTAATGGATCGCCCGCGTTTTCGAAGAGCCTTTCTTTCTCCCCGCTTCTGGCCGCTCTGGTGCGGTCTGGGGCTGTTGTGGCTGGTCGTGCAGTTGCCGTATGCGGTTTTACTGACGATCGGTCGTATTCTGGGCGCATTGATGTATCGCGTGGCCGGCGACCGGCGGCGCATCGCCAAGCGCAATCTTGAGCTGTGCTTCCCGGAAAAGTCCGCCGCCGAGCGCAAACGCCTGCTCAAGGAAAACTTCGCCTCCACCGGCATTGCGTTTTTTGAAATGGCGATGAGTTGGTGGTGGTCCCGTGAGCGTCTGGCGAAGCTGGCCCACGTCGAAGGCCTGGAGCATCTGCAACAGGCCCAGCGCGAAGGCAAAGGCGTGATCCTCATGGCCGCGCACTTCACCACGCTGGAAATCGGTGCGGCGCTGCTCGGTCAGCAGCACACCATCGACGGCATGTACCGCGAGCACAAGAACCCGTTGTTCGACTTCGTCCAGCGTCGTGGCCGCGAGCGGCACAACCTCGATTCGCTGGCGGTGGAGCGTGACGATGTGCGCGGCATGCTCAAGCTGCTGCGTTCGGGCCGGGCGATCTGGTACGCACCGGATCAGGACTACGGCGCCAAACAAAGTATCTTCGTGCCGTTGTTCGGCATTCAGGCTGCAACGGTGACCGCCACCACCAAGTTCGCCCGGCTGGGCAAGGCGCTGGTGGTGCCGTTCACTCAGGAACGGCTGGCGGATGGCAGCGGTTACCGGCTGGTGATCCATCCGCCGCTGGAAGACTTCCCGGGTGAAACCGAAGAGGCCGACTGCATCCGCATCAACCAGTGGGTGGAAAGTGCATTGCGCGCCTGCCCTGAGCAATACTTGTGGGCGCATCGCCGGTTCAAGAGCCGTCCACCGGGCGAGCCGAAGCTTTACCCGAAACGGCGCGGCTGATTCCCTTACCCTTTCAAGCACCATGGAGCGTTGCGATGAGCCCAGTTGAACCGGTCACAGGTTTGATTCTTTCCGGCGGCGGGGCTCGGGCGGCGTATCAGGTGGGGGTGCTGGCGGCGATTGCCGAATTGCTGCCACTGGGTGCGGACAATCCGTTTCCGGTGATCGTCGGCACCTCGGCCGGGGCGATCAACGCGGTCAGCCTGGCCAGTGGCGCCACCGATTTTCGCGCGGCCATCGAACGCCTGACGCTGTTCTGGCAGGGCTTTCGCAGCCACCGGGTGCTGCGCAGCGACTGGCCGGGGGTGATCCGCCAGGCCAGCCGTTTCGTCAGCCACAGCCTGCTGGGTATGGGCCGCCACCTGCCGGTGGCGCTGCTCAACAGCTCGCCCTTACGCGATTTACTCAACGAAAAACTGCACATGTCCGGCATTGCCGAATCCATTGCCTGCGAGCAATTGCATGCGGTGGCGGTGACCGCGTTCGGTTATGAGTCGGGGCAAGCCGTCACGTTCTATCAGGGCGGCGGCAAGATCGATGCATGGTTGCGGCATCGCCGTATCGGTGTGCCGACGCAGTTGTCGGTGGACCACTTGCTGGCCAGTTCAGCAATCCCGCTGTTGTTTGCCCCGGTGAAAATCGGCGAGGAATATTTCGGTGACGGCGCAGTCCGCCAATCGGCGCCGATCAGCCCGGCGCTGCACCTGGGCGCGAGCCGGGTGCTGGTGGTGGGCGTCAGCGGCAACCCGCGCGGTTTCGATCCTCAGCAACCGCTGGAGCGCTCCTACACCGGTCAGCAGCCCACTCTGGCGCAGATTGGCGGGCACCTGCTCAACAGCACGTTCATCGACAGCCTGGAGAGCGACATCGAGTTGCTGCAGCGTCTGAACCAGTTCAGTCACCTGATGCCCGAGGGCGTGCCGACTCGGGAGCTGGGGGTGGCGCCGGTGGAGGTGCTGGTGATTGCGCCGAGTCAGCCGATCGATGAAATCGCGGCGCGGCATCGCCAGGAGTTACCGGCGGCGTTGCGCCTGTTCCTGCGCGGCCCGGGTGCGACCAAGACCAGTGGGGCAGGGGTGTTGAGCTATCTGCTGTTCGAGGCGGGGTATTGCAGCGAACTGATCGACCTGGGACGGCGCGATGCGTTGGCCAAGCGTGCAGAGTTGTGCCGGTTTCTGGGGATCAGCGAAGCGGTGGTGCCGGCCTGAGATTTGCGGTGCGGCCATTCGCGAGCAAGCCCGCTCCCACATGGGTTCTGTGTCGGTCACAAAACCAGTGTGGGAGCGGGCTTGCTCGCGAAGGCGTCCTTGCAGACGCCACTGATACCAGGATCAGAAGTGGAACTTCACCAGGAAGCTGGTCACGTTCTGATTGGTGGTAAAGCCACGGGAGTCTTCGATCCCGTATTTGTCTTTCCAGTAGTCGTACTCAACACCGACGTACAGCTGCTTCTCGCCAAAATGCAGGGCCTTGCCCAGGTCGTATTTGACCTGCGGGTTGAAGTGCAGGTTGGCGTGATACTCGCCCTTGTTGTTGACGTCGTTGTCGACCACCCAGTCCATGTAGCCGTCGATCAGCACGTTCGAGCTGCCGACCGGAATGGTGTAGGACCAGACCGGAGTGATCTGCCAGACGTTGTCACCCGGACGCGAGCTGTCGGTGTGGCGCTGGTAGAAGTTCAACTGGAAATAGTCGAAACCCGGGATCGCCAGATCGAAGCCAGGACCGATCAGGTACGACTCGACGTCGCCTTCACCGAACTCGTAAGTCATCGCCAGCAACACGTCCTTGATCGGGCCGAACTCGATCTTCTGGTCCAGGACTTTGCCCAGCGAAATACGTGGCTGGAACTCACCATAAGTGGTGTTCGGGCCGACGTTGGCGTCGTCCTTGCCGTTGTAGAAGATCTTGTCGACGAACAGGAAGTTATCCCCGTATTTCCAGGCGTCGGCGTGTTCGAAGGTGACGGTCTGCTGGATCGCCGGGTTGACCTTGAAGTCTTTGCCGTAGAGGTAGGTCAGGCTGTTGTTCTGCCATTGCAGCAGGCCATCGGCCATGGCCTGCCCCCCGGCCAACATCGATCCTGCGAGCATCAGGCTGGTGCACATACGTTTCATTCGGTTGCTCCCAAAGTAGGTGTTCCACGTTTATTTTTTTAAGATCGGCGCTCTGGTGTGGCGCCTTTTTTCGTTGCTGCAAAAGTCATCCGATCGGTCAGCTTCGCTGGTGATAGCAAGAGCTGGGCCAAGGCTTTCAGAAAGCAAAAAAACGCCCGTTCGGCTGCTGAAAAACAGTCGATTGAGCGTGTTTTCGGGATGCCTCGGTACTGACCGGGGCCGGGATAAGTTGGCTCTTCGGTCAGGAATTAAATCCGGGCTTTTTTTTAGACCGAATTCAAGAGGCCGCGGAGAATACTGACTCCTCGGCCAGGTCTCAAGTGCCCCGCAACAGAGCACCGACGACAGGTATGGGGCACGGTTGCGGGCCATCTTAGAAGTGCACCTTCACCAGCAGGCTGGCGGTGTTCTGGTTGGTGTCGAGGTTATGGCTGCTTTCGACTCCGTACTTGTTCTTCCAGTAGCTGTACTCGGTGCCGACGTACAGTTGCTTGTGGCTCCAGCCCAGGGCTTTGCCCAGGTCGTATTTGATCTGCGGATTGATGTGCAGGTTGGCGTGGTAGGTGCCGCGCGAGTTCTGGTCGTTGTCGACGACCCAGTCCAGATAGCCGTCGATCAGCAGATCGGAATTGCCCACGGGAACGCTGTACGACCAGCCCGGGGTGACCTGCCACACACCGTCTCCAGGGCGCGGGCCTTCGGTGTGGCGGCGGAAGATGTTCAGGGTCACGTAGTTGAAGCCAGGCACTTTCAGGTCGAAGCCGGGGCCGATCAGGTAGGCCTCGCTGTCGCCTTCGCCGTACTCGTAGGTCATCGCCAGCAGCACGTCCTTGATCGGGCCGAACTCGAGCTTCTGGTCGAAGATCTTGCCGAACGAGAAGCGCGGAGTGAATTCGCCGTAGTAGGTGTGCGGGCCTTTGTTGCGGTCGTCCTGGCCGTTGTAGAAGATCTTGTCGACGAACAGGAAGTTGTCGCCGTACTTCCATTTGTCAGCGTGCTCGAACGTCACCGTCTGCTGGATCGACGGGTTGATCGCGAAGTTCTTGCCATACAGGTAGCTCAGGCTATTGGTCTGCCACAGCAGTAAATCGCCGGCCATGGCCTGACTCGCGGCCAGCAGGCCGCCACTCAAAAGAACGTTGGTTTGCGTGCGAATCATCTGTTGCTCCCTCTTGTTTTTATTGTTGAGGCAGGGTGTTGCATAGTCCATGTGGGAGCGAGCTTGCTCGCGAAAGCGGTGTGTCATTCAACAGTGATGTTGACTGACATGGCCTCTTCGCGAGCAAGCTCGCTCCCACAGGGGTAATCGGTAATGCTGTTAATGCGCATGGCAGTCGTTGATCGCTGCGCGTTCGGCGCCGCCGAGGATGTTGAACAGCAGGTTCAGGGTCAGCGCGCTGAGCGTGGCCATGGCGATGCCGCTGTGGGTGATCGGGCTCATCCACATCGGCAGGTGCGCGAAGAACTCCGGACGCACCACCGGGATCAGTCCCATGCCGATGCTCACCGCCACCAACAGTTGGTTGCGACGGTCACCGATGTCGGCTTCCTGAAGGATCTTGATCCCGGTAGCCGCCACCATGCCGAACATCGCAATCGCTGCACCGCCAAGCACCGCCGGTGGAATCGACGCCACCAGGAACGCCGCTTTCGGCAGCAGGCTCAGCACGATCAGCAGACCACCGGCGACGATGGTCACCGAGCGGCAGCGCACGCCGGTCATCTGCACCAGGCCGATGTTCTGCGCGAACGAGGAGTGGGTGAAGGTGTTGAAGAACCCGGCAAAGAACGATGCAGCCGCGTCACACATCAAGCCGCGACGCAGCATGCGCGGGCAGACTTCCTGGCCGGTGATCTTGCCCAGCGCCAAGAACATTCCGGTGGACTCGACGAAGATGATCACCACCACCAGGCACATCGACAGGATCGGCGCGAGTTCGAATTTCGGCATGCCGAAGTGCAGCGGGGTGACGAACTGAACCCATGGCGCGCTGGCCATGCCGCTCAGGTCGACCATGCCGATGGCGCCGCAGAGCACGTAGCCCAGGCACATGCCGATCAGCACGGAAATATTGACCCAGAACCCGCGCATGAAGCGGTGGATCAACAGAATGGTCGCCAGCACCAGGGCGGCGATGGCCAGGTAAATCGGCGAGCCGAATTGCGCAGCCGCGGCGCCGCCACCGGCCCAGTTCACAGCCACGGGAAATAACGATAAACCGATCGAGGTGATGACTGTGCCGGTCACCAGCGGCGGGAAGAAACGCACGACCTTGGACATGAACGGCGCGATGAGCATGCCGAAGAACCCGGCGGCGATGGTTGCACCGAAGATCCCTTGCAGACCAATACCGGGCATACCGGCCATGGCGACCATGCTACCGACAGCGGCGAAACTGGCGCCCATCATCACCGGCATGCGGATGCCCATCGGGCCGATACCCAGCGACTGGACGATGGTGGCGATACCGGCGACCAGCAGGTCGGCGTTGATCAGGAAGGCGATTTCTTCACGACTCAGGCCAGCGGCCTGTCCGATGAACAACGGCACCGCGATGGCACCGCCGTACATCAGCAGAACATGTTGCAAACCGACCAGGATCAGTTGCAAAAGGGGCAAACGCTGAATGGCGGGTGCGTCGGGGATGCGCGCTTTGGACAGCTCGGACATGCAACACCTCGGATCTTTTTTATTCTTGTGATTGAACAGCTGCCGGGTGGCTCACAGCTGTCCTTTTGCATCATTCATAGTTGTGGCTGCAGAGCTTGTTTGTGGCGAGGGAGCTTGCTCCCGCTGGACTGCGTAGCAGTCCCTGCTCTTCAGGCAAAGAGAGGGGCCGCTTCGCGACCCAGCGGGAGCAAGCTCCCTCGCCACAAAAGCCTGCTTTTACACAGGCTTTTGTGTTGCTCAGTTGGTCTGGGCTCCCTGCGCGATCCATGCACCGATCAGGTCACGTTCCTGCTGGGTCATCTGCGTGATGTTGCCCAGTGGCATGATCTGCGTGGTGATGGCTTGCGCCTGGATCCGCGCCGCGTTCTGGCGGATCTGCTCGGGGGTGTCGAACATCACACCGGCAGGTGCCGCGCTGAACAACGGGCTGGTCGGTTTGGCCGAATGGCAGACCGCGCAGCGTTCCTGGATCACGTTGTGCACCTTGTCGAACGCAGGACCGGCGTTGGACGCTTGCGCCGGTGCTGCCGCAGGGGCTGCTGGCGCTGCAGGTGCCGCCGCTTCAGCCGGTTTCGCGCCACCGCCCAGTGCCGTTTCCGGCAGTGGCTGGTACTCGATTTTCGCGGTTGCCTTGGCCACGTCCGGTGCGGTCGGCATCGGCGCAGGGCCGGTGACGTACGCCAGGGTGATCATGCCCACCGCTGCCACCGGCAGGGTCCAGGCAAACTTGTGGCTGTCGTGACGGGTGTTGAAGTAGTGACGCACCAACACCGCCAATACCGCAATCCCGGCCAGGATCAACCAGTTGTACTGGCTGCCGTAAGTGCTCGGGAAGTGGTTGCTGATCATGATGAACAGCACCGGCAGGGTGAAGTAGTTGTTGTGACGCGAACGCAGCAGGCCCTTGGCTGGCAGCGCCGGATCCGGCGTGCGGTTCTCGGCGATCGCTGCGACCAGTGCACGTTGCGCCGGCATGATGATGCGGAACACGTTACCGACCATGATGGTGCCGATGATCGCGCCGACGTGCAGGTACGCACCACGACCGCTGAACACCTTGCTGAAGCCATACGCCGCGCCGATGATCAGCACGAACAGGATGAAGCCCAGCAGAGCAGGTTTTTTGCCCAGTGGCGAATCGCAGAGGAAGTCGTAGATGAACCAGCCGGCGATCAGCGAACCGATGCCGATGGCCACGCCTTCAGGGCCGGTCAGGCCGCTGCCGGGTGCCACGAGGTAGAGCACGGGGTTGGAGTAGAACACCACGCACAGCAGCGCGATCCCCGACATCCAGGTGAAGTAGGCTTCCCATTTGAACCAGTGCAGGTTCTCCGGCATCGACGGTGGGGCCAGTTTGTATTTTTCCAGGTGATAGATACCGCCGCCGTGGATTGCCCACAGATCACCGGCAAGACCGGTTTTCGGGTTGACGCGGTTGAGGTTGTTCTCCAGCCAGACGAAGTAGAACGACGCGCCGATCCAGGCCACGCCAGTGATCATGTGAACCCAGCGCACGCTCAGGTTCAGCCATTCCAACAGATGTGCTTCCACAGTCTTTACCTCTCGCCTGTCACCCTTGTTGTCGGGTGATCAGACCTTCTCTTATTGGTGGGGGGCGAGGATCAAACGCTCATCCTCTTTGAAAAAATGCTCATCGCAGTTATTGCCTGTGCCACTGCGATCAACCACCAGGAAGTCATCCCGCTTTTCGATCGTCAGCACCGGGTGGTGCCAGACGCCGCGATGGTAATTGATGCCCTGCCTGCCGTTGGTGACGAAGGCGCGGACCAAGCCTGATACAGGTTCATCGCCAAGTGGCGCGACCACGATCAGAAAGGGGTTGCCGAGCAGCGGAATGAAAGCCTGGCTGCCCAGCGGATGGCGTTCCAGCATGCTCACGGTCAGCGGCATGTCCTGCGCGTCGGCGCGGAAGATGCTGATGATCGCGTTGTCCTCAGGCGTAGCGGTTTCGACCGTCGCCAGTTTGTGGAAGCGCATGGTCGAACCGTTGTTGATCATGAAGTGGTCGCTGCCGTCGGTTTCGATCACGTCACCGAAGGGGGCGAAGGCTTCTTTGGTCAGCGGTTCAATCGTTAGTGTGCGCATGCTGTTCTTCTTATCCGAATTCTGTGTTGTTTGATCTGACGCTTTCGCGAGCAAGCTCGCTCCCACAGGAATTGCGATCAATGTGGGAGCGAGCTTGCTCGCGAATGGTCGCGCCGCTTACTTCGCTACCTTGCCCAAAACGCGCAGGCGACTCACGCCACCATCCGGGAACACGTTCAGACGGATGTGGGTGATCGGGCCCAGTGCCTTGATCTGCTCGACGAAGGTGTGTTCGGCGTGCATTTCCAGCTTCTGGCTCGGCAGCAGTTCACGCCAGAACAGCGACTGGGTTTCGATCTGGCTGTCGGTGCCGCCCTTGACGAACGCGCCCTGGATCGAGCAGGTGTCCGGGTAGTTGCCCTTGAAGTGCAGGGTGTCGACGATGATTTTTTCGATCTCGCCCGGGTGGCCCAGCGCGACGATCACCCAGTCATTGCCCGGGGTACGACGACGTGCGGTTTCCCAGCCGTCGCCCATGTTGATGCCACGGCCCGGGTTGAGGATGTTGCTCATGCGGCCGAAGTGTTCGTCGGAGCAGGCGAGGGCGCGGCCACCGTTGAGGGCTGCGGCCAGGTCGACTTGCTCGTTATCGCCAACAGCCGACCAGTCGCGGAACGGAATGCCGTACACGCGCAGACGGGCGACACCGCCGTCCGGGTAGATGTTGAAGCGCAGGTGGCTGAACGCTTGGTCGTTGCTGATTTCGTGGTAGTGGTGGCTGTTGCCTTGCAGTTCGACGGCCGACAGCACTTCAGTCCACTGGGTGTTTTCGTCCGGCTCGCCCGAGGCCAGGAAGCACGCTTCCAGCGAGGCCGATGGCGGGAAGTTGCCGGTGAAGAATGAGGTGTCGATGTCCACGCCTTTGATCGAGCCCGGTACGCCCAGACGGATCACCGCGCTGTCGTAGCCTTCAAAGCGCTTGCGACGCGATTCCCAGCCGTCCATCCACTTGCCGTTGTCGTCGAACACACCCTCCTTCCACACGGCCGGGGTCGGCTGAAACAGACGATTGGCGTCTGCGAACCAGTCATCGGTGACCGAAATGATTTTGGTGCCCAGACGGGCATCGGCCAGGTTGACGAACTTCTCGAAAGGTACGGCGTAAGCTTTCATTCTTCTTGTCTGCCTTTAATAAGTTGGCTGGGGATGCTTGCGAGGCCCTGGGCATTCTCCGCGTCTGACATGCTCGGGCCAGGCTTGCTAAAGAGTCAGTAAACGGAACAGGGCGATCTTGTTGATCTCCGCCAGCGCGCATTTGAATTCGGTGTCGACCGAGTTGTGAATGCGCGTTTCGAACGCCGCGAGGATCTGATGCCGGTTGCTGCCTTTTACCGCCATGATGAAGGGAAACTTGAACTTGGCCTTGTAGGCGTCGTTCAGCTCGGTGAAGCGCTGGAACTCTTCGGCCGTGCATTGGTGAATACCGGCGCCAGCCTGTTCATTGGTGCTGGCTTCGGTCAATTGACCCTGGACGGCGGCTTTGCCGGCCAGGTCCGGGTGAGCGTTGATCAGTGCCAGTTGACTGGCGTGATCGGCGCTCAACAGGATGTCGCTCATGCGCTGGTGCAGGGTTTCGATCTCGTCGATCGAAGCGTCCGCGCCCAGGTCGTAGGCCTTCTCGGCCACCCATGGCGAATGTTCGTAGATGTCGGCGAAGGCTTTGACGAAGGCGTCGCGGCTCAGGGTCGACGGTTGCAGGGTTTGAAAGCGGCTCATTTGGCGGCCCCTTGGTACGGGTGGGTTTCGTGCCAGTGGCGTGCGATGTCGACGCGACGGCTGAACCACACCTGTTCATGACTTTTAGCGTATTCGATGAAGCGCTTGAGCGAGGCCAGACGCGCCGGACGGCCGATCAGGCGGCAGTGCAGACCGATCGAGAGCATCTTCGGCGCTTCGGCGCCCTCGGCGTAGAGCACGTCGAATGCGTCTTTGAGGTATTCGAAGAAGTCGTCGCCCTTGTTGAAACCCTGAACTTGCGTGAAGCGCATGTCGTTGGTGTCGAGGGTGTACGGGATTACCAGGTGCGGCTTGCCGGTCGGGTTGTTCGGTTCCCAGTAGGGCAGGTCGTCGTCGTAGGTGTCGCAGTCGTAGAGGAAACCACCTTCTTCCATCACCAGACGACGGGTGTTCGGGCCAGTGCGGCCGGTGTACCAGCCCAGTGGGCGCTCGCCGGTGAGTTCGGTGAGGATGCGGATCGCTTCGAGCATGTGCTCGCGCTCCTGCGCCTCATCCATGTACTGGTAGTCGATCCAGCGGTAGCCGTGGCTGCAGATCTCGTGACCGGCTTCGACCATCGCGCGGATCACGTCCGGGTGGCGCTGGGCAGCCATGGCTACGGCGAAGATGGTCAGTGGAATGTCGAATTCCTTGAACAGTTTCAGGATCCGCCAGACGCCGGCGCGGCTGCCATACTCGTAAAGCGATTCCATGCTCATGTTGCGCGCGCCTTGCAGCGGCTGGGCAGCGACCATTTCCGAGAGGAAGGCTTCAGATTCTTTGTCGCCGTGCAGGATGTTGCGTTCGCCGCCTTCTTCGTAATTGAGCACGAACGACAGGGCGATGCGGGCATTGCCCGGCCAGTGTGGGTGAGGAGGGTTACTGCCGTAACCGATCAGGTCGCGTGGGTAGTCAGCGCTCACTGCAGTCTTCCTTCTTGTTCGTTGACAGGTTTGTGTAACGGCATGCACAGGCTGGCGTCACAGCGATGGGCTGATTGTATACAACTTTATTCTCAATTTGTAAGCCTGAATTTTCGCATTTTTCACCGACTGTCATCTTTTGCTGCTAATGGCGTAAACCTGCAAGAAACCTGCCTGATCAGTCAGCTAATGGCTGTGAGGTTCAATAGCCAGGCGCTTTAGGCGCAGATCCGCGGTAAACGCCCGAATGACGAGGGTGATGCGAAAAATGTCGTTTTTTATTGTGTACAATTTTTTTGAAAAGTGTCTTAATCAGTCGCTCGCCGCAACTTTTCGTGCTCCGAATCGGTGCGGTCTCCTTTTTACCTGACTTCGGGAGGCGCGAAGTCTGACTGCTCTTTGCGGCCAGGCGCGCAGAATCAATGGGACGTTTGACAACACACGTTTTGGACGCTGCACACGGTTGCCCGGGCAGCTCGATCAAGGTCGAGCTGTACCGCGTCGAAGGTTCGCACCTGGAATTGGTCGCCAGTGCGATAACCAACAGCGATGGCCGGGTCGATGCGCCATTGCTGCAAGGCGATGATTACCGCACCGGGGTCTATCAGGTGCAGTTCCACGCCGGCGATTACTACCGCGCCCGTGGCGTTCAGTTGCCGGAACCGGCGTTCCTCGACGTGGTGGTGCTGCGTTTCGGCATCTCCGCCGAACAGGATCACTACCACGTGCCACTGCTGATCTCGCCTTACAGCTATTCCACCTATCGGGGCAGCTGACCCCCAAGCAGCTGCCCCCACCGGGAAGCGACTGCGCATATAGCTTCTTTGGTCTTTCGCCCGCTCACACTGCGGGCTTTTTTTCGCCTGGAGGAAAGTGTTGTCTGATCTGACGCCTTCGCGAGCAAGCCCGCTCCCACATTTGGAATGCATTCCCTTGTGGGAGCGGGCTTGCTCGCGAAGCTTTTGCTGTCAGCGGCTCAACAGGGAAGCAGCCCCGGCACCACTGAACAACCCGGCACTCACCCGATTGAACCAGCTCTGTCCCTTGCCGCTACGCAGATACCGCGCCGCACCATGCGCGCCCAACCCGTAAGCCAGTTTGCAGCACAGATCCAGCACCACCCACGTGGCAATCATGATCAGCAACTGCGGCAGGAACGGCTGTTGTGCGCTGAGGAACTGCGGCAGAAACGCGGCGAAGAATAGAATGTCTTTCGGATTGCTCGCGCCCAAGACAAACGCACGCCCGAACAGTGTGCGAAAGCGTGGCACTGGTGCGGCTTGTGGTACTTCGGCACCGACCGCTGGCTGACGCGATTGCTGCCAGCTCTGCCAGGCGAGATAGAACAGGTAGAGCGCGCCGACGATTTTCAGGGCGCTGAACAGTTGTTCCGACGCCAGCAGCAGGGCGCCGAGCCCCAGCGCCGAAGCACTGAGCAGGCAGATCGAGGCGATCACGCCGCCGAGAAATGCCGGGTAAGAGCGGCGCAAGCCGTAGTTCAGACTGTTGCTGATCATCAACAACGACAGCGGCCCCGGAATCAGGATCACCACCAATGCAGCGCCGCTGAACAGCAACCAGGTTTCCAGACTCATCACTTTGCTCCTTTTTTTGTTGTACTCAAGAATGTGCAAAAGCCCCACCCGCGAGGGTGAGGCTGGTTTGACGCTTGAACCGCGTGTCGCTTACAAGAAGATGAACTTGGCGATGAAGATCGCGCAGAGCACCCACAGGCTGACGGAAATTTCCTTGTACTTGCCGGTGCCGGCCTTCAGCGCCACGTAGGTGATGAAGCCCAGCGCAATGCCATCGGCGACCGAGAAGGTCAGCGGCATCATGATCGCGGTAACAATCGCCGGGATGGCGTCAGTGGCCTCATCCCATTCGATGTGCGCCATGCCGCCCATCATCAGCATCGCTACGTAAATCAGCGCACCGGCAGTGGCGTAAGCCGGAATCATCCCGGCCAGCGGTGCGAAAAACATCGCTGCTATAAATAGCACACCCACGGTGACTGCGGTAAGACCAGTCCGACCACCAGCCGCTACGCCAGCGGCACTTTCCACATAGCTGGTGACGGGCGGAACGCCGACCACCGCACCGAAGACGCTGGAGGCGCTGTCGGCTTTCATCGCCCGGGAGAGGTTTTCGATACGCCCGTCAGCGTTGACCAGATTGGCGCGCTGGGCGACGCCCATCAGGGTGCCGGCGGTGTCGAACATGTGTACGAAGAGGAAGGCCAGGACCACGCTGATCATGCTGACGTTGAACACACCGGCGATGTTCATCGCCATGAACGTAGGCGCCAGGCTCGGCGGGGTCGACATGATGCCCGAGTAGTGCACGATGCCCAGGCCCCAACCGGCGAGGGTCACGGTGATGATGCTGATGAGGATCGCGCCAAAGACTTTGTGGTAGCTGAGGATCGCGATCATCAGGAAGCAGATCGCGGCGAGCAGCGGGCCGGGCTCGCGCAGGGAGCCGAGTTTGATCAGCGTCGCCGGGCTGTCGACGACGATGCCGGCGGTCTTCAGGCCGATCAGCCCGAGGAACAGACCGACACCGGCGCCCATCGCAAAGCGCAGGCTGACCGGGATGCTGTTGAGCAGCCATTCGCGAATCCGCGAGAAGGTCAGGATCATGAACAGCACGCCGGAGACGAATACCGCACCGAGCGCGGTCTCCCAGTTGTAGCCCATGGTGCCGACCACGGTGTAAGTGAAGAATGCGTTGAGGCCCATGCCCGGCGCCAGGCCCACCGGCCAGTTGGCGTACAGACCCATCAGCAGGCAGCCGAGCGCGGCGGCGATGCAGGTGGCGACGAAGGCTGCACCGTGATCGATCCCGGCATCGGCCATGATGTTCGGGTTGACGAAGATGATGTAGGCCATGGTGATGAAGGTTGTCAGACCGGCAATCAGCTCGGTCTTCACCGTGGTGCCATGCAAGCTGAGTTTGAAGATGCGCTCCAGCACGCCTGTGCGTAAAGGCGGCGAGAGTTCCAGCGTCGATGCTTCGGATTTGCGGCTTTCCACAGCGAGTACTCCTCAAGAGTTTTATTGTTATTTCCAGGGCCGGACCCATGAGGGGTGGCAGCAGCCCTTTGAGGCATACGCGAATTTGTTGACCATGCGGTCAGGAACTCGCACGCAGTGGATTATGCTTTTGTGTACAAATAAAGCAAATATTGTTTTTGGTTTTGTTTACGAAAGGTCAGGCGATAGGGATATATCGCTCTTGGGGGCCCCTTCGCGAGCAAGCTCGCTCCCACATTTGAAATGCGTTCCACTGTGGGAGGGGGCTTGCTCCCGAAGAGGCCAGCCCAGTCAATCGAGAGGTGACTGAGTGTTCCCAAGCGCCATATTCACCGCCAGCCAGCCATTCACCGCCGCCTCCCCAGCCTCGGCAAACACCCGCTCGAGCAACTTCACTTGCTCACGGCGCAACGCCTGCTCGAACTTCGCACCTTCCACGGTCAATTCCAGCAGACGCTTACGCTTGTCCGCCGCCGACGCCACGCTGTCCACCAAGTGCATTTCCTGCAGTTGGCGCAACGGCATGTTCAGCGCCTGTTTGCTCACGCCGAGCAATCCCAGCAACTCCTTCACACTCAAATTCGGATAGCGCGCGATGAAAAATACAATCCGCTGATGCACCCGGGACAGACCGCGGCGCTCCAGCATTTCATCGGCCTTGGCGGTGAACGCCTGATAGCCGAAGAAAAACGCTTCCATCGCCTGTTGCTGGCTGGCGGGGCTTTTAAGGTCAAGCATGTTGACGTACTCGCTCAAGCTGTCGTAGTTTCGGTCAAGCAGTTTGACTCAAATCTCTCCAGCCTCGCTACCGGTGACTCCCATGGCTTTTTCCGAACGTGTCTCGCGCCTTAAAAGTTCTCTGATCCGTGAAATCCTCGCCGCCGCCCAGCGCCCGGAGGTGATGTCGTTCGCCGGTGGCTTGCCCGCCGAAGCCATGCTGCCGAAAGTCGAATGGGCCGAGATGCCGCTGGCGCTGGGTCAGTACGGCATGAGCGAGGGCGAGCCGGCGCTGCGTGAAGCGCTGGCGGCGGAGGCGAGGGCGCTGGGCCTGGCGTGCGAGGCGAGTCAGGTGCTGGTGGTCAGCGGTTCCCAGCAGACCCTCGATCTGGCGGCCAAGTTATACATCGACAAGGGCACCGAAATTCTTCTGGAGGCGCCGACCTACCTGGCCGCGCTACAGATCTTCCAGCTGTTTGGCGCCGATTGCCTGACCGTGCCGCAAGAATCCGATGGCCCGAATCTCGCTCAACTGCGCAGTCGACTTGAGCAACATCGCCCGGCGTTCATCTACCTGATCCCGACGTTCCAGAATCCCTCCGCCGTGCGCTACAGCGAAGCCAAGCGCGCCGCCGTCGCCGCGTTGCTGGATGAATTCGGCGTGACCCTGATCGAAGACGAGCCGTACCGCGAACTGACGTTCGATGGCGGCAGCGCCAAACCGATTGCCGGGCGCCTGCACAAAGCCAGCTGGATCTACACCGGCACCGTATCGAAAACCCTGCTGCCGGGCCTGCGCGTCGGCTACCTGATCGCCAGTCCGGACCTGTTCCCGCATTTGCTCAAGCTCAAACAGTCGGCGGATCTGCACACCAACCGCATCGGCCAGTGGCAGGCGCTTCAGTGGATCGGCAGTGAAAAATATCAGCAGCACCTGAGCGAGTTGCGCGGTTTTTACCGGCAGCGGCGCGATGCGTTCCAGTCTGCGCTGGAAACGCATTTCTCTGATCTGGCGCACTGGAACATGCCGCAGGGCGGGCTGTTTTTCTGGCTGACGCTAAAGCAACCGCTGGATACGCGAACGCTGCTCAACGCCGCGCTGGCCAGCGACGTAGCGTTCATGCCCGGTGAGCCGTTCTTTGCGGATCCGGACAACCATTACGGGCATCTGCGCCTGAACTTCAGCCACATCGATCCGGCGCGTCTCAATGAAGGGCTCAAGCGACTGGCGGCGGTGGTGCGCCAAGCCCAGGCAGCGTTAGCGGCGTAAGAGCGATCACTCTTTCTGCGCGGCGATGCTCGCCAACTCCTCGTTCGACCAGCCGCCACCCAGCGCCTTGATCAAGCCGACATTGGCGCTGAGCTGACGGGTCTGCAAATCCAGCACACTGCTCTGCGCCTGCAGGGCGGTGGTCTGCGCCGACACCACATCCAGATAACCCACCGCCCCTTGACGATACTGGTCCAGCGCAAGGTTCTCCGACTGCTGCGCCGCGTCCGCCGCGTCGCGCTGATCCTTCAGTGCCGAGCCTAGGCCGGACACCAGCGACAGGTTGTCTTCGACTTGGGCGAACGCCGCCAGTACCACGCTGCGATAGTGCGCGCCGGCTTCGTCGGTGGCGGCCCGTGCTGCATCCAGTTCAGCCTGATGTGCGCCGCCATCAAAAATAGTGCCCAACAGCGAAGGGCCGATGACCCAGAAAAGATTGGGTGCGGAAAGCAGTTTGGCGTACTCGGCACTTTGAAAACCGGCCTGCGCGCTCAGGGTCAGGCTGGGATAGAACGCGGCCTTGGCCACGCCGATTTTCGCGTTGGCTTCAGCGGTGCGGCGCTCGGCGGCGGCGATGTCCGGGCGGCGCTGCAACAAGGTTGACGGCAACCCGACCGGCACTACCGGCAGGGTCACCGGATGAGTGCTCTCGGCGATGCTGAAGTCCGAGGCCGATGCGCCGACCAACGCGGCGATCGCATGTTCCAGCAAGGCCCGTTGCGCCTGGTTTTGCGTCAGCTGCGATTTGGTCGATGACAATTGCGTGCGGGCACGGGCCACGTCCAGTCCGGAGACGATGCCGCCGTCATGCAGGCCCTGCGTCAGGTTCAGGGCTTTCTCGAACGCCGCACCGGTTTCCTTCAGCAGGCGGGTTTGCTGATCCAGTCCGCGCAGGCGGATGTAGGTGTCGGCCAGTTGCGTCTGCAGGCTCAGGCGCGCCGAGGCCAGGTCAGCCTTCTGCGCCTGGGCTTCGTCCTTGCCGGCGGCGACCGTGTCGCGCACCCGGCCCCACAAATCCACCTCGTAATCGATCTCGGCCCCGAGCGTCACCGAGTTGTACTCATCCGGGCCGCCATTGCGCAGCGGCTTGTTGTCCGACTGGCGAATGCGCTGCGGCTGGGCATTGCCGGTGATGCTCGGAAACAGCCCGGCCTCGACCTGTTTGACGAACGCCTGCGCCTGGGCGTAATGCGCCAGCGCGGCGCTCAGGTCGGGGTTGTTGTGCAGCAATTGCTGTTGCAGCGCGTCGAGCTGCGGGTCGTTGTACATCCGCCACCAACCATCGCGGTTCAACTGGTCGGAAGGCTGCGCCGTGGTCCACGGTGCGACCGTGTGAAACGGCGCGGCAACCGGCGTCGGCGGCACGTGGTAGGTGGGTGCCAGCGAACAGGCATTGAGCCCGAGCGCCGCGCCCAACACCCACGCGGCAGTGCACAACGCCGAGCGCTCAGCCATTGTTTTTGCCTCCCTTGTCGGGCTGCACGATCTGCACGCTGTCATCGTCGGCGAGGCCGTCCGGCGGGGTATCGATCACTCGGTCACTGGCCAGCAGGCCGGAGCCGATCTCCACTGAATCTCCCAACTCGCGGGCAATGGTGATGGTCTTGAAACGCACCTTGTCATTTGCATCCAGCGTCGCCACGCGCAAGCCGTGTTCGTCGTAGCGCAACGCACTGGCCGGCAGCCGCAAGGCGTTGACCTGCACCGGCAACTTGAACTCGACATTGGTGAAGCCGCCCGGGATCAGGCGTCCGCCGGGGTTATCCACCAGCAACTGAACCAGTGTCGTGCCGGAGGTGGCATTCACCGAGTCGGCGGTGGCGATGACCTTGGCCGGAAACTGCTCCTTCTGATATTCCGGCACGGTCAGATTGGCGCTGGTCCCCGCACGGACCAGTGGCGAAAAATTCTGTGGTACCTGCACATAAACCCGCAAGCGGCTGACATCGGACACCACAAACAGCTCGGGACCGTTGCTGCCGCTGCCAGCGTTGATCAGCGCGCCGACATCGGTTTCGCGCGCGGTCACCACGCCATCGAACGGCGCTACCAGACGCTGAAAGCCTTTGGTTGCCACCAATCGGTCGACGTTGGCTTTTGCCGCCAGTACCTGCGCCTGCTTGGCGCTGAGGTCGCCGTTGCGTTGATCAACGTCCTGGCGCGACACCGAATCGGAGGCCAGCATCGCCTGCCAGCGCTTTGCCGTGGTCGCCGCCAGCGACTCGTTGGCCTGGGCGGTGGCGAGGTCGGCGCGGGCTTGCAGCAGTTGTTGATCAAGCTCCGGGGCATCGATTTCGGCGAGCAATTGACCGGCCTTGACCGGCGCACCGATGTCGAATTTCCATGACTTCAAATACCCGCTGACGCGGGCGAAAATCGAGGCGCGGGAGTACGCCTCCAGCCGTCCCGGCAGATTCAGCACCGGACCTTGCGGGGCGATGCTTGGCGAGATCAGCACCACGTTGGCCACGGCCTGTTTGTCGGTCCAGTCCTTGAGCGTGCGCGATTCGCTGACGCGCCAGATGATGCACGCGATGACGATCAACACCAGCACCAGCCCGGTCAATGCGATGCGCCACAGACTGTGCTTGCGCCGCTGGGGCGCAGGGGTGTCCGGGGCAATGTGCTCGTCAGTCATGTCAGGCGCCCTCCGGGGCAGGAGGCAGTGGCGCGTCAGCGGCCGGGGCCGGCTCGCGGGCGTCTCGGGCGTGGACAATGCTGAAAATGATCGGCACCAGGAACAACGTCGCCATCGTGGCGAAGGACAGCCCGCCGATCACCGCCCGACCCAGTGGCGCGTTTTGCTCGCCACCTTCTCCCAGGCTCAGGGCCATCGGGGTCATGCCAATGATCATCGCCAGCGCGGTCATCAGCACCGGGCGAAAACGGGTGAACCCGGCCTCCAGTGCCGAACTGACCGGGTCACCATGGGCATCGAGGCGCTCGCGGCAGAAACTGACCACCAGAATCGCGTTGGCGGTTGCCACCCCGATGCACATGATCGCCCCGGTCAGCGCCGGCACCGACAATGGCGTGTGGGTGAGAAACAGCATCCAGACAATCCCTGCCAGTGCCGCCGGCAACGCCATGAGAATCACGAATGGATCGAGCCACGACTGGAAGTTGACCACGATCACCAGATAGATCAGCACCACTGCGCCGAGCAAGCCGTAGAGCATGCCGTTGAACGCACTGTTCATGGTTTGCACCTGGCCTTGCAGGGCGACTTTCGAACCCTTCGGAACATCTTTGGCGTGGGCATTAATGATGTCCTGAATATCCGCCGCCACGGCGCCAAGGTCGCGGTCCTGAGTCGACGCGAAAATCTCCACCACCGGTTGCAATTCCGACTGGCTGAACACCGAATGGCTGTTGGTGCGCTCAAGCGTCGCCAGACCGCCGAGAATCTGCTGGTCATTGCCGGCGCCGGTCGGACTCAGTGGCAGGTTGTTCAGCGCTGACAGCGAGTCGAGGTTGTATTGCGGCGTCTGCATCACGATCGGATAAGAAATGCCGTTGGCGGTGTTGAGCCAGTACGTCGGCGCCACCTGACTCGAACCCGCGAGGTTGACCACCAGACTGTTGGTCACATCGCGTTCGGTGATGCCCACCAGTTGCGCGCGGGTACGGTCGACGTTGACCTGAAAGGTTGGCAGTTGCTCGGATTGTTGCAGGCGCGCATCGGCCACTCCCGGGACTCGCCGGATCTCACGCAACAAGGTATTGGCGTAGGCGAAATTGGCGACTTGATTGCCGCCCTGGATCTGCAGGTCGATGGGCGCCGACGCACCGAAATTCAGGATCTGCCCGACGATATCCGCCGGTGGAAAGGAAAACACCAGACTGGGAAATTGCCTGGGCAGTTGCTCGCGAATCTGCCGCATATAGTCGGCGCTGGGACGGTGACCGTCATTGAGCTTGATGTGGATGTCGCTGTCCTGCGAACCCACGGTGCCGGTGTTGTTGTAGGTGATGTTGATGCCGCTGATAGACAGGCCGATGTTGTCGACCACCGAGCCGAGATCGGCGGGTGGGATGATGCGGCGGATCGCGTTCTCGACGTCGTAAATCAGCTCGGCGGTCTTCTCTACGCGGGTGCCGACCGGCGCGCGTACATGCAGCAGGATCTGTCCCGCATCGACCGCCGGAAAAAAGTTGCGCCCCAGAAACGGCACGAGGGTGAACGACAAAAGCACGAAGCCGAAAAAGCACACAACAAAAATTCCCCGGTGGTGCAGGGTGGTTTCCAGCATCGCGTGGTAGCGATCGCGAACGGCCTCGAAGCGCTTCTCGAAACCGCGTTGAAAACGCACCAGCGGATTGCGCGAACGCTGATTGTGCGCTGCTTGTTCCTCCTTGGTGTGCGGCTTGAGCAGGTAGTTGGCCATGGTCGGCACCAGCGTCCGCGACAGCAGGAACGAAGCGATCATGGCGAACACCACCGCTTCGGCCATCGGCACGAACAGATAGCGGGCGATGCCTTCAAGGAAGAACATCGGCACGAACACGATGCAGATGCACAGCAGCGAAACGAAGGCCGGGGTGACGATTTGCGCGGCACCGTCGAGGATCGCGGTCTTCACCTCTTTACCCTGTTCCAGGTGCCAGTTGATGTTTTCGATGGTGACCGTCGCTTCATCCACCAGAATCCCCACTGCCAGGGCGAGGCCACCGAGGGTCATGATATTGAGGGTTTCGCCGAGGGCGGCGAGGGTCGCGATCGAGGCCAGAATCGACAGCGGAATCGACACGGCAATGATCACCGTCGAGCGCCAGCTGCCAAGGAACAGCAGAATCATCAGGCTGGTCAGGGCTGCCGCGATGATCCCTTCCTTGGCCACGCTGCTGATCGCTGCGCGGACGAACACTGACTGATCCTCGATGAACTCGATTTTCAGGTTGTCAGGCAGCGCAGCCTTGGAGTCGGCGAGTTTGTTGCGGATACCGTCGATCACGCCAAGGGTCGAGGCCGACCCGGTCTTGAGAATGGTCAGCAGCACCGAGCGGCTGCCGTTGACGTGAACGATGTTGGCTTGAGGGGGATTGCCGTCACGCACGGTCGCCACATCGCGAATCAGCACTGTGGTGCCGTTGGCGGTCTTGATCGGTAAATCCTGCAGGTCCTTGAAGTCCGTCGGCGCGTTGTTCAGCAGCAGCGGGTACTCATAGTCGCCGATTTTTTCGGTGCCCACCGGGGTGATCAGGTTCTGCGTGGCCAGTGCGTTAGCTACATCCTGCCCCGAGAGCCCGCGGGCCTGCATGGCGGCCGAGTCGAGGTCGATCTGGATCTGCCGGCTCTTGCCGCCGAACGGATAGGGGATGGCCGCTCCGGCGACAGTGGTCAGCATCAATCGCACGGTGTTCAGGCCGATATCGCCCAGTTGTTGTTCGCTCAGATTCTTGCCGGACAACGCCAGTTGAATGATCGGCACCGTCGAGGCGCTGTAGTTGAGGATCAGTGGCGGGGTGGTCGCCGGCGGCAACTGGCGCAGGATCGCTTGCGACACCGAAGTCACTTGCGCGTTGGCGTTGGTGATATTGACGTTGGGCTGGAAGAAAATCTTCACGATCCCGAAGCCGTTAAGCGACTGCGCCTCGATGTGGCGGATGTCGTTGACCGTGGTGGTCAATACGCGCTGGAACGGTGAGGTGATCCGTCCGGCCATTTGGTCGGGCGACAAACCGGTGAACTGCCAGATCACCGCGATCACCGGAATGCGGATCTCGGGAAAGATGTCGGTGGGCGTACGCAGCGCCGCCAGCGGACCGGCGATCAGGATCAGAATCGCCAGCACCACAAAGGTATACGGTTTTCCCAGCGCGATACGTACCAGTGCATGCATTGCGATTGTCCGGGCAACGGAGCGGACAGCGATACGAGCGATGAACGGGCCGTGAGCGCTTGATCGACTGCCTGTCCGTGGGAGCGTGGGTGAGCCCGGATGGCAGGTGAATGCGCCTCTGGCTCTGCTTCTCGCAGAATAGACCGCCGTGACTGTGGCAGCCGGCAAATCGACCAACAGTAGATGAATATTTAGTTAGCTTGGTAAGCAATCAGGCGTGACCCGCCCCCTGTGGGAGCGAGCTTGCTCGCGAAGGCGTCGCTCAGGACACCGAAAATCATTCAGATAGCAGCAAACCGCTTATCCAGATAATCAATGATCACCTTGGACTCATACATCCAGGTCGTCTGCCCATTCTCTTCAATGCGCAGGCACGGCACTTTGATCTTGCCACCCTGTTCCAGCAGCGTCTGGCGGTCATGCTCGTTGTTCTTCGCGTCCTTGAGCGCCACCGGCACGTTCAGACGACGCAGGGTGCGACGGGTTTTCACGCAGAACGGGCAGGCGTGGAACTGGTACAGCGTCAGGTCTTTGGCGGCCGAGTTGACCTGTGCCTGAACTTCGGCCGGACGCTGTTTCTTGCCCGGGCGGGTAATGAAGTCGATGAAGATGATCAGTTGGCCGAGGCCGACACGAAGCGCTTTGACGAACACGTTGAAAGCCTCACGGTGCAAAGAGAGAAGGGCGCGCAGCTTACCCGATTTTTTGCGGGCGAAAAAAAACCGGCGATGAATGCCGGTTTTCTTCGTACCGCGAATTACTTGATCAGGCTGAGGAATTCGCTGCGGGTTGCTGCGTTTTCGCGGAACTCACCGAGCATCACCGAAGTGATCATCGACGAATTCTGCTTTTCCACACCGCGCATCATCATACACATGTGCTTGGCCTCGATCACCACGGCCACGCCCAGCGCGCCGGTGACTTGCTGCACCGCATCGGCGATCTGGCGGCTGAGGTTTTCCTGAATCTGCAGGCGGCGGGCGTACATGTCGACGATCCGCGCGACCTTCGACAGGCCCAGCACCTTGCCGCTCGGGATATACGCAACATGCGCCTTGCCGATGAACGGCAGCAGGTGGTGTTCGCACAACGAGTACAGCTCGATGTCCTTGACCAGCACCATTTCGCTGTTGTCGGAGCTGAACAGGGCACCATTGGTGACCTCTTCGAGCGTCTGTTCATAACCGCGGCAGAGGTACTGCATGGCTTTAGCGGCACGCTTTGGCGTGTCGAGCAGGCCCTCGCGGGACACGTCCTCGCCCAGTTGGCCGAGAATCGCGGTGTAATTCTGTTCCAGGGACATGAAACTACCTGTGGGGATTTTCGCAAAGGGCAAGGGTACGGTGGCGGACACGACCCTGCAAGTTCGGTGTAACGCGATTATTCGTCGCGGCCTTCCATCATGGTGCGTTTGAGCATCACGTAAACCGCACCGGCACCGCCATGTTTCGCCTGGCACGAGGTGAAACCGAGCACTTGCGGATGCTGGCGCAGCCAGGTGTTGACGTGGCTCTTGATCATCGGCCGCTTGCCGTCCAGACGCACGGCCTTGCCGTGGGTGACGCGCACGCAGCGGATTTCGAATTTGGTCGCTTCGGCGAGAAAGGCCCAGAGAGTTTCCCGGGCCTTCTCTACGTTCATGCCGTGCAGGTCGAGGCTGCCTTCGAACGGGATCTGGCCGATCTTGAGCTTGCGCATCTGGCTTTCCTGCACCCCGTCGCGGGCCCACATCAACTCGTCTTCGGGGCCGACGTCGATCACGAACTGATCGGACAGGCCATCCACGGTGGTGGTGTCGGTGCGCACGGTGGCGGACTGGCGCAGCTTGGCGATCCGCGCGCGGTCAGCCTTGGGTTTGCCGGTGTCGGCGCGGTCGTGCTTGATCGGCTTGACGCCTTGGATCGCACTTTTGAACAGGGAAAAATCGTCGTCTTGCATGTCAGCCTCCGCGAAGGGCGGCCAGTTTACCCAAGTCGAAACAAAACGGCCCGGCAAAAAGCCAGGCCATCACCTCAGTCGTGTTTTTTCATCAGGTGCGGGGACATGTTCAGTTCCCGCGATTGCCGGGCGCGACGCCGGCATCGACGCCACAGCGCCACGCCGAAGTACAGGAACAACAAACCGACCGCCAGAATGATCGCCGAACCCGTCGGCGTGGCATTCAAGTCGCCGAGCGCCGGCGGGCGCCCCAGCAGGCTGGCGGCTCCGGCCATCGCCAGCAACACACCGAACGTCGCCAGAATGGCGGCGATCGCTGCGCCGAATCGAAAACGCCAGTTGCTTTGGCCTTTGGGCCGCAAGCGGCGTGCGTCAAATCCATCGGATAACTTCATTCCGACCTTCCTCAATGGGTATCGGCCCTTCGACCGGGAGTTGACCGGGTTGTTCCTGAGGCTAAGGCAATTGAAGCAAATGCGAGGCTTTTGCGGATGAGCGGCGCTGTGAGCCGCTCATCAGAGCAGATCAGATCAGATCTTGAGTCAGGGCGAGAGTGGCGAAGTTGTCGGCCATGATCGCCATTTCCGCTTCCTGCACCACGGCGGCACTGAGTACGCGGCCCTTGAACGGCAGGTCACGGGTGGCGCAGGCGTCTTCGACCAGGGTGCAACGGAAGCCGAGGTTCTTCGCCGCGCGCACGGTGGTGCTGACGCTGGAATGGCTCATGAAGCCGCAGACGATCAGGTCCAGCGAGCCAAGATTCTGCAAACGGTCGAGCAGTTCGGTGCCGTGGAACGCGCTCGGCAGCAGTTTGCCGATGATGGTTTCATCACCCTGTGGCTCGAGGCCGGGGATGAACTCGCCACGCTCGCCCTGCGGGTCGAACAGGCCACCGACGGTACCGAGATGACGCACGTGCACGATCGGCCGACCGGCTGCACGGGCCGCGGCGACCAGTTGTTTGATGTTCGCGACGGCCGCGTCCATGCCGCTCAGGGCCAGCGGGCCACTGAGGTACTCTTTCTGGGCATCGATGATGACCACGGTGGCATGGCTCAGAGTGGCCGCTGCGTAACCGCGGCCGCTGAGTTGAAACATCGTTTTTGGAACGGACATTCGGGGCTCCTTGGGGTGGGGCTTTTGCGGCATTGTCCTCTGGCTGAGCGGTTCTGTGAACCGCTACCATCGTAGGCACCGTCGTTACTGGCCTGCAGCCTTGTCAAGTTACACGTTCTGTTCAATAGCTGATGCAAAAATCAGAAAAGTCCTACTGTTGCTCCGCTGATTTTCCTGCGTCGTCGGCGGGCGTTTTGGCTGGTAGAATCGTCAGTCGTTTTTTCTGGAGTTCTGCCCCGTGATCACTTCCCGACTTCGTACCCTGCGCGACCACATCCGTTGGGCCGTCAGCCGCTTCCATGGGGAGGATCTGTTTTTCGGTCATGGCACCGACAACGCCTGGGATGAAGCCCGGCAACTGGTGCTCGGTGCCCTGCACCTGCCGTGGGAAATTGCCGACAGCTACCTCGATTGTGCGCTGGAAGACGACGAACTGGTCAACCTGCAACGCCTGCTCAAGCGCCGCATTGAAGAGCGCATCCCGACGGCGTACCTGCTGGGCGAGGCGTGGTTCTGCGGCATGTCGTTCATCGTCGATGAGCGCGTGCTGATCCCGCGTTCACCGATTGGCGAACTGATCGAAAACCGCTTTGCACCGTGGATCGGCGACGAGCCTGCGCGGATTCTCGACCTGTGCACCGGCTCCGGTTGCATCGGCATCGCCTGCGCCTACGAATTCCAGAACGCCGAAGTGGTGCTGGCGGATCTGTCGTTCGAAGCACTGGAAGTGGCCAATCAGAACATCGAGCGTCATGGCGTCGATGAGCGCGTTTATACCGTGCAGGGCGATGGTTTCGATGGTTTGCCGGGGCAGCGTTTTGACCTGATCGTGTCGAACCCGCCGTACGTTGACGCGGAAGATTTCGCCGACATGCCGGATGAATACCAGCACGAACCGGAGCTGGGCCTGGCCTGCGGTGATGACGGTCTGAACCTGGTCCGGCGGATGCTCGCCGAAGCGGCAGATCACCTTACCGAGAAGGGTTTGTTGATTGTCGAAGTGGGCAACAGCCAGGTGCACGTCGAAGCGCTGTACCCGGAAGTCGACTTCGCCTGGCTCGAATTCGAGCGCGGCGGGCATGGCGTGTTCATGCTGACGGCGGAGCAGTGCCGCGAGCATCAGGCGCTGTTCGCTTCTCGCGTTTGACCTGACTGACTTCTGTGGCGAGGGAGCTTGCTCCCGCTGGTCTGCGAAGCAGACCCAAAATATGCAATGACGGTGCACCAGACATACCGCATGCGCATGTTTTACGACTGCTTCGCAGCCGAGCGGGAGCAAGCTCCCTCGCCACAGGTCATCGCTGATTTCAGCGGTGCGTAGCAATCCAGATCAGCAACCCCGCCTGAAACACCGCAAACGCCACCAGACAGGTAATGGTGAAGCGCAACCCGGCGTCTTCACGCTTGAACTTGCTGACTTTGTCTTCCTGCTTCTTCAGCTTCACTTCCTGCTCGGCCAGGTTCTGCTCGGCCTGTTGCAGCATCTGCGCCGCTTCAAGAATCTCGACGATCTGCAGCTTTTCGCTGTTCCAGTCGCCCAGCAAGTCACCGACTTGCACCTCTTTGACGCTGCCCTTCAGATGCTGGGCATCGGCGTACACCACATCAAAACCATGCACGCGCAAGAAGTGATCGCGACGCAGGCGGGTGTCTTCGTTCAGCGCGTCCTTGTTGTTCAAGTCCATGCCGTCGACGGTGTAGGCGGGCCAGCGTTTTTTCGCCCAGTTGATGCCTTGCGCGGCCATGAAACGACCGATGCCACGGTTCAGCGGTTCGATCTGCAAGCCGCTGTCCGGGCCGAAATGCACACGTTTGCTGGTGTGATTGACCCACACGTCGAGCTGGTTCTGCTCCTTGCGCACGCGCTGGCCGGGCAGTTTGATCGCCATGCGCATCAGGCTGTGTTCTTTGCTGTTGCGCTCGGCATAGCCGAATTCGACAAAGCGCAGTGGCCGGCCACCGGTGTTGCGGTCGGTCTGCAGCGGGGCCAGGCGGAGCATCTTGTGGTGCTCGACGCTGACGTCCGCCCATGGCAGCTCGACCGCTGGCGGTGCGTCTTTTTCAGCGGTGGTGTCGGGTGAAGTCGGGGTATCAGTCATAACGGCGAGATCCTGTCCAAGCCCTGCTTGTCGCCAGCCGGTACGCTGGCGACAAAGGCTTATCGGCCGTTTTTTCCAGGACTGGAGGGCAAAAAGCCCTTAACGGGTGCGAAGTCCGTCAATAAATTCGATGAGTTTGCCGCCCAGCTCCGCTGCCAGTGGCAAATTCGGGTCCTTGTACGAGGCCAATTGCCGCTTCACGTCGGCGGGAACGATGCGCATGACATGGTTCATCCCTTCGATCACCACCAGTTGGGCCTCGGGTCTGGCGGCTTTCAGTGCCTGCGCATCACCCACGCCGACCTGCATATCGTGGGTGCCCTGAATGATCAGCGCCGGCATTTTCAGTTGCGCGAAGGCCTTGGCCGGATCCTGGCGAAACAGGGAAATCAGGTAAGGCTGCACACTCGGACGGAAAATCGCTTGAAGCGGCGCCGGCACGTTGTCGTCGGTGTGGCCGGCCTTGAGGCTGTCGAGAATTTCATTGCTGCGCAGCATCAACGGCGGTGGCAGGCTGCGCGCCAGTTGCTCGCGGATCACCTGATCCACCGGGCGGGCGCTGCCGGACAGCGAAATCAGCGCGGCGGCGTCGGCACGGGGGGCGGCGAGGGTGGCAATCAGTGCGCCTTCGCTGTGCCCGAGCAGAATCAATGGGCCGAAACGCGGATCGCTTTTCAGCTTCTGGCTCCAGGCCACCGCATCGTTGACGTAGGCTTCCACCGACAGATTGCGCTCGTCGGGCGTGGCCGCCAGGCTTGCGGCCACCCCGCGCTTGTCGTAGCGCACGCTGGCGATATTGTGTTTGGCCAGCACCCAGGCCAGCCGCTTGAGGCTGTCATTGCGCCCGCCATCGGGATTGTTGCCGTCACGATCCGTCGGACCGGAACCCGCAAGGATCAGGACAACCGGCACCGGGTTGTCGGATTTTGGCAGCAGCAGCGAGCCGAAAAGTTCTCCGCTGCCGGTCTCCAGAGAGATCGGTCTTTGCAGGACAGTCGCGTGGGCAAAACCGGTAAACAGGGTAAGACTCAAGATCAGAACTCGCAGCATCATCACGCCATCATTCGCCAAGGTGCGGGTTGGACTCACCAACACCACTAAGGTTCGAGGATGAACTAGTCGGTTAGCCTGCGTATACTGGCGCGCATCACGAATTCGGGTTTGATTTCACGGAGCGTCCTGCATGTCCGGCAATACCTACGGCAAGTTGTTCACTGTCACCACCGCTGGCGAAAGCCATGGTCCGGCGTTGGTCGCCATTGTCGACGGCTGCCCGCCGGGCCTGGAGATCTCCCTTGAAGACCTGCAGCGCGACCTCGATCGCCGCAAGCCGGGCACCAGCCGCCACACCACCCAGCGCCAGGAAGCCGACGAAGTCGAAATCCTTTCCGGCGTGTTCGAGGGGCGCACCACCGGTTGCTCGATTGGTCTGCTGATCCGCAACACCGACCAGAAGTCCAAGGACTACTCCGCGATCAAGGATCTGTTCCGCCCGGCACACGCCGACTACACCTACCACCACAAATACGGTGAGCGCGATTACCGCGGCGGCGGTCGCAGCTCGGCGCGGGAAACCGCGATGCGCGTGGCGGCCGGGGCGATCGCGAAGAAATTCCTCGCCACCCAAGGCATCGTCATCCGTGGCTACATGAGCCAGCTCGGCCCGATCGAAATCCCGTTCAAGACCTGGGATTCGGTGGAAGAGAACGCCTTCTTCAGCCCGGATCCGGACAAGGTTCCGGAGCTGGAAGCCTACATGGACCAGTTGCGCCGCGATCAGGACTCGGTCGGGGCGAAGATCACGGTGGTCGCCGAAGGCGTGATGCCGGGTCTCGGCGAGCCGATCTTCGACCGCCTCGATGCCGAACTGGCCCATGCGCTGATGAGCATCAACGCAGTGAAAGGCGTGGAAATCGGCGCCGGTTTCGCCTGCGTCGCCCAGCGCGGTACCGAGCATCGCGATGAACTGACCCCGGAAGGTTTCCTCAGCAACAACGCTGGCGGCATCCTCGGCGGCATTTCGTCCGGTCAGCCGATCGTCGCGCATCTGGCGTTGAAACCGACGTCGAGCATCACCACTCCGGGCCGTTCGATCGACATCCACGGCAATCCGGTCGACGTGATCACCAAGGGCCGTCACGACCCGTGTGTCGGCATCCGCGCCACGCCGATCGCCGAAGCGATGATGGCCATCGTGCTGATGGACCACTTGCTGCGTCACCGTGGACAGAACGCCGACGTGCGCGTCAGCACTCCGGTGCTGGGCCAGCTTTGATGGCGGGTTCTGAAGCCGTCGCGGCATAACGGGCGTGGCGGCGCTCCCGTACTGGCGGCTGTCCAGTTTCTATCTGTTCTATTTCGCCTTGCTTGGTTCGACAGCGCCGTTTCTGGCGCTGTACTTCGATCACCTCGGCTTCAGCCCTGCGCGGATCGGCGAACTGGTGGCGATTCCGATGCTGATGCGCTGCGTGGCGCCGAACATCTGGGGCTGGCTCGGCGACTACACCGGCAAGCGCCTGGCCATCGTGCGCTTCGGCGCGGTGTGCACGTTGCTGACGTTCTCGCTGATTTTCGTCAGCAAGACCTACGCCTGGCTGGCGATGGTCATGGCGCTGCACGCGTTCTTCTGGCACGCGGTGCTGCCGCAGTTCGAAGTCATCACCCTCGCGCACTTGCAGGGGCAGACCTCGCGCTACAGCCAGATTCGCCTGTGGGGCTCGATCGGTTTCATCATCACCGTGGTCGCACTGGGCCGTTTGTTCGAATGGCTGAGCCTCGACATCTACCCGGCGGCGCTGGTGCTGATCATGGCCGGCATCGTCCTCAGCAGTTTGTGGGTGCCGAATGCGCAACCACCGCAAGGTAACCGGCCGAGCGGGGAAGGGTTCCTCAAGCAGCTGCGCAGCCCCGGTGTGCTGGCGTTTTACGCCTGCGTCGCGCTGATGCAGATGAGCCACGGCCCGTATTACACCTTTCTGACCTTGCACCTTGAACACCTCGGTTACAGCCGTGGCGTGATCGGCATGCTCTGGGCCGTGGGCGTGGTCGCCGAAGTGCTGATGTTCATGGCGATGAGCCGGATTCTCGCGCGGTTTTCATTGCGCCGCGTGCTGATGGCGAGTTTTCTGCTGGCGGCGTTGCGCTGGTTACTGCTAGGTTCGTTCGCCGAATTCCTCTGGGTGCTGTTGTTCGCCCAGGTGTTGCACGCGGCGACCTTCGGCAGCTTTCATGCCGCTGCCATCGCGTTCGTGCAACGTAGCTTCGGTGCGCGTCAGCAAGGTCAGGGCCAGGCGCTGTATGCGGCGCTGGCCGGCACCGGTGGCGCGTTGGGTGCGTTGTATTCCGGTTACAGCTGGAATGCCCTCGGCGCGACATTGACCTTTAGTATTGCCAGTCTCGCGGCGCTCGCTGCTGCCGTTATCATTGCCACACGTATGCAAGAGGACAGGCCATGAGCCTTACGCGTGAACAGCTCGCCCAGCAGATCGTCGACGCCGGGCGTTTTCTTTATGGTCGCGGCTGGTCGCCGGCCACCAGCAGCAATTACTCGACGCGTCTGTCGCCGAGCGAAGCGCTGCTGACCGTGTCCGGCAAGCACAAGGGCCAGTTGGGACTGGACGACGTGCTCGCCACGGATTTGTCCGGCAACAGCCTGGAACCGGGCAAAAAGCCTTCCGCCGAAACCCTGCTGCACACCCAGCTGTATCGCTGGCGCGCGGAGATCGGCGCGGTGCTGCACACCCATTCGGTGAATGCCACGGTGCTGTCGCGCCTGACGCCGGAAGACTTCATCGAGTTCGAAGACTACGAGCTGCAAAAAGCCTTCAGCGGCATCTCCACCCACGAATCCCGGGTACGCGTACCGATTTTCGACAACGATCAGGACATTGCGCGCCTCGCCGCCAAGGTGCAGCCTTGGCTCGACGCCCATCCCGATTGCGTCGGTTACCTGATTCGCGGCCACGGCCTCTACACCTGGGGCGCGCAGATGAGTGATGCCCTGCGGCAGATCGAGGCTTTTGAATTCCTGTTTGAATGCGAGTTGAAAACCCGCAGCGTCATGAACCGCCAAGGCTGACTTCACCAGAAGCCGCCCATTCGCCTGATGAAATGCACTGCCCGACCGGTCTGCAAGAGCCGGACGGCAAGGCCGATACCGAGGAATTGCCCATGAGCAGCCTGTCCGTCTATCACGTTTCCAGCCCCGAGATTCCGAACAAGGTGCTGACCCATTTCGAAGACATCGCCTCGACGCTCGCCGAGCAGGGCGTACGCTTCGACCGCTGGCAAGCCGCAGCGAAGATCCAGCCCGGCGCGAGTCAGGAAGAAGTGATCAGCGCCTATCAGGAGCAAATCGACAAACTGATGACCGAGCGCGGTTACATCACCGTCGACGTGATCAGCCTCAACAGCGACCACCCGCAAAAAGCCGAATTGCGCGCCAAGTTCCTTGAAGAACACCGCCATGGCGAAGACGAGGTGCGCTTTTTCGTCGCCGGCCGTGGGCTGTTCACCCTGCACATCGACGATTACGTCTACGCGGTGCTATGCGAGAAGAACGACCTGATCTCGGTGCCGGCCGGTACCAAACACTGGTTCGACATGGGCGAGCACCCGCACTTCGTGGCGATTCGCCTGTTCAACAACCCGGAAGGCTGGGTCGCCAACTTCACCGGCGAAGACATCGCCGGACGCTTCCCGCGTCTGGAGGACTGAGCCGATGTCGATCAAAGTCATCCTCACCGATATCGAAGGCACCACCAGCGCGGTGAGTTTCGTCTTCGACGTGCTGTTCCCCTACGCTGCCAAACATCTGCCGGACTTCGTGCGGCAGAACGCCGAGCGCGCCGATGTCGCCGAGCAGATCGCCGCCGTGCGTCGCGACAGCAACGAGCCGCAGGCCGATGTTGAACGGGTGGTGGAAATTCTCCTGAGCTGGATCGCCGAAGACCGCAAGGCCACGCCGCTGAAAGCGCTGCAAGGCATGGTCTGGGAGCAGGGCTATCAGGCCGGGCAGTTGAAAGGCCACGTCTATCCGGACGCCGTTGAAGCGCTCAAGCAATGGCATCAGGCCGGTTATCAACTGTTTGTGTATTCGTCGGGCTCGATCCAGGCGCAGAAGCTGATCTTCGGTTGTTCCGAGGCGGGGGATCTGACGCCGCTGTTCAGCGGGTATTTCGATACCACGTCGGGGCCTAAACGCGAAGAACAGTCCTATCGCAACATTCAACAGGCGATTGGCGTCGAGCCGGGGGAGATTCTGTTTCTGTCGGACATCGTGCAGGAACTCGACGCCGCGCAAGCGGCAGGTCTGCAAACCTGTGGCTTGGCCCGCGAGGGTGGAGAACTGGAAGGGCATATCACTGTCGACAGCTTTACCGCGATCGAGCCGGAAGCCTTCTAAACACACAGTCCCCCCTGTAGGAGCTGCCGAAGGCTGCGATCTTTTGACTTTGATTTAAGGGATCAAGATCAAAAGATCGCAGCGTTCCGCAGCTCCTACATAAAAAGCGCGCACAAAAAAACAGGCCGGGCAGTGAAAACTGCCCGGCCTGTTTTTATCCAAAAAAGCTGTTTAAAGCTTCGAATCAATTACAGCGAGTGATACGTCGGCAGAGCAAAGCGCTGCTGGCTTTGCAGCATCGCAATCTGCGGCAGTTCGCTGGCTTCTTCCGCCAGGTCACGACGGATCGCGCTGATCGCCCACGACAGTTGGTCGGCGTTGTGCATTTGCTGATACGTCAGGGCGCGCTTGAACACTTTGCCTTCACTGCTGCGCAAGGTCAGCAAAATCCCGCCATCGGGACGTGGCGCAGTGGTGACGTTGAAGTTGGAGAACAGCGAGGTAAATTTTTCTTGGATCAGGCTCATGTCTTTCAGCTCCGTATGCACTTGAATGGCAAGCATGCAAAGGAGATTGCAGTGATTGTGCCAGCACGCTGAAAAAATAAAATCCTTATAAATCAATAGGTTAAAAATCGTGAAATCTGCAATGGTCGTGCAATCTGCATGAATGGCCATCGTGCATCCTGCATTTTGCGGGATCGTCACGGATTAAACGGAACCAAACGGCAAAGGCGCAATCACCGCCGCCAGATGTGACAGGGCGGATACAAAACATTGCAAAAACCGCGTGTACAGGCCGAGAAGCGCTGACGTATTTTCGGACTCGACCTTGCCCACAACGCAGGTCATGCCCACAGCCCGAACAATAAAAAACGGCCAACCAGGCCGACCGGGGAGCTGCCATGAGTCACGCGCCGAGCGACACGATTACCTGGGGCATGATGCTCCGCAAACTGCCGACGATCGCCAAAGCCATCCCAAGGGTGGTCAAAGGCATGAAAGTCGCCAACGTCACGGATCCGACCCAAACGTGTGGCCTCGGCTGGACCTTCGAGCAGGCAACGCTGCGTAACCCCGAAGGCCTGGCGATCTTGCAGGACAGCGTCTTGCTGACCTATGCGCAGGTCAACCAGTGGGCCAACAGGATTGCCCACTATCTGAGCGCGCAGGGGATCGGCAAGGGTGATGTGGTGGCGGTGTTCATCGAGAACCGTCCGGAACTGCTGGTGACCATTCTGGCGCTGGCCAAGGTCGGTGCGGTCAGTGCACTGCTCAATACTTCGCAGACCCGCGATACGCTGATCCACAGCATAAATCTGGTCGCGCCAGTGGCGGTTGTCCTTGGTGAGGAGCTGCAGCCGGCGTTTGCCGCGATCCGCGAGCAAGTGTCGATCCCGGCGCAACGCACCTGGTTTATCGCCGACCGTGACACTTACAGCCATCCCGGTATTGCCCCCGAGGGCTACATCAACCTGATCAGCGCCAGCGCCGAAGCGCCCGCTGACAACCCGGCCAGCAGCGGCGAAGTGTTCTTCAACGACCCGTGCTTTTACATCTACACCTCCGGCACTACCGGCCTGCCCAAGGCCGGCGTGTTCAAGCACGGTCGCTGGATGCGCAGCTCGGCCAGCTTCGGCATGATTGCCCTGAACATGACGCCCGACGATGTCGTCTATTGCACGTTGCCGCTGTACCACGCCACCGGGCTCTGTGTGTGCTGGGGCTCGGCGATCAACGGTGCTTCGGGGTTCGCGATCCGCCGCAAGTTCAGCGCCAGCCAGTTCTGGCCTGACGTGCGTCGCTATAACGCGACCACCCTCGGGTATGTCGGCGAATTGTGCCGCTATCTGGTCGATCAACCGGCCAGCGCCGAGGACAGCCGTCACCGGGTGCGCAAGATGATCGGCAACGGTTTGCGCCCCGGCGCCTGGGCCGAGTTCAAGACCCGGTTTGCCGTCGAGCACATCTGTGAGCTGTACGCGGCGAGCGACGGCAATATCGGCTTCAGCAATATCCTCAACTTCGACAACACCATCGGTTTCTCGCTGATGGCCTGGGAGCTGGTGGCGTACGACCACGACGGCGGGCAGCCGCTGCGCAGCGCCGACGGTTTCATGCGCAAGGTCGGCAAAGGCGAGCAGGGCTTGCTGCTCGCGCGGATCGACGAAAAAGCTCCGCTGGATGGCTACACCGATCCGCAGAAAACCGCCAAGGTGGTGCTGCACGACGTGTTCAGCAAGGGCGACCGCTACTTCAATACCGGCGACCTGCTGCGCAATATCGGTTTTGGCCATGCGCAATTCGTCGATCGGCTCGGCGATACCTATCGCTGGAAGGGTGAAAACGTTTCGACCACCGAGGTGGAAAACCTGCTACTGCAACACCCGCACATTTCCGAAGCGGTGGCCTACGGCGTGGAAGTGCGCAACACCAACGGTCGCGCCGGGATGGCCGCAATCACGCCCGCCGAATCCCTCGCGACCCTGGATTTCGCCGAATTGCTGGCGTTCGCCCGTCAGCGCATGCCGGCCTATGCGGTGCCGCTGTTTCTGCGGGTGAAGGTGAAAATGGAAACCACCGGGACTTTCAAATACCAAAAGACCCGACTGAAAAACGAAGGCTTCGACCCCGGCCAGACGGGCGATGATCCGATCTACGCCTGGCTGCCCGGCACTCAGACTTACGTGCAGGTGACAGATCAGGTGTTGACCGATATTCATCAGGGCAAGTACCGCTATTGAGATTGGCTATGGCACGCCTTGAGAAAAAGGGGGTGACAGCTATCGTCGCGCTCGGGAAACTGTCAGCTTTGCGAATAACCGAAAGTGGAGTTACCCCATGTCTGACCAAAGCCGCCAGATGACCCCTGAAGAAGCTGCCGAATTCACCGAGCAGGTTTTCAACAAGGCACGCGACGGTGATGCGCTGATGCTCGATCGGCTGATCAGCGCCGGTTTGCCGGTGAACCTGAAAAACAGCAAGGGCGACACGCTGTTGATGCTCGCCAGCTACTACGGCCACGTCGACGCGGTGCAGGTGCTGCTCAAACACAAGGCCGACCCGGAGCTGCGTAACGGCAACGGCCAGAGCCCGATTGCCGGCGCGGCGTTCAAGGGCGATCTGGCCGTGGTCAAGGCGCTGGTGGAAGCGGGCGCCGAGATCGAAGGTTCGTCCTTCGATGGCCGCACCGCGTTGATGATGGCGGCGATGTTCAACCGCGTTGAAATCGTTGATTACCTGATCAGCAAGGGAGCGGATCCGAAGGCCAAGGATGCCAACGGCATCACCGCGCTGGATGCGGCCCGCACCATGGGCGCGGTCGATACCACGGCGCAGCTGGAAAAACTGCTGGCCTGAGGACTGTCGAGACTCTGTGGCGAGGGAGCTTGCTCCCGCTCCAGTGCGCAGCGCTGGCAAAAATGCTGAGCCCACTGTTTTTCGGGCTGCTTCGCACCCCAGCGGGAGCAAGCGCCCTCGCCACAGGTGTCGGATGCGCCACGGAATGCGCTATCCTCCGCGCCCTCGAATTCAACCTTCCACAGGATCCGCTCTCATGAAAGCCGCACTCGTCGAACTCATCAGCAAAATCAGCTCCGGCTGCATGGGCGAGGACGAGATCCTGAATGTGGCTGACGAAGCCGCGCAGGCCTACGCCGATGCCGAAGCCTTTCTGGCGACCAACCCGGACATCAACTACGACGACACCTTCCCGATCCCGCTGGGCGAGTGGGTCGTGGTCGGCAGTCTGCCGGAAACCGTGTTGTTCCAGGCCGACACCTACGTTGACCTGTTCGCGCAGATCGTTGCCTCGTTCGGCCCGGGCGTGGATTTCAACCTCAAGCCCAAACAACTGGCAAAGACCGAAGCGCTGACCGCGCTTAACCGCATTCAGGTGCAGATGAGCAGCCTGAACAAGGAAAACGGCGGTTACACGTTGATGAACTTCAGCCAGTTGCTCGATGACGAGCTGCAAGTGGTACTGGTCTATGGCAACGACGTGCCGCGAGTGCTCGAACTGTGCGCTGAAGTCGGTATCGTTGCCGCGCCGTCGCTGGAAGCGTTGAAGGTCGCCGTTCACGTTTGAACGCAATAAAAGGGAACCCTGCGCGCGACCGTCTATCCTAAAAGTGCATGCCACTATTCTGGAGCGACACCATGGGTTCCACGTTCAACGGTCTGATTGGCCTGATCATCCTTGCCCTCGACATCTGGGCCATCATCAACGTGCTGAAAAGCGGGGCCGAGACCGGGATGAAAATCCTCTGGGTCCTGCTGATCATCCTCCTGCCGGTGCTGGGCCTGATCATCTGGGCAATTGCCGGGCCGCGGGGCAATGTGCGGATCTGACGCTTTCCCGAAAACACGCTGATCCCCTGTGGGAGCGGGCTTGCTCGCGAAGGCGATTGTTCAGTCGAAACACAGGTTGAATGACACTCCGCTTTCGCGAGCAAGCCCGCTCCCACATTGGTCTTGCGTTAGCTTCAGAGTGTGCCCTGTCGGAGGAAGGTTCGACCTGTCATCTTCGGCAACGTAGAATGCGCGCCTTTCCCGGGCAATCGTCCCCCACGATTGACGCCCGCGCATTCATCGGAGCACTTGACCATGACCGTCACCAAGACCAGCGAGTACCTGGAAACCCTCTACGAAGGCTACGGCCAGCGTTTTCGCATGGAAAAACTGCTGCACGAAGTGCGCACCGAACACCAGCACCTGGTGATCTTCCAGAACCCGCGCATGGGCCGGGTAATGGCGCTGGACGGCGTGATCCAGACCACCGAAGCCGATGAATTCATCTACCACGAAATGCTCACCCACGTGCCGATCCTCGCCCATGGCACCGCCAAGCGCGTGCTGATCATCGGCGGTGGCGACGGTGGCATGCTGCGCGAAGTGACCAAACACGCGAGCGTCGAGCACATCACCATGGTCGAGATCGACGGCACCGTGGTCGACATGTGCAAGGAATTCCTGCCGAACCACTCCAAGGGCGCCTACGACGACCCACGGCTGAACCTGGTGATCGACGACGGCATGCGTTTCGTCGCAACCACCACGGAAAAATTCGACGTGATCATTTCCGATTCCACCGACCCGATCGGCCCGGGCGAAGTGCTGTTCTCGGAAAACTTCTACCAGGCCTGCCACCGCTGCCTGAACGAAGGCGGGATCCTCGTGACTCAGAACGGCACGCCGTTCATGCAGATCGATGAAGTCAAAACCACTGCCGGCCGCCTGCGCAGCCTGTTCCCGGACTGGCACTTCTATCAGGCGGCCGTGCCGACCTACATCGGCGGTTCGATGACTTTCGCCTGGGGCTCGACCAATCCGGCCTACCGCAAGCTGAGCCGTGAAACCCTGCAACAGCGCTTCATCGGCAGCGGCATCGTCACCCGCTACTACAACCCGGAAATCCACATCGGCGCGTTCGCGTTGCCGCAGTACGTGCTGAAGGCGATCAACAAGCCAAGCAACGACTGACCAGGCCGATGGATTCCTTGTGGCGAGGGAGCTTGCTCCCGCTTGAGTGCGCAGCACTCACAAAGTCTGCGATCGCAAAATATTTTGGGGCCGCTTCGCAGCCCAGCGGGAGCAGGCTCCCTCGCCACACAATTTTTCCAGCCATGAAAATGATGTTTTTTTCATGTTCGTCTGCTGCAATCCTTTTGAACGATCAATCTCGCCAAAAGTCGAGATAGAAGTAAGCCCATTTGCGGGTTTGATCGAGGAGGCACCGATGCAAAAGTGGAAAGTCACTTTCGTGGACGATCATGGTGAAATTGTCGATGAGGTGTTCGAGCGCGCGGAATGCCCCAGCGACGACGAGGCTGCACGCCTGATCAAGGAACGGCTCCTGCCGGTGGCCGCCGAACTGGATATGAATGATCTGGAAGGGCGAACCCCGGATGCAGGTGCGAAAAATCTGAAAGCCCAGAACAGCATCGAAATCCGCAGCATCACTCCAATCTGAAATTCTTCCTGTCACTTGAAGTACCAGGCCTTGGCAGCGCCTCTGTCTTGGGGCTACTCTGCAAGCGAGATCAGCGAAACAATCGCTAAGGTCTGGTCTTGTCAGCTACATGCTTGTTTCCCGCCGGCAACCCTGTTGCCGATGCACTTCGGCCTGTAAGGCCCGGGGCGGGAATACGGAAAGTCTATCCATCTATGCGAGGGGGACGTTTCATGAGCACAGCCTATCAAGAAGACATCAGCAGCAACGTACTGCGCCGCATGAAAGAAGGCGGTTTCGACTTTTCCCGGTTCCATCCCATCGAGTTCTACGCCATTTTCCCGGACGAGGAGCGGGCGCGCAGGGCGGCAGGTAAATTCCGTGGTGAATCCATCAATGCCCAGGTCAGTGCGCGCGACGATGGCGCCTGGTCGCTGGAACTGAGCAAAGTGATGTACGCAACGTATGACGACATTGGCGATTTCGAGCAGGGATTTTCTGCCGTGGTCGAGCCGCTGGGCGGCATCATCGAGGGCTGGGGCGTGAAGCAGGAGGTGCGCAATCGCTATCGTCTTAACTGATTCAGCGCAACTATTGTCGAGCAACGGCTGACCTTCGGGTCGGCCGTTGTCGTTTCCAGCCCTGAGAATGCTCTGGCAAAACCCTGAAACAAGAATCCCGTGCAAAAAAAAGCCACCGGAGAGGGTGGCTAAAAGGGAAGACCGATAAGGAGAGGAAACCGGTCAGGGTTACGGCCTGCGGGGACTGCGCTGCCAGTCCGGATCAGTTGGGCTGAAGCCTTCAACAAGGAAGTTTTCAGCGGATGCGGCGATTATCCGTAGGCCGACCCAGGCAGTGAAATCAACTCTGACTATGCTGGTGATAGGCGACAGCACTGCGTCGCAATGAGGCGGGGGCAATCAGCTTGGGGCATTTGTCGCACAGGAATGGTGCGGTGCTTGCGGCGTGATTATCCAAGCGATTGAAATCAAAGCGTTTATGCCGATGGCACGGGCCTTGCGAAGGCCTGTAGGTCCGGGTGACAAGGAGTACGGCATGATCCGCACCTATTTTGATGAAATGTACGATGTCGGCGGCCAGGTCCGCCCGCATTACCGCGAGTTCGCCCGCTGGCTGGCCGACACGCCTGACGAGTTGCTGGCACAACGGCGACGTGAGGCCGATCTGCTGTTCCACCGGGCCGGAATCACCTTCACGCTCTATGGGGACGAGCAGGGCACCGAGCGCCTGATTCCTTTCGACACCATTCCGCGCAGCATTCCCGCCAGCGAGTGGCGGATCGTCGAGCGTGGCTGCATCCAGCGGGTCAAAGCGTTGAACATGTTTCTCGCCGACCTCTATCACGAGCAGCGCATCATCAAGGCCGGGATCATCCCCGCCGAACAGGTGCTGGCCAACGAGCAGTATCAGTTGGCGATGCAGGGCCTGGATCTGCACCGCGACATCTATTCGCACATCTCCGGCGTCGATCTGGTGCGCGATGGCGACGGCACTTATTACGTGCTCGAAGACAACCTGCGCACCCCGAGCGGCGTCAGCTACATGCTCGAAGACCGCAAGATGATGATGCGCCTGTTCCCCGAGCTGTTCGCCGCCCAGCGCATTGCGCCCATCGACCACTACCCGAACCTGTTGCTCGACACGCTGAAGAGTTCCAGCCCGATCGATGACCCGAGTGTGGTGGTGCTGACGCCGGGGCGCTTCAACAGTGCGTTCTTCGAACATGCCTTTCTGGCACGGGAAATGGGCGTTGAACTGGTGGAGGGCGCCGATCTGTTCGTGCGCGACGACAAGGTCTTCATGCGCACCACCGACGGGCCGAAAGCGGTGGACGTGATTTATCGCCGTCTCGATGACGCGTTCCTCGATCCATTGGCGTTCAATCCCGATTCGATGCTCGGTGTACCGGGACTGTTGTCGTCCTATCGCTCGGGCAACGTGGTGCTGGCCAATGCCATCGGTACCGGGGTTGCGGATGACAAATCGGTGTACCCGTTTGTCACCGAGATGATCCGTTTCTACCTCGATGAAGAACCGATTCTGAAGAACGTGCCGACCTGGCAGTGCCGCAACCCCTCTGAACTTTCCCACGTACTGGCCAATCTTCCGGATCTGGTCGTCAAGGAGACTCAGGGCTCCGGCGGTTACGGGATGCTGGTGGGGCCGGCGTCGACGACGGCGGAAATCGATGCGTTCCGCGAGCGGATCAAAGCCAAGCCTCACGCGTATATCGCGCAACCAACGCTGTCGCTGTCGACCTGTCCGACCTTTGTCGAAAACGGCATTGCGCCGCGCCATATCGACCTGCGTCCATTTGTGCTGTCGGGCCGCGAAACCCGGGTTGTGCCCGGTGGTTTGACCCGTGTCGCCCTGCGCGAAGGCTCCCTGGTAGTGAACTCCTCCCAGGGTGGCGGAACCAAGGACACCTGGGTGGTCGAGGATTGAAGGAAGCTTGCCATGTTAAGTAGAACTGCCTCGGATCTGTACTGGATGTCGCGTTACCTGGAGCGGGCGGAAAATCTCGCGCGCATGCTCGATGTCAGCTATTCGCTGTCGCTGATGCCGCAGGACGGTCGCGGCGACGGTCTGCACGAACTGGCCATGCCGCTGTTGATCACCGGCACCCTCGACGATTACCTGGAGCGTCACGGCGAACTGCACGCCGAACGCCTGCTGCACTTTTTCGCCCTTGATGCGGCCAACCCGGCCAGCATCTACAGCTGCCTCGGTGCGGCACGGGCCAGTGCGCATGCGGTGCGCGGGCGGATCACCGCGGACATGTGGGAAAACATCAACGCCACCTGGCTGGAGATTCGCGGCATTGCCGAACAGGGCCTCAGCCGTTACGGCATGAGCCGCTTCTGCGAGTGGATCAAGGAGCGCTCGCACCTGTTCCGTGGTGCGTCCTACGGCACGATCATGCGCAACGATGCATTCCGCTTCATTCGTCTGGGGACGTTTATCGAGCGTGCGGATAACACGCTGCGCCTGCTCGATGCGCGCTATGAAATGGCTGGCGATCAGGCCGAGGCCGTCAGTGACGGCACCGCCCACGCCTACTATCAATGGAGTGCGCTGCTGCGGGCGTTGTCGTCGTTCGAGGCCTACACCGAGATCTACCGCGACGCACCCGGCGCCCGGCATGTCGCGGAGCTGTTGCTGTTGCGCGCCGATGTACCGCGTTCGTTGCGTGCCTGCACCGAGGAAATCGACCAGATCCTCGCCCAGTTGCCGGGCGCCAACGGCCGTCCGGCACAACGCCTCGCCGCTGAGATGGACGCGCGGCTGCGTTACACCGGCATCAACGAAATCCTCGCCGAAGGCCTGCACGCCTGGCTCACCGAATTCATCCCGCTGGTGCGCCAGCTGGGCAACGCGATTCACAGTTCATACCTGGAGGCTGCATGAGACTTTCCATTAGCCACGAGACCACCTATCACTATGAAGATCAGGTGCGGGCGAGCATCCAGTATCTGCGCCTGACCCCGCACGACAGCGAGCGTCAGCACGTGTTGAGCTGGCAGCTCGACCTGCCGCGTCCGGTGCGTGCCCAGCTCGATCCGTTCGGCAATATTCTGCATGTGCTGACCATGGACGAGCCGCACGAAGCGATCATCATCGGCGCCCGGGGGCAGGTCGATATCGACGAATTGCGCGAAGCCGAGCATGAGAGCCAGTCGGCGCTGCCGTTCTTGCGCTTCACCCGTTTGACCGAGGCGGACGAGGCGCTACGGGCGTTCGCGGCAAGATCCTGCAAGCAGCGGCGTGATCGCACGGCGCTGATCGACCTGATGCACGGCTTGAATCAGCACATGACCTACACGCCGGGTTCGACCGAAGTCGACACCAGCGCCGCCGAAGCCTTCGCCGGGCGCGCCGGGGTTTGCCAGGATCACACCCATGCATTTCTGGCGTGCGCGCGCAGCCTGGGGATTCCGTCGCGGTATGTGTCGGGTTATCTGTACAGCGAGGACGCCGAGCACCTGGCCAGTCACGCCTGGGCCGAAGCGTGGCTGGATGACGCCTGGTACAGCTTTGATGTGACCAACCAATTGGCCCGACCGGAGCGGCACTTGAAACTGGCGGTGGGCCTGGATTATCTGGACGCCTGCCCGGTACGCGGCATGCGCCGGGGCGGCGGGAGTGAGCAGATGCATGCGAAGGTGTTCGTGTCGCCGACGCCGGTTATCTCCGTGCAACAACAGTAATTTGCTTCACACAAAACCCTGTAGGAGCGAGCCTGCTCGCGAAAGCGGTTTATCAGTCAGCAATGTGGTGTCTGAAACTCCGCTTTCGCGAGCAGGCTCGCTCCCACATGGGGAGTTGCATCAGGGCTTAATCTTGCGCCCAGCCATGTGTTGCAAATAGCCGATCAACAACTGCAAATCCCTCTCCGGCAACACCTCTGCCGAAAATCCCGGCATCTTCGCCTGAGGCCACTGGCGCAAGCTCTGTGGATCGCGAATGTAGCGCTTGAGGAAATCGGCGCCGAAATACTCTGTGGGGTTATACGGAATGTTCAGGTCCGGCCCAAATTGCGCATCCCCCGCGCCGTTCAGGCGATGACAAGCCAGGCAGTTTTTCTGAAACAGGGCAAAACCCTGATTCACCGGGTCATCCGCTTTCAGCTTGGGATCCGGCAGCAGCGCGGGGAAGCGCTCGGCCACCGGCGCCATGCGCTTGATGCTCGCTACTTCGAACGGCCATTGCTCCGGGCTGATGTTGCCGGCCTGCGGGTCGGTCCACACCAGATAGAACGGCCCGGCGCTGTGCTTGCCTTCCGACAGCGGCGGCCACGGCTGCGCCGGGTCCTCAATCGCCAGCCACGCCCGCGCCCCTTTGCTATTGAGCAGCGGTGCAGCACTCAATTCTGCGGCAAAACCGTCCAGCGCCACGGCTTGCAAGTGATCGTCGGGCTTGATGCCTGTGAGCAGCGCTGCCACAGGCACGGCGCGATAAGTCATGTCCTTTTTGTAGGACACATCGTTCTTGATGGTGAGGGTTTGCACCTGCGGATGCTTGAGCAATTCCTCGGTCTGCCAGGTGCGACTATTCGCGCCCAGCTCCAGCGTGAGCTGCGCCGCAGACAAGGGCATGCTCAGCAGCAAGGCCCAGAACGCAATGAGCGTTTTCAAATGTTCGCCGTCCATGTCGTGGAAGTGCACAAAGGTTGGCACAGCCAGGCTGGCCCGGGTAGCGGGCCAGTCACATTTTCATTGGCGATAACGGGCGCCTGCCGCTTGAATCAGCCAATCACCTTGGTCAGATTGGGCAAAATCAACAACAGCGTCGTGGCGAAAAGAATGAGTCCTGCTTGACGAACTTTCGGTTGTTTGAACATGGCTTGACCGCCTTTTTTGTTATTTCCTGATGTTTGCCTGCATATCCATGACGGCAAACGCTGCACTTCCTGTTGAAGGACGTCGGCCCCGGCAAAACCCGACGACCCTGACGTACATGTACTACCTTAGAGGCCGCGTCACGCTTGGCTTAGATCCATTTCATATGTATTAGCTGCCGTTTGCGATAAAAAACGCATGAGGCGTATTGCCAGCTTCTTCGCCGCCCGCTTGCTAGACAACTCGCTGACCTGAACCGGTTCACCTGCGGGTGGATGACCGTCCGTCTGAGCGTGCGCGTCAACGTCATTGAGCGCTGTGGTCATTGAATCCATGAGCGCTCGGGCCAACAGTGACACTACGAATTTCACTCACCGCACAGGTTCGAGGACGTCATGACCCAAGCTTTGATTTTCGATGCGTTACGCACGCCCCGCGGCAAAGGCAAGGCCGACGGCGCGTTGTACAGTGTCAAACCGGTGAATCTGGTCGCCGGGTTGTTGACCGCGCTGCAAAGCCGCACGGCGCTGGACACCAGTCAGGTCGATGACGTCGTGCTCGGCTGCGTCACGCCCATCGGTGATCAAGGCTCCGACATCGCCAAGACAGCGGTGCAGGTGGCCGACTGGGACGTCAGCGTGGCCGGCGTGCAGATCAACCGTTTTTGCGCCTCGGGTCTGGAAGCGGTCAACCTCGGCGCGATGAAAGTGCGCTCGGGCTTCGAGGATCTGGTGGTGGTCGGTGGCGTCGAGTCGATGTCGCGGGTGCCGATGGGCAGCGACGGCGGCGCCTGGGCACTGGACCCGCAGACCAACCTGCACAGCCACTTCACTCCGCAGGGCGTCGGCGCCGACCTGATCGCCACCCTTGAAGGTTTCAGCCGCCACGACGTCGATGCCTACGCGTTGCACTCGCAACACAAAGCTGCGCGGGCGCGGGCTGACGGTTCGTTCAACAAGTCGCTGGTGCCGGTGCAGGATCAGAACGGCATCATCCTGCTCGACCACGACGAATTCATTCGCGCCGAATCGACGATGGAAGGCCTGGGCAAACTCAAGCCGAGTTTCGAAATGATCGGCCAGATGGGCTTTGATGCCACAGCGCTGCGGGTTTACAGCCACGTCGAGCGGATCAACCACGTGCACACGCCGGGCAACAGCTCCGGGATCGTCGACGGTGCGGCACTGATGTTGATCGGCTCCGAAGCCAAGGGCCGCGCGCTGGGCCTGCAACCGCGGGCGCGCATCGTCGCCACGGCCGTCACCAGCACCGACCCGACGATCATGCTCACCGGTCCGGCGCCGGCTACGCGCAAGGCCCTGGCCAAGGCGGGTCTGCGCGTGGAGGACATCGACCTGTTCGAGGTCAACGAGGCGTTTGCCTCGGTGGTGTTGAAGTTCATCAAGGACATGGCGGTGGACCCGGACAAGGTCAACGTCAACGGCGGCTCGATCGCCATGGGCCATCCGCTGGGCGCCACCGGTTGCGCGATCCTCGGCACCCTGCTCGATGAACTGGAAGCCCGGCGTCTGCGCTACGGCCTGGCGACGCTGTGTGTCGGCGGCGGCATGGGCATTGCCACCATCATCGAACGCCTCTGAGCCCCGAATTCAAGGAACCTTGTTATGAGCGAAGCCATTCGTTACGAAAAAGGCCAGGACGGCATTGTCGTCCTCACCATCGACATGCCGGGCCAGAGCGCCAACACCATGAACGCCGTGTACCGCGAGGCCATGGGCGCTTGCGTTGCGCGGCTGGTGGCGGAAAAAGACAGCATCGCCGGGGTGATCATCACCTCGGCGAAGAAAACCTTCTTTGCCGGCGGCGACCTCAATGAGCTGATCAAGGTCGGCAAACCCGAAGCCAAAGCCTTCTATGACATGGTGCTGAGCCTCAAAGCGCAATTGCGCACTTTGGAAACCCTCGGCAAACCGGTGGTTGCGGCGATCAACGGCGCGGCGCTTGGCGGTGGCTGGGAAATCTGTCTGGCCTGCCATCACCGGGTGGCGCTGGACGATGCGGCGGTGCAACTCGGTCTGCCTGAAGTGACGCTGGGCCTGCTGCCGGGCGGTGGCGGGGTGGTGCGCATGGTTCGCATGCTCGGCATCGAAAAGGCACTGCCGTACCTGCTCGAAGGCAAGAAGGTGCGCCCGCAACAAGCGTTGCAGGCCGGTTTGATTGATGAGCTGGCGGCGGATCGTGACGAGTTGCTGGCCAAGGCTCGCGCGTGGATTGTCGCCAACCCGAGCGCGGTGCAGCGTTGGGACGTGAAGGGCTATCAGATCCCCGGCGGCACACCGTCGAATCCGAAAGTCGCACAGATGCTGGCAATTGCGCCGTCGATCCTGCGCAGTAAAACCCAGGGCACGTTGCCGGCTCCGGAGAAAATCCTCTGCGCGGCGGTGGAGGGCGCGCAGGTCGATTTTGACACCGCACACCTGATCGAAACCCGTTACTTCACCGAACTGACCACCGGGCAGATCTCGAAAAACCTGATCGGCACCTTCTGGTTCCAGCTCAATGAGATCAACGCCGGTGGCTCGCGTCCTCAAGGATTCGCGCCTTACGTCACGCGCAAGGTCGGCGTGCTCGGTGCGGGCATGATGGGTGCCGGGATCGCTTTCGTCAGCGCCTCGGCTGGTATCGATGTGGTGCTCAAGGACATCAATCTGGCGGCGGCCGATAAGGGCAAGGCTCATTCGGCGGCGCTGCTCGACAAGAAAGTCGCCCGAGGGCAGATGACGGCTGAAAAACGCGAGGCGGTGCTGGCGCGGATTCAGACCAGCGAAAGCGATGCCGATCTGGCGGGTTGCGACCTGATCATCGAGGCGGTGTTCGAGGATCGTGAACTCAAGGCGACGGTCTCGTCGGAAGCGCAAAAAATAGTGGGTTCTGATGCAGTGATTGCCTCCAACACTTCAACCTTGCCGATCACTGGACTGGCGACCGCAGTACCCGATCAGAGCAAATTCATCGGCCTGCATTTCTTCAGTCCGGTGGACAAAATGCCGCTGGTGGAAATCATCAAAGGCGCGCAGACCAGCGCTGAAACCCTGGCTCGGGGTTTCGACTTCGTTCTGCAGATCAAGAAAACCCCGATCGTGGTCAACGACAGTCGTGGCTTCTTTACCTCGCGGGTGTTCGGCACCTTCACCAATGAGGGCATCGCCATGCTCGGCGAGGGCGTGAGCGCGCCGATGATCGAGACCGAAGCGCGCAAGGCCGGGATGCCGGTCGGGCCTCTGGCGATCTCCGACGAAGTTTCCCTCAGCCTGATGAGCCATATCCGTCAACAAACGGCCAAAGACCTGCAAGCGGAAGGGAAACCGCTGATAGAACACCCGGCCTTCGCCGTGATTGACTTGCTGCTCAACGAATACAAGCGTCCGGGCAAAGCTGCCGGCGGTGGATTCTACGATTACCCGGCGGGTGGTCAGAAGCATCTGTGGCCGGAGTTGAAGACGCGCTTCGAGAAGGCCGACGGGCAGATTTCACCCAAGGATGTGCGTGACCGGCTGTTGTTCGTGCAGGCCCTTGAAACCGTGCGCTGTGTAGAGGAGGGCGTGCTGACCTCGACGGCGGATGCCAACGTCGGCTCGATCTTCGGCATCGGTTTTGCGCCGTGGACTGGCGGTGCGTTGCAGTTCATCAACCAGTACGGGATGCAGGACTTCGTCGCACGCGCGCAGTACCTGGCTGAGCAGTACGGCGAGCGCTTTGCACCACCGGCGCTGCTGCTGGAAAAAGCCGCGAAAGGCGAGCTGTTTTAAGTGATCGGGTGAACGCTGCGGGGCTTGCCTTGTCGGGGTGTTTCAAGGCAGGCTCTGGGGTGTTCATTATTCCCATCACGTGTCAGGTATTTTTTATGTCGCTACGCATCTGCATTCTCGAAACCGACATCCTGCGTCCGGAACTGGTCGATCAATATCAGGGTTACGGGCAGATGTTTCAGCGCCTGTTCTCGCAGCAACCGATTGCCGCCGAGTTCACCGTGTACAACGTGATGCAGGGCGAATACCCCAGCGACGATCAGACCTTCGATGCGTACCTGGTTACCGGCAGCAAGGCCGATTCGTTCGGCACCGACCCGTGGATCCAGACCCTCAAGCAATACCTGCTGACCCGCTACGAGCGTGGCGACAAACTGCTCGGCGTGTGCTTCGGCCATCAATTACTGGCGCTGCTGCTGGGTGGCAAGAGCGAGCGTGCCACTCAGGGCTGGGGCGTCGGCACCCACAACTACAAACTGGCGGCGAAGGCGCCGTGGATGAGCCCGGTGCGTGAAGAGCTGACGCTGCTGATCAGTCACCAGGATCAAGTGACGGCGCTGCCGGAAAACGCCACGGTGATCGCCTCCAGCGATTTCTGTCCGTTTGCTGCGTACCACATCAACGATCAGGTGCTGTGCTTCCAGGGCCACCCGGAATTCATTCACGACTATTCGCGGGCGCTGCTGGACCTGCGTCAGGACGCGCTGGGTTCGCAGATCTACTCGAAAGGTGTGGCCAGCCTGGAGCAGGAGCACCATGGCACGACGGTAGCGGAGTGGATGATGCGGTTTGTGGCGCACAAGCCAGAGGCCGAAGCGCTTTAAGACCTGACATTTACCTATGTGGCGAGGGAGCAAGCTCCCCTCGCCACAGGACTACAACCATCCCGACTTCTTGAAACTCGCCCACAAACTCACACACCCCACCGTGATAAACCCCAGCACGGCGAAATAGCCGTAGTGCCAGCTCAGCTCCGGCATGTTCTGGAAGTTCATCCCGTAAATCCCCGCCACCGCCGTCGGGAACGCCAGAATCGCCGCCCACGCGGCAAACTTGCGCTGCACCACGCTCTGCCGCGAGGCCTCAAGCAGCACGCCGATCTCGATGGTCTGGCTGGCAATGTCCGCCAGCGTGGTCAAGTCTTCCATCTGCCGGGTGACGTGAATCTGCACATCGCGGAAGTACGGGCGCATGTTCTTGTCGATGAACGGGAAGCTCAGCTTCTGCAGTTCTTCACCGATTTCGACCATTGGTGCCGCATACCGGCGCAGACGCACGACATCGCGGCGCAAGCCATGGAGTTTCTGAATGTCACGCTCATTCAACGCGCTACAGAGCACGTTGCGCTCGAGTTCATCGATCTCGGCGTGGATCGCTTCGCCCACCGGCTGGTAGTTCTCGATCACGAAATCAAGCAGCGCATACAGTACGAAATCTTCCCCATGCTCCAGCAGCAACGGACGCGCCTCACAGCGTTGGCGGACATGGGCGTAGGACGCCGAGTGACCGTTGCGGGCGGTGATGATGTAACCCTTGCCGGCGAAGATGTGGGTCTCGATGAACTGCAGCACGCCGTTCTCACGGATCGGCGAATAGGTGACGATGAACAGCGCATCGCCAAAGGTTTCCAGTTTCGGCCGGCTGTGTTTTTCCAACGCATCTTCGATGGCCAGTTCGTGCAGGTTGAACTGGCGTTGCAGGTTGGCCAACTCCTGAGCGTCCGGCTCCTCAAGGCCAATCCAGACGAAATGGCCGGGCTTGGCGGCCCACGCGGCGCCTTCATCGAGAGCGATATTGGAGACTTTCTTACCCTCGCTGTATACCGCAGCAGCAACAACTCGACCCATGGTAGTGATTCACTTCTTCTTGGCAGATGGCGGGGAATTCAACGGCGTCAGCTTAGCCGTGTGCTGCTTGAGAGTCAGCGAAATCTGTACAGTTCACCCGGCAAAAGAAAACCCGCACGAGGCGGGTTTGTTTTTCATGCAGCTTGCAGTTGCTGATCCATTGCGGCGATGCATTCACGCATCTGTTCGCGGCACTGGCTCATAAGCATGGGCATGTCATCCATGGTCAGTCCTGCTGTAGGAATCGCCGGCAGCGAGCGTATGAGGATTTTCCCGCTGCGCCAGCTGTTCAGGCGCATGTGCTTGATGTAGCTGCTGACGCACACCGGCACGATCGGCACTCCGGCGGCGATTGCCATCTGGAACGCGCCTTTTTTAAACGGCAGCAGTTCTTCACCAAGGTTGCGCGTGCCTTCCGGGAATACCCAGATCGAGGTGTCCTCGTGTTGCAGGGTGTGGGTCGTGGTAAGCATCGACTTGCGCGCCTTGTGCGCGTTGCCACGATCGATCAACACGTTGCCCGCGAGCCAGAACAGTTGCCCGAACAGCGGCACCCATTTCAGGCTTTTCTTGCCGATGCACACGGTCCGGCGCGGTACCACGTTGCCGAACACGAACAGGTCGTAGTTGGACTGATGGTTGGCGACGATCACGCAGCTGTCGGGCTTGTTCATCAACGGGCCGACGTCGGCTTTTACCCGCAAGCGTAGAATGCACATGGCTGGAAGCGCGTAGAGGCGGGCGCACAGTCGGCTGTTGTCCGGGTTGAAGGGACGGCACAGACCAAGGATCACTCCCAGCACACCGGCCAGGACAAAGTGCAAGCCCATCAACAACATACGCAACAAAAACAGCATTTTCAGGGCCTGCCTGGACAAAAGGTGGCGCAGTGTACGGATGTGCACTGTTTTCGGCAATTGCTGCTATAGAGTCCGGAGATAGGCGATGTTTAAGCGCATGTTTCCGAGTTGATCGTCAGACGCGTCCTAGAGCTGTCGGCGGATGATCAACCGAACACGCAAGAAAAAGCCCGACACGACGGTCGGGCTTTTCTTCGGCTCGGGAAGCGTGGGCTCAGCCCAGGTGCTCCTGATCCTGGATGATCGCGTTGTCGAGGGCTTCAAGCAGCGCCTTGCGCACTTTGAGCTTGGTGTTCTTGTGCGCGTTCATGTTGATTTTCTTCAACTGACGCGCCGCCGCCAGCGCAGCGCCTTGCAGCTCTTCGGCAGACACCACTTTGTCGAGGAAGCCGGCATCCACTGCGCTCTTGGGATCAAACATCTCGCCGTTGATCACCGAACGGTGGAACGCCGAACGACGCAGGCGATCACGCGCCAGTTCGATGCCGGCGTGGTGCATGGTCATACCGATCTGCACTTCGTTCAGACCGATGCTGAACGGGCCATCGACACCAATGCGGTAGTCGGCGGACAACAGAATGAATGCGCCCTTGGCAACGGCATGGCCCGGGCAGGCCACGATCACCGGGAACGGGTGGGAGAGCAGGCGACGGGCGAGGGTCGAACCAGCAGTTACCAGTGCCACGGCTTCTTTAGGGCCGGCGGTCATCACCTTCAGGTCATAGCCGCCAGACAGAATCCCCGGCTGACCGGTAATGATCACAATGGCACGATCAGTCACCGCCTGATCCAGCGCCGCGTTGAACGCCGCAATCACGTCCGGGGAAATGGCATTGACCTTGCCGTTGTTCAAGGTCAGGGTCGCGATACCGTCTTCGAGGTGGTAGGCAATCAACTCACTCATGACGCTATTCCTTGTAAGAAAGATGGGCAGACGTTACCCACCGCCGTAGGCCAGGTAAAGCGCTGTGACTGACTCGCCGGTCACCGTTTCCGGCCGCGCCCGGCGTAGCACACCGTTCTGCTTCTATATAGAAGGGCGGCCGTCACCAGAGATTGGCCGGTTTGCCATCGCCCAAGGTGGGGCGAAACGCCTTTTTGTCTTAACCGCATGAAAATTCTGAAAAAAAGTTTGCCATCAGAAAAGCTTTCGACTACATTAGCGCGCCTCGACAGACAGAACATGTTTGAAGAGATACGGTGAAGTGTCCGAGTGGCTTAAGGAGCACGCCTGGAAAGTGTGTATACAGGAAACTGTATCGAGAGTTCGAATCTCTCCTTCACCGCCACATTCAGTAAACACAAACCCCTGATTTTCCTAGAGAAAGTCGGGGGTTTGTGGTTTTTGGCGTTCAAAAAATGACTATCTGGGGCTGATATGGGACTGGCGATGGATTCAAGTAGGAGGCCTCGCACTCCTTCCTTGCGGTAAGCTCATCGATCCGCGACAACTCGGCCAGAGGAGCATTCGGGGGAGGCTAATGGTCGGGCAAGGACGCAGTCAACATAGCTCGCTGAAAAACTCATTATTGAAGTAGCCAATACATGGAATATCTAGGTGGGGTTTATGGAAAGTATATTTACAGCTTTTAAATTGCTCGGCCCTATGTTGTTAACTCCTATAATTAACAGGTTTATTTCAACTTTTCGTATTAGGCAGTTGTATTTGAGTTTTGATGAAGTGCTGCCTTGTGTCCTGCCGGATACTTCAGGATTTGTGGCTAATATTCAGATATATAACAAAGGCAAAGATAAAGAATCTAAAGTCGAAATTAGTTTTCCTCATGCATCACAATGTCAGATATTGGCAGGAAATTATGTCGGTGCGTCGGTTGAGGGTGATAAGATTGTCGTGGATCGTATTCTTCCGAAGCAAGTCGTGATTTTGAGTGTATATATAAACTCTATAATGCCTATGTCTTCGGTGTTTAAGCCATTTATCAAGTCGGAAGAAGCGAATGGTAAAGCGTATGATGCTCGTAGCAATGTTCCCCCAAGTATGGGACCAGCGGTAATGGGAGTGTCGATAGCTACTGCTCTATGTATAACGTTTTTCTATATAATCTTTTCTGGTTCTAATGTTCTATATCCATATTATGTGCTCAGATACAACTCTCTCATGGCGCAAGGCATAACCCCTTCGGGGTTCTCAGACAATTTTCTTGCGTCAAAAGGAGGTGTTTTTTCTGCAGCACCTATAAAAGTCATGGAGCCTTATGTTGAAGGCTCCAAAATCATACTGCCATTAAAGATAAAGAATATTACTGATGCAAAGATAAAGGTGACTGTATCTCATAGTTTGGCTAATGAAAGCTACAAAATGGAGAAGGAGAAGGCTGATACGGAAAACTCGGATATAAGCAAGCGTGTGGAAGCTTGGGGTTTAATAGATGAGAAATACGGTTACTCTAAGAAGGATGATTTGTATATTTCAGGGTTGGTGTTGGAGCCGCGAGAAGAGAAGGAGGTGTTATTGGTTCGAACAGTACTGGCATCTACGACGCTCGAGAATTTCAACTTCTCTGTGAATATCGAGAAGGGCGATTACGAGGATTCGACTTTTCGGGATTATTATAATTTTGATATCCAAAATTATAAAAGTCGGGCAAAAGTTTTGGAGTTTATGCGGTCGTTGCAGCGCTAGGGTGTAAAGTTATAATTTTGTCGTTAGATTTTAGAACCGAGGCGTTAATGGTCTCTTCGAAGGTGGGAGTATAACTGGTGTCGGCGTCCGAGAGCGGGGCTGTCGTTGCGGTCTAGACGAAATCGCAGCGCACCTAGGCTAGCCTAACAACAGTTAGTCGTTTTGCAGAAGGTCTTGGCATTGACGGATTGAGTGTAGAGCTGTAATCGGTGAAAGCTTCAACGCTAGTTGCAGCATGCCGATCACATCCGGCCCGTCTCTCTGTCGGGAGCTGGCCGCTGTGCTTGCCAACCCGCTGCCGTTGAACCTGCGTCATGTTGATCTGCGCGCCGTGCTGGCCCAGGTCAGCGAGCAAACCGGTTTGCGCTTTCGTGTTCCCGATCAGCCTTACGCCAGCGTGAAGGCGCCGTACTTCTACAGCCTCGCCGCCGGTTACCAAGCGATGGACAGCCTCGCCCGGGTATTCAGCATCCCCGACTTTACCTGGTACCAACTGGGCAACGGTGAAGTGTTCGCCGGCAGTTGGGCCGACAGTTTTTTTGGTGCCAGAGCGCCGCTGCAAATCCCCACGGAGCTGTTCGACTGCTACCAGGGCAACCAAAGTGCAATGTTCGCGGCCCTTCCCGGGTTACGACCAGGTGCGACGATCAACAACGGCGAGCGCATCACAAGTGTGACGCTCACCAGTGACCAGATGGCCATCCGATGGAGGACGCAATCCGCCGCGCTGTAGAGCGCCAATTCCCTGAACTCACTGGCGGTTACCACTTGCCGCGCTTCGCCCTGGTTACCGCCGTAGCCGATGCGCCGGCGGACGCCGGGATCTGCGACGACTTCCGCCCGCGCTACGCCGTGGACATTGTTGTACTCGGCGCCGACGACGAGCCAGATCCGGCCATGCCACCGCTGACCGGCGTTCCGTTGCCGCTGCCCACCGGTGGCGGGGAAATGGGCATCTATGCTTTTTCCCGAGGAAGGCACGCGGGTGGTGGTGTGCTTCGCCTACGGCCTGCCGAACAATCCCTACATTCAATCGATCCTGCCCCACGGCCTGACCATGCCGAAGGTGCCGAAAGGCGACCAGGTATGGCAGCACAGCGGCGCCACCCAGCAGCGCGTTGATGCCGACGGCAATTGGCTACGCCAGACCGACGGAAAGATCCGAGATCATGCGATCGAGCGGGAAGTTGAAGCCTTGGACAACCGCGAACAGTTCCAGAGCCACACACGGGCGGTGGATGACCATTCGACCGAGACCGTGGGTGGTGTGAAAAAGATTGAGGCGCTGGGCGCGGTCAAATTGCTGTCTGGTGGATCTGTCAGCCTGGCGGCAATGGATGATTTGCACCAGGCGACAGGTCGGGATCTGAACGTGGTTGTGGGTCAGAAGCACAACGCTACGGTTGGCGGGGATATGCAGGAAAGAATTGAGGGGCTGCGTCGAAGCGTGGCTGGACTTGGGCAGCGCTTGGAAACGCCGAAAAACTGGATCGGCTCTGAGAGTGTGAATCTTTTTCAGGTGGTATGCGAAGTGCTGGAGCTTCTGGAGCAGATGAACACGCAATTGGCTGTGCATACTCACTTACCGGGGCCGTTACCCAGCCCTGTTGACTCACAGGCATTTACCGACAAGTCTGCACAGGCGACCAGTATGGGCAAGAAGTTGAAGTCGATTACGCTTTGAAAAGTAGTCGACTTCAATTTACTCGATCGTTACCGCTGACCCTCACTCTCGAGAAAGCGCTGGATCAATACGCCATATCTTGCTTGATATTCAAGCATAGTTAATTTTTCAATTCGATTTTCCTCATAGTGAACTAAAAAATAAACAGGGAAAAACAAATCACTTAGCGGAAGATTCCGTGCCAGGGTTACTTTGTACGCTCCAGATCCATACAGTTTCGCATTGAAATAAATTTCACATAAGCCACTATCCGACGGTACGCCGATTAGCATTAAACAATGACACTGTGCAGGTGGCGAACCGAATAACTCCACTATAGTTTCTTCATCCTCTGGGCCGAAAGCAGAAAAAAACAACTCAGGGCTACCCGTCATTATAGACTGTTTGACGCTATCGAACTCTGAACGTCGAACAAAATCATCCCCCAAATTATGCGTTAGAAAATTCACGCCTATTTTAGCAATTGCCCTTTCAGTGCTATGCATATCTATGGGCATTTCAATATGGATGACCGGCTGATTTATCGAGTTCTCAGCCGCGTCCTCTTGCTTAGCTTGCATCGAAGGTAGTGTCCTGCGCATGCTTCTTAACAGCTCTGTCGGCTTCGATTGAGGACCGACTTTAATAATCAACTGCCCTTTAGATCGTTGGTAAAATCGGGGCGACACGGTTGCCTGGGAACCGCTCATTGCCTCCAGCCAAATCCCTAATTTTGGAGCTTTTGGTAGGTTCTTGGTCGATGAAAGTACATATTCATCCTCTCTCCACTCATAAGTACTTACTTCGTAACTTGCCGATAGTTCTCTTTTTTTAATAATAAGCTCGACCGTTTCAGTGCTTAAGTTTTTGGAAAGTTCTGCATACATCTTTTTTAGGTTATCGCGATCATGCGCTATATAGTTGATCGAGTCACCTTTGAATATGCATTGTGCAAGCACGATGTCATTGCCATCTTTGTCATATTCCGCTTCTAAAAACTCGCCGGACTCGTCAATGATAAAGTGACTTTTTGTTTCGATTGTAGGCTTGGTAGCCCTTTTTCCCTTCTCCCTAGTCTTGCTTTGAAGAAACTTCCGCCCTAGTCCTGTCGGCGAACGCCTCATCAGAGATAGCTCCAAAGGAGAGAAAACCTTCGTATTGCACTCTGCGCAAACTAAATCTACTAACAAAAAATCATTGTCATCTCCGCCCATTCCAGCGGGAAATACATGCTCGTCTGAAAAAGGGCCACTGCGAGCGCAGTAAATACATTTTTTGTCGTTTTGATCCATCATCTGCATCCAGTGTTGGCTTCTTCGTATATTTCCTTTCTGCTCTATATCACAAAACGAGAGGGAGAAACCTACTACTCAAGTCGACACCACCAAGACTGCGCGAAAGCGCAGCCGTCGATGTATTCAATGCCGCTCAATACGAATCCCGTTACGGCCATTCCCGCCAGCGTGGCATCGAGTAAGGGCGGCAGATCTGGATCGAGTGGCATTCCGACCTCAACACGGGCAACGTTGGCTGCACGGCCCAATTCATGGCAGTCAATAGAGTTGACCATTACATTGCCCCGGATCGCCGGATAGCGGCGCCGCTCCTTCGGTTCTAGCGCGACACCACGTAAGCGCATAGGGGTGACCAGTACGTGCATGGTGCGTCCTACTCGTCAGTGTCGAGATTAAGTAGCGATTCGACAGCATAGGCCAGTGCGGCGTCCGCTAACTCCAGCAAGTCGCTGAGTTCGTCAGCATCGATCATATGATCTCTGTGAAGTGCATGGGCTTGCCTGAGCAATGCTTTGTGATGCGCGCCAGGCATTGCGAGCAACGCAACCTCATCCCGCAGCATGCCCCGCCACTGTACGATCTCGGCCACCGCCAGCGTTACGGCTCCGACAGACTCTCTATTCATCAAGTACGCTTACCCCGTCAGAGTGCTGTATATGCAGCCAGCATATCGGCAGGTGTATGCCGCCACATCGACCGGGCGATTAACGGTATTGCCACCAGCGCGCAGCTCGCTCGGTTGCCTTGGAAAATCCCGCCGCTCAAAAAAAACTGGTAAAAAAGCATTTATCCCCCTCCCGCCGACAGACTCTATGTCCCTTTTTTGTGCAAAACCGATGATCATGCAAACGTTGTCCAACACATGCCAGTTGTGGAGTGTGCGCCAGATTTGGTTATTGCATTATGTGCAAGATTTGGAAAAGAAGTGCTGTCGTTGTGAGTAGCCGTAGCGTGAACTGAATGGAGGGTGGGTTGCTGGATGCTCCGCCATACATGCGAATGTCGCTTGAAAACAGACGTTTCGGTGGGATTTGATTTTGGGATGGCTAGCACTATTTGGATTGTCGCAATGTCTCTAAAACGATACTGATCTGTCTGAAAGGCGCTGCCTATCTGGCTATGAGGTAAAACATCCGATTGCACAGGTTGTCACTAATGACTAAATTGCGGCCCTAAATGTTCAAGCGGCAACCCAGGCTTGAACATTTGGAATCGAGATTTGGTGTGGATCTTTTAAGCGTATACCTCGGCCAATTTAGAGCGTGTGTTCGAGAAAAATTCAATATGAATATCCGAGGTGCAGAACGCGCCAAATATCAATGATTTGTAATCGTGCCAGCTATTGTTTATACGATTGACTTCTGATTTGGGGTTCTTATAAGTTTCTCTGGCTTTTGCGATAGCTGCAGTCTTGTATTTTTTGGATATTTTTTCAAAAACCGCGACGATAAGGTTGAATATTTTATGACCTTTGACGAACAAGTGGATGTTGTGAGGTCCGATTTTTTCACTTGTTAGTTTGTTTTTGTAGCGAGTGTACTCGGCGTGCTTGTTAAGGTTGGCTATTTCTTCGTCAATTATTCCTGTTAAGGATGTTAACTCGGTGCAAAAGTCAGAATAGCATTTTGTTTCAATATATTCGCTAGTCAGATCTAATGCACTTAAGCTACATAATGCAGTATAGAAGTTTGCGCGAATATTTTCTATTTTTGCTCTGTCTTGAGATATAACGTCAGCGAAATTGAGTTTGTGATAACAGTCAAATAGATAAGCTGAAATTTGTTCAAGAAAAGACGATGGAGAGATAAATAAATTTCTTCTTGGCTCGGAAGTTACTATTTCAAATGTTCGATCGATGTGCTCACTGTCGAGCATGGCATTTTCGATGGAGTAAATATTTGTATAGTAAAAGAAGTCGTTTGAAGGCTTGGTGGAAACATATCCATCGACGAAGCCTTTGATGAAGCAATCATCGCTATCTATACATATGATCTGCAGTTTTGAAGGCGTTATAACGCCGCTTTTAACAAGGCTTATAATCCTATTGCAGCCATTGGCAGCTCTGTCATCAGTAGTCTCTGCCTCATTCGATTGCTTATAGGTGAAAAGATAGCGTGAGTTATCCTTAAGATAATTCATCCAGAATTTTTTATCATCGTCCGCTTCAACCCAGACGAGAACGGTATTTTTCTGGGAACCATCACTGTTAAAGTTTTTCTTTTTTTCTACCCAAGAAGATTTGTACTTAAATCCAAAGGCTTGATTTTCCGATTCCATTATATGGCGGCTTCCTTACCGAGTCTTGCCAAATTAATAACTTGCTCAGAGCTTGTATTGAGAATTAACGCTGGTGAGTGTGTGGCAATGATGAATTGCGCGTTAGGGGCGATTTCTCTGAGTACTGGAAATAGCATTTCCTGCCATTCAATATGCAAAGAAAGGTCGGGCTCATCGAATATGAAAATTGCTCGATCATTGTATAGGAAAGTAATTAACATGATCGCGAGTAGTGTTTTTTCACCCTTTGAAAAATCGGCCCAGCTCACTTCCGAACCATCTTCGAGTTTTAATTGGAAGTATTTCCTGTCGCTCCAGATAAGGGTCCTATTTGTTTGAAGGAAGAATTTGTTAATTTTTTCAAAAAAATCACTCTTTCCAACGAAACTCATGCCCTCATGCGCAAGTTTTTGCGCAAACTCTAATTTTAGCGTGTCTTTTACTTTGTCGAAGCTTTCTAGCTTCTTTTTTCCAAGTTCCTTCAGGTGCTTGTCAAATAGCTCTTTGATAGAAGTTTCAACCAGCTCTTTTGTTAATTTGGGGATTGCGGATTTCGCGACACTTGATATAAATTCATTTATAAGAATGTAAAGTGTTTTATCGATATTTGGGGCTGAATCAAAAACTAACTCGTCAAGCTCTCTTTTATAGCTAAAGAACAATCTATCATCGATGAAAAGAACACTTTCAACGGTGTTTTTGAACGAGTCAACGTCGCTAGTCAGGCCCTTTAAGCCTGCTATGCATATAACATCCACCTCGTTATCCGTAGCCTTGCGCATTACGTCAGACTTTTTTACAGGTGAGGTGATTTGGTTTGCTTTGTTAAATATCTCTTTTAAGCTTTTTTCGGAACTTAGTATCTTGTTAAGCTTTTCATCATCTCCTTCTTTAGGTGAAGTGTTTCTTTCTAGCTTTATAGAGCGTAGGCGAATGTCTTCAGTGGTTCCGGCAAATCTAATGTCCACAAGCCATTGGTAATAAGGTGTATGGTAGTCGTAGTCGCGTACTAATGAGATCGACTCATGGATCATGTTCAAAATTCTAGTTTTGCCAGATCCATTATATCCGGTAAGTACCAAAATGTTTTTTGAACTGTCGATGGATATTGCCGAGTCGACGCCTTTGCGCGGCGAGTTGTAAAATTTCAAACTTTTGATTTTGTTCAAGCACTAACCCCATATTAAATTCTTCCTCAGCTGATTTGACTCCATTCAAAGGTCGAAGCTTGGAGCTCCATAGCCTTTCAGTCAGCCGGGCAAAGCTTTCAAACTGTAGACTACCTACTCCTAAATTCCTAGCTCCAGAGCACCATCGCGGCACTGATAGAGCCGAAAATCCTGAGACAACACAGTTTTTTTGCGGTAACGATCACTTGCTAGGGAAGCCGTCTCTCAATCACAAGGCTGCAGCTAGCCGATTGTCGTTCGTCACGTGGGATTTGGCCCCCCACGCGAGCTATCCTCCTGATTCATAAATCCTGCGTTTTCATCGATCGCTTGAAGCGCTTTTCTCCAACGGGAGGAACCGTGTCGGATTGGTATACCTGCTTACCAACGTGCGCTTGTGGTGAATAACGAGTGAAGCAGGAAGTGATGGTAAAAAAGTTATACATATGTTTCGAGGTCGGATTTAGAGGAACTGCGTTCAATTCATCACATATCCGATTTCGGTTGAAGGCTGGGAAACGAGTAATTTTGGTAACGTAGAAATATAAGTGGGCTGCAGCCCTTGCTGGCCTTGGCTTTTCTTCATTACCTAAGAGGGTAATTTGGGGTAATGCCAGAGGTAATATTTTCTGAAGTGCCCGGTTTTACAGGGTTTGAGGGTCGTGGAGGATTACAAGTCTAAAAGGTAACGCTCTAACCTTCTCCTTACCTATTTATTAACTTTATGGAAACCCTGCAAAGCCCCGGACTTAAAGTCTTCCAGCGGTATTCGCTCTCGACGTTACCAATGTACCTTTTTCCCAGAGGTCAACATAAAACGCGAAAAAAGCAGCTGAGGACCCGTCTCTGCGTCCTGACTCGCTTTTTCTGTGGGACCACCATGGGACTAAGATGGGACAGATCGTGAACGGACGACAAGGCTGCGGCCCTTATAAACCGGGGGGCAGGTTTCAAAAGCCGAAAACGAGTAGTTTCGAATCTCTCCTTCACCGCCACATTCAGTAAACACAAACCCCTGATTTTCCTAGAGAAAGTCGGGGGTTTTGTGGTTTCTGGCGTCTGTAAATCAGCCCTATGGGAACAATAGGGGGCGGGCGCTTCATTTCTGTGTAAAAAGCAGTCTCCGCCAAGAAGGTTCTGGCGTTTCCAATAAAGCGAGAAATATTCGCGCTTCACCGGTTTCCTTTGTTTGTGAATCTGCGCGATAGTGGCTTTTTGTTATCGCCTTCAGGATGAACTGCTTGCCTGAACGCTTATTGGCAGTCCAACGCAGGGAAGTGCAGTGAAGACAGTTGTCACGATAGTTCTATTTTTGATGTTGTGCGGCTGCGGTTCTGACTCTCGCAGCTCTGCGCCGACACTCTGGACAGATGGCATCATGCTGGAGCAGAAGAAGGTCACCGTCGATGATCAGCATGCCAAAGTTGTCATGCAGGCAGCGGGTGATACGGTCAATCCGGTGGATTTTGAAGTGGTCAGAGGTAATGATCCGGATCAACGTCCCGATCATCTGGGGACAGTAGTCAAACCGTTTCGCAATAAAGTCGGCGCATGGTTCAGTCGGCTCGGCAGCGCAGTCTCCAAGCAGTTCCCCCAACTTGAAATGCAGGCCGATCCCGGTCAGACGCTACTCGTGAGCGGTTCATCGACGGTCAAAAGTCAAACTCCGGCGCCAGGTTATCTGACGCTTTACAACGAAGACTATGTATTCAACCAGTCGAAGAACAAGTATGAGAAAAAGCTGACCGCCAATCCGACGGTCTCGTCGTATTACACCTGCGGGCCCGTCACCAGTACCTTTATTCCCGAGAAGCAGAAAGTTTATCTGGCGGAGTTTGTCTTCGTGGATCGTGGGGAAGGATGTGAACTGCAGATCTACGACATTACACAACTCGAACTACGTCTCCCGATCGTTGCCATCAAAGGCGCGTTACCCTCGTCGGACAGGTCCTTCCACTCGCCATAAGCTGTGTAGAAAGCTGCCTGATCGCTGCTCGGCGAGATTTCGTGCAGACCTTGGCGAGCTTTGCAAAAAGGCGAGTGTTGCTGCAGACCTGGAAACTGCCCCGTAGCGGAACCATTTTTGAATGGTGGTAGTTACAATCGCCAGATTTTCTGCGAGTTAAAAGGACGGCTTCCATGATTATTTCCACCACTCACGCCATCGAAGGCCGACAGATCACCGCGTACCTCGACATTGTCAGCGCGGAGTCGGTGCAGGGTGTCAATGTGATCCGTGACATGTTTGCCGGCATGCGCGACTTTTTTGGCGGGCGCTCTCAGACGCTCGAGCGTGCATTGAAAGAGGCGCGGGTTCAGGCGACTGACGAGATCAAGGAGCGGGCGCGGGCGTTGCAGGCGGATGCGGTGGTCGGGCTGGATTTCGAGATCAGCATGCCAGCGGGCAAGGGCGGTATGGTTGTCGTGTTCGCGACGGGCACCGCGGTCAAGTTGCGTTGATGCAGTTGCCGTAGCCCGCGAACCCATTCAGTTGATGAATGGGTTTTTTTCTGTCGATCAGCCACGTGGTTTGTTGATGTAAGCCACGAGTGTCTGAGGTCGCTGGCGCGTTTAATCGATGTAGGCCATTCGTCGGGCATCAGTCGATCTGAATCACAAGTCCAGTAATGACCGGCTAGTCTCAAAAGTCTTGGAGGTCGATATTTTTTCAGGCAAAAGGCTTTGCCGGTATCGATCTATTACGAAGGGGAGAGGCTATGACTGATCCGTATATCGAAGACGATGGTGCCGAATTTTCATTCAACAACTGCGTCCGCTGCGGCCAGACGGAGTATCAGGCGGGCTTTGGCGAGGATCCGGTTCAGACCGGCAAGATCAAGTCCACCGCGCCCAAGGGGCCGAAGGCCAAGTTTCTTCCGAAGGTCTCGGCACGATCGAGAAAGTGATAGATGACAGAACGACCCCGTCTATGAACGGGGTTTTTTATGCCCGAGGTTTATGTAGGGAAATCTCCTACAAGCGATGGGGCAAATTCTGAATTTTTCACAAACTTTTCACGTCCACAGACGTAGGGTGAAGCCATCCGTTAGAAAGCAAGTCTCCAGCCCGTCTCCCCAGCGGGCTTTTTTTTGCCTGCGATAAAACCTTTTGCAAAATCGCTGTCCAATCGGCGCCAAGTGCGCGGCGGCAGCTGAATTCTCTGGACTTCAGCGCGTCGGCAGCATTCAATCTCGGCCCCTTTTGATCTCCCTATTTTTGAGGTTTTTTCATGCGTCTAACATTGCCTGCTCTGGTTCTGGGGCTTCTGGTTGCTCAAGGTGCGGTCGCCGGTGAAGGCACTGCTGCACTCGGCGGCGGACTGGGTGGCGCGCTGGGTAATGTGGTCGGCCAGAAAATGGGCGGCAGCACGGGCGCAGCGATTGGTGCCGGTGTTGCAGGCGCGGCCGGCAGTGCCATGGCCGCCGGCAAGGGCAGTCGGACCAAAGCAGCTATCGGCGGTGGTGTTGGCGCGGCCGGTGGTTCGGTGATCGGCAACAGCCTGGGCGGCAGAAATGGCGCGACTATTGGCGCAGGCCTTGGTGGCGCTGCAGGTGGTGCGGTGGGCACCAACCTGTCCAAAGGTCACAAGCGCCACTGATATCGAGCGCTTGTCAGAAAAAGCCCGGCTCGATGCCGGGCTTTTTCATGGCTGAACGTTTTCCCGGAAAACCTCTCAAATTTGACACGAGCCCCTGTGGGCATACCGTCCCGATTCGGGAACTGTGAGGTTCAAATGCGTTTGTCATTGTCTGCACTGTTTTTCGGATTACTGGTTGCTCAAGGCGCGATGGCCGCTGGCGATGGCAGCGCCGCCGTCGGTGGCGGACTGGGCGGTGTGCTCGGGAATGTGGTCGGTGGCCAGCTCGGCGGCAGCACCGGTGCGGCGGTCGGCGCAGGTGTAGGCGGCGCCGCGGGTGGCGCGGTCGGAGCGAATAAACACAATCGCACTGAAGCCGCCATCGGCGGTGGCCTCGGCGCAGCCGGCGGCTCAGTGGTCGGCAACAGCTTGGGCGGCTCCACCGGTTCCGCCATTGGTGCCGGATTGGGCGGCGCGGCCGGTGGAGCGGTGGGTAACAATCTGGGGAGCGACGGCGGGAAGGGGCATTCCGGCGGTGGTCACAAGCACAACAAGTACAAACATAAAAACCGCCACCATTGATTGAATACCGAAAACAAACCCGGCCTCGCGCCGGGTTTTTCGTGTCTGGCGGCCGGACTCTGGAACGATTGGCTGTAGGACTTTTCGAACGTTATACAACCCACAAGCTGCAGAGGTTTGCCATGACTCCCGAAACAGAAGGCAAGGAAGAAAAAGGTCCGAGCGGTCTGCCGTTTATCAATGATCCTGGGAACGAGGATCCGGGGTCGTTGATGGATGATGCGACGGTGCCGTTGAATGATGCGGATGAGGCGGATATGGAGTATGAAGAGGATGAGGATGAGCAATAAGTTGTCTTGATAGTCGAGCGCGGTAGCGCACTGAATTTCAATATCCGGGGCCTGTACTTCAGGCCCTTTGATTCGGATCGGTTTGCTCGCGAGGTCAAGGTCGACAAAACAGGCTCACTGATTCTGATGGGAAGTGAGTGGCGCACCCTACGCCGTGCAGTTCATATTGAATTTCATCCGTTATTTCACCGCAGCGTTCGATTTGCTTGCTCCGCCAAAGTCTTAAAATTCCGCGTGAAAGAGGTTCGCGGACTTTTCGGGGGGTCAAAAAAGAAGTCGGGAAAGCAGGCGTTAGCTGTAGGGCGTTTCGCCAAATATCAGCGAGTCATTCCATGGGCTAAACATTGCCCGTTGCTCAATGTCCACTGGCCTCGCTATGCTGCTGAACCCATTAATCAGATCCGCGCAGCGGCGCCGACTGCGCCGCCCGGGATGTTTTTGATAACGGATCCGATGATGAATGCACCGATGAAGGCGTTTGGCCCGATCAAGGCCGTGATTTTCGACATGGACGGTCTGCTGCTGGACACCGAAGGCATCTACACCGAGGTTACGTCCCTCATCGCCGAGCGTTACGGGCGGACCTTCGACTGGAGCATCAAACAGAACATCATCGGTCGCGGGGCCAATGATCTGGCGAACTACGTGGTGCAGGCGCTGGATCTGCCGATCAGCGCCGAAGAGTTTCTGGTAATCCGCGAGCCACTGATGCGTGAGCGCTTCCCCAAGGCCCAGGCGATGCCGGGCGCGGAGGAGCTGATTCGCCACCTCAAGGCGCACAACATTCCAATTGCCGTGGGCACCAGTTCGTCGCGGCAGTCGTTCGGCCAGAAAACCACCTTGCACCGCGACTGGTTTGCGCTGTTCGATTTCATCGTCACGGCGGACGACCCGGAAGTCGGCGCGGCGAAACCGGCGCCGGATATTTTCCTCACCGCTGCCCGGCGTCTGGGTGTCGCACCTGAAGATTGTCTGGTGTTCGAGGATTCGCCGTTTGGCGTCACAGCAGCCAAAGCGGCGGGGATGACCGCCATTGCGATTCCGGATGCAGCCATGGCCGATGAAAAATACGCGCATGCCGACGGGATTCTGCGCACGCTCAAGGCGTTCACCCCGAGTGCCTGCGGTTTGCCGGCGCTGGATTGGGCTTGATCAGCCGATAAGCACGCATGAAAAACGCCGCCCTCTGCAAAGAGGCGCGGCGTTTTTTGTACCCGGGATTCAGCGCAATCAGGCGCCAAAACCACCGTCGATGGTCAGGCTGGCACCGGTGATGTAACCGGCCTCCGGGCCTACCAGATAAGCGACGAAACCGGCGATTTCATCGGCGGTGCCGTAACGGCCCACCGCCATCAGCGGGATCAGGCTCTCGGCGAATTCGCCATGGGCCGGGTTCATGTCAGTGTCGACCGGGCCGGGTTGCACGTTGTTGATGGTGATGCCGCGCGGGCCGAGGTCGCGGGCCAGGCCTTTGGTCAGACCGACCAGGGCCGATTTGCTCATCGCATACACACCGCCACCGCCGAAGGGCATGCGGTCGGCGTTGGTGCTGCCGATGTTGACGATGCGCGAGCCTTCGCCCATGTGTTTGGCGGCTTCCTGAGACGCGATGAACACGCTGCGCACGTTAATCGCCAAGGTCTGGTCGAAGTCTTCCAGTTTGAAATCTTCCAGCGGTGCGATGGCCAGGACCCCAGCGTTGTTCACCAGAATATCCAGGCGGCCAAAGGCTTCGACGGTGGCGCTGACGGCGTTGCGGATAGCGGCTTCATCGGCGCTGTCGGCCTTGATTGCCAAAGCTTTGCCGCCGGTGGCGGTGATGCTGTTCTGCAACTCTTCGGCCTTGGCGGTGGAGCTGACGTAGGTGAAAGCGACGGCGGCGCCTTCAGCGGCCAGGCGTTTGACGATGGCGGCGCCGATACCGCGGGAACCGCCTTGAATCAGAGCGACTTTGCCGCTGAGGTGTTGAGTGGTCATGTTCGATCTCCAGAGAATTCAAGGCAGGGTGCCTTGTTGTTGGAGCCGAGTATCGGCCTCGCATCGACAACCGTGTAGACCATGATTGCTATAGTCTGTGTAAACCAGAAGTTTATAGTGGCGATCATGGAAACTTTCAGCAGTATCGAATGCTTCGTGCGCAGCGCCGAAGTCGGCAGCTTTGCCGAAGCCGCCCGGCGTTTGAGCCTGACCCCGGCCGCCGTCGGCAAGAGTGTGGCGAAGCTCGAGGGACGGCTCGGTGTACGGCTGTTCCAGCGTAGTACACGCAGCCTTACGCTGACTGAGGCCGGTCAGCTGTTTTTGAATCAGGTCAGTGGCAGCCTGACGACGATCCAGAATGCGGTGGCCAATCTGGCCAGTGTCGAAGGACTGCCGGCAGGCACTTTGAAAGTCAGCATGGGCACGGTATTCGGGCGTTTGTATGTTGTGCCGCTGCTGCAAGAGTTTCTTCGTCGGTTTCCGGCGATCAACCCGGACTGGCATTTTGATAACCGTCAGGTCGATTTGATAGGGCAGGGTTTCGATGCGGCGATTGGCGGGGGATTTGAATTGCCTCAAGGCGTCGTCGCACGCAAATTGACACCCGCGCATCGCGTGTTGGTGGCGTCCGCGGACTATCTGCAACAGCACGAGGCGATCGCTGAGCCGGATGACCTGCAACATCACGATGGCATCCTGATTCGTTCGCCGCAAACCGGTCGGGTGCGCTCCTGGCAGTTGATCAGTGGCGGCAGTCAGCTCTGTCAGCCCTTGACCCTCAAGACGCGCATGACCATGAGTGACTCCGAAGCCGCCTGCGCCACGGCAGCGCAGGGGTTGGGGATCGCACTGGTGAGCATGCCGTTTGCTGTGGGTTATCTCGAGGCGGGCACCTTGCAGCGCGTGCTGCCGGACTGGTACATCGATGACGGCAACATTTCGATCTATTACGCCGAGCATAAATTGTTGCCGGGCAAGACTCGGGCGTTTGTCGATTTTGTGATTGAGCAGTTTGCGCAGCAGGGGTTGGCGCGGCGGTTCAGTGCTTTCTGAGCAAGACGTGGCACCGAGTTGACCCATTCGCGAGCAAGCCCGCTCCCACATTGGATTTGTGAACGCCACAGATCCAATGTGGGAGCGGGCTTGCTCGCGAAGGATACGACTCGGTATTCGTCTGTGAACTCAGCGAGCAAACCGCTCCGCCCAGCCAATAATCTGCTTCGGCCGTGGTGTCGCGTAAGTCCGCACTTTGGACGTCGACAACCCCAGCCGCACCAGCGATTCAGCAATGGTCACCGCTGCCGTCACCCCATCCACCACCGGCACCCCGGTGCGGCGACGAATCTGTTCATCCAGCCCGGCCATGCCGCCGCAGCCCAGACAAATCACTTCGGCCTTGTCCTGGGTCACCGCCAGTTCCGCCTGCTGCACGATGGCTTCCAGTGCGCGCTGCGGTTCATGTTCCAGCTCCAGCACCGCCAGGCCACTGGCTCGCACCGACGCGCAGCGATCCCACAGGCCCGACAACTTCAGCCGATCCTCGATCAGCGGCACGGTGCGATCCAGCGTGGTCACCACCGAATAGGCGTGGCCGAGAAACATCGCGGTGCTGGCGGCGGCGTCGGTGATGTCCACCACTGGCACGTTGAGCAGCTCCTGCAAACCTTCGCGGCCGTGCTCGCCATAGCCGGCCTGAATCACCGCGTCGAACGGCTGATCGTAGGACATCACCCGATCCATCACGGCGATCGCCGCCAGATAACTTTCGAAATTGCCTTCCACCGAGTCAGCGCCGAAGAACGGCGTCAGGCCGACGATTTCCGTACCCGGGGCAGCGACCGCTTGCGCGGAGCGGGCGATGGCCTGGGTGATGGATTCGGTTGTGTTGACGTTGACCACAAGAATACGCATGGGAAGTCCTTATTGCGGGCAGTTCAGCGGCCCAAATCCGGGCCGCAAGGAAGTTAATGGCCGACGTTGTCGACGGCGATCGATTCGCCGTTGACGTCGGCGTAGTGCGGTTGGCGTTTGGCGATGATCAGGTAGAGCATCGCGGCAATGCCGGCGCCCACCAGCCAGGAGAACGGCGAGATGCTGTGGAAGCCCGGCACCAGCGCCAGGACGATGGCGATCAACGCTGCCGGAATGAACGCCGCCACGGCACGGAAATTCACTCCACGGCTGTAGTAATAAGCGCCGTGGGGATCTTCGCTGTACAACTGCGGGACGTTGATCCGGCCTCTGCGGATCAACCAGTAGTCGACCATGATCACCCCGTACAACGGGCCGAGCAGGGCGCCGAGGCCGGAGAGGAAATACACGATCACCAGCGGGCTGTTGTAGAGGTTCCACGGCAGGATCAGCACGGCAATGGTCGCGCTGATCAGCCCGGCGCGGCGGAAGGTCAGGTACTTCGGCGCCAGGTTGCTGAGGACGAACGCCGGGGCGACGAAGTTGGCCATGATGTTCACCGCCACGGTGACGATCAGGAACGCCAGGCAACCCAGTACCAGGAAAAATGTGTTGGGGATCGAAGCGATGATTTCGGTCGGGCTTTCGATGATTCGCCCGTTGATCTGAAATTGCGCGCCGCAAAGCAGGACGGTGATGGTGGCGAACACCAGAATGTTCACCGGCAGGCCCCAGAAGTTGCCGATCTTGATGGTCTTGCGGCACGGCGAGGAGCGGGCGAAGTCGCAGAAATTGAGGATCAGCGTGCCGTAGATCGCCAGCCACAAGGCGCCGCCGGCAAAGATGTTGCGCCACATCTCACCACCGCTCAGCGGTTCGCGGATCGACCAGGCAATCGTGGCGTTGGCCTGGGTGTACATCCACGCGGCGAGGGCGGCGACGGTCAGCAGAATCACCGGGCCGGCAAAAGCCTCGTAACGGCGAACCATTTCCATGCCGTAGGCGAGAATCGCCAGCTGCACGAACCAGATCGCCACGAAACACACCCAGCCCAGCGACGACAGGCCGAGGATCGAGTTGTGGTCGTAATCGGCGAAACCGGGGTGAATCGCCGTCAGCAGCACGCGAAACACCACCGACGCCAGATACGTCTGAATCCCGAACCAGGCGATGGCGATCACCGCGCGAATCAACGCCGGAATCTGCGCGCCGTGAATGCCGAAACTGATCCGGCTGATCACCGGAAACGGCACCCCGGTTTTCTGCCCCATGTAGCCGGACAGGTTCATGAAGAAGTACACCAGCGCCGCGCCGATCCCCAGCGACAGCAGAATCTGCCAGCCCCCCAGGCCCAGCGCGTACAGACCGATGGCGAACGAGTAGTTGGCGATGTTGTGCACATCGTTGGTCCACAGGGCAAAAATGCTGTACTTGCCCCAGCGCCGACCTTCGGCCTTGGTCGGCGCCAGATCGCGGTTGTGCAGACGCGGGCTCAGTTGTAACGGTTCAGTCAGACCATCGTGGGGCAATGGCTGGTCGAGGGCAGAGGCGGGCAGATTCAGCGCGATGTTGTTGGAGAGACTTGTACGCATTCCGGCAGGCTCCTGATGGGCGGGGCCGCGATGACTGTGCATGAGCGCTCAGGCTCGACAAATCTTCGTCGCGGCCAGCAGACATCACTGGTTACGGGGCATCTGCAGCCTGTACGGGATAGGGCGCTTCAGGCTTGCGGATCGAAAGTGTGGATTGATGTTTTGCAGTTTTGTATACAAAACATGTATGCACTAAAGCCAGATCTGTGCCAGTTAGCGGTCTATGGAGCGCGCTGCTCATTTCGAAAAGTTATCGAAGAATGCTAAGTGCTTGAAAGTAAGCGGTTATAAATTGACCAATTGAACAGCTATTTATTTTTTACGGGGGATTTTGCGGAGGAGGCAAAGCAGAGGGGCGTTCAGCAGGGATGTAACTTTTCAGGGCGCGAAAACAAAAAGTGCACACATAAATGGCACCGATGGTGACATTCGTGTGTGCACATTTTTCATGGCACCACAAAGCAAATGTGGGAGCGGGCTTGCTCGCGAAGGCGTTTTACCAGTCAACAAATCCGGTGACTGACAGACCGCTTTCGCGAGCAAGCCCGCTCCCACAGGGGGACATCATTGGGGCGGAGATTTACGCCTTGCTGATGATATTCCCCGCATGCAGCCCGCACTCTTTCTGCGTCGCCTCTTCCCACCACCAGCGGCCTTCACGCTCGTGCTGGTTTGGCAGGACCGGACGAGTGCACGGTTCGCAACCGATGCTGATGAAGCCGCGTTCATGCAGGCTGTTGTACGGCAGCTCAAGCATGCGGATGTAGCCCCAGATCTCTTCGCTGGTCATCTGTGCCAGCGGGTTGAACTTGTACAGGGTGCGCTCGGGCGTGGAGAACGCGGTGTCGATTTCCAGCACCGCCACCGCGCTGCGGGTACCCGGGCTCTGGTCGCGGCGCTGGCCGGTGGCCCAGGCTTTGACGCCGGACAGTTTGCGGCGCAGTGGTTCGATCTTGCGGATGCCGCAGCATTCGCCATGGCCATCTTTATAGAAACTGAACAGGCCTTTTTCCTTCACGAACGGTTCCAGCTTTGTGTAGTCCGGCGACACCAGTTCGATATCGATCTTGTAGTGCTCACGCACCTGATCGATGAAGCGATAGGTTTCCGGGTGCAGGCGACCGGTGTCGAGGCTGAACACCTTGACGTTCTTGTTCAGCTTCCAGGCCATGTCCACCAGCACCACATCCTCGGCGCCACTGAAAGATATCCACAACTCGTCACCGAACTCGGCGAAGGCGAGTTTCAGGATGTCCTGGGCGGATTTGTTGGCATAGGTCGTGGCGAGTTCCACGACATCGAACGTTGGGCTCATCAGGGCGGCTTCCTACAGGTCGGTGGCGCTGGGCGCTCTATATGGCGGCGATGTTAACAAAAAGCGGCGGGGTAGAGTGTGCCTGCTGCGTTGCGTGGTCGCGGGGGAGTCGCTAGAGTTCGGGCTCGCTCGACTCAATAATCACTACAAACGGGAGTGTCTTGTGGAAATTGCTTGCCTGGATCTTGAAGGGGTACTGGTACCGGAAATCTGGATCGCCTTTGCCGAAAAAACCGGAATCGAATCCCTCAAGGCCACCACCCGGGACATTCCCGATTACGACGTGTTGATGAAGCAGCGTCTGCGCATCCTCGACGAGCATGGCCTGAAGCTCTCGGACATTCAGGAAGTGATCGCCACCCTCAAGCCGCTGGACGGCGCGGTGGAATTCGTTGACTGGCTGCGCGAGCGCTTCCAGGTGGTGATTCTCTCGGACACTTTCTACGAATTTTCCCAGCCGCTGATGCGTCAACTGGGCTTCCCGACCTTGCTTTGCCATCGCCTGATCACTGACGACAGCGGCCGGGTGACCAGCTATCAATTGCGTCAGAAAGATCCCAAGCGTCAGTCGGTGCTGGCGTTCAAGAGCCTGTATTACCGGGTGATTGCGGCGGGCGATTCGTATAACGACACGAGCATGCTGGGCGAGGCGGATGCGGGGATTCTGTTCCATGCGCCGGACAACGTGATTCGCGAGTTTCCGCAGTTTCCCGCCGTACACACCTTTACCGAGTTAAAGCAGGAGTTCCTCAAGGCCTCGAACCGGGATTTGAGTTTGTAATTACAACATTGTGGCGAGGGAGCTTGCTCCCGCTCGGCTGCGCAGCAGTCGTAAGATTTTGGGGAGCGCTTCGCACTCCAGCGGGAGCAAGCTCCCTCGCCACAAAAACTTATAGGTTTTGCAGGGTTTCGAGGAGGATTCTGACCTTGGTAATCGACTCCTGATACTCCGCCTGCCAGTCCGAATCGGCGACAATCCCGCCACCGCCCCAGCAGCACACCTGCCCATCCTTGACCAACAGACTGCGAATCGCGATGGAGCTGTCCATCTCGCCGCGTACGTCCAGATAAAGTAACGAACCGCAATACAACCCGCGCCGGGTCGGTTCCAGTTCATCGATGATCTGCATCGCGCGAATCTTCGGTGCGCCGGTGATCGAGCCACCGGGGAAGCTGCCAGCAATCAGGTCCAGTGCATCGCGATCCTCGGCCAGTTCACCGGTCACGCTGCTGACCAGGTGATGCACATTAGGATAGCTTTCCAGACTGAACAGCTCCGGCACCCGCACCGAGCCGATGCGACAAGTGCGGCCGAGGTCGTTGCGCAGCAGATCGACGATCATCAGGTTTTCCGCGCGATCCTTGGGGCTGGCCAGCAGTTCGGCGGCGTTGGCGGCGTCTTTGGCGGGCGTCAGGCCACGCGGGCGGGTGCCCTTGATCGGGCGGGTTTCCACTTGTCGTTGGCTGACTTTGACGAAACGCTCCGGCGACAAACTCAACACCGCGTCGCCGTCTGGCAGGCTCTGGAAGCCAGAAAACGGCGTCGGGCAGGCCTCGCGCAACGCGCAATAGGCCAGCCACGGGTCGCCCTGACACGGCGCACGGAAACGCTGGGCGAAGTTGACCTGATAGCAGTCGCCGGCCTGAATGTAGTGATGAATGCGTTCCAGCGCCTGGCGATAGTCATCGGCCGACAGGTCGGCGGTCATCGGCGTGTTCAGCTTGAACGGCGTCAGCGTCGCTGAGGTCCGTTGGCTGAACAGCGCGATCAGCCGTTGCCGTTCGCTGTCGGCCAGTGACGGGTGAAACACCAGTTGGCTGGTGGCGGTCTGGTGATCGCTGATCAGCGCCCAGTCGTACAGACCGAACCGCGCGTCGGGCAATTCTAGATCATCCCGAGCCTGGTTCGGCAGGTGTTCCAGATGCCGACCGAAGTCGTAGCTCAGATAGCCGATCAGGCCGCCGGCGAATGGCAGGTCATATTCGCCAGGCAGCTGCGCCTCGCCCAGACGGCTCAGATTATCCCGCAGGCGTTGCAGGAACAGGCTGCCGCTTTCGTCGGGCAACACCGCCAGTTGTTCCAGCGGCCAGGCGCTGAGCAGGTCATAACGGCCACGGTCGGCACTCGGCCGGCCGCTGTCGAGCAGCACGGCGCCGGGCGCATGGCGGATGGCCGCGAAGTAGTCGGCGGGGTTGGCGCGGTAGGGCAGCGGGTGTACGGAACAGGTCAACATGGGCGGGGCAGATCGGCCATCGAGGCGGGGTGGGGATTGTAGTCCTCTCGGCTGCCAGATCAAAATCAAAAGCTACCCCCTCGCCCCCTTTCCCCCTCTCCCCCAAGGGGGCGAGGGGGAAAGGGGGCGGATCTTCATGCTTTTCAAGTTCTGAGTTCGACTCGAACTTGCAGGTCGATGTACTTCGAGCATCCAACACGGTCAGTCCCCTCTCCCTCCGGGAGAGGGCTAGGGTGAGGGGCTCTTCAGCTTTTCAGCTTCAGCCCTCGACCGCCGGGATATGCCCAAACATCTCCTGGGTAAACGCCACTCGCTCTTCAACCGACTCGGTCACCCCTTGCGCCTTCAGCGCTTCCAGATGCGCCTCGACCGCGTGCGTACGCTGGGTCAGCCCGCAATCGTTGGCAATCTGGATATTCAGCCCTGGTCGCGCATTCAGCTCGAGAATCAGCGGGCCTTTTTCCTGGTCCAGGACCATGTCCACGCCGATGTAACCCAGCCCGCACAGCTCATAACAGCCGGCGGCGAGTTTCATGAAACCGTCCCAGTAGGGCAGTTGCACGCCGTCCACCGCGTTGGTGGTGTCGGGGTGTTTGTTGATGATGTTGTTCAGCCAGGTACCGCGCAGGGTCAGGCCGGTGGCCAGATCGACACCGACACCGATGGCGCCCTGGTGCAGGTTGGCCTTTCCGCCGGACTGACGGGTCGGCAGGCGCAGCATGGCCATCACCGGATAGCCCATCAGCACGATGATGCGGATGTCCGGCACGCCTTCGTAGCTGATGCTTTTGAAAATCTGGTCCGGGGTCACCCGGTATTCGATCAGCGCGCGGTCGCGGTGGCCGCCCAGCGAATACAGGCCGGTGAGGATGCTCGAGATGTGATGCTCGAGTTCTTCGTGGGCGAGGATCTTGCCCGAGACCGTGCGATAGCGGCCCTCGAAGCGGTCGGCGATGACGATGATGCCGTCACCGCCGGCGCCCTGGGCGGGCTTGATCACGAAGTCGTTGTGGCCGCCGATGATCGCGTCGAGCTTGTCGATTTCCTTTTCCGTGGAGATCACACCGTACAGCTCCGGCACGTGAATGCCGGCAGCGATGGCGCGCTCCTTGGTGATGATCTTGTCATCGACGATCGGGTACAGACTGCGCTTGTTGTACTTGAGCACGTAGTCGGCGTTACGCCGATTGATGCCCATGATGCCCCGCGCCTCCAGCGCCTTCCAGGTCTTCCAGAAACCGAACATCAGGCGTCAGCCTTCTTCAGGAAAGCCTTGAAACGCACCAGTTCGGTCAGGCGATAACCGCGATAGCGACCCATGGCCAGCATGAAACCCACCAGAATCAGCAGGATCGCCGGGAAGGTGAACACGAAGTACACCAGCTCCGGCACGGTCATGATCAGGTGCGCCAGCGAGGCGGCGAACAGGGTGCCAATCGCCACTTTCATGGCATGGCTGGCGCCGCGTTCTTCCCAGGTGATCGACAGGCGTTCGATGGTCATGGTCAGAATCACCATCGGGAACAACGCCACCGACAGACCGCGCTCCAGACCAAGCTTGTGGCTGAACAGGCTGATCGCTGCGATCAGCACCACGACAAAGGTCAGCACCACCGACAGACGCGGCAGCATTTGCAGCTTCAGGTGTTCCAGGTACGAACGTAATGACAGGCCCAGCGCGGTGATCACGGTAAACAGCAGGATGCCGAAGCCCAGCTGCGTTTCGCGGAAGGCCAGGGCGATCAGCACCGGGGTGAACGTGCCGAGGGTCTGCAGGCCGATCAGATTGCGCAGGATCAGGATCACCAGCACGCCGATCGGGATCATCACCATGATCATGAACGTCTGCTGGGTCTGCAGCGGCAGGCCATACAGCGAGTATTCGAGGAAGTTGGCGTCAGTGTTTTCGTCGGTCAGCTTGGCCAGACGAATCGCGTTCATCTCGCTGTTGTTCAGGCTGAAGGTCACGTTGGCTTTCTTCGCGCCCTCGATGGTGATCAGGTTTTCATCACCGGTCCACCACAGCAGGCGGTCGGTCGGCAGGCCTTGCTCGCCGGTTTCCGGGTTGAAGTACAGCCAGTCGTTGCCGTTGAAGCTGCGCAGCCACAGTTCCGGGGTTTGCGGTTGATCGGCGACGAGGCGGATGGTGTGGACTTTTTCCACCGGCACATGAGCGATGGACAGCAGCAGCTCGACGATTTTCGCTTTATGCGCGGTCGACGGGTCGCCGGCCAGCAGCAGTTTGACGTTGTCATCGTTGGCGTTGTTGACGCGTTTGATCGCTTCGCCGATGAAGGTTTCGACGTCGGCCGAGTGCTGGCGGATCGGTGCGAGCAAGGCTTCGGCGGCGATTTTTTCCGGGCCTTCGATAGCGATGCTGTCGCGGAAGGTCGGGCCTTTGATCTTGGATTTTTCTGCGGTGTAGCGTTTGGTCAGCACCAGACGGTAATAAAGGGTCTGGTTGCCCTTGGCCCGGCGCGCCGACCAGGTGACCTTGCGGTTGCCGTCAACGCGGTTCACGGCAACGCCGTAGTTATTGGAGATGAAGCTTTCGTTGAGGCTGACGTAATCGCGGCTCAGCGGTGGCACGAACATCTGCACCTTCACCGGGTCCTTGGTACTGGCGACGAACTCGACTTTGGCGTCGATATTCCACAGGTCGTCGGTGGCGTCTTCGGTCACCGGAATGCCGAGCACGAAAATCTGATAGGCCGTAACCGAAACGCCCAGGAGCACCAGAATGGTGATCAGGATTTTCAGGTGGAAGGTTAGAGAACGCATGGAAATTACTCGGCGGTATGAGCGGCGATGGTGCAGGCGGGTTTGCCGGCAGCGTATTTAAGACTGGGGTCGACCAGCGCATCGAAGCGTTTCAGCGCTTCGGAGCCGATCAAAAGCGGGTATTGGAACGCACTACGGTCGGTCAGGTTCACTTCGATGCTGCGCAGTGCCGTGCCCATGCAGATATCCAGTTCGATCACCGGGCGGGCCGTGTATTGCTTGCCTTCTTCCGGGTCGTAGTCGCCGGCGCGGCGCTTGATCTTGCTGACGCGGGCCAGCGGCCGCTCGATCGGGTGCGAATGCGCAGCGTCGATCGCCAGGTAGAAGCGCACCCAGGACTCGCCGTTACGTTTGAAGCGCTTGATGTCGCGGGCACTCAGCGAGGCGGTCTTGGCGCCGGTGTCGAGTTTGGCCGCGACTTCCAGATTGATGCCATCAAGCGCTGCATATTCGTTGAGGCCGTACACGGTTTTTTCCCCCGCCGTGGCGAGGCCGGGCAGGCAAAGCAGCGCAAAAAATGTGGGGAAGGGCTTGAGTCTCATAAATCCTGGTGCGCAGCGTTCCGTTTTCGGTTCAGGTTCCTGGCAAAACTGCGCAAGCTCCTTCGTGTGCCTATCAGCTTTTTATGACAAGCCGTACAAAAGGCCAGCAAATGCGGGCGGCATTCTAGCACGGTGGTTTTATGGCGCCAGCGCCCGCACCGGTCTATAACCCTTCGCAACTCCTGTGGGAGCGAGCTTGCTCGCGAAAGCGGTAGATCAGTCGACATTGATGTTGAATGTCAGTACGTCTTCGTCGGAACGCCGCCCGGAGCAAGCTCGCTCCCACAGGGTTAAGCACTAAGAAAGGGTCGCCTAGGGTTATTAGACGATTGTCGACAATGCGTATTTATCCTTTGACTGATGTGGGCGAATTGGCTAGTTTTTGCCGCATTGGATTTAAAGGTGTCGACAATATGCTGGATCAACTCGATCCCCCGGTCATCAGCGGCGACGATTCCGAGACGCTCTCGGAAAACGTCTTCCGGCGCATCCAGGCGGCCATCGTCAAAGGCGAGATCGCCCCGGGCAGCAAGATCTCCGAGCCCGAGTTGGCGCGCACCTACGGCATCAGTCGCGGACCGTTGCGCGAAGCCATCCACCGACTCGAAGGCCAGCGTCTGCTGGTGCGCGTACCGCATGTCGGCGCGCGGGTGGTGTCGCTCAGTCACGCCGAATTGCTCGAACTCTACGAAATCCGCGAATCCCTTGAAGGCATGGCCTGTCGGCTGGCGGCCGAGCGCATGAGCGTCGAAGACATCGACGAATTGCGCCGGGTTCTGGAAACCCACGAGCGCGACGCCGCGTTCCAGGCCGGTGTCGGCTACTACCAGCAGGAAGGCGATTTCGATTTTCACTACCGGATCATCCAGGGCAGCGGCAATCGCACGCTGACGCAAATGCTTTGCGGCGAGCTCTATCAACTGGTGCGCATGTACCGCATCCAGTTTTCCACCACGCCGAACCGGCCGCGTCAGGCCTTCGCCGAACACCACCGGATTCTCGATGCCATCGCCGACCGTGACGGCGAGCTCGCGGAATTGCTGATGCGCCGTCACATCGGCGCCTCGAAACGCAACATCGCCCGTCATTACCAGGACGGCGCCGACAATAAGACAGCCACTGAACGAGGTGAGTCATGAGTTCCAAGCAGAACACTCCAGGCCAGCGTTTCCGCGATGCGGTCGCCAGCGAGCATCCATTGCAGGTGGTCGGCGCGATCAACGCCAACCACGCGCTGCTGGCCAAGCGCGCCGGGTTCAAGGCGATCTACTTGTCCGGTGGCGGGGTGGCCGCAGGCTCGCTCGGCGTGCCGGACCTGGGCATCACCGGCCTGGATGACGTGCTGACCGACGTGCGGCGCATCACCGACGTCTGCGACCTGCCGCTGCTGGTGGACGTCGACACCGGTTTCGGCGCCTCGGCGTTCAACGTGGCGCGCACCGTGAAGTCGATGATCAAGTTCGGCGCCGCGGCGATTCACATCGAAGACCAGGTCGGCGCCAAGCGCTGCGGCCACCGTCCGAACAAGGAAATCGTTACCCAGCAGGAAATGGTCGACCGCATCAAGGCCGCGGTCGATGCCCGCACCGATGACAGCTTCGTGATCATGGCGCGGACTGACGCACTGGCGGTTGAAGGTCTGGAATCGGCACTGGATCGCGCCGCCGCGTGCATCGAGGCCGGCGCCGACATGATCTTCCCGGAAGCCATCACTGAACTTGAGATGTACAAGCTGTTCGCCAACCGGGTGAAGGCGCCGATCCTCGCCAACATCACCGAGTTCGGCTCGACGCCGCTGTACACCACCGAGCAACTGGCTGGCGCCGACGTGTCGCTGGTGCTGTACCCGCTGTCGGCGTTCCGCGCGATGAACAAGGCCGCGGAAAACGTCTACACCGCGATCCGTCGCGACGGCACCCAGCAGAATGTCATCGACACCATGCAGACGCGCATGGAGCTTTACGATCGCATCGACTATCACACCTTCGAGCAGAAGCTCGATGCGTTGTTTGCCGCTAAAAAATAAAGGCGAAGATCAAAAGATCGCAGCCTTCGGCAGCTCCTACATGAACCGCATTCCCCTGTAGGAGCTGTCGAGTGCAACGAGGCTGCGATCTTTTGCCAACAACACCGTAATTGCAGATTCCCTAACAAATTCAAGATTGGAGACAGCAATGGCCGAAGCAAAAGTACTCAGTGGCGCCGGGCTCCGGGGCCAGGTTGCCGGGCAAACCGCACTGTCCACCGTGGGCCAGGCCGGTGCCGGGCTGACCTATCGCGGCTACGACGTGCGTGAACTGGCAGCAGACGCACAATTTGAAGAAGTGGCATACCTGCTGCTGTACGGCGAGCTGCCGACCCAGGCACAACTTGACGCCTACCAGCAAAAGCTGAGCAAGCTGCGCGACCTGCCGCAAGCACTGAAGGAAGTGCTCGAACGCATCCCCGCCGACGCCCATCCGATGGACGTGATGCGCACCGGTTGCTCGTTCCTCGGCAACATCGAACCGGAGAAGGACTTCTCCGAACAGCGTGACAAGACCGACCGCCTGCTCGCCGCATTCCCGGCGATCATGTGCTACTGGTATCGCTTCAGCCACGACGGCAAGCGCATCAACTGCGTCAGCGACGAGCCAACCATCGGCGGCCACTTCCTGCACCTGCTGCACGACAAGAAGCCGAGCGAACTGCACGTCAAAGTGATGAACGTGTCGCTGATTCTTTACGCCGAACACGAGTTCAACGCCTCGACCTTCACCGCGCGGGTTTGTGCATCGACCCTGTCGGATCTGTATTCCTGCGTCACGGCGGCCATCGGCTCGCTGCGCGGCCCGCTGCATGGCGGCGCCAACGAAGCGGCGATGGAAATGATCGAGCGCTTCTCGTCGCCGGAAGAGGCGATCAAAGGCACCCTCGGCATGCTCGAGCGCAAGGACAAGATCATGGGCTTCGGCCACGCGATCTATAAGGACAGCGATCCGCGTAACGAGGTGATCAAGGGCTGGTCGAAAAAGCTCGCTGACGAAGTCGGTGACAAGGTGCTGTTTCCGGTTTCCGAAGCCATCGACAAGACCATGTGGGAGCAGAAAAAACTATTCCCGAATGCCGACTTCTACCATGCCTCGGCGTACCACTTCATGGGCATCCCGACCAAGCTGTTCACGCCGATCTTCGTCTGCTCGCGCCTGACCGGCTGGGCCGCGCACGTGTTCGAACAGCGCGCCAACAACCGCATCATCCGTCCAAGCGCCGAGTACATCGGCGTTGAGCAGCGCAAGTTCGTGCCAATCGAACGTCGCTGAATGGTGGACCTGCCACCCGGGTAACTGGATAAACCGGGAACCAATGTGGGAGCGGGCTTGCTCGCGAATGCGGTGTATCAGTCGACAAATCCGTTGAATGACACTCCGCCTTCGGGAGCAAGCCCCCTCCCACAGTTGACCGAGTCCACTTCAGTGCCGGTGCCGGCCCCACCCTTTGAAACTACCGTGACCCGAGTCCTGACCCGATGAACACAGAATTCCGCAAAAACCTGCCCGGCAGTTCCCTGGATTATTTCGACGTCCGTGCGGCGGTCGAGGCGATTCAGCCCGGCAGCTACGACACCCTGCCGTATACCTCCCGCGTGCTGGCGGAAAACCTTGTGCGTCGCTGCGACCCGGCCACGCTCACCGATTCGCTGAAACAGCTGATCGAGCGCAAGCGCGACCTCGACTTCCCGTGGTTCCCGGCGCGCGTGGTGTGCCACGACATTCTCGGCCAGACCGCACTGGTCGATCTCGCCGGCCTGCGCGATGCGATTGCCCTGCAGGGCGGTGACCCGGCGCAGGTCAACCCGGTGGTGCCGACGCAGCTGATCGTCGACCACTCGCTGGCGGTAGAAGCGGGCGGTTTCGACAAGCAGGCCTTTGAGAAGAACCGCGCCATCGAAGACCGCCGTAACGAAGACCGTTTCCACTTCATCAACTGGACTAAAAAAGCCTTCAAGAACGTCGACGTGATCCCGCCAGGCAACGGCATCATGCACCAGATCAACCTGGAGAAAATGTCTCCGGTGATCCAGGTGCGCGACGGCGTGGCATTCCCCGACACCTGCGTCGGCACCGACAGCCACACCCCGCACGTCGATGCGTTGGGCGTGATCGCCATCGGTGTTGGTGGCCTCGAAGCCGAGAGCGTGATGCTCGGCCGCGCCTCGTGGATGCGCCTGCCGGAAAGCGTCGGCGTCGAACTGACCGGCAAGCTGCAACCGGGCATCACCGCCACCGACATGGTACTGGCGCTGACCGAATATCTGCGCAAACAGAAAGTCGTCGGCGCCTGGCTGGAGTTCTTCGGCGAAGGCGCCTCGGCGCTAACCCTCGGTGACCGCGCGACCATCTCCAACATGGCCCCGGAATACGGTGCCACGGCCGCGATGTTCTACATCGATCAACAGACCATCGACTACCTGAAACTCACCGGTCGCGAAGACCAGCAAGTGCAGCTCGTCGAGCAGTACGCCAGGCTCAACGGCCTGTGGGCCGACAGCCTGAAAGGCGCGCAATACGAGCGTGGCCTGACTTTCGATCTGTCGTCGGTGGTGCGCAACATGGCTGGCCCGAGTAATCCGCACGCCCGTGTGGCGGTAGCGGATCTGGCGGCCAAAGGCATCTCCGGGCAGTGGGATGACGTGCCGGGGCAAATGCCCGACGGCGCGGTGATCATCGCTGCCATCACCAGCTGCACCAACACCAGCAATCCGCGCAACGTGATCGCCGCCGGTCTGCTGGCGCGCAACGCCAACAAGCTCGGCCTGACCCGCAAGCCGTGGGTCAAATCCTCGCTGGCACCGGGGTCGAAAACCGTGGCGCTGTACCTCGATGAAGCGGGGCTGACCACGGAGCTGGAGCAACTCGGTTTCGGCGTCGTCGCGTTTGCCTGCACCACTTGCAACGGCATGTCCGGCGCACTCGATCCGGTGATTCAACAAGAGATCATTGACCGCGATCTGTATGCGACGGCCGTGCTCTCCGGCAACCGCAACTTCGACGGCCGCATTCACCCGTACGCCAAGCAGGCGTTCCTCGCGTCGCCGCCACTGGTGGTCGCGTACGCCATCGCCGGGACCATCCGTTTCGACATCGAGAAAGATGTGCTGGGCGTGGTCGACGGCAAGGAAATCCGCCTGAAGGACATCTGGCCGAGCGATGAAGAAATCGACGCCGTGGTGAAGTCGTCGGTGAAGCCTGAGCAGTTCCGGCAGGTCTACATCCCGATGTTCGCCGTCCATGAAGACACTGGCCCGAAAGTCACGCCGCTGTACGACTGGCGCGAGATGAGTACCTACATCCGCCGTCCGCCGTATTGGGAAGGTGCGCTCGCCGGCGCGCGGCCGCTCCAGGGCATGCGCCCGCTGGCGGTGCTCCCGGACAACATCACCACCGATCACCTGTCGCCCTCGAACGCGATCATGCTCGACAGCGCCGCCGGCGAATACCTGGCGAAAATGGGCCTGCCGGAAGAGGACTTCAACTCGTATGCCACACACCGTGGCGACCACTTGACCGCGCAACGCGCCACCTTCGCCAACCCGAAACTGTTCAACGAAATGGTCCAGGAAAACGGCAAGGTCAAACAGGGTTCGCTGGCGCGGGTCGAGCCGGAAGGCCAGGTGATGCGCATGTGGGAAGCCATCGAAACCTACATGGAACGCAAGCAGCCGCTGATCATCATTGCCGGCGCCGATTACGGTCAGGGTTCGTCCCGCGACTGGGCGGCGAAGGGCGTGCGGCTGGCGGGCGTCGAAGCGATCGTCGCCGAAGGTTTCGAGCGCATCCACCGTACCAATCTGGTGGGCATGGGCGTGTTGCCGCTGGAGTTCAAACCGGGCACTGACCGGCACACGCTGGCCATCGACGGCAGCGAAACCTACGACGTGATCGGCGCCCGCACCCCGCGCGCCGACCTGACGCTGGTGATCCACTGCAAGAACGGCGAGCGCGTTGAAGTGCCGGTGACCTGCCGCCTGGATACCGCTGAAGAAGTGTCGATCTACGAGGCCGGCGGCGTGTTGCAGCGCTTCGCCCAGGACTTCCTCGAAGAGTCGGCGGTTGCCGTTTAAATCAACTGATGTAGGCATGGGGTTTCACGCCCATGCCTTCGGTAAGGAGCATCATGGCTCACGCACCACAAATCAAAATCCCCGCCACCTACATGCGCGGCGGCACCAGCAAAGGCGTGTTCTTCAGCCTCAAGGATCTGCCCGAAGCCGCGCAGATTCCCGGCCCGGCCCGCGACGCCTTGCTGCTGCGGGTGATCGGCAGCCCCGACCCCTACGACAAACAGATCGACGGCATGGGCGGTGCCACCTCGAGTACCAGCAAAACCGTGATCCTGTCGAAAAGCAGCAAGGCCGATCACGACGTCGATTACCTGTTCGGTCAGGTCTCCATCGACAAGCCGTTCGTGGACTGGAGCGGCAATTGCGGCAACCTCTCGGCGGCGGTCGGTTCGTTCGCCATCAGCAATGGTCTGGTGGATGCCAGCCGCATTCCGCACAACGGTGTGGCGGTGGTGCGCGTATGGCAGGCCAACATCGGCAAGACCATCATCGCCCACGTGCCGATCACTAACGGCGAAGTGCAGGAAACCGGTGATTTCGAACTCGACGGCGTGACCTTTCCGGCCGCCGAAGTGCAACTGGAGTTCATGGATCCGGCAGCGGAAGAAGAGGGCGGCGGCGGTTCGATGTTCCCCACCGGTAACCTGATCGACGAGCTGGAAGTGCCGGGTGTCGGCACGTTCCAGGCGACCATGATCAACGCCGGGATTCCGACGATTTTCGTCAACGCCGCAGACATCGGCTACACCGGCACCGAGCTTCAGAGCGCGATCAACAGCGATCCGAAAGCGCTGCAGATGTTCGAAACCATCCGCGCCTACGGTGCATTGCGCATGGGGCTGATTGCGAATCTGGACGAAGCGGCCAAGCGACAGCACACGCCGAAAGTCGCGTTCGTTGCCAGGCCTGCGGATTACATTGCATCCAGCGGCAAGGCGATTGCCGCCGGTGATGTGGATCTGCTGGTGCGCGCATTGTCGATGGGCAAATTGCACCACGCGATGATGGGAACGGCGGCGGTGGCAATCGGCACGGCGGCAGCGATCTCCGGGACTCTGGTGAATCTCGCGGCGGGCGGTGTCGAACGCAACGCGGTGCGCTTCGGCCATCCGTCCGGGACGCTGCGCGTAGGCGCCGAGGCCAGCCTGGAAAACGGTGAGTGGGTGGTGAAAAAAGCGATCATGAGCCGCAGTGCACGCGTACTCATGGAAGGTTTCGTCCGTATCCCTGGCGACTCTTTCTGATCCAGTATCGATGCCCTCACCCCAGCCCTCTCCCGGAGGGAGAGGGAGCAGACCGAGTTGTAATTGGATGTCCTGCGACTTGAAGCATCTTGGCGATTATGGATTCACGGAAGAGCTTTCAGGTCGACGTATGTGTTGAATATCACCCGGTCGGTTCCCTCTCCCTCCGGGAGAGGGCTAGGGTGAGGGAAACAATCCACTGACGAAACATCACAAAGCAGACACCACGATCTGCTCTAAACAAAAAACCAACCAGCCCCTGAGGAAGACCACCCCACTCATCATTCCCCACCAGGAGAACCGCAATGAGCGCCAACGTCGACCAGAACAACCGCCCCGACTACGACCGTGTCCTGCAGGACATCGCCGATTACGTCATCACCTTCAACATCGAATCTGCCGAAGCCCTCGACACTGCCCGCAACTGTCTGATGGACACTCTCGGTTGTGGCTTACTGGCGTTGCGTTTTCCCGAATGCACCAAACACCTTGGCCCTCTCGTCGAAGGCACCGTGGTGCCGTTCGGGGCGCGGGTGCCGGGCACTTGCTATCGCCTCGACCCGGTGAAAGCCGCGTGGGACATCGGCTGCATCGTGCGCTGGCTCGACTACAACGACACCTGGCTCGCCGCCGAGTGGGGGCATCCGTCGGACAACCTCGGCGGAATTCTCGCGGTGGCCGATCACCTGTCGCAAAAACGCGTTGCCAATGGTGAGAAGCCGCTGACGATTCGCGATGTACTTGAAGCGATGATCATGGCCCACGAAATTCAAGGCGTGATCGCGCTGGAAAATTCCTTCAATCGTGTCGGCCTCGACCACGTGCTGCTGGTGAAAGTCGCTTCGACCGCCGTCACCGCCAAACTGATGGGCGCCAATCGCGAGCAGCTGCTGTCGGCATTGTCCCATGCGTTTGCCGACGGTCAGGCGCTGCGCTCCTATCGCCATGCGCCGAACGCCGGGTCGCGCAAGTCATGGGCGGCGGGGGATGCGACCAGTCGCGGCGTGCGTCTGGCCGACATTGCCCTGCGTGGCGAGATGGGTATTCCCGGGGTGTTGACGGCCAGACAGTGGGGCTTCTACGACGTATCGTTCAGCCATACCAATAATGATCTGGCGCTCAAGCCCGAAGGCAAACGTGCCTTCAGTTTCTCGCGGCCCTACGGCAGTTACGTGATGGAAAACGTGCTGTTCAAGATCAGCTTCCCCGCCGAATTCCATGCGCAAACGGCCTGCGAAGCGGCGGTGACCTTGCATCCGTTGGTGCGCAACCGCTTGCACGAAATCGACCGCATCGTCATCACCACCCACGAGTCGGCGATTCGCATTATTTCCAAGGTCGGGCCGCTGGCCAACGCCGCCGACCGCGACCACTGCCTTCAGTACATGACCGCCGTGCCGCTGGCGTTCGGTAATCTGGTGGCCGAGCAATACGAGGACGATTTCCACGCCGCGCACCCGATCATCGATGTGTTGCGCGAGAAGATGGTCATCGTCGAAGACCCGCGTTTCACCCGCGAGTATCTGGAGGCCGACAAGCGCTCGATTGCCAACGCGGTGCAGGTGTTTTTCAAGGACGGATCGAGCACCGAGAACGTGGTGGTGGAATACCCGATCGGCCACCGTCGCCGCCGCGCCGATGGCATCCCGTTGCTGGAGGACAAGTTCAAGGCCAACCTGGCGACGCGTTTCACCGGCCAGCGCAGCAACGAGATCTTCACCCTGTGCAAGGATCAGCAAGCGCTCGAAGCCACGCCGGTCAATCGCTTTGTCGACCTGTTCGTGATCTAGGCCAACGCCAGAGGTGTCGCGGGCTACAGGCTGCCCTCGACATCCTCCAGGCTGAAGGTTTCGGTGTGGTCGTCGTAAGAGAAAATCTCCGCATAACGACCCCAGGCGATCACCACTTCCAGGGTTCTCTCGACGAACGCTTCGGTCAGCGAGTCCTGCAGTTCCTGCTCGAAACGCACCCGTGGCGCGCGGTGCCCATTGCGCTCCAGCAGCACCTGACGGATGCGCGCGGCCAGCGGTACGTGGCGAATCAGATGTTCGGCGAACAGGGTTTTGCGTTCCTGGGTGCCGTAGTCGGCGAACAGTTTGCCGGCGTCGGTCAGGGTGATGTCGGCGCCTTTGAGTTCAGCGAAACCGAGGTGCTCGATCATCTCGGCCACGGGGAACAGGTCATCGACTTCCAGCAGACGCCGTTCAGCCACGGTGGGCAGGCCGGCGTGGCCGTTGTAGGGTTCGGCGGCGATGGTTTCGATCAGACCGGCCATCAGGTTGGTCGAGACCTCAGGCAGCGGACTGCTCATTTTCAGCTCGGGCTTGCCGACGCTGGCATCGGCGCTGCGCCGGTCAGTCATCTGCGCGTAAATGTCGTCGACCATCTGCCGGAAAGCCGGATCCAGGCGGTTGCGTGGATGGGCGAACGGCACTTTGATTTCCGCCACCACCCGCCCCGGGTTGGACGACAACACCAGAATGCGGTCGCACATCAGCACGGCTTCTTCGATGTTGTGGGTGACGATCAGGATCGATTTGATCGGCAGTTGCTTGCCGCTCCACAGGTCCAGCAGATCCGTGCGCAGGGTTTCGGCGGTCAGTACGTCCAGTGCCGAAAAGGGTTCGTCCATCAGCAACAGGGTCGGGTTGACCACCAGCGCACGCGCGAAGCCCACGCGCTGACGCATGCCGCCGGACAACTCGCGCGGGTAGGCGTTTTCGAAACCGTCGAGGCCGATCAGGTCGATCGCCGCCAGCGCCCGTTTGCGCGCAGCCTTGCGTTCGACCTGCAAGGCTTGCAGGCCGGCCTCGACGTTTTCCAGCACCGTCAGCCACGGGAACAGGGCGAAGGTCTGGAACACCATCGCCACACCTTCGGCCGGGCCGTGTAGCGGCTGGCCGTTGTACAGGACATCGCCCGATGACGGTTCGATCAGGCCGGCAATGATCCGCAGCAAGGTGGATTTGCCGGAGCCGGAGCGGCCGAGCATGCCGACGATCTCGCCTTCGCGCAGGGTCAGATCGACCCCGCTGAGCACTTGCAGTTCTTCCTTGCCCTTGCCAAACACCCGGTTCACATCGCTGAGCGAGTAGATTTCGGGGCTGGCGGCGGTTTGTTCGGTATAGGTATTCATCGCAGCGAGTCCCATCAGTTCAGGCGCAGTTTGTTTTCGGCCACGGCGTACATCGGTCGCCAGACCAGACGATTGAAGGCCACGACAAAGATCGCCATGACCACCACGCCGAGGGTGATTTTCGGAAAGTCTCCGGCGGCGGTGGTCTGGGCGATATACGCCCCGAGACCGTGGGCAACGACTTTGTCCTGCCCCCAGGAGACGAATTCGGAGACGATGCTGGCGTTCCACGCACCGCCCGAGGCGGTAATGGCGCCGGTCACGTAGTAAGGAAAAATCCCCGGCAGCATGACCTTGCGCCACCACAACCAGCCGCGAATGCGGAAGTTGGCGGCGGCCTCCTTGTAGTCATTGGGGAAGGCGCTGGCTCCGGCGATCACGTTGAACAGGATGTACCACTGCGTGCCGAGCACGATCAGCGGGCTGAGCCAGATGTCCGGGTTCAACTGGTAGCGCAGGATCACGATGACGAATACCGGGAACAGCAGGTTCGCCGGAAACGCCGCGAGGAACTGCGCCAGCGGCTGGATCTTTTCCGCCAGCGCCGGACGCAGGCCGATCATCACTCCCAGCGGCACCCAGATCAGCGAAGCAATGAGAATCAGACCGGCCACTCGCAGCAAGGTAAAGAACCCCAGCAGCAATACATGGCCGACCTCGGCGAGCGTCACTTCTGTGCCGACATACAGGACGATGTGATAAAGCGCATAAGCCGTCAGCAGCGCGATCAATGTGCCCCATATCCAGTCGATCATTTTCGATCTGCTCGGGTTGTCCGCGCTGAGGGTGTGGCGCGCCGCACGCGGCAGGTTCAAGCGCATGTTGCCCAGCCGGCTGATGGCGCGGCTGAACGGGCGCAGCAGGCGCTGGATCAATCGGGTGCGCTGGATCAGGTTCAGTACCCAGGATTCGGGCGCGGCGGTCTGCGAGGCGGTGTTTTCCATGCGGAACTTGTCGGCCCAGGCCACCAGCGGGCGGAACAGGAACTGGTCGTAGATCAGGATCACCACGATCATCGTCAGAATCACGTAACCCACCGCGTGCAGGTCTTTCTGCGCGATGGCCATGGCCAGATACGAGCCGATACCCGGCAGGGTGATGGTCTGGTCCCCGACCGTGATTGCTTCCGACGCCACCACGAAGAACCAGCCGCCGGACATGCTCATCATCATGTTCCACACCAGCCCGGGCATGGCGAAAGGCACGTCGAGTTTCCAGAAACTCTGCCAGCCGGACAGTTGCAGGTTGGTCGACACCTCCACCAGATCCCGCGGCAGCATGCGCAGCGACTGGTAGAAGCTGAACGTCATGTTCCACGCCTGACTGGTGAAAATCGCAAAGATCGCGGCGAATTCCGCCCCGAGTACCCGGCCGGGAAACATCAGCAGAAAAAAGGTCACGGTGAACGAGATGTAGCCCAGCACCGGCACCGATTGCAGGATGTCCAGCACCGGCACCAGCAGTTTTTCGGCGCGCCGGCTTTTCGCGGCCAGGGTGCCGTAAAGAAGGGTGAACACCAGTGCCGCGACCATCGCCGCGAGCATGCGCAGGGTGGTGCGCATGGCGTATTCCGGCAGGTTGCTCGGGTCGAGAGAGATCACCTCGCTCTGCAAGGTGGCGATCGGTGCCCAGGTTTCCCGGGCGGTGATCGAGAAAAACAGCAAGAAGCCGATCACCAGCGGCATGGCGATCAGGTCCCAGCGATTGGGCAGCAAGCGCCGGGTCGTGGCCGGGATGTAGTGACGGAACACTTTCTTCATACGCAGTGATTCCAGCGGTGTCCAAAGGGGGCGCGGCAGTCTGAGCGTAGCTTCTGTCTGCACGACCCACCGAGAATGAGCGGATGCTCGTTCTTCAGGTTCAAGTGGGAGGTGAATGTTGCGGGCCCGCTGAATTCATCAGGCCAGGAGGGCTGGCGCATCCGGTTTGGGAACCGGATGCGCTGCTTGCGCGGATTGTATATTTCCAGATGTTACAAAGACGTAAAGACCGTGTCTGTTTTAAGTGAAGAAATTTTCATCCGGTAAATGCCCGTCCGCCTAGGCGAAACGCAGGATTACCCGGCGATTGTTGCGGCTTTTCTTCTCGATTTTTTCGCAATACACCCGGCCGATTTCCCGGGTGTTGTGCACATGGGTGCCGCCACAGGGCTGGATGTCGACGCCGCTGACCTCGACCATGCGCAAGTCACCCTGAATGACGGGCGGCTTGACCGTCTTGCTGCCGGTCCTCTCCAGCAAGGCGGGGTACTCGGCGGCCGGCATCGACAGGGTATTGACCGTGCAGGCCTGTTCGATCAGCGCGTTGAGGTCGCGGGTGATGCTGTCCTTGTCGAGGGTCATTTCCGGCAGATCGAAATCCAGTCGGCCCTTGTCGGCGCTGATGCTGCACCCGGTGACTGGCGCATTGATCAGCGCACCGAGCAGATGCAGGCAGGTATGCATCTTCATGTGCTGATAGCGCCGCTCCCAGTCGAGACTGGCGTTGACCAATGCGCCGGTACACAGCTGCGGCGGGCACTCCTGCACCTGATGCCAGATGATCGACGGCAGCAGGGGATCGCGCACCGTTCCGGTGACTTCGATCCGCGTGCCATCCACCAGACTGAAATGCCCGGTGTCACCCGGTTGCCCGCCACCGGTTGGGTAGAAAAGGGTGTGTTCCAGCACGACGGCCTGATCGACCACTGCGATGACGCGGGCACCAAAGGCGCGCCGGTAGGGTTCGCTGTTAAACAGACTGAGGGTTTCCATGGTGTGTACCGACATTTGAACCTCCGATGTTCAAAGTTGAGTGATGTGTGAGCCCTTGTGCTCACGTCGGGTCGTGGGCTTTCAGCGTTTGAGCGGTAACTTGGTGATCGCGAAACCGGCGAGCAGGATTGCCGAATACAGCATCAGGTCCCGCGAGATCGGCGTGCCTTCGTACCAGGCGCCGATGAGCAGGGCGAATACCGGGAAGATGATGAACACGAACGACAGCAGCACCGGGCTCAGGCGTTTGAGCAGGATGAAATACACGATAAAGCCGCCCACTGACGCCACCAGTCCGAGGTACAGCAGAGCGCCCCATGAGCGCGCGGTCACGTCCTTGAATACCGGTGCTTCCACGTTCAAGCCGACAATAAATAACATCAGCCCGGCGATGCCGATCGGCAGGGTGTTGTAGGTGATCACGCTGATCGCGCTGCCGTGCTTTTTGGTCACCACGTAGCACAGCGCATGCAGGATCGCTGCGCACAGAATCGCCAGCACGCCGAGCCATTCCGCCTGATCCAGATGCAGGCCCTGGCTGCGAATGATCATGAACAGACTGGCGAAACCGATGGCGATACCGAGCATCTGTGTGGGGAGGATTTTCTCGCGCAGAAACAGCGCGGAAAAAATCAGGATAAACACCGGCATGCAACTGAACAGCAGTGCTGTCAGACCGGACGAAACGTGCATCTCGCCGTAGTTGAGCAGGTAGTACGGCAGGCTGAAATACGACAGCGTGACGAACACGAAAAACCAGCGGCTCTGTCGCGGGAACAACAGCGGCTCTTTGCGCAACACGGCGAAGCTCAGGAACAGCGGAAAGGCGATCAGAAAGCGCAGGCCCGCGGCGGTCAGTGGCGGCACGCTTTCCACGGCAATCTTGATCCCCAGCCACGTAGTGCCCCAGCTCAGGCAGACGATCAGAAACAACGTGCTGGTGAGCAGTCCGGCGAGCCAGGGTTTGCTGATGTTCAGCGGTGCGCTGATGGCAGTCGACATGCTTGGTGCTCCGCAGCAAAGGAATTGACCCGGTTGTTGAAAAGGGCTATCCCTGATTGAACCTGTTTTCAGCACGCTATTCGGGGCGACAATGACTGTCAAAGTAAGTATTGCCATGGTGTCAATCCTCCGCGACGGCCTCGCCAACGGGGTGGGGGTGAAGTACAAGCGCCTGGCGGATGCGGTGCAACAGGCCATCGCCGAAGGCGTGATTGCGGCGGGAGCGAAATTGCCGCCGCACCGGCTGTTGGCCGATAGCCTGGGCGTGACCATCGGCACCATCAGTCGCGCCTATGGCGAACTGGAGCGGGTCGGTCTGGTGGTGGCGCGGGTCGGCGATGGCACTTATGTGCGTGAGCGCGGGATGGAGCGGCCGCAGGACAAGGGCTTTCGCAATGTCAGCGATGAGCCGCGCGCCTGTTTCGACATGAGCCGCAATCAGCCGATCCCCGGGCAGGAAGCGGCATTCATGAGCCAGACCCTGCACAGCCTCGCCAGTGATCCACGAGGCTTGCAGCAGTTGACCGGTTACACCGTCGAAAGCGGGTTGCTCCGGCATCGGCAGGCGGGGGCGCGCTGGTTGAGTCATGGCGCGTTTCAGCCGCACGCCGATCAGGTGTTGTGCGTCAATGGCGGCCAGCATGGCTTGCTGTGCGCCTTGATGGGCCTGCTCAAGGCCGGCGACACGTTGGTTACCGAGCATCTGACTTACCCGGGGCTGATCAGCGTCGCACGCCAGTTGGGGATCAAACTCATCGGTGTCGCAATGGATGACGAAGGGCTGCTGCCGGCAGCGCTGGACGACGTCTGCCGGCAGCACCGTGTCTCGGCGCTGTACTGCACGCCGACGATTCAGAACCCGACGGCGGCAGTCATGTCGGTGCCACGGCGCGAGGCGATTGCCGACATCTGTCGCCAACACAATCTGCTGATTTTCGAAGACGACGCGCATGCGGTGCTGGCTCGCCAGCGACCGTTGCCGCTGAGCCATTTCGCCGCCGAGCGTGCGGTGTTGATCGGCAGTCTGAGCAAGGCCGTTTCAGCCGGTCTGCGGGTCGGTTATCTGCATGCACCGCAAGCGCTGATCGGGCGCCTGAGTGCGGCTATTCGCGGCACCTGCTGGATGGCCAATCCGCTGGCGATGGAGTTGGCGAGCCGCTGGATCGACAACGGCATGGCCGAGCGTTTGCTGGATGAGCAGATCAGCGAAATCGGCCGGCGCAAGGCGCTGGTCGCGCCGGTGTTGGCGGGGCTCAATTACAAGGCAGATGCGCATAGCCCGCACTTCTGGATCGAGGTGCCGGAGCTGTGGCGCGCCTCGCAGATTGCGGCGGAGCTGAAGGAAAACAACTACCTGGTGGCCACCGCCGAGGCCTTTGCGGTCGGGCATGCGGCGGTGCCGCAGTTCATTCGAGCGAGTGTGTGCAATGCGGTGGGGGATGACCGGTTGTTGCTGTCCGGGTTCGAGGCTCTGGCAAACGCCCTGATACAACATCCCCTGTAGGAGCTGCCGCAGGCTGCGATCTTTTGATTTTGATCGTTAACAGCAAGAGCAAAAGATCGCAGCCTGCGGCAGCTCCTACAGGAGGGGAGTGGTGTTATTTGAAACGCCGCTCCACGCCTTTCTCCACCAGAATCTTCGCCGAAATCTCTTCCACCGAAAAATGCGTGGAGTTGATGTGCGGGATGTTCTCGCGGCGGAACAGGTTTTCCACTTCACGCACTTCGAATTCGCACTGGGCGTAGCTCGAATAACGGCTGTTGGGCTTGCGCTCGTTGCGGATCGCGGTGAGGCGATCCGGGTCGATGGTCAGGCCGAACAGCTTGTGCTGATGGGCGCGCAGGGCGGTCGGCAGGGTCAGACGCTCCATGTCGTCTTCGGTCAGCGGGTAGTTGGCCGCGCGAATGCCGAATTGCATCGCCATGTACAGGCACGTCGGCGTCTTACCACAACGCGACACGCCCACTAGTATCAGATCGGCCTTGTCGTAATAGTGGGTGCGCGCGCCGTCGTCATTGTCGAGAGCGAAGTTCACCGCCTCGATCCGCTCCATGTAATTGGAGTTGTGCCCGATCGAATGCGACTTGCCGACGGTATAGGAAGAATGCTCGGTCAGTTCCTGCTCCAGAGGGGCGAGGAAGGTCGAGAAAATGTCGATCATGAAACCATTGGAGGTCGCGAGAATCTCACGGATGTCCTGATTGACGATGGTGTCGAAGATGATCGGGCGCATGCCGTCGGTTTCAGCGGCTTTGTTGATTTGTTGTACCATGGCCCGCGCTTTGTCCGCGTTGTCGATATACGGCCGCGTGACTTTGCTGAAGGTAATGTTTTCGAACTGCGCCAGAAGGCTTTGACCCAGGGTTTCGGCAGTGATGCCGGTGCCATCGGAGATAAAGAAAGCAGATCGTTTCATTTGCACCTTGGGCCTTAAGCTAGTCATCAATCTTGGATATGATAGGCGCGATTGCCGGCCGCCAATGGCCCGCATTCTCACTTATTTTCCAGGTCCAGGCCATACAGCCGGCCAACGCTCCCCCGAGCTGCCGGTTTCTGAGCTTTTCCAACACAGTTAGTGGAGAGATCACCTTGGTAGAGTACGTAGTTTCCCTCGATAAGCTCGGCAAACACGATGTTGAGCATGTGGGGGGCAAGAACGCATCCCTGGGCGAGATGATCAGCAACCTGGCGGGTGCCGGTGTGTCGGTCCCCGGCGGCTTTGCCACCACCGCGCAGGCCTATCGCGACTTTCTCGAACTGAGCGGCCTCAACGATCAGATCCACAAGGCTCTCGACGCCCTGGACGTCGATGACGTCAATGCACTGGCCAAGACCGGTGCGCAGATCCGTCAATGGATCATGGACGCCGAATTCCCTGAAAAACTCAATGCCGAGATCCGCACCGCGTTCGCCGCGTTGTCGGCTGGTAACCCTGATGTGGCCGTGGCCGTGCGTTCTTCCGCCACCGCCGAAGACTTGCCGGACGCCTCGTTCGCCGGTCAGCAGGAAACCTTCCTGAACATCCGTGGCGTGGAAAACGTTATCCGCGCCGCCAAAGAGGTGTTCGCTTCGCTGTTCAACGACCGGGCGATTTCCTACCGCGTGCACCAGGGCTTCGACCACAAACTGGTCGCCCTGTCGGCCGGCGTGCAGCGCATGGTGCGTTCGGAAACCGGTACTGCCGGCGTAATGTTCACCCTCGATACCGAATCCGGTTTCCGTGACGTGGTGTTCATCACCGGCGCCTACGGCCTGGGCGAAACCGTCGTCCAAGGCGCGGTCAACCCCGACGAATTCTATGTGCACAAGGGCACGCTGGAAGCCGGTCGTCCGGCGATCCTGCGTCGCAACCTCGGCAGCAAGGCGATCAAGATGATCTACGGCGACGAGGCCAAGGCCGGTCGTTCGGTGAAGACCGTCGATGTCGACAAGGCCGAGCGTGCGCGTTTCTGCCTGACCGACGCCGAAGTCAGCGAGCTGGCCAAGCAGGCGATGATCATCGAGAAGCACTACGGCTGCCCGATGGACATCGAGTGGGCCAAGGACGGTGACGACGGCAAGCTGTACATCGTGCAGGCCCGTCCGGAAACCGTGAAGAGCCGCACCCAGGCCAACGTCATGGAACGTTACCTGCTGAAAGAAACCGGCACCGTGCTGGTGGAAGGTCGTGCCATCGGCCAGCGCATCGGCGCCGGTAAGGTGCGGATCATCAAGGACGTCTCGGAAATGGACAAAGTCCAGGCCGGCGACGTGCTGGTCTCCGACATGACCGACCCGGACTGGGAACCGGTGATGAAGCGCGCCAGCGCCATCGTCACCAACCGTGGCGGGCGTACCTGTCACGCGGCGATCATCGCCCGTGAGCTGGGGATTCCGGCGGTTGTGGGTTGCGGCAACGCCACCCAACTGCTGAAGGATGGCCAGGGCGTGACCGTGTCCTGCGCTGAGGGTGACACCGGTTACATCTTCGAAGGCGAACTGGGCTTCGACGTCAAGAAGAACTCCGTGGACGCCATGCCGGAGCTGCCGTTCAAGATCATGATGAACGTCGGCAACCCGGACCGCGCCTTCGACTTCGCGCAGCTGCCGAACGCCGGTGTCGGCCTGGCCCGTCTGGAGTTCATCATCAACCGCATGATCGGCGTGCACCCGAAAGCACTGCTGAACTACGACGGCCTGCCGCAGGAAATCAAGGACAGCGTCGACAAGCGCATCGCCGGTTACGACGATCCGGTCGGCTTCTACGTCGAAAAACTGGTGGAAGGCATCAGCACCCTCGCTGCAGCGTTCTGGCCGAAGAAGGTCATCGTGCGTCTGTCGGACTTCAAGTCCAACGAATACGCCAACCTGATCGGCGGCAAGCTCTACGAGCCGGAAGAAGAAAACCCGATGCTGGGCTTCCGTGGCGCTTCGCGTTACATCAGCGAAGCGTTCCGCGATTGCTTCGAACTCGAGTGTCGCGCACTGAAACGCGTGCGCAACGAGATGGGCCTGACCAACGTCGAAATCATGGTGCCGTTCGTCCGTACCCTCGGCGAAGCCAGCCAGGTGGTCGATCTGCTTGCCGAAAACGGCCTGGCCCGTGGCGACAACGGCCTGCGCGTGATCATGATGTGCGAACTGCCATCCAACGCGATTCTCGCTGAAGAATTCCTCGAATTCTTCGACGGCTTCTCGATCGGTTCCAACGACCTGACTCAGCTGACCCTGGGCCTGGACCGTGACTCCGGGATCATCGCGCACCTGTTCGACGAGCGTAATCCGGCGGTCAAGAAGCTGTTGGCCAACGCGATTGCCGCGTGCAACAAGGCCGGCAAGTACATCGGCATCTGCGGCCAGGGCCCTTCGGACCACCCGGATCTGGCCAAATGGCTGATGGAGCAGGGCATCGAAAGCGTGTCGCTGAACCCGGATTCTGTACTGGAAACCTGGTTCTTCCTCGCTGAAGGTCAGGCGCAGGCTTGATCCATATGTGAACGGCCATCCTCCCCTGTGGGAGCGGGCTTGCTCGCGAAGACGGAATAAGATCCGCCACAAATGTTGGCTGATACACCGCTTTCGCGAGCAAGCCGGCTCCCACAAAGGTCGGGGGCTTTGAGATTTGAGTAGGGCGGGCTCCTGTAGATGCCGCCCTTTTTTGTGCAAGAGCATTATGCAAAGCAGCAGCAACCTGTTTCCTGTCGCCCTGATCAGCGCCGAACGTCGCGGTGATCTGAGCGAAGATGTGTATCGATTGAAACCCGGCAACAGTCCCGACTGGTCCGTGGAAATCGCCGTGACCCGCCTGGGCATGGCCGATGACACGACACCGCGCGGCGTGCCGGTGATTTTGCTGCACGGCAGTTTTTCCAATCGACGCTTCTGGTTTTCCCCCAAGGGCCTTGGGCTGGGCGCGTACCTGACGCGTCTGGGTTTTGATGTATGGATTCCGGAGATGCGCGGCCATGGCCTGTCGCAGCGCAACCAGGACTACCGCCGCAACCGCGTGGCTGACTACGCCCGGTACGATCTGCCGGCGATTGCCGCGTTCGTGCGCGAGCAGAGCGGGCAGGTGCCACACTGGATCGGCCATTCGCTGGGCGGCATTACCCTGGCGGCGGCGCTGGGTGGCGAATACCTCGGCGAGCCCGCCGTGGCGTCGGCGGCGTTTTTCGGCACGCAGGTCAGTCGCACGTACTGGCCGCTGAAGATTCCACCGGTGGAGTGGAGCGGGCGCTTCATTCTCAAGCGTTTCGCGCAATTGTCCGGCTCACGCCTCAAGCGCGGCCCGGAGGACGAGCCGATCGGCCTGGCGCTGGAAAGCATGCGCTGGTACGGCTTGTTTGGACGTTTTGGTGACAAGGACAAGGATTGGTGGGCCGGTCTGGCCGAGGTTCAGGTGCCGGTGCTGGCCGTGACGGCGGCGGGCGATCATCAGGATCCGGCGTGGGCCTGTCGCAAGCTGTTCGAGCAGATCGGTTCCGAACGCAAGCAATTCGTCAATCTGGGGCGTGAGCAGGGCTTCAGTGACAATTTCGGTCATGTCGAGATGCTGGTAAGCAAGGCTGCACAGGCCGAAGTCTGGCCGCTGGTGGCGCGCTGGCTGCAGGATCAACAGACGCCATTGCTCGGCGACAAGCCTGATCTGGCGGCCGCGGGTTGAGGCCAAGGCTCTGAAAAGGGCATTTCGCTCAGGTCGGCTTGCGGCTAAGATATGACGCATTGTGCGGTTCTGGTCATAAATGGTGGCTGTTTAGCTATTACGTTTCAGCGTATGTTCAGGTTCATTCAGCGAACATTGCATGAATCAGGGTAAACAGCGACTGCCGGAGCTCGTCTCAAAAGAATGCGGCATCCTAGATCGTCTTCCTTTAACAGGAGTTTCTCGATGAACCATTACCTCACGCCTGACCTGTGCGACGCCTATCCGGAGCTGGTGCAGGTGCTGGAACCGATGTTCAGCAATTTCGGCGGCCGTGATTCTTTCGGCGGCGAAATCGTGACCATCAAATGTTTCGAAGATAACTCGCTGGTCAAAGAGCAAGCCGAACTCAAGGGTGACGGCAAGGTGCTGGTGGTCGATGGTGGCGGTTCGCTGCGTCGCGCGCTGTTGGGCGACATGATCGCCGAGAAAGCCGCGAAAAACGGTTGGGAAGGGCTGGTGATCTACGGTTGCATTCGTGACGTCGACGTCATCGCCCAGACCGATCTCGGTGTCCAGGCCCTGGCCAGCCATCCGATGAAGACCGAAAAACGCGGTCTCGGCGACCTTAACGTACCGGTGACTTTCGCCGGCGTGACGTTCCACCCGGGCCAGTACATTTATGCGGACAACAACGGCGTGATCATCTCGCCGAGCCCGCTGAAGATGCCTGAATAAACAGCGGCAGAACAAAGGGATGCGGATGTTCGAGGAAGAAAACGCGCAGTGGGGGCTGGTGCATGCCCTGGTGCTGGACGGTAAGGGCGGTGCGCGTTCGATAGCCAGGACCGAGCTCGACGATCTGCAGCTACAGGCCCATGAGAGTCTGTGGCTGCATTGGGATCGCAGTCATCCGCAAACCCAGACCTGGCTGCGCAAATCCAGCGGCCTGAATGAATTCGCCTGCGACCTGCTGCTGGAAGAGAACACTCGGCCGCGCCTGTTGCCATTGCCCGATGCCGAACTGCTGCTGTTTCTGCGCGGGGTCAACCTGAATCCAGGTGCCGAGCCGGAAGACATGGTTTCGGTGCGGATTTTCGCCTCGGCGCAACGGATCATCTCCCTGCGTCTGCGCCCGCTGCGCGCCACCGATGAGTTGTTGGCGCTGTTGAGCGAGGGCAAAGGTCCGAAAACGTCCTCCGAACTGATCCTGTATCTGGCGCAATTCCTCACCCACAAGGTGCAGGATCTGGTCACGTGCCTGTCGGAACTGGTCGATGAAGAGGAAGAGCGGCTGGATGCCGACGAACGGTATACCCCCGAGCATGGCTCGATTTTGCACATCCGCCGCCGGGCTGCCGGACTGAAGCGTTTCCTCGCGCCGCAGCGGGATATTTTCGGACAGCTGACGCGGATAAAACTGCCGTGGTTTGTCGACGATGACGCCGACTACTGGAACGAATTGAACAACAGCCTGACCCGCTATCTCGAAGAGCTCGAATTGACTCGAGAGCGCATGGGGCTTGTGCTGGAGGCTGAAGACCGGCGTTTGAACGTGCGCATGAATCGCACGATGTATCGCTTCGGCATCATCACCTGCATTTTTTTGCCGATGAGTTTTCTCACCGGTCTGTTGGGCATAAACGTGGGCGGAATTCCGTTCTCGAGCAGCCCTTACGGCTTCCTGATCGCCTGTCTGACGGTGTTGGCGATGGCCTTTGGTCAATGGTGGTTATTCCGCCGTTTGCGCTGGGTATGAATATGCAATATGTGACCCGACCAAATTTGCCCGCGTCTTTCACAGACATCACGAGAGGTGCGTATGCACGATCCGTTTGAACAGTCTTTGCGCGACATGCTCAACGCCTCGCCGTCCAGCCGTGACGACGATGCATGCCTGGGTCGCGTGCTCAAAACCGCCAACCGCCAGGTTGGCGCCGGTGATCTGTTCAGCCTGCTGGGCCGCTGGCTGCCCGCGCTGATGATCGCCCTGAATAATGGATCGGCCCACGTTTCGCCGGTTTCCCGTCTTCGTAAAACTACCGCTCGCACTGCTGATAAGGCTGATTGAATATGGAACTTGATCTCTGGACTCAGAGCCTCGTCACTGCAATGACTGCGTTGTGGACCAAAGTCGCTAATTTCATTCCGAACCTGTTCGGCGCACTGGTGGTGCTGCTGTTGGGTTTCGTGGTGGCCAAGCTGCTCGATACCTTGCTCTCCAAATTGCTCGCCAAACTGGGCCTTGATCGCCTGATGGGCGGCACCGGACTGACCAAGTTGATGTCGCGCGCCGGGCTTCAGGTGCCGATCTCGACCTTGATCGGCAAGATCGTCTACTGGTTCGTTTTGCTGATTTTTCTGGTTTCCGCGGCAGAGTCCCTTGGACTTGAGCGAGTTTCAGCTACGCTGGACATGCTGGCGTTGTATTTGCCGAAAGTTTTCGGCGCCGCGCTGGTGTTGCTGGTGGGCGTATTGCTTGCGCAGCTGGCCAACGGGCTGGTGCGCGGCGCGGCAGAAGGCGTAGGGCTGGACTACGCTTCAGGTTTGGGCCGAATTGCCCAGGGGCTGGTGATCATCATCAGCATCTCGGTCGCGATCAGTCAGCTTGAAGTCAAGACCGACCTGCTTAACCATGTAATTGTCATTGTATTGATTACCGTTGGTCTGGCGGTTGCGCTGGCGATGGGATTGGGAAGCCGGGAAATTGCCGGTCAGATTCTTGCGGGAATCTATGTGCGTGAGTTGTATCAGGTTGGGCAACAAGTGCGTGTTGGCGAGGTCGAAGGCCAGATCGAAGAGATCGGCACGGTTAAAACCACATTGCTGACCGATGACGGTGAGCTAGTCTCACTCTCCAATCGGATCCTGCTGGAACAGCATGTGAGTAGCCGCTAACCCGGCAAACCCTGCTAATGTATGCCGCCGCAAAATGCCCTGAGAGGGTAGCGGCGGACATTGACCTGACTGTCGGCACGACTTGTTTTGAATAAAGCCCAAACGCTATCCACGCGCTATGACCCCCGTGAGCTCTCTGATGAGGAGTTGGTCGCGCGCTCGCATACCGAGCTGTTTCACGTAACGCGCGCCTATGAAGAGCTGATGCGGCGTTACCAGCGAACATTATTTAACGTTTGTGCGAGATATCTTGGGAACGATCGCGACGCAGACGATGTCTGTCAGGAAGTGATGCTGAAGGTGCTGTACGGCCTGAAGAATTTCGAGGGGAAATCGAAGTTCAAAACCTGGCTGTACAGCATCACTTACAACGAATGCATCACGCAGTATCGGAAAGAACGGCGAAAGCGTCGCTTGATGGACGCCTTGAGTCTGGACCCCCTGGAAGAAGCGTCGGAAGAAAAGGCGCCGAAACCCGAGGAGAAGGGCGGACTCGATCGCTGGCTGGTGTATGTGAACCCGATTGACCGTGAAATTCTGGTGCTGCGATTTGTCGCAGAGCTTGAATTTCAGGAAATCGCAGACATCATGCACATGGGTTTGAGTGCGACAAAAATGCGGTACAAACGTGCTCTAGACAAATTACGTGAGAAATTTGCAGGCATTGCTGAAACTTAGTTCAGCGCAAATATCTCTTACGTGTAGGCAAGTTCTGATAGACTTGCCGCCGAGTTGTCCCCCGGTTTGCGGGACTGCTTCACAATCACCAGATGGGGATTTAACGGATGAAACTGAAAAACACCTTGGGCTTGGCCATTGGTTCTCTTATTGCCGCTACTTCGTTCGGCGCATTGGCACAAGGCCAAGGCGCAGTTGAAGGCGAGATCAACTACAAGAAGCAGTACAACGACAGCGTTGACCATGTCGAAGACGGCTTCAACCCAGGCGCCAAAATCGGTTACTTCCTGACCGACGACGTCTCGATCAACTTCGGCTGGGATCGTAACAACCACACCCGTTCGAACGACGGTACCGGTAGCCAGAAACTGCGCGGCGACAACTTCGGTCTGACCGCTCAGTACCACTTCAACAACGCTGGCGACGCTCTGCGTCCATACGTTGAAGGTGGCGTTAAGCACGGCACCCTGACCAACGTTGCAGACGACGGTCACACTGGTCGTGACCAGTCGACTTTCCTGACTGCTGGCGCTGGCGTTAAGTACTACTTCGCTGAAAACTTCTTCGCCCGTGCTGGCGTAGAAGCTGACTACAAACTGGACAACGGCCGTTGGGACTACGCTCCATCGGTTGGCCTGGGTGTGAACTTCGGTGGTGGCGGCAAGCCAGCTCCGGCTCCAGTTCCAGCTCCAGAGCCAGTTGCAGAAGCTCCAGTTGAAGCTCCAGTTGCTGAAGTTGTTCGTGTTGAGCTGGACGTCAAGTTCGACTTCGACAAGTCGGTCGTCAAGCCTAACAGCTACGCTGACATCAAGAACCTGGCTGACTTCATGAAGCAGTACCCAGCGACTCACACCACTGTTGAAGGTCACACTGACTCCGTCGGTCCTGACGCTTACAACCAGAAACTGTCTCAGCGTCGTGCAGACGCTGTTAAGAAAGTTCTGACTCAGCAGTACGGTGTTGAATCGTCCCGCGTTCAGTCGGTTGGCTACGGCAAAACCCGCCCAGTTGCTGACAACAGCACTGAAGCTGGCCGCGCTGTAAACCGTCGCGTAGAAGCGCAGGTTGAAGCTCAAGCTAAGTAATTAGCTCGCCGCTTTGAGAAAAGCCCGGCCTAGGCCGGGCTTTTCTTTGTCTGCGATTTGGTGTTGAAGCCATAAGCCCGGCTATAATCGCCACCTCTTTTCGCCGCCCGAGTCATCGCCGCCCATGTACACCCTGGCCCGTCAGCTGTTGTTCAAACTTTCTCCGGAAACCTCCCACGATCTGTCGCTTGATCTGATCGGCGCGGGTGGGCGTTTGGGCCTCAACGGCTTGCTGTGCAAGAAGCCGGCGAATGTGCCGGTGACGGTCATGGGCCTGGACTTCCCGAACCCGGTGGGTCTGGCGGCCGGTCTGGACAAGAACGGTGCGGCCATCGATGGCTTCTCGCAGCTGGGTTTCGGTTTCGTCGAAATCGGCACCGTGACCCCGCGTCCGCAGCCGGGCAACCCGAAACCACGGATCTTCCGCCTGCCGGAAGCCGAGGCGATCATCAACCGCATGGGCTTCAACAACCTGGGTGTGGATAACCTGCTGGCGCGGGTCGCCGCGGCCAAATACACGGGCGTGCTGGGGATCAACATCGGCAAGAACTTCGACACCCCGGTCGAGCGTGCAGTGGATGACTACCTGATCTGCCTGGACAAGGTGTATGCCCACGCCAGCTATGTCACGGTCAACGTCAGCTCGCCGAACACCCCGGGCCTGCGCAGCCTGCAGTTCGGTGATTCGCTCAAGCAGTTGCTGGCGGATCTGGCCACGCGCCGCGCCGAACTGGCCCTGCGCCACGGCAAGCACGTACCGCTGGCGATCAAGATTGCCCCGGACATGACCGACGAAGAAACCGCGCAGGTTGCCCAGGCACTGATCGAAACCGGGATGGATGCGGTGATCGCCACCAACACCACCCTGAGCCGCGTTGGCGTCGAAGGCATGGAGCATGGTGACGAGGCGGGCGGTCTGTCCGGCGCTCCGGTGCGCGACAAGAGCACCCACACCGTTAAGGTACTGGCGGCTGAGCTGGGTGGTCGTTTGCCGATCATCGCGGCGGGCGGGATCACTGAAGGCAAGCATGCGGCGGAGAAGATCACCGCGGGTGCGAGTCTGGTGCAGATTTACTCGGGCTTCATCTATAAGGGCCCGGCGCTGATTCGCGAATCGGTCGACGCCATCGCCGCGCTGCGCTGAGGTTTTCTGAGGGCTCTGTGGTGAGGGAGCTTGCTCCCGCTGGGTTGCGAAGCAGCCCCAGGTTTTTCAGGTCGCGAGGATTCAGCATTTGCGACTGCTGCGCAGCCGAGCGGGAGCAAGCTCCCTCGCCACAGGGGATTGCATTTTCAGGCATAAAAAAGGGCTCCTCGAAGGAGCCCCTGGGCCGCAGCCCGCCGTCCGGGAAGGACGTGCATGGTAAGTCGCTATAAATTCAGATTGTCGTATTGCAATAAGTGCCCTGTGTTAGCCGACGGCGTGAAGTTCGTTGAGTCTGTGGATCCCCGCAGTGCCGGTCATACCGTCCCAGTTGTCGCCGCGTCCTTCTCGCCAGCCGTTGATCCAGGCTTGGCGTACCGACGGTAGAGTAAATGGGCAAAGCTCGCGGGATTTGCCACCAACGCCATATTGATATCCGCGCAAAAATGCTCTTTCCAACGGATCACGCTTAAGTCTTCTCATAGGGTGTTTCCCTCACTTGTTGACTGTTTTTGTCGCGTTGACCTCAACCGAGGTCTGGCAGAAAAAACTCTGCCGTTGGGCGGCTCGCTGCCGGCGTGGCGAGCCAAGGTGTTGACGCCGTTGCGACGTCAACCTGTGTCCAGTTCTAACCAATGAGTCACATTGAGGGAATGATCGTTTTGTCATAAGGACGTAACGAAAATAGTGCTACAGCCATAAGTAACGAGTGGTTTCATGAACGAATTTTCACCAAACCCCGGTATGATCGGCCCCGCGCTGGATGATGGGGTTAATCCTTTAGTGAGAATGACCCACGTTTACGCTCGGTTACTAAGCGACGAAGGGTCGCTTTAAGACTTTTTGTTTCATCAACTTTTTTATCTGTCCCGGCATCTAAGCTCTTTTAACCCGAGCAGCGGGGATGGAACGGCACACCTTCGTGCCACGCGGGCGCTCTTTTAGAAAAGCGCCTGATTGAAAACCGGATCGGCAATGCGTTGTCGATTCACTAGCCAAAGGCTCTGGAAATACCATGTCCGATCGTTTCGAACTCTTCCTCACTTGCCCCAAAGGCCTTGAAGGCCTGCTTATCGAGGAAGCCGTCGGGCTTGGCCTTGAAGAAGCTCGCGAGCACACCTCCGCCGTGCGTGGCGTGGCCACCATGGAAACCGCTTATCGCCTGTGCCTGTGGTCGCGTCTGGCCAACCGGGTGCTGCTGGTGCTCAAGCGCTTCCCGATGAAAGACGCTGAAGACCTGTACCACGGCGTGCTCGACGTCGAGTGGCAGGATCACATGCTCTCCGACGGCACCCTGGCCGTTGAATTCAGCGGCCACGGTTCGGGTATCGACAACACCCACTTCGGCGCACTGAAAGTCAAAGACGCCATCGTCGACAAACTGCGTACCCCGCAGGGCGACCGCCCAAGCATCGACAAGCTCAACCCGGATCTGCGCATTCACCTGCGCCTGGATCGCGGCGAAGCGATCCTGTCCCTCGACCTTTCCGGCCACAGCCTGCACCAGCGCGGTTACCGCCTGCAGCAGGGCGCGGCGCCGCTGAAGGAAAACCTCGCGGCAGCGATCCTGATCCGTTCCGGCTGGCCGCGCATTGCGGCCGAAGGTGGCGCGCTGGCTGACCCGATGTGCGGTGTCGGTACGTTCCTCGTCGAAGCCGGGATGATCGCCGCCGACATGGCGCCGAACCTGCGCCGTGAGCAGTGGGGCTTCACCGCATGGCTGGGCCACGTCCCGGCGCTGTGGAAAAAACTCCATGAAGAAGCGGTTGAGCGCGCCGCTGCCGGTCTGGCCAAGCCACCGCTGTGGATTCGTGGTTACGAAGCCGACCCGCGCCTGATTCAACCGGGCCGCAACAACGTCGAGCGCGCCGGTCTGAGCGAGTGGATCAAGATCTATCAGGGCGAAGTCGCGACCTTCGAGCCGCGTCCGGATCAGAACCAGAAAGGTCTGGTGATCTGCAACCCGCCGTACGGCGAGCGTCTGGGCGACGAAGCCAGTCTGCTTTACCTCTATCAGAACCTTGGCGAGCGTCTGCGTCAGGCCTGCCTGAACTGGGAAGCGGCGGTGTTCACTGGCGCGCCGGATCTGGGCAAGCGCATGGGCATTCGCAGCCACAAGCAGTATTCGTTCTGGAACGGCGCACTGCCGTGCAAGCTGCTGCTGATCAAAGTGCTGCCGGATCAGTTCGTCACGGGCGAGCGGCGTACCCCGGAACAGCGTCAGGCCGAGCGTGAGCAAGCGGCTTACGATCAGACCCCGAACGAGCCGCAAGAGCGCAAGTTCAACAAGAACGGCAACCCGATCAAACCGACGCCCGCCCCGGCGCCAGTGATCGAGCAGCCGCGCCTGAGCGAAGGCGGGCAGATGTTTGCCAACCGCCTGCAAAAGAACCTCAAGGCGCTGAGCAAGTGGGTCAAGCGCGAAGGCATCGACTGCTACCGCGTCTACGATGCCGACATGCCGGAATACGCCATGGCCATCGACCTGTATCACGACTGGGTGCACGTGCAGGAATACGCGGCGCCGAAGTCGATTGATCCGGAAAAAGCCTCGGCGCGCATGTTCGACGCGTTGGCGGCGATTCCGCAGGCGCTGAACGTCGACAAGAGCCGCGTGGTGGTCAAGCGCCGCGAGCGTCAGAGCGGTACCAAGCAGTACGAGCGTCAGGCGGCGCAGGGCAAGTTCAACGAGGTCAGCGAAGGCGGCGTCAAGCTGCTGGTGAACCTCACCGACTACCTCGACACCGGTCTGTTCCTCGACCACCGGCCGATGCGCATGCGCATTCAGAAAGAGGCTGCCGGCAAGCGCTTCCTCAATCTGTTCTGCTACACCGCGACCGCCAGTGTGCACGCGGCCAAGGGCGGTGCGCGCAGCACTACCAGCGTCGACCTGTCGAAGACTTATCTGGACTGGGCGCGCCGCAACCTGTCGCTGAACGGTTTCTCCGACAAGAACCGTCTGGAGCAGGGCGACGTGATGGCGTGGCTGGAAAGCTGCCGTGAAGAGTACGACCTGATCTTCATCGACCCGCCGACCTTCTCCAACTCCAAGCGCATGGAAGGCATCTTCGACGTGCAGCGTGATCAGGTGCAGTTGATCGATCTGGCCATGGCGCGCCTGGCCCCGGGTGGCGTGCTGTACTTCTCGAACAACTTCCGCAAGTTCCAGTTGGAGGAGAACCTGGCAGAGCGTTACGCGGTCGAGGAAATCAGCGCGCAGACCATCGATCCGGATTTTGCCCGCAACACCAAGATTCACCGCGCCTGGAAAATCACGGCTCGTTGACGCTTGACCTGGTTGGATCCACAGAGCCTTGATTTTAAAAGGCTCTTGGATCCGATCAGAGCTAGCCAAATTAATGGCTAATAGCTATAACTCAACTCATGGCCAATGGGGTTTTTCCCTGAAACAGTGGCGTCGTGAGTTGCCCCTATGTCGTTGCACCCCGTGCGCCCAAAGATACTGGGTTTTATCAGCGAAGAAGTCTCGGCCTGGCTGGTCGCGCTGCTGGTATTGCTCGCCGGCGGGATTCTCACGGGGCTGCTCGCCTGGGCCACCCTCACTCAGTTTCATCATCAACTGCATCAACGCTTTCAGCTGCTGGCCAATGAGCGTTACAGCCGCATCGAAGAACGTTTCCAGGATCAGGAGCAGCGCCTCGACGGCCTGCGCCGCTTCTTCGCCAACTCCGATTCGGTCTCACGCAGCGAATTCGATGGCTATGCCAAACCTCTTTTATTACGCACCCAGGCCTATTCCTATGCGCCGCGGGTCAGTCGTGCCCAGCGCCCGGCGGTTGAGCAAGCGGTGCGCAACGAAGGTTTCAGCACCTTTACCTTTCGTGAACTGACCGCTGACGACCAGCTCCAGGCAGCCGGTGATCGCCCCGAATATGTGCCGGTGATCTACACCCAGAGTCAGAGCCACTTGCCTACGCCACTGGGTTACGACCTGCTGGCGCAACCCCTGCGCCGGGCGACACTGGAGCGCGCCGACCGTACCGGGCACATGGTGGTGTCCCAGCCGTTGCATCTGGTGGGCGTTGATCCGGCGTATGCCCGGGGCGTATTGCTGGTGGCGCCAGTCACTCGCGAAGGGGCACCGAAAAGTCCGCCGGAAGGCTATGTAATGGCGGTGATCAGCATGCAGCAGTTGCTGGCCGACGGGTTGCCCGAAGACAACCAGGATTTCCTCAGCGTACGCATTCTCGACCTGTCCACCGACGATCAGCATGAAGTGCTTTACGAGTCGGCCAACAAGGCGGGGGCCAGTGATCTGTCGGCCACGCAGTTGTTGCGCATGGCCGACCATGACTATCAGGTGGACATACAGCCCAGCGAAGCCTTTCTGCAGGCCAACCATTCGTCAATCAGCAGCCTGGTGGTGCTGGGCGCGCTGCTGAGTGTGTTGCTTAGCGCATTGCTCTATGTGTTGGTGAGCCAGCGTCAACGCGCCTTACGCATGGTCGAACTGCGCACCCAGGAACTGCACGCCCGGGAGCAGGAATTGCGCGGCACCCACGGCCAGTTGCGCGGCGTGCTGAATGCCGCGACGCAGGTGGCGATCATTGCCACCGACCTGCGCGGGGTGATCAACACCTTCAACCCTGGCGCCGAACAGATGCTCGGCTACAGCAGCGCTGACGTGGTCGGGCATATGACGCTGGAAAACCTGCATCTGCCGCGAGAGCTGGCCGCGCGTTCGGCGGAGTTGAGTGCGCGTTACGGCAAGAGCATTCCGACCTGCCACGCGATGCTGGTCGAGGGTGGCGAAGTCGGCGGTCATGAGGCGCGCGAGTGGACGCTGGTACGCAGCGACGGCAGCCATCTGCCGGTGAACATGCTTGCCACCCCGGTGCTCGATGAGCAAGGACTGTGGGTCGGTCATCTGGCGATCTGCATCGACATCACCGAGCGCAAGCGTGTGCACGAAGCACTGGCGGCGCGCGATGTACTGCTGAAAAAACTCAGCGCCCACGTGCCCGGCGGCATCTATCAATTCAAGATGGAATTCGACGGGCGCTTCAGCGTGATCTACGCCAGCGACGGCATCCGCGAGATCTACGAGCTGGAGCCGGACGTGCTGCTGCTCAATGCCGAGGCGATTTTCACCCGTATCCATCCGCAGGACATCACCCGCGTGCGCACCTCGATCCGCGCCTCGGCGGACAATCTCAGCCCGTGGCGCGAGGAGTACCGCGTGCAGTTGCCCGAGCGCGGCCTGCGCTGGGTGCGCGGCGAGGCGACGCCGGAAGAACTGCCGGGCGGCGGCGTGCTGTGGCACGGCTACATCTCGGACATTTCCGATCTGAAGCGGGTCGAAGAGGAACTGCGGGCGCTGTCGGTCACTGACTCACTGACCGGCATTCACAACCGCCGCTACTTCCAGGAACGCCTGACCACCGAGATGGCCCGGGTCGAACGTGGCGGCGGCGAGCTGTCGGTGATCATGCTCGACATCGACCACTTCAAGCGCATCAACGACCAGTACGGCCATGCCGTGGGCGACCGGGTGCTGCAGGCGGTGTGCGAACGCATCGCTCATCGCTTGCGCCGAACCGATGTGTTCTGCCGCCTGGGCGGTGAAGAGTTCATGGTGTTGTGCCCGGACATCGACGGCGAGCACGCGTACATCCTCGCCATGGAGCTATGGCAAGGCCTGCGCAGTGCGCCGGTGGATGTGGTCGGGGTGGTGACGGCCAGTTTCGGCATCGCCAGCTGGCGCCCGGGGGAGGGTGCGGATGCGCTGCTACTGCGGGCGGATTCGGGGGTGTATGCGGCGAAGCAGGGCGGGCGCGACCGGGTCGAGCAGATGAGCTGAGCCGTTACGCCAATCCCCTGTGGAACCCTGTTTTGTGGCGAGGGAGCTTGCTCCCGCTGGGCAGCGAAGCTGCCCCAAAAATCTTGTGAGCGCTGCGCACTCAAGCGGGAGCAAGCTCCCTCGCCACAAAGGAACGGCTTTTACTTGGTGCTTACAGCGCCGAAGCCGTCTGCGGCAGGCGCGGCTGCTTGTACAGATCCAGCAGCACCTGATCTAGCACCGACGACGCGCCGAACGGGGCCTTGTCGTTGAGGATCGCCACCACCGCCCAGGTGTTGCCGTTGACGTCGCGGCTGAAGCCGGCAATTGCCCGTACGGTGTTCAGGGTACCGGTCTTGACGTGGGCTTCGCCGCGCATCGCGGTGGTCTTCAGGCGTTTGCGCATGGTGCCGTCCATGCCGGCAATCGGCAGCGAGCTGATGTACTCGGCGGCGTACGGGCTATGCCAGGCGGCTTGCAGCATGTTGGCCATCTCGCGGGCGCTGACGCGTTCGGCGCGCGACAGCCCGGAACCGTTCTCCATCACCAGGTGCGGCGCGGTGATGCCTTTCTTCGCCAGCCACTGGCGAACCACGCGTTGCGCAGCCTTGGCGTCATCACCGTCGGCTTCGTTGCGGTACTTCTGACCGAGGCTCAGGAACAGCTGCTGCGCCATGGTGTTGTTACTGTATTTGTTGATGTCGCGGATGATTTCCGCCAGATCCGGCGAGTACGCGCGGGCCAGCAGCTTGGCGCTGCTCGGGGTCGCGGCGAGGCGATCCTTGCCCTGGATGCTGCCGCCCAGTTCTTTCCAGATCGCGCGCACGGCACCGGCGGTGTAGGTCGCGTGGTCGAGCAGCGACAGGTAGGTCTGCGAGCTGCAGCCCTCGCCCAATTGACCGGCGACGGTCACGGTCACGCTGCCGTCCGCCTGGGTCACCGGGTTGTAGCGCACGCCACCGGTGCACTGCTTGGAGTTGAGCGCCTTGACCGTGTTTTCGATGCGCACACTGGCAATCGGCGGCTCCACCGAGATCAGCACCCGGCCACTGTCATTTCGTGCAACGAAGCGCAGGGCCTTGAGGTTGACCAGCAGCGAGTCCGGTTTGACCAGGAACGGTTTGTTCTCGTCGTTGCCGTCGTCGTTGAATTCGGGCAGTTGTGGCTGGATGAAAAAGCTGCGGTCGAGGATCAGGTCGCCGGTGACCTGGGTCACGCCGTTGGCACGCAGGTCGCGCATCAGCAGCCAGAGTTTTTCCATGTTCAGCTTCGGATCGCCGCCACCCTTGAGGTACAGGTTGCCATTGAGGATGCCGCCGCTCAGGTCGCCGTCGGTGTAGAACTCGGTTTTCCACTGATGGTTGGGGCCAAGCATTTCCAGCGAAGCGTAGGTGGTGACCAGTTTCATGGTCGAGGCCGGGTTGACCGAGACGTCGGCGTTGTACACGGTCGGATTGCCCGGGCCGTCGAGCGGGATCATCACCAGCGACAGCGCGGTTGGCTGCAGTTTGCTGGCCTTGAGGGCTTTTTCGACGTTGGGGGTGAGGGCGGTATTGATGGTGGTCGCGGCAACCGGCAGGGCCAGGGGCAGGAGAAGGCCGGCGAGAAAGAGAGGACGCAACGATTTGATCATATGAAATAGAACCCTGCAGAAGAGGGGGAAAATAACGAAGGCATGAATGAAAAAGCCCTCAGTGGTCATGAAAGTGTCGGCATTATGCCCCAAGGTGTAACAGCTTGTGCCTTGCCCGAGGCGGCCATTTCGTTATTTTTTTTACAGGCGGTCGGCCGCCGCGCCCAGAGAGTCGGGCAATTGACCGCTTAAGCTGGTAAAGTGCCGGCCGTTATTACTTAAGAGGATTGTTCCAATGGCGACTAACCGTTCCCAGCGTCTGCGCAAAAAACTGTGCGTTGATGAATTCCAAGAGCTGGGTTTCGAACTGAACCTGGACTTCAAAGAAGACTTGTCCGAAGAAGCCATTGACGCTTTCCTCGAAGCATTCATCAAAGAAGCCATGGAAGCCAACGGTCTGGGTTATGTTGGCGGCGATGACTTCGGTCTGGTTTGCCTGCAGAAGCGTGGCTCGGTCAACGAAGAGCAGCGCGCTGCCGTTGAAGCCTGGCTGAAAAACCGTAGCGAACTGACCGGCATGACCGTCAGCCCGCTGCTGGACGTCTGGTATCCGGAAAAGCCGATCAACGCGGCTAAGTGATACTGAAAAAAACGGCGACCTGAGGGTCGCCGTTTTTTTATGCCTGGGTTTTGCGCCAGTTGAGGATCAGCAAGGTCAGTACCCCCGCGACAATCCCCCAGAACGCCGAGCCGATGGAAAACAGCGTCAGCCCCGACGCCGTGACCATGAAGGTGATCAGCGCCGCCTCGCGTTCCTTGACCTCGGTCATGGCGATGCTCAGGCCATTGATGATCGAGCCGAACAGCGCCAGCGCGGCAATCGACAGCACCAGTTCTTTCGGCAGCGCGGCAAACAGCGCCGCCAACGTAGCGCCGAACACCCCGGCGATCCCGTAAAAAATCCCGCACCACACCGCGGCGGTGTAGCGCTTGTTGCGATCTTCATGGGCGTGCGGCCCGGTGCAGATCGCCGCGCTGATTGCCGCGAGGTTGATGCCGTGGGAGCCGAATGGCGCCAGTAGCAGCGAGGCGATGCCGGTGGTGGTGATCAGCGGTGAGGCCGGCACGTTGTAGCCGTCGGCCCGCAGCACGGCGATGCCGGGCATGTTCTGCGAGGTCATCGCCACCACGAACAACGGTATGCCGATGCTGATGGTCGCGGCCAGCGAGAAGTGTGGAGTGGTCCACACCGGCGTCGCCACTTCCAGATGGAAACCGCTGAAATCCAGCAGCCCCATGAAACCTGACAGCGCAGTGCCGATCAGCAGCGCAGCCAGTACCGCGTAACGCGGCGACAGGCGTTTGACCACCAAATAGGTGAAGAACATCCCCAACACCAACCCGGTGCGGTGCTGCGCGGCGACGAAGATTTCGCTGCCGATCTTGAACAGAATCCCCGCCAGCAGCGCCGCTGCCAGCGACGCCGGGATCTTTTTCACCAGGCGTTCGAAGCTGCCGGTCAGGCCGCAAATCGTCACCAGCACCGCGCAGGTGATGTAGGCGCCGATGGCCTCGCCATAGGTGACGCCGCCCAGGCTGGTGATCAACAAGGCTGCACCCGGTGTCGACCAGGCAATGGTGATCGGTGTGCGATAGCGCAACGACAGGCCAATCGAGCACACCGCCATGCCGATCGAGATCGCCCAGATCCACGAGGAAATCTGCGCGCTGCTCAAACCCGCCGCTTGCCCGGCCTGGAACATCAGCACCAGCGAACTGGTGTAGCCGGTCATCATCGCGATGAAACCGGCGACGATCGCTGAGGGCGAAGTGTCGGCGAAGGGGCGCAGGCGAGTGTAGGCGGTGTCGTTCATGACGGCGGTGTTCCTTATACAGATGGAGATGTCCGTAGCAACGCTGAACCCAGTGGGAGCGGGCTTGCTCGCGAAAGCGGTGGGTCATTCAAGGCAGATGTCGCCTGACACGCCGCCTTCGCGAGCAAGCCCGCTCCCACAGGGGGATTTTTGTTCTGGCAGCGGATTCTGCGATCAAGCCTAAACTCAATCGTAACGGATCGTTGCAATACAGCCGTGGTCACAAACAGCCATACAGTCGTGTTGCCACCATCCATTGTGTACAATCGCGCTGTTTTTTACGCGATACTTGCCAGCGACCTACTGTGCCGTATTACAGTCACGGTCTATTCGCCGCAGTTCTCCCGACTCGAGTGCCCATGAACGAACAGTTGCAACCCCTCAAGAAACAACCGCGAGCAGGCAAAGCCGGCCGCAGCGGAACCCAGGACGATATTGTCTACGCGCATATCTTCGAGGCCATTCTCGAACAGCGTCTGGCGCCCGGCACAAAATTGAGCGAAGAAGCGCTGGGGGAAATCTTCGGGGTCAGCCGCACCATCATTCGCCGCGCGCTGTCGCGTCTGGCCCATGAAGGCGTGGTGCTGTTGCGGCCGAACCGTGGCGCGGTCGTCGCCAGCCCGAGCGTTGAAGAAGCGCGTCAGGTGTTCATGGCCCGCCGTCTGGTGGAGCGCGCGATTACCGAACTGGCCGTGCAGCACGCCACTGCCGAGCAGATCGCCGAATTGCGCCAGATGGTCAACGACGAACGCGATAGTTTTTCCCGTGGCGATCGCGGTGCCGGTATTCGTCTGTCGGGCGAATTCCACCTGAAACTGGCCGAGGCGGCGAAAAACGCGCCACTGATCAGCTTCCAGCGCAGCCTGGTCTCGCAGACCTCGCTGATCATCGCCCAGTATGAAAGCGGCAATCGCTCGCATTGCTCCTACGACGAGCACACCCAGTTGATCGACGCCATCGAAGCGCGCAACGGTGAGCTGGCGGTGGACCTGATGATGCATCACATGGACCACATCGACAGCAAGCTCAACCTCGATGAGGAAAGTGCGTCGGATGATTTGCATGCGGTGTTCTCGCATTTGTTGCAGACCAAGAAGCCTGGGCGCCCTGCGGCGAAACTCTGACTGATACCGAGTCGCGGCCTTCGCGAGCAAGCCCGCTCCCACATTGGATCTTCAGTGAATATAAAATTTGGCATCGACTGAGATCCTCTGTGGGAGCGGGCTTGCTCGCGAATACGGTCTGACAGGCAACAAAAATCCCCCGGGGCTAACACCGCCGGGGGATTTTTTATGCCTCGGGAAAACTCAGCGCTGATGCACCAAAGCCCCTGCCGCATAAGTCTGCTGCACCGTGCGGTCATCGCCCAGCGTCATCAGCACGAACAACGTCTCGGCAATGTTGTTGGCCTGTTTCAGGCGATAGCTGAGCAGTGGCGTGGCGTTGTAATCCAGCACCAGGAAGTCCGCATCAGAACCCGGCTGCAGGTTGCCGATCTTGTCTTCCAGGCGCAGTGCCCGCGCACCGCCCAGGGTCGCCAGGTACAGCGACTTGAACGGGCTCAACCGCGCGCCCTGCAGCTGCATGACTTTGTAGGCTTCGTTCAGCGTTTGCAGCAGCGAGAAACTGGTGCCGCCGCCGACGTCAGTGCCGAGGCCGACGTTGAGCTTGTGCTTCTCGGCCATTGGCAAGTTGAACAGGCCGCTGCCGAGGAAGAAGTTCGAGGTCGGGCAGAACGAGATTGCCGAGCCGGTTTCCGCCAGACGCGCACATTCGTCGTCGCACAGGTGTACGCCGTGAGCGAACACCGAGCGTTCGCCGAGCAGTTGGTAGTGATCGTAAACGTCCAGATAGCCCTTGCGCTCCGGGAACAGCTCCTTGACCCACTCGATTTCCTTGAGGTTTTCGCTGATGTGGGTCTGCATGTACAGATCCGGGTATTCGGTCAGGAGTTGGCCGGCGAGGGTCAGTTGTTCCGGGGTGCTGGTCGGGGCGAAGCGCGGGGTGACCGCGTAGTGCAGGCGGCCCTTGCCGTGCCAGCGTTCGATCAGCGCCTTGCTCTCGACGTAGCTCGATTCGGCGGTGTCGGTCAGGTAGTCCGGGGCGTTGCGGTCCATCATCACCTTGCCGGCGATCATCCGCAGATCAAGTTTCTCGGCGGCCTCGAAGAACGAATTCACCGACTGCGGGTGCACGCTGCCGAACACCAGTGCGGTAGTGGTGCCGTTGCGCAGCAGTTCCTTGATGAAAATGTCCGCGACTTCATCGGCGTGAGCCTTGTCACCGAACTGGCTTTCGCAGGGGAAGGTGTAGGTGTTGAGCCAGTCCAGCAGTTGCTCGCCGTAGGCGCCGACCATGCCGGTTTGCGGCAGGTGGATGTGGGTGTCGATGAAGCCCGGGGTGATCAGCGCGTCCTGATAGTGGGTGATCTCGATGTCCGCCGGCAGGGTCGGCAGCAGGTCGCTGGCGTGGCCGAGGGCGCTGATCTTGCCGCCATCGACCACCAGCAGGCCGTCCTCGAAATATTCGTAGGAGGCTTCGATCCCGACTTCGGCGGGGTCGGCGATGCTGTGCAGGATGGCGGCGCGGTAGGCTTTGCGAGTCAGAGGCATGAGGGTTCTCTAATCAGTTTGAGGCTTTGAGTTTGGCGGCCTGACTGCGCCGGGAAACGGGCAGCAGTTTGGCAATCGGTTCGGCGCTGGCGGTGTGCTGGCCGAAATTGGCGTTATAGGTGGCGATGATTTCGCCGGCGATGGAGATGGCGATTTCCACAGGCAGTTTGCCTTTGACTTCGCCGATGCCCATCGGGCAGCGCATGCGTTGCACGACGCCGCTGTCGAAACCGCGATCACGCAGGCGATGTTCGAACTTGGCCCGTTTGGTCTTCGAGCCGATCAGGCCGAAGTAGGCGAAGTCGTTGCGCTTGAGGATCGCGGCGGTGAGTTCCAGGTCCAGCTGATGGTTGTGGGTCATGACGATGCAGTAGCTGCCGACGGGCAGGTCATCGATTTCATCCACAGGCTCTTCGGCGACGATTTTACGCACGCCGTGGGGGATCTGTTCGGGGAATTCCTCTTCCCGCGAGTCGATCCAGCGCACCCGGCACGGCAGGCTGGCGAGCAACGGCACCAACGCGCGGCCGACATGCCCGGCGCCGAATACGGCGATTTGCGCCTGCACCTGGCCCATAGGTTCGAACAGCAACACGGTGGCGCCGCCGCAGCACTGGCCGAGGCTGGCGCCGAGGCTGAAGCGCTCCAGATGAGTGTCCTGCTTACCGCTGGCGAGCATCTCGCGGGCGATCTGCATGGCTTTGTATTCCAGATGCCCGCCACCGATGGTGTCGAAGGTCTGTCTGGCGCTGACGACCATTTTCGAGCCGGCGTTGCGCGGGGTCGAGCCGAGTTCTTCGATGATCGTCACCAGAACACAGGGTTCGCCCTGGTTCTGCAGGTCGGCGAGGGCGTCGATCCAGTTGTACATAGTTCACCCCTACAACATCGTTGTCTGTTCGGGCCTATTCGCGAGCAAGCTCGCTCCCACATTTTTGATCTCTGTCTTCCACAAAATCTGTGCCCACTGAAGATCTACTGTGGGAGCGAGCTTGCTCGCGAAGGCCGCACCTCGGTCCTAGAGCGGAGCCAGCTCGGTTTCAGCTTCGACCGCTTTCACAGTCTTGAGCTGACGCATCTGCTCACACCCCCACAACACCCGCTCCGGGGTCGCCGGCGCGTCGATCTTTGGCTGATGCTTATAGTCACCGAGGCTCGCCACCGCATCCTTGATCGCGCACCACGCGGCAATCCCGAGCATGAACGGCGGCTCACCCACAGCCTTGGAATGGAACACCGTGTCCTCCGGGTTCTTGCGGTTCTCGACCAGCTTCACCCGCAGGTCCAGCGGCATGTCGGCCACGGCCGGGATCTTGTAGCTGGCCGGGCCGTTGGTCATCAGCTTGCCCTTGTTGTTCCAGACCAGCTCTTCCATGGTCAGCCAGCCCATGCCCTGGACGAAGCCGCCCTCGACCTGACCGATGTCGATCGCCGGGTTCAGCGAGGCGCCGACGTCGTGGAGGATGTCGGTACGGAGCATCTTGTACTCGCCGGTCAGGGTGTCGACGATCACTTCGCAGCACGCCGCGCCGAAGGCGAAGTAGTAGAACGGCCGACCACGGGCCTGGCTGCGGTCGTAGTAGATTTTCGGGGTCTTGTAGAAGCCGGTGCTCGACAGCGAAACCTGATTGAAATACGCCAGCTGGATCAACGCTTCGAAGGTCATGATGTGGTCACGCACGCGCACATGGCCGTTGTGGAATTCCACATCTTCTTCGCTGACCTTGTAGTGCCGCGCAGCGAACTCCACCAGACGCTGCTTGATGATCTCGGCGGCGTTCTGCGCAGCCTTGCCGTTGAGGTCGGCACCGCTGGAAGCCGCAGTCGGCGAGGTATTTGGCACTTTGTCGGTGTTGGTCGCGGTGATCTGCACCCGATCCATTTCCACCTGGAACACTTCGGCCACCACCTGTGCGACCTTGGTGTTCAGGCCCTGGCCCATTTCCGTGCCGCCGTGGTTCAAGTGGATGCTGCCGTCGGTGTAGACGTGGATCAGCGCGCCGGCCTGGTTGAGGAAGCTGGCGGTGAAGGAAATACCGAATTTCACCGGGGTCAGCGCCAGACCTTTTTTCAGGATCGGGCTGTTGGCGTTGTAGCGGCGGATCGCTTCGCGGCGCTCGGCGTACTGGCTGCTTTCTTCCAGTTCGGCGGTCATCTCTTCGAGCATGTTGTGCTCGACGGTCTGGTAGTAGTGGGTGACGTTGCGCTCGGTCTTGCCGTAGTAGTTGGCCTTGCGCACCGCCAGCGGATCGAGGTTGAGGTGACGGGCAATCGCGTCCATCACTTCTTCGATCGCAACCATGCCCTGCGGGCCGCCGAAACCACGGTAAGCGGTGTTCGACGCGGTGTTGGTCTTGCAGCGGTGACCGTTGATGGTCGCGTCACCGAGGTAGTACGAGTTGTCCGAGTGGAACATCGCCCGGTCAACGATCGACGCCGACAGGTCTGGCGAACAGCCGCAGTTGCCGGCCAGGTCCATGGCGATGCCGTGCAGGCGCCCGCTGCTGTCGAAACCGACGTCATACTCGACATAGAACGGGTGGCGCTTGCCGGTCATCAGCATGTCTTCGACCCGTGGCAGACGCATCTTGGTCGGCTGGCCGGTGAGGTGCGCGATCACCGCACACAGGCACGCCGGGCTGGCGGCCTGGGTTTCCTTGCCGCCGAAACCACCGCCCATGCGGCGCATGTCGACGACGATCTTGTTCATCGACACGTCGAGCACTTCGGCCACCAGTTTCTGCACTTCGGTGGGGTTCTGCGTCGAGCAGTAGACGATCATGCCGCCGTCTTCGGTGGGCATCACCGAGGAGATCTGGGTTTCCAGATAAAAGTGTTCCTGGCCGCCGATGTGCAGCGTGCCTTGAATACGGTGTTCGGCGGTGGCCAATGCCGACGCCGAATCGCCACGCTGGTGAGTGTGGCTGTCGAGCACGAAGTGGCGTTTGCGCAAGGCTTCGACCACGTCCAGCACCGGCTCGAGATCTTCGTACTCGATGATCGCCGCCATTGCCGCTTTGCGCGCGGTTTCCAGGTCTTTCGCGGCCACGGCCAGCACTGGCTGACCGACGAATTGCACGTCATCAATCGCCAGCAGCGGATCGCCCGGCAGCAGCGGGCCGATGTCTTTCAGGCCCGGCACGTCTTCGTGGGTGATCGCAATGCGTACGCCTTCGAAGGCGTAGCAGGGCTTGGTGTCGATGCTGATGATTTTCGCGTGGGCGCGGTCCGACAGCCGTGCGTAAACGTGCAGCTGATTGGGAAATTCCAGACGATCATCGATGTACTGCGCTTCACCGGACACATGCTTGGCGGCGCTGTCGTGCTTGACGCTGCGGCCGACACCGGTGGTCAGGTCCTTGGCGAACAGTTCCGCCAATTCGGCTTGGGTCTTCTCTACGGCGTGATGGTTAGACATAAGCGGTCACCCGAGTCTCGATGTGCGGTGTTTGCAGTTCGATGAAGTATTTGCGCAGCAGGTTCTGTGCGCTGAGCAGGCGGTATTCCTTGCTGGCGCGGAAGTCCGAGAGCGGCGTGAAGTCTTCGGCCAATGCGTCGCAGGCGCGTTCGATCACGGCGTTGTTGAACGGCTGACCGAGCAGCACGGCTTCGCAATGGGCGGCGCGTTTCGGGATCGCGGCCATGCCGCCGAATGCCATGCGCGCGTCGGTGATCACGCCGTTATCCACGCGCAGGTTGAACGCGGCGCAGACGGCGGAGATGTCATCGTCCAGACGCTTGGAGACTTTGTAGGCGCGGAAGCGCTGTTCGGCGGTGGCACGCGGGACGATGATCTTCTCGATGAACTCGCTTTCCTGGCGGGCGGTGACCTTGTAGTCGATGAAGTAATCTTCCAGGTTCAGCGTGCGCCGGGTTTCACCTTTACACAGCACCACCTGCGCGCCGAGGGCGATCAGCAGCGGTGGCGAGTCACCGATTGGCGAGGCGTTGCCGATGTTGCCGCCGAGGGTGCCCTGGTTGCGGATCTGCAGCGAAGCGAAACGGTGCAGCAGCTCGCCGAAGTCCGGATACTCGGCATTGAGTGCTTCGTAGCAGTCGGAGAGGGCGGTGGCAGCGCCGATTTCGATGCGGTCTTCGAAGGTTTCGATGCGCTTCATTTCGGCGACGTTGCCGACGTAGATCATCACCGGCAGGGTGCGGTGGAACTGAGTGACTTCCAGTGCCAGATCGGTGCCGCCGGCCAGCAGCCGGGCTTGTGGGTAAGCGTCGTAGAGGTCGGCCAGATCGGCGACGGTCAGCGGCACCAGGCAGCGCTTGTCGCCACTGTTGAGTTCACCGATATCGGTCGGGGCGATGGCTTTGAGGCGGGCGATGGTCTCGGCTTCGCGGGCATCGAACTGGTCCGGTTGCTTGCCACAGCAGGATTGCTCGGCGGCGGCGAGGATCGGCCGATACCCGGTGCAGCGGCAGAGGTTGCCGGCCAGCGCTTCGTGCGCCTTGGCCTGATCCGGTGCATCGCTGTTCTTTTGCAGGGCAAACAGCGACATGACGAAACCGGGAGTGCAGAAGCCGCACTGCGAGCCGTGGCACTCGACCATGGCTTTCTGCACGCTGTGCAGTTCGCCCTGGTGTTTGAGGTCTTCGACGCTGATCAGTTGTTTGCCGTGCAGCGACGAAACAAAGGTCAGGCACGAGTTGAGGCTGCGATAGCGAATGTGTTCGCGGCCGGCGTCATCCGTTTGCAACTCGCCGACCACCACGGTGCAGGCGCCACAGTCGCCGCTGGCGCAGCCTTCTTTGGTGCCGGATTTGCCCACGTGTTCGCGCAGGTAATTGAGCACGGTCAGATTCGGGTCCAGGGCGTGCTCGCTACGGAGTTCCTGGTTAAGTAAAAACTGGATCACGGAAGGCCTCGCAGACTCATTATTGTTGTTAACCGACTTCAACCGAATTTAGCAGGTCTGACTTTTCGGTCAATGGTTTTCTGACTTAAAGGTCAGGAAAAGCGGTTTTGTCGATTAACGCGTGCTCTATTGAGTATTGACCCTGAGCGGATCCACTGCTTTTTTGCTTGAATCGTGCCAAAAAGCGCCGTGCGGGCACTCCGCCATGTACTTGCATTTGCGCTACACTGCGCCGCTTGTGCAGATCGAAGAGTTTGAAGGACAACCATGACGTTCAAGGCGCCGGACAGCCTCGCCGAGCAAATCGCTCACCACCTCGCCGAACGCATCATTCGCGGCGAAATGAAGCCGGGAGAGCGCATTCAGGAACAGAAGGTCACGCTGGCCCTCAATGTCAGCCGCGGATCGGTCCGCGAAGCCCTGCTGATCCTCGAGCGCCGCCATTTGATCGCGATCCTGCCGCGACGTGGCGCCCATGTCACCGAACTCACCGCGCACAAGGTGCAGAGCCTGTGCACGCTGATGAGCGAGCTGTACATCCTGCTCGGCAATGCGGTCGCCAATGGCTGGCAGACCCAGGCCGACATGGCGCCGTTCGTGCAGATCCAGCAGCGCCTGGGCGCCAGCTACGAGCGTCAGGACATCCGCACCTTCGTCGACGACAGCTTCGCCGTGATGCGCGCTGCGTACCCGTTTGCCAATAACCCGTACCTGCAAGAGACCGTCGAGAACCTGCAACCGGCCATGAGCCGTGCGTACTTCCTCGCCCTCGAACAGCGCAAGGCCGAAATGAGCGAGTTCCTCGAACTGTTCGAACGCCTGCTGGCCGCTGTGCTCGCCCGTGATTTGCCGCAGATCCGCATCGTGCTGACGGCTTACGCCCAGCGCAGCTGCGATCTGGTGGTTTCCGCCCTGACGGTTGCCTGAGCGTGCGGCTAAAGTGCATCAAACTGGCGGGGTTCAAGTCCTTCGTCGACCCGACCACGGTGAACTTCCCCAGTAACATGGCGGCGGTCGTCGGGCCGAACGGTTGCGGCAAGTCGAACATCATCGACGCCGTACGCTGGGTGATGGGCGAAAGTTCGGCGAAGAACCTGCGTGGCGAGTCGATGACCGACGTCATCTTCAACGGCTCGACCAGTCGTAAACCGGTGAGCCAGGCGAGCATCGAGCTGGTGTTCGACAACTCCGCCGGCACGCTGCTGGGCGAATACGCGGCTTACGCGGAGATTTCCATCCGTCGTAAGGTGACCCGCGACAGCCAGACGACTTATTACCTCAACGGCACCAAATGCCGTCGTCGCGACATTACCGATATCTTCCTCGGCACCGGTCTGGGCCCGCGCAGCTACTCGATCATCGAGCAGGGGATGATCTCCAAGCTGATCGAGTCCAAGCCTGAAGACTTGCGCAACTTCATCGAAGAAGCGGCGGGCATCTCCAAGTACAAGGAGCGCCGGCGCGAGACCGAAAACCGCATCCGCCGCACCCACGAAAACCTGGCGCGTCTGACCGACCTGCGCGAAGAGCTCGAACGCCAACTCGAACGCTTGCACCGTCAGGCCGAATCCGCCAGGAAGTATCAGGAATACAAGAGCGAAGAGCGTCAGCTCAAGGCGCAACTGTCGGCCCTGCGCTGGCAGGATCTGAACGATCAGGTCGGCCAGCGCGAGTCGATCATCGGCACGCAGGAAGTCAGTTTCGAAGCGCTGGTCGCCGAGCAGCGCAATGCCGATGCCGCCATCGAGCGCCTGCGCGACGGGCACCATGAACTGTCCGAGCGCTTCAATCTGGTGCAGGGGCGCTTCTATTCGGTCGGCGGCGATATTGCCCGGGTCGAGCAAAGCATCCAGCACGGCCAGCAGCGCTTGCGTCAGTTGCAGGACGATCTGAAAGAAGCCGAGCGCGCGCGCCTTGAAACCGAATCGCACCTGGGCCACGACCGCACGCTGCTGCTGACCCTTGGCGAAGAGCTGGACATGCTCACTCCCGAGCAGGAAGTCACCAGCGCCGCCGCCGAAGAAGCGGCTGCTGCGCTGGAAGAAGCCGAGCAGACCATGCACGGCTGGCAAGAGCAGTGGGACACCTTCAACCTGACCGCCGCCGAACCACGGCGTCAGGCCGAAGTGCAGCAGTCACGGATCCAGCAGCTGGAAACCAGCATGGAGCGTCTGGCCGATCGGCAAAAGCGTCTTGCTGAAGAGCGCGATCTGCTTTCCGCCGACCCGGAAGATGCCGCGATCATGGCGCTCAACGAGCAGCTCGCCGAATCCGAAGCGACTCTCGAAGATTTACAGACCAGCGAAGAAGCGCAGGTCGAAAAACTTGAACAGCTGCGTCAGGAACTGCAGCAGGCACTGACCGCGCAGCAACAGGCGCAGGGCGATTTGCAGCGCCTCAACGGGCGACTGGCCTCGCTGGAAGCCTTGCAGCAAGCCGCGCTCGATCCGGGCACCGGCACTGCCGAATGGCTGCGCGAACAGAATCTCGCCGAGCGCCCGCGTCTGGCCGAAGGGCTGAAGGTCGAGGCGGGTTGGGAGCTGGCAGTGGAAACCGTGCTCGGCGCCGATCTGCAAGCGGTGCTGGTGGACGACTTCAACGGCTTCGATCTGTCCGCGTTCACCCAAGGTGATCTGCGCCTGCTCAGTCCCGCCAGTGATGGTGTGCGCGTGGCGGGCAGTTTGCTGGACAAGGTCGAGGCGCAGATCGATCTGTCGCCGTGGCTCGGCCAGGTCAAACCGGTCGACAGCCTCGAACAGGCGTTGGCCCTGCGCGGCCAGTTGAGTGCCGGGCAGAGCCTGATCAGTCGCGACGGTTACTGGGTCGGCCGACACTTTCTTCGCGTGCGTCGAGCCAGTGAAGCCGAAAGCGGCATGCTCGCCCGTGGCCAGGAAATCGAGACGCTGCAGGCCGAGCGCGAAGAGCGCGAAGCTACGGTCGAAGCCATGGAAACCCGTTTGCAGACCCTGCGTGCGCAACAGCGGCAGCAGGAAAACGGCCGTGAGCATTTGCGTCGTTTGCTGCAGGACGAAGCCCGTTCCCAAGGTGAATTGAAAGCCCAGTTGTCCGCCGGTAAAGCCAAGGCCGAACAACTGATGCTGCGCCGCACGCGGCTTGACGAAGAGCTGATCGAACTCGGCGAGCAGCGCGAGCTGGAGCACGAACAAGTCGGCGAAGCGCGCATGCAATTGCAGGAAGCGCTCGACGCCATGGCGCTGGACACCGAGCAGCGCGAGTTGCTGCTGGCTCAGCGCGACAGCCTGCGCGAACGCCTCGATCGCGTGCGTCAGGAAGCCCGGCAACACAAGGATCACGCCCACCAACTGGCGGTCCGCCTCGGTTCGTTGCGCGCGCAACATGATTCCACGCGCCAGGCGCTGGAGCGGCTGGAAATGCAGGCTGAGCGCCTGACCGAAAAGCGTGAGCAGTTGAGCCTGAATCTCGAGGAGGGCGAGGCACCGCTGGAAGAGCTGCGCCTGAAACTCGAAGAACTGCTCGACAAACGCATGACCGTCGACGAAGAACTGAAGACCGCGCAGATCGCGCTGGAAGACGCCGACCGCGAACTGCGCGAAGCGGAAAAGCGCCGGACCCAGGCCGAGCAGCAATCGCAAATGATCCGTGGCCAGCTCGAACAGCAACGCATGGAATGGCAAGCGCTGACCGTGCGGCGCAAGGCGCTGCAGGATCAATTGCTCGAAGACGGCTACGATCTCAATGGCGTGCTCGCGACGTTGACGCCCGACGCCAGTGAACGCGCCGCCGAAGAAGAACTCGAACGGATCAATGCGCGGATTCAACGCTTGGGCGCGATCAACCTCGCGGCCATCGACGAATACACGCAACAGTCGGAACGTAAACGTTATCTGGATGCGCAGGACGCAGATCTGGTGGAAGCACTGGAGACCCTGGAAAACGTTATCCGCAAGATCGATAAGGAAACCCGTAATCGCTTCAAAGATACCTTTGATCAGATCAATGGCGGTTTACAGGCACTTTTCCCGAAAGTTTTCGGTGGCGGGCGCGCGTATTTGGAACTGACGGGCGAAGATCTACTCGATACAGGGGTAACGATCATGGCGCAGCCGCCAGGGAAGAAGAACAGCACCATCCATTTGCTCTCCGGCGGGGAAAAAGCCCTGACCGCGCTGGCACTGGTTTTTGCGATCTTCAAATTGAATCCGGCGCCGTTCTGCATGCTCGATGAAGTTGACGCGCCACTGGATGACGCTAACGTTGGACGCTACGCACGATTGGTTAAAGAGATGTCGCAGACCGTGCAGTTCATCTATATCACCCACAACAAGATCGCCATGGAAATGGCCGATCAACTGATGGGCGTGACGATGCACGAGCCGGGTTGTTCGCGACTGGTTGCAGTGGATGTCGAGGAGGCGATGGCGATGGTGGACGCCTGAGTCAGCGTGGTGTCGGAAGGGTATTGATGTTCTGTAGGACTTTTTTACCGACTTCGACTTGCTGGCCAATCGACATATTCGCGCAAGCCAATGTGACAGACGGTGTAAAGTTGTCTTTGGTCGTGCTAGTTTAATGTCAATTTTTCGTATACGTGGGCAAAACGCCTGTCAGAACATAGAGTTGGCGCCACGTTTTAAAGCGGTTTGCAAAATGTAAACCCCTTATTTTTCAGCATTTTTTATAGAGGCACGGGATTACATGGAAATCGGTCTGCGCGAGTGGCTGATCGTCATCGGCATCATTGTGATAGCCGGTATTCTTTTCGATGGCTGGCGCCGTATGCGCGGCGGCAAGGGAAAACTGAAATTCCGTCTTGACCGAAGTCTGTCCAACCTGCCGGACGAGGACACCAGCGCTGAGCTGTTGGGCCCGGCCCGCGTGCTGGATACGCATAAAGAACCGCAACTGGACGAACACGATCTGCCGTCGGTGAGCATGCCGGCCCGCGAAGCTCGCGAGCCTCGCGAATCCGGTTCGAAACGTGGCAAGCGCGGCAGCAACGGTCCGGCCCAGGGCGACCTGAACCTCGACCTGGACCTGGACGGCGGCCCGAGCTTCAGCAGTCGTGATGATGACTTCGTCGAAGACATCAAGCCGTCGCCAGCGGTGGTCGACAAGGATCAGCCGCAAGCCGAAGAAGTGCTGGTGATCAGCGTGATCTGCCGCGACGCCGCCGGCTTCAAAGGCCCGGCCCTGCTGCAGAACATTCTCGAAAGCGGTCTGCGTTTTGGCGAGATGGATATTTTCCACCGCCACGAAAGCATGGCCGGCAACGGTGAAGTGCTGTTCTCCATGGCCAATGCGGTCAAGCCGGGCATCTTCGATCTGGACGACATCGACCATTTCAGCACCCCGGCGGTAAGCTTCTTCCTCGGCCTGCCAGGCCCGCGTCATCCGAAGCAGGCTTTCGACGTGATGGTCGCGGCAGCGCGCAAGCTGTCGCAGGAACTGAACGGCGAGCTGAAAGATGACCAGCGCAGCGTACTGACCGCGCAGACCATCGAGCACTACCGTCAGCGCATCGTCGAATTCGAACGCCGCGCCCTGACCCAGAAGCGCTAAGGCCAGAGCGCAGTTGTGGCGAGGGAGCTTGCTCCCGCTCGGTGGCGAAGCCGCCGTAAATCCTGCAACCTGGTTGTGCCTGATGCAACACGGTGGATGGTATTGGGGCTGCTTCGCAGCCCAGCGGGAGCAAGCTCCCTCGCCACAATGTCCATAGCCTTGAGCTATTGTGATTTAGAAGATTGAGCAGCCTCGGCTGCTCTTTTGCTTTATGAGAGAACACCCATGACCGCCGCCAAAAACCGCATCCTAGAGCTGCGCGCTGAACTTGATCAGCACAACTACCGGTACCACGTCCTCGACGAGCCGAGCATTCCGGACGCCGAGTACGATCGGTTGTTCCACGAGCTCAAGGCACTGGAAGCGGCCAATCCGGAATTGATCACCAGCGACTCGCCAACCCAACGGGTCGGCAGCGTGGCACTGACCGCGTTCACCCAGGTGCGTCACGAAGTGCCGATGCTCAGCCTCGGCAACGCCTTCGAAGAAACCGACATGCGCGAGTTCGACCGCCGGGTGACCGAAGGTCTGGATCTGCCGGCCGGTGATCTGTTCGGTGGCGGCGCCGCGGTGGAATACAGTTGCGAGCCGAAACTCGATGGCCTGGCGGTCAGCCTGCTGTATCAGGACGGCGTGCTGGTGCGTGGCGCCACCCGCGGCGATGGCACCACCGGTGAAGACATCAGCGTCAACGTGCGCACCGTGCGCAACATCCCGTTGAAGCTGCATGGCGAGGGCTGGCCGGCGACCCTGGAAGTGCGCGGTGAAGTGTTCATGTCCAAGGCCGGTTTCGAGCGCCTCAACGCCTCGCAACTGGAAGTCGGCGGCAAGACCTTCGCCAACCCGCGCAACGCCGCTGCCGGCAGCCTGCGTCAGCTGGATTCGAAGATCACCGCCAACCGCCCGCTGGAGTTCTGCTGCTACGGCATCGGTCAGGTTTCCCACGATATTTCCGACACCCACATTGGCAACCTCAAGCAATTGCAGAAGTGGGGCATGCCGATCAGCCACGAGCTGAAACTGGCCAAAGGCATCGACGAGTGCCTGGATTACTACCGTGACATCGGCGAACGGCGTAACGCGCTGGCCTACGAAATCGACGGTGTGGTGTTCAAGGTCAACAGCATCGCCGATCAGCGTGAGCTGGGCTTCCGTGCCCGCGAACCGCGTTGGGCGATCGCGCACAAATTCCCGGCCATGGAAGAACTCACCGAACTGCTCGACGTGGAATTCCAGGTCGGCCGTACCGGCGCCGTCACTCCGGTGGCACGGCTGAAACCGGTTAAGGTCGCAGGTGTCACCGTGGCCAACGCCACCCTGCACAACATGGACGAAGTGGCGCGCCTGGGCCTGATGATCGGCGACACGGTGATCATCCGCCGCGCCGGTGACGTGATCCCGCAGGTGGTGCAAGTGGTCACCGAACGCCGTCCCGAGAATGCACGTCCTGTAGCGATTCCGGAGAACTGCCCGGTCTGCGGCTCCCATGTCGAGCGCACGCAACTGGTCAAACGCAGCAAAGGCAAGGAAACCATCAGCGAAGGTGCGGTGTACCGCTGCGTCGGCCGTCTGGCCTGTGGTGCGCAACTGAAGCAGGCGATCATTCACTTCGTCTCGCGCCGGGCGATGGACATCGAAGGCCTCGGCGACAAGAGCGTCGAGCAACTGGTCGACGAAGGTCTGGTCAGTTCGCCGGCCGATCTGTATGCGTTGAAGTTCGACGACATTGTCGATCTGGAAGGCTTTGCCGAGGTCTCCAGCAACAAGCTGCTGGCAGCCATCGAAGACAGCAAGCAACCGGGTCTGGCGCGGTTCATTTACGCCCTCGGCATTCCCGATGTCGGCGAGGAGACGGCCAAGGTTCTGGCGCGCTCGCTGGGGTCGCTGGAGCGCGTGCAGCAGGCGTTGCCGCAAGTGTTGACCTACCTGCCGGACATCGGCCTGGAAGTGGCGCACGAGATTCACAGCTTCTTTGAGGATGAGCACAACCAGCAGGTGATCACCGAGTTGTTGGGGCATGGCCTGCAGATTCAGGATCAGGGTGAACTCGGCGCCGAATTTGCCGCCAGCACCACGCTCGGCGGTCTGCTCGACAAGCTGCACATCCCTTCGGTTGGCCCGGGCGGTGCGCAGAAACTGGCGGACAAATTCGGCTCGCTGGACGCGGTAATGAATGCTGATTGGCTGGACATGCGCCAGGCGTTGCCGGAGAAGCAGGCCAATTCTGTTCGCGAGTTTTTTGCTGTGCCTGAGCACCGGCAAATCGCCGAGTCTGCCGAGAAGCAGTTGCGGGATTTCGGCATGCACTGGCTGAGCGAGAAGAAAGTCGTCGAAGGCCTGCCGCTGTCCGGCGAGACCTGGGTGCTGACTGGCAAGGTCGAACTGATGAGCCGTGATGTGGCCAAAGAACACCTGGAGAGTCTCGGCGCCAAAGTTGCCGGCTCGGTATCGGCCAAGACCCACTGCGTGGTGGCGGGGCCGGGGGCTGGCTCGAAGCTGACCAAGGCCAATGAGCTGGGCGTGAAGGTGATGGATGAAGAGGCGTTTATCGCGTTCCTCAAAACTCACGGTATTTCTGCCTGATACCTTTTCGGTCGGCAGTCTGTTTTTGTGGCGAGGGAGCTTGCTCCCGCTCGGCGACGAAGTCGTCGCAAAACCACCATCCTCGGTGTTTCAGGATAAATGAGGTCGCATGGTTTCGGGGCTGCTTCGCAACCCCGGCGGGAGCAAGCTCCCTCGCCACATCGGCAGTGTCACTCAGTAGCTGCGCTGTATTCGGGAACATTGTTGTCTTCAGGATGATCTAGTCTTGGCAAGCCCCAGGGAGAGATCGCCATGTACCGCTTTTTCGAGCAGCTCAGTTCTCGCATCGTCGCGCCGTTCATGGGCGAGTCTTCACGCAACAGCAAAATCTGGCCGTGCCGCTGCGGCCAGTCGCTGTTCTTTCGCAACAGTCAGTGCCTGGCGTGCAGCGCCATGCTGGGCTATCAGCCTGAAGAAAGTCGCCTGACCTCGCTGCAACCGGGGCCACAGGACGGTCGCTGGACGCTCGATGCCGATCCCGGCGCCGGACTGTTTCGCCGCTGCGCCAACCTCGACACGCCCGCCGCGTGCAACTGGCTGCTGCCGGATAACGGTCACGACAGCCTGTGCATCGCCTGCAGCCTCAATCGCACCATCCCCGATCTCTCGGTGCCGGAAAACCCCGAACGCTGGCGCAAGGTCGAAATCGCCAAGCGCCGACTGGTGGTGCAACTGATCACCCTCGGCCTGCCGGTCATCCCGAAAACCGTGGACGAAGCGACCGGTCTGGCCTTCGACTTCATCGGCGTCGACCTCGAAGGCAACGCGCCGATGACCGGCCACGCCAACGGCCTGATCACCCTCGACATCAAAGAAGCCGACGACGTTCATCGTGAGCAGGTGCGGGCGGCGATGCATGAACCCTATCGCACGCTGCTCGGGCATTTTCGGCATGAGGTCGGGCATTACTACTGGGACCGTCTGATCGCCAACGGCCCGTGGCTCGAGTCGTTCCGCCAGCTGTTCGGCGACGAACGCGCCAGTTATGCCGAAGCGCTCGACCGTCATTATCAGCAAGGTGCTCCGCTGGACTGGCCGCAACACTACGTCAGCGCCTACGCGACCATGCACCCGTGGGAAGACTGGGCCGAAACCTGGGCGCATTACCTGCACATGATGGACGCGGTGGACACCGCGCTGGGCTTCGGCATGAGCGCGCGGGAAATGGATTTCGACTACCAGCCGTTCCCGTCCAGCACGCTGTACGACCCGGAGCACCCCGGCGGCGCGGCGTTCCTGTCGTTCGTCAACGCCTGGATCGAACTGGCGGGCATGCTCAACGAGCTGTCACGCAGCATGGGGCAGCCGGATTTCTACCCGTTCGTGCTGCCGGCGGCGGCGATTGCCAAGCTGCACTTCATCCATCTGGTGATCCAGCAGGCGGGCGGCAAGGCGGACGAGGTGTTGCAGGCGCAATAGCAAGTGCTTGAAGCCCTTCATATTTTTTATCTGAAACCAACGGTTGTAACTTCGCTTCAGATAGGTACAATGGCGCGGCTCGCCGACAGGTGAGTGTCGTTATGGTGACCCCATCGGTCCCCCCGCAACGATTACCCGTGAACCTGGTCAGAGCCGGAAGGCAGCAGCCACAGCGGGAACATTGTGTGCCGGGGTGTGGCTGGTGGGGTTACCACCTTAACGAACATCCAACGCTTCAACAGAACTGCATGGGTTTCGCCCACTGCGGTTTTTTTATGCCTGCGATTCGAGCTGTCACGCCAGCCCCTGTGGGAGCGATCCTGCTCGCGAAGGCTGCCCCCCGATGCCTGTTCAGTCACCAAGGCTGAACAGTGGCATACTCCACCGTCTTGCTGCGCGCGTCGTTGACAAGTTCGCGCCCTGGCTACGAGGTTGTATGCACCCGGAACATCACGATTTATCCACCGCCGTGTACTTGCCTGTGACGGACGAGACCTGCGCGAGCCTGTTGCAGCCCGAGGGCGCGAAAATCCTCGGTGAGCTGACGGATGCGCAATTGGCCGCCGTGCTGGTCATCCAGAATCTGGCCCAGGCCGCCGAAAAGGATCTCACCGCCACGGCGGCGGAGAAGGTGCTGGCGCGGCTGATCGCCTGGGCGGTCGATGGCGGGGCAGGGCTGCTGTCCGAGGCGCAGCGGCTGTTCGATCCGCGCCAGTTGTACTTCGGCCTGAACGCCATCAGGGGATTGAACCTGCGTCTGTTGTTGGCCGAAGAGGTGTCGGCGCAGGATTACCTGCTGCCCGATGGCAAGTGGGATGACGAGTTCAAGACGCGCCACCACGCGGTCAACAATCCGTTCAGCCAGCAGATGATCAGCCCGGCGCACCGCGAGCGCTGGCTCAGCGCTGCGCAAGACAAACTGGTCAGAACCTTCCGCGCCAACCTCGATGAAGACCTGCACGTTCAAGGCTACGCCGGGATCGGCAAGAGCCATCTGGTCGGCGCGTTGACCGAGTGCCTGCGCCCAGAGAAAACCCTGCTGCTGGCACGCACCCCGGAAAAACTCGCGACCCTGTGCCAGCGCATGGGCGTAGGCAGTGAGCGCAAGCCCGGCATCACCTTTGAGGCGTTCGCGCGCGGGCTGATTTACGGGCGCAAGCCGCAGCCGGCAGGGGGCGCCGGCCGAGTCGCGAGCAAGCAGAGCCTGGCGCAGGAGCTGAACATCCTCGGCTTTCGCGAGCATGACGCGCAAAGAACCCTCAACGTCTGCCTGGAAACCCTTGAGCGCTATTGCCACTCCCGGGATTACAGCCTGTCGGCGCATCATCTGCCGTATTTCAAACTGTCCTTGTCCAGCCTTGAGTCCAAGGTGCTGCTGGAATATTCAAGCCGCGTGTGGACTTACCTCGAGGCCAACCCGGCGTGGGGCCGGCAGAGCGGCTTTGAAGCCTTGTTGCTAATCAAGCGGGCAAGCCTTGCCGGCTGCGTGGTGCCGCCGCGCTATACCCACGTGCTGATCGACGAGAGCCAGGACATTCCCGCTTCGCTGCTGCAGATTATCGAGCGCGGCCGGCAGGTGCTGATCACGCTGGGCGATGAGTATCAGCATGCCGAGCGCGATCTGGTGAAAAGAAAGCGTGAAGTGCGCCAGAGCGATATCACCTATTCGGTGCGCTCGGGGCGCAATGTCGAGCGTCTGGTCAATCCGCTGATTTCCCGGCACTCGGAAAAGAGCAAGGTGCCTTTCGAGGGCGCACGTGAGGCGGACGTCGGCATCGAGTTTTATCCCCAGGGCTTTGTCCCGCCGGAAGGTTGTGTGGTGCTGACGGCATCCCCTTGGGACACCATGAAGTGGGCCATGCAACTGCACGATGCCAATTGCCTGTTCTGCTTCGCCGACATGCAGGCGCAGCGCGACCTTGAGCACTTCATGACCAGCGCCATCGAGTTGTTCAAGGTGGATTACTACAGTTCCACGCACAGCGAGAAGGGCCCGCATCGCTATTTCAGCGACTTGCCGAAGTGGCAACAGGTACGCGATGCCAATCAGTTCGACGAGGCGTTTCTGTGGGTCGAGGCCGAGCTGGAGAAAGGCTTCAAGGTCGCTGACCTGACCCGGCTCAACCGGATGATCGGCGGCCGCGGCAAGAGCTGTCTGCTGATGCAGGCGCAGGAGGCGGGCGGCATGGAGTTCGACCGCGTGCTGCTGACGCCTGAGCTGCTGACCAATGTGCAGTTCAAGGACGCCTACGCGTTCGACCAGCGGATCTGCGCCGTGTACATCGCCATCTCCCGCGCCCGGCAGCAGCTTTACCTGCCGTACGATGTGGTCGAGTGGATCGAGTTTCACGACTACCAGAAATTCCGCGAGTCGCACGGTTACTGAATAATTCTCCGTCGGAAATGTCCTCCTGTGGGAGCGGGCTTGCTCGCGAAGGCGGTGTGTCAGTTAACGAATCAGGTGACTGACACAACGCCTTCGCGAGCAAGCCCGCTCCCACAATGGGTTATGGGATGGCTTCAGCGGACCCGGTATACAACCGGATAATGTCATCAATCTCCCCCGACATTTTCATCCGCAACAACGTGCGCAAGATCCGCTGCACCGGCACCTGCGGGTCATTCCTCACATAGCAGCCGACCTGCTGCTCCTGCAGCACCGCCACCCCGTGCAGTTGCTGCGCGGGCAGCAGGCGCTGGTTGAACCAGTCCAGCGTCCATTGATTGCTCACCGCATAGCGGTAGCGCCCGGCCAGGAGTTTTTCCAGCACTTGTTCCTGATTGCGCGCGTCGTCGCGTTGCAGGCGATCGGCGTCGAACAGCGGTTGCAGGGTCGGGTAGGTGTAGCCGAGCACGGTGCCGATCGATTGGCGTGCAAGGTTCGCCGGATCGACGCGTGGTGGTTGATCCTGGCGGCCGATCAGCAAATCGCGCTGGAACAGCAGCGGAATGCTCCAGATGTAATCGCCGGACTGATTCGGCAGCCACGATTGTGCGGCATAGCAGCGCACATCGACTTCACCGCGCTCCATGGCACTTTGTACTCGGGTGCGCGGCAGGACGTGGAATTCGGCGGGCACGCCGACCTGCGTCGCGAGACTGAGCATGATGTCGTGGAGGATGCCCTGGGTCGGGCGGCCGTGATCGATCTGCACCATCGGCATCGCCCAGCTGTCGGCCACGACAAAGCGCAGCGGCGGTTCGGACGCGCTCACGCTCAGACTGATCCCCAATAACGCTCCCAAGGCCCAACGCATAAATGCTCCGATGAGTCCCGATCCCGAGCCGATATTTCCCCGCCAACAGCAGCTTAGCCAGATTAGACGAGCACACCGGATGCAATTTTGCCCTTGCTCCGCTAGCATTAGCCGCTTCAGCTTCCTTCGTTGCGACGGTTTTCGATGAGTTATCAGGTTCTTGCACGTAAATGGCGTCCGCGCTCGTTCCGCGAAATGGTCGGCCAGACCCATGTGCTCAAGGCTCTGATCAATGCCTTGGACAGCCAGCGGCTGCACCACGCGTACCTGTTCACCGGTACCCGCGGGGTCGGTAAGACCACCATTGCGCGGATCATTGCCAAATGCCTGAACTGTGAAACAGGTATCACCTCCAGCCCCTGCGGCGAGTGTTCGGTGTGCCGCGAGATCGATGAAGGGCGTTTCGTCGACCTGATCGAGATCGACGCCGCGAGCCGGACCAAGGTCGAGGACACCCGCGAGCTGCTCGACAACGTGCAGTACGCGCCGAGCCGCGGGCGCTTCAAGGTCTACCTGATCGACGAAGTGCACATGCTTTCCAGCCATTCCTTCAATGCGCTGTTGAAAACCCTTGAAGAGCCGCCGCCGTACGTCAAGTTCATCCTGGCGACCACTGATCCGCAGAAACTTCCGGCAACGATTTTGTCGCGCTGCCTGCAGTTCTCCCTGAAGAACATGACGCCTGAGCGCGTGGTCGAGCATTTGACCCACGTCCTCGGCGCCGAAAACGTGCCGTTCGAAGACGACGCGCTGTGGTTGCTGGGCCGCGCCGCCGACGGCTCGATGCGTGACGCCATGAGCCTGACCGACCAGGCCATCGCCTTCGGTGAAGGCAAGGTGCTGGCCGCCGACGTGCGGGCGATGCTCGGCACCCTGGATCACGGCCAGGTCTTCGACGTGCTGCACGCGCTGATCGAGGGCGATGCCAAGGCGTTGCTCGAAGCCGTGCGTCACTTGGCCGAACAGGGGCCGGACTGGAACGGCGTGCTCTCGGAAATTCTCAATGTGCTGCACCGTGTCGCCATCGCCCAGGCATTGCCTGAAGGTGTCGACAACGGCCATGGCGACCGTGACCGCGTGTTGGCGCTGGCGCAGGCGCTACCGGCCGAAGATGTGCAGTTCTATTACCAGATGGGCCTGATCGGTCGCCGCGACTTGCCGCTGGCGCCGGACCCGCGTGGTGGGTTCGAGATGGTCTTGCTGCGGATGCTGGCCTTCCGGCCCGCGGACACGGCGGACGCCCCGAGGCAGCCGCTAAAGCCAGTGGGGATCAGCCAGGCCACAGTTGATTCCGCAAACTCAGTGGCTGCCGCGCCTGAACCTGCGCCGGTAGTCGCTGCGGCTGTTGCGCCTGCACCGGTTGTTGCGCCAGCGCCAGCCCCGGCTTCTGAGCCAGCGCCTGTGGTGTCCGCTGCGCCGGTACCAGACCCAGAACCTGAGCCAGTCGTCGCCGAAGCGGTAGTCGACCTGCCGTGGAACGATCCGGTCGAACCCGAGCCACAGCCCGAGCCGGTGCAACAACCAGCCGTCGAACCGGTGCTGGAAACCGCCGCCGAGCAGCCCGAGTTGCCGCCGATGCCGCTGCCGACCCCGGACAGCGTGGTGCCGGATGCACCCGAGTGGGCCGCGGCGCCGATTCCCGAGCCGTCGGTCGCCGACGTCGATGCCGCCACGCCGGGCATGGACCTCGACGACGAGCCACCGCTGGACGAAGACTACATCGAGCCGGACATGGATTCGGCCTACAGCTACCTCGACGACCTGGCCAGCGAACACACCGCCGAGCCGGCCCCGGAGCCCGAGCCGGAGCCTGCCGCCGCGCCGGCCACCGGTCTGGCGTTGCAATGGCTGGAGCTGTTCCCGCAACTGCCGATTTCCGGCATGACCGGCAGCATCGCCGCCAACTGCACGCTGATCGCGGTCGATGGCGACCATTGGCTGATGCACCTGGACCCGGCGCACAGCGCGCTGTTCAACGCCACGCAACAGCGGCGCCTGAACGAAGCATTGAACCAGTTCAACGGTCGCACGTTGACCCTGACCATCGAGCTGATCAAGCCCGAGCAGGAAACCCCGGCGCAGGCCGCGTCCCGTCGCCGGGCCAACCGTCAGCGCGAGGCGGAGGAATCGATCCACGGTGATCCGTTCATCCAGCAGATGGTCCAGCAGTTCGGTGCGGTCGTGCGACACGATACTATTGAACCTGTCGATGCCTTGGTCGCCCAAGGTTAATAACTGAGGGCGTTCGGCGTTAAGCGCCGGGCGCTGTTTTGATCCAAGTACTTTTGAGGTGATTCCCATGATGAAAGGTGGCATGGCCGGCCTGATGAAGCAGGCACAGCAGATGCAGGAAAAAATGGCCAAGATGCAGGAAGAACTGGCCAACGCCGAAGTCACCGGCAAGGCCGGTGGCGATATGGTCACCGTGGTGATGACCGGTCGTCACGACGTGAAAAGCGTCAGCATCGACCCAAGCCTGGTTGAAGGCCTGAGCGAAGACGACAAGGAAATGCTGGAAGCCGTGGTTGCTGCCGCCGTCAACGACGCCGTGCGCAAGATCGAAGCCAACAGCCAGGAAAAAATGGGCAGCATGACCGCCGGCATGAACCTGCCAGCGGGTATGAAACTGCCATTCTGATTCGCCTTCGCGGGTTGGATGAGCTACACAAAATGCCAGGCATTGCGCCTGGCATTTTTGTTTCTGCCTGATTGTCATGTGCTGGCAGGGCTGACGCCTTCGCGAGCAAGCCCGCTCCCACAGGGGAATGCATTTCAACATGTGGGAGCGGGCTTGCTCGCGAAGGCGTCGACTCGGACCAACTGAAGAAACATCGAACCCACCACCGCCGCCAAAGGTCTGCTCCCTATACCCCCGAATTCCCAATCACAGGAGACGCTGACATGTCCGACCCTCTGACCCTCAATCAACGCTTCGTCCTCGCCTCGCGCCCGGTTGGCGCGCCGACTCCGGAAAACTTCCGTCTGGAGCGCGAAGCGTTGCCGGACCTCGAAGACGGGCAGGTGCTGCTCAAGACCCTGTACCTGTCGCTGGACCCGTACATGCGCGGACGCATGAGCGACGCGCCGTCCTACGCCGCGCCGGTACAAATCGGCGAAGTGATGACCGGTGGCGCTGTCAGCCGTGTCGAGGATTCGCGTCATCCAAAATTCCACCAAGGCGATCTGGTGGTCGGCCTGACCGGCTGGCAGAGCCACAGCATCAGTGACGGGCGCAACATCATGCCGATTCCGTCCGGTCTGCCGAGCCCGTCGATGGCCCTCGGTGTGCTGGGCATGCCGGGGATGACCGCGTACATGGGGCTGATCGACATCGGTCAGCCGAAAGAAGGCGAAACCCTGGTGGTGGCTGCCGCGTCCGGTGCCGTCGGTTCGGTGGTCGGTCAGGTCGCGAAGATCAAGGGCCTGCGCGCGGTCGGCGTGGCCGGTGGCGCCGACAAATGCAAATACGTGGTCGAGGAGTTGGGTTTTGATGCCTGCATCGATCACAAGGCACCGGACTTTGCCGAACAACTGGCCAAGGCTTGCCCGAAAGGCATCGACATCTATTACGAGAACGTCGGCGGGCATGTGTTCGATGCCGTGGTGCCGCTGCTCAACCCCAAGGCGCGGATCCCGCTGTGCGGGCTGATCGCCGGTTACAACGCTTCCGAAGCGCCGAAAGGCCCGGATCGTCTGCCGATGCTGCAACGCACGCTGCTGACCAAGCGTGTGCGAATTCAGGGCTTCATCGTCTTTGATGACTACGGCGATCGTCAGCCGGAATTCATCAGCCACATGGTGCCGTGGGTGCGCGACGGCAAGGTCAAATTCCGCGAAGACGTGGTCGAGGGCCTGGAGCAGGCGCCCGAGGCGTTTATCGGTCTGCTGGAAGGGCGCAACTTCGGCAAACTGGTGGTGAAGGTTGCCCAAGACTGAGCATTTGACGCTGGCCGGAGGCGCGGGTATAAACCGCGTCTCGTTGTTTTGTCGGACTTTTTACCCATGAGCTTCAGCCCTTTGATTCGCCAACTGATCGACGCCCTGCGCACTTTGCCGGGCGTGGGTCAGAAAACCGCCCAGCGCATGGCGTTGCAGTTGCTCGAACGTGATCGCAGCGGCGGCACGCGCCTGGCCCAGGCCCTGAGCCAGGCTATGGAAGGGGTGGGTCACTGCCGTCAGTGCCGCACGCTGACCGAAGACGATCTGTGCCCGCAATGCGCCGACACACGCCGCGACGATACGCTGTTGTGCGTGGTGGAAGGACCGATGGACGTGTATGCAGTGGAGCAGACCGGTTTCCGTGGTCGCTACTTCGTGCTCAAGGGCCACCTGTCGCCGCTCGATGGTCTAGGCCCGGAAGCCATCGGTATTCCGCAGTTGATGGCGCGTATTGAAGAGGCTGGCACGTTTACCGAGGTCATCCTCGCCACCAACCCGACGGTGGAAGGTGAGGCGACCGCGCATTACATCGCCCAACTGCTCAGCAACAAAGGCCTGATCGCCTCGCGGATTGCCCACGGCGTACCACTGGGCGGGGAGCTGGAGTTGGTGGATGGCGGGACGCTGGCGCATTCGTTTGCCGGGCGTAAGCCGATTTCCCTCTGAGTCATAGGGTGTCTGAACAGACGCCTTCGCGAGCAAGCCCGCTCCCACAATGGAATGCATCCTCCTGTGGGAGCGGGCTTGCTCGCGAATGGCGCACCTCGGTCTGACTGATTCACACAAACTTATTGAAAACCAAGCAAGCGCTCGGTTAACGTCGGCCAACCCTTCAGTGGAGTTCGCCGATGCCTGCCTTCCAGGAATACTTCGACCCCGGCCACCAAATGGTCCGCGACAGCGTCAGACGTTTCGTCGAGCGCGAGATCCTGCCGGACATCGATGCGTGGGAAGAAGCCGAAAGCTTTCCCCGTGAGCTGTACCTGAAGGCCGGGGCGGCGGGGATTCTCGGCATCGGTTATCCCGAAGCGCTGGGTGGCAGCCACGAAGGTGATGTATTCGCCAAGGTTGCCGCCAGCGAAGAGCTGATGCGCTGCGGCTCCGGTGGTTTGGTCGCCGGCCTCGGTTCGCTGGATATCGGCCTGCCACCGATCGTCAAATGGGCCCGGCCCGAGGTGCGCGACCGTGTCGTGCCGTCAGTGCTCAGCGGCGAGAAAATCAGCGCACTGGCGATTACCGAACCCGGCGGCGGTTCCGACGTCGCCAACCTGCAAACCCGCGCCGTGCGTGACGGCGACGTCTACCGGGTGAGTGGCAGCAAGACCTTCATCACCAGTGGCGTGCGCGCCGATTTCTACACCGTCGCAGTGCGCACCGGAGCGCCGGGTTTCGGCGGCATCAGCCTGCTGTTGATCGAGAAGGGCACCCCTGGCTTCAGCGTAGGCCGCCAGCTGAAGAAAATGGGCTGGTGGGCCTCGGACACCGCTGAACTGTTCTTCGACGATTGCAGGGTGCCTGTGGGCAATCTGATCGGCGTGGAGAACATGGGGTTTGCCTGCATCATGGGCAATTTCCAGAGCGAACGGTTGGCGCTGGCGCTGATGGCCAACATGACTTCGCAGCTGGCATTGGAACAGGCGCTGAAGTGGGCGCGCGAGCGTGAGGCGTTCGGCAAACCGATCGGCAAGTTCCAGGTGATCAAGCATCGGCTGGCCGAAATGGCCACGGCACTGGAAGTATCGCGCGAGTTCACCTACCGCCAGGCGGCGAAAATGGCGGCGGGGCAGAGCGTGATCAAGGAGATTTCCATGGCCAAGAACGTTGCCACGGACACCTCCGACCGGATCACCAGCGAAGCGGTGCAGATTCTTGGTGGTCTGGGTTACATGCGCGAAAGTCTGGTGGAGCGGCTGTATCGGGATAACCGCATTCTGTCGATCGGCGGCGGGACGCGGGAGGTGATGAACGAGATCATCAGCAAGCAGATGGGGCTTTAGGTTTTGCGGTGAGGCTGCCGGCCCCTTCGCGAGCAAGCCCGCTCCCACAGGAGAATGCATTCAACTGTGGGAGCGAGCTTGCTCGCGAAGGCGGCCTGAAGGGCGCTACTTATTTATCGGTCAACGCAAACTGCGTCAGACAGAACGTCGGAATCCCCATGTCTTCCAGACGCTGCGACCCACCCAGCTCCGGCAGATCAATGATCGCCGCCGCTTCATGCACCCGCGCGCCCATGCGGCGGATCAGGTTGGCGGCTGCGATCAGCGTGCCACCGGTGGCAATCAGGTCATCGAACATCACCACCGAATCGCCTTCGCACAGGCTGTCGGCGTGCACTTCGAGGAACGCTTCGCCGTATTCGGTCGCATAACCCTCGGCCAATACGTCCGCCGGCAGTTTGCCCTGCTTGCGGAACAGCACCAGCGGCTTGTTCAGCTGGTAGGCCAGCACCGAACCGATCAGGAAACCGCGCGCATCCATCGCGCCGATGTGGGTGAAGTCGGCTTCCACATAACGGTGGGCGAAGCTGTCCATCACCAGGCGCAGGGCCTTGGGCGACTGGAACAGCGGGGTGATGTCGCGAAAGATCACGCCCGGTTTCGGGAAGTCGATCACGGGGCGGATCAGGGATTTGATGTCGAAGGAGTCGAAGACCATCGTCGAGGTGTCCTGGCAGGGCTGCAAACGGCGCAGTATACCCGCGGCTGAAACGCTTCGCTCAACCGCGGATCGAGATCAGCCTTCGAGCGAGCCGCCGGCCAGGGCGCAGAGCTGGATCGGGTCGAGGATGTGGATCTCTTTGCCCTCGGCGGCGATCAGTTCGTTCTGCTGGAACCGGGTAAACACCCGCGACACGGTTTCCACCGCGAGGCCCAGATAGTTGCCGATTTCGTTGCGCGACATGCTCAGGCGGAACTGGTTGGCCGAGAACCCGCGAGCGCGGAAGCGTGCCGACAGGTTGACCAGGAACGTGGCGATGCGCTCGTCGGCGGTTTTCTTCGACAGCAGCAGCATCATTTGCTGGTCGTCGCGGATCTCGCGGCTCATCACCCGCATCAACTGACGGCGCAGCTGTGGCAGTTGCAGGGCCAGTTCGTCGAGGCGTTCGAAGGGAATTTCACAGACCGAGGTGGTTTCCAGGGCCTGGGCCGACACCGGGTGCTTTTCGGTGTCCATGCCGGACAGGCCGACCAGTTCGCTCGGCAGGTGGAAACCGGTGAGCTGTTCTTCGCCGCTGTCGCTCAGGCTGAAGGTCTTCAGGGCGCCGGAGCGTACTGCATAAACGGAATCGAAAGTGTCGCCCTGGCGGAACAGGAACTCGCCCTTTTTCAGCGGGCGGCCACGTTTAACGATTTCGTCCAGCGCATCCATGTCTTCCAGATTCAGAGAAAGTGGCAGGCAGAGAGGAGCCAGGCTGCAATCCTTGCAATGGGCCTGGTTGTGAGCGCGCAGTTTAACTGGCTCGGACATTTCTTAAATCCTTGTGGGAAAACACACATAAGCCGTAAGGGTAACCCACGGGAGGACATTCAGGCCAGTCTGCGGCGAGTTTGTCCCACGGGCGTAAAGCCGCAGGGCAAGTGGCCGATAAAGGGGTATCACCACGCATGCAAGGAATCGCTTCGATGGCTGCCATTGACACGCTGAAACCCGATAACAGCGGCGTTGCGTCTGTACCGAGCACCGCCAGGACGGTGTCCGGCGACGAGCAGGATGCCGTCTCGGCGTCGCTGGCAACCCCGACCTTGGTCGAGGGTGTCAAAGTGTCGCTGTCCCATGCCTCGATCGAAAAAGCCTTCAGCGCCGGTGGCGAGAACAGCGACATCGAAGACAGTGGCCTGCCGGAAAACGTCCAGCAATTGCTGAAGATGATCCGCAAATTGCAAAAGGAAATCGCCGAGAAGAAAGCCCGGATGGCGGCGGTCATGGCTGACAAGAGGCTGACCAACGAAGCCAAGGTCAACATGCTCGCCGCACTGCGTGGCGCCATCGCCGCGCTGAATACCGGGCTGATCAGCGCCAATCTGGCCCTGTCCAAAGTCATGGACCAGTCCGGCCTCACCTCCGAGCAGAACCTCACGCTCGGCTCACTGCTGACGAAAAACTAGATCACCCGCGAAAAGCGCTGCCGGTTCTGCTGTTCCAGATACGCGTCGAATACCATGCACACCGAGCGCACCAGCAGGCGTCCGGCCGGCAGCACTTCGATCCGCTCGCGTTCCAGATTGATCAGCCCATCGTTGGCCATGCCTTGCAGTTGCGGCCACAGCGCGCCGAAGTAACCCTGAAAATCGATGTTGAACGCCTGCTCGATCTCGGCGAACTCCAGGCTGAAATTGCAGATCAGATGCTGGATCACCGCGCGGCGCAGGCGATCGTCGGCATTGCACACCAGGCCCCGGCTGGTCGCCAGTTGCGCGGCGGCAAGGGTGTTCTGGTACTGATTAAGATCGCTATTGTTCTGGCAGTAGAGATCGCCGATCTGGCTGATCGCCGACACCCCCAGACCAATCAGATCGCAATGGCCGTGGGTGGTGTAGCCCTGGAAGTTGCGCTGCAGAGTCTGTTCTTCCTGAGCGATTGCCAGCTCATCGTCGGGCAGGGCGAAGTGATCCATGCCGATGTAGCGGTAGCCGGCGGCGGTCAGTTGTTCGATGGTGCGCTGGAGCATTTCCAGTTTTTGCGCAGGGCTTGGCAGTTCGTGGCTGTTAATCCGCCGCTGCGGCATGAAGCGCTCCGGCAAGTGCGCGTAGTTGAACACCGAGAGCCGGTCCGGTTGCAGGCTGATGACTTCCTCGACGGTGCGCGCGAAGTTTTCCGGGGTCTGCTTGGGCAGGCCATAGATCAGGTCGATGTTGATCGAGCGAAATTGCAGGGTGCGCGCCGCGTCGATGACTGCGCGGGTCTCCTCAAGGCTTTGCAGACGATTGACCGCGCGTTGCACCGCCGGATCGAGGTCTTGCAGGCCGATGCTGACCCGGTTGAAGCCGAGTTCACGCAGCAGGCCCATGGTCGACCAGTCGGCCTCGCGTGGGTCGATCTCGATGCCGTAATCGCCGGAATCGTCATCCAGCAGATTGAAGTGTTTGCGCAGGTGCGCCATCAGCTGACGCAGTTCGTCATGGCTGAGAAAGGTCGGGGTGCCGCCGCCGAAGTGCAGTTGCTCGACTTTCTGCGCCGGCTCCAGGTGGCAGGCGATCAACTGGATTTCCTGCTCCAGGCGTTGCAGATACGGCTGTGCGCGCCCGCGATCCTTGGTGATGACTTTGTTGCAGGCGCAGTAGTAGCAAATGTTCGCGCAGAACGGCACGTGCACATAAAGAGACAACGGGCGCAGCGCCTTGCGGCTGTCGCGCAGGGCATGGAACAGGTCGAAGGTGCCGACCTGGCTGTTGAATTGCACGGCCGTCGGATACGAGGTGTAGCGCGGCCCCGCCAGGTCGTAGCGGCGGATCAGATCAGTGTCCCAACGAATGGCGTCGAGCATGCGGGCATTCCCCCGGATAGGCTGGCAGTGTGGCGAGTCTATCGGGGTGCGGCGACTGGGCTGTTGATTTGCATCAACGGCGGGTTGGTAGTGACTGCTTTTGTGGCGAGGGAGCTTGCTCCCGCTGGACTGCGCAGCAGGCTCCTGGTTTTGCTGTCAAATCGGGAGGGGCGCTTCGCACCCCAGCGGGAGCAAGCTCCCTCGCAACAGTTTTAGTGGCCCATCAGCCAATGTTGGTGTGGGCCGGGCAAGGTCCAGATCCCGAACAGAATCACCAGCAAGCCCCCGGCCATGCGCACGCTGCGTTTGCGCAGCAACGCCGTCACCCGCTCGGCCGCCAGCCCTGTGGCGAGCAGCACTGGCCATGTCCCCAGCCCGAACGCCAGCATCAACAGCGCACTGTCCAGCGCATTGCCCTGGCTCGCCGACCACAGCAGCGTGCTATAAACCAGTCCGCAGGGTAGCCAGCCCCACAGCGCGCCGAGCAGCAACGCGCGGGGCAAACTCGACACCGGCAGCAGCCGATTGGCCACCGGCTGAATGTAACGCCACAAACCGCGACCCAGGCTTTCGATGCGGGTCAGGCCGCTCCACCAGCCGGCCAGATACAGGCCCATCGCAATCAGCAGCAACCCGGCGAGGATGCGCATGAACATCGCCGCCGGGCTGTTCGCCACCGCCCAACCGGCGAGGCCGATCAGCAAACCGGCGGTCGCGTAACTGAGGATCCGTCCGAGGTTGTACGCCAGCAGCAGACGAAAGCGTCGGCTGCGCTGTTCCTTGGGAATCGCCAGGGTCAGCGCGCCCATCAGGCCGCCGCACATGCCCAGGCAATGCCCGCCACCGAGCAGGCCGAGGATCAGCGCCGAGACCAGCAGGGGCGCCAGCTCAAGCATGGGGTGGGGCCTTGTCGTCCGGTTTGTCGGATTTGGCTTCGTCCACGGCGGCGGTGTGGTTCGGGTCCTGATCGTCGAACAGGATGCTGTGGGCCGGGCCGTCGAGGTCGTCGTACTGCCCGCTGTCCACCGCCCAGAAAAAGATGTACACGGCGATGGCCACGATCAGCAGGGCGGCCGGGATCATCACGTAAAGAGCTGGCATCGGTACTCCAGGGCCGTGCGGCTCAGGCCGGCAACGGGCGGGTTTCTGAACGGGTGCCGGCAACCGGCGCGCTCGGCAGGCGAGTCAGGCGCAGGGCGTTGAGCACCACGGTCAACGAACTGATCGACATGCCGACAGCGGCCCATACCGGAGTGATCCAGCCGAGAGCGGCGAACGGCAACATGAGGCCATTGTACAGCGCCGCCCACAGCAGGTTCTCGATGATTACCCGACGGGTTCTGCGCGCTAGCGTGAAGGCTTGCACCAGCGCGTCGAGACGGTTGGACAGCAGCACCGCGTCGGCACTGGTTTTCGCCAGATCCGTGGCCGAACCCATGGCCACGCTGATGTCGGCAGCGGCCAGCACCGGTACGTCATTCACCCCATCGCCGAGCATCAGCACTTTGCGACCTTGAGCGTGCAGTTGTTGCAGCACCTGCAATTTGTCATCCGGGCGCAGACCGCCACGGGCCTCGTCGATGCCCAGTTCGGCGGCGACGCTGGCGACCATCGGCGAGCTGTCGCCGGACAGCAGCAGCGTGCGCCAGCCACGGGCCTTGCACGCGGCGAGCAGGGCGGGTGCGTCGTCGCGCAGGCGGTCGTCGAGAACGAACCATGCCAGCGGCCCTTGATCGTCTCCAAGCAGCAGCCATTGGCCCGGTTCATCCGGCATCGCCGGCACAGGTGCGCCGCTGAGGTCGCAGACAAATTCGGCCTGCCCGATGCGCAAGCGCTGTGCGTCGACCAATCCTTCCAGCCCAAGCCCCGGCGTGCTGTGCACTTCCTCGGCGGCCAGTGGCGCACGCCCGAAGGCGCGGGCAATCGGGTGTTCCGAACGGTTTTCCAGAGCGGCAGCAAGGCTCAGGCACTGGTCGCTGTTCAACGTGCCCAGTGGGCGAATCGAACGCAAAACCAGCCGCCCTTCGGTGAGGGTGCCGGTCTTGTCGAAGATCACCGTGTCGATCTGGTTCAGGCCTTCCAGCACGTGGCCGCGCGTCAGCAACAGGCCGAGTTTGTGCAGGGTGCCAGTGGCAGCGGTCAACGCCGTCGGGGTCGCCAGCGACAGCGCGCAAGGGCAGGTCGCGACCAGCATCGCCAGGACGATCCAGAACGCCCGTGACGAGTCCAGCTGCCACCACAACAGGCCGATGGCCGCCGCTGCAACAAGCGACAACAGCAGGAACCATTGCGCGGCGCGGTCGGCGATTTCCGCCAGTCGCGGTTTCTCGGCCTGGGCGCGATCGAGCAGGCGGACGATGGCCGACAGGCGTGTGTCCTGACCCAGCGCCAGCACCTCGACGGTCAACGCGCCTTCGACGTTCAGCGTACCGGCGGTGACCGCATCGCCGAGGGTGCGCGGTTGTGGCAGGTATTCACCGGTCAGCAGCGATTCGTCGATGCTCGACTGGCCGTCGAGGATCTTGCCGTCCGCCGGCAGGATCGAACCCGGTTGCACCAGCACCCGGTCACCCAGGCGCAATTCGCTGAGCAGAATGCGTTCGCTCTGGCCATTGGCGTCGAGGCGCAGGCACGAGGCCGGCAGCAGGTTCACAAGCTGCGCGGTAGCAGCGGCGGTGCGTTCGCGGGCGCGACGCTCCAGATAGCGCCCGGCAAGGAGAAACAGCGCGAACATCCCGACCGCATCGAAATACAGCTCGCCGACCCCGGTGATCGAGGTCCAGATCCCGGCGATGTAGGCACTGCCGATCGCCAGCGACACCGAGACGTCCATGGTCAGATGCCGGGTGCGCAAATCGCGCATGGCGCCCTTGAAGAACGGCGCGCAGCTGTAGAACACGATCGGCGTGGTGAGGAACAGCGCGACCCAGCGCAGGATCGTGTGCAGTTCGGGGCTGAGGTCGATGTTGAATTCCGGCCAGGTCGCCATGGTCGCCATCATTGCCTGGAACCACAGCAATCCGGCGACGCCGAGTTGGCGCAGCGCCAGACGGTTTTCGCTGGCCAGTTGTTCGCTGGCGCGGTCGGCCTGATACGGGTGGGCGGCGTAACCGATGTGGCGCAGTTCGGCGAGGATCTGGCTCAGTGGCAATTGCGTATCCGCCCATTGCACATGCAGGCGATGGTTCGACAGATTGAGCCGCGCCTCGGCCACGGCCGGCAGGGTGCGCAGGTGTTTCTCGATCAGCCAGCCGCAGGCGGCGCAACTGATGCCTTCCATCAACAGGGTGGTTTCGGCGAGTTCGCCATCGTGACGGACGAAAGGTTTTTGCACGTCGGCGCGGTCGTACAGCGCCAGTTCATCGGTCAATTGCACCGGCAGTGCTTCGGGGTTGGCCGAAGCTTCGCTGCGATGCTGGTAATAGCTTTCCAGACCACCGGCGACGATGGCTTCGGCCACAGCCTGACAGCCGGGGCAGCAGAACTCGCGGGACTCCCCGAGCACGACGGCGGTGAAGCGGCTGCCCGACGGGACGGGCAGAGCGCAGTGGTAGCAGGGGAGTGGGGTGGTCATTTGTGATGCCGTGCAAATCTATTGTGGCGAGGGCGCTTGCTCCCGCTCGGCTGCGAAGCAGTCGTATGGCAGCAATTCATTCTGCCTGAATGAACCGGGAAGCTGGTTATAGGGGCGCTTCGCACCCCAGCGGGAGCAAGCTCCCTCACCACAGTGCAGATTTTTATTTATCCAGGTCTTCGGCGCCCTGCAGCGGTTCGTCACCGAGCAGCAGATCCTTGTCATGGCTGACCTGTTCCTCTTCGAACATGCGCCACACGTGGTCGTCCTGAGTGCCCAGCAATTCGACAAAACGTCGGCCTTCGACCTTGTCGCCCAACTGGCCGATGTAACGGCCGGTTTCGGTTTCGCTGCGGGTCAGGACGATCTTGCGATCCTTCTCCGGCTGGGTCGGCGAGATCAGGTTCAGTTCCAGGGTTTTCGGCTGGCTGTCACCGCTCAGGCGCAGATCGACTTCGCCAGTGACGTCATCGAGATGGACGTTGGCGCGCATCTTCAGATCCTGCGCCAGCAGTTCGCGATCCAGTGAACGATTGATGCCTTTGCCGGCCTCGTAGTAGTTGTCGTTGACCAGGTTGTCCGGGTTGTTCACCGCAATGGTCACCATCGACAGGGTCAAGGTCACCGAACAGGTCAGGATCCCGATGATGATCCATGGCCAAAGGTGCTTGTACCAAGGGCTTGCGGCGTTTGCTGCGGGCATGTTCAGTTCTCTCAACGGGTTTGTGGGCCGATGAATCGGCTCTTGGCTTCAACGTGGACGCTGTCGTCGTCGGCATCCTTGAGGATGAATTTCACCTCGTTGGTGCTTGACGGCAATTGTTCCGGTGCGCTCGACAACTCCACCGGCATGCTGAAAATTTCGCCGGCCGGCACCTTGATCTCGCGTTTGCCTTGCAGGCGCAGATCCGGCAGACCGGCGGCCTCCAGCACGTAGGTGTGGTCGCGCTGATCCTTGTTCATGATCTTCAGGCTGTAGACGTTTTCGATCCGGCCTTCGGCGTTTTCGCGGTACAGCACGCGGTCCTTGCTGACGTCGAACCCGACCAGTGAGCGCATGAAGAACGCGGTGACCAAAAGACTGATCATCGCCAGCAGCACTACCGCATAGCCGATCAGGCGTGGCCGCAGTTTATGGGTTTTCTGTCCGGAGAGGTTGTGTTCGGTGGTGTAGCTGATGAGGCCGCGCGGGTAGTCCATCTTGTCCATGATGGCGTCGCAGGCGTCGATGCACGCGGCGCAACCGATGCACTCGATCTGCAGACCGTCACGAATGTCGATGCCGGTCGGGCACACCTGAACGCACATGGTGCAATCGATGCAATCGCCCAGCCCCAGGGCCTTGTAGTCGACACCTTTCTTGCGCGGGCCACGGCTTTCGCCGCGACGCGGATCGTAGGAAACGATCAGCGTGTCCTTGTCGAACATCACGCTCTGGAAGCGTGCGTACGGGCACATGTAGATACACACCTGTTCACGCAGCCAGCCGGCATTGCCGTAGGTGGCGAGGGTGAAGAACCCGACCCAGAAATACGACCAGCCATCGGCCTGGCCGGTGAAGAACTCGAACACCAGTTCGCGGATCGGCGAGAAGTAGCCGACGAAGGTCATGCCGGTGACGAAACCGATCAGCAGCCAAAGCGAATGCTTGGCGAGTTTGCGCAAAAACTTGTTGCCGCTCATCGGCGCTTTATCGAGCTTGATGCGCTGGTTGCGGTCGCCTTCGGTGACCTTCTCGCACCACATGAATATCCATGTCCACACGCTTTGCGGGCAGGTATAGCCGCACCAGACGCGGCCTGCGTAGACGGTGATAAAGAACAGGCCGAACGCCGCGATGATCAGCAGGCCGGACAGCAGGATGAAATCCTGCGGCCAGAAGGTCGCACCAAAGATGAAGAATTTACGCTCCGGCAGGTTCCACCACACCGCCTGATGCCCGCCCCAGTTCAGCCACACCGTACCGAAATACAGCAGGAACAGCGCGGCGCCGCCCACCATCCGCAGATTGCGGAACAGGCCGGTGAAGGCACGGGTGTAGATTTTTTCTCGGGAGGCGTAAAGATCGACGCTGTTGTTCGCGTTTTTGCTCGGTGGTGTGACGTCGTGTACCGGAATCTGGTTGCTCATCATTGCATCCCACGGCAGTGGAAAAACGCCTCGGTCGATACGTGCCGACCGCGGTCAGAAAGGGGTGTTGCAGTGGCGCAATGATACGCCTGTCGCTCTGGCTCAAGGGTGCGACCTTTGGTCGCGTTGGGAAAAAAGCGTTATTGGTGTAGCGAATGCAGCAAAGCCTGATGCAGATCAATTGACTTGATGAGTATGGACAGTTTTCGCGCTGTCGCTCGCTCATTGTTCCCATGGATTGATCAGGGCGACACCGCTGGACTGGAAATCGCCGACGTTACGAGTGACCACCGTGAGCCCGTGCACCAGGGCAGTGGCGGCGATCAATGCATCGCTTTCATTGGTCTGGTCGGGCACATGCAGGCTGGCGCAGCGTAGTGCAACCGCAGCATCGACCGGTAGGATTCGTGCTTCAAAGGCCGGCATGACGTGACGCGTCAGCCAACTGCGCAACAGCTTTCCTTGAGCAGGATCACGCCGTTCCATTCGTAGTACCCCGGTTTCCAGTTCTTTCAAGGTAATGGCCGAGATGTACAGGCGCGGTGCGATGACGCTTTTGGCCCAACTGACGACATTGGCATCGGCTTGCGGCTTGCGAAGTTCGGAAATCACATTGGTGTCGAGTAAATACATCAGGACAGATCCACAGGACGATGAATGATGACTGCGCGCTCGGTTTCGAAATCGATGTCGGCAGCCTCCGGCATGACCAGCAAGTCGACAATGCTGGCGTTTGCACCGCTCAGTTTCTGAAATTCCTCAATGCTCAACAGTACGTGAGAGGCCTTGCCACGGTCGGTGATGATCACTGGACCCAGACGTGCAGCCTTTTTGGCGCCGCTGGTGTCCTGATTGAATTCACGGCTTGAGATGGTGGTGATTGCCATCATGGTAGACCTCTCGCAATACAGGTGTAGCAACGTTACTACTTCGCCTTCGGTGCGGCAATCGAGGAGGACCGGGCTCAGCCGTCCGTTGGTCGGTCCCTGGCTGGCGTCAGTCGAGCCGGCCTCGCCAAAGGTGGAGACCGGCTCGGGTTTATTCAGACCTGGCTTCAAGACTCAGGGAAGCCTGCCGCCGCCCAGACTGTCGAGGCTGCCGGTATTTCTGTGGGGTTTTGTGGTGCGGCGGGATTCGGGTTGCAAGGGATTGCCCAGTGTCACGGCAATCGATTCCGCGGGGTGATCTGATGGTTCGGCGTGATTGTTATCAGCGAGGTTCTGATCATCCGAGAGACGGTTCTTGTCGTCATTCAACATAGTGGCTTCATCCTTGAAGTTGCTCCGATGCGGATCATCGGGCTGTGGAAGACCCTACAGAGCATTGTTGATCGAGTCCATCAGGCATGTGTCTCAAAGTATTAATTTCAATAACTGTGCCGATGTTGCGGAAATATCATTAGTTAATTGAAGGCTTTTAATTTTTTATTGTTTTCGAATAGCTTTGCGGCTGTTCTGCAGCGTATTAGTTGTAGGTTCATGTTTTGATGGTTAACTAAATAGTGGAGTGTTATGAGAATCAAGGAAGTTAAAAAGCTTTTCGCGTGTCTGTGCCTGTTGTCACTGACTTCTTTTGCCAGTGCCAACGAAAGTGCGCCGCAACACATGGTATTCGCCTCGGATCCGCAATACCCGTGGACGGAAAAATCGGACAGTGGTGAAGATGAATCGAGCGCGGATTTCGAAAAGCGCGCGAAATGGCTGGTGGAAACCCAGTTCGCGAGTATTGCCCAGTTCCGCAACGAGATGGGCGGGCAGGCTGCAGTACCATTGATGATCAATGGTGACATGACCGCGTTCGGCCATGGCTGGCAGCGTTCTTATGTCGGATCGATGCTGAAGAAATACTTTGGCGATCACGTGCTCTACGGATTGGGTAATCATGATTATCAGAACAATGTGAATGACTGTTTCAGTGAGAACTGCGCAGCGGGCAGTATTGTTGATTACCGTGATCATCATGTCGATAAAGTCGACCAGTTCGATCTGGAAGTGAGCGGCAGTTTTCTGAATAAACACTATCTGGGTAGTCTGGCTTATTCAAAGAATATCGGTGAAGTGCATCTGGTGCAGTTGAACAATGAGCCGACTTATGCGGTGAAGATTTCTCACGCGTTGAATCCGACCACATTCGACATCAGGGCGTCGCTGGACTGGCTGGAGAATGATTTGCGAATAGCGCGAGCGCAGGGCTACGCGATCATTATCAACATGCACAAACCCTATGAATGGAAAGGCAGTTGGGATCAGCAGAAGCGCTTTCGCGACATGATTGAAAAGTATCAGGTGACGGCGATGTTCGCCGGCCACTTCCACGACGAGGGTGGTAGCCAGACCTATATGGGGAGCGTGCCGATGTTTCTCAGCGGTTCAGCTTCTCAGCAGACGTACCTGACCGCCACTTTTTCCAAGGATCGCAAGCAACTGGAGGTAAGTCTGGTCGAGGACAATCAGTGGCGCAAACGTACACCGGTGGCCACCGTGCCGGTGAAGTCGATCTGGGCCAGTGCCCCATAAAAAATCCCCCGCCAGAGCACTGGCGGGGGATTCTTCATTGCATCAAGCCCTGGCTTTACTGCGCCTCGGCTTCCGGCGCTTTTTCACCGTGGGACAGGCTGTAAACGTAAGCCGCCAGCAGGTGCACCTTGTCGTTGCCTTGCAGTTGTTCCTGGGCAGGCATCTGGCCCTGACGGCCGTAACGGATGGTCTGCTGCAGTTGCGCGAAGCTCGAACCGTAGATGAACGCGGCCGGGTGGGTCAGGTTAGGCGCGCCCATCGCCGGGGTGCCTTTGCCTTCGGGACCGTGGCAGGCCACGCAGTTGGCGGCGAAGAGTTTCTGGCCGTTGGCCGGGTCAGCCTTGGTGCCTTCCGGCAGTTTACGGCCATCAAGTTGAGTCACCACGAAGGCTGCGACGTCGGCTACACCTTGTTCGCCAATCACTTCGGCCCAGGCCGGCATCACTGCGTGACGACCGCCCATGATGGTGGTCTTGATGGTTTCCGGCTCGCCACCCCAGCGCCAGTCGGCGTCGGTCAGGTTCGGAAAGCCATAGGCGCCCTTGGCGTCGGAACCGTGGCAGACCGAGCAGTTGGAGGCGAACAGACGGCCACCCATCTTCAAGGCTTGCGGGTCCTTGGCAACTTCTTCGATCGGCATCGCCGCGAACTTGGCGAAGATCGGACCGAACTTGGCGTCCGAGCGGGCCATTTCCTTTTCCCATTCGTGCACGCCGGTCCAGCCGGTCTTGCCGTTGGCGAACGCGGTCTGCTTGTCGTTATCGAGGTAGTTGTAGCCCGGCAGCAGGCCTTTCCAGTTGCCCAGGCCCGGGTACAGCACCAGATAACCCAAGGCGAACACGATGGTGCCCACGAACAGCATGAACCACCATTTCGGCAGTGGGTTGTCGTACTCCTCGATCCCGTCGAAGGAGTGGCCGACCGTTTCGTCCGTCTGTTCGCTGCGCTGGCCCTTACGGGTCGACAGCAGCAGCCAGGTCAGGGCGAAGATCGTACCGAGACTGAGGACTGTGACGTACAGACTCCAGAATGTAGTCATTCTTTGTTACTCCTAGAAGCTTGCTCGACGTGCTTGATGGCTTCGGGATCATCCGCAAAAGGCAGCAAGGTTGCGTCTTCAAACTCCGACTTGCGCTTGGGGCTGAACACCCACAACGCCAAACCGATGAAGGCCACCATCACGACAACGGTGCCCAGGCCTCGAATCATCCCGATATCCATTAAGAATCACCGTTTGCTTTTGATGATGGTGCCCAGGCCCTGAAGGTAGGCCACCAGCGCGTCCATTTCGGTTTTGCCCTTCACGGCATCTTTTGCACCGGCGATGTCTTCGTCGGTGTAAGGGACGCCGAGCGTGCGCAACACTTCCATTTTCTTGGCCGTGTCTTTGCCGTCGAGCTTGTTTTCCACGAGGAACGGGTAAGCCGGCATTTTCGACTCAGGCACCACGTTGCGCGGGTTGTACAGGTGCGCACGGTGCCAGTCATCGGAGTAACGACCGCCGACACGAGCCAGATCCGGGCCGGTACGCTTGGAACCCCACAGGAACGGGTGGTCCCAGACGCTTTCACCGGCGACCGAGTAGTGGCCGTAGCGTTCGGTTTCAGCGCGGAACGGCCGGATCATCTGCGAGTGGCAGCCGACACAACCGTTGGCGATGTAGACGTCGCGGCCTTCCAGTTCCAGTGCCGAACGCGGCTTCATGCCTTCGACCGGCTTGTTGGTGACGTCCTGGAAGAACAGCGGAACAATCTGGGTCAGGCCGCCAATGCTGACGGCGATGACCATGAAGAAGGCCAGCAGGCCAATATTCTTCTCGACAGCTTCATGCTTCATCAGTGAGCTCCAACGACAGCGATCTGGGCAGCGGCTTCGGCTTCAGCCGGGTTCGAGGCGCGCACGGTGCGCCAGACGTTGTAAGCCATCAACAACATGCCGCTGGCGAAGAATGCACCGCCCAGGGCACGGACGATGTAGCCCGGGTGGCTGGCCTGCAGCGCTTCGACGAACGAGTAGGTGAGGGTGCCGTCATCGTTGATTGCACGCCACATCAGACCCTGAGTGATGCCGTTGACCCACATCGAAGCGATGTACAGCACGGTACCGATGGTCGCGAGCCAGAAGTGCGCGTTGATCAGGCCGACGCTGTGCATCTGCGCACGACCGAACAGTTTCGGGATCATGTGGTAGATCGCGCCGATCGAAATCATCGCCACCCAGCCCAAAGCGCCGGCGTGGACGTGGCCGATGGTCCAGTCGGTGTAGTGCGAGAGCGAGTTGACGGTCTTGATCGCCATCATCGGACCTTCGAAGGTCGACATGCCGTAGAACGCCAGCGACACCACGAGGAAGCGCAGGATCGGGTCGGTGCGCAGCTTATGCCAGGCGCCCGAGAGGGTCATCATGCCGTTGATCATGCCGCCCCAGCTTGGCGCCAGGAGGATGATCGACATCGCCATGCCCAGCGATTGTGCCCAATCCGGCAGTGCGGTGTAGTGCAGGTGGTGCGGGCCGGCCCAGATGTACAGGGTGATCAGCGCCCAGAAGTGCACGATCGACAGGCGATAGGAGTAGATCGGACGTTCGGCCTGTTTCGGCACGAAGTAGTACATCATCCCGAGGAAGCCGGTGGTCAGGAAGAAGCCCACGGCGTTGTGGCCGTACCACCACTGGATCATCGCGTCGGTCGCACCGGCATAGGCCGAGTAGGACTTGAAGAAGCTGACCGGCAGGGACGCGTGGTTGACGATGTGCAGCATCGCGGTCACGACGATGAACGCGCCGTAGAACCAGTTACCGACATAGATGTGCTTGGTCTTGCGCTTGGTGATGGTGCCGAAGAACACCAGCCCGTAGGAGACCCAGACAATGGCCAGCAGAATGGCGAGCGGCCATTCCAGCTCTGCATATTCCTTGGTGGTGGTGTAACCCAGCGGCAAGGTAATGATTGCGCCGACGATCACCGCTTGCCAGCCCCAGAAAGTGAAGGCGGCGAGGCTGTCGGAGATCAGTCGCGTCTGGCAGGTTCGCTGCACGACATAGTAGGAAGTGGCAAACAGTGCACAACCACCGAAGGCGAAAATCACCAGGTTTGTGTGCAACGGGCGCAGGCGTCCAAAGCTCGTCCACGGCAGACCGAAGTTCAACTCCGGCCAGACCAGTTGCGAGGCGATGAAGACACCGAGCCCCATGCCAAGGATCCCCCAGACCACCGTCATGATGGCGAACTGGCGGACTACCTTATAGTTATAAGCAGTCGGACTGATTGCTGTGCTCATTCTAAGGTTCCACGGTTTGGGTGTTTTATTAGGATTAAAATCGGCCGCAAGTATGCAGAGAGCAGGGGGTCATTGCAACGCGCCATGACCTGGGTCAATGCTTTCCAACGCTGATTCTGCGGCCTTTCCATACGCCGCGTAAGGACAAAATTGGCCTCGGACAAAATGTCGCAGCGGACGAAAAAAGCGAGGGGTTCAGGTCAGTTGTAACGGGGTGTGTTCGAACGCGCTGATCGGGTGACGGACGGTCATCGACGCGACAGCCGGTATCTACCGGGCTTTGCGCCCTGTCAGTCAGGCGATTTGTCGAACACATCGCTCAAGGTCGACCTGGAACCGGCACGGGCCAGTCCGCATCGAGCAAGCGTAGACCCGAATCGGAGGATTCGAAAGGAGAGGGTGTGACGGGGTGCGACAATGCGTCGCAAAGGGGCGGGATGCTGCCGCACCGAGAACGGTGCGGCAGATATGTACGCAATGCTTATTGCTTGTTGTCTTCAGTAATCAGTTTTTCTGTATTCAATCCATGGCTAAGGCTGTACACATAAGCTGCGAGCAGTTGCACTTTATCGTTGCCCAACAGTTCGTTCTGTGCCGGCATATGGCCTTGGCGACCGTGGCGGATGGTCTGCTCCAGCTGCGTCAGACTCGTACCATAAATAAATCCGGCCGGGTGCGTCAGATTCGGCGCACCCATGGCTTCAGTGCCGTGGCCGGTTGCCCCATGACAGGCTACGCAGGTGGTGCTGAACGCTTGCTGTCCGGCTTGCAGGTCCGCCTTGCTGTCGGCGGGCAGTGGCAGGCCGGCCAGTTCGTGACGCACATACGCCGCGACGTTCTTCACCCCGGCTTCACCCAGCACGTCGCCCCAGGCTGGCATTGCCGCCATCCGGCCACCCATGATGGTGGTCTTGATGGTCTCGGCATCGCCGCCCCAGCGCCAATCGCTGTCGGCCAGGTTAGGGAAGCCGAAAGCGCCCTTGGCGTCGGAACCGTGACACACCGAGCAGTTGGAAGCGAACAGTCGGCCACCCATTTTCAGCGCCTGCGGATCCTTCGCCACTTCTTCCACCGGCATGGCGGCGAATTTGGCGAAGATCGGCCCGAATTTGGCGTCGGCCTTGCTCATTTCCTTTTCCCACTCGTGGACGCCGGTCCAGCCGTCCTCGTAGCCGGGCAGGATGCCTTTCCAGTTGCCCAGGCCCGGATACAGGATCAGATAGCCCACGGAGAACACCAGCGTGCCGGCGAACAGCATGAACCACCACTGCGGCAGCGGGTTGTCGTACTCCTCGATGCCGTCGAAGCTGTGGCCCATGGTCTGGTCGACGCTGCCCTTGGTCTCGCCCCGACGCGTGCCGATCAGCAGCCAGGTCAGGCCGATCAGGCTGCCGATGGTCAGTACGCAGATCCACGTACTCCAGAAGGTGGTCATGGCCGGGTACTCCTTGTTTCAGATACTGGTTGGGTGTCGGGTTGCGGCTCGTCGGCGAACGGCAGCAGGCGCGCTTCGGCAAACTCCGGGGTGCGCTTGCGGTTGAACACCCAGATCGTCAGGCCGACGAAGGCGACGAACACCACGACGGTGCCGAGGCCGCGAATCAGCCCTGCACTCATTTCAATGATCATCGTGCTCACCTCTTGCTCTTGATCGCAGTGCCGAGCACTTGCAGGTAGGAGACGAGGGCGTCCATTTCGGTCTTGCCCTTGAGGCTGGCGACCGCGCCGCTGATGTCGTCGTCGGTGTACGGCACGCCGAGGGTGCGCATGGTCTTGAGCTTGGTTTCGGTGTGGCTGCTGTCGACCGCTTGCGTCACCAGCCACGGGTAGGCCGGCATCTTCGACTCGGGCACGACGTTGCGCGGGTTGTACAAGTGCGCGCGGTGCCAGTCATCCGAGTAACGCGCGCCGACCCGGGCCAGATCGGGCCCGGTACGTTTCGAGCCCCAGAGGAACGGGTGATCCCACACGCTCTCACCGGCCACCGAGTAGTGCCCGTAGCGTTCGGTTTCGGCACGGAACGGGCGGATCATCTGCGAGTGGCAACCGACGCAGCCTTCGCGGATGTAGATGTCGCGGCCCTCCAGTTGCAGCGCGGTGTAGGGCTTCATGCCTTCCACCGGTTTGTTGGTGACGTCCTGGAAGAACAGCGGGACGATCTGGGTCAGGCCGCCGATGCTCACGGCGAACACCATCAGCAGCATCAACAGGCCGACGTTCTTTTCAATCGTTTCGTGTTTCATGGCGGACTCCTCAGGCCATCTGCGCGGCAGCAACGACGTCAGCAGGCTGCGAGGCCCGCACGGTGCGCCAGGTGTTGTAAGCCATCAGCAACATGCCGCTGAGGAAGATCGCCCCACCCACCAGACGCACGATGAAGCCTGGGTGGCTGGCCACCAGGGTTTCGACGAAGGAGTAAGTCAGCGTGCCGTCCTCGTTGACTGCGCGCCACATCAGGCCCTGGGCGATGCCGTTGACCCACATCGAGGCGATGTACAGCACGGTGCCGATGGTCGCGAGCCAGAAGTGCGCGTTGATCAGGCCGATGCTGTGCATCTGCTCTTTGCCGAAGACTTTCGGGATCATGTGGTACAGCGCGCCGATCGAGATCATCGCCACCCAGCCGAGCGCGCCGGCGTGGACGTGGCCGATGGTCCAGTCGGTGTAGTGGGAGAGGGCGTTGACGGTCTTGATCGCCATCATCGGCCCTTCGAAGGTCGACATGCCGTAGAACGCCAGCGAGACCACGAGGAAGCGCAGGATCGGGTCGCTGCGCAACTTATGCCACGCGCCCGAGAGGGTCATCATGCCGTTGATCATGCCGCCCCAGCTCGGTGCCAGCAGGATCAGCGACATCACCATGCCCAGCGACTGCGCCCAGTCCGGCAGCGCGGTGTAGTGCAGGTGATGCGGGCCGGCCCAGATGTACAGAGTGATCAGCGCCCAGAAGTGCACGATCGACAGGCGATACGAATACACCGGACGTTCGGCCTGTTTCGGCACGAAGTAGTACATCATCCCGAGGAAACCGGCGGTGAGGAAAAAGCCTACGGCGTTGTGGCCGTACCACCATTGCACCATCGCGTCGGTCGCACCGGCGTACACCGAGTAGGACTTGGTCAGGCTCACCGGCAACTCGAGGTTGTTGACGATGTGCAGGATCGCCACGGTGATGATGAACGCGCCGAAGAACCAGTTGCCAACGTAGATGTGCTTGGTCTTGCGCTGCATGATCGTGCCGAAGAACACGATGGCGTAGGCGACCCAGACGATGGTGATCAGGATGTCGATCGGCCATTCCAGCTCGGCGTATTCCTTGGAACTGGTGTAACCCAGTGGCAGGCTGATCGCCGCTAGCAGAATGACCAACTGCCAGCCCCAGAAGCAGAACGCGGCGATTTTCGGCGCGAACAATTGCGTCTGGCAGGTGCGTTGTACCGAGTAGAACGAACTGGCGAACAGCGCACAGCCACCGAAGGCGAAGATCACCGCGTTGGTGTGCAGCGGGCGCAGACGGCCGAAACTGGTCCAGGGCAAATTGAAGTTGAGTTCGGGCCAGACCAATTGGGCCGCGAGAAAAACCCCGAGCCCCATGCCGACGATGCCCCATACCACCGTCATAATGGCGAATTGGCGGACCACCTTGTAGTTGTAGGCGGTACTGATAGAAGTGTTCATGGTTCCCCATCCACGGTTCAGCCGAAGTGAGCGCGCGCAAGACGCCGCGAATCCTTCGTCTGGAGTTATAGGCAGACTAAAAGCGAGGCAAGCATGGACAAACAGCACAAGGCCAGTATTGACGGGGATCAATGGGCGCAGTGTGTGCGGGCTCATGGGTGGTTGTGGAATGCCGCGTCGGGCGAGGCTTCGGCGACTCTGATCCTGGCGCATGGGGCGGGGGCGCCGATGGACAGTGAGTGGATGGCGGATATGGCTGGGCGCCTTGCTGCATTGGGCGTGAACGTGTTGCGGTTTGAGTTTCCTTATATGGCGCAGCGGCGGGAGGATGGCAGTAAACGGCCGCCTAATCCGGCGCCGAAACTGCTTGAGTGCTGGCGCGAAGTGTTCGCTGAAGTGCGACGTCATGTCGCTGGGACTTTGGCCATCGGTGGTAAGTCCATGGGCGGGCGGATGGCCAGTCTTTTGGCTGACGAATTGGACGCCGATGCGCTGGTTTGTCTGGGGTATCCGTTTTATGCGGTGGGGAAACCCGAGAAGCCGCGGGTTGAGCATTTGGCTGGGTTGAAGACGCGGACTTTGATTGTGCAGGGGGAGCGGGATGCGCTTGGCAATCGGGACGCTGTCGAGGCTTATGATCTATCGCCGAGTATTGAGGTGTTTTGGTTGGCCTCTGGGGATCATGATTTGAAGCCGTTGAAGGTTTCGGGGTTTACGCATTCGGATCATTTGGCTTCGGCGGTGGAGAAGGTTGCCGGGTTTCTTCGTTGAGGTTTGGTTGGGGGTGTATATCCGTTGCTGCGGTAACGGCCACTTAGGGTTTCGCCCTGACGGCGACTCACTTTTTTTACAAACGCCTAAAAAAAGTAAGCAAAAAAACGCTTGCTCCTGCGTTCGGCCCGCTCGCTGGGGCTCGGGGTCCCTTCGCTCCGGGATTGATCCGGGGGCAGCGCCTCCGGTTTGCTTCGCTGCACCTCCTCTCGCTGTGTTTGGCTGCGCCAAACGGTCGCTGCGCTCCCACCCCCGGATCAATCCCTCCACTCAGCCTTCCGACGTCGCCCGTGGATCAAGATCAAGAGCGACAGCCGAGCTTGCGCTCATCCTGGAGTGGGGCGGCTGCGCCGCGTGCGGGTTGTACGTATCTTCCCTGTAGGAGCTGCCGCAGGCTGCGATCTTTTGATCTTGATGTTGTGGGAGCTGGCCTGTCAGAGATGACGGCCTACGACCCGACCATTCTGTTACTGATGCACCCGACCCAACTGTAGGAGTGAGCCTGCTCGCGATAGCGCCCTGACATCCAACTAATTCCTGACCAAATGCACTCAATTCATTGTGGGAGCTGGCTTGCCAGCAATGGCGGCATTACAGCCGACCAATTCCTTACTGATGCGCCCGGTCCAAATGTGGGAGTGAGCCTGCTCGCGATGGCGGTCTGTTACCTGACCGATGTCCTGCAGATTGCATGCAGTCCCTGTGGGAGCTGGCTTGCCAGCGATGGTGGCATTACAACCGACCAATTCCTTACTGATGCGCCCGGTCCAAATGTGGGAGCGAGCCTGCTCGCGAAAACGGTCTGACAGACACCATAAAAAAACAGGGTGTTTGCGGATTTTTCTGTCGGTAAACGCAATCCTGCAGGCGCGTTTAAATCACACAAACCGTTACGCCACCGGACCTACAACACCTTGCGCCGTTACCTACGCGTACGCCAGAATCCGCCGGCTTACGCGGCTATGGGCCGGGCGATATCGTTTCCCTGTCACTGAGAATCAGTGATCGGGTTTGGTAGCCCGTCTGTAATAGCTGTATGGCAACACCTATTCAGTCTCTTTCTTGAGGCTTGGTTTTATGGTGGTCATGCGTGGGGCTCATTCGTGAGCGCCGGGTTCCTATTGCAGCCGGTCTACCAACCCGCGTATGGCCGCCACCCATCGTTTGGTAGCGTGGGTGATGGCTCCTTGGAATCTGCGATAGGAGTTACATCCATGTTCAAAGCCACGCCCAATCCACCAAAAACTGATCCAACCCCTCACCACCCCGAGTTTGAGTCGCAAAAGACAAAAGACGCCGCCGACCGCGCACTCGACTATTACCTCGACCCCGATATCCCGAAGTACTTCCCACCCAAGGCCCGCCCCATCTACATGGTCGATCCCACGCTCGATGACGAAACACTGCTCGTCGAAGCCTGTGAATCACTGTCATCAGCCAACGCCATGGCCGGCAATATCGCCAACTCGGTGAAAGGCCCTGAGCGCAAACCGCTGCTGGCGCTGCAACAGGTGATCATGCTGAACGAGCTGTTGGTCAATCGACTGCTGGATAAGCTGCGGTTGCCTCAATAATTTTGCTGGCCGTTATGGCCTCATCGCGAGCAGGCTCACTCCTACAGAGGATCGTCGCCGGGCACATGCTCTGTGATTACCGCAGATCAACAGTGGGAGCGAGCCTGCTCGCGATTGCGATCTGCCAAGCGCCATCAATTTCAAATAGGCAATAAAAAACCGGAAGGTTTCGCTAGCCGGTTTTCACGATCAAAAGATCGCAGCCTGCGGCAGCTCCTACACAGTTACTTGTAGGAGCTGCCGCAGGCTGCGATCTTTTTGGATTTACTTTGTAATGGGTAGCCTGCCAGTGATCACAAATTTATCGAACACTTTCTGACCATCACGCGCGGCTTGCCGAACATCCAGGAATGTCAGTTCATCACGAACTTTCTGTTTGTGGGGTTTTTGCGTGGGGTATGTATTCATGCTGGCCGATCTGCGTGATTGAGTAGCGACCGGCAAACGATAGAACTTGGCTGCACCGAGCACCAGTCGGCGCATTCTGGCGCAGTTGTAGGCAGTGTCTGCATTGCCTGAGTGAGATCGTCGTTGGCAGAGAAGGCCTCATCGCGAGCAGGCTCGCTCCCACATTTGGAATGCATTTCCCTGTGGGAGCGAGCCTGCTCGCGAAAGCGATCTGCCAAGCACCATCACTTTCAGACCAGCAACAAAAAACCCGGAAGCTTTCGCCGTCCGGGCTTTGAAGATCAAAAGATCGCAGCCTTCGGCAGCTCCTACATTGGAATGCATGTTCCTGTAGGCGCTGCCGTAGGCTGCGATCTTTTGTTTTTAGCGGTTAAACCGCTCCACCAACGAGTACTGCGTGTTGGCAGTCTTGGTCAGCTCTTCACTCAGCAGCGCCGAGTTATGCGCCTGTTCCGAGGTCTGGTCTGCCAATTCCGAAATGTTGCTGATGTTGCGGCTGATTTCTTCAGCCACTGCACTTTGCTCTTCGGTCGCCGCAGCGATCTGCGTGGTCATGTCGGTGATGTTGGCCACCGCTTCGCTGATCCCGACCAACGCCTGATCCGCTTCCAGCACCCGCGCCACACCTTCTTCGGCCTGGCGATGCCCGGCTTCCATGGTTTGTACGGCGCTGGAGGCAGTCTGCTGCAGCTTGGCGATCAGGGCATGGATCTGGCCGGTGGATTCGCTGGTGCGTTGCGCCAGTTGGCGCACTTCGTCAGCTACCACGGCGAAGCCACGGCCCATTTCGCCGGCACGTGCTGCTTCGATGGCGGCGTTGAGCGCGAGCAGGTTGGTCTGGTCGGCGATGCCTTTGATCACGTCGACCACGCCGCCGATTTCGTCGCTGTCCTTGGCCAGTTGAGTGACGGTCAGGCCGGTTTCACCGACCACCACCGACAGGCGCTGGATGGCTTCGCGGGTTTCGCCAGCGATGTCGCGGCCGCGGCCGGTCAGGCGATTGGCTTCCTGCGTCGCGTCGGCAGTGCGCTGCACGTGGCTCGCCACTTCTTGCGTGGTGGCAGCCATCTGGTTGACGGCGGTGGCGACCTGTTCGGTTTCCACGCGCTGACGTTCCAGACCGCTGGAGCTGTTGTGCGCGAGGGCGTCGGATTGCTTGGCCTGATCGGTCAGGTGCTCGGCGGTGTCCTGCAGACGGGTCAGGCAGGTTTTCAGGCGGGCTTCCTGGCTGAGGATCGACATTTCCAGACGCGCCTGCGCGCCACGGCTGTCGGTGTACATCTGCGCGATCAGCGGGTCGGAGGTGGTCTGTTCGGCCAGGCGCAGCAGGCGCTTGAGCCCGCGTTGTTGCCATTGCAGGCCCATCAGGCCCAGCGGTACCGACAGACCAGCGGCCAGGGCGAAGCCCCAGTGCGAGTTCAGGGTCGCGCCGATCACGAAGCTCAGTTGGCTGACCAGAATGAACGGCAGCCAGTCCTGCAGCACCGGCAGCCATTTGTCGCTGGAAGGAATTGCCGACTTGCCCTGGTTGATGCGTTGGTAGAGCGCTTCGGCACGGCGGATCTGTTCGGCAGTGGGTTTGATCCGCACCGACTCGTAACCGACCACCTGATTGCCGTCGAACACCGGTGTCACGTAGGCGTTGACCCAGTAATGGTCACCGGATTTGCAGCGATTCTTGACAATGCCCATCCATGGCAAGCCTTGTTTCAGTGTGCCCCACATGTGCGAAAACACCGCCGCCGGGACGTCGGGGTGACGAACCAGGTTGTGCGGCGCACGGATCAGCTCTTCACGCGAAAACCCGCTGATTTCGACGAAAGCGTCGTTGCAGTAGGTGATCACGCCTTTGGCGTCGGTTGTGGAAATCAACCGCTGCTGAGCCGGGAAAGTCCGTTCGCGTTGTGTAATGGGCTGGTTATTACGCATGGTTTTTCAATCCGCAAGGCTTTGAAAGGTTGTCGGCGCTGTCAGGAAATTATTGAAGTTTTTTTTCAGATATAAGTACGGCGTCGCAAAACCGCTCTTGCTTCAAGCGGCCAGCATCGGATAGGTGAACAGCGCAAAATGCAGCAGATTCAGCCCGAAATGCGTGGCGATCGCTGCCGCCAATCCACCGAAACGGTAAGCCAGACCATAGCCGACACCCGCCAGCCCCGCGAGCAACACCCAGTGCCAGCCAGCACCCGCATGTGCCAGGCCGAAGATCAGCGACGCCAGCAGCAGGGCGAGATTGTCGCCGTGGGGCAGGTGCTTGAACAGGCGGCTCAGGCCTCCCTGTATATAGCCGCGAAACAGCGCCTCCTCGACCAGGGTCACCAGCAGCAGATTGTTCAGCAACCACAACCACGCCTGATCGGGCCACTTCGGCGCCCAGGCGATCATGCCGAACAGAAGCGCTCCCCCCAGCGCCATTACGGCGCTCAATGTCAGGGCGAGGGCGCTGGCGAACACCGTCAGACGCAGCGAGCGTGCCGCGACGATCCACGGGCAGGCCAGCAACAGCCAGAAGCCGAGCAAGGGTTTGTCCAGATTGAGGTACATCACAAAAGGCACGGCGTCGTCGGTGAAGCGCATCCGGGCGATGGCCCGACCGTTGTCGAACCCCGGCAACCAGTGCAGCGCCAGTGACAGGGCGAGGAAGATAAACAGCGCGTGTCCCAGCAACCGCGCCACCGGCACCTGCTGTTGGCGCACGGCGAAACCGGCCACCAGCAACAATCCGACCGAGATCAGCGCGAGCCAGCTGAGGTGGCCAATGCTCAGCGCCCACCCGTAACCGAGGCTGAGAAGCGCCAGATAGACCCATGGCAACGCCTTCATCGAAAGTCCTTGTGCAGAATTTTGTGGAAGGGCTTTCTACACGGGTGGGGGCGTTGGGACAAGTCAAGGTGTGGCGGGAGGTGGGGACAACACAAAGCACGATCGCCAGACCCGGATCCCTTGTGGGAGCGGGCTTGCTCGCGAAAGCGGTGTATCAGACAACATCCATGTCGCCTGACACACCCTCTTCGCGAGCAAGCCCGCTCCCACAGTAGATCTGTGTGTGGCTGAGGAATCAGCGCAAATCGAGCTTCGCCGCAGCGCGCTCGGTGATTTCCGTGCGCAGTTTCAACGACGCCGCTGCACGATTACGAGCCTCTTCGACGACAGCACTCGGCGCCGTCTGCGGACTGCCCGATTCAAACGGCGGGGCCGGCGCATATTCCAGTTGCAGTTGGATCAACTGCGCCGCCTCAGCCCCCACCAGTTCGGCGGCCAGCTCCAGCGCAAAGTCGATCCCCGCGGTAATCCCGCCACCGGTAAACAGATTGCCGTCGCGCACCACCCGGTCCTGCACCGCAATCGCGCCGAGTTTCGGCAGCAGTTCGTGATAGGCCCAGTGGGTGGTCGCGCGTTTGCCTTTTAGCAGGCCCGCCGCGCCCAGCACCAGCGAACCGGTGCACACCGACGTCACATACCTAGCTTGCGCCGCCTGACGCTTGATGAAGCCCAGCGTCTGCTCATCTTCCATCAGCGGCCCGACCCCGGCGCCGCCGGGAATGCAGATCACATCCAGATTCGGGCAGTCGTCGAAGGTGGTGGTCGGTTTCAGCAGCAGGCCGGTGCTGGCGGTGACCGGCACCAGATCTTTCCAGATCAGATGCACCTGCACGTCCGGCAGCGAGGCCAGCACGTCATAGGGGCCGGTCAGGTCCAGTTGCTGCACCTGTGGAAACAACAGAAAACCGATCTGCAACGTCATGGGGGATTTCTCCATTTGAGGGGTGGACGGCTTCACTGTAGGCGCGTAGGTTCTGGCGCATACGCCAATCACCCCACGAATTACGCCAAATGCCCAAAGTCATCCATGTACTCGCGTTTGCCAACATGCAGATCCTCGATGTCACCGGCCCGTTGCAAGTGTTCGCCTCGGCCAACGACATCGCTCGCCAGCGCGGCTTGCCCGTGCCGTATGCGCCATCGGTGATTGCCTGCGAAGGCGGAGCGGTGATGTCCTCGGCGGGGCTGGCGGTGCTCGCCGAGCCGTTGCCGCAAGACGCCAGCGACACGCTGATTATCGCGGGTGGTTGGGGGATCTATCCGGCATCCGGAGATGAGTCGCTGGTGGATTGGGTACGCGAGCACGCAGCGAAATGTCGACGCGTGGCCTCGGTGTGTACGGGGGCATTTCTACTGGCGGCGAGCGGCTGGCTCGACGGGCGCCGCGTGGTCACCCACTGGACCCGTTGCGAGCAACTCGCGCAGCAGCATCCGAAGCTGCAGGTCGAAGCCAATCCGATCTTCATCAACGACGGCCCGGTCTGGACTTCGGCAGGCGTCACCGCCGGCATCGATCTGGCACTGGCGATGGTCGAGGAAGATCTGGGCAGTGATATTGCTCTCGACGTCGCCCGGCATCTGGTGGTGTTCCTCAAACGGCCGGGCGGGCAGTCGCAGTTCAGTGTGACCCTGGCCCTGCAGAATCAGGGCAATCGCTTTGATGAACTGCACGCCTGGATCGCCGAAAACCTCACCTGCGACCTCGGCGTCCCGACCCTGGCCGAGCAGGCCGGCATGAGCCAACGCAGTTTCGTCCGCCACTACCGCGCCGACACCGGCCAGACCCCGGCCCGCGCCATCGAACTGATCCGCGTCGAAACCGCCCGCCGCCTGCTCAGTGACACCGGGCTGCCAGTGAAGCGAATCGCGGCCAATTGCGGCTTTGGCAGTGAAGAAACGTTGCGCCGCAGTTTTCTGCGGGCGATTGGCGTGACGCCGCAGGCGTATCGGGAGCGGTTTTCGGTCAGCGCTGCAGCAGATCCAGTAATGCCTTGAGCGTTTGCTGCGGGGCTTCTTCGGGAATATTGTGGCCGGCACCGGGCAGCACGCGCCTTTCGTACAGACCGGTGAAGTGCGCAAGGTCTTCATCGACTTCCGGCGCCGGACCGACCCCGTCGTCGGCACCGCACAGGGAGATAGTGGGCACGCTGATCGGCGGTTGTTTGATCAACGCGTCTTCCATCCATTGCAGCGCCGGATCGCCTGCGGCGTACATGAAGCGATGACGGTAGGAATGAATCACCACGTCAACGAAGTCCGGGTTGTCGAAGGCCGGTGCGCTCAGCGGATAACGTTCGGCGTTGCGTGCCCAGGTCGGTGACCACAATTTCCAGAGCAGTTCACAGAACGCCTGCCGGTTTTGCGTCAGGCCCGCGACGCCGCGTGGCGTGTGGAAATAGTACTGGTACCAATAACGGTGCTCGGTCTCGGGATCCAGTGGTCGGGTCGAATTGGCGATGTCCTGCACGTTATAGCCATCCCCCGTCACCAGCCCGCGCACCCGCTCGGGAAACAACGCCGCAACGATGCACGCTGCCCGACCGCCCCAGTCGTAACCACAAAGCGTGGCCTGTTCGATACCCAGCGCATCCATCAACTCCAGCAAATCCTGAGCGAGGGCCGCTTGCTGGCCGGAACGCAGTGTTTCGGGGTGGTTGAAGCGAGTCGGCCCGTAACCGCGCAGGTACGGGACGATCACCCGATAACCGTGGGCGCCGAGGGCGGGGGCGATTTCATCGTACGCCCGAGGCGAGTAGGGGAAACCATGCAGCAATATGACCGCGTCGCCGGTGGACGGGCCGTGCTGTTCAAAGGCAACGGTCAAGTTGGGTGTCGGTACGCGTTGAATGTCAGACACGGCAGACTCCACGGCAATGGGCGTCAGGCAACACTAGACCATTATTTTGTGGCGAGGGAGCTTGCTCCCGCTGGACTGCGCAGCATGTCCATTCGAGTATGGGGTCGCTTCGCAACCCGGCGGGAGCAAGCTCCCTCGCCACAGGGGGGAAGCGCCACTTGTTGGCCTCCGTTCCTGGTTAGCCGAACAGCACCTTTTGCCAATGATCTTCGCTGATGATCGCAATCGGCACGCCGCTCTCTCTAAGTTCTACGGCTTTCTTGATCTTGGTGCCGTAGGTGCTGTGAAGCCACTGATCATTGCCAATGCTGCCGACCACCAGATAATGAATTTTTTTGCTGACAGAACCACCGATAAGGCCGCCGCGTTCGAGGATCTGCGACTCACACTCCTTACGCGGCCCGTAGGCCATGACGCCTGTAAACAGGAAGACCCGATCAACCAGGCATAACTCCGGGGCAGGGTTGTCGAGGGGAAGGCTGGCAGGAGCGGCAAACGTTGGTGTTTGTGTTGGTGCAACTGGCAGCCCAGTGAACTGATGCAGCATTTCCAACAGCTCCGCGGACTCGTCGGCGTCTAGAACTCCATCACTGAGCATGTCGGCAAGACGTCTGTAAAGGATGTTCACAACCGGATCATCCAAGTGCACCAAATGGGTTTCAATCCAGGTTCTGAGAAACTCGGCTTCTTGCTGGTTGATCGTGCCGTCAGCGGCAAGACCGGCTGCGATGCCGATGAGAGCATCGACCGAGCGCCGCTCAATCCTTGCCTGATGAAAGAAAGCGCTGCTCTGAAATTCCTGATGCAAATCGACCATCGTTGCTTCTCCTTAAGCCTCGGCTTCCGTCACCTGATTGAAATACTTCGTCCGATCCGGGGTAAACGTTACCCGCATCTTCGTCCGCGAGCAGGTCAGTGAGCGTTCTTCAGCCAGATCAATATCCAGATCCTCGCCCCGCAAGCCCTGCCACTGGGCGAGGTATTTCAGTGAGCCGTATTTCTCGTTTTTCTTCAGGCTGCGGCTCACGCCTCCTTTCCAGCCGAGTACCGGCAGTTCGCCGGCGAGGCATTGTTGCGCAAGGTCGGGGAAGCGCGTGGCGCGCTGGCGGCCGATTTCCCAGCATTTGATCAGGCCTTTGTCGGCGGCTTCCCAGAGTTGGGTGCGAGTCAGGCCGGTGCGCAGGGGCGTGGCGATGGGGCGATGGACATGCAGGGTCATTCTGGTTCCTTGAATTCGGGTTTTATTGGACAGCTCCGCTGTGCCCGTTGCGGTGGATGGTAGGGGGGGATGTAACAGCTGGCAACAGGGTATTTCAGGGTGTAAGTGCAGGTTACTGGGGAGGGATTGGGCGGAGATTGTTTAGACGAAGTAGGAGCTGAATGACCTGGCGTGTGGCGAGGGAGCTTGCTCCCGCTCGGCTGCGAAGCAGGCGCAAAGCCAGACAATGCGGTTCTTCTGGAGAAGTGGGGACGCAGGGATTGGGGCCGCTTCGCGACCCGGCGGGAGCAAGCTCCCTCGCCACAGAAGTTCACCAACGTTTATTTTTGTGTAGGAATCAGTCCTGCAAAAGCCGCGTTGTAAGGGATATTTCCGACAGAGTGCGGCGAATATTACGGCTGCCAAACACTCTTCTCCCCACTCAAACGCCGATCCAGAAAACTCGCCGCGCTGATCAGCGCCAGATGCGTCAACGCCTGCGGGGTGTTGCCCAGATGCCGGCCCTTGCTGTCGAACTCTTCGGCGTACAGCCCCAGCGGGTTCGCATAGCGCAGCAGTTGTTCGAACTCCAGGTGGGCCTTTTCCACCTGACCGGCCCGGGCCAGGCATTCGACGTACCAGAACGAGCAGGCAGCAAATGCGCCTTCGGTGCCGGTCAAACCGTCGATGTTGGCGTCATCGTTGCGGTAGCGGTAAACCATGCCATCACGCACCAAGTGCTTTTCGATCGCTTCAAGGGTCGACAACCAGCGCGGGTCCTTGGCGCTGACGAAGCGCACCAGCGGCATCAGCAGCATCGAACCGTCGAGCGCGGTGCCGCCCTTGTACTGGACGAAATGCCCGCGCTCCTCGTTCCAGAAGTTGTCCCAGATGTCGGCGTAGATCGCCTGGCGGGTCTGGTCCCACTGGGCGAACGGTGCCGGCAGTGAGCGTTTCGAGGCCAGGCGAATCGCCCGGTCCAGTGCCACCCAGCACATCAGTCGCGAGTGCAGGAAGTGATGTTGCTCACCGCGCATTTCCCAAATGCCTACGTCGGTGGTCTGCCAGGTCTCACATACCTGATCGACCACTTCACGCACATGTTTCCAGCCCTGATGGGAAATCGCGTCGCCGTACTTGTTGACCAGATATACCGCGTCCATCAGTTCGCCAAAGATATCGAGCTGAATCTGGTCGTACGCGCCATTGCCGATGCGCACCGGCTGCGCGCCGCCATGACCGGAGAGGTGGGAGAGTTCGGTTTCCGGCAATTCCTGACGGCCATCGATGGCATACAGGATGTTGAGTTTGGTTGACTGCCCATGACAATCGCTGACCCGCCCGCGCAGCCAGCCCATGTAGGCGTTGGCCTCAGCGACAAAGCCCAAGCGCATGAACGCGTAAACGGTGAACGAGGCGTCGCGGATCCAGGTGTAGCGATAGTCCCAGTTGCGCTCGCCGCCGGGGGTTTCCGGCAGACCGAAGGTGGCGGCGGCGAGGATCGCGCCGTGCTTGCGCGAGGTCAGCAGTTTCAGCGCCAGCGCCGAGCGGTTGACCATTTCCCGCCAGCGTCCGCGGTAGTTGGACTGGCCGATCCAGTCGCGCCAGAACTTCAGCGTGCGTTCCACGCACATTTTTGCGCCGTCATCCTTGAAGCGTGGATCGTCGGCCCCCCCGAGGAGGAATTCGGCGCTCTGATCCTGGTTCAAACTGAACGTTGCGACGGCCGATTCGCCATCGATCTGCAGCGCCTGATCCGCCACCAGCCGCAGCGACGGCTGACCCTCGGCGCTGAAAATCACCGATTGTTCATCCATCTGCGCCCGGGTGTTGGCGCGGGCGTAGTCATGGCGCACTGCGCAGCGCATATGAAAGGTGGCCTGGCCGCTGACCACCCGCACCCGGCGCATCAGCAGCGGCAGGTCATCGACACTGTCGCCGATCGGCAGCAGGTCGGTGATCTCCACCACCGCATGTTCGCTGAGCCAGCGGGTTTGCAAAACGTTGGTGTCCGGCAGGTAGATCTGCTCGCGCCGGGCATCGGGCAAGTCCGGGGCGAGCTGGAAAATCCCCGCCTCGGGCGTGTCGAGCAGCGCACAGAAGATCGACGGACTGTCGAATTCCGGCCAGCAGAAAAAATCCACGCTGCCCTTGTCGTTGACCAGTGCGGCACTGCGCAGGTCGCCGATGATGCCGTGGGCGTCGATCGGGCTTTGTCGTTCAGGATGATGCTCAGCCATTGCCACGAAACTCCGGATAAAGACTCATGCCGCCGTCGATGAACAGGGTGGTGCCGACGATGTAGTCGGCAGCGTCGGAAGCGAGAAACACCACCGCGTTGGCGATGTCCTCGACATCACCGATGCGTCCGTAGGGAATCAGATCCAGCAGTTTTTCGCCGGCTGCGCCTTCGGTGGCGTCTTGGTTGATGGCGGTGCGAATCGCTCCCGGCGCGATGCTGTTGATGCGGATGCGCTGATGGCTGACTTCCTGGGCGAGGGTCTGCATCAACTGATCGACGCCGCCCTTGGAGGCTGCGTAGTTGACGTGCCCGGCCCATGGAATGCGCTGGTGCACCGAACTCATGTGAATGATCTTGCCGGCGGCGCGGGACACGCCTTCACGCACGCCTTGCCGATTGAAAATCCGCAGCGCGGCGCGGGCGCAGAGGAACTGCCCGGTGAGGTTGACGCCGATCACCGTGTTCCAGTCTTCCAGCGTCATGTCCACCGCCGCGGCGTCCTTTTGCAGGCCGGAATTGGCCAGCAGAATGTCCAGCGAACCGAAGGCGTCCAGAGTCTCGGCGAACAACCGTTCGACCTCGTCCTCCTTCGACACATCGGCACCGATGGCCAGCGCCTGACCGCCATCGGCAATGATCTGCCGGGCCAGTGCTTCGGCGGGTTCCGCCTGACGGTTGTAATTGATGACGACTGCTGCACCGGCAGCGGCCAGGGCTTTGGCGGCGGCGTGGCCGATGCCGGAGCTGGCGCCGGTGATCAGGGCTACTTGTCGGGCGAGGGAAATCTGCATGCGAAGTCGTGCCTTGCGTGAGGGCCTATTTAGCTGACTGGTCGCAAGCCATGAGAGTTCAAGAGCAAAGATCAAAAGATCGCAGCCTTCGGCAGCTCCTACATGGAAATGCGATCACCTGTAGGAGCTGCGGCACGCTGCGATCTTTTGCTCTTCAGGCCTTCACATTCCACCAACAATTCCCTGCTTCCACGCCCGTCAGCCTTTATGGCAACTTGGCCGCCCCTGATGAGGCTGCAACCCATGGCAAACCCCTACCGCGAATTATTCACCGCCCCCGGCGCCCGGGCTTTTGTACTGGCCGGGATGATCGCGCGCATGCCGATTTCCATGACCGGCATCGGCGTGATCACCATGCTTTCGCAACTGAAGGGCGGGTACGCGCTGGCCGGTGCGGTGGCGGCGACCTTTGCCCTGGCCACGGCGTTTTGTGCGCCGCAGGTCTCGCGTCTGGTGGATCGTTTCGGTCAGGGCAAGGTGCTGCCGCTGTCGGCATTGATCGGTGGCGGGGCGCTGCTGATGTTGCTGCTGTGCACCCGCTTGCAGGCGCCGACCTGGACGCTGTTCATCTTCGCCGCGCTGGCCGGTTGCATGCCAAGCATGTCGGCAATGGTGCGCGCACGCTGGACCGAGATCTATCGCGGCCAGCCGCAATTGCAGACCGCTTATGCACTGGAATCCGTGCTCGATGAAGTTTGTTTCATCGTCGGCCCGCCATTGTCGGTGGGGTTGTGTGTGGTGGCGTTTCCCGAGGCCGGGCCATTGGCCGCGCTGTTGGCGCTGGCGGTCGGCGTAACGGCGTTTGTCGCCCAGCGCAGCACCGAACCGGCGGTGCACCCGCAGGAGTCGCAGCATCAGGGTTCGATCATTCGCTCGACCGACGTGCAATGGCTGCTGGCGTTGATGCTGGCCATGGGCGTCATCGTTGGCGTGGTCGATGTGGTCAGCGTTGCCTTCGCCCAGCAGCAGGGTCAGCCGGCGGCGGCGAGCATCGTGTTGTCGGTGTATGCCATCGGCTCGTGCCTGGCCGGTATCGCCTTCGGGGCAATGCGCTCGACCCTGCCGTTGCCGCGGCTGTTTCTGTACGGCGGCATGGCGACGGCGGTGACCACCTTGCCGCTGTTGCTGGCGAGCGATATTTTCGGGCTGTCAGTGGCGGTGTTCGTCGCCGGGCTGTTCTTCTCGCCGACGCTGATCGTCGCCATGGCGCTGGTTGAGCGCATCGTGCCGCCGGCCAAGCTCACCGAAGGCCTGACCTGGCTGGTCACCGGTCTGAGCATCGGGGTGGCGATTGGCGCGGCTGGATCCGGCGCACTGGTGGACGCCTTCGGTGCGCGCAGCGGATTCTGGCTGGCGATCGCGGCCGGCGCGGTGGTGCTGGGTTCGGCTGTGCAGAGTTTCCGCCATTTGAAGTGATCGGCATTCGGACTAATTCGCGCCACGCCTCATCCGTTCTCTTTTACAGATAACCCATTGAGGTAAACGCGGTGACAAAGCTGACACTGCTGTGCCTGCCCTATTCGGGCGCCAGCGCGATGGTCTATAGCCGCTGGCGGCGCCAACTGCCGTCATGGCTGCAATTGCAACCGGTGGAGTTGCCCGGGCGCGGTGCCCGTTTCGACGAACCCCTGCAAACTGACATGCGAGCCCTGGCCCGCCAGTTGGCCCGTGAGCACAAACCCGGCCTGCAAACGCCTTACGCCCTGTTCGGCCACAGCCTCGGCGCGCTGCTGGCGTGCGAGATGGCGCACGCCTTTCGCGAGCTCGGCGCGCCGGAACCGGTGGCGCTGTTCGCCTCCGGCACGGCGGCGCCGACCATGCGCAGCGACTACGATCGCGGGTTTGCCGAAGCGCGCAGCGATGAGGAATTGATCGATCAACTGCGTACCTTTCAGGGCACCAGCGAAGAAGTGCTGGCCAACCAGGAACTCATGAGCCTGACGCTGCCGGTGCTGCGCGCCGACTTCATGATGTGCGGACGCTTCAGTCCGGCGCAGCGGCCGCTGCTCAATTGCCCGGTGCATGTGCTGGGCGGCAAGGAAGACCGCGCGACCACCGAGCAACTGATCGGCTGGAGCAAGGAAACCCTGGGCAGTTTTTCCGTGGACATGATGACCGGTGGGCATTTCTTCATCCATGAGCACGAAGCCCGGGTGATCCGCACGATCAAGACGCATCTGGAAGTCCATCACCGGCGTCATGCGCAAGCGGCGGCACCGGCGTTTTGACGCACTGCTCACTATCGAGTGATTACAGGAGGCCAGTCATGGCTGTTGCTGTGGAATTTTCCGTTCGGCCGCTGTTGCCGCAACGAGGGCGCTTGCCGCTGTTGGTGGAGGCGACCGAGGCGGATACCGACCTGTTGGCGGTGTTCGATGAAGTGAAAGCGCTGGTCGATGAGCATCTGCTGCGCGATGGCGGGGTGCTGTTCCGCGGATTTCGTCTCGACGGCGCTGAGCAGTTTCGTCAGTTCGCGGCCAGTTTCGGTCATCCGCTGTTGAACTATGAGTTCGGCTCCACGCCGCGCACCAACGTCACCCAAGGCGTATACACCTCGACCGAATACCCGGCGCACCAGAGCATTCCGCTGCACAACGAACAGGCCTACTCCCGCGACTGGCCGATGAAGATCTGGTTCTACAGCATGATCGCGGCGAAGTCCGGTGGCGAAACGCCGATTGCCGACAGCCGCGAAGTCTATCGGCGTATTCCGGTGGCCATTCGTGAGCGCTTTATCAGCAAAGGCCTGATGTATGTGCGCAACTTCGGTAACGGTCTGGATGTGGCCTGGGAAGATGTGTTCAACACTGAAGACCGCGAGGTCGTCGAGGCGTACTGCAAGGCCCATGGCATCCTTTGCGAGTGGAAGGATGACGGCGAATTGCGAACCCGTCAGACCTGTCAGGCGGTAGCGGTGCATCCGGTGACCGGCGATCACGTCTGGTTCAATCAGGCGCACCTGTTCCACATCTCCAACTTGCAGCCGGAAGTGCGCGAAAGCCTGCTAGACATCGTTGATGAGGAGGACTTGCCGCGTAACGTTTATTACGGTGACGGCTCGGCCATCGAAGACGAAGTGCTGGCGCAGATCCGTGCGGTACTCGATGAATGCGCGATCAGTTTTCCGTGGCAGGAAGGCGATGTATTGATGCTCGACAATATGTTGTCGGCCCATGCGCGTTCGCCGTTCGAAGGGCCGCGCAAAGTCATCGTGGCCATGGCCGAGGGGCATTCCCAAGGCCCGCTCTGAGCCATTCGGGTGGTTGCCCGTGAAAGTGCCGAAGCCGGTCTTGGACCGGCTTCGGCGTTTGTGCGTCGGCACGGCTGACCGCCGGGGCGCTGTTGCGCCAGCGCGCTAAATCATTGCGTTTGTCATTCGTTCTTGTTGATACGACCGGGCCTCCTGGTCACGCCGCCGATCAGCAAGGACCCAATGCATGAATGCCGCAGACGCACAGAAACTAGCCCGCCGCTTTATCGAACTGCCGCAGGACAAACGCCGTTTGTTTCTCGCCGGCATGGCCCGCGAAGGCATCGATTTTGCGCAGCTTCCCATGACCGCCTGTGACGGGATCGCCGAGCGTGACGGCCTGTCCTACGCCCAGCAACGGATGTGGTTTCTCTGGCAACTGGATCCGCAAAGTGCTGCCTACAACCTGCCGATGGCCGTGCGTCTGAACGGCGCGTTGCAGGTGCAAGCGCTGGAGCAGGCGTTCAGCCTGCTGGTCGCGCGGCACGAATGTCTGCGCACCACCTTCGGTCAGGTCGGCGAGCGTGCCTTTCAGCGTGTGGCCGAGCCGCAGGCGCTGCAACTGCCCCTCACCGATTTGAGCGCCGTGCCCGAACAGCAGCGCTGGCCGCTCGCGCAACAGCACATGATGGCTGAAGCCACGCAGGCGTTCGATCTGCAAAACGGCCCGCTGCTGAGCCTGCGCCTGTTGCGTCTGGCCGAGCAGGAGCATGTGCTCCTGCTGACCTTGCACCACATCATTGCCGATGGCTGGTCGATGAATATTCTCATCGACGAGTTCATGCGTACCTACGATGCGCTGGTGGCGGGGCGCGAACCATCGTTGCCGGCGCTGACCGTGCATTACCGCGATTACGCGCTGTGGCAGCGCAGCTGGCTGGAGGCAGGTGAGCGCGAACGGCAACTGGACTACTGGCGCGCACAATTGGGCGACGAGCATCCGGTCCTGGAGTTGCCGACCGACCGCGCTTATCCGGCACAATCGAGTCACCAGGGCGCGCGTCTGGAAACGGTCATTGATGCGGCGCTGCGTCAGGAGCTGAAAAGCCTTGCCCAGCGTCAGGGCGTGACCCTGTTCGTGGTGCTGCTCGCGGCGTTCAAGACGTTGTTGCATCGCTACAGCGGGCAGACCGACATTCGCGTCGGCGGCCTGATTGCCAACCGCACCCGCAGCGAAACGGAAGGGCTGATCGGCTTCTTCGTCAACACCCAGATCCTGCGCAGCGAAGTCACCGCGCAAACCCGTTTCATCGAGCTGTTGCAGCGGCTGCGCGAGGCCGCACTCGGCGCGCAGGTTCATCAAGAGCTGCCGTTCGACGCCTTGATCGAGGCCCTGCAACCGGCGCGTAGCCAAAGCCACAATCCGCTGTTTCAGGTGATGTTCAACCATCAGCCGCTGGTGACCGACTTGCAGCACGTGCAGTTGGAATCGGGTCTGCAGGTGGGTTATCTGACGCAAGAGCAACTGGCCGGCAGCGCTCGGCAACATGCGGCCACCAGCGATTTGATGCTCGATACCCGCGAAGAAGGCGAGCAGCTGTTCGCCGCCTTCACGTACGCCACCGATATTTTTGATGCCGAGACCATCGCCGCGATGGCCGGGCATTGGCGCAACATTCTTGAATCCGTCTGCCGCGACCCGCAGCAGGTCATCGGCGAAGTCGCGCTGCTGGCAGATGCCGAGCGCGCGCAACTGATTCAGGCCACTGCTGCGGCGCCGCGTTTCGCCAGCGTGCAAAACCTGTTCGAGGCACAAGTGGCACGCACGCCGCAGGCAACGGCCGTGATCCTCGCCACCGCGCCGTCACCGTCACTGACCTATGCCGAACTCAATGCGCGCAGCAATCGCCTGGCGCATCAGCTGCGCGCACGCGGTGTCGGCCCGGACGTGCTGGTCGGTGTGGCGTTGGGGCGCTCGCTGGAGCTGGCGGTGGCGTTGCTGGCCGTGCTCAAGGCGGGCGGCGCCTATGTGCCGCTGGACCCGCAAACCCCGGCTGAACGGTTACGTCACGTGCTGGATGACAGTGGCTTGAAACTGCTGCTGACCGACAGCGCCAGCCTTGCCAGCCTGCCGGCGCTGGAGGCTGTCGAGTGCCTGTGTCTGGAGCAATTGTCCGGTGAGACTTCGGCCGACAACCTGTCGTTAACGGTCGCGCCGCAGAATCTTGCCTACGTGATCTACACCTCCGGTTCCACCGGACGGCCGAAAGGCGTGGCGGTCAGTCACGGCGCACTGAGTGAATTCATCGAGCGCGCCATCGATTACAGCGACCTGCGCGAAGGTGACCGGGTCCTGCAGTTCGCCACCAGCAGCTTCGACGGGTTTGTCGAGCAGTTCTTCCCGCCGTTGTGCCATGGCGCCGCTGTGGTGCTGCGCGATGCGCCATTGTGGGACAGCGCAACGTTGCGTCAGGTGATTGTCGATCACGGCATCACCCTGGCTGACCTGCCGGCCGCGTACTGGTATTGGCTGGTACAGGAATATGCAGCGCAACCGCCGGCCGGTTTTGGCGCGCTGCGACAGCTCCACGTCGGTGGCGAGGCGATGGCGGTGGACGGTTTGCGTCTGTGGCAACAGGCCGGGCTGGGGCATGTGCGGTTGCTCAACACCTACGGTCCGACCGAAGCCACGGTGGTTTCGACTATTCATGATTGCAGTGCACTGACGGCAGACGCCGTGTCCTGGCGCGGCATCCCGATTGGCAAGGGTCTCGATGCCCGGCGTCTGTACGTGCTGGACGATGATTTGAACCTGCTGCCGCAAGGTGCGGTGGGCGAGTTGTACATCGGTGGCCCAGGCCTGGCCCGTGGTTATCACCGTCAGCCGATGCTCAGTGCCGAGCGCTTTATCGCCGACCCGTTCGCCGCAGGGCAGCGTCTGTACCGCACCGGGGACCGTGCCCGACTGCGCGCCGATGGCGCGCTGGAGTATGTCGGCCGAGTCGACCATCAAGTGAAGATCCGCGGTTTCCGCATCGAGCTGGGCGAAATCGAGTCGCGCCTGCAACAGTGCCCGGGCATTCGCGAGGCGGTGGTTCTGGCGGTGCCGCTCAGTGGCGGCCAACAACTGGTGGCGTACGTGGTCGGCGAGCACGCCGTGCTGGAAAGCGCCGCCACCCAGTCGGCGTTCCGCCAGCAAATCCGCACCGCGCTGCAAGCCCATCTGCCGGACTACATGGTGCCGGGGCATTTGCTGTTGTTGCCGAATCTGCCGCTGACACCGAGCGGCAAGCTCGACCGCAAGGCCTTGCCGGCGCCGGATGCGAGCCAGTTGCAAGGCGACTATCGCGCGCCGCAAACCGACACCGAGCAGTGCCTGGCGCAAATCTGGGCCGAGGTCCTGCAAGTGTCGCGGATCGGTCTGGATGATCACTTTTTTGAACTGGGCGGCCATTCGCTGTTGGCGGCGCAGGTGATCGCGCGCATCAAAACTCAATTGGGCGTGGTCTTGCCACTGCGCAGCCTGTTCGAAAAACCGTTGCTGGCCGATCTGGCGGCGGTGCTGGCGCAACGGGCGGACAGTGCAACGGATGACGACTGGTCCGACATGGATCAGTTCATGAATGCTTTGGAAGGAGAGGAAGTATGAGCGGCACCATGGCGGAGCGTATCGCTAAAAGATTCGTCGGTTTGCCGCTGGAGCAGCGTCGACAGTTTCTGGCCAGACTGCGCGAGGACGGCAAGGACTTCAGCCTGTTGCCGCTGCCGGTCAGTCGTCACGAGGTCACGCCGATACCGTTGTCGTTCGCTCAGCAACGCCTGCTGTTTCTCTGGCAACTCGAACCGCAGAGCGCCGCGTACAACATGGCTGCCGGCCTGCGCCTGAAAGGACGCCTGGACGAATCGGCGCTGCAACGCTCTTTCGATCATCTGGTCGCGCGCCACGAAGTGCTGCGCACCGTGTTCCACACCGACGGCGATCAGCCGCAGCAGGTGATTCTCAAGCCGCAACCGATCGCTCTGGAACGCATTGACCTGACCGGCCTCGCGGCTTCGCAGCGCGAGCCGGCCTTGGCGCAACAGGTGCAGACAGCCACCGCGCGACCGTTCGATTTGCGCCATGGACCGTTGCTGCGTGCGAGTCTGTTTGCTCTGGCCGAAGAGGAATTCGTGCTGGTGGTGAGCATGCACCACATCGTCTCCGACGGTTGGTCGATGGACGTGATGGTCAAGGAATTCGTCCAGTGTTATCAGGCCTTCAGTCTTCAGCGCGAGCCGCAGTTGCCGGCGCTGCCGTTGCAATACGCCGACTATGCGATCTGGCAGCGGCGCTGGCTGGAAGCCGGCGAGGGCGAGCGTCAACTCGATTACTGGCGCCAGCAACTCGGTGAGGAACATCCGCTGCTGGAAGTGGCGCCGGACTTTGCCCGGCCCCTGACGCAAAGCTTCGCAGGCCGGACCCTGAGCTTTGATTTCGGTGCCCGGTTGTCCCTGCAACTCAATGCATTTGCCCGCAGCAAGGGCATCAGTCTGTTCATGCTGGTGCTGGCGGGTTTCTCGCTGTTCCTCTCGCGTCAGGCCGGGCAGCGCGACATTCGCGTCGGCGTGCCGAATGCCAATCGTGGCCGTGCCGAAGTCGAAGGGTTGATCGGTTTCTTCGTCAACACCCAGGTGTTGCGTTGCGAGATCGATGAGTGCGGCAGTTTCGAAGACTTGCTGGCGCAGGTGCGCGAGGCGGCGTTCGGCGCGCAGGCGCATCAGGAACTGCCATTCGAGCAACTGGTGGACGAATTGGTGGCGGAACGAACCCTGGGCCACAACCCGCTGTTCCAGGCCAAGTTCAACCAGAACGTCGGTATGCAGAAACAGCGCTCGATGAGCCTGCCGGGGCTGAGCGTGGCCGAGTATCCGCTGGACAAGGACGGCACCCACTTTGATCTGGCGCTGGACATCACCGACGACGGCACGCTGATCCACGGCCAGCTGACCTATGCCAGCGACCTTTATCGCGCACAAACCGTCGAGGGATTTGTGCCGGCGTTACTCGGTCTGTTCGGCGAATTGCTCAAGGCACCGCAAGCGCCGTTGCACAGCGTCGCCACGCGGGCTCCGGTGGTGCTCGCAGCACCGGGCGAACCGGCGTTGTCAGTGTTGCAGCAGTGGGATCGTCAAGTGACGCAACAGCCCGAAGCACTGGCTGCGCGCGACCTGCATCAGACCCTGAGTTTTCAGGCGCTGGACCAGGCCGCCAATCGTCTGGCCCATCATCTGCTGGCGCAGGGCATCAGCCCCGGCCAAGCGGTAGCGGTGCTGTTGGAGCGTTCGCTGGACTGGCTGACCTGTGTGCTGGCGATCTTCAAGGTCGGAGCGGTGTACATGCCGCTGGACGTGAAGGCGCCGAACGCGCGCTTGCAGCAGATGCTCGGCAATGCCGGCGCGCGCCTGCTGTTGTGTGCACAAGGGGATGCGCGGGTGTCCGCGCTGGCGGTCGACGGTTGTCAGGGGCTCGCGTATGCCCCGCAACAGTGGCAGCAGGAGGCGGATGTCAGCCCGGTGGTGCCACTGTTTGCGCAGTCCCCGGCGTATGTGATTCACACCTCCGGTTCCACCGGGCAACCCAAGGGCGTGCTGGTCAGTCACGGGGCGCTGGGCAGTTACGTGCGCGCGGTGCTGGAGCGCCTGGCGCCGACGCCGGACACCAGCATGGCGCTGGTGTCGACCATTGCGGCGGATCTGGGCTTCACGGTGTTGTTCGGCGCGCTGTGTTCCGGTCGCCTGTTGCACGTATTGCCGGAGGAATTGGGTTTCGACCCGGATCGATTTGCCGAGTACATGGCTACGCATCAAGTGGGCATGCTGAAAATCGTCCCGGGGCACCTGGCGGCGTTGTTGCAGGCTGGCCGCGCCGCCGATGTGCTGCCGGCGCAGGCGCTGATCGTCGGCGGCGAAGCCTGCTCGCCGGCACTGCTGGAACGCGTGCGTCAGCTCAAGCCGGAGTGCCGCATCATCAACCACTACGGGCCGAGCGAAACCACGGTCGGTGTGCTGACCCACGAGGTCAGTGAGCTGGCGGCCGACGCGCGCAGCGTTCCGGTCGGCACCGCGCTGAGCGGTGCGCAGGTCTACATCGTCGACGATGTGCTGAACAATGTCGCCGATCAGGTGGCCGGCGAGTTGTACATCGGTGGTGACAGCGTGGCGCTGGGGTATCTCGGGCAACCGGGTCTGACTGCCGAGCGCTTCCTGCCTGATCCGTTCGGCGCCCCGGGTGCGCGGGTTTATCGCAGTGGTGACCGGGTGCGGCGCAATCGTCAGCAAGCGGTGGAGTTCATCGGTCGCGCCGACGATCAGGTCAAGGTGCGTGGTTATCGCGTCGAACCGGCGGAAGTCGCGCGGGTGCTGCTCGGCCTTGACGGCGTCAGTGAGGCGGCGGTGCTCGCCCTGGCCCTGGATGACGATCCGGCGCGCCTGCAACTGGTGGCGTGGTGTGTGCCGGCGGCCGCTGCGACCTTGCAGGCACACGCTCTGCGCGAGCAGTTGCAGGCGTGCCTGCCGGAGTACATGGTGCCGGCGCAGATTGTGCTGCTGGAGCAACTGCCGCTGACGGCCAATGGCAAACTCGACAAGCGTGCCTTGCCGGTGCCGGGCGTGGTCACGCAGCATTTCGTTGCGCCGGTGGGAGAGGTCGAGGAGAAGCTGGCGGCAATCTGGGCCGAAGTGCTCAAGCTTGAGCGCGTGGGCACCAGCGACAACTTCTTCGAGCTGGGCGGTGACTCCATCCTCAGCCTGCAGATCATTGCCCGGGCCAAGCGCCAAGGGATCAAGCTGAGCCCCAAGCAACTGTTCGAAAAACAGACCATTGGCCAGTTGGCTTCGGTGGCCAGGCTGATCGAAGCCAAACCGGTGGCGGCCACGGCACAGCCGAATCGTGGGCCGCTGCCGTTGTTGCCGATTCAGGCACGCTTCTTCGAGACCGACATTGCCCAGCGTCAACACTGGAACCAGTCGGTCATGTTGCAACCGACCAGCACCCTTGACGCCAATCACCTGCGCTCTGCGTTGGCGGCACTGGTCGAACAGCACGATGCACTCGCGCTGAATTTCCAGTGCTCGGGCGATACGTGGCAGGCACTGGCGCAGACCCAGCGTGATCCGGAGTTGTTGTGGCTGCGCGAGCTGGACAGTCTGGCGGCGTTGCCAGCACTCGCTGACGAAGCCCAGCGCAGCCTCGATCTGCAACAGGGACGCTTGCTGCGTGCGGTGCTGGTGAACCTGCCGCACGCTGAGCAACGCCTGTTGCTGGTCATTCATCACCTGGTGGTCGACGGGGTGTCCTGGCGCATTCTGCTGGAGGATCTGCAGCACGCTTATACCGCGCTCGCCGCCGGCACGCCGCTGGTTCTGGCGGGTAAGAGCACGTCGCTGCAGAGCTGGGCCGAACATCTGCAGCGGTATGCGCAAAGCGAGGCGCTGGCTGCCGAGAGCGACTACTGGCGCGCAACCCTGGAGGCGGGCGACGCACAACTGCCGCGAGATTTCCCGCAGGACAGTCAGACCCGTGCCGAGGCGGCCCGGGCCAGTTCGCGCCTGGGTCAGGCACTGACCCACAAGCTGCTCAAAGTCGCTCCCGCGGCGTATCGCACGCAAATCAACGATCTGCTGCTGACCGCGCTGGCGCGGGTGTTGTGCGACTGGAGCGCACAGCCTTCGGTATTGATTCAGCTCGAAGGGCACGGGCGCGAAGATCTGTTCGACGAGGTCGATCTGAGTCGCACGGTCGGCTGGTTCAGCAGCCTGTTCCCGGTACGCCTGACCCCGGATGTGAATCCGGGCGCCTCCCTGTGTGCGATCAAGGAACAACTGCGTGCGGTGCCGGGCAAAGGCATCGGTTATGGCGTGCTGCGATATCTGAGCCGACGCGCCGAGCTGCGGGAATTGCCGCAGCCGCGCGTGACGTTCAACTATCTGGGCCAGTTCGACGGTGCCTTCAGCGCTGACGAGGGCGCGCTGTTCGTGCCAAGTGGCGAAAGCACCGGCGCCAATCAGGACGCCGCTGCACCGTTGGGCAACTGGCTGAGCATCGACGGTCAGGTGTACGGCGGTGAACTGGAACTGACCTGGACCTTCGGCACGGGTATGTACCGCGCAGAAACCATCGCGGCGCTGGCCGAAGCCTATCGGCGTGAGCTGGAGCGTTTGATCGAGCACTGCTGCGACAGCGGTGAAGCAGGCGTCACGCCGTCGGACTTCAGTCTGGCGACCTTGACCCAGGCACAGCTGTCGGCACTGCCAATCCCGGCCCGTGACATCGTCGATCTGTACCCGTTATCGCCGATGCAGCAAGGCATCCTGTTCCATAGCGTCAACGATCCAGACAGCCCGGCGTACACCAACCAGTTGCGTGTCGACGTGCAACAACTGGACGCCGAGCGCTTCCGTCAGGCCTGGCAGCACACCGTTGAGGCCCACGAGATTCTGCGCAGCGCATTCATCTGGCCGCAGGATGCCGCCGCGGCGGTGCAAGTGGTGCGGCACCACGTGCAGATGCCATGGCAGGTCGAGGATTGGCGTGGCCGGGCTGACCTCGGCGCAGCGCTGGAACAACTGGCCAGCAACGATCTTGCCAGCGGGTTCGACCTGACCGCCGCGCCGCTGTTGCGGGTGACGCTGGTGCGCACCGACGAAGCGACGCATCACTTGATCTACACCTGTCATCACATCCTGATGGATGGCTGGAGCACCTCGCAGTTGTTCGGCGAAGTGTTGCAGCGCTACGCCGGTCTGGCCCCGGCCGCGCCCCAGGGGCGCTATCGCGACTACATCGAGTGGCTCGGCCAGCGTGATCAGCAGGCCAGCCGCGCGTTCTGGACGGCGGCGCTGGCCGACCTGGAAGAGCCGACGCGACTGGCCGGCGCCGTGTCGGGCGCGCCGCTGGCGGCAGTCGGTTACGCCGACCACGAGCATGTGTTCAGCGCGGCGTTGACCGCCGACCTGAACCGTTTTGCCCGCGAGCAGAAAGTCACCCTCAATACGCTGGTGCAGGCGGCGTGGCTGGTGCTGTTGCAGCGTTACACCGGTCAGGACAACGTGGCGTTCGGTGCCACCGTTGCCGGACGTCCCACCGACCTGCCGGGTGTCGAGCAGCAGATCGGTCTGTTCATCAACACCCTGCCGGTGGTGGCGGCGCCGTTCGCGGAAATCGTCGTCAGTCAGTGGTTGCAACAGGTGCAGGGACTCAATCTGGCGTTGCGCGAGCACGAACATACGCCGCTCTACGACATTCAGCGTTGGGCGGGAACCGGTGCCGGGGCGTTGTTCGACAGCCTACTGGTGTTCGAAAACTACCCGATGGCCGAAGCCCTGCAACAAGGCCCGGCCACCGGCCTGACGTTCTCGGCGATTCGTCGTCAGGAACAGACCAACTACCCACTGACGCTGGTGGCGATCACCGGTCGCGAGCTGAGTCTGGGGATCAGTTACGATCAGGCCAGTTTCGCCGCGAACACAGTCGTTGCCTTGAGTGCGCAGCTGGAAAGCCTGCTGACGCAGTTCCTCGCCGATGCCGCTCAGCCACTGGGCGCGTTGCAATTGCTCGCAGCGCCGCAGCGCGAAGAGGCGATCAATTGGGGCAAGGCTGCCGTCACCGCGACGGACACTCGCACGGTGCTGGAACACGTCGCCGCGCAGCTGCAGCGGCAACCACAGGCGCAGGCCGTGGTGTTCGCCGAGCAATCGATCGATTACCAGAGCCTCGATACCCGGGCCAATCGTCTGGCGCACAAACTGCAAACCTTGGGTGTCGGGCCGGAAGTGCGCGTGGGCGTGTGCATGCGTCGTACCCCGGACATGCTCGTGGGCCTGCTGGCGATCCTCAAGGCCGGTGGCGCTTATGTGCCGCTGGATCCGGACTACCCGCAGGAACGTTTGCTGCACATGCTCGACGACAGCCACGCCGCCGTGCTGCTCACCGAACCCGCGGCGCAGGCGATGCTGCCCGAAGCGTTGAGTGCGCAGGTAGTGCTGGTGGATGAGGACGCGCTCTGCGAGTTCCCGTCTACCGCCCCGTTGGTGAAAGTGACGGCGCAGAATCTGGCATATGTCATCTACACCTCGGGTTCCACCGGCAAGCCGAAAGGCGTGGCGATTACCCACGGCAACCTGTCGGCGCTGATTCAGTGGTCGGCGGGTGTGTATCGCGCAGAACAACTGCGCGGTGTGCTGGCGTCGACGTCGATCTGCTTCGACCTGTCGGTCTGGGAAATCTTCGTCACGCTGGCCTGCGGCGGATGTCTGGTACTGGCGGACAACGCACTGGCACTGGCCGATCTGCCGGGCCGCGAACAGGTCACCTTGATCAACACGGTGCCGTCGGCGATTGCCGCGCTGCAACGTGCCGGGCAGATTCCGCGCTCGGTCAAGACCATCAACCTGGCCGGTGAACCGCTCAAGCAAAGTCTGGTGGATACCTTGTACGCGAGCACCTCGGTGCAGCAGGTCTACGACCTGTATGGGCCGTCGGAAGACACCACGTATTCGACCTTCACCCTGCGTACGCCACAGGGGCAGGCAAACATCGGCCGGCCGCTGGAAAACACCGTCGCGTACATGCTCGACAGTCAGTTGCAGGTGCTGCCTGAAGGCGTGCCGGCCGAGCTGTACCTGGGCGGTGCCGGCGTGACCCGTGGCTACCTGATGAAGGCCGCGCTGACCGCCGAACGCTTTGTGCCGAACCCTTACGCCAGCAACGGCGAACGGCTGTACCGCAGCGGCGACCTGGTGCGCCAGGGCAGTGACGGCAACATCGAATACATTGGCCGCGCCGACCATCAAGTGAAGATTCGCGGGTTCCGTATCGAACTCAGCGAGATCGAGGCGCGGCTGTTGGAGCAGGCGGACATTGCTGAAGCGGTGGTGCTCGCCCAGGACGGTGCGGCCGGTAAACACCTGCACGCCTACGTCGTGCCGGCGCAGCCGGTGAGCGATCAGGTCGCATTGGCGGAACGCTTGCGCAGTGCTCTGGCCGCGCGCCTGCCGGCGCACATGGTGCCGGGGCACTTGCACCTGATTGACGCCATCCCGCTGACGCCTAACGGCAAGCTGGATCGCAAGGCGCTGATGACCCTGGGCGACAGTCCGGCGCAGCAGCAGTATCAGGCGCCACAGACCGATCTGCAGTGGGAAGTGGCGACGGTCTGGCAGGAGGTGCTGGAGGTCGAGCGCGTCGGGCTGGCGGACAATTTCTTCCAGCTCGGCGGGCACTCGTTGCTGGCCACGCTGGTGGTGACCCGGATCAAGGAACGTCTGGGTGACAAGGTGCCGCTCAAGGCGTTGTTTGAAACCGATACCCTCAAGGCGTTCTGTGCGCGGATCGAGGCACTGCGTGTCGAAATGTCGCCCGTTCAGGATGAATTGGCTAAATCCCTGGAGGCCCTCAAACGTCTATCCCTCGATGATCTGGAAAAACTGATTTCTTGAGAGGGAAAAACGCGTGCAAGAGTTAATCGAGTCGGTAGGACAACTTTCGGCTAAGCAAAGAAAGGCTCTGGCGGTTCTGCTCAAGCAGAAAGGCGTCAACCTCTTTGACATTGCCCCGGTTTTCAAGCGCACGGCTGAAGAGCCGTTGCTGCTGTCCTACGCCCAGCAACGCCAGTGGTTTCTCTGGCAGTGGGCGCCGCACAGCGCGGCCTACAACATTCCGACGGCCCTGCGTTTGCAGGGGCCGCTGGATGTATCCGCGCTGGAGCGCAGCGTCCAGGCGCTGATCGAACGACACGAAACCTTGCGCACGGTGTTCACCCAGGAAACCGGACAACCCTTGCAAGTGGTCCTGCCCGCAGGCGCCTTTGCACTGGAGATCCAGCAACTGAGCGCTGAGTCGGCGAACGACCCTGAAGCGTCCATTCAGGCGTTCGTGCAGACCCAGAGCCAGAAAACTTTCGACCTGGAGCATGGCCCGCTGTTGCGCGCGGCGTTGCTGCAGGTCACCCCGAATGACCATGTCCTGGTGCTGACCCTGCACCACATTGTTTCCGATGGCTGGTCGCTGCAAGTGATGATCGAGGAACTGGTGCAGCTGTACGCCGGTTTCAATCTCGGGCACGCCGCCGGTCTGCCGGCGTTGCCGATTCAATACGCCGATTACGCCCTGTGGCAGCGGCAGTGGATGGAGGCCGGTGAGCAAGAGCGGCAACTGGCGTATTGGCAAGAGAAGCTGGGCGGTGAGCAGCCGGTGCTGGAACTGCCGATGGATCGTCCGCGTTCCATCGAGCAAAGCTTTGCCGGGGCCAGTCACAACCTGATTCTCGATCCGGCGCTGAGCGATGCGCTCAAGGCGTTCGCCCGTCAGGAAAACGTGACCCTGTTCGTGGTGTTGCTGGCCTCGTTCCAGGCGTTGCTGCACCGCTACAGCGGGCAGGCCGACATCCGCGTCGGCGTGCCGGTGGCCAACCGTGGGCGGGTGGAAATCGAGCGTCTGATCGGCTTCTTCGTCAACACTCAGGTGCTCAAGGCTGACATCGACGGGCAGATGCCGTTTGTCGATCTGCTGCGTCAGGTCAAACAGACCGCGCAGGAAGCCCAGGCCCATCAGGACTTGCCGTTCGAGCAATTGGTCGAAGCGCTGGAACCGGGGCGCAGCCTGAGCCACAGCCCATTGTTCCAGGTGATGTTCAACCACCAGGCCGAACGCCGCGCAAGCGTCGAAACCCGCCTCAACGGCCTGAGCATCGAACCGCTGGAATGGCAAAGCCAGACTGCGCAGTTCGACTTGACCCTGAACACCACCGAGCAGGCTCACGGCATCGAAGCCGTGCTCAAGTACGCCACGGATCTGTTCGACGCCGCGACCATCGAGCGCCTGGCGCAACACTGGAGTGCGTTGTTGCGGGCGATCGTCGCCGAGCCGGGCCAGCGTATCGGGCAACTGCCGATGCTCGATGACGGCCAGCAGCAACAATTGCTCGCGCAGTGGAATCCGGTACGGGTGGAACAAACGGTCGAGCAGTGCATTCATCAAGTCATCGAAGCCCAGGCTGAACGTCATCCTGAAGCGATCGCGGTGACCTTTGACGGGCAGCGTCTGACCTACGCCGAGCTCAATCGCCGTGCCAACCAGTGGGCGCACGTGCTGATCGACCGTGGCGTCGGCCCGGACGTGCGCGTCGGTGTTGCTGTCGAGCGTTCGCTGGACATGATCGTCGCCATCCTCGCGGTGCTGAAGGCCGGTGGCGCGTATGTGCCACTGGACCCGGGTTACCCGGATGATCGGCTGAGCTACATGATCGCGGACAGCGGCATCGGATTGCTGCTGACCCAGGGTCATCTGCTGGCGCAATTGCCGGTGCCAGCGGGATTGACCTGCCTGGATCTGAACCAGCCAGTCGCAGGCAGCCGCGACAGCAACCCGGTGTGCCTGACCACGCCGGACAATCTGGCCTACGTCATCTACACCTCGGGCTCCACCGGCAAACCGAAGGGCGCTTTGTTGCCGCACAGCAACGTCATTCGTCTGTTCAGTGCCACTGAAAACTGGTTCGATTTCGGCCCGCAGGACAGCTGGACGCTGTTCCATTCCTACGCCTTCGACTTCTCGGTCTGGGAGATTTTCGGTGCGCTGCTCTACGGCGGCAAACTGGTGGTGGTGCCCCACGACGTCAGCCGTTCCCCGGAAGATTTCTACAGCCTGCTGTGCGATGAAAACGTCACCGTGCTGAACCAGACGCCATCGGCATTCAAGCCGTTGGTGCAGGTGGCCAGCGAGTCGTCGCGCGATAACACCCTGCGTTATGTGGTGTTCGGTGGCGAGGCCCTCGAAGTGCAGAGCCTGCGCCCGTGGTTCGAACGTTTCGGCGACCGCGCGCCAACGCTGATCAACATGTACGGCATCACCGAAACCACCGTGCACGTGACCTACCGGCCATTGTCGCTGGCCGACTTGCAGCAGAGCCACAGCAGCCCGATTGGCGAGCCGATCGTCGACCTGTCGTGGTATTTGCTCGACAACGCGCTGAACCTGGTGCCGCAAGGCTGCATCGGCGAGCTGTACATCGCCGGCGCTGGTCTGGCCCGTGGTTATCTGAATCAGGCCGGCATGAGCGCGACGCGGTTTGTTCCGGACCCGTTCAATCTGCAGGCCGGTCAACGCCTGTATCGCACCGGTGACCTGGCGCGGTTGCGCGGCGATGGTGTGATCGAATACATCGGCCGCATCGACCATCAGGTGAAGATCCGCGGTTTCCGAATCGAGCTGGGAGAAATCGAAGCGCAACTGCTCAAGCACCCCGCAGTGCGGGAAGCGGTGGTGCTGGCGGTCGACGGTCTCAGTGGTCAGCAACTGGCAACCTGGATCGTCGCCAACGAGGCGCTGGATGCCGAAGGGCAGGGCGCGCTGCGCGATTCGATCAAGGCACATTTGCGCGAATCGCTGCCCGATTACATGGTTCCGGTCAGTTGGGCGTTCCTCGAGCGTCTGCCGCTGACGGCCAACGGCAAGCTTGATCGCAAGCAACTGCCGCAGCCGGACGTCGCCCAGGTGCAGGAAGCCTACGCCGCACCGCGCAACGAACTGGAACAGCGTCTGGCCGATATCTGGCAGGACGTGTTGAAGGTCGAGCGCGTCGGTCTCAACGACAATTTCTTCGAGCTGGGCGGCGATTCGATCATTTCGATTCAGGTGGTCAGTCGCGCCCGTCAGGCGGGTATTCGCTTCACCCCCAAAGACATCTTCCAGCACCAGACCGTGCAGCGTCTGGCAACCGTCGCGCAACAGAGCGATGCGGTGCAGACGCAACAGGGCGACGTGCTCGGCGATGCGGTTCTGACGCCGATTCAGCATTACTTCTTCAACAGCGATATCCCGGCGCGGCATCACTGGAACCAGTCGATCCTGCTGACCCCGGCCACGGCGCTGCAAGCGGCGCCGCTGGAACAGGCGCTGCTGCACCTGCAACGGCACCATGACGCGCTGCGCCTGCGTTATCGCCAGACCGGCGATGGCTGGCAGCAGAGCCATGCGCCGGCGGATCAGGCGCAAGCGTTGCTGCGCACTGTCACGCTGGATGACAGTGCGGCATTGCCGGCGCTGTGCCTGGAGTTGCAGCGCAGTCTCGATCTGCTCGACGGCCCGCTGATGCGTGCGGCGCTGGTCGATCTGCCGGACGCCAGCCAGCGCTTGCTGCTGGTGATCCATCACCTGGTGGTCGATGGCGTGTCGTGGCGGATCCTGCTGGAAGATCTGCAAACCGCCTATCAACAACTGAACGGCGGGCAGGCTGTGGTGCTGCCGGCCAAGACCAGCGCGTTCAAGGATTGGGGGCAGCGTCTGCAAGCCCATGCCCGTAGTGCGGCGCTGGACAGTCAACTCGACTACTGGCGCGGGCAGTTGCGCGACGTCTCGGTCGAGCTGCCGCTGGACAACCCGCAAGGCCGATTGAGCAACCGTTTCGAGCGCAGTGTCGACACCCGTCTGGATACCGAACGTACCCGTCAGTTGTTGCAACAGGCCCCCGCGGTCTATCGCACCCAGGTCAATGATCTGCTGCTGACGGCACTGGCCCGTGTGTTGTGCCAGTGGACGAACACGGACAGCGCGCTGGTGCAGCTTGAAGGTCACGGTCGTGAAGACCTGTTCGACGATGTCGACCTGAGCCGCACGGTGGGCTGGTTCACCAGCATGTTCCCGGTGCGCCTGACCCCCGGCGCCAGTCTCGAAGCGTCGATCAAGGGCATCAAGGAGCAACTGCGCGCGATCCCCGACAAAGGCATCGGTTATGGCTTGCTGCGTCATCTGGGCAGCGCCGAGGCACAAGCGGCACTGAACGGGCTGGCGCAACCGAAAGTCACGTTCAATTACCTCGGCCAGTTCGACAACAACTTCGACGCCGATGCCCTGTGGGTACCGGCCACCGAAGACAAGGGCGCCGGTCAGGATGAAAACGCGCCGATGGCCAACTGGCTGACCATCGATGGCCGGGTCTATCAGGGCCAGCTGAGCCTGACCTGGACCTACAGCGGCGACGTGTTCGAAGAGGCGACGATCAATGCGCTGGCTCGCGCTTATGAAGTGGCGCTGGGCGAGTTGATCGACCATTGCCTGAGCCATTCGAGCGGTGGTTTGACGCCGTCCGACGTGCCGCTGGCCGGGTTGTCCCAGGCGCATCTGGACAGCCTGCCGATCGCCGCTCAGCGTATCGAAGACATCTATCCGCTGGCGCCGATGCAGCAGGGCATCCTGTTCCACAGCCTGTACGACGCCGATGCCAGCGCCTACGTCTACCAGATGCTGCTGGACATCGACGGCCTCGATGTGGCGCGTTTCCAGCAAGCCTGGCAGCGGGTGGTGGATCGCCATGAAGTGCTGCGCGCCGGGTTCATCTGGGGCCGCGACGGTCTCGATGCACCGCTGCAAGTGATCAATCGGCAGTTGACCCTGGAGATGCCGGAAGTCGATGTGCGCGGTGTGGCGGATCTGCCGGCGGTGCTTGAGGCTCGAGCGCAGGCCGACCGCGAGCGCGGTTTTGATCTGCAGAATCCGCCGCTGTTGCGCCTGTGCCTGTTGCGCACTGCGGATGAACGTCATCGATTGATTTTCACCTGCCACCACATTCTGATGGACGGCTGGAGCAACTCGCGGATGTTCGGCGAGGTGCTGCAGGATTACGCCGGTCACCCGGTGCCGAGTGCGCAGGGTCGCTACCGCGATTTCCTGGTCTGGCTGCAAGGTCAGGACAAAGCCGCCGCCCAGGATTTCTGGCGCGGGCAACTGGCTGCGCTGGAGGCGCCGACCCGTCTGGCTTCGGCCTGCCACGGTGCTACGGTGCCGGGTCCGGGCAAGCAGATGCATCGTCTGCATTTCGATGCGGCTTTCACCCGGCGCCTGAACGCGTTCTCGCGTCAGCAGCAAGTGACCCTCAACAGTCTGGTGCAAGCCGCGTGGCTGCTGGTGTTGCAGCGTTACACCGGGCAGGCCACGGTGGCCTTTGGCGCGACCGTGTCGGGACGTCCGGTGGATCTGCCGGGCATCGAGCAGCAATTGGGGCTGTTCATCAACACCTTGCCGGTGATCGCCAGCCCGCAGGCGACCGTCAGCGTCGGCGACTGGGTGCGCAGCGTGCAGGACAAGAACCTGCTGCTGCGTGACTACGAGCAGACCCCGTTGCAGGACATCCAGCGTCTGGCCGAACTGAGCGGCGAAGCGCTGTTCGACACCTTGCTGGTGTTTGAAAACTACCCGGTCTCCGAAGCGCTGGAGGCCAACCCCGGTGGGTTGCGTTTCGGCGGTCTGGAACACCGCGAGCAAACCAACTACGGCCTGACCCTGATTGCCGGGGCCAGCGACGTGTTGAATCTGGACTTCAACTACCTCACCGAACACTTCGCCGAGCGCAGCGTGCTGGGCCTGGCGGCGCATCTGCAAGAGGTGCTGCGTCAGTTCCTCGAAGCGCCGCAGCGTTGCCTGGGCGAGATCGGTCTGTTGCCGCTGGCCGAACGTCAGACCCTGGCGCAATGGAACGACAATCACGCCGCCTATGCAGAGCAACGCCTCATTTCGCAGAGCTTCGAAGCGCGGGTGGCGATGCATCCGCAAGCGCAGGCACTGAGTCATGCCGGTGTGGCGCTGAGCTATGCCGAACTCAACCGACGTGCCAACCAGTTGGCCCGTCATCTGCTGGCGCTCGGGGTCGGCCCGGAAATCCGCGTGGGCGTGGCGATGCCGCGTTCGGCGGAACTGGTGATCGGCCTGATGGCGGTGCTCAAGGCCGGCGGCACTTATGTGCCGCTGGACCCGGATTATCCGGCGGATCGGGTCGCGTACATGCTCGACGACAGCCAGGCGAAAGTCCTGCTGACGCAACAGTCGCTGCTGGCGCAATTGCCGCAGACCGATGCGCAAGTGGTGTTGGTCGAGGCGGGTGGGCAGGCGTTTGCCGGGCAGTCGCCGGACAATCTGCCGGCGCGGGGCGATAGCGCCAATCTGGCTTACGTGATCTACACCTCTGGTTCCACCGGCAAACCGAAGGGCGTGGCCATCGCCCATCGCAACGTGCAGGCGCTGATTCACTGGTCCGCCGAGGTCTACAGTGAAGACGACCTGCAAGGCGTGCTGGCCTCGACGTCGGTGTGCTTCGACCTGTCGGTGTGGGAGATTTTTGTCACCCTCGCGCGCGGCGGTTCGCTCGTCATGGCGCGCAATGCGCTGGAACTGCCGGACTTGCCGGAGCGTGATCAGGTGCGCCTGATCAACACCGTGCCGTCGGCGATTGCCGCGCTGCAACGCGCCGGGCACATTCCGCCCGGAGTGCGCATCATCAACCTCGCCGGCGAGCCGCTGAAGCAGGGCCTGGTCGACACGCTCTATGGCGAAACCTCGGTGGCCCACGTCTATGACCTGTACGGGCCGTCGGAAGACACCACCTATTCGACCTGGACCCGCCGCGAGGCCGGTGGTCAGGCGAACATCGGCCGGCCGCTGGCCAACACCTCGGCGTACCTGCTCGACGGCCAATTGCAGGCGGCGCCGATTGGCGTGGCGGCCGAGCTGTATCTGGCCGGCGACGGCATCACCCGCGGCTATCTGTTCCGCCCGGGGCTGACCGCCGAACGTTTCGTGCCCAATCCGCTGTCGACCCGCGGCGAGCGCATGTACCGCACCGGCGACCTGACCCGCTTCACGGATGACGGCCGGATTGAATACGTCGGACGCATCGACCATCAGGTCAAGGTGCGTGGTTTCCGCATCGAACTGGGTGAAATCGAAGCGCGTCTGCTTGCCCAGGACAGCGTGCGCGAAGGTGTGGTGCTGGCGGTGGATGGCCATAGCGGGCAGCAACTGGTGGCGTATGTGGTGCCGAGCGACAGCGGCCTGAGCCTCAAGGAGCAGGACGATCTGAGTGAAGCGTTGCAGTTCGCACTCAAGGCGCATCTGCCGGATTACATGGTGCCTGCGCAGTGGCTGTTCCTCGAGCAGCTGCCGCTGACGCCAAACGGCAAACTTGACCGCAAGGCTCTGCCCGCACCGGACGCCAGCCAGGCGCAACGTGAATACGTGGCAGCGTCGACGCCACTGGAGCAACAACTGGCCGACGTCTGGCAGGACATTCTCAAGATCGAACGCGTCGGCGTCACCGATAACTTCTTCGCCCTCGGCGGCGATTCGATCATCTCGATTCAACTGGTCAGCCGCGCGCGTCAGCAGGGGATTCGGTTCACCCCGAAAGACCTGTTCCAGCAGCAGACCGTGCAGAAACTCGCGGCCGTGGTCTCGGTGGATGACGACTCGGCGGGCGACACTGCAGTGGATTATCCATTGGCCCAACTGGATCAGGCGCAGCTCGACGCGCTGCCGGTACCGGCGCAGATGATCGAGGACGTTTACCCGCTGTCGCCCATGCAGGAGGGCATGCTTTTCCACACGCTGTCGGACAACGGCAGCAGCCTTTACGTCCAGCAGGTCAGCCTGCCGATCAAGGGCCTGGACGTGGAGCGCTTCCGTCAGGCGTGGGAATTCGTGATCGTCCGGCAGGCGATTCTGCGGACCAGTTTCCATTGGCAGGATGGCCTGGTGAAACCGTTGCAGGTGGTGCATCGCCACGCCCCGTTGCAGATGCAGGTGCTCGACTGGCGTGAACGGGAAACCAGCGAAGAGCTGATTGCCCGGTTCGCCAGCGATGACCGCGCGCTCGGTTTTGATCTGGCCGAGGCGCGTTTGCAGCGGATGACCCTGCTGCGCCTGAGCGACGATCAATACCAGATGATCTGGACCAGCCACCATATCCTGATGGACGGCTGGAGCAGTTCGCGCCTGTTCGGCGAGGTTTTGCAGTATTACGCCAAGGGCGAAATCATCGGCGAGAACGGTCGTTACCGCGACTTCATCGCCTGGTTGCAAGCGCAAGATCAGGACGCTCAGGAGCTGTTCTGGAAGGCGCGTCTGGCCGTGGTCAACGAGCCGACGGCGCTGAGCCAGGCGATGCATCCGCGCCACAGCGCCGATGTTTCCGGTCACGATGCGATCTACTCGAACTGGGACAAGGCGCAAACCGAACAATTGCTGCAGTTCTGTCGCGACTTGCGCATCACCCCCAACACCTTGATTCAGGGCGCGTGGCTGCTGCTGTTGCAACGCTACACCGGGCAGCAGACGGTCACCTTCGGCGCTACGGTGTCGGGGCGTCCGGAAAGTCTGGCGAATGTCGGCAACATGCTCGGCCTGTTCATCAACACCTTGCCGATCATTCAGACGCCGCAAGCGCATCAGCGCGTGGCCGACTGGCTCGGTGAAGTGCAGGCCTATAACCTCGACATCCGCGATTACTCCCAGGCGCCACTGGCCGACGTACAGCGCTGGTCCAACCTCGGCGGCCAGGCCCTGTTCGACAGCATTGTGGTGTTCGAGAACTTCCCGATCGACGATCGCCTGCAAGAAGAAAACGACACCGACCTGACCTTCGGCAAATCCATCGGCCACGGCGTGACCAACGTGCCGATGGACCTTGCGGTGATGCTCGGTGACGAGTTGTCGATCGAATACCTGTATCTGCGCAGCCACTTCAGTGCCGAAGCGGTTCTGGGTATTCGCCAGACCATGGAAAACACCCTCGCGGCGATGATGGCCGCGCCGTACGAGCGCCTTGGCAACCTGCAGCGCCTGAGCCGCGAGCAATGGCAAGCGGCGCAGGCCTGGAGCGCCGAACCGGCGCACAGCCATCAGGCAGCGTTGTTGCCGGAGTTGATCAGCCGCCACGCGCAACAACAGCCGCAGGCCATTGCCTTGCAATGCGCGGGGATGAGCCTGAGCTACGCCGAACTCGAGCAGCGCGCCAATCGTCTGGCTCACTGCCTGATCGAACACGGTGCCGGCCCGGAAGTGGTGATCGGCGTCGCCTTGCCGCGCTCGCTGGAGATGGTGGTCAGCTTCCTCGCGGTGCTCAAGAGCGGTGCGGCGTACGTGCCGCTGGACATCGAGTATCCACCGGAGCGTCTGGCGTACATGATCGAAGATTCGGGCATGGCGCTGCTGCTGACCCAGAGCAGCCTGCGTGCGACGTTGCCGGCGCCACAGGGGTTGCTGCGTCTGGAAATCGATCACCTCGATGAACGCCGCTATGCCGCTCACGCCCCCGACAACCGCGTTCACGAGCAAGGCCTGGCGTATCTGGTCTACACCTCCGGTTCCACCGGGCGGCCAAAAGGCGTTGCGGTGACCCAAGGCCCGCTGAGCATGCACTGCCAGGCGATTGCCGAGCTGTATGAAATGGATGCCAGCAGTTGCGAGCTGCACTTCATGTCGTTCGCTTTCGACGGTGCCCATGAGCGTTGGCTCAGCACCTTGTACAGCGGCGGTCGCCTGGTGATTCGCGACGGTTGCCTGTGGACACCGGAGCAGACCTACGAGGCGTTGCACGAATACGGCATCACCATTGCCTGCTTCCCGCCGGCCTACCTCAAGCAGTTGGCCGAATACGCCGCCGCCAGTGGTATCGCGCCGCCACCGGTGCGCATCTATTGCTTTGGCGGTGACGCGGTACCGGATCAGACGTTCGAGCAGGTCAAGGCGGCGCTGCGTCCGGAATACTTCACCAACGGCTATGGCCCGACCGAAACCGTGGTCACGCCGATGCTCTGGAAAGTCCCGGTGAGTCAGCATTGCGAAGCGGCGTATGCGCCGATCGGCCGCGCCGTTGGCGCGCGTTCGCTGTACGTGCTGGATGAAGACCTGAACCCGTTGCCGCCAGGTTTTGCCGGCGAGTTGTACATCGGTGGCTATGGTGTCGCCCGCGGGTATCACGGGCGTCCCGACCTGACCTGCGAGCGCTTCGTGCCGAACCCGTTCGCCGCGGGTGAGCGCTTGTATCGCAGCGGCGATCTGGTGCGCCTGCGTGCGGACGGCGTGGTCGATTACGTCGGGCGCATCGACCATCAGGTCAAGGTGCGCGGCTTCCGCATCGAACTGGGTGAAGTCGAGGCGAGTCTGCGACAGTTGCCGGCGGTCACCGATGCACTGGTGATCGCCCGGGACAATGCGTCGGGCAAACAACTGATCGGTTACGTGGTGACCGAAGCCGGGCAGGACATGGGCGATGAACTCAAGGCCGGGCTGCGGGCGTCGTTGCCGGAATACATGGTGCCGGCGCAGATCGTCTGCCTGGACGCTTTCCCGGTCACACCCAACGGCAAACTCGATCGCAAGGCGTTGCCAGAACCTGAGTTCAAAACCGAAGAATATGTCGCTCCGCGCAACGAGCAGGAAACCTTGCTCGCGCAAATCTGGGCTCAGGTGTTGCAGGTCGAGCAGGTGGGCATCTGCGACAACTTCTTCGAACTGGGCGGCGACTCGATTCTGAGCCTGCAGGTGATTTCCCGGGTGCGTAACCACCCGACGCTGAACATGGAGCTCAAACTGCGCGATCTGATGCGCTATCAGACCATCGCCGGCATCGTCGAACAGGAAGTGGCGAAGGAGGGCGGCCAGCCACCGGCGACGGACCTCACGCAGGTGGCAGCGGAGGGCACGTTCAACCTGCTGCCGATTCAGGAGTGGTTCTTTGCCGAGGACATGGCCGAGGCGCATCACTACAACCAGTCGCTGCTGCTGAGCGCGCGCCAGCCGCTGGATCTGGATGCTCTGGAGCAGGCGCTGGGCTGGATCGAAAAACATCACGACTCGTTGCGTCTGCGTTTCTCCCGCGAAGGCGGGCGCTGGGTGCAACGCTACTGTGAGCTCGATGAACAGGGCGAAGCGTTGCTCTGGCGTCGTGAAGCCGCGAACAGCGAGCAGGTCGAAACGCTGGCCAACCTCGCCCAGCGCAGCCTGAAACTCGACGCCGGGCCGGTCTGGCGAGTGATGCATGTCGCCATGCCCGAGGGGCAGGCGCGACTGCTGGTGGTGATCCATCACCTGGTGGTCGACACGGTGTCGTGGCGGATTCTGCTGGACGACTTGAAGGTCGCCTACGAAGCCTGCGTGCAAGGGCTGCCACCGCAGCTGCCGATTCGCACCAGCAGCTACCGTTCGTTTGCCGAGGCATTGCAGGCCCAGGCGCCAGTGATTGCCGAGCAGGAACTGGGCTGGTGGCTGGAGCAATTGGATCAGCCGGGTGTCGATCTGCCGTGCGACAACCCGCGCGGCAAAAACCTCGTGCGCCAACAAGCGCAGGCGCGCCTCAAGCTGTCACGCGAGCACACCGAGCAACTGCTCAAACAGGCGCCAGCGGTGTACGGCACGCAGATCAACGATCTGCTGCTGTCGGCGCTCAGCCGCACGTTGTGCCGCTGGAGTCAGCAGCCGTCGGCGCTGATCCTGCTCGAAGGGCATGGTCGCGAAGACCTGTTCGAGACCCTCGACCTGAGCCGCAGTCTGGGCTGGTTCACCAGTATGTTCCCGGTACGTCTGCGTCCGGACAGCGAGGACATCGGCCGCTCGATCGTCGATGTGCAGGCGCAATTGGCAGCGGTTCCGCAGAAGGGCATCGGCTACGGCGTGTTGCGCCATCTGGCGGGGGCCGAGGTGTCTCGGCAACTGGCGGATCTGCCGCAGGCGCGCGTCACGTTCAATTACCTGGGGCAGTTCGACCAGAGCTTCGACGAGCAGGCATTGCTGGTGCCGGCACTGGAGGAGACCGGCGACAACTACAGCCTGAAGGCGAACCTGGGTAACTGGCTGGAAATTGTCGGCCAGGTCTATGACGGTCAGTTGGCCTTGCGCTGCATCTACAGCAGCCAGCGCTATCGCGCCGGCACCATCGATGCGTTGATGAACGATTACCAGCGCGAGCTGGAGGCGTTGATCGAGCATTGCATGGCACGCGTCGGCTGATCGCCGGGCACTCGGTCATTTTGGGGCGTTGCCGAGGCGTGCCCCTTTTTTGCTTATACAAGGATCTTAGCGATGTCGTTACACCCTGACCTGGAAGCCTTTCTCGACCTGGCTCAAGACAGCCAGGACGCCGGCCTGCCGGCCATGCACCAGATGACCCCGAGCGAGGCCCGTGCCACCTTCGAGCAGACCACCGCGCAACTGCGCTGGGCTGCGCCTTCGGATCTGTCGGTGACGCAGATCGACATGGCAGCCCGGAACGGCACGCCTTTGGCGTTGCGCCTGTATCGGCCGAACGGCGCCGTCACGCCGCTGCCGGTGCTGGTGTATTTCCACGGTGGCGGATTTGTCGTCGGCAGCCTAGATTCCCACGACGGTGTGTGCCGCGAGTTTTGCCAGCGCACGCCTTGCGCGGTTTTGTCGGTCGGTTATCGACTGGCGCCCGAGCATCGTTTTCCTGCGGCCCTGGAAGATGGCGAAGACGCCTTGTCGTGGCTGGCGGAAAACGCCACGAGCCTCGGCCTCGACACCACGCGCGTAGCGTTCGGCGGCGACAGCGCCGGCGCCACACTGGCCACCGTGCTGGCGATACAGGCAGTCGTACAACCGCAAACCGTAGCCATCGCGCCCAAGGCGCAGTTGCTGTGTTATCCGGTCACCGATGCTTCACGCCCTCACGATTCGCGTCTGCTGTTCGGCGAAGGTTACTTGCTGGAAAACGAAACGCTGGACTGGTTCTATCAGCACTACGCGCGCAGCCCGCACGACTGTCTGGACTGGCGTTTTTCACCGTTGCTGACGGAGGATCTGCGTGGGGTCGCACCGGCTATTGTGCTGTTGGCCGGGTTTGATCCGTTGCTCGATGAGGGGCAGGCTTATGTCGATAAATTGCGTGCTCACGGGGTGAGGGTTGAGCTCGAACATTGTCCGGGGTTGACCCATGATTTGCTGCGTATGGCTGCGGTCATGCCTGATGTGTTGCAGGTGCATGAAGATTTGAGCAGGGCGTTGGGGCGGTTGTTGGGGTGATGCTTTGGTTGGGGTGATGCCTTGGTTGGGGTGAATATCCGTTGCTGCGGTTACGGCCTCCTATGGTTCCGCCCTTACGGCGGGTCACTTTTGGCAAACGCCCCAAAAGTAACCAAAAGGTCTGTGCCCTGACGTTCGGCCCTCGCCTGGGCTCGGGTTCCTTCGCTGCGGGATTCATCCGGGGGGCAGCGCCTACGGTTTGCTTCGCTGCACCTCCTCTCGCTGTGTTTGGCTGCGCCAAACGGTCGCTGCGCTCCCACCCCCGGATAAACCCCTCCACTCAGCCTGCCGACGGGCCCTGAGATCAAAAGCGGTACTCGAGCTAACGCTCATTGTGTTGAGTGGGGCGGCTTCGCCGCAGGGGGGGCACGCTCTCTAAATTGTAGGAGCCAGCCTGCTGGCGATGGCGGCCTGACAGCCGACCAATCTCTAACTGATGCACCCGGCCCAACTGTGGGAGCGGGCTTGCTCGCGAAGGCGGCCTGTCAGCCGACCAATCTCCAACTGAATACACCCAATCCCATGTAGGAACTGCCGAAGGCTGTGATCTTTTGATCCGCTTTGGCTTTGGCTTTGGCTCTGGCTCTGGCTTTTGATGTGGCTTTTGATCTTCAGCCCCTTCGGCAGGCCGAGCGTAGGTGTTCATCCGGGGGGTAGGCGCGCAGCGCCATGCGGCGAAGCCGCATCCATCGAGAGGAGGTGCAGCGAAGCAAACCGGAGGCGATGCCCCCGGATGGACACCGTAGCGAGGGAACACTGAGCCTCAGCGAAGTGCCGTACGCCGGGGGAAGCCTTTTTGGTTACTTTTTCGGCGTTTGGAAAAAGTGACCCGCCGTAAGGGCGGAACCGTAATCAGCAACACCCGCAGCAACGGATATGCCCCCAATCCCAACCCCCATTAATCCCAACACCCCAACACCAGACAGACAAAAAAAAGCCCCGCCAAAGCGGGGCTCTCTCACAACCGAAGCAATCAGAAAACAGCCTTGACCGACATCACGAAATTACGCGGATCACCATAAAAGTTACCGAAACCCTCGGTACCAATGGTCGAGTAATAACGCTTGTCGAACAGGTTGTTACCGTTGAGCGCGACCGACCAGGTGTCGTCGATCTTGTAGCCGATGCGACCGTTCCACACCGCATAACCGGCACCGTTGATGTTGCCACCGCCAATCGGCGAGACGCGATAGTTGCCGCTCTGCGCGTTGACGCCGGCACCGACGGTGACGCGATCCAGTGGGCCGGTCAGGCTGTAGTCACCCCAGACACGCAGCAGGTGACGTGGCACATAAGAGTTGTAGGCGGTGCCGTCCAGAGTGGTGTCGGCATCTTCCAGCACTTTGGTCTGGGTGTAGGTGTAGCCGGCCAGCAGTTGCAGGCGGTCAATCACTTCACCGCTGACTTCCGCTTCGAAGCCCTGAGCGCGGACCTTGCCGGAGTTGATCGAGCAAGAGCTGTCTTCGCAGCGCAGATCATCCTGGGCCGCATCTTTCTGAATGGTGCGGAACAGGCTGAAGGAGCTGTTCAGACGACCGTCGAACCACTCACCCTTGATCCCCAATTCGTAGCTCTGGCCGATCAATGGCTTGAGGGTGCTGCCATCGATGGTCTTGTAAGCGCCTTGCGGGGTGAAGATGTCGGTGTAGCTGGCGTAGGCGGTCAGGTTGTCGTTGAGGTCGAACAGCAAGCCGGCGAACGGCGTGACTTGGCCGGTTTCGGTGGACTTGGTGTTGACCGGTGTACCTTCACCGCGGAAGTACTGCACCGAGTCGGTGTCGGACTTGTACCAGCTCACCCGGCTGCCCAGTACGAGGGTCAGCGGATCGGCCAGTTTAAAGCGGCCGATGGAGTAAGCGCCGTATTGCTTGATGTGCATGTCCACCGGGCCACCACGGGATGCATTGGCCAGGTAATAGCTTTCATCCGGTTGCGGGATATGGTGGTTCGGATCCAGCACGTTCTGACGTTGTGGCAACGCGGCCACTGCGTAGAAGTCGTCCTTGTTCGAACGGCTGGCGTTTACGCCGACGGTCAGTTCATGTTGCTGGCCGAACGCGTCGAATTTGCCGTCAACGTAGGTATCGAAGCCGTAGTCGACCTGGTCGTAATCGTAGGTGCTGCCCAGCATCAAGGTGCTGGACGAAGTGGCGCCGACCGGTACGGCACCGCTCGGGAATGCGTATTCCATGTCCTGGGTGTTGCGCGAGTAGACGCCCGCGACCTTGAGCGACCAGTCGTCATTGAACTGGTGCTTGAGGTCAGTGAAGTAGGTGGCGCGTTTGCTGCGCTGGTTGTTCCAGGATGTGTTCAGGCAGGTCGAGCGCTTGAGGTGCAGGTCGGAGCCGTCGGCGTAACGCGGCAGGCCGCCCCAGCAAGGCGTGGCGTCGACGTCTTCCCAGGCGACGCCCACACCCAGGGTGGTGTCGGGGCTGAGGTCGAAGTCCAGGGCGCCGTAGTAGATCTGATCCTTGCGGCTGGCGACGTCATAGAAATATTGACGGGTCTGCTCAGTGACCACGGCGCGACCACGGATGGTGCCCGAGTCGTTCAACGGGCCACCGGTATCGACCTGACCGCGATAGTTGTCCCAGGTGCCTGCCGACAGCGAGAGTTCAGTGTGGGCGGTATCGCCGCCGCGCTTGCGCACGAAGTTGACGCCACCGGCGGTGCCGCCGGCGCCTTTCATCATGCCGGCGGCGCCACGCAGTACTTCCACGCGGTCGTAGATGGCCATGTCGCTGTTGAAGCTGTCGGCCTGCACGTAGCTGCTGCCGATATCCAGCGGTACGCCGTCGTACTGATACTGGCCGCTCATGCGGAAACCGCGGGAGTAGAAATATTTGCCGCCCATTGGCGAGTCGTAAACGGTGATGCCCGGGGTCTTCTCCATCACTTGTTCGATAGTGTTGAGGTTCTGGTCATCGAGCATCTTGCGCGTCATGACGGTGATCGACTGCGGTGTTTCTTTCAGCGAATGCGTGCCCTTGCCAATGGTCACGCCACCGGTGGTGTAGGAGTTGCTGCCTTCGGTGGTGGCGCTCATGCGTTGCGCGTTGACGTTGGTCGGCGCCAGTTCCATGGTATCGCCGGTGGCCGGGCCAAGCACGGTCACGGTGTTGCCGTCACGCTGATAGCGAATGCCGGTGCCTTTGAGGATCGCGTTAAGCGAATCATCACCCTGATAGCGCCCGCTGAGTGCGCTGGAGCGCAGACCTTGCAGGCTTTCCGGGCTGTAGATGATTTGCAGGCTGGTCTGTTGGCTGAGGGTCTGCAGAGCCTGTGCCAGTGGCTGGGATGGAATGTTCAGTGTCCATTCCTGCGCCTGGACATACGGGCTGGCAGCAACGGTCAGTGCCAGACCGAGACCAGTGCCGGCCAGTCGCGAACGTGTGACGCCCTGCATCAACAGGGCTCGAGTCAGGGGGCGAAGCATGAAACGGGATGCGGACATGAGGTTAAGACCTTGGCAGGTATAGTTGTTAATGGTTCTTATTCATCTCATTAAGACGAGGAAGCCGCGGCAAACCGGAAAACTATTTTTCCGGCCTGGCCGCGGCCCCGTGTTTCAAGCGGTCTGCAGTTCGCTTTTGACCTTTCCGGCCTCCATGCGCACCAGTTGGTCGGCAACGTCGAAGTAACGGTCATCGTGGGAAATCACGATGATGGTCTTGCCCAGGCGTTTGAGGTCGGGCAGCAACTCGGTGTAGAAAATCCGCCGGAACGTCGGATCCTGATCCGCCGCCCACTCATCAAACACCAGCACCGGGCGCTCTTCGAGCCAGGCGTTGACCAGCGCCAGGCGTTTGCGCTGGCCGGTGGACAGATCGGTGGTGCTGAAGGCACCGTCGCGCACGCTGACCTTGTGCGCAATTTCCAGACGCTCGAGGTAGCGGGTGGCGTCCTGCGGCACCTGACGATCGCCCTGGATCAGGTCGTCGAACAGGTAGTAATCGGCAAAGATCGTGGTGAAGTTCTGTCGGTAGTCATCGCGGTTGAGCGCGGTGATTGCTTGATCGTTGACGCGGATTTCGCCTTCGGTCGGTGCGTACAGGCCGAGCAGCAATTTGATCAGCGTGGTTTTGCCACAACCGTTTTCGCCAACGATGAACACGATGTCGCCTTGTTCGATGCGCAGGTTGACCGGCCCCAGACGGAACGGTTCGCTGCCTTCCACCGCCGGGAACGCGTAGCGCACGTTGCGCAGCTCCAGGCTGTTGACGGCTGTCGCTTTGCTGCCCGTGTCTTCCAGTAGCAGGTGCGGTTCCGGCGAGGAAAACTGTTCGCTCAGCTCGGCAATCCGGCGGAACGCAATCTGTGCGCGGCTGATGATCGGCAAGGTGCTGACCAGATGCTCCAGCGGGCCTTTCATGTACAGCAGCACCAGTACAAATCCACTCATGACCGCTTTGTCGCCGCTCGGCCAGAAGGATTGCAGCGCCAGAGCCATGCCGATCACCACGAAGAACAGCATCGAGCCGAACGACTTGGCGATCACGAAGGTGTTGATGGATTTGATCTGGGTGTCGCAGATCTTTTCCGCGGTTTTCTGAATGCCGGCGACAAACATGCGCTGGCGCCGCGGGCGGTGGATACGCAGCTCCTTGGCTCCTTCGGCAATCGCGTTGTAGTGCTTTTGCAGTTCGTCTTCGGAGTCGCGCGCGGCGTAAAACCCGCGCATGCCCTTGGCCCTGGCAATCGCCTGAATCGTGGTGCCGATGGCGATGGCCACCAGCATCATCAGGAACATCGGCCAGGACAGCATCGCCAGGTAACCGAGGCAGCCCAGGGTGACGGTCATGGAGATCGCCAGCGGCGCAAAGGCGAAGGCGAAGTCGCTGATGGTGTCGACGTCGTGGGTCAGCACCGGGATCAAGCGGTGACTGCGATAGCGTTCGATCTGGTCGATCGGCGCCGACAGCACTTTCTCCCCCAGTTCCTTGCGCAGCCTGGCAATGATGTGCTGGCCGACATAGTTGGTGCCGATGTCCGACAGAATCGTCGTCAGCAACGCTAAGGCGCAGAGGCCGGCGAAGATCATGACCACCGTGCGGGTCAGGCCGTCATCGGAGTGCAAGGCATTGTTGATGGTCGCCAGCAGCACGGTGACGCTCAGGCCACCGATCATGCCGAGCACGATGGACACAGAGACGATCAGGCGGAAGGGCTTGAGCAGGGCGAACAATTCGTTGATCGCCCCACGCGTAGGCTTGGTCATGGAGGATTCCTGCTTCGGTGCGGAGGGAGTGCCGGTACTTAAGGAAAACGAATGGTCACGGAGTTTCTTTAAACGACCGCAGACGGGCTGCGGTCGTGGCGGGCAGGATCAGAGGTCACGCACTACGCGGAAACCGAGCCAGTCACCCTTGCTGGTCGGCCAGCTGCTGTTACGGTTGCCGGAGCGGGAGAACACCGGCGCTTCGCCCCAGTCGTTGCCGCGCATGACCTGGCGTTCACAGTGTTCCTGCACCCACGGACGACCGTCGTCGGGTACCCCGGAGTAGTCCTTGTGATAGCAATCGGCAGTCCACTCATAGACGTTGCCGTGGGCGTCGTAGACGCCGAAAGCGTTGGCCGGAAAGGTCCCGGCCGGCGAGGTGAAGTTGTAGCCGTCGGCGGCGCCATAGGTGTTGGCGTGTTTGGAAATCTGGTAGTTGTTGCCTTCATCGAACGGGAACGGGAAGGGCCCGGTGCTGCCGCCACGGGCGGCGTATTCGCGGATCGATTCGCTTTGCAGGCGATAGCTGTGGCCGGTCTTTTTCGACAGCCAATCGATATAGCCCTGAGCTTCGGCCACGTTCATGCACACCGCCGGGTCGCGCGCGGTCTGCTTGAACTCCGGTTTGCCGGCGGTGCAGCGGCGGCCCGGGCGATCATCGAAGTCGTAGGGCTTGTTGCCGGTATCGCGCACATACGCGTCCCATTCGCCGACCAGTACCTGGAAACGGCTGATGGCGAACGGTTTGCTGAAGGTCACCACGTGGCGTGGACCTTCATCCGGCTCGCGGCCGACTTCGTCCTCCGGGGTGCCCATGGTGAAGCTGCCAGTGGGCAGCACCACCATTTCCGGGCAGTCCTTGCAGTCCTTGAACACTTTGCCCGGAGCGGGCGGGGTCGCAGCCTGTGCGGCACCGGGCAACAGGCCGGCGCAGAGCGCGGTCAGGACCAGTGCGGGGAGGGCCTTGAAGGTGAATGAGGCGTGAGGCTTTTTCATGAGTCGTCTCTGTGAAAGGAAACCGGGGGCGAGCGCTCAGGCGCGCAGTTTTTTGCCGAGGATGTCCATGAACCGGTCGACTTCGGCTTCGCTGTTGAGCAGCCCGGGGGCGGTGCGGATCACCGGGCCGACATCGCGGCTGACGGCGTCGCAGATCACCCGCTGGTTCATCAGGTAGGCGGCGACCTCGTCGCTGTCCTGGCCCTTGACCCGGAAGAACGTGAAACCGGCGGAAAACTGCGGATCGAGCGGGGTCACCAGTTCGATGTTCGCGTGCTCCCGCAAGCGCTCTTTCAGATAGCTGTTGAGCTGATGAATGCGTGCCTGAACGTCGGCCTTGCCCAGTTGCAGATGCAGTTTGAAGGCCTCGTCCAGTGCCCAGCGGTGTTCGAAAGCGTGGTAGCCGCCCGGGGTCATGGTGGTGGCGAACGTCGTGGCTTCGGAGAACGTCGGCACGCTCGGGCTGACGTATTTCACTTCTTCACTGCGGCTGCAGACGATGCCGGTGCCGCGCGGGCCGAACATCCATTTATGGGTGCCGGCAATGAAAAAGTCGCAGTTCATCTGCGGGAAACTCAGATCATCGACGCCGAAGCCGTGCACACCGTCGACCACGTAAATCAATCGGTCCTGATCTTCGCGTTGACGGTTGTGCTCATCGACCAGCCGCGAAATGTCGCCGATCGGCAACTTCACGCCACTGCCCGAATGCACCCAGGTCATCCCCAGCACGCGGGTTTCAGGGCGGATGTTGCGGTTGATGGTGTCGAGCACCTGATCCAGCGAAATGCTTTGCGGGGTTTCGAACAGCTTGAGTTTTCGCACCCGGGTGCCATCGCGGCGGGTGCGGAAATCGAGGATGTTGCGGGTCGAATAGTGCTCGTGCTCGGTGGTGAGGATTTCCTGATCCGGGCGCACATGCACGCCACCGTAAATCATCGCCAGGCCTTCGGTGGTGCTGCCGGTGAGGGCGATCTGGCTCGGTTTGGCCTGCAGGTATTTGCCGGCCCAGACCCGCACATTGTCTTCGCGCTTTTCGGTGACGCCCAAATCCCAGTCCATGGCCAGGCCCGGGTTCAGATCCAGCGCTGCACGATGGCGTGCGATGGCCTCGCGCACGGGTTTGGGGTGGGAGGTGACCAGAAAGTTGGCGAAGTGAATCGCCTGCGGATCCTGCTCGAACAACTGGCGCAACTGCGTCCATTTGCTCCCGGAAGGCACGGCGGCGGGTGCGGCCATTGCTGGCGCAGCGAGCGTTGTGCCAAACGGCAGGGCGGCGGCAACCACACCTGCCTGTTTCAGAAACGTGCGGCGGTCGGTCATGGCTGGGCGCTGTCCTGGCGGGAGATCAACGCAGGTTTGGCCGCTTTCTGCACCTGATCCCAGACGCGCATGAAGTTGCCGCCCCACAGTTTGGCGATGTCTGCTTCGGAGTAGCCGCGCTGGATCAGTTCGGCGGTGACGTTGCGGATCTCCCCGACGTTTTCCCAACCCTTGATACCGCCGCCGTCGTTGAAGTCCGAAGCGATACCGACATGGTCGATGCCGATTTTGCGCACGGTGTAATCGATGGCGTCACCGAGGTCCTTGAGGGTCGCTTTCGGTTCTTCTTCAAGGATCGCGTAGAGGCCGCTGGCGTACTGGCCGAGTTTCTGTTCGGACCAGGCAGTGATGATCGGATCGCCCGGCATCAGCGCCATGGCCAGGTTCGGCAACGGCGGCAGGTCGAAGCGCGCGCGCAGTGCGTTGAGTTTGTCCTGGGTGCCTTGGGTCAGCGGTTTGAGGTATTGCGAGAACCCGACCACCTGCACCACGCCGCCGCTGTTCTTGATCAGCTGCAATTCCTTGTCGCTGAGGTTGCGCGGAATATCCACCGCTGCCCGTGGCGCCGAGTGCGAAGCCACCAGCGGTGTGCGGCTCAGTTGTGCGACCTGTTCCAGGCCCTTGGTCGACATTTGCGAGACGTCGATGATCACACCCAGATCGTTCAAGCGGTGCACCGCTTGCTTGCCGATGTCCGAGAGACCGTCGAGGGCATCCGGGGAATCATTGAAAAACGGTAGCGGGCGCGACGAGTCGGCCCAGCTGTTGTTGCCGATGTAGCTGAAGCCGAACATGCGCATGCCGCGCCCGGCCCACAGGTCCAGTTTGCTCAGGTCGTTGCCCAGCGGGTAGGCGTTGAGCATGCTGATGAAAATCGCAAACTTGCCTTCGCCATGCAGGCGGCGGAAATCATCCGGGGTGTAGGCGATGCCAACCTGATTGGGAAAGTCGCGGACCATCCCGGAAATGATTTTGTAGCGCACTTCCTGCTGGTTGCGCGCTTCCTCGACAAAGCCCTCGGTCGGGCGATGCGGCGCATTCGGGCCGTTCCACATTTCCGGCCAGCCGAACACGGTCAGTGCCGCGCCGGACAAGCGACCGCGATTGGCCTTGATCAGGTCGAACTGGCCCGAGCCGTCCTTGTCGGCTTCGTTGCCGTGCGCGCCGAAACTCAGGGGCACGGTGATGTGGCTGTCGAACGAGAGGATGCGATCCTGCAGCTCGGTTGCCTGTTTCATCACTTTGACCGGATAGCCGGGGTTGTCCCGAAACCAGTAATCCCAGGCCAGAAACCCTGCGCCGGCGCTGATCGCCAAGGCCAGCGGCAGGCCGATAAATAGAGCCTTTTTCGAACGCGGTTTTGTCATTGCCATCTCATTCAGGTTCGCCGTCGAAGTGCAGGCGCAGGGGCCTTTGCTATCTGGGAGGAACGAGTGACCGGACGGGTAATTTAGTGGTGCGGGTGAAAAGCGTTGATGGCGTGCTGCGATCTTTTGCCGGGGCCATAAATTTCCTCGGCGAGCAAACGTTCTAGCTTGGATAAAGCCTGCTTCATGGCTGACACAGGTAGGGCAATGACGATCTCTCGACGCTGGTTCATGGCGGGCATGGCACTTACGGGCGCCGCGCTGCCTGCCGCTTTTTATGCACATCGTGAGCTGACCCGTGAGGAGTTTCCGATCACACCGGGAGAGGCCACAGTGGATCTGGCCGATACGGCCGGTCAGCAGTTGGCGGACAACCTGCGCGGCGTGTGGGATATCCGTTTCAGCGGAGCCGCCGCAGGGCTGGACGGCCTGCCGCACGAAGGTCTGGAATTGTTTCTCGACATTGCCCGTCGTGGCCGCGGCTTGCGCGGATTCCTCGATACCGGGGCCAATCTGCGTTCTGACGCGCCGGCGCGTTATCAGGTGATTGGCGATCTGGCGCCGGGCAATGGCGCCGAGATGTACTGGCGGCTGCTGCGCACCGATGCGCCGCAAGCGCCGCCAGTCTATGAATTCAAAGTCAAACTGGACGAAGTCTGGGCGGCGTTCGGCAATGCCGGCAGTGGCACGCTTACCGGGCAGGTGTTGCGCCTGGATCGACCGTTGGGCTTGCCGGAACTCGACAACCATTTCATCGCCATCAAACGACGTTTTCCCGAGGCTCGCGAGCGCACCGGATTGAACCCGACACTGTTGGCGTGGCTGGTCGCTCCGGAACATCGCCTGTTCCACCAGCTCTGGCATGCGACCCGGGACAAGTGGCACAAACTCTCGGAGAAAAAACGCGAGGCCCTGCGCGGAATCGGCTGGCAACCCGGGCCGCGCGACAAGGAACGGGATGCCCGCGGGCCACGCAAGGATCGCAATGGTTCGGGCATCGACTTTTTCTTCATGCACCGGCACATGCTGGGTAAGGCCCGCTCGATGCAGGACTTGCCGTCGTGGCCGGCGTTCCCCATGCCGCAACCGGAACTGGAACGCGACCGTCAGGGCTTCGCCCGCTACTTCGACAACCACGACGGCAACGCCTTGCCGCCGACCTGGGTGACCGACGGCGATGATGAGTACACCCAGTGGGTCAGCGACATCAAGGCGGCCGAGACTTACCACAGCAATTTCCAGGTCTGGGAATCGCAGTACCGCGACCCGCGATACTTATCGAAACTCACACTTGGGCAGTTCGGCTCAGAAGTAGAGCTGGGCCTGCACGATTGGTTGCATATGCGCTGGGCGTCGGTGGCACGCGACCCGTCCAATGATATTCCGGTGCCGATGGCGCGCGATCAGGCGGATTTTGCCGCGCGTTGGTACGCCCCGGAAAACGACTTTCTCGGCGACCCGTTTTCCTCCCATGTGAACCCGGTGTTCTGGCGTTTTCACGGCTGGATCGATGATCGCCTCGAAGACTGGTTTCGCGCCCATGAGCGTTTTCACCCGGGCGAAGTCAGTCGCCTGGAGGTCAATGGCGTGCCGTGGTTTGCCCCGGGGCGCTGGGTTGAAGTCGACGACCCGTGGCTGGGGCCGGACACCCATGGCTGCAGTACCGTGCCGGGCCTGCAAATCGGCCGCTCGGTGGAGATGGACCCGGAAACCATGAAGCTCGCGCTGCGCATCACCTTTGGCGATGAAGACCACATGGCCGACCTGTTCCGCAAGGTGCCGCAGCGACCGTGGTACGCCCGACATTTGAAGGTGAAGGGGCGGCAACTCTAAGCACAAAAAAATCGCAGCCCGGAGCTGCGATTTTTTTTGCCCTGAGGGATTGGTTTCGCCTGACCTGGCGCTTTCGCGAGCAGGCTCGCTCCCACGGGGATCTGCGTTGAGCCTCGATCTGCGACGCGCCCCATCACCCCTGTGGGAGCGAGCCTGCTCGCGAAGGCGTCGGGAAAGTCGACAAGGGACGGTCAGATGACTTGCCAACCACCGCCCAACGCCTTGTACAAGGCAATGCTGGCCTGCAAGCGCGACAGGCGCAGTTGCACGTTCATGTCCTGCGCCGCATACAGCGTGCGCTGGGTTTGCAGCACGGTGAGCAAGTCTTCGGCGCCGGCCTGATAGCGACTTTGGGCGATGTCGAAAGCGGTTTGCGCCTGGCTCAGCTCTTCGCTTTGCCATTGCCGTTGTTTGTCGAGGCCGCGAATGCTGCTGAGGGCTTTTTCGACGTCGGCGAAGCCATTGATGATTGCCCCGCGATACGTCTCCAGCAGTTCGTCCTGACGAGCCTTGGCCTTGTCGCGTTCAGCGCTCAGACGGCCATTGTTGAAGATCGGCGCGGTCAACCCGGATGACAGGTTATAGAACGTCGTGCGCAGCAGATCCGCCGCCAGATCGGCGCCGGTGCCGAGGCTGGCGGTGAGGGTGACTTTAGGCAGCATGGCCGCCCGGGCCACGGTGACATCGGCTTGCGCGGCCGCGAGTCTGGCTTCGGCGCTGGCGATGTCCGGGCGCCGGCTCAGCAGATCGCTGGGCACGCCACTGGCGATGTTCGGCCACTGCAATTGTTCGAATGACTGTTGAGGTGACGACAGCGTCTGCACCGGTTGGCCGAGCAGGGCGGCAAGGCTGATCAGTGCTTCGCGTGCCTGTTGCTGCACCAACGGCAACTTGCGCTGTTGTTCGGCCACCAGGCTTTTCTGCTGGGCCAGTTCCAGTGCGGTGGCGCTGCCGGCGTCGAAGCGGGTTTGCACCAGGTGCAATACGTTTTGCGCGTTGGCCAGATTGAGTCCGGCGATGCGCGCTTGCTCACGCAACGCCAGGGCCTGGGTGTAGCTGGTGGCAACGCCGCTTTGCAAGGTAAGTTCGACGGTGGCGCGATCGAATTCGCTGGCTTGCACGCCGAACACCGCGCTGTCGCGGGCGGCGCGTTTGCCGCCCCAGAAATCGATTTCGTAACTGGCGCTCAGCTCCGCGTCGTAGTAATCCAGCGAACGCTTGTCCGGGTTCACGTCCAGTTGGCTGTAGCCCTTACCGTGCAACAGTTTCTGCCGATTGGCATTCAGTCCGGCCTTGAGTTCCGGTAGCAGCGGGGCGCCAGCAATCGTCGCGCTGGCCTGCGCCTGCCTGACCCGGGCCACCGCGGCACCGAGGTCATGGCTGCCCAGGCGCGCCTGTTCGACCAGTCGATCGAGTTCGGGGCTGCCGAACTGCGTCCACCATTGGCGGTTGCTCTGCACCGCACCGGGATGATCCGGTGACTGCCAGGCGGGCGGTGGCTGCACGCCGCTGTCGGGGCGTGGCGCAGGGCTGCTGCAGGCCGTCAGCATCAGGCTGGCGGCGAGGAGGGTCAGTGGCGCTTTCATAGATCGATCATTCACTGGTAAGGGCCGTGACCGGATCGAGCCGGGCGGCCTTGCGGGCAGGCATGAAGCCGAAGATGACACCGGTGACCAGTGCGCAGGCGAAGGCGCCGAGCACAGCCAGCCATTGAAACGCGATCGCCACGCCGCTGAACATCAGGACGCCGCCGACCAGCATTGCCAGGCTGATGCCGGCAATGCCACCGACCACCGAAAGCATCACCGCTTCGGTGAGAAACTGGCGCAGGATGTCGCGCTGACGGGCGCCGGTGGCCATACGAATGCCGATTTCCCGGGTGCGTTCGCGCACGGTCATGAGCATGATGTTCATCACGCCGATACCGCCCACCAGCAGTGAAATGGCAGCAATGGCGCCGAGCATCAGCGACAGCGTGCCCTGGGTGCGCGCCTCGGCCTGGATCATCGCGGCGTTGTTGGTGAGTTCGAAGTCCTTCTTGCCGTTGTGCCGGCGCAGCATCGCTTGTTCGATGGCCTGTTCGGCGTCCTTGACCTTGCGCGCATCCCTGGCGGCGATCACCACGTATTCCGGATTGCGGCTGCCGAACAGACGCATGCTGGCCGCGGAGTAGGGCACGGCGATGCGATTGTCGCTGTCCGAGTCGCCCGAGCTTGAGCCTTTTTCGGCGAGAACGCCGAGGATCTGGAACGGCACGTTTTCGATCAGGATGTACTGGCCGATCGGATCGGCGACATCCTTGAGCAACTTGTCGCGCACTTTGGTACCGATTACCGCCACAGCGGCGGCACTGTCTTCGTCGGCCTGGGTGAAGTAACTGCCCTGGACCACCGGCCAGTTGAAGATGATCGGGAAGTTGGTGTCGTTGCCACCGACATAACTGCTGTGATCGGCGTTGCCGAAACGCACGCCGGCGGTCGAGCCGTTGACCGGCATGATGCGTTCGACCTGGGGCAGGGCGGCCAGCTCGGCGACATCATCGAGCGTGATGATCCCCGGTGGCGTGCGCGGGTTGGGCGCGGCGCCGCTCAGATAAATGATGTTGGAGCCGAAGGCGCCCATCTGCGCCATCACCTGGCGTTTGCTGCCTTCGCCAACCGCCAGCATCACCACCACCGAAGCCACGCCGATGACGATGCCGAGCAGCGTCAGCGCGGTGCGAAACCGATTGATCCACATGACTCGCCAGGCGGCTTGCACCGCATCCACCAGTTCGCCTTTCCAGGCGCCGGTCTGGGTACTGCCGGCGCTCAGGCGCTGGCGCAGATCGACCGCTTGCAGGGCGCCGGGGTTGGCGGTACGGGGCGCGGCTGACGGATGTTCGGCGGTGTCGCTGATGATCAGGCCGTCGCGGATTTCGATGATGCGTTTGGCCCGTTGCGCCACTTCGCGGTCGTGGGTGATGAGAATCACCACATGGCCCTGACTGGCGAGTTCGTCGAGCAAGGTCATGACCTCGGCGCCGCTGTGGCTGTCGAGGGCGCCGGTGGGTTCGTCGGCGAGAATGATGTGGCCGCCGTTCATCAGCGCCCGGGCAATCGACACGCGCTGCTGCTGACCGCCGGAAAGCTGATGCGGGCGGTTGCCGGTGCGACTGGCCAGGCCCAGGCGCTCCAGCAATGCACTGGCCCGCGCGTGGCGTTCCGCCGCCGGAGTGCCGGCGTAGATGGCCGGCATCTCGACGTTTTCCTGGGCGGAGCCGGACGGAATCAGGTGATAGCCCTGGAACACGAAACCGAACGCCTCGCGGCGCAGCCACGCCAGTTCGTCGGTGTCCAGTTGCGCGACATCTTCACCGGCAAAACGATATTCGCCGCTGGTAGGGCGATCGAGGCAGCCAAGGATGTTCATCAGCGTCGATTTGCCGGAACCGGACGCGCCGACGATGGCCACGAACTCGCCGGCATGAATCGACAGATCGATGCCGCGCAACACCTCCACCAGCGGACTGTCATTGCCGCCGTAGGATTTGCGGATCTGCCGCAGGTCAATCAGGGGCGTTTGCATTCAGCCTCCGCTGCCGGTGGCCGGAGCGCTGAGGACGTGATCGCCCTCGACCAGACCTTCGAGCACTTGCGTGCGCAGGCGATCGCTGATGCCGGTTCGCACTTCGCGGGACTGGATTTCGCCGTTGGCGGCAACGACCTGCGCCCGTTGCCACTGCGCCCGCGTGCCTGGCTGCAGGGCGGCGCTTGGCACGGTCAGGGTGTCCCTGGCCTGTTGCGCGACAAAGAACACCTGCGCCGTCATGTCGGTCATCAGGCTGTTGTCAGCGTTGTCGACATCGAGCAGCACGGTGTACAGCACCACCCGTTCGCTGCCGCTGCGACCACTGGTGGGGCTGCCGCCCTGATTCTGTTCGAGAGGGCGCGGCGGCACCGGCAGAATCTGCCGCACAGTGCTGTTCCAGCGCCGGCTGCCACCACTGAGGGTGGTGAAGTAGGCGGTCATGCCAGGTTTGACGTGGCCAATGTCCGCTTCGGAAACCTCGGCCCAGACCGTCATTGGCGATAGCCGCGCGATGCGCAGGATCAACGGTGTCTGTTGCTGCGCATTGAGTGTCTGGCCTTCCCGCGCGCCGACAGCCACCACCGTGCCGCTCATCGGTGCATAAATGCGTGTGTAGCCGAGCTCGGCCTCGTCGCTGCGCAGGCTTGCCTGGGCCTGGCGGATCTGCGCCTGGAACATGTCGATGCGCGCCTGGGTGGCGCGAACTTCGGCGCGTGCGGTCTGCACATCTTCTTCACGGGTCGCGCCACCGGCGGCGAGCTTCTGCTGGCGCTGGTATTTCTGCTGTGCGAGATCGTGCTGGGCGCGCTGCTCCTGCAGTTGCGCCTTGAGGTTTTCGATCGAGAAACGCCCGGCATCGAGTTTGGCTTTTTGCGTGGAGGGGTCGATCTCCACCAGCAACTGGCCTTCCTTGACCGTATCGCCAGCCTCGACATGGATCTTCTGGATCTGCCCGGAAGCCTGCGCGCCGACATCCACATAACGACGCGGCTGCAAAGTGCCCAATGCGGTCACGCTGTTTTCGATATTGCTGCGGGTCACCTGAACGGTGGCGAGGGCGTCCCGCCCGGGCGGCAAAACCTGCCACGCGGCAACGGCGATCACGGGAATCAGACAAAGGGCGGCAAACAGGGCGCGTCGGGCGGAGCGGGGACGTTTCATGCAGGGTTCCGGCCAGTAGGTTCGGCCCGTCGTTCAACCGCGGCGGCGCAGTGCGCGGGGGTTGAACGCTGTCGCAAGGCGCGACAGATACGGGGAGCTGTCCTGTAAACGATGAGTGCGCAAGGGAATTTAAGTGCGCACACATCAAGTAACAGGTAGCCGCAGAGGACTATTTGGCCCGGATGTGGAAACAGCTCTTTAAATCTATATGAGAATTACTATAAATTACGCAACTCAAGTTGCCACCATCTTGCTACTGCGGATCGCGGGCGGCGGAATCCGTGTGCTCAAGGACAGGAACTGCATCGATGCGGTCGGGAGTCATGTTGGAAAACTACTATCGGGAGCTGGTGTGTTTCCTGAACGCCAGGCTGGGCAACCGTCAGGTTGCCGAAGATGTGGTGCATGACGCTTATTTGCGGGTGCTGGAGCGTTCCAGTGACACGCCCATCGAGCAACCCCGGGCGTTTCTCTATCGCACCGCCCTGAACCTGGTCATCGATGATCATCGGCGCAATGCCCTGCGTCAGGTCGAGTCGCTTGATGTGCTCGACAGCGAAGAGCGCTATTTCACCCCGTCACCCCATGGCACCCTCGATCACGGCCAGCGTCTGGAAATGCTCCAGCGTGCGCTGGCGGAGTTGCCGCCGTTGTGCCGCGACAGCTTTTTGCTGCGCAAGATCGAAGGCCTGTCCCACCCCGAAATTGCCGCGACCCTCGGGATCTCCAAGGCGTTGGTGGAAAAACACATCGTCAATGCCATGAAGCATTGCCGGTTGCGAATCAAACAATGGGATGCCCATTGATCCCGGCTGGTTAAATTTCCTTTCATCGTCCTCGTTCCTACTCAACAGACGACCTGCTGACCTGTTTCGGGCCGGTCAGGTCACCCAGGCTTTATCCCCGTGTTGAGGGGTTCATCCAGAGGACACTGGAAATGACACAGGCAATTGCATCGCCCATCGTTCACGACCTGATCGGCGTCGGTTTCGGCCCTTCCAACCTGGCCCTGGCCATCGCTCTGCAAGAGCGCGGCCCGACCCACGGCGAGCTGGATGTGCTGTTCCTCGACAAGCAGGCCGACTACAGCTGGCACGGCAACACCCTGTCGACCCAGAGCGAGTTGCAGATTTCCTTCCTCAAGGATCTGGTGACCCTGCGCAACCCGACCAGTCCGTACTCGTTCGTCAACTACCTCAAGCACCACGGGCGTCTGGTGGACTTCATCAATCTCGGCACCTTCTACCCGTGCCGCATGGAGTACAACGACTACCTGCGCTGGGTCGCCGGGCAGTTCACCGAGCAGAGCCGCTACGGCGAAGAAGTGCTGACCATCGAACCGGTGCTGCACAACCATCAGGTTGAAGCGCTGCGCGTGATCTCCCGCGATACCGAAGGCCAGCAGTTCGTGCGCACCGCGCGTTCGGTGGTGGTCAGCGCCGGCGGCACGCCGCGTATTCCCGAAGCGTTCAAGGCGCTCAAAGGCGACAGCCGCGTGTTCCACCACTCGCAGTACCTGTCGCAGATGGCCAGACAGCCGTGTGTGAACAATCAACCGATGAGCATCGCGATCATCGGTGGCGGGCAGAGCGCGGCGGAAGCCTTCATCGATCTGAACGATTCGTTCCCGTCGGTGCAGGTCGACATGATCCTGCGCGGTTCGGCCCTCAAGCCTGCGGACGACAGCCCGTTCGTCAACGAAGTGTTTTCGCCGGAGTTCACCGATCTGGTGTTCCAGCAAAACAGTGCCGAGCGCGAGCGCCTGGTCAACGAGTATCACAACACCAACTACTCAGTGGTGGACATCGACCTGATCGAACGCATCTACGGCATCTTCTATCGGCAGAAAGTCTCGGGCATCGCCCGTCATGCATTCCGCACCCTGACCACCGTTGAAAGCGCTACGGCCACCGAGCGCGGCATTGAACTGGCGGTGCGCAACAACGCCACCGGCGAAGTCACCGTGCGTGTCTATGACGCCGTGGTCCTGGCCACCGGTTACGAGCGACAGATGCACCGCAAACTGCTGGCTCCGCTGGAGGAATACCTCGGTGATTTCGAGGTTGATCGCAACTACAGACTGATCACCGACGAGCGCTGCAAGGCCGGCCTGTACATGCAGGGCTTCTGCCAGGCCAGCCATGGTCTGAGCGACACGTTGCTGTCGGTGCTGCCGGTGCGCGCCGACGAGATTGCCGGCTCGCTGTACGAGCATGGCAAGCACCGTGGGCATCGTTCGATGGCGGATTTGTTGCTGGCGACGGCCAGCTGATTCTGTATTGCCTGATACACCGCTTTCGCGAGCAAGCCCGCTCCCACAGGGGATCTTCATTGAACACAGATTTTGTGGTCAGCAGAGATCCAATGTGGGAGCGGGCTTGCTCGCGAAGGGGCCTCCAAGACCACCGCAAAAACCCATTCCTGAACCCTTCCTGAATATCCCCCGATATTCCTCGATACACCTTCTTACACGGGTTTACTCATCCATCATCGAGGCGTAAGCTTCGCGCGTTTTCATCAATAGCGGAGACCCACAGTGGGTACTTGTTCGAGTGACAGTTGTCGGCCGGTCTCGGTAACCGGCAGATTCTCGGCAAGATAACGCGCAGCCTTTCTCTGCCGTTGTCTCGCCGTAAAAGCGAGCAGCGGCATCCCGATCATGGTCAGTTGAGACCATGTCCCGACGTCCTTCTCATCGACACTGAACGTGTGTGGTTCCGACCGTGTGGTCGTGATCGCAAACCTATCGACACGCCTGTCTTTTCTGACCGGCGCGCCAAGCCTTGCCGTGCCGGATTTTCCGGCGCACGAGGCATGGTCGTACCTGCTCGACGGTTTCCCGGCTGACCATAGGGGCAACAGCCATGAAACTTACGCTCAAGGAATTTTTCGCAGGCTTCCTGCGCACACGCCACATCGCCCGGCACTTCCGCCGTCTGGCGCTGCTGGAATCGATCAACGACACCACGGTCAGCCGTGAAGTGCCGCCCACCCTGGCCAACACCCTGGTCGATGCGGCCCATCGCGACAGCAGCGAACTGCTGTCTTCGCTGGGCACCCACACTGACGGTTTGACCGATTTTGAGGTCGACGCACTGCGCGCGCAGTATGGCCTCAACGAAGTCGAACATGAGCAGCCGCTGCCATGGTGGACCCACCTGTGGCACTGCTACAAAAACCCGTTCAACCTGCTGCTGACCCTGTTGGCGGTGATCTCGTGGCTGACCGAAGACCTCAAAGCCGCCACGGTGATTTTCTCCATGGTGGTGCTGTCGACGCTGCTGCGCTTCTGGCAGGAAAGCAAATCCAACCGGGCCGCCGATGCGCTCAAGGCGATGGTCAGCAACACCGCCACAGTGATGCGCCGCGATGAGCCACGGATCGAACTGCCGATCAAGCAACTGGTGCCGGGCGACCTGATCGTACTTTCGGCTGGCGACATGATTCCTGCCGACTGCCGGGTGCTCAGCGCCAAGGACCTGTTCGTCAGCCAGGCGGCGATGACCGGTGAATCGATGCCGGTGGAAAAATTTGCCCGCCAGGTCGACCGCGACACGCGCAATCCGCTGGAGCTGGAGAACATCCTGTTCATGGGCACCAACGTGGTGTCCGGCACGGCGATGGCGGTGATTCTCACCACCGGCAACAGCACCTATTTTGGTGCGCTGGCGCAACGGGTCGGCGCGACTGACCGTGCGGTGACCTCGTTCCAGCTCGGTGTGAACAAAGTCAGCTGGCTGCTGATCCGCTTCATGTTCGTCATGGCGCCGCTGGTCCTGTTCATCAACGGTTTCACCAAGGGCGACTGGACTGAAGCACTGTTGTTCGCGCTGTCGATCGCTGTTGGCCTGACTCCGGAAATGCTGCCGATGATCGTCACCTCGACCCTGGCCAAAGGTGCGGTGTTCCTGTCGCGCAAGAAGGTCATCGTCAAGCGTCTGGATGCGATCCAGAACTTCGGCGCCATGGACGTGCTGTGCACCGACAAGACCGGCACCCTGACCCAGGACAAGATCTTCCTCGCGCGCAATGTCGACGTCTGGGGTGAAGACTCGGATGACGTGCTGGAAATGGCTTATCTGAACAGCTACTACCAGACCGGGCTGAAAAACCTGCTTGATGTAGCGGTGCTGGAGCACGTGGAAATCAACCGTGAGCTGAAGGTCGGCACGGCGTTTCGCAAGGTCGATGAGATCCCGTTTGACTTCAATCGCCGGCGCATGTCGGTGGTGGTCGAAGGGCGTGGTGAACCGCATCTGCTGATCTGCAAAGGCGCGGTAGAGGAAGTGCTGGCGGTGTGCACCCGTGTGCAGCACGGCGAAGTCGAAGAAGCCTTGAGCGATGAATTGCTGACCCGGATTCGTCAGGTCACCGCAGCATTCAACGCTGAAGGCTTGCGCGTGGTGGCCGTGGCTGCTCGCTCGATGCCGGAAGGTCGCGACACTTACAGCCTGGCGGATGAGCAGGAATTGACGCTGATCGGTTATGTGGCGTTCCTCGATCCACCGAAGGAAAGCACCGCGCCGGCGCTCAAGGCTTTGGCCGAACACGGTGTCGCCGTCAAAGTGCTGACCGGTGACAACGAACTGGTGACTGCGAAGATTTGCCGCGAAGTCGGTCTGGCCCAACAGGGCCTGCTGATGGGCAATGACATCGAGCGCATGAGTGATGCCCAACTGGCAATCGCCGTGGAGAAGACCAATGTCTTCGCCAAGCTGACCCCGTCGCACAAGGAGCGCATCGTGCGCATTCTCAAGGGCAACGGGCATGTGGTCGGCTTCATGGGTGACGGCATCAACGATGCGCCGGCGCTGCGCACGGCCGACATCGGTATTTCGGTGGACAGCGCGGTGGACATCGCCAAGGAAGCCGCCGACATCATCCTCCTGGAAAAGAGCCTGATGGTGCTGGAGGAGGGCGTGCTCGAAGGGCGCCGCACCTTCGCCAACATGCTCAAGTACATCAAGATGACCGCCAGCTCCAACTTCGGCAACGTGTTCTCGGTACTGGTCGCCAGTGCGTTCATTCCGTTCCTGCCGATGCTGCCGATGCACCTGCTGGTACAGAACCTGCTCTACGACATTTCGCAGATCGCCATTCCGTTCGACAACGTCGATGACGAGATGCTGAAAAAGCCGCAGCGCTGGCAGCCGGCTGATGTTGGACGCTTCATGCTGTTCTTCGGTCCGATCAGTTCGATCTTTGACATCCTGACGTTCGCCTTGATGTGGTATGTGTTCGATGCCAACACCCCGGATCACCAGACCCTGTTCCAGTCCGGCTGGTTCGTGGTGGGCTTGCTGACCCAGACGCTGATCGTGCACATGATCCGCACGCCGAAGATTCCATTCCTGCAAAGCCGTGCAGCCATGCCGCTGCTGGTGATGACCGGGATCATCATGGCGGTCGGGATCTTCCTGCCGATGGGGCCGCTGGCCGACTACTTCAAACTGCAGGCGCTGCCGTCGATGTACTTCGTGTTCCTGCCGATGATCCTGTTGGCGTACATGGCGCTGACCCAGGCGGTGAAAGGCTTCTACATCCGCCGGTTCGGCTGGCAATAAAGGTTCGGACAACACTGTTCCCCTGTGGGAGCGGGCTTGCTCGCGAAGGCGGTGTGTCAGCCACTACAACTGTGACTGAATAACCGCCTTCGTCGGATCGCCGCCCGGAGCAAGCCCGCTCCCACAGGGGGCAGTGGTTTATTCAAGGAGCTTCATCATGCAAGCCATCAACAACCTCAACCTCACCTCGCTGCTCGACACTCTCGTCAGCCTCAGCGCAGCGTTCATCCTCGGTGGCCTGATCGGTTTCGAGCGCCAGTACCGGCAACGCACGGCGGGGCTGCGCACCAACGTATTGGTGGCGGTCGGCGCGGCGATTTTCGTCGACATGGCCAACCGCCTCGGCGGTGCTGATGGCGCGGTGCGCGTGGTTGCCTACGTGGTCTCCGGCATCGGCTTTCTCGGCGCCGGCGTGATCATGCGCGAAGAGGGCAACGTCCGTGGTCTCAACACCGCCGCGACCCTGTGGACCTCCGCCGCCGTCGGTGCCTGCGCCGGTGCCGACCTGTTGGCCGAAGCGGTGCTCGGCACGCTGTTCATCCTCGCCGCCAACACCTTGCTGCGGCCGATCGTCAACAACATCAACCGCCAGCCACTGGATGTGGTCTCGGCTGAAGTCACCAACATCGTCTATGTCATCGCCCGGCGCTCGCAACAGAAAGCGGTGTTCGCCCTGCTCGAAGCCGAGCTGGAGCGCAGCAACTACCCGGCCAGTGATGTCGATGTACACGCCTTCGGCGCCGACGAAATCGAGATCGAAGCGACGCTGGCGACCACCTCGGTGGACGGTGACGAACTCGATGCCCTGGTGGCGCGGATCTCGACTTCAGCGCTGGTGGTGCAGGCGTTCTGGAGTCCGAGTACCACGGAATAAGGCAACAACCTCGAGCCGCCATTCGGCGTGGCTCTCGGCGATCGCTATCGCCGCCTCTGGCAAGAAAATCGCCGCTTTGGCCAGTGTCCAGGCGGCGTCCTGTCGGTTTTCGAGAGGTTTCCTCCTGCTTTTAGGACTTTTCCTACATAGGTTCTGACGACTTCTGGTTAGCGTGTTCGGCACATTTTCTTACGCCGTTAAACCTTATGTCCTACAAGTGCAGGCGAATCGTGATTGTCGAAGAGCAGCAGGCTCTGCAATCCAGAATCGCCAGAGTCTTCAACGAGCTGGGCTACCGCCACCTCACGCCAGTGCGTTCGTTTCGTGAACTGTTGGCGTTGACGCATTACTCCCATGAGCCGTTCGAGCAATTCGACCTGATGATCATCAATGGCGAACTGATTGCCGCTGCGGGTGTTGATCCGGTGCGGTTCTTTCAGGGCAATCCACAGATTCGCCACGGTGTGATCCACGATGTCCGGCGTGGTCAGCCGCAGGCCGAGGCGATTTATGCCACCCGGCGTCGGCAGCTGTTCATGCTCCATACGCCGGACCGGCAGACCCTTGGCACCGTGCTGGAGCATCTCGATGGTTAAGCGATCGCAGACGCCCCCTCGCGAGCTCGACACTCATCCGCATTTCACCCACAGCGAGCCAACCCTCATGCCCGATCTGCCGCTCCGTATCCTGGTGCTTGAAGACCACGCTTTCCAGCGCTCCGTAGCGGTGAACATGCTGCAAGGGCTGGGGTGTCGGGAGGTGCTGGAGGCCAGCGATGGCGCGCAGGCGCTGGCGTTGCTCGATGAAGTCGGCTCGGTGGACATCGCCCTGTGCGACTTGCAGATGGAGGGCATGGACGGCCTGGAGTTTCTGCAGCGGGTCGGCGCGTCGGGGCAGGTCAGGTCGGTGATCATCAGCAGTTCGCTGTCGGCGGATCTGCGGCGGGCAGTGCATCAGATGGTTGCGCTGCTTGGGCTGGACCTGCTCGGTGATGTCGGCAAACCGCTGCACGCCCAAGTGTTGGCCGAGTTGCTGGAGAAATTCGTCAATCGGCAGATCAGCCCGGCGCAGCCGGTTCGCACCACGACGCTGGCCAGTGAAGCGGCGGTACGCCATGCGCTGGCCGAGGGCCAATTGCATGCCTGGTATCAACCCAAGTTCAACCTGCAGAGCGGCGAAGTCTGTGGCGTTGAAGTTCTGTGCCGCTGGCTGCATCCGACACGCGGGCTGATTTCGCCGGCGCTGTTTGTACCGGTACTTGAACGTTGCGGACTGCTCGACGAGATGCTGTTCGCGCAGATCGATCAGGCCTTGCGGGTACAGCACAGTGCCCGGGTTCAGGGCTTTGTCTTGAACATGGCCTTCAACCTGCAAACCGTGCAATTGGCCAATGCGCAACTGACGTCCACTTTGAAAAGCCTTTTGGCTGAACATAAAACCTGCGGTTCAAGCCTGACGTTCGAGCTGACCGAAAGCGGTCTGCTCGAAGCGCCGGCCACCAGCCTCGAGAGTCTGGTGCGGTTGCGCATTATGGGTTGTCGCTTGTCGATCGATGACTTCGGCGCGGGATTCTCCTCATTGCAGCGTCTGTGTCAGTTGCCATTCAACGAGATCAAGCTCGACGCCGATTTCATTCGCAACCTTGCGCACGAACCCCGTTGCCGCGCCGCCATCAGCAGCACCCTGGCACTGGGCGAAGCCCTGGGCATGAGCGTAGTCATCGAGGGCATCGAAACCGATGCGCAACGTCGTGAACTGCTGGCACTGGGCTGCACGCAAGGGCAGGGCTACTGGTACGCACGACCGATGGCCGGGGCCGATTTGCTCCACTGGCTGCAACGGCGCAACCACGGGAAAAACGCGGATGAATGAGCGGATTTTTAGGAAAGATCCTACAGAGTTGTTCCTGCGGCTTGCGTAGCCTTGGCGCTTCCACCCGTGACCTCCAGGAGATCGAGCATGATCAATAAAACCCTGCGCATCCTGATTGCCGATCCGCAGCATTTTCACCGGATGAAAATCGAGCGCCTGTTCAATGGCCTTGAATACTTCCGCATCGCTCCGGTACAGAGTCTGCTTGAGCTGCTGACCCTGGTGGAGTACGGCTGTGAACCCTTCGATGCGGTGGTTATCAACGCCGAGCTGGCGGCCGGATCGCTGGACCTGCCGGGGTTTTTCCTCAACAACCCGCATGTGCGCCATGCGCTGATCTATAACGAGCCCTCGGCGCCTGCGCTGACACCCGCCGGCTTCGCTCAGGAAAACCTGCAGATCAGCCATGTCGCCTTGCCCAATGCGGCCGCGATCAAGCATCTGATGGCGCGCGTCGATGTTGCCCCGGTGTGTGCGGCTGACACCTGGAACCCGCTATCAGCCCTGCAGCGTCGGGCTTGAGCACGGATTCCCCTTTGGCGCAACTGTCAGATCTGACAGGTAGATACGGTTTGATTCCCGTGTAACAGTCTTTGCGCAGCCACTGCGGCAGGAACAGCCGATGCCAGTGGCGCCATCGTCATGTTTTTGCACTGGGAGCGGTCATGAAGTCAGCGCTGATCGTCGATGATCATCCGGTGGTACGGGCGGCCGTGAAACTCGTCCTCGAAGCCGAACGGTTCAAGGTTATTCACGAAGCATCGAGCGCCGGTGAAGTCATGGCGCTGATCCGCAAGCACCAACCCAAACTGGTGATACTCGATCTCAAGTTACCGGGGCTCGGCGGGCTGGAGGTGTTGGAGCGGCTGAAGTCCGATAACCCCGAGTGCAAGGTGTTGATCTTCACCTCCCAGGACCCGCTGCATTATCAAAACCGATGCCTGCGGGGCGGGGCCATGGGCTACGTGACCAAAACCAACCAGTTGCTGCAATTGCACAAGGCAATCCAGGCACTGATGTCGGGCTACTCATACTTTGCAGCGTTGCCCGACACCACCCATGCATCGTCCCCGCTGGACCGCAGTGAAAAACAGCTGATCGATCAGCTCTCCAACCGCGAACTGAGCATTCTCGAGCAATTGGCACTGGGCAAATCGAACAAGGCGATCGCCGGAGACATGCACCTGAGCCATAAGACCGTCAGTACCTACAAGACCCGCCTGATGAAAAAACTCGCGATCAATTCCACGGTGCACTTGCGCGAATTCGCCAAGCGCAATCATTTGATCTGAGTGGCGAAGTGAGTCGGCAACGCGGGTGGTGGATTCTGTGGTTGAGTATCACGGCCACCTGCTGCGCCAGCGAGGCGCCACAACCCCTTGAGTTGTTGAGCCAGGCAGCACTGGAAAATATTCAGGTCCCGCTCGACGAGCAGGACCGCCAATGGCTGCGCCAGCACCCGGTGTTGCGCATGGGCATTTCCGGAGCCGATTACCCACCGTTCGAAATCACCCGCAATCGGCAGGAGCTGGGAGGCCTCACCGCCGATTATGCCGAGCTTCTGGCGCAGTTGCTCAATGTGCGGATCGACGTTCGACGCTTCGCCCATCGCGACGAGGTGATGGCCGCACTCAAGCGCGGTGAACTGGACCTGCTGGGGACCTCGAACAACTTCGAGCTGGCCGACCCGGATTTCATGCTGTCGCGCCCCTACGCCGAAGACCAGCCGATGCTGGTGACCCGGCTTGACGAAACTCTGCCGGCGGATCTGGCGGGCCGACGCATCGCCATGGTCGAGGACTATCTGCCGCTGGCCAGCGTGCAGGCGTTCTATCCCGGGGCGGACTTGCAGCGTTACCCCTCGGCGATGGATGCGCTGGGTGCGGTGGCATTCGGTGTCGATGACGGCTATCTCGGCGATCTGATCAGCGCCAATTACCTGATCAACACCAATTACCGTAATGACTTGCAACTGGCCGGTCCGTCGGGCCTGGATGCCAGCCCCTTCGGTTTCGCCATGCTGCGCAGCGAAGTTCGCCTCAAACGCATCATCGACAAGGCGCTGGCGGTGATTCCCCTGGAGCGTCGTCAGCTTATCGAGCAGCGCTGGAGCGCGGGGCGTGCGCAAATGGCCGCGCAGTCGCGGGTGCGCCTCAGTGCCGGCGAGCAGGAGTGGCTGGAGCAACATCCGCTGGTGCGGGTCGGTGTGATCGAGGATTTCGCACCGCTGACTTTTTTTGATGCCAGCGGGCGATTCAACGGTCTGTCAGCGCAATTGCTTACCCTGATCAGTCAGCGCACCGGGCTGCATTTCGAGGTGGTCCGGGGGCGTTCGCTGGATCGCCAGATCGAACAGCTCAAGGCCGGTGAACTCGACGTGTTGCCGGTGGTGACCCCGAGCAGCGAGCGGGAAGCCGAGCTGCAATTCACCCGTGCGTACCTGAACAATCCGTTTGTACTGGTCAGTGCAATAACGGCGGGCAGTCCGCGCAGCCTCGCCGATCTGCCAGGCAAGCGTCTGGCGATTTATCGCGGTCATCCGTTACGCGGTTACATCCTGCAGCGCGTGCCGGGGGTACGTCTGGTGGAGGTCAGCAGCCCGGCCGAGGGCATGGAGCTGATCGCCAAGGGGCAGGCCGACGCGACCGTCAGCTCGTTGCTGGTCGCGCGTTTTCTGATCGCCCGCCATTACCGTGAGCGCCTGCGCATCACCAATACCATCGGCGATCAACCGGCGCGCATCGCCCTGGCCACCGCACCGCAGGATACGGCGCTGCACACGATTCTGAACAAGGCGCTGCTGAGCATCGCGCCGCAACAGATGGACGAGCTGGTCGAACGCTGGAGCCATGATGTGTTGGTCGAGGAGAGCTATTGGCAGCGTTATCGCCGGGAGATTCTCCTGGCTTTTGCCGCTGCCGCGAGCCTGCTGTTGTTGGCCTTGGCCTGGATCGGTTTGCAGCGCTGGCAGTTGCGCCAGCGTCAGCAATGGCTGCGGCAGTTGCAGCAGGCCAAGGAGGCCGCCGACGACGCCAACCGGGCCAAGACCACGTTTCTGGCGACCATGAGCCATGAAATCCGCACCCCGATGAATGCCTTGATCGGCATGCTCGAACTGGCCCTGAAGCGGGCCGAGGAGGGTGTCACCGACAAGCTGGCGATCGAAGTCGCATCCGGCGCTGGCCAGCAACTGCTCGCGCTGATCGGCGACATTCTCGACATCGCACGCATCGAGTCCGGGCATCTGTCCCTCGCACCGGAACGAGCCAATCTGCGCGAACTGGTGATCTCGGTGTGCCGGGTGTTCGAGGCACTGGCGCGGCAGAAGCGCCTGTTGTGGCATGTCGAACTGGATGCACAGAGTGGCGTTGACGTCATGGTCGACCCGACACGCTTCAAGCAAGTGCTGTCGAACCTGTTGAGCAACGCGATCAAATTCACCGAGCACGGCCAGGTGAGCGTGCAACTGGTGGTGACCAGGACGGCTCCCGATCAATTGGCCGTGAAAGTCGTGATTGAAGACAGTGGCATCGGCATCAGCGCCGATGACCGGCAACGCCTGTTCAGCCCGTTTGTCCAGGCCGGCAACCATGGTCAGTCGGCGCGCAGCGGCTCGGGGCTGGGACTGGTGATCAGCCGCAACCTCTGCGAAATGATGGGCGGAACGCTGCACCTCGACAGCGAGCCGGGGCTTGGAACGCGGGTCGACATCAATCTGCAGTTGCCGTTGTTGGTCGCGCTCGCCCCCGAACCGGCTAGCCCTGAAGTGGTGGACACGCCGGCGCGTTCATTGAGTGTTCTGGTGGTGGACGATCATCCGGTCAACCGCTTGCTGTTGTGCTGGCAACTGAGCGAACTCGGCCACCGTACGGTCGACATCGAAGACGGTGAACAGGGGCTGCAACGCTGGCGAGCACAAGCATTCGATGTGCTGATCACCGACTGCAACATGCCGCAGCGCAACGGTTACGAACTCGCCCGGACGATCCGTGACGAAGAGGCAGCGAGCGGCCGGGCGCGTTGCCTGATCCTCGGTTTTACCGCCAACGCGCAAGTCGAGGAGAGGGTTCGTTGCCTTGAGGCCGGCATGGACGATTGTCTGTTCAAGCCGATTCGCTTGCACGATTTGCAGCAGGCGTTGAAGGCGGCCAGTCACGGCGAAAGCGATCACTTGCCGACCCCGGCTCTGACGTTGCCCGAGATCGACCTGAGCGCGCTGGAGCAGATGGCTGGAGACGATCACTCGGTGATGCAACGCCTGCGCGAACAAGTATTGCGCAGTCTGCAGGACGATCTGCAACGGCTGGATGCGGCGCGCCAGCCCCAGGATCTGGACGGGTTGCGGACGCTGGCGCATCACATCAAGGGCGGTGCGCAAATGGTCGGTGCCGCGCGGGTGGCGGCGGCGTGCTCGGATCTCGAACAGGCGTGTCGAGACGCCGAAACACTTGCCGTCCACCGCTCGGCGGATGCGCTGCGCACGGCCATGCTCGGCCTTGCGCAGCATCTTCAGGGCTGAGCGCTCAATCCCACTGCGGGGCAATGCCTTTCGGACTGGTCAGGCGATGGCCGCGCTCCAGACCGGCGATCAGCGCCATGTCTGCTTCGCTCAACGTCAGCGCAGTGGCGCCGAGGTTGCTTTGCAGGTTGGCGCGCTTGGTCGACGATGGAATCACCGCGTAACCCGACTGCATCGCCCAGGCCAGAGTGACTTGCGCCGGGGTCGCTTGCAGGCGTTCAGCAATCTGCTGGATCACCGGATCCTTCAGCACTTCGCCATAGGCGAGGGTCATGTAGGAGGTGATCTGGATGCCTTGGCTGCGGGCGAACTCGACCACTTTGCGATTTTGCAGGTACGGGTGCAGCTCGATCTGGTTGGTGGCGATGTTTTCCGCGCCGACCGCTGCGATGGCTTGTTGCATCAAGTCGATGGTGAAGTTGGACACCCCGATCTGCCGGGTCAGGCCCAGACGCTTGGCTTCGAGCAGTGCGCCCATGAATTCGGCGACCGGCACCTGATCTTCCGGCGACGGCCAGTGGATCAGCGTCAGGTCGAGGTAGTCGGTCTGCAACTTCTGCAGGCTTTCCTTGAGGCTGTCGATCAGACGGTCCTTGGCGAAGTTGGCGATCCAGATCTTGCTGGTGATGAACAGCTCTTCGCGAGCAATGCCGCTGGCGGCGATGGCCTGGCCGACCTCGGCTTCGTTCTCGTAGATCTGCGCGGTGTCGATGGCGCGGTAGCCAAGTTCAAGGCCGGTGCGCACCGAATCGATGACCACCTGACCTTGCAGGCGAAACGTACCCAGACCAAAAGCGGGAACAGACATTGATGACTCCAGGGTTGCAGTGGGAATGGGCAGGAGTATCCGCGTCTGCGTCCTTGAGAAAAACCGCTGGTGGGGCAAAGCACTGTTGAGCAGAAGTCATGAATCTTTTCCAATAGTTGTGTTGTCTGGACTGGCCCCTTCGCGAGCAAGCCCGCTCCCACAAGGGACGAGATCCAAAGGTGGGACTGTTCTAAATATGGAACACTAAAGCCGGTTTTTGCCGGCTAGTCCTCCAGCCATCATGGATTTAAGCTCAATCCATTGCGTCACCCACCTTTTGGAGGCAACCATGAAAAACATCATCGGTATCTACACCAGCCCTCGCGGCCATTGGGTCGGCGATGGCTTCCCGGTTCGCACCCTGTTTTCCTACGACAATCTGGGCAAACACATCAGCCCGTTTCTGCTGCTCGATCACGCCGGCCCGGCCGAATTCACTCCGACCACCGAGCGCCGTGGCGTCGGCCAGCACCCGCACCGTGGTTTTGAAACGGTGACCATCGTCTACGACGGCGAAGTGCAGCACCGCGACTCGACCGGCAGCGGCGGCACCATCGGCCCGGGCGATGTGCAGTGGATGACGGCGGCGTCCGGGATCCTGCACGAAGAGTTTCACTCGGATGATTTCGCCAGAACCGGCGGCAAGCTGGAAATGGTGCAACTCTGGGTCAACCTGCCAGCCAAGGACAAAATGGCCGCCCCCGGCTACCAGACCATTCTTGATCGTGACATTCCGAATATCGCGCTGAAGGACCGCGCCGGCAGCCTGCGGCTGATTGCCGGTGAGTTCCAGGGGCATAAAGGCCCGTCGCAGACCTTCACGCCGATCGATGTCTGGGACCTGCGGTTGAACGCCGGCAAGTTGCTGACACTGGATCTGCACGAAGGGCGCAACACCGCGCTGGTGCTGTTGAAAGGTTCGGTGACGATCAACGGTGCGCAAACGGCGGGTGTCGGGCAGTTGGTGCTGTTCGAGCGCGACGGTCGTCAGTTGACCCTTGAGGCCAGTGAAGACGCGGTGGTGTTGCTGCTCAGCGGCGAGCCGATCGACGAACCGATTGTCGGCCATGGCCCGTTCGTGATGAACACCGAGCAGGAAATTCATCAGGCATTCGCCGACTTCCAGTCCGGGCAATTCGGCCGAATGCACGGGTAACTACCCCCCCCTGTGGGAGCGGGCTTGCTCGCGAAAGCGGAGTGTCAGTCGATGCGTGTCTGACTGATCCACCGCCTTCGCGAGCAAGCCCGCTCTCACATTGGTTTTTGGGTGTTTTTGCGCGGGCGTTCATCCTCTGAAATCAATTGCTCCTACACTTGCCCAATCTGTGCGATCTTCTCGCGATTGGCCCCTGTCGGAGTGGTTTGATGTTGTCTTTTTTGAGCGAACATCCGTTGTTCTGCGCGTTGATCCTGATCCTCCTCGATCTCGGGCTGTGGCGCCTGATCAGCTCCCGTGGCAGCGAGTGGAAGCTGCTGGTGCGAGTGCTGATTTTCAGCCTGTTCAGCGTGCTGTTGTTCAACGAAGGCCTGAATCCGATGGAGCCGGCGCCGTGGGCCGACAACGTGCCGCTGCATCTGGCGGCGACCGGCTTGCAGATCGGTTGGTGGCTGTTCGGCGCGCGCACCCTGACCGTGCTGATCGGCGCGGTGATGATGCAGCGGGTCGGCCACACCGGGCGACTGTTGCAGGATCTGCTCGGTGCGGTGATTTTCCTGATCGCGATTATCGCCGCGCTGGCCTATGTGCTCGATCTGCCGGTCAAAGGCGTGCTGGCGACGTCCGGGGCCTTGGCGATCATCGTCGGTCTGGCGTTGCAGAGCACCTTGAGCGACGTGTTCTCCGGGATTGTGCTCAACACCACCAAGCCCTATCAGATCGATGACTGGATCTCCATCGACGGCACCGAAGGCCGGGTCGTCGATATCGACTGGCGCGCCACGCGTCTGCAAACCAGTCAGGGCAGCATGGCAGTGATTCCCAACTCGCTGGCGGCCAAGGCCAAGATCATCAACTTCAGCCGACCGAGCAACATGTTCGGGGTGGCCGTCAGCGTCCAGGTCAGCCCACACGCTCGCCCCAACACGGTGATCGACGCGCTGGAACGGGCGATGCAGGGCTGCCGTCCGCTGCTCGACAATCCTTCGCCGAGCGTCGCGTTGAAAAGCTCCAGCAGCGCCGGTGCGGAATATGAGATCAGCGGTTTCGTCTCGTCGATGGATCAGAAGCGCTCGGTGCGCAATCAGCTGTTCGATCTGGCTTACCGACACTTGCAGGCGTCCGGGATCAATCTGTTGTCGAGCGTCGAACCGATTGTCACCGGCAACCTCTCGCGGCCACGGGCGTTGCTCGACAGTTCGCCGATTTTCTCCACGCTGCGTCAGGAAGAAAAAGACACCTTCAGCCAGAACATGACCCTGCAGACCTTCCGCGCCGGGGAGACGATTCTCGATGCCGGGGAGGTCAGCGATCATTTGTTCATCATCGAATCCGGCGTGGTCAGCGTGACCTTGACCCGCCATGGCACGCCGTTCGAATCCGGGCGCATGGGGCCGGGGGAGGTGATCGGCGAGGCCGGCATCCTTTCCGATTCCTCGGTGCCGGCGACCTTCGCGGCGAAAACCTTTTGCGCGCTGTACCGCATCGAGAAGACCTACCTGAAGCCGTGCCTGGATGCGCGCCATGACATCAACGAGGCGATGAAAGCCTTGCTCGATTATCGCCTGCACAAGGCCCAGACCCTGACCCAGGACGTGCCGACCGTGGTGGCGAAAACCGGGTTCCTGCACTGGTTGCGCAATCGCGTGTGACGCGGTGGTCTACTCGTCTTCCGGGAGATTGGCTATTTGTCCGGGGCAGTGGCGGGACTACCTTAGTCACACATTCACTGGCCCCGGAAACTCCATCATGAAAGCTCGTACCGATTTCTACACCGCCTCCCCAGACGCCCTGAAAGCGATGATCGCGCTGGAAACCGCCGTCTCGAAACTGCCGCTGGAAAAGACTCTGGTCGAACTGGTCAAACTGCGTGCTTCGCAGATCAACGGCTGTGCGTTCTGCATCGACATGCACACCGCCGACGCGATCAAGGGCGGCGAGACTCCGCGCCGTCTGTTCGCCGTGACCGCGTGGCGTGAAGCGCCGTTCTTCACCGACCGCGAACGTGCGGCGCTGCTGTGGACCGAATCGCTGACCCAACTGAGCCTGACCCACGCCCCGGACGAAGACTACGACATCGTCGCGGCGCATTTCACACCCAAGGAAATGGTCGATCTGAGCGTGGCGATCAGCACCATCAACAGCTGGAACCGTCTGGCCGTGGGCTTCCGCAAAACCCCACAGCTCTGACAGTTCACGGTCGAAAACTGTGGGAGCGGGCTTGCTCCGGGCGGCGATCCGACGAAGGCGTCGTGTCAGGCACCTTAGTGGTTATCTGACACACCGCCTTCGTCGGATCGCCGCCCGGAGCAAGCCCGCTCCCACAGTGAAAAGCGCAAAACTTCAGAAGGGTGATCAATGCGCATCCGCACTCGGCGCGGCCGGTGGTTGCACCTTGCGCATCAAGGGCACCATCGCCGTTGCGACGATGAAGCACAGCATGATCATCAAAAAGGTATCGCCGTAGGTCTGGGTCTGCGCCTCGCGGTAGGTCAGTAGCCACAGCTGATGCAGGGCGGCGGTGATCCCGACATCACCGCTCTGACCCAGCGTCGCCAGGTTGCCACCGACCTGCGACAACCACTGATTCATCGCCTCGTTGCTGCTGTTCAAATGCTCGGCCAAACGAGTGAAGTGCAGGTTGGTGCGATCATTGAGAATGGTCGCGCACGCGGCAATGCCAATGGCCCCGCCCAGATTACGCATCAGGTTGAACAGCCCCGAAGCGTGCTTCAAGCGTGCCGGTGCCAACCCTCCCAAAGTCAGCGTCACCGCCGGCGGTACTGCCAGTTGCTGGGCGATCCCGCGCAACGCTTGCGGCAGCATCAACTGGCCCGCGCCCCAGTCGTGGGTGATCGGACTGAATTCCCACATCGACAATGCAAACAGCCCCAGCCCGATCATCATGATCCAGCGCAAATCCATGCGATTGGCGAGAAAGGCGTACAGCGGAATCGCCATGATCTGGAACACCCCGGTGGAAAAAACCGCCAGACCAATGTCCAGCGCGCTGTAGCCGCGTACCCGTCCGAGAAACAGCGGGGTCAGGTAAATCGTCGCGAACAGGCCGATCCCGGTGACAAAGGAAAAGAAACAGCCCAGGGCAAAATTGCGATCCTTGAGTGCCCGCAGATCGACGATCGGATTGGCCACGTGCAAGGTGCGCCCGATAAAGGCCAGACCCGCCAGACCGCTGATCCACGCGGTGGTCAGGATGGTGCTGTCACTGAACCAGTTCCAGCGCGGGCCTTCTTCGAGGGTGTATTCCAGGCAGCCGAGAAAGAGTGCGAGAAACACCATGCTCAGATAGTCCGCGCCCTTGAGCAGCGCCAGTTCCGGCTGGTCGATCTTCACCAGCATCGGCACTGCGACAGCGACGAAAACTCCCGGCACCAGGTTGATGTAGAACAGCCAGTGCCATGAGGAAATGTCGGTGATCCAGCCGCCGATCACCGGCCCCAAGGTCGGCGCCAGCGAAGCCACCGCACCGATGGTTGCGGCGGCGATCACCCGTTGTTTGCCGGTGAAGAAAAAGAACGCGGTGGTGAACACCAGCGGAATCATTGAGCCGCCGAGAAAGCCTTGCAGCGCACGAAAGGCGATCATGCTCTGGATGTTCCAGGCCACGCCGCAAAGCAGGCTGGCCAGGGTGAAGCCGACCGCCGAGGCGCAGAACAGCCAGCGCGTGGAGAACACCCGCGACAGCCAGCCCGACAGTGGAATCACGATGATTTCGGCGATCAGGTAACTGGTTTGCACCCACGCGGTTTCGTCGGTGCCGGCCGAGAGTCCGCCGCCAATGTCACGCAGCGACGCCGAGACGATCTGGATGTCCAGCAGCGCAATGAACATGCCGATGCACATGCTGGCGAAGGCGAACACTTTGGTCGCGGTGGCCATGTCGGCGGCGTTGAACGGTTGCGCCGGGGCGGAGAGGGCGGTACTCATGGCGCGACGGCCACCGCGCTGGTTTCGGCTTGCGCACGGGTGTCGACTTCAGCGGTCACCGACAGCCCCGGCCGCAGATGACCGAGCACACCGTCGGCCGGATCGAGGAGAATCCGCACCGGCACCCGCTGGACGATTTTGGTGAAGTTGCCGGTGGCGTTCTCCGGCGGCAGCACGCTGAATTGCGAGCCGGTGGCGGGAGCGAGGCTGTCGAGGCGGCCATGGAATTCCTGGCCGGAGAGCACGTCGGCACGGATGCTCACTCGTTGCCCGGGACGCATTCTGGCGAGTTGGTCTTCCTTGAAATTGGCATCGACCCACAGACCGCTGGCCGGCACTACCGACAACTGTTGCGAACCGGCCTGGGCGTATGCGCCGACCCTCGCGCGACGGTTGCCGATCACGCCGTCGACCGGTGCGCGCAGCTCGGTGTAGCCGAGGTTCAGTTGTGCCAGATCACGCTCGGCCCGGGCTTGTTGCAGGGCGGCGCGGGCCTGTTGTTTCTGGGTGTCGATCACTGCCAGTTGGCGCTGTGCGGCGAGCAGTTCGGCCTGGGCGCGGGCACTCAGGGCCTGGGCGGTCTTGAAGGTGGCGTCGGCGCGTTGGGCGCTTTCCACCGACACGGCATTGGTGCTGACCAGGCGTTTGTAGCGCGCATTGTCATCCCGCGAGCGGGCGGTTTCGGCACCGGCGGCATCGATGCCGGCGCGGGCCTGGCCGATCACCGCTTGCTGCAATTGTTCGGTAGCGTCGAGGTTGGCCAGCAGCGCCTCCTCGGCGGCAACGGCGCCCTCGGCTTTGGCGAGGTTGGCGCGGTAGTCACGTGCGTCGAGGCGGATCAGCACGTCACCGGCCTTCACTGGCTGGTTGTCACTGACCAGCACTTCTTCGATGTACCCGGCGACCTTCGGCCCGATCACCGTGACGTCGCCACCGATGTAGGCATCGTCGGTCTCCTCCAGAAAGCGCCCGGTGCCCCACCAGTGAGCGGCGTACACGCCGACCACCACCAGCGCGATCAGCCCGGCACCGGTCAGCAGCAGACGTTTGCGCAGTGGCGGCTTGGCAGGGGTGACCGGAACAGACAGCTCGGGCTCAAGGGTGGGCATGCTGGTCATGACGTAATACCTGTGGAAGATGATCGTTATTACGGTCGTAATATGACGCAAGTAATATTTTGTGGCAATTGAGTTTTTGTGCCGGTCGTCAGTTGCCTGTTTGCGACTCAGGTTTTGGAGCGGTTCCGCTAAACAGTTGCCGACGGGGAAGTGGGGCGGGCGCTGGAGAACTCGATATCCGCCCTCGGGGAAACCCTTATGCCTTGCGCCTTTGCTGGCGGTGAGCGCAGCAAAATCAATTGTTTAATAAATGTAAGCACTGTAGGAAGCGTCTTGCATTTGTGTAGGAAGGCTCTGACTATCACTCGCATTGATGGGGTGGCATTACGCCATTTTATGATTGCAAGGATGTTGCGTGCCGTATTCGCTTTGCGCTGTTTTCCGTCGTCGTTCCACGCTTTGCCCGCTGTTGTCGGCCTTTGTGTTGAGTGTGTGTGCTTCCTCGATTCAAGCGGCTGACCCTGTTGCGCCGGGCCAGGAAGTGCTGCGCCAGCAGCAACAGCAACAGCGCGATCTGCAACAACTGCAGATGGAACAACGCAAGCGCCAACTGGAGCGCGGTGCGTTCGGTCCGGCACCGGCCACGCCGGCCATCCCGCAAACCGTCACCCCCGATGAACGCTGCTGGCCGCTGAGCGGTACGCGCATTGGCGGCGTTACGCTGATCGACAGCGACAAACTCAACGCGCGGATCAAACCGCTGCTGGCGCCGTGCATGGGCGTCGGCCAGATCAACCATCTGCTGGCGACCATTACCGCCGCGTATGTCGAGCAGGGTTACATCGCCAGCCGCCCGTACCTGTTGAGCGCGCCGGCGGCGGGGCAGTCGCTGGACATCATGGTCGACGAGGGCTACATCGAGTCCATCGAGCTCGCCGATCAGAGCCTGCCCGTTTCGCTGGGCGGCGCGTTCCCGCATATGCTCGGCCAGCCGCTGAACCTGCGCGATCTGGAGCAGGGCCTGGATCAACTGAACCGCTTGCGTTCGATCGACCTGACCGCCGACATCGCCCCCGGTAGCCAACCGGGTGCCTCGCGCATCATCCTGCGCTCGCGCACCTCCGGGCAGTCGCGCTGGGCGTTGGGCCTGGGCATGGACAACCTTGGCAGCGCCAGCACCGGGCGTGACCGCGATACCGTCAGCCTGAGCTTCGACAGCCCGTTGCAACTCAACGATCTGTTGAGCCTCAGCGCCAGCGACACGTTGAATCAGGGCGACCGCTACAGTCGCAACGCCAGCCTGTATTACGCGATTCCCTACGGCTACTGGACCTACAGCGCGTTCGCCAGCCACGCCGAATACCGCGCGCCATTCAAACTGCCCAGCGCGACCTTGTACAGCACCGGCATCACCGATCAACTGAGCCTGCGCGCCGACCGCGTGTTATGGCGCGACCAGAGCCGCCAGCTCAGCGCCAATCTGCAGCTGGCGCACAAGGACGTCGACAGCTATCTGGAAAATGTCCGCCTGGGCATTCAAAGCCCGACCCTGACCGTGGCCGAAGCCGGACTCAACCTGTTCTGGCTCGACCGTGCGGTGTGGAATCTCGACTTCAGCTACTCACAAGGCTTGCGCTGGCTGGGCGCCGATGACGACGCCAATCATGCGGTCAGCAACCTGCCCAAAGCGCAGTTTCGCAAGTACCGCGCCGGCCTCAGTCAATGGCGCAACGGCCAGTTCGGCGCGCAAGCGTGGCAGTGGCAAAGCCAGCTCAATCTGCAATACAGCCCCGACCCCTTACCGGCCATCGAACAGTTGCTCGGCACCGATGATTCGGCGGTGCGCGGCTATCGGGTCAGCAGCGCTTCCGGTGCCAGCGGCGCGATCTGGCGCAACACTCTGCGTCTGCCGCTGCGCAGTGATTGGCCGGTGCAGATCACCCCGCGCGTGGGCCTGGACAACGGCTGGCTCAAGGCTGACCACGGCGCCCAGGGCCAACGCCTGAGCGGTGCCAGCGTCGGGCTGAATCTGGGCTGGAAGAATCTGCAAGTGGACATCGATTACCAACGCGCCCTCAACACCCCCAACGGTTTGCAGCACGAGCCGGAGACCTGGCTGATGCGCGTGGGGTTGCAGATATGAGCACTACCGAGACTCATCAAGCAGTGAACAAACAGCCGTCGGATCTGAGCGCGACAGCCACGGCCAAGACCAAATCGCGCGCCGTGATGCCGTACTTACATGGAGACGTTTTTATGCCAGCACACACCTTTGCATTCCATCTTTCTCCTCGGGGCAAATTGCGCTGGGCGATCGCCAGCCTGTTCTTCGCCGTGCACCTGCCCAGCGCCATCGCCGGCGGTGTGGTGGTCGCTCCCGGCCCCGGCGGCACCGCGCAATTGCAGACGCAGGGCGGCGTGCCCATCGTCAATATCGTCGCGCCCAACGGCTCGGGCCTGTCGCACAACCAGTTCCTCGACTACAACGTCGACCGTCAGGGCCTGGTGCTGAACAACGCCTTGCAGGCCGGGCAATCGCAGCTCGCCGGGCAACTGGCGGCCAACCCGCAACTGCAGGGCCAGGCGGCGAGCGTGATCCTCAACGAGGTGATCAGCCGCAACCCTTCGGCCATCAACGGCGCCCAGGAAATCTTCGGCCGTGCAGCCGATTATGTGCTGGCCAACCCCAACGGCATTTCGGTGAATGGCGGCAGTTTCATCAACACGCCGAACGCCAGTCTGCTGGTCGGGCGTCCGGAATTGAACGACGGCAAACTGCAAGCCCTGAGCAGCCGCGACGCCAGCGGTCAGTTGCAGATCCAGAGTGGTGGCCTGCGTAACGCCGAGGGTTCGGTCAACCTGATCGCCCCGCGTATCGACAGCCAGGGCCGCATCGACGCCCGCGATCAGCTGAACCTCATGGTCGGACGCAATCAGGTCGATTACGCCAGCGGTCAGGTCAAAGCCGTGGACCCGGCGGGCAACACCCAGGATCAACGCATCGACGCCAGCCTGTTCGGCGCGATGCAGGCCGGGCGCATCAATATCGTCAGCACCGCCGAAGGCGCGGGCGTGCGTGTGGGGGCGGTGCAAGTGGCCGGGCGTGACGGCGTGCAGATCCGTTCCGCCGGCGACCTCAGCGTCAGCGGTGAAGCCATCCCCAACAGCCTCGAAGTGACCCGTGCCGGCATTCGCAGCAGTCAGGGTGATGTCGGCCTGCACAGCGGCAACGACCTGACGCTGGCCGCCACCGATGTCAGTGGTCGCGACGTCAGCGTCAATGCCAAGCGCAACCTGACCCTGAGCACCGTCGAAAGCCGCAAGCTTCAGGAAAAACGCGAGAACTGGAGCAACAGCACCATCGGCATCACTTGGGAAACCTACGACCGGACCCAGACCGACAGTGAAACTCGCCAGCACGGCAGCCAGATCGTCGCCAGCCGCGACGCCAGGCTGACCTCCGGCAAAGACACCGAACTCAAAGCCGCGAAGGTTGAAGCGGCGAAAAATCTCGATGTGCAAAGCGGCGGCGATCTGCGCCTGACCGCGGCCACCGAAAGCCACACCCAGACCGATCAGGGCAACCATCGCAAGCATCTGTGGAAGGCCGACTGGAACAACAGCAGCGAAGAACAGCGCAGCATCAGCAGCCAGTTGAAGGGCGGCAATATCGCTCTGCAAACCGCCGCGTTGTTGCGTTCCGAAGGTGCTGAATTGAACAGCGCCGGTGATGTGAAACTGGCGGGCAAACAGGTGGAGGTCACCACGGCCACCCGCACCAACCGCAGCAATAACAACAGTTATTCTGGCGACCTGGTCGGCGGTGGTTTCTTCGGCAAGACCGGTGACGCCGACAAGGGCCAGACTCAGCATCAGGGCAGCAAAATCAACGCCGCCGGTAAACTGATCGTCAAGGCCGACGATGTACGCATCAGCGGCAGCCAGGTCCGTGGCGGCACCGAGGCCAGCGTGATCACCGATCAGGGTTCGCTGGTGATCGACGGCGTGCAGGACACCTCGCACAGCAACAACCACGACAAGGACAGCAAGTTCTTCGGCATCACCAAGGACGAGTCGCGGCAGAACGCCAAGGACAGCACCACCGTGCGCAGCGAGCTGGTCTCCGACAGCAACCTCAAGCTCAAGAGCGCCAAGGACATCGAAGTCGCCGGTTCCACGGTCAAGGCCGGCGGCGCGCTGACGGCGGACGCTGCGGGGGATGTGAACGTGCATTCCACGCAGAACAGCCACGACAGTAGTTCGACCACCGAGACCCGTGGCTTCGATGCCTACGCCAAAGAGCAAACGCCGGAGCAATACCGCGCCGGGGTGCACTACGAAGACAAGCAGCAGACCGTCACCCGTAATGACGTCAACCAGCAAGGTTCGAGCCTCAGCGGCGCCAGCGTGCAAGTGAAGGCCGGCGGCGACCTGACGATCAAGGGCGGTGAAGTCAAATCCACTGCTGGCGATACCACGCTGAGTGGCAAGAATGTGTCGTTGCTGGCCGAACAGGACAGCCACAAAACCTCATCCGACACCTCCAGCACCGGCGGTGGTTTCTACTACACCGGTGGCCTCGACCGAGCCGGCAGTGGTGTCGATTTTGCCCACAGCACCACGCAAGACAGCAGCAGCAAAACCACCGCGCAAACCACCCACTTGCAGAGCAGCGGCAGCCTGAACATCAACGCCGAAAAGCTGCTGACCGAAGGTGCGCAGGTCAAGGCCGGCAACGGCCTGAACGTCGCGGCCAACGCGATCGACAACCGCGCGGCCAGCAACACCGAAAGCACCACGCACAACCAGAGCAACTGGTCGGCGGACATCGGCGCCAACGTCGAGTACAAGGACATCGCCCGCCCGATTGCCGGTACGGTCAAGGATGTGCTCAATGCCAAAGTGCCGGACAAGGAAGCCCTGAGCAATTTCGGCCAGCCGAACGTCGGTCTCGACGTGGCGATCGGTCACGGCAGCGCCGAAAAGACCGAGCAGAACAGCAACGCTGTGGTCAGCGGTTTCGACGGTGGCAGCGTCGACGTGAAAACCGCCGGCACCCTGCACGACGAGGGCACCCAGTACAGTGCGAGCAACGGCAAGGTCAACATCAGCGCTGACAAACTGGTTGCCGATGCCGCGAGCAACACTCACAGCAGCACCGATAACTCGGTGGACGCCAAGGTCGACGTGCGCGTCTACACCAAGACCGGCGAAGACGTGAACGTCGCCGGCAGCGGCGCGGGCGGCAACAGCTACGCCAGCAAGGACAGCAGCAAGGCGGTGGTCGGCGGCTATGCCGGCAATCAAGGCGTGAACATCAACGTCGGCGGTAACGCGCAGTTCGCTGGCAGCCGTTTCGACGGCGGGCAGGGCGGTGTGAGCATCAAGGCTGGCGGCGATCTGGCGCTGAATCAGGCCAACGACCACCAAAGCAGCAGCGACTCCAGCCTGCGCGGCAACGGCTCGCTGACCGTTGGCACTTTGCCGGGCACCGACGGCACCAACGTCGATCTCGGCGCTGGCTTCCAGCTCGACCACACCGGCAAGCAGACCTCTGACACGCAGGCTCACGTGGCGAGCATCAGCGGCAACGGCCCGGTGCAACTGAGCAGCGGCGGCAATCAGGTCCAGCAAGGCACGCAGATCGACAGCGCCGGCGGCATTGAGCTGCACGCTGACGGCAAACTCGATCTGCAAGCGGCCGTTGATATCCACACCGCGACTGGCAGCAATCTCGGCGGCGGTTTAAAGGGCGGCGGTAGCAAATCCAGCAGCGAGAAGAGTCGTGATCAGGGCGGCAATCTGAGCGGCAACTTCAACATCGGCCGCATCAACGAAAACTCGCAAACCCTGACCGGTGGCCAGCTCAACAGCCAGAGCCAAATCGCCTTGAGCGGTGACGCGGTGCACCTGCAAGGCACGCAAGTTAGCGCGCCGAACGTCAGCATCGATGCGCAGAAGGGCGGTTTGGTTCAGGAGTCGGCGCAGTCCACCGAGAGCCGCAACAACTGGAACGTTGCGCTGAATGCCGGTGGCAACCTCAGCAGCAAGACGCCGACCGCAGCCGATGAAAAGGCCAGCAGCGATCACGGCTTCAATGCCGGGGCCAAGATTGGCGTCGACTACCTGCAAGGCACCACACAGCAGAACAGCCAGATCAAGGCTGACAGCGTGGTGCTCAACAGCGCAGGTGATGCACAACTGTCGGGCGCGCGGATCGACGCGAAAAATGTCAGTGGCAAGGTTGCTGGTGACTTGACTGTCGAAAGCCGTCAGGACGCGAAGACGCAAGCCACGGTCGATGTCGATCTGGGCCTGACCGCGAAGAAGAACCCACCGAGCGACAAGGAAAAACTCGCCGGCACTGACTACAAACCAACCCTGAAAGCGCAGGGCGAATACACCCACAAGGACAGCGTGGCGCAGGCCTCCGGCATCAGTGGCAATCAGGGTGTGAAGTTGAACGTTGGTGGTGGCACGCAGCTGACCGGTGCGCGCATTTCATCGACTGAAGGCAAGGTGGATCTGGGCGGTTCGAAGGTCGGTAGCAGCGATCTGGTCAGTCGTGAGTACGGGGTAAAAGCCGGACTGGACCTGCCGCAGAAAACCGAGGAGAACGCACCCAAGGTGTCGTTCGATAACGGCAATCTGAAAGTCGGTCCGGTGACCCTGAGCGGCAATCTGGACAGCCAGACCCGGCAAGCCGGGATCGACGAAAAAGGCTAAGCATCACCGCTGTAAAAACTGTGGGAGCGGGCTTGCTCGCGAAGGCGTCAATTCAGTCAGCGAAGCTGTTGACTGAACCAGCGCCATCGCTAGTAGGCTCGCTCGTCTTGATCTGGGGTCATTGCGGCGACAATAGTCACTGCTGAACCATCGCAGGCACACACGCAGGTCGAATATATATATATCGCGGATATTAATAACCGTTATAGCTAGACGCTTTAAAAAAACTGTCAGTTCTAACAGTTGTGAAGAGGACCTTGAAAAATCAGGATATGGATCCGGTACTTCAACCCAGAATGATTTCGTCCCGGCATCCAACAAATCTTTCAAGGAGCTACAAAAATGAGCGTGATCCTTTTTCCAGACTCAATTAACAACACTATCCTTTGCAGTGCGGATCCGATGAACGGTGTAAAGGTAAAAGTGCGGCTGTTGCCAGGCACGCAGATCGGGGCCGTATTGAAACTGGATTGGCAGGGATGTAGCGATCCGGCAGGCCAGCAACCCATTCCCGGTACCGAGACTTCGCTCAATCACTTTGTCACTAAGGCTGACATCTCCAATGGTGTTGACGAAACCATTGGTCAGTGGTTAACGCATATCAAGCCAATCAAACATGGATCGGCGCGTGTTACCTGTACGATCAATGGTGGCGGGGAGACAAATGCAGTGGTCCGGGTAATTTTAGTGAATTTCGATGGGCAGTTTTGCGACGAAGTTTGAGGTGCATAAAGACTGATTTGCACAGCGAGCGGGATCTTTCGCGGGCGCAATGTCTTGAGGGATCCAGAATCGTAGGGGCGCAACAGTTGCAGATTGCGTAGCTCGGCTGCTCCCAAGTCGCCTCAGTCTCAGTCAACGCGAGTTGACTGAGACTGCATGCTGCATAGGGTTAGTTCGAAGCCTTCGCCTTGCCCCGCGCTCATCAGCACGACCACCGCCAGCAGCGCGGACAAAATCGAACCCAGCAACACACCCACCTTCACCGAATCGACCAGGTGCGCTGCGCCCGGGAACGCCAGTGCGCCGATGAACAGGCTCATGGTGAAGCCGATCCCGCAGAGCAGGGCGACGCCGTACAGCTGCAGCCAGCTTGCGCCTTGCGGCAGCTGCGCGAGACCACTGCGAATCGCCAGGGCGCCGAGGCCGAGGATGCCGATCTGCTTGCCGAACAACAGCCCGAGCGCCACACCCAGCGGCACCGGCTCAAGCAGGTTGCTCGGAGAAATGCCGGCCAATGACACGCCGGCGTTGGCGAAACCGAAAATCGGCACCACGGCGAACGCCACCCACGGATGCATTTTTTCTTCGAGGTACAGCAGCGGCGAGTTGTGCTCGTCTTCCGGGTTACCCAGGGGAATGCACAGGGCCAGAATCACCCCGGCGAGGGTCGCGTGGATCCCCGATTGCAGCATGAAGAACCACAGGAAGGCGCCGGCGATCAGGTATGGCCAAAGCTTTTTGACACCGCAGCGATTGAGGATCACCAGCAGTGCAATCACCGCCAACGAGGCCAGCAGCATGCTTATCGACAGGCCGCTGGTGTAGAAAATCGCGATGATCACCACCGCGCCCAGGTCATCGAGGATGGCCAGCGCCGACAGGAAGATTTTCAGCGACACGGGTACCCGTTTGCCCAGCAGCGACAGAACGCCCAAGGCGAAAGCAATGTCGGTGGCTGCGGGGATCGCCCAACCGCTCAGGGTCTGCGGATTGCCCCAGTTGATTGCGACGTAGATCAAGGCTGGCACCAGCATCCCGCCCAAAGCGGCGAAACCCGGCAGCGCACGCTGACCCCAGGTCGACAATTGACCGGCGAGCATTTCGCGCTTGATCTCCAGGCCCACCAGCATGAAGAAGATCGCCATCAGGCCATCGTTCACCCAGTGCTCGATCGACAAGCCAGCGACTTTGATATGCAGGGTAGAGAAATACGTGGCCGCCCAAGGCGAGTTGGCGACCAACAGTGCGGCGAGGGCCGCGGCCATCAGGATCAGACCACCGGCGGACTCGGCGGCGAAGAATCGGGAGAGAAAGGCCAGGGCAGACGGCGACTCCTGGCGGGCAGGGGCAGCATGCAGGCGTGACGGATCGTGGCTCATAGGCACGGCAACTCCGCGCGGCGGCCCGACCTGCGCTGAATTAAACCTGCCCTGCCGCGTTGTTGCGGTGGCACCCGGGCGGCATTTTACACAATAGGCGGGACGGCTGCGAAAAACTCGACGACGTGGGTCGCTGCCCGGCAATTTCTCGATACGTGGAAATTGGCTTCCTGATGTGTGCTTAGCTGTGCGCCGTCCGTTTCAGCCTCTGACCCTCTATAAAAATGAAAACAACCCTCGTCACCTTATTCGCTTTGTTATCAGTCATTCAGACCTCCCTGTCCGTTGCGGAAAATGTCAACGGCAAAAATCTGTATGTCCAGCGATGTGCTGTGTGCCACGGCGCCGATATCAAGGCAACCGGGCCATTGGCCAATAAAAGCAATCCGCCAACGCCTGACCTGACAACAGCCACCTTCAAGAAACGCCTTAAGGATTATCCGGGCGTCATCGTGTCCTCGATCATCCTTCGTCCCAATGGAAACCTGATTCCAAAAACCTTGCAGGACAACGGCGTGAAGATCGCGCCGCACGCCTGGAGCGTTCAGGATTTTCGCGATCTGCATCAATACATGAGTGAGGTGATTGCAATAGCACGATGACCTGGAGATGAACGGCGGATCGGGTCTCCAAGGAATGAATTGCCGGGCTTAATAGGAAGCATTACTATTCACACCTCTTTCCACCACACGCTGCCATGAACCCCATGCTGCCCCGCAGACCCGGCTTTTTCGAGCATTACGAAGAGTTGATCGGCACCTGGACCCGGCGTCTGCGCAATCGCGCGCAGGCCGAGGACTTGGCGCACGACACCTTTGTGCGGGTGCTCGAATCCGATTCGGCAGCGGTGCAGCAGCCACGGGCGTATTTGCACCAGACCGCACGCAACATCGCGGTCGACGGTTATCGGCGTGAGGATCGGCGGGAAGCCATGGAGTCGCAGGCGATCGATCACAGTGTGTCGTCCACCGGCGACCCGGAGCATTACATGCAGGCGATCCAGTTGGCCGACTCCATCGAACGGGCGCTGCAGGAACTGCCGCTCAACTGCCGGAAGATTTTCGTCTGGCAGAAGATCGAAGGCCTGACCCAGGCGGAAATCGCTGAGCGCCTGGGGCTGTCCAGAAATATGGTCGAAAAGTATATGATCCGCACCCTGCGCCACTTGCGCGATCGCCTCGACGGCATGCAGTCATGAGCGGCCGCCGCTTTTCATCCCCAGCCCGACAGGACATTCCATGATGGATACCCGTGATTGCGCGTGCGGGCAAACAACGGTGCGTGATGAGGCAGCACGCTGGTTTGTGCGTTTGCAGGAGCCACTGATCAGTGCCGACGAACAGCAGCGCTTCGACGCCTGGCTGCACCAGCATCCGCAACACCGTGACGAATTCCAGTTGCTGCAAGGCCTGTGGACGGCGGCGGATCTGCTGCCGGCGCCGCGCCTCAAGGCCCTCGTCGAAGCCCCGCTAACTCGTCGCGAACGTCGTCCGCTGGTGCGCTATGCCGTGGCGGCCAGTGTACTGGCGGTGGCGCTCGGCCTCGGTTTGTTCAGTGGCTTGAATCACCCGGACGGTTATAGCGCCGAGTTCGCGACGGCGTTGGGTGAGCGCAAGCATGTGGCGCTGCCGGACGGATCGGTGATCGACCTCAACAGCCGCAGCCGTTTGCAGGTGCGCTATGAGAAGGATCGGCGGCTGATCGAGTTGAGTGAAGGCGAGGCGATGTTCAGCGTTCAGCACGACACCGGGCGCCCGTTCGTGGTCGAGGCCGGTAGTGGCAAGGTCACGGTCACCGGCACGCGTTTCGATGTGCGCCGCGATGTGACGCAAACCCGGGTCGCGGTGGAGCAGGGCACGGTCAAGGTGCAGGGGCGCAATACGCCGGACAACGAGTTCATCAACCTGACCGCAGGCCTCGGCACCCATGTCGATGCCGAGGGCAAAGTCGCTGCCGCGTATGCGGTCAAGCCCGCCGAACTGACGGCCTGGCGCAGCGGCAAACTGGTGTTCAACAACGCCAGTCTCAGCGAAGTGGCGGCGGAAGTTTCGCGTTATCGCGACAAGCCACTGACGGTCAGCAACCCGGCCGTGGCCGGTCTGCGCCTGACCAGCGTGTTCAAATCCGACAACACCGACGCCTTGCTCAAGGCCCTGCCAAACATCCTGCCGGTGGCCGTCCGCACCCTGGCCGATGGCAGTCAGGAAATAATTTCAAAATAAAATTCAGGTTTTTTTCGAGTTCATCGTCTTCCTGTTCAACTGCAACTGGTTTGCATTAACAGACGCACACTCTTGCGATCCACAGGACTACGTTCGACGTGAAAAACACCTCAGCCAACAACAAAAAATCCCCTTGGTTGCCGCTGGCCCTCGCGCTGGCGGTCAATGCGGCGATGCCGCTGGCCTATGCCGCCGAGGCCATTCACATCCGCGCCCAGCCGTTGGGCCAGGCCCTGAGCGAGCTGGGCCAGCAAACCTCGCTGCAGGTGTTTTTCAGCCCGGATCTGGTCGCCGGCAAACAGGCTCCGGCGGTCGATGGCGACATTTCTCCCGAGCAGGCGTTGCGCCAATTGTTGCAGGGCAGCGGCCTGGACTATCAGATCAACGAAGGCTCGGTGACCCTGTCGCCGGCCGCAACTGCCGCCAGCAATGGCCCGCTGGAACTGGGCGTGACCGACATCAAAGTGGTCGGCGACTGGCTCGGCGACGCCGATGCCGCCGTGGTGCAGAACCACCCGGGCGCACGCACGGTGATCCGCCGCGAAGCCATGGTCGAGCAGGGCGCGATGAACGTCAGTGACGTGCTCAAGCGCGTGCCCGGTGTGCAGGTGCAGGACTCCAACGGCACCGGCGGCAGCGACATCGCGCTGAACGTCGGCGTGCGGGGCCTGACTTCGCGCCTGTCGCCACGCTCCACGGTGCTGATTGACGGCGTGCCCGCCGCGTTCGCGCCGTACGGTCAGCCACAACTGTCGATGGCGCCGATCTCCTCGGGCAACCTCGACAGCATCGACGTGGTACGCGGCGCCGGTTCCGTGCGTTACGGCCCGCAGAACGTGGGTGGCGTGATCAACTTCGTCACCCGCGCCATTCCGGAAAAAGCCACCGGGGAAATCGGCACCACGCTGGAGACCACCCGTTACGGCGGCTGGAAGCACATCGACACGGCGTTCCTCGGCGGCACCGCTGACAACGGCATGGGCGTGGCGCTGTTGTATTCCGGGGTCAACGGCAACGGTTACCGCGAGCGCAACAACGACAACGACATCGACGACGTGCTGCTCAAGACCCATTGGGCGCCGACCGATCAGGACGATTTCAGCCTCAACTTCCATTACTACGACGCCAGTGCCGACATGCCCGGCGGCCTGACGCAAAAGCAGTACGACGACAAACCGTATGATTCGGTTCGCGATTACGACAATTTCAGCGGGCGGCGCAAAGACGTGTCGTTCAAGTGGATTCGCCAGATCGACGAGCGCACCCAGGCAGAAATCCTCACCTATTACACCGACAGCTTTCGCGGCAGCACCATCGCCGCCCGCGACCAGAAAACCCTCAGCTCGTACCCGCGTTCCTACTACACCCTTGGTGTCGAGCCGCGGGTGTCGCGGGTCTTCGACGTCGGCCCGACCACTCAGGAAGTCAGCGTCGGTTATCGCTACCTGAAAGAGGCGATGCACGAGCAGTCGAGCCGTCTGGCGCTGGTCAACAATCAGCCGGTGGTCACCCCGACGTCCGATGGTCATGTGTTCCAGGACCGCACCGGTGGCACCGAGGCCAACTCGGTGTATGTCGACAACAAGATCGACGTCGGCAACTGGACCATCACCCCGGGCATTCGCTTCGAACACATCAGCACCGACTGGCATGACCGCGCCGTACTCGACACCTCGGGCAAGCGCGTGCCAGAGAAAAACCGCAGCATCGAAAGCAACGAACCGCTGCCGGCGCTGAGCGTGATGTATCACCTGTCGGACGCGTGGAAACTGTTCGCCAACTACGAAACTTCGTTCGGCAGCCTGCAGTACTTCCAGCTCGGCCAGGGCGGCTCGGGTGACCAGACCGCCAACGGCCTGGAGCCGGAAAAGGCCAAGACCTACGAGATCGGTACGCGTTACAACGATGACGTGTGGGGCGGGGAAGTGACGCTGTTCTACATCGACTTCGATGACGAGCTGCAATACATCAGCAACGATGTCGGCTGGACCAACCTCGGTGCGACCAAGCACCAGGGTATCGAGGCGTCGGTGCATTACGACATGGCGGCGCTCGACCCGCGTCTCGACGGTCTGACCGCCAACGCCGGTTTCACCTACACCCGCGCCACCTACGAAGGTGAGATTCCGGGCTTCAAGGGCCGTGATCTGCCGTTCTATTCGCGGCAGGTGGCGACCGTGGGCTTGCGTTACGACATCAATCGCTGGACGTACAACATCGACGGTTTCGCCCAATCGAAACAGCGCTCGCCGGGCACCGGGGTCAACGCCGATGGCAGCTTCAACGGCAATTACATCACCGAAGGCACGGCTGACGGGCAGTACGGCGACATCCCGGGTTACGTGACCTGGAACGTGCGCGGCGGGTATGACTTCGGGCCGCAGGTGTCGAACCTGAAGCTCGGCGCCGGGGTGAAAAACATCTTCGACAAGCAGTATTTCACCCGTTCCAGCGACAACAATTCGGGGATGTATGTGGGCGCACCGCGGACGTTCTTTGTGCAGGCCAGCGTCGGTTTCTAATGACGCCTGACCCTGTGGCGAGGGAGCTTGCTCCCGCTGGACTGCGCAGCAGGCCCGACTTTTTGGGTCGCTTCGCAACCCGGCGGGAGCAAGCTCCCTCGCCACAATGATGGGTGTTCAGACCTTGAGGACTTTGCCGCCAATGGCCACGGCCACCAACAGCAGCGCCATCAAGCCGAAAGCAAAACTCAAACTGCTGGCATGCGCGACAAAGCCGATCACCGCCGGCCCCGCCAGAATCCCCGCATAACCCAGTGTGGTGATCGCCGGCACCGCGATGCTTTCCGGCATCACGGTTTGCTTGCCCACCGCCGTGTACAGCACCGGCACAATGTTCGAACAGCCGGCGCCGACCAGCGCATAACCCAGCAGCGCCGCTTCCCAGCTCGGGGCGAAGGTCGCCAGAAACAGGCCTGCCGCTGCCAGCAGACCGCCAAACAGAATCACCCGTGTGGCGCCCAGACGCCGGACAATCCGGTCACCCATCAAACGTCCGGCCGTCATGGTCAGGGCAAACGCCGCGTAACCGAGTCCTGCATAGGCTGTATCGATTCCGCGTTCCTGCGCGAGGAACACCGCGCTCCAGTCGAGCGCTGCGCCTTCGGTGAGGAACACGATGAAACACATCCCGCCGATGAACAGCACGATACCGTGGGGAATGGCGAATGCCGGGCCGGAGCTTTCACTGCCGTAGGGCAACATGTGCGGCACCGCTTTGAACAGTGCGCCGATCAACACCGCCACCACCACCAGCATCGCTGCCAGCGGCGTCAGCCCGAGGCCGAGCAGGGCGCTGACACCGGCCGCGCCGACGATCCCGCCGAGGCTGAACAGGCCATGAAACCCCGACATCATGTGCTTGCCGCTGGCCCGTTCGACGATCACCGCTTGCAGGTTGACGGTCGAATCCACCGTGCCCAAACCGGCGCCGAACATGAACAACGTGGCGATCAGCGCCGGTATCGACGACACCGTTGCCAGCAATGGCAGCGCCGCGCAAATCAGCAGGGTGCCGCCGGTGGCGACTTTGCGGCAGCCGAAGCGCGTGGCGAGAATCCCCGCCAGCGGCATCGCCAGAATCGAGCCGACTCCCAGGCACAACAGCAACAGGCCCAGCGTACCTTCATCGAGCCCGGCGCGGGCCTTGGCGTACGGCACCAGCGGCGCCCACGCGGCAATCCCGAGGCCGGCGATGAAAAAGGCGATGCGCGTCGACATCTGTTGCAGGTGTCCGGGGACGAGGGTGTCTTGGGGGTTGAGGCTGGTCATATCGATCCTTGGCAAAAAACGTCGCGTCCCCGAATGACAGTGATCGCGCGTCGAGGTTCGATCGCAGGTCTTGGGGAAGTGCAGTCGACATCCTAACCTGTAGGGATGAGTCTGCTCGCGATAGAGGTGTGTCAGCCAAAGAATATAGTGACTGACACACTGCCTTCGCGAGCAAGCCCGCTCCCACAGTGATCTGCGGATGACAGCGGATTTGTGAGCGCCTGCCATTTAATGTGGGAGCGGGCTTGCTCGCGAAGGCGGTGGCTCAGGCAATGACCAGGGCGCCTGACACTGCGCTATCGCGAGCAGGCTCACTCCTGCAGGGGATCGCGGTTTACAGTGAGGGCTTCGACAAGGTGAGTGAGGCCGGTGATGACGCAGTTCTACGATGCGCGGGGCAATATTTACGGGGTGATTTTGCCCCAGGCACTTCGTGAGGCGGGGATCGATTTGCCGGTCGGTGCGGCGCAGTGTGCTGTGTCGAGACCGGCATGGAGCCACGCAGCCATTGCGCTGTGCTGCGACTGGCCGGAGGGCCAGCGTCCGGCGGGGAGCAAATCGCACCGCAGCGATGGTCTGTTGATCGGCCCGTTCCAGTCAGCGCCGCCGTTCGACGTGCTGATCGTCAACACCGACGGCACCTTGGCCGAACGCAGTGGCAATGGTCTGACGATCTTTTCCCAGTCGTTGCTGGAGCAGGGGCTGATGCCGGCGGAAGGGGCGTCGCTGCGAGTGCATCACGACAAGGGTGATGCCGTGGAAACCTCGGTGAAACCGGCCGAAGTTGAAGGCGTGAACGGCTTCTGGCTGAACCTCGGTCAACCGGGCTTCGGGCCTTCTGCAGTGGGTGCGCAGCAGGTTGAAAAACGCACGTTCAATGGCAAGGAAGTCAGCCACGTAGAGCAACTGGCCGGGCTCAACCCAGCGTGGCAGCACAGCCAGTTCGTGCGCATCGGCAATCCGCATTGTGTGACATTGTTGAGCGATGTCGCCGATCTGCCGAGCAACCCGCAAATGCGCGAACCGCCATGGGCCGAAGGCCTGACCCGAATCGCCTACGCGATGCCGACCGGCGCCGGCCAGCCATGCCCGGCGGGCGTCAATCTGCAATGGGCGGTGCTTGAGTCAGCGCAGCGTATCGTCGCCCGGGTGTTCGAGCGTGGCGAAGGGCCGACGGCGTCTTCCGGCACCAGCGCCAGCGCAGTGGCGTGTGCGGCGTGGGCGGTGGGCTGGGTGTCGAGTGGGGAGGTGCAGGTGGTGATGCCGGGAGGAACGGCGCCGGTGTTGCTTGAAGAAGAGCGGGGTGAATTGGTGCGGGTCAGGCTGTTTGGTACGGCGCGATTGATCGGCTGAAGCGGCAATCGCCTTCGCTGGCAAGCCCGCGCCCACAGGGTTGTGTGGTGAACACAAATCACGCGTTCACTGCTGAATACTGTGGGAGCTGGCTTGCCAGTGGATGAGGTCATCAGCCTGACAACAGTTTCAGATTTGTCCGCCGCTGAACGCCACCACCGGCATCTGCCGCTGCATCAGCACCTTGCCGCCACGGATCGAATACAGCGGCAGGCCCTGGCTGCGGATCATTTCGTAATCGCTGTCCGCCGACAGAATCAGCAGGTTGGCCGGGCGTCCTTGTTCCAGGCCGTAACGCTCGCCCAGATGCATGGCCTTGGCGCTGTTATCGGTGACCAGATCCAGCGCGTTTTGCAGGTTGCGATAACCGAGCATATGGCAGATGTGCAACCCGGCCTCAAGCACGCGCAGGATGTTGCCGTTGCCCAGCGGATACCACGGATCGACGATCGAGTCCTGGCCGAAACACACGTTCATCCCGGCCTCCAGCAGCTCGTTGACCCGGGTCACGCCACGGCGTTTCGGGAAGTTGTCGAAGCGCCCCTGCAGGTGAATGCTTTCGGTCGGGCATGAGACGAAACTGATCCCGGAATGCCCGAGCAGGCGGAACAGTTTGGCGCAGTAAGCGTTGTCGTAAGAGCCCATTGCCGTGGTGTGGCTGGCCGTGACCCGCGCGCCCATGTCGCGGCTGCGTGCCTCTTCGGCGAGCACTTCGAGAAAGCGTGAGTGCGGGTCGTCGGTCTCGTCGCAATGCACATCCACCAGGCAACCGGTGCGTTCGGCCAGGTCCATCAGAAACTTCACTGAACTGACGCCCTGGTCGCGGGTGTACTCGAAATGCGGAATGCCGCCGACCACATCGGCGCCCATGCGAATCGCTTCTTCCATCAGCTCGCGACCGTTGCGGTACGACTCGATGCCTTCCTGCGGGAACGCGACGATTTGCAGGTCGATCAGATGCCGGGATTCTTCGCGCACTTCGAGCATCGCCTTGAGCGCGGTGAGCTGCGGATCGGTGACGTCGACGTGGGTGCGCACGTGCTGGATGCCGTGGGCGGCCAGCGCCTGAATGGTCTTCTTGGCGCGGGTTTTGGTGTCCTCTTCGGTGATGGTGACCTTGCGCTCGCCCCAGCACTCGATGCCCTCGAACAGCGTGCCGCTCATGTTCCAGCGTGGCTCGCCGGCCGTCAGCGTGGCGTCGAGGTGGATGTGCGGCTCGACGAAGGGCGGCACCACCAGATTGCCGCCGGCATCGAGGTCGCCGGGGTTGAGGGTCGGGGCTTCGGTCTGGCGACCGATGCTGCGGATCAGGCCGTCTTCCAGGTGCAATTCGTGCAAACCTTCCTGGTTGCGCAGTCGGGCGTTGATGATGTGCATCAGGCGAATCCTTCTTATAGGTCTTGTAATGGCACGGTGGCGCGACGGGCGCCGAGCAGGCCGGTGACGATGACATACGTTAGCGCGGCGGCAGCAATCCCTACCAGCGGCGCAACCCACGGCGAGTGGAACGCAGCGAGTGTGCCGACCGCGTAAGCCCCCAGCCCCGGCCAGTTGAACGCCGGCAGCCGTGCGTCGGCCAGACGCGGATAGCGCCCGCGCCAACGGAAGAAAAAGTCGGCCATGATCACCCCGCCAATCGGCGGAATTACCGTACCCAACAGAATCAGGTACGGCACCAGCATGTCGTACATGCCCAGCAGGGCGAGCAGGGTGCCGATCACCGCGCCCGCCAGGGTCACGGTTTTGCGCCGCCCGGTGCGCAGCAGGTTGCAGCCGGCGACGGCGAAGTTGTAGATGGTGTTGTCCTGGGTGCTCCAGATATTCAGCAACAGCATGGCCATCGCGGCCATGGCGAAACCTTGCAGCAGCAACACTTCAACCACGTCCGGCTGCTGATAGACGATTGCGCCGTAGGCACCGATCAGCACCATCAGGCCATTGCCGATGAAAAAACCGATCAGGCTCGCCAACACGGCAACCCGTGCCGACCGCGAGAAGCGTGTCCAGTTGGTCGCCTGGGTCGCGCCGCTGACGAAAGTGCCGAACACCAGCGTGATCGCGGTCGACCAGTCCAGCGAACCGCTCGGCACCACGGCCAGCAAACCATCGAAGCCGCCAACTTTTACCGTCGCGACCCACATCGAAAGCATCAGCAGCAACATCATCGCTGGCACTGCGATGTAAGACAGGATCTCCAGGCCGCGATAACCGACATACGCCGTGGCGCAGAACACCAGGCCGAACAGCACCATCAGGCCGAGCACCGTGCCTTCATCGAGATCGAAGTATTTGCCGAGCACCACGGCGGCAGTCGCGGTACCCCAGGCGTACCAGCCGATCTGGGTGAAACCGAGGATCAGGTCGCTGAGCTTGCTGCCGACCTCGCCGAAACAGAAGCGGCCCATCAGTACCGAATTCAGGCCACTTTTGAACGCGATGTAACCCAGCCCTGCCGCGTAGAGCCCGAGCAGCAGATTGCCGATGATGATTACCGCGAGCATCTCGGCAAAACTGAACGCCACGCCGAGCTTGCCGCCGGCAAACATGGTGGCGGTGAAGAAGGTGAAACCGAGCAGTACCATGGCGGTTGAGGCCAGGCCTTTGCGTGCATGCATCGGGACTTCGCTGAGGGGGTAGTCGTTGCCGGGGTCGTTCTGCGTCATGGGGCGTTCCTTGCTGGATTGGGGAGACGCGGGGTGGGTTGCAGTGGTCGTGCCAAAGACCGTTATGCGGATTATGTATAGCTGAGTCAGGGATTTCGGGGCGAAAGCAGTGCACCAGAACACACACAGGCCCAATGTGGGAGCGGGCTTGCTCGCGAATGCGCCCGGTCAGCCAATGCAGATGGCGACTGATACACCGCTTTCGCGAGCAAGCCCGCTCCCACAGTTTTGCACTGTGTTGGGGGCAGAGGTCGGGGATGTCGCGGTAAGCCAAAAAGCATAGGCATAAAAAAACAGCCTCGGGGGCTGTTCTCTATTTTCCTGACAAAACACCAATTCCCCTGTGGGAGCGGGCTTGCTCGCGAAGGCGGTGTGTCAGCAAAAAATACGTTGACTGCTGCAATGCCTTCGCGAGCAAGCCCGCTCCCACAGGGATCTTCATTGTTCTTTAGAGCAAATCATTCACCGCGATAGATGCAACCGCTGGTGCAGGTCTCGTGAATGCGGATCGCGCTGAGTTCCGGCAGCAGTGGCTTCATTTCATTCCAGATGAATTTGGCCAGGACTTCGCTGGTCGGGTTTTCCAGGCCGGGAATGTCGTTCAGGTAGTTGTGATCCAGACGCTCGTACAGCGGCTTGAAAATCGCCTTGATCTCGGAGAAATCGCGGATCCAGCCGGTGTGCGGATCGAGGTCGCCGCTCAGGTGAATCGCCACCTTGAACGAGTGACCGTGCAGGCGCCCGCACTTGTGGCCGTCCGGTACGTGCGGCAGGCGGTGGGCGGATTCGAAAGTAAATTCCTTGAAGATTTCCACAGTATTTTCGGCTCTGTTCAGGTGGCGTTCGCCGCAGCGATTCGGGCAGGCGGCGAGTTTACCAGCTTGTGTTTGGCGATGCGGGAAAACACTGACTAAAGGGTCAGCAAGCGCTCGGCGAGGCGACCGTTGGCAGCCAGTTCAAGAAACTCGTCGCCGAGGCGGCGGCTTTCGTCCATCGCCGCGTGCCAGTACTTTTGGCGGCTCGGCGCATCGCCCATGAAGCGCTTGAAGTCGTTACGATCCGGCAGTTTGCCGTAGGGCAGGCGCGCCAGATATTCCTTCGACGGTGCCAGCAACAGCACGTCCTGCAAGCGCTCGACCGAGGCCTTGCGCCAAGGCAGAGTCTTGTCGAACCAGCCCGGAATCACCCGGTCGGTGAAGTGCGGATAGAGCACGATGCCGTCGCCGCTGTAGGGCAGGTCGAGGTGATAGTCGAGCAGCCCGCCATCGCGGAAGGTGCCGGCACCGGCACCCGGCAGGTCGCGCACGCCTTCCATGACCATCGGGATCGACCCCGAGGCTAGCAGCGCCTGGCGCAGGTTGCCGGCATTGAGGGCGACGAAGCGCGACGGGAAGTCGTGCAGCGCATTGACCGGCGGGGCGAGGCGCGGATCGTGAATGATCAGCCGTTCGAAGTGTCGCGACAGGCGCGCGCGACCGCGCAGGTTATCGGCGATTACCGAACCCAGCGCCAGGCCGAGGCGGCCACGATGATCGTCGGCCAGGCGTCCGTGGCTTTTGACCACCATGATGTTCAGGCGGTAGTCGGCATTGTTGAGGATGCTGGCGTCGCGGCCGTCAAGCAGGTCATTGAGCATGCGCTGCGAGCTCGCGCTGATCTCGGCCATGGTCACGCCTTTGTTGAAGTTCTGCTCGGCATACAAATGGCCGAGGCGGCGAATGCCTTCGGCGGCATCCGGCAGGCAGGCGCTGGCGAAGCGCCAGGAGCCGACCGACGCACCGATCAGCGAGCGCTCGCGTGGCACGCTCGGCAGCCATTCGCCGAACAACGCCAGATCAAGCCCCTGAATCCCCAATGCCTTCGGCCCGCCGGCCGCACCGGGCAGGGTGCCGACGTCAGCGGCGTTCAGCCCTTGGGCACGAATGCGTGCCATGGCCCGAGGGCCGGCCTTGAGGGTGAGGGCTGGGAACTTGATGTGGATGGCGGTCATACCGGTCTCGATCGTTAGCAAGCTTTGGATTATAGGCGCACTACTTGACCCTGTGGGAGCGGGCTTGCTCGCGAAAGCGGTGTATCAGTCGCCATCATTATTGCTGACCCACCGCATTCGCGAGCAAGCCCGCTCCCACAGGGTTTTGCATGAATCTGCAAATGAGGTTGGTGCCAGGGGCAATGATGGCAATTCAGTTTCAGTTAAGTTCATCCCGCTAAGGTGCCCACCGTAGCTGCACATAAAAATACGGAGACACCCATGAAAACCCTGACTGCCCTGTCCATCGCCGCGATCATCGGCCTGACCGCCAGCCTCGCCCACGCCCGCGATCTTGGCCCCGATGAAGCCCTGCGCCTGCGCGACGCTGGTACTATCGTGTCCTTCGAGAAGCTCAACGCCACGGCGCTGACCAGACACCCGGGTTCGACCATCACCGATACCGAGCTGGAAGAGCAGTACGGCAAGTACATCTACCAGATCGAAATGCGTGACCCGCAAGGGCTGGAGTGGGACCTGGAACTGGACGCGGTCAGTGGGCAAGTGCTCAAGGATCATCAGGATACTTAATGAAGCCGTATTTGTTACAGCCACGCACCGGCAGCCGACTGGCCCTGGTGCTATTGGCATTCTGCTCGGTGGCGGTGGCCCGTGATCTTGGCCCCGATGAAGCACTGCGTCTGCGTCAGCAGGGGGTGATCCTGCCGCTGGAACAGGTGCTGCAACAGGCACTGGATCGCTACCCCGGAGCGAAACTGCTGGAAGTCGAGCTAGAGGAAAAGCACGACGTCTACGTTTATGAAGTCGAGTTGCTAACGGTCGAGGGTGTGGCGCGCGAACTGCACCTGAAAGCCGATTCCGGCCAATTACTCAAAGACAAGGAAGATTGACCGATGCGTTTGCTTCTGGTGGAAGATCACGTGCCGCTCGCCGACGAACTGATCGCCGGCCTGCAGCGCCAAGGCTACGCGGTGGACTGGCTGGCGGACGGACGCGATGCGGTCTATCAGGGCAGCAGCGAGCCCTATGACCTGATCATTCTCGACCTCGGCCTGCCCGGCGTTCCCGGTCTGGAGGTGCTGGCGCAATGGCGCGCGGGTGGGTTGTCGACCCCGGTGCTGATCCTCACCGCCCGCGATTCCTGGGCCGAGCGCATCGAAGGCCTGAAGGCCGGCGCCGACGATTACCTGACCAAACCGTTCCATCCCGAAGAGCTGCATTTGCGGGTGCAGTCGTTGCTGCGTCGCTCCAAGGGCCAGGCCAATCAGCCGACGCTGAAAGCAGCCGGCCTGCATCTGGATGAAGGTCGCCAGTGCGTGATCCGCGACGGCAGCGAGATTCAGCTGACTGCCGCCGAATTCCGTCTGCTGCGTTATTTCATGCTGCACCCGGAACAGATCCTGTCGAAGACCCACCTCGCCGAGCACCTCTACGACGGCGAGACCGAGCGTGATTCCAACGTCCTCGAAGTTCACGTCAACCATCTGCGGCGCAAGCTTGGTAAAGCCGTGATCGAAACCCGTCGCGGCCAGGGTTACCTGTTCGGCGGGCAAGCTTCGTGAGGTCGATCCAGCGCCGTTTGAGCCTGGGCCTGATCAGCGTGATGGTGATCGTCGGTCTGGTGCTGGCGCAAACCAGTCTGTGGTTGTTCGAAGTCGGTTTGCAGCGCTATCTCGAAGCCGGACTGCGCAACGACAGCGAAAGTCTGCTGGTGGCGCTGGTGCGCGGCCCGCAGGGGTTGCAGCTGGATGAGCGGCACCTGTCGCCGGCCTATCAGCGGCCGTTTTCCGGGCATTATTTCCGCATCGATTTTGCCGACAGCCACTGGCGCTCGCGTTCGCTGTGGGATCAGGATCTGCCGCTGCTGGAACACCCCGGTTTGCACAGCAACCTGCAACTGGGGCCGGACGGTCAGCAGTTGCTGGTATTGCGTTCGGACTATCGACGTCTGGGGCAGTCGATCTCGATCAGCGTCGCCCAGGATTACACCCCGGTGCGCGAGAGTTTCCAGCGCATGCGCCAGATCGGCCTCGGTCTGGGCCTGGCCGGGTTGCTGCTGATTCTGCTCCTGCAACGGCTGACGGTGCGCCGCGCGTTGAAGCCGCTGGAACGCGCTCGCGAGCAGATCGCCCAGTTGCAGCAGGGCCAGCGCTCGCAACTGGACGATCAGGTGCCGGTGGAACTGGAGCCGCTGGTGGCGCAAATCAACCATTTGCTGGCGCACACCGAGGACAGTCTCAAGCGTTCACGCAATGCGCTGGGCAATCTGGGGCATGCGCTGAAAACGCCGTTGGCGGTGCTCTTGAGTCTGGCATCGAGCGAAAAACTCGACGCCCATCCGGAGCTGCGCAAGATCCTCAAGGAACAACTGGAGCAGGTGCAACAGCGGCTCAATCGTGAACTCAATCGCGCACGGTTGTCCGGTGATGCGCTGCCGGGTGCGTTGTTCGACTGTGACGCGGAATTGCCGGGCCTGCTAGCGACGCTGAACATGATCCACGGCGAGCATCTGGCGTTGAGTTACGTCGCGCCGCCGGGGCTGCAACTGCCGTGGGACCGCGAGGACTTGCTGGAACTGCTCGGCAACTTGCTGGACAACGCCTGCAAGTGGGCGGATGCCGAGGTGCGTCTGAGTGTGATCGAACGAACTGACGGCTACGCCCTGAGCGTTGAAGATGACGGGCCGGGGATTCCCGAAGAGCAGCGTAGTCAGGTATTCAGCCGTGGCACGCGGCTCGACGAACAGACTGACGGGCATGGTCTGGGGCTGGGGATTGTGCGCGATATCGTCGAGACGTGGGGCGGCGTGCTGGTGCTGGGCGAGAGCGAGTGGGGCGGGTTGAAAGTGGTGATCGAGTTGCCTGAACGCTGATTTTCCCAACACCACAAATCCCCTGTAGGAGCTGCCGAAGGCTGCGATCTTTTGACTTTGATCTATTAAAAACCAAGATCAAAAGATCGCAGCCTTCGGCAGCTCCTACAGGGTAGGGTGGGGCAGTCAGACCCGGAACTGATCCATCAGACTCTGCTGCTGATTCGCCAGGCTGTTCAGCGACTGGCTCACCCGCGCCGACTCATTGGCCTGCCCGGACAGCGATTCGGTCACGTCGCGAATGGTTGCCACGTTGTTGTTGATCTCCTCGGCCACCGCGCTCTGTTCTTCCGCCGCGCTGGCGATCTGCAGGTTCATGTCGCTGATCACCGTCACTGCATCGCCGATCTGGCGCAGTGCGGTCACCGCTTGCCCGACCTGTTCGACACTGCCCTGAGCCTGACGATGGCTGTTGCCCATCGACCCGACCACATCCTGAGTACCGGTCTGCAGTTGTTCGATCACCTGACGGGTTTCTTCCACCGACTCTTGGGTGCGGCGGGCGAGGTTGCGCACTTCGTCGGCGACCACGGCAAAACCGCGCCCGGCTTCACCGGCACGGGCGGCTTCGATCGCGGCGTTGAGGGCCAGCAGGTTGGTCTGTTCGGCAATGGCGCGGATGGTTTCCAGCACGGTGCCGATCTTCTCGCTGTTGGCGGCCAGGCCTTCGACTTGAACCATCGCCGCGCTCATGTCGGCGGCGAGCGTGTCGATGCTCGCGGTGGTGCGGTCGATCACGGTCAGGCCCTGACGGGTGGCGCGGTCGGCGTCCTTCGCCGCTTCGGCGGCTTGTGCGGCGCTGCGTGCGACGTCCTGCGCGGTGGCGCTCATTTCGTGGGACGCAGTGGCGACCTGATCGACCTGGCGGTATTGCTGCTCCATGCCGGCGCTGGTCTGGGTGGCGATGGCCGAGGACTGGTCGGCGGTGTTGCGCGCGTCCTGCACCGAGCGTTTCACTTCGGCGATGATCGGCTGCAACTTGTCGAGGAACTTGTTGAACCAGCCGGCCAGCTGACCGAGTTCATCTTTCTTGTCGTAGGCCAGACGCCGGGTCAGATCACCCTCACCACTGGCGATGTCTTCGAGCATGTGGGCCACGCCGAGGATCGGTTTGGTCACGCTGCGCGCCATCAGCCACACCAGCAGCAGGCCGACCAATGCCGCCAGCACGCCGAGGCTCAGCTCGATCAGGGTGCCGGAGTTGTTGCTCGCATCGAGTTGCTGCTTGAGCGCTTCGGCGCGGCTGACCAGCACCTTTTCCGGCACGTCGAGCAACACGCCCCACGACGGGCCGCCGGGGATCGGCTGGAACGGCGACAACACTTTCAACTGGCCGTTGCTGTGCAGGCTGCTGACGCTGCTGCTGGCGGCGAGTTGACGCAGCAGTTCGGCGCCGCTGACGGTATCCACGGCATCCAGGCGCTTGCTCAGTTTGCTGGCGTCCGGGCTGTAGCCGGCGAGAAGACCGGTGGGGCTGATGATGCTCACGGCAGTCTGGCCGTCGTAGAGCTTTTTGCTCGCGCCCTGGCTGATCGCTTGCAGGCTGTTGAGGTTGATGTCTACCGACAGCGAGGCGATGACTTTGCCGTTGACCATCAGCGGGAAGACGATGCTGGTCATCAGCACGTTCTGGCCGTCGATCACATAGAAGTACGGTTCGATCACGCACGGCTTGAGCGTGGTGCGCGGGCAGGTGAACCAGGCATTGGCGGCCTGACCGCTTGGGCCGGTGCTGGTGTCGGCCATGTCGCTTTCCGGCAGCGCCATCGAGGTGACTTTGCCGGGCGTCGGCTGCGACCAGTACAGGGCGAAGCGGCCCTTGTCGTTGCTGCCCAGCTCGGCCTGACCGGCGAACAGTTCATCCTTGCCATCCAGCGCGTTGGCTTCGAACACCAGCGACAGACCGAGCAGATCCGGGTTGGCTTGCAGGGCGGACTTGACTTGGCGGGTCATGTCTTCGCGCAGGTCGAAGGCGTCGAGGAAGCGCTTCTCGGCCTGTTCGCGCAGGAACAGCACCTGCCGCGAGAAACCGTGACCGTATTGATAGGCGTCCATGAACTGCTGGCGAATCCCGGCAGCCTGCACTTCGCCTTGCGATTCAATGCGCGCCTGGGCTGACTCGGTCAGCATCTCCATGCTCGAAGCTTTCACCAGCTCGGAGCTGTGCTCCATGCGATACAGCGAAAGACCCACCAGCAGGGTCACGATGCCCGCCAGGCACAGGCCGGCGAGCAGGGTGATTTTCCATTGAATGGAAAGTTGTCTGAGCGACATGGAGACGTCCTTATTCGATAAATATCTGAGACTTTGCACTGTAACGGCCGCGTTTCGGCTTTCTTTATTGTTCAGGCGCAATATGACCAATTGCCGCAGCTGAGTGACATTTAGGCCCCTGTGGCGAGGGAGCTTGCTCCCGCTGGGGTGCGTAGCGCCCCCAAACCCTGCCAATGCGGTGATTCAGGCATAACGCGTCTAACGAGTTTGCGACTGCTGCGCAGCCGAGCGGGAGCAAGCTCCCTCGCCACAGGGATCTCCTGCGCATCACCGGGTTCTGCATTGTCAGTTACATTTCAGTTCAGCCGCTCGCTTTGACACCGCCGCCACTCTGCGGCACAGTGCGCGCCCTTCTAATAAGACCCTCTTTGCAAATCCGCCGGTCAAGCGTTGGCGGACTCATCCTGTCTGGCGGTGATGATTTCATCGCAGTGTTTTTGAGGTAGTGAAATGAATGCAGTGATTGCTGCGGTCGGCGTCATGCTGATCCTCAGCCTGTCCCGCGTGCACGTGGTGATCGCCCTGATCGTCGGTGCGCTGGTCGGTGGCCTGACCGGTGGTCTGGGCATCGACGCCACGCTCAAGGCGTTCAACAGCGGCCTGGGTGGCGGGGCGACGGTGGCGTTGTCCTACGCGTTGCTCGGCGCTTTCGCCGTGGCGATTGCCAAGTCCGGACTGGCCCATGCGCTGGCCGACAAGGCCCTGGCGATGGTCGATCGCCAACACTCGACCGGCGGCGGCAGCGTCAAGTGGCTGCTGATCGGCCTGCTGTGGGTGGTGGCGATTGCCTCGCAGAACATCCTGCCGATCCACATTGCGTTCATCCCGCTGCTGGTGCCGCCGCTGCTCTATGTACTGACCAAGTTGCAGCTGGATCGCCGGTTGATTGCCTGTGTCATGACCTTCGGCCTGATCACCCCGTACATGGTGTTCCCGGTGGGTTTCGGCAACATCTTCCTCAACCAGATCCTGCTGGCCAACGTCAGCAAGGCCGGGGTCGATATCAGCCAGATCAACGTCATGCACGCCATGGCGATTCCGGCCCTGGGCATGGTCTTCGGCCTGTTGATGGCGGTGTTTTTCAGCTATCGGAAAAAGCGCGTTTACGATCTGGAGAAGATCGAGCAGGTCGAGCAAGTCAGCGTCGCCTACAACCCGAAGACCATTGGCATTGCCGGTCTGGCGATTGCCGCCGCGTTCATCATTCAGTTGCTGCTGGATTCGATGATTATCGGCGCACTGGCCGGGTTCCTGATCTTCTCGGCCTCGGGCATCGTCAAGTGGCGCGAGACCGATGACCTGTTCACCGAAGGCATGAAAATGATGGCGATGATCGGCTTCATCATGATCTCCGCCTCGGGTTTCGCCGAAGTGCTCAAGGCTACCGGCGAAGTGCGCTCGCTGGTCGAAAGTGCGGCGGCGTGGATCGATCACAGTCAGGCGATCGGCGCGCTGTTGATGCTGCTGGTGGGCCTGATGGTGACCATCGGTATCGGCTCGTCGTTCTCCACGGTGCCGATTCTGGCAGCGATTTTTGTGCCGCTGTGCGTGCAGCTGGGCTTCAGCCCGATGGCCATCGTGTGCATCGTCGGCACCGCCGGGGCGCTGGGCGACACCGGCTCGCCGGCCTCGGACTCGACACTGGGCCCGACCTCCGGGCTGAACGTCGATGGCCAGCATCACCACATCTGGGACACCGTGGTCCCGACCTTCCTGCACTACAACCTGCCGCTGCTGGCGTTTGGCTGGGTGGCCGCGATGGTGTTGTAAACGCTGAAACCTGTGGGAGCGGGCTTGCTCGCGAAGGCGGTGTATCAGAAACATAAATGTTGACTGACACGACGCCTTCGCGAGCAAGCCCGCTCCCACAGGGGAATGCGGTGAATCCCCCGCTCAACTTTTGCTATTGCGTGCCGTTAACGCCTTTAACCACGCCAATAAAACCAAAAGAGTGAGCCCCCCCCATGCGCTTGAGTCTCAAGGCCAAAGTCCTGTCCCTTGCCGTCCTGCCGGTGCTGCTCTTTGCGCTGGTCATCAGCCTGACCACGCTGTTCATTCTCCAGCAACAGGCGCACACCGAAGTCGAACAGACCCGCGAGCGCTTGCTCGCCGACGCCAAGGCCACGCTGCAAAGTTACGTCGCCGTGGCGATGACCACGATCAAGCCGCTGTACGACGCTGCCGCCCCCGGTGACAACGCGGCGCGGGCGCAGGCGATCAAGCTGCTGTCGGGCATCCGCTACGGCAAGGACGGCTACTTCTTCGGCTACGACTCCGAGACCGTGCGCCTGTTCAAGGCCAACGATCCCGAAGGCGTGGGCAAAAGTTTCAAGGACAACCGTGACCCGAACGGCGTCTACGTCAACCTCGGCCTGGTGAAAGTGGCGAAGGACGGCACCCACTATCTGCAATACAGCTCGCCACTGCCGGGCAATGCCAACGTGCTGGTGCCGAAACTCGGTTACACCGAGTACCTGGCGAAATGGGACATGGCGGTCGGTACCTCGGTCAACCTCGACGGCATCGAAGCGCAAGTCGCGGTGGTGCAGGCGCAAGTGCAGGAGCGCATGGAAGGGGTGATCCTCAGCATCGTTGGTGTGGCGCTGGTGGTGCTGTTGGTGATTGCCATCGCCGGGATGCTGCTGGCCAACACCATTCTGCGCCCGCTGAACCTGATGAAAGCCAACCTCGACGACATCGCGGCGGGCGAGGGCGATCTGACCCGTCGGCTGAACATCACCAGCCAGGACGAACTCGGCGAACTGGCTGGCTCGTTCAACCGTTTCGTCGACAAGATCCACGGTCTGGTGCGGCAGATCACCGAGATGACCACGCAACTGACCGGCCTGGTGACCCAGGTTTCCGATCAGGCTCAGCGTTCCGATCAGGCGATGGAGCGTCAGCGCCACGAGACCGATCAGGTTGCCACGGCGATCAACGAGATGTCCGCCGCTGCCCAGGAAGTTGCCAAGAGCGCGCAGAACGCCGCGGTTGCCGCGCAGCAGACCGATGAAGAAGGCCAGAGCGCCAAACGCGTGGTGGCTGGCAGCATCAAACAGATTCATGCGCTGGTGGATGACATTCGCAGCAGCGGCGTGTCGCTCGACAGCCTGCAGCAGGACGTGTCGTCGATTGTCGGCGTGCTCGGGGTGATCCGCTCGATTGCCGAGCAGACCAACCTCTTGGCGCTGAACGCGGCGATTGAAGCCGCACGCGCCGGGGAGGCCGGGCGCGGTTTTGCGGTGGTGGCGGACGAAGTGCGGGCACTGGCCAGCCGCACGCAGATCAGCACCCAGGAAATTCAGGGCATGATCGATCGCCTGCAGGCCGGCACGCAGTCGGCGGTCGAGGCGATGCGCCGTTCCAGTGAAGCGGGCGATGGCACCTCGGCGCAGGCCAATCAGGCCGGGGCGTCGCTGGACGCGATGGCTGACCTGATCGCGACCATCAACTCGATGAACGCGCAGATCGCCAGCGCAGCCGAGGAACAAACCGCGGTGGCCGAAGAGATCAACCGCAGCGTGCATCAGATCGCGGTGGCGGTGGACAGCGTGGCGGATGAGACCCAGTTGGGCGCGCAGACTTCGCGCAGCCTGGCCGAACTTGGCCAGCGATTGGGCAAACTGGTGGGCCAGTTCCGTATTTAAGGTTGCTGCAAAAACTTTGTGGGAGCGGGCTTGCTCGCGAAGGCGTCGTGTCAGATACAGAATCGTTGACTGACACGACGCCTTCGCGAGCAAGCCCGCTCCCACATTGGGTTTTGTGCAAGGCTCATGGTCGGTCCCAGTAGGGGACTTCGCCGAAACATTCGATAAAGAAGTCGATAACTGTACGCACCTTCACCGACAATCTCCGACTCCCCGGCCACAGCACTGCGATCTGCTGCGGTTCGAGGCTGTTCGACACCTGATAGTCCCCCAGCACCGGCACCAGCCTGCCTTCGCGCACCGCTTCACCAATCAGCCATGACGGAAACATCACCAACCCGAGGCCTTGCTCGGCCGCTTGGGTGAGGGTGTCGGCGTGGTTGCCGGTGATCGGGCCTTTGACCGAGTAGGGCGTCCAGTCGCCCTGATCCCGCCGGAAAAACCAGCGTTGCTGACCGGTCGCGCCTTTGTAGGCCAGGCATTGGTGCTGCGCCAGATCCTCCGGGTGTTGCGGTGTGCCGTGGCGCTTCAGATAAGCCGGGCTGGCCGCGACCTGGAAACGGTGCGGCGCGAGAATCCGCGCCTGCATGCTCGAGTCGTGCATCGGACCGATGCGAAACAGCAGGTCGGCGCCTTCCTGCAACGGATCGACGTAATGGTCGGTCTGCTGGATGTCCAGTTGCAGCTTCGGATAGCGCGCGCACAACTGACCGAGCCACGGCGTCAGATGGCGTTGGCCGAACACCACCGGCGCGTTGATCCGCACCAGCCCGGTGGGTTCGCTTTGCTGTTCCTGCAACGCCTGCTCGGCTTCTTCCAGTTGCACCAGCACCAGCCGCGCATGGTGGCCGAGCATGCGCCCGGCCTCGGTCGGCGTCACGGCGCGGGTGTGGCGGTAGAGCAGTTGCTGGTTCAGCGCCTGCTCCATCAACTGGATCTGCCGCGAGATCGAAGAGGGCGCCACGCCCTCGCGCCGGGCGACTTCGGAAAAACTGCCGTGATCGAGCACCGCCACAAACAGCCTGAGTGCCTTGAAGCCCAGTTCGTTAAGCCCGTGCATGAATCGTCCTGCTGTGCGAGTTGCGCAAAAGTGTTGTCTGGATGCTCCCATTTATCGCACAGCGGCGCCAGCCGATAATCCGCGCCATCGTTTACTTGCGTGGGTTTTGGATGATGCAGACGTTGGAAGAAGTGAGTGTGGCGGCGCCGGCGACCCGGCCGGGGTTGCGCCTGTTGTTGCTGCCGCTGGTGATTCTGGCCGGCATGGGCCTGTCGATGGAGGCCGGGTTGCTGGGGCCGTTGGGGGAGCAGGTCGGGCATCTGTGGGCGACTTTGAGCATCTTCGGCGTGGGTTCGGCGATTCTGTTTTTGCTGCTGTTGTTCGCCGGCCCGCAGAAAGGCCCGGCGCTGACTGACCTGCCGCGCTGGCAGTTGATCGGCGGACTCCTCGGGCCGATCTATGTGGTGGTGCTGACCCTGGCGACGCCGCATATCGGGATTGCCATGACGATGATCGCGATTTTGTCCGGGCAGGTCGGCAAGAGTGTGCTGATCGACCATTTCGGCTGGTTCGGCGCGACGCGCAAGAAGGTCAATGCCGAGCGGTGGCTGGCATTGGGGTTGATTGTGGTGGCATTGGTTCTGATTGCGCGGGGTTGAAGATGAGTCTGGTTATTTTGTTGGCAGTGGTGGTGTTGGCGGGCGCGGTGTTGAGTGTCCAGGCGGCGATCAATGGACGCCTCGGTGAAAGCGTCGGGGTGTTGCGCAGCAGTTTGCTGACGTTTTTCGTCGGGGCGGTGATCACCGGGTTGTTGATTGTGTTTTTTGAGCCGGCCCATGCGGTGAGTTTGCTCGATGTGCCGAAGTGGCAGGTCTGCGGGGCGCTGTTTGGGGTGGTTTACATGATGGTCATGGTCGGCGCGGTGCCTGTTGTCGGGACGGCGGTGGCGACTGTTGCGGTGATTGTTGGTCAACTTGGGATGGGGATGTTGATTGATAATTTTGGCTGGTTGGGGAATCCGGCGATCGAGCTTTCGTCTTCTCGGGTGTTGGCGATGGTTTGTCTGGGGTTGGCTTTGGTCTTTATGTATCGGAGTAGTGTTCGCGGTTCTGATTGAGTTTTGGGTGTATATCCGTTTTTTTTGGTGAAGGCTGATTAGGGTTCCGCCCTTACGGCGGGTCACTTTTGGCAAACGCCCCAAAAGTAACCAAAAGGTCTGTGCCCTGACGTTCGGCCCTCGCCTGGGCTCGGGTTCCTTCGCTCCGGGATTCATCCGGGGGGCAGCGCCTACGGTTTGCTTCGCTGCACCTCCTCTCGCTGTGTTTGGCTGCGCCAAACGGTCGCTGCGCTCCCACCCCCGGATCAATCCCTCCACTCAGCCTGCCGACGGGGCCCTGAGATCAAAAGCGGTACTCGAGCTAACGCTCATTGTGTTGAGTGGGGCGGCTGCGCCGCATGGGGGGGTACGCTCTCTGAATTGTAGGAGCCAGCCTGCTGGCGATGGCGGCCTGACAGCCGACCAATCTCTTGCGGATGCACCCGGCCCCACTGTGGGAGCGGGCTTGCTCGCGAAGGCGGCCTGTCAGCCGACCAAACTCCAAATGAAAACACCCAATCCCATGTAGGAACTGCCGAAGGCTGTGATCTTTTGATCAGCTTTGGCTTTGGCTTTGGCTTTTGATGTGGCTTTTGATCTTCTGCCCCTTCGGCAGGCCGAGCGGAGGTGTTCATCCGGGGGTTAGGCGCGCAGCGCCATGCGGCGAAGCCGCATACATCGAGAGGAGGTGCAGCGAAGCAAACCGGAGGCGATGCCCACGGATGGACACCGTAGCGAGGGAACACTGAGCCTCAGCGAAGTGCCGTACGCCGGGGCAAAGCCTTTTGGGTTACCTTTTCGGCGTTTGGAAAAGGTGACTCGCTGTAAGAGCGAAACCGCCAGCCGCAGCACCCGAAAAAACGGATATACACCCAAAAACCAAGTATCCAAATCGCACCCAGGCAAAATCAAAAGATCGCAGCCTTCGTCAGCTCCTACACTGGTATTTACGGCTTATCCCAAAAGCCCAGTCAACCACCAAAAAAGGAGTCTGCCCCCATGCCCGATAGAAAATGCGACTGCCCCAACTGCAAATGCACCATCAAAGAAGGCGACCACTCTTACGCCGTACACGGCAAACACTATTGCTGCGAGGCCTGCGCGCACCACCACAAGGGCGGTGAAGAGTGTTCAAGCAAAGGCTGCCATTGCGCCCACCCCAAATAATCGCGCGCAAAAAAAGTGGAGCCTAATCAGGCTCCACTTGCAGTTTCAGGCTTTCATCATCCAGCCGTTCGGTACGGCGTACCGTGCCTTGCAGTCGTCGACCGTCGACCCTGACCACCACGGTTTTCGCCTGGTCGAGATCTTCCGGTAACGGCGCCGGCACGCGCAGGGCGAAGCTATACGGATCGTCTTCGACAGCCTCAAGACCCACCTGACAGTCCACGCTTTTGGTGATACGACCGAACAGAGTGTCCAGACCGTAATCCAGATGCGCCGGGCTGAAGATGCTGGTCATTGTGTACGCCCCCAAAGAGTCCCCATTGCCTGGCGAGAGTCTAGCTCGCCGGTCGCCATGTGACGTTTTCCACGCCGAATTTCTCCGCCATCGGTTTGCTGGTCTTTTGTACCTTTTCCCGGCCGAAGCGCGGGATGCGACCCACGCCGGCGTCGCAGCTTGCCCAGTGCCACGCCTCGGCGTTGTCCATTTTGTCCGAACGGATAATGAACGACTTGGGCGTGCCGTGAAGGGTGTAGTCGATGACAAACAGTTTTGCGTTGTTCATAAAGCCCGTAATCCTCCCTGTGGTATTAGAAGGATCACCGCGCACCGGGAAAATTCACTCGGATTGTCCGACGGTATCTATCGTTGGCGACGCATGGGCGCAGTGGTTAACATGGCCGCTCCGCCAACCCCCAATGATTGCTCGCCATGGCCCTCGCCGCCCCCCCTGATTTGAGTGATACCGATGTCCCGGTGCAGCCGCTGGCGCGCACGTATCCGCGTGGCTTGTTCATCGAGCCGCACGAGCATGTCTGGGGGCAGTTGCTGTATGCGATGAGCGGGGTGATGTGGGTCGAGACGCCGCATGAGGCGCTGGTGGTGCCGCCGCAGCGGGCGGTGTGGTTGCCGCCCGGGGTGCCGCATGGGATTCGTGTGGTGTCGGACTTGCAGATGCGCAACATTTATCTGCGACCGGTGCTGGCGGCGACGCTGGATTCGACCGTGCAGGTGATCGAGGTTGGTGGGCTGTTGCGTGAGTTGATCGTCGGGCTGGTGGAGCAGGGCGACAGCGGCGAGCCTGCCTATTACGAGGCCTTGGTCGGGCTCGCGCTACTGGAACTCAAGCGCGCCCGGCGCTCGCAACTGAAGATCCCGCTGCCGGACGATTCCGACCGGCGTCTGATGAACCTGTGCCAGGCGGTGATGGCCGCACCGTCGCTGGACATTCCTTTCGAACAGCATGCGGAAAATGCCGGGGCGAGTGTGCGCACGCTGGCGCGGTTGTTCAAGGACAGCCTGGGCATGGGCTTCGCCGAATGGCGGCGGCAGGTGCAACTGGCGACGGCGGTGGCCGAGTTGATTCAGGGCGTGCCGGTGAGTGCGATTGCTCGGGAGCTGGGGTATTCGCCAAGCAGTTTCAGTGACATGTTCCGGCGCGAGCTGGGCGTGGCGCCTTCGCAATTTCCCACCACCTGAGCGCAACTCTTGTGGGAGCGGGCTTGCTCGCGAAAGCGGTATGTCTGTGAAGAATAAGAGACTGACCCTCCGCCTTCGCGAGCAAGCCCGCTCCCACAGGGGACAGCAGTGAATTCACGGATTTGGCCGAAATTCAGAAGTCCTTGGCCGACGCCTCTGTCCATCCTTCCCTAGACTCTGCCCATTGTCTTTTCGCGGCGGAGTGTCCCCATGAACTACCTGATTTCGCTGGCCATCGGTCTGGGTGTCGGCCTGCTCTATGGCGCGCTGAATTTCCGTTCCCCGGCGCCACCGGCCATTGCGCTGGTGGGGCTGCTGGGCATGCTCGCGGGTGAGCAGTTGTGGCCGATGGGCCGGCAACTGGTCGCCGGTTGGTTGTCCTGAACTGTCCTTTTTTCCTTTGGTGGATGTCCTCATGAAAGCACTGCAATTCGATAAAACCGGCGACCTGTCTTCCTTGCGTTTCGTTGACGTGCCGACCCCGGTGCCTGGCGCTGATGAAGTGCTGGTCGAGATCAAGGCCGCCGGCCTGAACCCCAGCGATGTGAAGAACGTGCTCGGGCGTTTTCCGTACACCACATTGCCGCGGATTCCCGGTCGTGATTTCGCAGGCGTAGTGGTGCAAGGGCCGCAAGCGTTGATCGGTAAAGAGGTCTGGGGCACCGGGCGCGACCTGGGCTTTTTTGCCGATGGCTCCCATGCCCAGTTCGTCAAACTGCCGGCCACCGGAGTGGCAGCCAAACCGGCGCATCTGAGTTTCGCCCAGGCTGCCAGCCTCGGCGTGCCGTACACCACGGCGTGGGATGCGCTGGAGCGCAGCCTGGTGACTGGCGAAACACGTTTGCTGGTGATCGGCGGCGGTGCGGTGGCCACGGCGGCGTTGGCGCTGGCCAAGGTGCGGGGAGCGCAGATTCTGGCGGCCGCTCGGCGGCCGGAGCAAGTCAAGGAGTTGCAGGCGCAGGGTTATTCGACGATTCAGCTGGATAAACCCGAAGACCTCGGCGCGCAGGTCAACGCGGTATACAGCGGCGGCGCCGACGTGATCTTCGATACCACTGGTTTCTGGCTGCCGGCCTCGGTAGCGGCATTGGCACCGTTCGGGCGCATTGCGATCATTGCCGCACCGATCGACGGCCATGTGCAATTGCCAGCGCTGGCGCTGTACCGCAAGGGTGGTTCGGTGGTCGGGATCAACTCGCTGCTGTACAGCGTGCAAGCCTGTGCGGCGATGCTCGAGCAGTTCGGACGCTTCTTCGATGAGGATCGGCTGCCGTTGCCACAAGGCCTGGTGGAGGTGCCGCTGGCGGAGGGGTTGCAGCGCTATGCGGAGGTGAATCAGGGCGGTGGCGACAAGATTATCCTTATCCCCTAACACCGCAAAACAACTGTGGGAGCGGGCTTGCTCGCGAAAGCGGTCTGTCAGTCACCGGATTTGTTGACTGGTAAGACGCCTTCGCGAGCAAGCCCGCTCCCACATTTTTTGCTGCGCAGGTTTCAGGATTGCGGGACGCCGTTTTCCCACGCCGACCAGTTTTTCAGGATGTCCTGCACCAGCGGATTGCCGGCGCGATAGAGGTTTTCCAGCGCCGGCACGAAGCCGCCCTGATCGGCGTATTTCAGCAGGTTGTCCACTTCACTGCCGCCCGGAGCCGGGCGATCAAAGTCGGAGCCGGCGCGTATCACGGCCAGACGCTGCACATCCACCAGACCTTCGCGACTGGCGCGGAGCAGGGCTTCATAGGTGGAGTTGTCTTCCTGTTGCGTGGTGCAGTACTCGCCCTTGTTGTCAGTCAGCAGTTTGGTCCAGACCTCGGCGCGTTCGCTCAGGCGTGTACCGGAGAACCAGGTGTTGCCCGCCAGCGTGTCGCAGCGCGTAACGACCGGCGGCTGGTTGGCCGGGGCGGACGGGTATTTCAGGCGCCAGGCCGCTGATTCCTTGCTCTCGCTCAGCTCGACCTTGTGGCTCAGGGCGAAGGCTTTGGCCTGTAGTTTCGGGTTGAGTTCGAAGACTTCGGTCTTGTAGTCCAACGGCGGTTTTTCGTTCGGGCCTTTGGTGTTGATGCCGAGGTAACCGGTCGGCCAGCTCGACGGCGCATCGCGCGAATCCAGCTCCCATTGCGTACCGAATTCCACCAGATAATGCGCCCACGCCGCGGTGCCGATGGTCCCGTGTTTCGGGCTGATCCCGGCGATCCCGGCGATCAGGAACCAGCTTTTGCGCAGGTCGAATTTCGGCGACAGCGCCAGGGCCAGGGTCGAAGCCGCGGCGTTGGTCTGGCCCATGCCGGTGGTCAGCAGGCACACCTGCTGGCTGTTGCAGCGAATGCTCGGGTACTCGGCGGACAGCCCCGGCACGCGGATTTCCTGTTTCAGGTCGAGGCGCTCGATCCAGTTCTGCGCCTCGGGGGCGAACATGGTGATCAGCACCACTTTCGGCTGGATCGGCGCTTCAGCCGCCCAAGCAGTGGAAGAGAGCAGGGCCGCAGCGGCCAGGGTCAGACGCGTCATTGCGTGCATGAAAATCTCCTTGATTCAGAACTGGTAGCCAATGCCGGCGTAGTAACCCCAACCGTTGGAGCGCGCGCGGAAATTGCCGTCGCCGAAGTTCAGCTCGCTGCCGTCTTCCCAGTTGCCGCCGTTGTGGAAATAACGGCCGACCAGGGTGAAGCGCAAGTGGGTGAATGAGTACAGCAACACGTTGGTCGCCACCGTGGCATTGGCGGTGCGCGCCGGATTGTCCTTGTGAATGTCCGAGCCGAAATCGAAGTTGGTGAAACCGATGTAGGTCAGCGACGCGCCGTTGCTGAATTTGTCGATGGGCACGATGTACTTGAGCTGCGCGCGGTAGCCGTCCCACGAATACTCATTGCTCGCGCCATAGTTTTCCCACTGGTAGCGCCCGTACAGGTTGGCCGACAGGTTGACCCGCGAATGGGTGTCGATGTCGGTGCCGAAGCCGCTGTACAGCGTGTTGGCGCGGTTCTCCTTGCGGCTGCCGTGATCGTAGATCCAGTCGAACGCCACGTACCATTCCTTGAACGGGCCGATGGCCAGGCTGCGGCCGGCGAGGTAGTCGATGGAGATGCGCGGCTCGTGTTCCATGAACACTGGTGAGCCGTGATCCCACACACCTTTGTCGTGGCTGTTGCCGATGTTGAAGATCTTCGGAATGTCTATGTAGCCGTACAGCTCGAACGGCCCCTTGCGCCCGAAGTATTCGTATTCCAGATAGATATCGTCGGCCGGCTGCGGCCCGAAACTGATGTCCTTGCTGCCGATCAGCGTCAGGTCCTGGTTGTACCAGTCCGACAGATAAGCGCCTTTTTTCGGCGGGGCAGCTTCCGGGCTGAGGGCTTCGCCCTGAGCGGACTCTTCGGGCAGGACCGGTTGCGCCAGTGCGGAATGGCTGAGAACTCCGGTAACGCCGGTCAGTAGCAGGGAAACAGCGAACGTGCGCGCAAATGGGGCGCGGAGAAGGGAAGCGGCGTGCATTCAAAGTCCTTTTTTGCGGATCGAGGCCCGGTTTCTGCGGGTCTGTACGTTTTTGTTACGAAAAAGCCGTTACAGGCAGGTCGCAAACGTTTGCACAAGGCGTACCAGTTTTCCAGATATACCCATTTCCCCTTGTGGGAGCGGGCTTGCTCGCGAAGGCGTCGGGTCAGCTGACACATCCTTCACAGATACACCGCCTTCGCGAGCAAGCCCGCTCCCACAGGGGGAGTCAACTGCCGTCGAATCCAGTGTTTACGGGCCGAAACCCTCGTTCTAGACGGCCCTAGTATTAAAGTATTAACACCATTTAATCAGTGCCCCATCGCGGGGCGTCTACTAGCTTGTCAGCCAAGACGCGGTTTTGTGATGACCGTCGCAGTCTTGATTCGCGTGTGGAATAAGCACGTTTCCCACGCCTTCAAGGAAGAATTTGGCCACGACAAGGAGTAGCCCGTGGAAGCAAGGTTTGGTGTCGCCCTCGTTTCGCGTTTTTCCCCACTTTCCCTTGCTGTGCACCTGAGCGTCGCCGGACTGTTGTTCGGCGGCGTCAGTGCACCTGCACTGGCCACCTGCTCCACGGCCGGTTCCACGGTGACCTGTACCGGGGTGCCGACGCTGCCGCTGTTTCTCAACAATTTCGCCAGTGCCACCAACGGTCTGACGGTCAATGTCAACTCGGGGGCGGCAATGAATGCGACCCTCGGCGGCCATGTGATGGACCTGACCGGGGTCAACATCACTCTGAACAACTCCGGCACCATTGACCCTGCCTTTATCGGGCTTGTGTCGGTCTTGAGCGGCGGTGCGTTCATTGGCACCGGTGCGACCAGTACGGTCAGTGTGCTCAACAACGCCAGCGGGATCATTCGCGGCACTGGCATGTTGCTCGGGCTCAACCTGACCAGCATCGATGGTCTGGGGATTGCGGTGAACAACGCCGCGGCTGGCACAACCACCATCACCAACAACGGCACCATCACCTCGACCGGTCTCTCGGTCGGCGGCATCACCCTGGCGGATACTCCGGTGGTCGGCGTCTACGGCGGTTCGCAGGTCAACATGACCAACAGCAGCACCGGCACCATTACTGGCCGCGTCGCCTTCGAAACCTCGGCGGCGGGTAACACGTTCACCAACGCCGGCGCGATCACCGGTGGCGTGTCGATGGGCGCTGCCAGCACCAACACCTTTACGGCAGTGACGGGTTCTTCGGTGCAGGTCGGTGACGGTGTACAGATCAGCGTCGGTCTCGGCGGACTGATCGGTATCAACCTGACCTTTGCCCCCACCGGCACCGTTGATGGCGGCGCGGGCGGCACCAACAGTCTGATTCTGCAGAACCCGCTTGGCGTCGGCGGCGGGACCACCGGGGTCGGCACGGCGTCGAGCGCCACCTACGTCAACTTCAACAACCTGACCATCAACAGCGGCACCTGGACCTTGCAGGGGCCACTGGTCAGCGGTGCGACCACGCTCAATGGCGGTGTCGCCCAGTTCAACAACAACGCCACGTTCGGCAGCGGGGTGCTCACCTCCAACGGCGGGATCCTGCAGGCCAGCAATGCCGGGTTGAACATCAGCAATCTGATCTCCCTCGGCGCCGGTGGCGTGACCGTGCAGGGCACCAACGCCACCACCCTGAGCGGGGTGATTTCCGGCAGCGGTGGCCTGACCAAAGTCGGTGCCGGGCAATTGAGCCTCAGTGCTGCCAACACCTACCTGGGCAACACCACGCTCAACGGCGGCACCGTGCAGTTGGGCAACAATCTGGCGCTGAGCACCGGTACCCTCAACGTCACCGGCGCGACAACCTTGAGCGCACCCGGCACGATCAATCTGAGCAACGCCATCAGCCTCGGCAGCACATTGACGGCCGGCGGCACCGGCGCACTGACGCTCGGCGGCCTGATTACCGGCAGCAGCGGCTTGACCAAGACTGGCAGCGGCAGCCTGACCCTCAGCGGTGCCAACAGCGGTTACACCGGCACCACCACCCTGAGCGCCGGCAGCTTGCTGGTGACCAACAATAATTCTCTGGGCAGCGGCGCGCTGAACACCGCCGCCGGCACCAGTCTCGACAGTACCGCCAACGTCACGCTGGCCAACAACATCGGCATGACCGGCGCGCTCAACGTGCTCGGCAGCAACGCCCTGACCCTGGGTGGCGTGTTGTCCGGCACTGGCGGCATCACTAAGTCTGGCACCGCGAGCCTGACCCTGACCGGTAACAACACCAACAGCGGCAGTACGGCGCTTAACGCCGGTAGCCTGTTCGTTGGCAGCAACACCGCGCTGGGGACCGGTGCGCTGAGCGCGGCGGCCGGCACCACGCTGGATGCGACCACCGCGGTGACCCTGGCCAACGCCGTCGCGCTGGCGGGAGGAGTGACCATCGGCGGCACCCAGGCACTGGGCCTGAGCGGCGTCGTCAGCGGCACCGGCAACCTGATCAAGAATGGCACCGCGAACCTGAGCCTCAGCGGCAACAACACCTTCTCCGGTGGTACTGCGCTCAACGCCGGTACGCTGATTGTCGGCAGCAACACCGCGCTGGGCACTGGCGCATTGACCACGGCGGCAGGCACCACCCTCGACGCCAGCACAGCGGTGGCGCTGACCAATACGGTGTCACTCGGCGGCAACCTGAACATCGGCGGCAGCGCCGACCTGACCCTGGGCGGCATCGTCAGCGGCAGCGGCGGACTGACCAAAAACGGCGCGGCCAACCTGATTCTCAATGGCGCCAATACCTTCCTCGGTCCCATCGCGTTGAACGCCGGCACCCTCACGGCGGGCGCCAATGCGGCGCTCGGCAGCGGCGACATCACCGTCGGCGGCGTGGCGACGCTCGACAGCAATGCTGCGGTAACGCTGAACAACAACGTCATCCTCAACAACAGCCTGGGGATTGGCGGCAGCAACGCGCTGACCCTCGGTGGCGTGATCAGCGGTACCAGCCAACTGGTGAAAAACGGCACCGCCAATCTCACGCTCAACGGCAGTAACACCTACAGCGGCGGTACCACCCTGAATGGAGGTAGCCTGACCGTCGGCAACGGCGCTGCGCTGGGCTCGGGCGCCCTGACCGTGGCCGGGGCAGGAACACTCAACAGCAGCTCGGCGGTAACGCTGAACAATGCGATCACTCTCAATGCCAACCTCACCACTGGCGGCGCCAACGCGCTGACCCTCGGCGGGGTGATCAGCGGCGTCAACGGATTGATCAAGACCGGTGCGTCGAGCCTGACCCTCAACGGCAACAACACCTACACCGGCACCACCGCGCTGACGGCCGGTTCGTTGATCGTCGGCTCCAATACCGCACTCGGCACTGGCGCGCTGAATGCGTCGAACGGCACCACGCTGGATGCCGGCACGGCGGCGACCCTGGCGAACAATATCAACCTCGGCGGTAATCTGACCTTGGGCGGGAGCAATGCGCTGACCCTTGGCGGCGTTGTTGCCGGCATCGGTGGTCTGGTCAAGAACGGCGCCGCCGACCTGACCCTCAATGGCGCCAACACCTATTTTGGCAACACCGCACTGAACGCTGGCAAACTCATTGTCGGCAGTAACACCGCGCTGGGCGCCGGTACGCTGAACGCGGCGGCCAATACCACGCTGGACGCCAACACCGCCGCGAGCCTGAACAACGCGGTGGCGCTGGCCGGTGCCTTGAACATCGGCGGCACGGCAGATCTGACCCTGACCGGTCTGGTCAGCGGCGCCGGCAGCCTGGTGAAAAACGGCACGGCCAATCTGATTCTCAATGCGGCCAACAGTTACGGCGGCGGTACCACGCTGAATGCCGGCACCGTGACCGTCGGCAACAGTCTGGCACTGGGCACCGGCGCCGTGACGGTCACTGGCGCATCGACGCTGGACAGCAACTCGCCGCTGGTCAACCTCACCAACGGCATCGGCCTCAATGCTGCGCTGACCATCGGCGGTACGCAGGACCTGAGCCTCAGCGGCGTCACCAGCGGCAGCGGCCAGTTGATCAAGAACGGCGCGGCCAACCTGACGCTCAACGGCAACAACACCTTCAGCGGCGGCACCACCCTCAACGCCGGTACCTTGACCCTCGGCAATGCCAACGGTCTGGGCAGTGGTGGCTTAACCGTCGGCGGCGCGGCGACCCTGGATAACAGCGCCTCGTTCGGCATCGGCAATGCGATCACCTTGAACGCCGGGTTGACGGTGGCCGGCAATAACGACCTGGCCCTCAACGGCATCATCGACGGTGCCGGCAGCCTGACCAAAAACGGTTTGTCCGACCTGACGCTGGCCGGCAGCAACACCTTTACCGGCGCCGTGAATATCGTCTCCGGCAGCGTTACCACGCTGAACAGCGCTGCATTGGGCAATACCTCCGGCGTGAACATCAGCGCCGGCGCCGGTCTCAATCTGGGCAGCGATGCCAGCCTGGCCGGGTTGTCCGGCAGCGGCAGCGTGCAACTCACCGGCAGCAACACCTTGACCGTGGGCGGGGTCAGCACCAGCAGCACCTTCGACGGTGATCTCAGCGGCAGCGGTGGCCTGACCAAAATCGGCACCGGCACCCTGAACCTCACCGGGATCAGCGGCCTCACCGGCAACACCACGGTCAATGGCGGTATCCTCAACCTCACAGGATCGCTGAACAGTACACAGCTCAACGTCAACAATACTGGCACCTTGACCGGTACCGGCTCGGCGATCGGCACGGTGAACATCAACAACGGCGGCCATCTGGCGCTGTCGTCGGGCAACACCCTGTCGGCGAGTAATCTGACCCTCGGTGCGGGCAGCAACGTTGATGTGGCGCTGGCGACACCGTCGACCACGTCACTGATGAACGTCGGCGGCAACCTGACTCTCAACGGCAATCTCAATGTCACTGATGCCGGTGGTTTCGGCGTCGGTGTCTATCGTCTGTTCAACTACACCGGTGCCCTGACGGATCTGGGGCTGGACGTCGCCAGTGTGCCGGTCGGTTACGCTCTCGGCGATCTGCTGGTGCAGACCAGTGTGGCCAATCAGATCAACATTCAAGTGTCGGCCCCGAACAGTAACATCCGTTACTGGGATGGCAGCCAGACCATTGCCAACGGCGTGGTCGACGGCGGCACCGGCACGTGGAACGCGGTCGGCACCAACTGGACCGATGCCAACGGCCTGGTCAACCAACTTTGGGCCGGCGACTTCGCGGTGTTCCAGGGCACCGCCGGCACCGTGACCGTGAATGGCACGCAGCTGTTCACTGGCATGCAGTTCCTCACCGACGGCTACAACCTGGTGAACGGCGCGGCGGGACAACTGACCGCCGTCAATGGCAGTGGTGGGACCACGGCGGTGCGGGTCGATCCGGGTGTGACCGCGACCATCGGCGCCAGCATCAACGGCAGTGGCATCCTCAATAAGCTCGACGCCGGTACCCTGGTGCTCAACGGCGCCAACACCTACAGCGGCGGTACGCAACTGGACGGCGGCAAGATCATCGTCGGCAGCAACACCGCGCTGGGCAGCGGCACGCTGACCGCCAACGCTGGCACACAACTCGATAGCAACACAGCGGTCACTTTGGCGAACGCGGCAACGCTCAACGGCAACCTGACCGTGGTCGGCAGCAATGCGCTGACCCTCAACGGGGTGATCGGCGGTACCGGCGGGCTGATCAAAAATGGCGCGGCGAGCCTGACGCTCGGTGGCAACAACGCTTTCCTCGGGCCGGTGGCGCTGAATGCGGGCGGCTTGATTCTGGCGTCGAACAGCGCGCTGGGCTCGGCCACTCTGAACGCGGCGAACGGCACCTCACTGGATGCCAGCGGCGCCTTTACGGCGGGTAACGCGATCAATCTGGCGGGCAACCTTGGTGTCGTCGGCAGCAACGATCTGACACTGAGCGGCGCGATCAATGGCGCCGGCAGCCTGACCAAGAACGGCGCGTCCAACCTGATCCTGAGCGGGGCTAACAATTTCCTCGGCGGCGTCACTCTCAACGCCGGCACACTGACCGCCGGCAGCAACGGCGCACTCGGTCTGGGCAACCTGACCGTGGCCGGTACCTCCGCGCTGGACAGCAGCGCTGCGCTGAGCCTGGGCAACAACGTGGTGCTCAACGCCAACCTGAGCAACACCGGCAGCAACAACCTGACGCTCGCTGGCGTGGTCAGTGGCGCGGGCGGGCTGATCAAGAACGGCACGTCGAACCTGACGCTCAACGGCATCAACACCTACAGCGGCGGTACTACGCTGAATGCGGGTACGCTGACCCTCGGCACCGGCGCAGCACTGGGTAGCGGTGTGCTGACAGTGGCTGGCGCTTCGAGTCTCGACAGCAGCTCCCCGCTGGTGCTGGCGAACAACATCAACCTCAATGCCAACCTCGGTCTGACCGGCAACAACAACCTGACCCTCGGCGGTGTGATCGCCGGGGCCGGCACCCTGACCAAAAACGGTCTGGCCGATGTAACGCTGTCGGGCAACAACACCTTCAGCGGCACCTTCGATGTGCTGTCCGGCAGCCTGACCACCCTGAGCAACTCGGCGCTGGGCAACAACGCCACGGTCAATCTCGCGGGCGGCGCGGCGCTGAATCTCGGCGCTTCGGGCAGCCTCGCCAGCCTGACCGGCAGCGGTACCGCGTTGATCGGCACCGGCAGCACCCTGAGCCTCGGTGGCAATAACGTTAGCAGCACCTTCGCCGGTGTCCTCAGCGGCGACGGCAGCCTGACCAAACTCGGCACGGGTACGCTGACGCTCAGCGGCATCAGCGACCTGACCGGCGATACCAACGTCAACGCCGGCACCCTGCAGGTCAACGGTTCGCTGGCCAGCGGCAACGTGCTGGTCAACAGTGGCGGCACTCTCGGCGGCAGCGGCACCTTGACCGGCGCCGTGACCGTGGCCGATGGCGGGCATCTGGCAGCTGTCACCGGCAGCACGCTGTCGGTGGATTCGCTGGTGTTCAACGGCAACGCCAACTTCGATGTCGGCCTGGGTGCACCGGTCTCCGGTGGCGGTAATGCGCTGGTGAATGTCGGCGGCAACCTGACCCTCGACGGCACCTTGAATGTCAGCGATATCGGCGGCTTCGGCAGCGGCGTGTATCGCCTGATCAACTACACCGGCGGCCTCACTGACAACGGCATGCTGATCGGCACGGTGCCGGGCAGCGTCACCCCCGGCGATCTGACCCTGCAAACGGCGCTGGCCAACCAGATCAACCTGCTGGTGAGTGCACCGGGCGTCACCGTGCAGTTCTGGGACGGCAATCAACTGATCGCCAACGGCTCGGTCGATGGCGGCAGCGGCACCTGGGGCACCGGTACCACCAACTGGACCGACGTCAACGGCATCACCAATCAGGCCTGGACCAGCAACTTCGCGGTGTTCCAGGGAACGGCGGGCACTGTGACCGTCAACGGTGCGCAAACCATCACCGGCATGCAGTTCGTCACCGACGGCTACAGCCTGCAGAACGGCACGGCGGGTTCGCTGAACCTGGTCAACGGTTCGCTGGGCAATGCCTCGGTACGCGTCGATCCGAACGCCACCGCGACCGTCGGCGTCGCGCTCAACGGCAGCGGCACCCTCGGCAAATACGACACCGGTACGCTGGTGCTCAACGCTGCCAACGGCTACACCGGTGGCACCGCGCTCAATGGCGGCAAGATCGTGGTCGGCAACAATGCCGCGCTCGGCAGCGGTGTGTTGACCGCTGCGGACGGTACCGCACTGGACAGCAACGCCGCGGTCAGCCTGGCCAACAACGTGGTACTCAACGGCGGCCTGACCGTCGCCGGCAGCAACGCCTTGACCCTCGGTGGTGTAGTCAGCGGCAGCGGCAGTCTGATCAAGACCGGGGCGTCGAGCCTGACGCTCAACGGCAGCAACACCTATAGCGGCGGCACTCAACTCGCAGGCGGCACGCTGGTGCTGGGCAACAACAGCGCAATCAGTAGCGGCGCACTCAACGTGACCGGCAACGGCACCCTCGACAGCACTTCGGCGCTGCAACTGGCCAACGCGATCAATCTCGGTTCGCAGTTGACCCTGGCCGGTAACCAGAACACCACACTGCTTGGCGCCGTCACCGGCACAGGCAGTCTGGTGAAAAACGGCAGCGGTGGTCTTGTGCTGAGTGGCGCCAATACCTACAGCGGCGGGACCACGCTGAACGGTGGCACGACCACTGGCGACACCAGCAGCCTGCAAGGCGCGATCGTCAACAACGCGGCGCTGACCTTCGCGCAGAACGCCGACGGCAGCTATACCGGCAACCTCACCGGCGCCGGCACGCTGAACAAAACCGGCACCGGCCAATTGCTCCTGACCGGCAACAACACCTTCACCGGCAACACTTCGGTGCAGGCCGGCAATCTGATCGTCAACGGCGTGTTCAACAGCGCCAACGTCAGCGTTGCCAGCGGCGCGAAAGTCGGTGGCAGCGGGCAACTGGGCGGCAACGTGCAACTGGCCAGCGGTGCGACGCTGATCGGTGGCGGCAGTGCAACACCGTTGTCGGTCGGTTCGCTGGCGTTGTCCTCGGGCACCAACCTGGACTTCAGTCTCGGCTCGGCCGCCAGTTCCACCACGGTGGTCAACGTCGCCGGCAACCTGACTCTCGACGGCACGCTGAATATCAGCAACGCCGGCGGCTTTGGTACCGGGGTCTATCAACTGTTCCGCTACGGCGGCAGCCTGACCGACAACGGTCTGGTCTACGGCAGCCTGCCGGTATCGGCGGCCAACCTGACCCTGCAAACCGCCATCGCCAATCAGGTCAACCTGCTGGTGCAGGGCACACCGGGTGAAGTGCAGTTCTGGAACGGCGGCACCACCAATCCTGACGGCAGCATCGGTGGCGGTAGCGGCGTGTGGGGACCGGGCACCAACTGGACCGATCCGAGCGGTACGCAAGCGTTGGCGGCCAATGGTCAGTTCGCGGTGTTCGGCGGTCAGGCTGGTACAGTCACCGTGCAGGGCAATCAAAACTTCACTGGCCTGCAGTTCCTCACCAGCGGCTACAGTCTGGCTCCGGGGGCTGGCGGTACGCTGACGCCGGTCAACGGCGCCGACGGCAGTCTGGCGCCGGTGCGGGTCAATGCCGGGGCCAGTGCGGAAATTTCCGTACCGCTGGTAGGCACGGGGGGGATAGAGAAACTTGACTCCGGCATATTGGTGCTCAGTGGCGCCAACACCTACAGCGGGGGCACCACCGTCAGTGGCGGTACGCTGATCGGTAACACCACCAGCCTGCAAGGCAACATCACCGACAACGCCACACTGGTGTTCCAGCAGAATGCCAATGGCCAGTTCAACGGCATCCTCAGCGGACTCGGGGCGATGGCCAAACGCGGCGCCGGCACGTTGTTGCTGACCGGTAATCAGCCGTTCAGTGGCACCGTCTCGGTCGATCAAGGCCTGCTGCAAGTCGGCAGCCGTGCGGCCCGGGCTTCGTTGGGGGCACAAGTCACGGTCGCCAACGGCGCAGGCCTGAGCGGTAATGGCAGCGTCGGCTCAGTGGTCAACCACGGTGTGGTGGCTTCCGGTGGCGCGGGCGGCACCTTGAGCGTGGCCGGCAACCTGACCAACAGCAGTGATGGTGTACTGGCGCTGACCGTCAGCTCGCCAACCGCGACACCGCTGGCGGTGGGTGGTACGGCGGCATTGGGCGGCGGCCTGGTGGTCAACAGCCTGGCGCCGTTCACCGGCAACACCACTTACTCGCTGATCACTGCAGGCGGTGGGGTGACCGGCACCTTCAGTGCCACCGATCTGCCGCAGTACGCGTTCCTCGACAGCTCGCTGGTCTACGGTGCCGACTCGGTCACCCTGGCCGTGAGCCGCAACGGCAACTCGTTCGCCGATGTCGCTGCCACGGGCAACCAGCGCGGCACCGCCACGGCACTGTCCAATAACGGTGCGGCCGGCGCAGCGTTGCAGAACCAGATCGTCAACCTCAGCGTGGCCGGTGCGCGCAATGCGTTCGACAGCCTCTCCGGAGAAATCCACGCCAGCACCGCCAGCGCGATGCTGGAGGATTCGCGCTTCATCCGCGAGGCGGTCAATGACCGCATGCGCCAGCCATCGTGCAGCGCCGCGGATGATCCACGTAAAACCCTGGCACCGAGCGACACGCAACTGAGCAGCAACGGCTGCCACGGTGAAATGGTCGGCTGGATCCGGGCTATCGGTGCCTGGGGCGACATGGGCGGCGACAGCAACACGGCGAAAGTCGATCGCAACCTCGGCGGTTTCATGCTCGGCACCGACAAGGCGCTGGATGACACCTGGCGTGCCGGGATGGCGGCCGGCTACACCCGCAGCAACCTCAATGCGCACGATCGCAACTCGGATGCCAAGGTCGACAGCTACCACTTGGCCGGTTATCTGAACTCGCAATTCGATGCACTGGCGGTGCGCCTCGGCGCGGCTTACAGCTGGCACAGCATCGAGACCAAACGCGATGTCAGCGTCGGTACTTACAACGATCGCCTGAAGGCCGATTACGACGCACGCAGTGCGCAGGTGTTCGGTGAAGTGGGTTACGCGATCAACGCGGCAGGCGTTGCCATCGAACCGTTCGCAGGTCTTGCCTACGTCAACTACGACAGCGACACCGGCAAGGAAAAAGGTGGAGTGGGGCGCCTGAAGGCCGACGCCGATCAGGACATCACCTACTCGACCCTCGGGGTACGCGTCGGCAAGTTGGTGACCCTGGCCAACGGCAGCCAACTGACGCCACGTGCGGCCATCGGCTGGCGACATGCCTACGGCGACACCAAACCTGACGCCGACCTGACCTTCATCGACGGCGGCGCCTCGTTCAGCACCCAGGGCGTGCCGATTGCCAAGGACAGCGCATTGCTCGAAGCCGGCATCGACTTCCAGGTCACCCCGACCGGCAAGCTGGGCATCGGCTACTCGGGCCAGGTGTCGAGCGACAACAACGACAGCGCATTCAACATCAGCTTCAGTCAAAGCTTCTGAATCATGGTCGAAGTACTTTAGCCGCCCGAAAGGGCGGTTTTTTTTTGCACTGCAAAAGATCCCGGATGCGTCCTACACAAATAAGCGACTTTCCCGACTGCGGCTATCTGTAGATCCACGCAAAGTCCCGTGCCTAAAAAGACACAGGGAAATGTGGATGCTGACCGTCGGCAAACCTATTGTTTTCAGACTTGATATCGAAGGTGTCTCCAGCGATCTTCAAGTGCTCGAATTCCGAGCCAGGGAGGCGCTTAACCAAACCTATGAGGTCGAACTCGAACTGGTCAGTGAACGCCGTGACCTGGATCTCGAGTCTCTTCTGCATCGCCCAGCCTTTGTGTCTTTCTGCGCAGACGGTTCGGGCCTTCATGGGCAGGTTTATCGAGTTGCCCAAGGCGACTCCGGCGCACGTCTGACGCGCTACCAGATCCTTTTGGTGCCGCATCTGGCCTATCTCGCTCATCGTCACAATCAGCGCATCTTTCAGCATCAGAGCGTGCCGCAAATCATCGCGCGAGTGTTGAGTGATCACGGCATGCAGGCCGATGCCTGGCGCTTTGTGCTCAATGCCGAGTACCCGGCGCGCCTGTATTGCGTGCAATACAACGAGAGCGATCTGCATTTCATCCAGCGGTTGTGCGAGGAGGAGGGGCTGCATTTTCATTTCCAGCACAGCCCCGATCGGCACCTGTTGGTGTTCGGCGATGACCAGACCGTGTTCCCCAGGCCCGACGCGCCGACTGCCTATGCGCAGGGCAGCGGCATGGTCGCCGAGGCGTCGGTGATCGAGCGTTTCACCGTGCGCCTGGAGACCCGTCCCACCCAGGTCAGCCGCCGTGATTACCATTTTGAAAACCCCACCGTGCAACTCGATGCCGCGGCCAGGGAAGCGCGGCTTCCTGTACTCGAGGATTACAGCTTTCCCGGGCAGTTCACCCACCGTGATCGTGGCAGACATCTAAGCCAGAGAAGCCTCGAACGGCATCGCGCCGATTACCGTCAGGGAAAAGGTCGCAGCGACCAAAGCCTGATGCGCAGTGGCAGCTTCGTAGACATGGGCGGACATCCGCGCGCCGACCTCAATGGTTTGTGGCTGCTGACCAGCGTCGAGCACATTGGCAAGCAGCCGCAAGTGCTGGAGGAGTCGGCCACCGGCACTGATTCCGGTGACGGCTTCAGCCAGGGTTATCGTAATGACTTCGTCGCGACACCTTGGGACGTCATCTTCCGCCCTGCGCTTGAACACCCCAAACCCCGAATGACCGGCAACCAGCATGCCGTGGTCACCGGGCCTCCCGGCGAGGAGATTTACTGCGACGCCTATGGCCGGGTAAAGGTCCAGTTGCTGTGGGACAGGGAAGGGCAGCGCAATGAACAATCCAGTTGCTGGCTGCGGGTCACCAGTGGCTGGGCCCATGATCAATATGGCAGCGTGCAGATCCCGCGTGTCGGCATGGAAGTGTTGGTCGGTTTCACTGACGGCGATCCCGACAAGCCGTTTGTCCTCGGTTGTCTGGCCAACGCCGCGACGCCCGTGCCGCTCAATTTGCCCGCTGAACAAACGCGCACGGTGCTTCGCAGTCACAGCACCCCCGGTGGAGGCGGCTACAACGAGCTGCGTATCGAGGACAGGAAAGGTGCCGAAGAAATCGCCATCCGCGCCCAGCGTGACTTTGTCCAGTTGGTACTCAATGACCAGCGGGTGCAGGTCGACAATCAGCGCACGGTGGTGATCGGTGGTCTGGCCAGCCACGACCTGCGCAGTGATGAACATCATCTGACCCATGGCAACCGTCTGACCGAGCTCAAGCAGGATGATCACCTGTGGGTTCAGGGCGACCGGCACGTTCGGGTAGCCAGCCAAAGGCTTAGCGCAGCGCAGCAGATCCACCTCGGCGCGGGCCAGCAAGTGGTGATCGATGGTGGTACGCATGTGACGATCACGGCCGGCGGGCATTGGTTGACGCTGGGGCCGGAAGGCATTTGCAGCAGCGTGCCGATTGTCCAGGGCGGTGCGCCTGCGCTGGGGATGGCGGCAGAGCCTTTGGTGCCAGGGGCGTTGCCATTGTTGAAGGTGGCGTTCGATCCGGTTCAGCAGCGCCATGCATTCGTTTCCGCACGCGGCTCGCGTTGCCTGGCCTGCGAGGCCGCTCACGCATGAGCTTGTCGAGCGCTTTTCCCGAAGGTCTGCCGTGGACCGAGCAACAGGCCTTTCTGTTGCTGGACGGTGCGACGATCACCGACTTGCCGGCGCGGCTGAAACAGCACAGTTCGGCGCCCGGCACCGTTGCTCTCTACGACCAGCCACCCTTTTCAGCGCTGCGCGACATTTCGCCCCTGTTGGTCGCGATTGCGCATGCGGACGATCCGCTGGCCCGGTTCCATCTGCAACATGCGCAGGCGGAGTGGGGCGTGCTGCTGTTCAGCGCGGCGCCAATGCACAGCGTTGCCGAGCACCTGCGCAAACTGCTGGTCGTCGAGTTACCCGCCGGGCAATCGGCATTTTTGCGCATCGCCGATGCGGCGGTGGCGCACGCGTTGTTTGCCCATGCCGATCAGCGATTGTTCGGACCTTTGACCTGTGTGGTAACGGCGGACTGCGTCAATGATGTTTGGCACGGTCATCGACCTCGGCTGGCTGAGTGTCCGGCGCTTGCCGTGCCGTATCGCCTTGATCCGGAGCTGAACGCGGCGTTGGATCAGGTTGACCGGCGTCGCAGGTTGCTGGAGCTGGATGCGCATCTGTTGAAGCACTTCCGTGAATTCCATGTCGGGGAAACGCTGGGCCAGCGCTGGCCATTGCTGGATCTTATGGAAACCCAAGCCAGTGCCCTCGGCCTGAGCAGTCAATCCGAGTTGTTCAACTACGCCAACCTGCTTGCGCTGCTCGACAGCCACGACATCACCGAACACCCGCCAATCCACCACGTGCTCCACACGCCCTCCCTGCAATCACCGGGCGAGCGTGTCACGCTGGCCGTTGATATGGCGCAGCGGTGGGGCAGTCAAAGGGAACGCCCATGACCCATCCCGCCATCCTCGACGCCGCCGCAGCCTCCAAGAAACCCTTCGGCTCCCTCGACAGCTGCCCGCTACGGCAAACCCACGTGCAGTTGCTGCCGTTGAGCTACGGTCTGGTGGAGCGGGCGTTCGATCCGAGCTCAGAATTGAAGTTGCCGTACACCCTGACTGCCCGCCCGCTGGGCATTCGCCGCTTTCGCGACGGCTGGCTGTACATCATCGACAGCCTCAGCGGCGAGTTGTACGAGTACCGAATGCTCGACGGCATCGTCACCGCGCTTTTGCATCAGGGTAAAACGGTGGCTGAGGATCAGCGCGCCGCCATCGAGGAGCGTCCGGCGCTGATCTTCTCCCGCCAAAGCACGCTGTACGTGACCTTCGCCGAAGTGCAGTGGACGGCAGGCAAATGCCGGCAGGTGCTGGACAGTGCCCAAGAGCGTGAGCACTTCATGCAGGCGGTTGATCTGGGGCCGGTGCATTGCCAGACCGGCGGCGAGCACTTGCTGACCGTGGCGCAAGCCCGACAGTGGCTGGCAGAGGTGGCGGTCAGTGCAGAGCCTGTCGCCGAAGCCGATGCTACGCGGCTGCCAGCCGTGCAAGTCAGTGATGCCCCCGAGCACGAACGCGAACCTTATCTGTGGGAGCAGCCGCAGCGTTTTCGCGCGGCACACATCGGCGAATTTCTCGGCCGGGTACGCGGGCCCTATCAGGACGACACATTGTTTCTGCTGGTCGACGACGATCTGGGGGTGATGCGCGACCTGGCCGAGTATCAGGACACTGTGGTCGGTTGGGTCGATGAATGGAGCAGCAGTGGCAACAACGCGCGCGATTACCTGCTGGCCAGTTACATCGAGTCCTTGAGTCAGCTCAGTGATCAGGACTTCGACGGTCTGGCCAAGGCCAGTGAACACCCGCAGGCCAGGGCGCTGTTTGCCGATCTGGAACAACTGCCCGAGCCGGATCGGGAGAACACGCGCCGGGCGTTGCTCGACTACCTGAACAAGGGCGGGGAGGTCCAACCCGATGCACCGGCGCCGCCCGAGCTGCAAAAACTGCGTGCCAAGGGGACCGACGACGAAATGCAGCCGAACCGCGCCGCGCCCACGGCTGAGGTGGATCGGCGTTTTTACACGCGCCAATACTTCGCAGACGTCGCTCCTGCTGCATTCGTCGACGCGCATCTGGAGACCCTGATCAGCCTCGGCAAGGATCAGGAGCGCCGCATCAAGGATGTGCTCGACGGCCCGCTGCTCAGCGGCAAGCGCGGGGTCAACGACCTGATCGACCGCCCGGCCATGGACGAGCGACTGAACCTGCTGCGCGACGATCTCGGCCGCTGGAATCGCCTGCTCGAACGCATCACCGTCGACCGCACGCAACTGCTGGTCGCCGGGCGCTTTCATCGCGCGGCCTGGTACTACGATGCGCAAGTGGCGGCGCAACTTCATCAAGCGCTCAGCGCCGAGTACGCCTGCCTAAAGGATCTATGCCGCAGCGACGAAGCCAGCGAGAAAATGCTCGGGTTTGTGGAGCAACACCCGGAACTGACCCGAACCGCCTTCTACACCTTGCCGCTGCGCCTGCAATCGGAGCAGAGCGGGCAATACTCGACGCTGATCAACGCCGGTATGGCGACGTTCAACAACCTGCCGGACTGGCTGGCCAAACTGAAAAAGATCGAACAACCGCAAGTGCCGGCCCTCGACGATATGCCCGAACACACCCGTGTTGTCGCGGCTGCCGTGCAGGACACCTACAGCCCGGCACTGAACCTGGGCCTTGACCGGGTGCTGGAAGGTTTCGACCTTGCGGGCGAGAAAATCCCCGACCTCGATGAACTGTTCCAGCGCCTGCCCAAAGCACTGCGCCTGCGCCTCTTCGACGCGGCAAAAACCAGCGGCGTGACCTTCACCGTCGCCAGCCCCACAGAACAGGCCGCGCTGCAAACCGTGATCAAAGAGCTGCTGCGCGAGCGCGAGTACCTCAAGACCCTCAACCGCGAACGCAACCAGATCACCCACAACAAAAATCGTCCGGGCCACAAGACGCCAAGGGCGGTGGAGTTGCAGGAAGAGATTGTGCGGGTGCGGGCACAACTGACCCAGGTGGAAGGACGACTGGCGGCGGCGTTGAGCCCGATTGAAGAACTACCGGATCGCTCGGCCCGGTTGTACGGCGCGACGCCTGCAAGAGCGGGGGTGACAGTGGTGTTTCCACCGGCACAGCAGGGGGAGTTGCGGAGTTTGTTGGGGAATATTCGGTTGGGGATTGGAGGGCTGTCCAGGACCAGTCTGGTGAAGACGGAAGGGATGGGGTTGGTGGTGGTTTTGGTGCAGGTGGTGAATTTGGTGGGGGCTATTAAAGAACTAAAAAATCAGTCCAGGAACGAACGGGTTTGGGGACCTGTTCTGAATGCTTTGATGACTACCGGTGCCGCTGGTTTTACCGCGGCACAGAGCTTGGCAGATACGGCATTGAAAGCTCGGAGCACGGCGCTTGTTGCTGGGCTTCAACTCCATGCCTTGCAGCATGTGCATGTGCAGATGGGGAAGTTGCATCTAGGGTTAGGAATTCCGACCTATCTTTTGGGATTTATCTCTTCATTCACTAGCTTGATTACTCAACATAAAAACTGGCAACAAGCAATTCGAAGCGGTAATCACCCTGCGCAGGGTGCGGCCGCACTGGCAACATTTGGAGCCGGCGGAATGACTACCGTCAATACGTATGGTCTGGGGCAGACCCTATACGCCGGTTATACCGTGGTTACTGCCACTAACAGTGAAGCAAGAACTGCCGCTTGGGCCGCAGCCGGCACACGCCTTTCTACCGTGTTTTTTCGGTTCAACCTGGCAGGCGCGTTATTTACCGTTTTGGAACTCAGTGGCACCTGGCTCTTCAATCGCTATAACCTTAGCGCTCACAATAAGTGGCTGAAAATCACGCCTTGGAGCCTGGATGCGGAGATGCGCGGTGATCACTCCTTGGAGGACTACCAAAGTTATTTGGCCTTTCTGATACAGGCGCCTTACGCACAACTTGGTCCGAACCCCTACGACTCTTGGCTGAAAAACCTGTTATTCAAAGCCAAACCCAGCGATATCCATCTGGTCCTACCCAGACTGACATTGGAAAACCTTCTTCCTCCTTTGGATGGGAAGCCGAAACACCGGCTGGGCATTGGCGCACACCGTATCTCCATGCCCCTCCACGGTCGAGGCGCGCCGCGAGAACGTAAAGACGTGCTTAGCGACGAAGTGTTAAGCAGCCTGCGAATCGTCAAGTCATCGCCAGAAGGATTGGTGCTCTGCCTTCAATACCCGATTGATCACAGCGCCGAGTACACGCCAGCAAAAGAAACACTGGAATTGGCCGTATGCGTTCAAAACCTGAACGACAAAGGTGAGTGGGCGTCGCGAACCCGTGTCATCCATATTGACCCGCAGGGTGACGGGCATTTTGCGGTGGTTGCTCCTCAACTGGTCAAAGGAAATCCGCCCATGTTGCTAGTAGAAGCCCAGTTTCTGGAGCAAGCCGATCATGGCGAATAACCACAATCCATCTGTCAGCGCACTGCAGGTTGCACGTCCGCGAAAAGCCGGCGATATCGAACCTTTTCCGAGCGGCAGAATTACCTATCTCGCGCCGCTTCCCCTACCAACACAGATACCACCTTATGGCCCGCATATTGGTGAGCTGAATGACGGTTACATGGACTTTGGGTTGGGGGCTCCACAAGTTTTTATGTGGCAAATGACTTTGGGTGGGCCATTCAGCGTTGCATGCATGATTGCCTTTCTGTTTCCCTTGATCGGTGGTTTTCTGTTCTTTTTGTTCGGGATGGATTGGGAGGACATTTTCCATGCCATACGAGGAATTTTTCATGAGGCTTATGGGAAGGCCTTTCTTGCTCTTTTTTGGGGGCTTTTCATCGGTCTCGCGGTCTGGCACCACAACCACAAAAAACGCGCCTCAATCATCCCGACCCGCTTCAACCGCCAACGCCGCGAAGTCTGCTTCATGCCCAAAGACGCCACCGAACCCGTCTTCGTCCCCTGGGAATCCCTCTCCGCCTGGATCATCGAAGCCCAGGGCGCAACCCAATACGGCATCCACCGCCAATACGGCATGGGCATCGGTTTCTACCACGGCGAAACCCTCACCAGCCTCGAATTCCCCTGCGCCGCGCTGCCCCTCGCCATCAGCCATTGGGAAGCCATTCGCGGCTACATGGAATACGAAGTCAACGACCTCAAATCGATTCAGGATCTGCAAGACCTGCAAGGCCCCGACGACCCGCCCCACGAAGGCGTGCACACCTTCCGCAACGCCCGCGCACGCATGCATCAGCAGATCCGCGACGGCTCACGCACGAGGCTGTCCGGCTTCTTCTGGTATCTGTATCACGTCATGACCCTGTGGACGATTCCCAACCGCCTCGTCGAATGGGAAGTGCGCCGCCTCGAAAGGATCGGCAAGCAAACCCTGCCTGAGGCCATGCGCCAATGGTCGGAGCCGTTGCCGGAAGATCAATGGGCCAAGCCGAGTGAAGAGTTGCTGCGGTTAAGCGAGCAGGTAAGGCAGATGCAAAAGCGCCAGCCACACAGACCGATTACCGAGATATTTGTCGAGGTGCGACGCTCGGTAGTTACCGATAAGAGCCGTGTATGAGGAGTTGCTTGCTAAAACGCTATGTCGTCAGCATTGTTTCCCAAATGATCAAGGGCGCTCCGCCCATGCTGCTAGTCGAAACCCAGTTTCTGGAGCAAGCCGATCATGGCGAATAAGTGCGATCAAGCCGCAGGTTGTGTGCGGTTTGAACAACCGCGAAAGGCCGGAGATATCGAAACTTTTCCGAGCGGCAAAACTACCTATCTCGCGCCGCTTCCGCTGCCAACACCGATGTCACCCTATGGCCCGCACATTGGTGAACTGAATGATGTGTACATGGATTTTGGGTTGGGCTCGCCACAAGTCTTTTCTTGGCAGGTCGTATTGGGTGGACCATTCAGCGTGTCTTTCACAGTAGTTTTCTTATTCCCACTAATCACCGGTTTTTTGGGAGTTATTTTTGGGTATGGACAGGAATTCATTTGGGACTCGATGGTCGGCATCTTTGAAGTGGCCTGCGAGAACATACTATTTACAGGTCCATTGATGCTCCTGATCTGCTTAGGAGTCTGGCACCACAACCACAAAAAACGCGCCTCAATCATCCCGACCCGTTTCAACCGCCAACGCCGCGAAGTCTGCTTCATGTCCGAAGGCGAAACCGAACCTGTCTTTGTTCCCTGGGAATCCCTATCGGCCTGGATCATCGAGGCCCAGGGCGCGACCCAATACGGCATCCACCGCCAGTACGGCATGGGCATCGGTTTCTACCACGGCGAAACCCTCACCAGCCTCGAATTCCCCTGCGCCGCGCTGCCACTCGCCATCAGCCATTGGGAAGCCATTCGCGGCTACATGGAATACGAAGTCAACGACCTCAAATCGATTCAGGATCTGCAAGACCTGCAAGGCCCCGACGACCCGCCCCACGAAGGCCTGCACACCTTCCACAACGCCCGCGCACGCATGCATCAGCAGATTCGCGACGGTTCACGCACGCGGCTGTCCGGCTTCTTTTGGTACCTGTATCACGTCATGACCCTATGGACGATTCCCAACCGCCTCGTCGAATGGGAAGTGCGCCGCCTCGAAAGGATCGGCAAACAGGCGCTGCCCGAGGCCATGCGCCAATGGTCGGAGCCGTTGCCGGAAGAGCATTGGGCGAAGCCGAGTGAGGAGTTGCTGCGGTTAAGCGAGCAGGTAAGGCAGATGCAAAAGCGCCAACCGAGCCGGCCCGTTACCGAGATATTTGCCGAAGTACAAAGTGCGACACCCGGCGGTAAGCGTTGAGTATGAATAGCTATCCTCTGAACCTGTTCGCCCTCAGCAGCCTTCAAATCGTCAAGTCCGGACGATTCTGGCGTTGTCGTAGGCAATGACGCAAGGCGATGTAGCCTCGGGATGTAAGACGCTATTTCTTGTAGAACCTGCCGAAGACGGCGACTGTTTGACCTTGTGCTTCAACAGAGGGATTTATGCCATGGCTCTGTTACACCATCTGCTGCATCTTGAGCAGCGCCTGCTATCCCGTGCTGTGCGCGAGGACGCCGCTGAACTGGCACTACTGATCGCGGACGACTTTGTCGAATTCGGCGCCAGCGGCGGCATCTGGAACAAATCTGATGTGCTGGAAGCGCTGCCGCAGCAAGTGTTCGCACAACGTACCGTCAGTCAGTTCACGCTCAAGCCGTTGTCGGAAGATTCGGCGCTGGTGACATATCACTGCCATACCGGCGCTGTCGGCCAGCGGGTGCCGGCGGACAGTCTGCGCAGTTCGGTATGGCGGCGGCAGGGCGAGCAGTGGCAAATGGTTTTTCATCAGGGCACCTTTTGTGTCCAGCCGTGAAATCGTGGTGACCCGTCGATAGCTTTCGCGAGCAAGCCCGCTTCCACAGAGGATCTTCAGTGAAAGCAGGATTTGTGGATGGCAGCGATCAAATGTGGGAGCGGGCTTGCTCGCGAAGGGGGCCTGGACAGTCAGCGCAAATTCAGCCGGCCCGCGCTCTGCTAGAATCCGCCCCATCAACTGCCAGAGACTCTCCCATGAGCGAGCCGATTCGTCTGACCCAATACAGCCACGGTGCCGGTTGTGGCTGCAAGATTTCCCCGCAGGTGCTGGAAGTGATTCTGGCCGGCAGCGGTGCGCAGAACCTTGACCCGAAACTGTGGGTCGGCAATGCCTCGCGTGATGATGCGGCGGTGTACGAGATCGATGCCGAGCGCGGTGTGGTGTCGACCACGGACTTCTTCATGCCGATTGTCGACGACCCGTTCGACTTCGGCCGTATCGCCGCGACCAACGCGATCAGCGACATCTATGCGATGGGCGGCGATCCGTTGATGGCGATTGCGATCCTCGGCTGGCCGGTGAATGTGCTGGCGCCGGAAGTGGCCCGGGAAGTGATTCGCGGCGGGCGCGCGGTGTGTGACGCCGCCGGCATTCCGCTGGCCGGTGGGCATTCGATCGATGCGCCGGAGCCGATCTTCGGCCTGGCTGTGACCGGTCTGGTGGAAAAGCGCCACATGAAGCGCAACGATACTGCCACCGCCGGTTGCCTGCTGTACCTGACCAAGCCGCTGGGCATCGGCATCCTTACCACCGCCGAGAAAAAGGGCAAATTGCGCCCCGGCGACATTGGTGTGGCCCGCGACTGGATGTGCACCCTGAACAAGCCCGGCAGCCGTTTCGGCAAACTCGCCGGGGTCGCCGCGATGACTGACGTCACCGGTTTCGGTCTGCTCGGGCATCTGGTGGAAATGGCCGATGGCAGCCACCTGACCGCACGCATCGGCTACAACCACGTGCCGCGTCTGGACAGCGTCGAATACTACCTCGAACAGGGCTGCGTGCCCGGCGGCACCCTGCGCAACTTCGACAGTTATTCGAGCAAGCTTGGCCGTCTGCAGGAGCTGCACAAGCGCGTGCTGTGCGACCCGCAGACCAGCGGCGGTCTGCTGATTGCAGTGACTCCCGAAGGCAACGCCGAATTCCTCGCCGTGGCTGCCGAACTGGGCCTGGACCTGGCGCCGATCGGCGAGCTGGTCGAGCGACAGACCCACGCAGTCGAGGTGAATTGATGACACTCGACTGCACCGATTACCGCGATATTTTCCTCAACGACCGGCCGATGATGGATGCCCGTGCGCCGGTCGAGTTTGCCCACGGCGCGTTTCCCGGCGTGGTCAACCTGCCGCTGATGAACGACCGCGAGCGCGAACAGGTGGGCACCTGCTACAAGCAGCATGGGCAACAAGCCGCCATCGCCCTGGGTGAGCGGCTGGTGTCTGCCGAAGTGCGGGAGCAGCGCATTCAAGGCTGGGTCGAGTTTGCCCGGGCACACCCCGACGGCTACCTGTATTGCTTTCGCGGCGGCCTGCGTTCGCAGATCGTCCAGCAATGGATCAAGGAAGAGGGCGGGATCGATTACCCGCGTGTCGGCGGTGGCTATAAGGCGATGCGTACGTTCCTGCTGGAGACGATCGATCAGGCCGTGGCCGAGTGCGATATGGTGCTGCTGGGCGGCATGACCGGCACCGGCAAGACCGAACTGTTGGTGCAGTTGAGTAATGGTCTGGATCTGGAAGGCCACGCCAATCATCGGGGCTCGAGTTTCGGCAAGCGCGCCACCGGCCAACCGACCAACATCGATTTTGAAAACCGTCTGGCCGTTGATGTGCTGAAAAAACGCGCCGGCGGGATCCAGCAGTTTGTGCTGGAAGACGAGAGCCGGGTAGTCGGCAGTTGTGCCTTGCCATTGCCGCTGTACCGAGGCATGCAAGTGGCGCCGATGGTCTGGCTCGAAGACAGCCTGGAGCAGCGGGTCGAGCGGATTCTGCAGGATTATGTGATCAACCTGCACGCCGAGTTTGTCGCGGTGCATGGCGAGCAGGGCTTTGCGCTGTATGCCGAGCGGCTGATTGCGAGTTTGAACAATATCCAGCGCCGGCTGGGCGGCGAACGCCATCAGCGGATGTTCCTGCAGATGGAAGAGGCCTTGGCGGAGCAGGCGCGCAGCGGATCGGTCGAGGCGTTCCGTGACTGGATCAGCGTGTTGCTGCGCGAGTATTACGACCCGATGTATGCGTTCCAGCGTGAGAAGAAGGGCGGGCGGATCGAGTTTGCCGGGGAGCGCGGGGCGGTGTTGGAGTATTTGCGCGAGCGGGTGAATCAGCGGGTTTGAGGGTGTTCTTGCGGGCCTCTTCGCGAGCAAGCCCGCTCCCACAGGGGATCTGCGTCAGGCACAAAATTTCTGCCCAGTGAAGATCCAGTGTGGGAGCGGGCTTGCTCGCGAAAGGGCCGGCACAGGCACCGCAAGAATCAAGTCGGACAAGTCACCTTGCCGTTATCCAGCCCCTGCTTGTAGCTGTGGCTCTGCAGGCTGGCCTTGCCGTTGTGCCAGGTCAGGGTCAGCACATACAGCGAATCGAAATCGCCAGCCGCCCAGTCATCGGTGATGGTCTGCTTTTCGCCGACGGCCTTGCCGGCAACCTTGTTGATCAGCTCCGGCAGATAGCCGTGCGACCACGCGGTGTAGATCGTTGCGTTGTGATATTTGTCTTCGGTCAACTCGCGCGCCAGGTCACTGGTGTCGTTGGCGGAGAACTCGATGTTCACCGGCAGGCCGAGCTTGATCGCCGCGGGACTGATGGTCATCAACGGGCGGATGTAGCTGTAGGAGTTGTCTTGTTCGCCTTCCTCGACATTGCGTGTCGGGTTGGCGGCAAACACGTAATCGGCCTTGCCGAATTTTTCCGGCAGCAGGGTCGACAGTTCGATCGCCCGGTTCAGGCCCTGGCAGTTGAGCTGGCCGAGACCGCCGGCGGGCTTTTCCGCGTGGCGCAGGAAAATCAGGGTCTGGGTGCCGTCCACCGGTTGCGCGCGAATCTGGCTCGATTCGAGCGACAAGGTCAGCGCACTGACCGCCAGCAGGGAGGGCAGGGCCACGTAGGCGCGATGTTTGAAGCGTTTGGCGAAACTCATGAGGTTCGTCATCGAATAAAGGATTCTTCAGCAGATTCGGTTGGGGTTGACCAACCCTTACACCGCGGGCTCCCAGCACCGGATGTTGTCCATGTCGTGTGTTGCGCTTCCTGTGCGAAAGGCATAGCTCAGAGTCCTCTGAGGCCGGTTTGGTTCAGGCACCTTACCCGCAGGATGTTACGGTTCGTGTAGGAGCTGCCGCAGGCTGCGATCTTTTGATCTTGGTTTTTAAAGCCAGATCAAAAGATCGCAGCCTGCGGCAGCTCCTACATTATGATCATTGCTTCCCATGTGACTGGATGCTTCCCATGACCGATCTGTCCGCGTTCCCCATCACCCACAAATGGCCCGCGCAGTACCCTGACTGGATTCAGCTCTATTCCCTGCCGACCCCCAACGGCGTCAAGGTCTCGATCATGCTCGAAGAGATCGGCCTGCCCTACGAGCCGCACCGCGTGGGCTTCGACACGCAGGATCAGCTGTCTCCCGAGTTCCTGTCGCTGAACCCCAACAACAAGATCCCGGCGATCCTCGATCCCCACGGCCCGCAAGACCAGCCGCTGCCGCTGTTCGAGTCCGGCGCGATCCTGATCTACCTCGCCGACAAGAGCGGCCAGTTGCTGGCGCAGGAAGGCGCGCTGCGTTACGAGACGATTCAGTGGCTGATGTTCCAGATGGGCGGTATCGGCCCGATGTTCGGCCAGCTCGGTTTCTTCAACAAATTCGCCGGCAAGGACTACGAGGACAAGCGTCCGCGTGACCGCTATGTCGAGGAGAGCAAGCGCCTGCTCAACGTGCTCGACAAACGCCTGGAAGGTCGCGAGTGGATCATGGGCGAGCGCTACACCATCGCCGACATTGCCACGTTCCCGTGGGTGCGTAACCTGATCGGGTTCTATGAGGCAGGGGATCTGGTCGGGATCAATAACTTCCCGAACGTGACCCGGGTGCTGGAGCGCTTTCTGGCGCGGCCGGCGGTTGTTCGGGGGCTGACCATTCCTTCCTGATTTGCGCACGACCCCCTGTAGGAGTGAGCCTGCTCGCGATGGCGCCGTGTCAGCCAACATGGACGTCGACTGATACACCGTCATCGCGAGCGGGCTCACTCCTACAGGGCAACGTGTGTTGTCTGACGGATTATTGCACCCCCGGTAATGCACTCTTGATTGATCCAGGTTTGTACCTGCGCCCACCGAAGGCATAAGCTTCGCCCCCTACGACTTTCGTCTCATCTGCCGTTTTCAGGAAGATCCATGTCCAGCCAGTTCCCCGAAGCACGTCCCCGCCGTCTGCGCCGCAATGCGAGCCTGCGCAGTCTGTTCCAGGAAACCGAGTTCAGCCTGAATGATCTGGTGCTGCCGATTTTCGTCGAAGAAGAGATCGATGACTTCGTGCCGATCAAGAGCATGCCGGGGGTGATGCGCATTCCCGAGCGCAAGCTGGCCAGCGAAATCGAGCGCTATGCCCGTGCCGGCATCAAGTCGGTGATGACCTTTGGCGTATCCCATCATCTGGACGCCAACGGCAGCGACACCTGGCGCGAAAACGGCCTGGTTTCGCGCATGTCGCGGATTGCCAAAGACGCCGTGCCGGAAATGATCGTGATGTCCGACACCTGCTTCTGTGAATACACCGATCACGGCCACTGCGGTGTGATGCACAACCACGAAGTCGACAACGACCAGACCCTGATCAACCTTGGTAAACAGGCGGTGGCCGCGGCGCGTGCCGGCGCTGACGTGATTGCCCCGTCGGCGGCGATGGACGGTCAGGTGCGGGCGATTCGCCGCGCGCTGGATGACGCGGGTTTCACCCAGATTCCGATCATGGCTTATTCGACCAAATTTGCCTCGGCACTGTACGGCCCGTTCCGCGAGGCCGGTGGCAGTGCGCTGAAGGGCGACCGCAAAAGCTATCAGATGAACCCGATGAACCGCCGCGAAGCCCTGCGTGAATCGCTGCTCGACGAGCAGGAAGGCGCCGACGCGCTGATGGTCAAACCGGCCGGCGCGTACCTCGACATCATCCGCGACATTCGTGAAGCCTCGAACCTGCCGCTGTCGGCGTATCAGGTCAGCGGCGAGTACGCGATGATCAAGTTCGGTGCGCAGGCCGGCGCGATCGACGAGGACCGTGTGGTGCGTGAAAGCCTGGGCGCGATCAAGCGCGCGGGTGCGGATCTGATCTTTACTTACTTTGCGATGGATCTGGCATTGGCCGGGATCTGAACCCCACCGCATAACCCCCTGTGGGAGCGGGCTTGCTCACGAAGGCGGTGTATCAGCAACGAATGGGTTGACTGACACGACGCCTTCGCGAGCAAGCCCGCTCCCACAGGGGGGTTGTGCTGTGTCAGGGGCAGTGGACGTAGGGGCGGATGCCGTGATCCCTGAAATACCGCTCGATCACCTTCGGATCCGCACTGTTATCGGCAATCGCCACATAGGTATCCGGGCGCAGCAGATAAAACCCGTTACGCGCCAACCCCGCCGTATCAAACGCCGGCCGCCAGTCGAACACGTGCAGCGGCAGGTTGTGTTCATTGCACCAGGCGATCATCTCGTCGCTGGTGTCGCCGTACACATGCACCTGCCAGCACGGCTGCCGCAGCGGTTCGTAATTATCCCCCTCACCATCATGCGCCCACGGCAAGCGGTCACCGCCGTGGACGTGGCCGGCCGTACCCTGACTCAGCGGCATGCCGCGGTAGTTGAGGGTGACTTGCGAGACGGTGCGGAAGAGGAACTCGCGGCTGACCTCGAATGAGGCCATTTTCGGGATCAGAAACGGTGCCAGGCGCGTGCGCAGCAGATCGGCGATGCGCCCCTCGGCGGTGACGAAACTGAACACTTTGTCGGTGGTCGATACGAGTCGCCGGGCGAAGGCGATGCGTTCGGTTTCGTACGTGTCGAGCAGCTTCGCCGTGGCGCTGCCGTTGAGCACGGCGGCGAGTTTCCATGCCAGGTTGATCGCATCGCCGATGCCGGTGTTCATGCCCTGACCGCCCGCCGGGCTGTGCACGTGCGCGGCGTCGCCGAGCAGAAACGCCCGACCGCTGCGAAAGTGCTCGGCCACGCGGTGGTGCACGCGGTAGGTCGAGAACCAGTTCACGTCTTCGATGTGCACTTTCAGGTGTTCGATGGCGCGGCTGCTGACATCGGAGAATTCCAGGCTTTCGGCGCGATCCGCGCGCTCGTCACGCACCGTGCCGATCAGGCGGGCACGGCCTTCGCCGGCCAGTGGAAACACTGCGAGGAAGTCCGCTTCATCCAGATCCAGGTGCAGCTCACCGTTCATCGCCGGGCCGCTGGCCTTGACGTCGGCGACGTAGAAAATCTGCTGATAGGTGCCGCCGGGGAAACCGGTGTCGAGGGTTTTGCGCACCACTGAGCGGGCGCCATCACATCCCGCCAGATAGCAGGCCTGGCAGATTTCCTGTTCGCCATCGGGCAGGCGCAAATGCGCGGTGAGGCCGTCGCCGGTCTCTTCGAAACTTTCCAGGGTGGTGTCGCGTTCGACGGTGACGCCGTAGTCTTCGAGACGCTCGATCAGCAGCCGTTCGTGTTGATCCTGCGGGAAGATTTCGACGAATGCGTACGGCGTCAGGCCTTCGCCGATGCGGTTCAGCGGCAATTGCGCGACCGGTTTGCCGTTGACCCAGAAATTCGCCGCCGCCACCCGATGGCCGTTGCGCACCACGGTGTCGGCCAAGTCCAGTTGCCGGTACAACTCCAGCGTGCGCGCCTGCACCGCCAGCGCACGTGAGGTGCTGCCGGGGGCGGAGGCCTTGTCGATGATGCGCACGCGCACACCGAGTTTGCTCAGCCACAGGGCCAGCACCAGACCGGTGGGGCCGGCGCCGATGATCAGAACGTCACTGCGGTTCATGGGCCTGTCCTCCGTTGGCTGTGCAGCAAGTATGGATCAGATGGAAAGGGTAGCCAGTGCCGGCCTCTTCGCGAGTAAGCCCGCTACCACAGTCGAACGCATTCCAAGGTGGGAGCTCGCCTGCTCGCGAAGGGGGCTTATGACCCGGCGCAAAAAAAGGCCCCGCAACGGCAAAGCTGCGGGGCCCTTGTTACGAAGGGATGACGGGTTAGAAGTCGATGGTGCCCGACAACTTCGCCACGCGCGGCTCACCCTGAGTCAGATAGCCGCCCTGAGCCGATTCCCAGTATTTCTTGTTGGCCAGGTTTTCGACGCCCAGACGCAGGGTCACATCTTTCTGCGAGACCTTGAACGCGTAACGCGCACCCGCGTCGAAGCGGTTCCAGGTCGGCAGACTGAGATTGTTGGCCGCGTCGGCATATTGGCCGCCGGTGCGCAGCATCCGCGCATTCAGCGCCACGCCTTGCAGGCCCGGCACATCCCAGTCGGCGCCGGCGTTGAACTGGAAGCTCGGCACGCCAATGGCACGGTTACCGTCGTTGGCGCCGTTCTGGGTGTTCTTCAGTTCGGTGTGCATCACGGTCACGCCGCTGAGCAGGCGCAGGCCGCTGATCGGCTCGCCGAAGACGTTCATTTCCACGCCTTTGTTGATCTGCTCGCCTTCACGCACGTAGGTGCAAGTGGTGGCACTGTTGATTTCACAGTAACCATCGCTTGGCTGCTCGATGCGATACACGCCCAGGCTCGCACCGTAAGTGCCCATGTCGACTTTGACTCCGGCCTCGGTCTGCTTGGAGCGTGCCGGCGCGTAGACTTCGTTGCCGTTGGTTACCTGGAAGCCACCGGTGCTGGCCGGCGAGGTCGGGCCTTGCGCCAGGCCTTCGATGTGGTTGGCGTAGAACGACACGTGCTCCCACGGCTTGAACACGATGCCGTAGACCGGCGTGGTGATCGATTCGTCGTAGCTCGACTTGCGGCTGCCGCTGCCGTAACTGGCGTAGTTGTAGCCCTGCACCACCAGTTGCTGGCGACGCAGGCCGGCGGTGATCAACAGGCGATCATCGAAGAAACCGAGGGTGTCGGAGAGCGCGAGGCTGCGGTTGAAGGTCTTGCCGACAATGCCCGGATCGCTGACGTCGCCGCCGGAAAAGTTGCCGACCGGCGACGGGGTTTCCACCGGGTGGTAGATGTTGTTGGCGTACTTGGTCAGGTCGAAATCATAGGCGCTGCGCTGTTCCGCCCACAGACCGCTGAGGCCGAAGTTGAGCTTGTGGCTGACAGCACCGGTGTTGAACTTGCCGTTCAGGCCGGCCATCAGGCTGGTGTTGTCTTCATCGTGAGGAATGAACGAGCCGGTGGTGAACGAGGCGCCGTTGTTGCCCACCAGCGTGGTCGAATTGTAGCGCCCGACTTCGCGGGTGTGCTTGGCGCCGCCGGCGACGTACGCGGTCCAGTTGTCGTTCAAGTCGTATTCGGCGCGGAGCATGCCGAAGGTGTCTTCGATGTCGGTGTAACCCCACTTCGGCGCGTAATTGGTGTCGGCCGACGGCGCGTCCGGAATGTGCGTGGCGGTGCCGAGGTTGACCGAGTTGCGGCCACCGTTGACGCGTTCCTTCTGATAGGCGAAGTCGCCGGAAATACGCAGCGCGTCACCGCGATAATCAAGGCCGAGACTGAACAGTTTCGAGCGCTGGTTTTCGTGGTCGATGCCGGTGTCACCTTCACGCTGGGACAGGTTGATCCGCGCGCCGAAGCGATTGTCTTCGCCGAAACGCTGGCCGATGTCGAAGTGCTGACCGATGCGGCCTTCGCTGTTGATGTCGGTGGTGTAGCGGCGCAGCGGCTCGTCGCCGGCACGCTTGGGTTGCAGATTGACGCCGCCGCCGATGCCGGAACCGGTCGGGGTTACGCCGTTGATGAAGGCGTTCGGGCCTTTGAACACTTCCACGCGCTCCAGGGCGTCGGTGGAAATGATCTGCCTCGGCAGCACGCCGTACAGGCCGTTATAGGAAATGTCATCACCGTTCAGCGGCAGGCCGCGGATCATGAACACCTGCGCCTGGTTGGAGAAACCCGAGGCCTGACGTACCGAAGAATCGTTGAGCAGCACGTCGGCGACGTCTTCGGCCTGCTGGTCCTGAATCAGCTGTTCGGTGTAGGACGTGGCACTGAACGGCACATCCATCATGTCCTGATTGCCCAACACGCCGAGCTGACCGCCACGGGCGACCTGACCACCGGAATAAACCGGGGGCAGGGCGCTGGGCGTCGGCGCCTGGGCATTGATGTTGACGTTGTCGAGCACCAACGCCTTGCTGTTTTCATCGGCCGCGTAGGCAGTGACCGTCAGGGAGCACAGCAAAGCGAGAAGCGTTGGGCGAAAAGGAACACCGGGTCGAGCTGGAGTGGACATGTTTCGTACCTGGCGGCGCGCCGCCGATGAGAAAATTAGAACGGCGCGGGGAACTCCTTGCGCAAATGCGACTCCAGGCGCAAATGATAGGAGTTCGCAGTAACGTTTTGCAAACGGTTTATCTTGCTGCAATTCCAGACCTGAATGGAAACCTGTGGTGAGGGGATAAATCCCCTCACCACAAAGGTCACAGTCCTAGCCTGCGTCACACTTTTGATCGTATGGTGAACCCGCCTCAATGCACGCCAAGGAGCGCCATGCACACCCCTCGATTACTGATCTCCCTCGCCGCGCTGCTGGTGCTCGCCGGTTGCGCCGGCCAGCGCAGCCAGGCGCCGGTGCCGCGTGCGCCCGCCGAAGTGAAGGCCGAAATCGTGCGGCTGATGCCGGCGAAAGTGCCCGACCGCCAGGGCTGGGCCACCGACATCTACGCCGCGTTCGCCGCCCAGCACATCAGCCCGACCACACAAAACCTCTGTTCGGTGCTGGCCGTGGCCGAGCAGGAGTCGACTTTTCAGGTCGACCCGACGGTGCCGGGCCTGGGCAAGATCGCCCGCGACGAAATCGACCGCCGTGCCGGCAAGGCACACATCCCCGGAATGCTGGTCAGCGCCGCACTGGCCGTGCGTTCGCCCACCGGCAAAACCTATAGCGAACGCCTCAACGCGGCACGCAGCGAGAAAGAGCTGAGCGCAATCTTCGACGACTTCATCGGCATGGTGCCGATGGGCCGCACCTTGTTCGGCGGCTTCAACCCGGTACACACCGCCGGGCCGATGCAGGTCAGCGTCGAATTCGCCGAGCAACACGCCAAGGATTATCCGTACCCGGTAAGCGGCACGATTCGCCACGAAGTGTTCACCCGCCGTGGCGGCATGTACTTCGGCATCGCCCATTTGCTCGGCTATCCGGTGAGTTATCACGAGCCGCTGTATCGCTTTGCCGACTTCAACGCTGGTTGGTACGCCAGCCGCAATGCCGCGTTCCAGAACGCCGTCAGCCGAGCCTCGGGCATCCCGCTGGCGCTGGATGGCGATGTGATCCGCTACGACTCGATCATGCCCGGTAGCACCGAGCTGGCGGTGCGCACCCTCGGCAAGTCGCTGGGCATGCGCAACCCGACCATTCGCGATCAACTGGAGAAGGGCAAGACTCTGGAGTTTGAAGACACCAAGCTTTATCAACGAGTGTTCGAACTGGCCGAGAAGGCCGAAGGCAAGACTTTGCCGCGCGCGGTGTTGCCGGGGATCGTGCTGCAGAGCCCGAAAATCACCCGCAAATTGACCACGGCATGGTTCGCCAAACGGGTGGATGAGCGCTACAAACGCTGCATGGCGAGGGGCGGGTGAGACGCCGTCACAGCACTTTGACCGCGCGACCAATCGCCTGAATCGGCCCGGTCGGTTTACCGATCGGCGAGCCATTGGCGCCTTCCAGCGTCAGCTCGAACAGCTGATTCGGTTGCAGCGGCGGCAGCTTGTCCAGAGGCACCGACAGCGCCTCGCCCGGTTTGACCAGCCCCAGCGACACCGGCCCTTGCCAGCCGTCAGCCTTGGTCCAGAACTCCAGCGCCTTGTCCGCCGGCACTTCGACCACGCCCAGCGGGATCAACTGAATTTCCCGTGGATTACTGGCCTGAATCACCCAGCCTGGCGCCTTGTCCTGCGGCGCGACCAGCACCACCAGATAATTCGGCTTCGGCGTGGTCTGCGTCAGCAGGATCGAGCCCAAAACCAATGTGGCGACCAAGCCGGCCGCACTCAGCCCGCGCCACAGCGGCAGCAGATTCCACCACGAGGTTGACGGCGCAGCCGGCGCTTTTTGCGCGAACCGCTCGACACTGCGCTCGATGCGCGGCCACAAGTGCGGCGAAGGCTGCTGCGTCCCGGCAAATTCGGTCAGGTCGAGCAAGCGTCGCTCCCAGGCAGCCACCGCCGCTTGCAATTCGGGGTCGTGGGGCAAGCGCTGTTGCAGCGCTTCACGCTCCGGCGCCGACAGGGTGCCGAGCACGTATTCACTGGCCAGTTCATCACGTTCCTGCGCCGATTCAGTGGTCATCCCATGCACTCCCGCAAAGCGTTGAGGCTGCGTTTGATCCAGGCTTTGACCGTGCCCAGCGGCGTGTCCAGGCGCGCGGAAATCTGTGCATGACTGTAGCCGTCGACATAGGCGTGGAGAATGCAGCTTCGCCGCTGCGGGTCGAGTTGTTCCAGACAACGATGGATCCGCGCCGAATGGCCCTGCACATCGAAGGCGTCCTCGTCAGGCACGGCATCGTGCTCTTCGTTGAACGGCGTCTCCCGGCTTTGATCACGCAGCTGGTTCAACGCCAGATGCCGGGTCACGCTGAACATCCAGCCGCGCGCTGAACCGCGCGCCGGATCAAATTGCGCCGCACCGTTCCAGATCTTGATAAACGCCTCATGCACGATGTCTTCGGCCAGCGCCGCGTCACGTACCAGTCGTTTGGCAACGCCGAGCAGGCGCGGGCCTTCCTGCACGTACAAATCGCGCAGGGCCGACTGCTCGCCGCGGGCACAGGCAGCGAGACGGGCTTCGTAATCAAACACCGGTTCAGGCAAAGACATGGGGTGCAATCTAGCTCACATTCCGCAAACATCCAGACAACCCGGGTGTCCCTGTGGACGCCTGTGTGGGAGGGGGCTTGCTCCCGAAGGCGCTGTGTCAGTGAACGAGAGGGTGGCTGACACACCGCCTTCGGGAGCAAGCCCCCTCCCACAAGGAAGATTTGTGCGGGATCGGGAAATCAGTTCGCCGCCCAGAAAATGTAGTCGGCCTGATACTTCACCACTTCCTGCTTGCCCTTGTTCGCTGCCGTGCATTCGCTGCCTGGCGCTACGCCGCCCTTGAGCGCGACACGCTGGATGTAGCTCACGCCACTCATCGCGCCTTTGCCTTCAGCGGGGTTGGCCTTGACCAGTTGATAGGGCAGGTTGCCCGGGCTCGACGGGGCGACTGCCAGTTGCGTGCCGGTGACTTTCGAACCGTCCTTGGCCTGCCAGGTGGCGGGCGGGCCGAAGTAGGTGCCGACCTGCTTGCCGCTGCGATCATTGAGCACCGCTTTAGGGCCGACGAAAGTCCATTCGGTCTGCCCGGCCGCGTTGGGCTTGTCGCGGCATTCGTAAGTGATCTCGCCGACGCCAGTGGTTTCCAGGGCGATCTTGTGACCGTCCGGGACTTTGATTGCGTCGGGGTAACTGCTTTGGGCGAAGGTTGTCGAGGACAGGGCGAGCAAACCGGTGAGGCCAATCAGTTGAGTGATGTTCATCAGTGTTATCTCCGAAAGGGGTAGACGGCTGACAGCCGAAGAGGGCTGTTACAGGGACTACCCGTGGCGGAGGCATTTGGATGCAGTGCCCGACAAATATTGTTCAATCTCTGCAAATCAAAACTGTGGGAGCGAGCTTGCTCGCGAATGCGTAGTGTCAGTCGACTCATTTATATCTGAACCACCGCTTTCGCGAGCAAGCTCGCTCCCACAGGGGGCTTCAGCGGGCTTGAGGCCGGAGGCTTTCAGCAGTTCCTGGGTATAGGGATGCTGCGGTGCGGCAAAAATCTCCCGCGACGAGCCCTGTTCCACCACCTTGCCATCCTTGATCACCATCAAGTCATGGGCCAGCGCATGCACCACCGCCAGGTCATGGCTGATAAACAGATACGTCAGTCCATGCTTGATCTGCAATTGCCGCAACAAGTCCACCACTTGTTTCTGCACCGTGCGATCCAGCGCCGAGGTCGGCTCGTCGAGCAGGATCAGCGCCGGCTCCAGCACCAGTGCGCGGGCGATGGAGATGCGCTGGCGTTGGCCGCCGGAGAATTCGTGGGGATAGCGATGGCGACTCTTGGGGTCGAGGCCGACTTCCTCCAGCACGCGAATCACCGCTGCTTCGCGCTCGGGCTCGGTGCCGATGCCGTGGGTCAGCAACCCTTCGGCAATGATCTGCTGCACCGACATTCGCGGGCTCAGGCTGCCGAACGGGTCCTGGAACACCACCTGAATCTGCCGCCGTAATGGTCGCATCAAGCGTTGATTGAGCAGGCTCAACTGCTTGTTGCCGAAGCGGATATCGCCCTCGGATTCCACCAGCCGCAGGATCGCCTGGCCCAGCGTCGATTTGCCCGAACCGGACTCGCCGACAATCCCCAGGGTCTTGCCGCGTTGCAAGCGGAAACTGACCCCGTCCACCGCTTTGATGTACGCCTGCGAACGACTGAACAGAGCCTTGGGCAGGGGAAACCAGACCTTCAGATCATCGACTTCCAGCAGGTTGTGCTGGTACGGACTCGGCACCGGTGCACCGCTCGGCTCAGCCTCGATCAGCAAGCGGCTGTAAGGGTGCTGCGGCGCGCGAAACAGCGTCTCGCAGTCGGCCTGTTCGACGATTTCGCCGTGGCGCATCACGCACACCCGTTGCGCGATGCGCCGCACCAGATTGAGATCATGACTGATCAGCAGCATCGACATGCCGAGCCGCTGTTGCAGCTCGATCAGCAGCTCGAGAATCTTCTGCTGCACGGTGACGTCCAGCGCCGTGGTCGGCTCATCGGCGATCAGCAGTTCCGGCTCATTGGCCAGCGCCATCGCAATCATCACCCGTTGCCGCTGACCGCCGGAGAGCTGATGCGGGTAGGCTTTCAAGCGCTGTAGAGGTTGGCGAATGCCCACCAGTTCGAGCAATTCCAAAGTGCGCTCACGGGCGGCGCGGCCCTTGAGGCCCTTGTGAATCTCCAGCACTTCGCTGACCTGTCGTTCCACGGTGTGCAGTGGATTGAGCGAGGTCATCGGCTCCTGGAAAATCATCGCAATCCGGTTACCGCGCAAACCGCGCATCTGCTGCTCGCTGGCGTCCAGCAAGTTCACCCCGTTGTAAGCAATCGAACCGCTGCTGCTGACGGTTTTCCCCGGCAACAGGCGCAAAATCGAATGTGCCGTGACCGACTTGCCTGAGCCGGACTCACCGACCAGCGCCAGGCATTCGCCGCGGCGGATATCGAGGTTCAAACCGTGCACCACCGTCTGTTCGCCAAAGGCAACACGCAGGTCGCGGATCTCGATCAAATTGTTTTGCATGTCAGCTCCTTGGATCAAGATCGTGGATCAAACGCATCTCGGCAAGCCTCACCGATGAATACCAATAAGGACAAAATCAGCGCCAAGGCAAAAAACGCCGTCAGCCCCAGCCACGGCGCCTGCAGATTGCGCTTGGCCTGGCCGATCAGTTCGCCCAGCGAGGCGGTCCCGGCCGGCATGCCGAAACCGAGGAAGTCCAGAGCGGTGAGGGTGGCGATGGCGCCGGTCAGAATGAACGGCAAGTAGGTCAGGGTGGAGGTCATCGCGTTGGGCAGGATGTGCCGGCACATCAGCTCACTGTCGGTCAGGCCCAGCGCCCGCGCGGCTTTGACGTATTCCAGATTGCGTCCACGCAGGAACTCGGCGCGCACCACATCCACCAGCGCCAGCCAGGAAAACAGCGCCATGATCCCCAGCAGCCACCAGAAACTCGGCGAGACAAACCCGGACAAGATGATCAGCAGATACAGCACCGGCAGTCCCGACCAGATCTCCAGCACCCGTTGCCCAAGCAAATCGACCCAGCCGCCGTAATAACCCTGCAACGCCCCGGCAACGATGCCGACCAACGCACTGATGCCGGTGAGGATCAGCGCAAACAGAATCGAAATTCGTGTGCCGAAAATCACCCGCGCCAACACGTCCCGGGCCTGATCGTCGGTGCCCAGCCAATTGCTCGAAGAGGGTGGGCTGGGTGCCGGTTCAGTCAGGTCGTAATTGACCGTGTCGTAGCTGAACGGGATCGGCGGAAACAGCATCCAGCCGCCCTGATCCTCGATCAGCGAGTGCACGTAAGCGCTGGCGTAATCCGGCTGGAACGGCAGCTCGCCGCCGAAATCGGTTTCCAGGTAATCGCTGAGGATCGGGAAGTACCAAGCGTCGTGGTAGCGGATCAGCAGCGGCTTGTCGTTGGCGATCAGTTCGCCACCGAGGCAGATCAGGCACAGCCCGAGGAACAGCCACAACGACCAGCGCCCACGGCGATTGGCCTTGAACTGCGCGACCCGGCGCTGACCCAGAGGAGAGAGTGTGAACATCAGGCAGTCCTCGCCGAGAAGTCGATGCGCGGGTCGAGCAGGGTGTAGCTGAGGTCGCCGATCAGCTTGATCAACAGGCCGAACAGGGTGAACAGGAACAACGCGCCGAACACCACCGGGTAGTCGCGCGACACCGCCGCCTCGTAACTCATGCGTCCGAGGCCGTCGAGGTTGAAGATGGTTTCGATCAGCAAGGAACCGGCGAAAAACACCTCGATCAGCGCCGAGGGCACTCCGGCCACCACCAACAGCATGGCGTTGCGAAATACGTGGCCGTAAAGCACGCGGCGCTCGGTCAGACCCTTGGCCCGCGCTGTGATCACGTACTGGCGGCTGATCTCGTTGAGAAAGCTGTTTTTGGTGAGGATGGTCAGGGTGGCGAACCCACCGATCACCAGCGCCGTGACCGGCAGCACCAGGTGCCAGAGGTAGTCGCCGATCTTGCCCAATGTGCCGAGGCTGTCGAAGTTATCCGACACCAGGCCCTGCACCGGAAACCAGTTGACATAGCTGCCGCCGGCGAACACCACGATCAGCAGAATCGCAAACAGAAACGCCGGCATCGCGTAGCCGATGATGATCGCCGTGCTGCTCCAGACATCGAATGCGCTGCCGTTCCTGATCGCTTTGCGGATGCCCAGCGGAATTGAAATCAGGTAGGTGATCAGCGTTGCCCACAGGCCGAGCGACAACGACACCGGCAGCTTCTGCACGATCAGATCGGTGACCTTGGCGCCGCGAAAAAAACTGCTGCCCAGATCCAGCTGTGCGTAGTTTTTCAGCATCAGCCACAGGCGTTCGTGCATCGGTTTGTCGAAGCCGTAGTGGTGTTTGATTTCCTCGATCAGCGCCGGATCGAGGCCGCGGCTGCTGCGCCCGGCACCGCCAACCGCGGCGACTTCACCGCCGCCGCCCATGCTGTGTCCGCCGAAACCTTGCAGGCGCGCAATGGCTTGCTCCACCGGGCCGCCCGGCGCGGCCTGCACAATCAGGAAATTGACCACCAGAATGCACAGCAGCGTGGGGATGATCAGCAGCAAGCGTCGACTCAGATAGCGCAGCATGTCACTGGCCCCCCGCGAGCTGGGTGTGCATCTGTTGCGTGGTCAACGGCTTGGCCGAGACCTCCCACCAGGTGTTGAGGCCTTCGTCGTACGCCGGTTGCACCGGCGGCATGCCGAAGCGGTTCTGATACACCGTCGGCGTGCCTTTGGAGTAGTAGTTGGGAATCATGTAGTAACCCCATTGCAGCACCCGGTCGAGGGCGCGAGCGTAATGCACCATGGCGTCGCGGGTGTCGGCCTTGACCAGCCCGTCAATCAGTTGATCGACCGCCGGGTTGGCCAACACCATCGAGTTCGAACTGCCGACTTGCGTGGCACTTTGCGAGGCGTACAGGCTGTACAGCTCGCGGCCGGGGGAGACGATCGGATCGCCACTGCGTGGAAAACTGGTGACGATCATGTCGTAGTCGCGGGCATTGAGCCGATTGACGTATTGCGCCGAGTCGATGCGGCGCAGATTGAGGGTGATGCCGATCTGCGCGAGGGTGCGTTTGAACGGCAACAGCATGCGATCAAAACCGCCCTGACCGTCGAGGAAGGTGAATTCCAGCGGTTCACCGGCGGCGTTGAGCAGCCGATTGTTGTGCGGCGTCCAGCCGGCCTCGGCGAGCAGCTTCAGGGCTTGCAACTGCTTGTCGCGGATGTAGCCGCTGCCGTCGGTTTTCGGCGCCTGAAACACCGTGGTGAACACCTCGTCGGGAATCTGCCCGCGCAACGGTTCGAGGATCTTCAGTTCCTCGGCGTCAGGCAGGGCGGTCGCGGCCATTTCACTCTTCGGCCAGTAGCTGTTCTGGCGCAAGTAGAAGCCGCGCATCATCTGCTTGTTGGTCCATTCGAAATCCCACAGCAGGCTGATCGCCTGACGCACGCGGCGATCCTGAAAAATCGGGTTTTGCAGGTTGAACACGAAGCCTTGGGCCGCCGTCGGTTTTTCCGGGGCGAGGATCGCCTGTTGCAAGCGCCCGTCACGCAGCGCCGGACTGTCGTAGCCCACCACGTAGCCGGACGAGGAAAACTCGCGGTTGTAGTCGAACGCCCCGGCTTGCAACAGCTGGCGGGCGACGTCGGTGTCGCCGTAGAAATTCACCGTGAGCGTGTCGAAGTTGTACATCCCGCGACTGACCGGCAGGTCTTTGCCCCACCAGTCCGGGTCGCGCTGGAAACTGATGCTGCGCCCCGCGTCGACCTTGCTCACCCGATACGGGCCGCTGCCCAGCGGTGGCTCGAAGCCGCCGCCGTTGGCGAAATCGCGAGTCTGCCACCAGTGCTCGGGTACCACGCGCAGGGTCGCCAGGTCCAGCGCGAGGGTGCGGTTGAGGTTGTTCTTGAAGGTGAAACGAATCTGCTGCGGATTCTCGATCAGCACCTCCTGCACATCGGCGTATTGCTGGCGATAGCTCAGGCTGCCCTTGGTCATCAGCAGGTTGAAGGTGTAGCGCACGTCCTCGGCGGTGATCGGCGTGCCGTCGGCGAAGCAGGCCTTGGGGTTGAGGGTGAAGCGTACCCAAAGGCCTTCGGGATCGCGTTCCATCTGTTGCGCGACCAGACCGTAAACGGTGTAGGGCTCGTCGAGCGAACGGAACGCCAGAGGCGCATACACCCAGTCGTTGACCTGCACCACGGAAATGCCTTGATCGGCATACGGAGTGATGTAGTTGTACTGGCCGATTTCCATCGACGCGCGACTGAGCGAACCACCCTTGGGCGCGTGCGGATCGACGAAATCGAAATGCTCGAAACCCGCCGGATACTTCGGCGCCTCGCCGTATACCGTCATTGCATAGCTACCGGCGGCCATTGCCGGCACGGCGGCGCAGAGCAAAACGCCGCCGAGCAGCAGGCCTGCCATGTTGCGCATGAATCTCATGAAGTTTTTCCTCTAAGCCCGAAAACTCACTGGCAACGCTGAAAACTGTGGCGAGGGAGCTTGCTCCCGCTGGGCTGCGAAGCAGCCCCAAAAAATCGGATTAACCCTGCAGATTTTTGTGAGTGCTGCGCACTCAAGCGGGAGCAAGCTCCCTCGCCACAAAGGTTTGCATTCACCCGGTGTCGCGGTGTTTTGTGCCTTAGAAGTGATACGTCATGCGCGCAAACAGCGTGCGGCCCAGCGGGTCGGTGTAGCGCGGGTCATAGCCGCTCTGGAAGTTGTAGGCCTGGTTGGTGAAAGGCGGGTTGCGGTCGAACATGTTCTTCATTCCCGCATCCACGTCCAGCACCTTGTTGAAGGTGTAGCCGGCCGACAGGTCCCACACCGAATACGACGCGACGCGCGCATGGGTATCGCGGTCGTAGTCGTTGTAGCCGGTGGTGAAGCGGTTGGTCAGCGACGCGCGAGCCGCGCCGAAGGTCCAGCTGCCGGTGAGGTTGTGTTTCCAGCGCGCGATCACCCCATCCCCTTCGAAGTCGCCGACCTTATCGGTGAATGGGCCCTTGATGGTGCTCTGAAAGTCGTAACTGTCGACGTAGGTGCCTTGCAGCCCCAGACCGAACTGGCCGTAAGGGGTGTTCGGGAAGCGGTAGTCAAGCGATACATCGACACCGTTGGTCTCGACGATGCCGAGGTTGGCGTTGCCGGTGACGATGTAGTTAAGCGTGCCGTCGGCGTTGCGCACGAAGCGATCCGGGTAGCTGCCGGCCTGATCGAACACGGTGGATTCGGGGAACGGCTGGATCTGGTTGGAAATGTGAATCCACCAGAAATCCAGACCCACCGACAGGTTACTGACCGGTTGGTAGACGAAGCCCAGCGTCACGTTGCGCGCCTTCTCCGGGGCCAGATCTTCGTTGCCGCCGATCTGGTTGAGGAACTGCTGGCCGCAATCGCGCCCGCCGTTGCCGCCCGGTTGCACCACGCCACCGGTACACAGCACCGGGTCGTTGTAGTAGCCCTGGGTGTAAGTGATGCTGCGCGGCGAATACAGCTCGTAGAGTGACGGCGCACGGAAGCCTTCACTGTACGCGCCGCGCACCACCAGCTCTTTGAGCGGCTGATAACGGAACGAATATTTCGGGTTGGTGGTGCTGCCGAAGTCGCTGTATTTGTCGTGGCGCACGGCGGCGGACAGTTCGAGGCTGTCGAGCACCGGTACGTTGATTTCTGCGTAGGCAGCTTTGACGCTGCGGTCGCCTTCGACACTGCCGTTGGGGTCGATGCCGAGGCTCTGGATGTCACCGGCAAACTGTTCGAAGTCCTGGTGGAATTTCTCTTTGCGGTACTCGCCACCCAGTGCCAGACCGGAAGGGCCGGCACCGAACCAGTCACCGATCTCGCGGCTGATGCGTCCGTCAAAACCGGCCACGCGGCCGACAGCGGTGGAGTAGGCGCCGTGGTACATGGCCTGGTCGATGTACTGCTGACCGGCGGCGGATTGCGGGCCGAACGGGTTGAGCAGACCGCTGGCCAGGCCGTTGATCATCGCCTGATCGCTGACATATCCACTGGTGACGCTGGAGACGATTTTGTTCTGGTTGTACGAGGCGCCGACGTTGTAATCCCAGCCGCCGACCAGACCGTCGAAGCTCAGCAGAAAGCGCTGACTGGTGTTCTGGTCTTTCGATTCACGCGGGCCGGCAGCAGTCTCGCGCCAGTTGACATCGACCGGTTGCGTCGGGTCGAGGGCGAAGCCGGTCGGGCCGGGCGTGATGCCGTTGCCGGGGTAGTAGGGCGACGAGGAATCCAGGCTCAGGCCAGTGAGCGGTGCCGGGCCGACCGCCGTGGCGTTGTTGTTGCGCGACCAGAAGTATTCGAGGTTGACGTTGTGGTCATCCGCCAGCTTGCCGGTGGTCTTGCCGAAGAACGACGTCTTTTCGGTTTGCGGAATCAGGTCGATGTATTCGCGGGTGCTGAAGCGGCACAAACCGTCGCGCGCCACCAGATTGGGGCCGTTGCAATTGCTGTTGGCCAACGGGTTGGTGGCATTGCCGTTCTGGCTGTAGTTGCCGGGGAACGCGGTGCCGGAGGTCTGATCCAGACCACGGCCGGGCACATAGTCGCGGGCGAAGGAGCGGTCGTTGGCGTCGAGGTTCTGCTGCTTGTTGTAGTTGAACACGCCGAGCACGTTGAAGCGGTCTTGTTCCAGATCGCCATAGCCCCAGCTGGCGCTCATGTCTTTGGTGGCACCGCCGCCGCTGTGGGTCGGGGTTTCGCCACCAAGGGTCAACTGGCCGTCGGTCATGGATTTCTTGGTGATGAAGTTGATCACGCCGCCGATGGCGTCGGTGCCGTAGAGGGCCGACGCGCCGTCGCGCAGGACCTCCACGCGCTCGATGGCGGCAAACGGGATCATGTTCAGATCCACCGCGCCGCCGGCCGAGTTGGTGCCGGACAAGGCATTGTTGGCCAGGCGTCGACCGTTGAGCAGCACCAGGGTCTTGTTCGCGCCGATGCCGCGCATGTCGGCAAACGAAGCGCCACCGGTGGCGGCGCCGACCGAACCGGCGCTGTTGTTGATCGACTGGCTGCCGGTGATCCGCTGCACCAGTTCGGCAGTGGTGGTCACGCCCTGTTTGCGCAGCTCATCGGCCTTGAGAATGGTGATCGGCACCGCCGTTTCCGCATCGACCCGGCGAATCGCCGAACCGGTCACTTCCACCCGTTGCAGTTGCGTGGTCGGCGCCACCACCGCTGCCGCAGCGGGCACGGCCGCGTTGTCATCCTCGGCGGCTTGCACAGTCCCGGCACCCATCCCCATGGCCACCAGATACAACGGAACAAAACGGTGACGAGAGATCGTGGCCACCAAAGGTTTGAGCGTAAAGCGTGGAGTGTTCATCAGCATGGTTGTTTCCGACTTTATTAGACGTTATCGAAATGGCCTTGTGAGCCCTGATTGCGCAGGTCACGGGGGTGCCGCGCCGCGAAAAACCACTTTCTTCAAGCAAGCCGATCCCCTCCGAACACGCGTTGCGTTTTTTCGGTCGGCTGATTGCGACGGGATTCTTCAGCGATGCCGGGCGCGCTTCTCAACGCGCGCCCGGCATCGCACTCAGTGGGTGGTCATCACCGAAATCTTGCTGATGCCCGAGCGCTCGATGGACGCCATGGCCTTGGCCACCTGGCCGTAATTGACGTTGGCGTCGGCCTGCAGCTGCACGCGCACTTCGGCGTCCTTGGCCTTGACCTCCTTGAGGCTGGCTTCCAGCGATTCCGGCGCCAGTTCGGTTTTTGCCAGATAGAACTTGCCGTCCTGATCGACGCTGACCACCACCGGGTCTTTCTTCTCGGCGGGGGCGACGGCGTCGGTTTTCGGCAGGTTGACCTTGATCGCATTGGTCATCAGCGGCGCGGTGACGATGAACACCACCAGCAGCACGAGCATCACGTCCACCAGCGGCGTGACGTTCATTTCGCTGAGCACTTCATCGCTGTCTTGCGTGGAAAAGGACATCAGCTGGCCTCCCGCACGGCGGCTGTGGTTTTGCTGGCGATGGCCTGACGGCTGATGGAAAACGCGCTGCGTGAAGCGAGGGCGTCGAAGTCGTGGGCGAAGTCATCCATGTCCGCCGAGGCGAGTTTCAACCGGCGCAGGAAGAAGTTGTAAATCAGCACCGCCGGAACCGCGACGGCGATCCCCACGCCAGTGGCGATCAGTGCATGGCCGATGGGGCCGGCGACCGCCTCAAGGCTGGCCGAACCGGTTTCGCCAATGCTTTGCAGGGCTTCCATGATTCCCCACACGGTGCCGAACAGACCAATGAACGGCGCGGTGCTGCCGATACTGGCGAGGATCGCCTGACCGTTTTCCAGGGAGCGGCGTTCTTTCTGGATCTGCTGGCGCAGGTTGCGCTCCAGACGATCGGAACGGTTGATGGTGTGCGCCAGTTGTTGCGTGGTACGCGGCGATTCTTCCACCAGCAACGCTTCGAAACCGCTGCTGGCGATGCGCGCCAGCGAGCCCGGATACTGGCTGGCGTGTTCGGCGGCGGTGAGCAGGTCCGGCGCGCCCCAGAAGGCTTTGCTGAACTGTTTGTTCTGGGCTTTCTGGCGCAGGTACTGCGCCGACTTGACCAGCAGGATTGCCCAGCTGACCACGGAAAACAGCACCAGGCCCCAGAGCACACCGGGGACAATCATCGAAGACAGTGAAGAGTTCATGGCTACACCTCGCTTGCATTAAGTCGGTTATGAGTTGGGGTTGCCGTTATTGCGGCAATTTGAAATCGATGGTCTGGGTGGCGAAGCCGTCAATCGGCGTATCACCGCGCTTGGCCGGAATGAACTTCCAGTTCTTCACTGCCGCGACGGCGGCGTCATCCAGTTGCGGCTTGCCGCTGGACTTGGTCACCGTGACCGAACCGGCGCGACCGTTGGCCAGCACCTGAATGCGCAGCACCACGCTGCCTTCCCAATTGCGCCGCAGCGCCAGCGACGGGTACTCCGGCGGCGGGTTGCCGAGGCTGGCGAGACCGGAAATCGCTGCCGATTCCTTGACCGGGCCGGGCGCGGCGGCAGGGGCCGGTGGCGCGCTTGGTGTCGCCGGCGCAGCGGGAGCGGCCGGTTGTGCCGGGGCAGGCGGAGCTTTCGGCGGCTCGACTTTCTTCACCGGTTTGGGCTTTTCGAGCGGCTTCGGCTTCTCCACCGGTTTGGGCGGTGGCTTGACCGCGTCTTCGTCTTCCACCGGTTGTTCAGGCTCCGGAGGTGGAGGGGGTGGCGGTGGTGGCTCCGGCGTGGGCGGCGCAGGCGGTGTCGGGCTGCTCAGCTCGACAGTCATTTCCGGGATCTGCGGCGGTGTCGGGAGGGGCTCGGGTCGAGTCTGCTGGAGAAACCACCAGGCGCCGCCGTGTATCAGCGCCGACACCCCCACCAGCAACAGCATCTGCTGTTTATTCAACCCGCCGGGTTGCGACGTGTTGGCTGCGAAAACCGGCCTGTCCGGTGGCGGCGGGATTGGCGCTTCCCGTAACGGCCCCGGCAGGGTTCTGTGCTTTACCGCATCGTTCATTAAAGCTCCCTCGGGTTGATGAAGGGCAATAAGGTGCCGTCCGAACAATTGGTTGATGTTCGAGTGGGTGGGTGAAACTTTCTTTTGGGTGTACGCAAGCCGATAGTTGAACTATCTATTGAAAAGAGCTTGCTTACAGTTACTGGCTTAGAGCCATCGACTTCGAGTGTTCATTAGCCATTCCCTGGTTGTTCTTGTGCTTTATGTAGGAGCGGCCCGAGCCTTCGGCAGCTCCTACAGTTGATTACTCAAATTTTGTTTTGCAACCGCTGTGCCAAATGTTGCGGAAATGTACAGCGGTTATTTCATGGCTGTTACCCGTGTCGCATTTATATAAGTTTTACTGGCGGGCCAAGTTTTCTTTAATGCGCGACTGTCCACGGCCCCGAATCCCGGGGCTTTTTTACAGGCGAGTCAGGCCTGGCGCCGTATCCGGCGGATCAGCCAGATAGAGCCGCTGAACTCGAGTCCGCCAGGGCACTTGATGGTGCGCGGCGGACTGATTTGGTGCGGGTCAATGGATTAGCGGGTCACAGGCTGTATTCCTTGTTCTTGTTCAATTGAAATCACTGTTTTAAATGTTGGTTAGTTATGCTCGGAAGTGCGCTTTTGGTGCAATAACAAAAAGCTTTAAGTTATTGTTCGACAATCCTGTTGCCAGTCATTGATTGATCGTTTGTGCAATAACTTCATGCGGTGTATTTAAAAAATAAATAGTGTATTGCCGCTGGCGCAGCCAATGGCGCCAGACGCAGTGCAGGACTGTCGGGTTCAGGTAATAAGATAAAGGTATTGATTACCGGGACTGTGGCGGTGAACTCGGCGTTGCGCCAATTGATGCCCACAGGCAGTAGTGATGCGGCAGAACGATTGAAGATTCACGCAGTGACCTCCTTGTTGCCAGCTCGGATACGCGAACTTTTGGTTCGGTATCGCACCTTACAAGAACGCGGATAGCGTTCGATGATTGCTCTTGGTGCGGGATGGGCACCGCCAGCGCTGTTTTGCGAGGTTTGAATTCGCAAGTCGCGAGTGCATGGAAAAAATGTGCCAAAGCCGATACACCCGCTATAAATAGGGCTACACCAGACCTGTCGAGATCGAGGAGGGGACATGTATCAACTTTACGGACATCTCAATTCAGGTGCTGCCGCGATCGAAGCGGCGCTGGAGTTGTGCCAGATCGCCTACCGCTTCATCGATAGCCAGGCCTCGAGCGAAGCCGCCGAGGCACTGGCGCAGCTCAATCCACTGAAGCAGGTGCCGACCCTGCAATTGCCCGATGGCAGTGCGATCACCGAGAGTGTGGCGATTCTGATTCACCTGGGCCTGAGCTTTCCCGAGTCCGGCCTGTTGCCGGCCAAGGCGGGGGATCGCGATCAGGCGATTCGCGGCATGGTCTACATCGCCAGCAATTGCTACGCGGCCATCGGCGTCATCGACTACCCCGAGCGCTGGCTGGTGATGCCCGACGAGGCCTCACGGCAAAACCTGATGGCCGGCGCCCGCGAGCGTTTGCACTGGAGTTGGGAGGTGTTCGCCGACCAGTTTTCCGCCGAGCTGTATCTGGATGACGAAAAGCCGGGAGCACTGGACGTGCTGGCGGCCGTGGTGACGCGCTGGGCGGGGAGTCGCGAGCATCTGCGCCAGGCCCGTCCAGGGTTTTATGCGTGGTTGCAGCGCATTGACCGGCATCCGGTGCTGGCGCCGGTATTTGCCCGGCATTGGCCTTCCTGAACACCCCATAAACCAATGTGGGAGCGGGCTTGCTCGCGAAGGCGGTGGATCAGTCGAAACCTCTCTAACTGACCCACCGCCTTCGCGAGCAAGCCCGCTCCCACAGGGGATTTGCGGTGCTCGCGCGAAAGGTGATCACTCCCCGCGAATGTACTGCTCCAGCTGTTTGATCAGCTCTGCCTGTTCGGCAATCGCCTCTTTTACCAGGTCGCCGATCGACAACAGACCGATCAGCTTGCCGTTCTCCACCACCGGCAAGTGGCGCAGGCGTTTGTCGGACATGATGCTCAGGCAGGTGTCGACGGTCTGGTGGGTGTCCACGGTGATCACCGGCGAAACCATGATGTCGCGCACCGGTGTGCCCACCGAGGAACGCCCGTGCAGCACCAGTTTGCGTGCGTAGTCACGCTCACTGATGATGCCCAGCACTTCGTCGTTCTCCACCACCAGCAAGGCCCCGACGTTTTTCTCGGCCATCTTCATCAGCGCTTCGAGCACCATGTGACCGGGTTTGATCTGGTGTACTTCCTGATTTTTCTGATCTTTGAGCTTGAGCAGTTGGGCGACGGTCTTCATGGCGGTTACTCAGGTGTTGTCGTTGTTCTTCAAGCATCGTAGACGCTGGCGCGCAGAGCAAGGTGGCAAAGCGGCAGATAGCACGCAAAAAACGTCATTTGCCGGTTTTTCCGGCTTACCTTCAACCCTGTGGCGAGGGAGCTTGCTCCCGCTGGACTGCGTAGCAGGCCCAAACCCTGAGAATTCGGTTTGCCTGATGCACCGCATTGCCAAGTTTTACGAATGCTGCGCAGCCGAGCGGGAGCAAGCTCCCTCACCACAGGGAATGGGGTTATCGCTTGAAGGGCAGCGTAGAATGCCCCTCTGATTCAATTCCTGAGGTTGCAGTGGTGGATTTACAGCAGGGCTTCGTCCTGACCCGGCATTGGCGCGATACCCCGGCCGGCACCGAAGTCGAGTTCTGGCTGGCGACCGACGCCGGGCCGCGCCGTGTGCGCCTGGCGCCGCAGACCTCGGTGGCGTTTATCCCCGCCGTACAACGCGAAGCAGCCGAACGCCTGCTGCACGACGAAAAGAACGTCGAACTGCGCCCGCTGGCCCTGGAGGATTTCGAGCATCGCCCGGTGCTGGGCCTCTATTGTCAGCAACACGGCCAGTTGATGCGCCTGGAAACCGCGCTCAACCGCGCCGGTGTCGACGTTTATGAAGCCGACGTGCGCCCGCCGGAACGCTACCTGATGGAGCGCTTCATCACCGCGCCGGTGCTGTTCAGCGGCACTGCCGATGCCGACGGCGTCTTGCTCAATGCCCAACTGAAGCCCGATCCCAAATACCGGCCCAAACTGCGCCTGGTCTCGCTGGACATCGAAACCACCGAAACCGGCGAGCTGTATTCCATTGCTTTGGAAGGCTGCGGCCAGTGTCAGGTGTACATGCTCGGCGCGCCGAACGGTGACGCGAGCATCGTCGACTTCGATCTCGAATACTGCGACTCGCGCACCGTGATCCTGAAGAAACTCAACGACTGGTTCGCCCGCCACGATCCCGACGCAATCATCGGCTGGAACGTCGTGCAGTTCGACCTGCGCATCCTCCACGAACATGCGCGGCGCCTCGGCGTGCCGCTGAAAATCGGTCGCGGCGGCGAAGAGATGCAGTGGCGCGAACACGGTAGCCGCACGCACTACTTTGCCTCGGCGGCGGGGCGGCTGATCATCGACGGCATTGAATCGCTGCGCTCGGCGACCTGGAGTTTTCCCTCGTTCAGCCTGGAAAACGTCGCGCAGACCCTGCTCGGCGAGGGCAAGGCGATCGACAACCCGTACCAGCGCATGGACGAGATCAACCGTATGTTCGCCGAGGACAAACCGGCGCTGGCCAAGTACAACCTCAAGGACTGCGAACTGGTCACGCGGATCTTCGCCAAGACCGAGTTGCTGACGTTTCTCCTCGAACGCGCCAGCGTTACCGGGCTGCCGGCGGATCGCAGCGGTGGCTCGGTGGCGGCGTTCACTCACCTGTATATGCCGCTGATGCACCGCCAGGGTTTCGTCGCGCCGAATCTGGGCACCAATCCGCTGCAAGCCAGCCCGGGCGGCTTCGTCATGGATTCGCAACCGGGCCTCTACGAGTCGGTGCTGGTGCTCGATTACAAGAGCCTGTATCCGTCGATCATCCGCACTTTTCTGATCGACCCGGTGGGCCTGATCGAAGGCCTGCAACACCCGGACGATGCCGACTCGGTGCCGGGTTTTCGCGGTGCGCGTTTCTCGCGCACCCGGCATTGCCTGCCGTCGATTGTCGCGCGCGTCGCCGAAGGTCGCGAGACCGCCAAACGCGAGCACAACGCGCCACTGTCGCAGGCGCTGAAAATCATCATGAACGCCTTCTACGGCGTGCTCGGTTCCAGCGGTTGCCGGTTTTTCGATACGCGTCTGGCATCGTCGATCACCCTGCGCGGCCACGAGATCATGCTGCGCACCCGTCAGCTCATCGAAGCGCAGGGCCACGCGGTGATCTACGGCGACACCGACTCGACCTTCGTCTGGCTGCGCCGTCCGCACGGGCAGGAGGAAGCGGCGCAGATTGGTCAGGCGCTGGTCAAGCACGTCAACGACTGGTGGCGCGAGCATGTGCGCGAGGAGTACGGCCTGCAAAGTGCCCTCGAATTGCAGTATGAAACTCACTACAAGCGCTTTCTGATGCCGACCATTCGCGGCGCCGAGGAGGGCAGCAAAAAGCGCTATGCCGGACTGGTGACCCGCGCCGACGGCAGCGAAGAAATGGTCTACAAGGGCCTGGAAACCGTGCGCACCGACTGGTCACTGCTGGCCCGGCAGTTCCAGCAGGAGTTGTACGAGCGAATCTTCCAGCGCAAGCCGTATCAGGATTACGTGCGCGATTACGTGCGCAAGACCCTGGCCGGCGAGTTCGATGAGCGACTGGTCTACCGCAAGCGCCTGCGCCGCACCCTCGACGACTACGAACGCAACGTGCCGCCGCATGTGCGCGCGGCGCGGCTGGCCGACGATTACAACGCACAGCACGGGCGCCCGCGGCAGTATCAGAACGGTGGCTGGATCAGTTACGTGATCACCCTGGCCGGGCCGGAACCGCTGGAAGTGCGCCGCGCCGCCATCGACTACGACCACTACATCACCCGCCAACTGCAGCCGGTGGCGGATGCGATTCTGCCGTTCGTCGACGACGATTTCTCAACCCTGATCGGGGGGCAGCTGGGCCTGTTTTGAGTCCAGCAGTTGCAGGGTCCATTCGTCGAGGATGCCGTGGAAGTAACGCTCGAGTGCCTGATTGAACAGACTGTCCTCGGCGCCAAACTGGGCAAACAGCGTCATCGAGGAGTGAAACTTCAGGTCATCGGGGTGGCCGAAAATCTCGGCAATCGAACGCTGACGGATGTTCAGCACCAACTGCGTGCAGGTGCGCAGTCGAGCGCCGAGCAGGTCATGGTTCAGGTAAGCCTCGGCTTCCTCGGCAGACTGAATGGCGAAGCGCCGGGACATTTCGCTGCCGCCCAGCCCGGCGAACTGCGGGAACACAAACCACATCCAGTGGCTGCGCTTGCGCCCCTCGTCGAGTTCACGCTGGATCCGTTCGAATACCGGGTCCTGGGCCTGGACGAAACGTTGAAGATTGAACGGGTCGCACTGATCAGTGCTTCTCATGACGAAGCCCTCGCCAGCCGGCAGCGACTCAGACCATAGCCAGCCGCTGCTTGCGTTGTGGCGCTTTGAATACCTGGTCCAGCGCCGCCAGATCCCCGGCATCCAGTTGCAACTGCGCCGCTTGTGCATTGAGTTGCACGTGTTCCGGTCGCACAGCCTTGGGAATCGCAATCACACCATCCTGACGCAGAATCCACGCCAGTGAAACCTGTGCCGGGGTCACGTTGTGACGAGTGGCAATCTTGTTCAGCACCGGTTCAGCCAGCATCGCGCCACCCTGGCCAATCGGGCAGTACGCCATCAACGGCATGCGCTGCTGTTGGCACCATGGCAACAGATCGAATTCGACGCCGCGCTCTTCCAGGTTGTACAGCACCTGATTGGTGGCGCACGCCGGGTTGGCCAGTTCTTCGAGGTCGTCGATGTCAAAATTCGACACGCCCCAGCGGCCGATCTTGCCGTCCTCGCGCAGGCGTTCGAACGCTTCGACGGTTTCATCCAGCGGATACTGGCCGCGCCAATGCAGCAGATAGAGGTCGATGTAATCGGTGTCGAGCCGGCGCAAGCTGCGCTCGCAGGCTTGGGGGATGCCTTTGCGGCTGGCGTTGTGCGGGTAGACCTTGCTCACCAGAAACACCTGGTCGCGCAGACCGGCAATGGCTTCGCCGACCACGCTTTCGGCACCGCCCTCGGCGTACATTTCCGCCGTGTCGATGAGGGTCATGCCCAGTTCGATGCCTTGGCGCAGCGCGGACACTTCACGCGGGTGCGCCGAGCGATCTTCGCCCATGCGCCAGGTGCCCTGGCCAATCACTGGAACCTGCACGCCTGCCAGTTCGAGGGTACGCATTCAAACCTCCTGTGCTGATGGTCATACCTTAGTGGGCAGCAGGATAGCGCAGGGGTTCCAATGGAGGGCGATGAACCTGTGGCGAGGGAGCTTGCTCCCGCTGGACTGCGCAGCAGGCCGCTGCTTTCCAACTTAATGAAAAGCGAGGGCCGCTTCGCGCCCCAGCGGGAGCAAGCTCCCTCGCCACAGGAGATGAGTGAGGTCAGTTATTTTGTGGTGAATTTCAAGACGACGCTTTGTGTATAAGCCTGTCCCGGATCGAGCCGCGTACTTGGGAAGTCCGGCTGATTCGGCGAGTCCGGATAGTGCTGAGTCTCCAGGGTAAACGCGCCCCAGTGCGGATAGACCTTGCCACCCTTGCCCTTGACCGTGCCGTCGAGGAAGTTGCTGGTGTAAAACTGCACCCCCGGCTCGCTGGTGAACAGCTGCAAATGCCGCCCGGACTGCGGATCGCTGACCTCGGCGGCGACTTTGCTCACATCACCCTTGGTATCCAGCACCCAGTTGAAATCGAAGCCGCCCTGTTTCGGCTCGGCGAATTTCAGCTGCGGATGATCGGCTTTGATGTGCGTGCCGATCGCGGTGGGCTTGGTGAAGTCCATTGGCGTGCCGGCCACGGGTGCCAGTTCGCCGGTCGGGATCAGCTTGGCCGTGACCGGGGTATAGCGGTTGGCGTGCAGGGTCGCGACTTGTTTCAACACGTCGCCATTGCCGGCACCGGCGAGGTTGAAGTAGCTGTGGTTGGTCAGGTTGAGCACCGTCGGTTGATCGGTGCTGGCCTTGTAGTCGATGCGCAGTTCGTTGCTGTCGGTCAGGCGATAGGTCACTTGCGTGGTGAGGTTGCCTGGGAAGCCCATTTCGCCATCCGCCGAAAGGTAGGTCAGGGTCACGCCGACGGAATCCTTGTCTGTGACGGGCTCGGCTTTCCAGACCTTTTTGTCAAAGCCCACAGTGCCGCCATGCAAGGCGTTGGACTTGTCGTTCTGCGGCACCTGATACCGCTTGCCGTCGAGTTCGAAGGCGCCTTCGGCCAGTCGATTGCCGAAACGGCCGATAGTCGCGCCGAAATAGGCGGTGCCTTTCTGGTAGCCCTGGACATCGTCGAAGCCCAGCACCACATCGGCGGCTTTGCCGTGTTTGTCCGGTACCAGCAGCGATTGCAGGGTGGCGCCGTAGGTGATGACGGTCGCCTGCATGCCGTGGCTGTTACGCAGGATGTATTGCTCGACGGGCGTGCCGTCATTGGTTTTGCCGAAGGCTTTGTGTTCGGCGGTCAGGCCGGCCGCGTTGGCGGAGAGGGTGGCGATCATCAGGGACAGTCCGAGGCCGGAGAGCAGGTGACGTGATTGAAGCATGGTTGACCTTCCTTTTTGTTGTTGTTTTCAAAACAGGGTAATAGTCATGCTAATTGTGAGTTGAGTCAGAATTTATAGCCGGTTAAAGGTTTAGTGCAAATATAAAGTCATACTAAATGGTTGCCGAAGGTCGGGAAATCGTGCCAGCGCTGCACTTTTCCGGATTCGGCGGCTCTATCCATGGCCAGGATGCGGCGACGCCCGCCGCGCAGGAATGTGCCTGTTCGAGAATTCATGCCGAGAGTTTTTCCCCCGATCGCCCGATTCGTTCGCCGCCCGTGCCTGTTGCTGGCCTTTCTGTCGTCGCTGTTTGTCAGCGGTTGCACGCATCAGGACGGCAATGGCTTTTTCGCTCAGATGCGCGACGGTCAACCGCAGGAATTCCTGCAAACCAGCGTCGACCGCATGGCCACGTTGGCGATGCGCGACAACCTCAACAGTCTGTATCGCCTGATGGGCAAGCTGTATTTGCGCAACCCGGAAGAACTGCGCAAGTCGGGCTTCCTCGACATCAACACGGCGGTGAAACAGGTGCGCTTGGCCGTCGAGCAGCAGCAACCGTTACCGGTGTTGGGCGGGCGCAAAGATCTGGCGGCGCTCAGCTATGCGATGAGTCCGGAGTTTCTCGGGGATCGGGTCGGCGCCTTCATCTATGCCATCGGCAGCATGCTGGTCACCGCCCATGGCAATCGCGTCGAGTTTTACATGACCGATGCGATCAACCCGACCTTCGTCCACAACGCCGCGCGCAACATCGAGAAAGCCACGTGGATTCTGTCCCAGCGCCAGAACAAGGAAGGCCAGCCTTTGTTGTTCTCCAACGAAATCTCGGAGGAGGGCAGCAACCTGAGTTTCGCTACCGAATTCGGCAAGATCGTCGCGCGCCTCGACTTGCTGACGCAGATGCTTGATGAGCGCTACCGGCGCATCGGCCTGAACTATGCGCAGAGCCTGCTGTTCCTGAATTTCCTGCCGGTGCAGTAAGTGCGAAGATCCAATGTGGGAGCGAGCCCGCTCGCGAAAGCGATCTGCCAGGCGCTGAATCTCTGATAGATCCACCGCATTCGCGAGCAGGCTCGCTCCCACATTGATCAAATTGTGCGTGGAATTTTTGTATACAATCCATCGCTACTATTGATCCAAATGGAGCTGCACCTGTCATGACCGACTCCGCAAGCACCGAATTCACCCGCCTCGACCACGCCACCCGTGCAGAAAAACTGCCCTATGCCGCGTTGCTGGCGTTCGCCATGACCGGCTTCATCGCCATCCTCACCGAGACCTTGCCCGCCGGGCTGCTGCCGCAAATTGGCGCCGGGCTTGGGGTCAGCGAAGTGCTCGCCGGGCAACTGGTGACGCTGTATGCGCTGGGCTCGATCGTCGCGGCGATTCCACTGACCGTCGCCACCCGGGGCAGGCCACGGCGGCGGGTGCTGCTGATGACGGTCGGCGGTTTCCTGGTGTTCAACACCATCACCACGTTCTCCAGCCATTACGGTCTGACCCTCGCTTCGCGGTTTCTGGCCGGGATGGCAGCCGGCCTGTCATGGGGGATCATGGCCGGTTACGCCCGCGGGATCGTGCCGGCGCATCAGCAGGGGCGGGCGTTGGCGATCGCCATGCTCGGCACCCCAGTGGCACTGTCGCTGGGCACACCGGCGGGGACTTGGCTGGGCAACCTGATCGGTTGGCGCGCTTCGTTCGGGATCATGTCGGCGCTGGCATTGGTGTTGGCGGCGTGGATCGTGCTGGCGGTGCCCGATCGTCCGGGCCAGACCAGCGCCGAACGCCTGCCGCTGCTGCAATCGCTGCGTCTGCCGGGCGTACGGCCGGTGCTGTTCGTGGTGCTGACCTGGATGCTCGGGCACAACATTCTCTACACCTACATTGCGCCGTTCCTGATGCAGGCCGGGCTGGCCGAGCGGGTCGATCTGGTGCTGCTGGTGTTTGGTCTGTGTTCGCTGGTCGGTATCTGGATCATCGGCCTGCTGGTGGATCGCTGGTTGCGCTGGCTGACCCTGATCAGCCTCGCGGTGTTTGCCGTGACCGCCCTGGTGCTGGCGCTGATGTCACCGTCGCCGTGGCTGATCTACACCTGCATGGCCGTGTGGGGCTTGTCGTTTGGTGGCTCGGCGACGTTGCTGCTGACGGCTGCAGCGGATTCGGCTGGCGAGCATGTGGACGTGGTGCAGGCGATGCTCACCACCTCCTGGAACGTGGCGATTGCCGGCGGCGGTCTGTTTGGCGGGCTGCTGCTGGATCGGGCGGGGGCGATGTCGTTTCCGTGGGCGCTGTTGATCCTGTCGCTGATTGCGCTGGCGACGGTGTGGATCAACCGTCATCACAGTTTCAAACCGGGCCGGCGCGTGCATTGATCTACCTGGCACCCTATAACCCCTGTGGGAGCGGGCTTGCTCGCGAAGAGGGCGTGTCAGTCGATATCTACGTGAATGACACACTGCCTTCGCGAGCAAGCCCGCTCCCACTCAGATAAAGGCGGTGTAGCTGGAAGGCATAACGATAGACCGCATTGATATATGTGGTTATATGAAAAATCGCTATGCTGCGGGCCAGATTTTTCCTGTCGTTTTTTCTGGACGTCTTAATGGAATTGGCAAATTTCGGCCTGGTGATTGCCGGGCTGGTGGTGGGTTTTATTGTCGGCATGACCGGTGTCGGCGGTGGTTCCTTGATGACGCCGATCCTGCTGTGGTTCGGCATCAACCCGGCAACAGCGGTGGGCACTGATCTGCTGTATGCAGCCATTACCAAATCCAGTGGCGTGCTGGTGCACAAGAAGAACGACAACATCGACTGGGCCATCACCGGTTGGCTGACCCTCGGCAGCGTGCCAGCGGTGGCAATGACCTTGTGGTTTCTCAGCAGTCTGCACACCGCGCCCGAGGCGATGAACGCGATCATCAAACAAGCCTTGGGTTGGGTGCTGTTCGCCACGGCGCTGGCGATTCTGTTCAAGAAGCGCCTCCTCGAATTCGCCCACAAACGCGCTGGCGGCAACTACAACCCGAGCGGCGCGCGCCTGAATGTGATGACGGTGATCACCGGCCTGATCCTCGGCACCATGGTCGCCCTGACTTCAATCGGCGCCGGCGCCTTGGGCACGGTCGCGCTGTTCATCCTCTACCCGCTGTTGCCGACCCGGCGTCTGGTCGGCACCGAAATCGCCCACGCCGTACCGCTGACCCTGGTTGCGGGGCTGGGGCATGCGAGCATGGGCAACATGGATTGGGGCGTGCTGGGCTTCCTGCTGATGGGTTCGCTGCCGGGCATCTGGCTCGGCAGCCACCTGACCGGGCGCATTTCCGATGAATTGCTGCGCCCGTGCCTGGCGACCATGCTGCTGTTGATCGGCTACAAACTGGCATTCTGATGTAGGAGCTGCCGCAGGCTGCGATCTTTTGACCTTCAAAATCAAAAGATCGCAGCCTGCGGCAGCTCCTACACTGGGGTATGAATGATGTTGAATTTCATGACGGTCACCGGCAGGTCTTCGTAAACCAGATCCTCGACCACCTCCCATCCCAGCTGCGCATACAGCGATTGCGCGGCGTCGGTGTACAGATACAACTCCGTTACTCCCAGCGCCGCGGCTTCATCGACGATCCTGTTGACCAGTTGCGAAGCAATCCCGCGTCCACGCTCTTCGGCTTTCACATAGACGCCCGCCAGCCATGGCGTCAGTTGGGGACGGATCTTCATGTCACTGTCGATCAACAGCGCGCCACCGAGCAATCTGCCGTCTTCAATGGCCACCACCACGCTGGGAATTGCACCTTTGCCGCAGGCGGCGCGCATCCGTTCGGTGCGGGCTGCAAGGGTGTCGCCGGGACGGAACTCGCCCCATTCCTTGAAATTGAGTTCGGCCAGTTCCTCAATCAAATGCGGTGATCGCACAGGTAGTCGATGTGCATGGGGTGAACTCCATTTCGTGGGCAGAACGGCCACCCTAATGCGCTCACAAAAGGTAATCAAATCCGCGTCACGATTACGCCGATGCGGTTGCGCAATGACGGGGCTGACCTAAGCTTCTGACAAGGCGAAACATATTTGCCGGGCACGACCCCGGAACAATCGCCACGATGCGCAATCATTAGAGCGTGGATATCAAAAGGAGATGCGCATGCTCATCAGGTCACTGACCCTGACACTCTTGCTGGCGATTGCCGGCCCCTTGTTCGCCGCTGACAACGACTCGCCCATAGCCGGGGATATGGGACGGGCCCGACCGTTGATCGTGATCGCAAAAAGCACCGCCGACCCGGTGTGGGTGGGGCTGAAAAAGTCGCTGGAAGATCCAGCCAACAAGAAAGGTGTGACTGACCGCAGCATCAAGGTCTACACCATCCTCAATATGGCCGGTCAGCTCGATGGCAAAGACCTCGGCCAGCAAGACACCATGGCTTTGCTGCGTTCGCTGAAACTCGGTGCTGGCGCGTACCCGAAAGTGTTCCTGATCGGCAAGGACGGCGAAATCAAACTTTCGGCCTCGGGCGATGAAGCGAAGTCGGTGGACCTGAAGAAAATCTTCGACACGGTTGATGCGCTGCCGGCCAGCGAGAAAGACATCACCGTACCAACGGTCGCCGAAACCAAGGCCACTGCCGCCGAACCGGCAGCCAAGAAAGGCGAGAAGGGCGCCAAGCCAACCAAACCCGCGAAACCGAGCAAGCCGCCGGAAATGCCGGATGATTGACGGCATGGCCTGAATCAAAAAAATGGGCGACCTCTATACGTCGCCCATTTTTTATTGCCCGCCAAAAAAGATCGCAGCCTGCGGCAGCTCCTACACCGGTCCCATGTAGGAGCTGCCGCAGGCTGCGATCTTTTGATTTTCAGTCAGCTATAGCGCTGAGGATGTGGTGGGCAATCTTCACCCGCTCCGGGATCGGGAAATTCTTGTTGGCCATGATGACGATGCCAATGTCCTTGCTCGGCACAAACGCCACGTAACTGCCAAAACCACCCGTAGACCCGGTTTTGTTCAGCAGCACATTATCCGCCTGCGGTTGCGGCGGGTTGAGCCACTGAACCTTGTGCGGCTGCATGGCCATTTCCGTGGAGTTGCCGGCCAGCAAACGCTCGAGGCTGATCGGATAGCGATACATTTCCCAACCCAGACCCTGGGTCATGTCGCCGACGCTGTAGTAACCGGTGTGGGTGTTGGCAATGGCTTGTTGCAGCGGGGCTTCAAGGCTTGCCGGTTTCAGGTTGGACTGCACGAAACGCAGCATATCGGCGGCGCTGGTTTTCACGCCATAGGCCTGCGAATCCATCGCGCCCGGGGTGACGCGCACCGCTTGGTTGTTCTTGTCGTAGCCCTGCGCATACAGGCTCATCTGCGCTTTCGGCACCTGCAGGTAGGTGTGTTGCAGGCCGAGTTTCGGCAGCAGGGTTTCGCTCATCACCTGATCATATGGCTGACCGAGGGTCTTGGCGGCCAGATAACCGAACAGGCCCAGGCTCGGGTTGGAATACAGGCGCTGGCTACCGGCCGGGAAGCTCGGTTTCCACTGTTGGTAGTAGCCGAGCATTTTGTCCGCCGAATCCCACTCGTCAGGGAATTGCAGCGGCAGGCCGCCGGCGCTGTAGGTGCCCAGTTGCAGCACGCTGATGCCATCGAAGGCGCTGCCCTTGAGTTCTGGCCAGATCTGGCTGGCCTTGGTCGACAGGTCCAGTTTGCCCGTCGCCTGCGCGTAGCCGGCCAGGGTCGCGGCGAAGGTTTTGCTCACCGAGCCGATTTCGAACAGGGTGTTTTCGCTGACTTTCTGCCCGGTATCCTTGGCGGCGACGCCGTAATTAAAGTAATGCGGCTGGCCGTTGACGGTGATGGCCACGGCGAGGCCAGGGATGTTCTGCTGCTGCATCACCGGGGTAACGGCTTTTTGTACCAGGGCTTGCAGTTGCTCGTCGCTGGGCGTGGCAGCCATGCACGCTGCGGCGCCGAAAAACAGGCCGAATGCGCTGTAGGAAATGACTTTGCTCGGATTGATGAATGACATAAATGAACCACTCTCCATGAGTGTTGAGGGTGTTATCCCGCTAGACTGCGGGCAATTGTAATGTTGGGCAGCTGATCAGCGCCGACAATTTAGGCAGTCTGGCACTCGTCGACAAACGATGATATTTCGCATGAGCCATTAGAAAAATTTGGGACTGGGCATGATTCGACCTCAACTGCCGCTCAATGCACTGCGCGCGTTCGAAGCCTCGGCGCGGCATTTGAGCTTTACCCGCGCCGCCGTGGAACTGTGCGTGACCCAAGCGGCGGTGAGCCATCAGGTCAAAAGCCTTGAAGCGCAGCTCAATGTCACCCTGTTCAAACGCCTGCCCCGTGGGCTGATGCTGACCAGTGAAGGGGAAACCCTGCTGCCGGTGTTGACCACGTCGTTCGATCATATCGCGCAGATGCTCGAGCGGCTGGCCGGCGGTCAGTATCGGGAAATGTTGACCGTGGGCGCCGTAGGAACCTTTGCGGTCGGTTGGCTGCTGCCGCGACTGGCAGACTTCCAGGCGAAACATCCGCTCATAGATTTGCGGCTGTCGACCAACAACAATCGTGTCGACGTCGCCGCCGAAGGTCTGGATTACGCGATTCGTTTTGGCGCCGGAGCGTGGCATGGCATCGAGGCAACGCGTCTGCTCGACGCTCCACTATCGGTACTGTGCGTACCGGAAATTGCCCGGCAGCTGCACACCCCGGGCGATCTGCTGCAACAACGCTTGCTGCGTTCCTATCGCACCGATGAGTGGCCGGAGTGGTTTCACGCCGCCGGCCTGGCCACCCACGCGGCACCGCCGCAGAGCATTGTGTTCGATTCGTCGCTGGCGATGATGGAAGCGGCGCTGCAGGGCAGCGGGGTGGCCTTGGCGCCGCCGCTGATGTTCGCCCGGCAACTGGCGGCGGACGTGATTCGCCAGCCGTTTGCGATTGAAATCACCACCGGCAGTTATTGGCTGACGCGCCTGCAGTCGCGGCCGGAGACGGCAGCGATGACGGCGTTCAAAAACTGGCTGCTACAAATCTCTGCCTGATACAAATCCCCCCCCTGTGGGAGCGGGCTTGCTCGCGAAGGCTGCGTGTCAGTCAATATTTGAGTTGAATGACACACCGCTTTCGCGAGCAAGCCCGCTCCCACATTTGAAGTGCGGTGAGCTTGAGAATGTCAGCGCACCAGACACGGCCGCTTGTTATCGAACGTCCATCCCGGAATCAAAAACTGCATCGCCACGCTGTCATCCCGCGCACCGAGGCCCATGCCTTTGTAGAGTTCGTGAGCCTTGCCCACCTGATCCATGTCCAGCTCCACCCCAAGACCCGGCTTTTGCGGCACTTGCACGCAGCCGTCCACAATCTGCAGCGGCGCCTTGGTCAGACGCTGGCCGTCCTGCCAGATCCAGTGCGTGTCGATGGCGGTGATGTTGCCCGGTGCCGCTGCCGCGACATGGGTAAACATCGCCAGCGAGATATCGAAGTGGTTGTTGGAGTGCGAACCCCAGGTCAGGCCCCATTCATGGCACAGTTGCGCGACACGCACCGAGCCTTGCATGGTCCAGAAGTGCGGGTCGGCCAAAGGGATGTCCACCGACTGCAACTGGATCGCGTGGCCCATCTCGCGCCAGTCGGTGGCGATCATGTTGGTCGCCGTCTTCATTCCGGTGGCGCGGCGAAATTCGGCCATGACTTCACGCCCCGAGTAACCGTTTTCCGCACCGCAGGGGTCTTCGGCGTAAGCCAGCACGTGATGCTGATCGCGGCACAGACGAATCGCTTCTTTCAGTGACCAGGCGCCATTCGGATCAAGGGTGATGCGCGCCTTGGGAAAACGTTCGGCCAGGGCCGTCACCGCTTCGATTTCCGCATCGCCACTGAGCACGCCGCCCTTGAGTTTGAAGTCCTGGAAACCGTATTTCGCCTGGGCCGCTTCAGCCAGACGCACCACCGCTTCGGCGGTCATAGCCTTCTCGTGTCGCACGCGGAACCAGTCGTTATCGGCATCCGGTTCGCTGCGGTAGGCGAGGCTGGTTTCGCGCTGGTCACCGACGTAGAACAGATAACCGAGCATCTTCACTTGATCGCGCTGCTGGCCTTCGCCGAGCAACGCCGCGACCGGCACGTCGAGGTGTTGGCCGAGCAGGTCGAGCAGGGCGGCTTCGAGTCCGGTCACTGCGTGAATGGTGATGCGCAGGTCGAAGGTCTGCAGGCCACGGCCGCCGGCATCACGCTCGGCGAAGGTCTGACGCACCTGATTGAGGATTTTCTGATAGTTGCCGATCGAGCTGCCGAGCACCAGACTGCGGGCGTCCTCCAGCGTCTGTCGGATGCGCTCGCCACCGGGCACTTCACCGACGCCGGTGTGCCCGGCGTTGTCCTTGAGGATGACGATGTTGCGGGTGAAAAACGGCCCATGGGCGCCGCTCAGGTTGAGCAGCATGCCGTCGTGGCCGGCCACCGGAATCACCTGCATGTCGGTGATGATCGGCGCTTTGGCGGTGTCGTGTGCGGTCATGATTTTTATCCTAATAAGACAGAATTCAGGCGTGCTTTGGCGCGGCTTCCGCCACGGCGAGGTCTGCAGCGGGTTTCGGTGTGGTGCGCGCGGCGAAGACGATGATGGCGGCGATGATCGAGGTCGCGGCCAGGCCATAGAGGCCGCCCTGAATCGAGCCGGTGTGCTCTTCGAGCAAGCCGAAGGTGGTCGGCGCGACGAAGCCGCCGAGGTTGCCCACCGAGTTGATCAGCGCGATCACTGCCGCAGCGATTCGCGCATCCAGATAGGCCTGGGGAATCGGCCAGAACAACGATGAAGCGGACTTGAAGCCCAGCGCAGCAAAACAGATCGCGACAAAGGCAAAAATCGGCCCGCCGGTGGTGGACATGAACATCCCCGCCGCCGCAATCAGCAGCGCGGTCGCGACCCAGGCCTGCTGGTGCTTCCACTTGGCCGAGAAAGCGGCGAAAGCGTACATGCCGATGATCGACAGCAACCACGGAATCGAGTTGAACAGCCCGACCTGGAAGTCACTCATCTCGCCCATTTTCTTGATGATGCTCGGCAGCCAGAACGTCGCGGCGTAGATCGTCAGCTGGATGAAAAAGTAGATCAAGCAGAACAGGATGATCTGCCGGTCCTTGAGCAGTTTGCCCATCGACGGGCGGATCGGCGTCGCGGCTTCGCGGGCCTTCTGTTCATCGTCGATGGCATTGACCAATGCGTCCTGTTCGGCGCGGGTCAGCCATTTTGCGTCGTGCGGTTTGGCGTCGAGCCAGAACCACACGAACACACACAGCCCCACGGAAAACATCCCCTCGATGAAGTACATCCACTGCCAGCCGTGCAGGCCCAGACCATTGATCTGCAAGAGCAGGCCGGACAACGGGCCGGAGATCAGCGAGGCGACCGCTGAGCCGCTGAGGAAAATCGCGATTGCCTTGCCGCGTTCGGCACCCGGCAGCCAGCGCGTGAAGTAGTAGATCACCCCGGGAAAGAATCCGGCCTCGGCCACACCGAGCAGGAAACGCAGGATGTAAAAGTGCGTTTCGTTCTGGATGAACGCCATGCCGGCGGCGACCAGACCCCAGGTGAGCATGATGCGGGTCAGCCAGATACGCGCGCCGACTTTCTGCAAGAGCATGTTGGACGGGACTTCGAACAGCGCGTAACCGATGAAGAACAGACCGGCGCCGAAGCCGTAGGCGGCAGCACCAATGCCCAGGTCATGTTCCATGTGAGTGCGGACGAAACCGATGTTCACCCGGTCAATGTAATTGACGATGAACATGATCACGAAGAGCGGCAGGACGTGGCGTTTCACTTTCGAGATGGCGGACGCGAGTGTCGAATCGACGCCCTCGTTCATCCCGGAGATGGAGGTTTTCACTTGTTTTTCTCCCACTGATTATTTTTATGCGGGGGTAGTGCTGGGTGCTGCTTTGTTGATAGACATCATACAACTTGAATTTTTTGTCCTACAAGTGGGGTGGGGCGATTAAATTCATCTGGCAGGCAATTTTCTTATGTCCTTTTAGCAAAAGCAGTCGATTTCATTGGGGTTTTTCGGTCATCGCTTTCTTTTCCCAGCGACCATTTTTAGAATTTTTTAAATGTGCTCAACCGACTCTTTGAGGCTAAAATCCAGATTTCCTCAATGTTGTCATACAAGATGGAGGCGGTTTTAGCGCTAAAACCAATCTCGTCAGCGACTGCGTAGTGCTACGATCCGCGAGCCCCGATGCCCGGAACCGATCATGCAAGAAGACCTCGACGCCCCCGCGCCTAAACGCACGCATAACCTTGCGCACGACCTGGTGGAAAAACTCACCCAGAAGATCCTGCTCGGCCAGATGTCACCCGGCGACAAGCTGCCGTCGGAGAACGCCATCGTTCAGGAGCATGGTGTCAGTCGCACAGTGGTGCGCGAGGCGATTTCCAAATTGCAGGCGTCGGGACTGGTCGAAACGCGGCACGGCATCGGCACGTTCGTCATCGAGCGCGCTGCGGAGCAGGGCTTGCGGCTGAATGTCGATACCGCTCTCGGGGTGCGCAGCATTCTTGAATTGCGCATGGGCCTGGAGACGCAGGCCGCGGCGTTGGCCGCGTTACGGCGCAGCGAGCAGCAATTGCTGCAAATGCGTCAGGCGCTGGATGACTATCAGCGTCTGCTGGACAGCAACGACAGTTGCGTCGAGGCCGACCGACGCTTTCATCTGCTGATCGCCGAAGCCACGGGTAACGTCTGCTTCAGCGAAATCATGCAGCACCTGGGCAGCGCGATGATTCCGCGTCAGCGGCTCAATGCCGCCGAGCGGGGCGCGGCGGATTTGAGCAAGCTGGGGCAGTTGGCCAATCTCGAACACGAAGCGATTTTGAATGCGATCAAGCGCCAGGATCCGGATGCCGCGCGCGCGGCCATGTGGCTGCACCTGACCAACAGCCGCGACCGTTTCAGTGCGCAGGGCTGATTGCCGTTGGTCTGTTCGATAGCACGTCGTTTAGAGGCGCGCTTCCAAGCTGTATGGCCCGGGTTTTCCGGACCTCCTCGGTGAGGTGTGTCATGGCTAATGATTTGCTGTTTCAGGGTGGTGTGCTGCCGACCGATCCAACCCGTCCGGTGCCCGGCACTGACGAGCCGACGCTGGCCGATCACGATGCGCCGCCGGGCATGAGCCCGGGGCGTGATCCGCTGAGTGATGCCGATCGGCCGGAAGACTGGAAGGATCCACCGGCTGCCGATGATGTACCACCGGCGGATGAACCGACGCCGTTGTCGGATGACAGGCGCTGAGGCTAACCCGGCATGAGATATTTATAGTTTGTACCGAACCTTTCGCGAGCAAGCCCGCTCCCACAGGTAGAGCGCATCCCCCCTGTAGGAGCTGCCGCAGGCTGCGATCTTTTGATTTTGGTGTTGAAAAACCAGATCAAAAGATCGTCCGAACGCGGCCCGAGCCTTCGGCATCTCCTACAGGGAGGGGTTCAAGTAGTCAGGTCGCGCATCAGCAGGCCGAAGCGCAAATCCACCGCATCCGGAATTGGCAGGTACACCGTGTGCCCATCGCCGGGGGCGACTTCAATGGCTTCGCCCTTGGCACTCTGCAACTGGTGCAGATCGAAATGGAAGTTGCCCTTGGGCGTCATCAGCTCCAGATGGTCGCCCAAGGCAAAACGGTTCTTCACTTTGACTTCGGCCAACCGGTCGCGGCGCTCGCCGGTCAGTTCGCCAACGAACTGCTGACGCTCCGACACCGAGCTGCCGTTCTGATAATTCTGGTATTCGTCATGCACATGGCGGCGCAGGAAGCCTTCGGTGTAGCCGCGCTGGGCCAGTGATTCCAGATCGGTCATCAGGCTGCGATCAAACTCGCGCCCGGCCATCGCGTCGTCAATTGCCCGGCGATAGACCTGAGTGGTGCGCGCGCAATAGAAGTGCGACTTGGTGCGGCCCTCGATCTTCAGCGAATGCACGCCCATGCGTGTCAGGCGCTCGACGTGCTGCACGGCGCGCAGATCCTTGGCGTTCATGATGTAAGTACCGTGCTGGTCCTCAAAAGCCGGCATCAACTCATCGGGCCGATTGGCTTCCTGCAGCAGGAACACCTGATCGGTCGGCGCGCCGATACCGAGGGTCGGCTCGGGCTGGAAGGTCTGCACGATCTCGCCGAGTTGATTTTCGGTGGCCGCCTGCGCCGAATATTTCCAGCGGCAGGCGTTGGTGCAGGTGCCCTGATTGGCGTCGCGCTTGTTCATATAGCCCGACAGCAGGCAGCGCCCGGAGTAAGCCATGCACAGCGCGCCGTGGACGAACACTTCCAGTTCCATGCCCGGCACCTGTTCGCGGATTTCGCCGATTTCTTCCAGCGACAGTTCCCGCGACAGGATGATCCGACTCAGCCCCTGTTGCTGCCAGAACTCTACACTCGCCCAGTTCACCGTGTTGGCCTGCACCGAGAGGTGGATCGGCATCTGCGGGAAGTGCCGGCGCACCAGCATGATCAATCCCGGATCGGACATGATCAGGGCGTCCGGTGCCATCTCGATCACCGGTGCCAGATCTTTGAGGAAAGTCTTCAGTTTGGCGTTATGCGGGGCGATGTTGACCACCACGTAGAAGCGCTTGCCCTGGGCCTGCGCTTCGCGAATGCCGAGGGCGAGGTTGGCGTGGTCGAATTCGTTGTTGCGAACCCGCAGGCTGTAGCGCGGCTGCCCGGCGTAAACCGCATCGGCACCGTAGGCGAAGGCGTAGCGCATGTTCTTCAGGGTGCCGGCAGGGGCGAGCAGTTCCGGGGCGGCGAGGGGGAGTTCTGGCTTCATGACGGCATCGGTCGCAAAAGCGCGGCAGGGTAGTGCAGTGGCAAGTGCGGTTTATTGATCTGGATCTACGTTTGAGTCAGCGAGGCTGATCTGTGTAGCTCATTTGTGTAGATCCTGCACAAATCATGTGTCGGTTTCACTGTGTTCGGTGCGACGGTGGCTGCTTAACATTCGCTCATCAAATCAACCGAAACAGGACTCTCCCATGCAGAACTTTACTCGTCGCTTTCTCACCGCTTGTGCGTTTTCCGGTGTCTTGGCCAGCACCGGGGCAATGGCTGACAGCCACCCGACCATTCGTGCGATGTCCGGCGCCACACCGGCCGATCATTTACCGGCCGGCAAATCCGCACTGGTGGTGATCGATTTCCAGAATGAATATTTCAGCGGCCGGATGCCGATCCCGGACGGTGCCGCCGCTCTGGCGAAAACCCGTGAGCTGATCAGCTTCGCCGACAGCCACAAGATCCCGGTGTATCACGTGCAGCACGTCGCGCCGGCTGGCTCGCCGGTATTTGCCATCGATGGCGAGACCGTTAAATTTCACAAGGACATGCAGCCACGCCCGCAAGACGTGGTTCTGCAAAAGACCACGGTCAGCGTATTTGCCAGCACCGACCTTGACGAACGCCTGAAGAAGGCCGGCATCAATACGCTGATCATTTCCGGCCTGATGACTCACGCCTGCGTCGCCGGCGCCGCGCGGGATGCTGCGCCGCTGGGTTACAACGTGATCGTCGCCTCCGACGCCTCGGCCACCCGTGCGATTACCCGCGTCAATGGCTCGTCCATCGACAAGGATTCCCTGCACCAGGCTGCGCTGGCGGAAGTGGAAGACACCTTCGGTGACGTCATGACCACCGAGCAGATCGTCAAGCTGCCGGTGCGCTGAATGCTGGCCGTGATCGGCAACTATGCTCCATGAATAAAGATGGCACTCGTGCGCGTCCCGGCGGACTAAGGATCGGGGCGTGCACGACGCCTGACTGACATGGATCGGACATGAACGAAAAAAGCCTTCAATTCAAATCCCTCACGGTACTGCTGGTATTGGTGACGGTCGCTTTCATATGGATTCTGCTGCCGTTCTACGGCGCGGTGTTCTGGGCGGTGATCCTCGGCATCCTGTTTGCGCCGATGCAGCGCCGGTTGCAGCAAAAGTTCGGCTGGCAACGCAATCTGACTTCTCTATGCACCCTGGGCATTTGTCTGGTGATCGCGATTTTGCCGGTGATCATCCTCAGCGTGTTGTTGGTCCAGGAAGGCGCGACGCTGTACACCAACATCGAAAGTGGGCAACTGGACATCGGCGCCTATATTGCGCAGTTCAAACACAGCCTGCCGCCGTACTTCCAGCATCTGCTCGATCGTTTTGGCATGGGCGAACTCAATGGTCTGCGCGAGAAAATCGTCAAGGCATCGATGCAGGGCAGTCAGGTGCTGGCCAGTCAGGCGTTCAGTTTCGGTCAAGGCACATTCGAGTTCGTGGTCAGCTTCGGCATCATGCTGTACCTGCTGTTTTTCTTTCTGCGCGATGGCGCCGAGCTGGTGCGCAAGATTCGCACCGCGGTACCGCTGGAAGAGAATCACAAACGCCGTTTGCAATTGAAATTCAATCGGGTGGTACGCGCGACGGTGAAGGGCAACCTGGTGGTGGCGGTCACTCAAGGGGCATTGGGTGGGGCGATTTTCTGGTTTCTCGACATTCCCAGCGCGTTGCTGTGGGCGGTGCTGATGGGCTTTCTGTCACTGTTGCCTGCGGTGGGGGCGGGGATCGTCTGGGCGCCGGTGGCGGTGTACTTCCTGCTCAGCGGGATGATCTGGCAGGGTGTGGTGCTGGGGTTGTTCGGGGTATTTGTAATCGGTCTGGTGGACAACGTGCTGCGCCCGATCCTGGTCGGCAAGGACACGCGGATGCCGGATTACATGATCCTGATCTCGACCCTCGGCGGCCTCGCAGTGTTCGGCCTCAACGGTTTCGTGATCGGGCCGCTGATCGCGGCGCTGTTCATGTCGAGCTGGGCGCTGTTCATTGAGACCAAACCGAAGGTCCAGTTGCCTTAAGCGTGGAACGGCGCGCTGACGATTTTCTGCGACAGGGCCTGCGCCGCGGGCAGTGAAGTGAGCGGGCCGCTGATCGGCTCGCCATCGCGCACCAGATACCAGCAGGCGAGCAATCCCGACGCTCTGAGCGATGCGGGAACAGCGCTGCCAACTACCGACATGATTTGAACCTGAGCCATGACAAGTACCTCCATCAATCTGTGGAGCTACCTTAGGTATTCGCTGCGCTCAGGGACAATCAACGCTTTCGATAGTGGTCATTGATAACAGTGAGGGCTGTTTCAATCGACAACCTGGTCGAGCATGTGCACCACTTCGCGCTCATTGAGCAAGCCCTTGTGCACGAGATTCTCCGCCAGCAGCGAAAGAAACTTGGCGCAGCGGTGGCCTTCCAGGTGTTTCAGTTCAGTCAGCGCGCTGTACACCTTGCTTGAAGTGCACAGGCCGACGATGCGGTGCGGATTTTGAGTAGGCATGGGTCGTCCTTGTTTTTATCAACCTGTTGTTTACGGACGGATTCAGATTGCGGCTCCGTCATGACAAATAGATGACCGTTTTCCCCAGCATCAGGAAAGGGCGCTGTATTCATCATGCCGATTCTAGTCGCCAGCATTGTCCTGGTAGCGACCTTCGCAAGATTTATTCAGACATACCTGAACGAAAACAGGCCCCGCCTTGCGGCGGAGCCTGTTTCATTTACAGCCTGTACGCTACAGACGTCGGCCTTAGTAGCGAGGCTGAACGTAATAGCCCGGTGGCTGGTAGTAAACCGGTGGAGGTGGTGGCTGGTAGTAGACCGGTGGCGGTGCGTAAACCGGCTGGGGTTGTACATACACCGGTTGCTGTACGTAAACCGTGCGCGGTGAGGACATCACCGAACCCGCTACCACTGCGCCCAACACTGCACCGACAGCGGCCGGACCAACCCAGCCAGCGTGTCCGCCGCCCCAGCAGCAGCCGCCGTGACCGTGATAATAGTAACCACCGGCTTGCGCCTGTCCGGTAACAGCCAATGCACCGATCAGCAAAGCTAAGACAGGAAGTTTACGGATCATGATAATTCCTCGTTATTCAACCCGGCGCTTGAATCTGCAATTAGACCCAAGGACTATCGCGGGGATACTTCTAAGACAACGTGTTTTTGTAAATCAGCACAGCGTCTGGGTAAAGTTTGTGTAAGGTCTGTACCGGCTTCTTTACCGTAGGGCCAAAGCCTCGCGAAGCCCGTTGCAGATAGTGCTTATGATCGTTCACAACACGATGGAATGGCTAACTCCGTCCATCCGAAAGTCGGTTTTCAGGAGAAGTTTCATGCAGATGAATCCCAACAAAGACACCCAGCTGTGCATGTCCCTGTCCGGGCGCCCCGGGAACTTCGGTCTGCGGTTTCATAACCATTTGTATGAGCAGTTGGGCCTGAACTTCTATTACAAGGCGTTCAGCAGTCAGGATCTGCCGGGGGCCGTTAGCGGGATTCGTGCGCTGGGGATTCGCGGTTGCGGTGTGTCGATGCCGTTCAAGGAAGCGTGCATCGCGCTGGTCGATGAACTGGATGCGTCGGCGGCGGCGATCCAGTCGATCAACACCATCGTCAACACCAACGGCCACCTCAAGGCCTACAACACCGACTACATCGCCATCGCGCAATTGCTGGAAACCCACGCGGTGCCGAAGGATTCGACGTTCGCCCTGCGCGGCAGCGGCGGCATGGCCAAAGCGGTGGCCAGTGCCTTGCGCGATGGTGGCTACAGGAATGGGTTGATCGTTGCGCGCAATGAGCGTGCCGGACGGGCGTTGGCGGATTCGCTGGGCTATCGCTGGCAGGCGGAGCTGGGCGAAGAGCGGCCGCAGATGCTGATCAACGTCACCCCGGTGGGCATGGACGGCGGACCGGAGGCCGGGCAACTGGCGTTCGAGCCTGAAGTGATCCAGGCTGCCGAGACCGTGTTCGATGTGGTGGCGATTCCGTCGGAGACACCGCTGATCGTGCGGGGCCGGGCCGAGGGTAAAAAGGTCATCACCGGGCTTGAAGTTATTGCGATCCAGGCGCTGGAGCAGTTTGTGCTGTACACCGGGGTGCGGCCGAGTGAAGAACAGTTTGCGGCAGCGGTGGCGTTTGCTCGCAGCTGATCATTGAGTTTTGCGCTGAGCCAGCGGGCCCCTTCGCGAGCAAGCCCGCTCCCACAGGTATCAGGTTGCAACACAACCATGTGAGCAACCACAAATCCTGTGGGAGCTGGCTTGCCAGCGATGAATTCAACTCGGTTTATCGGGTTGCCTATACTGCGGCCTCAGCAAGCCAAGACTTGCCCCTCACAAAAACCTGATCGAGGCGCCACCATGCATCCGCCCATCCTCAACCTGCACCAGGTCGAACTCGAACCCCTGCCCGAAGCTCTGGCCCCGGAAGGCGAAACCGCTGGCCGCTATCAACAACGCATGGCCCGCATCGGCCAGCATCTCGGCGCACAGAAGCTCGGTTATCGGCTCTATGCCCTGCCGCCGGGCATGCGCGGCAGTCCGTTTCACAGCCATCGGGTCAACGAAGAGATGTTCTATGTGGTAGCCGGGGAGGGCGAGGTGCGACTGGGGGCCGAGCGCTTTCCGATCCGCGCAGGCGACGTGATTGCCTGCCCGCCGGGCGGCCCGGAAACCGCGCATCAGATCATCAACACCAGCGACGCGGAGCTGCGTTACCTCGCGGTCAGCACCCAGCAGCAACCGGATATCTGTGAGTACCCGGACTCCAACAAATACGCGGTGATGGACAACTTCAAGGTTGATGCCGAGGGCAATACGTCAGGTTTTGTTGCCGTGGCGCGGCTGGCGGACGGGGTGGATTACTGGGAGGGTGAATAAATAGACCCTGTGGGAGCGGGCTTGCTCGCGAATGCGGTGGGTCATTCACCGGGATGTGACTGACACGGCCTCTTCGCGAGCAAGCCCGCTCCCACAATAGGATTGTGGTGATTATTCGAGACGCGCCAGACGTTCTTCCAGCGCTGCAATCCGCGCTTCCAGTTCTTCGATGCGCTCAACCGAAACACCGCCGCTAGAGCGTTCCCCAGGATTCTGCCGCGCCGCCAATATCGCCTCGATATCCGCCGGATCGCCCAGCGCATGGGTGTAGCGGTCTTCACGCTGACCGGCCTGACGCGGAATCAACACCGCCAGCCCGCGCGCGATCAGGCGTTCAAGCTGATGCACCACCTGCTCGGCATCTTCGAAGTCATGCATGCGACCGCTGCGGGTCAGCAGCTCATTTACCGTTTGCGGGCCACGCAGGAACATCAAACCGGTGAGAATCACTTGGGCCGGCACCAGTTCCAGCGCCTTGTCGAGCTTGTGCTCCCAGCGATCGGCGCGACTGCCCATGACCAGTTTGGCGTAACCGTGGCTTTCCAGCGCCCGCAGGCTCTGGCCAACCTGGCCTTGAGTCAGGCTCATCACCGGCTCGCGGCTGGTTTTCTGATTGCAGGCCAGCACCAGTGCATTGAGGGTCAGCGGGTAGGTTTCCGGGCTGGTGGCCTGTTTTTCGATCAACGAACCCAGAATGCGGATTTCCGTGGCGTTGAGCCGTGGTTCGTCGGTGGTGGTTTCAAGTTCGGTGGTCATCGCGCGTTCCCTCTGCAGTCGAAGGCGCCTAGCCTAATCCTTGGCTAACAAAAGGCAAGCCGTGTGGTCATCAAGCATGGCTATAATCGCCTCCATGTTCCACCCAGCCATCATACGAGACTGCCATGACCATTTCCCTGTACGCCGCATCCGTCCCGGTTTTTCAACAAATGCTCAACGCCCTGAGCGATGTCCTGAAAAAGGCTGAAGCCCACGCCACCGAGAAAAACATCGACCCGAACGCCTTCCTGCAAGCACGCCTGTACCCGGACATGTTCCCGCTGGTGCGTCAGGTGCAGATCGCCGTCGACTTCGCCAAGGGTGTTTCCTCGCGTCTGGCTGAAGTCGAAATCCCGAAATATGACGACACCGAAACCACCTTCGCCGAGCTGCAGGCGCTGATCGCCAAGGTCCTGGCTTACATCGGCGAGATCAAGCCGGAGCAGATCAACGGCAAGGAAGGTATCGAAATCGTGACCCGTCCGGGCACTCCGAAAGAGAAGCGCTTCAGCGGCCAGGCTTACCTGCTGAGCTACGGTTTGCCGCAGTTCTTCTTCCACGTCACCACCACCTACGCGCTGCTGCGTCACAACGGTGTTGAAGTGGGTAAACGCGATTTCATGGGCGCGTACTAAAACACCCAGCTACAAAAAAGCCCGCCAAGGTTTACGCCTTGGCGGGCTTTTGTTTTTTGTAGGGGTTATGCGGTGCGTTGGGCTTTCGCTTCTTCACCCAGGCAAGCAGCAGCGGTGAACAGCACATCGGTGGACGAATTCAGCGCAGTCTCCGCCGAATCCTGCAGCACGCCAATGATGAAACCGACCGCCACCACCTGCATGGCAATCTCGCTCGGAATGCCGAACAGGCTGCACGCCAGCGGAATCAGCAGCAGCGAACCGCCGGCCACACCCGAGGCGCCACAGGCACAGATCGCCGCGACGACGCTGAGCAGGATCGCGGTCGGGATGTCCACGGCAATGCCCAGGGTGTGCACCGCCGCCAGGGTCAGCACGGTGATGGTGATCGCCGCGCCGGCCATGTTGATGGTCGCGCCCAGCGGGATCGATACCGAGTAGGTGTCTTCATGCAGGCCCAGACGCTTGCTCAGTTCCAGATTGACCGGAATATTCGCCGCCGAGCTACGGGTGAAGAACGCGGTGATCCCGCTTTCGCGCAGGCACTTGAGGGTCAGCGGGTACGGGTTGCGACGCAGTTTCCAGAACACGATCAGCGGGTTCATCACCAGCGCGACGAACAGCATGCAGCCCAGCAACACGGCCAGCAGGTGCGCATAACCGATCAGCGCGCCGAAGCCAGAGGTGGCAAGGGTAGATGCCACCAGACCGAAAATGCCCAGCGGCGCGAAACGAATCACCACGCGCACGATCAGCGTCACGCCGTTGGACAGGTCACCGAGCACTTCGCGGGTGGTGTCACCGGCGTGGCGAATGGCAACGCCCATACCGATCGCCCAGGCCAGAATGCCGATGAAGTTGGCATTCATCAGCGCGCTGACCGGATTGTCGACCACGCTCAGCAGCAGGCTCTGCAGAACCTCGGAGATCCCGCCCGGCGCGGTCACCGCGACATTGTCGGTGGACAGCACCAGATGCGAGGGGAATGCCATGCTGGCGACAACCGCGACTACGGCTGCGGCGAAGGTGCCGAGCAGGTACAGGAACAGGATCGGTCGAATGTGGGTTTCCTGACCGTGCTTGTGATTGGCAATCGACGCCATCACCAGCACGAACACCAGAATCGGCGCCACGGCTTTCAGCGCCGAGACAAACACTTTGCCGATGAACGCCGAGCCTTTCGCCGCTTCCGGAGCGAACAGCGCCAAGGCAATACCGGCAATCAGGCCGATCAGGATCTGTGTGACCAGGCTGAGGTTTTTCAGGCGTTGCAGGAGAGAGAGGGATGAAGCAGTCATGACGGCATCTCTGTTTTTATACGGTTCAGGGTTGCGTGAAACCGGTGATACATCGGGGGCAGGTCACCGGCACGAAACGAAAGGGCTGACGCGACATCAACGCCATTAAACAGGTCGTTGATCAGGGTGTACGTTTTTCGGGGCGCGGACTTTATCACAGGGCAGGCCTTATCCTTCAGGCCTGTGACGATCTGCCACCGGATTGATCGGCAAGTCGGCAGGTTTGTGCAAGTCAGCCCGGAAACACTCTGTTAAGATTCGCCATCCTCATTTTCATAGTCTGCCAGCGGGCCTCTCGGTCATCGCTGGTGTCGTCGTTTTGCTGGAGTTGCTCATGCTGTTGCCCATTCTTCTGTTGTCCGCCGCCGGCTTCACGGTGCTGACCACGGAGTTCGTCATCGTCGGCCTGTTGCCGGCAATCGCCCGAGACCTGGCGGTGACCATTCCGCAGGCCGGTCTGCTGGTGACTTTATTCGCTTTCACCGTGGCGATGTTCGGTCCATTCTTGACCGCGTATTTCGCCCGTTTCGAGCGGCGCAAGCTGTTCATCACCATTCTGATCATGTTCGGCCTGGCCAACACGGTGGCGGCGCTGGCGCCGAACATCTGGGTCATGGCGATCGCCCGGTTGATCCCGGCGCTCGGTCTGCCGGTGTTCTGGGCCTTGGCCAGTGAGACGGCGGTGGACATCGTCGGTCCGGATTACGCTGGCCGTGCGATTGCCAAGATCGGCTTCGGCATCGTTTGCGCGACGGTGTTCGGCATTCCGGTGGGCACGTTGATTTCCGATGCGTTCGGCTGGCGCAGCGCGTTCGCGATTCTGGCGGTCATCGCTTTCGCCAAGGCCTTGTTGCTGTTGGTGTACCTGCCGAAAACCAGTCTGCACCAGCATCAGGTCAGCTTCGCCTCGCAGTTCAAGATCCTGCGCAACCCGCTGATGATCGGCCATGTTGTGTTGTCGATTCTGGTGTTCAGCGGCATGTTCACGGCCTACACCTATCTGGCCGACATTCTTGAACGGCTGGCCGGTTTCAACGGCACGGTGGTTGGCTGGTGTCTGATGGGCTTCGGTGCGGTCGGGCTGATCGGCAACTCGCTGGGCGGCCGCGCCGTGGATCGTCATCCGCTGGGCGCTTCTGTGCTGTTCTGCGCGTTCATGATTGCCGGCATGGTGTCGCTGGTGCCGAACATTCATTCGACGGTGGGACTGGCGGTGGCCATGGGCATCTGGGGCATCACTCAGGCTGCGCTGTTCCTGGTCAGCCATGTGCGTCTGATGAAAGCCGCGCCGCAGGCACCGGCGTTTGCCGCTTCGTTGAATATCGCCGGGGCCAATCTCGGGATCGGCCTGGGCGCGATGATCGGCGGTCGGGTGATCGACAGTGCCGGCCTCGGCTTTCTGGGGTTCGCCGCTGCCGGATTCATTCTGTTGTCGGTGTTCCTCGCCATGGTGCTGATGACGCTCAAGCCGCGCGAAGAGTGCGCGCAGGCTTCATAACGCCGTAAACAGCTCGCGTCGGGCACCTTCGGTAATCGCAACGATGCCGGGGTGCTTGACCTTGCGCTCCACCGAAATGGCATAGAACGACTCGGTCACCGCGTCGGTCTGGCCAATCACTTCGACGCCGTACTGGCGTCTGACTTCATCGGCAATCACGCTCGGACCGATGAAAATCCCGCTGCCCGATTGGCCGAAGGCCTGCATCAGGGCGCTGTCATCGAACTCGCCGACGATTCGCGGCTGAATCTGCTGCTCGGCGAACCAGCGCTGCAAACGGCTGCGCACCACGGTTTCCGCCCCGGGAATCAACAGCGGTGCGCCGTTGAGGTTGCGCGGAAAATCCTCCCCGTATTGCGCCGCAAGTTCTGCGGTGGCGAAGAAACTGATCCCGCATTCGCCAAGCTTCTGGCTGTAGCCCTTGATGTCGAGGTGCGACGGCATCGGGCTGTCGGAAATCACCAGGTCCAGACGCTGGATCGCCAGATCCGCCAGCAGGCGCTCGAGTTTGTCCTCGCGGCAGGTGATGCGCAGCGGCTCGTTCAGCTCCATGGTCGGTGCGATCAGGCGATAGACGATGGATTTGGGCACCACATCCGCCACGCCGACGCGAAACAGGATCTGCTGTTCATTGGGCTGGGCGCGCAGCATCAATTCCAGCTCGCCGCCCAGCTGGAACATCTGCTCGGCGTAGGGCAGGGCCTGGCGTCCGGCTTCGGTCAGCTCAAGCTGCCGGCCGACCCGTTGAAACAGTTCAATGCCGTAGGTTTGTTCGAGCAGCGAGATCTGCCCGCTGATGGTTTGCGGCGTCAGGTTGAGTTGCTCGCAGGCACGCACGATGCTGCCGGTCTTGGCGACCACCCAGAAGTAATGCAGTTGTCGGTAATTCAGCATCCGCCGCGTCCCCCTTTGTCGGAGCTGCCGCAGGCTGCGATCTTTGATTTTTTCAAGCAAGATCAAAAGATCGCAGCCTTCGGCAGCTCCTACACTAGTAGTCATAGTTCGTTAAAGCCGAAGTATAGCCGCTAAAAATACGAATTTTCCTGAAGTGTTTGTCTCCCTAAAATGCCCAGCCATCGACGGGCGGTCTGTGACCCTGTCTGTTCATTCGAAGGAAAGCCTCATGAAATACACAATCCCTGCATTGATGTTTACGTCTTTACTGCTTATGGCCGGTTGCGATCAGGCCGAGAAAAGCGCTCAGCAATTGATGGGCAAGGCCGCCGAAAGCGCCAAACAGGCAATCGACGATACGCACAAGGCTGCTGAACAGGCGCTCAGTGACGCCACCGGCGGCCTGATCGAGAACAAAGAAGCACCGGAAAAAGATGCGGAAAAATCCGAATCGTCCTCCAAGAACATCTAAACCGTCATACGAAGAGTCAGGACTGACCCATGGAATATCTGTTAGAACTCGCCGCCAGCCCCGCCGCCTGGGTTGCTTTGGCCACACTGGTGGTGATGGAGATCGTGCTCGGCATCGATAACCTGATCTTTATTTCGATCCTGACCAACAAACTGCCCGTGCAGCATCGGCAGAAGGCGCGTCGAATCGGTATCGGCATGGCGCTGATCCTGCGTCTGGCCCTGTTGAGCACCATCGCCTTCATCGTGCAGTTGACCGCCCCTGTGCTCGAAATCATGGGTCAGGCGTTCTCCTGGAAGGACATGATCCTGATTGCCGGTGGTCTGTTCCTGGTGTGGAAAGCCACGACCGAGATCCATCACAGCATGGACCCGGCGCCGGAAGACCCGAAAACCGCGACATCGACTGTGACTCTGGGCTTCGCTGCCGCGATCGGTCAGATCCTGATGCTGGACATGGTGTTCTCGATCGACAGCATCATTACCGCGGTGGGCATGACTGAACACTTGCCGATCATGGTGATCGCGGTGGTGGTGTCGGTGATGGTGATGCTGTTCGCGGCTGAGCCGCTGGCCAAGTTCATCAACGACAACCCGACGGTGGTGATGCTGGCGCTGGGCTTCCTGATCATGATCGGCATGACGCTGATTGCCGAAGGCTTCGGCGCCCACGTACCGAAAGGTTATGTGTATGCGGCGATGGCGTTCTCGGCAGCAATTGAAGTGCTGAACATGATGTCGCGCCGGGCGAAGCAGAGGAAACTGGCTGAGCAGGCGTAATCGCTGACCAGTCAAAAGCCCTCTGAACCTTTGAGTTCAGGGGGCTTTTTTACGGGGGAAGGTTTTCGGCTTTCAGTGCGCGGTCGCGTGGCGTGCGTTGTGCTTTTGCGGTTTCTCGACCGCCACAGGCGGCAGCGGATGATGGTGGCGCCGGGCGATGCGCAGCACGCCCCACAACATGGCGGTGGCCACAGCCAGCCAGCCGGCAATCAGCATTACGATAGTCATGGTCAGGCTCATCAGTGCCTCCTCTTTGCCCTGCATCGGGCACCCACTTTTTTCATTTCAGTCTTTTTCACTGACAGTCTAGTCATTGGCGTGTTTCAAGCTATTGACCAAAGGTCGGTGGTGACCAATCACTTTGCTCTATGTAAGCACTGCATCTGCCGTTTAAGGCTATACCGCTGACCTGTGTCGACCTATGATCGGGGCTTTGCCGGAACAAGATGACCGGCGTCTGAACAGAGAGCGATGATGGGCCAGTTATTTTCTCGAATTCGTGCGGCATTGCTGGTAGCCGGATGCGCGGCGGTGTTGGCAGGGTGTGCGGGCAGTGTGGCGCCGCAGGTCAAGCGCTTGCCGGAGCGGGTCGAGCTCAGTGGTACGTTTTATCGCGGCGAGGCTAACCAGAGCGGGCCGCAGGTGTTGGCGAGCCTGTTGTCGCAGCAGGGCATCGTGATCACCCCGGGTTTGCTGGAAAAGCCGCTGCATCTGCCGGGCGCCGAAGACAAGTTGCAACAGAACCTGCAGAGCCTCGCGCGTGAATACGGGATGGTCGTGTACCCGCTGGACAGCAACCTGCCAGCCTTGCTGACCCAAGTCGCGGCCGGCTATCCGGTGATGGTGCGATTCAGCGAGGGTTCGGCCTTCTGGGCTGAACCGCGTTACGCAATCCTCTCAGGTTACGACCGACGCAAGCAGAAAGTATTGTTGCGCGCCGGCATGAACCATCGCGAATTGATGAGTTTCAGTTCCTTTGAGTCGGCGTTCGAGAAGTCGGGTGGCTGGGCGGTGCTGATCCAGAAACCGTCGCAGATTCCCGCCGAAGTCGACCGTCAACGCTGGCTCAGGGCTGCGGACGAGCTGGCGCAGGCAGGGCAGGAGCGTGAAGCTGCGCAAGCGAAAAAGGCGCTGGCAGCACATTAAACTTCCGTTCGTCATCTGCCGGGCACCCTCACGCCCGGCACGCCTCTTAATGATAGAGCCCGAATTGGCGGGTGATTCAGGAGGCGAGCATGGCAGATTCCCCATCCCCCAAAGGCCCGCACTCGAGCGAGCATTCCTCTGGTCACGAACTGGGCTTCGACCCGGACTCGCCGGACCTCGACGATCCGCAGGTCGATCCGGTTGGCCCCGCGAAGGCGCCGAAGGACGTGGAGTCCGGCGAAGACAGCAAGCGCCCGGCCAAACCCTATGACCCGTTAGCCGATCTGAAACCTTGAAGTGAGGTGCGTATGAGTACCGATTCCAGTTTCGACGATAAACATCCGGACAGTGTGCCGACCACGCCCGAGGAAGAGCTGGACCCCGTGCTGGACCCTGACAGCCCGCTGCGTGATCCGCTGGCGCGGCCTAATGTGATGACGCCAGATCCGAGCGCTGGTGACGGCATTCCGGACGACGACAAAATGCCGTTACCCAATGATTGAATAACGGGTATTCAACAACTGGCTGAATACCTCTGTGGCAAGGGAGCTTGCTCCCGCTGGGGCGCGTAGCGAACCTTTTTTTTAAAAAGAAAAGGCCTGCTGCGCAGTCCAGCGGGAGCAAGCTCCCTCGCCACAGTTGAGTGCGTCGTTTTACTTGGAGGCTTCGACCACGCCGCTCTGGCGACCCTTGAGGTTTTTCTCCGCCTTGTATTGTTGCGCCACCGCCGGCACGTTGGTACTCCTGCCGGTTTCCATCCAACTGCGGATACGGCTTGCGTCGGCGAAGTGGGTGTACTTGCCGAACGCATCGAGAATCACCAGAGCGACCGGACGGTTGCTCATCCGCGTCACCAGCACCAGGCAATGGCCCGCCGGGTTGGTGAAGCCGGTTTTAGTGATCTTGATGTCCCAGTCGGCCTTGTTCACCAGATGGTCGGTGTTGCGAAAACCCAGGGTGTAATTGGGTTTGCGGAACGACACGGTTTTTTCCTTGGTGGTGGTCAACTCGCTGAGGATCGGATGCTTGCTCGCGGCCACCAACAGTTTGCTCAGGTCGCGGGCGGTGGAAACGTTGCGTTCCGACAAACCGGTCGGCTCGACATAGTGGGTGTTGGTCATGCCCAGCGCTTTGGCCTTGGCATTCATTGCCGCGATGAACGCGGCATAGCCACCCGGATAATGGTGGGCGAGGCTGGCGGCTGCGCGGTTTTCCGAGGACATCAGGGCAATCAGCAACATCTCGCGACGCGGCAGTTCGCTCTTGAGTTTGACTCGGGAGAACACGCCTTTCATTTCCGGCGTGTGGCTGATGTCGACGTCGATCCATTCGTCCATGTTCTGGTGCGCCTCGACCACTACCAGGCCAGTCATCAACTTGCTCACCGAAGCGATCGGCACGATCACATCCGGGTTGCTCGAATAGATGACTTTATTGGTCTGCAAATCCATAAGCAGGGCGCTGCCGGAGGCGATCTTCAGTTGCGAAGCGTCGCGCGGCGCGGCGGTGGTTTCAGCGGCGTTGACGGTTGGCGTGACGAATGTGCCTGAAAAAGCGAAAAACAGGCTCAGGATCGAAAGACGAATTTTCACGCGGGCGAACTCATAAAGGTTGGATATTCCGTTATTTTGTAACGGGTTATTTCTTAGAAACGGCGCATTTTAGGAGTATGGCTGAAGAACTGTCGATGGTTGTTTGAATGACCTGAAAATCTCGTGAAAAGGCCTGTGAAAAGAGGGGTTTCCGTCGAACGGTTAGAGTTTTTTCTCAGGAACAAAAAACCCCGCACGCGGCGGGGTTCCTGTTTTGCGAAAAAACGACTCAGGCGTGCAGGGTTTCTGCCGCGTAGAGGGTATTTTCCAGCAGGCAGGCGCGGGTCATCGGGCCAACGCCGCCCGGTACCGGAGTAATCCAGCCGGCGCGGGGCAGGGCGGTTTCGTACACCACGTCACCGACCAGCTTGCCGTCGTCCTGACGGTTGATGCCGACGTCGATCACGATCGCGCCTTCCTTGATCCACTCGCCCTTGACCAGACCTGGCTTGCCGGCGGCTACCACTACCAGATCGGCACGACCAACGTGGCCGGCCAGATCCTTGGTGAAGCGGTGCGTGACGGTCACGGTGCAGCCGGCCAGCAGCAGTTCCATCGCCATCGGGCGACCGACGATGTTGGACGCGCCAACCACCACCGCATCCAGACCATAAAGGTCAACGCCGGTGCTTTCCAGCAAGGTCATGATGCCTTTCGGAGTGCACGGGCGCAGCAGCGGAATGCGCTGGGCCAAGCGGCCGACGTTATAAGGATGGAAACCATCGACGTCCTTGTCCGGGCGGATGCGCTCCAGCAGTTTGGAGGCATCCAGGTGCTCCGGCAGCGGCAATTGCAGCAATACGCCGTCGATGGCCGGGTCGTCGTTGAGGCGATCGATCAGATCGGTCAGTGCTTCTTGAGTGGTTTCGGAAGGCAGGTCGTAGGCTTGAGAGAGGAAGCCGACCTCTTCACAGTCTTTACGCTTGTGCGAGACATAAACCTGAGAGGCAGGATCGCTGCCGACCAGGATCACCGCGAGGCCGGGAGTGCGCAGGCCTTGCTGGCGACGCTCGGCAACTCGTTGGGCGATCTGCTGGCGCAGGCTGGCGGCGATCGATTTGCCGTCGATTAGTTGTGCAGTCATTGCGCGTGATTAACCATCGAGAGGGGAAAAAAAGAGAACGCATTCTCGCATGTCAGGCGGTGAGGGCAAAGGCGCTTGGTCAGCAAATTCCCCTAACTCCTTTAATTAAATGAATTTTTTTCAAAAAAGATTTGACGACCTAAAGGGCGCTCTATACTATTCGTCGCACTTGTCGGGCACAGCCTAGCACTGGTTAAGAAGGTCGAGCGGAATTACGGTTCTGCGAAGCTGGAAAGCACTTAGTTTGTAGTCCTCCAAGGGTACAGATTAACAAGGCGCCCGTAGCTCAGCTGGATAGAGCATCCGCCTTCTAAGCGGATGGTCGCAGGTTCGAGTCCTGCCGGGTGCGCCATTAGGCAGCTTTGGCACAAGTAACGCGATATGGTGGGCGTAGCTCAGTTGGTAGAGCACGGGATTGTGACTCCCGTTGTCGTGGGTTCGATCCCCATCGTCCACCCCATATTTCGAAAGGCGCCAGATGTAACAGTCTGGCGCCTTTGCTTTAAAAAGCTTCATCTGCGGATGTGGTGGAATTGGTAGACACACTGGATTTAGGTTCCAGCGCCGCGAGGCGTAAGAGTTCGAGTCTCTTCATCCGCACCAATTAAAGCTTCATTCATGCCGCAGGCCTGATGAAGTTCAGCAAAGAAGTTGAATGGCTTTTTTGTGACGCAATATGGTGGGCGTAGCTCAGTTGGTAGAGCACGGGATTGTGACTCCCGTTGTCGTGGGTTCGATCCCCATCGTCCACCCCATATTTCGAAAGGCGCCAGATTTAACAGTCTGGCGCCTTTTTTGTTTTACGGCTTGTGGTTTGTTGCGCTGGGTTTCGGCTCGAAGGGCAAGGCGTTTCGTCGTGTTCATGGGCTTGCGGCCAGCGTGCCGACCACCGGCCATGTTCGCAGGATCGGCCGTCAGGGAGATGGCTCGCGGTCTCTTCTATATATAGAAGCGGTTGAAGCAGAGCCCTGGCGTGATGGTCTTTATTCATCTTCGGGGTGGAGTGCATTGATGCATTCACACCTATAAATGGCCTGCTGTTTTTTTACCCGTTTTCAGTAGGGTGACTTCTTGAGTTTGACCCACTAGAATGCATGCCCTTGATTCTGGGGTCGGAAACGGCCGGCTAACGTCTGTGCAACGAGGAATATCCATGCAAGTTTCTGTTGAAAATACTACTGCTCTTGAGCGCCGCATGAGCGTCACCGTGCCGGCTGAGCGCATTGAGAGCCAGGTCAACAAGCGTCTGCAGCAGACTGCCCAAAAGGCCAAGATTGCTGGCTTCCGTCCAGGCAAAGTGCCAATGAGCGAAATCAAGCGCCGTTTCGGTGCTGACGCGCGTCAGGAAGCTGTTGGTGATGTCATCCAGTCCTCCTTCTACGAAGCTGTGGTTGAGCAGAAGCTGAACCCTGCCGGTTCGCCTTCGATCGAGCCTAAGTCGCTGGAAGCTGGCAAGGACCTGGAATACGTTGCCGTATTCGAAGTGTTCCCTGAGTTCACCGTTGCCGGTTTCGACGGCATCACTGTCGAGCGCCTGAGCGCTGAAGTGGCTGACGCTGATCTGGACAAAATGCTGGACATCCTGCGCAAGCAGAACACCCGTTTCGAAGTGGCCGATCGTGCCGCTCAGAACGAAGACCAGCTGAACATCGATTTCGTTGGCAAGGTTGACGGCGAAGCATTCGCTGGCGGCTCGGCCAAAGGTACTCAGCTGGTGCTGGGTTCCGGTCGCATGATCCCGGGCTTCGAAGAAGGCCTGGTGGGCGCTAAAGCGGGCGAAGAGCGCGTTCTGAACCTGACCTTCCCAGAGGACTATCAGAACCTGGACCTGGCCGGCAAAACCGCCGAGTTCACCGTGACTGTAAACACCGTTTCCGAGCCAAAGCTGCCAGAGCTGAACGAAGAGTTCTTCGCTCAATTCGGCATCAAGGAAACCGGTCTGGAAGGCTTCCGCACCGAAGTTCGCAAGAACATGGAGCGTGAGCTGCGTCAGGCCATCAAGTCCAAGGTAAAAAATCAGGTTATGGACGGTCTGCTGGCCACCAACCCGATCGAAGTGCCTAAGGCTCTGCTGTCCAACGAAGTTGACCGTCTGCGCGTGCAAGCTGTTCAGCAGTTCGGTGGCAACATCAAGCCTGACCAACTGCCGGCCGAGCTGTTCGAAGAGCAAGCCAAGCGCCGCGTAGTGCTGGGTCTGATCGTGGCTGAAGTGGTCAAGCAATTCGACCTGAAGCCTGACGAAGCCCGCGTTCGCGAAATGATCCAGGAAATGGCTTCTGCTTACCAGGAACCTGAGCAGGTTGTGTCCTGGTACTACAAGAACGAGCAGCAACTGAACGAAGTCCGTTCGGTTGTGCTGGAAGAACAAGTTGTGGATACTGTTCTGCAGAAAGCTAGCGTGACCGACAAATCGGTCTCTTACGAAGAAGCGGTCAAGCCGGTAGAAGCTCCAAAAGCCGACTGATTGTTTTTGCGTTAAGAAGTACACACATAAGCCAGCCTTCGAGCTGGCTTATGCGTATTCAAGACATAACTATTTGGGAGTGACTGCAGAGCATGTTCCGTAATTCGTATATTCAGCAGAACTCTGATATCCAGGCCGCCGGCGGCCTGGTCCCGATGGTTGTCGAGCAATCTGCTCGTGGCGAGCGCGCCTATGACATCTACTCGCGCCTTCTGAAGGAGCGTGTAATCTTTCTGGTGGGTCCTGTAGAGGACTACATGGCCAACCTGATCTGTGCGCAATTGCTGTTCCTTGAAGCGGAAAACCCGGACAAGGACATCCATCTCTATATCAACTCCCCGGGCGGTTCGGTGACGGCGGGCATGTCGATCTACGACACCATGCAGTTCATCAAGCCAAACGTATCGACGACCTGCATTGGTCAGGCGTGCAGCATGGGTGCATTCCTGCTGACGGCCGGTGCTCCTGGCAAGCGTTTCTGCCTGCCGAACTCGCGTGTGATGATTCACCAGCCACTGGGCGGTTTCCAGGGTCAGGCTTCGGATATCGAAATCCATGCCAAGGAAATCCTCTTCATTCGCGAGCGTCTGAACACGCTGATGGCCAAGCACAGCGGTCGTACCCTTGAAGAAATCGAGCGCGACACCAATCGCGACAACTTCATGAGTGCAGAAGCTGCGAAGGAATACGGCCTGATCGACGAAGTCATCAGCCAGCGTCCTGCGTAAAATAAGCAGCTCAAAATAAGGTTGGTCGGCAGGTCCGACCACCAGCGGGCTTGAAAAAGCCCGCAATAGCCTTCATCTTGTGCTGCAAGCCTATCGGATTTGGATCGAACGAATGACTGACACCCGCAACGGCGAGGACAACGGCAAGCTGCTCTATTGCTCCTTCTGTGGCAAAAGCCAGCATGAAGTACGCAAATTGATTGCCGGCCCCTCGGTCTTTATCTGCGACGAGTGCGTCGACCTGTGCAATGACATCATCCGCGAGGAGGTGCAGGAAGCCCAGGCCGAAAGCAGCGCGCATAAATTGCCTTCGCCTAAAGAAATCAGCGGCATCCTTGATCAGTATGTAATCGGTCAGGAGCGTGCGAAAAAGGTTCTGGCCGTAGCGGTGTACAACCACTACAAGCGCCTGAATCAGCGTGACAAGAAGGCTGACGACGTCGAACTCGGCAAGAGCAACATCCTGCTGATCGGCCCGACAGGCTCCGGTAAAACCCTGCTGGCCGAAACACTGGCCCGCCTGCTGAACGTTCCGTTCACCATCGCCGACGCAACCACCCTCACCGAGGCCGGTTACGTAGGTGAAGATGTCGAGAACATCATTCAGAAATTGCTGCAAAAGTGCGATTACGACGTGGAAAAGGCCCAGATGGGCATTGTCTACATCGACGAAATCGACAAGATTTCCCGCAAGTCCGACAACCCGTCGATCACCCGCGATGTTTCCGGTGAGGGCGTGCAGCAGGCCTTGCTCAAGTTGATCGAAGGCACGGTCGCTTCCGTACCGCCGCAAGGTGGCCGCAAGCATCCGCAGCAGGAATTCCTGCAGGTCGACACCCGTAACATCCTGTTCATCTGTGGTGGTGCGTTCTCCGGTCTGGAAAAGGTTATTCAAAACCGTTCCACCAAGGGCGGCATCGGTTTCAACGCAGAAGTACGCAGCAAGGAAGAAGGCAAGAAAGTCGGTGAATCCCTGCGTGAAGTCGAGCCTGACGATCTGGTCAAGTTCGGTCTGATCCCGGAATTCGTCGGTCGTCTGCCGGTGCTTGCGACGCTGGACGAGCTCGACGAGGCTGCGCTGATGCAAATCCTCACCGAGCCGAAAAATGCTCTGACCAAACAGTATGCCAAGCTGTTCGAGATGGAAGGCGTGGATCTGGAGTTCCGGACCGACGCCCTGAAATCGGTCGCCAAGCGTGCCCTGGAACGTAAAACCGGTGCTCGTGGCCTGCGCTCGATTCTCGAAGGTGTGCTGCTCGACACGATGTACGAAATCCCCTCGCAGTCCGAGGTGAGCAAAGTCGTCATCGATGAAAGCGTGATTGAAGGCAAGTCCAAGCCACTGTATATCTACGAAAACAGTGAGCCGACGGCCAAGGCAGCGCCGGACGCGTAAGCGTCCACACTGCCGGAACAAAGAAGGGGCCTTCGGGCCTCTTTTTTTTATGTCGTTTTTTACATCCGCTTAGCGCTTGTTTTTTTTCAAGGCAGCCCCCATCTTGGTTTCAAGCTTAATTCCATCTGATTACGGCCATATGGCCGCCGTAGAGGCGAAATCATGAAGACAACCATCGAATTGCCTCTCCTGCCATTGCGCGATGTCGTGGTTTATCCGCACATGGTTATCCCGCTGTTCGTGGGGCGCGAGAAATCCATCGAAGCCCTCGAGGCCGCGATGACGGGCGACAAGCAGATCCTGCTGCTGGCCCAGAGAAACCCGGCTGACGATGATCCCGGTGAAGACGCTCTCTATCGCGTAGGTACGATTGCTACTGTGCTGCAGCTGCTGAAGCTGCCGGATGGCACGGTCAAGGTTCTGGTCGAAGGTGAGCAGCGCGGCGCTGTAGAGCGCTTCAGCGAAGTCGACGGGCATTGCCGCGCCGAGGTCTCGCTGATCGATGAAGTTGATGCCGCCGAGCGCGAATCCGAAGTGTTCGTGCGCAGCCTGCTGTCGCAATTCGAACAATATGTGCAGTTGGGCAAGAAAGTCCCGGCTGAAGTCCTGTCATCGCTCAACAGCATCGATGAGCCTGGCCGCCTGGTCGACACCATGGCCGCGCACATGGCGCTGAAGATCGAGCAGAAGCAGGAAATCCTCGAAATCATCGACCTGTCGGCCCGGGTCGAGCACGTGCTCGCGTTGCTGGATGCCGAGATCGATCTGCTGCAAGTCGAAAAACGCATTCGCGGTCGTGTCAAAAAGCAAATGGAGCGCAGCCAGCGCGAGTACTACCTGAATGAGCAGATGAAGGCCATTCAGAAAGAGCTCGGCGACGGTGACGAAGGTCACAACGAAATCGAAGAGCTGAAAAAGCGCATCGACGCTGCCGGATTGCCAAAAGATGCCCTGGCCAAGGCCACCGCCGAGCTGAACAAACTCAAGCAGATGTCGCCGATGTCCGCTGAAGCCACCGTGGTGCGCTCCTACATCGACTGGCTGGTGCAGGTGCCGTGGAAGGCACAGAGCAAGGTGCGCCTCGACCTGGCGCGTGCTGAAGACATTCTCGACGCCGATCACTATGGCCTTGAAGAGGTCAAGGAACGCATCCTTGAATACCTCGCCGTGCAGAAGCGCGTGAAGAAGATCCGCGGCCCGGTGTTGTGCCTGGTCGGTCCTCCTGGCGTGGGTAAAACCTCGCTGGCGGAGTCGATTGCCCACGCCACCAACCGTAAATTCGTGCGCATGGCCCTTGGTGGCGTGCGTGACGAGGCGGAAATTCGTGGTCACCGCCGGACCTACATCGGTTCGATGCCGGGAAGATTGATTCAAAAGATGACAAAAGTGGGTGTGCGCAACCCGCTGTTCCTGCTCGATGAAATCGACAAAATGGGCAGCGACATGCGCGGCGATCCAGCGTCGGCGTTGCTGGAAGTGCTTGATCCGGAGCAGAACCACAACTTCAACGATCACTATCTGGAAGTCGATTACGACCTGTCCGATGTGATGTTCCTGTGCACCTCGAACTCGATGAACATCCCGCCGGCACTGCTGGACCGGATGGAAGTCATTCGCCTGCCGGGCTACACCGAAGACGAAAAGATCAATATCGCCGTCAAGTACCTGTCGCCGAAGCAGATTGCCGCCAACGGTCTGAAGAAGGGCGAGCTGGAATTCGACGAAGAAGCGATTCGCGACATCATCCGTTACTACACCCGCGAAGCCGGTGTGCGTGGCCTCGAACGTCAGATCGCCAAGGTCTGCCGCAAGGCCGTCAAAGAGCACGCGCTGGAAAAACGCTTCTCGGTAAAAGTGACAGCTGATCTGCTGGAGCATTTCCTCGGCGTGCGTAAATTCCGTTACGGTCTGGCTGAGCAACAGGACCAGATCGGTCAGGTGACTGGCCTGGCGTGGACGCAGGTGGGCGGTGAACTGCTGACCATCGAAGCGGCTGTGGTGCCGGGTAAAGGTCAATTGATCAAGACCGGTTCGCTGGGCGATGTAATGGTCGAATCGATCACTGCCGCGCTGACTGTTGTACGCAGCCGTGCCAAGAGCCTGGGCATTCCTCTGGACTTCCACGAGAAGCGCGACACCCACATTCACATGCCGGAAGGGGCGACCCCGAAGGACGGCCCTAGCGCTGGTGTGGGCATGTGCACGGCACTGGTGTCGGCATTGACCGGGATCCCGGTACGCGCCGATGTCGCCATGACCGGCGAAATCACTCTGCGTGGTCAAGTGCTGGCAATTGGTGGTCTGAAGGAAAAACTGCTCGCGGCTCATCGCGGCGGAATCAAGATTGTGATTATTCCGGAAGAGAACGTGCGCGATCTGAAGGAGATTCCTGACAATATCAAGCAGGATCTGCAGATTAAACCGGTTAAATGGATTGACGAGGTCCTGCAAATTGCGCTGCAATACGCGCCGGAGCCCTTGCCGGATGTGGCTCCGGAGATAGTTTCCAAGGACGAAAAACGTGAGTCTGATTCAAAGGAAAGAATTAGCACGCATTAATCCGTTTTTGCCTGGGGGGCTTCCTTGACAGCTTTTTAGAGCCCTTGTTATAAAGCGGCTCTTAAGTGTCTGTAGGCCATTCAGCACTGTTTTTGCTTTCACCAAAAAACTTAGAATCATCTCAAAATAGATATAAGGGGACTTAGAGTGAACAAGTCGGAACTGATTGATGCTATCGCTGCATCCGCTGATATCCCGAAAGCTGCTGCTGGCCGTGCGCTGGACGCTGTAATCGAATCCGTCACTGGCGCTCTCAAGGCTGGCGACTCCGTTGTTCTGGTTGGTTTCGGCACTTTCTCCGTGACTGATCGTCCAGCTCGCGTTGGTCGTAACCCACAGACCGGCAAGACGCTGCAAATCGCTGCTGCTAAAAAGCCAGGTTTCAAAGCCGGTAAAGCACTGAAAGAAGCTGTCAACTAAGTTAGTTTGTTTCAGGTTTTTACCCATCCGGGTCGGGGTCAAGCCTGACTTGGCAGCGGAGCGGTAGAGCAGGTCGCTGGAACAGCCGCCTGTTACGCCGGGATCGAGGGTTCGAGCCCTGTCCGCTCCGCCAGTTACGAGAAGGCGCATCCTCGGATGCGCCTTTCTTCTATCCGGATTCTACCCACGCTCCACGGTTGCCTAATTTTTGAAGTTCAACCGTTTCTGGGGGACGCATGCTGCAGAATATCAGGGACAATTCACAAGGCTGGATTGCCAAGACCATTATCGGGGTCATCGTTGCACTGATGGCTTTGACCGGTTTCGATGCCATTTTCAAGGCCACTACGCACTCCAACGATGCGGCCAAGGTCAATGGTGAAGAAATCAGCCAGAACGAGCTGAGCCAGGCCGTTGACATGCAACGTCGCCAGTTGATGCAACAGCTGGGCAAGGACTTCGATGCTTCCTTGCTTGACGAAAAAATGCTTCGCGAGTCGGCCCTCAAGGGCCTGATCGATCGCAAGCTGCTGCTGCAAGGCGCAGAACAATCGAAATTCGCTTTCTCCGAAGGCGCACTGGATCAGGTGATCCTGCAGACCCCTGAATTCCAGGTGGACGGCAAGTTCAGCTCCGAGCGCTTCGACCAGGTGATCCGTCAACTAGGCTACTCCCGTATGCAATTCCGCCAGATGCTGGCTCAGGAAATGCTGATTGGTCAGTTGCGCGCCGGTGTTGCCGGCAGCGGCTTCGTCACCGACGCCGAAGTGCTGGCATTTGCCCGTCTGGAAAAACAGACCCGCGACTTCGCTTCGCTGAACGTCAAGGCCGATCCGGCCGCGGTCAAGTTGACCGACGATGAGGTAAAGGCCTACTACGACGAGCACGCCAAGGAGTTCATGACCCCTGAGCAGGTGGTTGTCGATTACGTCGAGCTGAAGAAGTCTTCGTTCTTTGACCAGGTTGCGGTCAAGGACGAAGACCTGCAGGCGGCGTATCAGAAAGAGATCGCCAACCTGTCGGAGCAGCGTCGTGCCGCGCATATCCTGATCGAAGTCAACGACAAGACGACCGACGCTCAGGCCAAGGCGAAGATCGAAGAAGTCCAGGCGCGTCTGGCCAAGGGCGAGAAATTCGAAGCGCTGGCCAAGGAGTTCTCGCAGGACCCGGGTTCGGCCAACAATGGCGGTGACCTCGGTTTCGCAGGTCCTGGCGTCTATGACCCAGCCTTCGAAAAAGCCCTGTACTCGTTGAACAAGGACCAGGTGTCCGAGCCGGTGCGTACCGATTTCGGTTACCACCTGATCAAGCTGCTAGGTGTTGAAGCGCCGGAAGTCCCGACCCTGGCCAGCCTGAAAGACAAGCTTACCCGCGAGCTGAAGACCCAACAGGTCGAGCAGCGTTTCGTCGAGGCGACCAAGCAACTCGAAGACTCGGCGTTCGAAGCGTCTGACCTGGCTCAGCCCGCGGCAGACCTGAAACTGACCGTGCACACCTCCAAACCGTTCGGCCGCGAAGGTGGCGAAGGCATCGCGGCCAACCGTGCTGTGGTGGCCGCTGCATTCAGCCAGGAAGTGCTGGAAGAAAATGCCAACAGCACCGGCATTGAGCTGGATCCGGAAACCGTGGTCGTGCTGCGCGCCAAGGAGCACCTGAAGCCTGAGCAACTGCCGCTGGAAGCTGTCAACACTGCTATTCGTGCCCAGCTGACCAAAGAGCATGCCAGCGCTGCGGCCAAGACCAAGGCTGAACAGTTGATCGCCAGTCTGCGTGATGGCAAGACTCCGCTGGACAAGGCGGTTGATGGCCAGAGCTGGAAGGTTGTGACGGCGGCGACCCGTGCTCAGGAAGGCATTGATCCGACTGTGCTGCAGGCGTTGTTCCGCATGCCGAAACCGGCGGCCAAGGACAAACCGACGTTCACCAGCGTGACCTTGCAGGACGGCAGTCTGATGATTGTGCGTCTGAATGGTGTCAACGAGGCGGTGGCGCCGACTGAAGAAGAGAAGGCTCAGTACCGTCGCTTCCTCGCGTCGCGTGAAGGTCAGCAGGACTTTGCGGCGTTCCGTAAGCAGTTGGAAAGCCAGGCTGATATCAAGCGGTATTGATGTTTGACTGAGTGGTAACAGGGAAGCCCTGACCTTATGGTCGGGGTTTTTTTTGAGCTTGGTTTTTTGAGCTTGGCGGCCTTTGGGCCGACCATGCTCTTGTGGATTGGGTGAATATCCGGCTCTTCGGGTGCTGGCGCTGGCGGTTTCGCTCTTACAGCGAGTCACCTTTTCCAAACGCCGAAAAGGTAACCCAAAAGGCTTTGCCCCGGCGTACGGCACTTCGCTTAGGCTCAGTGTTCCTTCGCTACGGTGTCCATCCGGGGGCATCGCCTCCGGTTTGCTTCGCTGCACCTCCTCTCGATGTATGCGGCTTCGCCGCATGGCGCTGCGCTCCCACCCCCGGATAAACCCCTCCACTCAGCCTGCCGATGGGGCCGGCACGGCAAGATCAAGAGCTGCAGCCGAGCTAACGCTCATCCTGTGTCGGAGCTGCCGAAGGCTCGGGCCGCGTTCGGACGATCTTTTGATCTTGATCTTGATCTTGTGGGAGCTGGCTTGCCAGCGATGGCGGCCTGTCAGGCGACCAATCTCTGACTGCCCACCCTAATCCCTGTGGGAGCGAGCCTGCTCGCGAAGGCGGTTGATCGGTCAACCAATTCGCGACAGACAAACCCATCACCTCACCCCCGCAAACCCATGATCCCGCGCCTTGAGCGCCGCATACAAAGTCAAAACCAGCAACCCCACAACAATCCATGGAAACGCGCCAACCCCCAGATTCCCCAGCAGTAATCCCCCCACCAGTCCGCCACCGGCGATCCCGACATTCCACAGCGTTACCAGCATCGACTGCGCCGTATCAGCAGCCTCTCCAGCGGTTTTCGCCGAAGCTGTCTGCAGCAGCGAAGGCATCGCACCGAATGCCAGGCCCCACACGGCGACGGCGATGTAGACCACGGTCGCCGATTCTCGCCATAGGCCCAAGGCGATGGCGGAGAGCATGAACAGCAGCGTGCTGATCAGCATCAGCTCGCGTAGCCAGTGGTCGATCAGGCTGCCGACGATCCACAGGCTCAGCACCGACGCCAGGCCAAATACCAGCAGCACCCGGTCGATATCGCTGGCCAGTCCCGACGGTTGCAGGAACGGTGCGATGTAGGTGTACAGCAGGTTGTGAGCAACCACGTAGGACAGGGTCACAAACAGTACCGGTCGCACGCCGGGCAGGGTGAAGACCTGACCCAGGGGCAGCTGTTTTCCCACGCGCTCGCCGGGGAAGTCCGGCACTTGCCAGCGCACCCAGGCCACCAGCAGCAGCGTCAGTGCGGTCATGATCGCGAAGCTCAGGCGCCAGCCGACCATCGTGCCGAGCAACGTTCCCGCCGGGATGCCCAGCGACAGGGCAAGCGGCGCGCCCAGCATGGCGACGGTGATGGCCCGGCCTTGCAGGTGGGGCGCAACCATGCGGCTGGCATAGCCTGCCAGCAATGCCCAGAGCAACCCGGCGAAGACCCCGGCCAGCAGTCGTGCGATCAAGGTCAGCCAATACAGCTCTGACAGGGCGGTGATGCTGTTGGCGATGGCGAAGCCGCCGATGGCTGACAGCAACAATGGGCGCCGGCGCCAGCTGCGGGTGGCGATGGTCAGCGGAATGGCGGCGAGCATCGAACCAATGGCGTACAGCGTGACCAGTTGGCCGATCAGCGCTTGCGAGACATTCAGCCCAGCGCTCATCTGTGGGAGCAGGCCGGCGGGCATGGCTTCGGTCAGCACGGTGATGAAGCCGGCGGTGGCCAGGGCCAGCAGGGCGCCGAGGGGCAAGCGTTCGGGTTCTTCAAGTGCAGTGTCGGGGCCTGGTGAGGCGAGTTGTGCGTCGTTCATGAGTCAGCGTCCATGTGCCGAAGGGGATGAAGGCCATAGGCTAGGACGCTGCGCATTGGAGAAAAATGGGTTACGGTTCCGAACATATCGGACACGGATGTCGTGAATGGGAGGAGTGGAATGGACAGCCTGGGCAGTATTTCGGTGTTTGTGCAGGTTGCCGAGACCCGCAGTTTTACCGAAGCGGGGCGGCTGCAGGGCGTTTCGTCTTCGGCGGTCGGCAAAAGTATCGCGCGGCTGGAGACGCGACTTGGCGTGCGGCTGTTTCATCGCACGACTCGCAGCATCACCCTGACCAGCGAGGGCGCGCTGTTCCTCGAGCGCTGTCGCAAGATTCTCGCCGAGGTGGAAGCCGCCGAGTTCGAACTGTGCAATTCCGCGTCGCAACCCCATGGCAAGTTGCGTATCAGCCTGCCGCAGGTGCATGGGCTGGTGATGCCGGTGATGAACGAGTTCATGGCGCTGTACCCGCAGATCGAGCTGGATCTGGACCTGACCGATCGCATGGTCGATGTGGTCGAGGAGGGCTTCGACGCAGTGATTCGCACCGGCAAGCCTCGGGATTCACGGCTGATGGCGCGGCCCTTGGGCGAGTTTCACATGGTGCTGGTGGCTAGCCCGCTTTATCTGCAGCAACGTGGCATGCCGCAGATTCCGGCCGATCTGGCGGATCACGCCTGTTTGCGGCATACCTTTCATGCCACCGGCAAGCTGGAACCGTGGCCGTTGATCCGCGAGGAGGGTGGGGCGGAGCCGGTCTTGCCGGCCCGACTGGTCAGTACATCGATCGAAGCCGTCAGCCATGCAGCCATTGCCGGCATGGGCATCGCCTGCCTGCCGGACTTCATGACCCATGAGGCAGTGGCGCAGGGGCGCTTGCAACGGGTGCTGGATGCTCATCTGCAACACGTCGGTCAGTTCTGGGTGTTGTGGCCGTCGAGCCGCCATGCAACCGCCAAATTGCGGGTATTTATCGATCATTTATCGACGCGGCTTTTTCCCGACGCTCATCCTCGGTAAAGTTGTAACTGTTTTAAGACACTAATCCGTGCGCCGCGGGGCCGCGATCTGTTGCACAATACGCCCCGGACCGTTTTTCCTCAGGATGTTTAATGTTGATTTCAACTCCCATGCGTGTCGTTGGGTTGGCGCTGTTGTTGACCGCTGTGGCCGGCTGTTCGAAAGACAAGCCGATCTATGAGCATGAGAATTTCGACGATTCCGGTACGTATTCTCGCAATTACCCGGTTGCCGATGTCGCCAGTTGCGAGGCGGCCCGTCGTGCGCTGCTCAGCCAGGGCTACATCATCACCAGCAGTGACCCGAAACTGGTCAGTGGCCACAAGAGCTTCCAGCAGACCGGTGAAACCCACCTGGAGATCAGCTTCAACGTGGTCTGCGCCGAAGATGGCAGTGCCAAGCACCATGCCACAGTGTTCGCCAACGCCTTGCAGGATCGCTACGCGCTGAAGAAGACCAACAACTCCGCCAGTCTCGGAGTCGGCGTGTTGGGTTCGGTGTCGATGCCGATCGGTTCCTCCGATGATTCGATGGTCAAGGTCGCCAGTGAGACCGTGACCTCGCAGAAGTTCTACGAGCGATTCTTCACCCTGGTCGAACTGTTCCTGCCGGCGGATGCGAAGAAGGCCGCGCACATCGAAGAAAAACCCAAGACCGACCTCGGTGTGCCGGAGCCGAAGCCTGCCGCTGTAGCGCCGACAACCCCGGCTACCCCGGCACCGACGGTAGAAACAACGCCTGCGCCGCCGCCAGCCGGGATTGTCGAGCCAGCCCAGACCACCGCGCCGGCAGCACCGGCAGCGACCCCAGCGCCGGCCCCGGTTGCACCGACGCCAGTGGGTTCCGAACCTGTGGTGCCGCCTGCCGAGCCCGCGCCGATCACCCCGGCACCGAGTGCTGAACCTGCTCCGGCCACCGAAACGATCACGCCGCCGGCCAACCCGACCAATATCCCGCCGCCGTCCGAGCCGATTCCGGCGATGCAATAAGCTGCGCGCAGCCCTCCTGTGGGAGCGGGCTTGCTCGCGAAGGCGGAGTGTCAGTCAATGTATATGTTGATTGACACTGCGCCTTCGCGAGCAAGCCCGCTCCCACATTTGTTTTGTGGTGTACTCAAATCTCGTTACATTCCCCCGACAAAAATCCTGCGATAAATTCCTGACCACCTGCTACGTTTTATTCATGAAGGCGGGATGTCACTTTTCCTTCATACGGGCACGATAGGCTCGAAGCACTGGTCAGTTGACCGGGCTATTTTCAAGCGAGCAGCAGGGGGATGACACGATGGATGACTATCAAGAAGAACTGCTCGAATACCAGGCCTTTGAACTCGATCAGCCAGAACCGGCAGAAGACGCCACCGAGCTGTAAGGCGTCAGGCGGTTTTGCGGTGACTGCGGCGAAACTCGCCAGGGGTCTGACCGCTCCAGCGTTTGAAAGCGCGCTGAAACGCCTCGGCTGAAGCAAAGCCCAGCAGGTAGGCAATTTCGCCGAACGCCAGTTCGGTGTCGCGGATGTAGGTCATCGCCAGATCACGGCGGGTGTCATTGAGGATCGCGCGAAACTGCGTGCCTTCCTCGGCCAGTTTGCGCCGCAACGTCCAGGTCGGCAGCTTCAGACGCGCCGCCACTTCTTCCAGGTCGGGTTCCCGGCCACCATTGAGCAACGGCCCCAACAGCTGAGTGATGCGTTCACGCAGACTTCGGGTGCGGGTCAATTGCTCCAGCTCCCGTTCGCACAACGCGAGCAAATGCTTCCAGGTGCTCGGGCAGTGCTCCGGGTTGCGCTGAGCGAGGCTGGTGAGGCTTAAGCGCAGTTGATTGCGTTCGGCGCCGAACTGCAGTGGACAGTCGCCCAGCACGCTGTAGGCGTCGCGATAGGTTGGCTCGTCAAATTCGATTTCGATGCGTTCCGCTCGCAGTTGCTCGCGGCCGACGCTGGACAGCTGATGCAGCCAGCCAGCGATGATTGAATCCACCACAAAGCGGTTATAGGCGTTGTACGGGCTGATCGAATAGAAGCGCAGCCAGGCGCCATTCGCGTCTTCATGAAAACTCGACTGTCCGCGATAGTTGGAACCGTACAACGGCTCGAAGCGGATTAGGCAACGGGCAGCCTCGCGCACGGTCGGCGCCTGAGCGGCGGTGACCCCGGCAAGCCCAGCCTGACTCAAACGACTGAGCTGGCCCATGCGCAAGCCAAGTGCCGGGTCGCCGGTCAACTGAATCGCGCTGTGCCCCAGCCGCATGTAGCGCGGGATTGACAGCCGCGCGCCGGCCTCGGCCAGTCGAGCGGCGTCCAGCCCGTATTGTTCCAGCAGCGGTTGCGAGTCGACGCCATGGCTGCGCACGGCATCGGCAAGGCTGTGGACGAAGCCAACCGACAGATCCCCAAGGCGCATCGGCATTGGTTTCATGGCTTACAACCAGATGTTCAGCAGACGCGCGCCACGGGCTTCGCCATCGGCGAATTGCTGGCCGTTGCTGCTGAGGAAGCTTTGTCCCGAACCGGGTTTGTCCCAGAACTGGCCGCGCAGGAACACACTCATCCCGGCAATCGCGCGACTGCTCGGCGGCTGCGCGGTCAGCGTCAGGCGATGCCAGGCCTGACCTTCACTGATTTCCCCGGGCTTGAGGCTGACCGAACCCGGTGTGCTCGAACCCTTGTAGCCGGCCCACGGCTGATTCCAGGCGTCGTGACCGACGACGAAGGCGGGCACCGCCACCAGTTGCGCGCCTTGCTCGTCGAGTCGGCGATAGTTGTCGGGGTACCAGCTGTCGCTGCCGATCAGCACACCCAGACGCCCGGCCGGGGTCTCGATCACGTTGATCGCATGCTCGTCTTCGCTATTGATCACGTCGCGCTGTTCGAAGATCGGGTGCATCTGCCGCTGGGGCTGACCCAGCGGCACACCATCACGGCCGAACACCACGCTACTGTTGAACAGCGCGCCGCTGCCGGGTTTGAGCTGGCCGTCGCGGATGCTCGGTTCGGGCAAGACGATAGAACCGGCCACCAAGGTCACGTGGAATTCCTTGGCCAGCCCGCCGAACAGCGCCTGGTAATCCTTGGCCATGACTTTGGACTTCATGCGCAGGTGCGCGTCGTCGAGGCGATTTTCGCCCTTGGCAGTGAGCCAGGCGCGGGCGAACAGCAACGGATTGCTCGCCGCCAGCCAGTTCATCGCTTCGACGAGAGTCGGGGCCTGGTACAGCTCGTCTTTCTCGCCGCTGATCATCAGCCATGTGCCGACATGCTCGGGCAGGACGACTACGGTTTTTTCGTTGAGCAATCCTTGATCCTGCGCTTGCTGCAGATAGGCCGCGAATTTGCGGTGCAGGCGCTCGGGGCTCTGGTAGTCGGTAGGGAACAGTTCCGGCTGGATGCCCAGCAGATTGCCTCGATCAGCTGGGGTGCCCTGATCGACCGCCAGTTTGATGCGCAGGTCCGACAGGTAATGGCCCGCCGGCCGGTCCGCCGCCCACATGGCGTAGGTGGTCAGGGCGGCAACGATGGCCATGGAGAAAAACAGGTACAGAAGTTTGCGCATGAAAACCAACAACAGCCGGGTACAGGGTGTGGCACCTAGGGTAGGGCGCATGCCGGCGCTTGCCAAGGGGCGCTGCGCATTTGGATCAATAACTTGTCAGTTTCGGTCATTGAGTGACAGCAGTGCGACTCTTAGGCTGTCGAACATGACTGACGGGGGACGCAGAGCTCCCGCAATTTCCGTGATCGCTCGTTGTGGAGTTACCGATGACCGCCCATTACCCGCACCTGTTGGCCCCGCTGGACCTGGGATTCACCACGCTGCGCAACCGCACCCTGATGGGGTCGATGCACACTGGCCTCGAAGAAAAACCGGGCGGCTTCGAACGCATGGCGGCGTACTTCGCCGAGCGCGCCCGGGGTGGTGTCGGCCTGATGGTCACCGGCGGTATCGGCCCGAACGACGAGGGCGGCGTATACTCCGGCGCAGCCAAACTGACCACCGAGGAAGAAGCGCTCAAGCACCGCATTGTCACTCGCGCAGTGCACGAGGCGGGCGGCAAGATCTGCATGCAGATCCTCCACGCCGGGCGTTATGCCTACAGCCCGAAACAGGTCGCGCCGAGTGCGATTCAGGCACCGATCAACCCGTTCAAGCCCAAAGAGCTGGACGAGGAAGGCATCGAGAAACAGATCAGCGATTTCGTCACCTGTTCGGTCCTGGCGCAGAGCGCCGAGTACGACGGCGTGGAAATCATGGGCTCGGAAGGTTATTTCATTAACCAGTTCCTCGCCGCGCACACCAACCACCGGACCGACCGCTGGGGTGGCAGCTACGAAAACCGCATGCGCCTGCCGGTGGAAATCGTCCGTCGTGTACGTGAAGCGGTGGGCCCGAACTTCATCATCATTTTCCGCCTGTCGATGCTCGATCTGGTCGAGGGCGGCAGCAGCTGGGAAGAAATCGTGACCCTGGCCAAAGCCATCGAGCAGGCCGGCGCGACCATCATCAACACCGGCATCGGCTGGCACGAAGCACGCATCCCGACCATCGCCACCAAAGTGCCGCGCGCCGCGTTCAGCAAGGTCACCGCCAAACTGCGTGGTTCGGTGAGCATTCCGCTGATTACCACCAACCGCATCAACACCCCGGAAATCGCCGAGCAGATCCTCGCTGAAGGCGATGCTGACATGGTCTCGATGGCCCGGCCGTTCCTTGCCGATCCGGACTTCGTCAACAAGGCCGCGGAAGGTCGCGCCGATGAAATCAACACCTGCATCGGTTGCAACCAGGCGTGCCTCGATCACACCTTCGGCGGCAAGCTCACCAGTTGCCTGGTCAACCCGCGTGCCTGCCACGAAACCGAGCTCAACTACCTGCCGGTGCAGCAGGTCAAGAAGATCGCGGTGGTCGGTGCCGGCCCTGCCGGTCTGTCCGCCGCGACTGTGGCCGCCGAGCGCGGGCATCAGGTGACGTTGTTTGATTCGGCCAGCGAAATCGGTGGCCAGTTCAACATCGCCAAGCGTGTGCCGGGCAAGGAAGAGTTCTTCGAAACCCTGCGCTACTTCAAGCGCAAGCTGCAGACCACCCATGTCGAGGTGTGCCTCAACACCCGTGTCGACGTGGCGAAACTGGTCGAGGGCGGTTACGACGAAATCATCCTCGCCACCGGCATCGCGCCACGTGTGCCGGCGATTCCGGGCGTCGAAAATGCCAAGGTGCTGAGCTACCTGGACGTGATCCTCGAGCGCAAACCGGTGGGCAAACGCGTGGCGGTGATCGGCGCAGGCGGTATCGGTTTCGACGTCTCGGAATTCCTTGTGCACCAAGGCGTGGCCACCAGTCTGGATCGCACCGCGTTCTGGAAGGAGTGGGGCATCGACACCCATCTGGAGGCCCGTGGTGGCGTGGCCGGGATCAAACCGGCGCCGCATGCACCGGCCCGTGAAGTGTTCCTCTTGCAGCGCAAGAAAACCAAGGTCGGCGACGGTCTGGGCAAGACCACCGGCTGGATTCACCGCACTGGCCTGAAGAACAAGCAGGTGCAGATGCTCAACAGCGTCGAATACCTGAAGATCGACGACGAAGGCCTGCACATCCGCATCGGCGAAACCGGCGAGCCGCAAGTGTTGGCGGTGGACAACATCGTGATCTGCGCCGGCCAGGATCCGCTGCGTGAGCTGCAGGACGGTCTGGTGGCGGCGGGGCAGAATGTGCACCTGATCGGCGGCGCCGATGTGGCGGCGGAGCTGGATGCCAAGCGCGCGATCAATCAGGGGTCGCGTCTGGCTGCTGAGCTCTAAGCCCCACAAATCTCCAATGTGGGAGCGGGCTTGCTCGCGAAGGCGTCGTGTCAGTTGACCTATGCAATGACTGACAGACCGCATTCGCGAGCAAGCCCGCTCCCACATTGGTTTTGTGTTGTCCCGGAGATTTATGGATGGCGCGGATCCTGTAGGAGTGAGCCTGCTCGCGATGGCGTCCTGTGAGCGATTAGAATGCCGGCTCAGTCCAGAATGATCATTCGGCCATGCTTCTTCCTCCCGCCAACTGGCTACCCCAAGCCCCCCTCGAACGACTTCAGCTCGACTGGCTCAGCACCGCCGGTATCGAGGTCGTCATCCTGCGTCTGGACCGGATCGACCCGCTGATCAGTGGCAACAAGTGGTTCAAACTCGTTGAGCACCTCAAGGCCGCCGATCGCGCCGGGGCGCGAGGCATCATCAGTCTTGGTGGCGCGCATTCCAATCATCTGCATGCGCTCGCAGCGGCGGGCAAACGCCTGGGCTTCAAAACAGTCGGCCTGTTGCGCGGGCATCCGCAGCAGACGCCCACGGTTGCAGATTTGCAGGCGTTCGGCATGCAACTGCACTGGCTGGGGTTTGGCGGCTATCGGGATCGGCATGCGCCGGGGTTCTGGCAGCCGTGGCAGACACAGTATCCGGACTTTCATGCGGTGCCGGAGGGCGGCGGCGGATTGCCCGGGGCGCTCGGTTGTGCGGCGCTGAAGGCGCAGGTCAACGCGCAATTGGCCGGATTGGGCTGGAGCGATTATCACGGCTGGTGGCTGGCCTGCGGCACTGGGACGACGTTGGCAGGGCTGGTGCTCGCCGAGGCGGGAGAGCATCCGGTGTACGGTGCGCTGGCGGTGCCGGAGGACCATGGCGTGGCGCCGCAGGTTGAGGCGATTGTTCAGGAGGCGGGGCGGGTTGCGGTGGACTACGCGCTGTTCGACGCGAGCCGGGGTGGTTTTGCCAAGGTTGATGCACAGTTGCTTGAATTCATCGACAGCACTGAGCGCAGTAGTGGCGTTCCGCTGGAGCCGCTGTACACCGGCAAGGCGTTATTGGCGCTGAAGCAGCAGGTTGAAGCGGGCAGGTTCGAGCACGGCACGCGGCTGATCTTCGTGCATACCGGCGGCTTGCAGGGGCGCCGCGGATTCAGTTCCTGCAGTTGAACTTATGTGGCGAGGGAGCTTGCTCCCGCTCGGCGGCGCAGCCGTCGCAAGTCCAGCGACAGCGCTCTGCCTGACTGTCCGCATTTTCAGAATTTGGGTCTGCTGCGCAGCCCAGCGGGAGCAAGCTCCCTCGCCACAGGGCATGTCACTGAACCAATGTTCAATTGCGCTTGGGCATCATCCGCAACAGGGTGTTATCGCCGACCACATAATGGTGATACAGCCCCGCCAGCGCATGCAGGCCGATCAGCCAGTAGCCGATGTTGCCGATCAACACGTGCCAGTGTTCCACCTGCTTGGCGAAAGCCTTGTCTTCATTGACCAGCAGTGGCAGATCGAAGCCGTAGAACATCACCTGATGCCCCTCGGCGCTGGTGATCAGCCAGCCGAGGATCGGCATGCTGATCATGAACAGGTACAACAGCCAGTGCATCACCCGCGCCAGCAAGGTCTGCCATTGGGGGGACGCCGGGAAGATTTTCGGTGCCGGGCCGATGCTGCGGGCCACCAGACGAAACCACACCAGCACGAACACGGTCAGGCCGAGCATGTAATGCACTTCGCGAATCAGCGAGCGGCCGCCACTGCCCTTGGGAAAGATCCCGCGCAACTCCATGCTGGCATACACCAGGATCAACAGGACCAGCATCAGCCAGTGCAGCAGCACGGATACGGTGCTGTAGCGGGATTCGGAACTTGTCCACGGCATACGGTATTTCCTCACGGATCAGGGTCGCTGCGTGCCGTTCTTGTGCGACGGCATGCTTTAACTGTAATCCGCTTTGACGGATTTGCCTGATGCTGATCGGTCTTTTAATGCGCTGAATCAGGTGTTGTGCTGCTTTTTCATAAAAAAACGCCAGTGTCACGAAGACACTGGCGTTTTTTCTTTTAACGCAGCGGCGATCAGCTCGATTGTGGCATTTCACCGTTGGCCAGGCGCTTGTTGATATCGGCAATCACCTCCGGCAAGTCGCTGATGGTGTCGATCATGTAGTGCGGACGCGAATCGGCGAACAGCGCGTGGATGCGTTTGCGTTCGCTGGCCAGTTCGTCGCTGCCCAGCGCACGGTAGCCCGCGTAATCCAGGCCCAGCGCGTTGCCCGAGCAGATCAGCGCCACAGTCCACATGCCGGCGCGACGGCCTTCGAGGATGCCCGGCACGGTGTCGTCGATCTTCACGCAGGCGCCGACATCGTCGATGCCGAGGGCGATCACGTTGGCCAGAGCCTGAGCCGGCCATGGACGGCCATTTGGCACTTCGTCGGTAGCCACCACGTGGTCGGCGACGTAGCCATTAGTGGCAGCGAGGGCCACGACCTTGTCCATCACCTGTTTCGGGTAGCCGGAACAGGAACCGATCTTGATCCCTTGCTGGCGCAGGTTGGCGATGGTGTCCAGCGCGCCGGGAATCAGTGCCGAGTGCTCGGCGATCTTCTCGATCTGCAGTGGCATGAAGCGGTTGTAGATGGCGGTGACGTCATCGTCGGTCGGCGTACGGCCGAACGTCTTGCGATAACGCTCGGCCACTTGCGGCTGATCGCACAGGGTGCGGATGTGGTCCCACTTGCCCATGCCCATCGGGCCACGGGCCTCTTCGATGGACACCTGCACGTCGAATTCGGCAAAGGCTTCGACGAAGATCTGGGTTGGCGCGAACGAGCCGAAATCGACCACGGTGCCGGCCCAGTCGAGGATGGCGGCTTGCAGCTTGCTTGGGTTGGTGTAGTTCATGGCAATCAATTCCTGAGTTGGCAATACGGTTCAAAACTGTGGGAGCGGGCTTGCTCGCGAAGGCGTTGTGTCAGTCGACATTAATGTTGAATGTTCAACCGCTTTCGCGAGCAAGCCCGCTCCCACAGGGGGATTGGGGTGCAGTTCAGATCTCGAGGACTTCCATCTCGCGCAGCACTTCACCCACTGCCGCGACGGCCTGGCGCATTTCGTCCGGGCTGACGTGGCCGATGCAGCCGACGCGGAAGGTTTCGACTTGGGTCAGCTTGCCGGGGTAGAGGATGTAACCCTTGGCCTTGACCCGTTCGTAGAAGTCCTTGAACTGGTAGCGCGGGTCTTGCGGGGCATGGAAGGTGGCGATGATCGGTGCCTGGATCGCCGCCGGCAGAAAACTGCGCAGCCCGAGCTTGCCCATCTCTTCCATCAGCGCCTGGCAGTTGGCGGCGTAGCGCGCATGGCGAGCGGGGAGGCCACCTTCTTCGTTGTATTGCAGCAGCGCTTCGTGCAGCGCCGCGACCACGTGGGTCGGCGGGGTGAAGCGCCACTGACCGGTCTTCTGCATGTAGCTGTGCTGGTCGTACAGGTCCATCGCCAGCGAGTGCGAATTGCCGGCGGCTGCGGCCAGTGATTCTTTGCGAGCAAAGACGAAACCCATTCCCGGCACGCCCTCCAGACACTTGCCGGAGGCGGCGATCAGTGCGTCGAACGGCACTCTTTGCGCGTCCACCGGCAGTGCGCCGAACGAGCTCATGGCGTCGATGATCAAGCGCTTGCCGTGTTGCGCAACGACGTCAGCGATCTCCGGCAACGGGTTGAGGATGCCGGTGCTGGTTTCGCAGTGAATCAGCGCAACGTGGGTGATGTCGCGGTCGGCGCGCAGCAGACGATCGACGTCGGCGGCGGTAGTCGGTTCGTCTTCGGCAGTCTCAAAGGTGCTGAACGAGCGGCCGAGCACTTCGCAGATCTTCGCCAGACGCTTGCCGTAGGCGCCGTTGATCAGCACCAGGACTTTACCGTCACGCGGCACCAGGGTACCGATGGCAGCTTCGACGGCGAAGGTGCCGCTGCCCTGCAACGGCACGCAGTGGTGAGTGGCGGCGCCGTTGAGGATCGCCAGCAGTTGCTCGCAGAGGCTGGCGGTCAGTTGATTGAAGCGGTCATCCCATGACCCCCAGTCGACCATCATTGCCTGGCGGGTGCGCGCCGAGGTGGTCAACGGGCCGGGAGTGAGCAGGATGGGGGCGGCAGTACTCATTCGTGTGTCCTCGCGAAAGCGCTGTGGGATGAAGCTACGGGGCATACGTTGCAATTCGGCGTTGCATCAATCAAATTGTTTGTTGTTATGCCAGCCATCAGTGAGGGTTATTCATGAATCTGTTCCAGCTGCGTGCCTTCGACGCCGTGGCCCGGGAAGGCAGCTTCACTCGCGCCGCCGCACGCTTGTTTATCAGCCAGCCGGCGGTCACCGGACACATCAAGGCGCTGGAGGAGCACTACCAGATCACCTTGTTGCGCCGTACGGCACGCCGGGTGGAGCTGACCGAGGAGGGCACCAAACTGGCGGCGATCACGCGCGCCATGTTCGGTCTGGCCGAAGAAGCGCAGACCATGCTTGAGGCCAACCGCCAGTTGCTCACCGGGCGTCTGGAGGTGGCGGCGGACGGGCCGCACATGGTCATGCCGATGCTCGCCAGCCTGCGCGCACGTTATCCGGGGATCACGGTGAATCTGCGCCTGGGCAATGCGCAGGAAACTCTCGCCGCGCTGCTATCCGAGCATGCGGACGTGGCGGTGCTGACCGAGGTCGAACCGCGCAAGGGCCTGCACCTGCAAGCCTTGAGCGAATCGCGGATCTGCGCGCTGGTGCCCGCCGGGCATGCGTGGGCGCAGCGTGCCGGCGAAGTAAAACTCAAGGAGCTGGATCAGGTGATCATGGTGCTGCGCGAGCCGAGTTCGATCACCCGGCGCACCTTTGATCAGGCCTGCATGCAGGCGACGGTGCATCCGCGAGTGTTGCTGGAGCTGGACAGTCGTGAGGCGGTGACCGAAGCGGTGGCGGCGGAACTCGGGGTGGGTGTGGTGTCTTCGGTGGAGGTCAGCCATGACCCGCGGGTGGTGGCGATTCCGATTGTCGGGGACGGGTTGGTCAATCGGCACATGATCGGGTGCATGGAGCGGCGGCGGGAATTGCGCTTGATTCAGGCGTTCTTTGGTCTGACGACAGTCTGACAATTCGCGGCGCGTCAATCGCGAGCAAGCTCGCTCCCACAGGTATTGTGGCGTGTACATAATGTGTGAACGACCGAGAACCCTGTGGGAGCGAGCTTGCTCGCGAAGGGGCCAGACCGGTTTACACAAGACTCTCGCGCACCATATCGAGAAACGTCGCCACCACCCGCCGCGAACTCTGCTCACGCAAGCACACCAGCGTCTCGGTCAACCGCCGGGTGCAATCGGTAATCGGCAACGCACACACCCGCGAATCCGCGCCAAACTCCGCCGCCGACACCACCCCCACACCAATCCCCACCACCACCGCCTCACGCGCGGCTTCCCGGCCCTCGACCTGAATCGCCGGGCGAATACGAAACCCGGCGCGGGCCATTTCTTCTTCCAGGGTCTGCCGGGTCACCGAGCCGTGTTCGCGCAGCACCAGTGGCGTGTCGTCGAGATCGGCCAGGCAGATCGACTCACGCTCGGCCCACGGGTGATGGCGCGAAACGAACGCCACCATCGGGTCGTTGCGCAGTGGCACGCACAGCAGGCGCTCATCAGTGACATCGCGCCCGAGCAGCGCCAGATCGGCCTGATAGTTGAACAGGCGAAACAGCGATTCATCGGTGTTGCCGGTTTCGATCTTCACGCTGATCCCCGGGTAGCGCTCGCAAAACCGCGCGATCTGCGGCAGCACATGCACCGGCGCATCCACTGCCAGAATCAGGCTGCCGGTTTGCAAGGCCCGGGAATCCTGCAGCAACTCCTGTGCCTCAGCCTCGATCACAAACAGCCGTTGGGTAATCGCCAGCAGACGCTCACCGAGATCGGTCAGGCGCACCGAACGCTTGTTGCGGTGAAACAGCAACACGCCAAAGCGTTCCTCGAGTTTGCGCACCTGGTCGGAAATCGCCGGTTGTGTGAGAAAAAGCCGTTCGGCGGCTTTAGTGAAGCTTCCGTGGACAGCCACGGCGTGAAAGGCTTTGAGCTGGGCGTGGGACACCGACATGCAGCCTCCAGTAACAAGCTGAGCTTATGTGTGAAATACGATAAATCGATTTTATTTATTAAACAGTAATTGCTTTGATCCGCTCACGCCATCGCTGCCTGTCTGTTCGGACAGCAGGGTTGGCGATGAGCCTGTGCGTGCAACAACAGGACTCATCTGACCGCTATCGCCATCAGGGATGGGCGCTGGCGCAGTGCTCAACAATAAAAAACACAGGCGTTTACTTAACGATTCTGCCGGCACACTCACACCCTGAGGTCAGAACCACAATGAACAAGCACATCGGCACCATTGCGCGTTGGCGCATGCAGATTTTCGCTGTCACCTGGCTCGCGTACGCCGCTTTCTATTTCACCCGCAAAGCGTTTTCGGTGGCCAAACTGGGCATCGCCGAAGACCCGACCTTCATGCTCGACAAGATGGCCATGGCCAACCTCGATGCAATCTATCTGGCGGCCTACGCCATCGGCCAATTCACCTGGGGCATGCTCGCCGACCGCTTTGGCCCAAGGGTTGTGGTGCTCGGCGGGCTGTTGATTTCCGCGGGTGCGGCACTGGTGATGGGCAGCTTCGCCACGCTGCCGATCTTCGCCACTTGCATGCTGATTCAGGGCCTGGCGCAATCCACCGGCTGGTCGGGGCTGTGCAAGAACCTCGGCAGTTTCTTCCCGGCCGAACAGCGTGGGCGGGTACTCGGTCTGTGGAGTTCCTGCTACGCGTTTGGCGGTCTGGTGGCCTCGCCGTTTGCCGGCTGGTGGGCGTATACGCTGATGGGCACCTGGCACGCCGCGTTCATTTCCAGTGCGGCGGTAGTGGCGGCGGTGGCGGTGCTGTTCTTTATATTCCAGCGCAACAAACCGGAAGACGTCGGCTTGCCAGCGGTGGAGCCGGAGCCGGAACTCAGTGCGGCAGAGACCGAAGCCAACAGCAAACTCAGCGTCTGGGAGCCGTTGAAGGAAATCCTGCGCAACCGCACGGTGCTGGTGCTGGGCCTGGCGTATTTCATGCTGAAACCGGCGCGCTACGCGATTCTGCTGTGGGGCCCGGTGATCGTCTTCGAACAGATGCCCAGTGTCGGCAAGGTCGGCGCGGCGATCATTCCCACCTCGTTCGAACTGGCCGGTCTGCTCGGGCCGATCATGATCGGCATGGCCTCGGACAAACTGTTCGGCGCCCGGCGCATGCCAGCCTGCGTCCTCAGCCTGCTGGCGCTGACCGTGACCCTAGCGCTGTTCATGGGCGCGTTGCACACCGGCAGCGTGATGCTGGTGGTGGCGCTGCTGTTTGTCATGGGCCTGACCCTGTACGGACCGGACTCGATGATCAGCGGCGCGGCGGCGATCGACTTTGGCAAGGCTAAGGCCGGTGCCACCGCGGCCGGTTTCGTCAACGGTTGCGGCTCGGTCGGCGCAGTGCTCGGCGGATTGCTGCCGGGTTACTTCGATTCGGTGACGGTGTTCATCGTCTTCGCCGGCTGCGCATTGTTCTCGGCGCTGGTGCTGATTCCGCACTGGAACAGCCGCCCGGTCGGGGTGATGGAACCGCGCGCGTCCATCCCCAATTGCCCGCTGACCATCAAACCCCTGCGTAACTGAAAACCCTTGCCTCGCGGCCTGCTGCGGCGCTCGCGGCAGGCTGTGTCGTGGCCATCTGACTGGAGAATCCCATGCGACCGTTTTGGCTCGAACAGGCCTTGCAGGCCGATCCATCCGCAACGTGCCCACCGCTGCAAGGCGAAGTACGCACTGACGTGTGCATCGTCGGCGGCGGCTACACCGGGTTGTGGACGGCGATCATGCTCAAGCAGCAGAACCCTGAACTCGATGTGCTGCTGATCGAAGCCGACATCTGCGGCGCCGGTGCCAGCGGGCGCAACGGCGGTTGTGCGTTGTCGTGGTCAGCCAAGTATTTCACCCTCGAGCGGCTGTTCGGCGTCGAGGAGGCGGTACGTCTGGTCAAGGAATCCGAGCGCAGCATCCACGCCATCGGCGCGTTCTGCGAACAGTACGGCGTCGAGGCCGATTATCGCCTCGACGGCACGCTGTACACCGCTACAAACAAGGCGCAGGTCGGCTCGACTGACGCAGTGATCGCGGCGCTGGAGCGGCAGGGCATCAACTCATTCACCCAGCGGCCGGTGGCAGACGTGCAGCGCATGGCCGGTTCCAGCAAGCATCTGGAGGGCTGGTTCTCGCCGGCGGCGGCCAGTGTGCAACCGGGCAAACTGGTGCGCGGCCTGCGCCGGGTGGCGTTGCAACTCGGCGTGAAGATCCATGAAAACACTGCGATGACCGGCCTGGAAGAAGGGCGCCCGGCGCGCATTCACACCGCCGGCGGCAGTGTGATCGCCGACCGCGTGGTGCTGGCGATGAACGCGTGGATGGCCCGCGCGTTTCCGCAGTTCGAGCGTAGCGTGGCGATTGTTTCCAGCGACATGCTGATCACCGAGCCACGCCCGGATCTGTTACAGGATATCGGTTTGACCAGCGGCGTCACGGTGCTCGATTCGCGGATTTTCGTGCACTACTACCACAACACGCCGGACGGCCGGATCATGCTTGGCAAGGGGGGTAATACCTTCGCTTTTGGTGGGCGGATGTTGCCGGTGTTTGATCAGCCGTCGCCCTATGCCGATTTGCTCAAGCGCAGCCTTGGGGAGTTTTTTCCGGCGTTTGCCGAGGTCAAGGTCGATGCGACCTGGAATGGGCCGTCGGATCGTTCGGTGACCGGGTTGCCGTTTTTTGGGCAGATGAGTGCCAGTGGCAATGTGTTTTATGGTTTTGGTTATTCCGGCAGTGGTGTCGGGCCGTGTCACATGGGCGGGCAGATTCTTGCCTCGTTGGTGCAGGGGCTTGATAACCCTTGGACCCGTTCGCCATTGGTGAATGGGCCGCTGGGGTATTTTCCGCCGGAGCCGATTCGGTATCTGGGGTCGTTGATGGTGCGTAATGCGATTCGGCGCAAGGAGCGGGCTGAGGATCATGGGCGGCGGCCGCGGCATCTGGATGTGCGGTTGGCGAGGTTTGCGGCGGCGGCGGGGAAGGCTGACAAGGGGTGATTGGGGGGCTTTGATTTATGGGGGCATATCCGTTGCTGCGGTAACGGCGGCTTGGGGTTCCGCCCTTACGGCGGGTCACTTTTTCCAGACGCCGAAAAAGTAACCAAAAAGGCTTTACCCTGACGTTCGGCCCTCGCTTAGGCTCGGGTTCCTTCGCTCCGGGATTCATCCGGGGGGCAGCGCCTACGGTTTGCTTCGCTGCACCTCCTCTCGCTGTGTTTGGCTGCGCCAAACGGTCGCTGCGCTCCCACCCCCGGATAAACCCCTCCGCTCAGCCTGCCGACGGGCCCTGAGATCAAAAGCTTTACTCGAGCTAACGCTCATTGTGTTGAGTGGGGCGGCTTCGCCGCATGCGGGGCACGCTCTCTGAACTGTAGGAGCCAGCTTGCTGGCGATGGCGGCCTGACAGCCGACCATTCTCTAACTGAACACACTTATTCCAACTGTAGGAGTGAGCCTGCTCGCGATAGCGCCCTCCCAGCCAAACAGTTTCCGGCCGCTGTACTCAATTCCAATGTCTGCGGCGCTTACGGATCGGCACCATGGAGCAGCCAATCGAGCAACAGGCTGCTGTCGCGCGGTGGCGGCGTTTGGGTCGGTGGCGCGGGCCGCGGGTTGGCGAGGCAGAGGATCGGTCGATCCGGGTCGCTGTCGAGGAAGCTCACCCACACTTCACTGCCGGCGCGGGGTAGCTGGTGGGCGGCGAGTTGGCCGGCGCCGGTCAGCGCGATCGGCAGCCACAGGCATGCAGACTCAGCGGTCTGCGCCGGCCAGAGGCTGACGCCGATGCGCCCGCGATCGTCCAGTGGCGCTGGCTGGCCGGGCGATCCCAGCACTTGCGCCAGGTGATAGCCGCCGATGTTCGGACGTGGCTGTGCCAGAGGCGGGCGGAAATCGCTCGACCAAGGCAGGGCAGTAAAGTCGTTTTGATAGCGATGCACACCCGTAGTCGGATCAAGAATCGAAGGGTGCTGGCCTTGATGGTGCAGTTCGGTGATCAGCCATTGTTCGTTGAAGGCATTGATCGGGTGCCCGCTGATCTGCAACAGATGGCCGCTGCGCAGTGCGCTGCAATCGCAGCAGCCCCGGATCGTGCGCGACTGGCAGCGCTGGCGTTGCAGGTGTCGACGGCTGCGTTGTTCGGCGTGGCGCTGTTCGCCCGACAGGTTCAACGGTGTGAGCGCGGGCACGGGGTGGTTGGCCGCGTCTGCGGCGCTGATCTCCTGGCCCCGGTTGCGAATGCTGTGCGCGGCCATGACGGGGGTCGCGTCATGGCGTTGCAACAGGGTGCTGATGCGCGGCGACGGCGTGTCGTCGGTCACGGCAAACGGCACGGGCAATGGTTCCTGCGGCAGGCTCAGGTTGTCATCGGCAAACACCACGACATGCCCCTGCGGGCGATGTTCGAAGTGATAGTGAATGCCTTCCTCCTCACACAGTCGTTGCATGAAGGCCAGGTCGCTTTCCTCGAACTGAAGGCAAAATTCCCTTGGTGGGTATTGGCCGACGCTCATCTCGATCCGGTAACTGTCCGCCGGCAGTTCATGTTCGCCGAGCAATTGCGCGAGGATCGTCGGCACACTCGCTTGCACGAAGACCCGGCGCCGCGGCGACTGCTCCAGACTCAGCAGATGCGGGACCAGCGTCAGCCGGTAACCGATACGGTGGCTGGCGCGATGTTCGCAACTGACACTGTGGATCAGGCCATGAATCCCGTGATCGACGCCCAGACGCAGGAACGCCGGTTGGCGCAGCAGGCTTCCCGGCGGCAGGGCGGGGGCCAGACCGATCACGTCAATCTCGAAACGAAAAGGCTGATTCAGTGCTTCCTTGCCGCTGAAACGCAGCACCGGCAGGCACAGTTGGCCGTCACTCAGGGTCAGGGTGAAAGGGCTTTCCTTGTCATTGAGCATTCGTACGGGCTCTGTGGGGCAATACGGACGGCAGAGGGTACGAAAACGCGAGCACGAATGGTCATGGCTAGTGTGGTTTTCAGAATCGCCCTACAAGGTGTGGTGAAGATGTCGATTCAACAATGAATATTTTTGGTCGATTGCCAACTTTAGGCCGTATAAACTTGGCGCCACGCGTCGGCCAATAGATGTCTCGGCGCCACAGATCAAGAGAGTGAGTAATGGGCGCACAGTGGAAGGTTAAACACAAAGAAGCGGCAGCCAACGCCAAGGGCAAGATCTTCGGCAAACTGGTGAAAGAAATCACCATCGCTGCCCGCAACGGTGCCGATACCGCCACCAACGCACACCTGCGTCTGGTGGTCGAACAGGCCAAGAAAGCTTCGATGCCCAAGGAAACCCTGGACCGCGCCATCAAAAAAGGCGCCGGCCTGCTGGGCGAAACCGTGCAGTACCACCGCGTGACGTACGAAGGTTTCGCGCCGCATCAGGTTCCGTTGATCGTCGAGTGCGTCACCGACAACATCAACCGCACCGTCGCAGAAATTCGCGTGGCCTTCCGTAAGGGCCAACTGGGTGCTTCCGGTTCGGTGGCCTGGGATTTCAACCACGTCGGCATGATCGAAGCTGCGCCGGACACTCCGGACGCCGATCCGGAAATGGCCGCGATCGAGGCCGGTGCCCAGGACTTCGAACCGGGTGAAGAGGGCGCGACCCTGTTCCTGACCGATCCGACCGACCTCGACGCCGTACAGAAGGCCCTGCCTGAGCAAGGTTTCACTGTGCTGTCGGCCAAACTCGGCTACCAGCCGAAGAACCCGGTCAGCGGCCTGAGTGCCGAGCAGATGGCTGAAGTTGAAGCGTTCCTGGAAGGCCTCGACAACCATGACGATGTGCAGGACATGTTTGTTGGTCTGGCGGGCTGATCTGTTGCAAAGATAACTGTGGCGAGGGAGCTTGCTCCCGCTCGGCTGCGCAGCAGTCGTTGTTTTTGGGACGGCTTTGCCGTCCAGCGGGAGCAAGCGCCCTCGCCACAGGATTTGCGTCAGTTACAGCTTTTCCAGCACCTGGATCACTTCGCTGAACCCCGGCCGCGCCAGCACATCCGGCTGACAGCAACGCTGTTCCAGCGCTTGCAGCCGCTCGCGCCGCTCATCGCTCAACCCTGAGTCGATGCGCGCCAGCAATTCCCCGAGCAGAATCCCGAACGCCCGCACTTCGATGCGTTGCAGCGCCCGGGTTTCCAGGTTGTCGGTGGTGGCATGGAACGACGCCGCGCCGAAATCCCCCAGCAAGCAATCGCCCTGATCGTTCAACAGAATGTTGTGGCCGTAGAGATCGCCGTGGGTGATGCCCTGTTGATGCAGGTGTTCAGCCGCCGAAGCGATGCCTTGGGCAATGTTCAACGCCACCTCTGCACTGAACCGGCAATCCTCGGCATACACATCCCGCGAGCAACTGGCCAGGCTTGGCAATGCCGCGAGGTTACGGAAGCTCGGATCGATCAGTTGCATCACCAGGCCATGTTGGCCGTCAGGATGATCGTGAATGCGGCCCTCCACGCGAATCAGGTTCGGGTGCAGGCCGGCGGTGATGCAGGCGTTCATTTCGTGCAGCGGCGACCCGTCGCTGGTCATTTCACCTTTATAGAGCTTCACTGCGACCGGCACCTGCGAGCCGTCGGCGCGCTGCCACAATGCCCGGGAAATCACCCCCGAAGCGCCTTCGCCCAAGCGTTGCTCCAGACGCAGCGCCGACCAGTCGATCAGCGGCGTGGCTTCCAGCGCGGCGGCGTCGGCTTCGGTTTCCAGCGGATTACCGGCATAGGCCAGCCAGGTCAGGCTTGGCAGGGTCAGCAACCATTGCGGCAGTTCGCGCAAGCGGTTGGCGGCGATGCGGATCAGCTCCAGACGGTGACATTGGCTCATGGAGGCCGGCAGCGTTTGCAGGCGATTGCCGGCCAGCAGCAGTTTTTGCAGGTAAGGACGCTCACCCAGTTCGGTCGGCAGGGTTTCGATGCAGTTGTCGGTCAGGATCAACCAGCGCAGCAGCGGCGGCAGTGCTGCGCCCGGCACGTGGCTGATGCGGTTGGCCTTGAAGCCGATCATCGTCAGCGCCGTGCATTGGCCGACACAGGCTGGCACCTCGGTGAAGTGGTTGTCCGAGCAGAACAGAATGCGCATTCGGGTCAGGCGATGCAGGTCGTCGGGCAGGCTGCTCAGGGCATTGCCGCTGAGGTTGAGTACCTCCAGCGTGTCGGCCAGCTCGAAAATCTCGCGGGGAAACTCGGTCAGACCGCAAGACAGATCAAGCCGGGTAATGCCCGACAACTCGCCGGCGCGCAATTGAGCAAGGGTGTGCATGTAGGTGTTCACTGTCCAGGGAAAGAAGCGCCGAGCGCTCGGAATGGGCGACATGATAACGGCAATGGCTGGATTTGCACTGAAGAACACTCTGATCCTCTGTGGGAGCGAGCTTGCTCGCGAAGGCGTCCTGTCAGTTAGTGATTTGTCACTGACACTCCGCTTTCGCGAGCAAGCCCGCTCCCACAATGGTGATCAATGGGCTCAGTGGATTTCCTGCAACTGCCCCAAACGGCTGCGGGTCCGGGCCAGGTCGATGGCATTGCCGCCGAGTGCCTCGCGCAGTGGCAGGCGGCTGAGCAGAGTCAGGTGTTTGTCCTGGTCGTAGAGCACGTCGATCAGGTTGATGAAGCGTTGTTGCGCGGCGATCGAGCACTCATCCAGTTCCGGCAGGTCGTCGATGATCCAGCGGTCGAAGCGCCGACACAGCTCCAGATAATCCATCACCGCCGTCGCTTGCTCACACACATCGTTGAACGTGAAGCCGACGGTGCGGCCCTCGCACAGACGTGCCTGAAAGTGCCGGGTGCCCACCGGCAAGGCAATGGCCGGCGCACCCTGCGGCGGCAGGTTCAAGGCCTGGCGCTGGGTCGCGGTGGCCGGCCACACATAGTGGCCTTGAGTGAACAACTGATGCGCATGATTGCTCGCCTGACTGCGGTAATCGTGGGGGCCGCCGACTTCCATGACCTGCATTCGCGCGTTGATCAAATCGATCACCGGTTTGAAACGCGCGTGATAGAGCGGGTTGGGCAGCAAGCCTTCCGGCGGATAGTTGGAGGTTACCAGCAACAGAATGCCGCGCTGGAACAAGGCCTTGAACAGGCGGGTAATGAGCATCGCATCGCCGATGTCATGCACATGAAATTCGTCGAAACACAGAACCCGGCAATCGTCCAACAGCTCGTCGAGGGTGACGGCGAGGGCATCGTCCTGTTCGCGATGGTCGAACATGCCCTGATGCAGCCGGGCGAAGAACGCATGGAAATGCACACGCTGCTTCTGCGCGGTCGGCAGTGCCTGGAAAAAACCGTCGAGCAGCCAGCTCTTGCCGCGTCCGACCGCACCATGCAGGTACAGGCTCGGCGGCGTTTGCGCGCTTGCACCGAACAACAGGCTGGCCTGCTGTGCCATGCAATCAATCACCCGCTGCTGGCTGTGGCTGAGGGTGTAACCCTGACCATGGGCCTTTTGCCGGAAGTATTCGTGGATCGAGCGGGCAATGGCGTCATGCCCGGCGTTGGCTGGCCTGCCTTTGGCGAACCAGCGGCGCAACGCCGACCAGCGCGGGGCCAGTGGCGATCGTTTGGGCGCTCGAGAGGGCACTGTGCAGTCACTCCGTGTTCATCAGACCGGCGCCCGGGAGCGCGGCGACGTAGTGTAACCAGAGGCTGCGCCGAGCTTCCATCGCGGTTCGTCGACTGTGGGCGATAACTGAACAACTTTGTGCGGGGCGTATAGCTTTTTTCAGCGATGTGATTCGCCGTGTTGCCAAACTTTCGAAACATATCCCGGCAGATCCATGGATCCAATCGACTGGCGGATTCGTCGACCGTTGCTAACCTGAAACACAGTAACGTCATCCGGGTGTTCCCTCACAAGGAATGAGGCAGTGATTACACGTGTGGTGGTGGCCCTGCTCGGGTGGCTTGGGGGCTCGGTGTACGCGGCGGAGCTTCAGGTCGAGGTTCGCGTTGATGTGCAGCGCGGTTGCCAACTGATCGGCCAGCAGCGCGAGGCGGGTATCGAACAACTGGGCGTACTGGATTTCGGCAGCGCGGCGCGCCTCGATGATCCGGCCGGGCCACTGGGTGCGGCGCTGACCAACCAACGCTTGCCGCGCCTGGAGTGCAACCCCGACACGCCGTATCAACTGCGTGTCGACGGCGGTCTGCATGGCGGGGTCGGCGAGGTTCGCTACCTGGTGGGGGCGGCGGGGAGCCAACCGATTCCTTACCGGCTGTATCAGGACGCGGCGCGGCGGGTGCCGCTGGTGGTGGACGTGCCGGTCAGCGGTCGGGTGCCGGACACCGGAACGGTGGAGTTGCCGCTGTATGGGCGAATCGAGCGCCTGGCGCAGGTGCCACAGGTCAGTCGGTATTCGGATCTGGTCAAAGTCACCGTGACGTGGTGATGACACGATTTCAGGCAATCCGCTGGAGGCGGGTTGCGCAGGGAAGGGGCGTTCAATGATGAACGCGAGTTTCGCAGGCATCCTGAAGGAGTAGGAAGGGCGCAATGACAGGCAAACACTGGATGGTCATCGCCACGGCTACGCTGCTGTTGCTCGCTGACGACGCACAGGCGGCGGTGAGTGGGCAGATACATGCGCGGCTGATCCTGATTGCCGGGTGCGAAGTCACCAACGGATCCAGTCCTGGAACCCCGGTCGGCAATCTCGGCTCCCTCGATTTCGGGCTGCAGGGGCCGACCTGGACTGCGCCGATCAAGGCCAGTCTCGACGCTGACAGCAGCGGCAGACTCAATGTTGCCTGCAACCCATCGGTCACCGGTTTCACCGTCACCATCAACGGTGGTACCCACGGTGATGGCAATACCCGGCGCCTGAGCAATGGTCGCCAGACCATCCCTTATCAACTCTATCTGGATGCTTCCGGCAGCCAGAGCTACAGCATTGGCCAACAGCACAATTTCGCTGTCACCAGCGGTGCGCAGATACCCATCCCGGTATTTGGCTCGGTGGTGGCGAATACCCGCGCGGTTCCGGCAGGGGTCTATACCGACACCCTGACGGTGACGCTCGACTGGTAAACCCGTAGAGGACGGACACCATGCGCAAGTTTGCATCAAGGATAGGTTTGTCATTGCTCGGCCTGACGCTGGTTTCCAGTGCCAATGCCGCCACCACCGTTACTGGCCAGATCACTTCCAGCCTGATCCTGACCAGCAGTTGTCAGGTCAACGGAGCCGGGGGCACCACCGGGCTGAACTTCGGTGCGTTGAACTTCGGTACCGCCAACAGCCTGTTCACCACCGCCACCGGACAGGTGTTGGGCGGTGGCGGCGGAGCGCTGTCGATTCTGTGTTCCAGTGGCACCACACCTACGGTCACGGTAGGCGCGGGTGCCAATGACGGAAAATCGACGGGGGGCGCCCGGGCGCTGTACGACGGCGTCGCCAATTACGTGCCGTACGACTTGTACACCGACTCCGGGTTCTCGACGCTGCTGCCCGTCAACGGCACGATCAATCTGGCTCCCAGCACCGGTACGGCGCAGACGGTGAATATCTACGGTCAGGCCAAAGGCAAGGCTGGTTTGCCGGCCGGAACCTACACCGACACCATCGCCGTGCAACTGACGTTCTGATGCCATGCGCCGTCAGCTCTGCGCCGCGCTGCTCCTGCTTTGTGCGGGCAGTGTGCCGCTGCCGCTGGGGGCGGCGACCAGCCAGAGCTTTCAGGTCAGCGCCACCATCACGCCGGGGTGCCTGGTGGTCGGCGGGGTGTCGAATTACGGCGGGCTGAATTTCGGCTCGCACTCGGCCCTGGCCACTGGCACGGTGCAAGTCGCACTGACCGGGGGCGTGCAGCTGCAATGCACGCCCGGAGTGACATTGAACATGAGCGTCGATGGCGGCCAGTACAACAGCAGCGGTCGCCACATGCAGATCAACAGCGGCAGTGCGCGGGTGGCTTACGCGCTGTTCCGTGATGCGGCTTACAGCCAGAGCCTGGGCATCGGTCAGAGCGTGGCGGTGGCCTATAGCGATGCGAACAACATCAGCCTGCCGATTTACGGTCAGGTGCAATTGCCGGGCAATCAGCCTGGGGGGACGTATAGCGACGTGTTGCAGGTGCAACTGTCGTGGTGAGTAGACGTTTGAATGGCCGACAAGGAGCAGGTTCATGGGGGCAGTTACGTCAGGGCATTGGGTTGTACGGTGCGCGATGCTGGCACTGGTCATGCTCGGGGGCGGCAGTGCGCAGGCCGCCAGTTCGGTGTTGATCTGGCCGATCGATCCGGTGCTGGAAGCCGATCAACAGGCCAGTGCGTTGTGGCTGGAAAACCGTGGCACGGAAACCGCCAACCTGCAGATCCGTGTGTTCGGCTGGAGCCAGAGCGGCTTTGAGGAGCAATACCAGAACCAGCGCGACGTGATCGGCAGCCCACCGGTGGCGAAGATCGAACCGGGGCAGAAACAACTGGTGCGTCTGACCCGAACCAAGGATGTGCCACCGGGGCAGGAACTGGCCTACCGGATCATCATCGACGAAATCCCTTCCGCTCAGCCGCCGGCTGCCGAGGGCGGCAAAACGGCGGCGGCGATCCGCTTCCAGATGCGCTATTCGGTGCCGTTGTTTGCTTACGGCGCGGGGCTGTGGAGCAAGGAGGACAGCACGCGCCCGCGTGATCCCAAAGGTATCGGTGTGCCGCAGCTGAGCTGGCGCACGGTGGCGGTGGACGGTCGGCCGTTCGTCGAGGTGCGCAACCAGGGCGCGGTACACGCGCGGCTGACCGACGTGGCAATCAAACAAGGTGGGCAAAGCAAGCCATTGGCCGAGGGGCTGCTGGGGTATGTGCTGCCGGGCGCGGTCATGCGCTGGCCGGCACCGGGGCCGTTGGCGAGCGAGTCGGCGTTGCAGGTGCGGGTCAATGGCGGGGCGCAGGTGCAGAGCATTGCGCCGGGACGCTGAACAAGGAGCCAATGCCGAGGACTTTTGTGGCTAGGGAGCTTGCTCCCGCTGGGTTGCGAAGCAGCCCCAAGTCAGGCGAGCGCGTAGTGTCAGTTAGTCCGCATAAACAGTTCTGACGACGGCTGCGCCGCCGAGCGGGAGCAAGCTCCCTCGCCACAATGAATTGCATCGTGTCGTCAATAAACCAGAGAAAGATAACTGGCTCAGGCAAGAGTGGCATCAGGAGGATCAAGTCCATTGACGGACGTAAAGCGTGTATGAGCCCGGGATGGGCTCGTCGTATTCAGCGTCCGTTGTGGCTCATCGGCGGCGCCTGTTGCCTGATGTTCGTTCAACCATCCGGGGCCGGTGAATTGCCGCCGCCTCCCAGCGGCATGGAGGCCGTGAGTGATGCACAGCTGTTTCTGGAATTGGTGGTCAATCAGATGAATACCGGGCGGGTGGTGGCGGTGCAGCAGCGCGACGGGCGGCTGTTTCTGCCGACCAGTGCGCTGCAGGAAACCGGCATGAAGCTGCCGGACAATGTGGGGGCTGAAGTCGATCTCGACAGCCTGCCGGGCTTGCACAGTGATTACGACAGCGTCGGCCAGCGCCTGCTGCTCGATGTGCCGCCGCAGTGGCTGCCAGAGCAATTGATCGGCAATCGGCAGAACTACCCGCGCACCCCGGCGCTGAGCAGTTTTGGCGCGCTGCTCAACTATGACCTGTACCTCAATGACACCGACGATGGCGGCACCTATCTGGCGGCGTGGAACGAGGTACGGCTATTCGACAGCTGGGGTACCTTGTCCAACACCGGGCAATACCGACGCACCTTGTCCGGCGATGCCGCCAGCACGCTGAACAACGGGTATCTGCGCTATGACAGCACTTGGCGCTATTCCGATGACGAACGCATGCTCACCTACGAGGCAGGTGACGTGATCAGCGGCGCCTTGCCGTGGAGCAATTCGGTGCGTCTGGGTGGTGTGCAGTTTTCCCGGGATTTTGCCGTGCGCCCGGACCTGGTGACCTATCCGCTGCCGCAATTTGCCGGTGAAGCGGCGGTGCCATCCTCCGTGGACCTTTTCATCAACGGCTACAAGTCCAGCAGCACCGATCTGCAACCGGGGCCGTACACGTTGACCAACATTCCGTTCATCAACGGTGCCGGCGAAGCTGTGGTGGTGACCACCGACGCGCTGGGCCGGCAGGTCTCGACCACGGTGCCGTTCTACGTCACCAGCAGCCTGCTGCAAAAAGGCCTGAGCGATTTCTCGGTGGCCGCCGGTACCTTGCGCCGCGACTACGGCTTGAAAGATTTCAGCTACGGCACCGGGGTATCTTCCGGCAGCCTGCGATACGGTGTCAGCGACAGCTTCACCCTGGAAGGCCACGCCGAAGCGGCTGACTCGCTGACCCTCGGCGGCATCGGCGGCAACTTGCGTCTGGGCAATTTCGGTGTACTCAACAGCGCGGTCAGCCAAAGCCGCTTCGACGGCGACGGCGGCCAGCAATTGAGCCTCGGTTATCAGTACAGCAGCCAACGCTACAGCTTTACCTATCAACGCCTGCAACGTCGCGACCAATACGCCGACCTGAGCGTGATCGACAGCCCTTACATCAGCCTCAGTCGGCGCAGCGAGCAGGCGACCCTGAGTGTCAGTCTCGACCGCTGGGGGAGCCTGGGCGCCGGTTATTTCGATGTGCGCGCGGCGGACGATTCGCGCACGCGGTTGCTCAACCTGAGCTGGAGCAAAGCACTGTGGCGCAACAGCAGCGTCTATCTGTCGGCCAACCGCGAGATTGGCGACAGCAATTGGGCGGTGCAGGCGCAACTGGTGATTCCGTTCGATCTGCGTGGCAGCCTGGCGATCAGCAGCGAGCGCAGCAAGACCGGGCAGAGTCAGCAGCGGGTCAATTACAGTCGTTCGGTACCGACTGAGGGCGGAGTCGGCTTCAATCTGGGTTACGCCAAGGGTGATGGCGCGGATTATCGTCAGGCCGACGTGACCTGGCGTCTGCAATCGGTGCAATTGCAGGCCGGTGTCTATGGCACTTCGGAGGCTGAAACCCGCTGGGCTGACGCCAGTGGCTCGCTGGTGTGGATGGACCGACAAGTGTTCGCCGCCAATCGCATCGATGACGCGTTTGTAGTGGTCAGCACCGACGGTTTTGCCGATATTCCGGTGCGCTACGAAAACCAGCAGGTCGGTCAGACCGATAAAAACGGTCACTTGCTGGTGCCGTGGAGTAGCGCCTACTACCGTGGCAAATACGAAATCGATCCGCTGAATTTGCCCGCCAACGTGCGCAGCCCCAACGTCGAACAGCGCATTGCCGTTCGCCGTGGCAGCGGCTATCTGCTGGAGTTTCCACTGACGCGGGTGGTTGCCGCGAGCATCGTGCTGGTGGATGCGCAGCAACGCGAACTGCCTTTGGGGGCGGGTGTGCTGCACGAACAGAGCGGTACGCGCACGGTGGTGGGCTGGGATGGTCTGGTCTATCTGGAAAACCTGCAGGCACAGAATTCGTTGCAGGTGACATTGGCCGACGGCAAGACCTGCAAGGCCCGATTCGACGTGGATACCCAGCAAAGCCAAGTGCCGCTGATCGGCCCGCTGGTGTGCCAATGATCGGTGCCCGAGTCTGCCTTTGTCTGGCGTTGCTGCTGCCGGGGGCGGCGCAGGCCCTGTGCTCGGTGGTCAGCACCACGCCGGCAGCGTTCGGTTCGATCAGCTCGATTGCCGTGCGCACCACGACGCAGCCCAGTTCCACGCTCAACGCCGGGTTGAGTTGTACCGGTTCGTTGCTGTCATTGCTGACCAGCAACGATCATTTCTACGCCACCATCACCTCGACCCAGAGCGGCTTGCTCGGGCCGACCGGCGACGTCATCGGCTACACGATCTACGCCAACAACAGCACCAGCTATCCGGTGACTCGCGGCACCGCCTATGACTTCGCGCGTAACGGCATCATCGATGCCTTGGGACTGCTCAACGGCACCACCCCGAAAACCGTGCCGCTGTATCTGGGCACGACCATTGGCAGCAACGTCGCCGCCGGGGTCTATACGGAAACCCTGAGCATTTTCTGGAACTGGAATTACTGCTCCGGGATCGGTATCGGCAGTGTTTGTCTGGGGCGCGACATCAATAGTGGTACCGCGACGTTGACCGTGAACCTGACCGTGTCCAACGACTGTACGATTACCGCGCCGAACATTGCCTTCGGCAGCGCACCGGTGATCAGCGCCTTTACCCCGGTGACCGGGCAGACGATCAATCTGGCCTGTACCAAGGGCAGTGCCTACACGGTCGGTTTGAGCGACGGGCAGAATCCGGTCAGTGTCGGCGGGCGACGACGGATGATTTCCGGGAGCAATTATCTGGCCTACGACATCTTCAAAAGCGCCGGCACCACTCGTTGGGGCAGTGTCGGTAGTGCGCGCCGGTCGAGCACCGATGCCGAGGTCAATCCGGGGAATGGCTTGGGCACGGGAAGCCAGATCTTCAATTACAACGCCAAGATCTACACCGATCAGACCACGCCGCCGGCGGGGACGTATCTGGACAATGTGGTGCTCGATGTTGGTTTCTGAGTCATACGATGAACCCAGGTGGGAGCGGGCTTGCTCGCGAAAGCGGCAGATCAGTCGACAACATTGTTGGATGACACACCGCTTTCGCGAGCAAGCCCGCTCCCACAGGGGTATGCAGCAGATTCAGAAAGGTTGAGATTGCTTGAGCACCTGCGCCGCCGGCGAGTCCGTCGGGCTGACCAGCGCGTAGTTGTATCCGCCACCGGACCAGTAATCGGCCTGCAGATCGCCGTCGCTGCGGCTGCCGCGTGGCAGGAAGGTGTTTTCAGGTCCCGGTGGTCGCACGTAGAAACTGATCTTGTGGCCGCTGCGATCCTCATACACCACCATCGCCGCCGGGCCTTCATCGGTGCTGAGCAGACGACCGCTGACCGGCTCGAAGCCGGCGGATTTCAGATCCGGCAAGCGACTGGCCCGGGTGAAATAGCGGTCGAGCCAATGCTGCATGTCGCCGTCACTGGCAACCTTGTAGTCCGCCGGCAGAATTCCCTGCTGGGCAATCAATCGATAGGCCTGCAAGGCATCGGTCATCGGTAGCGTGGAAGAGCGTACGAGGGTCATTTCCCGCGCCTGCCAGCCACTGAAACCGCCGATGCCGACCGCGATCAGCAACACCGCCGCGCTGGCCAGATGACGTCGCGACTGACGCTTGAGACGCTGGCGGATCAGCGCCGGTTCAAGCGCCGGATTGGCCGGTTGCTGCAATGCACCACCGAGTGCCGCGCGCAGTAGCTGGGCGTCGTGCTGCCAGGCGCGAACCTGCGCAGCCTCTTCCGGATGATTGACCAGCCAGGCGTCGAGTATCCGTCGGTCGGCCTCGTTGAGTTGATGGTCGACGTAAGCGTGCAGGTCACGCTCACTGGGAGGCATGCTGATCATTTGAGTATCCGCAAAGAAGGGCTGCTGATTTCGCCGTCGCTGAGCTGGCGCAGGGCCTGGCGGGCGCGGGACAGGCGCGACATCACAGTGCCGGTGGGGACGTTAAGGATTTCGGCGACTTCCTTGTAGCTCAGGCCTTCGACCGAGACCATCAGCAACAAAGCGCGTTGCTCGGTGGGCAGATGATCGAAGGCTCGCAAGGTGGATTGGGCGATGACTGTGCGTTCGGTCGAGGGCTCGGCATCGTCGCGACCAGTGAAGAATTCGAGCATTCGCGCATAACGGCGTGAGCGCCGATGGGCGTCGAGAAACTGCCGATAGAGGATCGCGAACAGCCATGCGCGCACATCACCCTCGGCGCGTTTTGCGCCCCAGCCGGACAGGGCCCGCTCGAGGCTGGCCTGTACCAGATCGTCGGCGCTGCTGCTGTTGCGGGTCAGTGACACGGCAAAGCGGCGCAATCTGGGAATGATTTCTCTCAACTGTTCGTCGAATTCGCTCATGAATTTCTGCTAGTCACTACGCTGTGGACTAGGGAGACGTCTGCCGTTCGAGGTTATTCCACGTTCGGAAAAATAAATACCGGGCCATGGAATAAATCCCGATGGGGTGCGTCTTGCTGATTCTTCCTACTTGTGGCCGATGGCCCTGGAGTTATTCATGGTTGATCGCACTTCACCGCCGGGCAGGCCGCCGCGCCCGCCCTTGAGTGCCGCGAGCACAGTGTTGCGTCTGACGGCGATTGCCGTGGTCGTTGCCGCTGTCGCCGGGGCGTTTGCCTACGTGCACGGTAATCTTGACCCACAACGTCTGACGCCCAAGGCGCTGGTTGATGTGCTGGAGAAAAACAACGGTGTGCATCCCGGGTTTCGGCGCAACCACGCCAAGGGCGTGTGCGTGATCGGGCATTTCGAGAGCAGTGGCGAGGCGCGGGCGTTTTCTGCCGCGCAGGTGTTCAACGAGGCGCAGACCCCGGTAGTCGGGCGCTTCGCCTTGCCGGCGGGGAATCCCTACGCCCCGGACAGCAGTGTGCCAATCCGCAGTCTGGCGTTGCGATTCACCCAGGCCAACGGTCAGCAATGGCGCACCGGGATGAACAGCATGCCGGTGTTCCCGGTCGGCACTCCCGAGGCGTTCTACCAATTGCAGCAGGCACAGTCGCCGGATCCGGCCACAGGTAAACCGGATCCGTCGAAAGTGCCGGCATTCTTCGCCGCCCACCCGGAAGCCGTGCCGTTTCTGACGTGGGTTAAGACCGCCAAACCGTCGGCTAGCTATGCCACTGAAACATACAACAGTGTGAATGCTTTCTATCTGGTCAACGCCAGTGGGCAGAAGCAGGCGGTGCGCTGGAGTGTCACGCCACTGGCGCGTGATGCCGCCGGAGCCTCGGCGCCGGAGGGTGCGGATTTTCTCGAGAAGGATCTGGTGCAGCGCCTGGCCGAAGGGCCGCTGCGCTGGCAACTGAACATCACCCTGGCCAACCCCGGTGATCCGGTGAACGATGCCAGCAAAGCCTGGCCCGAAGGCCGCAAGGTGATCAACGCCGGCACGCTGGTGCTGGAGAAGACTCAGCCGCAGCTCAGCGGCGAATGCCGCGACATCAACTACGATCCGCTGGTGCTGCCGGCCGGTATCGAAGGTTCCGACGACCCGCTGCTCGCCGCGCGTTCCGCCGGTTACGCCGATTCCTATCTACGGCGAACCAGTGAAGTCAGCCAATTGCCCGCCGCCAGACAGGAGGCTCGCCCATGAGCACGCAACCGACTCATTTCGCGCTGTTGGCGCGGCTGCTGCACTGGCTGATGGCGCTGATGATCATCGCCATGTTGTTCATTGGCGCCGGCATGGTCACTTCGGTTTCACAGCGGCATGAATGGCTGATTCATCTGCATAAACCGCTGGGCATCGCGATTCTGCTGCTGGTGGTCGTGCGCCTGTTGGTACGGTTTTCTACCCGACAGCCGCCGCTGCCGGCCGATCTGCCGGGCTGGCAGGTGATGGCGGCCAAGGCTTCGCATGTGTTGTTGTACGCGTTGATGCTGGTGCTGCCGGTACTCGGTTGGGCGATGATCAGTGCGTCGGGTGAGCCGGTGATGCTCAGCAATACCCTGCAATTGCCGTCGATCCTGCCGGCCGATGCGCAAGTGTTTGCCCTGCTGCGCAAGGCGCATGGCTATCTGGCGTACCTGTTGTTCCTGACGGTGCTGTTGCACCTGGCGGCGGCGCTGTTCCACGGTTGGGTGCGCCGCGACGAGGTGCTCGACAGCATGTTGCGCGGTCGCGATCGCGATTAACCCGCTTGTGTGGCGCACCGCTGGGGTGCGCCACTTTTCAGGGTCAGCCACCAATAACCCAGTGCCACTGCATTGATAGCGGCGCCAAGCAGACACACGCCGGTCCAACCAGACCAGGCGTACATCGCCGTCGAGGTAATCGAGCCCAATGCGCTGCCGATCGAATAGAACAGCATGTAGCCGGCGGTGAGGCGGCTTTGCGCTTCGGGACGCACACTGTAGATCATGCTCTGGCTGGTGACATGCACGGCCTGCAAGCCCAGATCGAGGGTGATAACCCCCAGCAACAGCGCCCACAACGAGGACTGGGTGAGGGCGATCGGCAGCCACGAAGCGAGCATCAGCAGCAGCGACAGGCCACTGACCCATTGGCCGAGGCCGCGATCAGCCAGATGTCCGGCACGCGCGGCGGCGAGTGCACCGGCGGCGCCGGCCAAGCCGAACAGGCCGATTTCACTGTGCGACAACGACAGCGGCGGGGCAGCCAGCGGCAGTACCATCGGCGTCCACAGGACCATGGCGCTGGCGAAGGTCAGCAACGCGATAATTGCCCGTTGGCGCAGCACCGGCTCTTGCCGGAACAGGCTGAACACCGAAGCGATCAGCGCGCCGTAACGGCTCGCGGGCTGCGCGGCTTCATCCTTGGGCAATACGCGCAACAGCAGCAGCGCCATCAGCAGCGTCAGACCCGCAGACAGCAGATAGATCGCGCGCCAACCCGCCAGATCAGCCATGGCCCCGGCAATCGTGCGAGCAAGCAGAATGCCGACGACGATGCCGCTGGTGACCACGCCGACCACGCGACCGCGCTGCGCCGGGATCGCCAGTGTCGCGGCGTACGCCACCAGCACTTGCGTCACCACCGCGAGCAAGCCGGTCAGGGTCATGCCGAGCAACAACCACACGCTGCTGGGCGCCAGCGCGATCATCAACAGCGCGGCGGCCGAGAGCAGGGTCTGGGTGACGATCAGTCGGCGTCGGTTGAGCAGGTCGCCGAGTGGCACCAGCAACACCAGACCGATGCCATAGCCGATCTGCGTCAGAGTGATGACGATGCCGATGGTGGCTGGCGACATGGCGAAGGCCTCGGCCATGGCGTCCAGCAGCGGTTGCGCGTAATACACGTTGCCCACGGCCAGTCCACAGGCGATGGCGAACAGCAGCACCACGCTGCTTTTGAGGGGTTGAGGTTGCATGCCCTGATTCCTTTTTGGGTTTCAAATTAAAACCAGAATCACGGTAAGCATTCTGGTTTTAATTTGCAACCTTGTTGGTCGTGGCGGTTGATCGCGCAAAAAAAAGATCGCAGACACAGCTGCGATCTTTGGGTGGAGCGGGGGAGGGATCAGCGCAGGGTGTCGACCATGTCGGCGATGGTGGTCAGCACGTCCTTGCCCAACTGTTTCGAGCGCTTGCCGGACCAGCCCGTTTCTTTGTTCGGATGGTCATCGTGATCCTTGAACGGCATTTCCAGGGTCAGCGACAGGCAGTCGTATTTCTGGCCGACAGCGTTGCAGGCCAGGGTCATGTTGGCCTGGCCCGGTTCGTCGCGGGTGTAGCCGTACTTGGTCTGGAAGTCTTTGGTGGTGTGTTTGAGGTGGGTGCGGAAATGCTCTTCGAGCTTCTCGATGCGCGGCGTGTAACCTGGGTTGCCTTCACAACCGGCGGTGAACACGTGGGGGATTTCCTCATCACCGTGTACGTCGAGGAACAGATCGACGCCGTACTTTTCCATCTGCTGCTGTACGAAAAGTACTTCGGGGCTGACGTCCTGACTGGCGCTCTGCCAGGCACGGTTCAAGTCCTGGCCCATGGCGTTGGTGCGCAGGTGACCGTGGAAGGCGCCGTCCGGGTTCATGTTCGGCACCAGATACAGGTCGGCACTGGCGAGCAGCGTGTTCAGCACGGGATCGTCGTGGCGTTCCAGGCGCTCGATCACGCCTTCCATGAACCATTCGGCCATGTGTTCGCCCGGGTGCTGTTGCGCGATGATCCAGACTTTGCGCTGACCTTCGGCGCCGCTGCCCTTGCGTAGCAGTTGAATGTCACGACCCTCGACGCTCTTGCCGGTGGCCAGCAGTTCGGTGCCGGCCTTGGTCAGCGCCTGCTCGATCAGCCAGTCATGACGACCGCGGCTGTAGGGTTCGAAGTAGGCGAACCAGGCATGGGTTTGCTCGGCTTCGAGGCAAAAGCGCAGGCTGTCGCCTTCAAAACTGGTGGGAATGCGGAACCAGTTGACGTGATCGTAGGAAGCGACGGCCTGATAGCCGGTCCAGGCTTTGTTGTAGGAGGACTGGCTGGCGTTGACCAGGCGAAACCAGTGTTCCTGATGAACATGCAGGCCGCTGGCCTTGAAGTGGAACCACTGAAAATGCGCGCTGCGGGTATCGGGGCGAATGGCCAGAACCGGGTTGAGCGGATTGGAGATGTCGATGACTTGGATGTTGCCGCTGTCGAAATTGGCGCTGATGTCGAACGAAGATTTGGCCACGGTCATATCGATTCCTGAATATGATTTTTATGGCGGCTACTTTACACGCAAGACTGGAGGGAAACCGAGGGAAATTGCGGCTTGCGGTGGGGGGCGTCTTCCATGACGCGCAAGCAGCTTAGAGACTGTGCAATTGATTCTCAAGTGCTAATTGTCATTGGTTTGCCCCAATCTGGCCGGGCTGAGCTTGCCAAGCGATATTCTTTTGATATTATCCGCGCCATCGAATTTGCAGCATCCAAAGACTTCATTAGCCTGAAGCCATAAGCCCGAACAACGGGCAAAAAAAAGACCCGGCAAAAAGCCGGGTCAAAAACCGTGATTAGCCTGATGAGGAGATAGTTCAGAGACCGACCTAAGGTCTCTGTTCCATCGACTGATCTCGCGACCAGTTGCTTGCAATAATAATCATTATCATTTGCAAGTCAAATGTTTTTATCTGCGCGATTGGAAAATTCTTTCCTGTCCGTCCTTTTTCCGTGTTCGTCAGAGCTGCTCGCCATCAATTGAATGGTCGACCATCGCTCGCGCCATATCCACCATATGCACCACCGAAAATGCCAGGTCACGGCTTGCGCCTTGCAGGTTTTCGGCTGCCTTGAAGGCGGTGGCGGTTGCGCAGCGCAGCAGATCCGAGGCGTGCACCAGAGCCTCTTCGCCACTGAGGTGGCGTTTCACATCGAAAAAACGCTCGTCGACTTCGGGTTCTGACACAGCTGGTTTCAAGTAATAGTCCAGTGCTCGCTGCGCTGCTGCGTTGCCCTGAGGGGAGGTGAACGTGGTGTCCATTTGCAGGTCGGGCAAGTCTTTACTGCTGATATTCATGGTGAAGGGTCACTCCTTGTTCAATTGAAAGTCCGTGCTTTCAGCATAGTACGATGCGTAGTTGTGACCAGAATTTAAATACTACAATATGTGTTTTGCCGGCCGAAGGCGGGCCGAGTAAGGTGCCGCACATGGATAAATGGATTGAGTTGGTCAAGGCCAAGATGAGTGAACTCAAAATCACTCAAACAGAGCTCGGAGAGCGCGTCGGCATGTCCCAGGGCGGGATCGGCCATTGGCTGAACAAACGTCGCGAGCCGGGCATCACGGAAATGAACCGCGTGTTGCAGGCGCTGGGCATGGACTTCCTGGAAGTGGTGCTGGTGATTCGCGAACCGCAGGAAGTCGACGATGACGAGATGCCACTGGCGCAGAAGTACAACCCGTATTTCCGCTATCCGGTCAGCGACTGGCACACCCCGTGCGAAGTGCGTGAGGGTGCATCCACGACTTACGCCGCGACGCCTGACAAGCAGCGTTTCGAACTGACGGATTATCACGCCCGTGGCGCGGCGTTCTGGCTGACAGTGACGGGAAATTCGATGACCGCACCTTCGGGCCAGAGCATCGCCGAAGGCATGTTGATCCTGGTCGATCCGGAAGTGGAAGTGGTGCCCGGCAAACTGGTAATTGCCCAGTGGCAAGGCTGCGATGAAGCGATCTTTCGCAAACTGGACGAAGAGGGCGGCCAGCGTTACCTGGTACCGCTCAATCCGACCTGGCCCAAAGCCCTGTTGACCGACGAGTGTCGAATCATCGGCGTGGTGGTTCAGGCTACGGCGCGTTTCTAGTCAGATCGATCCTCGTTTTGCGTAGGATCGATCTCCCATTTACACAGCTTCCAGTTCAACCAAAGCGCTGCCTTCGCCGACCATTTCACCTTCCTGGCAATACAGCGCTTTGACCACTCCCGCATGCGGCGCGCGGATGCTGTGCTCCATCTTCATCGCTTCCAGCACCACCAGTTGCGCACCGGCTTCGACCGACTGCCCGGCCTCCACCAACACCCGCACGATGCTGCCGTTCATTGGCGCGGTCAGACCGCCCTGATGGCTGTGGCTGGCGTCGACGGCGCTGATCGGGTCATACGCCTGAATGCGCCGCAACTCGCCGTCCCATTGCAGGTACAGCGAATCGCCCTGACGAATTGCCCGCAGGACACGGCGTACGCCATCGTGCTTGACCACCAGTGCTTCACCGGACAGTGTGGCGTTGCCTGAGCTATTCAGTGTCAGTGCCCGATCCTGGCCCTCGCAGCTCAAATGCAAAGTGACTTCTGCCGGCAGACCGGCGCGCAAACCATTGTTCAACGCCCACGGCGACCCCGGATCATCCGCCCGAACAGTACCCGGCAAACTCTGCGCGAAAGCCTGCGCTGCCGTATTCCAGAACCCATCACTCAGTTCACCCGGAGCCGGCAGCAGCGTTTCCTGATAACGCGGAATAAACCCGGTATCCAACTCCGCAGCGGCAAATGCCGGATGCGCAATGATCCGCCGCAGGAAGTTGATGTTGGTCTTCAAACCGCCAATCGCGAACTCATCGAGCATGCTCAACAGGCGCAGCCGCGCCTGCTCGCGATCCTCGCCCCAGGCAATCAGCTTGCCGAGCATCGGGTCGTAGAATGGCGAAATCTCGTCACCTTCTTCAACCCCGCTATCAACCCGCCGCCCCGGCCCTGCAGCCGATTCGCAGTAAAGCTCCAGACGCCCGGTGGCGGGCAGGAAATCATTCGACGGATCCTCTGCATACAGCCGCACTTCAATCGCATGGCCATTGAGCGGCACCTGATCCTGCGTGATCGGCAACGCTTCACCACGCGCCACACGAATCTGCCACGCCACCAGATCGAGGCCAGTGATCGCTTCGGTGACCGGGTGCTCGACCTGCAGACGCGTGTTCATCTCCATGAAGAAGAATTCGCCGCGCGCATCGAGCAGAAATTCCACGGTCCCCGCGCCGACGTAACCAATGGCCTGCGCCGAACGCACAGCCGCTTCGCCCATGGCCCGGCGCAGTTCCGGGGTCAGGCCCGGGGCCGGGGCTTCTTCGACGACTTTCTGGTGCCGGCGCTGGATCGAGCAATCACGCTCGTTGAGGTACAGGCAGTTGCCGTGCTGGTCAGCGAACACCTGGATTTCCACGTGACGCGGCTTGAGCAGGTATTTCTCCACCAGCATCCGCGAATCGCCGAACGACGACTGCGCTTCACGTTGCGCCGAGGCCAGGGCTTCGGCCAGTTGGCTGACGTCCTCGACGACTTTCATGCCTTTACCGCCGCCACCGGACGTGGCCTTGAGCAGCACCGGATAACCAATGCGTGCGCAGGCATCGCGGAAGGTTTCGAGATCCTGCGCCTCGCCGTGATAGCCCGGCACCAGCGGCACGCCGGCGGTTTCCATCAGCGCTTTGGCCGCGGATTTGCTGCCCATCGCGTCGATGGCCGAGGCGGGCGGGCCGAGGAAAATCAGCCCGGCCTGTTCAATGGCGCGGGCAAATCCGGCGTTCTCCGACAGAAAGCCGTAACCCGGGTGAATCGCCTGCGCTCCGCTGGCCTTGGCCGCCGCGATCAGCTTGTCGATTTGCAGATAGCTGTCGGCGGCTTTGCTGCCGCCGAGATCAACGCGGATATCCGCTTCGCGGCTGTGCCGCGCTTCGCGGTCGGTGGCGCTGTGCACGGCGACTGTGGTCAGGCCCAGCGCCTTGGCGGTACGCATGACCCGGCAAGCGATTTCGCCGCGGTTGGCCACCAGCAGGGTGGTGAGAACAGGTGCGCTCATCAACGCGGCTCCTTGGTGGTGGATGCGGCTTGCCAGCTCGGCGCACGTTTTTGCAGAAAGGCGCGCAGGCCTTCCTGGCCTTCTGGGCTGACGCGGATGCGCGCGATGGCGTTTTCGGTGTAACGGCGCAGGGCCGGGGTCAGCGCGCCGTTGCCCACTTCGCGCAGCAGATCTTTACTGGCGCGCATCGCGGCGGGGCTGTTGAGCAGCAGGTTGTCGGTCCATTGTTCGACGGCTTGATCAAGCTCGGCGGCCGGGTAGCTTTCGGACAACAAACCGATTTCCCGCGCCCGCTGCCCGCCAAAACGCTCGGCGGTCAGGGCATAACGACGTGCAGCACGTTCGCCGATGGCTTGCACCACGAACGGACTGATCACCGCCGGCGCCAGACCAATGCGCACTTCCGACAGACAGAATTGCGCATCGTCGGCGCCGATTGCCATGTCGCAGCAACTGATCAGCCCCAGCGCACCGCCGAACGCCGCACCCTGCACCACGGCCAGGGTCGGGATTTTCAGCTTGGCGAGGTTGTACATCAGCTCCGCCAGTTCGCGGGCGTCGTCCAGATTGGTGTGGTAATCGAGTTCAGCCGATTGCTGCATCCACGCCAGATCGGCGCCGGCGCTGAAGTGCCGGCCACGCCCGCGCAGCAGAAGGAAACGCAGGCTGGCGTCGCTGGCGACCTTGTCCAGTGCGAGGATCAGTTCGCGGATCATTTCGGCGTTGAACGCGTTGTTCTTTTCCGCACGATTGAGCCACAGGGTGGCGAAACCCCGAGGATCGTTGTGCAGTTCGAGGGTGTTGAAGTCGCTCATATTCATCCGTCTCCACGGTTTCTGTGGGAGCGGGCTTGCTCGCGAAGACGGTCTGTCAGTTGCGGATACGTCGACTGATACACCGCTTTCGCGAGCAAGCCCGCTCCCACAAAAAAGCATCACATCCGGAACACGCCGAAGCGGCTCGGTTCGATAGGTGCGTTCAACGACGCGGACAAAGCCAGGCCCACCACGTCGCGAGTCTGCGCCGGGTCGATAACGCCGTCGTCCCACAGCCGTGCGCTGGAGTAGTAGGGGTGACCCTGCTCTTCGTACTGATCGAGGATCGGTTGCTTGATCTCGGCTTCCTGCGCGGCGCTGAAGGTCTGGCCGCTGCGTTCGGCCTGCTCGCGCTTGACTTGCACCAACACGCCCGCGGCCTGCTCGGCGCCCATCACGCCGATGCGCGCATTCGGCCACATCCACAGGAAACGCGGATCGTAAGCGCGCCCGCACATGCCGTAGTTACCGGCGCCGAAGCTACCGCCGATGATCACGGTGAATTTCGGCACTTTGGCGCAGGCCACGGCGGTCACCAGTTTCGCGCCGTGCTTGGCGATGCCGCCGGCCTCGTATTTCTGGCCGACCATGAACCCGGTGATGTTCTGCAGGAACAGCAGCGGAATGCCGCGCTGGCAGGCCAGTTCGATGAAGTGCGCGCCTTTCTGCGCGGCTTCGGCGAAGAGGATGCCGTTGTTGGCGAGGATCGCGATCGGGTAGCCATGCAAGTGCGCAAAACCGCAGACCAGCGTGGTGCCGAACAGCGCCTTGAATTCATCAAACACCGAACCGTCGACCAGTCGTGCAATCACTTCGCGCACATCGAACGGTTGCTTGGCATCGGCCGAAACCACACCGTACAACTCGTCGCTGGCATACAGCGGCGCAATCGGCGTGCGCTGCTGCACCTCGCCGAGCTTGCGCCAATTGAGGTTGGCGACGCTGCGGCGGGCGAGGGCGAGGGCGTGCTCGTCGCTCTCGGCGTAATGATCGGCGACCCCGGAAATCTTGCAGTGCACATCGGCACCGCCAAGATCTTCAGCGCTGACCACTTCACCGGTCGCGGCTTTCACCAGCGGTGGGCCGGCGAGGAAGATCGTTGCCTGATTGCGCACCATGATTGCTTCGTCCGCCATCGCCGGCACATAGGCGCCGCCCGCGGTGCACGAACCCATGACCACGGCGATCTGCGGAATGCCCATGGCGCTCATGTTGGCCTGGTTGAAGAAGATCCGGCCAAAGTGCTCGCGATCCGGGAACACCTCGTCCTGACGCGGCAGGTTGGCGCCGCCCGAGTCCACCAGATAGATGCACGGCAGGCGGTTCTGCTGGGCGATGGTCTGCGCGCGCAGGTGTTTTTTCACGGTCAGCGGGTAGTACGAGCCACCCTTCACCGTCGCGTCGTTGGCGACGATCATGCACTCGACGCCTTCGACCCGGCCGATTCCGGCGATCACGCCCGCAGCGGGAACGTCTTCGCCATACACCGCGTGCGCGGCGAGCTGGCTGATCTCGAGAAACGGCGAGCCCGGATCGAGCAGGCGGTTGATGCGTTCGCGCGGGAGCAACTTGCCCCGCGAGGTGTGACGTTCCTGGGCTTTCGCGCCGCCGCCCTGCGCCACTTGGGCGAGCAGGGTGTGCAGAGCGTCGACCTGTTCAAGCATCGCCGCGCTGTTGGCGGCGAACTCCGCTGAACGGGGATTGAGCTGGGTATGCAGGATAGCCATGTGCAGCTCCGTTTTAGCGGGTTTCGTTGAACAGTTCGCGGCCGATCAGCATGCGCCGGATCTCACTGGTGCCCGCGCCGATTTCGTACAGCTTGGCGTCACGCAGCAGACGCCCGGCCGGGAATTCGTTGATGTAGCCGTTACCGCCGAGAATCTGGATCGCGTCGAGGGCCATTTGCGTGGCGCGCTCGGCGGTGTAGAGGATCACCCCGGCGGCGTCCTTGCGCGTGGTTTCGCCACGCTCGCAGGCCTGAGCGACTGCATACAGGTAGGCGCGGCTGGCGTTGAGCTGGGTGTACATGTCGGCGACCTTGCCCTGGATCAGCTGGAATTCGCCGATGCTCTGGCCGAACTGCTTGCGGTCGTGGATGTACGGCACGATCAGGTCCATGCACGACTGCATGATGCCGGTCGGGCCGCCGGACAGCACCACGCGTTCGTAGTCGAGGCCGCTCATCAACACCTTCACGCCGCCGTTGAGCACGCCGAGGATGTTTTCTTCCGGCACTTCGACGTCATCGAAGAACAGCTCGCAAGTGTTGGAGCCGCGCATGCCGAGCTTGTCGAACTTGTTGCTGCGGCTGAAGCCTTTCCAGTCGCGTTCGACGATGAACGCGGTGATGCCGTGCGGGCCTTTTTCCAGGTCGGTCTTGGCGTAAATCACGTAGGTGTTGGCGTCAGGGCCGTTGGTGATCCAGGTCTTGCTGCCGTTGAGGACGAAGCGGTCGCCACGTTTGTCGGCGCGCAATTTCATCGAAACCACATCGGAACCGGCGTTTGGCTCGCTCATGGCGAGGGCGCCGACGTGTTCGCCGCTGATCAGCTTCGGCAGGTATTGGCTTTTCTGTTCGTGGTTGCCGTTGCGGTTGATCTGGTTGACGCAGAGGTTGGAGTGCGCGCCGTAGGACAGCGCCACCGAGGCCGAGCCACGGCTGATTTCTTCCATCGCCACCACATGCGCCAGGTAACCCAGACCCGCACCGCCGTACTCTTCCGGCACGGTGATACCCAGCAGGCCCATGTCACCGAATTTGCGCCACATGTCGGCGGGGAACAGGTTGTCGCGGTCGATCTGCGCAGCGCGTGGGGCGATCTGATCGGCGACGAAGGACTGAACCTGATCGCGCAGCATGTCGATGGTTTCACCGAGGGCGAAGTTCAGGGATGGGTAGCTCATGGGGCACCTTTTGGCTTTTTTGTAGGGTGGGGAGGGCGGTCAATGGCTCTCACCTTTACGTTAACGTAAGCCTGTGACGAATGACTGTCAATCACCCTTTACGTTAACGTCAACTTGGGCGAGAGTAAGAGCACCTCAGGATTGAAAGCGGACTTTCCCATGTGGGAGCGAGCTTGCTCGCGAAGGCGTCAGCTCAGTCGACACGGATGTTGAATCAGATGGCGTCTTCGCGAGCAAGCTCGCTCCCACAGGAATTAAATCTCGGTAAACCCACTAATAAAGACAATAGGGGTCGTCATGGATCAACCCAGTGCAAACCCGCAGCGCAGCTACACCCGTGGTTCCCAGGACAAAGCCTTGCTGGCGATGACCATCGGGCAGAAGTTCGACCAGACTGTCGCGCAACACCCCCACGGCGAGGCGCTGGTGGTGCGGCATCAGCAGTTGCGCTACTCCTGGCAGCAATTGGCCGATAGCGTCGATCTGCACGCCAGAGCGTTGCTGGCGCTGGGTTTGCAGGCGGGGGATCGGCTCGGTATCTGGGCGCCGAACTGTGCGCAGTGGTGCATCACGCAAATCGCCACGGCGAAGATCGGCGTGATTCTGGTCAACATCAATCCGGCCTACCGCAGCTCCGAACTGGAATACGTGCTCAAGCAGTCCGGTTGCCAGTGGCTGGTCTGCGTCGGCGCGTTCAAATCCTCCAACTACCACGCCATGCTGCAAGGGCTGGTGCCGGAACTGGCAGAGCAATCCATCGGCCATTTGCGCAGCGAACGCCTACCGGATTTGCGCGGGGTGATCAGCCTCGATGCGCAGCCGCCATCAGGCTTCCTGCCGTGGTCGCAACTGGCCGATCTGGCGAGCAGTGTTTCGCCCGAACAGTTGCGCGAACGCAGCGACAGCCTGCACTTCGATCAACCGGTGAACATCCAGTACACCTCCGGCACCACCGGTTTCCCCAAGGGCGCGACCCTCAGTCACTACAACATCCTCAACAACGGTTACATGGTCGGTGAAAGCATCGGCCTGACCCCGAGCGACCGCCTGGTGATTCCGGTGCCGCTCTACCACTGCTTCGGCATGGTCATGGGCAACCTCGGCTGTATCACCCACGCCAGCACCATGATTTATCCCAACGACGCGTTCGACCCGTTACTGACCCTGCAAACCGTCGCCGAAGAACAAGCCACCGGCCTGTACGGCGTGCCGACCATGTTCATCGCCATGCTCGATCAACCGCTGCGTGGCGAATTCGATCTGTCGAGTCTGCGCACCGGGATCATGGCTGGCGCGACTTGCCCGATCGAAGTCATGCGTCGGGTCATCAGCGAGATGCACATGAGCGAAGTGCAGATCGCCTACGGCATGACCGAGACCAGTCCGGTGTCGCTGCAGACCGGACCAAACGACGAACTGGAATTGCGCGTGACCACCGTCGGCCGTACCCAGCCGCAACTGGAAAGCAAGATCATCGACGAGGCCGGCAACCTGGTGCCGCGCGGCACCATCGGTGAACTCTGCACCCGCGGTTACAGCGTGATGCTCGGTTACTGGAACAACTCGCAAGCCACGGCCGAAGCCATCGATGAGGCAGGCTGGATGCACACCGGCGACCTGGCGAGCATGAACGATGAGGGGTACGTGAACATCGCCGGGCGCAATAAGGACATGATCATCCGGGGTGGCGAGAACATTTATCCGCGTGAGCTGGAGGAGTTTTTCTTCACCCACCCGGCGGTGGCGGATGTGCAGGTGATCGGCATTCCGTGCTCGCGTTACGGTGAGGAAATTGTCGCCTGGATCAAATTCCACCCCGGCCACAATGCTTCCGAACTGGAGTTGCAAGCCTGGTGCAAGGAGCGCATCGCGCACTTCAAGACGCCACGGCACTTCAAGTTCGTCGAAGAGTTTCCGATGACGGTGACGGGGAAGATCCAGAAATTCCGGATGCGTGAGATCAGTATCGAGGAGTTAAAAACAATCGAACGGTAACCACCACCCCTGTGGGAGCGGGCTTGCTCGCGAATGCGGAGTGTCAGGCGACAAATTTGTACCTGATACACCGCATTCGCGAGCAAGCCCGCTCCCACAATGGAGATAGAGTATTTTCAGGAATCACAGACAGCACAAAGGGGAGCCGAAGCTCCCCTTTAATTTTGTCGTCGCGTGCTCTTTCTTATTATTGAGGGGCGGTCTGTTGTTGTTTTTGGCAACCGTGGCCCTTTACCGCTGTTTTTGGCGACCCCCATCCGGGGTCAAGAGCAAACGTATTTTTTTGAGCGCTGATCTGCTTTCTCGTTAAACGATCCAACCGATTCGGGAGCTACCTGAAGGTAGTTTTATTGTTCTCTGCCCGGTTGCGGGTCACTCCTGAGAGCACCCTGAAAAGCACACCTTCTCCAAAAAAATCTGTTAGCTGCGTCTCTGCCGTGTTGTTTTTGTTATGTCAGAGTCGGTACGTCTTATTTTTATTGGTTTGCTGCTTTTTATTCTTGTTATGCCATAGAGATAGCAGAAGCCGTGCCAACTTTTAAAAACCCTTATAAATCAATGGATTGAGTTTTTTGAAGGATTTTTCCTTCAGGGCAAACCAGACAATTTGTTTCCGTGTTACTCGTCTATGCCCACGTTTCGGACACAGCGGTAACACCTTCGCCCTCACTGTGCGCTGCGAGCCTTGGCGACACGCGAACCGCTAGGACGACCGAGCACCGCACTGATCTGCTGACCCGCCGCAATCAAGGCATCCAGGTCGATACCGGTCTTGATGCCCAGACCATTGAGCAGGTACACCACGTCTTCGGTGGCGACGTTACCGCTCGCGCCTTTGGCGTACGGGCAGCCGCCGAGGCCGGCGATAGAGCTGTCGAACACCGCGATGCCTTCCAAGAGGCTGGCGTAGATGTTGGCCATCGCCTGGCCGTAGGTGTCGTGGAAATGGCCGGCGAGCTTTTCCCGTGGCACTTGCGCCGACACCACTTCGAACAACCGCCGCGTGGCGCCTGCGGTGCCGGTGCCGATGGTGTCGCCGAGGGACACTTCGTAGCAGCCCATCGCGTATAACTCGCGGGCGACCATCGCCACTTGTTCCGGCGCGACTTGGCCTTCATACGGGCAGCCGAGCACGCAGGACACGTAACCGCGCACGGTAACGCCGTGCTGTTTCGCGGCTTCCATGATCGGTGCGAAGCGCGCCAGGCTTTCGCTGATCGAGCAATTGATGTTGCGCTGCGAGAACGCCTCGGACGCAGCGGCGAACACCGCCACCTCCTTGACCCCGGCAGCGAGCGCGTCTTCAAAACCGCGCAGGTTCGGCGCCAGTGCGCCATAGGTCACGCCGGGCTTGCGCTGGATCTGCGCGAACACCTCGGCGGACCCGGCCATCTGCGGCACCCATTTCGGTGAGACAAAACTGCCGACTTCGATATAGCCAAGGCCGGCGGCACTCAGGGCATCAACCAGTTGCACCTTGTCAGCGACGCTGATCGGCTGGGCTTCGTTCTGCAGGCCATCACGCGGGCCGACTTCGATCAGGCGTACTTGGGAGGGGAGGGACATGGGTTGACCTGCTCATTTTCGGAATTACATGAGGTCCCTGTGGGAGCGGGCTTGCTCGCGAATGCGGTGTATCAGATACAAAATTTGTCGCCTGACACTCCGCCTTCGCGAGCAAGCCCGCTCCCACAGGGAATGAGTTGTGGCTGATTACTGCGCTACTTGCTGGCTCTTGAGCGTCTGCTCCAACGCCTGCACGCAGCGCTCTTCAGCGGTATCGAGTTCCAGTTTCATCTGTTCGATGTCGAGCAACTGCTGCTCGAGCTGTTCGCGGCGTTCGCTGATTTTCGCCAGCATGCTGTTGAGCTGTTTGGTGTTACCGCTGGACGGGTCGTAGAGTTCGATCAGTTCGCGGCACTCGGCCAGCGAGAAACCGATGCGCTTGCCGCGCAGGATCAGTTTCAGGCTGACCTTGTCGCGTGGCGAGTAGATGCGTTCCTGGCCTCGGCGCTCGGGGCTGAGCAGGCCTTGTTCTTCATAAAAGCGGATCGCCCGGGTGGTGATGTCCAGCTCGCGGGCGAGGTCGGAAATGCTGTAGGTCTGGCTGCTCATGAAAGCGCTCGGAAAAAGGTCTTGGCGCTAAGCTAATGGCAGGTTGACGTTTACGTCAAGGTTCAAGATGTGTGCTGTGAGGGATGGCCCCTTCGCGAGCAAGCCCGCTCCCACATTTGATCGCGTTCCATCTGGTGGAACGCGGTCGTATGTGGGAGCGAGCCTGCTCGCGAAGAACGATAACGCGGTTGCCAGCCTTACACCTTATCCAGCTTCTTCTCCTGCGCCGTCACCTGCTGGCACAACTCGATCATCTGCTCGCGCATCCAGCGGTTCGCCGGGTCCTGATCGGTGCTCTCGTGCCAGTACAGGTGGGTCTCCACCGGGGGCACGTCGTTGACCGGCAGGTTGAACGCATGCAAGTCATTACGCCGGGCAAAGCGCTCGGGCACCGTCATCACCATGTCGGTCTGCTGCATCACCTGCGATGCCATCAGGTAATGCTGCGAGCGCAGGGCGATCTTGCGCTGAATGCCCATTTTGCCCAGCGCCAGATCGACATAACCCAGACCGCTGCGGCGGCTGGAGATGTGAATGTGAGTCAGCGACAGGTAATCATCGAGGCTGAGTTTTTCCTTGCCCGCCAGCGGATGGCCCTTGCGCATCGCACAGACGTAACGGTCTTCCATCAGCTTGACGTGGCGCACCTGCGGGTCAGTGTTGAGCGGTGCATCCACGGCGAAATCCAGACGTCCGGCGGCCAGTTCCTTGGTGGTCTCGCGGCGTTTGGACAGAAAGCTCTCGATGATCACCGTCGGCGCCAGACGCCGCAAACGCTGGAACAGCGGCGGCAGAATCACTGCTTCAGTGAGGTCGGTCATGCTGATTCGGTAAGTCTTCACCGCTTGGGCCGGGTTGAAAATCCGGCTCTCCTGCACCGACACCCGCAGCAACGACAGCGCGTTGCGCACCGGACCGATGATGTTCTGTGCCATCGGCGTCGGCACCATGCCTTGGGCGGTGCGCACGAACAGCGGATCGTTGAAGGTCTCGCGCAACCGCGCCAACGCGTTGGACACCGCCGGCTGGGTAATCCCGACAATCTGCCCGGCGCGGGTGAGGTTGGCTTCGGTGTAAATCGCGTCGAAGACGATGAAAAGGTTGAGGTCGACCTTACTCAGATTCATAACGCGGCTTCTCTTGTTCTAGGGGCTGACGATCAGCGGATCATATATCGGTGATGAATGTTTATACACGCCGAGAATAGGCTAGGTAAATTATCAACGCTGTTCTAGCATCGATTGCATGATCTGAACAACCTCTGCCCATAGAAGGTAATTGCTCATGGATTTCGCTTATTCGCCCAAGGTGCAAGAACTGCGTGAGCGCGTGACCGCGTTCATGGACACTTACGTTTACCCGGCCGAAGCCGTGTTCGAACGCCAGGTTGCCGAGGGCGATCGCTGGCAGCCGACCGCGATCATGGAAGAGCTCAAGGCCAAGGCCAAGGCCGAAGGTTTGTGGAATCTGTTCCTGCCTGAGTCGGAACTCGGCGCCGGCCTGACCAACCTCGAATACGCACCGCTGGCGGAAATCATGGGCCGTTCGCTGTTGGGGCCGGAGCCGTTCAACTGCTCGGCGCCGGACACCGGCAACATGGAAGTGCTGGTGCGCTACGCCAATGAAGAGCAGAAACAGCGCTGGCTCGAACCGCTGCTGCGCGGCGAGATCCGCTCGGCGTTCGCCATGACCGAGCCTGACGTGGCCTCGTCCGACGCCACCAACATGGCCGCCCGCGCCGTGCGCGATGGCGACGAGTGGGTGATCAACGGCAAGAAGTGGTGGACCTCCGGCGCCTGCGATCCGCGCTGCAAGATTCTGATCTTCATGGGCCTGAGCAACCCTGACGCACCGCGCCACGCCCAGCACTCGATGATCCTCGTGCCGGTCGACACCCCCGGGGTGAAAATCGTCCGTCCGCTGCCAGTCTTCGGTTACGACGATGCACCGCACGGCCACGCCGAAGTGCTGTTCGACAACGTGCGGGTGCCGTACGAAAACGTTCTGCTCGGTGAAGGGCGCGGCTTTGAAATTGCTCAGGGTCGCCTTGGCCCGGGACGGATTCACCACTGCATGCGGTCGATCGGCATGGCTGAACGCGCCCTGGAATTGATGTGCAAGCGTTCGGTGAGCCGCACCGCGTTCGGCAAGCCGCTGGCACGTCTGGGCGGTAACGTCGACAAGATCGCCGACTCGCGGATGGAAATCGACATGGCGCGCCTGCTGACCCTGAAAGCGGCGTACATGATGGACACCGTCGGTAACAAAGTGGCGAAGAGCGAGATCGCACAGATCAAGGTCGTCGCGCCGAACGTGGCCCTGCGGGTGATTGACCGGGCGATCCAGATTCACGGCGGGGCCGGGGTCTCGAATGATTTCCCGCTGGCCTACATGTACGCCATGCAGCGCACCCTGCGCCTGGCCGACGGCCCGGACGAAGTGCACCGCGCGGCGATCGGCAAGTTCGAGATCGGCAAATATGTGCCGAAGGAAATGCTGCGTAGCGGTCATTAAGACCGCGTCGCCGGCTTCGCGAGCAAGCCCGCTCCCACATTCGACCGCATTCCGACTGGAAGAATGCGATCAAAAGTGGGAGCGAGCCTGCTCGCGAAAGGGCCAGCCCATTCAGTCCATCAACATCAGATTCAGTACACCCAAACCTCAACCCGCCGATTCTTGATCCTGCCTTCATCCGCGCTGTTCGTCGCCACCGGCATCTGCGCGCCAAACCCGCGTACCTCGCGCAGCACCACGCCGTTTTTCACCAGTTCGCGACGCACCGCCATCGCCCGCAGCTTCGACAGCAGATCGGCCCGTGCCGGATCGTCTTTTTCGTCACCAAACCCCACCAGCGTCACCGCGCGCTCAGTCTTGTCGTGGCGCTTTATATAGTCGAGCACGCGCGCCAGATCCTGCCGTGCCTTGTTGTCCAGATTCGCGCTGCCTTCCTCAAAGCGGAAGTTCACCGTCAGACGCTGGGCGTGACGGCTGAGGGATTGATAACCCTCGGGCATCAGCACATTCGGCGTGACGGTCATGGCACGCACGGTCTGGCTGATGAAACCATTGGCCGCGACGATCTTCTGGCCCTGTGGGCTTTGCGCAAAGGCCACCAGTGCCGACGCCCAGGGATTCTGGTTGCTGGGCGGTAGATAAAAGAACAAGCGGCGGGACAGCGGATAGTCTTCCGTCGCGATCAGACTATTGAGCGGCAACATCGATTGCGATGCGCCATCGGCGATTGCCACGGCTTTGGCCTGGCGCACGTAAGGCAGACCGATAAAACCGATACCTTGCGGATCGCTGCTCACCGCATCGGACAATTGCTCGCTGGATTCGAAGCGTTTCGCAGTGGAACTCAGACTTTTCCCACGACGGCCCAGCACCAGTTCCTTGAACGTGTCGTAAGTGCCGGACTGATCATCCCGCGCATATAAATGAATCGCACCGCCGCGACCGCCGAGGTCTTCCCAGGTTTTCACCTCGCCAGCGAATATCCGCGCCAGTTGCTCGGTGTCCAGTTGCTGCAGCGGGTTGGCGGGATTGAGAATGATCGCCAGGCCATCGATGGCGATCACCTGTTCGGCGGCGGGACTTTTCAGGTCGCCGAGAAATTGCAGGCCCAGCAGTTCGCTGTCCTTGATTGGACGGGAGGAGGCGGCAAGGTCGGCGCTGGCGGTTTTCAGTGCAGTGAAACCGGTGCTGGAACCATGGGCGGCGACTTCCACCACCACCCGTTTGCCCTCGGTTGTCTGGCCGACGATGTGTTGTTCGTTGGCGGTATCGGGGTTTTCGCGGTGGATTTTCAGCAGACCCTGGTCCTGCAGAAAACCTTCGACCAGCGCCGGGCCGAGATCGGCGCCGATGGTGTTGGAACCCTGAATACGTAGCGCCGGGCCGTTTTCAGGGATGGGCAGGGCGGCGGCACTGACCGTCAGCCATGCACTCGACAGAAAAGCGAACAGAACACGCAGGGTCATGCCGGCACCGAATCAGGCCAAGGGGATTGCCGGGGAGATTAAGTCAGGTGCATGACCAAAACATGACAGGGATCCAATGTAGGAGTGAGCCTGTGGTGAGGGGATTTATCCCCGATGGTTGGCGAAGCCGACCCAAAATCTTCATTTCGATCTACTAGAGACGACTGGGGCCGCTTCGCAGCCCATCGGGGATAAATCCCCTCACCACAGGCTCACTCCTACAAGGATCTCTTAAAGCTTGAGATCAGCTCAATTCCAGCCAGATCGGCGCATGATCCGACGGTTTTTCCATCCCGCGCAGTTCATAGTCCACGCCTGCATCCTTGACCCGTGGCAGCAAGCCATGGGAAGCGAGGATCACGTCGATGCGCAGGCCACGCTTGGGTTCGTCTTCAAACCCGCGGCTGCGGTAATCGAACCAGCTGAACATGTCGGTCACGTCCGGGTTCAGGTGGCGGAAGCTGTCGGTCAGGCCCCAGTTTTTCAGGCGGGCCATCCACTCGCGCTCTTCCGGGAGGAAGCTGCATTTGCCGGTTTTCAGCCAGCGCTTCATGTTGTCCGGGCCGATGCCGATGTCGCAGTCTTCCGGGGAAATGTTCACATCACCCATCACCACCAGCGGCTGCTCGTTGTGAAACTGGCTTTCCAGCAGGGTTTGCAGGTCGCTGTAAAAGCGTTCCTTGGCCGGGAATTTGGTCGGGTGGTCGCGGCTTTCGCCCTGGGGGAAGTAGCCGTTCATGATGGTCACCGGCACGCCATTGGCGTCGGCGAAGGTGCCCCAGATAAAGCGGCGCTGCGCGTCTTCTTCATCGGTGGCGAAACCTTTGTGAATGGCAATCGGCTCTTTGCGCGAAAGCAGGGCGACGCCGTAATGACCTTTCTGGCCGTGGAAATAAACGTGATAGCCCAGCGCCCGCACTTCTTCCAGCGGGAACTGGTCGTCGTGGACCTTGGTTTCCTGCAGGCCGATCACGTCCGGCTGATGCTTTTCGATCAGCGCTGCCAACTGATGCGGACGGGCGCGCAGTCCGTTGATGTTGAAGGAAACAATCTTCATGGTCGGCAGTCCTGGCAAAAGGGCGATGCTAGCTGACATGTGGGATGGGGGCCAGTGTGGGGTGGGAGAAATCATTTTTGTCTGTGGGATGTGGGTTGCCTGGGCAGGCCTCTTCGCGAGCAAGCTCGCTCCCACAGGGGTATGCATTCCAAATGTGGGAGCGAGCTTGCTCGCGAAGAGGCCCGCCCAGTCGATGAAGCTCACGGCTTGGTCTATACCTGTGGGGAACTGTGCCACCACCAAAAGGTTCGTACCAACAAGAGCGCAGCCATTTGAGCCGCGCCCCGGGGGAGAATCACCGTCATGCCTGAAACCCAGACCGCCATCGCCGACATCCACATGCTCGACCGCGGTTACTCGCGCGAAGCCCGATCGCTGCTGTATCAGGCCTATCGCCACGAGCCGACTTTCGGCTATCTGTTCGAAGCCGAACGGCCGGGCTACGAGCAACGCGTGCGGGCCACGGTGCGTGAGTTGGTCAAGCAGCATTTTCTGCAGGATCTGCCGGCCATCGGCCTGCTGGTCAACGACCGTTTGATCGGCATCGCCCTGATCGCGCCGCCGCAGCGTCGTCTTGGGATTACCGAGAGTTGGGCGTGGCGCTTGCGCATGGTGCTCAGCACCGGTTTTCGCTGCACCCGGCGCTATCTGGAATATCACGATGCGGTGGCCGCCTGCGTGCCGAGCGATTCGGTGCACATGCTGCCGCTGCTGGGGATTCATCCGCAGTTTCAAGGCAAACACTTCGGCGAGCAGTTGCTCACGGCGGTGCACAACTGGTGCGCGGTGGACGAAACCTCGCAAGGCGTGGTGCTCGATACCGGCAACCCGCGCTATCTGGAATTCTACAAACGTCAGGGTTATGAGGAGATTGGCGAAGTGGCCGTCGGCCCGGTGCGCGAGCACGTGTTTTTCCACGCCAATCCGCAGGTGTTACAAACTGCAATGGCTTAGCCGTAGAACTTTTTCGGAAATTTCCTGTTCTATCACGCTCCCAAGCCCGTGATAGCATCCGCGCCTATGAAGTTTCCAGGAAGATTTACCAGTGGCGTGCTCATGCTGTTAACCAGCTGCGCGGCGCTGGCGCAAAGTGAGTTGGACGTGCGGATCAAACCGTCCAACGACGAACTCAAGGCCAATATAGAAGGCTATATCGGCAGCCTCGGCGACCGTGACGAACAAGCCTTGCTGCGCTTCAGTCGCGGGGCCGAGGAGCAGGCGCGCAAAGCCGCGCAGGCCTTGGGCTACTACCAGCCGCAGATCGACAGCGACGTCAAGGGCGGCGAAAAACCGCGCCTGGTGCTGAACATCGATCCCGGTGAGCCGATACGTCTGCGCAACGTCACTATTCGTGTATCCGGCCCTGCGGCCTCCCTCAAATCCTTTCGTGTGCCGAGCGGCGATATGCTCAAGTCCGGCGCCGTCCTTAACCATGGGCGTTATGAAGACGCCAAACGCCTGATCCAGAACCAGGCCTCGCGCTTCGGTTTCTTCAGTGGCCATTTCACCCGTCAGAAACTCCTGGTCGACCCGCGAGCCGGGGTGGCCGACGTCGAATTGATCTACGAAAGCGGCCCGCGTTACGCGCTGGGCAAAGTCCATTTTGAAGGCGACACACCCTTCGACGAAGACCTGCTGCAACGCATGGTGCCGTTCAAGGCCGGCGACCCGTATGACTCCGAGCTGATCGCCGAACTCAATCGCGACCTGCAATCGAGCGGCTATTTCGAAGGTGTGCGCGTCGATGCTGCGCCGACGGCGGCGAAAAACGATGTGATCCCGGTCGACGTCAAACTCGACACGCGCAAGCCACGCACCATGGGCCTGGGCCTCGGTTACTCCACCGACGTCGGCCCGCGGATCAAGGCCAACTGGACCCGCCACTGGGTCAACCCGCAGGGCGACAGCTATGGCTGGGAAGCCGAGTTGTCGGCGCCACGGCAGAACGTCGGGCTGTTCTATGACATCCCGCTCGATCCACCGCTGACCGACAAACTGCGCTGGGCCGGTGGTTATCAATATGAAGACATCGACGGCTCGGACACCCTGAGCAAGCTGCTGACCTTCGGTCCCGAATGGCACAGCAAATTACCCAGCGGCTGGCAGCGGGTCATCTCGCTGAAATGGCAGCGTGAGGAATATCAGCTCGGTGACGACTCCGGTCTCAGTACCTTGTTGATGCCCGGCATCAGTTATTCGTATCTGAAAAGCGACAACCGCATCGACCCGCACAATGGCTATCGCCTGACCTTTGAAAGCAAAGTGGCGAAGGAAGGTCTCGGCTCTGACAACAATCTGCTGTATGGCACGGCGTTGATCAAAGGCCTGACCACCGTGTTCGACAACCACCGCTTCCTCGGCCGGGTGCAGGTCGGAGGCAGCGCCACCAACGGTTATAACTCGGTGCCACCGTCGTTGCGCTTCTTCGCCGGTGGCGACCAAAGCGTGCGCGGTTACGACTATCAAAGCCTGTCCCCGAAAAACTCTGAAGGCGACCGCATCGGTGGACGCTACATGGTCGCCGGCAGCGTCGAATATCAATATTCGATCGCCGAAAAATGGCGGGTCGCGACCTTCGTCGACCAGGGCAACTCCTTCAACAAACTCGAACTGCCGAACCTCAAGACCGGGGTCGGTATCGGTGTGCGCTGGGTCTCGCCGGTGGGGCCGATCCGCCTCGACCTGGCCCACGCGCTGGACGACGACGGCGGCATCCGGCTGCACTTTTCCATGGGGCCTGAGCTGTGAAGCGTGGTTTGAAAATTACCGCTCTGGCGCTGTTGGCGCTGGTGTTATTGATCGTACTGAGCATCAGCGCGGTACTCGGAACGCAGGCCGGCAGCCGTTGGGCGCTGGGCCTGGTGCCGGGTCTGAGCGTGGAGAATTTCCAGGGCCGTCTCGGCGGACAATGGAGCGCCGACCACCTGCTGTGGCAGCAGGGCAGCAGCCGGGTCGAACTGAACCGGCCGATCTTCGCCTGGTCGCCGCTGTGCCTGACCCGCATGACGCTGTGCATCGAACAGCTCAAGGCTGATCAGGTGATCCTGCAATTCCCGCCGAGTGAAGAAACCAGCGAGAGCGGCCCGATCAAACTGCCGGATCTGCAATTGCCGGTGGCCATCGAACTGGGTGACGTGCAGGTCGGCAGCCTGCTGTTCAACGGCAGCGAGCAGCTCAAGGGCCTGCAACTGGCGGCGCACTGGACCGCCCAAGGTATGCAGATCGATAGCGTGAAACTGCAGCGCGACGATCTGAGCCTGAACCTCTCCGGCCTGCTGCAACCGACCGGCAACTGGCCGCTGAACATCACCGGTGACCTGACCCTGCCGTCTCCGGGCGCAGGCCCATGGACACTGGCGTTGAAAGTCGACGGCGATCTGCTGAAAACTCTCAACCTGCATGCCGACAGCCGTGGCTACCTCGACGGCCAGTTGAGCGGCGAGCTGCAGCCGCTGGCAGAAAACCTCCCGGCCAGGGTGCGCATCACCTCCGAGGCATTCAAACCGAGCGCCGATCTGCCGGACACTCTGCAATTCAATCAACTGGTTTTGACCGGGGAAGGTGACCTGAAAAACGGTTACCAATTGCTCGGCAACGCCACGCTGCCCGCCGAAAAAGGCCCGGTGGCGTTGCTGCTCAAAGGCAAGGTCGATGCCAGCGGCGCGCAGATCGCCGGCCTCGACCTCAGTGCCAACGACAAGCAAAGTCTCAAACTCACCGGCAGCGTTGACTGGAGCAAGGGCCTCAGCGCTCAGGCCAACATCAACTGGCAGGATTTTCCGTGGCACCGGTTGTATCCCGAGATTGACGAGCCGCAAGTCGCCTTGCGCACCTTCACTGGCGAAGTCTCCTACACCGATGGCCAATACCTCGGTAACTTCGCCGCCGACCTCGATGGCCCGGCGGGGGCGTTCAGCCTGAGCAGTCCGTTCAGTGGCAGCCTGAAACAGATCGCGTTGCCGCAACTGAAAATGCAGGCCGGTCAGGGCAAGGCTGAAGGGCATGTGAACGTGCAATTCGCCGACGGCATCGCCTGGGACACGGCGCTGGATCTTTCGGCGCTGAACCCGGCGTACTGGGTCGCGGAGTTGCCGGGCACCCTGGCCGGGCCGCTGCGCAGCAAAGGCGAAATGAAGAACGAGCGCCTGAGCCTTACCGCCGACCTCGACCTCAAGGGCAAACTGCGCGGACAACCGGCGGTGCTGCAAGCCAAGGCTGACGGCGTCGGCGAACAGTGGAATCTCAACGCCCTGCAAATCCGCCTCGGCGACAACAGCATCAGCGGCAAGGGCAGCCTGCAACAGAAACTCACTGGCCAGATCGACATCAAACTGACGCGTCTGGCCCAGCTCTGGCCGCAGTTGCGCGGGCAGGTCAACGGTCAGGTCAATGTCGCCGGAACGCTCCAGGCGCCGCAAGGCAAGCTCGAGCTGCAAGGTTCGCAACTGGCGTTCCAGGACAATCGTCTGCAAAGCCTCAACCTCGACGCCACGCTCGACAGTGCGCAACGGGCGAAGATCGACTTGAAGGGCAGCGGCATTCAGGCCGGCGATACCAATTTGGGCGTGTTGACCGCCAGCGCCCAAGGCGACATCAAGCGCCAGAAACTCAACCTCGACCTGCTCGGGCCGAAGCTGAAACTGGCCCTCGGGCTGGACGGCAATCTGGACAACGGCAACTGGCGCGGTCGTTTGGCCAGCGGCGATATTCAGGCCGGCGGTCAGGACTGGAAACTGCAGAACCCGGCCAAACTGGAGCGTCTGGCTGACGGCAAGATCAACTTCGGCGCGCATTGCTGGATGTCCGGCAACGCCAGCCTGTGCGGTGAAGACCAGCGGCTGCTGCCCGAACCGAAACTGCGCTACCACCTCAAGCAGTTCCCGATCGAAAGCCTCGCACAATGGTTGCCGAAAGACTTTGCCTGGCAGGGCAAGCTCAACGCCGATCTGCAACTGGATCTGCCGGCCAGCGGCCCGAATGGCGTGGTCAGCATCGACGCCAGCGGCGGCACTTTGCGCATGAAGGAAAAGGATCAGTGGCTGGACTTCCCGTACCAGACCCTGAAGCTCACCAGCAAACTCACACCGAAGCGCATCGACACCGATCTCAATTTCGTCGGCGGCAAGCTCGGTGAATTGATGGTGCAGGCGCAGCTCAATCCGCTGCCGAAAAACAAGCCGTTGAACGGCTCGTTCCGGCTCTCCGGCCTGGACCTGTCGGTGGCGCGGCCGTTTGTACCGATGGTCGAGAAACTCACCGGGCGCCTGAACGGCAGCGGCACGATTTCCGGCGGGCTGCTGGCGCCGCTGGTCAACGGCACGGTGAAACTCAGCGACGGCGAAGTCTCCGGCGCCGAGCTGCCGATGGAACTCAAAGACCTGCAACTGCAAGCAGTGATTGCCGGCGAGTCCGTGCGTCTGGACGGCGGCTGGAAAAGTGGCAAGACCGGGCAGGGCAGTCTGAACGGTAATGTCGCCTGGGGTCAGGCGCTGATGGTCGATGTGGCGCTCAAGGGCACGCAATTGCCGGTCACCGTCGAGCCGTATGCCAAGCTGGAAGTGGCGCCGGATCTGAAAATCTCCATGGCCGGCGACGAGCTGAAGATTGCCGGCAAAGTGCTGGTACCCAGAGGCGAAATCACCGTCCGCGAACTGCCGCCCTCCACGGTTAAAGTCTCCGATGACACGATCATCGTTGGTGCGCAGACCGAGGAGGGTAAACCGCCGATGGCCATGAAGATGGACATCGACGTGGTGGTCGGTGACGACAAACTCAGCTTCGCCGGATTCGGCCTGACCGCCAACCTGCAAGGTCATGTGCACATCGGCGACAACATGGACACCCGTGGCGAGCTGTGGCTCAACGACGGCAAATACCGCGCCTACGGCCAGCGCCTGACGGTTCGGCGTGCACGGCTGTTGTTCGCTGGTCCCATCGACCAGCCGTATCTGGACATCGAAGCGATCCGCCAGACCGACGACGTGATCGCCGGTATTCGTCTGAGCGGCAGCGCCGAGCAGCCGACCACGCAAATCTTCTCCGAGCCGGCCATGAGCCAGGAGCAGGCGCTGTCGTATCTGGTGCTCGGTCGTCCGTTGAGCAGCAACGGCGAGGACAACAACATGCTCGCCCAGGCAGCACTTGGCCTCGGCTTGATGGGCAGTTCCGGGGTCACCAGCAGTCTGGCCAAAGACCTGGGGATTCAGGACTTCCAACTCGACACCCAAGGCAGCGGCAACACCACCAGCGTGGTCGCCAGCGGCAATATCTCCGAGAAACTCAGCCTGCGTTATGGCGTCGGTGTGTTCGAACCGGCCAACACCATTGCGCTGCGTTACAAGCTGAGCAAGAAGGTTTATCTCGAAGCCGCCAGCGGTGTCGCCAGTTCGCTGGATATTTTCTATAAGCGCGATTTCTGAGAGCGTGGCCAATAGCCGGGTCGTGACGCTGCGATCCGGTTTTTTCAGGATGTATTAGACTCACCAAACCCCGAAAACCTTGCCGGTTGCGCCTATGGTCCGCTTGAGTATGGTCTTGCTCGGTAATGACTTTGTCCGCAAGCGTTGGTCAGCACTGGCGCTGACCGGCATTGTCTGGGGCGCGGCCGGGGTGGCGATCTTCATCGATGCGCTGGACGGCGTGCTGTATTTTCCGCTGCATGTCTTTGGTTATCTGCTGTTACTCGAGGCCCTGATCATTCTGTTGGTGCCTGCACCGCAGACCGGCACCGCCGCCGCTTTGCGCAAGGCGCGCGGTCTGGCGTTCCTGCTGCTTGGGCTGCTGATCGTCGACCGGCAACATGTCGCCAGCCTGATTCTGGCAGTGCTGTTCGGTGTGGCGTTTCTGCTCGATGGCGGCTTTCGGCTGGCGGCGGCGGTGGTGGTGCGCTTTGTCGGTTGGCGACTGTCGCTGCTCACCGGATTGTTCGAAATCACCTTTGGCCTGTTTATCCTCGAACCGTATCCGACGTTGTATAAGGGCACGGTGCCGTTCTGCATTGGCATGAGCATCTTTCTTTCGGGCTGCGCGTTGTTGCGCCAGTCACTGCGCTTCAAACACCAGCCACCGTTGGCGAGTCCGGCCTCGGTCGGTGGGCCGGCCACCGGCACCGCGCTGGTGATCCATGTCTGGACACCCAGCGGCACCGTTGATGACACCCTGGTGCGCAACCGCCTGCTCAACCGCTATATCGCAGCGGTCGACATCAACGGTGTGATTTCTGCCGGCCACGCGGCCCTGGAATGCGGCCCGGACATTTACATCAGTCATTACCCGCTGGATGACATCGATCGTTCGGCGGGGGATTTCGTGCGGTTGCTGCGGGCAACGCCGAACAATGATGTCGCCGGCCGGTTTCTGCCTGACTATGCGGGTGAGGTGGCGGACTGGTGTCCGTCTTCGGTTCAGGTCAGTTTTGCTCATTACGACGCCCGGCGACTGCAGGCGTTCTGGAGCGAATACCGGCAGAACAGCACGTACAACCTCACCAGCCGCAACTGTTCCAGTGCCGTCGCCCATAGCCTCGAAGCGGCCCTTGAAGGGGCGATGAATCGCGGGCATTCGAGCATGCTCGACTTCGCCCGAGTGATCGTCAGCCCCGAGTTCTGGGTGGCGGCGCAAGTGCGCAAGCGCGCTGAAGTCATGGCCTGGACGCCCGGTCTGGTGCTCGACTATGCACTCGCGCTGCATGCCGCGATCGAGCCCGCACCGCCGGGCTGGCACAGCATGTATGCGGTGATCAAACGCGCCTGTGGTTATGCGATCACCGCCTTGCGCGGGCGCGAAGTGCATCCCCTCCAGCCGCCATCTGTGCATCCTTCCGACAAATCCTGACCGACGTTACACCCAGTCGCTGCCTTCGCGAGCAAGCTCGCTCCCACATTGATCCATGTATGCATGAGATCCCTGTGGGAGCGAGCTTGCTCGCGAAAGCGTCAGTGCGGGCAACACAAAAACCCAGTCCACTGGTCAACTAATTACAAAGCAACCTAACTATTACGTTGACATTCGCTGCCTAGGCAGTAACATCTCGACATACATTCACTGCCTAGGCAGTTATTAGGTGAGCACATGAAGCATTTCACCCCGGACGAATTCAAGCATTGCCATCTCGGCCTGTTGCTGGGCCGTGCCGCGCTGCTCAAAGACAAGATCATCGACACCCACATGGACCCCCACGGCATCACCGCCGCGCAGTTCAAGGTGTTGATCATCATGGCCCAGTACGGCGTCGATACTCCGGCCGAGCTGTGCCGGCATCTGTCGCTGGACAGCGGTTCGATGACACGCATGCTCGATCGTCTGGAACAGAAAGGTTTCCTGGCTCGCCAACGCAGCGAAGGCGATCGCCGTCAGGTGCAGCTCAAACTCACCGAGCAGGGCCAGCAACTGGCCGATCGTCTGCCGCACATCGGCGCCGATGCAATGAATGAACTGGCCGGCGCCGTCACTACGGACGAGTTGAAGACCCTGGAATACATCCTCAAGAAAATCCTGCTGGCCGCCGGTGACCCGATCACCATCCAGCGCTTAGGTGAACACAATGAGCAGTAAAACCTTGCGCAGCAGCCTGACCCTGGTGCTGTCGGCAATGATCCTTGCCGGTTGCGCCAATTACAGCGGCCTCGACACTCAAGGCAAAAGCCTTGATGCGAAAAGCCTGAAAGTCGGCCAGTCCCTCAACGGTGTGACCCTGTCGCCGGCGGCATGGCCGAAAAGCGACTGGTGGACCAGCCTTGGCGACCCACAACTCGACGGTCTGATCCGCGAAGCCCTGCACGACAGTCCGGACATGCAGATCGCCGAAGCCCGCGCGCATCAGGCCAGCGCCGCCGCGTATGCTGCCGATGCCGAACGCTATCCGACCCTCGACGCCAGCGCCGGTATCAGCCGCTCGCGTCTGGCCAAGGATCAGGATCCGCTGGGCAAGGGCGATGCCTATGCCACCGTGCGCAATATCAGCGCCGGTTTCAATTACAACTTCGACCTGTGGGGCGGCCAGCGAGATGCCTGGGAAGCCGCACTCGGTCAGGCCCGCGCTGCGGAAGTCGACCGTCAGGCCGCGCAATTGACCCTCGCCGCCGACGTGGCCCGGGCCTACAGCGATCTGGGGCAGGCGCACATTGTCTACGACCTGGCCAACGACGATCTCAAACGCACCAAACAGATGCTCGATCTGAGCCAGCGCCGCTTGAGTGCCGGGATCGACAGCCAGTACCAGTTCCAGCAAACCCAAAGCCTTGAGGCCAGTTCCGAAGCCAGCCTGATCGATGCCGAAAAGCGCTTGAACAGCGCCAAGATCGCTCTGGCCGTGTTGCTCGGCAAAGGCCCGGATCGCGGCAACGAAATTGCTCGGCCGAAAGTCCTGCAAGCCAGCGCCGTGGCGGTGCCGTCGGTGTTGCCGGCGGAACTGCTCGGTCGGCGTCCGGATCTGGTCGCTGCGCGCTGGCGCGTAGAGGCGGCGAGCAAAGACATCGACTCGGCGAAAACCCGCTTCTATCCCAACCTGAACCTTACGGCGTCTGCCGGTGCCGAATCCTTGTTGGGTGACGCAATGTTCGGGTCGGCCAGTCGCTTCTTCAGCATCGCCCCGACCATCTCGGTGCCGATCTTCGACGGCGGGCGACTGCGCGCCAACCTTGATGCGCGCGACGCCGATTACGATCTGGCAGTGGCGCAGTACAACAAAAGCCTGGTGAAAGCACTGGGTGATGTCAGCGACACGATCAACCAGTTGCGTGACATCGGCCGGCAGATCGGTGCGCAGCAACACGCCACCGAGATTGCCCAGGACTCTTACAACACCGTCGTCCAGCGTTACGGTTCCGGCATCGGCAACTACCTGGACGTGCTCAGCATCGAGCAGCAATTGCTGCAGGCCCAGCGTCAGCTGGCCAACCTCAATGCCGAGCAGATCGACCTGTCGATTCAACTGATGCGAGCGCTGGGCGGCGGCTTTCAGGGTGAAACCCTGACCGCAGCCAACGCCACCCCAGCCACGTCGCACAACTAATTCAGGTATTTGTCATGGCCACTGCCGAAAACACTCAAACTCAAGACAACACCCCCGACACCGGTAATCCACGCAAGCGCAAAGTCATGCTGCTGGTGCTGGCCGTCGTGGTTCTGCTCGCCGGTGCTGGCGTGTGGGCGTATCACGAATTCATCGGGCGCTTCAACGAAAGCACCGACGACGCCTACGTCAACGGCAACGTCGTTGAGATCACCCCGCTGGTCACCGGCACCGTGGTCAGCATTGGCGCTGACGATGGCGATCTGGTCCACGAAGGCCAGGTGCTGATCAACTTCGACCCCAACGATGCCGAAGTCGGTCTGCAAAGTGCCCAGGCGAAACTGGCGCGCACCGTGCGTCAGGTGCGCGGCCTGTACAGCAACGTCGATGGCATGAAAGCCCAGGTCAACGCGCAACAGGCTGAAGTGCAGAAGGCTCAGGACAACTACAACCGCCGGAAGAACCTCGCTGCTGGCGGCGCGATTTCCCAGGAAGAACTGTCCCACGCCCGCGATGACCTGACCTCGGCGCAAAACGCCCTGGCCAACGCCAAACAGCAACTGAAAACCACCAGCGCGCTGGTCGATGACACCGTGGTTTCGTCGCACCCGGACGTGATGCAGGCTGCTGCTGAACTGCGCCAGGCCTACCTGACCAACGCTCGCAGCACCCTGATTGCGCCGGTCACCGGTTACGTCGCCAAACGTACCGTGCAACTCGGTCAGCGCGTGCAGCCGGGCACCGCGCTGATGGCGGTGATCCCGCTGGATCAGCTGTGGATCGACGCCAACTTCAAGGAAACCCAACTGCGTGACATGCGCATCGGCCAACCGGTGGACATCGAGTCTGACATCTACGGCAGCAGCGTGAAGTACAGCGGCACCGTCGACAGCCTCGGCGCCGGTACCGGCAGCGCGTTTGCTCTGTTGCCGGCGCAGAACGCCACCGGTAACTGGATCAAGATCGTCCAGCGTGTGCCAGTGCGGATTCACATCAACGCCGAAGAGCTGGCCAAGCATCCGCTGCGGGTCGGTCTGTCGACCAACGTTGAAGTGAACCTGCATGATCAGAGCGGTCCGGTGCTGGCCCAGCAACCGCCGCAAAAGGCCTCGTTCACCACCAACGTTTACGAGCAGCAACTGGCTGAGGCCGACGCGATGATTGCGCAGCTGATCCACGACAACAGCGCGGCGGTGAGCAAAACCGCGCAACGCTGAGATCACACCTGACCCTGTGGGAGCGAGCTTGCTCGCGAAAGCGGTGTGTCATTCAGCATTGATTTGTCTGACAGGCCGCCTTCGCGAGCAAGCTCGCTCCCACAAGAGGGCGGCGTCAACCCGGTTTCATAGGATTCACAATGAGCAATAACGCCTCTTTCACGCCGCCCAGCCTGTTGCTCAGCACCATCGGCCTGTCGCTGGCGACTTTCATGCAAGTGCTCGACACCACCATTGCCAACGTGGCCTTGCCGACCATTTCCGGCAACCTGGGCGTGAGTTCGGAGCAGGGCACCTGGGTCATCACCTCGTTTGCCGTGAGCAACGCCATTGCGCTGCCGCTGACCGGCTGGCTCAGTCGGCGTTTCGGCGAGGTGAAGCTGTTTCTCTGGGCGACCATTCTGTTTGTGCTGGCCTCGTTTCTCTGTGGTATCTCCACGTCGATGCCGGAACTGATCGGCTTCCGTGTGCTGCAAGGCCTGGTGGCCGGGCCGCTGTACCCGATGACGCAGACGTTGTTGATTGCGGTCTATCCCCCCGCGAGGCGCGGCATGGCCCTGGCGTTGCTGGCGATGGTCACAGTGGTCGCACCGATTGCCGGGCCCATTCTCGGCGGCTGGATCACCGACAGCTATAGCTGGCCGTGGATCTTCTTCATTAACGTACCGATCGGCATCTTTGCGGTGATGGTGGTGCGCTCGCAACTGGCCAAGCGCCCGGTGGAAACCAGTCGCCAACCGATGGATTACGTCGGCCTGATCTCGCTGATCATCGGCGTCGGCGCGTTGCAGGTGATCCTCGACAAGGGCAATGACCTGGACTGGTTCGAATCGAACTTCATCATCATCGGCGCGGCGATTTCGGTGATCGCCCTGGCGGTGTTCGTCATCTGGGAAATGACCGACCAGCATCCGGTGGTGAACCTGCGGTTGTTCGCCTACCGCAACTTCCGCATCGGCACGCTGGTGTTGGTGCTGGGTTACGCCGGGTTCTTCGGCATCAACCTGATCCTGCCGCAGTGGCTGCAAACGCAGATGGGTTACACCGCGACCTGGGCCGGTCTGGCGGTGGCGCCGATCGGCATTCTGCCGGTGCTGCTGTCGCCGTTTGTCGGCAAGTACGCGAACAAGTTCGACCTGCGCCTGCTGGCTGGTCTGGCGTTCCTGGCGATTGGCCTGAGCTGCTTCATGCGCGCCGGATTCACCAACGAGGTGGACTTCCAGCACATCGCCCTGGTGCAGCTGTTCATGGGTATCGGCGTGGCACTGTTCTTCATGCCGACCCTGAGCATCCTGATGTCCGACCTGCCGCCGAGCCAGATTGCCGACGGTGCTGGCCTGGCCACCTTCCTGCGGACTCTGGGCGGTAGCTTTGCGGCATCGCTGACCACGTGGATCTGGATTCGCCGAGCCAATCAGCATCATGCCTACATGAGCGAAAGCATCAGCACCTTCGAGCCGGCGACCCGCGAGACGTTGAATCATTTAGGCGGCGCGAGCCAATCGGCGTACGCGCAGATGGATCAGATCCTCACCAGCCAGGCGTACATGCTCTCCACCGTGGATTACTTCACGTTGCTGGGCTGGGGGTTCATGGGGCTGATTCTGATTGTGTGGCTGGCGAAACCGCCGTTTGCGGCCAAGGCCGGCCCGGCTGCCAGCGGTCATTAAGCAAAACGCGGTCAAAAATGTGGGAGCGGGCTTGCTCGCGAAAGCGGTGTGTCATTCAGCAGAGATGTCGACTGAACCACCGCCTTCGCGAGCAAGCCCGCTCCCACATTGGGTTTTGTGTTGTGTCAGTTGGCAGGTGCTGCCAGTTGTGGTGGCGGAGCGAAGTCGAACGGTGCCAGGGCATACCCATTCTCATCCACCTGCAACGCCCAACCCTGACGATCCCAGTCCCCCAGCACAATCCGCTTCGCCGCCTGCTCACCGAGCTGCAGCTTGTGGATCGCCGGACGATGGGTGTGGCCGTGGATCAGGGTTTTCACCCCGTATTGCTGCATGATCCGCGGAATCTCTTCCGGCGTGACATCGACGATGTCATTGGCCTTCATCCGCACCTGCGCACGGCTTTCGCTGCGCAGCTTGCGCGCCAGTTTGTGGCGGGTGCTCAGCGGCAGGTGGCGCAGGATGAACAGGGTGATCGGGTTGCGCAGGTAGCGCCGCAGCTTCATATAGCCGACATCGCGGGTGCACAGGCTGTCGCCGTGCATCAACAACACCGGCTCGCCGTAAAACTGCACGACACTCGGGTCCTTCAACAGCGTGCAGCCGGCTTCTTTGCAGAAGGCCTTGCCGAGCAGGAAGTCGCGATTGCCATGCATCAGAAAAATCGCCGTGCCGCTGTCGCTCAATTGGCGCAGAGCCTGGCAGATGGAACGCTGGAAGGGCGTCATGGCATCGTCGCCAATCCACGCCTCGAAAAAGTCACCCAAGATGTACAACGCACTCGCCGAGCGGGCGCGTCCGGCGAGCAAATCCAGAAACGCCCGGGTGATGTCCGGGCGCTCCTCTTCCAGATGCAAGTCTGAAATCAGCAATATCACGCTTCGATGATCTCGGCTTTCTCGATGATCACGTCGTCTTTCGGCACGTCCTGGTGACCGGCCTTGGAAGTGGTGGCAACGGCTTCGATCTTGTCGACGACATCGGTACCGGCAACGACTTTACCGAACACGGCATAACCCCAGCCCTGAGCGGTCTTGGCGGTGTGGTTGAGGAAGCTGTTGTTGGTGGCGTTGATAAAGAACTGCGCCGAGGCCGAATGTGGATCCATGGTGCGGGCCATGGCCAGGGTGTACTTCTCGTTCTTCAGGCCGTTGTCGGCTTCGTTCTGGATGCTCGGGCGCTTGTCTTTCTTTTCCTGCATGCCAGGCTCGAAACCGCCGCCCTGGATCATGAAACCCTTGATGACGCGGTGGAAAATCACGTTCTCGTAGTGACCGTTTTTAACGTATTCGAGGAAGTTGGCAGCGGTGATCGGCGCTTTTTCCGCGTCCAGTTCGATGACGATGTCGCCGTAGTTGGTGGTCAGTTTGACTTGAGTCATGATCGCTACTCTGTATTAGGAATTCGTGGTTTTCGGACACCGAGTGCCGAAACCGGTTCAGCCTGCATCGGCCAAGGTGCGCAGTTTAGCGTGACAGGCGCGAATTTCGAGGCTGTTTTTCATATCCCGGCGATTAAATGCGCTCCTTTATAGGCCGCGCTCTGTCAGGCCCTTGACAGCATCGGCTATGATAGCGGCTTTGTTTTGTCTGGCCCCCTTTGCGGCCGCGCACATGTAAGTCAAGGATCCTATGAGCAAGCCCACTGTCGACCCTACCTCGAATGCCAAGTCCGGCCCTGCCGTGCCGGTCAATTTCCTGCGGCCGATCATCCAGGCAGACCTGGACTCGGGCAAGCACACCCAGATCGTCACCCGTTTTCCGCCTGAGCCCAACGGCTACCTGCACATCGGCCACGCCAAGTCGATCTGCGTGAACTTCGGCCTGGCCCAGGAGTTCGGCGGCGTCACGCACCTGCGTTTCGACGACACCAACCCGGCCAAGGAAGACCAGGAATACATCGACGCGATCGAAAGCGACGTCAAATGGCTGGGCTTCGAGTGGTCCGGCGAAGTGCGCTACGCCTCGCAGTATTTCGACCAGTTGCATGACTGGGCGGTCGAGCTGATCAAGGCCGGCAAGGCCTACGTCGACGACCTGACCCCTGAGCAGGCCAAGGAATACCGTGGCAGCCTGACCGAGCCGGGCAAGAACAGCCCGTTCCGCGACCGTTCGGTGGAAGAGAACCTCGACTGGTTCGCACGCATGCGTGCCGGTGAGTTCCCGGACGGCGCCCGCGTGCTGCGCGCGAAGATCGACATGGCCTCGCCGAACATGAACCTGCGCGACCCGATCATGTACCGCATCCGCCACGCCCATCACCATCAGACCGGTGACAAGTGGTGCATCTACCCGAACTATGACTTCACCCACGGTCAGTCGGACGCCATCGAAGGCATCACCCACTCGATCTGCACCCTGGAATTCGAAAGCCATCGTCCGCTGTACGAGTGGTTCCTGGAAAACCTGCCGGTGCCGGCCAACCCGCGCCAGTACGAATTCAGCCGTCTGAACCTGAACTACACCATCACCAGCAAGCGCAAGCTCAAGCAACTGGTCGATGAAAAGCACGTCAATGGCTGGGACGACCCGCGCATGTCGACGCTGTCCGGCTTCCGTCGCCGTGGCTACACGCCGGCTTCGATCCGCAACTTCTGCGACATGATCGGCACCAACCGTTCCGACGGCGTGGTCGACTTCGGCATGCTCGAGTTCAGCATCCGTCAGGACCTCGACGCGAACGCCCCGCGCGCCATGTGCGTGTTGCGTCCGTTGAAAGTCGTGATCACCAACTACCCGGAAGGTCAGGTCGAAAACCTCGAACTGCCGCGTCATCCGCAGAAAGAAGAACTCGGCGTGCGCAAGCTGCCGTTCGCCCGTGAAATCTACATCGACCGCGATGACTTCATGGAAGAACCACCAAAGGGCTACAAGCGCCTCGAGCCGAACGGCGAAGTGCGTCTGCGTGGCAGCTACGTGATCCGTGCCGACGAAGCGATCAAGGACGCCGACGGCAACATCGTCGAGCTGCGTTGCTCGTACGATCCGGACACCCTGGGCAAGAACCCTGAAGGCCGCAAGGTCAAAGGCGTGATCCACTGGGTGCCGGCGGCTGCCAGCATCGAGTGCGAAGTGCGTCTGTACGATCGCCTGTTCCGTTCTCCGAACCCGGAGAAGGCCGAAGACAGCGCGAGTTTCCTCGACAACATCAACCCTGACTCACTGCAAGTGCTGACCGGTTGTCGTGCTGAGCCATCGCTGGGCAATGCACAGCCGGAAGACCGTTTCCAGTTCGAGCGCGAAGGCTACTTCGTTGCCGACATCAAGGACTCGAAACCAGGTCAGCCGGTATTCAACCGTACCGTGACCCTGCGTGATTCGTGGGGCCAGTGATTCTGCGTCAAGGAAATTAACGTGCTGACGATCTACAACACGCTCACCAAGAGCAAAGAAGTCTTCAAGCCGCTGGATGGCAACAAGGTGCGCATGTACGTGTGCGGCATGACCGTGTACGACTACTGCCACCTCGGCCACGGCCGCAGCATGGTTGCGTTCGACCTGGTGACCCGCTGGTTGCGGTTCAGCGGTTACGACCTGACCTACGTGCGCAACATCACCGACATCGACGACAAGATCATCAATCGTGCCCGCGAGAACGGTGAGTCGTTCGACGCGCTGACCGAGCGCATGATCGCGGCGATGCATGAAGACGAAGCGCGCCTGAACATCAAGAAGCCGGACATGGAGCCGCGTGCCACGGATCATATTCCGGGCATGCACGCGATGATCCAGACCCTGATCGACAAGGGCTTCGCTTACGCCCCGGGTAATGGCGACGTGTACTACCGCGTCGCCAAGTTCATGGGTTACGGCAAGCTGTCGCGCAAGAAGATCGAAGACCTGCGTATCGGTGCGCGCATCGAAGTCGACGAGTCGAAAGAAGATCCGCTGGACTTCGTCCTGTGGAAAGCCGCCAAACCGGGCGAGCCGAGCTGGGAATCGCCGTGGGGCGCCGGGCGTCCGGGCTGGCACATCGAGTGCTCGGTGATGTCCACCTGCTGCCTCGGTGAGACCTTCGACATTCATGGCGGCGGCAGCGACCTCGAGTTCCCGCACCATGAAAACGAAATCGCCCAGAGCGAAGCGGCCACCGGCAAGACCTACGCCAACGCGTGGATGCATTGCGGCATGATCCGTATCAATGGCGAGAAGATGTCCAAGTCCTTGAACAACTTCTTCACCATTCGCGACGTGCTCGACAAGTACCACCCGGAAGTCGTGCGCTACCTGCTGGTGTCGAGCCACTACCGCAGCGCGATCAACTACTCGGAAGACAACCTCAAGGACGCCAAGGGCGCTCTCGAGCGTTTCTACCATGCGCTGAAAGGCCTGCCGAGCGTCGCCCCGGCCGGCGGCGAAGCCTTCGTCGAGCGTTTCACCACGGTGATGAACGACGACTTCGGCACGCCGGAAGCCTGCGCGGTGCTGTTCGAGATGGTGCGTGAGATCAACCGCCTGCGCGAGAGCGATCTCGATGCAGCGGCCGGTCTGGCGGCACGTCTGAAAGAACTGGCGAGCGTGCTGGGGGTGTTGCAACTGGAAGCCGATGACTTCCTGCAAGCGGGCGCCGAAGGGCGTGTCGATGCGGCTGAAGTCGACGCACTGATTGCAGCACGTCTGGCGGCACGCGCCGGCAAGGACTGGGCCGAATCCGACCGCATCCGCGATCAGCTCACCGCCATGGGCGTGGTGCTGGAAGACGGCAAGGGCGGCACGACCTGGCGTCTGGCTGACTGATTGCTTGATCCGCGTTAAAACAAAACCCGCCATGTGCGGGTTTTGTTTTTTCTGGCGGGTGTCAGCTCAAGGCCCCGGTGCTGACCGCGACGATCAGGAAAATCCCCAGCACCGCGCGGTAGATGACGAATGGCCAGGTGGAGAATTTCTCGAGAAAGCGCATCAGGCCCCAGATCGCGAAGAACGCCGAGATGCTGGCAATCACCAGACCGAAAATCAGGTGTCCCCAAACGGCGGCTGGAAGGTCGGCGTGGAACAACACCCACAACTCTTTCAAACCGGCGAGGGCAATCGCCGGCAGCCCGAGCAGGAACGAGAACCGCGCCGCTTCTTCACGCTTGAAGTTGAGAAACAACGCCGCCGTCAGCGTCGAGCCGGAGCGCGACACGCCGGGAATCAGCGCGCCAATCTGCGCAATGCCGACGATCAGCGCGTCGCGCAGACGCATTTCGTCGACGGTGCGCCGATGCCGGCACGACAGTTCGGCAGCGGCCAGCAGAACCGCCATGACCACGCAGGAAATCCCGATCACCATCAGGCCGCGAAGGGGCGAGTTGCAGGCGTTGAGCGTCGAGGACAGCGCAATGCCGGCAATGCCGATGGGTATGGTCGCCAGCACGATGGCCACCGCGAGGATGAACCAGCGGTTGTTGAAATCCCGTTGGCGCACCGCGTCGACGCTGCCACCGACCACTTGCTTGACGTCGCGCCAGAAATAACTGACAACCGCCGCCAGTGCAGCCAGCTGCATGGCCGCGGAAAACGCCGAGCCGGGATCCGGCCAGCCGAGCAGGGCCGGGACGATGCGCATATGCGCGGTGGAGGAAACGGGCAGCAACTCGGTGATGCCTTGAATGATGCCGAGGAAGCCGATCTGCAGGTAATCCAGCGAGGCGAAACCGATATCAAGGCCGGTGGAACAGATGTTGGTCAAAGCACTTATCCTGTGAAAATCAGGAGGAGGGAGGTGTCTGAATCAATGGCATGGCGAAAAACTGAAACATTTCGTCACAGTCTAGTCGGTTCGGTCAATGGGGTGAGGCATTGGTTTTTGTGGTGACCGGGCTGGCGCCTTCGCGAGCAAGCCCGCTCCCACATTGGATTTTTGTCATGTCTGATTTTTGAGTACGACACTGATCCCCTGTGGGAGCGGGCTTGCTCGCGAAGAGGCCGGTTCAGCCACCCTGTCACTCAGCCTGACGCAAGCGCTTGTAAAGGGTATTGCGACTAACCCCCAACCGCCGCGCCAGATGCGAAATATTGCCCCCAGCCGCCAGCAATTCGCGGCTCAACGCCTCGGCATCGTTCAGATCAACTCCCAGCGGCGGCGCCAATTCCACCGGCTCCATCTCCAGATCGACAAAAAAATCATCCGGCAGATGCTCCGGCCGCACCGGTTGTTCCTCGGCCATCGCCAGAGCCACCTGCATCACGCTGCTGACCTGGCGCAGATTGCCCGGCCATGGATGACGGGTGAACAGCTCCAGCACTTCACGGCTCAGCCCGGCCCATTGCGTCGGTTCGCGATGTTGCTCCCACAGGCGTTTGAACAGCGCCTCCTTATCGCTGCGCTCGCGCAACGGTGGCAGTTCCAGGGTCAGCCCACCGATGCGGTAATAAAGATCTTCGCGGAACCGCCCCAGTTGCACCTGCTCCCTGAGCGAGCGGTTAGTCGCCGAGATGATTCGCAAGTCCACCGCGAACAACTCGCTGCTGCCCACCGGTTGCACGCAGCGCTCCTGCAACACCCGCAGCAACCGCGCCTGAGTGGGCAGCGGCATGTCGCCGATTTCATCGAGGAACAGGGTGCCTTTGTCAGCCTTGCGGATCAGGCCGATGCTGCCTTTCTGATTGGCGCCGGTGAACGCACCTTTTTCATAGCCGAACAGTTCCGACTCCACCAGTTCGGCCGGGATCGCCGCGCAGTTGACGGCGATGAATGCTTGTTTGCTGCGTGAGCTGGCCTGATGCAGGGCTTTGACGAAGACCTCCTTGCCAACCCCGGTTTCGCCGTGGATCAGCAACGGGATGTCTTTCTCCAGCAAGCGTTCGGCCTGGCGCACGGCTTTCTCGACGCGGCTGTCACCAAAATGCAGAGAGTTGAGGCTGATCGTTCCCGGCACTTTGATCGGCGCTGCGGCGGGCTTGGGTTCGGCAAATACCCGAGGCTGAATCGGTGCCTGTTGCGGTCGCTTCAGCAAGCACTGGAAGCGGTTGCGCCCGGTGGTCTGCAGGGCGAACGGCAAGCCGTCAGGCTGATTCAACAGCTCCAATAGCGACACGTTGAACAGGCTCTCGATACTGACCCGTGACAGGCGCACGCCGAGCAGATTGTCCGCCCGACGATTGGCCGACAGCACCTGACCGCTCTCATCGAAAATCAGCAAACCGGCCCACTGACTGTCGAGGTTGTTCAACCCGGTGTTGAAGGTCAGTTGAAAGTGCTGGCCATGGAACAGGTTGAGGATCAGCCGGTTCTCCACGGTCTGGCTCATCATCTTGACCATGCCCAGGGTGTGCGAGGGCGGCAGGTAGCTGTCGCTGGACACATCGAGTACGGCGATGACCTTGCGCTCGGCGTCGAAAATCGGCGCGGCGGAGCCGGTCATGAAGCGATTGGCCTTAAGGAAATGTTCATCGTGTTCGATGTGCACCGCTTGTTCGCAGGCCAGCGCAGTGCCGATCGCATTGGTGCCGCTGGAGCGCTCCATCCAGCTCGCCCCGGCGCTAAACCCACGGGCGAGGTTCGGCTCGATAAAGCGCTGAGTGCCCCACGATGTCAGCACCTGGCCCTGATGGTCGGCGAGCATGATCAGGCAATTGGAGTTGCTGAGGATGTTTTCGTAATAGGGCAGGACTTCCTGGTGGGTGGTCTGCACCAGTGAATGATGACGGTCGAGTAAATGCGCGATGCCGGAGGCGGGCAATTGATCGAACGCCGGGCTGCTTTGGTGGCTGAGGCCGAACGCGCGGCACCGTTGCCAGGAGCTCTGGACGATCGCGTCGTGGGACAGCGGCGGGGTAGGTGCGGCCATGGTGGTGGGCCTCTGATGCAGCGTTTTTATTATTGTTATGAACCCAAATCCTGAGCAAAACACAGATCAACTGTGGGAGCGAGCTTGCTCGCGAAAGCGTCGTATCAGTCACCGAATCGGCTGAACGACACACCGCATTCGCGAGCAAGCTCGCTCCCACAGGATCTCCGGTGTTCACCGAAATGAGTTCACAGAGTGTTGTTCACGATTGTTCATTGTCAATCGCCAGACTGTTCAAATCTGTTCAGTCATGAACACCCATTCCCCACGTTTTCGGTGCTTTTCACGACAAATCAACCACTTGCCATTTCTGGCACGAATGTCGCTCTGCTGCACAGGTCGCTTGACTCCAATAATAAAAAAGGCCGAGCCATGTCACTCACCCTGGAGCACGTCTGCCGTACCGTCGAGGGCCAGACCTGGATCGACGATGCCTGCCTGACATTCGAACCCGGATCCTTCAACGTTCTGCTCGGCCGCACGCTGTCCGGCAAAACCAGTCTGATGCGCCTGATGGCTGGTCTGGACAAGCCTGACAGCGGCCGGATCCTGATGAACGGCGTCGACGTCACCCAGCGCCCGGTGCGCCTGCGCAATGTGTCGATGGTCTATCAGCAATTCATCAACTACCCGACCATGACCGTGTTCGAGAACATTGCCTCGCCGTTGCGCCAGGCCGGTGTTGCCAAGGACATCATCCACAGCAAGGTGCAGGAAACCGCACGGATGCTGCGCATCGAGAAGTTTCTGCAGCGCTATCCGCTGGAGCTGTCCGGCGGCCAACAGCAGCGCACGGCGATGGCCCGGGCGCTGGTCAAGGATGCCGAGTTGATCCTGTTCGACGAGCCGCTGGTTAACCTTGATTACAAGCTGCGCGAAGAGCTGCGCCAGGAAATGCGCGAGCTGTTCAAGCTGCGCCACACCATTGCGATCTACGCCACCACCGAACCTAACGAAGCGTTGGCGCTGGGCGGCACCACGACGATTCTGCACGAGGGCCGGGTGATCCAGAGCGGCCCATCGACCTCGGTCTACCACCAGCCGCAAACCGTGCTGGCGGCGGAGTTGTTCTCCGAGCCGCCGATCAACCTGATGCCCGGGCGCATTGCCGGCAACGAAGTCAGCTTCGCCAACTTCGTGCACTTCCCGTTGAACGTCGACCTGCGCTCGGTGGGTGACGGCGAGTTCCGCTTTGGCGTGCGCCCCAGCCATATCTCGCTGGTGCCGAGCAACGATGACGATCTGGAACTGGCGGTCACCGTCGAAGTGGCGGAGATCAGCGGCTCGGAAACCTTCCTCCACGTGCGCAACGAGCATTTCCTGCTGGTGCTGCACCTGCCGGGGGTTCATGAATACGACGTCGATGCGCCGATCCGCATCTACATCCCGACGCACAAACTGTTCGTGTTCGATGCGCAGGGCCGTCTGGTGCAGGCACCGGGCCGGCGTGTCGCGAGGGTTGCCTGATGGCCGAAATCCGTTTGCAGCACCTCGCCCACAGCTACAGCAAAACCCCGAGCGGGCCAGAGGACTACGCGATCCGCGAGATGGATCACATCTGGGCGCAGGGCGGCGCCTATGCCTTGCTCGGCCCTTCGGGTTGCGGCAAATCGACCTTGCTCAACATCATTTCCGGCCTGCTCAGCCCCTCGCAAGGGCATGTGTTGTTCGACGGCAAAGCGGTCAACGACCTGACCCCGGAGAAGCGCAACATCGCCCAGGTGTTCCAGTTCCCGGTGGTCTACGACACCATGAGCGTGTTCGACAACCTCGCCTTCCCCCTGCGAAATCAGGGCATGGCCGAAGCGAAAGTGCACAGCAAGGTGCAGGAAATCGCCGAAGTCCTCGACCTGCAAAACCTGCTGGGCAAGAAGGCGCGTAACCTCACCGCCGACGAAAAACAGAAAGTCTCCATGGGCCGTGGCCTGGTGCGCGACGACGTCTCGGCGATTCTCTTCGACGAGCCGCTGACGGTGATCGACCCGCACCTGAAGTGGAAACTGCGACGCAAGCTCAAGCAGATCCACGAGCAGTTCAACATCACCATGGTCTACGTGACCCACGATCAGCTCGAAGCCTCGACCTTCGCCGACAAGATCGCGGTGATGTACGGCGGGCAGATCGTGCAGTTCGGCACGCCCCGGGAATTGTTCGAGCGGCCGAGCCACACCTTCGTCGGCTACTTCATCGGCAGCCCGGGGATGAACCTGATCGAGGTGCAGCCGCAACCGGGCGGGGTCGGTTTCGCCTCGACGCACCTGCCGTTGTCTGACGCCTTGCAACGACACATCGAACACGGCCAGTGGAAAAATCTGAAGGTCGGCATCCGCCCCGAGTTCATCCATGTCTGGGACGAGCCGTTTGATGAGGCGATGCAGGCGCGGGTGGTCCACGTCGAAGACCTCGGCACCTACAAGATCCTCACCCTCGACCTCGATGGCGCGCCGCTGAAGGTGCGTCTGGCCGAAGACAAACCGGTGCCGCAGGGCACGGCGTACATCAGTTTTCCGGCGCAGTGGCTGATGGTTTATGCCGATGAGTTTCTGCTTGAAGCCGATGATGAGGGGCAGCCATGAACAAGGTGCAGAACAACAAGGCCTGGTGGCTGGTGTTGCCGGTGTTTCTGCTGGTGGCCTTCAGTGCGGTGATCCCGATGATGACCGTGGTCAACTACTCGGTGCAGGACATCTTCGACCAGTCCAGCCGCTACTTCGTCGGTGCCGACTGGTATCGCCAGGTGCTGCTCGACCCACGTCTGCACGACTCATTGCTGCGTCAGTTCATCTACTCGGCCTGCGTGCTGCTGATCGAAATCCCGCTGGGCATCGCCATCGCCCTGACCATGCCGACCAAGGGGCGCTGGTCGTCGGTGGTGCTGATCATTCTGGCGATTCCACTGCTGATTCCGTGGAACGTGGTCGGCACCATCTGGCAGATTTTCGGCCGCGCCGACATTGGCTTGCTCGGGTCGAGCCTGAACGCGCTGGGCATCAGCTACAACTACGCGGCCAATACCATGGACGCTTGGGTCACGGTGCTGGTGATGGACGTCTGGCACTGGACCTCGCTGGTGGCGCTGTTGTGTTTCTCCGGGTTGCGGGCGATTCCCGACGTGTATTACCAGGCGGCGCGGATCGATCGGGCTTCGGCGTGGGCAGTGTTCAGGCACATCCAATTGCCCAAGTTGAAGAGCGTGCTGCTGATCGCGGTGATGCTGCGCTTCATGGACAGTTTCATGATTTACACCGAGCCGTTCGTGCTCACCGGCGGCGGGCCGGGCAATGCCACGACCTTCTTGAGTCAGACGTTGACCCAGATGGCAGTAGGCCAATTCGATCTGGGGCCGGCGGCGGCGTTTTCGCTGGTGTACTTCCTGATCATCCTGCTGGTCTCGTGGCTGTTCTACACCGCCATGACCCATTCCGACGCCAACCGCTGAGGGCCCGGCCATGAGCAAAACAAAGCTTTTCCCGCTGCTGATCTACATCCTGTTCGTGCTGGTGCCGATCTACTGGCTGCTGAACATGTCCTTCAAGAGCAACACCGAAATCCTCGGTGGCCTGACGCTTTTCCCACAGAACTTCACGCTGGCGAACTACAAGGTGATTTTCACCGATCCGAGCTGGTACAGCGGTTACATCAACTCGGCGTACTACGTGACACTCAACACCGTGATCTCCCTGAGTGTGGCGTTGCCGGCGGCGTACGCGTTTTCGCGCTATCGCTTTCTGGGCGACAAGCACTTGTTCTTCTGGCTGCTGACCAACCGCATGGCGCCGCCGGCGGTATTCCTGTTGCCGTTCTTCCAGCTGTATTCGTCGATTGGCCTGTTCGATACGCACATCGCCGTGGCGCTGGCGCACTGCCTGTTCAACGTGCCATTGGCGGTGTGGATTCTCGAAGGTTTCATGTCCGGTGTGCCCAAGGAAATCGACGAAACCGCCTACATCGACGGCTACAGCTTTCCCAAATTCTTCGTGAAGATTTTCATCCCGCTGATCGGCTCCGGCATCGGCGTCACCGCGTTTTTCTGCTTCATGTTTTCCTGGGTCGAACTGCTGCTGGCGCGCACGCTGACCTCGGTGAACGCCAAGCCGATAGCTGCGGTGATGACCCGCACCGTGTCGGCCTCGGGCATCGACTGGGGCGTGCTGGCGGCGGCGGGGGTGCTGACCATCCTGCCGGGCATGCTGGTGATCTGGTTCGTGCGCAATCATGTGGCCAAGGGCTTTGCTCTGGGTCGTGTATGAGGAACGAATGATGGAATGGATGAGCTGGACGGCCCCTACGGCGGGTTTCTTCATCGCCATTGGCTTGCTGCTGGTCGGCATGACCACCTGGGAGTTGCGTTCGCCGAGCATTCTGCGGCGAGGTTTTCTGCCGATTGCCACCACCCGTGGCGATCGCTTGTTCATTGGTCTTCTCGGCAGCGCCTACCTGCATCTGCTGGTCATTGGCGTCACCGACTGGAGCATCTGGGCGGCGTCCGCGCTGTCTTTGGTGTGGCTGTTGCTTGTGATGCGTTGGGGCTAGTCGACTCTCGGCAATCGTGCTCCGAAAATCAAACAGGAGGTCTCTATGTTCGACAAAAACAATAAGCTGCGACATAGCATTTCATTGGCGGCCGTGCTGGCACTCAGCGGTTTGAGCGCATCGGCCTGGGCCGATGCCTATGAGGACGCTGCGAAAAAATGGATCGGCAGCGAATTCAAGCCATCGACCCTGACGCCCGAACAGCAACTCGATGAATTGAAGTGGTTCATCAAGGCTGCCGAGCCGTTTCGCGGGATGGACATCAAAGTGGTCTCGGAGACCCTGACCACCCACGAATACGAGTCCAAAGTGCTGGCCAAGGCCTTCACCGAAATCACCGGGATCAAGTTGACCCACGACCTGCTGCAGGAAGGCGACGTGGTGGAAAAACTGCAGACGGTGATGCAGTCGGACAAGAGCATTTACGACGGCTGGGTCAACGACTCGGACCTGATCGGTACGCACTTTCGCTACGGCAAGACCGAGGCGATCACCGACCTGATGGCCAACGAAGGCAAGAACTTCACCTCGCCGACCCTCGACATCAAGGACTTCATCGGCATCTCGTTCACCACGGCGCCGGACGGCAAGATCTACCAACTCCCCGACCAGCAGTTCGCCAACCTGTACTGGTTCCGCGCCGACTGGTTCGAACGGGCCGATCTGAAAGCCAAGTTCAAGGAAAAGTACGGCTACGAATTGGGCGTGCCGGTGAACTGGTCGGCTTATGAAGACATCGCCAAATTCTTCAGCGAAGACGTCAAGGAAATCGACGGCAAACGTGTCTACGGGCACATGGACTACGGCAAGAAAGACCCGTCGCTGGGCTGGCGTTTCACCGATGCCTGGTTCTCCATGGCCGGTGGCGGCGACAAGGGTATTCCCAATGGTTTACCGGTGGACGAGTGGGGGATTCGTGTCGAGGATTGCCACCCGGTTGGTTCCAGCGTGACCCGCGGCGGCGACACCAATGGCCCGGCGGCAGTCTTCGCCACCCAGAAATACGTCGACTGGCTCAAGGCCTACGCGCCACCGGAAGCGGCGGGCATGACCTTCTCCGAGTCCGGCCCGGTGCCGTCGCAGGGCAACATCGCCCAGCAGATCTTCTGGTACACCGCGTTCACCGCCGACATGACCAAGCAGGGCCTGCCGGTGATGAATGCCGATGGCACACCGAAGTGGCGCATGGCGCCGTCGCCGCGCGGGCCGTACTGGGAGGAGGGCATGAAGCTTGGTTATCAGGACGTGGGTTCGTGGACGTTCATGAAATCCACGCCCGAGAAACAGAAACTCGCGGCGTGGCTGTACGCGCAGTTCGTCACCTCGAAAACCGTGTCACTGAAGAAAACCATCGTCGGCCTGACGCCGATCCGCGAGTCGGACATCAACTCGCAGGCGATGACCGATCTGGCACCGAAACTCGGTGGGCTGGTCGAGTTCTACCGCAGCCCGGCCCGCGTGCAATGGACCCCGACCGGGACCAACGTGCCGGACTATCCGCGTCTGGCGCAACTGTGGTGGAGCCACATCGCCGAAGCGGCGAGCGGCGAGAAGACCCCGCAGCAAGCGTTGGATGGCCTGGCCAAGGATCAGGACGCGATCATGTCGCGCCTCGAACGCTCCAAGGCGCAAGCAGTGTGCGCCCCGAAAATGAACCCGGAACGCGACGCGCAATATTGGTTCGACCAGCCGGGCGCACCGAAACCGAAACTGGCCAACGAGAAGCCGCAGGGCGAGACCGTGAGCTACAACGAACTGCTGAAATCGTGGGCGGATGCGCGTAAGTGATGGTTGATGTGTGAAAAGCAAACGGCACCGTGAGGTGCCGTTTTTTTTGTTGCCTGATCTACCGCTTTCGCGAGCAAGCTCGCTCCCACACTGGATCTATATCGTTCATAAATTCCGATCACAATCGAGATTACTGTGGGAGCGAGCTTGCTCGCGAATACGGTCTGCCATTCAGCATGGATAGTGACTGACACGCCGCCATCGCTTGCAGGCAAGCAATCCCACAGATTGCAGTGGTGTTCACAAAACTCAAAAATACCCTGCCCACTGCAGCAGCTACTAAAGGGCATCGGTCAATGCCAGCTTCATGCTTGGGTTTCTTCAAAGGTATCAAGCATGGCGTCAGGCAATGACGAATCGAAATCTTCAGGCAGCACCAACTTGCCTTTCATAGCGCCAATTCGTGGTGTGCCGGTTTTTCGTGTGTGAGCGAGAAGGCGCTGCGCCCGACCTTGGACTGCCAAAGTCTCGATTTCTGCAACCAACTCACAAAACATGTCTCTGCTCATAGTGCCCCCATCGTTCTTCTACCTGCAAAGACCTTCACCATAAAACTACCCACTCAAGGCTGGCTGTAGGACGAGGCGGATGTTTGGGCGGGAGCTTTCGGAGTTTGTGCGGAGACGAAAGCGTATCGGTAAAAAATCGTACAAAACTTCCGATTCCCATTCTGGCATTCAACATGGATATCGCCTGATCCGACGCTTTCGCGAGCAAGCTCGCTCCCACAGGTTTTGGCGGCGTCCACACATTTTGTGAATGACTACTGTCCCTGTGGGAGCGAGCTTGCTCGCGAAGGCTCAGTATCAGGCAGTGCAGATGTTGCAGGACCCACCGCCATCGCGAGCAGGCGAAGGCCTACAGGTTTCAGTGGTGGTCACAAAACCTGAGTACCCCGCAAATCACTGTGGGAGCTTGCCTGCAAGCGATGGGGCCATGGGTGTCGCCGCGGGAAAACCGAGGCGGAATACGGTCATGACGCCGGGCAAGCTCTTCACCTCCGCCACGCCCTGATGCAGGCTCATGATCGAACGCACGATCGCCAGTCCCAGCCCGGTGCTGCCCTGCGAGCGCGAGCGGGCGCTGTCGACGCGGTAGAAGCGGTCGAATAGATGCGGCAGGTGTTGCGCCTCGATGCCGGCGCCGGGATTGCTGACCAGCAGTGAAGCCTGCGTCGCGCCTTGCTCGATCAGCAAGGTGATGGTTTTGCCGTTCGGGCAATGACGCAGCGCATTCGACAGCAGATTGGAAATCGCCCGCTGGATCATCAACCGATCGCCCAGCACCGATGCGCAACCAACAACATTCAAATGAATCTGCTTGTCCTGCGCCGACAGCGAAAACATCTCCGCGACCTTCGCCGCTTCATCCTCCAGCGCCACCGATTCAAACGGCGCCAGCGCCGACGGATGACTGACCTGCGCGAGAAACAGCATGTCGGAAACAATCCGCGCCACGCGCTCCAGCTCCTCGGTGCAGGACACCAACACGTCCTGGTATTCCCCGGTCGTGCGCTCGCGAGATAGCGTCACCTGCGCCTTGCCCATCAGGTTGTTGATCGGCGTGCGCAACTCATGCGCCAGGTCATCGGAGAACTGCGACAACTGCTGCACCCCGGCATCCAGCCGATGCAGCATGAAGTTGATGCCCTGTGCCAGTTCACTCAGCTCCTGCGGCATGTTCACCACCGACAGCCTATGATCCAGATCCTGAGTCGAGACCATCGCCGCCACCTTGCGAAATTCGCGCAGCGGCGCCAATCCGCGCTGCACCGCGCCCCACGCCGTCAGGCCGATGAACACCAGCAACAGCGGCAAGGCAATCAGCGTCGAGCGCAGGTAGGCGCTGAGTAGCGCCTGATCATGCGCGTTGTCCATCGACAGCAGCACCGGCACGCGGCTGCCATCCTTGAGGCGAATCAGCTTTGACGCGGTAAGGAATTTCGCACCCTCGCCATCGCTGCTGTCGCTGTAGGTCAATTGCTCGGTGGCGGCTCGCACCGCGCGTAACTCGGCGCGCGGATCCTTCAGTCCTGAGCCGGATTTCAGCAGCGGCGAACGCAGGTTCGAACGGTCATAAATCGTCAGCGTCAGGTTGTCATGGCCCATGACCTGATCGAGCAGAATGTGCGGCTTGCCACTGACTTCATTGGCGTCGACGTACAGCGACAGGCTGTGTTCAACCTGCGCCATCTTCTTGTCCAGGCTGTCGCGGGACAGCGCATTCAGCTCATGGGTCAGGGCGAAATAGGCGAGGATCGCCAGAAACACCACCAACAGCGCGCCGAGAATACTCACGGTCAGACCGAGGCGCATCGACAGGCTGGCCGGCTTCATTCCCGCGCCTCCAGCACGTAGCCGACACCGCGCAGGGTGTGGATCAGCTTGTTGTCGAACGGGTCATCGATCTTCGCCCGCAAGCGCCGGATCGACACTTCGACCACGTTGGTGTCGCAGTCGAAATTCATGTCCCACACCAGCGAGATGATTTGCGTACGGGTCAGCACCTCGCCGGACTGGCGCATCAGCAAGTGCAGCAGGGCGAATTCCTTGGTGGTCAGGTCGATGCGCTGCTCGCCACGAAACGCCCGATGCCGGCCCGGATCAAGCTCCAGATCAGCGACTTTCAACACTTGCGGCACCGGGATATTTTCACTGCGGCGCATCAGGGTGCGTACCCGCGCGAGCAATTCGGGAAACTCGAACGGCTTGACCAGATAGTCGTCGGCGCCCAGATCCAGACCACGAATTTTGTCCGCCAGCCGCCCGCGCGCGGTGAGCATCATCACCCGCGTCGAGTGGGTACGACGCAGTTGTTCCAGCACGCCCCAGCCGTCCAGTTCCGGCAAGTTCACGTCGAGAATGATCAGGTCATACGCCTGCTGTTGCGCCAGATGCAATCCATCGGCACCGGTGGCGGCGTGGTCAACGATATAACCACTTTCGGTCAAACCCTGATGCAAGTATTCGGCAGCTTTAAGCTCGTCCTCGACGACAAGGATTCGCATGATCTTTCACCACTTTTATTTAAGGGATATTTAATTAAGGTGGCCGGGAAAATTATGGTTTTTGTAAGTTCTTCCGGACGCTGTTCGATAACTGAATGACGAACACGGTAAAGGCTGTAGTGGCTACAGGGTCAATCTCGGAGGCCTTTAAAACGGCTATCCGCGACAGCCTGTCGCAGTCTGAATGCGCCAATAGACATGTATTGCATTCAGGCAAGTGCTGTTCGGCAGATAACTACCGAGTATTTGTTTCCATGTATTACGGCAAAGCCGTTTGCACTTCGCATCCTAGAACAAAACAACTTTGCCAAACCGTGGATAACGGATTTGTAATGTTTCAGTCACCTTGTCGATAAGTTCAAAACCCTAACGTGGCGGCATCGAAAAATCCCGTATTAAAGGAAGTCCTCCATTGCCCGGTTTAATCGAACTGACGGCGCGATCACGCCTGAACAAAACCGCCAGCGGCCTCTTGTTGTTGGCGTGTAGCAGCCTGACCAGCGCATCGACCCTGACGCTGGATCAGGCGCTGCAAAGTGCCTTCGCCGGCAACCCCGATCTCGCCGCCGCGCAGTGGGAAATCGGCATAGCCGAGGGCGACCGCCAACAGGCTGGGCTGATCCCCAATCCCGAGGTGTCGTGGGAAGCCGAAGACACCCGACGCGACTCGCGCACTACCACGGTGATGCTCAGCCAGTCGATCGAACTGGGCGGCAAACGCGGTGCGCGCATCGATGTCGCCAGCCGTGCGCAGGACGCCGCCGGTATCGAACTGGAGCGCAAGCGCAATGCCTTGCGCGCCGATGTGATCCAGGCGTTCAACAGCGCGCAAACCGCGCAGCAACGCTTGCAGTTGTCGCGCCAGTCACTGCAACTGGCCGAGCACGGTTTGCGCGTTGCTCAGGGGCGCATCGAGGCCGGCAAATCGTCGCCGGTCGAAGGCACGCGAGCGCAGGTGCAGCTCTCGGAAGTGCGCCTGGAGGTGAGCCGCGCCGAGCGCGATCAGGCCAACGCCTATCAGCAACTGGCGCAAGTCATGGGCGCACCGTTGCCGACTTCGACCAATGTGCAAGCCGCGACGCAACACCTCGCCACGCTGCCGCCGCCCAGTCGTTTGCTCGAGCGTCTGAACCAGACCGCCGAGCTGCGTCTGGCGAAACTGCAGATCGATCAACGCGAAGCATCGTTGGGCCTGGAAAAGTCGCAGCGCATTCCCGACCTGACCGTGAGCATTGGCAGCCAGTACAGCGAAACGGAGCGTGAGCGAGTCAACGTGGTCGGGCTGTCGATGCCGATTCCGCTGTTCAACCGCAATCAGGGCAACGTGCTCGCCGCCGCACGGCGCAGCGATCAGGCGCGGGATCTGCGCAACGCCACCGAGCTGCGTTTGCGCACCGAAGTCCAGACCAGCCTTGAGCAATGGCAGACCGCCAATGGCGAAGTCAACGCGTTCAATCAGAGCATCCTGCCCGCCGCACAAAGTGCAGTGGACAGCGCCACCCGTGGTTTCGAAATGGGCAAATTCGGCTTCCTCGATGTACTCGATGCCCAACGCACCCTGATTGCCGCGCGCAGCCAATACATCCAGGCCGTCAGCGAGGCGACCGACGCCCGCGTGCGCCTCGAACGGATCTTCGGCGACCTCAGCGTCAGCCCTTGAATTTCATTTTCAGACAACTGCGCGAAGCACGGCGCAGAGGAGTTTCCATGGATAAAAAACTGCTGGTGGTCGCGGTCGCGACCTTGGCGCTGGGCATTGGCATCGGCTCGATGTGGCCGGCCAATTCAAATATCGACGCGCATGCCGATGAAGCGGCGGAGCACGCCGATCACGCCGATCACGCCGAGGAGGGCGCGGCCGCCGAAGGCGAACATGCCGAAGAAGGCCACATCGAATTGAGTACCGAGCAGATCGCGGCGGCAGGCATTCAACTGGCCGAGGCGCGGACGCAGAGCATCAGTCTCGGCCTGTCGTTCCCCGGCGAAGTGCGCTTCGACGAAGACCGCACCGCGCACGTCGTGCCGCGCGTGCCGGGGGTGGTCGAGTCGGTGGCGGTCAACCTCGGGCAAGCGGTGAAGAAGGGCCAGTTGCTGGCAGTGATCGCCAGTCAGCAGATTTCCGATCAGCGCAGCGAGCAGGCCGCCGCGCAACGTCGCTTGACGTTGGCGCGCACCACCTACGAACGCGAGAAAAAGCTCTGGCAGGACAAGATCTCCGCCGAACAGGATTTCCTCCAGGCGAAGCAAGCGTTGGAAGAGGCGGAAATCGCCATGAACAACGCCCGGCAGAAAATCAGCGTACTCAGCGGCAGCGTGGTCGCCACCGGCGGCAATCGCTACGAACTGCGCGCACCGTTCGATGGCGTGGTGGTGGAAAAACACCTGACGCCGGGCGAGGTGGTCGATGAAACCACGGCCGCTTTCACCCTTTCGGACTTGTCCCGCGTGTGGGTCACGTTCGGCGTTTCGCCCAAGGAGCTGACCCAGGTGCAGGTGGGCAAAACCGTCACCGTGAGCGCGCCGGAATTGCAAGCTGAAGTCACTGGCAGCGTGGCGTACGTCGGCAGTCTGCTCGGCGAACAAACGCGCACCGCGACCGTGCGCGTGACGCTGGAGAACCCGCAGGGCTCATGGCGCCCGGGGCTGTTCGTGACCGCGCGTGTCGCCACCGACAGCCGCCAGGCCAAAGTCGCGGTGCCGGAAACCGCGATCCAGACCGTCGAGGACAAACCCACGGTGTTCGTCCGTACCGACGACGGCTTCAAGGCGCAGACGGTGGAACTGGGCAGCCGCGCCGCTGGCCACGTCGAAGTCACCCAAGGGCTGGAACCGGGCGTGCAAGTCGCCAGCGCCGGCAGCTTCGTCCTCAAGTCGGAGCTGGGCAAAGCCTCAGCCGAGCACAGTCATTAATTCTGGAAGGTTCCCATGTTCGAACGCCTGATCCAGTTTGCCATCGAGCAGCGCATCATCGTGTTGCTCGCCGTTCTGCTCATGGCCGGCCTCGGCATCGCCAGTTATCAAAAGCTGCCGATCGACGCCGTGCCCGACATCACCAATGTCCAGGTGCAGATCAACACCGGCGCCGCCGGATTCTCGCCGCTGGAGACCGAGCAGCGCATTACTTTCCCGATTGAAACCGCGATGGCCGGGTTGCCGGCGCTGGAGCAGACCCGTTCGCTGTCGCGCTCGGGCCTGTCGCAAGTGACGGTGATCTTCAAGGACGGCACCGACCTGTTCTTCGCTCGCCAACTGGTCAACGAGCGCTTGCAGATCGCCAAGGAGCAATTGCCCGAAGGCGCGGAAGCGGTGATGGGGCCGATCTCCACCGGCCTCGGTGAGATCTTTTTATGGACGGTGGAAGCCCAGGAGGGCGCGCTGAAGGAAGACGGCAGCGCCTACACGCCGACCGATCTGCGAGTGATTCAGGACTGGATCATCAAGCCGCAATTGCGCAACGTGCCGGGTGTCGCCGAGATCAACACCATCGGCGGGTTTGCCAAGGAATACCAGATCGCGCCGGACCCGAAACGCCTCGCCGCGTACAAGCTCACGCTCACCGATCTGATCACCGCGCTGGAGCGTAACAACGCCAATGTCGGCGCCGGGTACATCGAGCGCAGCGGCGAGCAATTGCTGATCCGTGCGCCGGGGCAGGTGGCGAGCACCGAGGACATCGCCAACATCGTCATGGCCAACGTCGATGGCACGCCGATCCGGGTGAAGAACGTCGCCAGCGTGGAAATCGGCCGTGAATTGCGCAGCGGTGCGGCCACCGAAAACGGTCGTGAAGTGGTGCTGGGCACGGTGTTCATGTTGATCGGCGAGAACAGCCGCACCGTTTCGCAAGCGGTGGCCAGCAAGCTGGAACAGATCAACAAATCCTTGCCCAAAGGCGTGATCGCGGTGCCGGTGTATGACCGCACGCACCTGGTCGACAAAGCCATCGCCACGGTGAAAAAGAACCTGATCGAAGGCGCGATTCTGGTGATCGCGATTCTGTTCCTGTTCCTCGGCAACATCCGCGCCGCGTTGATCACCGCGATGGTGATTCCGCTGTCGATGCTGTTCACCTTCACCGGGATGTTCAGCAACAAGGTCAGTGCCAACCTGATGAGCCTCGGGGCGCTGGACTTCGGGATCATCGTCGACGGTGCGGTGGTGATCGTCGAAAACACCCTGCGTCGCCTGGCCCACGCGCAGCAGCATCACGGGCGCTTGCTGACCCGTGCCGAGCGTTTCAAGGAAGTCTTTGCGGCAGCGAAAGAGGCGCGGCGACCGCTGATTTTCGGCCAGTTGATCATCATGGTGGTGTACCTGCCGATCTTCGCGTTGAGCGGCGTCGAAGGGAAAATGTTCCACCCGATGGCGTTCACCGTGGTCATCGCGCTGCTCGGTGCGATGCTGCTGTCGGTGACCTTTGTGCCGGCAGCGATTGCGCTGTTCGTCACCGGCAAGGTCAAGGAAGAGGAGGGTGCGGTGATGCGCGGCGCCCGTCGTATTTATGCGCCGGCGCTGGCCTGGGTCATGGCGCATCGCGCGGTGGCCGTGGGCGTGGCGTTGGCGGTGATCGTGCTCAGCGGCGTGCTCACCAGCCGCATGGGCAGCGAGTTTGTGCCGAGCCTCAGTGAGGGGGATTTCGCCCTGCAAGCGCTGCGCGTGCCGGGCACCAGCCTGACGCAATCGGTGGACATGCAGCAGCGTCTGGAGACGCTGATCCTGGCCAAAGTGCCGGAGGTTGAACGGGTGTTCGCCCGCACCGGTACGGCGGAAATCGCTTCCGACCCGATGCCGCCGAACATCTCCGACAGCTACGTGATGCTCAAGCCCAAGGACCAATGGCCAGACCCGAAAAAGTCTCGCGAAACCCTGATGGCCGAGTTGCAACAAGCCGCCGCGACGTTGCCGGGCAGTAACTATGAGCTGTCGCAGCCGATCCAGTTGCGCTTCAACGAACTGATCTCCGGCGTGCGCAGCGATGTCGCGGTCAAGGTGTTCGGCGATGACATGGACGTGCTCAACGCCACGGCGGCGAAGATCGCGGCGGCGATGCAGAAGGTCAACGGCGCCTCTGAAGTGAAGGTCGAGCAGACCACCGGGCTGCCGGTGCTGACCATCAATATCGATCGCGACAAGGCGGCGCGTTATGGCCTCAACGTTGGCGATGTGCAGGACACCATCGCCGTCGCAGTGGGGGGACGGCAGGCTGGCACTTTGTACGAGGGTGATCGGCGCTTCGACATGGTGGTGCGTTTGTCCGACGCGATGCGCAAGGACATCGACGGCTTGTCGGCGCTGCTGATTCCGGTGCCGGCGCTGAGCGGTGCGGCGAATCAGATCGGTTTTATCGCCCTGAAGGACGTCGCCAGCCTCGATCTGGTACTCGGGCCGAACCAGGTCAGCCGCGAAAACGGCAAGCGTCTGGTGATCGTCAGCGCCAACGTGCGCGGGCGCGATATCGGCTCGTTCGTCAGCGACGCGGGTGCGCTGATCGAGCGCGAGGTGCAGGTGCCGGCCGGTTACTGGACCAGCTGGGGCGGGCAGTTCGAGCAACTGCAGTCGGCGGCCAAGCGCTTGCAGATTGTGGTGCCGGTGGCGTTGCTGCTGGTGTTCGGGTTGCTGTTCATGATGTTCAACAATCTGAAGGACGGCTTGCTGGTGTTTACCGGGATTCCGTTTGCCTTGACCGGAGGGGTGATGGCGCTGTGGCTGCGGGATATTCCGTTGTCGATTTCCGCTGGCGTGGGGTTTATCGCGTTGTCCGGGGTGGCGGTGCTCAACGGTTTGGTGATGATCGCGTTCATTCGCAATTTGCGCGAGGAAGGGCGCTCACTGACGGAGGCAATCAACGTCGGCGCGCTGACGCGCTTGCGGCCAGTGTTGATGACCGCACTGGTGGCGTCGCTGGGGTTTATTCCGATGGCGCTGGCGACCGGCACCGGCGCCGAGGTGCAGCGGCCACTGGCAACCGTGGTGATCGGCGGAATTCTGTCCTCAACGATCCTCACGTTGCTGATCTTGCCCGCGCTGTACCAGATCGCCCATCGCCGGGATGAGGACACCGTACCGTCTGAGTAGGTGATCTCCTGTGGGAGCGGGCTTGCTCGCGAAGAGGCCGTGTCAGTCGACATCAATGTTGGATGACACACCGCTTTCGCGAGCAAGCCCGCTCCCACATGGGTTCCGTGCACTGATCCGGCAGATAACGGATATGTAATTCCCCCGCCACCGTCACGAAAGGTTCACCTTGTTACCTTGATCCCGTCAGTTACTTAAACGAGGAATCAACCATGAAATTCGCCCAACTGAGTGCCTTCGCAACCGTCCTGATGCTGTCGTCACTGGCCATGGCCGAAGGCGGTGGTGACCGCACCTTCGACCGGATGATGACCGCCAACGACCGCGCCGTGGAGCTGTTCGTGGCCAAGGAAAAAGCCGCTGCCAACCCGGTGGTGGTCAATGAAAAGAACGACCAGAAAACTCAGGATCTTTAACGCGGCCTGAACCTGCGCAAGCCCGTCATCGCGCATCGATGCCGGGCTTTTTTTCGGGCCTGGAAGGGAAGGAAATGGAGATGAAAATGCTTAAGTCGATCGTGTTTGCCAGCGTCATGGCGATGTCCGTGAATGCACTGGCCGAGGGCGGCGGTGATCGCACCTTCGAGCGCGCTTTCAGCGCCAACGCCAAAGCCATGGAACAATACGCGGCTGAACGCGGCAAAGCGGCGCCGGTGGTCAAGGAATACGAATACGGCATGCAGCTCGACGTGGTGAAAATCGTCAGCGTGGTGAAGCCGCAACCGGCTTGCTCGGTGGTGCCGACGGCCATGACTTACGAAGACTCGCAAGGGCAGCTCAATACGCTCAAGTACAGCGTGGCAGGCGTGTGCCGCAACAGTGGTGGCTAACCAACACCTGATCCCCGGAGCTGCATTTAAAAGTTGTGTGGGAAAAGCAGAACCTTCCCACAATGTTTTCAGGTTGTCCTTCGGACGTCAGCTCTCTAGCCTTTGTGTTCAAGTAGGGTTACTTGGTCGGCAAGGGCTCGACGTCGACAGTGGCCGGGAGCGGAGACGCTTCCTGGTTCAACTTGCGTCGGGCAATCTCGGCGCCGCGCAGACGCAGAGGGGTTTCGATAAAGCGGTAGTTGAGTTCGCTCAGCAGCACCAGCAGACCCACCGACGTCAGTAACAGCTCAAGGGTGAAACGCCCATCCAGCGGCACGCCTTGGTTGGCGGCAACACGCGTCCAGATCTCTGTACTCAGGTGATTGGTGAAAACGTGGATCACGTAGAGCCCATACGACCGTGAGCCGAGCCACTGCATGAGACCGCGCATGAACGCCGGGCAGTAGATGTAGCCCTTCTGATAACTCGCCAGCCAGACAATCAATACCGCGACCATCGCGACGATGCCGACAGCAATGGGCATGGCAATCAGCTGGATGGCGACAGAGCCCAGCATGTACAGCAGGAACAGCGTGCAAAGCAGCGGTTTGATCGTCCCCTGACCCAGCCCGACCGGTTCTATCTGCCGATAGAGGCGGGTACGGGTGAACAGGCACAAGAGAATTCCCCAGAGCATTGCATCCAGACGGAAGTGCGTGAGGATGCTCGCAGGCTGGCCGTAGGGGTTTCGATCAATACCGAACTGCAACGCAATCAGTGCGAACAGGGCGATGATCCGCCAACGCGGGGCCGTGACAAACAGCAGAAAAAACGGAAATACGAAGTAAAACTGCTCTTCGAGCGCCAGGCTCCAGTATTGAGGGCTGGGGCCCAGCAGCGAGTTGTAATGCATCGCCAGATTGCCGCTGAAGGTCGCGACGGCGGTGAAACTGCGCAGATTGTCGTACCACGAACCAAAGGCGTTCGATTGGTTGAAAATAACGGAAAACAACAGCGGAATCAGTATCCAGAGCCATGCTGTGGGCAGCAGACGATAGGCGCGGCGCAGCCAGAAACAGGCCGTTGCCAGACCGAACTGACCCTGGGCGCGCTGTTGGTCGAAATGGTCCAGATAGGCCTTGCTGACCACGAAACCGGAAATGCAGAAGAACAGGTCGACACCGGTCCAGGGCATGAAAATCGAGAATATTCTCAGCAGCGTATCGGTATGGAACGGCAGCATCATGGTGACATGGCACAAGAAGGTCATGGCCACAGCAGCCCCTCGCAAGTACTCGATTTCCAGGTTCTTACGGCTACTCATCGGTCCCTCGTTATTCTTGTTGGTCAGCGCAGGCGAAGATGGCAGGTGGCTTGCGGTTCGGTCAAGAAAACGATGATTTTTCCCAGGGCAAAAAAAGGCGCCCCGAAGGACGCCAAAAAATTCACCTCTGACCAAAGGAGCAAGGAGCTTCTAAAGGTGAATGGTATTGCTCGGGAAACTCAGAGAATCGCCAGCGGGTATTCGACGATCACCCGCACTTCATCCAGGTCGGACTCGAACGCCGTGGCGCGGGTGGTGGCCTGGCGCAAACGCAGCGACAGGTCTTTCATCGAACCGCTCTGCACCACGTATTTGACTTCGACGTCACGCTCCCAGCGCTTCTGGTCGGTCAGCGGATTGCCTTCGGCATCGCGGCGCATGTACACGGCGTTGGCGTTGGAGTAGTCGCCGTCGGTGCCGCGTGCGTAACGGGTCATGAACGACAGACCGGGTACGCCGTAAGGGCTCATGTCGAGGTCGTAGCGCACCATCCACGAACGTTCCTTCGGCGAGTTGAAGTCGCTGTACTGGATCGAGTTATCGAGAAAGATCGAGTCGGACTGGCGCAGGTAATCGAAGTCGTCGTTGCCGTTGTTGCGCTGGTGGGAGAGGGCGACGGAGTGCGCACCGAGTTTCATCCCGACGCGGCCGCTCCAGATGTTGTTGTCGAATTGGCCGAGCAGTTGCTTGCCTTCGTCGACCGCCTTGTAATAGTTCAGGCCGCCGAACAGCGACAGGTCGTCCGCCAGCGGATAGGTCCAGGCGGTGCCGGCGTAATACTGATTCCAGGCATCCTTGAGGCGGCTGGAGTACAGGCTGAAACTGAGGTTCTTGTTCAGCACGTAGTCGCCCCCGCCATAAGCGATCCACGGCGAATTGACCGGGCCGGCGTAGAACGTGGCGAAATTTTCGCGCATGTCGCTGGACACCGGTTGGCTCATCGCATGCAAACGACCGCCCTGAATGGACAGACCGTCGATGCTGGTGTTGGTCGCCGTCACACCGCGAAAGCTTTCCGGCAGCAGGCGCGAATCACCTGCGGCCACCACCGGGTTGGCCGGGAACACATCACCGACCTTGACCACGGTATCGAAGGCCCGCACTTTGGCGGCGCCACCGATCTTGGTGTATTCATCCCGCGCCTGGCCGTCACTGTTGACCGGCAGCATATCGAACGAACTGCGCCCGCCGTTGCGGCCGTCACCGGTGTCGAGTTTCAAGCCGAGCATGGCAAATGCGTCGACACCGACCCCGACGGTGCCTTGGGTGAAACCGGATTCGAACTTGCTGATGACCGCATGCGCCCAGGCTTCGGAATAACCGTTGCCGGTTGGGCTGGACTGGCCGTTGCGGTGATCACGATTGAAGTAGAAGTTGCGGTTGAGCACCGTCAGGCTGCTGCCTTCGACAAAGCCTTCGGGCTTGTCTTCTGCAAACACCATGGACGGCCCGGAGCCGACCACCACCGCTAAAGCGGCCATCGACATTTTTGTATTGTTAACCATCAAACACTCCTTGGGTTCGGCAGAACGGGAACGTGCGTCGGCGTGGTTTTATTGTTCGACGGGCAAAGGCCCGCCGGCATTGGTCGCCGGGTCACATCGTTGCAAGCTGCGGATAACGCCAAGGTGATGGGGGAATTACAATTTCGTCATGTGGCTGAACCTGGGTTTTGTGAACGCCACGCAAACCTGTGGGAGCGGGCTTGCTCGCGAAAGCGGAGTGTCGGGCAATGAAGATATTGAAGGTGCCGACGCCTTCGCGGGCAAGCCACGCTCCCACGGTAATCGGGGGTTGCCATAAGGGCTGTGAACGACACGTAACCTGTGGGAGCGGGCTTGCTCGCGAAAGCGGAGTGTCGGGCAATGAAGATATTGAAGGTGCCGACGCCTTCGCGGGCAAGCCACGCTCCCACGGTAATCGGGGTTGCCATAAGGGCTGTGAACGACACGTAACCTGTGGGAGCGGGCTTGCTCGCGAAAGCGGAGTGTCGGGCAATGAAGATATTGAATGTGCCGACGCCTTCGCGGGCGAGCCACACTCCCACAATGATCCGGGTTTGCCACGGCATCTGTGGAAATGTGGACTGATTGATCCACATTTGTGCAGAAATGGCTGTTACCTTCGCAGGTTGATTCCCGTCTGCACATACCTCATGGAGAGAGAAATGTTCGACATCAGAAGAGCGACCCCGGACGATGCGCGGATCGCGTTCGACATTCGGCGCCTGGCCATCCGGCACCAATGCATCGGTGCGTACAGCCAGCAGCAAATGCTCGACTGGACCAAAGGGGCGGCCGAAGACGGCTACGACACGCTGATGGAAAAACACTTTTATCTGGGCTGCATTCAGGGTGAGGCTGTAGCGACCGGCATGCTCGATCTGGATTACCGTGAAATCGGCGCGATCTTCATTCGCCCGGATTTCATGCAGCGTGGGCTGGGCAAGCGTGTTCTGTTCTTTCTCGAAGATCTGGCGCGGAATCTCGGGCTGACCGAGGTGTGTCTAGACGCGACGTTGAATGCGGTCGACTTTTATCGTCGCTGTGGTTATGTCGGGGAGGAGAGTGCGATTTATCAATCGCCTTCAGGTTTGCAACTGGCCTGCGTGCCAATGGTGAAGAAACTGTGATGCCATTGTGGCGAGGGAGCTTGCTCCCGCTGGACTGCGTAGCAGGCCCCACTTCTCAACTGAACAGCGGGGCCGCTTCGCGTCCCAGCGGGAGCAAGCTCCCTCGCCACAGGTTATTTGTTGCTACATAGAATCCGTAAAACAAAAACGGCACCCGAAGGTGCCGTTTCCGTTTCCAGCCAGCCGAATATCAGCCCGTCAGACCCGCCTGCTGAACCAGAGTCAGCAATGGCTGCGGGTACACACCCAGGAAGAAAGCGACCAGGGCGATGGCCAGCAGCATTACGCCGCCAGCCTTCTGTTCCCAGTGCAGCTGGGCGTCGTGGCGGCGCAGGTTCGGTTCGATCAGGTACAGGGTGACCATCACGCGCAGGTAGTAGAACACGCCGATGGCGCTGCCCAGTACCAGCGAACCGACCAGCCACCATTGGTGCGACTCGACGCCGGTAGCGATGATGTAGAACTTGCCGATGAAGCCGGCAGTCAGCGGGATACCGGCCAGGGACAGCATCATCACGGTCAGAACGGCGGTCAGGTACGGACGGCGCCAGAACAGGCCGCGGTACTCGTACAGCGCGTCGGCGTCACGGCCGTTGTACGGCGACGACATCAGAGTGATCACGCCGAACGCGCCGAGGCTGGTGATCACGTAGGTGACCAGGTACACGCCGATGGCTTCCACCGCCAGACCCTTGCTCGCCACCAGGGCAATCAGCAGGTAGCCGAAGTGTGCGATGGACGAGTAACCGAGCAGACGCTTGAGGTTGCTCTGGGTCAGGGCCAGCAGGTTACCGAACAGGATCGAGGCGATGGCGATCACGCTCAGCACGTCGCTCAGCACGCCACTGCTCGCGGCAGGGGAGATCTGGAACAGACGCACCATCACCGCGAACACGGCAACCTTCGACGCCGTGGCGAGGAACGCGGCGACTGGTGCCGGAGCACCTTCGTAGACGTCCGGGGTCCACAGGTGGAACGGTACCAGCGACAGCTTGAACGCCAGACCGATCAGCATCATGCCCAGACCCAACTGCGCCAGCGAGCTCGGCAGGTTGGTGGTCGCCAGGGCCTGACCGATACCGTTGAAGCTCAGGGTGCCGGCGTCAGCGTAGAGCAGGGCCATACCGAACAACAGGAACGCGGAACCGGCCGCGGACAGCACCATGTACTTGATGCCGGCTTCCAGCGAACGCTTGTTGAAGAAGGCATAAGCCACCAGACCGTAGACCGGCACCGACAGCAGTTCCAGACCGATGAACAGCCCGGCCAAGTGCTGCGCGCTGACCAGAACCAGACCACCGGCGGCGGCCATCAGGATCAGCAGGTACAGTTCTTCACGGTTGCCCGGGTAACCCGAACCGCCATCGCCGAGGTAGGCGTGGGCGAGGGTTACACAGGCGAGGGTGGCGACCAGGATCAGCGCCATGTACAGGCAGGCGAAGGTGTCGACTTGCAGCAGTGGCGTCACGGCCAGAGGCGCGACTTTCAGGGCTGGCAGGATCGACAACAAGGCCAGGTTCAGACCGGCGACCGAGATCAGGAAGGTCTGCGAGTGGTTGCGGCGCCAGGCGATTGCCAGCATCACCACGATAATGGTGAGGCTGGTGATCAACAGTGGCGCAAGCGCAATAAAGTGTTGAATCGTGAATTCCATAGCGCTCTTACCGGGCCGAAGCGAGTTGAGTGAAGGCGGTGCCGAGCCACTGCTGCACGCCATGCATCGTGGCGGCGGAAGTGTCGAGGAACGGTTGCGGGTAAACGCCGAGGTAAATCAGCAGCACCGCAAGGCCCAGCACCATGATCAGTTCGCGACCGTCCATGCCGTGCAGGATCGAATCCGATTTCGACGGACCGAAGTAGGCACGGTGGATCATGATCAGCGAGTAGACCGAACCGAACACCAGACCGGAGGTGGCAATCGCCGTGATCCATGGCGCACTGGCGAACGTACCGATCAGGATCAGGAACTCGCCGACGAAGTTACCGGTACCCGGCAGACCCAGCGAGGCGGCGGCGAAGAACAGGCTGATCGCCGGCAGGTAAGCGATACGCGACCACAGACCGCCCATCTCACGCATGTCACGGGTGTGCAGACGCTCGTACAGCTGACCGCTGAGGATAAACAGTGCCGCGGCCGACAGACCGTGCGCCAGCATCTGGATCACTGCACCTTGCAGCGCCAGTTGGCTGCCGGAGTAGATGCCGATCAGTACGAAGCCCATGTGGGAAACGGACGAGAAGGCGATCAGACGCTTGATGTCGGTTTGCGCGAAAGCGAGGAACGCACCGTAGAAGATCCCGATCAGACCGAGGGTCATGGCGATCGGCGCGAACTCGGCCGAAGCATTCGGGAACAGCGGCAGGGCGAAACGCAGCAGGCCGTACGCAGCGGTTTTCAGCAGGATACCGGCGAGGTCGACGGAACCGGCAGTCGGCGCCTGGGCGTGGGCATCAGGCAGCCAGGAGTGGAACGGCACCACGGGCAGCTTGACCGCGAAGGCGATGAAGAAGCCGAGCATCAGGATGTACTCGGTGGTCATCGACATCTTGGTCTTCAACAGATCGGCGTAGTTGAAAGTAATCACGCCAGTGTTGTTGAAGTTGACCAGCACCAGACCGAGGATCGCCACCAGCATGATCAGGCCGGAAGCCTGAGTGAAGATGAAGAACTTGGTCGCTGCGTAGATCCGGGTTTTCTTGCCGTCCGAAGAACTGTGACCCCAGAGCGCGATGAGGAAGTACATCGGCACCAGCATCATTTCCCAGAAGAAGAAGAACATGAACAGGTCGAGGGCGAGGAACACGCCGACAACGCCGCCCAGGATCCACATCAGGTTCAGGTGGAAGAAGCCAACGTGACGCTGGATCTCTTTCCACGAGCAGAGTACCGAGAGGATACCCAGCAGGCCGGTCAGCAGGATCATCAGCAGCGACAGGCCGTCGAGGGCCAGATGCACGTTGATGCCGAAGCGCTGGATCCAGACGTGCTTGAACTCAAGCGCCCAGGTCGGATCGGCGCCAGGCGCCGGAGCAAATGAATAGTCACCGTGGGCCCACAGCCAGAGGCCGAGGGCGAGTTCCAGGGTCATGGTCAACAGCGCAATCCAGCGGGGGAGGGTAGCGCCGAAGCGCTCACCCATCCAGCACAGCAGGCCGCCGATGAAGGGGATCAGGATTAGCCAAGGCAGAATCATGACGGGCTCGTTTCCTTTCGCAAATTCGCAAGGTTCATATCAGACCGCTACCAGCACGATGACGCCGATTACCAGCACGGCACCAGCAGCCATCGAGGCGGCATACCAACGCAGTTGACCGGTCTCGGTGCGGCTCAGGGCGGTGTGACCGCCTTTGGCCATACGCGGGATCAGACCGATGGTCTGGTCGAGCGGGTCTCTGCGCAGTACATGGCTGATCGCAAGGTACGGCTTGACGAACAGTTTGTCGTAGATCCAGTCGAAGCCCCAGGCAGCGAACCACCAGGCCGAAAGGAAACGGCCGATGCCGCTGTTGGCGATTGCCGTCACGAAGCGACGCTTGCCGAGGAACAGCAGGGCCGCCAGCAGGATACCGGCCAGGGCGATGGCGCCCGAAGCGATTTCCAGACTGTGCTTGGCTTCGCCACCGGCATGGCCAACGCTTTCCGGCAGTACGCCGTGCAGCGGTGGAACGATCATCGCGCCGATGAAGGTCGACAGCACGATCAGTACCGACAGTGGCAGCCAGTGAGCGATGCCGTGACCGGCGTGGGCTTCAGTCTTGGCTTCACCGTGGAACGTGATGAAGATCAGGCGGAAGGTGTACAGCGAAGTCATGAACGCGCCGACCAGACCTGCGTAGAGCAGACCGTGGTTGCCGCTGGCGAACGCTTCCCAAAGGATTTCGTCCTTGGAGTAGAAGCCTGCGGTGACCAGTGGCAGGGCGGCCAGTGCAGCACCACCGACGATGAAGCTGGCGTAGGCCAGTGGCAGTTTTTTCCACAGACCGCCCATCTTGAAGATGTTCTGCTCGTGGTGGCAGGCAACGATCACCGCACCGGACGCAAGGAACAGCAGGGCCTTGAAGAAGGCGTGGGTCATCAGGTGGAAAATCGCGCCATCCCAGGCACCAACGCCCAGCGCCAGGAACATGTAGCCGATCTGGCTCATGGTCGAGTAGGCGAGGATACGTTTGATGTCGGTTTGTACCAGTGCGGCGAAACCTGCGAGAACCAGCGTCACACCACCGACGATGCCGACCAGGTGCAGGATTTCCGGCGCCAGGGTGAACAGACCGTGGGTACGGGCGATCAGGTAGACGCCAGCGGTCACCATGGTTGCAGCGTGGATCAGTGCCGACACCGGGGTCGGGCCAGCCATCGCGTCCGCGAGCCAGGTTTGCAGTGGCAGTTGCGCCGATTTACCGACCGCACCACCCAGCAGCATCAAGGTCGCTAGGGTGATCCAGAAGTCGCCGACCTGGAATTTCTGCGGTGCCAGCACCAGCAGTTCCTGGATGTTCAACGTGCCCACTTGCTGGAACAGGATGAACAGGCCGATGGCCATGAACACGTCGCCGATCCGGGTCACGATGAAAGCCTTGAGTGCGGCATTACCGTTGTTGCGGTTGCTGTAGTAGAAACCGATCAACAGGTACGAGCACAGACCCACGCCTTCCCAGCCGAAGTACAGGAACAACAGGTTATCGCCGAGCACCAGGAACAGCATGCTGGCGATAAACAGGTTGGTGTACGAGAAGAAGCGCGAGTAACCCGCTTCGCCGCGCATGTACCAGGACGCGAACAGGTGGATCAGGAAACCTACGCCCACCACCACGCCGAGCATGGTGATCGACAGGCCGTCGACGTAGAGAGCGAAGTCAGGCTTGAAGCCTTCGACCGCCATCCACTTCCACAGCACCAGGGTGTAGTGACCGCCTTCGGGCGGCGCGACGTTGAATTGCCAGATGACGTAGGCGGCGACAATCGCCGACAAGCCAATGGAACCCACGCCGATCAGCGCCGAGAGGTTTTCCGACCAGCGTCCACGGGAGAACGACAGCAGCAGGAAACCGATCAGAGGGAATACAAAAGTCAGAAAGATTAGGTTCATCCGCGCATCTCACTGGCAGCGTCGATATCGAGCGTGTGGAAGCGGCGATACAGTTGCAGCAGGATCGCCAGGCCAATACTGGCCTCGGCGGCTGCCAGGCTGATCACCAGGATGAACATGATCTGTCCATCCGGTTGGCCCCAACGGGCGCCTGCAACGATGAAGGCCAGGGCAGAGGCGTTCATCATCACTTCCAGACTCATCAACACGAACAAAATGTTGCGGCGGACCATCAGGCCGACCAGACCAAGGCAGAACAGGATGCCGGCGACGGCTAAACCATGTTCGAGAGGGATAGCAGGCATGTCTTACTCCTTCGCCTCGTTACGGCCCAAATGGAACGCCGTGACGGCTGCGGCGAGCAGCAGCATCGAGGCGAGTTCGACCACCAGCAGATACGGACCGAACAGGCTGACGCCCACGGCTTTTGCATCGACGGTGGTGTGGCCGATGGCCTGGCCGCTCTGGTGAGCGAACAGCACATACAGCAGTTCGGCCAGCAGCAGGGCGGCGAGAATCACCGGCCCGGCCCAGATACCGGGCTTGAGCCAGGTGCGTTCCTGCTGAACCGAGGCGGGACCCAGGTTCAGCATCATCACCACGAACACGAACAGCACCATGATGGCGCCGGCGTAGGCGATCACTTCCAGCACGCCGGCGAACGGTGCGCCGAGTGCGAAGAACGTCATGGCCACGGCGATCAACGAGATGATCAGGTAGAGCAGGGCGTGCACAGGGTTGGTGTTGGTGACCACACGAAGCGTGGACACCACCGCGATACCCGATGCGAAATAGAAAGCGAATTCCATCGTTCTTCCTTAAGGCAGCAAGCTCTTCACGTTGATCGGTTCGGCTTCGTTCTGCGCAGAGCCTTTCGGCTTGCCAGCGATTGCCATACCTGCAACACGATAGAAGTTGTAATCAGGGTTTTTGCCGGGGCCGGAGATCAGCAGATCTTCTTTCTCGTACACCAGGTCCTGACGTTTGAACTCGGCCATCTCGAAATCCGGAGTCAGCTGGATTGCGGTGGTCGGACAGGCTTCCTCGCAGAGACCGCAGAAAATGCAGCGCGAGAAGTTGATACGGAAGAAGTCCGGGTACCAGCGACCGTCTTCGGTTTCAGCTTTCTGCAGCGAGATGCAACCTACCGGGCAAGCCACGGCGCACAGGTTGCAGGCTACGCAACGCTCTTCGCCATCGGGGTCACGGGTCAGGACGATGCGACCACGGTAGCGTGGCGGCAGGTAGACCGGCTCTTCCGGGTATTGCAGGGTGTCGCGCTTGCGAAAGCCATGGCCGAAGACCATGACCAGGCTGCGCAACTGGGTACCGGTACCCTTAACGATGTCGCCAATATATTTGAACATGGGTCAAATCCTCACTGAACCGCAACCGCAGGTGTGTTCCACAACACAACCGCAGCGGTTATCAGCAAATTGATCAGGGTCAGTGGCAGGCAGAATTTCCAGCTGAAATCCATCACCTGGTCATAACGCGGACGCGGGATGGAAGCGCGCAGCAGGATGAACAGCATGATGAAGAACGCGGTCTTCAGTGCGAACCAGACGAAGGACAGTTGCGGCAGGATGCCGAACGGACCGTGCCAGCCACCGAAGAACAGGGTGACCAGCAGCGCCGAGATCAGGATGATGCCGATGTATTCACCGACGAAGAACATGCCCCATTTCATACCGGCGTATTCAATGTGGTAACCGTCGGCCAGTTCCTGTTCCGCTTCCGGCTGGTCGAACGGGTGACGGTGAGTCACGGCTACGCCAGCGATGAAGAAGGTACAGAAGCCGAAGAACTGCGGAATGATGAACCACAGGTTCTGCGCCTGGTACTCGACGATGTCGCGCATGTTGAACGAGCCGACCTGCACCACGATGCCCATCAGGGACAGGCCCATGAACACTTCGTAGGACACGGTCTGCGCCGAGGCACGCAAGCTGCCGAGCAGGGCGAACTTGTTGTTGCTCGACCAGCCGGCGAACAGCACCGCGTAGACCGACAGACCGGCCATGGCGAAGAAGAACAGCAGGCCGATGTTCAGATCCGCCACGCCCCAGGTCGGGGTGATCGGGATGATCGCGAACGCGATCAGCAGGGCGGACATGGCCACCACCGGTGCCAGGGTGAAGATCACCTTGTCGGCAAACGGCGGGGTCCAGTCTTCCTTGAAGAACATCTTCAGCATGTCGGCGGCGATCTGGAACATGCCGAACGGGCCAACGCGGTTCGGACCATAACGGTCCTGCCACCAGCCCAGCAGGCGACGTTCGACAAAGCTGAGCAACGCGCCCGCGACCACGACGGCCAGCAGAATCACGATGGCTTTGATAACCGTCAGGATCACATCGATCACTTCAGGGGTGAACCAGGTCATTGCGCTGCCTCCTGCAGACCGTCGACGGACAGGCCGGCGAATGCCGGTGGAATGCCGGCGATGCCCGCAGGCAAGGCCACCAGACCAGCGCCCAGTTCTTCATTGATGCGCAGCGGCAGACGCAGGGTCTGGCCGGCCACGTTCAGGCTCAGCAGAGCACCGTCGTTGACGCCCAGGCGATCCGCTTCGGATTTGGCCAGCGCCACGTACGGAGCCGGGATGCGTTCCTGCACCGGAGCGGCTTTCGACGAGTTTTCGTCGCTGCCGAACAGGTGGTAGAACGGCACGGCTTGCCAGGTGCCCGGCGCCGGGTTGAAGGCGCGCGGAGCAGCGGTGAACCAGTTCAGCGAATCGCCGGTGCTTTCGATCAGGCGGGTGCCCGGGTCGCCAGCACGCAGGTGACCACCGACTTCGTCCTGGAACTTGTTCCAGGCTTGCGGCGAGTTCCAGCCCGGCGACCAGGCAAACGGCACCTGCTGACGCGGTTCGACAGAGCCCGAGTAACCTTCCATGGAGAAGGCAAACGCGGTGTCTTTGTCTTGCGGGGTACGCGGTTCGTGAACGCTGATGTCGGCACGCATTGCGGTGCGACCGGAATAACGCAGCGGCTCACGCGCCAGTTTCAGACCCTTGATGCGGAACGCGGCAGACGGCGCGGCGTCGACGATACGCGCCAGTTGCTCGGTGCTCGACGCCACGGCAGCGGTGACGTGGTCGAGTTGCGTCCAGTCGATCGGCTGGTTCAGCAGGGTCGAGCGCAGGGCGTGCAGCCAGCGCCAGCCTTCGTGAACCAGAATGCTCGCATCCATGTATTGCGGATCGAAAACCTGGAAGAAGCGCTGGGCGCGACCTTCCTGGCTGACCAGCGTACCGTCGCCTTCAGCGAAGCTCGCCGCTGGCAGAACCAGTTGCGCGCGGTCAGTGGTGGCGGTCTTCTGGTGGTCGGCAACGATCACTACTTTCGCAGCGTTCAGCGCGGCATCGACCTTGGCTTTGGAGGTGCGGGTGTACAGATCGTTTTCCAGCACGACGATGGCGTCGGCCTGGCCATCGATCACGGCTTGCAGCGCCGCGTCGACCGATTCGCCACCGAGCATGGCCAGGCCAAGGCTGTTGGCTTCCGGCACGATCAGGCTGATCGAACCGTTCTTCTCGCGCAGCTTCAGGGCTTTGGCGATGTTCGCCGCCGCTTCGATCAAGGCTTTGGAACCCAGCGAAGTACCAGCGATGATCAGCGGACGTTTGGCCGCGAGCAGGGCATCAGCAATGCGCTTGGCCAGTTCCTGGGCTTCCGCGTCCAGACCTTCAACGGCCGGGGCGCTGGCGTCCAGAGCGTGAGCCACGGCGAAACCGATACGCGCCAGATCGTCGGGAGCGGCGTGAACGCATTCTTCAGCGATGTCGTCGAGCTTGGTTTCGGCCAGGCTGGCGATGAACAGCGGGTTCAGTTCGTGCTGACCGATGTTCTTCACCGCAGCGTCGAGCCACGGCTGAACGCGCATGGCTTCGGCCATGTCTTCAGCTTTGCCCTTGACCGACTGACGCAGGGACAGCGCCATACGGGCGGCGGTCTGGGTCAGGTCTTCACCGAGGACGAACACGGCGTCGTGGTCTTCGATGTCGCGCATGTTCGGCACGGGCAGCGGGCTGTCTTTGAGCACTTGCAGGACCAGACGGATGCGCTCCAGTTCGGAGGCTTCGATACCGGAGTAGAAGTGCTCGGCGCCGACAAGTTCACGCAGCGCGTAGTTGCTTTCGAGGCTGGCACGCGGTGAACCGATACCGACGATGTTGCGCCCGCGCAGCAGATCGGCCGCCTTGTCCAGCGCCTGATCCAGGCCCAGCTTGGTGCCGTCGGCCAGCATTGGCTGACGTGGACGGTCGGTGCGGTTGACGTAGCCATAACCGAAACGGCCACGGTCGCACAGGAAGTACTGGTTCACCGAACCGTTGAAGCGGTTTTCGATGCGACGCAGTTCGCCATAACGCTCGCCCGGGGAGATGTTGCAACCGCTGGAGCAGCCATGGCAGATGCTCGGCGAGAACTGCATGTCCCATTTACGGTTGTAGCGCTCGGAGTGAGTCTTGTCGGTGAACACACCGGTCGGGCAGACCTCGGTGAGGTTGCCGGAGAACTCGCTTTCGAGGGTGCCGTCTTCAACGCGACCGAAGTACACGTTGTCGTGGGCGCCGAATACACCGAGGTCGGTGCCGCCGGCGTAGTCCTTGTAGAAACGCACGCAGCGGTAGCAGGCGATGCAGCGGTTCATTTCGTGGGAAATGAACGGGCCCAGTTGCTGGTTCTGGTGGGTGCGCTTGGTGAAGCGATAACGGCGCTCGTTGTGGCCGGTCATCACCGTCATGTCTTGCAGGTGGCAGTGACCGCCTTCTTCGCACACAGGGCAGTCGTGCGGGTGGTTGGTCATCAGCCATTCGACAACACTGGCGCGGAACGCCTTGGATTCTTCATCGTCGATGGAGATCCAGGTGTTGTCGGTGGCAGGGGTCATGCAGGACATGACGATGCGACCACGGGTGTCGTTCTCGTCGGTGTACTGCTTGACCGCGCACTGGCGGCAGGCCCCGACGCTACCAAGTGCGGGGTGCCAGCAGAAATAAGGGATGTCGAGGCCCAGCGACAGACATGCCTGTAACAGGTTGTCTGCCCCGTCGACTTCGAGCGCTTTGCCGTCTACGTGGATAGTGGCCATGGTTCAAAGGTCTTCGTTGGCCCGGTGTCAGCGGGCGTGGCTAATGGAATCTTGTTATCCGTCCGAATCCAGTCAGCCCCGAAAGGCGTCATCGGACGAAAGGCGAAGGGCACGGACCCTTCGCCTTTTAAGCGTTTACGCGCCGACTACGATCGGCCTTGCCAGAGGCGGGACGGCGGCGCTTGCAGGCGCGATACCGGCTTCGAACTCTGGACGGAAGTATTTGATGGCACTGCCCAACGGCTCCACGGCACCCGGTGCGTGAGCACAGAAGGTCTTGCCTGGGCCGAGGAAGCCGACCAGACCCAGCAGGGTCTCGATGTCGCCTGGCTGACCGCGGCCTTCTTCGATGGCCATCAAGAGCTTGACGCTCCATGGCAAGCCATCACGGCACGGGGTGCAGAAGCCGCAGGACTCGCGGGCGAAGAACTGCTCCATGTTGCGCAGCAGGGAGACCATGTTGACGCTGTCGTCCACCGCCATCGCCAGGCCGGTACCCATTCGGGTACCCACTTTGGCGATGCCGCCGGCGTACATCTGTGCGTCGAGGTGTTCCGGCAACAGGAAACCGGTACCGGCGCCACCTGGCTGCCAGGCCTTGAGCTTGTAACCGTCGCGCATGCCGCCGGCGTAGTCTTCGAACAGCTCGCGACCGGTGACGCCGAATGGCAGTTCCCACAGGCCAGGGTTCTTGACCTTGCCGGAGAAGCCCATGAGCTTGGTGCCCATGTCTTCGCTGCCTTCGCGGGCCAACGATTTGTACCAGTCAACGCCGTCGGCAATGATCGCCGGCACGTTGCACAGGGTTTCAACGTTGTTTACGCAGGTCGGCTTGCCCCACACGCCAACGGCGGCAGGGAAGGGCGGCTTGGAGCGCGGGTTGGCGCGGCGGCCTTCGAGGGAGTTGATCAGTGCGGTTTCTTCACCGCAGATGTAACGCCCGGCGCCGGTGTGCACGAACAGCTCGAAATCGAAGCCGCTGCCCAGAATGTTCTTGCCCAGCAGACCTGCCGCCTTGGCTTCTTCCACGGCACGGTTGAGGTGCTTGGCGGCGGTGGTGTACTCGCCACGCAGGAAGATGTAGCCACGGTAGGTTTTCAGAGCGCGGGCACTGATCAGCATGCCTTCGATCAGCAGATGGGGCAGTTGCTCCATCAGCATGCGGTCTTTCCAGGTGTTCGGTTCCATCTCGTCCGCGTTGCACAGCAAGTAGCGGATGTTGATGGATTCGTCCTTGGGCATCAGGCCCCACTTCACGCCAGTGGGGAAGCCTGCACCGCCGCGGCCTTTCAAGCCTGCGTCTTTCACGGTCTGGACGATGTCGTCCTGAGCCATGTCGGCGAAGGCTTTGCGCGCAGCGGCGTAACCGTTCTTGGCCTGGTATTCGTCGAGCCACACGGCTTCGCCGTCGTCACGCAGACGCCAGGTCAGCGGGTGAGTCTCGGCCGAACGCTTGATGCGGTTGGCAGGGCCGAAAGATGTCAGGGTCATACGTAGCCCTCGAGCAGTTTGGCCACGCCGGCAGGCTGCACGTCGCCAAAGGTGTCGTCGTCGATCATCAGCGCCGGTGCCTTGTCGCAGTTGCCGAGGCAGCAGACAGGCAGCAGGGTGAAACGACCGTCGGCGGTGGTCTGACCCAGGCCGATGCCCAGATTGTTCTGGATTTCGCTGACCACCGACTCGTGGCCGCCGATGTAGCAGACCATGCTGTCGCAGACGCGAATGATGTGGCGGCCGACCGGCTGACGGAAGATCTGGCTGTAGAACGTCGCCACGCCTTCAACGTCGCTGGCGGGGATGCCGAGGATCTCGCCGATCGCGTACAGGGCGCCATCCGGCACCCAGCCGCGTTCTTTCTGAACGATCTTCAGGGCTTCGATCGACGCCGCGCGCGGGTCTTCGTAGTGATGCAGCTCGTGCTCGATGGCCGAGCGCTCGGTTTCACTCAAGGTGAAACGGTCTGTCTGGATAAGCGTGCTGTTCATGCTTAGCGGTCCACGTCGGCCATAACGAAGTCGATACTACCCAGGTACGCAATCAAGTCCGCGACCATGCTGCCTTTGATCACCGAAGGGATCTGTTGCAGGTGCGGGAAGCTCGGAGTGCGGATCCGGGTACGGTAGCTCATGGTGCCGCCGTCGCTCGTCAGGTAATAACTGTTGATGCCCTTGGTCGCTTCGATCATCTGGAAGGATTCGTTGGCCGGCATGACCGGACCCCACGAAACTTGCAGGAAGTGCGTGATCAGGGTTTCGATGTGCTGCAGCGTGCGCTCTTTCGGCGGCGGCGTGGTCAGCGGGTGATCCGCCTTGTACGGGCCTTCCGGCATGTTGCGCATGCACTGGTCGATGATCTTGATGCTCTGGCGCATTTCTTCGACGCGGACCATGCAGCGATCGTAGGCATCGCCATTGGCGGCCAGCGGTACTTCGAATTCGAAGTTCTCGTAGCCGGAGTATGGACGCGCTTTACGCAGGTCGAAGTCGCAACCGGTCGAACGCAGGCCGGCACCGGTGACGCCCCATTCCAGGGCTTCTTTGGTGTTGTACTGCGCGACGCCGATGGTCCGGCCTTTGAGGATGCTGTTCTGCAGGGCCGCCTTGGTGTATTCGTCGAGGCGTTTTGGCAGCCATTCAACGAAGTCTTTCACCAGTTTGTCCCAGCCGCGCGGCAGGTCGTGGGCGACGCCACCGATGCGGTACCAGGCCGGGTGCAGACGGAAACCGGTAATGGCTTCGATCACCGTGTACGCCTTCTGGCGGTCGGTGAAGGTGAAGAACACCGGGGTCATGGCGCCGACGTCCTGGATGTAGGTACCCAGGAACAGCAGGTGGCTGGTGATCCGGAAGAACTCGGCCATCATGATGCGGATGACGTCGACCTTCTCGGGCACCTTGATGCCGGCCAGCTTCTCGACCGAGAGCACGTACGGCAGGTTGTTCATCACGCCGCCGAGGTAGTCGATACGGTCGGTGTACGGGATGAAACTGTGCCAGGACTGACGCTCGGCCATCTTCTCGGCACCACGGTGGTGGTAACCGATGTCCGGTACGCAGTCGACGATTTCTTCGCCATCGAGTTGCAGAATGATGCGGAACGCGCCGTGCGCCGAAGGGTGGTTCGGGCCCAGGTTGAGGAACATGTAGTCCTCGTTGGCCCCGGAACGCTTCATGCCCCAGTCTTCAGGACGGAAGCGCGCGGCTTCTTCCTCAAGCTGCTGCTTGGCGAGGTTGAGGCTGAACGGATCGAATTCGGTGGCGCGCGCCGGGAAGTCCTTGCGCAGCGGGTGACCTTCCCAGGTCGGCGGCATCATGATGCGCGACAGGTGCGGGTGGCCTTTGAAGTCGATGCCGAACATGTCCCAGACTTCACGCTCGTACCAGTTGGCGTTCGGCCAGATGCTGGTGACGGTCGGCAAGCTCAGGTCGCTTTCGGACAAGGCGACCTTGATCATCACGTCACTATTACGCTCAAGCGACATGAGGTGATAGAACACGGTGAAGTCGGCGCCCGATGGCAGCCCTTGACGCTTGGTGCGCAGACGCTCGTCCACGCCGTGCAGGTCATAGAGCATGACGTACGGCTTGGGCAGGTTGCGCAGGAAGGTCAGGACTTCGACAAGTCTGGCGCGCGCCACCCACAGCACCGGCATGCCGGTGCGGGTCGACTGAGCGGTGAACGCTTCGGCGCCAAAACGGTTGTTCAATTCGACGACCACATCCTGGTCGTCTGCCTTATAAGGCGGGATGTACAGAGCGCTGCCTGTAGTCATGGTTATTTTTTCGCTTTCGGTCAACGTAAAGAATGAAGCCAGCTTCTCGTTTCTTTGTAAGAACAGACTGGATCAGACTTCGTCAGGGCTGCGCAGGTTGGTGACTGCGATTCGCTGTTCGCGGCGCTGTTCCTTTTGCGAAGGCATGTCGGCGCGATAAACGCCTTGGTCGCCAACGACCCAGGAAAGCGGACGACGCTCCTGTCCAATCGATTCCTGCAACAGCATCAAGCCTTGAAGGAATGCTTCTGGACGAGGCGGGCAGCCAGGTACGTAGACGTCCACGGGCAGGAACTTGTCCACCCCTTGAACCACGGAGTAGATGTCGTACATGCCACCGGAGTTGGCGCACGAACCCATGGAGATAACCCACTTCGGCTCGAGCATTTGCTCGTAGAGACGCTGAATGATCGGCGCCATCTTGATGAAGCAGGTACCGGCGATAACCATGAAGTCGGCCTGACGCGGTGATGCCCGGATCACTTCGGCGCCAAAGCGCGCGATGTCGTGGGGCGCCGTGAAGGCGGTGGTCATTTCCACGTAGCAGCACGAAAGGCCGAAGTTGTACGGCCACAGGGAGTTTTTCCGCCCCCAGTTGACCGCGCCACTCAGCACGTCTTCGAGCTTGCCCATGAAAATGTTTTTGTGAACTTGATCCTCTAACGGATCGGAAACGGTTTCCCGTTCGCCAATCGGATACTGCTCGTTAGGAGCATCTGGGTCGATTCTGGTGAGATTGTATTGCATTGCCAAAGCCTCATTGTTTCAGCTTCGCCTGCCGCTTGCGACGAGCTTCCGGAGCCCAGTCAAGGGCGCCCACTCGGAACAGGTAGACAAGACCTGCCAACAGAATTGCTATGAAAACGAGAGCTTCGACGAATCCGGTCCAGCCGCTTTCGCGGACGGACACAGACCATGCAAAGAGAAAGAGGGCTTCGATATCGAAGATCACGAACAGCATCGCGACCAGATAGAATTTGGCTGAGAGCCGCAAGCGGGCGCCACCGGTAGGTAGCATGCCGGACTCGAACGGTTCGTTTTTGCTGCGGCCCCAGGCTTTTGACCCGAGGAGGCTGGAGACGCCGAGCATGAAGGCACACAGGCCGACTACACCCAGAAGGAAAATGGCAAAGCCCCAGTTGTGGGCCATGAGTCCTGTCGCTTCGGGCATGCTGGTAATCCTTAACAGAGAGCAAAGGTCTCTGAGCTTGATAAAGAAATAAGGCAGTGACGATATGTCGCAGCAATCAATCGCGCTGATTTTATGGCTAAACACCCGGCAAGTAAAATTCCTATAGCGAAATTATTTATTGGAATAAGGACATAGCGCACCTCCAATGCCCTGTAGCCCATGCAGTGCGGGCATTAGCCGGGTTTCCGCGAATTATGTTTTGTAGGAAATGTAACGAACATAGTTGCTGCTAAATGATAATTGATATCGTTTGGAGTGGTTTTGTAACTGTTTAGCGGTGCAGTAAACAGAAAGTTGTCTTATATGCCTGTTACTGCAAGTAGCGGTGGCGCCAGTTTTAGCTGATTTTTCTGGCGTTCGTACCGCTCTGGATCAATGTTTTTGTCCGGGCGACGTCGATCCCTGTAGGAGTGAGCCTGCTCGCGATAGCGGTTTGTCAGCTAGCACATGCATTGACTGACCCACCGCTATCGCGAGCAGGCTCACTCCTACAGGGGTTTTGTGGTCTTTGGGAAAATGGCGGGCAAAAAAAACGCCCCGAACCAGTCGGGGCGTCAGTCTTGCGGCTTTGCGGTTAGCTTTCCATCCGATCCGCAAAGGCCGTTTGCTCAGCGAAGCCGAATCAGTGGAACTGTTCTTCTTCGGTCGAACCGGTCAGCGCGGTCACCGACGACGAGCCACCCTGAATCACGGTGGTCATGTCGTCGAAGTAGCCGGTACCCACTTCCTGCTGGTGAGCCACGAAGGTGTAACCCTTGGCGGCGTCAGCGAATTCCTGCTCTTGCAGCTTCACGTAGGCAGTCATGTCGTTGCGGGCGTAGTCGTGCGCCAGGTTGAACATGCTGTGCCACATGTTGTGAATGCCGGCCAGGGTGATGAACTGGTGCTTGTAGCCCATGGCGGACAGTTCGCGCTGGAACTTGGCGATGGTCGCGTCGTCCAGGTTTTTCTTCCAGTTGAAGGAAGGCGAGCAGTTGTACGACAGCAGTTGATCCGGGTATTCCTTCTTGATCGCTTCAGCGAAGCGGCGGGCTTCTTCCAGATCCGGTTTGGCGGTTTCGCACCAGATCAGGTCGGCGTAAGGCGCGTAAGCCAGGCCACGTGCGATCGCTTGATCCAGACCGGCACGTACCTTGTAGAAACCTTCCTGAGTACGTTCGCCAGTCACGAACGGCTGGTCGTACGGGTCGCAATCGGAAGTCAGCAGGTCAGCCGCGTTGGCGTCGGTGCGGGCCAGGATGATGGTCGGCGTACCGGCAACGTCAGCCGCCAGGCGTGCAGCGGTCAGCTTCTGTACCGCTTCCTGAGTCGGAACCAGTACCTTGCCGCCCATGTGACCGCATTTCTTCACGGAAGCCAGTTGGTCTTCGAAGTGAACGCCAGCGGCGCCTGCTTCGATCATGCTCTTCATCAGCTCGTAGGCGTTCAGCACGCCGCCGAAACCGGCTTCAGCGTCAGCCACGATTGGTGCGAAGTAGTCGATGTAGCCTTCGTCGCCCGGGTTCTTGCCGGCTTTCCACTGGATCTGGTCGGCACGACGGAACGAGTTGTTGATGCGCTTGACCACGGTTGGCACCGAGTCCACCGGGTACAACGACTGGTCCGGGTACATCGATTCTGCGGAGTTGTTGTCCGCAGCCACCTGCCAGCCCGACAGGTAGATCGCCTGGATACCGGCCTTGACCTGCTGAACAGCCTGGCCGCCGGTCAGGGCGCCCATGCAGTTGACGAAATCTTTCTCTGGGCGGAAGGACGGCTTGGCACCCTGGGTCACCAGGTTCCACAGCTTCTCGGCGCCCATTTTCGCGAAAGTGTGCTCAGGTTGAACCGAGCCACGCAGACGGACGACGTCAGCAGCGGAGTAAGTGCGAGTCACGCCTTTCCAGCGCGGGTTTTCAGCCCAGTCTTTTTCAAGGGCTGCAATTTGCTGTTCGCGTGTCAGTGCCATGGAGATAAACCTCGTCGCGTCTTTATGAAAAGTTGTTCTGCGGTGGAAAATTCCTGCGCTCGCTGACCAGAAGCTTAGGTGGTCAAGTCGGATTCGGCGGGGGAGGCGACGGGATGAACGATGGGCTCGAGGGGAAGTGAGCAGGTAAAGGCGGACTGCGGGCGCATTCAGGCGTCGTGGGCCTTGGTACGAACATCAGTGTGGTGCCGGGTTACCTAATAACGCTTCCGTCCCTCGGGACAACTTCGTTCCAGTCGACAACCTCGTCAAACACACCTTGTGGGCGGTACAGACACGAAGCGGTTCGCGGGGTAGGTGCGAACATCGCTTCGAAGGCCCTTGCCAGGGCCTCTGATTAGCGGGAGCGAGGCCATCATGCCTTCGCTTTTTTGGCCCGTCAAACGTTTTGTAGTGCTTTTTTTCAAGCACTACATCTTTCGTCTAATACGACTAATCAGTCAGTTTTCGGTGCTTTAGTCCAGGGAATCGACTTTGACCCGCAGCGTCATGTCATCCCGGCCTTGAGTCGAGTAGCTGCGTGTCGCGCCCTGTTTGTCGGCCTGGGTTTCGCGGTTCACCCCGGCCAGGGTGATCCATTCGCCCAAGCGTCCGCTGACGGTTGTGTCGGTACTTTGCACGTTCACTACATCGGGACGTTCCTGGCTCATTCGGTCACGATTGGTGCTGATCGCCAGATGAACGATGTCGCCGGTGACGCTGGCTGTCACGTAGAAACCCTGGGTGACGTTGCGATATTGCGTCTGGCTGCTGTAATCGCCGTAGGAATTGCTCTGGCTGCTGGTGATCGGCACGCTCTGGCCGACCTGGATCAATGCTGGCGCGCCCTCGCTGGCCTGAATCTGCTGGATGCCGCCATCACGGCTGGCGGTGCTGTAGTTGATGATCCGGGTTTGTTGATCGCCCGTGTTCTGTTGGTTGTTTTCGTTGGTATCGACGGTGATCAGCAGGCGCTTGGGCGCAGTGTCGAGCTGGGTGATCAGCGCTTTGACTTCCTGAATCTTGTCCGGTTCGGCCTTGACGATCAGTTGGTTGCCGTAGGCGCTGACCTGGCCGTCCTTGCCGATGAAGTCCTGCGCCATCTGCAGCATGTCGGCGCTGGTGCGGTACTTGAGAGGCACGATTTCTGTGGCTGCCATCACCGACAGGCTGCAGCCGAGCAGCAGGGTGGTGAGCAGGGTGCGTAGGGACATGTCCGTTATCTCCGCTTTCGAAAGGCTTGATATTGCCAGTTTGTCGGCCCGGGGTGGGGCAAGTTGAATCGTAGACAGCAAAACGCCCCGGCATCCGAAAATGGCGGGGCGTTTTGTGGTGTTCTTGCTGGCCTCTTCGCGAGCAAGCTCGCTCCCACATTGAATCTCTGTCTGACACACAATCTGTGTCTAATGCAGATCAACTGTGGGAGCGAGCTTGCTCGCGAAAGCCGCGCCGCGGTCTCAGGCCGAATGGCGAACCATATCGACGTGCGGAATCCCGGCTTCAAGGAATTCCTCGCTGACCAGGCTGAAACCCAGGCGCTCATAGAACGCCGTGGCCTGTACCTGGGCGCTGAGCATCTGCTGCTGCAGGCCACGGGCTTCGGCTTCAGCGATGACCGCTTGCATCAGCGCATCGCCTACCTTCATGCCGCGCCAGTCCTTCAGCACCGAAACCCGGCCAATGTGCCCGTCGGGCAGCAGGCGAGCGGTGCCGATCGGAAAGTCGCCTTCGAACGCCAGAAAATGCACGGCGGCCGCATCATCGGCGTCCCATTCAAGCTCGGGTGGCACCGATTGTTCGGCGATGAACACCGTTTCACGAATACGCCGGATCTCGGCGTTGTCCTTTTGCCAGTCTGCGACACGTACGCGAATCTTATTCATCGGCAAATCCCAGGCTGCCTTGTTTGACCAGCTCGCACAGCAGGCCGCGACCGTCTTCGTCGTTCAGCCACTCGCCGAGGTTGTCGACATGCAGTGCATCGGCGGCGCAGATCATCTTCAGCAGTTCGCGCAGCTTGCCCGGCAGGTAACGGCTCTGGCCGCTGGCGAACAGCAGCAGGTCGTCATCGACTTCCGACCAGGCCAGGCGCGCACTCGGGTTGCGGATCAGCACCGCGCCGTCCTGCAGGGCATTGAGGAAGTCATCTTCTTCAACGTCTTCCGGGCCAACCACCAGTTCCGGGTAGCGCGGCTCGGTCATGTACTGGCCGAACCAGGTCAGCAGCAGGCGCTCGTCGCTCATGTGCTCGGCGAGCAGGCTTTTCAGGCGGCCGAGTGCGTCGTGCTGGATCTGATGTGGATCATCGCTGACCGGCTTCGCATCGGCGTCGGTGTAGCGTTCTTCGTCAGTCAGGAACTGGCTGAGGAAGTCGGTGAAGTGGGTCAGCACTTCCGAGGCGCTTGGCGCACGGAAGCCGACCGAGTAGGTCATGCAGTTGTCCACGGCGACACCGCAGTGAGCCAGACGCGGCGGCAGGTAGAGCATGTCGCCCGGTTCCAGCACCCACTCTTCGGTCTCGTGGAATTCGGCGAGGATGCGCAGATCCGCGTGTTGCAGCAGCGGGCTCTCGGAGTCGCACATCTGGCCGATCTTCCAGTTGCGCTGGCCGTGGCCTTGCAGCAGGAACACGTCGTAATTGTCGAAGTGCGGACCAACGCTGCCACCCGGGGCGGCGAAGCTGATCATCACGTCATCGACGCGCCAGCTCGGCAGGAAGCGGAAGTTTTCCAGCAGCTCGCTGACTTCCGGAACGAATTGATCAACGGCCTGAACCAGCAAAGTCCACTCTTTTTCTGGCAGTTTGCTGAATTCGTCTTCGGCGAACGGGCCGCGACGCAGCTCCCAAGGACGCTCGCCGTGCTCGATCACCAGGCGCGACTCGACCTCTTCTTCCAGAGCCAGGCCGGCCAGTTCGTCGGCGTCGATCGGGCTTTCGAAGTCAGGAATGGCCTGACGGATCAGCAGCGGCTTTTTCTGCCAGTAATCGCGCATGAATTCGCGCGCCGTGAGACCGCCCAGAAGTTGAAGAGGAGTATCAGGATTCATGTGTAACCTATTGAAAAAAAGCATTTTTCAGACGGGAATAAAAACGCCCGGCGCGGCCGGGCGTCTCAAACGGGTCAAGCGGTGAATCAGATGCGTTTGGCTTGCGCTACAGCGTTGCCGATGTAGTTGGCCGGAGTCAGCTGTTTCAGCTCGGCTTTCGCTTCGGCTGGCATGTCCAGGCCGTCGATGAAAGTCTGCAGCGCTTCCGGGCTGATGCCCTTGCCGCGGGTCAGTTCTTTCAGCTTTTCGTACGGGTTTTCGATGTTGTAGCGACGCATTACAGTCTGGATCGGCTCGGCCAGCACTTCCCAGCAGGCGTCGAGGTCAGCAGCAATCTTCTGCTCGTTGAGCTCCAGTTTGCTGATGCCTTTGAGGCTGGCTTCGTAGGCGATCACGCTGTGAGCGAAGCCCACACCGAGGTTGCGCAGTACGGTGGAGTCGGTCAGGTCGCGCTGCCAGCGGGAGATCGGCAGTTTGCTCGCCAGGTGCTGGAAGAGTGCGTTGGCGATGCCCAGGTTGCCTTCGGAGTTTTCGAAGTCGATCGGGTTGACCTTGTGCGGCATGGTCGACGAACCGATTTCGCCAGCGATGGTGCGCTGCTTGAAATAACCCAGGGAGATGTAGCCCCAGATGTCACGGTCGAAGTCGATCAGGATGGTGTTGAAGCGCGCGATCGCGTCGAACAGCTCGGCGATGTAGTCGTGCGGTTCGATTTGCGTGGTGTACGGGTTGAAGCCCAGACCCAGCTCGTCTTCGATGAAGGCGCGGGCGTTGGCTTCCCAGTCGATCTGCGGGTAGGCCGACAGGTGCGCGTTGTAGTTGCCCACGGCGCCGTTGATCTTGCCCAGCAGCGGCACGGCAGCGACTTGAGCGATCTGACGCTCGAGACGGTAAACCACGTTCGCCAGTTCTTTGCCCAAGGTGGTCGGCGAGGCCGGCTGACCGTGGGTGCGCGACAGCATCGGCACGTCGGCGAAACGGATCGCCAGTTCGCGGATGGCGTTGGCGGTCTGGCGCATCAGCGGCAGCATCACGTCGTCACGGCCTTCGCGCAGCATCAGGGCGTGGGACAGGTTGTTGATGTCTTCGCTGGTGCAGGCAAAGTGAATGAATTCGCTGACCTTGGCCAGCTCCGGCAGCTTGGCCGCCTGCTCCTTGAGCAGGTATTCGATCGCCTTGACGTCGTGGTTTGTGGTGCGCTCGATCTCTTTGACGCGCTCGGCGTGCTCCAGCGAGAAGTTTTCAGCCAGTTCATTGAGAACGGCGTTGGCCTCGGCGGAGAAGGCTGGCACTTCCGGGATACCGGCGTGGGCGGCCAGGCGCTGGAGCCAGCGCACTTCAACCAGGACGCGGGCACGGATCAGGCCGTACTCGCTGAAAATCGGGCGCAGGGCCTGGGTTTTGCCGGCGTAGCGGCCGTCAACAGGGGAAACCGCAGTGAGCGAAGAGAGCTGCATGGGGTGTTCTCGGACAGTCGGGCAACGAAATGGGGCGCGTATCATACATGAAAAAATCCGCCGGTCCGTTGCCAACTGACCGGCGTATTACGCGCTACAGACTACAAAACTTTTATTGCGCGACGATTTACTCGCTGCGCATCAACGGATACAGCTCTTTGAGCAGCTTGCGCCGGCTGATCACCAACTGCCAGCGGTGCCCGCCGAGCTGTCGCCACAGGCGAGCCGAACGGATGCCGGCCAGCAGCAGGGCGCGGATCTTCGAGGCGTTGCTCGGTTGCTGCAGGTTGCGCATGTCGCCATGCACCTGAATCCGCTGGCGCAGTGTGCTCAGGGTGTCCTGATACAGCGCACCGCAGGCGGCGATCACGTTTTCGTGGGCCGGGCCGAAGTGTTCGACTTGCGACTGGATCTGTGGCAGGCGCTTGCCAATGGTGTCGAGCATGTCGTCACGTTTGGCCAGTTGGCGTTCCAGGCCGAGCATCGACAGGGCATAGCGCAGCGGCTCGCGTTGCAGGGTGCTCGGGTCGCGCTCGAGAGCGCCGATCAATGCGCGATAACCCTCGCGCAGATTGAGGTCGTCGCCACCGTACACATCCAGTGTGTCCTTCGGGTCGCGCACCAGCAGGCTGCCGAGCATGCAGCTCAGGCCGGCCTCGCTGGTCTGCCCGGTCTTGGCAATGCGGTCAACCAGCACGGCGGCGAGAAACACGCCGCCCAGCGCCGTCAGTTGCTCCTGAGTCGGGCTCATGCCTGGCCGCTCCACGGCTCGGCGACTTCGATCACGCCGCCACCGAGGCAGATTTCACCGTCGTAGAACACCACGGACTGGCCCGGGGTCACCGCGCGCTGCGGTTCGTCGAACACGGCGCGGTAGCCGCTGGCGGTTTTTTCCAGGGTGCAGGCCTGATCGCTCTGGCGATAACGCACTTTGGCGGTGAGGCGCAGCGGCTGGCTCAGGTCGATCGGGTTGACCCAATAGATTTCCGAAGCGAGCAGGGCGCTGGAGAACAGCCACGGATGGTTGTTGCCCTGGCCGACGATCAGCTCGTTGGTGTCCAGATCCTTGCGCAGCACGTACCACGGCTCGTCGCCGGCATCTTTCAGGCCGCCGATGCCCAGGCCCTGACGCTGGCCGATGGTGTGGTACATCAAGCCGTGGTGACGGCCGATGACTTCGCCTTCGGTGGTCTTGATCTCGCCCGGTTGCGCCGGCAGGTATTGCTTGAGGAAGTCGCTGAAACGCCGTTCGCCGATGAAGCAGATCCCGGTGGAATCCTTCTTCTTGGCGGTCGCCAGCTCGTATTTCTCGGCAATTGCCCGCACTTCCGGCTTTTCCAGTTCACCGACCGGGAACAGGGTCTTGGCGATCTGTTCGCCGCCGACAGCGTGCAGGAAATAGCTCTGGTCCTTGTTCGGATCGAGGCCCTTGAGCAGTTCGGTACGACCATCGATGTCGCGACGGCGCACATAGTGGCCGGTGGCGATCAGGTCGGCGCCAAGCATCATGGCGTAGTCGAGGAACGCCTTGAACTTGATCTCGCGGTTGCACAGGATGTCCGGGTTCGGGGTGCGACCGGCCTTGTATTCGGCCAGGAAGTGCTCGAACACGTTGTCCCAGTACTCGGCGGCGAAGTTGGCGGTGTGCAGCTTGATGCCGATCTTGTCGCACACGGCCTGGGCATCCGCCAGGTCGTCCATGGCGGTGCAGTATTCCGTTCCGTCGTCTTCTTCCCAGTTCTTCATGAACAGGCCTTCCACCTCGTAACCCTGCTCGATCAGCAGGAGAGCGGAAACGGAAGAGTCCACGCCGCCGGACATGCCGACAATGACGCGCTTCTTGGATGTGTCAGAAGGGGCTGGATCACGCATAGGGATTCAATGAGTGTCTTGAAAAAGGACGCGATTCTATCAGGCTCACGGCCTCAAGGCTAAAGAGAAGGGCGGATCAGTTCGAGACTGAAGTGATGGCCGGCCTGATAGTCGTCGATGCAGCGGATGATCAGCTCGCTGCGCCAGTTGTCGCGCTGGGCGATTAATTCGCTGCGGGTCAACCACTTGGCGCCGACGATGCCATCGTCGAGTTGATAGTCCGGGTGGTGTTTCACCGCTTTGGCGCTGAAGCACACGCGTTGATAAGTCACGCCGTTGCTCGGCGCGGTGTACAGGTAAATGCCGACCACGCCGGTGGGTTCGACGTCCCAGCCGGTTTCCTCGAGGGTTTCGCGGACGGCAGCTTCGATCAGGGTTTCGTTCGGGTCAAGGTGGCCGGCCGGCTGATTGAGCACGTTACGCCCGGCCTTGTGTTCTTCGACCATCAGGAAGCGGCCGTTGTCTTCGACGATGGTGGCGACGGTGATGTGGGGCAGCCATTCCATAAAACCTTCCTCAAAATCCAGATTAAAACTCAATCCCCCTGTGGGAGCGGGCTTGCTCGCGAATGCGGTGGGTCAGTCAATGACGATGTTGAATGATAAACCGCATTCGCGAGCAAGCCCGCTCCCACAGGGGTTTTGTGTTGTGTTCGGAAATAGAAACCCCGGCACTGGGCCGGGGCTTCTTTACAGCATTACAACCTTAAACCAGCGCAGCAATCGCCGCGTTGAAGGTTGCGCTTGGGCGCATGGCCTTGCTGATCAGCTCGGCATCGGCGTGGTAGTAACCGCCGATGTCCACTGGCTTGCCCTGCACGGCGTTGAGCTCGGCAACGATGGTCGCCTCGTTCTCGGTCAGGGTTTTGGCCAGGGGCGCGAACTGCGCTTGCAGTGCAGCGTCTTCGGTCTGGGCGGCCAGGGCCTGAGCCCAGTACATCGCCAGATAGAAGTGGCTGCCGCGGTTGTCGATGTTACCGACTTTGCGCGATGGCGACTTGTTGTTGTCGAGGAACTGACCGGTGGCCTGATCCAGGGTTTTCGACAGAACCAGCGCTTTCGGGTTGTTGTAGTTCACACCCAAATGCTCGAGGGACGCTGCCAGAGCCAGGAATTCGCCCAGCGAATCCCAGCGCAGGAAGTTCTCTTCAACCAGTTGCTGCACGTGCTTCGGCGCCGAACCGCCGGCGCCGGTTTCGAACAGGCCACCGCCGTTCATCAGCGGCACGATCGACAGCATCTTGGCGCTGGTGCCCAGTTCCATGATCGGGAACAGGTCAGTCAGGTAGTCGCGCAGTACGTTGCCGGTCACCGAGATGGTGTCCTTGCCTTCGCGGGTGCGCTGCAGGGTGTACTTCATGGCATCGACCGGCGCCATGATCTGGATGTCCAGACCGCTGGTGTCGTGATCCTTCAGGTAAGCCTGAACCTTCTCGATCACTACGCCGTCGTGGGCGCGCATCGGGTCCAGCCAGAAGATCGCCGGGGTGCTGCTGGCGCGAGCACGGTTGACGGCCAGTTTGACCCAGTCCTGGATCGGCGCGTCTTTGGTCTGGCACATGCGGAAGATGTCGCCGGCTTCAACAGTCTGTTCCATCAGCAGGTTGCCCTTGCTGTCGGTGACGCGAACCACGCCGTCAGCCTTGATCTGGAAGGTCTTGTCGTGCGAGCCGTACTCTTCGGCTTTCTTCGCCATCAGGCCAACGTTCGGCACGCTGCCCATGGTGGTCGGATCGAACGCGCCGTTGGCTTTGCAATCTTCGATCACGGCCTGGTAGATGGTTGCGTAGCAACGATCCGGGATCACGGCCTTGGTGTCGTGCAGCTGGCCGTCGGTGCCCCACATTTTGCCGGAGTCACGGATCATCGCCGGCATCGAGGCGTCGACGATGACGTCGCTCGGAACGTGCAGGTTGGTGATGCCCTTGTCGGAGTTGACCATCGCCAGCGACGGACGCGCGGCGTAGACCGCTGCGATGTCCGCTTCGATCTGCGCTTGCTGCTCGGTCGGCAGGGCCTTGATACGAGCGTACAGGTCGCCGATGCCGTTGTTCAGGTTGAAGCCGATCTGGGCCAGCACGTCAGCGTGCTTGGTCAGGGCGTCTTTATAGAACTCGGCAACGATCTGGCCGAACATGATCGGGTCGGAGACCTTCATCATGGTCGCTTTCAGGTGCACCGAGAGCAGTACGCCTTGCGCCTTGGCGCTGTCGATTTCAGCGGCGATGAACGCGCGCAGGGCGTTTTTGCTCATCACGGCGCAGTCGAGGATCTCGCCAGCCTGAACGCTGGTTTTTTCTTTCAGAACGGTCGCGGTGCCGTCTTTGGCGATCAGCTCGATTTTCACAGCGTCAGCGGCGTCGATCAGGGCAGCTTTTTCGCTGCCGTAGAAATCGCCGGTGCTCATGTGAGCGACGTGGGACTTGGAGTCTTTGGCCCAGGCGCCCATTTTGTGCGGGTGCTTGCGCGCGTAGTTTTTTACCGACAGCGGAGCGCGGCGGTCGGAGTTGCCTTCACGCAGAACCGGGTTCACGGCGCTGCCCTTGACCTTGTCGTAACGCGCCTTGGCTTCTTTTTCGGCGTCGTTGGTCACGGTTTCCGGGTAGTCCGGCAGGTTGTAACCCTGGGCTTGCAGCTCTTTGATTGCTGCTTGCAGCTGAGGCACCGAAGCACTGATGTTCGGCAGCTTGATGATGTTGGCTTCAGGCGTAACGGCCAGGTCGCCCAGTTCGGCGAGGTGGTCGGCTACGGCTTTGTCGCCCAGTTGCTCGGGGAAGCTGGCCAGGATGCGCGCTGCAAGAGAGATATCGCGGGTTTCCACGGCGATATCGGCCGAGGCGGTGTAAGCCTCGATGATCGGCAGCAGGGAATAGGTGGCGAGGGCTGGGGCTTCGTCGGTGAAGGTATAGATGATCTTCGAGCGGGTGGGCATATTCGGATTAACTCTCTCTTCTTTGCTAAAGCGTGCGCAGAAACTCGAGGGGCGCCGGGTAAGCGCGTTCGTTCAAAGTCATCCATGAACCGAATGTCGAGATTCTTCGCGGTGATGTTGGGTGCATCAGTAGAGCGTCAAGCAGTCGGACTGCGGTAACAACCCGACCAATCAGGCGGAAAGTCTCGTGCTAGAGAGGCCAGCCGTCGTGACCCTTTGGTCAGCGGGCGGCATTATACATAGGTAGCTGGCAATCTGCCGATGGTTCATATGCAACGATTCTCGTCCATTGGTCTAAAGGTCGCAGGGGCGGGTGGGGCGTAGAGTCGCTGCGAATGCTTGAGTTTGGCGCTTTTCCCTTTGCTTTCAGGCTTGTACGAAACCAGATGTAGCCGCGCCGTGAACAGAGGGTTTGCGTGTTGATTTAACTGGGTTACGCTCGAACCAAGCCAGATGTTCAATCCAAACAATGGAGTTCAGCATGGGTTACAAGAAGATTCAGGTTCCAGCCGTCGGCGACAAAATCACCGTCAATGCAGACCATTCTCTCAATGTTCCTGATAACCCGATCATCCCCTTCATTGAAGGTGACGGCATTGGCGTCGACGTCAGCCCGGTGATGATCAAAGTGGTTGATGCTGCCGTGGCCAAGGCCTACGGGGGCAAGCGCAAGATTTCCTGGATGGAGGTTTATGCTGGCGAAAAAGCGACCCAGGTCTATGACCAGGACACCTGGCTGCCCCAGGAAACCCTGGACGCCGTCAAAGATTACGTGGTCTCCATCAAGGGCCCGCTGACCACCCCGGTCGGTGGTGGCATCCGCTCCCTCAACGTAGCCCTGCGTCAGCAACTCGACCTTTATGTATGCCTGCGTCCCGTGGTGTGGTTCGAAGGTGTGCCGAGCCCGGTGAAAAAGCCTGGCGATGTCGATATGGTGATCTTCCGCGAGAACTCCGAAGACATTTATGCCGGTATCGAATGGAAGGCCGGTTCCCCTGAGGCCACCAAGGTCATCAAGTTCCTGAAAGAAGAAATGGGCGTCACCAAGATCCGTTTCGACCAGGATTGCGGGATCGGCATCAAGCCTGTTTCCAAGGAAGGCACCAAGCGTCTGGTGCGCAAGGCTCTGCAATACGTGGTGGACAACGACCGCAAGTCGCTGACCATCGTGCACAAGGGCAACATCATGAAATTCACCGAAGGTGCCTTCAAGGACTGGGGTTACGAGGTGGCGAAGGAAGAATTCGGCGCCGAGCTGCTCGATGGCGGCCCATGGATGAAATTCAAGAACCCGAAAACCGGCCGTGAAGTCATCGTCAAGGATGCCATCGCCGACGCCATGCTTCAGCAGATCCTGTTGCGTCCGGCCGAATACGATGTGATTGCCACGCTGAACCTCAACGGCGACTACCTCTCCGACGCCCTGGCGGCGGAAGTGGGCGGTATCGGTATCGCGCCGGGTGCCAACCTGTCCGACACCGTGGCCATGTTCGAGGCGACCCACGGTACCGCGCCGAAGTACGCCGGCAAGGACCAGGTCAACCCGGGTTCGGTGATTCTGTCGGCCGAGATGATGTTGCGTCATCTGGGCTGGACCGAAGCGGCTGACCTGATCATCAAGGGCACCAACGGTGCCATCAAGGCCAAGACCGTGACCTATGACTTCGAGCGTCTGATGGACGGTGCCACGCTGGTGTCGTCTTCGGGCTTTGGTGAGGCGATCATCAAGCACATGTAAGTCGTGCAGGTACAAAAAAACCGCCTGACTCAAATGATGAGTCAGGCGGTTTTTTATTACCAAGAGTATTAGGGGGAAGCAGTCAGCTCATGCTTTGGCAGTCGCGGCAGCGGCAGCAGCTGCGCCGACAGCAGCACTTTCAGCGGCGCTGGATGGTTCGGTGGTGACGGCCTTGATGCCTACGGCATGCAGTCCCTTGGGGCCTTGAACAATATTGAAAACCACGGATTGTCCGGCCTTGAGGGTTTTATACCCGTCCATCTCAATGGCGGAGTAGTGCGCAAAGAAATCAATGTCTTTGCCATCCTCGTCACGTCCTTCACGGGCATCGGTATTGATGAAGCCGAATCCCTTGGCATTGTTGAACCACTTGACCTTGCCGACAGCCATGCTCAAATCCCTCTGCAACAGACTCCATCGCTGGAGTATCATCCAGGACATCCGCAATCTAATCCGTTAAAAGGATTGACTCCGCGGATCTTTTTTACCCACTGTGGGCTCTATTGGTTGTAACACCGTTTTCCCGATAGTCAAGGTGACCGGGCAGTCGGAGTTGAAAAGGTGTACAGCCGCCCCCACCACTGTATTTGCACAACTGACGAACCTTTCTTTCCATGCATGCAATCAGCCAGATTCGACTAACATTCAATCAGGATCGCCCGCTTCTCCAAAAGGATCATCCAGAGGAGCACGACGACGATTCGGCAGGCGTTGCTGTTCAGGAAGCAAAGCCTGCGTTACAGGCGCCGCCGATGTACAAGGTGGTTTTGTTCAATGATGACTACACACCGATGGATTTCGTCGTCGAAGTGCTCGAGGTGTTTTTTAACCTGAATCGCGAGCTGGCGACCAAGGTCATGCTGGCCGTTCACACAGAAGGACGGGCAGTATGTGGAGTGTTTACCCGCGACATCGCCGAGACAAAGGCCATGCAGGTCAACCAGTACGCCAGGGAAAGCCAGCATCCGCTACTCTGTGAAATCGAGAAGGACGGTTAATCGCCGACCACTTGGGTATGAGGTGAAGCTATGTTAAACCGCGAGCTCGAAGTCACCCTCAATCTTGCCTTCAAGGAGGCTCGTTCGAAGCGTCATGAATTCATGACCGTCGAACACCTGCTGCTGGCCCTATTGGACAATGAGGCTGCCGCCACCGTATTGCGTGCCTGCGGCGCAAACCTCGACAAACTCAAGCACGACCTGCAGGAGTTCATCGACTCCACCACGCCACTGATCCCCGTCCATGACGAAGATCGCGAGACCCAGCCAACCCTGGGCTTCCAGCGTGTACTGCAACGTGCTGTCTTTCATGTACAGAGCTCGGGCAAACGCGAAGTAACCGGCGCCAACGTGCTGGTTGCCATCTTCAGTGAGCAAGAGAGTCAGGCCGTATTCCTGCTGAAACAGCAGAGCGTTGCGCGCATTGATGTCGTCAATTACATCGCCCACGGCATTTCCAAAGTGCCGGGGCATGGCGATCACTCTGAAGGTGAACAAGATATGCAGGACGACGAGGGCGGTGAGTCTTCTTCTTCAGGCAATCCGCTGGATGCTTATGCCAGCAATCTCAACGAACTCGCGCGCCAGGGTCGGATCGATCCGCTGGTCGGCCGCGAGATGGAAGTCGAGCGTGTCGCGCAGATTCTGGCGCGTCGGCGCAAGAACAATCCGCTGCTGGTCGGCGAGGCAGGCGTGGGTAAAACCGCGATTGCCGAAGGCCTGGCCAAGCGCATTGTCGACAACCAGGTGCCGGATCTGCTGGCCAACAGCGTCGTCTATTCGCTCGATCTCGGTGCCCTGCTTGCAGGCACCAAGTATCGCGGTGATTTCGAGAAGCGCTTCAAGGCGCTGCTCAATGAACTGAAAAAACGTCCGCAGGCGATCCTGTTCATCGACGAAATTCACACCATCATCGGTGCGGGTGCTGCGTCCGGTGGCGTGATGGATGCCTCGAACCTGCTCAAGCCGCTTCTGTCGTCTGGCGACATTCGCTGCATCGGCTCGACCACGTTCCAGGAATTTCGCGGCATCTTCGAGAAGGATCGTGCGCTGGCACGACGCTTCCAGAAGGTCGATGTCGTCGAACCGTCGGTGGAAGACACCATCGGTATCCTGCGCGGCCTGAAAGGGCGCTTCGAACAGCACCACAACATCGAATACAGCGATGAGTCGTTGCGCGCCGCTGCTGAACTGGCATCGCGCTACATCAATGACCGGCATATGCCGGACAAGGCCATCGACGTGATCGACGAGGCGGGTGCCTATCAGCGCCTGCAACCGGTCGAGATGCGCGTCAAACGTATCGAAGTGCCGCAGGTTGAAGACATTGTGGCGAAAATCGCGCGGATTCCGCCGAAACACGTCACCAGCTCCGACAAGGAACTGCTGCGTAATCTGGAGCGCGACCTGAAGCTGACGGTGTTTGGTCAGGATGCGGCGATCGATTCGCTGTCGACCGCGATCAAACTGTCCCGTGCCGGCCTCAAGTCGCCTGACAAACCAGTCGGCTCGTTCCTGTTCGCAGGTCCTACCGGTGTCGGTAAAACCGAGGCCGCGCGGCAACTGGCCAAGGCGTTGGGTATCGAACTGGTGCGCTTCGACATGTCCGAGTACATGGAGCGCCACACCGTATCGCGTCTGATCGGTGCGCCTCCAGGCTATGTCGGGTTCGATCAGGGAGGTCTGTTGACCGAGGCGATCACCAAGCAACCGCACTGCGTATTGCTGCTCGATGAAATCGAGAAGGCGCATCCGGAAGTCTTCAACCTGCTGCTGCAGGTGATGGACCACGGTACGCTCACCGATAACAACGGGCGCAAGGCGGACTTCCGCAATGTGATCATCATCATGACCACCAACGCCGGCGCCGAAACTGCGGCGCGTGCTTCGATCGGTTTCACCCATCAGGACCACTCGTCTGATGCGATGGAAGTGATCAAGAAGAGCTTTACGCCGGAATTCCGTAACCGTCTGGACACCATTATCCAGTTTGGTCGCCTCAGCCATGAGGTCATCAAAAGTGTGGTGGACAAGTTCCTTACCGAACTGCAGGCGCAGCTGGAAGACAAGCGTGTGTTGCTGGAGGTTACCGATGCGGCGCGCAGTTGGCTGGCGGCCGGTGGCTACGATTCGGCCATGGGCGCGCGTCCGATGGCGCGTCTGATTCAGGACAAGATCAAGCGTCCGTTGGCGGAGGAGATTCTGTTTGGCGAGCTGGCCGAGCATGGCGGTGTGGTGCACATCGACATCAAGGATGGTGAGCTGACGTTTGACTTCGAGACTACGGCGGAGATGGCCTGACGGCTTGGTTGTTGGTTTGGAAGGCGCCTTCGGGCGCCTTTTTGTTGGCTGATGTTTTTGGGTGTATATCCGTTGCTGCGGTCACGGCCTCCTATGGTTCCGCCCTTACGGCGGGTCACTTTTTCCAGACGCCGAAAAAGTAACCAAAAAGGCTTTACCCTGACGTTCGGCCCTCGCTTAGGCTCGGGTTCCTTCGCTCCGGGATTCATCCGGGGGGCAGCGCCTACGGTTTGCTTCGCTGCACCTCCTCTCGCTGTGTTTGGCTGCGCCAAACGGTCGCTGCGCTCCCACCCCCGGATAACTCCCTCCACTCAGCCTGCCGACGGGCCCTCAGATCAAAAGCGGTACTCGAGCTAACGCTCATTGTGTTGAGTGGGGCGGCTTCGCCGCAGGGGCAGCATGCAATCTGAACTGTACCTGCTGGCGATGGCGGCCTACGAGCCGACCGATCTCTAACTGAATGCACTCAATCCAAATGTGGGAGCGGGCTTGCTCGCGAAAGCGGCCTGCCAGTCGACCAATTTCTTAATGAATGTACCCAGTCCCATGTAGGAACTGCCGAAGGCTGTGATCTTTTGATCTGCTTTGGCTTTGGCTTTGGCTTTGGCTTTAGCTTTTGATGTGGCTTTTGATCTTCAGCCCCTTCGGCAGGCCGAGCGGAGGTGTTCATCCGGGGGGTAGGCGCGCAGCGCCATGCGGCGAAGCCGCATCCATCGAGAGGAGGTGCAGCGAAGCAAACCGGAGGCGATGCCCCCGGATGGACACCGTAGCGAGGGAACACTGAGCCTCAGCGAAGTGCCGTACGCCGGGGCAAAGCCTTTTGGGTTACCTTTTCGGCGTTTGGAAAAGGTGACTCGCTGTAAGAGCGAAACCATAGGAGGCCGTTACCGCAGCAACGGATATACACCCAAAACCCAGGCCCAAACCCAAACCCAAATCGCAGACAAACAAAAACGCCCGGCAAAGCCGGGCGTCTTGTATTGACTTGATTAGCGAGCGCGGTAAGTGATGCGCCCTTTGCTCAAGTCATAGGGCGTCAGCTCGACGCGCACTTTGTCACCGGTAAGAATACGAATGTAGTTCTTGCGCATCTTGCCGGAGATATGCGCGGTTACGACGTGCCCATTTTCCAACTCCACACGAAACATGGTGTTGGGCAGGGTGTCGACGACAGTGCCTTCCATTTCGAAGCTGTCTTCTTTCGACATGCAGTAAAGCCCTCGGTGTCCAATGAATGGCCCGGTGCAACTGCGCCAGGCAAAAGCGGCGTGCATTGTGCCCGAAAAAGGGGGTTCAAGCCAAGGGGTTTACGGCTTGCGATTAGTTCAGGATCACCCAGCGCTGATTAATCAGCAATTCGATGGGGCGATATTGGGTCTTGTAGTTCATCTTTTTGCAGTTCTTGATCCAGTAACCGAGATACACCGCCTCCAGCCCCAGGCGCTGACTTTCAGCGATTTGCCACAGGATTGCGAAACGCCCCAGGCTGCGGCGCTCTTCGTCAGGCTCGTAAAACGTATAGACCGCCGACAAACCGTTGGGCAGCAAGTCGGTGACGGCGACGGCGAGTAACCGTCCGTCGAGACGAAATTCGTAGAAGCGCGAAAAGGGCAGGTCACGTACCAGGAAGGTCGAAAACTGGTCGCGGCTCGGCGGGTACATGTCGCCATCGGCATGTCGCTGCTCGATATAACGCTGGTACAGATCGAAATATTCTTCGCTAAAGTGCGGTTTTACCGGGCGCACATGCAAGTCGGCATTGCGTTTGAAAATGCGTTTCTGCTGGCGGTTGGGGCTGAACTGCGATACCGGGATGCGCGCAGGCACGCACGCATTGCAATTCTGGCAATGAGGTCGATACAGATGATCGCCGCTGCGACGAAAACCCATTTCCGACAGGTCTGCGTAGACATGCACATCCATGGGCTGACTAGGGTCGAGGAACAGCGTCGTCGCCTGCTCCTCGGGCAGATAACTGCAGGAATGAGGTTGAGTGGCATAGAACTTCAAGCGCGCCAACTCGGTCATGATCAACCCTCGGGATAAGCTGGTGAATTAAGTGTAAGCCACGCGCGCAAAAGTCGCTCAGCAAACCCAGGTGGCACGACTGGGTTGATCCAGGTGGCGAGCCAGATAGTCGGCGAATTCGCGACGGGAGATCGCCCGCGCGCCAAGGCTGTGCAGATGATCGGTCGGCATCTGGCAGTCAATCAGGACGAATCCGGCTTCTTTCAGATGCTGCACCAGCGTCGCAAAGCCAAATTTGGAGGCATTGTCGGCGCGACTGAACATCGATTCGCCGAAAAACAGCTGACCCATCGCCAGGCCATACAGGCCGCCGACCAGTTGGTCCTGATCCCAGACTTCGACCGAATGGGCGAAGCCGCGGCGGTGCAGTTCGAGGTAGGCGTCCTGCATGGCTTCGGTGATCCAGGTACCGTCGGCGTAGTCCCGTGGTGCAGCGCAGGCGCGAATGACGGCTGCGAAATCCTGATCGAAGGTCACCTGATAGCGTTGCTGGCGCAGCAGTTTGCCGAGGCTGCGCGAGACGTGCAGTTCGTCGGGAAACAGAACGGTGCGCGGATCCGGAGACCACCAGAGAATCGGCTGGCCTTCGGAGAACCACGGAAAACAGCCATGCCGGTAGGCCTGCACCAGGCGATCGGCGGACAGATCACCACCGGCAGCCAGCAATCCATTGGGATCGCGCATGGCCTTTTCCAGAGGTGGGAAAGTCAGGGAATTGCGTTGTAACCAAGTCAGCATGGCGTCCAGGCTTGCAGAAGGGGAGGGCGGTGCGGGCATGAGGCCCGCGATAAAGTGTGCCGTTAAATGACAGGAATGTCGTCCAGATACTTCTCCGCGTCCAGTGCCGCCATGCAGCCGGCTCCCGCCGAGGTCACGGCCTGGCGATAAACGTGGTCGGCCACGTCGCCGGCAGCGAAGACGCCGGGGATCTCGGTGGCGGTGGCGTCACCGTCATTGCCGCCCCTGACCAACAGATAGCCGTCACGCATCGGCAACTGGCCCTGGAACAGGTCGGTGTTGGGTTTGTGGCCGATGGCAATGAATACGCCGGCCAGCGGCAACTCGCGGGTTTCGCCTGTGTGGCTGTCACGCAGGCGTGCACCGGTCACGCCGCTGGCGTCGCCCAGCACTTCATCCAGATTCTGGTTCCAGTGCAGGCGAACGTTGCCGTTGGCGGCTTTTTCGAAGAGTTTGTCCTGAAGGATTTTCTCCGAGCGCAATTTGTCGCGACGGTGGATCAAGTGCACCTCTTTGGCGATGTTCGACAGGTACAGCGCTTCCTCGACGGCGGTGTTGCCGCCGCCCACCACCGCGACTACCTGATTGCGGTAGAAGAAGCCGTCACACGTCGCGCAGGCCGACACGCCTTTGCCGGCGAAGGCTTCTTCCGAGGGTAGTCCCAGATACTGCGCCGAAGCGCCGGTGGCAATGATCAGCGCGTCGCAGGTGTAGGTGCCGCTGTCGCCGATGAGTTCGAACGGGCGCTGCTGCAACTTGGCGGTGTGGATGTGGTCGTAAACGATCTCTGTGGCAAAGCGCTCGGCGTGTTTCTGCATGCGCTCCATCAGTACCGGGCCGGTCAGGCCTTCGACGTCGCCGGGCCAGTTGTCGACTTCGACGGTGGTGGTGAGTTGGCCACCGGCCTGCAGGCCGGTAATCACCACGGGTTTGAGGTTGGCGCGGGCGGCGTATACGGCGGCGCTGTAACCGGCAGGGCCGGAGCCAAGAATGATCAGGCGTGAATGCTTCGCTGCGTTCATCAAATACACCTCATAAGCCTTTGTCACAAAAGACAATGCATGCTCAAATTGAACCGCAGGGTTTGTGGGATTGGCTATGCTCAGCTAAGGGTTTTGAAGCATGGCATCAGCCGCACAAACCCGTACAATGCCGGACTGTTACAGAATATTCGCCGTGCGCAGTGTTTATAGCTGTGTTTATAAAAGCAGCGGCACAGTGTTAAAAGTAGTCTCAGTTGCGCCGGTTCACTTTTTTACCTGCCTGGATTGGGCAGTTTTTTATCGTCATTCAATAGATGGACGCGCCCCGGGCGCAGGAAAAGAAGCGTTTTGAAGAAATCCACCGCAGCACCAAAAACAGTCGTTCCGCTCTGGCGCCAGCAATTGCACTACCGGCTCAAGGAAGGTGCATTGATCGCCATCGGTGCCTTGTGCCTGTTCCTGATGATGGCCTTGCTGACCTACGGCAAGGACGATCCGGGTTGGAGCCACAACAGCAAGATCGACGACGTGCAGAACTTCGGCGGCCCGGCCGGTTCCTACAGCGCCGACATCCTGTTCATGGTGCTGGGTTACTTCGCGTACATCTTCCCGTTGCTGCTGGCGGTCAAGGCGTATCAGATCTTCCGTCAACGTCACGAGCCGTGGCAGTGGAGCGGCTGGCTGTTCTCCTGGCGTCTGATCGGTCTGGTGTTCCTGGTGCTGTCGGGCGCCGCGCTGGCGCATATCCATTTCCATGCGGCCACCGGGCTGCCGGCGGGTGCGGGCGGGGCGCTGGGGGAAAGTCTCGGTGATCTGGCGCGTAACGCGCTGAATATCCAGGGCAGCACGCTGCTGTTCATTGCGCTGTTCCTGTTCGGCCTGACCGTATTCACTGACCTGTCGTGGTTCAAGGTGATGGACGTCACCGGCAAAATCACCCTCGACCTGTTCGAACTGTTCCAGGGCGCGATCAACCGCTGGTGGTCGGCGCGTACCGAGCGTAAGCAACTGGTTGCGCAGCTGCGTGAAGTCGATGATCGCGTCCACGACGTGGTGGCGCCGACCGTTACCGACAAGCGTGAACAAGCCAAGGTCAAGGAGCGCCTGATCGAGCGCGAACAGGCCCTGAGCAAGCACATGTCCGATCGCGAGAAGCAGGTGCCGCCGGTCATCGCTCCGGCTCCGGTCAAGGCGCCCGAGCCTAGCAAGCGCGTGCAGAAAGAGAAGCAGGCGCCGTTGTTCGTCGACAGTGCCGTCGAAGGCACCTTGCCGCCGATCTCGATTCTCGATCCTGCGGAAAAGAAACAACTCAATTATTCGCCGGAATCCCTGGCAGCGGTCGGCCACTTGCTGGAGATCAAGCTCAAGGAGTTCGGCGTCGAGGTCACCGTGGACTCGATCCATCCGGGCCCGGTGATTACCCGTTACGAAATTCAGCCTGCCGCCGGCGTCAAAGTCAGCCGCATCGCCAACCTGGCCAAAGACCTTGCACGTTCGCTGGCCGTGACCAGTGTGCGGGTGGTCGAGGTGATTCCGGGCAAGACCACGGTCGGTATCGAGATTCCCAACGAAGACCGGCAGATCGTGCGTTTCTCCGAAGTGCTGTCGACCCCCGAGTACGACAACTTCAAATCGCCGGTCACCCTCGCTCTGGGCCACGACATCGGCGGCAAACCGGTCATCACCGACTTGGCGAAGATGCCGCACCTGCTGGTCGCCGGTACGACCGGTTCCGGTAAGTCGGTGGGTGTGAACGCGATGATCCTGTCGATCCTGTTCAAGTCTGGCCCGGAAGACGCCAAGCTGATCATGATCGACCCGAAAATGCTCGAGCTGTCGATCTACGAAGGCATTCCGCACCTGCTGTGCCCAGTGGTCACCGACATGAAGGACGCCGCCAACGCCCTGCGCTGGAGCGTTGCCGAGATGGAGCGCCGCTACAAGCTGATGGCGAAGATGGGCGTGCGTAACCTGTCCGGCTTCAACGCCAAGGTCAAGGAAGCGCAGGACGCCGGCGAGCCGTTGAGCGATCCGCTGTACAAGCGTGAAAGCATCCACGACGAAGCGCCGCTGCTGCAGAAGCTGCCGACCATCGTCGTGGTCGTCGACGAATTCGCCGACATGATGATGATCGTCGGCAAGAAGGTTGAAGAACTGATCGCCCGTATCGCGCAGAAGGCGCGTGCCGCCGGTATTCACTTGATCCTCGCGACCCAGCGTCCTTCGGTGGACGTGATCACCGGTCTGATCAAGGCCAACATTCCGACGCGGATGGCGTTCCAGGTGTCGAGCAAGATCGACTCGCGGACCATCATCGACCAGGGTGGTGCCGAGCAACTGCTCGGTCACGGTGACATGCTCTACATGCCGCCGGGCACCAGCCTGCCGATCCGGGTTCACGGCGCGTTCGTTTCCGACGATGAAGTACACCGCGTGGTGGAAGCCTGGAAACTGCGTGGCGCACCGGAATACAACGATGACATCCTCAACGGTGTCGAAGAGGCGGGCAGCGGTTTTGAAGGCAGCAGCGGTGGCGGCGACGGTGATGATCCGGAGACCGACGCGCTGTATGACGAAGCCGTGCAGTTCGTGCTGGAAAGCCGCCGGGCGTCGATTTCCGCGGTACAGCGCAAGCTGAAGATCGGTTACAACCGCGCTGCGCGCATGATCGAAGCCATGGAAATGGCCGGCGTGGTGACTGCGATGAACACCAACGGTTCGCGTGAAGTGCTGGCCCCGGGCCCGATGCGCGACTGATTCGGCCGCTCCGATTTGCAACAAAGGATGGCGCAATGACGCGCCGTCCCCTCCCCACAAGTATTCAAGAGGACTCCCATGCGTCTTATCCGCATGCTGTTGCCAGTACTGGCGCTGACCACTTTCACGGCCCACGCCGATGACAAGGACGTGGCGCGTCTGACCCAATTGCTGGAAACATCGAAAACCCTGACCGCGAATTTTTCCCAGCTGACCCTCGACGGCAGCGGCACGCAGTTGCAGGAAACTCGCGGTGATATGGTTCTGCAGCGTCCGGGCCTGTTCTACTGGCACACCGAGGCGCCAAACGAGCAGACCATGGTCTCCGACGGTAAGAAAGTCACCCTGTGGGACCCGGACCTGGAACAGGCCACCATCAAGAAGCTCGACGAGCGTCTGACCCAGACCCCGGCGCTGCTGCTGTCCGGTGATGTGTCGAAGATCAGCCAGAGCTTTGAGATCAGCGCGAAAGAGGCGGGCGGCGTGATCGACTTCACCCTCAAGCCGAAGACCAAGGACACCCTGTTCGACAGCCTGCGCCTGTCGTTCCGTAATGGTCTGATCAATGACATGCAACTGGTCGACAGCGTCGGCCAGCGCACCAACATCCTGTTCACCGGGGTCAAGGCCAACGAACCTGTATCGGCGTCGAAGTTCAAGTTCGACATCCCGAAGGGTGCTGACGTTATCCAGGAATAAGCCCCGGATCCCGGGTTGGGCTGTTGTGGCTTGGAGCTTTTGTGGCGAGGGAGCTTGCTCCCGCTGGGGCGCGAAGCGGCCCCGCTCTTGAATCAAAAGCGGGGACTGCTGCGCAGTCCAGCGGGAGCAAGCTCCCTCGCCACAGGGTTTACCCCAGGTTTCAGATAATCAGAGGTTTCAACGCTACGTGATGGATCTGTTTCGCAGTGCACCGATTGCCCAGCCACTGGCCGCGCGTTTGCGCGCGACCAATCTGGATGAGTACGTCGGTCAGGAACACGTGCTCGCTCGCGGCAAGCCTCTGCGTGAGGCGCTGGAGCAGGGTGCCCTGCATTCGATGATCTTCTGGGGGCCGCCGGGTGTGGGCAAGACCACCCTCGCGCGCTTGCTCGCGGAAGTCTCGGATGCGCACTTCGAAACGGTCTCGGCGGTGCTCGCCGGGGTCAAGGAGATCCGTCAGGCGGTGGAAATCGCCAAGCAGCAGGCCGGCCAGTACGGTAAGCGCACGATTCTGTTCGTCGATGAAGTGCACCGTTTCAACAAGTCGCAGCAGGATGCGTTCCTGCCGTATGTCGAGGACGGCACGCTGATTTTCATCGGCGCCACCACCGAAAACCCTTCGTTTGAATTGAACAACGCGCTGTTGTCGCGGGCCCGTGTCTATGTGCTGAAAAGCCTCGACGAGACCGCGCTGCGCAAACTGGTACATCGCGCGCTCACCGAAGAGCGCGGGCTGGGCAAACGCAACCTGACCCTCAGCGATGAAGGCTTCCAGATGCTGCTGTCGGCCGCCGATGGCGATGGCCGGCGCCTGCTCAATCTGCTGGAGAACGCCTCGGATCTGGCCGAAGACAACAGCGAGATGGGCACCGAGTTGCTGCAAAGCCTGCTCGGCGACACCCGGCGACGCTTCGACAAGGGCGGCGAAGCGTTCTACGACCAGATCTCGGCGCTGCACAAATCGGTACGCGGTTCCAACCCCGATGGCGCGCTGTACTGGTTCGCGCGAATGATCGACGGCGGCTGTGATCCGCTGTATCTGGCGCGGCGTGTGGTGCGCATGGCCAGCGAAGACATCGGCAACGCCGACCCGCGTGCCCTGAGCCTGTGCCTGGCGGCATGGGAGGTGCAGGAGCGCCTCGGCAGTCCGGAAGGCGAGTTGGCGGTGGCCCAGGCCATCACCTATCTGGCCTGCGCGCCGAAAAGCAATGCGGTGTACATGGGCTTCAAGACCGCACTGCGCGCCGCTGCCGAGTACGGTTCGCTGGAAGTGCCGCTGCACTTGCGCAATGCCCCAACCAAGCTGATGAAGCAGTTGGGCTATGGCGACGAATACCGCTACGCCCACGACGAGCCGGACGCCTATGCCGCCGGCGAAGACTATTTCCCGGAAGAACTCGAACCGATTCCGTTCTACCAACCGGTGCCCCGTGGCCTGGAATTGAAGATCGGCGAGAAGCTCAACCACCTCGCTCAACTCGACCGTTTAAGCCCAAGACAGCGGAGAAAATAGTGCTTCCATTGATCGTTGCGGTCTCCGTCGGCGGAATTGCCGGCACCCTGTTGCGCTTCGCCACCGGCAATTGGGTCAACGCCAATTGGCCGCGGCACTTCTATACCGCGACGCTGGCCGTTAATATCGTGGGCTGTCTGCTGATTGGCGTGTTGTACGGCCTGTTTCTGATACGCCCGGAGGTGCCGATCGAGGTGCGTGCCGGGTTGATCGTCGGCTTCCTCGGGGGGCTGACGACTTTTTCATCCTTTTCACTGGATACGGTGCGTCTGCTGGAAAGCGGGCAAGTGCCGCTGGCCCTGGGCTATGCGGCAATCAGCGTATTCGGCGGGCTGCTCGCGACGTGGGCCGGCCTGTCCCTGACCAAACTTTGATAACGAGAAACCGACATGCTCGATTCCAAACTGTTACGTAGCAACCTTCAGGACGTAGCGGACCGCCTGGCTTCCCGTGGCTTTGCCCTGGATACCGCGCGCATCGAAGCGCTGGAAGAACAGCGCAAGACCGTCCAGACCCGCACCGAAGCACTGCAGGCTGAGCGTAACGCGCGTTCCAAATCCATCGGTCAGGCCAAGCAGCGCGGCGAAGACATCGCGCCGCTGATGGCGGACGTCGAGCGTATGGCGGGCGAGCTGAGTGCCGGTAAAGTCGAGCTGGACGCGATCCAGACCGAGCTGGACTCGATCCTGCTGGGTATCCCCAACCTGCCGCACGAATCGGTACCGGTCGGCAAAGACGAAGACGACAACGTCGAAGTGCGCCGCTGGGGCACGCCGACGCAGTTCGATTTCGAAGTCAAAGACCACGTCGCCCTCGGTGAGAAGTTCGGCTGGCTGGACTTTGAAACCGCCGCCAAGCTGTCCGGCGCGCGTTTCGCCCTGCTGCGCGGCCCGATCGCCCGTCTGCACCGCGCCCTGGCGCAGTTCATGATCAACCTGCACGTCAACGAGCATGGCTACGAAGAGGCCTACACGCCTTATCTGGTTCAGGCCCCGGCGCTGCAAGGCACCGGTCAACTGCCGAAGTTCGAGGAAGACCTGTTCAAGATCGCTCGTGAAGGCGAAGCTGATCTGTACCTGATCCCGACCGCCGAAGTGTCGTTGACCAACATCGTGGCCGGCGAAATCGTCGACTCGAAACTGTTGCCGATCAAGTTCGTCGCCCACACCCCGTGCTTCCGCAGCGAAGCCGGTGCGTCGGGTCGTGATACTCGCGGCATGATCCGTCAGCACCAGTTCGACAAAGTTGAAATGGTGCAGATCGTCGAGCCGTCGACGTCGATGGAAGCGCTGGAAGGCCTGACCGCCAACGCCGAGAAAGTCCTGCAACTGCTGGGTCTGCCTTACCGCACCCTGGCGCTGTGCACCGGCGACATGGGCTTCAGCGCCGTCAAGACCTACGACCTCGAAGTGTGGATTCCGAGCCAGGACAAGTACCGCGAAATCTCGTCGTGTTCCAACTGCGGCGACTTCCAGGCCCGCCGCATGCAGGCGCGTTTCCGCAACCCGGAAACCGGCAAGCCTGAGCTGGTACACACTCTCAACGGTTCGGGTCTGGCGGTCGGTCGTACCCTGGTTGCCGTGCTGGAAAACTACCAGCAGGCCGACGGTTCGATTCGTGTGCCGGACGTACTGAAGCCGTACATGGGTGGCCTTGAGGTCATCGGCTAAATGAAATATCTGCCGCTGTTTCACAACCTGCGCGGCAGTCGTGTGTTGGTGGTCGGTGGGGGGGAAATTGCCTTGCGCAAATCCCGCCTGCTGGCCGATGCCGGTGCGCTGCTGCGGGTGGTCGCACCTGAAATCGAAGCGCAACTGCGCGAACTGGTCAGCGCCAGCGGTGGCGAATGTCTGCTGCGTGGTTACGTGGAAGCGGATCTGGACGGTTGCGGGCTGATCATCGCCGCCACCGACGACGAAACGCTCAACGCCCAGGTCTCCAGCGATGCCCATCGGCGTTGCGTGCCGGTCAATGTGGTCGACGCGCCGCAGCTGTGCAGCGTGATTTTCCCGGCGATCGTCGATCGCTCGCCGCTGATTATTGCGGTGTCCAGCGGCGGCGATGCGCCGGTGCTGGCGCGGCTGATTCGCGCCAAGATCGAAACCTGGATTCCCTCAACCTATGGCCAATTGGCCGGACTGGCCGCACGTTTCCGTAATCAGGTGAAAAACCTGTTTCCGGATGTGCAGCAACGTCGTGGTTTCTGGGAAGACGTGTTTCAAGGCCCGATTGCCGATCGGCAACTGGCCGGGCAGGGCAGCGAGGCCGAACGTCTGTTGCAGGCCAAGATCGATGGCGAAGCGACCGTCACCACCGGTGAGGTGTATCTGGTAGGGGCGGGGCCTGGTGATCCGGATCTGCTGACCTTCCGCGCCTTGCGCCTGATGCAGCAAGCCGACGTGGTGCTGTACGACCGTTTGGTCGCTCCGGCGATTCTTGAGCTGTGCCGTCGCGATGCCGAGCGCGTCTATGTCGGCAAGCGTCGCTCTGATCACGCGGTGCCGCAGGATCAGATCAACCAGCAATTGGTCGATCTGGCCAAGGCTGGCAAACGCGTGGTGCGCTTGAAGGGCGGTGATCCGTTCATCTTCGGTCGCGGCGGTGAAGAGATCGAAGAGCTGGCGGCCCACGGCATTCCGTTCCAGGTGGTGCCGGGGATCACGGCGGCCAGCGGTTGCGCGGCGTATGCCGGGATTCCGCTGACCCATCGCGATTACGCGCAGTCGGTACGCTTTGTCACCGGGCACCTGAAGGACGGTTCCACCGATCTGCCTTGGGCCGACCTCGTCGCCCCGGCGCAGACGCTGGTGTTCTATATGGGCCTGGTGGGCTTGCCGGTGATCTGCGAGCAACTGATCAAGCATGGTCGTTCGGCGGACACTCCGGCGGCGTTGATCCAGCAGGGCACTACGGTCAATCAGCGGGTCTTTACTGGCACGCTGGCCGATCTGCCACGCCTGGTGGCGGAGCATGAAGTGCATGCGCCGACCCTGGTTATCGTCGGTGAAGTGGTGCAGTTGCGCGAGAAACTGGCGTGGTTTGAAGGGGCTCAGGCGCAAGTCTGAAAACCGAGTTGCCCTCATTCGCGAGCAAGCCCGCTCCCACATTGGATCTGTGTCATGCACAAATCACCTGTGGGAGCGGGCTTGCTCGCGAAGAGGCCCTCAAAAACACCGAATCAATTAACCCCGCCGCCAAACTCCTTTCCCGCTCAGCCGCTCCCGATCATGAGCGATGGTGAAATCCTGCTTCGGCCCCTTGGGCACAATCCCCGTCGGATTAATGGTCTTGTGGCTACCGTAGTAGTGATTTTTGATGTGCTGAAAATCCACCGTCTCGCCAATCCCCGGCCACTGATACAGCTCACGCAGCCAGTTCGACAGGTTCGGATAATCAGCAATCCGCCGCAGATTGCACTTGAAGTGTCCGTGGTACACCGCATCGAAGCGAATCATCGTGGTGAACAGTCGCACATCGGCCTCGGTCAGGTATTCACCCGTCAGATAGCGATTGGCGCCCAGCACCCGTTCCAAGTGATCCAGCTCGGCAAACACCTCATCGAACGCCTCTTCATAAGCCTGTTGCGAGGTGGCGAACCCAGCGCGATACACGCCGTTGTTGACTGCGGGATAAATCCGTTCATTCAGTGCATCGATCTCGCCGCGTAACGGCGCCGGGTAGAAGTCCAGCTCGTTACCGGTCAGGTCATCGAAGGCGCTGTTGAACATGCGGATGATTTCCGCCGATTCATTGCTGACGATGCGCTTGAGTTTTTTGTCCCACAGCACCGGCACGGTGACGCGGCCGGTGTAGTCGGGCGTGTCGGCGGTGTAGCGCTGGTGCATGAAATCGAAGTGATCGAGCTTGTCGCCAGTCGAGCCGTGGGCCTTGTCGAAGGTCCAGCCGTTTTCCAGCATCAGCCAACTGACCACGGAGACGTCGATCAGATTTTCCAGGCCTTTGAGCTTGCGCAGGATCAGCGTGCGGTGTGCCCAGGGGCAGGCGAGGGAAACGTAAAGGTGATAGCGCCCGGCTTCGGCGGCGAAACCGCCTTCACCGCTCGGCCCTGGCTGGCCGTCAGTGGTGACCCAGTGACGGCGCTGCGCCTGTTCGCGCTGGAACGCGCCGTCCTTGCTGCTTTCGTACCACTTGTCCTGCCAGTGGCCGTCGACGAGTAAACCCATAATCAAGACTCCTGAATCCAATAAGCGTTGGAGCCGAGTCTATTCCGATGAGTTCGAACAAAAAGCGCAAAGATCGGGCGTCGATGATCGGTTAAATCGATTTGTTACGCGCAGCCCAGTATTGCTCGGCGGTTTCGAACGCTTGCTCGCGACTTTGACCGAGACCGCGCAGGGCCAAGGCCATGGTCGAGATCAGCGCCATCTGCGGATAGCTGTCGACCACCTCGCCGCGCCAAACCGCTTTCAAATGCTCGACATCCAGCGAGGCCGGTTTGACGTGGCGCTGGCTCGACAGTTGCGGCCATTCCTCGTCCCAGCTCTCGCCGCCTGTGGTGCCATAGAGGTGGCTGTCGGCATCCGGGTTGATCTCGATTTCACCGCCATCGCCCTTGATCACGATCGCCGTGTCGCCGAGCAGACCGCTGGCCTCGCGATGCACCGCTTGATAGCCCGGGTGGAAAATGCTTTGCAGGCCACAACGCGCGTGCAGCGGATTGAGAATCCGTGCCAGCGAATGGATCGGCGAACGCAGGCCCATGGTGTTGCGCAGGTCGATCATCTTCTGCAACTGCGGCGCCCAGTCCATCAGCGGCATGAACGCCAGACCACCTTTGTCCAACGCGCTGCCGACCTGCTGCCAGGTGCGGCACAGCGGAATGTTCAACTCGCCAAGCAGTTGTTCGGTGTACAGACGCCCGGCGGTATGCGCGCCGCCGCCGTGCATGAAAATCCGCACGCCATTTTGCGCCAGGCACTTGGCCGACAGCAGATACCACGGCAGATGGCGTTTCTTGCCGGCGTAGGTCGGCCAGTCCAGATCGACGTTGAGCGCCGGCGCCTGCAAGCGCTCGCGGAGGGCTTCGGTGAAGCCGGCCATTTCCTCGGCGCTTTCTTCCTTGTGCCGCAGCAGCATCAGAAAGGCCCCGAGCTGGGTGTCTTCGACTTTATCGTCGAGCACCATGCCCATGGCTTCCCGCGCTTCCTCGCGGGTCAGGTCGCGGGCACCGCGCTTGCCCTTGCCGAGGATCCGCACGAATTGCGCGAACGGGTGTTCGGCGGGCGTTTCGAGGGTCAGCGCTGGAAAGTCGGTCATAAGCAATTCGTCGGTTTGGGCAGGCCCGCCAGTTTCGCGGCGAGTTTGGCAGGGGTGCCTTTGAACAATCGGTTCAGGTGCAGGCTGTTGCCTTTGTCCGGGCCGAGTTTGAGTGCGGTGTACTTGATCAACGGGCGGGTGGCCGGCGACAGCTGGAATTCTGCGTAGAAACTGCGCAGCAGTTCGAGGACTTCCCAGTGTTCCGCAGTCAGTTCGATGTCTTCAGCGGCGGCGAGGGCGCTGGCGACGTCATGGGACCAGTCGTCGAGGTCGACCAGAAAGCCGTCCTTGTCCAGTTCGATGGCGCGGGCGCCGACAGTCATGGAGTTCATAGCCAGCTGTTGACCTTGTCGTGGTGGATCGACAGTTCGACGAAGGCCGGGTAATCGATGGCTTCGGCCCAGTCGGGAACAACGATGGCACGCGCCTGCAGGTCTTCGGCAAGGGCGAACAGCTTGACCCGGCGCTCGTTCAGCGTGTTGAACGGCGCGGTGCCCGGTTGCAGGGCGTAAACGGCATCGCCGGATAACAGCAAGGCGTCGGCAGCGCCGATCACGCGCAGGCAACTGCTCAGGCGATCGTCGCCGAACGGGGAATGAGACAACACATGCAAAGTCGACATCAGAGGGTGATCACCTGGTCGTAGCGGTCAATGAGGGCGGTGATTTCGCTGGCACCGAGCGGCTGCGCTTCGTCCAGCGACAGACTGCTCAGGCCACGATGGCTGGCGCTGTCAGCGCAGTAGAACAGTTCTTCAACGCCGAACATCGGCAGCGCCTGCAGGTTGGCGCTGAGGTCTTTCTGTTGCAGGGCCTTGGCGTTCTGTCCAGCGGCCAGTTGCAGCACGCCGTCGTCGAGAAACAGCAGGCCGATCGGCAGATCGAACGCGCCGCCGGCCAGCACGATGTCCAGCGCTTCGCGGGCGCCGGGGCCGGACCACGGCGACTGGCGGCTGATGATCAACAGCGATTTGGCCATCTCACGCGCCTCCGAAACAGATCAGTCGATCGGCGTCCTGCACCGCATCGTGCAACTGGCCGAGGCCGGACAACTCCCATGGCGCGCTGACCGCGACCGCATCACGCTGGTAGCGTTTGGCTTCTTCGTCATTCAGCACGCCACGGCGCAGGGCGGCGGCGATGCACACCACGCCGTCCAGTTGCTGCTCGCTGATGAACGCGCGCCACTGTTTGGGCAGGTCCAGTTCGTCCTGCGGGGTGACCACCGCGTCCGAGGCGTTGTAGACGCCGTCCTGATAGAAAAACAGCCGGACAATCTCATGCCCGCCGGTCAGCGCAGCCTGCGCAAACAGCAGGGCACGGCGCGAGGAGGGCGCATGGGCGGCGGAAAACAGCGCAATGGCGAACTTCATGACGGACTCGATCAGCAAAACTGCGGCCATGATAAAGCTTTATGACGGCATCCGCGAAACCGAAGTCAGGCGCATGCCCTATGTGGGAGCGGGCTTGCTCGCGAAGGCGTTGGGTCATTCAAAACATCTTTGACTGATGCACCGCTTTCGCGAGCAAGCCCGCTCCTACAGGATCGTATTTCAGCGGGGCATATAGCCCAGTTGCCAACGCCGCGGAATGCTCAGGGACAGCACGCCCAGCACAGCAGCCAGCAAGCCACTGGCGAACAATGCCCGAAGCCCGAAATGATGTTCCAGCACCGCGCCGAGAATCGCGCCGATGAACATCCCGCTCCATGGCACCAGTTGTACCCGCCAGCCGTTACGGCGTTCGCCGAGCATCCAGCGCCCCAGTCCACGGCCGAACCGTGACAACGCTCCGGTCACGTAGGTCAGACCCACCGGCAGACCGTTCACTTCCTCGACCGCCGCGTTGAGCATGCCCATCGCGATGATCGCCGCCAGCAGCGCCGGCAGTTGCGTGTCATACGGCCAGGCAGCCGCCAGGCAGAGCAAGGTGGCGATGCACAGCAACAAGGGCAATGTGCGCCGACCACCGAGGCGCCCGATCACGATCCCCAAGGCATTACCGATCACGAAGGTGACGACGAGGATGATCAGACGCAACGTCAGTCCGAGATCGCCGTCACTGATCGCCACCGCCAGGCGCGTGGTGTTGCCGCTCATGAACGAAACAAAATCGCCGCTGGCCATGAAGCCGATCGCGTCGGTCATGCCCGCCAGCACCGACAGACTGGCCACCAGTGCCAGACCGATACGGCCACGCCACTTCTGCCGGTGCAGATGTCCGGACGTGGCGCGGTGAGTCGAGGTCGAAGGCAGCATCGGCGGCGATATCCTTGAGCGGCGGTTAAGGTTCTAACCCATACAGGTCGCAATAATCCGGCCAGCTCATGTTTGCCATTTCCGCCACCTCGCGGTGCACCTCCATGCGCTGGGCCTGATAGTCCTCGGGCGTTGCCGCCGTCAGGAGCAAGGTCAGTTCCCAGGCGAACAGGCCTTGATCCTCCGCCTCGGCCTCGAAGGCTTCGTGCAGGCGTTCTTCACGATACTGCGCCGGGGTTTCGCCCTTGGCCTGGGCCAGCAGCGGATTGAGATGATCGAGGGTTTCGCGCAGGTCGGGGCGCGCGTCTAGAAACAGTTTCAGGGCTTGTTCATGTCGCTGGTCGGTGGGCGCCATGTGTGTTCCTTGTGAGGCTGATGACCCTAGGGTGCCGGAGCGGCCGATGCGTGTCGCGCTATAAATGCAGTAAAGCAGAACGATTTTGCCTGTTGCGGTGATACAGTCCGCTTTTTTCTGAATGAGCGAATGCAATGCGAATTCTGATGGTAGCGCTGGCCGCGACCGTGCTGGCTGGCTGCGCGGGTTCGGTGATGGATGATTCTCGTACCAAAGCCCCTTACAAGGTTCTGACCTCGGACAAGCCCGAGCAAGTCGTGGCCCAGTGCGTGCAATTCGCCTGGCAGGACGAGGCGGTGTTTGGCGTGGACGCCGGAGCGTATCTGCAACCGGGCAAGAAGGGTGGTTCGACGGTGTATACGCGTTCGGCGGAGTCGTTTGTCGACGTGACCAGCGATGCGTCGGGGACCGTGCTCAATTATTACGTGCAGAAGGATGATTTTGTCGCCAAGCGCCGGTTGGCGGGGTTGGCGACCTGTCTTTGATCTTGCGTTGAGGCGGCTGCCGCCATCGCGAGCAGGCTCGCTCCCACTTTTGAAATGCATTCCATTGTGGGAGCGAGCCTGCTCGCGAAGGGCCCTTGAGGTTCAACCCTTCAAGCGCTTCTGGAAATAATGCCGACTATGCCCCGGCGGGTAGTCGACGATCTCGCCAAACTGGCTGAATCCCAGCTTCTTGTAAAACTCCGGCGCCTGAAAATCGAAGGTGTCCAGCCAGATGCCCAGGCAGTTCTTCTCTCGGGCCAGATTTTCCGCCATGGCCATCAGTTCCGAGCCGATGCGTTGTCCGCGGCCTTGTTCCGGGACGCACAGCAACTCAATGTACATCCAGGTAAAAATCACCCGGCCATACAAACCGCCGAGAATCGCGTCGTGTTCATCGCGCACCAGCAGGGCGAAGGGTTCTGACACGGAACCACCGGTCTGGGCGTCGTTATACGCAATCAAAGGCTCGAGAATGGCCTTGCGTTGTTCTTCCGTGGGGTTCTGCGACAGCTCGATTCGTAACGTCATGCGCAACTTCCTTGTGAGGTGAATCCGCAGCCTATCCTGCCGGGGGGGCGTCCTCCAAGTCCTTCCTCAAGCCTTTGGAACCGTCGCTGAGACGTCGGGGTCTAGGTTTTACAGCGTCATTTCCGAACGCGACTGATGAGGATCACCCCATGAATATTTTCGAAGCCCTTCGCGAAAGCCATGACCGCCAGCGCAGCTACGCCAAAGCCCTGGTCGAAACCAGCGGTGATACTCCGGAGCGGGTTGAGGCCTACAAGCAGCTCAAGGCTGAACTGCAGGCCCATGAAACCGCCGAAGAACGCCACTTCTACATCCCGCTGATGGAATTCGACAACGGTGTCGACCTCAGTCGCCATGCCATCTCCGAGCACCACGAAATGGACGAGATGATGGAAGAGCTAGACGAGACCGAGATGTCCAGTCCGGCGTGGCTGGCGACCGCCAAAAAGCTCTCGGACAAGGTTCATCACCATCTCAAGGAAGAGGAACAGAAGTTCTTCCAGATGGCTGGCAAGTTGCTTGACGACAAGCAAAAAGAACAGCTCGCCGGGCAGTACGAAAAGGAATACCAGGCACAACTGGAGTGAGTGGTGAATGCAGGTTTTTGCTGCGTCGGCGTGTAGGCCTTTAGCCATGCGTCAGGTGGGTGTTGTCGCAATTGACTGGATATCCATCCAGTATTTTCGGTGTTTTCAATGCGGGCGGTCGATTGCCTGCGACAAAACCGCCGATGGACAAAAAAACCACCTCCGTTAGCTTGAAGGCCTCTCCTCGGACAGGAGAGTTCTTAAATCAACGGAGTGAAAAACATGAATCAACCACAAGCTCAAACCCAACTGCGACACGGTCGCGTCACCTCTCCAGCCAGCCGCGGTGCGGTAGCCATCGAGCAAGGATTGCTCGGTGCCTGGCAGGTCAACGAAATGGAAGGCGGCAAGAACTTCCCGGCGCTCGTGGCAGGGCCTTTTCCTGCTCCCTATGGCAGCGACAGTGACAGCGTCACACCGCCCGCCGATGGTTACATTCTCAGCGGCGGCAAGACCGATGCCCGTGACTGCGTAAACTTCACCGACGAGGAAATGAGCAAGAAGCTCAATCGTCCGTTCAACTGGCCGCTGCTCAGCGTTACCCCGGGCCAGACACTGGAAGTGAAGTGGGAATACACCGCGCCGCACACCACCCGTGGCTATCGCTGGATGATCACCAAGGATGGCTGGGATCCGAAACAGCGGATTTCCCGTGCACAGCTCGAGGCGCAGCCTTTCGCCGAAGACTTCTACACTCAAGTGCCGTATTACAGCTATCCGGGGGAATTGAAGGCCAAGGTCAATCATTCGGTGAAATTGCCGGCCAATAAAAAGGGTCGTCACGTCATCGTGTTGATGTGGATCGTCGCCAACACCGGCAACGCGTTCTATCAGGCGTTCGACGTCGACTTCAAATAACGGCGTTACGCTCAACCCACAGGTTCTGAAGGATTAGAACATGTCAAATATCGACTTCACGCTAGTGCAAAACCAGGCGGCCGACGCGGCCTCGCTGATGCCGAGCATCGCCGGCAAAAAAATACTCATGGGCTTCTGGCACAACTGGCCAGCGGGTCCGAGTGACGGCTATCGCCAGGGCCGATTCGCCGAGATCGCTCTGGAAGCCGTGCCCAAGGAGTACAACGTGGTCGCGGTGGCGTTCATGAAGGGCAGCGGGATTCCGACCTTCAAGCCGTACAACGTGTCCGATGCCGAGTTCCGGCGTCAGGTCGGCGTACTCAACAGCCAGGGGCGGGCGGTGCTGCTGTCCCTGGGGGGCGCCGATGCACACATCGAGTTGCGCAGCGGGCAGGAACAACCGCTGGCCAATGAAATCATCCGTCTGGTGGAAACCTACGGCTTCGATGGGCTGGACATCGATCTTGAACAGAGCGCGATTGATTTCGCTGCCAACAAGACCGTGCTGCCAGCCGCGCTGAAACTGGTCAAGGATCACTACGCAGGCCAGGGCAAGCACTTCATCATCAGCATGGCCCCGGAGTTTCCGTACCTGACCACCAACGGCAAATACGTTGGTTACCTGCAGGCACTCGAAGGCTATTACGACTTCATCGCCCCGCAGTTCTACAACCAGGGCGGCGACGGAGTCTGGGTGCCGGAAGCCAATAACGGCAATGGCGCGTGGATCGCGCAGAACAACGATGCGCTGAAAGAGGACTTCCTCTATTACCTGACCGAAAGTCTGGTGACCGGAACCCGCGGTTTCACCAAAATCCCGGCGGACAAATTCGTCATCGGCCTGCCGGCCAACGTCGATGCGGCCGCCACCGGTTATGTGATCGACAGCACCGCAGTGGGCAATGCGCTCAAGCGTCTGGCGATCAAAGGACTGCCGATCAAAGGGCTGATGACCTGGTCGGTGAACTGGGATAACGGTGTCAGCAAGGATCGCGTGCCGTACAACTGGGAGTTCAGCCGGCGTTATGGGCCGCTGATTCACGGCGTCCGCACAGCAGTGCAGGAAACGGATGAAGCGTTATCGCGCCTCGCCCGTTAATCGTAAATAAAGAAGCCCGGTAGCGCTGCCGGGCTTTTTTTGTGGGCGCGATTAATCGACTATGGACGTTTTCCGATGGCACAAGGATCTGGCGTCATGATCAAGACAGCCGAGCGGGTCAACATTGTCGACACCGAGGTGTTGTCCCACGACTGGTACCTGTTGCAGAAAATCACCTTTGACTATCTGCGCAATAACGGCGACTGGCAGCGGCAGACGCGCGAGGTTTACGACCGTGGCAATGGTGCCGCGATCCTGTTGTTCAACCGCGCACAGCGTACCGTGGTGCTGACCCGCCAATTCCGCTTGCCGGTGTTCGTCAACGGCCACGACGGTTTGTTGATCGAAGTGGCAGCGGGGCTGCTGGAAGGTGCTGCGCCGGAACAGCGAATTCGCGATGAGGCCGAAGAGGAAACCGGCTACCGCGTGCATGACGTGAAGAAGGTATTCGAGGCTTACATGAGCCCTGGCTCGGTGACCGAAAAGCTGCACTTCTTTATTGCCGAGTACGACGCGAAGTCGAAGGTCAGCGAGGGTGGCGGACTGGAAGAGGAAACCGAAGAACTGGAAGTGCTGGAGTGGGGTTTCGACGAAGCACTGGCGGCGTTCCAGCGCGGCGAAATCTGCGACGCCAAGACCATCATGCTGTTGCAGTATGCGGCGATGAATAATCTGTTCAACACCTGATTCAGCGCCAATCCATTGTGGCGAGGGAGCTTGCTCCCGCAGGGCTGCGCAGCGGTCCCAGGTTTTTGCCAGTGCTGCGCACCGGAGCGGGAGCAAGCTCCCTCGCCACGCAATGGCATTTACAGGTTAAAACAGGTCGCCTGTTCTACCGACATCAGACCAGGCACCTCCCTCCAGCGTCAGCAATCTTTCCTTGGCTTCAAGCCCACCCGCAAACCCGGTCAACTTCCCCGACGCGCCAATCACCCGATGACACGGCGCCACGATCGAAATCGGATTGCGCCCATTCGCCGCTCCCACCGCGCGCACGGCGCTTGGGTTACCGATCTGCTCGGCGATCTGGCTGTAGGTGCGGGTTTCGCCAAATGGAATCGTCAGCAGCGCCGCCCAGACCTTTTTCTGAAAATCGGTGCCGACAAAATCCAGTTCCAGGTCGAAGCGATCACGCTTGCCGGCAAAATATTCTTCAAGCTGCTGTGCGGTTCGCTGCAGCAGCGGATTGTCCGGCGCTTCGCTCATCGGACCGAGGCGCACCCGGCCCGGTTTGTCGTTTTCCCAGAGGATGGCCGCCAGTCGCGAGCCGTTCGCAACCAGCTTCAATTCGCCGACCGGTGAGGGCAGGGTGATGAACGTGTAGGGCATGGGCAAAACTCCGGATCGGCGCGGCAACGGCGCCCAGCATACTGCCTGAACGGGGAGGCGCAAATCGCAATAGCGACCATACTGCTTGTTGCCTTTAAAGCGTTCCCCCCTGTTCTGCACACCATCCAATAACAAAAAAGAGATCGACTCATGAAGTACGAACCTTTGGCCAAAACGCTGATTGCGACTTCACTGGCACTGAGCTGCCTCATGGCCCACGCCGCCTCCGTGGCACCGGTTGCCGCCGAGAACGGCATGGTGGTCACCGCCCAGCACCTAGCCTCCCATGTCGGCGTCGATGTGTTGAAAAACGGCGGTAACGCGGTGGATGCGGCGGTTGCTGTGGGCTATGCGCTGGCGGTGGTATATCCCGCGGCAGGCAATCTTGGCGGTGGCGGTTTCATGACCATTCAACTGGCGGACGGGCGCAAGACCTTCCTCGACTTCCGCGAAAAAGCCCCACTGGCGGCGACTGCCAACATGTATCTGGACAAGGACGGCAACGTCGTTCCCGACCTGAGCACCCGTGGTCACCTCGCCGTGGCGGTGCCGGGCACCGTGTCGGGCATGGAGTTGGCGCTGAGCAAGTACGGCACCAAACCGCGCAAGGAAATGATCGCCCCGGCGATCAAACTGGCTGAAGACGGCTTCGAGCTGGAGCAGGGCGACGTTGATCTGCTGGACTACGCCACCGATGTGTTCAAAAAGGACATGCGTGATTCCGGCTCGATCTTCCTCCACAACGGCGAGCCGATGCAGGTCGGGCAGAAACTGGTGCAGAAGGATCTGGCGAAAACCCTGCGCACCATTTCCGAAAAAGGTGCTGACGGCTTCTATAAAGGCTGGGTGGCCGACGCCATCGTCACGTCCAGTCAGGCCAACAAGGGCATCATCACCCAGGCCGACCTCGACAAGTACAAGACCCGCGAGCTGGCGCCGGTTGAGTGCGATTACCGTGGTTACCACGTGGTCTCGGCGCCACCACCAAGCTCCGGCGGCGTGGTGATCTGTGAGATCATGAACATTCTTGAAGGCTATCCGATGAAGGATCTGGGCTTCCATTCGGCCCAGGGCATGCACTACCAGATCGAAGCGATGCGTCACGCCTATGTCGATCGCAACAGCTATCTGGGTGACCCGGATTTTGTGAAGAATCCGATCGAGCATCTGCTGGACAAGAACTACGCGACCAAGCTGCGCAACGCGATCCAGCCGCAGAAGGCCGGGATCTCCGCCGAACTGAAACCCGGCGTCGCGCCGCATGAAGGCAACAACACCACGCACTATTCGATCGTCGACAAGTGGGGCAACGCGGTGTCGGTGACTTACACCCTCAACGACTGGTTCGGCGCCGGGGTGATGGCGAGCAAGACCGGGGTGATCCTCAACGACGAAATGGACGACTTCACCTCCAAGGTCGGCGTGCCGAACATGTACGGTCTGGTGCAGGGCGAGGCCAATGCCATCGCTCCGGGCAAAACCCCGCTGTCGTCGATGAGCCCGACCATCGTCACCAAGGACGGCAAAGTGGTGATGGTGGTCGGTACGCCGGGTGGCAGCCGCATTATCACGGCGACCTTGCTGACCATGCTCAATGTCATCGACTACGGCATGGGCCTGCAGGAAGCTGTCGACGCGCCGCGCTTCCACCAGCAATGGATGCCCGAGCAGACCAACCTCGAAGACTACGCCGCCAGTCCCGACACGAAGAAAATCCTCGAAAGCTGGGGCCACAAATTTGCCGGCCCGCAGGATGCCAACCACATCGCCGCGATCCTGGTCGGTGCGCCGTCGCTGGGCGGTAAACCGGTGGGCAACAACCGCTTCTACGGGGCCAACGATCCACGGCGTAATACCGGGTTGTCACTGGGTTACTGAGTGGCGTAAAAAGGGGGCGGATTCAGGTCCGCCCCTGTTTCGAGGATCGATCAAGGAAGACCCATCATGTCTACTGCATTGCTGATCATCGACGTCCAACAGGCTCTCTGCTCGGGCCAATACCAGTGCTTCGACATCCACCGTGTGATCGACACCATCAACCAGCTCAGCACCCGCGCGCGCAAGGCCGGCGTGCCGGTGGTGCTGATTCAGCATGAAGAAAAGGACAGCCCGCTGGCCCTTGGTGCCGCAGGCTGGCAACTCGCCGAAGGCCTGCTGACGGCCGCGCAAGATCTACGCTTACGCAAAACCACCCCGGATTCGTTCTACCAGACCGACCTGGGCAAACTGCTGCCCAGCGAAGACTTCGAGCGCCTGATCATCTGCGGCCTGCAAACCGACTACTGCGTCAACGCCACCGTGCGCAAGGCGCATGAACTGGGCTACGACGTGGTGCTTGCCGCGGACGCTCATTCCACCCTCGACAACGGCAACATGAGCGCCGAAGACATCATCGCCGAACACAACAAGGATTTGGCGCACCTGACCGGTGCCACCGGCCGCATCGATGTCAAACCTGCAGCCGAGATCATTCTCTAAACCAGCGAATACCCCTGTGGGAGCGGGCTTGCTCGCGAAAGCGGTGGGCCTGTGACGCATTTGTGGGCTGATCCGACGCCTTCGCGAGCAAGCCCGCTCCCACATTGATTGATGGTGTTCACAGATTCCGATGTCCAGCACAAATCCCCTGTGGTGAGCGAGCTTGCTCGCGCCAGGCTGCGCAGCAGCCCTAACACCTCAAGTCGCAAACAAAACCCCACGAATCTCCCCAGCCCTCGGTGCCACGACGCCCTCCAGCACCATCCGCGTAATCGTCTCCGCCGCCGTCTGATAATCCTCATCCTGCGGCACGGCGCGCCCGGTGATGCAGCCCATTTGCCAGCCAATGTTGGTGTAGGTGCGGGTCGCCGACCAGATGAACAGCATCAGGTGTTCCGGGTCTACCGGGGCCAGCAGGCCGCGTTCGATCCAGCTGCGCAGGCAGTCGACGTTGCGCCGGGCTTCGGCGTGCAGCAGGTCGCGGCACTCGTCTGGCAGTTGGCGACCGCCGAGTAGCAGTTCGCCGCTGAAGACCTTGGCGATGGCCGGGTGTTCGCGAGCGATGCGGATGCGCGCGGCGACGTAGGCGCGCAGGCCGATCATGGGATCGTCGCTTTCGCGCAGCGCTGCCGAGGCCTCCAGCAGCGGTTCGACAAACCCCAACAGGACCTTGGAATAGAGGTTTTCCTTGGTCTGGAAGTAGTAATACAGGTTGGCCTTGGGCACGCCGGCACGGGCGGCGATGTCGCGGGTCTGGGTGGCGTCGAAGCCGTTGGCGGCAAACTCTTCGCTGGCGGCGGCGAGGATCAATTGCTCGTTGCGTACGCGAATGGCGCTCATGGGAACACGGTGTGAATGAATGGCATGGGCGGATACTGGCAAATTCGGTTTCGCAATATACAAAACTATATAGCGGTGAGGCCAGCTAACTCGTTCGAGAGCGCTATGCTGGTTCGATAATCAAAAAACGGGGGACGGAGCATGGCGATCAAGGCACTGCGCGCTACGGCGGCTGATTTGGAGGCGGTGGCAAAACTGTTCGACGCTTATCGCGGTTTCTATCAGCAACCCTCGAACCTGGCGCAATCGCGCGCCTTCATCGCCGAACGCATGGCCGGCAACGAGTCGGCAATTTTCCTCGCGCAGGATGAAAACGCCGAAGCGCTGGGTTTCGTGCAGCTGTATCCGACGTTTTCCTCGATAGATGCCCATCGCACCTGGTTGCTTAGCGATTTGTTCACCGCGCCCGCTGCTCGTGGCCGTGGAGTGGGCAGATTGCTGATGAACACGGCGCGGGACTTTGCGCTGCAGACCGGCGCCAAGGGGCTGGTGCTGGAAACCGCCACCGACAACTTCACTGCACAGGGTTTGTATGAATCGCTAGGGTATGTGCGCGATACCGGTTACTACACCTACGTGCTCGATTTGCGGCAGGGTTGAGCGGGGTTTTTTGTGTAAATTTTCCGATTCAGCCTTTCCTCACGCGACCGCTCTCTCTAGAATCCGCCCCGCCTCCGCAATGGAGGCTCATTGCTATCATTTGGCTCGGTTCATATAGGGAAGACAACATGCAATTCGGGAAAATCGTGGCGCTGGGCCTGGTGCTCACGCTCGGTGGTTGTGCCAGTTTCACCAAAGACGAAGTCGCGCCGGTCAAGCTGCCATCGATGGCCAGCTACGCGAATAAACCGAACGTGTATGTGGACTTCGACTTCTATCAGGGCGAGCCGAAAAGCACTTCGGCCGTAGAAGTGCCGCAAGCGCGAGATCAGCTCAAACCAGAGCTGCAAAAGATTCTGACCGATTCGGGTCTGTTCGGTCGTGTCACCCTGGACGAGTTCCAGAAGCAGCCGGGTGACTACAGCCTGCGTCTGAAAATGTACAACCATCCGCCGAATGCCGGTTCGATGGTGCTGGCCTTCATCAGTGGTTTCAGTCTGATGGTGATCCCGGCGTACGGCACCGATCAGTACACCATGAGCCTCGAAGCCGTCGACGGCACAGGCCAGGCCCTGACCACCGCGAGCAACCATGATGCGGTCGGTACCTGGATCGGTATCTGGTTCATTCCGCTGATGGGCAACACTCCGAAGGCGGCGGTCAACGACACTTTCGCCCGTCAGGTCAACGCGCTGCTCAAGCAGATGATCGACAACAATACCCTGAAATACTCGGCGCTCGAGACCCGCACTCCGCGGGCCTGATGCCAAAAAAAGAGCCGCAATCGCGGCTCTTTTTTTGCCCTTACTTCAGGGCCTGGATGAACTGCGGATCGCTGTACAGTTCCTTCAGCAGATCACGCAGCATCGGGTTATAGGCGTTGACCGCATTCGGAATCGCGATGAAACCGAAGAAGCTGCTGCTCCACTGGCTGCTGACATTTTTGGTAGCGTCGTAAACCACGTTCTGGCCATTGAGCAGGGTGAAGCGTGCCGCGAGTTGGCCTTCGCCCGTGCCCATGCCGGCCGACAGATTGTTCTTCACCACCAGCACTTTCAGCTGACGCTGAGCTTGCGGATCAAGCAGGCCGGCCTTGCGCAGTTCTTCAGTGATCGCGTCCTGGATGTGCGCCGGGATGCTGCCGGACGGCGAGCGCACCGGATTGGCTCGAACTGTCAGCGAACCTTCGCCGGACTCGGCAGTCACCTGTGGATTGCTGACAGCATGCAGGGGCGGAGTCTGCTTGAGCTTTTGAACGTTTTCGAAGCTCGGCTCGTAGCGGGTCATGGTCATGCCACAACCTTGCAGCAGCACTGCCAGCATCGGGATCAACAACAGAGACTTTTTCACGGCGTTTCCTTGCGTGAGGAATAAGGGGTGCGAATTATGGGCAGAGTGCCATCATTGAGCAATCGACTTTGTCCGTGAGGTGTTCAAGGCTTCAACAGATTTTCGATCTGCGCCAGTTCCCAGGTACTGAGCAGATTCACCGGGTCGGTGCCGTAACGGCTATTGAAATGCCATTCACGGCCATCCGGGCAACGGCAATGTTCACAGTGATGCAAACGCCCACCCTCAACATCCAGCAATAGGCGCCAGCCTTCGATATCGACCGCAACCACTCCGGCAGCACCGGACGCCTCTAATCGGTTGAACATCAGCACACCCAGCGCAGCCTCGCGCAAGCGCTGGCAAACGTCGCGGGCGGTCAGCAATGCAGTCATGGTCATACTCGGCGGAGGCATAAGCGCGTCAGGATAAATCGCACGGCTACACGTGTCAGCGATCACTGGCCCGATCCCGGACAATTCCGTAACATCCGCAACCCTCTTTTACTTCCGCGAACACCCTCGGCCACGCTCTCAGGTCGTTTAGTCAGGTAAGCCATGAAACCACAACGTCTGCGCGCCGATGTCCTGGCCGGACTCACCACCTCGTTTGCCCTGTTGCCCGAATGCATTGCGTTTGCGCTGGTGGCCCACCTCAATCCGCTGATGGGCCTGTACGGCGCCTTCATTATTTGCACGCTGACCGCATTGTTTGGCGGGCGGCCGGGGATGGTCTCCGGGGCGGCAGGCTCGATGGCGGTGGTGATCGTCGCGCTGGTGGTGCAGCACGGCGTGCAATACCTGCTCGCGACGGTGTTGCTCGGCGGTCTGATCATGATGGCGTTCGGGCTGCTGCGCCTGGGCAAACTGGTGCGCATGGTGCCGCACCCGGTGATGCTCGGCTTCGTCAACGGCCTGGCGATCATCATCGCGCTGGCGCAACTGGAGCATTTCAAGAGCGGCGAACACTGGCTCAGCGGCACGCCGCTGTACCTGATGACCGGGCTGGTGCTGCTGACCATGGCCATCGTCTACATCCTGCCGCGCCTGACCCGCGCGGTGCCGCCGGCACTGGTGGCGATTCTCGGTGTGGGCCTGCTGGTCTACCTGTTCGGCCTGCCGACCCGCACCCTCGGCGACATGGCGCACATCGCCGGCGGTCTGCCGAGCTTCGCGCTGCCGGACATCCCGTGGAACCTGGAGACCCTGCGCATCATCGCCCCATACGCGATTCTGATGGCGTTGGTGGGGCTGTTGGAAACCCTGTTGACCCTGAACCTCACCGACGAAATCACCGAAACCCGTGGTTACCCGGATCGCGAATGCGTCGCCCTGGGTGCGGCGAACGTGGTCTCCGGCGCGTTCGGTGGCATGGGTGGTTGCGCGATGATCGGCCAGACCGTGATCAACCTCAGCTCCGGCGGGCGCGGGCGTTTGTCCGGTGTGGTAGCGGGTGTGTTGATTCTGTTGTTTATCCTGTTTCTGTCACCGCTGATCGAGCGCATTCCGCTGGCGGCGCTGGTGGGGGTGATGTTCGTGGTCTCGCAGCAAACCTTCGCCTGGGCGTCGTTGCGGGTATTGAACAAAGTGCCGCTTAACGATGTGCTGGTGATCATCGCCGTGACCACCATCACCGTGTTCACCGATCTGGCCACTGCCGTGCTCTGCGGGATCATCATCGCCGCGCTGAACTTCGCGTGGCAGCAGGCCCGTGAGTTGTACGCCGATGAGCATCTGGAAGCCGACGGCAGCAAACTCTACCGCCTGCACGGCACGCTGTTTTTCGCCTCGACCACGCCGTTCCTCAACCAGTTCGACCCGGCCAATGACCCGGAGCGGGTGACCCTGGATTGCCGGCATTTGAGCTTCGTCGATTATTCGGCGATTGCCGCGTTGAAGACCTTGCGTGAGCGTTACGCCAAGGCCGGGAAGGAATTGCAGGTGTTTCATCTGTCCGAGCGCTGCAAGAAGCTGCTGAAACGCGCCGGCGTCGAACACCACTGATCAAGTGTGGGAGCGGGCTTGCTCGCGAAGGCGGAATGTCAGTTAGAGATGAGGTTGACTGATCCTTTGCTTTCGCGAGCAAGCCCGCTCCCACAGATGAGGTTCCAGACATAGCTACCCGGCGAACTTCTTCGCCCCGGCCACACACAGAATCACCCCCAACGTCACCGCCAGCATCCCCACACTCACCTGTTCATGCAGCAACGTCGCCGCCAGTGCCAGACCGAAAAACGGCTGCAGCAATTGCAGTTGCCCGACCGCTGCGATCCCGCCCTGAGCCAGACCGCGGTACCAGAACACAAAGCCGATCAGCATGCTGAACAGCGCCACATAGGCCAGGCACATCCAGGCCGACAGGCTGATGTGGCTGAACGAGGCGGGCGCCAGGTACAGGCTGAGCAAAGCCATCACTGGCAGTGACAACACCAGCGCCCAGCAAATCACCTGCCAGCCGCCGAGGACTCGCGACAGTTTCGCGCCTTCGGCGTAACCCAGGCCACAGGCCAGAATCGCGGCGAGCATCAGCAGGTCGCCGGTGGGCGAAGCGGTCAGCCCCTGGGACAGAGCAAAGCCGACGACCAACGCGCTGCCCAGAATCGAAAACCCCCAGAACACCGGTCGCGGGCGCTCGCCGCCGCGCAGCACGGCAAAAATCGCCGTCGCCAGTGGCAGCAATCCTACAAACACAATCGAATGCGCCGACGTCACGTGTTGCAGAGCCAATGCTGTCAGGAGTGGAAAACCCAGCACCACACCCAACGCCACAACCAACAACGACCACCACTGATCGCGTGCCGGACGCCGTTCGCGAAACAGCCACAGCAGAACCATCGCCAGCACCCCGGCAATGGCCGCGCGCGCCACGGTGAGAAACACCGGATCGAATTCCAGCACCGCCAGACGCGTGGCCGGTAGTGATCCGCTGAAGATCACCACGCCGATAAAGCCATTGATCCAGCCGCTGGTTTTTTCCAGGGCCGGGTTAACCGGGTTCGAAGTCCGTTCCATAGAAGGTCGCGCTCAAAGGGTGGGGTTGCTTTCGAGCTATCCTGGAGCCGAGAATCAGCACAATCAAATAATTGTCATGGATACATCCGACATGCCGCGCTCGCGCTACAAAACCCTCGTTGACGCCTATGCCGCTGACATTCGCGCGGGGCGTCTGGCGCCCGGAACGCGACTGCCCACCCACCGGGAACTGGCGGCCAACGAAGGCCTGGCACTGGTTACTGCGTCGCGGGTGTACGCCGAGCTTGAGGCGATGGGGCTGGTCAGCGGCGAAACCGGGCGCGGGACGTTTGTGCGCGAAACCTCGTTGTCGCCGGGGCAGGGCATCGACCAGAAAGACGTGGCGGTCGGCATGATCGACCTCAATTTCAACTATCCATCGCTGCCCGGTCAGGCCGATCTGTTGCGCACGGCGTTACGCCAACTGGCCCTGTCTGGTGATCTGGAAGCCTTGCTGCGTTACCAGCCCCACGCCGGGCGCCCGCATGAGCGCGCCTCGATTGCGCGGCATTTGCAGGATCGCGGGGTGCAGGTCGATGCCGGGCAAGTGCTGATCGTCAACGGTGCCCAGCAAGGGTTGGCGGTGACGCTGATGGCGTTGCTCAAGCCCGGCGATGTGATTGCAGCGGATGCGTTGACCTATTCCGGCTTCAAGGTGCTGGCCGAAGCGCTGCATCTGGAAGTGGTGGCGATCCCGCCCGGTGATCACGGGCCGGACTTGGCGGCACTGGAAAAACTTTGTCGAAGCCGCTCGGTGCGGGCCGTGTACAGCATGCCGACGCTGCACAATCCATTGGGTTGGGTGACGCCGATCGAGCAGCGCGAGCAATTGGTCGCGCTCGCCCGACGGCATGATCTGACGCTCATCGAGGACGCGGCCTACGCCTTTCTGGTGGAAAACCCACCGCGTACCCTGGTCGACCTGGCACCGGAGCGCACGGTGTACGTCTCGGGACTCTCGAAGAATATCGCCACAGGCCTGCGCGTCGGTTTCATTGCTGCGCCGCTGCACACGGTGCCGGCGCTGGAGCGGATCATTCGCGCCACCACCTGGAACACCCCCGGTGTGATGACCGCGATGGCTTGCGGCTGGCTCGACGACGGCACCGTCACCCTGCTCGAACAACAAAAACGCGACGACGCCAAGGCCCGGCAAACCCTGGCCGCCGAGTTGCTGCAAGGGCTGACCTGCATCGGCCATCCATCCTCCTATTTCCTGTGGCTGCCACTGCCGGAAGACGTACGCGCCGATCAGATTGTGGTGGAGTTGATGCACCAGCAGATTTCGGTGACCACCGCCGAGCCGTTCGCCGTATCGGCGCATGTGCCGCATGCGATTCGGCTGGCGTTGGGGTCGGTGCCGATGGATGTCCTGCGTCAGGCATTGATCACCGTCAGAAAGGTCATCGGCGCTTACCTGTAAAAAGCACCTGCTGTGAAAAAGCCTGTGGCGAGGGAGCTTGCTCGCGCTGGGTGCGAAGCGCCCCCTACGATGAGCCTGCTGAATAGGCCAGCGGGAGCAAGCTCCCTCGCCACAAAGTGTTAGCCTTGCCTCAACTGCATCACACCGTTCTGGATCGCCCGATGAAAAACACCGTTGCACTGCTTCTTGCCCTCACCGCAACCGCCATTCTGTTCAGCTCAACCGCCCGCGCCGCAGGCGATCCGGCAGCCGGCGAAAAGATCTTCCCGCGCCTGTGCGGCGGCTGCCACCAGGTCGGCCCGGATGCGCGCCCGGGGTTCGGCCCGCAACTCAACGGCATCATCGGTCGACCCGCCGGGACGTCGGCCAATTACGTGTATTCCGACGCGATGAAAAATTCCGGCAAGACTTGGGATCGCGAAACGCTGACTGCGTATCTGAAAGATCCAAAGGGCGTGGTGCCGGGCACGCGGATGATTTTCTGGGGGCTGAGTGATGAGGAGAAGATCGATAATTTGCTCGCGTATCTGCAGCAATTCTCCAACTAAATGTTTTGCTCGGCCTGCGCGGCAAACCATTGCATGACCACCGCGCACGCCGCATGCGAAGCCGCTGCCGGTTGCAGGCACAAGGCGTAAATCCCGCCGGTTTTCAGCGGTGGTCCGAACGGCACCACCAACACCCCGCGCTCGATGGACTCTGCCGCGAGCGTCATGTCCGTCACCGCAACGCCCAAGCCTCGCGCCGCCGCATCCAGTGCCAGCTCATCGAGGTTGAACGGAATGTGCCGGTAACTCTCCAGTGGCTTGCCGCCATTGGCCGCCAGCCATTCGATCCACGCCTGCCGATCGGCAGAGCGATGCAGCAACGCAAAGCGCTGCAACTCCGCGACTGATCGAGGCGCTTGCGGCAGGCTCGGCGCACACACGGGCACCAGCGTTTCCTCAAACAGCGTCAGGCAGTCTGCGTCACTGGTTGGCTGCGGCAGATAAACAATGTAGGCGTCGCTGTCACTGGCCGGTTCAACCACCTCGGTAGCAACGGTTTCGATCGCCAGCGAGACCTCGGGGTGGCTGAGGTAGAAGTCGTTGAGTTTGGGCAGCAGCCAGCGCACCGCCAGTGACACATGCATACGAATGCGGAACGGGCGTTGCTGCGGGACCAGGCGCTCTTCGAGGGTTTTCAATTGTTCGAGAATGCTGACGGCGCTGGCCAGTACCTGTTCGCCTTCCGGGGTCAGGCGCAGGCTGCGGCTGGTTCTGATGAACAGCGCAACGTTGAAATGGTTTTCCAGTTGCTGGATCTGCCGGCTCACCGCGCTTTGGGTCAGGCACAGCTGTTGCGCGGCCTGGGTGAAGCTGGCGCAACGGGCGACTTCAACCAGCGTCTGCATGGCCTGCAGGGACGGTACGTGGCGGATTTTATCCATGCGTTTTCAGAATGACTCGATGATTTTATAACGTTGGTTGGGCCAGCCAAGACCTTATAGATTTTAGCTCTGGCGGCGAACTTTACGCTTTCTCCATGCGATTCACGCATGAGCAAAGGTCAAAGGCAAGCCGTGCAACGACAGTCGAATGAGGTCAGCAATGGAAAACGTATGTGGCTGGATCGCCCAGGCCGGCAGCTCGCCGCAGCGCGGTCGCCTGAGCGGTGCGCAACAAGCCGACTGGCTGGTGATCGGCGGGGGCATTACCGGCCTCAGCGCCGCGCACAACCTGGCACAAATGCACCCACAGGCGCGCATCGTGGTGGTTGACCGCCAGCGTGCGGCGCAGGGCGCTTCGGCGCGCAACTCGGGGTTTGTCGTGGCCCACGAGCATCCGGCCGACAGTGAATTGATCGGCGCGCCAGGCTTTGCCGGGTTCGAAATCGACACGGCAATTTCCCGTGCCGCCAGCGATGCGGTGCGCCAGACCATCGCGCAACATGCCATCGACTGCGACTTTCGCGACAATGGTTATTTCTTCGCCGTCAGCGACGCCGCCAAGCTCAGCCATGTCGACGCCAAACTGGCGACCTTACGCGCCCTCGGTGCCCGCGCAGAATTTCTCCAGGGCGATGCGCTGGCGCAGAAACTCGGCACCCGGCATTACGCGGCGGGGATCTGGTGCGGCAACGGCAATGCGCTGTTGCAACCGGCCAAATACGTGAAGGGCCTGTTCAATGCGCTGCCGGAAAATGTCAGCGTTTACGAACACACCGACATCATCAGTCTGGTGCGCACGAGCCACGGCCGGCTGCGAGCCAGCGCGGTGAGTGGCAGCGTCGAGGCCAAACGGGTGCTGGTGTGTCTGAACGCATTCATTCCCCGGGTCGGCATTCATGACAGTGCGACCTTCCCGATGGAACTCAGCGCCAGTCTCACCCGGCCGCTCAGCGATGAGGAATTTCAGGCCATCGGCGCCGTCGAGCCGTGGGGCGTGCTGTCGACCCGGCCGCTGGGCGCCACGGTGCGCCTGACCCCGGACCGCCGGGTGATGATCCGCAACACCGCCGAATACCGCACGCGCGATTTGTCAGAAAGCGAATTGGTGCTGCGCCGCGAGCATCATGTGCGTGGTCTGCAACGACGTTTTCCGTTCCTCGGCGCGCGAGACATCCAGTACACCTGGACCGGCCACTTGAGCGCGACCCGCAGCGGTCAGGCGTTTTTTCAGAAGGTGGAAGAGGGCGTCTTTGCCGTCGCCGGTTGCAACGGTTCCGGGGTGGCGCGCGGCACGCTGTGGGGACGCTTGCTGGCGGAACTGGCGTCCGGCGTCGATTCACCGTTGCTGCAATCGGTGATGCAACGGGCCGAACCCGGTTGGTTGCCACCGCGACCTTTTTTCGACATCGGTGCCATGCTTCGCATGCGCGTGGAGGCAGTCAGGGCCAGAACAGAAATCTGAAGTTTCGCCTACCGCACAACAACAAAAGCCACTCAACACAGGTGACAGACCATGCGCATCAACCCACTTTCCCTGGCAGTCCTGCTCGCGGCCAGCACGGCCGCTTGTGCCGACGAAACCGTCAACATTTCCAACTGGAACAGCTACATCGCCCCGGACACTCTGGCCAATTTCACCCAAGCCACCGGGATCAAGACCACCTACGATATTCATGACAGCAACGAAGTGCTGGAATCGAAGTTGATGACCGGCAACACCGGTTATGACGTGGTCAGCCCGTCGAACCACTTTCTGTCGCGACTGATCAAGGCCGGGGCAATTCAGAAACTCGACCGGTCGCAGCTGCCGAACTGGAAGAACCTCGACCCGGCACTGCTGCAAAAACTTGAAGTCAATGATCCCGGCAATCAGTACGGCTATCCCTACATGTGGGGCACGGCCGGCATCGGTTACAACGTCGAGAAGATCAAGGCGATTTTCGGCAACACCGATGTCACGCAGTCATGGGACTTTTTCTTCAAGGAAGAAAACATCAAGAAGCTGAGCCAGTGCGGCGTGGCGTTCATCGACAACCCGACCCAGGTGCTGCCGATCACGCTCAACTACCTGCACTTGCCAGCGCACAGTCATGAACCGGCGGATTACAAACAAGCCGAGCAGGCGCTGCTGAAGATTCGTCCGTACATTCAGTACTTCCACGCCTCGAAGTACATCAGCGACCTGGCCAACGGCAACGTCTGCGCGGTGATCGGCTTCAACGGCGACATCGTCCAGGCCGCGGCCAGCGCGAAGGACGCCAGGAATGGCATCAACATCGCCTACTCGATCCCGAAAGAAGGCACGACGCTGTGGTTCGACATGGTAGTCATGCCCAAAAACGCGCCGCATGAAAAGAACGGTTACGCCTACATGAACTACCTGCTTGACCCCAAAGTGGTGGCCAACATCAGCAACAGCATTCATTACGCCAATCCCAATGCGGCGGCTGATCAGTACCTCAACGCGGACGTGAAGCAGGATCCGGCCATCTACCCGCCCAAAGACGTGATGCAGCGGTTGTTCACCGTGGAAGAGCTGCCGGCGGCGATTGCGCGGTTGTCGACGCGGCTGTGGACGAAATTGAAAACCAATACCTGATGGCAACCCACCCTGTGCAGGGGCGATGGCGCCAGCGTCTGCACGGAGTGTGCGTCAGACACACATCATGAAACTTGTCGGGGTTGATACTAAAAAGCCACTGCCTCCGGTAGAGTGTGCGCCGCCCGAGAGATGGATCCCGGGCTAACACCCATGGAGTTTGCAGTGAAATATCTGAGCAAAGTAGTCGCCGCCGCACTGTTCGGTGTGGTTCTGGCAGGTTGCACCGGCACCCCGATGAACACCAAGCAATATGACAGCAGTCAATACACCGTGATTGGCCACAGTGAAGCTACCGCCACCGGTCTGATGCTGTTCGGCGTAATCCCGATCCAACAGAACAACCGCTTCGTGCGCGCGCAGACTGCGGCCATCAAAGCCAAGGGCGGCGATGCCATGATCAATACCCAAGTTCAGGAAAACTGGTTCTGGGCATGGGTTCTGAGCGGCTACACCACCAAGATTTCCGGTGATGTGATCAAGCTGAAAACTGCGCAGTAAACCGCGGTTGAACGCAAAAGCCCGGCTGATCAGGCCGGGCTTTTTTATGGGCTGGGGGCGTCGATTCAGGCGACGCGGCGCTCGTTCAAACGATCCGCACCACCTTCGGCCACGCGGCGTTCCAGCAGACGATCCGCACCACCTTCGGCCACGCGGCGTTCCAGCAGACGATCCGAACCACCTTCAGCCACACGGCGTTCCAGCAGACGATCCGCACCACCTTCAGCCACGCGGCGTTCCAGCAGACGATCCGAGCCACCTTCGGCCACCCGGCGTTCCAGCAGACGATCCGAGCCACCTTCGGCCACGCGACGTTCCAGCAAACGATCAGAACCACCTTCAGCCAAACGGCTTTCAATCAACTTGTCCGAGCCGCCTTCAGCGACCAGGGTGTGAGCGGGCGTTGCTGCAAAAGCGTTAACTGCGAGAACCGAGAAAGCGATGCCGAGGATGGTTTGGCGTTTCATGATCGTGTGCTCCGGGGTGTATTGGGTTGGTATGGAGCGGATGTTACGCCGCGGAGTTTTTATGAGAACTTCATTGACGTGATGGTGACTATCGACGCCAGCGATGTGTGCCAGCCCGCCCGATCTAGAGATGTTCCGCGCGAATGCACAGCTCTCCGGTGGCGCGGGTCAGGGCCAGATCGTGCAGTGCGTCATGGGTCAGACCCTGGCGAGCCTGGGCCAGCAAGGCCGGGCAATTCGGGGCGCGGCGGAACGGCGCGAAGTCGGCGTACTGGCGCAGCAGGCGGGTCTGCAACTCGTCCAGGCGCGGACGAATTTGCCTGGCCAGATCCGGACGCGGAGTGTCCGGCGCCACACCGGCCGTTTGCCATTGTGCGAGCAATCCGTACTGCACCAATTTGTTGGCCTCCATTTGCGCCGCAATCAACTGCGCAACGTCTTCGGGGTCGAGCTGGTGTTCGGTCGCCAAGGTGCGGGCATTGGCGATGACCTGAGCTTCGCGCGGGCTGTCCTGAATCGGCTTGCCGCTGTCCCATTTGGTCAGTGCTACCAGATCAGCGATGTTCAGGCGCTCGTTCAATGTCGCCAGCAAGGGGCGCAACGCTTCGGTGGGAGCGGGGGCTTCGGCGGCACCAGCGATGTGGCTGAAAACAACCAGCACGGAACAGGTCAGAGCATTTCGCAGAAGAGGCATGGCAAGGCGCGATCCAATGATAAGAGTGCCGCCATTTAAGCCTTGCGCCGAGGTGATGTCGACTGACTTTAACCCGCGCATCTAGCGTAATATCCATCGCATCTCCCACCCCGAGACGGATCCTCAATGCAAACCCCTGCCACCACCAAACCCCTCTGGCAAACCTACCTGCTGTTCCTCGCGCCGATGGTGCTGTCGAACTTCCTGCAATCGATGTCGGGCACGATCAACAGCATCTACATCGGGCAGATGCTCGGCACTCAGGCGTTGGCGGCGGTGTCGGGGATGTTTCCGATCATCTTTTTCTTCATCGCGCTGGTGATCGGTCTGGGCGCGGGGGCCGGGGTGTTGATCGGTCAGGCGTGGGGCGCACGTGAGGCGCACATGGTCAAGGCGATCGCCGGGGCAACGCTGTTGCTGGGGGTATTGATCGGCTTGCTCGCGGCGGTGCTCGGCAGTGTGTTTGCGCGGCAGGCGTTGCAGGGGCTGGGGACGCCTGCGGATGTGCTGGATGATGCGGTGGCGTATGCGCACGTGATGATGTGGATTCTGCCGTCGATGCTGGTGTTTGTGCTGTTCACGCAGTTGCTGCGCGGGGTCAGTGACACCGTGTCACCGCTGTTGGCGCTGATCGTGTCGACCTCGGTCGGGCTGGCGCTGACCCCGGCGTTGATTCGTGGCTGGTTCGGTTTGCCTCAATTGGGAATCCAGAGCGCCGCCTTCGCCGGTCTGGCCGGTAACCTGTCGGCGATGGCGTGGCTGGCCTGGCGGCTGATTCGCAAGAACCATCCGCTGGCCCCCGACCGCGAGTTCTTCGCGGCACTGCGGCTGGACGGAGCGATTCTGGGCAAGGTACTGCGCATCGGTCTGCCGACCGGGGTGCAGATGATTGTGCTGTCGCTGTCGGAGCTGGTGATCCTGGCGCTGGTGAATCAGCACGGTTCCCAGGCGACGGCGGCGTATGGCGCGGTCACGCAGATCGTCAACTACGTGCAGTTTCCGGCGCTGTCGATTGCGATCACCGCGTCGATCCTCGGCGCGCAGGCCATCGGTGCCGGGCAACTGCAGCGCATGGGGCCGATCCTGCGCACCGGGCTGCTGATCAACGTGTGCCTGACCGGTGGCTTGATCGTGCTCGGTTACCTGTTGTCGCACTGGCTGCTGGGGTTGTTCCTGACCGAGGATTCGACCCGGGTGATGGCCGAACATTTGCTGCACATCATGCTCTGGAGCCTGCTGGTGTTTGGTTTTCAGGCGATCATCGGCGGGATCATGCGCGCCAGTGGCACGGTGCTGGTGCCGGTGGCCATTGCGATTATCTGTGTGGTTGGCGTGCAGTTACCGGCGGCTTACTGGCTGGATGGGCAGTACGGTTTGCAGGGGGTGTGGATGGCGTTTCCGGTGGCGTATCTGGGCATGCTGGTGTTGCAGACGCTGTATTACAAACTGGTTTGGCAGCATCAGAAGATCGAGCGGCTGGTCTGAGCCCGAACCACACCGGCAGACAAATGACATGGCGCATCCGCGGGTTGTTTGCTTAAGTCAGTCGAGGCCTCGAAGGTTTGGCCTGTCCGGAGAATCCCATGCGTGCCCGATTCACCGCTGTGGCCCTGTTTGCCTGCCTGTGTGCCACGAGCGTAGCGCAGGCCGCTGAGTACAACCGTGTCAACACCACCGCCAGCCAGATCAGTTTCACCTACAACCAGATGGGCTCGCTGATGTACGGCACCTTCGGCAAGTTCGACGCGACACTGCAGTTCGACAGCGACAACCTCGCCGACGCCCACACCACATTGCACATCGACCTCAACAGCATCGACGCCGGCAGCACCGACGCCAACACCGAACTGGTGAAGCCGGCGTGGTTCGATACGCAGCGCTTTCCCGTGGCTGTGTTCGAGTCCAGCCGTTTTACCCGGGTCACGGGCAATCATTATCTGATCGCCGGCCAGCTCACCCTCAAGGGCATCACCCGCGAGGTGCAGGTGCCGGTCGAGTTTAAACCGGACAGTTCGATCGGCATTTTCGACGGTGAACTGGTGCTCAAGCGTGACCAGTTCGGACTCGGGGCGGGGGAGTGGGCGGACACTGTGGTGTCCAACGACATCGCGATCAAGTTCAAGGTGGTGGCGCCACAGCAGTGACGCCACCGCTGGCGATCAATACGCGCGCCAGTGTCCCGGCGCCCAGCGCCACTCACGCCCATCCCAACGATAGTGACCGGCGACCCAGTGATAACCGGGTGCAGGCATGACCGGCACGACTTCCACCGGCGGTGGCGGTCGATGCGGCCTGACCGGCTCGACGATGCAGCCGGACAAGGAGATCGCGACCAGAGAGGCAACGAGCAGGGTTTTCAGGTTTCGCGACATGGCGGTCTTCCCGGTAGATGAGTTGTTGTTGCCGAGCGGGTTCAACGGGCCCAGTGGCCTTCGACCCAGTACCAGTTAGGCCCGCGCGCCTGCCAATGGCCTGGTCGCCAGTGCGCGCCGTACCTCACCGGTTGCCAATGACCGGGCATCCAGACGTAGCCGCGTCCTTCCCAGCGCCAATGGCCCTGATCCCAGACATAACCGGGGCGCGGGCCGGGCATCACTTCCATGCGCATCGGCGGCGGTGCCTGCTGAATGTAAACCGGGGGTTGTGCAAACACCGGGGTGCTGGCCAGCGCTGCCAGGGTCAGCGGCACCAGCAACAAGGCTTGCCGCCATTTGAACAGAGAACGCAAAACGTTCATGTGAACTCCTCAAGGCCTGCGTTAAAAAAGTGAACGCAGCTGAAGAATTGGACGCTAAATCGGCGAAAGATCCGAGCCTTGGCAGATGAAATTTTCTTCAGGTCAACCGTCAGCTTGCTTCGGTATTTCCTGCGACGGTGGCAGGCGTCGGGACACGGTATGATGTCGCGGTTTTCCGCCGGAGTTCAGTTGTCATGCCACGCATCACCCACTACAAATCCCCATGCCCCGAAAGCGTCAACAGCCAGATTCTGCAACTGGTGGTCGACAATCTGACCGACATCAGCGCGGTCGGTCTCGGCCCGAGCAATCTGCTGTACAACGTCTATCAGTACGCGGTCGGCTATGAGGTGCATCTGTATCTGGAAGCGTTGAATGGTGACAAGGGCACCGAGGTGGAGTTGCTGGTGGCGACGGCCGAGGATGATCCGGAGCGGGTCACCGGTTTCCTTTTGTACCTGCCGGTGCAGGGCGATTGGGAAGCGTGCAGCGTCGCCTACATGGCGGTGCGCGAAGGCTATCGGCGCCAGGGCGTGGCGCGGGCGATGATTGGCGAGATGGTGACGCGTTATCCGCATGCCGAGCTGACCTGCAGCGTCGGCAAGGTGCCGTACTTCGAGGCGCAGGGTTTCGAAGTGATCGGCGCTCGGGAAACCCAGGTGCTGATGAGCACCCGGCATTACCGCAGCAATGGCCTGCGCGGTTTCATCGACACCACGCCCATCTATCGCTCGCTGGAAGTGCAGCAGATCCACACCTACCTGCTACAGAAAAACGGCAAGCGCGCCATGCTCGACGCCGAGAAGCAGCGTGACCGGCATCTGGATCAGACCACCCGCCACGTCGAAGAATTTGTCCGCCAGCGCCTGACGCTGCACTGAGTCAGACGCAAAAAACAGACAAAAAAAGAGCCTCGAAGCTCTTTGATGGGGAGAAGTAGAGCCCACGAGGCTCAAGTTGCGCATGAACAAGGAGACGGGCTTGATTGGGGGTTCAGAACACCCGTTCCCTACGCAGGCGCTCAGGAGTGAAGCGCCTGCGTACCCTCATCATGGGAACGTGCCGGCTTTGACTCAAGTACCGCTAGTCGCACGGGCGGCGGCCCGTTCCACCATCGCAACGATGGTGACGAACAATTCGTCCTTCGCTTGCTCGGCACTGATTTCAGCGCTCGCGGCAGCATTCGACAGGGCTTCGGCGGCACCGAGCATGGCGCGCAAAGCGGCCTGAGTGATTTCGCCGCCAGCGGCAAGCGGTTGTAGCACGCTACGACATTTTTCGAGGAAGATCGCCTCGTAATCGCGTTTGATTCTCTCCAGCTCCGGCGTGCTGCCCAGCGCAGCAATCACCCCCGGGATCTCGTTTCCCTGCAATAACACGCAATCGACGTACGCCGTGGCGATCACTGTCGCGGTGGCGGTCAGTGTCGGCGGACATTGGTCGATGGCAGCGTCCATCACCGCGGTCTGGCGCGTATCGAAGTCCCGGTAAAGCGCCGCAAGCAGGCCCGAGCGCGTGGTGAAGTGGTCGTAGACCACCGGTTTGGTCACGCCAGCCTTTTCCGCCAGATAGCCCAGGGTCAGGGCATCGGTGCCCTCGGCGCGGATGATCTGCCAGGCGACATCGAGCAATTGACGATTGCGATCTTCCCGCGACAAGCGTCGGCGCGGTTGGGCAGGGGAATCGGCTTCGGAGATTTCTGTGGTTGACATCGCTTATATACCAAACGTAACTTACTGTTCGTAACTTACCAAGAGTATATAGCCCTTGGTCTGCGCAAACTTACAGGAGAATTCCCATGCATGCATTGATTGTTGTAGCGCATCACGAGCCGCGTTCGCTGACCCACAGCGTAGCGACACAAATTGCTGAGGGCCTGACCCGCGCCGATTCGACCAATACCAGTGAAATTGCCGATTTGTACGCGGAAGGTTTCCAGCCGGTTTTCGGCGCGGCGGATTTCGCCGTGCATCACCGTGAGGCGCAGCCGCCAGCCGACGTGCTGGCTGAACAGGCGCGGATTGATCGTGCCGATGCGCTGGTGCTGGTGTTCCCGGTCTACTGGTGGTCGATGCCGGCGCTGCTCAAGGGCTGGATCGATCGGGTGTTCAGTAACGGCTGGGCGTTTGATTTCGCTGGCGACCTCCAGCATGTGAAGAAGCTGCAGCGCCTGCGCGTGCATCTGGTCGGGCTTGCGGGGGCCGATGAACGCGCCTACGAACGTCACGGTTATGGCTCGGCGATGAAGGCGCAGATCGAACACGGGATTTTCGATTACAGCGGGGCGACGGTGGTCAGTTCGACGCTGATGGTGGAGTCGGAGGTGCGTGATCCGCAGGAGCATCTGCAAACGGCGCGACATATCGGCGCCCAGATGTTCACCTGAGCCGCACCTCCTGTAGGAGCTGCCGAAGGCTGCGATCTTTTGATCTTGTTTTTAGAAAATCAAAAGATCGCAGCGTGCCGCAGCTCCTACAGGTGTTGTCAGCGTGACCCGGGCCAGCCGGCTCTGGCGAGGGCGGCGAGCAGCGTTTCCTTATCCAGCCCCGGCACCGCATGTCCGTTGCCCTCAGTGCTCTCGCTGGCGAGCAGGGCGTTGATGATCGCTTCTTCGACCGCCTCGGTAGCCGCGAGGAACAGTTCGCTGATGTGGTCGTTGTTGACCATGCGCAAGCCGTCGCAAGTCGGCGCGCCTTTGCCCTCGTAAGCGGCGGGTGGCACGTGATCGTTGCCGGTGGCGAAGGCGATGAAGATGTCGCCGCTGTGGTCTTCGTTGCCACCACCGCTGCGCGCCAGACCGAGGCTGGCGCGTTGCGCGAGACGGGTGCATTGATGCGGCAGCAGTGGTGCGTCGGTGGCCAGGCAGACCACGATCGAACCCATGCCCGGATACGGCAGCGAAGCACGCAGGAACGGCGAATCCACCTGCTCCATGTAGCGGCCCACCGGATAACCGTCGACCCGCAACTCGCTGCGAATGCCGTGGTTGGCCTGCACGATCGCGCCCACCGTCCAGCCGCCCTGAGCGCTGCTCAAACGCCGTGACGCGCTGCCGATGCCGCCCTTGAATTCATGGCAGATCATGCCGCTGCCGCCGCCGACGGCGCCTTCTTCGACGGCGCCGTCATGCGCCGAATCCAGCGCCTCGGCAACATGCTCGGGCTTGACGTGAAAACCATTGATGTCATTGAGCAGACCATCGAAGGTTTCCAGCACCACCGGCATGTTCCAGTAGAGACGGCCGTCGTCCGGCTGTTGCTGGCGATCCAGCGCAATCAACGCATCGCGCACCACGCCGAGGCTGTGGGTGTTAGTGAAGGCGATGGGACTGGTCAGCAGCCCGGCTTCGCGAATCCACTCAAGGCCGGTGGCATCGCCATTGCCATTGAGCACATGTACCCCGGCGAAGCACGGCTGCTGGTTGGTCGAACCGCGACGCGGCTCGATCACGGTAACGCCGGTGCAGATGTCACGCCCGACCGCGCTGCGGCCACGCACGTTGCTGTGGCCGACGCGTACGCCGGGGACGTCGGTGATGGCGTTGAGTGGGCCGGGTTGCAGTTGGCCGATACGGATGTTGAGGTCACGGGCACGGGGCTTCATGGATTGTCTCTCTATAACAAGGCAGAAATGAATGAGCGGGGCTGAACACAAAACCCTGTGGGAGCGTGGCTTGCCCGCGAAGACGTCCGTCCAGCCAATGCATGTGTCGCCTGACACACCGTCATCGCGGGCAAGCCACGCTCCCACAGGTTTTGTGTTGTTTGCAGATGGGTTTACTGGCCGTTCTTGACCTTGCTCCACACCCGCGTGCGCACGCGCTCGGTGGCTTTGGGCAGCGGTTCCAGGGTGTACAACGTGGCCATCGCCGCCGCGGACGGATACACCGCCGGGTTATCCCGCGTGGCTTCGGCCACCAATGGCGTCGCGGCGCGGTTGCCGTTGGGGTACGACAGGTGATCACTGACCGGCGCGATCACTTCCGGGCGCAGCAGGTAGTCGATGAACGCCAGACCCTGAGCGCGGTTCGGCGCGTCCTTGAGCAGCACCAGCGTGTCGAACCACACCGGCGCGCCTTCCTTGGGCAGGCTGTAGGCGATCTTCACGCCGTTGTGCGCCTGCTCGGCGTTGGTCTTGGCTTCGAGCATCGCCCCGGACCAGCCCACCGCCACACAAATGTTGCCGTTGGACAGGTCACTGATGAATTTCGACGAGTTGAAGTAGGCAATGTGCGGGCGCAGTTTCAGGAGCAGCGCTTCGGCTTTCTGGTAGTCCTCGGGGTTGGTGCTGTTGGGCGGCAGCCCGAGGTAGTGCAGGGCCACCGGAAGCATTTCCGATGGCGAGTCGAGCATCGCCACCCCGCACTGGCCGAGCTTGGCGAGGTTCTCTTCCTTGAACACCAGATCCCACGAATCCAGCGGCGCCTTGTCGCCGAGCGCGGCGCGCACCTTGTCGACGTTGTAGCCAATGCCGTTGGTGCCCCACAGATACGGCACGGCGTATTGATTGCCGGGGTCGTTGTTGGCCAGTTTGCTGAGCAGATCGCTGTCCAGATTCTTCCAGCCCGGCAATTGATCGCGCGGCAGCGGGGCGAGGGCGCCGGCCTTGATCAGCGTCGGCAGGCTGAAGTTGCTCGCCACCACCACGTCGTAACCGCTGCGGCTGGTCAGCAGTTTGCCTTCGAGCACTTCGGCGCTGTCGAAGGTGTCGTAAACCGGCTGAATACCGCTGTCGCGCTTGAAGTCAGCCAGGGTCGTGGGGCCGATGTAGTCGTACCAGTTGTAGACGTGCACGCTCGGCGCGTCGGCAGCATTGGCGGCGCAGATGCCGCCGATACAGGCGAGCAGGCCTAGGTTTATGCCCAAGTTGATATAGCCACGACGACAACGCATGATGCGGCACTCCTGGCCTGCGGCAGGCCGGTGATGATCGGGAGTGCTCAGGCTATCGGGCCGGGCACGCCTGACCCATTCCCATCATGGGTTACTCAAAAGGGGTAGTGCGTGGACGCGTTGTTGCAGGAGTTGCCGGTGCATCAAAGTCTGGCGCGGGTGTTTGCCGCCGTCGGCCAGGACGCTTTCTGGCGGGCGCTGGTCGACACGCTGCGGTTGCTGGTGCCGCTGGACAACGCGCTGGTGGCGCTGATGAAGGCGGGTCAGGCACCGCGATTGCTGATTGACTTCGACAGCAAGGGCCGCGCCGACGAGCAGGAAGAACTGGCCAGTTACAGCGCCGGGATGTACCTGCTCGATCCGTTTTACCAAACCGCCTCGACCGGCATCGCCGACGGCTTGCACAGCCTGGCCTCGGTGGCGCCGGACCAGTTTCTGCACAGCGAGTATTACCAGAGCTATTTTCGCTCGGTGGTCGGTGAGGACGAGTTGCAGTTCATGATCAACATCGAGGGCGGCGTGCTTGGCCTGTCACTCGGACGCTCGACGACTTTCGATCTGGCGGAGCAGGGCCGTCTGCTGTGTGTGCGTGACTGGGTGCTGGCGGCGATGCGCCGACACGTGCAGCTGTTGCCGCCGCAAGGGACGGGCGCCGAGCCGGTGGCGGGAGATCTGGCAACGCTGCTCGATCGCTTCGATGCGCGCCTGACCGCCCGTGAAGTCGACACTGCGCGGCTGATTCTGCAGGGCTTCTCCAGCAAGGCCATCGCCCAGCAGATGGGCATATCGCCGGAGACGGTGAAGGTGCATCGGCGCAATCTTTATCACAAGCTCAATGTGAACGGGCATGGCGAGTTGTTTGCGCTGGTGCTCCGTCCACCCACCTCCTGAACCACCACAAATCCCCCCTGTAGGAGTGAGCCTGCTCGCGATAGCGGTGTGTCAGTTGATGAAAACGTTGACTGATCCACCGCTATCGCGAGCAGGCTCACTCCTACAGGGGATTTGCGCTGTGTCAGTCGAGGCGTTTGAAGACCAGGGCTTTGAGCCCGCTCTGCGGATCAATATCCGGAAATTCCGGCGGATTCTCCAGCCGCTGCTCAAAACGCAGACTCGGCGCTTCAGAGGTCACGCCATCGATCAAAAAGTCCGAACCAAACGACGGATCATTCATGCACGCCAGCACCGTGCCGTGCGCCGTGAGCAATTCCGGCAAACGGCGCAGCACGCGCTGGTAGTCCTTGGTCAGCAGGAAACTGCCTTTCTGGAACGACGGCGGGTCGATGATCACCAGGTCGTACGGGCCGCTGTTGATCACTTTGCCCCATGACTTGAACAGGTCGTGGCCGAGGAAACTCACCTTGCTCAGGTCATGCCCGTTCAACCGGTGATTGTCGCGACCACGGCTCAGCGCGGCGCGGGACATGTCGAGGTTGACCACATGGCTGGCGCCGCCTTCGATGGCTGCCACGGAAAACCCACAGGTGTAGGCGAACAGGTTCAGTACGCGCTTGCCAGCCGCCTGCTCACGCACCCAGTTGCGCCCGTAGCGCATGTCGAGAAACAGCCCGGCGTTCTGCTTGCGCCCCAGATCGACGCGGTACTGCAAGCCGCCCTCGACGATGCTCATCTCGTCGATTTCATCCCCCAGCAACCATTCGGCGGTGCTTTGCGGCAAATACCGATGTTGCACCAGCAGGGTGTGGGCGCCGGACTGTTGCCATTCGGCCGAGGTGCTGAGGTCGAGCAGCAATTGCTTGAGCGCTTCGAGCTGTTCCGGCGCGGGCTCCTTGAACAGCGAGACCAGCACCACGCCTTGCAGCCAGTCCACCGTCACCTGCTCCAGCCCCGGCCAGCAGCGCCCGCGCCCATGGAACAGGCGACGGGTTTCGCTCGGTGCGGCCGCCAGTGCAGGCAGCAGATGGGCGCGGAGGGTGGCGAGGGCTTCAGGGTTCATCAGTCACGGTCGGCAAGCAAAAGGGCCGGCATTTTAACCACAAAAACCGCCTGGCGGACGCCCGTCGCCAACGGCGGATAACGCCTGTTAAGAAAAGACCTGTATCAAAAATGAATTTATGCAGGGCGCGCCGCTCATACCAGATAAGCAGCGGAAACAAGCCGCTAAATCGTTAATGCAATTCAGGGAGTGCCAGTTCATGAGTCCAACACCGACGGCGAGCGCGCACCTTCCTGACGGGTTGATTCTGGTGGTTGAGGATGACCCGTTGATTCTGGAGTTTCTCTGCGAAATTCTTCAGGAGGAAGGTTTCAAGGTCGAGCCGCAAACCAGCGCGGATGCAGCCAAGCTGTATCTGGAAAAGCACGCGCCCGAAGTGGCGCTGCTGCTCACCGATATCACCATGCCCGGTGAAATCAACGGGGCGGGGCTGGCCAATCTGGTCGGCGAGCGCTGGCCGGACAAACCGGTGATGGTCATGTCCGGTTATGAAACCCCCGAGACTTCCGGGGTCAAGCATCCGGTGGCGTTCATCAAAAAGCCCTGGGCCATCGGCCAGTTGCTCGACTGCGTCGACAGCGCGTTCAAGTCCAAGGCGCCGCGTCTGCATTGAAGCGGCGGGTCGAATCGCCGGGCAAAAATGCTACATTGCCCGGCCAATCCGCCCAGTCTTGTCAAAGGATGCGACCTTTTGTCTGCTCACGATAACGTCTTCGATCGCGCGTTCGGCGCGTTCCTGTTCGACATGGACGGCACCGTCCTCAATTCCATCGCTGCTGCCGAGCGAGTCTGGGCGGCGTGGGCTGAGCGCCACGGAGTTGATGTCGAGACTTTCCTGCCGACCATTCACGGTGCCCGCGCCATTGATACCGTCCGCCGGCTGAACCTGCCGGGTGTGGACGCCGAGGCGCAAGCCGCGTTCATCGCCCAGGCAGAAATCGACGATGTCGATGGCATTGTGCCGATTCCCGGAGCAGTGGCGTTTCTCGATGCCTTGCCAAGGGAGCGCTGGGCGATGGTGACCTCGGCACCACGGGATCTGGCGTTGCGGCGAATGGCGGCGGCGGGGATTCCCGAGCCTGCGGTGATGATCACGGCTGAGGATGTGACGGCCGGCAAGCCTGATCCGGCCGGTTATCGTCTGGCGGCGAAACGCCTCGGGCTTGAGCCAACTGATTGCCTGGTTTTCGAAGACGCCGCCGTCGGTATTCAGGCCGCTGAAGCTGCCGGGGCGGCACTGATGATCGTCACCACGACGCACCAGCATCCGCTCGAAACCCGCCACGCGACCCTCGACAGTTATGAGTCGCTGAGCATCGCTGTCGACAGTGACGGTCAATTACACCTGCAAATAACCTGACACAACACAGTCCACCCTGTGGGAGCGGGCTTGCTCGCGAAAGCGCTCGGTCAGTTGCAAGTGATGTCGACTGATCCTGCGCCTTCGCGAGCAAGCCCGCTCCCACACTGGATCGATGTCGCAGCCAGCCTGTTGGCGATAGCGTCAGTAAACCCCCGGCAACAACCGCCAGCTACGCGCGCAGTAAGCCTCATACTCAGCGCCAAATTGCCCGCGCAGCAGCGCCTCTTCCGAGTGGATGCGCGCGATCAGCGGGATCAACGTCAGCGCCGCCAGAATCAACCCGACGCTGGAGCGAAACGCCAGCGCCCAACCCACGGCGTTGACCACCAGACCCAGATAGCTTGGATTGCGCAGGCGCGTGTAAATGCCGTCAGTGACCAACCGATGCCCCGGTTGAATCGCCACCAACCCGCTGAACCGCCGGCCCAGGACAAACACCGGCCACAGCCGCAGCGCACCACCGACGATAAACAGTAACGCGCCGAGCCAGCGCACGCCTTCAGCGCCGAAGGTCCAGAAGTCGATGCGGTCGCAGTACGCCGGGAGAAATCCGCTGACCAGCCCAATCACCCCGAACGCTGGAATCACCCAACGATTGGCCCGATCCTCGCGCTCGCCCGAGCTCATGTTCACATCGGTGAACAGCGACGCCACCACCATCAGCACCGTGGCCAGCGCCACCAGCACCAGCGCCCCATGCGCAAAGAACACCGCCGGCCCGCCGATGCCCCAGACCGCCAGCGCCAGGTAGGCAAGGGTGGCCAGCACTGTGACCACGATCATTTGCACAGACATCTTCATGGGCACCTCACGTCGATAGCTGATCACCTGAGTGTAGATCGCCACCGACTCCCCGCAGGCCTTCGCCTGCTCGCGAAGGCGTCAGGTCAGCTGACATCAATGCTGAATGTACCGACCCCTTCGTGAGCAAGCCCACTCCCACCCTTGATCGCGGCCAGCCGAAAATCCCTGATCCACCGACAATCCCCGGTGGGAGCGGGCTTGCTCGCGAATGCGGACTGTCAGCCGACAGTGATGCTGGATCTGCCTACGCTATCGCCCGCAGGCTGGCTGCCACAGGGGAGTGTGTGATGGTCGTAGGGGACTGGGTCGGTCAGGACCTTGCGAAAGGTCTCCACCAATGGTCGCAGGTTGATCCGGTGCCACGCCGCCCACAGCGGTGTGGTAAATGCCAGCCATGGCACTTCCCGCAGTATTACGCCGGGCGGGGCGTTGTGGCTCAGGCCTTTCTGGATCATCGCGATCCCCAGCCCGGACGCCACCAGTCCCAGCGCGGTGAACGGCTCGGTAGCCTGCATGCGCACATCCGGAGTGAACCCGGCGCGGATGCAGGCACTCACAAACTCATTGTTCGCGCCCTGACGCGATTGCACGCCGATCCATTCCTGATCGGCCAGATCTTCCGGGCGCAGCGCGGTGTATCGGGCTAGCGGGTGCTGTTCCGGCAAAGCCAGCAGCATCGGATCGTCGAGCACCTGAAAACCCTGCAGATCCGGGTCGTCGTCGCTCGGCGGCTCACTCACCAAGGCGATATCGAGGCTCCGCTGACGCAGGCCTTCAAGTTGCTCCGCGGAACTCAGGTTGTACAGCGCGACATGCACATTCGGCCGATCGACCCGCAACACCCGCAGGGCATTGGGCAGCACCCCGGCGTGCATGGCGTTCTCGCTATAGCCGATGCACAACCCGCCTTCTTCGCCCCGGCCCAGGCGTTTGCCAAGGGATTCCAGGCGACTGGCGTGGGTCAGCAGGGCGCGGGTCTCGGCGAGAAAGGTCTGGCCATCGCGGGTCAGACGGATGCGCTGCTGGCTGCGCTCGAACAGGGTCAGGCCCAGGCGTTCTTCGAGCTGGGCAATCTGTCGGCTCAGCGGCGACTGGGAAATATGCAGCCGTTCGGCAGCGCGGCCGACGTGTTCTTCTTCGGCGACGGCAACGAAGTAGCGCAACTGGCGGATGTCGATCATGTCAGACCTATAGGGACTCAAGTGCTGCGCATTATGTCTTGGACGGTCTCGGTGTCGCAATCTACGATCTGCTCAACGGTCACACCGACCCAGACACCTGTGAGGACAATTCAATGAGCTTGAAAGACAAACTGCCCGGCCAGCTCGGCTTCGGCACCGCACCGCTGGGCAACATGTTCCGCGCCATCCCGGAAGACGAAGCGCAAGCCACCGTGCATGCCGCGTGGGATGCCGGCGTGCGCTACTTCGACACCGCGCCGTTCTACGGCTCGGGCCTGTCGGAAATCCGCCTGGGTGAGGCGCTTAAACAGTACCGGCGCGATGACTATGTGCTCAGCACCAAGGTCGGCCGAGTGATTCTCGATGAAGTGGAAGATGCAGCCGCTCGCGATCTGGGCGAAAAAAGCGGCGTGTTCGAACACGGTCGCCCGAACAGGATCGTCAACGACTACAGCGCTGACGCCACGCTGCGCTCGATCGAAGACAGCCTCAAGCGCCTGCAGACTGATCGCCTCGACATCGTCTGGGTCCATGACATCGCCCAGGACTTCTATGGCGATCAATGGCTGGAATACTTCAATCAGGCCCGCACCGGCGCGTTCAAAGTGCTGACCCGACTGCGCGAAGAAGGCGTGATCAAGGGCTGGGGCCTGGGTGTGAACAAGGTCGAGCCGTGCGAACTGACGCTCGACCTGACGGAAGCGCAACCCGATGGCTTCCTGCTTGCCGGGCGCTACACCTTGCTCGATCACGAACGTGCGCTACAACGCCTGATGGATTCGGCACGGGCGCAGAACGTCGAGATCGTGGTCGGCGGCCCTTACAGCTCGGGGATCCTGGCCGGCGGCGCGCACTTCGAATACCAGAAGGCCAGCGCGCAGGTCATCGCCAAAGTCGAGCAGATCAAACGTATCGCCGCTACTTTTAACGTCGATGTAAAAGCGGCAGCCCTGCAATTCTCGCTGGCCAATCCCGCCGTTGCTGCGGTGATTCCGGGTGCGAGCAAACCGGGGCGCATTGCTGAAGATATCGCGGCATTGTCGGCGCTGATTCCCGCCGGTTTCTGGCAGGCCATGCGTGACGCAAAACTGGTGTCCGAACGTGCACCGTTGCCAATCGATGAGGTGAAAGCATGAAAATAGATCTGAGTGGAAAACTGGCGATCGTCAGCGGCAGCACCGCCGGTATTGGTCTGGGCATCAGTCAGTCGCTGGCCGAAGCCGGCGCCACGGTGGTGGTGATCGGGCGCGAAACGGCCAAGGTCGATCAGGCGCTGGCGAGCATTCGGCAGAAGGTACCGGGTGCGCAACTGCGCGGTCTGACGGCCGATCTGGGCACTGCCGAAGGCGCGGAAAAATTGTTCGCTGCCGAACCCCGTGCGGACATCCTGGTGAACAACCTGGGGATTTTCGACGCGGTGGATTTCTTCGACACGCCGGACAGCGAGTGGACGCGCTTCTACGAGGTCAACGTGATTTCCGGTGTGCGCCTGTCGCGGCATTACGTGCCGGCAATGGTCGAGCAGGGCTGGGGCCGAGTGATCTTCCTGTCTTCGGAATCCGGCGTGGCAACCCCGGCCGATATGCTCAACTATGGCGTGACCAAAAGCGCCAATCTCGCGGTGTCCCATGGCCTGGCCAAACGTCTGGCTGGCACTGGCGTGACGGTCAATGCGATCCTGCCGGGGCCGACCTTCACCGATGGCCTGGAAAACATGCTCAAGGACGCCGCTGCCGAGTCCGGTCGCAGCCTGCGCGATGAGGCCGATGCCTTTGTGCGCAAGGCGCGTCCGACTTCGATCATCCAGCGCGTGGCCGATGTCGCAGAAGTCGCACATCTGGTCACTTACATCGCTTCGCCGCTGTCCTCGGCCACCACGGGCGCGGCCCTGCGGGTCGATGGCGGCGTCGTCGACAGCATGGCGATCTGAACCCGAACTCTTCTGGAGAACCTTTATTTATGGCAACTGCATCAGCAACGATCGACATCCCGGCCTCGGCCGATCAGGTCTGGCAATTGATTGGCGGCTTCAACACGCTGCCGGACTGGCTGCCGTTCATTCCCAAGAGTGAGCTGAGTGAAGGCGGGCGTGTGCGCACCCTGCAAACCGCTGATGGCGGCGTGGTGATCGAGCGTCTGCAAGCGTTCGATAACGGCGCAAAGACCTACAGCTATTCGATCGAACAGGCGCCGTTTCCGGCGACTGATTACCTGGCGACGATCAAGGTCGAAGCCCAGGGGCAGGGCGCCCGGGTGACGTGGTCGGGACGCTTCAACGCCAAGGGCGTGAGCGAGGAAGAAGTGGTGGCGCTGTTCAACGGCATCTATCAGGGTGGCCTTGAGGCGCTGCGGGCCAATTACCCGGCCTGATCTGACAAAGATCTGAATGTGGGAGCGGGCTTGCTCGCGAATGCGGAGAGTCATCCAATAAAGATGTCGACTGACCCGACGCCTTCGCGAGCAAGCCCGCTCCCACAGAGGATCACATTGTTTGCAGGACCACGGATTGTAGGAGTGAGCCTGCTCGCGATAGCGGTGAGTCATACAACAAATATGTTGGCTGATTCACCGGCATCGCGAGCAGGCTCACTCCTACATTGCATCGCGGTGATTCTCAGGATTGCGAAATCAGACTCTGCCGACAATCCAGCACCAGCTTCGCGCCCCCCAGCTCACTGCTGCCGACCTCAAGACTGAAGCCATGCAGGCTGACAATCGCCGCCACAATCGACAAACCAAGGCCAAAACCACTCTGCGGTTGCCCGCCCTCGGCCCGATAGAAGCGCTGAAATACCGCCTCACGCTCGGCCTCGGGGATCCCCGGCCCGGAATCGTGGACCTCGATTCGCGTATGCCCGCCATCATTCACGCCACGCAAAATCACCGTGCCGCCCGCCGGGGTGAACTTGATCGAGTTGCTCAGCAGATTCGCCAGCGCCTCGAACAGCAACGCCCGGTCGCCGTTCAACGGGGGCAGGGTTTCCGGCATGTTCAGCACGAACAGCAGTTCGCCTTCCTCGGCCAGTGGCAGGTAGAACTCATGCAGTTCTTCGAGCAGTTGCACCGGATCGAGCTCGACAAATCCTGAGCGCCGTTGACGGTCTTCCAGCTCGGAAATCCGCAGCAATCCGCGAAACCGCGCCATCAGCGTATCCGCCTCGGCCAGCACCAGATCCAGTTGCGCCGCCTCCTGTGAACCTTCACCGGCCTGTTGCTGCATGCGATACAACTGCGCGCGCAAACGCGTCAGCGGGGTGCGCAAGTCGTGGGCGATGTTGTCGCACACGCCTTTGACTTCATGCATCAGCCGCTCGATGCGATCGAGCATGGCGTTGACGATGGCGGCGAGCATGTCCAGTTCGTCGCGGCGATTGGACAGCGGCAAGCGGTGAGTCAGGTCGCCGGCCACAATCGCCTGGGCGCTGTCCTGAATCGCCCGAATCCGCCGCATCGGACGACGGCGCAGCAGATGCCAACCGGCAATCCCCGGCAGGATCGTCAGCGACACACCCCAGAACAACGCGTGCAGAATGATCCGCGTCACGGCGAACAACGAACCGTTATCGCGCAGCAACACCAGCCAGCGACCGTCGCGGGTCTGGGTTGCCACCGCGTCGCAGCTGTCAGCGGGCAGGGTCGGGTCGTCGGAATCGGCGCAGTCATCCAGGGTGTGGATCTTGCCATCCAGCGGCAGGCCTTCGGGCAACTGTTGCAAGGCACCGCCGAGATAAACGCCTTGGGCGTCGAACAGGCCATAGGCATCGATACCGCGGATGTCGAAGGTCATGCTCGCGGCGAGCGCTTCTTCCAGTTGCTCACCGCGAAAGTGCGAAAACAGATGCTGACGTTGCATCAGCGAATGTTTGGCGAGGTTGTCGAGGTAGCCGGAAACCTCGAAATACATGACCCCCATGAGGATCGCGCTCCAGGCCACGAACAGCGAACTGTACAGCGCCAGCAAGCGGCTGCTGGAGGAGCGCCAGCCGTCAGACGGGTTCGGCAATGACATAACCCGAGCCCCGTACCGTGCGAATCAGCGGGACATTGCCGGCCGCGTCGATCTTCTTGCGCAGACGACCGATGTGTACGTCGATCAGATTGGTGCCCGGGTCGAAGTGATAACCCCAGACTTCTTCGAAAATCATCATCCGCGACAGGATCTGGCCGCTGTTGCGCATGAGGAATTCCAGCAGCTTGTACTCGGTCGGCAGCAGCGTCAGCACCTGCTCGGCGCGGCGCGCTTCGTGGCTGATCAAGTCCAGTTCGAGGTCGGCGACCTGCAACGTGGTGGCCTGAGTGGCGACGCTGTTCTGGCGGCGCAGCAGCACCTCTACGCGCGCGGCCATCTCATCGGTGGCGAACGGCTTGGTCAGGTAGTCATCGCCGCCGGCGCGCAAGCCGCGCACACGTTCATCGACATCGGAGAGCGCGCTGATCATCAGAATCGGCGTGGCCACGCCCATGGTCCGCAGCGTGGTAACGATGGCCAGGCCATCGAGTTCCGGCAGCATGCGGTCGAGGGTGATCAGGTCGTAGTTGCCGCTGACGGCACGGTCCAGGCCTTCGCGGCCATTGTCGACCCAATCCACTTCCAGGCCGTGGCTGCTGAGTTCGGCAACGATTTCACGGGCAGTCACGGCGTCGTCTTCGATGGTCAAAATACGAGTCATAGAGCAGGCCTTGATCGGTTCAAACGGAATGGCAGCATTTTGCCAAGTATTTTCCGTAACGCTTTAAATTAACTTTCATGTTTTAGCCGCCATTTGCCAAGGCTGCGGAATTATTTTCGGGAACATTGATATCATCTGGCCACAATTTCCAACAGGAGTGGTTCAGTGCGTACTTTTATTCGCCGTGGCTGGATGCCAACTACCGGTTTGTTGCTGGTGCTGCTGAGCACAGCAACCCTGGCCGCCAATACGCCGTGCTCCGGGAAGAAGGGCGGTATCGATCGCTGCGACGGCGATCTGTTCCTGTGCAATGACGGCTCCATCAGCGGCTCGAAGAAAAGCTGCGCCGCTATGTTCGGAATCAAGGGCCAGGCACGTCCTCAGCAATTTTTGCAGAGTGACGATGGCTGCACCTGCGGTAGCGGCTCTTTCTGCACCGGCCCGCGTGGCGGAGTGTATTGCCTGACACCCAGCGGAAACAAAAGCTACAAGCGCAAATGACAGCCCTTTGTGCCAATGCATAAAACCCGCTGCTTTTAGCCTGTTATTGCAAATTGCATGGTCTTAGGAAGTTCATTCTTTTTAACTGATTGAAATTTAACGATTTATTTAAAGTTGGCAAATGGCACGGTCGCTGCAATTCCTCCGATGACGAGTTGTAACACCATTTTTCATGCCTGGAGCACTACAACAATGAATAGATCCTCTGATGGGTTTTATCCTGCCTTCGAAGGAGAGTCGAGCAACGTGTCAGGCGTGTCCTGGGGCGCGATTTTCGCGGGCGCAGCGGCGGCCGCAGCACTGTCGATGATTTTGGTGCTGCTTGGTTTCGGTTTGGGATTCTCTGCCGTTTCACCTTGGGCCGGAGAGGGCGTCAGCGCCAAGAGCCTGGGGATTTCCACGATTGCCTGGCTGGCGGCGACGCAAATCATTGCCTCGGGTCTCGGTGGTTACATCGCCGGTCGCCTGCGCGTGAAGTGGGCAAACATGCACGGTGATGAGGTGTATTTCCGTGATACCGCCCATGGCTTCCTCTCCTGGTGTGTTGCCACATTGGTTACTGCAGTGCTGGTGATCGGCTCGGTCAGCAGTGTGATCAGCGGTGGCGTTCAGGCCGGTGCCAGTGTCGCCGGTGGCGCAGCTAGCGCGATGACTCAGGCTGCCGGTACCGCAGCGGCCAACACCGACAGCAATCAGTACGGGTATTTCATCGACAGCCTGTTCCGGGATGATCGTCCGGCGTCCGTCAGCGATGACGCCGCCCATGGCGCTGTGGCCCGGATCTTCGTGCAGAGCCTGTCCAATGGTCAGCTCAGCCCTGAAGACCGCACCTACCTCGCACAACTGGTTGCGCAACGGACCAACCTGAGTCAGGCCGACGCCGAGAAACGTGTCGATGACGTGTATGCCCGTACTCAGAAAGCCATCGCCGATGCCAAGGTCAAGGCTCAGCAAGCTGCCGATACCGCCGCCAAAGTCGCTGCCTGGACTTCGTTGTGGACATTCATCGCGCTGTTGGCCGGTGCGTTCTTCGCCAGCCTCGCCGCCACTTACGGCGGTCGTCGTCGGGATGCGGTGGAGTACGTCGAAGTCGAGACCTACACCGCCACCACCACACTGCCTCCAGTTCGTTAAACAAGGAGAATCACCATGCGCTCTCTACTACTGTTTTTCCTCGGTGTGCCGATCCCGATCATCATCCTGATCGCCCTGTTCGTACACTGATCCAGATGCTCTATTGAGGTTCATGCCTCGGCCGCTTTCACTTCACGGTGAAAGCGGCTTTTTGCTTTCCGGGGTTCAACAAGGCGAGAATTGGCGGCTGGAGCGCAACGCTCCATCCCGGGATCTCTCTACTTAAGGAAAAGCACGTTGGACAAGAAGGAAATCAAACGTCAGGCAATGCAGATGCTGGAGGCCGGGCGCTCGAAAACCGAGACCTTCAAGGCGTTGTCTGGTGGCGCGGTCAAGGACAAGGTGCTGGCCTACTGGATCGGCTCACGCCCGGATCCGCAATTGCTCGAGCGGCATGCCGGCAAGATCAAGATACTGCTCGGGCTGATCTACGCGCAGGCGTTGTTCGGGCTGGTGGGCGGCTATTTTCTGGGACTGACGATCAGCGCCGGTTTTGCAATCTTCCTCGGATTGCTCGCCGGGGGGATTTCGCTATTGTTCGCCTGGGGTTTTTATCGCAACTCGGCGCAGACCTACACCGTGTACACGTTGCTGTCGATCAGCCAGGTGCCACAGATGTTCAAGGATTACGCCGAAGACCCGGTGTCGGTGATCATCGGCGTGGTGACGACGCTGGCCATGGTGTTTTTCGTCGCCTGGGTGAAAAACCTGCTGTTTCCCGACCTCGGTTTCATGGGGTCGAAGAAGATCAAGGGCCAGTTTGTCTTCTCCAACTGAATCGTTGAACAATCCGACCACTTTCACTGGCCTGGATCAATATTTGCGCCGGCAACTTCGCCTAACGTAAATGATCCAGGCCTTTGCTGAGGTATGAACTACAGTGCTTCACGCGCACTTTGCTGCGCTGACGAAGTACCCGCGAGCCCGCCCCGAACCAACAATTAAACGGGCCGCACGGTGTAGAGCAGCAAGGAGCTGACGTAACACTTACCCCTGAACCTTTTCACGGATGAACATCGTAATGCACTGCCTAGAACGCACCTTCGATATCCAGCCCCTGACCCAGGCGGATATGACCGTCCACATCAACGGCCAACCGGTCACCGCGGCCATCGGCGAAACCGTCCTCAGCGTCATTCAGTCCCTCGGCGTGCGTCAGGTCGCACGCAACGATCACAACCAGATCAGCGGCGCCTACTGCGGCATGGGCGTGTGCCAGTGCTGCCTGGTGAAAATCAACGGTCGCCACAAGCGCCGCGCCTGTCAGACCGTGGTGCGCGACGGTATGCAGATTGAAACCCAGGTCAACCGCATCAACGAGCAGGAGGTCGTATGAGCCTGCAACCGGTGATCGTCGGCGGTGGTCCGGCGGGGATGGCGGCGGCCATTGAACTGGCACGCCACGGTGTGCGCTGCACCTTGCTCGAAGAAGCCTCGCGCCTTGGCGGCGTGGTCTATCGCGGGCCGCTGCGTGACGGCGTGCAACTGGATTATCTGGGGCCGCGCTATTCCGAAGCGCTGAACAAACTGCACGGTGATTTCCAGGAGCAATCCGGGCTGATCGATGTGCGCCTCAATCACCGCGTGGTCGGCGCCGAAGGCACCCGCGCACTGGTGGTGCTCGACGGCGATGAGCAACTGCACGAGATCGCGTACCCGCAATTGCTCCTGGCTGCCGGTTGCCACGAGCGCAGCGTGCCGTTCCCCGGCTGGACCCTGCCGGGGGTGATCATGCTCGGCGGCCTGCAGCTGCAAATCAAAAGTGGCGTGGTCAAGCCGCAAGGGCCGGTGATCATCGCCGGCACCGGGCCGCTGCTGCCGCTGGTGGCGACGCAGTTGCACGCGTCCGGGGTCAAGGTCGCGGGCGTGTATGAAGCCTGCGCTTTCGGCAAGATCGCCCGCGAAAGCCTGGCGCTGCTGAACAAACCGCAGCTGTTCCTCGACGGCCTGAGCATGCTCGCGTATCTGAAACTGCACGGTATCCCGATGAACTACGGCTGGGGCGTGGTCGAAGCGCACGGCGAAGGCGAGCTGAAGAGCGTCACTGTCGCGCCGTATTCAGCCAGTTGGGAACCTGATCTGACTCAGATCGAGCGCTTCGAAGCCCAGACCCTGGCGGTCGGTTACGGCTTCATCCCGCGCACGCAACTCAGTCAGCAGATGGGCCTCGATCACGGTTTCAGCGACGACGGCTACCTGCGCGCCAACTCGAACAACTGGCAGCAAAGCAACGAGCCGCACGTGCACCTGGCCGGTGACATGGGCGGGATTCGTGGCGGTGAAGCGGCGATGCTCGCCGGCAAGATCGCGGCGACCTCGATCCTGCTGCAACGCGGAGTGATCGAAGAAGAACTGGCGCGGGTACGCCGCGACCGTTATCTGGGCAAACTCAAATCCATCGTGCGCTTCCGTGCAGCCATCGACCGCTACACCGAACGTGGCGTCGGCCAGATCGCTTTGCCGGCCGCCGATACGGTGATCTGCCGCTGTGAACACGCGACCCGCGCCGACATCGATCTGGCGCTGGAGCAGGGCGTGCAGGACATCGCCAGCCTGAAAATGCGCACCCGCGTCAGCATGGGCGATTGTCAGGGACGGATGTGCGTCGGCTACTGCAGCGACCGCCTGCGCCAGGCCACCGGGCGCAAGGACGTCGGCTGGCTGCGCCCGCGCTTCCCGATCGATCCGATTCCTTTTTCCGCGTTCCAGTCCGTCGGCACGGAGGCCACTTCCCATGAGTAAGTTCTACGACGTGATCATTGCCGGCGGCGGCGTGATCGGGGCGTCCTGCGCCTATCAATTGTCCAAGCGCGAAGGTCTCAAGGTCGCGCTGATCGACGCCAAGCGCCCGGGTAACGCGACCCGCGCTTCGGCCGGTGGCTTGTGGGCCATCGGCGAGTCAGTGGGGCTGGGCTGCGGGGTGATTTTCTTCCGCATGATGTCGGCCAACCGCAAGCGCGAAACCCAGGGCGCGGCGGTGGCGGTGGACGCCAGCACGCCGCACATCCTGCCGGAGTCGTTCTTCGATTTCGCCTTGCAGTCCAACGCGCTGTATCCGGCGTTGCACCGCGAGCTGAAGGACAAACACGGGATGGATTTCAAGTTCGAAAAGACCGGGCTGAAATTCGTCATTTATGACGACGAAGACCGGCTCTACGCCGAGCACATTGTCAGCTGTATTCCGCATCTGGCCGATCAGGTGCGCTGGCTCGATCAGGCGGCGCTGCGCGAAGCCGAACCGAGTGTCAGCCACGAGGCCCGGGGGGCGCTGGAGTTTCTCTGTGATCACCAGGTCAGCCCGTTCCGACTCGCCGATGCCTACATGGAAGGCGCGCGGCAGAATGGCGTCGACATCTACGTCAACACCAACGTCACTGGCGTGTTGCACCACGGCAGCCGCGTGACTGGTGTGCAGACGGCCGAGGAGGGCGTGTTTCACTGCAAGACCCTGATCAATGCCGGCGGCGCCTGGGCGGCGGATTTGAGCGAGTGGGCCACCGGTGTGCGGATTCCGGTGAAACCGGTCAAGGGCCAGATTCTGCTGACCGAGCGCATGCCGAAAATCCTCAACGGCTGCCTGACCACCAGCGACTGCTATGTGGCGCAGAAGGACAACGGCGAAATCCTGATCGGCAGCACCACCGAAGACAAAGGTTTCGACGTCACCACCACCTACCCGGAAATCGCCGGGCTGGTGCAGGGCGCGGTGCGTTGCCTGCCGGAACTCAAGGACGTCAATCTCAAGCGCACCTGGGCCGGGTTGCGTCCGGGTTCGCCGGATGAGCTGCCGATCCTCGGGCCGATGCGTGGGGTGGAGGGTTACCTGAATGCCTGCGGACACTTCCGCACCGGCATCCTGACTTCGGCGATTACCGGGGTGCTGCTGGACAAACTGGTCAACCACGAAGCGCTGCCGCTGGATATCACACCGTTCCTGGCGGACCGGTTTGAGGTGGCGCCGGTCAAGCAAGAGCGTGAATTAGAGCTGGCCTGATCCCAGTGACATTGATGTTGAATGTGCAGGCCTCTTCGCTGGCAAGCCAGCTCCCACAGGGTTTTCGGTCGTTCACAAAACCTGTGGGAGCGGGCTTGCCCGCGAAGGCGTCAGTGCTGTAGGCCTGAAGCTTGGATCTGTGCAAGGAGATCAGGCCTTGCGCGCTTCCTCTTCCAGTTGGTCCGACTCGAACAACCGCGCCAGCTCCGCCCGGGCTTCCTGGGCGGTCTGCAGGACTTTGGCGGCATCGTCGTAGACCGCGTGCTGGGCTTCCAGCACCTGTTCGTCGTGGTGCTTGAATCGCTTGATCCGCGCATCGGCCTGGGCCTGGGTCAGACCGAGGCCGACCAGCGTGCGGCGGCTCATCTCCAGACTCGAATAGTAGGTTTCCCGAATCGGCTCGGCGCCGACATCGACCAAGCGGTGTACGTGCTGACGGTTACGTGCGCGGGCGATGATCTTCATGTGCGGATACAGTTTGCGCACGATCTCGGCCGTCTTGATGTTGGTCTCCGGATCGTCCGTGGCAATCACGAAATACTCCGCCTCGCCGACCTTCGCCGCATGGAGGATTTCCGGACGCATCGGGTCGCCATAGAACACCGGCACACCGCCAAAACTGCGCGACAACTCGATGGTTTCCACCGAGGTGTCCAGCGCCACGAACTTGATGTTCTGCGCGCGCAGAATCCGCGCCACGATCTGGCCCATCCGACCCATGCCGGCGATCACCACGCGCGGAGCCTCGGTGTCGATCTCGCGGAATTTCTCCGGCACCTCCACCGGCTGCACCTTGGGGCTGACCAGTCGCGCACAGATCAACAGCAGCAACGGCGTCAACGCCATCGACAGGGTGATGGTCAGCACCAGCAGGTCATACAGGCGCGGCTCGAACAGGCCCTGATCGCGCCCGATCTTGAACACCACAAAGGCAAATTCACCACCCGCCGCGAGCACGATACCGAGGCGAATCGCACTGACCTTGGTCAGCCCGCCGGCCAGACGCCCGACCACAAACAGCAGCGGCAACTTCAAGCCGATCAGCAGCAGCGTCAGGCCCAACACGGTGATCGGTGCGCTGAGCAGCAGACTGAGGTTGGCGCCCATGCCGACGCTGATGAAAAACAGCCCGAGCAGCAGGCCCTTGAACGGCTCGATCTGCGCTTCCAGTTCATGCCGATATTCCGAATCCGCCAGCAGCAGGCCGGCGAGGAAAGCCCCGAGCGCCATCGACACGCCGACCAGATCCATCAGCCACGCCGTGCCGATCACCACCAGCAATGCGGTGGCGGTGGAGACTTCCGGCAGACCGGTTTTTGCCACCACGCGAAACACCGGGCGCAACAGATAACGTCCGCCGACCACCACCACGGCGATCCCGCCGAGCACCTGCAAACCATGATTGAGGCTTCCCGCGCTGCTGGTTTCGTGGCCGCCGCCAGCGAGCATTGGCACCAGTGCGATCAACGGGATCGCGGCGATGTCCTGAAACAGCAGAATCGCAAACGCCAGCCGCCCATGGGGGCTGGTCAGTTCCTTGCGCTCGGCCAGACTTTGCAGGCCGAAAGCCGTGGACGACAGCGCCAGGCCAAGACCCAACACAATCGCACTGTTCAGTGGCTGACCGAACACGTACAACGCCAGCACGCCGATCACCGCCGCCGTCAGTAGAACCTGCGCCAGGCCCACGCCGAACACCGACTTGCGCATCACCCACAAGCGGCGTGGCGACAGCTCAAGGCCGATGATGAACAACAGCAACACCACGCCCAGTTCCGAGATATGCGCAACGCTCTGCGGATTGCCGATCAGGCCGAGCACCGACGGGCCGATGATCACCCCCGCCAACAGATAACCGAGCACCGCGCCCAATTGCAGACGCTTGGCCAAAGGCACGGTGAGCACGGCTGCGAAGAGAAACACGACAGCGGCTTGTAACAGGTTGCCTTCATGGGGCATGGACTGACTCCTGACAGCGATACGGCGGGGGTGACAAGGATAAAGGCTGACTTCCTGCCACACCACAAGCACTGTCGGGCAGCGATTCTGTAATCAATGTCTTTTTTTGCGCTAGAACGGCTTGGCATCGGTGAGCATCAGGCGCCTTGAAAGTTGTTGCACGGGCAAAGGCGCTTTTCCTGTTATCCGCTTATGTAAAGTAATACTTTGGTCTTAGAGTGCGCGGGCATGATATTGCCGAGCCATTGCGTGACTAACCGATAATTGCTGGCGATGGACGAAGTTTTGCATTGAGCAATCGATTGAAGAGTGACCGTGTGTTAATTCAAAAGTTGGACAGCTGATTCGATACTGTAAAACCTGGAGCGCCGTGCCACGGACAATGCACTGTGATGATTGCGTGAACCAGATAGTTCATATTCTGCGATTTACCATTAAATGTTTGTTACAGCGATTGACAAGGTGAGCGCTCCGAACCTACTATTTTTTGCCCGAGATGCTGGCCGTTTTATAACGGCCGTAATAAAGCGACCAGGACGGTCGTGTGAAGTTTTCATAAGGAATGAAACTTTGTATCTGGATTCCATTGGATCGGAACCGCTTCGATTTCGGCTCGATCAGCTCGTCCCCGGCATTTGCCCGGGAGCAGCTCAGGATCGTGCAGCGGCTGAAATCGCGACGTCATTGTCACGTCGTCAAAATCATGACAATCATTCGATAGAACCCCGGGAATTCGTGGGTTCAGCCGAGAACATCTCCTTTTCAAAAAGCCGAAAAGCCCCTGTGCACTCGCTTGTTTTCCAAGCCGCAGGTGACGCATTCGGCCGTGCGGGTCTGTGCGTTGAAAGTAAGGTTTTCACAAGGATTTGAGACTTTTTACTTGTATTTGATGGGGCAGTAACTCAAGTCAATCATTTTGTGGTTAACAACTGTTTGCGTGTTTTCCATAACTATCGCCTGTGCAAAATGGCGAGGCTGAGTTGTGCTTGCATTGGTGAGCATACAAGTATGTTTAAAGTAAAGTTTTCATAAGGAATTGAAGATTTGTACCGGGTTCTGCGCTGAGTATTAAGAAAGATTGAAATAACTCGATGTGTTCCCGAGATGTCGCGGAACCGTGCGAGTGCGTCTTTCTGCGCGTCTGATCAGGTATTCATATCGCCCAAATCACCGTCGTGTTGCGGTCGAAAGTTTTGATGCAACCCTCTGCTGTAGTGCGCAAATAAGCACATTCAATGTGAAGTTTTCATAAGGATTTGAAACTGTGTACTTGGATTCCATTGATTCAGAACGTCAACGCCTGCAACCCGACAAACTCGCCGCTGATGAGGCGCAAACCACCTTGTCGCGGATCGAAAACTATGACAGCCGCTCGATGTACTGCCGGGAACACGCGCAGCCCAACGAGCGCATCTTTCTCAGCGGCCAGCAGGCCCTGGTGAGATTGCTGCTGTCCCAGGCTGCCCTTGATCGATCCAACGGCATTCGCACCGCGGGATTCGTCAGCGGTTATCGCGGCTCGCCGCTGGGAGGCGTGGACCGGGAGCTGGTCAAGGCCAAGAGTGTTCTGGAAAACGCGAACATCCGCTTTCTGCCGGCGATCAACGAGGATCTGGCGGCAACGGCCCTGATCGGCACCCAGCGCGTCGAAACCGATCCGCAGCGTCTGTATGACGGCGTGTTTGGCATGTGGTACGGCAAGGGCCCGGGCGTCGATCGATCCGGCGACGCGATCAAACACGGCAGTTCTTATGGCTCGTCGCCCAACGGCGGGGTACTGGTGGTTACCGGCGACGATCACGGTTGCGTGTCGTCGTCGATGTCCCACCAATCCGATCGCACGCTGATCGCCTGGGGCTTGCCGGTGATTCACCCGGCGGGACTGGCTGACTACGAACGCTGCGGCCTGTGGGGCTGGGCGCTGTCACGTGTCTCAGGTTTGTGGGTGGGTTTCAAGGCAATCACCGAGACGGTCGAGGCAACGACTTCGGTTGAGTCCTCGCCGCTGCCCGAATTCGTTACCCCCGAGATCAATCCGGGACCGGACGGTCTGCACTGGCGCTGGCCGGATCTGCCGGGCATGCAGATCGAACGCCGCACTGCCTTCAAGTTTGATGCCGCCCGGGCCTTTGCCCTGGCCAACCCGATCGACACGGCGGTCACCGCGCCGGCACAACCGACACTGGTCATCGCTGCGGTCGGCAAGGCCTATGGCGATGTACGTCAGGCCTTGCAGCAATGTGGCATTTCCCTCGAACAGCTGGAAAATGCCGGCGTCGCATTGCTCAAGATCAACCTGGTTTATCCGCTGTCGCCGGTGCTGGACGCCTGGACCCAGCGGGCAGGCAAGGTGCTGATCATCGAAGAGAAGCAGGCAATCGTCGAAGAGCAGCTCAAGCAAAAGTATTACAACGCTGCCCACGACCAGCGTGCGGTGATCATCGGCAAGACCGACGAAAACGGCGCAGCGCTGATCTCCGATCACGAAGAGCTGCGCCCGTCGCGCATTGCCGCGCTGCTGCAGCAGCGCCTGCCAGCTCTGGGCATCGAACCGAGCCTTCCGGATTTCTGGCTTACGCCCTGCGTTTCGCGGGTCGAAGACTGGATCCGCCGCACGCCTTATCTGTGTTCGGGTTGCCCGCACAACACCTCGACCCAAGTGCCCAAGGGCAGTGAAGCGCGGCTCGGTATCGGCTGCCATGCCATGGCCGCACGCATGCCCGAACGCTCGACCACCGGCAGCGTGCAGATGGGCGGGGAAGGGGTCGACTGGCTGGGGCAGGCGCCGTTCGTGCAGACCCCGCACATCTTTCAGAACATTGGCGACGGCACCTTTTTCCACTCCGGATTCCTCGCGGTACGGCAGGCTATCGCGGCCGGCGCGACCATCACCTACAAACTGCTCTACAACGACGCGGTGGCCATGACCGGCGGCCAGCCTATCGACGGCAAGCTGACGGTGAAAAAAGCCGTCGAGCTGCTCAAGGCCGAAGGCGCCCAGCGAATCGTGGTGGTGGCGGACGACCTGCAACGCTATCAGGCGCATGACAGCCTGCCTCAGGGCATCGAAGTGTTTCACCGGGAAAAGCTCGAGCAAGTGCAGCAGCAGTTGCGCGACACCCGTGGCGTCAGCGTGCTGATTTTCGATCAGGTCTGCGCGGTCGAAGGGCGTCGACGCAAGAAGCAATTGCCGGCGCCGTTGGTGAAGACCGAAGTGGTGATCAACGAAGCGGTCTGTGAAGGCTGTGGCGATTGCCAGGTCAAGTCCAACTGCCTGTCGGTGATCCCGGTGCAAACACCGTTCGGCGCCAAACGCCGCATCGATCCGCACTCGTGCAATACCGATCTGTCGTGCATCAAGGGGTTCTGCCCAAGCTTCGTGACGGTGACCGGCAAACCGCGGCAACGTCCGCGCAAACTGGCCGACAGCGCCGAAGTGCTGGCGCGGGCCGAAGCGCTGGCGCTGCCGCAGGCACCACGGTCGCTCGATAGGCCGTATGAAATGCTTCTGGCCGGTGTCGGCGGTACCGGCGTCGTGACCGTGGCGCGGGCCATTGCCATGGCGGCCCACCTCGACGGCCGCGCCGTCAGCGTGCTCGATTTCACCGGGTTCGCGCAGAAGGGCGGTGCGGTGTTGAGCCATGTGCGTCTGGCCGGTCATGCCGATGCGCTGCACCAGCATCGCATCGATATCGGCGGCGCCGACCTGCTGCTCGCGGCCGATCTGGTGGTGGCCAGCGAAGACGATGCACTGGCAACGCTGCGGCGGAAAAAAACCGTGGTCATCGCCAACAGTGCGCTGACCCAGACCGGTGCGATGCTGCGTAACACGCAACTGAATATTGAAACCGACGCGATACAAGCGTTTTTGAAAGAGAAGGTCGGCGCCGAGCAGTTCCACAGTCTGGACGCCGGACAGTTGGCGAACGCACTGGTCAGCCCGCTGCAGGCCAACATGTTGTTGCTCGGTTACGCCTGGCAGAAGGGCACGGTGCCGGTGTCGCTGCCGGCACTGCAGAAAGCCATCGATCTGGCCGGCAGCGCCGTTGCCAACCATCTGGCTTTCGCCTGGGGACGGTTGTGGGCGCAGGACCCGGCGTTTGCCGCGCCTTATCTCGATCAGCCAGTGGATGCCGTGTCGACGATTGCGATCCGCGACATCAGCGACATGCGCGGCCGCCGCGAAAGCCTTGAGCAACTGATCGACAACCGCAGCGAGTTCCTGACGGCCTATCAGAACGCAGCGTATGCGGCGCGTTATCGCAACGTCATCGAGCAACTGCGGGCGCTGCCGGCGGCCGGTGATGAGAGTGCCTTGACCGAAGCAGTGGCACGCAACCTGTTCAAGCTGATGGCCTACAAGGACGAGTACGAAGTTGCGCGGCTGCTCACCACCCGCAGTTTCACCGACTCGCTCAAAGCTCGGTTCGACGGTGGCATTCGCCTGAAATTCCACTTTGCCTTGCCGCTGCTGCGCAAGAAGCAGGAAAGCACCGGCGAGCCGAAAAAGGTCGCTTTCTCCGGCTGGATTCTGCCGCTGCTGAAGGTGCTGGCCAAGGGCCGAGTGTTGCGTCACACCCGGTTCGATCCGCTGGGCTTTTCCGCCGAGCGCCGCGAAGAACGTCGCTTGCTGAGTGACTACGAGCAAACCCTGCAACGCCTGTTACCGAAACTGAACTCGGACAACCTGTCGGCGTTCGTCGCATGGGCGAACCTGCCGGATTCGATTCGCGGCTACGGCCACGTCAAGGAGCGTTCGATCGCGGCGGCACGTCTGCGCGAGCAACAACTCATTGAACAGATTCTGGCGGACAAACCGGTCATTCACGGTGTCGAGTCGTGGCAGCCATCCACCGTTATCGCCAGGCAACTGAGCGCAGAAGAGGAACGCGACGTGATGGAAGCCTCCTGACGGAGGCTGGCGCCAGCCCCGCACAAGAAAAAATACAACAACTACCGAGATGAGCTGACCATGATGAATAACGACAGCATTTCCCCCGACCTTCTGCACAAGGGTTCGGCTGACGACGTTTTGATTTGTGCACCGAGAGACGCATTGCCGCTGTATGTGAACGAAGCACTGATCGAGGCCAATGGGCACAACCCGTTGGTGCGCAATTACGTCGCGGGCGCCAACCCGCAGCGGCGCTTCGAGATTGCGCCCGTGCTGCAGAAGAAGAGCCGGATGGACGGCGTCGGTGCCGATGATGAATGGAACCAGGTGCGAGCGCTGCCTTACCAGATCGTCGCCGCGCAACTGGAATCGGCTGAAGCAAGGATCGACAGCCTGGAGTTTGCCGTCGCTGCCCTGTGCGAATCGATCGCGCCGATCCGCCGCGCTAGTTCATTTCGCTTGATCAATAACGCCGACAACTACTTCTTCTATCGCAAGGCGCACGAACATGTGCCGGGGACGATGTTCATCGAAGCGGCGCGTCAGGCGGTCTATCACCATTTGTACCATCACACCGATCATGCACGCGGCGCCGTCACCGTCAGCGTCAATGAGCTGAACGCGAGCTTCTTCGCCTACGCCGAGCTGATGTACCCGATCGAACTGGTGGTCGACAACATGACCCCGAGCGATGCCACGTCGCCGAAGAAAATCCATCTGCGGGTTGCGTTCTATCAGCGCCAGACGCTGTTCGCCACGGTCGATACCAAGGCCACGGTGATCGACATGCCGCTGTTCGAAAAGACCCGCAATATCTTCATCTACTCCAATGACTGGTTTGCACCGCTGCAGCCGTCGAAGCTGGCCTGCACGGTCAGCGACCAGCAGGGGCGCAAGGCCCAGGTACAACTGTTGGGCCTGGGCAAGACCGGTTGCGTAACGACCACGGCGGATCTGCCCGACCCGGTCACTCTGCACATCGTCTACGAAGGCAAGCTGAGCTTCACCGCCAGCATCCGTCGTGCCGGACAGGGCGAGCATGCGTCGTGGGAGTTTGCCGAGGTGGATTTCAGCGGCCTGCAGGTGATCAGCGACATGATCAAGCGCGGCTTTGTTCACCTCGATGAGCCGGCGCTGGCGGCGCTGAAGCAATGAGCAAAGAACACCCAAGCGTGCAGGCGGCCACCCAGGCGCTGCATTTCGGCGCGCATGCAGTGGCGAAAAACCGACTGTATTTTTCTTCGCTCGGCATGGATCTGTGTGACGAACACGGCTTTCCGCTGCCGGCGTTTTTTTCGGTTTATCAAGCCTTGATGGACGGCGGCGCCGGCTTCGGTTTTCTCGGCAATGCCAGCGTGGACGCCGATGCGCGGTACAACAGCCGCGGTCTGCGCCTGACTTCGGCAGCCCACGCGCAGGCCCTGCGGCCGCTGTTTGAAGCGGCACGGGAGCGTGGTTTTCCGCTGGGGGTGCAATTGCAGCATTACGGGCCGCAGTCTTTGCCGTCGAAGCAAGGGATCATTCTGACGCCCAGCGGTATCGCCTCGCCGACAGTGCTCAGTGCCCATCCCCAGGCACGGGCAGTGGCGATGTCAGAGGCGCAGATTCAGCGCTGCATCGAGCAGTTCTGCGCTGCCGCCCGTTATGCGCAACAGGCCGGCGCCACGCTGATTCAGTTGCAGGCGTCCAACGGCTATTTGATCAGCAGCTTTCTCTCGCCAAAGACCAATCAACGCGAGGACGACTGGGGCGGTACGCCGCTCAAGCGCGCCAGGTTGCTGCTGGCGATTGTCGAAGGCATTCGCCAGGCCACCGACCACAAAGTGGCCGTCACCGTGCGCCTGGGCATGGACGACGGCCTCGGTGAAGAAGGCCAGCACGCGGCGCTGTTGGGTGACGTCGTCGCGGCGCTGGAAGCCAGCGGGGTCGCAGCGATTACCTGCTCGCTGGGTATCAGCGAGACCTTCCGCTTCTTTTTCAAGAACACCGAACAAGCCTTGGCCATGTCGCGGGAGGGCTGCCGCTATCTGAAACGCTTCGTGCGCATTCCGCTGGGGTTTACCGGCTCGGTGGCAGACGTGGCGCAAGCCAACGAAATCATCGCCAGCGGCGATGCCGATTTTGTCGGCTTCGGCCGCGCCATGCTCGCCGACAACCACTTTGTCGCCAAGCAACTGGCGGGGCGAGCGGATCAGGTCAACCGCTGTCGAGGCGATGCCTTTTGTTTTCGCGACAAAAAAGAACCGATGGCCGAGCGCGTCTACTGCTGCGTCAATCCTGACTATCGACGGCCAGAACAACTACAACAGCACTACGAGGAAAACCTGAAATGAACTTCACCGCCAAGATCGCCCTTGTTGTCGGGGGCACACGCGGGATCGGTTTCGATGTCAGCCAGAAACTCATCGAAGCCGGCTGCATCTGCTACATCACCGGCCGCAACGAAGATGACGGCCTGACGGCGCAAAGTCGCCTCGGCGACAACTGCACGTTCATCAAAAGTGACGTCACCGACGAAGCCTCGGTCATCGAGCTGTTCCGTATCATCAATGACAAACACGGCCGACTCGATCTGGCCGTGAACAATGCCGGCGTCACCTCCAGACATGCACCGATCCGCGACATGGATTTCCCTGACTGGAAACGCGTGCTGGAGATCAACCTGCTGGGCCCGCTGCTGCTGCTCAAGCACGAGACCAATCTGATCTCGAAGCATGCGGGTGGCTCGATCGTGAACGTCTCGTCCTGCGCCGGTCTGCTGGGGGTTGCCAGGCAAAGCGCCTATTCCACCAGCAAGGCTGCGCTGAACATGCTGACCCAGGTCTGCGCGATTGAATGCGCTGAAGAGGCTTTGCCTGAGCGGCATTCGATTCGCGTCAACGCCGTGTGCCCGGGCCCGACGCTGGGCGGCATGAACTCCGAGGAACGCCTGAAAGCCAATCCGGAATCCACCAGGCACAAGTTGCAGGTCACGGCGATGAAGCGCTTCGCCAATCCCGGTGAAATCTCTGCCGCGATCCTGTGGCTGCTCAGTGATGCCTCTTCGTTTGTCACTGGCACCGTAATGCCGGTAGACGGCGGCTTCTCCGCCGGTAAATTCTGATGCACACGGTCAAACGCAATCCCGGCGCTGGCTCGCGCGAGAAGGGCAAACACCGGGTGTTCATCACCGGTGTGAGCAGCGGTATCGGCGAGGCGCTGGCGCAGCTGCATTTGCAAAACGGCCATACGGTTTTTGGCACCGCACGGCGTCAGCCCTATGCACTGATGGACCATCCGAATTTCCGTTTTCGGCCGTTCGATCTCTCGCGGCCGAGTGAGATGGGCGAGCTGTTCAAGGACAACTTTGCCGAGGTTCTGGAGCAAGGCGTCGACCGGTTTTTCCTCAATGCCGGGGTCAGCGGCAACGTGCCGGGACGTGGCGGTGACTTCACCCTGGACGAATTGCAGCATGTGCTCAACGTCAATGTGCTGGCCAACAAGGCCATTCTCGATCTGATGTTGTCTTCGGCCCAGCGGCCGGCGACCTGCGTGCTGTCGGCCTCGATGGCTGGCGTGCGCTTTCGCGCGGGTACGCTGCCGTACAGCCTGTCGAAAGCCGCGCTGGCGGCATTGGCCGGCGTCTACGCCGAAGAAAACCCGGAGATCTTTTTTGCCGTACTCGGCCTGTGCAACGTCGACACCGGTTTGTCGCGGCAGGTGAGTTTCAGCCAGCGCACCGCTGACTTCGCCGACCTCAAGTCGCTGCAACAACGCGCCCTGGCGCCCGGCTACATGGTGTCGCCCGCGCAACGTGCAAAAGACATCCTGGCGGTGATTGACGCGCCCGAGGCTTACGGGATCAAGAGCGGAATCTTCGTCGACATGCGCACGGCGCTGGCCGATCACCAGAAAGCGCACCCGCCATTGTCCCAAGCGTAGTGAACGCAGGGATCTGCATCAGCCAATAAAGGAATGTTGGAATGTTCAATCAAGTCAAAGCGCTGACCGAGTCAGCCGTTCGGCAACAGGATCTGTTGTTGAGCACCCCGATCGATTTGTCCCGTGGGGAAGACAGCCGCCTCTATGGTGTGGACGGCAGCATCGACTCCCTGACCCTGGTTTCGATCATCGTCGATGTCGAGGAAAAGCTGCGCAGCCAGCTGGGCGTCGACGTGCGTCTGGCCGATACCACCGACCTGCCCGACACCGCCACACCGTTTGCCACGCTGGGCACGCTGATCGCCTACATCATGGATCGGCTGTCGGCGGCGCAAGCACAAACTCAAGCGGTTTGATCGAACGACGGGGTGTGTATGCAAGTTGAAGAATTTTTGGCTCATCTGCAAAGCGCCGGCAACCAAGCGGCGATTGTCAGCGATGAGGGGCGCTTTACCTATGATCAGTTGCATCAGCAGATAACCGCCTACGGCGAAGAGCTGGCGGCAAAATCCGTGCGCGATTCGAGTGTGTTGCTGGTCGACAACTACAGCTTCAACAGCGTGTGCATGCTGTTCGCGCTGTGGCTGCACAACAACGTGGTCGCGCTTTCCGTACCCAGGGACGAGGAGCAACTGGCGAATCTGGCGGGCGCTGCGGGGGCACGGTTTTCCGTGATCGGCGGCGCGCCGGAGTTTGCGGTGATCCGTCACGACAACAGTCGGGTGCCGCCGACCGTCGACGGCCTGCTGTCGCGCCGTCAGGCCGGTTTCATCGTGTTTTCCTCAGGTTCGACAGGTCCGGCCAAAGGCGTGGTGCATGCCATTTCGCCGTTCTTCGAGCGCTACCTGAGTGCTGAGCGTTGCGGCGCGATTCTGGCGTTTTTACTGTTCGATCACATCGGCGGCCTGGTCACGGTTCTGCAGGCGCTGGCTACCCACGGCACGTTGATCCTGCCCAAGGAGCGCTCGCCGCAAGAGGTCGGTCGCTGCATCGAATCGTTCAATGTGCAGACCCTGCATGTATCGCCGACGCTGCTCAATCTGGCGACGGTCACCGGCGTCTTCCAGAAGTGGGACACCCGTAGCCTGGAGCGCATCTATTTCGGCTCGGAGCCGAGTTCACCGCAAGCGATTCAGCGCATTGCCAGCCTGCTGCCACAAGTGCAGTTGCAGCAGTTGTACGGGATGTCGGAAATCGGCGTGCTGCCATGTCGCAGCAAGGACGGTGACAGCGCGTGGATGAAGATCGACGATCCGAACTACAGCCTGCGGGTGGTCGACGGCATTTTGCAGGTGCGCGGGGCGACCAACATGCTCGGCTACCTGGCCAGTGCCGGTGACCTGTCGAGCGATGGCTACCTGATCACCCACGATCTGGCCGAGGAACATGCAGGCTACTTTCGGGTGACCGGGCGGGCGGTCGATCTGATCAATGTCGGCGGCAAGAAGGTGTTTCCGTCGCACGTGGAAAGCGTGCTGATGGGCCTGGAAAACGTCTCCGACGTGGTCGTCTACGCGCAGCCGAATCCGCTGCTCGGGCAGATCGTTGCCGCGCGGTTCACGCTGATCGAGCCGGAGGCGCTGGAGGCGTTCAAGGTTCGCTTGTATCAACACGTTCGCGGTGTCCTGGCGCAGGAGCAACTGCCCAGGGTGGTCTCCATTGCCGAGACCCCGCTGTACACCAGCCGTTTCAAGAAAATGCGTCACCCCGGCGTTCTCGCCCAGTCGTGAGACCGGTTTACTCATCACGTTATAAGGAAATGACAAATGGTTGATCTGGTAAAAATGCGCGAAAGCATCGCTGAAATCCTGTTCATTTCGCCGGCCGAACTGCGCGGTGAAACCGTGCTGGAAAACAGCGAGAACTGGGACTCGATGGCGCGAATCGGGATTATCGCGCTGGTGTTCGAACAAGTCGGTGTGAGCGTGTCGGGCGAGGAGATCGAGCGCGTGGTCACGGTGCAGGATCTGTTCGATCTGATCGACGGGAAAATCAAGGACGCCGCATGAGCCTGCTGACCATTGAGGGCGTCGCCATCCGTGCGGTCACGGCGGCACTGCCTGAGCGGCGGGTGACCGAGGCGGACTTCGCCGAACTGTTCGGCGCCAAGGAAGTTGAGCGCATCGCCAAGAGCACCGGCATCCATTCGATCCGCGAAACCAGAACCCTGCACACCTCCGATCTGATCATCGCCGCGTGCCGCAACCTGCTCGATCAAGGGCATGCTGCGGCAGAGGAGATCGATGGTTTGATCGTGGTGACCCAGACCCCGGATTCCTGGGTGCCGGGTGTCGGTTTCGTGGTGCAGCAGGCGCTTGGCCTGCCACAGCATTGTCTGGTGCTGAACGTGGCCGCTGGCTGCTCCGGCTACATCAGTGCGCTGGTCCAGGCGGGCGCGCTGATCTCCTCTGGCGCCTGCAAGAAGATCCTGCTGTGCACTGGCGACGTCACCACGCGGATCCTCGACGAGCGCGACCGTCACGTGAAAATGCTCTTTGGTGACGCCGCTTCGGCGACCTTGCTGGAAGCGGGTGAAGGCAAATTCGAATTCATCTGCGGCGCCGACGGCAGCGGCGGTACTGCGCTGCAGTCCGACATTGCCTACGCCAGAGAGGAGGGCAATCCGGTCTGCGCGACTATCCAGCGCTTGCAGATGGACGGCACGGCGGTGATGAACTTTGCCCTGAACCGGGTACCGCAGACCGTCAAGGCCTTGCTCGATGCCACGGGGTTGAGTCCGGTTACGCTGGACTTGCTGGTGCTGCATCAGGCGAACGAGTTCATGCTCAACTACCTGCGGCGGATGATTGGGGTGGCGGCGGAGAAAATGCCGGTCGACATCGATGGCGTCGGCAACACCAGCTCCACCTCGATTCCGATCGTGTTGTCGCGCCACGCCGCGATGGGTACGCCGCAGGCTGAACACGTTGTGCTGTGCGGTTTCGGCGCCGGGTTATCGTGGGGCGCGTTGAAGGCGGACCTGCGCCAGACTGTCGCCGTGGCGCCTTGCGATGTACCGGAAAAAATCGCTCAGGCAGTCAGTGAGCGTTTGCAAGCCTGAATAAAGCAATACACGGCAGCTTCGCGGCGATGCCCGCATCCACCCGCAAAGCTGCCGTGCCCGGGTTCAAATCGACTGATCGAACGAGACAGCTGTCATGAGCCGCACCTTCTGCAACGCACTGGGCATCATCGGGCGCAAGGACAATCTGCTATGGGAATATCCTTCGCCGTTTCTTCCGCTGTTCCAGTTTCACGAGCGCCATGAGTCAGGCCCGATTCGTGCGCAACCCGAGGCCATCATCGCCGCAGTTTGCGCGCTGAACATGCGCGATGACCGCGTCGTCGATGCGCTGCTGTCCCTGCGCGAACTGCCGGGGAAAATACTGCGCACGTTTGGCGACCGAACAGTGCCGCAGGAAACTGCGCCGTTCGGCTTTGACGCTTTCACCTTGCTCGAACGCACTTCGACTGAAGTGTCTCTAGGCCTGGCCGGACGCTTCTGGCGCCCTGATCTGAAGACCGGTCACATCGCTGACGCTCAAGCATTCAAAGTCCTGGATGACCCACACGTAGCCAAACTGGTGCTGCGTTTTCAGGTCGTCGAACATCCTCAAGGCAGGCGTACGCTGCGCACCGAAACGTTCGTGTATTGCGCCACCACGCGCAGCAAAATGCTGTTTACCCCTTACTGGCTGTTGATTCGTCTGGCCAGCGGCTGGATTCGGCGGCGCAACCTTGCTGCCATCCAGCGGCAATTTTCAACGGAACGGGTTGTGTAAAAAACCGCATCAATTGGTTACATTGATAGCCTCTGCGAATCAGTCTCTCCGAGTCCCGCCATGGCCATCAACTTCGACCTCAACGACCTGCAAGCCTTTCGCGCTGTGGTCGAACAGGGCAGTTTCCGCAAGGCCGCCGACACTGTGCGCCTGTCTCAACCGGCCCTGAGCCGACGTATCGAAAAGCTCGAAGACGCCCTCGGTGTAAAACTGTTCGAACGCACCACGCGCAAGGTTAGCCTGACCCAGGCCGGGCGCGGCTTCATGCCCAGCGTCGAGCGTTTGCTCGATGACCTGGACGTGGCGTTGCTGGGCATCAGCGAAGTGGCTTCGACCCGGCTCGGTCATGTCACCGTGGCCTGCGTGCCTTCGGCGGCGTACTACTTCATGCCGCGAGTGGTCGCCCGCTATCACCAGCAATTCCCGCGTATCAAAGTCAAAGTCCTCGATTCCAGTGCCCACGACGTGCTCAGCGCAGTGGTCAACGGCGAGGCGGATTTCGGTTTGAGTTTCATGGGGACCCAGGAGGCCAAAGTCGAATTCGAACCGCTGGTGCAGGAAAGCTACGTGGTCGCCTGTCGTCGCGATCACCCGTTGGCCGGACGCAGCAGCGTGACCTGGGACGAGTTCTATCAGCAGGATTACATTTCGCTCGACAAGACTTCGGGCAACCGTTTTCTGCTCGATCAGGCCTTGAGCGGCGTCGTGCCGCAACGCCCGAGCATCTGCGAGACACGGCATGTGACCACGATGATTGGGCTGGTGGAGGCGGGGCTAGGGGTGGCGGCGGTGCCGCTGATGGCGATGCCCGGGCCGGATCATCCGATCCTGACCCGGGTGCCGCTGACCGATCCGCAGGTGATGCGCAGTGTCGGCATCATCAAGCGCCGGGATCGTACGTTGACCCCGGCAGCACTGGAGCTGGAACGGCTGGTGGTGGAAATGAAAGTCCAGCCGCCGACGATCAGCGCTTGACCGAATCCAGTCCGGTGGCTTGCACGTCAGCCTGGGCGGCAGGTGCGGCGAGGTAGTCGAGCAAGGCCTTGGCTTCTTTTGGATGCTGCGCGCCGACCGGGATGCCGGCGGCGAAGCGGGTCACCGACTGCACCGACTCCGGAATCTTGCCGACAAAACTCACCCCTGGCACCGGCAGCAATTCGCTGACCTGCTGGAAGCCCAGTTGATAATCGCCCGTGGCGACCACCGAACCCACCGGGATTTTCGGGATCATCTTCGCTTTCGGTTTCAGTTGATCCTCGACGCCGAGTTTCTTGAACAGCTCCTTCTCGATGTACACGCCGCTGGCGCTGTCGGAGTAGGCCACCGATTTTGCGTCGAGCAGGGTTTTCTTCAGGCTTTCGACGTTGCTGATGTCCGGCTTCGGCGCGCCTTCACGCACCACCAGACCGATCCGCGAATCCGCCAGTTCGACCCGCGAGGCCGGGTCGACCTTGCCTTGTTTGATCAGGTCATCGAGGGCGTAGCCGACCATGATCACCACGTCGGCGTGCTCACCGCGGGCGAGGCGGTTGGGGATCGCTTCCGGGGCTTTGCCCATCGACGGACCGAGCTGGGTATCGAGGGTATTGCCGGTGGCGGCCGCGAATTTCGGGCCGAGGATTTTGTAGGCGGCGGTGAAGCCGCCCGACGTCATCACGTTCAGCTGTTCAGCATGGGCCAGGGCGCTGAAAGCGAAGAGGGCGATGGCGCTGAAATTGATCAGTTTTTTCAAGGTGATTGCTCCTTAGGCGGCAACCGGTTGCAAACGGCCGCCTGCGCGGCGATAGAGGTACAACGTGGCGCACAACGCACACAGTGCGCCGACGCTCATCCAGTAACCCGGCGCTGCCTTGTCGCCGGTGTACTGGATCAGGAAGGTCGACATCGCCGGAGTGAAACCACCGAAAATTGCGGTCGCCAGGCTGTAAGCCAAGGAAAAACCGGCCACCCGCACCTCCACCGGCATGATCTCGGTCAGCGCCGGAATCATCGCGCCGTTGTACATGCCGTAGATGAACGACAGCCACAACAGCGACAGCAGCATGTGGCTGAAACTCGGTGCCTGCACCAGGTACGACAGCGCCGGATAAGTCGTGGCCAGGGCCAGCAGCGACATGGCGATCAACACCGGACGCCGGCCGATACGGTCGGACAACATGCCGCCAATCGGCAGCCAGAAGAAGTTCGAAACCCCCACCAGCAAAGTCACCAGCAGCGCATCGGAAGTGCTCAGGTGCAGCACGGTTTTACCGAACGTCGGCGCGTACACGGTGATCAGGTAGAACGCGGTGGTGGTCAGCGCGACCATCAGCATGCCGCCGAGCACCACCACCCAGTTCTGGCCGAGGGTGCGGAACACTTCTTTCATGCTCGGACGGTGTTTGCGCGCGGCGAACTCTTCGGTTTCCGCCAGGTTGCGGCGCAGCAGGAAGATGAACGGCACGATCATGCAGCCGACGAAAAACGGAATCCGCCAGCCCCAATCGGCAATCATATCCGGTGCCATCCACGCGTTCAGGGCGAAGCCCAAGGCTGCCGCGACGATGATCGCCACTTGCTGACTGGCCGACTGCCAAGCCGTGAAAAAGCCCTTGCGGCCAGGGGTGGCGATTTCCGACAAGTACACCGAAACACCGCCCAATTCCGCACCGGCGGAGAAGCCTTGCAACAGCCGCCCGATCAACACCAGCGCGGGCGCGAACAGACCAATGGTTTCGTATCCGGGCACCAGCACGATCAGGATCGTACCGCTGGCCATGATCGACAGGGTGACGATCAGACCTTTGCGGCGACCGACATCATCGATGTACGCGCCGAGCACAATCGCCCCCAGCGGACGCATCAGAAAGCCTGCGCCGAATACGGCAAAGGTCATCATCAGGGAAGCGAACTCACTGCTCGCCGGGAAGAACACCGCCGCAATCTGCGTGGCGTAGAAGCCGAACAGAAAGAAGTCGAACTGTTCGAGGAAGTTGCCCGAGGTCACCCGGAAAATGGCGCCGGCCCGCGAGCCGCCGTGTGGGATTGAGGCTGTCATAGAAAAGAACTCCACCGCTTTTATGACGTGCGCGACGTGGAAGCGGCGCACGGTTGTTATTGCGGCGGATGGTCGCGCAGGTGTTACAGGATGTTAATTGCATTGTTGGCATGGATTGATGTGCAGAGCGGATCAATCCTTTGGAACACAGCCTAATCTGTAGGAGTGAGCCTGCTCGCGATGGCTCTGGCTCAGGCGATGAAACAGTGAATGTGCCGACCTCTTCGCGAGCAAGCCCGCTCCCACAAGTTTCCAGGTTGACTGCAAACCTTGTAACCACCAACTGCCCCTGTGGGAGCGAGCTTGCTCGCGAAAGCGTTGTGTCAGATAAAGAGAATGCTGGAAGTGCCGGCCGTTTAGCTTGCACTCGCATTCCTGCTCGTTCCCGTGTCGGGCTCTGTGATCAGAAAGGGTGGCAGCGGGCAGTCGAGCAGATCCGCCACCGCACGAAACAACTCGGCTTCCGCCACAGTGATCACCCCGTCATGCATCACACAGCGGGTCATGGCATTGAGCAGGGCAGGCCGTTCTTCTGGCATTAAGTGGCGCAGGCGTTTGATTGCGGCTTCGAGCCCTTGCAGATCCTCAAGTTCGACCGGTAATTCCGACGGTCGCTCGAACGGCAATCCCTCCCAGGCAAAGTACAGCGCCTGCAACGCCACTTGCTGATTCTGCTGACCGGCGCGCGCCATCGCATTCAGCAGCACCAGCAGTTGTTCGGCGCACTGGAACAAACCGAACTTGAACTGAACCGCTGGCGCGCCCTCGACATTGCGTTCGACGATGTGCAGCAGTGTCCACTCCAGCAGCTCGGTTTCGTTATCGGCGTCAATCAGCAGGTTCATGTTCTGCTTCATCGTCGCGAAAGGTTTCTTGCCAAGGCGCTTCAGGCTGGGAATCAGCAGATCCAGCAACGGCAGGCGCAGGCCAGGATTGAGTAGTGACAGCTGCTCGCGCATGGCATTGAGGGTGTTGAACAGCGTGCGGTCGAGGCTCGACTCCAGCAGAGATAATTGCAGCGCCCGCAGCGAGTCGGAGCGCGATAACAATAGGCCGTAGACCAGCGCTTGAGCGCTATCGGTACTGCGTGCCGCAAGTTTGAGCTTTTGTGGAATATGCTCCAGCACCCGGCGCGCTTCGATCAGATGTTCGGCGCGTGGCGCACCGATAGCGGCCACGGATGCCTGCACGGCGTTCATGTCGTACACCACAGACATCGCTGTGTCCGGCACGCCGCTGAAGGCATCCGGTACCGGCAGCACGGCTCTGGCCACCATTGAGTCCTGCGGCGGCGCGGCAATTTTCACGAACGTGCCATCCCAACTGGCATCGATGCGACGAATACGCTCGCTCAGATCCGGATGACTGGACATCAAGTCAAAGCTTGAAGTGCCCGAACCGAAATAGAGATGGCTGAACTCGGCGGCGCGCGCCGCGTTGATCTTCGCGCCCAACGCGTAGCCGCCGATCTTCTTCAGTGCGCCGGCAATGCTTTGTGGATCGCGGGTGTACTGCACCGCCGTTGCATCGGCGAGGAATTCGCGCTGCCGGCTGACTGCCGCCTTAATGAGATTGCCGAATACGGTTCCGCCATACCCGACGATGCACAGCACGGTGCCAAACATCACGGTGAGGATGGCCGGTTGAGTGCGATTGACTGGGGAGCGACGCACGTCATCCATGCCGCGCAAAATGAAGCTGCCAGTCAGGCCGATCACCAGGATGCCGTGGACAACTGCTACCAGGCGCGTGTTCAAACGCATGTCCCCGTTGTAGATGTGACTGAACTCGTGGGCGATCACACCTTGCAGCTCATCGCGCGACAGTAGGTTGATCGCGCCCTGCGTCACGCCAATGACCGCGTCTTGCGGAGTGAAACCTGCGGCAAATGCATTGATAGCCAAGTCCGGCAACAGGTATACCGAAGGCACGACGGTGCCGGACGCGAGGGCCATTTCCTCTACCACATTGACCAGGCGCTGCTCTTCCAGAGTTTGCGCGCTGTGATTGATCAGACGTCCACCCAGCCGACGTGCGACCACTTTGCCGCCGGCCGATAATTCGGCGTATTTGACCAGGCCGCCGACCAGCACAATGCTTGTCACCACCACCGAAACGGCGGTGAACATTTCCCAGCTTAACTCAAGGTCCATGACCGTATTGCCGTCGCCGTCGGAAACCGGCAGCGTCATCAGCAAGCACGACATGAGGATCAGACTGAGTACAGCGAGGCCCATCAAAATAACGAGCAGCACCGAGCGGCGCTTGGCCTGGCGCTGTTGCTGGAAGAAATTCATCGTAAAGTCCGGAAGATGTCGGGTGCGCCTGTCGCATCGTGTTCAGGCGTGCTGGCGGTTACTGCGCGGGCGGCTCAGTAAATTGGCCGTCCCACTGCGGATCAATCCGCCGTATGCGTTCACTCAGGTCAGGATGCGTAGCGAACAGGCTCTTGAAGAATGTTTTCGAGCCGGCGCTGAAATACAGATGGCTGAACTCCTTGGCCCGTGGCGAACTCAGGGTAGACCCCTGGCTGCCGATCTTTTTCAGAGCGCCGGCAATGCCTTGCGGGTTGCGGGTGAATTGCACAGCGCTGGCGTCAGCGAGGAATTCGCGTTGTCGACTCACGGCAGCCTTGATCACGTTGGCAAAGAAGCTGCCGATAAAACCGGCCACGCACAACACCACGCCCATGCTCATGCCCACCAAAAGCCAAAAATACTCGTCATCTTTCTTCTTACTTTTCTTCGACTTGGTCAGGCCAAATAGTAAATAAGCACCGGTCAGACCTACCACCAGAATTCCGTGCACAGTTGCCACCAATCGGGTGTTGAGCAACATGTCGCCGTTGTAAATATGGCTGAACTCATGAGCGATCACCCCTTGCAGCTCCTCGCGCGTCAGCAGTGACATAGCGCCTTGGGTGACACCGATCACCGCATCCTTGGGGTTGAAACCCGCCGCGAACGCATTGATGGTTTCGTCGGGTAGCAGATACACCGCTGGCACGGTGACGCCGGAGGCCAGCGCCATTTCCTCGACCACGTTCATCAGTCGGCGCTCATCCGGTGTGCGCATGTTGTCGTTGATCGGACGCCCGCCAAGCTTTTCCGCGATCACCTTGCCGCCGCCCAACAGTTGAAAAAACTTGAACAGACTGCCGAGCAATACGATGCCCGAAACGATCATGGCGACTACACCTGTGGTGTGCAGGGCTTTGGACTTGGCCTCGCTGTCATGCTGGCCATCAAACACGCCAATGATAAACGGCATGCTGGTAAGAGCGATCAGGCAGAGCACTGCGATGATCATCAGCACGATGAGCAAGGCAGTCTGGTGGCGCGCCCGGCGTTGTTGTTCAAAGAAATTCATGAAGCCATCCGTGGACTGAGAGGATCAGAAGGAGATTTTCGGAGCAACCTTGATCGCCAGCGTGTCAGCGAATTTCAGCGGCGCCGCGTCGCTGCCGTGGCCGAAGCTGGGGGCCAGCAGCAGCGCCGGAAAACTCTGCTTGAGCGTGTTGTAGTTCAACACCGCATCGTTGTAGGCCTGACGCGCAAAACTGACTCTGTTTTCAGTGCTGCTCAATTCTTCGCTGAGTTGCTGCATGTTTTGCGAAGACTTGAGTTCGGGATATGCCTCTATCGTCAGAGTCAGTCGCTCCACCGCGTTGCAGAATGTGCTGTCGACCAGGCCTAGCTGTTCGATATTTTTTGCACTGCCCGGTTGCGCCTTTGCGGCTTCAAGCCCGGCCACTGCGGCATTGCGCGCAGCAATCACGGCCTCGAGGGTTTCCCGCTCATGGGCAAGGTAGCCTTTGGCAATGGCCACCAGATTGGGGATCAGGTCGTAGCGGCGCTTTAGCTGGACTTCAACCTGCGCGAAGGCGTTTTTGATTTCATTGCGTCGGGCAACCAGCGAGTTGAACAAGTACATGCAGTAGAAAGCGCAGAGTCCAAGCCAAACCAGATTGACGACAAGATAGGTGTTCACGGTGATGTCCTTATTCACTCGGCGGGATTTTGCGCGGCATGTTAGCGCAAAAGCGCGCTGTTGAGCCCGGATCCTCTGGGAGTGCGCTTGCTCGCGAAGGCGGCTGTCTACTAACTACAATCCCCCAACCAGCCCAGGCAAAAAACAAGGAATGATTCCCTGACTCAGCAGTCGGAGTACAGGCAAAACCCATCTGAAGGAGGTTCACCGATGAACAGCAAAACCCTAATCGCCAGTCTGGCCCTCGTTGCCGGCATTGCCGGGATCAGCCCACTTGTTCAAGCGGCGCAAACCTCAAGCGAACAGGCTGTCCAGTCGCCGACCAGCGACCGCGAGTTGAAGGTCAACGACCGGGCACCAGACATTTATCAGCGCAGCGACAAAGCATTGAAAAACTGGAAGCAGAAAGGCTTGAAAGCCCCGGTCGATCAGGCGCAATGGGTGCAGATCAACGATAAGTACGTGATGGTCATGATCACTAACGGCACCATCGTTGAGATGCAGCCTGTCGAGCGTTAATCACCGGACTCAAAGGCCCTGCGCATGCATCCGTGCAGGGCTCTCGCCCCCCAAACGATACTGATTATTCCCACTGCGCTTGGCCTCATACATCGCCAGATCGGCAATGTGCAGCAGCCGATCCATGGTTGGCGCATGGTCCGGAAACACCGCGACCCCAAGGCTGGTACCGACATGGCGCTGGTCGTTGCCGATGCTGATCGGTGGGGACAGTTCGATGAAAATTTTCTGACAGATGCTGCGGGCTTCGTCCTGCAGGTTGAGGCTCGGGGCCAGACCTTGCAGGATTACCACGAATTCGTCGCCGCCAATCCGCGCGACGGTGTCGGTGGCGCGCAGGATGCGTTTCAGACGAGTCGCAGTGGTGATCAGCACGCGGTCGCCGGCGGCATGACCGTAGTGGTCGTTGATCGCCTTGAAACCGTTGAGATCGATAAACACCAGTGCCACTCGGGTCAGGCTGCGGCGCGCCTGTTCCAGTGCTTCGGATAAACGCTCTTCGAGCACCAGACGATTGGGCAGACCGGTCAACGGATCGAAGTGGGCGAGGTGCTGGAGGTAACTCGCCGAGGCTTTCTCCTCGGTAATGTCGCGCACCACGCCCATCATCTTGATCACCGCGTCGTGGTCGTTGCGCACCACATTACCAGTCTCGCGCAGCCAGCGAATCGTACCGTCGGGCCAGACCACGCGGTATTCCTCATCGTGGTTTTCACCGGTCTCCAGGCAACGCAACTCACCGTCGCGCACTCTGACGCGGTCGTCCGGGTGCACGCAGGAGCAGAACAGCGCATAAGACGGCGTGATCTCGCCGATCTTGAACCCGAACATGCCGTAGATCGCGTCTGACCAGTACAGCCGATCGGTGTCGACTTCCCAATCCCAAGTGCCGATCCGCGCAAAATATTGGCTGCGTTTGAAACGCTCGGCGTCACCGTCCTGGTGGATGTTCTGCCGTTCGGCGGCGCGGGTCAGCAACTCGCGGTATTCGTCCAGTTGCTTACGCAAACCGCGCTCGCGCCAGATCAAGACGACGATCAATCCAATCATGACAACGCCAAGGGCAAGGCTGATCCAGAGGTAAGTCATTCGGGAACTGCCAGCATGAAGAATCGATCCGTGAAGTAATGGCGGTTGGCTATCTTAATGGGTTGTCAGTCACTTCGGATACAGCGCCAATTTTCGTCAATGAGTTGCGAACAGCCGACATTTCTGGGAAAACGGCGGCCAGCTGAACAATAGAGTGAATGTCATGAATGATGAACTGCAGGTAATCGATCTTCAGGTGGGCGAGGGCAAGGCTGCCGTCAAAGGCGCGCTGATCACCACCCACTACACCGGCTGGCTGGAAGACGGCAGCGAGTTCGACTCTTCCCACAGCCGAGGCAAACCTTTCCAGTGCGTGATTGGCACCGGCCGTGTGATCAAGGGCTGGGATCAGGGGCTGATGGGGATGCAAGTGGGCGGCAAGCGCAAACTGCTGGTGCCGGCGCATCTGGGCTATGGCGAGCGGACGATGGGCAAGATTCCGCCACATTCGAATCTGGTGTTCGAGATTGAGTTGTTGGAGGTTTTGACGCGGGAGGATTGAGAGGAACAAGTGTCGAAGCTGTCCGGATGAGGGGCGGGGACCCTCATCCCAATCTCTGTAGTTTGAGTGTTCGTTTGACGGGTCAGGTGAATGTGTCGATATCGTCAAGCGTGTCCTCAATGATGCCCTTCAGAGCAGGGAACTTCCTCTGAACGGTTTCGAGCGCGGGCAGGACGGTTTCAGTATTCATTTCGCCATGGCGGCGAGCGATATGACCGAGAGCGGTGACCGCAGACGCCACAATCGCTTCGGTTTTGTTGGTGAGATATTTCAGGCAGGTGTCTTGAGCCCAGGCTCTGTCGGTTTCATTCAGACCGATAGACACCAGCGCGGAAATGACTTTCTCGTCCAGGTCGCTGGCAAGATGTCTTATGGCTTCATCATGGCTGAGTGATGGGTCTTGATAGATGAGGCTCATTGTCAACGTTACCCCCTTACGCCAATTAACAGGTCAAGTTCCGTCGGTCGCTGTTCGTTCAGTTCTTTGGCAATTTGTTGAATTTGGGATTCTGTAAGCAGCCATTCGCCATCCGGACTTTCGTCAAGGTTCTTCCAGCCTGGGACAGCCAAAACCTTAGGCTCGAATTGAGGTTTGACTGCAGCTCATATTTTAAGGCGTCATCCTCGACGTCACCTTTTAGAAAACCGCTAATCCATAAAAAACATAAATATCCTTCGCCTTGTTTTGGGTCGATCTTTGGGGGCTGCGGGATCGATCTGTTCCCCAGTTACGTGGTTGAACTCGCCAAGGCGTTTGCCTTGCTTGTTGCATAACTCGATCGCCGGATAGAACTGGGTAAATAGTTTGGGCTAATCCTACAGCCGTTTCTCCATAACGATGGTGCGCTCCGCTCCATGAAACTCGTCGCGGATTTTCTGATAACCCAACGCGGTATAAAATCTTTCAGCTGTAATCGACGATGGCACACGTACAGTTCCAATACCTGCGCTGGCAGCAGTTGTATGAATGAAATCCATCAAGTACCGCCCGATACCCCTTTTTTGGTGAGCTGGGTCAACGAAAACACTTCTGACGACATCACCGTCGAGACCAGCAGTACCGATAATGTTTTCGCCCAATAAGGCTACGAAGACCTTACGCTTCGTAAGCTGTGTGGTGATGGCTTCAGGATAAAAGCTCTGCTCAACCTGAGCGATCACATCAGGCGGATAGTCCTGTGAATTTGACTCCCGCAGGGTGGTGATAACTACGCGGCTTATCGCTGCTGCATCTCTGCTCGTGGCGGGGCGAACGTGGCATTCCATGCTGAGACCTCAATCCTAAAGGATTACAGCTTAGCGCTTCGCAATGTGCCTTCCCCGGACGCTTACGCTTAATTAACTTATTCACCCGTTAAGTAAATCGTTGAGACTTGACTGAGTAAGTGTGCGCATCAGTCAGGCGAGCAGACGCTTGAAAAGGCACTTGGCGTCGGGTGAGTAACTCTTCATGGGTTAGCCTGTTTTCTCGGGTTTGACCTTCGGATATTCGATAGCAGAAAGGGCGTCTTCGCGATCACTCAGGCTGCAATTGCCATCGCGTCTAGCATCTCAGCCACTGTCTTTACAAGTGACGGAAATCGGCGTTTCACCCGCTGTAGCGCTGGCAGCACAGCCTCCATTTCAAGCCCATCAAGTTTCCCTAGAGCGTTCACGGCCGAGGCCACAATTGTTTCCTGCTCGCTTTCAAACAACACCAGGCATGCGTTCTGCGCCCAGCGGCGATCCCGTTCGTTGAGGCCCATGGCGACTAATGCGGCGACGACGTGGGCATCTGGTTTATTGGCCATGTGAAATTCTCCTTTGCGTCGTTTTCCTTGTGGCGAGGGAGCTTGCTCCCGCTGGGTTGCGAAGCGACCCCAAGCCCCATCGATCCGGTTCGGATCCGGATTTTCGACTGCTGTGCAGTCGAGCGGGAGCAAGCTCCCTCGCCACAGGGACGCTTTTTCAATTGCTGATCGGGGGCTCGAGGTTGTCGAGGGCGCGGTTCACGGCGAGTTCGCCGAGCATGACTACTTGCTGGATGCCGAGCACGGTGTTGCGGTAGGGCGCGTCGAGCAGGCCGGCGAAGTCGCTGAGCATGATGCTGGCCGAGGCCATGGATTCGCAGGCGTGGGCCAGCAGTTCTTCGTTGTCCATGTTCGGGGCGACGACGAACATGTGGCTGGGTTTGCGCTCGGGCGGGGCTTGCGGTTTCAGGTAGTGATCGAGGGCGCGTTCGGCGGCTTCGTGGAGTTTTCTGGAATTGGTGTCGGAGTAGGGGGATGTTGATTCCGGGTCAGGTATTGCGTTCGCTTCAGGAGGATTTGGTGTGACTTTGAACATTTGCGAGACCTTTATATAGAGGCTGCCCACCATCGCGACTAAACGAAGAGAGAGGCAGCTATGCGCAGGTTAGTCGACCGGTGGTCTCACAATCTCCGGCGCGCCCGAAGGCGCCCTGCGCACAGCCACCATTGAGTTCAGGCGTACGAGCGGCCTGAATGTATGGATGCTTTACGAAATGTGAGACAACCGAGCGACTAAACCCGATCACTGACCATTCAGTGACGCGAATCAAGTTACCGATGCCCCCCAAACCGCACAAGCCGGCGGATTCTGGCGTAGTTGTAGGCAAAGGCGCAAGGCGATGTAGCCTGCTGGATGATGCCTAAATGATGCTGCGTTTTTCAGTCCGCCATCGCCAGCAGGCTGGCTCCCTCAGGGGATTTGTGATGGGCGATGAACCTGAGCACTCCACCGGACAATTGTGGGAGCGGGCTTGCTCGCGAAGAGGCCGGCACATCCGGCATCTTTGTTAGCAGACACACCGCCTTCGCGAGCAAGCCCGCTCCCACCGGGGGATTTGTGTTGGACGCTGAACTCGAGCGCACCACCGGACAATCATGGGAGCAGGCTCGCCGCTATAAAGGGATTGAGGCCGCCTTCAGCTTCCCGTTCATCCTTTGAATGCTCACCGAACTTGCGATTGCCCAAGCCATCGGCGACTATGCTCGCCATATAGGGGTAGGGGGTATAGGTATGTCGCACATTCATGAACATAAAGACGAGCTGCTTAACCGCGTGCGGCGCATTGCCGGCCAGGTACAGGCCGTTGAGAAAGCGCTCGAGGGCGATGCCGATTGCGCCAAGACTTTGCACCTGGTGGCGGCGATTCGCGGGGCGGTCAACGGTTTGATGGAGCAGTTCATCGAGGCCCACACCCGTGAGCACGTGGCGCATCCCGACCTCACTGACGAACAGCGTGCCCAGGGCGCCGAAGATCTGCTGCAAGCCATTCGCCGTTATTCCAAATAGAGCACCAGCATCATGAGCCTGACCCCAAGCGCTGACCGTTTCAGCCACGATCACCAGTTTCTCGGCGCGTCCCACGATGAAAATGCCCGCCGCACCTTGTGGGTGGTGGCGCTGACGTTTGTGATGATGATCGGCGAGATCGCCGCCGGTTACCTCACCGGTTCCATGGCTTTGCTGGCCGACGGTTTTCACATGGCAACGCATGCCGGCGCGTTGGGCATCGCCGCCGCAGCGTATGGTTTCGCCCGGCGCAACGCCAACAACCGTCGCTACAGTTTCGGCACCGGTAAGGTCGGCGATCTGGCCGGTTTTGCCTCGGCGATGGTGCTGGGGCTGGTGTCGCTTGGCATTGCCGGCGAGTCGATTTTTCGATTATTCGAACCGACCACTGTGGCGTTTGGCGAAGCAACCGTGATCGCGATTGTCGGGTTGGGTGTAAACGTCCTCAGCGCCTTCCTGCTGATGGGCCATCATGGCCACGACCATGGCCATCAGCATGATCACGCGCACGGCCACGATCATCATCACCATCACGACAACAACCTGCGCTCGGCCTACGTCCATGTACTGGCCGATGCCCTGACCTCGGTGCTGGCGATTGCCGCGTTGCTGGCCGGGCGCTATCTCGGTTGGGTATGGCTGGATCCGGTGATGGGTATTGTCGGCTCGATTGTCATCGCGAAATGGGCCTGCAACCTGATGCGCGACAGCGCCGCGGTGCTGCTCGACACCACCGACGAGCCGGTGGCGGCGGAGATCCGCGAGCTGCTGGAAACCTCGGACGATGTGCGCATCAGCGATCTGCATGTCTGGCAGGTCGGCCCGCAGGCGCGGGCGGCGATTGTCAGTGTGGTCGCGGCGGCGGGCGTGACGGCGGAGGCTATTCGCGAACGGCTGGCGCCGGTGCATGAGCTGTCGCACCTGACCATCGAGCTGCGCAACGCTTAGGACTGCACCGCGCTGAACAGTGGAATCCGCCCATTGAGGGATGGGCGGTAATGCCACGTCAGTTGTTGCAGATTCACACCCTGATCAAGGATTTCTCTGACAGTCGCAGCGGCAATGCTCAACGCCAGCGTCTGCCCCGGACACTGATGCCGGCCGCTGCCAAAGCTGAAACTGCGCCGGTCAGGACGATCCAGCAGAAACCGCTCGGGCTCTGCATTCAACAAAGGATCGCGGTTGGCCGAGGCCAGCAGCACCAGAATCACCTCACCGGCCTCTAGCCGCACGCCGTCGATCTCGCAAGTCTGCGCGACAAAGCGCCGAGTGTTCTGCACCGGCGGATCGAAGCGCTGGACCTCGGCCAACAGTGCATCCACTGACGCATCGCGCAATTCGGGCTGACGTCGCAGCGCAATCAGCGCATTGCCGATCAGCCCGGCAGTCGCTTCAAACGTCTGCGAACAGAGACCGATCAGGTTGGCGATCAGGGTTTCTTCGTCTCCTGCAAATCGCTGCTCGATAGCCTTGAGCAAAACGCTATCGGCGTCGGCCAGCAACTCGATGAAATAGCCGTGCAATTGCTCCGCCGCCGCATGCGCCGCCGCCAGTTGCAGGTCATTGCTCAGCGGCGACAGGCAGGCGACGAAATCCGCGGTCAGCTCACTGATAGCCCGGCCCTGCGCCGGGGTGAAGCCGAGCAGCGCCGCGACCACGCACACCGGGCCGCGAAACATCACCTTATATAAGCCATCGGCGTCCGCCGTCATCAATCGCGCCGCCACCAGCGTGCGTACCAGGTTGTCATCGATCAACTGCAGCGCCGGTTCCACCGCAGAGCGTGGGCAGCGCTGACGTTCGCCATCGTTCATCCGCATCAACTGCCCGAAGACCTTGCCGGCCATCCCCGAGGCAATCGCCTTGGGCACCGGTTCCTGCAGCGGTCGTACCCGACAGTCGGCATGCGTCAGCACTGCGCTCACCTCGCGGGCGCTGCTGGCGACCCACAGTTTCAATCCATGATCAAAAGTCAGTCCGCCCTCGGCGCGCAGTTTGGCGTAGTAGGGATAGGGATCGGCATGCGTCGCAGCGATGATCGGGTCCATGGTTCACAGCCTTGTCGTCGGGAAAGTGATGCGAGTATCTTCAGTTCGCAGCGACGACGATTCGTCGGGGAGCGAAATATGCACGCAGAACATCAAGACATCGGCGTCTCACAGGTGGCCGCCGCTATTGCCGAACCGGCACGCACCAAAATCCTCTGCTCGCTGATGGACGGCCACGCCCGCACCAGCACGGAATTGGCGGCCGTCGCCGAGGTCAGCGCCTCCACCGCCAGTGCGCACTTGGCCAAGCTCAAGGATCTGGCACTGGTGCGCCTGCATGTGCAGGGCCGCCATCGCTATTACAGCCTCGCCGATCAGCGCGTGGCCCAGGCGCTGGAAGCGTTGATGGTGATCGGCCAGAAGGCCGCGCCGATCTTCAAACCGCACACCCCGGATCGCCTGCAATTCGCTCGTACCTGCTACGACCACATGGCCGGAACGCTGGCGGTGTTGCTGCACGACCGTATGCTTGAGGCGGGGTGGCTGGTGGAAACCGATGAGCGGGCTTATCGCTTGAGCGACAGTGGCGAGGCGTTGTTTGCGGGCTTGGGGATTGAGGTACAGGACTTGAGTACCTTGCGCCGCAAGTTTGCCTGCCCGTGCCTGGACTGGAGCATGCGCCGGCCGCATCTGGGTGGTTCACTGGGGGCGGCGCTGTTGCAAATGGCGTTGAAGCGCAAGTGGGTGACGCAGGATCTGGACAGTCGGACGTTGGCACTGACCGTGGCGGGGCGGAAGGAAATGGGTATGCGATTTGGTCTTGAGTTGCCATTAGACGCGCAGAGCAAAAGATCGCAGCCTGCGGCAGTTCCTACAGGTAACCGTGCACCTTTGTAGGATCCTGTATTTGCACCTTGTGCCAATCCAATAGACTCGATACTGTACGCATAACCAGTATCGAGTCTTCGCCATGCAACTCATCGACAAGCTCAGCATTCTCGCCGACGCCGCCAAGTACGACGCCTCCTGCGCCAGCAGCGGTGCGCCCAAGCGCAGCTCCGAGGGCAAGAGCGGGTTGGGCTCGACCGACGGCATGGGCATCTGCCACAGCTATACGCCGGACGGCCGTTGCGTATCGTTGCTGAAAATCCTCCTGACCAACTTCTGCCTCTACGACTGCCAGTATTGCGTCAACCGCCGCTCCAGCGATGTGCCGCGTGCACGTTTCACCCCCGAGGAAGTGGTGACGTTGACCCTGGATTTCTACCGACGGAACTGCGTCAGCGGACTGTTTCTCAGCTCCGGGATCATCCGCTCGGCGGACTACACCATGGAGCAATTGGTGCGTGTGGCGAAGCTGCTGCGCGAAGAGCATGAGTTTCGCGGCTACATTCACCTCAAGACCATTCCCGAGGCCGATCCGGCATTGATCGAGGAGGCCGGACGGTACGCCGATCGTCTCAGCGTCAATATCGAACTGCCCACCGATGCCAGCCTGCAAACCCTGGCCCCGGAGAAACACATCGGCTCGATCAAACAGGCGATGCACACCATCTACACCGGCGAGCAGACCGTGCTCAACGAGCCGCGCTCGGCGAAATTCGCTCCGGCCGGGCAGAGCACGCAGATGATCGTCGGCGCCGATGACACCGACGACAGCACGATCCTGCATGGCGCTCAGGCCTTGTACGGCAATTTCCGCCTGCGCCGGGTCTACTATTCGGCATTCAGCCCGATTCCCGACAGCCCGAAAAGCGTGCCATTGGCCGCGCCACCGCTGATGCGCGAGCACCGTTTGTATCAGGCCGACTTCCTCTTGCGCAGTTACGGCTACAGCGCCGATGAGCTGCTCAAAGGCCCGGGTAATCTGGCGCTGGATATCGATCCGAAGCTGGCCTGGGCACTGCAGAATCGCGAAGTGTTTCCGCTGGATCTGAATCGCGCCGAACCGGCGCTGATCGCGCGCATTCCCGGCATCGGCCTGCGCACAACCGAACGTTTGGTGCAATTGCGCCAGCAACGGCGCATCCGCTATGAAGACGTGGCGCGCATGCGCTGTGTGCTGGCCAAAGCCAAGCCGTTCATCATCACCAGCGATTACCACCCGCAACAGGCCGAAGTCACCAGCCAGATGCTCTACCAGCAATTGCGCGACCGGCCGCAGCCACAGCAGATGGGGTTGTGGGGATGATCAATCTCGATTGCGACGACCTGTTCGACACCTGGCGCCAGCAGGCGCGCTGGCTGCTCAGCCATGAAGTCGACCCGAGTCTGGTGAGTTGGGCGTCGGAAGGGGTGAGCGATCTGTTTGCCAGTGACGTGCATGTGCCGGAGGGGCAGGGGCCGTTTCAGGCACGCATCCCCCGTGCATTGCTCGACACCCTGGAACAAGCTGCACGCTACCGGGGCGACCAGCGCTGGAGTCTGTTGTATGAAGTGCTGTGGCGAGTCAGCCATGGTGATCGCACGGCGATGATGGCTGGCGACAAACTCGGCAGCGAGCTGCAGCGGCGGATCAAGCAAGTGCAGCGCGAAGCCCACCATTTGCATGCGTTCGTGCGTTTCATCGAACGCCCGCAGGATCAGCCAGGCCCGCAATATGTGGCGTGGCACGAACCAGCCCACGACATCCTGCACAGTGCCAGCGAGCATTTCATCGGACGCATGGGCCGCCACCGCTGGTTGATCGCCACGCCGCGTGACGGGGTTTATTACGATGGCGAGCGACTGATCCATCAGCGCCAGTGCCCGGTAGAATGGCAGCAACTGGCACAGAACATTGATGACCCGCACGGCGAGTTGTGGCTGACGTACTACAGCCACATCTTCAACCCGGCGCGGTTGAATGAGAAAGTGATGCAAGGGCACTTGCCGGTACGGTTCTGGAAGAATCTGCCGGAAGGGGAGTTGATTCCCGGATTGATTACCCAAGCGCGCACAGGCAAGCAACAGAATGGTCAGGCCAGCGGGATAGCCGCGCGGGGCGGCAAGCGAATTGCGTTGAAATAGAAAATCAAAAGATCGTCCGAACGCGGCCCGAGCCTTCGGCAGCTCCTACATGGGTATCGCATTCCATCTGTAGGAGCTGCCGAAGGCTGCGATCTTTTGATCTTTATCATCACTACGAAAAAGCCCCCCATCAATCACTTGATGGGGGGCTTTTGTGCATCAGCAGCCGTCAGATCAAACCTTGACGATCCAGCCCGCTGGCGCTTCGATGTCGCCGGTCTGTACGCCAGTGAGCTCTTTGTAGAGCTTCTGGGTGACCGGGCCGACTTCGGTTTCGCTGTGGAACACGTGCAGGTGGTCGTTGTAGCTGATCCCGCCGATCGGCGTGATCACCGCAGCGGTACCGCAAGCACCGGCTTCCTTGAAGTCCGACAGTTTGTCGATCAGCACGTCGCCTTCAACCACTTCCAGGCCCAGACGGGTTTTCGCCAGTTCGATCAGCGACAGGCGGGTGATGCCCGGCAGCACGGATGGCGAGTTCGGAGTGATGAACTTGTTGTCGTGGGTGATCCCGAAGAAGTTGGCGGAACCGACTTCCTCGATCTTCTTGTGGGTCAGCGGATCCAGGTAGATGGCGTCAGCGAAGTGCGCTTTCTTGGCCTGAGAGCCCGGCATCAGGCTGGCGGCGTAGTTGCCACCGACCTTGGCCGCACCGGTGCCTTGTGGGGCGGCGCGGTCGAAGCTGGAAATCTGGAAGTTGTGCGGCGTCAGGCCGCCCTTGAAGTAGGCACCCACCGGAATCGCGAACACTGAGAAGATGAACTCCGGCGCGGTACGCACACCGATGTTGTCACCCACACCGATCACGAACGGACGCAGGTACAGCGCGCCGCCGGTACCGTATGGCGGGATGAAGCGCTCGTTGGCGCGAACCACTTCCTTGCACGCTTCGATGAACTGCTCGGTCGACACGTGCGGCATCAGCAGGCGAGCGCAGCTGCGTTGCATGCGCGCGGCGTTCTGGTCAGGACGGAACAGGTTGATCGAGCCGTCCTTGCAACGATAAGCCTTCAGACCTTCGAAGCACTGCTGGCCATAGTGAAGGGCAGTCGAGCCTTCGCTGATGTGCAGCACGTTGTCTTCGGTCAGGGTGCCTTTGTCCCACTCGCCATTGCGAAAGTACGACAGATAGCGTTTGTCGGTCTTGATGTAGTCAAAACCCAGCTTGTCCCAATTGATGCTTTCGTTACCCATGACACCCTCTATCACTGAACAACCGTCGAAACGGTTCAAGGCTTCTGACGTTTTTTTGGATGGGCACAACAATACTTCATTCTTGAGCGGTTTCGCAGCCCGGACGATGGAGGGATGGCAAAAATAGTAGCTTGCTTACTAAACCCCCTTCATTCCTGCATGTTTCACCTCTTTTGTGGCGAGGGAGCTTGCTCCCGCTCCAGTGCGCAGCACTGGTAAAACCGGACACCGCGGTGCTTCAGGTGCACAGGGGTGACTGGGTTTGGGGCCGCTTCGCAGCCCAGCGGGAGCAAGCTCCCTCGCCACAGGGGTTCAGCGTTTACAGGTGCAACGCATGCCCCAAAGCACGCAGCGCTGCTTCCTGCACCGCTTCACCCAAGGTTGGATGCGCATGAATGGTGCCGCCGATGTCTTCCAGCCGCGCGCCCATTTCCAGGCTTTGCGCGAACGCGGTCGACAACTCCGATACGCCAACCCCGACCGCCTGCCAGCCGACAATCACATGATTGTCGCGACGCGCGACCACGCGCACGAAGCCGCTTTTCGATTCGAGGGTCATCGCCCGGCCATTGGCAGCGAACGGGAAGCTGGAAACGATGCAGTCCAGCCCCGCAGCCTTGGCCTCGTCCGGGGTCTGGCCGACCACCACCAGTTCCGGGTCGGTGAAGCACACGGCGGCGATGGCGGTCGGGTTGAATTCGCGGTGCTTGCCGCTGATCAGCTCGGCGACCATTTCGCCCTGAGCCATGGCGCGGTGCGCGAGCATCGGTTCGCCGCTCAGGTCGCCGATGGCGTAGACGTTGCGCATGCTGGTCTGGCAGCGGCTGTCGATCTTGATCGCCGAGCCATTCATGTCCAGGTTCAGCGCTTCGAGGTTCCAGCCTTGACTGTTCGGCTTGCGACCAACCGCCACCAGCACCTGATCGGTTTCCAGATTGAGGGTGTCGCCGTTCGGCTCACGCACCTGCAAGGTGCCGTCGAAACCCAGCACGCTGTGCTTGAGATAAAGCTTCACGCCCAGTTGCTTCAGTGCTTCGTGGACCGGTTGCGTCAGTTCGGCATCGTAGGCCGGCAGGATACGATCCTGCGCCTCGACCACGCTGACCTCGGCGCCGAGCTTGCGGTAAGCAATGCCCAGCTCCAGACCGATATAACCGCCGCCCACCACCACCAGGCGTTTCGGCACGGACTTCGGCGCCAGTGCTTCGGTGGAGGAGATGATCGGCCCGCCGATCGGCAGGATCGGCAGGTTGACGCTGGTCGAACCGGTGGCCAGCACCAGATGCTCGCACTGGATGCGCGTGTCGCCGACCTCGACGGTTTTGCCATCGACGACCTTGGCCCAGCCATGGATCACCTGAACCTTGTTCTTTTTCAGCAACGCGGCGACGCCGGTGGTCAGGCGATCAACGATGCCGTCCTTCCACTCGACGCTCTTGCTGATGTCGAGGGTTGGTGCCGAGACGCTGATGCCCAGCGCCGAATGCTCGCTGTGATGGCGGGTCTGGTGGAACTGCTCGGCCACGTGAATCAACGCTTTCGATGGAATGCAGCCGATGTTCAGGCAAGTGCCGCCCAGCGATTGGCCTTCGACCAGAATCGTCGAAATGCCCAGTTGTCCGGCGCGTATTGCCGTGACGTAACCGCCGGGGCCGCCGCCGATGATCAGCAGCGTGGTGTTCAAGGTTTGCATGGCATCACTCCACAAACAGGGTCGCGGGTTGTTCGAGCAGACCACGGATGGCCTGGATGAAGAGCGCCGCGTCCATGCCGTCGACCACGCGGTGATCGAAGGAGCTGGAGAGGTTCATCATCTTGCGGATCACCACCTGGCCTTTGACGACCATCGGGCGTTCGACGATTTTGTTCACGCCGACGATGGCCACTTCCGGCAGGTTCAGCACTGGGGTGCTGACGATGCCGCCCAGCGCACCGAGGCTGGTCAGGGTGATGGTCGAGCCGGACAGTTCGTCGCGGCTGGCCTTGCCATTGCGTGCGGCGTTAGCCAGACGCGAGATTTCTGTGGCGCTGTCCCACAGGCTGCGCGCCTCGGCGTGACGCACGACCGGTACCATCAGGCCAACGTCGCTTTGCGTGGCGACGCCGACATGCACTGCGCCGAGGCGGGTGATGAGCTGGGCTTCGTCGTCATAACGCGCGTTCATCTGCGGGAAGTCGCGCAGAGCCACGACCAGTGCGCGGACGAGGAACGGCAGCAGGGTCAACTTGCCACGGCTGGCGCCGTGTTTTTCATTGAGGTGCGCGCGCAGTTCTTCAATCGCGGTGACGTCGATTTCCTCGACGTAGCTGAAATGCGCGGCACGCTGCGTGGCGTCCTGCATGCGCTGGGCGATCTTGCGGCGCATGCCGATTACCGGAATCTGCTCCTCATCGTGACGCTGGGCGTACGCGGCAGTTGCCGGCGCCGAAGCGTTCGTTTGACCCTGGGCCAGATAAGCGTCGAGGTCTTCGTGCAGCACGCGACCGGCCGGGCCGGTGCCGCGTACCAGACGCAATTGAATGCCCAGATCCAGCGCATGTTTGCGCACGGCCGGCGAGGCCAGCGGACGTTCATCGGCTTCACGGGCAACCATCGGGCCCTGGCAAACCGGAGCCGGGCGCGGTGCAGCAGCGGCAGCAGGTTTGCTCTCGACTACCGCTTCAACTTTCGCTGCAACAGGGGGCTCTTTCGCGGCAACAGGTGCTGGCGCGGCGGACTCTTTCAAGTTGCCGGCACCTTCTACTTCGATGCTGATCAGCACACTGCCGACCGCCATCACTTCACCCGGCTGACCGCCGAGCGCAATCACCTTGCCGTGTACCGGCGATGGAATATCGACCATCGCCTTGTCGGTCATCACATCCGCCAGCACCTGATCTTCAACCACCAGGTCGCCGACCTTGACGTGCCACTGCGACAGTTCTACTTCTGCGATGCCTTCGCCGATGTCCGGCATCTTGATAACGTGCGTGCCCATTCAGACCTCCATGACCCGTTTCAACGCCGCGCCCACTCGGGACGGCCCTGGGAAATACGCCCACTCTTGCGCGTGCGGGTAGGGGGTGTCCCAACCGGTGACGCGTTCGATTGGCGCTTCCAGGTGATGGAAGCAATGCTCTTGCACCAGCGACACCAGTTCGGCGCCGAAACCGCAGGTGCGGGTGGCTTCGTGTACCACCACGCAGCGACCGGTTTTCTTCACCGACTTGACGATGGTTTCCAAGTCCAGCGGCCACAGGCTACGCAGGTCGATGACTTCGGCGTCAACGCCACTTTCTTCAGCGGCAACTTGCGAGACGTATACGGTGGTGCCGTAGGTCAGCACGGTCACGTCCTTGCCCGGACGGGTGATTGCGGCAACGTCCAGCGGCACGGTGTAGTAACCGTCCGGCACCTGGGCTTGCGGGTGTTTCGACCACGGGGTTACCGGACGGTCGTGGTGGCCGTCGAACGGGCCGTTGTACAGGCGTTTCGGCTCGAGGAAGATCACCGGGTCATCGTTTTCGATGGAGGCGATCAGCAGGCCTTTGGCATCGTAAGGGTTGGATGGCATGACGGTGCGCAGACCGCAGACCTGAGTGAACATCGCCTCAATGCTCTGGCTGTGGGTCTGGCCACCGTAGATCCCTCCGCCACAGGGCATGCGCAGGGTCATCGGCGCGGTGAACTCGCCGGCCGAGCGATAACGCAGACGCGCCGCTTCGGAAATGATCTGGTCGGAAGCCGGGTAGACGTAGTCGGCGAACTGAATCTCGGCCACCGGACGCAGGCCGTAAGCGCCCATGCCCACGGCCACGCCGACGATGCCGCTTTCGGAGATCGGCGCGTCGAACACCCGCGAGGTGCCGTACTTGGTCTGCAGGCCTTCGGTGCAACGGAACACGCCGCCGAAGTAGCCGACGTCCTGACCGAACACCACCACATTGTCGTCACGCTCAAGCATCACATCCATGGCCGAGCGCAGGGCCTGGATCATGGTCATGGTGGTCGTGGTCATGGCGGTTTCCAACTGAATATTGTTGTTGTGATCGTTCATGTCAGATCCCCAACTGCTGACGCTGGCGCTTCAAGTGCTCCGGCATCTCTTTGTAGACGTCTTCGAACATGGTCGCGGCGCTTGGAATCTGCCCGCCGGCGAGGGTGCCGTACTGTTCGGCCTGTTTCTGCGCGGCAATCACTTCGGCTTCGAGTTCGGCGCTGACGGCGGCGTGCTCTTCTTCCGACCAGTGGCCGACCTTGATCAGGTGCTGCTTCAGGCGGGCAATCGGGTCGCCCAGCGGGAAGTGGCTCCAGTCATCGGCAGGACGGTATTTCGACGGATCGTCGGAGGTCGAGTGCGGGCCGGCGCGGTAGGTGACCCATTCGATCATGGTCGGACCGAGGTTGCGTCGGGCGCGCTCGGCAGCCCAGGCGGAAGCGGCGTAGACCGCGTAAAAGTCGTTGCCGTCGACCCGCAGCGAGGCGATGCCGCAACCGACGCCGCGTCCGGCGAAAGTGGTGGCTTCACCGCCGGCGATGGCCTGGAAGGTCGAGATCGCCCACTGGTTGTTGACCACGTTGAGGATCACTGGCGCGCGGTAAACGTGAGCGAAGGTGAGGGCGGTGTGGAAGTCCGATTCGGCGGTGGCGCCGTCACCGATCCACGCCGAGGCGATTTTGGTATCGCCTTTGATCGCCGAAGCCATGCCCCAGCCGACGGCCTGAATGAATTGGGTCGCGAGGTTGCCGGAGATGGTGAAGAAACCGGCGTCCTTGACCGAGTACATGATCGGCAACTGCCGGCCCTTGAGCGGATCACGCTCGTTGGACAGCAGTTGGCAGATCAGGTCGACCAGCGGCACTTCGCGGGCCATCAGAATGCTTTGCTGACGGTAGGTCGGGAAGCACATGTCGTCGATGTTCAAGGCCTGGGCCTGGGCGCTGCCGATGGCTTCCTCGCCGAGGCTCTGCATGTAGAACGACATTTTTTTCTGCCGCTGGGCGACCACCATGCGGTTGTCGTAAATCCGCGTCTTGAGCATGGCGCGCATGCCCTTGCGCAGGATCTCGACCGGCACGTTTTCAGCCCAGGGGCCGAGGGCGTTGCCCTGATCGTCGAGCACACGAATCAGCCCACGCGCCAGGTCGGCGGTGTCGGCGGGTTCTACATCAATGGAAGGTTTGCGCACCGTGCCGGCATCGGTCAGATGCAGGTAGGAGAAGTCGGTTTTGCAGCCTGGGCGGCCCGAGGGTTCAGGGACGTGCAGACGCAGCGGTTCATACGCTTGGGTCATGGCTTCTACGCTCGATCTTGTGAATTTCTTGTAGTGAGCTGGCAATCATTCTTGGGTGAAAGAAATCTTGTCCTACAACAATCATAGGCCCGGCCAAGAAGAATATTTCTCTCTGTTTCGTTGCGCTGGAGACGATTTGCAGATAGAAAATCTGCATAAACATAAAAAACAGGTGGTTTTGTCTCATGCGCAAACTGGACCGTACCGACATCGGCATTCTCAACAGCCTTCAGGAGAACGCGCGCATCACCAACGCCGACCTCGCGCGCTCGGTGAATCTGTCGCCGACACCGTGTTTCAACCGGGTCAAGGCGATGGAAGAATTAGGCCTGATTCGCGAGCAGGTGACGCTGCTGGATGCCGATCTGCTGGGCCTGCACGTGAACGTGTTCATTCACGTCAGCCTGGAGAAACAGGTCGAGGAAGCGTTGCAACATTTCGAAGAGGCGATCTCCGACCGCCCCGAGGTCATGGAGTGTTACCTGATGGCCGGCGACCCGGACTATCTGATCCGGGTGCTGGTGCCGACCATTCAGTCGCTGGAACGCTTCATGATGGACTTTCTGACCAAGGTGCCGGGGGTGGCGAACATCCGCTCAAGCTTTGCGCTCAAGCAGGTGCGCTACAAGACTGCGTTGCCGTTGCCGGCGAATGGGTTGACGTTGGGGTCTTGAAGATCAAAAGATCGCAGCCTGCGGCAGCTCCTACACCGGGCACGCATAAGTGATACTCCTGTAGGAGCTGCCGCAGGCTGCGATCTTTTGCTTTTAAAGCTTGTTGATCGGCACCTTCAGATAAACCACACCGTTATCCTCGGCCGCCGGAAAATTCCCCGCCCGCACATTCACCTGAATCGCCGGCAGCAACAGTGTCGGCATGCCTAGCCCCGCATCGCGCTTGGTACGCATCTCGACAAACGCCGCCTCATCGATTCCGTCATGCACATGAATATTGCTCCTGCGCTGCTCACCGACGGTGGTCTGGCATTGCGCGGTGCGGCCTTCGGGCGGGTAGTCGTGGCAGACGTAGAGTTTGACGCTGGCGGGGAAGGCCAGCAGTTTGTGGATCGAGTTGAACAGTTGATGCGCGTTGCCGCCGGGGAAGTCGCAGCGGGCGGTGCCGACGTCAGGCATGAACAGCGTGTCGCCGACCAGAATCTGCTCGCCATCGATCAGGTAGGCCATGTCCGCCGGGGTGTGGCCGGGGACGTGCAGGGCGGTGGCCTTGAGGTTGCCGATCATGAACGACTCGTTCGGCGCGAACAGGTGATCGAACTGCGAGCCGTCGACGCAGAATTCCGGTTCCAGATTGAATAGCGCCTTGAACACGTTCTGCACTTTGCTGATCGACTGGCCGATCGCGATCCTGCCGCCGAGTTCGCGGCGCAGGTACGGCGCGGCGGACAGGTGATCGGCGTGGGCGTGGGTTTCCAGCAGCCATTGCACCTGCAAGCGGTGTTCACGGACGAAAGCGATGATTTTGTCGGCCTGTACCGTGCAGGTGCGCCCGGCGGCGCCGTCGTAATCGAGTACCGGATCGACGATTGCACACTGCCCGCCATCGGCTTCATAGACCACATAGCTGTAGGTCGAGGAGGCGGGGTCGAGGAAAGCTTCAATCTGCGCGGGCATGGACACGAACCTGAACAAGGGAAATGGGTTGCAACACTTTATCTAAAAACATAATGTTCGCAGCTTAAGTGACGTTGAAGGCATCGTGCAAATGCAATCCAGTCTGACCGAATGTGAAGTCGCCCAATTGCGGGCGTCCGCCTCCAAGGCCTGTGCGCTGCTCAAGGCGCTGGCCAATGAGGATCGCCTGTTGATCCTGTGCCAGTTGACTCAGGGCGAGCGCAACGTCGGCGAGCTGGAAAAAATGACCGGCGTGCGCCAGCCGACGCTGTCCCAGCAACTGGGCATCCTGCGCGATGAAGGCCTGGTGGCGACCCGTCGCGAAGGCAAGTACATCTTTTACGGTCTGGCCAGTCCTGAAGTGATTCAGGTGATGAAAACCCTCTCCGGGCTGTATTGCGGGGCGGTGCTGAAAAGTCTGGGCCATCAATAAATGTCAGCTAACACCTCCATCCCCTGTGGGAGCGGGCTTGCTCGCGAAGGCGTCGTATCAGTCGACATTAATGTTGAATGATCTACCGTTTTCGCGAGCAAGCCCGCTCCCACATTGGTTTTATGTGAAGGCCAAGAAATCCTTGCGTGCAGCAATAAGGAACAAGCAATGAACGATCAACACTGGGGCCCATCCATCAGTGCAGATATCGTGGTCATCGGCGGCGGCACCGCCGGCATCGGCTTCGTCGCCAGTCTGCTCAAGCGTGATCCCACTCTGAAAATCACCGTGATCGAGCCAAGCGCCCAGCATTACTACCAACCGGCGTGGACGCTGGTCGGCGGTGGCGCCTATGACGTCAAGGACACCGCACGACCGATGGGCCAGGTGATGCCGCGTCAGGCCACCTGGATTCAGGCGGCGGTGACCGGTATCGATCCCGATCAGCGCCAGTTGACCCTCAACGATCAGCGCACCGTCACTTACCAGAACCTGATCGTCTGCCCCGGCCTGCGGCTGGCCTGGGAGAAGATCGAAGGCCTGCAGGAAAGCCTCGGTCAGCACGGCGTAACGTCCAACTACAGCTATCAGCACTCGCAGTACACCTGGGATCAGGTGCAGAAACTGCGCGGCGGCAAGGCGCTTTTCACGCAGCCGGCGATGCCGATCAAATGCGCCGGCGCGCCGCAGAAGGCGTTGTACCTGTCGTGCGATCACTGGCGCAAAACCGGCGTACTGAACAACGTTAACGTCGAGTTCAACTTGGCCGGCGCGGCGCTGTTTGGCGTCGCGACCTTCGTCCCGCCGCTGATGAAGTACATCGAAAAGTACAACGCGCAACTGGCCTTCAACGCCAACCTGGTCAAGGTCGACGGCCCGGCGAAAACCGCGTGGTTCGAGATCAAGGACGCCGACGGCAACCTCACCACACAGGCGAAAACCTTCGATCTGCTGCACGTAGTCCCGCCGCAAGTCTCGCCGGATTTCATCGCTCAGAGCCCGTTGGCCGACGCTGGCGGCTGGTGCGAAGTGAACCCGCACAGCCTGCAGCATCTGCGTTACCCGGAAGTGTTCGCCATTGGTGACATCTGCGGCACCAGCAACGCGAAAACCGCTGCGGCCGTGCGCAAGCAGGTTGTGGTGGTCGCGGAAAACCTTTTGGCGCTGCGCAAGCAAAAGCTTATGCCGCTGAAGTACGACGGCTACGGTTCCTGCCCGCTGACGGTGGAGAAGGGCAAGGTGATCCTCGCCGAGTTCGGCTACGGCGGGAAGTTGCTGCCGACCTTCGCGCTCGATGCGACCGTACCGCGCCGCTCGGCGTGGTTTCTCAAGGCGACGCTGCTGCCGTGGTTCTACTGGAACGGCATGCTCAAGGGCCGCGAGTGGCTGACCGGTCTGTCCAAGGTTGACTGAGTAAATCCTATGTTGCTGGCAAGTCTGTTTGGCGTGTTGATGGGGTTGATTCTCGGGCTCACCGGGGCGGGCGGCGGGATTCTCGCGGTGCCGGCGCTGGTGCTGGGCCTTGGCTGGACGATGACGCAAGCGGCGCCGGTCGCGTTGTTTGCGGTCGGCAGTGCGGCGGCGGTCGGGGCGATTGATGGCTTGCGTCATGGGCTGGTGCGCTATCGCGCAGCGCTGCTGATTGCGGCGCTCGGTGCGGTGTTTTCGCCGGTGGGGATTTATTTCGCGCACCAGTTGCCTGAGAAGATTCTGATGATCCTCTTCAGCCTGCTGATGGTCATGGTCGCTTGGCGCATGCTGCGCCGTGAGCGTCAGCACGAAGGGCCGAGCGATCACGGCCACGCGAGCTGGGGCCAGAAAAACTGCATGCTGAATGAAGAGACCGGGCGTTTCGACTGGACCGCCAAATGCACCACGACACTGGCGGCATTGGGCGCGGTCACGGGCGTGGTGTCGGGACTGCTCGGCGTCGGTGGTGGCTTCCTGATCGTCCCGGCGTTCAAGCAACTGACCGATGTGCAGATGCGCGGCATCGTTGCGACGTCGCTGATGGTGATCAGCCTGATTTCCGCCATTGGCGTGATCGGCTCCTTCCATGCCGGAGTGCGCATCGACAGCCTTGGCGTGGCGTTCATCATCGCCAGCATTGTCGGCATGATCATCGGCCGCAAACTCTGCGCCCGGGTTCCGGCGCGGACATTGCAGGTGGGCTTTGCCAGTGTGTGCCTGGTGGTCGCGGCTTACATGATGCTGCGCGCCTGATACAAAACTCCCGGCCCGACATTTGACCCTGTGGGAGTGAGCCTGCTCGCGATAGCGGTTTAGTATTCAACATTGATGCTGACTGACACTGCGCTATCGCGAGCAGGCTCACTCCTACAGGGGATGTGTGTTTTGTCGTTGATTGCGGCAAACTCAGACATCCCCAAACAAGGCCTTTCAATGGATCGATACGCCCCGCGCAACTGGCAGCCACACGAGAAGCCCAGTCTGCCCGGTTCCCCCTCGACGCCGTTGCACTCCAACCCCAAGCGCCTGGCCTATGCGCTGGTCGGGTTGCTGGTGGCGGTGACCGGTGGTCTGGGCAACTCGCTGGTGGTCGCCAACCTGCCTTACCTGCAAGGCGCGCTGGGTGCGACTACGGCGGAGATGGCCTGGCTGCCGGCCGCCTACGTGATGACCAACGTGTCGATGAACCTGCTGCTGGTGAAGTTTCGTCAGCAGTTCGGCCTGCGTGCATTCACCGAAGTGTTTCTGGTGCTGTATGCGCTGGTGACCTTCGGCCACCTGTTCGTCAACGACCTGAGCTCGGCCATCGCGGTGCGTGCGGCGCACGGCATGGTCGGTGCGGCACTGAGTTCGCTGGGTCTGTATTACATGGTCCAGGCGTTTCCGGCCAAGTGGCGGCTGAAGGCGTTGGTGCTCGGGCTCGGCGCCTCACAACTGGCCTTGCCGCTGGCGCGCCTGTTCTCCGAGGACTTGCTGCAGATTGCCGAATGGCGCGGCTTGTACCTGTTCGAATTGGGCATGGCTTTGCTGTCGCTGGGCTGCGTGCTGTTGCTCAAGTTGCCGCCCGGTGACCGCTTCAAGACCTTCGAACCGCTGGATTTTCTCACCTTCGCGATTCTCGCCAGCGGCGTGGCACTGCTTTGCGCGGTGTTGTCGCTGGGGCGGATCGATTGGTGGCTGGAGGCCAACTGGATCGGTTATGCGCTGGCGGCCTCGATTGCCCTGATCCTCGCGGGCCTGGCGATCGAGCACAATCGCAGCAACCCGATGCTGATGACCCGTTGGCTCGGCAGCGGCACGATGATCCGCCTGGCGCTGGCGGTGACCCTGATTCGCATGGTCACTTCGGAACAATCCACCGGCGCCGTCGGCTTCATGCAGAACCTCAACATGGGTTATGAGCAGTTGCACAGCCTGTACGTGGTGATGCTGATCGGCAGCGTTGCCGGGCTGGCGACCAGCGCGCTGACCATCGATCCCAAGCACCTGCTGATGCCGCTGATCATCTCGCTGGCGCTGATGGCGACCGGTTCGGTGATGGACAGTTTTTCCAATAACCTGACCCGCCCGGCGAACCTGTATTTCAGTCAGTTCCTGCTGGCCTTCGGCAGCACGTTTTTCCTCGGCCCGACCATGGTTTTCGGCACGCGCAACGTGCTGACCAACCCGCGCAATCTGGTGAGTTTTTCGGTGTTGTTCGGGATCTGCAACAATCTCGGCGGCTTGCTCGGCGCGGCGTTGTTGGGCACGTTCCAGATCGTGCGCGAGAAATTCCACTCCAGTCATCTGGTCGAGCACCTGACGTTGTCCGATCCGCTGGTGGCTGCCCGCGTGCAGAGCGGCGGTTCGGCCTATGGCTCCTTGCTGGCCGATCCGAGCCTGCGCAATCTGGCCGGGATTCGCAGTCTGTCCAACGCGGCGACCCGCGAAGCCAACGTACTGGCCTATAACGATGTGTTCATGCTGATCGCCGTGATTGCGGTGCTGACCATGATCTGGCTGTCCATTCGTGCGCTGTGGCTGATGAGCACCACCAAAGCCGTCGACCCAGCGCCTTCCGTACCATCCAGCGGTGCCTCCAATTCATGACCGAACCGACCACCACAACCACCAATGCCATTGCCGCCACCCCGGAAGGCGTGGCGCCGCCGTCCTCGCCGAACACCGAGCCACGCTCGTTGCGGGTGCGGGTCATCTCGTCGCTGGGCTTTGCCGCGATTGCCATCGTCGGCGTGCTGATCGTGCTGTACGCCTGGCAGTTGCCGCCGTTCAGCAGCGCGGTCGAGACCACTGAAAACGCTTTGGTGCGCGGCCAGGTGACGATCATCGGCCCGCAACTCAGCGGTTACGTGTTTGAAGTGCCGGTGCAGGACTTCCAGTACGTGAAGGCCGGCGATTTGCTGGTGCGCCTGGACGACCGGATTTATCAGCAGCACCTCGACCAGGCACTGGCGCAACTGGCAGTGCAGAAGGCCTCGCTGGCCAACGTGGTGCAGCAACGCAACAGCGCCGAAGCGACGATCAAGCTGCGTCAGGCCGTGGTGGCCGACAGCGAAGCGCAGTTGCGCAAAAGCGAGGCGGATCTGCGCCGTAACAAGGAGCTGGTGAGCGACGGTTCGGTGTCCAAGCGCGAAATGGACGTGGCCCTGGCGGCCAACGCGCAGGGCATTGCGGCGGTGGCGCAGGCCAAGGCCAACCTGGAAATCGCCCGTCAGGACCTGCAAACGGTGATCGTCAATCGCGGCTCGCTGGAAGCGGCAGTTGCCAGCGCTGAAGCGGCGGTGCAACTGGCGCGGATCGATTTGTCGAACACCCGCATCGTCGCCCCGCGTGACGGCCAGCTCGGGCAGATCGGCGTGCGCCTGGGCGCTTACGTCAACTCCGGGGCGCAGTTGATGGCGCTGGTGCCGAACCAGAAATGGGTGATCGCCAACATGAAGGAAACCCAGATGGACAACGTGCGGGTCGGGCAGCCGGTGCGCTTCACCGTCGATGCACTGAACCACCGCAGATTCACCGGCCATGTGCAGCACATCTCACCGGCCACAGGTTCGGAATTCGCCCTGTTGCAGGCAGACAATGCCACCGGCAACTTCGTGAAAATCGCCCAGCGAGTGCCGGTGCGGATCACCATTGATGAGGGCCAGCAGGAAGAGGAGCGCCTGCGACCGGGGATGTCGGTGGTGGTCAGCATCGATACTGCAGCGGGCGACACACAACCGCATTGACCTCCACAGATCAAAATGTGGGAGCGGGCTTGCTCGCGAAGGCGGTGTGTCAGTTGATATTTCCGTATCTGGCACGCCGCCTTCGCGAGCAAGCCCGCTCCCACAAGAGGATCAGGTTTATCCAGCAATCATCGGCGGCAGGGTACCGAGTAGCGACACGGCGGCAACCGCACCGATCCCCAACAACCACTCCAGCACCACACTGCGCTTGAGCGTGCCCATCCGCTGTTCGCAATCATCAATCCGCAAGCGGTTGAACAGCGCCAGGGCGAGCATGCCTGCCACCAGCAACGCCTTGATCAGCAGAATCAACGCAAACCCCGCAAACAACGGCGTCGGCCACCATTGGCCGGTCAGCACGCGCACGTTGATCAGCCCGGTGATCAGCAGCCCCCCAACGATCGCGTAACCGACACCGCTGAAGCGTTGCAGGATCCGGCTCATCGCTTCGCCAGGCTGACGCAGGATCAGCACCAGCAACAACAACCCGCCGAGCCATGCGGCCACGCACGTCAGGTGAATAATCTGATTGAGGATCAGCAGTTGCCCGCTCAGACCATCGAGCATCGCACCGTGACCGACCGGTGCCAGCGTCGCCAGCAACAATCCGCTCAAGCCCAGGCGTAACGGCACGCTCGATCGCCAAGGCGTAAATAACAACGCCAGCAACAGCGCGTTGATCAGCAGATGCCAGCGCCAGACCTGCCCGAAAAAGGTATTGCCGAGCACCACTTCAATGGTGTCCGGGTCGAACGCGGCCGCCGCCGAGCCGGCCATGCTTGCGGTGATCAACAGCGCCCAGGTGACACCGCTGAGCAGCGCAATCGCCGTCAGCCAGCGCGCCAGTTGTGTCAGATGCCGATCCAGTGTCGGCACGGGCGCCTTGAGCAGCAGCGGCCGGAACAGCCAGGCGCCGAACACCATCAATACCGCGCTGAAATGCACAAAGCGACACAGCACCAGCGCTTCACTCATGAATTACTGGCCGACCTTGAACTGATAGGCGCCTTCGCTCTTGTGTGTATCGACCGACACCGCGCGCCATTCGACTTTGTATTCACCGGCGTCGAGTGGTGCGGCGGGAGTGACGATCAGGGTTTTCTTGTCGTTCTCGGTGGTCAGCGCTTTGATCGCGACCGGGGCGCCATCCTTGGTCAGGCTGACCTTGGTGAAACTGGCTTCGACACCTTCGGAGAAAGTCAGGCGCAGATCGGCCGGTGCGGCGACGGTGCTGTCGGCGGCCGGCGTTGCACTTTTCAGGTGGGCGTGGGCGAAAACCGAAGATGCGGCGAACAGCGAAGCGAGCAGGGCAGTGGTGGTCAGGACATTCTTGAACAGCATCGCGGATACCTCTGAGGCAGGACAAAGAAGCCTCAGTTTAGCCATCCGCAGACTTGCGCACGAAGTTTTATTTACAGCGGTCGCCCCCAGACCAGAGCGGATGCTAGTCTTCAACAACGTCGTTGTCAGGGAGCCCTCATGGGCAATCACAAGATCGAGATTCGTCGCAGTAACGTCGAGAAAATCCTGCTCGCGGCGGAAAAAGTCTTCGCCGAAAAAGGCTTCGGCGGCACCGCCATGGCCGACATCGCCGCCGAAGTGCAACTGCCGCGTTCCAACCTGCATTACTACTTCTCGACCAAAAGCGAACTGTACAGCGCGGTGCTGTTCGACCTGCTGGAGGTGTGGAAACAGGACGCGCTGTGCTTCGAGATGTTCGATGACCCGCGGGTGGTGCTCAGCAGTTACATCCGCGCCAAGATGAACCACTCGCGCAGCCGGCCCTATGGTTCGAAAGTCTGGGCCAACGAGATCATCCATGGCGCCCCTACCCTGGGTGAGGCGCTGGATCTGAGCCTGTACGAGTGGGCGAAAATGAAGGAAGCGAAGATCCGCCAGTGGGTCGAGGACAAGCGGATTCTGCCGGTGGAGCCGTCGGGCCTGCTGTACATGATCTGGGCCTCGACCCAGCACTATGCCGACTTCGATCACCAGGTGAATATTTTGAACGAGCATCAACCGCTGTCGGACATGCAGTTCGAGCGTGCGGTGCAGACGGTGACCAGTGTGATTTTGCGCGGGATCGGGTTGGAGCCCTGATTGATGGGTTGAAGCTGATGAACCCTTCGCGAGCAGGCTCGCTCCCACATTTCAAATGCATTCCAAATGTGGGAGCGGGCTTGCTCGCGAAGGCGTCAATTCAGACGCCGCCGACCTTAAGGAGAGACATGGTACGGATTGCGCGGATCATGATTCCAGTCCAGAAACGGCTTCCCGGTTTCCATCGGCACCATCTCGATGCAGTCCGCCACCGGGCAGGTGATCTGGCACAGATTGCAGCCGACGCACTCATCATCGATCACTTCATATTTATGCGTGCCGTCAGCCAGCTTGAGGCTGCTGATCGCCTGGTGTGAAGTGTCTTCGCAAGCAATGTGGCAGCGCCCGCAACCGATGCACGCGTCCTGGTCGATCTTCGCGATCACCTGATAGTTGATGTCGAGGTACTTCCAGTCCGTGGTATTGCCCACCGCGCGGCCGGAAAACTCACTGATGCTGGCGTAGCCCTGACTGTCCATCCAGCGCGATAGCCCGTCCTTCATCTCCTCGACAATCCGGAAGCCATGCAGCATCGCTGCCGTGCACACCTGCACCGCGCCGCTGCCCAGCGCCATGAATTCCGCCGCATCACGCCAACTGCCGATGCCGCCAATACCGCAGATCGGCAGGCCTTGGGTCTGCGGATCACGAGCGATCTCGGCGACCATGTTCAGTGCAATCGGCTTGACCGCCGAACCGCAATAACCGCCGTGGGTGCTTTTGCTGCCGACGGTGGGCAGGGCGACCATGTGTTCCAGATCGACGCTGGTGATCGAGTTGATGGTGTTGATCAGCGACACCGCATCGGCGCCCCCGCGATGCGCAGCGCGGGCAGCGACGCGGATGTCGGTGATGTTCGGCGTCAGCTTGACGATCACCGGCAGCGAGCAATAGGTCTTGCACCAGCGGGTGACCTGCTCGACGTATTCCGGCACCTGACCGACCGCCGCGCCCATGCCGCGCTCGGGCATGCCGTGCGGGCAACCGAAATTCAGCTCTATGCCATCGGCGCCGGTGGCTTCCACCAGCGGCAGGATGTGTTTCCACGATTCCTCGACGCACGGCACCATCAGCGAGACGATCAGCGCACGATCCGGCCAGTCCTTCTTGACTTGGGTGATCTCGCGCAGGTTGATTTCCAGCGAGCGGTCGGTGATCAGTTCGATGTTGTTGATCCCCAGCACTTCGCGGTTGTTGCCGTAATGTGCCGAGTAGCGCGACGAGACGTTGACCGCTGCCGGGTCCTCGCCAAGGGTTTTCCAGACCACGCCACCCCAACCGGCCTCGAAGGCGCGCACCACGTTGTAGGCCTTGTCGGTCGGCGGCGCGGAGGCCAGCCAGAACGGGTTGGGGGCTTTGATACCGGCGAAGACTATCGAGAGATCGGCCATTTACGCAGCCTCCACGTTGAGCATCAGTTGCGCGTTGATCGCCTCGGCGGCGAGTTTGCCATGCTGTACGGCTTGCACGGTGAGGTCCTGATCGAGGCTGGTGCAGTCACCGCCGGCATACACGCCGGGAATGCTCGTGCGCAGGTGGTCATCGACCTGAATCCGTTCGCCTTGACGCTTGAGTTCGCGGGCCAGCGGGTCGGCGAGGGCGCTGCTGTCGAAGGCCTGGCCGATGGCTTTGAAAATCGCATCGGCGGCCAGTTCGAAGGTTTCGCCAGTGCCTTGCAGGCGACCGTCGACCAGTTCGGTACGAGCGAAACGCATACCGCGCACATGGCCCTGATCGTCGAGCAGGACTTCCTCCGGTTGCGCCCAGGTCAGCAGGCGCACCTGATTGGCTTTGGCGATGTCTTGTTCGTGACCGGTGGCGCCCATGTCCGCCGCACCGCGGCGATACACCAGATTCACATCGCGGGCACCGAGGCGGGCCATTTGCACGGCCATGTCGATCGCGGTGTTGCCGGCGCCGAGGACGATGCAGCGCTCGGCCAGTGGCAGTTGCGTCAGGTCATCGGCCTGGCGCAGTTCACGGATGTAGTCGGTGGCGGCGAGCAGGCCGGGCGCGTCCTCGTGGGGCAGGCCGAGCTGTTTGCTGGCATTGAGGCCGAGGCCGAGGAACACCGCGTCGAACTGCTGATGCAGCTCGCTGAGGGTCAGATTCTCGCCGAGTTTCTGCCCGTGACGGATTTCGATGCCGCCGATCTGCAGGAGGAAATCCAGTTCCTTCTGCGCATAGTCGTCGACCAGTTTGTACTTGGCGATCCCGTATTCATTGAGGCCGCCAGCCTTCTCCCGGGCTTCGAAAATCACCACGTCATGCCCGTGCATCGCGCTGCGGTGGGCGCAGGACAACCCCGCCGGCCCGGCGCCGACCACGGCGATGCGTTTGCCGGTAGCGGCGCCGCGCTGAAACGGGTGCTCGGTGAAGTGCGCGTTGTCCACGGCGTAGCGCTGCAGCAGGCCGATCAGCACCGGCGCGCATTCCTGGGCGTTGTTACGCACGCAGGCTTGCTGGCAGAGGATTTCCGTGGGGCAGACCCGCGCGCAACTGCCGCCGAGGATGTTCGCCGAAAGAATTTTCTGCGCCGCACCGGGCACGTTGTCCTGATGGATATTGCGGATGAACGATGGAATGTCGATTTCGCTGGGGCACGCGTTGACGCACGGGGCGTCGTAGCAATACAGGCAGCGCGAGGCTTCCAGATGCGCCTGCCGGGCGTTGAGCGGTGGCGCCAGATCAGTGAAATGGCCGGCGAGGGCGGCCGCGCTTTCGTGCGGATGCGGGAGATGGTTCAGGGTCTCGATCACGGTTTTTTGCCTCACGGTTATTGAGGTTCTCTGCCTCTGATGGGCAGTGGTTTTCGTCGTACCCTGTGGCGAGGGAGCTTGCTCCCGCTGGACTGCGCAGCAGGCCCAAAAACCATTCACTCCTGGGTATCAGGATGAGCGCATTGCCTGGTTTTGGGGCGGCTTCGCCACCCAGCGGGAGCAAGCTCCCTCGCCACAGGGGATCGGATCAGCGTTTAACCGCTGTGGGCTTGTGTAATTCAGCCCGCTTGCTCAGCAAATCAAACACCGCCGGATACGCCGGCCGTTCGATGTACCGTCCGGCCCCGCGCTCGGCGCGCAGGTCGCCGTCGGCCCAGACCACTCTGCCCTGGCTGACGGTATGGCTCGGCACGCCGCGTACGGTCTTGCCTTCGAAGATATTGAAGTCCACCTGCTGATGGTGGGTCTTGGCGGAGATGGTGCGGCTGCCTTGCGGATCCCACAGCACCAGGTCGGCATCGGCGCCGACGCGGATCGCGCCTTTGCGCGGGTAGAGGTTGAAGATTTTCGCGGTGTTGGTGGAGGTGAGGGCGACGAAGTCCTGCATCGACAAACGTCCGCTGTTGACCCCTTCATCCCACAGCACCGCCATGCGGTCTTCGATGCCGGCGGTGCCGTTGGGGATCTTGCTGAAGTCGTCGCGACCGGCGGCTTTTTGCTCGGCGCAGAAGCAGCAGTGGTCAGTGGCGGTGGTGTGCAGATTGCCGCTTTGCAGGCCATGCCACAGCGCTTCCTGATGCCCGCGCGGGCGGAACGGCGGGCTCATCACGTAACCGGCTGCGGTCTGCCAGTCCGGGTGCTGGTAGACGCTGTCGTCGAGCAGCAAATGCCCAGCCAGCACTTCGCCGTACACCGGTTGACCCTTGCTGCGGGCATAGGTGATTTCGTCCAGCGCTTCCTTGGTCGAGACGTGCACCAGATACAACGGCGTGCCGATGGTTTCAGCGATGCGAATCGCCCGGCTCGCCGCTTCGCCTTCCACCTGCGATGGCCGCGACAATGGATGCGCCTCCGGCCCGGTGATGCCCTGGGCCATCAACTTGCGTTGCAGGTGATAGACCAGCTCGCCGTTTTCCGCATGCACGGTCGGCACCGCGCCGAGTTCCAGACAGCGCTCGAAACTCGCCACCAGCGTGTCGTCGGCGGCCATGATCGCGTTCTTGTAGGCCATGAAATGCTTGAAGCTGTTGATCCCGTGATGGCTGACCAGCTCGGCCATTTCCTCACGCACCTGTTCGCTCCACCAGGTGATCGCGACGTGGAAGCCATAGTCGGACGCAGACTTCTCGGCCCAGCCGCGCCACTGATGAAACGCTTCCATCAGTGACTGCTGCGGATTGGGAATCACGAAGTCGATGATCGACGTGGTGCCCCCGGCCAGACCCGCCGCAGTGCCGCTGTAAAAGTCTTCGCTGGCTACGGTGCCCATGAAGGGCAGTTGCATGTGGGTGTGTGGATCGATGCCGCCGGGCATCAGGTATTGGCCGCTGCCGTCGAGCACTTCGGCGCCGGCGGGAATATCCAGGTTTTGACCAATGGCTTTGATCACGCCGTCGGCGCAATAGACGTCGGCGCGATAACTTTCATCATGGGTAACAACGGTGGCGCCACGGATCAACAGAGACATTCCGAGTTCCTCGCAGGCATGACCGACTTGTGCCGGTTCTAAATGTTTTATTGATGTACAACGCTGATCGGAGTATTCCTGTCAGCGCTGTCAGGAATAGAAGCTAGTCGCAGTTCTGCAATTGATCAAGATTATTTTTTATAAGCTTATGACTCTTTTAACTTATTGAAAAATAACGATAAAAACTGAAAATCACCAAAATGGTGAGGCTGTTCACCATTTTGACGCACTTGACAGGATGGAAATATGAGCAAGATTTCCTATGTGAAATCAGCCGCTTGAAGTTGAGCTGCGGCTGAGCGCCGGTGATGAAAAAAAGTGCAGTGCACCAGATTGAGTCCTGACCGTTCGAACAACTTGGCAAACGTTTAGCCTGAGCGTGCAGACAAGTTTTCGAGGACGCTTCCGGTGAATAATTAAAACCGTGACATATCAGAAAGTTGCAATGCGTTTGAACCACGGCCCGATGCGTAAGCGGGGCATCCGGCACGTTTATTGATGCCGCCGCTGACACCCTGGCCGGTGCAAGAAAGTTGTCAGTTCCTCCGGCCATCGTCCGGTTCGCACCTTGGTGTGCAGCCGTCTGATGAGCAAAAAAAATAATCAGAAGAACAGTGGAGCGGCCATGCAACAGAACAGATCGCAAGTGACCGAGCGCGACGGCTTGTTCGAACTCGAAGCCGGCAGCGACGTCCTCGACAGTCCCCGTTACAACCACGACATGGCACCGACCAAGGTGCGCGAACGAACCTGGAACAAATGGCACATCACCGCGCTGTGGATCGGCATGTCGGTGTGCGTGCCGACTTACACCCTCGGCGGGGTGCTCACCGCCTATTTCGGCCTCACCGTTGGTGAAGCGCTGATGGCGATTCTGCTGGCCAACGTCATCGTGCTGATTCCGTTGACGCTCAATGCCTTTCCCGGCACCAAGTACGGCATTCCCTTCCCGGTGCTGCTGCGCTCGTCGTTCGGCGTGCTTGGCTCCAACGTGCCGTGTCTGATTCGCGCGCTGGTGGCGTGCGGCTGGTTCGGGATTCAAACGATGTTTGGCGGATTGGCGATTCACCTGTTTCTCGGCTCGATCTTCGACGGCTGGAAATCCCTCGGCGGAACCGGCGAGGTGATCGGTTTCATGATTTTCTGGTCGCTGAACCTGTGGGTGGTGATCCGCGGTGCCGAGTCGATCAAGTGGCTGGAAACCCTGTCGGCGCCGTTGTTGGTGGCAGTCGGCATCGGTCTGCTGGTGTGGGCCATGCCCAATGTGTCGATGACCGAGTTGCTGGCGATTCCACCGAAACGCCCGGAAGGCGCCAGTGTGGTCAGTTACTTCGCTGCCGGGCTGACCGCGATGGTTGGTTTCTGGGCCACGCTGTCGCTGAACATTCCCGACTTCAGCCGCTACGCCAAAAGCCAGAAGGATCAGATCCTCGGGCAGATTTTCGGCCTGCCGCTGACCATGTTCCTTTTCGCCTCACTCGGTGTGGTGATGACCGCCGCTTCGGTGAAACTGGTCGGCGTCACCGTGTCGGATCCGGTCAGTCTGATCGGCCATATCCATAGCCCGATGTGGGTCGCGTTAGCCATGGCGCTGATCATCATCGCCACGCTGTCGACCAACACCGCCGCGAACATCGTTTCGCCGACCAATGATTTCCAGAACATCGCGCCCAAGGTGATCAATCGCACCAAAGCGGTGTTGCTTACAGGCTTCGTCGGGTTGGCGCTGATGGCTCACGAGTTGCTGAAAAAGTTGGGCCTGATCGTGTCCGATGTCAGCCTGGAAACCGTGTATTCCAACTGGCTGCTGGGTTATTCGAGCCTGCTCGGGCCGATTGCCGGGATCATGGTGGTGGACTATTTCCTGATCAAGAAACAGCAACTGGACCTGGCCGGGCTGTATCGCGACGACGTGTATCCGGCGTGGAACTGGGCCGGTTTTACCGCGTTTGGCGTGCCGGTGGTGCTGACCTTGCTGTCGTTGGGCAGCGATGCGTTCAGCTGGTTCTACAGCTATGGCTGGTTTACCGGCTCGGCGCTGGGTGGGGTGATTTATTACGGGTTGTGTTCGATGCGAAGCAGCCCGTCTGTTGTGAAATCTTCGGTGTGAGGGATGGCCCCTTCGCGAGCAAGCCCGCTCCCACATTTTGGAATGCGTTCACTTGTGGGAGCGGGCTTGCTCGCGAAGGCGGCCTCAAACCCACCAAAGAATTACCTGAAGACACTCATAAGAACTGCCTGAGGAGATCAACATGAACGCAGCCGTAGACGTTCTGCAATCCACCCATCAGCACATCAACCGCGACCGCCTCTGGGCCTCGCTCATGGAACTGGCCAGGCTCGGTGCCACGGTCAAGGGCGGGGTCTGTCGCCTGGCCCTGACCGACCTCGACCGTCAGGCCCGCGACCTGTTCGTGCAGTGGTGCAAGGACGCCGGGTGCAGCGTCACGGTGGATGAAGTCGGCAACATCTTCGCCCGCCGCCCGGGACGCAATCCGAACCTGCCGCCGGTAATGACCGGCAGCCACATCGACACCCAGCCCACCGGCGGCAAGTTCGACGGCTGCTTCGGCGTGCTCGCCGGGGTCGAAGTGCTGCGCACCCTCAATGACCTCGGCGTGGAGACCGAAGCACCGCTGGAAGTGGTGGTCTGGACCAACGAAGAAGGCTCGCGCTTTGCTCCGTGCATGATGGGCTCCGGGGTGTTCGCGGAAAAATTCACCCTCGAAGAAACTCTCGCCAAGGTCGATGCCGATGGCGTCACCGTCGGCGAAGCCCTGAATGCCATCGGCTATGCCGGACCACGCAAAGTCAGCGGGCACAAGGTGGGTGCCTATTTCGAAGCACACATCGAGCAAGGCCCGATCCTCGAAGACGAGCAGAAAACCATCGGCGTGGTACTCGGCGCCCTCGGGCAAAAATGGTTCGACCTGAAACTGCGCGGCGTCGAAGCCCACGCCGGGCCAACCCCGATGCACCTGCGCAAGGACGCTCTGGTCGGCGCCTCGGTGATCGTCGGTGCGGTCAACCGCGCGGCCCTCGGCCACCAACCCCATGCCTGCGGCACCGTCGGTTGCCTGCAAGCCTATCCCGGCTCGCGCAACGTCATCCCCGGCGAAGTGCGCATGACCCTCGACTTCCGGCATCTGCAACCGGAGCGACTCGATTCGATGATCGCCGAGGTGAAGCAAGTCATCGACGCCACTTGCGAAGAGCACGGATTGACCTATGAACTAACGCCGACTGCCGACTTCCCGCCGCTGTACTTCGAAAAAGGCTGCGTCGAAGCCGTGCGCGGTGCGGCGCAAGGCCTGGGCCTGTCACACATGGACATCGTCAGTGGCGCGGGCCACGACGCAATCTTCCTCGCCGAACTCGGCCCGGCCGGGATGATCTTCGTACCGTGCGAGGGCGGGATCAGCCACAACGAAATCGAAAACGCCGCGCCGGACGATCTCGCGGCGGGCTGTGCGGTGTTGCTGCGGGCGATGCTCGCGGCTTCGGCGATGGTGGCCGCTGGTAAAGCCGCGGCCTGAAGATCAAAAGATCGCAGCCTGCGGCAGCTCCTACAGTTGGATTGCATTCAACCTGTAGGAGCTGCCGAAGGCTGCGATCTTTTTATGTCACCCCAATGTCATGGAAATGTGCGACGTTTGCGCCCCATGAAAATCATCACCTCCGGCGCCTCCTATCTGGACATCGACGCCTACGCCTGTTGCATTGCCTACGCAGAGTTGCTCAACCTGCAAGGCAGTCCCGCCCGCGCGGTCAGCAGCGCAACGCCCAACAGCAGCGTGTCGCCGACCGTTCTGAGTTGGGGCGCTGCTTTTCAGCGTTACACGCCGCAAGCAAACGACGAATTCGTGTTGGTCGATGTGTCCGACTATCACCACTTCGACCCGCTGGTGGTGCTCGACCAAGTGGTCGAGGTCATCGATCATCATCCCGGTTACGAGCCGTACTGGGCAGAGCGACTGGGTTCCGCCGCCGACATCCGCCCGATTGGTGCAGCGGCGACGCTGGTTTTTCAGCGTTGGCAAGCTGCGGGTCTGCTCTCTCGAATCAGCGAGCAAAGCGCGAAATTGCTGGCCACGGCAATCCTCGATAACACGCTTAACCTCACCGGGCAGATGACCTCTGAGGCGGATATTGAAGCTTATGAGGCATTAATGCAGCGGGCGAATCTGCCGGCAAACTGGCCCGAGCAGTATTTCCTCGAATGTCAGGCCGCCATCGAAGCGGACCTGCAGACCGCGTTGGCGGCGGATCTGAAGCGCTTCAAACCGGACAGCAACCTGCCGCAGGTCTTCGCACAGATGACGGTGTGGGACGCCGATGCGTTGCTTCACAAACATCGCAACGAGATCGGCGGCTGGATGGTCGGGCAGGGCGATGACTGGTTGCTGAACGTCATCAGCATCCGTGACGGCAAGAGTTGTTTGCTGGCTGAGCCGCTGCTCAGCCAGCAGAAGCTGGATCGGTTGTTGCCGCTGCAATGGCAGGCGGGCATGGCTGTTGTGAAACCGTCGATGCTGCGCAAGGAACTGCTGAAACTGGGGTTGAACATCAACCCGGTCTGACGCTGTGATCAACCGGGCCGGTCATTCTTGCCCGCTGTGCCCTGGCGTCGGTCGGGGCCGTTGGGGTTGCCGACATCCAGCAACCTTCGTTCGACCAAAACATTCTCCAGTGCCTGACGCTCGACCGGCGCCATTTGGTGTTCGCGCTTTTTCAACTCCAGCAGGATGGGGCTGGACCAGGTGCGATAAGTCTGTTCGATGTTGCGACGCGACGTCATCAGTCTCTCCTTGATCAAGAGCCCGGTGGAGCTGGCAGGGGCTCAATCCGATGAGGGAGTAACCTTAGTCGAGAATCCCCGAGTCCGCGAATGCGCCGTTGTTCCCTGTAGGAGTGAGCCTGCTCGCGATAGCGGGGCGTCAGTAGCGCAAATGTCAGCTGACACACCGCTATCGCGAGCAGGCTCACTCCTACAGGTTTTGCATCGCCTGCGGGTCAATCGTCGATATTCATCATCGCCTGCACACCTTCCCACGCCTCGGCGCGCATCCGTTCGATATCCAGCCCCGGAATCACGCCGTTATCGACCACGATCCGGCCGCCCACCAGGCTGTACTTCACGCTGATCGGCTCGCCCGCGACGACCGGTGCGACCGCACTGTCGTGGAAACCGAAGAAGCGTGGGTGATCAAGGCTGTAGATCACCAGATCCGCCGCTTGCCCGACCTCCAGCGTACCGACCGCGCCCAATCCCAATACCTGCGCACCGCCCGCCGTGCCCCAGTGGATCACGTCTTCGACGGTGGTCGCTGAGGCGCCCTGTTCGGCGCGGTGGATCAGCCACGCGGTGTTGGCTTCGCCGACCATGCTTCCGGATTCGTTGGACGCCACGCCGTCGACGCCGAGGGAGATCGGCACGCCGGCCTCGTACATTTGCGGCACCGGCGCGACGCCGCTGCCGAGGCGAGCGTTGCTCACCGGGCAGTGCGAGATGCCGGTGCCGGTCTGGGCGAGCATGCGGATTTCGCCGGGTTGCAGGTGCACGGCATGGGCAAACCAGACGTCGGGGCCGAGCCATTCGTGTTCGGCGACGAATTCCACCGGCAGGCAGTTGTACTTGTCGCGGCAGAAATTCACATAGTTCTGCGTTTCCGACAAATGCGTGTGCAGACGCAAACCGAGACCGCGCGCGGTGTGCGCCAGTTCGCGCAGCAGGGTCGGCGGCAGCGAAAAGGTTGGCGTGGTGGGTGCGACGACCACCCGGCGCAGGGCGTCCGGGGTGTCCTGGTGATACAGCGATTTCAGCCGTTCGATGTCGCCGACCATTTGCTCGAGGCTTTCCGGTTGCAGCGCGGTTTTCGAGAAGCCCGGGTGGGCGCTGGCGGACTCCAGTGCGCCACCGCGACACAACACAAAGCGCAGGCCGAATTCGTCGGCCAGATCGAACAGCAAATCCCCGGTCTCGGTGCTGCCGTGGGCGTGGTAAAGGTAATGGTGATCGGCGCAGGTCGTGACGCCGGACAGCAGCAGCTCGACCATGCCCAGACGGGCGGCGATGCGCGCCAGTTGCGGGGTGAAGCGGTTCAGGCGTGGATAGGGCACGCTCGCCAGCCAGCCTTGCAGGTCCTGATTCAAGCCTTCGGGCACGGCTTTGAGCAGGTTCTGGAACAGGTGATGGTGGGTGTTGATCCAGCCCGGATAGACCACGCCGTTGCGCGCATCGATCACCCGCTCGTCGGGTTGCGCTTGGAGGTCGGCGGCCATTTCGGCGATGCGTCCGTTGACCACACGAATGTCCACTGCGCCGGCCCGGGCACGCGGGCCGCGCAGGCCGGTCATCACCGCGACCGGGTTTTTGATCAGGATGTTTTGAAGTCGAGTCATGGGCAGGCTCCAGTCAGAGAATGTGCGAGGCGGATTTGCCGGGTGTGGTTTCTGGCACGCTGACGCCGTTGAGCGCCGCGTTGAGCAGCACCGACACCAGGCAGGCGATGACCACGCTGCTGTGCAGGAACGGCTGTGACCACTCGGGCATTTGTTTGAACAGGGTGGGCGCGAGCACCGGTACCAGCGCGGCGGCGATGGTGAAACCGACGATCAGCACGTTGAAGCGATTGCGCTCGTAATCGACCTTGGCCAGGGTCTGGATGCCCGCCGCCGCGACCACGCCGAACATCGCAATGCCGGCGCCGCCCAACGCCGCGGTCGGCATCGAAGCGATGATCGCCCCGGCCTTGGGCACCAGCGCAATCGAGCACATCAGCAGGCCACTGACGGCGACCACCCAGCGGCTGCGCACACCGGTCAGGATCACCAGGCCGACGTTTTCCATGAAGGCGATGAACGGGAATGCGGCGAACATCCCGGCGATGGTGCTCGCCAGGCCATTGGCGCGCAGGCCGTTGATTACCTGTTTGTCTTCTACCGGTTTGTCGACGATGTCGCCGATGGCCACGAACAGCCCCATCGACTCGACCATCTGCACGATCATCACCACCACCATGGTCGCGATGGGGATCAGGCTGAAAGTCGGCAAACCGAAGTAGAACGGGTAGGGCACGGTCAGCCAGGGCGCCTCTTCGACGCTGTGAAAATTGCCCATGCCCAGACCGTAGGCCAGACCGGCGCCGACCAGCATGCCCACCAGCACCGCCATGTTGCGCAGCAGCGGACTGCCATAGCGATTGACCAGCAGAATGGTCAGCAGCACCACCACCGCCACCGCGAGAAATGCCGGGGCGCCGAAGTTGCTCGCGTTGCGTCCGCCACCGACCCATTCATAGGCGATCGGGAACAGCTGCAAACCAATCACCGTGACGATGCAGCCGGTGACCACCGGCGGGAAGAACCGCCGCAATCGGCCCACGAACGGCGCCATCAGCATGGTGAAGATCCCGGCACCGATCACCGCCCCGCAAACCCCGGCAAATCCCACGTCGGGGTTGCTGCCGATGGCAATCACCGGGCCGACGCTGCTGAACGCCACGCCTTGCAGAATCGGCAGACGCACGCCGAATTTCCAGAAGCCGACGGTTTGCAAAAGGGTGGCGATGCCGGAGCAGAACAGCGTGGTGCTGATCAGCACCACGGTGTCGGCGTGGGACATTTTCAGAGCACTGGCGACAATCAACGGCACGGCGATGGCGCCGATGTACGAGACGGCCATGTGTTGCAGGCCGAGGGTGAGCATCTGTCGCACCGGCAGAACGCGGTCGACGGGGTGCACGGTGGAGGAAGGAGTGGCTGACGACATGGGGAATCACCTCTAGCTGTTGTTATTCGGTACAGAGGGGTATTCGTCTGATGCCGATCAATTGATTGACGCCGTGATGAGACACCTGTGGCGAGGGAGCTTGCTCCCGCTGGACTGCGCAGCAGGCCCATGCTTTTCAGGGGCCGCTTCGCGACCCAGCGGGAGCAAGCTCCCTCGCCACAGGTTCGGTGTCACCGTCAATTGAGTGGTTTCAGTCATTCGTGCTGCGAAGCCGCCATCCACCGGCTCCGATGCCTTGTTCAGCCTGCCAGGCAGGTGGCAAAGCCCTGATTCAGCGCCGCGCGGTCCAGGTCGCGGCCGATGAACACGATCTTGCTCGAGCGAGGCTCCGTGCCCCACGCGGTCGAGGCGCGAAACTCCACCAGGCTGTGCACGCCTTGCAGCACGTAGCGCTGGTCTTCGTTGGCCACGGCGAGCACGCCTTTCATCCGATAGAGGTTGTCGGCCTGCGAGGAGCGCAGCTCGCTGATCCAGCGATGGAACGCCATCAGGTCGACCGCGCCGTCCACGGCGATGCCCACCGATGACACGCTGGGGTCGTGTTCATGGTCGGCTTGTTCATGGTGGTGTTCATGGTCGTGATGCTCAGGTTCAGCGCCGATTTCCATGAGCTTCTGCGTGCATTCGAACGCGCCGATGCCGAGGATTTTCGTCAGGTCGATCTGCGCATGGGTGGAGGTCACCAGATCCGCCGTGGCGTTCAAGCCACGGATCTTGCCGCGCAGGATTTCCACCTCGTCGCTGCTGACCAGATCGACCTTGTTGATGACGATGCGGTCGGCGCAGACGATCTGATCCACCGCCTGATTATCGACGCCGTCCAGTTGCAGATCTTCCAGGTGCTGGGCGATGTGCTTGGCGTCGACCATGGTCACGATCGCGTCGAGTTCGACTTCCTCGGCAATCGGGTCATTGATGAAAAAGCTCTGCGCCACCGGGTACGGATCGGCCAGACCGCTGGTCTCGATCAGGATGTGATCGAGGCGCACCGGGCGCGCCACCAGCTCGCGGACGATGCGCACCAGATCCTCGCGAACTTCGGCGGTACAGCACACGCAGCCGTTGACCATCTCGTAGATTTCTTCGGTCTCGGAGCTGAGCACCAGATCGCCATCGATGCCGACCTCGCCGAACTCGTTTTCGATCACGGCAATCTTGCGCCCGTGGTTTTCCTTGAGGATGTAGTTGAGCAGGGTGGTTTTGCCGGCACCGAGAAAACCGGTGAGGATGGTCACGGGGATTTTGGTGTTGGGGGTTGGGGCGTTGAAGGGGGTGTTCATATGCAGCTCCTTGATGGACGCGGATTTGCTTTGGGTGGGAGCGGGCTTGCTCGCGAATGCGGCGGTTCAGCCACCATCATTGTTGAATGACCCACCGCATTCGCGAGCAAGCCCGCTCCCACAGGGTTCTCGGTGTTCTTTCCAGCGGGCGGCAACGCCGGCATCGAGGCCGAACAGGTCGAGCACTCTGCCGAGGCTGTGATCGACCATCTGCGCCAGGCTTTCGGGCCGGGCGTAGAACGCCGGCACCGGCGGGGCGATGATCCCGCCCATCTCGGTGACGGCGGTCATGTTGCGCAGGTGGGCGAGGGTCAGCGGCGTTTCGCGGGCCATCAGCACCAGCGTGCGGCGTTCCTTGAGGGTGACGTCGGCGGCGCGACCGATCAGCCCGGACGAAGTGCCGGTGGCGATCTCCGCCAGCGTGCGCATCGAACACGGCGCGACCACCATGCCCAGGCAGCGAAACGAGCCACTGGCGATCCCGGCGGCGACGTCATCGGCGCGGTGGTAGTGGCTGGCGAGCGCGGTGACCTCGGCCAGTTTGTAGTCGGTTTCATGGGCCATGGTCAGCAGCGCGGCACGGCTGATGATCAGGTGGCTTTCGATGTCCAGTTCGGCGAGCAATTGCAGCAGGCGCACGCCGTAGATGAAGCCGGACGCGCCGCTGATGCCAACCACCAGCCGCTGGCGGTTCACGATGCCAGCCCTTTGAGCAGTTGCCGGGCACGTTCGAGCACGTCCTGATCGAGCTGCGCCTTGATCCCGTCGAAGCCCGAGCCACGGGTGGCGTCCAGGCCCATGCGCGAAGTGGTGCCGTTGACCGAGGACGACGGATCCAGCGGGCTGCCGGGCAAACCGTCGATCACGAAAATATCCAGATGCGGCTGGAAATGCGTGGCCAGCGCCCACAACACCTGGCTGTCGTCGGTGATGTCGATATCGCTGTCCACCGCGATCACGCTTTTCAGGTACGGGTCCCAGCCGAGCAGGGCGAGCATGATCTGCCGCGCTTCGCCGTCGCGGCTCTGATCCAGCGCCACATAGCAATGAAAGTGCGTGCCGGAATTCGGGTAATGCACGGCGGTGACGGCAGGGAAGCGCGCCTTGAGTTTTTCGCTCATTTCCGCTTCGCGCGGTAGCCGCGCCAGTGTCAGGTGTTCGGCGTAGCGGCCGCCCATCACGTCCACCAGCCAGGCGTCCTTGCGCCGTAACAGGGTGTCGACGCGCAGCACGTTGTTGGTCGAGCGATCCGAGGAATAACCGCTGAACTCGCCGAACGGGCCTTCCTCGGCGTAGGCCGTCGGGTCGATGGCGCCTTCGAGGACGAACTCGGCGTATGCCGGGACGCCAATGCCGTAGCGCGGGGTCTTGACCAGTTCCAGCGGCGCGCCGAACAAGCCGCCGGCGACGGCGCGTTCATCGCTGCCGTAGGGCAAACGCGCCGCCGCCGCGAGCATGAACAGCGGGTGCGCGCCGACCACCATCGCCACGCGCAATTCTTCACCGCGTTCACGGGCGGTCTGTAGCATTCGCCACAGGTGTCCGCGCGAGTGCAGGCTGGTCGCCAAGGACTGGCGGGCGTGGCGCATCGAGCGGTGGTAACTCATGTTGGCGATGCCGGTCAGCGGGTCCTCGGCGATGATGATCGCGTTGGTGATGTACGGGCCGCGGTCGCTGTCGAAGTGCTTGAGCATCGGCAGCAGCGCCAGATCCACGGCTTCGCCTTCGAACACTTCATCAAGCACCGGGCCGGTTGCCACGTAGCGCGGGGCGATGGGCTGGTTGGCGCGGCTCTGGAAGGTTTCGTGCAATTGCGCCGGGGTGACACCGAACAACCGGGCAATACGGGTGCGGGAGGCGAACAGATTGGTCGCCACCGGCACCTTGAGGCCGCCGACGTTTTCGCAGATCAGCAACGGATCACGGCCCTGTGCGGCCAGGGCATCGACCAGGGCAGTGACGTCCTGATCGGCAGAAAGCGCTTGGGTGATGGTCAGCACATCGTCCGGGTACTCACGGCGATAGGCGTCGATGAAAACGTGAAAATCCTGCGTGTCGCCGAGCGTCGAACGGGTCATGGTTTCACCTCGTAAAAAGCAGGCACGCAGGGGTGAGAGCGCGTTCGATCGAGCAGCCGTTGGCCTGCCGGTCGAGGGAACGCCGGGTCATCTTCGTGCCTGTAAAGTCGCTGTGTTGCCTCTGCTGTTTACTTAGGTGCTGAGGAGATCCCTGTGGCGAGGGAGCTTGCTCCCGCTGGACTGCGCAGCAGGCCTTCGTCTTTGGGGCGGCTTCGCCACCCAGCGGGAGCAAGCTCCCTCGCCACAAGGGTTCAGCATGGCTTCAGCGAACTGCGGTGTCAGAGGTACGTGGTGGTCAGGCGTATGTCGGCCTCAACCAGGTCTTTGGGCGGTGGCGTCGGCTCGATCCCGCACAACCGGGCGATGTTGTTGCCCAGGTAGTCCTCCAGATGATCCTCATCGATGCCCAGCCCTTGCGGTGCCGGTGAGCACAGCACCTCAAGCTCCCTGAGCCACATGCCCGGTTCGTTCGGCGGCGAATCGGTGCCGAACACGATCTTGTTGCGCGGCAGTTCCTTGGCGAATTCGACGATCCGCGACTGGAAGCACCAGCCGGATTCGCAGTACACGTTCGGCGTGTCCATCGCCATCCAGAACGCCTCGAACGAGTAGTTGCCGCCGGTCTGGATGCCGAAGTGGCCAATGATGAAATTGACCATCGGGAACTCGCGGATGATCGGGTAGAACATCGTCGGAATGGTGTACGGGCCATCGCCCGTATGGATCAGCACCACGATGTTGTACTTGGCGCAGACTTTCATCGCCGGACGCAACCAGTCCAGCGCCCGGTCCGGGCGATAGCCGTGCATGTTGGCGTGCAGCTTGAGCATCTTGAAGCCGTATTCCTTGATGTGGAATTCCAGCTCCGCCGCACCGTTTTCCGGTCCCCAGCGCGGGTTGAAGTTGAAGTTGCCGATGAAGCGATCCGGGTACTTCACACAGAGTTCGGCGACGTACGACATGTAGTCACGCACGCCCTCGCGGCCCCGGCGGTTGCCGTCGCGATAGCCGGTGTTGCCCGGTGGCGGCTGGATGAAGCCCATGTCGATGCGGCGCGGTTTGCCGTTGATCATGTACGGGCCGTCCATCAGCTTGAGCATGCGCTCGCCGGTGAACGGTTCGCCGGTGTGGCGCCAGGCCTCGTCGACCAGGTTGGTGGGGTGCAGATGGGTGTCGATGATCATCGGTTCAGCTCCTGGCCAGTTGCGTGGTGACGGGGCGCTTGAGTTGCGCCTCTGCTTCGGAAACGGAACGCGGCGGTGCGGTTGGCTCGAGGCCGATCATCCGCGCGGTGTTGTTGCCCAGGTATTCCTCGAGGGTGTCTTCGTCGAGGTTCAGGCCCTGCGGCGGCTCGTGGCACAACACTTCGAGCAGGCGCAGCCACATGCCCGGTTCGTTCGGCGGGGTGTCGGTGCCGAAGAGGATCTTGTGCGTCGGCAGGACCTTGGCGAACTCGACGATCCGCGATTGCAGGCACCAGCCCGATTCGCAATAGACGTTGGGCAGTTCCATCGCCCATTGCATCGGTTCGAATACGTAGACCCCACCGGTCTGCACGCCGAAGTGGGCCATGATGAAATTCACGTTGGGGAATTCCTTGATCATCGGCACCCATTCCGACGGAATGCTGTACGGCCCGTCACCGGTGTGCAGCTTGACCGGGATGCCCAGTTCGGCGCATTTCTCGAAGCACGGGCGCACCCAGTCCAGTGCACGATCAGGCCGGTAGGCGTGCATATTGGCCTGCATCTGCACCATCTTGAAGCCGTGTTCCTTGACGTAGCGCTCGATCGCTTCGACGCCGTTTTCCACACCGCAGCGCGGGTTGTAGACGAAGCAGCCGATGAAACGATCCGGGTAGGTCTGCACCATTTTCAGGGTGTAGGCCATGTAGGCGTCGATGGATTCACGGCCCGAGAGTTCGCCGTCGGTCCAGGTGTAAATCGTGTTGCCCTGCGGCGGCTGGATGAAGGCTTTGTCGATCCGGCGAGGTTTGCCGTTGACCATGTACGGGCCATCCATCATCTCCAGCAAACGCTCGCCGGTGAACGGGTCACCGTCATGCCTCCAGGCGAGGTCCACGAGATCCGTGGGATAGCAGCTGATATCGATGATCATTGAAGTCGATCTCCTGATAGCGGGGAAGGGAGCCTTGCGGCTCTCGGCATCCACGCCCCGGGCTATCGGCCATTTCTATGCGCAGCACTCGCGCATTCCCTCGCCTGTTCGCATCCGGCCCGGGTGGGTGGTTGCTGAGGGCGAGTATTGGAAAGGGCGGAGGGGTTCGTACAATATTAATTGGGCGCGCTGGTGATACTTGGGCGATATGGTTTTGGTTTTTACTTCTGTGGAAACTGTACCGGCGCTATCGCGAGCAGGCTCACTCCTACAGGGGGGCACATTCCAATTGTAGGAGTGAGCCTGCTCGCGATGGCGGAGTGTCATTCAACAGTGATGTGACTGATGGGGCCTCTTCGCGAGCAAGCCCGCTCCCACAGGGGGAATGCATTTCAGCGGAGGAATGCGCTCGAAATGTGGGAGTGAGCCTGCTCGCGAAGGCGGAGTGTCATTCAACAGTGATGTGACTGATGGGGCCTCTTCGCGAGCAAGCCCGCTCCCACAGGGGGAATGCATTTCAGCGGAGGAATGCGCTCGAAATGTGGGAGTGAGCCTGCTCGCGAAGGCGGAGTGTCATTCAACAGTGATGTGACTGATGGGGCCTCTTCGCGAGCAAGCCCGCTCCCGCAGGGGGAATGCATTTCAGCGGAGGAATGCGCTCGAAATGTGGGAGTGAGCCTGCTCGCGATGGGGGAGTTTCATTCAACAGTGATGTGACTGATGGGGCCTCTTCGCGAGCAAGCCCGCTCCCACAGGGGGAATGCATTTCAGCGGAGGAATGCGCTCGAAATGTGGGAGCGAGCCTGCTCGCGAAGGCGGAGTGTCATTCAACAGTGATGTGACTGAAGGGGCCCCTTCGCGAGCAAGCCCGCTCCCACAGGGGGAATGCGTTTCTGCTGGAGGAATGCGCTCGAAATGTGGGAGTGAGCCTGCTCGCGAAGGCGGAGTGTCATTCAACAGTGATGTGACTGAAGGGGCCTCTTCGCGAGCAAGCCCGCTCCCACAGGGGGAATGCATTTCAGCGGAGGAATGCGCTTGAAATGTGGGAGTGAGCCTGCTCGCGATGGCGGAGTGTCATTCAACAGTGATGTGACTGATGGGGCCTCTTCGCGAGCAAGCCCGCTCCCACAGGGGGAATGCATTTCTGCTGGAGGAATGCGCTCGAAATGTGGGAGCGGGCTTGCTCGCGAAGGCGTCAGGACTGTGTACGCGCAGCCAACTGCCTGATCACCTCAACCACCGGCGCCACGCGCTCGGCCTGCCCATGCGGCCACACCGCGTAGAGGTTGTAATGCGCAGCAATCTGCGCCTCGTTCAACGCCACCAGCCGTCCACTGCGCAACGCATCGGCGGCGAGTAAGCCGCGTACCAGTCCGGCGCCCACCCCGGCTTCGGCAGCCGCAATCAGGTTCGCCGCATTATCGAAAATCACCCGCGCCGCTGGCTCTACCGGCGGCATCCCGGCCGCATCCAGCCACGGAATCCACGACCTTCGCGTATACCCCAACAGCGGCAACTGCAGAATCTGCTCCGGGCTCAGCGGTAACTGCAGACCATAGCGCTCGAGCAGCGCCGGCGAAGCCACGGCCAACACCCGATCGCCGCAGATCTGCGTCATCTCGCAGTCATCCCAATCGCCATAGCCGTAACGCAACGCCAGATCGACCCGCTCGAAGCTGCCGCGATCACTGCGCGGCATCGACAGCAGCGTCACCTCGTAATCCGGCAGTCCGTCGAGCAATTCCGGCAGGCGCGGATTGAGCCAGCTCTGTGCCAGTTCGCTGTCGACGTCCAATGTCAGGCGCTGCGCCACGCTGCGGTTTTTCACCGAGGACAGCGCCCGGTCGATCTGCGCCAGCCCATCCGCCAGCACGCTGGCAAACAACTGCCCGGCATCGGTCAGGTTGCTGCCGCCGCCTTCACGCACGAACAGCGGCTGGCCGATGAATTCTTCGAGCGCGCGGATTTGCTGGCTGATCGCGCTGTGCGTCAAGTCGAGCTTGCGCGCCGCGCTGGAGAAACTGCCACTGCGCGCTGCGTGGATGAACGCGCTCATGGACTGCACCGACGGGTATCGCTTGTACATGTTGTTAGTCCTGCTTACACCGGTTGGCAGAAATCGTCGCTGGCCGCGTGTTGCGTGGGCTTCCAATAATCGGTCACCAGGCCCGCACAAAGACGGGCCGCTCTTTTGGAGCCTGACAATGATCGCATTCACGGTAAACGGCGAACGACGCGAGCTGGATGAAGCGTCCCCCTCCATGCCCTTGTTATGGGTACTGCGTGATCAACTGAAACTCACCGGCACCAAATTCGGTTGCGGCATGGGCCTGTGCGGTGCCTGCACCGTGCACCTGGACGGCGTCGCGGTGCGTTCCTGCCAGTTGCCGCTGGCCGCCGTTGCGGGCCACAGCATCACCACCATCGAAGGTCTGTCACCGAACGAAAGTCATCCGCTGCAACTGGCCTGGGTCGCCGAAGATGTGCCGCAATGCGGCTACTGTCAATCCGGGCAGATCATGTCGGCGGCAGCCTTGCTCAACACGGGAGCGGCGGTGACCGACGATTCGATCCGCAATGCGATGTCGGGGAATATCTGCCGTTGTGGCACTTACGGGCGGATCAACAAAGCGATCAAACGTGCGGCGAATGCGCCGAAGGAGGCGTAATGAGCCTGCGCGACGACACCTTGATCGAACCGTCACGCCGGGTGTTTCTCAAGCAGGCAGCGACGGTCGCTTCGGGCCTGGCGATTGCCTTGTACCTGCCATCCGGCAGCGCCGCCAGCGACCCGAAAGCCCCAGCGCCGGCCACCGAATTCGAGCCCAACGCCTGGGTGCGGATCTTCCCCGACGGCACCGTGAAACTGGTGGTGCACAAGCACGATTCCGGCACCGGCACGCAAACCGCACTGGCTGCGTGTGTGGCCGAGGAGCTGGATTTGAACCCGATGACCGTGCAGGTGATCACCCCGGAAGATCCGTTCTTCGAGGCCTACATTCACCCGATCTGGAAAGTCTTCTCCACCGGCGGCAGCACCAGTGTTTCACTGGAGTACGAGCGCTTGCGCATGGCCGGGGCCACAGCGCGGGCGTTGTTGATCGCCGCTGCGGCGAAGCACTGGAAAGTCAGCCCCGACAGCTGCAGCACCGAAGAAGGTCGGGTGGTTCATCTGTCCAGCAAACGCAGCCTCGGCTACGGCGACCTGGTCGGGGTGGCAGCGCGTCTGCCGGCACCGGCCCACGTCACGCTGAAGGATCCGGCGCACTTCAAATACATCGGCAAACTGCGCCACAAGCGGGATGCCGCGGCCAAGGTCTGCGGGCGCTTCAAGTACAGCATCGACGTGCAGTTGCCGGGGATGCTGGTGGCGGTGATTCAGCGGGCGCCGGTGGTCGGGGCGAAAGTCGTCAGCGTGGAATCGGCGGCGGCATTGCAGGTGCCGGGCGTGCGCAAGGTGATTGCAGTCCCCGGGCGCCCGGACGTGCTCGGCGGCAATCTGGAAGGCGTCGCGGTGCTGGCCGACACGTTCTGGGCGGCGCAGCAGGGCCGTAAAGTGTTGGAGATCAAGTGGAGTGATTCGCCACTGGCCGGGTTCGACAGCGCGGAACTGGCCAAGGCTCAAGCGGCTGCTATTACCGATCCGAAAAGCCAAACCATCACGGCCATGACGCATGGCGATGTCGGCGCGCAATGGCCGCACGCGGCGAAGCTGATCGAAGCCGATTACCGCATGCCGTACAAGGTGCAGAACCCGCTGGAACCGATCTGCATCACCGCGCACGTGCAGGACAGCGCAATCACCTATTGGGGCGGCGTGCAGGTGCCGTCGTCAGCGCTGGAAGCCGCGCAAACCGTGTGTGGCATCGCCAAGGACAAAGTCACCATCAACGAACTGGTATCCGGCGGCAGTTTCGGTGCGCGGGAAGCCAAATACTGGTTGTTCGAGGTGGCGTATCTGGCGCAACAGACCGGCGTGCCGGTGAAGTTGCTCAACAGTCGTGAAGACGAGATGCACGCACTGTTCAATCACCCGGCCACACTGCACCGGGTCAAAGGCGCGTTGGATGCCCAGGGCAACCTCGCTGCGCTGCAACTGCACGCGGTATCACCCGCCTCGCCGGAGCAGTGGGAGCCGGGCTATTTCGAGCGCCCGGATCACATGGATTACAGCACCACCGAAGCGATCACCGCGTGGGACTTCGCCTACCGTCCGCCGCATCTGGAGCTGAACTGGGTCAAGCACGAAAGCCATGTGCCCAGCGGCTGGTATCGCTCGGTGAGCTTCATCCCCAACGTGTTCGCCGTCGAGAGCTTCATGGACGAGTTGGCGCATGCGGCAGGCGCGGATCCGCTGGCGTTCCGTCTGGCCAACATGCAGGAGCGGCCACGGCATGTGGCGGTGCTGAAACAGGCTGCCGAACGCGCCGGATGGGGCCAGCCGTTACCGCCCGGCACTGCGTTGGGCATTGCGACCCATCAGGGTTACACCAGTTTTATCGCGGTGGTGGCGCGGGTCGCGACGGTCGATGGCAAACCGAAAGTCGAGAAGCTGACCTGTGTGGTCGATTGCGGTCTGGCGGTGTCGCCGGGCGGGGTCGAGGAGCAGATCTACGGCGGACTGATGTGGGGCTTGGGTCATGCACTGTTTGACCGGCTCGATATCCAACAGGGCAGGGTGGTGCAGAGCAATTTCCACGACTACCGCGTGACCCGGATGTCGGACATGCCGGCCACCGATATCGTGGTGCTCGATGGCGAGCCAGGCAAACCCGGTGGCGTCGGTGAGTTGGGCAGTCCGTCGGTGGCACCCGCGATAGCCAACGCTTTGTTTGCGCTGACCGGCGTGCGTCAGCGTTCGACACCGCTGAGTCTGGGGTAGGCGCCATGGACCTGCGCCTGCTGCGGTATTTCATGGCCCTGGCCGATGAGCTGCATTTCGGTCGGGCGGCGGAGCGTTTGCACATCTGCCAGCCGCCGCTGAGCCAGCAGATTCGCCTGCTGGAGGAGGAGCTGGGCACGCCGTTGTTCGAGCGCAGCCATCACCGGGTCGAGCTGACAGCGGCGGGGCAGATGCTCAAGGAGCAGGCGCCGCTGGTGTTCGAACAGCTGGAACGGGCGCTGGACCTGACGCGCCAGACCGGGCGCGGGCAGCTCGGCGAACTGGAAATCGGCATGATCAGTTCGGTGATGGTCGGCGTGCTGCCCAGAGCCCTGCACCTGTTTCGCGAGCGCTATCCGCAGGTGAACTGGCGGCTGCATGAAATGACTCCGGCGGCGCAGGTCAAGGCGTTGAAGGAAAAGCGTATCGACGCCTGCGTGTTTCGCGTCGGTTATGACGATCCGTTGCTGCGCAATGAGTTGCTGATCTACGAGCCGATCCATGTGGTGATGCCGGCCGATCATCCGCTGGCCGGTCGCGAGGTGCTGGCCCCGGCGGATCTGGCGTTGGAACCGTTTGTCGCGCTGGAACTGAAGCAGTCGCGGTTTGCCAATTTCCTTTACCAGTGCTGCATCCAGGCCGGGTTCACCCCGCAGATCCGCCAGCAGGTGATTGAGGTGCAGACCTTGCTCAGCCTGGTGCGCGCGGGTTTCGGGGTGGCGCTGCTGCCGGCCTCGATCGAGCAGTTGGCCCCGGCGGGGCTGGTGTTTCGCAAGCTGACGCCGGCGCTGCCGGAGGTGCCTTTGTATGCGACTTATCGCGCTGACGATGCTTCGCCGGTGCTCAGGTTGTTTCTCGATACGTTGCGCGAGTTGGTGGAATCTTCAGATCACCATTGATCCCCTGTAGGAGTGAGCCTGCTCGCGATAGCAGTGTGTCAGTCAGAGTTGATGTGGCTGACAGACCGCTATCGCGAGCAGGCTCACTCCTACAGGGATTTGTGGTGTTGTTGAAGAGTTCGGCACGATCACGGGCGCCTGCGGTCGTAATCTTCACACGCGCATTCCCTGTGGAGATCCAATGAGCCAGGAAGTCCTGACCCGCGAAACCAATCGTCGCCAGTTGCAGCAGATCATCGCCGGGCTGTCCGACGGGGTGATTCTGTTGGAACTCGATCAGAGCATCCTCTGGGCCAACGAGGCGGCGCTGGCCATGCACGGTGTCAGCCGGATCGGTGAGCTGGGCACTAATGCCGATGAATATGCCAAGCGTTTCACTCTGCGTTATCGCAACAATCACGTGATCCCCCCGGAAAACTATCCGATCAGCCGCGTCGCCCGTTGCGAGGTTTTCAGTGATCTGTTGATCGAGCTGAGTGCCGTGGATGACCCCGAGCATGTCTGGGTGCACAGCGTGCGCAGCATGGTGCTCACCGACCGTGAGGGTCAGCCGGAGTCGCTGGTGCTGATCATGAGCGACGTCACCGATTGGGCCAACGCCGAGCAGCGCTTCGAAAAGACCTTCAATGCCAACCCGGCGCCGGCGGTGATCTGCCGCCTCAGCGATTTGCGCTACATCAAGGTCAATCCGGGGTTTTTGGAGATGACCGGTTATACCCGTGAGCAGGTGATCGGCACCTCGGCCTATGAGATCGATATTTTCGAGCAGGCCGAGCAAAGAGATCTGGCGATCCAGCGTCTGCGCGATGTGGCGACCATTCCGCAGATGCAGGCTGAACTGCGCCTGCCCGATGGCGGCAGCAAGCAAGTGATCGTCGCCGGGCAGCCGTTGGTGCTCAATGATGAGGATTGCATGCTGTTTTCCTTCGTCGACATGGAACTGCGCCACAAGGCGGAAGTCGCGCTGCGTCAGAGTGAGGAACGCTTCGCCAAGGCGTTCCGCCTGACCCCGGTGCCGATTCTGATCTGCAGCGCTGACGAGCAGCAGGTGATCGATGTCAATCAGGCGTTCCTCGACACCCTCGCCTATGACAGCGATGAGGTGGTGGGCAAAACCGTGACCCAACTGCATTTCATCGACGACGATGGCGCGCGGGCCCGGCTGCTGACTGCCCTGGCGAAAAGCGGTCGGATCGATCGGGTCGACATCCGGGTGCGCAAGAAGGATGCAGAGCTGCTGGAGTGCGCGGTGTCCGCCGACACCGTGAATATTCAGGACACGCCGTGCTATCTGCTGGTGCTGATGGACATCACCGAGCGCAAGCGCACTGAATTGGAGTTGGTGGCGGCGATAGAAGAGGTGATGAAAGACGCTTCCTGGTTCAGCCGAACGTTGATCGAAAAACTGGCCAATGTGAAGAAGGTCAACTCGCCGCAACTGCCGAGCGTGTCCTTCACTGACCTGACGGCGCGCGAGCGCGACGTGCTGGGGCTGATCTGCGAAGGGCTGGCTGACAAGGAGATCGCCGCGCGCCTGAAGCTGGCGCCGAATACCGTGCGCAATCATGTGGCGACCGTGTATTCCAAGCTTGATGTGCACAGCCGCAGCGAGGCGATTGTCTGGGCGCGGGAACGTGGTCTGTTTTCTGGCGAGCGCGGCACGAAGGGGCAGCGGTAGGTGCAAATGCACTAGCCGATGCGGTGCAAATGCAGGTTCTGGTGCGGTGGGGCAGTTCTTAGTCTGGTGGCGTGCGATACGAGCCTGTTGGCTTGGGATCGTCTCCCTTCGAAACAGCTTAAGGAACAGGCTCCATGATGAATCTTGCGCAGTTGCGCGCCAGCCTCGAACAGAGTTTTTCGCCATTGGCGTGCGAATGTTCAATGGATGGGGATCATTCGCTGACGGTGAAGTTGTATCACCCGGGGTCGGGGCAGGTGGATCTGGTGATCAGCGGGTTGAAGCTCGATGCGTTGCGTACGCCTGAGTCGGTGGCGGCGCTGGTGGATGAGTTGCGGTATGAGTTGGAGAGTAATTCTTTGCGGGCTGCTCGGGATCCGGATATGGCTTAGGGGTTGGGTTTGTTTGGGGTGTATATCCGGTGCTGCGGGTGTTGCTGATTAGGGTTCCGCCCTTACGGCGGGTCACTTTTGGCAAACGCCCCAAAAGTAACCAAAAGGTCTGTGCCCTGACGTTCGGCCCTCGCTTAGGCTCGGGTTCCTTCGCTCCGGGATTCATCCGGGGGGCAGCGCCTACGGTTTGCTTCGCTGCACCTCCTCTCGCTGTGTTTGGCTGCGCCAAACGGTCGCTGCGCTCCCACCCCCGGATCAATCCCTCCACTCAGCCTGCCGACGGGCCCTGAGATCAAAAGCTTTACTCGAGCTAACGCTCATTGTGTTGAGTGGGGCGGCTTCGCCGCATGGGGTGCACGCTCTCTAAATTGTAGGAGCCAGCCTGCTGGCGATGGCGGCCTGACAGCCGACCAATTTCTTGCGGATGCACCCGGCCCAACTGTGGGAGCGGGCCTGCCAGCGATGGCGGCCTGACAGCCGGCCAATCTCAAACTGAATGCACTCAGTCCAAATGTGGGAGCGGGCTTGCTCGCGAAGGCGGCCTGACAGCTGACCCATTTCAGTCAGGAGTACTCAACCCCTGTGGGAGCTGGCCTGCCAGCGATGGCGGCCTGACAGCCGGCTAATCTCAAACTGAATGCACTCAGTCCAAATGTGGGAGCGGGCTTGCTCGCGAAGGCGGCGTGACAGCTAACCCATTTCAGTCAGGAGTACTCAACCCCTGTGGGAGCTGGCCTGCCAGCGATGGCGGCCTGACAGCCGGCCAATCTCAAACTGAGTGCACTCAGTCCAAATGTGGGAGCGGGCTTGCTCGCGAAGGCGGCCTGACAGCTGACCCATTTCAGTCAGGAATACTCAACCCCTGTGGGAGCTGGCCTGCCAGCGATGGCGGCCTTCCAGTCAAAAAAATCTTGTTGGTGTACCCCTCCCACACAGATTTTCCTCCCCGCAAAATCGACAGCCAATTCCCTTATCCCCCTCCATTTCACTGGCGCTTACAGGGTGGTCGGCTATAAAGAATGAGTGGTCAGGTCTTCCGTCATGCGCGGTATTCGTGTGTGATTGCGGAAGTGGCTCTTCCATTCATCGCGGGTCGTCCTATGAATAATCCTGGGAAACGCGTGTATCTGCCGTTGTCGCTGGCTTTCTCTGTCGCGCTGTTAAGCGGCTGTGCCAGTCCTCCGCCACCGCCTCCTGCTGCACCTCCGCCACCGCCGGTGCGTACCTGTCAGACTCTGGAAAACACTCAGGTGTCTGGCGATATGTACGTTGACGAGCAGGTTACTCGCCATATCACCACCACTCGTTGTGTCACGCAGTAGTGCTGTGGGGGTGCTTGCCGGTGCACTTTGTCAGGCAATTACCCAACGTCACTGTCTTACAGATAACCCCTGTGGGAGCGGGCTTGCTCGCGAATGCGGTGTGTCATTCAAGGCAATGCTGCCTGACACTCCGCCTTCGCGAGCAAGCCCGCTCCCACAGGGTTAATCATTTGTCAGAGAGATCAGGACAGGAACCCGCCATCCACATTCAGCGAAACCCCGGTGGTGTAGCTTGATGCGTCGCTCGCCAGGTACAAAACCGCACCGGCCATTTCACTCGGGTCGGCCACGCGCTTGAGCGGGATCTGCGTCAGCGCCTGCTTGAGGATCGCGTCATTCTTCACCAGCGCCGAAGCGAACTTGGTGTCGGTCAGGCCCGGCAGCAGGGCGTTGCAGCGGATGCCGAACTGCGCGCATTCCTTGGCGAAGACCTTGGTCATGTTGATCACCGCTGCTTTGGTCACCGAATAGATGCCCTGGAACACGCCCGGTGAAATCCCGTTGATCGAGGCGACGTTGATGATGCTGCCACCACCGTTTTCGCGCATCAGCTTGCCGGCCTCCACCGACATGAAGAAGTAGCCGCGAATGTTCACATCGACGGTCTTCTGGAACGCGCCCAGATCGGTGTCCAGCACGTTGCAGAACTGCGGGTTGGTCGCGGCATTGTTGACCAGAATGTCGAGGCGACCGAACTGTTCCTTGATCCCGGCGAACACCTGGCTGATCTGTTCCATTTCACCGATATGGCAAGCCACGGCGGTGGCTTTGCCGCCGGCGGCGATGATGGCGTCGGCGACGTGCTGGCAGCCTTCGAGCTTGCGGCTCGAGACGATCACGTGGGCGCCTTGCTGGGCCAGCAGTTTGGCGATGGCTTCACCGATGCCACGGCTGGCGCCGGAGACGAATGCGATTTTGCCGTCGAGGTCGAACAACTGAGTCTTGGACATAAGGGTTCCTTGGTGTGGGCCGTCAGAGGCTCGATTTCGCAATGACCTGCAGGCTCATCTGCTCCAGCAGTTTGTTCATGTGAATGAACTGCGCGAAGCGTTTGTCCTGGGTCTGGCCGTGGTAGAAGCGGTAGTAGATCTGCTGCACGATGCCGGCCAGGCGGAACAGGCCGTAGGTGTAGTAGAAGTCGAAATTGTCGATCCGGATGCCCGAGCGTTCGGCGTAGTAATCGACGAACTCGCGGCGGGTCAGCATGCCCGGGGCGTGGCTCGGCTGGCGGCGCATCAGTTGCACGGGCGCCGGATCATCTGCCTGAATCCAGTAGGCGAGGGTGTTGCCCAGGTCCATCAGCGGATCGCCGAGGGTGGTCAGTTCCCAGTCGAGCACGCCGATGATCTGCATCGGGTTGTTCGGGTCGAGGATCACGTTGTCGAAGCGATAGTCGTTGTGGACGATGCTCGACGTCGGATGGTCGGCCGGCATCTTGTCGTTGAGCCAGGCTTTGACATTCTCCCAGTGCGGCGCGTCCGGGGTCAGGGCTTTTTCGTAGCGCTCGCTCCAGCCCTTGATCTGGCGGGCGACGTAGCCTTCCGGCTTGCCCAGATCGCCGAGGCCACAGGCATTGTAGTCAACCCGATGCAGCTCAACGAAACGGTCGATGAAGCTCTTGCACAGCGCTTCGGTTTTCGCCGCATCGAGGCCCAGTTCCGGCGGCAGGTCGGAGCGCAGGATGATGCCCTTGACCCGCTCCATCACATAGAACTCGGCACCGATCACCGACTCGTCGGTGCAGTGCACGTAGGCTTTCGGGCAGTACGGAAAACCGTCGCGCAGTTGATTGAGAATGCGGAATTCGCGGCCCATGTCGTGGGCGGATTTGGCCTTGTGGCCGAACGGCGGCCGGCGCAGGACGAATTCCTGCTGCGGATATTCCAGAAGGTAGGTCAGGTTCGACGCACCGCCAGGAAACTGGCTGATCTGCGGTGTGCCGGTCAGGCCCGGAATGTGCGCCTTGAGGTACGGATCGATCAGGCTGGCATCGAGTTCTTCGCCATCGCGGATCCGGGTGGACTGGTCAGTAAGCGCCATGCTTATCCCTTCTGCTTATTTTGGAGGCCAGACATCATTGGCTAATCTAATGGTGCGCTCGGGTGCTCACAAGCGCGGGTCGGTCTTATAGGTTAGCGTGTTGCACGATAATCACCTTTGGGAATGTGCGCGGCGGGCTGTGGGCGACTAAGGTTTAGCGGGTATGCCATGTCCAGCAAGGAGCTTTGAAATGGGCTGCCCGCAAGTCTGTGCCAGCGCCACCCTGCAATGCAGTTTCGGCGCCGCGCCGGCGGTGCTTAACGTGCTGCCGGTCAACCGCACGCTGACTGGCGGGATGCCGGCGGCGAACATCATGGATCACATCCCGCTGGTCAATATCATGCCGTTCGGTGTGTGCATGAGCATGGCCAATCCGATGGTGGCGGCCGCGACCGCCGCCGCACTGGGCGTTTTGACGCCGATGCCGTGTATTCCGGCGACGGCGACGCCGTGGATTCCCGGCGGCGCACCGACCCTGTTGCTCGGCGGGATGCCGGCGATCGATGCCAACAGCACCCTGATGTGCAACTGGGCGGGGGTGATCAAGATTGCGATGCCGGGGCAGATGCAGATGCTCATTCCTTGAGTTTTGTGCTGGATGCGCCGGCCTCTTCGCGAGCAAGCCCGCTCCCACAGGGTTTTGTGTTGTGAATGGAATTGTGTGAACACCACCGGCCACTGTGGGAGCGGGCTTGCTCGCGAAGAGGCCAGTCCTGGCAAAAAGAAAACCCTCAAGCCTGCTGCGGATCCATCCACCGCTGATACCACCAGCGCACCCGCGAAATCGGCTTGCCATCAGCCCCCAGCGGCCGGCCATCCTCGGCGAACGCGGTTTCCGGCTCCATCAGTTGACCATTCAGATACCGCGCCTCAGCCGCCGGTTTGCCGTTCGGGTGAAAGCGCTGATAGCGCCCCTCACGCACGCCATCGCGGTAAAACTCGGCCTCGGCCACCTGCCCATCGGGAAAGTAGTTGAACGCCTCGCCATGCAATAACCCGCGCCGATACGTCGCCTTGCGCTGCAACCAGCCCTCGGCTGAATAGAAATTCGCGACCCCTTGCAGCTTGTCATGCACGAACGGCATCTGCGCCGAGACCTTGCCGTTGGGGTGATAGAGCAGTGACATGCCCTGCAGCTCTCCCTGGTGGTAATTCAGATCGGCCTGCTTACGTCCGTCATCCTTGAGCTGCAGCGCGCCGTCGAGCTGACCGTCCTGCAAGCGGCCCTTGAGCTGTTTGTCATCCTCCTGCAAATCCAGCGGTGTGATCGCCATGACGGCTCCTTGTCAGTTGACCTGCACCAGACCGCCCTTGATGGTCAGCATGCCGCCACCGTCAACGGTCTGCGAGGCCGCGCCCTTGTTGGTCAGGCTGATGCCAGCGTCGTTGGTCAGCGTGGTTCCGGCCTTGTTGTCCAGTGACGTACCGGCCTGGTTGGTCATGGCTGTGCCGGCCTTTTGCGTGATCGAGGTGCTGGCCGAGGTCGCCAGGTCAGCGCCGCTCTTGATGGTGAAACTGCCACCGCTTTGCAGGGTGAGGGTGCCGCTGACCTTGATCGTCAGGTTGCCGTCCACCGTCAGGCTGTAGTCGCCGGTGACCTTGTCGGTGTAGTTGCCGCCGGTGCTGTGGTTTTGATCGGCACCGACTTTCACCGTACGGCTGTCCTTCACATCGAGGCTGTCGCTGCCGGTCTGAATCGTGACGCTGCGCTTGCCTTTTTCCAGGGTCACGGTTTCGTCGCCGTCCTTGACCGTGCGGGTGCGGGCGTTTTGTACGGTGAGGGTTTCGTCATGGCCGACGGTGGCGGTGGTGTCGTTGAGCACATTGATCTTCAAGTCTTTCTGCGCCTGCAGAAACACTTCTTCGGCATCCTTCTTGTCCTCAAAGCGCAGCTCGTTGAAACCGCCACCACCCTTGGACGATTGAGTCTTGATCCCCGACTGCGTCTGATTGGCCGGCAGCGCATAGGGCAGGGCGTTGTCGCCGTTGTACACGCAACCGGTGACCAGTGGTCGATCCGGATCACCGTCGATAAAGGTCACGATGACTTCCTGGCCGATACGCGGCACGAACTGCATGCCGAAGCCCTTGCCGCTCCACGGCAACACCACGCGTACCCAGCAGGAACTGGTTTCGTCATTCTTGCCGTCGCGATCCCACGGGAACTGCAACTTGATCCGGCCGTATTCGTCCGTCCAGATTTCTTCGCCGGACTTGCCGACGACGATGGCAGTCTGCGGATGCATGCGCGGTTTCGGTGTGCTGCGTTGTGGGCGAAACGGCGTGGTTTTGGGAATGGCTTCGAAACGGTTGCGATAGCTTTCGTGGCTGGCGTCGTGGGTGACCCTCGTGACGATCCAATCGATGTTCAGGCTCGCGTCTTCGTGGCCGTCGAGAGTGAACCAATGGCCCGGGATCAACCAACGACAATCGCTTTCACCGACGAAGCGTTTCTCCTCACTGCGAAGCCCGTCGACCCGTTGTTTGGTCAGCGCATCACCCCGGGCTTTTGCGTTGTAGCCGCCGGGATGCTCATAGATCGAACGCGGTCCGGCCACGGCTTCGGCCTGGCCGAAGAGCGAAGTGGTCGGCGTGGTGAATTCGTAATCCGTTGCCTTGTAAACGCCCGCCACGGCTTGTAGGCAGACCTGGCCTGAGCGGATGCCATGCAACTCACGCTCACCCATTTGCTGGCCCAGATACTTGACTTTCGGGCCGTTGGGGATCTGTACGAAGGCGTCATTGCTGTCGCCCAGCACCAGCGTGTGCTTGCCCTCGTCGTGGGTGAAAAACCAGAAGATGCCTTCCTCTTCCAGCAGGCGAGAGACGAAGGCGAAATCGGTTTCGCCGTACTGCACGCAGTATTCGCGGGGGGTGTAGCTGCCGGTCAGAGAGAGTTTGAAATCGGTGAAGCCGTGGGCCTTGAAGATCGTGGTGACGATGTCCGAGGTGGTGAGGTTCTGGAATACCCGGTTGTTGCTGGCCAGGGTCAGCCACCAGAGCCACGGACGCAATACGAGTTGATAGCGCTCGGCGGTGGCGTCAGCAGGGAGTTGGCGGATTTCGGCGACCAAGGCATCGAACGGGCGCAACTTAGCGTCGTTGTGCAATGTGGTGGTGACGTGAGTGGCGACGGCGCTGGTCAGGGTGAGGGGGGGGCCGTCGTTGAGGCCGTTGAGGGTTTGCGAACAGAGCGAGTTGAGGGCTTCTTCACCGGACAACCACTCAGGGTAAAGCGCCGACAGTGCGGCGGCGGTCAACGAAAGCGTTGCGTTACTGTCGGTGGCACGAGGCATTGGGCGGCCTTGATGAGGTGGTTGCAGCGTTCATGAAGCGGATTCGGTTCTAAAGAGAATTAAAGTTCAAATTGGGCATCATCGACATCACTGCCTCCATGTCACTTTGTTTTCGGAACTGCTTCCATAACCCAGGGAAATGGTCGTTGGCAGGCTGTAGCCAATTAAACAGGGGGCTTTTATAAAAGCAGGTACCGTCACTGACGGCTTGTTGCGGCAGATCCCGAGTCGTGCCCCATACAATGGCGTTGGGCCTTAGGTTCGCCAAGCCTTGAGCAATAGGTTGAAGTTCACCAATACTAATATGTGTTTCTCCAACTTCGCAGGCTGCGAGCACAATAAAGCAACTACCGCAATTGCCGATCATGTTGTGCAAGCCGGTATGTCTGTCCATTTTTACCATGGTGCTGCCGTGGCCAATAATAATTAGCATTCCTCCAAAGGCATCTCTCCAGCCGAGACTCGTCGGGGCAATCAGATCGCAAATGCCAGAGTATTTTGCCCACAGCTTTTTTGCTGCTTTCTTTCCGTCCTCATCGATGTAAGTCAGTAGTGTGTCTTTCATGTTTGCTGGCTCATTGAGTTTAATCGCGGGCTGCCATGCTGTTTTAATAGATGGCGTTTTTATGGTCGCTCATACGGTGGTTCTTTTTTTAGTTCGATAAAAGCCAGATTGGCTCGGTCACCCGAGAGTGTTTTCAATGTTCTCTGTGGGGTGTCATTGCCATCCAGTGTTCCGAATTTTTTAAGAAAAACGATGGAGAAAAAGTACTCCGGATGGTTGGCTGCCAGCGTTGCGAATTTGGCAGTGCAACTCAAAGGCCAGCCATGTAGCGAATGACTTGGCTTTCTGTCAGTCGGCGTACATGGGCTGTGTGTGAGGTAAACGGTTACATACTTGACGTCTTCGGCGATGGCGACGGCTGTATCAAAATAATCGATAAGAAACTCTTCCGCGTGTCCTTCGGGCACAACGCCAAGTTCTGCGGGGTCTCCCTCTGCGAGTTCCGCGTTGATAGCGACTTGCCGAGCATCAATGGCTGCCTGCATTTCGTTTCGGGGCACATTGCTGATTTGAAGTTGGACGTAAGCCTTTATCAGTTGCGCGCCAGCGTCCTCCTTTGACTCAAACAGAAAACACGTTTTGCACATTTTGTGGTTGTTGTGCTGGAACGTCAGGAGCGCGTGGACTTTTTTATTTCCAGTGTTGCGTTTGTGCAGCTCTGCAATACCTTCTTGAACGGAATTAAACTGTTCCATGGTCTTCAATCCTCGAAAAGGGGGGCGAAAAAGGGCACGAATCTATTTTTTTCATAAATAAATCTGTCCCCTTTGATTTCGTTCCCTTTGATTCATTGATGTGCCCTCTGTTGGAAAATGCGGGTGAGATTATTTGTGGTAGTTGGTTATAAAGTTGAAAGGTGCAGAAAGTTGTTTTGAGCGATCGATGGGCAGTCCGTGTGGGTACGTGTCAATGTTGCACAGGTAAGCCTTGAATTGACCCTCCACATCTCGAGACCATGAGTCCCCGCGATTCAAGGTGAGATCAAGCAGTTCGCAATTTTTTTGGCTGGTGGCTATGACCACGACCCATCTGTGATCAGCAACAAAACCGCCTAATTTGTAAACGTCACGGGTGATCGATTCCTGTAAGTTTGCGCCGCCGAATAAGCCGTTCGTGCTTTCTACTTTTATTTCAATGGCGTAGGTCTCATCTTGCAGTTCGAAATAGAAATCGACCTTTTCGCTGGAGTAAGGCTCTGGGTAACTGATTTCGCGAATTTTCGTTGTGATGCCGTAACCACGTCGTAGATGGTGAGCTATCTCAACTTGCGCAGCGCTCTCCCAAGGACCTTCAGAAACCCAGCTCTTCGTAAATTGACTTGGTTCATCGGTATCTTGCAGCTTTGGGTGTACACCTGCTGCCTGCAGCACCGCATTCAAAAAATCCGCTTCTGTCATTACTCCGTCTCCTGCGCGGGTGCCATTTTTGTGTTTCGTCAATTCTCGTTGGCGGCGGTCATTCCAACACCCACTCCGCCAACTTCCCCGTCACCTGCGTCATCAACACATTCTCGACATCCCGCGCACCCGCCGCGCTGCACTTGGCGAGCACCGCTTTCACAATTCCCGAATCAAACTCGAACTGTTTGCCCGTCGCCGCCTTGTAGCGGCCACGCAGTTTTTCCAGTTTGGCCAAGACAATCCCTTCCAGCGTCGCCTCATCCAGCGGCCGATAGGCAACTACGGTCATGCGTGCCAGAAATGCAGGGCGGAAGGCTTGTAGCAGGACTTTGTGCAGCGCCTCGTTGAAGGCTTCACTGCCGATTTGCGATACCGGCGTATCGAGCAGCAGTTCGGCACCGACATTGCTGGTGGCGAGCATTACGGTGTTCTTGAAGTCCACCACCAAACCGGTGCCGTCCTCCATCAAGCCTTTGTCGAACACGTTGTAAAACGCTTCCAGCACATCCGGATGCGCCTTCTCGATTTCATCCAACAACACCACCGAATACGGTTTGCGCCGCACGGCTTCGGTGAGCACGCCGCCGCTGCCGTAACCGACGTAGCCAGGCGGTGCGCCCTTGAGCTGGCTGACGGTGTGGGCTTCCTGGTATTCCGAGAGATTGATGCTGATCAGATTGCGTTCACCGCCATACAGTGCGTCGGCCAACGCATACGCGGTTTCGGTTTTGCCCACGCCGGTGGGGCCGACCAACAGGAACACACCCACCGGTTTTTGCGGATCAGTGAGCCCGGCGCGATAGGCCTGCAAACGTTGGGCGATGATGTTGAGCGCAGTGCTCTGGCCCATGACGCGTTGGCCCATGCGGGTGCCGAGGGTGCGCACGGCATGGGCTTCGTCGGCGAGCATTTTGCCGACGGGGATGCCGGTCCATCCGGCTATGACGGCAGCGACGGTTTTCGCGTCGACCTGTTCGGGCACCAGCGGATCGTCCTGGCGGATCGCATCCAGTCCCGCCTCAAGGCGCAGCAGCTCGGCGGCCAGATGATCGATGCGGCTGTCGGTGGCTTCATCCGGTTTGTCGCTGTCGGCGCGCTCACTCAAGTCGAGCAGTTCGCGGCGGGTATCGAGCAACTCGCGCACGGCCACGCGCTCTTCGCTCCAGCGTGTTTCCAGTTCGCGGATCGCTTGCACGTTGCCGCCAGATTCGCTTTCCAGCAGGGTGATGCGTTCGCGATGATCCAGCCCCGTGGCTTGCTCACGCCGCAAACGTTCGACTTCGTCCTTGAGGCTGTTCTGCCGATGCCGCAGGCTTTCCAGCGGCGGTGGCACGTCGTGCTGGCCGAGGGCGACCCGGGCGCAGGCGGTGTCGAGGACGCTGATGGCTTTGTCCGGCAGTTGGCGGCCAGAGATGTAGCGGTGCGAGAGTTTCACCGCTTCATGGATCGCCGCGTCGAGCACCTGCACGCCGTGGTGCTGTTCGAGTTTGGCGGCGACGCCACGGAGCATTTCCACGGCGGTAATTTCGTCTGGCTCCTCAACCTGCACCAGTTGAAAGCGGCGGGCGAGGGCGGGGTCTTTTTCGAAGTATTTTTTATATTCCATCCACGTGGTGGCGGCGAGCGTGCGCAACTCGCCGCGAGCCAGTGCCGGTTTCAAAAGATTGGCCGCATCGCTGCCGCCCTCGGCACCGCCGGCACCGATCAGGGTGTGGGCTTCGTCGATGAACAGGATGATCGGTTTGTCGGCACTGCGCACCGCGTCGATCACGCCTTTGAGCCGCTGTTCGAATTCACCTTTGACCCCGGCGCCGGCCTGCAACAGACCGAGGTCGAGCACGCGCAAACTGACTTCCTGCAATGACGGCGGCACGTCGCCGGCAGCGATGCGCAGAGCCAGACCTTCGACCACGGCGGTTTTGCCCACGCCCGGTGCACCGACCAGAATCGGGTTGTTCTGGCGGCGGCGCAGCAGAATGTCGATGCACTGACGGATCTCGCCGTCTCGGCCAACGATCGGGTCGATGCGTCCGGCATGTGCATCGGCGGTCAGATCCTGGGTGTATTGATCGAGCACCGAGTCCTGCCGTGGCGCGGCGCTTCCCGTTGAAGTGGTTCGCGGACCGACATGCTCACGAGAGTTCTCCGTCCACTCTAATAGATTGGCCCGCAGCGCTTCCTTGGGAATCCGCAGCAACGATGAGGCACTGTTGAGCAACAGACTGCGGCGCTCGTCGCGATCAATCAACGCCAGCAACAACAGCCCGGATCGAATACTCTCGAGGCCCAGCACACTGGCCTGCACCACCGCGTCTTCCAGCAACCCCAAAGTGTGCGACGACAACGCCGGCGTACGCGTGCTACCCGCCTTGAACAGATCCAGCGCCTTGTTGATTTCCGCGGTCAGCGCATCCCGCTCCAGGCCGAAGCGTGGCAGCAGAAACGCAAAATCGCCGCCCTCGATGTCGAGCAGTTCCAGCAACAGATGCTCGATCTCGACAAAGTGATGCCCGCGCTGCAAACAGCGCTGGGCGGCGCGTTCAAGGGCGCGGCGGTTGTCCGGGTTGAGGCGTCCGATCAGGCTGGCGAGTTCCATGTCAGGCGATCTCCAGCTGACGAAGACGGGTTTCGATGCGCTGCACCGCGAGGCTGGCCTGACGCTGCAAACCACCGTTCCAGCTGAGCAGGGCCGGTGCCTGGCGCCCGAGCTTCAGCGGCCCGGCACCGCGCACCAGCAGCACCAGGGTCACGTCCAGATCCGGGCCGAAGTACAACGCCGCAAGGCTGGCCAATGCCGGGTGCGCTTCGCCGTCCGGCAGAAATCGGCTCGCCTGCGTTGAGGGCAGTGGCCCGAGGGTCAGGCGAATACCGGCGTGTTCATCCCAGACTCGAGTGCCTGCTACCGCCGTACGCCCCAGTTGCAGATTGCGCCCACCTGGCTTGATGACGCTGCGGCTGGCAGGCGGAATTTCCCGCCAGCCGCCTTCATAGGCACTGAGTTCCACCGGCATGGCGAACTGCTCGCGGACAATCGCTGCGAACCCGGCCAGCGAGCGCCGGCCATCGGCGAACAGCGCGGTGCAGGCGAGAACTGCACAATCGGGAACCGCCTGACGCTCCTGCAAGGCCTTGGGCAACAGGCCGGTAAGGGCGCGCAATTGTGCCTGTACCGGCGAGGCGCCCGGTGTGACAAAGCCAAGCGCGATGCGGTGCTTGCGCATCACCTTGTAGAGCAGGCTGAGCAGCCGATGCTGGAACAGATCGAGGAACTCGGCCGGGGCGTGATCCTTGGCCCGCGCCCGTTGTTGCAGCCACTCCTGATAGGCATAGGGCAACGGGCCGTCGGGGCCGCCGAGGCCGAACATCGGGGTGTCGAGGATTAACGGCTGGCCCGGTTCTTCGCGCAGGTTTTCGATCTGGCTGGTGGGAAACAGCGGTGTCAGCGGTCCGCGTAATTTCAGCGCTTCGGCCTGGGGCGAGGTGCCGCTGCCCAAGGATTCGGCTTGCGGTTGTTCGCGCTCGAGCAGTAACAATGCCTGCAATAATTCGAACGCCTGCGGATCGCGGCGCAGTCGTTGGCTCAGGGTCAGAGCGACAGGGGCATGCCGGCTTGGGGTTGCCATGCCTTGATCTCCTTGTCGGACTGCATCAACACCGTGCGCACAAAGCGATTGGCCGTGGCGTACACCGAAAAAAACTGCGCCAGCACGGCAGAAAACAACACCGCGCTGCTACCGACGAAGTGCTGCGGATCGAGCTGCAACTGCACCTCCAGTCCATTGCGCCAGCCGCGCCAGGCGTCGACGCCGACATGGCCGATCACCCGTTCGCAACGCAGGCTCAGCAGGCCCTCGATCTGGCGCAGCGCACTGGCTTCGTCGCGCAGGTTGTGCAGGTGCAGAATTTCTTTCAAGGCGTCGAGTGCCTGCGGGCCTTCGACCAGCGACAAGTGATTGAGGGTCAGTTGCGACACCAGTCGCCAGCGTGAATCACCGTCCAGACGCGGCAGGCTTTGCGGGCTCGGCGGGTTGCGCAGGCGTGCCCAGGCGATTGGCCCGGGACGTTCGAAACCCAGCGGTGTGCCGGCGGGCAGGCTCTGCGCCAGATGCCGGTTGGTACACAGCAGTTCGGCGGTGAGGCTGTAATCCGGCAGTTCGCTCAATGGGTCGAAACGGGTGTCGACCACACTCACCAACAGGTCGCTGCCGAGCCGGTTCGGGGTCATGCTGCTGACCCGTCGCGCATGCCAGTAGCGTTGCTGATCGCCACCGCTATGCTGGCTGCCGTAATACGCTGGCAGCCGTTGCACGCCGTTGCCGGAGCTGGCGCGCAGGCTGCGAATGCTGTGGATCTCGACGCTGTTCTCGCGGTGACTGTCAGCAATCAAACGGTACTCGCTGCGGGTGCCGTCCGGGCGCAGTGGCTCGGAGGTCCGCGGGAACAGGTTGATCGCCGGAGCGCAGCCCAGGGCAATATCACTGGCCTGCAAATGCAGGCGGCTGGCCGGAGCGCGGTCGAAAACGATGTACAGGTACAGCGTCTGGCTGTCGCTGCTGACGCCGCTCAACGGCAGATCGAAAAATTGAAATTTGTCAGGGAAAGCAAAGTACTCCGCCAGCAGGCGCATGCCCGGGTGCACGCCGTCCTCGTCCGGCAGCAGGACCTCGTCATCGCTGAAACCGACGATCGTCGGCAAACCGTTCATCGGGGTCGGAATACTTCCTGGCGAACCGGCCAGCACCTGTACCGCGTGAGCGCCGAGCAGGTCATACAGACAGGCATTGATCACCGGCGAAGCGGTGAGATGAATGCGCAGTTGGCCGATGCCCAGTTCCGTCCATTGACTCTCGCCCAGGCAACGCAAGCTCAGGCGCAGTGCCGAACGCGCCTGCACGACACCGGTCAGCGCCTGGGTTTCATCGCCGCCGAGCAATAACGCTTCGCTGACCTCTATCGGCCACAAATGCACGGCGGCCGAGGTGCGAAAGTGGATGCTCTCACCCTTGCTGGTGGTGACGAACAATGGGGTGTCACGGGGCAGGGGATAGCCCTCGTCGAGGTTGCCCTTGCTCGGGTCCGGCTCGAACTGGACGATGGCGCAGGAGGGCAACGGCCGCACAGCCAATGGATAAAGCTGTTCAAGCAAGGCATCACTGAACTCTGCATAGTCGTCGTCGAGTCTGCGTTGCAGACGTGCGGCGAGCAGGGCAAAGCCTTCGAGCAAGCGTTCGACATGCGGGTCGGGACACTCGCCCGGTGACAGCTCAAGGCGCCGCGCGACTTTCGGATAACGCTCGGCAAACTGGCTGCCGGCATGGCGCAGCCAAGTCAGCTCGCGCTGGTAGTAGTCGAGCAGTTGCGGGTCAATCGAGTCGCTCATGGCGCACCTCCAACCCTTGGCTGCCAGGTTCGATGACAAACGCCACCGGCCAATATTGCAGACCGCTGCGCAGCTCGCCGAGCAGACGAATGCTTAAACGTTGCGGCTGGTCGGGCAGGGGATTGACCTGGACATCGCCCAGTTTCAGGCGCGGCTCGAAATGGTTGATGGCTTCGCGGACCTCTCGCGCCAGTCGACGACGGTCATCACTGCGCTGTTGTTGCAGGGCGCTCCAATCCGCAATGCCGTAGTCGATAACGCTCGGTGGCTGGGTGAGGGCGCGCGGGCCACGACGGGTGTTGAACAGGCGCGCCAACTCGGCATGCACCGAGTCGAGCAAACCCTGGCGATCGAACGCCTGCACGCTGTCGGCCTCGCCGGATGCGAGGCGTTCGAACAGCGGCGGGAGCATGCCGGTGCCTGCCATGACCAAGGCGCCGGGTTAGCTGACGAGCTTGTTGGCGGCCATGTCCCACGTCGACGCGGCAGTGCCTTCCTTGGTGCCATCGTCTTTCTGTGCGGTGAGTTCCCATTTGATTTTGGTGAAGTTCAGCGACAGGGTTTCTACCGGTTTGCCCCCGGTACCGCCGCTGACACTGACGTTGGAAATCACCACGTTGGTCAGGGTGTAGATGATGAACGGCAACAGTTGCCCGCTGCCTTCGGCGGCGTTGCGGCCGATGGTGATCTTGGCTTCCGGAATCGGTTTGCCGGCACAGCAGTATTCGTTGAGGGACGGCGTCGAGGTATCGACGAATTTGGTCAGGGTGAACTCACCGACGTGGGGTTTGCCCGAGGTTCGCTCGGAGTTGCTGACGTCGTTGGTCACTTGCATGGCCACGTTGTGGCTGTAGGACATGACTTCGATTTTGTCCGTGTAACCTTCGAGCAGGCTGTCACCTTTGATGTCGCCGCCAAGGTCGAGAATGATTGCATCCATCGCTTGAAACTCCTGAAGAAATTCACAAATAGACTGAGCTCAGAACCTGTGGCGAGGGAGCTTGCTCCCGCTGGCTTGCGTAGCAGGCCTCGCTTCTCAAAAAGAGCGGGCCGCTTCGCAGCCCAGCGGGAACAAGCTCCCTCGCCACAGAGGTTTCATCAACTTCAAGCCGCTACCGGTGGCGGCAGGGTCGCCACCAGACGGATCGATGCAGTCAACTCCTCCAGCTGGAAGTGCGGCCGCAGGAACACCGTCGCCCGGTAGGCGCCCGGCTTGCCGGCCACTTCGGTAACGTCCACCCGCGCTTCACGCAGCGGGTACTGCGCCTTGATTTCCTGCGGCGCGTTGTCGTTGATCAGCACGTAGTCGGCGATCCAGTTGTTGAGGTAGGTCTGCACGTTGTCGCGGGTCATGAAGCTGCCGACCTTGTCGCGCATGATGACCTTCAGGTAGTGAGCGAAACGCGAGGCCGCCAGCACGTACGGCAACATCGCCGAGATCCGTGCGTTGGCGTTGGCCTCGTTGGTGTTGTAGACCTTGGATTTGTTGGTGGTCTGACCGCCGAAGAACACGGCGACGTCGCTGTTCTTCTTGTGGCACAGCGCGATGAAACCGAGGTCGTTGAGCTCTTTTTCGCGGCGGTCGGTGATTGCCACTTCGGTCGGGCACTTCAGTGACAGGTCGCCGGAACTGGTGCGGAAAGTGTGCGCCGGCAGGCCCTCGACCGCGCCGCCGCCTTCAGCACCACGGATCGCCGCGCACCAGCCGTACTTGGCAAAGGCTTCGGTGATGCGTTGCGACAGCGCCCACGCCGCGTTACCCCACAGGTATTTGCTGTGGTCGGTGCCGTTGACGTCTTCAACGTAGGTGATGCCTTCCACGGGGGAGGTGTCCGGGCCGTAAGGCAGGCGCAGCAGGAAGTGCGGCAGCACCAGCGACACGTAGCGCGAGTCTTCACTTTCGCGGAACGAGCGCCACTTGATCAGCTCCTGGCTCTCGAAGACTTTCGACAGGTCACGTGGCACCGCCAGTTCGGTGAAGCTGTTCATGTCGAACAGGCGAGGGCTGGCGGCGGCAATGAACGGTGCGTGCGCGGCAGCGGCGACGTTCGACAGTTTTTCCAGCAGACCGATGTCCTGCGGATGGCGGCCGAAGGTGTAGTCGCCCACCAGCAGGCTGAACGGATGGCCACCGAAGGTGCCGTATTCCTCTTCGTAGATCTTTTTGAACAGCGCGCTCTGGTCGAATTCGACGGCTTTTTCCAGGTCGTTCTGCAGTTCTTTCTGTGTGACGTTGAGCAGGCGCAATTTCAGCCGGGTGCTGGTTTCAGTGTTCTGCACCAGCATGTGCAGGCCGCGCCACGAGGCTTCGAGTTTCTGAAAGTCGGTGTGGTGCAGCACCTCGTTGAGCTGGGCACTGATCAGTTGGTCGATCTGGCTGATGCGGTCATTGATCATCGCCACAGTGTCCTTGTCGATGGCCATGCCTTCGTCAAGCACCTGGGTGGCGAACTCCGCGAGCATGTCGCGGGCGTAGTCCTGCTGACTGTCATCGTGAGCCATGCGGCCCTCGGCGATGATCCGGTCGAGCAGGGATAAGGTTTCGGCTGCAGCATTCTCGCTGGCTTGATTCTGGGCGGCGGCGGGCATGACGGATGCTCCCTCGGTTAAATGGATGATCAGGCTTGCGGTTCGGCCGGGGCCTCGGCGTCAGCGGCCGGGGTAGCGGTGTCTGGGCGGGCCGATTTGATCTCTTGCAAGCCTTCGGTGTTGGCGATGACGTCGCGCAACAGCTTGTCCAGATCATCATTGCCATCGAGTTTGGTCAGCAGGTCGCGCAGACGCTGGCGAGCCTCGAACAGGCGGCGCAGGGGAGTGATTTGTTCCACTACCTTGACCGGATCGAAGTCGTCGATGTGTTTGAAGTTCAGCTCGATATTGAGCTTGCTGTCGTCGCCGGTGATGGTGTTGTTGACCTGCAGGGTGGCGCGGGGACCGATCGAGGCGAGCACTTCGTTGAAGTTGTCGCGGTCGATTTCGGTAAAACGCCGTTCAGTCAGTTTTGCCAATGGTTTAAGTGGCTTGCCGGAGAGGTCAGCCAGAATTCCGACCACCAGAGGCAATTCCTTTTTCTCGATGGCGTTGCCGATTTCGACGTCGTAGGTGATTTGCACTCGGGGCGGGCGGACCCGGTCGAGCTTGTGCTGAGTACTTTCTGCCATGGTGGCTGACTCCGATGCGAAGGCGGGCGCAATGCATCGGGGAGGCCCGTTCATCGCTTTCCCTTACTGGACCGTAGGTTAGAAAGGGTGGCAGATGACCTGTCGTTCCTTTGACAAACCTTCCTCATTCGGCTCTGGGAACCGAACTACCCAAGACGCTAGAACAGGTCTATAAAAATGCAAGCGAAAATCTTTTTTGGACTGTCTCGGGAAAAGGAAAATTCATTTTGTGCAGACGATTTTTGAGTGTTGTTTTGTTTGCGCTGCTCGCCGGTTGTTCTTTTTTCGGGCCGAAAGTCGATCTGGACAGCCTGACCCTCGACGTCGCGCCCAAGGCCAATGACGACACGCCCATTGCCGTGGATTTCGTTGCAGTCAACGATCCGGATCTGCTCAAGCAGCTGTCGAGCATCAGTGCCAGCCAGTGGTTTGCCGGGCGCGACCAGTACCAACGCGACTATCGTCAGCTGATGAGCGTATGGGGGCTGGAGCTGGTGCCGGGGCAATTCATCGACCGCCAGACCTTCCCGCTGGGGGGCAAGAAGGCGGCTGGACTTTTGGTCTTCGCCAGCTATAACACACCCGGAGCGCACCGCTTGCGGCTCGACGATCAGCGCGAAGCCTGGCTCAAGTTCGACAGCCGCGAGATGAGCCTGGTCAGCAAGGAAAACTGAAACACACCGCTCGCCGCCGGGTTGCGGCATGGTCGAAGGGAGTCGTATGAGTCTGCTACCTGACGCGGTCTGCTGGCATGAAGGCATGCAATTGCTGCCGCAGCATTTTCAGTTGCAGGGCCTGCGTGCCGAAGCCCTCGGTGCGCATATGGCGCAAGCGTGCAACCCGTGGTTCTGGGGCGTCAGTCGCATGGAGTTCGATCCCTCGGCGTTGAGCGCCGGGGTGGTTCGCGTGCTGGCGTTGCAAGGCACCATGCCTGACGGTCTGCCGGTGGATCTGCAAGCCGGTATCGGCCCGATTCTGGAACTCGATGTTGGCCCGGCCATCAACGCCACCGACGATGCCACCGTTACCGTTTACCTGGCGATCAGTCCGTTGTGGCGCGCCGGGCAACTGCTGCCGCTGAAGGGACGCCTGCAATCGGTGGTCGGTGAAGCGCTGCCGGATCTGACCAGTGGCGAGTTCCCGGAATCGATCACCGTGTGGCGACCCAACCCACGCTTGTGCACGCAATTGAACAAGGCCGATTCGATCTGCCTGCCGCTGCTGAAAATCCGCAAGGAAGGCGGAGGTTTTCTGCCGCTGGCCTATACCCCGCCGACTCCGATCCTGTTGCCCGATTCGCCGCTGGGCCGGCGCGTCGCCGGATTGTGTGCACGGGCGCGGGAAAAGTGCATGTTCCTCGGCGGTCGATTGCGTCAGGCGCAACAGGCCGGCAATCAGGACGATGCGCTGGAGATTCGCCGGCAATTGACCGCGTTGTGGGCACGGCTGCCGGAAGTCGAAGGCACACTCAACACTCGCATCGCCCATCCGCAGAGTTTGTATGTGCAGCTACTCGGACTGGCCGGCGCCTGGTCGGCACTCGATCCGCTGGCCGGGGTGCCGGCGTTCGCGCCGCTGGATTTTCTGGAGTTGCAGCGCGGTTACGACGCGGTGCTGCAATGGCTGGAAATCACCCTCGAACTGATCCGCGCCGGCTATCGCAGCCTGCCGTTCGAGCGCGGCGAACAGAGCTTTTCAATTCAGTTGCCCGATGAGCAACCGAGCCAGCGGCTGGTCATTGGCCTGCGCATGCCCAACGGGGCCAGCGAGCAGGCGGCCAGTGAATGGCTGCGCAGTGCAATCATCGCCTCGGCGCCGCACGTTGCCTTGCTCAGCCGCCAGCGCATGAGCGGATTGAGCCACCAGGCCATGAGCCGCAGTGAACAAGTGGCCTACAGCGTCGGCGATGACACGCGGCTGTTTGTGGTCACAGCCGAAGGCGCGTGGTTTGACGCACAACTGCCACTGATGATCGCCGCGCCAGCAGCGAAGTTGACCAGCAGTCCGTGGCAGGTGGTGCTGTTTGTTGCGCAGACGAGTGAAAGTGCCTGATCACACAAGGAACGCAGCATGTCGGAAGGGACTGCCGGGGCCGGAACGAGAAATCTGAGTTTGCAGGACGCGCCGCTCAGCAGCGCATTTCGGCAGACGTGGCAGCAATGGTCGCTGGACTGGAGCCAGTTGCCCAAGGACCGCGAGGACGAGGCGGCTCTGGTCGAAACCGTGGTCGAACTCTCGACTCAGGCCTCGCAACGATTGTGGCGCACGGCGTACTCACGGGTGGGGGATTCGGCCACTGAGCAGGTCAAGGCACTGGTCTATGCCTTTGTCGCGCTGGTTGATGAAACCCTGTTGTTCAGCCCGTGGCCGGGGCAATCGGCCTGGCAGAGCAAACCTCTGGAGTCGCGCCTGTATTCGACGCGCCAGGCCGGCGAGCAACTGCCGGCGGCGATTCAAACAGTGCTCGATGAACAACAACCGACCGCTCGCGATCTGGCCAACGTCTACCTGCAGTGCCTGATCCTCGGTTTTCATGGGCGACTGCGCGGCGAACACAGCCAGGCGCAGTTGGAGAAGTGGCGGTTGGCGTTGTTCAACTTCGCCTGGCAAGACGAGGCCGACTATGCCGATGTCAGTCAGCGCCTGGTACAACCCTCCCAGGTACCGCCGTTGCAGCTACCGGTACGCACGGCGTTGCCGGACGGCTTTCGCCTGGCGCTGGGGATTGTGGCGATGGTTCTGTTGCTGACCGGGATCGGCCAGTTTCTGTGGCGTGACATTCGTTCGGAACTGGAGCCGGTGCTGCAGATGAGCGATTCAGTGGCGGCCCCGGAGCAAGACTCATGAGCACTTTGACGATTGTCGCGTGGGTGGTCGCGCTGTTGTTGCTGCTGGTGATCATCGCGGTCGCGGTGTGGTGGCTGCGCACCCAGAGCGGCGCGGCGATCCGCAGTTTCTACGCTTCGGTGCGGCACATGGAGCAAGAGCAGGGCACCCATGATCGTTATCAAATGCCGTGGTTGTTGATGCTCGGGGACGAAATCCAGGGCACGCAACTGGTCAACGAATGGCACCTGCAACCCACCGACAAACCGGCGTGGTTCGGCCGCTGGTGGTCGGACCCCGAGGGCGCGGTGCTGGTGGTGCCGCAAGCATTGTTCTTGCCCGAGGACGGCATGCACCTGCAACGCGGCGGCTGGTGGCGTCTGCTCGGGCTGATTTTACGCCTGCGCAGCAAACGTCCGCTGGACGGGGTGATCTGGACGGTGCCGGTCAGTCGTCTGGACAACCTGGAGCAGGCCACCCAACTCGGTCTGGCGGCGCGTCGGCGCTTCATCGATCTGCTGCAACGGTTCGGTTTGAGTGTGCCGGTGTATGTGATCGTCACGGGTCTTGAAGAACTGCCCGGGTTTCAGGAACTGATCAGTGCACTGCCGGATGAGGCCCGTGATCGCACCCTGGGCTGGTCATCGCCCTACGCGCGCGATGCGGTCTGGCAGGGGCAATGGAGCGACCAGGCGCTGGACAGCTTGCACCGGGCTCTGGCCGAGGCGGTGATCGAAATCGGTACTTTGTCCGGGCACCTGAGCGCAGACCTGTACGCGTTGCCGGAACGTCTGGAAAGCCTGCGCCGTGGCCTGCAGAACGTATTGGAGCCGGTATTTCAGGGCAACGCGCAGGGTGAGGCGCCGTGTTTTCGCGGCGTGTATTTCAGCGCGAATCAGCCGGCCGATGATGCGCTCGACGGATTTTCCGCCGATGACAGCGGCTTGCAGCGCAGTGCGTTCGTGCGCCAGTTGTGGCGCCAGCGCCTGGTCGGCGAACGAGGGCTGGCCCAGGGTGTGCCGCGCCTGTTGCGCTTGCGTCAGCGCTGGCAACGGATCACTGCCGGCGTCGCGCTGGTGGTCGGAGTGCTGTGGGCAGTGGCGATGATCTGGGTCTGGCACGACTCGGTTCGCGATGCCCACGAACTGGCGCGGCTGATGCAGGGTGCGCAGAAGAGCTATGTCGCCGTCACCGACGAAGCGCATCGCATCGAGCCGACCCGGCGCAATGTGCAGAGCTTCTGGCGCGTGCTGGAAAAAGCGCCGCACTGGCACTACGTGTCGTTGGTGTTTCCGACCTCGTGGTTCTCCTCTTTCGATACCCGGATCGAACAGGAACTGTTCCGCTCGACCCAGCGCCATATGCTGGTGCCGCTGCACGATCTGCTGGTGGCGGAGCTGGCGAAAATCAAGGCGATTCGCAGCACTGATCGGCGCTCCAGCGTCGAAAGCGAAGACCCGGCGCAATGGCAGAACTACCAGAAGGCCACGGATCTGGTGGATCGCGCATTGCGTCTGGAGCAACAGAATCAGTTGTTCGGTGAAGTGCAGAACAACCAGCGAGTGCCACTCGATGACCTGGTGCAACTGAGCAACAGCGCGCTGTCACTGAATCTCAACGCCGCCACCTTGCCCCATGCCGCTTATTACAACCGACTGCTGGCGGCAGGGGATGGCGGTGATCTGCAGGCGCTGGACCTGAGCGTCGAGCGGCCGCTGATTGTCAGCAACTTCACCGGGCTGATGGAACGCTGGCTCGATCAGTATTTCCTCGCCGACAACTTTGTCAGCAAGGCCGGTTACCTCAAGCTGCATCTGGAGCAACTGGAGGCGGGTAGCGGCAACAGCCTGAGCGAGCTGGAAGATCTGCGGGCACTGATTGATGATCTGCAAGCGGCGATCGCCCTGACCAACTCGACCTGGAGTCGCGGCAAGGGCCAGGAACTGGTACCGGGCTACCGCGACTTTCTCGACAAGGTACGCAAGAGCACATTGCTCGGGCCTGCCGTTGAACAACAACTCGACGCCCAGGCGAGCAAGTTGCAGCAGAGTTTTCGCGATCAGTGGATCGCCCAGGTCGGTTCTCGCGGCAATCTGCTGGTGCAGCAGGGCAGCGGGCAACTGGCGTTGCAGGATCAGGTGGTGAAACTCAACAACGCCGTGCAGGCGCTGTTCAGGCGCGACTTCGTTTCGATCGCGATGCGCGCCACGCAGGACAACGTCAATATGCAGGGTCAGACCGTCGACGGCGATGACCTTAATACCTCGTTGAGCTACTTCGCCAGCTACAAAAGTTATGTCGCCGAAGAGCTGCCGCGCATCCCGCCGGTGTATCGCGATGCCTTGCTGCAAGCGGCCGAAACTGCCGCCGCCCAGGCGATGTGGCTGAGCCTCAAGGATCACAACGACCAGACCCATCCGTACGCGGTATTCAACGTTCAGGCCGAACAGGCGATGGCCCTGCAAAAAGCCTTTGTCGAGGTGCACCGCAGCGACCTCGCCGCGCGTCTGCAAGGCGCATTGAACCGGCGGGCGCTGGCGCAGATCGTCAGCGGTCTTGAAGAAATCACCGCGCAACCGTTGTTCGGTGGTCGTACCGAAATCAGTCAGTGGAACGGTTCGAAAAACCTCGGCCTGCAGCTGTACGGTGCCAGTGATGTGCAGGATCTGAAACTGAGTCTCAAACAGCAGTTCAACACCATGCTCGGCATCACCGAACGTCGCGCGCCGGCCCTGCAGTGGCTGATGACCCAGCAGGGCAACCTGTCGGCGCTGGATTACGAGCGAGTGACCCAGTTCAGCGCGCTCAACGATGAATTGCTCAAGTACAAGGATGCCAACCCGGCGAGTTCCCCGGCGCAGATCGAGCAACTGGTCAGTCGTGATTTCATCGAGATGGACACCGGTTCCTGCCTGCAGGTTCTGCAAACGGCCAACCTGGCGGGTGGGCGTGGCACGCTGGCGATGCGTGCGGTGGAGTTGCAGCAGTCGGCGATGCAGCGTTGCCAGTTCCTGCAACAGCAAGAAGCGGCCACGGCCTGGAATGAACTGGCCAACTATTTCAATCAATACCTGGCCGACCGCTTCCCGTTTGCCAACGGGGTGCAGGCGCAGGACGCCGACCCGTCACGGGTCCAGCATTTTCTGGAAATCATCGACAAGCGCCTGCCGGTGGCGCAGGCCGGACTGGTCTTGAGCCAGACCCCGGAGCGCCTGGCCGCCGAAGACTTTCTCAACCGCCTGAAGCAGGCCAGCGTGTGGCTGACTCCGCTGTTCGTGCGCGACAAGAGCGGCATCCTCGGGGTGGAACTCGACGTGCGCTGGCGCACCGACCGCGAGGAAGAAAGGGGCGCCGATCAGGTGATTGCCTGGGGCTTGCTGGCGGGTAATCAGCAGATCAACTACCCCGGCGCCGAACAGCCGAACCTGCGCTGGATGGTCGGCCAACCGATCCGCCTGACCCTGCGCTGGGCACGCAACGGCAAGGAGCGTCCGGTCAACGATCCGCTGCAACCGAACCTGGTGGTGCGCGACATGGAGGCCGGTTGGGAGTACGGCGGGCCGTGGTCGCTGCTGCGCTTGATGCGTGCGCACTTCTCGGTGCAGCGTCAGCCGAATATGGATTACACCGATTTTCCGCTGGCGTTGCGCCTGCCGGTTACGGCGGCGACCGACAGCGTCACCAGCGAATTCACGCGGATGTTCGTGCGCCTGTCGCTGATGAGCCAGGGCTCGAAATTGCCGCTGTCGATCTCGCCATTGCCTACCCGCGCACCGCGTTCACCCTTTCAGATGACCAACACGACCGCTGCCCTCGAAGCCTCCAAGGAGAATCTGTGAGCCTGCCTTTGACAACCTTGCCAGAGCTGATCGACCAGTTGCTCGCGCCGATCAGTGCCGAGGCGCCGTGTGGTGTCGATCTGCGTTATGAACGCGAGTTCGACCAGTTGCGCGATCTGCGCCGCGAAGACGATGCGAGCCTGCCGACCGGGGTCTGGCAATCGACGCTCAAGCGCGCGAACTGGCCGGAAGTCGAGAAGCTGACCACCTGCTTGCTGCTGGAGCGCAGCAAGGATTTGATGCTCAGCGCCTGGCTCGGTGAAGCGTGGCTGCACCTGCAAGCGCTGGACGGGTTGCCCGGTAGTCTGGCGCTGATCGCCGGATTGTGTGAACGTTTTCCCGAGCACCTGCACCCGCAGGCCGAGGACGGCGATCAGTCGTGGCGGGTGATTCCGCTGGAATGGCTGGTGCGCCGGTACTGTGAAATTTTGCTGACCCGGGTGCCGTTGTTCGGCGCGAACAACAGTGATTTCGAGGTTTACACCCTTGAAGTCTGGCGTCGCCTGAAAGTGCAGCAGGTTCAGGTCAATGACAGTAAAGGCGCAAAGACTTCGGCGGAAAATGCGCGCAACGAGCAGAAACGGCTCAGCGAGCAGATCCGCGCGACACCGCTGGCATTCTGGCTGCGCACGCAGGGCAGTCTGCTGTTGAGTCTGCAACACCTGCAACGTCTCGATGCGTGGAGTGATGCTTATCTGGGCGGTCAAGGGCCGGGCTTCGGGCCATTGCAGCAAACCATTGAGGCGCTACTGACGCTGGTTCAGGAGTTCATCGCCATGCACCCACAACAACCGACGCCCGCGCCCGCACCACTCGAGACGCCTGTCGCCGTGGCGCAGGTTGTCGACGAGGCGCCGGTGGCACAGGTGTTACGCGAGCCGGCCAGTCGTGAAGAGGCTTACCGCCAATTGCTGCTGATCGCCGAATACCTGGCGCGCACCGAGCCTCACAGCCCGGTGCCGTACCTGATTCGACGCGGAGTCGAGTGGGGTAATAAACCATTGAGCGAATTGCTCGGCGAGCTGATCAGCGCCGACGCTGAATCGCGGCGTTTGTGGACGTTGCTCGGCGTGCTTTAGCGCACGCGTTGATGGCCTGTTTTCGGCGGTAACTGAATCGGCGTCAGCACGGGTTGCCCCGAGAAGAATGCCGTAAGGTTTTTCCCCACCAGTTCCACCGTGCCTTGCGTGGCCTCCGGCGACAGACCGGCGACATGCGGGGTCAGTATCACGTTGCCGAGCGTTTTCAATGCGTCCGGTACTTGTGGTTCGTGGTCGAATACATCCAGCGCGGCGCCGGCGATTCGCCGTTGTTCCAGTGCCGTGATCAGCTCGGCGGTGGCGATCACACTGGCGCGAGCAATATTGACAATGAATCCCCCAGGTCCGAGCGCGTCGAGCACCGGACGCGTCACCAGATGCTGAGTGCCAATCCCGCCCGGCGTGGCGACGATCAGAAAGTCCGAGGCCCGCGCCAGTTCGGTCGGCGTCGAGCAGAAGGTGTAGGGCACATCGCTGCGCACCTGGCGGTTGTGGTAGCTGATCTGCATGTCAAAACCGAGGTGCGCGCGCTTGGCGATCGCCATGCCCACCGCGCCGAGCCCGAGAATCCCCAGGCGTTTGCCGGCCAGCGACGGGCGCATGATCTTCGGCCATTCACCGCGACGCACGGCGGCGTCGCAGCGCGGAATGTCGCGCACCAGCGCCAGCAGCATCGCCATCGCGTGATCGGCCACCGACGACGCGTTGACCCCGGCACCGTTAGTCACGGTGATGCCGCGATCACTGGCAGCCTGCAGGTCGACATGCTCGTATCCGGCGCCGATCACGGTAATGATTTTCAGCGCGGGCAGGGCCGCGATTTCGTCGGCGGTCAGGCCCAGCGGGCCACGGGTCAATACCGCATCGATGCGGCTACCGTGGCTGGCGATGGCTTGCGCACGTTCGGCAGGCGTGGGGGCGAGGATCAGGTGAAAGCCCTGATGCTCGAGAATCGGCAAATAGTCATTGATGGTTTCAACCAGTACCAGAACGGTTGCGGGCATTGCGCGGCTCCTGTGATCGTCGGCGGGGCAGGTTGCGAAATTCGGTTCAGAGTGCTGAATGCGGAGCGGCTTGGCAATCATGCTGATTCGCGTTGTGGTGTTCTGATTCTGGACGGCTTCGCGCAAGAAGCAAGGGCGGCAGCACACCGGCTATCCAGTGTGCTGACGGGATCATTGCGCTGTTTGGGCTTTGGTTTGTTCGGCCAGGGCAATCGGTTTGAAATCGTAGGTGGGATAGAACTCGGTTCGGTAACTGCCCCACGCGGTGTTTTCCAGTGCGAGGTTGACTTCGGCCAGGCGCGATGCCGGGAAGCGCACGGTGACCACTTGGCCGATGCCCATCATGATGTTCCAGCTCACCACTTCCACCCCGGCCGGGGGAAAGGTTTTATAGAACCCCTGTTGCGCGAGCTGGGCCTTGAGTTCGCTCAGCGGTCGCGACTGATCGTGTTTCAGGAACACGGTCAACATCATCGCGTTGTCTGCTGTAGCGACAGCATCCTTGACCGGCGGGGTGGCAGCTTGCGCACTGACGCCTGCGCAATAGGCCGAGGAGATCAATAGCGTCGACATCAGCAATGCTTTCATTGTTTTTTGCATGGTGGACTCCTGGATTATTGTTGGGTGGCGGACTTTGTCTGGACCGTTCCGATATAAGGCGCATGAACAACGTAGATCCGTACAGGCGGATTCTCATTGCGCATGTCGCGTGACACTTCCCGGTGATAAAGAAATAACCACCACCGCCGTTGTTGTATTTTGATTCGCCCGTATCGGTGTGGAAGAACTCATAACGATTGCGTTCGGGATCCCATGTCGAGATTCCCACTACGCCCGGGTAATTCGCTTTGCGTTCTTTGATTCCCTGAACTCAATGCCAGAAAAATATAGGCCCGTAGTTGTGAATTGTTCAATGGCTGAGTATTCGCTTGTAACAAAGAGTTGTTATTTTGCCTTGCGTAACGTTTTGTTCGATTTGTTTTTGCTGGTTTAGGTTGTAGGAGTTATCTGAAATCTCGGAATGAATTTAATTCGGCATGGGCGTTAGATGAAATCAATGCCCAGAACTATGGGCGGTCGTCGGTTATTGACTTCGGTGAACGCGGATCGACATTAAACATCCTTGTAGGAACACCGATGCAGTTACAAATACTGCATTGACGTAACCGCACTAAAGTGAAGCGACGTCAATTCTCAGGGAGGCGGGTCAGAACGTCACGTCGGCACTGTTGATCAACCGGGCGAAGGCAGCGCCGAGGGTTGCGTTGTGGTGATCGATGATCGCCTGCGCGGCGAGCGCGGGGGTGTCCATGCACGTGTGAGCGTCGGCCACGAGCACGGGTTTGAAACCGAGGTCGGCAGCGGCGCGGCAGGTGCTGTCGATGCAGAACTGGCTTTTCATTCCGGCGATATACAGGTCATTGATCTGCGCCGATTCGAGTCGGCGCGCCAGGTCCGTGCCGTGGAAAGCATTGGGGCGGGATTTGTTGAAGAGGGTATCGACTTCTGCATCCAGCTCCAGTGCCGGCAGCAATTGCCAGAATGGGCTGCCCGCAGCAATCGGCGAACCTTCCGGCCCGGTGTGGCGCACGGCGAAGATTGGCACGTGTTGTTGGCGAGCCAGAGCAATCAGGCGTTGGATATTGGCGAGGAGGCGTTCGCCGTCATGGGGTTTTTCCGGGCCATGGAACAGACCGACCTGCATATCGATGATCAACAGTGCTGCGGACATGGTGTTTCTCCTTGAGTGACTCACTGGTTTGCAACAGCAGCCGCACGGACGGGAGAAACAACAAGGCCCCGTCCATTGCTGGCGGGGCCTTGGGTTTGCTGCGCGGGTTTTACCTCATGCACAAACACCACGACCCGCCGGTGGCGGTCGTGGTGGTGGTACGGGTGAGGTGCAGCGCGCAAACGTTCATGTGGCCGATGATGCGGGGGCCCTTGGCGGGCTGTCAACTGGCGTATTGGGCGATGCCGTTGCCGAACGACCAGTTCTCTTTTTTGACCTCAACCAGATTGATGAACACGTCTTCCAGACGAATGCCCAGATGGGTGTTCAGGTTCTGGGCGATGGTCTGGTACAGGGCTTTTTTCTGCTCCAGGGTCCGGCCTTCATTGAGGGTGATCTGGATGATCACCAGCTGATCGGTGCGCTGGATGCCCAGGTATTGCGGGTCGAAGATGAAATGCTCGCCGTCGTGCTCGTTGAGGACCTGAAAGTTATCGTGCTCCGGGACGTTGATGGCGCTGCGCATGGCGGCGTAGATCTGTTCGCCGATGCGTTTGGCGAAGGTGGGATCGGCGTGTTTTTTGATTTCGACGCGGACGAGGGGCATGGGCAGAGACTCCGTGGGGCAGGGGACTCCTCTCACGCTAGAGCATGTCGGCCAAATTGAAAGTGTGGAGTGATGAATTCGCCGCTGTTTTTGTATGAGGCTGCCTACAATTTTCGCGGATTTTGCCTACGAATTTGGCAGATGCATCTGCTATCGGAATGGTGATGAACGCGAAATCATGTGGGCACAAAGCAGCCCGGGCAGGGACTGCCAGCAGCCAAGGAAGGCGAATGCTCAAGACGATCTTGAAAATCTGGAACTCGACAGGCTGGAGAATGAGTCAAGAAAACTTGTGGCCGAAAGGAAAAAGCTCTTGGCGGAGGAAAAAAAGCTTAATAGAGAGACAAATTTATATCCGCTTGCGGTAACAGCTGGGGTGGTGACAGCAATCACCGCAGTAGCAGGTGTTTTCTTCAAGTTTTGATTGTTCGTTCCACAACCGTCCGACCAATGATCCAAAAAGGAAAATCCACATGAGTACCTATGACCGCAAAGCCAGAATGGAAGAGCTGGAACGTGAGCACGATGAGTGGGAAGAAAGAATGCGTATTAAAAACAAGGGCGATATGTACCCAATCTGGGGATTGTTGGCGTTCGGCCTGTTTTGCATGTCACTCGGATTTCTCCTGGCTCGATCGATCTGATCAAGTCCTGTCGTTCGAATTGGCGCTGAAACTAGCCGGAAAACGACATCTCGCGTATCCGTAGCCGACAGGATTTTTCCCGAAAACTACAACCCGCTGATCTGCTCCGTACAACCATTCCTCAGCTAAGTCTTTGCTTCTGCTCATTTATCGCGGAGAATCGCGCCCCTGTTTCGGCCGGAGCATGTCTGTCGGTTTTTTCCGACGCGTCCTGACCGAGTGGCAAGTGACCGGAATGCGGAGATCCGACCGGATGAATGATCAGGCCAATAGCGTCGACGAACGCTATGAAGCGGCAGCACCAGCTGAACTGTCGAGCTGGAATCGCCATGACACCACGTGGATGTTGGGACTGTTCGGGACGGCCATTGGCGCCGGTACCCTGTTTTTGCCGATCAACGCCGGTCTAGGGGGCTTCTGGCCGCTGGTGATCCTCGCGCTGCTGGCCTTCCCGATGACCTTCTTTGCCCACCGAGGCCTGACCCGCTTCGTACTCTCTGGTCGCGAAGGCGCGGACATCACCGACGTGGTCGAGCAGCATTTCGGCATCAAGGCCGGCGCGCTGATCACCCTGCTGTACTTCTTCGCCATTTTCCCGATCCTGCTGATCTACAGCGTCGGTCTGACCAACACGGTCGCCAGTTTCCTCGAACACCAACTGCACATCACGCCGCCACCGCGCGCGCTGCTGTCGTTCGTGCTGATCCTCGGCCTGCTGGCCGTGGTGCGTTGCGGCGAGCAGGCGATCGTCAAGGCGATGAGCCTGATGGTGTACCCGTTCATCGTTGCGTTGCTGTTCCTCGCGGTGTACCTGATTCCGCACTGGAATGGCGGCATTCTCACCACCGCTTCGCAAGTACCGGCGCCCTCGGCGCTGCTGCACACGCTGTGGCTGGCGATTCCGGTGATGGTGTTCTCGTTCAACCACTCGCCGATCATCTCGGCGTTTGCGGTGGACCAGAAGCGTCGTTACGGGGTCAACGCTGACCAGCGCAGCTCGCAGATCCTCTGCCGCGCCCACCTGCTGATGGTGGTGATGGTGCTGTTCTTCGTCTTCAGTTGCGTGCTGACCCTGTCGCCGGAACAACTGGCCGAAGCCAAGGCGCAGAACCTGTCGATCCTGTCGTACCTGGCCAACCACTTCAGCAATCCGACCATCGCTTTCGCGGCGCCGTTGATTGCGTTCGTGGCAATCTCCAAGTCGTTCCTCGGCCACTACATCGGTGCCAGCGAAGGCCTCAAGGGCCTGATCGTCAAGAGCGGCAAGCGTCCGGGCGCCAAGGCGCTGGACCGCATCGTGGCGGCGTTCATGCTGGTGGTGTGCTGGATCGTCGCGACCCTGAACCCGAGCATCCTCGGCATGATCGAGACCATCGGTGGCCCGGTGATCGCCGCGATTCTGTTCCTGATGCCGATGTACGCGATCCGTAAAGTGCCGGCGATGGCACGCTATCGCGGTCAGGCGTCGAACGTGTTTGTCACTGCCGTAGGTCTGGTGGCGATTTCGGCGTTGATTTATTCGCTGACGGCGTAAGCCAAAGCTCCAGATACTCAGCTACAGTGGCCGCTGTGCGTGATGCGCACAGCGGCTTTTTTTTCGTCTGGAGACAGTGGATTGTCGAGCGCGGCCCAACCTGTAGAACCACCCAATCACTGGCAGGACATCCTCGCCGGTCTGTCGATTGCCGGTCTGTTGTTGCCCGAAGCAGTCGCTTATTCCACCATCGCCGCGCTGGCGCCCCAGGCCGGGGTGATAGCCTTGTTTGCCGGGTTACTCTGTTATGGGCTGTTTGGCACCAGCCGTTTTGCGATTGTTTCGGCCACTTCTTCCTCGGCGGCGGTGTTGGCGGCGGCGACTGCAACCCTGGCCAATGGCGACCCGCAGCTGCGTTCTGCGCTGGCCATCGGGCTGGTACTGGTCAGCGGTGGGTTGTTCTTGCTGGCCGGAATATTCCGCTTGGGCACTGTCACGTCGTTTATCGCCAAGCCGGTGCTGCGTGGGTTTGCCTTCGGCTTGGCCCTGACCATCATCCTCAAGCAGGTCGCCAGCGTGGTCGGCGTGCATCTGACCGACGCCAATCTGGTGCGCTTCGCCCCGCAATTACTCGAACAACTGCCGCAATGGAACTGGCCGGCGGCGGCTGTCGCAGCGGTGGCGTTGCTGCTGTTGGGACTGTTTTCGCGCTTTCCACGGGTCCCCGGTGGTTTGCTGGTGGTGGTGATCGGCATTGTCGCCGGGCAATGGCTGAACCTGCCGGCTCATGGCGTGAGCATGATCGGTTTAATCGACCTGAGCCTTGAAGTGCCGAGCCTGCCGGTGTTGCCGTTTGCCGACTGGCTGCGGCTGGGTGAGGTCGGGTTCGCGCTGGTAATGATTCTGTACGCCGAGTCTTACGGTTCGATCAGCTCTTACGCGCTTAAGCACGGTGACCGTGTGACCTCCAACCGTGATCTGCTGGCGCTGGGTGCCTCGAATCTGTTGTCGGGATTGTTCCATGGCATGCCGGCGGGGGCCGGGTATTCGGCGACGTCGGCGAACGAGGCTGCCGGGGCGACTTCCCGCTGGGCCGGTGGCGTCGCGGCGCTGGTGGTACTGGTGATCGTGCTGACGGTACTGCCGTGGATTGCTCTGACGCCGGAGCCGATTCTGGCGGCCATCGTGATTCATGCGCTGGCGCGGGGCTTGAGTCTGCAGCCGCTGGGGCGCTATTTCGTCTGGCGCCGGGATCGGGTGCTGGTGTTGTGCGCGGTGGGGGCGGTGCTGGTACTGGGCATTCTCGACGGGTTGCTGGTGTCGGTGGCCATCAGCGTGCTGCTGATGCTCAAACAGATGTCGGCGGCGGACATTCAGGTGCTCGGGCGGATCGACGGCGGGCATGATTTTGTCGATCTGCAACGTCACCCAACGGCGACAACCGAGCCGGGAGTGTTGATTGTGCGGCCCAGTGAGGCGTTATTCTTCGCCAACGTCGAGCGGATTCTCGGTGCAGCGTTGCGCCTGATTCGCCATTCGGAGGCGCCGGTGCACACGGTGATCCTGAGTCTGGAGGAAACTCCGGACCTGGACGGCACCAGCATCGAGGCGATGCAGGAGTTTTTCCTGCGGGTGCATCAGGAAGGCAAGCGGTTGATTCTGGCGCGGCTCAAGCATGAGGCACTGGCGGTGCTGGAGGCGTTGCCCGAAGTGCAAGCAAATGGCGTGACGCTTAGCGGGCTGAGCGTTGATGGCGCGGTCCGGCAAGCCCTCAAACTCAACACTTAACCCCCGGTATTCCAAGGTATAAAAAAACGCCGCGCATCTCACGATGGGCGGCGTTTTCTATTGCTTTGTAACGTTAGGCTTGAACGACCGGGATCTTGGCGTTCGCAGCTGCTTCACGGAACTCGGCGATCTGGTCGAAGGACAGATAGCGGTAGACATCGGCCGCCATGCTGTCGATCTTGCCAGCGTATTCCATGTACTCCTCGACGGTCGGCAGGCGACCCAGGATCGAAGCCACGGACGCCAGCTCGGCCGAAGCCAGGTAGACATTCGCGCCGTCGCCCAGACGGTTCGGGAAGTTACGGGTCGAAGTCGAGACCACGGTGCTGTTCGGCTCAACGCGTGCCTGGTTACCCATGCACAGCGAGCAGCCTGGCATTTCCATGCGCGCGCCTGCTTTGCCGTAGATGCCGTAGTAGCCTTCTTCGGTCAGTTGGTGAGCGTCCATCTTGGTCGGCGGCGACAGCCACAGACGGGTAGGCAGCTGACCCTTGACCTGATCCAGCAGTTTACCGGCAGCGCGGAAGTGACCGATGTTGGTCATGCACGAACCGATGAACACTTCGTCGATCTTCTCGCCAGCAACGCTGGACAGCAGACGGGCGTCGTCCGGATCGTTCGGTGCGCACAGTACCGGCTCGTTGATGTCGGCCAGATCGATTTCGATGACTTCGGCGTATTCGGCGTCGGCATCGGCTTCCATCAGCTCAGGGTTGGCGATCCAGGCTTCCATCGCTTGCGCGCGACGTTCCAGGGTACGTGCATCGCCGTAGCCTTCGCCGATCATCCAGCGCAGCAGGGTGATGTTGGACTGCAGGTACTCGGTGATCGACTCTTTCGACAGCTTGATGGTGCAACCGGCAGCCGAACGTTCGGCCGAGGCGTCGGACAGTTCGAACGCCTGTTCCAGGGTCAGACCTTCCAGGCCTTCGATTTCCAGGATGCGGCCGGAGAAGGCGTTTTTCTTGCCTTTCTTCTCGACGGTCAGCAGACCGTTCTGGATGGCGAAGTAAGGAATGGCATGAACCAGGTCACGCAGGGTGATGCCAGGTTTCATTTTGCCTTTGAAGCGCACCAGGATCGATTCCGGCATGTCCAGCGGCATGACGCCGGTGGCAGCGGCGAACGCGACCAGACCGGAACCGGCCGGGAACGAGATGCCCATCGGGAAACGGGTGTGCGAGTCACCACCGGTACCCACGGTGTCCGGCAGCAGCATGCGGTTCAGCCACGAGTGGATGATGCCGTCGCCCGGACGCAGGGAAACGCCGCCGCGGGTCATGATGAAGTCAGGCAGGGTGTGGTGGGTGGTCACGTCGATCGGCTTCGGATACGCCGCGGTGTGGCAGAAAGACTGCATCACCAGGTCAGCGGAGAAGCCCAGGCACGCCAGGTCTTTCAGTTCGTCACGGGTCATTGGACCGGTGGTGTCCTGAGAGCCCACGGTGGTCATCTTCGGTTCGCAGTAGGTGCCAGGACGAACGCCTTGGCCTTCTGCCAGACCGCAAGCCTTGCCGACCATTTTCTGCGCCAGGGTGAAGCCCTTGGTGCTTTCAGCCGGTGCTTCAGGCTTCTTGAACAGATCGAATGCTGGCAGACCCAGTTCGGCGCGAGCCTTCTCGGTCAGGCCACGGCCGATGATCAGCGGAATACGACCGCCGGCACGGACTTCGTCCAGCAGCACAGGGGTCTTCATTTCGAAGGTGGTGATGACTTCGTCGGTACCGTGCTTGCAGACTTTGCCTGCGTGCGGGTACAGGTCGATCACGTCGCCCATGTTCATGTTCGACACGTCGAACTCGATTGGCAGTGCGCCGGCATCTTCCATGGTGTTGTAGAAGATCGGAGCGATTTTGCTGCCGAAGCAGAAACCGCCAGCGCGCTTGTTCGGCACGTAAGGGATGTCGTCGCCGAAGAACCACAGGACCGAGTTGGTCGCGGATTTACGCGAGGAACCGGTACCGACCACGTCACCGACGTAGGCGATCGGGAAGCCTTGTCCGCGCATCTCTTCGATCTGCTTCATCGGGCCGGTCTTGCCTTGCTCGTCCGGAACGATGCCGTCACGAGCCATTTTCAGCATGGCCAGGGCGTGCAGCGGGATGTCAGGACGCGACCAGGCGTCTGGCGCAGGGGACAGGTCGTCGGTGTTGGTTTCGCCGGTGACCTTGAACACGCGCAGGCTGATCTTGTCGGCCAGTACCGGGCGCTTCTTGAACCACTCGCCGTCAGCCCAGGATTGCAGCACGGCTTTGGCGTGAACGTTGCCGTTCTTGGCTTTTTCAGCCACGTCGTGGAAGGCATCGAACATCAGCAGGGTGTGCTTGAGTTCTTCGGCAGCCACTGGCGCCAGTTCGGCGTTGTCCAGCAGTTCAACCAGGGTCACGATGTTGTAGCCGCCCTGCATGGTGCCGAGCAGTTCTACAGCGCGCTTCTTGTCCAGCAGAGGGGAGGAGACTTCGCCTTTGGCCAGGGCCGACAGGAAACCGGCTTTGACGTAAGCGGCTTCGTCCACGCCTGGTGGTACGCGATTGGTGATCAGGTCAACGAGGAAAGCTTCTTCGCCAGCCGGAGGATTCTTCAGCAGCTCGACCAGGCCTGCAGTTTGTTCGGCGTTAAGCGGCTGGGGAACGATACCCAGGGCTGCACGCTCTTCGATATGTTTGCGGTAGGCTTCAAGCACAGTTATTACCCTCATCAGTGGTCCCAAATGGGTGTCCGGGACGCTCGTCGCGAAATGCTCGTACTCATGCGCTGCGCGGCGTTGTGGGCCGCTTAGCCAGAATTACCGACCATTCCTTACAGAAGCTGCTTTCAAAGTTTTACGCCTGCAGAACGGGGAGCTGATGAGGGTTGGCGTTGGGCTTTTCCCCGCTGGAAAAACCCTTCGCCAACACCGCTCTGAAGGAACGACTGTGCTCGTGACGCTTTGAAAACAGCTTCTAACGGACATTGGCGCCTTAAAAGGCTGGCTGATTCTACGGCAAAAAAAATTTAAAGGTAAGTCGCGCTCTATTGGACTTTGGTGGCGTTGTGCGCAGGTGAGTCAAACCGCGAGCCAGCGCTTGCCCCTGACGTTTGAGGGGTGATCAATGCCCGACAAAGGGCTAACATGCCGGCCTGTTCCGCGTTTCAGTGTTTTGCCAATTTATGCCCAATCAGACCATCAAGACCCCCTGCGTCGGCCTCTGCTCCACTGTTTACGGAGACCTGGTGTGCCGTGGCTGCAAGCGTTTCCACCACGAAGTGATCCACTGGAATGGTTACGGCGAGGAGGAAAAGCGTGCGGTGTGGTTGCGGCTGGAGCAATTGCTGTCACAAGTGATGGCCAGCAAGGTCGAGATCTTCGATCCGGCGCGTCTGCGCCTGCAACTGGAACAGCGCAAGATCCGCTTCGTGCCGCATCAGTCGGAGTATTGCTGGGCGTATCAGCTGATTGCTCGCGGGGCGCGGGTGATCATTAATCTGGAAGCCTACGGGATGGTGTTGCTGCCGGAGTTCCGCGACTGGAACCTGCCGGAATTGCGTGATGCCATTGATCGGGAATTCTTCCTGCTGTCGGAAGCGCATTATCAGCGCTACATCGCTCCCGGTTTCCTCAAGGACGCCTTTGGCGCCTGAAGATCAAAAGCTTCGCGAGCAAGCCCGCTCCCACAGGGATTTTGTGTTCGACATCAATCCACTGTGGGAGCGGGCTTGCTCGCGAAGAGGCCGTTTCAGGCACCGCAACGCTTAATGCTTCACCGCCAACTCCACCAGATGATCCTCAACCTCCTGCGGCTTGAGCACCAGCACATCGCTTTCCAGCGCATCCAGCACCACTTCGGCGGTATTGCCGATCAATGCGCCCGACAACCCGGTTCGCGCCACGGTGCCGATCACCGTCACCGCCGCCTGCAGCTTGTGCGCCATGAACGGAATCAGCACGTCCGCCGGGCCTTCCTCGATGTGCAGATGCTCGTCATCCACATCGAATTCAGCCTGAAACGCCTTGCACTGCTCGCGGTACTTCGCCTCGATCGTCGACTTGAGCTGGAACACCGGATCCGCCGAGGACAGCATCGGCGACGGATGGGCCGTGATGACATGCAGATGTCCCTTGGCGAGGCGCGCGATGTCGTAGCCGTGATCGATGATCGTGGTGTGCAAATGCCGGTGCTCGCCATCGGCATTGCCCACATCGACGGCCGCCAGAATCACCCGGTCTTTCCACGGTGTGCTGGTTTTCACCAGCAGTACCGGGGCCGGGCAGTGGCGCAACAGTTTCCAGTCCGCCGGCGTCAGCAAAGCCTTTTTCAGCGCACTGTCGGGGTAGTGCTGTTTGACCACCAGCCCGCAGCCTTCGGCCTGCTGCACATCGATGATGGTTTCGTGCAGGCTCTCGTTCCACGCCTGTTCGGTGGTCACGCTGTAGCCATCGGCGATCAGCGCGGCTTTGAGTACACCGAGCATGGCAGCGTGGTCGTGCTTGCGGTCGCACACCAGCAGGTGCAGATGGGCCTGCGTCACACCGGCGATCAACTTGGCGCGCTTGAGCGCCAGGCTTTCCGAATGTTCGGGGTCGATGACCACCAGAATGCTGCGAATGGCTTGCATGAGCGGAGTCTCCAGCAAAGAAAAGGCACGGCGTAGCACAACTATAGTTGCTGCTCATGTGCCCGCGACTTGATGCATATCAACGCCTGCGACTGGTGGTCTGCGGGCAGGCCGGTATAATCGGCGGCCTTTGCTCGTACACCTTTTACCGTGAGCCCCATGATCCTTCCCGAAATCCACGAATTCCTTGGCTGCCGCACGCCCGACGCCTGGGTCCAGGCGGCACTGGCCGATCAGGAAACCCTGCTGATCGACCACAAGAACTGCGAGTTCAAGGCCGCCAGTACCGCGCTGAGCCTGATTGCCAAGTACCATTCCCACGTCGACCTGATCAACATGATGTCGCGTCTGGCCCGGGAAGAACTGGTGCACCACGAACAAGTCATGCGCATCATGAAGCGCCGCAAGATCGAGCTGCGCCAACTGCACGCCGGGCGTTACGCGTCGAGTCTGCGCAAAGTGGTGCGCAGCCACGAACCGGTGAAACTGGTGGATACGCTGGTGGTCGGCGCATTTATCGAAGCGCGCAGTTGCGAGCGTTTCGAAGCGCTGGTGCCGCATCTCGACGAAGAACTCGGCAAGTTCTATTTCGGTCTGTTGAAAAGCGAGGCGCGGCATTTTCAGGGTTATCTGAAACTGGCCTACCAGTATGGCGACGCGAAGGACATCGCTCAGGTGATCGACAAGGTCCGTGCTGCCGAGCAGGAGCTGATCGAGTCGCCGGATGAAGAGTTCCGCTTTCACAGTGGTGTGCCGGCTGCGGCCTGAGACACAAACTGTTAAAAACTCTTAAGAGTATGAAATATCACCGAAAACCGGCCCCTGCGGCCGGTTTTTGCTGCCCGAAACAACGCCTCGGCGGCGATTGCCGCCATACTGTCGCCCACTTCACACATGGGTTGGCAGACGGTCGTTATGGATAACCTGGGTTTTGGCAAAGTCCTGCTGGTCGAAGACGACGAGCGTCTGGCCACGCTGATTGCGCACTTTCTCGAACAGCATGGCTACGAAGTGCGCGCGGTGCATCGCGGCGATCTGGCGGTGGCCGCGTTCCTCGAGTTCCAGCCCAAAGTGGTGGTGCTCGACCTGATGCTGCCGGGGCAGAGCGGCTTGCACGTGTGCCGGGAAATTCGCAGTGTGGCGGACACGCCGATTGTCATCCTCACCGCCAAGGAAGACGATCTCGACCACATTCTCGGTCTGGAATCCGGCGCCGATGACTACGTGATCAAACCGATCAAACCGCCGGTATTGCTCGCTCGGCTGCGCGCCTTGCAGCGGCGCCAGGTGCCGGACAGCGGCGTGGTCAGCTCGCTGGAATTCGGACGGTTGAGCATCGATCGCAGCTGCCGCGAAGTGCGTCTGGCCGGCGAGATCATCGAAATGACCACCATGGAATTCGAGCTGCTGTGGCTGCTGGCCAGCGCCGCCGGCAAGACCCTGTCCCGCGATGACATCCTCAATCGCATGCGCGGTATCGCTTTTGACGGGCTTAACCGCAGCGTCGACGTGTACATCAGCAAATTGCGTAACAAACTCAAAGACAATCCCCGCGAACCGGTGTGCATCAAGACCGTGTGGGGCAAGGGTTACCTGTTCAATCCGTTCGCGTGGGAGCTGTAAATGCTGCGGTTATTCCTCGGGCTGTTTCTGGTGATGACAGTAGGGCTGGTTCTGGCCCTGCAAACCGTCGAGCACACCTTTAACGCGTTGCTCGACAATCAGATGCAGGCCTACAACCGTGAGGCGGTGCGCGGTCAGGCGTGGTCACTGGTCGAACACATGCGCGATCAGCAGGGTGCGGCGCGTGAGCAACAACTGGAAGCATTGCGGCCGCACTACGGTCTGTCGCTGAAACTGGTCGAGGCCGATCAACTGGATCTCAGCCCCGAGGAAAAGGAAGAACTGGCGCAGAACCTGTTGGTGATTCGCGACAACTACACCCAGTTCATCAGCAACATCGACGGTGGCTCGCAACTGCTTAGCATCAAGCTGCCGCCCGAGCCGAGCCTGATGCCGTTCTACATCGCGGTGGCTTACGCGATGCTCGCAGTGCTGATCGGCATCGTCCTGTTCTTCTGGGTGCGCCCGCACTGGCGTGATCTGGAAAAACTGCGTCTGGCCGCCGAACGCTTTGGCGACAACGACCTGTCGGTGCGCATTCAACTATCGAAACGCTCGAACATCCGCGACCTGGCCGAACACTTCAACCTGATGGCGGCGCGCATCGAGAGCCTGATCGCCAATCAGCGCGAGCTGACCAACGCGGTGTCCCACGAACTGCGTACGCCGATTGCGCGATTGTCGTTCGAACTCGACCAACTCAAGCAACAGCCGGACGCCAGTCAGAACCGCGAACTGATCGCCGACATGTACGCCGACCTCGGCGAGCTGGAAGAAATGGTCTCCGAGCTGCTGACCTACGCCAGCCTCGAACGTGGCGCGACGGTGATCAAACGTGAAAACATCCAGGCCGCCAACTGGCTCGACAGCGTGGTCGGCAGCGTCGCGCTCGAGGCGGAAGCGGCGGGGGTGCAGTTGCTGATCGGTGATTGTCGGCTCGACACCGTGCGCATCGAGCCGCGGTTCATGGCGCGGGCGGTGATCAATCTGCTGCGCAACGCCATTCGTTATGCCGAGCAGCGAGTCGAAGTGACGCTGGTGCGCAGCGGCGATTACTACGAAGTGCGGGTCAACGACGACGGTCCGGGTGTGCCGGTGGAAGGTCGGGAGAAAATCTTCGAACCGTTCTCGCGGCTGGATGCCAGTCGCGATCGGCGAACCGGTGGTTTTGGCCTGGGGCTGGCGCTGGTGCGGCGGGTGTCGCAGTCCCATGGCGGGCAGGTCGAGGTCGGGGAATCGGCTTGGGGTGGGGCGTCGTTTCGGATGACCTGGGCGCATCTGGACTGATTTGGGTTGGCAGGTTGGGCCCCATCGCGAGCAGGCTCACTCCTACATTTGGAATCCATTCCTTTGTAGGAGTGAGCCTGCTCGCGATAGGGCCATCAATCACAGCGCGAAACTATGCTCATTTGACCAACCCCAACCGCTCATGCCACTGCGCAATCGACTCCTCGGGATACACCGCAAACTGCTTGTCCTTGGGTTTCGCATCCACCTCGACCCAGGACGCCTTCGACCCGAGCATCAAATGCGTGTGCTCCGGCGGCACCGGCAGCGGCGTATCGATGGCCGAAGCGAATGGGTGAATCAGTTCCGGCCATTCCGGGCTGAACAGCCACAAGCCACTGCCGCACTGCGAACAGAAATGCCGCTCGGCTGTGCTGCGATGGGCACGTTTTTCGCCTTCTTCCTTCATCTTCGCGTGGTAGATCGAGATGTGCTTGCGACCCTGGACTTTCAGACTGGCCGCATCGCCGCCGAGGTTGATCGCGTAACCGCCACCGCCCTGGGTCTTGCGGCAGATCGAGCAGTAGCAGCGTTGATAAGGGTAGGGGTGGGCGCTGGTCAGACTGAAGGTGACGGCGCCGCAATGGCAGGAGCCTTCGAGGTGCATGAGGGGCCTCCGGTTGGCTGAAGGGGGTGCGGTTGAGCCTAGAAGGTTTTGCAGTGTTTGTTCTGGTGCCATCGCGAGCAGGCTCACTCCTACAATTGGAATGCATTTCAAATGTAGGAGTGAGCCTGCTCGCGATGAACGATAACTCGGTCGCACTGGACGCCTGCTCAAGGCCCGGTCAGCATGTCCCCAAAAAAGGCACCCCAACCCATGCGAAGACTCCCCTCACTGGCCGCCCTGCGAACCTTCGAATGCGCCGCCCGCCACGCGCATTTCGGTCGGGCCGCCGCCGAGTTGTGCGTCACCGACAGCGCGGTCAGTCACCAGATCCGTCAACTCGAAGATCAACTCGGCGTCTCGCTGTTCATCCGCGAAGGCCGGCAGATCCGCCCGACCATCGCCGCCGGACGCCTGATGCAGAGCCTGCAGCAGGCCTTCGAACTGATCGGCGAGGCCTGCGATGAACTGCGCGATCCATCCTCGCTGGCGGTCTTGCGCCTGGCGGTCACCGCCGAACTGGCGCAGAAGTGGCTGATGAACCGCCTCACCGATTTTTACGCACGCTATCCGCACATCACCCTGCATCTCTACGAGCAGCCGATTGACGCCAGTGCCCCCGGCGAAGACATCGATCTGGCGATCACCTACGGCACCGGCCCAGTGGACAGCAGCGCCTATTTCGTGCGGCCGTTGCCGGCGCTGCAATTCTTCCCGGTGTGCAGCCCCGGACTGTTCAACCAGGGCTCTCTGAAAGCCCCGAAGGACCTGGCCCGTCATTGCTTGCTGCACGACGATCAGGACGGCAAGACCTGGACCGCCTGGCTCACCAGTCATGCCGGCGATCTGCGTCCGCAGCGCCAGTTGTATTTCGCTCACGCCGGTCTGGCGCTGGAAGCGGCGGCGCAGGGGCAGGGCGTGGCGATGGGCGACAACCTCACCGCGCAGGAGGACTTGCTGAGCGGACGCCTGGTGCGGCCGTTCGCGTCAAGCATGACCGCGCTTGGCCAATACGCGCTGGTCTGCGAGCGACTGCGCCTGGAGCGTCCGGCGGTGGCGCAGATGCTCGAATGGTTCAACGATCAACTGGCCGATTGATGAGTTCAATTCAACTGTTCCGCAATAATCATCGTTGGCGGGCCAGCCGTCCGCGACCGTAGCCTGTGGTCATTCCCAGCCCCAAGATGAGGTTTGATCATGGCACGTTTGCTCGACTCCACCCCAAAACACGACGGCTTTCGTCTGCCCGGCGAATTCGAAGCCAAATCCGGTTGCTGGCTCGGCTGGCCGGAGCGCACCGACGTGTGGCGCAACGGTGCGAAACCGGCGCAGAAAGTCTGGGTACAGATTGTCAGCGCCATCGCGCAGAGCGAACCGGTCACCGTGTGCGCCTCCGCTGCACAATTCGCCACTGCGCGCCGCCAGTTGCCACCGCAGGTGCGCGTGGTCGAGATGACCTGCAACGACACCTGGTTCCGCGACAGCGGTCCGTGTTTCGTGGTCAACGACCAGAGCGGCGAAGTGCGTGGCGTCGATTTTGAATTCAACGCTTACGGCGGCCTTGACGGCGGCCTGTATTACCCGTGGGACAAGGACGACCAGATCGCCAGCAAGATCCTCGAAATCGAACGTTTCGACCGTTACCGCGCACCGCTGATTGCCGAACTCGGCGGCATCCAGAGTGACGGCCAGGGCAGCATCCTCACCACCGAACAGTGCCTGCTCAACCGCAATCGCAACCAGCATTTGGGCAAGGACGAAGTCACTCGGCGCCTGACCGATTACCTCGGCGCCGAGCAGGTGATCTGGCTGCCACGGGGCTGCAAGTTCGATGAAACCGATGGCCATGTCGATGATCTGGCGTGCTTCGTACGCCCGGGCGAAGTGGTGCTGCAATGGACTGACAACCGCGATGATCCGCAGTGGGAAATCTATCAGGAGGCCTACGACATTCTGCGCAGCACCCGCGACAGCCGTGGTCGCGAGTTGATCGTGCATAAACTGCCGCAACCGGACGTGCTGGAGTGGACTGCCGAAGAAGCCGAAGGCCTCGATCAGCAGGACAGCACGCACACCCGTCAGGCCGGCACCCAAATCTGCGCGTCGTACATCAATTACTACGCCGGCAACAGCTCGATCGTGGTGCCGCTGTTCGGTGATCGCAACGACCAAGTGGCCCTGGCGACCCTCGCCGAACTGTTCCCGCAGCACAAGATCGTCGGCATCGAAAACTCCCGGGAAATCCTCCTCGGTGGCGGTAACGTTGCGTGCATCACCATGCCGCAATACGCCGGCGCGCCTCACAAGAAGGGGGTGTGATGATGGGCCTGCACAAACTGACTCAAGCGTTACTGCTGGTGCTTGCACCCCTGTGTGTGCAGGCCGCCGACACCGCAAGACCGGTGGTCAACCTGTACATCTGGGGCGAGTATCTGGCCCCGGATACGCTGAAGAATTTCGAGGCGCAGACCGGGATTCATGTGGTCGCCGATCACTTTGATTCGCTGGAAACCGTGGAGACCAAACTGCTCACCGGGCGCAGCGGTTATGACCTGGTGCTGACCGCCGGTCAGCACCTGTCGCGGGCCATCGAGAGCGGTGCGATCCAGCCGCTGGACAAGGCGCGGGTGCCGCATTTTTCCGGCGTCGGTGAAGAGTTCCGTCAGCACATGGCGGTGTTCGATCCGGGCAACCGCTTTGCTGGAATCTACGCTTGGGGCACGACCGGCGTCGGTTATCAGGAGCAGGCGATCAAGCAGCGTCTGCCGGAGGCGCCGACGGACAGTTGGGCGATGCTGTTCGATCCGGCCGTGGTCTCTAAATTTGCCGATTGCGGGGTGAGTCTGCTCAACGATCCAAACGAAGTGTTCGCCGCAGTCATGAAGTACCTGGGCCTGGACATCAACCGGCAGAACCTTGATGACCTGAAGCTCGCCGAGCAGCAACTGGCGAAGATCCGCCCGTACATTCGCTACTTCGACAACGACCTGAACATCAGCGACCTGGCTAACGGCAACACCTGCGTGGCGATGTCGTGGAATGGCAACGTGGCGATTGCAGCAGGGCAGGCGCAAGCGGCGAGCAAGCCGTTCCAGCTCAGTTACCGCATCCCGAAGGAGGGCACGCTGATCTGGTTCGACGCCATGGTCATTCCCAAGGACGCGCCGCATCCGCAGGCCGGGCTGGCGTTGATGGATTACCTGATGACTCCCGAGGTGATCGCGCCGATCACGGACACCATCCACTACGCCAATGCGATCACGGCGGCGGATGCTTTGGTCGATGCCTCGATCCGAAATGATCCGGGGACGTATCCGTCGGAGGCGGTGCGGGCTTCGCTGTACAGCAAGAATGACAATGGCAAGGCGTTCAACCGGGCTTTGATTCGGGCGTTCAGCAAGTTGAAGTCTGGCCTCTGAAAAGCCAACCCTCACCCCAGCCCTCTCCCGGAGGGAGAGGGAGCCGACCGAGGAGTCTTGCGTAATACATCGACCTGAAAATCCGGGGCGACTATGGATTCACAGCCGCTATTTCAGGTCGGCGGATATCTCAAGTCTCCCCCAGTCAGTTCCCTCTCCCTCCGGGAGAGGGCTAGGGTGAGGGCAGCGGTTTTGGCATGCGCCACAAATACCACGCCGCCACCGTCCGATACGGACTCCACGCCAAGCCGATTTCGATCATCTGCTTGCGCGTCGGCTGCACCGCCAGCCCCTTCAAGCGCCGATAGCCCTCGCGCACGCCAAAGTCATCCGCCGGCAAAATATCCATGCGTTCGAGGCTGTAGATCAACAACATCTCCACCGTCCAGCGGCCAACCCCGCGCAGGCTGACCAGGCGTTCGATCAACGCCTCGTCGTCCATCGCCAGCGCGGTGGGGTAATCCGGCACCACGCCGTCCAGCGTCGCCTGGGCGATGCCCTGAATAGTCGCAATCTTGCCCGCCGAAAAGCCGCAGCCGCGCAACTGATCGAAGTCGGTCGCGAGAATCTGCTCAGGCCGGGGAAACGTCTGCCCAGGAAACAACGCCACCAGGCGCCCGACAATCGCATCCCCAGCCTTGGCGTGCAGCTGCTGATAGGCAATCGCCCGCACCAGCGATTCGTAAGGATCACGCGTCGGGTGCGGTTGATGCAGGCAAGGGCCGATGGCTGCAATGTGTCGCTGCCAGCCCTCGTCGAGCGCGGCCAGAAACTCGCTGGCCGCCTGATAACGATCCAGCATGCTATTTCAGCAGGCCGTTGACTTCGCCGTAGGTCAGCGCCTTCAGGTCGTGGGTGTCAAGCTTGCCACTGGCGAGGAAGCTCTTCACCAGCGAACCCATCGCGCCATAAAGGAATTCGGCGATGCCGGAACCGGCACTCAAGCGGCGCACGCCCAGGGCTTGCAGCTCAGTCGGCGAGGGCAGGCAGGCGAAGCCGAGCACGTTCACCGGCAGTGACGTGCCCTTGCAGATTGCCTCGATTTCATACGCAGCAGTCACGCCGGCAGCAAACAGGCCATCGGCCCCGGCCGCCTGGTACAACGCCGAACGGCGCAGGGTTTCGGCGACGCGATCCTCGGCCGGTACCAGACTCTTGAGGTAGACGTCGGTGCGCGCGTTGATGAACAGCTTCACCTCGCGCTTGCGGGCGACTTCGCGTGCCACTTCGATCTTGCGCACCAACAGTTCCGGGGCGCCGCTGCCGTCCTCGATATTGATCCCGACCGCACCGGCAGCGAGCACCGCGTCGATGACTTCGGCCACGCGCCCGAGGTCATCGGAATAACCGGCCTCGATGTCCACGCTCAACGGCACCTTGATCACACGGGCGATGGATTCCACGGTCGAAATCAGCCGTTCGAGGGGCAGGGTATTGCCATCCGCATAGCCGTGCGCCCACGCGACCGCCGCGCTGCTGGTAGCGACAGCCTTGCCGCCCGCTTGCTCGACCAGCCTCGCACCGGTGGCGTCGGCGACGTTGGTCAGGATCAGCAGGCCATCCTGGTGTAACTGGTGAAACCGAGTGTCGAGCGCGTTCATCGAAATCCCTTCTTGTGAGTGGTGCAAATCTTCAGAAAGCCAGTGGTTGCGTGAGCTGCACCGCAGCGTTTTCCAGCCGCAGCAGAAACGCCTTGCGCGGCTGCCCACCACCATAGCCGGTCAGCGAGCCGTCCGCACCGATCACTCGATGGCATGGCACCACGATCGCCAGCCGATTGTGCCCGTTGGCCAGCCCCACCGCGCGACTGGCGCCGGGTTTGCCCAAACGTGCGGCGAGGGTGCCGTAGGTGCTGGTGTGTCCATAAGGAATGTGCAGCAGTTGCTCCCAGACTTGCCGGTCGAACGCGCTGCCGGGCAGGTGCAGCGGCACGCTGAACAGAGTGCGCGTCCCGGCAAAATATTCGTTGAGCTGCTCTTCGATCTGCTGCAAATGCGCGTTGTGCCCAGGCGCGACCACGTAGCCATGGCGGGTCTGTAACGCTTCGACTTCGCGGGTCAGCGCCGGGCGATCGAGAAACTCCAGCAACACCAGTCCGCGCCGTTCGGCCATGGCGATCATCGGCCCCAGCGGCGTGGTCAGGCGGGTGAACAGCAGCGGCTCACTGTTGGCCGCGCGCCCCGGGGTGATGTGGAACGACTTTTGGAACGCATCGCGAAAACCGCTGAGCGATTCGTAGCCTGAGTCGAACGCCGCATGGTCAATCGAGGTGCCTTGGCGAATCCCGCCCAGCGCCATGCCGAGCCGGCGGGTGCGCAGCCACGCATGGAAGGTCATGCCGAAATGCTGCTTGAACCAGCGCCGCAGTTTCAGCGGTTCAATACCTTCGGCCAGCAACTGTGCATCACTCCAGCGCACCTCCGGGTCGGCATCGACGGCTTTCAGCAGGCGCTGCACCCAGTCGGGGGCGATGGCGGCGGCGTCCAGCGGTTTGCAGCGCAGACAGGCGCGGTAACCGGCGGACAGGCACTCATCGGCATGGGCGAAGAACTCGACGTTCTCCGGTTTCGGCTTGCGCGCCGTGCAACTGGGGCGGCAGAAGATCCCGGTGGTTTTCACGGCCGTGAAGAACACTCCTTCGTAGGCAGTGTCACGTTCGAGCATGGCGCGAACCATCTCGGCGTGGGGCGGCAGCAGTGCGGTTTGTATGTTCATGGCCTGAGCTTAAATCCAGGATTTCGATGGCTCCACCGAAAAATCGACAGTGAATTTTTTCGATTCTGCACCACAATCAGCGGGTCGCCGATTCGATGGAGCCAACCCATGCAGCCGTTCATCATTCAACACCTCGATCACATCGTCCTGCGGGTCGCCGATCTGCAACGCAGTATCGATTTTTACGGTCAGGTATTCGGTGCCGAGGTGGTCAAGCACAACGACAAAATGGGCCTGGTGCATTTGCGCGCCGGGACCTCGATGATCGACCTTGTCGACCTGCAGGGTGAGCTGGGCAAGAAGGGCGGCGGGGCGGCCGGCACCGAACGACGTAACGTCGATCACTTCTGCCTGCGCATCGAGCCCTTCGACGAACCCGCGCTGACCCAACACTTGCAGGCACACGGCCTGAGCGTTGAAAAAGCCACCAGACGCTTCGGCGCCGAGGGCTACGGTCTGTCGCTGTATTGTTTCGACCCGGACGGCAATCAGGTCGAACTCAAAGGGCCGTCAGAGGCCTAGGCCTCACGCCCGTTTGGCCATCAACAGCACCGAAGCCGCCGCCGACAACAGCCCCGCGCAGCAACGGTTGAAGATCCGCTTGCCGCGCGGCTCGGCGAACCAGCGGCGCATGTGCAGGCCCATCCAGGCGTAGGCGCCGATGGCGATCCATTCCAGCAGCAGGAACAGCGCACCGAGCACGGCGAATTGCGCCGGTACCGGACGGCTCGGGTCAACGAATTGCGGCAGGAATGCCGTGAACAGCAGGATCGCTTTCGGATTGCCCGCCGCCACCAGGAACTCCTGACGCGCCAACCGCCAGAACCCCACCGACGCTCCCGCCACCTGCTGCTCGGCCTCGGGGTTGGCACGCCACAGTTGCCAGGCGAGGTACAGCAGGTACGCCGCGCCAATGATCTTGATCGCATGGAACAGCCATTCCGAGGTTTGCAGCACCACCGACAACCCGGCGCCGGCGAGGGCGATCATCCCGGCGAACGCGATAATCCGCCCGACGCCGGCCGCGCAGGCCCGGCGATAGCCATAGCGGGTGGCATTGCTGACCGACAGCAGGTTGTTCGGCCCGGGGGCCATGTTCAGGGCGAAACAGGCCGGGAGAAACAGTGACAGCGTGGCGAGGTCCATGGGCTTGGGCTCCAGAAGCGATGACGCTTTTTTATCACAGGCTGCGGGCGCGCTGACCCGTACAGTCACGCGGTGCTGTCGCGGTACAGCCTCGATAACTCCCTTAGTCGAGTCGAACTTTTCCGATTTTGCGGAACTCTGAAAGGTCAGAAGCCGATGGTTTCGTCCGAAAAAAACTGTGCGCCAGGTCAGAAAAGGCATTTGCCGTGTAGTATCCGTCCAACGTTGCAAGCACCCCGCATGGCCCCGAAGCGGCCCCACCAAGAGCGATTTACATGCAAGCAAAGGCCCGTGAAGTTTATGTGCCACTGGTGCTGCAAGATCTGCGAGCCGGTACTGCCGAGCTGCATATCGCACTGGAAAAACGTCTTCCTTTTTTCTCCGATTCCCTCGATGCGAACGCCTTTGAACGTCTGATGCAGGCTTACTACGGCTTTTATCTGCCGCTGGAAAGCGCATTACTCGACAGCGGCTCGATCCCGGTCGATTTCGATCTGGCGCCACGTCTCAAGGCGCAGACCCTGTTAAATGATCTGCAGGCTCTGGGCCTGACGGCCGAGACCATCGCGCGTCTGCCGCTGTGTCAGTCGTTGCCAGTGATCGACTCCAGCGCGACCTGCCTGGGGGTGTTGTATGTGCTGGAAGGGGCAACCCTTGGCGGGCAGATCCTGCGCCGCGAAATCGCCTCGAGGTTGCGCCTGGATGCCGGCAATGGCGCGGCATTCCTCGACATTTATGGCGCCGCCACCGGTCGCCGCTGGCGCGATTTCATTGAATACCTGGGCAGTCGGTCGCTGGATGCGGGCGAACGTGAGGCCGTGGTTGCGGCAGCCCAAACCACATTCAGCTGTTTCGAGCGTTGGCTCGAAAGCCGGGAGGTACTGGCATGACTCCGCAAGACAAAGAAGCCTTTGAAGAACTGCTGGCCAACTGTGCCGACGAACCGATTCGCTTCCCCGGGGCGATCCAGCCCCACGGTTTGCTGCTGACTCTGAGCGAGCCGGCGCTGGAGATCATTCAGATCAGCGCCAACGTCGAGACCTTGCTGGCACGTCCGGCGCAGGAACTGATCGGCCAGCCGCTGCACAAGTTGCTGGGTGAGGCACATGCGGCGGCTGTTAGCGACGCGTTGCTGCATCCGGTGTTTGCCGATGCCGGACCGCTGCATTTTCGCCTCAACGGCACTGCGTTCGAAGGGCTGCTGCACCGTCATCAGGGCGTATTGATTCTGGAACTGGAAATCCACGTCGAGAATTTCCAGCCGCGTAACGTCGCCAGCAATCCAACCAATCTGGGACGTATGCTCCAGCGTCTGCAAGCGGCCACCACGTTGCAGGCGCTGTATGAAATCAGCGTCAAGGAAATCCAGGCGATGACCGGTTACGACCGGGTGCTGATCTACCGCTTCGAGGAGGAGGGCCACGGTCAGGTCATCGCCGAGGCGTCCGATCCATCGATGGAAGTGTTCAATGGCCTGTTCTTCCCGGCCTCCGACATCCCCGAGCAGGCGCGCGAGCTGTACCGCACCAACTGGCTGCGGATCATTCCGAATGCCGATTACCAGCCAGTGCCGCTGGTGCCTAAGCTGCGCCCGGACACCCAGACCCCGCTCGACCTGAGTTTCGCCACCCTGCGCAGCGTGTCGCCGATTCACTGCCAGTACATGAAGAACATGGGCGTGCTGTCGTCGATGAGTATTTCCCTGCTCAAGGGCGACAAGCTCTGGGGCCTGATCAGTTGCGGCAACCGTCAGCCGCTGCATGTGCCGCACGAACTGCGCAGCGCGTGTCAGACCATCGGCCAGGTGCTGTCGCTGCAGATCAGTGCGATGGAGTCGCTGGAAATCAGCCGCCAGCGCGAGGAGAAAGTCGAGGCGTTGGCGCTGCTCAATCAGGCCATGATCGACTCGCCGGAAAATGTCTTCGATGGTCTGGCGCAGCAACCGCAAGTGCTGATGGCGCTGGCCGGGGCCGGGGGCATTGCGATCATCGAAGACAAACAGCTGCACCGTTACGGCAACTGCCCGGAGCCGGAAGAGATTCGCGCGCTGCACAAATGGTTGCAGGAAACCGGCGAACCGGTGTTCGCCAGCCATCACTTGGCGAGCGTCTATCCGCCGGCCACGCAGTTTCAGCCAGTGGCCAGCGGCGTGCTCGCCATGAGCCTGCCCAAACCGGTGGACAACGGCGTGTTGTGGTTCCGCCCCGAGGTCAAGGAGAACATCAACTGGAGCGGTGACCCGCGCAAGCCGCTGGATCTGGAAAACTCCGACGCCGGCCTGCGTCTGCGCCCGCGCACCTCGTTCGAAATCTGGAAAGTCGAGATGGCCGGGATCTCCACCAAATGGAGCCATGGCGATCTGTTTGCCGCCAATGATCTGCGTCGTTCGGCACTGGAAAGTGACCTCGCCCGCCAAGTGTGCCGCGAGCAGGAAGCGGTACGCGCCCGTGATGAACTGGTGGCGGTGGTCTCGCATGATCTGCGCAATCCGATGACGGTGATTTCGATGCTCTGCGGCATGTTGCACAAGGCCTTCAGCTCCGATGGGCCGCACACTTCGCGGCGCATCTCCACGGCCATCGACACCATGCAGCAGGCAGCCGGGCGGATGAACACGCTGCTGGAAGACTTGCTCGATACCTCGAAAATCGATGCCGGGCGCTACACCATTGCGCCGCAGACCCTGGATGTCGGGCAGATGTTCGAGGAAACCCAGTCACTGCTCGGGCCACTGGCGCTGGACAAGGACATCAGCATCTCGTTCGAAGCCGATCCCGACCTGAAAATCCATGCCGACCCGGAACGCCTGTTTCAGGTGTTGTCGAACCTGATCGGCAACGCGATCAAGTTCACCCCGCGCAAAGGCTCGGTGGGCGTGCTGGCCAAGTCTGACGGTAAAGAGATCGTGTTTACTGTGCGTGACACTGGCGAAGGCATTCCCAAGGAAAACCTGGCGCGGGTGTTTGATCGTTACTGGACGGTGAAGGAAGGCAATCCGACCGGAACCGGCCTGGGCTTGTACATCACCCAAGGGATTGTTGAAGCCCATGGCGGGCGGATCGAGGCCAGCAGTGAGCCAGGGCAGGGCACGGAGTTTCGGTTTACGGTGCCGGTGATGCTTGCGGGCGAATGAAGAAATAGCCCGGTCGGTTGATACCGGCCGGGCCACAGGTCTACTCGGGATTACAAATCGCCGTCGAGGCCATGGAGCGCGCTGATCGATTCTTTTGACAGCGGACTGAAACGGTTGTGTCGCAGCTCGTGGATCGCATACAGGGCGCGACCCGTACGGCCGTTGCCGTCACCGAACACATGAAAGCCCGCGACCGTAGCGAACATTTGCTTGCCGAAGTGTTCATGGGCGGGGTCGAGAAGCTTCAGGTGATCCTGCATCAAGGAAAAGCCACTGATGTTGCTGCCATATTTTGTAGGGTGCGTGCCTACACGAATGATGTCAGCGGTCGCCGGCGCGATACTGACGTGTAACTGGCGGATCAGATCCGGGTCAGTGAGGGGCTTGTTGCTGTCGGCGTACTCTCGCAGTATGGCTACGATACTGTCGAGGTCGTTGCCCGGTGAGTTCGAAGCATGAACGATCCACGCTCCGGCTCGCTGGGCGTTATCGGTAAAGCCTTTAGGGTTGTAACGTGACTCGGGCACTACGCCGTTGTAAGGGGCTGCCCCCAGATCCTGTTTCAGCACATTCTGCTGATGGTTTTTCATGTAGATAACCTTACGCGCCTCCAACTCGCTGAACGACTCCAGCAAATCAGAATATTCGCTGCCGGCTGAGCGCGCGGCGCTGTATTCGTGGCGGTTCTTTGTCATGAACGTTGTCAACAGATCATCGAGTGCCGTCTGGCCGATCAGGGCCTCCAGCTCCTGAGTCTTTTGCAGTTTGCGTGTGGTACTCACCAGTGCATTTTTGTACAGCTGGTCCAGCTCCGCGTGGCTGGCACCTTTGGGTAGCGCAGTGTTCTGGTCCAGCAGGCGCTTGAGGACCTGGCTGGCGGTTTCAATGCTGTCATCCTGAAACAGCGCTCGCCCGTGCGCCACCGTCGGTAACGTCATGCGAATCTCCGCCGCCGCCCCGGACTTGCCCAGCGCTTTGACCAGGTCATAAGAGCCGCTGCTGGTGCTGGTCAGCCGCCGTAGTTGGCGAGCACTGATACGGCTGACGGTGTTGCCGTAATGAGTGAGCTTCAGCGCACTTTTACCCAGCAGTTTGCCGGTGCCGACCAGCAGTTGTGGAACGCCGTCCAGCGGGTTGAACAGCGATACCAGAACATTGCCGGCCACGCGGCTGAGGCTTAACAGCCGCGTGCTGCTGGCCGCGGCTTTGGCCAGGGCCCCGGCCGCCCCGATAAAGACAAAGGCCACGGCGAGGGCGTCGATGACACAGCTGAAGGCCGCCCCGCTGCGTTGATCCGGATCATCCGACGTCAGTTGCTGAATACAGCCCCGGAACGGAATGAAGATATTCAGAATGATGTTGGCAACGCGTTCGTACTCCTCCTGCTGCTCTTCGTATTCAGTCTGGTCATAGCCCATCCGGTAATACTCGTCATAGGTGATGGCCGGGTTCTTGTGTGCAATGAAGTCGGCCATGTCCTTGAGCCTGACGGAGCGAAAGCTGTCCATCGGCGAGACATGCCAGGCGGAAGGTTCGTTGTGCTCGGCAAATTCCCCCAGCCGATCAAGCAGCATGCCGAACTCGCGAATCTGCGCATACTCTTCAAGTTGCCAATGGTGGCGCGGCAGTAACCGGTTGATGTCCGCCTGTTCGGTTGGCCGAGGCGTTGCGCCTTCGAAGTAAGCCTTGTGCTCGCTCACGATGTTTTCGAGGTAGGTGAGGCGCGGGAAAACTCCTGTTTCCTCATTGGTCGCTTCGTCGAAGCTGCCGGTGTCTTCGTTGAACGCTGACGCCTTGAAGTAAGCCTCGGCCAGACGTTCGCTGGTACGGCACAGCCCCTGTAGCGGGAACAGCTCGAAGCAATGGTGCTTCGATTTGTGACGACACAGGATGACCACGCCGTGCGGGGAGAAGTGGTCGGCGCTGTGACCGGGAATGTTGCGGTTGCCGCGCACCAGGTACACGGTTGACGCGCCCTGGGTCAGCGCTTGCCGTTCACTCAGGCTCAGGTTGGAAAACGCCAGCCGGATCATCGTGCTGATACCCGCCTTGAAGCGTTCGTGCTGCGGTTTGAGCTGCTCAGCGTACAACCCGTTGACGGGCGCAAGATCCGCCAGGCCGGGATGCACATCGTGCAGATTGCGCTTGCTCGATTTGCTGGTGAGGTTTTTCCGATGCAGCTGGTTGGCGAGGTAAAGATTGATCACCGTGTCGCGGATCAAACCACCCTTGTTGTGCGGTGAAGCGAATATTTCTCCCTGATTAGCAATGCCGGCGTCCAGCAGCGTTTGTCTTGCCAGTTTGCGGCGGCTGACCGGGGCCGCCGTAATGGCGTGCAGTGCGTCTTCCAATTCCTTGGCATAAGCGCTGTAGTGATTCATCGCTGCTGTTGCAACGCCTTCTGGCGTCAGTGCCGCGTTTTCATCGGGGAGCATTTCGTTGATGGCTGCCCAGTCCATCACGCATTGCAGATTGAGGACTTGATGCACGGTCCTTTGAGCGTCGCTGAGCGGTGCAAGCGCGGCGAATTTGATCAGTTGGGCGTAGGACAGTGTCAGGGACAGCCCGGGCGCGATGCGTTCCGTCAGCAGCACCGCTTTGCGCAACAATACCCAACCGGGCGAACCGATCAACAGCGTCTGCGGGGTCAGCACCAGGAACTCCGGGGACTGGCCCGCCAGCACCAGCTCCACCGCCAGGTGCGCGGCGAACGGATCGGCACGGTTGATCTGCTCGAACTGCTGTTTCAGGCGAGCACGGGCCTGGGCCGAGGTTTCGTGCACGTGCAACGGCGCGTAACGCAAGCCACGATGCGTCGCGACCCGTTCTTCCGAACCCATGTCCAGATCCAGCACGACAGCGGCGAGCAGCAACCGACTGCGCGTGATTTCGGTCATTGCCGGTGCCGGGTCCGGGCCATGCAGGGCTTCGAGACAGGTTTGCGCAAACTCCCGGGCTTCACGCGTTTCCAGCAGGTGTTCCCACGCCAGGCGCGGATCCTCCATCACCAGCGCGCCACTTTTCTTCACCAGCAGCGCATCTGTCAGATAGTTGATCAACGGTTCGGCATGCCGGCCAGCATCGGCCATGCGCTTGCGCACCTGCTGCAGGATCAGCGGGTATTGCTCGGGTTCGACAATCAGCGCAGCGTCGGCGGCTTCTTCGCTGATGCCCCAGTAGTTGCCGAACTTCGGCGCGGGCGGCAGGGTGAATTTCAGGCAGTCGATCAGGTTGGCGATGGCGGCTTCGTCTTCAGGTCGGTCGATATCCTGAAAGATCAACCAGTTGCGCAAGGGGACTTTGTTGCCGGAAGAAATGATGCCGCCAGTACGCCGGGCGCCATTGGCCAGAAGTTCAACATCGGCGCGCAGCGCTTCGACTTCATAAAGTTGATCGGTAATGATGCTGTAATGAATGTAAGTGCCGGTAGAACCTGTTTCTTCATGGGCGGCATAAACTTCGCCATTGCTCAACACCATGAACCAATGGTTCTTGTCGATGCTCAGTTTTTCAGTGAGGCTGGCGAATTCCGGATGGTGGATTACCGTGCGTAGCAATAGTTTGCCGGCGTGATGTGCATGGTCGAAATCGCTACCTGCAATCACCTCGGTGACGAGTTGCAGGGCATCATCGCTGGTGCTGGAGTTTTGCAGAAGGAAGTGTCTGTTTTCCAGGGCTTTGGCAATGTTCAGGCGCTCTTGCTCATCGGCGGAAGCGGGGGCGGCGCTGAACAGGTTGCGGGTAATATCCATATAGAACTCTTCTGTTTCCAGGTTGATGTAATACAGCGATCAGTCACCGGTGGGGTGGCTGTTTGTGAAGTTGCCGGGGAATATAAAACATTGCCCGTCGTGATTTATCTGTTTTGAGTTTCAGGCTGTTTTCAAAAGTATCTGGATATTTGTTAGTTGGATTAACGTTAAGAGTTGGTTGGGGATGGGTGGGTGATATTCCGTTCCAGGGTGCTGTAGATTAATCGGGGTAATTTTGTTCAATACACCCAAGGGTGGCGCTGGTTAGTGTTGCGATCTTGTTCCTTGAATTGAAACAGGTGTGCGATGAGTCTGATTGTGTCGATGGCGGCGTTTGCATTGGTGGCGTCCATTACCCCGGGACCGGTGAATATCGTGGCGTTGAGTTCCGGCGCGCAATTCGGCTTCCGGGCCAGTCAGCGGCATGTGGCGGGGGCGACGTTGGGGTTTGTGTTGCTGCTGGTGCTGATGGGCCTGGGGCTGCATGAAGTGCTGACGTTGTGGCCGGCCCTGACCCGGGTGGTGCAACTGGCCGGGGTGGCGTTTCTGTTGTTCATGGCCTGGAAACTGGCGGCTGATGACGGCCAGTTGAATGCCGGCGAGGCGGCGCGTGCGCCGTCGATGTTGTACGGCGCGGTGATGCAATGGCTCAACCCGAAAGCCTGGCTGGCTTGCGTGGCAGGGATGGGCGCGTTTGTCGCCGATGGCGAGGCGCGGCTGGTCTGGCAGTTTGCGGCGGTGTATCTGGTGATCTGCTATTTGTCAGTGGGTTGCTGGGTGTATGCCGGGACGTTTTTACGTGGGTATCTGGGCAATCCGGCGGGGATGCGCCTGTTCAATCGGTTCATGGCTTTGTTGCTGGCGGCGAGTGCGATTTATCTGTTGTTGCCATAAGTCTCGTGTCATTCACCCAGCCGATCGTGCTTGCAGCATGGCGACCCATTCTTTGGCGAAGCGATGGCAATCACCGGGCCAGCGCGCCGTCAGCAGATTGCCGTCGCGCACCACGAACCCTGTTTGCGGCGCTTTTGCGCTATCACGCCTGGCGATGAGGGGACCGCGTACAAAGTCGGATTGGCGCGACAGTGCGGCAGTCACCTCTGCCTCGACGGTCTGCGGGTAAGTGCGGAAGTAACGCCCCAGCCAGGCGCAGGTCATCAGCCAGGCCGGTAACTCCATGGTGGTCGCCAGCAACGCTGTGACCTTGCGCCCGAACAACACCGAACGTCCGGTGTCAGGGTCAAGGGTGCGGGCCAGTAACAGCACGCCATGACACACCGCCGCCACGGGTTTTTGTGCCTTGTAAAACTGCAGGGCGATTTGCCGTGCCTGTCCGGACTCCAGCAGGCTGCGCATGCCTTTGGCATGACCGCCGGGAATCAGCAGACCGTCGAACTGAGACGGGTCGACATCGGCATACGCCAGCGGTTGAAGAAATGCCGCGCTGTCGATCATCTGGGCGTAACTATCGAGGTCGGCCTTGCGCGTCATCAGCATCGGGTTCAGCGGCCCGAACCCAACGCTCACCAACCGTGAATCGGCGTAGGCAGGCAGGCCTTGCGGCGTGGCAAAACGGGCCTCGATGCCCGCGTTGTGCAGCGCCTGCCACGGCACGCTGCTTTCAGTCGGGTCGTAATCGGCGGACGGCAACAGAATCAGAATCATCCAGAGCAAACTCCCGGGCCGGGATTGGCCGCTGATCTGGAGCGTAGCCGATTTTGACTGTCAGCCGCGATATTGGCCGGGTGTCGCGGCCAGATGCTGTTTGAACGCGCGCTGGAAGTGCGCTTGATCGGCAAACCCTGCTTCAAGGGCGACATCGGCAATCAACTGGCCGCTGCGCAGGCGTTCGCGGGCGAACTGGATGCGCTGGTTGACCACGAACGCGTGCGGGGTCATGCCGTAATGCTGCTTGAAGGCGCGGATCAGGTACGAGGTCGACAGCTGCGCCGCCGTGCAGATGTCCTCCAGGCTGAGCAGATCGGTGCAGTGTTCACGGATGAAATCGGCGGCGCGTTCGAGCTTGAAATTCGGCTCGCGCAACGGTTGTTCCGCCGGGTTCAGGCGCAGCTGCAGGTCGCTGAAAAACTCCACCGCTGCGCTCTGTTTACGCAGTACATCCTGCTGCTCATCGACCAGTGTGGCGTACAACCCTTGCAGCGCCCGGAACAGCCGAGCGTCATTCAAGTGCGTGGTGGAAAATCGGCGGAACTCAAGCTCGGTATTGAACCCCAGCTGATGCTGCAAGTCCGTCAGCCACGGCGTTTCCACGTACAACATCAGATACGACCACGGCTGATCATCGATCGGATTGCAGGCGTGCACATCGCCTGGATTCATCAGCACCACGGTGCCGGCGGCGACGTCGAACGTCGATTGCTCATGCACATAAATGCTGCGCCCGGCGGTTATCGCACCGATCGAAAAATGCGCATGGGAATGGCGCGAGTAGCAGACCTCACGGCCATCGGCGATAGCCCGCGCTTCGATGAAGGGCAGGGCGTCGTCACGCCAGAAGTGTGGCGCTTTTTCAGGGCTTTTGGCGGCGGCGTGTTTCATCGTTATTGTTCCCGGCAGGCCAGAGCCGGAGTGTATTAGCTCTGGCCGGCAAAGGCCCGCTCAAGTTCGGCAATGTCGAGTTTTTTCATCTTGAACATGGCCTGCATCGCCCTTTGCGACTTAGTGGTGTCGGGGTCTTGCATCATGTGCATGAAGGCCACCGGTACAATTTGCCACGACACCCCGAACTTGTCCTTGAGCCAACCGCATTGCTGGGCCTCAACCGGGCCGCCGGCCGACAGGTTGCCCCAGAAGTGGTCGACTTCCTCCTGATTCTGGCAATTGACCTGAAACGATATGGCTTCACTGAACTTGAACATCGGCCCGCCGTTGAGCCCGGTGAAGGTCTGGCCGTCGAGTTCGAAACTGACTGTCATCACCGCACCTTCCGGCTTGCCGTGAAATTCCTGGCCGACCTTGCTGTAGTGGGTCAGGCCGGTGATTTTCGAATGATCGAAAACCGAGCAATAGAACTTCGCAGCAGCTTCGGCCTGATCATCGAACCACAGGCACGGTGTGAGTTTTTGAAAACGTTGCATGGCAGTCATCCTCGGCAGGTTAGACACGCAGGATAATCAGCGTAGTCAGTCCTTGGTCGAGTGGCGGTGCCGTAGATCGACAAGTGCCATGCAATTCAGCCAACACCCTGAACCTGTGGGAGCTGGCTTGCCAGCGATGGGGCCGGCACATTCAGAAGTGATGTTGCCTGAGCCACCGCCATCGCTGGCAAGCCAGCTCCCACAATTTCTGTGACTCACTCGGGATGTGCGGAGAGTCAGCGCCGCTCGGCAATCATCAACAGGGACTGTGGCACCGCACTTTGCGGATGCTGCGGTTCGTGCAGGCCGACCAGTCTGAACCCCGCCATGTCCAAGGCATTCAGCCAACTCGACAGCGTGCGGAAATACCACGGCATCGGCTGCCACTGGCCCTTGAACCCGGCGAAGGATTCTTCACGCCAGCCATCCTGATAATCGCCAGCCGCCACGGCCCACGGATGCAGGGTCTGAATGATCATGGTGCCGCCCGGAACCAGCAACGCATTCATCGCGGCGAGCAGCGCAATGATGTCCTGATGCAGCAGCGAGAAATTAGCGCAGACCAAATCGTAATCACCGCCGATATCGACCCGGGCGTCGACCAGCGCCTCGTAACTGGCAACATGCAGCTTGGCCGAACCAGCCTCACGTGCTGCCTCGATCAGCGTTGCATCGCCATCGACACCCGCCGCATCGATGCCCCGGTCCGCCAGCGCCCGCAACAACCAGCCTTCACCGCATCCCAGATCCAGCACTCGCTCGGGTTGACGGCTCATGATCGCCAGCAGGATCGCCTGATCGGTGACCTGCTGACGGCTTTCGATGGCACCGCTGCGGATCACTTCGATCCAGGCATCGGCGTTGTCGTGCCAGCTCTGCAGAAGGGTGGATTCGGGTGAAGGCATGGCGCTGTCTCCGGTAAAAGGCAGATTGTGAGCGTTCGCTGGTGCGCCTGCTATGTTCAAAGGCTGAACAGAGTCTGGCAGAGGATAGACACCATGAGCCCATTAACTGGCGGTTGCCTGTGCGGCGATGTGCGTTTCGAAGCATCGGGCCAGCCTTACCGCGTCGGCATCTGCCACTGCCTCGATTGCCGCAAACATCACGGTGCGTTGTTCCATGCCTCGGCGATATTCCCCGAGAATGCGGTGACCGTCAGCGGCAAAATCGGCGAGTATCAAGGGCGAGTGTTCTGCCCGCGCTGTGGTTCACCGGTACTTGCGCGTTCGGGGGATGAAATTGAAGTGAATGTCGGCTCGCTGGACGCGCCGAACCAGTTCACGCCGACTTATGAGTTGTGGACTATCCGTCGTGAGGCCTGGTTGCCGGCGCTGCCATTGGCTCACCACTACGAACGTGATCGAGAGCGTACGAGTCGTTCCGAGGAGTAGTGCACTTCAGGCCAATCAAGTCCCCTTGTAGGAGTGAGCCTGCTCGCGATAGCGTCAGCAAAGCTTGAACATTTGTTGCCTGATACATCGCCATCGCGAGCAGGCTCGCTCCTACAGGAGATAGGCGGCACTCTCCTCAGCCGCGAATAAACGCCAGCAGATCGGCATTGATCGTCGCTGCCTCTGTCGTCGGCATCCCGTGCGGAAACCCCGGATACGACTTCAACGTACCATTTGGCAGCAACTTCGCCGACAAAGGCCCCGAGTTCGCATACGGCACAATCTGATCATCCTCGCCATGCATCACCAGCACCGGCACGGTGACCGTCTTCAGGTCTTCGGTGAAATCGGTCTGCGAGAACGCGACGATCCCGTCGTAATGCGCCTTGGCGCCGCCGATCATGCCCTGACGCCACCAGTTGCCGATGATCCCCTCGGAGGGCTTGGCGCCCGGGCGGTTGTAGCCGTAGAACGGCCCGCTGGGAACATCGCGATAGAACTGCGCGCGATTGGCCGCCAACTGCGCTTGCAAGTCATCGAACACCGATTTCGGCAAGCCACCGGGATTGCTTTCGGTCTTGACCATCAGCGGCGGTACCGCGCTGATCAGCACGCCTTTGGCGACGTTGTCCTGACCATGCCGGGCAATGTAGTGGATGACCTCGCCGCCGCCGGTGGAGTGGCCGACATGCACCACGTTCTTCACCCCCAGATGCTGAACCACCGCCAGCGCATCGTCGGCGTAATGGTCCATGTCGTGGCCGTCCCAGACCTGGCTCGAACGTCCGTGCCCGCGACGGTCATGGGCAATCACCCGAAAGCCCTGGGCCAGAAAGAACAGCATCTGCGCGTCCCAGTCATCCGAGCTGAGCGGCCAGCCGTGGTGGAAGTGGATCACCGGGGCGTCCTTCGGGCCCCAGTCCTTGTAGAAAATATCGACGCCGTCTTGGGTGGTGACAAATCCCATGTTCGCGACTCCTGACCAATGTGATGGGTAACCCGCGCGCCAGTCGCAGATCGATCGTGGTGGCTCGGGTGAGAGCCGTTATCAGCGGTAGGATTAAAGTCGACATTTTCAGGGACTGGCATGACCGGTGGTCGCAACGTCTGGCTTCACGCGCAAATTAGGCTTTGCTGAAAGGGATAAGCCGAGGCGCGCACAGGCTTCGATGGCCGTAGCGACGCCCCTTCAGAACACCGTGAGTCTGAGGAAAATCCCCGATGCTGACCTTGAATATCAATGGCAAGGATCAGGAACTCGATGTGCCGGCCGAAATGCCGTTGCTCTGGGTCCTGCGTGACGTTGCGCACCTGACCGGTACCAAATTCGGCTGTGGCATGGCCCAGTGCGGCGCCTGCACCGTACACGTCGATGGCGCTCCGTTGCGTGCCTGTATCACGCCCGCCACCGCCGTGGCCCACGGCCAGAAAATTCTCACCATCGAAGGCCTTTCGACCGACGGCTCGCACCCGGTGCAGCAGGCCTGGGCCGAACTCGATGTGGTGCAGTGCGGTTACTGCCAGTCGGGGCAGATCATGTCTGCCGCCGCGCTGCTGGCGAAAATCCCCAAACCCACCGACAGCGATATCGATCAGGCGCTCTCCGGCAACATTTGCCGCTGCGGCACCTATCCACGGATCCGTGCGGCGGTTAAGCGCGCGTCCGAAATCGGTTGATGCATGTTGGGAGAAGGCTGATGAACAGTCCTGTATCGCGTCGCGGATTTCTCAAGGGCAGTGCCGTGCTGGGTGGCGGTCTGGTGGTGGCGTTCGTGGTCCCCGGTGCCCATCGGTTTGCCATGGCGGCGGAGAATGAAGGCAAGGTCTTTGCGCCGAATGCGTTTTTGCGCATCGCCGCCGACAACAGCGTGACGGTGTTGCTCGGGCATTCGGAAATGGGCCAGGGCATCTGGACCGGCCTGACCATGCTGATCGCCGAAGAGCTGGACGCCGACTGGTCGACGATCCGCGTCGAACACTCGCCGGCCTCGGCGGCCGATTACGGCATGCCGGCGTTTGGCGGGATGCAGATTACCGGCGGCTCGACCTCGACCTGGATGGAGTTCGACCGTTACCGGCTCGCCGGGGCCACGGCGCGACAGATGCTGGTCGAGGCGGCGGCCAAGCGTTTCGATGTCGCGCCTTCAGCCATTCGTACTGAATCGGGCGTGGTGATCGCCGGCGATAAACGCGCGACTTACGGCGAACTGGCGGACGCCGCCGGGCAACTGCCTGTGCCGGATCCCAAGTCGATCACCTTCAAGGAGGCCAAAGACTGGAAGGTCATCGGCAAGCCGACCAAACGCCTCGATACCCCGGAGAAAATCACCGGCCGCGCCAAGTTCGGCATGGACGTGCAGTTCGACGGTTTGATGACCGCGATGGTCGCCCGTGCGCCGGTGTTCGGTGCCACGGTCAAATCCTTCGAAGGCGCCGAGGCGCTGGCGGTCCCCGGCGTGCACAAAGTGGTGCAAGTACCGACGGGCGTGGCGGTGATTGCCGATCATTACTGGGCGGCGAAACTCGGTCGTGATGCATTAAAAGTCGATTGGGATCTGGGGCCGCATACGGATCTGAGCAGCCAGGGCTTACTCGACAGCTTCCGCAAACTGGCAGCGACACCGGGCACTTCCGCCAGCCAGGCTGGGGATCCGAAAGGCAACTTCGACAAGGCGGCGAAGAAAATCGACGTCGAGTACAGCGTGCCGTATCTGGCGCATGCACCGATGGAACCGCTGAACTGTACGGTGAAGATCAGCGCCGAAAAATGCGAGATCTGGACCGGCACGCAATTCCAGACCCTCGATCAAATGGTCGCCGGCAAGATCACCGGACTCAAACCCGAGCAAGTGGAGATTCACACCGAGTTTCTTGGCGGCGGTTTCGGGCGCCGGGCCAATCCGACCTCGGACTTCGTCGCCGAAGCGGTGCAAGTGGCGAAGGCTGCCGGGATGCCGGTGAAAACCGTGTGGTCCCGCGAAGATGACATTCGTGGCGGGTATTACCGATCGATGTTCCTGCATCAGGCGCGCATCGGCCTCGATGGGCAGGGCCTGCCGCTGAGCTGGCAGCATGTGCTGGTCGGCCAGTCGATCATGACCGGCACTCTGCTGGAAGCGACCATGGTCAAGAACGGCATCGACCCGACGTCGGTCGAAGGCGTGGCCGACAGCCCGTATATCAAAGGTCTGGCCCATCAACAGGTCGAGCTGCATTCGCCGCAGACCGGGATCAATGTGCTGTGGCTGCGTTCGGTGGGGCACAGCCACACCGCGTTCGTCATGGAGTCGCTGATCGATGAAATGGCCGCCGCCGCGAACAAGGACCCGGTGGAATACCGGCGCACCTTGCTCAAGGATCATGCGCGCCATCTCGGGGTGCTGAATCTGGCGGTGGAGAAGGCCAACTGGCAAGCGCCATTGCCGGACGGGCATGCGTTGGGCGTGGCGGTGCATGAGTCGTTCGGCAGTTATGTGGCGCAGGTGGCCGAGGTCTCGCAGGACAATCTGGCGATCCGCGTGCACCGCGTGGTGTGTGCGGTGGACTGCGGGATCGCGGTCAATCCGCAGAGCATCGCGGCGCAGATGGAATCGTGCATCACCTTTGGCCTGGGCATGGCGCTGCACAGCAAACTGACTGTCAAGGACGGCGCGGTGGTGCAATCCAACTATCACGACTATCAGGTGCTGCGGCTCAACGAGATGCCGCTGGTCGAGGTGCATATCGTGCCCAGCAGCGACAAACCCGGAGGCATCGGCGAGGCCGGGGTGCCGCCCACCGCGCCGGCGGTGGCCAACGCGGTGTATGCGCTGACCGGGCAACGGTTGCGTGAACTGCCGCTGCAACTGGCGGGGGTGTGAGATGAAACGACATCTGCTGTTGGGCACCATGATCTTGCTGGGGCTGGGCGGCTACGCATCGGACCTGTTTGCCGATGATCAGGAGGCGCTCAAGGCGTTCGGTACGGTGCAGAAGGTGTTCCAGAGCCCGCGCTGCCAGAACTGTCACATTCCCGGCGACTCGCCGCTGCAGTTCGATGCGGGCAAACCGCACGCGATGAACGTGGTGCGCGGCATGGACGGCAAGGGCGCCGCCGGTTTGCCCTGCGCCACCTGTCACGCCGAGAGCAACCCGCCCGACAGTTATGGCCCGCATGCGCCACCGGGTGCGCCGCACTGGAGCCTGCCACCGGCGGCGCACAAAATGGCGTGGATCGGCCTGCCACCGGACAAGTTGTGCGCAATGATCAAGGATCGTTCGAGCAACGGCGACCGGGATTTCGCCGCGCTGATAAAACATGTCAGCGATGACAAGTTGGTGCTGTGGGGCTGGAACCCCGGAGCAGGGCGCGCGCCGGTGCCGGTGCCGCATGACATTTTTGTGGCTCAGTTCAAGCTTTGGGCCGACGCGGGCGGCCCGTGTCCGGTGGCGGGCGGTTGATGTGTGTGAGTCGCTGGCGAATCAGGCTACTCTAACGGTCATTGACCCTGATGGAGTGCGTGATGCTGGCCCCGATCAAACCCGCCAATGAAGCAACCCGAATTCAAGCGCTGCACGGCTTGAATGTCCTCGACTCCGCGCCGGAGGAGCGTTTCGACCGGCTTACGCGGCTGGCCAAGCGCCTGTTCAACGTGCCGATTGCCTTGGTGACGTTGGTGGATAGCGATCGTCAGTGGTTCAAGTCTTGCGTGGGGCTGGGCGTCAGTGAAACGCCGAGGGATGTGTCATTCTGCGGCCATGCGATCCTTCAGAACGAACTGCTGTTGGTGGCTGATGCCAAGGAGGACGAGCGCTTTCACGACAATCCGCTGGTCACCGGCGAGCCGAAGATTCGTTTCTATGCCGGCTACCCGCTGACGGTGCCCAATGGCAACAAAATGGGCACGCTGTGCCTGATCGACACCAGACCGCGGGAACTCGACGACGAGGAGCGCGCCCTGTTGCGCGACCTCGCCGGCATGGCCGAGCAGGAATTGATGGCGGTGCAGATGGCGAGCATGGATGAGCTGACGCTGCTGTCCAACCGCCGTGGCTTCAAGACTCTGGCCCAGCATGCGCTGGACGCCTGCAAACACCGGGACAAACCGGCGACGCTGCTGTTTTTCGATCTCAATGATTTCAAGCAGATCAACGATCGCTACGGCCATGCCGAGGGCGACAGTGCGCTGAAGACCTTCGCCGACGTGCTGCGCATCGCTTTTCGCGAAAGCGATGTGATCGGGCGCTTGGGCGGCGATGAGTTCGTGGCGCTGCTGACCGGCTCCAGTCACGTCGAAACCACGGCGATCATGGCGCGGCTCAAGGAAATCCTCGACGAGCGCAATGCGATGTTGCAGCGCGGCTACGACATTCGCTTCAGCGTCGGCCAGATCGAATACGATTCCCGACGGCATGACACGGTGGATCGGCTGCTGGCCGATGCCGACGAGGCCATGTATGCGCACAAGCAGGCGTTGAAACGGCGCTGATTCGGCCTCATCGCTGGCTTGCCAGCTCCCACAAGTTTCTCGGGTGTTCACGAAATCCCGGTGCTGCGTAGGCCCCCTGTGGGAGCGGGCTTGCTCGCGAAAGCGTCCGATCAGGTGGTATCCATGTTGAATGTACCGGCCTCTTCGTGAGCAAGCCCACTCCCACAAGTTTCTCGGGTGTTCACGAAATCCCGGTACTGCGCAGGACCCTGTGGGAGCGGGCTTGCTCGCGAAAGCGTCCGGTCAGGTGGTATCCATGTTGAATGTACCGGCCTCTTCGTGAGCAAGCCCACTCCCACAAGTTTCTCGGGTGTTCACGAAATCCCGGTGCTGCGCGCAACCCTGTGGGAGCGGGCTTGCTCGCGAAAGCGTCTGGTCAGGCGATATCGATGTTGAATGTGCCGGCCTCTTCGTGAGCAAGCCCACTCCCACAGGTTTCTCGGGTGTTCACGAAATCCCGGTGCTGCGCGCAACCCTGTGGGAGCGGGCTTGCTCGCGAAGGCGTCTGGTCAGGCGATATCGATGTTGAATGTGCCGGCCTCTTCGTGAGCAAGCCCACTCCCACAGGTTTCTCGGGTGTTCACGAAATCCCGGTGCTGCGCGCAACCCTGTGGGAGCGGGCTTGCTCGCGAAAGCGTCTGGTCAGGCGATATCGATGTTGAATGTGCCGGCCTCTTCGTGAGCAAGCCCACTCCCACAGGTTTCTCGGGTGTTCACGAAATCCCGGTGCTGCGCGCAACCCTGTGGGAGCGGGCTTGCTCGCGAAAGCGTCCGGTCAGGTGGGATCCATGTTGAATGTGCCGGCCTCTTCGTGAGCAAGCCCACTCCCACAGGCTTCTCGGGTGTTCAGGAAATCCTGGTAGTGCGCGGACCCCTGTGGGAGCTGGCTTGCCAGCGATGCTCTATTTGGCAAACAACTGCCCGATGTCCTTGAACGCCTTGAATTCCAGCGCATTGCCGCACGGGTCGTACAGAAACATCGTCGCCTGTTCGCCCACCAATCCCTGAAAGCGGATCCCCGGTTCAATCACAAATCGCGTGCCCAGTGACGTCAGGCGTTCGGCCAGCGCCTGCCACTGCGCCATCCCCAGCACCACCCCGAAATGCGGCACCGGCACGTCATGCCCGTCCACCGCATTGGTGTGCGCGGCTTCCTGGGAAGCGTTTTTTGGCGCCAGATGAATCACCAGTTGATGGCCGAAGAAATTGAAGTCGACCCAATGCTCGCTGGAGCGACCTTCCTCCAGCCCGAAGACTTCGCGGTAAAAGTGTCGTGCGGCGGCCAGGTCATAGACGGGGATGGCCAGATGAAAAGGGCTGAGCTGCATGGGGGATTCTCGATCAGGGGAAGTGGATTGAGTTTAGTGCTGTGAAATGTGATTGAAAGACGATAGTTTTTGCGCCGAGCTCAAATTATTTCGATCAGTCGAGGTGTGCATGCTGCGTGAACTCAAGACCTTTCTCGCGGTGGCGCGCCACGGCACGTTTGCCGCCGCCGGATTGCACATCGGTCTTACGCAATCGGCGGTCAGCGCGCAGATCCGCAATCTCGAACAGGCCCTGGGCATTCGCCTGTTCGACCGCACCGGCCGCCAGGCGACGCTCAATCCAGCCGGGCAGCGCGCCTTGCCGATGGCGCAGGAGATGCTGGCGATCTTCAGCCGCATGGGCGAGAGCGAGGATGTCAGCGAGTTTCGGGGCGAGTTGAAAATCGGCGCGGTGGCTACCGCGCAGACCGGGTTGTTGCCCCAGGCGCTGTTGCGCTTGCGTCAGCAGGCTCCGGGGCTTGAGCCGAAACTGGTGCCGGGGGTGTCGCTGAATCTGTTGAGTCAGGTTGATGCCGGTGAGGTGGATCTGGCAATCATGATCAAACCGACGTTCGAGCTGCCCAAGGAATTGTCGGCGCAGGTGATTCGTCGCGAGCCGTTTGTGCTGATCGTGCCGCTGCAAGTCGAGGGCGACGATCCGCTGCGCCTGCTCGCCGAACAGCCGCAGGTGCGCTATGACCGCAATTCATTCGGCGGGCGGTTGGTGACGCGGTTTCTGCGCGAGCAGCGGATCGAGGTTGACGTGGCGCTGGAGCTGGATGAGCTGGAAGCGATCGTGAAGATGGTCGAGTCCGGGCTGGGCGTTTCGCTGCTACCCAAGGCCGGATTGTGGCTGGAGCATCCGCTCAAGGTCAGGGTGATCGAGTTGGGTGAGCTGACGTTCTACCGCGAGATGGTCCTGTTGCAGCGCTATAGCCAGCGTAATCAGCCGATTCAAAAACTGTTTGCGCAGTGCCTCGAGTAATCCCCAATCCCCTGTGGGAGTGAGCCTGCTCGCGATAGCGCCGGGTCAGTAATATTGATGTGTCTGGAGCACCGCGATCGCGAGCAGGCTCACTCCTACAGGGGATTTGGGGTGTTCAAGAAATTGCAGGCACAAAAAACCCGCCTTAAGAGGCGGGTTTTTTATTGGCAGGCCGAAGATTACTCTTCGATATTGCCCATCGCGGTGGTGTTGAAGCCGCCGTCGACGTACATGATTTCACCGCTGATGCCCGACGCCAGGTCGGAGCACAGGAAGGCGCCGGCGTTGCCGACTTCTTCGATGGTGACGTTGCGGCGCAGTGGGGTTTGCGCTTCGTTGGCGGCCAGCATCTTGCGGAAGTTCTTGATGCCCGAGGCTGCCAGGGTACGGATCGGGCCAGCCGATACGCAGTTGACGCGGGTGCCGTCCGGGCCCAGGGAGCCGGCCAGGTAACGCACGCCAGCTTCCAGCGAAGCCTTGGCCATGCCCATCACGTTGTAGTTCGGCATGGTGCGCTCGGCGCCCAGGTACGACAGGGTCAGCAGGCTGCCGTTGCGGCCTTTCATCATTTCGCGACCAGCCTTGGCCAGGGCCACGAAGCTGTAGGCGCTGATGTCGTGAGCGATACGGAAACCTTCACGGGTGGTGGCTTCGGTGAAGTCGCCGTCCAGTTGGTCGCCCGGGGCGAAGCCGACGGAGTGCACGATGCAGTCCAGGCCGTCCCACTTCTTGCTCAACTCTTCGAAGACCTTGGCGATTTCTTCATCGCTGGCCACGTCGCACGGGAAGCACAGCTCAGGGCTCGAACCCCAGCCCTGTGCGAACTCTTCAACGCGACCCTTGAGTTTGTCGTTCTGATAAGTGAAGGCAAGCTCAGCGCCCTCGCGATGCATGGCGGCAGCGATGCCGGATGCGATGGACAGCTTGCTGGCGACACCGACGATCAGTACGCGCTTACCGGCGAGAAAACCCATGTGTTGCTCCTCTTTCAGGTTATTGCGCAGTGGCTGGTGCCAAAAAAGCGGCTTCCAGCAACTGCTGTGTATACGGATGTTTGGGGGCGGCAAAAATATCTTGCGCAGCTCCCTGTTCGACCACTTGGCCATGCTTGACCACCATCAACTGGTGGCTCAGCGCTTTGACGACAGCCAGGTCATGGCTGATGAACAAATACGTCAGGTTGTACTTGGCTTGCAGTGAACGCAACAGCTCCACCACTTGCCGCTGCACCGTGCGGTCGAGCGCAGAAGTCGGCTCGTCCAGCAGGATCAGCGCCGGTTTGAGCACTAACGCTCGGGCAATGGCGATACGTTGCCGTTGCCCACCGGAAAATTCGTGGGGGTAGCGGTGCCGGGTTTCCGGATCCAGACCTACCTCCTTCAATGCCGCAATGATCGCCGCTTCCTGCTCGGCGGCGGTGCCCATCTTGTGAATCCGCAGGCCTTCGCCAACGATGTCACTGACGCACATCCGCGGACTCAGGCTGCCGAACGGATCCTGAAACACCACCTGCATCTCCCGACGCAACGGACGAACCTCGTTCTGCGTCAGGCAGTCTAGCTGTTTGCCCTCAAAGCGAATGGCGCCTTTGCTGCCGATCAGCCGCAAAATCGCCAGACCCAGCGTGGATTTGCCGGAACCGCTTTCCCCCACGATCCCCAGAGTCTGTCCCTGAGGCAGGCTGAAATTGATGCCGTCCACTGCCTTGACGTAATCCACCGTGCGCTTGAGCAGGCCTTTCTTGATCGGGAACCAGACTTTCAGGTTCTCGACTTCGAGCAGCGGCGCCCCGATTTTATTGGTCGCCGGGCCTCCGCTGGGCTCCGCGCCGAGCAATTCCCGAGTGTACGGATGCTGCGGCGAACGGAACAGCTCTGCGCACGATGCCTGTTCGACGATGCAACCGCGCTGCATGACACATACGCGATGCGCAATTCTTCGCACCAGGTTCAAATCGTGACTGATCAGTAGCAGCGACATGCCCAATCGAGCCTGAAGTTCCTTGAGCAAATCGAGGATTTTCAGCTGAACGGTCACGTCCAGTGCGGTGGTCGGTTCGTCGGCGATCAGCAACTCCGGCTCGTTGGCCAGGGCCATGGCGATCATCACTCGCTGGCGCTGGCCGCCGGACAATTCATGGGGCAGGGCCTTGAGGCGCTTGTGCGGCTCGGGGATGCCGACCATCTCCAGCAGCTCCAGGGTGCGCTTGGTTGCGACTTTACCGGTCAGGCCCTTGTGGATGCCCAGCACCTCGTTGATCTGCTTCTCGATCGAATGCAGCGGGTTGAGCGAGGTCATCGGCTCCTGAAAAATCATCGCGATCCGGTTGCCGCGGATGTGGCGGATGGTTTTTTCGCTCAGGCCGAGCAGATTCTGCCCCGCATAGTTGATGCTGCCGGCCGGATGTCGGGCCAGCGGGTAGGGCAGCAGGCGCAGGATCGAGTGCGCCGTCACCGATTTGCCCGAGCCGGACTCGCCGACCAGCGCCAGGGTTTCACCGCGCTTGATGTCGAAACTCACGCCCTCGACTACTCGGTGCCGCCGCTCGTTCAAGCCGAACTCGACGGCGAGGTCGCGCACTTCGATCAGATTATCCTGATTCATTTCACTTCCTCGGGTCGAAGGCATCGCGAGCGGACTCGCCGATAAACACCAGCAGACTTAACATCAGCGCCAGCACGGCGAACGCGCTAATGCCCAGCCACGGTGCCTGGAGGTTGGATTTGCCCTGGGCCACCAGTTCACCCAGCGACGGGCTGCCGGCCGGCAAGCCGAAGCCGAGGAAATCCAGCGCAGTCAGGGTGCCGATGGCGCCGGTGAGGATGAACGGCATGAAGGTCATGGTCGAAACCATGGCGTTGGGCAGAATATGGCGGAACATGATCGCACCGTTCTGCATGCCCAGCGCCCGCGCGGCGCGCACGTATTCTAGGTTGCGCCCGCGCAGGAACTCGGCGCGCACCACGTCGACCAGACTCATCCACGAGAACAACAGCATGATCCCCAGCAGCCACCAGAAATTCGGCTGGACGAAACTGGCGAGGATGATCAGCAGGTACAGCACTGGCAATCCCGACCAGATCTCCAGAAAGCGTTGCCCGGCCAGATCGACCCAGCCGCCATAGAAACCCTGCAGCGCGCCGGCAATCACGCCGATGATCGAGCTGAGCACGGTCAGCGTCAGGGCAAACAGTACGGAAATGCGGAAGCCGTAGATCACCCGTGCCAGCACATCGCGGCCCTGATCGTCAGTGCCGAGCAGGTTGTCCGCCGACGGCGGGGCCGGGGCCGGGACTTTCAGGTCGTAGTTGATGCTTTGGTAGCTGTAGGGGATCGGCGCCCACAACACCCACGCATCCTTGGCCTTGAACAGTTCGCGGATGTACGGGCTCTTGTAGTTGGCTTCCAGCGGGAATTCGCCGCCGAAGGTGGTTTCCGGGTAGCGCTTGATCGCCGGGAAGTACCAGTGGTTGTCGTAATGCACCACCAGCGGCTTGTCGTTGGCGATCAGCTCGGCACCGAGGCTCAGGCCGAACAGGATCAGGAACAGCCACAGCGACCACCAGCCACGCTTGTTGGCCTTGAACAGTTCGAACCGGCGGCGATTGAGAGGGGACAGGTTCATCTCAATGCTCCCGGCTGGCGAAGTCGATGCGCGGATCGACCAGGGTGTAGGTGAGGTCGCCGATCAGTTTCACCACCAGACCGAGCAGGGTGAAGATGAACAGGGTGCCGAACACCACCGGGTAATCGCGGTTGATCGCCGCTTCGAAGCTCATCAGGCCGAGGCCGTCGAGGGAGAAGATCACCTCCACCAGCAACGAGCCGGTGAAGAAGATGCCGATGAACGCTGACGGGAACCCGGCAATCACCAGCAGCATGGCGTTGCGGAACACGTGGCCGTAGAGCACGCGATTACGCGTCAGGCCCTTGGCCTTGGCGGTGACCACGTACTGCTTGTTGATCTCGTCGAGGAAGCTGTTTTTGGTCAGCAGGGTCATGGTCGCGAAGTTGCCGATCACCAGTGCCGTCACCGGCAGCGCGAGGTGCCAGAAGTAGTCGAGGATCTTGCCGCCCAGGCTCAGTTCATCGAAGTTGTTCGAGGTCAGCCCGCGTAGCGGGAACCAGTCCAGATAACTGCCGCCGGCAAACACCACGATCAGCAGAATCGCAAAGAGGAACGCCGGAATCGCATAGCCGATGATGATCGCCGAACTGGTCCACACGTCGAAGTGGCTGCCGTGCCGCGTGGCCTTGGCGATCCCCAGCGGGATCGACACCAGGTACATGATCAGCGTGCTCCACAGCCCAAGCGAGATCGATACCGGCATCTTTTCCTTGATCAGGTCGATGACCTTGGCGTCGCGGAAAAAACTGTCGCCGAAATCCAGCTTCGCGTAGTTCTTGACCATGATCCACAGGCGTTCCGGGGCCGACTTGTCGAACCCGTACATGTGCTCGATTTCCTTGATCAGTGCCGGGTCCAGACCTTGCGCGCCGCGATAGGCGGAGCCGGCCACCGACACTTCGGCACCGCCACCGGCGATGCGGCTGGTGGCGCCTTCGAAGCCTTCGAGCTTGGCGATCATCTGCTCCACCGGGCCGCCGGGCGCGGCCTGGATGATCACGAAGTTGATCAGCAGAATGCCGAACAGGGTAGGGATGATCAGCAGCAGTCGCCGAAAAATATACGCCAGCATCTGATTACTCCGTGCCCACAGGGTCGGCTTGCAGTTTGGTTTCGACTTCTATGGCGGGTTTCGCGTCAGGCTTGACCCACCAGGTGTTAATCCCGATGTCGTATTTGGGCGAGACTTTTGGGTGGCCGATGTGATTCCAGTAGGCCACGCGCCAGGTCTTGATGTGCCAGTTGGGGATCACGTAATAGCCCCATTGCAGCACCCGATCCAGCGCCCGGGCGTGAGCCACGAGGCTGCTGCGCGAGTCGGCGTTGATCAGGTTTTCCACCAGGTGATCGACGATCGGGTCCTTCAGGCCCATGGTATTGCGGCTGCTCGGTTTGTCGGCGGCGGTGCTCATCCAGAATTCGCGTTGCTCGTTACCCGGTGAGTTGGACTGCGGGAAGCTGCCGACGATCATGTCGAAGTCCCGCGAGCGCACACGGTTGATGTACTGCGAAACATCGACACGGCGGATCACCAGATCGATGCCGAGGTCGGCCAGGTTGCGCTTGAACGGCAGCAGCACGCGTTCGAATTCGGTCTGCGCGAGGAGGAATTCGATGACCACCGGTTTGCCGCTGGCGTCGACCATTTTGTCGTCGACGATCTTCCAGCCAGCCTCTTGCAACAGCTGATAGGCCTCGCGCTGCTGGGCGCGGATCATGCCGCTGGCGTCGGTCTTGGGGTTTTCGAAGGCTTCGCTGAACACCTGGGCCGGGAGCTTGCTGCGAAACGGTTCGAGGATCGCCCGTTGCTCGGCGTCGGGCAGGCCGGTGGCGGCCATTTCCGAGTTCTCGAAGTAACTGCGGGTGCGGAAGTAGGCACCGTTGAACAGCTGTTTATTGGTCCATTCGAAATCAAACAGCAGGCCGAGCGCCTGACGCACCCGCACATCCTGAAACACCGGACGGCGCAGGTTGTAAACGAAGCCCTGCATGCCGGTCGGGTTGCTGTTGGCGATCTGTTCCTTGATCAAGCGACCTTCGGTGACCGCCGGGATGTTGTAAGCGTTGGCCCAGTTCTTCGCGGTCATTTCCAGCCAGTAATCGAACTGGCCGGCCTTCAGCGCTTCGACGGCGACGGTGTTGTCGCGGTAGTAATCGGTGGTCATCACGTCGAAGTTGTAGAACCCGCGATTGACCGGCAGGTCCTTGCCCCAGTAGTCCTTGACCCGTTCATAGCGCACCGAGCGCCCGGCTTTCACTTCGGCGACCTTGTACGGGCCGCTGCCCAGCGGAATCTCCAGATTGCCTTTGGTGAAATCGCGATTGGCCCACCAGTGTTTCGGCAGCACCGGGAGCTGACCGAGAATCAGCGGTAACTCGCGATTGTTGTTGTGCTTGAACTTGAACAACACTTTGAGCGGATCTTCGGCGATGGCTTCGTCGACATCGCTGTAGTAGCCACGAAACAGCGGCGAGCCGTCCTTGGTCAGGGTCTGGAAGCTGAACACCACGTCCTCGGCGCGCACCGGGTGGCCGTCGTTGAAGCGAGCTTCCGGGCGCAGGTAGAAACGCACCCAACTGTTGTCCGGGGCTTTTTCGATTTTGGCGGCAATCAGGCCGTATTCGGTGAACGGTTCGTCGAGGCTGTGCTTGGTCAGGGTGTCGTAGATCTGCCCGACGTCATCGGCCGGCACGCCTTTGCTGATGAACGGGTTGAGGCTGTCGAAGCCGCCGAATCCGGCCTGGCGGAAGATCCCGCCCTTGGGCGCGTCGGGGTTCACGTAGTCGAAGTTCTTGAAGTCGGCCGGGTACTTCGGCGGCTCGTTGTACAGGGTCACGGCGTGTTGCGGGGCGGCGCAGGCCAGCCCGGCGAACAGCAGACCGCTGGCCTGCACAAGCAGGGCGCGGATGGCGTTCATTGAGCTTTCTCCGAAGATTTCAGCCACCACGTGTTCAGACCCAGGGTGTAGGGCGGCGTGGTGACGAAGGCCAACCGGTCGCGGTAGGCCAGTCGGTGATAATTGAGGTACCAGTTGGGAATGCTGTAGTGCTGCCACAACAGCACGCGGTCCAGCGCCTTGCCGGCGGCAACTTGTTCGTCGCGGGTTTGCGCGGCGAGCAACTGTTCGAGCAGGTGATCGACCACCGGGTTGGCGATGCCCGCGTAATTCTTGCTGCCCTTGACCCCGACCTGACTGGAATGGAAATACTGCCATTGCTCCAGGCCCGGGCTGAGGGTCTGGTTGAGCGTCATCAGGATCATGTCGAAATCGAACTGGTCCAGACGCTGTTTGTACTGCGCGCGATCCACTGTGCGCAGGCGCGCGTCGATACCGATGCTGTTGAGGTTCTCGATGTACGGCTGGAGGATCCGCTCAAGGTTCGGGTTGACCAGCAGCAGTTCGAAGCTCAGCGGCTGGCCCTTCGCGTTTTGCAGGCGCTGGCCATTGAGTTTCCAGCCGGCCTCGGCGAGCAGCGCCAGGGCCTTGCGCATGGTTTCCCGGGGGATGCCGCGGCCATCGGTCTGCGGCAGGCTGAACGGTTCAGTGAGCAGCTTCGCCGGCAATTGATCCTTGTACGGCTTGAGCATCAGCCATTCATGGCCGATCGGCAGGCCGCTGGCGCTGAACTCGCTGTTGGGGTAGTAGCTGGTGGAGCGTTGGTAGGCGTCGCTGAAAAGTGCCCGGTTGGTCCACTCGAAGTCGAACATCAGGCCCATGGCTTCACGGACTTTGACGTCAGCAAAGGTCGGGCGCCGGGTGTTCATGAACAGCCCCTGGCTCTGCGTCGGGATCTGGTGCGGGATCTGCGCCTTGATTACCTCGCCACGGCGCACCGCCGGGAAGTTGTAGCCGTTGGCCCAGTTCTTCGCCTGATGCTCGATGTAGATGTCGAATTCGCCGGCCTTGAACGCTTCGAACGCCACGTCGCTGTCGCGGTAGAACTCGACTTCCATGCGATCGAAGTTGTACTTGCCGCGATTGACCGGCAGATCCTTGCCCCAGTAATCCTTGACCCGCTCGAAAATCAGCTGCCGCCCCGGCGTCACCGAGGTGATGCGGTACGGGCCGCTGCCCAGTGGTGGCTCGAAGGTAGTGGCCTTGAAGTCGCGATCCTTCCAGTAATGCTGCGGCAGCACTGGCAACTCACCGAGGCGCAGGATCAGCAGCGGATTGCCGGCGCGCTTCATCACGAAGCGGATGCGCTGCGGGTTGAGGATGTCCACGCGTGACACTTCCTGCAAGGCGGTGCGGTACAGCGGATGACCTTCCTTGAGCAGCAAGCGATAGGAGAACGCCACGTCGTAGGCGGTGATCGGTGTGCCATCGTGAAAGCGTGCTTCCGGGCGCAGATTGAACACCACCCAGCTGCGATCTTCGCTGTACTCCACCGATTGCGCGATCAAGCCATAGCTCGACGCCGGTTCGTCACCGGACGGCGAATACTGGCCGGTGCCGATCATCAGCGGTTCGTTCAGCTCATTGATGCCGTACTGCAGGAAATTCGGGGTGGTCACCGGGCTGGTGCCCTTGAAGGTGTACGGATTGACCGTATCGAAGGTGCCGAACGCCATCACCCGCAACGTACCGCCCTTGGGCGCTTGCGGGTTGACCCAGTCGAAGTGGGTAAATCTGGCCGGGTACTTGAGCGTGCCGAACTGCGCATAACCGTGACTCTCGGTAATCGTCGCGCTTGCGGGTGAGCTCAAGGCCAGGCTGATCAGGAGCAGGAGGAGGGGACGCTTCAAGTCAGATCCGATCCAGGCGGCTTGGGCTTTGTGGGCCGTACAGTAACAGCTTGTCTGGACAGGAAAAAGATAGCGGGTTAATGGGCTGTTAATCGGCGAGCAATGCTTACCCGGTTTGCATTGTAGTGAGGGGATTCATCCCCGATGGACTGCGCAGCAGTCCCCGTGGTTTTTGGAAGGCAGGGGCCGCTTCGCGCCCCATCGGGGATAAATCCCCTCACCACAAGGAATCCATCGGGGACAATAATTCTGGCAATAAAAAAAGCCCCTGAAATTCAGGGGCTCTTCTGTCAATGCGGCTGGTAAACCGTGAGCATCTGCCCAGGCTTGAGGGCCTTGCCGGCACCCGGGTTCCAGCGCTTGAGATGCTGCATCTCGACGTTGAAACGCTTGGCCACCACATACAAGGTGTCGCCACGCTTGACCTTGTACTGGGTCTGCTGCTGGCTGTCAGCCTTGCCTTTGGTCTTGCTGTTGGCCGCGATCACGGTGTTGACCCGGCCACTGTTGCGAGCCGGGGCGCGCTTGGTGGTGTCTTGCATCACCAGGGTCTGGCCGACCTTGAGGTTCTTGCCGGACAACTTGTTCCAGCGTTGCAGATCCTTGACTTCGACCTTGTTGGCCTTGGCAATGGAACCGAGGTTGTCACCGCGCTTGACCCGATAGGCGCGCTTGAGCTTCGCCACTTCACTTGGATCGGCCCCGTCGAACACCGGCTTCAGCGAGCGCGGGCTGATCAGTTCTTCAGGTCGCATGGTCTGCAGGCTGGCGGTCAGCAGTTGCGCCTTGGAGGTTGGCACCAGCAGGTGCTGGGGGCCGTCGATGGTGGTGCGCTGCTTGAATGCCGGATTGAGCTGGAACAGTTCGTCTTCGTCGATGTTGGCCACCGCCGCGACCTTGGACAGGTCCATGCGCTGGTTGATTTCGACGACCTGGAAATACGGTTCGTTGGCGATCGGGTTGAGATTCACCCCGTATGCTTCCGGGGCCAGTACCACTTGCGACAAGGCCAGCAGTTTGGGCACGTAGGCCTGGGTTTCTGCCGGCAGCGACGACAGGTTCCAGTAGTCGGTTGGCAGACCGAGCTTTTCGTTACGTTCGATGGCACGGCTGACGGTGCCTTCACCCGCGTTATAGGCGGCCAGGGCCAGCAGCCAGTCACCGTTGAACATGTCATGCAGGCGGGTCAGGTAGTCCATCGCTGCGGTGGTCGAGGCAGTGATATCGCGACGGCCATCATAAAAGCGGGTCTGGCGCAGGTTGTAGTAGCGGCCGGTGGACGGAATGAATTGCCACAGGCCCGAAGCATCGGCCCGGGAGTAGGCCATCGGGTTGTAGGCGCTCTCGATCACTGGCAGCAGGGCCAGTTCCAGCGGCATGTTGCGCTCTTCGAGACGCTCGACGATGTAATGAATGTAGAGACTGCCGCGTTCGCCGGCGTTTTCCAGAAAGGACGGGTTACTGGCAAACCACAGGCGCTGCTGCTCGATGCGCGGGTTGACGCCCAGGCCGTCCTGCAGCTGGAAACCACCGCGCATGCGCTCCCAGATGTCCTGAGGCACCTGCGGACTTGGCTTTTCGCTCAGCCAGATCGGCTTCTGCTTGGCTCGCGCAGCAATGTTCGGCGTATGGCTCGCCTCGGACTGCGGAGCATGGCTGGAGCAGCCCGCCAAAGTGGCGGACACAGCGACCGCGATGGCTTGAGCCAGGCGGGTCAACGTGTCTGAATTGACGGACTTACGTATGGATGACGACATTGGCTGGAAGTAAGTTCCGGGCAAAAATGTCGGGCGATTCTAGAAAGCGCACCCCCTGCGGTCAACCATTCAGAATTTTTGTACCAGATGGTGAGTCACTTAGAACGTATCTTTCCACGCCCGCAGAGCCGCAAAAACCTCACTCGGCGCCCGGTTTTGAGCGCCTGCCCGTTCGTCCACTTTTTGTGTAACTAATGTTTCAGTGGTACGCAAAAACGGATTGGTGAGCTTTTCCAGGGCCAGGGTCGAGGGCAGGGTCATCACGCCTTTTTCCCGTTGTTGGGTGACTTTTTCCAGACGGGCGGCAATGTCCGGGTTACTCGGTTCGACGGCCGCGGCAAATTTCAGATTGCTCAGGGTGTATTCATGGGTGCAATACACCAGCGTATCCTCGGGCAAGCTGGCGAGGCGGCTGAGCGAGTGGTGCATTTGCTCCGGCGTGCCTTCGAACAGGCGTCCGCAACCGGCGGCGAACAGGGTGTCGCCGCAAAACAGCAGGCCGTGGTGGTAATAGGCGATGTGGCCGAGGGTGTGACCGGGCACCGCATAGACATCGAAGTCCCAGCCGAGGACGCTGACCTTGTCGTTGTCCTTGAGCGCCACGTCGCGCCCCGGGATGTTTTCGCTGGCCGGGCCGTAGACTTTGGCGCCGCTCGCCGCTTTCAGGCGTTCGACGCCGCCGACGTGATCGTGATGGTGATGGGTGATCAGAATGTCGCTCAACACCCAGCCCGGGTGCGCGGCCAGCCAGGCCTGAACCGGCGCGGCATCGCCCGGGTCGACCACGGCGCAGCGCTGGGTGCGGTGATCCTGTAACAACCAGATGTAGTTGTCGGTGAACGCGGGCAGGGCACTGATCTGTATCATCGTCGGAATTCGCCAAGCGGAAAACATTGGCGCATCTTAGAGCTTCTAGCGGCGTTGGAGAATGACATGACCGATAAAGCGTTCGCTCAGGCCGATCCCGACTGGCTGGCGTTGATCGGCGCGGCCCGAGAATGGCTGGCCGGCCCGCTCGGGCAATTTCTGCTGGATGAAGAACGGCGCATGCTCGAGGACGAGTTGGGGCGGTTCTTCGGCGGCTACCTGGTGCATTACGGGCCGTCGGCCCAGACTCCGCCGTCGGCGCCGCAGGTGCAGCGCAACGTGCGGCTCGGCGCGCCATTGCCGGGGGTCGAGATCGTCTGCGAGGAACAGGCCTGGCCATTGAGTGAGCACGCTGCCGACGTGGTGGTGTTGCAGCACGGTCTGGATTTCTGTCTGTCGCCCCACGGTTTGCTGCGCGAAGCGGCAAGCAGCGTGCGCCCCGGCGGGCATCTGCTGATCATCGGCATCAACCCCTGGAGCACCTGGGGCTTGCGCCATGTATTCGCCCACGACGCGTTGCGTCAGGCACGCTGCATCTCGCCGTCGCGGGTGGCCGACTGGCTCAATCTGCTGGGCTTTGCGCTGGAGAAACGCCGCTTCGGGTGCTATCGTCCGCCGCTCGCGTCGCCCAAGTGGCAGGCCCGACTGGCCGGCTGGGAACGCAAGGCCGGCGACTGGCAACTGTCGGGCGGTGGCTTCTATTTATTGGTCGCGCGCAAGATCGTGGTTGGCCTGCGTCCGGTGCGTCAGGAGCGCCGCGAGCCAATGGGCAAGCTGATTCCGCTGCCGATGGCCAAGGTCAACCGCCGTCGTATCGAACCGTAAACCTTCTTTTTATAGTGGCCGGACTGGTTCCGGCCGCGGCCATCGTCGATCCGCGATTGACGGGGCCAGGCATTTTTCTGGATAGAGTGGCATGAGCGAAAGCGTCGATAGCGTAGAACTGTTTACCGACGGTGCCTGCAAGGGCAACCCCGGCCCGGGCGGCTGGGGCGCCTTGCTGGTGTGCAAGGGCGTCGAAAAGGAACTGTGGGGCGGCGAAGCCAACACCACCAACAATCGCATGGAGCTGCTCGGCGCCATCCGTGGCCTCGAAGCCTTGAAGCGGCCGTGCGAAGTGCTGCTGGTGACCGACTCGCAATACGTGATGAAGGGCATCAACGAGTGGATGGCCAACTGGAAAAAACGCGGCTGGAAGACAGCGGCGAAAGAACCGGTGAAAAACGCCGACCTGTGGAAAGAGCTGGATGAGCAGGTCAACCGGCACAACGTTACCTGGAAGTGGGTGCGCGGGCACATTGGTCACCACGGTAACGAACGGGCTGACCAGTTGGCCAACCGTGGGGTGGATGAGGTTCGCGGGTACAAGCAGAGCTGATTCCCTCCGTTGCACCGAGTCGTGGCCTTCGCGAGCAAGCCCGCTCCCACACTGGATCTCCTGCGTACATCAACATTGTGACCACCGCAGATCCTGAGTGGGAGCGGGCTTGCTCGCGAATGGGCGCGACACGGTCTGACTGAAACACCCCCACCGAGCGTGTTAACATCGCCGCTTTTGCACGATTGACCCCGTTGAGAATTGAACACTGATGGCCACCAGATCCGTTGTACTCGATACCGAAACCACCGGCATGCCGGTGACCGATGGTCACCGGATCATTGAAATCGGCTGTGTCGAACTGATCGGTCGGCGCCTGACGGGCCGGCACTTTCACGTCTATCTGCAACCGGATCGCGAGAGTGACGAGGGCGCGATCGGCGTCCACGGCATCACCAACGAATTCCTCGTCGGCAAGCCACGTTTCGCCGAAGTCGCCGACGAGTTCTTCGAGTTCATCAACGGCGCGCAGCTGATCATCCATAACGCGGCGTTCGACGTTGGCTTCATCAACAACGAATTCGCCTTGATGGGTCAGCACGATCGCGCTGACATCACCCGGCATTGCACCATCCTCGACACCCTGATGATGGCCCGGGAACGTCACCCGGGGCAGCGCAACAGCCTTGACGCGTTGTGCAAACGTTATGGCGTCGACAACTCCGGCCGTGAATTGCACGGCGCCTTGCTCGACTCGGAGATTCTCGCCGACGTCTACCTGACCATGACCGGTGGCCAGACCAGCCTGTCGCTGGCCGGCAACGCTTCCGACGGCAATGGTACGGGTGAGGGCGCGGACAACTCCGCCACGGAAATCCGCCGTCTGCCGGCGGATCGTCAGCCTGCGCGGATCATTCGGGCGACGGAAGAGGAACTGGCGGCGCATATGGCGCGACTCGAAATCATCGCCAAATCTGCGGGTGGCCCGGCGTTGTGGACGCAGATCGCCGAGGCTGACGCTCAGGCCTGAACACATTTTGTGGCGAGGGAGCTTGCTCCCGCTTGGCTGCGAAGCAGTCATAAAACCTGAATGCACATTGCTGCTGAACGAATACCAGGGGCCGCTTCGCGCCCCAGCGGGAGCAAGCTCCCTCGCCACAAAAGCCGAGTCAGGCGCATGAAGCCAACTGGCCACCCTCGCCACTTTCGCTGCAACCCTCTACCCTGAGTGCATTGGCAGACTTTGATCTGCCGCCTCGGGACACTGAGCCTCATGTACAAAGATTTGAAGTTTCCGGTGTTGATCGTCCACCGCGACATCAAGGCCGACACGGTCGCCGGTGACCGTATCCGTGGCATCGCCCGGGAGTTGGAGCAGGAAGGTTTCAATATCGTTTCGGCCATCGACTACACCGAAGGTCGGTTGGTGGCCTCGACCCATCATGGTCTGGCGTGCATGCTGATCGCTGCCGAAGACGCCAGCACCCATTCCCATCTCTTACAAAACATGGCCGAACTGATCGGTCTGGCGCGGGTGCGCGCGCCGGATCTGCCGATCTTTGCTCTGGGCGAACAGGTCACCCTGGAAAACGCCCCGGCCGATGCCATGGCCGAGCTCAATCAACTGCGCGGCATTCTCTATCTGTTCGAAGACACCGTGCCGTTTCTGGCGCGGCAAGTGGCGCGGGCGGCGCGAAAATATCTGGATGGTCTGCTGCCGCCGTTCTTCAAGGCACTGGTGCAGCACACTGCCGATTCCAACTATTCGTGGCACACCCCCGGTCATGGCGGCGGCGTGGCCTATCACAAGAGCCCGGTGGGGCAGGCGTTTCATCAGTTCTTTGGTGAAAACACCCTGCGTTCGGACTTGTCGGTATCGGTGCCGGAGCTCGGTTCGCTGCTCGATCACACCGGCCCGCTCGCTGAAGCGGAAGAGCGTGCGGCGCGCAACTTCGGCGCCGATCACACGTTTTTCGTGATCAATGGCACCTCGACCGCCAACAAGATCGTCTGGCATTCGATGGTCGGCCGTGATGATTTGGTGTTGGTGGATCGCAACTGCCACAAGTCAGTGCTGCACGCGATCATCATGACCGGCGCGATCCCGCTGTACCTGTGCCCGGAGCGCAATGAGCTGGGGATCATCGGCCCGATTCCGCTGAGCGAATTCAGCCGCGAATCGATCCAGGCCAAAATCGACGCCAGCCCGTTGACCAAGGGCCGTGCGCCGAAAGTCAAACTGGCGGTGGTGACCAACTCGACCTACGACGGCTTGTGCTACAACGCCGAGCTGATCAAGCAGAGCCTGGGCAACAGCGTGGAAGTCCTGCATTTCGACGAGGCGTGGTACGCCTACGCGGCGTTTCACGAGTTCTTCGCCGGGCGTTATGGCATGGCCACCTCGCGCACAGAAGACAGCCCGCTGGTGTTCACCACTCATTCCACCCATAAGCTGCTTGCTGCGTTCAGCCAGGCCTCGATGATTCATGTGCAGGACGGCGGTGCGCGGCAACTGGACCGTGACCGTTTCAACGAAGCGTTCATGATGCACATCTCGACCTCGCCGCAGTACAGCATCATCGCTTCGCTGGATGTCGCTTCGGCGATGATGGAGGGCCCGGCCGGACGTTCGCTGTTGCAGGAAACCTTTGATGAAGCCCTGAGTTTTCGGCGGGCGCTGGCCAATCTGCGCCAGCACATTGCGGCGGATGACTGGTGGTTCTCGATCTGGCAGCCGCCGGGCGTCGAAGGTATCGACCGGGTGCAGACCGAAGACTGGCTATTGCAGCCGGACGCCGACTGGCATGGCTTTGGTGAAGTCAGCGACGACTATGTGCTGCTCGACCCGATCAAAGTGACCCTGGTGATGCCCGGTTTGAATGCCGGCGGCGCGCTGAGCGAGAAGGGCATTCCGGCGGCGGTGGTCAGCAAATTCCTATGGGAGCGCGGACTGGTGGTGGAGAAGACCGGGCTGTATTCGTTCCTGGTGCTGTTCTCCATGGGCATCACCAAGGGCAAATGGAGCACGCTGCTCACCGAGTTGCTGGAGTTCAAGCGCAGTTACGACGCCAACGTCAGTCTGGCCACTTGCCTGCCTTGCGTGGCGCAGCAAGACACCGCGCGCTACCGCGGCATGGGCCTGCGTGACCTGTGCGATCAACTGCACGCCTGTTACCGCAGCAACGCCACCGCCAAGCATCTGAAACGCATGTACACGGTACTGCCGGAAATCGCCATGAAACCGGCCCACGCCTACGATCATCTGGTGCGTGGCGAAGTCGAGGCGGTGCCGATCGATGAGCTGGAAGGGCGGATTGCAGCGGTGATGCTGGTGCCGTATCCACCGGGGATTCCGTTGATCATGCCGGGCGAACGCTTTACCGAGGCGACCCGCTCGATCATCGACTACCTGAAGTTTGCCCGCACGTTCGATAGCAGCTTCCCCGGTTTTGTCGCTGATGTGCATGGACTGCAACATGAAGACGAGGGCAATGGGCGGCAGTACACCGTCGATTGCGTCAAGGAATGAGGACTTTTCCGAGTATGCAACCGGTCATGAATCCGAAATACCCAGGGCTGTCGGTGCGCGTCGCCGACGATGGTTTCGCGGCGTACATCTGGGGTAGCGACTTCAGTTTCGAGGTCGCCGCGTACGGCGCGGCAGTCATTGGCCAACCGGTCGAGCGCTGGGCGGTGACGCCGATCGTGCCATACCGCAAGTGCTACGGCATCGATCCTGAAGAGTTCAGCAGCTATCGCGATGGCGCCGACAGCGCGATCTTCATGGCGTATCTGGATGACGAGCCGGTCGGCCATCTGGTGATCAGCACCAACTGGAACGGCTTTGCCCACATCGATGAGCTGGCGGTGCACGCCCCGGCGCGCCGGCATGGTGTGGCCAAGGCGTTGCTGGATGTCGCGCAGTTCTGGAGTCGCAAGAAGAAACTGCCGGGGATCATGCTCGAAACCCAGAACAACAACCTCGGTGCCTGTCGCTTGTATGAACGTTGCGGCTACGAGATTGGCGGTATCGACCATTTGCGTTATCGCGGGATAGACCCGAACACCGCGGAAATCGCGCTGTTCTGGTATCGACTGTTCGATAACCCGCTGGAAAACCCGCTCAGCTCGCCAGCATCGCCTCGGCTTGTTCCGTGACGATCGCCAGCAGCGTCTGAATCGCTGCCGGCGTGGCGCTGTGTCGATAGGTCAGGGCAAACAGGCTGATCGGCACCGCCGGTGACAACGGGCAGACATCCAGTCCGCCGGCCCGTGCGCCGAGGGCGGTGAACGGGTCGACGATGGCCAGGCCTTCGCCGGCCTCGACCATGCTGCGCATCATCTGATGGGTTTGCACCCGGGTCTGAATGCTCGGCGCCGGGCGCAGGGCCTGGAGTTTGTTCTCCAGCGCCGGGCTCAACGGGTCGTGGCCTTCGAGGCCGACCATCGCCTGGCCGGCGAGATCCTGCAGGGAAATGTATTTCTGCTTCGGTTGCAGCCAGCCGTGGGGCGCGAGCAGTTGCAGCTTGCCGTGGGCCAGCGGCTGCGCATGGATATCGGGATGTTCCGGATCGTGCAGGCTCAGGCCCAGATCGCTTTCGCGCAGCAGCAGACTGCGGACGATGTCGCACGTGGGCGAACTGAGCAAGCGGCAGGGGGCATCGGGCAAGCGCCGGCGCAGCAGCGCGATGCTTTGCGGCAACAGGTGGTGCGCCAGCGGCGGCGTGCCGATGATGCGCAGGGGTGGGGCGAGGTATTGCTTGAGGCTGCTGGCCAGCCGTTGCACCGGTTCCAGCGCTTGATAGACGTGAGCAATTTCCACCTGCAACGCCCGCGCTTCAGGCGTCGACTGCAGGCGGCCACGGACGCTGGCGAACAGCATGAACCCCAACTGACTCTCGGCTTCGCGCAATCGCTCTTCGACGTCGGCCACCGGCAGTTGCAGCCATTCGGCGGCGGTGCCCAGGTGACCGGTCTGCAAGAGCGCCTGAATCACTTCGATATGACGTAAACGCATGCGTGAAGTCCATGTTCAGCAGGTGGGGTCAGTGGCTGAATCCTACCCCAAGTCTGCGCATATGACTTCTGCTCATAACGCGCGGTTATTGAGCGGCGGTTGTCTCAGGTTCGCGGATCAGCGTGATGTCCGACTGAACCAGCAAAAACTCGCTGTCACTGAGCTTTTTGACGCGATCGCCAATAGCCAGCTTGTAGGTGGTGACAGGCTCCATGCCGGTGAGACCGTCTGCCGACGGGGTGGATTCCTGGAACTCATGCACGGAATAAACGCGGCCTTCCGCATCTCTTGCATGGAACTGACCGACGAGTACTGCTGCCATCTGCTTAGAACCTCTGGAGATAAAACACTTGATTTGCGGCTTGGTAGACCGTCATCAAGCCCTGTAAGTTTTCCTACAGGAAAAAAATAATCAGCGCGGAGGAATTTCCTTCGCTCACTGGTGGAATCGGCTTCGGATCATCTATAACTACTGGCTCTTCCCTCCGACAGTCGAGAGTCTTCCATGAGCAATGTCTACAACGTCGCTGTAGTCGTCGGCAGCCTGCGCAAAGCATCGATCAACCGCAAAGTCGCACTGGCGCTGGCCGAGCTGGCACCGGCGAACCTCAAACTGAAGATTGTCGAAATAGGCGATCTGCCACTTTATAACGAAGACATCGACGGCGATTCACCGCCCGCAGCCTACAGCACTTTTCGCCAGGAAGTCGGCTCTTCCGACGCGGTGCTGTTTGTCACCCCGGAATATAACCGCTCCGTGCCGGCACCTTTGAAGAATGCGATTGACGTGGGCTCACGGCCTTATGGCAAAAGCGTCTGGGGCGGCAAACCGGGTGCGGTGATCAGCGTGTCGCCGGGGGCGATTGGCGGTTTTGGCGCCAACCAGCATTTGCGCCAGTCCTTCGTGTTTCTCAATGTGCCATGCATGCAGCAGCCCGAGGCGTATCTGGGTGGGGCGGGTTCGGCGTTTGACGAGGCGGGCAAGCTGAGCGAGTCGGTCAAGCCGTTCCTGCAGAACTTCATCAATGCGTATGGGGAATTTGTGGAACAACACAAGAAATAATCGGGTCAGAGCTGCGACAAACCAGAGATCCTGTGGGAGCGGGCTTGCTCGCGAAGGCGGTGTGTCAGATGACAACTTTGTGTCTGACCTGGCGCCTTCGCGAGCAAGCCCGCTCCCACATTTGGATCTCCACTCATTGAATAATTGAAGGCTGTCGCGAATGCTCGCTGCGTCACTGATCTTCCTGCTGACCATCACCCTTGTCATCTGGCAACCCAAAGGCCTCGGGGTCGGCTGGAGCGCGACGCTCGGCGCGGTGCTGGCCCTGATCTTCGGCGTCGTGCACCTGAGCGACATTCCGCTGGTGTGGCAGATCATCTGGAACGCCACCGGCACCTTCGTCGCGCTGATCATCATCAGCCTGTTGCTCGACGAAGCCGGGTTCTTCGCCTGGGCCGCGCTGCACGTGGCGCGCTGGGGGCGGGGCAGTGGGCGCAAGCTGTTTGCCTACATGGTGCTGCTCGGCGCGCTGGTATCGGCGCTGTTCGCCAATGACGGCGCGGCGCTGATCCTCACCCCGATCGTGATTTCGATGCTGCTGGCGCTGCGCTTTTCCCCGGCGGCGACCCTCGCGTTCGTCATGGGCGCCGGTTTTATCGCCGACACCGCGAGCCTGCCGCTAGTAGTGTCGAACCTGGTCAACATCGTTTCGGCGGACTTCTTCCACATTGGCTTCAACCGCTATGCGGCTGTGATGGTGCCGGTCAACTTCGTCAGCGTGGCCGCAACGCTCGCCGTACTGATGTGGTTCTTCCGCCGCGACATTCCCAAGGCCTACGACCCCGAACAGCTTGACCTGCCGCACACGGCGATCCACGACAAAGCCACGTTCTACGCCGGTTGGGTGGTGCTGGTGATTCTGTTGATCGGCTGCTTCTTCCTCGAACAGTTGGGCATCCCGATCAGCGCGATCTCGGCGGTCTGCGCGGCGCTGCTGCTGGGGATCGCCGCCCGAGGCCACAAGATTTCCACGCGCAAGGTGCTGAAAGAAGCACCGTGGCAGATCGTGATTTTCTCGCTGGGCATGTATCTGGTGGTCTATGGCCTGCGCAATGCCGGACTCACCGGGTATCTGGCCGGCTGGCTGGATGTGTTCGCCGGGTACGGCGTATGGGGCGCGGCGCTGGGCACAGGGGTGCTGACGGCACTGCTGTCGTCGATCATGAACAACTTGCCGACGGTGCTGATCGGCTTGTTGTCGATCGATGCGAGTCAGGCCAGCGGTGTGGTCAAGGAAGCGATGATCTATGCCAACGTGATCGGCAGCGACCTGGGGCCGAAGATCACCCCGATCGGCAGTCTGGCGACCTTGCTCTGGCTGCATGTGCTGGCGCGCAAGGATATCCGGATTGGTTGGGGGTATTACTTCAAGGTCGGGATTGTGCTGACGGTGCCGGTGTTGCTGATTACCTTGGCGGCTTTGGCGCTGCGGCTTTCGCTTTAAACCGAGTTGCCCCTATCGCGAGCAGGCTCACTCCTACCTTGGAATGCGTTCCCCTGTGGGAGTGAGCCTGCTCGCGATAGGGCCGGTTAAGGCACTACAACTCTCACACCTGCCCCGGTACATTCGGCCAAAGATCCGCCACCAGAAACAACCGCTCCGCCTCTTCCCATTCGCCCTGCGCATTCTCGGTCAGGCGCACCAGCAGTTGCGCCGGGGCCATCGGTTCCAGGTCATCCAGCCACATCTGCAGGTGTTCGGCGCTCCAGGTCTGATCCGCCGGATAGTGCGCCGGCGCCAGCCACGCATGGCGGGGCAGGGGTTGCCAGCGGCCGGCCGGACGTTGAGCGACGAACGCCGGCCAGTCCTTCTGATGCAGCCAACTGCCACGCAGGTGCTGCGGATGCGCGCCTCTGGGCGGTTCGGCCTGACCGGGCCACGGATACAGCAGATATCCGCCCAGCCACAGCTGCGCACTGAACACTTCGATGTCCAGCTTGGCCAGCGCCTCGCGGCTTTCCGGGCGCGCCGAGATCGGCAGTTGATGTTCGGCCAGATGCGCCAGTTTGCGGTCGAGCCGATCGTGACAGCCCGGCCCCAGCCACTGCGCCGGGTCGTGGCCGTTGCCCTCCTGCGGGCCGAGGTAGAGCTTGATCGCCAATTCCAGGTGATGCACGCCGTCGCGGTCGCGCAGCAGCATATCGAGTTCGCCGAGGGTGTGGCCTTCGCGGCGGATCGGCAGGTTGGCGGCAATCAGCTCGATGCCCGGCGCATGCTCCACGGCAAACTGCCACAACCGCTCGTAATACAGGCCCAGCCGCCGGGTTCGCGCCTGCGCCAGCCAGTGCAGCAAGCCATAACTGTCGCGATCCAGTTGCCGCAGCCAGTGCTCCAGACGCGCGGGATCGCTCACCCAATCGCTGCCGGCCAGCGGATGGCGCTGCGGCCACGGCGTCGCGGCCAACATTGGCGGGGCGAGAATCACCCACGCCAGGTCACGCACTTCCGGATGGCGTAATTGGTGTGGCAACTGGAGCAAGTCGGGAAACAGGATCATCTTGCGAGCATAGCCTTAAACACGAGCGCACCCTTGTGGCTGAAAGGATTTTGTCTATGGCGGGCTTTCGCCCATAATCGTGCTTTTCGCGTTTTCGATTGTCCGCAGAGGTCCCATGGAGCAATTTCGTAATATCGGCATCATCGGTCGCCTGGGCAGTTCGCAGGTGCTGGATACCGTCCGCCGACTGAAACGCTTTCTGCTCGATCGTCACCTGCACGTGATTCTCGAAGACACCATCGCCGAAGTTCTGCCGGGCCACGGCCTGCAGACCTCGTCACGCAAGATGCTCGGCGAAGTCTGCGACATGGTCATCGTCGTCGGCGGTGACGGCAGCCTGCTCGGCGCCGCTCGCGCATTGGCCAAGCACAATATTCCGGTGCTGGGGATCAACCGTGGCAGCCTCGGTTTTCTCACCGACATTCGCCCCGATGAACTGGAAGTCGAAGTGGCCAAGGTGCTCGACGGCCATTATCTGGTGGAAAACCGCTTCCTGCTGCAAGCCGAAGTTCGCCGGCATGCCGAGGCCATTGGCCAGGGCGATGCGCTGAACGACGTGGTACTGCACCCGGGCAAATCGACGCGGATGATCGAGTTCGAGCTGTACATCGACGGCCAGTTCGTCTGCAGCCAGAAGGCCGACGGCCTGATCGTCGCCACGCCGACCGGTTCCACCGCGTATGCGCTGTCCGCCGGTGGCCCGATCATGCATCCCAAGCTCGATGCCATTGTGATCGTGCCGATGTACCCCCATATGTTGTCGAGCCGGCCAATTGTGGTCGACGGCAACAGTGAGCTGAAAATCGTCGTGTCGAAAAACATGCAGATTTACCCGCAAGTCTCCTGCGACGGGCAGAACCACTTCACCTGCGCGCCGGGCGACACCATCACCGTGAGCAAGAAAGCGCAGAAGCTGCGACTGATTCACCCGCTCGACCACAACTACTACGAAGTCTGCCGGACCAAGCTCGGCTGGGGCAGCAAGTTGGGTGGTGGAGGCGACTGATGCTCGATCCCGCGCGCAGTTATGACTTGATTGGTGACGTGCACGGATGCGCCCTGACCCTCGAACACTTGCTTGACCGTCTCGGTTACCACAAGCAGGGCGGGGTCTGGCGGCATCCATCGCGCATGGCCGTGTTCGTCGGCGACATCATCGACCGTGGCCCGCGGATACGCGAGGCGCTGCACATTGTCCACGACATGGTCGTGGCCGGGCAGGCGCTGTGCATCATGGGCAACCACGAATTCAACGCCCTGGGCTGGAGCACGCCGGCGCCTCCGGGCAGTGGCAAGCAGTTCGTCCGTGAGCACACGCCGCGCCATGCGCGCCTGCTGCAGGAAACCCTGACCCAGTTCGATGGGCACCCCGGTGACTGGCACGATTTCCAGCGCTGGTTCTACCAACTGCCGCTGTTTGTCGACGCCGGACGTTTCCGCGTGGTGCACGCTTGCTGGGATGCCGGACTGATCGAACCGTTGCGTGCGCTGTTTCCCGATGGCTGCATCGACGAGCATTTTCTGCAGGCCTCGGCGGTTCCGGACAGCTTCGCCTGCACGGTGTTTGATCGACTGCTGCGCGGCACCGACATGCGCCTGCCGGATGGCTTGACCATGACCAGCGGCGACGGTCTGGTGCGTTCGTTCTTCCGTACCAAGTTCTGGGAAGACGACCCGAAAACCTACGGTGACATCGTCTTCCAGCCGGATGCACTGCCGGAGCCGGTGGCGCAGAAGCCGCTGACTTCGAGTGAAAAAAACAACCTGCTGCGCTATGGCATTGATGAGCCATTGCTGTTCGTCGGCCACTACTGGCGCAGCGGCAAACCGGCGCCGATCCGCCCGAACCTCGCGTGTCTCGATTACAGCGCGGTGCTCTACGGCAAACTGGTGGCCTATCGTCTGGATCAGGAAACACGCCTGGATCCGCATAAATTTGTCTGGGTCGATGTCGAGCGGCCGGAGGTGCTGCAATGAGTGCGGTAGCGGTATTGCGTCTGCCGTTGGCGGTGGATCTGAGCGGTTTCGTCAAACTGCTGCAACGGATGCAGGTGCCGCACCGGGTCAGCGAAGAGGCGGGCGAGCAGGTGCTGTGGGCGCCGGCGGAAATCAGTGAGGACGTGCGGTCGCTGTACGAGCGCTTCCCGGCCGGTGACCCCGATCAACAGCTGGACATCCCGGTGGCCCCGACCTTCAAGCGTCCGGGCTTCGCCGAACAACTCAAACACGCCAAGGCCACCGGGTTCATCCTGCTGCTGAGCCTGCTGGTCGGCGGCCTGACATATCTGGGCGACAACCTGGATACCCTGCGCTGGCTGACCTTCCTCGATTTCCGCGTGGTCGGCGAGTACATCCACTTCACGCCGCTGGCCGACAGTCTGGCGGCGGGGCAGTGGTGGCGCCTGTTCACCCCGATGCTGCTGCACTTCGGCATTCTGCACCTGGCCATGAACGGCATGTGGTACTGGGAGCTGGGGCGGCGCATCGAATCGCGTCAGGGCAGCATCAATCTGCTCGGTCTGACGTTGTTGTTCAGCCTGGTGTCGAACTACGCGCAGTTTGCCTGGAGTGGCCCGAGCCTGTTCGGCGGCCTGTCCGGCGTGCTCTACGGATTGCTCGGCCACTGCTGGATTTTCCAGTTGCTGGCGCCGAACCCGGCGTATCGCCTGCCGCGTGGCGTGCTGGTGATGATGCTGGTGTGGCTGGTGATTTGCATGTCCGGGCTGGTCTCGATGATCGGTTTCGGCCAGATCGCCAACGCCGCGCACGTCAGCGGGTTACTCATCGGATGCCTCACCGGTTTGTTGGGCGGTTTGTATAACCGCCGTAAACTGGCCGCCTAAAATTTTCAGTGAATAAAGAGCACGGAGACCCAGATGTCCTCTTTTAACGACATGATCAAGAACATCACCCCGGACATCTACGAGAGCCTGAAACTGGCCGTGGAAATCGGCAAGTGGTCCGACGGTGGCAAACTCACCGCCGAACAGCGCGAGCTGTCGTTGCAGGCGATGATCGCCTGGGAAATCCAGAACCTGCCTGAAGACCAGCGCACCGGTTACATGGGCCCGCAGGAATGTGCGTCGAAGTCGATCGAAGTGCCGAATATCCTGTTCAAGTCGGATGCCATCCATTGATCGAGATTGGCCGCGGTGCAATCAGCAAAATGTCGGCGCGCCTGGACGGGCCGAATGTGCAATACGCGTTTCGTCTGGATGACGTCGAGGTGCCGGTCAATCCCATGATCGGCACCACGGTGCGTCTGGAGTACCTGGGGGCGATCCACTGCACCCATTGCGGGCGCAAGACCAAAACCAGTTTCAGCCAGGGTTACTGCTACCCGTGCATGACCAAACTGGCGCAGTGCGACATCTGCATCATGAGCCCGGAGCGCTGCCACTTCGAGGCCGGCACCTGCCGCGACCCGGTGTGGGGCCAGCAGTTCTGCATGACCGATCACGTGGTGTATCTGGCCAACTCGTCGGGGATCAAGGTCGGCATCACTCGCGCCACGCAGCTGCCGATCCGCTGGCTCGATCAGGGCGCGAGTCAGGCGCTGCCGATCATGCGTGTGTCGACGCGGCAACAGTCGGGTTTCGTCGAAGACCTGTTCCGCAGTCAGGTGGCCGACAAGACCAACTGGCGGGCCTTGCTCAAGGGCGATGCGGCGGCGGTGGATCTGGCCCAGGTGCGCGACCAGCTGTTCGACAGCTGTGCCGAAGGCCTGGACGGCTTGCAGCAGCGATTCGGCCTACAAGCTATTCAGAAGATTACCGATGTAGAACCTCTCGAAATCCGCTATCCGGTCGAGCAATACCCGGCCAAAATCGTCAGCTTCAACCTGGACAAGAACCCGATTGCCGAAGGCACGCTGCTGGGGATCAAGGGTCAGTACCTGATTTTTGACACCGGCGTGATCAACATTCGCAAATACACGGCCTATCAGCTCGCCGTGCATCAATAAGGATTCCAGCATGCGCACCGAACAACCGAAGATGATTTACCTGAAGGACTATCAGGCACCCGAGTACCTGATCGACGAGACGCACCTGACCTTCGAGCTGTTCGAGGACCACAGCCTGGTCCACGCGCAACTGGTGATGCGCCGCAACCCGGAGCGTGGCCCGGGCCTGCCGCCGCTGGTGCTCGACGGCCAGCAACTGGAGCTGCTGTCGGTGACCCTGGCCGACCAGGAACTGAGCGCCGGCGATTATCAGCTGACCGAAAACACCCTGACCCTGCAACCGGCCAGCGCCAGCTTCACGGTCGACACCAGCGTCAGGATCCACCCGGAAACCAACACCGCGCTGGAAGGCCTGTACAAGTCCGGCACGATGTTCTGCACCCAGTGCGAGGCCGAAGGCTTCCGCAAGATCACCTATTACCTCGACCGCCCGGACGTGATGAGCAAGTTCACCACCACGGTGGTCGCCGAACAGCACAGCTATCCGGTGCTGCTGTCCAACGGCAACCCGATTGCCTCGGGCCCTGGCGAAGATGGCCGGCACTGGGCGACCTGGGAAGACCCGTTCATGAAGCCGGCGTACCTGTTCGCGCTGGTGGCTGGTGATTTGTGGTGCGTCGAAGACACCTTCACCACCATGACCCAGCGCAATGTCGCGCTGCGCATCTACGTCGAGCCGGAAAACATCGACAAGTGCCAGCACGCGATGAACAGCCTGAAGAAGTCGATGCGCTGGGACGAAGAGGTCTACGGTCGCGAGTACGATCTGGACATCTTCATGATCGTCGCGGTCAACGATTTCAACATGGGCGCGATGGAGAACAAGGGTCTCAACATTTTCAACTCCAGCGCCGTGCTGGCTCGCGCCGAAACCGCCACCGACGCTGCGCACCAGCGGGTCGAGGCGATCGTCGCCCACGAATACTTCCACAACTGGTCGGGCAACCGCGTGACCTGCCGCGACTGGTTCCAGCTGTCGCTAAAGGAAGGCTTCACCGTGTTCCGCGACGCCGGTTTCTCCTCGGACATGAACTCGACCACGGTCAAGCGCATTCAGGACGTGGCGTACCTGCGTACCCACCAGTTCGCCGAAGATGCAGGTCCGATGGCTCATGCGGTGCGTCCGGACAGCTTCATCGAGATTTCCAACTTCTACACTCTGACCGTGTACGAAAAGGGCTCGGAAGTGGTCGGCATGATCCACACCCTGCTCGGCGCGGAAGGCTTCCGCAAAGGCAGTGACCTGTACTTCGAACGCCACGACGGCCAGGCCGTGACCTGCGACGATTTCGTCAAGGCCATGGAAGACGCCAACGGTGTCGACCTGACCCAGTTCAAGCGCTGGTACAGCCAGGCCGGCACACCGCGTCTGGCGGTCAGCGAATCCTACGACGCGGCGGCGAACACCTACAGCCTGACCTTCCGCCAGAGCTGCCCGGAAACCCCGGACAAGGTGGAAAAACTGCCGTTCGTGATCCCGGTCGAACTCGGTCTGCTCGACAGCAAAGGCAACGAGATTGCCCTGCGTCTGGCCGGTGAAGCATCGGCCCAGGGCACCAGCCGCGTGATCTCGGTGACCGAGGCTGAGCAGACCTTCACCTTCGTCGACATCGCTGAACACCCGCTGCCATCGTTGCTGCGTGGTTTCTCCGCACCGGTGAAACTGAGCTTCCCGTACAACCGCGACCAGTTGATGTTCCTGATGCAGCACGACAGTGACGGCTTCAATCGCTGGGATGCCGGTCAGCAGCTGTCGGTGCAGGTGCTGCAGGAACTGATCGCCCAGCAGCAGAAGGGCGAGCGCCTGGTGCTCGATCCGCGTCTGATCTCGGCGCTGAAAACCGTGCTGTCCGACGAGTCGCTGGATCAGGCCATGGTCGCCGAAATGCTCTCGCTGCCGAGCGAAGCCTATCTGACCGAAATCAGCGAAGTGGCGGATGTCGAGGCGATCCACTCCGCCCGCGAGTTTGCCCGCAAGCAACTGGCGGACAACCTGTTCGAAGCGCTGTGGCTGCGTTACCAGGCCAACCGTGATCTGTCGAAGCAAACACCGTATGTGGCCGAGGCCGAGCACTTTGCCCGTCGCGCGCTGCAGAACATTGCGCTGTCGTACCTGATGCTCAGCGGCAAGCCGGAAGTGCTGGCCGCTACGCAAGAACAGTTCGAAAACAGCGACAACATGACCGAGCGCCTGACCGCGCTGGCGGTGCTGGTCAACTCGCCGTTCGAAGAACAAAAGGCCAAAGCACTGGCGACTTTCGCCGAGCACTTCAAGGACAACCCGCTGGTCATGGATCAGTGGTTCAGCGTGCAGGCCGGCAGCACGCTGCCGGGCGGTCTGGAACGCGTGAAAGCCTTGATGCAGCACCCGGCGTTCAACATCAAGAACCCGAACAAGGTGCGTGCGCTGGTCGGTGCGTTTGCCGGGCAGAACCTGATCAACTTCCACGCCGCCGACGGTTCTGGCTACCGCTTCCTCGCGGATCTGGTGATCGAACTGAACGGCTTCAACCCGCAGATCGCCTCGCGCCAACTGGCGCCACTGACCCGCTGGCGTAAATACGACAGCGCCCGTCAGGCGTTGATGAAGGCTGAGCTGGAGCGGATTCTGGCTTCGGGGCAGTTGTCGAGCGATGTGTACGAAGTGGTGAGCAAAAGCCTGGCGTAACACGTAACGACATGTGGGAGCGGGCTTGCTCGCGAAAGCGGTGTGTCAGACACGGAGATGTCGACTGGTACACCGCATTCGCGAGCAAGCCCGCTCCCACAGTTATTTGCGTCGTACACAAACCCCTGTAGGAGCTGTCGAGTGCAACGAGGCTGCGATCTTTTGATTCTGGTTGTTTGAATCAGGATCAAAAGATCGCAGCGTGCCGCAGCTCCTACAGGGTTATTGCGTTATTTCAGATCAAATCGATCCAGATCCATCACCTTGGCCCACGCCGCCACGAAGTCTTTGACGAACTGTTCCTTCGCGTCAGAACTCGCATACACCTCGGCCAGCGCACGCAGGATCGCGTTGGAACCAAACACCAGATCAACCCGCGTCGCCGTCCACTTCACGCTGCCGGTTTTACGGTCGCGTCCTTCGAACTCGTCCGCTGCCGGTGAGGTCGGCTTCCACTCCACGCCCATGTCCAGCAGGTTGGTGAAGAAGTCGTTGCTCAGCGTTTCAGTGCGCGAGGTGAACACACCATGCCGGCTCTGCCCGACGTTGGCCCCGAGTACGCGCAGACCACCGACCAGAACGGTCATTTCCGGCGCGGAGAGGGTCAGCAGTTGCGCCTTGTCGATCAGCAGCGCTTCGGCGGAAACGGTGTATTTACCCTTGCTGTAGTTACGGAAACCATCGGCAATCGGTTCGAGGAAACCAAACGACTCGACGTCGGTTTGCTCCTGAGTCGCATCGGTGCGGCCTGGATTGAACGGCACAGAAACCGAGTGTCCGGCGTTTTTCGCCGCTTGTTCGACCCCGGCGTTACCCGCCAGCACGATCAGGTCCGCCAGTGAAACTTTCTTGCCGGATGAGCCGGCGTTGAACTCGTTCTGAATGCCCTCAAGGGTCTTCAGCACCTTGTCCAGTTGCTCCGGCTGGTTGGCCTGCCAGAATTTCTGCGGGGCCAGACGCAGACGGCCGCCGTTGGCTCCGCCACGTTTATCGGAACCACGGAAGGTCGATGCGGCGGCCCACGCCGTCGAAACCAGTTCCGAGACGGAAAGCCCCGACGCTAGCACTTTGCTTTTCAGCGCCGCCGCATCGTTGCTGTCGATCAGCGGGTGAGTGGCTTCAGGAATCGGGTCTTGCCACAGCAGTTCTTCGTTGGGCAGTTCCGGGCCGAGGTAGCGCGACAGCGGACCCATGTCACGGTGGATCAGCTTGTACCAGGCGCGGGCGAAGGCGTCCGCCAGTTGATCCGGGTTGGCCAGGAAACGTCGGGCGATCGGCTCGTAGATCGGGTCGAAGCGCAGCGCCAGGTCGGAGGTGAGCATGGTCGGCGAGAGCTTTTTGCTCGGATCGTGCGCATGGGGAACGGTGCTGGCCCCGGCGCCGTTTTTCGGTTTCCATTGGTGCGCACCGGCCGGGCTTTTGAACAGTTCCCACTCGAAACCGAACAGGTTTTCCAGGTAGTTGTTGCTCCACTGGGTCGGGGTGGTGGTCCAGGTCACTTCCAGGCCGCTGGTGATGGTGTCGGCGCCTTTGCCGGTACCGAATGCGTTGCGCCAGCCAAGACCTTGTTCTTCCAGGCCGGCCGCTTCCGGCTCAGGCCCGACATTGTCGGCAGGGCCGGCACCGTGGGTCTTGCCGAAAGCGTGACCGCCAGCGATCAGCGCTACGGTTTCTTCGTCGTTCATGGCCATGCGGCCAAAGGTTTCGCGGATATCGCGACCTGAAGCCACCGGATCCGGGTTGCCCTCGGGGCCTTCCGGGTTCACGTAAATCAGGCCCATCTGCACCGCGGCGAGCGGGTTCTCAAGATTGCGTTCGCCCTGATCGGTGCGGCTTTCCTCTTTGCCGTGCAGGTCCGGTTCGGCCACCAGCGTGCCGTCACCGGGTTCCTGCATGGCGGATTTGTCCTTGCCGTAGCGGCTGTCGCCACCGAGCCATTCGTGTTCCGAACCCCAATAAACGTCCTCGTCCGGTTCCCACACATCGGGACGTCCGCCGGAGAAGCCGAAAGTCTTGAAGCCCATGGATTCCAGCGCGACGTTGCCGGTGAGTACGATCAGGTCAGCCCAGGAAATATTGCGACCGTATTTCTGTTTGATCGGCCATAGCAGTCGGCGGGCTTTGTCGAGGCTGACGTTGTCCGGCCAGCTGTTGAGCGGGGCGAAACGCTGTTGCCCGGAGCCGGCGCCTCCGCGGCCATCGGCGGTGCGATAGGTGCCGGCGCTGTGCCAGGCCATGCGGATGAACAGCGGGCCATAGTGGCCGAAGTCGGCGGGCCACCAGTCCTGGGAGTCGGTCATCAGCGCGCGCAGGTCTTGTTTCAGGGCCTGGAAGTCCAGGCTCTGGAAGGCTTTGGCGTAGTCGAAGTCCTTGCCCAGCGGATCGGACTTGGGCGAGTGCTGGCTGAGGATCTTCAGGTTCAGTTGATTCGGCCACCAGTCACGGTTCGTCGTACCACCACCGGCGGCGTGGTTGAACGGGCATTTCGATTCGTTTGCCATGTTCGAGTCCTTATCAGGTCTTGTACGGCCGGCTCGTGCCGACTTCGGAGTAGTAAGGCTAGACCCGACTCGGGCAACCAGCTAATAGGCCGACTATTGGAGGCTGATAGGCGCAGTCTTTCAGCGTCTTTGAGCTATTGCACAGGCGGCCTGATTCCCTGAATCAGGCCTGAAATCCGCGTGCTTGAGCGCTTGCTGCAAAACGAATTGGAAGAATCGTGATGACAGAAAGAAATGTTATTGTATAACATAAAAAAGATTTCATTCTGTTTCTGCCGGTATTGTTTGCAACACGCCGGCAACGATCCTCACTTTTCTGCTCACGGAAGTTTTGAAATGCCTGCCCGTTCCCAACCCCTTCAACGACGCCTGACTCCGCTGGCTGCCGCGCTGCTGATCGCCTCACCGGTGTTCGCCGTCGAGCCGCTCGAGTTGCAACCGCAAGTCATCACCGGCAACCCTTTGGGCAGCCAGACTCTGGCATCGCCCTCGACCGTCCTCAGCGGCGACGACCTTACGTTTCAACAGAAAGGCAGCCTCGGCGAGACCCTGACCAAGCAGCCCGGCGTGTCCTCGTCGTACTTCGGCCCCGGCGCGAGTCGGCCGATCATTCGCGGTCAGGACGGTGATCGCATTCGCATCTTGCGTAACGGTGTCGGCGCGCTGGACGCCTCGTCGCTGTCGTACGACCACGCGGTGCCACTGGACCCGGTCAACCTCGAGCGCATTGAAATCGTCCGTGGCCCGGCAGCGTTGCTTTATGGCGGCAGTGCGATTGGCGGGGTGGTCAACACCTTCGATAACCGCATCCCCACCGAAGCCATCGACGGCATCCACGGGGCCGGCGAGTTGCGTTATGGTGGCGCCGACACCACCCGCAGCAGCGCCGGGAAACTGGAGGCCGGCAACGGTCAGTTCGCCTTGCACCTGGACGCCAGCGCCCGTGAGTTCAATGACCTGAAGATTCCCGGCTACGCCAAGACCGGCGCGGCACGCGCCAACGACGACGGCGATTCGCGCAAGCATCGGCTGGCCAACAGCGACGGCCGTCAGGATGGCGGCGCCGTCGGCGGTTCCTACACTTGGGATGACGGCTACGCCGGTCTGTCCTACAGCAATTACGATTCGAACTACGGCTCGCCCGCCGAAGACGACGTGCGCATCCGCATGCAGCAGGAGCATTACGCATTCGCCTCGGAAATGCGCAATCTCGACGGGCCGTTCAGCTCGATCAAGCTCGACGCCGGCTACACCGATTACCAGCACCGGGAAATCGAGGGCGGCGAGGTTGGTACCACGTTCAAAAACAAGGGTTACGAAGCACGGGTCGAGGCCCGGCATCAGCCGCTGGGACCGTTTAACGGGGTGATCGGCGCCCAGGTCAGCCGCAACGAATTCTCGGCGCTGGGCGAAGAAGCCTTTGTGCCGCACACCAATACCGACGCCGGCGCACTGTTCATTCTGGAAGAGTTGCAAGCCACCGAGCGCCTGCTGTTCACCCTCGGCGGGCGACTGGAGCACACCACGGTCGACCCGGACGCCAAAGGCAACGAGCGCTTCGCCAATGCCGACCGCTCCAGCCGTTTCACCGCCGGCAGCCTGTCGTCCGGCGCGGTCTACACGCTGACGCCGATCTGGTCGGTCGCCGCGACACTCGGCTACACCGAGCGTGCACCGACCTTCTATGAGCTGTACGCCAACGGCGCCCATGTCGCGACCGGCACCTATGAAGTCGGCGATGCCGGGCTGTCGAAAGAAAAAGCCGTGTCCAGCGACCTCGCATTACGCTTTGACAACGGCACGCACAAGGGCAGTGTCGGCGTGTTCTACAGCCACTTCTCCAACTACATCGGCTTGCTCGGCACTGGCCGCACACTGAATGACGAAGGCGAAGAGGACGCCGGCGGGATTCCCGAATACACCTACTCGGGCGTGCGTGCACGTTTCAGCGGCATCGAGGCGCAGGATCGCTGGACGCTTGGCGAAAATGCCTACGGCAAATTCGCGCTGGAGCTGTCGGGCGATTACACCCGCGCCAAGAATCTCGACAATGGCCAGGATCTGCCGCGCATTGCGCCGTTGCGCTTGAACAGCGGTTTGCTGTGGGAACTGGATCGCTGGCAGGCGCGGATCGATGTCGAACACGCCAGCTCGCAGCATCGCGTACCGGCCAACGAAAGCAGCACCGATGGCTACACCACGCTGGGGGCGAATGTGGGGTATCACTTCGATGTCGGCCAGAGCAAATGGCTGGCCTTTGTCAACGCCGAGAACCTGACCAACCAGACCGTGCGTTACGCCAGTTCGATCCTGCGCGATATTGCACCGGCAGAAGGGCGCAGCATTCAGGTGGGGTTGCGTACGACGTTCTGATTAGTTGACCTGTTAACACTTCCCCCTGTAGGAGCTGCCGCAGGCTGCGATCTATTGATCTTGATCTTGAAAAAACAAAATCAAAAGATCGCAGCCTGCGGCAGCTCCTACACGGGGGGCATCAGCTCGATTGCGCAGTGTCATCATCCGGCAGCGCATCCAGCGGATTTTCCTGCCCCGGCAACTCGGTAATCACACTGAAATCCGTGACCTTGACCGCACCCAGTCCATTAACGGCTCATACATTGTCGGAAACCGGTTTGATACTGCAGTTAATTCTTTTGATTTTCAGACTTTTTATTTCGAATTCAGCTAATAACCTGTCAGTTATGACAGTAGCAGCCGGGTTGTTTGAGGCATAGCTTTGCAGGCGCAGGCAACCGCCTTCAAACGACTCGGAGCATCGACATGCAAAATTTAAATAAATCAGAAGAGCAAATTTTCAACCTGATTAATAAAAATCACCATCAATATGAAGGCACGTTTAGGGCTAGCGTTGATGGAGAAGAGTTCATGTTCGCGGATAAGAACGTGCTTTTTCATAAGGCAGGGGAAGAATATTTCATTATTGGGTCTGATGATGAAAACAAAAACTCCGTAGCCTTCTGTGTTCCATGGGCTATAAAAGAAGGCCCGCACAAGGTGAGGTGGTACAAGGGTGGTCTGGTTTGGAGCGTTAGTAAGGACGGCGTTTTTCACGAGATTCAACAAGGGGAAGCAACTGTGACGTTCTTGCAAAGAGGCGAATATAAATACGGTGTTAAAGGTGAAATCGATTTTGATTTGCCTCAAGTAGGGAAAATAACAGGTAAATTTGACATTAAGCTTCGTGAGTAAACGTAAAGGGACGGATCCAACCAGTCCGTCCCTTTCCTGATTTCAACTCGATTGCGCAGTGTCATCATCCGGCAGCGCATCCAGCGGATCTTCCTGCCCCGGCAACTCGGTGATCACGCTGAAATCCGTGACCTCCACCGCGCCCAGTCCATAGCCCAGCAAGTGGAACGAAAAGGCCTTGCGCGGTTGCGGGTTGTCGAAGCTGAAATCCATCTCCAGCGGCTGATCGGCCGTGGCAACCATCTCGGTCGGCAGCCCCAGTTGCACGTCCTGTTCGAACTCCTTGGCCTTGAGCTGAATGTACGCCGCCTGCTGCGGATCCACCGAGCGCACGGTCAGGCGCACGCGGGTGTGCGAGCCCTTGGGCATTTCCAGGTATTGCGCACCGATCAGGTTGTCGGCCCAGTCATCGTTGATCTGCGCCTGCAGCGGGATCACGTTGTTGCTGCCGAACTGGTAACGCTGATTGAGCGGGGTGCGCAGCAGCGACAGGTCCAGCGCCATGGCCCGCGCGGCTATCTGTCGGGCCTGCTGGCTGCTTTCGGTGCCCTTGAAGGTGGCGCGCTCGGCAATGAAACCGGCGCTTTCGTAATAGCGACAACGGCGCGGCATGTCGCACTCGGAAAAGATTCCCTGGCCGTTGTGGTAGCGCAGTTTGCCGTTGGTGTAGGACATGATCTCGCGCCCGCTGTCGTAATCGCGAAACAGCGAACGGCCGCTCAGCGCCGACGGCACCGGCAGATCGAAATAGTCGAGGATCGACGCGCTCAGATCGACATGACCGTACACCCCGGCATTCAGTCGCGGCAGTTGCTCGTGTTCCGGCGCCAGGGTCAGGTTGAAGCCCCAAGACGACGCCAGACGCACGCCGTCAATGCCGTGGGATTCGTCCGAGGTGATCACCACCAGCGTGTCCTTGAGCACGCCCTGGCGTTCGAGACCGCTTAGGAACTGCTCCAGAGCATCGTCGAGGTAACCGACGGCAGCCTGCTTCGGCGTCTCGTAGCGCGCCAGATATTCTTCCGGTGCGGAGTAGGGCTGGTGGGTGCCGACGGTCAGCAGAGTGAGCATCCAAGGTTTTTTCTGCTTCTTCAATTGACCAACGTAATCCAGCGCGCCTTCGAAGAACGCCTTGTCATCCTTGCCCCACGGGAATTCCAGATAGTTGGCGTTGGTGAACCATTCCAGACCATGGGTCGCATCGAAACCGATGTGCGGCATGATCTTGTCTTTGGCCATGAAACGCAGACCGGCGCCTTGCAGATAGTGAGTGCTGAAGCCGTTCTGCCGCAGTTGCGCCGGCAGGCAGGCCTGATTGCGCTCCTGCTGGGTGAGCATTTCAACGCCTTTGGGCGTGCCGTTGTTGAGCTTGTCGTAATCGCCACAAAGCATGGCGTACAGGCCGCGAATGGTCTGGTGCGTATGCAGCACGTAATCCGGGGTGTTCATGCCACGCTCGGCCCAGCGGCTGAGGTTGGGCATCAGGTCTTCCTGATAGTGGCTGCCGATGGCCTCGCGATTGGCGCGGATGTAAGCGCCGGGAATGCCTTCCAGAGTGATGATCAGCACGTTGCGCGCCTGACCCGGCGCGGCCAGCAGCTTGTGGCCGTTGAGATCCAGATCCGTCAGCCCGGCCATCTGCGGCACGGCGGGTTCGACGTCACCGTCCAGCCATTCCTCGGCCTGCAACTGCAGATCGGCCACTTGCGAGGCGAGCAATTGATGCGGCAGGTTGTACATGCGCCATGGATCTTCTTCGCTCGGCCACTGGTTTTGCACGGCCCAATGCGCGGCGAACAGCAGCGCCGGTGCGGCCCACACGGCGCGGGGCAGGGCAGCAGCGGGTTGCGCGCGATTGACGAAACGCGTCAGCAACCAGAGCAGCAGCGCCAGCAGCAGGGCAACCCCCAGCGCCGGATGGGCGAAACCGCCACCGGTGGAGTTTTCCACGAACTGCGGGTCAATCAGGTAATGCAGGTCGGTAGGATTCGGCAGCCGGCCGACAGCACTGACCAACTCGGCTGTCGCCACCGCCAGCAACCCCCAGAACAGCAGCAACGGCAACGCCAGCCACCACGCGCGACGATGCAGCAACACCACCAACAAACTGCCAATGGCCAGGTCGGACAAATAGCCCAGGGGCGACGACCAGCCCAGCGCCGCGCGCAGGCACACCGGCACGATCAGCACCAGCAGAATCAAGGAAAACAGGCGGGCATGCGGCTGCCGCAACCAACGCAAAAGAACGCTCACAAAAAAGACCTTCCAGCCATCAAACCGTCATAAAAGTGTGCGCGATGATACCAAGGGTGGGCTGTCTGATCGCCCTTTTAAACACACGGCTGATCTGCTCTCGCAAGCGCGGTAAAGGGCCTGAAGCCATGACCGGCGTTCGTGTCAGCCCGATAGCGGCGAATGGGCGCGCTGCTGTCGACGGCAGATTTATTGTTTCAGGCTGTTTAAGGAAGTCGCCCGCACTGTATGAAAGCCACACCACGACGGCAGCTGGAATCGAAGAAGCGCATGGCGATGCCGGCAGCTGACAACTCTGAGGCATCGCCCACCGTCAGCCAATTCGGCGATCAGTCCAAACCGTCGTCGAAGATGCTTTCAATCGGTAACTCGAACGCCCGGGCAATCTGAAACGCCAGTGGCAGGCTAGGGTCATAACGCTCGTTTTCGATTGCGTTGATCGTCTGGCGCGACACCTTGAGGCGTTCAGCCAGATCGACCTGCGACCAGTTGCGCTCGGCGCGGAGTGCCTTGAGGCGATTTTTCATTGGTAGCGACGTCGCGCGATTTGCAGGCCGAGAATCCACATGGCGCCCATCACGGGCCACACGCAAGTCCACGGTATGTGTGGGGCGCCGACGTTTTCCAGAAAACCGTAACTGAAGGTCAGCAGCGCCGAGGCGGCGAAGGCAAATCCCAGCGCTTCAAACTGTATACGCAGATGCATTTCGTCCATGCGCCGCATGTTGCGTACGATGCTCCAGCACATCAATCCTGCCGGGATAATCGGTGTCAGCGCGACGGCTGAACGCAGAATCATGTTGGCATCCGTCAGGTATTGCGTAGCGATCACTGAGGTCGTCAACACCAGCATATAGAGGATCAACGCCGCGCCCATTTCAAGGTAGTAACGGTTCATTCTTCAACTTCCTATGTAAAAGACCCTTTACATACTTGCTAAAATTTTTCCTTATGTAAAGCAAGCTTTCCATAAACCTCGACCGGGTTGTTTCTGGACAGCCTAATGGCCACTAAGTAGCATTCGAGCCCAACGGACTTTCCCTCTGCACGTCGTCCGACGTGGAATGCTCAAGGAATCGACATGCGCGACACCCCTCAAGGCGAACAACGAACGGTCGTGACCTTGGTCAACGGCGAGATTCATCACGAAACCCAGATCAGTTTCAGTTCGGTGTCGGTCGTCAATGGCGAAGTTCGGGTGCATACCGCTGAAGGCAATCAAATAAATGTCCAGGTACCGGGTGCGGACTTCTCATTGCGCTTTGATCTGGATGGGGTGCAGCAGATGCCGCTGGCGCAGCAGACGCCGGTTGAAACGGTGCCCGTCGATGACAGCCTGAAGCTGTTCACCTGGAAATCCGTGCTGATCACCCTCGGGCTGTGGATCGTTGTCGGCTCGGTTGCAGGCTGGCCGGGGTTCTTCATTGCCGCCGGGTACTTCGGCTATCACTGGCGTCAGGTGGCAAAGCGCAAGAAATCGCTGGCACAGGCGCCAGTGGATCAAGCCGTGCCGCGGTCCAGCTCGGGGATGTCCCGAGAAAGTGTGCGTGACGCATTGGCTCGAAAGCGTTGAAGACGACATGTCAGGAATAGCCATGCAAGCGTTCACAAGTGGAAAGGTCGTCATCGAGTTCGGTGATTTCAGAGGAACGATGGTTCGCCATGAACGGTTTTTGATGCCTGCCGGCGAGTATCAGGATCGGTATTGGGTCAGGACTGCACAGGGTGATCTGCCGCTGGATCTGTTCAACAAGCATCTGCCGGTCAAGCGGGGCGAAGAGATCTCGGTGCTCTACGGTTGCCTGCCGGGTGGCGAACGCAAGAGCGCGGTCTGTGTGTTCAACCACTGCGAGGGTCGGCTCACGCCGCTGTCGGAGGGGAAAATGCTTCACGAAGAATTCATTCATCGCATCCCGGTCAGCCTCCCGTATGTTGCCTGCCTGGCGACCTCGGCAGTGGCGGGGGCGTTCTTCAACTGGTGGGGCGCGCCGGCGGGATTGGTCGTCTACTACCTGCTGAAGGCCGAGAGCGCCAAACGCAAAATGCTTCTGGTCAGTGGTCTGGACCTGCACCTGGAAAAGTTGAGCAAGCGCTATCTGCGTCAAGCATCGCGGGGCAGGATCAAGCGGTTGCTGGCGCGAAATCCTCGAATGACTGCACCGTTGGATTTGAACAAGCAGGACAGTGATTCGCTGGCGATTGCGCGAGACGCGTAACGCGCAAAAAAAGGGGCGACCTGATCATCGATCAGGCCGCCCCTTTTTATTGCCGCCAAGTCAGATCAATGCATCTTGCTGTGATCGTGACCTTCCATATGCGTCAGCGCACGGACTTCAGCTTTGACTTCGACGGTTTCTTTCTCGCCCTTGGCGTTTTCCACGGTCAGGGTCAGCGGCACGCTTTCGCCTTCCTTGAGCTGGCCGGTCAGGCCCATCAGCATTACGTGGTAGCCGTTCGGGTCGAAGGTGACCGCTTTGCCGGCCGGCAGGTCGACCGATTTGACCGGGCCCATGCTCATCACGTCGTTCTTCATCGACATTTCGTGGATCTGCACATCTTTGGCCACCGGCGAGGCAACGCTCAGCAGTTTGCTGTCGCTGTCCGCGGTGACGGTCATGAACGCGCCGCTGGCCGATTGGGTCGGCACGGTCGCACGCACCCAGGCGTCGTCGACCTTGGTCTGAGCGCTAGCCTGAAAAGCCAGGCCCAGCAGGGACACAGCGAAAACGGCGCGTTTGATGTTGTTCAAAACGGGGTGCATCAGCAGACCTCCATAACAGTGAGCAAATCTTCCGTGCACTCTTGTGCCGAAAGCGATACAGACAGACCCATGCGCAGCTGGCCGCGCGAGTCGTAGACGTAACTGGTGGACGTGTGGGAGATGGTGTAGGTGTCGCCCGCCGGCACTTTCTCGAAGAACACGTCGAATTCCTTGGCGGTGGCCTGGGTTTCTTCCAGCGTGCCGTACAGTGCGACGAAGCTCGGGTCGAAGGCTTTGACGTAGGCGTCGAGGATCTGCGGCGTGTCGCGTTCCGGGTCAAGGGTGATGAAGATCACTTGCAGACGGTCGCCGTCCTTGCCCATCAGTTTCTTGATTTGCGCGGCGCGGGCGAGGGTGGTCGGGCACACCGCCGGGCATTGGGTGAAGCCGAAGAAGATCATCGGCATCATCCCGCGAAAGCTCGACAGCGTCATGGTTTCGCCGTCGGTGTTCTTCAGCCTGAAGGTGCGTCCGAGGATCTTGTCACTCAGGTCCTTGCCGTACTTGTACGACAGTTGGCCACGGGTGTCGCAGCCGGCGAGCAGGCCCAGGCCCAGCACGCCCATTCCCGCAAGCACCTTGCGGCGAGTCAACAAAGCCGTCATCTAATACCGCCTTTTGCAGCCCGTCAGTCGGCAGGACTGGCGGGGGGTTAACCGTAAAAGCGGCGCATGATACCAAACTGAAGGCAGACCCCGGCCACGGATCGCCGCGCGGCGCAGGATCGGGCGACAAAAGGTGTAAGAAAAAGTGACGAGTGACTACTGAACACTCGCCTCATCGGCCCGCCAGCCGCCGCCCAGCGCGGTGTACAGATTGACCTCGGCCACCAGTTGCGCCAGCCGGTCAGTGATCAGACCCTGTTGCGAACTGAACAGTGAACGTTGCGCATCGAGAAACACCAGACTGCTGTCGACGCCATTCTGATAACGGTGCTGTGCCAGGTTGTAGTAGTCCTGAGTGGCCTGCACCAGATCGCGCTGCGCCTGCAATTGCTGCTGATAGGTGCTGCGCGCCGCCAGGCCGTCAGCGACTTCCTGAAACGCGGTTTGAATCGATTTCTCGTATTCGGCAACCGCCACGTCTTTCTGCAACTTCGAGTAATCCAGACTCGCGCGCAGGCTGCCTGCATTGAAAATCGGCAGGTTGATTTGTGGTTGGAAAGTCCAGCCCCCCGATCCGCCGCTGAACAGTCCGGAGAGGTCGCGGCTGGAAGTGCCGGCGCTGGCGGTCAGGCTGACGCTGGGGAAAAACGCCGCCCGCGCCGCGCCGATATTGGCGTTGGCCGCCTTCAGTTTGTACTCGGCCTGAAGAATGTCCGGGCGTCGCTGCAGCAGATCCGACGGCAACCCGGCCGGCAGTTGTTGCACCAGATCGCTGGACAGTGGCCGCGCCGGCAGTTTCTCGGGGACCTGAGCACCGACCAGCAGTGTCAGGCTGTTCAGATCCTGCGCCACCTGGCGTTTATAACGCGCCAGATTGGCCCGCGAACTGTCGACGCTGGTTTGCGCCTGCGCCTGTTCCAGCGCCGAGGACTTGCCAGCGTCACGGTTGCGCGTGGTCAGGCGCAGGCTTTGCTCATCGGCGGCCAGGGTCTGGCGGCTCAGCTCGAGCAGCTCCTGATCGGCGCGCCAGGTCAGGTAGGCGTTGGCGACGTTGGCCACCAGACTCAGCTCGGCACTGCGCCGCGCCTGCTCGGTCGCCAGCCAGGTTTGCAACGCCTGCTCACTGAGGCTGCGCACCCGGCCGAAAAAATCCAGTTCATAGGCACTGACGCCCAGATTCACCGCGTAAGTGGAATTGATCAGCGCTTTGCCGCGGGTCACGCTAGGCGGCATGCGCTGGCGCGATTCGCTGGCAGTGGCCGACACCGCCGGCAGCAAATCGGCACGCTGAATCCGGTACTGCGCCTGGAACGCTTCGACGTTCAGCGCCGCCACCCGCAGATCGCGATTGTTGACCAGCGCGCTTTCAATCAACTGTTGCAGCGCCGGGTCGTTGAACAGTGTGCGCCAGTCCTCAGTGCGCGGTGCAGTCTGTGTCGGTGCCGGGTAAACGGTGCCTTGCGGATACTGCGCAGCGCTCGGTGAGGCAGGGCGCTGGTACTCGGGAATCAACGAACAACCGGCCAGCAGGACGGCGAGGGACAGCAGGGAAATGCGCAACATCGAACGCTCTCATGCAGAAAAAAAACGTGCCGGGGACTGAGTCCCCACACCACTATCGAACACCGCTGAACCATGACCTCGCGGTTACGCGCCGGCCATCCAGCGCGCCAGCCCGTGCCGTCCGCTGACCCCGAGTTTGGCGGTCGCCCGTTTGAGATAGGTCTCGATCGAACTGCTCTTGACCCGCAGCTTCTCGGCCAGTTGCGGCACGGTGCCGCCGGTCAGCAGGCCCAGGCAGACTTCTTTTTCTCGCGCTGACAGCACGATGCCGCCCAGCGCCAGGCGCTCATCCAGCATTTGTTGTAACGGCGCCTGCTCCAGATCGGCCAACGGTGGGCGCGGCTGTTTGGCGATGATTTGCCGACTGAGGTGCGCGTGCCGTTCAATCAGCGGCAGCAGGGTGTCGGACAGACTTTTGAGAAACGACAGCTCCGGCAGGGAAAACACCCGTTGCGTATGCGGTCGGTAGAACGAGATGACACAGCGACGGTTGGAGGTGCGGGACACCAGATTGCACTGGTGGACGCTGTGCTGCGGATGTCGTGGTTGAAGTGATGCTTTGAGTTGAATCAGCAGGGAATCATTCATCTCGATCATCTTCTGCAACAACGGATGATCGTCCGGACTCTTCAACGGGTCCGGTGGCGGGAAGGTCTGGGGCAGGCCGGCGCTGCCCAGCGCCTTGATCTCGACCACGCTGGCCTGGCGCTCGTCGAGGATCCACTCGCTGAGGTCGACGCGATTGACCGGCACCAGGGTGTCGACCAACTGGAACATATTGCTGGCGAAAAGATCGTCGCCCGTGCTGGCAATCAGTTCCCCCAGTTGCCAGTAGAAATGCGGGTTTTCCATGTTGCGAATGCTGCCGGTCAGATTCATATCCTTGTCATCCCTGGTTCCGAGTCATCACCGAGTCGTCCGCTGTTTATGCAAAAGCCGCCCACGCAATCGTCCCTCCTTGAAACTGATCTGGGGCGGGATTTAAGCCTATGGATTTGTCCTACGTCTGTAGGGGAAAACAGGGACACAAAGTGCCATCATTTCTGAAACTTGGCGCCGGGCTTCTGACGCCATTTGGTACAGATGTCGTGCGCTGTCTGACTGTTTGGTCACGGAAAAGCCTTGAAAACCGGGACATTTACGTTGCTGTGAGGTAACTGAGAGGGCCGATGGCAGCGCTGATGTGTGGCATTTTTCCTACAAGTTTTTCAGTGTTTCCTGTCCGAACTTTTAGATAGTTCCCGCCCAGTCAGGGTCAACAAGCACTGACAGGCCCGCGCACGGGGTGGGGTTGTCCGGGTTTCACGTGTCATGTCGGCATCGGGGCCGATGCTTGAATAGGCGCAAAATCACATGAGAAGGATCTTATGCCGCCTATTTCTGCTCCTGCGGTGGCCACGCCGTCCGCATCGCTCCAGACGTATCCGCTGACCGCTGCGCAGCTGGATATCTGGCTGGATCAGCTGAGTCGCGGTGATTCGCCGCTGTACAACATTGGCGGGTACATGGACCTCAGCGGCCCGCTGGATCCGGCACTCATGCACGCCGCCCTCGAAGCGCTGGTGGCCCGGCACGACGCGATGCGCACGATCCTGCTGCCGGGCGCCGGTGTTGATGGCTTGCCTTTGCAGCAATTTGCCCAGTCATTAGCGGTGCCGATGCCGATCGACGATGTGTCGACGCACACTGACCCGGAGTCGGCAGCGCGGGCCCTGGTGCAGGCGCGCATCAATCAGCCCTTCGTGCTGGACGGCGGCTGCCTGTTCCGTTTTCTGTTGATCCGCCTTGATGGCGAGCGCCATTGGTTGTCCGCTCAGGCTCATCACTTGATCGTCGATGGCTGGAGCTTCGGCGAAATGTTCAAGTCGCTGGACGAAATCTATAACGCACTGGCGCAAGGCCGGCCTGTGCCGGCTTCGGCGCCGTCGTACATCGACTTCATCGAAGACAATGCGCGCTATCACGCGTCGCCGCGTCATGCGCAGGACCGCACCTACTGGCTGGACAAATACCGACAATTGCCCGAGCCGCTGTTGCTGCCGCGATATCAGCAGAGCCTGGCCGGCAATGCCGCGCAGACGCAGGTCCATGCGCAGCCCTTGCCGGCGCTGCTGCACCAGCGCATGAAACAGGTTGCCCGGGAATTTGGCGCTTCGGCATTCCATGTGCTGCTGGCGGCGCTGCACGTGTATTTCAGCCGTACCGCCGAGCGTGACGAATGGGTCGTCGGGCTGCCGATCCTCAATCGCTCCGGCGCGCGCTTCAAGTCCACGCTCGGGCTGTTCGCCCAGGTCAGTGCGGTGCGCATGGGCTTCGGCCGCGAACGCACCTTCGCTGAACTGATCAGTACGATCCGTGAGGAACTGCGCAAGGATTTCCGCCATCAGCGTTTTTCCGTGAGTGAGATGAACCGTGCCCTGGGCCTGCTGCGTGAGGAGCGCTCGCAGTTGTTCGAGGTCACGGTGTCCTACGAGCAGGGCACTCACGATTATCGCTATGGCGAGGCGTCGGGGCGGATGATCAAGGCCTCGAACCAGGAAGAGGCCACGCCGCTTGCGGTGCACCTGCTGAGTAATCTGACCAATGACGACGCGCGGCTCTACCTGATCTACAGCGAGGCGTTTTTTGCCGCCGATGAGGTCAAGGCACTGGCCGACCGCTGGTTGCTGATTCTGGAGCAAGGGCTGGAGGCGGTGAACCTGCCTGTGGCGGATTTCGCGCTGAGCACGCCCGAAGAAAGCGCGCTGCTGCAACAGTGGAATGCGACACGAGTGGAATACCCGAGCGCGACGACCATCCATCAGCGTATCGAGGCCCAGGCCGCGCAACGACCACAGGCGCTGGCGGCGGTTCATCAAGGGCATTGCCTGACCTATGCCGAGCTCAATCAGCGCGCCAACGCACTCGCTCATCATCTGCTCGATTTCGGTGTGCGGCCGGATGACCGGGTGGCAATCGTCGCCCGGCGCGGACTCGACACACTGGTCGGGCTGTTGGCCATTCTCAAGGCGGGTGCCGCTTATGTGCCGCTCGACCCGGCGCATCCTGCCGAGCGCCTGAGCTATCTGCTGGAGGACAGCTCGCCAATCGCGGTGCTGACCCAGAGTGCGTTGCGCGGGCACCTGCCGGCGTTGTCGGTGCCGGTGATCGAGCTGGATCACCCGACCTGGTCCAGCGCACATGTCGGCACACCGAAGGTGCCGGGGCTGACCCCGGAAAACCTCGCGTATGTGATTTACACCTCCGGCTCTACCGGCCTGCCCAAAGGGGTGATGGTCGAGCACCGCACGCTTTGCAATCTGGTCGATTGGCACGCTGACGTTTTCGACCTGCGTGCCGGAAGCCATACGTCGAGCCTGGCCGGCTTCGGTTTCGACGCGATGGCCTGGGAAGTCTGGCCGGCGCTGTGTGTGGGGGCGATCCTGCACCTGGCGCCGGTCAGCGATGGCAACGAAGACATTGATGCGCTGCTCGACTGGTGGCGTGCGCAGCCGCTGGACGTGAGTTTTTTGCCGACCCCGATCGCCGAATACGCGTTCAGCCGCCAGCTCGATCACCCGACGTTGCGCACGCTGCTGATCGGTGGCGATCGCTTGCGTCAGTTCCCGCGTCAGCAATCGTTCGAAGTGATCAACAACTACGGACCGACCGAAGCCACCGTGGTGGCGACTTCAGGGCGCATTGACGCCGGGCAGGCGCTGCACATCGGCAAACCGGTGAGCAACGCCACGGTGTATCTGCTCGACGAGCAGCAGCAACCGGTGCCGATTGGCGTGAGCGGCGAGTTGTACGTCGGCGGGGCCGGAGTGGCTCGCGGTTACCTGAATCGCGCGGACCTGAGCGCCGAGCGCTTCCTGCGTGATCCGTTCAGCGCTGAACCGGGCGCGCGCCTGTACCGCACCGGCGACCTTGCACGCTGGCGCGCCGACGGCAATCTGGAGTATCTGGGGCGCAACGACGATCAGGTGAAAATCCGTGGCGTAAGGATCGAACCGGGCGAGATCGAGAGCGCACTCGCCAGCCATACGGCGGTGCGCGAAGCGGTGGTACTGGTGCGCGACGGGCAACTGCTGGCGTGGTTCACCGAGCAGGCGCCGCTGGACATCAACGCGCTGCACGCGCACCTGAAAACGCGCCTGAGCAGCGCCATGTTGCCCAGTGCTTATGTGCGTCTGGCGGCGTTGCCGCTGACCGCCAACGGCAAGGTCGATCGCAAGGCGCTGCCGGCCCCCGGGGCGGAAGATTTGATCCGCCGCGAATATGAGGCGCCGCAAGGCGAGGTCGAAATCGCTTTGGCGCAGATCTGGGCCGAAGTCCTGCAAGTCGAGCGGGTCGGGCGTCACGACCATTTCTTCGAACTCGGCGGACACTCGTTGCTGGCGGTGATCATGATCGAACGCATGCGTCAGCTCGATTTGAGCAGCGATGTGCGTGTGCTGTTCAGTCAACCGACTCTGGCGGCGCTGGCGGCTTCAGTCGGCAGCGGTCGCGAGATCGAAGTGCCGGCTAACCGCATCGCCGCCGATTGCACCCACATCACCGCGGATATGCTGCCCCTGCTGCAACTGGATCAGCCGACGCTCGACCGGATCGTGGCCACTGTGCCGGGCGGCGCCGCCAACGTGCAGGACATTTATCCGCTGGCACCGCTGCAGGAAGGCATTCTCTATCACCACATCACCGCCGCTCAGGGCGATCCGTACCTGCTGCAATCGCAACTGGCGTTCGACAGTCTTGAACGCGTCGAAGCCTTCGCCGCTGCGCTGCGCCAGGTCATGGCGCGCCACGACATTCTGCGCACCGCGGTGCTCTGGGAAGGCCTGACCACCCCGGTGCAGGTGGTGTGGCGCGAGGCGATTCTGCCGTTGCAGGAGGTCGAGCTGGACCCGGCCAACGGCCCGATCATCGACCAGTTGCACGCGCGCTTCAACGCCCGGCGTTATCGCCTCGACGTCAGTCAGGCGCCACTGATGCGTCTGGTGTATGCCCGCGATCCGGCGCTGGATCGGGTGGTGGGCATTCTGCTGTTCCATCACCTGGCCATGGACCACATCGCTCTTGAAGTAATGCGCGGCGAGATGCAGGCCAGTCTGTCGGGGCAGGTCGTGGCGCTGGCGCCGCCGGTGCCGTATCGCAATTACGTGGCGCAGACGCGGCTGGGCGTCACAGAGCAGGAACACGAGGTGTTTTTCCGCGCGCAACTGGCGGACATCGACGAGCCGACCCTGCCGTTCGGGCTGCAGGAAGTGCAGGGCGACGGTAACGGTATCGAGGAAGCGCAGCAGGTGCTGCCGGCGGACGCGTATCAGCGTTTGCGCACCCAGGCGCGACAGGCCGGTGTCAGCGTCGCCAGTCTGATTCATCTGGCGTGGGCACGGGTACTGGCGGCGACTTCGGGCCAGCAGCGCGTGGTGTTCGGCACCGTGCTGATGGGGCGCATGCAGGGGGGCGAGGGTGCCGACCGCGCCTTGGGTGTGTTTATCAATAGCTTGCCGCTGCGCATCGATGTCGACGCCGGGGTTCTGGACGCGGTGCGCGCCACCCATGCGCGGCTGACCGCGCTGCTCGGCCATGAACACGCTTCGCTGGCACTGGCCCAACGCTGCAGCGGCGTCGCCTCGCCGTCGCCGCTGTTCAGCGCGCTGCTCAATTATCGGCACAGTGACGAATCCGAACTGCTGGAACCATCCAGCCAAGCCTGGCAAGGCATCGAAACCCTGGCCAACGAGGAGCGCACCAATTATCCGCTGACCATGAGCGTGGACGATTTTGGCAACGGCTTGCGCCTCACCGGCAGGGCCGTCGTCCAGATCGGCGCGCAACGGATTTGCGGCTACATGCAAACCGCGTTGCACGGTTTGCTGCAGGCTCTGGAGCAAACGCCGCAACAGCCGTTGAATCAGTTGCCGATCCTGCAGCCGGAGGAGTTGCAACGCTTGCTGATCACGTTCAACGCCACCGAGGTCGATTGTGCGCTGGACCAGCCGTTGCACACGCTGTTCGAAGCACAGGTGCGGCGCAAACCGCACGCCGTTGCCGCACAGACCGGCGAACAAAGCCTGACCTATGCGCAACTCAACGAGCGCGCCAATCGCCTGGCCCATCACCTGCGCGAAGTCGGCGTGCAACCGGACTCGCGTGTGGCGATCTGCGTCGAGCGCGGGCTGGATCTGCTGGTCGGCCTGCTCGGCATCCTCAAGGCGGGCGGCGCCTATGTGCCGCTGGACCCGGACTATCCGCTGGAGCGCCTGAACTACATGTTGCAGGACAGCGCGCCTGTCGCACTGCTGGTGCATGGCGCGACGCGACAACTGCTGGGCGAGCCGGGTGTGAAGCTGATCAATCTGGAGCACGGTAGCTGGGAGCAGCAGCCGGCAGACAACTTGCAGGTGCCGGGCCTGAGTGCTTCTAACCTCGCCTACATGATCTACACCTCGGGTTCTACCGGGCTGCCGAAAGGCGTGATGATCGAGCACCGCAGCGCCTGCAACATGGTGCATTGGGGTTCGCAGATTTCGCCGCCGACCGAGCACGGTGCGCTGCTGCAAAAAGCGCCGTTCAGCTTCGACAGTTCGGTGTGGGAGATCTTCTGGCCGTTGTGTTCCGGGATGCGATTGGTATTGGCGCGGCCGGACGGCAACCGCGATTCGGCCTATGTGGTGCAGACCATTCGCGAGCAGCAGGTGACGGTGGTCAAGTTCGTTCCTGCGCTGCTGCAGCAGTTCATCGAACAGGACGGTGTCGAGCAGTGCACCAGCCTGACCGATGTGCTCAACGGTGGCGGCGAACTCAGTGCAGCGCTGGCGCGCCAGGTGCGCGATCGCCTGCCGTGGGTGCGGTTGCATAACGTTTACGGCCCGACTGAAACCACGGTGGACAGCACGGGCTGGACGCTGGAACCGGAAATGCCGGTACCGGCCAACGTGGTGCCAATCGGCACAGCCTTGAGCAACACGCGGCTGTACGTGCTTGATGCGTACGGTCAACCAGTGCCACAAGGCGTCAGCGGTGAGTTGCACATCGGCGGCGTCGGCGTGGCGCGTGGTTATCACAACTTGCCGGAAATGCAGGCCGAGCGCTTCATCGACAGCCCGTTTGTGCCGGGTGATCGCCTGTACCGCACTGGCGATCTGGCGCGCTACAACAATCATGGGGAACTGGAATTCCTCGGCCGCAACGACTTCCAGATCAAGCTGCGTGGCTTGCGCCTGGAGCCGGGGGAAATCGAGGCGCGGCTGATCGAGCATCCGGCGATTCGCGAGGCGGTGGTGATGGTGCGCGATGAGCGTCTGGTGGCCTGGTACACCGTGCGTTCCGGCGTGGAAGCACCGGGTCTTGAGACGTTGCGCAGCCATGTGCTGGAGCGCCTGCCGGAATACATGGTGCCGAGCGCGTTTGTGCGGCTCGACGCTTTGCCGCTGACGCCGAACGACAAGATCGACCGCAAGGCCCTGCCGGAGCCGGGAGCGGACGCGGTGATCAATCGCCCCTACGTGGCGCCACAGGGTGAAGTCGAAACCGCGCTGGCGCAGATCTGGGCTGAAGTCCTCGGCGTCGAACAGGTCGGTCGCCATGACAACTTCTTCGAACTCGGTGGGCATTCGTTGCTGGCGGTGAGTCTGGTGGCGCGCATGCGTCAGAGCGGTTTGCACACCGACGCCCGGGCGCTGTTCAGCCAGCCGACCCTGGCGGCGCTGGCGCTCAGCACCACACCCGAGGCGCAGCAAGTGGTCATCCCGCAAACCACCATCCCGAGCCTCAATCGCAAACGCCGGCTCTAGCCCGGAATTGGTTGTGTAAACCAAACCCTGTGGGGGATTGCGGCGGCCGAGCCAGCGGCTTGTCCCCGCTTCCCATGTCAGCCCCGCAAGCCCCGATGTTTTAGCTTTTCCAGGCTGCGCGCAGCAGGCACGGACTCGCGGCTGCGCGCTCCTTTTTCTCGTATTTACAGCAGGTTATCCCATGCATTTCAGCGAACTGATGGCTGTTATTTCCACCCATGCGATCCGCCTTCAACAGGAAGATGAAGACCTGGTCATTCTGGGCAGCGACGACGCGCTGGACGATGCGTTGTGGGACAGCCTCAGCGAACACAAGGCGCAGCTGCTGGAACTGGTCGCGCAACACGGTGGCGACTGGCTGAGCCCGGCGTTTCGCATCACCCCGAACATGCTGCCGCTGGTGACGCTGGATCAGCCGACCATCGATCGGCTGGTCGCCAATGTGCCCGGCGGCGCCGCCAACCTGCAGGACATTTACCCGCTGGCGCCGCTGCAGGAAGGCATGCTCTATCTGCATCTGTCGGCGCCCGCCGGCGACCCTTACGTGTCGCAGGCGCGGTTCGCCTTCGACAGCCGCGAACGTCTGAACGCCTTCGCCGAAGCGTTGCAGTGGATGATCGAACGCCACGACATCCTGCGCACCTCATTCGTTTGGGAACGCCTGGATGAACCGCTGCAAGTGGTGCAGCGGCAGGCTCGTCTGTATTGCGAAGAAATCGCCCTCGACCCGGGTGTGGATGCTCTGACGCAATTGCTGGAACGCCACGACCCACGGTTCTTCCGCCTCGACATCCAGCAGGCGCCGCTGCTGCGTCTGGTCTACGCCATGGACCCGGACAACGGTCGCGTGGTCGCGCTGTTGCTGTTTCATCACCTGATCATGGACCACGTCGCCCTCGATGTGGTGCGCCGCGAAACCCGCGCGCATCTGCTCGGCCAGACTGCGCAGGTCGGGCCGCCGGTGCCGTACCGCGATCACCTGGCCAAGGCCCGTCTGCGACTGGACGAGCAGGTGCACGAAGCGTTTTTCCGCGAGATGCTCGCCGACATCGACGAGCCGACCTTGCCCTGTGGTTTGCAGGATGTGCAGGGCGATGGCCAAGCCATCGAAGAAGCCTTGCTGATGCTCGACACCGACTTCAGCCGGCAATTGCGCGGGCAGGCGCGTCAGCTCGGCGTCAGCGTCGCCAGTCTGATGCACCTGGCACTGGCGCGGGTGCTCGGTCAGTTGTCCGGGCGTACGGCGGTGGTGTTCGGCACCGTGCTGCTGGGGCGGATGGCGGCGGGAGAGGGCGGCGAACAGGCGCTGGGGATGTTCATCAACACCTTGCCGCTGCGCGTGGATGTCGGGCAGGACGGCGTGCGTGCCGGGGTGCTGGCGACCCATCGACGCCTGACCGCGTTGCTCGGCCATGAGCAGACCTCGCTGGCACTGGCCCAGCGTTGCAGCGCGGTGGCGGTGCCGACGCCGTTGTTCAGCGCGATCCTCAACTATCGCCACAGCAGCAGCGAAGAAATCGCCGAAGTCAGCGAACTGGCCCCCGGCGTGCAGGTGCTGGGCGCCCGCGAGCGCACCAACTACCCGCTGACGATCAACATCGACGACCTCGGCGAAGACTTGCGCATCACCGCGCTGGCCGATGCGGCGTTGGGTGCCGAACGCATCGCCGCTTATCTGCACACCGCGTTGCACAGCCTGCTGCAGGCCTTGCAATCGACCCCGGATGCGCCGCTGCAACGCCTGAATATTCTGCCGGCCGCCGAGCGCGAATACCTGCTGCACGGGGTCAACTCGCCGTTGCCGCAGTTCCCGGAAGCGCCGCTGATTCATCAGCAATTCGAAGCCCATGCGGCGGCGCGCCCGGAGGCCACAGCGCTGCTGTTCGAGGCGCAGACGCTGAGCTACGGCGAGCTTAACCGCCGCGCCAATCAGCTTGCCCATCACCTGCTGGCACAGGGGATTCGCCCGGATCAGCGCGTAGCGATCTGCGTCGAGCGTGGCCCGCACATGATCATCGGCCTGCTCGGCATCCTCAAGGCAGGCGCCGGTTACGTCCCGATCGACCCGGCGTATCCACTGGAGCGCATCGCCTACACCCTGCAGGACAGCGCCCCGGTGGCGGTGCTGACCCAGGCCGATACGCTGGACCGGGTTGGCGCGCTCAACGTGCCGATCATCGATCTGGACAGCCTGCAGTTGCAGGCTGAACTCAGCAGCAATCCGCAGATTCCCGAGTTGACTCCCAGTCATCTCGCCTACGTGATCTACACCTCGGGCTCCACCGGATTGCCCAAAGGCGTGATGGTCGAACACCGCAACGTAGTGCGGCTGTTTTCGGCGACCCACGATTGGTTCAACTTCAACCCGCAGGATGTGTGGGCGCTGTTCCATTCCTTCGCTTTCGATTTCTCGGTCTGGGAAATCTGGGGCGCGCTGGCGTTTGGCGGGCAATTGTTGCTGGTGCCGCAGGCCGTCAGCCGCTCGCCGGATGACTGCTACGCGCTGCTGTGCCGCAGCGGCGTCACCGTGCTAAATCAGACCCCGAGCGCCTTCCGCCAGTTGATCGCCGCGCAGGGGCGCAGCCCGTTGCAGCACTCGTTGCGCGAAGTGATTTTCGGCGGCGAGGCCCTCGAACCGGGCCTGCTCAAACCGTGGTACGCGCGGGTCGGCAATGCCGGTACGCGGCTGGTGAACATGTACGGCATCACTGAAACCACGGTGCACGTGACCTATCGCCCACTGGAAGCAGCGGACGCGCTGCTGGTCGGACGCAGCCCAATTGGCGTCGGCATCCCCGACCTGCAGCTGTACGTGCTCGATGCGCAGCGCGAACCGGTGCCGGTCGGCGTGATCGGCGAGTTGTACGTCGGCGGCGCCGGGGTTGCCCGCGGCTATCTCAACCGCGAGACGCTGACTGCCGAGCGCTTTATTGCCGACCCGTTCAGCGGCCGTGCCGAGGCGCGTCTGTACAAGACCGGTGACCTCGCGCGCCGGACGGCGGATGGCAGCCTTGAGTACTTGGGGCGTAACGACGATCAAGTGAAGATCCGTGGTTTCCGCATCGAACTCGGTGAAATCGAAGCTCGCCTCGCAGCCTGCACCGGTGTGCGCGAAGCGGTGGTGATCGCCCGCGAAGACAGCCCCGGCGATCAGCGTCTGGTTGCCTACTGGCTGGCCGCCGAAGGCACTGAGCCAAGCGCTGCGCAATTGCGCGACGAGTTGCTGCTGTCGCTGGCCGACTACATGGTGCCGAGCGCGTTTGTGCGCCTCGATGCGTTGCCGCTGACCAGCAACGGCAAGCTCGATCGCAAAGCCTTGCCACAACCGGACAGCGAGGCGTTCGCCCGTCGCGGTTTCGAAGCTCCGCTGGGACCAGTGGAAGAGCTGATCGCCGGGATCTGGCAGACCCTGCTCGGTGTCGAGCAGGTCGGGCGGCATGACAATTTCTTCGAACTTGGCGGCCATTCGCTGTTGGCGGTGAAACTGATCGAACGCATGCGTCAGCACGACTTGCAGTGCGACGTGCGCGTGCTGTTCGGCCAGCCGAGCGTGGCGGCACTGGCCGCGACCTTGAGTCACCGTCATGCCCTGCGAGTGCCGGACAATCTGATTCCTGCCGATTGCCCGCGGATCACCCCGGACATGCTGCCCCTGGCGACGCTGGATCAGGCCGCCATCGACCGCGTGGTCGCCAGCGTGCCCGGCGGCGTTGCCAATGTGCAGGACATCTATGGCCTGGCACCGTTGCAGGCAGGGATCCTCTATCACCATCTGGCGACCAGCGCCGGTGACCCGTACGTGTTGCAGGCGCAATTTGCCTTCGCCGGACTGGCGCAGATCAAGGCCTTCGTCCGTGCGTTGAACGCGGTGATCGAGCGCCACGACATTCTGCGCACCAGCGTGGTCTGGGAAGGGCTTGAGGAGCCGGTGCAAGTGGTCTGGCGCGAGGCGCCGCTGGCGCTGGAACGGGTCGATGCCGACCTGCTGGTCGGCGATGTGCTGGAGCAGATGCAGGCACGTTTCGATCCGCGGCACTATCGCCTCGACCTGCGCCGCGCACCGCTGATGCGTCTGGCCTACACCGAAGACCGTGAACAGCAGCGCTGGGTCGGCATCCTGTTGCTGCACCACATCGTGCTCGATCACACCGCACTGGAAGTGTTGCTCGCGGAAATGAACGACAGCCTGTACCCGAGCGGCGTCGATCTGCCGCCGCCGGTGCAGTACCGCAACTACGTGGCCCAGGCGCAACAGCAGGCCAATGCCCAGGCGCATGAAGCGTTCTTCCGCGACATGCTCGGCGACATCGACGAGCCGACCGTGGCCTTCGGTGTGCAGGACGTGCATGGCGATGGCAGCACGATCATTGACAGTGAGCAGGCGCTGGACGCTGGCGTGGCCGAGCGCCTGCGCGAGCAGGCGCGCAGGCTCGGCATCAGCGCGGCCAGTCTGGTGCACCAGGCCTGGGGCCAGGTGCTGGCGCAGGTTTCGGGGCGCGAAGAGGTGGTGTTCGGCACCGTACTGCTCGGGCGCATGCAGGGCGGCGAGGGTGCCGATCGCGCACTCGGCATGTTCATCAATACCTTGCCGCTGCGGGTCAGCGTCGGCGCGACCGCGGTGCAGCAAGGCGTGCGCGCAACTCACGAACGTCTGGCGCAATTGCTGGCGCATGAGCAGGCCTCACTGTCGCTGGCCCAGCGTTGCAGCGGTGTGGCTGCGTCGCTGCCGCTGTTCAGCAGCTTGCTCAACTATCGCCACAGTGCGGCGGAACCGGCAGGCGTGACCTGGGACGGGATCGAGATTCTCAGCTCGCGCGAGCGCAGCAACTATCCGCTGGTGGTCAGCGTCGATGACCTCGGCACCGGTTTCCGCCTGAGCGTGCAAGCGGTGCCACAAGTGGATGGCGCACGGGTCTGCGATTACCTGCAGACCGCGCTGCACAACCTGCTGACCGCCCTCGAGCACAATCCGGCCACGCCGCTACGGCAGATTTCGGTGATGTCGCCGAGCGAGCGGCAGCGGGTCCTGGTCGGGTTCAACATCACCGGTCGCGACTACCCGCAGGCGCAGACCGTGCAGCGTTTGTTCGAGGCCCAGGCGGCCGCGCACCCCGAGGCATTGGCGGCGGTGCAAGGCACCCAGCAGTTGAGCTATGGCGAACTCAATCAGCGGGCCAATCGCCTGGCGCATCACCTGATCGGACTGGGCGTGCAGCCCGATGATCGGGTCGCCCTGTGTGCCCGGCGCAGCCCGGACATGCTGGTCGCGTTGCTGGCGATCCTCAAGGCCGGTGCCGGTTATGTGCCGGTCGATCCGGCGTATCCGCCGGAACGCATCGCCTACCTGTTGCAAGACTGCGCCCCGGTGGCCGTCGTGGCGCAGGCGTCAACCCGTGATCTGCTGGGTGCGGTGCCGGTCATCGATCTGGACCGCGACGACTGGCAACTTCAGCCCGAGGTCAATCCGCGAGTCCCGGCGCTGACGCCGGCCAATCTGGCCTATGTGATCTACACCTCCGGTTCCACCGGCCAACCGAAAGGGGTGATGGTCGAGCATGCGACCCTGGAAAACCTTGTGCACTGGCACGCTGAAGCCTTCGACTTGCAGGCCGGCAGCCAGACTGCGAGTGTCGCCGGCTTCGGGTTCGATGCGATGGCCTGGGAAGTCTGGCCGGCACTGTGTGTCGGCGCCACTTTGCACCTGCCGCCGGCGTCAATCCGCAACGAGCACCTCGACGAGCTGCTCGACTGGTGGTGCGCGCAGCCGTTGCAGGTCAGCTTCTTGCCGACGCCAGTGGCCGAATACGCGTTCAGCCGGCAATTGCAGCACCCGACCTTGCGTACGCTGCTGATCGGCGGCGACCGACTGCGTCAGTTCAGTCGTCAGCAAACCTTCGCCGTGATCAACAACTATGGCCCGACCGAAGCGACGGTGGTCGCCACCTCGGGGCGGGTAGAGCTTGACCAGCCGTTGCATATCGGCCGCCCGATCGCCAATGCCAAAGTCTACGTGCTGGACGCTGAGCAGCGCCCGGTGCCGGTGGGTGTGGCCGGCGAGTTGTATGTCGGCGGGGCGGGTGTGGCGCGCGGTTATCTGAATCGCCCCGAGCTGAGCGCTGCGCATTTCCTGTTCGATCCGTTCAGCGACGAGCCGCAGGCACGCATGTACCGTACCGGCGATCAGGCGCGTTGGCTGGCCGACGGCAACATCGAGTACCTGGGGCGCAACGACGATCAGGTCAAATTGCGTGGCGTGCGTATCGAACTCGGTGAAATCGAAGCTGCGCTCGGCAGCCACGCTGCGCTGCAGGAAGCGGTGGTGCTGGTCCGCGACGGGCGGCTGATTGCGTGGTTCACCGAGCGCACGGCGGTCGATATTCAACAGTTGCATACGCATTTACAGGCACGCTTGCCGGATGCGCTGCTGCCGGCGGCTTACGTGCGTCTGGACGCATTGCCGTTGACCGCCAACGGCAAGATCGACCGCAAGGCCTTGCCGGAGCCGGAGCATGGCGCGTGGCTCAGCCGCGAATATGAAGCCCCGCAAGGGCCAGTCGAGACGGCGCTGGCGCAGATCTGGATCGATGTGCTGAAAGTCGAGCGGGTCGGGCGTCACGACAACTTCTTCGAATTGGGCGGGCATTCGCTGTTGGCGGTGAGCCTGATCGAACGCATGCGCCAGATCGACCTCGCGGCTGACGTTCGCGTGCTGTTCAATCAGCCGACCCTGGCCGCACTCGCCGCCGCCGTGGGCAGCGGTCGCGAAATCGAGGTGCCGGCCAACCGCATTCCGCCGGGCTGCACGCACATCACCCCGGACATGCTCAGCCTGACCGAACTCGATCAGGCCAGCATCGAGCGCATCGTCGCCACCGTGCCGGGCGGGGCTGCCAACGTGCAGGACATCTATCCGCTGGCACCGCTGCAGGAAGGCATTCTTTACCACCACTTGAGCGCCGAACAGGGCGATCCGTACCTGCTGCAATCGCGGCTGATCTTCGACAGCGTCGAGCGTCTGCGCACCTTCAGCCATGCCTTGCAGCAGGTCATCGAGCGCCACGACATTCTGCGCACCAGTGTGGTCTGGGAAGGGCTGGCGAGTCCGCAGCAAGTGGTCTGGCGCCAGGCGCCGCTGGTGGTGCAAGCGGTGGCGCTGGATCCGGCGCAGGGCGACGTTCTCGAACAGTTGCACGCGCGGTTCGATGCCCGGCACAATCGCCTCGACCTGAGCCAGGCGCCGCTGATGCGCATCGTCTATGCCGAAGACCCGGCGCAGCAACGGGTGGTGGCGATCATCCTGTTCCAGCACCTGATTCTCGACCACACCGCCATGGAGGTGGTCGGCCAGGAAATGCGTGCTTTCATGTTCGATCAGGCCGACAGCCTCGGCACCCCGATGCCGTACCGCAACTACGTGGCGCAGGCGCGTCTGGGGGCCAGCGAGCAGGAACACGAAACGTTCTTCCGCGACATGCTCGGCGATATCGATGAACCGACCCTGCCGTTCGGTCTGCACGACGTGCAAGGCGATGGCGGCGACATCGAGGAGGCGCAGCAAGCCGTGGATGCCGGGTTGACCCTGCGCCTGCGTGAACAGGCGCGGCAGTTGGGTGTCAGTCCGGCGAGCCTGATGCACCTGGCCTGGGCGCAGGTGTTGGGCGTGCTTGCCAACCGCCGCGACGTGGTGTTCGGCACGGTGCTGTTGGGTCGCTTGCAGGGCGGCGAGGGCGCGGATCGCACCCTCGGCGTGTTCATTAACACCTTGCCGCTGCGGGTGGATGTCAGCGAAGGCGTGCGCGCTGCGGTCAAGACCACCCATGCACGACTGACGGCATTGCTCGCCCATGAGCACGCGCCATTGGCGCTGGCCCAGCGCTGCAGCGCAGTATCCGGCGCGCCGCTGTTCAGCGCCTTGCTCAACTACCGGCATAGCGCCGCCGAGGCGCAGCCGCGTGACGGTCAGGGCATCTGGGAAGGCGTGCAATTGCTCGGTGGCGAAGAGCGCAGCAACTATCCGCTGACCCTCAGCGTCGACGATCTCGGCGAAGGCTTTTCCCTGTCGGTGCTGGCGTTGGCGCAGATTGGCGCGCAACGGATCCGCGGCTACATGCACACCGCGCTGGAACATCTGGTGCACGCACTGGAGCAGACGCCACAGCGTGCGCTCAACCGTTTGCCGATTCTTTCGGTGGAGGAATACGAGCGCTTGCTGGTCGGATTCAACCCGACCGCGGCGGCGTATCCGCGCGGTGCAACGATTCAGGCGCTGGTGCAAGCGCAGGCCGAGCAACAGCCGCAGGCATTGGCGGTGGTGCAGGGCTCGCAGCAACTGACCTATGCGCAACTCAATCAGCAGGCCAATCGCCTGGCGCAGCACTTGCTCGGCCTCGGCGTGCAGCCGGACGACCGGATTGCCGTGTGCCTGCAACGCGGCCCGCAGATGCTGGTGGCGCTGCTGGCGATTCTCAAGGCCGGCGCCGGTTATGTGCCGGTCGATCCGGCGTACCCGGCGGAGCGCATCGCCTACCTGTTGCAGGACAGCGATCCGGTGGCGGTGCTGGCGCAGGGCTCGACCCGCGAGCTGCTGGGCCGGGTGCCGGTGATCGATCTGGACAACGCCCTCTGGCAACACCTGCCGGCTACCAATCCGCAACTGCCGACGCTGACCCCGGCGCATCTGGCCTACGTGATCTACACCTCAGGTTCGACCGGTCAGCCGAAAGGCGTGATGGTCGAACACGCGACCCTGGAAAACCTTGTGCACTGGCACTGCGAGGCGTTCGATCTGCGTGCCGGCAGCCACACTGCCAGCGTCGCCGGTTGCGGTTTCGACGCGATGGCCTGGGAGGTCTGGCCGGCGCTGTGTGTCGGCGCGACCCTGCACCTGCCGCCGCCGTCGATCAGCAACGAACACCTGGATGAACTGCTCGACTGGTGGCGCGCGCAACCGTTGCAGGTGAGCTTCCTGCCGACGCCGATTGCCGAATACGCCTTCAGTCGTGAGTTGGGTCATCCGACTTTGCGCACGCTGCTGATCGGCGGCGACAAGTTGCGGCAGTTCTCGCGTGAGCAGACATTCGACGTCATCAACAACTACGGCCCGACCGAGGCCACGGTGGTCGCCACCTCCGGACAGGTCAATGTCGGGCAGTTGCTGCACATCGGCCGGCCCATCAGCAACGCCCGGATCTACCTGCTCGATGAACAGCAGCGTCCGGTGCCGGTTGGCGTGGCGGGTGAGTTGTACGTCGGTGGCGCGGGTGTCGCCCGTGGTTATCTGAACCGTCCCGAGCTGACCGCCGAACGCTTCCTCGAAGACCCGTTCAGTGACGAGCCACAGGCGCGCATGTACCGCACCGGCGACCTCGCGCGCTGGTTGGCCGACGGCAATATCGAGTACCTGGGGCGTAACGACGATCAGGTCAAACTGCGCGGCGTGCGGGTGGAACTGGGTGAAATCGAAGCCGCGCTGTCCAGCCATCCGGCAGTGCAGGACGCGGTGGTGCTGGTGCGTGAGGCGCGGTTGATCGCCTGGTTTACTGCTCGCACAACAGTCGATATCGAGGATCTTCGCGCGCATCTGCAAGCGCGCCTGCCGCAGGCGCTGGTGCCGGCAGCCTACGTCCGGCTTGAGGCGCTGCCGCTGACCGCCAACGGCAAACTCGACCGCAAGGCCTTGCCCGAACCGGATCAGGACGCCTGGCTCAGCCGCGAATACGCCGCGCCGCAAGGGCCGGTGGAAACCGCACTGGCGCAGGTCTGGGCCGAGGTGCTGCAAGTCGAACAAGTCGGACGTCACGACAACTTCTTCGAACTGGGCGGGCATTCGCTGCTGGCGGTGACCCTGATCGAGCGCATGCGTCAGCTCGGCCTGAGCACCGACGTGCGCGTGCTGTTCAGCCAGCCAACCCTCGCCGCGCTGGCCGCCGCCGTCGGCAGTGGTCGCGAAGTCGCGGTGCCGGCCAACCTGATTGCGCCCGGTTGCACGCGCATTACCCCGGACCTGCTACCGCTGGTGGAGCTGGATCAGGCCAGCATCGAGCGTATCGTTGCAACGGTGCCGGGCGGTGCCGCCAACGTGCAGGACATCTATCCGCTGGCGCCGTTGCAGGAAGGCATTCTTTATCACCACCTGAGCGCCGAACAGGGCGATCCTTACCTGCTGCAATCGCGCCTGGCATTCGACAGCCTTGAACGCTTGCAGGCCTTTGCCGCCGCGTTGCGTCAGGTCATGACGCGTCACGACATTCTGCGCACCGGAGTGGTCTGGGAAGGGTTGGCGACGCCGGTGCAAGTGGTCTGGCGCGAAGCTCAACTGCCGCTGCAGGAAGTCGCACTCGACCCGGCCGCCGGTGACGTACTCGCGCAATTGTTTGAGCGTTTTGACGCGCGGCATTTCCGCATCGACCTCAGTCAGGCGCCGCTGATTCGCCTGGTGTATGCGCAAGATCCGGCCAACGACCGGGTGGTTGCCATGCTGCTGTTCCATCACATCGCCATGGATCACACGGCGCTGGAAGTGGTGCAGCAAGAATTGCAGGCGCTGCTCTTTGGTCACGGCGAAGCCCTGATCCCCGCCGTGCCGTATCGCAATTACGTGGCGCAGACCCGGCTGGGTGTCAGCGAGCAGGAGCACGAAGCATTCTTCCGCGCGATGCTCGGCGAGATCGACGAACCGACGCTGCCGTTCGGTCTGCTCGATGTGCACGGTGACGGCCATGACATCGAAGAAGTCCGGCAGCGCGTGCCCGACGACTTGGCGCGGCGCTTGCGCAGCCAGGCGCGGCAGATGGGCGTGAGTGTCGCGAGCCTGTTTCATCTGGCGTTTGCCCAAGTATTGGCGGCGACCTCCGGGCATGACCGCGTGGTATTCGGCACCGTGCTGCTGGGGCGGATGCAGGGCGGTACCGGCGCTGATCGCGGTCTGGGAATGTTCATCAACACGCTGCCGCTGCGGGTGGATCTGGGCGATGTTTCGGTGCGTGCCGGGGTGCGCGCCACCCATGCGCAACTGACCGCATTGCTCGGCCATGAACATGCGTCACTGGCATTGGCCCAGCGTTGCAGCGGGGTGGCGGCGCCGTCGCCGCTGTTCAGCGCCATGCTCAACTACCGGCACAGCGTCAGCGAGGAACAGTTGCAGGCCAATCGCCTGGCCTGGCAAGGCATCGAAAACCTCTCCAGCGAGGAGCGCACCAACTATCCGCTGAGCTTCAACGTCGATGACCTGGGTCAGGGCTTTGACCTCACGGCCATGACCCCTGCGCAGATTGGCGCGGCGCGGGTGTGTGGCTATATGCAGCAGGCGTTGGCGGGGCTGGTCGAAGCGCTGGAGCAGACACCGCAGCAGACCTTGAACCGCCTGCCGGTGCTGGCGGATGCCGAGCGCCAGCAGTTGCTGTTCGGCCTGAATGCCACTGACGTCGATTACGACCTTGAGCAGACCATTCATGGCTTGTTTGAAGCACAAGTGGCGCTTACGCCGCAGGCGCCCGCCGTGGTTGCGGGTGAGCAGCAACTGAGCTACGCCGAACTCAACGCCCGGGCCAATCAACTCGCGCGGCACCTGCGTGAATTGGGCGTAGGGCCGGATTCGCGGGTGGCGATCTGCGTCGAACGCAGTCTGGACATGGTGGTCGGGCTGCTGGCGATTCTCAAGGCTGGCGGCGGTTACGTGCCGCTGGATCCGGCGTATCCGCTGGAGCGTCTGGCCTACATGCTCGAGGACAGCGCGCCGCTGGCGGTGCTGGTGCAGGGTTCGACGCGTTCGTTGCTCGGCGAAGTCGCCGTGCCGATGATCGATCTGGATCAGCCGCACTGGCAGTCGCTACCGACTGACAATCTATCGCTCGCTGAATTGACCCCGAATCACACCGCTTACGTGATCTATACCTCCGGTTCCACTGGCCAACCAAAAGGCGTGATCAACGAACACGCCGGGGTGGTCAACCGCCTGCTGTGGATGCAGGACGCCTATCAACTCACTGCCAGCGATACGGTGTTGCAGAAAACCCCGTTCAGCTTCGACGTCTCGGTATGGGAGTTCTTCTGGCCGTTGATGACTGGCGCCCGATTGGTCATGGCCCGACCTGAGGGGCACAAGGACCCGCTGTACCTCAGCGAAATCATCGAACGCGAGCACATCACCACGCTGCACTTCGTACCGTCGATGCTCGACGTATTCCTCGCCCATGCTGACACCGCACGTTGCAGCAGCCTGCGGCAAGTCATGTGCAGCGGCGAAGCGTTGCCGGGCAGCGTGGTACGGCGCTTCAAGCAGCAACTGCCGGCCAGCCAATTGCACAACCTCTATGGCCCGACCGAGGCCGCGGTGGACGTAACGGCGTGGAATTGCGCGGGTCCACTGGAAAGCACCCCGGACAACACGCCGATCGGCAAGCCGATTGCCAACACCCGCATGTACATCCTCGATGCCCAGCAGCAACCGGTGCCGCACGGCGTGGTCGGCGAGTTGTACATCGGTGGTGTGCAGGTGGCGCGTGGTTATCTGAATCGCCCGGAACTGAATGCCGAGCGCTTCCTCAACGATCCGTTCTACAGCAATGGACGGATGTACCGCACCGGCGACGTAGCCCGCTATCTGCCGGACGGCAATATCGAATACCTGGGCCGCAACGACGATCAGGTGAAGATCCGTGGCCTGCGCATCGAACTCGGCGAGATTCAGGCACGCCTGACGCAGATCGACGGCATTCAGGAAGCCGCTGTACTGGCCCGTGAAGATGCATCCGGCGACAAGCGTCTGGTGGCGTACTACACCGGGGCACGTCTGGAAATCGACGTGCTGCGCAGCCACTTGCTGGAGCATCTGCCGGACTACATGGTGCCCGCCGTGTTCGTGCATCTCGATGCACTGCCGCTCAGCCCCAACGGCAAACTCGACCGCAAGGCACTGCCGGCGCCGGATCAGGCCGCTTTGCCGGTGCGCGAATACGAAGCCCCGGTGGGCGACGTGGAAATCACCCTCGCACGGCTCTGGGCTGAACTGCTCAACGTCGAGCGGGTAGGGCGCCACGATCATTTCTTTGAACTGGGTGGTCACTCGCTGCTGGCGGTCAGTCTGATCGGCCGGCTGCGTCAGGAAGGCATGGAAGCCGATGTCAGGTCGCTGTTCGAACATCCGACCCTGGCCGGCTACGCCGCAATTACCGAACGAATGGAGATCGTCCTGTGAACGTGATCGAACTGTTGGCCACATTGAAGGCTAAAGATATCCAGCTGGCGGTCGCGGACGACCAATTGCGGGTCAATGGCAACAAACAGGCGTTGAACGACCCGGCGTTGCTGGCGTTGTTGCGCGAGCACAAACCGGCGCTGATCGAACTGATCAAGGCCGGGCAGTACTCGGCCAGCAAGCACGGCCAGGTCGAGGTGCCAGCCAACGGAATTGTTGCGGGCACCACGCACATCACCCCGGCGATGCTGACGCTGGTCGAGCTCGACCAAGCGACCATTGACCACCTCGTCGCACAAGTCCCCGGCGGCGCCGCCAACGTGCAGGACATCTACCCGCTGGCGCCGTTGCAGGAAGGCATCCTTTATCACCACGTCAGTGGCGGAGAGGGCGATCCGTACGTCATGCAGTCGCACTTTGCCTTTGACAGCCGTGAGCGTTTTCAGGCGTTCGCCCAGGCCCTGCAAAGCGTGATCGATCGCCATGACATTCTGCGCACCGCTGTTCATTGGGCGGGGCTGGACGCGCCGGTGCAGGTGGTCTGGCGTCGGGCCGAACTGCCGGTGGAAGAAGTGACGCTGCCAGATGCCGCCAGCGACGTTTTGGCGTATCTACACGAGCGCTTCGACGCCCGGCACTTCCGCCTCGACGTCACCCAGGCGCCGCTGATGCGTCTGGCCCACGCCTGGGATGAAGCCGGGCAACGGGTGATCGCCACGCTGTTGTTCCATCACATGGCGCTCGACCACTCGGCGCTCGACGTGGTGCGCCACGAAATGCGCGCGTGCCTCACCGGACAGAGTGAGCTGCTCGGGCGCCCGGTGCCGTTTCGCAACTACGTGGCGCAGGCGCGTCTGGGCGTCAGCGAAGCCGAGCACGAGGCGTTTTTCCGCGAGATGCTCAGCGATATCGACGAGCCGACGCTGCCTTATGGTCTGCAGGATGTGCAGGGTGACGGCAGTGAAATCGTCGAACTCAGCGTGCCGGTGCCAACGTTATTGGGCCAGCGTCTGCGGGCGCAGGCGCGAACCCTTGGCGTGAGTGTCGCGAGCCTGTTCCACCTCGGCTGGGCGCAGGTACTGGCCGCGCTGACCGGCAAGCAGCAAGTGGTGTTTGGCACCGTGCTGATGGGCCGCATGCAAGGTGCCGAGGCGATTGACCGGGCGCTGGGAATTTTCATCAACACCTTGCCGTTGCGGGTGAATATCGACGGGCAGGATGTGCGCGCGGCGGTCAACGCCACCCACGCACGGTTGACCACGCTGATGCGTCACGAACACGCACCGCTGGCCCTGGCTCAGCGCTGCAGCCACGTGGTGGCGCCGACCCCGCTGTTCAGCACACTGCTCAATTATCGTCACAGCCACAACGTGGCCACTGCTAGCGCCGAAACCCTCGTGGCGTGGCAGGGCATCACCACCCTGCACTCAGAAGAGCGCACCAACTATCCGCTGACGATGAGTGTCGATGACCTCGGTGACGGTTTCAGCCTGACCCTGCTGGCCAGCACCCAGACCGATCCACAGCGCATCTGCGATTACCTGCACTGCGCGCTGGAAAACCTGCTGCTCGCTTTGGAGCAGGCGCCGCAGACACCGGTCAACCAACTGCCGATCCTGCCGGCGGCGGAGCTTGCGCAGGTACTGCTCGACTTCAATGCCACCCAAGTGGATTTCCCGACTGCACAGACCATCCAGCAACGTTTCGAGGCGCAGGTGGCCGAACGGCCGGACGCGCTGGCGGCAGTGTTTGCCGATGCGCAATTGACTTACGCCGAACTCAATCAGCAGGCCAACGCCTTGGCGCAGCACCTGATCGGCTTGGGCGTGAAACCGGATGATCGCGTGGCGATCGTCGCCCGCCGTGGGCTGGACACGCTGGTGGGACTGGTGGCGATCCTCAAGGCCGGCGCCGGTTACGTGCCGATTGATCCGGCGCACCCGGCCGAGCGTTTGAACTACCTGCTCGACGACAGCGCGCCAGTCGCCGTACTGACCCAAAGTCATCTGCGCGAGCGACTGCCGGCGATGAACGTGCCGGTGCTCGACCTCGACCGCTGCACTTGGCCGCTGACTGCCACACAAAACCCGCAGGTAGCGGGCCTGAGCACCGCAAATCTGGCCTACGTGATCTACACCTCCGGCTCCACCGGCCTGCCCAAAGGGGTGATGGTCGAGCATCACACCTTGAGCAATCTGGTCGACTGGCACTGCACCGCGTTCGACCTGTGCGCCGGGCGTCATACCTCAAGCCTGGCCGGGTTCGGCTTCGATGCGATGGCCTGGGAAGTCTGGCCGGCGCTGTGCGTAGGTGCGACCCTGCATCTGGCGCCGACCCACGACGGCGGCGAGGACATCGATGCCTTGCTCGCGTGGTGGTGCGCGCAGCCGCTGGACGTGAGCTTCCTGCCGACCCCGGTGGCCGAATACGCCTTCAGCCAGAACCTCGAACACCCGACCCTGCGCACGTTGCTGATCGGCGGCGACCGCTTGCGTCAGTTCAATCGCCACCAGCATTTCGACGTGATCAACAACTACGGGCCGACCGAGGCCACAGTGGTCGCGACTTCAGGTCTGGTGCAAAGCGGCGATGCGCTGCACATCGGTAAACCGGTAAGCAATGCCACGGTCTACCTGCTCGACGAACAGCAGCGCCCGGTGCCAATTGGCGTGGCTGGCGAGTTGTACGTTGGCGGTGCCGGGGTCGCCCGTGGCTACCTGAATCGTCCGGACATGACTGCCGAGCGCTTTCTGCGTGACCCGTTCAGCCGCGCGCCGAATGCACGGATGTACCGCACCGGCGACCTTGCACGCTGGCGCGAGGACGGCAACCTCGAGTACCTGGGGCGCAACGACGATCAGGTGAAAATCCGTGGCGTGCGCATCGAGCTGGGCGAGATCGAAACCTGCCTCAACCAGTTGCCGGGGATTCAGGAAGCGGTGCTGCTGGCCCGCGAAGATCAACCCGGTCAGCCGCGACTGGTGGCCTACTTCACCGAGCAGGCGCAGGTCGAAGCACTGCCGGTGGGCGAGTTGCGCGCGCAACTGCTCAGCCGTTTGCCGGAATACATGGTGCCGACGGCGTTCGTCAAACTTGCCGCGCTGCCGCTGACCGCCAATGGCAAGGTCGACCGCAAGGCCTTGCCGGCGCCGGATCTGGCGGCGCTGTTCACTCGCGAGTACGCGGCGCCCGAAGGCGAGGTGGAAACCGCGCTGGCGCAGATCTGGGCCGACGTGCTGCAGGTCGAGCGGGTCGGGCGGCAGGATCACTTTTTTGAACTCGGCGGGCATTCGTTGCTGGCGATGCGCATGGTCTCGCAAGTGCGCCAGCGCCTGGGTGTCGAGCTGGCGCTGAGCGATCTGTTCGCCAATGCCGAACTGGCGGCGGTCGCGTCAGTGCTCAGCGAGGCCGGGCGCTGTGCGCAACCGCAGATCGTGCCGGTCCCGCGTGACGGCGCGTTGCCGCTGTCGTTCGCCCAGCAACGCCTGTGGTTCCTCGCGCAAATGGAAGGCGCCAACACCGCCTACAACATTCCCGTGGCCCTGCGTCTGCGTGGCCGTCTCGACGACGCGGCGCTGCAACGCGCACTGGCACGGATCGTCGCCCGCCACGAAACCCTGCGCAGCCGCTTCGCGCAATTCAACGACGAAGCGCAGGTGCTGATTGCCCCGGTGGACACCGGTCTGCTGCTGCGGGTCGAAGACCTGCGCCAGCACCCGCAACCTGAGGAAACCCTGCAGGCGCTGATTCAGGGCGAAGCCTCCGGGCCGTTCGACTTGCAGGACGATCCGTTGATTCGTGGGCGACTGGTACGCCTGGCCGACGATCACCATGTGCTGTTGCTGACCCTGCACCACATCATCTCCGACGGCTGGTCGATGGGTGTTTTGACCCGCGAACTGATGGCGCTGTATCAGGCGTTCAGTCATGGCCAGCCGGATCCGCTGCCGCCCCTGGCGCTGCAATACACCGACTACGCGGTGTGGCAACGGCGCTGGCTTAGCGGCGAAGTGCTGCAACGCCAGAGCGAGTACTGGCAACAGACCCTCGCTGGTGCCCCGGCACTGCTGATGCTGCCGACCGATCGGCCGCGCCCGGCGCAGCAGGACTATGCCGGCAGCAGCGTTGCCGTCGTGCTCGACGAGCGCTTGAGCGCCGGGCTCAAAGCCTTGGGTCAGCGTCACGGCGTGACCCTGTACATGACGCTGATGAGTGCCTGGGCAATGCTGCTCAGCCGCTTGTCCGGGCAGGCTGAAGTGGTGATCGGTTCGCCAGTGGCCAACCGCACCCGCGCCGAAATCGAAGGCCTGATCGGCATGTTCGTCAACACCCTGGCGCTGCGCATCGACACCTCCGGCGAGCTGAGCGTCGAAGCGCTGCTGGCGCGGGTCAAGGCGCAAACCCTGCACGCGCAGGCGCATCAGGATCTGCCGTTCGAGCAAGTGGTGGAAATCACCCGGCCGGTGCGCAGCCTGGCGCACAGCCCGTTGTTCCAGACCTTGCTCAGTTGGGATGGCCTCGAAAGCCCGGCGCTGGCCCTCGGCGAACTGACGCTGGAAGGCGTGGCCGAGCCGAGCCACTTTGCCAAGTTCGACCTGTCGCTGAGCCTCAGCGAGTCCAACGGCAGCATTCGCGGATCGCTGGAATACGCCACGGCGTTGTTTGACCAGAGCACGGTCGAGCGCTTCACCGGTTACTTCCTGCGCCTGTTGCAGGCGATGGTCACCAACGATCAGGCAGTGCTGGAACACGCGCCGCTGCTGGCGCAGGAAGAACAGCAGCGCTTGCTGGTCGAGTTCAATGCCACGGAAGTCGATTACGACCTTAATCAGACCATTCACGGTCTGTTCGAAGCGCAAGTGGCGCGTTCGCCGCAGGCCATCGCCCTGCAAAGTGAGGCGCAGCGCCTGAGTTTTGCCGAACTCAATGCCCGGGCCAATCAACTGGCGCGGCATCTGCGTGAATTGGGCGTAGGGCCGGATTCGCGGGTGGCGATCTGCGTCGAGCGTGGTCTGGACATGGTGGTCGGGCTGCTGGCGATCCTCAAGGCTGGCGGCGGTTACGTGCCGCTGGATCCGGCGTATCCGCTGGAGCGTCTGGCTTACATGCTTGAGGACAGCGCGCCGCTGGCGGTGCTGGTGCAGGGAACCACGCGTTCGTTGCTCGGCGAAGTCGCCGTGCCGGTGATCGATCTGGATCAGCTGCACTGGCAATCGCTACCAGCGGAAAACCTGCGGGCCACTGAGCTGACCCCGAATCACACCGCCTACGTGATCTACACCTCCGGTTCCACTGGCCAACCGAAAGGCGTGATCAACGAACACGCCGGGGTGGTCAACCGCTTGCTGTGGATGCAGGACGCTTATCAACTGTCGGCAGCCGATACGGTGTTGCAGAAGACCCCGTTCAGTTTCGACGTCTCGGTCTGGGAGTTCTTCTGGCCGTTGATGACTGGCGCCCGATTGGTCATGGCCCGACCTGAGGGGCACAAGGACCCGCAGTACCTCAGCGAAATCATCGAACGCGAACACATCACCACGCTGCACTTTGTTCCGTCGATGCTCGATGTGTTCCTCGCCCACGCCGACACCGCACGTTGCAGCAGCCTGCGGCAAGTCATGTGCAGCGGCGAAGCGTTGCCGGGCAGCGTGGTACGGCGCTTCAAGCAGCAACTGCCGGCCAGCCAATTACACAACCTCTATGGCCCGACCGAGGCCGCAGTGGACGTAACGGCGTGGAATTGCGCCGGGCCGCTGGAGCAAACGCCGGACAACACGCCAATCGGCAAACCGATTGCCAACACCCGCATGTACATCCTCGATGCCCAGCAACAACCGGTGCCGCACGGCGTGGTTGGCGAGTTGTACATCGGTGGCGTGCAGGTGGCGCGTGGTTATCTGAATCGCCCGGGACTGAATGCCGAGCGCTTCCTCAACGATCCGTTCCAGGCCAATGGGCGGATGTACCGCACCGGCGACGTCGCGCGCTATCTGCCGGACGGCAATATCGAATACCTCGGCCGTAACGACGACCAGGTGAAGATCCGTGGTTTGCGCATCGAACTCGGCGAGATTCAGGCGCGTTTGACGCAGATCGACAGCATTCAGGAAGCCGCTGTACTGGCCCGCGAGGACGTGCCGGGCGACAAGCGTCTGGTCGCGTACTACACCGGCGCACCGCTGGAAATTGAAACACTGCGCGGCCACTTGCTGGAAAATCTGCCGGACTACATGGTGCCCGCCGTGTTCGTGCATCTCGATGCATTGCCGCTCAGCCCCAACGGCAAACTCGACCACAAGGCACTGCCGGCCCCGGATATGGCGGCGCTGACCGCCCGTGAATACGAAGCACCGGTCGGCGAAGTGGAAATCGTCCTCGCGCAGCTCTGGGCGGAACTGCTCAAGGTTGAGCGGGTAGGGCGCCATGACCATTTCTTTGAACTCGGCGGCCACTCGCTGCTGGCGGTGAATCTGGTGGCGCGGATGCGCCGTGCCGGCCTGACCGCCGACATCCGCGTGCTGTTCAACCAGCCGACCCTGGCTGCACTGGCCGCTGCCGTGGGTGGCGAGCCCGAGGCCGAAGTCGCGGCCAACCTGATCACTGCGGACTGCACGCGTATCACTCCCGAGTTGCTGCCACTGGTGGCGCTCGATCAGCCAAGCATCGACCGCATCGTCGCCAGCATCCCCGGCGGCGTGGCCAACGTGCAGGACATTTACCCGCTGGCGCCGTTGCAGACGGGGATCCTGTTCCATCACCTGTCCGCCGCGCAGGGCGATCCGTATGTGTTGCAGGCGCAGTTTGCATTTGCCGATGAACAACGCCTGAACACTTTTACCCAAGCCTTGCAGCACGTAATCCAGCGCCACGACATCCTGCGCACTTCGCTGTTCTGGGACGGACTGCAAGACCCGGTGCAAGTGGTCTGGCGTGAGGCGCCGCTGGCGTGCGAAGGCCTGGAACTGCATGACGCGGACGGCGATGTACTGGAGCAGTTGCGCAAGCGCTTCGACGCTGCGCAATACCGCATGGCCGTCAATCAGGCGCCGCTGATGCGCGTGGTACACGCGCGGGATGCAGCCAATCAACGTGTGGTGGCGTTGTTGCTGTTCCATCACCTGGTGATGGACCACGTGGCACTGGAGGTGCTGCAACACGAGATGCAGGCGTTCCTCAGCGGCCAGCCGCAACGTCTGGCCGAACCGGTGCCGTATCGCAATTACGTGGCGCACAGCCGTGGCGCAATCAGTGATCAGGCGCATGAAGCGTTCTTCCGCGAAATGCTCGGTGACATCAGCGAACCGAGCGCACCGTACGGCCAGCAGAGCATTGCCGAGGGCCACGCCGCAGAAGCACGACGGATACTCGACCTCGATCTGAGTCAGCGCGTCAGGGCCAAGGCCCGGCGTCTGGGGATCAGCGCCGCGAGCCTGATGCATCTGGCCTGGGCGCAGGTGCTGGGAAAACTCTCCGGGCGAGACGCGGTGGTGTTCGGCACCGTGTTGCTGGGGCGGTTGCAGGCGGGCGAGGGCGCCGAACGCGCGCTGGGGGTGTTCATCAACACCTTGCCGCTGCGCGTCGATCTCGGGCAACGCTCGGCGCAGGAAGCCGCGCTCGCCACCCACCGACAGTTGAACGCGCTGCTGCAACATGAGCATGCGCAATTGGCACTGGCCCAGCGTTGCAGTGGTATGCCCGCCGGCACGCCGTTGTTCAGCACGCTGTTCAACTATCGCCACAGCGCCGCTGCCGGCACACCTTCCCCGGAGGCGGCGAACGCGTGGCAAGGCATGCAGTTGCTCAATACCCAGGAGCACACCAATTACCAGTTGAGCGTGAGTGTCGATGACCTCGGCGAAGGTTTCGGCTTCACCGCACTGGCTGCCCCCGGCATTGATCCCGCACGCATCTGCGAATACCTGCAACGAGCGGTGAGCAACCTGCTGCAGGCGCTGGAGCAAACACCGCAAGTGAGCGTTGACCAGGTGTCGATCCTGGCGCCGGACGAACGCCGGCAATTGCTGGTCGAGTTCAACACCACCGAGCGGGAATACCCGCGTGCGCTGACCGTGCACGCATTGTTCGAAAGGCAAGTGGCGGCAGATCCGCACGCCATCGCTGTCGTGCATCGCGGGCAAACGTCGAGTTATGGCGATTTGAATGATCGGGCCAACCGCTTGGCCCACTACCTGATCGCTCAAGGTGTACAGCCGGGCGCTCATGTGGCGATCCTGTTGCCGCGCTCGCTGGAGCTGCTGGTGGCGCAACTGGCGATTGCCAAGTGCGCGGCGGCCTATGTGCCGCTGGACATCAACGCGCCGAGTGAGCGTCAGGCGTTCATGCTCGAGGACAGCCGCGCCGTGGCGTTGCTGACCCTGCGTGGCGAAAACATCGACTATCCACTGCCGCGCATCGATCTGGATGCCCTGACGCTGAACGACCAGCCTGCGCACAACCCGAATCTGGCACAGTCTTCGGAGGCACTGGCGTACATCATGTACACCTCCGGTTCCACCGGTACGCCGAAGGGTGTGATGGTGCCGCACCGTGGCATCGCTCGCCTGGTGCTGAACAACGGCTACGCCGATTTCAACCCGCAGGATCGCGTAGCGTTTGCGTCCAACCCGGCGTTCGACGCCAGCACCATGGACATCTGGGGGCCGCTGCTCAACGGCGGACGCGTGGTGGTGATCGATCACCAGACCCTGCTGGATCCGCACGCGCTCGCTCGTGAATTGAGCGTCAGCGGCGCGACAATCCTGTTTGTCACCACCGCGCTGTTCAACCAGTACGTGCAACTGATTCCGCAGGCGCTGAAAGGCTTGCGCATGGTTCTGTGCGGCGGTGAACGCGGCGATCCGGCAAGCTTCCGCCGCTTGCGGGCCGAGGCGCCACAGTTGCGCATCGTGCATTGCTACGGCCCGACCGAAACCACCACTTACGCCACCACGTTTGAAGTGCACGAAGTGGCGGAAAATGCCGAAAGCGTGCCGATTGGCGGGCCGATCTCCAACACCCAGGTGTATGTGCTCGATGCGCACCAGCAGCCGGTGCCGATGGGCGTGACCGGCGAGTTGTACATCGGCGGGCAGGGCGTGGCCCTCGGTTACTTGAACCGTGCCGATCTGACGGCGGAAAAATTCCTGCCCGATCCGTTCAGCGACCGTCCGGGCGCGTTGCTCTACCGGACTGGCGACCTCGTGCGCTGGCTGGCGCCGGGGCAGCTCGACTGCATCGGACGCAATGACGATCAGGTGAAAATCCGTGGTTTCCGCATCGAACTCGGCGAGATCGAAAATCGTCTGCTGGGCTACCCGGGGATCAACGAAGCGGTGGTGCTCGCCCGGCGCGATGGTCAGGAACCGCTGCGACTGGTGGCCTACTACACCGCGCACGACGGCACGCTGGACCTCGCCGACCTGCGTGAGCATTTGCAGGCGCAGTTGCCGGAATACATGGTGCCGAGTGCCTGGGTGCAGCTCGATGCCTTGCCGCTGAACAACAACGGCAAGGTTGATCGCAAAGCCTTGCCCGAACCGGATGCTGCGGCGTTGTTCACTCGTGAATACGTTGCGCCGCAGGGTGAACTGGAAACCGCATTGGCGCAGATCTGGGCTGAGACCCTGCAAGTCGAACAGATCGGCCGCCATGACCACTTCTTCGAACTCGGCGGGCATTCGTTGCTGGCGATGCGCATGCTGTCGCAGGTGCGCCAGCGTCTGGGCGTCGAATTGCCCCTGAGCGAGTTGTTTGCCGATCCGCATCTCAGCGCGGTGGCCGAGGTGTTGAATCGTGCCGGGCGCAGTACGCTGCCGGAGATCGTCGCGGCGGCGCCTGATCAAGCGCTGCCGCTGTCCTTCGCCCAGCAGCGCCTGTGGTTCCTCGCGCAAATGGACGGCGGCAATTCGGCGTACAACATTCCGCTTGGCCTGCGCCTGCGCGGGCAACTCGATGGCGAAGCGCTGCAACGCGCACTGGCGCAGATCGTTGCGCGGCACGCAACCCTGCGCAGCCGTTTCGTCAGCATCGACGATCAGGCGCAGGTGCTGATTGCGCCGGTCGATAGCGGTCTGCTGTTGCCGATTGAAGACCTGTGCCAAGACCCGCAGGCCGAAGCCAGCGTGCAGACGCTGCTCGCGCAGGAAGCCGCGACAGCCTTCGATCTACAACGCGATCCACTGATTCGCGGACGCCTGATACGTCTGGCCGACGAGCACCATGTGCTGTTGCTGACCGTGCATCACATCGTCGCTGACGGTTGGTCGATGGGCGTGCTGACCCGTGAGCTGATGGCGCTGTATCAGGCCTTCAGTCACGGTCAGCCGGATCCATTGCCGGCGTTGACGCTGCAATACGGCGACTACGCCGTGTGGCAACGGCGCTGGCTCAGCGGCGAGGTGCTGCAGCGGCAAAGCGATTACTGGCAGCAGACCCTCGACGGCGCACCGGCCTTGCTGACCCTGCCCACCGACCGTCCGCGTCCGCCACAGCAGGACTTTGCCGGCAGCAGCGTCGAAGTACGGCTGGATGAGCGTCTGAGCGCCGGGCTCAAAGCCTTGAGTCAGCGTCACGGCGTGACCCTGTTCATGACCCTGATGAGTGCCTGGTCGCTGTTGCTGAGTCGCCTGTCCGGGCAGTCCGACGTGGTGATCGGCTCGCCGGTGGCCAACCGCACCCGGGCCGAGATTGAAGGCCTGATCGGCATGTTCGTCAACACCCTGGCGCTGCGCATCGACACCTCGGGTGAACCGAGCGTGGCCACGCTGCTGGCGCGGGTCAAGGCGCGCACGCTGGAGGCGCAGGCGCATCAGGATCTGCCGTTCGAGCAAGTGGTGGAAATCGCCCGGCCGGCGCGCAGTCTGGCGCACAGCCCGTTGTTCCAGAGCACGCTGAGCTGGGACAGCAGCGTCGGGCCGAACCTGGCGCTGGGCGATCTGAGTCTTGAAGGGGTGGCCGCGCCGGGCCGGGTGGCGAAGTTCGACCTGACCCTGACCCTGGGTGAGGTCAACGGGGTGATTCGCGGATCGCTGGAATACGCCACGGCGTTGTTCGATCAAGCGACCGTCGAGCGTTACGTCGGCTACTTGCAGCGCCTGCTGGCGGCGATGGTCAACGATGAGCAGACAGTGTTGGAGCGGGTGCAATTGCTCGCCGAGTCTGAGCGTCAGCGCTTGCTGTACGACTTCAACGCTACGGCGCGCGAATACCCGCAAACGCTGACCGTGCACGGGATTTTCCAGCAGCAGGCAGCGGCGCATCCGAAGGCGGTGGCGGCGGTGCATGGCGAGCATTCGCTGAGCTACTTTGAGCTGAACGCCCAGGCCAACCGTCTGGCGCATCACTTGATCAGCCAAGGCGTACAGCCGGGCGATCATGTGGCGATCCTGCTGCCACGCTCGCTGGAACTGCTGGTGGCGCAACTGGCGATTGCCAAGTGCGCGGCGGCCTATGTGCCGCTGGACATCAATGCCCCGAGCGAGCGTCAGGCATTCATGGTCGAGGACTGTCAGGCAGCGGCGTTGCTGACCCTCAGCAGTGAAGTCATCGACTACGCTGCGCCACGCATCGACCTTGACCGCTTGATCCTCAGCGGCCAACCGACGCACAACCCGAACCTGCTGCAATCCTCGGAAGCGCTGGCGTACATCATGTACACCTCCGGTTCCACTGGCACCCCGAAAGGCGTGATGGTCCCGCACCGCGCCATCGGCCGCCTGGTGCTGAACAACGGCTACGCCGATTTCAATGCGCAGGACCGCGTGGTGTTCGCTTCCAACCCGGCGTTCGACGCCAGCACCATGGACATCTGGGGGCCGCTGCTCAACGGCGGGCGCGTCGTGGTGATCGATCACCAGACCCTGCTTGATCCAAACGCATTCGGCCGTGAGTTGAGCGCCTCTGGGGCGACCGTGCTGTTCGTCACCACGGCGCTGTTCAACCAGTACGTGCAGCTGATTCCACAGGCCCTGAAAGGCTTGCGCATGGTCCTGTGCGGCGGTGAGCGCGGCGACCCGGCGGCGTTCCGTCGACTGCTGGCCGAGGCGCCGGCGCTGCGCATCGTGCATTGCTACGGTCCGACCGAAACCACCACTTACGCCACGACATTTGAAGTGCGTGAAGTGGCGAAAAACGCCGAGAGCGTGCCGATTGGCGCGCCGATCTCCAACACCCAGGTGTATGTGCTCGACGCGCATCAGCAACCGGTGCCGATGGGCGTGACCGGCGAGTTGTACATCGGCGGGCAGGGCGTGGCGCTGGGTTACCTGAACCGCGCCTATCTGACCGCCGAGAAGTTCCTGCGCGATCCGTTCAGCGATCAGCCGGGCGCGCTGCTGTATCGCACCGGCGATCTCGCACGCTGGCTGGCGCCGGGGCAGCTCGATTGCATCGGGCGCAATGACGATCAGGTGAAGATTCGTGGTTTCCGTATCGAACTGGGCGAAATCGAAAACCGACTGCTCAACTGCCAGGGGATCAAGGAAGCGGTGGTGCTGGCGCGCCGCGATGGTCAAGACATCACGCGTCTGGTGGCGTATTACACCGCGCACGCCGGCCGCCTGGACAGCGCCGATCTGCATGCGCAGTTGCTGGCACGACTGCCGGAATACATGGTGCCGACCGCGTGGGTGCAACTGGATGGGTTGCCGTTGAACAACAACGGCAAGGTCGACCGCAAGGCACTGCCAGCGCCGACCCAGGCAGCGATGCTCAGTCGGGTGTATGTCGCGCCGATCTCGGCGCTGGAACAACATTTGGCGCGGATCTGGGCTGGCTTGTTGCAGCTCGAACAGGTCGGTCGTCACGACAACTTCTTCGAACTGGGCGGGCATTCATTGCTGGCGATGCGCATGCTGTCGCAGGTGCGTCAGCAGTTGGGCGTCGAGCTGACACTCGCCGAGTTGTTCGCCAACCCCGAGCTGGCCGCCGTGGCCGAGGTGTTGAGCCGGGCGGGGCGCAGCACCTTGCCGGAGATTTTGCCGGCGCCCCGCGATCAGCTATTGCCGCTGTCTTTCGCTCAGCAACGCCTGTGGTTCCTGGCGCAGATGGACGGCGGCAACAGCGCCTACAACATCCCGGTCGGTTTGCGCCTGCGCGGTCGACTGGATGAAGACGCGCTGCAACGGGCACTGGCACGCATCGTCGCCCGACACGAGACCCTGCGCAGCCGCTTCAGCCAGATTGACGATCAGCCGCAGGTGCGGATTCTGCCGGCCGACACCGGTCTGTTGCTGCCGGTAGAAGACCTGCGTCAGCACCCGCAGGCTGATAACGCCTTGCGCGGCCTGATCGAGGAACAGGCCTGCGCATCCTTCAATCTGCAGCACGATGCGCTGCTGCGCGGACGTCTGGTGCGTCTGGCGGATGATCATCATGTGCTGTTGCTGACGCTGCACCACATCATCGCCGATGGCTGGTCGATGGGCGTGCTGACCCGCGAGCTGGCCGCGTTGTATCAAGCGTTCAGCCGTGGCGAAGACGATCCGCTGCCGCCGCTGGCGCTGCAATACACCGACTACGCGGTGTGGCAGCGGCGCTGGCTCAGTGGCGAGGTGCTGCAGCGCCAGAGCGATTACTGGCAGCAGACCCTGGCCGGCGCGCCAGCCCTGCTGACCCTGCCCACTGACCGTCCGCGTCCGCCACAGCAGGACTATTCCGGCAGCCGCGTCGACATGCTGCTCGATGAAAGCTTGAGCGCCGGTTTGAAAGCCTTGTGTCAGCGTCGAGCGGTGACGCCGTACATGGTGATCATGAGCGCATGGGCGATGTTGCTCAGCCGTTTGTCCGGGCAGGACGACGTGGTGATCGGCTCGCCGGTGGCCAACCGCACCCGGGCCGAGATTGAAGGCCTGATCGGCATGTTCGTCAACACCCTGGCGCTGCGCATCGATACCTCGGGCGAGCCAAGCGGCGAGACGCTGCTGGCGCGGGTCAAGGCGCAGACTCTGGACGCTCAGGCGCATCAGGATCTGCCGTTCGAGCAAGTGGTGGACATCCGCAAACCAGTCCGCAGTCTGTCGCACAGCGCGCTGTTCCAGACCATGCTCAGTTGGGATAACAACGACGGCCCGAGCCTGACCCTCGGCGACCTGACCCTGGAAGGCGTGGCCGGCGAAAGCCATTTTGTGAAGTTCGACCTGTCGCTGAGCCTCGGCGATTCGCCCGACGGGATTCGCGGCTCATTGCGCTACGCCACGGCCTTGTTCGATGAGTCGACGGTGCAGCGTTTTGTCGGCTACTTCCAGCGGCTGCTGGCGGCGCTGGTCAACGATGATCAGGCGGTGCTTGCGCAAGTGCCGTTGCTGGACCGACAGGAGCAGCAGCGCTTGCTCATCGACTTCAATGCCAGCGAGGTCGAGTGCCCGCTGGAGCAGCCGTTGCACACGCTGTTTGAAGCGCAGGTGCGGCGCAAACCGGACGCCATCGCGCTGCAATCCGCGCAAGGCAACCTGACCTACCGCGAGCTCAATCAGCGTGCTAACCGTTTGGCCCAGCACCTGCGCGAACTCGGTGTGCAGCCGGACGCGCGGGTGGCGATCTGCGTCGAGCGCGGGCTGGATCTGGTGGTCGGTCTGCTCGGCATCCTCAAGGCCGGTGGTGCGTATGTGCCGCTGGATCCGGGGTATCCGGCGGAGCGTCTGGCGTACATGCTCAAGGACAGCGCGCCGACTGCGGTGCTGGTGCAGACCGCTACTCGCGGGTTGTTCGATGACTCTGCCGTGACGCTGATCGACCTGAATCAGGACACTTGGCAACACCTGCCGGATCACGATTCGCCAGTGCCGGGCCTCAGCGCCTCGAGCCTCGCGTACATGATCTACACCTCGGGCTCCACCGGATTGCCGAAAGGCGTGATGATCGAGCATCGCAGCGCCTGCAACATGGTGCACTGGGGCTCGCAGATTTCGCCGCCGACCGAACACGGTGCGTTGCTGCAAAAGGCACCGTTCAGCTTCGACAGTTCGGTGTGGGAGATCTTCTGGCCGCTGTGCTCCGGGATGCGTCTGGTACTGGCGCGACCGGACGGTAACCGCGATTCGGCCTATGTGGTGCAGACCATTCGCGAGCAGCAGGTGACGGTGGTCAAGTTCGTTCCTGCGCTGCTGCAGCAGTTCATCGAGCAGGACGGTGTCGAGCAGTGCACCAGCCTGACCGATGTGCTTAACGGTGGTGGTGAACTCAGTGCCGCGCTGGCGCGCCAGGTGCGCGATCGCCTGCCGTGGGTGCGGTTGCATAACGTTTATGGACCGACTGAAACCACCGTGGACAGCACGGGCTGGACGCTGGAACCGGACATGCCGGTGCCGGAGAGCGTGGTGCCAATCGGCACAGCCTTGAGCAACACGCGGCTGTACGTGCTTGATGCGTATGGTCAACCAGTGCCACAAGGCGTCAGCGGTGAGTTGCACATCGGCGGCGTCGGCGTAGCGCGTGGTTATCACGGTTTGCCGGAAATGCAGGCCGAGCGCTTCATCGACAGCCCGTTTGTGGCGGGGGATCGCCTGTACCGCACGGGAGATCTGGCGCGCTACAACAATCATGGGGAACTGGAATTCCTCGGCCGCAACGACTTCCAGATCAAGCTGCGTGGCTTGCGCCTGGAGCCGGGGGAAATCGAGGCGCGGTTGATCGAACATCCGGCGATTCGCGAGGCGGTGGTGATGGTCCGTGATGAGCGTCTGGTGGCCTGGTACACCGTGCGCTCGGGCGTGGAAGCACCGAGTCTTGAGACGTTGCGCAGCCATGTGCTGGAGCGTCTGCCGGAGTACATGGTGCCGGGCGCGTTCGTGTTGCTCGACGCCTTGCCGCTGACACCAAACGACAAGATCGATCGCAAAGCCTTGCCGGAACCGGGTGCAGACGCGGTGATCAACCGCCCATACGTGGCGCCACAGGGTGAAGTCGAAACCGCGCTGGCGCAGATCTGGGGTGAAGTCCTCGGCGTCGAACAGGTCGGTCGCCATGACAACTTCTTTGAACTGGGCGGGCATTCGTTGCTGGCGGTGAAGCTGGTCAATCTGATGCAACGGGCCGGGCTGCAACTGTCGCTGGCCGAACTGTTCCAGCATCCGAGCGTCGAGTCTGCCGCTGCGCTGCTCAGTCAGGGCGAGGCGGTGAGTCAGCCTGAAGGGCTGGTCGTGGTGCGTGCCGGGACGCACGGTACGCCGCTGTTCCTGATGCACGAATTCAGCGGCAGGGACGTGTATTTCCCGACGCTGGCCCAGCACATCGGTGGCGAGTTCCCGATTTACGGCCTGCCCGGCGTACCGCTGGGGCAAGCGCAATTGCGCACGCTGGAGTGCATGGCGCAGCGCATGGTCGGGATCATCCGCGCCGTGCAGGCACATGGGCCGTATCGATTGGCAGGCTGGTCGTTCGGTGGGGTGCTGGCGCATGAGGTCGCGCAGCAATTGCTCGGCCTCGATGAGCCGGTGGAATTCATCGGCATGCTCGACAGCTACGCGCCAAACCCGCTCGCTCAGGACAAGGCGCTGTGGAGCGGCGAGGGCCTCGACAAGCGCCAGTTGCTCGGCCATTGCCGTGGCCGTTCGTTGATGCTCGGTGCCGAAAGCGAGGCAGCACTGGCGGCGGTGCAAGCACTGGAAGCGCAAGTCGAACAACTGGATTTCCCCGAGCTGTTCAAGAGCTGCCAGGCACAGCAACTGACCGATCCGGAACTGGCGGCGGTCAGCGCGACGGACGCCTGGCATTACTTTGATCGCGAAGCGGCGCATCGCCTGGCGCTGGCGCATTACCGGGTCAGCCCGGCGAGCCAGACGATCCATCTGTTCCGTGCACAGGAGTTGATGGACGGCCAGTCGCTGCCGAGCCCGACGCGCGGCTGGGAGGAGCGCTTCGATATTGGTTTGCTGCACTGCATCGACATCCCCGGCGATCACCGGACCATGATGAAGTACCCGCACATCCAGGCACTCGGCCAGGCCATTACCCAGGCGCTGGAAACCTTGGTAGCGCCGGAGCCGACGCTGTATCAACCGCTGCTGACGATTCAGACCGGGCAGCCGGGGCATGCGCCGATTTTCTGTGTGCCGGGGGCGGGTGACAGTGTCACCGGGTTCATTCACCTGACCGAGGCCATCGGCCCGGAATGGCCGATCATCGGCCTGCAACCGCGTGGGCTGGACGGCGTCAGTGTGCCGCACAGCGCGGTCGAAGCCGCTGCCGCGTTCTACCTGCAGGCCATCGAGCAGATTCACCCGCAAGGGCCGCTGCACCTGATCGGCCATTCGTTCGGCGGCTGGGTCGCGCACGCCATGGCCGCGGAGTTGCAAGCGGTCGGGCGCGAGGTGGCATCGCTGACGTTGATCGACAGCGAGGCACCCGGTGGTGACGGCACGGCGGGCAAGCCGTACACGGCCACTGCCGCGCTGCAACGGTTGATCGACACCCTGCAACTGTCCTGTGGCAAATCGCTGGGCATCGATCCTGCGACCTTCGCCAACGCCGATGACAGCACGCAACTGCGCCTGCTGCACGAAGGCATGGTGCGCGCCGGGGTGTTGTCGGAGCGGGCGGCGCCGAACGCGATGCACGGCCCGGTGCGGACCTTCGCCAGTGCCTTGCGCACGGTCTATCAACCGCGTCTGGCCTACACCGGGCCGGTGCGGCTGGTGCTGGTCGATGACCCGACGCTGGACGAGTGGGGCAATCAGCGCGAACAGGCGGCGGTGCTTGCAGGCTGGCAGCGGCAGGTCAGCGATCTGGCGGTGTGGTACGGGCCGGGCAACCACTTCACGATTCTCAAGGCGCCCAACGTCTTCAGTTTCGCCGCGTGGTGGCATGACGGTCTGTCGCTGGCGGTCGGCGAAGTGCTGTCCTGAGTGTTGTTTTTCTATCAAGACCCGGCCTCTGGCCGGGTTCATCCCTGAACGGACTTGTGGTTATTTATGGAAAAGTCGAAGTTGCGCAAAGTCGGTATGGGGTTGGCGTTGGCGGCGGTGGCCGGGTTGGTGCTGTACACGGTGCAGGCACCCGCCGAAGCGCCGAAATACCAGACGGCGCCGGTCGAACGCTCGGATATCGAAAACACCGTGCTTGCCACCGGTTTGCTCGAAGGCGTCAAGCAGGTGGACGTCGGCGCTCAGGTGTCGGGGCAGTTGAAGTCGCTCAAGCTCAAGGTCGGCGACAAGGTGAAGAAGGGCCAGTGGCTGGCCGAAATTGATCCGCTGGTGCTGCAGAACACCCTGCGTCAGGCGCAGGTCGATGAGGAAAACCTGCAGGCGCAAAAGCGTGCCACGCAAGCCCAGCTCAAGCAGACCAAAGCGATTTACGAGCGCTATCAGAACCTGCAGGAAGACGCCTCGATCTCGCGTCAGGATTTCGAGACTGCGCAATCGAACTACGAGGTGCAGCAGGCCAACCTGCTGTCGCTGGACGCGCAGATCAAAAGCGCGCACATCCAGATCGATACCGCCAAGGTCAACCTCGCGTATACGCGGATCGTCGCGCCGATCGATGGCGATGTGGTCGGCATCGTGACCCAGGAAGGCCAGACCGTGATTGCCAATCAGTTGGCCCCCGTGCTGCTGAAACTGGCGGATCTGGACACCATGACCATCAAGGCCCAAGTGTCGGAAGCCGACGTGATCCACATTGCGCCGGGGCAGGAGGTGTATTTCACCATTCTCGGTGAAGACAAACGCTATTACGGCAAGCTGCGCGGCACTGAGCCGGCACCGCAGAACTTCCTCGAAACGCCGCCGGCCGGTACGCCGAAACAAAACACCGCGGTGTTCTACAACGCGCTGTTCGAGGTGCCCAATCCCGACCATCGCTTGCGCATTTCGATGACCGCGCAAGTGCGCATCGTCCTCGATACCGCGCAATCGGTACTGACCGTGCCGGTGGCCGCGCTCGGGCCACGCAACGCCGATGGCAGCTTTCCGGTGCGGGTGCTGGACGCCAAGGGCCAGGCGCAGTCGCGCAACGTGCAGACCGGGATCAACAACAACGTCAAAGTGCAGATCAATCAAGGCCTCAGTGAAGGCGAGCGGGTGGTGATCGGTGATCCGTTGCCCGCCGTGGCGGGGGCTTGAGCATGACGCAGCCGCTACTGCAACTGACCGGCATCACCCGCAGTTTTACCGCCGGCGACCGTGAATTTCTCGCACTGAAGAACATCAACCTGACGATCAATGCCGGGGAAATGGTGGCGATCATCGGCGCCTCCGGCTCCGGCAAATCAACCCTGATGAACATCCTCGGCTGCCTCGATTACGCCACCGCTGGCAGCTACAAGATCAATGGCCAGGAGACCCGCGACCTCGATGATCAGGCGCTGGCTGAGCTGCGCCGCGATTACTTCGGCTTCATCTTCCAGCGCTATCACTTGCTGCCGCACCTGAGCGCGATGCACAACGTCGAGATGCCGGCGATTTACGCTGGCATTCCCGCGCCGCAACGCCACGTCCGCGCCCGCGAGCTGTTGGCGCGACTGGGTCTCGATGGGCACCTGACCCACCGGCCGAGCCAGCTCTCCGGCGGTCAGCAGCAACGGGTGAGTATCGCCCGGGCCTTGATGAATGGCGGGGAAGTGATCCTCGCCGACGAACCCACCGGCGCCCTCGACACCGCCAGCGGCAAGGAAGTGATGCGCATCCTGCTGGAGCTGCACGCGGCCGGGCACACGGTGATTCTGGTGACCCACGACCCGAAAGTCGCGGCCAACGCCGAGCGCATCATCGAAGTCAGCGACGGTGAAATCCTCAGCGATCGCCGCAACCAGCGCGACACCGGGCAACTGCCGGGTGAAGACGTGCCGCCAAAACCCCCGGCGACCCGCCGCCTGGTGGCCAGCCTCGGGCTGTTCAAGGAAGCCTTTAACATGGCCTGGGTGGCGCTGATTTCGCACCGCATGCGCACCTTGCTGACCATGCTCGGGATCGTCATCGGCATCACCTCGGTGGTGTCGATTTCGGCGATCGGCGAGGGCGCGAAAAACTACGTGCTCAAGGACATTTCGGCAATCGGCAGCAACACCATCGATATCTATTCCGGCACCAGTTTCGGCGACAAGCGCGCCGCCTCGATCGAGACACTGGTGCCGGCGGATGTCACCGCGCTGAATCAGCTGTATTACGTCGACAGCGCCACCCCGGTGGTCGGCCGCAGCATGCTCCTGCGCTATCGCAACATCGACCTCGACGCGCAGATCAACGGCGTCAGCGAGCAGTACTTTCAAGTGCGCGGGATCAAACTGGAGGCGGGCATCACCTTCAGCGAGAGCGATGCACGGCGCCAGGCGCAGGTGGTGGTGATCGACTACAACACCCGGCATCGGCTGTTCGCCGAGGGCGTCGATCCGCTGGGCCAGGTGATCCTGATCGGCAACCTGCCGTGCACGGTGATCGGCGTGGCAGCCGAGAACAAAAACCTGTTTGCCTCGGGCAAGACCCTCAACGTCTGGGTGCCGTACGAAACCGCTGCTGGGCGCCTGCTCGGCCAGCGCTTCCTCGACAGCATCAGCGTGCGGATCAAGGACGGCCAGTCGAGCAAAGTTGTGGAAAATCACGTCACCCAATTGATGCTGCAACGCCACGGCATCAAGGATTTCTACACCAACAACCTCGACAGCGTGATGCAGACCGTGCAGAAAACCAGCCGCTCGCTGGCCTTGCTGCTGTCGCTGATCGCGGTGATTTCGCTGGTGGTCGGTGGCATTGGCGTGATGAACATCATGCTGGTGTCGGTCACCGAGCGCACCCGCGAGATCGGCATTCGCATGGCGGTCGGCGCCCGCCAGTCGGACATTCGTCAGCAGTTTCTGGTGGAGGCGGTAATGGTCTGCCTGCTCGGCGGGGCCATCGGCATTTCCCTGTCGTATGCCATCGGCCACCTGTTTTCGGTGTTCATCAAGGAGTGGGAGATGGTGTTCTCCATGGCCTCGGTGGTGACGGCGGTGATCTGCTCGACGCTGATTGGCATCGTCTTCGGCTTCGTCCCGGCGCGAAATGCTTCGCGCCTGGACCCGATCGAGGCGTTGGCACGGGACTAACTGCCGGAGCTGATTGGCCGGGCTCGTGCCTGAAGTGCACAAATCGAAAGGGACGGGTCATGAACCCGTCCCTGTTTTTCGTCCAGGCCTGCTGGCAATGGCGGCCTGACAGCCAACCGGTCCTCAACTGAATGCACCCAATCCAATTGTGGGAGCCAGCCTGCTGGCGATGGCGGCCTACGAGCCGACCAATTCCTAACTGAATACTCTCGGTCAAATTGTGGGAGCTGGCTTGCCAGCGATGACGGCCCACAAGCCGATCACCCTCCCAACTGAATGCACTCATTCCAACTGTGGGAGCGGGCTTGCTCGCGAAAGCGGCCTGCCAGACAACATCAAAACAACAGAGCAGACCCCGCACATAAACGCACCCTCGCAACCACGTTTAAAGTACACGAACCGTTACGCCATAACGGCTACAACACCTTGCGCCGTTACCTACGCGTACGCCAGAATCCGCCGGCTTACACGGCTATGGGCCGGGCTATATCGTTTCCCAGTCACTGCAAAACAGTGATGGGGTTTGGTAGCCCGTCTCGAGTTGTATTGCGACACCTTCATTGCTGTCCCTTTTTTGAGGAATAGCTTTGTATGGTGGGCATGCGTGGGGCTCATTCGTGAGCGCCGGGTTTCCCAATTCGACCGGTCTACCAACCCGCGCATGGCCGCCACCCGCCGTTTGGTAGCGAGGGTGATGGCTCCTATTGTTCAGAGTCGTTAGCGGCCGCCAGCGACATGGCCCGCGACATCGGCGACAACCCACAGCGCCGGGCCATGCTGATGCTGCATCAGGTGATCATGCTCAGTGAACTGATGGTCAACCGAGTACTGGACGGCCGCCGCGTACCGAACTAACTGCCCGGTCCCCTGTAGGAGCTGCCGCAGGCTGCGATCTTTTGACGTTGCTTTAAAAAACAAGATCAAAAGATCGCAGCCTGCGGCAGCTCCTACAGTGAGTAATCCTTTCAAAGTAACTCGATCGGAGTTCCCGCTGATGTCCGAAATGGATAATGTTGTGCCCAAGGAATAGGCGCTGGCAGATCTGGCCTCTTCGCGAGCAAGCCCGCTCCCACAGTGGATCTGCGTTGGTCACTGCTTAAGTGCCCGGCAAAGATCCCTTGTAGACGTGAGCCTGCTCGAGATTGCCATTAAATAAGTCCCTACCCTTATCCGTTGTATTCAGATTGTCCTGAGTAGGTGGCGGTTGCGGGGTATCAAGCCCGGATTACCTGATGCCGTACCCGTTTGCCGTGTCGCCTCCAAAACCCAGATCTCTTAAAGCCTTCGTTTCTCCTGTGGCCGGATAAATCGCCCAGCGTTTGCCAGTGCCGGCCGAATCAGCCGCCCAGCACCATGCACTTTCTGTCGCTAAGCCCGCATAGGTGCTGATATATGAACGCCACTCCGCCAAGGACGGAATTCGCCCACCCTGGTTAGCCGCCGCATTGCTGCATTGAGTATAGGTATTGAACACGCTGGTTCCGAAGATTCGATACACGTTCGAGACTGAAACAGGGTAGGACACCGTCTGGTTTGCACTATCGCGAACCGTAATGACAGCGGTACCGTTGCCTTTGGAAATCACCCGACCATTGGTGATATTCACTTCTGCGGCCGCCGAGTTGCTTGATGAGTATTGATAGGGTGGGACGCCCCCGTTTGCCTGCCTGTCGACAAAACTGCCAGCCGGAGGATTTGTGGGGGTGTGATCGGAACGGAAAATCCAGCCGCCAAGCGATACAGGCTCGGTATTGATAACCAGAGCAAGAGCCGCTTTGATCGTGTAGGTACGCACAGGGAATACCACCGCCTCACTCTCCACCGTGCTCTGACCAAGCGCCGCTTTAAACTCCAGTGCCAGGTTGCTGCCATCCTGCAGGTTTTTGATTTCAGCGATTGCAATATCGGAAGTGAAGAACTGGTTAGCGATCCAGTCGTCGTTGGTGAAGGCCGTCGGCGCGCTCCAGATCTCGCGCGCGTAGGCGCTGCCGTCGGCATTGGTCCCGCGCAGGCGCAACCAGACGTATTGGTTGAGGGCAATCAGCGGCCAGTCACCCATGCGTACGGAAGCTTGGCTCAGATCGCCGGTATACAGTTCCGGGCCGGCGCCGTCGTTGTCGGCCTGCTCGATGGTGGGGCTGGCCAGCGCGCTCTGCGGCATTGCTTGCACCGTCAGGTCAAATACCCGGGACGGTGTTGTATGACCATCAATGATGACGACGTAGGAGACTTTTACCGGCTTACCCAGGTTGAACGCCACCACGCTGTTCGGGATCGCAAACTCAAGCCCTTCGCTTACCGCACGCGGCACCGAGGTGTGCGACCCGCCGGCCGGCGTGCCGTCAGCGCCAATCCAGGTGACGATGATTTCATGGTTTGGCAGCAATTCGGGGTTGTCCGGCACCACGATGGTCAAGGTGTCCCTGACCAGCAGCGGGTTGAGTGCGCTGTCGCCGTTGTTCTCCTTGATCGAAGGGGCGAGCAGTTCCAGCGCGACTCCCACGGTGAACACCAACGGATTCGAGTAACTGGTCTTGCCCGTCTCGAACCGCAGGATGCTGTAGCTGACGCTGAGTTTCTCCCCACGCCGCGCTTCAAAATGCTTCTGCACAAAGGCTGCATCAAGCGGGAAATCCACGGGTCTGCCGGCAGTGAGGGCGTTCAGGGTTTTGCTGCCTTGGTCCAGGAGCGCGCCATGGGCATCACGCAGTTGCCAGGTGACCACGTCCTGGGGCTTGGTCGGGTTGGCGAGCGGGTTCGGGCAAGTGATTTTGCTTGTGCCGTCGGACAGATCATCGGGTTCCAGGATGCCGTTCTCTTCACCCTGGACGATCGGGGGCACCAGTTCCAGTTGTGCTTCGCCCACGGTCAGCAGCTCTGCATGCTGCGATGCCCGCCTGACGACTACGCCGTCCTCGTCGCTGAGCAGGTTGTAGGACAGGTCCAGCGTGCCGCCCTTGAGCAACTTGAGGTGCTGGACGCCATCCACCTTGACGATGAAGCCCAGCGGGTTGCTGGCGTCGGCCGCGCTGAGGATATGCCAGTCCAGCTGCGGGTCATACGTGATCGAGTCGGCCTGGGTGCCCAGCCATTTGAGTTCAATGCCCATGTCTTCTTCGAAGCGATCGTCATGAGGGATGCGGATGCTCACTTGCTCCAGGTCGGGCTTGAGCGCACCGTTCACGGCATCGTCGGCGATCGGCGCGGCGAGGCGATAGGGGTCGCCGATGATGGTGATGAAGAGGCTCTTGGAGCGCTGAATCACCGCGCCGCCACGTTCCAACTGGTAGAAGAACACCGCCTGGGTTTTGGCCAGCTCCCGGGCGGCGCTGTTGGGCAGAAAGACGCTGACCACCAGCGGCGGTTCTTTGTTGATGGTCTGGCGAGCGTCGTGCGCCACGGGAACGCCGTCCAGTGTGCTGCCATTGATGTACATGATGATCACGTCGTTTTCCTGGAAGTCCGGCGACGTGGCCCAGACCCTCAGTTCCAGATCTTCATCTTTCAAAGTTTCGAGGTGCAGCTCCTGGCCGTTGGCCTGCTCAAGGATGGGCATGTTCAGTCGCGAGTTGCCGGTGTCGACGACGATGCGCGTTTCGCTGCACCAGTCTTGCGCCGCGTTGTTCACCAGATCAAGGATGGTAAACGTCACGGGGACCCCCAGGGGGCCCGAATCCCCGGCCCGGAGGATGTCCGCTTCAGTGACGTTGACCTCGATCGGATGGGCATCCGGATCGTCAACCTGTGCCTGAGTGACCGGTGCGGAGCGAATCCGCACGCCACCCCAGCTGACGATGATCACATCACCTGCGGCGCAGTTCGGATAGGGCCGTTTCGAAAGGCTGCCGGGTTTGGCCTTGATGGTGATTTTCACGCCATTTCTGGCGGTTTCCTTGTCCACGCCGTCGGCGATGATGCGCGGATCGATGTACTGGTACAGCTCGGAATGTTGACCGGGATCGGGGTCCAGATCCTGGCCGCCGGGCAGGTCGAGCTTGATATAGATCTTTACTGGCGGCTTGTAGGGTTCGGGGGTCTGGTGGTCGCGCTTTATGGTATAGCCGAGTGTGTGTGAGCCGTTGATGCTGTGTCTCGGCTCGACCCAGAGTGTCACCCGTTGACCTAATTGAGCTGTTTGCGTGAGGGTCTGCTGGTCGACGGTGGCACCATCGAGCTGAAGCTCGATCCCGTCACCCAGTTTCATATCGGCATAGGGCAGAACGTGCACCTTCAGGCCGTTTGTGAAGTTGCCCAGCGCGGCGGCGTAGTTGATACCCCATTCGCCGGAGGGCAGTTGCGGTTCCGTGCGGCCCGGGATTTCCGGTTCACGCAGGTCCTTGGGAATTTTTCTGGACGGTTGAATGAGCATGCTGGCAACTCCGGTAGGAAAAGGGGCGGCACAGGGATTTAAGGCTCAGGTGAGGCGGGTTGGCTACTGTCAGAAATTACAGGTGGGGGCGTATTTGCGACGAGTGGTAACGTGCTCGAAGTGCGGAAATCGAAAGGGGACGGGTAATTGAACCCGTCCCTGAATTTCGACTACTTGATACTTTGCTTTTATGGCGTCACAGGCGAAATATGAAATTGTCAAAGCCAATGGCGGTAGGGCCGGTCGTGACAATCATTTTTCGCATTCCACTCCCTTGGAAGTCAACAAATCCCGCTTCGAATAGCTCTGATGTTAATAGTCTTCTTTCGCCTAGCAGTATATCGTTTGAATCATAAAATCTAGCAACTGTTCCTGGGCTAACTGTATTTGCATAGTTGAATGATATATATGAGTAACTGCCTTTGAACTCAAATGTGCAGGTTTTTGAACCGCCATTTATATATAAGTGCATCCCGGAGAAAGGCGGTTCAAATGGAGGGTTAAATGCAATGGCGATATATTCTTCTCCCCTTCGAGTGCGTTCGATTGTCATTGAACGAATATCCAATCTGCTTGGATCAGAAGGTGAGCCTAGACCCTCAAAGTTCTCGCTCAATATAATTGGCGATACGATGACCACCCACGGGGTAGAAGTGTTTCCTTCCGCATACTGGGCCGTGAAGCGGTGAGTAGTAGTGCTTAGTCCTGTTATGTCCAACGTCCAGATGCCACTGCTTGGGTCAGCGGTCACCTCGCGGTCATACCCGGCAGCCTTGATCCGGACTTTCCCACCTTTGACAGCGTCTCCCGTCAGCGTGATGTTAGTGTCGAATGTGCTTTTGCCCTCCGGAATAGGGTTACCCTTGGAGTCTTTGGCGCCGGTAATTTTTGGCGGTTCTGCCTTGATCTTGTAGTTGCGTACAGGAAAGACCAAAGCCTCACTCTCGGAGACGTTCTGACTCAGTGCGGCTTTAAACTCCTCGCTCAGGTTGCTGCCATCCCGCAGGTTTTTGATTTCAGCGACTGCAATATCGGAAGTGAAGAACCCGTTAGTGATCCAGTCTGAATCGGTAACGTTGCTCGGCGCGCTCCAGATCTCGCGTGCGTAGGCGCTACCGTCGGCATTGGTCCCGCGCAGGCGCAACCAGACGTATTGGTCGGGGGCGATCAGCGGCCAGTCACCCATGCGTACGGAAACGCGGGTCAGGTTGCCAATATTCAGTTCCGGGCCGGCGCCGTTATTGTCGGCCTGCTCGATAGTTGGGCTGGCCAGCGCGCTCTGCGGCATTGCTTGCACCGTCAGGTCAAATACCCGGGACGGTGTTGGATGACCATCAATGAGGACGACGTAGGAGACTTTTATCGGCTTGCCCAGGTTGAACGCCACCACGCTGTTCGGGATCGCAAACTCAAGCCCTTCGCTTACCGCACGCGGCACTGAGGTGTGCGACCCGCCGGCCGGCGTGCCAACAGCGCCGTCCCACTTGACGCTGATTTCATAGGTTGGCAGAAACTCTGCGTTGTCCGGCACCACGACGGTCAAGGTGTCCTTGACCAATACCGGGTTGAGCGTACTGTCGCCGTTGTTCTCCTTGATCGAGGGTTCTTCCAGGTTCAGACGGGCGCGGGTGATAACCGTATAAGTACGCACCGGAAACTCCACCGCCTCACTCTCCACCGTGCTCTGACCAAGCGCCGCTTTAAACGCCAGTGCCAGGCTGCTGCCATCCTGCAGAGCTTTGAGCTCATCGGCTGGAAGCGGAAAAGTGAAGAACCCGTCAGCGATCCAGTCGTCGTTGGTGAAGGCCGTCGGCGCGCTCCAGATCTCGCGCACGTAGGCGCTGCCGTCGGCATTGGTCCCGTGCAGGCGCAACCAGACGTATTGGCCGAGGGCAATCAGCGGCCAGTCACCCATGCGTACGGAAGCTTGGGTCAGGTCGCCGGTATACAGTTCCGGGCCGGCGCCGTCGTTGTCGGCCTGCTCGATGGTGGGGCTGGCCAGCGCGCTCTGCGGCATCGCTTGCACCGTCAGGTCAAATACCCGGGACGGTGTTGGATGACCATCAATGATGACGACGTAGGAGACTTTGACCTGCTTGCCCAGGTTGAACGCCACCACGCTGTTCGGGATCGCAAACTCAAGCCCTTCGCTTACCGCACGCGGCACTGAGGTGTGCGACCCGCCGGCCGGCGTGCCGTCAGCGCCGTTCCAGGTGACGATGATTTCATCAGTTGGCCGCAACTCGGGGTTGTCCGGCACCACGGCGGTCAAGGTATCCCTGACCAGCAGCGGGTTGAGTGCGCTGTCGCCGTTGTTCTCCTTGATCCAGGGGGCGAGCAGTTCCAGCGCGACTCCCACAGTAAACACCAACGGATTCGAAAGGCTGGTCTCTTCTGTGGCATGGCGCCAGAGTTGGTAGCGGACGGTGATCTTGCTGCCGCGGTTCGGTTCGATGTGCTTGGCCACGAACTCGGCATCCAGCCGGATGAGCCAGTCCTGTCTGACAGTAAGGGCATTGAACTTGATCGAACCCGTCTCCCCGCCGGAGACGTCGCCCTCCCAGAACCACTGGGCCTCATCGTCTATCACCCATGGCCTCACGAGCGGCTTGTAGATGGTCATTTCAGTGGTCCCTCCAGGCAGCTTGCCCGGCTCCAGGAAATGGTTCTCCACACCCTTGACCATCGGTGCATTCAGCTCGAATTGCGGTTCACCTACATTGAGCACCCTGGCGTGCACGGATTCCTGTCTGATGATATCGGCGCCTTTGGCTTTCAGCAGGTGGTACCACACCTCCAGGTTTCCGCCATTGATAGGCTCGAGGGGGTCGTTAGCCACGTTGATGGTAAAACCATCGGGATCCGCGAGGTCCTTTTCATCCGGAAAGTAATAGCCCAACTCAGGCAAGTGGGTGCTGCCGTCGGGGCTTTTACCCAACAGGAACAGCTCGATGGCGTTGTCGATCTCGATGAGCGGATCAAACGGAATACGGATGTTGATTTCCTTATGGATAGGGTCGATGAAGTCTCCCACGGCCTCCTTGACCGTCGGTGCGGCGAGGCGGTGGGCTTCGCCTTTGAAATCTACAAACTGCCCTTTGGAGAGTGGAAGACGGCTGCCGTTGCGTACCAGGTGATAAGAGAACATGACCTGGGTATTGACCAGTTTGCGCACGTCGGCAATGGGCAGCTTGAAATGGTAGTTATGCGGGAGATTGTCGACGATCTGGGTCGGGGCAGTGACGTCGACCTTTTCGCCATCCACGGTGGTGCCGAACATGGTCAAGTAGATGATGTCATTAAGCTCGAAGCGCGGTCCGGTGGCCGTGACTACGGCCGTGATGTCGTTGTTGCCCTGTTTATCGACGTCAAGCTTATTGTTGACAGCCTCCTGAACGATAGGCGCGTTCAGCCGGTCGATGCCGACAGTGACGACGATACGGGTTTCCTTGCACCAGTCTTCCGATTCATTGTCGACCTTGTCGCGCACCTTGAAGGTGACCGCCAGACCAGAGTCGTCGGTGTCACCGACGCGCTCAATGATGGCTTTGGTGATCCGGATCAGAATCGGGTTGGCCACCGGATCGTCGATCTGCGCCTGGGTCACCGGTGTGGACTCCACAAGGGTGCCACCCCAGTAGAGACGGATGACGTCGTCCACTGCGATGTCGGGGTAAGGCAGGCCGCTGCCGGACTCGGACCTGATGACAATCGGCACTCCCTCTTCGGCAACGTCTTTGTCCACACCGCCGTTGACGATTTCCGGGGGAATGTACATGTACAGGTTGGAGTGACCGGGGCCCGGGTCGGTGTCCTGGCCACCGGGGAGTTCCAGTTTGACGAAGAGGTTGAGGGGCTTGTCCGGACGCTCTTCTTTTTGATTGGGCTGTTTGATTTCGTAGGTGAGCTCGTAAGAACCGGTCTGCAGATGACGGGGGGCCACCGACAAGACTGTGGGCTGGTCGAGTTCGCTCTTATTGATGATGGGACGCCCGTCGACCTCACGGCCATCGAGCAGCAGCTTGACGGTGTCGCCGATATCCTTTTTGGCCCAGGCGGGGATCAAGACAAGCATGCCGAGGTCAGGAAAGGCGAATACCGCCGCCCGGTTGATCCCCCACTGGCCGGAAGGCAGGAGGCGCCCGGGGACCAGCGGGTCCAGCAGTGAATGGGGGGCAGAGATTTTTTTCTTGGGCTGAACGAGCATGGTCGGAACTCCGTGCGAACTGTCGGGGGACAAAGGGCGTGGAGTTATTCAGCGCTGAAGATGACGGCTCTGGCTACTGTCAGAAATTACAGGTAGGCGCTGTTTTCTGACGAGTGGTAAGGCACGGCCCGACGGATAAAAAGACGCTTTCCGGCATCACTCGGCGCCTTCTGTGCGTGTCGCCGGCAGTGTCTGCAGGGCTTGAATGAGATGGTTGCCAGCCGTACCGGCCTCTTCGCGAGCAAGCCCGCTCCCACAGTTTTAACCGGGTGTTGCCGTAGCCATTGGCTCAGCGCATACCAATGTGGGAGCGGGCTTGCTCGCGAATGCGGTGTGCCAACCAACACCTTAAGTGCCTGACACGACCTTTTCGCGAGCAAGCCCGCTCCCACCCTTGAAATTTACTCTCCTGTGGGAGCGGGCTTGTTCGCAGCGGCAGTTCCTGCAGATCGGGCATCATCAAGCAGCGTGGGGTGAGCCGGGCAGGGTGGCGGTATGTTCAGGCGAATACATCCAGCGCATCAGTGAATGCCGGCCGCTGATCCCCAGCTTGATCGCGGCGCGCTTGAGATAGCTTTCCACCGTGTTGACCTTCAACTGCAACTGCTCGGCCAGCTCCGGCGCGGTGCGCCCGGCGAGCAGGCCGATGCACACTTCGGTTTCGCGATTGGACAGGCTCAGGCCCAGTTGCTGTAAACGCTCGTTGAAGCGCAGCCGCAGGTTTTCCAGGCCCTGTTGTGCGCCGTCAGCGCCGGGCGACGGGTCTTCTGTGTTGGCCTGCTGGGGTTGCAGGGCGTGAATGTGTTTTTCCAGCATCGGCAACAGCACCGGAGAAATGTCCTGCAACAAACTCTGCTCCTGAGCCGAGAATCGCTGCGACTGGTCGTTGCGATACACCGAAATCACGTAGCGGTAGCCGTCCTTGCGCCGGGTCAGGTGCAGCTGCGAGGCATCGGCGCTGGCCGAGGCTGGCGGGTCCATCGGCTCGCTCGAGCGTGCGGCAATCTGTTCGCAGAATACCGTTTCAGCCTGCTGGGCCGAGTCTTTGCCGGTTTCCGGCGGGTTGCGATGGGCGGGGCGGCCCACCGGCTCGACGCGCATCTGGCGAATGTGGGTGGCGTCCACCGCCAATTGCGTCTGGATCAGGTCATGCAGCATCCGCGGAAAGTGCCGGCTGCCGGTGCTGGCGATGACTTTACCGATATGGGGAAACAGGTGTGAGTTCATAAACATCATCCATGAGTTGCAGGTGAAACAGTCCCATTCCTGACCTGCGCCGCGCATGTTCCCTGGTCGGCGCAATGTCAGGATGTGGATCCTATCCTAGTACAACGTTTGAAAGACGGTTTAATGAAGGTGTTATTAGCTCATAACTTCATCCACAGGGTTATGCGGTGAACCCAGGAATGTCGGCCTGCCGAGATCATTGTGGGAGCGGGCTTGCTCGCGAAAGCGGTGCGTCAGTCATTTGAGATGTTGCCCGGAATGACCCCTTCGCGAGCAAGCCCGCTCCCACAGGGTTATGCGGTGAACCCAGGAATGTCGGCCTGCCGAGATCATTGTGGGAGCGGGCTTGCTCGCGAAAGCGGTGTGTCAGTCATTTGAGATGTTGCCCGGAATGACCTCTTCGCGAGCAAGCCCGCTCCCACAGGGTTATGCGGTGAACCCGGGAATGTCGGCCTGTCGTGATCCAGTGTGGGAGCGGGCTTGCTCGCGAAAGCGGTGTGTCAGCCATTTGAGATGTTGCCTGGAATGAATCCTTCGCGGGCAAGCCCGCTCCCACAGGGTTATGCGGTGAACCCGGGAATGTCGGCCTGTCGAGATCCAGTGTGGGAGCGGGCTTGCTCGCGAAAGCGGTGTGTCAGTCATTTGAGATGTTGCCCGGAATGACCCCTTCGCGAGCAAACCCGCTTCCACAGGGTTATGGGGCACCGCTACCCGCAAGGCCTGAACTTCATTGGCGCAACGATGGAGAGTGTCCTGAACCGGGCACCGTGCAGTTTGATGATCGCCAAACCAATGCCCGAGCCTGATTGAGTTGGAGGCTGGCAAGTCAGTGTTATGTCGCCAGGATTGTCCGTTATGAGTTGACAGTGAAACACTTTTCAACTGATTTATCGGTTCCGGTCGTGTCAGTAATCTGTGCCCATGTTCAACGCAACGCCAACTACCTCAACCAAGAAAAGGGATTCAACCATGAGCACTGCAACCTACAACCGCCTGAACAAAGACGACGCCGTAGTCCTGCTGGTCGACCACCAGACCGGTCTGATTTCTCTGGTTCAGGACTTCTCGCCGAACGAGTTCAAGAACAACGTCCTGGCCTTGGCCGACCTGGCGAAATTCTTCAACCTGCCGACCATCCTCACCACCAGTTTCGAACAAGGCCCCAACGGCCCGCTGGTTCCGGAACTGAAAGAAATGTTCCCCGACGCGCCGTACATCGCCCGCCCGGGCCAGATCAACGCCTGGGACAACGAAGACTTCGTCAAGGCGATCAAGGCCACCGGCCGCAAGCAGATCATCATCGCCGGCGTCGTGACCGACGTCTGCGTAGCATTCCCGACCCTGTCGGCACTGGCCGAAGGCTTTGACGTATTCGTCGTCACCGACGCCTCCGGCACCTTCAACACCACCGTCCAGCAAGCCGCGTGGAGCCGCATGACCCAGGCCGGCGCACAAATGATGAACTGGTTCTCGGTCGCCTGTGAGCTGCACCGCGACTGGCGCAACGACATCGAAGGGCTGGGCAATCTGCTGTCGCAGCGGATTCCGAACTACCGGAACTTGATGAACAGTTACTCGGCGTTGACCGCGCAGCAGAAGTGACTGCAGCGTTGTGAACGTGAAAAGCCTGCCCTGAAAAGCAGGCTTTCTTTGTTTGCGCCGCTGCCTCAGCGTTGCTACCCGTTGCAGTGAAGTGAGCCCTGGCGTCTGGGTTTTTTTGATCAGACTCAGCTGGGTATTCCCTGACGTTTACGGCTAATCTGCGCACTCGCTGACGACAACAAGACAAAAACAGGAGTCACTGATGCAACCGATCCGTCTCGGTCTGGTGGGCTACGGCAAGATTGCCCAGGATCAACATGTGCCGGCAATCAACGCCAATCCCGGATTTCGTCTGGTGGCGGTCGCCACGCAAGGCAAACCCTGTGTCGGGGTGGAGAACTTTCACTCGTTGAGCGAGTTGCTGGAACACGGCCCCGAGGTGGATGCGATCGCGTTTTGTACGCCGCCGCAAGGTCGATTCGCACTGGTGCAGCAGGCGCTGGCCGCCGGCAAACATGTGTTGGTGGAAAAACCGCCGTGCGCGACGCTGGGCGAAGCGATGGCCCTGGTCAGTCAGGCGCAGCAACAGGGTGTCAGTGCGTTGTTCGCTTGGCATTCGCGCTACGCCCCCGGCATTGAAGCCGCCCGCGACTGGCTCGCCAGCCGTACGTTGCAAAGCGTGCAGATCGACTGGAAGGAAGACGTGCGCAAGTGGCATCCCGGTCAGACGTGGATCTGGCAACCCGGTGGTCTGGGCGTTTTCGATCCGGGCATCAATGCCTTGTCGATTGTCACCCGTTTGCTGGCGCAGCCATTGTTTGTCGAAGCCGCCGAACTGCGCGTACCGGACAACTGCCAGTCGCCGATTGCCGCGTCGATCAAGATGTCTGACGCGAACCGGCTCGACGTGCAGGCGGAGTTCGATTTCGACCACGGTCACGACGAACTCTGGAGCATCGAGATTCGCTGCGCCGAAGGGCTGCTGCGCCTGGACAACGGCGGGGCACTGCTGAGCATCGACGGCGTGCGCCAGGCGGTGTCGGAAGAGGGCGAGTACACGGCGGTGTATCGACACTTTCAGCAACTGATTGGCGACCGGGCCCGCGACGTCGATCTGCAGCCGCTGCGGCTGGTGGCTGACAGTTTCTTCGTCGGCAGCCGAGTGGCAGTCGAGCCGTTTTATGACCCGGCACGCTGATCAGTTCAAGCGGGAGAGCTGTTGCGCGATGACTGCGAACCTGAGCGTCAGGCCTAAGCTAATGCAAAAAGGGTATTTGTTCGTCGTTTTTAAGATCGTTTAGTTTTGTCTCACGACGAATCAAACGCATCAAACCGATAGACCCCCGATTGCCATGACGGCACACGCTGAATCGATCAAAGGCTCTTCAGGTTTGGTTCACACGGGAGTGAATCATGCCGCATACCCTCGATATCACTACGCTGCCGACGCTGGACCTCTCATTGTTCGAAGGCACCGCGCAACAGCGTTATGCATTTCTTGAAAACCTGCGTCACGCCGCGCGTGACGTCGGCTTTTTCTATCTCACCGGCCATGGCATCGACAGCCACCTGCTCAAGCAGGTGCAGGACCACGCCCGTCAGTTCTTTGCCTTGTCCGAGCAGGAAAAGGCCGCCGTCGGCATGATCAATTCGCCGCACTTTCGCGGATACAACCGTGCCGCTTCCGAGATCACCCGTGGTCAACCCGACTGGCGAGAGCAGTTCGATCTCGGCGCCGAGCGCGAAGCGTTGCCGCTGGACGCGGACAGCCCGTTGTGGGCACGCTTGCAGGGGCCCAACCAATGGCCGCAGGCCTTGCCGCAACTCAAGCCGTTGCTGCTCGAATGGCAACAGGCGATGACGCGCATGGCGTTGCGTCTGCTGCGTGCCTTTGCCCAGGCGCTGTCGCTGCGGGCGGACGCGTTCGATCAGTTGTACGGCGACAAGCCCAACGAACACATCAAGTTGATGCGCTATCCAGGCCAGGCCGCCAACGCGAGCCAGCAAGGCGTCGGCGCGCACAAGGATTCGGGGTTCCTGAGCTTTCTGCTGCAAGACCAGCAGGCCGGTCTGCAAGTGGAGGTCGAGGAAGGGCGCTGGATCGATGCGCTGCCCCGCGACAACACGCTGGTGGTGAACATCGGCGAACTGCTGGAGCTGGCCACCAACGGTTATCTGCGCGCCACGGTGCATCGGGTGGTGTCGCCGCCCGCAGGCAGCGAACGCTTGTCCATCGCCTTCTTCCTCGGCGCGCAACTCGATGCCGTGGTACCGCTGTATCCGTTGCCCACCGTACTGTTGCGTGAAGCGCGTGGCCCGGCGAGTGATCCGCTCAATCCGTTGTTTCGCGATGTCGGCTGGAACTACCTCAAGGGTCGGCTGCGTTCGCACCCCGACGTCGCCCGGCGCTTTTATGCCGATGCATTGATTCCTGCAGCACCGCTGCGCAAGACCGCCAACGCCTGATTCATCACTCGCTCAAGGACTCCGCACATGTTGAAAAAAGCAGGTTTGACCCTGGCCGTGCTCGGCGCGCTGGTGACTTCGTTCGGCGCTCGGGCACTGGAGCCGTTGCGGGTGGCCGCCGACCCGGTGCCGCACGCGCAGATTCTCGCGTACATCCAGACAATCGATCCGCAACTCAACCTCAAGGTCATCGAGATTCCCAACGGCGTGAACTCCAACGAGCTGTTGGTGCATGGCGATGTCGATGCCAATTACTTCCAGCATCTGCCGTATCTGAAATCCCAGGAGCAAGCGCTGGGGCAGAAACTCGCGGTGGCCGCCACGGTGCATATCGAGCCGCTGGGCATCTATTCGCGCCGGCACAAAAGCTTCGCCGACGTGCCGGAAAAAGGCACCGTGGCGGTTCCCAACAACGTCACCAACCTGAGCCGTGCGCTGTACCTGTTACAGGACAACGGGTTGATCAAACTCAAGCCCGGTTTCAACGATCCGGCAGCCGATCAGGCCACGCCCAAGGACATCGCCGAGAACCCGAAACAGCTGAAGATCCTCGAAATCGAATCGCCGCAAATCCCTCGGGCGCTGGACGATGTCGACCTTGCGGTGATCAACGGCAACTACGCACTGGAAGCCGGACTGGTGCCGGCCCAGGATGCGCTGGGGCTGGAGAAGGCCGAGCACAATCCGTACGCCAACATTCTGGTGACCACGCCGAAACTGCAGAACGATCCGCGCATCGCGCAACTGGCCAAGGACCTGACCTCGCCGCAAGTGGCGAAATACATCACCGATAACTTCAAGGGTTCGGTGATCCCTGTGGTGGATGCCAAGCCATGATCGTCGTCGAGCAGGTCAGCAAGACCTACCCGTCAGCCGCCGCGCCGGCACTGGATCAGGTGTCGCTGAGCATTCCCGATGGTGCGATCTACGGCATCCTCGGGCGAAGCGGGGCAGGCAAGTCGACCCTGTTGCGCTGTCTCAATCTGCTTGAACGCCCGGACAGCGGGCGAATCCTGATCGACGGCGTGGACCTGTTGACGCTGTCAGCCAGCGACCTGCGCCGCCAGCGTCAGCGCATCGGCATGATCTTCCAGGGTTTCAATCTGCTGCACTCGCGCACCGTGTTCGACAACATCGCCGTGCCGCTGGAAATCGCCAACGTCGGCAAACCGTGGCGCCATGTGCGGGTGCGCGAGTTGCTGGAACTGGTCGGCTTGACTGACAAGGCGCAAGCCTTTCCCTCGCAGTTGTCCGGTGGGCAAAAACAACGGGTCGGGATTGCCCGCGCCCTGGCTGCCGAGCCGGCGTATCTGCTGTCGGACGAAGCCACCAGCGCGCTGGATCCGGAAACCACCGCGTCGATTCTTGACCTGCTGCGCGATATCAATCGGCAACTGGGCGTGACCATCGTGCTGATCACCCATGAGCTGGAGGTGGTCAAGTCGATCTGCGATCACACGGCGTGCATGGCTGACGGGCGTCTGGTCGAGTCCGGCCCGGTGCCGCGCTTGCTCGCCGATCCGCAATCGAGTCTCGGTACTTCGTTGCGTCCGACCTGCGGCCTGCCGCTGGGCCACGACATTCCCGGTCTCAGCTTCCTCAAGCAATACGGCGTACGGGCGGCGCAGCCATGAACCGCAGCATCGACTGGAATGAAATCCTGCAACTGGTGTTCAACGCCACCGGCGAAACCCTGTACATGATCTTGCTCGCAGGGCTGTTCACGCTGCTGATCGGTTTGCCGCTCGGGGTGTTGCTGTTTGTCAGTCGCCGCAACGGACTGTGGCCGCTGCCACGCCTCAATGCCGCGCTGGGTTCGCTGGTCAATCTTGGGCGCTCGCTGCCCTTTGTGGTGATGTTGATTGCCCTGATTCCGCTGACGCGTCTGCTGGTCGGCACCACCCTCGGCAGCACCGCGGCGGTGGTGCCGATCACCATTGGCGCGTTTCCGTTTTTTGCGCGGATCGTCGAGAACGCGCTGGATGAGGTCGACAAGGGCCGGATCGAAGCGATCCTCGCCATGGGCGGCGACATCCGTCATGTGATTTTCAAAGTGCTGTTGCCCGAAGCGCTGCCCGCGTTACTGGCGGGGATCACTCTGACGCTGGTGATGCTGATCGGTTTTTCTTCCATGGCCGGGGTGATTGGCGGTGGCGGCCTCGGTGATCTGGCGATCCGTTACGGCTATCAGCGTTTCAACAATGAAGTGATGGTCGCCACCGTGGTGGTGCTGGTCATTCTGGTGCAGGGCGTGCAGAGCCTGGGCGACCGGCTGGTACGTTCGCTGGCCCATCGACGTTAAGGAATTTTATGAGTGTCGTCGTGGCCCGCGCGCCGCTGATTCAGGTGCGTGAACTAAGCAAAACTTTTGGCTCGAACCGCGCACTGGATCGCGTCAGCCTGCAGATTCATCCCGCCGAAGTGGTGGCGTTGCTCGGTGCCAACGGTGCCGGCAAATCAACGCTGGTGAAGATTCTCGCCGGCAGCCAGCGCGCCGATGGCGGCGAGATTTACATCGACGGGCAGCCCCGGCAATTCAGCTCGCCGCTGTCGGCACGTCGGGTCGGGATTGTCGCGGTGCATCAGCAGATCAACGAGGGCATTGCGCCCGGTTTGAGCGTGGCGGAAAACCTGCTGCTCGATGAGTTGTGCAAGCCTGACGCGGACTTCTGGCTCAATCGCAAACGCTTGCTGGAACGCGCCGCGAGCATCGCCGCCGGGCTGGGTCTGGTGTTGCCGCTGGAGCAGCCGATTGAACACCTGGGCCAGGCCGAACGGCAGTTGGTGGTGCTGGCGCGGGCCTTTGCCTTGCAGCCGCGTTTGCTGATTCTCGATGAGCCGACCGCAGCCTTGTCGGACGCCGAGGCGCAACGGCTGTTCGGTCTGATCGACACCCTGCGCAGCCGTGGCGTGGCGATTGTTTACATCTCCCATCGCTTGTCCGACCTGCAACGGGTGGCGGATCGCGCCATTGTCCTGCGCGATGGGCGACTGGCCGGAGAATTCAGCGCACGGCAGTTGCCCGAGGCGGTGCAGGCGATGCTCGGGCAGGCGCTGGACGGGCATGTCTACACGCCCGGCAGCGTGGGCCGAAAAGTCCTTGGTGTGCGCGGTTTGCAGATTTTGCCGCGCTCCAGGCGTTTCGATTTCGACCTGCACCAAGGCGAAGTGGTGGTGCTGACCGGGCTGCTCGGCGCCGGCAAAAGCGAGATCGCCGAAGTGCTGTTCGGCTTGCGCAAAGCCGTGGCCGGCAGCCTGCAACTCGATGGCGTGGAATGGCTGCCGGGTTCGCCAAGAGCGGCGATTCGCAGCGGAGTGTTTCTCGCAGCGGAGGATCGCGCCAGTCAATCGTTGGTGCCCGACTTTTCCCTGCGCCGCACCCTGACGCTGCCGTTTCTGGAGCGCTTCACCCGTGCCGGTTTCATTCGCAACCGCGCCGAAGCCGCAGCGGTCGAGGCGCAAGTCGCGGCACTGGGGATCAAGACCGCCGGCATCGAGGTGCCGATGAGCGCGCTGTCCGGCGGCAATCAACAGAAAGTTGTGCTGGGTCGCTGGCTGCTCGGAGACGGGCGGGTGTTGATCCTCGACGAGCCGTTTCAGGGCGTCGACGTGCGCGCCCGCCGCGAGATCGGCCAACTGCTGCGCGACAGTGCCGGCGGCCGCGCGACCCTGGTGATTTGCGCCGATGTCGATGAAGCCCTGGAAATCGCCGACCGGATTCTATTGGTGCGCGATAACGCGGTAGTCGCCGAATACCCGCGCGCCGGCCTTGAACGCGCGACCCTGGTCGCCGCGCTGGCCGGCAGCGACGCTAGCGAAAATCCCTTTCACGCCACGCCAAGGAGCAGAGCGAGTGCCTGATTCGAGTTCATTGTTGTCTGCCGCTACGGCACCCACCGAGCGCCTGCTGCAAGCGCTGATCCGCTACGGCCTGTTGTGGTTGCTGGCGCTGATCGTGGTGTTTTTCAGTGTCGCGGAGCCGACGTTTTTGCGCGTCGGCAATCTGTTCAGCATCTTGCAGTCGGTGTCGATCGTCGCGCTGCTGGCCCTTGGTGTGACGCTGACCATGGCCGTCGGCGGACTTGATCTGTCGATTGGGGCGGTGGCAGCGATGAGCCTGATGATCGCCAGTTACGTGATGGTGGTGCTCGGCTGGGGCGCGGTGCCGGCGGTGCTGATCAGTCTGGCCGGTGGCGCACTGGTCGGGCTGCTCAATGGCTGGCTGATCGTCAAGCTGCGGGTGCCGGACATTCTCGCAACGCTGGGCAGCATGTTTCTGGTGATCGGCGTGCAACTGATTCCCACGGGCGGACGCTCGATTGCAGTGGGCATGACCTTGCCCAGTGGCGTGGAAACCGAAGGCACGTTCAGTGTGGCGTTTCTCGCTCTCGGCCGCGGACGCTTGTGGGACGTGGTGCCGGTGCCGGTGTTGATCACTGCGCTGGTGGCGCTGGCGGTGTGGCTGTTTCTTGAGCGCACGCGCATCGGCCGATTGTTTTATGCGATTGGCGGCAACGAGCAGGCGGCACGATTGGCGGGGGCGCCAGTGCAACGCTTCAAGCTGCTCGCTTACGTGCTCTCGGCATTGCTCGCCTCGCTCGGCGGGTTGCTGTTGGCGGCGCGCCTGGGTCGGGGTGATGTCAGCTCCGGCAACGGTCTGGTGCTCGACGCCCTCGGTGCGGCGCTGATCGGTTTTGCCGTGCTCGGCGCGAAGAAGCCCAATGCGTTCGGCACGTTGGTCGGCGCACTGTTGGTGGCGTCGCTGCTCAATGGCCTGACCATGCTCAACGCGCCGTACTACGCGCAGGATTTCGTCAAGGGACTGGTGCTGGTGCTGGCCCTGATGTTCACCTTCGGCCTCGCGCATCGGGCGCGCTGAGCCGGTTCATTTGTCGCTGCAAGGAAGATGTATGCACGGTTCAATCAAGCAGTTCGCACGCCATTGCCTCGCCGGCGCGGTGCTCTCGGCATTGGCGTTGAGTGCTCAGGCCAAGGCATTGCCGGGTGCTCCGGCGCCGTTCGACAAGGGCCAGGTGCAGATCGCGCTGGTCGGTTATCTGTTTTCCGGGGACTTTCCCGAGGCGTATCTGCGCGGCGTGGAGAAACAGACCGAGGCGCTGGGGGCCAATCTGCGGGTGTTCGATGCGCGGCAGCAGGCGGCGAGTCAGGGCGAGATGATCGATCAGGCGATCGACCTCGGGGTCGACGGGATCATCGTGCAACTGGGCCTGGCGGAAACCCTCAAGGGACCGATTGACCGGGCGATCGCCAAAGGCATCAAGGTGGTGGCGTTCGACGTCGATCTGAACAGCCCGCAAGTGACCCAGGTCGAGCAGGATCACCATGCACTGGCGCGACTGGCGCTGGATCAGGCGGTGAAGGACAACGGCACGCGGTTCGATGCCGGTTACGTGTACATCAGCGGCTTCACGCCGATGGAGCGTCGCGACGAGATCTGGAGTCAGGTGAAAAAGGCCAATCCGGGCATCATCGAGAAGGCGCGGTTCGGCACGCTCAACCCGCCGATTGCCAACTCGGTGGCGGATCAGGCCAGCGCGGTATTGCGGGCCAATCCGGATATCAGCGTGATCTTCGCGCCGTTCGACGAGTTCGCCAAAGGCGCGAAAATCGCCGTCGACGAGGCCGGGCTGGGGCGCAAGGTGAAGATCTACAGCGCCGACATTTCCACCGCCGACATTCAGATCATGAAAGAACCGGACAGCGCCTGGGCGGCGACCGCCGCGGTCAATCCGCAAGTGGCGGGGGCGATCAGCGTGCGCAGTCTGGCGATGTTGATTGCCGGCGAAAATCCTGGGCATCAAGTGCTGGTGCCACCGACCCTGATCACCCGTCAGCAGTTGCTCGATCTGGACGTGAAAAACGTCCGCGACCTGGCGGAGAAACTCCCGGCGTTCGGTGATACCGCCAACGTGGCGCGGGCCGAGTGGATTCCTGTGGCGAACTGAATGCAGCGGTTATCACCGGGTGATGCGCTGTATGCGCGGCAGGCATCCTGACGCGCTTGGGAGTGAATATGCACAACAAAGCCATGCGCTTGCGCAACAGCCGCGCACCCAAGGCTGATCCGGCGCTCGGTCAACGCTTGCCGCCGGGGCAGGTGTTGACGGAGCGCTTCCCGATCCTCCACGAAGGCACGGTGCCGGAGTATGAATTGGCAACCTGGTCACTGCGCCTGTTCGGCAAGGTCGGGCGTGTCGTCGAGTTGAGTTTTGCTGACCTGCAAAGGTTGCCGCAGCGCGAGCTGCAATGTGACATTCATTGCGTGACACGCTGGTCGAAGTTCGACACGCAGTGGAGCGGGGTGCATCTGCAGGATCTGCTGAGCGAGTTCGGGATCCAGCCCGCTTCACGTTTTGTCATGGCCCACGCCGATCACGATTACCAGACCAACCTGTCACTCGACGACCTGCTGCACCCGGACAGCCTGCTGGCCACCCATTACGCCGGCCAACCCTTGACCGCCCGGCACGGCTGGCCACTGCGGCTGGTGGTCGCCGGGCGCTACTTCTGGAAAAGCGCCAAATGGCTGCGCGGTCTGGAGTTTGTCGACGAAGAACAACCCGGCTTCTGGGAGCGCAACGGCTTTCACCTGCACGCCGACCCGTTTGCGGAACAACGCTTCAGTGCGCAGGCCTTGGACATTGCCGCGGATGCCTGGCTGGAAAAGGAATTCGACTGAGGTTTTGCGCTTGTCTGCAGTCAACATCTCGGGGGACTGGACTGGCCCCTTCGCGAGCAAGCCCGCTCCCACATTGGATCTGCGGTGGATGAAAGCAATGTGTTCACCCCGATCAACCTGTAGGAGTGAGCCTGCTCGCGATGGGGCCCGAACATTCAACTGCTTCGGTGGCTGATATACCGCTATCGCGAGCAGGCTCACTCCTACATTGGATCTGTGGTGGATGAGAAGTCAGTGTTCACCCCGATCAACCTGTAGGAGTGAGCCTGCTCGCGATGGGGCCCGAACATTCAACTGCTTCGGTGGCTGATACACCGCTATCGCGAGCAGGCTCACTCCTACATTGGAACTGTGGTGGATGAGATGTCAGCGTTTACCCCGATCAACCTGTAGGAGTAAGCCTGCTCGCGATGGGGCCCGAACATTCAGCTGCTTTGGTGGCTTATAGACCGCTATCGCGAGCAGGCTCACTCCTACATTGGAACTGTGGTGGATGAGATGTCAGCGTTTACCCCGATCAACCTGTAGGAGTGAGCCTGCTCGCGATGGGGGCCGAACATTCAACTGCTTCGGTGGCTGATATACCGCTATCGCGAGCAGGCTCACTCCTACATTGGATCTGTGGTGGATGAGAAGTCAGTGTTCACCCAGTCAAACCTGTGGGAGCGGGCTTGCTCGCGAAGGGGCCAGCCCAGTCGATATTTTCGGCGACTGAACGATAGTTTTCGCGAGCAAGCCCGCTCCCACAAGGTGCAACATTCATGCTTGAGTTAGTTGCTGCTTAGTTGAGCTACTGTTGTTCTGGCAACACTTGTGTTGGACTAAATACAGTTATTCAGCCCGATCTAACCTAAGTGTTATTGGTTCTTTTACGGCAAGCCTCAGCCCGTCTAGCATCGATGTTCAAGGGGAAACAACTAACTTTGGGGATTCTGCGCTTAACCAATTCAATACGTTTAACCAGCCTTCACCGCCTTCCTGATTTCTAAAACTACAGCAGACATTGCCGTGCATTGATTGCCGAACCCTTATTGTCGGCAACGGCCGGGTATTAGCTGCGATAAAGGAGCTGTCACATGTATCACCGTTCCCGTTCATTACTGGCCATCGCGGTTGTCGGTGCGATCTGGCAAGTTCCGGCGCAAGCCGAAGACACTTCCACCCGCGTTGACGATGACACACGGTTGGGTACCGTGCTGGTCACCGGCACCCGTGGCACTGCTCGCACGGTGCTGGATTCTCCGGTGCCGGTTGACGTGTTGACCGCCGCCGACCTCAAGTCCACCGGCGCGGCCGACGGTGAGTTGGGCCAGGCGCTGCAAACCTTGCTGCCATCGTTCAGCATGCCGCGTCAGTCCAACTCCGGTGGCGCTGACCATGTGCGCGCCGCACAGTTGCGCGGCATGAGTCCGGACCAGGTGCTGGTGCTGGTCAACGGCAAGCGCCGTCATACTTCGGCAGTGGTCAACGACTCGTCGAAAATCGGTCGCGGCACGGCACCGGTGGACTTCAACTCGATCCCCATCAGCGCGATCAAACGCATCGAAGTGCTGCGCGATGGCGCCGGCGCGCAGTACGGTTCCGATGCGATTGCCGGGGTGATCAACATCATTCTCGACGACGCGCCCGAGGGCGGCGAAGTGTCCACCAGCTACGGCGCGTTTCACACCCATCAGGACGCCATCGGCAGAACCACCACCGACGGCCAGAACAGCGTGACCACGGCCAAGATCGGCACGCGGCTGGGCGAAGAGGGTGGGTTCATTCGTGGCGGCACCGAGTACAAAAATCGCAACCCGACCAACCGCGCCGGTTTCGATGGCTTTGCCGATACCCCCGACCAGCGCAATTACGTGATGGGCGACGGCCTGGCGCGGGACGTCAACCTGTGGTTCAACAGCGAGCTGCCGCTGGCCGGCGGCAAAGCCTACAGTTTCGGCACTTACAACCAGCGCCACACCACTGGCGCCGAATTCTATCGCTACCCCTACGAGCAGCCGCAGTTCTATCCCAACGGCTACCTGCCGCAGTCGCTGGGCGACAACAAGGACGTTTCCGCCACCGCCGGTTTCAAAGGCATGATCGGCGAAGACTGGGACTTCGACAGCAGCGTTACCCATGGCCGTAACCGCTTCGACGGATCCACCCGCCGCACCCTCAACGTCAGCCTCGGCGAGGACTCGCCGACCAAGTTCGACACCGGCGATTACGAGCTGCGCCAGACCACCACCAACCTCGATTTCAGCCGCGAGCTGCGCTTGGGCGGACGCTCGTTCGTGCTGGCGCTGGGCGGCGAATATCGCTACGAAAACTACCTGACCTACGCGGGTGACGAGGCCTCTTACATTGGCTCCGGCGCTGATGGTGCCAACGGTCTGCGCCCCAGCGAAGAGTCGGACCTGGACCGCAACGTGTTCGCGACTTACGCCGAGTTGTCGGGCGATCTCACCGACCGCTTCTTCGTCGACGCCGCCACCCGCTGGGAACATTACGATGATGCCGGCAGCAAACTCACCGGCAAGCTCAGCGGTCGCTACAAACTGACCGAGCAGTGGGCATTGCGCGGTGCGGTGTCGAACAACTTCCGCGCGCCGTCGCTGGCGCAGAGCGGTTTCCAGAACACCACCAGCAACTTCGGCGAAGGCGGCACGCTCACCGATATTCGCGTGCTCTCGGTGAACGACCCGATCGCGCGTGCGCTGGGTGCGCAAAAGCTCGATCCGGAAACCTCGAAGAACTTCAGCCTCGGCCTGACCTTCCAGCTCAACGAACGCTTCGATGCCTCGCTCGATGTGTTCCGCATCGACGTCAAGGACCGCATCACCCTGTCGCAGCGCATCGGCAGCGACGCCATGGAGCAATACATCAACGACAACTTTGGCGTGGCCGGAGTGCATGATGTGAACTTCTTCACCAACGCCGCCGACACCAGCACCCACGGCGCCGAACTGGTGCTCAACTATCACCAGCCACTGTATGAAGGAACGTTGGGCCTCACCACCGCCTACACCTACAACCACACCAAAGTCACCAGCACCAAAGGCACGCCCTCGCAACTGACGGCGCTGGGTATCGGCAACGATGCACTGGTCGGCGTTGAAGAAACCAACACCCTGACCGACGCCGCACCCAAGGATCGTTTCGTGTTTTCCGCCAACTGGGCCAGCGAACACTGGGGGCTGCTCGGGCGTCTGACTCGTCAGGGCGAGACCACTCGGGTATTCGATTTCGGCGACTCGCAACCGGAGCAGACCTACGGCGCGGTGTGGCAACTGGACGCCGAGGTGACCTACAAATTCACCCCGAAATTCAGCGTCGCCCTGGGCGGCAACAACCTTACCGACAATTACCCGGAACGCTCCGGCTCGGCGATCAACTACGGTGGCAACCTGCCGTATGACGTGCTGTCGCCGATCGGCACCAACGGCGCGTACTACTACGCCAGCGCCACCTACGGCTTCTGAGCCGATCCGCCACGGATGGCGGACTTTTTGCGGAACTCTCCATGAATCACTCCAACGGCCCCAAGCGCCATCTGCCGGTGCTGCAGGCGTTGCTGATCACACTGGGCATGGTGATCACCACCGACATCCTGAAAACCGCGCCGACCGTGGCGCTGAACGTCGGGCCGGAATATTTCTATTGGGTCTGGGTGCTCGGCGGTCTCGCGTCGATGAGCGGGGCCTTGTGTTTCGCCGAAATGGCCAGCGCATTTCCGCACCCGGGCGGCGACTATCACTTTCTGCGCACGGCCTATGGCGAGCGCATGGGGTTCCTGTTTGCCTGGTCGCGCTTCTCGGTGATGCATACCGGCTGGATCGCCTTGTCGGCGTTCATGTTTGCCGATTACGTCAATGCCGTGGTACCGCTCGGTCGATACGGCTCGGGGCTGTTTGCCGGCGGGGTGATCGCCGCGCTGGTGCTGCTCAATCTCACCGGCAAGCACATCGGTTTCATCACCCAGACCTTATTGGTGGGTTTGCTGGCGCTGGGCTTTCTGAGCATCGCCAGCGCCGGTGTGTGGCTGGCGTGGCAGGGGATTGAAGCATCGTCCCCGAGCGTTTCGGTCACCCCGGAAAACACCGGTATGGCCGGATTTTCCGCAGCGATGATTTTCGTGTTTCTGGCGTTCGGCGGCTGGAGCGATGCGGCGACTTTATCGGCGGAAGTGCGCGATGGTCGACGTGGAATCTTCATCGCCATGCTCGGTGCGCTGACGGTGCTGATGGCGATTTATCTGGCGCTGAACTGGGCGTTTGTGCGAGGCCTGGGATTCGACGGACTGGCGGCGAGCAACGCACCGGCGGTGGAGCTGTTGAACTGTGCATTCGGTGCGCCGGGGGTGCTGCTGATTCTGCTGATGGTCGGCATCGCGGCCATCGCCACCATCAACTCGACCTTGCTGGTCGGCGCGCGCACCACCTACGCCGCGGCCCGCGATGTGCCGCAGTTACGTCGTTTCGGCGAGTGGGACGAGCGCGACGGCGTGCCGCGCAAGGCCTTGCTGGCGGAGGGCGCGGTGGCATTGTTGCTGGTGCTGTTCGGCAGTTTCACCCAGAGCGGCTTCAACACCATGGTCGAGTACCTGACCCCGGTGTACTGGCTGTTTCTGAGCTTCAGCAGCCTGGCGTTGATCATCCTGCGCCGGCGCTTTCCCAAGGTGCCGCGGCCGGTCAGGGTGCCGTTGTATCCGCTGTTGCCGCTGCTGTTTTTCGGTCTGTGCCTGTACATGCTCTATTCGAGCGTGACGGTGGTGGGGTGGGGCGCGTTTTTGGGGATTGGTGTGTTGCTGGTCGGCGCGCTGCTGCTGGCGGGATCGAGCCGCCTGGCGTCGACGCCTCGGCAAGCTCTCGGACAGATGAACGATTAGAACGATACGTCGGCCGGTTGCGACAGACGCAGCACCGACAGATCCCCGGTAATGCGTTTGTACGCCAGACGAATCGCCTCGATGTTGCCGGCGTTCTGCGGATTGTTCTCGTGCAGGATCACGATCACCTTGGTGCTCAGCCGCTCAGGCTCTTTCGCCCCATGATCACGCCACTGCCCATAGGCATCGAACACGGTGAAACCGTCGGGAAACCGCGACGTCACTTCCTTGTCGAGAAACTCGCGCCAGCGCGCCGGGCTGACCGCGCCTTCCTTGCCATCCACGGTGCCCACCGAGAAGTACAGCTCGGTGCGGATCCACTGTGCCTGCGCCGGACGCGTGGCATCACCTTGCAGGGTCGAACTGGCGGGGTCTTTGGTATGCACCGAAACAGCAGGAGGACTGGCGCACCCGGCGACAGCGACAAACAGTGCAGCCAGTAACAGGCGTCTTTGCATGGAACATCCCTTTTTATGAGTTAAGTGCAGACGCGCAATTATAAGGGGCGGATTTAATAGCGATAAAAGATTAAAAAGTGGTTTTCTGGTTGATTAATCGAATAAGAAACGAACGGCCCAGGATGCTGAATGTACCTACGCCTTCGCGGGCAAGCCCGCTCCCACAGGTTTTGTGGCGTGCACCAATCCCGTGATCGACACATCTCCCCTGTGGGAGCGGGCTTGCCCGCGAAAGCGCCGATTCAGTCAACAAAGATGTTGGATGTACCAACGCCATCGCTGGCAAGCCAGCTCCCACAGGTTTTGCGGTGTACACAGATCCGTTGATCGACACAATCCACTGTGGGAGCGGGCTTGCTCGCGAAAGCGCTAGTTCAGTCAATAAAGATGTTGGATGTACCGCCGCTTTCGCGAGCAAGCCCGCTCCCACAGATTCTCTGTGCTTTCCAGTAGCGACGGCACGCGTAGCTCAGCGCCCTTCATGCTGCTTGCGATAAGCCCCCGGTTGCACCCCCACCGACTTGGCAAACGCCCGTGTAAACGCGGCGATCGACTGATAGCCCACCGCCGCGCACACCTGTTCCACCGTGTGATTGGCCCGCAGCAACTGGCAGGCATGCCGAATGCGCAACGCCAGCAGCACTTGCCCCGGCGACTGCCCGGCCAGCTCATTGAAGCGTTTGAAAAACGCCGAGCGCGACAGGCCGATACTCGCCGCCATGCTCTCCAGCGACCACGGCAATTGCGGTTGTTCGATCAACAGATCCAGCAACGGCGCGAACTGCGGATTGCGCGCCAATGCCACCAGGCCGCCGAGGCTCTGGTTGTCGGTCATCTGCTGGCGCAACACGTACAAAAACAGCAGATGACTCAAGCGTTCGAGCAGCGCCGAGGAGGGCGCTGGCAGGCGTTCGCACTCTTGCAGGATCAACTCGAACAAGGCTCGCGCCGCGCTCGAAGAAGGATCGCCCGCGCGCAGGATGATCCAGTCCGGCAAGCCTTCGATGATCAACGATGACAATCCCGACTTGAAATGAAAGAACCCGCAAACCAGCCCGACACCGTCCTGCGCCTGGCTGTCGAGCGCGGTCATGGCCATGCGCGGCAGCGTCTGGGCGATCCTCGCCTCTTCGGCGCTGGAGAGGCGGTAATTCAGATCCCGCAGCAGGAACACTGCATCCCCGGTGTTCAGCGGAATTGGCTGCTCCCGCCCGTCAATGTGCAGCCAGCAACGCCCCTGCACGATCAAGTGGAAACTTGCGCGCGCCAGCCCTTGGGTGCTGGCGTGCCAACCACCGCAATAGCGGCCGACGTGAAACAGACTGGCGTCGAGTTCGAGGCTTTCTAATAACCAATCAACCAGTGGGCTGGACGAAATCATCTAATGGAAACACTCAGGAGCAAGTAATCGCTACTTTAGAATATGGATCGAAATTTTTATAACCAACAGACTGGCCGGACACTCAACAGCAGGAGTCCACTCCATGTCGCGCCTTACTCTACACACCGTGCAAAGCGCTCCCGAAGCCGCCAGACCGTTTCTGGAAAATGCGCAGAAAAACTCCGGATTCATTCCGAACCTGCTGGCCGTGCTGGCCAATGCCCCGGCCGCGCTGGAAACCTACGTTACGGTATCGGCGCTCAATGGCAAGTCCGAACTCAGCCTCGCCGAGCGCGAAGTGGTGCAACTGATTGCGGCGACCAACCATGGTTGCGATTTCTGTGTCGCAGGTCATACCGCCGTCGCGCTGAATAAGGCAAAACTGCCGCCGGAAGTGGTCAGTGCGCTGCGTGAAAAAGCCACTGTCCCCGTGGAAAAACTGGAAACCCTGGCCGCGTTTGCCCGCGAAGTGATTGCCACACGGGGCAAGGTCAGCGATCAGACCTTCAACCAATTCAAGGCTGCCGGCTACACCGAAGGCAATGCGCTGGAAGTGATTCTCGGCATCAGCCTGGCGACCCTGTGCAACTTCGCCAACGTATTCGCCGACACGCCGCTCAACCCCGAGCTGGCCCCGTATCGCGCGTAATCGGCCAGCGGTTCCGGCAGCGTCGTCTATGGTTGATGCGGCTGCGTAAAAAGGAGAAAAAACGACATGCTCAATCCGGCATTGATTCAATGGCTGGAACACAACGCCCAGGCACTGGATGCGGGCGACGGCGATCCGCAGCAGGTGCTGACGCAATTGGCGCAGGCTCAGGTGCTGCGCGTCGGCATCAACCCGGTGCTGGGCGGCTGCGGTGGTCACGTCAGTGATGCCGTGGAAACCCTGGCCTCTGTCGCCAGCCATTCACTGGCGGCGGCGTTTGTGTTCTGGGGCCAACGAGCCTTTATCGAATACCTGCTGCACAGTCCCAACGCTGCGCTGAGGGAAAAACTGCTGCCGTCGCTGCTCAGTGGAGAGCTGGCCGGCGCCACCGGTTTGTCCAACGCGATGAAGTACCTGTCCGGCATTGAGGCATTGCAAGTGCGCGCCGCCCACACCGCAGAAGGCTGGACCTTGAACGGGCGCCTGCACTGGGTCACCAATCTGCGCAAAAGCGGTTTTGTGGTGGCGGCGGCGATCGAGCACGAGGAGGGCGGTTCGCCGTTCGTGCTGGCGATTGCGGATGACGCTGCTGGTGTGCAACGTTCCGCCGACCTGCAACTGATGGGGCTGCAATCGAGTAACACGGCTGCGATCGATTTCGCGCAAGTGGCGGTCGGACGCGAATGGTTGCTGCATGAAGATGCACGCAAGTTTCTACCGGCGGTACGCCCGGCGTTTCTTGGTCTGCAATGCGGTATGGCGATCGGTCTGGCGCGACGGGCACTGGCCGAGGTCGAAGGACATTTGCAGGACGGGCGCTCGATCCTGCTGGAGCCGTTGCAGGAACAACGCGAGCAACTGGCGCAGACCGTCGACGCGCTCAAGCAGGGCCTGCACGACGGACGTTTCCTGACCCAGCCGGGCGCGTTGTTCCAGATCCGTATCGCGCTGGCCGAATCCGCCGCCAACGCCGTGCAACTGGAACTGCAATCCAGCGGCGGCAAAGCCTATCTGACCGAGCACGGCAGCGGTTTCGCCCGGCGCTGGCGCGAGTCGGCGTTCGTGCCGATTGTCACCCCAAGCCTGGTGCAGCTGCGCGCCGAATTGCAGCGGCAGAAACGGGAAGCGACGGCATGACTGCGCCGTTGCTGGAGGCGCACGGCATCAGCCTCGGCTACCCGCGAGAGCAGGGCTGGCACACCGTGCTGGAGCACTTCGACCTGCAATTGCAGCCCGGTGAAGTGGTGACCATTCTCGGCCCCAGCGGTGTCGGCAAATCCAGTCTGCTGCGAGTGCTGGCGGGTTTGCAGGCGCCGCAACAGGGGCGGGTGAGCCTGCTTGGCGAGGCACTGACCGGCGCACATCCAAGGGTGGCGGTGGCGTTTCAGGATCCGAGCCTGTTGCCGTGGCTGACCCTGGAAAAGAACGTCGCCTTCGGCCTCGACTTCGCCCGCCAGCCGCACCTGACGGCCGAGCAGCGCAAGGCGCGGATCGACCACGCCATCGCTGCGGTCGGCCTAGAACATGCACGTCAGCAGCACCCGGCGCAGTTGTCCGGCGGCATGGCCCAGCGCACTGCTTTGGCGCGGTGTCTGGCACGCCAACCGCAGGTGCTGTTGCTCGATGAACCGTTCGGCGCGCTGGATGAAATCACCCGCGCCGACATGCAGCAGTTGCTCCTGCAACTGATTGCCGAGCACCACACCGCAGCGGTGTTGATCACCCACGACATCGATGAAGCCCTGCTGCTTTCCGAGCGGATTCTGCTACTGGGTAACAGCCCGGCGCACATCCTCGGCGAGTGGCGCATCGACCTGCCTCAGCCGCGTGCCGAGCTGGTTGAGGAACTGGGCGCGCTGCGCATCGACATCCTCAAAACCCTTCGGCGGGCAAGCCGCAACCCCCTCACTCAACCTGTGCCCGCTACGTCGGAGATTGACCATGTGCCTGGACGACTTCACTCACACACGTCGTGACTTCCTCAAACTCAGCGCGCTGCTGACTGCCGGCGGTGCTTTGCCGCTGCTCAACAGCCTCAGCGCGCGCGCCGCTGCCGAGCCGAACGCGCCAGTGCGCATCGGTTATCTGCCGATCACCGACGCCACGCCGTTGCTGGTTGCACACAACAATGGCCTGTTCGAAGCCGAAGGGATTCAGGCTGAACGCCCGGTGCTGCTGCGCAGTTGGGCGCAGGTGATCGAGGCGTTCATTTCTGGACAGGTCAACGTGATTCACCTGCTGTCGCCGATGACCGTGTGGGCGCGCTACGGCAGCAAGGTGCCGGCCAAGGTCGTGGCATGGAACCACGTCGGCGGCTCGGGTCTGACCGTGGCGCCGGGCATCACCGAGGTCAAGCAACTGGGCGGGCAATCGGTGGCGATTCCGTTCTGGTATTCGATCCATAACGTGGTGGTGCAACAGCTGTTCCGCGACCACGGACTGGTGCCGGTGAGCAAGTCGGCGAGCGCCGCGCTGGCGCCGAACGAAGTCAATCTGCTGGTGCTGCCGCCTTCGGATATGCCGCCAGCCCTGGCGAGCAAACGCATCGCCGGCTACATCGTCGCCGAGCCGTTCAATGCGCTGGCCGAGGAGCTCAAGGTCGGCCGGGTGCAGCGCTTTACCGGCGACGTCTGGCGCAATCACGCCTGCTGCGTGGTGTTCATGCATGAGCAGGATCTGAACAACCGTCCCGAGTGGTCGCAGAAAGTGGTCAACGCGATCGTCAAGGCGCAGGTCTGGACCCGCGACAACCGCGCCGAGGCAGCGAAACTGCTGTCCAAGGATGGCGCCAATCGCTACACGCCGCACGCGCAACCGGTGCTCGACCGGGTGCTGTCGCCGGCCACCAGCGACCGCGAGCAATACCTGGCCAGCGGCGCGATCCAGCACAGCCAGTGGGACGAACAGCGCATCGACTTTCAGCCGTATCCATTTCCCAGCTACACCGAGGAGCTGGTCAAGCGCCTGAAGGACACCTTGATCGAAGGCGACAAGGGTTTCCTCGCCGGCCTCGATCCGCAGCAAACCGCTAAAGATCTGGTGGACGACCGCTTTGTGCGCAACGCCATTGCGGCGGTGGGCGGCATGCAGACCTTCGGCCTGCCGGAAAGCTTCGAACGCGGCGAGGAGTTCAGCCTCTGATGCGTCAACGATCTTCATCGACCGTGCACGGTTTGTTGGGCGTAGCAGGGCTGTTGTGCCTGTTGCTGCTGTGGTGGCTGGGCGTGCATCTGCTTGGTGGCAACGACAGCCTGGCGCTGCGCTTTTCACCCGAGGCGACGCTGGCCAGCCTCGGCGAACTGCTGCTGCGCCCGGAGCTGTACGAGCATGTGCTGGTCAGCCTGAAACGGATTGTGGTCGGCCTGTTGCTGGCGCTGCTGATCGGCGTGCCACTGGGCTTGATGATCGGCAGCTACCGGCATCTGGAGGCGGCGACCACGCCGGCGTTTCAGTTTCTGCGAATGATCTCACCGTTGTCGTGGATGCCGGTGGTGGTGATGCTGCTGGGCGTCGGTGATCAGCCGATCTACTTCCTGCTGACCTTCGCCGCCGTGTGGCCGATCCTGCTCAACACCGTGGCCGGCGTGCGCCAGCTCGACCCGCGCTGGCTGCAACTCAGTCGCAGCCTCAGTGCCACTCGTTGGGAAACCCTGCGCAAAGTGATCCTGCCCGGCGTACTCGGCCATGTGCTGACCGGGGTGCGGCTGTCGATCGGCATTCTGTGGATCGTGCTGGTGCCGTGCGAAATGCTCGGCGTCAGCGCCGGGCTGGGCTACTTCATTCTCGATACGCGAGATCGACTGGCGTATTCGGAGTTGATGGCGATGGTGCTGCTGATTGGCGTGCTGGGCTTTGCGCTGGATGCGTTTGCGCGGTGGCTACATCGGCGCTGGGCGCCGGCCTGAGGCGCTGAATGCAGCGAGCAAATAGTCACGCACGTAAAGCAGGCTCGGGCTTTTCATCACGCTTTTGCTCCACACCAGATAGAGCACATTGACCGGTGCCTCGCTGGGCGGTGTCGGTGAAATCAGCCGACCGTCAGCGATGGCGTCGGCGCACTGGTAGTCTGGCAGCACGCTCCAGCCGTGGCCGCCGAGCACCAGCTCCTTGATGATCCGCAGGTCGGGAATCGTCAGCGCCGCTTGCAGTTGCGGAGCGACCTGAAACATTGAAGTCCACAGTGGCCGAACCAGCGCCAGATCCTCATCGAAAGCGATCAGCGGGACTTGCTTGAGTTGTGCTTTATTCGGGTCTTTGCCGAGGCGATCCAGGAGGCTCGGTGCATACACCAGCAACAGGCGTTCGGTGAGCAAATGGGCGTAACCGTGGGATTGTTCGTTGGGCATGGAGGCCGTGATCGCGAAGTCGGTCTGCTTCGCTTCGAGCATCTCGTAAATGCGCTTTTTGGCACCGGTGTGAAAACGCAGGGTGAAGCCTTCGTCCATCAGCGGTGCGAGGCGAGCGGCGACTAACGCATGGAGGAAGTCGGAGGGGCCGACCAGATGCACTGTGCCGCCCTTGATCAGGCCCGGACGCAGCGACGCGATCTTGTTTTCCAGCCCATCGAGAAACGGTGCCACCGAACGCGCCAGTTCATCCGCCGCTTCGGTGGGTTCCACCCCCCGAGGCAAACGCTGAAACAGCGGTTTGCCGACCAGCGCCTCCAGCGCCTGCACATGCATCGACGCCGCCGGTTGGGTGATGCCCAAATGGTCCGCCGCCCTGGAGAACGACTTGGTGCGGTACGCTTCGAGGAATGTGCGCAGGTGGGTGAGGTGGCTCATGGTGCTTCGGCGCCCGTGAAAATGTAGGTTGGCTTACAGATTATCAGCCGTGCGATAGCGCGGCGTAGCGAACATTTGACTTAACACCAGCAGCAGCCCCAGCGCCGAGACTGCCGCACCTGTCAGCCCGACATGACTGAGGCCCACCTGGCTGATCGTCACGCCACCTAGCACTGAACCCAGCGCGATCCCCGAGTTGAACCCGGCAATGTTCAGCCCGGCCGCAACGCCATGTGCGTGCGGCACATGTCGTTCGGCGATTCCCAGCAGCCGGGCCTGCAAGGCCGGCACTGCAGCAAAGCTGAACATCCCCAACAAGCCGACGAGCAAGCCCATCATCCACGGCGAACCGGAGAAGCCCCACATGCCCGCTGTCACCCCTACGATCCCGGCAATCAACGCGGCGCTGGCGCGATCCACTCCCCAGGCATCGGTCAGTTTGCCGCCCAGTACATTGCCGATGGCTGCCATCGCGCCGTACAACAACATGAACACGCCGACAGTGGCGGCCGTGGTATGAGTGACTTCAGTCAGCATTGGCGCGATGTAGGTGTAGGCGACGAACGAACCGGCGTAGCCGAGCACAGTGACCAAGGCGCCGGCCAGCAACTTGCCGTTGAGCAGCGCTTTAAGGCTGTGCAACGCCGAGCTGCCGTCGGAAGCAGTCGGTAGCGGATCGCGCATGCCGAACAGCAAGCCGAAGAAACCAATCGCTCCGAACACGGCAATCGCCGCCAGCACCAGGCGCCACGACATTACGCCACCCAGATAGGTGCTGACAGGCACGCCAATCGCCATCGCCAGGGTAAACCCGCCAAACACCACTGCCACTGCGCTCCCTGCGCGACCCGGCCCGGCCAGACGCGCCGCGGTGCTTGAAGCCACCGCCAGGAACAGACCATGTCCCATGCCGGCGATGAATCGCGCTACCAGCATCAAGGTCAGCGAGGTTGCAAACGCCGCGGCGAGACTGCCGACGGTGAATACCAGAGCGGTCACCAGCATTACGTTCTTGCGCGACCAACTTGCGGTCAATGCACTGAAGACCGGTGCTGAGAAAGTGGCGCCCAAGGCATACGCAGTGATGGTTGCCCCGGTCGCCTCGACGTCGACGCCGAGACTGCGAGCCATGACGTCGGTGAGGCCGATCGGAACGAATTCCGCCAGACCCAAGGCAAAGGCGCTGAGGGTAAAGATGTAGATGACAAAGGGCATGGGAGCCTCGCTCAAGAAGGAATTTGGCGAGAGGCTAGGGATTGGTGACGCATAAGTGAAATTGGCGATTTCGCGTACTGGCATAAATAGATTTATACCTTGCCAGAATCCATACGCGGCACGAGAGCCTGCAGGCTCTGTCGAGTGCAACGAGGCTGTGATCTTTTGATGTCTGGATTTCAAGATCGACAGATCGCAGCGTGCCGCAACTCTTGCAAGGAGGATTACGTCGCTGGCGGTTTGGCCAGCGCGATGCCCTCGGCGCCCAACCGCTTGAGAATCTCGAACAGCAGATCACTCTTGGTCCCGCCCACAATCCGTGGGCTGCCGACGTAGCCGGTCACCGTCAAGGTGATGCCATCCGGCGAGAGTTTGCTGAAGCGTACGTACGACGCTGGTTTGTCGAGGATGTTTTCGTTTTCGCGGTAGGTGTTCAGCAGCAGTTCCTTGACCTGTTCGGGGTCGATGTCCAGTGGGAACATCAGCTCCAGGCTCGCCACCCCTTGGGCGCTGCCGCCGAGGGTGACGTTGCGCAGGTTCTGCGAGATCAGTTGCGAGTTGGGCACGATGACGATGGAGCGGTCGCTGAGCTGGATTTCCGTGGCGCGCACGTTGATTCGGCGGATATCGCCCTCGACGCCGCTGATGCTGATCAGGTCGCCGACCTTCACCGGGCGCTCGGTGAGCAGGATCAGCCCGGAGACGAAGTTCTTGACGATCTCCTGCAGGCCGAAGCCGATCCCCACCGACAGCGCACTGACGATCCACGCCAGATTGGTCCAGCGCACGCCCAGCGACGACAGCGTCAGGAGGATGACCGTGGCATAACCGATGTTGGAAAACAGCGTACTCAGCGACGCGCACATGCCCGGATCCATGTCGGTCTTGGGCAGGAACTCGTTGTCGAGCCAGCGGCGCAGGGCGCGGATCAGGTAGATGCCGATCAGCAGTGCCAGCACGGCATTGATCAAATGCGCGGGGACGATGTTCAGCTTGCGCAACCCGGCGCCGCCAAGGATGCCGAGGACATTGCTGGTCAACTGCCCGAACGTGGTGCCGATGCCGCCGACGAAGAGGGTAATCACCGCCAGCAACAGCAGCCCGGCGCGGCTGGCACCGGACAGCACAATCGAAATCTGCTCCAGCCGCCGGTCACCCATGCCCAGGGTTTGCTTGATGGTCTTGCCGGCCGAGTAGCGCGGCGAGAACAGGTATTCGCAGCCGTCCATGACCACCTGGATCAGCAGATAAAACCCGGACAACACGATATAGCCCCACACCAGTTCAAAGGTGATGAATCGGGCCAGCGACACGTAGCCGCTGAGCAAGGCCAGCGCCGACAAGCAAATGGACACTGCGGCAATGGTGTAGATCACCCCGGCAAACGTGTTGCCGGCGGTAGGGTCATTGGTGGTGAGCAACGCCTTGCGTACTTTGCCGATGCGCAAAAGCATTGGCACCAGTATCGCGATCACCATGATTGCGACCACCCCGCGCAGGGCTGTCACGATCTGGCTGCTCATGCCGGTGGCGTTGCTGACCTGCACCAGCGTCACCAGCACCAGCAGGATGGTCGCGAGAATCCTTGGATAGGGTCTCAGGGCCAGCGCCACCGAGTCGGCAATCGCCGGCAGCCGCCATGAGGGATGTCTGGTCGACAGCAGTGCGCGGCTCAACGCGGTGATCAGGACGCAGGCGTAAACGGCTTTTTCGAATTCCTCGGAAAAAGTCTGCAGCACCGGCGTCAGCGGTTCGTGGCGGGTGCAGGCGTAAAACAGCAGGTGCAGGGCGATGGCCGTGGTGCCAAGGGTCGCCAGCGCCGAAGCGAACGCCAGCGCGCTGCGGCGCAGGCGCCCCTCCGGCATGCGGTGGATGCACAGCCAGGTCAGGCCGCGCTCGGCGAGTCGGCGGCCGAGTGTCCAGAAAGCCAGCGCCAGCAGCACCAGCACACAGGTGAAAAAGCGCTGGCCGGGCGCCCAGACCGTGGCCCAAGTGAGGTTCACCTGATTGATGAAAAAATTCAGGCGCTGGCGGTCATCCGGCTCTGGCGACACCAATGGCGACCAGAAGTCCGGGCTCAGGATGCTGTCGGTGCGCAGGGTCAATTCGCTTTCAAGCAGCGTGCGGCGGATGCCGGCGATTTGCGTGATCAGATCAGCCGCGCTTTGTTTGAGCGCGGCAAGGCTTTTGAGCGTGGCGTCGACCTTGTTTTTCTGCTCGCCGAGCATCGCCCGTTGTGCGGCGATTTCCGCTTGTTCGGCGGCAATCTGCGTATCCGGCGCTGCGCCGAGCACCCCCAGTTGCACCGTCAATTGAGCTTGCTGCGGCAACAACGAAGCCGACAACCGATCAATGTCCAGAATGAACGTCTGTACCCGGTCTTGCGGGCCTTCGAGCTGGTTGTAGTTGTTGGCGGCGGAAATCTGCTGCTTCAACCCGTCGAGGCGCATTTGCAGGGCTTGCAGATCACTTTGTGAGACTTCCACCAGCGGTGCCGCAGTGGTCGCTGTGGGCGCCGGTAAATCCGCCGCCCACAGCGCCGAACCGCCCGGAACAAGCACGGTCAGCGCGACAAAAAACAATGACTTCAATGTGTTGCGCATGAGAGGGGCCGGTTCTCGTTGATCACACAATCTATGAGGTTAGGTGATCGAACCGGGCACGGCGGAAAATTTCAGGTGAGCAGGGTGGGCTCGCAGCGTGGCTTGCGTGTTTCGCTGTGGTTGTCCTCATAATGCCGCCCATCTCCAATCACCCATCCAAGTTCGACAGCCATGCCTGAAGAGTTCGAAGTCCCCAGCCCCCACGAGCAACATATCGAGCACACCACCCATCATGCCCATGCACTGGGCGATCGCTTTGCCAGCAAGATTGCGGTGATGACGGCGATCATGGCGACCGTCGGCGCCCTGATGAGTTATCAGGCCGGCTCGACGGAAAGTGAAGCGGCCATGGACAAAAACAACGCCGCTATCCAGAAGACCGAAGCCGCCAACGAATGGAACTACTACCAGGCCAAGTCCAGCCGGCAGAACCTGTCGGATCTGGCCAGCCATCTGCCGGGGCTGGATTCTGCCCACTATGCTGCCGAGGCGCGACGCTACGGGGAGCAGAAAGAGGAGGCGCGCAAGAAGGCCGAAGTGCTTGAGCAACAGGCGCGCGAGTGGGAGGAAAAATCTGAGCAGGTGCTGCACCAGCATCACCGCTGGGCCCAGGCCATGACGGCGATTCAAATCGCCATTTCACTGGCAGCCATTACCTTGCTGACGCGCAAGGAATGGCTGCGGCGCGTCTCGTTTGGCGCCGCCGGTGTCGGCGTCATGCTGGGATCGCTGGCCTGGCTGCACATTTGAGCGCCTTGGACTCCGGCGCGGGGTTGTGTTTATCGCGGGATTAATCGCCCCGGATTCCATGCTTCATCAAAAAACCACCCGGCCGGAAATACAGTGCTGAACGGCTCCGCCCACCCAGACGGTGCCGTCAACGCTTTCGATGTGCAGTCGGCCGCGGCGGCGCATGGTGGTGCCCTGGCTGACGGTGTAGCGCTCGCTGAGGATGCCTGCGCCGATCAGCCACTGACCCAGGCTCGCATTGAGGCTACCGGTGACGGCGTCTTCGGTGCATTCCTCGCCGATGAAGGCTCTGACTTCCACGTCCGTTTCAGCTTCTGCCCCTGCCCACGGCGCAATAACGCCGACATTCAGCCCCTGCAGCGCCGCGTAATCAGGCTTGATCGCCAGCACTTCTTCGCGACTCGCCAGCAACACGCCCGCCCAACCCGGGCCGTTGTCTACCCATTGGCTCTTGCGGATCTGCCCGGCGGCGAGGCCAAGGCCTTGTTCGATCAGGCGTAGTGTCATTGCCTCCAGCGGTCCGCTGCGCACCAGCGGTGGCGCGGAGAAGGCCAGTTGCGGGCCTTGCTTGCGTACCCGAATCAAACCTGCCGAGCACTCCTGAATAATCTCGACATGCTCAGGGTTGTCGTTGTGGGCCAGCCACACTTTGCAGCTGCCCAGAGTGGGGTGGCCAGCGAAGGGCAGTTCTCGCAGCGGGGTAAAAATGCGTACGCGGTAATGCGCTCCCGGCGTTTCGGGCTTCAGCAGAAAAGTGGTCTCACTGAGTTGCGTCCAGCGGGCAAACGCTTGCATCTGCTCGGTTGTCAGCTCATCGGCATTCACCACCACTGCCAGTGCATTGCCTTCGTAGGGTTGATCGGCGAATACATCGACTTGTTCGAATTGCAGAGCGCGTGGCATTGAATGTCCTTATAGGTTGAATCAGGGAAGATCTTTTTCACGGATGGATTCGAATCACGGCCGCTGTTGTCAGATGCCCGATTTCTCATAGAGCTTCTGCGCCAAAGTATTTGTGCGAAAAGCGCCCAATTGCAAGGGCACCTGGCGGGCAGCGGCTTGCAGCTGGAGCTTCTTTAGAATGCGCGAGCCGACGCCCTTGCTTTGGAGGATTACCTGGTCACTATCCGTGGCGGGGCGTACGGTCATGCTGGTCTCTGATTTGTGCTTTTGGCTTGGTGAGGCTAGTGGCTGCAACAATAAACGGCAATTCGGATCGATATGCCGCGCAGCATCTGACGGCCCCAAATACACTCAAAGCTCGACCCGCTGCAGAAACTTCCTGACCTCCAGCGAATACGCCGCCGGATGCGAGAATCTGAACATATGCCCGGTTCTTGGCATGACGACTTCCTGCGCGCCTTTTATGCCCTTCAGCAGAATCCCTGCAGCCTCTTTGCCGATCAGCTTGTCTTCCTCGGGCTTCAGGATCAGCGTCGGCACCTGCGCCGCACGACCGACGTGCCTTTCCGCCCAAAGCGCTTCAAGCACCACAAGATTGAGGTCGAAACGCGTCAGGTCCAGCGGCTTCATGGGGTACTGGCCTTTTCATCATTCGATGCACGTAACTGTCCTACAGGCGTGGGCTGAAAGCTACAGCGCCTCTCGGCTACAGCTGAAAATGTAGCCATGACAATTTTTTGATTGTCGTGATTCTCTGCTCTTACGATGCAGCATCGTCCATCAAGCTCGAGGCTCACCATGCACATCGCCATCCTGACCTTTGAAGGTTTCAACGAGCTGGATTCGCTGATCGCGTTCAGTATTCTCAACCGGGTCCAACAGCCCGGTTGGCGCGTGTCTGTCGCCAGTCCCACGGACAAGGTGCGCTCGATGAATGGCCTGTTGATTGAGGCACAGGCGTCATTGGAGGAGGCGTGCGACGCGGACGCGGTATTGGTGGGAAGCGGGCGGATGACCCGGGACGTGGTGGCGAATGCCGAATTGATGTCGCGTCTGCAGCTTGATCCGGCTCGCCAATTGTTGGGTGCCCAGTGTTCCGGCACGTTGATTCTGGCGAAGCTTGGCCTGCTGAACGAGGTACCGGCCTGTACGGATCTGATCACCAAACCCTGGGTGGAAGAGGCTGGCGTTGCCGTGCTCAACCAACCGTTCGTGGCCAATGGCAATGTCGCCACCGCAGGCGGGTGCTTGTCTTCGCAGTACCTGGCGGCCTGGTTCATTGCCCGTCTTGCCGGTGTGGAGGCCGCACGCAGCGCGCTTCACTATGTGGCACCGGTTGGCGAAAAAGAACTCTATGTCACGCGGGCAATGAGCAATATTTCAGCGTTTTTATAAAGTGTTTTCGCCGGTCTCAACCGGTTCGGCCGCCGCTTCAGCCGCCATCTTCGCGCGGTCAGCCTTGCTGATGTACTTGGGCTTTTTCGGCGCGAGTTTGGCGCTGGCCTTTTTGGCCTTTTCCTTGAACAACTGCTGCAGTTTCTTTTGGCGGTTCATGTTTCTACTCGGTGAAGGGGAGCCGGGCATATGCCCATCAAGCGCGCATTAAAACCGGCTCGGAGCGATTTGGCGAGTCGCTTGCAGCGATGCAGGATCAAACGGCTGCCCGGATCATGGCTTCGACGTCGCCAGAAAGTCGCTGATCAGCGCCACCACCTGCTTCTGGATCACTTCACGCGGTCGCGCATTGTCGCGTTCCTGGCAAATGACGCCATCGCCCGATGCGTCTTCCTCGAGCATCTCGATCGCGCCCGGTTTGCAGATCGACGTGAAGCTGAAGTGGGTGGCGTCGTTGATCTCGACATAACGAGTGGTGGCCGCTGGCAAGCGTTTGGCCAGATCGGCGGACTCCAGTTGCGCCGGAAGATCTTCGGAAGGTGCGCCGGCGGCAATCACCAGTGCCGGTACGGGGAGCGCCGCGAGGCTTGCGTCGGTCATGCCGCGTGACAGGCCCAGGTCCAGCGAAACGATGGCGCTGACCGGTTTGTAGCGCCGGTCGGCAGCGAGGTCGGCTTTGGCTTGCGCTGTGCTGGCGGGATTCATCTGCCGGTAGACGCTGCAACTGGCGAGCTGCGCATGGGCTTTGCAGTCCTCGGCAAAGCGCTCGGGGTCGAAGCGAGCGCCGGCGATTTCCAGAGCCGTCCAGCCACCGAGCGAATGACCGACGACGGCAATCCGCTGCGGCGCCACTGCGCCAAATTTTCCCGGCTGGGCCACAACGGCTTCGATGACCCGCCGCAGATCAACTGGCCGCTGCCACAACTGCGCTGCTGCTTGCGGACTTCGGTCGTGGGTGGTGCTGCCGGGATGGTTGACCGCCGCGACGATGTAACCTTGATCCGCCAAGGCACTGGCCAGCCACATCTGGTTGCTCCAGTTGCCCCGATAACCATGGGAAAGCACCACCAGCGGGTGCTCGCCGGCAGTCGGCGGCGCATCGCGCACGGCAGAGGCACTGACGAACACCGGACTGTCGTCGATCACTTGCGCGGTTGCATGGGTCGTCGCCGGGTACCAGACAACCATTTCCAGCGGCCGCTGCGGGTCTGGCAGGGTTGTGCTGTGGAAGCCGATGGGGTGGGAATCCGCGAGTGCGTTGGTGGAGAGGCCAATCAGAAGCAGGGCGCCGAGAGCTGTTTTCAAGGTTGATGTCTTCCATGAATGCGTTTGTTGTTTTGAGGTACGGCTGCGCGCAGGTTAGTAGACCGGTTGCAAAGAAGATAGCGGATGTCTCGCCCGTGCTGTAACAGGCCGAATCCGAACAAGACCGCGCTTGCCCGGATTTGAAATACCCACCATTGCCCGCTACAGTCGCGCCCCTTGTCCGGCCAGCAGCGCCGGCGATGGCTGGGGAAGAGGGCGGCAGTTGAACGAACACACATTGTCCATGCGTCTGGAGCGGGTGGCGGCGCATGTGCCGGCCGGCGCGCGGTTGGCGGATATCGGCTCGGACCACGGCTATCTGCCGGTGGCCCTGATGCGCCGTGGCGCCATCGTTTCGGCGGTGGCCGGCGAGGTGGCGTTGACGCCGTTCCATGCAGCGGTGCGCACTGTGCGCGATAACGATCTTCAGCAGCACATCAGCGTGCGTCTGGCCAGCGGTCTGGCGGCGATCGAGCCGTCCGACGGGATTACCGCGATCAGCCTCTGCGGCATGGGCGGCGAGACGATTCGCGACATCCTCGACAGCGGCAAGGCGCGCATGAGCGGGCACGAACGGCTGATCCTGCAACCCAACGGCGGCGAACAACCCCTGCGCCAATGGCTGATGGACAACGGCTACCGCATCCTCGACGAGGAAGTGCTGCAGGAAAACCGCTTCTTCTACGAAATCATCGTCACCGAGCGCAGCGGCCCGCTGAGCTACAGCGCCGAACAGTTGTACTTCGGCCCGTTGCAGATGCAGGCGCGCAGCCCGGCATTCCTCGCCAAATGGCAGCGTTCGTTAAGGCAGAAACAGAAAACCCTGAACAGCTTCAAACAGGCGCGTCAGGCTGTGCCCGAGGAGAAGCTGGAAGAGGTTGCGCGACAGGTGCAGTGGATTACTGAGCTGTTGGCTTGATCTGCCGTGTTGGCTGTTGCACCCCTTCAGGTTTAAAGTCAGCTTCAAGGTTAACGTTCTTGCGGAGTCGGACATGAGAATCGGTGAACTGGCGAAAATCAGCGGGCTGGCGCCGTCGCGTATCCGTTTTTACGAGGCGAGCGGGTTGATCACTTCGGTCGCGCGCAAAGCCAACGGCTATCGCGATTACGCTCCCGACACCCAATGGGTATTGCAGATCATCACTGGTGCGCAGGCGGCGGGTTTCTCCCTGGAGGAAATCCGTCAGTTGATGCCGATGAACGCGAGTGGCTGGCAGCACGAGCAGTTGCTCAATGGCCTCAAGCAAAAGGTCGAAGAAATCGATGTTCTGCAGCAACGCCTGACGCAGAACAAAGCGCAACTTCAGCTCGTCATCCAGGGCATTGAAGACAAGCCCATGGGCGTGGCGTGTGCGGACAATGCGCAAATGCTGATAAATCGTCTGCGCGAACAAGGTGTGGTGAGCGCAGCAGAGCGTCGCGATGTGGCGCGTTGAAGCGCGAATCAGCTAAAAAAGGCTATTGACCTTAAAGTTGACTTCAATCTTATGGTGGCCTCATCTCCAGTTGAGGACTGCCCCATGAATGTGTTCGACCCCCTGACCTTACCCAACGGTTCGACCATCAAGAACCGCATCGCCAAAGCCGCCATGGAAGAAAACATGGCGGACGCCGACCAGGCGCCCTCCGCCGAACTGATGCGTCTGTATCAAGCGTGGGCCGACGGTGGTGCCGGGCTGATCATCACCGGCAACGTGATGGTCGACGGCCGCGCCATGACCGGGCCGGGGGGCGTGGTGCTGCAGGATGATCAGCCACTCGACAAGTTCAAGCGCTGGGCGCGGATTGGCCGTTCTGCCGGTGCGCAGTTCTGGTTGCAGATCAATCATCCGGGGCGCCAGATGCAGTCCAACCTCGGGCAGAAAACCTGGGCGCCATCCGCTGTGGCGCTGGAGTTGGGCAAACTGTCCAAGCGTTTCGCCACGCCCCACGCCATGACCGCCAGTGTGATCAAGGACGTCATCCAGCGCTTTGCGCGCACCGCACGCCTGGGTGAACAGGCCGGCTTCACTGGCGTGGAAATCCACGCCGCCCACGGCTATCTGTTGAGCCAGTTTCTCTCGCCACTGACCAATCAAAGGACGGACGAGTGGGGTGGCTCACTGGAGAACCGCGCGCGGTTGTTGGTCGAGGTCGTCAAGGCAGTCAGGGCGGTGGTTTCTGCAGAGTTTGCCGTAGCGGTGAAACTTAATTCCGCCGATTTCCAGCGCGGCGGATTCACCGCTGACGATGCGAAAAAGGTCGTTGAACTGCTCAACGGTCTGGGCGTGGATCTGGTGGAACTGTCCGGCGGCAGCTACGAAGTCCCGGCCATGCAGGGTGAGGCGCGCGATGGTCGAACCTTGGCTCGCGAGGCCTATTTCGTCGAATTTGCTCGGGATATTCAGACCGTTGCGAAAATGCCGGTGATGGTCACCGGCGGCATCCGCCGTCGTCCAGTTGCCGAAAGCGTCGTGCAGAGTGGGGTGGACATGGTCGGAATCGGTACCGCATTAGCCATCGATCCGCACCTGCCGCGCGACTGGCAGCAGGGTAAGGACAACGCCCCGCAATTACCGCCGATCACTTGGAAAAACAAGGCCATCGCCGCCTTGGCGAACATGGCGGTGGTGAAGTTTCAGCTGGGTAAACTGAGTCGGGCGCAAAAGCCTGATCCGAGCGTGTCACCGTTGCGGGCGCTGATTTTGCAGCAGATCGCCATGGCGTTTCGCACCCGGCAATATCGGCGCTGGGTGGAAAAACGTTCGGCGTGAGTCGGTAGTTCTTTCAATCGTGACTTTGGCGGGACTCTTTGATGAGTACCCGCCAAGTCAGCCAGTCAATTCGGCATCAGCACCGTATCGACCACGTGAATCACGCCATTGGATTGCATGACGTCAGCGATGGTAACGGCAGCTTTGCCGCCCTTGGCGTCCTGCACCCATAGCTTGCCGTCGTGCAGCATCACGGTCAGCGATTCGCCCTGGACGGTTTTCAGCATCACTTTGCCGCCGTGCATTTTGGCGTCGTCCATCAGCTGTTTGGCCGTGTGAGTGCCGGCGACGACGTGGTAAGTCAGGATCTTGGTCAGATCCGCCTTGTGTTCAGGCTTGACCAATGTATCGACTGTGCCGGCGGGCAGTTTTGCGAAGGCTTCGTTGGTGGGGGCGAAGACGGTGAACGGTCCCTTGCTGTTGAGCGTATCCACCAGCCCGGCGGCCTTGACCGCAGCGACCAGTGTCGTGTGATCCTTGGAGTTGACTGCGTTTTCGACGATGGTCTTGGTCGGATACATGGCCGCGCCGCCAACCATCACGGTATCGGCGGCAAAGCTGGATCCGGCGCCGAGGCAGAGCAGGGTGAAGCAAGCGACAGCAAGGCGTTTGATGAGCATGTGCATGGTGCGTCTCCTTGATTCTTCGACCCTTCGAATGAGGGTGTTGAATGTACGGAGCAGGGAGTGAAACGGATGCAGAGCAGCGCGGAAAACTTTGGTTTTTCATCTGGTTCATTAGAATGCTGCTTTGACCATAAGAAACTTCAGCATGGATGTGCAAGCGCTCGTCCAAAGGAGATCCCCATGACAACAGGGCAGTGTCTTTGCGCCGCAGTACGCTTTTCCCTTACCGTGGAACCGCGCTTTTTCTATCGCTGCCATTGCTCTCTGTGCCGTAAGCAAACCGGTGTCGGGTTCAACCTCGCCACGCTGGTCAACGCTCGGGATTTTTGCTGGGAGGCAGGGCAGGACGCGATCAGCAGTTGGATCAGACCCAGCGGCTACAGGAACGACTTCTGCGCACAATGCGGTTCGACCGTGCCGAATCCACTTCGCGAATCGCCTTACGTGTGGATTCCGCTCGGACTGCTCGATGAGGATCTGAACGTGGAATGTGTGGGTGATTTTTGCGTGGACGATGCGATGTCATGGGATACGCAGCGCTCGGCGCAGAGTCATCACGGTGCGGTGGAGTCACTGGAATTTCTTCTGCAAGAGCTCCGGGTCAACCCTGATTGACCCCGAAGCCTGACCTGCAATCACTTCCGCAAATAAGCAAACATGTGCTGCACATAATCCGCCTTGCCCAGCGGCACGCCATTGTGGCGCAGGATGTTGTACGCCGTGATCAGGTGGAAGTAGAACTGTGGCATTGCCCAGTCCACGGCGAATTCGCTGCCGCTCATGTCGAAGGCGATGCCGTTGGGCAACTCGATTGAGATCTGTCGCTCAGCGCTTGTGTGAAACGAGGGATGGTCATTGCGTAGATCGACATGGTTATTCCCTTTAGTAGTCATTCGAGCGTGAGGCTTCAGTGGCGAAGGGTAGTCGATTCGCTATCGAAAAGGCCGCGACATCACACTTTCCGAATGAGCCTCCCCACGGGATTTACCGTTCGGTAAACTGCCTCGACTCGCCCGCAAGGCGACCCAGACAATAAAAACGCCGAGGCCCCCCATGATCGATCTTTCCGTAGCACTCCTGTTCGCCGGCGCCTGCTTCGCGCTGGCCCTGACCCCCGGCCCGGACATGCTGCTGATCGCCTCCCGAAGCCTGAGCCAGGGCCGCGCATCGGGCTTCGTCTCCCTCGCCGGCATTCAGGCCGGCACCTACTGCCACGCACTGGCAGCCGCCCTCGGGTTGTCGCAACTGGTCGCCACCGTGCCCGCCGCCTACGACATCATCCGCTTCGCCGGCGCCGCGTACCTGGCATTCCTGGCGTGGAAAGCCTTCACCAGCGACGTATCACCCTTGGCCACAACCGAAACCCTGCCAGCCACCCCGTTGCTGCGTATCTTCCGCCAAGGATTGGTGACCAATCTGCTCAATCCGAAAATGGCGCTGTTTGTGCTGGCGTTGTTTCCGCAGTTCATTGATCCGGGGAAAGGCTCGCTGGTGCTGCAGATGTTGGTGTTTGCGACAATCCTGAATGTGATCGGATTGCTGGTGAATGGGGCGGTGATTGTTTTGGCCAGCAAGGTTGGGAACAAGCTGGCGAGTAATGCGCGGATCGCGCGGCGGTTGAATCAGGTGTTGGGGGCGGTGTTTTTTGGCTTGGCTTGTCGGTTGGCGCTGTTTTCCGGGCGGTAGGGTGGGGCTGCTTCAGGTCTAAAGCGGACGTCCAAGGCTAACTTTTTTCAACCCAAAGCGGTCATCATCATGTTCCAGTATTATTGCGCCGATGCTCGGACTGCTCATAGGTAGGTTGATGTATGGCCAGAAGCGTTAGGCTTCAACAGAAACTTCATTCAAAGTATCTCGTTGAGGTAGCCGGAGAGGTGGTGCTTGATGATTGCCTTGTTGAAAAGCTATGGGCGCTCAACAGAGGTGACAGGTTTGAGTTGAATTCACGCTCCTTCAGTTTTGGACCTGTTCAAAAATACCGCTTGGAATACGTGATAACGAGAGGACCGATTTCTGGGCATTGGCTTTACAAAGAATTTGACCCAAAGGAACTGACATTATTTTTTACGGCAAAAGACTTTGCCGGCATTTGCCATGGCTGGACCTTGTTTGACGAGTGACCACTCAGCGTTAGCTTTCTGGGAGGCTGCTTCTGGCCGTCAGCGGTCGGGTGCGAACGTCCGCTTCTGGCCGAAATCCGCCGTTCGTAAACGTCCGTGACGGAAATGTCCCGCCACGGACCAGTCACCTACTTCACCAACTCAACCCTATCTAGCGCCCGATTCACCGCTAACTCCCCAAGCATCACCACCTGCGCAATCCCCAACAGCGTTTTGCGCATCGGTCCTTCCACCAGTGCAGCCACATCCCCGAGCATGACCGTCGCCGAGGCGAGTGATTCGCAGGCGTTGGCGAGAAGGGATTCGGTGTCGGTGTCGGGATTGACGAGAAACATGCTGTTGGTTTGGTAAGGGGTTGCCATGATCGCGGCGGAAGGGCTGAGGTAGTGGTCGAGGGCGCGTTCGGCGGCTTCGTGGAGTTTCTTTGAATCGAGAGATTCGTAGGGGGAGGCCGGATCGGTGTCTGGCGGGTTTGGCGTTACTTTGACCATGTTCTTCTTTTTCCTGTTTGTTGGCGGCCACTCCGAGCTACTAAACAGGGGGTGGCAGCTGTGCGCAGGTTAGTAGACCGGGGAAAAGAAGAAAGCCGGCGCGCCCGAGGGCGCCCTACACACAGCCGCCATCAAGTGCAGGTAGGAAAATACCTGACTGACGGACGCGCATGCGCTTTCATTTACCACGGGCTACTAAACCCGATCACTGAGAATCAGTGACCGACACAAGTTACCGATGGCTCTCCAGGCGCACAAGCCGGCGGATTCTGGCGTAGTCGTAGGCAACGGCGCAAGGCGTTGTAGCCTTCAGGGCGTAACGCGGGGTGTCTGTTAAACGCCAGGCAAAAACCGTTAAACGCAGGATGGTGGGAAGTCGGCCCGCGCATGACGCTGACGTTGTGATTGAGTGCGTACAGGCACGTGAAGAAGGGGAGGCCAGAACGCATTGCCAGCCATCCACCGCGCTTTAGTTGAAAACGCGGTCGCCACGCCAGAAGCGGCGCCTCACACTTGAATCTCCCTTTCATTCATTGAATTATGAGGTTTGGCCCGGTCTGACTTCTTCGCTTTTCACTCTGGGAACACAAAGGGCTGATTACGTATTCAGCCTTTTCTCAAGTTCCTGATCAAATATCACGGCACCCGAATTCTTTTCGCCCAGCGAATCCTGTGGATTGAGTAGCGGGCATTCACCCATGGTCAGACAACCGCAGCCAATGCAGCCCTCCAGACTGGTCGACAGCTTTGTCAGTTGTTCGATGCGGCGCTTCAGGGAGGATGCCCAGTCTTTCGACACCGTCTCCCATTCCTTGGCTGAAGCCTTCCGGTCATGGGGGATGGGTTCAAGGGCAGTCTTGATTTCCGCCAGCGAAATCCCGCTGGCTTGCGCGATTCGAATGATCGCGATCCGGCGAAGCGTGCCACGCGCATAAACCCGATGATTGCCGGCTGTGCGCTGAGACGCCAACAAGCCTTTCGACTCATAAAAATGAAGCGTGGAGACAGAGAGACCGCTTCGTTTTGCGACCTGGCCCACACTCAGGTTTTGATGGTCAGTAATTCTTTCCTGCATGGCTATTGACCTCAAGCATTCTTGAGGTTTTAGAGTGTAACCACCGCAGAGAAAAAAACAACTTCAGCCAAGTGGTCACCCGCTTGGCGGTTTCTCTGTGACTTACTCAGCATGGAGATTAGTTAGATGGTCAGTTGGGCATTTATTTTTGAAGCACCGGAAACCAACCCCGAAACCGATCGATTCGTCATCGACCGCGCGGGCCGGCGTAATACGATCGTCGCTGTACCCGAGCAACACGACGCTGTTCAAGTTGCCGTAGATTTGGTCAAGGATGGCGTTCAGTTCATAGAACTGTGCGGTGGCTTCGAGCCTGTCTGGGTAGGGAAAATCATTGAAGCGACGGGAGGAACCATTCCCGTCGGCAACGTGGGTTTTTCGGGCGGAGCATCGGTTGCCAGGCTTGTTGAAATCTTTGCTGAAGAAAAATAGTTTTGAACTGAAATCACGGTGGGGACTGTTTTCTTGCTCGAAATCAGTCTGTCTGATCGATTTTTAATCTTGCATAAAGACACCCACCGTTAATTCAGCAAAGCTACATCGCTTGTGCTCCGGTAAACTGAAAGGCACCGGCAATCAATCAGCTGGAGTCTGTCCTTCCAGAATCTCAAAAGCGTCGTCGAGGGGCGCGTACCCAACGGCTTTTCTGGTCTTATCAATCGAAAGGCGTTTGTAGCGGTTATCTGAAACCCCATGGACAATGTGGAATCCGATCAGATCGGCCTCAACGCAACGCCCAAGCAACGCGACGACATCCCGATAGCTGATAAATGCAGCTACGTCCCGAGGGCTGTGGGTTTCCCCAGGGTGAAATTCGGCTACGTTTGCAATACGGACTGCGATTGTTGTCATTTGCCCATCGTTGGCATACATCGAAGCCAGTGCCTCGCCAAACGCCTTGCTGACCCCGTAAAGGTTGCCGGGTCTGGGGGCCATCCATTCATGTACCTGGACATCCTTTGGATAACCTTCAATCGCCTGCGCACTGCTCGCAAATATGAAGCGTTTGCAGCCTTGAGTTTTTGCGGCAAACAGCATGTTGTAGGTGCCGACAATATTTACAGGCAGCAGTGAAGACGTGAATTCAGCGTCTGCGTTCATCAGCAGCGAGATGAATCACTGTGTCTATGCCTTCGCAGGCTTCAAGGCAACTGGCTTGATCCCTGATGTTGAGAGAGAAACGTTGGACCGAGTCAGGAAGTTTTGATACGTCTATATCGGCCAGGCGCAGATCTGATTTATCGTCTCGCGCTATCCAAAAAGCTCTGCCGATATGGCCAGCAGCCCCAGTAACCAAAATTTTTTGCTTGCTCATTTCCGTATGTCCTTATGGTAAACGACACTATAGCCTCTCAGCCTTGTGACCGATTCACAACTTCCATGAAGGGTGAAACGCTTGAATGCCAAATACTGGCAGACAAGAAGCAGCAATCACAGGCAGCAAGTAAGTTGATGGGCCGCTTCCGGCCAAAAGCGGACGCTGGAGAATGATCGCTCTCGACCCATAGCAGGCGCTCACGACAGAAGCCAGTTGGCTAAAAGCAGTCAGTCGCTCTAGTCTACGATATCGGCAACTACCTGTTCGCCAGCAGAAAAAGCAGCCCCTTCAATGTGGTAGACCCTCGGTTCTTCCGAAAAATATTCCTCCAGGCCCATCATGAATATCCGATGGTCTTCACTCTCTTCGAAGCCCGGCGTGTGATCTTCAAGTGAAGCCCAGCGCACTATCAGGTTGAACCGCTCGGGGCTTTCAATCCCTTTCGCCAGCAAGTGGCCGCCGTAACCCTTTGCACGGGTGAGCAGGGGAGCGACCTCGGCAAATGCACTTCTGAAATTTTCAATGCGTTCTTTGTGGACGGGGAGCAGAGCGATTTCATAAATCATGGAGTTCCTCTCATATAACTCGAACGGTTAAAAGTAAGCACTTACGAAATGAGCGATGGCTCGACTGCAATCGCGATTTTTCCTTGAATGCCGTTGTTGGGGCTTTCCAACCGGGCATGGGCGATCGCCATGTCGGCGAGCGAATAGACAGCGCCAACGTGTGGCCGTAGCTGACCCCGCTCTACCAATGCGCTCAGCTCATCAAGTTTGCCCCGGTTCTGTCTGGTGAAAACGAAGTGATAACTCGCGTTCTTGCCCCAGGCCTGAACGAGGTTCTGCGGCTGGGCAATGTCCACAATCGAGACCACGCGGCCGAGTTGAGCGAGCACGTCGGGGCTTCGCGCCAACGTATTGCCGCCGATGGTGTCGAACACCACATCAACTCCGCGGCCATCCGTTTCCCGATTGATGACGTCGACGTAATCCTCCTTTTCATAGTCGATGACCACATCAGCCCCCATGCCTCGTGCAAACTCGGAGTTCGCTTCGCGCACGGTCGTGAAGACCCGCGCTCCAATGGCCTTAGCCACCTGGATCGCGATATGACCTACGCCTCCCGCGCCGCCGTGGATCAGGATGCTTTCTCCCACTCTGAGCGCTGCACGCCCGGTCAGTGCTTCCCACACCGTACCGCCAACCAGGGTCAGACTTGCTGCTTCGAGATGGCTCAGCGATGGCGGCTTCTTCCCGATAATGCTTTCGGCCGCAACGTGGTATTCGGCATAACTGCCTGGCCCTTCAAATATCTGCGGGGTGTACCAGACATTGTCTCCCGGAGCGAAGGATGTCACCCCCGGCCCGACTTCTTCGACAACCCCCGAGACGTCGTGTCCGGTAATGGCCGGCAGTTGCACCAGGTCGGAATAGTCGCCACGTCGAACTTGATAATCCAAGGGGTTGATGGAGGTTGCGTGTACCCGCACCAGGACTTGTCCCGCACCCGGCACTGGCTTGGGCACGTCGCAGAGTTCGAACGATTCCGGGCCGCCAAATGATTTAAGCATCAATGCTTTCATTGTGAATCCTCGTATCGATAAAAAGGAATATCGAGATATCTCGATATTGTGCGATAAAAAATTAGAGATCTGTCCCTATGATCTCGGCAAGCGCACTGATAGTGGCTTCATTGCGTTTGTAGTAAGTCCATTGACCGATGCGCTTGACCTCGACCAAGCCCACTCGTTGCAGCGTTGCAAGATAACCAGACACCGTTGACTGCGACAGCCCGATGCCTTCCTGAATACTACTTACGCAGACCCCCACCGTGAGAACGTCTCCTTCATCCTGCGGAGGGAAGTTCTTAACGGGGTCCTTCAGGCCTTTCAAGATTTCAAGGCGAGTAGGGTTGGAGAGGGCTTTGAATATTTCGAGTAATTCCATGAGTCGAGAATATCGAGATTTATCGATATGTCAATACGAGCGTCAAAAGAGGAAGAAATAGGCAAGGTTATGATTTACCTCACATCTGAAAAACACCACGGCTACTAAATTCGATCACTGCGAATCAGTGACCGACACAAGTTACCGACAGCCCTCCAGGCGCAGAAGCCGGCGGATTCTGGCGTAGTCGTAGGCAACGGCGCAAGGCGTTGTAGCCTTCAGTACGTAACGCAGGGTGTCGGTTAAACACCAGGCAAAAAATCTTTAAAAGCAGGATGGCTTGAAGTGGGCCCGCGCTTGACGCTGACGTTATGATTGAGTGCGCGTAGGCACGTGAAGAGGGCAGAACGCATGCTGCGCTTCAGTTGAAAACGCGGTCGCCGCCGCATGTCATCACGGCTGAATCACTCAAGCCGGTGACCGGAATCGTTCTGGCCGACAGGGCGCCAACGCAGTCGCAAAGCGGCCATCGACGATCTCCTCGGCCACCAGTCGCCCCACGACCGCCGCCAATGTCACGCCCGGATGCATCACGCAAAGATATACACCACTGATGTTCGGCAGATAGCCAATGAGCGGAATGCCATCGACAGGCATTGGTCTGAGGCCGACGCACGCCAGTTCCGGCTCGATGGATATCACCCCGTGCAGTTCGTGCTGGATGGCTTTGGCTGTTCTCAGCGCGATGGCTTGCGCGCTGTTTTGCGGCGCCTCATCTATATAGTCTTCCGCCACCAGCAGCGTATCGTCGGCGTCTTGCCTGATTTCCATGTGAGGGCTGGAGATGATCGTGTTCACTCGCTGAGGCTGGGTTTTGTAGCGGATGAATATTGCGGGTGAGGCTTCGATGGGCAAGTTGACGCTTAGCTGTTCTGCCAACTGCGGGGTCGCGGTTCCCGCTGCCAGCACGACAATGTCGGCATCGAGCTCACTTGTTGCAGTGATCACGCCGGTGACCAGACCGTTCAAAATCCGGAAGCCAAGCACAGGAGTTTGTGTGAGAACCGTCGCGCCATGGTCTTTGGCACCGGCGATCAAGACCTGCGTTGCCTGCACGGCATCCAGCGCGCCTTCTTCGGCGGCAAGGAACGCGCGTTCTGGAGGATGTTTGAGATTGGGTTCAAGGTCGAGAATCTGCGCGCTATATATAGAAGGTGCTTGAAACCAGCCATCGCCGTAAGACAGCGCACCGGTCCAGCGCACCTTCAGCCCCGGCAGTTCGGATTCGAGTCGGCGGTATTCTGCGATGGCCGCTGCGCGCAGCGGCGCAACGGAGTTTGGGCCACCGTGCGAAGTGTTGATCCAGGCGAAGGAGCGGCCCGTCGCACCGGAGGCAATCTCACCGGCCTCGATCACAACCACTTTTGCACCTTTCGCGGCGAGGTGATACGCCAGTGACGCGCCGACGATTCCCGCGCCGATGACGATGATTCGTTTGCTCATATCAACCTCCGTTGTCGATGCGCTGACGTTACTACATCGCGGCTCATGGGCGCAGACTTGCCTGGCCCAGAGATATCAGGGAAGCTGCGCCGAACCCGGTTATGGGTCAGTAGTTGAATTGTTCAGGGAAGCGTTGATGGTGCTCAGGGTGTTGGTGGTTGGCGGGTATGGAAACTTTGGCAGTATCGTTTGTCGGCATCTGATCGACACGCCGGGCATCGAACTGGCGATCTCGGGGCGCGATCCGCAGAAGCTGGCGCGTAAGGTCGCTGAGCTGGGCGCGACCTGCGAGAGCTGGTGCGGCGATGCCATGGGTGCCGGGTTCGTCCCGGCTCTGCGCGCGATGAACATTCAGTGGGTGATTCACACCGGCGGCCCGTTTCAGGGGCAATCCTATGCGGTGGCGGAGAGTTGCATCGAGGCGGGCGTCAACTATTGCGATCTGGCGGATTGCCGGACATTCGTCAATGGCATCGGCGTGCTCGATGCCCGGGCCCGGCAGGCGGGTGTCGCCCTCCTCAGTGGCTGCAGTTCGGTGCCGACGCTGTCGTCGGCGATCATCGATGAGCAGCGCTATCGGTTCAAACGCATCGACTCCATCGAACACGGTATTTCCTCGTCAGCGAAGATGCCGGGGTTGTCGACGATCGAGGGTGTGCTCGCGTATGCGGGCAAACCGATTCGCCAGCTCAGAAATGGTCGTGTACATGAAGTGATGGGGTGGGAGGATCTGACCCTGCGCAAGCTGCAAAATCTTGGTACGCGTGCGTTGGCCAATGTTGATGTGCCGGACATGGATATTTTCGCCAGCCGGTTTGGTGCGCACACTTTGAGCTTCAAGGCCGGGGCTGGTCTGAAGCTCGGCGGCGTGGCCAATTATCTGTTTGCTCTGGCGATGAGGAAGGGGCTGGTGCGTGACCACATGGCGTGGGCCGCCCGGTTGCATCGCTGGGGGACGTGGTTCGAACGTTTCGGCGATGGCAAAAGTGCGATGTATATAGATGTGCAGGGTGTCGACCTGAATGACCAGCCGTTGTCGATGACGGCGCAACTGACCGCGCTGAATGACAAGGGGCCGGAGATCCCAAGCTGTGCCGCAGTCGCCCTGGCCGTGAAGATCGCCCGAGGTTACTTGCCCGAACCGGGTGCCCGTCCTTGCGTTGGCGAGATCAACGTCGACGAATACATGGCCGCGATCAACGATCCGCAGAACCTGAGCCTGGCGGTGCACTTTTCTGATGGGCAGCCCTGAGCATGCTCTATCTGGGCCTGAAGTACGTGCATGTCATCGCCGCGATTTTCCTGTTCGGTTTCGGCATGGGTTCCTATCTGTACCTGATCGCCGCCAGTCGTACGGCCAATCCGCAGGTGATTGCGCATGTGGCGCGAATGGTGGTGCGCTACGACGCCTGGATCACTACGCCGGCCGGTTTTATCCAGATTGCGACAGGTTATTGGCTGACAAGGCTCGCCGGGTTGCCCTTGACCGCGGATTGGGTGCTGATGTCGCTGATTATCTTCTTTATAGTGGGCTTGCTTTGGCTGCCAGTGCTGGTGCTGCAGAAGCGCCTGCAGCGGATGGCTGAGAGTGCGGTCGTGCGTGGTACTCGTCTGGTGGACGAGTACCGGGCCGGTTATCGCCAGTGGTTCTGGATGGGCGTTTGCGGTTTTCTCGGTATGTTCGTGATTGTCTTGATGATGGTGACGAAGATGACGCCGGGGCAGTGGCTGCAACTGATGTTGTAGCGGGGCATTCACATTGGCGACTTGAGAAAGCGGCGTTCGTGATCGGGATTGGGCAGCAGGCAGGTGTGGTACTTGCCGAAGATCCGGTAGCGGTTCAGTGCCACGCGGTCGTAGGCCCAATCCCTGAGTGCTCGCGGGAAAATTCGCAGAAGTCTGACCGGCCACCAGCGGGCAGGCAATTGCGCGACGACTTCGAAGAATGCCTCCGAGCGCACCCAGTAATGCTGGTCGCGAATCACCGCCATGGTGTCGAACTGATCCACCGGCAGACCGGCCCATGCCAGCAACGCCTGACCTTCCGGCGATTGCACCGCCGCCAGGCGTATCCGGTGCCGGTTGTCGTGGCGAATCAGAAAGCGCGCCCAGCCGTTGCACAGCTTGCAGACGCCGTCGAACAGAACCACGGTCTCGCCTGGATTGAGCAGGGGGGCAGGGGAAGGGCGAATTCGGGATCCAGGCATGGGGGATGATCTAAGAAGTGGGTCAGTCATTGCGAGGCATCATCCTTAGGTAAGAGGAGTTGTTGGGCAACATGCTGCGCATTCGCTGACACTGCGTCTATATATAAGAAGCCTTTTTCAGGGACTCGACAGAAAACTGAAATTAACGGTTGACGGCAGATTCTGGAGGTCTATAATTCGCCCCACTTCCGGCGCAGTCGAAACGGAAAACTCCTTGAGATTCAATGAGTTACGCAGTTTTCGACAGTGGCTTGCTTCAGTTCATCGAGGCTCGGAAGGAGTTGAGAGAGCGGTGATGTTTGGCTCTTTTGACGGTTCGATCTTCTCGGTCGAAAGCGGAGAAAAAGAGGTGTTGACAGCAGCGTGTAACGCTGTAGAATTCGCCTCCCGCTAACGAGAGATCGGAAGCGCAAGTGGTTGAAGTTGTTGAAGAAATCTTCGAAAACTTCTGAAAATAATCACTTGACAGCAAATGAGGCTGCTGTAGAATGCGCGCCTCGGTTGAGACGAAAGATCTTAACCAACCGCTCTTTAACAACTGAATCAAGCAATTCGTGTGGGTGCTTGTGGAGTCAGACTGATAGTCAACAAGATTATCAGCATCACAAGTTACTCCGCGAGAAATCAAAGATGTAACCAACGATTGCTGAGCCAAGTTTAGGGTTTCTTAAAAACCCAAAGATGTTTGAACTGAAGAGTTTGATCATGGCTCAGATTGAACGCTGGCGGCAGGCCTAACACATGCAAGTCGAGCGGATGAAAGGAGCTTGCTCCTGGATTCAGCGGCGGACGGGTGAGTAATGCCTAGGAATCTGCCTGGTAGTGGGGGACAACGTTTCGAAAGGAACGCTAATACCGCATACGTCCTACGGGAGAAAGCAGGGGACCTTCGGGCCTTGCGCTATCAGATGAGCCTAGGTCGGATTAGCTAGTTGGTGAGGTAATGGCTCACCAAGGCGACGATCCGTAACTGGTCTGAGAGGATGATCAGTCACACTGGAACTGAGACACGGTCCAGACTCCTACGGGAGGCAGCAGTGGGGAATATTGGACAATGGGCGAAAGCCTGATCCAGCCATGCCGCGTGTGTGAAGAAGGTCTTCGGATTGTAAAGCACTTTAAGTTGGGAGGAAGGGCAGTAAATTAATACTTTGCTGTTTTGACGTTACCGACAGAATAAGCACCGGCTAACTCTGTGCCAGCAGCCGCGGTAATACAGAGGGTGCAAGCGTTAATCGGAATTACTGGGCGTAAAGCGCGCGTAGGTGGTTTGTTAAGTTGGATGTGAAATCCCCGGGCTCAACCTGGGAACTGCATCCAAAACTGGCAAGCTAGAGTATGGTAGAGGGTGGTGGAATTTCCTGTGTAGCGGTGAAATGCGTAGATATAGGAAGGAACACCAGTGGCGAAGGCGACCACCTGGACTGATACTGACACTGAGGTGCGAAAGCGTGGGGAGCAAACAGGATTAGATACCCTGGTAGTCCACGCCGTAAACGATGTCAACTAGCCGTTGGGAGCCTTGAGCTCTTAGTGGCGCAGCTAACGCATTAAGTTGACCGCCTGGGGAGTACGGCCGCAAGGTTAAAACTCAAATGAATTGACGGGGGCCCGCACAAGCGGTGGAGCATGTGGTTTAATTCGAAGCAACGCGAAGAACCTTACCAGGCCTTGACATCCAATGAACTTTCCAGAGATGGATTGGTGCCTTCGGGAGCATTGAGACAGGTGCTGCATGGCTGTCGTCAGCTCGTGTCGTGAGATGTTGGGTTAAGTCCCGTAACGAGCGCAACCCTTGTCCTTAGTTACCAGCACGTAATGGTGGGCACTCTAAGGAGACTGCCGGTGACAAACCGGAGGAAGGTGGGGATGACGTCAAGTCATCATGGCCCTTACGGCCTGGGCTACACACGTGCTACAATGGTCGGTACAGAGGGTTGCCAAGCCGCGAGGTGGAGCTAATCCCACAAAACCGATCGTAGTCCGGATCGCAGTCTGCAACTCGACTGCGTGAAGTCGGAATCGCTAGTAATCGCGAATCAGAATGTCGCGGTGAATACGTTCCCGGGCCTTGTACACACCGCCCGTCACACCATGGGAGTGGGTTGCACCAGAAGTAGCTAGTCTAACCTTCGGGAGGACGGTTACCACGGTGTGATTCATGACTGGGGTGAAGTCGTAACAAGGTAGCCGTAGGGGAACCTGCGGCTGGATCACCTCCTTAATCGACGACATCAGCTGCTCCATAAGTTCCCACACGAATTGCTTGATTCATTGAAGAAGACGATAGAAGCAGCTTTAAGCTCCAAGCTGATAGCTCTTAGCTAATCAGTTACGCGCTCGAAATTGGGTCTGTAGCTCAGTTGGTTAGAGCGCACCCCTGATAAGGGTGAGGTCGGCAGTTCGAATCTGCCCAGACCCACCAATTTTGTATGGGGCCATAGCTCAGCTGGGAGAGCGCCTGCCTTGCACGCAGGAGGTCAGCGGTTCGATCCCGCTTGGCTCCACCATTAACTGCTTCTGCTTGTTAGAGTTTAGAAATGAATATTCCAGTGTGAATATTGATTTCTAGTCTTTGATTAGATCGTTCTTTAAAAATTTGGGTATGTGATAGAAAGATAGACTGAACGTTACTTTCACTGGTAACGGATCAGGCTAAGGTAAAATTTGTGAGTGACTCTTAAGAGTTTTGCGAATTTTCGGCGAATGTCGTCTTCACAGTATAACCAGATTGCTTGGGGTTATATGGTCAAGTGAAGAAGCGCATACGGTGGATGCCTTGGCAGTCAGAGGCGATGAAAGACGTGGTAGCCTGCGAAAAGCTTCGGGGAGTCGGCAAACAGACTTTGATCCGGAGATGTCTGAATGGGGGAACCCAGCCATCATAAGATGGTTATCTTGTACTGAATACATAGGTGCAAGAGGCGAACCAGGGGAACTGAAACATCTAAGTACCCTGAGGAAAAGAAATCAACCGAGATTCCCTTAGTAGTGGCGAGCGAACGGGGACTAGCCCTTAAGTGGCTTTGAGATTAGCGGAACGCTCTGGAAAGTGCGGCCATAGTGGGTGATAGCCCTGTACGCGAAAATCTCTTGGTCATGAAATCGAGTAGGACGGAGCACGAGAAACTTTGTCTGAATATGGGGGGACCATCCTCCAAGGCTAAATACTACTGACTGACCGATAGTGAACTAGTACCGTGAGGGAAAGGCGAAAAGAACCCCGGAGAGGGGAGTGAAATAGATCCTGAAACCGTATGCGTACAAGCAGTGGGAGCCCACTTTGTTGGGTGACTGCGTACCTTTTGTATAATGGGTCAGCGACTTATTTTCAGTGGCGAGCTTAACCGAATAGGGGAGGCGTAGCGAAAGCGAGTCTTAATAGGGCGTCTAGTCGCTGGGAATAGACCCGAAACCGGGCGATCTATCCATGGGCAGGTTGAAGGTTAGGTAACACTGACTGGAGGACCGAACCGACTACCGTTGAAAAGTTAGCGGATGACCTGTGGATCGGAGTGAAAGGCTAATCAAGCTCGGAGATAGCTGGTTCTCCTCGAAAGCTATTTAGGTAGCGCCTCATGTATCACTGTAGGGGGTAGAGCACTGTTTCGGCTAGGGGGTCATCCCGACTTACCAAACCGATGCAAACTCCGAATACCTACAAGTGCCGAGCATGGGAGACACACGGCGGGTGCTAACGTCCGTCGTGAAAAGGGAAACAACCCAGACCGTCAGCTAAGGTCCCAAAGTTATGGTTAAGTGGGAAACGATGTGGGAAGGCTTAGACAGCTAGGAGGTTGGCTTAGAAGCAGCCACCCTTTAAAGAAAGCGTAATAGCTCACTAGTCGAGTCGGCCTGCGCGGAAGATGTAACGGGGCTCAAACCATACACCGAAGCTACGGGTATCACGCAAGTGATGCGGTAGAGGAGCGTTCTGTAAGCCTGTGAAGGTGAGTTGAGAAGCTTGCTGGAGGTATCAGAAGTGCGAATGCTGACATGAGTAACGACAATGGGTGTGAAAAACACCCACGCCGAAAGACCAAGGTTTCCTGCGCAACGTTAATCGACGCAGGGTTAGTCGGTCCCTAAGGCGAGGCTGAAAAGCGTAGTCGATGGAAAACAGGTTAATATTCCTGTACTTCTGGTTATTGCGATGGAGGGACGGAGAAGGCTAGGCCAGCTTGGCGTTGGTTGTCCAAGTTTAAGGTGGTAGGCTGAGATCTTAGGTAAATCCGGGATCTTAAGGCCGAGAGCTGATGACGAGTTACCCTTTGGGTGACGAAGTGGTTGATGCCATGCTTCCAAGAAAAGCTTCTAAGCTTCAGGTAACCAGGAACCGTACCCCAAACCGACACAGGTGGTTGGGTAGAGAATACCAAGGCGCTTGAGAGAACTCGGGTGAAGGAACTAGGCAAAATGGCACCGTAACTTCGGGAGAAGGTGCGCCGGTGAGGGTGAAGGACTTGCTCCGTAAGCTCATGCCGGTCGAAGATACCAGGCCGCTGCGACTGTTTATTAAAAACACAGCACTCTGCAAACACGAAAGTGGACGTATAGGGTGTGACGCCTGCCCGGTGCCGGAAGGTTAATTGATGGGGTTAGCTAACGCGAAGCTCTTGATCGAAGCCCCGGTAAACGGCGGCCGTAACTATAACGGTCCTAAGGTAGCGAAATTCCTTGTCGGGTAAGTTCCGACCTGCACGAATGGCGTAACGATGGCGGCGCTGTCTCCACCCGAGACTCAGTGAAATTGAAATCGCTGTGAAGATGCAGTGTATCCGCGGCTAGACGGAAAGACCCCGTGAACCTTTACTATAGCTTTGCACTGGACTTTGAATTTGCTTGTGTAGGATAGGTGGGAGGCTTTGAAGCGTGGACGCCAGTTCGCGTGGAGCCATCCTTGAAATACCACCCTGGCAACTTTGAGGTTCTAACTCAGGTCCGTTATCCGGATCGAGGACAGTGTATGGTGGGTAGTTTGACTGGGGCGGTCTCCTCCTAAAGAGTAACGGAGGAGTACGAAGGTGCGCTCAGACCGGTCGGAAATCGGTCGTAGAGTATAAAGGCAAAAGCGCGCTTGACTGCGAGACAGACACGTCGAGCAGGTACGAAAGTAGGTCTTAGTGATCCGGTGGTTCTGTATGGAAGGGCCATCGCTCAACGGATAAAAGGTACTCCGGGGATAACAGGCTGATACCGCCCAAGAGTTCATATCGACGGCGGTGTTTGGCACCTCGATGTCGGCTCATCACATCCTGGGGCTGAAGCCGGTCCCAAGGGTATGGCTGTTCGCCATTTAAAGTGGTACGCGAGCTGGGTTTAGAACGTCGTGAGACAGTTCGGTCCCTATCTGCCGTGGACGTTTGAGATTTGAGAGGGGCTGCTCCTAGTACGAGAGGACCGGAGTGGACGAACCTCTGGTGTTCCGGTTGTCACGCCAGTGGCATTGCCGGGTAGCTATGTTCGGGAAAGATAACCGCTGAAAGCATCTAAGCGGGAAACTTGCCTCAAGATGAGATCTCACTGGAACCTTGAGTTCCCTGAAGGGCCGTCGAAGACTACGACGTTGATAGGTTGGGTGTGTAAGCGCTGTGAGGCGTTGAGCTAACCAATACTAATTGCCCGTGAGGCTTGACCATATAACACCCAAGCAATTTGACTACTCGAGAGAGCATCAGATTGCGGTGTGTGAAGACGCAATGAACCGAAAGTTCGCGATGCTCACAAACACCTGTATCACATACCCGATTTGCTGAAGCGAGGCCAACAGGTCGCGAGTCAGTACCCGAATTTCTTGACGACCATAGAGCGTTGGAACCACCTGATCCCATCCCGAACTCAGAAGTGAAACGATGCATCGCCGATGGTAGTGTGGGGTTTCCCCATGTGAGAGTAGGTCATCGTCAAGATTAAATTCCGAAACCCCAATTGCGAAAGCAGTTGGGGTTTTGTTTTGCCCGCAGGAAAGTGGTTTGATCGCTAATTCAGGTGCTAACTGATTGTTTTGCCTCGATCTGGCGTGAAAGCCACGCCCGACTGTAGGCAAGAACACGTCTGGCCATGTCAGTCGGGAAATGGATAAAGCCATGGGCGGAAGAGGGCAGCAGATGTACTTCAACCGGCGCAGAATGCTGCCAGCGCTCAGCCAGTTCGAGCGTGTCGTCGCGTAGCGGATCCAGTTCACCGGTGAACATCAGTGCCGGCGGCAACCCGCTGAAGTCGCCGTACAGCGGGGAAAGCGGTGCCTGTCGGCGTTGCTCATCGCTCAATCCCGGTGTCAGCAAGCGCAGCGCCTGGGCCATGCCCGGGCCGTCGAGCACCAAAGTTTCAGCAGTTGCTGCGTGCACGCTCGGAGTACCCGCGAGGTCGTAGACACCGTAAAAAAGCAGCGCACCGCGGACCCGCTGCAGCAAACCGGGTGATGATTTGAGCGCCAACAGCGTTGCGGCGGCCAAGTGCGCGCCCGCCGATTCGCCGACAACGATCACCGGCAGGCCGGCGAACTCTGTGCAGTCGTCGCTCAGCAGCCAGCGAGCAGCGCAGAGGCAGTCCTCCATCAGACCCTCAACCGGCGTATCGACCGCCAACCGATAGTCGACCGAGACCACGGCGACATTGCAGTCCTTGACCATGGCGATGTTGAGGTCGTCGTTCATCTGTGCATTGCCAATCACCCAGCCGCCACCGTGGTAATCGAGCACTACGCCTTGAGCGTTTCCTTGCGGGCGGATGATTCGGACGGGCACCGAAGCACCTTGCGAAAAAACCACTGTGTTCTGCGCTTGAAGGTCATGTTTGACCGGCTTGTCCGCGCTGACAATCTGACTGGCACGCAGCAGCCCTTGGACCAGACGTGGCGTCAGTCGATTGCGGATGCGAAACCGTGGCAGCCAGGCGAGCTTGCGGTTAAAGCGTTGCATCTGCGCCAGATCACTGTCGCTGAACTCAAGCGTGTTATTGGCCAAATTCCTTCCTCGAGTCAGAGGTTGTTGCGCAGGATCGAAAAATTGCGCCTCTCAAACCGTAGCAATAACTGCGTCGCGTCGGTCTGCCAATGTCTCCGGCACTGCCAGCCACAACAGCATAAACGCCAGCCCGGCAATCACCGCCAGGGTCAAAAACGCCGCGTTGTATCCGGCCTCTTGTAACACAATCCCCGCGACACTACTGCTCAATGCCGCGCCCAGGCCAAACACGGTCGAAAGGGCGCCGAGGCTGATGTTGAAGTGTCCGGTGCCCAAGGTCAGGTCTTTCACTACAACCGGGAACAGCGCGCCGAAGATCCCCGCGCCGATGCCGTCGAGCATCTGTACCGCCACCAGCCAGTAAGGATCCGCGGACAAGGTATAGAGCACGCCGCGCAACGGCAGAATCAGGAAGCCTGCGAGCAGCAGCGGCTTGCGTCCCCACACATCGGCCTTGGCCCCGACGAGCAACGCGACCGGCACCATGACCAGTTGCGCGGCGACGATGCAGGCCGAGGTCAGTGGCGTCGCCATCTGCAGATTGACCTGCGCCAGTTTCTGGCTCACCAGTGGCAGCATCGCCGCGTTCGCCAGGTGGAAGAGGGCACAACAGATGGCGAACATCAGCAACGCCTTGTTGGTCAGCAGCACCGCCAATCCCGAAGGCGCCTTGGCGTGTGTAGCGTCGCTGGGGTCAAGGCCTCGGGCGAGATCATGGTTGATCGCGTTGGCATCGACGAAGCTCACGGCGATCACACTGCATAGCGCCATGACCGCCATCAGATAAAACACCGCCACTGGCCCGAACAGGTAGGAAAAACCACCGGCCAGCAGCGCCGCGCAGGCGTTGCCGGCATGGTTGAAGGTCTCGTTGCGTCCGGTGCGCCGAGTGAACGCTCGTGGGCCGGTGATGCCGAGGGTGATCGCCGAAATGGCCGGGGCGAACACCGACGCCGCGGCGGCGCTCAAGGCTTGAGTAATCGCCACCAGACTGAAGGAGGTGACGAAGGGCAACACCAGACAGCTGCCGGTCACCAGTAACGCGGCAACCGCAATCACCGCCCGCTTACTCCGGGTGTTGTCGACAAGGGCCCCGGCGGGTGTCTGGGTGGCAAGCGCGGCGATCCCGGCGAGGGTCATCACCAACCCGATGCTGGCCGGCTCCCAGTGGTGAACCGCCAACAGGTAAATCGCTAGATATGGCCCTAGCCCGTCGCGCACATCGGCGAGGAAAAAATTGAGGCTGTCCAGCGAGAGCTTGTTGCGACGATCGGAGTGATTATCCACGCTGGCACCTTTGGTATCGAGGTCGCGCGAAAGGGCGCGATCTCCGTCAAACAATGCGGATTTGGTTGCACGCGGCGCCTATGTGGCCACTCGACTCCGATTCGAGTGGCCACGCCGCGTACTCATTAGTTGATCCGTGGATGCTGCTGCACCAACTCCTTGCGCTTGGCTTCCAGCTCAGCGATCTCGGCGTCGATGTCTTCGATTTTCTGCTCGATGTTGTCGTGGTGTTCCTTGAGCAGTTCCTTGGCTTCTTCAAGGTCCGACGCGGCCGGTGCGGCACCGCGCAGCGGTTTGTTGGCGGTTTCCTTCATGGTCACGCCGGTGATCAGGCCGACCACAGCAATCACCATCAGGTAGTAGGCCGGCATGTACAGATTGTTGGTGCTTTCCACCAGCCAGGCCACGGCGGTCGGCGTCAGGCCGGCAATCAGTACCGAGACGTTGAACGCGGCGGCCAGTGCACTGTAGCGGATGTGCGTGGGGAACATTGCCGGCAGAGTCGAGGCCATGACGCCGATGAAGAAGTTCAGCAACACCGCGAGGATCAGCAAGCCGGAAAAGATCAGGCCGATCTTGCCGCTGTTGATCAGCATGAACGCCGGAATCGCCAGCAGGAACAGGCCGATGCTGCCAACCACAATGAAGGGTTTGCGGCCGATCTTGTCGCTGATAAAACCAATTGCCGGCTGCACGAATAGCATGCCGACCATGATCGCGATGATGATCAACACGCCACGGTTTTCGCTGTAGTGCAGGTTGTGCGACAGATAGCTCGGCATGTAGGTCAGCAGCATGTAATAAGTGACATTGGTCACCGCCACTACGCCGATACAGGTCATCAGGCTGCGCCAGTGTTTGGTCGCAACTTCCTTGAACGAAACTTTCGGACCGCCCGCCAGACCTTCGCGATCACCTTCCTCGAGTTTCTCGACATGCTGTTGAAACGCCGGTGTCTCTTCCAGTGCATGACGCAGATAGAGGCCGATCATGCCCAGTGGCAGCGCAAGGAAGAACGGCAGGCGCCAGCCCCATTCGAGGAATTTCTCTTCGCCGATGATCGTCGAAATCAGCACCACCACACCGGCGCCGAGGACGAAACCGGCAATCGAGCCGAAGTCCAGCCAACTGCCGAGGAAGCCGCGTTTACGGTCGGGCGCGTATTCGGCGACGAAGATCGACGCGCCCGTGTATTCGCCGCCGACCGAGAAACCCTGAGCCATTTTCGCCAGTAACAACAAGATCGGCGCCCAGATGCCGATCGATTCATAGGACGGAATCAGACCGATGGCGAAGGTGCTCAGCGACATGATCACAATGGTCGCGGCGAGGACTTTCTGGCGTCCGTACTTGTCGCCCAGGGCGCCGAAGAACAAACCACCCAATGGCCGGATCAGAAACGGCACCGAGAAGGTCGCCAGGGCAGCAATCATTTGCACGCCAGGATCGGCGCCGGGGAAGAAGATCTTGCCCAGCGCGTAGGCGACGAAGCCGTACACGCCGAAGTCAAACCATTCCATGGCGTTGCCCAGTGCGGCGGCGGTGATCGCCTTGCGCATCTTGGCGTCGTCGACAATGGTGATGTCTTTCAATCTGATGGGATTGACGGTGTTTTTCCTTGATTTCATGCGGGTCACTCATAGCTGAACGGATTCGATGCCATTGTTTTGCTGGCATAGGCTCTTTCCGTCAGATACAAGAAGACACGAAAAAATTCACTGCTCAGGGCATTTTTGTCGCTCGCCTGTGCCGATGCCCGGCGCAACGCGGCCGCCCACACGGCGGCGATTACGCAAAAGCACAAGACGTCAGGCTGAAAACCCGGATAATGGCCGCCAATTCGTTTCTGCTCTCTGGTAAACCCGCATGGAAATCAAGGTCAACTTTCTCGACAACCTTCGACTTGAAGCCAAGTTCGACGACTTCACGGTGATCGCCGATCAGCCCATTCGCTACAAGGGCGATGGCTCGGCACCGGGGCCGTTCGACTACTTCCTGGCGTCGTCGGCCTTGTGCGCGGCTTACTTCGTGAAGCTGTACTGCGAAACCCGCAACATCCCGACCGACAATATTCGCCTTTCGCAGAACAACATCGTCGACCCGGAAAACCGCTACAACCAGATCTTCAAGATCCAGGTCGAACTGCCGGCAGACATTTCCGAGAAGGATCGTCTGGGCATCCTGCGTTCGATTGATCGCTGCACGGTGAAGAAGGTTGTGCAGACCGGCCCCGAGTTCGTGATCGAAGAAGTCGAGAACCTCGACGCCGATGCGCAAGCGCTGCTGATGCCGCACTCGACCTCTGAAGCGGGTACCTATATTGCCGGTAAAGATCTGCCGCTGGAGCAGACCATCGCCAACATGTCGGGGATTCTCGCCGATCTGGGGATGAAGATCGAAATCGCGTCCTGGCGCAACATCGTGCCCAACGTCTGGTCTCTGCACATCCGCGATGCGCATTCGCCGATGTGTTTCACCAACGGCAAGGGCGCGACCAAAGAGGGCGCACTGGCCTCGGCACTGGGCGAATTCATCGAGCGCCTGAACTGCAACTTCTTCTACAACGACCAGTTCTGGGGCGAGGACATCGCCACCGCCGAGTTCGTGCATTACCCGAACGAACGCTGGTTCAAGCCCGGCCCGAAAGACGAGCTGCCGGCGGAGATTCTCGACCAATACTGCCTCGACATTTACAACCGCGACGGCGAGCTCAAGGGCTCGCACCTGTTCGACACCAACTCCGGCAACACCCAGCGCGGTATCTGCTCACTGCCGTTCGTGCGCCAGTCGGATGGTGAAGTGGTGTACTTCCCGTCCAACCTGATCGAAAACCTGTTCCTGAGCAACGGCATGAGCGCTGGCAACACCTTGGCTGAAGCACAGGTGCAGTGTCTGTCGGAGATCTTCGAGCGCGCGGTCAAACGCGAAATTCTCGAAGGCGAGATGGCTTTGCCCGACGTACCGCAGGAAGTGCTGGAGAAGTACCCAAGCATTCTCGCCGGGATCAAAGGGCTGGAAGAGCAGGGCTTCCCGGTGCTGGTCAAGGATGCGTCGCTGGGCGGTGAATTCCCGGTGATGTGCGTGACCCTGATGAACCCGCGCACCGGCGGCGTGTTCGCCTCGTTCGGCGCGCATCCAAGCCTGGAAGTGGCGCTGGAACGCAGCCTGACCGAACTGCTGCAGGGCCGCAGTTTCGAAGGCTTGAACGATCTGCCGCAGCCGACGTTCTCCGGCCAGGCGGTGACCGAACCGAACAACTTCGTCGAACACTTCATCGACTCCAGCGGGGTGGTGTCGTGGCGTTTCTTCAGCGCCAAGTCTGACTTCGAATTCGTCGAATGGGACTTCTCAGGTCAAGGCGAAAACTCCAACGCCGAAGAAGCCGCAACCCTGTTCGGCATCCTCGAAGACATGGGCAAAGAAGCCTACATGGCGGTCTACGACGACCTCGGCGCCAATGCCTGCCGGATCCTGGTGCCGGACTACTCGGAAATCTATCCGGTGGACGACCTGATCTGGGACAACACCAACAAGGCCCTGCAATTCCGCGCCGACATCCTCAACCTGCACAGTCTGAGCAAGGTCGGCCTGCGCAACCTCGCTCAAGGCCTGGAAAACAGCGAGCTGGATGATTACACCGACATCACCACGCTGATCGGCATCGAGTTCGACGACAACACGCCGTGGGGCAAGTTGACCATTCTGGAACTGCGCCTGCTGATCTACCTCGCTCTGCAGAAATTCGAGCAGGCCAAGGATCTGGTCGAAGCCTTCCTGCAATACAACGACAACACCGTCGAGCGCGGCTTGTTTTATCAGGCGGTGAACGTGTGTCTGGAAATGGAACTGGACGAGGATCTGGAACTGGCCGACTACGAGGCCAACTTCCGCCGCATGTTCGGCGACGAGCGCATGGACGCGGCGATTGGTTCGGTCAACGGCAGTGTGCGTTTCTACGGCCTGACGCCGACCAGCATGAAGCTCGAAGGGCTGGATCGTCACCTGCGTCTGATCGACAGCTATAAGAAGCTGCACGCGGCACGGGCTAATGCGGCGGCGTTGAATCGCTGATAGCAGACGGTCACTTTTGCTGAGTAAACCTGTAGTGAGGGGATTTATCCCCGATGGCGCGCGAAGCGGGCCCGGCTTCTTCAACCGAGCAAGAAGCGGCCTGCTGCGCAGTCCATCGGGGATGAATCCCCTCGCCACGGGTGAGTGTTCTGGGGACACGGAGATACAAGGATGGAAGAGAAGGTCGTGAAGTCGAAGCTGGTCAACTTTCTGGTGGCTGACGTCGAGGTGGATTACGAAGGTGTCGGCGATTTCTACGATGTTGCCGGCAGTGGCAATGTCAGCGCGTTGGCCGGTGTGCTGGAGGGGGTCAAAGAGGTGTACGGCGGGCTGTGGGTCGGCGGCAAAATGACCCTGACCAATACCGCTGTGTACCTGAATGCCAACGCCATGAACCGCATGGTTCAGGACGGCACACTGGACATCAGAGTGCCGCTGGGGATGATCCGCAAGGTCACGCTTGAAGGTGGCTTCATCACCAAAATCGTCTGCCTGGATACGGATGCTGGCAGCATTCTGTTCCGTTGTTATGGGGCGAAGGACATCGTTGCACTGATCGAAAAGTCGATCCAGCCACGGGTCTCGACGGCGGTGCTCAAGCGAGGAGCCTGATTCGATCGTCAGGCCGTTCGCCAATCTCACCTGCAGCGAAAAAACTGTGCGAGCCAGCCGCTAATTCTGAGTTCACTGCACAACCCCATGTGGGAGCGAGCCTGCTCGCGAAGAGGGCGTGTCAGTCGCTATCGCCTTGGCTGACAGATCGCATTCGCGAGCAGGCTCGCTCCCACGTTGGATCTCTGGCAGCCGCCAATCCTGAATCCACCCAATAACCCTGTAGGAGCTGGCTTGCCAGCGATGGGGCCGTGTCAGCCAACATCATTATCGGCGCTCTCAGCGTTTGCACTGCGCCTGCACAACCTGGCAGGTGTTCGGCGTACCTCCGGAGCGGCTCGCATAACGCATGCAGTTATTCAGCGATTTCTTGCGCGCCATGCTCAAGGTATCGCCCCAGGCTAAACCGCCTTCGCCGGAGGTGGGTACGGCTTTGGCGTAGCAGTTCGAACCGTTGGTAGCGTAGCGCTTGCTTGAACATCCCGCGGTCAGCGCCAGGGTGGTGGCGAGCAGGGTGAGCAGCAGCCATGAGGTGCATCGGCGTACGTTTGTTGCAGTCATCACGGTTCCCCGTTGGGTCAGGCGCATTGATTGCCTGTCTGTCAGGCGTTGGGCATTATCCAGCAATCGACATAAGGAAGCGTCCCCAATGCGTGCACCCACCCTACACCTGATGTGCGGCAAGATCGCCTCGGGCAAATCCACACTGGCCCAATCATTGGCTGAGCAGCACGGCGCGCTTGTGCTCAGTGAAGATCAGTGGCTGTCGCGGCTGTATCCGGAGCAGATCAAATCCGTGGCGGATTACGTTCGATGTGCGCGGCAGATTCGCGGGGTGCTGGGGCCGTTGGTGATCGATGTGCTGACGGCCGGGGTGAGTGTGGTGCTGGATTTTCCGGCCAATACCGTGGCGGATCGGCAGTGGCTGCGAGGGCTGGCGGATACTGCAAAAGTGCCGCATTGCCTGCACTATCTCGCGGTGGATGACGATACTTGCCGCGCCCGGCTGCATGCGCGCAATGCGCTGGCGGAGCATGAGTTTGCCGCTTCGGATGCAGAGTTTGATTTGATCTCCAGCTACTTTCAGGTGCCGGAATCGGGCGAGGAGCTTGAGATCGTCATGCACCGAAATCGCTAGCAGGCTAGCTCCCATTTTGGATCTCTGGCAGCCGCCAACCCTGAGCTCATCGCAAAAAACTGTGGGAGCTGGCTTGCCAGCGATAGGGCCGTGTCAGTCGCCATCACTTTGGCAGGCTCGCCTCAATCGCCAGCAGGCCAGTTCCCACAATGATCTCTACCGCCTGATCCACGGAGAGACTCGTGGTGTCGAGCCGAAGGATCGGCTGCGTCCAGGCTTCATATTCGTGATTCACAACAGAAGACCAGCTCGGGGGAGTCAGCCCCGTTATGTCTGATTGCCGATGCTCAACCCGGCGACGATGCTCAAGTCGGTCTGAGCAAATCACTTCGATGTTGAGCAACGGCGCTCCCGAGCGAGCCGCGATGTCGGCCCACGTCGCGTGCAGAAGTGGATGAAGAACTCGACTTACAAAGCCCACATCCGGACCAGTGCAAATTTCAGATCCACACTGACGCATGTCTGGCCATCCACCCATTCATCTTCGCGAAGGCGCCGTCCGGTATTGGTTTCGCGCTCGCCTTTGGCGATGACCAGGACGAACAGGCGGGTGGGACATTCGAAAGAGCGCAACCGGTCAACATCGGCCCGCACCGACCAATCGCCTTCCAGGCACTTGGCCTGCGAGACATCGCCCAGACATTTGATTTCGGCGACCATCCTTGCCGCGCCGTTGTCGTCCAATGAGTACAGGTCTGCCTTGCGTCGGTCGCCTATCGGCAGATCCGTCCAGATCTCGACCTCATCTTCGAACCAGGCTTGCAGACTGATCTGGGCCTGAATCCAATGCTCGCGGCAACTGTTGAGTTGCAGCACTTGCTCAAGATTCTTTTCCATCCCGCGAAAGGCGCGCTCGAACAAACCGAGCCATTGAGTGGTGTCCATTTCACATTTCCTGTGTCAGTCCATTTGGGGGGAGGGATTATGGACGGAATCTCCTTCAAGCGAAAACTCCACATTCATCACCGAACCCTGTAGGAGTGAGCCTGCTCGCGATAGAGGTATATCTCTGACATTTACGTTGTCTGACCCACCGCTATCGCGAGCAGGTTCACTCCTACAGTGGCTCTCCGGCAGATACGGACAAAAACCGCAGCCCACGGCCCAATCGCGCAGGCATTTGCGTGCGCAGTCGTTCTGTCATATTCAGTATCAGTTGATTGCAGATAGTAGCCAGCCCAACGCTAATTCCAATGAGGCTGCACTGTGTTCCAACGTCTTGTGTGTTCGCTGTCCGTTCTGAGCCTGTCCATCGCCGCTGCCCACGCTGCCCACGCTGCCGAGCCCGTCGCGCTCGACACGCCGCGCCTGAAAAGCATCGACAACTTCCGTGACGTCGCTGGCCTCACCACCGCGTATACCACAGCCCATGACGGCACGATGCGCGGCGGTGTGTTCTACCGTTCCAACGCGATCACGCCGTCGGCAGCGGATCTGGCGACGCTCAACAGCCTGGGCATCAAAGCCGTCTACGACCTGCGCACGCCGAGCGAAATCGCTGGCACGCCGGACACCCTGCTGACCGGCGCGACCTACCAGAACATCGACATCATCGGCAGCACCACCTCGGGTGCGAACATCACCACCGTGTCGTTCAAAAGCGCGGCCGACGCCATCGCCATGATGGAACAGACCAACCGTGCCTTCGTCAGCGATGCGGGGATGCGCGGCCAGTTCGGCAAGCTGTTCAACGAACTGGCCACCACCGACGGCGCGCAGCTGTTCCACTGCACCGCCGGCAAGGACCGCACCGGCTGGACCGCCGCCGTGTTGCAGAGCATCGCCGGGGTCGATAACGCGACCATCATGGCCAACTATCTGGCGACCAATGACTACACCGCCGCCCGCGTCGCCGCGACTCTTAAAGCAATGCCGCCAAGCATGGCCTCGGTCTACGCGCCGTTGCTCGGCGTGCAGGCTAGCTATCTGCAGGCCGGGCTCGATGAAGTCACCGCCGAATACGGCAGCATGGACAACTACCTCAAACAAGGCCTCGGCCTGTCGCAGGCAACTATCTACGTGCTGCGCGGCAAACTGGTTGAGTACAACAGTCTGCCGGGTCAGGCCGGGTTGACCGGCAACGCCGCTGCCGGTGCCGAATTGTTGCGCGAGTTGCAGAACACCAGCCTGTCCGGCACCTACAGCGCCTACAACTACTACCTGCAATCGGCGATCGACGCCGGCACTCTCGGCGGTGTTGAATCCCAGGTCGGCGGTCAGGTTCACGCTGACGCCGCCAGCTACCTGCTGCGGCAGAATGCGCTGATCGAGCAAGCCGCCGCGCCTTACGCCAGCGGCACCGATCTGAAAGTCGGCCAATACCGGTTGTGGACCACCGCGCTCGCCGGATACCTCGGCACCGACGGCTCGTCCCACGCCGAGAGCAGCAACGAACACAGCCAGGGCCTGATGGTCGGCATCACCCAGCGCTTCTCCGAACAACTCAGCGCGCGCGGCGGTTTCGGCTACAGCAAAGGCACCGTCGGCGGCGCGGGTGGCGAGGCCGATACCGACTTCACCTTCTTCAACCTCGGCGCGCGCTACGGCTTCACCAGCCTGGAACGCGGCTTGTTCGTCGACGCCAACGCCAGCGCCGGCTACGTCGATTACGACAGCAAACGCGAACTGGGCGGCGGCCTCGGCACCGCCAAGGGCGACACCCACGGCAACCTCACCGGCGCGACGTTGGCGCTGGGTTACCGCGCACCGGTCAACGGCATGATCCTCGAACCAAGCCTCGGCCTGCGCGTCAGCCACCTCGACCTCAAAGGCTTCAAAGAGAAGGGCAGCGAACTGTCCCTCGACGTCGACGACAACACCGCTACCCGCCGCAGCGCCGTCGCCAATCTCAACGTGGCGTTTGCCCCGGTCGCGATGGGCGCCTGGCAACTGGTGCCGGGCGTGCAAGTCGGCTACGAACGCACGCTGGGCAACAACGACGTAAACAGCCAAGGCCACCTGCTGGGCCTCGACATCGAACAGCGCGCCGCCTTCGACAATCGCGACCAGTTCAGCGCCGGCGTCAACCTGATGGCCAGCCTCGGCGCCGTCAGCGTCGGCGCAGAAGTCGGTGCCAGCGGCGGTGGTGACAGCCACGGTTTCAGTGGCAGCCTGAAGGCCAGTTACGCGTTCTAAAGCAGGGGCAACCGCGCGAGGTCAAGGATGACCACCATTCACAAAGTCCCACCAAACACGGTGGAACGACCAGCCGCCAACCCTGAGCCCAGAGCATAACCCCATGGCACCGACCAGCCGCAATCTTGAGTCCACCGCCTAACCCAGTGGGAGCGGGCTTGCTCGCGAAGGCGTCGTGTCAGCCAACATCACCATCAACTGACCCACCAGCATTCCCCCGCCGATAAACCAATACCCCGCCCCCTCAGTTGCGCCGGACTCACCCCATACGCCTGCTGAAAATACTGACAAAACCGCCCGACATTACTGAAGCCAAAGCGCAACGCCACCTCCGTCACCGACGCCGAATGCCGCTGACCCAGCGCCTCGAAAGCGCGCTCCAATCGCACCTGCCGCTGATACGCCACAATCGACATCCCGACAAACCGCCGAAACCCATCCTGTAATGCGCGCTGACTGACATTGCTCAACCGCGCCAACTCAACCCCACTCACCAGTTGCTCCGGATGCGCCTGAATAAACTCCACCGCCAACTTCACATGCCGCGGCGCCACCCTCGGCGCCGGCTGGCGCAACGCCTCGGTAAAATTGTGCGGCCACGCCTCCAGCACCGCATCAATCAACATCTCGCGCAACCGCGACGGCATCAGCGTGCCGCTGTTGAGCAACAAATCAAACTCCGTCCCCGTCGCCAGATCAATCAACGCCTTGATCCCCTGAAACGCCGCCGAGTGCAGATCCACCGCCGGCTCAAACACAATCTTCTGCACAATCGGCCGCCCCAACAACGCCGCCAACCGCTCCGTGAGCTGCCCCCGATTCACCGAAATCCCGTGCTGCGCATGATTGTCGAGAAACCGCATCGAACGGATATCCGCCTTATCAATCGCCAACCCCACCTGGGCCATGCCGACGGACTCGGTGCGGTGGTTGAACACAATCTTGCCCGCCGTGGGAATCACGAACGTGATCTCATCCTGCGGGTCGGGGAAGGTGACGGTGAAATCACCGTGGTAATGCATGCGCCGGAAACTGACGCCGTCGTGCCTGCCGTAGACGCCGCTGATGATGATGTTGGAGGGGATCGGCGGGGTGTCGGCGTAGCGATTGCCGAAGAGCCGGGAGAAGAGGGCGCCGAAGTCTTCGGAGTGGAGGTTTTCGGAGCGGAGGATGATTTTTTGGTGGGGGCTTGGGGACACCTTGGGGGGCACCTTGGGTTGGGGGCTCTTGGATAAGGGAGGCGGAGGGATGTTAGCAGTTTGGGGGTGACAGATTTGTGACCGAAAATGAGTCACTGGAAATAGGTACGCTTTCGGCCAAAAGCAGCCTTTCAGCCAAGTTTTGATCGGACTCAATTCCGCGGCTTTGAAAGTAATGCGTCGTAGCAGCAGTGGTTTCCCACCGAACGGGATAGAGGACATGATCAGATTCTGTCAGCTATTGCTGCTCGCAAATCTGTCCGTTTGATCGACACTCTTGTCAATTGCCCACTCGAGAAACCCGTCTATAGTCAATGCTGCATTCCGCACAGGTAGAAAGGTCAAGTCGATGTCAGCAGTCTTCTACGCTCGTAATGTTCCTGCGCCACCCTACGCGTTTCATGTTATGGCCAAGCCCAGCGGGGCTGATTGCAATCTGGATTGCGATTATTGCTTCTATCTAGAAAAGGCCGCGCTGTATCGTGACGAGCGTCGTCACCGAATGAATCTGGATGTGCTGGAAAGTTACGTCGCAAACTACATCGCTTCGCACACCGACCAGACCGAAGTAGCGTTCACTTGGCAGGGCGGCGAGCCAACACTGATGGGGTTGGAGTTCTACCAGCATGCGATAAGAATGCAGGCGGTTCATGGCGCTGGCCGCAAGATCACCAACAGCTTCCAGACCAATGGGTTATTGATCGACGACAAGTGGAGTCAATTTTTAGCCGAGCATGATTTTTTAGTGGGCTTGTCACTAGATGGTCCGGCCGATATTCACGATGAGTACCGTGTCACCTCCAGCGGTCATGCAAGCCATGCCTTGGTCCTGCGTGCCCTTGAGTCGCTGAAAAAATATAAGGTTCGTTTCAACATCCTCGCATGCGTCAACCGACGCAGCTCCCAGGATCCCCTCAGGGTGTACGAGTTCTTCCGTCAGCTCGGCGTCGAGTACATCCAGTTCATCCCCATCGTCGAAAGGCTTCCCGACGTGGCGGATGCCGCCATGGGTTTCACCTTGCACGGTCCGGACAGTGATCTGGTTTTGAGTGCTTCTCACAAGGCCGAACCAAATCTGACCTCCTGGTCTGTTGGCTCGGAAGACTACGGCACATTTCTCAACGCGATCTTCGATGTCTGGATCAAGCGTGATGTGGGCCGGATATACGTCATGAATTTCGAGTGGGCGCTTGCGAACTACATGGGCGAGCCCGGCGCGGCCTGTCACCACCAGCCCACCTGTGGCCGGGCGGTGGTCGTCGAGCATAACGGCGATGTTTTTTCCTGTGATCACTACGTGTATCCGAAATTCCGTTTGGGCAATCTCACCCAGCAGTCCCTGTCCACTTTGCTGCAATCCCCGGAGCAACAGAAGTTCGGCCAGGACAAGCTGACCTCACTCCCCAAGCAGTGCCAGCAGTGCAACATGTTGAAAGGGTGTTGGGGCGGCTGCCCAAAACATCGTTTCATCGAAACAGATGAAGGCGAACCGGGGCTCAACTATTTGTGTAAAGGCTACTACCAGTTCTTTGCCCATACAGCGCCTTATCTGCGAGCCATGTCCGGATTGATTGCTCAAGGCCGTTCACCCAGCGAGATCGTGGGTGCCACGTTGATGATTACCAGGCTTGGCTGAGTTTTATCAGCTGATTGCCTGAGACTTTTGAATGCAAAGGGAGTTGATGCATGTCCAAACCGAGTAAACCGTCATTCATGCTGGCCACCGCGTTACTTGGCAGTGTCGGCTCGCTGACCGCCCAAGCCGCCCCCGCAACAGCGGGCGCCAGCCTGCCGCTGCCGACAGCACCGTTCGGTGGCACCGTCGGTGAAACCTACAAAACGTCCAAGTCCGACTTTCCGCAACCTGTGACCCCGCCCAAGGATGCACCGAATGTTTTGGTCATCCTGATCGACGATCTCGGGTTCGCCGGTACTTCGGCTTACGGCGGCCTGACGCCAACGCCCAACTTTGATCGACTGGCCGAGCAAGGCGTGCGTTACAACGAGATGCACAACACCGCGTTGTGCTCACCGACTCGCGCCGCGTTATTGTCTGGGCGCAATCATCATCAGGTCGGGATGGGCGGCATCACTGAAGGCGCAACGGGGTTCCCGGGCTACAACAGCGTCTGGGAGGACAACAACGCCGCCATCGGTCAGGTGCTCAAAGATCACGGCTATACCACCGCTGCATTCGGCAAATGGCATGACACGCCGGACTGGGAGACCAGCTCGGCCGGGCCTTTCGATCGCTGGCCAACGGGCAAGGGCTTTGGCTATTTCTATGGTTTTCAGGGGGGTGAGACCAGTCAGTTCTACCCTCAGCTTTTTGAAAATACCGTGCCGGTAGAACCGTCAAAAACTCCGGAACAGGGCTACAGCTTTAACGAAGACCTGGCCGATCACGCGATCAACTGGCTGCGCGAGCAACAATCGGTAGCCCCCAAAAAACCTTGGTTCGTCTACTACGCTCCCGGTGCCATGCATGCGCCGCATCAAGTTCCTGCGTCCTACATAGAACCGTTCAAAGGCAAGTTCGACATGGGCTGGGACAGCTATCGCGAGATGGTGTTTGCCCAACAGAAAAAACTGGGGATTGTCCCTGCTTCAGCCAAGCTCACCCCGCGCCCCGCAGAACTGCCGGCCTGGGACACGCTATCCGACGATCAAAAGCGCTTGTACAGTCGGCAGATGGAAGTCTTCGCCGGTTTTCTGACTCAGACTGATGAGCAAGTAGGGCGAGTACTGGATGCCGTGGCTAAAAGCCCGAATGCCGATAACACTCTGGTCATGCTGGCACTGGGTGACAACGGTGCCTCTGCCGAAGGCGGATTGAATGGCACGGTCAACAACATGGCCACGCAAAACGGTATCCCGGACAACGTGCCGAACATGCTGAAAGTCATCGACGAAATCGGCAGCCCCAAACATGAGAATCACTTCTCAGTGGGCTGGGCATGGGCTGTTGATACGCCGTTTCAGTGGACAAAGCAGGTGGCGAGTCACTTCGGCGGCACGCGCAGCGGTTTCACCGTCAGTTGGCCTGCCCGTATCAAGGCGCACGGCGAGGTGCGTGACCAGTGGCATCACATGATTGATGTGGCGCCGACCATCTACGAGGCGGCCGGTATCAAAATGCCGGAGACCGTCAACGGGCAGAAACAGGTTCCGCTGGCGGGTGTCAGCATGCTCTACAGCTTCAACGATGCCAAAGCGTCGACCCGGCACACCACCCAATATTTCGAAATCATGGGCAATCGCGCGATCTACCATGACGGCTGGGTAGCGGCCGCCCGCCACGGTTTGCCGTGGGAATTGCTGGGGCGCAAGGGTGACTTCGAGAACGACAAGTGGGAGCTTTACGATTTGAGCAAGGACTTCAGTCAGGCGGATGACCTGGCGGCGAAGAATCCGGCCAAACTCAAACAGCTTCAGGCGTTGTTCGAATCCGAGGCCAGGAAGTACAACGTACTGCCGCTGGACGACCGTTTTGTAGAGCGTGGGAACGTTCCCGACCGTCCAAGCCTTTCTCGCGGGCGTGATCAGTTCACGTTCTATCCTGGCACTGTGCGTGTGCCGGAAGGGACAGCGCCGAACGTCAAGGCTCGCTCTCACACGGTGACAGCCGTGTTTGAAGCCGACGCGAAAACCGAGGGCGTCATCGTCGCCCAAGGTGGCAGCGCGGGATACACGCTGTTCGTCAAGGACGGTTACCTGGTGTACGAGAACAACTTCTTTGGCAAGGAGCGCGACCAGATCAAATCCCCGGAAAAACTGCCTGCCGGTAAGGTGGTCGCCGAATTCCAGTACACGCATGAAGACAAGACCTTTGGCGGTGGCGGTACTGGTGTGCTGCTGATCAATGGCAAGGAGGTCGGACGGGCCCATTTTGCCCACGTGCCGCCGATCCGCTACAGCGCAACCGAGACCTTCGACATTGGTCGCGATACTGGCGAAGCAGTCTCCAACGATTACGAGGGGCCGTTCCCATTTACCGGCGCTCTCGAAAAAGTGGACATCAACATCCAGCCACAGCAGTTAAGTGCAGAGGCTCAAGAAAAAACTAAAAAGCTGGAACGTGACGCAGCCATCGCTACGCAATAAGGAGCAGCTATACCGGAGCCTGAGTCAGGCTTCGGTTTGTTCCGTTATTTATAAACGCGGATGGTAGCTTCTGGCGAAAGCTGACGATTCTCGCGTGTCGGTTTCTGGCAGATCCCTCCTTGGGCGCTCACCATAGAGCGCCAAGGAGGGAGCGTTCGTTATGCCGTCGGCACAACATTATCCAACGCCTGATTCACCGCCAACTCCCCCAGCATCACCACCTGCGCAATGCCCAGCAGCGTCTTGCGAATTGGCCCCTCAACCAGCGCGGCCACATCCCCCAACATTACCGTCGCCGAACCCAGCGATTCACTGGCGTTCGCCAATAATTCCTCGGTGGCAATTTTGGGGTTGGCGAGGAACATGGCGTTGGGTGTGTAGGGCGTGGCCATGATTTGGCTGGCGGGGTTCAGGTAGTGGTCGAGGGCGCGTTCGGCGGCTTCGCTGAGTTTTCGGGAATCGGGGGATTCGTAGGGGGAGACCGTTTCGGTTTCGGGTGGGTTTGGTGTGACCTTGAACATAGTGACGCTCCATATGTGGCTAAGGGAACCATCACATTCGCTACCAAACGAGGGTGGTGGCCATTACGAAGGTTGGTAGACCGGCACACATGGAAAAACCGGCGCGCTCGAAAGCGCCCTGCGCATGGCCACCATAAAACACAGGCGCCAGAAAGCATCTGCGTAAGGTGACGTTTTGCGCCATGTGTGAAACCGGGCTACCAAACCCGATCGCTGCTTTTCAGCGACCGACCCACGATAGAACCCGCACCCTGGGCGCACAAGCCGGCGGATTCTGGCGTAGTCGTAGGCAATGGCGCAAGGCGTTGTAGCCTTGGGGACGTAACACCGGGTGTCATATAAACAACTCTGTTTAAACGCGTCATCGCGCGCCATTGGTAGGGTCGCCCTCGGCCAGCATGTGTTTCATGTATTCGCGTTCTGGCGCGCCGGGCAGGACGCCGGTGGTGATAGCTTCGAGCACGGTGATGTGTTGTTCGTTGAAGACGCTGACTTCGGCTGTTGCGTGGCCTCGCTCGTCGATGCTGGTGATGAGCCAGTGGCAGGTGATGGTTTCGCCGGGATAGACGGGGCGCTTGAACTGGAGGTTCATGCCGGTGGCGAGCCAGCCGATCTGGCCGCCGATTTCGGTCATCAGGCTGGCCGTGAGCAGGCCGTGGGTGATCGGCGCTTTGAATGCTCGCAGTTGCGCATAGTGCGCGTCGCAGTGGACGGGGTTGTAGTCGCGGGACAGTTGCGCGAAGTGATGGACGTCGTCGGGTGTGAAACGGCGGACGACGTTGAAGCGGTCGCCCACCTTGAGGCCTTCGGCGGCGCGTTGTCTCGGGGTTTGCATGGGGGCCTCCTGCTGCTGGCGGTTGGTTAAAAGGTGTGTTCGGGGCCGGGGAAGGTGCCGGCCTGTACGTCGTCGGCGAAGTCTCTGGCCGCCGTTTGCAGGACGCTGCGCAGGTCGGCGTACTGTTTGACGAAGCGCGGCAGACGTCCCTGGCGCAGGCCGGCCATGTCTTGCCAGACCAGCACTTGCGCGTCGCACTGATTGCCGGCGCCGATGCCCACAGTGGGGATCGCCACCGCTTGAGTGATCGCTGCGCCAACGTCGCCGGGCACCATTTCGATCAGCAGGGCGAACGCGCCGGCGGCTTCCAGCGCTTTGGCGCTGTCGATCAGGCGCTGCCCGTCTTCGCCCCGACCTTGTACACGATAGCCGCCCAATTGATGTTCCATCTGCGGGGTGAAACCGATGTGGGCCATGACCGGGATGCCCGAGACGCTGAGCTTGGCGATGTGTGGCAGCAATTCGACACCGCCCTCGATCTTCACCGCATGGGCGCCAGCCTCCTTCATGAAACGCACGGCGGTTTGCAGGCATTGTTCGGGTGAAACCTGGTACGAGCCGAAGGGCAGGTCGGCGATGACCAAGGCCCGCCGGGTTGATCGGGTGACGGCGCGCACCAGCGGGAGCAGTTCGTCGACGGTCACGGCCAAGGTCGAGTCGTTGCCAAACACGTTGTTGGACGCTGAGTCGCCGACCAGCAGGACGGGAATGCCGGCGTCCTCGAAAATTACTGCGCTGTACATGTCGTACGCGGTCAGCATCGCCCATTTGCGCCCTTCGACTTTCATCTGTTTGAGCTGCGGGATGCGCAGGCGTGTTGCCGGCTTGGTTAGGGCAGTGGTGTCGTAGGGTGAGGTGTGTTCGGTCATTGGCAGATCTCGTCAGGAGGAAGAATCAGGCGTGCAGCTGTTCGATCAGCAGCCCCAGCGCAATCGCAATCATGATCAGCCCTGAAACTCGACTGACCCTGCGTGCCGCTGCAGGCCGGGCGCGCAGTACCACCTGTGAGCCAAACCCGACCAGCAGATAGATCACCGCGCAACTGGCGGTATGCACCAGGCCGAGCGCGACCATTTGCAGCGGCACGGGCCACGGCGCGCCGGCGTCGGTGAATTGCGGCAACAGGGCGAGAAACAGCAAGAACACTTTCGGGTTGAGCCCGCTCACGCAAAGACCCTTCAAGGCCCAGCGCGCCCATGAGTCGCTGGTCTGGCTCGCTGCGGCGTGCGGAGTGGAAGGGCGGGCGAACAGATTGGCGCCCAGCCACAGCAGGTAACCGGCGCCGGCTACGGTCAGTGCTGTCAGGGCCAGCGGATGTCCGGCGATCAGCGTGCCTACCCCGGCCGCCACAATCAGCGTCGCGAGTAAGTGCCCGGACAGCAGACCGCCCACGGCGGGGAGTACGACGCGGTGCTTCAAGCCTGCGGAAATCGCGTAGGCCCAGTCGGCGCCGGGGGTGATCACAAACAGAATCGATACCGCCCAGAAAGCGGCGAATACGCTGAAGGTCATGGCGTCACCCATGGCCGTTGACGTGGCGTTGCTTTGCTCATGTTGGTTTTCCATCAATCAAGTGCCGCGCCGGTTGCAGCGGTGCGGCAGTTTTTGGTTGAGGGAGAATAAGCAAACTCGGCTAGAATATTTTTCCAAAGATGGTCGTCATGGCGCATCAGATTAGAAGGTTTTATTGCGTGGACAGAACTGATCGGAAGATTCTTGCTGAACTGCAAAAGGATGGTCGGCTGTCGGTCACCGAACTGGCCGATCGCGTGGGCCTGAGCCTTTCACCCTGCCACCGCCGCGTGCGGGCGCTGGAAGAGTCCGGGGTGCTGCTCGGCTACCGGGCAAAACTCGACCCCGCCGCGCTGGGCCTGAACTTTTCCGCGATGGTCTTCGCCACGTTGCGCGAAGGCGACCGGCAAGCGGTGGAGGCGTTCGAGGCGGCGCTGGTGGAGATTCCGCAGGTGGTGGATGCGCAACGGTTGTTCGGCGAACCGGATTATTTGCTGCACGTCATCGCTCAGGATTTGCCAGCGTTTCAGCGCCTGTATGACGAGTGCCTTTCGACTTTGCCGAATGTGCAGCGGCTGACCTCGACGCTGGTGATGAAGCGCGTGGTGCAGGATCGACCGTTGCCGTTGTAAACAGAGTGATACGATCGGGGCGTGCCTCCCACGCCACAGAGCAGAATCGTCCACCATGAAACCCAGTTTCGAAAAAATCCCCACCGAAGCCACTGCCTCCTGGACGCTGCTGAACCGGCGCCTGCCAGGGGCAATTCCGTTTGAGTGGCACCACCACCCCGAGTACGAACTGACGCTGACCTTGAACAGTCGTGGCCATCGCTATATCGGCAATGACGTCGCGGCTTACGATGACGGCGATCTGATTCTGGTCGGGCCGAATGTGCCGCATAGCTGGTCGTCGGCGGAGCGGGTCGACGCCGGGCAACCGCATGTGGCGTTGGTGATCTGGTTTTCGGCGGCGTGGGCGGAGTCGCTGGTGACGTTGTTTCCGGAGATGGGGTCGCTGCGGCAATTGCTTGTGGCGGCGCGGCAGGCATTGAGTTTCAGTGCGGCGGCGTCGCGGGAGATTCGGCCGCTGATTGAGGCGATGGTCGAGCAGGAGCTGCCCGAGCGTTTGATCGCGCTGCTGACCGTGTTGAGCAAACTGACACGGGACGTTGATGCCAGGCAAATCCTGTCGGCGCCGGACTCTCAGATTGGCAGTCAGATCGTTGAGGATCCCCGTATACATCGGGTTCTGGATTACGTGCATGGACACTACGCCGAAGCCATCAGCATTCCGGCGTTGGCTGAGATGGCGTGCGTCAGCGTGTCGGCGTTTCATCGAATGTTCCGTCGGCATACGCGCTGCACGGCGTTGGACTACATCGTACGGCTAAGAGTCGGACACGCCTGTGCGTTGTTGATGCAGGGGAATACGACGGTTTCGCTGATTGCCGAAGAGGTAGGGTACTCGTCGCTGGCGCTGTTCAATCGGCAGTTCAAGGCGTTGAAGGGGCTGACGCCTTCGGAGTTTCGTCGTCAGCACTGTCATCACTTTCTGTAAGCGGCGCGCCGCTACAACGCCACAATCGTATTACTCGACGCGGCAAATCAGGCTGCCGCCGACACCATCGGAAGTGGTCCCATACCTGCACCAACAACAAGGTCTGCAGGTCCCCCGATGAGCAAATACCAGTCATTCGAGAGCGCAACGCTTCCGGAGAATTACCGCGACAGTATCGTCAAAATGAAACGCACCTTGCGCGCGCAGATTGGCGATGTGCAGGGGCTGTTCGCCGAGGTCAGTGAGTTTATTGCCGGCGAGATTGCGTCGGTCAAAGCCCAGGAGGTGCAGACCGGGTCGGGCTGGCCGGTGCTGGAGTTCGCTGATATCGCCGCTGGCACAGTGACTGCCGAGCAGTTGGCTTTGATCAAGCGTCGCGGTTGCGTGGTGATCCGCAATCACTTCCCCCGCGAGCAGGTGCTGCAGTGGGACCAGGGCTTGCTGGATTACCTCGACAGGAACCGGTTCGATGCGGTTTACCGTGGGCCGGTCGACCAGTTTTTTGGCAACCTGGAGGCTTCGCGGCCGGAGATTTTTCCGATCTATTGGTCGGCGTCGCAAATGCAGTTGCGTCAGCATGAGCGGATGGGCACGGCGCAGGCGTTTCTCAATCGGTTGTGGAAGACTCATTCGCACGGTAAGGACTGGTTCAATCCGGACATCAACGCGCTGTATCCGGATCGGGTACGTCGGCGTCCGCCGGGCACGCACTCGAAAGGCCTTGGCCCGCACACCGATTCCGGGGCGCTGGAGCGCTGGCTGCATCCGGCGTATCTGAAGGTCTTCGACAAAATCTACAGCAACGACTTCGCGGCCTACGACCCGTGGGATGCGGCGTTTCGTACCGAGGTGGATGAATACGCCTACGAGGACACGGTGAAGTGTTCGGCGTTTCGCACGTTTCAGGGCTGGACTGCGCTGTCGGACATGCAGGCCGATCAAGGCGTGCTGCACACCCTGCCGATCCCCAAGGCGATGGCGTACCTGCTGCTTCGGCCGCTGCTCGATGACGTGCCCGAAGACGAGTTGTGTGGAGTGGCGCCGGGCAAGGTGCTGCCGGTGTCGCGGCAATGGCATCCGCTGCTGATCGAGGGGCTAAGTCCGATTCCGGATGTGCAGGCCGGCGATTCGGTGTGGTGGCATTGCGATGTAATCCATAGCGTCGCGCCGGTGCAGAACCAGCAGGGCTGGGGCAACGTGATGTACGTGCCGGCGGCGCCGATGTGTGCGAAGAATCTGCGCTATGCGCGGGATGTGTTCAGGGCGTTTGCGCAGGGTGCTTCGCCGGATGATTTTCCGCGGGAGGATTATGAGCGGGCGTGGGTGGAGCGTTTTGCTGTGGAGAGTCTGAATTCGATGGGGCGCGCGGGACTTGGGCTGGAGTGAGACCACGTAAACCGACTGAAACAACGACTATGCAGTAATACCGCTCTGAGCAAGGTTGCGGAGCGCAGGCTTGGGACATGTTGAGCGCAGACCGTCGATATGTTCCATCAAACCATCCGGGATGCTCTGCCACATCGGGTCTAGTATGAAATCAACACCTTCTCGCCGGGCCATTTTTGCCGCAGGAACAAAATCAGCGTCACCTGCAATGAGCACAATTTGGTCCACCTGTTGCTTGAATGATAAGGACGCCACATCGAGACCTATCCGCATATCAACCCCTTTTTGTCGGGTTTCAATGCTGACGTCATTTTCCGTAAGGTCGGCGATCAGGATTTTACCCTTTAAAAGCTGCGCTATTTTTGCTGGCTTTATTGTCCATTTCACATCTTTCGATAGATGCCCTAGCCGTAGGGCGAGCTTGCGTTTATTACGCAATCTGGCATGGAGCTCCTTGCGAAATACCGCCTCTCTGGACTTGGAGAAATCCACTGCTTTTTTGGTGATCGGGTTGTGCTGTTTGGTATCTAGCGGGGGACAGTCGTAGAAGAAAATTCGGTACAGCTCTCTTCTGTGACGTTGTTGGAGCTCTTGCGGCTGGCCGTTATGGCGAGAAATGATTTTGCCAAGAAGGTGGGCAGTAGCCCATCGATGGACAAGATCAGCGGCACGTTCAGCATTGAATGCATTTTGAGGTTCAATCCTTCGAAAGCGCTTGATGAAAAATGCGCCATCGACCAATACCGCTGTGGGCATGCTTTGTTCCTGATAACAAAACGCCCAAGGGTTTGGCACGTCCTGGATGGTTAGGACGGCGTACTGCCTTGGGCGGGATGGGGGCAGATTAGGTGCGGGCGACGCGGGCGTCAACCGCTCCTTCTCGGTTTGATCAAGCTTTGCTTTCAATCTTGTACGCCCATCGCTTTCGATGATGGGCAACGACGAGCAGAACGATAAAGCTGAAGGGCAAAACGTACAAGCCAGCCACTTCCGCAAGATTTGTAGGCAAATGCGCGGGCGCTTGTAGCCTCAAATGTGGGGGGGATAACGGCCTGATATGAGTGGTTTGCCTGTTGGTGACTGACAACGACCATGATGGGGCGGTTCTTGAGCTTGCGCCAGCTTCGGGCTTTTCGGTGACTGGGCTGACGCCATCGCAAGCAGGCTCACTCCTACAGTGGGTTTTGCGGTGTTTGCGAATGTTGTGGCAGGCACCAAACCTGTAGGAGTGAGCCTGCTCGCGATTTGGGTATCCACGATGCTCGGGTTTATTCATCACTATTTTGGACACAGTGTTTGTCCAGACGACCGATTTTTGCCGTGCGCTTCACCCCCTAACATCGTCTCCACTCCGTGAACAAACACGGTTCCCCACGAGACGGTGAACATCATGAAACTTGCAAAAATCGCTCTTCTTCTGGTCCTCGGTGGTATCGGCGCGCAAGCCTTTGCGGCGGATGAAACCGCGCAAGTCGAGGCGTACAACGCCGCCGCTCAAGCAGACATCGCCCACGTGGTGTCGATCTCCGAAGCGGCCAATCAATGCGGCGCGGTGCCGGTGCAGATGACTTATGAAGACTCGACCGGTGCGCGGCATGTCGTGCAATACCAGGTGATGGGCAGCGGTTGTTCCAACGGTTGATGTCGATGCCGGCGCTGGAGGGTCGACACTCCAGGTCTGCGGCACTAAGCGTTGGCAAGCTCCTTGGCACCGGCCATGTCTTCATCCGATGCCAGCAGTTGCGGGATGGCGGTTTTCAGGAACTCCACCCAGGTCTTGATTTTGGCGTCGACGAATTTGCGCGACGGGTAGATCGCGAACAGGCTGTATTCCTCCAGGCGGTACCGCGGCAGTACCCGCACCAGTGTGCCTCCGACCAATCCTTCGACGGCTGATGCCAGCGGCTGAATGCCGATGCCCATGCCATTTCTGATTGCCGTGGCCATGCCGTCGGCGGTGTTGATGTGGAAGGGTGAGTCGGGGATATTCTGGGTTTCCATGCCTTGTGGCCCTTCGAACACCCAGTTTTCTGCAGGCATCACCGTGTTGACGATGCGCAGGCAGTCGTGCGCGGCGAGGTCGGCGGGTGTGGCGGGGTGGCCGCGTTTGGCCAGGTACGACGGCGAGGCGCAGAGGATGCTGTAGGTGGTGCCCAGGCGTTGCGCGACGAAGCCGGAATCCGGCAGGTCGCGGGCGAGGACGATCGACATGTCGTAGCTTTCTTCGAGCAGATCGGGCAGGCGATTGCTCAGGGTCAGGTCGAACATCACCGTCGGGTGAATCTCGCGGTAACGGGCGATTGCATTGATCACATAGTGGTTGCCGATGGCGGCCATGGCGTGGATCTTCAGACGCCCGACTGGCAAGGTCTGGGCGGTGCCGGCTTCTTCATCGGCTTCGCGCAGGTCATCGAGGATTTTTTCGGCGCGCTGCAAATAACGCACACCGGCTTCGGTCAGGGCGAGGCGGCGGGTGGTGCGGTTGATCAGGCGCGTGTGCAACCGGGCTTCGAGGCTGGAGACGGCTTTGGAGACGTTGGTCGTGGTGGTGTCGAGCACGTCGGCCGCAGCGGTGAAGCTGCCGCTCTGGGCCACGGCGACGAAGCAGCGCAGGGTCTGAATGACGTCCATCGTTGTTGTTGGCTCTATGGCTGGGATGGCCATTCTAGGGTTTGCCGTGGGTGGTGGTGCAAATGTTTGCGAATGAGGGCGGGCGCATGGCGAGTGAAGGGCTTGAAGACATTCTGGCGCCGGGGCTTTCGGTGGTGTTCTGCGGGATCAATCCGGGATTGCTTGCGGCGGCGCAGGGGCATCATTTTGCCGGACGCGGGAATCGCTTCTGGCGCACCTTGCACTTGGCCGGGTTCACCCCGTATGAAGTGCGGGCGGAGGACGATCGAAGCATCCTGCAATTTGGCTGCGGGTTGACGGCGGTGGTCGAGCGGCCGACGGCGCGTGCGGATCAGTTGGCGGCGCAAGAGTTCGCCGCTGCGGCCCTGGGCTTTGAGCAGAAAATCAGCAGCCATGCGCCGCGCTGTGTGGCGTTTCTTGGCAAGGCTGCTTATGCGGCGTTGTCGGGGCAGAAGGTGGTGGCGTGGGGGTTGCAGGCAAAGACCTTTGGTGGCGCGCACGTGTGGGTGTTGCCCAATCCCAGTGGGCGTAATCGGGCGTTCTCCCTTGAGCAACTTGTAGCGGCTTATCAGGAATTGCATGAGTTCCTGATCGCTAGAGGGTAAATCATGCGTACAGCGTTTTTCGGTTGGCCAGCTACGATTGATGCAATCAAACCGCCGAGGAGGACGCTCGCCATGAAGCCCGAAAACCCAAACACCGACGCCTCGGCACTCATCGACGCTCGAATCGCCGAACTGGCCGATTGGCGTGGTGCCATCCTCGGCGAGATTCGCAAGGTCATTCGCCAGGCCGATCCCGAGGTGGTGGAGGAGTGGAAGTGGCGCGGCGTTCCGGTGTGGTCGCGGGGCGGGATCATTTGCACCGGAGAGACTTACAAGGCGGCGGTGAAGATGACCTTCGCCAAAGGCGCGGCGCTGGCCGATCCTGCGGGGTTGTTCAACGCCAGCCTTGAGGGCAACACCCGCCGGGCGATTGATTTTCACGAGGGCGACATGGTCGATGAGCAGGCCTTGAAAGCGCTGATTCGCGAGGCGATTGCGTTGAATTTGTCGAAGTGAATCGCGGCGTTTGCCTTGGCTCAGAAATAACTGGCTGTTTTAAAACAAATTTTTTTGCATTCAGGGCTTCCCAGATCAAAAAAAGGTTGGTAAATTGCGGCCCAATCTCGCAGAGCTTGTTACAGAGCTTGAGATACAGGGGCGTCGCCAAGCGGTAAGGCAGCAGGTTTTGATCCTGCCATGCGTTGGTTCGAATCCAGCCGCCCCTGCCATATTCAAAAAAAACGCCAGTCCGAAAGGGCTGGCGTTTTTTTATGCGCGCGATTTGGGTCTGGCATCGACAGTGGCCTGAGCCGGAGCGGGGACTGATGTAAACTGCCCGCGCAAAAGTCCCGGTGCGTCGTTGGCCGGCGACCCTCAATCTCTCCAGACAAGAGACTTTCATGGCTAATCAAGACCTCAGCTTCACCCCTGATCCGGATGCAGATTCGATTTCCTCCGACGTTGTCGGTTTCAACGGCATTCTGGTTTCGACCCAGATCCCGACCCGCGCCGATGGCAGCCTGGAGTTGGGCGACATCACCCTGCAAAGCGAATGCACCCTGCAGGCGCTGAAAGTGGCGCTGGAGCGGGCCGGCAGTTCGATAGATCGCGTGATGCACCTGACCATCTACCTCACCGAAATGGCTGATCGTGCGGCATTCAACGAAGTCTACAAGCGCTTCTTCGCCAAGCCATGGCCCGTACGCGCGGCTGTGGGCGTGGCGTCGCTGGCAGTGGAAGGCATGCGCGTGGAAGTCACCGCGATGGCGGCCAAGGCCTGACCGCCCCCCTGTAGGAGTGAGCCTGCTCGCGATAGCGGTAAATCAGCCACCATCAACGTTGACTGTGCCACCATCATCGCGAGCAGGCTCACTCCTGCAGGAGACTCTCGTGTCGGATTGGAGCGAGGTCATCTGCCACTTGGCAGCACAGGCGTGCTGCCCGGGCGTTTCGCGGCTACAATGCGCGCCTTAACCGTGACAGCCTGACTAAAAAAACTATGTCCTTGCCCAAGCATCATCTGGAATTGCTCAGCCCCGCCCGTGACGTGGCGATTGCCCGCGAGGCGATCCTGCACGGCGCCGACGCCGTGTACATCGGTGGCCCGAGCTTCGGCGCGCGCCACAACGCCTGCAACGAGGTGAGCGAAATCGCCGAGCTGGTGGAATTTGCCCGCCGTTATCACGCGCGCATTTTCACCACCATCAACACCATCCTGCACGACAACGAACTGGAGCCGGCGCGCAAGCTGATCCACCAGTTGTACGATGCCGGTGTCGACGCGCTGATCGTCCAGGATCTGGGCGTGATGGAACTGGACATCCCGCCGATCGAGCTACACGCCAGTACCCAGACCGACATCCGCACCCTTGAGCGGGCGAAGTTCCTCGATCAGGCCGGCTTCTCGCAACTGGTACTGGCCCGCGAGCTGAACCTGAAAGAAATCCGCGCCATCGCCGACGAAACCGATGCCGCCATCGAATTCTTCATCCACGGTGCGCTGTGCGTGGCGTTCTCCGGGCAGTGCAACATTTCCCACGCGCAGACCGGGCGCAGCGCCAACCGTGGCGATTGCTCCCAGGCCTGCCGTTTGCCGTACACCCTGAAAGACGAAAAGGGTGGGGTGATCGCCTACGAAAAACACCTGCTGTCGATGAAGGACAACAACCAGAGCGCCAACATCCGCGCGCTGGTCGAGGCCGGTGTGCGCTCGTTCAAGATCGAAGGGCGCTACAAGGACATGGGCTATGTGAAGAACATCACTGCCTATTACCGCCAGCGCCTCGACGACGTGCTCGAAGATCGCCCGGACCTGGCCCGCGCCTCCAGCGGCCGCACCGCGCACTTCTTCCTGCCGGACCCGGAAAAAACCTTCCACCGTGGCAGCACCGACTATTTCGTCACCGATCGCAAGATCGACATCGGCGCCTTCGACTCGCCGACCTTCACCGGTCTGCCGGTGGGCGTGGTCGAGAAAGTCGGCAAGCGTGACATGCAGGTGGTGACTCAGGAGCCGTTGTCCAACGGCGATGGCCTCAACGTGCTGGTCAAGCGTGAAGTCGTGGGTTTCCGCGCCAACATCGCCGAGCCGAAAGGCGAGTTCGAAGAAGACGGCGAGAAGCGCTACCGCTACCGCGTCGAGCCAAACGAGATGCCCGAAGGCCTGTACAAGCTGCGCCCGAACCATCCGCTGAACCGCAACCTCGACCACAACTGGCAACAGGCGCTGCAGAAGACTTCTGCTGAGCGTCGCATTGCTCTGAGCTGGGTCGCACGTCTGCGTGAAGAACAGCTGGAAGTGACCGCAACCAGTGAAGAGGGGATCAGCGCCAGCGTGACCCTGAACGGTCCGTTCGGTGTCGCCAACAAGCCGGAGCAGGCGCTGGAGCAATTGCAGGATCTGCTCGGCCAGCTCGGTACCACCCAGTACCACGCCACCGACATCAAGCTCGATGCGCCGCAGGCGTTCTTCATTCCGAACTCGCAGCTCAAGGCCCTGCGCCGCGAAGTGATCGAAGCGCTGACCGCCGCCCGTGTCGCGGCGCATCCGCGTGGCAGCCGCAAGGCTGAAACCACGCCGCCGCCGGTGTACCCGGAGTCGCACCTGTCGTTCCTGGCCAACGTCTACAACCAGAAGGCGCGCGACTTCTATCACCGTCACGGCGTGAAGCTGATCGATGCGGCCTACGAGGCGCACGAAGAGGCTGGTGAAGTGCCGGTGATGATCACCAAACACTGCCTGCGTTTCTCGTTCAACCTGTGCCCGAAACAGGCCAAAGGCGTGACCGGCGTGCGCACCAAAGTCGCGCCGATGCAGCTGATTCACGGCGACGAAGTGCTGACCCTGAAGTTCGACTGCAAGCCGTGCGAGATGCACATCACCGGCAAGATGAAAGGCCACATCCTCAACATGCCGCAACCGGGCAGCGTGGTCGGCCACATCAGCCCGGAAGACCTGCTGAAAACCATCCCGCGCGCGCCACACTGAGTGACGGGCGGGCGTGGCGCTACGGTGTCACGCCTGCTCCGGCTCTCGCTCCGCCAGCTCCTCAAGCAGGTCGGCTGACGGTACAAAGAACAACCCCCCGGTGACTGCGGTGCTGAAGTCGAGCAAACGGTCGTAGTTGCCGACGGGTTTGCCGACAAACATGTTCTCCAGCATCTGCTCGATCGGTTCCGGCGAACGCGCGTAACCGATGAAATAGGTGCCGAACTCGCCAGCCCCCGGACGACCGAACGGCATGTTGTCGCGCAGGATTTTCTGCTCCTGGCCGTCCTTGGTGATGGTGGTCAGGGCGCTGTGGGAATTGCTCGGTTTGACCTCTTCACCCAATTCGATGTCGGCCAGTTTGGTCCGGCCGATCACCTTCTCCTGAGCCTCGACGCTCAGCGCATTCCAAGCGTCCATCTTGTGCAGGTACTTCTGCACCAGCACATAACTGCCGGATTCGAACGCCGGGTCTTCGTTGCCGATCAGGGTGAAATGGTTTGCCTTGCGGCCCACCGGGTTCTCGGTGCCATCGACAAAACCGATGATGCTGCGCATGTCGAAGTAGCGGAAACCCTGGACCTCATCCACCACCGTGATTGCGCCATTGAGTGCGCTGCACAACTGGGTTGCCAGTTCGAAACACAGATCCATCTGATCGGCACGGATGTGCAGCAGGATGTCGCCTGGGGTCGCCACGGCACGGCGGCCTTCAACGCCGAATTCGCGGAATGGATGCAGCGAAGCCGGACGCGGGCTGCCGAACAGGGAGTCCCAGGCGCTGGCGCTGAACCCGCAGACACACGACAGGTTACCGTTGGGCACACGCTTGCCGACAGAGCGGGTGAGGGCGGCGATGTCGCCGCACCAGCCGCGCACCTGACTGGCGGCGTCGCTCCCGGGCAGCAGCGTGGCGACGATGAAGATCGCGCTGCTGGTGATCGGGTTGCAGATTGCTTGTGGCTCGGGTGTCTGGGTATCCATTGATGAGGTCATAGTCGGTTCCATATGCGCGGGGCCAAGGTCGGCGCTCAGTATGAAACCAAAAACGTTTCATCGATATCTCAGAAGCGACCGAGTCGATAGGCACCCAGTGCCGGCAAGCCGGAGTTCGCTGAGGGTGATACCAGATGCGCGACCATCTCTGCGGTAATCGCCGCTTGAGTCAGCCCCAAATGCTGATGCCCGAACGCGAGCAGCACCTTGCCGTCGCCGACCTTGTCGATGATCGGCAGCGAGTCCGGCAGCGACGGGCGAAAGCCCATCCACGGCGTCGCATCTTCAGCGTTCAAATCACGGCGAAACAAACCCTTGCTCAAACGATGCAACTGCCAGGCGCGTTCCATAAACGGCGGGCGCTCCAGACCGGCGAACTCAACGGTGCCGGCCAGGCGCAAGCCGCCGGCCATCGGCGTCATGATGAACTTGCGCTCCAGCGAGGTAACGGCGAACGGCAGGCGCTCGTGCTCGTGGGGCAACATCAGGTGATAGCCGCGCTCGGTGTCCAGCGGCACGCGTTTACCGGTCAGTGCAGTGGTGAGCTTCGCCGAATGCGCGCCGCAGGCAATCAGCACCTGTCGCGTGGTAAAACGGCCCTGATCGGTGCGCAGCGACACGCCATGCTCCTGCAACTGGCCGTCCTGCACCTCTTGTTGGAGGAACTGCACGCCGGCTGCTTTCGCCGCGCGTACCAGTTCACACACCACCCGGTAAGGGTCGAGAAAGTGCCCGGTGCGTGGGTAGAACAACCCGCCCTGAATCTGTTCGCTGAGCTGCGGCGCGCTTTCTCGCACGGCGCTGGCCGACCAGAAATCCACCGGCACCTGTTGCTGACGCATGCGCGCCTGCAAGGCGTCGATCGCTTGCCGCGACTCGGCGCGCTCGAACACCAGCAGCGAGCCGTCCTCCTTGAGCAGGTCGGGGCGGGCGATGCTCTGCAACAGGCGCTTCCAGGCATCGAGGCTGCTTTCGTTGAGCGCGCGCAAACCGGCCACGGTGCGCTGAAACGGCGCCGGGCGCAGGTTCAGCAACAATCGGCTGAACCACGGCACAGCGCGCGGCATGTACTTCCAGTCCAGGCGCAGCGGCCCCATCGGGTCCATCAGCATCGCTGGCAGACGCTTGAGGATCGACGCATCGGCAATCGGGAACACCTGCTCGGTGGCCAGATGCCCGGCGTTGCCAAACGAGGCGCCATGACCGGGCGGCTGCTTGTCGATGACCACCACCCGCTGACCCTGACGCGCCAGCTGCAGGGCACAGGTGACGCCGATGATGCCGGCGCCGATCACCGCGATATCGGCGTTGTCCGCTGTGAGGTTGTCGGGCATGGTCAGGCTTCCCTCTGACCGTCGAGCAAGCGTCGTAATTGCAGCGGATTCGCCTGTTTCAGCGGCGGCGGCAGCAGGCTGTCGGGAAAATCCTGATAACACACCGGACGCAGGAAACGCAGAATCGCCGCCGTACCGACCGAGGTGCTGCGCGAGTCCGAGGTGGCCGGAAACGGCCCGCCATGCACCATCGCATCACACACCTCGACCCCGGTCGGCCAGCCGTTGACCAGCAGGCGTCCAGCCTTGCGCTCCAGTGTCGGCAGCAAGGCCCGGGCGCGATCCAGATCGGCGTCATCCAGGTGCAGGGTGGCGGTCAGTTGGCCTTCGAGGCGTTCGCAGACCTGACGGATTTCATCGTCGTTGGCGCACAGTACGATCAACGACGCCGAGCCGAAGATTTCACCTTGCAGACGCACGTCAGCGAGGAAGTCCTGCGCCGGAGTGACGAACAATTGCGCCTGACATTGGTTCGGCCCTTCAGCCGCGCGGCCGCTTGCCACGCGTTGCGCTTGCGGATGTTCGGCCAGCGCGCCGACGCCAGTTTCATAGGCGCGGAAGATTCCCGGCGTGAGCATGGTCTGCGCGGGACTGCGCTGGATCAGCTCGGCGGCCGCTGCGATGAAAGCGTCCAGTGCCGTCCCTTGGCGAGCGATGACCAGCCCGGGATTGGTGCAGAACTGCCCGGCGCCCTGAGTCAGCGAGGCGACAAAACCCTGCGCCAACGCCTCACTGCGAGCGGCAAGCGCTGCGGGAAACAGCAACACCGGATTGATCGAACTCATTTCCGCGTACACCGGAATCGGCTCGGGCCGTGCCTGCGCCGCTTGGCTCAGGGCGAGACCGCCACTGCGCGAGCCGGTGAAGCCCACCGCCTTGATGCGCGGATCGCTGACCAGGGCGATGCCGACCTCATTGCCCGAACCGAACAGCAGCGAAAACACACCGTCGGGCAAACCCGATTTTTTCACTGCACGCGTCAGCGCCTGGCCCACCAGTTCACTGGTGCCGGGATGCGCGCTGTGCGCCTTGACGATCACCGGGCAACCGGCGGCCAATGCCGAAGCGGTGTCGCCGCCCGCCACCGAGAACGCCAGCGGAAAGTTGCTGGCGCCGAACACGGCCACTGGCCCCAGCGCGATCTGCCGCTGGCGCAAATCAGAACGTGGCAGCGGCTGGCGCTGTGGTTGTGATTGATCGACGCGAACGTCCAGCCACTCGCCAGCACGCACTGTGCGGGCAAAGGTGCGCAGTTGCCCGCAAGTGCGTCCGCGTTCGCCCTGGATACGGGCGCGTGGCAGGCCGGTTTCGGCCACGGCACGGTCGATCAGCGCATCGCCAAGGGCTTCGATCTCATTGGCGATGGTTTCGAGAAATTCGGCGCGAGCGTTGAGGGAGGTCTCGCGATAACGATCAAACGCTTGCCACGCCAGTGTGCAGGCCTGTTCGACATGCTCGCTGCTGCCCCCGGCATAGGCCGGTTCCAGCACCGCGTCAGTGGCGGGATTGATCGCGCGGATCGCTTCACGGCTGCCGGCAATGGCTTGGCCGCCGATCAGCATGTGGCCTGTCAGAGTCATGGCGCTTCCTTGATAAAAAAGGTGAAGCCCCGGCATCACACCGGGGCAGGGACTGCGGTCAGACGAGGTTCTGTTCGGCGGACCAGTTTTTGTACCACTGGCGGAACAGCGCGTACTGGGTCTCGGCGTAACGGCGCTGGGCATCGCTCAAGGCGTCGGTTTCGTTGAAGTGCAGGGCGTATTCGCGGTCGCCGTTGAGCACCATCAGGTGCTTGTAATACAGCACCAGATCGCAGCCCTCATCGAACGACGACAGCACTGCAAGCGCCGCTTCCAGTTCGCGCGCCAGACGTCGGGCCTTGGCATCGCCCTTGGCCGCTTGCTTGCTCAGCGCCACCAGTTGCAGCACTTCGCGGGGCAGGGCGTTGCCGATGCCGGTGATCGCGCCAGTGGCGTTGCAGTTGACGAAACCGTGCACCACTTGCGTATCGACACCGACCATCAGGGTCACGGCATCGTCCTGCGAGGTGATGTTCTCGGCGGCGTAGCGCAAATCGGCGCCACCGCCGAACTCCTTGAAGCCGATCAGGTTCGGGTGTTCACGGCGCAGTTCGAAGAACAGCTCGGCGCGGGTGGCGAAGCCGTAGTAGGGGCTGTTGTAGATCACTGCCGGCAGGTTCGGCGCGGCGTTGAGGATCGCGGCGAAGTGAGCTTTTTGCGCGGTGGCCGAGGCACCACGGGACAAGACGCGCGGAATCACCATCAGGCCATGGGCGCCGACTTTCGCCGCGTGTGCAGCGTGGGATACCGCTTCACGGCTGTTGACCGCGCCAGTGCCGACGATGGTCGGAACCCCGGCGGCCACCAGACGCGCCACGCCTTCCTGACGCTCGGCCTCGGTCAGCAGCGGCCAGTCGCCCATCGAGCCGCAGTAGACGACGGCGCTCATGCCGATATCGATCAGCTCGCGACCCTTGGCCACCAGGGCGTCAAAGTCGGGTTTACGCGCGGCGGTGCACGGGGTCATCAGCGCGGGAATGCAGCCAGTGAAGATGTTATCGCTCATTGTTGTAGCTCCTCGGGACATTCATTCGGATCGGTAGAAAAGCGGGGCACTCAGATGCCCCACGCGAAAGGGTCCTGCTCGTCGATCAGCAGAGTGGCGTCGGCGGTCATGTAGGCGCGGCCGGTAATGAACGGGCGCACGCGCTCGCCATGCCATTCGAAGCAGCCTTCGAACTGGCTACCGGTGATGCTGGCCTGGGTCCAGACCTGGCCTTCAGCGAGTTTGCCGTCAGCGGCGAGGCAAGCGAGTTTGGCGCTGGTGCCGGTGCCGCAGGGCGAGCGGTCGTAGGCCTTGCCCGGGCACATGACGAAGTTGCGGCTGTCAGCGTTGGGGTCGTCGGCAAACAGTTCGACGTGGTCGATCAGCGCGCCGTCCTCACCGTGAATGCCTTGGGCTTCCAGAGCCTTGAGCATCGCCCAGGTGTAATCGGTGAGGGCTTCGACGTTGCTCATCTGCAGGTCCTGGCCGTGCTCGGAGACGAGGAAAAACCAGTTGCCGCCCCAGGCGATATCGCCGACCACGCGACCGTAACCGGGCACGTCCACCGGCACCTGTTTGCGGTAGCGCCAGGCCGGCACGTTGCCCAGGGTTACCGCGCCGTCCTCGTGCAGGGTGGCGCTGACCGGGCCGACCGGGGTATCGATCTTGTGCACGCCCGGTTCGATCTGCCCCAGGTAATGCAGCGAGTTGACAAGACCGATGGTGCCGTGGCCGCACATGCCGAGGTAGCCGGCGTTGTTGAAGAAAATCACCCCGCAAGTGGCATCCGGCGAGACCGGCGCGCAGTACAGCGCGCCGACCAGTACGTCGTTGCCACGCGGTTCGAGCAGGCAGGCGCGGCGCCATTGATCGTGGCTTTCGCGCAGGGCGTCGCGCTGTTCGGCGATGCTGTTGCCGGGCAGCTCGGGGAAGCCTTTCATCACCAGGCGCGTGGGTTCACCGCCGGTATGGGAATCGATGATGTGCAGTCGTTTCATGAACGCGTCCCTTCAATCAAAGTCAGGCGTGAGCAGGGCGCTGGCCCTGTGCCGAATGGGTGGAGGATTCAGCGGCTTCGCTTTCGTCGTCCTCGGTTTCCAGACGAATCAGGTGTGCCGGTACGCCGGTGGCCGCGCCCCAGTAATAGATGCCCAGTGCGCAGACCGCGACGATCACCGTGTCGAACGGATGGCTGAGTACGCCGATACCGCCGAAGCTGCCGAGTTTGGACAGGACGATGGTCACCGCGTAGAAGCCGATCAGCCACGCCGACGAGCGAACTTGCTGGCCGAGGTTCAAGTGCGCGGTCGGCACCATGCGCCCGCACAACAGGTAGATGACAAACATCAGGATTTGCAGACCGAGCAACCACGAAACGGTGCCCCAGCCCGACCAGTAGACGATCAGCGCGGCGATGATGAACGACAGCGGCCCGAGCACACTCATGCCCTTGACCCGGAACGGACGCGGCATGTCCGGCGCATTGCGACGCAGTGCGGCCACCGTCACCGGAGCCACTGCGTAGCTCAACACCAGCGCGGCGGAGACTACGTTGATCAGCGCTTCCCACGACGGGAACGGCAGGGTCCAGAACACCGACAGGCCAAAGGTCAGCCACAGCGCCGGGCGCGGAATGCCGGATTTTTCATCGATGCGGGTGAAGATCTTGAAAAAGGTCCCGGTCTGCGCCCAGCCGTAGATCACCCGTGGCGTGGCGTTCATGTAGATGTTGCCGCAGCCGCTGGGCGAGATCACCGCATCGGCCACCACCAGATACGCCAGCCAGCCGACGCCCAGTGCCAGGGCGATGTCGCGATACGGCAGGGCCAGTTCCTTGGCGACGCCGGCCCAGCCATTGGCGAGCATTTCGGTCGGGATGCCGCCGAGGAAAGCGGTTTGCAGCAACACGTAAATCGCGGTGGACAGCAGCACCGAAAGGATCAGCGCAATCGGAATCGTGCGTTGCGGGTTCTTCACTTCACTGGCCACGGAAATGATCGGCGTCAGGCCCAGATAAGCGAAGATCACCCCGCCGGCCGACACGGCCATTTCGATGCCGGACAGACCGAACGGCGCAAAGCCATGCACCTGGAAGTTGGCCGGTTTGAAGAAGGTGAACAACACGCCGATCACCAGCAGCGGCACGATGAACTTGAACACGCTGACCAGATTGTTGGCCATGGCGAAGGTCTTCACGCTGCGGTAATTGAGCAGGAAAAACAGGCACAACAGACCGAATTGTACGAACCAGCCAAGCACGGTCGGGTCGCTGGAGCCGACCTTGGTCAACTCGGGAAACCACGCTGCCGCATATTGCCGCGAAGCAACCACTTCGATCGCCACCAGACTGGAAAACGCGATCAGCGTGATGAAGCCCATCAGGTAGCCGAGCAGCGGGCCGTGGGAGTAAACCGGGTAGCGCACCACACCGCCGGCACGGGGCAGCGCGGCGCCCAGTTCGCAGTAGACGATGCCCAGCAGCAACACGGCGAAACCGCCGAGCAACCAGGAAAAGATCCCTGCCGGGCCGGCGATGGCCGACACGTGACTGGCCGCGAACAACCAGCCCGAACCGAAGATCGCCCCCAGTCCGATGAACGTGAGGTCTATCAGTGAAAGTTGCTTCTTGAACTTGCCTTGGCCTGTCATAGCGTCGCCTTCTTGTTGGTTGTTGGAGGGGCGTGCAGTGGCGCTACAGTGAACTCAACAGGCGATCCGCGATTGATGTTTTTTGCCGGTGACGATGACGAAATCAGCACAGTGGTCAACGGCAAAGGCCCGGCTCGACAGGCTGTCGGCCATCGGGCAATCTGCGCGCAAGCCAATGCGCACCGTGGGGAGTGACAGTCATGACGCAGAACGCGTTTGCGATCCTGAGCCAGCAGAACGAGGCGAGCCGACCGCAGAGCCTCGACGATCTGCTCGCCAGCGTGGCGCTGCTGTTGCCCATGCTCGACGTGATTCCCAACGCGGCGATCTTCATCAAGGACCTGCAGGCGCGCTATGTCATGGCCAACCAGACGCTGGTGCAGCGCTGCGGCTTGAAAGACCTGCGACCGTTACTGGGCAAGACCAGCGCCGAGGTGTTTCCGGCGCAATTGGGGCCGGGCTATACCGAGCAGGATCGGCGGGTGCTGGAAGAGGGGTTTGTGTTGGAGGATCAGCTGGAGCTGCATCTGTACGGCAGCCGCGAACCGGGTTGGTGCCTGACGCACAAGCGCCCGCTGTACGACCGGGATAATCGGATCATTGGCCTGGCGGGAATTTCCGTCGACCTGCAAACCGCCAGCGAAACCCATCCGGCGTATCAGCGACTGGCGGCGGTGGATGAATACATTCGGGCGAACTTCAATCGCCGGGTCAGCCTCGGCGAACTGACGCGCATCGCCGGGATTTCAGTGGCGCAACTGGAGCGCTACTGCAAACGCGTGTTCCACCTGACTCCGCGGCAGATGATCCAGAAAGTGCGCCTTGAGCATGCGCATCGGCTGTTGCACGGCGAGTTGCCGATCACCGAAGTGGCGCTGCGGTGCGGCTACACCGACCACAGCGCGTTCACCCGGCAGTTCAAGGCGTCGACCGGATTTACCCCGCGCCAGTATCGGTTGGCGACGGGGAGCTAGGCGCGCGCTGGGGATCTAAAGGGTTCAGTCGCTTCCCTTTTGAAGTATTTCTTCCGCAATGCGTTTGTAGAACTGCCGGGTCAAGCTGAAAAAGGAACTGAGTTTTCCATTTTGAGGTAATAGTTCATTGCTGGCGAGACGTTGAAGGGCGTTCTCATCGTTTTTGTATTTTTCATAGAGCTCATTTAATTCATGTCTCCATTTCCGTCGTTCTGTGCGTAAGAAGGGGCTGTCTAGATTGAGCACATCGATGGTGTACAGCGCACAGTCTTTATCTTTTTGATTCAACCCTTCAGCAGGAACGACGCTTCCGTCCGGTAGATACCAGAAATAGCGTGCGCAATCAGCTTGGCGAGGTGAAATAAAACGTTGCATGTCGACAGCTTTCTGTTTTTTAGGAGCATGTCCACCGAATATCATCTTGGAATGTTTGACAGGCTGAGCTGCTTTAAAGGGGCCTATCTCGTCGCTGCGTAAGGCGCTCGCCGCTATATTGCTACTGTCGAAAGTACGCTGAGGGCTTTGGCTTTTGTTCTCTAGATGCTCAATGTGATATCCCAGTTGATACTGATCAGCGCGCAATTCGCTGTAGCAACACAGAAAGTATTGCTCTGAGAGCATGATGTTCAAAATTTTCTTTCTGTGCTTGAAATAGCTCCATTTGAGTGATGCTTGTCCAGATGTCTGAGGTGGTTCTTTTTTCAGGTATTTTTCCGCGTTTACCCGCTCACGGATAAATTTCATTTGTTCAGCGCCTTTTGTCGCTGGATGTCCCGTTTCAGCCTAAGCAGTTGTGGGTGCAACTCACCCAACGTGGCAATCAATTGCTCCATTAACAGAACACTTTCAGGGGCTTCATGGAAACCTTGGTCAACGAGTGCGGTGAGGCGCTTCAGGTCGGTTTTCTCTGGAACAGGCGGCAGTGGATCCACTTCCATTACACTTTGCAGTACGTCACCGCTAGATTCGCCATAGGTGTGGACAAGGGGTTCACTTGCCACGATTTGACCATTCGCATTGCGGTCGACTACCCGAATGTTTTCCCGCCGCACCGTACTCAGTACTTGAGGGCTGTGTGTAGTAACAATGAACTGAACTTTTGGGAAGGCGTCCTGCAGTTGCTTCAGAATTGTTTGTTGCCATCCAGGGTGCAGATGCATATCGATCTCGTCGATAAGCACAACGCCAGAGGTTTTCTTCACGGCGTCTTTTTTGTAATGGTAATTCAACAGCGCACAGCGGCAGGCAAGATCACCGACCAGTTCAATCATGCAGCGAACACCATCGCCCAGTTGAGAGAGCTTCAGCTTCTCGGAGCCATGCTCGAAAAGCAGATCTTTTTCGCCAGACCTCGGGAGTTGAACCTGCCAGCCCGTGACGGTGCAGATCGCATCGCCCACCCCCTTCCACAATAGAGCAATTGAGTTGCGATTGAGTAATCCACTGCTCGCTGAAGAAAAGAGAAACATAACGAACCATTCGAGCCTCATGAAGCTCGATTTAACGCTCGTTGCACCGTCGTATCCTGCAAATCGGATAGTAGAACGGCCAGTTCCTCTCAGGCCTGCACTTCTTTTCCAAAGGCGACTTGTTCCGTAACAGGCGATAACCGGTAAATCAGTAGGTCGTACGTCAGCTCCCAAAAGAAGATCAAGATCTTCAGATACTGCATCCATTGCCTTTTCGGCTGCACGCACGTCGACAAAACTACCGCGTGACCATTGAAGTCGGCCTTTTTCAGTCTTTAGTGCACATCCAGTTTTATTTAAATGGAGACTCTCAAAGAGATCGTCCTCGTCGTCCTCATCAAAGGCATCAGAGTCCCAGTCATCAGGAAAGACAAACTTCCCTTCAACTGAACATGGAAACTGCAGCGCAATGCCACCGCTTGCTGTTGGGATGCGATGTACATCGTCGATATCGATTCGAGGCGGTGATCCTGGTCTGATATCGTCCACATAGTTGCGAACATAGGACCAAAGTAGCAGCCTCAAAGCGCTCATCAACGTTGTTTTGCCGCAACCGTTCACACCTACAATGACTGTCACGTCGGGGTGTAATTTGAGGTTAAACCTTTCGAAACCTCGGTAGTTTTTAAGACGAATGTTACCGAGTCTCAAAGGGTATCCTCCGATCTGTCTACTGTGATCGATTGATTGAGTAAATCAAAGTTGCATCCAGGGCAGAGTTGATTGCGAGTACTAATGTTTCTGTGCGTTTGCATGTTGAGCCCTGAGCGTCCATGAGCGGGTGTGACTATCCGGAAAAGGCAGAAATTTTAGCAGTGCAAATTCTGGTGTGCATTTTAATAGGTCAAGCCTTGACCCAGCGCTGCCGGCTCCATGCACTCAGCGAATCCACGCCCAGCACCAGAATCAGCATCGCCAGAATCACCGTACTCGCCTGCGCTTCCTGAAACAGGCTCAGGCTGACATACAGCATCTGCCCCAAACCACCGGCACCGACGAAGCCCAGCACGCTGGCCATGCGGATGTTGTTTTCCCAGCGATACAGGCAATACGCGAGCAATTGCGGGGCGAGGTTGGGCAGGGTGCCGTAGCAGAACGCGAGCACCGGGTTGCCGCCTTGCAATCGGATCGCTTCGGCCGGTTCTGGCGGGGTGTTTTCCAGCGCTTCGGCGAACAACCGGCCGAGCACGCCAGTGGTGTGCAAGGCCAGCGCGAGGGTGCCGGCATTCGGGCCGAGGCCGGCGGCGAGCACCATCAGCGCCGCCCACACCAGTTCCGGAATCGCCCGCAGGCCGTTGAGCAGCAGGCGCGAAGCGCTTTGCAACGGCCAGCCGAAACGCCCGGCCGCGGGCAGCGCGAGGAGAATGCCGAACACCGCCGCGAGCAGGGTGCCGAGGGCCGACATGGCGAGGGTTTCCAGCGAGCCCTTGAGGATCGCCTGCAAATGCGTGGCGCTCAGGTCCGGGCTGAGAAAACGCTGCGCGTAGGCACCCATCTGCTTGAGGCTGGTGGCGCTGCCGAGTTCACCGAGATCGAGTTCGAGGTAACCGAACGAGGCGATAACCGCGACGCCAATGCCGACGATCAGCAACAGATTGATCAGGCGATTCATGTCAGCCTCCAGCGCAGCAGGCGGCTGAGTTGGTCGGCACCGAGCACCAGAATCAGGAACGTCAGCAACATGCTCGCCACTTCACCGCTGGCGAACATGCGCAGTGACAGGTCGATCTGTTGGCCGAGGCCTCCGGCGCCGACAAACCCCATCACCACCGACGCACGAATCGCGCACTCCCAGCGATACACCGTGTACGACAGCAGCTCGGCCGCGACATTCGGCAGAATCCCGTAGGCAAACGCCGCGAGTCGTCCGCTGCCGGCCTGCATCAAGGCGTGCGCCGGGCGTTGGTCGGTGGATTCGAAAATTTCCGCGTAGACCTTGCCGAGCATGCCGCTGTAGGTGATGGCGATCGCCAGCACACCGGCCGCCGGGCCGAGGCCCACGGCACGCACAAACAGCAGTGCCCAAACGATCTCCGGCACGCTGCGCAAGAAGATCAGCAACCCGCGCACCGGCCAGCGCAACAAGCGCCCGACCCGACTGGGAATGCCGCTCCGGGACGCCGCAGACAACGACAGTGCGCGGCTGGCAATCAGGCTCGCCGGCACCGCCAGCAGCAGCGCCAGAGCCATGCCGGCGGTGGCGATGGCCAGGGTTTGCAGGGTGGCTTTGAACAGTAACTGGAGAAAGTCGTGGTCATGCGCCGGTGGCCAGAATCCGGAGATGAAACGGCCCATTTCGGTCTGGCTGTCGCTGTGCAGCAACACCCCCAGATCCAGTTCGCTGAGCTGGATGCCCGGCCACAGCAAGGCCAGCGCCAGCAGGGTCAGCAGTAATCGCGGCGCGGCGGCCGGGTCGTGTGAATCAGCCCTCAGCATCGCGGGATCTGCACAATCAGCGGCGCACTGGGCGTCGTCGGGCTTTGCAATTGCTCGTTGGCGTACAGCGTGTCGAGCATTTCGCGGCTGACCTGTTCGGCAGGGCTGTCAAACAGGATCTGGCCGTCGCGCAGGCCGATGACCCGCGGGAAATGTGCCAGCGCCAGTTCCACCGCGTGCAGGCTCGCCACCAGTGTGACGTTGTGTGCCCGCGCGTGCTGCGCGAGGATCGACAGGGTGTGCCCGGCGAGCACCGGGTCCATCGCCGACACCGGTTCGTCCGCCAGCAGAACCTCCGGCGCCTGATACAGCACCCGGGCAATGCCTACGCGCTGCAATTGGCCGCCGGACAATTGCTGGCAGTAAGCGAAGAGTTTGTCGCCCAGATCCAGGCGGGCGAGGGCGGCACGGGCGCCGGGAATGTCCGTGGGATGCAGCAGATTCAGCAGGCTTTTGCCCAGGCTCCACTGCCCGAGTTTACCGGCCAGCACCGCCGTCACCACCCGTTGGCGCGGCGGCAGCGGCGGTGCTTGGTGCACCAGGCCGATGCGCGCACGCAGGCGTTGCCGTTGATGGGCGGATAGGTGCCAGGGACGCTCGCCCAGCACCTCGATTTCACCGCTGCTGGGGCGCAACGCGGTGGCCAAGAGATTCAACAGACTCGACTTGCCGGCCCCTGAAGGGCCGATGATCGCCACCTGTTCGCCCACGCCAATCTGCAGGTCAACGCCGCGTAACGCGTCGACCCCGTTGGCGTGGTGCAGGCTGGCGTGTTTGAGGCTCAGGGTCATTTCAGCAGGTCGGCAGCGCGAGCGGCTTCCTCGATGCCCTTGTAGTTCTCGGGTTTGGTGTCGATGAAGCGGCTGGCCGCCTGCAGATCAAGAATCTTCTTCTGCTCAGGGTTGGCCGGATCGAGGTCGAGGAAGGCTTTCTTGATCTTCGCCGCCAGCGCCGGGTCGAGGGTGCCGCGCACGGTCCAGTTGTAATCGAAGTAGGCCGGGGTGGTGGCGAACACGTGGACTTTGTTGGTATCGACCTTGCCGGCATCCACCAGTTTCTGCCAGACGCTGGCGTTCAGCACACCGGCATCGACCTTGCCCGCCTGGACCCAGGCCACGGTGGCGTCATGCGCGCCGGAGTAGGCGACGCGGCTAAAATAGGCCTCAGGCTTGATGTTGTCGTTCTTCAGCATGAAATAACGCGGCATCAGGCTGCCCGACGTCGACGACACCGAGCCGAAAGCGAAGGTCTTGCCCTTGAGGTCGGCCAGACTCTTAACGCTCGGGTCGGCGGTGATGAACTTGCTGGTGAACTGCGCATCCTGCTCACGCTGCACCAGCGGGATAACCGGGGTGGTGGCGTCGGTCTTCAGGCGCGCCTGAACAAAAGTGAAACCGCCCAGCCAGGCCATGTCGAGGCGATCGGTCGCCAGCGCTTCAACCACCGCCGGATAGTCGGCCACGGGAACGAACTGCACTTTCATGCCCAACTGCTGCTCCAGATACGCCCCCAGCGGCTCGAACTTGCGCAGCAATTCGGTCGGGGCTTCATCGGGAATCGCGCTGACCCGCAACACATCGGCGGTATGCGCCACCAGAGCAGAAAAAGACAGGGCCAGACCAGCAGTCAGTGCCAGGGTTCGTTTGAGCATGGAAATCTCCGTTTCATGAGCGTCGCATTCTAAGTGCCAAGGCGCGAGGTGTCGCGCTCGGGCGCTCAATCAGGTTAGACGAAACGGCGAGGTTATACGCAGCCGGGCAGTCAAAGGCCAGCGCGGGTGCCCGGGGATGTTTTGCTCCACGTTTCATGCCGGCGGATGGGGCTGAGATGCAACAACTGATTCAGGATCGCTCGGTGCCGCTTTGGCGGTCGCTGATGCGCTGTCGGGTGTCTTGGTCGATCAGCTCGCGCAGGGTGGCGAAAACCGGGTCGGCGCTGGTGTATTTCTTGCCGTAGCCCAGATTGAAACCGTAATCAAAATCCGCCGGGTTCAAACCTTGATTGTGCTGCAACAAGGTCTCCAGCTTATCCAGTGCCTTGACCGCTTTGGCTTCGGCGGACTGCGCATTTTCGTAGTCGTCCCACAGCGCCAGAATCTCGTTGCGCAGTGCTTCATCGAGCGAACGGGTCAGTAGCAGAAGGTCGTTGCGCTCCTGTTCGCCCTTGTCGGGGAACTCGGCTTGATTGACCGCAGGAATATCGCCATTGATGGCTTCGCCCAAATCGTGAATCACGCACATCTTCAGGACTTTGAGCAGGTCGAGGCCGGCCAGTTGATCGGCGAAGACAATCGCCATCAGGCACAGGCGCCAGCTGTGTTCGGCGGTGCTTTCGGTGCGGCCGCTGGAGGTGTGCGCGCTGCGCAGGATGTCCTTGAGTTTTTCTGCTTCGCGCAGAAAATCGAGGCGGCCCTTGATGATTTCGAGGTTCATGTGTCTGCCTGGCTGAATACGCCGAAAAGCTCAGCCTAGAACTGAAGACACTTGGCGTCCACGCATAAAATATGCGTTCAGAGGGTTTCCACCAGACGCGCGGCGCTGCCGTCAGACAGCGCAATGCGCGTCCAGCGGCACAGGCTGGGACGAATCGGCACGAGGTCGGAGGCATTGCTGCCTGTGCTGAATTCCACGGCCGGCGGCGCCTGAATCTCGTGCCAGCCACGGCTCGTCAGGGCCGACTCACTAAGCACAATTTCCGGCGTTGCGAAGCGCCACAGCGACTGTCCCAGCAACGTACTCAAGGGCTGGGTGAACTCGGCAGCACGCGCAGGAGAGCAGGCCAGCAAACGGTGGGTGAGGTCGCAGATCAGGTGCATCGGCCGCTGACTTTCCCCGACCAGACGCGCCAATACCTGATCGGCCGCGCTGTCCAGGCGCGCAGCCAGCAAGCGCTCCAGCTGTTGCTGTGCGGCCGGCTCCAGCGCCTGCACACCGCTTTCCCAGCGGGAAATGGTCGACTGGGTGACGTTGAACAACTGCGCCGCATGCGTCTGTTTGACGCGATGCAGCAGGCGCCAGCGTCGCAAGGCGATACCGGGCAGGGCGGGCTTCAATAGCAGGTCTGACATGGAGGGTGTCGGGAAAAGGTGGCCGGCCGGACAGTCTGAAGACTGCCGACCCCCGGTGCAAATCCGCCAGACGATCAGGCCGTTTCGCGCAGCCTGGCGATCACCTTGATCTCGAACTGAAACCCGGCCAGCCAGGTCACGCCGACCGCAGTGATCGTCGGATACGGCGCGCTGCCCCAGAACTCCGGCACCACTTCCCAGATGGTTTCGAAAGTCGATTGTGGATCGACCATGAACACCGTGACGTCGACCGCGTCGGCGAAACTGCAACCGGCGGCGTCGAGAATCGCATTGAGGTTGTTGAAGGCCAGGCGCACCTGGTCCTGCAGATCCGGCTCGGGCGAACCATCTTCACGGCTGCCGACTTGTCCCGAGACGAACAGGAAACCGTTGGAACGAATCGCCGGCGAATAGCGATGACGCTCGTAAAGCGCATGGCGGGCTGGCGGGAAAACGACGTCGCGCTGGGTCATGGGTGTCTCCATCATTGTTTGGTCATTGACGATGGGGTGACTTTAGGGACTTGCGCAGCCGCGATAAACGCGCAACCTTGGCGTTCACTGTTTGCAAAACCCAAACAATCCGAGGGCGAGAAGTGGACCGTTTTGATGCAATGCAGGCGTTCGCCCGGGTGGTCGAGGCGGGGAGTTTCACCAAGGCTGCCGAGACCTTGCACATGAGCAAGACCACCGTGACGCAACTGGTGCAGCAACTGGAGGCTCGGCTGCGGGTCAAGTTGCTCAACCGCACCACACGCAAGGTCAACGTCACTGCCGATGGCGCGATTTACTACGAGCGAGTGATCAAGTTATTGGCCGATATGGACGACGCTGAAACCAGTCTGTCCGGCGCCTCGGCGTTACCCCGAGGGCGCTTACGCGTCGATGTGCCAAGTCCGCTGGCGAGGCTGATCCTGATGCCGGCGTTGCCTGAGTTTCACGCGCGTTACCCGGATATTCAGATCGACATGGGCGTCAGCGACCGCATCGTCGACATCATCGATGAGAACGTCGATTGCGTGGTGCGCGGCGGCGAATTGCTCGATCAGTCACTGATGGCGCGGCGGGTTGCCGATCTTCAGCTTGGGGTCTTCGCCGCGCCGAGTTATCTGGCCCGCGCCGGCACGCCGCTGCACCCACGGGAGCTGGAAGACTCGCATCATCGGGTGGTCGGCTTTCTTTGGGCGCGCACCGGCAAACCGGTGCCATACGCCTTGCACCGTGACAGCGAACACCTGCAGATCAAGGGGCGTCACGTGCTGGCGGTCGATGACGGCAATGCCTACCTTGCGGCAGGTCTGGCCGGCATGGGCGTGCTGTGGTTACCCAGGTATATGTCGGACGCACATCAGGCCCGGGGTGAGTTGGTGCCGCTGTTCGAGGACTGGCAACTCGAACCGATGCCGCTTTATGTGGCATATCCGCCGAACCGGCATGTCAGCCTGAAACTGCGGGTGTTCATCGACTGGATCATCGAGCTGATGGCGCAGCATGCACCGGTCATCGAGCGCCGAGGTTTTTGATCAGCCATTCACTGAAGCATCGCGCCATCGGGTCATTCTCGCTGTCGCGATGCGTCAGCAGCGCCCAGTTCGGGCCACGAATGGTTTGCTCGACCAAGGGTTGCAGCAACCCGTTTTCCTGCGCCTGACGGCTGAGCAACTGACTGACCAGCGCAATCCCCAACCCCGCCGCAGCGGCATCGAGCAACAAGCCCGGATCGGAAAAATTCAACCCCTGATCCTGCTGCCCGACATCGACGCCGGCCTCCACCGCCCAGTGGCTCCAATCCATTTCCCGTTCACCGTGCAGGGTGGTGCGCTGCGCGGCAGGTTGCGCCAAAACGCTGGGATGACACGCCGGAAACAGACGGTCGGCATGCAGCACCTTGAAGCTGCATTCGGCTTGGGAGCTGATGTCGTCGCGCACCGCCAGATCGATGGTTTGCGTGGCCATGTCCGGCACTTCATCGGTGCTGAAAATCCATAGATCAACTTGCGGATGCTGGCGCCGAAAATCCGCCAGGCGCGGCAGCAGCCAGTGCCGGGCAAACGCCGGCGTGGTGTTGAGCACCAGTTGGTTGGGCTTCTGATATTGCCCCAGACGCCGGATGCCGACCGCCAGTTGCTGCAGCATCGCCTGGGTGGTGCTGAGCAGATCGTGGCCGGCATCGGTCAGCGCGACGCTGCGACCGTTGCGAAAGAACAGTGGCTGTTCGAGGTACGCCTCGAGGCTGCGGATCTGCTGGCTGATTGCCGATTGAGTGAGGTTCAACTCATCGGCCGCCTTGTGAAAACTGCCGAGGCGCGCAGCCGCTTCGAAGCCGCGCAGCGAGCTGAGCGGCGGCCAGTGCTTGAGCATATCGATAAGTTCCTCTAATCAGTTGTGCGCTAAATCCATCGTTTGTTGGCGCGGTTTCAGCTCAGTAGCATTCACCTCAAGCCAAATCACGGCAATTTCCATTGAACACAATGGCTTAATCGAGAGGTGCTTGTCATGCCGCGCAACGAGAATAACAACAACGCTTGGATGATGCCTGCCGAATGGGTGACGCATGCCGCGACGTGGATGGTCTGGCCGCATAACCAGGCGCTGTGGGAATCGGGATGGCGCGTGACCTTGCCGCTGGTGCAAGAGGATTTCGCCCGGGTCGCCAACGCCATCGCACGCTTCGAACCGGTGAAAATGGTCGTTGATCCGTCGGCGCTAGCGAGCGCCAAAGCCCTGTGCGGGCCGAACATCGAGCTGATCCCGCTGGCGGTCAACGACAGTTGGTGCCGCGACTCTGGCCCGAGCTTCGTCTGCCACCCGCAACAAGGGCTGGCCGGTGTCAGCTGGCGCTTCAATGCCTGGGGCGGCAAGTCGGCGCATGAGCTGGACGAAAGCCTCGCGCGGCGCGCACTCAATCATCTGGGGCTGGAATGCTTCGGTACACCGTTGAGCAACGAGGGCGGGGCGATTCATGTCGACGGCGAGGGCACGCTGATCACCACTGAGTCGGTGCTGCTCAACCCCAATCGCAACCCGGGGATCGGCAAGGTCGAGATGGAAGAAATCTTCAGCCGTCTATTGGGCGTGAAGAAAACCATCTGGTTGCCGGGCGATCCGGATTACGTCACCGGCGACATGACCGACGGCCACGTCGATGGTGTCTGCGCCTTCGCCCGTCCCGGCGTGTTGCTGGTGGATGCGACGCATGATCAGAGTTCGGTGTACGCCGAAGTGGTGCGGGAAAATCGCCGCGCATTGGAGTTGGCGACCGACGCCCAAGGGCGCAAGTTCGAGCTGATCGAACTGTTCGAAGCCAGCGAAGCGGTGGACAGCGAAGCCGAAGTGTTCTGCGCCTCGTACACCAATTTCTACATCGCCAACGGCGCGATCATCATGCCGGCCTACGGCATCGAGGCCGACGAGGGGGCGGCCAAAGTGCTGGCGCAGGCGTTCCCCGGACGCGAAGTGGTGCCGGTGCGCATCAATCATCTGGCCCATGGCGGCGGCGGGGTGCATTGCATCACCCAGCAGCAGCCCGCCTGGCCAGTGGAGGGTTGAGCGATGCGCCATCTGACCATCGCCACCACCCAGATGCCGTGCACCTGGGATCTGCCGCGTAATCTCGATCAGGCCGAGCAACTGGTGCGTGAGGCCGCCGCGAAGGGCGCGCAGGTGATCCTGTTACAGGAGCTGTTCGCCACGCCGTATTTCTGCATCGAACAGAGCCACAAACATCTGGCGCTGGCCGAGGAATACCGCGACAGCCGCGTGCTGCAGCGTTTCGCCGCACTGGCCAAAGAGCTGGGCGTGGTGTTGCCGCTGAGCTGGTTCGAGAGGGCCGGCAACGCCTTCTTCAATTCGTTGAGCGTGGCCGATGCCGACGGGCGTCTGTCGGGGGTGTATCGCAAGACCCACATCCCCAACGCCATCGGTTATCAGGAGAAGGAATATTTCAGCCCCGGCGACAGCGGTTTCCGCGTTTGGGACACCGCGTTCGGTCGCCTCGGCGTGGGTATCTGCTGGGATCAGTGGTTTCCCGAGACTGCGCGTTGTCTGGCGTTGATGGGTGCTGAAGTGTTGCTGTTTCCCACGGCCATTGGCTCTGAGCCGGGTTGCACGGGGCTGGATTCCCGCGATCACTGGCAGATGACCATGCGCGGTCATGCTGCCGCCAATCTGCTGCCGGTGGTGGCGGCGAACCGGGTCGGGCGAGAAGTGGCAAACACCGATTCGTCGCTGCAAATGCGCTTCTACGGCTCGTCGTTTATCAGCGATCACAAAGGCCAGTTGCTCGCCGAAGCCGACCGCGACAGTAGCGGCGTGCTGGTGCACCGCCTCGATCTCGACGCGATGCGCGAAGAGCGCCTGAGCTGGGGCATCTACCGCGACCGGCGGCCGGACATGTACGGCGCGCTGCTCAGTCAGGACGGCCGCCACCTCCATGCACGCTGGAACACTCAAGGGGTTTGAACATGGCTACGCACCACAAAAGACTGCTGGGCGCGCTGGGTCTGGCGCTGACATGCGTGATCCCGTCGCTGCACGCCGAGGACAAAACCCTGCGGCTGTACAACTGGGCCGATTATTTTGCCGAAGACACCCTCAGCCGCTTTACCGCGGAAACCGGGATCAAGGTGATTTACGACGTCATGGACGGCAGTGAAACCCTCGAAGCGAAGATGCTCTCTGGTGGCAGCGGCTATGACCTGATCTTCCCCGGCGACACCGTGGCCGAGCGCCTGATGCGGGCCGGCAGCCTGTTGCCGCTGGATCAATCGAAGCTGACGGCGCTGGCCGACATCGAACCCGGTTTGCAGAAATTGCGCAGCCATTACGAACACTCAAGCAAAGCCACCGTGCCCTACACCTGGGGCACCATCGGCCTGACGTACAACGCGGCGCAGATCCAGCAGCGCATGGCCGACGCACCGGTCAACAGCCTGGACATGCTGTTCAAACCGGAACTGGCGGCGAAGTTTGCCGACTGTGGAATTTCGCTGATCGACTCGCCGGATGAAGTGCTGGCGGTGGTGCTTAATTATCTGGGCCGCGATCCGCGCAGCGCGAAACCGGCGGATCTAGCAGCGGCCAGTGAGGTGCTGATGAAGCTGCGGCCTTACGTGCGCAAGTTCCAGTCGCAACCGGTGACCGATCTGGTCAACGGCAACCTGTGCCTGTCGCTGGGTTACAGCGGTGACATGACCCAGGCCCAGCGCACCTCGGACAGCGCCGGCAAGACCACCCGATTCGAATACCGCATCCCCCGCGAAGGCACCACGGTGTGGATGGACACGATGGCGATTCCGGTCGATGCGAAACACCCGGAATACGCCTACGCGTTCATCAACTTCGTGATGCGCCCGCAGAACATGGCGGCGATCAGTAACTTCACCGGTTACCCGACTTCCAACGTCAAGGCGCGGGCCGGCGTCGATGCGGCGATGCGCAACAACCCGGACATCTACCTCGATGAGGTGACCTACGCTCGATTGATCCCGGGCAAGGACATTCCTCAGGCCGATATGCGTGCACGGATGCGCACCTGGACCAAATTCAAAACCGCCACTCAGCCATGATTTCAACGGCCGGCGCCCGGTCGCCGGCCCTTTTCAGGAAAACCAGATATGTCGACGCGTCGAGAGTTCATCAAACAGGTATCAGTCGCCGCAGGTGTCAGCGCCGCGGTCATGGGCCTTGGCCTGACGCCGGGCAAATTGCTGGCGGCCAGCGCGGGGGATTGGTTCATGCCGGACGAGGGCGACAAGCACGAGCGCGCCTTCATCGCTTTCGGCGCACAGGATGCGATCTGGGAAGATTTCACCGCGGATGTGCAGGCTGCGCTGGGCCGCATTGCCCGCACCATTGCCCGTTATGAACCGCTCACGGTGTTTTGTCGCAGCGGCGAACGCAGCCTCGCCGAAGAGTACTGCGGCACCCGCAACGTCACCTACGTGACCGCCGCGCTCGACGACATCTGGATGCGTGACATCGGCGCCAATTTTGTCATCGACGACAGGGGCGGACTCGGTGCCGTGGACTTCAATTTCAACGGTTGGGGCGACAAACAGCGGCACAGCAAGGATGCAAAAATCGCCGCGCGAGTGGCCGCCGACGCACAGGCGACGTACCTGCGCAGCGAGCTGGTGGGCGAGGGCGGCGGCATTGAAGTCGACGGTCACGGCACCGGGATCATGACCGAGAGCAGCTGGATCAACAGCAACCGCAATCCGGGCTGGAGCAAGGCCGAGGTCGAAGCTGAATTGAAGGCGCGTCTGGGTCTGCGCAAAATCATCTGGCTGCCGGGGATCAAGGGCAAGGACATCACCGACGCTCACGTGGATTTCTATGCGCGGTTCATCAAGCCCGGTGTGGTGATCGCCAACCTCGACAGCGACCCTGAATCCTACGATCACCAGGTTACGCTGGCGCACCTGGAGATTCTCAAGAAAGCCACCGACGCTGATGGTCGCAAACTGCAGATCCACACGATTTCGCCGCCGCTCAAGCCGCGCAAAAGCAAGTTCAATCAGAACAACCCGGATTTCGCTGCCGGTTACATCAACTACTTCGTGATCAACGGCGCGATCATCGCCCCGGAATTCGGCGACAAGGCAGCCGACCAGAAGGCTTACGACCTGCTGTCGAAGCTGTATCCGGAGCGCAAAGTCGAGTTGCTGAACATCGATGCGATTGCTGCCGGTGGCGGCGGGATTCACTGCGTGACCAGTCATCAGCCGCAAGCGTGATTGACTGTTTGGCCCGGCAAGCCAACTATCGGCGCATAACAACATGACCGATGGGCCAGACCTTGATCGAACGACGTCAATTCAGCGGAGGCATGAAGGGCAAAAACCTCCGCTATCTGAATGAGCAATCTGCCGAGACCCGCATCACCCGCACCGGTTTTCTGTTGCTGGAACACTTTTCGCTGCCGGCCTTCACTCAGGCGCTGGACACCATCATCACCGCCAACCTGTTGCGCGCCGGGTTGTTCAGCTCGCGCACGTTCGGGCTGGGCGAGGGGGAGGTGATCAGCGATCTGGGGCTGGTGATTCGTCCGGATGCGCGAATTGACTTGGGCAGTCTTGCGCAGCTGGATCTGCTGGTGGTGTGTGGCGGCTACCGCACCGAGCTGAAGGCCAGCGAGGAGTTGATCAGCCTGCTGCGCGCGGCTGCGGAACGCGGCGTCAGTCTGGCCGGATTGTGGAATGGTGCGTGGTTTCTCGGCCGCGCCGGATTGCTCGATGGCTATCGTTGCGCGATCCACCCGGAACATCGTCCCGCGCTGACGGAAATTGCCAAAGCCACCCAGGTCAGCAGTGAACCGTATGTAATTGATCGCGACCGGCTCACGGCGTCGAGTCCGTCGGGGGCTTTTCATATGGCGCTGGACTGGATCAAGAGCCTGCACGGCAAGGCGCTGGTCGAAGGCATCGAGGACATTCTGGCGTTCGAGGAATCGCGCTACCGGCGGATCAAACCGGACGAAAACCTCTGCGTCAGTGCACCGCTGCGCGAGGTGGTCAAACTGATGGATGCCAACCTCGAAGAACCGCTGGAGCTGGAGCAACTGGCGGTGTATGCCGGCCGATCGCGGCGGCAGCTGGAGCGCTTGTTCAAGGAGCAACTGGGCACCACGCCGCAGCGCTATTACCTGGAATTGCGCATCACCGAAGCCCGGCGCCTGCTGCAACACACCGAGCTGTCGCAGATGGAAGTGCTGGTGGCCTGTGGTTTCGTTTCGCCGAGCCATTTCAGCAAATGCTACAGCGCGTTCTTCGGCTACCGACCGTCCAGGGAAAAACGCCTGGTCAAATAGCCCGTGCTGTTTCTACTGCCAGCCACAGACCCAACCCCTGTGATTGGTGTCAGAGCCACTGGCTTAACGCAGACTAATGTGGGAGCGGGCTTGCTCGCGAAGGCGGTGTGTCAGTCAGCATATGCAGTGCCTGACACGGCCTCTTCGCGAGCAAGCCCGCTCCCACAGGTTTACTTGGATGGTGTCAGAGCCACTGGCTTAGCGCAGGCCAATCACGCTATAGGCCAGTCCCGCATCATCGGGCCCGTAGCAACTTGCGGTAATCCACCGGTGAGATCCCGCGTGCCTGTCGGAAGGAGTGGCTAAAAGAGCTGGCCTGCGAGTAACCCAGCATCAGGGCGATGTTCATGATGCTGGTCTCGGTCCGGCGCAGGTAATGGTCGGCCAGTTCCATGCGCATGGTTTCCAGTACCTGATTGAAGTTTTCCCCTTCGGCCGCCAGTTTGCGCTGCAAGGTGCGCGGTGAAATCGCCAACTGCCGGGCCAGGCTTTTCAAGCTGAAATCGCCGGTTGGCAATTGTTCGGTGAGCAATGTACGCAAGCGATCGGTTACGGAAAATGCCGGGTACGTCAGGCACAACTGCCAGTCGGCTTCCAGCAGCATGCTGCGATGCATGCGCGGGTCGGCGCCCTGGATTCGCGTCGAGAGCGTCGACTCGGCAAACACCAGTGCATTGCTCCCGGCCTCGAACTGCACCGGACAGCCAAAAAAGTCTTCGTACAGCGCCGGCTCGCCGACCGCCGGATGCATCATCCGGACCTCCAGCATCGGCTGGTTACTCGCGATCAACCAGCTTCCGAACGCTGCCCAGCCGACCATCAAGGCTTCCTGATGCAGGGCGCAGTAAGGCTCCAGTTCACTGATGCGCTGATCTTCGAGGGTGACGCGGCCATCGCCGATGACGATCCGGGTCTGACTGGAAGGGCTGTCGTAAACGATCTTGCCGAAGCGCAGAATCATGTTCAGCGATTCGCCGAGCGTCGCGCTGGTCATCAGCACATAACCCAGCACACCGTAGGTGCCCGGGCGCACGGCGGTGCCGACCAACAGACCGAAATGCGGCAGGTTGCTGCTGAGCGCCGCCAGTTCCAGCAAGGCACGCAGTTGGCGCATGGGAATGCGCACAATCGAGTCGGACAACTGCTCGCGTGAGAGTCCGGTCTGCTGCAACAGCCAATCGCCATCGCAGCCGTATTGTTCGGCGACATCGAGGACGTGGTTAACGAAAGCAGCGCTGGAAGTGGCGGGTCGCATGGGGGGAGGGGAAGTCCGGTAATCCGGTGATCTTGCTTTTCCGAAAGGTGAAGAAAGCGACGTCGCCAAGGCGCGCGGCGTCAATAGACCCTACATGCGCCCGATCACCGGAATGCCGGTGCCGGTGACGGCCGACGCCTGTTCCGAGATCAGAAACAGAATGACCGCCGCCAGTTGCGCTGGTGTCACCCAGCGCTGATGCTCGGCGTCGGGCATGGCCTCACGATTTTGCGGGGTGTCGAGAATGCTCGGCAGCACGGCATTGACCGTGATGCTCATGTCCTTGAGCTCTTCGGCGAGGCTTTCGGTCAGGCGCAGTACGCTGGATTTCGACGCAGCGTAAGCGCCCATGCCCAGCCCGGCTTTGGCCGCCATGCTCGCACCGATGTTGACGATGCGTCCTGCCGAGGATTGCAGCAGCAATGGCAGCAGCGCTTTGCTGGCATTCAATGCGGTTCGAAGGTTCAGCGAGTAGAGCCGATCCCAGGCCTCTATCGCACCGCCCAGCAACGGCTCCCACGCATAGCCGCCGGCGCCGTTGACCAGCGCATCGAGGCGACCGAAATAGCGATTGATCTGATGGGCGACTTCCTGGCAATCGGCAAAGGAAGTCAGATCAATCCCGGACAGGACCAGTCGATTGTGCGAACTGGGCAGCGTAATCATCGCCCGATCGATCAGCACCAGATCTGCGCCCTGGGCTGCGGCCATGTCCGCCAGGGTCTCGCCGAGATTCCCCAGGGCGCCGGTAATCGCCACAACGCGCCGTGAGAGTGACTGAGTCATCAAGAGTCCTTTCCTTTTTAAGGGCGCATACTCTAATGATATCGGTGACCCGTGGCATGCTTTTGGATGTCAACTTGTTGTGCAAAAGTGCCAAAATTTTATGCCTGGCAAAACAGGCGAAAAGGGTCGTGAAACAGGCGTCAGAAAGTTGGCTTTGGGGTTGCGCAGCCCAGTCAAATCCTGAAAGCCTGGCGACGGTTTGGGCTGGCATTCTTGTCGTGGTTTTTGCGCTACATAATCTATCCATCGCTGCTTGTATTCTTCTTCAAAACAAGGACAAATGGCCGCCGCCATTGCGTCGATCCACCAGTCGTTGAAACGGAAAACCGGACTTTCCCAAAGGTAGTAATGTGAAGCGTGATACCCACCTGGTTGTGCTTTTGTTGTTGGTGATCGGTTGTTCCCTCGCGTCACTGACGGTGTGGAAAGTGTTGGCCTCCCGAGAGCGGGCACTGGAGGAAGTCAACGTTCATGGCTTGAACCTGACCCAGGCGCTGGCGACCTACTCCGAAGGGATCGTCCGCCAAAGTTCGTTGCTGCTGCTTGGACTCGTCGAACGCCTGGAAACCGAAGGCAGCGGCCCTGCGCAGATCCAGCGTCTGAGCGCGCTGGTCAATCGTCAGGAACCGCTGATGCCACAGCTCAGCGGCATCACCATCTACGACAATCAGGGCCGATGGTTGATGTCGTCCAACCGACCGATTCCGGCCGGGGCCAACAGCAGTGATCGTGTTTATTTCATCCATCATCGTGACGATCCAAGCCGCGAGACTTTTATCGGTCCGCCGATCCAGAGCCGCTCCAATCAGGAGTGGGTGATTACCGTCAGCCGCCGTTTCAATGATGCGCACGGCGAGTTTGCCGGGGTGGTGGCGGTGACCCTGGGCGTCGAAAACTTCCTGCGTCTGTTCGGCAAGATCGATGTGGGGCAGGAGGGCGCCATCGGCTTGTCCTACACCGACGGAACGTTGCTGGTGCGCTATCCCTTCCGTGAGCAGGACATGGGGCGCAACTTTTCCAAATCGCCGATCTATGAGAAGTATCTGGTCGATCGATCCGTCGGCACCGCGTCGTTTACTTCCAGCCTGGATGGCGTCGAGCGGCTCTATGCGTTCCGCAAGAGTGACCGGCTGCCGCTGATCACCACCGTCGCACTCGGCAAGCGCGAGGCCCTCGCTGCGTGGCGCATGGAAGCATGGCTCTCGGCAGTAGTCGTCATCGGGCTGCTGGGACTTACCGGGCTAATCGGCTGGTTCCTGATTCTGGATATCCGCAGGCGTACCAGGGCTGAAGACCAATTGCGCGGTACGCAGCAGCAATTGCTCGCATCCAATCGCCAGCTTGAGTTGCTGGCGATGAAGGACGCGCTGACTGGTCTGGCCAACCGGCGCTGCTTCGATGAGAGCCTCGCCATGGAAGCACGGCGCGCGCAGCGTGACGGCACGACGCTGGCGTTGCTGATGATCGATATCGACTACTTCAAGCTGTTCAACGACTCATTCGGGCATGTCGCCGGCGATGCCTGCCTGCAGAAGGTCGGCAAAATTCTTGAGGGATGTGTGCGGCGCCCGTCGGATCTGGTAGCACGTTACGGCGGCGAGGAGATGAGCGTGATCATGCCGGCCACCGACAGTGAGGGGGCCGCAGTGGTGGCTCAGTTGATCCTCGAGCGCTTGCAACAAGAGAACATCTCACATCCGTCCAGTCCGTTCGGACGGCTGAGTGTGAGTATCGGCATCGCTACGGCCACGGGGTCGCAACTGGAAAGCCTGCAAGGGTTGATCGAGGTCGCAGATCAGGCGTTGTACAACGCCAAGACGCTGGGGCGTGACCGGTTTGTGCAGGGACTCTGGTGATCTGCGTCGTTGCCGACCCGATGAACTCATCGATCTGGATCTCGTCATGGAGCATGACTAAAACCGTTGGTCAGCTTTCAATGCAACCTGACTGCCTAGCGACTACTTTTGTGGCTCGGTCGTTAAAGTGACAGGAGGTAACCACACAGTATTTAAGCGTTGATTCAGTTGGCCTCAATGACGTTGATTTCAGGAAGGATCTTGAATAAGGCGCGGTGCATCGCTCTGGCGAATGTGTATCCAGACTCCCGGTCTGTAACGCAGTGCCCGCCACCTTTTGCTTGTTAAGGAGAACACAGATGGCAATCAGCCGAGTAACCGAAACATCCGATAAAAGCGCGCTCGTCGAAGCAGAGGTATACCGTTGGTACAACCTCTTTTTCCCGTGGTCACGCGGTGTGGCTTCGCAATCCGAGGGCGCCATCAAACCCTTGTACGATGCGCTGGCGAGCGACTTCCGAGTGGTGCTCACGGACGGTCAGATCATGGATCGGGCGGACTACTGGGAGCGACTTTGGGGACTGTACGGGAAGCGTGTTGGCAGCCCCGAATCGCACATCATCAATCTTTCGATCACGCCTCTGCCGGGCGACCTCTTCCTCACGGTTTTCGATCTCGTCAAAGACGGAATCACCAAGAAGAAAGTCGATTCGGCGCTTATGCGTCTGGACCCCACATCGCCTTCGGGAATCTCGTGGGTTTATGTTCATGAAAGCGAGCATGAGAGTGTGGCTGCGTAGTGGCTGAGGACGCACTAGCCATTCTGATTTGCCGCCATCGAGATGCGCCTGGCCGAAACCACAAAGCCCTGATTATTCAGGGCTTTGTCGTATATAGATGATGTATGCGATGGGGTTTTACGTTAAGTATTTCTAATCATCGATGAAATCTACTTCGTTTTACTTCTTTTAAATATGGATCTGTCCAATCATGTCCTATGCCGCCTCGATAAGGCAATACGGCCCCTCTCTTCGCCTCGAGCCATAGGTTTCCGGGTTCTCAAGAGTTTCATGTTTAGTTCAAGGTCTACGCAGTCGAATGCTTCTGTTAATTCGAGGGCTTTTACCTGCGTGGGTTTTGAGCAGGGAAATATATTATGGACGTTTGTCTCCAAGGGATTTTAGAGATTGAAGTTGTAAAGGTGTTGCAAAATGAAAACCGAAAAAGTACTGGTCCTGAGAACATGCGCCAATAACATGGCCGACCACTGTGGTCTGATATGGCCCGTGTCAGGACCGGTGGAATGCAGGTTTTGGGAGCCGACGAGAAAACTTGAAAATGGGCTGGCTGGCTTGCTTTGGGGCCAAGGGACAAGCGCCCATTTGAGCATGCAGGCGGATGCGCGATGGGTTGTGTGCGAAGTGGCGGTACGCGACTTGATATTTCTCGAGGACGACGAAGGCGTCAAGTTTTGCCGTGCAGAAGTCGTTCACGTGGGGACACGAAATAGCGCATTGGATTACATCGCCGATAATGCGGCTGATTATGAAGCGTCGACGAAGAACTTGATTGAGACTTTTGAGTTTCCTGAAGTGCAATCCGAGACAATCGAGACACTTCCCGGGCTCCCGGTTATTGCTGGCAGTCTTCCCGATGTCATCAGTCACCGTACAACTGTAAGGGCCACGCAAAAGCTCGAAACAGCGGTTTATGGCAGTACGCTCACAGGCGCCAGTCAGAGCCAGCTCATTGCAGGCTACGGCAGCACTGAAACCGCCGGCGATAGCAGCACGCTTATTGCGGGATACGGCAGTACCGGGACTTCGGGGTCCGACAGTTCGATCATTGCAGGGTATGGCAGTACACAAACCGCCGGAGATGAAAGCTCGCTGATGGCGGGGTACGGCAGCACACAAACAGCCAAGGCAGGTAGCGATCTCACCGCTGGCTACGGCAGCACCGGCACCGCTGGCTCCGACAGTTCACTGATTGCCGGCTATGGCAGCACCCAGACTGCCGGTGGCGAAAGCTCTTTGACCGCTGGTTACGGCAGTACGCAAACGGCTCAGGTGGGGAGCGATCTCACCGCCGGTTATGGCAGCACCGGCACCGCTGGCTCCGACAGTTCACTGATCGCCGGCTATGGCAGCACGCAAACGGCTGGCGGAGAAAGCTCCCTGACTGCCGGTTATGGCAGTACGCAAACCGCCCAGGAGGGCAGTGATCTCACCGCCGGCTACGGCAGCACAAGTACCGCAGGTTCGGACAGTTCGCTCATAGCTGGCTATGGCAGTACACAGACTGCCGGTGGCGAAAGTTCTTTGACCGCTGGTTACGGCAGTACGCAAACGGCTCAGATCGGCAGTGATCTCACCGCCGGCTACGGCAGCACCGGCACCGCAGGCTCCGACAGTTCGCTGATTGCCGGCTACGGCAGTACGCAAACGGCTGGCGGAGAAAGCTCCCTGACCGCCGGTTATGGCAGCACTCAGACAGCCCAAGAGGGCAGTGATCTCACCGCCGGTTACGGCAGCACCAGCACCGCCGGCTCCGACAGTTCACTGATCGCGGGCTACGGCAGCACGCAGACGGCTGGCGGAGAAAGCTCCTTGACCGCCGGTTATGGCAGCACTCAGACAGCCCAAGAGGGCAGTGATCTCACCGCCGGTTACGGCAGCACAAGCACCGCCGGCTCCGACAGTTCGCTGATTGCCGGCTACGGAAGCACGCAAACGGCTGGCGGAGAAAGCTCGCTGACCGCGGGTTATGGCAGCACTCAGACAGCCCAAGAGGGCAGTGATCTCACCGCAGGCTACGGCAGCACAAGTACCGCAGGTTCGGACAGTTCGCTGATTGCCGGCTACGGCAGCACCCAGACTGCGGGGCAGGAAAGCTCGCTGACCGCCGGTTACGGCAGTACACAAACCGCGCAGACCGGCAGTGATCTCACCGCAGGCTACGGCAGCACGGGCACCGCCGGCTCCGACAGTTCACTGATCGCAGGCTACGGCAGCACGCAGACTGCTGGGCAGGAAAGCTCCCTGACCGCGGGTTACGGCAGTACGCAAACTGCCCAGGAAGGCAGTGACCTCACCGCCGGTTACGGCAGCACGGCCACCACTGGCCCCGGCAGCATGGTGACTGCCGGTTACGGCAGCTCGCAAACCGCCGGTCACGGAAGTGCGCTGATTGCAGGCTACGGCAGCACCCAGACTGCCGGTTACAAAAGCATTCTGACCTCGGGTTATGGCAGCACTCAGACCGCCCAGGAAAGCAGTGACCTGATTGCAGGCTACGGCAGTACGGAAACCGCGGGATACGACAGCTCGTTGATCGCCGGTTACGGCAGTACTCAAACTGCCGGACACGGCAGCATTCTGACTGCCGGTTACGGCAGTACACAGACCGCACAGGAAGGCAGTTCGCTCACAGCCGGATATGGCAGCACGAGCACCGCCGGCCCTGACAGTTCGCTGATCGCGGGTTATGGAAGCACGCAGACCGCAGGACACGAAAGCACCCTGACCGCGGGCTACGGGAGTACCCAGACTGCTCAGGAAGACAGTTCACTTACTGCGGGATATGGCAGCACTTCGACCGCTGGATTCAACAGTTCGTTGATCGCAGGTTATGGCAGCACTCAAACAACGGGGTATGAAAGCACCCTGACTGCCGGATACGGCAGCACGCAAACCGCGCAGGACAATAGCTCGCTGACCACTGGCTACGGCAGTACGTCGACGGCGGGCTATCAAAGCTCGCTGATTGCCGGTTACGGCAGCACCCAGACCGCGGGCTACGAATCTACGTTGACGGCGGGTTACGGCAGTTGCCAGACAGCTCAGGAGCAAAGCTGGTTAACGACCGGCTACGGCAGTACCTCGACCGCTGGCTACGAAAGCACACTGATCGCCGGTTATGGCAGTACGCAAACCGCTGGCTATGGCAGCACCCTTACCGCTGGCTACGGCAGTACGCAGACCGCCCAGGAACAAAGTTCGCTGACCACCGGTTATGGCAGCACTTCAACGGCAGGCTACAGCAGCACGCTGGTTGCCGGTTATGGCAGCACGCAAACCGCCGGCTTCAACAGCAGCCTGACGGCAGGTTATGGCAGCACTTCGACCGCAGGGTACGAGAGCACCCTGATCGCCGGATATGGCAGCACCCAGACCGCGGGGTACGACAGTATCCTGACCGCGGGGTATGGCAGCACGCTCACTGCACTCGACAGCAGTACCCTGACCGCAGGCTACGGCAGTACGGAAATCGCAGGATTTGGCAGTTCGCTGATGGCCGGCTACGGCAGTTCGCAGACTGCCGGTTACGAGAGCACGCTGACGGCGGGTTATGGCAGCACCCAGATGGCGGCGCGCGACAGCACACTCACCGCCGGGTATGGCAGCACCGGGGTTGCAGGACAAGACAGCTCGCTGATCGCCGGTTACGGCAGCAGCTTGACCAGCGGCGTTCGCAGCTATTTGACCGCCGGTTACGGCAGCACGCTGATCAGTGGACTGCACAGTGTCCTGACTGCCGGTTATGGCAGCAGCCTGACCTCCGGAATGCGCAGCAGCTTGACGGCCGGATATGGCAGCAACCAGATCGCCAGTCATAAGAGTTCCCTGATCGCGGGCCATGAAAGCACGCAGATTGCCGGGCATAAAAGCATGTTGATCGCCGGCAAGGGCAGCTCGCAAACAGCGGGTTCTCGCAGCACGTTGATCGCCGGTGCCAACAGCATTCAGATGGCGGGTGATCGCAGCAAGCTGACTGCCGGTGCCGACAGCACCCAGACAGCCGGCGACCGCAGCAAACTCCTGGCCGGCAGCAACAGTTACCTGACGGCTGGCGATCGCAGCAAACTCACGGCCGGTGACGATTGTGTGCTGATGGCAGGAGATCGCAGCAAGCTGACCGCCGGCAAAAACTGCGTGTTGACCGCCGGTGCCGACAGCCGACTCATCGGGAGCCTCGGCTCAACGCTTTCAGGCGGGGAGAATTCAACCCTGGTCTTCCGCTCCTGGGATGGCAAGCGCTACACCAACGTGGTCGTCAAGACCGGGATCGACGGGGTAGAGGCTGACGTTCCGTATCAGATTGACGAGGACAGCAATGTGCTGGTCAGGGCTGAGGACAACGATGAAGGCGGGGTCGAGGCTTCGCGGATTCCAACATAAAATCTTGCTTGGTTGCGGGCGTGAAGATGTCAGGTCATTGGGTAGTAACAAGGTACAGCTCAATCTCGACCTGAAAAACCCGTTCGACCGTGATTATGAAGAGGGCGCATTGGGCAACGTCTACGCCTGTCCGGGGGCCCCGCGAACCGTGCAAGTGGGTGTTGCCTACACCTTGTAGAAGGGCAAATCTCGCACGCCGGAAATGAAACAGCCCTGAATATTCAGGGCTGTTTTGTAGTTATTCGCTAACGCCTGAGCCGTCCTTGCTGTAGCCGCTGCCGGCCTCCGTCAGATTCGAGTAGAAGATGCAGCCGATCAGTCTCGCGAACAGGCCTAACGTGTCCGCCAGATCCGGGTCGTCGAAAATGACGGCCCTCGAGTCCAATGCACACAACGCGCCCCAAAGTTGTCCGTCGGGAAGGAAGATGGGCGCCCCTGCGTAGCTTTCAATCAAATATTGCTTCACCACAGGACGTGTCGAAAACCTGCCGTCGCGACTTATTTGTGGCACGAAGAGCACCTGCGGGTCTCTGCGAAACTCACTGCAAAGTGTGGTCTCGAGTTCCAGGGTGTCGCCGGTGTTGATCCCAAGCTCGATCGGATCGTAGGCGGAACAGACTATCCAGTCCGTCTCGGTGAATTTTGCGATCGCCGCGAACCGCGTTCCGGTCATGCGTGTGACGAGCTGCAGAATATTGGTTGTAGCTTCAATTTCAGCGATAGAGGAACGTTCCTCTGCGCTTAGCAACGCTCTGTGAATGGTCTCACTGAGAGGCATGCATTGTTCTCCGGTAATGAATGATCGAGCTGGCGACTGCTAAACGCGCTTGAAACTGCCCATTTTGATTCTAAACATAACGGAGTCGTTCACTTGAAAGGTTCCTGATGGCTGCCATAGCGAAGGTTCATTGGTGTCAGGCTTGAGGCGCCGTTATCGGCGGCGTAGCCTTGATCACACAATTTGTTGAATCTCGCATTGAATGCAGGGTGAGGAAGTGGAAGGCGTAGTGTTGAACGAAAAGATGCGGCGTGAAGCTGATCGGCTTCTGGCGCAGATTGTCCGGGCAGACTCGATGATCATCGCGGTGAAGGCGGGGGCTCGCGCAGATGGCTTCGTGCTTGGGTTGGAAACCAGTGGGGTTTTGCGTGCCGGCGATGCTGAAAAGCTGTACGTCATTTTTGAAGCGGCGTTGGTAGAGCGTCTGAAAACGCTTTCACGCCCTTGAACGGCCCGTCAGCTTCAGCTTGAAGTGAAGGAAGCAGCACCTGGATGGACGCAATTGACGAACGCATTTAGAACGCCAGAAACGACAAAGCCCTGAATAATCAGGGCTTTGTCGTACAGAAGAAGGGAGGGATCAGAGGTTTTTGAAGCTGCGGCTACTATCAATATGAGTCAGTTATTGCGGTGGCCCAGATGCTCAACGAGACAGATAATGTTGGACACACGTTCAAGCGGGCGTTTTTCCGGGTAGATGGCGTGACGATGTATTTTTTTTGGGCTGTTTGGCTCGGGCTAACTATCTGGACGTTTTTTGACCCGGCTCCTTTGAGAATGGCCGCTTGGGCTCTTTTTTTGCTCGGCCTGATGTTGAACCCTTTCATCTACGTTCTACTGGGTGTCATGCGCTCACCTGGGCTGTTGACGGCGCTTATCATCATTTTCTTCAATGTTAAATTCCTCCTGATCTTCGTCTGACTTTGGATGGGGTTTATTGAGTGATGCGATCGGCGAGGGCGCTGAGCAGCATCAGGAATGTGAAAACGCCGAGGGAAGAGAACGCGCCGCGCCAGGTGATCAGGCGGCGCGCCCATTGGCGACCGGTCACGGCCGAACTCTCACTGCAATTCGCTTGCCCTTCATGGAAGGCGCCAGGCGCTGCGGGAGATTGGCGACCAGATCCTCGCGCTTGCGGCTGATCACCTCGTTGAAGGAGTGGAGGCCACTCATCCGCTACGCTGGGGCGATACTTGATCGCGCGGATGGAAAATCGGAGGGCGGGACTTCTGAGATCAGGCACTCTGAGGGCTTGATCGATCTTCGGGCCTTAGACTGCGAAGACCCGAAGATTGGAGCTTTTTTTAGATCCGATGGATCTGAGTGATGTGCGGCTTGCCATTAATTGGCGCGTAGATTTCTACGATCGCTTGCCAGCCGTTTGGCGAACCCGGAAGCGTAGCTTTCGACTTGTAGCGATAGTTGGTGCCATTAACGACTTGGCTGGAAACCTCTTCGGGCGTGTAGCTCACGCCAACGAAGCCGGCCAGTGCTTCTTTGAAGACTTCCTGATCCTTGGGAGTCAGTTTGTGGTAAGGGGTCCATCCACCAACAAGATGTTCTTGAGCTGTCATGAATTAAATCTCCCTATTTAAATTCCTACTCGTTTGGCTTTTCGGAGTACGCCCCGTTTATTCAATGGTTTCCGGAATCCATTTCCTGAATAGTTTTCCGTGCATCCCTGACTGCATTGAGATGATTGTCCAGGAAAACACCGATACGAGCTTACTGCCGGTGCCGGGGAGTGTAGGTGAAGAGGGAGGGAGGTCAAGGCGATTGCAGCGAAGAGGCCAGGGCGGCGTCTTGTAAAAAAGGCAATCGGCGCTGGCATATGTCGAATTGGTATTAGCGCTAACCGCGAGCGTCTATTAGGAAAGCCTTTCCTCCCAAGAGGAAGGGATAGCGCATGACAGACAACCATCAAAACTGAATTGTCCCAGTTTTTGCAGACACTTTATGACCTCTTTTGGACCAGAGTGTGTAAAAACACTTTCCGTATGTTGGATGCCTAAGCCCAGCGCTGCTGGGCGAGGCGATTCCCGAACATTTGCCAAGATCGGCGCCGATAGCGCTTCAGATCGTTTATGAAGCGCTTTGGTACATCCTGGAGCAGTAAAAGCTGCGGCTTTTACGCCGCCATCGCCTTCAGCAAGCCTTCTGTACCGATGATTTTCATAACCCGCTTCAAGTTATAGGCGAGCACATTCAAGCTCATCTCCGCACTCACCCCGTTCAGTTTTCGAGTCAGGAAGTGCGTTGCCCCCATCCATTGCTTGAGCGTCCCGAAGGGATGCTCAACTGTCCGTTTTCGAACCTTCATCATCTCTGGTGCTTGGTTCAACCGACGCTGCATTTCCTCCAGCACAGCTTCATGTTCCCAGCACCTTACTCGACGATTTGTGCTCGGCGTGCACTGGGTTTTCAGCGTGCAACTCTGGCACTTTGAACTCCAGTAGCAGTGCATATACAAGCCTTTCTCAACGCTGGAGAATCGCCAGATCAGTGCCTCTCCCACCGGGCAGGTGTATTCGTTTTTCGTCGCGTTATACACGAAGGCATCTTTGTTGAATCGGCCATCAGCTTTGGCGCTTGAAGTCATCGGCTTCGGCACGTAGGCGGTGATGCTTGCGTCGTGACAGGCCAGGATTTCTTCGCCTTTGAAGTAGCCTCGGTCGGCAACTACCGACAACGTTTCTACGCCGATGGCTTCACGAGCCTGCTTCGCCATTGAACTGAGTTGGTCACGGTCAGAACCTCTGTTGGTGACCTCGTGAGCAACGATTAAGTGGTGCTGCGTGTCGACAGCCGTCTGCACGTTGTAGCCAACGATCCCGCTGCCGCGCGTCATCATCGAACGGGCATCCGGGTCGGTCAGCGAAACCTGTTTATCTGGCGATTCGTTGAGCTGAGACTCGATCCCCTGAAGCTCTTTCATCTGTGCTTTGAGCTTGGCGATTTTATCTTCCAAGCTCACTGTGTCGGGCTTGGAGGCGCTAGGGATCTGGCGATCAGCCGCATCGAGCGAGGCCAAATAACGGCTGATGCTCGCCTCGATTTCTTCCATGCGCCGCTTTAGTTTGGCGCTGGTGAAGTTCCGGTCGCGATTGTTCATCGCCTTGAATTTACTGCCGTCGATGGCAACCAGGTTTTCGCTAAACAACCCCAACTGCTGGCAGAGCAAAACGAACTGGCGGCAGACACCGCGAATGGCTTTGCTGTTGTCTTTTCGGAAGTTGGCGATGGTCTTGAAGTCGGGCATCAGGCGCCCGGTTAACCACATCAACTCGACGTTACGCTGAGCTTCTCGCTCAAGACGTCGGCTCGATTGAATACGGTTTAGGTAGCCGTAGATATAGATCTTCAGCAGGATCGCAGGGTGATAAGCAGGTCTGCCGGTTTCGGCTGGAATAACGCTATCGAAACCCAGTTTGGCTAGGTCGAGTTCATCGACGAAGACATCGACCACACGCACTGGATTGGTATCGCTGACGTAGTCGTCGAGGCTTTCTGGAAGTAAGGTACTTTGACCTCGGTGTTCACCCTGGATAAACCGTTTCATGGGTTCCCCCTGCGATGAGATTCTCAGAAATCATAGCAAGGGTTTGTCGGGGCGTTTTTACACACTCTGGGTCAGAAGCGGCCAGTCGGATTGATCGGGGCTTTCCGTACGATATATTTTGAGAGGTGTTCACTCGGTAGGAAGATGATTATTGATCGGGATTTGCCGCGAATAGATCGTCCATCCAGCCACAGCATTCTTGCGCCAGACGCAGCCGATTGTTGAGTTGCACATGACCATCTGCACCAGTTTGCGCCGGCAACTCGACCAGCGATTTTTGCGTTGATCCAATGGCTGCGTGCCAAGTTCTAGCCTGCTCGGTGAACAGGTCCGATTCGCCACCGCCGAGCAAGGACAGAAACGGTACCGTGACCCGAGCCGGATCGGCGCGCATGGCGCAAGTGCGGTCGACCAGTTCCGTTGGTGTTCGAGCGCCAGCCTTCCAGAAGGTCGTCTGGTAACTGCGCAGCGTGGCTGCAGAAAACGCAGTACGGGCCTGGTTCCTGGTGGCGGCTTGCACTGAACGGGCAAACAGCAGTCCGGCGTCATGTAGTGGAGTGCTGGCGATTACTGTTGCCAGACGGGGTTCGTGCCCGGCTGCACGGCTGACGAAATACCCCCCCAGACTCAACCCCAGCAGGGCAATTCGACCTGGACGGGCACCGAAGCGAATGATCAATTGGTCGATGATGGCGCTTATCGGCTTCTCCGCTTCGGCTTCCCAATACAGACCTTGCGCCTGCAACTCACCTTGGCCGGGCAAGTCCGCGAGTGCCACAGAATAGCCGCGCTCAAGCAAGTTGCGGCCGACGGTGAGGAACAGGTCTTCATGGCACGTGTCCGCGCCGCCAATCACCAGTACCAACGGAGCGTCCGGATCCGGATTAGCGAAATAATGCCCAGGTAGGCTGGTATGTTTCCACGGGATTTCGAAACGTGTGGCGGGTAGCCGTAGTTCGTCGATGGCCAAGGCGAAGGTGCGTTGATGCTGGGCATACAGCTCGCTGAAACGTTGGCCGGGGCCAGCAAACTGCCAGGCAGACCGATAGCTGGCAAAGGCCTTCAGGCGCATTTCACCGGCGGAATGCCGCCAGCCTTTGGCCCGCCAGGTGTTGGCTTGTTGATCGAGATAGTTGCCGTAAAGAGCAAAGGCGTTCACCCACGTGTCCGGGTCACCGTCTGTGATCGTTTCAGCGATGTGGTAGACCTGACCGACATCCAGACCGCCGGCTGGCCCCCACCCCAAAGCTGCCATGAAAAACAGATCCATATGCTCGTCGTTGAAACGGTAGGTCATGCCAAGCCGACGGGTCGGGTTCTGCTCTACTTCTGTTACTTGAGGTGTGTGATTCATGGAGTCACCCGTTAGTTGCGATATGGCTGCCATAATAGGCAAGCATTTCGCCTGCCTGTACTCGCATTCCGGGAGAGCGCTCTTGGTAAAAAAAATAAAAGAAAATCAGTCGGATAGCCGTCGATCTCCGTCGCAAACACGCGCGCAGGTCAAGGTCGAACTCATTTTGGAAGCCTCACGGCGCATCCTGGAGCGGGACGGCATCGAGGGATTTACCACCAACCATGTCGCCGAACTGGCCGGTGTAAGCATCGGCACGCTCTATCAGTATTTTCCCAACAAACAGCGGGTTCTCGATGAACTGGCGTTGCGTGAGCTGGGAGCATTGACTCGCGAGGTGATGACAGTCATCACAAGTGATGAGCCTGGCGTGCCCGGGGCGCGGGTTCGAGCGGTGATCCGTGCGATTGTCAGCGCCTATGGTGGGCGTACCGGGGTGCATGGTGTACTGATGCACTACCTGTTGAGTCGGGGGGCGGGCACGCCGTTGCCGCAGTTGCGCGCAGCGGTCATCCAGTACTTCACTGACACTGGCCTGATTGACGCCAACCACCAGCGGCGCACGCTTGATGAGGCCGAGGCTTTTGTGCTGACTCACGCAATCAGTGGTGTGTTGCGCGCCATGCTCAACGACCCGCAAACCCTTGAACCTGGCAGTCGCCAAGCCATTGAAGATGCTTTGGTACGGATGGTGGTCAACTTCACCTGAGTCCTTTCGATAGCGGCAAAAAACCTGAGTTCGTTTGAAGCAAAAAGTCGTTTTTGCCATGCCGAATACTAGTTAAATAACTGATTAAAAAGGTTTTTTTGGCTTGATTCAGACCTTGGGGAAAGCGAGTCCAAAAAACTCGCGCTGATTCCTATCATGGACGCCTCAGCCCAATTTCACGGGCCCTCCAAGGTAAACTTCAATGTCCCCGAATTATGTTGGCGGCTCCCGGCTGCCCGGCTTGAATCCGTTCGTCCTGACGCCACTGGCGGTGGTGCTGAGCGTCATGTTGCAGGCAACGCCTGCATTGGCTCAGACCGTCGTACTGCCGACCGGTCAACAGGGCGCCTACACCAATAATCAGACGGGGCAGTCCGGTGCCGCCGGTACCGGCGATGACAAAAATCCTCAGGACGGTAGCCCGGCACCGACCGGCCCAGGACTAGTGGTGCAGATCAACGGCGGCACCACGCTCACCGATAGTGGCGCGGCTCCGACGCTTGGCCTCAGCGTAACCGGTGGCGCGGGCGGTACCGGCAATGGCACCGAGGGCGGCAACAGCGGGCCTGCTGCGGGTGCAGGCGGTTTGGGCGGTACACCCGGGACGTTGTCATTGACCATGAGCCAAGGCTCGCAAGTCACCAGTTCGACCACCGGTCCTGCGGCAGTAGCGGTGCAAAGCACCGGCGGGCAAGGCGGCTATGGGGGCGGTTTTAATGCCGCTGAAGGTATCGCCGGTACGGCTGGATCCGGGGGTAATGGTGGCGATGTAGATGTCAATCTAGCTGGCAGCATCGTCAGTCTTCAAGGTGCGAGTGCCAACAAGCCCGGTGCCACCGCGTTACTGGTGACCTCGACCGGTGGAGACGGTGCCGACTCCAATCCCGACTACTCCGGCTCTGGCCAAACGATAAAAACGGTCGGCGATGCGAATGGCCGTGCCGGCGGTAACGGCGGCAATGGTGGCGCGGTTTCACTGGTTTCCCGTACCGCCTCGTTCGTCTCCGGCGGCTCGGGCATTGTCTTGCTAAGCCAAGGTGGACAGGGCAGCGCAGGGTCGTCAGCCGACGCCAGTGGTGGTACAGCCCATGGTGGTGTTGGCGGTACGGGGGGGAATGGCGGTAGCGTTACCGCCAATATCACTGGAGAGGCACACAATCCCGGCTGGAGGATTTCCGCCCTTGGCTCACCGATCTCCGGGCAGGGTGAGATCGTAAATCTTCCCCTGGGCAACAGTTTCGAAACGTCTTTCCTCAGTGCAGCAGTTGCGGCGCAATCCTTTGGTGGCGACGGCGGAATGGGCGGCACCGCAGAAGGTGCCACCGCCATCGCCGGGCCTGGCGGGGCGGCGGGATCTGGCGGGGCGGTACAAGTGACCCTGGGCGATATCAATGTCAGCACCACGGGTTACACGGCGCCGGCCATTCTGGCACAGAGTATCGGTGGGTCCGGTGGTGACGGAGCGAGCGCTGGCTCGCCGTTCAAAGCCAAGGGTGGTAATGGTGCGCAAGGCGGTAACGGCTCGAACGTCTCCGTTCAAACATTCTCGAGTACTTCCGGCGATGCCTCGCAAACCACGATCACCACCACCGGCAATGACGCCAGCGGCATCGTCGCGCAGAGCATCGGCGGGGGTGGCGGCGCCGGTGGCGATGTCAGTACTGGCAGCGTAATTGCCGGATTCGCCGTCGGTGGCAACGGTGAGATTGGCGGTACCGGTGGAACCGTTACCGTACAAAACGGCGATTTTGATGATGCCAATGGCAAGTTGTTGCCCGGTGCGGTGATTGTCACCAGCGGTGATCGCTCGGATGGCATTTCGGCAATCAGTGTCGGCGGCGGCGGCGGTTCCGGAGGGAACGCTTCGTCGACAGTGGGTGGTGCATTCGCCATGACTATTGGTGGCAAGGGTGGCAGCGGCGGGTCCGCGGGGCAGCGTGGGACGCTGCAAGTGTCTGCCGCCAACAACGGCGTGATTCAGACCTCGGGCGCGCACTCCATTGGTATGCAGGCCATGGCCGTAGGCGGTGGCGGTGGTAATGGTGGCTCCGCCAGCTCACTCGAGGCCGGGGCGCAGGTGGATGTGACTCTGGCCGTGGGCGGCGATGGCAGCAAGGGCGGCAATGCTGGTGACGTATTGGCGCTCAATGATGGCCAGATCCTGACTCAGGGCAGCGATGCCTTTGGCTTGCAAGTGTTGAGCGTGGGGGGCGGTGGCGGCAATGGCGGCGCCAGCAAGGCGGCGGCCTATCAGTTGATCAACAGCTCGGAAGCTCCCTCGCTGGACTTCAACCTTTCCGTGGGTGGCAAGGGCGGCGCGGGTGGTGATGGCGGAAATGTCACCGGTACCAATGACTTCTCGATCGTCACCAACGGTGCCGGTTCCCATGGCCTGCAGGTGCAAAGTATTGGCGGAGGTGGCGGCAACGGTGGCGACTCCCATTCAACCCAACTGAGCACCAAGGGATCGACGCTCAACATCAATCTGGCCATCGGCGGCGATGGTGCCGGTGGTGGCAGCGGCGGTACGGCGACGGCCAACAATAACGGCCTGATCTGGACCATGGCCCGCGACAGTGATGCGATCATTGCGCAAAGCATCGGCGGTGGTGGCGGTAACGGTGGCGTAGGCAGCAGCGACACCTCGCAGTACGCCGACAATGACAGCAAGAAGGCCGGCGAACTGGAACTGGGCATCGGTGGCGGCGGAGGCACAGGCGATACTGGCGGCAACGTCAATGTCAGTAACGCCCAGACGGGCGCGATCATCACCATGGCCGACGGATCCCGCGGCATCTTTGCGCAAAGCATTGGCGGTGGTGGCGGCAACGGCAGCGGCGGAGTGGCCAACGGCAGTTCCGGCACGCTCAACGCCAGGGTCGCGGTCGGCGGCAATGGCGGCAGCGGCAATAACGGCGGCACGGTCACTGTGAATAATGCCGGGACCATCGTCACTGGCGGCGGTGACGCGGCGGCTATCTATGCACAAAGTGTCGGCGGTGGTGGCGGTTCGGGCGGTAATGCCTCCACGGGCGGTGGCGATGATCCTCAGACTCAACTCTTCAAGTATTTGCAGAACTCACTGCCAAGCGTCGTCACCACTTACAGCAACAACACGATGGGCTTTGTACCCAGTGCCAGTGGGTTGTTCGACAAAGGTGTGCAGAACGTAGTCGACCTGATCAAGGGTTACTACAAGGACAACAGTACCAACGGCGCCAAGCCGCCGGCCAGTGGCGACGGCGGTGGCGATTTGAGCGTCACGCTCAATATCGGCGGCGGTTTCGCCGGCAAGGGTGGCGCGGGTGGCGACGGCAAAGAAGTCAACGTCACCAACGCCGCGACAGGTGCGATCCACACGTTGGGCCCGATGTCCGACGGCATCGACGCCATGAGTATCGGTGGCGGTGGCGGCAGCGGCGGGATGGTGGCCGCTTCGAATAACTCCAGCACTGATCTGAGCAAACTTAACGCCACCATCGCTGTGGGTGGACAGGGGGGCAGCGCCGGCAGCGGTGGCGAAGTCAGTGTCATCAACCAAGGCAACATACAGACCGAGGGTAGTGCTTCGCTGGGTATTTTCGCGGCAAGCATCGGCGGTGGCGGCGGCACGGGCGGCTTTACCACCACCAGCATTCCGGGGGCGACCAATCAGGTGCAGACACTCAACGTCGAGTTGGGCGGTAATGCCGGTGCCACGGGTAATGGCCAGGCCGTGGCCGTTTACAGCATGCCCTCCCTGACGGGAGGTCCGGCGACATTCGTCTCCACTACCGGCAGTTACGCCGCTGGGATCGCCGCCATGAGCATTGGCGGTGGCGGCGGTTTGGTGACCCTGAATGACACTGGAACCAACCCGCAAACCGGGGGCGCCGTCAGCACCGGTGGTTTGCAGATGAGCGGCTTCCAGATGGCCGGAAAATCGGCGGTAGAGGCTTGCGGTGGCACCGTAGCGACTTGCGGCGACGGAGGCCCGGTGCTGGTCATGGCGCAGAATGTCCAGACCAGTGGCCTTGATGCGCATGGCATCGTCGCGCAAAGCATCGGAGGTGGTGGCGGCTGGGTACGTGCCGCAGCCACGGGCGGAAAAGACTATTTCACCGTCGCCAATGGACTGTCCGGCAACGGGCAATCCAGCAGCGTCAATGTGCTGGGCGATGTTTTCACCAGTGGTGCCGGAGCCTTTGGCGTCATTGCCCAGAGCGTTGGGGGTAGTGGATTGCTGGCAGGCGATCTCTCGACTACGGGTAGTGCGGTCGGCGCCTTCACACCGCAAAATCGCAGTCTGTTCAATCTGGGTAGCACGGGCGATGGCGGTGCGGTGCAGGTCGACGTAAAGGCCAACAGCAGCGTTGCGACAACCGGCAGCAACGCGACCGGCATTTTTGCTCAAAGTGTTGGCGGCGGCGGCGGCCTGGTCGCCAGCGATGGCGTGCTCTATATGGGCACCGCCGGAGGGCTGGGCACTTCCGGGCCTGTCACAGTGAAGGTCGAGGGGGCGGTGACGACTACTGGGATCAACTCTCCGGCTATTTTCGTCAACGCCGACAGCTCTGCGCCATCGGCTAACCCGGTAAATGTAGATGTGAGCGGTACGGTTAACAGTAGTCACTCCAATGCCATTGTCATCAACAGCAATGCGACCAGCAACACGGTGACCAACAGCGGGCAGATTGGCAGTGATTCCTATGCGGTGGTTGCACAGCGTAATGAGGTCAACGTAAACAATAGCGCAGGTGGCACACTCAATGGCTCGCTGAATCTGGGAAGCGGGGCGCTGGCGAACGATGGTACTTGGGCTCCCGTACTGGGGGGCGTCAGTTACATCGGTTCGATTGTGAACCCGGGCACATTGGTGGTTGGCAGCGGTCTGCAGGCCGGCAACATTTTTACCCCCGACACGATGATCAAAGGCAATCTTGCCAGCACCGGAACATTGCTCAGCCACATTGATTTCGCTGGCGGACAGGCGTCGACACTGGTCGTCGAAGGGACAGCGAATCTGAGCGGCACGCTGAAAGTCGCACCCGTGACCATGGCTTCATCAACCCAACAAGTCATCTCCGCGACCAAAGGACTGACTGTAGATAATCTGGCTGTCCAGGATGACTCCAACTATCTGTATAGCTATAAGTCGCAACTGGCCGACAACACGCTTTCGGTAACACCCGATGCGCAGTTCTCAAGCGCCGCCCACTCAGCTGGCCTGAGCCGCAACGCGCAGCAACTGGCGAACCATTTGCAGGCCAACTTCGACAGTGGCGTGACGGCGCTGGCACCGCTCTACAGCGCACTGGACCAGGTGAAAAACCCGCAACAATACAGTGCGGCGCTGTCCGGCCTGAGTGCCGAATCGCTACAAATGGTTGGCGTTGCACGGTTGACCGCCAGTGAGTCGTTCGTTGATCGGATGAACACGTGCCCTGATGAGCGCGACTTCAACTCGGACAAGCATGAACACGACTGTGTCTGGACCCGGGCCGATGATCAGAACACCCATGTCAACGGCAGCGACGACTCCTATCGCGTCAACGAGCATGTGGTGCAAGTGGGCGGTCAGCACGAGCTTGCGGACGGCTGGTGGGTCGGCGGATCGATGGCCTATAACGACGGCAGTGAGTCGGCCTCCAGCGGCGTCGGCAGTGTCACCGACAATGGGGTAAGCCTCGGCGCAGTGGTCAAACGCGAGATCGGCCAGTGGACTTTCAGTGGTGCTCTCGATGCGGCGCAAGGCAAGTACCAGTCAACACGGCACTTGCAAGTCGGTAATCAGAACCTCGACGCCAAGGGCTCGTTCGATGCCTACAACATTGGCCTGCATTCGCGCACTTCTTATCTGGTCGATGGAGGCAGCTGGTATGTGAAACCCTACGTCGATGTGCATGCGATCAATATCCATACCGATGGCTTCCAGGAGTCCGATGCCGGAGTGCTCGGCCTGCGAGTGAACGCTGGCAACGGTACGATCTTCTCGGCATCACCGATGGTGGAAATCGGTGAACACCTGCGCTTTAGCAACGGTGCTGAAGTGAAACCTTCGGTGGCCGTGGGCAAGGCGTTCTACAGCGGCGATAACTGGAACACGGATATGCGCCTGATCGGCTCCGGCGAAAGTGTGCAGTCGTTCAACAGCGAAATGGCCACGCCTCACCAACTGAATCAGTACAACGCGGGTGTCGATCTCAAGGTCAGCGCGCATTCCGAAGTACGGCTCGACTACACCGGGCAGTCCGGGGATGGTTACCGCATGGGTGAAGGCGCCATTCGGTTCACTCACTTTTTCTGATGAGCGAGTCGGACTCCACCGCATTTTGACGGTGGAGTCCCGACCAGTCGAATCGATAAGGGGCTGAAAAAATGATCAAGAACAGTATCAATGCGGGCAATTTTTTTTCGCAATAGATGAGTTGACACAATGAGTGAACGGCGCACCAAACTTGATGACGATATTTGCATCCACATCTTCAACTCGTCCGGCGCGATGGTCGGGGTGTGCCTGACGGTGGTCGGAATCCTGCGGGTGGTCATCAATACTCGCCAGGAAGATGTGATGGGGCAGAGCATGTTGGCGATCAATGCGATCATTTACCTGATGACTTGCCTGATCGCCTATTGGGCGTTACGCACTCGAGGAACCAAGCGCAACCACCTATTGGAAAGAATCGCCGACGGCTTGTTCTTTTTCGGATTGATTTTCACCACGCTGACCACGGGGTTTATTACGTTCGCGATGTCAACGTGCTGAACCGCTTACTAGAGGGCAAACAAACCGGAATCTTGAACTGTGCGGTCAAACGGAATCGATCAGCTTTTGCAACGCCGGATCGCGGGCTGCAAATACGTCAAGAAAACCAAGCGCCCGCAGGGCAGGCAGCGACTCGACCATGTCGCGTTCCGCCTGTTGGTGCTGCGTCGAATCCGAGGAGGAATCAAGCCAGACTTTCGCGTTGATCAAAAATGCACCAACCGTTCCCTTGCGCACAACCACCCCGTTAATTTCGCGTGAGTCGGCGTGGTCTGGAAGAAGTTCATTAGCTTTCATGGACGTCACCTTATGAGAAGAAGTCTCGAGCCAAATACTACGATGAAGCACTTTGGCTGGAAAACACCGATAGTACGGTGAGTGATGTTTGTCTAGCTATTCAATACTTAGGGGGCAGTGCTTACCTATGCCACATACATTTTCAGGGCAATCCCTGAAGAGCCGATTTTGAGCGCTTGGCTGCCGATTTTACGGGAGCAAAGGCCTCCAGGGTTGCAACTGATTGATCCCGGTAAATTGCCCGACGAGAGATATTTCGAAAATGCCCCCTCAAGTTAAAGGCTTTCCTTGAAATAACCCCGTGGCGTGGTGCCGGTCATGCCCTTGAAGAAGGCGATCAACGCACTTTCGCTGGCGAAATCCAACTCATAGGCGCAGAAGGCGATGCTGTGATCAGTGGCGAGCAATTCGATAGCGCGCATCAGTCGCCATTGCTGACGCCATTGCTGATAACCCATGCCGGTTTCTCGCAGGAAGATTCGACTGATGGTCTTGCTACTGGCACCTACCTGCCGCTGTAGTACCTGTAACTCGGGTGGTAGTTGCTCAAGGTTCTTCAGCAACGGCGTCAGTCGTTTGTCTCGGGGGAGTGGCAGCAGTGTCGGTTGCTCGGTGGCTTCGTTGATTTCGACCAGGCACAGCCCAAGCAAATGAGCATATTTGCCGTGTTCCCACTCGGTCTCGAAAGGGGCCAAACACATCGCCTCCAATACGGCCCTCAGCAGGGCACTGACTTCGATTACTCGAACTTTCTCGGGCAACTGCGCAGCCAACGCCTGGCTAACGTACACCGACCGGTAGTCGACGGTCTGTTGCATCACAGCACGGTGCGCTACACCACTGGGAATCCAGGCCGCTCGGGTCGGTGGCAACAGGCACAACTGATTGACCAGGGTGATACGAGTGCAGCCCTGTTGAGTGAACAGTAGCTGGCCACGTTGGTGTTGGTGAACCCCCGAATCATGATTGCCAAGAAGCGCTCCGATACCGATTACCGGGGCTTTGAACTTGTCAGGATCGAAAGGCGCATTGGCAGGTAGCCAAGCCATAAATTGTCCGATTTGATTGATAAGTTGTCGTAGTTTAGATAATACGCCGTTGACGTCTCTTTAAAATCCTTCCCTGTTTCCCTGGGAAGTCCCTTTCAATGAATCTGAAAAATCTGCTGGTGCTGGCGGTGGTGCTGTTGATGTTTCCTCAGCTTGCCCAAGCGCTCTATAGTCCCGCGCTCTCGGATATCGTGCAGGCGTTTGCAGTAAGTCCCCAAGCGGCAGGGCAAATTCTCTCCGTGTATTTTCTGGCCTTCGCTTTGGGTGTGGTGGTGTGGGGGCGGCTGTGCGACCGATTCGGACGGCGTCCGATCATGCTGTCCGGGCTGGCCCTATACGGTGGGGCCTCCTGTCTGGCCTTGAGCGTCAGCTCCTTTGGCGGGTTGTTGATTGCCCAGTCACTGGCCGCTTTCGGTGCAGCAGTGGGGTCGGTGGTGACGCAAACTGTCCTGCGTGATCGATTCAGTGGCGTTGAACTGGCTCAAGTGTTTTCGCTAATGGGCATTGCTCTGGCAGCCAGTCCTGCAATCGGATTGTTTACCGGGGCTAGCCTGGTTCACTTTTTCGGCTATCGCGGCATGCTCACTTGCCTGCTGTTGCTGGCGCTGGTGTTGTGGGCCTGGTGCCTCTGGGCATTGCCTGAAACTCGCCCGGCTTCACTCCCGACTGCGCCTTTGTTCGGCACCTTAAGCTTAATGCTCAAGGATTGGGCCATATGGCGCTCGGTCGGGTTGGTGGCGGTATTCAACATTGCGATGTCAAGTTACTACAGCCTGGGACCGTTCATCTTCGAGCGACTGGGTTTGTCCGGTGAACAGTTTGGCTATAGTGGTGTGCTATTGGCGCTGGGGTCAGGGTTGGGAGCGTGGTTGAACAAAGGATTGCTCAAGCGGGGAGTGAACAGTGAGCAATTGGTCCTGGTCGCCGGAGGCGTGGCGTTGTCAGGCAGCGTTCTGGTAATGATGCTGCAGGAAAGCTGGCTGTTCATTCTGCCGATGTTGTTGGTGGTGATGGCTTTCGGTATGGCGATTCCGAATGTGCTGGGGGCGGCATTGGCTGCTTATCGCGATTGCCTCGGCACGGCAGGGGCGCTGTTCGGTTTGTTGTATTACTTGGTGATCGGCGCCGGCTTGACCTTGGCAGCCTGGTGCCAGGCTTTTGGGCTGACGCTGTTGATCTGTGCCTTGCTGGCGATATTGCTAGGGCTTGCACGCCTTCCAACGGCCATCAGACGTTGATCGCAGCACTCGTTGAACGATTTGACCAATCTGTTGCATCGCCCGGTGATCACCGGACGGATACGCCGCGATGGATGCCGCCAAAACGTAGCGACGAGTCAAATCCTGGCAATCTTCTCTAAGCCCAAACAGCCACGCGTCTTGAGTTTGATCGTGATCCTAAATCAGATTTCTTTACCCGGATCTAACTCTTGATGCCAGCCTTCGGCCGCATAAAGTATTCCGCCTTGATTTAAATCCATCTATTCAATGACTGCTTCTGCCGAAAGCTGCCTTTTGAAGACAGCCTCAGGCATGTAGGGAGATTGGGGTTTGGTTTACGTTGATTTACTATTGTTCAGCCAACAGTCAATGGAAGGAACCAGTCTATGAATTTCAACGAGTCGCTAAGAAGCGCTGCCCACAGCGGTGCTTTGTTAACTCAACGCTTCATAGCTTTTGCCCGCTCTGAAATGAAGGCATTTTTAGGGTGTGCTCTAGGCTGTTATCTCGGCTTCATTATATTGTTTCTCATGAAAGCTGATCCGGAGACGGCGACCTTCGGTGAATTTCTCAGTGTGATTCACTCATCTTTGAACATTGCTGGCTCCTTCATGGCAGCGGCTCTTTCGGTCGCTCTGAGATGGCTATTTCCAAGAAAGTGACGGAGGCTTCGCGTTGGCTGGACTTTACAGCCATGGTCTCGGCCCCTTGTAGATAAAGACGTAGGCGAACCAGAGGGTGGCGATCATGGCGTCACCCGAGCAGCCGCAATTTCATCAATGAGCGATTGCGGGAGCTGCGCGGCGTACTTGCCTTCCGACCACGACAAGGGCTCGGACTGGCGGATTATCTCGTTCAGCAGATTGAACGCCGCGAGCAACTGGTCGTCGCGGATCTCGCTGTCCTTTGGCAAGTCGTCGCAGAAGTGGTTCGCCGGTTCGATTTGACTGGGGTAGTTTGGTTCGCAGATGCAGAGCTGCAGGTCGGCCAGATCGATATCGCTGTCGACTAGGTAGTCGCGCAGATCGTCTTAATCGAAGATGTACCGATCACTATCGAAGATGACCAGAGGTTCGCCGGCCCATTCTTTTACTGGCATCGCCGCGAATTTTGCTTGGCGCCGAGCGTGGTGGCACGCTTTGCAGTAGCCGTTCACTTCGTAGATATCGTGATCCGGGTTCGCTTCGCAGCGGCGGTGGGTGGCTCCGCAGTAGCGGGCAAGGTTTTCGTCGGCGCCGAAAAGCGACCGTCAGCGGAAACCCAGCCGGTTACCGTTTTGAGGCGGCCGCTTCCGGAGCGTCGTACATGATTATTGGCTTTTGTTCAGACATGACTTCGTCCTTGCCGCTATAGCGGCTGACTTTGAAGGGGGAGGGAGTTACTGTAGAGATCGGCCAAAAGCAGCCTGTTGCGACATTTAGAAAAATAGGTGCCACTCAGTCTTAACTCAACGGTGAAGCCAAACTGGGCCCCACAGATCAGGCTCTCTATACTGGCCTTCCAGGATGGTAAATAGAGCGCAAAATATGCCCATCACACCCAATCAAAATTCCCCAGTCGTTTTGGTCCTAGCTCAACAAAGCGACTTGGACAATCTTGTAGCCATTCGAATTGAGGCCATGCGCGAAAGTCTGGAGCGTGTTGGGCGATTTGATCCGGTGCGCGCGCGCGAGCGATTTCTTAGCGGTTTTGAAGCTCGCAACACACACTACATCGAGGTATCTGGAGAGAAGGTTGGTTTTGTAGTGGTCAAGCATCACCACAATGAACTCTTGCTCGATCATTTGTATGTGAGACCGAGCGCGCAAGGATCAGGTATAGGCTCTGTTGTTCTCACTCAGATTTTCAAAGTGGCGGATGAGGCTGCGCTCCCTATTAAAGTTGGAGCTCTCAAAGAAAGCGCTTCGAATCGCTTTTATATCCGCCATGGCTTTCAATTTGTCGAAAGCAGTGAATTCGACAATTATTATGTTCGTCAGAGCGTTCCGGCGGTTGGCTCAGATTGCTAGCTGGATGTGATGCACCTCAAGGTACGTTTTTACACACTCTGGGCCGATAGCGCTCACTCGGGCGCCATCAAAACGGCCAAGGTCATCTTGATGAACTCCTCGTTCTAGTCGATCGTCCAGAGTGCGCCGCGCACGTTCTCGGCGACATCTGCCGATCCGCGCTGCTCGACCCAGTTGGACAGCTCCATGATGGCGGCTTCGAGGGCGAGTTGGTTTTCGTTGATCTTGAAGAGCAGGGAAGGGAGCAGGTCGGAGTTGGGCATTTTGGTTTCCTTGGCGGCCAAGGAATGAGCGCAGCACCGTGTTACATGAAGAGTGTTTTAACGATTGGCACGGCGCCGGAGAGGGGAAAAATCGCTCGAGTTATGGAACGCGTCCACAAAAGTTATGGAACACATACCGAAAGGCAGAAGTTTTCATAAACGCCAGATACGACAAAGCCCTGAATAATCAGGGCTTTGTCGTATCAAATATGGCGGAGGCGATGGGATTCGAACTCATGGACCTGTTACAGTCGACGGTTTTCAAGACCGTTGCCTTAAACCACTCGGCCACACCTCCGTTGCGTTGCGGGCGCCATAATACCTGAATGAAACACACTGTCAAACTCTGTGCATGGCTTGTTACAGAGCGTCTGTTATGATCTTTGCGACTGAACGTTTCAAACCAACAGGAGTGTCGCCATGCGCGAACAGGATTACGCAGTTCACAACAGCGTGCAGGCTGAGCAGCTAGAGGTTAGCCGCGTCCTGCGCAACACTTACGGCTTACTGGCGCTCACCCTCGCATTCAGCGGTGTGATGGCTTTCGTGGCTCAGCAGATGCGCGTCGGCTACCCGAATATTTTCGTGGTGCTGATTGGCTTTTACGGGCTGTTCTTCCTTACCAACAAACTCCGTGATTCCGCGTGGGGCCTGGTGTCTGCATTTGCACTGACCGGTTTCATGGGTTTCCTGCTTGGCCCGATCCTTAACCGTTACCTGGGCATGCAGGGCGGCGCTGAAGTGGTCAGCTCGGCATTTGCGATGACTGCGCTGGTGTTTGGTGGTCTGTCGGCCTACGTGCTGATCACCCGCAAGGACATGAGCTTCCTCGGTGGTTTCATCACCGCCGGTTTCTTCGTGTTGCTGGGTGCAACGCTGGCGGGCATGTTCTTCCAGATCAGCGGTTTGCAACTGGCGATCAGCGCCGGTTTCGTGCTGTTCTCGTCGGTCTGCATTCTGTTCCAGACCAGCGCGATCATCCACGGTGGCGAGCGCAACTACATCATGGCGACCATCAGCCTGTATGTATCGATCTACAACCTGTTCATCAGCTTGTTGCAGATCTTCGGCATCATGAGCCGCGACGACTGATCGCTGTTGTGAAATAACGAAAAACCCGCTTCGGCGGGTTTTTTGTTGTCTGCGAAAATACAAGCGCGATCAGTTGATCACAATGCTGCCGTCCGCCTGCTGCTTGTAGAGGGTGTAGGGCAACAACAGAGTGTCGAGTACGCCGGATGCGGCGGCATCGATCAGCACGCCGGGGTTGGCGTTCTTGTAGTCGAACGCATCAACGCCATCCTTCAGTTCGGCATGCATCAGGCAGAAGTCGTAGGTCACGCCGCTGTAGATCCGCGGTACCGCACCGCAGTAGGTTTTCTCGTTCCTGAGACGCTCAGCGGTCTTCTGGTCACTGCTCACAACGGTCTGCACCGTGCCGCACCCGCTGAGCACCAATGCCATCAGCATCACTGCCTGAATATTCATCGCCGCCAATCCTTCGTCGGAAAAACCTCAATCTACGCCGAATACGCGCAAAACGCACTCATGCCATCGGCGGCAATCGACGTTTGACCGGGGTTTTCTTGACGATCGCGGTGTTGGTTTCAGCCAGTGTATTGAGCCGGTCGAGCAGGGTGTCCAGTTGCTCCATCGAGCGCACGTGCAGGCGCGCGATAAAACAATCTTCGCCGGTGACCTTGTCGCACTCGGTGAACTCCGGGATCGACAGGATCTGCCGTTCCACTTCCTGCAATTGCCCCGGCAGCGGTCGCACCCGGACGATCGCCTGCAGTTGATAACCGAAGCATTTGGGATCGATTTCGACCGTATAGCCCTTGAGCACGCCACGCTCTTCCAGCCGGCGTAACCGCTCGGCCACGCTGGGCGACGACAGGCCGCTGATCTGCGCCAACGCCTTGAGCGAGCGGCGCGAGTCTTCCATCAGGGCGCTGATGAGGATCTGGTCGATATCGTCGGTCATGGGGCAACTCCGGGATTAGGCATTTGAAGGAAACCACCCGCGATAAAGAAGGCAGAAATCCAGTTTAGCCTGCTTTTTACGCTGGAGGCGTGCGCGGTCGGCTTGGCATACTTTTGCCACGCTTTCGTCAAACGCCAAGGGAGATTAATGATGGACACAACAACCCGTCGCGGCTCGTTCGAGATGACCGCCGCGATGCTGATTTCCGGAACCATCGGCTGGCTCGTGCTGGTATCCGGGCAGCCGGTGCTGGACGTGGTGTTTTGGCGTTGCGTGTTCGGCGCCGGCACCTTGCTGTTGATTTGTGCGGCGTTCGGCTTCTTGCGCCCGGGTATTCTGACCCGCACCACGTTCCTCCTCGCGGTACTCAGCGGTGTGGCGATTGTCGGCAACTGGGTGTTGTTGTTTGGCTCGTATTCCCGGGCCTCGATTGCCATCGGGACGGCGGTATACAACGTGCAGCCGTTCATGCTGGTCGGCTTGGCGGCGTTGTTTCTCGGCGAGAAAATCACCCTGCAGAAACTGTTCTGGCTGGCGATTTCCTTTCTCGGCATGTTGGCGATCGTCAGCGCCCATGGCGGGCAGGGTGAGGGCGGTGGCGAGTATCTGCTGGGGATTGCGCTGGCATTGGGCGCGGCGTTGCTCTACGCGATAGCGGCGCTGATCATCAAGCGTTTGACCGGCACGCCGCCGCATCTGATCGCCCTGATCCAGGTCTGCACCGGGGTGCTGCTGCTCGCGCCGTTCGCGCACTTCAACGGCCTGCCGCAAACCAGCGGAGCATGGGCCAGTCTGGTGACGCTGGGCGTTGTCCACACGGGCCTGATGTATGTGCTGCTGTACGGTGCGATCCAGAAACTGCCAACGGCACTGACCGGCGCGCTGTCCTTCATCTACCCGATTGCGGCGATTTTCGTCGACTGGTTCGCCTTCGGCCATCGCCTGGAAACCCTGCAATGGCTCGGTGTGGCGGCAATTCTGCTGGCCGCCGCCGGCATGCAACAGGGCTGGGGCCTGAAAACCCGGCGTCAGCTCAAATCGGTTTGATCAGATCCTTGAACAGGCCTTTTAGCTGCTGATTGCCGGCATCCACCAGATGGTTGTCATCGAAGTACAACGGCACGCCGTCCCTGGACCCCATGCAGTTGCCGTTGGGGCACAGGTACGGCGTCGGGTCGATCACCGTCGCGTTGCAGCGGCTGGCGGCGGCTTCGATCGTCGCGATGGCGATGCGGTTGCGCTTCTCATATGTCTGTAATGGCAGGGAAATATCCGTGGTTTGCCGGAACAATCGCTGGTTCAGATTCAGGCCCTTGTAGACGCTGAAGGGCATTTCCGGGATCGGTTTGACGATATACACCGGATGGTTTTCAGCGATCGAACACACCGTGCTGACGTACTCTTCGGTATACGCGTCGGCAAACGAGGCCTGCCGCTCGGGAAAGGAAATCCGGTAGCTGTTTTCCCGACCCGAGTCCGCGTACAGCGCCGCGCGGCTGAACAGCACCACCGGGATTCCGGAATATTCAGTTTTCAGTTGTTGCAGCTTTTCCCGATTGAAGCCCCGGCACTGGCTTTCGACGGTCTTGTCGTGCATGGCGAAGTACCCCAGGGTCGGGCAACCGCCCCGTGCCCAAGACAGCGCCGCTTGAGGGTTATTCATCTGCACCGCCGCAGCGGTCGATTGCGCGTGACTGTCGCCATACAGAATCACCGAAACCTCGCCGGTACCCAGTTTGCAATCCGCCGCCCCGAATTCGTTCGGGTAGCACTCCTGCGGATACAGCTTGCTGGTGTATTCCGGCTGGCCGAGCTCGACCAGCGCCGGGCGCCAGTCGGGGTGGTCCTTGACCAGCGAAGACGTCACCGCCGACACGGCAACCACGCCCACTGTCAGCGACGCGAACTTGATCACCGTTCGTGTGGCGGTCGTACCTTTCTTCACCTTGGATTCAACCAGGTAGTAGGACAGGGCGCCCATTGCGAACGACGCGATCATTGCGCCGATCACGTGCGGCCAACTGTTCAACAGTCCGCACAGGTACAGCAGCACCACCAGCGGCCAATGCCACAGGTACACCGAGTAGGAAATGCTCCCGACAAATTGCAGCGCAGGATGGCTGCTGAACGCGGACCGGGTGTTGCCGTGAATCACCAGCATCGTCCCCAGTACCGGCACCAGTGCAAGGTAGCCCGGCCACACATCAGCTTCAGAAAAAAACAGCACGCTGATGCCAATCGCCAACAGTCCGAGTCCTTCACAAATCGCGCCGCCGCGCTGGCTGAGCCGCAGGGGAAACAGAAAGACCAGCCCGCCAGCGATCATTTCCCACGCGCGGGTGGGCAGCATGTAGAACGCAAACGCCGGGTTGAGGCGTGTCACAACGACGGATGCCGCGAGTGAGATCAGTGCCAGGGCGACCAGGGCCAAGCGGGTCTTGCCGGTACCGAAGAATCTGTGCAATCCCATGATCAACACGGGATAGAGCATGTAGAACTGCCACTCGACCGACAGCGACCAGGTGTGCAGCAACCAGTTTTCATGCAGCGGCGCAGCGAAGTAATTACCGCTTTGGGCGAAGCTGAAGTTCGAACTGAACAGCAGGCTGCTCTTGATCGTGCGGATGGTTTCGCGCAAATCGTCCAGCGGCAGATAGACGTAGCCAAAGACCAGCAACGCGACGCACAGGGTCAGCAAGGCAGGAATGATGCGTCGGGCGCGGGAGGCGTAGAAACCGAGGAGGGAAAAGTTCTGTTGTTGCACGCCATTGAAGATGATGCCGGTCATCAGGAACCCGGAAATGACGAAGAACACGTCTACCCCGACGAATCCGCCCTCAAACCCTGGCACCTTGAAATGAAACAGCACGACCGCGAGCACAGCCAGTGCCCTGAGGGCGTTGATACTTTTCCTGAATTGCATTTATGCGTCCATGTCACATCCATTTTGCGGCGCATTGTAATGATGATGTCTGCTTTGTTACATGGATTTTTCCGCTGACTCAGATGTTCCAGCGCGGCGCGGTCATTGCCAGACGCTGACGCAACTCGCCGATGTTCGCCGCCAGTTGTCGGGTCAGCAAGCGGTAACCGTCCAGCGTGCTGTAGACCGGTGTGTCGAGGCTGGCGTCCGGTAGCTCCAGCGGGCGCGCCAGGCGTTGCGCCGCCCCGGACTTCAAGGCCCGGGCCATGCCGATCAGTTGCACGCGGATCACCCGGTGCTCGGCCCGCAGCGCCGATTGCAGGTGCGCCATGGCTTCAGGGTCGTTGGCATCGGGGCGGGTGTTGCCGAGAATTTCCAGAGTACTGACGCACATTCGCAGGTTGCGCTGAATCGCGTCCAGTTCGGTCATGGAAATCTTCACTTCCTTGGACACTGAAGGCATCAGCGAGCGCAGTTGCACCATCACCGTGGTCACCCGGCCCATCAGCTTCAGATGTTCATCGGCGCTGACCGGTTGGCCGCTGATGATTCGTCCGTACAACGTGGCGCAGTCGCGCAAGGCATCGGCCAGGTTGTAGCGCCACGAATACACCGCGTACAGCGGCAGGGCGAAGGAGAACGCCAGGGCCAGGGCGATGCCGATCAGGATGTCGACGCCGCGCCACAAGCCGTCGGTGATCGGGTTGTCGCCATGTCCGGCGACGATGAAGACGGTAATTGCCGAAAGCAGGGCGGTGTAACCGCCCTTGCCGATGGCGTGATAGGAGAAGAATCCGCAGACCACGGCCATCGCAAAGTAGGTCAGCCACGGCATGCCGAGCCATGCCTGTTGGGCCACCAGCAGCAGACCGACGCCGGCACCGATCAGGGTGCCGGTGGCGCGCTCGGCGGCTTTCTTGCCGATGTTGCCGTGGTGTTGCAGACCGCCGATCACCACCAGCATGGTCACCGAAGCCCACTCGCCGTGGGGCAGGTTGATGCCGGTGGTCAGCAGAATGGTCGCCAGCAGCCCCAGTGCTACCCGCACCGCGTGAATCACTCGGGCGTGCTGGTAGCGGCGGTAGGGGTCCAGCAACGGACGCAGGATTCGCCGCAGCAGCGGTGGCAGTCGGTGGGTGCTGAAGGTGCTCAGTGCAAAGTCCTCGTCAGAAGATGTAGTCGGTGGTCAGGAAGCTCGAATCGCGGCCGCGAATGATTTCGCTGATCAGATCCTTGTTGCTGTCCTGGAACTTGGTCGCTACCAGTGTGCGGATCGAAAACACCCGCAGCGCATCGTGTACCGAAAGCGTGCCCTCGGCGGAGTTCTTGCGCCCGTTGAACGGGTAGGTGTCCGGCCCGCGCTGGCACTGGGCGTTGAGGTTGATCCGCCCGACCTGGTTGGCAAAAGTGTCGACCAGTCGGCCAATTGCCACCGGGTTGGTGCCGAACAGGCTCAGTTGCTGGCCGAAGTCCGATTCCAGCACGTAATCGATCACGGTATCGAGATGGCGATACGGAACGATTGGCACCACCGGGCCGAATTGTTCTTCGTTGTACACGCGCATCTGCGGCGTCACCGGGTACAGCACGGCTGGGTAGAAGAACGACTCACGACTCTCGCCGCCGTTCGGGTTGACCACTTGTGCACCCTTGCTCTGCGCATCGGCTACCAGACCGTGCAGGTAGTCGACCTTGCCCGACTCCGGCAGCGGCGTCAGTGCCACGCCGCTGTCCCACGGCATGCCCGGCTTGAGCGTGGCGAGTTTGGCGTTGAATTTTTCGATGAAGGCGTCGACCACGTCCTCGTGCACAAACAGGATCTTCAGCGCGGTGCAGCGCTGGCCGTTGAACGACAGCGAACCGGTGACCGCTTCGCTGACTGCGTTGTCCAGATCGACTTCCGGCAAGACGATGCCGGGGTTCTTCGCATCCAGACCCAGCGCGGCGCGCAAACGGTGCGGTTTCGGGTGCAGTTTCTTCAGGTCGCTGGCGGCCTTGTTGGTGCCGATGAAGGCGAAGATGTCGATCTTGCCGCTGGCCATCAGCGCGCTGACCGTCTCGCGGCCGCTGCCGTAGATCACGTTGATCACGCCAGTCGGGAAACTGTCGCGGAACGCCTCGAGCAGGGGGCGGATCAGCAGCACGCCGAGCTTGGCCGGTTTGAACACCACGGTGTTGCCCATGATCAGCGCCGGAATCAGCGTGGTGAAGGTTTCGTTCAGCGGATAGTTGTAAGGGCCCATGCACAGTGCGACGCCGAGCGGCACGCGGCGGATCTGGCCGAGGGTGTCCTGCTCCAGTTCGAAACGGCTGGAGCGGCGGTCGAGTTCCTTCAGCGCGTTGATGGTGTCGACGATGTAGTCGCAGGTGCGGTCGAACTCTTTTTCCGAGTCCTTGAGGTTCTTGCCGATCTCCCACATCAGCAGCTTGACCACGGCTTCGCGCTGCTGGCGCATACGCCCGAGGAACGCTTCGACGTGCTGGATCCGTTCGGCCACGCGCATGGTCGGCCACTGGCCCTGACCGCGATCGTAGGCGCGCACGGCGGCGTCGAGGGCGGTGAGGGCGGTGTCGGCGTCGAGCAGTGGCGTGCTGCCGAGGATCACTTGTTCATCGCCGCTTTCGCCATGGATGTAGACCGGGCTACGCACTTGTGCGAGCGGGCCGTCCCAGCGCCGCAGTTCGCCATCGACGAGGTATTCGCGTTGCTCGACCTGACCGTCGAGGCGGTATTTTTCCGGGATGTCGCTGACAGAAGGGTACAGATTGCCAAGGATATTTGCTGTGGTCATGTCGCTACCCCGTATTGATGTCCGTATACAGATCAAAAAGTCTTTACAGGTTATACGCCTGAATGCGCCGACATTTAAACCCGCCAATGTCACGCGAATGTCACGCAGAGATGCGGAACAGAGCTCTGACTGGTTTATGAAATCCAATGTGGGAGCGGGCTTGCTCGCGAATGCGTCCTTTCAACTGACATCCTTATGGCTGACACACCGCATTCGCGAGCAAGCCCGCTCCCACAGTTGAATCGTATGGTTTGAACATTTTCTGCTGGCCCCCGAAGTTCCCCTCACTGTCCCGCAATGCCCTCAACCCGCTGGCGCCGCTGCCTTAAGGTGGGCTCACAACAATAAACGGCATCCCACGCGAGGATCGTTATGCGGGCATTGCGATTGACCTTTTTGCTGGCGCTGGCGATTGCGCTGCCTGGCTGCGGCGATGACGCCAAACCTCCAGCCACCCATCGTGTTGCGAGCAACGCCACCCCCTCCGACCCGGCACTGGCACAGATCTACACCAACAGCTGCCAGCTGTGTCACGCCAATCCGGCCGCCAACGCACCATTGACCGGTGACCGTAAAGCCTGGGAACCGCGTATCCAGCAGGGCGCCGACACGCTGCTCGACCACGCCATCAACGGCTACAACGGTATGCCGCCGATGGGCCAGTGCGTCGAGTGTTCGGAAGAACAATTCCTGCAACTGATCGGCTTCATGGCCGACCAGCCCCTCCCACAATAAGGGTGCGCGCATGAGCATGGATCTGACACGCCGGCAGTTGTTGCAGCGGGCAAGCATCGTCGGCGCATTCAGTGCGCTGGCGGCCAATCCCGCGCTGGGGCAATTGATGCGCGCACCGCGACTGATTCCCTGGCGCAACTGGTCGGGCGGGCAGAGTTGCCTGCCGGCGGCGCGGTTGGCGCCGAAGAATCTCGATGAACTGAGCGCTGCGATTCGCCAGGCCCAGGGCAAAATCCGCCCAGTCGGTTCGGCGCATTCGTTCAGTGCGCTGGTGCCTACCGACGGCACGCTGCTGTCGCTGAGCTACTTCACCGGGCTGCTCGATCATGACCCGAAAACCCTGCAGGCCGAATTCGCTGCCGGCACGCCGATGTCGCGCATGGGCGTGCCGCTGAAGGACGTCGGCCAGGCGCTGCAAAACATGGCCGACATCGACTATCAGACCCTCGCCGGGGCGATTTCCACCTCGACCCACGGCACCGGCAAAACCTTTCAGTCCTATTCCGCCCACGTCTGCGGCATGCAATTGGTGACGGCCAATGGTGAGGTGCTGGACTGTGACAGCCAGCGCCATCCCGAGGTGTTCAACGCTGCGCGGGTGTCCCTCGGCGCACTGGGCGTGGCGACGAAAATCCGCCTGCAAAATCGCCCGGCCTATCGCCTGCGCGAGCGTCAATGGATCGCCAGGACCGAAGAGTTGCTGGAAGACCTCGACAAAAACACCCGCGAAAATCAGCACTGGGAAATGCTCGTGGTCACCCATTCCGATTACGCCTTGTCTATCGCCCTCAACGAAACCAGCGACCCGGCCACCCCGCCAATCCCGCCCGAAGAGGAGGGCGGCAACGAGTTCGTGACCCTGATCGAGAAGATCGACAAATATGGCAGCGATTTCCCTGAGCTGCGCAGCACGCTGCTCAACAGCCTCCGGCATCTGGCGAATTTCGATGATCGGGTCGGTGATTCGTTCGACATCTACGCCAACGTGCGCACCGTGCGCTTCAACGAAATGGAATACTCGGTGCCTGCCGAACACGGCCCGGCGTGCCTGCGCGAGATCCTCAAACTGATTCGTGACAAAGACCTGCGCACCTGGTTTCCCATCGAGTATCGCTACGTGAAAGCCGACGATATTCCGCTGAGCATGTTCGAGGGTCGCGACAGCTGTTCGATCTCGGTGCACCAGCACTATCAGATGGATCACCACAACTTTTTCGCGGCGGTCGAGCCGATTTTCTGGAAGTACAACGGCCGCCCGCATTGGGGCAAGTTGCATACGCTCAATGCCCGCACGTTGCAGCCGCTGTATCCGCGCTGGCGCGAGTTTGTCGAGGTGCGTCAGGCGCTGGATCCGAGCGGACGCTTTCTCAATGCGCATCTGTCGTCAATTCTGGGGGTGAGCTGATGGCGGTCAATCGACGCAATTTCATGCTCGGCACATTGGGTGTCGGCGCTTTACTGGTGGGCGTGGGCGCCTGGCTGCGACCGGGTGATCGAGGTGCGCCGTACAGTGAATATTTCCGCGCGCTGAATAATGAACTGAAAGACAAAGGCCCGATGCGCCCGGTGCTGTTGATCGATCTGGATCGCCTCGATCACAACATCGACGTGGTGATGCAGTCGGTCAAACGCGGCGGCAAGCAATTGCGTCTGGTGGAAAAGTCCCTGCCGTCGCCGGGGCTGTTGAGCTACATCGCGCAACGGGCCGGGACGCAAAAACTCATGTCGTTTCACCAGCCGTTTCTCAATCACGATGCGGTCACGTTTCCGCAGTCCGACATTCTGCTCGGCAAGCCGTTGCCGGTGCGTTCAGCCGAGCTGTTTTATCAAAACCACAAAGGCTCGTTCGATCCTTCCAGGCAACTGCAATGGCTGCTCGACGGGCCTGAGCGCCTGCAGCAATACCTCGCGCTGGCGCAGGGGCTGGGCACGCGGATGCGCATCAACATCGAGCTGGATGTCGGCCTGCATCGCGGCGGGGTCAGTGATGTGAATGTGTTGGGGCAGATGCTCACGCTGATCAGCGCCAATCCGCAGCATCTGCAGTTCGCCGGGTTCATGGGTTACGACCCGTTCGTGGGCATGGGCGTACCGGGGATTCTCGGTTCGCCCGAGGAACTGTTCGCCAAGGTCATGGTGATTTATCAGCGCTGCGTGGATTTCACCCGCCAGCAGTATCCGACGTTGTGGAATGACAACCTGTGCCTGAACACCGCCGGCAGCCCGAGTTACCGCATCCATGAAAACGAGCAGATGAGCACCGAGGTTTCGGTGGGCACGGCGATGCTCAAGCCGACGCACTACGACCTGCCGTCGCTGGTCGATCACGTGCCGGCGACCTACATCGCCACGCCTGTGTTGAAGAGTACAGGGGCGGTGAACATTCCGGCGCTGGATGACAAGTCGCGGCTGTTCTCCTGGTGGGACACCAATCAGCGCCAGACCTATTTCATCTACGGCGGCAACTGGATGGCCGAGTTCGAATCGCCGCCGGGGTTACAGAGCAATGGTGTGTACGGACGCAGCTCGAATCAGGAGATGGTCAACGGCTCCAACGCCGTTGGCTTGACCATCGAAGATCAAGTGTTCCTGCGTCCGACCCAGACTGAAGCCGTCCTCCTGCAATTCGGTGATCTGCTGGCGGTGCGTGGCGGCAAAATTGTCGACACCTGGCCGGTTTACACCTGAAACTAAATCGCAAAGCGTGCTACCGATATCCGGGGTTGTCTACTGTCAGGTTTTACAGTAGACGGTGCGCTTACGGTGCGCGCAATAATTTGCTCACGGCGTTGTAGTTGAAGGGATAAGTTTTGCCTTTAGCCGTTCTTCATAAATCTTTTGACGAATAGGTGATGCAAATGGCGACTACCGGTAAATTCAGTTTCGAAACCAACGCACATGGAAGTTTTCAAGCCAATGAGCTCGCTCTTAGGGAAGACGGCAATTTTTTTGAAGTGGTTGTAGGCCAGTCTATTGGTGTCAAGTCTCACACTTCGTTATCTATGAGGATCAAGAAGTTTGTGGGAACAGAAACCTTCAAAAATGAACAATTGCCCGTGATTAAATATGTCTCCAAGAGTGATGATTACAAGTTTAAATATACCGTGAAGTCTGGCTCCCTGACGGCCACCATCAATGCTGGGGTGGTGGCAATCAATGGAACATTCAATATTGAAATGACTGCCGATGCCGACAGTGATCCGGCAGGACCTAAAGAAGTCAGACTCTCCAATGGCCAGTTTAGACTGGAGAATTGATTCTCTGCATCATCCAAAAAACATGGGACTGAACATAGTTCGATCTCATGTTTTTTTGCGTCTATTCGTTTTCCTCTAAATCATTAATAAGACTTTCGTGGCAAACGTTCAGTAGTACGTCGCCAGTAACGCGCTTGAGCGGCGCAACAGGGCGCTCTTCAGAATTCGAGGCGGGACAACCGGAGTAAAGCAATTGGGGCAGTAAATCGCTATACCCATGCTGAAGAGTACGGGCGCGGTGAACATCCCGGCGCTGGATGACAAGTCGAAGTTGTTCTGTGGTGGGACGCCAATCAGCGCCAGACCTTTTTCATCTACGGCGGCAACTGGATGGCCGAGTTCGAATCCCCGGCGGGGCTGCGAAGCAACGGTGTGTACGGCCGCAGTTCGAATCAGGAGATGGTCAACGGTTCGAATGCCGTGGGCCTGACCGTCGAGGATCAAGTGTTCCTGCGACCCACCCAGACCGAGGCCGTCCTCCTGCAATTCGGTGATCTGCTGGCGGTGCGTGGCGGCAAGATTGTCGACACTTGGCCGGTCTACACCTGACCCAAAAACACCAAATCCCCTTGTGGGAGCGGGCTTGCTCGCGAAGGCGTCCTGTCAGTCAGCATCTATTTGACTGGCACACCGCATTCGCGAGCAGGCTCGCTCCCACAGGGTTTTATGTTGTCTGTCAAATCCCGATCAATTTCTGTAATGAAGCTTTTATGACAAAAGTTCGGTAGCACATAGCCAGTCCGGTCATGCCTATGTAACGCGCTTGAGGGGCCCAACGGGGCGCTTTTCACAAGCCGAGGCGGGACGCCGGGAGTGAGGCAATGGGGACTATGGAACGCTACTCGAAAGTGGGCATGCAGGAACTCGATCAGCGCCTGTCGAAGATCGTCGAAGCGGCGCGCAAGAAGCCGGTTTCGGTGTATCGCTACGGTGCGCCGTGGGTCTGGATCGTGTCGCAGGATGACTGGCAGGGTGCCTTGAAAGAGGTCTCCAGCTACATTCCGCCAGGCCATTCGCTGGTATTGCTGCGCCCGCAGATCGACGACTTGCTCGATGCCCATCAAGACCTGCTGCACGAACTCAATGCCGAGCCCGGCATGCTCATCCCCGCGCAAACCGTCATGCACATCCTGCTCCTGCAACTGCTGTATTCGGTGCCCAGCGAGCAGCAACTGTATGAACAGCTCAATTACAACCTGCTGTTCCGCTGGTTCGTCGGTCTTGGCCTGAACCAGAAAGTCTGGAGCTTCAACGTCCTCAGTCGCGACATCGCCACGCTCCTCAACAACCCGCGTGCGGTGCAGCTCATTCAGAAAATCATCGGCGAAGTGTTCTGCGGTGCCTTGCTGCAAATGCCCGAGTTCTCCTTGAACTTCGCGCTGTTGCATACCTGGCTCGGCAAGCACAGCGGTGCCGCGCACGTCAGCAATTAGCCGCGCCAGCCATTGATGCAACACACAAGGCGTGCAACAGCGCCAACAGGTCATCGCGAATTCAGGGGGTAGTGTGGATCAGATTTTCACGTCACGGCTGGCGCTGTGGGGCTGGCTGCTGGTGACGGCCGGCGCGCAACCGGCATTCGCCGAAGAGGCTGCCGAAGCCGCTGCGCCGCAACGTCTGGTGGACGTCAACGAATACTTCGTGCGCGGCAACACCGTGCTCGACGCCAGGGCCATCGAAGAAGCGGTGTACCCGTTTCTCGGCCCGCAGAAAGCCATGAGCGACATCGAAGGCGCCCGCGATGCCTTGCAGAAGGCCTATCAGGAGCGCGGCTACCAATCGGTGTTCGTCGAACTGCCGGAGCAAGCGGTGGCGGATGGCATCGTCTATCTGCAAGTCAGCGAAACCAAGGTCGGCCGGGTCCGCGTGGTCGGTGCCAAACACTATTCGCCGCTGGACATCCGCGACAACGTCCCGGCCCTGAAAGAAGGTGAGGTGCCGGACTTCGCCAAGGTTCAGGGCGAACTGGCGCAGCTCAATAAAACCCCGGGCCGCCAGGTCATGCCGCTGGTGCGCGAAGGTCAACGCCCCGGCACCATGGACGTCGATTTGCAGGTCGAAGACCAGAACCCCTGGACCGGCAGCATCGGCCTCAACAACGACTACAGCGCCGACACCGAAAAGCTCCGCGCCGTGACCAGCCTCGGCTACAACAACCTGTGGCAGCTCGGCCACAGCATCAACCTGACATTCTTCACCGCGCCGCAAGACACCGACAACGCCAAGGTCTGGTCGGGCTCCTACACCGCGCCATTGACCGAGCGCTGGAGTGTGCAGTTCTCCGGTTATCAGTCCGACAGCAATGTCGCCACCATCGGCGGCAGCAACGTGCTGGGCAAGGGCCATTCCTACGGGGTGTCGGCGATCTACACGCTGCCGTCCAGTGGCAGTTGGTCGAACTCGCTGTCGGCCGGTATCGACTTCAAGGACTTCGACGAACGCCTGACCCTGTCCGGCGAGAGCGACAAGGTGCCGCTGAAATACGCGCCGTTCACCTTCGCCTACAACGGCTTCCGCTACACCGAAAAAAGTCAGCTTGGACTCGGCCTGAGCCTGGTCGCAGCCACCCGCAGCATTTTTGGTTACGGCAGTTCCGACGAAGACTTCGACTACAAACGCTACCGCGCCAACCCGAGTTTCGCCGTGCTCAAGGGCGACAGCAATTTCACCTGGACTTTCGACAACGACTGGCAGAGCGCGAGCAAAGGCGCGTTCCAGCTGGCGTCGGGGCCACTGGTCTCCAACGAACAGTTTTCCGCTGGCGGCGCGACCTCGGTGCGCGGCTATCTGGCGGCCGAGCGCACGGGTGATGACGGCGTGCTGCTCAGTCAGGAACTGCGCACGCCGTCGCTGGCGAAATACGCCGGCAGCTGGATGCAGGAATGGCGCTTCTACGCTTTTGCCGAAGGCGCGCAACTGTACCTGCGCGACGAACTGCCGGACCAGGACGCCAGTTACGCCCTGGCCAGCGTCGGCCTCGGCACCCGTGCCAGCCTCAGCAAATGGCTGTCCGGCAGCCTCGACTGGGGCTACCCGCTACTCGAAGGGCCGAACACCTCGAAGCAGGAATCGCGCCTGCACTTCAACCTTCAAGCCACTTTCTAAAGGAGCACGTTCATGCAGCGCCTCATTCTTTCGTTGTTGATCTGCCTGGGCTTCGTGCTCCCGGCCACGGCTCAGGCCTGGTGGCAGGACGACTGGCATTACCGCAAACAGATCGCCGTCGACACCACGCCGCAGGGCGCCGGGATCAATCAGGCGCTGGGCCGCACCGCGTTGCTGGTGCGCCTGCACACCGGCAACTTCACCTTCGATGGCGTCAAGGAAGACGGCGCGGATTTGCGCTTTGTCGCCGCCGATGACAAGACCGTGCTCAACCACCAGATCGAAAGCTTCGACGCGCTGATGGGCATGGCGCTGATCTGGGTCGATGTGCCGAATGTCGAGGGCGGCCAGCGTCAGGACATCTGGATGTACTACGGCAACCAGAAGGCCCCGGCCACCGGCAACGGCCAGCTGACCTTCGATCCGACTTACACCGCGCTGTATCACTTCGACGGCGCCACCGGCACCCCGGCCAAGGACACCACCGCTTACGGCAACACCGCACAAAGCGCCACTGGCGCGGCGATTGACGGTGTGATCGGGCGCGCCTTGCAGTTCAGCGGTCAGCCGTTGCTGCTGCCGGCCAGTCCATCGTTGCAGCACAGCGCTGGCAGCGCGTTCACCTTCAGCGCCTGGCTGCGTCTGGATCAGGCCAATGGCGAGCAACTGATCCTTGCCCGCCGTGAAGGCGCCAACAGTCTGCTGGTCGGGGTCAATCAGGGTGTGCCGTTTGTGGAGATCGACGGCCAGCGCGCCGTGGCCACTCAGCCGCTGAATCCCGGCCAATGGCAGCACGTCGCGCTGACCGCCGAAGGTTCGAAAGTCAGCCTGTACATCAATGGTCGTGAGAGTGCGACCCTCGCTCAAGCGATGCCGGCGTTCAATTCGGTGATGGCGATTGGCGGCGATCTGGCCGCAGGCCCGTACCAGCCATTCGTGGGCGCCATCGACGAACTGCGCCTGTCGAAAGTCGCGCGTCCGGCGCCGTTGCTGCTGGCTGATGCGACCTCCCAAGGTGCCGAGTCGAAACTGGTGGCCTACGGCGTCGATGAAGAACAGTCCGGTTTTGGCTTCGGCAGCCTCGGTTTCCTGCTCAACGCGGTGCCGGTCGACGCCTGGGTGATCATCGCCGTGCTGGTGCTGATGATGTTCCAGTCGTGGATCATCATGCTGCGCAAGAACCGCACCCTCAGCCGCGTGAGCAAGGCCAACGAGGATTTCCGCGAGCAATTCGCCAAGGTCGGCACCCGCCTGGAAATGTTCGCTGACGACGCGCAACTCGCTCAGCGTCTGCAGCATTCGCCGCTGTGGCGTCTGTACTCGGTGGCGGTCAAGGAAATCCGCACCCGCCGCGAGCAGGGCGCCGATACCTCCTCGGTTTCCGCAGCGACCATCGAAGCCATCCGCTGCTCGATGGACGGCGTGCGCACCCGCGAGAACCAGGCGCTCAGCTCGAAACTCTCGACCCTGTCCAACGCCATCGCCGGTGGCCCGTACATTGGCCTGCTCGGCACCGTGCTGGGGATCATGGTGGTGTTCCTCGGCACCGCCATGGCCGGCGACGTCAACATCAACGCCATCGCGCCGGGCATGGCCGCCGCATTGCTCGCCACCGCCATGGGCCTGTTCGTCGCGATCCCGGCGCTGTTTGGCTACAACCGCCTGATCACCCGCAACAAGGAAGTCAGCGCCGACATGCGTGTGTTCGTCGACGAGTTCATCACGCGTCTGGCGGAGATGCACGGCGAGAGCCAGTTCAGTGAGGCGTCGCATCAGCGCGGTCATCACGCCAACCACTCCGTACCGGCCTGAGGAACACTGCCATGGCGTCCGTAAATGCCTCCCACGACGATGACGAAGATGCAGCGGTGGACAGCATCAACATCACCCCATTGGTCGACGTGCTGATGGTGGTGCTGGTGATGTTCATCCTCACCGCCACCGCGCAGGTCTCCGGGATCCAGATCAACCTGCCCAAGGCCAGCGCCTCGGTGTCGCTGTCGGAGGCCAAGACCAAGGCGATTTCGGTCAACGACGGCGGCCAGGTGTTCCTCGACGCCTACCCGGTGACCCTGGCCGAGCTGGAGGAACGCCTGCGCATCGAGAAGGCGCAGAGCCCGGACTTCCCGGTGATCGTGCGCGGCGACGCGACCGTGCAGTACCAGAAGGTCATCGAAGTGCTGGATCTGTTGCGCCGGCTCGAACTGTCTCAGGTCGGTCTGGTGACCGGCAAACCGACGCAGGGCTGAGTGATGACCGCACAACTCCCGATCGAGCCGCTGCCGGTGAAGCGTTCGCCATTGCGTTACCTGAAGTGGGGCGCCGGGCTGCTGCTCGGCGCGCTCGCCGCGTGGTTCCTGTGGCAGTGGGCCAATGACATGAGCGGCGTGCGCCGTGAAGCGCCGAAGGTGCCGACGATCATTCCGTTGCCGCCACCGCCGCCGCCACCACCGGAAAAACCGCCGGAGCCGGAAACCCCGGTGGAAGAAAAGGTCGTCGAGCCTGAGCCAACGCCCGAGCCGCAGGAGGTCAAGCCGGAGGAAGAGGCGCCGCCATCACCGGCGGACGATCTGGCCAACCCGATGCAAATGGACGGCGACGCGCAGAGTGGCAACGACGCTTTCAACATCGGCGCCGGCAAGGGGGGCGGCATGGCGGGGGCGGGTGGCGGACGCCTTGGCACCGGCACCTACAGCCAGTTTCTCGCGTTCACGTTTCAGCGCTTGCTGCGCGAGAACCCCGATCTGCGCAACCTCGCATTCTCGCTGCAGGCCGATGTGTGGCTGAGCAGCGTCGGCGAAATCACCCGGGTCGAGCTGGTCAAGTCCAGCGGCAATCCCGAGATCGACACCCAGGTGCTGGCGGCGCTGCGTAACGCGCCGCACCTGAGCGAACGGCCACCGGCCTCCATGACTTTGCCTGTGCGCCTGTCCCTGCAAGGGCGGCGTCCGGGTTAACCCACTTATTCATTGCCAAGCATTCAAGCTTTGCCAAAAGGAGTTGTGTGCAGATGATTTCCAACGTGAATCGATTGTCCCTGGCGGTCGGCATGGTCATCGCGACCCTGGTCGGCCAGGCCGCGGCAGCGCCTGCGCCCTCGGAGAACGCCACGATCAATCTGATCCGCTTGCTGGTCGAGCAGGGCATTTTGAAACAGGACAAGGCCGACGCGCTGATCGCCCAGGCGCAGAACGAAGCCGCCCAGGCCAGGCAGGCAGCGGCAGCGGCAGCGGCATCGACTGCGGTGGCGGCAGGTCCGGTCGCCGCACCGGGCGATGTGCGCGTGCAATACGTGCCGGCCGCAGTGCGTGATCAGATCCGCGATCAGGTCAAGGCCGAGGTCATGGCCACCGCCAAGCAGGAAAACTGGGCGGCGCCCAACACCTTCCCGGACTGGGCTTCGCGTATCAGCTTCGATGGCGATATCCGCCTGCGCGACGAATCGCGCTACTACTCGGGCAGCAACAGCAACGAAATCGTCGACTTCGCCAAGCTCAACAACAACGGCCCGTACGACGTGAACCCCAACAGCAGCACCAGCCTGCCGCCGCTGCTCAACACCCGTGAAGACCGCAGCAACCTGTTCCGCCTGCGTGCGCGTCTGGGCATGAAAGCGGTGATCTCGCCGGAGTGGACCGCCGGCATCCGTATCGGCACCGGTTCGGACAACAACCCGGTGTCGACCACCCAGACCCTCGGCGGCGGTTTTGCCAAGAAGGACATCTGGCTCGATCAGGGTTACCTGAACTGGAAACCCACCGATGAGCTGACCCTGACCGGCGGGCGCTTCGCCAACCCGTTCATGTCCACCGACATGCTCTATTCCAATGACCTGAACTTCGACGGTGTGGCGGCGATCTTCGACCACAAGCTCAACCGCGACTGGGGCGTGTTCGGCACCGTTGGCGCGTTCCCGGTGGATTACACCAACGACACCACCACCAGCAACGGTTTCGACAAGGAAGAAAGCGACAACAAGTGGCTGTACGGCGCGCAGATCGGCGCCAAGTGGGCGATCAACAGCAACAACCGCCTCAAAGGCGCTTTGGCCTACTACCGTTTCGACGACATTCAAGGGCAACGCTCCAGTCCTTGCGAACCGTGGGCCGGCGCCCCGGGCTGCGACACCGATGGCACCCGTGCGGCGTTCATGCAGAAGGGCAACAGCGTGTTCCTGCTGCGCGACATCACGCCGAACCCGGCCAACCCGACCACCACGCCGCAGCCGCAATTCGTCGGCCTGGCGTCGGAGTTCAACCTGCTCGACCTCAACCTGGTGTGGGACGCCGACCTGCCGCAAGACTTCAAGTTGCGCAGCCAGGGCAACTACATCCACAACCTCGGTTACGACGAAGGCGACATGCGCAAACGCGCCGAGGGCCAGATTGTCAACAACCTCAACAGCAGCGGCGACATCGAAAGCGGCGCCAATGCGTGGATGGTGCAGTTCACCCTCGGCAATGCGCTGGACCTGAAGAAGCAGGGCGACTGGAACCTGTTCGCCGGCTACAAGTACATCCAGCCGGATGCCTTGCCTGACGGCTTCAACGATTCCTCGTTCCACCTCGGCGGCACCAACGCCAAGGGCTACTTCCTCGGCGGCAATTACGGTCTGGCGAAGAACGTCTACGCCACTGGCCGCTGGCTGAGCACCGAGGCGGTGTACGGCGCGCCGTTCGACATCGACGTCTTGCAGCTTGAGATCAACACGCGCTTCTAAGGCGCCGGGAGTACGGTCATGCACGCACGAGTTTTTCTGTTGGGGCTGAGTTTTTTCATCGCACAAGGCGTGCACGCCGAAGGCATGGAGGAGCGCTTGCGCACCCAGTTGCGCAGCACCACCCAGCAGTTGCAGGCCCTGCAGAGCCAGCAGGCCCAGGCCAGCGCCGCGCAATTGGCGGCGCAGAACGAGGCCAAGGCTGCGCAGGCGCAGATCAAGCAATTGACCGCCGAACTGGCCAAGGCCAAAGGCGTCGCCGAGCAGTTAGCCGGCCAGCAGCAGAACCTGCACAGCCAGGCGCAGGCGCAAATCGCCGCCAGCAGCGAACAGGTCGGCAAGTTCAAGAAAGCCTACGACGAGTTGTTGGTCATGGCCCGTGCCAAAGAGGCAGAACGGTCTAAGCTTCAGGCGCAATTGGCTGAACGTGACACACAAGTGCAGCAATGTTCAGTCAAGAATCAGCAGATGTATGGCGTCGCCAAGCAGATCCTCAGCGCCTACGAAAACATCGATGTGGCCGAGGTGATGAAGATCCGCCAGCCCTTTGCGGGCAGCGCCCGGGTCAAGTTCGATGAACTGGCTCAGGGCTTTGGCGATGAACTGTACAAGACTCAATTCGACGCGCCGCAAGCCGCGCTCGCACACTGATTTACCAACAAGGAAGAAGTCATGACTCAATTGATCAGCCATGTGTCCCCACAATCCCTGACCGAAGTCCTGCAAGCGGCCGGTTATCGCGTCAACCAGACCGAACAGAACGGCATCGTGCAGTTGCTCAGCGCCAGTCAGGGCATCGGCTATGCCGTGCGTTTCGGCAACCCGGCGGTGGAGCAGGGCAGCTACGTCGATTTCACTTTCAGCTGCGCGCTGCGGGTGCAAGGTGAGTTGCCACAAGGCGTGGCCGAACAGTGGAACGCCACCCGGCGTTTTGCGCGGTTGTCGTTGCAGGGCGAGTTTCTGGTGATGGAAATGGACGTGGTGCTGGCGGCCGGTGTGAGCCACGATCACCTGCGCGGCAATCTGGAATTGTGGGATCGCCTGTTGCAGGAGTTCATCGTCTACCTGCGTGATTTCAGCCAGGCCGCACAAGCTTCGACGGCAAAAGTCGCTACCGCTGAGCAAGAGGAAGTCGCGCTGTGAAAAAGCCTGCCATGGTGATCGGCGCCGGGGCAGTGGCGCTGTTGGTGGTAGCCGTGGCGCTGGTGCTACGACCGGGCACAGACCCGGTTGCCGCCCAGCAATCGTCGCCGTTGGCGGCGGTTGCTGCGGGGCCTGCGGTGGCGCGGTTGGGCAATCAGCAAGTGACGCCGCAGGAGTTGCAGGCGCTGCTGGCGACCGTCCCGCCGGCGACTCGCGAGCAATTGCGCGGCAACCGTGAAGCGCTGGAGCGCTGGATTCGTGCGCGGTTGGCGGAGAAAGCCGTGCTGGAACAGGCCGATGCTCAGGGCTGGGCGCAGCGTCCGGACGTGGTGCGGCAAACCCGCGCGGCCACCGAGCAGATCGTCTTTCGCGATTACCTGCGCTCGGTCAGTACAGTCCCGACGGACTATCCGAGTACGGCCGAGTTGCAGCAGGCGTATGACGCCGGCAAGGCCAACTGGCAGACTCCGGCGCTGTATCGGGTCAGCCAGATTTTCCTCGCGGTGCCGGATGCCCAGAGTCTGGAAAACGTACGCAAACAGGCGTCTGAGCTGAGCAGGAAAGCCCAAGGCGCGCCGGGGGATTTTGCCGCGCTGGCGACCCAGTATTCGCAGGATCGCCTGACCGCCGAACGGGGCGGCGATAGCGGGCTGCAACCGTTGCAGCAACTGGTGCCGGAGGTGCGGGGTGCGGTGGCGAAATTGAAGGTTGGTGCGGTGTCCGAGCCGGTGCAGAGCGCGGCGGGTTTCCATGTGATCAAACTCACCGAACAGCAACCGGCACGTACCGCGAGCCTCGACGAACTGCGCGATCAACTGACCCAGGCCTTGCGTGCGCAACGTCAGGAGCAGATTGCCCAGGCGTATCTGGACGGGATGCTCAATACCGCGACGTTGAGTATTGATGGGGCTGAGCTGAACAAGGTCCTGGAAGAGAAGCACTGATGGTGATTCACCGCAGATCCCGGGTGGGAGCGGGCTTGCTCGCGAAAGCGGTGGGTCATTCAACAAACAAGTTGGCTGGCATGGCCCCTTCGCGAGCAAGCCCGCTCCCACATTAGAACCGTGGCGTTTTCCAAAATACAAAGATCGACAGGGAGTCATCGATGTCATTCACCGAACCCGCAGGACGACAGGGTAGCCCCGACTATCGCTGGGCACAGGGCGAGCGCGAGCCATGGCTGGCGCAAGCCGCGACCATCGATGCCGACGTCGCGCAATACTTTCTGGTCAGTGCCCGCTGTGGCTGCTTCATGCAGGCGGCGCGCAGTCTCAACGTGCGTTCGACTCTGCTGCGCAAACAACTGGCGCAGCTCGAGCAGGAACTGCAGCACTCGCTGTTCAGCTTTCAGGGCAGCGCCCTGAGCCTGACCCGTGAAGGCCAGCAGCTGCAGGCGCAACTGGTCGCGCTGGCCCACGAGCGCAAACTGCCGGTGGTCGAGCAACCGTTGATCCGCCTGGCGGTTGCCGAATCGATCCTGCATGACATTCTCGGTCGCGACCTGATCGCGTTGCTGCGCCGCAATGCCAGCGTGCGCCTCGAGATCATTGCGCTGGACAGCGAGTTGGCCTTGCGCGCAGTCAGTGCCGACGTGGTGCTGTGGCTGGCTCACGGCGAGACCCCCAGCCCCGGCCCGACTTTCACCACCAGTCAGCCGCAGGCCCTGGCGCGGCTGGATTACCTGCCGCACATCGCCAAACGCTATTCCCGCGTCACCGCGCGCCCGGAGAGTGCCGAAGACCTCAGCGATTTCATGTTGGTGCAATGGCAACACGACCGGCAGATCGACAGTTTCCGGCCGTGGAATCACCTGGTCGAACAGCGTCTGGCGGGTGTGGTGCAGATGCAGTCTTATGAACTGATGCTGGAGATGATCCGTTGCAGCGCCTGCATTGGTTTGCTGCCGGCGTACATGAGTCGTTTCGACCGGGGGCTGGTGGCGTTGCCGGGGCTGTTTGATGAGCCGATGCAGCTACAGGCGTGGCTGGCGGTGAATGCTGAATCCCTGAACGTCGCCGAGGTGCAAACCCTGGTCGAGCTGATCCAGCACACCTTCGATGAGCGCCAGGAGTGGTTCCAGACCTGAGCCAATCCATCCAACACCCCCCATCCCCTGTGGGAGCGGGCTTGCTCGCGAAGGCGTCAGCACATTCAATATCCGCGACACCTGGCACACCGCTTTCGCGAGCAAGCCCGCTCCCACAGTTTGAAACCTCGCCAAATTGATAACCGGCAGTTTAGAGTGTCAGGCCACACATCGATCCAGGAAGGATCCGCCATGCCCGACCACAACCCCGCCATCACCCTCGAACGCTTCAACGAATCCCACATCGAGGCCGTCACTGCGCTGTACAACGATCCGGCCGTGACCCGGCAGGTGTTGCAGATGCCGTTTCAGTCCACCGATATCTGGCGTCAACGGCTGCTGGCGGAGAACGAGCGGATGGTCAAACTGGTGGCGCTGCACCAGGGCGTGGTGGTCGGTCATCTCGGGCTGGAAAACTATTCGCGGATTCGCCGCGCCCACGCCGGCAGTGTCGGCATGGCCGTCGCTGTGGCGTGGCAGGGCAAGGGTGTCGGGTCGAAACTGCTGGCGGCGGCGCTGGACGTCGCCGACAACTGGATGAACCTGCACCGGGTCGAACTCTCGGTGTACGCCGACAACCAGGCGGCTATCAATCTCTACCGCAAGTTCGGCTTCGAGAACGAAGGCCTGTTTCGTGACTACGCCGTGCGCGACGGGCAATGGGTCGACACCCTGAGCATGGCCCGTCTGCGTCGTCGATAAGCCAAAAAGTTCTGTGGAGTCAATCGTCCAAGGCGAACGCCACCGCCGACTGCGCATGCAGCTCGGTGGTGTCGAGCAGGGGCAGGGTGCTGTGTTCGGGTTTGAGCAGCAGGCCGATTTCCGTGCAGCCGAGGATGATCGCCTGGGCGCCGCGCGCGGTCAGCGCTTCGATCACCCGTTGATAGATCTGGCGCGACTCGTCGCTGATCACCCCGACGCACAGTTCGTCATAAATGATCCGGTGTACGTCCTTGCGCTCGGCGTCGTCCGGCACCAGTACCGTCAAACCCTGCGCAATCAGACGCTGCTTGAGAAAGTCCTGCTCCATGGTGAACGCCGTGCCGAGCAGGCCCACCGTGTGCGCCTCTATATCCAATGCCGCCTGCGCCGCCGGTTCGGCAATGTGCAGGAACGGAATGCTGATAGCCGCCTGAATCTGCGCCGCGACCTTGTGCATGGTGTTGGTACACAGCACCACGCATTCGGCGCCGCCGGCCTCGAGCCTGCGTGCAGCATCCACCAGAATCGCCGCCGCAGCGTCCCAGCGCCCGGCGTGCTGGGCCTGTTCGACCGGGCCGAAGTCGACGCTGTACATCAGGATTTGCGCCGAGCGTAGCGGGCCGAGGCGGTCGCGGACCTGTTGATTGATGAGACGATAATATTCAGCGCTGGATTCCCAGCTCATGCCGCCGATCAGCCCGATAGTGCGCATTGAAATTCCTCGAACGATGGCCCGTAGCGAAAAGTCGGGCCCGGGCCGAGTGTCCATCGGTTCAGGGACGTATGCCAGTACAAAGCAACTGTACCGTTGATCCTTTTGCCAAGTGTCACGGTGCCGCCGCCCGAGGTTTAACGTACGCCGGCGCGTCGATCTGTCACTATCGACTATCGCAGGCTCTCCCCGAGGAACGTACCGATGAACGACGTACAACAACTGGGCGAAATGCTTCGTCACTATGCCGAGAGTGAAGCACACAAGAAGCAACTGTTCGAAACGCAGTCCCAGGCGTGGGCCAGCCGCATCAGCGAACTGTTCGGCCATATCCAGCAATGGCTGGAACCGGTGCAGGCACCGAATCTGCTGGAGGTGAGCCGCGAGGCTTACGTCGCGTTCGGCCCGAGCACACCAGTGGAAACCTCGACCTTCAAGACGGAAAAACTCAGCATCGTGATCGCCGGCAAACCGGTGGAGTTCGTGCCGGACGTGATGGGCAGTGCCGGGCAGATTTCCCTGGCGGTGATGGGCCTGACTGCGGCGCGCTATGGCAGCATTTCGTTGGTGGGATTGCCGAGCGGTGAGTGGCAATGGCGCAAGACCAATGGCCTGAAGGACCCGGACACGTTTGTGTTTGATGCGGACTTTCTGGCGCAGCAGCTGCAGAGCCTGATTCCGCGCGATCGCGCCTAAGATCAAAAGCTTACCCCCTCACCCCAACCCTCTCCCCCAAGGGGGCGAGGGGGAAGGGAGCCTGCCGAGTGCAATTCGAAACTTGAGTTCGGCCCGATATTTCAGGTCGGCGTAGCTCGAAAAAGCAACTCGGTCAGTTCCCTCTCCCTTGGGAGAGGGCTAGGGTGAGGGGCATGTCACTGACACCCCTCACATCTCCAGATTGACCCAGCCCGGTTTCGCCTCTTCCGGCGCCACCGCCTTCACGGTTTTCCCCGTCGCCAGCTCCACTCGCCGTGCCACCTCCGGATCATCGGCAAACGGCACCATGCTCGCATCGTCGAGGCTTTCCGCCGTCTGGTGGCGCAGGCAGTACTCCACCGCCAGCCACAGAAACACCACGCCCAGCACATTCAAGAAAATATCCATCTCTGCGGCTCCCTGCCTCAGGCGATCTGTGCCTGGCTGCGCGCCAGCGACACATCGGCAACCCGCACCGTACGCCAGACGTTGTAAGCCATCAGCAGCATGCCGCTGAGGAAGAACACCCCGCCGGCAAAGCGCACGATGAACCCCGGATGACTGGCCTGCAGTGCTTCGACGAAGGAGTAGGTCAGCGTGCCGTCCTCGTTGATCGCCCGCCACATCAGGCCCTGAGTGATGCCGTTGACCCACATCGAGGCGATGTACAACACCGTGCCGATGGTCGCCAGCCAGAAGTGCAGGTTGATCAGCCGCGTGCTGTACATCTGCTCGCGGCCAAAGACTTTCGGCACCATGTGATAAGTCGCGCCAAAGGTGATCATTGCCACCCAGCCGAGCGCGCCGGCGTGAACGTGGCCGATGGTCCAGTCGGTGTAGTGGGACAGGGCGTTGACGGTCTTGATCGCCATCATCGGGCCTTCGAAAGTCGACATGCCGTAGAAGGCCAGCGACAGCACCAGGAACCGCAGAATCGGGTCGGTGCGCAACTTATGCCAGGCACCGGACAAGGTCATCATGCCGTTGATCATCCCGCCCCAGCTCGGCGCCAGCAGGATCAGTGACATTGCCATGCCGAGGGACTGCGCCCAGTCCGGCAGCGCGGTGTAGTGCAAATGGTGCGGGCCGGCCCAGATGTACAGGGTGATCAGCGCCCAGAAATGCACGATCGACAACCGGTACGAATACACCGGGCGGTTGACCTGTTTCGGCACGAAGTAATACATCATCCCGAGGAACCCGGTGGTCAGGAAGAAACCCACCGCGTTGTGCCCGTACCACCACTGCACCATGGCGTCGGTGGCCCCGGAATACACCGGATAGGATTTGAACCAGTCCACCGGGATCGACAGGTGATTGACTACGTGGAGCATGGCGATCACCAGAATGAACGCACCGAAGAACCAGTTGCCGACGTAGATGTGTTTGGTCTTGCGCTGCACCACGGTGGTGAAAAACACGATGGCATACGCGACCCAGACCACCGCCATCCACACCGCGCCGGAGAATTCGATCTCGGCGTATTCCTTGGTGGTGGTGTAGCCCATCGGCAGGGTGATCAGCATGATCACGATCACCGATTGCCAGCCCCAGAAAGTGAAGGCCGCGAGCTTGTCCGAATACAGCCGTACCTGGCAGGTGCGCTGCACCGCGTAGTAACTGGCGGCGAATTGCGCGCTGCCGGCGAAACCGAAAATCACCAGGCTGGTGTGCAATGGCCGCAAGCGGCCGAAGGTGGTCCAGGGCAGGTCGAGGTTCATGTCCGGCCACACCAGTTGCGAGGCGATCCATACCCCCATCGCCATGCCCACGACACCCCAGAAAACCGTCGCGATAACGAATTGGCGGACGACCTTGTAGTTATAAGCCTGTCCGATTGTTGCTGTGCTCATGGTCAGTTCTTCCACGGTTGCAAAGTCTTGCCAGGCCACCCGGTCTGGCACGAGCTGCACTGTAGGAACAGCACCGGAAACAAAACAGGCTCAGGAATATTTCATTTGTACGGATCAGATTGAAGTGCTGCCTGCGGCCATCTGCCGCGCCCTGATACGGTTTTTATCGTTTCAGGTGAATCTGTTGCGTGCTGCGCTGCTCGTCCATAGTCAGGGGAAAATCCTGTGGGAGCGGGCTTGCTCGCGAAAGCGGTGTGTCAGTCAACAAGTCAGTTGCCTGACACACCGCTTTCGCGAGCAAGCCCGCTCCCACAGTTTTGAATTTATGTTCAAACCTGATGAGGTGGCTGCTGCATGTATCAATACGACGATTACGACCGCGCACTGGTGTTCGAGCGCGTTGCGCAGTTTCGCGATCAGGTCGAGCGCTTCATGGCCGGTGAGTTGAGCGAGGAAGAGTTCCTGCCGCTGCGCCTGCAAAACGGCCTGTACCTGCAAAAACACGCGTACATGCTGCGGGTGGCGATTCCCTACGGGACCCTGAGTGCCGAACAGATGCGCACGCTGGCGAGCATCGCCGCCGATTACGATCGCGGCTACGGCCACTTCACCACGCGGCAAAACCTGCAATTCAACTGGATCGAACTGGCGCAGGTACCGGACATCCTCGAGCGCCTGGCGCAGGTCAACATGCATGCGATCCAGACCTCCGGCAACTGCGTGCGCAACATCACCACCGAAGCCTTCGCCGGGGTCGCGGCGGACGAAATGATCGACCCGCGCCCACTGGCAGAAATCCTCCGCCAATGGTCGACGATCAACCCGGAATTCCTGTTTCTGCCACGCAAGTTCAAGATCGCCATCTGCTCGGCGAAGCAGGATCGTGCGGCGATCATGATGCATGACATCGGCCTGTATCTTTATCCGGGGCGCGACGGGCAAATGCTCCTGCGGGTGATCGTCGGTGGCGGGTTGGGGCGCACGCCCATTCTGGGTTTGCAGATCCGCGACGGTTTGCCGTGGCAGCATCTGCTGTCCTACGTCGAGGCGGTACTGCGGGTCTACAACCGGCATGGCCGGCGCGACAACAAATACAAGGCGCGGATCAAGATTCTGGTCAAGGCGCTGGGCATCGAGGCGTTCGCCAAGGAAGTCGAAGAGGAGTGGCAGCACCTCAAGGACGGCCCTGCGCAGTTGACCGAGGCCGAGTATGAGCGAGTCGCCCGGGCATTCGTGCCGCCGATCTATCACACCCTGGCCGACACCGATCTGGACTTCGGCACGCGTCTAGCCGAAAGCCCGGCGTTCGCCCGCTGGGTTGCGCGCAACGTGCAGCCGCACAAGAAACCCGGTTACACCAGCGTGGTGCTATCGACCAAACCGGGGCTGAGCGCGCCGCCGGGTGATGTCACCGGGTTGCAGATGCTGGCGGTGGCCGACTGGTCGGAGCGTTTCGGTTTTGGCGAGATTCGCATTGCCCACGAGCAGAACATCGTCCTGCCCGATGTACGAAAGTCTGATCTGTATGAACTCTGGCAGCTTGCCTGCGAGCGCAATCTGGGCAGCGCCAACGTTGGCCTGCTAACCGACATCATTGCCTGCCCGGGCGGCGATTTCTGCGCGCTGGCCAACGCCAAGTCGATCCCGATTGCCCAGGCGATTCAGGCGCGTTTCGACAACCTCGATTACCTGCACGATCTGGGCGACATCAGCCTGAACATCTCCGGTTGTATGAACGCCTGTGGCCATCACCACATCGGCAATATCGGCATTCTGGGTGTCGATAAAAACGGCAGCGAGTGGTACCAGATCACCCTCGGCGGCGCACAGGGCAAGCGCAGCGCACTGGGCAAAGTCATCGGCCCGTCGTTCAGCGCAACCGAAGTGCCACAGGTGATCGAACGGATCATCGGCACTTTTGTGCGTTACCGCGAAAGCGAGGAACTGTTTGTCGACACCGTGGCGCGCATTGGCCTTGAGCCGTTCAAGGAACGGGTTTACCCGAAAGTGCTGGAGGTGTCGGCATGAACAATTTGCTGCGGCTGGAGCAAGGTGTCGCACGCCTGATCGAGGATGATCCGTGGACGCTGGTTCGCGAGCCGGAGCAGGGCAGGCCGCAAGGATTGTTGATCCTGCCGCTGGCGCACTGGCTGCAATCGCCCTCGACCCACGCGGTGTGGCTGAGCCCGGATGATGAAGTCGAAAGCGTGGTGCCGTGGCTGGCCTCGCTGCCGTTGATTGCCCTGGACTTCCCGAGCTTTCGCGACGGTCGCGCCTACAGTCAGGCGTATCTGCTGCGCAGTCGGTTTGGCTGGGCCGGCGAGTTGCGCGCAATTGGCGATGTGTTGCGCGATCAGCTCAGCCATATGCGCCAGTGCGGGTTCGACAGTTTTGCGGTGCGCGAGGACAAATCGGCCGAAGATGCATTGAAGGGCCTAGCCGGCATGAGCGTACTGTACGGCCGCTCGGTGATTGAGCCGCGCCCCCTGTTCCGTAGACGCTGAAGACTCTGTGGCGAGGGAGCTTGCTCCCGCTGGAGTGCGCAGCACTCCCAAACAGGCATGATGCGGTCCGCCAGAAAAATCGCGTTGTCTGGTTTGGGGCGGCTTCGCCACCCAGCGGGAGCAAGCTCCCTCGCCACAGGTGTTTGCGGTGACAAGCAAGGGAAACCCTTACATCCCGCAGCATTCCCGGATTTTTCCTTGGGTCGATGCTGGCCTTTTGGTAGAGTCCCCGTCGCCAGCGGGTTTTCGGCTGGACGACGGAACGAAGAAGGGAGTCTGGGTAGTGAGTGCGGGCAAAAAGATTTTGGGCCTCACGGCGTTGCTGTTGATGCTGACGCTGTGGGCCAGTTACTTCTATGTGTTCAAGGAAAACCGCGACGGCCAGTTGGGCGGCGCCGGTGAAAGCACCGCGTGGTGCGGCGCGCCGCCGTCCACCGAAGCGGCGCTGTTGGGCAAGGATCAACTGACCTTGCGCGTCACCAACAACCTGCGCGGCGAGTTCATGCTCAGTGGCTCGCTGGTGGTCTCCGAACGCACCTTCAACCGCTACGATCTGGGCCGCAACGAACTGCGTCTGCGCCTGGAACCGTTGCAGTGGTCGTACGGCGTCACGCCGATCTTCCTCGAACAGGTCAAGGTTCAGCCACTGAGCCGCAACCTCGCCTCACCGACCAAAAGCGCCTACGCCGAGCTTGAACCTCGCCCGATCGGCGTGCAGGGCCAGGTCACCGACTTTCCGTTCGACACCTATCGCTACGGCTACAAACCGGTGCTGTATTACCTCAAGGGCAGCGAGCGCATTGACCTGCGCTTCAAGAACATCACCACGCTGATGGACCTGTCCAACACCTTCACGCCGATCCAGAAGTACAACCGCGTCGAGTACATCAACGAGAAAAACTCGATGATTCGCGACGAGGACTACAAGGCCTACGGCCCGCACGAATGCGCGTTCAGCGTCGAGCGCAAAGGCTCGTTCAAGGTCGTGGTGCTGTTGTTGCTGCTGGTGCTGTGCCTGCCGTTGCTGCACGTGTTCTATCGCGACGAGCCGGGGATCGACTTCCTCGCGACGCTGGTGGCGATTGCCGTGGTGCGGGTGCTGCTGGTGGGGCCGGTGCAGGACTTCCAGCTGTACAACATCGACTTCCTGTTCGGCGCGGCGATTCTGCTGGTGGGCTCGGTATCGCTGATCAAGGCGATGCGCGCCAACAGCCGGCGCGAGATGGCGTTGAAGAGCGGGGCGACGTCTTCCTGGTAACACTCAGTGTTTGAGACCAACACTGACCCTGTGGGAGCGGGCTTGCTCGCGAATGCGGTACATCAGTCACCCTTGATGTTGGCTGAGGGAATGCATTCGCGAGCAAGCCCGCTCCCACAAGGGATCCGCGTCATTCCTTAGCGGTCACTTCAGCGCCGGATCACCCATGTTCATCTTCTTCCACCCCTGCAACAGCACCTGCGCCTTCGGCTCCTGGCCGTTCTCCAGGTAATACTGGATCAGCGACAGCCGCGCATTGCGGTTCGCCGGTTGCGCCTTGAGCAAACGCTCCAGCTCGTCACACGCCTCGGTTACCTTGCCACTGTCGTGCAACGCTACCGCCAGCACATAACCGTACTGCGCGTTCTGTGGCTCCAGTTGCGTGGCTTTATGCAGGGCGCTCATGGCTTCGGCGGTCTTGCCGGCGCGGATCAATGACAGGCCACGGGTGTGTTGCAACAGCGCTGCCTCCGGGTGCGCCTTGAGGCTGTTGTCCAGCAGGGTCTGGGCTTCCTGACCGCGACCATTGGCCTCCAGCCATTGCACCAGCGTCACCAGCGCCGGGTAGAAGTCCGGATCGCGCTTGAGTGCGGTGCGCAGCAATCCATCGACCTCGGCAGCGCGGCCACTGGCTTGATACAACATCGCCAGGTTCAGGTTGGCCTCGGCCCGTTCCGCAAGACTTTTCTGCACCGCCTCATACTCGGCAATCGCCGCGTCCCAATTGTCCTGCGCGGCGCCGAGGCCGTTGTTGCGCGCAACGCTGAGCAGATCCCGCGCCGCGACAATGCGCACGGCTTTCACCGGATCATTGAGCATCGGCGTCAGCAACGGTGCGCGCTCCGCAGGTGGCAGGAAGGCACTGATCGCCCGCACCGCACTTTCGCGCACCTGCGGCGCGGGATTGTTCAGGTCCTGCGTCGCCAGCTTCAGGGACTGATCGCTTGGGTAAAGCGGCAGTTCGGCCAGCAACGTCGCCCGTTGAATCGCCGGCAGATTGCTGCGCTGCAATTGCTCATGCAAAGCGTCCGCCGCGCCCGGCTGGCCGTTGCGGATCAGCCACAAACTTTCGTCATAGCGCGGCGCTTGCGCTGCAGTGGCGGAAGCCTTCCATAACTTGAACTGCGCGGTGACCTTGTCGCCGGCCTTGCCCTGGTGACAGCTCAGGCAAGCGTCCGGCGTACCGAGTTTCTGCGCGCGCTCCGGGTCGGGAATGCTGAAGCTGTGGTCATGGCGGAAGTCGTTGCCCATGTAAAACTTGCCGGGCATGTGGCAATCCACGCACTGCGAGCCGGGCTGGCCCAGGGTGTGGCGGGTGTGTTCGATGGAATCGTAGTTTTTCGCTTGCAGGCCCTTGCCGTCGACGCCTGCGACCGAAGTCTTGCCAGCGGTGTTGTGGCATTGCAGACACACCGCGTTGCCCGGTGCCTTGAGTTCGGTACTGTGCGGGTTATGGCAATTGCTGCAACGCACGCCCTTGTCGAACATCTTGCTCTGTAGAAACGAGCCGTGCTCGAACACTTCATCCTTGATCTTGCCGTCCAGTGCATACAGTTCGCGGGTGAGGGTGCTCGGCAGGTAGTCATCCATCAGCCGTTTGCCGACGGTGTAGCCATCGCCCAACGGCGCACGGCGCGCGTGGCAGCGGGCACAGGTCTCGATTTCGACGGTGGCGTTCTTGTCCTTGAGGTCTACAGCGAAACCCTTGTGGATCAGGTCGTGTTTTTTCTGCGTCCACTCCAGGTGATTTGACGCCGGACCGTGGCAAGCCTGACAGCCGACGCCGAGGCTGTTCCATTGGCTGTTGAAGGTGTTGATGGCCGCATCGAAATTGCGCTTGAAGCCGGTGGTGTGGCACTCGACGCACATGAAGTTGGCGTTCTGGCTGGGTTTGCTCCAGTGCAGTGGATTCTTGAAGTTCACGCCCTGGCCGGGGTAGAGGTGAAACCAGCGGTGTTTCTCGGTATCCCACGCCACGCCAAGCGCCTGCAAACGGCCTTCGCCGACCTCGATCAGGTATTGCTGCAACGGGGCGATGCCGAAGGTGTAGGCGACTTTGAAGTCAGCGCTCTTGCCATCGATGCCCGGCGTATTGACCCAGAATTCGTCGCCCTTGCGCGAGAACCGGGTGGTCTCGTTTTCGGCCTTGAAGGTGACGTCGTTGAAGTCGCCGAGCAGGGTTTCGGCATTCGCTGCCTGCATCGCCAATTGGTGATGCGAGCCTTGCCAGTCCTTGACCTGCTCGGTGTGACAGCCTTGGCATTGTTGCTCATCGACCATGGTCGCGGGCTTCTGCGCCAGTGACTGCGGTTTGCTGGCAACCGGTGCGGCGGCTGCAGGTGCGCTGATCAGCGGCGGCTTCTGCGGCGCGGGCGCGGGACTGAACAGAAACCAGCCAATGCCCGCCACTGCCGCCAGCAGCACGCCGATGGTGATGGGGAACAGATAACGTGAAAGGGACGGTCGGGACGAATCAGGATCAGGCTGTACGACTTTATTTTTATGCTTGGGCATTAAGACTTCCGTGGTCCAGGTGCATTGGCCTGCTGGCGTGCATTCAAGCTTGATGCAGCTTTGCCGGATGCCCGGCGTCTGTCAAACGTCGGTTGTGAAGCAGCCCCCGAAGTTGTGTGAATTTTGCGGTTTTGCAGCGCAATCGGCGGGGTTTTAGCTATACCTGTAACTCCCCAATACGCAATACATTCAGGCCTTCTGACAGGAGTTACAGCATGAAGCTAGCAGTAATGATGGGCACCCTCTGCATCGCCACCCTGGGCGTAGTGGGTTGCTCCAGCAAAACCGTCGCTCCCGATGAGTATTCCGGCTTTCTCAAGGACTACAGCCAGCTCAAGGAGGCCAAATCGCCGTCCGGTGCCGAGGTGATGCGCTGGATCGATCCGAAGGTCGACATCAGCAGGTTCACCAGCGTGTACATCGAGCCGACCCAGCTTTATCCAAAGCCGCAACCGACCGCGAAGATTTCGCAGCAGACCCTCAACGGCATCACCTCCTATTACGACCAGGCGCTCAAGCGTGAAATCAGCAAAGACCTGCCGTTGGCCAACGGCCCCGGCCCGGGCGTGATTGTGGTGCGGGCGGCGATCACCGCAGTAAGCAGCAAGACCGAAGGCCTGCACGCGTATGAAGTGATCCCGGTCGCTCTGGTCGCAGCAGCGGTCAGCACTGCCAGCGGTATCCGCGATCAGGAAACCACCCTGGCCACCGAAGCGGTGTTCCTCGATGGCGGCAACAACAAGGTCGTGGCGCAAGTGGTGCGCAAAGGCACCGGCAAACCACTGGAAAATGAAACCCAGGCGATGAAGGCCAGCGACGTCAAACCGGTGATTGATGGCTGGGCCAATGACATGCATCAGATGTACCTGAAGCTCAAGGCCAGCTCCAAATAATCCAGCGAGGCGTGGGCCCATTCGCGAGCAAGCCCGCTCCCACCTTGATATCTGCGCCGGACACTCAGCCTGTGTCCACTGTAGATCCCCTGTGGGAGCGGGCTTGCTCGCGAAAGCGGTCTTTCAGGCACCCCATTACTGCCCGGTAAACCAACGGAAGTACGGGTTGCCGCCATCCCAACGCATCACTTCACGCATATCCCGCCCCCAGGCATCCCGATCCCCGTCATACGCATGCAGGCTCGCGCGGTAGAACTGCATCAGACGTTGGCGGTGCGTTTCCATTCGCTCAGTGAACCCGGTATCGGCATTCACCAGTGGCGGCGGCACATACAGATCCAGCAGCGCCGGCAGCACCCGGGTAATTTCTTTGCTGCGCACCCACGGCGCGTATTCGATCCGGGGCTGATCGTCAGTCACCGCCGGGGCGTTTGCCGCGAAGCGCTCAAGGCCTGCGCGGTCGGTGACCCAGGTCGCGAGCAACGCTGGCGCCGAGCCAATCCCGACATCCTGCAAAGTGCTGCGTACGCTGGCCTGCTGGAAGCGCTCGGTGATTTTCGTCGCGTCCAGTTCCATCGGCTGCAGCGAACCGACCAGCAGCATCTCGTGGAACTCGCTGGTCCACAGCGAGGCATGCGGGAACACGTCGAGGAAGCTGCGCACCAATGAGCGCGAGTCATCGATGTTCTGGGTCGGCAACGGTAGCCATTGCGCGACGATCCCTTGCTGCTGCAACCGACTGGCGGCCAACTGATAGAAGTCCCGCGAGTACAGATTGACCACGCCGGCCGCCGACGGCGGGGGCGGTTCGAGGGTGATCAGATCGTAGGTTTGCGGGCTGCGCAGCAGTTCCTGACGGCCATCGCGCAAGCGCACATCGACGCCGGGATCGCTGGCGGCGTTGAAGTTGCCTTTGAACAGGGGGGCTGCCTTGACCACCGATGGCAGCAGCTCGGCGACCACCCGATGTTCCAGCCCCGGATAGCGCAGCATGGCGCCGGCAGTGATCCCGGTGCCGAAACCGATCACCAGCGTCGAACGCGGCTCGCCATTGTGGATCAGCAGGGGCAGCAGCGCCTGGATGCGCATGTAGCGCAGCGATGGCATGGCATCGCCGGTATTGGACACGCCCTGAATGTACAAACGGTGGAACGTATTTTCACCACGTCCCTGAGCGACCACGGCCACGGTGCCGCCACGGCCTTCTTCATAGAACGCCAGCGTGCCGTTACGCGCACCCGGCAAAAGGCTGGCAAATTTGTCGACCGGCGTCAGTACGGCCAGCGCCACCGCTACCAGCCCCAACGCAACCACGGCCTGACGTCGGCCTTTTTTGACGTGATGACCCTTGCGCACAGCCACGTAACCGATGCCGGCAGCAATGATCGCCAGCAAGCCCAGCGTGCGCACCAGCCCCAGCAGCGGAATCAGCAGAAAACCGCAGAGCATCACCCCGATAATCCCGCCCAGCGTGTTGAACGCGACCACGGCACCGACATCGCGACCGACCCGCTCACGACCAACACTCAAGCGCAGCGCCAGCGGAAACGCCGCGCCGAGCAACAGCGTCGGCACGAATACGATGCTCAGTGCCGCCACTGCAAAACGTGCGCTCATGCCGGCCAGCTCGCTGGCGCCCAAGGCCAGCACCCAGCTCTCGGCATGACTCTGGGCCAACACCAGCCAGCGACCGAGCAGGGCGATTTCCAGCAAGGCAATCAGCCCGGCACCGGCAATCAACAGACCGAACACGCCCAAGGGATCACGAATGCGCTCGACGCGACGGGCGAGCAGAGCGCTGCCGATGAACAGCCCGGTCAGATAAGTGGCGAGCACCACGGCAAACGCATAGGTGCGGGTGCTCATGAACTGCACGATCGACTGTGACCAGACCACTTCATAACCCAACGCCACGCCGCCGGCGATGGAGTACAGCCACAACGCGGTGCGGTCTGCGGCTTTCTCGGTGTGATGTTTGACCGGCGCCGCAACCGGCATCGGATGCTGACGTTGCAGCCACAGCGCACCGGTTGCGGCCAGCAGATTGAGCATCGCCGCAAACAACGCACTGCCACGCACACCGAGGGTGGCAATCAGCACGAACGCGGCGAGCAGGGTGCCAACAATCGCGCCGAGGGTGTTGGCCGCATACAGCTGACCGCCGGCCTTGCCCGGGTCAGCCGCCAGCGAGCGCACCAGTACCGGAAGCGTGCCGCCCATCAACACCGCCGGAATCCCCACCAGCGTGAACGGCAATAACCAGGCGAGAATGCCGACATGGCCTTGCAGCCAGGCAAATGGGCTCGCCGCCAGGCTCATCGCAACCGTCGCGCCAACACCGAGTATCGCCACCAGCACTTCCAGCCCGGCATAGAGCAACACCGGTTGCTGCAAGCGATCGGCCCAACGCCCGAACAGCCAGCCGCCGATGGCCAGCCCGGCAAAAAACGCACTGATGCCGGCAGTGATGGCATAAACCTCGACGCCGACCACCAGCGACAGCTGCTTGATCCACAGCACCTGATAGACCAGCGCGGCAGCGCCGGAGAGGCACAACAGCAGGGCGGGGATCAGCCGCGCCGGGGTGGCGGCTTGCGCGGTGGGTATGGCCGACGGCTTGCTGGCGATACGTGAGGACATGCGGTTTGCCTTATTTCAGTTCAGAAAGTGCTGTGACGGTGCTGGCCTCTTCGCGAGCAAGCCCGCTCCCACAGTGGATCTCGGGTGTAGCGAAAATCCCTGTGGGAGCGGGCTTGCTCGCGAATGGGCCGATACGATCCCAGATTGGAAACAGGGCCGCCCGCCGATGAGGGCGGGCGGCAATGCAACGGTCTTACTGTGCAGCCGGTGCCGCTTTCATTTTTTCAGCGATTTTTGCGTCAACTGCAGCACGGATCTGGTCGATGCTGAAACTCGCCGGTTTCTGGCTTGGTGGGTATTCGATGAAGGTCTGCAGGAACGCTGCTGACTTCTGCACCGCTTGCGCCGCCAGGTAAACGTTTTTGGTCTGCCAGTCGTAATACTGATCGGAAACCACGTCGGCACGTTCGTACGGGTCCATCCTCAGGTTGAGGATTTTCGGCACGCGCAGGCATACGAACGGTTCGCTCCACACTCTGAAGCCACCCGGCTCGCGCTGCTCACAGAACACCACTTTCCAGTTATCGAAGCGCATCGACACCAGCACGCCGTCGTCGTTGAAGTAGTAGAACTCCTTGCGCTCGCCTTTAGGCTGTTGGCCGGTCAGGTAGGGCAGCTGATTGAAGCCATCCAGATGCACTTTGAAGTTGGTGCCGCCGGAAGTCGGTGCCCAGCCCTTGAGCAGTTTTTCCTTGACGTCAGCGTCGCCGGCCGCGGCGAGCAGGGTCGGGAACCAGTCCATGCCCGAGAACAGCTCGTTGGACACCTCACCCGGTTTGATCTTGCCCGGCCAGCGAATCATGGCCGGAACACGATACGCACCTTCCCAGTTGGAGTTCTTCTCGTTGCGGAACGGCGTGGTCGCCGCGTCCGGCCAGGAGAACTGGTTCGGGCCGTTGTCGGTGGTGTAGACGACAATCGTGTTGTCGGCGATTTTCAGGTCGTCGATGGTTTTCAGCAGTTTGCCGACGTCGGCGTCGTGCTCGAGCATGCCGTCCGCGTATTCGTTGCCGGGCATCCCGCTCTGGCCCTTCATCGAATCACGCACGTGGGTGAACACGTGCATGCGGGTGGTGTTCATCCAGACGAAAAATGGTTTGTCGGCCTTGGCCTGTTTCTCGATGAACGCTTGCGCGGCGGCAGTGGTTTCGTCGTCGATGGTTTCCATGCGCTTGGTGGTCAAGGCACCGGTGTCTTCGATCTTGCCGTCGGCGAAGCTGTGAATCACCCCGCGCGGGGTGTTGGCCTTGACGAATTCGGCATCGTCTTTCGGCCAATACGGACGCTCCGGCTCTTCTTCGGCGTTGAGGTGATACAGGTTGCCGAAGAACTCGTCGAAACCATGGTTGGTCGGCAGGTATTCATCCTTGTCGCCCAAGTGGTTCTTGCCGAACTGCCCGGTGGCATAGCCCAGGCCCTTGAGCGCCTGAGCGATGGTGATGTCGCGTTTTTGCAGGCCAACCGGCGCACCCGGAATGCCGACTTTCGACAGGCCCGTGCGCAGTGGCGTCTGACCGGTGATGAACGAGGATCGTCCGGCGGTGCAGCTGTTCTCCGCGTAGTAGTCGGTGAACATCATGCCTTCTTTGGCAATCCGGTCGATGTTCGGGGTCTTGTAGCCAACCACGCCCATGGAATAGGCGCTGATGTTGGTCTGGCCGATGTCATCGCCAAAGATCACCAGAATGTTGGGTTTCTCAGCCGCTGTGGCAGTTGCCGACAGCGCCATCACCGAGGTTGCCACCAGGGCGAGTTTCGGTAGCCACTTGCGTATGCGAGTCATCTGACTTGCTCCTTATCGCGGGGGTCGTTGTTGCGACTTACGTTTCTTGCAGTCCTGCATCACGTTTTTTCTTATTGCACCTGCCCGGTTGCCGGTGGATCGAACGGGTAGATCCGGCGCCATTCGGTCGCCATGTCCACCACGGTCCAGCCACGGGAATTCGCTTCATCGAGGGCTTTGTCCAGCCGCCCGATATCGGATTTTCGGTCATAGGCCCACTCGCGCTTCGCATCAGTGTGGTGCACCAGCCCCATGAACCGCTTGCCGGGGCCGGCGGCGGTCCACTGCAGCATCTGCAGGTCGCCGTCGGAGTTGCCGAACGCGAGGATCGGGCGCTTGCCGATCACTGCGTCGATGCTCTCCGGTTTGCCCGGGCCATCGTCGTTGTGCGCCAGTTTTTGCGTACGCAGAATGGAAGCCTTGCCATCCTTGAACTGGAACGCGGTGACGAACGTGGTGCCGATCACCTGTTCCGGCGGGATGCCGTAGACCTTTTCGGCAAAAGCGCGCATGAACGCGGTGTCGCCGCCGGAAACGATGTAGGTCTTGAAGTCCTGGCTGCGCAGGTAGTCGAGCATTTCCAGCATCGGCTGGAAGATCATCTCGGTGTAGGGCTTGCCGGTTTTCGGATGCCGCGCCTGGCTCAGCCAGGTCTTGGCGTAGTCGTCGAAAGCCTCGGTGGTCATGCCGGTGTGGGTGGCGCCGAAGATCTTGATAATCCCGTCCATGCCGGCGGCGGCCAGTGCCTTGTGGTCGTTTTCCAGCACGGCTTTGAATGGCTGGGTGGTTTTCCATTCGGGGTGCTGCGGCGCATTGCGCTTGACTTCGTCGAGGGCGAACAGCAACTCGAAATACATCGGCTGTTCGCTCCAAAGGGTACCGTCGTTGTCGAACACGGCAATGCGATCGGCGGGTTTGACGAAGTCTTTGCCGGACTGATCGGTGACGGCTTGCACAAACTCGATGATGTGTTTTTTGGCCGGGCCGTCATTCCATGACGGCAGTGGCTCGCTGGCCTGGGCCAGTAGTGGCAATGCCAGCGCAAACAACAGCGCAAGGCTGAAACGTTGACGCTGCGGCGGCGGGTTGGTCATGGGAAATCCCTTTCATGAACGGGGTTGAGCGGGCGCAGGGCCGACGCCGGTTTGTGCGCCTTTTGTTCGGCCTGACTGTGAAGCGTAGTCAACGATTCACGCAGTTGATCAAGTGTTTGTGCAGTCTGCGGATCACGTCCGTAAAGGCCGCGCAACAGGCCTTGCAGGCGCGGCCCGGCACTCACCAGTTGCAGCCCCAGCCGACTGCGGCGCAGCCACAGGTACAGCGCGCTCAACTGCGCCGGATGAGCTTGCAGTTGCGGGTTGATCTGTTGCCAGGCGAAGTCGGGCGATTGTTCCCAGGCCAGTTGCCGCGCCTGCTTGCGCGCCTGCCATTGGCGCCGGGCGCGCATCAGCGCCGGACGCAGCCGATAACCCGTGCCGATACAGGCCGCGAGCAGTGCCAGCCACAGCAGCCAGCGCGTGGAAAAATGCAGGTTGTTGTGGTTGAGTTGCTTGAGATCTTCGGTCACTGAAAACACCGGTTTGTGCGCGCTGCCGGCAACGGCCTCGAACGTTACGACCGGCACCTGCGTGGTGCGAATTTGCTGCGCTTTGACATCCCACCATTTCACCTCGATGGCGGGCAGGGTGTAAGCGCCAGGCTTGTCGATGCGGTAGGTGGCGGCGTCGATCCGCTGACCACCGAGAACGTTGCCGCGACCGTCATCCAGGCGGATGACTTGTGGTGTCTTCAGATAACGGCTCAGACCTACAACGTCGCTCAATGGCGGAACCGGCAGAGCCATCGCCAGTGCGCCATCGGCCTGCAGGACCAGTTGGCGGGTGATGCTGTCGCCGATTTTCAAGGGCGTTGCCGAGTTGCTTACGGTTTGGCTGAAGCGCAGCCCGCTGGCCACCAGCGGCGTTTCTCCGGGTTTGAAACCGGGTGGCTGGACGGCGCTGAAGTGCAGAGGCTGACTTTGTGCGCTGAGCGCTGTAGTGGCCTGACCCGGTGTCGCGCTGACCGTCAACGCCGGGATGTCGAAGCTGCGTGCGACATTCGGGGTGATCAGGTAGCTGTAGCGCAGGCCGCTAAAGGATTGCCCGTCGATGCTCTGATTCAGGTGTTGGGCCTGACCGTCGGGCGGCGTTACCAGAGCACCGTCGAGTTTCAGCTCGGGCAGGGCGGCGGCGCGGGTGAACCAGGTGTCGGTGAGCACGTCGACTTGCAGCTCGACCAGACCGCCGACCATGGCGCCTTCGGCGGGTTGCAGGTGGGCCTGGATTTTCAGTTGGGGTTCGGCGGCAGAGGCGTGGATTGTGAAAAGGCAACTGGTGAGCAGGGTCAGCAGGGTTGCGGTGATCAGGCGGGCGCCATCGCGAGCAGGCTCACTCCTACAGAAGATTTTCGGCGCACACAAATCCCCTGTAGGAGTGAGCCTGCTCGCGATGGCCGCAACCCGGTTCATGGTTTGGCCCCCGATTGATCCTGCAAACTGAACTTCTGCTTGAGAAATTTCGCCGGCGAAGTTGTCAGGTTCTGCAACCACAATGCATCGGAGGTCGCCTGCTCGGTCTCGACCTTTTTGCTCTGGCCCTTGCCCGGTGCCTTGTCGAATTTCACCTCGTTCGGTTTGGTCTCGGGGGCGTTCTTTTCGGCGCTGTCGGTGTCCTTGAGCAAGGCCTGAGCCAGCGCCAGATTGGCCGTGGCTTCGGGGAACTGCGGTTGCCGCTGCAAGGCCTGGGTGTAAGCGGCAATCGCCTGATCGAACTTGAAGCGCCGCACGTAAATGTTGCCCTGGTAGAACCACGCTTGCGGCGTGTCCAGTCGAGCGAACGTCGCCAGTGCAAGGTCATAGTCCGCCGCGTGATAGGCCGCCACGCCTTTCCAGTACGGATCGACAAACAGCGCCGCCGCCTGCGGCCAATGCTCATGCTCGACGGCCCAGCGCCCTTGTTGATCGCGGGTGAAAAACGCATCGGTCAGTGCGCCGGCCTGTGCCGGTGCGGCCGGCCAGCCAAGGCCCGTGGCCAGCACCAGCGCCGGCACCCAGTTGACGCTCCAGCCCTTGCGCAGACCCACCAGCGCCAACAAGAGAAGTGGCCAGCACAGCCAGTAACCGGCGTCCTTCCAGTGCAATTGCTGCTGTTCGGCGCTGGCAGTCTGGAAGTGTTGCTGGGCGTGCAATTCGATCCAGTCCAGATCATCGTCGTCGAGGGTGAGACTGCCCAGCGGCGCGTCGACAGCGGCGGCCAATTGCTTGAGTGCCGCCGGATCGAAATGGCCGAGCAGCGGACGCCCGTTGCTGTCGACTGCCGGCTGGCCGTTGGCGCCCTGAATGATGCCGCCATCCTCGTTGCCGACCGCCAATACCAACACCTGCAATTGGCTGCCTTTCAATAGCTTGTCGAGGCCATCGAGTTGCGCAGTGTCGGCACCGTCGGTGATCAGCAGCAGGCTGCCCGGGGTTTGCTCGGCGCTGAGCAGGCGCCGGGCCTGCTCGATGACGGCGCCGACGTCCTTGCCGGGTTTGTCGATCAACCCGGTGCCCAGCGCTTGAATGAAGGTGTCGAGCAGCGCCGGATCGTCGGTCGGCGGCAACACCAGATGCGCGCTGCCGGCATAGGCAATCAGCGCCGTGCGAGCGCCGGCGCGACGCTGGATCAAGTCGTGCAGTTTGTGTTTGGCCGCTTCCAGGCGCGTCGGTGGTACGTCACTGGCATCCATCGATGGCGATAGGTCCACGGCGACGATCAGGGGTGCGCGGTTCTCCAGAAAGTCCGGCCGATCCTGCTCCCAGGTGGGGCCGGCGGCAGCGATGGCGCCGAGTACCAACACCGCGCACAGCCAGTGCACCGGGCGCAGGCGCTGCTGATCCGTTGGAGTGACCAACAGATGTGGCAGCAGGTGTTCGGCGATATTGCCGCGCAGCCGTCGCTGCAGGTCGCGGCCGCGCCGCCAGATCGGCGGCAGCAGCGCAGCGCACAGCGCGAGCAGCAGCCACAGTGGGCGCAGGAAGTGCAAGTCACTGAGATTGATGTCCATCTCAGGCCTCCTGCCGCTGACGGGCAAGCGCCAGTCGCGGGCGCAGCAGGGCGCCGAGGTGATACAGCGCTAACAGGGCCAGCGCCGCGCCCAGCGGCCAATGGAACAACTCGCGCTGCGGCTGATGGCTGAGGGTTTTCACCTGATGCGGGGTGAGGCGATCGAGGGTGCTGTAGACCTGGTCCAGCGCGGTGCGGTCTTCGGCGCGGAAAAACTGCCCGCCGGTAGTCTGGGCGATTTGTTGCAGCCCGTGCAGATTGACCTGCGCCTCGCCGGAGGCCGTCGGATCGCCGATGCCGATGGTGTGGATCACCACGCCCTTGTTGGCGGCCATCTCGGCAGCATGATCGGGGGTGATCGCGCTGCTGGTGTCATTGCCGTCGGTGAGCAGGATCAGCACCTTTTGCTGTTCGTGCGCCTTGTCCAGCAACTTCAGGCTCAAGCCGATAGCATCACCGATGGCGGTATTGGGCCCGGCCATGCCGATGCCCGTGTCAGCCAGCAACAGCGAAAGGCTGGCGTGATCGAGGGTCAGCGGCGCCTGCGGATAGGCGCCGCTGCCGAACACGATCAGACCGATGCGGTCGTCCTTGCGCTTGTCGATAAAGCCTTGCACCACCTGTTTGACGGCCGCCAGGCGATTGATTTTCTGGCCGTCGGCATTAGTGAAATCTTCGGTTTCCATCGACTGCGAGATGTCGATGGCGAGCATCAGGTCGCGTACCGGTTGCTGACGCTCGATGGGTTTTTCGACGAATACCGGTCGGGCCGCCCCGAGCAGGATCAGCGTCCAGACCAGCAGGTTCAGCAGCAGTTGCCAACGGTTGTGGCGATTACCGACCCGGCTCGGCGTCTCACCGACCGCGCGGCTCATGGCCCCGAAAAACGGCACACGCACGGCGCTGCGCGCTTCCTGATACGCCGGCAGGTAACGATAGGTCAGCCACGGCAGCGGTAGCAGAAGCAACAGCCACGGGTAATCAAGCTGCCACATGGTGCTGCTCCACCCAGTGTTGGCAGGTGTCGAACAGCGCCTGACGCTGTTCGGCGGGAAGGGCGCGCAGGGTGGCGTCGGGGGCGTAGGCGAGTTGGGCGAGTTGGGCGCTGAAGTCATCGGGCAGACTGGTTTTGCAGTGCTGCTGCAGAAAGGCTTGCCACTCATCTCTCCCCAGCGCCGCCGGCCCCTGTGGGAGCGGGCTTGCTCGCGAAAGCGCTGTGTCAGGCGCCATCAATGTTGGATGTGCCGACGCCTTCGCGAGCAAGCCCGCTCCCACAGGGGGTGTGTTCCAATTCCGGGCTTGGGTTGGCATCGAAAGGGCCACGCGTTTGAGCAGTTCGGGCAGTTCACGCAGGGCATTGAGGTCATCACTGCGCCCACGCAACTGCGCCAATCGCACCAGCGCCTCGCGCCGATACTGATTCCGTCGCCATTTCCCATAACGTCGCACACCAACAATCAGCGCCAGCACAACCAACAGCGCGAACAACGCCCACCAACCCCAGGTCTGCGGCGCATAACTGACCGGCGCCGGCAGGCTCAGCTCCTTGAGCTGGCTGATGTCGGGGATATTTGGGTTCATCGCCTTGGGCCGGCAGACTTGCCAAGCTCGGCACGCAATTGCGCGTGGGCCTCTTCGGCGGTGCTGAACATCATCAGCGGCACCTGACTGCGGCGCAGCAGGGTGGCGACATCCTTGAGCCGGCCACCGAGGTAATCGCCCAATGGCTGATGCACGCTGCGTTTGTCGACGGCCAGTTCCACCTGCAATTGGCCCTGGGTGATGAGCAGTCGTCCGTTGCTCGGCAGTTTCAAGGCCAGTGGGTCGTAGACTTGCAGGGCGATCACGTCGTTGTGCGCGCGCAGTTGCCGCATCAATTGCAAGGTGCGCTCTCCGGCGCCTGCAAAGTCGCTGACGATGCAGATCAAATGGTCATGCCCGGCCAGTGCGAGGCAGCGCTGCAAGGCCTTGTCCAGTTGATCCTCGTCTTCGGCGTCGGGGTTGGCCGCGTTCAGCGCCTGATTCTGTTCTGCCACGCGGCTGAGCAAGGCTTCAACCCGTTTGCGGCTGCGTAACGGCGCGATGCTGTCGATGCGTTGATCGTTGAACACCAGACCGCCGACCCGGTCACCGGCGTTGAACACCATCCACGCCGCCAGCGCCGCGAGTTCGGCGGCGAGGGCGGATTTGAAACTGCGTTGCGAGCCGAAGAACATCGACATGCGCTGATCGACCACGATCAACGCCGGGCGATCGCGTTCTTCGGTGAAGGTGCGTACCACCGGTTTGCCGGTGCGCAGCGAGGCGCGCCAGTCGAGGTGGCGTAAATCATCACCGGGCTGATAGCGGCGCAGCTCATCGAAGTTCAGACCACGGCCACGCAGGCGCGAGGCATGGTTGCCGGCGAGGATGCTGCCCTGGGGCTGGCGCGCCAGAAAGCTCAGGTCACGGGCCTTGAATTCCAGCGCCATCAATTGCGCCAGAGACACGTAGACCAGGCCATCCGTGTTCATGCCGGAATCGCCACTTTATCCAGCAAACGGTCGAGCACCTGATCGGCAGTCACGCCATCCGCGACCGCGTCGTAGCTCAATTGCAGGCGATGGCGCAACACCGGATGCACCACGGCGCGCACGTTGTCCGGCGAGACGAAATCCTGGCCCTGCAACCACGCATCGGCCCGGGCGCAACGGTCCAGGCCGATGCCGCCCCGGGGGCTGGCGCCAATGCTGATCCAGCGTCCGAGGTCTGCGTCGTAATCGGCCGGGTGGCGAGTGGCGTTGATCAGGTCAATCAGGTAGCGGTCGATGGCGGGTGAGACATGCACCGCGCTGACTTCCTTGCGCGCGGCGAAGATCACTGCCTGCGAAAGACTGAAGCCCTTGCCCGGCGCGGTGTTCGCGCCCTGAGCAAACTCTTCGGCGCGCAACAGGCGCAACACCTGGCTTTCGTTGTCGGCGCTGGGGTAATCCAGCAGCACCTTCATCAGGAACCGGTCCATCTGCGCTTCCGGCAGCGGATAGGTGCCTTCCTGTTCGATCGGGTTTTGTGTCGCCACCACAATGAACAGCTCCGGCAGCAGGTGACTTGTGCCAGCCACGGTAATCTGCCGCTCTTCCATGGCTTCGAGCAGCGCGGCCTGCACCTTGGCCGGGGCGCGGTTGATCTCGTCGGCGAGGATCAGATTGCCGAACAGCGGGCCTTGCTGGAAGCGGATCTCGTTTTGCCCGGCGACCTGATGCAGCACTTCCGCGCCGGTGATGTCCGAGGGCAGCAAGTCCGGGGTGAACTGGATGCGACTCATCTTCGCGTCCAGGTGTGTGGCCAGCGCCTTGACCGTGCGCGTCTTGGCCAGCCCCGGCAGGCTTTCCAGCAGCAAATGCCCGTTGGCCAGCAGGCCGAGGAGGATCTGTCGAATGACCTGATCCTGGCCGAGTACGGCTTCGGCGATGCTCGCTTGCAGGGCGTTGAGGTCGGTGAGTGCGGTCATGGGACAGTCCTTTGTGGCCGGTCTAGAAAAACGCCAGGGTCATGTTGACGGCAATCCCGTTGCCTTCGGGGCGGTTCTTGGTGTCGAACTCCGGCACCCAGCGCGCACTGATGTTGGCCTGAGCGTCAGCGAATTTTCCGGCCCAGGCGACCACCGGCCCGGCGCCGACCGAGCGTCCACGGAAGCCGTTGAGGCTGTCGGCGGTCTGACCCTTGTCGTCGGTGATTTGCTGGATATAACCCGCCGCCAGACCGGCGCTCCAGCCACTGCCGAAGCCATGAGTCCACAAGGCGTCGAGGGTGAAAATATTGCCGTTGCGGTAATCGGTGGCAGTGTTTTCGGTGTAGAACTCCAGGCCACTGGACAGGGTGAATTCACCACCCTTGCCGTCCAGATGGGTGAAGGCCACGGTGGGCATGAACGTGTAATTGTTCTGCCCCGGGTTGGCCAGGCGATTGTCGTTGTAGGCGCCGGTCGGCACGTAGATCGGCAGGGAGAACGCGATGTGGTTCAACTCGTCGAAGTGGTAGCCGGCGGCAATCGGGGTGACCAGCGCGTCAGCGAACTGGGTGCCGGAATCGCTGGTGCCGAGGGTGCGTCCGCGCGGGCCAGTGATCGCCGCGTCAATGTCGGTGTACTGCACTGGAACACCGATTGCCGAGGCGAAGTTCCATGGGCCTTTGCCGGTGTCCCAGATGTGCGTCAGGTTGGTCATGGTGTAGGAGACTTTCATGTCGATCCCGGCACTGACTTCACCGGAAATCGGCGCGCCGCGACTGCCCTTGAGCGATCCGTCGTACCAGATGCTGGTCACCGAGACGACCCAGCCCGGTTCCGGTGGGATGATTCCGGCGTTGGAATACACCTGCTGCCCGGTGATCGGCCGGCCCACGCCACCCTCGGCTGCATAGAGTTGAGTACTGCCGATCATGCACAGCGCCAGCAGCGGACGCACAACGTTAGGCTTGACCATCACTGGCTCCGTTTATTGTTTTGAGTTGACCGGGGTGAGCAATGGCATTTTCCATTCGCCGCTGGCCACTTCCGGTTTCGGCAGGTACAGGCGCAACACGCCGTAGAACGGCCCGTTTGGTGCCGGCAGCCAGTTGGCTTGCTTGTCCTTGCCGGGATTGTTGTGCTGCACGTAGAGGGTCAGTCCGCCGTCGGTATCGAGCTTGAGATCCGGCAGCATTCGCGAGTTGATCAGGTAGCGATTGAGCGGGTTGGCCACCAGCAATTTGCTCTTGCCGTCGTACATGGTCAGCGACCAGAAAGCGTCGGCCGGAGGCAGGGCGCCCTTGTCGAAATGCAGGGTGTAGTCGTGTTTCGCTGCGTCGGCCGGCTGGCCGTCCTTGTCGACGAAATAGCCGATGTAGTTCGCCTCTTCGGCAGAGTTGCCGAAGATGCCCATGTTGGCGCCGGCGTAGCGATACAGGTAATTGCCCTTGAGGTGATCGCGGGTGCCAAACAGGTCACCGCTGCTGATTTCGTGCGTGTCGACCTTGTCTTTCTTGAACGCGGCAAACTCAGCCTTGGCGTCACTGATGCCGTCTTCGAGGGCCTTGCGTTGCTCGACGCTGAGCTTTTTCAGGTCGAACGGCTGACCGGCACCGATGCCGATTTTGGCGAAGCGCGCGAGCAGGTCTTTTTCGACATCCTGCGGCGGAGTGAAGGCGAGCATGAAGTTCAGGTAGCGGAATAGATCCGGGGTTTCGCTCATGGTCGGCGTCGGTTTTGGCCAACTGATTTTCGGTGCCGGCGCCGGAGTTTTCTGTTTCACATAGTGGCTCAGGGGTTCGACCTTGTAGTCTTTCTGGATTTGCCTGACCTTGCCCAGATCCTTCTCGTCGAACAACTGCGTGCGGTACAGCGCATAGGCGATGTTGCTTTCACTGCGCACCAGCCGGTCGATGTTGATCGGTTGCTGACCCTGCCAGTCAGGCCCGGCGATCATGAAATGGCCGCCGTTGTTGCCGGTGCTGCGGGTGCCCAGATAGGCGAAGTTCTGCGTGTAGGCATCGATCAATTGCACCGAGTAATAACGGTGCTCTTCGATCGGCGGCAAGGTCAGGATCAGCGGTTCGCTGCGCAGGTCCATCCAGACGAACGAGTAGGGCGTGTCGGCGTTCGGCGTGACGAACGCGGTGTCTTTGGCAGTGAAAGCCTTGGCAGTGTTGCCGATCTGGTTGAACGGTGCCTTGAAGTTCGGGCTCTTGCTGTCCACGGCCTGGGTGTACAGGGTCTTGTACATCTCCACGATCGGGAAGCCATAGAGATACGCGTCCTTGGCAATGCCACGGGCTTCTTCGGGGCTGGCGCTGAAATCGGCCCAGGCGCTGCTGCTCAGGGCGAGGGTCAGGCCGGTCAGCAATAGATTGCGTGCGTTCATACGGCGTCCTTATTCATTGCACGACGGTGATGTCATCGAGTTTCCAGCTCTTGTCGAAATAGGCTTCGGTCGGTGCGTACAGGCGGAAGTAGCTGAACCAGTGCTTGCCGGGTAGCGTTTGCACCCAGTTGCTCTCGAAGCCTTTGGGTGCGGTCGGGCCGAAGTACAGGTCCACCGAGCCGTCGGCGTTCTTTTTCAAGTCCTGACGCGAGGACAGGTCGGCCTTGCGCTGCGGGTTGTCGATCAGGCAACGGCTGTCGATGTCGTACACGGTCATCGACCAGAACTGCTTGGCCGGCGGGTTGGCGTCGACGTGCAGGCGATAGGTCTTGCCGCCGTCGAGCCAGTCACCCTTGGCGTCGGTGTAGGCGCCGAGGTAGGTCTGGCCGAGGCCCGGTGTTTTGGAGACCATGCCTTTGGTGTTGGTCACCGCTTCGTAGAACCAGGCGCTGCGTTCCCACAACTGGTCGTAAAAGGCCACGCGTTGCGACGGTTCGGCGATGTTCAGCACCGTGTCCCAATGCCGGTCGGGCCAGTACTGCGCGTCAGGAAAACGCTTGGCAAAGGTGTTGGCCTTGGCGATCAGTTCACCGACCTGCGCGCCGGACTCCAGGGCCTGACGCTGCTGGGTGTTGGGGTTGAACGGTTTGTCCTTCTCGATGCCGAGACTGGCGAGCATCGCCATGTAGAAGCGGTCACGTTCATTGACCGGTTCTTTCTGGATGATCTGGTGCAGCCGCTGCCAGTAAGCGATGCCGCGCGGCTGGGTACCCGACCACTTTTTACCGTCAGGCGACAGCAGGCGGGTCTTGCTCGGCTCGGCACGTTTGGCGTACGGGTACATCTTGAATTGCTCGACCAGCGCCTTGCCTTTGGCCGGATCCGGATCCAGCACCCGGAAGCCCACCAGCACGTTCATGGTTTCCGATTTGGCCAGGTAATACTTGTCGGCATCGGCCGGTGGTTCCGCGCCCGGTGGCAGCACCAGGTATTTGCCGCCCTGGCCTTTGTCCGGGCCGGTCTGGCCCATGTCGATGATCGCCCGCTGCCAGAAATCGCCAATGCCGCCGGCGGTCGGTCCCGGTGGCAGTTCAATTACCAGCGGCCCGGTTTCGCTGAGGTCGACGAAGCCGAGAATGTACGGCGTGGTGGCGTTGGCGGTGATCACGCCGAGCTTGTCTTCGTAGTTGTTGAGCACCATCAGATCGCCGCTGCGCGCGCCGAGTTTGTCGCGAAACTCTTCCTGCCATTGCGCGTAGGACACCAGCGGCAAGGCCCACAGATAACTCTGGGTCGCCTGCTGGAAATCCAGCTCGGCGTAGAGTTTGGCGATTGACTCGTGGGACGGCAGTTCGCCTTCCATGGCGATCTTGCCGATACGGGTGTCGAGCTCCTGAGCACCGACGCCGCAGCTGGCGAACAGGGTCATCAGGCTGAAACCGGCGGCGCGTAAAGCGATGTGCATGGCGATGTCCTTATTTTCCGAATGTCACGTTGATCCCGGCGAACAGGGTGAACTGCGGCACGCCATCGCCTTTGCGTTCGACGGTCCACTGCGGTTCGAGGAAGGCGTTGAGAATATTGCTGCCAGACTTCCAGACCTTGCCCGCACCCAGGCCGATCGGGATGTAGTGAGTGTTGTTCTTCAGGTCGAACGTCCAGGTGCCGGTGGAGCGCAGGTACCAGCCCTTGTCGAGGTTATGAATGATGAAGGGTTGCAGGGTTGCGGTTTCGACATGCGCGCGGTCGTGGTCACCGGCAAACGAACTCTGGTACTGCACCAGCGCGCCGAGCAGGCCACGCGGTGACGAATCGATCGCCACCGCCGCGAGGCCGGCCTGCCACTTGCCGGTGCCCAGTTCATCCTCGGCGGCGGTCGGCGCGGTGATCTGCGGGCCGATGCCCAACTGCACGCCGTCGGTCTTGAGCAGGAAGATGTCGAACAGGTTGAGGTCGCCAATCCCCGTGCTGTAGCCGCCGTGCGGATCGGGGCGGGTGCTGATTGGCATCGTTGCGCGCAATAGCTGCGGGACTTCGATGAAATCGTTGGGCGCAATCGGCAAAGTACCGCGCAGCAACGCATCGTTGGTGTGCAGGTTGCTGTCGAACAGCTTCGGCGTGTAGTAATCCTGCAGGTTGGCGCCGGGCGCCAGGTTCAGCGGGTTGTTGCTTTTGTTGGCCTCTTCGGCGTTATTCGCAAAGGCACAAACCACAGGCGCCAGCGAACTCGCCAGCAGCAAGGCGCGAATCCCCAATTTTTTCGACATGGTCCCCGTTTCCCTGGTGGCTACTGCATGGACGACCCGGCACTTCTCGGCCGTTGGACGTATTTCCTTTTTTATCAAGCCTGTAGGACACGTCTGATTGACGCTAGCAGCTAATGGGGAGTTAGCCAGTCGAAGGGATTAATTCTTTGGTTTTGTGTACGGCTTCGCAGTCGAGTGGTGAACTGCTCAATTAAATGTGTGTGGTCAGTGATGACGCTTTCGCGGGCAAGCCACGCTCCCACAGGTATCGAGTCGGTCATAGGATTTGTGAACGCTTCAATACCTGTGGGAGCGTGGCTTGCCCGCGATGGCAATTTCAAATTCAACGTGGCGTTGGATCAGGCATTTTTCTTCGCTTGCTCGCGAACACGCTCTTCCTGTGCCCGCGCCTCAGGAGTGAACTCGGCGCCGAAGTCCTCGGCGGAGAAAATCTGGCGGATCTCGATATCAGAATCTCCCGGCATCGGATTCGGGCAGCGCTTGACCCATTCGATGGCTTCTTCTTTCGACTTCACTTCCCAGATCCAATACCCGGCTACCAGCTCCTTGGTTTCGATGAACGGGCCGTCGATGACCGTGCGCTTGTCGCCGGAGAAATGCACGCGCGCGCCTTTGCTGCTCGGGTGCAGGCCATCGGCGTCGATGAGGATGCCGGCCTTGACCAGTTCTTCGTTGAAGTTGCCCATGGCGGTGATCAGCTCTTCACTGGGCATTATGCCGGCTTCGGAGTCGGCGCTGGCTTTGACAAGAATCATGAATCGCATGGTGGTTTCTCCAGGGAACGGGGTTGATTCACTGCTTAGTCGAACGGGCAGGGCGTGAATCGACAGGTCCTCTGAATAAAAGATGCAGTCCGGCGTTTTAACAAGCAGCAAAAGCACTACAGACCACACGGATCCTCTGTAGGAGTGAGCCTGCTCGCGATTGCGTCATTTCAGTTAGCGAATAGCTGCCTGATACACCGCCATCGCGAGCAGGCTCACTCCTACAGAGGATCGTTGCGCGGTTGTATACAGTTTTTTGCGTAGCCCCCTGACAATTTTCATTCAGGGCATAGGTCGTCGGACAATTTCGTGGTTAACTTCGGCCTCTTGCATGCTCAATAACCACGTTCAGAAGGACTAAAGTCATGGCTCAAGTCACCCTCAAAGGCAACCCGGTTCAAGTCAACGGCCAGTTGCCACAAGCCGGTTCCAAGGCGCCAGCCTTTTCCCTGGTTGCCGGCAATCTGTCCGACGTCACCCTGGCGAGCTTCGCCGGCAAGCGCAAAGTACTGAACATCTTCCCAAGCGTCGACACTCCGACCTGCGCGACTTCGGTACGCAAGTTCAACGCTCAGGCCAACGAACTGGCCAACACCGTGGTGCTGTGCATCTCGGCTGACCTGCCATTCGCCCAAGCCCGCTTTTGCGGCGCCGAAGGCCTGGAAAACGTGCAGAACCTGTCGACCCTGCGCGGTGCTGAGTTCATCGAGAACTACGGCGTAGCCATCGCTGACGGCCCGTTGAAAGGCCTGACCGCCCGTGCCGTGGTGGTGCTGGACGAGAACGACAACGTGCTGCACAGCGAGCTGGTCAAGGAAATCGCTGAAGAGCCGAACTACGACGCAGCACTCGCCGTACTGAAATAAGCGCTTTTACAATTGTTAACGGCCTGGCCCTGTCCAGGCCGTTTTCATTTGTGTATCAGTGTCTTGGCTCACACCTTGTAACGTAAGTTGAAAGTAAATAGCCGGTAAAGCTGCTTTGCTTAAGTCCCGTCAGTGCTTATCGTTCAGCCTCCCGTAAAAAGAAGCCCACGCGCCCAATGGTAAATCACTCCATGCAATCGTCCTCCCGTAACTCTCGTCGCTGGCTGTTGAGCCTGCTTGTGCTGCTGATCATCGCCGCTTTGTGCTGGAAATTCTGGCCCGCCGGTTCAGCCCACAAGGAGGGCGCGCAGAAAGCTGCTGCCGGCCACACCGGGCGTTCGGGGATGATGCGGCCGGGCTTCGGCGGGGCGGCCGGGCCTATTCCGGTGCGTGTGGCACCGGCGGTCACGGGTGACTTCCCGCTGTATTACAAGGCACTGGGTACAGTCACCGCGCTCAATACCATTAATGTGCGCAGCCGGGTGGGCGGCGAACTGGTGAAGATCAATTTCGAAGAAGGGCAGATGGTCAAGGCCGGCGACCTGCTGGCAGAGATCGATCCCCGTCCGTACCAGAACGCCTTGCTCCAGGCTGAAGGCACCTTGCTGCAGAATCAGGCGCAGTTGAAAAACGCACAGGTCGACGTCGAGCGTTATCGTGGCCTGTATAAGGAAGACAGTATCGCCAAGCAGACCCTGGACACCGCCGAAGCGCTGGTCGGCCAGTATCTGGGCACGGTCAAGACCAATCAGGCGGCGGTCAACGACGCCAAGCTCAATCTCGAATTCACCAAGATCCGCGCACCGATTGCCGGTCGCGTCGGCCTGCGTCAGCTCGACGTCGGCAACCTGGTGGCGGCGAACGATACGACGTTCCTCGCCGTCATTACCCAGACTCAGCCAATCAGCGTGGTGTTCACCCTGCCGGAGAACAATCTGGAAACCGTGCTGGCGCGTTACCACAGCGGCGCCAAACTGCCCGCCGAGGCATGGGATCGCGGCGACACTAAAATCCAGGCCACCGGCGTCCTGCAAAGCCTCGACAACCAGATCGACGTCGCCACCGGCACCCTGAAGTTCAAGGCCCGTTACGATAACCGCGACCAGTCGCTGTTCCCTAATCAGTTCGTCAACGTGCACCTGTTGGCCGACACCCTCAAGGGTGTAGTGCTGGCACCGTCGGCAGCCATTCAGTTCGGCACCAATGGCACCTTCGTCTATGCAATGGACGGCGACAAGAAAGTCACCATTCGCCAACTGAAGATCGGCGCGAGCGATGGCAACAACACGGTGATCACCGAGGGTCTCGCCGCGGGCGACCGCGTAGTGCTCGAAGGCACCGACCGCTTGAAGGAGGGCAGTGAAGTCGAAGTGGTCAACGACAGCAATGACGTGCCGACAACGCCGACCGAACACCTGCAAGGCAAGCCCGCAGCCAGCGCGCATGACACCGCCTCTACAGACAAGGCCAAGAAGGGCGCATGAACATTTCGCGGCTGTTCATCCTCCGTCCGGTAGCCACTACCCTGAGCATGCTGGCCATTGTTCTGGCCGGCCTGATTGCCTATCGCCTGCTGCCGGTCTCGGCCTTGCCGCAGGTCGATTACCCGACCATTCGCGTCATGACCCTGTACCCCGGCGCCAGTCCGGACGTGATGACCAGTGCCGTGACCGCGCCGCTCGAGCGCCAGTTCGGGCAGATGCCGGGCCTGACGCAAATGGCCTCGACCAGCTCCGGCGGCGCTTCGGTGCTGACCCTGCGCTTCAGCCTCGACATCAACATGGACGTCGCCGAACAGCAGGTGCAAGCCGCGATCAACGCTGCGACCAATCTGCTGCCAACCGATTTGCCGGCACCACCGGTGTACAACAAGGTCAACCCGGCGGACACCCCGGTGCTGACCCTGGCGATCACTTCGAAAACCATGCTCCTGCCCAAGCTCAACGACCTTGTCGATACGCGCATGGCGCAGAAGATCGCCCAGATCAGCGGCGTCGGCATGGTCAGCATTGCCGGCGGTCAGCGTCAGGCAGTGCGGATCAAGGTCAACCCGGAAGCCCTGGCGGCGAACAGCCTGAACCTCGAAGACGTGCGCACCCTGATCGGCGCGTCCAACGTCAACCAACCGAAAGGTAACTTCGACGGTCCGACGCGGGTCTCGATGCTCGACGCCAACGACCAACTGACGTCGCCCAAGGACTACGCCAACCTGATCCTCGCCTACAAGAACGGCGCGCCGCTGCGTCTGAAGGATGTGGCGGAAATCGTCGATGGCGCGGAGAACGAACGTCTCGCCGCGTGGGCCAACCAGAATCAGGCGGTACTGCTGAACATCCAGCGTCAACCGGGCGCCAACGTGATCGAGGTGGTCGACCGGATCAAAGCGTTGCTGCCGAGCATCACCGATAACCTGCCGGCCGGCCTCGACGTCACCGTGCTCACCGACCGCACCCAGACCATCCGCGCCTCGGTGACTGACGTGCAGCACGAACTGCTGATCGCCATTGCGTTGGTGGTGATGGTGACGTTCCTCTTTCTGCGGCGTGCCAGCGCGACGATCATTCCGTCGGTAGCGGTGCCGCTGTCGCTGATCGGTACGTTTGGCGTGATGTATCTCGCCGGGTTCTCGGTCAACAACCTGACATTGATGGCGCTGACAATCGCCACTGGTTTTGTGGTCGACGATGCGATTGTGATGCTGGAAAACATCGCACGCTTCATTGAAGAAGGGGACAGCCCGATGCAGGCCGCGCTCAAAGGCGCGAAGCAGATCGGCTTTACCCTGATCTCCCTGACGCTATCGCTGATTGCGGTACTGATTCCGCTGCTGTTCATGGCCGACGTGGTCGGGCGGCTGTTCCGCGAGTTCGCCATCACTCTGGCGGTGGCGATCCTTATTTCGCTGGTGGTCTCGCTGACCCTGACGCCGATGATGTGCGCGCGACTGCTCAAGCGTGAACCGCAAGAACACGAGCAGGGCCGTTTCTACCGGGCCAGTGGCGCATTCATCGACTGGATGATCGCTGCTTACGGGCGCAAGTTGCAGTGGGTGCTCAAGCACCAGCCGCTGACCCTGATGGTGGCCATCGGTACCCTGGCGCTGACCGTGTTCCTTTATATGGTTGTACCCAAGGGCTTCTTCCCGGTACAGGACACCGGGGTGATCCAGGGCATTTCCGAGGCGCCGCAGTCGATTTCCTTCGCGGCCATGGGCGAGCGTCAGCAGGCGCTGGCCAAGGTGATTCTCGAAGATCCGGCGGTAGAAAGCCTGTCGTCCTACATCGGTGTCGACGGCGACAACGCCACGCTCAACAGCGGGCGCCTGCTGATCAATCTCAAGCCGCACGGCCAGCGTGATCTGAGCGCCACGCAGGTGATCGCGCGCCTGCAACCGCAACTGGACAAGCTGGTCGGCATCCGCCTGTTCATGCAGCCGGTGCAGGATTTGACCATCGAGGATCGGGTCAGCCGGACCCAGTACCAGTTCAGCATGTCTTCGCCGGATGCAGAATTGCTCAGTCAGTGGAGCGGGCGTCTGGTTGAGGCCTTGGCCCAGCGTCCGGAGTTGACCGACGTTGCCAGTGACTTGCAGGACAAGGGCCTGCAGGTCTATCTGGTGATCGACCGCGACGCGGCTTCACGCCTTGGCGTTTCGGTGCAGAACATCACCGACGCGCTGTATGACGCCTTCGGCCAGCGACAGATCTCGACCATTTACACCCAGGCCAGCCAGTACCGCGTGGTGCTGCAAGCGCAGGCCGGGGAGAAGATCGGGCCGGCGGCGCTGGACCAGATTCACGTCAAGACCACTGACGGTGCGCAGGTGCGCCTGTCGAGCCTGGCCCATGTCGAGGAGCGGCAGGCGCAACTGGCGATTACCCACATCGGTCAGTTCCCGGCAGTGATGATGTCGTTCAACCTGGCGCCCGGCGTGGCGCTGGGGCATGCGGTGGACATCATCGATCAGGTGCAGAAGGACATCGGCATGCCGATTGGCGTGCAGACCCAGTTCCAGGGCGCGGCCGAAGCGTTCCAGGCGTCGCTTTCGAGCACCTTGCTGCTGATTCTGGCGGCGGTGGTGACCATGTACATCGTGCTCGGCGTGCTTTACGAAAGTTACATCCACCCGATCACCATTCTCTCGACCCTGCCATCGGCGGCGGTCGGCGCCTTGCTCGCGTTGCTGCTCAGCGGCAATGACCTGGGCATGATCGCGATCATCGGCATCATCCTGCTGATCGGTATCGTCAAGAAGAACGCGATCATGATGATCGACTTCGCCCTCGACGCCGAACGCACGCAGGGCATGGCGCCGGAGCAGGCGATCTATCAGGCGGCGCTGCTGCGTTTCCGGCCGATTCTGATGACCACCCTGGCCGCACTGTTCGGCGCGGTGCCATTGATGCTCGCCACCGGTTCCGGGGCGGAACTGCGTCAGCCTCTGGGTCTGGTGATGGTCGGCGGTTTGCTGGTGAGCCAGGTGCTGACCCTGTTCACCACGCCGGTGATCTACCTGTACTTCGACCGCCTCGGTCGGCGCTTCGGCAAAACCAATGCCGAAGAGGTACCGGTATGACTGTCTGGACACATTCCCCCTGTGGGAGCGGGCTTGCTCGCGAAAGCGCTGTATCAGGCGACATGAATGTTGAATGTCAGACCGTATTCGCGAGCAAGCCCGCTCCCACAGGGGATTGGTGTGATGTTGGGGATTGCGGTCAATGAACCTCTCCGGACCTTTCATCAAGCGCCCGGTCGCGACCATGCTCCTGAGTCTGGCGATCATGCTGCTGGGCGGTGTCAGCTTCGGCCTGTTGCCGGTATCGCCGCTGCCGCAAATGGATTTCCCGGTGATTGTGGTCCAGGCCAGCCTGCCCGGCGCCAGTCCCGAGGTGATGGCGTCCACGGTGGCGACGCCGCTGGAGCGCTCGTTCGGGGCGATTGCCGGTGTCAACACCATGAGCAGCCGTTCCAGCCAGGGTTCGACCCGGGTCATTCTGCAATTCGACCTCGACCGCGACATCAACGGCGCGGCGCGGGAAGTGCAGGCGGCGATCAACGCTTCGCGCAACCTGTTGCCGAGCGGGATGCGCAGCATGCCGACCTACAAGAAGGTCAACCCGTCGCAGGCGCCGATCATGGTGCTGTCGCTGACCTCGGACGTGCTGGAAAAAGGCCAGCTCTATGACCTGGCCTCGACCATTCTCTCGCAGAGCCTGTCCCAGGTGCAGGGCGTGGGTGAAGTGCAGATCGGCGGCAGTTCGCTGCCGGCGGTGCGCATCGAACTCGAACCGCAGGCGCTGAACCAGTACGGCGTGGCGCTCGACGATGTACGCAAGACCATCGCCGGGGCCAACGTGCGTCGGCCCAAGGGCTCGGTCGAAGACAGCGAGCGCCTGTGGCAGATCCAGGCCAACGACCAGTTGGAGAAAGCCAAGGATTACGAATCACTGATCATCCACTACAACAACGGCGCAGCCCTGCGTCTGAAGGACGTGGCCAAGGTCAGCGACGGCGTCGAAGACCGTTACAACAGCGGTTTCTTCAACGATGACGCGGCGGTGCTATTGGTGATCAACCGCCAGGCCGGCGCCAACATCATCGAGACGGTCAACGAGATCAAGGCGCAGTTGCCGGCCCTGCAAGCGGTACTGCCGGCCAGCGTCAAACTGAACCTGGCAATGGATCGCTCGCCAGTGATCAAGGCCACGTTGCACGAAGCGGAAATGACCCTGCTGATTGCCGTGGCACTGGTGATTCTGGTGGTGTTCCTGTTTCTCGGTAACTTCCGCGCCTCACTGATTCCGACATTGGCGGTTCCAGTGTCGCTGGTCGGCACCTTCGCGGTGATGTACCTGTATGGCTTTTCGTTGAACAACCTGTCGCTGATGGCGCTGATTCTCGCCACCGGGCTGGTGGTGGACGATGCGATCGTGGTGCTGGAAAACATCTCCCGGCACATCGACGAAGGCGTCAAACCGATGAAAGCCGCGTACCTCGGGGCCAAGGAAGTCGGGTTCACCTTGCTGTCGATGAACGTCTCGCTGGTGGCGGTGTTTTTGTCGATCCTGTTCATGGGCGGGATTATCGAGAGTCTGTTCCGCGAGTTCTCGATCACACTGGCGGCGGCGATCGTGGTGTCGCTGGTGGTGTCCCTGACGCTTACGCCGATGCTCTGCGCGCGCTGGCTCAAACCGCATACTCCGGGTGAAGAAAACCGTTTGCAACGCTGGAGCCGGCGGACCAACGACTGGATGGTCGGCAAATACGCCACCAGCCTCGACTGGGTGTTGCGTCATCGTCGTCTGACATTGCTCAGTCTGTTGATCACGGTCGGGGTGAACGTCGCGCTGTATGTCGTGGTGCCGAAAACCTTCATGCCGCAACAGGACACCGGTCAGTTGATCGGTTTCGTGCGCGGTGATGACGGCCTCTCGTTCAGTGTCATGCAGCCGAAAATGGAAACCTTCCGCCGCGCCGTGCTCAAGGATGACGCGGTGGAAAGCGTCGCCGGGTTCATCGGCGGCACCAACGGCACCAACAACGCCTTTATGCTGGTGCGGTTGAAACCGATCAAGGAGCGTCAACTCTCGGCGCAGAAAGTCATCGAACGTCTGCGCAAGGAAATGCCCAAGGTTCCCGGCGCTCAGTTGATGTTGATGGCGGATCAGGACCTGCAGTTCGGCGGTGGCCGCGAGCAGACCACTTCGCAATACAGCTACATCCTGCAAAGCGGCGATCTGGGTTCGTTGCGCGAGTGGTATCCGAAAGTCGTCGCCGCGTTACGGGCACTGCCCGAGCTCACGGCTATCGACGCCCGCGAGGGGCGCGGCGCGCAGCAGGTGACACTGATTGTCGACCGCGATCAGGCCAAGCGCCTCGGCGTCGACATGAACATGGTCACGGCGGTGTTGAACAACGCCTACAGCCAGCGGCAGATCTCCACGATCTACGACAGCCTCAACCAGTATCAGGTGGTGATGGAGGTCAATCCGAAATACGCGCAGGACCCGGTAACGCTCAATCAGGTGCACGTGATTACCGCTGACGGTGCGCGGATTCCGTTGTCGACCATCGCCCATTACGAAAACAGCCTGGAAGACGACCGCGTCAGCCACGAAGGCCAGTTCGCCTCTGAAGACATTTCCTTCGATATGGCCGAAGGCGTGACGGTGGAGAAGGGCAGTGCCGCGATCGAACGGGCGATTGCCAAGCTTGGTCTGCCGGAAGACGTTATCGCGAAAATGGCCGGCACCGCTGACGCCTTTGCCGCGACGCAGAAGAGTCAGCCGTTCATGATCCTCGGTGCGCTGCTGGCGGTGTATCTGGTACTCGGCGTGCTGTATGAAAGCTACATTCATCCGCTGACGATTCTCTCGACCTTGCCCTCGGCCGGCGTCGGCGCGTTGCTGTCGATCTATGCGCTGGGCGGCGAGTTCAGCCTGATCTCGCTGCTCGGGTTGTTCCTGTTGATCGGGGTGGTGAAGAAAAACGCGATTCTGATGATCGACCTGGCGCTGCAACTGGAGCGCCATCAGGGCCTGTCGCCGCTGGAGTCGATCCGCAGCGCCTGCCTGCAACGGCTGCGGCCGATTCTGATGACCACCCTGGCGGCGATCCTCGGCGCCTTGCCGTTGCTGCTCAGCCGTGCAGAAGGCGCGGAAATGCGCCAGCCATTGGGCCTGACCATCATCGGTGGGCTGATCTTCAGCCAGGTGCTGACCCTTTACACCACGCCTGTGGTTTACCTCTATCTCGACAAGCTGCGCCACCGCTTCAACAAGTGGCGTGGCGTGCGTACTGACGCCGCTCTGGAAACTCCGCTATGACTGACCGTTCGCTTTTCAATCTGGCCACTGCGCGCGGCTCGCGTCTTTTGAGTCTGTCGCTGTGCGTGGCGATGCTCAGTGCCTGCGCCGTCGGCCCGGACTATCAGCGCCCGCAGACCGCCGAGGTCGCGCAATACAAGGAGGCCAAGGGCTGGCGTCAGGCCAATCCGAGTGACTCGCTGGCCCGTGGCGCCTGGTGGGAGTTGTATGGCGATCAGCAGCTCAATGGCCTGATCGAGAAACTCAACAGCTCCAACCAGACCGTTGCGCAATCCGAAGCCCAGTTCCGTCAGGCCCAGGCTTTGGTGCGCAGTGCCCGGGGGGCGTTTTACCCGAACGTCGACCTGAGCCTGGGCAAAACCCGCTCCAGCCAGGGCACCGGCAGCAGCAGTTCGAGCCTGAGCAGTTCCGCCAGCGGCATTCGCGACACCTACAACGCGCAGTTGGGCGTGAGTTGGGAAGCGGATATCTGGGGCAAGTTGCGCCGTGGCCTGGAAGCCAACGAAGCCAGCGCCCAGGCCAGCTTCGCTGATCTGGCGGCGATGCGCCTGAGCCAGCAGTCGGAGCTGGTGCAGAATTACCTGCAACTGCGGGTGATCGATCAGCAGAAGAGGCTGCTCGAAGCCACCGTCACGGCTTACGAGAAATCGCTGCAAATGACCCAGAACCAGTACCGCGCGGGCATTTCCGGGCGCGATGCGGTGGCGCAGGCACAGACTCAGCTGAAAAGCACGCAGGCCGATCTGGTGGATCTGATCTGGCAACGGGCGCAGTTTGAGAATGCTATCGCCGTCCTCACCGGGCAGGCGCCGGCCGAGTTCAGCATTGCTGAAACCCAGAGCATTCCGAACCTGCCGCAGATTCCGCTGAGTCTGCCGTCGCAGTTGCTGGAACGCCGCCCGGACATCGCCTCGGCGGAGCGCTCGGTGATTGCCGCCAACGCCAACATCGGTGTGGCGAAAGCCGCGTATTACCCGGATCTGACCTTGAGCATGAGTGGTGGTTACAGCAGCAGTACCTCGAAAAATCTGTTGACGCTACCGAACCGTTTCTGGTCGGTCGGGCCGAAACTGGACTTGCCGATCTTCGACGGCGGCATCCGTTCGGCCGAGGTTGATCGGACCGAGGCGGTCTATGACCAGACCGTCGCCAAGTACCGCCAGACCGTGCTCGACGGCTTCCGTGAAGTGGAAAACTATCTGGTGCAATTGAAGGTGTATGAAGACGAAGCCGCTGTGCGTCAGGAAGCACTGGAGGCGGCGCGTGACTCGCTGCGCCTGACCCAGAACCAGTACAAGGCCGGGTTGATTGCCTACATCGATGTGGTTGTGGTGCAGGCCACGGCGTTGAGTAATGAGCGCACGGTGCTGAACATTCTGCAGAGCCGCTTGATCGCCAGCGTGCAATTGATTGCGGCGCTGGGCGGTGGTTGGGACGGACAACTGGCCAGCGAATAAATCGTGTAGGAGCTGCGGCACGCTGCGATCTTTTGATCTTTAAAACAAAGTCAAAAGATCGCAGCGTGCCGCAGCTCCTACAGGTTGTGATCGTTGTTCCAGAGCCTCGCAAAACCATCAAACAAGCGTTTCATCGGGTTGATGGCAAAATGATTACTTTGTCAGTGCGTTCTTCTGCGCAATCAGTACAATCGCCGCATTTGCCCGGCCGAGAATGGATGCAGTACGGCGCGGGTGGTTGCGAGAATCCCCATGCTCATCGGTAATTATTCCTTCACTCTGGTTTTCATTTCGTTGTGTGTGGCGATTCTCGCGTCCTACACCGCGCTCGACCTGACCGGGCGCATCGCCAGCGCCCGTGGGCGCGCAGTGCATCTCTGGACGGCGGGCGGTGCACTGGCGATGGGGGTTGGCGTGTGGTCGATGCATTTCATCGGCATGCTGGCTTTCAAGCTGCCGATCGATCTGGGCTACGACATGGCGATTACCGCGCTATCGCTATTGATCGCGGTACTGTCCTGCGGGTTTGCCCTGTGGCTGGTCAGTCAGCCGAAACTGCCTGTGTTGCAACTGGCCTTTGGCGCCTTGGTCATGGGCGCCGGCATCAGTGCGATGCATTACACCGGCATGGCCGCGCTGCGCATGACCCCAGGAATCGATTACGACCCGACGCTGTTCGGCGCGTCATTGCTGATCGCGGTGGGTGCTTCGGCAGCGGCGTTGTGGATCGCCTTCCGCTTGCGCCAGCAATCGCCGTATGTGCGCCTGATCCGCGGCGGCGCGGCGGTGATCATGGGCATTGCCATTGTCGGCATGCACTACACCGGGATGGCCGCCGCGCAGTTTCCCGCTGGCAGTTTCTGTGGTGCGACGCTTGACGGGCTCAAGGGCAATGGCCTCGACAATCTGGTGCTGATCACCACCCTGGCGGTGCTGTCGATCGCCTTGCTCACTTCGATTCTCGATGCTCGCCTCGAAGCGCGGACCGCCGATCTGGCGCATTCGCTGACCCTGGCCAACCGTGAACTGACGCAACTGGCGTTGCATGACACCCTGACCGGCCTGCCGAACCGCATGTTGCTGGACGACCGGATCAATCAAGCGATGAAAAAGGTTGAGGAACAGGGCGGCTGTTTTGCGCTGATGTTCATCGATCTGGACGGTTTCAAACCGGTCAACGATGCCTTTGGTCACCACATGGGTGACCAGTTGCTGCGCGAAGTCGGGGTGCGCCTGCGTGAAGACCTGCGCAGCCAGGACACGCTGGCGCGGATCGGCGGCGACGAATTCGTGCTGCTGGTGCGCCTGACCGAACCCGACGATGCCCTGAGCCTCGCCGCGCGCCAGGTCGGGTTGATCGCCCAGGCGTTCCGCGTGGCCGAGCACGACTTGCAGATATCCGCCAGCGTCGGCATCGCCTTGTACCCGGGCAATGGCCAGAGCGCTCAGGAACTGCTGATGAACGCCGACGCGGCGATGTATCACGCCAAGGGCGGCGGCAAAAACGGCTACAGCTTCTTTGATGCCTCGATGAATAACAACGCGCGCAAGCAACTGCAACTGTTGCAGGATCTGCGCGCAGCGCTGGAGCACGGTCAGTTCAGCCTGTATTTCCAACCCAAATTCGACGCCGCCAGCGGTCGTCCGGTCGGCGCCGAAGCGCTGCTGCGCTGGCAACATCCGACCCAGGGCATGTTGCTGCCGGACAAGTTCATCGATCTGGCGGAGAAAACCGGTCTGATCATCGCCATCGGCGAATGGGTGCTCAACGAAGCTTGCCGGCAGATGCGCGAGTGGTACGTGCTCGGTTACACCGACTGGCGAATCGCGGTGAACCTCTCGGCGTTGCAGTTCTGCCACGCGGGGCTGGTGCAGAGCGTGGCCAAGGCGCTGGCGACGCATCATCTGCCGGCCAACAGCCTGACCCTGGAAATCACCGAAACCACGGCCATGAGCGATGCCGATGCGAGCATGACGGTGTTGCAGGAGTTGTCGGACATGGGCGTCGACTTGTCGATCGACGACTTCGGCACCGGCTACTCGAGCCTGATGTACCTCAAGCGTTTGCCGGCCAATGAGCTGAAGATCGACCGCGGATTTGTCCGTGATCTGGAACACGACAGCGACGACGCGGCCATCGTCTCGGCCATCGTGGCGTTGGGGCAGGCGTTGGGTCTGCGGATCGTCGCCGAGGGTGTGGAGACCGGAATGCAGCAGGACTTCCTCACGCAGTTGGGGTGTGATTCGTTGCAGGGCTATCTGTTGGGGCACCCGATGCCGGCGGATGTGTTCCTGCAGAACATTGCCCGTGGAGAGGCTGTGGCGCCTGTCTGACAGCAGTCTGTGGCGAGGGAGCTTGCTCCCGCTGGGGCGCGAAGCGGCCCCCGCCTTTACTCGGTTGTACCGTGTTGGCCGGATTCGCGTCTGCTTCGCAGCCGAGCGGGAGCAAGCTCCCTCGCCACAAAAAACATCTCAGTCTCATACATGGTTTTGTCTTTGACAGAGCCCATGCAAAACCGCCCAATGGCGGTTATTCTTCCACCCGACTGTTACGTGTGCATTGGGGGGAAGGGCCAGCATGGATAAAGTCATTGTGATCACCGGTGGCGGGCGCGGAATTGGCGCCGCTACGGCGTTGTTGGCTGCCGAGCAGGGCTATCGGATCTGCATCAACTATCAGTCGGATGAACAGGCCGCGCAAAGCGTGCTGGAGCAAGTGCGGGCGCTGGGGGCCCAAGCCATTGCGGTGCGCGCCGATGTCAGTATCGAAGACGAAGTGATCGCGCTGTTTCAGCGGGTCGACACCGAACTGGGTCGGGTCACCGCGCTGGTGAACAACGCCGGCACCGTCGGGCACAAATCGCGGGTCGATGAAATGTCCGAGTTCCGCATTCTCAAAATCATGAAAACCAACGTGCTGGCACCGATCCTCTGCGCCAAACACGCGATCCTGCGCATGTCGCCCAAACACGGCGGGCAGGGCGGCAGCATCGTCAACGTCTCGTCGGTCGCGGCACGCCTGGGTTCGCCCAACGAGTACGTCGACTACGCCGCGTCCAAAGGTGCGCTCGACACCTTCACCATCGGTCTGTCCAAGGAAGTGGCGGGCGAGGGGATCCGCGTCAACGCGGTGCGTCCGGGTTATATCTATACCGATTTCCACGCGTTGAGCGGTGATCCGGACCGGGTCAGCAAGCTTGAGTCGGCGATCCCGATGGCCCGGGGCGGGCGGCCGGATGAGGTGGCGGAGGCGATTGTGTGGTTGCTGTCGGACAAGGCTTCCTATGCCACCGGGACGTTTGTTGATTTGGGAGGCGGGCGTTGATCTTTGAGATTTATATTGGCTGATCCGGCCTCTTCGCGAGCAAGCCCGCTCCCACAGGGTAAACGCATTCCAAAGGTGGGAGCGGGCTTGCTCGCGAAGGCGTCATTGGCAGCAACATCAATCTGTCAGAACGACCGCACAATCCGCCCCAACGTCTCCATCGCTTTCTCCGAATCCTCGGTCCACGGGCTGCCGTAATTCAACCGGATACAGTTCCGAAAACGCTGGGTCGGCGAGAAGATCGGCCCCGGCGCGATGCTGATGCCCTGCGCCAATGCCATCTGAAACAACTTCAGGGAATCCATCTGCGGTGGCAGTTCCAGCCACAGGAAATAGCCGCCCGCTGGCTGACTGACGCGGGTCTGCGCCGGGAAGTAGCGGGCAATCGCCGCGAGCATCGCGCTTTGCTGTTCTTCCAGGGCGTAGCGCAGTTTGCGCAGGTGGCGGTCGTAGCCGCCGTGTTGCAGGTAGTCTGCAATGGCCGCTTGTGCCGGCATCGAGGCGCACAGCGAGGTCATCAGTTTCAGCCGTTCGATTTTCTGTGCGTAGCGCCCGGCAGCGACCCAGCCGATGCGGTAGCCGGGGGCCAGGCTCTTGGCGAACGAGCCGCAGTGCATCACCAGCCCTTCCGTGTCGAACGCCTTGGCCGGTTTCGGCGCTTGCTGGCCGTAATAGAGTTCGGCGTAGACGTCATCTTCGATCAGCGGCACCTGATGTCGGCGCAGCAGTTCCACCAGTTCCTGTTTCTTCGCCTCGGGCATGGTCGCGCCCATCGGGTTCTGGAAACTGGTCATGCACCAGCAGGCCTTGATCGGATGGCGCTCCAGGGTCTGGGCGAGCACGCCGAGGTCGATACCGTCGCGCGGGTGCACGGGGATTTCCACGGCTTTGAGTTTCAGGCGCTCCAGCACTTGCAGGCTGGCATAGAACGCCGGGGCTTCGATGGCCACCAGGTCGCCCGGCTCGGTGACCGCTTGCAGGCACAGGTTCAGCGCTTCGAGGGCGCCGTTGGTGATCAGCAGTTCTTCCATGGGCAGCATCAGCCCGCCGACCATGTAGCGCAGGGCGATCTGCCGGCGCAGTTGCGGATTGCCCGGCGACATGTCGGTGACCACCATGCGCGGGTCCATCTCCCGTGCCGCACTGGCCAGCGAACGCGACAGGCGCTGCAACGGGAACAGGGTGGGGCTGGGGAAAGCCGAGCCGAAGGGCACGGTGCTCGGGTCTTTGATCGATTCGAGGACCGAGAACACCAGTTCGCTGACGTCGACTTCGGTGGAATCGTTGACGTGGCTGCTGATCACCGGCTCGGAAAACGGGCTTGGCGCGTGGGTGTTGACGAAGTAGCCGGAGCGCGGCCGGGCGCGGATCAGACCGCGACGTTCGAGCAGGTAATAGGCCTGGAACACCGTGGACGGGCTGACCCCATAGGTCTGGCTGGCGTAGCGCACCGATGGCACCCGTTGCCCGGGGCCGAGGACACCGGAGCGGATCAGTTCAGCGATGTCGTCGGCGAATTTTTCGTAGCGTTTCATCGGTATCCCGCGATGGACTGAATTCGGATTGCTTTTTGTGGCGAGGGAGCTTGCTCCCGCTGGGCTGCGTAGCGGCCCCAAAAGCTTGTGAGTGCTACGCACTCAAGCGGGAGCAAGCTCCCTCGCCACAGGTATCGCAGTGTCAAAAGAGGACAGCATCTTAAAGGCTCAGCGATTCATCGGCGCCACAAACCTGCTTTTCGCCACGCTATAAATCTCGGGCTCGTCGCTGTCGGCGATCTTGAAGCTCAAGGTCTGCGAGCTGCTGGCCGGGCGCTCGTTGGTCATTGCCACCGACACCGGCACATCGACGATCTCCCCTGGCGCCAGGCTCAGCTCGGTCTTGCCCTGTAACTGGAAGCCGTCGCCATCCACCAGGCTCAGGTTGTAGTCCTGACGCTGCTGGGTTTTGTTGATGACCTTGAGGGTGTAGATGTTCTCGATCTGGCCCTGACCGTTTTCGCGGAACAGCCCACGGTCCTTGGTCACGTCCAGCGAGACCATCGGCCGTTCGACCAAGGCCAGCGCCAGAGCGCCGATCATCACCAGCAGCACCGCGACGTAGCCGATCAGCCGTGGCCGCAGCAAGTGGGTCTTGCCGCCCTGCAATTCGCGCTCGGAACTGTAGCGGATCAAACCGCGCGGGTAGTTCATTTTGTCCATGATCGAATCACAGGCGTCGATGCACGCTGCGCAGCCGATGCATTCCATCTGCAGGCCGTCGCGGATGTCGATGCCGGTCGGGCATACCTGCACGCACAACTGGCAATCGATGCAATCGCCCAGTCCCGCTTCGGCGGGTTTCACGTCGCGTTTGCGCGGGCCACGGTTTTCGCCACGGGCGACGTCGTAGGAAATCGCCAGGGTGTCCTTGTCGAACATCACGCTCTGGAACCGCGCATACGGGCACATATGCATGCACACCGCTTCGCGCAGCCAGCCGGCATTGATGTAAGTGGCGGCGGTGAAGAACAGCACCCAGAACAGGCTGACCCCGCCGATTTGCAGGGTGAGCAGCTCTTCAGCCAGCGGACGAATCGGCGTGAAGTAGCCGACGAAGGTCAGCCCGGTCAGCACGCTGATCGCCAGCCACAGGGTGTGCTTGGCTGCACGCCGGGCCAGTTTGTTCAGGCTCCAGGGCGCCGCTTGCAGTTTGATCCGTTGGTTGCGCTCGCCTTCGGTGACTTTCTCGCACCACATGAAAATCCATGTCCACGAGCTCTGTGGGCAGGTGTAGCCGCACCAGACCCGGCCGGCGAACACGGTGATGGCGAACAGGCCGAACGCGGCAATGATCAGCAGCGCCGAGAGCAGGATGAAATCCTGCGGCCAGAAGGTCGCGCCGAAGATGTGAAATTTGCTTTCGGCCAAGTCCCACAGCACGGCCTGACGACCGCCCCAATTCAGCCACACGGTGCCGAAGAACAGCAGAAACAGAAATCCCGCGCCGCTCATGCGCAAGGTGCGGAACAGGCCGGTGAAACTGCGGGTGTGAATGTGATTGTCGGTGGAGCCGGCCTTCGCCTTCATCGGGCGACCAGGCACATTTTTTATGGTGGGGCTTGCTTCTACGGTTCGGACGGGGATTTGTTCGCTCATGGTCGTTCGCTCATCAGCCTCCATCAGGCGGATGAACTATGAGCGCCGAACTGTTTGCATAACAGGCTCAGCTATTTGAATAAAAAACGTATCAGATGGCTTCTGGCCCGCGCCCTGCGACAACTTGAAGCAGCCCGCAGACGCAGGCGCAAACGCCTATCGCAGGCGTCTGCACCGGGTGTTGATCAGGGTCAGTCAAATCACCGAATCACTCTCGTCGGCCTTCAGATGCTTGCGACCATCCTTTGCGCCGGCGACGGTCAAGGCATCAGCTTCCGCTTCGGTGATGTAAACGCGCCGACTTTCAATTTCCACAAACGACATGGCCTTTTCACTATCTGTTTTGACTTCCAACGTATCGCAAATGCGAATTTCCTCGCCATTTTCGACGATGAAAAAACACACTTTTGCTTCGGGATTGGATTCATCGATTCGAACGGGCATGGGGCTGTCCTTTTTTCTCGGGTGTCTGAAAGGTTAGGGCGCACGCTTTGCCGATCGTTCTGCGCAACTGATTAATGGTCGCCGCTGTCCATCCACTGACGACATATAAAAAGGACGGAGCGATGAACGCTTGGTGGGATGAAGTGTGGGAAACGCTGCAAGCAGAATTCGCTGACGTCGGCGATGCCTCGCAACTGACACGCATCACCGTGCGCCTGTTGATGGCAGCGGTGCTGGGCGGGATTCTCGGTTTTGAACGTGAGCACAAGGGCAAGGCCGCCGGGGTGCGCACGCACATGCTGGTGGCGCTCGGCGCGGCGTTGTTTGTGCTGGTGCCGCAGACTTCAGGGGCTGAATCCGATGCGATGAGTCGGGTGTTGCAGGGCGTTATTGCCGGGATCGGCTTTTTGGGTGCCGGGACGATTCTGAAAAATCAGGAAGGCGATGAAGGCCATGTCAGAGGGCTGACCACGGCGGCCGGGTTGTGGATGACAGCGGCAATCGGGGTGGCGGCCGGCCTGGGCAGGGAGGCGACGGCGTTGCTCAGCACGTTGTTGGCGTTGGGGGTTTTCAGCGTGATGCCACGAGTGGTCAGGTTGTTCGAGAAGGACGGCGAGAAAAACCAACACCTGTAACCGATCGTTCCCATGATGGATGGGAACGATCGATTGGGTCCTTAGACGATCACCGGCGGCATCGTCGTCGGCGGCTCTTCCTTCGGCGGTGGCGTGGTGCCCGGTGGTTCCTGTTCGGGGATCGGCTGCGGCTCGGTCTCGGGCAGCGTGGGTTTGTCGATGTTCGGATCAGGCGTTTCGGCCGGGATCGGGATGTTCATCTGTAGACCTCCGTGTGGCACATGGCGTGAGAAGTGCTTAAGTGGATTGACCACCATGTGATGAATTCGATCCGCTTTTTTGTCCAGGCAAATCCCTGTGAACTTTTCCCCGCGCCGGTCGCTCGGAACCTAAGTCAGTTCAAGTCGGGGCCGGTGCCTCGTTGTGACCACCGATCCGGCACAAGAGCGTCCTTGGGGCGTTAAGGAGAGATGCTCGATGTCTGCTGAAAAACCTTCAGAGCAGAGCTACAACCCGCATATGCCGCTGTCGCAGGCGTTGTTGCTGCCGCGCATCGTGATCGAAAACACCATGCCGACTCTTGATGGCGGCCAGTTTGCGGTCAAGTCGATTGCCGGTCGCGACGTCGTCGTCACCAGCAAAGTGTTTGCCGACGGCCACGACAAGCTCGCGGTACGCATCCGCTGGCACGAGGAGGGCGCAGAGGCCTGGCAGAGCGAGGTCATGAACGACCTCGGCAACAACAGTTGGGAAGGGCGCTTTCGCCCCGAGCATCAAGGACGCTTTGTGTTTTGCGTCGAAGCCTGGATCGATCATTTCGCCAGTTTCCAGTACGAACTGGAGAAAAAGCACAACGCTGCCGTCCCGGTTTCATTGGAGCTGCAGGAAGGCCGCAGCATGGTGCAGCAGGCCGCCGAGCGCAGCGAAGGTCAACTCAGCGAACAACTCGCCGCGTTGCATCATGAATTGTCCGGCCTGCTCGAAACTGAGCAGGTGGCGCTGTTTCTGCACCCGCGCAGTGCGCAATTGATGGCCCAGGCCGATCACCGCGCGTATCTGAGCCTGAGTGCCGAATTCCCGATGGACGTCGAACGGGAACTGGCCGAGTTTGCCAGTTGGTACGAGCTGTTTCCGCGCTCGATCACCGACGATCCCACCCGTCACGGCACTTTCAACGACGTGCACGCGCGTCTGCCGATGATTCAGGACATGGGCTTTGATGTGCTGTATTTCACGCCGATCCACCCGATCGGCCGCGCCCACCGCAAGGGGCGCAACAATTCCCTGACGGCCGGCCCGGATGATCCAGGCAGTCCGTACGCAATCGGCAGCGAGGAGGGTGGTCATGAGGCGATTCACTCGCAGCTCGGTACCCGCGAAGACTTCCGCCGGTTGGTCGCCGCTGCCGCTGAGCATGGCCTGGAAATCGCCCTCGATTTCGCCATCCAGTGTTCCCAGGATCACCCGTGGCTCAAGCAGCATCCGGGCTGGTTCAACTGGCGCCCGGACGGCACGATCAAATATGCGGAAAACCCGCCGAAGAAATATCAGGACATCGTCAACGTCGACTTCTATGCGCCGGAGGCGATTCCCAGTCTGTGGGTCGAGCTGCGCGATATCGTCGTCGGTTGGGTCAACGAAGGTGTGAAGATCTTTCGCGTCGACAATCCGCACACCAAACCGCTGCCGTTCTGGCAATGGCTGATCGCCGATGTGCGGGCACTGCACCCGGAGGTGATCTTTCTCGCCGAGGCATTTACCACTCCAGCGATGATGGCGCGCCTGGGCAAGGTCGGTTACAGCCAGAGCTATACCTATTTCACCTGGCGCAACAGCAAGTCCGAGCTGGCGGCCTACTTCACCGAACTCAACGAGTCGCCGTGGCGCGAATGCTACCGGCCGAACTTCTTCGTCAATACGCCGGACATCAACCCGGCGTTCCTGCATGAGTCGGGGCGACCGGGGTTTCTCATCCGCGCGGCGCTGGCGACCATGGGCTCGGGGCTGTGGGGCATGTATTCCGGTTATGAGCTGTGCGAAGCGGCGCCGGTACCGGGCAAAGAGGAATACCTCGATTCGGAGAAGTACGAGATCCGCGTCCGCGACTTCAATGCACCGGGCAACATCATTGCCGAAATCGCCCAGCTCAACCGCATCCGCCGGCAGAACCCGGCGCTGCACACGCACCTGGGGCTGAAGGTCTACAACGCGTGGAACGACAACATTCTGTACTTCGGCAAGCGCAGCTTCGACGGCAGCAACTTCATTCTGGTGGCGGTGAGCCTCGATCCGCACAACGTGCAGGAAGCCAGTTTCGAACTGCCGCTGTGGGAGATGGGCCTGCCGGACGACGCGACGACCCACGGTGAGGACTTGATGAACGGGCATCGCTGGGACTGGCATGGCAAGTACCAGTTCATGCGGATTGACCCGGCGTATCAGCCGTTCGGGATTTGGCGGATTACTGCCGCGTAAGACACACACCGACCCCTGTAGGAGCTGCCGAAGGCTGCGATCTTTTGCCTTTGATTTTTTAGAAGCAAGATCAAAAGATCGCAGCCTTCGGCAGCTCCTACAGAAGTATCAGCACGATCACATTATGTGCAGAGACGAATTTTTCAGGAGTTTCACATGGCGAAGAAACCCAAGGCAGCCACCTTTATCAAAGACCCGCTCTGGTACAAGGATGCGGTGATTTATCAGGTTCACGTCAAATCGTTTTTCGACTCTAACAACGATGGGATCGGCGACTTTCCGGGCCTGATCGCCAAACTCGATTACATCGCCGATCTCGGCGTCAACACTATCTGGCTTTTGCCGTTCTATCCCTCGCCCCGTCGCGACGACGGTTACGACATTGCCGAATACCGCGGCGTGCACAGCGACTACGGAACCATGGCCGACGCCAAGCGCTTCATCGCCGAGGCGCACAAGCGGGGTTTGCGGGTGATCACCGAGCTGGTCATCAACCACACTTCGGATCAGCACCCGTGGTTCCAGCGGGCGCGCAAGGCCAAGCCTGGCTCGGCGGCGCGCGACTTCTACGTGTGGTCGGATGACGACCAGAAGTACGATGGCACGCGGATCATCTTCCTCGACACCGAGAAGTCCAACTGGACCTGGGATCCGGTCGCCGGTCAGTACTTCTGGCACCGTTTCTATTCGCACCAGCCCGACCTGAATTTCGACAACCCGCAAGTGATGAAAGCCGTGCTGTCGGTGATGCGCTACTGGCTGGACATGGGCATCGACGGCCTGCGTCTGGACGCGATTCCGTACCTGATCGAGCGCGACGGCACCAACAACGAAAACCTGCCGGAGACCCACGACGTCCTCAAGCAGATCCGTGCCGAGATCGATGCGAATTACCCTGACCGCATGCTGCTGGCCGAGGCCAACCAATGGCCGGAAGACACCCAGCTGTACTTCGGTGACACCGATGCCGAGGGCGTCAACGGCGACGAATGCCACATGGCGTTTCACTTTCCGCTGATGCCGCGCATGTACATGGCACTGGCCCAGGAAGATCGCTTCCCGATCACCGATATTCTGCGGCAAACCCCCGAGATTCCGGCCAACTGTCAGTGGGCAATCTTCCTGCGTAACCACGATGAGCTGACGCTGGAGATGGTTACCGACAAGGAGCGCGACTACCTGTGGAATTACTACGCCGCTGACCGTCGCGCGCGGATCAACCTCGGTATTCGCCGGCGTCTGGCGCCGTTGATGGAGCGTGACCGCCGCCGCGTGGAATTGCTCAATAGCCTGCTGTTGTCGATGCCGGGCACGCCGACCCTGTATTACGGCGATGAAATCGGCATGGGCGACAACATCTACCTCGGCGACCGCGACGGCGTGCGCACGCCGATGCAATGGTCGATCGACCGCAACGGCGGTTTCTCCCGCGCCGATCCGGCCAGTCTGGTGTTGCCGCCGATCATGGACCCGCAATACGGTTATCTGTCGGTCAACGTCGAAACCCAGGCTGGCGACCCGCATTCGCTGCTCAACTGGACCCGGCGCATGCTCGCCGTGCGCAAGCAGTCCAAGGCCTTCGGTCGCGGCACGCTGAAAATGCTTTCGCCGAGCAACCGACGGATTCTGGCCTACACCCGCGAATTCACCGACGCCGACGGCAAGCACGAAATCATCCTCTGCGTGGCCAACGTTTCGCGCAGCGCGCAGGCGGCGGAACTCGATCTGTCGGCCTACGTCGGCATGGTCCCGGTGGAGATGCTTGGCGGTAACGCGTTCCCGCCGATCGGCCAGTTGAATTTCCTCCTGACCCTGGCGCCTTACGGTTTCTACTGGTTCGCCCTGGCTGCGGAAAACCAGATGCCGAGCTGGCACGTAGAACCGGCGCAGAGCCTGCCGGACTTCACCACGCTGGTGCTGAAAAAACGCATGGAAGAATTGCTCGAAGCGCCGACCCGCAACACGCTGGAGCAGGGCATTCTGCCGAGCTGGCTGCAGAACCGCCGCTGGTTTGCTGGCAAGGACGCCGCCATTGAGCAGGTCAATCTGGCCTACGGCGTGCGCTTCGGCGATGCGCAGCATCCGGTGCTGCTCAGCGAGATCGAAGTCACCAGCGCCGGGCAGACCAGCCGTTATCAACTGCCATTCGGTTTCATCGCCGAAGATCAGGTCGGGCCGGCGTTGCCGCAGCAACTGGCGTTGTCACGCGTACGTCGCGGGCGTCAGGTCGGCCTGATTACCGATGCTTTCAGCCTCGAAACGTTTGTGCACGCGGTGTTGCAAGGCATGCAGAGCGCCACCGTGCTCCACTCCGAACAGGGCGAGATTCGTTTTGCGCCGACCGCGAAGCTGGAAAAACTCGGCCTCGGCGCCGAGTCGGAAGTGCGCTATCTGTCGGCCGAGCAGTCGAACAGTTCGGTGGTGATCGGCAACAGCCTGGTGCTGAAGCTGATCCGCAAGGTCGCCTCCGGTGTGCACCCGGAACTGGAAATGAGTGCGTACCTGACCGAGGCCGGCTTCGAGAACATCTCGCCGCTGCTCGGCTCGGTGATCCGTCGCGATGGCGCTGGCGAAGACAATCTGCTGATGATCGCCCAAGGCTATCTGAGCAATCAGGGCGATGCCTGGGAATGGACGCAGAACAACCTCGAACGGGCGCTGCGTGACGAGTTGGCAGACTCGATGTCCGAGCAGGAGCAGCACTACAACGCCCTCGGCGAACTGAAGGACTTTGCCGGCATGCTCGGCCAGCGTCTGGGTGAAATGCACCAGGTGCTGGCGGCGCCAACCGACAACCTCGACTTCGCCCCGCAAACTACCAGTGCCAAGGAGGCTCAAGCCGCCGGCAAGGACGTTGCGGCGCAGGTCGAGCATGCCTTGAAGCTGCTCAAACAACATCAAAGTCATCTGAGTGCGGCGGATCAGAAAATGGTCGCGCGGCTCCTGGACAACAAGAAGGTCATCCTCGGCCATGTGCAGGAACTCGCGCAAAAAGCCGTGGGCGGCTTGCGTATCCGTGTCCACGGCGACCTGCACCTGGGCCAGGTGCTGGTGATCAAGGGCGATGCCTACCTGATCGACTTCGAGGGTGAACCGGCGCGGCCGCTGCACGAACGGCGCGGCAAACACAGTCCGTACAAAGACGTCAGCGGCGTGCTGCGTTCCTTCGATTACGCAGCGGCGATGACCATCAATGTGCACAACGTCGATCACAGTCCAGAGTCCGAAGCGGCCCGCCATCGGGTTGCCGAGCGCTATCTGCGTGAGGCGCGCGAGGCATTTGTTCAGGCATATCGCCAAGCGGCAGCTAGTCTTGATCATGCCTGGCAGGATCCTGCGGGTGCCGATGCTGCGCTTGCGCTGTTCGGCCTGGAGAAGGCGGCCTATGAAGTGGCCTATGAAGCCGAAAATCGCCCCACGTGGCTGCCCGTGCCGTTGCACGGTTTGTATGGGTTATTGACAGGGCTTAAACCCTTTTCCGATCTTGGTGGAGAGTAGTCATGAGTTTCTCGAACAAGGAACAGGGTCACGCTAAAGAAGCGTTACTGCCGGCGGCGCAGGACATCGATGCGTTGGTGCGTGCCGAACATCACGACCCGTTTTCCATCCTCGGCCCGCACGGCGATGGGGTCGGCGGGCAATTCATCCGTGCTTATCTGCCGGGTGCGTTGAAAGTTGAAGTGCTGGACAAGGACAGCGGCGAAGAGCGCGGTGAACTGACCGCCACCGAAACCCCGGGGCTGTTTGTCGGCCACTTCGCGCAGGCGCGGCCGTATCTGCTGCGCACGCGTTGGGCCGGCGGCGAACAGGTGGCGGAAGACCCCTACAGCTTTGGCCAGTTGCTCGGCGAAATGGATTTGTATCTGTTCGCTGAAGGCAATCACCGCGACCTCAGCAGTTGCCTCGGCGCGCAACTGACAACCGTCGATGGCGTCGACGGTGTGCGCTTTGCCGTGTGGGCGCCGAATGCTCGCCGAGTGTCGGTGGTCGGCGATTTCAACGTGTGGGACGGTCGCCGCCATCCGATGCGCCTGCGCCATCCGTCCGGGGTCTGGGAGTTGTTCATTCCGCGCCTGCAAGCAGGGGAGTTGTACAAGTACGAAATCCTTGGCGCCCACGGCATCCTGCCGCTGAAGGCCGACCCGATGGCCCTGGCCACCAGTCTGCCGCCGGACACCGCGTCGAAAGTCGCCGCGCCGCTGCAGATCAACTGGCAGGATCAGGACTGGATGAACGGCCGCCGCGAGCGGCAGAAGCATTCAGCGCCGCTGTCGATCTACGAATTGCATGCCGGCTCGTGGCAGTGCGAACTGGACGATCTGGGCGAAGTCGCCCGTCAGTACACTTGGCCGGAACTGGCTGAACGGCTGATTCCTTACGTCAAGGAGCTGGGCTTCACCCACATCGAACTGATGCCGATCATGGAGCACCCGTTTGGTGGTTCGTGGGGTTATCAGTTGCTCTCGCAATTCGCCCCGAGTGCCCGATACGGCACGCCAGAGCAGTTCGGTGAGTTCGTTGACGCCTGTCACCGCGCCGATATCGGCGTGATCCTCGACTGGGTGCCAGCGCATTTCCCTACCGATACCCATGGCCTGGCGCAGTTCGACGGCACGGCGCTGTACGAATACGGCAACCCGCTGGAAGGCTTCCATCAGGACTGGGACACGCTGATCTACAACCTGGGGCGCACCGAGGTCCACGGCTACATGCTGGCGTCGGCGCTGCACTGGTTGAAGCATTTCCACATCGACGGCCTGCGCGTGGATGCGGTGGCCTCGATGCTCTATCGCGACTATTCGCGCAAGGCCGGCGAATGGGTGCCGAACCGTCACGGCGGGCGCGAGAATCTGGAAGCCATCGATTTCCTCCGCCACTTGAACGACGTGGTCGAGCTGGAAGCCCCGGGGGCGCTGGTGATCGCCGAGGAGTCCACCGCATGGCCGGGCGTCAGTCAGAGCACGCAGCAGGGCGGCCTCGGTTTCGCCTATAAATGGAACATGGGCTGGATGCACGACTCGCTGCACTACATCCAGCAGGACCCGGTGTACCGCGCGCACCATCACAACGAATTGAGTTTCGGCCTGGTTTACGCCTGGTCCGAGCGTTTCATCTTGCCGATTTCCCACGACGAAGTGGTGCACGGCAAGCATTCGCTGATCGACAAGATGCCCGGCGACCGTTGGCAGAAATTTGCCAACCTGCGCGCCTACCTGAGTTTCATGTGGACCCATCCGGGCAAGAAGCTGTTGTTCATGGGCTGCGAATTCGGCCAGTGGCGCGAGTGGAATCACGATCAGCAACTGGACTGGTACCTGCTGCAATACTCGGAACACAAAGGCGTACAGAAACTGGTCGGTGACCTCAACCGCCTGTACCGCGAAGAACCGGCGCTGCACGATCAGGACGATGCGCCGCAGGGTTTCCAGTGGCTGATCGGCGATGATGCGATCAACAGCGTGTACGCGTGGCTGCGCTGGAGCAAGGACGGCAAACCGGTGCTGGTGGTGGCCAACTTCACCCCGGTGCCGCGTCAGTCGTACCGGGTCGGCGTACCGTTCGCCGGACGCTGGAACGAACTGCTCAACAGCGATGCTGACACCTACGCCGGATCCAACTATGGCAATGGTGGCGGGGCGTTTACCGAAGAGGTGGCGAGCCATGGCCAGTCGCTGTCGCTGGAGTTGAATCTACCGCCGCTGGCGGTGTTGATTCTCAAGCCGGAAGGCTGATCCGCAACCGCGTCGCTGTCATCGCGAGCAGGCTCACTCCTACATTTTGGAATGCGTTTCCCTGTAGGAGTGAGCCTGCTCGCGATGGCGTCGGTTGTGACACCGCGTGAAGGCGCTTACCAGCTTATCCGTACCCCCAGATTTCCCGCCAGACCACGCAGGTCATTGCTGTCGATGTTGCTGCTGTAATCGGTACTCGCATAAACACTCACTGCACGGTCGAGCGTCAGCACCACGCCGAGGCCGATATCCGCAGTCGAGGATTTCTGCTGAGTGTTGATGGTATCGGTGCCGTCGAAGGTCACCGAATCAGTGCCGGAAAAGGTGTGCCACAGATTGGCCCGCAGATACGGTTCCAACGGCAGACCATTGACCTGATAACGGCCCTTGAGCCGGGCGCCGAGGCGACCGGTCCAGGCGCCGTCGGAGTCGAATGATACCCGCGAGATGCCATCGTCCTGGCTGTCGAGGGAGATTTTCTGGTGGATCACCTGCACTTGCGGCTCGACCACCCAGGTGTCGTTGAGCGCAAACGGATAGCCAGCTTCGGCGGACAGCGTCAGGGCATGCCCGCGGTTGTCCAGTTTCAGCCCACGGTCGGAGCGGTTGTCGCCGTCGAAACGCGTGCCCATCGCCACGGTATCGATGTACCAGCCGTACGGATCGGTCAGCGTCCAGTACAGGCCATAGCTGTCGCCCTCGAGTTTGATCTTGCCCGCGCTGTTGTTTTCGAAGCCTTCGTTGAAACCGTCGACATCGCCCTGAATCCGGCTATGGCCGACGAACAGGCCGATGCGCTGCGTTTGCCCGCCCGACGTCTGCGCGCTGTACAAGTCATTGCCGACCTGAAAGCCATTGAGCGAACCGTTCAGGCGTGGGGTGACGGTGCCGCCCCAGGTCTGGTCGAGGTTCTTGCCGTAGACGCGGCCCCAACCGGCACCGAAGGCACCGGTTTCGCTAAGCAGGCGTTGATCGCCCTGACGGTCGTGAAACGTGCCAAGTGCGCTGAGGGTCAATTGCGCGGCGGCGGGCGGCAGCACTGACCAGTTGGGCACTTCCGGACGATAGATCGGGATCGGCGCAGCGCCCGCCACGGCGGCGGGCAGCACGGGTAGCTCAGGGCTGGTGATGGGCGGCGCGGGTTCGCCGGGGGCGGGCGCAACAGGCGTGATCTGCGCGACGACCGGGGTCGCCACTACCGGCACCAGAATCGGCGGCAGGCTCGGATCAGGGTTGGGCACGCTGACGGCTTGCGGCGCGACCACGGCAGAACGCAGGTACCAGCTGTTTTCGGTTCCGGCGGTGACACCGCCCTTGAACAGGTAGTAATCGTAAGCCCCGACGGACACAGGGCCGTTGAAGCTGAAGGCATTGTTGGTACTGACCGTGGAACCCTGGGCCTGCACCACCTGAATGCCGTTCGCCTGGGTGAGTCCACCGATCCCGCCGATGTTAGTGACGGAGATGACGGTGGCGCCGCTCAAGCTGCCGTTGTTGACCACCAGTTTGTCGCTGGGCGCGCCGTCGGCGCCGAGCTCGCTTTGCAGCAGCAACTGGCCGCCGTTGCCGACGTAGTTGCCATTGATGGTCAGGGTGTCATCGGTGCGGCTGTTGTTGCGGGTCAGGTCGATGACCCCGGCGTTATTGAAGGTCACGGCCTGGCCGGCCACGGCAGGCGACACGGCGCCCTGGGTCGAGAACACGCTGCTGCTGGCATCGACGTTGAGCACACCGCTGCCGCTGACGGCATCGCCAAGCACCAGGCTGCTCGACCCCAGGTCCAGTTGCGAGCCGTTGTTCAGGTTCACTGTTTCCCAATTGCTGAAGCGCGCTGGCAGCGCGGTGCGGGAGTTGTCGAAGGTCAGGGTGTCGTTGCCCGTGCCGCCATCCATGTTGGGGGTCAGCGCCAGCACGCTGTCATCGAGGTTGCGCAATGTCGCGCTGTCGTTACCGTCGCCCATCAGGATCGCCGAGCGGATGAGCCCGCCGCCGTCCCACAGCAACGTGTCGTCGCCGACACTGGCGCGGATCTCACCGACGATTTCGCCGCCGGTCACGGTGATGCTGTCGTTGCCGCCGCTGACACTGATGTTGCCGCCGATGCGGCCGCCGGAGACGATGATGGTGTCGGTGCCGAACCCGGTGACCAGGTTGCCGAGGATCTGCCCGCCGGACAGGTCGAAAATATTATTGTCGAGTTTCATGTCGACCCGGCCGATGGTGCCGCCGGTCATACGCGCGACATCGCCGTCCTCGAAGGCGCCGACGATGGTGCCCCCGGTCATCAGAAAGGTGTCGCGGCCATCGCCCTGGGCCAGCGAGCCGATGGAGCCGGCGCTCATGACGAAATCGTCGATGCCGGCGCCCTGGTTGACCGCGCCGGTAATGGTTCCGGAGTTGATGACGACCCGGTCAGCGCCGGCGCCAAAGGTCACGTTGCCGTTGATCAGACCGGTTCCGTTGGCGGGCAGGGTCAGGCTGTTGTTGCCCGCGAGATCGGTCAGCGAACCGCTGGTGCCACTGTCACAGGTGAAGGCGTCGTTGCCGGGCCCCGGAACCAGTGAGCAAGCGGCGGAGGCGGGTGAACTGGCGAGCAATAGCGAGGCAGGCAAGAACAGCGTCTGCGGCAATGCCCGCAGGTATCTGGAGTAGCGCGTCATGGCGATTCCCTACAGCCAAATTCGGGGAAATCATCCTTGAGCGAGCACAGGATCGGCCTCGCGTTGCTACTGAGGCACTACATGAAATCCATGCTCTAACGAATTGAATGCGCTACTCCTTGAGCTGTTTTAGGTGTAGATGGTTTTGATCTGCCTTCAAGTACGCCTGACTAACGGTCATGTCAGAACCGCAACTAAAGATGCACTTCCACCGCCAGCGGCAAGTGGTCCGACAGGTGCGTCCACGGTTTGTTGCCAAGGATTTGCGGGTCGTGGCTGCTGGCATTGCGCAGGTAGATGCGGTCCAGGCGAAGCAGCGGAAAACGGGCCGGATAGGTCTTGGCGGGACGGCCGTGGTGGCGTTCGAACGCTTCGTGCAGGTAATCGCGGCGGGCTAGGGCTACGTTGCCCTGCAACTGCCAGTCGTTGAAGTCACCGGCGATGATCACCGGCGCATCGTCGGGCAATGATTCGAGCAACTGGCAAAGCAGCTGCAACTGCAATTGCCGATGACTTTCCAGCAGGCTCAGGTGCACGCAGATCGCGTGGACTTCGGCGTGGCCCGGCACGTCCAGCACACAGTGCAGCAAGCCGCGGCGTTCGGGGCCGGTGATCGACACGTCGAGGTTGCGGTATTCGCGGATCGGGTATTTCGACAGCAATGCATTGCCGTGGTGGCCATCGGGATAGACCGCGTTGCGCCCGTAAGCGAAATCGCTCCACATGCTGTCGGCGAGAAATTCGTATTGCGAGGTTTGCGGCCATTCGTTGTAGCGACTGGAATGTCGCTCGTGTTCGCCCACCACTTCCTGGAGAAACACCAGATCGGCCGAGGTGCTGCGCACCGCTTCGCGCAGTTCCGGCAGGATGAAACGCCGGTTGAGGGCGGTAAAACCCTTGTGGGTATTGACCGTCAGCACACGCAAGCGATGGATGACGGGGGCGTCGACGGCGTGACGCTTGGGATCGCTGGACACGTTCACTCCTCTGAAAAAACGGCTTCCTTCTCATGCGACTGATGCAGTGGGGTGGCAGTTCCTTCCAGATGCCTCAGGCCTGAACACAAATCTCGGAGCCGCCAGGAAACCTGTGGGAGTGGGCTTGCTCGCGAAGGCGTTCGACCGGACAACAGCAAAATCTGTAATACCCCGAACATTTCAGATCAAAAAAAAGATTGTGTAGTCTGTGATTCGTATCTATCGGTGTAAGTAAAATACGATTGATTGTGTGGAAAACAAAAAGGAGGAGGATTAATTAATCCTCCTCCTTTTTGTTTGCTGCTTTCCGCCATTATTTACTTTTGCGAGGTCATAGGCGGAATATGAAATTATCAAAGGAGACGGCGTTGTTGCCAGTTGTGACAATCATTTTTTGTATTCCATCTTTCTGAAATTCAAGGAACGCTACTGCCTCAGAATGCGATGTTAATAGTGGTTTTTCGCCTAGCGGTCTGTTGTTTGAATCATAAAATTTCGCTACTGTCCCTGGGAGGTAGGAGCCTGCGTAGTTGAACGATATATATGAGTAAGCATGCCTGAATGTAAGTGTAATCGTTTTGGGGCCACCATTTATCATTAAGGATTCCCCGGAGAAAGGTCGTGGGTATCGAAGGTCGTAGAAGATAAATATGTCTTGTCCTTGCCCTGGAGTGCGCTCAATTGTCATTGAGGGAATATCCAATCTTGTTGGGTGACTTTCACTCATGTTGTCAAAATTCTCACTCAGTATGGGGAGCGATACGATGACTACCCACGCAGCCGACACCTGCCCACTGCCATACAGAGCGGTGGCGGTGAAGCTATGATCGTCCACGCTCAAGCCTGTCATGGTCAGTTCCCACAGGCCGGTTGTCAGGTTAACCGTCGCTTCACCTTTGACGGTGTTGCCATCCTTGATCTGGACTTTCTGACCCTTGGCGCCGGCCCCTGACGCCGTGACCGTGGTATCGACGGTGGTCCCGCCTTTGGCAATCGCGACCCCTTTGGAGTCTATGGTCTTGGTAATGGTCGGCGCGGTATTGGCCGTTACAGTCAACGTCCATGCCGCGGATACCTGGCCACTGCCATACAGCGCGGTGGCGGTGAAGCTGTGAGCGTCCACGCTCAAGCCTGTCATGGTCAGTTCCCACAGGCCGGTTGTCAGGTTAACCGTCGCTTCACCTTTGACGGTGTTGCCATCCTTGATCTGGACTTTCTGACCCTTGGCGCCGGCCCCTGACGCCGTGACCGTGGTATCGACGGTGGTCCCGCCTTTGGCAATCGCGACCCCTTTGGAGTCTATGGTCTTGGTAATGGTCGGCGCGGTATTGGCCGTTACAGTGAACGTCCATGCCGCGGATACCTGGCCACTGCCATACAGCGCGGTGGCGGTGAAGCTGTGAGCGTCCACGCTCAAGCCTGTCATGGTCAGTTCCCACAGGCCGGTTGTCAGGTTAACCGTCGCTTCACCTTTGACGGTGTTGCCATCCTTGATCTGGACTTTCTGACCCTTGGCGCCGGCCCCTGACGCCGTGACCGTGGTATCGACGGTGGTCCCGCCTTTGGCAATCGCGACCCCTTTGGAGTCTATGGTCTTGGTAATGGTCGGCGCGGTATTGGCCGTTACAGTGAACGTCCATGCCGCCGACACCTGCCCACTGCCATACAGAGCGGTGGCGGTGAAGCTATGATCGTCCACGCTCAAGCCGGCCACGATGATTTCCCAAAGGCCTGTCGTCGGATCGACGGCAGCCTCTCCCTTGACGGTGGTGCCATCCTTGATCTGGACTTTCTGGCCTTTGGCCGCGGCTCCGAAAAGCTTGACCGTGGCGTCGATGGTCGTACTGCCCTGAGGAATCGCTACCCCTTTGGAGTCTATGGTCTTGGTAATGGTCGGCGCGGTATTGGCCGTTACAGTCAACGTCCACGCAGCCGACACCTGCCCACTGCCATACAGGGCGGTGGCGGTGAAGCTATGATCGTCCACGCTCAAGCCGGCCACGATGATTTCCCAAAGGCCTGTCGTCGGATCGACGGCAGCCTCTCCCTTGACGGTGGTGCCATCCTTGATCTGGACTTTCTGGCCTTTGGCCGCGGCTCCGAAAAGCTTGACCGTGGCGTCGATGGTCGTACTGCCCTGAGGAATCGCTACCCCTTTGGAGTCGACGGTCTGGGTAATGGTCGGCGCGGTATTGGCCGTTACAGTCAACGTCCATGCCGCCGACACCTGCCCACTGCCATACAGGGCGGTGGCGGTGAAGCTATGATCGTCCACGCTCAAGCCGGCCACGATCATTTCCCAAAGGCCTGTCGTCGGATCGACGGCAGCCTCTCCCTTGACGGTGGTGCCATCCTTGATCTGGACTTTCTGGCCTTTGGCCGCGGCTCCGAAAAGCTTGACCGTGGCGTCGATGGTCGTACTGCCCTGAGGAATCGCTACCCCTTTGGAGTCGACGGTCTGGGTAATGGTCGGCGCGGTATTGGCCGTTACAGTCAACGTCCACGCAGCCGACACCTGCCCACTGCCATACAGGGCGGTGGCGGTGAAGCTATGATCGTCCACGCTCAAGCCGGCCACGATCATTTCCCAAAGGCCTGTCGTCGGATCGACGGCAGCCTCTCCCTTGACGGTGGTGCCATCCTTGATCTGGACTTTCTGGCCTTTGGCCGCGGCTCCGAAAAGCTTGACCGTGGTGTCGATGGTCGGACTGTCCTGAGGAATCTCCACCCCTTTGGAGTCTTCGGCCCGAGTAATTTCTGGTTGCACATCCTCCAACGCTTTGATCGTGTAGGTGCGCACGGGGAAGGCCACGGCCAAACTCTCATTCGGGTCTTTGCCGAACGCGGCTTTGAATGCCATGGTCAGCGTGCTGCCATCTTTCAGGTTTCTCAAGCCTGCAAGGGCAATGTTGCGCTCTAGATAACCTTGCGTGATCCACCCGTCGGTGACATATGAGCCGGGTGCCGTATGGATCTGAAGGTTGTAGTCGCTGCCATCAGCGTTTGTACCTGTCAGGCGCAGCCAGACATATTGGAGTGGGGCAATCAACGGCCAGATGCCCATGCGGTAGATCGCATTGGCGGTCAGTTTGCCCACATTGAACTCCGGGCCTTCGCCGTTGCTGTCCGCGTCCTTGATGATGGGTTTGAGCAGTTCATTCTGCGGCATGCTCAACACAGTCAAATCAAAGACGAGGGACGGCAGCGGCTCGCCGTCGCGGATGACGACGTAGGACACCTTCACATCTTTGTTCAGGTTAAACGCGACCACACTATTCGGAATCGCAAACTCCCGGTTGCTGCCCAGCGGCCGAGGAACAGAGGTGTGCGAACCGCCTGCGGGCGTACCCTGTGCGCCAGTCCAGGTGACGCTGATTTCATCAGTTGGCCGCAACTCGGGGTTGTCCGGCACCACGGCGGTCAAGGTGTCCTTGACCAGCAGCGGGTTAAGTGCGTTGTCGCCGTTGTTCTCCTTGATCCAGGGGGCGAGCAGTTCCAGCGCGACTCCCACGGTAAACACCAACGGATTCGAGTAACTGGTCTTGCCCGTCTCGAACCGCAGGATGCTGTAGCTGACGCTGAGTTTCTCCCCACGCCGCGCTTCAAAATGCTTCTGCACAAAGGCTGCATCAAGCGGGAAATCCACGGGTCTGCCGGCAGTGAGGGCGTTCAGGGTTTTGCTGCCTTGGTCCAGGAGCGCGCCATGGGCATCACGCAGTTGCCAGGTGACCACGTCCTGGGGCTTGGTCGGGTTGGCGAGCGGGTTCGGGCAAGTGATTTTGCTTGTGCCGTCGGACAGATCATCGGGTTCCAGGATGCCGTTCTCTTCACCCTGGACGATCGGGGGCACCAGTTCCAGTTGTGCTTCGCCCACGGTCAGCAGCTCTGCATGCTGCGATGCCCGCCTGACGACTACGCCGTCCTCGTCGCTGAGCAGGTTGTAGGACAGGTCCAGCGTGCCGCCCTTGAGCAACTTGAGGTGCTGGACGCCATCCACCTTGACGATGAAGCCCAGCGGGTTGCTGGCGTCGGCCGCGCTGAGGATATGCCAGTCCAGCTGCGGGTCATACGTGATCGAGTCGGCCTGGGTGCCCAGCCATTTGAGTTCAATGCCCATGTCTTCTTCGAAGCGATCGTCATGAGGGATGCGGATGCTCACTTGCTCCAGGTCGGGCTTGAGCGCACCGTTCACGGCATCGTCGGCGATCGGCGCGGCGAGGCGATAGGGGTCGCCGATGATGGTGATGAAGAGGCTCTTGGAGCGCTGAATCACCGCGCCGCCACGTTCCAACTGGTAGAAGAACACCGCCTGGGTTTTGGCCAGCTCCCGGGCGGCGCTGTTGGGCAGAAAGACGCTGACCACCAGCGGCGGTTCTTTGTTGATGGTCTGGCGAGCGTCGTGCGCCACGGGAACGCCGTCCAGTGTGCTGCCATTGATGTACATGATGATCACGTCGTTTTCCTGGAAGTCCGGCGACGTGGCCCAGACCCTCAGTTCCAGATCTTCATCTTTCAAAGTTTCGAGGTGCAGCTCCTGGCCGTTGGCCTGCTCAAGGATGGGCATGTTCAGTCGCGAGTTGCCGGTGTCGACGACGATGCGCGTTTCGCTGCACCAGTCTTGCGCCGCGTTGTTCACCAGATCAAGGATGGTAAACGTCACGGGGACCCCCAGGGGGCCCGAATCCCCGGCCCGGAGGATGTCCGCTTCAGTGACGTTGACCTCGATCGGATGGGCATCCGGATCGTCAACCTGTGCCTGAGTGACCGGTGCGGAGCGAATCCGCACGCCACCCCAGCTGACGATGATCACATCACCTGCGGCGCAGTTCGGATAGGGCCGTTTCGAAAGGCTGCCGGGTTTGGCCTTGATGGTGATTTTCACGCCATTTCTGGCGGTTTCCTTGTCCACGCCGTCGGCGATGATGCGCGGATCGATGTACTGGTACAGCTCGGAATGTTGACCGGGATCGGGGTCCAGATCCTGGCCGCCGGGCAGGTCGAGCTTGATATAGATCTTTACTGGCGGCTTGTAGGGTTCGGGGGTCTGGTGGTCGCGCTTTATGGTATAGCCGAGTGTGTGTGAGCCGTTGATGCTGTGTCTCGGCTCGACCCAGAGTGTCACCCGTTGACCTAATTGAGCTGTTTGCGTGAGGGTCTGCTGGTCGACGGTGGCACCATCGAGCTGAAGCTCGATCCCGTCACCCAGTTTCATATCGGCATAGGGCAGAACGTGCACCTTCAGGCCGTTTGTGAAGTTGCCCAGCGCGGCGGCGTAGTTGATACCCCATTCGCCGGAGGGCAGTTGCGGTTCCGTGCGGCCCGGGATTTCCGGTTCACGCAGGTCCTTGGGAATTTTTCTGGACGGTTGAATGAGCATGCTGGCAACTCCGGTAGGAAAAGGGGCGGCACAGGGATTTAAGGCTCAGGTGAGGCGGGTTGGCTACTGTCAGAAATTACAGGTGGGGGCGTATTTGCGACGAGTGGTAACGTGCTCGAAGTGCGGAAAACGAAAGGGGACGGGTAATTGAACCCGTCCCTGATTTTCGACTACTTGATACTTTGCTTTATGGGGTCATAGGCGAAATATGAAATTGTCAAAGGCAATGGCGGTAGGGCCAGTGGTGACAATCATTTTTTTGATACCGGCTCCCTGGAACTCAACAAACTCCGGTCTGTATAGGCTAAATGTTAATAGTGCTCTTTCGCCCAACTGTCTGCCATTTGAATCATAAAACCTAGCTATTGTTCCTGGATCAACGGTATGTGCATAGTCGAATGATATATATGAGTAGGTTAGTTTGAACTCAAATGTAATGGTTACGAGAGCGCCGTTAATTTGTAAAATTGCCCCATGCATAGGTGGCAGGTAGTAGGTGCCTGACCCAATACCTATGGATTGAGTTTCTGGTTTTACTGGAGTGCGCTCAATTGTCATTGAACGAATATCCAATCTGCGTGGATCATTAACTGAGAGACCCTCAAAGTCCTCGCTCAATATAGGTGGCGATACGATGACCACCCATGGGGTAGAAGTGTTTCCTTCCGCATACTGTGCCGTGAAGCGGTGAGTAGTAGCGCTTAGTCCTGTTATGTTCAACGTCCAGATGCCACTGCTCGGGTCAGCGGTCACTTCGCGGTCATACCCGGTAGCCTTGATCCGGACTTTCCAACCTTTGACTGCGCTTCCCGTCAGCGTGATGTTAGTGTCGAACGTGGTTTCTCCCTCCGGAATAGGGTTGCCCTTGGAGTCTTTGGCGCCGGTAATTTTTGGCGGTTCTGCCTTGATCTTGTAGTTGCGTACGGGAAAGACCAAAGCCTCACTCTCGGAGACGTTCTGACTCAGTGCGGCTTTAAACTCCTCGCTCAGGTTGCTGCCATCCTGCAGGTTTTTGATTTCAGCGACTGCAATTTCGGAAGTGAAGAACCCGTTAGTGATCCAGTCTGAGTCGGTAACGTTGTTCGGCGCGCTCCAGATCTCGCGTGCGTAGGCGCTACCGTCGGCATTGGTCCCGCGCAGGCGCAACCAGACGTATTGGTTGGGGGCGATCAGCGGCCAGTCACCCATGCGTACGGAAACGCGGGTCAGGTTGCCAATATTCAGTTCCGGGCCGGCGCCGTTATTGTCGGCCTGCTCGATGGTGGGGCTGGCCAGTGCGCTCTGCGCCATTGCTTGCACCGTCAGGTCAAATACCCGGGACGGTATTGGATGACCATCAATGAGGACGACGTAGGAGACTTTTACCTGCTTGCCCAGGTTGAACGCCACCACGCTGTTCGGGATCGCAAACTCAAGCCCTTCGCTTACCGCACGCGGCACTGAGGTGTGCGACCCGCCGGCCGGCGTGCCAACAGCGCCGTCCCACTTGACGCTGATTTCATAGGTTGGCAGAAACTCTGCGTTGTCCGGCACCACGACGGTCAAGGTGTCCTTGACCAATAGCGGGTTGAGCGTACTGTCGCCGTTGTTCTCCTTGATCGAGGGTTCTTCCAGGTCCAGACGGGCGCGGGTGATAACCGTATAAGTACGCACCGGAAACTCCACCGCCTCACTCTCCACCGTGCTCTGACCAAGCGCCGCTTTAAACGCCAGTGCCAGGCCGCTGCCATCCTGCAGAGCTTTGAGCTCATCGGCTGGAAGCGGAAAAGTGAAGAACCCGTCAGCGATCCAGTCATCGTTGGTGAAGGCCGTCGGCGCGCTCCAGATCTCGCGCGCGTAGGCGCTGCCGTCGGCATTGGTCCCGCGCAGGCGCAACCAGACGTATTGGTCGAGGGCGATCAGCGGCCAGTCACCCATGCGTACGGAAGCTTGGCTCAGGTCGCCGGTATACAGTTCCGGGCCGGCGCCGTCGTTGTCGGCCTGCTCGATGGTGGGGCTGGCCAGCGCGCTCTGCGGCATCGCTTGCACCGTCAGGTCAAATACCCGGGACGGTGTTGGATGACCATCAATGATGACGACGTAGGAGATTTTTACCGGCTTACCCAGGTTGAACGCCACCACGCTGTTCGGGATCGCAAACTCAAGCCCTTCGCTTACCGCACGCGGCACTGAGGTGTGCGAACCGCCGGCCGGCGTGCCGTCAGCGCCAGTCCAGGTGACGCTGATTTCATCAGTTGGCCGCAACTCGGGGTTGTCCGGCACCACGGCGGTCAAGGTGTCCTTGACCAGCAGCGGGTTGAGTGCGCTGTCGCCGTTGTTCTCCTTGATCGACGGGGCGAGCAGTTCCAGCGCGACTCCCACGGTGAACACCAATGGATTCGAAAGGCTGGTCTCTTCTGTGGCATGGCGCCAGAGTTGGTAGCGAACGGTGATCTTGCTGCCGCGGTTCGGTTCGATGTGCTTGGCCACGAACTCGGCATCCAGCCGGATGAGCCAGTCCTGTTTTTCACTAAGAGCATTGAACTTGATCGAACCCGTCTCCCCGCCGGAGACGTCGCCTTCCCAGAACCACTGGGCCTCATCGTCTCTCACCCATGGCCTCACGAGCGGCTTGTAGATGGTCATTTCAGTGGTCCCTCCGGGCAGCTTGCCCGGCTCCAGGAAATGGTTCTCCACACCCTTGACCATCGGTGCATTCAGCTCGAATTGCGGTTCACCTACATTGAGCACCCTGGCGTGCACGGATTCCTGTCTGGTGATCTCGGCGCCTTTGTCTTTCAGCAGGTGGTACCACACCTCCAGGTTTCCGCCATTGATAGGCTCGAGGGGGTCGTCAGCCACGTTGATGGTAAAACCGTCGGGATTCGCGAGGTCCTTTTCATCCGGAAAGTAATAGCCCAAATCAGGCAGGTGGGTGCTGCCGTCGGGGCTTTTACCCAACAGGAACAGCTCGATGGCGTTGTCGATCTCGATGAGCGGATCAAACGGAATACGGATGTTGATTTCCTTATTGTCAGGGTCGATGAAGTCTCCCACGGCCTCCTTGACCGTCGGTGCGGCCAGGCGGTGGGCTTCGCCTTTGAAATCTACAAACTGCCCTTTGGAGAGTGGAAGACGGCTGCCGTTGCGTACCAGGTGATAAGAGAACATGACCTGGGTATTGACCAGTTTGCGCACGTCGGCAATGGGCAGCTTGAAATGGTAGTTATGCGGGAGATTGTCGACGATCTGGGTCGGGGCAGTGACGTCGACCTTTTCGCCATCCACGGTGGTGCCGAACATGGTCAAGTAGATGATGTCATTAAGCTCGAAGCGCGGTCCGGTGGCCGTGACTACGGCTGTAATGTCGTTGTTGCCCTGTTTATCGACGTCGAGCTTATTGTTGAAAGCCTCCTGAACGATAGGCGCGTCCAGCCGGTCGATGCCGACAGTGACGACGATACGGGTTTCCTTGCACCAGTCTTCCGATTCATTTTCGACCTTGTCGCGCACCTTGAAGGTGACCGCCAGACCAGAGTCGTCGGTGTCACCGACGCGCTCAATGATGGCTTTGGTGATCCAGATCAGAATCGGGTTGGCCACCGGATCGTCGATCTGCGCCTGGGTCACCGGTGTGGAAGGCACAAGGGTGCCACCCCAGGAGAGAAGGATGACGTCGTCCACTGCAATGTAGGGGTAAGGCAGGCCGCTGCCGGACTCGGACCGGATGACAATCGGCACTCCCTCTTCGGCAACGTCTTTGTCCACACCGCCGTTGACGATTACCGGGGGAATGTACATGTACAGGTTGGAGTGACCGGGGCCCGGGTTGATGTCCTGGCCACCGGGGAGCTCCAGTTTGACGAAGAGGTCGAGGGGCTTGTCCGGACGCTCTTCTTTTTGATTGGGCTGTTTGATTTCGTAGGTGAGCTCGTAAGAACCGGTCTGCAGATGACGGGGTGCCACCGACAACACTGTGGGCTGGTCGAGTTCGCTCTTATTGATGATGGGACGCCCGTCGACCTCACGGCCATCGAGCAGCAGCTTGACGGTGTCGCCGATAGCCTTTTGGGCCCAGGCGGGGATCAAGACAAGCATGCCGAGGTCAGGAAAGGCGAATACCGCCGCCCGGTTGATCCCCCACTGGCCGGAAGGCAGGAGGCGCCCGGGGACCCACGGGTCCAGCAGTGAATGGGGGGCAGAGATTCTCTTCTTGGGCTGAACGAGCATGGTCGGCACTCCGTGCGAACTGTCGGGGGACAAAGGGCGTGGAGTTATTCAGCGCTGAAGATGACGGCTCTGGCTACTGTCAGAAATTACAGGTAGGCGCTGTTTTCTGACGAGTGGTAAGGCACGGCCCGACGGATAAAAAGACGCTTTCCGGCATCACTCGGCGCCTTCTGTGCGTGTCGCCGGCAGTGTCTGCAGGGCTTGAATGAGATGGTTGCCAGCCGTACCGGCCTCTTCGCGAGCAAGCCCGCTCCCACAGTTTTAACCGGGTGTGCCGTAGCCATTGGCTCAGCGCATGCCAATGTGGGAGCGGGCTTGCTCGCGAATGCGGTGTGCCAGCCAACACCTTAAGTGCCTGACACGACCTCTTCGCGAGCAAGCCCGCTCCCACAGGGGGGAATGTATTTTTTCAGATGAGGACGATTTCGTAGGGCAAGCGCATCCGCTCGAGGATTACGCGTGGCAGCAGCGGCGCGATGCCGATCGCCGGTTCGCCCTTGAGCTGGCTGGCGTAGGCGTGGGTGGCGTGGCTCTTGCGCGCTACGGTCCAGGTATCGAGTCGCAGTTTGCGCGCGCGTTCCCAGGGGATCAGGTTTTGATCGCGTTCCGGCCAGTGCCAGGCCCAGACTGGCACGTCATGGAAGGTCGCGCCGACTTGCGCTGCCGCTTTGGCACTGGCGCGGCCAACCGCTTCGTGGTCGTCAGTGCGATCGTCGCGCCAGGTGCTGAACACCACGTCGCCGGGACGCAGGTAGCGGGCGATGAAGTCGGTGAGGTCGGCCTCGCGGTCGAGCAGGGCGTTATCGGTAAACCCGCCGCGCACCCATTTCAGGCTGTGCATCGGCAAGCCGAGACGGCGCAGGGCCTCGACGCTTTCCTGGGGACGGAACACGCTCAGGCGTTTTTCCGACCATTGCCGCGAGCCGGGATGACTGGCGCTGCCGTCGGTGATCGACAGCAATTGCAGCGGATGGCCGAGGCTGGCGAGCAGTTGCAGGAGCCCGCCGCAGGTCACCACTTCATCACCCGGATGCGGGGCGACGACGACGGCTCGGGCACCGGGAGGTACCAGACTGTGGGTATTGATGACGGGAATGTTGTCGAGCTGCGGGGCACTGTTCCATATCTGCGCCGGCAGCGGGTTTTCGCTGAGGAATAACGGTTTCATGGGTGTTACGTCCTTGTCGTCTCTGGCCCTCAGTCGTATCTGCACCGTGGAAAAGCAGGCGCGCTCGACCCGTGAAGGCGGATGGATTGCCGTGCGACGCTCCGAACCCTGGATTGCCGCGCAGCAGAGTATTGCTCATGCCAGCCGATTCGTCGCGTCACAGATCAATCTGATCCGCTTTTTTTTGGCCAAGCTGTGCCAGATTTCGCAGATAGTCACCAAATCCACCCCGTGCGCGACTGTCCAGACGGGCGCTGGTGCGCACTTGCGGGCGATGGCTCCAGGCGATGTCGGCACCGCACCGCTCCAGTCGCCGCACCAGTTGCACGTCCTCGTCGCAGGCCAGCGGCGGGAAGCCGCCCGCCCAGCGATAGGCGTCGGCACTGACCCCGAGGTTGGCGCCGTGAATGTGCCGGTGCCCGTCACGGGCCTGATAGTGACTGTGATAGCGGATTTGCGCGGCTTCGTCGAACGACTGATCCCAGTGTTCGACGGTCACCGTACCGCACACCGCGTCGGCGCCCAACCCGAGCTGCGCCACCAGCCAGTCATCGGCCACCCGGCTGTCGGCGTCGGAGCAGGAGATCCAGCGCGCGCCGCGTTCCAGCAGGATCTGCGCGCCGGCGGCCCGGGCCTGGCCGACATTGCGCGCGTCGATGTGCAGGCTGCGCACCGGAAAGCGGTTGACGATCTGCGCCGAGCGGTCGGTGCAGCTGTCGAGCACCACCAGCACTTCGACCGGTTCGCCGGCCAGCAGCCCGTGCTTACTGGCGCGCAGCGCTGCGCTCAGGCATTGCTCAAGCAGGTCTTCCTCGTTATGCGCCGGAATCAGAATACCGATCATCGCAGGCCCTCCAGTGCGGCCACCGAGCGCGGCTCGCGGCTCCAGACTTCAAGAATGAAGTCTGCTTCCTGATGCAGCGCCAGACGCGGCAGCGGCAGTTGCTCGTGAATCAGGTCATGCACCTGACGGGCATTGAGCGGGCAGCCGTCGATGGGCGGGCGCCAGTGGCAGGCCAGCAATTGCCCGTCAGCCGTCAGGGAATCACTGATGCGCCGGATCACTTCTGTCAGATCCTGGGCATCGAGGTAGTAGCCGATTTCGCTAAATACAATCAGGTCGAATTTTTCTTCCGGCCAGTCGCCGGGCAGGCGACTTTGGCGCACCTCGGCGTGGTCAAAAAGGCTCAATCGGGTACGCGCCAGATTCACCGCCGCACTGGCGGTGTCGCAACACAGCAGACGGTCACAGCGGCCAGCGAGTTCGGCGCTGAGTTCGCCATTGGCACAACCGGGTTCGAAAATCGCCCGATAATGTGCGCGGGGCAGGGCCGCGAGGGTGATTGCGCGTTTGCGCTGTTCGTACCAGCGCTCGCGGAACGCCCAGGGATCATCGTTGGCGCTGAACAGACCTTCGAAGTAACGATCATCGACGCTCATAGGAACACCACTTCAAACGGTTGCAGCAGACGATCCAGCACGTACGGCGCCAACACCGGTTGCAGCCCGGCTTGCGGGTCGCCTTCCAGCTGACTGGCGAACGCATGCACCGCGTGGCGTTTGCGCGCCACTTGCTCGGCGGACAACAGAATCTTGCGCGCGCGCTGCCATGGCACCGAGGCGTCTTCGGGGGAGGCCCAGTGCCAGGTCCATACCGGCAATTCGTGGCAGGTGGCGCCGACCCGTCGTGCAGCTTCGATACTGGCGCGCCCGGCGGCTTCGTGATCGCAGTGGCCGTCCTCGCACCAGGTGCTGAACACCACGTCGCCGGGGCGCAGGTGGCGTTCGATGAACGCGACCAGCGACGACTCATCAGCGGCGACCTGGCTATCGGTGAAACCGCCGCGCAGCCATTTCATGCGGTGCAGTGGCACGCCGAGGCGGCGCAGGGCTTCGGCCGATTCCTGCGGCCGCACCACGCTCAGGCGTTCCACCGGCCAGCGCTCGGAACCGGGATGACTGGCGCTGCCATCCGTGACCGAGATCAGTTGCAACTGACGCCCGGCGGCGGCCAGCAACTGCAACAGGCCGCCGCAGCCAAGCACTTCGTCATCCGGGTGCGGGGCGACTATCACCGCACGGGCACCCGGAGGCACCAGACTGAGGACATCGACGCTGTCCAGCGCCGCCAGGTGCCGGGAGTGTTGCCATTGCAGCAGGGAGGTACCCTGGTGGCCGATGATCGGATCGGGTTTGTTCGCGGCATTCATAGCGTCCAGACCTCCTCGGGGTGTTCAGCGAGCGATTGGCCGAGCGCGGCGAGATCACGCTCGGCATGGCTCTGGCGCAGGAACACCGGCAGATCAGCGATCAGCCGGGCGAAGTGCCGATCCTTGCAGAACGGCCCGGCACCCAGCGCACGCCCGACGTCGCGCATCGCTTGTTCAGCGGATTGCTCGACTACGGCGCGGGCACGCCGGGCCAACAGTTCGGCATCGGCTTCAGGGTGCGCATCGATGTGCAGCGCACTGAAACGCAGCACATTGGCGGCGGCGTACAGCGCCGCATCGACCGCCCCGAGATGGGCGAGGGCGTGCGGCTCCTGGCGTTGCGCGCAGTGTTGCCGCAGTGCTTCGGCGATCTGCCGCGCCGCGCCGTACCAGCACGCGGCAATACCGATCCCGCCTTGCCAGAAGCCCGGACGATTCAGGTAGTCGCCGGGGTTACCGATGGCTTGGGCTTCGGCAGCGTCGAACAGCACTTCGACGCTGCCGGTGGCGCCCATGCCGACCGCCTGCCAGCCCTGATCGGTGATGGTCACGCCCGGTTGATCAAGCGCCACGGCGACCAGTTGCTGACGATCCTCGGCGTCCCACGCGGTGAGCAATGCATGGCTGAGCACCGCCGCGCCAGAACACCAGGCCTTGCGTCCGTCGAGGCGCACCATGTGCCCGGCCGGTCGCACCTGCACCCGCGCCTGCGGCGGTTCAGCCGCCCACATGCCCCAGGTGCTGCCCGGAGTTGGCGAACCACCGAGCTGTTCGATGATCGCCAATGCGTCGGTGTGGCCTTCGTAGAGTTTGCACAGGCCCAGATCGTGCCCACCGACTTCGGCCAAATGCTGAAAGCGCTCCAGCGTGCGACCGCTGCCCGGTAACGGCAACCGATCCAGACCGGCCTCGACCAACGCCCGCAGGCAGTGGCCGAGGGCGGCGGTGTCGGGATAATCAGGCGGGCGGCGCGCCAGATAATGTTGCAGGTCCATATCAGTCTTCTTCTTCGCGTTGCAATTCGAACAGCAGCAACGAGCGGCCGGTGACCGAATATTCATGGCCGAACTCGAAGCGTTCCTGACCGCGAACCGCCGGTTGATTGGTGTCGACCATGCAGGTCCAGAAACTGCCTTCCGGCACTTCCGGCAGACTGAAATTGACAATGTCGTGATGGGCGTTGACCACCAGCAGCAACGTTGCGTCGGCACCTTTGCGGCGAATCCCGGTTTCCTGTGCGCGACCGTCGAGGAGCATGCCCAGGCAGCGGTTGTGCGCGTCGTGCCAGTGTTCGGTGGTCATCTCGGTGCCGTCCGGCGCAAGCCAGGTGACGTCCTTGACGCCGATGTCCTCGTTGTACTCGCCGACCAGGAAACGCCCACGGCGCAGGATCGGATAGGCCATACGCAGCTTGATCAGGCGTTTGACGAATTTGAGCAGCGCCTTGCCGTCCTCGCTGAGATCCCAGTTGACCCAGCCGATCTCGCTGTCCTGGCAATAGGCGTTGTTGTTGCCGTCCTGCGTGCGGGCGAATTCATCGCCGGCGACGATCATCGGCGTGCCTTGAGACAGCAGCAGCGTGGCGAAGAAGTTGCGCATCTGCCGGTGGCGCAGTGCGTTGATCTCCGGATCGTCGGTCGGGCCTTCGACGCCGTGGTTCCACGACAGATTGTTGTTGCTGCCGTCCTGGTTGTTTTCGTCGTTGGCCTCGTTGTGCTTGTCGTTGTACGACACCAGATCGTTGAGGGTGAAACCGTCGTGGGCGGTGATGAAATTCACCGACGAGTATGGCCGCCGTCCACGCTGATTGAACATCTCGCCGGACGCGGTCATGCGGCTGGCGAAGTCGGCGACCTGGCCGTCATCGCCTTTCCAGAACGCGCGCACGGTGTCGCGGAATTTGTCGTTCCACTCGACCCAGCCCGGCGGGAAGTTGCCGACCTGATAGCCACCGGGGCCGCAGTCCCAAGGCTCGGCGATCATTTTCACCTGACGCAGCACCGGGTCCTGCCGGCAGGCGACGAGGAAGCTGTGACGCTCGTCGAAACCGTCGTGATAGCGCCCGAGAATGGTCGCCAGATCGAAGCGGAAACCGTCGACGTGCATCTCGCTGGCCCAGTAGCGCAGCGAGTCGGTGACCATCTGCAGCACACACGGGTGACTGAGGTCGAGGGTGTTGCCGGTGCCGGAATCGTTGATGTAGAAGCGCTTGTCGTCCGGCATCAGGCGGTAGTAAGAGGCGTTGTCGATGCCGCGCATCGACAGGGTCGGGCCTTGCTCGTTGCCCTCGGCGGTGTGGTTGTAGACCACGTCGAGGATCACTTCCAGATTGGCCTCGTGCAGGTGCGCGACCATCTCCTTGAATTCGGCGATCTTGCCGCTGGCCAGGTAACGCGGATCCGGGGCGAAGAAGGCGATGCTGTTGTAGCCCCAGTAGTTGGTCATGCCCTTGTGCAGCAGGTGCTGGTCGTTGACGAAGGCATGGATCGGCAGCAACTCCACACTCGAAACGCCGAGTTTGCGGATGTGCTCAAGCACGTCATCGACCATCAGTCCGGCAAATGTACCGCGCACGTTCTCTGGCACCGAGGGGTGACGCATGCTGATGCCGCGTACGTGGGTTTCGTAAATGATCGTCTTGTCCCACGGCACGCTGACCCGATGGTCGTTGCCCCAGGTGTGCGCCGGGTCGATGACCTTGCACTTGGGCACGAACGGCGCGCTGTCACGTTCATCGAAGCTGAGGTCGGCGTCGGGGTGGCCGATGGTGTAGCCGAACAATGCCTCGGACCATTTCAACTGGCCGACCAATTGTTTGGCGTAAGGGTCGATCAGCAGTTTGTTGTGGTTGAAGCGATGACCATTGGCCGGGTCATACGGGCCATAGACGCGGTAGCCGTAGATCAGCCCCGGATGGGCGTCGGGCAGATAGCCGTGGAAAATTTCGTCGGTGTATTCCGGCAGTTCGATACGTTCGAGTTCGACTTCACCGGCATCGTCGAAGATGCACAGTTCGACCTTGGTGGCGTTGGCGGAAAACAGCGCAAAGTTCACCCCCAGACCATCCCAGGTTGCGCCGAGCGGGAAGGGCAGGCCTTCACGGATTCTCGATGGCTCAGCGTGCGCTGCGGGCTCGGCCTTTTTTTTTGGACTGGACATGATTGCTCCTGCAAAACGGGTTGGTTCGGATAACGGATCAACTGTGGGAACAGAATCTGTGGTGAGGGGATTTATCCCCGATGGGGCGCGCAGCGGCCCTGCGACTGCTTCGCAGCCGATCGGGGATGAATCCCCTCACCACAGACATCTCTTCCTGACAGGGGTTGTTTGGGGTTTCTTGAGGACGAGTTGGCCATCGGTGGCGAGCGAACTCGCCACACGGTGATTCAGTTCAATATTCCGGGTGGGTCAGTTGGCCGGGGGCTTGCGTGGGGCGCGCGGCTTTTTCTCGGCGGGCTTTTCACCCGGCGGTACGACTTTGGCGGCGCTTGCCGGTTTGGCTTTGGCCGCCGCCGGAGGCTTGGGCTTGGCCGCCGGGGCCTTGCTGTCGGGGCCTTTGCCGGCGGCTTTGCTGCCAGCGGCTTTGGGCGACTTCTTCGGCGCCAGAGCCTCGGCTTCGGCCAGTTTGCGCGCCATTTCCCAATGACGCGCTTCATGACCTTCAGGTTTGCCCTCGGATTCCCAGATCTGATAGGCAAACTCGCGGATGCGTTTATCGTCGGTACTCATCGCAATGCTCCTGAACTGAACTCGTCGTTACGTAAAGAGTTGGATAAACAGATTGACCGGGAAATCCCCCAGCGCGGCGCTGACGTTCAGCTCCCTGTTTTTTGTGACTGCGCGGCTGTGAAAAAGTCCCTTCAGGTTTGTGTCAGAGGCGGCGAACGGTAAAACCACTCGCGTATCGCCCCAGCGCAGCGCATCCACCTGCGGCACGGCACTGTTTTCCAGCAACGTCGCGCAGCGGATCGGCACGATCACGATGGCGTAGTCGCCCTCGTGCTCACGGGCGAACGCGAGCACGTTGTGCGCCTGCTCGCCCAGCACCTCCAGGGCCTGATACGTGCCACGTCGAAACAGCTCGGCGTGTGCGGCGCGCAGGTTCAACACCTGAGCGATCAACGCTTGCTTGATGCGCCCGTCACGCCAGTTCGCCAGCAGTTCCTCAAGCGGCGCGTGTCCGTCCAGAGCCTGCTCGCGCGTGGCGTAATCCACCGGCCGGCGGTTGTCCGGATCGACCAGGCTGAAGTCCCAGAACTCGTTGCCCTGATACAGATCCGGCACCCCCGGCACGGTCATGCGCAGCAAGGTTTGCGCCAGACTGTTGAGGGCACCGGCCGCAGCGATGCTGTTGACCGTCTTGCTCAGCGCGGCGCGCAGCAGCTCGCCTTCTGCACCGGTGAGCAGTCGTTGGGTGAACGTCTGGGCTGCGTTTTCGTAGGCCTCGTTGGGCGCACTCCAGCTGCTTTGCAGCTTGGCTTCGCGCAGGGCTTTCTGTTGCCACTGCCAGATGCGCTCGGCGTACTCGCTGAAACCTGACTGATCGTCATCATGCAATTGCAGCGGCCAACTGCCGAGCAGCGTCTGATAAAGGATCAGTTCATCGCCGGACGACGGCACTTGATCATCGTCGCGCAACGGCCGGGCGAGGGCGCGCCACAACTCGACCTGTTCGGCGTACCAGTGACTACGTTCGCTGAGAATCGCCAGGCGGGCGCGGGTGTCCTCGCCGCGTTTGTGATCGTGGGTCGCAGTGGCCAGCAGGTTGTCGGGAAACGCGTCCAGCCGTTGCTGATTGACCGCATGGAAGTCGCTGACCGGTGCGCTGAACTGCTCGGTGTTGTAGCCGACGTCATTGCGCGACAGCAGCACCGCCGAGCGATACAGCGCGGTGTCTTCCACGGCTTTGGCCGCTGCCGGCGAAGTCAGTTGCTGGAAACGTACGCAAGCGTGCTTGAGGATTTTGCGCGAGCGCCCGCGCGGCTTGTGCCGCCAGGGCGTGCCACCGAGCCAGGCCGCCACGCAGTCGAGCACCGGCCAGTCGCCTTCGCCCAGCGTCTGCCGCGCGCCGTCCATGGCTTGCTGGAAGAACTGTTCATCCTGCGCCGAGCGACCGAGCGCGCTGATGTAAGTGCGATACACCGGGAAATGCACGATCAGCGCCTGCAACACCCGGCGGATCGCGCCGAGGGTCAGGTCACGGGTCATCAAATCGTCGCGCGCCACTTGCAGCAGCGCCTGGGCAACGCTTTCGCAGTCGCTGGCCAGCGAGCCGTTGAGGATCTGCTGGCGTGCCAGTTGCGCTTCTTCGATAAACGCCGCCGGGCGCTCGGTGCGCCGTTGCCACAGATCGCCGAGCACGTATTCACCATCGGGATCATGTTGCAGCAACGACAGTTGATTCATGAACTCGTAACCCGTGCTGCCATCCACCGCCCAGTCGGTGCGCAGGGTTTCGCCGGCGCCGAGAATCTTCTCGACGTAGATCGGCAAGTGCCGGCCCGGCGCGAGAAAGTCGAGGCGCCGCCGCAGTTTTCGGCAGTAGCCACGCGGATCGGCGAGGCCGTCGATGTGGTCGATGCGCAAACCGTCGACCAGCCCCTCGCTAATCAGCTGGAAGATCTTGCCGTGGGTCGCTTCGAACACGGCCGGGCGTTCGACGCGCAGGCCGCCGAGTTCGTTGATGTCGAAAAAGCGCCGCCAGTTGATGTCATCCGCTGCGGTGCGCCAACTGGCGAGACGGTAGCTTTGGCGCTCGAGCAGCTGGTGCAGCTTGTCGAAGCCTTCTGCGGTGGTGGAGTCGTAATGCGCGAGATTTTCCTCGATCGCGGCGAGGACCTGCGGATCGCTCGCCAGCTCTTTCAGTTCTTCCTTGAGCGGCATCGCCAACGCATGCGCGTCGGTCTGGTAGCTGAGGGTACTGAAACGATCGGCCAGGGATTTCAGCGCCTCGACTGGTTTTAACAGCTCGCCGTAGTCATTCGGGCAGATCGGGAAGTGGTGGTCGTAATGCTCGACGTGGAAGCGTCCTTGCTGCGCATCGAAGCGCAATTTCAGCGTGCCTTCCTGCAGGGCGATGCCGTAATCGCTGCCAAGAAACGGCAGCAGCAACTGGCCTTCCATCAACGGGTCCGGCGAGTGCCACTGGATGTCGAAGAACTCGCCGTAAGGACTGAGTCGGCCCCATTCCAGCAGATCGAGCCACCACGGGTTATCGCTGCCGCCGACGGCCATGTGGTTGGAGACGATGTCGAGGATCAGCCCCATGTTGTGTTCGCGCAGGGTGCTGACCAGACGCCGCAGCGCCGACTCGCCGCCGAGCTCCGGGTTGACTTGGGTCGGGTCGACCACGTCGTAGCCGTGCATCGAACCGGCGCGGGCCGCGAGCAGCGGCGAGGCATAAATGTGGCTGATGCCGAGGCGGGCAAAGTACGGCACCAGCGGCACTGCCTGTTCCAGGGTGAAGCCCTTGTGAAATTGCAGGCGCAGGGTCGCGCGCAGTGGCTGGATGAGCGTCTGGTTCATTGGTCACGCTCGGCAGCTTGCAGGCGCGCGCAGGCCAGCAGTTCCAGACGCCGCGCAGCATCGACCCCATCGAGCAACGCTTCGCTGTTGCCGGGCAGGCGCCGCGACCAGTTCGGGTGGCTGTCGATGGTGCCGGGCAGGTTGGCCTGTTCGTCGATGCCCAGCGCGTCCTCCAGTGGCAGCAGCACCAGCGGCGCGCGGGTATGACCGAGAAAGCGCACGCTGGCATCCACCACTTGATCGGCTTCGTGGGACTCTTCGCGAAAGTTTTGCGGGTCCTGACTCAGCGCACCGCGCAGGCCTTCGCGTTCACGCTGACGATGACGGCGCCATTCGATTTCACCGTTGGCATCGACGAAGCCCAAACGCGAGTTCCAGTCGATGTCGCGGCCATGCCACCAGCCGTTGAGCGTCGGCAGGTCGTGGGTCGTGGTGGTCGCCAGGGCGTTATCCGGCCAGTCGAGAATCGGTTTGAAACGGGTGTTGTCCTGTTCGAACAGCAGCACGCGCATGCCGAGTATCGAGCGCGCACTGAGTTTTTCCCGCAGGCCGTCTGGCACGGTGCCGAGGTCTTCACCGAGGACGATGGCCTGGTGCCGATGGGATTCGAGGGTCAACAGCCGCAACAGATCGTCAAACGGGTAATACAGATAAGCGCCATCGGCCGGTGCGGCGCCGTTGGGGATCACCCACAGGCGTTGCAGGCCCATCACATGGTCGATGCGCAGCCCGCCGGCATGGGCGAAGTTGGCGCGCAACATGTCGATGAAAGCGCGAAAGCCGTTGCGAATCAGGCCTTCGGGGGAGAACGCGGAAATCCCCCAACCCTGACCGGAGCGGTTGAGAATATCCGGCGGTGCACCGACGGTGAGCGAGGCAAGCAGTTCGTCCTGAAAGCTCCACGCCTGGCTGCCAGCGCCGTCGGCACCGACTGCCAGATCAGCGATCAGGCCGATGCGCATGCCGGCGCCGCGCGCAGCGGTTTGTGCACGCTCCAGGCAACGATGGATCAGCCATTGGCAAAAGGCGAAGTAGCCGATGCGCTCGGCGTATTCTTCGGCAAACGCTTCGAGGGCGGCGCCACGCGGTTCGTGCCAGTGCTCCGGCCACTGCCGCCAGTCGAGGCTTTCGCCACGGTCGGCACGCATTTCCTGAATGGCTTCGAAGCGGCAGTGATTTTCCAGCGCTTCACCACCGGCATGGCGGAAACTGGCGAAGTCGGCATGCAACGGATGCTCGCCCGCGACGAAGCCGTCGTACAAGGCTTGCAGCAATTTGTACTTGGCATCGGCGGCGGCCGGCCAATCGATCAGTTTGAGGTCTTCCAGTTGCCTGAATTGCTCGGCCAGACCGCTGGCGTCGATCGCATCGCGCAACGCCCGTTCGCCAAGGATCGCGCCCGGTGCGGCATACAGGGAATTGAGGAACAGCCGGCTGGACGGCGAATAGGGGCTGTAGCGCCCGGTATCGGCGCTGAACATCGCATGCAACGGACTGATCGCCAGCGCATCGGCACCGCGTTCGCCGGCCACCCGGGCCAGCTCTTCCAATGCCTGGGTGTCGCCGAAACCGCCGTCGCCGGGGCGGCGCAGACCGTACAGTTGCGCGCTCAGGCCCCACACACGGGGGATCGGATTGTCCACCGCATCGCCAACGCTGAAGCAACGCTCCGGCGCCACGGCCAGGGTGAAATACTGATCGGCGATGTGCACCTGCTGATAGCCGACCGGGATCAACCCCGGCAATTTGGCTTCGGCGTCGAGCTTGAGGTTCAGCCGCGAGCCGTCTTCCAGATGGATTTCGCACGGGGTTTCAGGTTCGAAATAGCGGGCCAGATCAACGCCGACGCCGACGTCTGCGGTCAGCAGGGGAGGCAGGTGGCGATCCTGCTGCACCTGTTGCAGCTGCAGCAGGCTGGCGTCGATTTCCTGGGCGGTATTGGCCGGATGGCCCAGGCCGGTGAGAACATTGCGCAGCACCGCCGGGGCGACTTTCTGCGGACGGCCGTTGGCGTCGATCCAGTCGACGGCAAGGCCGGCGCGGCTTGCGAGTATTTCCAGTTGCGCATCGCTCATAGGCGCTCTCCATCCAGAGGTTGCAAGGGGGTTGCGGCCGTGAGGCTGACAATTGCGCAATACGGGGCGAGGATGCCCGGTTCCGACAGATCGTCTGCAGGCGGCTGCTGAAACAACCACACGGCGTCGGTCTGTGCAGGGTTGACCACTGGCGTATCGCTGAGGTTCAGGTCAATTCGCAGCTGACTGCCATCGCCCAGGCGCCAGCGCGCAGTGACCGCGCCGAAGCCGAGCATGTGCGCGCCCAGCGCCTGGGTGCCGGACAGATTGGGAATGATGTAGCGGTGGCGCAATTGCAGCAGTTGCCGGTACAGCGCGAGGGTTTCTTGCTGTTTTGCGGTGCCGCTGCCAATCAGTCGGGGCTGCGAGGCGTGGAAGGTCTCCTCGGCATTCGGGTCGGGGATCTGCTCGCGTTTATGCGGATCGGTAAACGCGGCGAACCCGGAAAACTCGTTGCGACGTCCTTCGCGCACCAATTCGGCGAGTTCGCCGTGGTGGCTGGTGAAGAACAGGAAAGGTTGAGCGGCGGCGTATTCATCGCCCATGAACATCAGCGGGATCATCGGCGACAGCAGCAACAGTACCGTGGCAGCCCGCAGTGCCCGTGGATCGGCGAGGTGATGCAGGCGCTCACCGAAGGCACGGTTGCCGATCTGGTCGTGATTCTGCAGGAACAGCACGAAAGCGGTGGAGGGCAGGTGTTCGCTCGGTTCGCCCCGGGGTTCGCCGTGGCGGGTGATATGGCCCTGGAACACGAAACCCTGGCTCAGACAGCGCGTCAGTTGTTCCGTAGGTTGCAGCGCGTAGTCGGCGTAATAGGCGTCGGTTTCGCCGGTCAGCAGCACATGCAAGGCATTGTGGCCGTCATCGTTCCATTGCGCGTCGTAGTCGTATTCGAGCAGGCTCGACTGGTTGAGCTCGTTCTCCACGGTCAGCCAGACGTGGCGAGCCGGATCAGTCTGCTGACGAATACGCTGGGCGAGTTCGGGCAGGAAGTCCGGACTTTCTATCGCATGCACCGCGTCCAGACGCAGGCCATCGAAGCGATATTCAAACAGCCACATCAGCGCGTTTTCGATGAAGAACTCGCGAACTTCCTCGCGGCGAAAATCGATTGCCGCACCCCATGGGGTCTGTTTGTCTTCGCGGAAAAAGCCCTTGGCGTAGCGGCCAAGAAAATTGCCGTCGGGGCCGAAGTGGTTGTAGACCACGTCGAGAATCACCGCCAGACCGTGGCCATGAGCGCTGTCGATCAGATGTTTGAGCTGTTCCGGGGTGCCATAGGAGGCTTGCGGAGCGAAGGGCAACACGCCGTCGTAGCCCCAGTTGCGGGTGCCGGGGAATTGCGCCAGCGGCATCAATTCGATAGCGGTGATGCCCAGTTCGGCGAGGCGCGCCAGATGCTGTTCGACTTCGGCAAAGCCGCCGAGTGCGCCGACGTGCAACTCGTAGATCACCGCTTCGCTCCACGGCCGACCATGCCAGGTGGTGTGGCGCCACTGATAAGCCAGCGGATCAACCACCACGCTGTAGCGGTCAATGTCGCCGTCCTGAGCACGGGAGGCCGGGTCGGGCACCTCCAGTTCGCCATCGATGTTGAAGCGGTAACGGGTGCCCGCCGGGCACCGGGTCTTGATCACGAACCAGCCATCGGCCTGCGGCAACATCGGCAGCGACTGGCCATTTTCAAGTTCGACACTGACGTAAAACGCATCCGGTGCCCACAGCGCAAACTGAGTGTGTTCGGCGTCCTGCATGATCGCGCCGTGGGGCCAGTTTTCTTGGGTCCGTAACGGCATCGTGAAAAGCTCCGTGAGTTATTTGTGGCCGGCTTTACCCAGCGCCTTGGCGACCAGTTGTTCGTAGAGCTCGGCATAGGGTTCGACCGCTTTGCACCAGTTGAACGGCGCGGCCATCGCCCGGCAGCGCATGGCATTGAGCAGGTCAGGGAAGGCGAATACCTTGAACGCGCGGCTCAGGGCTTCGCGGTAGCTGTCGGCCGTGGATTCGTCGAAGAGGAAACCGGTGACGCCATTCTCGATGGTGTCGGCCAGGCCGCCAGTGTTGCGCGCCACCGGCAGCGAGCCGAAACGCTGGGCGTACATCTGGCTCAGGCCGCAGGGTTCATAACGCGACGGCATCAGCAGGAAATCACTGCCGGCGAACATGCGCCGGGCATCGGTCTCATTGAAGCCGATGCGCACGCCGATCTGCCCGGGAAAGCGCAGCGCCAGTTCGCGCATGGCCTGTTCTTCTTCCGGCTCGCCACGACCGATGATCGCGATCTGGCCGCCGTTCTGCACGATGTACTCGGAGACTGCTTCAGTCAGGTCCAGGCCTTTCTGATAAACCAGGCGCGAGACCACGGCAAACAGCGGGCCGCTGGAATCTTTCAAGCCAAACAGTTCACGCACATGGGCGGCGTTGACGGCTTTGCCTTCCCAGTCGCCGATGGCGAACGGCGCAAACAGGTGCGGATCAGTGGCCGCGTCCCAACTCTCGTCGATGCCGTTGGGAATGCCGCTGAGCAAGCCTTGCTGGGTCTTGGCGGCGAGAAAGCCATCGAGACCGCAGCCGAAATCCGGGGTGGTGATTTCCTGGGCGTAGGTGGCGCTGACCGTGGTGATGTGGCTCGAATAGGCCATGCCGGCCTTGAGGAACGACATTTTGCCGTAGAACTCCATGCCTTCCTGTTGCAGGGCATGGGTCGGGATGCCGAGTTCCGGGCACGAGCCGAGGCTGGTCACGCCTTGATAAGCCAGGTTGTGAATGGTGAACAGGGTCGGCGTGCGCTGCCCGCGCCAGTGCATATAAGCAGGGGCCAGGCCGGCCGGCCAGTCGTGGGCGTGCACCAGATCCGGGCACCAGTGAATTTGTGCGAGGTTGGCGGCGATGTCGGCAGCGGCCAGGCCCAGGCGGGCGAAACGAATATGGTTGTCCGGCCAGTCGCGGCCGTTGTTGGCACCGTAGGGCGAACCTTCACGTTCATAGAGTTCAGGGCAGATCAGTACGTAGATCACCAGCCCGTCCGGCATGTCCATGCGGCCGATCTTGCACGGTGGCAACGCGGCATGGCCGCCGAGTTCGCCGATGATATGGATCGGGTTCTCGCTGTGCATCACCTGCGGATAACCGGGGATCAACACGCGCACATCGTGCAGGTGCGCCATGGCGCGGGGCAGGGCGGCGGAGACGTCACCCAGACCACCGGTCTTCACCAGATCGGCGATTTCCGAGGTCACGAACAACACTTTCTTCTTGTTGGGATTCTGGCTGGCGACCGGCGTCAGCGTTTTGGTGCCCGGGACGTTGATCGACCGGCTGCCGGGAAGACTCACCGTGCTCGATTCACCAACCGCCTGCTGAGCACGCTCTCCCTGAATATCCAATGCCGCACTGATCATATGAATCTCCCGTCTCGTTGATCTGATTCTTGTATCGAACAAGCTGTGGCCAAATCCTGTGGCCGGGCGCAAACGCGCCACGCATCGGTGAGCAAACGCTACCCAACACGCGCAAGCAGAATGGGTGGAGGGGGCGTTGCAAGGATTGCACCAGTCACGTTGCCCCTGTGTTGCAGATGACCCGCCGCTTCACGCAAAAGTTTCGACTTTTTTTACGTGCAGTGACCGACTGGTCTAACCCCGCGAAAATCAGTCTAGGCCAGATCCTAGAGCGGGCGAGAGCAAATGGGTAAATTGTTCGACAATCGGTTTGCAGGCATTGAAAGACGTGGTGTGCAGGGCTGAACGCACCGACGAAGTGCAGGTTTTTTTCTATGGAAGGGCCAAAACGGTGACTGGTCGGTCACGTTTCTGTGCTAGCGGGGAAGGAGGTTGCACTGTTGTGGTGCGGGCAGTTTGTTGATGTGTTGTCTATTAAGGCCCCTTCGCGAGCAAGCCCGCTCCCACAGTTGATTTGTGTACGACGCATTTCCAATGTGGGAGCGGGCTTGCTCGCGAAGGCGTCAGTCGGGCCACCGCCGTCCAGCAATGACGATCAGTTCAACAGGCGCAGCGGGCTTCCCGCCGCCCAAGCCTGAATATCCTCGATCATCTGCGAAAAGAACTGTTCATAGTTCTGCCGACTCACATACCCCACATGCGGCGTGGCCAGCACATTCTCCAGTGTGCGAAACGGGTGCAGTTCAGGCAGCGGCTCCTGATCGAACACATCCAGCGCCGCCCCGGCGATCTTGTGTTTCTGCAATGCCTTGATCAGCGCCGCTTCATCGACGATCGGCCCGCGCGCAGTGTTGATCAGCAGCGCGGTGTTTTTCATCCAGTCCAGCGCCTGCGCATCGACCAACCCGCGGCTGCGTTCGCTGAGTACCAGGTGCACCGAGAGCACGTCGGCCTGCTCGAACAATTCCTGCTTGCTGACGTAGGTCACGCCGGCCTGCTGCGCGCGCTCGGCGGTGAGGTTTTCGCTCCAGGCAATCACGCGCATGCCGAACACCTGACCGAATTGCGCGACCTTCTGGCCGATGCTGCCAAGACCGAGGATGCCCAGGGTCTTGCCATGCAAGTCGCCGCCCAGCCCTTGTTGCCAGCCACCGGCGCGCAGGGAGTTGGCTTCATTCACCAGGTTGCGCGTGGCGGCCATGATCAGTGCCCAGGTCAGTTCCGGAGCCGCATGCTTGTAGCTGTCGGTACCGCAGACCTTGATGCCGAGGCCGGCGGCCGCCTGCATATCCAGCGCCGCGTTGCGCATGCCGCCGGTGACCAGTAGCTTGAGGTTGGGCAGGCGCTGCAGCAGATCCTGGTCGAAACGCGTGCGCTCGCGCATCACGCAGATCACCTGGTACTTGCCCAGTCGTTCCGCCAGCACGGCGTTGTCCGCCGGGTAGTCATGCACGAAGCTGACTTCGCCGATGCTGTCGAGCACCGACCAGTCGACCACACCCCGTGCCACGTCCTGCCAGTCATCAATCACTGCAATCTGCACCGCCATCAGCCTTACCTCATCAACGAACGGGATTGGAATTGTTCAGCCAGCCGAGCAAGGCCTGATGAAATTTTGCCGGTTCTTCCATCTGCGGCGCGTGGCCCAGGCCGGGGAATTCCACTAGCGTCGACTGTGGGATCAGCTTGGCGACCTGCTTGCCGAGCACGTCATAGTGACCGATTTTCGCCTTGACCTCGGGGGAAGCGAGATCCTTGCCAATGGCCGTGGTATCAGAGGTGCCGATCAGCAACAGGGTCGGCATCTTCAGGTCCTTGAACTCGTAGTACACCGGCTGGGTGAAAATCATGTCGTAGATCAGCGACGAGTTCCACGCCACCCGGGTTTTCCCCGGGCCATTGCTCAGGCCGGCAAGCATGTCGACCCAACGGTCGAATTCGGGTTTCCAGCGGCCGTCGTAATAGGTGGTGCGCTCGTAGTCACGAATGCCTTGGGCGGTGACTTTCAGTTCGCGCTGATACCACTGATCAACGGTGCGATAGGGCACGCCAAGGGCTTTCCAGTCTTCCAGACCGATCGGGTTGACCAGCGCCAGTTGTTCGACCTGATCCGGGAACAGCAGCGCGTAGCGTGTGGCGAGCATGCCGCCGGTGGAGTGGCCGAGCAGCGAGGCTTTCTGGATGCCGAGCGTCTTGAGCAGGCGATGAGTGTTGGTCGCCAGTTGCTGGAAACTGTATTGGTAGTTGTCAGGTTTGCTGGAGGTGCAGAAGCCGACCTGATCCGGCGCGACGACCCGGTAACCGGCCTCGCTCAAGGCCTTGATCGAACTGTCCCAGGTGGCGGCGCAAAAGTTCTTGCCGTGCATCAGCACCACGGTGCGACCGTTGGCCTTGCCTTGGGCGGCAACGTCCATGTAGCCCATCTGCAGGGATTTCCCCTGTGACTCAAAGGCAAAGTGCTTGAGTGTGTAGGGGTATTGGAACCCTTGCAGCTCCGGGCCATAGGTCGGGGCGTCGTTCGGGGCGTTGTCGGGCGCCGCTTCACCGGGCACGGCCGCCTGGGCCAATAGCGGCAGCGCTGCGCTGAGGAACAGTGCGGGCAGCCAGCGTGTGAGCGTGACGGACATAAGAGCAAACTCCATGGAAATCGACCGATGCTGGAACGCCCGGATTAGGGCGACGTTAACCACAGGCAACGCCGTGGCGTGAATGTTCAACCGAGCCAGCCCAGGGTCAGCATCGCCACCACGGCGTAGCGCGCAGCTTTGGCCAGCGTGACGATTAGCAGAAAGCGCCCGAGCGGTTCGCGCATGACGCCGGCGATCAGGGTCAGCGGATCGCCGATCACCGGCAGCCAACTCAGCAGCAGCGACCAATGTCCGTAGCGCTCATAATGTTTGCGCGCGGTGGCCATGTGTCTGGCGTTGACGGGAAACCAGCGCCGATCCTGAAAGCGTTCGAGGCCGCGTCCCAGCCACCAGTTGACCAGCGAACCGAGGACATTGCCCAGTGTCGCCACGCCCAGCAGGCCCCAGAGCCAGTAACGGTCACTGGCGATCAGACCAACCAGCAGCGCTTCGGATTGCAGCGGCAACAGCGTCGCAGCGCCGAACGCCGCCGCGAACAGCCCGACGTAACCGGCAGACATCAGTGGCCCGGGTAATCCGCCACCACCACATCCGTGCCGTCCTTTTTCAGGCCGATCACTTGATAGGCATCGCTCATACCGTCCATTTCCATGCCCGGCGAACCCATGGGCATACCCGGAGCGGCGATACCCAGCAGATCGTCGCGCTTGCTCAGGGCCAGCACTTGTTCAGCCGGCACATGGCCTTCGACGAACTTGCCATTGATCAGCGCGGTATGGCACGAGCCGAGGCGCGGTGGCACGCCGTGTTGCTGCTTGAAGCTGCTCATGTCGCTTTCGACGTGATCTTCGACTTTGAAGCCGTTGGCTTCGAGATGGCTGATCCATTTCTTGCAGCAGCCGCAATTGGCGTCGCGATGCACCTCGATCGGGATCAGATCGGCGGCCTGGGCCAGGGAGGACAGGAGCAGGGCGCTGAGGGCGGCCAGTCGCAGGGAGGTTCGCATGGTGGGCTCTCGACAAGGATGACGGTCAAAAAGGAAGGTATTTTGACCGGATTATCCTGCCGGGCATCAACGGAGTGTTTCAAGTTGATACAAGGCAGGCTGGCAGGATGATCATGGATCAAGCCTGACAGCCTGCTGAGCGGGAGATTACAAATCTGTCAGGCGGAATGGAGATGCGCTCTGTGGCGAGGGAGCTTGCTCCCGCTCGGCTGCGTAGCAGTCGCCAATCGGTCAATTTCGGCTTCCTGTTTATTCCGCTGCCAGAGTTGGGGCCGCTTCGCGACCCAGCGGGAGCAAGCTCCCTCGCCACAATAGACTGGTAGGGGAATCAACGGACTTTGAACCGCCCCATGATCGCGCTCACCCGGTTGTTGGCTTCGAGCAACTGACGGGTATTGAGTTCGCTGGCCTGGCCGCTGTGTACCAGTTCTTCAACCATGTGGCGGATCTGCACCATGCTGCGGTTGATCTCTTCGGTCACCGCGCTTTGCTGTTCGGCAGCGGTAGCGATCTGGGTGCTGAGGCTGTTGATGTGGCTGACCGAGCCGGCCATTTCATCCAGACCGGAGTTGACCCGCGCCGTGGCGTCAGCGGCGGACTGGCAACTGGCCTGGGTGTTTTCCATGGCGCTGACTGAGGAACTCACGCCTTGGGTCAGACGGGTCAACATCTCGTTGATTTCCGAGGTGCTGGCCTGGGTGCGAGCGGCGAGGGCGCGGACTTCATCGGCAACCACGGCAAAGCCGCGACCCTGTTCACCGGCCCGGGCGGCTTCGATGGCGGCGTTGAGCGCCAGCAGGTTGGTCTGCCCGGCGATTGCGCCGATCACCCCGAGAATCTCGGTGATGCGCTGCGCGTCTTGCTGCATGTTCTCGACTTTCTGGGTGGCGCTGGCCACTTCGTCGATCAAGGCCACCACGCTGTTGGTGGCTTCACCGACCACCACCCGTGAGCGGTCGGCGTTTTCGTTGGCGCGCTGGGTGAACGCTGCGGTTTCAGCCGCGTTCTGCGCAACGCTTTCGGCGGTCGAGCTCATCTCGGTGATGGCGGTGACGGTCTGATCGGTCTCCGAAGCGTGGCGCAGCAGGATCTGGCTGGTGTTGGCCGACGTACGCTGCAGGTCATCCAGGCTCGAAGCCATGGCACCGGTGGCCTGCGTCACTTCGCCGATCATGTTTTGCAGATAGGCAATGAAGGTGTTGACCGAGTGGCCGATGGCGCCCAGTTCGTCTTCGGCGCGGATGGTGATGCGGCGGGTCAGGTCGGCATCGCCGCTGGACAGCGAGTCGATGTTGGCCTTCAGGGCTTTCATTCGCGAAACCAGTTGGCGGATCGCGTAGACCTGCAACAGCACCAGCAGGATCACCAGCGGAATCTGCAACAGGCTCAGGCTGCTGAGCACGTCGTCGCGCTGGGCGGTAAGCATCTTGGTCGGCAGGGCGGTGGCGAGGAACCACGGTGTGCCCTCGATCGGGCGCATGAAGAAGGTGCTGGCTTCGCCGTTGTTGTCAAACTCGACGCGTTGCGCCTGATCACGGTTTTGCAGGCCAGCCTTGACCTGACTGGCGAAGGTCGAACCGCTGGCCAGTTCGCTGATGTTCTTCAGCACGATCGGGCCGCTGATGCGCGAGCTGTTGCTGATGATCTTGCCGTCGGCCTCGACGATCAGCATTTCGGCGTTCAGGTCTTTTTCCTTGCGCGCCACCAGATCGTTGAAGAAACCCAGCGTCACGTCGATGGTCGACACACCCCATGCCGCGCCGTTTTTCTGGATCGCCATGGCGCAGTTGGTGCGCGGTTCGGCGCTCGCATCATCCTTATAGGCCGCAGCCCAGGCGCACTGGCCGCGCGGGGTCTGCATACCGCCCTTGTACCAGCTCTGGTCGTAGTAGTTGGGGGCGGCGTCGCTGTTCCAGAACGTGTTGACCGCCAATTTGCCCGAGGCGTCGCGGTGCCAGAAGGTGCTGAATTTGTTGCGCCCGGCCTCGCGCTGGCCCGGCAATGGCCAGATCCCGCCACCGAAAACTTTCTGCTCGCCGTATTGATCCACCAGCCCCGGCAGCACCGTATCGATGGCCGCGCTGTCGAGCAGCGGAATGGTCTGGGTAATGCTGCGCTGCTGTGACTGCACTTTGTTCAACTCGCCCTGAATCTGTTCGGCGACTTCGGCGATGCGGTTGAGCACTACCTGTTCTTCAGTCTGGCGCAGCTTGGGCGCGACCAGTTGGCTGATACCGACCACGGTCAGCACCGACAGCAGCAGGATGAACAGAACCAGAAACAACGTGTAGCGAGCCTGAATGGTGCGGAATGCGGGCATGGATACCGGTCCTTGAGCTGCGATTTTTTATTGTGGGTCGAGGGAAAAACGGCGGGATTACACCAGCGTATCGTCGGCGAACGGCGAAGCTTTAGGTACTTTCGTGCAAGAAAGCGATGGGCTGACAGAAGGGCGTATCGACCTCGATACAAATGAATTCACCGGCACGTCAATCGGCGTGAAAAGGGAATCGGCAGGTATCGTCAAACTGCCATGAAGCCGCGCCACAGTGAACCTCTGGCGATTTGTATCGAGAATGTACAGAAATTGTAAGCGACCGCACTAAAAGGGTTGGTGCCATCACTGGGCCGGTAGATACTTCCCGGCATTCGAGTGGTCCAGCAAGGACATTTCATGGTTATTTCACAGGGAGTCTTCTCATGACGATCGGCATTGTCGGCGGCTGGGAGAGCAAGGCAGGGGTGCTGGTTCGCAATACAGGCGCGAAAAAGCAGGTGGCGCAGAGCGTCAAGGTGCAACAGATGCTGACCATGGTCGGCAACGATCCGAACGCGCTGAACACCGCTGAAATGGACAAGCAGGGCCTGCGCAAGAACATCAAGGGCTTTGATCCGGCGAACACCTCGGTCAAGCAACTGGGCAATCTGAGTGCCTTCCTGCGTGGCCGCGGGCTGATTTCGGAGATCACCTCCTTTACGTTGATGAACGCCGGCGACAAGTTCGACCGGTTCGGCGTGACCAAAGACGTCGATGCCAAGTTCAATGCGCTGGAGTATTTCGCCACCCAGCTCGACGCGATCCAGACCAATGGCCTCAATGGCAATGCGTACGGCAAGAACCTGATCCCCGAATACAAAAAGGCGATCTACGTGCTGCAGAACCTGAAAACCTACGGTGAAGGCAACGCGCCGAAGCCTGTGGACCAAGGCGTCAAAGCCAAGGCATAAGCCGATCAAAAACGGCCCACCCATACGCTGGGTGGGCCGTTTTCGTTTCTAGCCCTGAAACCCTTCGCCGGTCTGCCGAATATGATCCTGCAAACGCTGCATGTGCGGGCAGTGCAACGTCAGCGTGGACGGCTGACAGCCGCGATGAAACAGCGCCAGCCAGCCTTCGCTGCGTTCATCGGGGACAATCCCGGTGAAGGCGAAACCTGCAGCCGCGAGTTTTTGCAGTGAGCTGGAAAACCCTTGGGCGAGTCTGAGCCGGATCGAAATCAGCCAGTGCGCCGGCAGTTGCACCACTTGCTTGAGCAAGCTGTCATCGAGCTCTTTGAGCACCATGTCATAACGCCCCAATGCGCGTTCGAAATGCACCCTCGGACCTTTCCACGGCGCGGCTTTATCGCTGGTCCCGAAAGCTGATTCCAGATGCGACATCAATTCCCGGCAATCCTGTGGCCAGGCCAGTGTCGGCAGCGGGCGACGGTAGCCGTCTATGGTGCGGTGGCCGACAACGATCGTCTCACGCCCCGGCCCGCCGAACGGAGAGGGTGCGTAGTCCGGCAACAGTCCAATGCTGTGGAACCCGAGACCGGCGGCCATGCGCTGTGTGTAGGGATGGTGCGTGACCTGTTTGATCGTCACGCCCTGGCAATCAAGCGCCTGTGCATGAATCAATAACTGCTGGCCCAACTGTGTGGCGATGTTTTGCCCGCGAGTGTCCGGGTGCACCACCGTCAGTGCCAGTTCCGCAAGAAAGCTTCTGCCAGACTGGCGAAACAACGTGGCGTGCCCGCAGATTTTCTCGTTCACCACCGCTACCAGCGAGTGCCAGCGGCCGTCGTTGTGGTTCTGGCTGATCATGCAGGGCAGATACACGTGCGGTTGAGGGTAATGATCGCCGTAGACTTCCTCGAACAGGCGACTGACGGCCGGTGCGTCAGCGATGCGGTAGCGTCGCAGGGTTACCGTGTCCATCATTCTCGCCTCGGGCGCGGGTTTTCATAATCGCGCCGGTCGACGACCCGCTGACGCTTGCCGGAACGTGGATGACAAGTCAGTTCATCGCCTGCACAAGCGATGACGTGCAGATCGAGCAACTGATCGTTGTGCAGAGTCCCGATCAGCGGGTATTGGTCGATCAGCGCACGGCGCAGTCTTGAGGTTGTCAGGGAAATGTCAGGCGTTAGCGTACCCGGCACCCAGCGCAGGCTCAGCAGGTCTTTTTTCCCCTGCTGTTCGATGACCAGTTGCCAGTTGTCGCTGGTGCCGACGCTTTGCACCAGATCGCCAATATCACCCGTGTCCAGGCTCAGTACACCCACTCGAACACGCTGGCTGCTCATGCCGCGCCCCATCAGGGCGAATTTGCGCATCGGGGTTCCGCTCGGTTCGCGCCAGCACGCCAGGTCGCCGACGGGGTAGCGGATCACCGGCATCAGGCGACGGGTGAGGTTGGTCACCACCAGCCTGCCGTTGCGGTTGCATTCTTCGATGACCTCACCGCTCACTTCATCGATGATCTCCAGCCGATTGTGCCGCTCCAGCATCCGGTGTTCGCCCAAGGCGCAATCGCGGGCACTGATGCCGATCAGCCCGGCATCGACGCTGGCGTAGCCGATGGAGGCGATACGCGCGTTCGGGAACACCCGATGGAGCAATTGCAGTTGCGCGGCGAACAGGCTTTCTCCACCGTAGAGCAGGGTTTCGACACCCTCCAGCACGAATGACTGACGCTCAAGCCAAGCGGCCAGTTTCAACAGTTGTGCCGGTATGCCAGCCAGCACATTGATCTGGTAGGCAACGATCGAGTCGACCAGTACCGCGCTGTCGACGGCTCCGGTGAAGGGAAACTCGCTGACGGCTGTTTCGACATGGGCCAGGGCGTCGTGGACGAATATGAAACTGGCATACAGATCCCCGACGAAAAACAGGTTGGCAACCCGGTCCCCGGGGTTCAGTTGCGCCGTGAGGTGGCTGCCGAAATCGTGTACCAGGGTTTGCCATTCTGCGCGGGTAAATAGCGACAGTTTGCCCGCGCCAGTGGTGCCTCCGGTCTTGAAGACCAGCGCATCGTTCTGCGGGCCTGTCAGCACCGGCCATTGCTGCGGGTTCTGGCTACCTAGCCAGTATTGCTCAGGGTCAATCTCGGGCAGTTCGCTCAAGGCGCTGATGGGCATTGCGACTGCCTTGAGGTGTTCGCGGTAATACGCGGAATGTCGGCGGACGTAGCCGAGCAAGTCGTTCAATTCAACGGTCGTGTTCATGGTTTTTTCTTATAAAAGTGGCGGGTGGCCGCGTGCAGGTCTCTGCTGTCAGCGGCGCGTATCAATCACTGTCGGCGTTTTGCCGCTGTGCCTGTTTCGGGCGAACTGCTCGATTGCACATTGCTCGATGTCGACCGTCAGCAATCCGCTTTGCATCAGCGTGGTCAGCGTCAGGTAATTCTGCAGTCGTTGCCGCGCCTGTTCCGGTGCCAGCGGGCAGCGCAGGCGCATGCGTTCCAGGCCGTCCGGGCCGTGATCGAGGACCAGTTGAAACGGCGCCTGCAGGTGCTGCGCCAGCGTCGCCAGCGAAATGAAGTCGGTGCCGATGCGCAGCAGCTTGCCGTGGCGTTGCAGCAGTTCGAAGCGCGGCGAAGTCAGGCCGCAAGCGCACGGGCCGGGGAGCCAGCGCCCGCTGTCACCGATGTCATAACGCTGCACGGACTGGCCCTGACGTGCCCGAGTGGTCACCAGCAAACGCCCGGGTTCGCCGTCACTGACCGGCGTGTCTTGATCGAAATCGACGATTTCCAGATGCTGGATCTCGCTCATCAGGTGAAACGCGCCATCTGTCGTGGCTTGGCAGGCATGGCCGATGGGGCCGGCATCGACGCTGCCGTAAATCGCCGAGCGGATCAGGCTCACACCGCAGCTCTGCAGCAATTCGCGGGTTGGCTCACTGAGGTGTTCGCCGCCGAGAAAGACTTTTTCGATGCCGCCATAGCGCCGCAGTGTTTGCTGTTCGTTGAGGAACAGCCGGTGCAGGGTGGCGGGCATGCCGATCAGCACGGTGATCTGCTGTTGCTCGATCATCTGCGCGATCTCCCGGTAATCGTCATCCGCTGGCGCGCTCATTGGCCAGTGCCGGGCTTGCAGTTGCTCCAGCACCTTGGCAAAACTGGAGAAGCCGCCGTACAGCCCGCCGCTGAAGAACAGGTTCATCACGCGGTCCCGTGTCGGGGCCAGGCCGGCTGCCAGCAAACCATCGGCGGCGGCACGCATCTGACGCTGGAAATCGTCGTAACTGAAACCCGAAAGCACAGGGGTGCCACTGCTGCCCCCGGAGCGAAAATACAGCTGCGCCTGCGGGTGCGGCGGTCGATCGATGAACGTGTCCTTGTTCATGATCGGCACGCCGGCCAAGGGCGGTGGCGATGGCTGGCGATCCAGCGTGGCGTGGTGCGCCAGTGAATTCGGCGTCAGGCTGACCGACACTCGGCGGCTCAGACGCTGCAAGGCGTAGACGCCGTCATGGGGTTCGCCGTCGTAGCCATCGTGGATGGCGGCGATCGGCACGATGCGGCTAACACCGGCGGCGATCAGTGTCCGCGAAAGCTCGGCGATCTGCGTCTCCGGGCACAGCAGGGCACAGCTTTGCAGCACGTTGCGCCACGGCAGCAACGTCGCGGTCAGCAGCTCGCGGGGCAGGGGCTTGAGCAACAGGCTGCGAAACAGCGCCGACGGTTCGAGCTGGCGGTCATGGCTCCAGATCACGCGCCACCCCGGTGTGCTCCAGACCCGACCGGTGTGCCCGGCAAAACTCTGGGCCAGCCGCGCCATCGCCGTGCAGGTGGTGATTTGCGAAGCCTCTTCAAGCGTCGGTGTGAGGGCCGGCCACTGTTTGGCGCGACGCTCGAACGCGACGGCCAGTTGTGCACCGATGTCGCTCAACACCGCTGCATCGTCACCGTCCACCAGCAACCATTGCGGGCTGGAGCAGGCTTGCTGATCGAGGCGGCAGACCTCATCGACGATGGCATCGAGTACGGCGGGCGAGACCGCGTCCGGGGTCAGATAGGCGAAGCTGATGCGGTGCCCCCAGTCGATCCAGCGACAACCTGGCGGCACCTGTTGGCGAATGGCTTGCAGCGCGGTTTCGCCACCCCAGGCCGCGACGCCGTTGGCGTGCTTGCACAGTTGGCCGATTTGTCCGGTACTCGTCGGCAGGACTGCCACGTGACCGTTGAATTGCCCGCTCGGGTCGCAGTCGAGAAACGCCTGGAGCAAGCGTGCGGTAAAGCCGCCGTCGCTGCTGCTGGGGCGCAGCCAGTTGACGTTACCGCTCAGCAGACTCTCGATCACCGCACAAAACGCCAGCAGCGGCGCATTGGCGGGCGTGATGTGCACCACCAGGCCCAATGGACTCCAGCGTTCGAAACGCGACTGGCGATAGTCGATGCGGCGCAGAGAGTCGGGTTGCAGGCCGAGCTCGCGATCAAGCTTGGTTTGCAGCGTGGCGGGCTGGCAGAAATCGATCAGGGCCTGGCGTTGTCCGGCATCAAGCGGCAGTTCAGGTTCTTCACGTTGCAGACGTTTGGCAAATGCCTCGGCAGTTGCGAGCAGCGTGCTGATTTCAAGGGGTGTCTGCAGCCGATCGGGCAGCTCCAGGTGAAGTTGCTGCAAGGCGCTTTCGAGGTTGCAGTCGGTGTGCAGCTTTCCGTTGATCAAGTACATGTCAGTGCCTCCCCAGCAGTTCGGAAGCAGCCATGGCGCAGCTTCTGGCGGCTGCGGTGCCGGCGCGGCCATGCAGTTGGAACCAGTCGCTCGCCAGACCGCAACCGCAGCTTGTTCCAGGATGCAGCGTCGCCAGGTCGCTCATGACCACCGCGTGGGCCGGGCTTGAGGAAATGTAGGGTGAGACCAGACTCAGCAGGCCGGATTGCCCATAGGGCAGAACTGAAAAGTCCACGGGGTTGCGCACGTAAACTTTCGCGTAGACCGGGACGTGAAAGCGATGATGGGCACATTCGATGTAAGGCACCGCGTGTTCGACGGCGCCATAGCCGTCGCGACAGTCCCGGGTATTGATGCCCAGCTGTTGCTGGATGCGCGCGTACAACGCTTGCTTGGGGACTTCTTCGGCGGCACGGGTTTTCCAGCCACCGCCGAAAAATGCCAGGGAACCTGCCGGCAATTGCACATCCGCCACATCCGTGGCGCGCATGCGTTGCAGGGTCTCCCAGAGAAACGCCGGGAAGCCGAAAATACGCACCGGCAGGCCTTCTTCGGCAAATGCCTGCAGGGCCGCGATCACACCGAACAGATCGAACTGGTGACCGTCGCCGTTACGACGCAAGGCGTAAACCACCCGATTGGCGGGAGCAAAACCGCACAGGAACTGATCGGTAAAGGACGTGCCCAGGGTGTTGGTCTGTTCTGGCTCGTAGCTGAGCAGCAAGTAGTTGCACGGTGCGTGCGGTGTTATCCAGCCGTACTGCGCGAATATCCGCTCGACCATGAACTGCGCTGCGCCGAGGCTGCGGGCGTCATAGCGCATGCGACTTTTCTGCCCGCTGGTGCCGGAAGAGGTCAGTTCCAGAGCGTCCGCGCCAGTCGGGCTGAGCAGCCTGTGTTGCTTGAAGAAATTGGCGAAAATCGGTGGCAGTTGCGACCAGTCGTCCAGCGTGTCGAGATCATCGACATCGATTGAGTGGGCGCTCAGCCAATGGCCGTAGCCAGGCGTATGGCGAGCGTGGAACCGGGTGATTTCGCTCATGGCCTGACTGAACAGGCCCGTGGGTACGGAGTCCGGGCAATAGGGCTTCGGCAATGCGCAGAGCGCGTCGCCATGGGGGAATCGAGTCATCGAATATCCTTATTGATGTGCGTTGGGCGCCGCGGGTGTCGCAGGGTTGTGGCGCAGAAGACGGTAGAGCAGGGGCAGGCACAGCAGACCGCCGAGGGCTGCCCAGAGGCAGAAGGATTGCAGGTTGTCGCCGCCGCCAACGATGGCAATGAGCGAACCGCCGATGCCCATCACGGCAATCGACAGCATGCCGATCATGGCCGAGACCAGACCTTTGCCATCGGGGCTGGAGAACAGCGCCAGCCGGTACAGTGCGGCGTTACTCATGCCCAGCCCCAGCGCATACAAGGCCAGACCGGCGACGGTCAGTGCCAGGGAAGTCGGACTCAGGGCCGCGCCGATCAGCATCAGCAGTCCGAGACAGAATGGCCACAGTGCCAGACCAATCACCCGAACCAGTGTGTGCCCGGCGAGCAATCGATCCAGCAGCAGATTGCCGACGATCACCGCCGAGAACACCGGGATCTGCCACACGCCGTATTCCAGCGCAGACAGCTCGAGACGCTGCATGAGCAACACCGGCGCCAGACCGATCCAGGCTATCAATGGCAGGCTCATCAGGCCCAACGCCAGACTGCTGCCGACGAATCGGCGATTGCGCAGCAGCGCGAAGTAACCCCGGCGGATTTGCCTGAGCGAGAACGGCGCAGGGGCCTGTTGTTGGCCGTCGCGGCGCGTGACGCCGATCGTTTCCGGCATCCAGGCCAAGAGACCGAGCCAGACAACGGCACTGGCCGCTCCCAGACCGAGAAACATCTGCCGCCAGCTCAGCCATTCCAGCAGCAGGCTGCCGAGCAACGGACCAAGCAGCGGCGACAGCAGCGCCACATTGCCCAGCAGTGCCATGAGCCGCACCGCATCGGCTTCGCAGAATACTTCCTGCAGCGCCGGGTAGCTGACAGCGACGACGAATCCCAGGCCCATGCCTTGTATCAGACGCAGCACATTGAACGCTTCAATGCGCTGCGTCATGACCGCGGCGCTGCACGCCAGGCCAAACAGCGCACAGCCGAGCAATAGCGAGCGACGTCTGCCGTAACGATCAGAGAGCGGGCCGATCAGCCATTGCAGGCACACGCCGCCGATCAGATACAGATTGAACGCATTGGGTACGTGACGGGCATCGGCGTTGAACTCCTCAGTGACCGTCAACATGGCCGGCATGATCATGTCGCTGGCCATGTAGGTGAGCAGTTCAAAAGCGGTAATGGCCAGGCAGAATCCAACTGTCTGCACGGGCGCCATTACGATCAAGGTTCTCTGCATAAACATCCCTGTTTCAGTGAGCGAGAAAGTTTGCAGAGACTAGAGGCAGAGTCGTCGCAGCATCCAATGCTTTGCTGCGACATGAAATTTCAAATACTTACAGCGTATTTAAGTGAGTCAATACGCGTATTGAACAGCCGTGACTGGCCGGTCGGCGTGCCAATAAAAATGCCCGCTGGCGGGCGGGCATGGTTTGCTCTGAAAAGACTTTTACCGCTTCTCTTCCGGTGCTTTCAGACACACCGAGATGCGAACAATCCTGTTCTATCGATGGTAATAACCGGGACCTTCCTGGTAGCGATGGTGGTCGTCATGCCAGCCTCCGTGAGGGAAGAAGAAGCAGCCACTCAAGGTCAGGATGGCAAGGAGGGGAATCAGCCAGGTGATTCGACGGAACATTTCAAAATCCTCATGGTTACGCCGTCATGAAGCCAAAACTCTTCATCGGCTGTAACATGAGACCGCGTTCGCCCCGGCCCATCCCCGCAACACGGTATGTGCATGGCATGCAACCGGATACAAACCGGATACATTTGAAAGTTTCAGGAACCCGCAATGACTCAGAAGCAACGTTTGAAATACTCGATCCTGATCGCCCTGTCGGTGCTGGCGATCATGCTCGGCCTGTCCTGGCTACAGAACGCCGGGATGATCAGTCAGAAGATGTTCCAGTACATCGCCATCGGTGTGGCGGTGGTCGTGGTGGTGATCAACGCGGTGATGCGCCGCAAGGTCAAACCCTGACGGCGATCGCGGGACGCTTCAATCGTGATTGAGCACGGCAGCAGCCTGTGGATGCAGGCTGTAACTCTTGTCCGGGTTGAAGGTGACCACGCCTTCGGCACACAGACGCTTCAACACTTCGCGCACGCTGAGGAAGGACAACGGAATATCCAGGTCCAGCAACTGGCTGTGCACGCCGCGCACACCAAGGCGCCGTTCGCTTTGCGCGGCGACCAGCAAGGCGTCGATGACTTTCAGGCGAATCAGGCTGGTGCGCAGACCGAAGCTTTTGAGCAGCAGGCGAATGCGCTCATTGCCTTGTCGCTCGGGGCTGGGTGCGAAACTGCTCGCGCGGGGACTCATGGAAGCTCCTTGTGACGCCTGGCTACCGTCCGTTGGTAGTTGCGAGTTGTACATGGGATTACTCCTTTCAGAGCCTGGTCAGGAAACGTTTTGGCTGCTCTAGTAAACAAGACGTTTCAGCACGACAAATCATGAAAGAAAATATGTAGAAATTTTGTCGCTTATTCGTTGTTTTCCCGTCATCGCCGGCCGGTCGCTTGGGCAAACAGGCTAAATATTTTTTTACCGTATTCGTTTCCTGAACAGCCATCTTGCGCCCGGGCGCAGGAATCAACTTCAGACCGGGTCTGACGCTCGCGCAACGCAGGCGTCGATTCGTGTCCCATCGATCAGGAGCGAGTGTGATTATTTCCAGGCAGTTAACCGGGCTGGCCCTCGCCGGCGCGTTTCTCGGACTCAGTCTGTCGGCCCATGCGTTAAGTCCCGCCACACAAACCCATGCTGATATTCGCCGCACCTCATTTGGCGTGCCGCACATTCGCGCGGAAAACGAGCGCGGACTCGGGTTCGGCATCGGTTACGCCTATGCGCAGGACAACCTGTGCCTGCTGGCCAACGAGATTGTCACGGTCAATGGCCAGCGCTCGCGCTATTTCGGGCCGGATCAGTTCACCGTCGAACAACGCGAAGATCGCGTCAGCGACCTGTTCTTCACCTGGCTCAACACCCCCGCAGCGGTGAAGGCCTTCTGGGACGCGCAGCCTGCTCAGGTGCGCGATCTGGTGGAAGGTTATGCCGCAGGCTACAACCGCTATCTGGCCGAGCGCCGCCAGCAAGGCCTGCCGCAGCAGTGCCAGGGGGAGTGGGTGCGTGATATCGCCGCCGAGGATCTGGTGAAGCTCACCCGCCGCTTGCTGGTTGAAGGCGGGGTCGGGCAGTTCGCCGAAGCACTGGCCGGTGCGACGCCGCCGCAAGCCACGGCACAGGTCGGTAGCCATGCGCAGGCTTATCAGTTGGCGGACGCGCGCATGCAGCGCTTCGCCCTGGATCGCGGCAGCAACGCCGTGGCGGTCGGCAGCGAGCGTTCGTTCAACGGGCGTGGCATGCTCCTGGCCAACCCGCATTTTCCGTGGGTCGGCGGCATGCGCTTTTACCAGATGCACCTGACCATCCCCGGCAAACTCGACGTGATGGGCGCCGCCTTGCCGGGGCTGCCGGTGATCAACATCGGTTTCAACCAGCATTTGGCCTGGACCCACACGGTGGATTCGTCGAAGCACTTCACCCTGTATCGCCTGCAACTCGATCCCAAAGATCCGACGCGCTACCTGCTCGATGGCAAATCGCTGCCGCTGAGCAAGCAGACGGTGACCGTGCAGATCAAACAGGCGGACGGGCAGGTGGTGCCGGTTTCGCGCGATGTCTACAGCTCGCAGTTCGGCCCGATCGTGCAATGGCCGGGCAAGCTCGACTGGGACCATCAGTACGCTTACAGCCTGCGCGACGCCAACCTGGAAAATGATCGCGTGCTGACGCAGTGGTACGCGATGAACCAGGCCTCGAGCCTCAAGGATCTGCAGGATTCGGTGCACAAGATCCAGGGCATCCCGTGGGTCAACACCCTGGCCGTGGATGACAAGGGGCAGACGCTGTACATGAACCTGTCGGTGGTGCCGAATGTCAGCGCCGACAAACTGGCCAAGTGCAGCGACCCGCGCATCGGATTGCAGATGATCGTGCTGGATGGCGCCAACAGCGCCTGCGCGTGGGATATCGATTCGCAAGCCGCGCAGAAGGGCATTTATGCCGCCAGCCAGTTACCGCAACTGTTGCGCAAGGACTTCGTCCAGCATTCCAACGATTCCGCGTGGCTGGCGAACCCGGCACAACCACTGACCGGGTTCTCGCCGCTGATCAGCCAGGACGGTCAGCCGCTTGGGCTGCGTTCGCGGTTCGCACTGGAGCGCCTGAGCACGCTGGGTAAAAAAGGTCCGGTGGCGGTGAAGGATCTGCAACAGATGGTGATGGATGACAACGTCTATTTGGCGACTCAAGTGCTGCCCGATCTGCTGAAATTCTGCGCTGCGGATCTTGGTGCGGACGCGGCTTCGTTGAAGCCGGTTTGCGTCAGCCTCAAAGGCTGGGATGGCCGGGCGAATCTGGATTCGGGTATCGGCCTGGTCCATTTCCAGAACATCATGCAAACCCTGCAAAAGTCGCCGGATGTCTGGCGCGTGGCGTTCGATCCGAAAGACCCGCAACACACCCCGCGCGGGTTGGCGATCGAGCAACCGGCGGTGAGCAAGGCATTGCGTGAAGCAATGCAGGCGTCGCTGCAAACCACCACGAAAATGGGCCTGAAAGCGGACGCCCGCTGGGGCGACATTCAGGTGGTGAGCAGCGGCGGTCAGCAAACCGCGATTCACGGCGGACCTGGAACGCTGGGGATCTACAACGCGATTCAGAGCGTGCCGCGCGAAGACGGCAAACTCGAAGTGGTCAGCGGCACCAGCTACCTGCAAGTGGTGACCTTCGACGACAAAGGCCCGCACGCTCAGGGGCTGCTGGCGTTCTCGCTGTCCAGTGACCCAGAGTCGAAGTACTCCCGGGACCAGACCGAGGCCTTCTCGAAGAAACAGTGGAGCGTGCTGCCGTTTACCGAGCAGCAGATCACGGCTGATCCGCAGTATCAGGTGCAGACCGTGCGTGATGCTGCCGGCAAGAGTGCCGAGGTGGTTGCGCAGTAAGTCATCCTGAACGAAAAAGCCGCTGTTTCCAGGGATGGGGCAGCGGCTTTTTTGTGAAGGACATCACTGCCATTCGTCGAAAATCTGATAGCACCTGTCAGATCTGACAGGTGCGCAGTCCGCAAAAAAGCGTTCTGATGAGGCGGATCTTCCTTCAACAGGAGCTTCGTCCATGGCCACATCTCATTCCTCCGGCAAGACCGCTGGTCAATTCGAACCACTGAGAATCAAGGGGCAGACCAAGCCAGTCATCGGAGCGGAAATTGGTGTGCCGCTGGCCGCACTTGAACGTGTAGCCGATGGAGAGGTCGCTTATGTCGAGGTAGATCCGCCGCCAGGAGGCGATCCCTGGGAGGTGAACGACATCGTTCTCCTGTGGCTCGAGGGCGAAGCCGAAGTCCTCGACCGCGAGCCTGTACGCGATCCCGATAAGATGCTGACCCTGCGCATTCCCGAGGAGCGTTTACATCCGGACAAGGTCAACGGTTTGTCTTGTGAGGTCATTCGTGGCAGCGACAGCATCGGTACATCCGAACCGCTGGCGGCTCTTTACAACCGAATCCGCCCCGGTGGGAAGGAACTGTCGACCGTGCCCGGTGGCCACTCCGAGCTGCAGTTGTTGCTGCCCGACTCGATAAAGAATGGGGTCGGCCCCGACTTTGCCAGTGCCGAGATCTGCGTCGCCTACCCGTATTGCCGGGCCTACGATCGCATCAGACTGAAGTGTAACGACGAAGTCCTCGAGGTCGATGTTGGCCCGTATCAAGCGCCTCAACCGCCGAATCCCGGTTCTGAAGTGCCGATCACGTTCTGTTTCACAGTGGAACGCATCTACCTCGACCACGCGAGGCAAGAGGATCACAAGCTGAATTTTTCCTTCACTGTTACTGACCAGCTCGGCAACGGTCCGGATACTGAAGCACCATGCTCGCCGGTCGTGACTGTGGAGGAGGATCTGGATGGTTTGCGTCTACCGATGGCGATCCTGCTGGAAAGAATGGAAGACCTGCCCGAGGATGACGCCAGCATCATCGAGTTGGTGAAACTGGCGGGCCAACCGCTGCTGCTGATCATCGTAACCACGGACACGCGCTTCGTCGTGGGCTACGGCGTTGTAGCGACCTACACCGCGAAATTGCCCGGCCAGCCGGACGTTGTCGTGGACGTCCGCGGCACAGTGGAGGTCGACGAGTCCGAAGAAAAGCTACTTTGCATTCTCGAAGTACCCAACGCCAAGGTGATTGCCGACAGCAGCGTGACGGTGACCTATGAGTTGCGTAAGCCTGATGGCGAACTGGTCGGTGTGTCCAGACCGGCCTCAGCGCAAGTGATCGGAGGAACAACGGATAAATTGCTGCCACCGTTTCTGGTGCCGGCGGTCGAGCCGATCGACCCATTGGCGTCCCCGGACGGGGTGACCGCGCGCATTCAATTCCTTGAGGCGCTGGACGGGGACCGGGCACGACTCGTGCTCAAGGACCTGCCACCTGGTTGGCCGGTATTTCCATTGGTGGCGTTCAATAGCAATAAACGGGTCAACAACGTGCTGACCCCGGTACTGCTCGCGGCGCTGCAAGGCAAGACCTTCGACCTGCTGTGGAACCTCAACCGCAACAACAGTCAGATCGGCAAGTCACCGGCGGCGACCTTCAGTGTGTTGAAAATTGTCGATGAAGATCCTCGTTTGTCCATGCCTGTTGTTGAGCAATACACCGCCAGAGAACTGGACGTGAGCAAACTGCAGGATACCGACCGACTGCTGGTGAGCGCGTGGCTGTTGCAAGTCAAAGACCAGCCGGTGTGGCTGGAATATGTGGGCAGGGACAAGGACGACAAGGAGGTCATTCATCGAGATCGCGCCGGTGAGCCAAATGATTCCGCAGACGGTTTCAGCCGTGTGCTGCCGCTGGCCTGGCTGAAGACGTTGAAGGATGGCAGTTCGTTGCGGATCGTGTTCAAGGTGAATCTGGACGGGGTGGCGAACAGTGTGACAGCGACGGCTTTTCCGGTGCGGGTTTATACGGTTAAAACGGTTGGGAACGAAAAGCCGGTTATCAGTGATGTGGAAGCTGGAGGGGTTTCCATTCCACCTGGGGGAAGTACGGCGGCCGTACGCGTCAAAGTAATCGGTACAGGGGCTGCGCTGAAACAGGTGCAGATTCTGGATGGCGGGAGCGTGATAGCCACGGCTGATGTTTCTGACGCGGGAGTCTGGAGTGAATTCGTGACCCTGGCACTGGGCGAGCATTCTTTGACTGCGAAGGCGTTGTATGGGGAGGGGGAGGTTTCGGAGCCGCCTCGGGAGTTTAAAGTCGTGTCTATCCCGGAGGGAATTATCAATGTTGGCAATAATTTGGGTGGGGTTGCCATTAGCCCGGATGGTACGCGTGCCTATGTAAGTCATATTGCTGGCGACGCAGTTATAGTTATCGATCTCGTCCAGCAGACTGTTATCAAGCGTATTGGTGTAGGGAATACGCCAATGCAAGGGATTGCTGTCAGCCCCGACGGTAGCCGCGTCTATGTTTGCAATGGGGATAGCCATAACATGTCAGTCATCGACACGGCAACGCTCACTGTCATTCAGACTGTGCCCGTTGGGGAGAGGCCATATCATATGGCGCTCAGTCAAGATGGTAGGCTTGCATGCATAAAGAATAGTTCTGCGCCAGGTCTACTTGCTGTAGTTGATGTTGATATTCTGCGCATAGTTAAATCAATTCCAGTATCGATTACATATATGGATGTTGCTGTTAGTCCAGACAAGACACGTGCCTTTTTGACTGACTATCACAATTCCATGTTGAAAGTCATTGATCTAGTAGATTCAAAAGAAATAGGTAATATTTCAACGTGCGAGTATCCCAAATCACTCGCAATAACCGCAGATGGCTTATATATTTATGTTGGCTCCAACGATACGACGGTCACCGTTATTGATGCGAAGAAAATGGTACAAATCAAACAGATTCGCACAGGTGGCGGAGGTGGTGGTGGACGGGAAACGGTTGTAAGTCCTGATGGGAAACGCGTCTATGTAATTGGCACTGCAACGATTTACGTAATTGATGTAGAAAGTCAAACTTTGATTGGCAGCATTCGACTCAAGGCGCGCGGAGACGGCATGGCCGTTACTCCAGATAGCTCCCGTATTGTGGTGGCTCACCATACTGGGGGAGTTGAAATCATTGCAGTCGGTTAGAGGGGCTGCTGTGTGTAATTGGATTTAGTGCGTGGTGTGGTTAAGTCGCGTTTTACTAACTATCTTTAAAAGAAGTAATGAAAAAAATAACTGTATATGGCAACACATACAGTTTTCTTCTCCAACAAGCCAACTCAGGTCTTCGGCGGGTTTCGTGGCATCGAGTTGATCACCGGATCACCCTCAGTGTTGCGCGTCAGGTACACCGGCAGCACTTTGGGCAGGGTGTTGACGAGGCCGCTCAGTTCTTTGATGTTGTAGACGCCGCCGACGCGGATCGCGCCGGTGTTGGCGTCAGCCAGTTTCAGCGGTTTGTTCAGGTAGCGATTGATCAGCGGCAAGGCGTCGTTCAGTGCCAGGTTGTCGAGGACCAGTTTGCCGCTGCGCCAGGCCAGTGAACTGTCATTGTCGTAGGTCTGGCTGATCTGTGGCGTGTAGTCGCCATGCCGGTACTGCGCCTGCATCGACGGGCCGAGGCGCAGGCCGTCGCCGGGCAATGCCGTGTTACTGGTGACCAGTACCGAGCCTTCAATCAGGTTGACCCGCACCTGATCTTCATAGAGCCAGACATTGAAGCGGGTACCGGTCACGCGGATCTTGCCTTCGGCGGCTCGGACCACGAACGGGTGGCTGAGATCGTGGCTGACTTCGAAAAACGCTTCGCCCTTTTTCAGCGTGACCCGGCGCTCATCCTTGTAGTTGCTGAAGGTCAGTTCGGTGTTGAGGTTGAGCTCGACCTGACTGCCGTCCTTCAGGGTCACCTGACGAACATTGTCGCTGGCTTCGAAGTGCTGATAGCTGTTGGGCAGCCAGCCGAGGTTCCAACCGCTGTAGGCGGCCAGCGGTAATGCGAGGGCGCAGACGCTGGCGGCGATGGCATGGCGACGCCAGGCCGGGACCGGTTTGTTCAGCGGCACACTCGGGGGCGGCTGCGGACGCGGCAAGTGTTCGGCAACGTCCCAGATTTCCAGCATGGCTTCATATTCGAACGCATGCAGCGGATGAGCATCGCGCCATTGCTCGAAAGCCAGACGCTCCTCGGCGGAGCAGTCGGCAGCGTGCAGACGCATGCACCAGTGCGCGGCGGCATCGGTGATCGCATCGTATTCGGCTTCCGAGAGGGATTCTTGGGTCATTGACTCGTCCTGATTTGCTGCATTCTAACCTTGCGGGCAACGCGCCGAGAACATCCATCATGGCAATTGCCCATCAAAGTGGAACTTATTTTTCCGTCAGACGCCCAAAAACAGGACATCCGACGAACATCATCCACAAATGGAGTGAAAAAATGATCAAAAAAACCTTTGCCGCTGTTGTTGCCACTGCTGCCTTGTTCAGTGCCGGTGCCGCGATGGCCGATCGTCCCGGTGCGGGCTGGGTCACCATCGAAAAGGCGATCGAGATCGTGAAGACCAAGGCCGGTTACGTCGAAGTCTATGAGATCGAAGCAGACAACGATGGCTACTGGAAAGGTGAGGGCCGCAAGGCGGATGGCTCTGTTTATGAATTCCGTATCGATGGCGCGTCGGGCAACGTACTGCGCGATCAGAAAGACTGATTTCCACGGTCAATAAACCATGCGCAGGCTGCTCAGGCCTGCGCATTTTTCATTTTCAGGGCACGCTGCCGGGGTTGGCGACCGGGTCGAGTTGCCGTCCTATCTCGCAAATCAGAAAGGCGATCGAATCGGCGTTGCGCAAGATCGTGTCGATGCGCGGGTGCGGGTTCGCCGGGTCGAGGAATGCCGTTCGTGCCTCCTCTATGGTGGGGCTGCGCGTGACCTTGAGAATTTCCTTGCCGACATGCGCAAGGCCCGGGATTTCATCCAGGCTGAGCCACTCCTGAAATTCGTCACTCCAGCGCGAGAACAGCTCTTCGCGCGGCGTGCCCAGTGACAAGGCCTCGCGCTGGAATCGGGTCTGGTTGTGCTTCATGGCCGCGCCGTAGCCGGTCACCGTGGAAATCAGGTCAACGAACGGGCGCCGGGCCTCGAGGCTGGCGATGTCCACGGCCTTGTTGGCCTGATGGGCCAGTTCATGGATCAACGTCGAAGCCCGTGCATGCCCTTCGACATTGAACGGCTCAGTCAGGCCGACCTTGTACCAGTCCAGATCCTGATGGAAAAACTTCTCGGTGAAATGCACCTGCTTGCGCGAGTCGTCATCCAGCACAAAAGCAATCAGGCCGGTATTGCGATAGCGGTTTGAGCCGACGACAAAACGATCACCGTCCAGCAGATCCTCGGTGGGGTCCACCAACGCCTTGCAGACCGGCACGATGGCCTGTTTGAGCTTGTCGAGAATGGCGGTATCGATCTGTTGCGCATCGAAGAACGACTTGAGGAACGTATCCAGGCGAGTGCCGCTGCCCTGGTGCCTTTGCTGCGCCAGATTGTGCAGGCAGTTGAACGCGTAGAACCGTGCCAGATCGACGGCCTCGGTGAGCATGCGTGCCTTGTCCGGGTGGCGGGCGCGGATCTGTTCCATGCCCTGAGCCTCGATGTTCAGCCAGATCCGGCGTTCGCGATCGTTGGCGTAGCGGTTGTACATTTTCGACATGGCCTTGCCCAGATGCACCGTATGTCGATCCGGGTCCAGCACCAGTTTGCCTGACGTGGTGTGTTGCAGCACCGGGCCTGGCTGTTCCGCGCCCTTGATTTGCCAGACCGCGCCCGGCTTCTCCACGGGATAGACTTTTCCGGCCACAGGCGCATAGGTCTGCCGCGTCGCAAGATCGGTATAGGTGCCGTTCGCCGCCACCGGCGTCAGGTCCTTGAGCGCAACGTCCGTTGCCTCGAAGGGTTGCAGCGAAGTGCGTAGCGGGTCAGTGGTGTGGATGTGTTGCAGATCCGGCGCACTGAGCACGCTGGGCTGTGGAGCCGACGGCGTCAGCGCCCGGGCCTCGAGGGTCGACTCCAGTGACAGGCGTCCGAGGGAAACCATCTGCACTGTGCCAGCGATGAACGCCTCGAGTGCAAGCTTCCAGTGGTGATCCTGCAACGCCTCGGCCGAGGTCATGAAGTCCTTGAAGCTTTGCCAGAGAAACTGCACATAAGCCAGTTTGCCCGGGAGCAGGCCCCAGATCAGTTTGATCCCCTTGCTGAACAGGTTTTTCGCCGCCTCCCAGTCCTCCTGCGCCGAAGGCTGGGCGTGGCTGGCGAGCAATTTGGGCAGCAACGCGAGATTGTCGCTGAACAGCTGCCGCAGCAGGTTGCCCTGAATCGGATTCGACGCCAGGGTCATTTCACTGGTCTGGCCGACACTGCTGCTGAATAACGCCTTGAAGATCGACTGCTGAGCCTGCGGCAAACGCCGTAACAACAGGTCTTGGAGGGCGCCCGGAATGTTCAGTGCGGCGATCAGCGCGGCTTCGTTCTCGAACTCGCTGAAGGCCTGTTCACCGTGATACGGCGTATAGAGCACCAACGGTCCGACATGGCCGGCGCCCGGGCCGATCAGGTACATGTCCAGGGCTTTGACCGCCGCCGCGCCGCCGGTTTTGATCAGCTCCAGCGGGCGGATCAGCGCATGGGCACCTTGCACCGTGGCGCGGGCGATGGCGTCCGGCATGTCGAGCACTTGGGCGATCAGCCCGTAGGCGGCAGCAGACAGACGCTGCTGCAGTTTCAACTGATGGGCATGTTGCAGCAGTTGCCACGGTACTTGGCGCAGAAAACGCTGTTGGCGCTGTTCGGCCTCGGTGTCGGTGGTGGACAGGGCGGTCGTGATCTTGCTGGCGAATGTCGTGGGAATGTCCAGGGACAGCAATAGGCTCCTGACTGCCTGACGGTCGAGGCCAGTCGGCAGCACAGCGGTGGTGTTCGAGGCCACGGTAAACGCGATGTGCTGGGCGATGTGGCTGTAGTTCAAGGCGAAATCGGTGAGGCTCATGTTTGGGCCGGCCAGGGTCAGGGCCGGGATGATCCGCACTTGCTCGGGATCGAGGTTGTGCGCCTGGAACCGGGCGCCCAACAGGGTGGTGAGGGTCTGCTGAATGTGCCCGCGCACGGTCGGCAAGGCATGCAGGTAATCCTTGTCATCGCTGACGCTGGCGCGCCATTGTTCCAGCAGCTCCAGGTGCAACTGCTGCTCCTCAAGCGAGGCCATGCCCAGCCAGCCGGGCAGGGAGTGCCGCTCGCCGAGCGCCCGGGCCAACGCACTGGCCCGCTCCAGATTGGTGTTGATCGGGATCTCGGCCAGGGATTTCAGCGCCTGCTCCTGCTTGAGCGCGGACAACTTCAGTTGACGGAGCCGATCACAGCGCTCGAGAAACTGCTTGATCGCCGTTTGCACGCGATCCTGCAGGACATTGCCGGTAATCAGGTGCAAAGGACCGAGGCGATAGTCCTGATGCAAACCCTCATGCAGCGGCGAGAGGTTTTCCAGCAGTACCTGGCGTTTTTCCGGATTGCGCAAGCGCCGGTCCAGGGCCTTGCGGGCACTGTCGACGGAGCTGAAGGCTTCCAGGCCCATCGCCGGCGTCCACAGCACCGCACATCCCGAGTGTTGCTCATCGAGGCCGCCGCGTTCCGTCAGCAGAACGCAGCTGGCCAATGGCAGCGCCTCTGTCTGGCCACTGCCGAACAAAGTCAGCGACCAGGCATCGGGGCGGAAACCATTGAGTCCGCGGCGCTGGGCGCGATCCGCCAGAGCGGGGTCGAATACGGTGTCGAGGATGGCCTGGACCTGGCGACTCAGGCTGCCGTCGAGTACGCGCAAGCGTGCCTCACCACAAACACCGACGAACAGCGTGTGCGCAAACTGCTGCATGAGCTGTTGCAGATAGCGGCGTTGCAGGACTTGCGAGCCAATTGGCTGCGCGGCGAAACGGCTGCTGATTGACGGCAGGATACTGGCGAATTTCCTGACTTCGGCTGCAGCAGCGTCGGCCAGCAGCATTGACGGTAACTGGCTGCCGCCGAGCACTGGTCGGGTGCTCCAGCGCCCACGGGTATCGAGGGCCAGCAAGCGATCATGGATCATCGAGCGGATGTCCAGCGCCTTGTCGAACAGCGCGGGAATGTTCACCGTATCGTCGCTGTGGCGGAACACCTGCAAGGCATATTCGATGTTCTGTCGCTGCTTGGTGATGATGCCCTCGAACAGCACGCTGAAGATGTCGCCGGCGATCATTTCGCCGGACACATGGGGCTTGTCGAAGCCGAGGAAACGCTGGCGCTCCTCCAGGTTCAGCAAGCCATAGAGCTCGTCTTCGTGCCCGGTACTGGCGAATTTGGCGAGCAAGGTGTCCTTGAGATCGCCGTAGTCCTTGAGGATCTGCAAGCCATGGGAAGGGGTGTAAAGGCAGGCATCGGTTTGGCTGATCATGAGCGAGCCGGCCAGTTCGACGAAGTTGGCCTGGTATTCCCACAGACGCACCGTTTCCAGGCTGGCACGCCGCCCGGGGTGCTCTTTCGCTTCGATCCAGGTCAGCAGGCTGTCGAATTTTTCGGCCTCGATGATCCCGGCTTCGCGTTTGAGCAGAATGTCGGCCAGGGCCTGTTGCCGGATCGTTTGACTGAACAGGCTGCGGCGCGGCATGCCGTCTGCGCAAGCGTCATTCCAGTATTGCTCAAGGTGTTGATAGAGCAGCACCAGCAGTTTGCCGGAGACGGTTTTGACCGCCTGTTCCCAATGCGTCTGATCGCTGGCCAGCGCAGGTCGGCGCGGGTTGGAAAACCTGTGCGTCTGGCCCTGCGCCCAGCCGGGGTGACGATAGTGCCGGAGCACCGCGTTGGCCAGTGACAAGGTGTCGAGCCGGTGTCCCTGATCACCGGGAGCGGTGCCGGCGTAGAAGCTGACCTGCGTTTGTGCTTGATCCGCGCCGGGCATCCGGGGGCTCAGTTGCTGGTCGAGAAGCGTTTCAAGCAAGGTTCCCAAGCCAGGCAGATTGAGCAGTTCATGGAGCAAGGACTGGGCGTTGAGCTGCTGACAGTGCTCGATGGCGCTCCGTTGCTCGTCGAATATGTCGCCCTCGATGAGCTGGTAATTCACGCTGATACGGCCTTTCTCCAGCAGGCGCTTGCGCTGTGACACGGCCAGAAATGCCAGCAATCGATCCGCTTCGTCGGCCTGATTGACTCGCTCTTCGAGGTGTTCGGTCACGGCGCGGAAGGTGTCGAATTTCTTCAGGCCGTCAAACGGCGTGTACAACATGAAGCCGCGATCCTCCGGCGTGGGGCTGAGAATGAAACTGCCGGCCAGGGTTACGCTGGGCGGGTCTTCGCTGTCGAGCAGGATGCGGTGAGCCAGCATCGGCGGGGTTTGCTGGTTGCGTAACAGATGGGTCGAGAGTTGCGCGTGCGTCAGCCACCGGAAATCCTGCGACGACAGCCCATGGGCAGTGCCCAGCGCAGGCCACAGTCCAGGTGAATCCAAAAAAGAGCAGAACAGCAGCGGGGGAGCAGGTACGGGCATCATCGCGTCTCGATCAGGGCACCCTTGGGGGCACCGGTGAATTGAGACGCCAGCCTAAAAGCCGAACGGGTGACTAAGGTGGTACATAGTTACCGCACAGGCGACATGCAAATGTGCTGGCTGCGTCGCGCTGCACCGCAATGGTTGACAGCACCCGTACCGGACGTGGTTAATCGGTGAGCAAGCTGTTCGTACGCTGTTGTTCCCTCCAATAATTAGTCTGGAGCTTCAGATGTCTGCGCCACACGAATCCGTGTCTTCTCCTGCGTCCACGCTCTCGCTCGAAGCGCTGACGCATCTGCTTGAAAAGATTTTTCTGCGCCATGGAACGTCGGCGTCCGTCGCCCGCACCCTGGCTGCCAACTGCGCCAGTGCCGAACGCGACGGTGCGCACAGTCATGGCGTGTTCCGCATTCCCGGCTATGTCTCGACGCTCAACAGCGGTTGGGTCAATGGTCAGGCGGTGCCGCAAGTCGAGGACGTTGCCCCCGGTTTTGTGCGGGTCGATGCCGGCAACGGTTTCGCCCAGCCAGCGCTGGCCGCCGCTCGGCCGCTGCTGGTGGAAAAGGCGCGCAATGCCGGGATCGCGGTGTTGGCGATTCGTAATTCCCACCACTTTGCGGCGCTGTGGCCGGATGTCGAGCCTTTCGCGGATGAGGGGCTGGTGGCGCTCAGCGTGGTCAACAGCATGACCTGCGTGGTGCCGCATGGCGCCGACCGGCCGCTGTTCGGCACCAATCCGATTGCCTTCGCTGCGCCCCGGGCCGGTGGCGCGCCGATTGTTTTCGATCTGGCGACCAGCGCTATCGCTCATGGCGACGTACAGATTGCGGCGCGCAAGGGTGAACGGTTGCCTGCCGGGATGGGCGTGGACAGTCTCGGTCAGGCGACCCAGGATCCGAAAGCGATTCTTGAGGGGGGCGCACTATTGCCGTTTGGCGGCCACAAAGGTTCGGCGCTGTCGATGATGGTCGAGTTGCTGGCGGCTGCGTTGACGGGCGGCAATTTTTCCTTCGAGTTCGACTGGTCGAACCATCCCGGCGCCAAGACCCCGTGGACTGGGCAGCTGCTGATCGTCATCGATCCGAGCAAATCCGCCGGACAGAGTTTTGCCGAGCGCAGTCAGGAGCTGGTGCGGCAGATGCATGGGGTAGGGTTGAAGCGCTTGCCGGGTGATCGTCGGCATTTGCAGCGCGCACGGTCGCTGGCGGAAGGGATTGTGCTGGATGAGCAGACGCTGGGGCAGTTGCGGGAGTTGGCCGGGGAATAATTGTCAGATAACCAATGTGGCGAGGGAGCTTGCTCCCGCCGGATTGCGAAGCTGCCCCCTTTGTCTACTTGAGAATAGGGGGACTGCTGCGCAGTCCAGCGGGAGCAAGCTCCCTCGCCACAGGTTTACTGCCTGATCCCACAGAATGGGATCAGGCAAATGTCACTTAACGACGACCGAGCAACAAGCCTACGACCAGGCCAAAACCGGCGGAAATCGCCACGGTTTGCCACGGATGGCCGCCAATGTAGCTTTCAGTGGCTTCGACCGCCGGTTTGGTGCGCTCACGCACGCTCGACACGGAATCCAGTGCCTGTTGCAGCTTCAGGGCGATTTGGCCGCGCAGGGTTTCGGCTTCCTCGCCGACCAGGGAGGCGCTGCTCTTGAGCAGTTTGTCGGACTCTTCGATCAGCGCCTGAAGTTCGCTGAATGCCTGATCCTTGATTTGGTCTTCGGCAGCTTGCACGCGGGATTTGCGGGCCATTGGGTGACTCCTTGCAGATGGATGAACAGTGATTAATGGAGTGTGGCGCTGACTGAAAAGTTGCACTGATTTTAGGTGCGAAAGAAAAACCTGCGCGGGAGATTTCCGTTGAGCGTGTAAGATGTCGCCATTTTACGCAGCAGGTATTTCCCCATGAGTTTCAATCTGGCCGACAAATCCCTCGCCGAGCGCGCTGCGCTGGAAGACGAGAAATCCCGTCTGTTCGAACTCTGGCAGAACAATCTGGGCAAAGCCAAAGGCGAAGCCGCGCGGTTGTTTGGCGAACGCTCCAAGCGCAAGGGCAAATGGGCCGAGTGGGTACGCGCCGAGCTTGATGGCATGTCCCCGCCGGAATTCGCCAACATGGTGCGCAGTGAGGTCAATCGACTGATGGCGGCCAACAAGTAACAGCGCGTCAGTCGCTGTTGAAACACCCGACAATCGCCTCGCGCACCTTGATCACCACCGGATCGATCTGCGTGCTGGTGCGCCAGCCCAGCTCGATCGGGTAGCGCAGCAACGCCAGCGGGCAGGGCAGCAGCGCCAGCCCGCTGAGCTCGGCAATGGCTCTGGCGGCGTGGCTCGGGATGGTTGCCACCGCGCCGCTGCCCTTGAGCAGGTGCGGCAACGCGGCAAAGTGCGTGGTCGACGCGCAGACCCGCCGGCTCAGGCCCAGCGCCGCCAGGCCTTCATCGGTGATGCCGATAAAACCGCCCGAAGACACCAGAATGTGCTCGCGGGCAACGAACTCCGGCAAATCGATGCTCTGTTGACCGGGCGTCAGACTGCCCGGATCGACCAGGCACGCATAATCCCCTTCACCCAGCACCTGACGGCTGAGCAGACGTTCGGCGAACCCACCGGCGGTGATCGCCAGGTCGATGCTGCGCTCCATCAGCGCGCGCGCGACGATCTGGCTGTGGGTCTGACGGAAGATCAGCCGCAGCTTGGGCGCGCTGCGAGCGATGGCTTCGATCAGGCGCCGACCATAGGCAATTTCAAAATCATCCGACAGGCCCACGGTGACCGACCGGCCGTCGTAGTGATGAGCCGCCGGATCGACCATCGCCAGGCTTTGCCGGCATTTGTTCAGCGCTTCGCTGACCACCGGTTTCAGTTGATTGGCCTTGAGCGTTGGCGCCAGTCCCCGGCCGGTGCGCACGAACAATTGATCGCCATACACCTCGCGCAAGCGGCGCAACGCTGCGCTGACCGCCGATTGCGTCACACCGAGACGCAGCGCCGCACGGCTGGCACTGGATTCTTCATGCAAGGCTTCAAAGACTTTCAGCAGGTTCAGGTCGACGGTTGCGATATTCATTTGGCTCATATCATTCAGCAGTGAATCGGTCTTTATTCATGATCCCGCGCCGCCGCAGAATCGGCAACACATGAACCCGATGGAGTGACTGCAATGCCCAAATCAATCGTCGCCGCCCTGCAGATCGGCGCCTTGCCCGGTGGCAAGGGTGAAACCCTGGAACAGATCCTCAGTTGGGAAAGCGCGATCATCGAATCCGGCGCGGCGCTGGTGGTCATGCCGGAGGCGTTGCTTGGCGGTTATCCGAAAGGCGAGGGCTTCGGCACGCAACTGGGTTATCGCTTGCCCGAGGGGCGCGAGGCCTACGCCCGTTATTTCGCCAACGCGATTGACGTGCCGGGGGCAGAAACCGAGGCGCTGGCCGGTTTGGCGGCGCGCACCGGGGCCAATCTGGTGATTGGCGTGATCGAGCGTGCCGGCAGCACGTTGTATTGCACGGCGCTGTATTTCGATCCGCAAGCGGGGCTGGTGGCCAAGCATCGCAAACTGATGCCGACCGGCACCGAACGGCTGATCTGGGGCAAGGGCGATGGCTCGACGCTGCCGGTGCTCGACACTCAGGTCGGACGCCTTGGCTCCGTGGTCTGCTGGGAAAACATGATGCCGCTGCTGCGCACGGCGATGTACGCCAAGGGCATTGAAGTCTGGTGTGCGCCGACCGTGGACGAGCGCGAGATGTGGCAGGTCAGCATGCGCCACATCGCCCACGAGGGCCGCTGCTTTGTGGTCAGCGCCTGTCAGGTGCAGGCCTCGCCGAACGCGCTCGGCGTGGAGATTGCCAACTGGCCGGCGGATCGTCCGCTGATTGCCGGGGGCAGCGTGATTGTCGGGCCGATGGGCGATGTACTGGCCGGACCATTGCGCGGCGAGGCGGGGTTGCTCACCGCGGAGATTGATACCAATGAATTGGTTCGTGCGCGCTATGACTACGATGTGGTCGGCCACTATGCGCGGCCGGATGTGTTTGAGCTGAGTGTCGATGAGCGGGCCAGACCGGGGGTGCGCTTCACCGCATAACCTCAGAACTGACACATAACCTGTAGGAGTGAGCCTGCTCGCGATAGCGTCAGATCAGCCAACACCTTTATTGACTGACGTGACGCTATCGCGAGCAGGCTCACTCAACAGGAGACTTGTGTGTTTAGTGGGTTACCACGTCGCAGCAGTGGCTTTCGGCAAACTCAGCTTGCCACTGTCGACAAAACGCATCGTGCCGAACACCCCGCCGGCCAATTTGCCGCGCAGTACGTAGGGCAGGTTGTCGAGGGTTTGTGTCTGGCTCAGGCCGAGGGTCTGGCGCAATACCGAGAACGCGGAAACACTGACCGGCACGCTGACCACTGTTTCCGAGAAGCGCGGGATCGAGCCGACCTGATCGCTCACGCCGGAGGCCAAGGGACGGCCATTGACCTCCAGATCCAGGGCGATGCCGGTGTAGTCGATCGCGGTTTCGTTGGGGTTCTGCACCCGCAACTTGAGGGCGAAACGCACTTCCAGATCCTGACTCGGCAACGGTTCGAGGCCGACCACGTTGATGTTTACCGGATCTCGGTTGGGAAACAGCGCGCAGGCGCTCAGGGACAACAGCAGCAGGGACAGGATGACGGCGTGGACACGGCGCATAAACAGTCTCTCAACAAAAAAGGGCTGAACCGTTGCCGGCTCAGCCCTTTTTTCATGGCGCAGCGTCAGCGGTTCAACTGTGCGACCGCCGCAGCTGTTGCAGGTTCAGCTTTGGCCGGCATATCGGGGTTTTCCATGACCTGCAGAATCGACGCTTCCGGATCGAAATCGTCTTCTTCCAGCTCAATGAATTCTTCCGGCAGGAATATATTCAGCACGATAGCGCACAACGCACCGACGGTGATCGGCGATTCGAAGATGTTGCGCAGCGCTTGCGGCAGTTCTCGCAGCACTTCCGGCACGGCGGCGATGCCCAGGCCCATGCCGACGGAGATCGCCACGATCAACATGTTGCGCCGATGCAGGCCGGCCTCGGCGAGGATCTTGATCCCGGCCACGGCCACGGTGCCGAACATCACCAGTTCGGCGCCGCCGAGCACCGGTTTTGGCATCAGTTGCAGCACCGCGCCGATCATCGGGAACAGCCCCAGCAACACCAGCAGGCCGGCGATGAAGAAGGCCACGTAGCGACTGGCCACGCCGGTCAGCTGGATCACGCCGTTGTTCTGCGCGAACGTCACCATCGGCATGCTGTTGAACACCGCCGCCATGGCCGAGTTGAGGCCATCGGCGAGCAACCCGGACTTGATCCGGCGGATGTACAGTGGGCCTTTGACCGGTTGCCGCGAAATCATCGAGTTGGCGGTCAGGTCACCGGCCGCTTCCAGCGGCGAAACGAGGAAGATCACCGCCACCGGCACGAATGCCACCCAGTCGAAATTGAAACCGTACTTGAACGGCACCGGCACGCTGACCAGCGGCACTTCGGGCATCGAGGCGAAATCCACCGTGCCCATCAGCCACGCGACCACGTAGCCGAGGGTCAGGCCGATGACGATCGCGCCCAGGCGCAGAAACGGCACGTCGACGCGGTTCAGCACAACGATAGTGCCGATCACCAACGCCGCCAGAAACACATGGCTGGCCGCGCCCAGATCCGCCGCACCGAAGCCGCCGGCGATGTCGGTCATCGCCACTTTGATCAGCGACAGGCCCATCAAGGTGATGATAGTGCCCGTGACCACCGGGGTGATCAGCATCCGCAGTTTGCCGATGAACTGGCTCAGCACCACTTCGATGAACGCGGCGAAAAAGCACACGCCGAAAATCGTCGAGAGAATTTCATCGGTGCCGCCGCCTCGGGCCTTGACCATGAAACCGGCGCTGAGGATCACGCTGATGAAGGAAAAACTGGTGCCTTGCAGGCACAGCAAACCGGAGCCGATCGGGCCAAAACGCTTGGCTTGAACGAACGTGCCGAGGCCCGAGACGAACAGTGCCATGCTGATCAGGTACGGAATTTCGCTCTGCAGCCCCAGGGCGCCGCCCATGATCAGGGTCGGGGTGATGATGCCGACGAAGCTGGCCAGCACGTGTTGCAGCGCGGCGAACACGGTGGCGGTGAGGTGCGGACGGTCGTTGAGGCCGTAGATCAGATCGTTGTTGCGCGGGGCTTTTTCAGAGGCGGTCATGGTGATTTTGCGCGCCGTGAGGCGGGGCCGGGTCAGAAAATGGAGGCGCAGGATGCCGGAAGAGGGCGGCGAGGGCAACGAGCAAAAATTGCCTGAAAGGTCAGGTTTTATTGGTGCTGGTGGTACCCACGCGCACTGACACACATTGTTGTGGCGAGGGAGCTTGCTCCCGTTCGGCTGCGTAGCAGTCGTAAAACACTGTTGACTGGATAATGCAGAGGGCTGCTTCGCAACCCAGCGGGAGCAAGCTCCCTCGCCACCAAAGCTTAGAAGTCATGTAAACGCGCTGAGTAAATCCTCCTCAAACGCCTTCTGCGCATCCCCCGGCACCTGCGCTCGATGCCGGGCCAGATGAAACGCCACTTCGAAACTCAATTCCCCAGGCCGCAGCGCGCGCAGCAAGCCCTTGTTCTCCCAGACTCGCGCGTAGTGATCCGGCAGATAATCGACGTGCTTGCCAGAGAGAATGAAAGCCAGGGTGCCTTCGACCTGTTCCGAACGCGCCGAAAAGCGCTTGTCCGGGAACGGCTCGCCACTGCGCATGAACCGATACGGATGATCCACCCGGTCGCAGGCCTGCAACGCCGCGTCATCCGGCTCATCGACGCTGAACAGTGGATGCCCCTGCGCGCAATACAAATGTTGGGTTTCCCTGAACAGTTCGCGGTAATCGAAAGCGCTCTGCACTTGTGAGAAATAACCGATGGCCAGGTCCAGCCGCTGTTGCAGCAGCAGACGCTCCATCTCCCCGGGCATTGCGCTGATCAACTCGATGCGTACCGACTCATCGCGTTCGCGAAAGCGCCGGATCGCATCCGCCACCCGCAGCAGCACCGACTGATCAACCGCCTCGGACAAGCCCAGCCGCACCTCACCGATCAAGCGTCCGGCAACGCCGTTGGATTGATGACGGAAGGTTTCGATGGATTCGAACAGCGTGCGAATGGCGATCAGCAACTGTTCGCCCTTGGGCGTCACGCTGAAACCGCCCTTGCCGCGACTGCACAGGCGATAGCCGAGGCGGGTTTCGAGTTTGGCCATTTGCTGGCTGATACTTGACTGGCTCAGGCCCAGTTCACCTTGCGCCGCACTGAAGCCGCCACATTCCACGACCCGCACAAACAGGCGCAGCAACTGCAAATCGACGTCGTGAAGCTGACCGAGCATTACATTACTCCGGGATAAAGTCAGGTTAACAAACTTGATATTTCTGCAATGTATCCGACGGCGCATCCTGCCACCACTTCCTCCGGTCAGGTGTTCGTCATGGCTCCCGTGTTCAAACTGTGTTTTCCCGCGCTGTTGTTGTCCGTGGTCATCCAGGCACAGGCCGAGGATAAAACCCTCAACCTCTACAGTTGGGCCGATTACGTGCCGGCGCAGACCCTGCAGCGTTTCGAGCAAGAAACCGGCATTCATGTGCGCTACGACACCTTCGATACTTCCGAGGTGTTGGAAACCAAACTGCTGACCGGCGGCAGCGGCTATGACGTGGTAGTGCCGTCGTCCAGCGTCCTGGCCCGTGGCTTGGCAGCGGGCGCACTGAAGGAGATTCCCCACGAAGGCCTCAAGGGCTACGCCAACCTTGATCCCGATCTGCTGGAGAAACTCGCTGCCGTCGATCCCGGCAATCGCTACGCCGTGCCCTACACGTGGGGCACGCTCGGGCTGGGGTTGAACGTCGAGGCGGTGAAAAAGCGCCTACCGGATGCGCCGCTGAACAGCCTCGATCTGCTGTTCAAGCCCGAGTACGCGAGCAAACTCAAGGACTGCGGGATTGCCGTGCTCGATTCGCCGCAGGAAGTCATTGGTCTGGCGCTGCATTACCTGGGTAAAGATCCCTACAGCACTGACAAAAATGATCTGGCCGCCGCCGAAGCCTTGTTGCAGAAACTCCAGCCGTCGGTGCTGTATGTCGCCACCGGCCGGCAGATCAACGACCTGGCCAATGGCAGCGTCTGTCTGGCGTTGACCTACAACGGTGATGTGAGCATGGCTGCCGATCAGGCGCACAAGGCCAACAAATCGTACGAAGTCGCCTACCGGATACCGCGCGAAGGCACGTTGATCTGGCAAGACAACCTGGCCATTCCCAAGGACGCGCCAAACCCGCAAGCGGCGCGGGCGTTCATCGAATTCATGCTGCGCCCCGAGTCGGTCGCCGAGCTGACCAATACGCTGTTTTTCGCCACCGCCAACCAGGCCGCGACGCCGCTGGTGGATGAGGCGGTGCGCAATGACCCGGACATCTATCCGCCCGCCGAAATGCGTGGGCGCTTGTACGCCGACCGCAGCATGAGCCTCAAGGACATGCGTCAGCGCACGCGTCTGTGGACCACTTTCCGTAGCCATCAATAACAAAAGGAGCACACCGATGGACGTGCCGATGCTCAACGACCAAGCCCTGACCCGTGACAGCCTGTACGGCACTGCCGCCGAAAGCACCTACGCCGGGATCACCAGTTTCATGCGTCGCCGCTACAGCCGTGATTTGCGCGGCGTCGATGTGGCGGTCAGTGGCGTACCGTTCGATACGGCCACCAGCAACCGCCCGGGCGCACGCTTCGGGCCGCGGGGAATTCGCGCCGCGTCCACCGGGATTGCCTGGGAACGGCATTGGCCGTGGACATTCGATCCGTTCGATCATCTGGCGGTGATCGACTACGGCGATTGCGACTTCGATTACGGCTCGCCGCATACCATCCCGGAAAGTATCGAGGCCCACGCCGAGCGCATTCTTGATGCCGGCAGCGCGATGCTGACGTTTGGCGGCGACCACTTCATCACCTATCCGCTGCTCAAGGCCCATGCACGCCAACATGGTGCGCTGTCGCTGATCCACTTCGATGCGCACAGCGACACCTGGCCGGACGAGGGCGGCAAGCGCGTCGATCATGGCACCATGTTCTGGCATGCGGCCAAGGAAGGGCTGGTGGATCCGTCGCGTTCGGTGCAGATCGGTTTGCGCACCACCAATGACGATCATCAGGGCTTTGCCGTGCTCGACGCCCGTCAAGTGCATCGACGTGGCTGCGAGGCGATTGTCGAGGCGATTCGCGCACGGGTCGGCGACCACCCGGTGTACCTGACGTTTGATATCGACTGCCTGGATCCGGCCTTTGCACCGGGTACCGGCACTCCGGTGTGTGGCGGGTTGAGCACGGTGCAGGCACTGGAAATTCTTGGCGGTTTGCGCGGAATCAATCTGGTGGGCATGGACGTGGTGGAAGTGGCGCCGGCGTATGACCATGCGGACGTGACATCGCTCGCAGCGGCAACGCTGGCGATGGAAATGCTCTGCCTCTACGCCGCCCGACACAAAGTCGACCGCTGACACCCCACAAAGCCCAAGTGGGAGTGGGCTTGCTCACGAAAGCGGTGTGTCATTCAACAATGATGTTGGCTGCCCCGACGCCTTCGCGAGCAAGCCCGCTCCCACAGGGGGTTGTATTCCAGGCAGTTGCTGCACGCTGTTTTGAGGTCGCAAGATATACAGTCGAGCTTTGCCCCCCCACAAAGCCCATGTGGGAGTGGGCTTGCTCACGAAAGCGGTGTGTCATTCAACAATGATGTTGGCTGCCCCGACGCCTTCGCGAGCAAGCCCGCTTCCACAGGGATCTTTATTCCAGGCAGTTGCTGCACGCTGTTTTGAGGCCGAGAGATATACAGTTGATCTTCGACTCCCCACAGGCCCCATGTGGGAGTGGGCTTGCTCACGAAAGCGGTGCGTCATTCAACGATGATGTTGGCTGCCCCGGCGCCTTCGCGAGCAAGCCCGCTCCCACAGGGGGTTGTATTCCAGGCAGTTGCTGCACGCTGTTTTGAGGTCGCGAGATATGCAGTCGATCTTTGCCCCCCCACAAAGCCCATGTGGGAGTGGGCTTGCTCACGAATGCGGTGTGTCATTCAACGGTGATGTTGGCTGCCCCGACGCTTTCGCGAGCAAGCCCGCTCCCACAGGGGGTTGTATTCCAGGCAGTTGCTGCACGCTGTTTTGAGGTCGCGAGACATACAGTCGATCTTCGACTCCCCACAGAACCCATGTGGGAGTGGGCTTGCTCACGAAAGCGGTGTGTCATTCAACGGTGATGTTGGCTGCCCCAACGCCTTCGCGAGCAAGCCCGCTTCCACAAAAGGGCACCTGTTTTTCAGGGACATCGTGGCATACTGCCGCGCATGACTTTCGACTCTCCCTTAAGCGCCTGGCAACACGCGATCGAGCACAAGGGTTTCATCCAGGATGAAGCCCAGGAGCACGCGGTCTGGGCCCTGCAAAAATGCCATGAAGCCTTGCACGCCGGCGCCCGTTCGGTCACGGGCGTGTACTTGTGGGGCCCGGTCGGGCGCGGCAAGACGTGGTTGATGGATCAGTTTTATCAGAGCCTGCGGGTGCCGGCCCGACGTCAGCACTTTCATCATTTCATGGGCTGGGTGCATCAACGCTCGTTCCAGCTCACTGGCATCGCCGATCCGTTGCGGGCGTTGGCCAAAGAGTTGGCGGCGGAAGTACGGGTGTTGTGCTTCGACGAACTGTTCGTCAATGACATCGGCGACGCGATCATTCTCGGGCGGCTGTTTCAGGTGATGTTCGACGAAGGCGTGGTGGTGGTCTGTACCTCCAACCTGCCGCCGGACGAGCTCTACGCCGATGGCTTCAACCGTGATCGGTTTGTCCCGGCGATTGCCGCGATCAAGGCGCATATGCAAGTGGTGGCGGTGAATGGTGCCGAGGATCATCGCCTGCATCCGGGCGCGGGTCAGCAGCGCTATTTTGTCACTGCGCCGGGACAGGGTAGTGCTCTGGAGCAGGTCTTCCAGTCACTCAACGCCGGGCAGCCCGCCAGCGCCGAGCCGGTGCCCGTCGGCCATCGAGTGCTGAACGTGGTGCAGGCCAGTGCGACGGTGCTCTGGTGCCGCTATGCCGATCTCTGCGAGCAACCGTTTGCCGCAATGGACTTCATCGCGCTGTGCGACAGCTATCGATCTATTCTGTTGAGCGACGTGCCGAACCTCAGCGCGCAAAAACGTGAAGGGCGAATCGCCCGTGGTACCGAAGACGGCTCGGCGCAGGTGGTGGCCGGTGACCGCGAACTGCCGCAGCTGTCGGTGCACGACGACGGTGTACGCCGCTTCATTGCCTTGGTCGACGAGTGCTACGACCGTAAGGTCCCGCTGTACATCGAGGCTCAGGTGCCGATGGAAGCGCTGTACACCGAGGGTTACCTGGAATTCCCGTTCCGGCGCACCCTCAGCCGTTTGCAGGAGATGCAACTGCAGCGTTTTGCCGAAGCCTGAGTGATGAGGGCGCGCTCAGGGCCTCGCTTGACCAGGCCGAACCAAGGCACTGATATGCGAGCAGTGACGCCCTTTTTGTTCTTCCCGGGTTGTCGCCCACAACAGGCTCGCGTTAAGGTCGAGCAGCCTTTCAGGTGCGCACCTTGCACGCCGGGGCCACGACCGGGGATGGAAATGGATTCCACAGAAATTCTTGTGCTACAAGCCAGCTACACCAATCCAGTGCACGCCGAAGCCATCGGCATCGTGCTTAATCATTACGCAGAAGATCCCATGGGCGGCGGCCATTCGATTGCCCCCGAGCTGCTGCGTCGCCTGCCTGAAGAGTTGGCGCGCAGGCCGCACGCGTTCAGCGTACTGGCGTTCGTCGGCGGTGAGCCGGCAGGGCTGGTGAATTGTTTTGAAGGTTTCTCGACGTTCGCCTGCAAACCGCTGGTCAATGTTCACGACGTGGCAGTGGTGAGCAAATTTCGCGGCCTCGGGCTGAGCCAGAAGATGCTGCGCAAGGTCGAGGAAATTTCCCGTCAGCGCGGCTGCTGCAAGATCACGCTGGAGGTGCTGGAAGGCAATGCGGTGGCGCAGAATGCCTACAGCAAGTTCGGTTTCGCCCCGGGGATGTTCGACCCGGATCATGGCCGCATGCTGTTCTGGATCAAGAATCTGCCGACATAAAAAAAGGCGCCCGGTCAGGGCGCCCAACTGTCATCTCCGAGGCCAGAGCGGAGCCATCGGAGGTCCATCGGTTGCTCAATGAATCAGTTGCGATAAGACTCGGTGACTTGCGCGGTCTGGTCGTTCGGAACCTTCAGTTCCGCAGCTTTGCTATCGCTCTGCTGTTCGTTTTGCGCGTGGTGGACCGGGAAGTTGTCGTAGTAATGTCGCATGCGTTCGGCGCCGCCTTCGGCAAAGGCGCTGGCGGAGCCGAGGGCGAGTAGCCCGGTGAGAATAGCGGTGATGGTTTTCATGGTGCCTCCTACTGAAAAACGTGGGAGCCGTTCGTCCATGAAGCAGATCTCGAAGCACAGTGTCCCGGGTGGAAATTAACTCGGGGTTAAGCGACGCTCTTCGCGCCGATGGCGTGGGCATTCAACCGCAGGAAATGTTCCCCGATAGCACCGACCTCGGTGAAAAGCTGCGCGCAACGTTTGCCCAATGAACGGCGGCGGGTATGCTGATGGCCTGCCGAGGAGATAGAAATGGCCTACGATTTTGACCTTTATGTGATTGGTGCCGGTTCCGGCGGTGTGCGCGCTGCGCGTTTTGCAGCCGGTTTCGGCGCGAAAGTGGCGGTAGCCGAGAGCCGTTACCTGGGAGGCACCTGCGTCAACGTTGGCTGCGTGCCGAAAAAACTGCTGGTGTACGGCGCGCATTTCGCCGAAGACTTTGAGCAGTCGTCCGGCTTCGGCTGGAGTCTGGGTGAAGCGAATTTCGACTGGGCGACCCTGATCGCCAACAAGGACCGCGAGATCAATCGCCTCAACGGGATTTATCGCAACCTGCTGGTCAACAGTGGCGTGACCCTGCACGAAGCCCACGCGAAGATCGTCGGCCCGCACGAGGTCGAGGTCAACGGTGAGCGTTTCACCGCGAAAAACATTCTGATTGCTACCGGTGGCTGGCCGCAGATTCCGGAAATTCCGGGGCACGAACACGCGATCAGTTCTAATCAGGCGTTTTTCCTTAAAGAGCTGCCGAAGCGGGTGCTGGTGGTCGGTGGTGGTTACATCGCTGTCGAGTTCGCCGGGATTTTCCACGGTCTGGGGGCGAACACCACACTGCTGTATCGCGGTGATCTGTTCCTGCGTGGCTTCGATGGCTCGGTGCGCAAACATCTGCAGGAAGAACTGACCAAGCGCGGCATGGATCTGCAATTCAACGCCGACATCGCGCGTATCGACAAACAGCCAGACGGCAGCCTGAAGGCGACTCTAAAGGATGGTCGCGTACTGGAAGCCGACTGCGTGTTCTACGCCACCGGGCGGCGTCCGATGCTGGACAACCTGGGCCTGGAAAACACCGATGTGCAGCTCACCGACAAGGGCTTCATCAAGGTCGACGAGCAGTACCAGACCAGCGAACCGTCGATTCTGGCGCTGGGTGACGTGATTGGTCGCGTGCAACTGACGCCAGTGGCACTGGCCGAAGGCATGGCGGTGGCGCGGCGTTTGTTCAAGCCTGAGCAGTACCGTCCGGTGGATTACAAGATGATCCCGACTGCCGTGTTCAGTCTGCCGAACATCGGCACTGTCGGTCTGACTGAAGAGGAGGCGCGGGAGGCGGGCCATGAGGTGGTGATTTTCGAGAGTCGCTTCCGCCCGATGAAGTTGACCCTGACCGAGTGTCAGGAGAAAACCCTGATGAAGCTGGTGGTCGACGGCAAGACCGACAAAGTTCTCGGCTGCCACATGGTCGGGCCCGACGCGGGTGAGATCGTCCAAGGCCTGGCGATCGCGCTGAAGGCTGGCGCGACCAAACGTGACTTCGACGACACGATCGGGGTTCACCCGACGGCCGCCGAAGAGTTCGTCACCATGCGTACGCCGGTCGGCGCTTAAGTTTCCTTCGCTTTGGCTGTGTCTGGCGCTGCCGCAACGGTAGCGGCCAGACGCAAGCTATCCTCGAGGCTGGTCTGAGTCTTGGTCAGTTCCTTTTCCAGTGACTGATTGAGCAACAGCTGTTCGTCAATGTTCTGTTTCAGCGTCTGACTTTCCAGCAGGGCCACGCGCAAGCGTTCCTGGAGGAGGGTGCGTTCGTTGTCGACGCGAGTCGCTTGCTCCAGCAACTGATCCTGACGCTGATTGCTGTGCTTGAGTTGATCCTGTACCAGGCTCAGCTCGCGCTGGGTGCCACGGTTTTCGGTGAGCAGGCGCTCGTTGTCACGGTGCAACTGGGTGATCTCGTCCTGACGTACCAGCGCACTTTGTTGCGCCTGGCGCAATTCCATCTGCAATTGCTGGAGCTGCCCTTCGTGACGGGCCTGTTCCTGCTCGCGCTGCTCCTTGCTGGCGTTGCGGTAATGCTCAAGGGCATCGCGGGCGTGCAGGTGTTTCTCTTCCAGTGAGCGGATCTGCTCGTCCTTGTCCTGCAGGCGCAACTCGAAATCGGCCAAGGCCTGGTTCAGTCCGGCGTTGCGGGTTTGTTCGGTCTGCAACATCGAGCGGGTTTCTTTCAGTGCCTCGGATTCCCGTGCCAGTGCTGCGCCTTGAATGTCGTGCTGTTGTTCCAGTTGTTCGAGTGCCTGGCGCACCTGCTTGAGTTCCGCTTCCAGCGTTTCGCGCTGCTCCTCGAACTGCTCGCGCGCTTGTTCGATCGGCTCTTGCGCCTGTTCTTTCAGGCGCTGGGCGAGACGCGAGACCAGTGCGGTCAGCTCGTCATTGATCGGTTCTGCAGACGCTTCGACCGGTTGGCTGCCGTCATCCAGCTCTTTCAGATAGCGATGGATCGTGGTTTTCGAACCGGTGTTGCCCAGTTCGATGCGTACTGCATCGATACTGGGGTGTTCGCCCCGGGCCAGAATCGCTGCACGCGCGATCTGCACCACTGCTTTGTTTACGCCGCCACGGGCCATGTGAACTCCTACCGTTTCATACTGTGGTACATGCCACCAAAGTACGCAGTGTACCACGCTGAAAATAAAGTTAAATGCTTGATTAATCACAGGCGGGATATACTGGTATTACCCAATGTCAGATGCCTGAATTGGTTTTTTCATCCCGAAATCAGTACGCCTGCGAGAACACTGCCCATGAGCGAGATCGATCGCTATCTGCAAGCCGCCACCCGTGACAACACCCGCCGCAGCTATCGTTCGGCGATCGAGCATTTCGAAGTGAAGTGGGGCGGGTTCCTGCCAGCGACGGCCGACAGCGTGGCGCGTTATCTGGTCGAGCATGCCGGCGTGCTGTCGATCAATACGCTGAAGCTGCGCTTGTCGGCGCTGGCGCAGTGGCACAATAGTCAGGGTTTTGCCGATCCGACCAAGGCGCCGGTGGTGCGCAAGGTCTTCAAAGGCATTCGGGCGCTGCATCCGGCGCAGGAAAAACAGGCCGAACCGCTACAACTGCACGATCTGCAGCAATTGGTCGACTGGCTGGAGCAGGAAGCCAGCAATGCCAGACAAAATCAGGATCGCCCGCAGTTGCTCAAGGCCTATCGCGATCGGGCGCTGATCCTGTTGGGGTTCTGGCGTGGCTTTCGCAGTGATGAGTTGTGTCGTCTGCAGATCGAGCATGTGCAGGCGCACGCCGGCAGCGGCATCACTCTGTACCTGCCGCGCAGCAAGGGCGACCGCGACAACCTCGGGCAGACGTATCAGGCGCCGGCGCTGCTCAAGCTGTGCCCGGTGCAGGCTTATATCGACTGGATCACCGAGGCGGCGCTGGTACGCGGTCCGGTGTTTCGCGGCGTCGACCGCTGGGGACATCTGAGCGATGAGGGCTTGCACGCCAACAGCATCATTCCACTGCTGCGTCAGGCGCTGGAACGCGCCGGCATTCCGGCCGAGCGCTACACCAGCCATTCCCTGCGCCGCGGCTTCGCTACCTGGGCGCATCAAAGCGGCTGGGATCTGAAATCTTTGATGAGTTACGTTGGCTGGAAGGATATGAAGTCAGCCATGCGCTATGTTGAAGCCAGCCCCTTTCACGGGATGGCTCGGATTACGGATAAGCCGGCTTCGTCGTAGATATCGTTTTCTTCTATTAATACAGTCAGCTAATAGCGAAAACAAATCAGCAGCATCAGGTTTGCCAATGAGCCATCCGTCGAGTGAGTGGGTAGGATTCACCCATCGAATTCACAACCCTGACGGAGAGTCATCAATGCCTATCATCAACAGCCAAGTAAAACCGTTCAAAGCTACCGCGTTCAAAAACGGCGACTTCGTACAAGTCTCGGACGCTGACCTGAAAGGCAAATGGTCCGTAGTGTTCTTCTACCCAGCCGACTTCACCTTCGTTTGCCCAACCGAGCTGGAAGACCTGGCCGACAACTACGCTGCGTTCCAGAAACTGGGCGTGGAAATCTACAGCGTTTCGACCGACACCCACTTTGCTCACGCTGCCTGGCACAACACTTCGCCAGCGATCGGCAAAATCGAATACACCATGATCGGCGACCCGACCCACGTTATCTCCCGCAACTTCGACGTGCTGATCGAAGAAGCTGGCCTGGCTGACCGTGGCACTTTCGTGATCAACCCTGAAGGCCAGATCAAAATCGTTGAACTGAACGATGGCGGCGTTGGCCGTGACGCTTCCGAGCTGCTGCGCAAGATCAAGGCTGCTCAATACGTTGCTGCTCACCCAGGCGAAGTTTGCCCAGCCAAGTGGAAAGAAGGCGAGGCGACTCTGGCTCCGTCCCTGGACCTGGTCGGCAAGATCTAAGTCTGTGACGCACGCAACACAGGGCGGGACTCCGCACCTACTTCAGTAAGCTGCACCGCCCATTAAAAAAGCCCGGGCGAGATTCGCTCGGGCTTTTTTTCGCCTCGAATAAAGACACAGGAGATCGCCCGTATGTTGGACGCCAATCTTAAAGCCCAGTTGAAATCGTACCTGGAACGGGTCACCCAGCCGATCGAGATCGTTGCTTCCCTCGACGACGGTGCGAAATCCCGGGAAATGCTTGACCTGCTGAAAGACGTTGCCAGTCTTTCGAGCCAGATTACCCTGATCGACAGCGGCACTGATGCCCGCAAGCCGTCGTTCTCGATCAATCGTCCGGGTGCCGACATCAGCTTGCGTTTCGCCGGCATCCCGATGGGCCACGAATTCACCTCGTTGGTGCTGGCCCTGCTGCAAGTCGGCGGCCACCCATCGAAAGCCAGCGCCGAAGTGATCGAGCAGATCCGCGCGCTCAAGGGCGAGTTCAGCTTCGAAACCTACTTCTCGCTGTCGTGCCAGAACTGCCCGGACGTGGTTCAGGCGCTGAACCTGATGGCCGTGCTGAACCCGAACATCCGTCACGTCGCCATCGACGGCGCGCTGTTCCAGGACGAAGTCAACGATCGCAAGATCATGGCTGTGCCGAGCATCTACCTCAACGGTGAGAGCTTTGGCCAGGGCCGCATGGGTCTGGAAGAAATCCTCGCCAAACTCGACACCGGTGCCATCGAGCGTCAAGCCGAGAAGATCAGCGCCAAAGAAGCCTTTGATGTGCTGGTGGTCGGCGGTGGCCCGGCCGGTGCTTCGGCCGCTATCTATGCCGCCCGTAAAGGCATTCGCACCGGTGTCGCGGCCGAGCGCTTCGGCGGTCAGGTGCTGGACACCATGGCCATCGAGAACTTCATTTCCGTGCAGGAAACCGAAGGCCCGAAACTGGCCACGGCGCTGGAAGAACACGTCAAGCAGTACGACGTCGACATCATGAACCTGCAGCGCGCCGACAAGTTGATCCCGGGCAAGAACGGCGAGCTGCACGAAGTCCACTTCGCCAGTGGCGCGACCCTGAAAGCCAAGAGCGTGATTCTGGCGACCGGCGCACGCTGGCGTGAAATGAACGTGCCAGGCGAGCAGGAATACCGCAACAAAGGCGTGGCGTACTGCCCGCACTGCGACGGTCCGCTGTTCAAAGGCAAGCGTGTGGCGGTGATCGGCGGCGGTAACTCCGGCGTTGAAGCGGCCATCGATCTGGCCGGTATCGTCTCCCACGTGACCCTGCTGGAGTTCGACGTACAACTGCGTGCCGACGCGGTACTGCAACGCAAACTGCACAGCCTGCCGAACGTCACCGTGATCACCAGTGCGCAAACCACTGAAGTCACCGGCAATGGTGAGAAGGTCAACGGCCTGCGTTACAAGGATCGCAAGACTGACGAACTGCGCAGCGTCGAGCTGGAGGGGATTTTCGTACAGATCGGTCTGCTGCCGAACACCGACTGGCTCAAAGGCACCATCGAGCTGTCGCCGCGCGGTGAAATCATCGTCGACAACCGTGGCGAGACGTCGATCCCGGGGATCTTCGCGGCAGGCGACGTGACCACTGTGCCATACAAGCAGATCGTGATTGCGGTGGGCGAGGGCGCCAAGGCATCTCTCAGCGCGTTCGATCACTTGATCCGCACTTCGGCTCCGGCGTAAACGTCAGTCGCTGAAACGAAAAAACCCATGAGCGATCATGGGTTTTTTTATGCCTGACACAAATCCAATTGTAGGAGCGGGCTTGCTCGCGAAAGCGTCCTGTCAGCCAACACCTGCGTTGCATGACTCACCGCTTTCGCGAGCAAGCCCGCTCCCACAAAGGCTTTTTATGCAGTCAGTTACAGCGGCGCAGGCTGGATGATTTCAACCCAGTAGCCATCCGGGTCCTTGATGAACGCCAGGCTTTTCATGCGGCCATCGGTCAAACGCTTCTGGAAGTCACAGCCCAGTTCTTCGAAACGTGCACATGCCGCAACGATATCCGGAACCGAGATGCAGATGTGGCCGAAACCGCGCGGGTCAGTGTTGCCGTTGTGATAGGCGAAGTCGGCATCGTTTTCAGTGCCGTGGTTGTGGGTCAGTTCGAGGATGCCGGGAATCGACTTCATCCACTCGGTGCGGGCAGCGGCGTCGGCCGGGATCTGCGCCTTGTCGACCAGTGCGAGGAAGTACAGGCTGAACTCAGCTTCCGGGAAATCACGTTTTTCCACCAGCGAGAAACCCAGTACGCGGGTGTAGAAGTCCAGCGACTGGGTGATGTCCTTCACGCGCAGCATGGTGTGGTTGAAGACGAAGTTGCGGGTTGCGCTGTCTGGAGTGGCGGTGACGCCGGGGAAAGTGTTCAGTTCGTGCAGGCTCATAGGCCCTCCGTAACAATGGGGCGAGTGAATGGGCGCAATGATACGCATGCGGGGCGGCATCGCCAAACCGAATGCGCGGCTTGCTCTGTGGACGGCCGGGCCTCAGACTTTGCAGCTCAATCTGCGAGTGCCTCTGGTAATGATCCGACCGTTCAAAGCGCTGTTCGTTTGCCTTTTCTCGTCTTTGCTTGCCGCTCCTGCGCTGGCGGACCAGCCGAGCATCACTTGGCCTGCTGGCTGGGAAGTAGAGGCGCTGCCCGATCAAGCCCCTCAGGTTTCGCGCCAGCGCGCGGTGAAAACCGACACCGACGGCAATCAGGTCATGGTGATGGAGTTGACCATGACTCAGGTGGAGGCAGGTCACCAGGTCAATGTGGCGGGCGTTCTGCTGGAAATGCGCAAATCGATACAGAAGGATTTCTTCCAGGGCGGCTATCAGAGTGTTTGCAACAAGGTACACCCGGCGAAGCTCGGCTCTTTGGACGCGCAGGAAACCACCTGCACGATCACTGAAAACGGTCGACATGTGTTGTCGCAAACTTTGGTTGCTGCGGCCGCAGCGGATAAGGCTTATGTACTTTCTTACGCTGGGCAGGCCGAGGTTTATAAGGCAAGCGCCGAGGAAATAGTCGCAGTGAGAAACAGCTTGAAACTTTAAGCGTCTGTTTGCACCCCGTCCGGTTTAGATACCCGAAGGAATTAAGCACAAAGTTTAGCGGCGATTACGATTGCAACATTCCGGCGCAAAATGTTTAGCCTCGCGGCTTGTGTGTGTTAAGGCGGATTGATAACTAGCGCGGGGGAAATCGTTGCTTTTGTTAGATATTGTCGAAAAAAAAGCCCCGCATAAAGCAGGGCTTGGTTGTTGACGCAAGATTAGCCGCGCAACCAGGAATCAACGGTAGCTGCACCGTACTGTTCCTTCCAGGCTTTCAGGCCACGGTGGTTGCCGCCCTTGGTTTCGATCAGTTCACCGGTGTGCGGGTTTTGATAAACCTTGACCACGCGAGCACGGCGGGTTTTTGGTGCGGCGGACACTTGCAAGCCGGACTTGGACGGGTTCGGATCGAGGATGGCGATGATGTCTTTCAGGCCTTTGCCGTAGGTTTTCATCAGCCCCTGGAGCTTTTCTTCGAATTCGATTTCTTTCTTGAGCCCGGCATCGTTCTTCAGCGATTCCAGCTGCTTGAGCTGTTCCTGAAGGGCCTTTTCAGCTGCACGAAATTCAGCGAGTCTGGACAATATCTTTACTCCAATAGTGTGTTTGGCTGATACCAACCGCAAACAAAGCTATAAGCCAAGAGCCTTGAAGCGACTCGGTGATAATGGCTCACCTGCCAATCTTGCACAGGCTGAAAAAATTGTAGTAGTTAATGCGCCAAGAGTAAATCCTGATCTTGTCGTCATGTAACAACAGTGGTGTTTTGTATCAATTTGGTGCGTCCGATCGCAGTGCCGGGGTTAATTTGTTTTTAGTTAATGGTGACTTAATGCATCGATGAAGTCGGCGCCGGGCATGGGTTTTCCGAACAGATAGCCCTGCAGGAAGTTGACGTGGTGTGCAGTCAGATAGTCAGCCTGTGCCTGAGTTTCTACACCTTCGGCAACAATACCCAGATCGAGCTTGGCCGAGAGCTCGATAATCGTGTCCAGAATATGTCGCGATAATGCGTCGATCCCGATCATCGCGACGAAGCTTTGATCAATCTTGAGAAAGTCCACATTGAATTTGCGCAGGTAACCCAGGCTTGAATGCCCGGTGCCAAAGTCGTCGATGGCGATCATCACACCCAGCGTATGCAACTGCTCGAACAGTTGGTGCGTGATGTCGCTCGGCTCGATCAGCTCACGCTCGGTCAACTCCAGCACCAGGCTGATGCTGCCGGGTGCGAACGCAGCGAGAAACTCGCGACAGTCTTCGACCAGTTGCAGATCGTGACAGTGACTGGCGGTGATGTTGATACCGATGTGAAACGGTTTGTTGAAACCTGCAGACAACGGGCCGAGCAGGGCGGCAGTCTGCTGCATCAGGGCGCGGGTCATGGGCACGATCAGGCCCGAATGTTCGGCAAACGGGATAAACATGTCCGGGCGCACCAGACCTTCTTTCGGATGTTTCCAGCGCATCAGCACTTCGGCGCCGGACCACTTTTTACTGTCGCCATGCACCACTGGCTGGAAATACGGGATGAACTCGCCTGCCTCCAGAGCGCGCAGCATTTCATGACTGGGTGAGGTGGAGCGCCGCTGCAGGACATGGCCGATAGCACCGGAGATGATCCCGAAAAAAATCAGCAGGCTGAACAGCGGCGGGTATTCGTCGGCCATATAGCGCCAGGTTTCGCCCTGCGGGAAGCCTGCGGCGACGCTGAAGGCATAGCGCGAAGACACCAACATACTTTGTGCCACCGGCAACGGCGGCAGGTTGCCTTGATGCACCTTGCCATCGGCGGACAGCCAGTTGTCGCCAACCTGCAGCAACAGCAGCGTCTGTCGGCCAATCAGGCGCAGGACGTTGCTCAGGTGATAGCCATCGAGCGTGGTCAGCGCGCCGCCACGACCTTCGCTGAGCCGATACACCAGCAGCGCGGTATTGGGCGTAACGGGATTGCCGTTCATCAACCACAGCTTGCCTTGGGTGTAGTCGCCCGGGTTCACGGCTTCCTTGTACTCACCGAACAGCGAGCTGCAATAGAGATTGTTGTCCCACACCAGATTGGTCGAGCGCACGAAAGGCCGACGGGTCACCTGTTCACGCAACGCCAGTTTGACGCTGTCGCAGGGCTGGCCGGCCAATGGCAGCAGATCGCTGGCGGCCTGGGCGGTGTTGTCGAGCATCAGTTCGACCTGACGCAACGCCTCATCGGCGGTGTTCTGCGTGCTCTGCTGCAAGGTGCGCTCGGCTTGCATATACAGAATCCCTGTGCCCAGAAGCACCGGCAGCAGGGCGCAAAGCAGGGTCACAATCATGCGCACGCTACGTTTGCGGCGGGGTCTGACAGTCAACGGCATGGGCACATCCTGTTGCGATGGAAGGGGAAACTCTCGAATGCAGGCCTGGCAACGGCGCGCCTGTGAAACACCGCGGAGTCAAGAGGCATGATAGATGGCCGATGGCGCTTGCGCTGCTCAAGGCGAGTTGAGCTGCGTGGCGAGTTCGATAAAGGCCAACGTCGCCGGCGAAGCCTGACGTTGATCGAGCACGGCGAGGCCGATCTGGCGTTGCACGGCGGGTACCAGCGGCTTCTTCACGTAACGCGGCGTCGCATCGTCCGGCAACGAGCATTCGGCCACGACGGTAATTGCGTCACCCCGGCCCACGACGTCCAGGGTGCTGAGCAATTGCGAGCAGCGATAGCGGATCTTCGGTTGCAGGCGCGCGGCAGTGAACAGGCGCGAAACCAGCTCCGATGAACCGGCTTCGGTCAGCACAAACGGATCGGCACACAGATCCTTGAGGCTCAGCGCGGTGCGTCCTGCCAATGGATGATCGGTTGGCAGCAGGGCAACCATCTGGTCTTCTGCCAAGGCAAAAGTGTCGAAACGCTCCTGAGGCAACACCACAAAACCGATGTCGATCCGCCGCTCTTCCAACCACTGGATAACCAGCCTGTCCGGCCCCTCATCAATATGCACTTCAATGCCCGGATGCGCCTGGCGATAGCGCTGCAAAATCGTCGGCAGCAACTTGATCGATGACGTCGGGCCGAACGAGCCGATGCGCAACGTGCCGCTTTTCATGCCCCGCGCATCGGCCGCCTCCTGACGCAGGGTGTTGGCCAGACCAAGCATGGCCCGTGCGCGCTGCAGCAATTACTCGCCGATGTCGGTGAGTTCGACTTGCGACTGATGGCGGTGTAGCAGTTCGACGCCCAGTTCCTCCTCCAGCGACTTCATCGCGTGCGACACCGCTGACTGCGAAATTCCCAAACGATGGGCGGCGAGGGTGAAACCGCGCAGTTCAGCGACTAGCGAGAAGATCTCCAGTTGAGTGAGGGTCATGAGTATTTGCTCATTTTACGATGACGTTAAATGAGGTGAATGATACGCCATCTTTCCAGCTGCATTACCTGGAGCATCATGCGCAACCTCGAGCAAATCCACGCAACGACCTCCGAGCGGCCGGTTTATCTGACTCTGGCAGCGGTGACCATGATTTGGGGCGGGACCTTTGTCGCCGGGCGTTTTCTGGCGGGCAGTCTCAGCCCTCTGTTCGCCGCCAGCCTGCGCTTCCTGCTCGCCAGTGCGGCGTTGCTGGGGTTCCTGTGGCTGGCGCGCATCCCGCTGGCACGACCGACGTCCCGGCAATGGCTGCAACTGTTGTTGCTGGGGTTCTTCGGGATTTTCTTCTATAACCTGTGCTTCTTTTATGGCCTGCAATACATCAACGCTTCACGGGCCTCGTTGATTGTTGCGTTGAATCCGGCCGTGATCGGTCTGGCCTCGTGGTTGTTGTTCAAGGAGCGCATGGGGCGGATGAAAGTCGCCGGTATTGCGATCTGTATCGCTGGCGCTGGCCTGGTGTTCGTCAGCCGTAATCCGCAATTGCTTGCCGCGACGCCTGACGCGTGGATCGGCGATCTGTTGATTCTTGGTTGTGTGTTGGGTTGGGGCGTTTACTCGCTGTTTTCACGGGGGCTGAATCAGTCACTCGGCCCGGTGCAGACCGTGACGCTTTCCGTGCTGATCGGCACAGTGATGCTCTGGACGCTGGCGGCGTTGCGCGGCGAGGTAAGCTGGGTCGCATTGATCAGCCTCGGTACGCCGCAGTGGTTGAGCCTGATCTACCTGGGTGTGCTCGGCTCGGCGCTGGCCTACATCGGCTACTACGACGGTATCCGCAAAATCGGCGCGACCCGTTCCGGCGTGTTCATCGCCCTGAATCCGCTGACAGCCGTGGTTCTCGGCGCGCTGCTGCTCGGCGAACAACTGACGTTGAGCCTGTATCTGGGAGGCGGCCTGGTGTTGGTGGGGATTTACCTGTGCAACAAACCCCTTGCACCAATGCGAAAAAGGCGGATTTTATAGAGAGGGCAGACAACCCTATTTACGCTGTGTAGAATCGGGTTACGCATACAATAATAATCGTCTTCTGGCAGCAGAAGCCTCGCCCGCAAGAGCCTTGGGTCGACAATGAAGATATTCGGGTTTCAACTGATCTACGGTGACTTCCTCGCCCGCAGTGTGCGAGGCATCTCCTGCGCACCACCCAGCGATCTCAGCATTACTGACAAATAACCCTGGTTAATTGATAAGAATGATGAGGCGTCACCATGGCAGATTTATACGAAAACCCAATGGGCCTGATGGGCTTTGAGTTCATCGAGTTCGCATCGCCGACTCCTGGCACCCTGGAGCCGATCTTCGAGATCATGGGCTTCACCAAGGTCGCAACCCACCGCTCCAAGAACGTGCACCTGTACCGTCAGGGCGCGATCAATCTGATCCTCAACAACGAACCCAATAGCGTCGCTTCGTACTTCGCGGCCGAGCACGGCCCGTCGGTGTGTGGCATGGCGTTCCGCGTCAAGGATTCGCAAAAGGCCTACAGCCGCGCACTGGAACTCGGCGCCCAGCCGATCCACATCGAAACCGGCCCGATGGAACTCAACCTGCCAGCGATCAAAGGTATCGGCGGTGCGCCGCTGTACCTGATTGACCGTTTCGGCGAAGGCAGTTCGATCTATGACATCGACTTCGTGTTCATCGAAGGCGTTGATCGCAACCCGGTCGGTGCCGGCCTGAAGATCATCGATCACCTGACCCACAACGTGTATCGCGGGCGTATGGCTTACTGGGCCAACTTCTACGAGAAGCTGTTCAACTTCCGCGAGATCCGCTACTTCGACATCAAGGGCGAATACACCGGCCTGACCTCGAAAGCGATGACCGCACCGGACGGCATGATCCGCATCCCGCTGAACGAAGAGTCGTCCAAGGGCGCCGGGCAGATCGAAGAGTTCCTGATGCAGTTCAACGGCGAGGGCATCCAGCACGTGGCGTTCCTCACCGACGATCTGGTCAAGACCTGGGATCAGTTGAAGAAGATCGGCATGCGCTTCATGACCGCGCCGCCGGACACCTACTACGAAATGCTCGAAGGCCGCCTGCCGAATCACGGCGAGCCAGTGGATCAACTGCAATCGCGGGGCATCCTGCTCGACGGTTCGTCGAACCCGGACGACAAGCGCCTGCTGCTGCAGATCTTCTCGGAAACCCTGATGGGCCCGGTATTCTTCGAATTCATCCAGCGCAAGGGCGATGATGGTTTCGGCGAGGGCAACTTCAAGGCCCTGTTCGAATCGATCGAGCGTGATCAGGTGCGTCGTGGTGTGCTGACCACCGAGTAATCCGCCACTAGAATGAAAAAATCCCGGCTTGCAGTCATGCACAGCCGGGATTTTTTTGCGTCAGCAAAACTGTGGGAGCGGGCTTGCTCGCGAATTCGGTCTTTCGTTCAAGGTCTTTGTTGACTGACCTGACGCTTTCGCGAGCAAGCCCGCTCCCACAGTAGTCTTGTATTGCTTTTAAGAGCGGCGTTGTCGCATCAGGTGTTTGAAGCCTTCGAAGATCAGCACCACAACGGCGAGCCAGATCGGAATGTAGGTCAGCCACTCGCCGGCCTTGATGCTTTCACCGAGCAACAGCGCCACACCGAGTAGCAGCACCGGTTCCACATAACTGAGCAAACCAAACAGGCTGAACGGCAACAAGCGGCTGGCAATGATGTAGACCACCAGCGCCGATGCACTGATCAGGCCGAGCAGGGGAATCAACCAGAGCAAGCCAGGATACTGATCGAACACGCCAAAGCCTTGCTCGCCACCGCGCACAAACCAGTACGCCACCGGGAGCATCAGGGTCATGTCGACCCATAGACCGCCAAGGTGGTCGGTCTTCAGGCGTTTGCGCAGCACGAAGTACAGTGGATACCCGACCACGACGACCAGCGTCGCCCAGGAAAAACCGCCGACCTGATACAACTCGTTCGCCACGCCCAGAATGGCAAAGAACACCGCGATTTTCTGCAAGTACGACAGGCTGTCGCCGTACACGATGCGCCCGGTCAGCACCATCGCCAGCGGTAACAGGAAATAACCCAGCGACACGTCGAGGCTGTAGCCATTGAGCGGCGCCCACATGAACAGCCACAACTGCACGCCGAGCAAACCGGCCGAAACGATCAGGCCGCCGATCAGCTTCGGATAGCCCGCAACCCGCCGCAGCAGCTCCAGTACCCGCCGCCATTCACCGGACACCAGCATGAACACGGTCATGCACGGCACCGTCAGCAGCATCCGCCAGCCGAAAATCTCTACGCCGCTCAACGGGGTGAGCAGCGAGGTGTAGTAATACATGACGGCAAACAGCACCGAGGCTGAAACCGATAGAGCGATACCTTTAGACAAACTGTCCTCGCGGGTGGGTGATCAAACAGGGCGCGCAGGATACGTGGTTTTTGTGCTGAATATTGGCCGAGTGCTCATTATTTCCAACATGCACATTGGCGCCGCCCCCTCACCAGCGTAGTCAGTGGATTCGGGCAGAGCCCGAAATCCTTAGCGGGTTCGCGGGCATTACTGTTGTGCTTTCAACGGATTTGCGAAGTGCTCGATGTACATCTGACCAAACCGGTAAGAGGCGTAATCGGTCAAGTGGCCGATGTCACGGTAGACCGGCAGGCCGTCGACGGTCGTCGCGCAATCGGCCTGCGCGCATTGCACGCTTTTCGGATCGATCACCAGCAAGCTCGGGTATTCGGACTTCAATTCATTCAACAGCCTGGCCAATACCGGTTCTTCACTGCCTGACCAGGGTGTCGTGGCGCAGGCGCGGCTTTGCTCGGTACTGCCCAGCGTGCCGCGCAACTTGACCTGCTTCGACAGGCATTCGTTGATCCCCGCCGGCATTGGCAGCGTGCTCAGCAAAAAGACCGGAGTTGCACCTGACTTGACGATAATGTCCAGTGCTTCGCGGATCGCCACCCCCAAGCGTTGATGAGATAACTCAAGGCTGCGAGGGTCATCCAGGCGGGTAACAACGGCGTCGCTCAGATACGCCTCCCAGATCTGGCCGATGATCACGTACTGAAAGTGATGGCTGGCCACGATGTCGTAGTAACGTTGCGTGGCATCGTGGCACTTTTGATACAGCGCGTTCTTGTATTTGTACCAGTTGTACAAATAGACACCGGGCATCGTCAGGCACGCCGGGTAAGCCTGGGCGAGTACTGAAAGGTTGGCATCTTTGGCCAGTGATTCGACAAAACCCCAATACTGGTTCGAATAGGAATCACCCATCAGGAACGCGTTGGGCGTGTCCCGCACAGCACCGAATACGCAGCCGGGATCAGCACCGTCGCTGACACCCAGGCAACCTTCTCGGGCAGGCGGAATGGCGGCGCTCAGGGTGTCGAACTGGCTGCCGTAGGCGTGGCCGAAGCGCAATGGCCAACCGTCATGTTTCTCGCCCGCTGCGTGCAACAACGACAGGCTGACCGCCGGCAGGACCATCAACCAGAGCAGTGTCTTGCCAAACCGTACGCGTGTTCTGCGAAACCGGTTTTCAACCAGCACATAGGAGGCGTAGCCGATGATGAAGGTGGCGATGAAATAAACGGTCGTCAGCAGCGGAGTCAGGGCAAGGCCCATGTAATTCATCACCGCGAGGATTGGCCAGTGCCACAAGTACAGCGAGTACGAGAGCGTGCCAATCAACACCAGCGGTTTGAACGCCAATAATTTGGAGGTCAGGCTGTTATCGCCGATACCGCGAAAGAGCAGCACTGCGGTGGCGAGGCACACGACAATGGCGTGGTAACCGGGAAAGCCAGACAGGATGCCTTCTCGGGTGGCGCAGTAGAAGATCGTGGCCAGCGCCAGCACACAGACCAACGTGGCACTTGTGCGATTGAGCCTGAAGTTTTGCGCACTGAAGATGACGGCGCAGGAGCCGATCATCAATTCGAAGATTCGAGCGGTGAAGAAGTAGTAGTTCTTGTCGGGGTAGGCGCGGGACAGATAGAGCGCGAGCGCGATCGCCGCCAGGGTCAAGCCCAATACCGTCGCCTTGAACACGCTTTTCGCCACATACCGGTCGAGCAGCCAGATACCCAGCGGCAAGGCCAGATACCACTGCCATTCGATGGCCAGTGACCAGGTGTGCAGCAACGGCAAGCTTGCGGCATCGGGTGTGGCATAGCCGGTGGTGGCTTTTGAGAAGTACTGGTTGGAAATGATTAACGAGGTGTACTTTTCGCTCTTGAGAAATTCGACATAGTCATTGGGCAAGTACAGCAATGTCGTGGCGATCAGTGTGGCAATCAGCAGTGCAATCACCGCCGGTTGCAGGCGCCAGATGCGCCGGTTGTAAAACCCGGCAAAACTGAATGTACCGTTGTCCAGCGACTTCATGATGATCGAGGTCGTCAGGTAGCCCGAGATCACGAAGAAGATATCGACGCCAATAAAACCCGACGGAAACAGCGCCAGGCCGCCGTGAAAAATCAAGACAAGCAGCACAGCGATTGCGCGCAGGCCGTCGACATCCGCACGGTATTGCAGTGAAGGTTTCCCATCTCCAGAGACGGCCCCTGCCAGCGGCGAAGCGTGCGTGGTCGATGCGTCCTTGTTGCCAATTACTTTGAACAGCATCCCGCGCAGAGGCTTGCACGCTAACTGAAAAGGGCGGTTGAACATCATTTATCCCGGGCCATTTGCACACGATCAATCAGCGTTTTCCATTTGATCGCACTTGGTTCAATGAAAAAAAACAGCCGATTGTATCGGCTGTTGTACAACGAGGGAAAAACTTATGGCTGGCGCGGTTTACGGCCCGACACAAAATGGCTCACATCATTGAACCCCGGTGTCGACGCGTGCCCCGGTGTCACCAGCGAATCGATAAACGCTTCATCCTCCGCCGTGATTTTCACCGCTTGCGCCTTGGTGTACGCGTCCCACTGTTGTTCGGTGCGCGGGCCGACGATCGCCGAAGTCACGGTGCTGTTGTTCAGCACCCAGGCAATCGCGAACTCGACGATACCGACCCCACGGCCCTGGGTATATTGCTGAATCTGCTGGGCAATTCGCAGCGATTCCACCCGCCATTCGGTTTCCAGAATGCGTTTGTCCTGGCGCCCGGCGCGGCTGTTGGCGTCCGGGGTCACATCGGGTGCGTATTTGCCGCTGAGCACGCCGCGGGCCAGCGGGCTATAAGGCACCACACCGAGACCGTAGGTTTGCGCAGCGGTGATCTGCTCGGTCTCGGCCTGGCGGTTGACGATGTTGTACAGCGGCTGGCTGATCACCGGGCGATCGACACCCAACTGGTCAGCGATACGAATCACCTCGGCAATGCGCCAGCCGCGATAGTTCGACAGGCCCCAGTAGCGAATCTTGCCCTGGCGAATCAGATCGCCAATCGCCGACACGGTGACTTCCAGCGGCGTGTTGTGGTCTTCGCGGTGCAGGTAATAGATGTCGAGGTAGTCGGTGCCGAGGCGCGTCAGGCTGGCCTCCAGACCATTGAAAATGTGCTTGCGGCTCAAGCCGCTGCGGTTCGGCACGCCGTCCGCCGGGCCGAATCCGACCTTGGTCGCCAGCACCCATTCGTGACGGTGTCGGGCGATCGCCTCGCCGACGATTTCCTCCGAACGGCCGTTGGTGTAGACGTCGGCGGTGTCGATGAAATTGATGCCCTGATCCCAGGCCTTGTGGATGATGCGCAGCGAATCCTCTGCGCTGGTCTGCTCGCCAAACATCATCGTGCCGAGGGTGAGGGTGGACACCTGCAACCCCGAGTGCCCCAGTGTGCGGTAGCTCATGCCGAAATCCTTTTGTCGGTGGGAAAACTCCAATCAAATACCAGAAGCATCCCACGGGGCAAAGTGAATTATCGGCTGAGCAATCCGCCTGCAATAAACAAGGGCAAAAAAGATCGCAGCGTGTTTACGCCCGCAACGTGCGCGTCATGCGCAGCGCCAGCAAGCTCCCGCCGACGATCACACCCGCCAGCAGATACAACGCCGCATCGGTCGAACCGGTGCTGTCCTTGACCCAACCCACCAGGTACGGGCTGAGGAAACCGGCCATCTGCCCCATCGAGTTGATCAAGGCCAGACCTCCGGCCGCCGCGCCCGCGCTCAACATTGCGGTCGGCACCGGCCAGAACATCGGCAGACCGGTCAGCGCGCCCATGGTGGCAATGGTCAGACCGAGGATGGCGATGGCCGGGTTGGCGGCGAAATTCACCGCAATCACCAGGCCGATGGCGCCCATCAGCATCGGCACAACAAGGTGCCAGCGACGTTCTTTGCGCAAGTCCGCCGAACGCCCCACCAGCAGCATGAACACCGCCGCCAGCAGATACGGAATCGCGCTCAGCCAGCCGATCACCAGGTTGTCGCTGAAGCCGAGGTTCTTGATGATCGACGGCAGCCAGAAGTTGATTGCGTACACGCCGCTCTGGATGCAGAAGTAGATCAGGCCGAAGGCCCAGATCGCCGGGTTCTTGAACACCGCGATCAGCGAGTCAGAGGTGGTTTTCGGCTTGTTCGCCAGGTCTTCGGCCTGATCCGCCTCAAGCACCGCGCGTTCATGCGGGCTTAGCCACTTGGCGTTGGCAAAGCTGTCGCTCAGCAGGAAATAGGCGAGGGCGCCGAGGATGACCGTCGGAATACCTTGCAGCAGAAACATCCACTGCCAGCCCGCCAGTCCACCTTGCCCGGCGGCGAAGTGGTTGAGGATCCAGCCGGAAAACGGACTGCCGAGCAGGCCGGAAACCGGGATCGCCGACATGAACAGCGCCATGATCCGCCCACGGCGGAACGTCGGGAACCACTGCGAGAGGTAGAGCACCACGCCCGGGAAGAACCCGGCTTCGGCCGCACCGGTAAACAGGCGCAGGGTGTAGAACTGGGTCGGGGTGGTGACGAACAGCAGGCAGGTCGACAGCGTGCCCCAAGTGATCATCATCACGGCAATCCAGCGTCTCGGACCGAATTTGGTCAGCGCCAGGTTGCTCGGTACACCGCACAGCACGTAGCCGATGAAGAAGATCCCGGCGCCGAGGCCGTACACGGTTTCGCTGAACTTCAGCGCGTCGAGCATCTGCAGTTTGGCGAAGCCAACGTTGACCCGGTCGAGGTAGTTGAACAGGTAGCAGATGAAGATGAAGGGAATCAAACGCAGGGTGATGCGTTTGTAGACGGCGTTTTTACTGGCGTCGATGGTCTGGGTAGCTGCGGCGCTCTGCGACATGGCGGCTCTCTCTTTATTATGATTTTTTGCGATGCACAGGTTAACGTTGATCGCCCTGAGAGTCTCGGCCACCAGTGGCCGGATTGTCTTTGTGCCTGAGCACAGGGTTTGCCGCCAGACCCTGTGCGGGTGAACAACCGTCCGCGCCTGTTTTAAAGGATTCTAGTCGTTATGTTCGAACTCGATCACGATCTTGCCCAGGATATCGTCGACCGGGCCATGGCCATTTTGCCGTACAACGTCAACGTCATGGACAGCCAGGGTCTGATCCTCGGCAGTGGTGAGCCGGAGCGCATCAACACCCGTCACGAAGGTGCGCAATTGGTGCTGGCTAACGGGCGAGTGGTGGAGATCGACGCGCAAACCGCCGTGCATCTGAAAGGTGTGCAGCCGGGGATCAACCTGCCGCTGTTGCTCGATCAGCGCTTGATCGGTGTGCTTGGCATTACCGGCGAACCGGAGCAACTGCGCACCTACGCCGAGTTGGTGCGCATGACTGCGGAAATGCTCGTCGGCCAGCGCAATCAGCAGGCCGAACAGCAATGGCGGCGGCAACGTTGCGATGACCTGCTGGCGTTGCTGTTGAGCGAAGCGGGGGACTCGCCACGCTTGGTAGATGAGGCGCAGCAGCTGGGCCTCAAGCCGCAACTGACCCGGGTGCCGTATCTGTTCGAACTGGGTCTGGAGCACGGGCCGGGGCAGACCGTCGAGGCGTTGAGCGCGTGGCTGACCTCGCGCTACCCGGACAGCTGGTGCGTGAGTTCCGCCAAGTCATCGCTGCTGTGGTGTCGGCCGGCGGGTCAGACGGTTGAGCATGATCGTTTGCTGGAAAAGCTCGATGGCCTGGGCTGGAACATTCTGCGCATCGCCGTTGGCGGGCAGGCGGACGGGTTGGCAGGGTTGCGCCGCTGTTATCGGCGGGTCGGCGATCTGCTTGCCTATGGCCGGGATGTGTTGCCGCACTCGCGTTTGCTGACCCTCAACCGCTATCGCTTGCCGGTGATGCTCTGGCGCCATCGCAACGATGATGCGCTGGATGAATTGCTCAAACCGTTGCGCAAGGTCATCGCCAAGGACGGCAACGGCCAGTTGCTCGCGACCCTGCGCAGCTGGTGTGAGCATGATGGGCAGAGCCAGGCGTGCGCCGATGCGCTGGGCATTCATCGCAACAGTCTGCGTTACCGGATGGAGCGGATTGCCGAGTTGAGCGGGGTTGATCCGTTGCGGCTGGATGGGATGCTGGCGTTGTACCTTGGCGTGCAGTTGTTGCCGCAGACTGATCCGGGCTGATCGGATGTTTTCTGAGACGCCATCGCGAGCAGGCTCACTCCTACACTTGAAATGCGTTCCCCTGTAGGAGTGAGCCTGCTCGCGATAGGGCCAGAACATTCAGCATCAATCCCAAGGCTTTTGTAGAAAAGAACAATAAACGCCCACCGCGCTTGTGCAGCGGACAGGCGTCAATGCGCATGCCGACTGGCAGCATGATGAGCATTGGAACTGGAGAATTCGCATGAAAATCGTCATTGCCCCCGATTCGTTCAAGGACAGCCTGAGTGCCCAAGGCGTTGCCGAGGCCATTGCGCTGGGGCTGGCGCAAGTCTGGCCGCAGGCGACATTGGTCAAGTGCCCGATGGCCGACGGTGGCGAGGGCACAGTGGAGTCGATTCTTGCCGCGTGTGAAGGTGAACTGCGCCGCACCCGGGTGCGCGGGCCGCTGGGTACGCCGGTCGACGCCGCATGGGGCTGGCTGCCACACAACCACACTGCGATCATCGAAATGGCCGAGGCCAGTGGTTTGCAACTGGTGCCTACGGGGCAGCGCGATGCCTGCATCACCAGCACCTTCGGCACCGGTGAACTGATTCGCGCCGCGCTGGATGCCGGCGCGCAACGGGTAATTCTGGCGATCGGCGGCAGCGCCACCAACGACGGCGGCGCCGGCGCCATGCAGGCGCTCGGGGTGAAATTGCTCGATGCGCAAGGCCAAGCGCTGGTGCCGGGCGGTCTGGCATTGGCGCAACTGGCGCGGCTGGACCTGGGCGAGCTGGATCCGCGTCTGGCCCGAGTGCGCTTCGACATCGCCGCCGACGTCAACAATCCGCTGTGCGGGCCGCACGGTGCCTCGGCGATTTTCGGCCCGCAAAAGGGCGCCTCACCGGCACAGGTACAACAACTGGATCAGGCGCTGGGACACTTCGCCGAGCTCTGTGCGCAAGCGTTGGGCAAGGACGTTCGCGATGAACCGGGCAGCGGGGCGGCAGGTGGATTGGGCTTTGCGGCGAAGGCGTTTCTCGGTGCGCAATTTCAGGCCGGCGTTGAAGTGGTGGCCGAGTTGGTGGGGCTGGCCGAAGCGGTTAATGGCGCGGATCTGGTGATCACCGGAGAAGGGCGGTTCGACGCGCAAACCCTGCGCGGCAAGACCCCGTTCGGCGTGGCGCGGATTGCCAAACAACACGATGTCCCGGTCATTGTCATCGCCGGCACGCTGGGCGAGGGTTATCAGGAGCTCTACGAGCACGGTATCGATGCGGCATTCGCCGTGACCAGCGGCCCGATGACCCTGGAACAGGCCTGCGCCGAGGCTCCGCGTTTGTTGCGTGAACGTGCGACTGACATTGCCCGCGTTTGGCAACTGGCAGCGAAATCCTGAGCAAACCCTGTAGGAGCTGCCGAAGGCTGCGATCTTTTGATTTTGATGTTCAAAAAAAAACAAGATCAAAAGATCGCAGCCTTCGGCAGCTCCTACAGGGGGATCGCAAGGTGTTTCAGCGTTGAAACACCTTGAAAAATATTTTCGCTTTACACGAAATCTTCCTAAAGCCCAGCCGATACAGAGATCAGGCGCACACAGATTCCCTCGAATGGTGACGCCGGACTGAACCCGCCCCAGGGGTCAGTGATGACGGCAAGGACGCTCGCAGCTACCTCTATCCGAGAGTCCAACCATGTCCTTGCGTAACCTGAATATCGCGCCCCGTGCCTTCCTCGGTTTTGCCTTTATCGCCTTGCTGGTGATTGTCCTTGGTGTGTTCGCCGTCAACCGCATGTCGACCATCCGCCAGGCTTCTATCGACATGGAGACCAATCAACTGCCCAGCGTTGCCTACCTTGGCAAAGTGACTGAAAACGTTCTGCGTCTGCGGATTCTCTCGTTCCGTGTGCTGATCAATCGTGAGCCGGCAGCGTTGCAGGATGCTCAGGGCCGTATCAACGAACTGGTGGACAAAGTGCGCAGCGCCCAGGCCAGCTACGCCGCACTGCCTGCCGGTGGTGAAGAATTGGCGCAGTACAAGGCCTTCGCCGTGACACTGGACAACTACCTGCAAGCACAAAACCAGATGATGGAACTGTCGCGTCAGGACAAGATCGAGGAGATGCGCACCCTGATCAACACGCGCATCAAGGACGGCACCGATCAGATGGGCGAGCAGCTCAACAAACTGATCGCAATCAACTCCGCTGACGCGAAAACCGCCTCCGGTCAGGCCGGCGAGCACTACGACAGTGCCATTACCGGCATCGTTATCGTTGCTGTCGTCGCTGCGCTCGCTACGGTATTGCTGGCCTTGCTGCTGACTCGCAGCATCGTCACACCGCTCAATCGCGCAGTGGCAGCCGCACAAACCATCGCCAGCGGCAACCTGAGCAAAACCATCGAAGTCGATGGCAAGGACGAAGCTGCGCAGTTGCTGCAGGCTCTGGCCACGATGCAGACCAACCTGCGCAAAACCATCGAACAGATCGCCGGTTCCGCCACCCAACTCGGTGCCGCGGCCGAAGAGTTGAGCGCTGTCACCGAGGAGGCCTCCCGTGGCCTGCAACAGCAGAACAACGAAATCGAACAGGCCGCCACCGCCGTCAACGAAATGACCGCCGCCGTGGAAGAGGTGGCACGCAACGCGGTGTCGACGTCCGAAGCCTCGAACCAGTCGACCCAGGCCGCCCGTGAAGGTCGTGACCAAGTGGTGAAAACCGTCGACGCGATCCAGACCATGACCCATGACGTGCAGAGCACCGCGCAAATGATCGAAGGCCTCGCCGCGCAGGGCCGCGACATCGGTAAAGTGCTGGACGTGATCCGCGCCATCGCCGAACAGACCAACCTGCTGGCCCTCAACGCCGCGATCGAAGCGGCGCGTGCCGGTGAGGCCGGACGCGGTTTCGCCGTGGTGGCGGACGAGGTGCGCGCTTTGGCTCATCGCACCGCGCAATCGACCCAGGAAATCGAAAAAATGGTCGCCGGCATCCAGAACGGCACCGGCGAAGCGGTTTCGTCGATGCAGCAAAGCAACCAGCGCACCCAGACCACCCTGGAAATGGCCCGCGCCGCGGGCGTGGCGCTGGAGCAGATCACGCAGTCGATCCACCAGATCAACGAACGCAACCTGGTCATCGCCAGTGCCTCTGAAGAACAGGCGCAGGTCTCGCGTGAGGTCGACCGCAACCTGGTCAACATCCGTGATCTGGCCACCCAATCGGCCGCCGGGGCCAACCAGACCAGCGCCGCCACTCATGAGCTGTCGCGTCTGGCGGTGGATTTGAATGCCATGGTGGCGCGGTTTGTGATTTGACCTAGGGTGAAGGCTGGAGACCGCGCAATCAGGAGACGTGCATGCGCTATTCAGTCTTGACCCAACGAATCGCCGGGGAGGGAGCAGCGGCCTGGCAGATTCATGACCGAGCGCTGGAGTTGCGCGCCGAGGGCGTCGATATCCTGCTGCTGAGCGTGGGCGATCCGGATTTCGACACGCCGTTGCCGATCATCCACGGCGCCATCGATAGCCTGCTGGCGGGCGATACGCATTATTCCGAAGTGCGTGGCCGGTTGGCGCTGCGCAAGCTGATTGCCGCGCGCCACCAGCGGCGCAGCGGTCAGGTGGTGGATGCCGAGCACGTGATCGTGCTGCCCGGCGCGCAATGCGCGGTGTATTCGGTGGCTCAGTGTCTGCTGGACCCGGGGGACGAGGTGATCGTCGCCGAGCCGATGTACGTGACTTATGAAGGTGTGTTCGGCGCCTGCGGTGCGACGGTGGTGCCGGTGCCTGTACGGCCGGAAAACGGCTTTAGAGTCGATCCCGCCGATGTCGCGGCACGAATCACGCCGAAAACCCGTGCCCTGTTGCTCAACAGTCCTAACAATCCCTCCGGCGCGAGCTTGTCGCTGCTGATCTGGCAAGAACTGGCGGCGCTGTGCGTGCGCCACGATCTGTGGCTGATCAGTGACGAGGTCTACAGCGATCTGCTCTACGAAGGCGAGCACATCAGCCCGGCGAGCCTGCCGGGCATGGCCGAACGCACGGCGACCATCAACAGTCTGTCGAAATCCCATGCCATGACCGGTTGGCGCATTGGCTGGTCGATCGGCCCGAAGGTGCTGGCCGAGCATCTGGTGAACCTGTCGTTGAGCATGCTCTTCGGTCTGCCGGATTTTGTGCAGAAAGCCGCGGAGGTCGCGTTGGCAAGCGATCTGCCGGAGGTGACGCAGATGCGCGACGAGTATCGATTGCGCCGCGATCTGGTGTGCGAGCGCTTGCGTGGTTGCCCGGGGTTGCAACCGATCCGCCCGGATGGCGGGATGTTCGTGATGGTCGATGTGCGCCAGACCGGGTATGGCGCGCAGGCATTTGCCGAGCGGTTGCTGGAAGGGTACGGGGTGTCGGTGTTGGCCGGCGAAGCGTTCGGGCCCAGTGCGGCGGGGCATATTCGCATCGGGCTGGTGCTGGACCGGGTGAAACTGGCCGATGCCTGCGCGCGGATTGCGTTGTGTGCGGTGCAGCTGTTGCAGGCGCGTAGTGCCTGACAGTGTTGTGTTGCCTGAACTGGCCTCTTCGCGAGCAAGCCCGCTCCCACAGTGGATAGGTGTGTACATAATGTTATCTGTACACACCGAACCCTGTGGGAGCGGGCTTGCTCGCGAATGCAATCTGCCATTCAGCACATTTTTCAGCCCTGCCAAGCCACCGGATTCACCAGATTTACAGGCTTCTCCCCAGCCAAAGCAGCAAGCAGATTGTCCACCGCACACCGCGCCATCGCCTCGCGCGTCTCATGCGTCGCCGAACCCATATGCGGGGTCGCCACCACATTGTTCAGCTGCAACAACGGCGAATCATGATTCAGCGGTTCACGCTCGAACACATCCAGCCCCGCCGCGCGAATCCGCTGATGGCGCAACGCGTCGATCAGCGCTGCCTCATCCACCACTTTGCCGCGAGAGATATTGATGAAGATGCTTTCCGGGCGCATCAGCGCAAACTGCTCGGCGCCGATCAGGCCTTCGGTTTGCGCGGTCAGCGGCAGGGTCAGGCAGATGAAATCCGCCTCTTGCAGCAGCGCTTCCAGGCTGCGGTACTGCGCCGCAAAACGCGACTCGACCGCCGGTTTGCGCGACTGACTGTGATAGAGCACCGGCATGCCAAAACCGAAATGCCCGCGCTGCGCCAGCGCCTCGCCGATGCGCCCCATGCCGATGATCCCCAGGGTCTTGCCGTGCACATCGGTGCCGAAATGCGCCGGGCCGATGTTGCGATGCCACTGGCCGCTGCGCACCATATTCGCCAGCTCGACTACGCGCCGGGCCGTGGCGAGGATCAGCGCGAAACCGGTATCGGCGGTGGTTTCAGTGAGCACGTCCGGGGTGTTGCTGAGGAGGATCTTGCGCCGGGTCAGGTAATCGATGTCGTAGTTGTCGACGCCCACCGAAACGCTGGCAATCGCCTGCAGTTGCGGCGCCAGGTCGAGCAGCGCGGCGTCGAGTTTCAGGCTGGCGCCAAGCAAACCGTGGGCCCCGGGCAGGGCGTCACGCAGTTTCATCAGGCCGTCGGCGTCGAGGCTTTCGATCAGCGTCACTTCACACTGTTGCTGCAGACGCGACATCAGCGCTGGCGACAGTTTTTTGTACAGCACGACATGTTTTTTCATGAACAAAAATCTCTTCAGGAATGCGCCGGCACGGGACGCGTGACAACGGCTTTGGCCACGACGCGGTCACTGGCGCCGGGCTTGAGAAAAATCGTCAGCACCACAGACAGCAGCAGCGCGCCGCTCATCAGCAGGTACGAAGCGCCGGGCGAACCGGTGGAGCTGTTCAGGTAACCGACCAGATACGAGCCGCCGAACGAGCCGAGCGCACCCATGCTGTTGATCAGCGCCATGGCACCGCCGGCGACGTTGGCCGGCAGGATCTCCGGAACGATGGCGAAGAACGGCCCGTACGGCGCGTACATGCAAGCACCGGCGATTACCAGCAGCGTGTACGACCACCAGAAATGCTCGGCGCCCAGAGCGTAGGAGCCGTAGAACGCAATGGAGGCGATCAGCAGCGGCGGCCAGACGAAGCGTTTGCGCTTTTGCAGTTTGTCCGAGCCACACGACACCGCGAGCATGCCGATCACCGCTGCCAGATACGGCAGCGCCGACAGCCAGCCGGCCTCGATCATGTCCATTTTCGCGCCGGCCTTGAGGATCGACGGCAGCCACAGCACAAAGCCGTAGACGCCGATGCTCCAGCAGAAAAACTGCAGCGCCAGAATGATCACCTTCGGCGAACGGAACGCTTCGGCGTAGTTCTTCACCGCTTTGATCCCGACCTGTTCGGCGGCGAGGGCGCTTTCCAGATCGTGCTTTTCCTGCTCGCTAAGCCACTTGGCCTGAGCCGGACGATCATCGGCCAGTTTCCACCAGATAAACGCCCAGATTACCGCCGGCAAACCTTCGATGATGAACATCCAGCGCCAACTGAAGTGTTGCACCAGATAGCCGGAAACCACCGACATCCACAACATGGTCACCGGATTGCCGAGGATCAGGAAGGTGTTGGCCCGCGAGCGTTCGGCACGGGTGAACCAGTGGCACAGGTAGACCAGCATCGCCGGCATGACCGCGGCTTCGACCACGCCGAGCATGAAGCGAATCACGATCAGCCAGTAGGCGTTGGAGACCACCCCGGTCAGGGTGGCGAGGCCGCCCCAGAAGATCAGGCTGAAGAAGATCAGCTTCTTCACACTGTGCTTCTGCGCGTAGATCGCACCGGGAACCTGAAAGAAAAAGTAGCCGAGGAAGAACAGCGCGCCGAGCAATGAAGACAGGCCCGGGGTGATCATCAGGTCGGCGGCCATGCCGGACGCGGCGGCAAAGCCGTAATTGGCGCGATCGAGGTACGCCAGGCTGTAGGTGATGAACACGATGGGCATGATGTACCACCAGCGGCGGGCGGCGAGGGTTGCAGTTTTCATGGTGTTGCTCCTGAGCTTGTTGTTTTTGTCGCAGCAGGTTCAAATTTTTGCGGTGATCAAGCGGGCCTCTTCGCGAGCAAGCTCGCTCCCACAGGGGAATGCATTTCAAATGTGGGAGCGAGCTTGCTCGCGAAGGCGGTTTCGAATTCAACGATGAGTTCAGACCGGGTCGGCAACCCCTCCATATCCCCGCGACTCTGCACCGCCCGACTGCCAATCCAGTTCGCGCGTTGCACGGACTCGGCAAAACTCTGATGCTCCAGCAGAGCGCTGATCATGCCGACCGCAAAGCCATCACCCGCACCCACGGTATCGACGACGTTGGCCACCGGCACCCCGGCGACAAACCCCTGATCCAGTTGCGTGCGGTAATAGGCACCTTGCGGCCCGAGCTTGATCGCCACGGCTTCAGCGCCCTGATCGAGATAAAACGCCGCAATGTCCGCCGGGTCTTCGAACCCGGTCAGCAGCCGACCTTCGCTCAAACCCGGCAGTACCCAATGGGCGAGGGCGGCGAGGCGGTTGATCTCGCGGATCATCTCTTGCTCACTGGCCCACAGGCTTGGGCGCAGATTGGGATCGAACGACACACTGCGCCCGGCATGGCGCATGCGTGTCATCAGCTCGAAAGACATCTCCCGAGCAGTGGCCGACAGCGCCGGTGGAATCCCGGTGGCGTGCAGATGACGCGCGCTGAGCAGGGTTTCGCTGATCGATTGAATGGACAGATGACTGGCCGCCGAACCGCGACGGTAATACTCGACCTGTGGGTCGCTGCCATCGTCGGTGCGCGACTTGAACTGGAAACCGGTCGGATGTGCGCTGTCGACCGCGACATGACTGCAATCCAGACCTTCGCTGGCCAGTGTTTCCAGCACAAAGCGCCCGAGCGAATCGGCACCGACCCGGCTCAGCCAGGCTACGTTGAAACCCAGACGCGACAGACCAATCGCCACGTTGCTGTCGGCGCCGGCAATGCGCCGGTGAAAGTGTTCGACTTCGGCCAGATCACCGGTTTGTTCGGCGACCAGCATCGCCATGGTTTCGCCAAACGACAGAATATCGATGTCAGACATGGGCATGCTCCAGACGGGATTGGCCGAGGCGGGCGAGGGCGGCGACGTGTTCGGTGGTCAACGCCACCAGGTCATCGCCCTGCAACGGGTATTCGGCGGCGCGCATAACGCCTTGGGCCATGTGCCGCAACAGTTGTTCCCAAAGATGCAGGTCGCTGACGGCCGGTGGCACCGCCACCAGTTTGCCGTCGGCGCGGCGGGCTACGGCTTTGCAGTGCACATAGCCGACATGACGCCCGAGCAGGCGTGCGGCGTTGAGCGCGGACTGGTCCTGCCACTGCCAGTTGCCGATGTCGAAAGTCATCTTGATCGGCAAGTTGTGCTGCTCGACCGCCGCGAAAAAACGCTGGAACGGTTCGATGCGGCCGCCCTGCAAAGTCTGGTCGTTTTCCACCAGCAGTTGCACCGGGCTGGCGCCGAGCAGCTGTTTCAGCACCTGCAAATCACAATTGTCGGTGAAGTAACCGAGCGAGACTTTCAGCCATTTCGAGCCGAACGCCTCGGCGTGTTGCAGGGCGCTGATCAGCTCGGGATTGGGCCGCGCTTGACCGGCGAGCCACAGCTCGGTCGGCGAGGAATAGATGCTTTGCAGGCCCTGCGCCTGGGTAGCGGCATTCAGTTGCGCGGGCACTTCGCGGGTCAGCAGCTCTTCGCGCCACTCGATGCGATCGGCGCCGGCGGCGGCCAGCACGTCGATGAAGAAGTCCTGCCCGCGTTGGCGCACAAGCTCGGCGCCGTAGCTGGAAAGGCTGATGGAAACGGCGGGTTTATTCATTGTTATCTACCTCTGAAACCGGTTTCATTTTTGTTCAAAAAAATATCAGGTGGTTCTGTGATGGCCTTTCGGGCCTCATCGCTGGCAAGCCAGCTCCCACAATGTTCTGGGGGTATTGGATGGATTGCATTAACACCACAAACACCTGTGGGAGCTGGCTTGCCAGCGAAGGCGTCAGCTCAAACACCACCATTCCCTCGGGTAGAACCGCGCTCAATCAACACCGGGGCGAAATCCAGTCTGCGTGGAATCTCGGCATCCCCCCGCAAGCGCTTGAGCAAACACTCAAACGCTCGCGCGCCAATCTCGGCCGTTGGCTGGGCGAGGGCAGTAATTCCGCTGCCTACCAGCGGATACCAATCCAGATCATCCAGGGCAATCAGCCCGACATCTTCGAACAACCGGCAACCGACTTCGCGCAAGGCCAGGGTGCAGGCCAGCGCCGCCACGCCGTTGGCGCAGAACAGTGCTTTGGGGCCGGTAGCCGTGGTGTTCAAAAAGTCTTGCAGATGAGTCGCGAGTGCGTCGCCGGTTTCCAGCACCGCCCCGGTCAACCCGGAGCGCTGGGCGATCTGCGTCTGAAAACTGCTGACCCGCTCGATCCGCGAACTGGTGCCGTCATAAGGTTCGGTCACCAGCAACACATCGCGGTAGCCGCGCTGTTCGAGGTGCGTCAGCGCCATCTCGACAGCCTGCGGGTTGTTCAGTCCGAGCATGTCGCTGTCGAGTCCTTCGACCTTGCGGTCCACCAGCACCAGCGGCATTTCCCGGTGCAGTTCGTGCAACTCGTCACGGTGATGGCCGAGGGTGTTCACGATCAGCCCTTCGATGTTGTACGAACGCAACAGCGCCAGGTGTTGGCGTTCCTGCTCGTCATCGCGGTCGGTGTTGCACACCACCAGGCTGTAGCCATGCGCACGGCAGGCGGTTTCCACCCCGTGCATGACGGCAATCGAATAAGGGTTGCGAATATCGGCCACCAGCATGCCGATCAGGCGCGTGCGCCCGCGTTTCAGGCCACGGGCCATCTGGTTCGGGCGGTAGCCCAGTTCGGCGATGGCTTGTTCGATGCGCAGGGCAGTGGCATCAGAGAGCAGCGCACGGTCATCGCCGATAAAGCGCGAGACACTGGCCTTGGAGACGCCGGCGTGTTCAGCGACATCAAGCATCGTCACGCGACTGCGCTGGGCGGCGGAAAAGTCATTCACGGTCTGAAACCTTGTTATTGGATTTATCCGTTTCAGGCGCCTCGATGGCGCTGAAACCGGTTTCAGGAAACACCAGAAGCCGACACTCCGTCAAGTGAATGCGCGTGGTACTTCGACTTGGCGCCGACGGGCGGCGCTCAGCGTTATTGAAATATCCGCGCCATCGTCAGCCAAACAGGCCCGCAGCAATATTGATCGAAAAGCCCAGAATAGCGGTGTTGAAGACAAATCCGATCAACGATTGCGCCAGCACGATTTTGCGCATGTCTCGGGTGCCGACGCCGACATCGGCGGTTTGCACGGCGACGCCGATGGTGAAGGAGAAATACAGGAAGTCCCAATAATTGGGCGTGGTCAGACCTTCAGCGAAACGCAGAGCCGGTTCCTTGCCATCCCAGGTGTAAAACAGACGGGCGTAGTGCACGCAGAAAATGACACCGATCAGCAGCCACGAACCTACCACGGTGAGGGCGGTGAACGCGTAATGCAGCAGTTTGTGATGGGTATCCAGATCCTTGGTGCCGGCCAGCTCCAGGGTGATGGCGGCCAGACTGGCCAACGCCGCGATACACACCACGAACAGCACCAGTCCGGCGTTTTCGTCCTCGACGACGGCGATGCGTTTGACGTCTGGCGCTTTGGCGCGAACGGTCAGCCAGAACATCAGGATCAGGTAGGTCCAGACGCCGGCGTTCCAGCCGATGAGGATTTTGCTGACGACGGAGTCGGCAGGCACCAGAAGACCGGTGGCAAGGCCAACCAGAGCGGCGGCGGACAGGCGAGGGTGGGTGCGGGCGAGGAAGCGCATGGAGACTCGATGGGCCAGGATGTCCTTACACCTTAGCCCAGCGACGTCCGGGATGACCACTGACTTGACTGTTCAAATGACCTTGTGGGAGCGGGCTTGCTCGCGAAAGCGGTGTGTCAGCAGATGAGTATTGACTGACACGACGCCTTTCGCGAGCAAGCCCGCTCCCACTGGGATCAGTGGTGTTTGGTAAAGCGTTGTACGAGCTTCATGACCACCACGAAGAACAACGGCACAAAGATCACCGCCAGCGTCGCGGTGATCATCCCGCCGATCACCCCGGTGCCAATGGCCTGCTGGCTTGCCGAGCTGGCGCCGGTGGCGATGGCCAGCGGCACCACGCCAAGGATGAATGCCAGCGAGGTCATGATGATCGGCCGTAGACGCAAGCGCGCTGCCTGCAACGTCGCATCGATCAGGTCATGGCCTTCGTCATACAGGCTCTTGGCGAACTCGATGATCAGGATCGCGTTCTTCGCCGAAAGACCGATGATGGTAATCAGCCCGACCTTGAAGAACACATCGTTGGGCATCCCGCGCAAGGTCACCGCCAGCACTGCGCCGAGCACGCCCAGCGGCACCACCAGCAGCACCGAGGTCGGAATCGACCAACTCTCGTACAGCGCCGCCAGACACAGGAACACGATCAGCAGCGACAGACCGAGCAGGATCGGCGCCTGACTGCCGGACAAACGTTCCTGCAACGACAGCCCTGTCCATTCCTGACCCAGGCCTTTCGGCCCTTGGGCGACCAGCCGTTCAATTTCCGCCATGGCCTCGCCGGTGCTGTGCCCGGGCGATGGCTCGCCGGAAATCGCAATCGCCGGGTAACCGTTGTAACGGGTCAACTGCGCCGGGCCTTGAGTCCATTTCGCCTGGACGAACGCCGACAGCGGCACCATGTGCCCGGCGTTGTTGCGCACGTGCATTTTCAGCAGATCATCGACCTGACTGCGCTGATCGCCTTCGGCCTGCACCACCACCCGTTGCATCCGGCCCTGGTTGGGAAAGTCGTTGACGTACGAAGAGCCGATGGCAGTGGACAGCGCGTTGCCGATGTCGGCGAACGACACGCCCAGCGCGTTGGCCTGCTTGCGGTCCACCTCCAGTTGCACCTGCGGTGCTTCGGCCAGCGCGCTTTCGCGAACGTTCATCAGCACCGGGCTTTTTTCCGCGGCGGCGAGCAGTTCGCTGCGCGCCTGCATCAGTGTGGCGTGACCGAGGCCGCCGCGATCCTGCAGACGGAATTCGAAGCCGCTCGACGTGCCGAGGCCATCCACCGGCGGCGGCAACACCGCGAACGCCACCGCATCCTTGATCTGGCTCAGGGCGATGTTGGCGCGATCGGCAATCGAGGTGGCGGAATCATCATGGCCGCGTTCAGACCAGTCCTTGAGGGTGGTGAACGCCAACGCCGCGTTCTGCCCGCTGCCGGAGAAGCTGAAGCCGAGAATCACCGTGCTGTCGCCCACACCCGGTTCACTGGCGTTGTGCGCCTCGATCTGCTCCACCACCTGCACCGTACGGTTCTTGCTCGCGCCCGGCGGCAGTTGAATGTCGGTGATGGTGTAACCCTGATCCTCAACCGGCAAGAACGAGGAGGGCAGGCGCGCAAAGCACAGGCCCATGCCGATCAGCAGCACGCCGTAGATCAGCAGATAACGCCCGCTGCGCTTCAGCGCGTAGCCGACCCAGCCTTGATAGCGATCGGTCAGTTGCTCGAAGCGGCGGTTGAACCAGCCGAAGAACCCGGACTTCTCATGATGCTCGCCCTTGGCAATCGGCTTGAGCAGCGTGGCGCACAGTGCCGGGGTCAAGGTCAGGGCCAGGAATGCCGAGAACAGGATTGAAGTCGCCATCGACAGCGAGAACTGCCGGTAAATCACGCCCACCGAACCCTGCATGAATGCCATCGGAATGAACACTGCCACCAGCACCAGAGTGATGCCGATGATCGCCCCGGTGATCTGCTTCATCGCCTTGCGCGTGGCTTCTTTTGGCGACAAGCCTTCACTGGCCATGATCCGCTCGACGTTCTCCACCACAACGATCGCGTCGTCCACCAGAATGCCGATGGCCAGCACCATGCCGAACATGGTCAGCACGTTGATCGAGAAACCCAGCGCCAGCATGGTGGCGAAAGTGCCCATCAGGGCCACCGGCACCACCAGCGTCGGGATCAGCGTGTAGCGGATGTTCTGCAGGAACAGAAACATCACCGCAAACACCAGCAGCATTGCTTCGCCGAGGGTGTAGACGACTTTGGTGATCGAGACTTTGACGAACGGCGAGGTGTCATACGGAATCTTGTATTCCACACCCGCAGGGAAGTAGCGCGACAGCTCGTCCATCTTCGCCCGGATCAATGTCGCGGTAGCGAGGGCATTGGCTCCCGGCGCCAGCTGCACGCCAACGGCGGTCGACGGTTTGCCGTTCAGGCGCGTGCCGAACTGGTATTCCTGGCTGCCGATTTCGACCCGTGCGACATCCTTGATACGCACGGTGGAGCCGTCCGGATTGGCCTTGAGCACGATGTCGGCGAACTCTTCCGGCGTCGACAACTGCCCCTTGACCAGAATCGTCGCGGTGATTTCCTGCGAGGACGGATTGGGCAAGTCACCAATGCTGCCCGCCGAGACCTGGGCGTTCTGCGCAACGATGGCGGCGTTGACGTCGGCCGGGGTCAGATTGAAACCGATCAGCTTCTGCGGATCGATCCAGATCCGCATCGCCCGTTCGGCGCCGTACAGCTGCGCTTTGCCGACGCCGTCGATGCGTTTGATCTCGTTCATCACGTTGCGCGCCAGATAATCACTGAGCGCCACGTCGTCGAGCTTGCCGTCGCTGGACGTCAGGGTGATCAGCAACAGGAAGCCGGCAGAGACTTTCTCCACCTGCAAGCCTTGCTGGTTCACCGCTTGCGGCAGGCGCGACTCGACCACTTTGAGGCGGTTCTGTACATCGACCTGGGCCAGTTCCGGGTTGGTGCCGGGCTGGAAGGTGGCCTTGATCGTGGCGCTGCCGAGGCTGCTTTGCGATTCGAAGTACAGCAGGTGATCGGCGCCGTTGAGCTCCTCCTCGATCAGGCTGACCACGCTTTCATCGACGGTCTGTGCCGATGCGCCGGGGTATACGGCGTAGATTTCGATCTGCGGCGGGGCGACGTCGGGGTACTGCGCCACCGGCAATTGCGGAATGGCCAGCGCACCGGCCAACAGGATGAACAGGGCGACAACCCAGGCGAACACCGGGCGATCGATAAAGAACTGCGGCATATGAAAACGTCCTGCTTACTGACCAGAGGTCTGGGCAAGTGGAAGAGGGGTGTCGTCGATCTGCACCTTTTCGCCGGGACGGGCGTGTTGCAGGCCTTCGATGACAATGCGGTCGCCGGGCTTGAGGCCGCCGGTGACGATCCAGCGGTCGTTCTGCACCGCGCCCAGTTGCACCGGCTGCTGGGCGACGCGCATCTGCTCGTCGACGGTCAGCACCTGGGCGATACCCGCGCTGTCACGCTGCACCGCACGCTGCGGCACGGTGATGCCGTTCTGCACGGTCGCTTGTTGCAGGCGAACGCGGATGAAGCTGCCCGGCAGCAGGTCGAGGTCAGGGTTGGGGAATTCGCTGCGCAGAATGATCTGGCCGGTGCCCGGATCGACGCTGATGTCGCTGAACAGCAGTTTGCCCGGTAACGGATAGAGGCTGCCGTCATCCTGAATCAGCGTGGCCTTGACCTGATCCTGACCGACTTCCTGCAACTGCCCGGAACGGAACGCGCGACGCAGTTCATTCAGTTCACGGGTCGACTGGGTAAGGTCGGCGTAGATCGGGTTGAGCTGCTGAATCAGCGCCAACGGCGTGGTTTCGTTCTGCCCGACCAGCGCGCCTTCGGTGACCAGCGCACGGCCGACGCGTCCGGAAATCGGCGCGGTGACGGTGGCGTAGCCCAGATTCAACTTCGCGCGTTCCACGGCGGCTTTGTTGGCCGCCACGTCGGCGGCAGTTTGCCGGGCATTGGCGCGGGCGTTGTCGTAATCCTGAGCGCTGATGGCCTTGTCGTCGATCAACTGCGCGTAGCGTTGCTCCTGCAGCTTGGCCTGGAACGCATTGGCCTCGGCCTTGCGCAGCGCAGCTTCGGCGCTGTCCAGGTCAGCCTTGAACGGTGCCGGGTCGATGCGGAACAGCACGTCGCCCTTTTTCACGTCGCTGCCTTCGCGAAAGGTGCGTTGCAGTACCACACCGGCCACCCTGGCGCGCACTTCGGCGATCCGTGGCGCAGCGATGCGCCCGCTCAGTTCGCTGCTGATCGACAGGGGGCGGGCCTCGATGGTCTCGATCCGCACGGTGGCCGGCGGCGCTTCTTCTTCAGCCTTCGAAGACGAATCACAGGCGCCCAGCAACAGCGCAACGGCGATGAGGCCGAGCCCGGCCAGCAGATTTTTCGACATGTACTACCCCCAATATTGAAGCCCGCATCCTAAGGCCAGACGCCGAGGGTAGCGGTGAAGCTTTGTAGGCGCTGTGTGAAATTGTGTAAGGGTTTTACTCAGGGACGGGTGAGGGCGTATATCCTTTACGCCTTGAAATTTATTGCGACAGATAAACCGCCATCGCGAGCAGGCTCACTCCTACATTGGAACTGTGCCAGACACGAACCTTGTAGGAGTGAGCCTGCTCGCGATGAGGCCCGAACAGTCGCCACTGCACTTTCCTTGGAACACCCCATGCCCAACATCCTCCTGGTCGAAGACGACACCGCCCTCGCCGAACTGATTTCCAGCTACCTGGAGCGCAACGGTTACTCCGTCAGCGTGATCGGCCGTGGCGACCACGTGCGCGAACGGGCGCGGATCAATCCGCCGGACCTGGTGATCCTCGACCTGATGCTGCCGGGTCTCGACGGCCTGCAAGTCTGCCGCTTGCTGCGCGCCGATTCGGCAACCCTGCCGATTCTGATGCTGACCGCCCGCGACGACAGTCACGATCAGGTGCTGGGTCTGGAAATGGGGGCCGACGACTACGTCACCAAGCCCTGCGAACCACGGGTTCTGCTCGCCCGGGTGCGTACGTTGCTGCGGCGCAGCAGCCTTGGTGAACCGATGACGGTCAATGACCGGATCGTCATGGGCAATCTGTGCATCGACCTGTCCGAGCGCACCGTGACCTGGCGCGAGCAGCCGGTCGAGCTGTCCAGCGGCGAATACAATTTGCTGGTGGTGCTGGCCCGGCATGCCGGTGAGGTCTTGAGTCGCGACCAGATCCTGCAACGCCTGCGCGGCATTGAGTTCAACGGCACTGATCGCTCGGTGGACGTGGCGATTTCCAAGTTGCGGCGCAAGTTCGATGATCACGCCGGCGAGGCACGCAAGATCAAGACCGTGTGGGGCAAGGGTTACCTGTTCAGCCGTTCCGAGTGGGAATGCTGAGCTGATGTTCAGAATCCTGTTTCGCCTGTATCTGGTGACGATCGTCTCCTACAGCGCGGCGATCTATCTGGTACCGGACCTGGTGATCATGGCGTTCCGCGAGCGCTTCATCACCTACAACCTCGACTACTCGCGAGGCCTGCAATCGCTGATCACCCGGCAGTTTCACGCAGTGCCGCAAGACCAGTGGCCAGCGCTGGCGCAGTCGATGGACAAGGACTTCCTGCCGTTGCACATCGCCCTGGCGCGCATCGACGACGCCGATTTCACCGCCCCCGAGCAGGCACGTCTGCGCGCTGGGGAAAACGTGGTGCGCATTGGCGATTGGGGATGGCGCACCTTGGCGGTTACGCCGCTGAACGATGACGTCGCCGTGCAAATGGTGGTACCGCCGGATCCGCTGGACGTCAATCTGTTGTACTGGAGCATCAACGTGCTGATCGGCGCGAGCATGCTCGCCTGCCTGCTGTTGTGGATTCGCCCGCACTGGCGTGATCTGGAACGCCTCAAGGGCGCTGCCGAACGCTTCGGCAAGGGCCACTTGAGCGAGCGCACGCAGATCCCCCCCAGCTCCAACATCGGCAGCCTGGCCAACGTGTTCGACACCATGGCCGGCGACATCGAGGATCTGCTCAATCAGCAGCGCGACCTGCTCAATGCGGTGTCCCACGAATTGCGCACGCCGCTGACCCGGCTGGATTTCGGTCTGGCCCTGGCGCTGTCCGATGATTTGCCGGCGACCAGTCGCGAGCGCCTGCAAGGGCTGGTCGCGCACATACGCGAACTGGATGAGCTGGTGCTGGAATTGCTGTCTTACAGCCGCCTGCAGAATCCGGCGCAATTACCGGAACAGGTAGAGGTGTCGCTGGATGAGTTCATCGACAGCATTCTGGGCAGCGTCGATGAAGAGCTGGAATCGCCGGACATCGTCATTGATGTGTTGCTGCATGGCCAGCTCGAACGCTTTTCGCTGGATCCGCGCCTGACCGCCCGGGCGATCCAGAACCTGCTGCGCAATGCCATGCGCTATTGCGAAAAACGCATCCAGATTGGCGTGCAGGTCAGCGCCGATGGCTGCGGGATCTGGGTCGACGATGACGGCATTGGCATCCCGGATGACGAGCGTGAACGGATTTTCGAACCGTTCTATCGCCTTGATCGCAGTCGTGATCGGGCCACCGGTGGCTTTGGCCTGGGCCTGGCGATAAGCCGCCGGGCGCTGGAGGCGCAGGGCGGGACGCTGACGGTGGAAAGTTCGCCGCTGGGCGGGGCGCGGTTCAGGTTGTGGTTGCCGAACCTGGCTTGACCCTAAACCTGTGGGAGCGGGCTTGCTCGCGAAGGCGGAGCATCAGTCGACATAGATTTATCTGACACACCGCTTTCGCGAGCAAGCCCGCTCCCACAGGGGTTTTAGGTTGGTCAGATGAGTTGGTTCGACTGAATCAACCCAACCCCGGCCGTTTGCATCCGCTCCATCGCCGTCGCCAGTGATCCATCCATGTCAATGGCGCGACAGGCATCCAGCACCACAAACGCATTGAACCCCGCCGCCCGCGCATCAAGCGCCGAGTACATCACGCAGAAATCCAGCGCCAGACCGACCATGTACACCGTGTCGATCCCGCGTTCTTTCAGGTAACCGGCCAGACCGGTGGTGGTGCGCCGGTCCGCCTCGAGAAACGCCGAATAGCTGTCGATGTCCGGGTTGCAGCCCTTGCGGATGATCAGTTGCGCGTGAGGCAGATCCAGCTTTGGGTGAAACTCGGCGCCTGCAGTGCCCTGCACGCAATGATCCGGCCAGAGCGTCTGTTCGCCGTAGGGCAACTGAATCACATCGTAGGGCTTGCGCCCGGGGTGACTCGAGGCAAACGACGCGTGCCCGGTCGGGTGCCAGTCCTGGGCAATGACCACCTGTTTGAACAGAGCGCCGAGGCGATTGATCAACGGGACGATCAAGTCGCCTTCGGGCACGGCCAGCTGGCCGCCCGGGGTGAAGTCGTTCTGAACGTCGATGACCAGCAGGGCAGTGCGGGGTGAAATCTGCATCGGTGCTTCCTCCTTGGATAATCACGCGCTCAGCATAGTGGCAGCGGCACTCATGCGCTCAACCGTTCGATCAAGCGCTTGGCCAGGTCTTCCAGATCTTGCGCCGGGTTGTGCCCGATCAACATCCACGCATGCTCACCTTCGGTCCAGTACACCACGTTCATTTCATGGCGCCTTTCGTGCGCCAGTGGCCGGCTGCCGCTATTGGTGCGGGTCACGCACAAGGCCAGCGGCCCATGTTTCGCGTCCAGATAGGTCAGTTGTGCGATCGGTACGCCGTCGTACTCGAGCATTTGTGCACGTTTGAGTTCGGCGCCCGGCAACTTCAGCAGCGCCGGTGACAGATTCAGGCCCAGCCGCGTGTCCACCGCGCGTAATTGCGCGCGTTGGCTGGCTTCGTCGCTCGGCAAATGATCGAGGGTTTGCGGCACATACAGCGCCATGTAATCGCCGACCAAGGCGCGCCAGTTATGCGCTTGCTGTGATTGCCAGGCGATGAACAGGCGATCGGCCAATACGCCGCCAGCCAGCAGACTCGCGGCGGCCGCTCCGATAAACCAGCGCCGACTCAGGCCCGGCCGTTGGGGGGAGGGAATCGCATCGAGGCGCGCCTGCAAACGTTCCAGGGGGGCCTGTTGCGCCAGTTCGTCATAGGCCTCCTTGTACGGCAGGCTGCTGCGTTCGAACCATTGCACGCGCAGGCTGAGCAACGGATCGTCGGCAATCGCGCTGTCGAGCTGGCTGCGATACGCGGGGTCCAGCTCGTCATCGAGATAGGCCACCAGTTGTTCGTCGGAGGGCTTGTTCATGGGCGGTCACCTCCGGTGATTTTCGGCACGGCTTGCAGGGGCGGGTATTCAGCCAGTTTCAGGCGCGCGGTGGCCAGACGACTCATCACCGTGCCGATCGGCACTTGCAGGATCTCGGCGACTTCGCGGTAGGACAGGCCTTCGACATAAGCCAGATACACGGTTTCGCGCTGGGTTTCCGGCAACGCATCGACCCGGCGAATCACCTGCGCCGCCATCACATGAGTCTGCGCAGCGTATTCGCCATCGAAGGCCAGTTGCCCGTCGGCATCGACCTGACCGGCGCCCTGACGCACCCGGCGGGCGCGCACTTCGTTGAGCCAGATCGAATGCAGGATGCTCAGCAGCCAGCGATCCATGCGCGTGCCGGCGACATATTGCCCGGCACGCTCCAATGCGCGCACACACGTGGCCTGCACCAGATCCTCGGCCACGTGCCGATTACGCGACAGCAGCAGACCGTAGCGCCACAGTCGCGCCAGATGCTGTCCGAGTTCCGCTCTGAATGCCTGATCGCTGACGATGATGGCGTTCCTTTATTTATTTCAGGTTTTCGATGAATCGTTGATGGCTTCAGCCAGGTCCTGGTATTCCTCGCAGGAGGTGCCGCAAATCGATTTGATCTGCTGCAACTGTTCCTGCGCCAGATCGACGCGGCCTTTGATCACGTAGGCTTCGCCGAGGTATTCGCGCACTTGCGCGTACTGCGGATCGAGTTTCACCGATTGCAGGTAATAGCCGATGCCCTCGTCGGTACGCCCCAGTTTTCGCGTGGCGTAACCGCGATAGTTGAGGGCCTTGGCGGTGTTCGGTTGTTTCAAGGTGTCGAGCAGGGCCAGGGCTTCTTCGTATCGACCGTCCTTGGCCAATCTGTAGGCGTAATCGGTCCGATCGGCATCCGGCACGGCGCTGCTGGTCTGCATCACGCATTTCTGCGATTTGCTGTCCCAGACCTGGCCTTTGGGGCAATTGGGCTTCTGCACGGGAGCGTCTTCATCACCGTTGGCAAACGCCATCGATGCGGACAACGCAGCCACCAGCAGCAACGGGGCGGCGAACATAACGGAACGGATAGTCATGGGCAAGGCTCCACAGAGGGTTATGTATCACTTTGAACACCGCAGGACGGCAATTTATTCATTGCTTTGTCAGGCTCTGTTCAAGGTACGCGCAAATAGCGCGGTTATGCTCAGGAACGCCTGCCGTCCATCCAGCGCTTCGCCATGACCCAGCGCTGACACACGAGGAACTGCCATGAAAGATCAGGTCCATCATTCCGCTGCTGCCGGCTACAGGACTGCCGCCGACACCTACGTCAAAGGTCGCCCCGATTACCCGCCGCAGGTCAGCCAGTGGTTGACCCAGACGTTGGGTCTGGACAGTCACAAGACCGTCATCGATCTGGGTGCCGGTACCGGCAAGTTCACCGGACGGCTGGTGGCGACCGACGCGCAGGTAATCGCCGTGGAACCGGTGGCGCAGATGCTGGAAAAACTCTCCGCCGCCTGGCCGCAGGTGCTGGCGGTGAGCGGCACCGCCACGGATCTGCCATTGCCCGACGCGTCGGTGGATGCGGTGGTCTGCGCGCAGGCGTTTCACTGGTTCGCCACTCCCGAAGCCTTGAACGAAATCGCCCGCGTGCTAAAGCCCGGCGGCAGACTCGGGCTGATCTGGAACCTGCGCGACACGCAGGTGAGCTGGGTACCGAAACTCGACGCCCTCGTCAACGCGCTGGAGGGTGACACGCCGCGTTACTACACCGGCCAGTGGCGTCAGGCGTTCCCACATCCGGCGTTCGGCGCGCTGCAGTTGCAGCAGTTTCATCATGGACATACCGGTTCGCCGGAGGATGTGATTTTCAATCGGGTACGCTCCACCAGTTTCATCGCGGCACTGCCGCAGGCGCAACGGGACAAGGTCGATGAGCAGATCCGCGCGTTGATCGCCTCGGAGCCGGCGTTGCGTGGGCGGCATGTGCTGACGGTGCCTTATGAGACGGCGGCTTATGTGGCGGTGAAGGGCGGTTAGATCGGCGGTGACTTCATCGCCAGCAGGCTGGCTCCCACAGGGGCAAGTGAGTGTCATCAATCCATGTAGGAGCTGCCGAAGGCTGCGATCTTTTGATCTTGAAAGTCAAAAGATCGCAGCCTTCGGCAGCTCCTACAGAGATCAAGGCGCGGCAAAAATCTCCTTGTTGGAGTCAGTCCCGCATTTGGCCGAACCGCCATCGTGATGCCTTGTTATAGTTCGGGCTTCATTTTTTGCCCGGTAAAGGATCACTGCCATGACTCAATACACCGCCTTCAGCGTCGAACTGGCCGACAATATCGCTCATGTGCAGATCAATCGTCCGGAAAAGATCAACTCGATGAACGCCGCGTTCTGGAGCGAGATCGTCGAGATTTTCCAGTGGATCGATGACACCGACGAAGTGCGGGTGGTGGTACTGAGCGGCAACGGCAAACACTTTTCCTCGGGCATCGACCTGATGATGCTCGCCGGCGTCGCCAATGAACTGGGCAAGGACGTCGGCCGTAACGCACGCCTGCTGCGGCGCAAGATCCTCACCCTGCAAGCCTCGTTCAACGCAGTCGACAACTGCCGCAAACCGGTGCTCGCGGCAATTCAAGGTTATTGCCTCGGTGGCGCCATCGACCTGATCGCCGCCTGCGACATGCGCTACGCCGCCGAAGACGCGCAATTCTCGATCAAGGAAATCGATATCGGCATGGCCGCCGATGTTGGCACTTTGCAACGGTTGCCACGGATCATCGGGGACGGCATGCTGCGTGAACTGGCTTACACCGGCCGCACCTTCGGCGCTGAAGAAGCGCGCAGCATCGGCTTGGTCAATCGCGTGTATGGCGACAAGGAGCTGCTGCTCGAAGGCGTGATGGACATTGCCCGTGACATCGCCAGCAAATCGCCGATCGCCGTGACCGGCACCAAGGAAATGATCAGCTACATGCGCGACCATCGCATTGACGACGGCCTCGAATACGTTGCCACCTGGAACGCCGCCATGTTGCAATCCACCGACTTGCGCGTGGCCATGGCCGCCCATATGAGTAAACAGAAACCCGAATTTCTGGATTGAGAAACCATGACAGCTCGCTGGACCACTGCAGTACTGGACACCGATCAACCCGGCGGCTGGGCCGTGGCGCGCAGCCCCGAAGGCTTTCTGTTCGATGACAACGGCGCGCTGTTCCCGCGGGAATGGCTCAAGCGCCAGGACTTGTCGATCCTCGCCGAACACGGCATCGGCCATCTCGATGGCGAGCCGGTGTATCTGCTGGAGCTGCACCGTTCCAGCGAGGTGCCGGGCTGCAACTGGAAAGGCCTGCGGGCGTTCATGCTCGATGGCGATCACACCGTCTATAAAGTGCTGGGCTATGCCGCGCAGATCGGCACCTGGGCCCGCGAGCATCGGTTTTGCGGCAACTGCGGACAGGCGATGACGCAGGTGCCGGGCGAGCGGGCGATGTATTGCCAGCCGTGCGACCTGCGCAGTTATCCGCGCATTTCGCCGAGCATGATCGTGCTGGTGACCCGTGGTGACGAGATCCTGCTGGCGCGCTCACCGCGTTTCGTCACCGGGGTCTACAGCACGCTGGCCGGGTTCGCCGAACCGGGCGAGTCGGCGGAGGACTGCCTGATTCGCGAGGTGCGCGAGGAAGTCAGTATCGAGGTGAAGAACATCCAGTACATGGGCAGCCAGTGCTGGCCGTTCCCGCATTCGATGATGCTCGGCTTCCATGCCGAATATGCCGGTGGCGAAATCATCTGCCAGGAAGACGAGATCGAAGACGCCCAGTGGTTCAACGTGCACGATTTGCCGCCGTTGCCGGCGTCAAAATCGATTGCCCGGTACCTGATCGACGTCTACGTGGCGCGCCGCTTAGGCCACGCTGAACCAGTGTTGCCAGGCTAGCCGCACGGTCAAGCCCAGCACCACGGTGATGAACACCGGGCGAATGAACTTGGCGCCACCGCTGATCGCGGTGCGCGCCCCGAAGAACGCGCCGACCATCACCGACAGGCCCATGCTCAGGCCGATGATCCAGTCCACTTGCCCGGAAAACACGAACACTGACAGCGCCGCAATGTTGCTGACGAAGTTCATACTGCGCGCCACCCCGCTGGCCTTGACCAGATCGATCGGGTAGAGCAGCAGGCTGCTGACCGTCCAGAACGCACCCGTGCCGGGGCCGGCCACGCCGTCGTAGAAACCGAGGCTGAAGCCTTGGGTCGATTGCCATTTCTTCTTGATCGGCGCGTCGCTGTCCAGCGGCGCTTTGGGCGTGCCGCCGAACAACAGATACAGGCCACAAGCGAAGACGATCACCGGCAGCATCTTGTTCAGCCATTCCGCCGGCAGGTAGTGCGCGACGATGGCCCCGGTGAGCGCGCCGACCAGGGTGCCGACGATCGCGTGCATCCACTGCCGAGGGTGGAACAGTTTGCGTCGGTAGAAAGTGAAACTGGCGGTGGCCGAGCCGAACGTCGAACTCAGTTTGTTGGTGCCCAGCACCAGATGCGGCGGCAGGCCGGCGGTGAGCAGCGCCGGAGTGGTCAACAGACCGCCTCCGCCGGCAATGGCGTCGATGAAACCGGCAATGAAAGCGACGAGGGCGAGGATGGCCAGGGTGGTGAGGTCAACGCTGAGTTCGAAAGGCATGGAATCGGCTTATTCGGCAGGGCGCAGAAGGGCTGCGGGAGGTCGGTCATGTTACCTGTATCCGGCTTTTGCGGCGACCCGTCGGACGCCTTCGCGAGCAAGCCCGCTCCCACATTCTGGAATGCATTCAACCTGTGGGAGCGGGCTTGCTCGCGAAGAGGTCGGCTCAGGCACCGCCTATTCAACTGTTGCCCACCCAACACCTCGACAACAAATCACCCTCCAACAATGCAACTCCATCAGCCTCAAGCCCAATAAACCGGCCCTCTGGACGCTGGCACGCTTGCTGCTCTGTCCCATTGACCTTCCCAATGTCCCGAGGACACGCCAATGAGCAAGCAAGCCGTGAAATTCGCCTACTGGGTGCCGAACGTCAGTGGCGGCCTGGTGGTCAGCAAGATCGAGCAGCGCACCGACTGGGGCATCGACTACAACCGCAAACTGGCGCAACTCGCCGAGGCTGCCGGATTTGAATATGCCCTGACACAGATCCGCTTTACCGCCGGTTACGGTGCCGAGTTCCAGCATGAGTCGGTGGCGTTCAGTCATGCGCTGCTGGCCGCCACCAGCAAGCTCAAGGTGATCGCGGCGATTCTGCCGGGGCCGTGGCAACCGGCGCTGGCGGCCAAGCAGTTGGCGACCATCGATCAACTCACCAACGGCCGGATCGCGGTGAACATCGTCAGCGGCTGGTTCAAGGGCGAGTTCCAGGCCATCGGCGAGCACTGGCTGGAACACGATGAGCGCTATCGGCGCTCGGAGGAATTCATCCGTTCGTTGCGCGGGATCTGGAGTCAGGACGACTTCAGCTTTCGCGGTGACTTCTACCGCTTCGACCATTACACCCTCAAACCGAAACCGCTCGGGCGTCCGGAAATCTTTCAGGGCGGCAGCTCCCGTGCCGCACGAGACATGGCGGCGCGAGTTTCGGATTGGTATTTCACCAACGGCAACAGCGTCGAGGGGATCAAGGCTCAAGTCGATGACATTCGGGCCAAAGCGGCGGCAAACAATCATTCGGTGAAAATCGGCGTCAACGCTTTCGTCATCGCCCGCGACACTGAAGAAGAGGCGCGTGCGGTACTGGCGCAGATCATCGACCAGGCTGACCCGGACGCGGTCAACGCTTTCGGTGACGCAGCGAAACAGGCGGGCAGGGCATCACCGGAGGGTGAGGGCAACTGGGCGAAATCGACGTTCGAGGATCTGGTGCAGTACAACGATGGCTTCAAGACCAACCTGATCGGCACGCCACAGCAGATTGCCGAGCGGATTGTGGCGTTGAAAGCGGTGGGGGTGGATCTGGTGCTGGCAGGGTTTCTGCACTTTCAGGAGGAGGTGGAGTATTTCGGCAAGCGTGTGCTGCCGCTGGTGCGCGAGCTGGAGGCTGAAAAGACTGCCGCAGTAGCCTGAACACCACAAAAACCTGTAGGAGTGAGCCTGCTCGCGATTGCGTATGAACAGTCAATATTCAGGCTGACTGACACACCGCTATCGCGAGCAGGCTCACTCCTACAATTGGATCTATGTGAACTAGAGACCGAGATCGGAGAGCCCCGGATGATCATCCGGACGCCGACCCAGCGGCCAGTGGAACTTGCGCTCGCTTTCCTTGATCGGCATGTCGTTGATGCAGGCATAGCGTTGAAACATCAGCCCGTGCTCATCGAACTCCCAGTTTTCATTGCCGTAGGAGCGAAACCAGTTGCCCGAATCGTCGTGCCATTCATAGGCGTAACGCACGGCAATGCGGGTGTCGGAGTACGCCCAGAGTTCCTTGATCAGACGGTAGTCCAGCTCCTTGGCCCATTTACGGGTCAGGAAGGCCTTGGCTTCTTCGCGGTTGTTGGCGAACTCGGCGCGGTTGCGCCACTTCGTATCGAGGGTGTAGGCCAACGACACCTTCTCGGGATCGCGAGAGTTCCAGCCATCTTCGGCCAGACGTACTTTTTCGATAGCCGATTCACGGTTGAACGGCGGTAAAGGCGGACGCACTTGGGCAGCAGTCGACATTTTCAGTCTCCCGATCTAATTAACGATTAAACAACGGTTGAGGCTTATTTAAGGCGTTACAGGTCCAATAACTTACGCGCCATGCATTGCGCATTATCAGCGGCACTGTGATCACCCATCACCAGCGCTACGGTAATGGCGCCGTCAATCAGGATCAGCAATTGTCTGGCCAGACGTTGCGGATCTTCGACGCCATGTTCGGTACACAGCTCGCACAGGTAGTCGAGCAGTTTCTGTTTGTGGTCTTTGGCGACCTGGCGCACCGGGTCTTCGGGATCGCCGGTTTCGCCGCTGGTATTGATGAAGGCGCAGCCGCGGAAGCCTTCCGAGGCGAACCAGCTTTTGAGTACGGTAAACAGGTTGAGCAGGCGGTCGGCCGGGGTTTCGCCCTGATCCACGGCGCTGCGGTACCAGTGCATCCAGCGCACATCGCGGCGTTGCAGGGCAGCGACGGTCAGCTCCTCCTTGTTGGCGAAGTAGCGGTAGATGCTTTTTCTGGAGACGCCGGCGGTTTTCACCAGAAGATCCATGCCGGTGGCGGCGATGCCACTTTTGTAGATCAACTTTTCGGTGACATCCAGAATGATGTCGCGGGTCGAGGTGTCAGTGATTTTGTTCATGTGGCGAACAGTAGAACGATCGTTCTCCTTGGTCAAGCAGTGATTTTCAGATTGCTTTCGCGAGCAGGCTCGCTCCCACATTTGAAATGCGATCCTTTGTGGGAGCGAGCCTGCTCGCGAAGGCGTCATTACAGACAGTAACAAGACCCGAACCGGTTGATGGTGTAAGCTCTCGGGTTCTTCGGATTCGACCCATTGCGAGCCCTATGCCGTTGCTTTTCAAACGCTCTTTGCTGCCCAAACTGCGCAGCTTTCCGCTGACTGCCGAGGCCGTGACCATTCTGTCCGGCGCCGCCGAGTTCCGTCGTTGCCTGCTGGAGAAAATCGCCGAGGCGACCCAACGCATCTACATCGTTGCGCTGTACCTGCAGCACGACGAGGCCGGTCAGGAAATTCTCGATGCCTTGCACGCCGCCAAGCTCAAGCGTCCGGAGCTGGAAATCGTCGTGGTCGTCGACTGGCTGCGCGCCCAGCGCGGCTTGATCGGTGCCGGCAAACAGCCGGGCAACTCGGCGTGGTATCAGGAAATGACCCGCACACACCAGAGTGAAGTGCCGGTCTACGGCGTTCCGGTGCAGACCCGCGAGTTGTTTGGCGTGCTGCATCTGAAAGGCTTCGTGATCGACGATTGCGTGGTTTACAGCGGTGCGAGCCTGAACAATGTCTACCTGCACAAGTTCGACAAGTACCGGTTCGACCGCTATCACGTCATCGAAAACCGCGAACTGGCCGACTCGATGCAGCATCTGGTCAAGCACGGTCTGATCGAATCCAAGGCCGTGCATCGCCTCGATCTGCCGAACCTGCCGACCACCCGCAGCCTGCGCAACGACATCGGCGATCTGCGCAGCCGTCTCAAATATGCGGCGTACGACACCAGCGCCGGCAGCACGGCGCACACCGGCCTGTCGGTGAGTCCGCTGCTGGGCGTGGGCAAGAACAACCCGTTGAACCGGGTGATTGTCGAGCTGATCGCCAGCGCGCAACAGCAACTGACCATTTGCACCCCGTACTTCAATCTGCCGCTGCCGATCATCCGCGAGGTCAACCGCGCACTGGCCCGTGGAGTGAAGATCGACATCGTGGTTGGCGACAAGACGGCCAACGACTTCTACATTCCGCCGAGCGAACCGTTCAAGGTGATCGCGGCGCTGCCGTATCTGTACGAAATCAGCCTGCGCCGCTTCGCCAAGCGGCATCAGCGCAACATCGACAGCGGCCAGTTGAACCTGCATCTGTGGCGTGACGGCGACAACAGCTATCACCTCAAGGGCATGTGGGTCGACCAGCGTTATACGTTGCTGACCGGCAACAACCTCAATCCACGGGCGTTTCGCCTGGACCTGGAAAACGCGCTGCTGATCGATGATCCGCAAGGCGAGTGGCTGGCGCCACGGGCGAAGGAGCAGGAAGAAATTTTCCGCAATACCACGCGGATTGCCAGCTTCCAGAGCCTGGAGACACTGCCGGAGTACCCGGCGGGGGTGGCGAAGTTTCTCAAGCGGGTGAGTCGGGTTCGGATTGAGCGGTTGCTCTATCGGATTTTGTAACCCTTCAGATTATTCGGTGCGGCTTCGACCGCTTTCGCGAGCAAGCCCGCTCCCACAGGGGGCTGTGTTGACCACAAACAAGGTGATCGACACAGGCCTAATGTGGGAGCGGGCTTGCTCGCGAAGGGGCCGGATCAGGCGCTACAAAAACTCAGTTCAGACCGAGCTTGCCACGCAACGTGGACAGATCTTCAGCCAAAGTATTGACCGGGCCAACCAGCGCCTTGCGGTCTGCATCCTTCACTTTGTCATAAGTCTCGAAACCACCATCCTTGGTCTTGTACTTGGCGAGGATCTTGTCCACGGTGGCGAAGTTCTTGTCGACTTTGGCGACGAACGCCTTGTCCTGTTTCTCGATCTGCGGACGGAACAGGTCGACGATTTTCTTCGCGCCGTCGATGTTGCCCTGGAAGTCATACAGGTCAGTGTGGCTGTAGCGGTCTTCTTCACCGGAGATCTTGGTTGCGGCGACTTCTTCCAACAGCGCGGCAGCACCACCGACGACTTTCTCAGGCGGGAAGGTCAGGCCTGCGACGCGGGTTTGCAGGTCCTGGACGTCTTTGTCCAGTTTGTCTGCCAGGTCGTTCAGGCCCTGAGTGCTCTTCTCCGAGAACAGCGAATATTCGATGCGATGGAAACCGGTGAAGTCTTCGGCCTTCACGCCTTTTTCGTGGTCGTCGACGCGGGAGTCGATGGACGCATCGAGGTCACTGAACAGCTCGGCGATCGGCTCGATCGACTCGTAGTAGACGCGGGTCGGCGCGTAAAGCTTCTGCGCGGTGGCCAGATCACCTTTCTTCACCGCATCGGTGAATTGTTTGGTGTGAGTGCCCAGTTGATCCAATTGCTCGGTGACGTAGATCTTGTAGTCCGACACCGGGCCGACCAGATCCAATGGCGCCGTCGCGGCGAACGCCGAAAGCGGGGTGTTGAGCAAACCGAGGGTCAGCAGTAACGCGAGTGGCGACTTTTTCATGGAGCGGCTCCGAAGGTTTTTATGGTTATGCAGCTGTTTTGGGTTGTGTGGCGTTGAGCAGCGAGCGACCGATGAAATCCTTGTCGCCGGTGACACCCGGAAGGGTGAAGAAGTAACCGCCGCCGACCGGTTTGAGGTATTCCTCAAGCGGCTCGCCGTTGAGCCGGGTCTGCACGGTGATGAAGCCTTTTTCCAGATCGGCCTGGTAGCAGATGAACAGCAGGCCCATGTCCAACTGGCCGTTCTTGTTCACACCGTTGGAGTAGTTGAACGGCCGGCGCAGGATCAGATTGGCCTGACTCGCGGCGGTGCGCGGGTTGGCCAGGCGAATGTGCGCGTCGAGTTTGGTCAGTTTGCCTTCCGGGTCTTTGCTGTAATCGGGGACTTCGGTCTCGTGGTTGGCGCCCATCGGCGCACCACTGGTCTTGACCCGACCGATGATGCTTTCCTGTTCCTGCAGCGGTGTACGGTCCCAACGCTCGACGAAGTTGCGGATGATCCGCACCGCTTGATAGCTGCCGTGGGCCGCCCACGCCGGCTCATCGCTGCCCGGTTGCACCCAGACAATCTTGTCCATCGCTTTGGCGTCGTTGGAATCGGGGTTGGCCGAGCCGTCACGGAAACCGAGGAAGTTACGCGCCGATTGCGCCGGCACTCCCGGTTTGGCCGGGGCTTGTGGCGGCACGCTGCCTTCCTGTTTCCAGCGCACCAGCAGCAGGTCCGGCAGGTTCTTGACGATGTCCCGCAGGGCGTGAATGTTGGTGTCGGCGGTGTTCGAGCAGAATTGCAGGCTCAGGTCGCCGTGGCAGCAATCAGCCTCCAGCGCATCGTTGGGGAAACCGACCATGCGTTGCAGGCGCTTGGGTTTGGCTGCGGCCAGACCGAAGCGCTCGTCGAATAACGATTCGCCTACGGAGACGGTGATGGTCAGGTTGTCCGGGGTCACCACCGGCCCGAGAATGCCGGAATCCGGCGGCGGCAGTTTCGGGTCGATCTGTGCCACCGGGCCGCCCTTCATCAGGAACGCGATGCGCTCGTTGAGGGTGCGGAACAGCCGCTCCAGGTCTTCGCGATCACTGGCCAGTACGTCGAACGAAACGAACATGCCGGCCGCCGGCCGCGGGGTGACGATGCCGGTCTGGTGCACGCCGTGGAAGTCGTGGCGATCTTCGGTCTTGTCGCTGCTCGGGGCTTCGGTCACTTGTGCCGGGGCCGCAGCCATCGCCGGACAGCTCAGGGCCGAACCGGCCAGTGCGACGCCAGCGACGCCCATGCCCATCAGGAGGCGGCGACGTTGCAGATCGAGGTTTTGCAAATCTTTCATCGGTATTCGTCTTCTGCTTACAGGCCGGAAAGGCCGAGGGCGGGATCGATGCCATCCAGAGCGTCAGCCAGGGCCTGAGCCTTGTCGGCGATCTGTTTGCGTTGTTCGCCACTGACCGTGTCGTAAGTGGCGTAACCGTCCTTGACCTTGAAGCTATTCAGTACGCTGTCGAAATCACTCAGCGCCGCGTCGATTTTCGGCAGCAGATCCGGCGCTGACTTGGTCAGCATCGGCCGCAGCAGCTCGACCACCTTGTGTGCGGTTTCCAGGTTGCCGGCAAAACCGTTGAGGTCGCCGTGGCTGTAGCGTTCCTCTTCACCGCTGGCGGCGCGCACGTCGGCCAGGGTGTTGAGGTTGCGCACCACGATGCTCACCAGTTGCTCCGGCGGCAGCGATTGCGCCAACAGTTGCTGTTTGAGGGTGGTGACGTCGGCCAGCAGACGCTCGGCCACTGGGTTCAAGCCGTCGAGGCTGCGTTGCTGAAACAGCGCGTATTCGATCCGGTGGAAACCGACGAACGCTGGATCCTGTTCGCGTTTTTCGAAGTAATCGGCGCGGGCATTGATGCTGTTGTCCAGTTCCGCCAGGCGTTGCGCGGCAGGCGCCAGACGCTGGTAAGCGGCACGGGCCGGCAGGTACAGCGCTTGCGCCTGGGCCAGGTCGCCGCTGGCAATCGCCTGATTCAGTGCGGTCACGGCTCTGATCAGCGCGCTGCCCTGAGTCGCCAGATACACGCGGAATTCCGACAGCGGCCCGACGAACGCGACCATCGACGGTTTGGCCTTGGCGGCCTCATCGGAGGCAGCAGTCGGCGTTACGTGCAGCACGCCACGCGGATTGCTCAGCAGACCGCAGGTAATCGCGTAGTCGCCGGGTTGCAGATTGGCGTTGATCACCTGGCTCAGGCCGGGGGCGATGTTCTCGCGCTCTTCGATCACCAGCACGCCGTCGAGAATTTCCCACTCCACCGCCCGGTCGGAGCGGTTGACGATGCGGAAACTGGCGCGACCGGCGGGAACCGTCAGCTCGTTCGGATCGCAGCTGTGCGCGTTGATGTTCACCACCACTTCATCATGGTTGTGCTGCCGCTTGGCCGCGGCCATTTTCGAGGCGTAGTAGAACAAGCCACCGGCGGCGATCATCACGACCACCGAACCGGCCACCGCCCAGCGCAAGGCGCGGGGAGGGGAGGCCTGAGGAGTATTAGGCTTTGACATGGATGCCCTTATTGGCTGGAAGCGGAAGTCGTTTTGGCAGCGGCTTTAGTGCTGACCGGCGCGGTGGGGTAGAAGAACATCACCAGCGCCACCACCAGATAGATCAGATAGGCACCGAGGGTGCTGACGGTCGGTGCATCCTGATAGCCGAACATGCCGGCCAGCACCGAACCCAGCGGGCCATCCATCGGTAGCGTCGCGCTGAAGTCGAAGAGCACGGTTTGCAGGTGATTCCACACCCCGGCCTCATGCAGCGCCTGCACCGAGTTGGCAAGAATCCCGGCGGCGACCACCAGAATGAACAACCCGGTCCACTTGAAGAACGCCGACAGGTTCAGGCGCATGCTGCCGCTGTAGATCAGGAAGCCGACAATGATCGCCAGCACCAGGCCGAGCAGGGCACCGATTGGCGCGCCCGGGCCTTCGCTCTGCTGAAATACGGCGAGCAGGAAGAACACGGTTTCCAGCCCTTCGCGAGCCACGGCGAAGAACACCATGGCGATCAGCGCGATCACTTGATGCTTTGACGAGGTCAGGGCGTGATCGAGCGAGGCCTGCAGCGAATGCTTGATCGAACGCGCGACTTTGCGCATCCAGAACACCATCGAGCTGAGAATGCCCACCGCGACCAGTCCGACAATGCCTTCGAACAACTCCTGCTGTTTCTGCGGGAATTCGGCGCTCACCAGTTCCAGGCCACCGCCGACCAGCAGCGCCAGGGCCGCAGCGAGAAACACGCCGATCCACACCGCAGGCATCCACTGGCCACGGCCGGTTTGTTGCAGGTAGCTGGCGATGATGCCAACGATCAGCGCGGCTTCGATGCCTTCGCGCAGCATGATCAGAAAGGGAACGAGCATTCAGGCAACCACGAGTTTTAGATAGGTGGCTAAGTTGTAACATAATGACACTCATTCCCAAATGGGGGTGGTTGACATTTACCTGAACATTCGCTGAACGGCATGTTTTTTCGCCCCGCACAGAACCTCTGTAGGAGCTGCCGAAGGCTGCGATCTTTTGACTTTGGATTTTGACTTTAAAAAACAAGATCAAAAGATCGCAGCCTTCGGCAGCTCCTACAGGGTTTTCGGTGAATCGGATGACTGCGTTAAGATGCCCCTCACTCGAAAACAACAAGGTCTGCCTCGCTCCATGTCGGAAAAAGACACCATCGCCGTTCAACTGGTGCGTGAAGCGCTGCTGCAAAGTTGTGCCCCGGGCGTGGCCACGGATGAAGTCTTGAACAAGGTCGGGATTGCTCCGGCCCTGCTGGACAGCGAACAGGGCCGGGTGCCGGCCTCGCAATACGCGAAACTCTGGCGATTGCTGGCCCGGCGCGGTGATGACGAGTTCTTCGGCATGGATCCGCGCAAGCTCAAGTCCGGCAGTCTTGAGTTCCTTTGCCGCAGCGCCATGGCGCAACCGACGCTGGCCGCCGGGCTCAACAGCGGGCTGAACTTCCTCTCGCTGATGCTGGAAAAAATCCCGGCGCAACTGCTGCATCAGCAAAGTCTGGCGGAAATCGTCCTGCTCGAAGACGACCCCGAACCCCGCCGGGCCTTCACCTATTTCACTTACTGGATGATCGTCCACGGCGTGGCGTGCTGGCTGGCGGGGCGGCGGATTCCGATTCTGGCGATCGAGTTGCGCTGCGCCGAGCCGGATTTCTGCGACGACTACCGGGTGATGTTCTCGGAAAACCTGCGCTTCGACCGTCCGCGCACGCGGATGATCTTTGCTGCTGATTGTCTCGATCTGCCGATCAAGCGTACGGCCGAAGAGCTGAAACGCTTTCTGGCCCATGCGCCGGCAAACATTCTGGTGAAGTACCGCGACCCGGAAAGCCTTGCCAGCCGGATCAAGCAGGATCTGCGGCAATTGCCCGCCGAACAGTGGCCGGAGACCGAGGCGCTGGCGCAACAACTGTGCATGTCCGCCTCGACCCTGCGCCGGCGATTGTCCGAGGAGGGGCAGACCTATCAGGGGCTCAAGGACAGCGTGCGCAAGGAACTGGCAATTACCTGGCTGGCCGAACCGTCGATCAGCTTCGTCGAAATCGCCACGCGGCTGGGGTTTGCCGATGCGAGTTCGTTCTACAAGGCGTTTCGCAAGTGGTCCGGGTCGAATCCGGGGCATTACCGCACGTTGATCCTTAACGAAGCCGTCTGATCCGGATTGTCAGTCGCCTGATCGGGCCTCTTCGGGAGCAAGCCCCCTCCCACATTTGAAATGCATTCTTCCTGTGATTGCAGTCTTCCTGGTTTTCACAGGTGGAGCATTCTTTGAAATGCAATCTTCTGTGATTGCAGCTTTCACAGTGATCCTCCCTTTGCAATGCAATTCCCTTGTGGGAGGGGGCTTGCTCCCGAAGGCGCCAGTCCAGGCGGCACATCTCTGGAATCTTGGCCAAACCAATCAGCCAGATTGACAGCTTTGACCATTGCCGCCTCCGCGCCGCAGCGCGACTATCCCTGTGTTGTTTACGGTTCCCAGCCTAATAAAAACACAGAGGGATTCTGGCAATGCGCGATTACTTGTCTGCCACCGAACAGTTCAACTATCAGCACACCGTGGACGCTGCGCTTAGCGGCACGCTGGAGGCGCTCAACGCCTGCGTCGAATGTTGCGACCGCCATGCCTTGCCGGGGCGCATTGCGTTGTTCTGGGAGGGCCGCGACGGCGCGAGTGCCACGTACACCTTCAGCGAGCTGCAAGACAAAGCCGCGCGTTTCGCCAATTTCCTTCTCGCCCAGGGCGTGCAGAAGGGCGACAAGGTCGCCGGCCTGCTGCCACGCAACATCGAATTGCTCATCACCGTATTCGCCACCTGGCGCATCGGCGCGGTGTATCAGCCACTGTTCACCGCGTTCGGCCCCAAGGCCATCGAACATCGGCTGAACAGTTCCGGCGCCAAAGTGGTAGTCACCGACGCGGTCAACCGGCCGAAACTCGCTGAGGTCAACGATTGCCCGACCATCGTCACCGTCGGCGGCGCCAAGGGCCAGGGCATCGTCCGTGGCGATTTCAGTTTCTGGGCCGAGCTGGCCAACTATTCCAATCTCTGCGAGCCGGTGCTGCTGACGGGTGAAGAGCCGTTCCTGCTGATGTTCACCTCGGGCACCACCGGTCCGTCGAAAGCGCTGTCGGTGCCGCTCAAGGCCATCGTCGCGTTCCAGAGCTACACCCGCGACGCGGTGGATCTGCGTCCTGAAGATTCGTTCTGGAACGTCGCCGATCCGGGCTGGGCCTACGGCATCTATTTCGGCGTCACCGGCCCTCTGTCGATGGGGCACCCGATCACCTTTTACGATGGCCCGTTCACCCTCGAAAGCACCTGCCGGGTGATCAACAAATATGGCATCACCAATCTCACCGGCTCGCCGACCGCGTACCGCTTGCTGATTGCCGGTGGCAACGAGTTCGCCAAGTCGATCAAGGGCAAGCTGCGCATCGTCAGCAGCGCCGGCGAGCCGCTCAACCCGGAAGTGATCCGCTGGTTCGCCGACAACCTCGGCGTAGTCATTCACGATCATTACGGCCAGACCGAACTGGGCATGGTCCTGTGCAACCACCACGGGCTGGAGCACCCGATCCACCTTGGCGCCGCCGGTTTCGCCTCGCCGGGGCATCGCATCGTGGTGCTCGACGAGCAGTACAACGAACTCGGCGTTGGCCAGCCGGGCATCCTCGCCATCGACCGTACACAGTCGCCGATGTGCTGGTTCGGCGGTTACCAAGGCGTGACAACCAAAGCCTTCGTCGGCGATTACTACCTCAGCGGCGACACCGTGGAGTGGAACCCGGACGGCAGCATCAGCTTTGTCGGTCGCAGTGATGACGTGATCACCACCTCGGGCTACCGCGTCGGCCCGTTCGACGTCGAAAGCGCGCTGATCGAACACCCGGCGGTGGTCGAAGCGGCCGTGGTCGGCAAGCCTGACCCGGAGCGCACCGAGCTGGTCAAAGCCTTCGTCGTGCTCAACCCGCAATACCGCGCCGAACCGGCGCTGGCCGAGGAGTTGCGGCAACACGTGCGCAAACGTCTGGCCGCGCATTCGTACCCGCGTGAAATCGAATTTGTCAGCGAATTGCCGAAAACCCCAAGCGGCAAATTGCAGCGCTTTATCTTGCGCAACCAGGAAATCGCCAAGGCTCAAGAGGCCGCGGCGCACAACGTTTCAGCTTGAATCAGGAAGTCAGTCATGCAGATCGAGAACAAGGTTTTTATCGTCACCGGCGGCGCCTCCGGCCTGGGTGCCGCCACCGCTGAGTTGCTGGTCAACGCCGGCGCCAAAGTGATGCTGGTGGACATGAACGCCGAAGCGGTAGCCGCGCAGGCCCAGCGCCTCGGCGCGCAAAGCGTCGTCGCCGACATCAGCAATGAAGCCGCTGCCGAAGCCGCCGTGCAGGCCACGCTCAAAGCCTTTGGCAGCCTTAACGGTCTGGTCAACTGCGCCGGCATCGTCCGGGGCGAGAAGATTCTCGGCAAGAACGGCCCGCATGCTCTGGCCAGTTTTGCCCAAGTGATCAACGTCAACCTGATCGGCAGCTTCAACATGCTGCGTCTGGCCGCAGCGGCCATCGCCGAGAGCGAGGCGAATGCTGACGGCGAGCGCGGGGTGATCATCAACACCGCATCGGTCGCAGCGTTCGACGGGCAGATCGGCCAGGCCGCGTATTCCGCCTCCAAAGGCGCAATCGCCAGCCTGACCCTGCCGGCCGCCCGCGAACTGGCGCGCTTCGGCATCCGCGTGATGACCATCGCTCCAGGCATTTTCGAAACCCCGATGATGGCCGGCATGACCCCGGAAGTGCGCGAGTCGCTGGCCGCCGGCGTACCGTTCCCGCCGCGTCTTGGGAAACCCGCCGAGTACGCCGCGCTGGTTCGGCATATCATCGAAAACAGCATGCTCAACGGTGAGGTGATCCGTCTCGACGGCGCCTTGCGCATGGCCGCCAAGTAAGGAGGATTTGTCATGAGCCTTTCCAACGATCCAATTGTCATCGTCAGCGCCGTCCGCACCCCGATGGGCGGTTTTCAGGGCGAGCTGAAAAGCCTCACCGCGCCGCAACTGGGCGCCGCCGCGATCAAGGCCGCGGTTGAACGCGCAGGCGTCGCCAGCGATGCGGTCGACGAAGTGCTGTTCGGTTGCGTATTGCCCGCCGGCCTCGGTCAGGCACCGGCCCGTCAGGCGGCTCTGGGTGCCGGGCTGGATAAATCCACCCGTTGCACCACGGTCAACAAGATGTGCGGCTCGGGCATGGAAACCACCATTCTTGCTCACGACATGCTGCTGGCCGGCAGCGCCGACGTGGTGATCGCCGGCGGCATGGAAAGCATGTCCAACTCGCCATATTTGCTTGATCGTGCACGCGCCGGTTACCGCATGGGCCATGGCCGGGTGCTCGACTCGATGTTCCTCGACGGCCTCGAAGACGCCTACGACAAGGGCCGTCTCATGGGCACCTTCGCCGAAGACTGCGCCGAAACCAACGACTTCAGCCGCGAAGCCCAGGATGCCTTTGCTATCGCCTCGACCACCCGCGCCCAGCAGGCGATCAAGGACGGCAGCTTCAAGGCCGAGATCGTCCCGCTGACCGTGACCGTCGGCAAAGAACAGCTGCTGATCAGCAACGACGAGCAGCCGCCGAAAGCCAAACTGGACAAGGTCGCCTCACTGAAACCGGCGTTCCGCGAAGGCGGCACGGTGACGGCGGCGAACTCCAGTTCGATCTCCGACGGTGCGGCGGCACTGGTGCTGATGCGCCAGTCGCAGGCACAGAAACTCGGTCTGAAACCACTGGCGGTAATTCACGGCCACGCGGCGTTTGCCGACACTCCGGGCCTGTTCCCGGTGGCACCGATTGGCGCGATCAAGAAGCTGGTGAAGAAGACCGGTTGGGCGCTGAACGAGGTCGATCTGTTCGAGATCAACGAAGCGTTCGCCGTGGTGGCGATGGCGGCGATGACCCATCTGGAAATCCCCCACGACAAGCTCAACGTGCATGGCGGCGCCTGCGCACTGGGCCATCCGATCGGTGCCTCGGGCGCGCGAATTCTGGTGACCTTGCTCTCGGCCCTGCGCCAGAAGGGCCTGAAACGCGGGATCGCAGCGATTTGCATCGGCGGCGGCGAAGCCACGGCGATGGCCGTGGAATGCGTTTATTGATTCACGCAATCCCTTTGTAGGAGTGAGCCTGCTCGCGATGGCGTCGTGTCAGTCAACACTGATTTATATGACCCACCGCTATCGCGAGCAGGCTCACTCCTACAAGGGAAAGCGGGTCGACTTGAATTTAAGGATTCACCATGATTCCCAACGAAGACCAATCCCAGATCCGCGACATGGCTCGGCAGTTCGCCGAGGAACGACTGAAACCGTTCGCCGCCGAGTGGGATCGCGAGCACCGTTTCCCCAAGGAAGCCATCGGCGAGATGGCCGAGCTGGGCTTCTTCGGCATGCTGGTGCCGGAGCAGTGGGGCGGTTGTGATACCGGCTACCTGGCCTACGCCATGGCCCTGGAAGAAATCGCCGCCGGCGACGGCGCCTGCTCGACCATCATGAGCGTGCACAACTCGGTGGGCTGCGTGCCGATCCTCAAGTTCGGCAACGACGATCAGCGCGAGCGCTTCCTCAAACCGCTGGCCAGCGGCGCGATGCTCGGCGCATTCGCCCTGACTGAACCGCAGGCCGGCTCCGACGCCAGCAGCCTGAAAACCCGCGCGCGCCTCGAAGGCGATCACTACGTGCTCAACGGCTGCAAACAGTTCATCACTTCTGGGCAGAATGCGGGGATCGTGATCGTGTTTGCGGTGACTGACCCGAGTGCCGGCAAACGCGGCATCACGGCGTTCATCGTGCCCACCGATTCAGCGGGCTACAAAGTCGCCCGGGTCGAAGACAAGCTCGGCCAGCATGCCTCGGACACCTGCCAGATTCTGTTTGAAGACGTGAAAGTGCCGGTCGCCAACCGCTTGGGTGAGGAGGGTGAAGGCTACAAGATTGCCTTGGCCAACCTCGAAGGCGGACGCGTCGGCATCGCTTCGCAATCGGTGGGCATGGCCCGTGCCGCGTTCGAAGCGGCCCGCGATTACGCCCGTGAGCGCGACACTTTCGGCAAACCGATCATCGAGCACCAGGCCGTAGCCTTCCGTCTCGCCGACATGGCCACGCAGATCGCCGTTGCCCGGCAAATGGTGCATTACGCCGCCGCCCTGCGTGACAGCGGTCAGCCGGCGCTGGTCGAGGCTTCGATGGCCAAACTGTTCGCCTCGGAAATGGCCGAGAAGGTCTGCTCGATGGCGTTGCAGACGCTGGGCGGTTACGGTTACCTCAACGACTTCCCGCTGGAACGCATCTACCGCGACGTGCGCGTCTGCCAGATCTACGAAGGCACCAGCGACATTCAGCGCATGGTTATTTCGCGCAATCTCTGACAAGGAATCTTGCCCATGACTTACGAAACGATTCTGCTGGAAAACCACGGCCGCGTCGGCTTGATCACGCTGAACCGACCACAGGCGCTGAACGCCCTGAACGCGCAACTGGTCAGTGAAGTGAACCACGCCCTCGACGGCCTGGAAGCCGACGCGAACATCGGTTGCATCGTCATCACCGGTTCGAAGAAAGCTTTCGCCGCCGGCGCCGACATCAAGGAAATGGCCGAACTCACCTATCCGCAGATCTACATGGACGACCTGTTCAGCGATAGCGACCGCGTGGCCAACCGACGCAAGCCGATCATCGCTGCGGTCAACGGCTTCGCCCTCGGTGGCGGCTGCGAACTGGCGCTGATGTGCGACTTCATCCTCGCCGGCGACAACGCCAAATTCGGCCAACCGGAAATCAACCTCGGCGTGCTCCCGGGCATGGGCGGCACCCAGCGCCTGACCCGCGCCGTGGGCAAGGCCAAGGCCATGGAAATGTGCCTCAGCGGGCGGATGATCGATGCGGTGGAAGCTGAACGTTGCGGCATCGTTGCGCGGATCGTGCCGAGTGATGAATTGCTCGACGAGGCGCTGAAAGTCGCCGCGGTGATCGCCAGCAAATCGCTGCCGATTGCGATGATGGTCAAGGAAAGCGTCAACCGCGCCTTTGAGGTCAACCTGACTGAAGGCGTGCGCTTCGAGCGTCGGGTGTTCCATGCGGCGTTTGCCACCCAGGATCAGAAAGAAGGGATGGCGGCGTTTGTCGCGAAACGTGCGCCGGAGTTTACAGGTAAGTAATGCATCGTCTTGGCTGACGTCTTCGCGAGCAAGCTCGCTCCCACACTGGATTTGTGTACGACACAGATCCAGTGTGGGAGCGAGCTTGCTCGCGAAGCTTTTGAGGCAATATCAAAAGATCGCAGCCTTCGGCAGCTCCTACACCGGTTTCCTGTAGGAGCTGCCGAAGGCTGCGATCTTTTGCTTTTACAGCGGGTAGTTCTTCAATTCCCGAGCAATCACCATCCGCTGAATCTCGCTCGAGCCTTCATAGATCTGGGTAATCCGCGCATCGCGGTAGTACTTCTCGACCGGATAATCCTCCAGATACCCATACCCGCCATGAATCTGAATCGCCGAGGAGCAGACTTTCTCGGCCATCTCCGACGCGAACAGTTTGGCCTGTGAAGCCTCCGACAGGCACGGCTTGCCCGCTGTGCGCAGGCGCGCCGCGTGCAGGATCATCAGTCGCGCCGCGTTGATTTGCATGTGCATGTCGGCCAGCAGGTTGGCGATGCTCTGGTGTTCGTTGATCGGCTTGCCGAACTGGATACGATCGCGGGAATACACCAGCGCCGCTTCGAATGCCGCCCGGGCGATGCCCAAGGCCTGCGCAGCGATGCCGATGCGTCCGCCTTCGAGGTTGGACAAGGCAATCGCCAGGCCCTTGCCACGTTCGCCGAGGAGATTGGCTTCGGGAATGCTGCAGTTGTTCAACGTCACCGCACAGGTGTCGGAAGCGCGGATGCCCATCTTGTGTTCGGTGCGATCGACGATGAAACCCGCAGTATCGGTGGGCACCAGGAACGCAGAAATGCCTTTCTTGCCCAGATCCGGGTCGGTCACCGCAAACACGATCGCCAGTTTCGCCCGTTTGCCATTGCTGACGAATTGCTTGGCGCCGTTGATCACCCACTGGCCGTCACGCAGTTCGGCGCGGGTGCGCAGGTTGTGCGCCTCGGAGCCGGCCTGCGGTTCGGTGAGGCAGAAGCAGCCAATCGTCTGGCCACTGGCGAGATCCGCCAGCCAGGTCTGTTTCTGCGCTTCGCTGCCGTAGTTCATGACCGGGCCGCAGCCCACCGAGTTGTGAATGCTCATGAAGGCACCGGTGGCACCGTCGCCGGCAGAAATTTCTTCCACCGCCAGCGCATAGGCCACGTAATCGACGTAGGTGCCGCCCCATTCCTCGGGCACCACCATGCCGAGCAAACCGAGCTCGCCCATCTTCGCCACCAGCGCGTCGTCGATCCAGCCGGCCTTTTCCCAGGCTTGCGCATGGGGCGCGATTTCGCCGCGGGCGAAGTCCCGGGCCATGTCGCGGATCATCACTTGCTCTTCAGTCAGTTCGAGATCGTGCATGGCTCAGCTCCCGCTCTCAGTAAAACCGTGAAAGAAACTCGCGACATGCCCGGCGTCCAGCGCAGCAAGGGTCGGCGGGTTCCAGCGAGGTGTCTTGTCCTTGTCGATCAGCAGGGCGCGCACGCCCTCGATCAGGTCGCCGCGTTCGAACCACTGGCGATCCAGATGCAGTTCGAGGGCGAAGCAGTGTTCCAGACTCAGGTGCCGGCCGCGACGCAGCATCTCCAGGGTCACGGCCATCGCCAGTGGCGAGCGGCTGTCCAGCAGATCCGCGGTAGTGGTTGCCCACTCATGACTGTCGGCAACGGTGACCGCGCGCAGTTGCTCGACAATGCTCGGCACGTCCGGCAGGGCGAAGAAATGGTCGATGGCCGGGCGCAATTTCTCCAGCGGTGCATCGGCCAGGGTTTGCACGCCATTTTTCGCGAGCAGGCTCTGCAGATCCTTGAGCGGCGTATCGCGCCATTCCAGGTGATCGAGTTGTTCGTCGAGGCTCGCCAGTTTGCTGCTGTCGACAAACCAGTCGGCCAGCCCGCAGTACAACGCATCGGCCGCACGAATCTGCACACCGCTGACGCCCAGATAGATCCCCAGTTCACCGGGAATCCGCGAGAGGAAATAACTGCCGCCGACATCGGGGAAATAACCGATCGCCACTTCCGGCATCGCCAGACGACTCTTTTCGGTGACCACCCGCAGATCCGCACCTTGCACCAGGCCCATGCCGCCGCCCAGGACGAAACCGTCCATCAAGGCCAGCACCGGTTTGCGGTAATGATGAATGGTCAGGTCGAGGGCGTATTCCTCGACGAAGAAATCTTCGTGCAATGTGTCGCCGCTTTTGAAGCTGTCGTACAGCGAACGGATATCGCCACCGGCACAGAAAGCCTTGTCACCGGCACCGCGCAAAACAACGGCACGCACGTCGGTGTCAGTGGCCCAGGCATCGAGTTGCTGCTGCAACTGACGAACCATGTCGAGGGTGATGGCGTTGAGACCGGCGGGGCGGTTGAGGGTCAGGTGACCGATGTGATTGCGAACCTCGGCCAGCACTTCGTTTCGTGTGGCATCCATGGACGGCGTCCGCGGGGATGAAGCCTGAGCAGTCATCACTAACTCCCTGCTTTTATTGTCTTTATTCGAGAAGCTCGCGCGCGAGCGTTGACCGATCGTAACAGTGCAAATTTGCCGTGTACAACGGGGATATGTGCAGGGGGAGTTTGCGTTTTTGCCTTAGGGAAGAATCGACATCTGCTGGTGTAGGAGCTGCCGAAGGCTGCGATCTTTTGATCTTGAAAGATCGCAGCCTCGTTGCACTCGACAGCTCCTACAGGGAGTGTGGGGTGTCAGGAGAAGACTTCACCGATGCTGCGGCGTTTGGCGTGCAGCTCGCTGGCGTGGATCAATTGTTCGAGGTCTTCGGGGGTGACGTCGATAAAGGCTTCCATGTCGGCCAGTGCCCGTTTCAAATCTTCGGCGGTAATTGACTGGCTGTCGACGGGAGCCAGCAGCGGCGCAGGCTCGGCCGGGCGCTTCGGGTAGCGGATGCGGGTCAGGTTGTTGTAGGCCAGCGCGCTGAGCAGCATGCACGCAGCGGCGAGCATCACCGATTCCATGGCTTTCCAGTCCATGGCGATGGTGGCGGGATCGGCCAGCACCAGCGTCAGCGCGAGCGCACCGGCCGGTGGGTGCAGGCAACGCAGCCAGCACATCAGAATCAACGCGATGCCCGCCGCCAGACAGGCGCTGCCCAAGGTGCGACCGAGGACGTGGGCGACCAGCAGCGCGACAACGCTGGCGCACAGGTAGCCGCCGATGATCGACCACGGTTGAGCGAGGGCGCCCGAAGAGACGGCAAACAGCAACACCGCTGAGGCGCCCAACGGCCCGATCAGGTGATACGCGACCTCAATGCCGAACACCTGACTGCATGCCCAGACGCTGAACAAGGTGCCCAGCGCCATGCCGATCGCGGCGCGGCTCCATTCGGTGGGGCGAGTGTTGATGGCGGCGGGCAACCAGCGAGCGAGCATGTACATCGGGTCCTTGCGGTAAATTCGGGGCAAAAAAAAGGACTTGTCCGTTTCGGAAAGTCCTCGAAGCGTTCCAACTATTGGGGGAGGAACGCGTACAGTGTGCCGTGCAAAGTCGATGCTGACAAATTCATATAAATGCTGCTTCAGTGCATTATTTTTGAATTGTCGCCACACGGCGCCCACTGACAAAACACAGATACCCACCCAGCGCCGCCAGGGCGCTCAAGGCGTAGAACATGCTCGGCGCCGGCGTGTGCATCAACAGGAACCCGCACATCATTGGACTCAGCGCGCCGCCTAACGCCGCGAGGTTCTGCGCACCGTAGTAACTGCCGCGCAGTTCTTCCGGGGCCAGGGTGTCGACGAAGAGGAAATCCGCCGGGTAAATGATCATCTCGCCGAGGGTGAAGATGAACATCGCCACGCACCAGCCGACCAGACTGTCGGCCAGGCTGAAGCCGATCAGACCGACGATGAACAACGCGGTGCCGCCGGCAATCCAGTAGCGCAGGTGCTCACGTTTGAGGAATCGCCCGATCTGGTACTGCAGCAGGATCACCGTGATCGCGTTGCAGGCGAGCAGGGCGGCCATGGTGTCGAGTGTCTGATCCTGCGTGTGGGTCACCAGCAGGTACTGCGACAGGTACAAGGTGAAGCGACCGTGAACCAGCGTGCTGAGCAGGCAACCAAAGGTGAACAGGATCATCGTGCGGTCGTTTTTCAGGATGATCAGGGTGTTCAGGAAACTCTGCGGTTGGCTGACCTGCGACAGCGGACTGGCCTCGCGAGACACACCCATAAGCAGGAAAACGCTGCCGGCAGCAATCAGCCCCGCGACAATAAACGGCGCTGAAGGCTGAACGCCGGCAATCACCACGCCGATCATCGGGCCGACGGCGTAGCCGATGTTGGTCAGCGTGTAGTTCAACGAAAACGCCTTGACCCGCTGGCCGACCGGCAGGTTTTCACTGAGCATCGCTTTGGAGCAGATCAGGAACAACGCCGACGCCGTTTCACTGATGATCAGCACCAGCGTGACCAGGTACAGATTCTGCGCGAAGGTCAGTAGCATCAGGCCGACACCGCTGGAAAGCATGGTCAGGATCAACAGCTGACGCTTGTCGAGGCGATCGATGATGTAGCCGCCGTACAGCGACAACAGCGTGGCACTGAACACGGCGATGCCCAACAGCAGACCGACGTCCTGCGGGTTAAGGCCCAGTTTGTTGCTGAGAAACAAGGTCAGCAGCGGACTGATCAGGGCACGGCTGATGACGATACTCAGCGAGGTGATCATCAGTCGGCGGATCAGGCGGGAGTAGGTGGCCACGAAGAGATCAATGTCCTTATTTCAGAATGCGCGGGTGAGCCTTGCCATCCTCACCGGGTCCCGCTCAGCGGTCAACCTGACACAGCGTAAATCCCCTTGTGGGAGCGGCGGTGTTATCAATAGAGGGGCAGGTGCATGGCGCAGCGTCGCTCGGCGGCAAAGCCATGCTCGATTTCTTTCTGCAGAGCATCGAGCAAATGCGCTTCGTGCTCACCGGGTGCGACTTCCACAAACCCCATCCGCTGATAAAACGGCGCATTCCACGGCACGTCGCGAAACGTGGTCAGGGTCACCGCGCGCATTTGCTCGCAGCGGGCATGTTCAATCGCGGCCAGCAGCAGTTGACGACCCACGCCTTGTCCCTGAAACGCGAGGCTGACCGACAGTTCTTCAATGTGCAGCAAGTTGTCGAAATCCAGCGCGCGGATAAAACCTGCGAGTTGCGCCGAGGTGGTTTCGGCGACCCAGACGTGGGCATTGTCGATGGCTTGGCGGTGTTGCGCGGCGCTTGCCACGTCGGTATCGGCAAGCCAGGCGAGGGTCGGATCTGTGCGAAACAGCTCGGCGGCCGAGCGTTCGATGGCGGGGAGGGCGGCGGCATCATTCTGCCGCGCCCGGCGTACAACAAAACTCATGGTAAAAATCCCTGTAGGAGCTGCCGCAGGCTGCGATCTTTTTCCTGAAAGCGCAAAAGATCGCAGCCTCAATCAGTTCCTACAAGGGCTTCAGATACAACAGCACGTAATCGTTCTTGTCGAAACGCCCCGTCAGCACGGGTTGCAAGCCGGCCAGCGGGGTGCCCTGTAGCGATTGCAGGTCCTTGCTGTCCATCATCAGCCAGGCCGGGCCCTTGAGGGCTTCGAGTTGCTGGACTGTTTCGGTGAACTGCGGTTGCAGATCCTGCTCGACGTTGACCATGAACTTGATCGCCTTGGCGTCTTTGCCCATGCCGTGCAGCACCAGCGGTGCCGGGTTCTGCTGCACCTGCGCGAAGGCGGCGCGACTGAACGCCTGCGTGTCGTACAGACGTCGCTCTACCGGTTCGAACACCGCGGCATACACCGTCCACAACGCCAATACCGAACACAGCGCCAGCACTTCGGCACGCCAGCGCGGGATCATCAGACGCGACAACGCGAGCAATTGCAGAACGCCGAGCACGATCAGCACCAGGGTGATGCCGTCGAGCTGCTCGGGAAAGCGGCGCTTGGCAACCAGCAGGGCCACCATCAACAGCCCCGGCGTCACCAGCCAGATTCCTTGAATTACCCCACGCAATACGCGGAACACCCGACCGTGCACAACCTGGAACGGGTACGCCGCGATGATCGCCGCCATCGGCAACATCGGCAGCAGGTAACGCGCCTTCTTCGCCTGTGGAATCGACAGACCGACCATGACGATCAGCCCGGCGGCCGCGCAGTATTGCACCAGACGCAAGGCCGGCCCGCGCTGATGCGGCTTGCTCAGCCAGGTCGCGGCCAACGCCAGTATCGCCAGCGGATACGCCAGTGCGTAATTGCCCATGGAGCTGGTGAAGTAATACAGCGAACCGCTGACGCCTTCGCTGCCGTCCATGCGCCCCATGAACTGCATACGAATCACGTCTTGCAGGAATGCCTCGCCACCGCTGAGTTTAGCCAGCCACAACAGCAGGCCGACGCATGCAGCGAGTAGGATCGACGCCAGCACACCGAACACGAAAAGCCGTTTCCACTCGCGGTTGAGCAAGTAGTAACTGCAGAGCATGCCGGTCGGCACCACCAGGCCGATGGGCCCGCGAATGCCGAAGCCCAGCAACAACAGGATAAAGATCAGCGGCCAGCGACGGCGCGAGCCGAAATGGTCGTGCGCGTAGCCCAGGTAAAACACCGACAGCGCCACGGCGGCGAGCATCAGGTCTTGCGACACGGCGCGCACTTCGGTGACGAAGGTGCTGGTGAGCATCAACAGCGCAATGCTGATCAAGGCCCAACGCTGCGAATGCACCGCCAGCAAGCGATACATCAACGTCACGATCACGCCGCCGGCAATGGCGCTCGGCAGCCATGCCGTCAGGGTGTTGATCGCGCCGAAGGGCAATGACAACAGCCAGATGAACAGTGTCGAGAGCGCTGAATAGTCGGCGTAAGGTTGACCGTAAGTGGTCGGGAATACGGTCGGCCCGTGTCTCAGCATTTCCTGGGCAAACAGTACGAACCGTGAATCGAAGCCAATGGGAGCCTGTCCGTAAACCCCGGCTATGAACAGCAACAGCGCCAGCAGCCCTGCGATCAGGGACTGCCGGCGGATGACAGGCGACAACGTGATCAAGCGACGTCCGCTTTGTTAGGCCACTGTTGCAGCGGGATCGGCAGTTTGCGCGAATCACCACGGCCGATCGGGAAGTACTTGAAGCCGTTGCGCGCCAGACGCTCGGCGTCGTACAGGTTGCGGCCGTCGAAGATCACCGGGGCTTTCAGTCGCTGCTCGATCAGGTCGAAATCCGGCGCCTTGAACTGCTGCCATTCGGTGCAGATGATCAGCGCATCGGAACCCGACAGCACCGATTCCGGAGTGCCCATCAGCATCAGTTTTTCTTCGTTCGGATACAGATGCTGGGTTTCCTGCATCGCTTCCGGGTCGAACGCACGAACGCTGGCGCCAGCGGCGAACAGCGAATCGAGCAGGACACGGCTCGGTGCGTCGCGCATGTCGTCGGTGTTCGGCTTGAACGCCAGGCCCCACAGGGCGAAGGTCTTGCCGCGCAGATCACCCTTGTAGAACGCGTTGATGCGGTCGAACAGCTTGTGCTTCTGCCGCTCGTTGATCGCCTCGACCGCTTGCAGCAGATCGCTGGAGCAATGCGCCTGTTCGGCACTGTGGATCAGCGCGCGCATGTCTTTCGGGAAGCACGAACCGCCGTAACCGCAGCCCGGGTAGATGAAGTGGTAACCGATGCGCGTGTCGGCACCGATGCCCTGACGGACCGACTCGATGTCGGCGCCCAGGTGTTCGGCCAGTTCGGCGATCTGGTTGATGAAGCTGATCTTGGTCGCCAGCATGCAGTTGGCGGCGTATTTGGTCAGCTCGGCGCTGCGCAGGTCCATGAACATGATGCGGTCGTGGTTGCGGTTGAACGGCGAGTACAGGTCGCGCATCACGTCGCGCACTTCGTCACCTTCGCAGCCGATGACGATGCGGTCCGGACGACGGCAGTCGGACACCGCCGAACCTTCCTTGAGAAATTCCGGGTTGGACACGATATCGAACTGCAGCTCACGACCGGCCTTGTCCAGCGCGGCTTGAATGTGTGCACGCAGGGTGTCGCCGGTGCCGACCGGCACGGTGGATTTCTCCACCAGGATCAGCGGCTGCTCACGGTGGCGCGCCACGGCGTCACCCACCGACAGCACGTATTTCAGATCGGCCGAGCCGTCTTCACTGGACGGTGTACCCACGGCGATGAACGCGACGCGACCGTGTTGTACGGCGAGTTTTTCATCGGAGGTGAAATGCAGGCGGCTGGAGTCCAGGCCTTCGCGTACCAGGCTCGACAGGCCCGGTTCAAAGATACTGACGTGACCCTGGCGCAGCAGTTCGACTTTCTTCTGATCGATGTCCATGCACACGACGTCGTGACCGACTTCGGCCAACACGGCGGCCTGCACCAGGCCAACATAACCGCTACCAAATACTGTGATTTTCATGGAGCACTCCTGAATTCGGGCGCACGAGACGGACGAGTGTTAATAGTGATGACCCCGAGCATGACCAGTGCCACGCCCAGCGATTTAGTGAAACTGAACGATTCGTTGAACAGCGGCAGACTGGCCGCCAGCAGGTACACCAGCGCGTAGCTGATGCTCAATAGTGAATAAGCCCGGCCCAGCGGCAGATCGCGCAATGCCGCGAGCCAGCAGAGCATCGACAGGGCGTAGGCGAAAATTGCCACCAGCACCACCGCCAGTGCCGACAGATCGACACTGCCGGCGCTCAGCGCCGTCAGCCATTGTTCCGGTTGCGGCAGGCGCGTCATGCTCCAGCGCATGCCCAGTTGGGCACTGCTGACCAACCCCACGCTGGCGAGGGCGAAACCGATACCACGTGCCTTGTTCATGACTGTTGCCCCAGCAAAACCACGCCGCCGATCACCAGCGCCACGCCCAGCCAATGCTGGCGGTCGATGGGCTCGCGAAAGACGAAGCGGGCAATCAGGGTGATCAGCACGAAGTTGAGGCTGAGCATCGGGTAAGCGATGCCCACTTCAAGACGTTGCAACACCAGCAGCCACACCAGCAGCCCGCTGCCGAGAGAAACCAGCGCCAGCCACAACCATGGCGAACGCAGTTTGTCGGCCCAGGACGAATCAACGCCGCGCCAGCTCTCCACGGCGAATTTCTGCGCGACTTGCCCCAGGCACGTCAGCAGACACGCCGTCAGTAACAGCAACCAGCTCATGACGGATCCTTGGGCAGCACCATGATCACCAGATTGCCCGATTCGTAACGGGTACCGTCCTTGGGCAGCAGGTCCAGCTCTTCGAGCTCGTCCTGGCCCTTGACGCGCATCAGCACACCGACCGATCCGCTGCGGCGCGCTTCGCGTACCCATTGTTGAACGTTGTCCTTGGTGAGTCGGCGCTCGGCGCCTTCCGGGTAGGACAGACCGTACTTGAGTTCGCCGACCGTGTTGTACAGTGCGACCTCCGGTTGTTTCATGCGCCAGGCCAGTGCCGCCGCCGCGCCCAGATCGTTGCTCAGCAGATGCGTAGCGCCGGACAGTTCAGTGACGTGATGACGGACGAACTGATCCGGGGTCTTGTTGGCCACCACCGACTTGGGCAATGCCGCAGGCAGGATCCCGGCCAGCAACAGACTGCCCAGCGCCGGCGCCGCCCAGCATTGCAGCGGCAGGAACGCTTGAGCGAGGTTGGCGATGATCCAGCCGATCAGGGCGATGAACACCAGCACCATGCTGTGCAGTTCATGGTCGTACACCGGTTTGTTCAGTTGCAGATAAACCAGTGCGATCAGCGTGACCACACCCAGCAGCAGGTTCAGCAGACCGTTGATCCCCAGCGCCCGACCTTGTTCAAGACGCAGGCGATCAGCCAGCGCATTGCCCAGCAGCAGTGCCAATGGCAGCAGGCACGGCAGGATGTAGGTCGGCAGCTTGCCGTTGCTCAGGCTGAAAAAGCCCAGCGGCAGCCACAGCCACAACAGCAGGAAGACCATTTTCGGCTGGGCACGGGTTTGCCAGGCTTGCTTGAACGCGGTCGGCAACAGACCGACCCACGGCAGGCTGAACGCCACCAGCAGCGGCAGGTAAAACCACCACGGTGCATCGTGCTGCGCATCGTCACCGGCAAAGCGGCGTATGTGTTCGTGCCAAAAGAAGAACCGCCAGTAATCCGGCTCCTGCGCGTGCACCGCCAGTGCCCACGGCAAGCTGACGATGATCGCGATGGCAATCGCCACCGGACCGAACACCAGCAGTTCACGCCAGCGTTTCTGCCAAAGCATCCACGGCAATGCGATCAATACCGGCAACAACCAAGCGAGAAAGCCCTTGGTCATGAAACCCATGCCGCAGGCCAGCCCCAACACCGCCCAGGCGCCCAGACGTTGCCCGGTGCTGCGGCCGTCGAGCGCAAACCACAGCGCCACCAGGCTCAGGTTGACCCAGAAGGTGAATTGCGGATCAAGGTTGGCGTATCCGGCCTGGCCGGCGACGACCGTGAAGCTCATGTAGAGCAGGGCGCAGACGAAGCTCTTGCGCGGATCGTTCCATAGCCTGCGCGCGACCAGGTAGGCCAGCAGCACACTCAAAACGGTGCTGAGGGCCGACGCGAAGCGCACGCCGAACAGGTTCTGCCCGAACAATTCCTGGCCGATGGCAATCATCCAGTAGCCGGCAATCGGTTTCTCGAAATAACGCAGCCCCATGAAATGCGGCGATACCCAGTTGCCACTGAGCAGCATGTCCTGGCTGATCTGTGCGTAGCGGGTTTCGTCGGGGATCCACAGGCCATGGGTGTGCAACGGCAACAGATAGGCCAGCAGACAGAGGCCGATCAACAGCGGCAGTGCCCAGCGTCTGGTCATGCGCCTTGCACTCCCAGCCAGCCTTCACGGCCTTCGAGCGCACCGCGTTGTACGCGGCCTACGGGCAACGTGTTGAAGAACTCGGGCAACAAGTCACCCAAGGGTTTGAAGTCAATGTTGCGCTGGCGTGCATCGGCCAGCAATTGACGAAAATCCTGAGCCATCAGAATCCCTTCTACTTCGGCATGAATGGTGTAGACGTTGAGAGCTTGCGCCTGGAACCGGTCGAGGATGAAGGCGTTGAAGTCCTTCGCCGCCACGTGCGGGCCGACGACTTCGTCGAAGGTCGGCAGGTCCACCGGAATCTGCGGAGTCCCCGGCGTGCCGTCCGCCAGCAGCGGACGGAACAGGCTCTGCCCGCGGCAATCGCTGTTGTAGCGAAAGCCGAAGGTCTGTTTGGCCTCGATCACGCGCTCGTCCGCACGCCAACCGGCGGCGGCCGAACACTGGATCTTTTCTCCGAGGATGTCGCTCAACGTGTCGACGCCCTGACGAATCTGTTCGATCAGTTGGGCATCGCTCCAACGCCCGGCGTTGGCCTGCCAGCCATGGTGATCCCAGGCGTGCAGGCCGACTTCGTGACCGGCGTCCCGGGCCTGACGCATCAGGTGCCCGAGATCACGGCCAATCGGTTTGCCGGGCCAGGCAGTGCCGGCCAGCAAAATGTCCCAGCCGTAGAGGCCGGCAGCGTTGGAGCGCAGCATTTTCCAGAGGAACTGCGGGCGGATCAGGCGCCACAGATGTCGACCCATGTTGTCTGGGCCGACACTGAAGAAAAACGTTGCCTTGACCTGCGCCTCGTCGAGCATCTCCAGCAGCCGCGGCACACCTTCACGGGTGCCACGGTAGGTGTCGACATCGATACGAAGACCTGCCTGCATTACTTCTTGTCCGCGATTTCGAGCATGGCTTCACGCAGGAAGAAGTCCAGGGTGTTGCCGATGGTCTCGCGCATTTCCACGGTCGGCTCCCAGTTCAGCAGGCGCTTGGCGTTGGCGATGCTTGGCTTGCGGTGTTCCACGTCCTGGTAACCGGCACCGTAGAACGCCTTGCTTTCCACGTCGCGGAAACCGGCGAACGGAGGGAAGTTGTGACGCAGCGGGTGCGCTTCGAACTGACGCAGCAGCTCTTCGCCCAACTGACGGATGCTGGCTTCGTTGTCCGGGTTGCCGATGTTGATGATCTGGCCGTTGCAGACATCGTTGTCGTTGTCGATGATCCGCGCCAGCGCCTCGACGCCGTCAGCGATGTCGGTGAAGCAACGCTTCTGCTCGCCACCGTCGAACAGACGGATCGGCGTGCCTTCCACCAGGTTCAGAATCAGCTGGGTGATGGCGCGGGAGCTGCCGATACGCGCCGAATCCAGACGGTCCAGACGCGGGCCCATCCAGTTGAACGGACGGAACAGGGTGAAGTTCAGGCCTTTGGCGCCGTAAGCCCAGATCACGCGGTCCAGCAGTTGCTTGGAGACCGAGTAGATCCAGCGCTGCTTGTTGATCGGGCCGACGATCAGGTTCGAGCTGTCTTCGTCGAAGTTCTTGTCCTGGCACATGCCATAGACTTCCGAAGTGGACGGAAAGATCACGCGCTTGTTGTACTTGACGCAGTAGCGAACCAGTTTCAGGTTTTCTTCGAAGTCCAGCTCGAATACGCGCAGTGGGTTGCGGGTGTATTCGATCGGGGTGGCGATGGCCACCAGCGGCAGGACCACGTCGCACTTCTTGATGTGGTACTCGATCCACTCGGAGTGAATGCTGATGTCGCCTTCGACGAAGTGGAAGTTCGGGTGGCTGCGCAGACGCTCGATGGCGTCGGAGCCGATGTCCAGACCGTAGACTTCGTAGCGGTCGTCACGCAGCAGGCGCTCGGACAGGTGGTTACCGATGAAACCGTTGACGCCCAGGATCAGTACGCGAGTACGACGTGGCGCACGACCGGATTCGGCGCCGCGCAGCAACGAGCCATCCACCAGACCCAGTTCGTTGGCCAGTTGCGGGCCGCTGAGGTACAGACCGTTGTCGTTGCGCTGACCGGCGTTGATCACCAGCGAGTCTTGGCCGCAGGCAATGCGCAGCGGATCGACGCTGATCACGCGACCTGGCGCCTGGCCTTCGTTGCCCTTGACGACTTCAGCGCTCCAGACGATCAGTTTGTGCTCGCCCACGGCGCAGAAGGCGCCCGGGTAAGGTCGGGTGACGGCGCGCACCAGGTTGAACAGTTCTTCGGCCGGTTTGGCCCAGACCAGTTTGCCGTCCGCTGGGGTGCGGCGACCGAACACGGTGGCTTTGGATTCGTCTTGCGGGGTTTCAGTGATCTTGCCTTGCAGCATGTTCGGCAGGGTGTCGCGCAGCAGGTCGCTGGCGGCTGTGCGCAATTTGGCGTGCAGGGTCAGACCGGTGTCGCTGCGCTCGATGGCCACGCGTTGCTGGGCAACGATCGCGCCAGCATCAGCGCGCTTGACCATACGGTGCAGGGTGACGCCGGTTTCGGTTTCGCCGTTGACCAGCACCCAGTTTGCCGGAGCGCGACCGCGATAACGTGGCAACAGCGAACCGTGCAGGTTGAACGCGCCTTTTTTCGCCAGGGCCAGCAGTGGCTCGCTCAGCAGGTTGCGGTAGTAGAAGGAGAAAATGTACTCCGGGTCCAGCTTGGCGATGCGCTCGATCCACAGTGGGTGGTTGGCGTCTTCCGGCGCGTGTACCGGAATGCCTTTGTTCGCGCACAGTTGTGCAACCGACGCATAGAACGCGTTTTCTTTCGGATCATCGGCGTGAGTGAACACTGCTGCAATGTCAAAGCCGCTGTTGAGCAGGGCTTCAATGCCGGCGCAGCCAATATCGTGGTAGGCGAAGACAACAGTTTTTGCACTCATGAGAGAACCTGATCGGAAGTGGAAGAATTAGCGGTAGAAGAAAGACCATCAACGGTGACGGCAGGGGCCGGATCGGCCGGCTGGCTGCGCAACACCTTTTCGATGAAGAAACGCGGACGGGCGCGCACATCGCTGTACATGCGGCCCAGGTATTCACCCAGCAGCCCCATGCCGATGAACTGGCCACCGGTGAACACGAACAGTACGGCGAACAGTACGAAGGTACCGCCGCCCGCCCAGCCGGCACCGAACGCCAGACGCAGAATGATCAGTGCGACGGCGAACAGCACACCCAGACCGGCCATGGCGAAGCCGACGATGCTGAGCAAGCGCAGCGGGGTGGTGGTCATGCAGGTGACCAGATCGAACATCAGGTTGATCAGGCGCATCGGGCTGTATTTCGAGTCGCCGTGTTCACGCTCGGCGTGGGCCACGACGATTTCGGTGGTATGACGGGCGAAGCTGTTGGCCAGGATCGGGATGAACGTGCTGCGCTCACGGCAGGCGAGCATCGCGTCGATGATGTTGCGGCGGTAGGCGCGCAGCATGCAGCCGTAGTCGCTCATGGCAACGCCGGTGGAGCGCTGCACGGCAAGGTTGATCAGCTTCGACGGATACCGGCGCAGCGCCGAGTCCTGCCGATTGCCGCGCACGGTACCGACCACGTCGTAACCTTTTTCGGCTTCGGCCACCAGCCGTGGGATTTCTTCCGGCGGGTTCTGCAGGTCGGCGTCGATGGTGATGACCACGTCGCCCTTGCACTGTTCGAAACCGGCCATGATCGCGGCGTGCTGACCATAGTTGCGGTTGAGAATGACCGCCACGAACGGGCTGTTTTCACGCCCGGCGGCTTCTTCGAGCATGTTCGCCGATTCGTCGCGGCTGCCGTCGTCGACCAGCACGATTTCGAAGTCGTGATGCAACTGGCGGCAGGCCGCCTCGGTACGACGCAGCAGCTCGGGCAGGCTTTCCTGCTCGTTGTAGACCGGGATGACGATCGACACACTGCGGATTGGATAAGGTTTCACAGGCGTTTTTCCATGATTTGTGCGATGGCACCGACAACACGGTCAAGGTCTTGATCGGTCATGTCGGGGAACAGCGGAATCGAGCACAGCCGCGCCGAGTTCCATTCGGTGTTGGGCAGGTAGAGGTCGGGGTCACGCTGGCGATACCAGGTGTGCAGGTGGGTGGCAATGAAATGGATACCGGTACCGATGCCCTGATCCTGCAAAGCTTTCATGAAAGCTTCGCGATCCATGCCGCAACGCTCGCTGTCGATGCGCAGGATGAACAGGTGCCAGGCGTGTTGCTGGGCGTAGTCGGGCAGGGCCAGCGGTTGCACTGGCAAGCCTTCGAACTTCTGCAGATAGCTCGTAGCCAGTTCAGTGCGACGGGCGTTGATTTCGTCCAGACGCTGCAGTTGCACCAGGGCAATCGCGGCGTTGACGTCGGCGAGGTTGTACTTGAAGCCCGGCTCCATCACTTGCGCCTGCGGCTTGCGGCCACCGGTCAGACGGTCGTAGGCGTCGACGCCCAGGCCGTGGAATTTGAGCATGCGCACACGGCTGGCGAGGGCTTCGTCGTCGGTGACGAACATCGCGCCTTCGGCACAGGTCATGTTCTTGATCGCATGGAACGAGAAGATCGCCGTGCCTTGCGAGCCGACGTGACGCCCCTTGTAGCGGGTTCCGGCAGCGTGGGCGGCGTCTTCGATGACCGGGATGCCGTGCTTGTCGGCGAGGGCATACAGCGGATCGAGATCGAACGCTGCGCCGGCATAGTGCACCGGAATGATTGCCTTGGTCCGCGGGGTGATGGCCGCTTCGATGCGCGCAGCGTCGGTCATCAACGTGTCGCGGTCGACATCGACGAATACCGGTTTGGCGCCCAGCAGGGAGATCATGTTGGCGGTCGAGACCCAGGTCTGCGACGGGGTGATGACTTCGTCGCCCGGGCCGATGCCCAGGGCCAGCAGCGTGATGTGCATGCCGCCGGTGGCCGAAGACAAGGCTACCGCGTGCTTGCAACCGACATACTGCGCAAACTGCTCTTCGAGTGCCTGGTTTTTCGGCCCCGTCGTGATCCAGCCCGAGCGCAACACCTGCTCTACGGCGGCAATTTCCTCATCGCCGATACTCGGGCGAGAGAAGGGGAGAAACGCCTGACTCATGGGCACCTCATTGCAAAAAAAATAAAGGATGAATTCACGGAATCGTTGGATCCAACCTCAGCGTAGACGCAGAAAAGCACTCCTGCATCAATAACTTGGCAAAAAAAGCATGACGTCGGGATCGATTGACTTTTCACGATTTGCCCGGCAGGTTGGGCAAAGCCACTACCGAACCGATGGGAATTAAGGTTATGCCGGTTTTTGTGAAAGGAACATGAAAAACCGGTTGGCGAATCGTTTATCTGTCACTTATACAGCCGCTGTTCAGGCTTCTACCGTCCATCGCAGTTTTTTGTCGGACAGTGCGGCCCTAGTACCTTCTTTACTTCAAGTACATTGCATTTGTTAGTTGTTGTAGTGCTGTACGTTTTTTACTCAAGGTTTATCGTTTGATTGATTTAGTTGCTGCAACCCCGGTCGTTCCAAAGCCCAACCCGATGAGCCTGTACCTCGCGCGTTTGGCGCCTTCCAGCCAGCTCACTATGCGCTACGTGCTGCAAGATGCGGCCGATCGCCTGGGTTTTGAAGACATGAATGTCGAAGAGATTCCCTGGCATGCCTTGCAACCCGAAGATGTTGTCGCACTGGTGGCGGCATTGCGCGCAGACAACTACGCACCCAACACTTCTTCGTTGTATGTGAATGCCGTGCGCGGGGTCATGAATGAAGCCTGGCGCATGAGCCTGATCAGCCAGGAACATCTGTTGAAAATGCGCTCGGTCAAGGGCATCGCCGGCACGCGGCTGTCCCAGGGGCGCAATCTCAAGCGCACGCTGATTCACGAATTGATGGAAGTCTGCGCCGCCGACCCACGCCCACAGGGCCTGCGCGATGCGGCAATCATCGCGTTGCTGTACGGCACTGGCATGCGCAAGTCGGAGTCGGTGGATCTGGACCTGAATCAGGTCGACTTCAGCGAGCGCAGCCTGTGCGTCACCGCCAAGGGCAACAAGCAGTTGATCAAATACGCACCGGCATGGGCGTTCAGCAAGCTCAATGCCTGGCTCGAACTGCGCCGTTCACAGCTCAAGGAAGGCGAGAGCGACGATGCCTTCCTGTTCAACCGCATCCGCCGTGGCAGCCACATCACCCGCGAGCGCATCACCAAGCACGCGATCTATTACATCGCCCGTCAGCGCGGGACGCAGGTCGGGGTGAAGATCATGCCCCACGATTTCCGTCGCTCGTTCATCACCCGGGTGATCGAGGAGCACGACCTGTCGATCGCGCAGAAACTCGCGCACCACAGCAACATCCAGACCACCGCCAACTACGATGTGCGCGATGACAACGAGCGGCGGCGGGCGGTGGATCGCTTCGATCTCTGATCAGTTCAGGCCAAACACATGCGCCGCACCGAGCACCGACAGTTGCACCGCGCTGCCGGCGGGCGGCGCGTGCATGCCCGAGCTGCGCACTAGAATCGAACGGGCCGGATCCTGAGTCGCGGATGAGCTCAGTTCGACTGTCAAGGTGCAGGTATTGCCGGCAAAATCGCGGTCGGTGACCAGCGCGTGGCAGCCTTGACTGTCAGACGCGACTTCGGCGATCTGCAATTGTTCGGGGCGCAGCATGATCTGCGCGGCGCCGCTGAAACCGTTGCTGTTCACCGCCACCAGACCCAGATCGCAATGCGCCCAACCTGCCTCGATCCGCGCGGGCAGCACCACCGCTTCGCCGAGAAAGTGCGCAGTCTGCTCATCATTCGGAAAGCGGTAGAGATCCATCGGATGCCCGGACTGCACCAGCCGGCCGTTGCGCATCACCGCCAATTGATCGGCAAACGACAACGCTTCGCTCTGATCGTGGGTCACCAGAATGGTGGTGACGCCGGCGTCTTCGAGCAGGCGCGCGACCATTTTGCGCATGGCACTGCGCAAACCGGTGTCGAGGGCAGAGAACGGCTCGTCGAGCAGCATCAGCCGTGGTTGTTGCGCCAGTGCCCGGGCCAGGGATACGCGCTGTTGCTGACCACCAGACAATTCGTGCGGCCAACGGTTGGCCATGTTGGCGTCCAGCGCGACGCTGTCCATCAATTGCAGAATGCGTTGCTGGCGCGCGGCGCCGGTCAGGGCCAGGCCGAAACCGATATTCGCCGCCACCGTCATGTGCGGGAACAACGCGCCGTCCTGCGGGACGTAGCCGATCTGCCGTTGATAGGCCGGCACCGCGTGACTGCGGTCGACCAGCGTCTGGCCGTTGAGCGTGAGGCTGCCGCTGTCGGGAAACTCGAACCCGGCGATCATCCGCAACAGCGTGGTCTTGCCGGAACCGGAGGGGCCGACGATCACCGTGCGGCTGCCGGTCGGCACGTTGAGGCTGACGTCATCGAGCGCCTTTTGTGCGCCGAAGGTTTTACTGAGGTTGAGCAGTTCGAGAGCGTTCATCGGCCAGCGGTACGCCTGGATTGGTGATAGAGAATGGCCGTCAGCGGCAGGGAAAGCAGGATCATCAAGAGCGCGTAGGGCGCTGCGGCGGCGTAATCGATTTCGCTGGTCATCGCCCAGAAGCCAGTGGCGAGGGTGCGCGTGCCGTTGGGCGCGAGCAGCAGGGTCGCGGTCAGTTCATTGGTGATTGCCAGAAATACCAGGGCCGCCCCTGCCGCCGCGCCGGGAGCCGCCAGGCGCACGGTGATCAGCCACAATGCGCGCAACGGCGAGCGGCCAAGGCTTTGCGCGATGTTTTCCAGTTCGACCGGGGCCTGTGCGAAACCGGCGCGCAGACTGACCAGCGCCCGCGGCAGGAACATCAGCAGATAGGCCAAGAGCACGGTGATGGTGGTCTGGTAGATCGGCCGGGCGAAATGAATGGTCACGGTGACCAACGCCAACGCAACGACAATGCCGGGTAGCGAACTGGTGATGTAATTGCAGCCTTCCAGCAAGCGCTGCAGTTTGCCCGGAGAGCGGATTGACAGCCATGCAATGGGAATCGCCGCGACGCTGGTCAACAACGCGCCGGCCACGCCATACGACAACGTCTGCAGCAGGGCCGGCATTAACTCGTCGCCTTGCCAGACCTGCACACCACCGGCCACCAGCCAGCGGCCCAGTGTCAGCAACGGCACACCGAGCGCCAGCAGGCAGGTCAGCGTTTGCAGGAGTAACGCCAAAGATGTCGCGCCGCGCCCCAGTTGTACGCTGCGCTGATCCCGGGCGCTGCCGGACCCGACTCGCGCATACCGCGCCTGGCCACGGGCGGCGGATTCAGCCGTGAGCATCGCCAGACAGCACAGCGCCAGAACCCCGGCGAGCATGTTGGCGGCCGGGCCGTTGAAGGTCGATTTGAACTGATCGAAGATCGCCGTGGTGAAGGTGTCGAAACGGATCATCGCGTACAAGCCGTACTCGGCCAGCAAATGCAGACCGACCAACAAGGCTCCACCGCAGATTGCCAGGCGCAATTGCGGCAACACCACCCGAAAGAACACCGCCCAAGGCTTGAGTCCCAAGGATTGCGCAACGTCTTCAATCGCCGGATCGAGACGACGCAAGGTCGCGGCAATCGGCAAATACAGAAACGGGAAATACGCGATCACCGACACCAGCACGCCGGCGGGCAGACCGTGGATCGATGGAATCAGGCTGACCCACGCGTAACTGTGGACGAACGCCGGCACGGCCAACGGTGCGACCGCCAGCACTGACCACAAGCGTCGGCCGGGCAGGTTGCTGCGTTCGGTCAGCCAGGCCAGGGTTGTCCCGAGCACGATGCACAATGGCAGGGTGATCAGCACCAGCAGCACGGTGTTGATCAGCAATTCGCCGACCCGCGGGCGAAATATCATGGCTTCGATGGTTGCCCAACCGGTGTACCACGACACGCCGATCACGAACGCAATCGGCAGCAGTGACAACAATGACACCAGCACCGCCGAGGTCACCACCCACGAGCCGCCGCGCCCGCCAAGCCTGCGGGCAGGGTGGAGGAGGCTGGCGGGGGCCGTCGCAACGGCCGGTGCAGGCAAGGTTTCGGGCATCACTTAGAGCAATCCGGCCTGGGTCATCAGCTCGACGGCTTTTTTGCTGTCGAGGGTCGAAGCATCGACTTTCGGCGCATCGAGGGTTTTCAGCGGGGTCAGCTTCGGATTGGACGGCGCGTCTTTGCCCACGGCGTATTCGAAGGAGGTGCCGGTTTCGAGAACTTCCTGACCTTCCTTGCTGGTGATGTATTTGACGAACGCCTGCGCCTGCTCCGGATGCTTGCTCGATGCCAGGACGCCAGCGCCGGAGGTGCTGACGAACGCGCCCGGATCCTGATGTTTGAAGTAGTACAGCTTGGTGTTTTTGCTGTTTTCGCCGGTCTTCGACTGATCAACGAAGCTGTAATAGTGATAGATCACACCGCTGTCGATCTGCCCGGCGTTCACCGCTTTGAGCACCGCGCTGTTGCCGCGATAGATGGTTGCATTGGTCTTCATGCCCTTGAGCCATTCCAGCGTGGCGGCTTCGCCTTTCTGTTGCAGGACGGCGGCGACAATTGCCTGGAAATCCGCGCCAGCCGGGGAGGCGGCCCAGCGGCCTTTCCATGCCGGGGTGGCAAGGTCTAGCAGGGATTTGGGCAGGTCTTTTTCAGTCAGCTTGTTCGGGTTGTAGACAAACACGGTGGAACGGGCAGCGATGCCGACCCAATTGCCGTGGGCCGGACGGTAGGCGGAATCGACTTGCTCAAGGGTCGCGGGCGCCAGTGGGGCGAACAGTTTGGCATTGTCCACCAGCACCATCGCCGGGGAGTTCTCAGTGAGGAATACGTCTGCCGGCGAGGCGGCGCCTTCCTGCACGAGCTGGTTGCCCATTTCGGTGTCATCGCCATTGCGAATGGTCACCGGGATCCCGGTTTCTTCGGTGAACCCGGCCACCCAGGCCTTGGTCAGCGTTTCATGCTGCGCGTTGTAAACCACCAGACCCACCGAGTCGGCGGCAAACGCCTGCCCGGTGCCGAGCAATGCGGTGGCCAGCAATGCGCGCTTGAAGAAGGATGGAAGGCGTGGATTCATTCGGGCAGCTCCTGTTTTTAGACGTTATGAGCAAACCCTCGCAGGAAACAATGCGAACGATTTGCAAGTGTCGAGTCGCGGCAATGTAGGGTGGCAAATGAGAAAAAAACGTCAAAGAAGCCGTTAATACTTGTCATTGCCATTCAAATTTACCGCGACTTTCCACTTTTGTCTTAACGTCATTGCTCAGGAGTGGGGGATGTAGGCCACGCTCTGGTCTTCACGCCCGTGGAATAGCTGCTCGCCACGGGTGGGCATGGTGGTGATGACCTGGTGATCAGCCTTCAGCGCATCCAGTGGCACGGCATCACCGGAACGGTATTGCGCGACGAAAATCGTGCGTTGCGGATCCCAATGTTCCCCGCTGGTTCTTTCCAGCCAGGCGATCAGCGTCGCGGTGTCGCCATTGTGCGGGAAGTCCTGGATCGTTTCCGGTACGTAGTAGAACGGTGCACCACCGGTTTGCAGGTACATCGGCACTTTGTTGTCGACCTCGATCATGACCATCCGCCATTGATTCAACGGTGCCTGCTGACTGGCCTGTTCGCGAACCTGCTCGCCGAAGCGGATAACACCGCCGCCGCTGTTGGTCCACGGGTAAAGCACCCCCAGGATCGCGGCGAGCAACACCGTGGTGACAGCGAAGCCGATCTTCAGACCACGACCTGCGCTGTTGCGAGCGGCCATGCGCCGGGTCACCCACCAGGCACCCAGCAGTTGCGCGAAGGGCACCAACGGCAGGACGTAATAGCTGCGGCGACTGCCACACGCGGTGAAGAACAGCATCAGCAACGCGAGCCCTTGAATCAGCCAGCGGGTGTCCGGTTCGATGTGCTTCCAGTTGCGCGCGGCCACCCACAAGGCGATCAACCAGCACGGTGCCCAGGGCAGGGTGTAGACCGGCAGGTAGATCAAGTAGGTGTAAATCGGCCCGAATTGATCGAATGGCTGGAAAAACCGCACGACGTTTTCGCGCAGCACCAGGCCGAGGCCGCTCTGTTCGTAGTTGGGCGCACCGTAGAGGTGGGACAACAGGAACGGCGTCATGTAGAACGCCCCGGCGATCAGCAGAGCACCCAGCAGGCGCAGGTTCAGGTGACGTTTCCAGCGGTGTTCGCTGAGCAGGTGCGGCAGCAGCACCAGGCCGGGCAGGATGAAACCGATCAGGCCTTTGAACAGCGATGTCAGCGACAGCAGGCCGAAGAACACCACGTAGCGCCAGAACCGCGTGTCATCCGGGCCACGCCAGTACCACCAGACGGCCGCCAGTACACCGCAAACGGTGAGGATGTCGGCGGTGGCGACTCGCGCCCAGAACACGAAGTAGAACGTGGTCGCCAGCATCCAGCCGGCGATCAGCCCGGTGCCTTTGCGAAACAGTTGCTCGCCGATCAGGTACACCAGCCATACGCTGAACCACGCGGAAATCACCGATGACAGGCGCAACGACCAATGCCCCAGTCCGCCGGTGAACCACGAGGTGGCGGTGATCAGCCAGTACGACAGCAGCGGCTTGTCGTAGTAGGGGCTGCCCTTGAGATAGGGGTCGAAATAGTCGCCGCTTTGCAGCATCTGCAACGCGATGTTGGCCCAACGGGTCTCCGGCCCCCACAGCTCACGACTGCCCAGGCCAAGCAGTAAAAGCAGGGCAGTCGCTGCCAGCAGAAGCAGCAACTGCCTCCGTTCAGTCCTGGTCTGGGTCATGGCTGGCTCTGACTGAAGATGAGGATTTCGATTTGGCCACGGCGGTAGTGCTTGCCGTCTATTGGCAGCAGTTCAAGTTGTTGCGCGTCCGATGTGCTGTTGACGCGCATTACTACGCCCACCGAGCCTTTCTTGCGCGCTTCGGTCATCCATTGGCCAACACCTTCCAGGCTGACCTTGCGTGAAGCCATGGCCGGGTCATCGAGGCCGTACTTGAGCTCGCCAACGGTGTTGAACAGGTCGACTTGCGGGCGGCGCAAGCGCCATGACAACGCAGAAGCGGCGCCCAGGTCGTTGCTCAGCAACGAGCTGGTCTGGCTGAGTTCCTGCTGATGCTCGGCGATGAACTGATCCGGCATCTTGCTGTTGACGATGGTCGCCGGCATTGCAGCGGGTAGCAGCGCGACAAGCAGGCCGATGCCCAGCGCCGGCATCGCCCACAGCGTCAGTGGTCGCAAGGCTTGCAGCGAACCGGCAATGATCCAGCCGAGCAATACGATGTAGGCCAGCGACAGGCTGAACATCTCAGTGTTTGCATAGATTTCACGGGTCGCTTGCAGATAAATCAGCGCCACCAGCGCGGCGCCGGCCAGCACCACGTTGACCACACCGTTGGTACGCAAGACGCGGCCGTTCTGGTCAGCGAGCCAGTTCATCACGGTGTAGCCCATCAACAGGGCCAATGGCAGCAGGCACGGCATGATGTAGGTCGGCAGTTTGCCGCTGCTCGCGCTGAAAAACGCCAGGGGCAGCAGGAACCACAAAGCCAGGAAGGCGATTTTCGGGTCACGCTTTTCGCGCCAGGTGCGCAACAGCGTCGAAGGCAGCAGCAATGCCCATGGCAAGGTGGCGGCGAACAGCAGCGGCAGATAGAACCACCATGGCCGTGCATGCTGTGCGTCTTCGCCGGCGGCAAAGCGGCGGATGTGTTCGTGCCAGAAGAAGAACCGCCAGAAATCCGGTTCACGGTAATGCACGGCCAGTGCCCATGGCACGCTGACCAGGGCGGCCACCGCAACGGCGACCAGACCATAACGCACCAGCTCGCCAAAGCGTCGCTGCCAGATCATGTAGGGCAGGGCGATCAGCACTGGCAGCATCAGGGCGAGGAAACCTTTGGTCATCAGGCCCATGCCACAAGCGAGGCCCAACAACGCCCAGCCGCCCAGGCGCGCGCGCGGGGTGGTGCTGTCGATGGCAAACCAGATCGCCACCAGACTGAGGTTGACCCACAGGGTGAACTGCGGATCGAGGTTGGCATAGCCGGCCTGACCTGCAATCAGGCCGAAGCTCATATAAAGGAGGGCGCATGCTGCGCTGATTCGCGGGTTGTTCCACAGGCGACGGGCCAATACGTAGGCCAGCCACACGCTTACGCCGGTGCTGAGCGCCGAGGCAATGCGTACGCCGAACAGGTTTTCACCGAAAATGGCCTGGCCGATGGCGATCATCCAGTAGCCGGCAATCGGTTTTTCGAAGTAGCGGATGCCCATGAAATGCGGCGCCACCCAGTTGCCGCTCAGAAGCATTTCCTGGCTGATCTGGCCATAACGGGTTTCATCGGGAATCCACAGACCGTGGGTCATCAGTGGCAGCAGATAAAAGACCACGAATGCCAGCACCAGACCGGGTATCGCAAAGCGCTCGACCAGGGTGCTCTGGTGGAGGTGTGGCAAATTCAACGCTGCATGGTGCAGCGGTTTGTTCTCAGACGTCATGACTGGACCTTGGTGCAGTACAAAGTGTGCGTTTCAGTGAAGCGCCTGGCGATTTCCGTTGCAGGCGCGGCACTGGGTTGAATGAATGCAGAGGAGAGCACGTCCGAAGGCCGTGTCCTGTATTCAGAGAACGGGTCTGCTTCCAGCTTTAAGTTCTCCTCGGGAAGACAAGCTCTAAAATGAAATATGTCCAGTTGCTCAAAATAAAAAACATTTCTTATTACAATTTCATAGGCGCCAATACCCTGTGCCAGAGCATTGGCCGAGTTGTTTGTTGCTTGATTAAGTTTGCTGGTTACTTGGTCAATCGCTGCCAGCCTTCAGGGTTCATGATGCCAATGACTTCAAGTTTGCCTTGTGCATCTATACGGGCTAAAACCGCGCCGCCATATTCGGTGGCGACCGCGCGCGGGTAACCGGTTTGTCTTTCGAAATCGGCGATGCAGCCGCTGTGGGTCACGAGGATCATGTTCTGCCCAGGGGGCTTGTGCGCCACCAACTCATCGCGCATCGTCGGGCCACAGGTTTCCAGCCATTCTGCCGCCATTGCGTCGCGACCGAACATGTAATGAGCCGTTTGCGCAGTGCGCGTCAGGGGGCTGGTGAACACTTGGGTCTGCTGCATTCCCAATTGCGTAAAGGCCCGGCCAACGGAGACTGCAGAGACGCTGCCTGCCTGGGTAATACCGTCTGCCGGCCCCAGGCAAATGTTGTTCGAGCGGTCACAGCGTTCGGCGTGGCGCACCAGTGCGACGACCTCGCCAGCCTGCCAGGCTTTCACCCATTGCTGGGTGGTAGAGGCGCTGACATAACGCAGGTTGGCAGGTGAACGCTGCAGCCAGACGAAGCCACAAATCAGGCTGATCACCAGCACGCCGGCAGCGATGGCAACCCAGGCCCGCGGACGAGAGAGGTACGATCTCTTGGGTGCTGATTGTATTTGTACTAATTCAACCACGACGTTGCCCCTTGTCATTCCCGAGTTCCATTCAGTTCACACGCAAAGTGCAACGTAAGCTCCAGGAGGTTAGTTACTTTACGGTGGGTTGCTTGAATGGCTGCTGAACACTACGTTCAGAGTCGTGGCGGCGCAGTGAAGAACATGTGAAAAATTTGCGAGAGAGGCGCAGGTATCAACAGAAACGGCTATTTGATAACTAAACTCAAATAGCCGTTTTGTTTGCTTGAAGCACTTAACAACTGCGCCGGGCAAGGCGAAGCTGCGCGCTTTGGACAACGTCGTCGCGCCGCCCCTTGCAGCTCTGACATCAGCACTGGAGTCATTGAACCGGATGGACCTCAAGCAAAGCCTCGCCAATCGGATCGTGATTGTGTTCGCCTTGATGAGCGCGGTGGTAGCCGGTGTCTTCGCGATGGGCATTGTGGCCACGGTGCATGTCGTCGAGCACAAGTTGACCATGACGGCCCTGAGCGGCGGACTGCGCCGGTTGCTGGCGATGGACGACATCAACCAGTGGCGCCATGAGCCGGAAAAGAGCGAACTGTTTTTTTTCGAGAACGGTCCGGGGCCCATGGCGCTGACGCCGCAACTGGCAAAACTGCCCTTGGGGTTTCAGGAGATCACCTTCAACGGTGATGATTTCTACGCCATGGTCGAGGCAGTCGGCGGCCGCAAATATGTGTTGCTGCGCAATCAGGAAAGCTTCGAACAACGCGAGCACCTGCTGTTCGTCGTGGTGATTGTCGGGTTCATCCTCAGTGTCATGTTGGCTGTCGCGCTCGGCAGGCTGCTGGCGCGGCAGGTCATGGCGCCGGTGATTCGCCTGGCGGGGCAGGTACGTCATCGCGATCAGTTGATCGCGTTGGCGCCGGCCCTGCATCCGGATTACGCCGATGATGAAGTAGGGGAGTTGGCGCTGTCTTTCGACCAGACACTCGGCCGGTTGCGCGAGACCCTGAACCGGGAAAAGCTCTTCACCAGTGACGTGAGCCACGAACTGCGCACACCGCTGATGATTCTGGCCAGTTCCTGCGAGCTGTTGCTGGCCAACCCCTCGCTGGATCGGCGTTCCACTGAGCAGGTCAAACGCATTGCCCGGGCCAGCGCTGAAATGCGCCAACTGGTTGAGACTTTTTTGATGCTGGCGCGCAAGCCGGAAGAGCTTGGCACCGAATCCACCTGCACACTCAAATCTATCGCTGACGCCCAGGTGGAAATCTGGGGGCGGCTGATTCGCGAAAAAGGTCTGGAGCTTATCTACGAGCCGCAACTGGCGGGCACCACGCGATATGACCTGACGTTCTTGCAATCGGTCATGGGCAATCTGTTGCGTAATGCCTGGCACTACACCGATCAGGGCTTTGTCCGGTTGACTCTGCTCAAGGACAGTTTCGTGGTCGAGGACAGCGGCATCGGTATTCCGGAAGAGAAACGCCAGGCGATGTTTCAGCCATTCGTGCGTGGTGACGAACAGCGCGGTGAAGGGCTTGGCCTGGGGTTGTCGCTGGTGCAGCGAATCTGCAGCCATCAACACTGGCAGGTTCACTTGGTGACTCGCGAACCCAACGGCTGCCGTTTCACCGTCACGCTACCGGCGGCGACTCAGGACGCCGATGGACAGGTGCGTGAATTGCCCGCCGCTTGATTGATCAATGCAGCCAGTCGTTTGACGTTGTTCTGTTGCGCGGCCACCAGGTCATCGATGCTCGGGCCGGACGGTGTTTGCAAGGTTGAATGACACGTCAGCAGAGCATTGTCCGCCGCACCGCTCGGGCGCAGGCGCCACTTGACGTCGATCAGCCCGTATTGTCCGGGAATCGAGTCAAAACGCTGCACATCAATGCGCACCGAAACATTGCCGCGACTGCCGGTATTGCTCAGTTGATCGCTCAACGCGCTGCGCAACTCATCCGCCAGACTCGCCCCCCACCATTGGGTTTCCAGAATCGCCAGGCCATTGTTGCCCTGGCGGATGACGATTTGCGGGCGGTCGACCTGTGGCGGCACGCTGATCGCCTCGATGGGAATTTGCGCACCGGCCCGGGACGTCGGCAGTTGCACCGGCGTCAGGGTGTGAAAGTTGATCGGCTCGCTGCGGCAGGCACCCAGCAGCATGAACGCAGCGAGCACGGTGATCTTCAGCGGTAAAGCCATGGGGTAGCTCCTGTGCTCAATTGCGTGGCGGTCCTTTCAGATCCAGCGGCGCGGCATTGTCGGGGCGACCGCGAATCAGCGATTCCGGATGGCGCCCGAGATAATCCGACAGCTCACGCAGCGACCGCGACATGCGCCCGAGTTCGTCGAGGGTCTCGGTGAGTTTCTCGCGCTGCGGTGAGTCTTCGGCGAGGGTCGAGCTGGCGGACTGCAAGGTCTTGCTGACGTCGGCCAGGGTGGTCTGCACGCTCGGCAGGGTTTTCGCGTTGAACTGGGTCAGGCCTTTGCGCAGCTCCACGAGGTTGCTGTCGAGGTTGCCGGCAATCCGTTCGACCGGCAGTTTGTTGAGCTTGTCGACCACGGCTTCGAGTTTTTCCTGCAACTGTTCGAGGCTGCCGGGCACGGTGGGCAAGACCACCGGCCGGGCCGTCGGGTCAAACGCGACTTTCTCGGCTTTCGGGAAGAAATCCAGTGCAACGTACAACTGCCCGGTCAGCAGGTTGCCACTGCGGGCCTGGGCGCGCAGACCGTTATCGACGAAGGTGCCGAGCAGACGAATACCGGCGGCTTCGTCGTTGGGATCGTGCTTGAATTCGGTCAGCATCTTTTTGTAGGCCTGGCCCAGGCGCTGCGGGTAGATGACGATGCCGACGTTAAGCGGGAAGCTGCGTTTTTTCGCGTCGAAGTCCAGGTTGATCCCGACGACCCGGCCGATCTCCATGCCGAGAAACTCCACCGGTGCATCGACCTTGAGTCCGCGCAGCGACTGATCGAAACGCAGCACCATGTATTGCGCCTTGCCGTTGGGCGGGGCGAGGGCGGTCTGCTGATCGGCGAACAGCTCGAAGTCTTTGTCGTCCGTGGCAGCAACGTCGTTGGGGCTGTAATCCGGCGCACGGAAGGCAATGCCGCCGACCAGCATGGTCGACAGCGATTCGGTCTTTACTGCGAAGCCGTTGGCGCCGACATTGATGTCGATGCCGCTGGCGTTCCAGAACCGGGTATTTTCGGTGACGAACGCGTCATTCGGCGAATGGATGAACACCTCGATGTCCACGCCTTTGCCCTCGGGATTGAGGGTGTAGGTGACGACCTGGCCAACCGGAATCTTGCGGTAGTAAACCGGCGATCCGATGTCCAGCGAGCCGAGATCCGGGGCGTGCAGCATGAAGCGCTTGCCCGGTTCGCCGTAGGTGATCGGCGGCGGGTTCTCCAGGCCCTTGAAGTGTTTGGCGCGGCTGTCGGCCTGGCCGATATCGGCACCGATGTAGTCGCCGGAGAGCAGGGTGTCGATGCCCGATACGCCGCCAGCGCCGATGCGCGGGCGCACGACCCAGAAGTGTGAATCCTCGCGGGTAAAGGTTTCGGCCTGCTTGGACAGTTTGATCGTGGCGTCGACGCTCTTCTGGTCGGCGCTCAACTCGACGTCAGTCACCTGACCGATCACCACGTTGCGATACTTGACCTCGGTCTTGTTGGCGGTCAGACCGCTGCCGGTCTTGAAGTTGACGACGATGCTCGGGCCTTCCTGCAGCAGGTTGTGCACCACCAGCGAAATACCGACCAGCACCGCCACGATCGGCACGATCCACACCAGTGAAATGCTGAAACGACGCGTCTTGATCGGCGCTTGGCCCGGTGCTCGTGGCTCATCGGCGGCTGACGACTTCATCCATGTCCCCCTCGGTTTTGTGGATGCTGAGCGTCAGGAACGCAAAAGCACTCCATCAATATAGAAGTGCTTGGCGATAGAGCAAATAGCGAGGAGCTGGTTACGTGTAGGAGCTGCCGCAGGCTGCGATCTTTTGATCTTGATTTTTAAAGATCAAAAGATCGCAGCCTGCGGCAGCTCCTACAGGGGGGATGCGTTCAGCCGACAAGTTCGCGCAGGCGATACCAGAACATCCCCAGTGCCAGCAGCGGCGAACGCAGCGCCGGGCCGCCGGGGAAGGTCATGTGCGGCACGGCGCTGAACACGTCCATGCCCTGACTATGGCCGGCGTGAATCGCTTCGCCCAGCAGCTTGGCGCACCAGTGCGTGACGTTAAGACCGTGACCGGAATAACCCTGAGCGTAGAACACGTTCGGCTGTTGCTTGAGCCGACCGACCTGCGGGAAGCGGTTGGCGGTGATGCCGATCTTGCCGCCCCACTGATAGTCGATGCGCACATCGGCCAGTTGCGGGAAGACCTTGAGCATCTTCGGGCGCATGTAGGCAGCGATGTCCGCCGGATCGCGTCCGGAATAGTGACAGGCGCCGCCAAACAGCAGGCGTCGATCCGCCGAGAGCCGGTAGTAGTCGAGGCCGACTTTCTGGTCGCACAACGCGAGGTTGTGCGGGATCAGTTGCGCGGCGCGAGCCTCGGACAACGGCTCGGTGGCGATGATGTAACTGCCGGCGGGCAACACCTTGCCACTGAGTTGCTGTTCGAGTTCATCCAGATGCGCATTGCAACCGAGCACCAGACTGCCAGCGCGCACGCTGCCAGTGGCGCAGCGCACCTCAACGGTTTCGCCGTGGATGATCCGCAGCACCGGGCTTTGCTCGAAAATGCGCACACCGAGGGACGCCGCCAGACGCGCTTCGCCCTGAACCAGATCCAGTGGATGCAGATGGCCGGAGCCCGTGTCGATCAGCCCCCCCGCGTAGCCGTCGGCGTTGACCACTTGCTGACGGATCTGCTCGGGGCCAACCAGGCGGGTCTGGTGTTGATAGCCGAGTTCGTCGAGGCTGACCTGTTCGTCCTTGAACGCCGCAAACTGCGCCGGGGTGTTGGCCAGTTCGCAGAAGCCCCAGCGCAGGTCGCACTCGATGTCGTTTTCGGTGATGCGCTGGCGCACCAGGTCCACCGAGTCGATCCCGGCACGTTGCAGATAGCGCACGCCGTCGTTGCCCACGTAACGTGCAAAGCCCTCGACCTCATGACCGATGCCGCGAATCAACTGACCGCCGTTGCGTCCGCTGGCCCCCCAGCCGATGCGCCGGGCTTCGATCAACACCACCGACAGCCCGCGTTGCGCCAGCTCAATTGCGGTGTTGACCCCGGTGAACCCGCCGCCGATCACGCAGACATCGGCGGTGAGATCACCGTCAAGCACCGGCCAGGGCGTGCTTGCCCGGGCCGAAGCAGCGTAATAGGAGCGGGCGTGTTCTTTGCTGTACTGATTCATTTGTTCGACTTCACTTTGCTCCAGGAGCGGGTCATCAGACGCATGATCGACTGGGGCGGGGTGGTGGAAATATACAGTTTGTCGAGGACTTCCTGCGGTGGGTAAACCTCTGGATTACTCACCAGTGCCACATCCATGTACTGCTTGGCCGGCGGGTTCGGATTGGCGTAACCGACCGAAGCGCTGACCTTGGCGATCACTTGCGGATCAAGCAGGTAATTGATGAAGGCGTGGGCTTCCTTGGGATTGGCGGCGTCGGCTGGAACGGCCAACAGATCGAACCACAGGTTGGCGCCTTCCTTCGGGATCGCGTAGGCGATGTTCACGCCGTTCTTGGCTTCCTTGGCGCGGTTTGCGGCCTGAAACACGTCGCCGGAGTAACCGAACGCCACGCAGATGTCGCCGTTGGCCAGATCGGACACGTATTTCGAGGAATGGAAATAGGTGATGTACGGACGGATGCTCAGCAGTTTGGCTTCAGCCTTCTTGAAGTCTTCCGGGTTCTCGCTGCGTGGGTCCATGCCCATGTAGTTGAGGATCGCCGGGAACACTTCGTCGGCCGAGTCCATCATCGACACGCCGCACTGCGACAGCTTCTTGATGTTTTCCGGTTCGAACAGCACCGCCCAGGAATCGATGTGATCGATGCCCAGCACTTGCTTGACCTTGTCGACGTTGTAGCCGATGCCGTTGGTGCCCCACAGGTAGGGGACCGAGTGGGCGTTTTGCGGATCGTTCTTCTCAAGCAGCGCGAGCAGTTTCGGGTCGAGGTTTTTCCAGTTCGGCAACTGCTCGCGATCCAGTTTGAGGAACGCGCCGGCCTTCACCTGGCGGGCGAGAAAATGGTTGGACGGCACGACCACGTCGTAGCCGGTGCGGCCGGCAAGCAGTTTGCCTTCCAGGGTTTCGTTGGAGTCGAAAACGTCGTAGATCACCTTGATCCCGGTCTTGGCCTGGAAGTCGGCGAGGGTGGTTTCACCGATGTAGTCGGTCCAGTTGTAGACGGAGACCTGGGGCTGAGCCAGGGCTGCGGTGCTGCACAACAGCGCCAGTGCGGCGGGAACCATGGATTTCAATAGACGCATATCGACACCTCTTGGAATTATTGGAGTTTTCGGGTGGTTCTGGATTTTCAGATGGATCATTGTTCCCCTGCTCTTTGTGGGAGGGGGCTTGCTCCCGAAGAGGCCGGTACCTCCAACATTACAGCTGGCTGATACACCGCTTTCGGGAGCAACCCCCCCTCCCACAAAAAGCCATGCCATGGAGGAAGGGGATTTGTGCTGGAGTCAGACGCTCAGCAGCAGAAACTCGCGCTCCCACGAACTGATCACGCGCTTGAAGTTTTCATGCTCGGCGCGTTTCACCGCGACGTAGCCGCGCACGAACTTGCTGCCCAGGTACTCGGCAACGGTTGTGCACTCTTCCATTTGTGTCAGCGCGTCTTCGATGGTGATCGGCAGGCGCAGGTTGCGGCGTTCGTAGGCGCGGCCTTCGACGGCGGCGCTCGGTTCGATGCCTTCGACCATGCCGATGTAGCCACACAGCAGGCTCGCGGCGATCGCCAGATACGGGTTGGCGTCGGCGCCCGGCAGACGGTTTTCCACGCGCATGGATTCTGGGCCGGAGGTCGGCACACGCAGGCCGACAGTGCGGTTCTCTTCGCCCCACTCGACGTTGACCGGTGCCGAGGTGTCCGGCAGGAAGCGGCGGAACGAGTTCACGTTGGGCGCAAACATCGGCAGCACTTTCGGGATGTACTTCTGCAACCCGCCGATGTGATGGCGGAACAGCTCGCTCATCTTGCCGTCGGCATCGGCGAAGATCGGCTTGCCGGTCTCGATGTCGACCACGCTCTGATGCAGGTGCATCGCGCTGCCAGGCTCGTCGCCAATCGGCTTGGCCATGAACGTTGCGGTGACGTTATGTTTGAGCGCCGCTTCGCGCAGGGTGCGTTTGAACACGGTGATCTGGTCGGCCAGATCCAGCGCATCGCCATGACGGAAGTTGATTTCCATCTGTGCCGGGCCGTCTTCGTGGATCAGCGTGTCCAGATCCAGGCCTTGCAACTCGCACCAGTCGTAGACGTCTTCGAACAGCGGATCGAATTCGTTGGCAGCATCGATGGAGAACGACTGCCGACCGCTTTCGGCACGGCCCGAACGGCCCAGTGGCGCCTTGAGCGGCAGGTCCGGGTCCTCGCAGCGCTGGGTGAGGTAGAACTCCATTTCCGGCGCAACGATCGGCTTCCAGCCCTTGTCGGTGTACAGCTGCAGAACCTTTTTCAGCACGTTGCGCGGCGACAGTTCGATCGGGTTGCCGAACTTGTCGAAGGTGTCGTGGATGACGATGGCGGTCGGCTCGATCGCCCATGGAATCACATACACGGCGTCGCTCACCGGTTTGCAGACCATGTCAATGTCGGCCGGGTCGAGCAGGTCGTAGTAGATGTCGTCGTCGACAAAATCCCCGGTTACCGTTTGCAGCAGCACACTTTCCGGCAGGCGCATGCCTCGTTCATGCAGGAACTTGTTGGTCGGTGCGATCTTGCCGCGGGCGATGCCGGTCAGGTCGCTGACCACACATTCAACTTCGGTAATCTTGTGATCTTTCAGCCAAGTGAACAGCTGATCGAAAGGGGCATTCATAAAGACCTCGTTATTGGTTTTATAGACGCCGGGGAGGGCGGGTTTCATCTTCCGCCCCTTCCCCTGTGGCGCGTTGACGACTATCTTGGGCGAGCCTTGCAGTTCCATCTATCCACTTTAAGCAGCACCAAAGCGCACCAAAAGAGTGCGCAAGGTCTCCCATGACAACGTGTAATCCGCTACAGGTTCAGGCTTTCAATACCGCTGATGTCACCGAACAGATCCGCGCCACGCCGGGTTGGGTCCAGCATTACCAGCAGATGTCGCCAGGGCATTTCGCCGGGCAGATTCGCTATCTGGATCTGCAGGGTGTGCAGGTTTACGAAGAGCAGATGAACACCCGTGTCGAGCAGACGTTTAGCGCGCCATCGGGTGCCTTGGCGTTCTGTTTCGATCGCAGCGATAACGCGCTGTATCTGCTCAACGAAGACAGCCGCAACATCTGGATAACCCCGGAGAACTACCAGGAAATCGCTGTGGTGTTCGGCCCGGAATTCGTCCGTCAGCACGGTCTGGACGTGGCGAGGCTCGAGGGATTGTTCATGGCACCGCTTAACTGCGGACAGAACGCCTTGTTCAGTCGCTGGTTAAGCTCGACGCTCACGAAGTTATCGCAAACCCTTGATCAGCCAAGTAAAGAGGCCCTGACTCAGCAATTACTGGAAGACTGCCTGTTCATCCTCGACAACGCTCGCGTGCACCTGGATCGTGGCGGTTTGCAGCGCCTTAGCGAGGAGCGGACGATCATGAAGCGAGTAGGGGAGTGGGCCGCCGATTCACCGGAAGAAACGGTCAATCTGCTGGAACTGGCGCAGGTCGCGGGCGTTTCGCTGCGTCAGTTGCAGCATGCGTTCAAAGACTTCACCGGCATGACGCCAAGCCATTGGTTGCGCCTGCGCCGGTTGAACAGCGCACATCGCGAATTACTCAAGCGTGCGCCCACAGACACCACGGTTGCCGAAGTGGCGATGCACTGGTCGTTCTGGCATCTGGGGCGGTTTTCCAGCAGTTATCGGGCACTGTTCAAAGAGCTGCCGAGCGAGACGCTGAAGCGTAAGAACAGCGCCTGAAGATGTTAGTTAAATAGCGGATTTGGCAACGGTAGATTTCTGAAATGCCTTCTTGAATAAATAGGCGCTAAAAAGAAGGTTAATTCCTTCGAAATCCGCCGATCTACTGTTAACTCCACTAAATAGCCGTTTAGTAGAGCTATCGTCGCATCTGTCCTTAAATCAATGGAGTGGGCCATGAATCGAGGGAAAACAAGCGTCGAGAATGTGATTGCGGCGCTGGATCTGCAGCCTCATGTCGAAGGCGGCTATTTTCGCAGGACTTTTCAAGCAGATCAGCGCGCCATGCTGCAAACCGCCGGTGGTCCACGTTACCTGATGACCTCGATCTATTACCTGCTGACTGAAGATTCGCCAGTGGGCCAATTTCATTTCAACCAATCGGACATCCTGCATTTCTATCATCTGGGCGATCCTGTCGAGTACAGCATGATCCTCAGTGACGGCGAGTTACGAACGCTGGTGATGGGTAGCGACGTTCTGGCAGGCCAGCATTTGCAAATGCACGTGCCTGGTGGAATCTGGAAAGCTTCGCGATTGCTTGAGGGTGAGCACGGATTTGGATTAATCAGCGAAGCCGTGTCGCCGGGATTTGATTTTGCGGACATGGAGATGGCTGATCGACGGAAACTGATTGCGCGATTTCCACAGCATCAGCACGCTGATTGAAAAGCTGACGCGGGATGCTGATTGAGGGTCGCCAGTTTCCGGCAAGGCCGTGGTTGTGAAAAGTAAGGTTTCAGGAAAAAGACGCTGGATTGAAATCTGGCGTGCAACCGGGTTAATCCTGAAACATCTTGTTACGTGTAATGTATATTATGTTAAATCATTTATTACCTTATGCGCCTCCTGCACCAACGCCCGTCTCCGCTCCAACAATCACCCAAGCACCCTATGGATCTCAGAAACAATCTGCATCGTAGCGTGTTCGATTGGTCCCTCATTACGGCACAGAACCCAACCGTGCTCCTTAACCGCTTGCTCGAACATCTCCGTACATGCCACATGCTCTGCGTGCTTCTGGATCACAGTGCCGCCCAATCCTCGCGCGCGTGTCGCAGCCCTTGTCCATGAAATATCCGGATCGGTGACAACGCCGACATGCAGGTCCGGCACTCGCACGTCTCGATCCAGGTTCAACTGGAGAATCTCGGCAAACGGGATGGTTTGGCGAAACGCTGCATCAGACGGATACCAGCGATCAATCAGGATGATGCTGTCCAGCGGCTGCTCCGTCAGCACGTTTCGGGAAATCCAGCGTCGACTATCAGCCAGGCGCTGGCACACAGCCCATTCCAGATCCTGGGAAGGATTTCTGGCAAGCGTGTTAATCAGGGCCATGGTTTCACCCCTGAAAGGATCGCTTTTTCTCTCGCAAAGCCGGATGATTTTCTTGTTGCTGGCCCTCAGTTCCTTCGTAACGGCCTCCAACAGCGTGGTTTTGCCGGTGCCCTTGGGCCCATCCAGAGAAACAAACAGCGGACGATTCATAGTTCACATAACGATGGATTCGCAGTTTTCTGCCTCTGTACAGTCGCTTGAACCGCTTGGTGCAAGTGCGTGAAAACAGACAAAAACAGACATGGACTACCACTGTAACCGCATTTTGGGCATTCCAATGGCTGAATTCCCATTTCCAATGACATGACCCCGCCTGTCCCGACCACCCTCTTCTGCTTACCTGTGCGAGTTTTGGCTTAGCTTTTAGGTGATCAGGTATCAGCTCCTCGCGGCTTCGGCTTCGGCGTCAACACCATTTGGCTTGTAGTACATCGTTGTTCGAGTACTGCCAACACGTGCGACGTCTGCGATAATGCCGACCACAGCGGCGCGAAGGCATATCGAGTGCTCGTGCCCACATCCGCTACTCGTGTTTGGAGGACTTCATGCGTGACATTATTGACGGCTTTCTGCGCTTTCAGCGCGAGGTTTATCCGCAACGCGTCGAGCTGTTCAAGCAGCTCGCGACTGCACAAAATCCGAAGGCGTTGTTCGTAACCTGCTCGGACAGTCGTGTTGTGCCGGAACTCCTTACGCAGCGTGAACCCGGTGAACTGTTCGTGATTCGCAACGCCGGCAACATTGTGCCGTCTTACGGCCCTGAACCGGGCGGTGTGTCGGCTACCGTCGAATATGCGGTCGCCGTGCTTGGCGTACAGGACATTGTGATCTGCGGCCATTCGGACTGCGGGGCGATGGGCGCGATTTCACGCTGCACGTGCCTGGATCACCTTCCGGCAGTTGCTAATTGGTTACGTCACGCGGACGCCGCAAAAGCGATTAACGCGGCGCACGAGTTCGACACGCCCCGCGCAAAGCTCGACGGCCTCGTGCGCGAAAACGTGATCGCGCAACTGGCGAACCTGCGCACACATCCATCCGTGGCCCTCGCGCTCGAGCAAGGGCGCATGAATCTGCACGGCTGGGTTTACGACATCGAGGCGGGATGCATCGATGCACTTGATGGCGCGACACGACAATTCGTTCCACTTGCTGATTCGCCGACCACCGTTGCGATTGCAGCGCGTAACGGCAGACAGATGTGATAGTGGGCGTCTCCCAAGGTCGCAACAGCCCATCAATCCGCGACAGCAACTTGATTTCGTCCATACGACTTGGCTTTGTACAGCGCTCTGTCTGCATTGTTCATCAAGCTAGAAAGGCTTTCTTCGTTAAAGTCCGATGACGCTACGCCAAGGCTGGCGGTTATGCGATCAGCTGGCTCAGCCTTGAGTCTGGAGATGGCCTGGATCAGTTCCTGGGCAATGCTCATGGCGACGTCCAGTGTGGTGTCAGGAAGCAAAATAGCGAACTCCTCGCCTCCCAGTCGGCCATGAACATCGGTTTCACGGATAGATGCAGTGATCACCGCCCCCACCTGACGCAGCACCTGATCCCCAACCTGGTGACCGTAAGAGTCGTTGATGTGCTTGAAGTGATCCATATCGAGCATGACTGCGCACAGCACGGAACCCTTGCTTTTGCATTCACGGTAAAGCTGATCAGCATCATCGAAAAACGCACGGCGATTCTTCAGGCCGGTCAGCTCATCGGTTCTGGCGGCTCTGACAGAAAGCCGGTTTTCCCGCTCCAACTCTCGGGTCAAGCGAAATGCAGTTTCCAGCGCATCGGACATCTTGCGTGTGGCGCTGGCTACAAACGATGCGAACACAAAAACCGCGAGCGCCATGCCGACCTGCAACGTTGACGGTTGAAACAGCAGCCATATGGAGCACGGCAACAAAACCAGTCCGATGGAGACCATCGTCATGTTCCTGTAAGCCGAGTAACACGACACCGCACTGACAGACATGCCGACAGTGAAGAGCATGACCATCGCCTGAGCCAACAGGTCGTCGACCGGTATGACCGCGAGTGCGCCCGCGCCCCATATCCCTGCAGACAACATAAGCGTGCACCAGTATCTGCGTTCCCAACGCTGTGGCGTGCGTTCACTGACGTGGCTATGAAAATAGCCGATGAACATTGAGATACGCAGCAACGTCGACAGCGTTAATACCGCTATCCAACCGATAACCACACCGTGATCAAACCGCTCCCAACACAGCCAGCAAAGGAGGATTGCCGCCATATAACTGCCGAAAACGGCAGCGCCGGATTGCCGAAATAACTGCTGCAAGCGATCGGTTCGAACCTGTTCGGCTATTTCCGAGCCCTGATCACTTCTTAGCTCAAGATCATCCATTGAGTCCGCCTGAACATGATGAATCGACAGGACAAATTGTGGCACCTCGCCGCCAGCGCAAACAATCGAGAACGAGCAAGGCGAATAACGCTTTTTATAAGATCTTTATACCCCTGCCTCCAATCCTTTTAACAACTTTCCGGGCTCACGCTTAGGCTTTCCTCAACACGGGAGGAAACACCATGGACTTCGTCTATTTGATACTCGGTGCAGTGTTTTTCATCAGCTTGATCGGGCTGGCACGCGGTTGCGCGGCGCTCAACAGGAGGCGGTCATGACAGGGTTCTATGTGTTTGGCGGCATCATCGCCGCCGGTTTGCTGGTGTATCTGGTTGCCGCGCTTCTGCTCCCGGAGGACTTCCTATGACCACTCAAGCCTGGACTCTGCTCGGAGTCTTTCTGCTGGTACTGGCGGTTCTGGCCTGGCCACTCGGGCGCTGGTTGACCGCAGTGATGGAGGGCCGGTTTCGCCTCGGCTCACGCATCGAGTCGCCGCTGTATCGACTGGCCGGCGTCAGTGCTGAAGCACAAATGAGCTGGCTGCAATACGCCCTCGCGCTGATCGTCTTCAACGCGCTGGGCATGCTCGCGGTTTATGCGCTGCAACGACTGCAGGGTGTGCTGCCGTTCAATCCCCAGGGATTTGGCGCGGTGACGCCCGACTCTTCGTTCAACACCGCCGCCAGTTTCGTCACCAACACCGACTGGCAAGGCTATAGCGGCGAGGCGACGCTGAGTTACCTGACTCAGATGCTCGGCTTGACCGTGCAGAATTTCCTGTCGGCGGCCACCGGCATCGTGGTGGCGGTTGCGCTGATTCGCGGATTCGCCCGCCACAGCGCCGCCAGCATCGGCAACGCCTGGGTCGACTTGACCCGTGTCACCTTGTGGGTGTTGCTGCCGCTGTCTCTGATTTTCGCGCTGTTCTTCGTCAGCCAGGGCGCGATCCAGAATCTTCAACCTTACAAACAAGTCACGACGATGGAGGTCATGCAATACCAGGCGCCGGTGCTCAATGATGCCGGGCAGCCAAGCCTCGACGCCAAAGGCAATCCTCTGACCACAGCGGCCAGCACCGACAAGCAGACCATCGCGATGGGCCCTGTCGCTTCGCAGGAAGCCATCAAGATGCTCGGCACCAACGGCGGCGGGTTCTTCAATGCCAACTCGGCCCACCCTTTCGAGAACCCGACAGCCCTGAGCAACTTCTTTCAGATGCTCGCCATCTTCCTGATCCCGACGGCGCTGTGCTTTGTCTTCGGCCACATCGTCGGTGACATCCGGCAAGGCTGGGCGTTGCTTGCGACGATGACGATCATCTTCGTGATCGCGGTGGTGGCGGTCACGCATTACGAGCAACTGGGCAACCCACAATTCTCGGGCCTGGGAATCGATACGGCGGCGGGCAACATGGAAGGCAAGGAACTGCGCTTCGGCATCAGCGCCTCGAGCCTGTTCACCGCGATCACCACCGCAGCTTCCTGTGGCGCCGTGGTCACCATGCACGACTCGTTGACGCCACTGGGCGGCGCAGTGCCGCTGATCCTGATGCAACTGGGTGAGGTGGTGTTTGGCGGCACCGGATCGGGCCTCTACGGCATGCTGGTGTTCGCCATTCTCGCGGTGTTCATCGCCGGGCTGATGATTGGCCGCACACCCGAGTACCTGGGCAAAAAGATCGAAGCCTACGAAATGAAGATGGTCGCCATCGCGATCCTCGCAACGCCGTTGCTGGTGTTGTTCGGCACCGCGATCGCGGTCATGGCCGAGGCCGGGCAACTCGGCGTTGCCAACCCCGGCGCCCATGGCTTCTCGGAAATCCTCTACGCCTTCACTTCGGCGGCCAACAACAACGGCAGTGCCTTCGCCGGCCTGTCGGCCAACACCCCGTTCTACAACGTGATGCTGGCGATCGCCGTCTGGTTCGGGCGCTTTGGGGTGATCGTACCGGTACTGGCGGTGGCTGGCAGCCTGGCGGCGAAGAAACGTCTGGCCGTGACCGGCGGCACCATGCCCACGCATGGACTGCTGTTCGTGGTGCTGCTGACCGGCACGGTGCTGCTGGTCGGTTTGTTGAACTACGTGCCGGCCCTGGCGTTGGGGCCAGTCGTCGAACACTTCATGATGATCAAGTGAGACCACGGCCATGACTCGCAAATCGTTCTCCTTGTTCGACCCGACACTGCTGGCCCCGGCCATGGTCGAGTCCCTGCGTAAACTCAGTCCGAAAATCCAGTGGCGCAACCCGGTGATGTTCGTCGTCTACATCGGCGCGATTATCACTACTGCCCTGTGGGTTCAGGCTCTGCGCGGCCACGGTGAGGCCGGTAGCGGTTTCATCCTCGCCATCGCCCTGTGGCTGTGGTTCACCGTATTGTTCGCCAACTTCGCCGAAGCCCTGGCCGAAGGCCGCAGCAAGGCGCAAGCGGCGTCCCTGCGCAACCTGAAAAAGGAAACCTGGGCGAAGAAACTGCGCGAACCGCGCTACGGTTCGGAATGGCAATTGGCGCAATCGAGTGATCTGCGCAAAGGCGATATGGTGCTGGTGGAAGCCGGCGATCTGGCCGACTCGATGATCCCCGCCGACGGTGAGGTGATCGAAGGCGCAGCCTCGGTGGATGAGTCAGCCATTACGGGTGAGTCGGCCCCGGTGATCCGCGAATGTGGCGGCGACTTCTCCGCCGTCACCGGCGGCACACGGGTGCTCTCGGACTGGATCGTCGTACGCGTGACCGCCGACCCCGGCGAAACTTTTGTTGATCGCATGATCGCCATGGTCGAAAACGCCAAGCGGCAAAAGACCCCCAATGAAATCGCCCTGTCGATCCTGCTGGTGGCGCTGACCATCGTGTTCCTCGGCGTGACGGTAACGCTGCTGCCCTTCTCGCTGTACAGCGTTGCGGTGGCGAAGTCCGGCGTGCCGGTGTCGATAACGGTGCTGATCTCGCTGCTGGTCTGCCTGATTCCCACCACCATTGCCGGACTGCTGTCGGCCGTGGGCGTCGCGGGCATGAGTCGCATGATGGAGGCCAACGTGATTGCCACCTCCGGGCGCGCCGTGGAAGCCGCCGGTGACGTCGATGTGTTGATGCTCGACAAAACCGGCACCATCACCCTGGGCAACCGCCATGCCTCGGCGTTCCTGCCGGCGCCGGGCGTCAAGGAAGCGGATCTGGTCGACGTCGCCCAGTTGGCTTCGCTGGCCGATGAAACCCCCGAAGGACGCAGCATCGTGGTGCTGGCCAAACAGCGCTTCAACCTGCGTGAGCGGGACATCGCCGCCCTCGACGCGCACTTCGTACACTTTTCTGCACAGACCCGCATGAGCGGCGTCGACCTCGGCGAGCGGCAACTGCGCAAAGGCGCCGGCGAAGCAGTCCTGCGCCATGTGCAGAGTCTGGGCGGACACTTTCCCGAAGCGGTGCAAGCGATCGTTGAAGAAGTGTCCCGTCGCGGCAGCACACCCTTGGTGGTGGCCGACGGCGCGAAAGTGATGGGCGTGATCGAGCTCAAGGACATCGTCAAGGGCGGCATCAAGGAGCGCTTTGTCGAACTGCGGCGCATGGGCATCAAGACCGTGATGGTCACCGGCGACAACCGCGTTACCGCAGCAGCCATTGCCGCCGAAGCCGGGGTCGATGACTTTCTTGCCGAAGCCACGCCCGAGCAGAAACTCGAACTGATCCGCCGCTATCAGGCTGAAGGCCGGTTGGTGGCCATGACCGGCGACGGCACCAACGACGCGCCGGCACTGGCGCAGGCCGACGTTGCCGTGGCGATGAACTCCGGAACACAAGCGGCGAAGGAAGCCGGGAACATGGTCGATCTGGACAGTAACCCGACCAAGTTGATCGAGGTGGTGGAAACCGGCAAGCAGATGCTGATGACCCGGGGTTCGCTGACGACCTTCTCGATTGCCAACGACATCGCCAAGTATTTCGCTATCGTCCCCGCCGCGTTTGTCACCACCTACCCGCAGCTCGCCGCGCTGAACATCATGGGGCTGACCAGCCCGAATTCGGCGGTGCTGTCGGCGGTGATCTTCAACGCGCTGATCATCATTTTCCTGATTCCGCTGGCCCTCAAAGGCGTGAAGTACCGCCCGGTCGGTGCGGCCCTGCTGTTGCGCCGCAACCTGCTGATCTATGGGCTGGGCGGCGTGATCGTGCCCTTCATCGGCATCAAGATCATCGACATGGCACTGGCCGCCGTCGGCCTGGTTTAAGCGAGGATTACTGTCATGACATCTCTACTGCGTCCAGCGTTGACCTTGTTGATTGCGCTGTCACTGATCACCGGCCTGGCTTATCCGCTGCTGACCACGGGCATCGCGCAACTGGTTTTTCCAGCGCAAGCCTCTGGCAGCCTGATCGTAAAAGACGGTAAACCCGTGGGTTCGCTGTTGATCGGTCAAGGCTTCAGTGACCCGAAATACTTCTGGAGCAGACCGTCTGCCACCAGCCCCATGCCGTATAACGCACAGGCCTCGAGCGGCTCCAATCTGGGCCCGTTGAACCCGGCATTGATGGACGCGGTGAAAGGCCGGATCGACGCCCTGCACGCCGCCGATCCGGGCAACTCGGCGACGATCCCCGCCGACCTGGTCTACAGTTCCGCCAGTGGGCTGGATCCGCACATCAGCATTGCCGCCGCAAAGTATCAGGCGAACCGGATTGCACGGGTGCGCAACCTGCCCATTGCACGGGTTGATCAGTTGATCGCTGAACAGTCGGAAACCCCGCTCCTTGGATTTCTCGGCGAACCACGGGTCAATGTCCTCGCCCTGAACCTGGCACTCGACGCCGCTCATTGAACGCTGACACACGGTGAGCCTGATGGCCGACCAACGCCCTGACCCCGACCTGCTGCTGGCGCGGATCCGCGAAGAAGCCGCGCAAGCCGAACGTGGCCGCTTGAAGATCTTCTTCGGTGCCAGCGCCGGGGTGGGCAAGACTTACGCCATGCTCGCTGCTGCGCATGCGGTCAAACTGCAGGACAGCACGGTGCTGATTGGCGTGATCGAAACCCACGGTCGCGCCGACACTGAGGCACTGACTGAAGGGCTTGATCGGCTGCCGCTCAAACAGGTTGTCGACAAGCAGCGTACCGTCACCGAGTTCGACCTGGATGCTGCACTTGAACGTCATCCCCGGCTGATCCTGATTGACGAACTGGCTCACTCCAACGTGGTCGGTTCCCGTCATCCAAAACGCTGGCAGGACGTTGAGGAGTTGCTGAGCGCCGGGATCGATGTCTGGTCAACCATGAACGTCCAGCACCTGGAAAGCCTCAACGACATCGTTGGCGGCATCACTGGCATTCGTGTCTGGGAGACCGTGCCCGACCATGTCTTCGACAACGCCGACGAAGTGGTCATCGTCGACTTGCCGCCCGATGATCTGTTGCAGCGCTTGAAAGAAGGCAAGGTGTACCTGCCGCAACAGGCCGAGCGCGCGGTGCAGAACTTTTTTCGCAAAGGCAACCTGATTGCCCTGCGTGAACTGGCGCTGCGTCGCACGGCCGACCGCGTCGACAGCGACATGCTGCAGTACCGCCAAAGCAGTTCGGTGAAACCGGTCTGGGGCACGCGCGACTCATTGCTCGCTTGCGTGAGCCCGTATGAACAGGCCGAGAAAATCGTTCGTTCGACAGCCCGTCTGGCGGATCAGCTGAATGTGCCGTGGCACGCCGTGACCGTCGAAACGCCTGCCTTGCAGCGCCTGCCCGAGACCAAGCGGCGGCGGATGCTGGCAACGCTGAAGCTGGCACAGGAGATGGGCGCGCAGATCGCCACGCTGGCCGGTCAGGACATCGCCGAAACACTGGTCAAATATGCCCGGCAGTACAACCTCTCGAAAGTCGTGGTGGGCCGCGACGAACATCCTCAGCGGCGACTCTGGCGCAAAGCGCTGGCCGAGCGCATCGGTGAGCTGGGCGCTGACTTTGATGTGATTCAAATCTCGCTTCCGGCCAACCGACACGCGCCAACCGAGACTCGCACCCAGACCGGCAGCGGCCCTGTCGTCTGGCGCGACTATGCCTGGAGCGTGCTGATCTGCGCGGCGACGACTGTGATTGCGTTGCCCATGCTGCATGTGTTCGAGCAAGCCAATATCGTCATGGTCTTCCTGCTCGCGGTGGTCGCGGTGGCGGTTCGCCTGGGACGCGGCCCGGCGATTCTGGCGGCGTTTGTCTCGGTGGCTTCGTTCGACTTTTTCTTTGTCGCGCCGCGCTTTTCGTTCGCCTTCGCTGACGCTCAATATCTGGTGACCTTCAGCGTCATGCTCGTCGTAGCCCTGGTCATCGGCCAGATGACTGCGGGCCTGACGTATCAGGCGCGGGTTGCGCAGCGACGCGAAGACCGGATGCGTGCGCTGTATGACATGTCACGCTTGTTGTCTGCGGCACTGATGACCGAACAAGTTGCCGAGATCGGCGCGCGATTTCTCTCCGCCGAATTCGGCGCCCGCTCGGCACTGCTGGTCGCCGATGACCACGACAAGCTGGCGGCACCGCTGATCACCGGGGAGGCGCCACTGGTGGACGTTGCGATCGCCCAGTGGTCATTCGACAAATCCGAACCGGCCGGGTACGGCACCGATACCCTGCCCTCCAGCCCGACCCTGTACCTGCCGCTCTCGGCGCCCATGCGCGTACGCGGGGTGCTGGCGGTGCAACCGCGTGACACTACGCGATTGGTGGTACCGGAGCAGCGACGACTGCTCGACACCTGCGCCTCCCTGCTGGCGATTTCGCTGGAGCGCATTCACTACATTCACGTCGCCCAGGACACCACGGTACAAATGGAGTCCGAACGGCTGCGCAATTCGTTGCTGTCAGCCATCTCTCACGATCTGCGAACCCCGCTTTCGGTGATGGTCGGGTTGGCCGAAGCGCTCAAGCTGACTCATCCGCCCCTGCCCGCCGAAGCGGCCGAGATCGCCAGCGCCGTGGGCGAATCGGCGCTGCGCATGAACACGCTGGTCAACAACCTGTTGGACATGGCCCGCCTCGAGTCTGGCAAGGTCCAGTTGAATCGCCAGTGGCAGCTGATTGAAGACGTGGTCGGTAGCGCACTGCGAGCCATTGCGCCGACGCTCGGCGAACGGTCGGTGCACGTCGCACTGGACGACGATCTGCCCCCCGTATTCATCGACGCGGTGCTGATCGAGCGCATCCTGATCAACCTGATCGAAAACGCCATCAAATACACGCCAGCCAACACCCCCATTGATCTGGGGGCCAGGGCCACGTCAGACCACTTCGAGCTTTGGGTTGCCGACCAGGGGCCGGGCTTGCCCTACGGCCACGAAGAGGACATTTTCAATAAATTCATGCGCGGCAAAAAGGAAAGTGCGATCCCCGGTGTCGGTTTGGGCCTGGCCATCTGCAGGGCCGTTGCGCACGCCCATGGCGGGACGATCGAAGGCGTGACGCGGCCTGAAGGCGGAGCCTGTTTTACCTTGCGCCTGCCCCTTGAAACGCCGCCGGATATCGAAACCCTTGCGCAACGCAGTGACGAGGAGCAGCCATGAGCGAATCATTGCCCCGTGTTCTGATCATTGAAGACGAGAAGGAAATACGCCGATTCGTGCGTATGGCCCTGCAAGCCGAAGGTCTGGAAGTGCATGAGGCCGACACCTTTCACCGAGGTCTCGTCGACGCGGGAACGCGCCGCCCCGATCTGATCGTGCTCGACCTTGGCTTGCCCGACGGTGACGGTATCGATCTGATTCGCGATGTGCGCAACTGGTCGCCGGTGCCCATCATCGTGCTGTCGGCGCGCGGAGCGGAGTCCGACAAGATCCTGGCCCTGGACACCGGTGCCGACGATTATCTGGTCAAGCCGTTTGGCACCGGAGAGCTTCTGGCCCGCGTCCGGGCGTTGCTGCGCAGACAAGCCAAGGATGCCGAAAACAACTCGGTGTTCAGCTTCGGCGAAGTGCGCATCGATGTTGAACGACGTGTCGTCGAGCGCAACGGCGCGCCATTGCATCTGACCCCGCTGGAATACCGCTTGCTGGTGCATCTGTGCTCGCACCCTGATCGGGTCCTGACCCACCTGCAATTACTGAAGGCGGTATGGGGCCCCTCGCATACCACCGACACCCCTTACTTGCGTGTATTCATGGGCGGTTTGCGCAAAAAAGTCGAGGTGGATCCGTCCCAGCCACGGCATCTGGTGACGGAAACAGGGGTGGGTTATCGCTTTATTCCTTGAGATGGGCCAGTTGCTGTTCAGCGGTCATTGTGGGGCGTCTGCTTTCTCGCTCAGAGCGCCGCATAGACGAGGGATGACAACCGGCCAGGGCGCGGATCAATCATCGAATGACTGCCCGACGTCGTGGTGACAAAACCGAAGCTCACTTGCGTTTTGGGATCGGCGAAACTGATCGGGCCGCCAAGGCCGATATGACCAAAGGTGCCCGGGCCCATTGCGTGGGAAGCCGCGGGGTCGCGTTGCTGCTCCAGCATGCAGCCCAATCCGTAACGCATTGGGCGCATCCATACCCGATCCATGCCATGACTGTGCTCTCGAGTGAACTCACTGAGCAGTTCGCGACCGATAAAGTTTCCCGCCAGTAATGCACTATAAAAACCGGCCAGGCCGTGAGCCGTCCCATGTGCGCATACAGCCGGTTGCCGATAGGCCCACCAGCGCGGGTCACTGGTTCGTCTAGGTACCATTCCGGGGTTGGTGAAGGCGAATGTCGCGATGTGCGATGGCTCGTTTTTCAGCACTGTGCGCAACGCTTGCGAGTAAGAGTCCCCGACTCGCCCCGTGGCACTGTCGAATCGCGCGATACGGTGAAAGTGTTTTTCGTCCACGCCAAGGTGAACGTCAAGGTCATGGGGATCCAGAATCTCCTCGTGGATAAAGACGCATGGATCTCGTCCGTCCACCCGACGAATCAACTCACCGAGAATCCAGCCGAAGGTGGTGGTGCCGTACCCCAGGTCTGTTCCCGGTTCCCACCAAAGCGGCTCGGCCGCCAAGACCTGCACCATATGCTCCCAGTCATACATCCTGGCGTTATGGTCGGGTGCTCGCAGCGCCGGCAGGCCTGCGGTGTGGTTCATTACCTGACGCAAGGTGACCTTTGCTTTCCCGCTTTGGGCGAACTCAGGCCAGTAACGGGCCACGGGCGCATCCAGCTCCAGCTTGCCCTCCTCGACCAACATCAGAACCGCCACGGCGACATAGGGTTTTATGACGCAAAAGGTATTGGCGAGCGTATCGCGGGCCCAAGGCTTCGTGCCCTCCAGATCCGCCATGCCGGCCCAGAGGTCGACAACCATTTCTCCGCCTACCTGCACGCAGAGTCCGGCCCCACGCTCCTGCGGATCATCAAACATGTCCTCGAAAGCTTGCTTGACCGCTTCGAACGGCTTCGCACACATCCCTTGCGCTCTCATATCAGGAATCCTCGTCTTGAAATGCTTCAAACAAATGATGTTTGTGAAGGAACTCAACCACGCGACCGGGTTTGAGAGTGCTCCATGGAAAAACGATTCGCCCGTTTGTAAGTGCCAAAGTCATTGAATCTGACCCCCGCCTCTGCCATGACCTTATGCGCATAAGGTGCCGTCATCTGACGCAGATAGAACGGGTCTCGCACAACGAAATGGTGAATGCTGTGAGTGCTGCCGAAGTTGAAGCAGAACATCTGAAACGGCCACAACCACCAAGGGTTCATTACCTGTGTTTGCTGTAACGCATTGCGCGGAGCAACGTCACCATAATAGTGCATATTTGAACTAATAAAGAACAGGCAGAACTGTCGTATCATATTTGGCGCAATAAGGATGACCACTGCACTATTGACGACATCCATTAATTCCAGCGTCGCGGCAGAACTGTAAACTTGCGCCCCCATGATTGACCCAAGTCCGATATACAGATGGTAGCCGAGGAATACATACCAGCATCCCCAATACAACAGACCGAACGGTGTATTGAGTCGAATAATCTTGCCTAACAATCTTACCTTTTGCCGCCATCCCGGCGCTAAAACCGCATTTAGAAAACCAAACAAAAATCCATCGATCAGTTTCAATAACCGCAGTATTCCCCACGGGTTGCCACTGGTGGTGATCCACGCCTCGACATCCGAAGCAGTTCCAGACTCCTTATGGTGATGAAAATGCAGATCGCGTCTTAACCAGGGGCTGGGCATTCCCGGCCGGGCCAGCCAGCACAAAAACATCATGGCATTATGAGCCAGCGGTTGTTTTCTGAAATAAAGCCGATGGATCAAATCATGTTCGATTTCATGAATGAACGAAGTCAGCAGCGCATTGATTAAAATACACGTCCATCCTGGGATGAAACCCTTCAGGTAAAGGCCTCCCGTAACGGCCATCCCCACCAGGGAAAACGCCATGACACTCGCCCCCAGAGCATTCTGATACTGCAGGAGCGGATAGCGCTTGCGCAGGTAATTTCCGTATTCGGTAATTCGCCGGGTTACTTCATCAATTTTTTCCTGATCGGTATTCAGGCGATCAATTTCGATGGCTTTCTTCAAGACATTCATCAATTCATCCTCTGCTTGCGTCGGGGTATTGCCAGCCTCGTCAAGCCGGACAAATCAGTGGTTTGAACGCTAAAAACCAGGCATTCAAGTTAGGTGCGCGAGTTCACGCACTTCATTCAAGAGATGCGAAGCCGACTGTTTTCAAAAAAATTGCTAGAATCATTCCAAGCTTCAAAATAATAAGGTAAGTTCAGGTCTTTGCAACTGTGTATTTTGGGCGGGTTCAGCGTTACAGTTATTTGTGTAAGGAATTAATAATTTAGTTACAGCTTGTACAAGTTCAGAAGGACTGCGTACAAGTATTGCCAAGGAGGCACCATGAGACTGCACCGCATCAGATATTTCCGGCTTTCTCTAGCAAATTCCAAGGACACGTTAGAGAAACTAACGAGCCAAGATGTATTTGACGCAGCGTTTTGCGATAACGCAGCAGACAATGGCGTGAATCGCGCAGGCCTTGAAAGGCTGATTCGCTACATACAATGCGGGGACACTGTGGTAGTGGACAGCATGGCATCGCTCACTACCAGTACCGAGCAACTGTGCACCATCATTCGCCGGTTGATTGAAAAGCAGGTAACGCTGGAGTTTCTTCAAGAAAACCTGATTTTCCGGCACGACTGCCTTGAAGTTGTGGAACCCATCATTACGGTAATGGAGCGGCTCGCAGAGTTTGAGCGCAATGCGACGAGGGAAAAGCAGGCAGCAGGAATTGCCACCGCAAAGATTCGCGGATCCTACAGAGGTCGCAAGAAAAAACTGTCTGACAATCAGGTTGTCAGCTTAATTCACCGAGCCCGCGCCGGAGAAAGTAAATCCAAATTGGCGCGTGACTTTGATATCAGCCGGCAGACGCTTTATCGGTACTTGAATTCCATTCACAACTGTTCGGACGGTCGTCAGCGTATTGCAACTGAGGACAGAGATCATGGCGAAGCCGACCACTCGGCCTGCTCGTAACGATGCAGGCGTGCGCGTGGCTAAAATCGCTACAAGCCTTTGTTGTCCTCAGTTTTGCAGAAGCCGTTTCGTCATCACCATCGACGTCTGCAACGATTGCCCCGTGCGCTGCAGCTTGTTCAACAAACTGGCGCCCAACCAGAGTTGATAAAGGGTTTCTGCCAGTTGGCGAGCGTCGGTATCCGGCAGACTTTTATCCAGTTGCCCTTCTTCGAGGCACGTCGTGATGCGCGCAACGATGCGCTCGGCACCATCTCGCAGCGTGAGTCGCATTGACTCGGACAGGTCGGCGACCTCTGCGCTCAACTTCACTACCAGGCACTCATCGCCATGGCCTTCCAGGGTGCAACGGTTCTGCCAGCCCTGCCAGTAATCCATCAGCCGCTCGTAAGCGCTTAGCCCAGGCAGGGTCAGGCGTCGTTCCATGTCTGCGAGGTAGCCGACAAAGTAATCCTCGAGCAGCGCCTGCCCGTAGAGCTCTTTGGATTTGAAATAGTGATAGAACGAGCCCTTGGGCACACCGGCGGTCTGCAGGATCTCGCTCAGGCCAACGCTGGTGAAGCCCTTTTCGGCCATCATGCGGTGGCCGGTGTCGAGCAGGTGTTGGCGGGTATCGTCGTAGGTCGGTTTCATGGGGCGCAAAATACCAAACATTAGACCAGTCGTATATTTCTGATGAGCAGGAGTTTGCCACAGTGATGGCGCGGAAACACGGCCGCAAAAATTTACTAGACGACCGGTCTAATATAAATCTATTCTGTGCCCGTCACTCCTTCCGAGGTGTCGCAGACGAACCCGTCGAGGACACCAGACCAACACAGGGCGCTCTATGAAAATCTTGATGGTTCTGACTTCCCACGATCAACTTGGCAACACCGGCAAGAAAACCGGCTTCTGGCTCGAAGAGTTCGCAGCTCCCTACTACGCCTTCAAGGATGCCGGTGCGCAGATCACCCTGGTATCGCCGGCCGGCGGCCAGCCACCGCTCGATCCGAAAAGTGATGAGCCCGATGCACAGACCGCTGAAACCGACCGCTTCCGCAAGGACCCTGCTGCCCAACAGGCGCTGGCCAATACCGGGCGCCTGGCGGATGTCAGCGCTGACGATTTCGATGCCGTGTTTTATCCCGGTGGCCATGGCCCGCTGTGGGATCTGGCCGAAGACCAACACTCGATCGCCTTGATCGAAGCCTTCGACCGCAGCAACAAACCTCACGGTTTTGTCTGCCATGCACCGGGCGTTCTGCGTCACGTCGTTGCTGCCGACGGCAAACCGTTGATTCAAGGCCGGGACGTCACCGGTTTCACCAATGCTGAAGAAGCCGCTGTGGGCCTGACGGATGTCGTGCCGTTCCTGATCGAGGACGAATTTCAGCGTCTCGGTGGGCGTTACTCCAAAGTGGCTGACTGGCAGGTTCACGTGGTGACCGATGGTCAACTGGTGACGGGTCAAAACCCTGCCAGCTCGGCAGTCGTCGCTGAAAAACTGCTGAAACTGTTGGCCTGAGCCCTCCAGCGCCCCCGACACCGTGCGCGTGACGCACGGTGTTTTTTTTACCGCTTTAATAGTCGACTGGTCTAATAAGATCAAAACAGGAATTGCATGAAAAACAGCCCTTACTTCACCCCCGTCACCCTGGGCCTGCACACCTTGAAAAACCGCATTGTCCTGCCTCCCCTCACCCGCCAGCGCAGCACACAACCGGGCAATGTCGCCAACGCGTTGATGGCCGAGTATTACCAGCAACGTGCCGGCGCCGGTCTGCTGGTCACCGAAGGTACGCAGATCGAGCCTCGCGGTCAGGGCTACGCCTGGACGCCTGGCATTCATACCCCTGAACAAATTGCCGGATGGCGCAAAGTTACCGAAGCGGTTCATGCAAAGGACGGCGTGATATTCGCGCAGCTTTGGCACGTCGGACGTGTGTCCCACACCGCGTTGCAGCCCGATGGCGCGGCACCCGTTTCAGCTTCTGCCATCGCCACCGAGCGTGTCAGTGTGTTCATCGAAACCGCGCCGGGTGCTGGCGAGCTGGTTACACCCTCCGCGCCGCGAGCGCTGAGCACCGATGAAGTCCAGGAACTGGTTCAGCTTTATATTCAGGCGGCGCGCAATGCGATGGACGCCGGCTTCGACGGGATCGAACTGCACTGTGCCAACGGCTATCTGGTGAACCAGTTCATTTCTGCCCACAGCAATGTGCGCACCGATCAGTACGGTGGCTCGCTGCACAATCGCCTGCGGTTTCTGCGCGAAGTGGTATCGGGTGTCGCCGAGTGCATCGGCAAGGAGAAAGTCGGCGTGCGGTTCGCGCCATTGTTCACCACCACCGACGAGGCGCGAACCTATCTGGGCATGGTGGAAGAAGACCCGCACACCACTTATATCGAAGCGATCAAGGTGCTTGAGGATGTGGGCATTGCCTACCTGTCAATCGCTGAAGCGGACTGGGACGACGCGCCGGTGATGCCGCAGACCTTCCGCCGTGCAGTGCGCGACACCTTCAGTGGCGCGATCATCTATGCCGGGCGCTATAACGCTGAGTCCGGCGCACAATTGCTTGAGTCGGGACTGGCCGATCTGGTGGCTTTCGGTCGTCCGTTCATGGCCAACCCGGACCTGCCGGCGCGCATCGCCAATGACTGGCCGCTCAATCCGTTGAATCCCGCCACGGTCTACGGCGGCAACGCCGAAGGCTATGTGGATTACCCGACCTACAGCGAATAATTCAGCCAATTCGCACCGCGCTCCCATTTCCCCGGGAGCGCATCCTCTCCTCCCCGCTACACCCGCAACCTCACGCGCTGCGATGTGAGGTTCTCGCATCTGCACAAAAAAGATCTCCGATTCATTGTCAGGTGGATTTTTTCAGCCTATCTTGAATAAAACCTATACAAAGCACTTCATTGCGTACAACTCTTCCGCTATGGATTGGCCCTCACGCACCGCACCGCCGCGAGAACCCTGAATGAATCCTCTACTTGCCAGCCATTACCGTGAAATCCTCATCGGCGTCGGCGAAGACCCCGAGCGTGAAGGCCTGCTGGATACGCCCAAACGTGCGGCCAAAGCGATGCAGTATCTGTGCAATGGCTACACGATGAACCTTGAAGAGGTCACCAACGGTGCGCTGTTCGAGTCGCAGAGCGATGAGATGGTCATCGTCAGTGACATCGAGCTCTATTCCTTGTGTGAGCACCACATGCTGCCCTTCATCGGCAAGGCGCACGTGGCGTACATCCCCACCGGCAGAGTGCTGGGTCTGTCGAAGGTAGCGCGCGTGGTGGACATGTTCGCCCGTCGCCTGCAGATCCAGGAAAACCTCACCCGGCAAATCGCCGAGACGATCCAGCAGATCACCGATGCCGCCGGGGTGGCCGTGGTCATTGAAGCAAGACACATGTGCATGATGATGCGCGGCGTGGAAAAGCAGAACTCGATCATGACGTCCTCGGTGATGCTCGGCGCCTTCCGTGACAGCTCCACGACGCGTCAGGAGTTTTTGCAATTGATCGGGCGGCGAAGTTGATTTTCGACCTTCGACAGGTGCGATAAACCTGTACACGGCAAACCCACTGTACAAGCACGATATTCCCAACTTCACTCTCCATACCTGTGCACTCAGGGAGAACGGCAATGGCCCGACTTGTGCTCTTACTGGCTCTGGTACTCGGCGTTGCAAGCTGCGGTAGCGTGGATGTCGCCCGCTATGCGGATCAGCAACCGGCGCTGGATCTGCAGCGCTTTTTCAGCAAACCCGTGAAAGCCTGGGGGATGTTTCAGAAGCGCTCCGGGGAAGTGGTCAAGCGTTTCGAGGTCAACATCGTCAGCCATCGTGAAGGCGACAACCTGATTCTCGATGAGCACTTCCTGTACAGCGACGGCACGCGCCAACGTCGCGTCTGGACCCTGACGCCGGAGGGCCAGGGACGCTGGAGCGGTCGTGCGGGTGACGTGGTGGGTGTCGCCACAGGCCAGGTCGCCGGCAATGCGTTGCACTGGCGTTATCACCTGAATCTGCCGGTCGATGGCTCGACCTATGAAATGAGCATGGACGACTGGATGTACCAGATGGACGAGGACACGCTGATCAACCGCACCAGCATGTCCAAGCTCGGTGTTGAAGTCGGCCAGGTGACCTTGTTCTTCCGTCGCCAGGGCGCGGGGGAAAACCAATGAACAGTGCTGAATTGATAGGCAAGGAGTGAAGCATGAATCTGCAAACCCTGACCGAGCGTGCGGCCAACAGCGAAATACGTGAGCTGGAACTGCTGTCGCTTGAAGGTGGTTTTTACCTGGCCCGCATCCGCCTGGATCACGGCCAGTTCACCCTGCTCGACGACGCGGCGAAACCGATGCACTTGCGTTCAATCACCCATCTGCGTGACTTGCTGCAGACCGTGCCGGCATTCCCTTGCGTGTTGGTGCAGCAATGCGTGCACGACGAAATGTGCGGGCGTGATGCAGACCCGGTTGAAGAACTGCGAATTCCGTTTTCGCTGACCACACCGTTATGAAACGAATGCTGCCGGATCGCACTGAATGAACCAGAATCGTCGGTTGTGCCTGGTGCTGGGCGATCAGTTGTCCTTCGACCTGGCTTCATTGCAGGCACTTGATAGCGAGCGCGACACCGTGCTGCTGGTCGAGGTCATGGAAGAAGCCAGCCATGTGCCGCACCACCCGCAAAAAATTGCCCTGATCTTCAGCGCCATGCGTCATTTCGCACAGGCACTGCGAGATCAGGGCGTTCGTGTCGAATATGTGACCCTGGATGATCCGCACAATAGCGGTTCAGTGCCGGGGGAATTACGCCGTTGGCAACAGCGGCTGCAGGCCGAGGAAGTGCACATCACCGAGTGCGGGGACTGGCGACTGGAGCAGTCGATCAAGGACTGTGGGCTGCCCGTTTATTGGCACGCCGACACGCGTTTTCTGTGCAGTCGTGCCGAGTTTGCCGCTTGGGCTGCCGGCAAAAAGCAGTTGCGCATGGAGTTCTTTTATCGCGAGATGCGCCGCAAGAGTCGGTTGCTGCTCAACGGCGACGGCACGCCGGTGGGCGGCGCGTGGAATTTCGACGCGGAGAATCGCAAGGCCCTGCCCAAAGGCGTGAAGGCCCCCTACACGGCCCGCTTCAGCAACGACGCCATCACCCGTGAAGTGCTTGCGTTGGTAAAGGCGCGCTTCAGCCAGCACTACGGCACACTCGACGACTTCAACTACCCGGTCACCCATGCCGACGCGCAGGCGCTGTGGGCATACTTTCTGGATTATGGTCTGGCAGGATTCGGCGACTATCAGGACGCCATGGCCAGTGATGAACCGTTCCTGTTTCATGCGCGGATCAGCGCCGCACTCAACATTGGCCTGTTGGATTTGCGACAGCTGTGCAGCGATGTCGAATCGGCCTATTGGTCAGGAAGGATTGCGCTGAATGCGGCCGAAGGCTTCATTCGCCAACTGATCGGCTGGCGAGAATATGTGCGCGGCGTGTACTGGCTGAAAATGCCGGACTACGCACTGGGCAATGCATTCGGCAACAGCCGGCCATTGCCCGAGTTCTACTGGACCGGTGCTACGCAGATGAACTGCATGCGCCAGGCCATCGGCCAGAGTCTGCAGCATGCCTATGCGCATCACATTCAGCGGCTGATGGTCACCGGCAATTTCGCCCTGCTCGCCGGGATCGCGCCGAGCCAGATCTGTGAGTGGTACCTGGCGATCTACATGGATGCCTTCGACTGGGTCGAGCTGCCCAACACGCTGGGCATGGTCATGCACGCCGATGGCGGTTATCTCGGTTCCAAACCTTATTGCGCCAGTGGCCAATACATCAATCGCATGTCCGACTACTGCCGCGGTTGCGCCTACAAGGTCAGCGAAAGTACGGCTGACAATGCCTGTCCGTTCAATACGTTGTACTGGCATTTCCTGATGCGCCACGGTGATCTGCTGCGCGGCAATCAGCGCATGGCGATGATGTACAAGAACCTGGACCGCATGCCGCAAGCCAAACAGGAGGCGCTGTGGCAACGCGGGCAAGACCTGTTGGCGCGCCTGGATAATGGCGAGTCGATTTGAAATGAACGCTCGCTTACGCAGATGGTGAAACTTAAGCACAGCGCGCCCGGTCAACGGATGATCGGCGCTCAAGTCCCCTGCGAGTGCAACGTTCACTGCTCGCGTTGTGCCTACGCGCTCTATGAAGCCAGCCCCTGAACATTCAATAAAGCAGGTCACATGGATACCCTTGAACACCTTAGTCGCGAAGCGCTTGAGTCAGAGGTAAGGCGATTGCGCGCGGCGCTTCAGAGCACCCTGGTCGACACGCAGGTCGTTGACCTCGATCGCGACATGGCGGCGCAACTGCAAGCCAGTCGGGATGCGCTCGCCCGCAGTGAGGCACGCTTCATCACCATTCTGGAAACCATCGAATCGGCGTTCGCCATCGTCAAAGTCAAATTCGACGCCGACGATAAACCCGTCGATTACTACTTCGTCGAAGCCAACCCGGCATTCGAACGCCAGTGCGGGGTCAACTTGCGCGGCAAATGGGTGACCGAGTTCGCGCCCAATCTGGAAAGCTTCTGGTTCGAAACCTACGGCCACGTGGCCAAGACCGGGGAACCGGCGAACTTCGAAAATTACGCCAACACCTTTGAACGCTGGTTCGACGTGCGCGCGGTGCGTGTCGGCGATCCGGCCGACCGGCAGATCGCGATCCTGTTCAACGACGTGACCGAGCGGCGCGATGCCGAGGAGCGTTTGCGTGCCAGTGAAGCGCTGGCGCGGGAGAACGTCGAGCGTGTGCAACTGGCGCTCGCCGCCGGCGCAATTATCGGAACCTGGCACTGGGACTTGCCCACCGACCGTTTCGCGGTGGATGAAGCGTTCGCCCGGGTGTTTGACCTCGATCCGGGGCTGGGCCGTGAAGGGCTGAGTCTCGAGCAAGTGATGGCGACCGTGCATCCCGAAGATCGCGATGGACTGACCACCGCGATCAGCGAAGCCATCGGCCGTGGTGGCGCCTACTCCCATCAGTACCGGGTGCGCCGCGCGGACGGCAAGTACCAGTGGATCGAGGCCAACGGCCGTGTTGAATGTGCCAATGATGGAACGCCGTTGCGCTTTCCCGGCGTGCTGATCGATGTCGAGGAACGGCGCAATGTCGAAGCGGAGCGCGACCGCGCCATCGCCGCGCTTCGGGCGCTCAACGATACGTTGGAGCAGCGCGTGTCATCGCGCACCGCAGAACTGATGCAAGCCGAAGAGAAACTGCGTCAGTCGCAGAAAATGGAAGCCGTCGGCCAACTGACCGGGGGCCTGGCGCATGACTTCAACAATCTGCTGGCCGGCATTTCCGGCGCGCTGGAGCTGATGGGCGCGCGGATCAGCCAAGGCCGATTGGGTGAAGTCGACAAGTACATGGTGACCGCACAGGGCGCGGTCAAACGTGCAGCCGCCCTGACCCACCGTCTGCTGGCGTTCTCCAGACGCCAGACCCTTGATCCGCGGCCAACCGACGTCAACACGCTGATGACCGGCATGACCGAACTGATCCAGCGTACGGTCGGCCCCAGCATCGTCCTGGAAACCCGCGCCGCGCCCGGGCTCTGGCCAACGCTGGTCGATGCCAGCCAGTTGGAGAATGCCCTGCTGAACCTGTGCATCAACGCCCGCGATGCCATGCCGGACGGCGGGCGCATCACCATCGAAACGGCCAACCGTACGCTGGACTCCGAGACTGCCCGCGCGCTGGACATGCCCGAAGGCCAATACTTGTGCCTGTGCGTGACCGATACCGGCACCGGCATGACCGCTGATGTCATCGCCAAAGCCTTCGACCCGTTCTTCACCACCAAACCGCTGGGCCAGGGCACGGGGCTGGGGCTGTCGATGATTTACGGTTTCGCCAAGCAGTCCGGTGGCCAGGTGCGTGTGCATTCGCAGGTCGGCCATGGCACCGAGATGTGCATCTACCTGCCTCGTTACCATGGTGAACCGGTGCCGAACCACGATGACCGGGATACTGCTCCGTTGGCATTGCCCAAGGCAGGCGAGACGATTCTGGTGGTGGACGACGAGCCTACGGTGCGCGCGTTGTTGACGGATGTACTCGGTGATCTGGGCTACACCTTGATAGAGGCCGCTGACAGTGTGGTCGGGCTGAAGATGTTGCGCTCGGACATTCACATCGACTTGCTGATCACTGACGTCGGCTTGCCGGGTGGCATGAACGGTCGACAACTGGCCGATGCCGGCCGGGAAATCCGCCAGAATCTAAAGACCCTGTTCATTACCGGGTACGCAGAAAACGCTGTGATTGGCGCCGGTCAGTTGGGCCCGGACATGCAGGTGCTGACCAAGCCGTTTGCCGTCGACACGCTGGTGGCGCGGGTCAGTGACCTGATGGCGATGAAATCCGAATGAGCGACCGTTGCGGCGCCATAACCCCAGACAGAGTGGCTGCGGCCAAGGAGTGATAAATGGTGACTTTTCTGATTTTTCTGATCGCGTCCGGCGCTGCAGCAAGTACCGGGGTGATTTTCAAACCCGGTCAATGGTACGAAGGGCTTAACAAACCCGGATTCACCCCACCCAACTGGGCATTTCCGGTGGCCTGGACGATTATCTATCTACTGCTGGCCTGGGCCGGCTATCGCTTGAGCCTGATTCCTGGCAGTCAGACGGTCCTGGCGCTGTGGGCCGCGCAAATTGCCTTGAACACGTTGTGGACGCCGGTGTTCTTCGGCGCACATCAGGTGGCGGCTGCCATGGTGATTCTGCTGCTGTTATGGCTGGTGGTCGCGGTGATGGTGTTTATGGCGTTGCGCCTGGATTTGATCACCGGGTTGATCCTGTTTCCGTATCTGGCCTGGCTGAGTGTGGCGGCGGCGTTGAATTTTTCGATTCTGCGTAATAATCGTGGTTGATGGCGACAGCTGTCATAACTCACATTTTTTCTGACAAAAAGGCTTATTTGCAGGCATTCAAAATATCTTTCCAGCCCCTTGAAAGCGCAGGTCCCCGCTCAGGACGGGGATTTCGCAATGAACAACAGTTCATTACTGAATTAGTGATTTAACTAGGTAGTTACCTATCTATATAATGCACGCCTCATTTCAACGGGACATTCAACGTGAAGCAGAGTCAACGCCTCTCGGGCATATCAAAATTCATTCTGGTCGGGCTGGGGGTGATCATCGCCCTGCTCGGCCTGGCACTTGCGGCTGGCGGAGTGAAGCTGGTCAGCCTGGGAGGGTCGTGGTACTTCCTCGTGGGTGGTCTGGTGATGGCCGTTTCCGGTCTGCTGATCGCTCGCTTCAAGACTGCGGGCGCCTGGCTGTTCGCGGCATTTCTGGTGGGGACAGCGATCTGGGCGGTGAGCGATGCCGGGCTGGTGTTCTGGCCAGTATTCTCGCGTCTGTTCATGTTCAGCGCCGTGGGTCTGGCGGTGACGCTGGTCTACCCGCTGCTCAAGCGTGCCAACGGTGGTGTTCCGGGTCGTGGCGCTTACGGCGTTGCCGCTGTACTGGCCGTGGGACTGGCGGTGGCTGCCGGCAACATGTTCGTTGCGCACCCGACCGTCGCCGCTACCGGCACTGGCCCGGGCCTGACCCCGGTTGAGCCAGACAAGGCGCAAAAAGACTGGGCGCACTATGGCAATACCGAAGGCGGCAGCCGCTTTGCTGCGCTGGACCAGATCAACCGCAACAACGTCGACAAGCTGAAAGTGGCGTGGACCTACCACACCGGTGACGTCGCCGAGAGCGATGGCAACGGTGCCGAAGACCAGCTCACCCCGTTGCAGATCGGCAACAAGGTGTTCATCTGCACCCCGCACAACAACCTGATCGCGCTGGATGCCGACACCGGCAAAGAGCTGTGGAAGAACGCGATCAACGCCAAATCCAAAGTCTGGCAGCGTTGCCGTGGCATGGCTTATTTCGATGCGACCAAGAGCATCGCTCAGCCAAGCAATTCGAGCATCATCGAAGCCAAGCCTGCGCCGGCTGCCAATTGCCAGCGCCGTCTGCTGACCAACACCATCGATGCCCGCCTGATCGCGGTCGATGCCGACACTGGCGAGTTCTGCCAGGGTTTCGGCAACAACGGCCAGGTTGATCTGAAGGCCGGTCTCGGCGATGTGCCGGACAGCTACTACCAGCTCTCCTCCGCGCCGTTGATGGCCGGCACCACTGTGGTGGTCGGCGGTCGTGTCGCCGACAACGTACAGACCGACATGCCGGGCGGCGTAATCCGTGGTTTTGACGTGATCACTGGCGCCATGCGCTGGGCCTTCGACCCGGGCAACCCGCAGGATAAAAAGGCCCCGGCCGAAGGCAGCACCTATGTGCGCAGCACGCCGAACAGCTGGGCGCCGATGTCCTACGATCCGGCGACCAACACCGTGTTCCTGCCGATGGGCAGCTCGTCCACCGACATCTATGGTGTCGAGCGCAGCAAACTCGATCACACCTACGGCGCCTCGATCCTCGCGCTGGACGCCACCACTGGTGATGAACGCTGGGTGTTCCAGACCGTGCACAACGATCTCTGGGACTTCGACCTGCCAATGCAGCCGAGCCTGATCGACTTCACCAAGGACGGCAAAACCGTTCCGGCGCTGGTCATCGGCACCAAGGCCGGGCAGATCTACGTGCTCGACCGTGCCACCGGCAAGCCGTTGACCGACGTTAAAGAAGTACCGGTCAAAGCCGCCAACATCCCTAACGAACCGTACTCGCCAACCCAGCCAAAATCGGTGGGCATGCCGCAGATCGGTGCCCAGCACCTGACTGAATCGGACATGTGGGGCGCCACCCCTTACGACCAGTTGCTGTGCCGGATCGATTTCAAATCGATGCGTTACGACGGCCTGTACACCGCGCCGGGTACCGACAAATCCCTGAGCTTCCCGGGTTCGCTGGGCGGCATGAACTGGGGCAGCATCTCCACTGACCCGGTACACGGTTTCATCTTCGTCAACGACATGCGCCTGGGTCTGTGGATTCAGATGATCCCGTCGCAGAACAAGGCGCAGGCCTCCTCTGGTGGCGAGGCGTTGAACACCGGCATGGGCGCGGTACCGCTCAAAGGCACGCCGTATGCGGTCAACAAAAACCGCTTCCTGTCGGTGGCCGGCATTCCGTGCCAGGCACCGCCGTTCGGCACCCTGACCGCCATTGACATGAAGACTCAGAAAATCGCGTGGCAGGTTCCGGTCGGCACCGTTGAAGACACAGGTCCCTTGGGCATTCGCATGCACCTGCCGATCAAGATCGGTCTGCCGACCCTCGGCGGCACCCTGTCGACCCAAGGTGGCCTGATCTTCATCGCCGGCACCCAGGACTTCTACCTGCGCGCCTTCAACAGCGCCAATGGCGAAGAAATCTGGAAAGCGCGTCTGCCGGTCGGCAGTCAGGGCGGCCCGATGACCTACGTTTCGCCGAAAACCGGCAAGCAGTACATCGTCATCACCGCCGGTGGTGCACGTCAGTCGACCGATCGCGGCGACTACGTGATGGCCTACGCCTTGCCGTAAGCCGCAGCGCCCGTGATGAACACGGGCGCTTTCTTTTTGCGCGCGGCACCTGAGGGTGCCGCGCCGCTTTCCGATATCGCTACAGCTTTGAGCAGGAAGATCTCCATGTTTGGTTTTACTCGTAACGGCTGGGTCAACGGCGTGCTGTTGGGCCTGACCTGCACCACCCTGCCCGCCTTCGCCGATACTGATTCGAACCTGTTGACCCGCAACACCCTGACCGGCGATTGGGGCGGTCTGCGGCATCAGATGAACGAAGACGGGATCAAATTCACCGGCGATTACACCGGGGAAATGGCCTACAACGCCGATGGCGGCCTGCACCGCTCCGGCCGTTACTCGCAGAACATCAAGCTCGGCGCGCAGTTCGACCTGAGCAAGTTGTATGGCGTTGAGAACGCCGGCAAGGTCCAGCTGACGATCAACGACCGCCGCGGCAACAGCGCCTCGGAAGATCTGGTTGGCAACCGTCTGCCGATCCAGGAAAACTACGGCGGCCTCTACACCCGCCTGACCGAACTCAGTTACGAGCGCAGCCTGTTCACCCCGGCGCTCAACGTGAAACTGGGTTACATGGCCATGGGCAACGACCTCGGCGGCCTCGACAGCGGCATCCTGTGCAACTTCATGAACGCTGGTTTCTGCGGCCACCCGCTGAACATGTCCGGCGGCAGCGGCTGGACCAACTACCCGAACGCGCACTTGGGTGTGCGGGTGAAATACGACTTGTCGTCCTCGTGGCAATTGCGCGTGGCGGCATTCAATGTCGATCCTGAAAGCAACGGCAACTCCAGCCGCGCCTGGCATCTTGGCCCGAAACACACCACCGGCACCGTGGTGCCGATCGAGTTGGTGTACAAGCACGCGGGTGAATTGCCCGGTGAATACAAGGTTGGTTACTACTACGACAGCTCCGACGTGAAACGCATCGGCAGCGACAAAGAAGTGTCCGGCCGTGGCGGGCATTACCTGCTGATCGATCAGGCCGTTTGGAGTTCGCAATCGTCCGAGGGCCGCAGCCTGCATGCCTTCGGCCAATACTCGGCGGCCAGCGAAGCGGCATCGCCATTCAGCAAGTGGTACGGCACGGGTCTGGTGTTGTACAAACCGTTCGAAGGTCGGCCGCGTGACACCGTCGCTCTGGGTTACGGCCGCGCTGTGCCTAACCCGCGCAGCCGCGACGTGCAACAGGACGCCGCCATGGCCAATGGCACGCAGTTCCCGAACCTGGACAGTGGCGAGCAACTGATCGAACTCGGCTACGGCTATCAGGCCACGCCGTGGCTGACGCTGCGCCCGAACATGCAATACATCATCGAACCGGGCGCGTTTTCCGGGCAGAACATCGACAATGCGTTGGTGTTTGGCTTGCAGGTTAAAGCTTCACTCTGAGCCTTCTGGCGAAACTTCAGGCAATAAAAAGCCCGGCGTGATTGCCGGGTTTTTTATTGCTCGCAAATTGTCGTAACCAAGATGCTCGGTCAACACCGAACCTTTACCCCCGAACCAGCGTCCGAGCTAAGGCGTTAACGCTTACCGCTCGCCGCGAGGTTCCCGTTTGAAAGCTGCCATCGTCAAAAAATACCGTCTGATCATCAAGACCATGGGCTATGTGGGCTGGTCGCTGTTCTGGCTGTTGCTCTGGGATATCGCCGTCACCGTCGACTTCATGTTGTTCCTCAACGCCAAGATCAACCTGCCGCTGATGCCTCTGACATTGCTCGGTTCGGCGCTGGTGGTGCTGATCAGCTTCCGCAACAGCAGCGCCTACAACCGTTGGTGGGAAGCGCGAACGCTGTGGGGCATGATGATCAACAACTCCCGCAGCTTCGCCCGCCAGGTGCTGACGCTGCTGGATGACCCCGATAACGAAGTGAATCCGCTGAAGGCGACGCTGTTGCGCCGCCATGTGGCGTATGTCAATTGCCTCGCGGCGCACCTGAAAGGTCAGCCATGTCCGGAGGAAGTCCGCGCGTTCATCCCGGCAGATGAATTCGCCCGCAGCGGCACCACCAACAACTTTGCCAACGACATCCTCACCGGTTCTGCATCCTTGCTAGCCCGTGAATACAAGGCCGGGCGCCTGGACAGCATTCGTCTGGCACGGCTGGAATCGACGATGGTCGAGCTGTCCAACAGCCAGGGCGGAATGGAACGGATCGCCAATACCCCGCTGCCCTACCCTTACGTTTACTTCCCGCGCCTGTTTATCTCGCTGTTCTGCCTGATTGTGCCAGTGGGGCTGGTGGAATCGCTGGGCTGGTTCACCCCGCTCGCCTCGACCGTGGTGGGCTTCATGCTGCTGGCCATCGAACGTATCGGCACCGATCTGCAAAGCCCGTTTCGCCACAGCGAGCACCAGATCCAGATGGAAGCCCTGTGCGAAACCATCGAGAAAAACCTGCAGTCGATGCAGCGTGATTCGTTGGGGGATGCGCGCAGGGTTGAAGAAACGGCTTGAAGACAAGCTTGGAGGGAAGCTAGGGCGTAGAGCCCTAGCGAGTTGCAGCGATCACTTTTTCTTTTTTGCCGGCTTGTCTGCCTTTTTGGAATCCTTGGCCTTTTCCGGCTTGCTATCGGCTTTTTTTGCAGACTTCTTCGGTTCGGCGTCTTTCTTCTTGTCTTTCTTGTCGGAAGACTTTGAAAGCGCCGAAGCTGCAGCTGACTTCTTGTCCGGCGAGGACTTTTTGTCTTTCAAATCCTTGCTGGCTTTCGAAGCGTCATCTTTGCTTTTCTTCTCGTCTTTAGCCACGTTTGACCACCTCTCGGAATATGCCGGTATTGGCACAGCGCCTGTGCAATTGATCACAGGTTGATCATTAGGCGTACGCGTTCGGACGGGGTTCAGATTATTTGGAGGCCTCGACTGGTTGAATCCACATCCGAAAGCGGTCATAGGGTTTTGCTGGCAGACGGCACCAGGCCCACGACAAGTGCCTCTATTAATGCACTGACCTTGGGAAGAGCCTGACGGCTCCTTGGCCAGATCACCGGTAGGTGAGTGCCCGATTGCCGCCTGTGCGGCAGGTTGCAACTGACTAGAATGAAACGATGGACATGAGTGCTGCGGGCACGGTTTCAGCTCCAATTCAAGCAAAGACGCTAACTCGCAAGCCCTTGGAATGTGCTGTCCATCGTGTGTCGGTCGTAACCCAACAGATATATATGATGCTGACGATACAGCTGTGAAAGAAAATCTTTGTTGGGGCCGACTACATCCATACCTCTGTCGTCGTACGGAAAAACCATGACGTGCTTCTTCAAATTGAAAAGGTATACAGCGCATTCGGGGTTAGGCTGAATTACGCCAAAGTCACTAGCCAAAGCACACCAAAGAAATGCTTGAAGCAGAGTCGCTGGCGCTTCAAATGCAACGTTGATCCAATACTCCGGCTCACTTTCGCAAAGCCATTCCTCGGGGTCTATTTTTTCACTCCAGACTGAGCGTTGCGTGGGTATGTTGATACCGGCAGAACGGAGAGCGTGAATCCGGGATCTATGAGCAAATTGATTGCTACCAGAATGAACGCGCAGACAAGCAACAAGCGTCGCATCATCAAGGAAGATATCGCTGCAGATCTTCGTTGATTTTAGAAGTGCCGTTTGAAATTGCTGAATCACTCCACCCGTTTCAGAGAGTTCAAAACGCAGACCTCCTGGATAGGAATAGAAAAGTGGTCTGGCAAATGCGCATCCCCCAAACAACCTGTCAATTTCAAGTTGTAGATTCACTTTATCCCTCATGGCTAACTAATAGCCCGATTCTCTAGCCATGGGCGCTGCCAAGATCTCAGCCAAGCCGCAGCGCCCGCGTCGCTTTTAGCCGATAACGGCCAATCAGCTGTTTAATGCCATCGACTTATCGCCTCCCCGGCCGCACACCCTCTTACTCAGGCCTGATCCAACGCCTCGATCACACCTTTGTCCTCACCCAGGAAGCCGCCGCTCTGATGCGCCCACAGCCGCGCATAAACACCATTCTTCTCCAGCAATTCGGAATGGGTGCCCTGTTCAATGATGCGCCCGTCATCCATCACAATCAGCCGATCCATCGCCGCAATCGTCGACAGTCGATGAGCAATCGCAATCACGGTCTTGCCCTGCATCATTTCATCGAGGCTTTCCTGAATCGCCACTTCGACTTCCGAGTCCAGCGCACTGGTGGCTTCGTCGAGTAGCAGAATCGGCGCGTTCTTCAGCATCACTCGGGCAATCGCCACACGTTGGCGCTGGCCGCCAGACAGTTTGATCCCGCGTTCGCCCACCAAGGTGTCGTAACCGGTATGGCCTTGCCGATCGCTCAACTGGCTGATGAACTCATCGGCCTGAGCGTTGGCAGCGGCGTGGCGGATTTGTGCGTCGGTGGCATCGGGGCGGCCGTAGGCAATGTTGTCGCGAATCGAACGGTGCAGCAGCGAAGTGTCCTGGGTGACCATGCCGATGGCGCTGCGCAGGCTGTCTTGGGTCACGTGTGCAATGTTCTGGCCGTCGATACGGATCTCGCCACTGTCGACATCATAGAAACGCAGCAGCAGGTTGATCAGCGTCGACTTGCCGGCGCCGGAGCGCCCTACCAAACCGATCTTTTCGCCGGGGCGAATACTCAGGCTAAGGCCATCGAGTACCTGACGTTCGCCACCGTAGTTGAACTTCACCTTGTCGAACGTCACCGCGCCGCCAGAAGTGACCAGCACGCCGGCGTCCGGCGCGTCCTGCACCTTGGTGCCTTGGGTCAGCGTGGCCATGCCGTCCTGGACGGTGCCGATGCTTTCGAACAGCGAGGTCATTTGCCACATGATCCAGTTCGACATGCCATTGATCCGCAACGCCATGGCGGTGATCGCCGCCACCGCACCGGCGCCGACATCGCCCTGGTGCCACAGCCACAGGGCATAGCCTCCGGCGGACATGATCAACCCGACCACCAGCGCCTGATTGACGATCTCGAACAGGCTGACCAGACGCATCTGGCGAAAACCGGTCTGCTTGAAATCCTCCATCGCCGCCCGCGCAAAGTGCGCTTCGCGGTTGGAATGGGAGAACAGCTTGACCGTGGTGATGTTGGTGTACGCGTCGGCGATACGCCCGGTCATCATCGACCGCGCATTGGCCTGCTCCTGTCCGACCTTGCCCAGACGCGGCACGAAGTACCACATCGCCAGGCCAAACAGCACGACCCAAGCGAGAAACGGCAGCATCAGTTTCAGCGCAAAGCCGCCAGCCAGGGCGATGATCGCGATGAAGTACACACCGATCCCGGGCAAGATCTCGATCATGGTGAACAGCACGTCGCGTACGGCGAGCGCCGTCTGCATCACCTTGGTCGTGACCCGACCGGAAAACTCATCGGAGAAAAACGAAAGGCTTTGCCGCAGCATCAGCCGGTGGAAATCCCAGCGCAGGCGCAATGGCAGGTTAATCGCCAGGATCTGATGCTGGACCATGGTGCGCAACGCCACCAGCCCGACACTGAGCACCATGACAATGCCCATGCCCCACAACACGCGGCTCTCCTGCACAGCCGCTTCGCCGCCAGCCTGCCACGTCGAAAGCAGGTCCACGACCTGACCGAGGAACGAAAACAGCCACGCTTCGTAAATCGACACGGCGGCGCTGAGCAGCGCCAGCGCCAGGATGTAGCCGCGTGCGCCCCGGGTGCAGGCCCAGAGGAATTTAGCCAGGCCGTTGGGCGGCGGTGGCACCTCGTCAGGCGGGAAAGGGTCGAGTCTTCGTTCAAACACACGAAGCATGGTGTTCTCCAAAACATTCAAGTCAGGGAGATTCTGCCATCGAATGGAGGCTGGGAGGTCTTTGTGAAAAAGTGTGTGCTCCTGACCTGGCGAGTACCTGCCGTATCTACCAAACCGCGATATGCGAATCCGCCCTCGGCTCAGTCCCCCCGCACAGCACCCCCGTCACCGGATCACGCAGAATGATCTGCCCTCGTCCGTAATCCGTCAGATCACTGGCGATCTGCACCTCATGCCCGCGACGCGCCAACGCATTGGCCAGATCCCTTGAAGCGCCCTGTTCGATGCCGACCTTCATCCCGCCAAGCCACTGCCAGCGCGGCGCGTCCAGTGCCGATTGCGGGTTCAGGCCGAAATCCACCAGGTTCATGACCATCTGCACATGGCCCTGCGGCTGCATGTAGCCGCCCATCACACCGAACGGGCCCAACGCTTGACCGTCCTTGGTGAGGAAACCAGGAATAATCGTATGAAAGGTCTTTTTGCCCGGCGCCAACGCGTTGGCATGCTCGGGATCCAGGCTGAATTCCTGCCCACGGTTCTGCAGGGCGATGCCGCTATCCGGCAGCACCACACCTGAGCCGAAGCCGTGATAATTGCTCTGGATGAACGAGACCATATTGCCCTGCCCGTCCGCCGTGGCCAGGTACACCGTGCCGCTGGCGTGGGGATCGCCCGGCTTCGGCGGCTGGGCCTGTTCGCCGATCTGTGCACGGCGGCGGGCGCTGTACTCGTCGCTCAGCAGATCATCCACAGCCACGCGCATGTGCAGCGGATCCGTGATGTAGTGCAGGCCATCGCTGTAGGCCAGTTTCATTGCCTCCAGTTGCCGGTGCCAGGTCTGCTGGCTGTCACGGTGATCGAAGTCGAAACCCTCGAGAATCTTCAGCGCCATCAAGGCGACCAGACCCTGCCCGCTCGGCGGGATTTCCCAGACATCCACGCCACGGTAATTGACGTGAATCGGCTCCACCCATTGCGCACGGTAATGCTCCAGATCCGTGGCGCGCAGATAGCCGCCCGTTGCCCGCGAATGCGCATCCAGGCGTTGCGCCAACGCGCCGCGATACAAACTCTCGCAACGGGTAGCCGCCAATTCTTCAAGGGTTCGCGCCTGCGCCGGGTTACGGAAAATCTCCCCGGCCTTGGGCGCGTGACCGTCAATCAGAAACGTATCGAACCAGGCCTGCAGCACTTCATCGCGATGGGGACTGAACTCATCCAGCGCGATCTGCCACTGATGGGCAACCACCGGCGACAGCGGAAAACCGTCTCTGGCCAGACTGATCGCCGGTTGCAGCAGATCGGCGAACGGCAACACGCCAAAGCGTTGCGACAGCTCGGCCCAGGCCGATGGGCAACCGGGAACCGTCACCGGCGTCCAGCCATACAACGGCATTTGCTCATGGCCGGCCGCTTTGACCGCTTCGATACTTAACGATGCCGGGGCGTGGCCGTTGGCATTGAGGCCATGCAACTGATCCTTGAACCAGACCAGCGCAAACGCGTCACCGCCCAGGCCACAGCCCGTAGGCTCGACCACGGTCAGGGCCGCCGCCGTGGCGATGGCGGCGTCGATCGCATTGCCGCCCTTTTGCAGCATTTCGATGCCGGCCTGTGCGGCCAGCGGCTGGGATGCCGCGACCATGCCACGACGGGCAAACACGCTTTGGCGTTGCGACGGATAGGGATATTCGTGAGCAGAAAATTTCAACATGGCAGAGGCTCTTCAAATCAGCAATTCATTGGCCGGACTTGATCCGGTTCCATTCGCGGGTGATCAGGCGCTGGATGTTTTCCGGCAGATCGGCGGAGACGAAGGCATGGTTGATCACTTCGTCAGACGGGTAGATCCCCGGGTTGCCGCTGACCTTCGGGTCCATCAGCGCCGTGGCGTCCTTGTTCGGATTGGCGTAGCCGACGTAGTCGCTGACCGGCGCAATCACCTCAGGACGCAGCAAGTAGTTGATGAACGCATGGGCGTTGGCAACGTTACCGGCGTCCTTGGGGATCGCCAGCATGTCGAACCAGAGGTTCACGCCTTCCTTGGGAATCAGGTAACGAATGTCGATATTTTTTCCGGCCTCGCGTGCCCGGGTCTGGGCCTGCATCACGTCCCCGGAATAGCCGATCGCCACGCAGATATCGCCATTGGCCAGGTCGGCGGTGTACTTCGATGAGTTGAAGTAGGTCACCGAGGGACGCAGAGTCATCAACAGTTTAGAAGCCTGTTTGTAGTCGTCGGGCTTGACGCTGTTGGGGTCCAGCCCGAGGTAAAGCAGGGCCTGGGGGATGATCTTCACAGGGGCATCGAGGAAGGCCACGCCGCAGTTTTTCAGTTTGGCGAGGTTCTGCGGATCGAACACCATCGACCACGAATCGAGCGGCACATCCTTGCCGAGCACGGCGCGCACCTTCTCCTCGTTGTAGCCGATGCCCACCGTGCCCCACATGTACGGCACGGCGTATTGGTTGCCGGGGTCGGCAGCCTGCAGACGCTGCATCAGACGTGGATCGAGGTGCTTCCAGTTATCCAGCAATCCGCGTTGCAGCGGCTGGTAGGCGCCGGCGCGAATCTGTTTCGAAAGAAACTGGCTGGACGGCACCACAACGTCGTAGCCCGAATGCCCGGAGAGCAACTTGGCCTCGAGCATTTCATTGGTGTCGAAGATGTCGTACTGAACCTTGATCGTGCTGTCTTTTTCGAAATTCTTCAGCGTGTCGGGGCCGATGTAATCGGACCAGTTGTAAACCTTCACCACCGAATCGGCAGCCTGAAGCATGGGCACCACGGCGGCGCAGCACAGCGCCGCGAACAAGCTCGATAAACGCATCGTCGAAATCCTTGTGAAGTTCACAGCACGCGGCTGAGAAAGGCCTGGGTACGGGGATGGGTGGGACGACTGAAAATCTGTTCCGGCGGGCCTTGTTCGATCAGTTCACCCTGATCGAGCACCACCACCCGGTCGGCCACCTCGCGGGCAAAACCCATTTCATGGGTGACCACGACCATGGTCATGCCCTCCTCGGCCAACTCCTTCATCACTTGCAGAACCTCGCCGACAGTTTCCGGGTCGAGGGCGCTGGTGGGCTCGTCGAACAGCATCGCCTGTGGCTTCATCGCCAGCGCTCGGGCAATGGCGACGCGTTGCTGCTGACCGCCGGAAAGCATCGACGGGTAATGACTGGCCTTGTCCGCCAGCCCGACCCGTTTGAGCAGTGCCTGCGCCTGCTCCAGCGCAGCCTGGCGCGGCACACCCAACACCTGAATCGGTGCTTCGATAATGTTTTCCAGGGCGGTCATGTGCGGGAACAGGTTGAAGCGCTGGAACACCATGCCGATGTCCCGGCGCTGGCGAGCGATGTTGCGTTCAGAGTCGCGCACCAGACTGCCGTCAGCCCGCGTGCGATAGCCCATGGGCCGGCCGCTGACGCGAATCTCCCCGGACTGAATGTCTTCGAGCAGGTTGATGCAGCGGATAAACGTGGTCTTGCCCGAACCTGAGGCGCCGATCAGCACCACCACTTCGCCACGTCGCACTTGCAGCGAGATGCCCTTGAGAATCTGCAGATCGCCGAAGGACTTGTGAATGTTCAGCGCCTCGATGATCAGCTCGTCACTTTGATGCGCCATGATTAGCGTCCCCTCAGCAGTTTCAGCGTGTTGCGCCCGAACATCCGGCTGGAGGCCGGCGGTGGCGCAGAAGGTCGGTCGGACTGGCCGAAGCGGTTCTCCAGCCAGCGCTGAAAGAAGCCCCACAGCGTGGTGAGCAACAGGAAATAAATCGCCACCACCAGGTACAACTCGAACACCCGAAAAGTCGCCGAGGTAACCATTTGCGTGCTGAGCAACAGCTCCTGCACGCCGATCACGCTGACCAGCGTGGTGTTTTTCAGCATCACGTTGAATTCATTGCCCAGCGGCGGCACGATCACCCGAAACGCCTGCGGCAGGACGATACGGCGCATCAATTTGGCGAAGGTCATGCCCAGCGAGCGCCCGGCCTCGTACTGGCCCTTGTCCACGGCGCCGATCCCGGCGCGGATGATCTCGGCCATGTATGCGCCTTCGTTGAGGCCCAGAGCAATGATCGCCGCCTGAATGTTGCCGGGGATCACCAGCCCGAACAGCTCAATGTCTTCGAAGCGAAAAATCCCGCCCGCCGCCAGCGCCGTGTAGAGAAAGACGATTTGCACCAGCAACGGCGTGCCGCGCATCAGCCACACATAAAAGCGCACCGGCAGATGCAGCAAAGGGTTCTTCGATAAGCGCAACAATGCGGCGGCCAGCCCCAACACACAGCCCAGCAACATCGCCAACACACTGATCAGACAGGTCAGCCAGAGCCCGGTGAGGTACACACCGCTGGGCTGCAACAGGTACTGCCAGAACACATCCCAATTGAAGTTCATCAACGCTTACCTCAATCGAGTGTGTCGCTGGAGACGTGCCACTTGTTCAAGAGCTGGTTATAGCTGCCGTCGCTGCGCATGTCGGTGATGATCTGCTGCACCGCAGCGCTCAGTTGCGGATCGTCCTTGCGAATGCCCAGACCGGTGAGGATCCGGCTGAAGGCTGGTACCCCTTCCTCGAACAAGTCCGGAGCCATCGCGGCGTAATAACCGGCGGTTTCCACCGTGGTGCCGTAAGCGTCGACCTGACTGATGCGCAAGGCCTGGAAGGCATCGGTGTCGGTGTTGTAGACCACCAGCTTCATCGGCGGCTTGCCGGCCTTGGTCAGGCTTTCATTTTCGCTGTCGAGCAAGGTCTTGATGGTCGAACCGTTGAGCACCGCGATCTTGTGCCCGCTGAGATCCGCAAGGGTTTTCAGCGCCTTCGGATTACCCTTGGGCACCACCACCGCCTGACTGGAATACATGTAGTTGACGATGTCGATCACCTCGCGGCGCTCGGGCTTGTCGAACAACTGATCGACGATCATGTCGCATTGTTTGGCGAGCAACGCCGGGAGCAATCCGGAAAACGGAATCACCCGCCAATCAACCTTCTTGTCGCCCAGACGCTTGGCGATTTCCAGGCCCAGGTCGACGGTCAGGCCTTTGGGCTTTTGCGCTTCATCGAAGGACACCAGTGGCGGCGAATCCATGCCCGAGCAATAGGTGAGTTTGTCGACCTTGACCAGACGCTCCGGCACCGTCGGTGCGGCAAGCGCCCACTGCGAACAGAGCCCGAGGGAAATTGCAGCCAGTAACAGGCGAGACGTATGCATGACCAGACACTCCAGTTCGGTTAGTAACGGGGCAGTACTCAAAGTCAAAACATCGGCGGATTCGGGTTCCGCTCTGTGGTTATTTTTCCGATTGTAGAAACTTGATCAGCTCGGGCACCGTGCCTTCGATGTGTTCACGCACCACGGCCTCGGCCTTGTGGGCGTCGCCGGCGCGAATCGCATCAAGGATCATCTGGTGTTCCTGGCGTGCACTCAGGGGCTTTTCGATGTGCTGTAACCACAGGCGCATGGGCGCTTCGATCAGCGCGTAGAGGGCGCTGATCTGCTTCAGCAGTCGTGGGCGATCGCTGAGGCTGCACAGGTACTCATGGAACTTGCGATGGCGACTGACCCACGCCGCACTCTCCTCGCGGTAGTCGTCCATTTCATCGAGAAGCCGCTCCAGCGCCGTCAACTGACGCTCGCTGATCTTGGGCACGGCGATACGAATCGCCAGCCCTTCCAGGGCGCTGCGCATCTCGAAGACTTCATGCATTTGCTCGACATCCAGACCGCTGACCACCGCGCCGCGGTTGGGCCGCAGCGTCACCAGACCCTGCGCATCGAGGCGGCGAAAGGCTTCGCGCACCGGCATGCGGCTCATGCCGATTTCACTGGCAATGTCCTCGGCAATCAACCGGTCACCCTTGCGATAACGACCGCCGCAGATGCCTTCCAACAGAAAGTTGTAGGCCTCCTCCTCGGCGGTCATCGGTTGACGCTGGTCATAGGCGGGAGCGAATTGCATGGCAGCACTTTTTGTCTTTTTGTATCCAATTATCCACGGATACAAAAAAGCACGATGCATGCCAGATTTCTCCGCACCGTGCCAAGCGCTTGATTTGAATGATTTAAGCGGAAAACGGCGATCAGCTCCTGCTGCGCGGAACTTGAGACGTGCTACCCAATAGCTCATTGCGAGCCCCGGAAAGGTGCAGATTGGTAGCTGAGTAACACTCAGGTCAGCAGCACCCTTCCGGTACGTTTTTCAGCGAGTTTTTCAGCGAATCGCATTCACTGCGTCACCACCACCTTGCCGATCATCTGTGGATGCAACACGCAAAAATACTCAAACTCCCCCGGTGTATCGAACACCCAGGAAAAGCTGTCATTGGTATCCAGCGCCCCTGAGCGAAACACCTTGTGGGTTTCCGCCACCGTATGCGGAATCTGATCGTCATTGACCCACGTCACCTTGGTGCCGACGGCCACGGTCAGGTCCTTTGGGCCGAACATGAATTCCTTGATGTCGATCTTCACTTCCGTCGCCCACACCGGCATCGCCAGCAGCAGGCCCACCAGCGCCAACAGTTGCCTTTTCATTTGCGTGTCCTCGGTTAAACCAGTGTTGAGTCAATCAGTGCCAGCGGGTGATCGCCCTGGGTTGCACGCACGTCGGTGATCCCCAGGTAATTGCGCAGTTGATCGGCCGCTACCGTCATCGGCCCCGGCGACGGTGCGGCACCCGGTGCCGGCTGCGGATAGGCGGTGCCACGGGCGGTGTGGAAGGTGATATTGCCTTCGACTTTCTGGATCACCTGATGAATGTGCCCGTTCAACACCGTCACCGAACCGTACTTGCGCAGCATCGCAATCGCCTGATCGCCATCCTCGGTGCCCCAGCCCCAGGGCTGATAAATGGTCCATAGCGGAATGTGGGTGAACACGACGATGGGGGTGCTGCTGCTGACCGCGCGCAAATCATCCGCCAGCCAGGCCAGTTGATCGGCGCCGAGGGTGGCTTCGTGACCGGCCTGGAAGTTGAAGACGTTGATCAGCGCAATGAAGTGCACGCTGTGATCATCGAAGCTGTACCAGCCGTTGCCTTTGGTGCCTTTGCCGTAGCGCTCCAGGTAAAGCTTGCCGCCGCCCTCGTCAAGGGTGTCGTGTTCACCGGGCACGTAATGCACGGTGGATGGCAGGCCCTTGAGCAACTGCGCGGCGGTGTCGAATTCCTCAGGCTTGGACAGGTGCGTGATGTCGCCGGTGTGCAGAATCAGTGCGGGACGTTTGGGTAGCGCGATGACCTTGTCGATCGCCACCTGCAAGGTCTTGACCGGCTCCGGGTTGGCTTCCTTGTTGAAGCCGATGTGCGAATCGCTGATCTGCACGAAGTGAAAGGTGCTGGCCAGGGCCTTGGGATCGCTGACGTTGCCCGCCTCGTCCAGCGCGAAGGCTTTGGGAACCCCGCCGCTCAAGGCCCAGATGACCCCGGCCCCGGCCCACGCCGAGCATTTGAGCAGGGTGCGCCGGTCCGGGTTGAGCAAGCCGTCGGTGCGCAATGGGTGTTTTGCTTGAATGTCCATCGGTATGTCCTCGCGGGCGGACTACAGTGAGGTAGCTGACACGAGGTAAACCTTGCGACGCGAGGGTTTATTCCACGTCGCAAAACAAATTGTTTTTCGGGAATAAAACCCGGCGCAGCACGGTTATAGGGGTGTGACAGTGCGGAACCCACCATGAAGCGATTTGAGGAACTGATTGCGCCGCATCTGGACGCGGCCTACAACCTTGCGCGCTGGCTGACCGGCAACGACAGCGCCGCGCGCGACGTCGTGCAGGAAAGCGCCCTGCGCGCCTTCCGGTTTTTGCAGCGTTTCGCCGATGGCAATGCCAAGGCGTGGTTTCTGACCATTGTGCGCAACGAAAGCTACACCTGGCTCAAGGCGTCGGCCGGGCACCATTGGGTCGCCCTCGATGACGACATGGCCTTTGATGACGGCGCGTTGAGCCACAGTCAAACCCCGGAGCTGCTGGCGATTCACACTGAAAACGCCGCGCTGTTGCAACAAGCGCTATGCGCCCTGCCGCCGGTGTTTCGCGAGGTGATTGTGCTCAAGGAACTCGAAGACCTGCCCTACAAGGACATCGCCCTGGTGGTCGATATTCCCATCGGTACCGTCATGTCCAGGCTGGCCCGGGCGCGGGCGATGCTCAAGCTCGAATTACTGAAGTTGCACGACCATGAATGAACTCGACTGCACGGTTTGCCAGACACAGCTGCACGGCTATCTGGATCAGGAACTGGACCCGGCGACAGCTGCGCAGGTGGCAGCGCACTTGAGCGCCTGCGCCGAGTGCGCGCGGCTGCATGATCAAGCGAAGTTGCTCAAGCTCAGCGTGAAGCGCCATGCGCCCTACTACCCCGCCCCCGCCTCATTGGCGGCCAGCGTGTTCGCCGCAGACAAACCCGTGCCGGGGTTCATCCAGCGCTGGCAAAAATGGCTGGCCCCGGCCTTTTCCGCCGCAGCGCTGGCCCTGGCGATGGTGCTGTATATCGCCACTCCCGGCAGCGAGCAACCACTGATCGACGAGGCCGTTTCCAGTCACGTTCGTTCGTTGATGGGCGAGCATCTGAACGATGTGGTGTCGTCCGATCGCCACACCGTCAAGCCCTGGTTCACCGGCAAACTCGACTTCTCGCCTCCGGTGTTCGACTACACGGCGCAAGGCTTCCCTCTGCTCGGCGGGCGTCTGGATTACCTGCAACACCAGACCACCGCCGCCCTGAGCTACGGGCATGCCAAGCACATCATCAACGTGTTCATCTTGCCTACGAGCGAGGCTGATAAAGCCGTGCAAAGCCAGAGCGTGCGCGGCTTCAATGTGGTGTCGTGGCAGGCCGGACACATGCACTTCGTATTGGTGTCGGATGTGGAGAAAGGTGAGCTGGAGGCGCTGGGGCAGTTGCTTCGGAAAGGTGCCTGAGAGCCTGGAAAGGAAAAAGCCACGTCATTACTACGTGGCTCTCCTTACCGTTCAATCAAACTCAACGTCAGTGATCGTTTTTATCATCGTGACCTCGATCATCCAGATGCTTCGCTTTGGCTCTGAACAGCGGCGGTTCCTTTGCGCGAAGCTCTTCGTAGAGCGTTGGGTGGTAAATCTGCGCAACGCCCTCCGAGGCCCACCAGGCCCAGTACAGCCCTGTGACCATGACTGTACTCACGAGGAACCAGCCGCTAAAACCAATGATGGCGTTCAGCGTGAGCATCAAGGTCTCGACATCGTTGCTTATACCCACCCAAGCATTGAAAACCGCGAACACGCCTAAGCCGAATATCAACTCTCCAGCCTGGTACCGTTTAGTTCGTGCCTCGTCTCTCATGGCATCGGCGGCCTCCCAACGCTTCCAGGCAAATTCATCTTCCTGCCTGATACTGTGTTCGCGCAACGCGCTATGTGTCACGTATCCATGATGAATGTCGTATTGCACATGTCCTTCGAACCATTGCCAGGGCAGATAAATGCCCGCGATACATACGAATCTGGCGATCGCCGGGATCACTAGCGAAACGATCAGGCAAAACGATGTAAAGCCCACAAAAACGGTGCCAAGACGCTCCCACAACATCGCCATATTGCCGGAAAAACCCATCAGATTCTGATGCAGTACAAAGGCGCAAAGCGAGTCTAGAAAAAGACATACATAGGTGAGCTTCAATGCCCACCGTAACTCCCAGGCTTTTTCGAAAACAGCTCCGGGCAATCCGGCGACAGGATTTGCCGATTTCAGGCCGTCTTTATTTTGATCCACGTTTATAACTCCATTGTCGTAATACTGCGAATGGGCGACTAAGACACCAGGCATGGCCTTGCTCTCAGCGTGAAAATTGAAGATGACAGACAGTACGCAAGACTCTCAACTCAACTATGTGCAGTTGCTCACACTGAACCCGGCGGAACGCTCCCGGCCATCGCACGCCCGCCGCAGTCTCAAGGCAAAATCCCCGCGCATTCACTACGCTTGAGAAATCCGCCTCGGTGCAAGCCCGGCAAACACATTGAACATTGCACGTGGGCCGCTGTTCCAGATGATTCAGCTACAGATTCAAGGACGAGCATATGGATGTTTTCGCTCCTGCAACGCCGGTTCCACCTCAGCAAAGTGCAATCACTCGCCGTCTGGCCTTCGCGGTCGGCGCGCTGTTTGTCGTTGGGGTGATTGCCACTATCGGCACCTTGCTCAGCATCGCTACTCGACTGGATCGCGAGGATGTCGAGGAGACGCGGTTCTATACCGCCCGTGCGTTGGAAAATCGCATCAGCGCGTCGAAAAGCTATATCACCAGCTACGCCGACTGGACCACGGCCTACGAACACCTACACGCCCAAGTCGACACCGACTGGGCCTATACCCAGCAGAACATCGGCAAGACGCTGTTCACCACTGACGGTTATGACGGCGTGTTCGTGCTGGATCGGCAACGCACCAAATACGCTGTGGTGCAAGGCGAGCAAGAAAACGGCGACCTCTCGCGTTGGCTCAAGGTCACCGCCGCCGCGCTGGTGGATCAGGTGCAGAGCCAGGCTGATCTGACCGTGCCCATCAGCACCTATTCGCTGTTCGACGGCTGGCCGGCACTGGTCACGGCGGCGGCTATCCTGCCTAACGATGAGCGTCCGGTGGGCGATCCCAAACAAACCTCGGTACTGGTGTTCGTCGACAAGCTCACGCCCAGCAAACTGCAGGCACTCGGCACGGCCTATGGCCTGAACAACCTGATGCTGACCCAGGATGATCAACTCGCCAAGACGCAACCGCGCGTGCCGCTGGACAGCACCGGTTACAGCCTGACGGCGGATCTTGAACGCCCCGGCCAGCAATTGTTGTGGTCATTGCTACCATCACTCGGCGCGGTGCTGGTGGTGCTGATGCTGTTGACTGCGTATTTCCTGCGCTACGCCTTGCGCTCGTCCACTTACGTCGACCATAGCTTCAGCACCTTGCAGGCCTCGAATCAGGCGCTGGAGGCGGCCAATCATGCGCTGGAGGCCAGTGAAGAACGCTTTCGCGCGGTCGCCGAAGCGGCGTCGGACTGGATCTGGGAGGTCGACAATCAACTGCGCCTGACCTACCTCTCGGCGCGCTTCAGTGAAGTGACCGGTTACCCGCAAACCCAATGGATCGGCCAGAGCATCGGGCAATTGGTGACGTGCGATACCACCCCGCTGGAGCTGTGGCTGAAGAAACTTACCGAAGACAGCAATGCCAGCGACCTGCGTTGCACCTACCGCGATCATGCCGGGCAGCAACGTTATTGCCGGTTGTCGGCACGCCCGATCCTCGACAAGCACACCGTGAGCGGCTATCGCGGCACCGCCAGTGACATCACCGACGAAGTCGCTGCCCATGCGCAGATCCAGCACCTGTCGATGCACGACGCCCTTACCGGCCTGCCCAATCGCAACCAGTTGGCGCGTTATCTGGATGATGCACTGCAACTCAAGGAGCATGCGCCAGCGTTGTCGCTGCTGGTGATCGATCTGGACAACTTCAAGCCGATCAACGACTCCCTCGGCCACCCGGCGGGCGATGCCGTGTTGCAGGAAGTCGCCAGTCGCCTGCGCGAATGCACCCGTGAGCTCGACATCGTCGCCCGCCTGGGCGGTGACGAATTCGTCGTGGTGCTCAATGGTATGGACACTCGGCAAGAGGTCGACCGCTTTTGTACCCGGCTGGTCGAGAGCCTGCATCAGCCGATGGTCTTCGAACATCACCCGCTGCACGTCGGGGCCAGCATCGGCATCGCCCTGAGCCGCCGTCAGGGCTTCGTGCCGAGCGAGTTGATCCGTTGCGCCGACATCGCGCTGTATCAGGCCAAGTCCGAGGGCAAGAACACCTGGTGCTATTTCGAAGCGCACATGAGCGACCAGATCCAGACACGCCGGCAGATGGAAAGCGATTTGCGCGGTGCGCTGAATAATGACGAATTCGTCCTGCACTACCAGCCGCGCTATACGGTCGACGGCAAGCACATCGTTTCGGTCGAAGCCCTGGTGCGCTGGCAGCATCCGACCAAGGGCCTGCTCGGGCCGGACGTGTTCATCAGCCTTGCGGAGCAGACCGACCTGATCGTGCCGCTGGGACGCTGGGTACTGCGCGAAGCCTGTGAAACCGCCCTCACCTGGCCGGCGGACATCCTGTTGTCAGTCAATCTGTCGCCGGCGCAGTTCACCCTCAGCGATGTCGTCGAAGACGTGCGCGAAGTGCTGGTGCGGACGCGTTTGCCGGCCAGTCGCCTGGAGCTGGAAATCACCGAAAACGTCATGCTGGTCGACACCGACGGTGCGCTGGCGACGATGAATGCGCTCAAGCAACTGGGCGTGCGCCTGAACATGGACGACTTCGGTACCGGCTACTCGTCCCTCGGTTACCTGCGCGCCTACCCGTTCGACGGGATCAAGATCGACAAGCGTTTCATCGCCTCGATCAGCAACGGCGCCAATGATCGCGCGGTGGTGCAGGCGATCATTGGTCTGGGCAAAGCCATGGGCCTGACCGTGACCGCCGAAGGTGTCGAGACTGAGGAACAACTGGAGATTCTCGGCAAGGATCAATGCAACGAGGTGCAGGGCTACTTCATGAGTCGGCCGATCGACAAGACCGCGTTTGCACAGTTGTTGAAAAGCGTCAGGGCCGAGCCGGCCGATCACTCGTCACCCAAGAAAGGGCGCGTCATTTAGCCGGCCTTACATCACTGTCAATATTCAATCATTGAAATGCACAAAGCCCGTTTCGACACGCTTCGTTAATGCGGCTTTCCTGTTGACTTTAATCGGTTCTGTTCAGGGTTTGTTTAGGGCCGTCATGCTTGAATAGTCCTCGTTGCGGGCTAGGCTCGAAGTTAATCTCGCGCCACACACAAGTTCAATGCAGGCGTCACCGGACTGTCAGGATGGCAGTCAAAAGAACAACTTCACTAAAGGGTTAACGATGGATCGATATGATGCCTCGCTGGTTGTAGAGCGCACTTCGCGGGCTGGAATGTTGACGGGACTGATTACGAGAAATCCCTGCCTGAGCATTTTTTTCATGACACTGGCCGTGTTCATGGCATTGCAGTACAAACCCGCTGTCCTCAACTACACAACACGCTTTGTCGACTTTGCCGAGTACATGTTGCTGCACGGTGTCACGCTGTTCCCGATTGCCGACGACCTCAAGCCTTATCCCGACTACACGGTCCTCAATACCTTGTTGGTCTATCTGGTTTCCTTGCCGTTCGGCCGGGTGTCCGTTCTTTCCATGGGTTTTCCGTCCTGCGTGGCCGCGTCGCTGATGCTGGTATTCATTTATCGGCTGGGCGCGTTGCGCAGCAAAAAATGGGGCGCGTATGGCGTTCTTTTCAGCCTGCTCACCTGGGCCTTTCTTGACGGCGTCAACTCGCTGGCACTGGATATCTATCCGGCGTTGTTAACGGTGATGTGCTTCTATTTTGCCTATTCGGCGGAAATGAAAAAGGACCCGCGGCGCCTGGTGTTTCTGTACCTCGGTCTGGCGCTGGGATTCGCGTTTCGTGGGCCTATTGGCTTGATCGGACCGGCGAGTGTCATTGGCGCTTATTACTTGCTGAGCCGGCAGTGGCGCCTGTTGCTGCTGTTTTCATTGCTCTCGGGCGTGATTCTGGCGGTGGGGGTTGTGTTGCTGGCATGGGCGGCCTACTTGCAAGGGGGGCAAGCGTTCCTCGAGGAAGTGCTGAACATGCAAGGCATCGGACGCTTCGGTTCCGACCACGCGCCACGCTATTACTTCTACTTCTCCGCAGGCCTGCTGACCTACGGCATCACGGTGTTTTACGCCATCAACGTGATTCTCAGGAAGTACAAACTGTTCTTTCGCCCAACCCGCGATAAAGACATCGACCTGCTGCTCTATCTGAGCGGGTGGCTGTTGGTGCTGCTGGTGCTGTTCACTGTTCCCAGTTCCAAGAAAGCGCGCTACATCCTGGCAATCACCCCGGCCATTTCGCTGCTGGCCGCCTACCTCTTCGTCAGCAAGGAAGCCGTCTTCGTACGCACCAGAAACGGCCTGCTGAACTTCTGCCTGAAGTTGCCCATGCTGGGGTTGGGGATGCTGGTGGCGGTGCTGGTTTACAACAACTTCGCCAATGTCCCGTTACAGCCCAACTACCTCGGCGCAGGCCTGGGGCTGTCCGCGTTGTTGAGCTTCTATCATGTTAAACAGGAGTACTTCGTCGAACATCCCTATCGCGAGTTCTTGACGCTTTCGTTTGGGGTAGCGGCATTTCTGATACTGGATATGTTTTTCTTCAACCCGATCACCTACCACCTGGAGCTCATGATCGAACCCACGCCGAAGTTTCTGCCGTATTGGTTTTGGTGAAGCCTCTTCCTGATTCATGAGTCAGCGACACGACTGTCCAGTATCCATATGTTGGTATCTGACAGGGTCATGACGCAATCTGGCTACGGAATCGTCGGAAATGTTCGTCGGTTCAGGGCACGCCATTGCCGCAGCAGGGCCGGCACAAAAGCAGTCGTTTGCAGCAGTAAAAAAATAAAGGTGGCGCCCGCTTTCGCTAGCGACACCTTCATCCACTGCCCGCTAATCAGGCCTTCTTCCTCGCCTCTTCCAGCGCTTTTTCAGCGTTGAACCCGTCGAAGTTCTCGAATACGCCCAGAAAGGCCGATTTGTGTGCTCACTGAACTGCTGATCGAGTTCTTCGGCGAAACACCACACCTGGCAGTGCAGCCGCTGTCACATCAGGCAGACTTCAGGTGATGCGGGCAAGCTATCCAGAAATGCGCCAATCTGACGCTTGCATCGCAAGTGCACCGTCGGGATCTGCGGGCCAATGGCCTGACGCACCGCCTCGATACCAGGGCGATAGCCACGATCGAAATTCCATACGAAGTTCAGGAATGTCAGGTACGCCCGATCAAGCTTCTCTGTACAACCTGCAGCAAGGTCTGCACGAGGTCGATTCAATACGCTGCGCAGGATCACCCGAGTGAAGCAGGTGAGCCGCGGCGTATCGAGCCAAATGATCAGATCGGCACGAGGCAGGCGCAGGTCGAATGTGCGACGGGCATAGTTGCCTTCACAGATCCAGGCATCCGCTGATATCGCTTCTCTGACGCGTGCGCGAAACTGCTCGGCGTCTGGCTCGATCCAGCCGGGTTCCCAAAACAGGGTATCCAGATGCACCACCGGCAGACCGAGACGCCTGCCCAAGGCACGGGCAAGGGTAGATTTGCCGCTACCGGCATTGCCAAGAATTACAATCCGTTGCATGGGAACTCCCTGTCGAGAAAAAGCCGGCAATTGTGCGGTTTTTGCAGGGTCAGTTAAAGACTGATGGACAACCGCGCTATCGACGTAAATTTTTGCAGGCTGTTTTGCTATTTGCAGGCCGGGGCAACATGTCGCCGTCGTTAAGCGGCTGCTTTCGGCCAAAAGCGGTCATCCTGCACCGTTAGGTGTCGACCCATTGCGACCATTCGTAGGAGCCACCACAATCGGAGGACTGTTGGTGGTGAGGTGACACATAGTGAGGATTGAAGTATCAGAGGAAGCCGACTGGAAGCTTTTCGAGGACTTGGCCCGGGTTATTGAGCAAGGGCTGGGCGGTTGCTGGAAAGAGAGGCTTGATGGCCCGGACCAACGCTATTGGGATCTGTTGGTGGATGAACACACGCTTACCCTGCACCTTGAACACTATTTAGGCATTTCAGTGGACATTCCCGATAGCGCAGATGACATTGCTCGAAGAGTATGTGCGTTGCTCAAGCAGCCTCCTTTACGGGTAAGCCCGCTCTAACAAAGATCCCAACTGATCCAGAAGGCAGGTGTGGGTCGATTTCTGTCTGTAGCCACCGTCAGCTTGTGGCCGACAGCGGTCGCTTGCCGATGTCCGCTTCTGGCCGATTTTTGTCTGTCGCCACCGTCAGCTTTGGGTCGAAAGTCGTCGTTCGGTAACCACATCGGAACCTCGCTACTCCCCGCAGGATCGGGTAACAGCGTGGAGATGTGAATCGACTGAGTCGTTGCGTGTTTAACAGATCGCCATCCTGGAAGCGGCTACTTTAGTGGAGATTGAAGTGGACATTGACTGTCTATTAAAAAAAAGGCAACTGAACGTGCAAGAGCAAAATGCTCTTGTGGCCCACACACTCATTGTAACCGCCAAAGCTTGGCTGGCCAGAGGGGTCCCTCTCGCCTTAAAAAACTATGGCGAGTCGAAAGGCGTTAGATGGTCAGAAACCGTCGTACTCGGCCTTGAAGTTGACTTTCCCGGAATGCCACGCCTTTATGGTCTTTTGCTCACTCACGCAGAGCGGTTCATAGAGTTTGAAATTGATACCGATAGCACTCATAGGTACGTGGAATCGGTGAGTCAATGGGAGGATGTTTCTGCTAATCAGGACTACGCGTCCCGAAAGCGCGGCACTGGAAAGGGCTTCGCAGCAATTGCTCTCCAGGTGAGGCGCGAACTTCTATACGGCGTTTAGGTGTGAATCACTGAAGCAGAGACTCCATTGTTGATCGTAAGCCGCATTTAATGAGTGGCAGCTTTCGGCCAAGAGTGTGTAAAAACTCCAAAACCAGCTCGGATGATTAAAACTGCCCCCAAATGCGCATTGCCGCACCTGTCCGGCGTCAGTAGGATTCGGTCATCACTGAAACAAATGGATGTGAATATGGAAAGCATGCCGAGAATGGAAATTGAGCGCGTTGCGTATCAAGAGTTTTTAACTCTTTGGGAACGCGGAGCGTTCGATAATCAGCGCTTAGGCCAAGCGTTCTATAACCATTTTCGGCTTCATCGTCTGAGCGACCAAACGCGCCTGTTCGGTCTCTATGAAACTGACGGAGACAAGGCCATGACCGCGATCTCCCGCCTGTTCCAAATCTGATAACTCCGGCCCCGCGTTTCGCGAGAGCAGGGTCAGCCTTGGGTCAATAGTCGCCTCTCATAAGAGACTGAGTTGGCTCAGAGTGTGTAAACGCTTTTGCGAACCCTTGCTATGATTTCTGAGGATTTCATCGCAGGGATCGCCCATGAAGCGCTTTATCCAAGGTGAACATCGAGGCCAAGGCACCTTACTTCCCGAGAGCCTCGACGACTACGTCAGCGATACCAACCCGGTGCGCGTAGTCGACGTCTTTGTCGACGAACTCGACCTGGTCAAACTGGGTTTTGACGGTGCCATTCCAGCCGATACTGGCCGGCCTGCTTACCATCCCGCGATCCTCTTGAAGATCTACATCTACGGCTATCTGAACCGCATTCAGTCGAGCCGGCGCCTGGAACGAGAAGCCCAGCGTAACGTCGAACTGATGTGGCTGACCGGCCGCTTGATGCCCGATTTCAAGACCATTGCTAACTTCCGAAAAGACAACAGCAAGGCCATCCGAGGCGTCTGCCGCCAATTCGTGGTGCTGTGCCAGCAGTTGGGATTATTTGGAGAAAATCTGGTCGCCATCGACGGAAGTAAATTCAAAGCCGTCAACAACCGCGACCGCAATTTCACCAGCGCCAAGCTGAAGCGGCGAATGGAAGAAATTGAATCGAGTATTAATCGATATCTGACTGCGCTCGACAAAGCCGACCAGCAAGAACCCACAGCTTCCGAGCCCAGTGCCGTGCGGCTGGAAGAGAAAATCGCCAAGCTCAAAACTCAAATGAAGGAGCTTCAAGCGATCGAAATCAAACTCAATGAATCGCCGGATAAACAGGTCTCGCTGACCGATCCAGACGCCCGTTCCATGATGACTCGCGGCACGGGAATCGTCGGTTACAACGTGCAGACAGCGGTCGATACCCAGCACCATTTGATCGTTGCACATGAGGTGACCAACGTCGGTTCCGACCGCGATCAACTCAGTTCGATGGCCAAGCAGGCCGGCGAGGCGATGGCGTCAAAAACGCTGTCGGTAGTGGCTGACCGAGGTTACTTCAAAAGCGAAGAAATCCTCGCTTGTCACGATGCCGGCATCACCGCCTATGTGCCCAAGCCGATGACCTCTGGAGCCAAAGCGGACGGGCGTTTCAATAACGATGTTTTCATCTATGACACCGCGAAAAACGAATACATTTGTCCGGCTGGAGAGACGTTGATCTGGCGCTTTTCCAGCGTTGAAAAAGGCATGAAGTTACACCGTTATTGGAGTTCCAATTGCCAGGGATGCGAGCTGAAATCGAAGTGCACACCGAGCAAGCAACGTCGAGTTCGGCGATGGGAGCATGAAGCCGTATTGGAGAAAATGCAGAACAGGCAGTAACGCCCCGGAGATGATGCGCATCCGAAAACGGACAGTTGAGCATCCCTTCGGGACGCTCAAGCAATGGATGGGCGCGACACACTTCCTAACCCGAAAGCTCAATGGGGTTAGCGCCGAGATGAGCTTGAACGTGCTCGCCTACAACCTGAAACGGGTCATGAAAATCATCGGCACGAGCGGCTTGATGAAAGCGTTAACGGCGTAAAAAATCGGTCGTTTTACCCCACTAAAAGGGCTTTAAGAGGCAACTTAGCCGTTTTAACTGATCCGTTTGCGAAACGTGAGCACGGTCTCCTAGGGGCAGTATAGAAAACCCAATCTGAGGTTTTTACACACTCTGGGCCAAAAGCAGTCATTCAATGCTCTACAAAATTAGAGCCGATTCGCCCCATCTCAACTACCGCGCTAATTCCGGGGAGAGTGGGCATGGAAAACACGCGCTCACCCATCCGACAAAGACCGGTACGCAAAGCATGAGCCTCCAATCTGTCCGGCCCCTCAAAGATGGCTGGCAAGCCAAGACCAGTGTTTGCTGCCAGTCCAGAATCAAAACAGGCATTAATTCAGCTTCCTTACTGCCTTCAACAGCACTGCTACTGCTGTATATCACTGATCACAATCTGCGAACTCCCCTCGATCCTTCTGACTTCTACAGTCATGCTCCCATGCTCGCCTTTGACCAAGTAAAGGTACTGATGAAAACCTGGCTCAGTGTCACTTTTATAATATGTGGACCGCTTCAGCAATATTAAGGAAGCGACATTGCCTATCTGAGTAGGGATCTGTTGGCTTGAGCGTAAATACTCTTGAAACGCAATATTAGCCTCATCCTTTGCCTCGTAGTACCTCAGCACAAATCCTGCGATCACGACGATCAACACTATCGCAATTAGAGGCCTGATTTTTTTGAATCTCGGGCTTTTTAAACTACGCATACCCACCCCCTTAAAAATGGTTATAACCACCAAATTCTACGTTGACATTAGTACCCCAACGTCCGCCCCAATTCACTGCGTTAGGATCAATAGAAAATACGACCGATGGACTGCCAAAGCGACCACCTACTTTGTTCGTGATGGCGTTGCCTGTCGCCTCCTTGTAGGAAATGCCTGCCGCTAGAGGGCCGACGCCTATCACCACCAAGAGGGGGCATTTGGTGAGGCTTTGAAATCAAAAGATTTTAGGTTAACCAGTAGTGAGTGATCCCTAACCAAGATAACTCCCTCGTGAAATATCACACTCGCTTGCCAGTTGAAATTTTCAAGATAGTAGACGCATAGACTGTCGCAATTTTTCATAAAAGCACATTCATTGAGGGCAATTCTTTTAATTAGATCGTCAGTTATTGGGAGTCGTTGAGTGCACATACCAATAATTCCGTCGGAGTAAGTTGTAACGGATATTGCATTGACTGCAGTGGGCGAATGAACGTCAAAACCCATTATGCTGTTGGCACTTGAGTCCGGATAAAGCCAAACAACCAACTCAAGTGGTGTTTGACTCGCAAATTCGGAAAGCAATTGGATTTGCCTATCAAAGCTGCTTTCTGAAATGTAAAGCACATCATCTATTTTACTTGTCATTGTCAGTATGTCGTCATCGGTCTCCATGAATCGAGCATAGACGGTAATGCAATATATGTTTTACGGGGCACATCTTTACTACTGGAATCGGTCGCCGGGGGCCAGCGGCCCCTCTTGGCCGAAAGCTGTCTGCCCACAAGGCCCGCTTTCGACTCAAATCTGGCAATGGCGATACTGAATCGCCCCGGATTTCTTAGATATTGAATGACCGCTTCTGGCCGATAGCTGTCAGCCAAAGTCAACTATTTCCAACTCAACGCAGACATTGCACGGGATGGCGTTGGTTATCTCCAGACGTCATTCGAAGCCGTTCTTTCGCCATCCTCACGCCCCGTGTTCAAAATACCTCGTGGCACGCTCTTCAATTTTGATGAGCGATGGAATTCACCGGCGCTGAATTCCATCCGGTCATCGCGGGCCCCTGCACCCGATTCGAGTGGTGTGTTGAAACAGCAATCACAAATACCAGCGATACTCCCGCGCACTGATCTCCTGCATGAATGCCAGGTGATCCTGACGCTTGTTCTCGCAATACACGTCGACAAACTCGGCGCCCAGTCCCGCCCGCAGTTGCGGCTGATGCTGCAACGCGCGCACGGCATCGAGGATTTCCGTCGGAAAGTCGATGCCGCTGTTGCGGTCGTCGTTGAGTGGCGGGATCGGTTCCTTGCCTGATTCCAGACCATGTTCCAGACCCACCAGAATCGCCGCCAGCACCAGATACGGATTGGCGTCGGCGCCGGCCAGTCGGTATTCGATGCGCAGGTTTTTCGTGTCCGACTCGGGGATGCGCAGGCAGGCGTCACGATCCTCGTAACCCCAGCTCGCCTTGGTCGCGGTGTTCACCGTGCCGCTCAAGCGGCGCATGGCGTTCTGGTTTGGGGCGAAGATCGGCATGCTGTGCGGCAGCAAGTCCAGGCAGCCGTCCACCGCATGACGCAGCGCTTGCTGGTGATTGGCGGCCAGCAGGTTGTTGCCGGCCGCGTCATACAAACTGACATGCACGTGCATGCCGCTGCCCGGATGCTCCACGTACGGCTTGGCCATGAAGCTGGCGCGATAGCCATGCTTGAACGCGACGCCACGGGTGCTGCGACAGAACAGCGCCGCCCAGTCGGCTGCGCGCAAGCCGTCGTCCAGATGGCCGAAATTGATCTCGAACTGGCCCGGCCCCAGCTCTGCGGTGATCACCGTGGCGTCGATACCCTGAGCCCTTGTCGCCTCAACCATTTCATCAAGCACCGGGGCAAAGCGTGACAGGCGTTCGATGTGCATGTTCGGCTGATCATCGGCGTCGTCGGTCAGCGCGTCCCGAGGGAATTGCGGCAGGCCGTCGCGCAGTTTTTTGTCGAACAGATAGAACTCCAGTTCGAAGGCCACCACCGGGTGAATGCCTTTGCCCGCCAATCGATCCACTACCTTCGCCAGCACTTCGCGGGGTTCGAACTCGATCGGTTTGGCGGTGCCGTCGGAGGTAATCAGCATCTGCCCCAGCGGCTGCGCTTCCCAGGTCACCGGTTTAAGTGTGCCCGGGACGAGGCGACGCACGGCGTCCGGGTCGCCGTCGTTGAAGCAGTAATCACCAATCTTGAACAGACCGCCCTGCACGCCCAGCAGCACGCAGTTTTGCGGCAGTTTCAGTGCACTGCCCGCCGCGACTTTTTCGAGCATGTCCACCGGATAGCGCTTGCCGTAGAAGTGCCCCGGAATGTCCAGGGAAATCAGGTCGACATAACGCACCTCGGGGTAGCATTGGCGAAACGCGCGCACTTCGGCGAGCAGGTCAGAGCAGACAGCGTCCATCGTGTTCATCCTTTGTTGTTATCAGGTGTAGACCCAGAGCACACGGGTGAGCTGCCCGGTGAGGTTGCCGTAGCGACAATGGGTGTGACTGTCGAATTGAAAACTGTCGCCGGCCCTTAACGTCACCGGCTCGCCGTCATTGCCCAGCCACAAAGTCAATTCGCCTTCGAGCACATAGCCGCCCTGCTCCGAGCTGTCGCTCATGTGCCGGTCGCCACTGCTCGCGCCCGGTTCCAGATGACTTTCGAGCATGGAGAACGAGGCACGCATCTGCGGCGACACCAGAATGTCGGTGATGCCGTTGGCGTAATACAGCGTGCGGCGCTCGTCCGGGCGGGTTACCCACGGCAACTCCTTGGGCTTGGGCAGACTGTAGAAATAAGTGGTCGGCACGCCGAGGGTTTCGCTGATTGCGGTGAGGTCGGCCACGGTCGGGCGCGACAGGCCGCGTTCGACTTGCGAGAGAAACCCCACCGAACGGCCGATTTTGTCGGCCAGCTCTTTGAGGGTGTATTTCTTGTGCTTGCGCAGGTCGTGGATCAGGATCGCCAGCGCAGCGATTTCTTCTTGCTTGTTCATGGTCAAAATCTCATCAAATGCTGTCGCGCAGCCGATACCAGGCCTTGCCGACGGCTTCCAGCGGTGCGGCGAAGTATTTGCCGCCGGGGAAACGGCCATTGCTCAGGCCCTGGTACAACGCCAATTCATCTTCCTTGCCGAGAATCGCCTCGGACACGGCGCGGGCGGCGGCCAGCGTCGGTAGCACGCCGTGGCCCGAGTAACCCTGCAACCAATAGCGATCACCCTCACGGCCAACGTCCGGGGTGCGTTTGATTGTCAGGTCGATGTGCCCGCCCCAGGCGAATTCCACCTCTACACCTTTTAGCTGCGGAAACACCCGCTCGAGAAACGGCCGAGTCGCCGCCGCAATGTCCTTGGGCATACCGCCCAGATAAGTGCAGCCGCCACCAAACAGCAGGCGGTTGTCGGGTGTGCGACGGAAGTAATCGAGGACGAACTGGTTGTCGGTCACACAGACGTTGCTCGGCAGCAGCGCAGTGGCTTGCTCCGGCGTCAGCGGTGCGGTGGCGACTTGATAGGTGCCGACCGGCAGGATGCAGCTGGAGAGTTGCGGGTCGAGTTGATCGAGATAGGCGTTGCAGGCCAGCACCAGCACGTCGGCCTTCACCGAACCGCGCTCGGTATTGACCCGGAAACCGTTGCCCTCCTGCTGAGAACTCAACGCTTTGCTTTGCTCATGAATACGCCCGCCGGCACGCTCGATGGCGGCAGCCAACCCGAGGGCGAGTTTCAGCGGATTGAGGTGCGCGCCTTCGGCGTCGTAGAGGCCGGCCTGATAGCGTTCACTGGCGACCCATTGCGGCAGGTCTTCGCGGGGAATGAACTGCAGGCCGTCGTGGCCCCATTTGTGACTGGCCTCGTGTTGCCATTCAGTCAGCAGGCTGACCCGACGCGGCATCACCGAAGTCCACAAATGGCCCGGGCGATAGTCGCAATCGAAGCCATGCCGCCCAGGCAATTCACGCAGCTCCTGCGCGGCCCAACGCATGCCGTCCCACAGACGCCGGGCGCGCTCATGACCGAGCGCGGCTTCCAGCGGCGGCATGTCGCACGACCAGCCCAGAATCGCCTGCCCGCCATTACGCCCCGACGCAGCCCACGCCACACGACTGGCCTCCAGCACGGTGACACGCTTGCCGGCCAAGGCCAGGCGCAACGCGGTGTGCAGCCCACTGAAACCGGCACCGATGATCACCACTTCGGTGTCGTGCTCACCTTCCAGAACGGGCCGTGTGCTGAGGATATCGGCGCAACTGTGGGCGTAATAGCTGGCGACATGCTGCTGGGACTGCTGAAACATTCGGCGCCTCATGAAATTATGTTTTTATAATTTCATGAAAATCTATACGAATAATTTCACGCCAACAACCCTGACATGAATCTGCGCAGGTTCTATGCCTTTACTTGTAGGTAATGGTGAAATTCGCCGTGGCCGTCGCACTGCCCGGCTGTGGGCCTGTGGAATTGCCGGCGGTCTGGATGTAGCGTGCGCCAAATTCCAGCACGGTGTTGCCATCCTGCACCGGCATCACCGGCACTTCGACGCCCAGCGGCATCGGCGTGCCGTCCTTCTTCAACACCTGCACGGCAACGCCGCTGGCGGTGGCTTCGGAGTTGAGCCCGAGTACGCCTTGGGTGCCATCGACGATCATCGAACCTTTGGCGCCGTCGAGGCGGATGTTGGCGGTGTTGCCGCTGAAATAGTTCCAGGTCGGGTTACCGGTGTAGGTTCCGGCAATGCAGCTTTCCAGGGTGATGTTGAAGCCCTGAGTCTCGGTCACACTGCCGGGCCCGTTGAATACGCGGCGCTCCCAGTTTTTCATCGGCACGTCGATGATGCTGCCCACGCCTTCGGGCATGCTGCACCCGGCCACGGTCACGCTGCCGGTCAGGCGGCCGTCGATCCAGTCGAACGGCGTGCCATTGTTGTCGATCGTGACGGTATACACCTGTAAGTTGCCGAAATCGTGGTTGCCCGCTGGAATGGGCCCTGTCTTGATCAGGATCAGACTGTTGTTGGTATTGGAGGCAAAACCACCGCTATTGCAGCCGACAAACGTCAACGGAAAGTACCAACTGCCGGAGGTCAGGCAGAGGTAGCTGGGGCGACTCTCGTTGACCATCCCTACCCCGACGCCGGGAATGTTCGTGGCGTAGAGCTGGCTACCTTGTACAGCCCCGATGGCTGCGGTGACCGTGGGCAACTTCGCACCCAACATGTTGGCCTGGATCGAAAACGGCACGGTTGTCGTGCAGTTGATGATCGGGAACCGGGTGTACTTGACCAGACCGATGGTCGATCCCACACGCGCATCCTGGGGAATGTACACATCCCCGATGGGGTGCACGCTCTGGGTCGCGCTGGTTGACCTACAGTCGGCCAACGCCATCTCTGACAGCACAAACGGTACCGCCGCCAACGCGCTCAGCAGCAGGCGCTTTTTCCACGTTTTCATGTGTTTCATGGACGAACTCCTCGACACACGGCATCCATCACCCGGTAACCATCAGTAGCCGGGGTGTTGCCGATATCCAGTTGAATTTCACAGGTTTGTGCGGCTTTCTCGCCCCACTTCATGGTGTAGGTCTTGCCGCTGCCGGCGGACAGCAGCACCTGACCGGCCTGCCCTACCACACCGACGCTGGCGCCCTGCTCGTCATGTACCGTGGTGCCGAACGGCAGCAACTTGCCGTCCTGCAAACGCACGTTGAGCAGGATTTTTTCCGAACGGCTCGCAGCGAACGTCGCCTTGACCACCGCGCCGCGACGCGGCACCACGTTGGTCACGCCTTCGGCGATGTCGACGCTGGTATCCAGCTCGCTGGTGTCGACTGCCACGCGGTTTTTGCGGTACGGCGTGACGTACGGCACCAGCGCGTAGCCCTTGTCGTTGGTCAGGGTGCCCGGCGCGTTGAGCACGCCGACCTTCGGCGTGTCCTTGACTTCGACCAGCGCCACGGTTTCACCGAGGGTCTGGCCAAACTCCAGGCCATCGCTGTGCGCCAGCACCGAACCGGCGGCGCTGACCGACGTCTGCTTGTAACCCTGACCGACGCTGACACCCGCGCCCAACTGGGCAAACGGTGCGCGATAACCGACCATCGCCGAGCCGTTGTTGCCGGTGTTCTCGACGCGGTTGGCGTTGACGCTGTAGTTGAGGTTGCCGTCGCGTCCGCTCAGACCGGCACGCTGATCGAGGCTGCCATCGTTATTGCGGGTCACGCTGAACGTACCGGTGTTGCGCGACTGGCCCAGCGGCATCGAGACGGTGAACACCAACTGGTTGTTGTCACCGAACGAGTCGGTCAGGGTCTTGCTGGCATATACGCCATAGGTCACGCCCTTGTACTGGGTGTTGAAGCCCAGTTGCATCTGCTTGTCTTCGCGCGAGCTGCCCCAGTAGTTCTGCTTGCTCATGTTCAGGTAGAACGAGCCATAGTTGTCCAGCGCCTGGTTGATGCTGGCCTCGACCTTGCTGCGTTTGGAGAACTGGCTGTATTCGTTGGGTTGCTGCAGATCCACGGCCTCGGCGAAATCCCGATAGCCTTCGGTGGAGTAGCGATAACCGGCGAAACGCACCGACGTGCCGGTTTCGAATGCCTTGCCATAGCGCAAGCCGACGCTTTGGCCTTTCTTGCTTTCACCCTTGGCCGAGACCGACGTCGGCACATCGGTCTGCGCCTGCGTCACGTCCACCGAGACCGCACCGAGGCTGCCCAGGCTCTTGCCGACACCGACGGTGCCGGCGCGATAGAAGTCGGCACCCAGCAAACCGCCGTACAACGTCAGGTCGAACGGCAAACCGTACGCCGCCGTGGCCTGGCCGAACATCGGGCGCTCGCCGCCGTTGGCCGCGTTGTACTCACCGGCCGTGACGCTGTAGCGCCAGGTTTTCTCGCGCAACATGTTGGCCAGCGTCGCGTACGGCTGGGTAAAGCGCCGCTCGCGGCCGTCGGCTTCGGTGATGATCACTTCCAGATCACCGCTGCCCGAGGCGGCGTTGAGGTCGTCGATCTCGAAGGCACCCGGCGCCACGTAGGTGGTGTAGAGCGAATAGCCATTCTGGCGCACTTCGACCTTGGCCTGGGTTTCGGCAATGCCGCGAATGATCGGCGCATAGCCCTGCATCGAGTCCGGCAACATGCCCATGTCCGAGGCCAGTTGCACGCCACGAAACGGCACGCTGTCGAACACATCGCCCGGGGTAAAGCTTTCGCCGAGGGTCAAGGTGCCCTTGAGCGAGGTGATATCGCGCTGCGCATAGGTGTTGCTGCGCTGCCAGTCACTGCCACCCTCCTTGTCCTGACGGAACGAAGAGCTGGAGCGAAAGCGCCAGTCGCCGAGGTTGAAGCCACCGTTGGCATAGAGGTTGTACTGGTTGCCGCTACCGCGCGCATCGCTGTGGGTCTGTGCGGCCGAAAACTGGTAATTGAGCATCGCTGCATTGATCCCGCGATCCCACTCCGAAGGTGCGACATAGCCGGCCGCATCGCGGCGCAAGGCGATCTGCGGCACGCTGATGTCCAGCGCGAGGTGACCGGCATCGAAGCTCACCGACGCACCGTCGATCAGCGCCGCCAGATCCATGCAGTCAGGCAGGATTTCGCCGGGCACCTGGAAGGCTTCGATCTTCACCCCCAGCTCCTGCAGAAATGCAGGCGACAGGCACGCGCGCACTTCGCCGCTGGCCTCGTCTTTGGCGAACGTCATGTCGCGACGATCAAAGAAGCTCTGGTTCAGGCGAATCACCACCGGGTAGGTGCCCGGGCCGATGCTGCCGCTGTTGCCGATGGCGTCCAGGTCCAGGTTCGGACCGGCACTGGCACCGCCAAACGACTGCATGAAACCTGCATCGAACTTCGCCGGTTCACCGGCGTGGGCGACGTTGCTCAGGCACGCGGCCACGACGGCCACCCACAACGGCAGCGGCGCAAACGGCACGGAAAAACGGGAGCTGGAGGAGGCTTCGATTCGCATGGCAATACTCACTACTCTGCCGCCGCGCCACAGGTGTGGCACGCCGATTCAATCGCAGGGAAAAGGGATGAAGCGTCAGCGGGCGCCGCTCAGCGCAACGCTTTTGGGATCGGTGTAGCCGCCGTAGTCGTTGATCGCGGAGTACACCACTTCGCCGCTGGTGCCCTTGAAGCCCGGCAGCGGATAACGCTGGCTGCTCATCGGTGCGACCATTTTCGGTTCGGCGACTTCAACGCTCTGTGCACCCGACTTGGCTGTCACACCAATGAACGACACGTGGTACGGCGAAGGGTTGTTGACCACCAGTACGGCCTGGCCCTGCTCCTGCGTCAGGCTCCATTGCAACTGCGACGCGGCATCCAGCGCGGTGCCCTTGAGGCCCGTCGGGCGATAGAACAGCTTGACCCGGGTGCGCATGGCGATCTTCAACGTGTTGGCATTACCCTCACTGGCCACCGGAATTTCCTGGGCGTTGAAGTAAAAGACCGATTCGCGATCCGTCGGCAGATTGCCCGCGACTTTCTGGATCCGCACCATCTGCTCTTTGCGCGGATCAAGGCGAAACAACGGTGGCGTCGAGACAAACGGCGTCGCCGTGGTCATGTCATCCGCCTCGGTGTTGACCCAGGTCTGCACCATGTACGGTTGCGAGGTGGTGTTGCTGACAGTGATGGACGCATCACGCTTGCTGCCGTCGAACACGATCCGCGTGCCGCCGAGCATCACACCGGCCTGACTGACGCTGCTCAGCAATGTGCTGCCCAGCAGCAGCGCGATGGCCGATGCGGTTTTGAAGGGGGAAGTCAGTTTTTTCATTTCGATCATCCTCTGGCCGCCCGGCCACTGGCACGAGCGAGGGGATGGCCGCTGCCATCCAGGACAGCAGCGGCGCATCAACAGGGCTTACTCGTAGTCGACGGTGAACGCCGCTTTGGCGTTGGCCGGACCGGAAGTCGCAGCACCGGTGGCGATGTAGTTGGCGGTGAAACGCAACGGCTGGGTCAGGTCCAGGTACGGAGCCGACTCAAGGCCCAACTGCACGTCTTTGCCAGTGGCGTCCTTGATCTGTACGGCGACGTTGGTCGCGGCGCCGGCGTCCGGGGTGATGCCAATCCACTGACCGCTGGAACCGGCATTGCCGCTCAGGGACAGGAACTTCACCGTGGCGCTTTTACCGGTGACGCTGCAGCCTGGGGCGCCGGTATCGATGGTCAGGGTGAAGGCGCCGCCGCCAGCGACGTCGCCGACATTGGCCAGTGCGGTTTTCGGTACGTTGCCCAGGCCAACATCGCCGGCACCGGCCGAGCCGTTGAGGTCAGTCACGACCACCGGGCAGGTGTTGTCGGTCACGGTGCCGACGAAATTGATTTCGCCGTCAGCCGCCATGGCAGCTTGAGAACCCGCGGCGAGAACGACAGCAGCAATCAGACTTTTGAGCGCAAACTTGTTCATAACGTTATCCAGATAATGAGGAGGCTTGGGAAACCCGCTCGGGCTTCATCCACTGGTGAATGGCTCACCGGGTTGCGGTTTGCCTTTCAACGGGGTTCATTATCGAGATGCGACAGGACAAACCCTGTAGGAACACGCCCGTCGCGTTGTAGGAAATTTCCTTGCGTGAGCGCTGGCTTCACGCACAAAAAACCCGCTGACCGACAGGCGGAAAGCGGGCGTTTCAGCGGCTGAATCCAACCTCAATTGCGAGTGCCGACCACTGCGGCGCTATTCGACACGATCACTTCAACCCGACGGTTCAACTGGCGGCCATGGCTGCTGCTGTTATCGGCAATCGGATACTGCTTGCCGTAGCCGGCGGTGATGATGCGGTGGCTGTCGACGCCCAATTGCGCCAGGGCCGAAGCCACCGAGGCAGCACGGCGCTCGGACAGACGCAGGTTCAGCTCATCGCTGCCGACCGTGTCAGTAAAGCCTTCGACGCGCACCTTGCGCTCCGGGTTGGCCGCGAGAAAATCCGCCAACTGCTGGAAGTTGCGCTGGCTGCCGTACTTCAGATCAGCCTTGCCGGTATCGAACAGCACATCGCCGAAAGTGATGACCTGGCCACGTTCGGTGGGCTTCGCCTTCAGCGCCTGCAACGCCTTGAGTTGCTGGGTGCGCACGTCCAGCTGCACCTGAGTGCGCTCGGCGGCGATGTTCTTCAGGCTCGCTTCGGCTTCGCGACCGAGGATGGTCTGCTCGGCCAACTCGATTTTCTGACTGGCCAGATACGCCAACTGATCAATGGCCGGATCACGACGATCGTTGTTCGACGCGGCGTCCGCCTTGTTCAGGGCGATGAACGCGTCTTTGGTTTCCAGTGCGGCCAACGTGTTCGATTGCGGCTTCGCTTGCAGCGCGCTGAACTGCGCGTGCGCCTGTTGCAGATGACTGTTGAGCGGTGGTGCGGCGCAACCGGCCATCAAGACTGCGAAAAGCGAAACGGCAGGAATACGTACTGAATGTCGCATGTTTTTTTCCTTATTCGCCGGCATTGGCCGATGGAGTGAAACCCGTATCCGGGGCCTGCAGCATTTCCTGTTTGAGCACCTGGATGCCGGCGCGGGACTGCTGCAATTGTTGCTGCCACTTCACCGCACGCGCCTGGCGTTCAGCCAGGTTGGCGTCGACCTCAATCTGTTCGGCCAGAGTCCGCGCCTGTACGAAGTTACGTTCGCCCATGGCCCGTTCCATGAGGAACAGCTTGTCCTGAGCGGCTTTCATTTGCAGCGGCGCGTACTGCGTGGCGTCTGCCGAAACGGCACGATTGACAGCGTTTTTCGCCAGGACAATCTGGTCGTCCGGTGCCGGCGCGCTGGCGCAGGCACTCAGCGCAGCGACCAGTGCCAGCAACGCTGCCCACGTACCTACCCGTTGTGTATTCGTCATCTACTGCTCCAGCCTGAAAAAGTAATCCCGGGGCAACCTCTCCCCTGCGGATTGATGCTTGTGGAACTGCCTGTGCACAGTCAGTGCCGACAAACTATCCGAAGGCTGCAAGCCGCTCTGTAGGACGTTTCCCAAGCAACGCTTTGAAAAACAAAAAATTTGCGCGCAGGACTGCCCCAAACCGGCCTCAGGCATAAGGCCGGTGTTTTGGGGTGAAAGTGCTGGGAAGTACAGAGCGCGGGCGACAGGCAATGGCCCGCCGCCCTTGGCGTTACGATGGATCAGGCGAGATAGTCTTCGAGGTGCTCGGCCAGGCGATCCATGTGTTGATGCAAGGCATCCACGGCCTCGGTCACCTGCACGGAGTCCGCGCCGTTGCAGGCGGTTTCCAGCGCCTCGCAACTGTGGATCAGCGCGTGGGCCTTGATGATGCGTGCCCCGCCCTTGACCCGATGGGCCAGGTCGGCCAGCCCCGGCAAATCATGTTTGCTGAACAACTGCATCAGTCGCGCCATGTCTTCGCTGTTGCTGCTGGCCAGATCGCCCAACAGACTCTTGATCGACGCCACGTCGCCACGGGTCAGTTGCTCCAGGCTGGCAAGATCCATCACCTCGGTGGATTCGGGCATCGGCTCGGCACTGACCTCCACTGGCGTTTCGGCGCCCATCACCTGGCTCAGCCGCGCAGTGAGGTTCTTCAGGCTTATGGGTTTGAACAGGCAATCATCCATCCCCGCCTCGCGGCAGCGATCCTTTTCCTCCGGCTGTGCGTTAGCCGTGAAACCGAGAATCAATTTTGGCTTTAACCCGCGCGCGGCTTCATCGTCACGGATGGCCCGGGCCAGGTCGTAGCCATTCATGATCGGCATGTTGCAGTCGGTGATGACCACATCGAAGTTGCCGTTGCGCCAGGCCCGAAGACCGTGAGCACCGTCTTCGGCGTCAACCACCCGATGCCCCAGATAACTCAATTGCTGTGACAGCAACAGCCGGTTGGCCGGGTAATCGTCGATCACCAGAATATTCAGGCTTTGCCCGGATCCACGGTTTTCGGTTTCTGCCGGCGGCAGTTCCGCCAGCGGTTCGAGGGTGGTCAGATCCAGCGTGACTTCGATCTGCGTGCCCTTGTGCAACGCACTGGTCAGGGTCAACTGGCCGCCCATCATTTCGCACAGCGTGCGGCTGATCATCAGCCCCAGGCCGGAACCGCTGCGTGCGGACTGGTTGTGGTTGGCGGCCTGGGTGAACGGACTGAACAGGCGTTTCTGATCCTCTTCACTGATCCCGTGCCCAGTATCTTCGACCCGGATGACCACACTCAGGTGCTGATCATCGGCTTGAGGCTCGACCCGCACGCTCAGGCGCACCTGCCCTTCGGCGGTGAACTTGATGGCGTTGCTCAACAGGTTGGAAATGATCTGCTTGAAGCGCAAGGGATCGACCAGCACATCACGATTGGCCCGCGCATCCAGATCCAGTTGCAGTTGCAGATGCTTCTGCCGCGCCAGCCCTTCGAAAATGCGCACCACCGATTCGAGCAACTCGCGCAAGTTGGCGCGCTCCGGCGCCAGCGACAGGCGCCCGGATTCGATGCGGGCAATGTCGAGGATATCGCCGATCAAATCGAGCAAGCCGCGAGCGGCGCCGGAGGCGACTTCGATGGCAAAGCGATCCATCACCCCTTGATCGGCTTTTTTCAGCGCCAGTTCCAGCATGCCGATCACCGCATTCATTGGTGTACGGATTTCATGGCTCATGGTCGCGAGGAACGTAGTCTTGGCGCGGTTGGCGTCATCGGCCCCCTCCTTGGCTTCGCGCAACTCGGCGAGCAGACGCTGGCGCTCGCTGACGTCGATCCAGCCGGCAATCATTCCGCTGACGTCGCCATTGCTGCTGCGATACGGCAGCATCCAGTGGTAAATGGTCAGCACCCGACCGTCGACCATGCTCAGGCTACGATCCTGAATCTGCGGCAAGCCATCCTGCATGACCTGCTGGTAATCGCGGTGATAGGTCGCCGCTTCATCCGGATTGCCCAGCACGCCTTCAAGTACCGTCTTGCCGATCACCTGCTCGCGCTCGACACCGAACACCTGCAGATAACCGGTGTTGCAGATCAACAAGCGCCCGTCACGATCGCGCACATAAATCGGATGCGGCGTGCCGTCGATCAGTACCCGCATGAACTCGACCTGATCGTTCAACGCCTGCTCGGCCTGCTTGCGCTTGCGCATCAGCATCCGCAGGTAGGCGATCCAGCCCAGCGCAATCAACAACAGTGCGGCAGCCGCGACAAAGCCCTGAATGATCGCAGTGCGATTACGCAGCCAATAGCTGTCGCCCACCACCACTTCGCTACGCCAGCGGTTGGTCAATTCGTCCATTTCTTCCGGGGCGATACTCAGCAAAGCCTTGTCCAGAATCGAATACAGCTCCAGCGAGCCACGGGCGGTGGCAAATGCGATCCGGGCATTCATCACCCCCACGGTGCTGGTAATGCGCAGGCGATCACGGTATTGGCGGGAGATCATGTAACGCGCGGTAATCAGCGAATTGACGGCCGCGTCGGCTTCGCCGTTGACCACCATGGCCATGGCGTCCTGAGCGTTATCGGCGTCGACCAGGTGGATGTTCGGGTATTGCTCGGTGAGCATGTCGCGCGTGGCATTGCCGGTGATCACCGCCAGGCGTTTGCCGGCCATGTCGTCCAGCGTGCTCGGGCTGCCGGCGGTTGTGCGGCTGACCAGGACAAAGGGCGTGGCGAGGTAAGGCCGGGTGAAGCGCAGGACATTTTCGCGCTCGGCGCTGGGCGTCAGAGTGATCAGCAGGTCAGCCTTGTTGCTGACGATCGATTCGATCATTTCGCCAACCGAGTTCACCCGCTGCACATCGAACTTCAACCCGGTGCGCAACGAAACCTTGGACAGCACGTCGGCGCTGATCCCGCGAAACTCGCCCTCATCGGTGTAAAAGGATAACGGCAGAAAACTGTCGTCGACGACCACGCGCAGCCGTGGATGCTTGTCGAGCCAGCGCTGTTCGCTGACGCTGAAATGCAACTGATGCTGGCCCGGCATGCTTGCGCCGCCGGCGCTCCAGCGGCGCAGGATGGTCATGCGTTCGGTGACCGGAATCTCCAGCAGCGCGGCGTTGATGATGCGCAGCAGACGCGAATTGTTGCGGCTCAGGGCGAACGAGAAGTTGCTGACTTCCATGCGCGAAAAGTCGGCCAGTTGCACGTTGTTCAAGTAGTTTTTGTTGATCAGATAATTGGCACTGATCGCATCGCCGAGGTACACATCGGCCTGCCCGAATGCCACCGCACCAAGAGCACTGAGCGTTGACGGATACAGCTGCAGCTTCGCTTTTGGATAAAAGGCTTCGACGGTCTCTGGCGGCAAGTAGTGATAGAGCATGGCGACACGCTTGTCGGCCAGCTCCGGATCAAGGTTCTGGCTGTCGCCCACCCGGCTGACCAGCGTCGGCTGATCTTCGGCGTAGGCCTCGGACAGCACCAGTTCGGGGTCGGCGGCTTCAAACTCGTTGGCATTGCCCAGCAGGTCGATGTCACCGGCCTTGAGCGCCGACAACACCTCGGCCCGCGATGAATAGCGCTGCACTCTGACTTTGACGTGCAACAGCTCGCCGAGCAAATGGGCGTAGTCGGCCGTTACGCCTTCATAATCCCGACCATTGGTGGTGATACTGAACGGCAAGTAATCCGGTGCCGCAGACCCGAGCACCAACGTGCCTTTGCTGCGCAACCAGCTCCAGTCGGCCTCATCCAGGCCGACGCTGTAATCGCCCACGCTGGAGCGCCCGAGCAGGTGCAGGCTCTGTGGCGGAGCCGCCCACGCCAGGCCACCGGCCAGCGAACAGAACAGCACCGCGCCTGCCAGGCAACGTTTCAGAAGTCTGTTCATTCAGATGAGGTTGTTACGCTTGGCGAAGTCAGCCAGGTACACCACCGACTTGACGTTGAGCTTTTCGATCAGGCGGGTTTTGTAAGTGCTAACGGTCTTGTTGCTGATCAGCATCGCGTCACCGATTTCCTTGTTGGTCAGCCCCATGGAGAGTTGCTGCAAGATCACCAGCTCGCGGTCCGACAGACTTTGGATCAACTCCAGATCGGTCGCTTCGACATCGCTGCGGCGCACCGAGCTGTTGGCCAGATTGGGGAAGAAGGTGTAACCGTCCATCACAGTCTTGATCGCCTTGACCAACTCATCCAGCTCATTGGTCTTGGAAATGAAACCGGCGGCGCCGGCCTTCATGCAGCGCATCGAATAGAACAGCGCTGACTGCGAGGTCAGCACCAGAATCTTGCTGGGCAGGCGCAATGCGGCGATACGGCTGAGCACTTCAAGCCCATCGAGCCTTGGGATGGCGATGTCGAGAATGATCAGATCCGGCAAGTGTTCGCGGGCCAGTTGCACGGCGTCGGCACCGTTGTCAGCCTCGGCGACCACTTCGAACTGCTCGTGCTGCAACAGCATCTTGACCGAAGAGCGAATGAACGGATGGTCATCCACAATCAAAGCTTTATACATGTAAACCCCTGTAAGACACGCCGGATGACTCCGGTGACAAGACGTCCATGGTGCAACGATGAACCCGTCGGCCAGTCGATAGCTCAACAAAAGTACACGAACCCGACTGAATTGTAGGAAATTTCTGGAAAGCGTCCGCCTAATCTGAGGGCACGTTCTGCGCCTCGAATGCTGCCTGGTGCAACCATTGCAGCAGGTCGTGGCCGGACATCGGCCTGGCCAGGTAAAAACCCTGGCCAATCTGGCAGCCCATGGCGACCAGTGCATCACGAATTTGCCGGCTGCTGACACCTTCGATCACCAGGGTCATGTCCAGCGACCGGGCCAGTGCCAGTGTGCTGGCCACCATGGCGCGATTTCGCGGTTCACTCAAGTTATGCACGAACTGGCCATCGAGCTTGATCTGGTTGAATGGCAGTTGGCACAACAGCTTCAGCGACGAGAAACCCGAGCCGAAATCATCGATCGACAGACCACACCCCAGCATGCGCATGTGCAGCAGGTTTTCCTGAACCTGGGCATGCAGATCCAGCAGACCGTTCTCCGCCAGCTCGAACATCAGGGCCGAACCGCAAATGCCATGACGCTGCAAGGTGCGCTGAATGTGCTCGATCAGACTCGGGCTGGACAATTGCGAAGCGTGCAGATTGAACGCCAGTTCCAGGGCAATTCCCTGTCGGCGCAAAATGCCGAGAATGTTCAGCCCCTGCTCGAACAACTGCTTGAACATCTCATCAATCAAGTCGTAGGCCAGCACCGCAGCGAGAAAGTCCTTGGGTAACAACAGTCCTTTTTCAGGATGTTCCCAGCGCACCAATGCCTCGGCACCGGCCAGCCGGCCGTCCCTCATCACACGCTTGGGCTGGAACCAGCCACGGAACTCGCCCATGGCCAGGCCCCGGCGCACCTCTTCCTCGCTGGGCAACTCGGTGACGGCCAACGCCTGCAATAGAGGTGGCGGCGGACAACGGTAACGCTTGAGCAGCCGGCTCAGCGCACCCAATTGCAACGGCACATCGAGAACACCGAGCAATTGCAGGCCCGACAGACTCGCCATCTGCCCCACCGCACGACGCAATTCCGGCTGGTGTTCGCTGAACAGGGCCACGGCTTTGACCAGTCCGATCGGACTGGCATAACGCAACAGCTCCAGGCAGTCGAGCCCCTTGCCCCCGAGGTCACACAGAACGATATCGACGCCGCCGCTGCGTTGCATGGCGATCATCGCCTGCTCAGCATCTTCGGCTTGCAGCACGTCATGTATGCCGAGTTGGCGCAACATCCTGCCCAGAATATTGCGCTCGAACCCATGTTTTTCCATCACCAGAACACGTGGGGTGGTCATCGTCACCTCCATTATTTTGCAAACCTGAAGGCACAATGATGGCGGTTAGGCGGGCCTTTCGAGGAAGGATTTATCTCTGCGTCATGTAGGAAATTTCCCAAGACTTGTTCCGGCGTCCTCTGTGCCCGAGCCGTCGAGATCAGTGATACACGACCTGCACCACCACGATGGCATTGAACGGCCCGACCTGCGGGTCACCCAGCGACACCATGGACGCGCTCAATGGCACGTCGATATGGCTCACGTCCGCGGCAAAACTGGCCAGGTCGAACGGCTCGTTGATCGGCAGCAAGTTGTTTTTCGCATCGCGGATCTGGATCGCGAACTGGCTGTCCGCCGCCGGCAGAATGTTGTATTCGCCCTGCTGGTTGGCCGTCACGAACGTCGCACCGATATTGACCGGCGTGCTGCAATGCTTGTCCAGCGCCAGGCTGAACGGCTTGGTCGGGTTGGGCGGCGAGAAACCGGTGCTGGTTTTCTGCACCACGCCGAAGTCGACGATGCCCGGCTCCGGCGTCACGGTGACATCAACCGTGCAGGCAGTGCCGACGATGTTCTGCAAACCGCTGAGCTGATAACGGAAGTTGCCGGACGGGTTGGACGGCCCGCCGTTCAGACCGTATAGACCGTCGAACTGGAACACGTCGTAGGTATCCTGCGTCGGACGCTGCAACGGTAGCAGTCCGCGTTTGCGGATCACCACCTGAAACGCGATGTTGGGGTAGACCATCGAACAGGCTTTAACCTCATCGGCGGTGCCCGCCGTCGGACATCCCGGAGAAACGAACCCGGTGTTGACGCCCATCGCCGGGTTGGAACTCCAGTCGCCATCCCACGCCGTGACGCCTCGGTACACCAGACCGAACTCGATGCCCCATGGCGTGGCGTCCAGGCGTGCCGGGTTGCCGTAGAAATAGATCGGATCATTTTCGGCAAAGTGTATATCGTACGGCTTCCAGCACTGGGCCGGCACCACCTGGGTTCTTGAACGCCAGATGATCGTACCGTCGGGCACACTGTCCGGCACCGATACTGGGCCGATGTATTCGCTCAGATAGTCGCCATTGGTCATCGACTTGCAGAACAGCGCCATCGACGCCTGGGAAAACCCCAGCAGCAACGACGCGACGCACACTTGCAGCGCCTTGCGTCGATGCCGGCGCAACCAGCCCGTCATTTCTGCACGCCCTTGCACACGTTGGCGGCGCACTGGAACAGCGAATCAGTCTGACCACCGAAGTCGTTCATGTTCAGCACCCGCAAGGTGTTGAACCCGGTTTGGCTCAACGCAAAACGGGTATTGCTCATCGGTTTGAGCATCACCGTGTCGATCGGCATCGCGGTCTTCTCGGGGCCTGCCTGCAATCCGACGATGGTGATGTGAAACGGCGTCGGGTTATCCACCAGCAACGCCTTGGCGGCCGGGTCGATCCTGATGTTCAGCCCCAACGCCAGATCGGCGCCCCGCTCTCTTTTCACTCCGCTCGGACGGTAGAACAGCTTGATTTTCGACTGCAGCGCAATCTGCATCGCGTTGACCGCCTGAGTCTTGGGCGGGATCTCGCGGATGTTCAGGTAGAACACCGATTCGCGATCTGTGGGCAACACGGTATCGGGCAGTTTGACGATGCGCAGAATCGTACTTTCCTTGGCCTCGATCCGTTGCAGCGGCGGCAGCACCATGAAAGGCGAGCTGATTTTCTTGCCGCTTTCATCCTCGATCCATGACTGAATGACGAAGGGCAGTTCCGGGCTGCGATTGCCGACGGTGACACTCACCGACGGCGCGCCTTCTTCGAAAATCACCCGGGTCCGATCCGGCACCACCGCGGCGTTGGCCAGTAGCGGCAGACTCATGGACAGCGTCAGGAGCAGCGATTTGCAGCGCTGCAAGTTGGGTTTGCAATTCATAGGAAATCTCCAGAAAGTCAGGGCGCCGCCCTACAGGCAGCGCAAGGGATGCGAGACATTGGTCACGATGTCTTCGACGGGCAGTTCGGCCAGGGCGCAGCTTTTGCTGTCGTCCCAACGCGCCACAAGGCGAGCGTCGGTTTTCACGCCCAAGAGGTACGTCACTCCGTCCTCGCCGACGATGCCCACTTCCTTGTTGGTATTGCTGTCCTGAATCGAGGCCCCGAACGGCACTGCACTGCCATCTGCCAACAGCAGCGTGACGAACGCGTTGTGCCCCTGCCCCGCGGGGAAATTCACGTAGCCGATCGCGCCTTCGGTCAGCGCCAGCCGTTGAATCGGGTTGCTGACTTCAGTGTTGAGCGGCAGCTTTTCCATGTTGACCCGGGCCTCGTAGGCCTGAAACGACGGCAGGCCATCCATGACGGCGTAACCGTCCTGGTTGGTTCGGGTACGACCGGCAAACGCCACGTCCGGCACGCCGTCGGTGGACACCAGCAATCGGGTGTCGCCGTTCGAGCCGTTGCCGTGGGCCGCCACGCCATAGCGGGTCACCACTAGCGAGCTATCAATTTCACCGGTGGCCGAGCTGTAGGTGCTGCCATCGGTGGTGACCGAGGCATTGGCGCGATACGTCGAGGTGCGTTTGCCGACGTAGGCATTGACGTAGCGGTTGTCGCCGACGCCGCCGTAAACCTGATAATTCACGCCCTCGCCAGTGTCGTGGCTGTAACCGACATTGCCGGCATAGCCACCGGAGCCGCTGTGCTGGATGTTGCTCGACATCGTCGAATTGCCGCCCAGCGGAATGGTCACTCCGAGGTAGATCTGCGAGTCGTTCTGCAAGGCATTGCGCGTCTGGTACGCCGACAGGTTGACGTTGATGTTCTTGACGTTGCCCAGGGAAAAACTGCGCGCCAGCGACACGCCGACCCGATCGGCATCCGGCGCATCCCAATAGGTGGAATGGTCGAAGGACAGGCTGGTGGACAGCCACGGGAAACTCTTGGCGAGGATCACCGAATAGCGCTGCTTGCCGGCGTTCATCGAGTAGGAGTCGGGGTCACCGATAAACTGCGAGAAGTTGGTGAAGGTCTTGTCGGAAAAGCGATAACCGAGGAAGCGCAGATCGGTGCCAATGCCATCGAAGTGCTTGGAATAGTTGATGCGGTACGAGTTACCGGTGACTTGCTCACCGTTCCAGCGCAACTTGGCGCGGGAGGTGGTGACGTCGGCCGACAAGGCGCCGAACGCGCCCAGATCCTTGCCCAGCCCGACGGCATGAGCCAGATAACCCGAGGAAGCGAGGACGCCGCCATACGCGGTCCAGTCATGGGGCAAGCCGTACGCCAGTTCAGAGGCGACAAAACCCGGTTCGATCCCGCGCGCGCCGTCCAGCCGTGGCTGGCCGCCGGACAGCTTGTAGCGCAACTCGCCTTCACGGGCGAGGAACGGCACCGCTGCGGTGGATACGGTAAATTTCTGCTCGGTACCGTCCTCTTCGCGCACAGTGACGTCCAGCGTGCCCTGGGCGCTGCTGTTCAAGTCCTGAATGCTGAACGCGCCCGGAGTCACGGTGGTGGAATACAGCACGCGCCCCTGCTGGGAAACCGTGACGGTGGCATTGGTGCGTGCCAGGCCACTGATCAACGGCGCATAGCCGCGCAGATTGGGCGGCAACATACGGTCGTCACTGCTCAGGGTCGCGCCACGCAGGGCGAAGGTATCGAACACGTCCGAGTTCAGGTAATCCTCGCCCACCGACAATTTCGAGCGAATCGAGGGCAGCGCGCGATAGGCGTACAAGCGGTTCAGCTGAAACGGTTTGTCGCCGATGTCATCACCCTGGCTGTCGTTGCGCACCTGAGCCTGATAGTCCGCACGCACGCGCCAGGTATCGAAGTTCAGACCGGCCGTGCCGTAGCTCTGCACCGAATTCGAACGAGTGGAATTGCCAGACGCCGATGACTGACGCGAGTTGGCGATCACCCGGTAATCGAGCAGCGCGCCATTCAAGCCATTGCTCCAGGCTGCCGGCGGAATGTAGTTGGGATCGTCGTACTCGAACGACGCCTGAGGAATACTGATTGCCAGGCGTGCCAGGTTCTTCAGGTATTTGATGCTTACGCCGGGCACGCTGGCCAGATCCACGCACTGCCCGTTTGCCGTACGCGGCAGGCTTTCCAGCAGTGGCGGCTTGAGGCCGAAGGTCTGCACCAGATCCAGCGTCAGACAGGCATAACTCTGCTGTGGGTCAGCGCCGGGTTTGAATTCAATCGAGCGCGTGCCGAAGTACCGTTGGTTGACAGCAATGTCGAGCAAGTAAGTGCCGGGCACGGTGTAGTCGGCATGCACAAACTGCCCGAGGCTGACATTCTTGTCGTTATCAATATTCAGAAAGTCCGAATTGAACTCGACAGCCTGTGCCTGGCTGATTGCCAACCAAAGAGAGGACAGAATGAAAGTGCGACGATACAAGGGAGAAACCCTATCGAATGATTCAAGCGCAATAAAAAAAGGGGTTTGCACCCCTTTCTCTTACAACTGATAAAGGCTTATCAGTTGTAAGCCACTGTGAAGTTGGCAACGCTGTCAGCTTCACCGGTAGTGACGGTGGCCGCCGTCGCTTCGTACATGGCAGCAAACGAAACGGTGTTGTTGCCGTTCTGCAGAACTACCGGAGCCACTTGCTCTTTACCGTTGTCGAGCATTTCGCCGGCGCTGGCCTGCAGACGGATGCCGACGTTCTGCGCCAGACCGGTGGTGGCGAACAGCTCTGGAACGGTTGGATCCTGTACACCGGTGAAGGTGAAACGGGCGTTTTTCTGGGTCGAGGTGTCGCACTCGGTGAGGACGATGTCGAACTTCTCAGGGCTCGAACGATCGCCGATTGCCTTGAAGGTGTTGGCAGGTACCTGACCCAGTGGAACGGTCTGGTCCAGGGAGTTGGCATCGATACCGCACGCGCCGGAAACGATCTCACCGGTGAAGCGAATAGTGCCCGGGTTGCCAGTAGGCGGTGTGGCGGCGTTCGCCAGGGAAGCCAGACCCATTACAACGGTAGCGGCAGTAACAACGACAATCTTTTTCATGACTGAATCTCGATGGGATAGTTATTTTTGAAACAACTACTCGCCCTTCTGAGTTCGCACCTGAAATACATTGAAAACACACCGTCGATTGTTTGACTTGTAACGGTCGATGCTGACAGCGAGTCTTTCAGGGCGTAGAAAATGACGAGCACTTTGTTCCGCTGAAAATCATCGCTGACGGCCACTGGCGAAAATGTAGGACTCGTCACTCCGTTGTGTAGGAAATTTCCCGCTTAACCTGCCCGGGCCGGTGCACGTCCGGGTATGCGTCTATAGTCAAACCCGTGGCAACGCCTCTTCAGGCGTTTCTGAATCCTGTTGAAAAAAACATCATTCAAAACAGGTGCGGCAGTCCTTCTCCCTGAGAAAAAAATGAACAATAAAACGCCCATCGAGAAGCCTGCGGTTGTCAGCCACGGTTCATGGGTAAAAAAACTCGGGCCCGGGCTTATCACGGGGGCGGCGGATGATGATCCCAGCGGGATCGCCACCTACTCGCAAGCCGGCGCACAATTCGGCTTGAATACCCTCTGGACCCTGTTTTTGACGTTTCCGTTGATGGTCGGCATTCAGATCATCAGTGCCAGGATCGGTCGCGTCAGCGGGCATGGGCTGGCGACCAATATTCGAAGGCATTACCCTCGCCCGTTGTTGTTCGGGATCGTCGCGCTGTTGATGTTTGCCAATACCATCAATATTGCAGCGGACATCGCCGCCATGGGGGCGGCACTTAAGCTGTTGATCGGCGGATCGCCGCACTTCTATGCCGTTGGCTTCGGCATCGTGTCCCTGCTGCTACAGGTGTTCATTCCCTATAAGCGTTATGTGCGCGTACTCAAGTGGCTGACCCTGGTGCTGCTGGCCTATGTGGGGATCGTGTTTGCCGTGCACATTCCCTGGGGCCAGGTCGTTGAGCACACCGCCTGGCCTCAGCTGTCGTGGAAACCGGCGTACATCACCATCGTGGTGGCCATTTTTGGCACGACCATCAGCCCTTATCTGTTTTTCTGGCAGGCATCCCAGGAAGTCGAAGAACTGGAGGCCGATCCGCAGGCGCAGTCACTGATCGATGCGCCAAACCAGGCAAAAGCCAACTTCACCCGCATCAATACCGACACCCTGATCGGCATGGGGATCTCGAATATCGTCGCGTTTTTCATCATGCTGACCACCGCTGTCACCCTGCACCTGCATGGCCTCACGGACATCCAGACGTCCGAGCAGGCCGCGAGTGCCTTGCGACCGATTGCCGGCGAGTTCGCCTTCTGGTTGTTCAGCGCCGGCATCATTGGCACAGGACTACTGGCGGTTCCCGTCCTGGCAGGTTCTGCGGCGTACGCCGTCGCCGGAACATTTCACTGGCGCAACAGCCTGTCGGCCAAACCCCTGGCCAACAAAGCGTTTTACAGCATCATCGCGGCGTCGACCTTATTGGGTGTGTTGATCTGCTTTGCGCCGATTGACCCGATCAAGGCGTTGCTGTGGAGCGCTGTCGTCAACGGGGTGATTGCAGTGCCGATCATGTTCATCATGATGTTGATGGCATCGCACCCGAAGATCATGGGCTCCTTTGTCATTGCGCCCGGGCTTAAAGTTCTGGGCTGGAGTTGCACGGCGGCGATGGCGGTCGTGGTCATCGGCATGTTCTGGGGCCTGTTTGCAGCGTAGCGCCTGGGTATCCGCGTTATTCGCAGTGGGGATGGCGAAGCTGATCGGCATTGATGCGCATCCATTCAGCCAGCGAGTCCAGCGTCCCTTGCAGAGTGCTCCCCAGAGCCGTGATCCGGTATTCCACCCGGGGCGGTACCTGCGCGAAAACCGTGCGCGTCACCAGCCCGCGTTGTTCAAACAGGCGCAACTGGCGCGTCAGTTCCTTCTGGGTGATGGGCGCCACCGCACGCTGCAGATCACTGAAGCGCACAGGGCAGTCCAGCACGATCAGCCGGTACAGGATCGGAATGGCCCACTTGCCGGAAATCAGATTGACGAAATCGACCATCGGGCAACCCGCGGGCGGTTTCAGCGGCAAATCCGTGGTGTCTGGCAGCGGTTGTTGAGTGTTCATGAGGATCAAGTCCGTCCCTTGGTATGCAAAAGGTGCCTACTGGTCAAAGGATACTAATGCTCTGAGAATGGCTATCCAACCCGTTGCAGAGGCGAAAGACATGTCGAGGCTGAAAAACAAATTCGCGTTGATCACTGGCGGCACCTCCGGCATCGGCCTGGAAACCGCACGCCAGTTTGTGCTGGAAGGCGCGACAGTCGCAGTCACTGGACGCAGCGCAAGTGCCTTGCAGGCTGTCACGCACGAACTGGGCGATGCCGTTCTCGCGATCCAGAGCGATGCGGGTGACAGCGTTGGCCAACAGACGCTGGCGCGCAAACTCGCCGGGGTCTGGCCGCGGCTGGACGTGCTGTTCGTCAACGCCGGTGACGTCACTCACCGCTCTATCGAAGATTGGAACGAAGCGGCATGGGATCAGCTCATGCAGACCAATCTCAAAGGCCCGTTCTTCCTGATCCAGGCGCTGATGCCGCTGCTGGCCAATCCGTCGTCGGTGATCCTCTGCGGTTCCGTCAGTGCCAGGATTGGTCTCGCGCAAAGCAGTGCGTATGCCGCCAGCAAGGCCGGGCTGCTGTCGCTGGCGCGCACGCTTTCCGGCGAACTGATCCAGCGAGGCATTCGCGTCAATGGCCTCAGCCCCGGCCCTACTGAAACGGCGGCGCTGGACAAACTCGGCTTGCCTGCCGCAGAGCAGCAGGCGTTGCGCGAGCGGATTCGCCAACTGGTGCCGATCGGCCGCATGGGAACCCCGTGGGAACTGGCAAAAGCTGCCGTTTACCTGGCCTCTGATGAATCGGCTTACGTGGTCGGGACCGAATTGCTGGTAGACGGCGGCGTCGGCAATTTGTGATTTAAACCAGCGCCCGCAGACGTCATTCAGAAATCATAACGCGCGGTCATTCCCAGGGTTCGCGGCGTACCCAGCACTCCGGTGTACGCACCGTTGGGTGAGTTCCACAGCGTCGTGTAGTACGTCTTGTCGAAGGCGTTTTTCAGCCACAGCGAAACGTCCCACTGCCCCCTGCCCCAGTCGCCACGCACACCGGTGGCGACGTTCACCAGGCCGTATCCCGGCAACTGACCTTGCGCTGAGTCATCCACTGTACCGACTGCATGGGAACGCCACGCGTAGCTACCGCTGACGTAGGGCTGCAAGCCGTCGTCCAGATTCCACTGGTACGCGGCGTTGCTGTTGAAGATCCATTTCGACGCGCCCACCACGGCATGCCCGCTCAGATCGCAGGCCGCCGGCGCCCCCGGACGCAAGGCGATCTCGGCCGGGCATGGGGCATCCTCGTAAGACAGATAACGCACATCGTTCCATGATCCATTGAGGTTGATCGTCAGGCCCCGCAGCGGGCGCCAACTGCTGTCGAGTTCCAGCCCGCGACTGCGTACCGAGCCGGCATTGGTCAGATAGCTGGTCAGATTGACGTCGTCGTAGGCATTGGTCTGATAGCCATGCACCACCGTCCAGAACAGGTTGGCGTTGAGCAACAGGCGTTGATCGAGCAACGTGGTTTTGATGCCCAGTTCGGCGTCGTTGGCCCTTTCGCTGCCGATCAACAATGAGTCGGCACCGGCGACCGGGGCACTGGCGACGCTGAGGTTCACACCACCCGACTTTTCGCCGTGGGACAGCGACGCATAGCCCAGCACCTGATCGTTCACATGCCAGGCGAGGCTTGCCAGTGCCGATGGGCTGAAACTGTACAGGCTCAAGTCACCGGAATCGTAAGCGCCGACCCTTCCGGCCCGGGCGCCCGCTGCGGCGCCGCTGACCGGACTGCCACCCAAAGGCGCGTTGCGGGTGACCTCCGCCAGCTTGCGCTCATACGTGCCGCGCAGGCCCAAAGTGAAATCCAGGCGAGGGGTCAAATGCCAGGTGCCCTGAGCAAATGTGGCGAAGCTGTCGGTATCGACATAGCCATGCCCTAAGCTGGTGACGTTGTTCAATGCACCTTGCGGGGTGCCGTTCCAGGTATCTGCCAGAGGGCCGTAGTCGGTGAAGACGCTGTTGTTCATTTCCTGGCGGAAGTAGTAAGCACCGAGCACATAGTCGAAATGTTCCCCCACCGGGGAGGCCAGTCGCAGCTCCTGCGAGTACTGTTTATCGCGAGCGGACTGCCCGACGTTGTGCATCACATCAACGTTGAGTTCGTCATCGTTGCGCGGGGTGAAATCCCACCACCGATAAGCGCTGATCGACGTCAGCGTGTAGCCATCAGGCAGATTCCAGTTCGCCTCCAGCGAAGTACCGCCCTGAAACACCTTGACGCTCTGATCGGCGTCCAGATTGACCCGGCGACCGCTGACCAGCGTTGCCCCGACCGCCGCTGCACGCTGTTCGTAGCGGTTGACGCCATTGATGGTCGGCCCGGTGCTGAACAAAGAACGTGTGCCGGCGCTGGAATCCTCTTCGTGATAATCAGCCAGCCAGCGCAGATTGAAGTCCTCGTTGGGTTGGAACAGCAACTGCCCACGCGCGCCCTGACGAACGCCGCCGCCCAGCGTGTGCCCGTCGTACTCGTTGTTCACGTAGCCGTTGTCATGAGTGCGATAAACCGCAAGGCGCCCCGCCAACGTGTCATTGAGCGGTCCGGAAAAACTCGCCTGATTTTGCGTGTAGCCATCCTCGCCCACCGAGGTGGAGAGGCTGCCTTGCGGCGTAAACGATGGGCGGCGCGTGGTGATGTTTAGCACCCCGGCCGTGGTGTTCTTGCCAAACAAGGTGCCCTGCGGGCCTCGCAGTAACTCGATCTGCTCGACATCCAGCAAATCGAACACTGCCATGCCGGGACGGCCGAGATAGACGTTGTCCAGGTAGATGCCGGCGCTGCCCTCCAGGCCGTCGCTGGCCGGGTTGTTGCCCAAGCCGCGAATCGACAGGCTCGATTGCCGCGCGTGCATGAACGCGACATTGACGCTGGGCATCGCCTGCTGCAAATCCTGCAAGCGATACAGGCGCTGTTCCTCGAGGGTTTGTGCGCCGAGCACGCTCATCGCCGTGGGCACTTGCTGGGCATCTTCGCTGCGGCGTCGGGCCTCAACCGTGACCGTCTGCAGCACATCGGAATTGGCCGGCAGGTCATTGGCCGTTGCCGGCAAAAACGGCATCAGGGAGAACAGGCTCAGTGCGCCAGCGTTAAAGGTGCGCGAATAAAGAAGATTCATCGGTGGTTCCTGGAGCGGCCTCAAGCCGCTCTTCGAGAGGAGTCGATACTTCGCTGCGCGTGGCTTGCGTGAGCGTGATCGTTGCGGTGGGTTGAGTGGGTGTTCAGTCACGCAGCCATGGAAGGTCCTGACGCTGATAACGGTGCGCACGGAATATCGCGTTGTTCTCGCCCGGCAAATAGCGTCGCGATGGCGCATCGGGATAGCTGGCGAAGTGCGGATTGACGTATTCCCACACCACTTCGCCGGCCTGGGTGACTTCGAACAACCGACCGAAGTTAGCCTCGGTCACCAGCGTGTTGCCGTTGTGCAGACGTTGCGCGCCGCCCATGAACGGGGTGAAGAACGCGTAGCCCGGCGTGTCGGCGTATTGCCATTCGATGCGTTGGGTGGCCGGGTTGATTTCCACAATGCGCGAGTGCGGCATGCTGATGTGGGGGCGGAAGATGCCGTTGTCGAACACCAGAACATTGCCGTTTTCCAGTTCGCTCGGGCAATGCTGTTGCGCGACCAGATCGTGCCCCAGACGCCACAGCACTTCACCGCTGCCACGTTGCACGGCAATCACTGAGGAAACGCTACGCAGGCTGAGAATCACCTTGCCGTCGCGCCCCGGCGTCACGGCGTTGGTCATCGGCCAGTGATGACGCTCGAAGCATTCGTGCAACGGGTAATCCTCGGGGCGCAGGTGCTCCCAACTGCGCCACTCCCAGACCACGTTGCCCTGGCGGTCGACCTCCTTGACCACATCGGCATAGATCACCCCGCCCGGCGCCTCGCTGCCGGGAATGCCGCCGAGCACACGCCGGGCCAGATCCGCACTCAAGGGCTCGGCAGTGGTGTACAGCAGGTGGCCGTTGTCCAGCCATTGCGCGTCGTGGTGATGCAACAGGTCAGTGTGCTCCCAGACCACCTCGCCTTCGGGGGTGACTTCGCTGAACGCACCGCCGTGCCACACCGACCAGCCCGGGAACAGGTCCGGCGAATCGGGATGGTTGCCGTTGTAGCCAAGGTTGCCGTTGCGCAGGATCACTGCGTCGCGCCCCGGGCGCTGAGGCAGTTTCCAGCGATGGACGATCTCGCCGTCAAGGTCGATCAAAAACACTTGGCCGTCCGCGGTTTGCGGGGCGAACAAGGTGTAGCCGCCGGCACTGCGGGCATGATCGACAGCGATCAGACCGGTCTTCTGGCGTTTGAGCGTAGTGGTTTGCACAGCAGGCATAGCTTTTCTCCAGACGTGTAAGCCCCGGCCGCCAGCGCAGCAGCACGGTGAACGGGGCATGAAAAAAGGGATTCAGGGCGTGGGCAGCACGCGGTTGAAGCGGTCATCGAACATTTGCTCGACCTGCAGCGGATGGGGGATCAGGCGTTCGGTGGCAAACATGTCCGCCAGACGCTGCTGCGAGGCAATGACTGAAGGCTCAATTCGCACGTACCGCAGGTTCTGATGAGCGAGCATTTCACGCACCAGCTCGACGGGAAGCCGCGTGGTTTGCGCGAACACCCGGGCCCAGTCTTCGGGATGGGCCGTGGCCCAGTTCTGAGCACGGGCCAGCCTGGCCAGCAGATCACTCACCTGCCCTGCGCGCTCGGGATCATCCAGTGCAGGCTGGCTGGCAACGGTGAAGTTCAGACCGGTTTCCGGCCAGGCGCTGCCATCGAGCAGAATTCGCGCTCCCCGCGAAGTCGCCTGACCGACGAAGGGATACCACACCGACCAGGCATCGAGTTTGCCGCCGGCAAAAGCGTTCTGCGCGTCCACCGGGCTGACATAGGCAATGCTCACCTCACGCGGTGTCAGACCGGCCTGATGCAGCGCGGCCAACAACAGATAATGACCGCTGGTGCCTTTGGCGACTGCGATTCGCTTGCCTCTGAGGTCAGCCACGCTGCGCACCTCGGAGCCTTCGGGCACTAGCAGCGCGTTGTTGTTTTGCGCACCGCTGGCCACGCCGATGATCCGCACCGCGTAGCCGCCGGCCTGGGCAAACACTGGCGGCGCGTTGCCCACCACACCGACGTCAATCGCCCCGGCGCTCAACGCTTCGAGCAGCGTGGTCCCGGCCAGAAACGGATGCCACGACAACCCGTAGGCCAGATCCTGATCCTCGCCCGCCGCGTGCAGCAACGCCTGAATCAAACCGCTCTGATCGCCCATCTTCAACGGCCCGGCGATGGCAGAAACCGCCGGGGTCAGGAACAACGCGGCGCAGCACAGCAGCGCTTTCAGGCGCGCGGTAAGCGGATGCTTGGCAGCAGCAGTTTTTATCGGCATTGTCGCGCTCTCACTTGTGCATTGATTTCAGTATGTCGAGGCCCGCCGTGCCGCTCCATGCCAAACACCCCTCCTTTGCTGCCATGTCGGACATCCCGCGCACCGTCGTGGTATTGGCGTTCGATGATCTGCTGTTGCTCAATGCGGCGGGGCCGCTTGAGGTGTTTGCCGCTATACCGCGAGTGCTGGCCGGAGACTTCACGGCAAATCCGCCCTATCGGTTGCTGGTCGCTTCACCGCAGGGTGGCCAGGTCATGTCGATCTCGGGCATTACCGTGACGACCTGTTCACTTGAGCAGATCGACCAGATGGCTGCCTTGATCGACACGTTGATCGTCGCGGGCGGCCCCGGCATGGCCGCGCTGGAAGCCGACCAGCAAGCCTGCGACTGGTTGCGCCGTCGCGCTCCAGACATCCGCCGCCTCTGTTCGATCGGTACCGGCAGCTTTGCCCTTGCCGCCGCGGGACTGCTGGATGGTCGCAAGGTCGTGACCCACTGGAAGTTCGCCGATGAGTTGCAGGCGCGTTATCCGTCGGTGCAATGCCAGACCGATGCGCTTTACCTGCATGACGGCAACCTCTGGACCTGCGGTGGTGCCACGGCGGGTATCGACCTGGCGCTCGGCCTGGTCGAACAGGATCTGGGCGCCCACGCGGCGTTGGCGCTGGCGCGCTACTTCACGGTGTTTTTGTGGCGCAGCGCCGAGCAACCGCAACTCAGTGCTTCACTCAACGCCCAGTCCAAGGCGCTGCGCACCGATCCGGATGTGCGGCTGGCACGTTTGCATGGCTGGATTGCGGCGAATCTGAACGGCGATTTGCGCGTGGAGCGGCTGGCCGAGCAGTTCGGCATGAGCCCGCGGCACTTTGCTCGCGCCTATGTCGCCGCGACCGGTGAGACTCCGGCGCAAGCCGTGGAGAACCTGCGCCTGGAGGCGGCGACCTGGTTGCTCAAGACCACCCGCGAGCCGATCAAGCGAATCGCCGAAACCGTTGGCTTTGGTCGGGAAGAACGCATGCGCCGAGCCTTTCAGAAGCATTTGGGCTGCAGCCCGAACGCTTATCGCAGTCAGACCAATGCCCCGCTGGCCGGGCCTCGGCAAACGAACACCGTGACAATCACCCTGGAAGGGCTGGCCCGTTAGGTTTTCAGTGGGTCTGGTCAGTGCTGCAGCGCATAACGCCGGCAATGCTCCAGATAGCCTTTTTCATGATTGCCAACCAACTGCACGACACTGGTCCACAACCACGACGGCGCATCCAGGGTCTTCGAGCGACACGCTTGCAGTTCACGCATCCACGAAGCCCGTGTGCTCATGTCCATCTGCCGGGCATGGGCCAGGCCCACAACTCGGGCCAGATACCCGGCAGCGAGCATCGCGTCGGTCTGGCTCAACTGGTCGAGTTCCAGTTTCATGTCTTGGGGCAGCAGTTCGCGGATGAAGAAGCCGTGATCGAGCACGCGGGTGGCGATCATCCGGTTGCCTAATCCTGGCGAGAGAAAGCGCGCACCTTCGACCACGCGTTTGCCGTTGTCGCGAGGCATCGCAGCGCGGGCCACCCGAGGTGCGGCGGCGGCAACTGCCTCCTTGATATCCAGCAGGCAATATTCCTGATCGTCGCCCTCGCCCACCCCCAGCAACACCGCATAACGCTTGAGCCCCAGCGAGCTGCAGCCTTTGACCCAATAGGCCGAATCGAGCATTTTCACGCTGTCATCCTTGGAGCGGCCCTTTAATGACGTCACCAGCGTGTGCAGGTCCGGGGTGGCGCTAAGGGTCTTCAGCGCGCTGCGCTCTTCGCGTGACAGCGACCAGAAATGCTTGCCCAGCGGAATGGTCGGCTTGGTGTTCTCGATGCGTTCCTGCGCCAGATGCTTCCACGTGCGCTGCACGGCGCTGCGCATCCCGGCCTTCACTTGCGCGGGTCTTGGCGGCTCTTTGTCGACATCGTCTTCGAACGCCTGCTCGTAGCCGCGCATCATCTCTTCGAGCATGCGCGCGGTGGCGACGCCGGGCAGGTCCGAGCCACGGGCGGCAGTGGCGAGTGACAGCGCCAGGCGTACCAGATCATGCGCCGGGTTGCCGATCACCGTTTGATCAAGGTCGCGGATGTGGATGTCGATGCGTCCCTTCAAATCCCCCGTCGGCCCCAGATTACCGGCGTGACAATCACCGCAGATCCACACCGCCGGGCCCTGCGGCAGGCTGCGCCCGGGCTGGCTATGCAGCCACTGGTAAAACTGCACCGTGCTGCCGCGAACGTAAGCGTGGGCGGAGCGAGCCATTTTCAAATTGCGCAGTTGCGACAGCGGTTCAAGACGAGCGGAGGGCCGTGGGGTTTTCATGGACGCTTCTTACAGTGAATGTGTCCTGTTGACCGCTCGTCATGGCCAAATGTTTCAACATATTACAAAGGCAATTCAACTCGAGCCCGCAAGCCACCGCTGCTGCGATTGCTCAACGTCAGTTCGCCGCCCTGCTCACGCACGATTGCCCGCGCCGCCGACAACCCGAGCCCGACACCACCGGTTTCTCGGTTGCGCGAAGTTTCCAGGCGGAAAAACGGATCGAACACCCGCTGCAACGACGCTTCGGGAATCCCCGGCCCATCGTCGCTGACGTCGATGCAGACGCTGTAGCCGTCGCTGCTCAGAGCGATGGCGGGCTGCTGCGCGTACTTCTCGGCGTTTTCCAGCAGGTTGACGATCACCCGCTTGATCCCCAGCGGCCGGCCCTCGTAGACCAGATGCGCCGGGCCGTTGAAATCGATCGCGATGTTCTGGTCGCGGTAGTCGTCGATGATGGTCTGCAGCAATTCCGACAGGTCGAACGCGGTGCTTTGCTCCGGCTGAGTGTCTTCACGAAAGAACGCCAGTGCCGCGTTGATCATCGACTGCATTTCTTCGATGTCGCGGATCAGTTTGCTCTGGTGATCGAGATCCTCCATGAACTCGCTGCGCAGGCGCATGCGGGTCAGCGGTGCACGCAAATCGTGGGAAATCGAGGCCAACATGTGCGTGCGCTCGCTGATGTAGTGCTGAATCTGCGCCTGCATGGTGTTGAACGCGATGATTGCCTGGCGGATCTCGTCCGGGCCTTCGATTTTGATCGGCGGCGCGCGCAGATCACCGCCAAAGCGGCGGGCGGCGCTGGCGAAACGCTGCAGCGGCTTGGCCAGTTGCTGCGTGGCAAGCCAGGCCACCAGCACGGTAGCGATCAGGCCCAGAGCGATGATGATTGCGATGCGCGTGCCGATGTCCAGGCCCCAGGAGCGCTCGGGCGAGGAGAACAGCAGCCAGCTGGCATCCGGCAGTTGAATCAGCGCCGCGTACCGGGCCAGCGGACTGCCGCTCGGCCAGTCAGCGGGATTGAACACCCGAATGTCTCGCTCATCGCCCAACAACTGATGCAACCCGGACGTCTTGTCGGCGATGAGCTGCGTGCCACCCGAGGGCAATCCGAGTTCGTCGCGGTGCGCACTCCAGGTCACCTCCTGCGTCGGGCCGTTTGCCGCGTGCGCCAGTTTCGGGCGTAAAGGCGCCGGTGCAGCCTCGATCACTTTGACGGTCGCGGCAATCTGCTCCAGCAACCCGGTGCGTTCAATCGGTGGCCGCGCCCAGGTCCCGGCAACCTCCACGAACAGAAAATTGAGTGCCAGCGAAGCGAGCATGGCGGCAACGATGGTCAGGGCGATCCGCCGACTCAGCGGGTCGCGCCGCAAGAACCGGCGGATCATGCGCGAGTAACCTTGGCCGTGAACATATAACCGCCGTTGCGCACCGTGCGAATCAGATCCGGGCGCTTGCTGTCCGGTTCGATCTTGCGCCGCAGGCGGCTGACCTGCACGTCGATGCTGCGATCAAAGGCGTCGTGGCCCTGACCGCGAGACAAGTCGATCAGTTGCTCGCGGGTGAGGATGCGCTGAGGGTGTTCGAGAAACACCACCAGCAGATCGAACTCGCCACCGGACAGCGGAATCATCACGTTTTCCGGGGAGCGCAGCTCGCGACAAGTGATATCCAGATGCCAACCGGCGAAGGCGATCACCGGCCGTGACGGCTCGCTCGCGGGGCTGACCTGCTCACCGGCGCGACGCTGCACGGCGCGCAGGCGGGCCAGCAATTCACGCGGGGCGAACGGTTTGGTGACGTAGTCATCGGCGCCCAGTTCGAGGCCGACAATCCGGTCGCTCAACTCGCCCATGGCGGTCAGCATGATGATCGGAATGCCCATCTGCGCACGCACTTTCTGGCACAGGCTCAGGCCACCTTCGCCGGGCAGCATCAGGTCGAGAATGATCGTGTCCGGGCGCTGCTGCGCAATCGCCGCCCACATCGCTGCGCCGTCGGCGGCGACATCGACCTCGTAGGCGTGCTGGACGAAGAACTTCTTCAGCAGGGCGAGAATTTCCACGTCATCGTCGACGATCAGCAGTCTGCTCACGGGCACAGGATCCTCAGGCCAAAAAAGAACGCATCTAAAACTATTCTGGCGGGCGGGTCATATATTTCAATCGAGCAACATTCCTTCGCCCCGGACATCAAGCGGACATTCTGCGGCAAAACCCTTCGGGCACCCTGCACGCCATCGACAACCGGGGGCATTCAATGAGCGCATTGCACAACCGTTATACCGCCGAGGGCCACGACGCCCGCTATCCGTTGATTCTCAGCCAGCGCACCACCGCACCTGAGCAGGATACGCCGCTGCTGTTTCAGGAGTTCTGCCTGGGGCTGGCGAACGACCAGAGCCGGGTTGTCCTGCGCCGCTATTTCGAACAGTACGGCCCGGCTGATTCGCAATGGGTGGAGTACGTGCATTCGATTCCGACCGCCGACCTGATCCACTGGATCATGACCCACGGCAAACTGCACATCGAATGCTCGGACAATACCCCGTCGGCCGGGCAAGGATTGGCCCGATGAGAAGTCATTGCCTGATGACCTTGCTCTGCACCGTGTCCTTGAGTATGTCGGCCTGCAGCAATAAAAAGGTCGAACCCGAGAAGCCTCGCGGTTTTCTGCGTGACTACAGCGTGCTGAGCGAACGCCAGTCGCCTTCAGGGCAGCCTGTTCTGAGCTGGGTCAGCCCGGCATTGGCCCGGGGGCGTTACACTCAGGTGTACCTGGCGCCCAGCCAGATTTACCCCAAGACCGAGCCGACTCAACGGATTCCGCTCAGCACGCTTTCCGGTGTGACCGATTACTACGACGCGGCCCTGCGGCTCGAACTGGGCAAGGTGGCACAACTGGTATCCAGGCCAGGCCCGAATACGCTGACCGTCAGACCGGCGATCACCCGGGTGGCCGCCAGCACCCAGGGCCTGCGCTTTTATGAATGGCTACCGGTGACGCTGGTCGCTGCGGGTGTGAGCACCGCCACCGGCATTCGCGATCAGGACAGCGAAATCACCACCGAAGTCTCCTTCGAAGACGGCTCGACCGGCGAAGTGGTCGCCGAAGTCGTGGGCAAAGGCACCGGAATGCCACTGGAAAACGACAAGCAGGTGCTGACTGCCGATGACGTCAAGGCTGTTCTCGATGGTTGGGCCGGCGACCTGGGCCAGGCATACCTGGCGATCCGCCGCTAGACATTTTGTGGCGAGGGAGCTTGCTCCCGCTGGACTGCATAGCAGTCCTCCTCAACAGCGGGGCCGCTTCGCGCCCCAGCGGGAGCAAGCTCCCTCGCCACAGTTCATTCGTTGGGTCGGGAGTATTTTTCAGTCGTTTGCAATCGTTGAATCCACTCATGCTCGGGATGCAACCGAGCCAAATGTTGCACCAGCCATTGCCGGTCTTCGCGAGATAAATTCGGCAATGCCTGACTGAAATCGGTTTGATCCTTGGGACGCGTGTATTTGGCCTTGAACAGCAGAATCGCCGCAGGCCTGAGATAGGGAGTCCCCGTATCACTCAGTGCCACCATCGCCGCGCGTGGATAGACAATCGACGGATCTCTTTTATAGACCCACGTATCGGTCGTGCCAGATTCAAGCATCAGATCTACTCGCCAGACATGGGCAACGGCATCATATCCCCACACCTGAAAAATCTCCGCGCCTGGCGTCTGCCCCACTGGTAAAAACGCCAGTTCACCGTCCCGGACGGTATAGAAGTCCAGCTCGGCCAGCGCTTGCCGGAAGCGCTGAAAGTCGTCCCGCAGGAGGGTGAACTCCAGATCGCTGTGCGCACGGGTTGGCCGGCCCAGCCATAAATCCAGCGCCCATCCGCCCACCACGCACCACGGGCGCGAGACGTGTTTCAGGCGTTGCGCCAATTGCTCGGGCGTCCACGGCTGCCATGCTTGTTGATCCGGTACGCTCATGCGCCCTGCTCCTTGTTCGCCACCAGTCGGCCTCGGCATTTTAATCAGCTAGCCTTGGTTTCTGTGACTGAAGGAATTCGGCAAGGAGCTGCCATGTTCAAGTTCATCAAAACCACCGTGATTGGCGGGTTGCTGTTCATTCTGCCTTTGGTGCTGATTTTCGTCCTGCTGGAAAAAGCCATTCACCTGTTGCGTGGTCCCGTGGAAAAACTGCTGCCGATGTTTGCCGGGCACGACATTGCCGGCGTGACCCTGATCACGCTGGCTACGTTATTCGGCTTGATTGTGCTGTGTTTTCTCGCCGGGCTGCTGGCCCGGACTTCGACGGCGGCACGAGCGATTGAAGCCACCGGCGACAAGGTGTTGAGCAACCTGCCCGGCTACCAGTTGCTCAAGGACACCACTGCGCGGTTTGCGGGGATGGAGACTACCGACGGTGCGAAGGTCGGCATGATTGCCGAAGAACAAGGCTGGCGTCTGTGTCTGGTGGTGGAGAGCGTCGGCGACTGGATGACGGTGTACATGCCGGATGGCGGAACGGCCGGTGGCACGGCTGGCGAAGTGCGCTTGCTGCACGCCTCTGAGGTGATCATGACCGAACTGTCGTGGCTGACCCTGGCAGCCGGACTGCGTCGTGGCGGACGCGGGTTGCTGCAGCAGATGCAACCGTGGTTGCCGAAAGGCTCGTAGAACCCTCCGTCCATTGCGCAACGGAGGGTTCAGGTCAGACCGCTGCGCTTATTGCGGCAGCTTGTCTACCGGACCGCAGCCACCAATGATTTTCGAGACCGAAACCGATGGGTGGAACAGGTAATCGTAGGTGCAATTCTTCGGTTGGTTGTAGACCTGGCCGGTGCAGCCCGACAGCAGTGCGACGCCGGTGACAACAGTGATGGCGATCGTTGCCTTGAAAATGCTTTTCATACTGGATTCCTATAATTGTCGATGCGCCGCCTTCATGGCGGCTCAATTACTGACGCCCATCTGCAAGCTGCATATGGGAGTCACTGCTGCCCCACCCGGTCTGGCCAGGTGAGTTGCAGCAGAGGAATGTTGAGGGGCGCGCGGGTTTAGCGTCTGTAGGCCTTTTCCCAAGATGCATTCAATGCGCGAGCATGCCGTGACACAGCAGACTCAGAACACCGCGCATGTGTTCGGCGTGTGCAGCCCGATCCGGCTCAGGCTCGGTCGCCAGACGGATGAACGCCAGGTTCGCGTACTGATTAAACAGCGTTGCCGCCACGTCGATATCGACCGACTTGCGCACTTTGCCGAGGGTCTGGAAGTGCACCAGCAATGCCTTGGTTTCCTCGATCACCGCCGCATTCCACGGCTCCAGGGCCTGCGCCAGTTCGCCGGAAAACAGAAACGGCGCCAGTTCCCGCCAGAGTGATGCCGGCATGGCCTGCAACTGGTAACGGGTCATCAGCCCTTCGAACTCGCACAACGCCTCCAGTGGATCGCTGTCGTCATCCAGATTGGCCCGGGCGTCGCGCATCGCCTGCTCGTCCGGTTGCTTGAGCAACGCCAGCAAAATCTCCTGTTTGCCGCCGAAATAGTTGACCACCGTCGGCGCGGAAACCCCGGCCTGATTGGCGATCTGCTCCAGCGTGGTAGCGCCGAAGCCGTTGCTGATGAACAGCTCCAGCGCTGCTTGCGCAATGACTTCCCTGCGCTGTTCCTTTTGCCGTTCTCTGAGCCCGCTCATGGTGCTGGTGTCCTGTGTTGCTGATGGGCGTCAGCCTACGGATTTCTTTTTTCACCGACAAATATTTTCTTTACAAAAATATTTTTAAGTGACAAATATTGGCCGTGCACCGCTGGAATGAACGCGCACCCACTTGCCCCGTTTCTCTGGAGAACCGCCATGTCCGCCGAATTCGATCCGACCCGCAGCACCCGCGATTACCAGGCCGCTGACGCCGCCCACCACATTCACGCGTTCGTCGACCAGAAGGCCCTCAACGAGGAAGGCCCACGGGTGATGGTCAGCGGTGATCGCCTGGCGCTGTGGGACAACGACGGCAATCGTTATCTGGACGGCATGTCCGGCCTGTGGTGCACCAACCTCGGTTATGGGCGCAAGGATCTGGCCGCCGCTGCCACCGCGCAGCTGCAACAACTGCCCTACTACAACATGTTCTTCCACACCACTCACCCGCAGGTGATCGAGCTCTCCGAGCTGCTGTTCAGCCTGCTGCCCCAGCATTACAGCCACGCGATCTACACCAACTCCGGTTCCGAAGCCAACGAAGTGCTGATCCGCACCGTGCGCAGGTTCTGGCAGGTGATGGGCCAGCCCGAGAAGAAAATCATGATCGGCCGCTGGAACGGCTACCACGGTTCGACCCTGGCCGCGACAGCGCTGGGCGGCATGAAATTCATGCACGAAATGGGCGGCACCATCCCCGACGTCGCGCACATCGACGAACCGTACTGGTTCGCCCACGAAGGCAACCTCAGTCCGGAGGAGTTCGGCCTGCAAGCGGCGCGGCAACTGGAAGACAAGATCCTCGAACTGGGCGCCGACAAAGTCGCTGCGTTTGTCGCCGAACCGTTCCAGGGCGCTGGCGGCATGATCATTCCGCCCGCCACCTATTGGCCGGAAATTCAGCGCATCTGTCGTAAGTACGACGTGCTGCTGTGCGCCGACGAAGTCATCGGCGGTTTCGGCCGCACTGGCGAATGGTTCGCGCACCAGGCCTTCGGTTTTGAACCGGACACCCTGTCCATCGCCAAAGGCCTGACCTCCGGCTACATCCCCATGGGCGGCCTGATCCTGTCGCGACGCATGGCTGAAGCACTGGTGGAAAAAGGCGGTGTGTTCGCTCACGGCCTCACCTACTCCGGACACCCGGTGGCGGCGGCGGTGGCGATCGCCAACCTCAAGGCCTTGCGCGATGAAGGCGTGGTCACTCAGGTGAAAAACGACACCGGCCCGTACCTGCAGAACTGCCTGCGTGAGGTGTTCGGCAACCATCCGCTGGTGGGTGAGGTTCAGGGTGTCGGGCTGGTGGCGGCATTGCAGTTCGCCGAAGACAAAGCCACCCGCAAGCGCTTTGCCAACGAGAACGACATCGCCTGGCGCTGCCGGACCATCGGGTTCGAGGAAGGCTTGATCATTCGTTCGACGCTGGGGCGGATGATCATGGCTCCGGCGCTGATCGCCACGCGGGCGGAACTGGATGAACTGGTCGACAAGACGCGGATCGCGGTGGATCGCACAGCGCGCGAGTATGGCGTGTTGTAACCCGAAACCCATTACCCATTGCCCATTGTGGGAGTCGTCGCACCGCCGCTCCCACAGGGGATTTGTGCTGCGCTAAACAGCCTTGTTTAAGCAACACTTGCAGACACTCTCGCAGCCTACACATCCTTGCGTCGTTGCCTACGGCTACGCCAGAATCCGCCGGCTTGTGCGCTTTGGGGCGGGTCTCTATCGTTTCCGGGTCGCTGACTCATTCAGCGATCGGGTTTAGCGACTCTGTTCAATAAAGGCGCATCAGCACTCCAGGCTTCGTTGCGGACTCATGTCTGCAGTCTCGCTATGGTGGCTGTATGCGGGAGACCTTCGGGTCTACCGGGTGCCTTTGACCGGTTCGCTAACCTGCGTACAGCCGCCACCCTTACCTGTTTAGCGACGGGTATTGGCGGCTCAGCCAAGGTTTGCTTGTACCTTGTTCAGATCATGTATAGGTTCACGTCAATCAAAGGAGGTTTGAGCTGAAAACAGTACAGGAGCCTTTACTCGTAAAACTGGAAGTACGATATTGTCTAGTGTGTCTTTTGACCACTTGGACAGTTTGATATCCGCAGATTGCTTGATTTCGAGCAGCGCAATATGAATCCGGCAGAGCAACGGTGTTGAGTTTTTTAATATGGCTTTTTCTAAAAAGAGACTTGCGCGAGCGGTATCGGCTTTCAAAAGCCACCATAGGGACTGAGTTATTTGTTCTACAATTCCTGACTGATGGCAAACTACCGTTTCATCGGGAGATATATCGTATATCTGTATTGACTTGGACCCTTTACTACCAACAATAAAAGGTTTGGGAGCAGTACCAATTGTCAGAAGGATTTCTTCTGCTCTGCCGAGAGACTCTTCCAAGCCACTGTGAATCTCCAACTCTGCCAAATGCGAAAGTATTTCCCAAGGTGCAAAGTCACCATTCATGTGAGCTATTGTAAATGTACCTCTGACAATTTGAGGCGGCTGGCCTTTGACCAAAACTTCAAATACGTCTTTTTCAATCATCCGCAATGTTTTTGGAAGCCCACCCAAAAACGCAGTAAATTCTTGCCCCACATTCGGTTGATGAGTAACGGGCTCAATAGCCTTGAGCAAATCAACTGCTTCTCTTAATAATTGCTTATTTTCAATTCCCGCCCCCCACAACGCTTGAGCCATGATTATCCCGCCCAACGGCAGGTGCTCGACAACGCCAACTATCCAGTTCATAGTCTCTTTAGGTTTAGAGAACAAATATGGAAGTATTTGTTTTTCCATTAACCTTGATATCTCGCTGGCCATCAGCGCTGGCTGACGAATATAAAACACATGCTCATCAGTAACGTAATGGATCACTTCAACCAGATAACCATTCTCAATCAAATATTTCTCCGCATCATCATTTAAATATTGGCGAAACATCTTTTTGCGAATTAAAGGGGTAAGATTTAACTCATCCATTAAAACTCGATGTCGGCTGCTGTCTTGTGACTCCTTGACAATAGCAGTGGCGAGAAAACTGAAGTATTCACGAATCTCAATATTTGAAAAACGCTCGCGCGCAAATGTTATCAGTCCAGTACCTGGTAGCGGCGGGACGGCAATTTCGTTGGCAAGACTTGTAGGTTTGGAATTGTGCTGTGCGAATGCAGCCACGGATCGAATAATCCATGGTCGCCTGTAATCATTACTGAACTGGGCTCCCTGCATAAAAATCATGCCTTTTTCTAACAACAGCTCTCTAGCATTAGCAAATTCGTCATCATCAAGCTTGGAGATTCTTATGATTGATGCTCTACGGCCGATGGTTGTTTTATTTCTGCCTTTGTCCGTTGAAAGTCTGGTAGCGACAGACGTATCCAGTGCAATAACAATTTTCAATTGCTTACCATACATACTGCTCGAGAGTTCTTTGATTTCCTTCTGCACTCCCTTGGAATCGTTATTTAGGCCATCAATGACCAGAATCAATTGAGGTCCGTCTGACTTGGACAGTCGCTTTAGCCAAGATCGCACCTCATCTAGTGTCAAGGGCCAATTCAAAGATTCTTCCAGCGAATCTGCGATGGTTTGATAAATACTGCACTGCCCATCATTATGCATATAAAGCGCAGACCGCTTACTGTTATTAAAGCTTTGCTCACACAACTCGCGCAAAACACTGCTCTTCCCTGAAAGGGATGAGCCTTCTACGAAAATCAGATTTTCACCACTGTCCAACATTTCGATTAATTCTGCAGTCGCGGAACGTTTTATAAGAAAATCACGAGCAAACGGCTGGGTGAGTTCTGATAGTTCTCCCGTCAACTCTTCCAATGTGGCTTCTGACGTTTTTCTGATGGCCTGCATCCATACGTCAGGATTTGTACCCATCAGTGTATCAACCGCAAACCTCATGTCTGAGCGGGCGGCACAGACGGCACTTTCAAATAGCGCCTTCAACGACTTTTCATTTACCTCCAACGCTTCCCAACGCTCTGCCGTCCGAGTTTCGAAAAAAATTGTTTCATTTCCATTGGTGACGATTACGAGCGGTGGAGTCGGAAATAAGGCGCGCGCATAAGATAACCCCTGACTCCCATCTTCTTTTCGAAGCTTGACTCCAGGTCGCTTCAATTCAAGAACTGCTAGGGGGACATCGTTCCAAAATAGAATCACGTCAGCGATGGCATGCACTGAAAATGGTTTGGCACCATCTATTTCAATCGTTTTGTGCCCAAAATCAAATTTGAATTTAATTTGATGACGAATTGAATCACTTGTTAGATTGAAGAAAACACGCTTTATCGAGGCGTTTATCTGTGCCTCAAGATCCGCTTCCGTCGGAGATTGTGTGGTTTGTGTAATACCCATCGCGTCAATGCTTCCTTGTCCTGAATGTGCGAGCGACTTTATCAAAGCGGTATCTGTAAGGGAAAGCTTCAGAGCTGCAAGCTAAAAGCTTTTCAACAATTATCCAATTTCTCTAAATATATTTTATATCGAATGATTGGCGGAAGGCAGCCGGAGTCGAACCTGCCCGGGAACGGATGCCGTCCCCAACCGGGTTTGAAGCCCGGCCGCGCCACCGGGCGCGATTGCCTTCCTTTGAACTCAGGGTGCGTCGGCACTGGCCAGCGCGTTGTCGTGGCGGATCACCCGCGATTCGCCGATGCGCCGGGTCAGGCCGAGGCGGTCGAAGTATTCCAGGTACTGAATACAACGTTTGCGTCCCAAGCCTAGCGCATCGCGGAACGTTGTCACCTGGATCGACGGATTTTCCTGCTCCAGTTGCAACAGAATGTCGGCCATGCGCTGCCGTTGCCCGTCAGACAGAAACAGGTCGCGCACCACCTGGTGCATCAACCCCAACCGCGCCAGTTTGCGCAGCAGCAGACGCACCACGGCATCCTCCGTACCAAGCGTTTTGGCAATGTCGCGCACCCACGGCGGATCAAATCCGGCCTGCTCGAACAGCGGCTGCATCTGCTGCCACAGGGTCTCGTCTTCAGCATTCAACCGTACCTGATGATCGGGCAGATGCAGCCAAGGCCCGCTGGCGTTGATCGACCCGGCAGCACGCAGTTCTTCCAGCAGGCTGACAAAAGTCGAACGCTCCAGCGCCAGACCACTGAAGCGCCGCAAGCGGTCGCGGTCCGGGCCCATCTGGTCGGGCTCCAGCTCATGAAACTTCGCCAGTTGCTCCAGCACGGTGAATTTCAGTTGTCCCCAGCGCTGCAAATTGAACAGCACCGGACCTTGGCGGGTGTCGATCAGGCGCACGTTGGCCGGTAGCGACCAGCCCTCACGCGAGCGATTGAACTGACGCTCCAGCCGTTGCGGATCGAGGCCGCCAGCACTGTGGTTGAGCAACACCGGCAGCGCCTGCTCAAGAGTGTCGCTGCGGGCCAGCGCTTGCAGTTGCGCCAGTCGCTCCGGGCTGCGGCGCTGGCGGGCCGGGGCGAACGGGTCGAGTACCGGACCTCCGCCGAGGGTACGTTGCGCACTCTGGTCGCGCAGGATCACGCGATCCCCCTTCACCGCGTGCACCGGCGTGTTGATCAGCAGTTGCGCGAACATGCGCTCGCCAGGTAGCAGGCGCGTGCCTTCGAGCAACGCGACGCGGGCGATGACGTCCTGGGTGCCGAGATGCACGTGGACCGGGTGAAAATGTTCGAAGGTACGCTCGCCGGGCAACAGTTGAAATTCGATGTCCACGCGTTGCGTCGGTGCGTACAGCCAGTCTGCCAAAAGCCATTGGCCGCGATGGATCTGTTCCAATGTCAGTCGCTCGCCGCTGATATTCAACGCCACTCGTTGCCCGGCGAAGGCCTGTTCAGCGACTGTGTTTTGCGCATGCAAGCCACGCACTCGCAGTGCTTTACCGGATGGCCCGAGGGTCAGTTTGTCCCCGACGGAAACCGTCCCCGACAACGCCGTGCCAGTCACCACAATCCCGGCGCCCGCCACGCTGAAGGCGCGGTCGATGGCCAGGCGAAAACCACCTTCACGGCTGCGCTGATGCACATCACCCTGGGTCTGCAGCAAGGCCTGGCGCAGTTCATCGACGCCCTGCCCGGTCACGCTCGACACCGCCAGTATCGGCGCGTCGGTAAACCGCCCGGTTTCGAGCAGATCGAGAATCTGCCGCTGAACCTGCTTCACCCTGCCCGTCTCGACCCGATCGCATTTAGTGATCGCCACCAATGCCCGGGGAATGCCCAGCAACTGAACAATTGCCAGATGCTCACGGGTCTGCGGCATCACCCCGTCGTCCGCCGCCACCACCAGCAACACCAGATCGATGCCCTGCGCCCCGGCGAGCATGTTGTGGGTGAATTTCTCGTGGCCCGGCACATCGATGAACCCGGTCAGTCCGGCTCCGGGCTCCAGCTCTGCGTAGAGATAACCGAGGTCGATGGTCATTCCGCGCTCGCGCTCCTGCGGCCGGCGGTCGCCGGTTTGTCCGGTCAGGGCTTGCAGCAACGAGGTTTTGCCGTGGTCGATGTGCCCGGCGGTGCCGACGATCACGACTCGACCTGCAACTGCGGCAACTGCGGCAACTGCGCCAGCCACGCCGCTTCGTCGTCGAGTTGGCGTAGATCGAGCCACAGCGCGTCGTCGTCAATGCGCCCGAGCACAGGGATTGGCAACGCACGCAATGCCGCTTCCAGATTTAGCAGACAACGCCCGCGCATGCGTTTCGACACCTGCGGGCGCAAACACAGCGCCGCACTCGGCAACCGCGCCACCGGTTGGCTGCCGCTGCCGATCATGCCCAGCGCTTTCACTGCACTGACATTCCACGGTTCGCCGATGACCTGTACCAGGGCCGGTAGCAGGCGCTCGGCCTGGGCGAGGATCTCGGCTTGCGGGCGAGTCAACAGCCGCAGGCTCGGCAGACGTTCGGCGAGGCGATCCGGGTCGCGATACAAACCCAGCACCGCTTCCAGTGCGGCCAGGGTTAACTTGTCGACCCGCAAAGCACGCTTCAACGGATTTTTCTTGATCTTCGCGATCAGGTCTTTGCGCCCGACAATCAAGCCAGCCTGTGGTCCGCCGAGCAATTTGTCGCCGCTGAAAGTGACGATGTCCGCGCCATCCAGCAGCGCCTGGCGCACTGTGGGTTCCGCCGGCAGGCCCCAACGGGTCAGGTCCAGCAGGCTGCCGCTGCCCAGATCCTCCAGCAGCGGCAAGCCATGCCGATGAGCCAGCTCGGCCAGCTCGGCGGTGGGTACGCGAGCGGTAAAGCCTTCGATGCTGTAGTTGCTCGCATGCACGCGCATGATCAAGCCGCTGCGCGGGCTGATCGCTGCTTCGTAGTCGCGGGCGTGGGTGCGGTTGGTGGTGCCGACTTCATGCAGGCGCACGCCCGCGCGGGCCATGATGTCGGGAATGCGGAACGCGCCGCCGATCTCGATCAGCTCGCCGCGTGAGATGATGCCTTCCTTGCGCGCGCCCAGGCTGTTGAGCGTCAGGAGCACCGCAGCGGCATTGTTGTTGACCACAGTGACGGCCTCGGCGCCGGTCAGTTCGCGGATCAGGCCTTCGATCAGATCATCGCGATCACCGCGCTTGCCGTTGGCCAGATCGAATTCCAGATTGAGCGGGTAACGTGCGGCCATCTGCACCGCTTCGATGGCCTCTTCGGGCAGCAAGGCGCGGCCGAGGTTGGTATGCAGCACCGTGCCGGTCAGGTTGAACACTCGCCGAACGTTACTGCGCTGTTGCTGGGTCAGGCGCTCGCCGACGCGGCCGGCGAGCACTTCGGGGCTGATTTCAATGGCAGACAGTTGACCTTGCAACACGCTGAGCCGCAGCTCATCAAGCAACTGCCGCAAGCCGCTCAACAACGCCTCACGACCATAACGCTCGGCCAGCGGCAGACAGGCCGGGTGACGCAACAACCCATCAATGGAAGGCAACCGCAGGGCAACACTCGAAGACATCAGCCACTCCCGAAAACAAGACTCTCCGGCATGACCTGACGCAACGCGTCTAAATACTGCACACCGGCCCTCAATTGTGGGAGCGGGCTTGCTCGCGAATGCGGTGAGTCAGCCACAAATGATCTGACTGACACGGCCCCTTCGGGAGCAAGCCCCCTCCCACAGGTTTTTCAGGAGTGTAGACGTTCTGGTCATTCGTCTCCCGGCGCCAGCATCAGATTCGGTGCCAGACGCTGATAACCGTCCTGCGCCAGACGCATGTCGAGCAGCAGGCTGGTGAGATCCGCCGACAACGCTTCGCCTTCGGCATCGTTTTCCAGGTACAGCAATTTCAGGTAGCTGTTGCAACTCGGACAGACCTCCGCGCGAATCGGCGCCTGATTGGCGGCGTGGCGATCGTCCTCCAGGCTCAGGTAATCGAGGCCTTTGCTCGACTCGCAATACACGCACTTGACCCGCACCACGTGCCATTCGCAGGCGCACAGCGAGCACACCAGATAGCGCAGACCGTTGTGTTTGCCGCGATGACGGATCACCCCGGCCATCGCCGGCGAACCGCAGCCCGGACACTGGTTGAGGCTGTCGCCGGGTTTCAGTTGCAAGTTCGCTGCGCTGAGCAGCCAGTGGCTCCACGCCGCTTGCAGGCCGGCGCCGAGAAACGGCACCAGCGCCGCCGGCACCATTGAATACTGGCCGCTGACCAGCGCCACCGCCCACGCACGCAACTGGCCGGCACTGGCCTCCCGCAGCGTGGCCAACGCGTCGAGCACCGCCGGCTGTTCCGATGGCACATAGCGTTGCAGCAAAGCATCCAGATACGCCTGCCAGCCGTCCTCGCGCACCAGCGTATCGGCGGCAAATGGCGGCAAGCCGTGGCGCTGACAGACTTCAAGGCGTTGCGCGTCGATTGGCACCGTCAAGGGCGGCTCGTCCATCACCTGCTGCTGAGCCCGGCACAATCCGGCGATCAGCAGCAGATAATCGACCAGCGGATGCCCTTCGGCCAATTGCTCCAGCCGCTGGGCGCGCAAAGTGAACAGATTGTGCGGTGGCAGGTGCAGAAACGGCGGCGAACTGGCCGCCGCTTCGATTTCCCCGGGTTCAAGAATGGTTGCCAAAGGTCAGCCCTTTTTGGTGATCGGTCGCTCCGGCACGTCCGGATTGCGTTCATCGCGGGTGATGTCGCGATACCAGAGTTCGTGGTGCTTCTTCGCCCAGGCGCGACTGACCCAGCCATGCAGCATTGCGTCCACCGAACCCTTGATCCATAGCCCGGCGTAGATGTGCACGATGATGCTGAGGATCAGCACAAACCCGGCCAGCGCATGCAGGAGCATGGCCCAGCGGATCACGGTGATGCCGAAGTACGCACTGAAATACGCACGCCAGATCACCAGCCCGGTGAACAGCAAACCGAGCATGCACAGCAGTAAAGTCCAGAACAGCATCTTCTGCCCGGCGTTGTACTTGCCCACCGGCGGTACGCTTTCTTCATCGTTGACCAACACCCGATCGATGCGGCGCATCCACTTCCAGTCGTTGTCGATGAAGAAGTTCGCGCGCCAGAAGCGGAACACCAGGCCGAGGAACAACACGAACATCAGCACGCCCATGAACGGGTGCAGAATCCGCGTCCACGGCCCGCCGCCAAACAGGTTGGTCAGCCAGAACATCGACGGATGAAACAACGCCAGCCCGGACAGCCCGGCCATGAAGAACAGAATCGCCACCAGCCAGTGATTGGTGCGCTGGTTGGCGGTGTAGCGCAGGATCGTCTTGTTGCTCATGGCCGGTCCTCCCCGCGTGGATCGAAGGTGTGCACCGCCGGATCGACAACATGCACCGAGGTATCGGGCGGCGTCGGATGGTCATCCTCCTCGGTACGGTTCGGCCCGATGCGCACGTAGTGGAAGAACCCGGCCAGCACCGCCGCGCCCATCGCCAGCAGGCCGAGCGGTTTGCTGATGCCTTTCCACAGGCCCACCAGCGGACTGATGGCCGGCGCATCCGGCAACCCGGCGTAGATCTTCGGCGTGTCGGCGTGGTGCAACACGTACATCACATGAGTGCCGCCGACGCCTTCCGGGTCGTACAGACCGGCGTTGTCGAAGCCACGGCTTTTCAGGTCGACGATGCGTTCGGCGGCGTGTTCCTTCATGTCTTCCTTGCTGCCGAAGACGATGGCCCCGGTCGGACAGGTTTTCACGCACGCCGGTTCCAGCCCTACCGCGACGCGGTCAGAACACAAGGTGCACTTATAAGCCTTGTGATCCTTCTGCGAAATCCGCGGAATATTGAACGGGCAACCGGTGATGCAGTAGCCGCAACCGATGCAGTGATCCTGATCGAAATCGACGATGCCGTTGGCGTGCTTGATGATCGCCCCGGGACTTGGGCATGCCGCGAGGCACCCCGGTTCGGCGCAATGCATGCAGCCGTCCTTGCGGATCAGCCACTCCAGGTTGCCGGCGTCGGTTTCGTGTTCGGTGAAGCGCATCAAGGTCCAGGTTTCTGCGCTCAAGTCCTGCGGGTTGTCGTAGGTGCCGTGGTTGTGGCCAACCTCGTCGCGCAGCTCGTTCCATTCCGAACAGGCGACCTGGCAGGCCTTGCAACCGATGCATTTGGTGGTGTCGATCAGCTTGGCGACTTCTTGCTGATTCCTCACCGAGGGCGGCACCGTGGTGGTGGCCGAGCGGGCAATGATGTCTTGGCTGGCCATTTACAGTTTCTCCACGTTGACCAGGAATGACTTGGATTCCGGGGTCTGGGTGTTGCCATCGCCGAGGAACGGCACCAGGGTGTTGGTCAGGTAACCGTGGCGCGTCTGGCCGGTGAATCCCCAGTGCAGCGGGATGCCGATCTGATGCACCACCTGGCCGTTGACCTGCAGCGGCCGGATGCGTTTGGTCACCACCGCCACCGCCTCGATGAACCCGCGCTTGCAGCTGACCCGCACCCGATCTCCGGCCGCGATGCCCTTCTCCTTCGCCAGCACTTCGCCGATTTCGACGAACTGCTCGGGCTGGGCAATTGCATTCAACTTGCAATGCTTGCTCCAGAAGTGGAAGTGCTCGGTCAGCCGGTAGCTGGTGCCGGCGTACGGGAAGTCCTTGGCTTCGCCGAGGCTTTCCCAGACCGAATCGAAGATCCGCGCCGCCGGGTTGCTGGTGGCTTTCTTGTTTTGCGGGTGCAGCGGGTTGATGCCGATCGGCGTTTCGAACGGCTCGTAGTGCTCGGGGAATGGCCCCTCGTTCATCTTGTCGACGGCGAAGAACCGCGCGACGCCCTCGGGGTTCATGATGAACGGGTTCATCCCGGCTTCCGGCGGCACATCGGCCTTGTAGTCCGGCACATCGGTGCCACCCCAAGCCTTGCCGTTCCACCATACGAGGCGCTTTTTCGGATCCCACGGTTTGCCCGAGACATCCGCCGAAGCGCGGTTGTAGAGAATCCTCCGGTTGGCCGGCCACGCCCAGGCCCAGCCCAGATGCTGGTGCATGCCATACGGGTCGGCGTTGTCGCGCCGGGCCATCTGGTTACCGGCCTCGGTCCAGCTGCCGGCGAAGATCCAGCAGCCGGAGGCGGTGCTGCCGTCATCCTTGAGCTGAGCGAACGCGGCCAGTTGCGAGCCGGCCTTGACCGTCGCACCGCTGGCGTCGGTGAAGTCGGCCATGGCGCTGCCGTTGATCTCCTTGGCCAGTTCCTCCGGCGAAGGCTCGTCCGGGATCTTGTATGGCCACGACAGTTTCAGCAGCGGATCGGCGAACTTGCCACCCTCGGCCTGATAACGCTTGCGCAGGCGCAGGAACAATTCGCTCATGATGCGGATGTCGGTCTGCGCTTCGCCGGGGCCGTCGGCGCCTTTCCAGTGCCATTGCAGCCAGCGGCTGCTGTTGACCAGCGAACCGTCCTCCTCGGCAAAGCAGGTGGTCGGCAGGCGAATCACTTCGGTCTGGATCTCCGCACTTTTCACGTCGTTGTATGGCCCGACGTTGTGCCAGAACTCCGAGGTCTCGGTGGCCAGCGGATCCATCACCACCAGCCACTTGAGCTTGGCCAGCGCGCCCATCACCCGGTTCTTGTCGGGCAACGCGGCGATCGGGTTGAAGCCTTGGCACATGTAGCCGTTGACCTTGCCCTGACTCATCAGGTCGAACATCTTCAGAACGTCGTAGTTGGGGATGTCGAGTTTCGGCAGATAGTCGTAATTCCAGTTGTTCTCCAGCGTGGCGTTGGCGCCGTACCAGGACTTCATCAGGCTGACGTGGAATTTGCTGTAGTTCTGCCAGTAGGACAGTTGCCCCGGACGCAACGGCATTTGCGTACGTTTTTTGATAAAGGCGTTGTAGTCCTGCTCGCCATCGCTGCCCAGGGTCAGATAACCCGGCAACGAGTTGGACAGCAACCCGAGGTCGGTCAGGCCCTGAATGTTCGAGTGTCCGCGCAAGGCATTGACGCCGCCGCCCGGCATGCCGACGTTGCCCAGCAGCAATTGCACCATCGCCGCGCTGCGGATGATCTGGGCGCCGATCGAATGCTGCGTCCAGCCGAGCGCATAGAGAATGGTCATGGTCTTGCCGGGCGTGGAGCACGTGGCAATCTCATCCCAGATTTTCTGCATCGCATCGACCGGCATCCCGCAGATCTGGCTCGCCAGATCAATGTTGTAGCGGCTGTAATGCTGCTTCATCAATTGATAGACGCACTGCGGATCCTGCAGGGTCGGGTCGACCTTGACGAAGCCGTCTTCACCCAGCTCGTAACCCCAGCCGGATTTGTCGGTGTAGCTGCGCTTGGCTGCGTCATAGCCGCTGAAGATGCCGTCTTCAAAGCCATAGCCGGCTTTGACGATGAACGACACGTCGGTGTAATTGCGCACGTATTCGTGCTGGATCTTGTCCTGGGTCAGCAGGTAATTGATCAACCCGCCCATGAAGGCGATGTCGGTACCGGTACGGATCGGCGCGTAATAGTCGGCCACCGAAGCGGTCCGGGTAAAACGCGGATCGACCACGATCAGCCGGGCAGCGTTATGCGCCTTGGCCTCGGTCACCCATTTGAAGCCGCACGGATGCGCTTCTGCTGCGTTGCCGCCCATCACCAGGATCAGATTCGCGTTGGCGATATCGGTCCAGGTGTTGGTCATGGCTCCACGGCCGTACGTCGGGGCAAGACTTGCCACCGTCGGGCCGTGTCAGACACGCGCCTGGTTATCGAACCCCAGCATGCCGAGACTGCGAATCACCTTCTGGGTGATGTAGCCCGCTTCGTTGGACGCTGCGGACGCGGCGAGGAATCCGGTGGTCAGCCAGCGATTGACCGTTTGCCCGCTGTCGTTCTTCTCGATGAAGTTGGCGTCGCGGTCGGCCTTCATCAGGTCGGCGATGCGATCCAGCGCTTCATCCCAGCTGATCCGGGTCCATTCGCTGCTGCCGGGCTTGCGCGTTTGCGGATACAGCAGACGGCCCGGGCTGTGAATGAAGTCCAGCAGGCCTGCGCCTTTTGGACACAGGGTGCCGCGGTTGACCGGGTGGTCGGCGTCGCCCTCGATGTGGATGATGTTTTGCGCGACGTTCTTCGCGGCATCGCCCTGGCTGTACATGATCAACCCGCAACCGACCGAGCAATACGGGCAGGTGTTGCGGGTTTCATGGGTGTGGGCAAGCTTAAAGTGACGCACCTGCTCGGCGAAGGCCGGCGTCGGGGCCATGCCCAACGCGCCCAGGCTAGAGCCTGCAAGGCCGATACCGGCGACCTTGAAGAATTGACGACGGCTGAGATCCATCGTGCACTCCTGATCAGGTGGAACCCGGTACTTGAGCCGGGCTTTTTCTGGACAAACACGGTCACGGCAGAATGCCTGCCGGTTTTTTCACTGTAGACAATGACCACACGTTCTGTGTGAAAACCGACCGTCGGCCGTTTGTCGGTACATCCGCCAACAAACGCAAAAACCCTGTGGGAGCTGGCTTGCCAGCGAAAGCGGTGGATCAGTCAACACTAATAGCGACAGTGACGACGCCATCGCTGGCAAGCCAGCTCCCACAAGGATCGCGTAGGGCTTAGAATGCCCGGCAGGACCCATCCCGCCTTCACGAGACCGCGCATGACTTTCGATTTTGATCAGGTATTCGACCGCCACAACACCGGCAGCACCAAGTGGAGCCGCTACCCGGCCGATGTGTTGCCGATGTGGGTCGCTGATATGGATTTCGCCGCGCCTCCGGTGATCATCGAGGCGTTGCAGCAGCGCCTGCTGCACCCGCTGGTGGGCTATAGCGTGGCGCAGGACAATCTGCGTGAAGCCATCGTCGCCGACCTGTGGAACAAGTTCGCCTGGAAGGTCAAACCACAGGAACTGATTTTCCTGCCCGGCGTTGAATCCGGTTTCAACATGGCTTTGAAAGCCTTGGTGCAGCCGCAGCAGAACGTCGTGGTGCAAGTGCCGAACTACCCGCCGCTGCGGCATGCGCCGGGGCATTGGGGGCTGAACAAGGTTGAGCTGGAATTTGTCGCCCAGGCCGATGGCACTTACGCCACGCCGCTGGAGACCCTGCGCGAATCGCTGAACGGTGGCGGTGCCCTGCTCCTGAGCAACCCGCACAACCCGATCGGCAAAGTGTTTGCTCGTGAAGAGCTGCAAGCCGTGGCCGACATCTGTGCGGTACAGGACGCCTGGATCATCTCCGACGAGATCCACGCCGAGCTGTGCTTCGACGGCCGCGTACATGTTCCGACCGCCTCCCTCAGCCCGGAAATCGCCAAGCGCACCATCACCCTGATGTCCGCCAGCAAGGCCTACAACATCGCCGGCCTCAAGACCTCGTTCATGATCATCCAGGACGCCGCCCTGCGCGAGCGCGTCAACCATGCACGTTGTGGCATGGTCGATAGCGTCAACCCGTTGGGCATGGAAGCCACCCGCGTCGCCTACAGCGAAGGCGCGCCGTGGCTGGCCGAACTGAAAACCTATCTGCAGGCCAACCGCGACTGGCTGGTGGACGCGGTGCGCAGCCGCTTGCCGGGCGTGACCATCAATGTGCCGCAAGGGACGTATCTGGCGTGGCTCGATTGCTCGGCGCTGGAGCTGGACAATCCTCAGCAGTTCTTCCTCGAACAGGCCAAGGTCGGCCTCAGCGCTGGTGTGGATTTCGGCGATCAGCACCAACAGTTCGTGCGCCTGAACTTCGGCTGCCCACGGTCGTTGCTTGAAGAAGGCATCAGCCGCATGGAGCGCGCCCTGACAAACCGCAATACCTGAATCCACAGTAGAGCCCCCTGTGGGAGCGAGCTTGCTCGCGAAAGCGTTGGTTCAGTCAACCTTGATGTCGGCTGAAACACCGTATTCGCGAGCAAGCTCGCTCCCACAGGGTTTTGCATTGTCATCGCCAAACAATCCAGCGCAAATCCGATCGAACTCACGGCAAACCGTCCGGGTCAACCGCCCATACCTGCCCTGAGACCTCGGAGATTTGTGATGACCGACTACCCAAAACCGCCCTTCCCCGCACAAGCCCAAGCTGTCCCCGGTGCGCAAAGCAAAATGCAGCCCTACCCCGATTGTGGCGAACAAAGCTACGTCGGTTCCGGGCGGCTGGCCGGCAAGATTGCGCTGATCACCGGTGCCGACAGCGGCATCGGTCGCGCGGTGGCAATTGCCTTCGCCCGTGAAGGCGCCGATGTGGTCGTGGCCTATCTGAATGAACATGACGACGCCAAAGAGACCGCACGCTGGGTCGAACAGGCGGGTCGCCAATGCCTGCTGCTGTCCGGCGATCTGGCGCAAAAGGCTCACTGCCAGGCACTGGTGGACAAGACCGTCGAACGCTTCGGGCGCATCGATATTCTGGTCAACAACGCTGCGTTCCAGATGACCCACGAAAGCTTCGAAGAAATCCCCGATGACGAATGGGTGATGACCTTCGACGTCAACATCACGGCGATTTTCCGCCTGTGTCAGGCGGCGATCAAACACATGCGCCCCGGTGCGTCGATCATTAACACCAGCTCGATCAACTCGGACATGCCCAAACCGACCCTGCTCGCCTATGCCACCACCAAAGGCGCAATTGCCAACTTCACCGGCGGGCTGGCGCAGATACTCGGGCCGAAAGAAATCCGCGTGAACTGCGTGGCCCCGGGACCGATCTGGACGCCGCTGATCGTCTCGACCATGCCCGATGAAGAAGTACAGAATTTCGGCAGCGAAACTCCGCTCGGTCGCCCCGGACAACCGGTGGAAGTGGCGCCGATCTATGTGCTGCTGGCCTCTGATGAAGCCAGTTACATCACCGGTCAGCGCTACGGCGTCACCGGCGGCAAGCCGATGTTGTAAGCCTCATGAGCTTTGTCATTTGGGTCGCGGTGCTGGGCGCCGTCTTGCTGACCCTTGCGCTGACCTCGTCCTACCTGCGCTGGATGCCGGTCACCACCTCGGCGGTGTGCCTGTTGCTGGGGATTGTCATCGGCCCGAGCGGGCTGGATCTGCTGAAACTGTCACTGGAAAACGCTTCCGTATGGATGGAACACCTTACGGAAGTGGCGGTGCTGTTTTCCCTGTTTGTCTGCGGCCTCAAGCTGCGTTTGCCATTGCGCGACAAGCGCTGGCGGATTGCTTTCGGGCTGGCCGGCCCGGTGATGGTGTTGACCATCGCCGGGGTCAGCGTATTGCTGCATTGGGGCCTGCAACTGCCTTGGGGGCCGTCACTGCTGATCGGCGCGATTCTCGCACCGACCGACCCGGTGCTGGCCGCGCTGGTGCAGGTCAACGACGCACGGGATGTCGACAGCGTGCGCTTTGGTCTTTCCGGTGAAGCCGGACTGAACGACGGGATCGCGTTCCCGTTCGTGATTCTCGGCCTGCTGCTGGTACAGGCCGATGCTCATCCCGGCGCGCTGACCGATTGGGTGCTGCACGGTTTGCTCTGGGCGGTGCCGGTCGGCTTGCTCACCGGTTACTGGATGGGCCGCGGCATTGGTCGGATCACCTTGTCACTGCGCATCCGTAACGACGACAGCACCCTGAGCCCGAATGATTATCTGGCGCTGTCGCTGATTGCCTTGGCTTACGTCGGCGCGGATGCCATCGGCGGTTACGGCTTTCTGTCGGTGTTCGCTGCCGGCCTTGGCCTGCGTCAGGAAGAAGTCAAATCCACCGGCGCCAGCCAACCGCCCGCCGAACATCTGGTGCAACCGGTGGTGGGCCATCAGAACATCGAACCGCAGCACGCGGTACACGGTGATACCGAACGCCTGGAAAGCAGTCAGGTCGCTGCCGGGATCATGATGGGCGACATGCTCTCCTTCGGCAGTCTGGTGGAACGGGCCATGGAAGTGTTTCTGGTGACCCTGCTCGGCGTGGTGCTGGTGCCGCATTGGGATTGGCGGGCGTTGATCATTGGCGCGGTGCTGTTCTGCGTGGTGCGTCCGCTCTGCGTTGCACTGATGCCATGGGGCACCTTGCTCGATGGTGGTCAGCGGCTGTTGATCGGCTGGTTCGGCATCCGCGGGATCGGCAGCCTGTTCTATCTGTTTTATGCCTTGAACCACGGCCTGAGTCCTTCGGTCGCGACGCTGTGTACCAACATCACCCTGTCCGTGGTGGCACTGAGCATTTTGCTGCATGGCATCAGCACCCAGCCACTGCTGGCGCGCTACGAACAACGGCAAAAACGAAAAAACTGATTTTTCAGGCGGCTATATCTTGGGCAATCCATCGAAGTTTTTTCTGAAAATAAATGGATCCCTCTGCAGATTCCGGCAGTCACAACCATAACCCCTCGCTGTAAGCACTCGGCGGGGTCCGGCAGGTTCGGTTCCCCTGCGGCTTGCAGCCCATGAATAGGAATCTTTGGATAACAAGGTCACGGTCATGAAAGAATGCTCGACTCCGGCACAAATCAAGGCTTGCAGGGCTTTGGCCCTGGAACGCAATCGTCAACTGTTCGAAGACGCCCACGCCCTCAACCGCGCCGCTTACGAGCTGCTGGAGGCGGACAATCTGGACCTCGAACTGTTTGAGCACTATCGAGCCATGCGCCGCAAAGCCGATGCGAAGTTCGCCGAAGCCATCGATCACTTGTGCGTCCTCAACGAGGACTTCCCGCCGATTCCGATGTCGCCGCATCACTCGCAGGAGTTGCGCCGGCAGCTTGAAACCGTCGAATAAAGCGCACAAGAAAAAGCCCGGCAGCGATGTCCGGGCTTTTTCTTTGGGCGGCGTTCAGCCGCCGGGGTTGGTCACCTGAATGAACACCGCGTAAGTACCCAGCAGTATCCAGAACGTGGCGAAGATCCATGGCGTGCGCACCGAAAACAACAGCGACTTGCGATAGCCCTTATGGCTGGATTCCATTTCACTGAACAACGGCGACTCGTCGTAAGCCATGCCCATGATCGGCTCGCTGCGCAACAACTCGCTCTGCTTGTAGTGCCAGTGATCGATGATGTCGTACGCGGCACGAATCCCCGGCCAGGCATTGAGCGAACTGAGCAGCCCGAGCAGTGCGAGGAACGGCGGCACCACCAGTGTAAACAGCTTGCCCCACTCGGGGTTGAGGTTGGCCATGCACGAGGCAAAGGCAATCACCAGAAACGACTGCGCCGCCAGATAGGCGTCAGTGCGGTTGGCGAGGATGCTGGTTTCGTACTGGATTTCCTTGCGATAGAAATCCAGCCGTTCCTTGGGTGAGCCGAACATCTTGGCGTCGTGTTCGGTCAGGTGCTCTTCTGCGGTGGGCTGGGTCAGTATGCGAGGCAAGGGACGCGCACTCCATGGCGGGGAAACCTTTTAGAAGGCCCTCGCCACGGACAAGTTCAGGCGGATTCATTTCATCGACTGAGCGATGATTTCCACCAGATTAAGTTGGGTGAACGGCTTGGGCAGACGCGGCAAGTTCGCGGCAAACCCCTCCAGTCGTTCAGCGTAACCGGTGGCGAGGATGATCGGCAGATCCGGTTTGAGCAGACGTACTGCATGGGCCAGTTGCGCGCCGCTCATCTGCGGCATGGCCATGTCGGTGATCATCAGGTCGATGACTTCACCCTGCTCGAACAGCATCAGCGCCTTGGCACCGGACGTGGCGCTGATCACACGATGGCCAAGATCTTCGAGCAGCAGCGTGGTGCTGGTCATCACCAGCGAGTCGTCGTCGACCACCAGCACGCTGAGGCGTGGCACCAACACCGGTTTGACCGCCGGGTACAGGTTTTTTGCCGTCTCCCCGGCCAGCGCCACCGGTATCCACATTTCTGCGCGGGTGCCATGGCCTTTTTCGCTCTTGAGAATGAAACGGCCACCCAGTTGCTCGATAAAGCCATGCACCATCGACAAGCCCAGCCCGGTGCCCTTGCCCACGCCCTTGGTGGTGAAAAACGGATCTCTGGCCGAACCCAGCGTGGCTTCGTCCATGCCCTCACCCGTGTCGATCACGCTCAGGCACACATAGCGCCCCGCGGCCATTGACGAAAGGCTTTGCTCAAGCACGACTTCCGGCTTCGCGGTAATGGTCAGGCTGCCACCGTCGACCATGGCGTCGCGGGCGTTGGTTGCCAGATTGAGCAACGCCAGTTCCAGTTGGTTGCTGTCCGCCAGCACCGGTTGCAGATCCTCGGGAAAGCGCGTCTCGATGCGAATCCCGGGGCCTATCGAGCTGCGCAACAGCCCGGTGATACCTTGCACCAGTTGCGGGATATCGACCGGCTCGGTCTTGAGTTCCTGACGGCGGGCGAAGGCCAGCATGCGTTGGGTCAGCGATACGCCACGCAATGCACCCTGCGTGGCGTTTTCCAGCAGACGACTGTTTTTCGGATCTTCGCCGATGCGCTTCTGAAGAATCTCCAGATTGCCGAGAATCACCGTCAGCAAATTGTTGAAGTCATGGGCGATGCCGCCGCTGAGCTGACCGATGGCCTGCATCTTCTGCGCCTGGAACAGCGCTTCACGGGTCTTTTCCAGCGCCACTTGCGCCTCATGGGCTTCGGTGACATCGCGGGTGATCTTGGCAAATCCGAGCAGCGTACCGGTTTCGCCGCGAATGGCATCGACCACCACGTGTGCCAGAAACCGCGTGCCATCCTTGCGCATGCGCCAGCTCTTGTTTTCGAAACGACCCTCGCGGGTGGCAATCTCCAGCGCTCGTTGCGGTTCGCCGGCGATGCGGTCTTCAGGGGTGTAGAAAATCGAAAAATGCTGGCCGATGATTTCTTCCGGCTTGTACCCCTTGATCCGCTGGGCGCCCTGATTCCAGTTGCTCACGCGACCTTCGGAGCTGAGCATGTAGATCGCATAATCGGTGACACCCTGCACCAACAGGCGGAACTGCTGCTCGCTTTGCCTGAGGGTTTCCTCGGCCATCTTGCGATCAGTCAGGTCGCGGGTGATCTTGGCGTAGCCGAGCAGTTTGCCGTTGGGATCGATGATCGGATCGATGACCACGTGACACCAGAAGTTGGTGCCATCCTTGCGCACCCGCCAGCCCTCGCCTTCGAATCGTCCTTCGTGCAGCGCGGTGTCGAGCGCGCGTTGCGGCAGGCCCGCCGCACGATCAACGGCGGTATAGAAGCGCGAGAAATGCTCGCCGAGAATTTCCGCCTCTTCGTAGCCCTTGAAGCGTTTCGCGCCGGAGTTCCAACTGGTGATGATGCCGTCCGGGTCGATCATGTAAATCGCATAATCGACCACCGCATCGATCAGCAGACGGAAACGCATCTCCTCGATCGCGGCAGTTTTGCTCGGGTTGTCACTCATCAGGTTCACCGCTGGTTTTCATTAGCGCAAGTATGCGGCAATCCAGCGCCATGGGAAGGTGCAAACGCGCTTCAATTCACGCTTTGATCTGAGGCCGGGTCTGTACCGAGCGCCCACCAGCGCGGCAACAGTTGCTGAATGCGCGGTTCGGCGAAGCGGTCATCGATCAGCATCACCACGCCGCGATCCTGCCGCGTGCGGATTACTCGCCCGGCGGCCTGCACCACTTTCTGCACACCCGGATACAGATAGGTGTAATCGTAACCGGCACCGAAAATCGCCGCCATACGCCGTTTCAACTGTTCGTTGACCGGGTTGAGCTGGGCCAGCCCCAGGGTCGCAATGAACGCGCCGATCAGCCGTGCGCCGGGCAGGTCGATGCCCTCGCCGAACGCACCGCCCAACACGGCGAAGCCGATGCCCTGGCTGTCGGCGGTGAACTGATCGAGAAATACCTGACGCTGCCCTTCAGCCATGCCCCGGGATTGCTGCCACAGATTGATCTGCGGATGACGTTTGGCGAGCAGGGTCAGCACCTGTTGCAGGTAATCGAAGCTGCTGAAGAACGCCAGGTAATTGCCCGGACGCTCGCTGAACTGGCGGGCGATCAGCTCGACGATCGGTTCCAGCGACGCCTGCCGATGATTGAAGCGCGTGGAAATGCGGCTGACGATCTGCACCTGCAGTTGATCGGCGCTGAACGGCGATTCGACGTCGATGCATACCGTGTCGGCGGGCGTACCGAGCAGGTCGGCGTAATAGCGCCGCGGGCTCAGCGTTGCGGAAAACAGCACGCTGCTGCGCGCCGCTTTCAGGCGCGGGCCGATGAACGCTGCCGGCACCACATTGCGCAGGCACAGCTGCGACAGCGGCCGTTTGCGCTCGAGGTCACGTTTGCTGATGTCAAACAGGTAATGCTCGTCGAACAGCTCCGCTACCCGGCCGAACTGCAGCATGTCGAAGTAGAAGGTTTGCAGCGCGCTGTCGAGTCCCTGCGGATGGTCGTTGAGGTAATCACCAATCGCCGCGCTGCACAGGGACACCGCTTGCAGCAGTTTCTCCGGGGCCTTGTCGTAGGCTTGATATGGCGCCAGTTGCGGCTGATGCAGCGCGTTCCATTCGCGGTTGACCCGTTGCAGGGATTTTTTCAGCACCTCGGGGGCCGTCTTGCGCACACTGGCCAGCGCGGCCTGATCGAGACTGGCGCTGTACATCGAACGTCCGCGCTCGACCAGGTTGTGCGCTTCATCGGCCAGCACCGCGACTTTCCACTGATTGAGCTGGGCCAGACCGAACAGCAGCGCGCTGAAATCGAAGTAATAGTTGTAGTCCGCCACCACCACGTCGGCCCAACGGGCCATTTCCTGGCTCAGGTAGTACGGGCAAACCGTGTGCTGGCGAGCCACTTCGCGCATCGCCGCCTGATCCAGCAGATTGATCCGGCTGGCCGCTTCACGGGCGGCGGGCAGGCGATCATAGAAGCCTTGGGCCAACGGGCAGGACTCGCCGTGACAGGCTTTGTCCGGGTGTTCGCAGGCCTTGTCGCGGGCGACCATCTCCAGCACCCGCAACGGCAAGCGTTCAGACTGATCGAACAACACCTGACTGGCATCCAGCGCCAGTTTGCGCCCCGGGGTCTTGGCGGTCAGGAACAACACCTTGTCCAGTTGCTGCGGCGCCAACGCCTTGAGCATCGGGAACAGCGTGCCGAGGGTTTTACCGATCCCGGTGGGCGCCTGCGCCATCAGGCAACGGCCGGTGCTGACCGCTTTAAACACCGATTCGGCCAGATGCCGCTGGCCGGGGCGAAAGTCGGCGTGGGGAAAGCTCAATTGCTGCGCGGCCCGATTGCGCGCCTCGCGATGGGCCACTTCCTGCTCGGCCCAGTTCAGGAACAACCGGCATTGTTGTTCGAAAAAGTCTTGCAAGACTGGCGCAGTGAAGGCCTCGACCAGACAGGTTTCCTTCTCGCTGACGATGTCGAAATACACCAGCGCCAGATTGATCTGCTCAAGCTCGAGCTTGCGGCACATCAGCCAGCCGTAGACTTTTGCCTGCGCCCAATGCAGCTGGCGATGGTTGGCCGGCTGCTTGCTCAGGTCACCGCGATAGGTTTTGACTTCTTCCAGACAGTTCTGCGCCGGGTCGTAGCCGTCCGCCCTGCCCCTGACTTTCAATTGCAGAAACTCGCCTTCCAGCGCCACTTCGCTCTGGTACTTGTCGCTGCGCCGCGAGGCCACGGTGCGGTGCCCGAGCATGCCTTCGAGCGCAGTCGGCGAAGGGGTAAACCGCAGGTCGAGGTCGCCGGTCTTGGCGGTGAACTCGCACAACGCGCGGACCGCAATGCTGTAGCTCAAGCGCTCTGCTCCGCCCATTGCACGTAGCACACGGCGACCGGCATCTGGTGTTGGTGGCAGAACTCCAGCCAGCGCAGTTGGTTGTCCTGCAGGCGGTCACCGGGGCCTTTGACTTCGATCATCCGGTAGGTCTTGTGCTGCGGCCAGAACTGGATCAGATCGGGCATACCGGCGCGGTTGGCCTTGATGTCAAGCAGCAGGCGATTGAACCAGTGCTTGAGATGTTCGGCCGGCAAGCACGCCAGCGCCTGCTCCAGCAGTTGCTCATTCAAGGCGCCCCAGAACACGAACGGCGACTGCACGCCCCATTTGGCGACGAAGCGCTCACGAATGGTCGCCGTATAACGGCCATCGTCGAGTTGGTCGAGGCACGCCTGGAACAGTTCGGCGCGGCGTTGCTGGAAGTCTTCGTTGAGCAGATCCACCGGCCCACGCTGAAACGGATGAAAAAACGCCCCCGGCAGCGGCGCAAAAATCGCCGGCCAGCACAGCAGGCCGAACAGCGAGTTGATCAGGCTGTTCTCGACGTAATGCACCGGGCCGCTGTCTTCGTGCAGATGCGCCTGCACATAAAACTCCACCGACAGCGACGGATCGGTGCGCGGCAATTGCAGATCAAGGCGCTCGACCGGGCGCGGCGTTGCGCGCTTGAGCGGTGGCCCGCCGAGTTTGCGTCGCAGCCGGGGCAGCATCCGCTGCAGACTCTGCTGTTCGGCGGCGCTTTCCGGCGCCTGTTCGGCGCGAGTGGCAAGCTCCAGCGCCAGTGCGTATTCGCCGCAGCGCTCCAGCACCCGAATCATTCGCTGGCGGGCGCCGGGGTAGGCGCAATCGCGGTAAATGCTCAGCGCCAGGGCGAACTCCGTGATGCGCTCGCAATACTGGCCGATCTGGAACAGCACCTTGCCGCGCCGCCGTTGCAGCCACGGGTTGGCGAACTGCAATGCGCTGACCTGCTCGACAATGGTTTCCAACGGTTCACCGGCCTCGAAGCGTTGCTGGCACTGATGCAGGAACAGGCAGGCGTCAACGTCTTCACGGCTGCGCAGGCCACGGGAATCGGCGCAGAACTCGACTTTTTCGTAGGTAAAGATGCCGAGGTCGGCGAGGACGAATTCCGACCAGTCCTGGTACAGGTTGCCGAAGAACATCAGGCGCAGGCGGTCGCACAGGTCCATGATGGTCAGGCTGAGCAAGCAGTCGCCCAGCGTCGGCGCCCAGTCGGACAGGCTGCGCGGTGCGCTGAATTGCTCCGCGAGCGCCGGCAGCCAGTCGTCCTTGCGCCCCTTGGGTTGTTCGATAAAAGCACCGAACGCTTGCAGCAGTTCGGCCTTGAGCAACACGTCGAACACTTCGGCCACGCTCAACAGAGCCTGATCGTCGAGCCAGCCGTGACTCAGCAACGGCTGCGCGGCGTCGCTGATGTCCCCGATTTCCGGGTAGTTGAGTTTGCCGAGGCGGAAATGCACGCCCTTGCGCATTACCATGCGCACCAGCAAACCCTGTGAGGCGCGTGGCAAAGCCTTGAAGTGGCGGATAAAGCCGTGCTCGGATTCGCTCATCACATCGGCATAGCGCAGCTCAAGCCAATCAAGCACTTGCCGGAAGTTGTTGAGGTAATAGAACGGATCGTCGAGCGGGTTGGCAGTCACGGGAATTCAGGGCCATGGCGAGCGAATACTGGTTATGCGTACAGATACCAGCTCTACCCTGTCGCGTGCAAACGGAAAAAGATCAGTGGCAGCGGCAATCGGAATTTTTTCAGGGTGCCATCGAACTTTTCCCGGTTGGATGGCACCAACCGCGTTAGAGACCGAAGTCGGTCAATTGATATGGAATGAGGTATTTGAGGTGGGTATGAAGATCAAGACTCTGGGTATTCCCCTGGCGGTAGCGGCCCTGCTGGCATTGGGCGGCTGCTCGACGCCGACGGTGGTCACCTTGCAGAACGGCACCCAGTATTTGACCAAGGACATGCCGAAAACCAAGAACAAGGATGGGTTCTATGAATTCGAGGATATTTCCGGGACCAAGGTGAGAGTCCGCGGCGACGAGGTCGCGACGGTGCGCAAGGAAGACTGACCACCCTGCTGTACGTGTAGGAGCTGCCGAAGGCTGCGATCTTTTGACTTTGTTTTTCAAGATCAAAATCAAAAGATCGCAGCCTGCGGCAGCTCCTACAAGGAAAGTGTTATCCGCCTGGGTTATTCGAAAGCAGGCAAACCCACAATGCTGTTGTCACAGCTGAAATACTGCTCGCCCCGCCGCGCCAGTTCTGCTTGCAGACGCCGGCAGCGTTCCAGATCCAGCTGGGTCATGCGGTCAATGCTCAGGTTGCCAGTGGCTTGCGCTTGTTTGCCGTCACCCGGCCGGAACGTCACGAACGGCTGTTCGGGCTGAATCTGAAACAGGCTTTTCTCTTCCACCGGCTCGACCACTTCGGTCTTTTCCGGTTTCGGCAGTTGATCGGTACTGATCCCGTAGCGGCTCAGAATCGAGGTTGGCGGCAGATCGGCCCAGGCATTGGCCGATAACAGCGCCAGTCCGACAATCCCGACATACCCCTTGAACCTTCTCACGTGTGAATCTCCTGTACTCGATGGCGGCTAGCTATAGAACGTGTGGGCACGTGCTGGCTTTAGGCCGCTTTTGCTGTTTGCACAGCTTTTGAGTCAGGGTGTGGCTATCGAGTCACTTTTGATACTGGGTTGTGGCGAGGGAGCTTGCTCCCGCTTGAGCGCGTAGCGCGCACAAAGTCTTCAGGGCCGCTTCGCGACCCAGCGGGAGCAAGCTCCCTCGCCACAGGTTACGGGTGCATCAGGCGATCACAATTCCATCGGCACTGAGGCTATTCAGTGCCACTCCAACCAGCGTCACCGAGTCAGCGCCAAACTTCAGCACCGTGTCCTGCCCCACCATCGAGGCATGCGCGCGGAAGTCGTCGTTAGGCAACACGCCCTGCACGCCAAGGAACACCAGTTTGTCGTTGGACGTAAAACCCACCACCCGATCCTGACCAAACGCGCCGTTGAACAGGAACGTATCCGCCCCGCCCCCCGACTCCATCAGGTCATTGCCGGCGCCACCGACAAACACGTCGTTGCCGGCACCGCCGATCAAGTGGTCGTTGCCGTCCAGACCGAACAACCAGTCACCACTGGCGTGGGCCTTCAGCGTATCGGCGCCGCTGGTGCCTTTGACGCTGGACGCGTACTGCGTGACGTTGTTGCCGACCTTCAGGCCGCTGGCCGTCACGCTATGGGTCACGTCGTCCTTGAACAGGCCCCAGAGGAAGCCCGGCTCCTTGGTGACGATGCTGCCGATGTCGCGGGTAATGCTGATCCCGCCCTTGGCATCGCGGATGTACAGGTTGCCGGCGCCGTCGTTGGCGAAGTCGAATTTGCTCACCGACTGCTGCAAGTCGAGGGTGTTGTTGCCGGCGCCGCCGAGAATGACGTTGTAGCCGCCACTGTCACGGAAGGTGTCGTTGCCGGCGCGACCTTCGAGATAATCGTTGCCGCTGCCGCCCTGGATCAGGTCGTTACTGTCGCTGCCGATGATGAACGTGCTGCCCTTGTGGGTTTCAGCGTTGCGGTTGAGGTCCTGCACCCAGGTGTTGGCCCGCGCCGGGTCCGACAGGTTGGCGACGATGATCGTCGAGTCCTTGCTGGTCAGATCGTAGAACTTCGACTCGATGATCCGGTTCATGCCGTCACCGTAAGCGGTCGGCAGATGCGAGATCCAGGTCGGGATGTTGAGGATGGAGAACGGCAGCAGATTCCACGCGGTCGAGGCGTAGTGATCGTTGAAGCTGACGATGTTGTCGGTGGCCGATTCCTTGGGCGCGTCGTGCACGCCGACCGAGGCGCCGGTGAAGGTCGAGCCGTCGAGGGCGCGGAACACTGGATCGTTTTCGTAACCGACGTTGAGCACCTTGTCGGTGCCGCTCTGGGTCGGCGAGGCGTAGGCAATATAGTTGGAATCGGCAAAGAATCCGCCCCACTTGCCGCCGCTCAGATCGGCCATGCTGTTGACCGCCAGCCCGCCGAGGCTGTGGCCGCTGACCAGCACGTCCTTGCCGCTGAGGCCATTGGCCTTGGCGAACGCCACCACATCATTCAGTAGATTACCGAACGCTTCGCCGACGTAATTCTTGGCGTAGTCCTTGGGACCGAAGGCTGCCAGCAGGTCGTTGATCACGTCGCCGATCGAGTCGAGGATCAGGTTTTCCCGTGGGCCGCTGGTGCCACGAAAGGCGATGCCGATTTCCGTGAGATGGCCCTGGGCATCGTACTTGCCGAGGATTTCCACCTGGGCGGTGGTGTAACCGGCCTTCTCGCCGAAGAAGGTTCCGCGCGCGTCGGTCTTGCCGTCGTAGCCCAGTTGCGAAGCGGTGATCGGTGTCCAGCCAGCCTTTTTCACGGCGTCGAGGGCTAGTTTTTCCGAGTCGGGATTCCACGGAATACCGGGAATCACCCCTTGCGAATCAGTACCGCCGAGCAGTGCGGTCACCAACGTGGCGGGCAGGCCGAGGCCGAAGCCGTTGTGCTGATAACCGGCGGCAAAGCCGTTATCGAGGTTGTGGTAGGAATACAGCGTGATCGCCATGGCATCGCTGAACAGCGCCTTGGAATCGGCTGTGCCGAAGTTCTTGTAGTCATACACACCCATTGCTATTGCCTCTCTTTTGTTGGAATTGTCAGAGATAGCTCACAGCCAGGGCGCCCCTCGCGGGCACGCCCCGGAGCATTTTCACTACTTACACATCAAATCTGTGGGAGCGAGCTTGCTCGCGAAGAGGGAGTGTCAGCTGCCATTTGCTTGGCTGGCACACCGCTTTCGCGAGCAAGCTCGCTCCCACATTAGAGCTAGGCAAACACGAAAGACGAGTCCGACAGGTTAGCCACCCCAACCCCGATCAGGGTCACGGCATACTCGCCAATCTTCAGCACGGTATCAGCCCCCGACTGTGCCGCATGCTGCTTGTAGTCGTAGCCCTGCCCCGCGCCTTCGACGCCCATGAACACCAGTTTGTCGCTGCCCTGATATCCATTGATCGCGTCGAAACCGAACGCGCCGCTGAACAGGAAGGTGTTGTTGCCACCCACCGCCGTCATCACGTCATTGCCGGCGCCGCCGACGAAGGTCACGTGGCCTTTGTCGCTGATCAGCTTGTCATCGCCGCCCAGCCCGAACAGCCAGTCCCCCTCGGCACTGGCGTGCAGTGCATTACCGTACGCATCGCCGTTGAGCGAATGGGTGTACTGGGTCAGGTCGTTGCCATTGGTCAAACCCTTGGCCGTGACGCCCCAGGTGATCTCCTTGCTGCCCCACCACGAACCCGATTCCTTGCTCACCAGCGCGCCGATGTCGCGGGTCATGCTGATACCGCCGTAGGCGTCGCGCACGTAAAGCGTGCCGTCGCCGTCGTTGGCAAAGCTGAAGTTCTGCAGCGGTTTCTGCAGCTCGAAGGTGTTGTGACCCTGGCCGCCCAGCAGAATGTTGAAGCCACCGTCATCACGGAAACGGTCATCGCCGCCCAGGCCTTCGAGGAAGTCGTTACCCGCCCCGCCCTTGAGCCAGTCGTTGCTCTGCGTGCCAATGATGAAAGTGCTGCCGGTGTGCGGCTCGCCGCTGCGCCCCAGATCCTCGACCCAGGTCTTGCCCCGGGACGCTTCCTCAAGGTTGGAGACGATGATGGTCGAGTCCTTGTGCGTCAGGTTGTAGAACTTCGAGTCGATCACCCGATTCAAGCCATCGGCATAGCCCAACGAGCCATGGGCCGACCAGCTCAGCGGATTGGCAATGCTGAACGGCACCAGGTTCTGCGCGGTGGACGCGTAATGGTCATTGAAGTTGACGATGTTGTCGGTGGTCGACTCATGCGGCTTGTCGTGCTTGCCCATTGAGCTGCTGCTGAAGGTGGTGCCGTCGAGCACACGGAACACCGGATCGTTTTCGTAACCGATGTTCAGCACGTTGTTGCCGGTGCTGCTCTGCGTCGGCGAAGCGAACGCAATGTAGTTGGCGTCCTTGAAGAACCCGCCCCAGTTGCTGGCGCTCAACTCGGCCACGCTGTTGACCCCGAGCCCGCCAAGGCTGTGACCGCTGATCAGTACATCTTTGGCGGCAATGCCGTGTGATACCGCGAACGCGGCGACAGCCTTGAGCAGATTATCGAAGGCATTTTTCGCGTAGTTGCTCGCGTAATCCGATGGCCCGATGGCGGCCAGCAGGTTGTTTTTCAAGTCGCCGAAAGTGTCGCTGAAACCAAGCCCGCCGGTGCCACGAAAGGCCACACCGATACCGGTCAGCTTGCCTGCTGCGTCGTATTTGCCAAGCACTTCGGCTTCGGCGCTGGTGAAGCCGTCCTTCTCGCCGAAGAACGTACCCTGCGCCCCGACCTTGCCCTGATAGCCCAGCGCTGTCGCACTGAGCGGTTTCCAGGCCGTGCCCGGCAATGCTTGCCCGGTCGGGGTGTAGGCATACAGCGTCAGCGCGATAGCGTCGCTGTACAACGCTTTGCCATCGGCATTCTTGTAATCGAACAGTCCCATGTTGTGCTCTCTCTTCCTTCAAAACCGGCAGCCCCCAAGGAACTGCCGGCATTGCCTTTAGAACTGCCAGTCGAGCGTCAGACCCACACCGTGATCCTTCTCGTTGTTACCGATCAGTCCGTTATAGTCCAGGTTAACCCGGACATCGCGATTGAGCGCCAGCCCGGCGCGTACACCGACCACGGCAGCATCACGATCCATCGACACACTCTGCACGGTGAACGCGCTGTTGCCATTGGCGAAGGCCAGGTGGCTGTCAGCATCGACACTGCTCAGGTTGTGCTGCCAGCCCAGGGTCGCGCCCAGTTCCAGCTGATGTTTGTCCGACAGCGCGAAGGTGCGCTTGGCGCGTACGCCAAGGGTCGACAGCACCACATCGCGGTTGTCTTCACTACCCTTGAGCGCCGCCGCATCACCCTTCTCGGTGAAGCTGTCGGTGTTCAAGTGCACGTACGACAGATTGGCGAACGGCTCCAGATTCATCGGTTGCAGGCGCAGATCATAAGCCGCTTCGGTGAACACTTGGGTAGTCGCCGCATCGTGCTTGGTTTTCTGTTTACCGCTGACGTCACCGAATTGCAGGTCACGTTTCACATCCACGCGATGCCAGCTGTAGGCCGCACCGGCGGTCAGACGCAGCGCATCGATCTGATGCCCCAGGTACGCACCCAGGTGGTAACTGTCGACCGAGGCCGACGAATGCGTGCCGTCGCCCATACCCAACGAGCTGTCGCTATAACCGGTAACGAAACCCAGACGCGTATCTTCAGCAATCAAGCCGTCGACGCCAGCCAGCAGCCCGCTGATGGAGCTGTTGGAGTCGGCATTTTCATGCCCACCATCGCTCTTGCCCCACGAACCCAGGACCTTGACCCAGGCGTTGCTGCGATCGTCGGTCGGCGCGTTGGCATTGAACAGATCACGCTCACGCAAACGCTCGCCCACGGCTTCACGCAGGTAGCGGCTGTCGTTGATCAGCAGCGTGCCGATGGCTGGATGGATCTCGCCGGACAGCTGCTGGAACGCTTGTTGCGCCGTCGCCGCGTTCGGCGACAACAGCAGGGTTTCGAACAGCGCATTGCCCGCGCCCAGACGCTCGGCAGCCGCGCCGACCGCACGCTGGTTCGGCGTCAGACCGACACTGGCGAACGACGCGCCATTGCGCCCCACTTCCAGTTGTACGCCGCTCGCCGAGTACGCCAGGGTGCCGCCGAGGAACGCGTAGTTCGGCAGCACTTGCCCGAACTGCCCTTGAATGCCACCGGCCGCTTGCAGGATGTTGAACTGCGTGCCGAGCAGGCTCTGCACTTCAGTGGTGGTCAGCAAGGTCGGGCTGTTTTCCAGCGACAGACTGACCGTGGCGCCATCGATCACCGCCTTGCCGCCGGCAACGATCTTGTCGCTGCTGGTCGGCGATACTTCTACCGCGTAGGTCGAACCTGGTTCAAAGGTCACGTCACCGGCGACGTTCAGCGTGCCGATCGAGTTGCCCGGCGCGACGGTACCGCCGCTTTTCGCGGTCAGTGCGCCGATGCGGCCGTTCCCCCCGAGGATCCCGCTGTCGTTGACCGTGACCGCCGAAGCCAGCGAGCCGTTGATCGCCAGACGCCCCTGATTGACCAGGGTCGGGCCGCTGTAGGTGTTGTTGCCGGTCATCACCAGGGTGCCGATGCCCTGTTTGGTCAGGCCGCCGTGACCGGAAATGTCGTTGCGCCAGGTGTCGAGGCCACAAGTGATGTCGGTGCACAGGCGCTCGGTCGGTTTGCCCTTGTCGATGATCGCGCCGATGCCCGGCAAGTCCGCGACGAACTGCCCGGAACCGTAGGCACCCTGGATGCGAAATTCTTCCGGAATGTCTTTCTCGGTGACGAACATCGCCGGACCATCAATGCCCTTGCGCAGGTTGATCATGCCCCAGCCGTACAAGGCGTCGATGCCCGGTGCACCGAGGTCGGTCGCGGTGGTACGCAACACCGTGGCGACCTGATCGCCAGTCATGTACGGGAAGCGCTCCATCAGCACCGCCATCGAGCCGGCCACGTGTGGCGCGGCCATCGAGGTGCCATTGTAGTTGGCGTAGCCAGTGGTCAGGTTGTCAGCGTTGGTGCCGCTGATGATCGAGCTGTAGATCTGCGTGCCCGGTGCCGAGACGCAGAAGCTCGCGGTGTAGCCGCAACGCGAAGAGAACGTACTCATGATGTACGGATTGGCGCTGGCCAGGTCCGGGTTCTTCTGCAACGCGGCGACGGTGATCCAGTTCGGCGCGATGTCTGGCACGAAGTAACCGAGGCCGGCGATGGCATCCGGGTTGTTCAGGTTGTAATCGTTACCGGCGGCGAAGATCGTCACGATACCGCTGCGGGCGGCGGCGATGGCGCCGTCGTAGGCACCGCCGGGCTTGGTGCCGAGCAGCGTGCGGATTTCGTTGAACTGCAATTGCGCGTCGTTGACGGTGAAGTGCGGATACGCCGGGTTGCGGCCGCCGAGGTCGAAACGGTCGGTGATGCCGATGCCCCAGCTGTTGTTGATGATCCGCGCGCCGCTGGCGATCAGCGCATCCCAACCGGCCTTGTACACCGCGCCGTCGTTGCCACGGACGATACCGTCCTCTGGGCCCGGGTCACCGTTGTCGGCACTGATGATCTGCGCACCGAACGCCACCCCGTGCATCGGCCCGCCGTCGCGGCTGCCGGCGGCAATACCGCCGACGTGGGTGCCGTGGGCGCCGAGCTTGCCGTTGGAACCGACCGAGGGCGAACCGTCATAGCGGAACGCGTCCCCGGCTTTGACCGGGATGTACGGGTCGGTGTATTCGCGGATCCCGCTGGTGACCAGGGTGATGACTTTGTTAGCCCCGGAAAACTCCGGGTGGGCGGCGTACACCGGCTGGTCGAAGATCCCCAGCTTCACGCCTTTGCCGGTGTAACCGGCGGCGTAGGCGTAATCCGCGCCGATGGCGCCCAGGCCCCAGTCAGCCTTGAATTCGGCACTGCGCCAACTGGCGGGATCGCCAGTGCGGCCGCTTTCCACATAAGGCGCCGCGTGTGCGCTGCCCCAAGTGGTCAGCGCACAAATCACGGCGCAATTGAGCGTTTTCATGGCGAAGCGACCGCCCGTTTGCGCGGGGGTTTTGTTGTTATTCATCCAGCGACCTTCCTTAGTGTTGTTGCGAAAAATCCGTGTACTTCAATCTCATGAATGCTGCTTTTTGTGGCGAGGGAGCTTGCTCCCGCTGGGGCGCGAAGCGGCCCCCTGCATTTTTCCAGTCGAACCCGGTTTTGCGAATTTGCGACTGCTGCGCAGCCGAGCGGGAGCAAGCTCCCTCGCCACAGGTATGTGCTCCTACAGGGAGACGCGTACACCGTCCGTCAGAACTGCCAGTTCAGGCTCAACCCAACCCCATGGCTCTTCTCGCGATTGGCCAGTTGCCCGTTGTAATCAAGGTTGACCCGCACGTCCTTGCTCAAGGCCAGGCTGGCTTGCACACCGACCAGCGCCGCATCACGCACCAATGGCGAACTCTCGACCGAGTACGGCGTGCTGCCGCTGGCAAAACGCAGATGTTGTTCAGAGTCGATGTCGCTGAGGCTGTGCTGCCAGCCGAGATGCCCGCTCAGGTCCAGCGCCTGCTGATTCGACAGGTTGAAGCGCTTGACCGCGCGCACACCGAGCGTACCGAGCACCGCATCACGCTGGTCGCCAGAGCTTTTCAGCGCCGCCGCGTCACCTTTTTCGGTGAAGCCGTCAGTGTCCAGATGCACGTAAGCGAGGTTGGCGAACGGCTCCAGTGCCAGCGGTTGCAGGTTCAGCCGGTAAGCTGCTTCACCGAAGACCTGAGCAGTGGTCGCATCGACCTTGGCTTTCTGTTTGGCGCTGACGTCGCCGTATTGCAGATCGCGCTTCACATCGGCGCGATGCCAGCTGTAGGCCGCGCCGGTGCTCAGGCGCCAGGCGCCGATTTCATGACCGGCGTAAGCGCCGAGGTGATAGCTGTCGACCTTGGCCGACGAGTGCGTGTCCGACCCCATGTTCAGCGAGCTGTCGCTGTAACCGGTGACCAGACCGATGCGGGTCTGCTCGTCCAGCGCACCGTCGACACCGGCGAGCAAGCCACCGATCGAAGTGCTGTAGCGCGCCGTGTCGTTAGCGGAGTCGGTCGAACCCCAGGCACCGAGGGCCTTGATCCAGCCATTGCTTTGTGAGGTGCTGGCATCGTGCAGACGTTCGCCCACCGCGTCGCGCAACTGGCGGCTGTCATTGATCAGCATCGAACCGATTGCCGGGTAGATCTCCCCACTCAGTTGCTGGAAAGCTTGCTGCGCCGAGGCGGCAGACGCTGAGAGCAGCAGGCTTTCGTACACCGAATTGCCAGCGCCCAAACCTTCGACGGCAGCCGCTACGGCGCGCTGATTCGGGGTTTGTCCGACGCTGGCGAACGAGGTAGCGTTGCGCTGGATGTCGAGCTGAATCGCGTTGGCCGCGTAGTCGAGGTTGCCGCCGATGAACAGGTAGTCCGGCAGTACCGCGCCGAACCGGCCCTGAATGCCGCCAGCCGCTTGCAGAATGTCGTACGAGTGGCCGAGCAGGCTGCGAGTTTCAGTGGTGCTGAGCAGAGTCGGGCTGTTTTCCAGCGACAGGCTGACCGTGGCACCGTTGATGCTCGCGACGCCGCCGGCGACGATGCGGTCGCTGCTGGTCGGTGACAGCTCCACCGCGTAAGTCGAGCCCGCGGCGAAGGTCACGTCACCGGCCACGTTCAAGGTGCCGATGGAGTTGCCCGGCGCCACACGGCCGCCGCTGTTGGCGAGCAACGCGCCGATGCGCCCGGAGCCGCCCAGGGTGCCGCTGTCGTTGACCGTCACCGCCGACGCCAGCGAACCGTTGACGCTGAGCAAGCCGCCATTGACCGTGGTCGGGCCACGGAAGGTGTTGTCGCCGGTCAGCAGCAAACGTCCTGCTCCGGACTTGATCAAACTGCCCTGATAGACCCGGGTCGCCGCGGCGGCATCACGCGCCATACCGACCGCGTAGTCGGTCTGATCCTGCTGACTGGCGCCGGCCGCAATGCCGTTCTGCCAGCCCTTGTCCTGCAGGGTTTGCTGCCAGGCGCTGTGTTCGGCGAGGTCTTCGCGCTGACGCTGAATCAGTGCCTTGTCGGAGATGTCATTGCTCCAGACATCGCTTTGCCCGGCCGCCAGGTTGGCATCGAACGCGCCAAGCAACTGCCCCGGCCCGCGCATCGCCCGATCCAGGTTGGCCACGCCCCAGCCGACCCGTTCGGTGGGTGCATCGGTGACCGAGCCGTCGAGTTGCGTGGCGGTGGTCAGCAGCACTTCGAGCGCCTGCTGATTGTTCATGTACGGATAGCGTTCCATCACCAGCGCCAGTGCCCCGGTGGCGTGCGGCGCGGCCATCGAGGTGCCGGACTTGATCGCATAATCGCCACCCGGAATGGTGCTGTCGATCTTCGCCCCCGGTGTGGTGATGCACCAGTATTTGGCGATGCCGCACTGGTTGTACTTCTGCTGATTACTCTGATCCAGCCCCGAGACCGCCAGCCAGTGACCTTCGAGATCCGGCTGAAAGTACGGCAACGCCGAGCGCACGCTGGCGTTCGGATAGCCGCTGTTGCCGGCGCTGAACACGTTGATCACGCCACGGCGCGAGACGTCCGCCGCTGCATCGAGCCAGGTGCCCTGATTCCAGTGTTGGGCATAAGCGGCATGCAGATCGGCCAGGGTGCGATAGCTGACATCAGGCGGCTGACTGCCCCAACTGTTGTTGATCGCGCGCACGCCGGCAGCGGCCAGGGCGTCGTAGGCCGCTTTGAAATAGCGCGGATCGGGTTTGGGGCCGAAGAGGAAGCTGTCGTTGTTGTTGGTGTTGCCGACGTAGATTTGTGCGTTGTACGCCACGCCGTGCATGCCGGTGCCGTCCCGGCTCGCGCCCATGGTGCCGACCACGTGAGTGCCGTGGGAATCGTTGTTGGGGTTGAGGGTGCCGTTGACACTGAACAGCGAACCATCGACGTAACTGCCGGAGGCCAGCACCGGGTGATAGCGGTCGCTGGCGAACTCGGGATGGGCGGCATCGAAGCCGGAGTCGAGAGCGCCGATCTTCACGCCTTTACCGGTGATGCCGGCGGCGTAGGCCTGATCCGCCTGCATCCGCGCCAGGCCCCAGTCGCGCTGGAATTCGGCGCTGCGCCAACTGGCGGGATCGCCGGGCTTGCCGGTTTCAAGGTACTGCGCGTTGGCTTGCGCAATGGAAACTGCGAGCAACAGAGTGCCGACCGCTGCCGGCTTGATGCGTACGTCCATGTTCACCACTCACTTTTCTTATGTTTTTGTTATGACCCGTTTCGCCGGGCGAGCATTTCCTGAAATATCGAGCGCGTCTCCATTCGTGGCGAGGGAGCTTGCTCCCGCTGGCTGCGCAGCAGCGCAAAATCCGGTGAGCGCTGCGCACTCAAGCGGGAGCAAGCTCCCTCGCCACAAGTTCAGTGCCAAGCATTAACGCGGGTTGCTTTTCGGGCCTTGTCCGAAGGCCTCATCCACCCGCGCCAGATCCTGTTCGTTCAAGGTCCCCGCGTAGTAATGCAGCTTGGTCCAGGCCATCAAGTAGTCGTAGCGTGCCTGAGCCAGATCGCGGCGGGTGGTAAATAGTTGTTGTTCGGCATTCAACGCATCGAGATTGGTCCGCTCGCCGCCGAGAATGCTTTGCTTGGTCGACACCACCAGCGCTTCAGCCGAGGCCAAGGCCTTCTGGTACGCGCGCAGCTTGTTGACACCCGACAGGCAGGCGCTGAACTGGCGGCGCAATTCGATCAACGTCTCGCGAGTCTTGCCGTCGAGTTCGTATTCCGCCTGCTCCATGGTGCGGCTGGCCTGACGGGTCGAAGCCGACACCCCGCCACCGGCATACAGCGGCACGTTGACTTCAAAACCGATGGTATTGGTGTCATAGCGCTGGTTATAGGTGTTGCCGCTGTCCGATTCAGTCTGGCGGATCGAAGCATAGGCACTGACTTTGGGCATGTGCCCGGCGCGGTTGCGCTCCACTTCGTACTTGGCCACTTCAACCGCCTGACGCTGCGACGCCAGGTTCGGGTTGTTGCTGATCGCCAGTTCGTGCCAGGTGTCGTAGTTGGCCGGCATCAGGGCGAAGGTCTGGAAATTCTGATCCAGTGGCGCCAGCTCGCTGATGTCCACCGTCGGCACGCCGACCAGCGCACCCAGCTCACGCAGCGCCGCGTCCTGCTCGTTGCGCGCTTCGATCTCCTCGGCGGTCGCCAGCTCATAGCGCGACTCGGCTTCAAGGATGTCGGTGCGTGTGCCCTCACCCTGTTTGAACATGTGCTCGTTCTGCTGGAACTGCTGCTCGTAGGCTTTCTTCTTGGCCTGGGCGATGTCGATCTGATCCTGGGCGAACAAGGCCTTGGTGTAGTTATCCAGCACCCGCACCAACAGCTCCTGACTCTTGCCGCGAAACGCCTCGTCGGCGAACAGCGACTGGGCCACGCCTTTGCGATATGCCGCATAGGCTTCGTAATCGAGCAACGGTTGCTGCAAGGTCAGAGTCGAGCCGTAGCTGTTGTAGTTGCGGTCTTCGGTGAGGCTGCCGCGATTGGTCAGTTGCGTGGCCTTGGAGGTGTTATGACCACGGTTGTAGTTGTAACCCAGTCTCGGCAATAGCCCGGCGCGGCCGATGATGCGGTTTTCCAGGCCCGCGTCGCGCTCCTTGATCGCGCCGAGGAACACCGGGTCGTTACGCAATGCCTGCTCGTAGATCTCGAATGGCCCCATGGCCGCCAGCGCGCTGTTTCCTGCGAGCAGCGCGAACGCTGCTCCCAACATCGAAAGCTTATTCATACAGCCGAACATCCTTATTCTTCGGTCAACGCGGAGCCGGCCCGATCGAGCAGCGGTTTGAACAGGTAGTTGAGCAGTGAGCGTTCGCCAGTGCGCACGAACATTTCCGCTGGCATACCGGGCTTGATCACCAGACCGTGAAGCTTCTCCATGGCCTGGTCACTGACACTGCTGCGCAACACGTAGTACGGCACGCCGGTTTTCTCGTCGACCATCTGGTCGGCGGAAATCAGACTGACCTCACCCGGCACACGCGGGGTCTTGCTCTGGTTGAACGCGGTGAAGAGGATATCGACCGGCAGATGCGTGCCGACCTTGTCGATCAGGTTGATCGGCAAGTGCCCTTCGACTTCCAGGGTGGTGCCTTGCGGGACGATCTCCAGCAGGGTTTCGCCCTGACGCACCACGGCGCCTTCGGTGTGCACGCCGAGGTTGACCGCCACACCATCGGCGGTGGCAAGGATCTCACTGTGTTGCAGGTCGAAACCGGCAGAAGTCAGTTGCTCGGACAGGGTCACGCTTTTCAGCTGCGCGTCGGCCAGTTGCGTGCGCACTTCCTTCTGGTATTCCTCGCCATGCTGTTGCAACTTCAGGCGCGACTCGAGGATGCCCTGCTCCACCCGGCCGCTTTCACCGGTGTTTTCCGCCAGTTGCTGCTGCACTTGCGACAGCTGCCGCTGGTACTCCATCAAACGGTTGCGCGGGATGTAGCCGTTGTCCGCCAGCGGTTGCAGGTTGCTCAGTTGCTGTTGCAGCGAATCGGCCTGGGCATTGAGGTCGGTGCGCGCGCGTCGCATGCCCGCCAGTTGCGCGGTGGCACCTTCGATGCTGGCGCGCAGGCCGGCCTGCTCGCGGTAGAACGCTTCGCGGCGGCTGCTGAACAGTTGACGCTGACCTTCCAGCACCAGTGCCAGACGCGGGTCCGGGTCGTTGCTCAGCTCGGCGGGAAAGGTGATTTCTTTGAGGTTGTCGCGTTCGGCCTGCCAGCGCGCGAGGCTGGCCCACGCCATGCGGTATTGCGCCTGCAGCGACTGCACGTCGGCGGCGACCTGGGTCTGATCGAGGCGGAACAACGGTTGCCCCTGCTTCACGATTTCGCCTTCACGTACCAGAATCCGGCTGACCACGCCGCTGCTCATCGACTGCACAGCCTTGCGCTTGCCCGACACCACCACGGTGCCCTGCACTGGAATGCCTTGATCCAGCGGCGCCAGTGCGGCCCAGGTGAAGAAGCTGCCGGCGCCGACGATGGCCAGAATCCAGCCCATGCGCGCGAAGAATTTCGCATCGCGCTCCGGGCGCTCGGTGACGTACGCGTGTTCCATGGAGGCTTCGTTTTCAGTGTTCATGCTGGCGCTGCTCATACACCCGAATTCCTTGTCGTGGGCTGGTACTGCCGGCTCATGCTGAGCCCGCCCGGTGCCTGCGCAGATTTTTCCCGTTGTTGTTCCTGGGCGCCGGACAGCGCCTTGAGGACATCCTGACTGTTGCCGAACGCCTGCAAACGACCATCGTTGAGCACCAGCAACTTGTCGGCCTGGGCCAGTACCGAAGAACGGTGCGTGACCAGCACCACGGTGGTGCCCTTGGCCTTGAGCTGGGCGATGGCGCTGGCCAGCGCGGCTTCGCCAACGGTGTCGAGGTTGGAGTTCGGCTCATCCAGCACGACCAGACTCGGATCGCCATACATGGCGCGAGCCAGAGCGACGCGCTGCTTCTGGCCGCCGGACAGGCCGCTGCCGTCCTCCCCCAGTTGGGTGTCGTAGCCTTGGGGCATACGCAGAATCATCTCGTGGACACCCGCCTGTTGCGCGGCGGCCACGACTTTTTCCGGGTTGGCTTCGCTGAAACGGGCGATGTTCTCGGCGATGCTGCCGCTGAACAGTTCGATGTCCTGTGGCAGGTAGCCGATGTATGGACCGAGTTCATCGCGGTTCCAGCGGTGGATATCCGCACCGTCCAGGCGCACAGTCCCGCCAAGGGTCGGCCACACGCCGACCAGCACCCGGGCCAGGGTCGACTTGCCGGAACCAGAGGCGCCGAGCACGCCCAGCACTTCGCCCGCGCCGATGCTGAAGTTGACCATCTGCAGGGTCGCCGCGCGCTGCCCCGGAGGGCCGGCACTGACTTGCTCAAAGGCAATCTGGCCTTTCGGCGCCGGCAACGCCATGGCGTCGTCACTCGGCGGAAACGCCTGCAGCAACGAGTCCAGACGACGGTAGGCCAGCTTCGCCCCGCTCCACTGTTTCCACACGGCGATCAACTGGTCGATCGGGCTCAGCACCCGGCCCATCAGGATCGAACCGGCGATCATCATCCCGGCGGTCATGTCGCCCTTGATCACCAGCAACGCACCCAGGCCGAGCACCAGCGATTGCAGGCACAAACGCAGGGTCTTACTGATCGAGCTGATTACCGCGCCAGTGTCGCTGGCCTGATTCTGCAGGCCAAGGAAGCGCGAATGCACACCAAACCAGCGCTTGCGCAGCGCGCCAAGCATGCCCATGGCCTGAATGGTTTCGGCATTATGCAGGTGGCTGGTCGCCAGTTGGCTGGACTTCTGCGAGTAACCGGCGGCTTCGCCCAGCGGCTTCTTGGTCATGTATTCGTTGAGGCACGCCAGCGCGATCAGCAGCAGCGCCCCAGCGGTGGCGAGCACGCCCAGCCAGACGTTGAACAGGTAGATGACGAACAGATAGACCGGGAACCACGGAGCGTCGAAAAACGCAAACAGCGCCGGCCCGGTGACGAATTGGCGAATGTGGGTCAAGTCGCCCAGCGATTGCCCGGCGTTACCCTCGCCCTTGAACAGGTTGCGTTCGAACGCCGCCTGATAGACCCGCAGGTTGAAGCGGCGCTCCAGTTGGCTGCCGATACGGATCACGATGAAACTGCGCACTACCTCCAGCATGCCGATGAACGCAAAAAATCCAACGACCATCAAGGACAGCATCGCCAGGGTGGTTTCGTTCTGCGAAGACAGTACGCGGTCGTAGACCTGCAGCATATAAATCGAGGGCACCAGCATCAGCACGTTAATCAGTGCAGTAAAGCACCCGACGCTGATCAGAATGCCTTTATAGTCACCCAAAGCCTTGAATAAGGGAGCGGTGGCTGGGGCCTTCGCCATCTTCATTGAATATTCCTGAAATTATTCCCCGCCAATCTTTGACGAGACGCTTCCATTAATTATCCGCGCACATGCCGGACTAGTTCTTGCAACTTTCACTGACACTTCAATAACAACTTCCGTCATTTAAACGGCCATTCGTTGTATTGAGCTGTTGCTTATAACTGCAACGCACAACCTTATATGCAACTGCTCAGTCGGTGGCGCTGTTCACGACTGCGGCGTATGGCGCGTGAGCGTAATCACCAGCCCCGACTTCAAAGTGCTCAGATAAAGCCCATCACGTTGTCGGCTGAAGAACTGGATTCTTGAACCTTCCTTGCCGGTAATCGACAGGCCGTCCGGATCAGGAAACCAGCCGATCGGCGCTTGCTCAAGCCATGCCCCCAGGCATTCGGCGCCCTTGCCCAGCGTCTGGTTGGGTTCAAGATCGATCAGGCAGGTGTTCGACGGTTTGTCTTGCAATGCCTGCGCCTGCGGGGCGTCATCAGGCGCAGTCAATACAGCCTGCCATTGCCCGGCAAAAACCGATGGATCTTCAAGTCTGAGGCTGCTTGCCATGGTTGTTTCTCCAGAAATCATGATGAACGCCGCCGAAAGCCACGCCATTGCCTTGTAGGTAAAAGCTTTATAGATCATGAGAATATTCGCTCCGGCACGTAGCCTTGCCCAGCGGCCAGGACGATGCAAGTAAAGAAAGCGGCGCATTGAGCGCCGCTTTCCCGTTTCACATCACGCCACGATGTCGCTGGTCGCTGCCTGGCCAACGGTGCTGACCTGGAAGTCCGCCACGCCGTGCCCGGAGAAGTCCACCGACAACAGGCTGTTGCCGCCCGACGAAGTCAGGATCGCGTCGCCGGCTGCACCGGTGAAGCTGCTGACGAAGTGCAGACCGGAACCGTTGGTGATGGCGCTCAGGTCGATTTTGTCCAGACCGCTGACGAAATCGAGGATCTGATCGATGGCACCCGGCTTGGAGTCGGAGCTGGCTGCGAACACAAAGGTGTCCGAACCGGCGCCGCCCCACAGTTTGTCCGCACCACCGGCGCCGTAGATGATGTCGTTGCCGGCACCGCCCTTCAGCTCGTTGGACGCACTGTTACCGATCAGCAGGTCGTTGCCCGAACCGCCGATGGCGTTTTCGATGGTCACGCCCTTGGCGATGGACACGTTACCCACCATGCCACCAACGTCGGAGAACGAGGCTTCATTGAGGTTGATCTTCTGGTTCTGGGTGAAACCCGAGAAGTCGAAGGTGTCTTTGCCGCCCGCATCCCACACCGAGAACACCAGCTTGTCGCTCGACGACGAGGCGCTGAGGAAATCGCGCCCGGCGTTGGAGTTGAAGCCGTAGGTGGTGTCACCGGCACGGGTGCTCATATTGGCGCCGTACAGCTTCTGGATCGCCGCAATGTCATCCATCAGCGGGCCGGAGGCATAGGCTTCCACACCGCCCTTGCTGAAGTTCTGGGCGGTGTTGCTTTCGCTCCAGTAACTCATGAGGCTGTAACCACGGGTGTCCTGACCGTAGGAAGCATCCTTGTAGGTCGGGTTGCCTTCGCCGGCGTTGTAGTCGCCAGGGTGAGACAGGCCCAGGGTGTGACCGATTTCGTGCGTCAGAGTCTGACGCCCGTAATTGTTCAGGCCCGGGGTTTTGTTGACGTCATAGCCACTGCCGGTCAGGTACCAGGACTGACCGTCATAGCCTGGCTCGGTGCCTGGCAGGAACGCAAACGCCGCCGCGCCTTCCTGGCCACCGCTGTAGTTACCGAATGTCATGTGACCGTCGCCACCTTTGGCAGCCTCGGTAAACGTGACATTGGCAACGTCAGCCCAGGATTGCATGGCGAGCACGGCCTGAGCTTTTTGCAGGGCACTGAACTGACTGAAACCGGTGACGCCCAAGCCGCTGAAGTTGGCGGTTTTGGCGGTCAGAAAGGTGTAAGTCAGTTCGATCTTGCCGCTGTTATCGAGATCGTGCCAGGAAGCACCGTCTCGCAACAGTTGAGTAGCGGCTTGATCCACCGAGAAGGAGGGTTTGCCATTGACCGTGAGGTTGCCGCCACGATCGTACTGATGGCTGAAGCTATTGATCTGGTTCCAGGCGGAGCTGGATGCAGCCAGAGACTGCGCTGCGCCGACAGGTACGAATGTATCTGCGGTGATATCAATAGCGTTAGCTTTTACTTTCGACATAAACACACTTCCTTGTTTAGCAATGGAACAGTTTTTGTCAGATAGCGACAATCCCTGGCGAGATCGTCCTATCACTCGCCCAATGAAGGCGTAAGAAACCTGACACAATTTGAAATCTGTCGTCTAGCGTTTTTTTGAGATCAAATTGAACTGTTGCGTAAAACTGCCGAAAACAAAGCCTGCGGGGTCGAAAGATTGTTTTACCGGGCATCACCACGCCCAATTGTCTGACGATTTTCTATTTAAATATTAAATATTGGTAAGTTGTTTTTTGTTAGACGCGTCTCACTTTCCTGCACTCTATTAGTGCGATGCCAGTGTATTGATATCAAATAAAATGCTGCGCTGAAAACACATTGTGGGAGCGGGCTTGCTCGCGAATGCGGCTTATCAATCAACATAATTGCTGACTGAACGGACGCATTCGCGAGCAAGCCCGCTCCCACAGGAATGAAGTGAATCAACTACCCGTTCGAATTTTGTTCCACACCCGCGTACGAATCCGGTCGATGTTCAGCGGCATCGCTTCCAGCGCGAACAGCTTGCCCATCATCTCCGGGCTCGGATAGACCTTGGTGTCGCTCTTGATAGCCGGGTCGATCAGACTGTCAGCCTGCTCGTTGCCGTTGGCGTAGTGCACGTAATTGCTGATGCCGGCCATCACGTCCGGGCGCAGCAGGTAGTTCATGAACGCGTAACCGGCCTTCTCGTCCGGCGCATCGGCCGGCATGGCCACCATGTCGAACCAGATCGCCGCGCCTTCCTTGGGAATCGCGTAACCGATGTCGATGCCGTTCTTCGCTTCCTTGGCGCGGTTTTCCGCTTGCAGGATGTCGCCGGAGAAGCCGACCGCCACGCAGATGTCACCGTTGGCCAGGTCACTGGTGTATTTCGAGGAATGGAAGTAGCTGACATACGGCCGCACTTTCATCAGCAGCGCTTCGGCTTTCTTGTAGTCCTCGGGGTTCTTGCTGTGGGGCGGCAAGCCGAGATAGTTGAGCGCCGCCGGCAGCAGTTCCGGGCCGTTATCGAGGATCGCCACACCGCACTTCTGCAGTTTTTCCATGTACTCGGGCTTGAAGATCAGATCCCAGGAGTCCACTGGCGCGTTGTCACCCAGCACCGCTTTGACCTTGGCGATGTTGTAGCCGATGCCGGTGCTGCCCCACAGGTACGGAAAGCCGTGCTCGTTGTTCGGGTCGTTGACCTGCAAGGCCTTGAGCAATACCGGGTTGAGGTTCTTCCAGTTCGGCAACTGGCTCTTGTCGAGCTTCTTCAGCGCCCCGCCCTGGATCTGCCGGGCCATGAAGTGGTTGGACGGGAACACCACGTCATAACCGGATTTGCCGGTCATCAACTTGCCGTCGAGGGTCTCATTGCTATCGTAGACGTCATAGGTGACGCCGATGCCGGTGTCTTTCTGGAAGCTTTTCGTGGTGTCCGGCGCGATGTAATCGGACCAGTTGTAAACCTTGACCGTTTCGGCGGCATGGCTGATGGAGGCGGCCAGCAGCAGCGGCGCCAGAGCGAGGGTTTTCTGGATCATGAGGTGATTCCTGTAGTGGCTATTTTTGTTGGCAGGCAATCAAAGGATCAAGCAATCAGAAAATCAGCACGTAGGTCTTGCGCACGGTCTCCTGGATGTCCCAGACGCCGAGCGTGTTGGCCGGCAACATCAGTGCGTCGCCACCTTGTATGTGCAGGGTTGCGCCGCCGTCGTCCGGGGTGAACGTGCAGCGGCCAGAAATGAAATGGCAGAATTCCTGCGCGGTGATCTGCCGGCGCCAGCGCCCCGGGGTGCATTCCCAGACGCCGGTTTCGACGCCGTCGTCGCGTTCGACGCTGGTGGTCGAGGCAATCGCGACCGGCTCACCGAGGGGCACGGCGACCGGGTTGGACTCGTCCAGTTGCAGAGTGGCGGTGTTCTTGAACTGCGTAATGCTCATGGGGGGACCTGTCTTTTGAAGAAAACGGCGGTTAGTGCATGAAACCTTCCATGAAACCCGCGACCTGGCTGGCAAGCTTGCGCCGCCACGGTGCAGTGGCCGGGTTGGCCAGGGTCTGGTCTTCGTGGACAAAACTTTTGATGATCGCGTTGTAGCCCAGCCAGCGGCACGGTTCCGGTTCCCAGGCGCGCAGCGCATGTATCCCGCCATCCGGCAGCACCCACGGCTGATGCACCAGTTCGGTGTCGCGCTCCAGAATCAGATCGGCCAACGTTCGGCCGCCGAGGTTGCTTGCACCGACACCCTCCCCGCCATAACCGCCGGACAGCGCAATACCGTTGGCGCGATCGCAGAGCATGTGCGGCTTGAAATGCCGCGACATGCCGAGGTTGCCGCCCCAGGCGTGGGTGATCTGCACGTTTTTCAGCTGAGGGAACAGTTCGCCGAACAGATAGCGGCGCAGCTCTACTTCATCACGGGTCAGATCGAAGTTGTGGCGTAGCTTGCCGGCGAACTGGTAACCGCCGCGGGCGCCGAAGATCAGGCGGTTATCGGCACTGCGCTGGCCGTAGGTGACCTGGCGGCTGAACTCGCTGAAGGCCTGGCCACGGTTGAGGCCGATTTCATCCCAGGTCGCTGCCGACAACGGTTCGGTGGCGACAATCAGGCTTTGCACCGGCAACTGATAGCGGCCCAGCGGCGGCAACGTCACCGAATAACCTTCGACGGCTGGCACGATCCAGCGACTGCGCACACTGGCCTTGGCCGTGCGCAGGCTGCCGGACTGCCAGTGCGTGACCGGGCTGTTTTCGTAGATCTTCACGCCCATGTTCTGCACGGTGCGCGCCAGACCGCGCACCAGTTTCGCCGGGTGAATGGTCGCCACATGCGGCGCATAGATGCCGCCGTAGGGTTTTGCCACACGAATCTGTTGCGCCAGTTGCTCGGGGCTGAGCCAGCGATAATCGTTGTCGGTCAGGCCCTGAGCATGCAGTTTGTCGAGGTATTCACGCAGGCTGGTTTCCTGCTCCGGATAGCGTGCGGCGCAGTACAGCACCCCGCCTTTGCGGTAATCGCAGTCGATGCCCTCACGTTCGAGCACAACTTCTACTTCATCGGGGATGCTGTGCAGCAGATCGAACGAAGCGCGGCGTTGTTGTGGCGAGAGCCCGGCAAGCAGTCGATCCTCGCCCAGCAGGTTGCCCATCAGCCAGCCGCCATTTCGCCCGGACGCCCCGAAACCGGCGGTTTGCGCCTCGACGATGGCGATATCCAGACCGGGAGCGAGTTTTTTCAGGTAGTACGCGGTCCACAGCCCGGTATAACCGGCGCCGATGATTGCAACGTCGACATCCAGATCCCGCTCCAGCGCTGGCCGCGCGGTAAGCGGCTCGTCGAGTTGATCCATCCACAAACTGATAGTGCGCCACGCCGGCATGCAAGACTCCGCCACTGAAAACCTTCGATGGCGCCGATCCTAGTGCGTGCCTTCAGCGAATGTCTTGCGCGCGTGCCCGCAAAGAAATTTGTTTGGCGTAAGCCTTGGGGGATTGGCCGGTGTGCTGGCGGAAACAGCTGTAGAACGCTGACAGCGAGTTGAAACCGGCCGCAAACGCCAGCTCGTCGATACGCAGCGGCGGCGTGGCCTGATCCAGTGACTTGAGCAAGTGCTGCAAGCGTGCCTGGTTGACGTAGCGATAGAAGCTCTGGCCCAACACCTGATTGAGCAGATAGGAAATCTGATTGCGGCTGTACCCGCACTCCTTCGCCACTCGTTGCAGGTCCAGTTCCGGATCGAGGTACGGCTGCTGGCGTTCGAAATACTGCTGCAGATCCTCGGCCATGAAACTGATCTGGCGCGGCGACAAGCCCAGGCGACTCACCGCCGGGCGCTGACTGGGTGCGACGGCACCGTTGGTTTGCGCACGAACCAGTGAAGCGTATTCGTTGACCCGCCAGATCAACCCGTCCTTGACCGTGATCGCTTCGCTGGAACGGAATGACACCAGCCCGTCGCCGCCGCGCAGGGTCACTTCGTACTGAATGAACGCAGTGTTGCCATCCACGCGGATCCGGTCGCAATGCTCCAGCGCTTCGTCGGATTCTCGCGGCATGCTCACGCGCACGTACTCGCGCAGTTCGTCGAGGCCGAGGACCCGGTTCTGAAAGAAATCGTTGTACTGGACGTCCGGGTGATACAGCGCCATGACGCTGTCCAGATCGCGGTGCTTCCAGCTCAGGTGGTAGCGCATGACCGTGGCGGCCGTGGCCGGGGTCTGTTCGGGGCCGTCATCGTCGGCGTGCATAAAGGGCTCGATGCAAAAGAGTCGAGCTTGCCCAACTTCATGAAAACGATCAACGAGCAAACCGTAGTGGCCTTTTGGCGATCACTGACCAGAGCGTGACTTACATCAAAAAACGCGAAGCAATCGCAAAATGAACTGAAAAATCTCACAGAGATTTCACATCCGGATGCTACTTTTAAAGTCACTGAACGGTTGAGCCAATGAAGGCTCTTCCCACCTAACATGAGCAAAAGGAAGCGCTCGATGAAGAAGGCGGGCAACACATGAATAAAGCTTCGAGCAAAGTCACCTTCCCCAACGCGTGCCAGCTGATGCGCTGGCACTTTCATCCCATGGGTTTCGAAGCAACGATGGATGCACCGGGCAGCATGATTGCCCGTCTGTTTGATCGTGCCAGCGGTGAAACCATGATCGCCATTGCCGGTATTCCATGTGCCACGGTGATGAACGCGGCCGATGTCGAGCGCATTATCGAGGCCGTAGAGGATGAGCTGGAAGCATTCATTCCTCCGGAATCTTTCAGGAGTTACGCATAAGTAATTGTTTTGAATAAAAAAGCCCGCCGTAAAGGCGGGCTTTTTTGTGCGCGGCGGTTACCCGGTTTTTGCTTGCGAGCGGTGATCGACAAAGAACGCCTTGCCTTGCGCAACCCGATCGGACGCCCTCGGCATGTTTACTGCCTGGTTGTCCTGCGGCTCGACGTACCAATAGCAATGGCTGACCGCCCGAGTGATGCCAACATAGGCCAGACGCAGGATCTCGTCCTTTTGCGCCGTGTCATAAGGCTCGCTGTCACCGGCCTTGCCCAGCCCGGCCATGCGGTACACCTGATTCTTGTACGGCGAACTGGTCAGGTGCTGGCAATCACCGAGCAGGAACACGGCGTCGGCTTGCAGACCTTTGGCGCTGTGATAGGTCAGTTGCTTCAGGCGTCGAGCCTCGTACGGCAAGCTCGAATCCACATTAACAACAGGCTGTATATGCTGCTCTATCAATGACTTATCACTGCTTTTTCGATAAAGCATCAAGATTGAATCGCCGCGATTGTAATGTTCGGCCAGGCGCTGACCCAAAGCCTGATCATCGCGCTCCAGCACATTCACCGGCTGCAAAGCCTTGGCTGCGCCACTGGCCTTGGCCTTCTTGCCCGGAATTGCCGGCGCGGCGCGGACGATGTGTTCGGCGGCATCGATGATGTGCTGATGGCTGCGGTAATTGTCACTGAGCATCACCCGCGTGGTGCTCGGAGACGGGAACTCCTTGTTGAACTCCATGAAGTAACTCGGCGAACTGCCCCGCCAGCCGTAGATCGACTGCCAGTCGTCACCCACACACAGCAACGACGAACGCTGTGCGCCCCGCCCGACATGCATGGCCGGGCCACGACTGCGGATTTCCGCAAGGCTGGCGCGGATCCACGAGACGATTTGCGGCGATACGTCCTGAAACTCGTCGATCATCAAGTGCGACATGGGCCGCAGCAGCTCATCACTCAGCAGCTTGAGATTTTCCGGCGAGTGTTCGCTGAACAGCGCGAACATCCGGTTGTAGGTCATCACCGGCGGCTTCTGATCAAGCAAATGATCTTCCAGGGCACGCCAGAACAGGCTCAGCGCCTCGAAGAAAAACCGATCCGGATCATCCTTGGCAAAACTCATACGACCGACAGCGTCCGGCACATCCAGCCCGAGGTTTTCGATGAAACCGGCCGCCGCGACAAAACAGTCCAGCAGCGGCGCTGAGACCAGCTCACCTTTGACCTTGTAATCGAACCCGGGACCCGCGCTCGCGTCGCCGGCCAACGTCGACAGAACTCGCTTTGACATTTCATAGCTATCTAGCCAAATCAATGGCTTACGACAGAAAGCTTGAAACAGGGTGCGTTTTACAGCCCACTCGGCGCGCACGCTGAGCTTGGCGTTGGGCCGGCAGATCTGCGGGTTTTCCCGGGGATCGAAGCCGAGCACCACCCAGGCATCGAGGCTGGGGATGTAGCCATGACAATGAAAGGTCGAACCGTTGATCTCGAACGTCTGCCGGTTGGGCTCAATGCCTTTGATCGGCCAGGCACCGGCGCGAAACCACAGGTCTTCGATGGCGTCGCACAGTTCTTCGTCGCGTTTGGACGCCAGTTCGGTCACCGCCATGCGCTTCTGCACGTCCGGGTGATCGCGCTCCAGTTCCTTGAGCTGCAAGGCAGCCTTGGCCAACGGCTGAATCAACGGGCGAAAACGCTCGTCTTCATTGAATAACCGGTGGTAGCAGGCGTTGAGCTGCTGGCGCTGGGCATCGTTGATCCGCAGATCGAACGGGTTGCTATCGACTTCCTCGTCAGCCCCTTGTGGTCGATTGCTGAGGTTTTCAAAAGCCTGCAAGCGCTCGAAGCCCGGCAGGCTGCGAACCATCGGCAGAATGCGCGAGTGAAAAGTCCGCACCAGTTCCCGCGCCTGTTTCAAACTCAATTTCTGGCCCCAGAGCGCGAGCATCTCGATCAGTTTATTGATGAAATCCTTGCGTGACTCGCGAGTGAAGGTCACCACGGTCATCGAGTCGAGTTCGAAGCCCAGATAATGCGTAAGCAACAGAATACGCAGCACCAGCGTCGTCGATTTACCCGCACCGGCCCCGGCAATCACCGAGGTTGAGGGTGTATCACTGAAAATCATCTTCCATTGCGCGACGCTTGGCTGGGCGTGCTCGGGCAGCAGGCGTGCCACATCGGCCTTCATGCGTTTCTTCAGTTCGGCGCTGAGTGGCAGACGCCAATCATCGAACAGATGGTTGTCGACGCTCGGCGGACGATGCTCGGTGCTGCGGCTGTCACGAATCAGCAGGACCTGGCGACCTTCCTCCAGCCCTTCGAGTTTTCCTTCTTTGAAACCGTACTCCACACCCGCGGTGTGCCCGCTGCGAAACCCGTCAGCCTGACCGTGCAGCCAAGAGGCACGGTGCTGGGCGCGCAAACGCGTCAGGCCATGGCCGAAGAAACGCGCGGCCAGACGTTTGAACCAAGGCATCTCGGCCAACGGACGAAGTTCGGAAGGAAGATCGGGAGTGTGTTGCGCCACGCTGATGGGCTCCAGTGTGTGAGGCTGTTGGGGGCTATGGTGTCTTTATTTGCCCATGAGTTCTAGCGAAATGCTTACAGGTCATTGGTTTAGGCGATGAACTGAAAGTTGGGTGAGATCGTTTCGAGCCTGCTTCCCATCAACAGATTCGATGAGAATGCCGCACTTTTTACGCTTTTTCTCGATGATTGACTGAAGGATGATGCCCGTCTTTAACCAACGGTCTCGCTTCGTGGCTCTGGCGTTGCGCCCCATGACGAACCTTTTGAGGAGACGATCATGCTTGAACTCAGACCTTTCAACACGCTGGGCGGCGCTCATCACGGCTGGTTGGATGCCCATCACCACTTTTCGTTCGCCGAATACTACGACCCGCAGCGCATGAACTGGGGCAATCTGCGGGTGTGGAACGATGATGTGATCGCCGCCGGCACCGGGTTCCCACAACACCCGCACCGCGACATGGAAATCATCACTTACGTTCGTGAAGGTGCGATTACCCACCAGGACAACCTTGGCAACAAGGGCCGTACCGAGGCTGGCGACGTACAGGTCATGAGCGCCGGCACGGGCATCGCTCACAGCGAGTACAACCTGGAAGACCAGGAAACGCGGATTTTCCAGATATGGATTCTTCCAACCGAAACCGGCGCGCCACCATCGTGGGGCGCCAAACCGTTCCCCAAAGGCCAGCGCGAAGGGTTCGTGACCCTGGCCAGCGGCAAGGACGGTGACGACCAGAGCCTGCGCATTCGCGCCGATGCGCGGCTGGTCGCGGCGAATATCAAGGCTGGGGAAACGGCTGAATATCGTCTGGATGCCGGACGCCGAGCCTATCTAGTGCCTGCCACCGGTTTGATTGAAGTCAATGGCTTGCGTGCGCAAGCTCGAGACGGTGTTGCTGTGGAACATGAGTCGGTGCTGACCGTGACCGCGCTCGAAGACAGCGAAATCGTGTTGGTGGATCTGGCTTGATGGCCTGAACTGCAGGCGAAAAAAAGGAGCGACCGTCATGGTCGCCCCTTTTTTGTAACTTTTGTGGCGAGGGGACTCATCCCCGATTGGCCGCGAAGCGGCCCTTCTTTACCGTTGGAGCGGACTGCTACGCAGTCCATCGGGGATGAATCCCCTCACCACAGAAAGAACTCACCTCCCTGAAGATCACTGGGTGCTGATTGCGCCATCCACCAGCGTTTGCGCTTCGGCCACCAGTTGCTTGAGGTGATCGTCGCCAATGAAGCTTTCGGCGTAGATCTTGTAGATGTCTTCAGTACCCGAAGGTCGCGCGGCGAACCAGCCGTTTTCGGTCATCACCTTCAGGCCACCAATGGCCTGATCGTTGCCCGGCGCGTGGCTGAGGATGCTCTGAATCTTCTCGCCTGCCAGCTCGGTCGAAGTCACTTGCTCCGGCGACAGCTTGCTCAGCAGCGCTTTCTGCTCAGGGTTGGCCTTGGCATCGACGCGCACCGAGAACGGTTCGCCCAGTTCATCGGTCAGGGCGCGATAGGCCTGGCTTGGATCACGGCCGGTACGGGCGGTCATTTCAGCCGCCAACAACGCCGGAATCAAACCGTCCTTGTCGGTGCTCCAGACGCCGCCATCCTTGCGCAGGAACGAAGCGCCAGCACTCTCCTCGCCACCAAAACCCAACGAGCCGTCAAACAGGCCATCGGCGAACCATTTGAAACCGACCGGTACTTCGTACAGACGACGTCCCAGACGCTTGGCCACGCGATCGATCAGACCGCTGCTGACCACGGTTTTACCCACGGCGGCATCGGCGCGCCATTGCGGACGATTCTGGAACAGGTAGTCGATGGACACCGCCAGGTAGTTGTTCGGCGCCAGCAGACCACCCGAAGGGGTGACGATGCCATGACGGTCGTGATCCGGGTCGCAGGCGAAGGCCACCTCGTAACGTTCCTTGAGACCAATCAAACCTTGCATGGCATGGCTGGAGGAAGGATCCATGCGGATCTGCCCGTCCCAATCGACCGTCATGAAACGGAAAGTCGGATCGACCTGCTTGTTCACCACGTCCAGATCAAGACGGTAATGCTCGGCAATCGCCGACCAGTAGCGCACCCCTGCTCCGCCCAGCGGATCGACACCCAGACGCAGCTTGGCGTCACGAATGGCATCGAAGTCGATCACGTTGATCAGATCGGCAACGTAGGTGTTCAGATAATCGTGACGGTGAGTGGTGCTGGCCTTGAGCGCCTGCTCGTAGCTGATGCGTTTGACGCCGGCCAGTTTGTTGGCGAGCAGTTCGTTGGCCTTGGCTTCGATCCACTTGGTGATGTGGGTATCGGCCGGGCCACCGTTGGTAGGGTTGTATTTGTAGCCACCGCTTTGCGGCGGATTGTGCGACGGCGTAATCACGATGCCATCCGCCAGGCCCGAAGTGCGGCCACGGTTGTAGCAGAGAATGGCGTGTGAAATCGCCGGGGTTGGCGTGTATTCGTCACCTTCGGCGATCATCACGGTCACGCCGTTGGCCGCCAGCACTTCCAGCGCGCTGGCCCCGGCCGGGGTCGACAGTGCGTGAGTATCAATGCCCACAAACAACGGGCCATCGATGCCCTGGGCTTCGCGGTACAGGCAGATCGCCTGGCTGATTGCCAGAACGTGCCACTCATTGAAACTCAGGTCGAAGGAGCTGCCGCGGTGCCCGGAAGTACCAAACGCCACACGCTGGGTGGAAATCGAAGCGTCCGGTTGGCCGGTGTAATAAGCCGTTACCAGTCGCGGGATGTCGACCAACAATTCTGCCGGTGCCGGTTTGCCCGCAAAAGGACTGATAGTCATGCAAAACCTCTGAAATAGAGTGGTTCAGGAAATACAGCGCAGTTTACTGGCAGTTTGACCACAGCGCGACGGGATCTATCCGACAGATTTCAACGTTCATTCAAGAGGTGCCAACCGCAGTGCATCGCCCAGCAGTGCAATCGCCCCTGCCAAACCGGTGTCACTATGATCCAGCAGGTTCAGGCGCAGATGGCGACGGTGCAATCCCTGCAAACTGAACAGTTCGCCCGGCGCAATCAATACCTGTTGTCGGAGCAGGCGCTGGAACACATCGCGCATGTCCACCGGACGCAGTGCCCGTACCCAGACGGTCGCACCGCCTTGCGGTTCGACGACCTGAAGTGCATCGCCCAAACGCTCGCGCAGCAAGTGAATCATCGGGGTCCGACACTCCCTGAGGAGCCTGCGAAGTACATGCAGGTGCTGGTCGATCCGGCCGTTTCCAAACAGTCGGGAAATGGCTTTCTGACGGATCGGGGACAGTCGGAATGATCGCATCAGAAAATGCCGCAGCATTTCGTTTTTCCATTGGCGCGATAACACGAACCCGTAAGGGGCCTCGATGCCAATGATTTTCTCGAAGGAGGAGAAGATCAACAGCCGGTCAGGATCCAGCCGATCACGCAAGCGCTCGCCGTCCACTCCCTCGCCAAGCTCGCCATAGCAATCATTTTCCAGCACCCAGGTGCCATGCTCGCGAAGCAGTCCGGCAATGATGTCGCGGTTATCCGCAGGAACCTGCGTGCCACGGGGCATGCTCAGGCCCGACGACAGGAGAATCAGCCGCACGTTTTCAGTCTTGAGCAGTGTTTCCAGAAGTTGCGGCTCCAGCCCGCCACAGGCCAGCAACGGCAGCTCGATCACGCGCACCTCTGCCGCCTGCAGCAACCGCAGTATCAACCAGTCACACGGCGACTCGACCAGAACGGTTGCGTGTTTGAGTTGCAGAACGGCAACGAGGATTTCCAGTACCCCGCGCAGATCCGCACCGATGTAGACATCCTCGGCATGCCAGCATTGCCTCGGCGAGGTGGTGTAGCGGGCCGCCAGCGCAGCGCGCAACTCCGAGTCACCACAGGGCTGGCCGAGCAACAGTGGCTGCCGGGGATACTGACGCAGCAGTTCGCGCTCCATCAACAGCAACGGGCTGTCCAGCGATTGGAGTGAAACCGGATCTTCGGCACTCAACAATCGCATTCCAGGGCGCCGCGCATTGACGTAGACCGTTTCGAGCAGATCATTGCCGAACGCTGGCTGCGTAACCTGCGCCACCGCCCGGGCGTAGTACCCGGACTTGGCGACTGAATAGATCCTGCCTTCCTTCTCCAGCAACGAATAAGCGTATTGAATGGTCGAGATCGATACGTTCAGACGATTGGCCAACTGGCGCAACGACGGCAGCCTGGCGTTGCCGTCGCCGGACGACTCCGCTATCAGCCGCATCAGGTAGCGATAGACCGCCTGATAAGCAAAACCGGGCTCCCGCGCAGTCTTCATGAGCCCAATACCGTTGACACAGATGCGCCGAAGAATGGAGCGCTCACCTCAACGTTCCGCTGATCGCTCACCCACGCTGGCGTCGATAGCCGTTTGGTGCGCGGCGTCTGCTGCGTGCGGGGCGGCGCCACGCACCGGCAATGACTCCATGGCGTAGAGACGACTGATCAGCCTGACCGGCAAACCACTGACATCCGTCATCCATTGCAGCACTTGCTCCGGGCCGTGCAGCCCCTGCATGGCACGATGCAAATCGGGCATCGCCACCAACATGCCGGGATGACAACGGCGCAGGAACCGCTCGAGGCCGGCACCACGGTCAATGAACGGCGTGAACAACAGGCAGACCCATTGGGTTTCATTCAAGCCGTAGGTCGCGTGAATGCAGTTCGCCGCGGCCTCGCGCAGTTCATCCAGCGCCGGCTGTTGCCCCAACCTGGCAATCATCTGCTCGCATACCGGTTCCGGCACCCGTTGCTGCTGCATGGTCGCCAGCATGTGCTGAACATGTTGGGAAAATCCGGTTTCATAGCTGCGGCCGTCGAGGAATTCCGCCTCCAGGCCGCGCAAATGGGCCTTGATCAACGGGTCGGCGTATTCGCCCTCGCCCTGGTGGAACACCCACTCCTCTGCCTGAAACCCGAGAAACTCGCTGAGCAGCGGCCAGCGTTCTTCCAGGTTGCCCACCGCCATGTCGTGAATGTCGACAAACGTTGTGCGACGGCATGACTCGAACCCGTCTTCCGGACGCCAGCAGCGGCGCTCGGATTCGGCGTAAAAACCACGATACAAGTCCCCTCCCAATCCGTCGAGCAAGGCGAACAGCTCATCGAATGTTCCGGCATTGGGCGGCAGCGCACCGAGCCCCGCCTTTTGCACCGCCCGATCGAGGTTATCGATGAATTGCTTTTGTCGACGCGGCGACTCGCTGGCAACCCAGGCGTCGACACCATTGCCCCAGCGGGCGATCTGGCCGCAAAACTCCGCCCAGGCCAGGCATGCGTCATCCCACAACTCAAGCTTTTCGTCCGAAGCCCGTCGATGCCCCATCATCAGTAGGTTGGTGCGATTGGCTTCCGTACTGTCCTTGTCGGGCGGCGCCAGGTGATTGAATGGCAACACCTGACGATGATCCACCATCAGCAACTCGACCCGGGGATCGTCGTACAGAAACAGTGCGGCGAAGCTGCGGTGCATATTTCCGGGCGCCGCCCCCGCTCCGCTCCAGCGCAATGTGGCCACACGCAACTGAAAAGTGGCCGGCGCTCGACCAGCGATACTCAGCTGCGCGGCGCGCAGCAACGCCAGGGTATAGCAACTGTCACGGGTACCGGACGGTGTCACCATGACCTTGTATTCACCCATGCGCTCCATTCCACCGGCGGCGACCACCAGCCGCTGAATCAGCAATTGCAATGCTGTGCGTTCGGCTCTGGAAAAGAAACTCAGCAGACGCTGCAATACTTGCTGATAGACATAGTTCATTGCCTGATCATGGATCGTGCTCATCAGTACTTTACCCGGCGTAAAAAATTCATATCGCGCATCAGCAGTGAAGCTGGCGCAATAAATTCATCAATAAGTAATAGACGATCAAATACTAACACTTATGCTTTTGAAGTTATTTGAAACACTTGACGCATGAAAGTCGTTATCTTCGCCACTCTAGGTGACGTAAACCCCCGTCACCATTGAGTTTTCCCTGAGTGAAAAATATCTGAGGAAACTTCTTACAGCGTCCCACGAACATTGAGTACAAGAAAAGCAGAACGACAATAGGAAATAACCTACAGCCATTAAACAGAAACCGGTATATCGCCCACAGGAGGAAATATTAAACACGGCAAACAAAACAGAATGCACAGACATGGCTCATTCCTTGAGATGAAAGTAATCATTCAATTATCAGGGCTTAAATGCCGATTAGAAGATACAGATAGCGGACAAAAACCGGTTCAGATGCACAACCGGCCACGCACCCTGTCCGGTATGTCTGATTATTTGCGAGGGGTACAACGCAAGAGTCCGTGGGGCCACGGACTCTGTTTGGAGGGCGTTACGCAGGTTCGACCTGAAGGGCGACCCGTTCGCGGCATGGGCATTCGTCCATGTAGCGATGTGCTTCGACGAACTCGTTGAACGGGAAGACCCGAGTCTTGAGTGGCAGCAGTACGCGGTCGGCGGTGAGCTGATTGATGTCACGCAGGGCACGCTGCAAGGCGACGTGGTCCTGGGTGATGCCCAGCTCGGGCTTACCGGTGAAGTTACCGATGCAGTGTACGAAGAACTGAATGTTTTTCTGGAACGCCGCACACGCCGGGAATGGTGTCTGGTTACCACCCTGCAGACCGTACAGAACCAGGCTGCCACGTGGGGCGAGCACATCGCCTAGCAACGACATCTGCGGGCCGCCGAGACCATCGAATACCACGTCGACACCACGGCTGTCGGTGATCTTGTTGATGCGCATCAACAGATCTTCTTCCTCGGTGACGATGACTTTCTCGGCACCCAGCGACAGCAGATATTCGCGCTCTTCAGCGGTTTTTGTCGCCGCGATCACCCGCACACCCAAGGCTTTGCCCAACTGGACAAAGGACGGGCCGGCGCAATGGCTGGCGTCAGTGACCAGGGCAAACTGCCCGGGTTTGACCCGTGCCAGATCGGCGTAGGCAAAATAGGCGATCAACAGCGGTGTGTAATGCACGCTGGCTTCTACCGGGCTGAGCACATCCGGATAGCGGGTCAGCGCGGTGCGTGGCAGCACGATCTGCTCGCCATACACCGGATAGTCGTTCGGACTTTGCGCCGGGAAACTGGCCACCTTGTCGCCAACCGACAGATCGCCGATACCGTCACCGACGGCGGTCACCACACCGGCCATTTCATGGCCGAGACCAGACGGCAGGCGCGCCTGGGACGAGGCCAGGTTCTGACGCCAGAGAATGTCGTACCAGCTGATGCCGATCGCTTCGACACGCACCTGCACTTCGCCGGGACCTGGCTGAGCGGCCGCATGCTCTTCGCATTTGAGCACCTCGGCCGGACCAAACTTGTGAAAACGGATCGTGCGGGACATCGCAAACCTCGTCAAAGTAACCTCTAATGCCCTGAACTCTATCTGGGCTTTTGACCCAAGACTATCAGTGGCTATTAATAGTCGACATGCCTGTCATTGATTCCGCAGTATGGACGGCATTGGCAAAATCGATGAAAAAAATACCGCAACCGGCTCGGTAAAGCTGAATTTAGCGGTGCAGAGTACCAGCCTTTCCCCGTAATATTCATGCCGGCCATTGTTCTCATATGGCCGCTCTCGTCAAGCTTGATGACTCTGCCAGGACTCCAGATGAATCGTAATGACCTGCGTCGTGTCGACCTGAACCTGTTGATCGTATTCGAAACTCTGATGCACGAACGCAGCGTGACCCGCGCCGCCGAGAAGCTTTTTCTTGGCCAGCCGGCAATCAGTGCGGCGCTCTCGCGCCTGCGCAGCCTTTTCGATGACCCGTTGTTTGTGCGCACCGGGCGCAGCATGGAACCGTCCGCCCGCGCGGTGGAGATCTTTGCCCTGCTCTCCCCGGCGCTCGACTCGATTTCCACCGCCGTCAGCCGTGCGGCTGAGTTCGATCCGGCCACCAGCACTTCGGTATTCCGTATCGGCCTGTCCGACGACGTCGAATTCGCCCTGCTGCCAATGCTGCTCAAACGTCTGCGCGCCGAAGCACCGGGCATCGTGCTGGTCGTGCGTCGGGTCAACTACATATTGATGCCGGGGCTGCTGGCTTCTGGCGAAATCTCCATCGGCGTCAGCTACACCACTGACCTGCCGGCCAACGCCAAACGCAAGGTGCTGCGTCGCAGCCAGCCGAAACTGCTGCGCGCCGACACCGTGCCCGGCCCGCTGAGCCTGGATGACTATTGCGCGCGCCCGCATGCGCTGGTGTCGTTCGCCGGCGACCTCAGTGGTTTTATTGATGAGGAACTGGAGAAGCTCGGGCGCAAGCGCCATGTGGTGCTGGCCGTGCCGCAATTCAACGGTTTGAGTACGTTGCTCGCCGGCACCGACATCGTCGCCACCGTACCGGATTACACCGCCGATGCACTGACGGCCGCCGGTGGCGTGCGGGCGGAAGACCCGCCGTTGCCGACGCGCACGTTTGAGCTGCACATGGCGTGGCGCGGGTCGCAGGATAATGATCCCGGGGAGCGTTGGTTACGGTCGCGGATTCAGATGTTCTTCGGCGACCCGGACAGTCTCGAGTTGCCTGCACATTAAGCAGGCAACGTTTTAAATGAAATGCGCCCGGCGGCTTGTAGTCCTTGAACTCAAGCCACGGACCGGGCCAGGCGATACAGCGACAGGCAGTAAAACGCCAGCGCCGACACCGCCAGCATCCCGCCCACCACCCCAATGTAAGCAAAGCCAAACTGACTCCCCACCCAACTCCCGACCAGTGCCCCGCCGCCGATACCGATGTTGTAGATCCCGGAAAACAACGCCATCGCCACGTCGGTAGCGTCCGGAGCCAGCACCAGGACCTTCGACTGCAACGCCAGCCCGAAGCCCATGATCGCCATCCCCCAGAACACACTCAGCACGCCGAGGTATGAGACGTTGCCGCTCAGCGGCAACAGCGAAGCCAGGCACAAGGCGAGCAACGACACGCAGATGATCAGAAAGCGCTGCGGGTTATAGCTGTGCAGGTAGCTGAATAGCAGCGAGCCGAAAATCCCGGCGCCGCCGAACAACAACAGCAGGAGCGTAACCACATCGCCGCTCATGCCCGCCACGGTCAGAACGAACGGTTCGATGTAGCTGTAGGCGGTGAACTGTGCCGTCACGACCAGCGCCGTCAGCACATAGATGGCCACCAGTGCCGGCCGCTTCAACAACACGGGCAGACTCTTGAGCGAGCCGGAGTTCTGACTGGGCAACAACGGCAGCACCTTTGCCAGACAGAACACCAGCGCCGCCGCAAAGCCGGCGATCACGATGAACGTGGTGCGCCAGCCCATGGCCTCGCCCAACAAGCGGCCGAGGGGAATGCCCAGCACCATCGCCAGCGAAGTACCGGTTGCCAGCAAACCCAAGGCCTGAACCTGTTTGCCCGGCGGCGCGAGGCGTACGGCCAGAGACGCGGTGATCGACCAGAACAGCGCATGCGACAGCGCCACACCGATCCGGCTCACCAGCAACACACCGAAGCTGGTCGCCAGACTCGACAGAATGTGACTGGCGATAAACATTCCAAACAGCACGATCAACAGCCGTCGGCGCTCGACATTGCGTGTCAGCAGCATGATCGGCAGCGACGTCAAAGACACCACCCACGCATAGATAGTCAACATCAGGCCAACCTGCGCGGTCGACATGTCGAAGCTGCTGCCGATCGAACTCAACAGACCGACCGGTACAAACTCGGTGGTGTTGAACACAAACGCAGCCAGTGCCAGGGCAATCACTGCGTACCAGTTGCCGTTGTTTGTCGCCGTAGAATCACTCATTTAAACGTCGTATTACTCTTCGATGATCGTGCGTAATTGTACGCATGCGATCCGTGCCCATCTGTCGGTTTTTTGTACACCCATTGCCGAAAAGCCTCATACGACAGGTGGTTCGATGACGACTGTACTATAAAGATTTGGTGACTTGTCCAACGGGTTGAAGCACTCGACGTTCACTTTCGAGTGCCCCTCGATCCCTCAAGCACAGGCATCAGGCCAGCGGACCAGGACGTGCAGCCCCTGAATGTATGACCTCACTTCCTGGAAATTCCCATGAAATCGCCTCATACCTGCGCTGCACGCGCCATTCCCCTCCTTTTCCTGACATTCAGCGCTGCCGCCACGTTAAGCGGTTGCATGAGCGCTGAACAACAAGCGGCTGAAGACCGTCAGACATGCGCCGGTTACGGCTACGTACAAGGCTCTACCGAGTTTGCAAACTGCATGATGATCTCCGACCAGAAACGCAAGAAAGCCGTTGCCGATTGGCAAGCCCAGCAAGATCGGGAGTGGCAACAGAAGACCGCGAAACCCGCCATGCAGGAATGTAATACCACCGAAAGCGTCGATGTTCAGGGTGACGCGTCAGCCGATGGCCAAACCACACGAACCAAGTCCAACACGGTATGCATCGGTCAATAAGGCGAGGTCTTGAATGAGACCATCTGCCTCGCTCATTGCCCTGAGTAGCCTTTGACGCGCATGCAATCATTCGTCAGGTCGATCTGTTTTTCCGCAATGACGATCCCGTCACCCACGGCACTGCCCATGCCGTGAGTTGTATCGTTTGCAGCAGGGCTTGAATGGTAGCTGGCGGTCGCGGCCTTGGCCTGGTACTGGCATTCAGCTTTGTCGTGCTGGATATCAGCGGCACTCGCGCCGGGTCTGGACCAGTCATGCACAGATGTCACACAGGCGCTCAACAGCGTCGCAAGCAACGCAATCATCAATAACTTCATGGTGTGTACCGCCGATAGATTAAAAGTTGCAATGTTCCTGGCTGGCTCGAATCGCCGAAACAGCGATCACTTGCAGACGAATGTCACGTTAGCCACGTCATTCCCGGGATCGAGCGGCAAGCGCGATTGCACGTCAAACACGTCGATCTGCTTGCCGAGCGAAGCGCACTTCTTCCCGGCGCCGCTAAGCGCCATCCGACGGGCCTCGGAATGAGTGTGGCGGGACGGCTGTGTTTTTGCCGAGACCTGATACTCATAAGGACCGAGTTTCAGGTCGTGGGATTGCCAGACATAGTTGCCGACCAATGCAATGGCGCTCACAGCGATGATCATATTGAGTTTCATGGCAAGTATCGGACGCTGCATATTTGAATGCTCATCACGCCCACCTTTCTCTGTGAATAAAGCCTCATTGCTGTCATTCGGAAAATCGGATGACACCCGGTGCAGTGTTTTGCGCGGGTTGAAACCGCTCACTGTCGCCGCCGAGCAATGATTGAGCAGCACTATGTTTAAGTGAAGAAAAACGCAGTATCTTTCAGTAACGATTAGAAATACTTAACCAGAGCGACAGCCATGCAACTCGACGCAAAACAGATGCAGGCGTTCCTCGCCGTGGTCGACAGCGGCAGTTTCGAGAAGGCTGCGGAACGTCTTAACGTGACGCCGTCGGCGGTGTCGCAACGCATACACGCCCTTGAAGTTCGCTTGGGCAGCTCGGTGGTGGTGCGCGGTCGCCCGTGCGAGCCGACGCTGGCGGGCAGAAAACTGATGCTCTATCTGCGCCGTGCAACCGTGCTCGAAGAAGAACTGCTGAACGAGCTGACCGGCGATGAACAGGATCACCTGCGCGTGGTCATTGCCGTCAATGGCGACACGCTGGCGACATGGTTCTTTCCGGCACTGGCCGAGATATTCGTCAGCGAGAATATTTTGCTCGACGTCGTGGTCGACGATCAGGATCACACCTATGCCTTGCTGGAAAGCGGCCAGGTCATCGGCTGCATCGGCACGCGTTCGCAGCCTATGCGCGGTTGTTTCGCTGAGCTGCTGGGTCCGGTGCGTTACCAGTTGGTCGCATCGCCGGAGTTTCAGCAGCGCTGGTTTGCCAAAGGCCTGACCCGCGCGGCGGCACGCAAGGCGCCGGTATTTGCCTATTCGCGCAAAGACACCCTGCAGTCGGAGTTCATGCAGTCACGCTTCGGCCTGCACGCAGACGCTTACCCCACGCACTACCTGTCACTGCCAGAGGCTCGTCTGAAAGCCATTCGCCGCGGACTCGGCTACGGCATGGTGCCGTATATGCAGGTCAGCGATTTGCTGAAAAGTCGCGAACTGGTGGATGTGGCGCCGGGGCATTTCACCGATGTCGAACTGTACTGGCATGCGTGGGCGCTGCAATCACCGCGCATGGAAATGCTCTCCGAGCGCGCGGTACATGCCGCACGACGGATCTTGAGCAGCAAAGGACCGGTGAAGCGCTCGACCATGTCTAGGAAGTAACCAGCGCCGCTGCCGAGGCTGCCCTCGGCAGCGGCGACGCGAGTCACCGCTGCACAGCAGCAGATGCACATCTGCCCTCAGTCCGGCCCATCCTCAAACAACGGTAGACCAAACAGCAACACGTCCGCCCGCTCCTCGCCAAACCGGGCGATACCTGGCAAGCGGGCCCAGAGTACCGCGCCGATGGATTGCACGATGTGCTGGCTAGGCACGTTGGCGGCCATGATCCAGGCGACCAGGGTTTCCAGGCCAAACTGACGCCCGAGGATCACCGTCGCATGGCCCAGGCGCACGCCAATACCACTGCCGTAGCGATCGGCGCGCACATAAATGGCGGTTTCGCCGGTGTTGCGACAGGCCTGGGTGCCCCAACTGAAGCGGTTGATCGACAGCCAGCCGACCACTTCGCCGCCGCGTTCAAGCACGTAGACGGGCAGGCCATCGCGCTTGTACAGATTGATATAGAAAGTCACTTCCTCAAGCGTCATCGGCCGGGTCACTGGCGAGTTGGCACCCGTGCCGGCGGTTTCGTTGAAGATCTCCATCATCGCCGGCAGGTCGGCATCGCAGGACTCACGCACACCGCGTGGCAGGGTCATGGGTTGGCTATGACGAAATCCGTTCATGCGCTGGCCCTCCCGGTGTAGACACTGGACTTCAACTGGCCCCGAGCCCTGGCCAGACGTGAACGCACCGTGCCGATGGGCACGCCCAGTTGCTGCGCGGCGTCCTGATAGCTGATGTCGGAATCCACCACCAGATCGATCACCGCGCGCATGTCCACCGACAAGTCGTCGATGGCCTCCAGCGTGCGCCTGAGCAGGCGCTGGTGCTCGCTGACCTGGCTCGGGTCGTGGCCATATTCCAGACTTTCGATGCCCGCCTCTTCCAGCACCGCGCACTGCGGCCGGCGATAGAAGTTCTTGAAGTGGTTGCTGACCAGGTTAGTGGCAATGCCGAACAGCCAGGTTTCCGGTTTCGACGCCCCGGTGTACTTGTGCTGGTTGCGCCAGGCTTCCAGATAAGTCATCTGCATCAGGTCATCGACATCGGCCGGGTTGAACACTCGCTTATTGATGAAACCGCGCAGCTTTTTCTCGCTGCTGTGTGCCAGTCCGCCCAGGTCCAGTTCGATGGCGGCAATGACTTTCGCTTCCGTTTGAACACTACTCGATTCCACGCTTGTTCCCTCATCACTCACGCTATGCCGACAGTGGCGGGAGGGATAGAGAGCAGCGAGCGTACCAACCTTGGTACTTTTCCAACGTGTTGTTTTTAAACACTTTTAAAAACCGAAAAGCGCGTTTTTTGCCATTTGTTGCACTTTCGACAAAATGCTTGTGCCAGTTCTTGCACAGTCAAACGGGCCGCTTCGCGCCCAGGGAACCGGACGCCGGCAAACGCCACTCACTGCACACCTGAATAGCGGTGGAACGTGCGCCTCCATGAAAATTTCCAACTACAACGATGCCCTGCCACTGGACTTGCTGCCGCGTCCGCTGTTTGGCACCGAAGCCACTGCGGCCACGGCGAAGAACCCGCTGATCGACTCCATGGAAGAGGTGGCCCTGAAGTTCAGCGAAAGCATCGAGCGCCACAGCAAGAGCCTCGACGAGCGCCACATCAGCGATGCTTCCCGAGGGCAGCGCGTGGAGCGCATCGAGAAGCTCGTCGAGCTCTATCGCCTGCTTGATCACGGCGACCAGCCGAGCCTCGAACAACAGGCGCGGCGCATGCAGCAGCAACTGCAACAGCAGCCGTCGCTGCAGGCGGCGCTGAGCGTCGCGGACAACGATCCGGCGCGCACCGACATTCTGCTGCAACAGGCGATGCGCCTGTCATTGGCTGAAGGTCTGGACGGCGAGGCGCAGAACACGCGCGAGCTGATCGACGAATTGCGTCTGGTGCACGGTGACAAAATCCGAGCGGGCTTCAATACCGCCAGCGCCATCGCCCTGTTCAGCCGCGACCCGCAGCAACGGGCGGCGATGCGTCAGCTCTACTACAAAGCCATCGTCGGCCAGCAACCCTTGGCCAGCCTGCTCGAAGCCCTGCTCGAACACTTCAGTGAAGAGCAATTCGCCCGCGGCCTGCGCACCTTGCAACGGGCGCTGGCGGACGACATCGCCGCCCTTTCGCCCTCGTTGCCCGGTAACGTTCTCGGCTCGATGTTGCGCGGCTTGGGCTCCTGCGGGCAGCTCAACAATCTGATCAAGGCTTGCCACGACCTGTTGCAGCGTTTGAGCCAGAAACAACGCCGCGAAAGCATGACGCCGCTGGCCATGAGCAAACGGCTGCTGCGCTTTTGTGCCAACGGTTTCTTCGCCCGCGACCTGACGCTGCTCAGCGATGACACCCTGGACAACGCTCCGCACTTGCAGCCGCTGTATTTCAACGGCCTCTATCCACTGCTGCAAAACCTGCCGCTGGTGTTGTGGAAAGACCTCAAGACCCGGCAAAACGGCCTGCGCCTGTTGCATAACCTGATGGAGCAACTGGCCCGGCAAGAACGCCAGGCCATGGGGCTGGTCGAGCCGGGGCGAGGTCTGCAATGAATCGCCTGATCCACGCCCTCAACCGCCTGGCGCTGGCGGTGATGCGCCGCACCGAAATTGTCGGCGCCGTGATGGTCATGGCCATCGTGTTCATGATGATCCTGCCGCTGCCCACCGCATTGGTCGACGTGCTGATCGCGCTGAACATCTGCATCTCTTCGCTGCTGATCGTGCTGGCCATGTACCTGCCGCGACCGCTGGCGTTCTCGACGTTTCCGGCGGTGCTATTGCTGACCACCATGTTTCGGCTGTCGCTGTCGATCGCCACCACCCGCCTGATCCTGCTGCAACAGGATGCGGGGCACATCGTCGAAGCCTTCGGCAGTTTCGTGGTGGGCGGCAATCTGGCGGTGGGTCTGGTGATCTTCCTGATCCTGACCATCGTCAACTTTCTGGTGATCACCAAGGGCTCGGAACGGGTGGCCGAAGTCGCCGCGCGCTTCACCCTGGATGCCATGCCCGGCAAACAGATGTCGATCGACAGCGACCTGCGCGCCAACCTGATCAACGTGCGTGAAGCCCGTCAGCGGCGCGAGCAACTGTCCAAGGAAAGTCAGTTGTTCGGCGCCATGGACGGTGCGATGAAATTCGTCAAAGGTGACGCCATCGCCGGTCTGGTGATCGTCTTTATCAACCTGATCGGCGGCTTCTCCATCGGCGTGCTGCAAAACGGCATGCAGGCCTCCGACGCCATGCACCTGTACTCGGTGCTGACCATCGGCGACGGCCTGATCGCGCAGATTCCCGCGCTGCTGATTTCCCTGACTGCCGGCATGATCATCACCCGGGTGGCGCCGGACAGTCAGGCCGGCGACGCCAACATCGGCCATGAAATCGCCGAACAATTGACCAGTCAGCCCAAGGCCTGGGTGTTTTCCTCGATCGGCATGCTCGGCTTTGCCGCGATCCCCGGCATGCCCAGTCTGGTGTTCATCAGCATCAGCCTGATCTGCCTGTTCAGTGGCCTGATTCAGCTGTGGCGCATTCGCCAGAAGCAGATTCTCCAGGATCACGACGGCGCCACCCGCAATGGCGCGCCCGAGCTCAATGGCCGCGAAGACATCCGCCGCTTCAATCCGTCCCGCGCCTATTTGTTGCAGTTCCATCCCGCCCACAAAGGCAGTGCGGCGCTGGAGCGTTTGCTGCACGGCATTCGCCAGCGACGTAACACCCTGGTGCACCGTTTCGGCTTGACCTTGCCTTCGTTCGATCTGGAGTTCAGCGAGGATTGCGCCGAAGACGAATTTCGATTCTGCGTCTACGAAGTGCCGCTGATTCGCGCCACCTGGAGTGAAACCCTGCAAGCCGTGCATCTGCGCCAGTGCGGGGAGCTGCACGACGGCGAGCCGGGGCGCGCGGAGCGTGATGAAAGTGAATGGGTGTGGTTTGCCCCCGACCATGCGCTGTTGCGCATGAGCAGTGTCGAGCCGGTCAGTGCCGAGGAACTGATCCTCGAACGCATGAGCCGCGCCTTCCAGGCCACCGGCCCGCAGTTCATTGGTCTGCAGGAAAGCAAGGCGATCCTCGGCTGGCTCGAAAGCGAACAGCCGGAGCTGGCGCAGGAGCTGCAACGTACCCTGCCCCTGGCGCGTTTCGCCGCCGTGCTGCAACGGCTGTCCGCCGAGCTGGTGTCGCTGCGCTCGGTGCGGCCGATTGCCGAGACGCTGATCGAACAAGGGCAACACGAACGCGACCTGAACGCCCTCACCGATTACGTGCGCATCGCCCTCAAGGCACAAATCTGCCACCAGCACACAGAACAAGGTGCGCTCAATGCGTGGCTGATCACCCCGGAAACCGAAGTGCTGCTGCGCGACGCCCTGCGCCAGAGCCAGAACGAAGCCTGGTTTGCCCTCGAACCGGAACTGGGCAATGCCCTGCTCGAACAACTGCGCCACGCTTTCCCGCTGCGCTCGCGACCGGCGCCGGTGCTGCTGGTGGCGCAGGACCTGCGCAGCCCGTTGCACGGTTTGCTCAGGGATGAATTCAACCATGTTCCGGTGCTGTCATTCGCCGAGTTGCTGTCCTCGGTGCAGGTACAGGTGCTGGGACGCCTCGATCTGCAAGAAGCCCATGCCTTGATGGCCTGACGGAGTGATGCGATGAAACCCGAGATGATGTATGAGCTGCGCGTGCTCACCGGTTTGCACCGGGGGGCGGCGCTGCCGTTGAGCGGTGGCGAATGGTGCATCGGTTCGGCCCAGAGCGCCGACCTGGCGTTGTACGACCCCGGCATCAAGGATCGCCACTGCCTGCTGCGGCTGGTCGACGACACCTGGTCGCTGGCCCGCAAGGACGGCCCGGTCACCGACAGCGAGGGGCACAAGGTCGATGCCATCGCCACCCTGCAACCGGGCACGCCGTTTGCCCTCAATGGTGTCTGGTTGTCGGTGGTCAGTGCCAACACCGAATGGCCCGCCGAGGACGAGCCTGAAGATCAGCCGCAGGCATCGACAGAAACCCCATTGCCGCCCATGAATGCGGAGCGCGACGCTGACATAGCCGCCCCGACACGCTCGCGTTCGCTGCTCGGCCCATTGCTGTTGCTGGGTGCGCTGTTGCTGTTTCTCGCCACATTGATCTGGGGCATCAACACCCCGGCGCAACCGCCGACGCCGCTGCCAGTGCCGGGCCGAACCGCGCTCAAGGATGCCGCCGAAGTCCGTCAGGTTCTGCAAGACATGCTCAACGAGCGTGAGTTGCAGAGCCGGATCAGCCTCGTCGAGCAACCGGGCAAAATCCTGCTCAAAGGCCGTTTCGACGAGGACGATCTGCTGCAATCGACCGAACGCATGCTGCTGCGTTTCGAGCAGCAGTATCGCAGCCCGTTGCAGGTGCTCAGCGACCTGCCCGAAGCCACCCCGCTGCTGCCGTTCAGCATTGTCCAGATCAGTCTGGCGCGCTTGCCCAACGTGTTGACCAGCGATGGCCGGCGCTTGTTTCTCGGCGACGAAGTGGCTGGCGTGCGGCTGGTCGGCATCAGCGAACATCAAGTGGTGTTCGAAGGTGATCGGCGCATCGAGGTGAGCTGGTGATGCAGGATGCCATCGCACAGTTGCAGCAATGGTGCGGGCAACATCGGCAACGGATCGAACACTGCGCACCGGTAGCGATCCACGGGCGCATCACCGGGGTCAGCGGCATTTTGCTGCACAGCCGCATGCCCCGGGCGCGGATCGGCGATCTGTGCCAGATCCAGCGTGCCGACGGCAGCGAGGTGATGGCCGAAATCGTCGGGTTCGACCGTGAACACACGTTGCTGGCGGCCCTCGGCGCGCTGGACGGGATAGCCATTGGCGCGCGAGTCACACCACTGTTCCAGCCGCACAGTCTGCTGGTCGGCGATCACCTTTTAGGCTGCGTGCTCGACGGCTTTGGCCGCGCGCTCAACGGCGAAGGCCCGCAGGCGTTTGCCGAGGCCGGGGTGATTGGCGCGCTGCCGGTGATTCGCGATGCCCCCGCCGCCAGCGAGCGCCCGCGAATCGAAGCACCGCTGGCCACCGGGCTGCGCGCCATTGACGGTCTGCTGACGCTGGGTGAAGGCCAGCGGGTGGGGATATTCGCCGGTGCCGGCTGCGGCAAGACCACCCTGCTCGCCGAACTGGCACGCAATACCCCGTGTCAGGCCATCGTGTTTGGCTTGATCGGCGAGCGCGGACGCGAGCTGCGTGAGTTTCTCGACCATGAACTGGATGCCGAACTGCGCAGCCGCACCGTGCTGGTCTGCGCCACCTCCGACCGCAGCAGCATGGAGCGCGCCCGCGCTGCGTTCACCGCCACGGCGATTGCCGAGGGCTTCCGCCAGCAGGGCAAATCGACGCTGCTGATCATTGACTCGCTGACCCGCTTTGCCCGTGCCCAGCGCGAGATCGGTCTGGCCAGCGGTGAGCCGGCCGGGCGCGGTGGCTTGCCGCCGTCGGTCTACAGCCTGTTGCCGCGTCTGGTGGAACGCGCCGGGCGCACCCACGACGGCGTCATCACCGCGCTGTATTCGGTGCTGATCGAACAGGACTCGATGAACGATCCGGTCGCCGACGAGGTGCGCTCGCTGCTCGACGGCCACATCGTGCTGTCCCGGCGCCTGGCCGAACGCGGGCATTACCCGGCGGTGGACATTCTCGCCAGCCTGAGCCGGACAATGAGCAATGTGGTGGGAACCGAACAGCAACACGGGGCCACACAGTTGCGCCGACTGATGGCTGCTTATCAGCAAGTGGAAATGCTCATCAAGCTCGGCGAGTACCAGCCTGGCAACGACCCGCTGACCGATTGCGCCGTGGACGCTCGCGCCCGCATCGAGGCCTTCCTCCAGCAATCGCTGCGCGAGCCGGTGACGCTCGATGAAACCCTGGATCACCTTCTGCAGGTAACCGCCCATGCTCCAGTCTGATTCCGATTACCAGACCCCGGCCAATGCCGACCTGACACCGACGCTCGATCTGCTACTGCCGATCCGCCGCCACCGTTTGACCATGGCCGAACAAGCCTGGCAACGCCAACGCTCGGTGCTCAGCGCCTTGCACGGCCGGCTCGAACAATTGGCCGGTGAGCTGCGCGAGCTGCGTGACCAACACCAGCAAGGTCGCATTGACCAACGCGACGCCCACGTCAATCGGCGTCTGCTGCTCACCGAGATGAACCAGTGGCTGGTCGGCGAACAGCAGGCTCTGCGCAAAATCGAGCGGGTCGAGCAAAGCTATCAGGCCTTGCAGGACGAACATCGGCAACAGCAGCAATGGACGGAGGACAGCGAGCAGCAATTGCGGCGGCGCCAGCGCGATGTGGAGAAACTCGACTATTTGCGCGACCTCGCACGGGATGCCTCATGAATCCGCGCCACGCCACGCTCAAACCGCCACCGCGTATGCCCGAAGCCCCGCGCCCACGTCAGGAAACCACGGCCTCGACCTGGCCCGCCAGAACCGAACGGCGCCAGGATCTGCGCGGTGAAATTCGTGACGAGAGCGAGCATTTCGAACACTTGCTGGACACCCTGGGCAACCTCGACCGAGGCCTGCTGGCCGACTTTGGCGGTGCCGGTTTTCAGGAGCCGCAGCAGCAGAATTCCGGTTCCTCCGCAGACAGTGCGGCGGCACTGGAGCAGCGCGACATCGATTGGTGGCAAGCACTGCTGGAACGTCTGGAGCAGCATCTGGATGATCCGCAACCCGGCGTACTCGAAGCGCATCTGGAGCTGCCCAACCTTGGCCCGGTCAAGGTCAATGTCATCCACCACGGCGCGGCGCTGGAAATCGCCGTGCACATGGCTCCGGATGCGTGGTGCCAAGTCGAACCGCTGCAACAGACCAGCGCGGCGTGGCTTGCCCGGCAATTGGGACGCGCGGTGCGCCTGCGGCTGCACCGGGAGGGCGTTTGACATGACCGTGCAAGCGTTGCGCCTGCGCAACCTGTCGTGGGCCGAAGCCCAGGTGCGCGAGCGTTTGGGCGCGGGCCTGTGCCTGAACCTGACGCAACCGGCGCCCACTACCCTTCATCTACGGCTGGCCCCGGCCGCCTTCAATAGCGAGCCCGCCACAGCGCTCGAATCAGTTTGCGGCCGGTTCTGGCTGGACAACGCAGAACCACTGCTGAGTGCGATCTCCGCATGCCCGGCGATCCTTGCCGACCCACTGACTGCCAGCACGCAATGCTCCTGGTACTGGCCGCTGTACAACCAGTATCTGGCCCCTGAACTGCAGGCGATATGGAGCCCGTTGCAAACGGTCATTGCACCGCCCGTGCCGGGGCTGGACTGTCTGCTGGAGCTGCGCGGCGCGACGCTGGGCACCCACACCAGCCGTCTGCGAATCAGCGCCGAGACCTTGCTGCGCTGGCTCGAAAACGCGGCCTGGCAAAGCAATCCCGGCAACGACAACGAGCCGATCTGGCCCGTGCATATCCCGTTGCTGCTGGGACATTGCAGCCTGAGTCGCGGCGAATTACTCGACTTGCAACCGGGTGATGTTCTGCTTATCCACCAGGCCCTGTTCAGCGCCGACGGCCAGGGCAGCCTGCAGATCGGCGCCTGCCGTCTGCACCTGCGTCAATTGCCGGGCACTGCCCTGCACTTCACCCTCACCGAACTGGAAGACCTGACGATGAATGCCTCTCTGGATCACTTCGCCCTCGCCGATCAACCCATGCCCAGCGAGGTACAGCCCTCAGCGCCGGGTGCAGAATCCACGCGCTTTGACGACCTGCCGCTGGCCCTGACCTTGCGTGCCGGCAGCCTCCACTTGAGCCTCGGCCAGTTGCGTAATCTGGGGGTCGGCTCGGTGCTGCGATTCAACGGCTGCACCCCGGGTGAAGCCACGTTATGCCACGGCGAGCGGGTGCTGGCGCAGGGTGAACTGGTCGACATCGAAGGCCGTCTGGGCTTGCAGATCACCCGGCTGGAGCCGCGCCTGTGAATGTGCAGGATGTCGACCCGCTGACCCTCGCCCTGTTCCTCGGCGCCCTGTCGCTGGTGCCGCTGCTGATGATGATCTGCACCGCGTTCCTGAAGATTTCCATGGTGCTGCTGATTACCCGCAACGCCATCGGTGTGCAGCAGGCACCGCCGAACATGGCGCTGTACGGCATCGCGCTGGCGGCGACGCTGTTCATTATGGCGCCGGTGTTCAACGACATGGGCCAGCGCTTCCGGCAGTTGCCGCAACGCATGGACAACTTCAGCGCCATGCAAAGCGCCGGCACCCAGGTGCTGGAGCCGTTGCGCCTGTTCATGTCACGCAATGTCGATCCCGACATCCAGACCCATCTGCTGGAAAACACTCAGCGCATGTGGCCGGCGCCGATGGCGGCCAAGGCCAGCCGCGACGACCTGTTGCTGATTGTCCCGGCGTTCGTGCTCTCGGAGTTGCAGGCCGGGTTCCAGATCGGTTTTCTGATCTACGTGCCCTTCATCGTGATCGACCTGATCGTCTCCAACATCCTGCTCGCGCTGGGCATGCAAATGGTGGCGCCGATGACCATTTCCCTGCCGTTGAAGATCCTGCTGTTCGTGCTGGTCGATGGCTGGACACGCCTGCTCGATGGCCTTTTCTACAGCTACCTGTGAGGGCGCCATGGATACATTGACGCTGTTCAAGCAGGCAATGTTGCTGGTGGTGGTGCTGTCGGCGCCGCCGTTGATCGTGGCGGTGATCGTCGGCGTGCTGACCTCGTTGCTGCAAGCGGTCATGCAGTTGCAGGACCAGACCCTGCCGTTCGCGATCAAACTGGTCGCCGTGGGCATCGCTCTGGCGTTGACCGGGCGCTGGATTGGCGTCGAGTTGATGCAATTGGCCAACCTGGCATTCAGCATGATCGCGCAGACGAGGGCCTGAAATGTTCCAGCCGGCCTTCACTGAAGTCTCCGAATCCATCCTCGCTCTGACGTTAGGCATGGCGCGCCTCTATCCCTGCCTGTTGCTGGTGCCGGCGTTCGCCTTTCGCGAGATCAAGGGCATGCTGCGCCACGCCATCGTCCTGGCGTTGGCGCTGGTGCCGATGCCAGGCATCCGCGCCAGTCTGGCCGGTCACGACCTGGGTTGGATCGACCTTGGCGGGCTGGTCTTGAAAGAGAGCCTGATCGGCCTGCTGCTGGGCCTGCTGCTGGCGATGCCGTTCTGGATGTTTGAGTCCATCGGCTGCCTGTTCGACAACCAGCGCGGTGCGCTGATCGGCGGCCAGATCAACCCGGCATTGGGCGACAACACCTCGGAACTGGGGCACATGTTCAAGCAACTGTTGATTCTGTTGCTGATCCTCGGCGGCGGTTATGCCGCGCTGACGCAGGTGATCTGGGACAGCTACGCGGTGTGGCCGGCCAATCACTGGCTGCCAATGCCCGCTACGGATGGCTGGGATCTTTACCTGAAACTGCTCGCCAGCACCTTTCGCTGCATGGTGCTGTACGCCGCGCCGCTGGTGGGCTTGTTGTTGCTGATCGAGTTCGGCATGGCGATTCTCAGCCTGTACAGCCCGCAGTTGCAGGTGTCGACGCTGGCGATGCCGGCAAAAAGCCTGGTCGGTCTGGGCTTTCTGGTGCTCTATCTGCCGATGCTGTGCTGGCTCGGCCAGGGCCAGTTGGCGCAGTTGGGTGACTTCAAACACCTGCTGCCCTTGCTGCTCAAGGCCACGCCATGAGCGAAAAAACCGAGCAGCCGACGCAGAAAAAACTCGCCGATGCCCGCAAGAAAGGTCAGGTAGGCCAAAGCCAGGACGTGCCCAAACTGCTGATCTTCGGCGCACTGCTCGAGCTGATCCTGGGACTGGCCGACGGCGGCATCGCCAGGCTCAAGGCGCTGATGAACCTGCCCCTGCAGCAGATCGGCCGGCCGTTCGGCGCCGGCGTCGGCGAGGTGTTGACCAAGGCCGGCTGGGACTTGCTGCTGTTCATGCTGCCAGTGCTGGGGATTGCCGTGGCCATGCGCCTGATCGGTGGCTGGGTGCAGTTCGGGCCGCTGTTCGCGCCCGAAGCGCTCAAGCTGGATTTCGAGCGGCTCAATCCACTGAATCAGTTCAAGCAGATGTTCTCTTCGCGCCAGTTGTTCAACCTGCTCAACAGCCTGTGCAAGGCGTTGCTGATCGGTGTGGTCCTGTACCTGGTGTTGCCGCCGGCGCTGGGCGATCTGATCAGTCTGGCCAGTGCTGACCTGGACACTTACTGGCAAGCCATGATCGCCCTGTTTCGCCGCCTCTCCCGTATCTGCCTGGGTTTGCTGCTGGTGCTGGCGGTGGTGGACTTCGCCCTGCAGAAGTACTTTTTCATCAAGGGTCAGCGCATGAGCCACGAAGACCTGCGCAAGGAATTCAAGCAAATGGAAGGCGACCCGCACATGAAGTCGCACCGCAAGTCACTGGCCCGGGAAATGCTCCAGCAGCCGGCCGGCGCGGCTGCGGCCAAGGCGCCGGTGGAAGAAGCCGATTTGCTGCTGGTCAACCCGACCCACTATGCCGTGGCGTTGTTCTATCGCCCGCAGCAAACCCCGCTGCCACGCATCATCGGCAAGGGCCACGATGCCGAGGCGCGGGAGCTGATCGAGCGCGCCCGGGCGGCCGGCGTGCCGGTGATTCGTTATGTGTGGCTGGCGCGCACGCTGTATCGCAGCGAAGTCGGCCAGTTCATCCCGCGTGAAACCCTGCAAGCGGTGGCTCAGGTCTATCGCCTGCTGCGTGAACTCGACGATCAGCTGCAGGAGCAGACCATTGAAATGCCCGGCACACCCTACTGAACCACCAAGGAACCAGCTCTCGGCGACGGCCACTCAGGGCAAAGGAATTTTTCCTGAACGCCCAAGGCGGACGTAACGACCCCGCCGTGTCAGTCCATGACCTGGAGCTCTCCCATGGAGTCATCGATTCAACGGACGGCGTCGCCGACGCTGGCGCCCCTCCCGCAGACCACCCACAACCCGCTGGGCCTGGAACAACAGCCGCAGGCACCGACCCAGCGCAGCAGTCACACCTTGAGAGATCTGGGTCGACGCCTGCTGAACCTGGTCGGCCATGTCAAACAGGACACCCAGGCGACGCCTCGCCTGTCGGCCCCCTCCTCCTCGGCCAGCAACGCCAATCCGTCGGCGGCACTGGAAAGCGAACCGCAGGCCTCGTCTTCGAGCGCCGGCAACACCGGGCAAACGCCGCGACTGAGCCGCAGCAACGCCGCGCACTTCAATGGTCAGGAAGAGCGCATTCAGCGTCGCACGCCGAGCGACGACAAGTCGCCGGAGATACATCTGGATGCCAAGGGCCAGCCGCAATTCAGTGATTTCAAACCGGCTGCGGTGGCCGATCTGCTGCACAGCACCTTGACCCGATCCGGGCAGCACTATCAGGCCAGCGCCAGTGACCGCAATGGCGAGGACCATCTGCTGCTGGAGTCCCAAGGCCATTTGCTGCACATCAAACAGACGCCGATCGCCGTGACAATGCTGCGCAGCAGCCAGCCGGCCGGCCCGCAGGAAACCGGCAAAGGTCAGTCACCGACACTGGTCCTGCAAGACCAGCAAGCACGCGTCAACACCGGCAACGCACTGGACACGATTGGCCGCGCGCATCTCGGCCATCTGACCGGAATCCATCAGGATCGCGACGGTCAGCCCTTGCGTCTGCACGAAGAAAAGCTTTACGAATTCGATCACGCCAGCCGCACCTGGAGCACGCCGCCGGGCAGCGAAGACATGCAGTTCAGCCATCTGTCGAGTCAGGGCAACGGCAAGTTGTATGGACAGATCGGTGATCATCTGGTGGACCTCACCAGCCGCGATGTACCGCACGTTGATATTCCGCAACTCAAGGCCTTTTCAGTCGGCGCCGATCAGCATGTCGCGACCCTGAGTGACGAGCAGAACCGTACCCTGCACCTGTTCGATCTGGCACAGGAAACCCCGGCTGCCGGCGCCGGCAAGACGCTGATCCTCAATGGCGGCCTGGCCGAAGCCAGGCACATCGGCCTGAGCCCTGAGCGCTTGTTCGTCAGCGACACTGAAGGTCGTCTGTACAGCGTCAAGCGTGCGGATATCGATGCCGAATCGCCGACCCTGCAACTGATGCCCGAGGAGCACTTCCACCCCGAAGGTGAACGCTTGGGCGGCAAACATCAGGTCAGCGGTTTGCTCCATGACAATCAGGGCGGTTTGCAGGTGTTGCTCAGCGATCGCGCCGGGCAGACCCACACCCATGCGCTGGACGAGCCCAATCTGCGCCTCAAGGATGGCTGGAATCTCAGTGACGCGCTGGTGCTGGACAACAAGCGCGGCCTGCCCGGCAGTGCCGCGCCAACGCCGGCGCAGACCTTCGACCTTGATCGGCTGGGCCGGGTGGGCCTGAGCGATCAGCGTGTGCAGCGCTGGGACTCCACCAGTCAGGACTGGAAGGACACCGGCATCAAGGGCGTCGAGCAGTTGCAGCGCGGTATCGACAGCAAAGCTTATTTGCTGCAGGACGGGCAGCTGAAAAAGCTCGATGTCAGCCCCCATTACAACACCGTCAACGTCGGCGGCAGCCACACCCTGAACCAGCCGCCGCGCTCAACCAAGGTTGCACTGGGCGAGCCGCTGGCCGGCCTTGAAGAGCGCCATATCACTGCATTCGCGATGCTCAACGACAAGCAGTTTGTCGCCCAGGACAGCAACCAGCGCCTGACCGCGCATCATCCCGACGGCACCAGCAGCGACCTCAGCCGCCTCGATCTGGAAGGCACCGTAGCCTCGCTGGCACTGGACGAAAATCACAACCTGCATGCGCTGACCACCGAAGGCAAACTGTTCACTCTGGCCAAGGATGACTGGCAGGCCAAGCCCGACCAGCCGCGCCCTGAGGCCAGCTGGAAACCCGTGCCGCTGCCGGCCGGGCAACGGCTGCAAAGTATCCGCACCGGCGATGACAATCGCTTGAACGTGACCGTCAGGGACAACCCCGAGCAACCGCCCTTGCAGCTCAAGGACCAGACCTGGCAACCCGTGACACCGCGCCCGGCCGACCATAACGCCCTCAGCGACTTGTTCACGCGAGTGCGCGGCGGCGAGAAAACCGCAAGAATTCCCGGTACCGGCCTCACCGCACGCCTGAATGCCAACTTCATGGGCCGTGGCAACGTGGAAAACTCCAACCGTGCGCCCACCCGTGAATTCATCCGCGCCAACATTTTCAAACCGACGCTGGAAACCCCGCGGGTACTGAAAAATATCGGCAACCACATCCAGCACCACCACCACGGCCGCGAAGGTTTGCGTCCGCTGTACAAGTCCGAAGGCGAGCTGTTCAAGCGTCTGGAAATTCTCAATCACGATCAGCCCGCCGCGCCGCCGGGGCGCGATCTGAAGTCGCGGATCAGTCAGCTCGATCTTGGCCCGCAAGGCGCCGACCTGCTGCAGGATCTCGAATCCCTGCGCGGCGAGCTGGAGGACAACAGCCTGCGGGCCACCCGGCATCTGGGCCAGCAGCACGGCAAGTCGAAACTGCTGCAGCAAAAGGAGGGTTTGCTGAACATCCACGGCGAACTGGCGCCGGCATCACGACGCACGCAACTGAGCATGAAACTGGAAAACCTCGGGCAAAAACTCAATATCGCCAGCTCAGGTCATGACCTGCTCAAGGAGGTGCAAGGCGCACTCAAGCAGGTTGCACCGTCAGCGGACAATCCCACCGGCACCCTGCTCAAGACCCTGCAGGACAACGGCATGAAGCTCTCTCATCAAAAGGCCGATATTCCCCTCGGGCAACGCCGTGACGCCAGTGACAGCCAAGGACTGACCAAAGCCCGGCTGGCGCTGGACGTGGTGACGCTGAAGGACCTCGGCGACCTGCTGGGCAGGGTGGAAATGCTCCGCCCCGACGCCGACAACAGCCAGCAGCTGGCGCAGTTGAAAAAGCAATTCAGCGATTTGCGGGACAAGACCTACGGTGAACATCCGGTGAAGCAGATCACCGACATGGGTTTCACCGATCACGCCAACCTCGAAGCGTCCTATGACGGCATCAAGGCCTTCCTCAACGGGTTCAAGAAGGAAGACCACGCCACCAGCGTCAACCTGCGGGCCGCAACCGGCAGCAAGACCCAGGCGGAACTGGCGGACCAGCTCAAGTCGGCGCTCAAGCAACTCGAACACCCCGACGACGAAATTGCCCTGCAACGCAGCTACGGACTCAACCTCAGCACGCCGTTCGTGTCGCTGGCCAACAAGGGCATGGGCCCGTGGCCCAGCGGTGCGGTGGGTGGCGGGCGCAATTACAACCTCAACGCCGAGCGTGGCGACAAAGGCGTGACCGTGTACCTGCAACGTGAAGGCTCGGGGATGGCCAGCGGTGGCGTGGGTGGCGGCAAGGACTACTGGCCGGGGTTCTTCAAGGCCGGCGAAGTGGACAAGTTCACCAAGGTTGATATCGGCAATGATCGGCAACTGACCCCGGCGTTTCGCCTGGGCGTGGACGTCACCGGCACCGCCACCCGCACTCAGCGTGACGGCGTGGTGTTCACCGTGCCTGACGAAGGCATCGATCAGTTCGTCGACAACCTGTTCAGCGGCAAGATGAGTCCGCTTGAAGTGATGAAAAAAGGCGTCGATCACGAAACCCAGAAAGGCCTGCGTTTCAACGTCGACGTCAATGCCAGCGCCAGCGCCGAGATGCGCGTCGCCCTTGGCATCAGCGACAAGGACAGCTCGCCGTTATCCGCCGCCGCACGGCTCGGTGTCGGCGGCACGGTCAACGTCAACCTGCTCAACTACACCAACTACTCCCTCGACCAGCACAGCAACAAGGGCGAGTTGCAGGAAAGCAGCCGCAACCGTCCGCGCGCGCTCAACAGCTTCGGCGGTTCACTGTTCGCCCGCGCCCAGCTCGCCGGCAGCAATGCCCAGCCGTCCGGCGCCTCGCAGGGCGTGGTCGCGCCACTGGGTGGCAGTGCGACCGTCAACGTCGACAACAAGACCAGCAAACGCGTCAAATTCACCTTCAAGGAAGCCGAACCGCTGACCAGTGCCAACCTGAGCAAACTCGGTGGCAGCCTCGGCGCCGCGTTCAAGGATCCGGCGTCACAACAGATACTGACGCGACTGGCCGATACCGCACATGCCGACTACGCAGGCCTCGGCCCCAAGGAAAAACTGCAAAAGCAACTGGACGGTCTGCAGCGACACTTCGCCGACAAACCGGCGGAAAACGACGAGCAATACGCAGCCCTGCGCGCGCTCAAGCGGGCCGGCGTACAGCAACAGGCGGCGGAGGCCAGACACAGCCTGCTCGACGGCGGACGCTTTGAAAGCTCCTACACCAACCTCTCGCGTCTGGACGAGCAAGGCGTGGTGTCCAAGGTCATGAGTCTGGTCAGCCCGATGCACTCGCCGAGCAACGCTGAGCGCGTCTCCGCGTTGCTCGGCCAGGACCCGACGCTCAAGGCCCTGGTCAAGGATCTGCAAGGCACGCCGGGCACCCTGGCGCGAGTGCGCCTTGAACTCAAGGACTCGGTGCAGGACCGCATCGATGAAGGCAGCCGCCGAGGCGACCTGTCGCAGAAGGAACTGGCGGCGCTCCTCAGCGACCGCGACAACATGCGGATCAAGGCCATCACCGTGTTCCAGAGCGTCAACCAGCCCGAGAGCTTCACCTCGCCGCTGCCCTTGGTCAGCTACAGCAGCAGTGCTTCGCTCAACGTCAACAAGACGCTGGGCAAGATCAACTTCAGCTATGGCCAGGATCAGGACACCCCCAAGAGTTACTTCCTCGACGGCGAACTCTCAAGGCCTGGGGCGTCGCTCAAGGCCACGGTGGACGCCTTGAAGAAAGACGGCCTGCAACTCAAGAGCTGAACCTGCCTGCCTTCGCCGTGGCCCGCGTGGCCACGGCTTTTTCCCCAAGCGATTATCCAGACTCTCCAAGGAGGCCACATGCGTCCTGCGTTTTATCCCCTCGACGATTTTCCGTTACTGGCCGAACTGGCCGCGCAATGGCCGTTGATGCAGCACGAGGTGCTGACGTTGCAAGCGCCGGTGCTCGACATCGACCGCACTGACAAGGCTCATGAACAGATTCACCACGAAGTCACCACGCACCTGCAACAGGGCGGCGACTATGGCTGGCTCAAAGGCTGGGGCGACGCCGGTGGTAACCGCGACTGGGTGCAATACCCGCTGCTGTTCCGCGATCAGGTACTGCCTCCCGCCCGGGCGGCACTGCCGCGCACGGTGGCGCTGCTCGAAACCCTGGCCGGGCTCAAGGTCGCCGCCCTCGCTCGACTGGAGCCTCACGCCTGGCTCAGCACTCACCGTCATCCCGAGGTCTGCGAGGAAGGCCTGCTGCAAATGCACCTGACCCTGGGCGCGGCCGCCGAACGCAACTACGCCTACCTGAACGTTGCCGGCGAGTTTTATCAGCATCGCTGCGGCACGGCGGTGATCTTCGACGGCTCGCAGGATCATTTTGTGGTCAATGCCAGCGATGCACCGCGCACGATCCTTTATCTGGAATTCGAGCAGGCACGCCTGCAGGGCCAGCACTGAAGCGCAATAAAAAACGGGCGCCTGTCACCAGGTGCCCGTTTTTTTATGGTGGCCGTTAGCGGCGCGGCTGAGCGTTCGCTTCCTGCAAACGCTCAGCCAGCAAACGGACAATCCAGTAGGCCGTCAGCGCAGCTGCCTGCTGTAATTGATCCGTTGCGCCATGCGGCTGGAAATCCTGTTCCAGGCTGTCGATGTAACGCGGCAGGCTGAAGCGCTCGCTGCGGCGAATCGCCGGTTTTTCGAGGCTCGCCCGCAAGCTCTGACTGACCAGAGCGATGGCCTGTTCGAACGCCTGACGCTGACGGGCATCCAGCTCGCCATTGCCATGAACCAGCGCCTTCCAACTGCTCGGGATTGAAGGCTGGGCGCTCATGTCAGACCTCCTGGAACCGGGTCGACTCGGGCAGCTTGCTGTAAGCGTTCTGCACGTTTTTCAGGTCGATGTTGTGAGTGCTGATGTTCAAACCCTCGCTGTCGCTTTTGACGAAGGAGAACTTGCCGTTTTCGGCGCTGATGTTGCTCAGATTGAGGTTCCAGTTGCCCTGCTGACCACCGTTGGTGCGCATGAAGGTGCCAAAGTCCTTGGCCTTGAAGTTGTCGACATTGACGTTGGCATCGGCATTGAGCTGGAAGATCTTGTCCACCGCGCCCTGGGCACTGCTGTTGGTGATGTTCAGGTGGGTGGTCTTGGCGCCGCCGTCCTTCACCGTCAGGGCATCTTCGCCGACATTGGTCCAGTGCACGTTATCCACGTTGACTGGGTCCTCGCCGTTTGCCTTGACGTGCACGCCATCAGCGCCGTTTTCGCCGATGATCACGTTTTTCAAAGTGGCGCCTTCAGCCAGTTCGAACAGCGGTTTCTGCGACTCGCCCTGACCACCGTCGCCCAGTGCGGCACCGGCAGTGAAGGTCTTGCCGCCGCCGTCGAACACTTCGCCCGGCCCGACCTTGATGGTGCTGTTGACCACGGTCGGGTTGCTCGAAGCGGTCGGGAACGTCACCGGCGCTGCACCAATGTTGTCCAGAACCGGTGCCCCAGCTTCCGGGTTCGGACTGACACCAGCGTCCGGCACCGGCACAGTGTTGCCGGTTACCGGTGCGCCGCCCTTGCTTGATGTGCCACCACCGTCGGCTCCCGGTGTGCCAAAGGTATCCGGGTGGCTGTCCATGAACTGGGCGATCATCTCCAGCAGTTCCTTGAGTCGATCGTCGCCGGACACTTGTCCGCCGCCCTCGGCAGTCGGACTGATCGCGCTGTTCAGGGAGCCTTCGCCAAGGCTCTTCATCAGCGTATTGACCAGATCCTCGGGGCTCGAACCAGCGCCAGCCCCTTGCGTGCCCCCCACACCCTTGGCCTGTGCGCCGTCACCGCCCTGAGCACCGTCGCCGCCGAGGATCTTCTCGAACAGTGCCATCAAGACCTGAGTCAGCAACTCTTTGGACGACTCGCCGCCACTGCCCTCGGTGGCGGTTTGCCCGTCCTTGCCCGACCCTTGCAGCTTCTGCAGCAAATCATCGCCGGCGCTCTGGTCGGAGGCGCCGGCTTCCTTGCCCGACGATGAGCCCAACAACATCTCGGCCAGCATGCTGGCCAGATCATGCAACCCGGAAGCACCGGACGGCGCGTTCTGACCTGGCAGCGTGCTCTGATCCAGCGACAAACCGGCCACCGACCCACTCTGTGAAAGCCCTGAAAAAACACTGAAATCTGCCATCTGCATCGTACCCCGTTGCTGAGAGAGTCCGGATCGAGGCCGGGATGGCCTGCGATCCACCGTGCTCGCCGCAGCACTGTGCGGCGACACGCCCTCTGTGTGGCCGGCGCTGGCAGGCAGTTCCTTCGTCAATCAATTGAGCAGCCGGGCCAGACTCAGGCGGGTTTCCCGTACCTGGGCAATAAAGCCCTGCACCAGCCCACCGAAGGTGTCTTCATCGAGTCGAGCCAGTTCACGGGAAGTACACAGGCGCACGTCGCCCTGATCCAGGGCCAGCCAGCAGCCGCGCAAAGTCGCGACATCGAAGTTCATGCTCAGCAGACGTTGCAGGTTGTCCGCCCCCGGTTGCGCAGTGCCCAGGCGACAATGCAAAACCACGGTTTCGCTGTGTTCCGGCAACTCGATGACAGCCGCTTGAAGATGGTCGCGGTCATATAACGCACAGACGCCGCGCTGAAAGGTAAGTGGCGTGCCCAATTGGCTGGCCAACTGGGCAATTAAACGCTGGATGATGGACTCGGAGTTCGCCATTGCTTTTCCTGTAGTTGATTTCGCCGGACAGCTGCCGGTACGAAACATGAGTGGAAAAACAACGACGAGGAGTTCCGTTCAGAACAAACATTGCGAAATCAGTGTTTCAACCCGGCCAGCGACAAGAGTTGAGCAAGTAACGCCTGTAGTTGTTCTCCTTGATATTCATTGTTGAGTTCATGCCAGACCACGAAAGTGTGCTGGCTATCCAGGCAAATGTAGTAACCGTCGTAGGATTCAACATTTTCGAAACGCCGTTTAAGCGCGTCCGAAAACAAATCGGGACGTTGTGCCTGACGCTGGATATTCAGCGCCAGCCCCCAGCCCAGACTCTCCTTGCGACACACGAACTCAATGCCCGGAGCCCATTGCCAGGCACTGGCCTGCTTCTCGCCGATGCGCGCAAGAAAATCCTGTTGATCGGTACTTTGCAAAATCGTTTCAGTCATTCAGAGACACCGTACTGTATTCGCCGCCGCCATCCCGTAGTGCGGGAGACCACCAGACATTCAACTCGGCATTATTGGCGCCAAGTTGCTGACAATCACCTGAACCACATGAAGCTTCTGGAATTAAAGTACAAGCGCTCAACAAAAGCAGACTCGCTGCCACAATAATGGCCTGGTACAACTTCATCTCGTCACCTTCCTTGTCGGACGCTACATCCTTTTCCGGCCACCCATTGGGCAGGACGGCGAAAAAACGATGCAGGTCTCGTTATTTTTTATAACCCCCATCACTGTGGGGGCAACATCGATATCCGTGCCGGTGTTGCCGCAGGCGTTGCAGTCGCCGTCGGTCGTAAAGCCACGAAAATCTCAGTTGATTCACCAGGTTGCAACAGGAACTTGGGCGCAACTGTTACGGCCAATGTCTGTGATCCTGAACAAGCTGCCGGGTCAATGCGCTGCGGTGTGGCACTGGTGTTTTTCACCACGCCGACCGCCACCCGATAATCCGTTGCGTTGAACCACTGCATCCGCTGCCGATCCAGCGTGAGCGTCGCTGGCACTTTACACAGGTCGCCCAAGGCCGCACCAGATGATGACTGTTTGATATCACCCGGGATAGCGCCCTTGACCAGACCGGCAAAAGTCGCGGCTATCGCTGCACGCAAAATCGCAGGTTTTCCCGGTTCACGGCCGGACGCCAGCGCCCGGTCGAGTTGCCCGCGGTTTTCGCTGGCCACATAGCGCGCCGGGTCCACCTGGTCGCCAATCAGGCGTGGCGTCAGGATGAACAAGCGCTCGCGCCGCGACGTCTGGCGCTTGTTGGAGGAAAACAGTGGCCCCAGCAACGGAATCTGTCCGAGCACCGGAACCTGTTGCTGCTGGTCGCCACGCTCATCGACGTGGAAACCACCGATCACCAGCGAACGGTTTTCGGCGATCACCGCCTGAGTGCTTACCGTGCCGCGTTTGACGGTCGGCGTCTGTTGGTCGCGAACCTGCTCCAGCTGGCCATCTTCGATATCGACGATCAACTGAAAACGATTGTCGCCACCGCCGGCAATGGTGCGCGGAATCACTTGCAGGCTGGTGCCGGCCGTAACCGGTTCAATCGTCGCTACGCGCTCGCCGGTGGCGGTGATGTACTGCGTGCGGCTGAAGTCGATCACTGCCGGCTGATTTTCCAGGGTCAGCACCGAGGGACGGGCGATCACCGAGGCCACGCCCTGCCCCTCCAGTGCCTGAATCTCGGCGAAGAATCGGTCGAAATCGCGTATGAACAAGGTCGACGAGCCACTGCCGAGCAGCGAGCTACCCGCCGTGACGCTGCCAGCACGGGCCGACCAGCGCGACTCCAGGGTGGTCAACTGGCTGCGGTCGATATCAAGGATGATCGCGTCGATCTCCACCAGTTTGCTCGGCAAATCCAGCTGCTCGATCAGTTGCTGGTATTGCCCGCGCTTGTCCGGGTTGTCGTAAATCAGCACGGCGTTGTTGCGCACATCAGCGGCAACGCGCCGCTGTCCACTGGCGTTGGACTTGACCTCGGCACGGCCGCTGACCCGCTCCGTGGCCAAACGCACGATCTTGCCCCGGGCAGTATCAGCCATGCTCTGCAGCGCATTGATATTGGCCTTGGGGTCCAGCGCTGAAGGCGTCGTGGAGCGCTGGTTTTCCAGCAGCCCTTCGAGAATCGCCGCCACGCCGGGGATGCTCACGGTTTGCTCGCGGTACTGAATCTGCCGGTCGGCAACGGCCGCAAAACGCAGCGGAAACATCATCACCTGTTGCTTCTCGTCAGGCTTGATCTTCTCCTTGCTGAAGCTGCGGATCAGCTCGACATAACGCGCCGGCCCGCTGACCAGCACCACACCTTCATCGGGCAATTCGCCCCAGCCGAAACGCTTGTCCAGCAGGCCGATATCGGTCAGCGCCTGTTTCAGATCCGGCGCGGCATCGGCCGACACTTCGAGGCGCTGTGCAACCTGAGCCGATTGGGGGCTGATGTACAACTTGCCGTTGTAGACGAACCACTGAAACTGGTGTTCCAGCGCCAGTCGATCGAGAAATTCCACGGCATTGGTCGCGCGCAATTTGACGTCGAGCATACCGCTGACACCGGTCACACTCAGGCCGACCCCAAAGGCATTGGCGAAATCCCTGAGCACGGTGTCCAGCGGAGTTTGTGTGGCTTCGTAGGCGTAGGCCGATTGCCCCCAGTCAGCGGGGACCGCAGCCAGGGTCGGCAACGACAGTGCCAGCAGCAGGGACATCCCGCACAAATGCTTAAACATAACGGTGCCCCAAAGGTAGAGCGTGATGCCGAGGGCGCACCGGTGCCGGGGTATGGGCCAGCATCGCTTCCCAGACTTCACGCTGATTGGCCAAGGCTTCCAGCGCGGCGATGATCGGGCTGACACCGTCGAATGGCAGATAGCGCACCAGACACAGACGCCGCTCCTGCGGGTCCAGCGCCAGGGCGGCGCTGAAGCGTCCGAGACTGGGGCCGGACAAACGCAGAGCCGCTTCAAGGTCGGCGTCGCCACCGCGCCAGGCGACACTCAATCCGGCACAACACAGCACTCCGGCGGGTCGCCGTTGCAGGCGCACCGATTGCTGATCGATCAGCAGCGTCAGCTCGCCCTCACCACTGTCCAGCCAGCGTTGCACGGTGACGCTCAGCTCAGCGGATTTCATTGATGATTGCCTTGGCCAGGTTGTGCTTGACGACAATTTCCTGATTGGCCGCCCAACTGGCGGTGGAGGACTGGCGGATCGCCGAGTTGAACGCGTGCCAGTCATCCGGGGAAAACGCATCCAGTGACAAAGCCGCGGAATCCAGATCCTTTTGCGTGTGTTCGAAGGTGTTGTCGAGACGGCGGCGCAGTGCATCAGAAGACAGCATGGTGAGACTCCAGGTCCGAAAACTGCCCACTGAGTGGTCAGCCTTCGAGTTTGGTTCCATGCGTTATCGCACTGATTGCGCCGGGACTTGCGGCAATGGCCAGACCTGGGCGACCAGGGCGCCCCACGACAGGCTGAAATCCCCCAGCGCCGTTCGCAGGCACAGGCTGTCCGGCGGCAGTTGCGGGTCGGCGCGGACACTCCACAACGCTTGCGTCGTCTGCAACTGGTGGCTGACGGCATCCAGCGCTGCAGGATGACAGTGCAGCACGCCTGCTTCATCCGAGGGCTGAGCTGCGGCGAGCTGGCGCAACAGCGCCTTGATACGCTCCGGTTGCGCCGTTTCGCCCAACAGACACTGCATGGCCTCACTGACCAATGTTTCGGCACTGGCGATAATGTCCGTCCACATCTGTTGCCGCTGCCGCTGCCATTCGTTGAGCAGCGCGTCCGCCTGACGCCAGACCTCGGCCCGTGCCTGCTCACGGGCCTCGTCGGCCAGTTGCGCCGACTGCCGGCGTGCCTGAGCGAGGATGCTTTCGGCATTGCTGCGGGCAGCCTCCAGCAGCTGACTGGCCAACAGATTTTGTTCGAGGATTTCACGGCGCAGAACCGGGCCGTCGGGCAACGCCTGAGGATCACTGAACGTCAGACAGCGGCGAGTCAACATGGGGCGTTCCTTGTTCATTCGGGACAGTAAGGGCGTACCAACTGACGGCCTGCCACAGGCTCGTCAGGCGTTGCCCCGGCAGCGAAGCGAAACTCACACGTTCGGCATCGACCACGCGCGAACGGGCAAACGTCAGACGCAAGCGAGACCAGGCCGACTCCCCCACCCACGCCCGCAACAGGCGCAGGCCGCGAATCTCGGCAGTGTCGGCCAACGCTGTCGGCGGCAACCAGTTTCCCGGTTGCAGCGCCTTGCCCAGACGTCGACACCAGATCAGCTCGGGCTGGCTCAAGCCCGGTGGTTGCGGGGTCTGGCTGCCCGCGCAGACCGTTGCCACCAGGTTCAACACCCGCCGCCATTGCTCACGATCCAGGCTGAGCAACGGCAACAGAACGGGGTTGGGTGTGGCGGGCCACTCGGCGCTCATGCCCAGATGCGCATCCAGCCACGGCCCCGAATGACTGCGTAAAAACGCCAGGCAGTGTGTTGCAACGTTCTGCTCGCCCAAAGCCCAATCAGCCTCGGCTTGCCGTGCGCCCTGCACCCACCAGCGCACCCAGGCCAGCGCTTGCTCCGGAGAAACCGCCGGCACACTCATCGCGGATCGGACGGCGTCGGTCTCGCCCCGCCTACCGCTTTGCCCAGGCGCTGACGCCATTGCGGGTTGAGCACCAGCAATCCGCCCGCCAGCAATAACGCCGCCAGCACACACAGCCCGGCAAGCCACTGCCAGAACTGCCAGCGTTCCTGAGTCATGCGCAGCGGGCCGATACTCACCTGTTCCTCGGCCTCCTGATAGCTCTGGGCGGGCACGAAGATCACCGCGAGTTTCTTGTCATCGGCGCCGCTGATTCCCGGAATGCTGCTGGCAACCATGCGCCGGATGCGTGGCAGTACACTGTCCGGGTCGAGTTCCGCGCGGTGTTTGATGAACACCGCTGCCGACGCCGGTTGCACCGGTTCGCCCGGCGCCACCCGTTCCGGCAGCACCACGTGAACCCGGGCCACCACCACACCGTCGATCTGCGACAGGGTCTGCTCCAGCTCCTGGGACAAGGCATAGAGGTACCGCGCGCGCTCTTCCAGCGGCGAGGAAATCACCCCTTCCTTGCGAAACACTTCACCCAGGCTGGAGCGCGAGCGGCGCGGCAACCCCACGGCTTCGAGCGCCCGCACCGCCCGGGAAATGTCACGGGTCGCCACCAGCACCGCGACGCCGTTCTTGTCCAGCCGCTTCTGCGCATCGATGTGCTTGCCGGCCAGTTCCGCCAGCACTTCGTTGGCGTCCTGTTCGGAGAGGTCGCGATGCAGCTCCATACGCTCGCCACAACCGCACAGCAGCAGGATCATCAGCGCCGGCACAAGCCGCCTGAATGCCTTGAAATGCATGGTCTGGCCTTATTGAAGACTGGTGAGTTTTTCTACGCTCTGAGCAGCCTTGCTCACCAGTTTGGCGCTGAGCAGGCTCTCCAGATAAAACGAGGACAAGGACCGGTTGGCCTGCAACGCCTGCTGCGGATCGGTGGAGCGCGATGCTCGCTGCAAGTCTCGATCGGCCTTGTCGGCATCCTTTTGCAGGGCCGTAGAAGCCCGGGCGATCGGCGAATCTGCCGCCTCCTCGCGCGGTGGCCGGGCAGCGGCCTGCTGCATCTGTGAGTTAAACCAGGCAATGTCCGCCTCGGCAGGCGGCCTGAGCGGCAGCCCTTCGGTAACGGATAGACCCGAGTGGTTAGCTGTTACCCCTGTAATCGCCATTCATGCTCTCCTGCCGGGACGAAGGTTTACAATCAGCCGCGATAGCTGGTGGAGCTTTGCTGTACCAGCACCGACAAGACGTTGCCGGCCGCGATGCTGGCGTCGGTTTTCAGGGTGTTACCGGCACCGCCGTTAAGGAAGTTCTGCTCGGCATTGGGGAACAGTCCACCCAGTGAATTGCCTTGGGCACTGCCCTTGACCTCACCCTTGATCATGTCGATGGCTTTCTGGAACTGCTTGCTCTCGCCCTTGGACATGAACAGATCGCCCTCGGACAACTCGCCCATCCAGTCCTTGGATTTGCCGTCCGGTTTGCCGAACTCTTCCGGGTGCATGTCCATGAAACGCGCGACTTCCTTGAGCACGTCCTTGTCGTCGTTGGAGAAAGCCATTTCGCCCTTCGCGTCACGCACGGGGTTGCCGGTTGGCTTGAGCAGGTTGTCGAGTTTTTCTTCGCCCAGATTGCCCAGCAACGACGACAGCAAGTCCTGGATACCGCCACTGCCCTGACTGTTGCCGGTATTGCCGGCGCCCGGATTCCAGCCGCCATTGCTGCCACCGACGTTGCCGCCGTTCTGGGTGCCGCCGCCGAGAATGTCCTTGATCAGACCTTCCAGACCTTGGGTGAAGGCCTGCTTCTCCTCTTTGTTGAGGTAGTTGTCCTCACTCAGCTCATCACGCCAGCTGCGAACCTTGCCGCTGGCATCGTCGGGTTTGCCGAATTTGTCCGGGTTCTTGTCCATGTAGTCGGCGATCATCCCCAGCAGCGGGTTTTTCGCATCACGGATGTTCGCGCCGCTGCCGTTTTTCTCGAACAGTGCCTCGCCCAGCAACGAGGCGATCTGCCCGGCGCCGCTGTCGGAGTTGCTCTGCAGATTGCCCAGGCCGGAGGTATTGAAACCGCCCTGGAACGAGGTGGTCTGGGGCATGCTTATCGAAGTGGAAAACATAGATGTGCTCCTGCTTGACTGCGCAAGTCATGGCCCTCTCGACCGGAGTCGAGAGGGCCCACGACCACTTAGTAGTTGATCGCCTTGCCGGTCTGCTGGGCAGCGTTCTGCGCTTTGGTGGCAGAGTCCTGATAGGCGCTGGCGATACCGTTGACGGTATCGGTCATCATCTTGTTGGACTGAGCCTGGGCGTTCATGGTGGTGGTTGCTGCAGCAGTGGCGTCCATCTGCGTCATGGCAGCCATCGAAGCGCCAAGGGATGCGGTACCGGCCATAGTGTTACTCCTGATAATCGAAGGTTGTTTGAACACCCCAATGGTGTTCGAACAGTGAGTGGTCGATTCTCGGAAGCGGTTCCATGAGGTCGGCAAATCGATGCGCACAAACCCGAGATCAGAGCTCGGGGGAATCGATGCTCAGGCTTTTCATACGGTGGTAAAGGGTGCGTCGGGGGATCCCCAGTTCGCTGATCACCGCGTCAATGCACTTGTCGTGACGGCTGAGGCAATCCTGAATCAGGGTTTTCTCGAACAGGCGCAAATGGCTTTTGAGCGGCACGCCGGACTGGCAATCACCGAAAGGTGCATCCATCTGCAACGCAGGCATGCCCAGCACGAAACGCTCGGCAGCGCATTTGAGTTCTCGGATGTTGCCCGGCCAGCGATGGCTGAGCAGACGCTTGAGCAGGTCGGGGTCGGGTTGCGGAATCGGTTGATGGTGACGCACGGCGGCTTCATTGACGAAGCGCTGAAACAACGGCTGGATGTGTTGCAGGCTCGAGCGCAAGGTGGGGAGCTGGATCTTGATCACATTGAGGCGAAAAAACAGGTCGCGGCGAAACTTTCCCTCTTCCACCAGTTTTTCCAGGGGGGTCTGGGTGGCGACGATTACCCGCAGGTCCAGCGGCACAAAGCGCGTCGAGCCCAGGCGCTCGATACCGCGCATCTCCAGCACACGCAGCAACTTGGCCTGGAGCAGCAACGGCATGCTATCGATTTCGTCGAGATACAGCGTGCCGTGGTTGGAGGCTTCGATGTAGCCCGCCCGGGACTTTGACGCGCCGGTATAGGCGCCGGCCATGACCCCGAACAATTCACTCTCGGCCAGTTGTTCGGGCACCGCTGCACAGTTGAGTGCAATCAGCGGTCCCTCGCGACAGGACAATTGATGAATACGTCGGGCCAGCGTGTCCTTGCCGGTGCCGGTTTCGCCTTCCAGCACCATATCGACCTTCAATGGCGCAGCCTTATTTATGAAAGCTTGCAGCGTCCCTGCACTGTCGAGAACTTCATGTTCCCAATGCGTAGAGTGATTATTCGAAAAACCCCCGGTCATCTTGTTCCCTCATGATGATCACTTCTGTCGGGCTCGAGGAATACAGAACGCCGCACCTTCCTCAACGCAAAACACTGAAAGGAGAATCGACGTCGCGAACGCAATGTATGCCTGCCACACCATTCTTTTTTTTCTGGACGATAGAGATCAGCAGGTACCCGGCGTTCATTTTCACAGCCAATCCCCCACTGACTGGATCTGCCCGGCAATGCTTGCATGAACGACGGCGGCTTGTATTTGCGCAAATCTGCCGCGCGACTGTCAATCGAGCAGACATCCGCTGTCAGGCAGTCTATGCAGACCGTTCGAGCCGGCAAAATTGAAATTCAACAGCTCAATCATAGGGAATATCAATAACCCTGACATCTTGACGCTATCTGCGAAAGTACACCTCAAAAAGCGCCAGAAAACTTCAGGGATCTCAAAATGAACAGCCAATGGTAATACCCGCTTACTTTCTCTCGGATTAAACATTGAGAGGCTGTTTATACAAACGCTGCATGACAAATCTTGCAATAACTATTAACTTACCGCCGCCCCGACCGATGGAGGGTCGGGCATTCGCACTCAGTTAAGGAAAACGATGGCAATGGTCTATTGTCGTGCTTGCGCCAAGGAGCTACACGAAACGGCGCTCACCTGCCCCCAATGCGGGGCTGCCCAACAGGCCTGCGTGCCGCAAACGCAAGCTGCAATACCCTGGCTGGCCATCGTTTCGTTGATCCTCGGAATTATCAGCGCACTTACCCTGTTTGATGATTCCGAATGGGACAGGGATGCGATTGTCGGTGTGGGCATTCTCAGCCTTGCGGGCCTCACTTGCGGCATCGTCTGTATCAACCAAAAACACCCAGGAAGAAACATCGCGATTGCCGGCATTGTTTTGTCAGGCCTTGCCGCGTTCGTTTTGTCCTGTCTATCGATTGAATAATTTTAGGGAAAAAATATGAGCTTGGTTTTCTGCCGTGGTTGCGCCAAGGAGATTAGTAGTCTGGCTGTGGCCTGCCCACAGTGCGGTGCACCTCAGGCCACTCAACAGTCCTATGCAAGCGGTCCCGCGATCACCACGGGCAACCCTTACGTGGAAGCGCTGAAGAATTACGCCGAATTCAAAGGCCGCGCCACTCGCCGCGAATACTGGATGTTCGTGCTGATCAACCTGGGTATCTGCATTGTCATGGGCGTTCTCGATGCAATGCTCAACACCAAGGGCGTGCTCTACAACCTGTACAGTCTGGCGATGTTCCTGCCGAGCATTGCCGCCGGTGCGCGCCGCATGCACGACACCGACCGTAGCGGCTGGTGGTTGCTGCTGCCGATCGTCAACCTGGTGTTCCTGGTGCAAGACAGCCAGCCGGGGCCAAACCGTTTCGGGCCGAACCGCAAAGGCAACAACTGAATCACCCCGCAGCACGTTGAACGAGACGGCCTTCATGGCCGTCTTTTTGTTTGTACGACATGAATCTGAAACGCCGCTGGATTTTTACTCGCGGCGCAACATAGATTTGTCATCAAACAGATTGATAGCCCCCTAACGAAAGGTGCATGCTAGAGGGCTCGAATCGGTCTTATATCATTCCGAATGATAGTTACCTTTGCTTCATTCGATTCGTGCCATCACACCCCCGCCGAGCATCATCCGCCCATCTTCAATACATTGGCGGATGATTCCATGGAACAGTCACTCAAACATTTGCGCTTCCCCTTGGCCCTGTTGGCCGTGCTGGTGATGAGCGCTTGCGGCAAGACTCCGGAGACTGCCGCCACCCTGCCCGCTGCCAAAGTCAGCGTGGCGAAGGTGCTGGAACAACCGGTCAACGAGTGGGACGAATTCACCGGGCGCCTCGAAGCGCCGGAAACCGTTGAAATCCGTCCCCGGGTCTCTGGCCAGATCGACGAGGTCGCCTTCACCGAAGGCGCGCTGGTCAAGAAAGGCGACCTGCTGTTCCAGATCGACCCGCGTCCTTTCCAGGCTGAGGTGCGCCGCCTCGAAGCTCTGGTTGCCCAATCCCGCGCCAACGCCACCCGCAGTGAAAACGAAGCCGGTCGTGGCGAACGTCTGCGTGCCAGCAACGCGATCTCCGCGGAACTGGCCGACTCGCGCACCAGTGCTGCACAGGAAGCCCGCGCCGCCGTTGGCGCACTGCAAGCGCAGCTGGATCTGGCCAAGCTGAACCTGAGCTTCACCCGCGTTACCGCGCCAATCAGCGGTCGCGTCAGCCGTGCCGAAATCACTGCGGGCAACCTGGTGACCGCCGACACCACCCCGCTGACCAGCGTGGTCTCCACCGACAAGGTCTACGCCTACTTCGACGCCGACGAGCGTGTGTTCCTCAAATACACCCAACTCGCCCGTAACGGTCAGCGCGGCGCGACCACTCCGGTGTACATGGGCCTGTCCAACGAAGACGGCAACCCGCACCTCGGTCAAATGAACTTCGTCGACAACCAGGTCAACCCGAAAACCGGCACCATCCGTGGCCGTGCGGTGTTCGACAACAGCGACGGCACCTACACCCCAGGCCTGTACGCACGGCTGAAACTGGTCGGCAGCGGCACCTACAACGCCATGCTGATCAACGACGAAGCGGTCGGCACCGATCTGGGCAAGAAGTTCGTGCTGGTGATGGATGCGGACAACAAGACCGCCTACCGTCCCGTCGAACTCGGGCCGAAGATCGAAGGCCTGCGCATCGTGCGCAGCGGCCTGAACAAGGACGACACGATCATCGTCAAGGGCTTGCAGCGGGTACGTCCGGGTTCGCCGGTTACCCCTGAAGTGATCCCGATGGCCAGCGAGCAGACCATTGCCGCTCTGGCTCAACAACGACAAGCGCTGGAAGCCAGCAACCTGCCCAAAGTCGCACCCGCCAAAGGTGCACAGGGTACGGCTGTGAAGCTCGCCGCTGCGACCCCACGCGGTTAAGGGACGACAACTCCGATGAATTTTTCCCAATTCTTCATTTCACGGCCGATCTTCGCAGCGGTGCTCTCGCTGTTGATCCTGATCGCCGGTGCGATCTCGCTGTTCCAGCTACCGATCAGCGAATACCCGGAAGTCGTGCCGCCCACCGTGGTGGTGCGTGCCAACTTCCCGGGCGCCAACCCCAAAGTCATCGGTGAAACCGTGGCCGCTCCGCTGGAGCAAGCCATCACCGGCGTCGAGAACATGCTGTACATGTCCTCGCAGTCCACCGCTGACGGCAAGATCACCCTGACCATCACCTTCGCCCTGGGCACCGACCTGGACAACGCGCAGGTGCAGGTGCAAAACCGGGTGACCCGTACCGAACCGAAACTTCCCGAGGAAGTGACGCGCATCGGTATCACCGTCGACAAGGCCTCGCCCGACCTGACCATGGTTGTGCACTTGACCTCGCCGGACAAACGCTACGACATGCTCTACCTGTCCAACTACGCGATCCTCAACATCAAGGATGAGCTGGCTCGCCTGGGCGGTGTCGGTGACGTGCAACTGTTCGGCATGGGCGACTACTCGCTGCGGGTCTGGCTGGATCCGAACAAGACCGCTTCGCGCAATCTGACCGCCACTGATGTGGTGACGGCGATTCGTGAGCAGAACCGTCAAGTGGCTGCCGGTCAGCTCGGCGCGCCCCCTGCCCCGAATGCCCAAAGCTTCCAGCTGTCGGTCAACACGCAGGGCCGTCTGGTCTCCGAAGAAGAGTTCGAGAACATCATCATTCGCGCAGGCGACAACGGTGAAATCACTCGTCTCAAGGACATCGCTCGCGTCGAGCTGGGTTCCAGCCAGTACGCCCTGCGTTCGTTGCTGAACAACCAGCCTGCTGTAGCGATCCCGATCTTCCAGCGTCCAGGCTCGAACGCCATCGAGATCTCGAACGAAGTTCGCGGCAAGATGGAAGAGCTGAAGAAAAGCTTCCCGCAAGGCATGGACTACAGCATCGTCTATGACCCGACGATCTTCGTGCGCGGCTCGATCGAAGCAGTGGTTCACACCCTCTTCGAAGCACTGATCCTTGTGGTGCTGGTGGTGATCCTGTTCCTGCAGACCTGGCGCGCCTCGATCATTCCGTTGGTGGCGGTGCCGGTATCGTTGATCGGTACGTTTGCGGTGATGCACCTGTTCGGTTTCTCGCTCAACGCCCTGTCGCTGTTCGGTCTGGTACTGGCGATCGGGATCGTGGTGGACGACGCCATCGTGGTGGTGGAGAACGTCGAGCGCAACATCGAACTGGGACTGACCCCGGTCGAAGCGACCAAGCGGGCGATGCGTGAAGTGACCGGCCCGATCATCGCCACGGCGCTGGTGTTGTGTGCGGTGTTCGTACCGGCCGCGTTCATCTCCGGCCTCACCGGGCAGTTCTACAAGCAGTTTGCGTTGACCATTGCGATCTCGACCGTGATCTCTGCGTTCAACTCGCTGACCCTGTCGCCGGCACTGGCTGCCGTATTGCTCAAAGGGCATGACGCGCCGAAAGACCGCTTCTCCAAAGTGCTCGACAAGATCTTCGGTGGCTGGCTGTTCCGTCCGTTCAACCGCTTCTTCGACCGCGCCAGCCATGGTTATGTCGGCACCGTGCGCCGGGTTATCCGCAGCAGCGGTATCGCCCTGCTGCTGTACGCAGGCCTGATGGTGCTGACCTTCTTCGGTTTTGCCAACACCCCGACCGGTTTCGTCCCCGGCCAGGACAAGCAATACCTGGTGGCTTTCGCGCAACTGCCGGACGCCGCGAGCCTGGATCGCACCGAAGACGTGATCAAGCGCATGTCAGACCTGGCGCTGAAACAGCCAGGCGTGGAAAGCGCCGTAGCGTTCCCCGGTCTGTCGATCAACGGCTTCACCAACAGTCCGAACGCCGGCATCGTGTTCGTGACCCTGAAACCGTTCGACGAACGTAAAGACCCAAGCATGTCCGCCGGAGCAATCGCCGGAGCCTTGAACGGTCAGTACGCGAACATTCAGGAAGCGTACATGGCGATCTTCCCGCCACCGCCGGTACAAGGCCTGGGCACCATTGGTGGTTTCCGCCTGCAAATCGAAGACCGGGGCAACCTGGGCTACGACGAGCTGTACAAGGAAACCATGAACATCATCGCCAAGAGCCACAACGTGCCTGAACTGGCCGGGCTGTTCACCAGCTACACGGTGAACGTGCCGCAGGTCGACGCTGCCATCGACCGCGAAAAAGCCAAGACCCACGGCGTGGCCGTCAGCGACATCTTCGATACCCTGCAGATCTACCTGGGTTCGCTGTATGCCAACGACTTCAACCGCTTCGGGCGCACCTATCAGGTCAACGTTCAGGCTGAACAGCAGTTCCGTCTCGAATCCGACCAGATCGGTCAGCTGAAAGTGCGCAACAACAAAGGCGAAATGATCCCGCTGGCGACCTTCATCAAGGTCAGCGACACCTCGGGCCCGGATCGCGTGATGCACTATAACGGCTTCATCACCGCGGAAATCAACGGTGCGGCAGCCCCCGGCTACAGCTCCGGTCAAGCGGAAAAAGCCATCGAGAAACTGCTCAAGGATGAACTGCCGAACGGCATGACCTACGAGTGGACCGACCTGACCTACCAGCAGATTCTGTCCGGCAACACCGCGCTGTTCGTGTTCCCGCTCTGCGTCCTGCTGGCGTTCCTGGTACTCGCCGCTCAGTACGAAAGCTGGAGCCTGCCACTGGCGGTGATCCTGATCGTACCGATGACCCTGCTGTCGGCCATCACTGGTGTGATCATCTCTGGCAGCGACAACAACATCTTCACCCAGATCGGCTTGATCGTACTGGTGGGGCTTGCGTGCAAGAACGCGATTCTGATCGTCGAGTTCGCCAAGGACAAACAGCTGGAAGGTCTCGATCCGCTGGCGGCGGTTCTGGAAGCCTGCCGTCTGCGTCTGCGGCCGATCCTGATGACCTCCTTCGCGTTCATCATGGGTGTGGTGCCTCTGGTGTTCTCCAGCGGTGCCGGTGCCGAGATGCGTCATGCCATGGGTGTGGCGGTGTTCTCCGGGATGCTCGGGGTGACCTTCTTCGGTCTGTTGCTGACGCCAGTGTTCTACGTATTGATCCGTAATTTCGTCGAGCGTGGCGAAGCCCGCAAAGCGGCCAAGGCACACGCTCTGCAAAAGCCACTGGAGGCGCAATAATGAGTCTGAAAGTCTTCCTGCCGAGTCTGCTGGTGCTGGCGTTGAGCGCCTGCGCCGTCGGCCCTGACTACAAGACCCCGGCGACGGAGGCGGCCAACATCACGACCGCCACCGACGGCGCTGCCGGTCAGAAGAACTTTGACCGTTCGAAGTTCGAAGGCATCTGGTGGCAGCAATTCGACGATCCGACCCTCAACCAGTTGGTGACTCAATCGCTGCAAGGCAACCGTCAACTGCGCGTGGCGTTCGCCCGCTGGAAAGCCGCCCGGGCGATCCGCGACGACGTCAGCAACGATGCGATGCCGACCATCACCAGCCGCGCGAGCAGTGATCTGGCCAAGGGGCAAATCCCCGGCCAGACCACCAAACGGGTCAACAGCGAACGCTACGATCTGGGGCTGGACATGGCCTGGGAAATCGACCTGTTCGGGCGCATCCAGCGCAATCTGGAAGCCAGCGACGCCGACCAGCAGGCAGCGGAAGCCGATCTGTACCAACTGCAAGTCACCATGATTGCCGAACTGGTGGATGCCTACGGTCAGCTGCGCGGTGCGCAACTGCGCGAGAAAATCGCCGTGGCCAACCTGGAAAACCAGCAGGAGTCACGCAAGATCACCATCAGCCTGCGTGACGCCGGCGTTGGCGATCAGCTCGACGTCGAACGTGCCGATGCGCGTCTGGCCTCGGTCGAAGCCAGCGTGCCGCAACTGCAGGCGGAACAGGTTCGGCAGAAAAACCGTATCGCTACCCTCTTGGGTGAGCGTCCGGACAAACTGACCGTGGATCTGAGCCCGAAAGAATTGCCGGCGATTGCCAAGGCCTTGCCGATCGGCGATCCGGGTGAGCTGCTGCAACGCCGTCCGGACATCCTCAGCGCCGAACGCAAACTGGCCTCGGCCACCGCGCGAATCGGCGTGGCGAAAGCTGATCTGTTCCCACGGGTCAGCCTCAGCGGGTTCCTTGGCTGGACGGCCGGGCGTGGTTCGCAGATCGGTTCCTCGGCGGCCAACGCCTGGGCACTCGGCCCGAGCATCACTTGGGCAGCGTTCGACCTAGGCAGCGTGCGCGCCCGTCTGCGCGGCGCCGATGCCGATGCCGAAGGCGCGCTCGCGACCTACGAGCAACAAGTGCTGCTGGCGCTGGAAGAATCGGAAAACGCCTTCAGCGATTACGGCAAGCGTCAGCAACGGCTGATCTCGCTGATCCGCCAGAGTGAATCGAGCCGCAAGGCAGCCGATCTGGCGGAGATCCGCTACCGCGAAGGCACTACCGACTTCCTCGTGCTGCTCGACGCTCAGCGGGAACGTCTGAATGCCGAAGACAGCCAGGCCCAGGCTGAAGTCGATCTGTATCGCGGCATCGTCGCGATCTACAAGGCCCTGGGTGGTGGCTGGCAGCCGGAAACCGTCGCCAGCAAGTAAGCATTTCTACAGAGCTCCTTTGGTTGGCCGCAACCAACCAATTTTTTGCCCCGCGTATCATTCGGTCGCGGGGCTTTTTTGTGCCTGTTCTCACAATTGATCGGTGTGGGAATTTGACTCAACGGCCATGCTGACCGAAGCTTGCCCCCTCTGCCAAAGAACGCCCGTTCACGGAATCCTGCATGCCTCAGTCCCGCCGCTACCTGTTCATCAGCCTTGGCCTTGTGCTGGTTATCGTCATCGCCTGGTTATCGCTGCGCAGCACCACGCCGGTGGTGCCAGAAGCGATCAAGCGCGGCTACAGCGAAGCCCTCACGGCGGCCCGTTCGGGGCAGCCGGGTGCAGCGCGGCAGTTGTATCAACAGTTGGGACGCCCGGATCTGTCGCCCAAACGCAGTGCCTGGCTGCTGGCGGAGCTGCCCAACTATCCAAGCCCGCAAGCGCTGAAACTGGCCGACGCCCATCTGCAAAACGACGCGCCCGAAGTGCGACTGGCGGCGATTCAAAGTGTGGTGGGACTGGTGCCCGGCGGGCAGCGCAGTCTGTTGCTCGGGCCAATGCTCGACGATGAAGACCAAAGTGTGCGGTTCGCTGCGATCAACGCCTTGCTGGGCCTGACGCCGGATGAACTGGGTCTGTATTTCGCGCCGTTGCAGCAAGCGATCGATGGCTGGGAGCAAGTGCTCAAGGAGCAACCGGAAAACGCCGCCACCTATGCGCAACTGGCGCGCCTGTATCTGCACAACGCCGAACTCAAACAAGCGCAGCAAGCGCTCGACAATACCCTGCGCCTGGAACCGGATAACCTTCCGGCGCTGGTCATGCAAATCGATGTCCTCGACCGTCAGGGCCAAAGCGACGCCGCCCGCCAGTTGCTGGCCAGACAGCTGCAGGCCCAACCGGATTCCGCCTACCTGCAACACGCGTTGGGGCTGTGGCTGCTGCACCACGACCAACGTGAGTTCGCCCTGCTCGGTTTGTCCAAAGCGGTGGAACTCGAGCCCGACAACAAGGACTACCGCTACGACCTCGCCACCACCCTGCACGCCGCCGAAGAGCTGGAAGCGGCGCAAAAACAGTTGCAGGAAGTCGTGCAGCGCCACCCCGCCGACCGCAAGGCCCGGGTGCTGCTGATCAATTACTGGAAGGAAAGCGGGCAGTTGCAGAACGTGCAGATCCTGCTGGCACAACTGGAGCAGATGAACCCTGACGACCCGGCCTTGCAGCAAGGACTTTGAGCCTTTACTCGTTAATTCAATGACATTTTGATATCGAAACCTCGGAACCGTCATGACTGGCAGCGGTCAAGTAATCAGGTAGAGCACAACGGCTGATACAGCCTGCTGCCTCGATTCCCCTAGTCATGAGAGGGCATTCTTTGTCTACGTCCAACGAGTTGATCAGTGCAAAAGCCGCCACCGGCATCGTCGGCCTGGATGACATCCTGGCCGGCGGTTTGTCCCGAGGGCATGTGTTTTTGCTCGAAGGTGAACCCGGTACAGGCAAAACCACCGTCGCGTTGCATTTCTTGATGGCGGGCGCCCGTGCCGGCGAACGTTGTCTGTACATCACGCTGTCGGAAACCGAACGTGAACTGCGCCAGGGCGCGCTGTCTCACGGTTGGGAGCTCAACGAGAACATCGAGATCTTCGAGCTGACGCCACCCGAAAGCCTGCTCAATGCCGAGCATCAGCAAAGCCTGCTGTACTCCTCCGACCTGGAACTGGGCGAAGCCACCAAGCAGATTTTCGAAGTGGTCGAGCGTTTCAAGCCGACTCGCGTGGTACTCGACAGCCTCTCCGAAATCCGCCTGCTGGCGCAGAGTTCGCTGCGTTACCGCCGACAGATTCTGGCGATCAAGCACTACTTTGTGCGCTACGACGCCACTGTCCTGCTGCTTGACGACCTGACCACCGAATCCCTCGACAAGACCGTGCACAGCGTCGCCCACGGGGTGATCCGCCTCGAAGAACTGACCCCCAATTACGGCGCCGAGCGCCGACGCGTGCGCATCGTCAAGTATCGCGGCCAGAAGTACCGTGGCGGTTACCACGACTTCACCATCATGGGCGACGGCGTGCATGTGTTCCCACGCCTGGTCGCCGCCGAACACCGCAGCGACTACCCACGCCTGCAACTGAGCAGCGGCATCCAGGAAATGGACGCCTTGCTCGGCGGCGGGGTCGAAACCGGCTCCAGTACGCTGATCCTTGGCCCGGCCGGTACCGGCAAATCGCTGATCTCGATGATCTTCGCCGCCTCCGCCGTGTCTCGCGGCGAGAAAGCCGCCCTGTTCATCTTCGATGAAGAACTGGGTCTGCTGTTTGAGCGTATGAACAACATCGGCATCGACCTCAAGGCGCTGCAAGCCACCGGCAACCTGCTGATCGAACAAGTGGATGCTGCCGAACTGTCCCCCGGCGAGTTCTCCCACCGGGTACGTCGCTGCGTTGACGAAGGCAACATCAAGACCGTGGTGATCGACAGCATCAACGGTTACCAAGCGGCGATGCCGGAAGAGAACGCACTGGTGCTGCACATGCACGAGCTGCTGCTGTACCTCAACCGCAAAGGCGCAGCGACCTTCATGACCGTGGCCCAGCACGGTCTGGTCGGCGACATGCAGGCGCCAGTGGACATCACTTACCTGGCCGACACGGTGATCCTGCTCCGCTACTTCGAAGCCATCGGCAAGGTCCGCCGGGCGATTTCGATCATCAAGAAACGTACCGGCAGCCACGAATCGACCATCCGTGAATATCGTATTTCCACGCACGGCATGACCATCGGTGAACCGCTGGAGGCCTTCCAGGGTGTGTTGCGCGGCGTGCCGACTTACCTCGGCGCGAGCAATCCGCTGTTGCGGGAAGAAACCTTGTGACGGTTACCGTAACGCTGGCGGAACGGGCGCTGATTCTGGCGCCCATGGGTCGTGACAGCCAGGTGGCGCTGATGATCCTCAATGAGGCAGGGTTTGGTGGGGTCATCACGCCAGATCTGGGTGCACTGTGTGCGCAACTGGAACCCGGCGCCGGACTGCTGCTGATTGCCACCGAAGCCCTGCGCGGCCCCGAACTGGAAACGCTGCTGAATTTTCTCGAACAGCAACCGGCCTGGTCGGATCTGCCGATCGTCTTGCTGACCCACCACGGAGGCCCGGAACCAGGCCCCTCCTCACGCCTGAGCAAACTGCTGGGCAACGTCACGTTCCTGGAGCGCCCGTTCCATCCGGCGACCCTGGTCAGCCTGGTCTCCACCGCCCTGCGCGGACGACGACGACAGTACGACGCCCGCGATCGCCTGATCGATTTGAGTGAAAGCGAACGGCGCCTGCAATCGACCCTGGAAACCCTTGAGCAACAGGTCGAGGAGCGCACCGCGCAACTTCGCCACAACGAAGAAGCCTTGCGCCAGTCGCAGAAAATGGAAGCGGTCGGCCAGCTCACAGGCGGCATCGCCCACGACTTCAACAACATGCTCACCGGGATCATCGGCAGTCTCGAGCTGCTACGTCGACGGCTGGCTCGCGGGCGCACCGAAGACCTCGACAGCCTGATCGATCTTGGCGTGACTTCAGCCAACCGCGCTGCCGGACTGACTCACCGCTTGCTGGCGTTCTCGCGCCGGCAATCGCTGGACTCCAAAGCCGTACAGATGAACACACTGGTGCTGTCGATGGGCGAGCTGCTGCAACGCAGCCTCAACGAAAGCATTCAGTTGGACATGCGCCTCAACGACCAGCTGTGGATCGCCGAAGCCGACCCCAATCAACTGGAAAGCGCCCTGCTCAATCTGGTGCTCAACGCCCGCGACGCGATGCCCGAAGGCGGCAAACTGGTGGTCGAGACCAGCAACCAGGTGCTTGAACGGGAATTCACCGAGGCCTACCCGAATCTCGAGCCTGGCGATTACGTGATGCTCAGCGTCACCGACAATGGCAGCGGCATGCCGCAGAGCGTGATCAACCGCGCGTTCGATCCGTTTTTCACCACCAAGCCCATCGGTCAGGGTACGGGGTTGGGTCTGTCGATGATTTACGGCTTCAGCAAACAGTCCCGTGGTCACGTCACGATTGAAAGCGAAATCGATCAGGGCACCACGGTCAAACTGTACCTGCCACGCTTTCGCGGCGAAGAGGTGGAGCATCCGGTGTCCGCTGTTCAGCAGGCCCCGGAGGCGTTGGATGGCGAAACCGTGTTGATCGTCGAAGACGACCCTGCCGTGCGCGTGCTGGTCAGCGCGGTGCTCAGTGAATTGGGTTATGCGTTTGTCGAAGCCGGCGATGCCGACGGCGCCGTGCCGATCCTCAACTCGGCGCAGCGCATCGATCTGCTGATCAGTGACGTCGGCCTGCCGGGCATGAATGGTCGGCAACTGGCGGAAATCGGCCGGCAGTACCGGCCCGGGTTGAAGGTGTTGTTCATCACCGGTTATGCCGAGCACGCTGCCGTGCGCGGTGGCTTCCTCGACTCGGGGATGCAGATGATCACCAAACCGTTCACCTTCGATCTGCTGACCGCCAAGGTTCGCGAGATGATCAAGAACTGACCCCCAAAAACGACTGTAGGAGCTGCCGCAGGCTGCGATCTTTTGATCTTGTTTTCAGGATCAAGAGATCGCAGCCTGCGGCAGCTCCTACAGGGGCGTTTCGGTGTATTCAGATCAGGCCAGCAGTTCCTGAATCTTTTCCTGCAGCACATCCAGATCGAACGGTTTTTCCAGGATCGGCGCCTTGCGCGTGATCGGGCTGCCGGTCTCACGGATTTCCTGCGGGTAGCCGCTGATGAAGATCACTTTCAGATCCGGGCGCAGTTTTACTGCCGGCTCGGCGATCTGCACGCCGGAGATTCCGCCCGGCAGGCGGAAGTCGGTGATCAACATGTCCAGATGCGGCTTGCTCGCGAGAATCTCGAACGCCTGCTCGCCGTTTTCGGCCTGCAACACGCGATACCCCTGCCCCGACAGATAATCTGTCAGCACCATCAAGATAACCGGTTCGTCCTCGACGACGAGTACTACATCTTGTGCATCTACGCTCATGGGAAGCCTTTGTTCGGTCAATAGCTGCTGATACGACCGTGCGGTCACTCAGAGGTTGCGTCGGATGTGCCGTTTTCCTGGATTGGCAGACAAACGCGAAACAGGGCGCCTTCGTTGATTTGACTCTCGACGGCGATGGAGCCGCCATGGGCGGCGACGATCTGCTCGGAAATGAACAGACCCAGCCCGAGACCAGCCACTACCGTCTTGGCGGAAACCCGTTCGAACTGTTGGAAAATACGTTTCTGGTTCTCTTCACTGATACCGATGCCATGGTCCTGAACCTCGACCCGCGCCTCGTCGCCCACACGGTACACGCGCACCTGAATCGGACTGCGGCCACCGTAGCGCAAGGCATTGGTCAGCAGGTTGGACACCACCTGTTCGATACGGAACTCGTCCCAATGACCCACCACCGGCTCCGGCGCGGTGAAGCTGACTTCAGTCTCGGCGGCCTCCATCTGCTGCGCGAAATTCTGCAGCAGGTTGCCCACCAGTTGCGACAAATCGAAACGATTCGGCCGGATCGACAGCTTGCCGGTGCGGATGCGCGAAACGTCGAGCATGTCTTCGATCAGCCGGATCAGGCTTTTGATCTGCCGCTCGTCGCGATCGACCATCGCGTGCATTTTGTCGAGGGTAAACGCAGCGGCGTTGTCCCGTGCCAGATGCATCTTGCGCAATTGGGTCTCGAGTATCAGGCCATTGAGCGGCGTGCGCACTTCGTGGGCGACGATTGACATGAAGTCATCGCGCATCCGCACCGCCTGCTCCAGCTCCAGTTGCGTGCTCTGCAGTTGCTGCAGCAGCGCTTCCTGCTCGCGGCGCGCCTGCTCAAGGGCTTCGACCTGTTGCTTCATGGCCTTGCTCTGACGGTACAGGTCGACGAATACGTTGACCTTGCTCTTCACCGCGTGGATATCCAGCGGCTTATGCAGGAAGTCCACCGCACCACTTTCATAGCCCTTGAACGCGTAGTTCAATTCGCGGCCGGCGGCGCTGACGAAAATGATCGGAATGTTCTTGGTTTTCTCGGTGCCGCGCATCAACTCGGCGAGTTCGAAGCCGTTCATACCCGGCATCTGTACGTCGAGGATGGCCATGGCGAACTCGTGTTGCAGCAGCAGCGAAAGTGCTTCATCCGCCGACAGCGCCTTGTAGACGGTGCGGTCCTCGCGCTTGATCAGCGCTTCGAGGGCCAGCAGGTTTTCCGGCAGATCGTCGACGATCAGCAATTTGGCCTGGATATTACTCAGCATGCGATTCGTTCCAGCTCGACAAGCAGACGGCCGATGCCGTGAATGGGTAGGACATGGTCGGGCTGCTGAAGCTTCAGTGCAGCCTGAGGCATGGTGGCGACCTGTGCATCTTCTGGGTCTTGAACGATGGTCAGTCCGCCGCGCTGCTTGACTTGCGCCAGGCCGCGAGCGCCATCGTGATTGGCGCCGGTCAGCAACACGGCGGCCAGTGTTTCGCCGTAAGCGTCGGCGGCGGATTCGAACAGGTAGTCAATCGACGGTCGGGAATGGTGCACGCGGTCTTCAAGGCTCAGCGACAGACTGCGATCCTGCTCGACCGACAGGTGATAACCGGGTGTAGCGAAGTAAACCGTGCCGGGGACGATGTCCTGCTTGTCCGTCGCCTCCTGCACCGGCAGCATCAGCCGCCGCTCAAACACCTCGGCCAACAGGCTGCGGCGCTCTTCCGGCAGATGCAACACGACAATGATCGGCAACACGTAGCCCTTGCGCAGCGGCGCGAGCAGCGTCAGCAGTGCTTCGACACCACCGGCCGAAGCACCGACCACGATGGCTTCGACGCGAGGCAAATCAACGGCATCGTTCATAATTTGCGGTAGATCCGTTCTTGTTTGACCAGCGGTTCGAACTGATTCGAGTAGTTGGAAAAGTCCAGCGTTTCCTTGCTGCCCAACACCAGAAAGCCACGGTGGCACAGCGATTCGTGAAACAGACCGAAGGCACGGTCCTGAAGTTTCTTGTTGAAGTAAATCAGTACGTTGCGGCAGGAAATCAGCTGCGTTTCGGAGAACACGCTATCAGTCGCGAGACTGTGGTCGGCGAAGGTCACGTTCTCGCACAGGCTCTTGTCGAAGATCGCGTAGCCGTAAGCAGCGGTGTAGTAATCGGCAAAGGAGCGCTGGCCGCCGGCCTGCTGGTAATTGGCGGTGTAGGCGCGGACGTTCTCCATGGAGAAAATCCCCTGTTTGGCCTTGTCCAGCGAGCGCGGGTTGATGTCAGTGGCGTAGATGATCGTGCGGTCGAGCAGGCCTTCCTCGCGCAGCAGAATCGCCATCGAATACACCTCCTCACCCGTGCTGCACCCGGCGATCCAGATCTTCAGCGACGGATAGGTGCGCAGCAGCGGCACCACTTCCTTGCGGATCGCCAGAAAGTGCGATGGATCGCGAAACATCTCGCTGACCGGGATCGTCAACAACTGCAGCAACTGCATGAACGCGGTCGGATCGTGCAGGACTTTCTCCTGCAAGGCCGAAATGGTCGCGCATTCGAACTGGCTCAAGGCGTGCTGCACCCGGCGCTTGATCGAAGCGCCGGAGTAATCGCGAAAATCGTAGCTGTACTTGAGGTAGATAGCCTCGATCAACAGGCGTAATTCGATTTCGCTGTTGCGCTCCAAAGAGTGACTGCTTTCCACTAAATGCGTTCCATCTTCGGTAACCACACGCGAATCAACGAGAACAGGCGATCCAGGTCAATGGGCTTGGCCAGGTAATCATTGGCGCCCGCCTGCAGGCAGCGCTCCTGATCGTCCTTCATGGCCTTGGCCGTCACCGCAATGATCGGCAGCTTGCGCCAGCGCGGGTCCTTGCGGATTTCAATGGTGGCTTCAAAACCATCCATTTCCGGCATCATCACGTCCATCAGCACCAGATCAATGTCCTCGACTTCATTCAACTTATCAATCGCCTCACGACCATTCCGGCCGATGACCACGACTGCGCCCTTATGCTCCAGCGCGCTGGTCAGGGCGAAGATGTTGCGCACATCGTCGTCCACCAGCAGCACCTTGCGCCCCTCAAAAACCTTGTCGCGGCTGCGGGCAGTCTTGAGCATCTTCTGCCGCTCATGGGACAACTGCGATTCGACTTTGTGCAGAAAGAGTGTCACTTCATCGAGCAGACGTTCCGGCGAACGTGCGCCCTTGATGATGATCGAGCGCGAATACTTGCGCAGCTCGGCTTCTTCATCGCGGGTCAGGTTGCGTCCGGTGTAGACAATCACCGGCGGGAACGAACAGATGTCCTCGGTAGACATGCGCTTGAGCAGATCGTTGCCGAGCATGTCCGGCAATTTCAGGTCGATCACCATGCAGTCGTAGATCGTCGTGCGCAGTTTCTCCAGCGCGTCCTGCGCCAGACCGACGGCGGTGATCTCGATGTCATCGTCGCCGATCAGGCGGGCAATGCTTTCGCGCTGCAGATCGTCATCTTCGACCAGCAGCACGCGCTTGACCTTCTGGGTCAGCTTGGCTTCGAGGCGGGCGAACACGTCCTTGAGCTCTTCGCGGGTGGTCGGCTTGACCGCATAACCGATCGCGCCCATGTGCATCGCGGCCTCAACGCGGTCTTCAACCGAGATCACGTGCACCGGGATGTGCCGGGTTTCGGCGTGTTCTTTCAGACGCTGCAACACGGTCAGACCGGAGTGGTCCGGCAGGCGCATATCGAGCAGGATCGCGTCCGGCACGAACTCGCGGGCCAGGTCATACCCTTCGTCCGCACCGTGGGCCACCAGACACTGGTAACCCAGTTCGTGGGCGAGGTCGTAGAGGATGTGGGCAAAATTCGGCTCGTCTTCCACCACCAGAATGCAGCGGGTGGCGAACGGTGCCTTGCCACGGTCATCGGCAAAGCGCGGGATGTGCACCGGCGCCATGGGCGATACGCCTGCCGGTGGCAGTGCAACCGGCACCGGAATCGATGCCGGCGCAGTGAAGGTCAACGGGGCCGCGGGGCTGTCACCCGGCTCGCTGTATTGCTGCGGCAACACCAGAGTGAACACACTGCCCTGCCCCGGCGCGCTGCTGACGCTGATCGAACCGCCGAGCAATGCCGCCAGATCCCGCGAGATCGACAGGCCCAGACCGGTGCCGCCGTACTTGCGGTTGGTCGTGCCGTCGGCCTGACGGAATGCTTCGAAGATGCTTTCCTGCTGGTCCGCGGCAATACCGATCCCGGAATCGCGCACGATGAACGCAATGCGCTCGTTCGGCTGACTGGCGATGGTCAGGCTGACCGCGCCGTGTTCGGTGAACTTCACGGCATTGGACAGCAGGTTTTTGATCACCTGTTCCAAACGCTGGCGGTCGGTGTACAGCATGATCGGCGCATCCGCCTGCAACTCGACGCTGAAAGACAGTTGCTTCTCCGCTGCCAGCGGTTCGAACACGCTGCGCAGGCCATCGGCCAGACGCGCGACACTGGTGTTTTCCGGGATCACTTCCAGCTTGCCGGCCTCGACCTTGGAAATGTCGAGAATGTCGTTGATCAGGTTCAGCAGATCGTTGCCCGCCGAATAGATTGATTCGGCGAACTTGACCTGTTCGGCCGATAGATTGTCCTGCGGGTTCTCCGCCAGCAACTTGGCGAGGATCAGCGAACTGTTCAGCGGCGTGCGCAGTTCGTGGGACATGTTGGCGAGGAATTCGGACTTGTACTTGCTCGAGCGCTGCAGCTCTTCGGCGCGCTCTTCGAGCTGCACCTGGGCATGATTGAGCTCGGTGTTCTTCTGATCCATCGCATCGCGTTGCTCGGCCAGGGTCTTTGCCTGTTCGGCCAATTGCTCGTTGGTCTGCTCCAGCTCGACCTGCTGGGTTTCCAGATGCGCCTGCGACTCCTTGAGAATCCGCGACTGCTCTTCGAGTTCTTCGTTGGCGGTTTTCAGCTCTTCCTGCTGCACCTGCAACTCTTCGTTGAGCTGCTGGGTTTCAGCCAGCACTTCCTGCAGGCGCTGGCGATAACGCGCCGCTTCGATCGAGGTGCCGATGTTGCCGGCAATCAGTTCCAGCAATTCGATATCGCGCTCGGTGAGTGGCCGTAAAAAGCCCAACTCGATCACGCCGTTGACCTGGTCATCATTAGTCGTCGGCACCACCAGCACGCTGCGTGGCAGCCCCTGACCCAGGCCCGAGCTGACTTTGAAGTAGTCGGCCGGCACCGAGTCCAGACGAATCAGTTGCCCCTGCTGGGCAACCTGACCAACGATGCCTTCGCCGCTATAGATCTGCTGATCCAGTTCTTCCTGCTCGCGGGAGAAGCCGTAGGACGCCACACGCTTGAGGCCGCCGTGTTCTTCGCGCACGTACAACGCCGCCACGGCGGTGCCCAGATATTGCGCGCAGAACTGCAGAATGTTGCGCCCCAGCAGGTTCAGCGTCAGTTGCCCCAGCACCTGCTCTGCCAGTTCGGTCTGGCCGCTGCGCATCCACGCCTGGCGCTCCAGACGCTCGGCGCTGGCCTGCTGCGCGGCGAGGTTGGCGCTGTAGCTGTCAGACAGGCGAATCAGATCGCGGCGACCGACATAGGCCAGCAAGCCGCTGATCCCGGCGATAAACAGCAGGTACAGGGTGATGCTCCAGATCGTGGTGCGGCGCACGTCTTCGTTGCGCGTGGTGCGCAACTGCTGCTCCATATCGATCACATCTTCGAATTGCTTGCGGATCTCGTCGGTCAGGCGCTTGCCACGCCCGGCTTTCACCGCGCCCCGGTAATCACCGCTGGAGCGCTGCAGATCGATCATCGATTGCGCGTAGTTGGCCCACTCGGTCTGCAATGCCTGCAGACGCCGCAGACGATCGGTCTGCACCGGGTTGTCGGCGGTCAGTTCCAGCAGGGTATTGAGCGCGACGTTGATCCGCGGCTTGGCGGTTTCATACGGGTCGAGGAAGTGTTCGTCGCCGCTGAGCAGGAAACCGCGCATGCCGGTTTCCAGATCAACGGTGAGCTTCACCGCTTCGTTGGCGTTATTGATCACCCGGTCGGTGTGTTCCACCCATTGGATCACCGACAGCAGATAAGTAATCAGAGACACAAAGAACACGGCGCTGAGCGCGCCAACGCCCAGCGGCAAGCCGATGTTGCGCGTCAGGAGTTTGCGAAACCGTGTTTCATCAATCGAAGACGGAGTGGACATGGGGCGGCCTTGTCGAACTGTCGAAACCCGGGAGTTTGCCCCAAAACGGCCGCATGGATCCATGTTTCTGACTGCTTTGGCAGCAATTTCCTACATTTTGCTGCGCTTCTCGAGCAACCAACCGTTATCCTTGCGCCGCGGATTGCAGCTAATCTTTTTTCCATCGAATCGGGAACTTGTGGCCATGCGCCACTTACTCATGCAAGAGCCCGGCATTTTCGACCGGTCGCCGTCCCGATTTCCTTTCTTGAGAGCACCAATATGTCCACCCCAGCGTCCACCATCCTTGTAGTAGAAGACGACAACATCGTGCGCATGCTCATCGTCGACGTGCTGGAGGAGCTGGCGTTCAATGTGCTGGAGGCGGACGACGGCGAGTCTGCGCTGAAGATTCTCGGGGATCAGAGCAACGATATCGACTTGATGATGACCGACTACGGCCTGCCGGGCATGAAAGGTAGTGAACTGGCCGGCAAAGCCCGTGAACTACGCCCCACCCTGCCCGTGTTGTTCGCCAGCGGTTACGCCGAAAACATCGACGTACCCGCTGACATGCACGTCATCGGCAAACCGTTCTCGATCGATCAGTTGCGTGACAAGGTCAAGGGCATTCTCTCTCAGAAGTAACCGTGAAGCGGGCTAAAGTCACCCTATGCTGAATTTAGCCCCTCCATATTCGGCTTCGAGCCTTGGCTCGTTGCCGTAGGTCTCGCCACCCGTTGGAATCAATGGATCGGCACCGCTACCGGCCTTTTTCGCAACATCCCGGCCGAATCCGTGACCGACGCCGTCCTGACTCGCCTGGATCGCCAGTCGCAGTGCCTGCGGATTGGGGATGAATTTACCCGCACTGTCGTATGCCCCGAGGATCAACCTTGGCGAGATATCGACGGCGTAGTTGATTTCCAGCGGAGGCAGCATCTTGAGCCCGGTGTTCGGCCGAAATGCCAGCTCGGTGTTGGCGTACAAATGAAACCCCTCCAGTTGCCGGGCATCGATGAAATACGTGTGGCCGCCCTTGTCGCCGCCGTAGACAAAGGCTCCAGCACCATCCTTCTTGTAAAATGCCGACGTTGAAATGCCTGCGCCGTCCGGTGCCAACGCATCGTGCGCGCCGCCGTAGCCGCCCTTGAAACCGTTGACCTGATTGAGGTCAGTGATGGGCGTGCGCTGGCGGAACCCCTCCTTGAAGACAATCGACGGATCACGGGTGTCGCCGCGAAAGGTGAAGCCTTGATACACAAAGCCCTTCTGCGGCCCCGCGTGGTGCACGAGCTGGGTTTGATCGGCGATCATTTGCGCGACACTCGGCCCGCCCGCCAGCTCTTGCAGTTGACCGGCGACCACCGCGCCTTTGGCCCGATCCGGTATCTCCTTGCCAGTCGTACTCGCCAAATGATGCGACAGACTTGCGCCCGGTCGACGTAACAGTGAGGGTCTGTTCGCCTGGGTCAGAGTATTGAGAATGCGCTGGCTCAAGCGTTTTTTCGCGGCGGCCGACAACGCTTTGCCGATCAGCCGCTCACCGATCGGGCCCGCGAGCTCGGCCAGTACGCCTATCGCGGCAGTGATGCGCAAGCGGTCGGTTTCGGCCGGGTCGTCGGCAATTTCCGCACGGATCAGATCGGTCGCCGCCGCACCGAGGCCCACCAGCATCGATACCAGAACCTTCACCGAGGTCGAGGCCAGCACACCGCTGCCGCCCCAGGGCATCGAAGCCGCCAGCGCCAGACATTGCAGGACATGCCCTGCGGCCTCGAGCGCCAGGTCGGTTATGCGCTCCTCCGAGGTCGACACCAGGGTGTCGATATCCGCCAGTGCGCGCTCGACCTGCAGCTCATACAAGCTGCGCCCGATGTCGTTGCTCGTGCGGAACACCAGCTCCCGATAGTGCGGCCGAGTCGCGAACAGCGGCATTTCCATGCCGCGATATTTGAAGTCCCTGACATGGGCCTGCTGCTGTGCCCGAAGCGGAACGCGCTTGAGCAACAACGTCTGCAGTTGCGCATTGTTTTCGAGAAACTTCCCGCGCGCGTCATGTCCGGACGGAAAGACAATGGCCTGCCGGTCTTCACCCAGAAAGAACAGAATGCCGTTGGACAGGTTGTCGGGGCCAATAAACACCGCGTTATCCACCAGCAGGTTCGGGTCACTGTGCAGCAGCAACGTGCGCGCTGGCAGAGTCCCTCTGAGAAACGCGAAAGCGATATGACGGTCGTCGAGCGCGCGCTTCTCGTCCTTGATGAATTCGACCACCAGTTTGATCAGTTCCGTTCTCTTTAAATAGTAGCCAAACACACGGGCGCCGGCGGGCAAGAGATGGTCCTTCACATACTGTTTGAAATCGTCCTGGTAGTTGGCCTCAGAAAAGGCCTCGATCAACGCCTTGGGATAAAACTCAGGCCAGAGGATCTCCTTGTAACCATGTTCCTTCAGCACCACCAAATGATGATCGGTGCAAAGCTCGGCCAGGGTGAAGTTTTTCTGGCGCCATTTGGCCGGTGCTTTTTCGGGTTTCAGCGAATCGCTGCGATTGACCGGGTCATGTTCCAGATACTTGACTGCAATCGTCGCGTCATAGGTGATCTGTGCCAGTTCCTTGGGTGCAGTGACCCACGCATGCGCCGTGTCTTCGATGCGGGTGCGGATGAAATAAGCCGGGTGAAAACTGGCAGGATCGGTCAGAGCGGCGCAATGACTGGCAATCTTGTCGCCGAGTTCCTTGATATTCACCGAATCAATGAAATCGGCCGGATCTTCTCCGTCAGGTACCTGCGTCAGCGCCTCTACGCGAGGTTCGTTCAAGTTGCTCTGAGTCCCCCAGGGATCAAGCAGCGCCAATAACCCGCAGTCCTCGCTTGCGGCTTGACCAAGATCAAAAACATCTGCATCCATTTTCATCAGTTAACTTTCCGGTATGAGGCCAGCAATCAATGCTGACTTGAAGTTATCGAGCAGCAGGCAACATACCGATATAAGAAAGAAATATTAAATGAAGTTCCGTTAGCAACTTTTTCCAACATCCCGACAACATTCAAACTTTCAGAAACAGGCTCTTGCGGTCAGGCAACTCCGCCAACTCCTCAAGTCGGAAAACTTCCTGTCTGTAAAAGCCGGCATCAGATGTGGTCTAATGCGCCCCGTTTTTCTCTGCCTGTCTGTAAGGAACACCTGTCAATGACTGCATCGCCTGCCACCAAAGTTCTGGTCATCGGCTACGTCTGGCCCGAACCCCGCTCTTCGGCGGCCAGCGGGCATGTGATGCAGATTCTCGAAACCTTCCTGCAACAAGGCTGGGACATCACCTTCAGCAGCCCGGCGGGGCCCGGCGAACACAAGGCTGACCTGACTGGGCTGGGGATTCTGGAAGTACCGATCGAACTCAATAACAGCAGTTTTGATGCTTTCGTCAGAGAACTGGCCCCGGATATCGTCCTGTTCGACCAGTTCATGATGGAAGAGCAGTTCGGCTGGCGCGTCGAGAAACATTGCCCGAATGCCCTGCGGGTGCTGGAGACTTCCGACCTGCAAAGTCTGCGACACGCCCGTCACCAGCGGCTCAAGGAGCGCTTGAAGGACGACCCGGATAATCAGGATTTCAGCGCACTGTTTGCCCCGGCGCTGGGTGAAGAGTTCGACTTGATGGCCGACACCGACCTGGCCAAACGGGAAATCGCCGCGCTGTATCGCTGTGACCTCAACCTGATGATTTCCGAAGTGGAAATCCAGTTGCTGATCGAACAGTTCCAGGTGCCCCGGGACCTGTTGCACTGGTGCCCGTTGATGCTCGAACCACCGAGCGGCGCTTTCGTGCCCTTCGAGGATCGTGCGCACTTTCTGAGTATCGGCAATTTCCGTCACGCGCCGAACTGGGACGCCGTGCTGTGGATGAAGAACGCAGTCTGGCCGCTGATTCGCCAGCAATTGCCCGGTGCGCAGTTGCATATCTACGGTGCCTACACCCCGCCCAAGGCCACTGCACTGCACAACGCGGCGCAGGGTTTTCATGTGATGAACTGGGCCGAAGATGCGCTGCAAGTGATGTCGCAAGCCCGGGTTTGCCTGGCCCCCTTGCGGTTCGGTGCAGGGATCAAGGGCAAAATCGTCGATGCCATGCTCTGTGGCACGCCGAACGTCACCACCCCCATCGGCGCTGAGGGCATGAGCGGTGCGCTGCCGTGGCCCGGTGAGGTGGCGCTGTCGGCCCAGGCGCTGGCCGATGCGGCGGTCAGACTGCATGAAGACAAGTTGCGCTGGACCGACGCGCAACAGGCCGGCGTCACGTTGTTGCACGAGCGCTATCGGCACGCCATCCACGGTCGGGCATTGATTGAACGTCTGCAAGAATGCCGCGACAACTTGCCGGCCCTGCGCCGCGCTAACTTCACCGGCAGCATGTTGCGTCACCACTTGCACAAAAGCACCCAATACATGGCGCAATGGATCGAAGCAAAAAACCACAACAGTTAATTCTTCAGTATTAAACAAAAGCACTTCAACACTTTGAAAAGAGTGTTGACTTGTACTTTCCCCGAGCAAACCAAAGAATGTTTTTCGAACTGAAGCAACTATCTTTCGGGTCGTAAACTCTCAACTTTGTCTGCAACGGAATGCACCATGAATAATTACCCGTATAAAAACTGGATGACGACTGCGTCCGCCATCGACGCCTTGACCCTCGGCGAAGTTCTCTGGCCTGGCGCACATAACGCCGGGCTGGATTACGACTTCTCGTATCCGGCCTATCTCCAACCCGCAAAAAACTGGTTCGTTTGCCAGGATGGCCCGTTCATTCAGCAACTGAGTGAAGGTGTGCGCGCCTTCGACTTGCGCCTGCATTCGGACGAACATTGGCTGGGCATCAAGAAGTTTCATACTTTTCACGGCCTGAAACTGTTCCGCGGGCGCTCCCTGAGTGAACTGATCAAGAGCCTGGAAGTGTTCCTCGATGAGCACCCGAGCGAATTCGTCGTCCTCGACATTCATGAACTCAAGGGGGTCGACAACAAGCCTTTTGATTATCAGGGTTTCCATCAAGTCATCATGAATCATCTGGCGCCGCGACTGATCCCCCGGAGCAACAGCCACTTGACGCTGGGGCAACTTAAACAAGCCGATTCACGGCAACGAGTGGTGTTGGCCAGTGAATGGCATCCCGACTTCAATTCGCCGCTGTACTGGCCGAATATCCGTCATGAATGGAGCGGCAGTGACATCACGTCTCCCGAGCAACTCAAGCAACACATCACGAAAACCCTGGCCAACCCGCCGCGATCCGGCACCTTGTGGTCATTGTCCGCAACCAGTTACGGCGAACTGGCCGGCGTCAAACGAATTACCAACGAACTCAATCAATGGTTTGGCCCGGACTCGGGATGGGCGCCCAAGTGCAGCATCATCAATGCCGACTTCATCGGTGGCACGCCACTGATCGAGTATTGCCAGCAGATCAACCACGCCAAAGGTCTCAGGAAGGCCCGGGGCTGAGACGCTGGCACTGGCCGGAGCGTGCGTGCATGATGGACGTCAACATGACAACAGAATGCATCGGACATGACCCGGGCCACCCGAATCACTGATCCCTCCTACGAGTTGATGGACGACCATAACGGCCTGTCCATCATTTACCGCCAGCACGGTTTTCCCTGTCCGCTGGTGCGCTGGCATTTCCACAAGGAATACGAACTGCACCTGATCGTCGCCAGCTCCGGCAAAGTGTTCATTGGCGACTACATCGGCAACTTCTACCCGCAAACACTGTTCCTCACCGGGCCCAATCTGCCGCACAACTGGATCAGCCAGGTGGCCGAAGACGAGGTGGTGGAAAAGCGCGACATGCTGGTGAACTTCACCGACGAGTTGTTCGAAGGCGGGCATCTGGTGTTTGCCGAACTCAAAACCCTGACCCCCCTGCTGGAACGCGCGCAGTACGGTATCGAGTTTCGAGACAAGGACACGATCCGCCAGGCCATGACCCTGATGCAGCAGATTGCCGATACACGCGGCATTACCCGTCTCGGGTACTTTTTCATCCTGATGGAGCTGCTGGCAGCCACTGACGACTATCAATTGCTGTCCGGTGCCACCAACACGCAACTGGCCGATGAGCACAATATCGACCGCACCAACCGCGCGGTGGATTACATCTTCAGCCACTACGCGCGCGAGCTGACCCTGGAAGAAGTCGCCGAGCATCTGGGGATGAAACCGACCTATTTCAGTCGTGTGTTCAAACAGGCCACCGGGCGCAACTTCATCGAATTCGTCAATCGCCTGCGCATCAGCAAATCCTGCGAATTGTTGGCCGATGGCGACAAACCGGTGACCGACGTGTGCTTCGAGTCGGGGTTCAACAACATTTCCAATTTCAATCGACGCTTCCAGCAACTCAAGGGCATGACGCCGTCACACTATCGACGCCTCGCCGTGCAGCGCCTGACTGAACAAAACCTCGGCTGATACCACCGCCCCCTGTAGGAGTAAGCCTGCTCGCGAAAGCGCTGTATCAGTCAACTGATCGGCAAACTGACACAGCGCTTTCGCGAGCAAGCCCGCTCCCAAAAAAAGCATCCGACGCGATGAAACCTGTACTGATTCAATAGCCCCTCCCCGCTGAAAACCCCTTCCCTGCATTTACTGCAATAAACCCCAGTGCAAAAAAGTATTGATTCGAGTGCGACGGATGATTTGTCAGCCCGTCGATTGAGGGCTGTAATCAGTGCACATTCTTCCTGCACAGGAAGACACAAAAACAATAACTGTCCTTCTGCCTCCCAACGGACGCAGAAAAGGAGTGCACGATGCAACTCACTGCAAAAGCTCTGCTTGCCCTCACCTGCATGACCCTCAGCAGCGTCAGCCTTGGCGCCCAGACCCTGACCATCGCCACCGTCAACAACAGCGACATGATCCGCATGCAAAAACTCTCGAAAACCTTCGAGAGCGAGCATCCGGAGATCAAGCTCAATTGGGTGGTACTGGAAGAAAACGTTCTGCGTCAGCGCCTGACCACCGACATCGCGACCCAGGGCGGTCAGTTCGATGTGTTGACCATTGGCATGTACGAAGCGGCACTTTGGGGGGCCAAGGGCTGGCTGGAACCGATGAAGGATCTGCCGGCCAGTTACGCCCTCGACGACGTGTTCCCGTCTGTGCGTGAAGGCCTGTCGGTCAAGGGTTCGCTGTACGCACTGCCGTTCTATGCCGAAAGCTCGATCACCTATTACCGCACCGACCTGTTCAAGGACGCCGGGCTGACCATGCCCGAGCGCCCGACCTGGGAACAGATCGCCGGCTTCGCCGAAAAACTCACCAACAAGGATAAAGAGCAGTACGGCATCTGCCTGCGCGGCAAGGCCGGCTGGGGCGAGAACATGGCGCTGATCACCACTGTCGCCAATGCTTATGGCGCGCGCTGGTTCGATGAAAAATGGCAGCCGGAATTCACCGGCCCGGAGTGGAAAAACGCGCTGAACTTCTACGTCGACACCATGAAGAAATCCGGCCCGCCGGGCGCCTCCAGTAACGGGTTCAACGAGAACCTGGCGCTGTTCAACAGCGGCAAGTGCGCAATCTGGGTGGACGCTTCCGTCGCTGGCTCGTTCGTCACCGACAAGACCCAGAGCAAGGTCGCCGATCACGTCGGCTTCACTTTCGCGCCGCATCAGGTTACCGATAAGGGCTCGGCATGGCTGTATTCGTGGGCGCTGGCAATTCCGACCAGCTCCAAAGCCAAGGATGCCGCCAAGGCGTTCAGTGCCTGGGCCACCTCCAAGGAGTACGGTGAACTGGTGGCCAAGACCGATGGCATCGCCAACGTGCCACCGGGCACCCGCGCTTCGACTTACAGCGACGCTTACATGAGCGCCGCACCGTTCGCCAAGGTCACGCTGGAGTCGCTGAAAGCGGCGGATCCGAGCAAACCGACGTTGAAACCGGTGCCCTATATCGGCATTCAACTGGTGACCATTCCTGAATTCCAGGGCGTGGGCACCCAGGTCGGCAAACTGTTCTCGGCGGCGCTGATCGGCCAGACCACGGTGGACCAGGCCCTGGCCGCCGCGCAGCAAACTACCGAACGCGAGATGAAGCGCGCCGGTTATCCCAAGTAACCGCTGAACGACTTGCTCCTGCCTCCTGTGGGAGCGGGCTTGCTCGCGAAAGCGGTGGGTCAGTGTCATGTGTATTGACTGACACGGCGCCTTCGCGAGCAAGCCCGCTCCCACAAGGGATCTCCATAGGTCTGTATGACTCGGTTGTGATCACCATGAATACTTCAACTGCCAAAGCCCACCTCGACCTGTCGCAACCCCAGCGCAAAGTCCGCGTACGCAATCCCGGCTGGTTTCTGGTCAGCCCGTCGGTGGCCCTGTTGCTGCTGTGGATGATCGTGCCGCTGGGCATGACCATTTACTTCTCGATGATTCGCTACAACCTGCTCGATCCGGGGGTGAACGAATTCGTCGGGCTGGAGAACTTCACCTACTTCCTGACCGACTCCGGTTTCCTGCCCGGCGCCACCAATACCCTGTTGCTGGTGGGCAGCGTGCTGTTGATCAGCGTGGTGTTCGGGGTGTTGATCAGCGCGTTGCTTGAGGCCAGCGAATTTCTCGGACGCGGCATCGTGCGGGTGATGCTGATTTCACCGTTCTTCATCATGCCCACCGTCGGTGCGCTGATCTGGAAGAACCTGATTTTCCATCCGGTGTCGGGAATCCTCGCCTACGTCTGGCGGCTGTTTGGCGCCGAACCGGTGGACTGGCTGGCGCACTATCCGCTGCTGTCGATCATCATCATTGTCTCGTGGCAATGGCTGCCGTTCGCGATCCTGATCCTGATGACCGCCATGCAGTCCCTCGACCAGGAACAGAAAGAAGCTGCACGCCTGGATGGCGCCGGTCCGGTGGCGATCTTCTGGCACCTGACCCTGCCACACCTGGCGCGGCCGATTGCGGTGGTGGTGATGATCGAAACGATCTTCCTGCTGTCGGTGTTTGCCGAGATTTTCACCACCACCAACGGCGGCCCCGGCTACGCCTCGACCAACCTCGCCTACCTGATCTACAACCAGGCGCTGGTGCAGTTCGACGTCGGCATGGCCTCGGCGGGCGGCTTGATTGCCGTGGTCATCGCCAACATCGCGGCGATCATTCTGGTGCGGATGATCGGCAAAAACCTGACTGACAAAGCCTGAGGCCTGCCATGACTCTTCAACAATCCCGCCGGCTGCAAAGCCTGCTGCTCGGCACCCTGGCCTGGGCCATCGCGATCGTGATTTTCTTCCCGATCTTCTGGATGGTGATGACCAGTTTCAAAACCGAAATCGACGCCTTCGCCACGCCGCCGCAGTTCATCTTCACGCCAACGCTGGAGAACTATCTGCACATCAACGAGCGCAGCGACTACTTCAGTTTCGCCTGGAACTCGGTGGTGATTTCCTTCAGTGCCACGGCGCTGTGCCTGCTGATCGCGGTGCCTGCCGCCTACTCGATGGCGTTCTATGAAACCCAGCGCACCAAGGGCACGTTGCTGTGGATGCTCTCGACCAAGATGCTGCCGCCGGTAGGCGTGCTGATGCCGATCTACCTGCTGGCCAAGAGTTTCGGCCTGCTCGATACACGCATCGCACTGATCGTGATCTACACCCTGATCAACCTGCCGATCGTGGTCTGGATGATTTACACCTACTTCAAGGACATCCCCAAGGACATCCTCGAGGCCGCGCGTCTGGACGGCGCCACCCTGTGGCAGGAAATGGTCCGCGTGCTGCTGCCGATTGCCAAGGGTGGGCTCGCTTCGACCGTGCTGCTGTCGCTGATTCTGTGCTGGAACGAGGCCTTCTGGTCGTTGAACCTGACCTCGTCGAAAGCCGCGCCACTGACCGCGCTGATCGCCTCGTATTCAAGCCCTGAAGGCTTGTTCTGGGCCAAGTTGTCGGCGGTCTCGACCCTGGCTTGTGCGCCGATCCTGATCTTCGGCTGGATCAGCCAGAAACAACTGGTGCGCGGTTTGTCGTTCGGCGCCGTGAAATGAAGTTCTCCAACCGTACCCGCTCCCACCAAAAACCTGCCCGGCGCAATTGAATTAACTTAAGCGGAGGCCCATCACCATGGCCAACCTGAAAATCAAGAATCTGCAAAAAGGCTTCGAAGGTTTCTCCATCATCAAGGGCATCGACCTTGAGGTGAACGACAAGGAATTCGTGGTCTTCGTCGGCCCGTCCGGCTGCGGTAAATCGACCCTGCTGCGGCTGATCGCCGGGCTGGAAGAAGTCAGTGGCGGCACCATCGAACTCGATGGCCGCGACATCACCGAAGTCAGCCCGGCCAAGCGCGATCTGGCGATGGTGTTCCAGACCTACGCGCTGTACCCGCACATGACCGTGAAGAAAAACATGTCGTTCGCCCTCGACCTGGCCGGCGTACCGAAAGCCGAAGTCGAGAAAAAGGTCGGTGAAGCGGCGCGCATTCTCGAACTCGGGCCGATGCTGGAGCGCAAGCCGAAACAGCTGTCCGGCGGCCAACGGCAACGGGTCGCCATCGGCCGGGCCATCGTGCGCAATCCGAAGATCTTCCTGTTCGACGAACCGCTGTCCAACCTCGACGCTGCGCTGCGCGTGCAGATGCGTCTGGAGCTGCTGCGTCTGCACAAAGACCTGCAAGCGACAATGATCTACGTGACCCACGATCAGGTCGAAGCGATGACCATGGCCGACAAGGTCGTGGTGCTCAATGGCGGCAAGATCGAGCAGGTCGGCTCGCCGCTGGACCTCTATCACAACCCGGCCAACCTGTTCGTCGCCGGTTTTCTCGGCACGCCGAAAATGGGTTTCCTCAAGGGCAAAATCGCCCGTGTCGACAGCCAGACCTGCGAAGTCTCGCTGGATGCCGGCACGCGCATCACCCTGCCGTTCAACACCGCCAACCTGAGCATCGGCAGCGCGGTGACCCTGGGCATTCGCCCGGAACATCTGGAACTGGCGCAACCGGGCGACTGCACCTTGCAAGTCACCGCCGACGTCAGTGAGCGTCTGGGCAGCGACACCTTCTGCCACGTCACCACCAGCGCCGGCGAAGCCCTGACCATGCGCGTGCGCGGTGACCTGGCGAGCCGCTACGGCGAGCAACTGAACCTGCACCTGGACGCCAGCCATTGCCACCTGTTCGACGCCAATGGCGTGGCGCTGACCCGCCCGCTGCGTGCGGCGGCCTGAATTTCGAGACTTGCCCGATGAAACTGAATAAACAAAACCTGCATCGCCTCGCTCCCGAGGTGCAACTGCCGGCCTACAGCCTCAGCGACACCCGACAGGGCATCGCACACATTGGCGTCGGCGGCTTTCACCGCGCGCATCAGGCGTACTACACCGATGCACTGATGAACACCGGTCAGGCACTGGACTGGGCGATCTGCGGCGTCGGCCTGCGCGCTGAAGACCGCCGCGCCCGTGACGACCTGAAGGAACAGGACTACCTGTTCACCCTATTCGAACTCGGTGACAGCGACGACACCGAGGTGCGGGTGATCGGCGCGATCCGCGACATGCTCCTCGCCGAAGACGGCGCGCAGGCGCTGATCGACAAACTCGCCGATCCGCAGATCCGCATCGTCTCGCTGACCATCACCGAGGGCGGCTACTGCATCGACGACAGCAACGGCGAGTTCATGGCGCATCTGCCACAGATTCAGCACGATCTAACGAATCCGCAAACGCCGAAAACCGTGTTCGGTTTCCTCTGCGCCGCGCTGGAAAAACGTCGTGGCGCGGGCACGCCGGCGTTTACTCTCATGTCCTGCGATAACCTGCCGCACAACGGCGCGGTCACCCGCAAAGCCCTGCTCGCCTTCGCCACCCTGCGTGACCAGGGGCTGCGCGACTGGATCGAGCAGAACGTCAGTTTTCCCAACGCCATGGTTGATCGCATCACGCCGATGACCAGCACCGCGCATCGCCTGCAACTGGCCGACAAACACGCGGTGGACGATGCCTGGCCAGTGGTCTGCGAGCCGTTTGTGCAATGGGTGCTGGAAGACAAATTCGTCAACGGTCGCCCGGCCTGGGAACAGGTCGGCGTGCAGTTCACCGATGACGTTTCGCCCTACGAAGAAATGAAGATCAAACTGCTCAACGGCAGCCACTTGGCGCTGACGTATCTGGGTTTTCTGAAGGGCTACCGCTTCGTTCACGAAACCATGAACGACCCGCTGTTCGTGCGCTACATGCGTGCGTACATGGACCTCGACGTCACCCCACAACTGGCGCCGGTACCGGGCATCGATCTGACCGACTACAAAAATACGCTGGTCGCGCGCTTCTCTAATCAGGCGATTGCCGATCAGCTGGAACGGGTGTGTTCAGACGGCTCGTCGAAGTTTCCCAAGTTCACCATTCCGACGATCAACCGCTTGATTGCCGATGGTCAGGAAACCAGGCGTGCGGCGCTGGTGGTGGCGGCTTGGGCGCTGTATCTGAAGGGAGTCGACGAGAACGGCGATACCTATGCGATTCCTGATCCGCGGGCGGAATTTTGTCAGGGGCTGGTGGCGGATGATGCGCTGATTACCCAGCGGCTGCTGGCGGTCGAGGAGATCTTCGGCACGACGATTCCGCGTTCGGCGGCGTTTGTCGCGGCGTTCGAGTGGTGCTGCAACAGCTTGCGTGAGGTGGGTGTGACGCGCACTTTGGAGCGGGTTTTGGCCTGAATTCAGCGGTGAAACCACCGACGCCTTCGCGAGCAGGCTCGCTCCCACAGGGGAACGCGTTTCAAAATGTGGGAGCGGGCTTGCTCGCGAATGGCAGCCTCACCTTGGCAGATCTGAAACCCTGAGGACCTCACTGTGACCACCCGACAACTCTTCCTCGGCATCGACTGCGGCACCCAGGGCACCAAGGCGATCATCCTTGATGCCACCAGCGGTCAGGTGCTCGGCGAAGGCGCCGCTACCCATACGATGATCAGCAGCGCCCACGGCCGGCGCGAGCAGGACACTCAACAGTGGCTGGACGCCTTCGCCCTCGCCACCCGCCGCGCCTTGCTCGCCGCCAATATCGACGGTCAGGCGATTCTCGGCATCGGCGTCTCCGGTCAGCAACACGGCTTGGTGCTGCTCGACGATCAGGGCCAGGTGCTGCGTCCGGCCAAGCTGTGGTGCGACACCGAAACCACTGATGAAAACGACCGTTTGCTCAAACACCTCGGCGGCGAAAAAGGCTCACTGGAACGCCTCGGCGTGGTCATCGCGCCGGGCTACACCGTGTCGAAACTGCTCTGGACCAAAGAACAACACCCGGAGGTGTTCTCGCGTATCGCGCGCATTCTGCTGCCCCACGATTATCTGAATTACTGGCTCACCGGCCGCGCGTGCAGCGAATACGGCGACGCCTCCGGCACCGGCTATTTCAATGTGCGCAGCCGCCAGTGGGACTTGCAACTGCTGCGCGACATTGACGCCACCGGTCGCCTGCAAGCAGCGCTGCCGGAGCTGATCGACGCGCATCAGGCGGTCGGTACGCTGCTGCCTTCGATTGCCGAACAGCTCGGCCTCAACCCGAATGCACAGGTCTCCAGCGGTGGTGGCGACAACATGATGGGCGCCATCGGCACCGGCAACATTCAGCCGGGTGCGATCACCATGAGCCTCGGCTCCTCCGGCACGGTGTACGCCTATGCCGCAGCGCCGAAGGTCAGCGCGGATGCCTCGGTCGCCACGTTCTGTTCGTCCAGCGGTGGCTGGCTGCCGCTGATCTGCACCATGAACCTGACCAACGCCACCGGCGCAATCCGCGAACTGTTCGACCTCGACCTGGAGCAATTCAATCAACTCGTGGCCCAGGCGCCGATCGGTGCCGAAGGCGTGAGCATGCTGCCGTTCCTCAACGGCGAACGCGTCCCCGCCCTGCCCCATGCCACCGGCAGCCTGCACGGCTTGACCCTGAACAACCTGACCCAGGCCAACCTGTGTCGCGCCGTGGTCGAGGGCACCACCTTCGGTTTGCGTTATGGACTGGATCTGTTGCGCCACAATGGTTTACAAAGCCGCAGCATTTGCCTGATCGGCGGCGGCTCCAAAAGCGCGGTGTGGCGGCAGATCGTCGCCGACATCATGAACACCCCGGTGATCTGCACCGAACACAGCGAAGCTGCAGCCCTTGGCGCGGCGATTCAGGCGGCGTGGTGCAAATCATGGTCGAACGGCCACGAGGACACTTTGGCCGATCTGTGCCAGCGCTGCGTAAAACTCGATCTGCACAGTGAAACCCTGCCGATTGCCGCGAATGTCGCGGCGTTCCAGCAGGCCTATGAACGCTATCAACAGCATGTCGCAACCCTATAAAGAGCAAACAATTATGTATTTGGTGTGTGGCGAAGCTCTGTTCGATTTCTTCAGCGAAGACGAAGCCAGCGGTCTGGCCTCGAAGGTGAATTTCAAGGCGATTGCCGGCGGCTCGCCGTTCAACGTCGCGGTCGGCTTGCGCCGTTTGGGCGTGGATTCGGCGCTGTTTGCCGGGCTGTCTACCGACTATCTCGGCCGGCGTTTGCAGCAGGTGCTGCAGGATGAAGGCGTGCGTGCGGACTACCTGATCGACTTCGCCGCGCCAACCACGCTGGCGATGGTTGCGGTCGGCGCCAACGGTTCGCCGCATTACAGCTTTCGCGGCGAGGGCTGCGCCGATCGCCAGTTGAGCCTCGCCCATCTGCCGCAGTTGAGCGCCGAAGTACGCGGCCTGCACATCGGCTCGTTCTCGCTGGTGGTGCAGCCGATCGCCGACACCTTGCTGACGCTGGTGCAGCGTGAAAGCGGCAAGCGGTTGATCACCCTCGACCCCAACGTGCGCCTCAACCCGGAGCCGAACATCGACCTGTGGCGCGAGCGCGTGGCGACCCTGGTGCAACTGGCCGACATGATCAAGGTCAGCGACGAAGACCTGAGCCTGCTGTACCCGGAACAGGATCCGCAGCGCGTCATCGAAGGCTGGCTGCAGCATCGCTGCCAGTTGGTGTTCCTGACCCGTGGCGGCGAAGGCGCAACGGTATTCAGTCGCGCTCACGGCTCATGGTCGGTACCAGCGGTTTCAGTGAAAATCGCCGATACCGTCGGCGCCGGCGATACCTTTCAAGCGGCGCTGATCACCTGGTTGACTGAACAGGGGCTGGACTCGGTCGAAGGGGTTCAAGCACTCAGCCGCGAGCAGATCGACACGATGCTCAGGTTTGCCGTACAGGCGGCCGCCCTTACGTGCAGCAAAACCGGTCCGGATTTGCCCTATCGTCAGCAGTTGAGGTGAGCGCGTAAACTGTCGCCCTTTTTGCGCGCATGGGGATGACGGTTTGATTTCGGGGCGGACGGCGGGACTTTTGATACTGGCGGGATTACTCAGCGGCTGCGGCACCTCGCCGCCGCGTTCGCCGGAAGACATCTGCGCAATCTTCCGCGAAAAAAGCGACTGGTACGACGCCGCGCAAGTCACGCAAAAGCGCTGGGGCGTACCGATCCAGGTGCCCTTCGCGATCATGTATCAGGAGTCCGGCTATCGCTACGACGCCAAGACGCCGCGCAAATACCTGCTGTGGGTGATCCCGTGGGGCCGGGTCACCACCGCGTCGGGCTACGCCCAAGCCAAGGATGAAGTCTGGTCCGACTACCAGAAAAGCACCGGCAGACATGGCGCCGATCGCGAAGACTTCGACGACGCCATCGACTTCGTCGGCTGGTACATGGACAAGACCACTTCGATCAATGGCGTGTACAAGTACGACGCCTATAACCAGTACCTGAACTACCACGAAGGCTGGGGCGGTTTCCGCAACAAGACCTACGCCAGCAAGGCCTGGCTGATGCCGACTGCACGCAAGGTGCAAGCGCGTTCCGACGTGTATGCGCGGCAGTATGCCGGATGCAAGGACGATCTGAATCGCGGCTTCTGGAGCCGGTTCTGGCATTGGTTGTAGTGGTGCTCGTTCTCGGCCATTCGCTTCTTTACACTTAAAAAACACCGTTGCCTAGTTGTCAACTCTGACAGCTAGGCAACGGTGTTTTTTGTCTGTCTACTTCAATTGGAAGGCTGCCGACCAGCCCATCCAATGGAAGGAACTCTCATGAAACTTATTGTGAAACCGCTTCTCATCGCCATCCCGCTGCTTTCGATGTCGACTCTTTTGGCCAATGCACAGGCCGGAGAACCTCAAACAGTGGGTCCTACTGAAGGACGATGTACAGCAACGGGCGTAGTAGAAGACTCCAGGGTTTTAGGCTATTGCGTAGTCGACGGTGTCAAAAAAGCCTGGTACAGAAGCACGAGTCCGGCCGAGCTGATCAACCTCAAACCCTTGCAACCCAATCAATCGTGCGAGAGTGGTTTTCTGGCCCTGAACATAATCACGGGAAACTGTGACCAATCGCAGGGCGCTGTACCGGTATTCTGGCCCGTTGCCTCCGCCAAGAGCGAACCGCAACCTTTCAAACCTTTGCCCACCGATACGGGAAGCGTAGCGCTCGCAGCAACACTTTTTGGCAATGTAGCGGGACAAAGCCTCACTCCTTCCGGAAGCACAGCGGTGATCTGGCGCTTTGAAAAAAGGGGTGACCCCGTACAGGTCTCTGGTCGCAACGATAACTGCCGGGTAGCAGCCATTGCTGATTCAGTTTTTGATAGTTCTACTCCCGTAGCACTCAATTGCCCGGACGGATCTGGAATTACAACCGCCACCATCGCGACTTACAACGGTTCCAACTACACCATGAAAGCGTTGAAACTGCCTGCAAATGCCAGTTATTGCGAGGTTATTGGCATCAATGGTAACAATCAGGTTGCGGGTACTTGTCACTACACCGGCAGCACAAAGGCTACTTTCTGGCCGCAGTTCGATGCTGAGCCAAAGACACTGGTATTTACGGACAATCTGCCAACCGAAGCGGCCTTTTTCAATAGCAACGGCTCCGTCATTGCCAACGCAATCACTCCTGACAAGAGGTTGCCGGTCTACTGGCCTGCGTCAGCAGTCAACGGACAGCAGATACCATTACCGCCGAAATTCGATTTCTGTTTGGCCAACGCCATCGCCCAAAGTGTCGATACGTTACTCATGACCTGCGCTGCCAATGACATTACTTTACCGGTGACTGCTTTCACCTGGAATCCAAGTAGTGGCTTAAGCAGCATTCAGCCCGCACCGGGCGCTGGCTCTTATCGCGGAACAGCCATTACAAATTCGGCTCAGGATGCGGTTGGCCACTTCAAAGCGACACCTCAGGCAAACTTCCAGGCTTTCATAAGCAAACTTCCGTGACACCCTCCCTCAAGGAGCTGACGAGTGCAGCGAGGCTACGATCTTTTGATTTTTTTTTACAACCAAGATCAAAAGATCGCAGCCTGCGGCAGCTCCTACACAGGGGTGAGGCTTAGAGGACGGAGAAGTTGTAACTCACAATCAGCCGGGTCTCATCCACATCCCGCGCAAACTTTTCATAGTTGGTGCGGTACGTCGCATTGCGCAGACGCAGGCTCACATCCTTGAACGTGCCCGTCTGGATCACGTACTTCAGCTCGCTGTCGCGTTCCCACTCTTTGCCTTCCTGATCGCTGCCCGGGACTTTGATGTGGTCACCGTTCACATAGCGGGTCAGGAAGCTCAGGCCGTTGATGCCGATGGCCTTGAAGTCATAGTCATAACGCAGCTGCCAGGAACGCTCCTGCGCCGCGGCGAAATCGTTGACCTGCACGTAGTTGACCAGATACGGGTTGCTGCCATCGAGGTACGGCATCGAGTTGTCGCCGTTCATGCGCTGCCAGCCGGCACTGAAGGTGTGGCCGCTGATGCCATAGGAAAGCATGCCGCTCAAGGCGCGGTTGTCGATCGAACCGGCACGCTCAGCACCGCTGTCGGCACTCTTGATCACGCGCAGATCAGCCTTCAGCACACCGTCGCCCAACGGCTGATTGCCGAGCAAACCAATGAAGTGCTGACGGTAGATGTCTTCCAGTTCCGCGTAGTGATACTGCGCGGTCAGGCGATCGTTGATCTTGTAGTCGATGCCATACATGTCGAAATGATCGGCGGTGGTGTTGCAGGCGTAGCGCTTGTTCTTGCAGTGCACGCGGATGTCTTGCGAGTCGGTGGAATCACGTGCGGTGTACTTGTCCAGACGCGCGGCCATGACGGTCAGATCCTTGACCTCTTTGGAGGTCAGCATGGCGCCGTTAAACATGGTCGGCAGCAAGCGACCGTCGTTGTACTTGAGCAGCGGCAGATCCGGCAGCAACGCGCCGTACTTCAACACCGTGTCCGAGACCTTGACCTTGGCGGTCAGGCCCATTTTCGCGTACTGGCCCTTCGAGCCGCGCGGGTTGTCGCCGCTGGACGGCAGCAAGCCGCTGTTGCTGCGATCAGGGCTGGAATCGAGCTGGAAGCCGAGCATGCCCAGCGCATCGATACCGAAGCCCACAGTGCCCTCGGTGTAACCCGATTGCAGATTGAGAATAAAGCCTTGAGCCGACTCTTCACGCTTGGAAGCGCCCTGCTCGTTGGAGGTGTGCCCATCACGGAAATCGCGGTTGAAATACACCGTGCGCGATTCGATTTTCGCCGTGGTGTCTTCGAGAAAACCGCTGGCCTGAGCCTGCGCGGTAAAACCGGCGCACAGCACAACGGCGCCGAAGCCAAACGAGTGGCGCGGGGTGATGAGGGGAAATGGGGGGCGCATGAAAAACTCCAACAGTACAGCGTTTGCGCCGGGGCGCAGTTAGCCAGAAAAATAGCTCCCGTCCCGGGTCAAAAACAGCCGGGAAGAAGTGGACACGCAGGGGTGAGCCGCAATGATGGCAGATGGCTTTTACGGGCTGAAGGCGACTTTAGTCTGAAACTGACTGGCTATTCTTTGGCCTGCAATTGGCTAAAACCGCCTGCTGATCAATGGATCACGACTGCGAAGCCCCCGGTTTCATTGGGCCAAAAAGCCGATCTAAGGGTTTTCCCTATACGTCGCAGACCCCATCCCTACGGCATTTGCGCCTTGAACGGGGCGGTTTAATCCTCCATCATCCGTCACCTGCTTATTCAATGGACGGAATTCAAGGCATGCTGGACGCCAACGCTACCCACATTACCCTTACGCTCGAAGGCGCCTCCGCCGACCTGCAAGTGCTCAGCTTCACCGGTCGCGAAGCCCTCAACGAGCCTTTCCGTTTCGACCTCGAACTGGTCAGCGCCCGCCCCGACCTCAAACTCGAAGAGCTGCTGCACAAGCCCGGTGTCCTGACCTTCGGCGCCACCGGCGAAGGCAAGATTCATGGCCTGGTGTACCGCATCGAGCAAGGCGATTCCGGCAAGACCCTGACCCGCTACAGCATCAGCCTGGTGCCGCAACTGGCCTATTTGCGGCACAACCATGACCAGCAGATTTTCCAGAACCTCACGGTGCCGAAGATCATCGCCCAGGTGCTGGAAGATCGCGGCATCCTCGCCGACGCCTACAGCTTCCAGCTCAACGCCGAGTACCCGCAACGCGATTACTGCGTGCAGTACGACGAGTCCGACCTGCATTTCATCCAGCGGCTGTGCGAAGAGGAAGGCATCCACTTCCACTTCCAGCACAGCAGCAGCGGGCACAAACTGGTGTTCGGCGACGACCAGACGGTGTTCCGCAAACTCAAGGCCGTGAGCTACAAGCAAGACTCCGGCATGAGCGCCGATAAACCGGTGATCAAGCGCTTCAACCTGCGCCTGGAAACCCGCACCACCCGCGTCAGCCGCCGCGACTATGACTTCGAAAAACCGAAGATCCTGCCCGAAGGTGCAGTCAAATCCGAGTTCGCCCCGGATCTTGAGGACTACGATTACCCCGGTCGTTTCACCACCCGCGAGCGCGGCAAATTCCTCTCGACCCGCGCCCTTGAACGTCATCGCAGCGACTACAAACTCGCCGAAGGCAAAGGTGACGAACCGACCCTGACCAGCGGCCACTTCCTGACCCTGGCCGAACACCCGCGCGCTGAATGGAACGACTTGTGGCTGCTGCTGGAAGTCATCCACGAAGGCAAACAACCGCAAGTGCTCGGTGAAAACGTCACCAGCGACGTCACCGACAACAAAAGCGATTTCCACCAGGGCTACCGCAACAGCTTCCTCGCCACCCCATGGGACGCGCATTACCGCCCTGCCCTCGAACACCCGAAACCAAAAGTCCTCGGCAGCCAGACCGCGGTCGTCACCGGTCCGGCCGGCGAAGAAATCCACTGCGACCAGTACGGCCGCATCAAAGTCCAGTTCCACTGGGACCGCGATGGCCAGTCCGACGACAAAACCACCTGCTGGCTGCGCGTCGCCAGCGGCTGGGCCGGCGCGGCCTACGGCGGCATCGCCATCCCGCGCATCGGCATGGAAGTCCTCGTCACCTTCCTCGAAGGCGACCCCGACCAGCCACTCGTCACCGGCTGCCTGTACCACAAGGAAAACGTCGTCCCCTACGACCTGCCGGCAAACAAGACCCGCAGCACCTTCAAAACCCTCAGCTCCCCGGGTGGCAAGGGCTACAACGAATTTCGCATCGAAGACAAAAAGGGTGCCGAGCAGATCTACATCCACGCCCAGCGCGATTGGGATGAAAACATCGAGCACGACCAGAAGATCCGAGTGGGCAATGAGCGGCATGACACGGTTGAGGCCAACACCCTGAGCGAATTCAAGGTTGAGGAACACCGTATTACCCATCTGGATCGCATCAGCGAGATGCGCGCGGATGATCACCTCACGGTGGGCGTGACGCAGCATGTGAAGGTCGGTACAGCGCAGTTTGTCGAGGCTGGGACCGAGATTCACTATCACGCGGGTGAGAAAGTGGTGATCGAGGGTGGCATGGAGCTTACAGCCAAGGCTGGTGGGAGCTTTGTGAAGGTGGATGCCGGTGGTGTGACCATCAGCGGGGCTGAGGTGAAGGTGAATACCGGTGGTGCGCCTGGCGCCGGCACCGGCATCGGGATTCTGGAACCTGTCATACCGTGGGCCGCAGCGAAAGACAAAGCAGGTGCCCTGCTCGTCCCGGCCGCCGCACAGATGGCCTTGGCCAAAGCCGCTCGCGCTGCCGGCGACATACGTTGCCCGATCTGCGAAGCCTGCCGCGAAGGCAAATGCGATCTGGGAGCTACAGCATGAGCGAAGCACTCAACAACTGGCTAGGCGAACAGGCCAGACTCAATCGCGTGCTGATTCTGGCACTGGACAGCCTCGCCGAACCCAATCCGGTGACCTCGCTGTACAGCGCCGGCGTCATGCAACGCTCGGTACAACTTTACCGCCGTACCGAATACGCGCAGTTCGCCGCCATCAGTCCATGGCTGAGCGAATTACAGAACCCGGGCAACGATGCGTTCCGCAGACTACTCGATGACCCACAGCGTAACTGGGGCTGGATCGGCAGCATGGACAAGGCTGATCTCGACAGCCTTACCCAGCACTGGATTGCCCGTATGGTCATTGATGAAGACGGCGAGCGCTCGCTGTTCCGTTTTCAAGACAACCGGGTTCTGGCCCGCTGCCTGGGCAACATGGAAGAAACCGAATGGCCGCTGCTGCTCGGGCCAATCAGCAGCGTGCTGTATTGGGACCAGGATCAATGGAAAAGTGCAGATAACAGTAGGTCTGGGATGTATCCGGTACCGAATCCGGCGCCATGGCTCCGCACTCCGGAATCAGGCGAGCAAGCCAGAAGCATCCTGCGAGACAACCTCAAGCGCTGGTTGCTGACCTATCACGTCGATGCGGCTGCCACACTGGCCGAAACCCGAGTTGTCAGTGAATGGCTTGAGGAGCAAATGGACTTGCTGGATGCATGGGACTGGCGGACCGAAGAACAACGTCAGTTGATGCTGAGCCTGCGCCTGTCGACACAGTGCGCATCTGATATCGCCTGGGAACCCCTTTTGGGGGAGACGCCAGAAGTCCATTTTGCGCGTTGTCAGCGAGTGTTCAGTAATCCAAAAGCAGGCGTCCTGGCTTGAGAATCAGTCTTTGGCCCGCCATGGCAGTGCTACCGGCACTGGGCGGATGCAGCTTCGCGCAACAGATTGCCGAAAGCAGCGTGAGTTACTACTCAAGCGACCATTTCACGTTGATCGCCACCGTACCGGCGAACTTCGGTTTCACCTCTAAAGCACACTACTACCCAAAACCGGGCCAGACCTGCGAGGTCTACAGCTCCGGACTCGGCGGCTACGTCACCCGTCAACAGCAGAAGTCCCATACGGTTGAAGCAAAAGCGGAAGCGCAGACTGCGTCTACGGATATACCGCTGGAATATCACATTGCGGGGTGTTCGATGGAGCTTGGCAGGGTTAGTTATGAGGTGAGTGCTTCTTACGGAACGGGCGCCCGGGATCGTGATTTGGAATTTGCAGGAGGGTTAACTGTAAAAGACTCCAAGAGCGCCCCAGAACAACCTTCTAAAAATGTAATAGCACAACGTGGAATCTGTAGATGGCTTTTTCAAATCAGCACAGCGAAGACGAAAAAAGACAATATTGAGAAAATTTTGTCATGCAGCGCCGCGGACGAAAAGTGGAAAGTCCAGGCTGATTATTCCCAACAAAAAAAAATTGGGGGCACGATAGCTCGAGACATACTGTCAAAAAATATAATCAGCGTTACATTTAATTTCTCTAAAATTGAAGAACCCTCCAAAGCTAATCGCTGGATTAAAACAGCTTACGGATGGAAACCTTGTCAAGAAACGAAATATACGGCCCGATGTGTAGATCCACCTATATTTCGATCCTTCATGGCAGATGAGCGCGAATGCACCGTATATCCAAACTGCATTGAACAAGGAGCAATTAATGAGTGACCGTTATTTCCCGCACAGTGTCAGAATTGTGTTTTTCCTTGTTCTACCATTAATGGGCGCATGCAGCTTTGCCGGGCAAATTGCGAGCAACTCGTTAGAAGGGGCTACAAGCTATTACAGCGACGATCACTTCACTCTAGTTGCCACCATCCCTGCCAAATTCGGCTTCACATCAAAAGCCAAATACTCTCCTAAAGATGGAAAAAAATGCGATATCTATAGCCCCGGCCTTGGTGGAAAGGTGACACGCCAACAACAAAAATCTAATACGACTGAGGCAAAGCAAGTTGAGCAGACAGTATCTACGGATATTCCGCTTGAATATAATATCGCGGACTGTTCGATGGAGCTTACAAGCGTTAGCTATGAGCTAAGCGGTAGATACGGCCCAGGCTCCTTGGATCGCGACATGGAGTTAGCAGGTGGGCTTTCAGTTGCAGATAAGGCCTCCATCACAATAGAGTCGGCCTCTAGCGTTATAGAGCAACGCGGAATCTGCACTTGGTACTTCCAGATAAGCACATCAAAAATCAAAAAAGGCGAAATTGAAAAAATCCTTTCCTGTGAAGCAACAGGCCCTGAGTGGGAAATGACACACGATCGCTTTAAACGTCGCAAGCCTGGTGGCGTAATCGCAAGAGGTGACATATCGAACAAATCAGTCCATGTAGAGTTCAAATTATCCCCATTAGAAGAACCATACTATCAAAATTACTGGATCAAGCTCCCAGGTGGCTGGAAGCCATGTACTGGACGCTGGAATTCTAGTCGAGAAGAACTATGTACTTCGCCCCCTCAATTTAGAACTTTCAAACTGAATGGACGCGATTGCTCCGTGTATCCCGGGTGTAATGAATAAGGATTTTTATGCAGAGCCAAGAAAAATCACTGCTTTCTGATCAAGGGCGCACATGTCCGTTGCGGGGGGGCTGGATAAGTTTCCGCTTAGTAGACGAGTTCGGAGAAGCCACGCCTTATGCAGGCCTCAGCTATGTATTGACTGACTCTGAAGGTACAAGATACGAAGGGGTCTTGGACGGAGAGGCTTATGCTCGATTAACAGGGACTTACAGCGGACCGCTGATATTGACACTATCCGCCCCATACAAGGGTGGAGAAAAGATCTATGCCGATCTGTCAAACCGGAAAGATTACCCATTGCCGATAACAGAGCTGCAAGCTGCCGCAGAGCAAACACTACGACGACCAATTGGTAGCACCAGCAAAACGGGTGCATACCGCGCCTCGGCAGAAAAAGGCGAGTTTCACAACGTTGAAGTTCGTGACTTTGTTGAATTCAGCAAACATTTGCCCCCTGCTGCAGAGCTTTCAAATCCTGTGCCAGCAGGTTGCGCCAAACTCGCCCGTGATTTCGCCGGGGACAAAGTTCCGAGTTTTGGTGTAGGCCTGCTACCAGAAAAACACTATGTCCTCGAAGTTCGCGCCTTGCGCGCGTTCAGGCCGCTTCTGTCGCTGGCGCCGGAATTCAGCGCGTTGAACCTTTATCAACTGTCTCTGCTCGCCACGCTCAGTTACGGCGCTTTCGGTCAGACACCTGAGAAAGCTGATGCGGCCCCGAAAAAAGATTTTGCGTTCACCTATCCCTCGCGCGGCACCATTGGTCATGTACTGAATACTTGCCTTGCGTGTTTCGAAGAGCCGTCGAGTTACGCGGACTCCAAGAAGCCATCGTTTCCACTCGTAGAAGATGTGCCCTACTCCAAGCGCCTGGAAATCGTCCCCTTCGATCCAGAACTTTACCCGCAGAATGACCCATCCTCTGGTGAAGAACTGGAAACCCCCTCAGACGTGCATTTTTTCAATGATTTGAGACAAGGTGCAACGGACTGGAAAAATACCGACACCCAGGCCTATGCCACCCACGATGACCGGATCATCCTTATCGGTGTACGGGGTACGGCCGAAGGCTGGGACGGCTGGCGAGATGCCGATGCCAAACAAGTACCGATTGAGGGCGGAACCGGAAAGGCGCATCAAGGCTTTTATGAAGCGTTCATGGCGTTGCGGCCATTTATCGAACGCTACATTCTTCGCTTTCGCACCGACCAGAAAATCATCGTCTGCGGCCATAGTCTGGGCGGCGCCATTTCCTTGCTGCTTTCGGAATGGCTCCATCGTGAGATCACCAGCGACGTAATCCTCTACACCTTCGGCTCACCGCGTGCCGGCGACAAAGACTTCGTCGAATCCGCCAGCGGCTTGGTTCATCACCGGATCGTCAACCAAAACGACCCAGTGCCAAGCGTACCCGCCGGCTGGATGGATACCAAAAAACCGATCTGGATCACCGGCCTTGCGGCAACTGTCTCGGGTGTTTTGACGCCAGCCGCCGGGGGACTGGTGTTTGCGGCCGGCTTGACGCGTTTTGGCGGCAAGCCTTATTGGCATCATGGTGAGCAGCGCTACTTCATGCCATTGCGCCTGCCCGGTCGCGAGGTCTCGTCTGTCCTTTGGACACCCGGTTGCGAAGGCTACGAAGAAGCAGCCATGGCCAAATGCGTTGCTCAGTTGAAGAACAACGACACACCGGATCGCAAGCAATTCCTGGTTCAGGCGGCCAACGGTGCCGATCACAAGATGCTCGACGGTTATATTCCGGCATGCTGGGCATCGTTACGCCGCTGGCAGGATACAGAGAAAACCGGCGGCTACATCGTCAGCAAAACCGAATCCGACCGTTTGAAGCTGGAGGTGGAAACCTACCGCGCGCAACTGCAGCAATGGCAGACCGAGGCGGATAAGGAATTCCCCGGCGGCACTATTGAAAGCCGCCCTCAAGATCGCGCCACCGCATTCCAGCGCCGCTCGACGATGTCCGACCTTCAAGAGCGCCAGACGGCAATCAGGCAAGCAATAAAACATAACCAAAAGGAACTGAAAGCGCTTGAAGAAACACTCCTGACGATCACGCGCTTGAGCTCTACAAAGCTGACATTGGCTGAAATCTACGGCGATTGCACGGCACTGCCGGAGCTGCAAAAGCATATCGATCGTTGGGCTGAGCATCGTGAGAATCAGGAGTCGGTACGTTTGGCACAAATTCCGCGATCCACCACTACAAGCATGGCTTGAGGCAGCATCACGATAATGGTCTGATGCAAACGGCCTATGCAGTTGGAGGGAAGTCTCGTCTGACTTCCCTCCAAGCCTGATTCTAGAATTTCAAACCGGCGCCTTCCAATCCAGCATCTGCTGCTGCGCCACCTGCAGCAAATCATTGCCATCCTGCGCCAGCAGGTACAGCGCATGGGTAATGTGTGGAATGTCCTGAACATCGCCATGGCGGAAGCACATGCAGTGCAGGGTTTCGAGCAGGTCGCTGCAGGCGCGGATGCGCTGGACGGCGGACTCGAGGATGTCTTGGGGATTGGCTTGGGTGTCGATGACTATTGGTGCGCTGTCGGTGACGCCGCTGTTGAGCGGGTGATAGCGGTTTGGGAGCGGGTTTAGTATTGGCATTTTGATTACTCGATATTTTAGAAAGTAACCGCCAGTACCGTGACCAAACAGTGGGAGGCGGCCGCATGCAGGATTGGTCAACTGAGACAACACCAAAACTCAGCTCGCCCGAAGGCGCCCTGCACACAGCCGCCATAACAGCGCACTGCAAAGACATAGAAGTCCGCAGCGCAAATGATGGCACATCTGCAATGGTGTCGTGCTCAGGTGACCAAACCCGAATCGCTGATTTTGCAGCGACGCCAAACCATACCCGCCCCGCTCCCGCCGCCGAAAGCAGACAAAGCATCCATCCTTGTAGGAATCGGCCCCGCATCCCAAAGAAATCATCCCTCTGCCAGACAGCCGGCGTTCAGCCAGGTTAACCATCACTTAACGCCGCAGTCCAAGACTCTACTGAACCGCACACCTCAGCCGCTGGCTGACGCCGAGTGCGGCAGGTTCGGCCGTATGGTGCCGAACGCTCATTCCGTCGCACGGGAGTCCGATCCATGAACATTCGCACGCTACTGCTCACCTCCGCCCTCGCCTGCACAGCTTTCGCCGGACTGGCTCAGGCCAATGACACCACCGCCACAACCAAGCCTGTCCCCTATCAGTACGGCATGCCGTTGCATGTGAACAAAGTGATCTCCATGACCGAGCAACCCACTCGTCAGTGCAAAGTCGTTACTGCTGACATGAAGTACATCGACAATGCCGGGAAGCCTGAGGAAATCACCTATCGGAAAATGTCCGACGCCTGCAGTGACCAGAACTGACAGAAGGCTCTGATTTGCGGGGTTGCGGTAGGCGGTGGAGGGTTCGCGGGTTATGCTCGGGGGCCCTCCTCACTGCCGCAAGGACTCGCCATGCAGTTGTCGTTTCGTACGTTGTCGATCATCACTTCTTCGTTGTGTTTTGTACTGGCGCTGGTCTGGGGCTTTTTCCCGGAGGTGTTGCTGGCGATCTGGAGCATTGAGTATTCGTTCGCTGCCGGTTTTGTTGCGCGGCGCAGTGCGGTGCTGTTTGCGGCGTTAGGGGTGATGTTTTATCTGGTGCGCAGCGCTCCGCCATCACTGGGTCGTAATGCCCTGAGCAACGGTTTTATCGTCGGTTGTTTTGGTTTGGCAGTACTGGGTTTCGGCGAATGGCTCAACGGCCATGCCGGCCCCGGGATTCTGCTCGCGGTGCTTGTCGAGTTCGCGCTGGGCCTTGGCTTTGTGCAGGCCCGGCGCGTGACGGTCGAACTGGGTGAAACGGTGAGTTAAAGCGCTCTGGAGCGAGGACTGTAATGCTGTGGCGTGGTTTGTTGCGCCAGATCCGAGCGCAGGCCGGCAATCAGTTCGTTGATCTCGCGGCAGCCATTGAGATGGCTGGCATCGATCCCGCTGACGTGCAAATCAACCTGGTCAGTCTGGTGGTCACCGAATACCTTGACGGTCATCGACAGGTCTGGCGACAGCGTGCACTGGCAACGTTTAGGCAGAAAACTGCTTTCAATGATGTTGCGTAGTTCCAAGGCAGACAGAAACATGATGAACCTCTCCTTATTGATGAAACTGCCAATCAACCCTTCACGTTGACCGCTTTTGCTGCCCCTGCACGGGTGTTTCCCCGCTGATTCCCTGGTGCGGCAAACGGTTGTACAGCGAAATGCTTCTTGGAGTGTAGGCGCCCGAACGCGGTGCGCTGCACCAAGTAGACGCATAAACCGTGCCTTTCATCGGGTCATTTTGACCCTCGATAAATCAAGCACTTGGCGCGGTGGCCAGTAGTTGGCCAGTTGCAAATTGCAAGAATGCCCCACTTGGACACTGCAATATGCACGTCGACGCCGGTTTGCATTCATCGACCATGACAGTGAGAATGCCGGTCACTCCACCCTACACCCGCCAGGAGGCTTTCATGGGTTCTTTAAGTGCTCACGCGACAATCGGTCTGCTCATTGCCGGCCTGTCCACCTTCGCCCACGGGGCCAAACTGGAAGACGTTGCCCCTTACCCCAAGGCGGAAAACGGCTTTACCCGTCAGGTCATCTACCTGCCCAAGCAAGAACAGGAAGAGAATTTCCAGGTTGAAGTCCTTGCCGGCAAAAACCTGGACGTCGACTGCACTAGCCAGCGTCTGGGCGGCGCCCTGGATGAGAAAAATCTCGAAGGCTGGGGTTACCCGTTCTACCGACTGGAAAAAGTCATCGGCCCGATGAGCACACTGATGGCCTGCCCGCCTGGCACTCAGAAAAAGCGCGCATTTGTGCCGGTCGTCGGTGACGGCTTCATGCTGCGCTACAACAGCAAGCTGCCACTGGTGATCTACGCCCCGAAAGATGTCGAGGTGCGCTATCGCATCTGGTCGGCTTCGGACAAGGTCGGCACTGCTATTGCGGAATGACCTGAACAGGGAGCGCCAAACGTGATTACCTGCCATGTGCGATACGTGATCGATCCGTACCAACTGACCGAGTTCGAGGCCTATGCCAAGGCCTGGTTGGGCATCGTCGAGCGTTTGGGCGGCACTCATCACGGCTATTTCCTGCCCTCCGAGGGCGCGAGCAACATCGCTTATTGCCTGTTCAGCTTTCCCTCGCTGGCCGATTACGAAAGCTACCGGCACATCGCGCTGACCGATCCGGAAAGCACGGCGCTGGTGGAATCGCTGGTGCAGAAAAAATTCATCGTCAGCTACGAGCGCAGTTTTCTGCGCCCGCTACTGCCCTGAGCGTTATCACGCCGGGACGCCGCATACCGCGGCGCGCTCGGCGACGTGGCGCAGGCTGTCGAAATTGATGTTGGCGCCGGAGTCGATCGCGACGAAGGTCTGCTCGCGAACACAGTTACGCGCCACGTACTGCTTGATCCCGGCCACCGCCAGCGCGCCGGAAGGTTCGGTGATTGAGCGGGTATCGTCGTAGATGTTCTTGATCGCGGCGCAGAGCTCGTCATTGCTGACGGTGACCACCTCGTCCACGCAAAACCGACACACATCGAAACCATACGCGCCGATCTGCGCCACGGCCACGCCATCGGCGAACGTCCCGACACTGGGCAACATCACACGCGCATCCGCTTGCAACGCTGCCTTCAAGCAGGCGGAGTGCTCCGATTCAACACCGATGATGCGCACCTCCGGCCGCAGGTATTTGACGTATGCCGCGATACCGGCGATCAGGCCGCCACCGCCCACCGGAACGAAGATCGCCTCCAGCGGCCCCTGATGCTGACGCAGGATTTCCATGGCCACCGTACCTTGCCCGGCGATCACGTCCGGGTCATCGAACGGTGAAACGAAAGTGCGCCCGGTTTGCTCGGCCAATTGCAGCGCATGGGCCAGGGCAAACGGAAAACTTTCGCCGTGCAGCAACGCCTCGGCGCCCCGACTTCGCACTCCAAGCACCTTCAGTTCGGGCGTGGTCAACGGCATGACGATGGTCGCCGCCATCCCCAGTTCCAGTGCCGCCAGGGCCACGCCCTGGGCATGATTACCCGCTGACGCGGTGATTACGCCGCGTGCTTTCTGCGCATCACTCAATTGCACCAGCTTGTTGTAGGCGCCACGGATCTTGAAGGAGAACGTCGGTTGCAGGTCTTCGCGCTTGAGCAGGATCCGGTTGCCCAGCGCATCGGACAGCGCCGGCGCCGCTTGCAACGGCGTGCGCACAGCAATGTCGTAGACCGGCGCGGCAAGGATCTTTTTCACGTACTGCTCAAGCAGGACTTGCTGGTCGGGGCTGTATTTCATCGTCATCTCCGTGCGCTCTGTGTAGGAGCTGCCGAAGGCTGCGATCTCTTGATCTTGTTTTTGATTTGAGTAAAACAAAGTCAAAAGATCGCAGCCTTCGGCAGCTCCTACAGGGAGCCTTCGTTGTTAAAACCCCGGAGACAGAAAATGAAAACCCGCCTCTAGGGCGGGTTGGGTGCTGCAGTCGTGAGCTAGCCCGCCAAATGAGGAATGGCGGTAATAATGCTTGGCTGGCAGCGCAATACGGTGGAAGTCATGGGCCTGAAATTAGCCCGGCGGCGGCCGGCGAGTCAATGGCTTATTTGGGGATGCCAAGGTAGGCTGGCGATTCTGCTCATCACCCCAAGGAAGGAATACATGATGCCTGTCGCCCTGCCCCTCACGGCGTTGATTGCGTTTACTGGCTACACCGTGTCGGTGATGCTCCAGGCCGAACAGTCGTTGATCGACTTCGGTATCAGCCTGATGTCGCGCCCGGACACGGCGCAGGTGGTGATTGATCTGTATCTGCTGGCGACGCTGGCCGGGGTGTGGATGGTCAAGGATGCGCGGTCGCGAGGGATGTCGGTCTGGTCGGTGGTGCCGTATCTGTTGCTGACGGCAGTATTTGTGTCGATTGGGCCGCTGTTGTATCTGGTGGTGCGTGGGGTTCGGGAGCGCCGGAAGGTCGCAGCGGCGAACCCGGTGAGCTGATCCGGGTTTCCGGTATTGCTGAATACGCCATCGCGAGCAGGCTCACTCCTACAGAGAAACGCGTTCCAATTTGTAGGAGTGAGCCTGCTCGCGATGGCGTCGGCCAAGTCACCACCGATCACTGGGCCAACCGCCGCAGCCCAAACAACATTCCCCCCGCCCCGAGCAACATCACCATCAGAAACACCGGGTAGGAAATCCACCACGGCGTCCCCGCCGTCATCATGCTGAACTCCGACATCCCGCCAATACTGGCAATCAGGTTCAACGGTAGAAACACCACGTTGATCAACGTCAGCTTGCGCAGCAGATTGTTCATGCTGTTGTTCATCAGATTGCCGCGCGCATCGATCAGCCCGGAAAACACCGTTGAGTAGATCTCTGCCTGTTTGTAGCACTGGTTGTTCTCGATGATCAGGTCGTCGATCAACCCGATCGCCTCGCTGCCGAAGTGCTGTTTTTCCGCGTGATTGCGCAGCCGCGTCAGCACTGCGCCGTTGCTGTGCAGGGCATTGATGTAATAGATCAGGCTTTCGCTGAGGTTGAACATCTGCACCAGATGCTGGTTCTGCATCGAGGCGTTGAACTTCTGTTGAAGCTCACGGGCGACCAGTTTGATCACCTTCAGGTGGCCGAGATAATGGTGGATGTTGTTGAACAGCAAATCGAGCAACACATCCAGCGGCGCATTGAGCGGCTGGCGCGTGCCGATGCCGTGCAATGGCGTGTCGTCGGTGGCGATCACCAGCAACTTACCGGGTGAAAACAGCAGGCCGCAGGACGACACTTCAAACGCCAGGCTGCCACCGCCGGAATAGTTTTCCGGGCGCTTCCAGATCAGGAACAAGTGGTCGGGGTGAAACTCGATTCGCGAGACTTCGTCCGGATCCAGCGCCGAGGCCAGCGCGTGTTCATCGACCTTGTAGTGAGTGTGGAGCAAGTCGCGCTCGGCAGCATCGGGATTGCTGAACAGCATCACCTCGGCATCCAGCCGTTCCACCCGCTGCAACGCGCCGTGACTCAATGCGAAACTGCTGATCATCGGCGCTTCACCAGGCCTGGCCGCGACGTTTGAGTTCCAGTCGTCGCACGAACTCCTCCAGCACCAGTGAATACAGATCGTCCTGCAAATAGGCGTCTTCGATGCCGGCATCGAGGTTCGGATTGTCGTTGACCTCGATCACCACCACTTTGTCGCCAGCCTGTTTCAGATCCACGCCGTAGAGGCCGTCGCCAATCAGGTTCGCGGTCTTGACCGCCAGTTCCACCACTGCCCGCGGTGCCTCGTGAACAGCCAGGGTGCGGCACTCGCCATTGATGTCCTGGCCCTTGGCCTTGTGGTTGTAGATTTGCCAGTGGCCCTTGGACATGAAGTATTGGCAGGCGAAAATCGGTTTGCGGTTGAGCACGCCGATGCGCCAGTCGTACTCGGTGTAGAAAAACTCCTGAGCCAACAGCAATACCGAGTGTTCGAACAATTCAGCGGTAGCCTCAAGCAGCGCCTGCTGGCTTTCAACCTTGATCACCCCGCGAGAAAAACAGCCGTCGGGGATCTTCAGCACCAGCGGAAAACCGAGGCGTTCGCCGACCCGTTCGAAATCTTCCGGTCGTTCCTTGTAGAGAATTTCCGTGGCAGGCATACCCAGTTGATGGCTGTTGAGCAGGTCAGTCAGATAGACCTTGTTGGTGCAACGCAGAATCGACGTCGGGTCATCCATGACCACCAACCCTTCGCTCTCGGCTTTTTTCGCGAAGCGATAGGTGTGGTTATCGACGCTGGTAGTCTCGCGAATCAACAGGCCGTCGTACTCGGCGAGCCGCGCGTAGTCCTTGCGTTCGATCAGCTCGACATCGATGCCCATACCCTTGCCGACCCGCACGAAATTCTCCAGTGCCTTGGCATTTGACGGCGGCAAGGCTTCTTGTGGATCGTGCAGAATCGCCAAGTCATAACGCGCCACTTGCGGCGAGCGCGGCACTCGCCAGACTTTACGGCTAAAGCCGTCCAGCGCATTGGCGAACTGATCTTCCTGATCGTCGCGCAACTTGTGCAGAGCGCCGGACTTTATACCCTCGATGTGCCAGCCGTTAGTTCGGCGAAACTCAACTAGCAGAATCGGACACGGAAACACTTCAAACAATTGCCGGGCCAGATCCTGCAGCGGCTCGATATGCGTCTTGCCGAAGTAAAGTGTCAGGGTGAAACCTTCGGTATCGCTGTACAGATGATGGCTGAGGGCTTTTTCCAGGGTTTTATCGAGGTCGTCCAGCGCCAGGCCGTAAAGCGATTTTTTCGTCAGTTCGCTGATGGTGCGGACCGATGGAATCACCTTGTGACCGCGGGCTTCTGCCAGCAGCGAGCAATAGTAACCGTGCCCCAGGTACTTGTAGCTGCGGCACAGGTTAATCACCTGCACCCGTTTGCCAGGTTCGCTGTCACGGGTTTGCTCAAGGTATTCCTGAGCCGTGACGATGTCCTCGCTGGGAAAGTACGAGGCCCAGTCTTCCTTGCGTTCGACGATGATCAACACTTGACTGGAAGTTCTGATGACTGGATTTAAAAAAGTTGCCGTCGGCAAACTTTGCTCGGATACTTCGCGCCAATGACCCTGTACCGCTGACATAGAGATTGATCCGTTGGAGAACAAGACCATTTCTATTAAGCACGAAGTTTTTCGAAAGTCCCGTTTCGTTACGCAACTTTTACGGTGGTCATATGAGTGCTGTTTTTCGTTTGGCGGTAGTTGAAGATCTGCCAGCGTTGCTGGCCCTGGAAATGCAATGTTTCACCACCGACCGGCTCACCAGCCGCAGCTTTCAATGGATGATCACCCGCGCCCATGCGCAACTGCTGGTCGCCGAGCTTGACGGGCGATTGCTCGGCTATGCACTGGTGCTGTTTCATCGCGGCACATCACTGGCGCGCCTGTATTCCATCGCCATTGCCGGCGAAGCCCGTGGCACCGGTCTGGGCAAACAATTGCTGCAACGTATCGAGGCCTGTGCCGTTGAGCATGACTGCGCGTATCTGCGCCTTGAAGTCCGTATCGATAACCCCACCGCCATCGCGCTTTACGAGCGCAACGGCTATCGGCGTTTCGCGCTGATTCACGACTACTACGAGGACCATGCCGATGCACTGCGTCTGGAAAAGCGCATTGTTCAGCACCGTGACTCGCGCAGTATCAAGGTGCCCTACTACCCGCAAACCACCGAATTCACCTGTGGCCCGGCCTGTCTGCTGATGGCCATGGGCGCGCTGCAGCCTGCGCGCCTGCTGGAGCGGTGTGAGGAATTGCAGATCTGGCGTGAAGCGACCACGGTGTTCATGACCTCCGGCCATGGTGGCTGCAGCCCCCAGGGTTTGGCACTGGCGGCCTGGCGGCGGGGTTTCCGGGTGCGTTTGCAGCTGAGTATGGCCGGGCCATTGTTTCTCGACGGCGTGCGCGATGAGCATAAAAAAGACGTCATGCGCCTGGTGCACGAGGAGTTCACCGCTCAAATGCAGGAGACCGACATCGAGCGGAAGATTGGCAACCATCTGGATTTACCGCGCCTGCTGGAGGCTGGCGGTCAGCCACTGGTGCTGATCAGCAGCTATCGCCTGACCCGCTCCAAATCACCGCACTGGGTGGTGGTCACCGATTGCGATGAAGACTTTGTGTACCTGCACGATCCCGACATCGATCACAGCCAGCATCGCCAGCCGATGGACTGCCAACATGTGCCGGTCAGCCATGGGGAGTTTGAAAAGATGAGCCGGTTTGGGCGGGGGAAATTGCGGGCGGCAGTGGTTTTGTATGACCGCCCTACGCCAACTATCGTTAGGCTCTAGAGGCTTTTTGGTGGCGAGGGCGCTTGCTCCCGCATGAATGCGTAGCGCTCACAAAATTTTGGGGCTGCTGCGCAACCCAGCGGGAGCAAGCTCCCTCGCCACAGGATATCTGTGAAAATTTGAAGTAAGGTTACTTCAGGCCGATCTTGTAGAGCGAACCGTCCTGCTCATCCGTCAGCACATACAGATACCCATCCGGCCCCTGCCGCACATCACGAATTCTCTGTTTCAAATCGCCCAGCAAACGCTCCTCGTGCACGACCTTGTCGCCATCGAACTGCAGCCGGATCAGCTCCTGACTGACCAGCGCGCCGATGAACAGGTTCTGCTGCCACGGTTTGAAACGATCAGCGTCATAAAACGCCATCCCGGTGACGCCGGGAGACTTCTCCCACACATGGTGCGGATCCACGGCGCCTTCGACACTTTTGCCCTTGGCTTCCGGGATCGGTTGCAGCGAATAGTTGATGCCGTGGGTCGCCAACGGCCAGCCGTAGTTTTTCCCGCGTTCGATGATGTTCACCTCATCGCCACCCCGGGGACCGTGTTCGTTCTCCCAGATTGTGCCGTTCCACGGATTGAGCGCAGCGCCCTGCGGATTACGATGGCCATAAGACCAGATTTCCGGCCGCACGCCGGACTGGCCCACAAAAGGGTTGTCATCCGGCACCTTGCCATCGGGGAAGATTCGCACGACCTTGCCTTGCAGCTTGTCGAGATCCTGCGCGGTGGGCCGCTCGTTGTTTTCGCCAAGCGTGACAAACAGGTAGCCGTCGCGGTCGAACACCAGCCGTGAACCGAAGTGGTTGCCAGTCGAAAGCTTCGGTTCCTGACGGAAGATCACTTTGAAATCACTCAGACTGCGCAAGTCGTCCGACAGACGACCGCGCCCCACCGCCGTCCCGGCCTTGTCCCCGGCACCACCGCCCTCGGCATAGGACAGGTAGACCAGCCGATCCTCTTTGAAGTCCGGCGACAGCACCACATCGAGCAATCCACCCTGGCCCTTGGCCCAGACTTTCGGTACGCCGCTGATCGGTTCAGAGCGCTTGCCATCGGCACTGATCACCCGCAGGTTGCCTGGACGCTCGGTCACCAGCATGCCCTGCCGATCCGGCAGAAACGCCAGCGCCCAAGGGTGCTCGAGTCCTTGGGTAATCGTGGTGACTTCAAGGGTACCCTGCTCGCTTTTGAGCTCTTTGGGGACAGCGGCGAAAGCGGGAGCGCTGATCAACGCGCCGACACACAGCGTGGCTAGAAAGGTTTTACGCAACATGCACGATTCCTTTTGTTCGTTCGAAAGGCTGACAGGCGCTCAGTCCTGCCGTTCAACGGTTGCTGTCTCCATCGCGTGAAGGTGGGTTGGGAATGAATTTTGGTGGTGTACTCGGCACCGAACGTTGTTGCTGACCATTGCCGATGCCGCCATTACCGACGGTTGGCGAACTGGGTACCGGCACCGTGTTCGGCCCGCGAATAATCGGCGCACTGGGCTGTGTGCCCTGCATGCTGTTGGGATTGGCGCGGCGGATCGGGCTGTTGTAAGGGTTGTTGTCGGTACCGGTGGGACTCTGTGCCAGCAGCAGCGGCGCGGACGGCGGCCCGACTTCGGCATGCGCCAGCCCCGCCCCAAGGAACAGAACGATGATGCCTAACGGAATTCGGGTCATGGCGCGGCCTCTCGATGCGCAGGGGATAGAGCCTTCGAGTCCACGCTACGCCCTGGGTTCGGATTTGTTAACCCATCGCCCTTAAACAAGATGTAACACGACTTGACCGGCATTGCTGCGAGCCCATGCAAACGCTGGAAACTTTCGAGCCGGGACGTGGGTCACCTGATCATCACTCGGAGAACTCACCATGGCTCGGGCAATCTGGAAAGGCGCGATCAGCTTCGGACTGGTACACATCCCCGTCGCGCTGGTGTCGGCAACGTCCTCGCAAGGCGTCGACTTCGACTGGCTCGATAGCCGCAGCATGGACCCGGTCGGTTATAAACGGGTTAACAAAGTCACGGGCAAGGAAGTCACCAAAGAGAACATCGTTAAAGGTGTGGCATATGAGAAGGGCCGCTACGTGGTGCTCAGCGAGGAAGAAATTCGGTCGGCGCACCCCGTGTCGACCCAGACCATCGACATTTTTTCATTCGTCGATGCCGAGCAGATTCCGCTACAAAACATCGACACGCCTTATTACCTGGCGCCAGACAAGCGCGGCGGCAAGGTCTATGCGCTGCTGCGTGAAACATTGAGCAAAACCAACAAGGTCGCCCTCGCCCGCGTCGTCCTGCACACTCGGCAATATCTGGCGGCACTGATGCCGCTGGAATCGGCGCTGGTGCTGGTCAAGCTGCGCTGGCCGCAGGAAGTGCGCGGCCTCGACGAATTGGAGCTGGGCAGCGAAGTGACCAAGCCACAGTTGGCCAAGGGTGAGCTGGACATGGCCAAACGTCTGGTGCAGGACATGAGCGGCGACTGGAGTCCGGAGGATTACAAGGACGAGTTTGAAGACAAGATCATGGCGCTGGTCGAGAAAAAGGCCCATGAAGGCAAGATCGAGGATGTCGAGACGGTGGGTGGCGAGGAAGAGCGCAAGTCTGCGGATGTGATCGACCTGACCGAGCTGCTTAAACGCAGTCTGGGCGGCAAGGCCACGGCCAAACCGAAGGCAAAAGCGAAGCCTGCCAGCAAGGCAGCCCCCGCGAGAAAGACCAAAAAGGCCTCGGGGGCGTAATCAGATCCGGTTCCTGTCAGGAAGCTGACAGGTTGGTTTTGAGAGACTCATCGCCAGCAGGCTGGCGATGCTGTCAGATCAGAATGAACACCGCCAGCAAACCGCCGAAGATCGCCCACTTTTCCATGTAGTAACGCGTGCGATTGCGCTTTTTCAGCTCTTTGCCACGCAGTCGGACTTTGTAGATTTTGGTAAACAGTCGGTTGATCCCACCGACACGATCACCCGCATCGTTTGGCGCACCTGCCGCCGACATCACGGTGCGGCTGAACCAGGCATTGAACGCCGCTGCCCAGCGATACTTCATCGGCCGCTCGATGTCGCAGAACAGAATGATGCGGTTTTTGTCGGTGGTGTTTTCGGCGTAGTGAATGTAGGTCTCATCGAACATCACCGCCTCACCGTCGCGCCAGTGATAGCTCTCACCGTCGACATTGATGTAGCAACCCGCGTCGTTCGGCGTGTCGAGACCCAGATGGTAGCGATACGAACCGGCGTAAGGATCACGGTGACGGACCAGTTTCGAACCCGGCGGCAGCTCGGCGAACATCGCTGCCTTGATCGAACCGATGCTCTGCACCAGCTCGGTGGTGCGCGGGCACAACTTCATGGCCGACGGATGGCTCTCGCCATACCACTTGAGGTAGAAACGCTTCCAGCCACTTTTGAAGAACGAGTTGAAACCGACGTCATCGTACTGATTCGAGCGTTTGATCTCACCGGCGCGCAGCAGATTCTGCCCTTCCTGGCGAATTTCTTCCCAGTGCGCCTGCAAAGGGCTCAGATCAGGAAATTCGGAAGGATCGAGATACGGCTTGTTCGGCTTCTTCGAAAACAGGTACAGGAAGCAGTTGATCGGCGCCAGGAACGTCGAGTGATCGCTCAACTGACGGCCCAGTTTGTGACGCACGCGCCCACGAAGGTGAACGTATGCAATCGAAATGACATAAATAGCAGCAATGATGAGTTTCACGGAAATCGTCACACGTCAAAAGTGAACAAACTGCGCGCCTGCCGGCCGGTGGCCCAGGGTCTGATGCAGTGGCATGAATACAAATACTATCCCGGTGGCACTTCCTTGAGCCCTTGCCGTTAGCGGCTATTGGGTAACTGGCTGGCATTTTAGCCATACTTTGTAACCAATGGTGAACCTGATCTGTGAAAAACTGTCCGCTGAATCTGCCAAACGGCAGACGCGGCGTCATCGCCCTATCGTTTAAAGAGCCAGACCAGTACAATCGCCGCCAAACTTTACGCGCCCCCTTGGTTGATGACGGGAATGTCCCGCCTCAGCGCACTTTGACTCGGGCCAAGCGCTCCAGCCGCACCCTCGCTACTCAGAATGCTTCGCAGGAAAAACCTTTGATTTCTACAGCTAACATCACGATGCAGTATTGATCGGGGTTTTCTGAGGGTTAAAGCCAGCATTTACAGGGGGTTGCGCCCGCACCAACCCCCATCATTTCACACCATTGGCCCAAAAATTGGCCCAAGTCTACGGCGTTCTGCCGACCGAACACCAATCCCAAATCCTACAGCTCGTCGCCTCACCCTCGCTCACATGCAGCGCCTCGATTACTGTACATGCATACAGCATCTGTACAGCGAATCTCCCTCCATGAATTTCGACCAAGCCAAATCTCTCCGGCTCCAGCAATGGCGCGCGACTCTCGACGACCAAGACTTTCGCATGCAAAACCCGGAGGCACATCGGGAAACGCTTCATCAAATGGCTGGTGCGCTACATACAGAGGGACTGATCGATCAGCTTGAGCAATTCGACATGAACGAGATGGCAGACGCTGCCTACTGGCACGCCGTGGAGGAGTTGCAGAACTCGCCGGGCCAGTACCGCGGAGCGTCGACCTACGACGTCGTGCGGATCGACAACGGGAAATTGCTGGGTACGATCAGCCGGTCGATCTTCAACTTCGAAAGTGACGAACCGCGCGGCGCCTCCTTTCCTTACGACGGCAAGGTCTACTCTGGCGCTGATGGAGTGCACCTGACTCTTGGGCTCTCTCGAAAGATTGGGACAATCTCGGGCCTGATGTTGGAACTGAATGGGCGCCAGTACCAGCTGGTGGAAACCGAGCGGGTGATCAGTGGCGTCGACTACAAACCTGTCGACGACCCAGACGCTTACCGAGCGCTGGTTGATGCGGCTCAAATCGCCCAGGAAGAGCGCGACCTACGTGCCTTTGAAAAGGTGCGCCCGCACATCGAGTCGGCGGCTTTCTGTATGTGCACCACCTGCCTCGATCGCTTTGATGCGCGTGATGACTGCCCAACCTGCTCCGGAAAAGGTTTTGTGACGAAGCCCGCGCCCGCGGGTCTACGCTGAAGAAACCATGCGAGGATCGGGCAATGTGCGGACGACTATCCCAGTACAGTGGCATTCACGACTTCGTGGCAGCGCTGAGCATGCCGAACGCCCTGGTCAATTCGACTGGGGATCAGCGTTTCGAGCGGTACAACGCCGCGCCGACCGCCCAGCTCGCCCTTTTCCACCAAGAAGGCCAATTCTTGCACGCGGACATGGTTCGGTGGGGATGGCGACCGCACTGGGCAAAAGACCGCGCCGCACCGATCAACGCCAGGGTCGAGAAAGTAGCCCACGGCCCGTTCTTCCGCGCGATCTGGCCGCACCGGGCGATCATAGCCATCAACAACTGGTTCGAGTGGGTCGACGAAGGCGGGCCGAAAAAGCAGCCCTATTTGATCAGGCACCGGGACCAGTCACCAATCCTGTGTGCCGCCATCGGCCAATATCCGAACGAAGAGCACGATCCGGGCGAGCACGACGGCTTTGTGATCATTACAGCCGACAGCGCCGGGGGAATGGTCGATATACACGACCGGCGGCCGGTGGCGTTATCGCCTGAACTCGCACGGGAATGGTTGGATCCGGCCACGCCTAAAGAACGCGCCGAACAGATGGTGCTGCATCAGGGCGAACCGACAGAGGTTTTCGAGTGGTTCAAGGTTGATCGGGCCGTGGGGAATGTCCGGAATCAAGGCCCGGATCTGATAAAGCCCGTCGATTGATCAACTGTGCGTCAGCGTTTTCAGCCGCTCCACCAAGGCGGCTTCGAAAATGATGTACAGCCTTTCCGCATCGCCGGCGCGCAAAGCCCCGCCGGTTTCCAGTCCAAGCACGAAGCCATCCGCCCGTGCTCCCGCCTTCACAGCGATGATCATCGAATCGGCCCGAACGATTTGCGCCAGCAACCGATCAGCCTCTCGTTTCTGCTTATCGCTCAGCACCACGCCTTCCATATCAGCCACCTATTACCTTCACTACGACATCCAATAAATGACAGAAAGAACGACTGAAACCCAGATAATCGTCATCACAATTGAGTAGCCAGCCAGTTGCTTGTCCATGTGCCCGCATCATCCAGATCGAACATAAATGATGGTTTACCGGTGCTCACCTCGCAACAATAGCTCCGAGCCATCACTCAGCGTACGGACGTAGGCTTGACATGCCTGCAGCGCGATCAGCCCCCGGTCGCCTTCGTCGGTGATGGCGATAATTCGTTGAGCATGCGCTGGGTCAAGTCGGGCGCGTACGGCTGCATGATCCACGCCGCCGGGGCCGGCGGTGGCTGGCACCCCGCAGCCTTTGGCAGCGTCGGTTGCGTCGAGGAGGACTGACAGCCGCAGATCAGAAGTGGCAAGGCGATCGCGCAGGCGATCTTGGTCACGTTGGGCATCGGTCATTTTCCTGAAGTGGGTTTGTTCACTGGCCGCCAGCCGCTGCTCGAGCGCCAGACGTTTGTCCTGCTCGGCCTGTTGCGCTGCCGCCGCTGCCTGGGTCAGTTGATTGAGGGTTTCGGCGTGCTGCTGGGCCTGCTGGGCCAACTGCTTCCCGTAGCGCCAGTCCTGAAACTGCCAAGCGCTACCGGCGCCGATCAGGACGAGCACCAGCACGCCAACCGTTTTCCAAGGCACGACCATCACGGCACATCCTTGAAGAAGACGTGCCCGCCCAACTTGAGCGTTTGCTTGGCCTTCGCCGACCAGGCCGGCGCCTTGATGCTAGTGGCGTAGTAATGGGTGGCGCCGCCAGTTGGATCCGGCACCTTGCCGTCGATCACCTGGTCAGCAGCGATTCGGCACTGCGCCAGCTCGCGGAACGGGATCTGCTTCACGCCGATCAGGAATTGATAGTTGGGGTCGGTCTTGTTCCAGCAGCTGAACTGATACGGCTTCTGGCACACGCCAGCGTACCCCTCACCCCACCACGACTTTTCCTTACCATCGAACACACGGTTGCGGATCGTCCAGGCCACGGCGATCTGGCCGGCCGTGCCTTCGCCGCGAGCCTCACCCCACAAGGTTCGGGCGAGGATGTCGCGGTCTTTTTCGGTTACAGGCATCACTTTTCTCCAGGCAAAAAAAATCCCGCTCAATGGCGGGTTGACGGGTTTGAAATGGTTACGCCGGGCGAGACGGCCGAGCCGACGAATCCGGGAAGCCGGGTGCCCCGTCCTTCCATCCGCGGACGGCGGTTCGGTATTCCCGCCACTGCTGAACACTTCCGGGCATGGCGGATGGGTCGCCATCCTCAAGCGCGATCAGCTGATCGGTAATGAATGCCACCTCAGCCACACGCCAGGTGTCTTCGCCAGCGATCGCGCTGAGCCGGTCCCAATGCGCCTGCTCTTCGGGTGTCTGGCTCGCCGGCGGCGGCGCCGGACTGGCACTGAAGATGCCACCCACCACAGAAACGGTCAGAAAGTTACCGGCCTCAATGCTGGCCAGCGTAGAGGCGTACTGCTCGTCGGTGATCTCGATTCCGCCTTCGATCGGTGCAGTGCTGATTTGATTAGTTGCTGCGTATGGCATGTGAACCTCGATTAGAACCAGCGGCCGACGGCCACGAACCAGAAGAGATAGCTCTGGGCTACCGTTGAGCCAAGCGCAAGGTTTGGAATTTCACTTGCAGGCGATCGCCCCATATTGATGAAAGCGCCCAGATAAAGATTGCTGGAAGACGTAAGAGATTGCCGAGTCGCGTAGAGTTGATTGCCAGCCGTTCCACCGCCGGTGAAGAACGCCAGATCACAAAATGACGAAACGTTACCGACGAAATCCGCAGGCCGAGCGATTGAGGGCGCCACAAACGCGCCTGGACCAACCCCTACAGTTGCCTGTCGGACACCGTCGAAGATCATCTGCCCATTGGCGTACTTCGTGGTTCTATCGCCGGTGGTGGTATCGATCGAGTAGCTCATAACGGCGCCGGTCGGCACCCCGTTTGCAATGCCGACAGGGCCAAGAACGTTCGACTTTTTGTAGTTCAAAGCGTCTGCTGCATACAGTTCGTCGAAGTTGCTCTGGGTTTTGGTAAACGCACTACGGGGCGTATCACCGCCCACGCCGGTAGGAGGAGTGCCGAGATTGATCGTCTGCTTTGCCATGAAATTTTTCCGTTTGTTTGGAGCGCCGCGGTTTAAGCCACCAGCTTGGCGCAAAGAAATGGGCGATGTCCCTGATCAGTCCAAGCCGTAAAGGCTAGGCTGTACATCATGATTCGGCCGTTTGCGTAATCGACCCCGAGTGCGCAACCGCCACCGGTTCCATCGTTGTGGCAGTTCATCGTGAAGGGGTTGAGGGACACGTACTCCCCAGCACCGAGCGCCTTATTGATTCCCCAGATGTACCGGCGCCCGACGCTCAGTTGCTCTGTACCCAGATAAGTCCAGTTGCCAGCGGCGAACGTGACGACGACCGCGGGCGCGCCACTGTCGTAGACGAGCGCGCCAGCACCGCCCCAAAGGCGCATCCCGTACGTGGCGGTACCCATCGAAGCCCATGCAGCCACGAAATACTGACCGCTTAGTGTTTCGTTGACCTTTGATGCGTTCATGGCAAAACCAGTCCAGTTACCCGGACCGCCGGTGAACCACACAGAAATGGGAACCTGAATCGCACCGCCCTGATCAGGGCGAATGAACACCATTGGCGGGTCTTGGCTGGTCACCGCCCGCGCAAACGTTCCTGATGCGGTTGCCACGCCGGAATAGGTGCCTTTGGTGAGGACGCACAACCTGGGTGCGTCGGAATCGATTTGAACAAACGAGTTGTCGTTGATGCTCTGAAAGCCAAAAGTCATGTCCCGTACCTGATAGCGAAGCCTTTCGCGACAATTCGCGTCGCGGTCGTCGAAGCACTGGCTGATGGGTTTTTGTTCCTCACAACAACCTGTCCAGCTGAAGTGGTCACGTAGGGATATGACTTGCTGTTTCCCAGGCCATCGGTTTCCGACGCTTGTACGTCCTGCCCCCTCGTCGGGATGATCATGAACACGCAGTTGGCCGGGTTGAAGCCCGGAATGTTGAGCGTGTAGCTGGGAACAGCTCCACTGAAATCGATCACGCCCTGCCACAGCACCTGGTAGGTAAAGCTGTTGGTGTCCATGGCGAGCTGACCGCTCTCATCAAAGACACGCAGGCCAAATAGCCCCATTGGTCACCCCAGATATCCAAGACGGACGCGCAGCACATTGTTGGCGTCGTAGACCGAGACGTTCAGCGAGTTGATCACCAGCCGTCCCTGCCCTGGCACGATGCCGTTGATCTCCAGAGTTCCGTCTTTGTTGAGAATCCAGCCTTGCTGGCCGGCGATGTAGTTGGTTGAGCTGATGTAGCTGCCGATTTTTGCGTTGGTGATGGTGCCGTCCAGGATGAACGCCGAGTTGAGAAATACCTGACCACCCTGCACCGCGAACGGCACCGACGTAGCTCCGCCTGCAATCGAGTTGACTATGGCGAAGCGATCAGCACTGACCAGAAACTGGCTTTGCAGACCGGCGCCGGTGTTCTCAATCCCAAGACCGATACCAGCGGCGACGTATTGCCCCCCGGCGGTAACCTGCATCTTCACCGACCACATCGTTGAGGCCTTTCCGTCAAGCGTGGCCACAGCCTGGCTGACCGTCTGCACTGTGGCGCTGTTCTTGTTCACGTCCGCCTGTACGGTATCGATCCGCTTGGCAGTGGCGATTCCGTCCTCAAGCCGCGCCGACTGCTCCGACCAAACCCCAACATAAACCTGGTCAGAGCCGGCAAACCCTTCGGTGTCGCCAGCGAGCGCGGGATTCACCTGCACGTAGACGCCATCAAGCTTGGACGCCTGAGCGGTCAGTTGGTCTCCCTGATGCTCGATATCCAGCGTGTTTTTCGAGACTTGAGCGGCCAGTGCATTGGCCTCCTCCAAGACCTGGCCAATATCATCCCAGTAGGTAGGATTCGGCGGTGGAGTGTTGACTGGAACTGCCTGCGCGGCCTGATACAAGCGTCGCCCCACTCGAACGGTGTCGCCTTTCAGGTAAGTTGACTCAGGGTCGTATTCGAGCGCGTCGGCGATATTGTCGATCTGCTCTTGAAGTCCCGGAATCTTGTCGATCTCGTCGAGGATGTCCTGGCCAAGTTCCGTGCGGCCAATCTCTCCGGCGATCATTTCAAGAATATCGCCAGCGTTCGCACTGGACTGCCCCTGCACACCCATGCCGATCGGATACCACGGCCCGATGTTGCCGATTTTGTCGACGACCCGGCCCCAGAAGTAGAACGTCACACCAGCCCGCAGGCCGAGCAACGAAAAGTCACTCTGTGGGTAAGCCAAATCGGTCAACTTGGTCGCAGCGTCCAAGCTGGTGGTCGGCCCGTACCAGATTTCAGTGCGCTGACTGTCCTCAGCGCCAGCAGGAAAACCCCACTTCAAGTAGATGCCGAACAGCAGTGGCGTGGCCGTCAGATAGCTGAGCGCCGGCGGCAGTCCCTGCTTCCCGCTGAGGTTGGTCAGGATCGAGTTGCGCCATTGCGATGAGATATCGAACGCACTCACCGCGCGGACCCGCGCCACGTAGGCACCGGCGTAGATACCGACCACGTCGACGTTGGTCATGCCAGTGCGCTGCAGCTTGATCCAGTTGCCGCTGTCCTTGCGCCATTCCACGTCGTAACCAACCGCGCCGTCCACGGCAGGCCAGCTGATGGTCATGGTGGCCACGGCGAGGCCCTGCACTACCGACGATGTCGACGTGAGGGATACGCTGGCCGGCGCCGGAACGACGGTGATCGGAATCACGCTGATCGGCCGCTCTTCCAGTCGAGCGCCAGTGTCGATGTGTGCGAACTTGCTCGGTTCGAACTGCAGCGCGCTGATCTCGAAGTCGCCTTCAGTCGTGCGCTTGGTGCGCAACACGCGGTACAGCGGAATCGCCAGGTCGTCAGCGTCGAGCGCCCATTGCAGTTGCGCGACTGGTGGCTCGCTGTAAGCGACAGTCACCGTTACCGCGCGGCCGTTGACGCTCTGCACGGTGCGCCCTTCGGCGCGGCCGCCCGGTAGGTTGATAATCAACCGATCACCGGCCTTGGCCTGGGTATCGCGATCGAGCGTCACCACGCGGCCAGCAGCTGACGAGATCCGGCCGCCGACTTCGCGGCCCGCGAGCAAAGAATCAGCCACCGGGATGATGTGCCCCGGCAGCGGAATCACGCCCTCCATGCCGGTTTTGAACGACACGGTGCGGTCTTGGTTGTTGCTCAAGATCGCCCACTTGCCGCGGCGCTGGGCCTCGGAGGCGCGGGTGCAGCCAATGGCACTCAGTTCGGTCGGCCGGTCGCCATAGCGGCGCTGCAGATCCAGATCCGCAAACGGTATGACGTCGGTGTCGTAGTTGTTCGCCGGGTTGTCGTAGCTGACCAGTGCCCGGGTGTACCGGGTTTTCGCCGAAGCGCTGCCATACGAGAATTTGCCGTCGATGACGTTGGCCCGGGTGAAGACGTAGTCGAAATCCTGCGCGCGCGGCATGTCAGCCTGCATCACCAACTGGCCCTGCGCCCAATACGTCATGCCCCGGTAAATCGCTGAGATATCGCGCAGCAGCGACCAGGCATCAGCCTTGCCCTGCAGGTTCATGTCGCAGAGGAAGCGCGGTTCCTGACCGCCGAGGCCATTCGGCACCAGCTGGTCGCAATACTGGGCAATGCGGTACAGCTCCCACTTGTCGACCATGAAAGGCTTGATGCGCTTGCCCAGGCCGAAACGGTCTTCGGTGCAGACGCCGTAGGTGATCCAAGCCGGGTTATTGGTCCAGGCCGATTTCATCGAGCCGTCCCACGTCCCGGTGTAGGTGCGCAGAATCGGGTCGTAGTTGCTCGGCACCATCCAGCGCCGGGCCTTGCACTTCACGGTCACCGCCGGGATGTTGGTGAATTGCTCGGCGTCGAACTCAATGTAGAGCAGCGCGGTATTCGGATAGCGCAGCTTGGCATCGATCACTTCGGTGTAACCGGCCACAAGCATGGTGTCGGCGACCTTGTTACTGTTCTGGTTCGGCGTCAGGCGGCGCACGCGGATCTGCCAGCCCGTGGTGGCGGTCGGCAAATCGATGCGGCGCGAGCGCTCGTAGCGCGTGGTGGTCTTGCCGTCGACGGCATCCACCAGCACCTGCTGATAGGCGCCGCCATCGGTGGCCACGTCGATTGCGTATTCGATCCGGTAGCCGCCAACGTTGCCTTGGTCATCGGAGCGTTGCAGCGCCGGCCAGGCCAACCGCATGCGCACGGCGGAAAGCTGGGTATTGGTGATCGAGCGCACCCACGGCGAATCGCTGCGCAGCTCAATGTTCAGCGACGTCTCGTTCTCGACGGACGGAATGCCGGGGATGTACGTCTGATCCACCGATCCCGGGCGCCAGTCCCACTTCACGTTCGGGAAGTTGTAGTTGCCGCTGGCATCGCGAATCGGCGTGTTGTCCAGGTAGATGTCGTAATCGGTCGGGACGCTGTCGAATTCACCCTCGCCCACGGCGATGAGCAGCTTTGCCAGGTTGGTGGAGCGCAGGCTGTCGCTGGCTTCGGTCGGCGACTTCGGCTTGCTGCTGCCGCCCTTCTCGCCGTGGATATCGATCTGTGCTGCTGCGCCCATGCTTTCCTCCAGGCATAAAAAAACCGCCTCGCGGGCGGTCTGTGTGCTGCTGTCCTGATTACACTTTGTCTTCAGCCAGGATCGAGGCCGAAATGATCATCCCGCCCCACCGGCGTTCGCCGATGCAGATCGGTACCGGGTTGCCGCTGGCCGTGGTGTTCTTGGCGCTGCCGAAGGCGTAGGACGGGGAGTTTTCGGGGGATGCGCTTTGCTTCAGGCCCTTCGCTTGAGGGCTGAGCATCTGAATGACGCCGCCAGCCACCAGCCCAGCACCCAACTGCACGGCCCAAGGCTGACCGAAATACGAGCCGGCCACGACCAGAACCGCGCCAATGATCGTCTGAAGCAGGCCTGCTCGTTTGCTCCCGGAAATGACTGGGACGATGCGAATCTCTTGGGTTCCGCCGAGACCGAAATCTTTTTCAGCTACGTTTTTCCGGTTTCTGAAAATCGCAAAACGCATCCCTTTGCGCTCAAGATCTTTAATAGCGCCTTCGAATCCTTCGATCGTGCACTTCAGCGCTTTGAACGCCTCGCCCACGGACTTGCTGCCAAGCTCTCGGTGATGGACTCGACCAAACAGCTTGATAAGCGGGCCTGAAAGAAGAATGGTTGTCATGGCTGGGTTGTTACTCGCTGTCACTGCCACGGCTTTCTCCGGTCATAAAAAAACCGCCCGTAGGCGGCTTTGTCATTGCATGGTGGGTGATAAGTCCATGCTCATTGATGAGTCGATGGATATCCTGAATTTCTTAGTGGCGCCAGCCTTTATGTTGGCTTCCCGCTCTTTAAGCCCGCTGCCGCATGACGACGCGCCGACGATATGCTCACCGGCGGGAACGTAGAACTTTGCGGTTTCGCCAGAGCCAATCTCGGCAGCTTTTCGCCCGTCGATGCTTACGGAAGTATTACAGCCACCACCAACAAAGCCGGAATCACGGGTAACGATCAAGACAGCATCGTCTGAAGCTGGCTTCTGATATGCAAAAAGTCTTGATGCGGGCACAGGCTCAGCCTGGGATGACGGTATTGGCGTCGTGGCGCAACCGGCCAACATCAGCATGGCGACAACAATAGATATAAACTTCAAAATCCTCTCCTTGAGGCAAGCGCGGACAGCTATTGCGGGACGAAGGGGCTGATTATCTCATCGGCTATGATAAATGGTTCTGTATAAGTTGTTTTGCCAATCGAGAAATATGAGGCTCTCCGAGTGTCCATATCGAGTAGCTTGCCGCCTCTATTTGGCCAGGAAGGATAAACGCCGTCCGGATCAGGCTTTCCGAAAACCGACGTTAGATACTTAACGCCGGATGCGTAGCCCGCCTTCGTTCCAGGAACGACGACCGCGCTATAAAAGAAACCGTCAAAAAAACACAGAGTGCTCTTTTGCATTTTTTCTGGGCCAAGAACGTTTGGCAAATTATCCCCCGTGTAGCAAGCATCTAGCCCCTCGCCTTTTGTCCTTTCCAAAGGAGGGCCCACATCGGGGTACTTTTTGCCGAGCTGATAGCCAAGCAGGGTGAGCGGTCGCCCTTCATCTATGGATAGGTCCAATGCGCCGGAATCAAATTTGTATTGGCGAGTACCTACTCCGCTTACTTTCAGTTCTACAAATAGTTGCTTTGCTCTGACGACAGAACCGGCAAAAGCTACCACCTGGGTCGGTATCAATTGTCGTCCGTCGTCAGAAGCAAAGAGCTCTTCTCGAACCTTGCCGTCGTCGAATTTGATGCTTGCACTACAAAGCGATCCGTCTGGCGCAGGGCAGCCTTTGACCTTGCCGTCTTCCACGTGCAAAACGACGCCAGGCTTTCCATCTTTTTTGTCCATTACCATTAAAGTGGCGCTAGGCCCGCCGCCATCCGCTGGCTTTGCTGTTTGGCTGAAAACTATCGTAACGCTTCCGCGCATCTCGTCTTTTACTTCGGACCTAACCCATTCGGCATTAACTAGGGGCGCGAAGGTCATTCCCGCCAATAAAAGTACCGATAGCGAGCTTGCGTTTTTGCTCATTTATGCCACTCCTGTGATAAGGCTTACACCTTATCACTGAGATCGGCGGTGCCGCAGCACCAGTCGCGTGCGGTCGAGCCACGGGCCGCCGAAGACAATGACCTCAGATGGCCTGCCGTACAGGTGGTGAAGCAGGAACGGCCCCGGCCCGAACGTCGCAGCATCCTCACCCGGCAGCGCAGGATCAGTACCGAGAAAGATCCCAGCGTGGTTCGGGTAAACCGTCCGCCCCACTTCCATCACGATCATGTCGCCGCGCTGCGGCTGGTCGACTCGGTAGAAGCCGGCGGCCTCGTAATTCGCCTCGTACAGGCTGGTGTTGTCTTTGCTTTCCCACCAGCCATCGGCGCGCTTGAAGGCTTCGAACTCCAGTCCCCACTCGCGCTTGTACCAGTCGGCGCAGACCTGCCAGCAGTCCCAGGCGCCGTGCACGAATGGACGCTTCAGCAGCGGCACATCACCAGTCGGGACGATGGTCCGCAGATCCCCTTCCGGCCAGCTCAGGATATGCCAAGGCATCGCGGTCGCTTCGCACATGGCGAGGTCACGCGGGGACGGCCTGCTGGTTGCGTCTGGATGCGAATGAATTATGCCGATTACTTCGCCTTCGTCTTCGGCCGCGGCGTACTGCTCGGGGTCGATTCGGAACTCTTCATTCGGCTCCGTCGAGACATTGATGCAGGGGAAGTATTGTTGCTTGCGTCCGATCGCCAGCAGCAGGCCGCAGCACTCTTTCGGGTACTCGGCCGCCGCGTGCGCCTGGATCGCATTCAAGATGTGCTTTCGCATGTCAGCTCCGTGCGATCAGGGAAACAGCCGGGAAGCCGCCAAACGGCAGTGGGTTACCCTCGCCGAAGCGCGGAATGCAGCCCCTGCCCAGCGTGGCGTCGCATTGGTCCAGTTCAGGGTTATCGGTGATGACGCCGTCCTTCGTGACGTACGGTCCGGTGTAGCTGCAGTTCGGCCCGCGATATCCGCCGGTGAGACACCAATGGCAAAGGGTTGTGGCTTGTCGGCCGATTGATTCATTGCCGACATCGCCAGGGCTGGCCAGCTCCCAGCTGACCGTTTCGCCGTCCTCGTTCGTCTTCTGGTCGATGTACCAGACCTCGATCGTCTCTTGGGTTGGGTCTGCTGTAGGGTTGCCGGCCGGGAAGTTTGCCGCGTCGAGGTAGCTGCCGAGCGTATGCCGCATCGTCAGCTTGAATTCGAGCAGATCCTCGAACGCCAGACAGAGTGCGGTGATGCGCCCGTTGACGTTGCCAACCGACAGAGTCGGACGAACCGCAGTGCCGTCGCCGTTCGCCTCGATGCCGTCGATCTGCATCGGCCAAGCGCTGTACTCGTTGCCCTGCCAGTAGATCGCCTTGGCCGGCAGCTGGTCAGCATCGGCGCCGGCGGCAATCAACTCGGCCGGTGTGTGCGGTATTGCGTGCCCGTGGAAGCGCAGAACGTCCGCGCCATAGTCCGTGCCGTCCAATTCAAAGAGCAGCACTTCGCTGCCAGGCTCAAGGATCTGGATGTCACTGATCAGCGGCATGATTGCCCCTTATGGATGGAATGCCCGCTCGAACGTGGCGGTGAGTTTGAAAACGCCGCCGCCCACCGGAGTGGGCACGGGGTTCTTGCAGGTGAACAGGCCAAGCTGGCCCAAAGGTGTGGTCCACAGGAAGGCTTTCGCGCCCGCATGCCGATCAAGGAACGCCATGATCTCCAGCACCTTGGCTTGAGGGCCGCTGTAGGTGATCGGGTACGCGTCCTCCTTGTTGTTCGGTCCATCGCCAACTTCCTGTTTGTAGCCGCCGCCAAACTGCGAGGTGCGCACCCGATACAAGATCTCGGGCGCGTCACCGTGCTGGGTTGGCCATGTGAATGTCTCGATGGCCATCAGCCCCTCCCATTCGTGAGTTTCCAGATTGAGCCGCCGGGCTGCAGCGCTCGCGCGATGGCGGTTTCAGCTTCGGCTTTCGCCGCTTGCTGAATTCCCTTGCCAAGCTGCGAGGTGTCTTCTGCGCTGGCCGCGCCGCCAGCGCCTTGGGTTTGTACCGACACTGCGACGGGGAAGTTGTAGACGTTGCCGCCCCCACTCCCGCCGCCACTGATTGCTCGAACGCCCAGCTGCCCGCCGGCCGTGCGGGTCAGTGGCATGATCGCCTCTGGCCCCGCCTCGCCCATGACGCCAGTCTGCCCGCCTGCCATCCCGAAGGCTGTCGGCTTGCTCACAACGGAGTTGGTGAACGCAGCGCCATTGGCGAACATCTGCACGCCATTGGCCCAAGCCCCGCCGTCAGCCTGAAAATAGGCGGACGAGTAACCAGCCTGCGAGGCCCCGAGGTTGGATGACGTTGCGCCAGCGGATCCTGCCGCCAACCCATTACCTGTGCCGCCGCCACCGAAGTAGCTTGCGCCAGCGCCAACCAGACTGCTCAGCAACGCCGAACTTGCCTGACGGGTCGCGATCCGCGCCATGTCCGCCAGAATCGACTTGGTGAAGTCAGCAAACGACAGCTTCCCGGTCATGGCGAAGTTGACGACTGCGTCTTCCATCGAGCTGAAGGCATTGCTGAACAGGTCGCGAGTCTGGCCGGCGATGTTACGCGCGCTCTCCAGATAGTTGCTGAACGCCGAGGTTGCCCCGTTGCGCCAATCGCTTTGCGCGGCCGACATCTGCTCGTAGTTGCTGAGCACTGTTTCGCTCAGGTCCATCTCGCTTCTGTTGATCGCGTCGAGCTTTGCCTGGTACTCCTCGGCGCTCATGTTGCGCGCCTTGTCGGCCCGGTCGCGCGCCAGATCCAGACGCTGCTGGTTGGCTCGATCGGCAACGCCGTTCAGTTCGCCATTGATGGCGTTCTCCCGGTCGCCACGGCCAACGCCATCCGCTGCACGGCCGCCAGCGCGCCGCAGGGCGACGCTCTGCTGGTCGAGGGCATCGGTGTAGACCTTGATCGCCTGCGCCTGCTTGGCGAGCCGGCCCTGCTCGTTCGTCGCGATGACTTCGAGCTCACTGTCGGCTTCCTTCTGGGCCTTGACCATATTGGCCCTGGCATCGGCGATCTTCTGGTCGAGCTGGATACGCTGCGCAGCAGAGGTGCTGGCCTTGCCCTTCGCGGCCTCCAGCGAACTGATTTCAGCCTGATACGCGGCGGTTACCTCGTCTCGCTCGTTGCCGATCAGCGACTGGCGCTTGAGCAGATAGTCCTCCTGCGTGACCAGCCCAGCTTTCTGCGCGGCTTCCAGCTCCTTCTGGGCGTTTTTATATTCACCGAGGATCAGCGAGAGCTGGTTTTTCGAGTCGTTGAACTCGGTCAAGTTTACCGCTGAGGTCGCGGCTTTCGGATCCTTGTTCTTGTCGCGGATGTTCTGGATCGTCTTCGAGACAACCGCTTCCTGCACCAGCGGATCGTTCGGGTTCGCCTTGCGCAGCGCTTCGACGTCGCGCTTGTACTCCTTAATCAGCTTGTTGCGCTTCTCCTCGTTGGTGAGGTTCGAGTCACTGATGGATTTCAGCCTGATCGCAGCGTCAATCCCGCCTCGCTCGATGGCTACCCGGTCGCCAATGAACTTCGTACGGGACTTTTCCGCGTCGATCTGTAATTCGAGGAACGCCAGCTCTCCGCGATCCTTTGCGACATCCCGCGTTTCCAGCCCCAGAGCAGCAGCGCGCCCGCCTCGCCCCTGATTCGTCTGGAGTCTTTGGCGGATGACCTCAGCCTGCTGCTCCAAGGTTTGAATCCGGCCAATTTCTTTCGCGGCATCCAGCGCGCCAGAGGCTGCTTGCTTGATTTTGTTCCAGGCGCTCTCGATCAGGCCGAGGTTCTGAGTGACCTGCCCGGTGCGCTCTTCGATGGTATTGGCGTATGTGTCGGTGAGCAGCTTCGCCGCCCCAATTGTGTCGCCCTGCTCTTTCAGCGCCACGATCTGCGAGTAGACCGAGGCAGTGAGGAAGTTGTACTGGTCGTTCAACTCCTTGGCAGCAGAGACGGGGTCCTTGGCAATCTTCGCGAACTCGGCAATCGTCTCGTCGATAGACTTGCCGGTGGCCTTTTCCATCTGCAGAGCGGCTTCGGTGATCTCTTCGAAACTGCCGCTTGCGATCTTGCCGTTGCCCGCGAGCTTGGCCAGCACCTCAGCAGCCGCGCCAGTGGTGCCGACAGTTGCGCTCACCTGCTGCGCCATCGATGCCAACTGAGTAGCGCTTGTTCCGGCGGAGTTGCCGGTGAAGATGATCGCCTTGTTGTACTCGTCGGCCTCCTGACTGCCCTTGTAATAAGCAAGCGTCAGCGCGCCGACAGCCGCAGCAGCGACAGTAAACGGGTTGATCAGGCCGAGCACGTAACCGCCCAGTGCTTTCGCAGCCGGGCCGATGCCGCCGAACATATCTTTGAGCTGTCCGCCCTGTTGGAGCAGCACGGTCAGCGGAGCCTGGCCGCCTTGCAGCGACACTGCGATATCCGTGAACTGCGCAGGCACGCCACGAAGTGCAGCGGCTGTCTGCTTGGCGGTGTTGCCAGTGCGGGTCAGGCTGTCGTCAAAACGGGTCAGATTTGCCCGGGACTGATCAATCTTCGCCTGGTAATCGCTGAAGGTCGACGCATCAAGCGCGCCGAGCTTCTTCTGCTTCGCCAGCTTTGTTTCAAGATCATCCAGACGACCCAGCGCTTTGACAGTGGGGTCAATCTCGCCGAGCAATTCAGCAAGCTCGTCTTTCTGCTCTTTTATCGCAGCGGAAGCCTTTTTCGTGCCCTTAGCGACTCGCTCAGCCGCCTTTTCGGCGCGGTCGCCAGCCGCCGTGAGCTTGTCGAGGTCGGAGCTCGCCTGCGCAGCATCGGTCGAATCGACCTTGATGCCGAGTTCAGCAATTGAAGTCATGCGGGCTCCGTTATTTCGATTCGCTCATCACGAGCATGGCTTCTGCTTCCATGACACGGATGTCGTGGAAGACTTCAGGGATTTCGCGCCGCTTCATGCCCAGCATCGAGGCCACCGGCGGCAAGGCGTTGTAGTCCAGCCCGGTAGCCCCGCCCATGCCTACGCGCCACTGCGTGGACATCGCCTCGAACAGCAGGAAGGCCGGCCAGTTGTCTGGCCAGACCTCATACTCTTCTTCGGGGATGTCGGCGAGCGTCATGCCGAAGGCTGCCAAATCAGCTTCGGACGGCCCGGGCTCGTACAGGACGCGGGCGGCGCCGGTCAGTTTCCCAGGCGGGCCGGTTGATAGGCGCTCTGGTACGCGGAAAGCACAGCCTGGGGTGCGCCAATGCAGGTGGTGACCAAAGCAGTAAGCGACTCGTCCGAGAGCTTCTCGTCGAAGCCCCAGCCCTCGATGATGTCCTTGAGCTGGCCGACCTGAAGCGCGATTTCGGCGCCTGTAGCTTCCTGCCAGTTCAGTTCGTCTTCCTGCACTTTCTTGGCATGCTCGTCGCGTGCGGCGTTCCACTTATCGAAGTGCGCGGCCAGGGCCAGCCGATCCATGTACTTGAATTCGAACTCAACGCTGACCGGCTCAGCGCCAACGCGTGGAATCGCGACCTTCGCCTTGAAGGTCGGGCTCTGGGAGATTTTGATCTTGGCCATGGATTACACCACCGCCGAGTAGCGGGTTGGACGACCAGCCAGCGACAGACTGATAACGCGGGTCATCAGGTTGTTGCGGGACAGTGCGGGGGTCGAGGTGATCGTCACGTAGGCGTTGTACAGAATGACGTCGCCATTCGGCAGGTTCAGGCGCAATACGCGGGTGACCTTGTCCTCGTCAGCAGCCTCAACCACAGGCACGTACGGCAGAGCCGGGTCATCTGCAACCGTCACCGACATGCTGATCGGGTTCTTCGTGGTCGGGATCTGGCGGTCGTCATCGTCAGCCAGGAAGCCGAACGTCAGGAACTGCTGATCGCCGCCGCTGGTGGTCACGTCAGTGATTTGCGAGATCTCGACGAAGCCGGTCACCTCGCGTACAGAGCCGACGCCGGAGCCAGCCGGGTATGGCTGCAAGTTGGTGGTGTTGATGTTTTCCAGTGCGAAAGAACCGGTCAGGCTGTCCGAGACGCGCGCTGCACGGTCATTGAGGCGAGTCCAGCCCGAGGTCACGGCGAGGATGTCGCCATCGCTGAGACCATGTGCCGCTGCCGTCGCTACGGCAGGATTGGCATTGCTCAGTGCGGTTACAGGAATGGCAGCGCCATACGCCGAAGCAATTTGAAGGGTGGCGCCGTTGGGGAGTCGAAAGCCCATGGTTGTGTTTCCTCTGTGCAGAAATGACAAAACCCGCTCGGTGGCGGGTTCTGGGTTTGCCCAACGGGCGAATTAGTTGGTGTCGGATCGGTATTGGAACGAGGCCGATACCGTGAAGGTGTTGCCGTCTGGTATCCCGGGCCCGGGCGCCACCGGCGTCATCACCAGCGCGACAAGCCCGGCGCGGGGAATACGCAGGTTCAGCGGGAACAGCGCGGCCAGTTCATCAACGATGCCGCTTGCCTCGGTTCGGTACTTGCCGGAGGCCGTCACGATGTTGATCTGGAACACACCGGCGTAGACCCGGTGATCGCCGTTCAGCGTATTGCTGGCCGTGACCGCTGGTAGCGTGAAAGCGCGCAGGTACGTCTCGCCCGTCGCTGGCGTGTAAGTTTCGTTCTCGACCACAACCTTGATCGGCTTGGCGCGAGCCTTGGCCCAAGTCAGCAGGCGCGACTCGAAGGCCGCAGCAATGATGTTGTGGCTCATACCTGGTTGTTCCTGATGGCTTCTTCGACGATCTGCTGGAAGCGAGCCAGCGTTATCTGCACCATGCCGGCCGGGGCCTTGGCAGAGTGCCCATATTCGAGTGGAATCGCATACGGCAGGTTATTCAGGATGTACGCCGCCTGCCCCGCCGTAAGGTCGCTGGCAGAAGCAATCAGTGAGGCGATCGCATCCTGGCCGGTCGGATCGACCTCTTCGAAGGTTACGCTCTCGATGTTGTCGATCGAGAGGTGCCAGTTGCCTTTGAATCGGCCTGTGTCGACGGGCGAGAGGCGAATGACAGAGGTTCCAAGTTCGATAACGACTTCGCGAAACACCTCGTCGATTGCGTCTTTCGCCTGCTCGGCGAATTGCGCCAGGCTTTCAGCAAAACTTCCCTGCTGGCCGCCGTAGCGGCTGGTCATGTGATTCGCCATTACTTGCGCACCTGCAGTTCGAAGCCGACCGCCAGACCGGCGAAGTTCCACGGAGCAACGGCTATCACCGTGTACACGGTGCCGTCGAATGTGATCTTGTCGTTGCTCTGCGGTGCCGGCATGTCTTCGCCAGTCAATTGAACCGGCGACACCAGCAGCCTCACGTCACCGCGAACGATCAGCGTCCCATCGATGTACTGGTTGTCGTACTCCTCGCGGAAGCCTGAGCCGTTCACGACCAGCTCGCTGGGTGCAGGCGGCGCATCTGGGTCATATTCGCCGACGATCTCGCGGCGCAAGACCAACTCGAGCCCTTTTCCACCCTTGCTGCGCGGCGCGAGCATGCGGGTCGCCGTGGCCTTGGCGCGGTCATAAATATCTGCCATCACTTCCGCCTTATTCTGTAGATCGCTGAGCACCGACAGTTGGCGCGCTCACTCCACCCAGCACCCAGCGCAGAATCGCCCGGGTAACGAAGCAGCGCGCCGTTCGGGCTTTGAAAAGGCTGATCCTTCTGCACTTCCTGCCCGCCCATGACCGAATGCGTGTGCCGGACCTTCTTGTCGGCCCGATCGCGCCATGTCTTGGTCACTGAATCGCGATCAAGCCCCTGAGCAATCAACTGCTCGTAAACCTGATCCCGACCGGCGCCGAAGGATTCCAGCGCCTCAGCCTTGGAAAGCATCTCGGCGTAGGTCTTCATCAGCCGATCAGCATACCGACCGGCGATCTTGTCGACGTCAGCCTGGGCAACGGGCTTGCCCGCACTGATGGCGCGATTCACGATGCCATCGAAGCGGCGATCCCGGCGCTTGCGCTGCAAATAGCTGCGCATCTCGTCTGGGTTTCCGCTCAGCAACTGCCGGCGGGCATTGATGACGTATTGCGCGTAGTTCCCGGGTAGGCCAATCACACCGCCTGAGCGGGATCCTGTTTGCGCGCTTACTCGTCCAAGTAAATCGAGCGCAGCCTGCCGTGGGCTGCGGGTCATCGGCGTGGCGCCTACTTCGACCTGCAGCGACGGCGTAGCTACAGCGCGGCTGCGCGAGCCGATAACGGCCCGAATGGCCTCGCGCACATTCACGTCAGCGTCGCGTCGAATCTCGGCGGCTTTTTCCACCAGCCACTGCTCTGGCTCAGGCTTGCGGACGTCGAATTCAAATCGCCCCAGATCCTTGGGGATTGCGATCGCCTTGATCTCGAACTTGGCGCCTGCTAGGTACACATTTCGAGCCAGCTCGAGGAAAGCCGCCAGCGCGCCCAGGCTCAGCAGCGCTGCCAGCCCGTTTTCGTCCTCTTCGGCTATCAGCCGCTCAACTTCAGCCACCTTTGCCGCGCCTACCACCAGCTTGATCTGGTCCAGGTAGGCCTTCTGCATCGCAGGCTCCATTCCCTCGATGGCCTGGATGATCTGCGCCGGGGTCATACCACGAACACCGCAGGCAGCGTGTAGCGAGCTACCAGCACAGGAGCGATCATCTCGTCGATGATGCTGATCACCGGCCTGACCGACTCCGCCCCATCTGCGCCTGCCGCAACCGAGAATTCCTCCTCGATCGGGCCGACCTTCTGGCGTTTCACCGTGGACGCGGCCACGAAGTCAGGACTCAGGCTGCCAGGCTCGACCAGCTCACGCAGTGCGGCTTCGTACGTTGCCTGCTCAACCTCAACCGGCACTTGATCGGATGGGATTGCATGCCCCTCGTAATCCTCAGCACCGGTGCGCGGCCATTCCCTGGCTTGCCCCCTGCCCTCGGTCTTCACGCCGGGAAACAATGACTGCCACACCCCAGAAGCCAGCAGCTTCCGATAGCGGCCGTCGATGTAGACCGATGCCCGGATCAGCGCGGCCTGCTTCGCCACGTCATCGCCAGTCCACGCGGCATTCGCGCGCGCAGCGTGATAGGCGTCGGCGGCTGCGACGGTTCCGTAAAAGTCTGGCATCGGGATATCTCGAATAGGTGGAGCGTCATGCGCTCCGGTTTTGCGGGGTGTTACGCCTTGGCGGCAGCGAGTGCGGCCTGCAGGGCTTCCAGATTTGCTTCGGCATCGAACTCAACGTTCAGCGCCTTCAGATCGTCGATGACCTTCTGCTTTTCGGCAGCGGCAGCAGCCTCGGCCTCTTCCAGCTTCTTGCGCAGGGTTTCGACTTTGCTATTACCAGCAGCATCAATCCCCAGCGCCTTCAGCTTGGCGAGCAGTTCGGCCTTTTCGTCGCCGGACGGAGCCTCGACAGCCTCGAAACTGAGGACATCGATTTTCTTGGCCTGCTCGAGCTCTGCCTCTGTCAGGGTAAGCTCCCGGCTTGCACCGATGCCGATCATCTTGATCGCGCCCATGGACCAGAGGCCGCGCGGGCAGGTGCCGCTGTTAGTGACTTTCACTTTCATGACAACCCCCTTATGCAGGCTCGGAAACGCCGTCCATGTACGCCATGGCGCCTGGCAGGCGTACTTCAACACCGCCGGTACGCGCGATGATGCCGGTCTCGAAGCCCATGATGGTCTTCTGATGAACCGGCAGCACCATGCGAGGCATTGGCAGGTGGAAGCGGATCACGTCCAGAGCGCGACGGTACGCGGCGATACGACCACCGCCACCAGCGCCTGCGGTCGACAGCGAGTCAGCCGTCAGGATGGTCAGCGGGCGACCGGTGCGCGCGGTGTACACGTTGGAAGTGCGGAAGCGCTCCAGGATGGTCGGACTGTTCGCTTCGGTACCGACGAAGACGGTCGAGATGTAGTCCATCACTTCGAGAGGCAAGGCCAGAGTATCGGCCAGCTCTACGTTGTTCGACGCCTGCGGCACCACCTTGAGCAAGGTGTTGAGGTCGTTCAGAACCTGTTGCGGTGTCTTGTCGACGAAGAGCGTGGAACTGCCCGTGCCTGTGGCCGCAGCGGTGATGGTCTGCACGTTGGACTGGTTGACAAAGCCACGCCAGTTTTTCTCGGTGCTGCCGGTGGTGGCGATGTCGTAGAGCAGGCGCTCGGTCGAGCGACTTGCCGACATGGCTTTCAGGTCGTTCAGGTTGCGGCCATACAGAGCGGCCTGATTGACCTCTTCCAGATTCCACTCCCAGCCGGAGCCGATCATCGCGTAGTCGTGCGAGCCTTCGCCCCACGAAACGTTGTTGAACGGCATGTCATTGGCGGCGCCGGACAGGAACTTGGCCTCGCCCGCGAGTTGCATGCTGTAGAACTGAGTGCCGATCGCCCACTGGTTGCCTTCGGTGACGACAGGCATCAGGTCGCGATAGCTGTATTCCGGGTAGCGAGCTTCATAGATTGCGGTTTCGATGTTGCGGCCCTGGGCTACAACGAATGGCAACGCTGCTTGAGCGTCTGCGAATGCTTGTCGCATGTTATGCGCTCCGGTTCTTGAGGGAGATTTCTACGATGTCGCCGGCGGCACCAGTGGTGTCGAAGAACGCGCTCGGGATCGGGCCAACAATGCCGGTGCCGGCAGCGTTGGTGTAGGTATTGGTGGCGGTCACGTAGTAGACCGGATCGCCATCGACCACGGGCGTGCTGACCGTCACGTACATCTGGCCGCGCTCACGAATGGACGCGGTGAAATACTGCGGGTAGCCGTCGATCAGGGTCGAGCCTGCTTTCACGGCAGGGACAGCCGGGGTCAGCTTGGCGATGCCAACGAACTTGCCGCCGGCTGCGAATGGAACAACGCCGTGGTCGCCGGCGCCGCGCTGGACTGGCTCGCCGAAGCGAACACCGGCAGCGTTTTCGATGGTGCGGCTGATGTCGTTCTTGATCTCTTCGTTCGCCGAGGCGCCGTGCAGGCCCTTGGCTGGACGATCAGGGTAAGTCGTTTGATAAGCGGCCATGATGGCTCCTTACTTGGCGGGCTGAGTGGAGTTGAAGTCGGCCAGCATCTTCGCGCGGGCGACTTCGGCCGGGTTTTCGCCGGGCTTACTGTCCTGATGGATCATGTGCTGCCGGAACGGGTCATTGGCCGGGTTCTTGGCAGCGTCCTCGACCAGGATCTCGAAGCGGGCGTCGATGTACGCATCAGCCTTGCCGGCCACGGCCGCATCACCCAGCTTGGCGACCACGACAGCCTTGCGGATGTCAGCGTCGGTCTTGCCGGTGTAGTCAGCGTCAGCGATCGCCTTAGCCTTGCTGATCAGGTCAGCGCGGGCGGTGACGCGCTTGTCGATATCGGCATCGCTGAGCTGCTTGGCCTTGAGGGCGTCGATCTCAGCGTCTTTCTTCGCCAGCTCGCCATCCTTCAGCGCCAGCGCAGCGGTATGCGCGTCGGTCAGGGATTTGATATTTACCCCGGCATCGGCCAGCTGCTTGGTCAGCTTGTCGATCGCCTGGGCGCCTTGGTCGGTCGTCTGGACGGACAGGCCATCAACGATGACCGTACGCAGTGAATCAGCCATGTCATGGCCTCCTTGGGGGGTGTGTGGTTTATGGTCACCGATGCGAAGGTGCTCGCCACCCCGAGCGCGATGCTCAAGGCTGAGGTGATTCATTTTCATAGGGCCGAGGAAGCAGTCGTACTGCTCGCCCTCGGGGGAAACGCCATCTTGAAACACGACCTCGGCGCCGTAGCCCATGGACAGCTCGCGCTTGCCGGACTCGTAGTCCTCGATCGCCTTGGCGTCCATCAGCACCAGCGGCACCTTGACGAACTGCCCGTCGCGGACAACCTCGCCACCGGTTTGGCCGATCGCGACGTCTTTCCAGTTCTTTGAAGTGACGCCGTCGCCGCCTGGGTGGCCGTTGGTCATTGGCCGGTATGCGTACGAGTGCATGGCGTCAGCGTGGAATACCGCGCTTTCCGGCCGGTACACACGAACGATTGGCTTATCCCGCAGGCCATGTTCGTTGTCCGGGTCGATCTCGGTACCCAGATAATCCTGAATACCGGTGCGCGCTACCCTTGCCTCGGCCACCAGATAGCCGTCCTCGGTGCGCCGCACTCCCGTGACTGGCACGGAGTCGGTGAAGATCATGGGGCGAGCTCCTCGAAGATCTCAGGACCCAGCTCAATCGCGCCACGGTATGGCTCGACCTTGTCGATATCGACGCTGCCGGGTTCGTAGGTGAAGGTGATGTGGGGCTGATAGTCCGGCCAGTCCCAAGAGGCGCCAGCCTCAACGATGGAGACGTGCCGCCAAGCCAGTTCGGAGCTGTTGAACAGCAGCACCACCGCGCCTTCGCCGAACTTGTCGATCAGCCGTGCGCCACCTGGTGCAATCTTGAGCTGGCCCTTGCCATCGCCCGACCACGACTCGCCGACCTTCATCCAATCGACTGGATTGCGGCTGTAGGCAACGGTGACGTGCAGGTCAATAGCAGGGACGGTGGATTCAAAGCCCTGTGACTTGGCCCACGCGATGATCTCGGTGCCATTGATGACCTTGCGGGACACATACAGGGAGCGAGGCGCGGCGTCAGTGATCGCTTTCTTCGCCACCGGCTGATCCGCAGCGGTGCCCGGCAGATCGGCGTCGTCATCGTCGTCATCGGGCAGCTCGCGGCCGAACTTCTCGATCGCTGCTTCCAGACCCGGCATTACGCTCAGCTCGACCAGCAGGTTCACTGCGGCGGTCGAAAGCGCATCCTCCGGGAACAGGCCGGAGTCTTTCAGCGCCTTGATGGTGTCCGCCGTGGTCTTGCCGATATCGGCCCGCTCTTTCGCTGTGGCCTGCCAGAGTGGCGCCCAGGTGTAGTGCACCTCTTTCGGCCGAATGCCGAGCGCTGAGCGAATCAAGCCCTCATCCAGCACGCTCATGGCTGGCTTGATCTCCAGCTTCTGGCGTGAAGCGACGTTGTCGTAGTAGTTGCGGGTGTTCTCTTCACCGTTCGCGCCCAGCCCCGTCGAGGACTGACCGAACATGCGGGTGCCGGGGATGTCGAACGCGCCGGCGACGCCCTGCTCTGTCTTGGCGATCACCTCCGGCAGGTTGCCGAAACTGGCCGACTTGGAACTGTGCGTCTCTTGCCCGTCGAGAATCAGTGTGCCGTTGATGCCTTTGGCAGTAGCAGCAAGACGCAAGCGCTCCAGCAGCAGGCGCTCGTAGTTCTTGTCCTGCATGCTCGACATCAGGTTCGGGATGTTGATGACGTCGATCTTGGCCTCGTAGACCAGGCTGACCACGTTGGCGACCGTCTCGTCGTAGTGACGCACCGCCGGCATAGCCGACAGCAGCACCGAGTCGCCCCAGCCGAAGCCAGTGCCTACGGCAAGCTCAGAGTCTGGATGCGGCACGCCGACGAATATCACCAGTCGGGACGGGTGAATCTCCACCGTCGAGCCGGGCAACCGGTACGCCTTTGGCTTGCCGAAGCGCGGGCTTTGCGGGTCCTGCTCGATCTCCGTGGCGCTGAGTTGGCGGCGGGTCATCACCGTCAGGTACTTGATGCCACCTTTCCCGACTCGATCCGGCTTCAGCTCAGATGCCGTGTCACGCTCACCGGTGCCGATGAACACCGCAGCCCCACCGAACAGCCGGGCCTTCAATAGGGCCTCCAGAATCTTGCCCTTGACGTTCAGGCGATCCTCTTCGGCTTCGATCAGCTCGATTTGAGCCTTGTCGGCCTGCCAGTTGCGCCAGTTGCGGCACGCATCAACGGCCGGGATGCTCACGCCCTTCTGCGCGGTCCACGATCCACGAAAGGCGTTCAGCAGTTGCTGATCGTCCATCACCGGAAGCGCGTAGTGCGAGTGCGATGCCTTGTCGCGCGCAGTACCCAGTCCTGCGACCAGGTTCTGCAGGCTGTCTTTCAGATAAGTGAATGCGCTCATTGGCCGCTCACGTTTGCGAGTGTGTAGGAGTTTGCGAGGCCGTACCGCTGGGCGATCATGTAGCCCATCGCATCCACCATGTGGTCGAACCCGCCTTTCTTGTCAGGGTCGCCTTTCTTGTCGTAAACCTGCCGTTCAAGGCACTGAGTCAGCTTCGGACACTGGTCAATGTTGACCTTGTAGCGGCGCTCGCCGTAGGCGTTCAGGAACATGGCGTTGACTGCGTTCACGCGGTCTTTCACGCCCGGGTTCGTCGAATCGACGTACACGGCAAAGCCTGCTGTGCGAAGCAGCGACAGATCGGACTCGCTCGCGTTTTTGCTGCTGGTGTTCTGGCCGCTGGCATCGGGATACACCGCGATGCTGTGCCCGGGGAACCGTGCCTTGATCTTCTCGATCATCTCGGGCGTGTCGCGCACCGTATGGAATTCGTCGAGCGCCAGAGGCAGGCCGTTACGGACCACATTGACGACCGCCGACATCTTCATGACGTTGAAGTCGATGCCGATGTGCAGTGCTTCACCGGGCTTGATCCTCTCGGTGGTGCGGCACTCGTCTCGGTTGAAGGTGTAGTAAACGACGCCTTGATAGTTCTCGAAGCTCGCCTCGTATTCCTGGCGGAATGTGCGCGGGTCCATCTTGCGGCGTGCCGCTTCGATCTCTTCCGGAGGGACGTTGCCCCCATCCACTGAGGTGTAGAGCCAGCTCTTGTGATCAGGCTCGTTACCGGGCCGGCCATCCTGAAACGTGTCGTAGCAGTGATTGAACCCTTTGGGCGTCCCGATGCGTAACGCGTGACCACCTTTCCGCATGCCGATGCCCGGTATCGAGTATTGGCAGGTCGAAAGCATCGGGCGGAGGACTTCTTCCCATGCTTCCCATGGGCAGTCCGCCCATTCATCCACCAGGACGAAGAACAGACCGGAGCCGCGCAGATTGTCGTAGTTGTCGAGCCCAACCACGCGCATGACGTGGCCAGACTTGAGCGTGATCGAGCATTCCGTCTCGTTCGGGCGGTGTGCACGCCAGGCTTCGGGGATCGCCTGCTTCAGCCGTCGCCAGAACACGCGCTTGGCCTGCTTAAACGTCGGCGCGCCGTACCAGATCTCGTCCTCGACGCTCACGCCCCACTCAGCAGCCAGTCGAGCAGCTCGGCGCATCTCAGCCTTGCCGAGGAATGTCTTGCCGAACCGCCGACCACACACCGCATCGCGAAAGCGCGCCTGAGGCTGGAAGCCCCAGCAGTAAATGTTTGCCTGTTTGGGAGTCAGTTTTACCGGCGGGTCATAGGTACGGGGTAGCGGGGACATTCTCATCAGGCTCCAGGGTGTACTCAGCAACCGCGTGCTGCTGGTCCGCTTGGGAGCCCAGAGGTTTTTCAGGTTCGAGGCGACGATTCACGTAAACGTCGCCCACTTCTTTGGCTGCCTGCTCCAGCAACTGGGCGGTCAGCGCCATGTTCTTCATGTTCTCGGCCTTCTCGGCCATGCGTCCCAAGGTGCGAAGTCGATACGCTCGGTTGGCGATCGGGATCTCCGCCGTCTCTTCGCGGAACCTCTTGCGGGTGTCGTTGAACAGCGTCTGCCACTTCACGTGCAGGTTGCGTCCAACGTACTTGGTTGGGTCGTATGCCTCGCACTGTTGGCGGGTAACTTCGAGCCCAAATCTTTCTTTGACGGACGCCACCACTTGAGATGGCGTGTCAAAGCAGGCGAGAGCCTGTACGACAAAGGCTTTCACCTCGTCTCTGAGTGCGGCCATAAGTGGGCATCCGTCAAAGTACTGTCAAAGTCAGGCCGACTTGAGCAGACAGGTTCCGCAGGCCCTCGATATGTTCAATTTCCCCACCTCGGCAGGATTGTTTGCAGCGTCCACCAGCTCTTGCACTTGAGGGCTTGCCCCATACCGACGCACAACACCGACGAACTCTTCAACGTCGTGTCCGCGCATCTCAAGCTTGGGCAATCCTTCCTGGGTGAACTTGGGTGCGCCGTACTGATCGGTCGCCTGAGCGATGTGGTACAGCTCATGCTCGACCAGTGCGCAGAAGTCAGCGTCCGAGCATTGAGCGCAGTAGTCGGCAGCCAAGGTGATGATGTAGGCCGGCACGTCGCCGAACCAATCCAGCATCTGCTGTTCCATGCGAGCCTTCTGCCACCCACCAGCGCGGAACGCTACCTGTTCGGCCTGGCCTACCACCGTGCGCCCCTTCTTCGTGAAGGCGGCAGACGCCCACATCACTCTCACGTCCGCATCGATCAGATGGGCGTGGTCTTCGTTGTGGACGCTGCCGGTGTCGGCGAGAATCTCGGATTGGAGCCATTCCCACACCTCAGGCGCGGGTATCAGGCGAATACCGAAGCTGGACAGCTCAGACAGGTTGAGTAGTGATTCAGGCGGCATTGGTCGATTCATTTCATATCCATCCGCCCACTCAACTAAGATCAGTTGCACTCAACCAGGGAAATCCGTAAGTGAGCCATCGCATTGATGAAACAGCTGTGGTGAAGGCCGCATCAGAATGGGCGGAGCGAACCGGGAGGAACACCGAGACGGTAAGCTCAACCGCTCAGGACGTCATGGTCAGGCTTAAGTCCAAGCTCACTGCTTCCGAATATCAGGGAGCGCTCAAGCAGCTTCATGTTCAATACAAGAGAGGCATTGGCTCCTGACCAGTGTCGCGACACAATTTGCACTCTCACGACACGTGTCGCGACCTACTTGCTCTTCTGTGCGGCGGCGTATGCAGCCTCACACGCAAAGCCAGCTATTCGACTTCGATCAAGCGCTTCTGCCAGTCTTCCCGCCTCTTCGTCAGCGCTTCTACGCAGGTCGGCGAGCAGAACGGCAAGGTCGGCTCTTGCCTGGCTTCCGCTGGCAACCTCGGCAGCACAAGACTTTCGCTTGGCGAGGAGATCGGTGATTTGTTGCTGCAGGCTGCGAGCCCGGTCATCAGCAACAACAACGGCAGCCGACACATGCTCAGTCTTGGCTTTCGCATCATCGGAGACTCGGTTGATGTCATTGGTGATCTCGCGCTGAATGCGGAGCGTGTTGGTGAGAGAGTCCACGCGGGCGGTGGCGGTATCGAGCTGGGCGGTGATTGCTGCTCGATCGTCCTTTACGCTATCCAGGCGGATCGCGAGATAACAGATTGAGCCTGCAGCGGCGAGAACAACCCACAGCCAGATTGGTATCAGCCGAATGAGTCCGCTCAAGGGCGCTTCCTATCTGGAGCCTCTCCAGATTTACCTGTCACGATCGGGCGGTCGCAGCCCATGCAGTGTTCGCAGTTCATGGTGCGGCACAGCCAAGCTTTCACCCTCAGCCACCAGATGACCATGAAGATGTGGCGTAGCCCGGCCAGCGCAAGCGACATATGCAACGTCAGGCCTGCGGTGGTTGGACCGAAGAAGATGTTCTGGCTACGCGTCATCACGACGAACCCGCTAATGGCCACAGCCGAGTAGATCAGCTTGCCAATGACGCCGTCCCGCACTCGGCCACTGAGAACACACCAGGTCGCCCAGAAGGCAATCAAGCCGCATGCGATGGAGTTGATTAGTTCAAGACTCATGGTGGATTGCCTCCCCCGAACCGCTGGCGAATAAGCGCCCAGAGGTCAGCGGCTTTGATGGCTCGGTTGATGGCTGCCAGCAGTGACCCGCCGAAGGTGCCGAGCAAGAAGCCCACACCAACCACTATATTCGGCTCTGTCACTCCGAGGTATGCGGTCACCATGCCAGTGAGGTACACGGCGCAAGCCAGCCCTGTGGTCAGGAAGAACAGCCATGCACGCCAGTCTGTCAGGTCGTCTTTATGCCACCAGCTCGCGACGACAGCACCGATCAGTCCTGCGATCAGCAATTCAAGCCTGTCGAACCTGTCGAGCAGGCGCTGCAATAACTCCATGCGCTCGACTCCGTGGGTGCATGTGAATAGGTCGGCGTCCGCTGCACTCCCAGCTCGGGGCTATGGGTGTGGGGAGCCGAAAACGAAAAAGCCTCAGCGAATGCAGAGGCCCTGAATAGGTGCGCTCGTCTTTCCGAGCTGTCGGCCAAAGACTTTCCCAGCGTCGACGCCCCTTTGCATCGATCTCGCTGTTCCTGTCTCGCGCCACCCTGAAAGCATTGTGAGGTCAGAGTGCACGGGCTGCCGGCGTTGATCCGTGCGTCGCACTATCCGGCTATCGACGTCCAGGCCTTCCCGAAGGCTGCCCTGGCTACAGGTAAATTCGAGGCAATAAAAAACCCGGCACGGTGGCCGGGTTTCTTTCGTCAGTCCTACACGCGCAGGAATGACAGGATGGGTGAATAATGCGACATGGCGACATGACATTGCAAGCCCTTTTGAGGCCCTTTTTTAGGCCGCCTCGCTTTCCAGCACTCCGACTGCTTCAAGCATGTGTTGCGCCTCGACCAGAGCCTCGTTCACAAGTGACTCCAGCCCGTCCTTGATGGCCTTGTTCCAGCGCTGGTAAGTGCGCTCTGTAAGCCCTTGGGAATCCCAATTCGTCATGTCGTAGTTCGAGTCGGCCAGGACGATCATCTCGCCTGGCTTTTCCTCTGCTACGGCGCGCGCATGCTTGTTGGCCCTGGCAACGTCAGCGTCTGCTGCCGCGTTGCGCCAATCCCACTGCCCCTCCTCCTTGTTCTCCCGGTGCTTCGGCGCCTTGATCTGGGTTACCGCGCGCTGAATGCCCCTCACCTGCTGCGGTACCGCCCAAACCAGAACGGCCTGTTGCGTAAAGCGCTGCGGTGCTGGGGTCTTCACCACGGCGACCAGCCGGCCGATGGAGTCGATCTTGCGGCCACGGTGGGTGCTGTACTTCGCGACCAGGGCGTTCCAGTGCCTCGGGGAAAGCTGGGCGTGCAGGAGCTTGTGCACGATGCAGTCAGCCAACAGCGCGGCATCCTTCCCGGATATCTCGCCCTTGAGCTTGCTGGCCTGCACCCGGGGCTCGACGTTGCATCCGCCGGAACTGTTGATCGTCTCGGCGGCCAAGGCCCGGACTACTGCGGAAATCACATTGTGGTAGTTCATGCTGCAGCCCTCTTCAGTTCGCGGGTCTTGGCCCTGTATTCAGCCTTGATGGTTTTGATTTCTTCGACGGTGTACTTGCGGGGCTCATGAGGCCCTTCGAGCCATGCCACGGTTTCGGCGCCGATGCGCAGAACCAACCGGATGCGGTATTCGACCGCGTTTCCGGACAGGTTGCGGTTGCACTTCACGCACTGGCGGTGAATGTTCAGGGGTTCGAAGCGCAGCTCAGGACAGGCGCCGACGGATCGGTAGTGCCCAGCGTCCCAGCGGCTGCCCGTCATCAGGTCGTTGTCGTTCGGCATCGAGTCGCAGCTGATGCACGGCTGATGTGCGTCACGCAGGCGGACGTATTCGTTCACTGCGGCCTGGGCCTCGCGCAGGTGATCCGCCCTGCTCTTCAGCTTCTCCTTGCGCACCTGGATCTCGCGGCGTTCGCGCTGGGCGAACGACTTGCGCTGCTTCTCCTGTCGCTGACGGATGATCGCTACTGCACAGTCAGGCGAACACCAGGTTTGAAATGGCTGCGCAGGGACGAATGTGGCTCGGCATTCGGCGACTCGGCATTTCTTCGGGCGGGACCGCTTCACAGTGAGGTTCATAGTGCTTTCCTTGCAGCTCGCTCTACTTCTTCCTTTCGGGCTTTGCGCTTGCGTTCGAACTCTGCGAGCGATTGCTTGCGGCGGCGCTCGATGAAATGCCCAGCAATCACCCCGACAACCAAGGAGAGGAAAATCACAATCCAGAATTGCTCTGCTGGAGTCATCAATACCGCCCTCCCCACTTGTCCTGCTCTGTCCAGCGCACGTCATGTTCGGCACCGAAGGCATGCATCAGCTCGAACAGATCGCTGAACCACTTCAGCGACTGCTTGCGGGTCGATACGGCCATCACGACGAAGCCACCGTCGAGACCAGGCTCCGCGCGCTGCTTCTCCAGCGAGGCACTGAAAAGGCACTTCCAGTCTTCACTGCTCAGCTTTTTGCCGTGCCAGATGACCTGCTCGGATACGTCCTTGAGCATTGCCCACATCTTGCGGTTGCAGACGTCAGGGCGTTTCTCGTCCTTGATGACCACGATTTTCGGCTTGGTGAAATCGGTGGCGTGGAGGACGCCCATGAGGCGGCTGATATCGCGCTGGCTGCGAATTGCGAACTCGTTCATGCCGCAACCTCCGTCGCCATAGCGTTCGTGTATTTCTCCACCAGGTGGGAACGTGAGACGAACGCATCGACGACGAACCCTCCGAGATCGATTGCGAGCGGATCACCGTTGCCCTGGCCGCGCGGCACGTAATACTTGCGATCCTCGCGGCCTTGGACCGGGTCGATCACGAAGTAACCCTCATCGGTCACCTCAATCAGGATCTGGTGATTGCCAGCCTCGATATTGAGCGACGGCGCCGTGCAGAGATAAACGCCCTCGTCCGCCAGCGGCGGGTTGTCGACACTGAAAAACGCCGTGTATTTGATCCCGAGGTATTCGAGCATTTCGCGCATGGTCAATTCGCCCTCGCGGTAAGACTTGTGCAACTCGTCGATGACCTCAGCAGCAGGTCGACCGGCAAGCATCGCGAGGCACGTTGAAACGCAGCTCACCGGGCAAGGTTGCATCTGCCGAACGATCAGCGGATTCATGGCTGCACCTCCTTGCTCAGGGTGGCGTCGAGAATGGCGCGAGTCTCTTCTAGTCCGGCGTACTCACTCCAGTATTCACGCTCCAGCGCGCCCTCGATGTCGGCGATCGCTTTGCGCAGCGCCTCATTCTCAGCCTTGAGCTGGTCGCGCTCGCTGGAAACATCAATCAACTTGGCTGCGTTGCAATCGCACTGGCCACGCCATTCGCCGACCATGTCATGCACGTCACCTGTATCTCCGCAATTCCAGCAGGATGGACCGTGCTTCCAAACCTCAAGCTCTTGCGCAAGATCTCGCTCGGTTGTGCTACGCAGCGTCTTCAGCCGCTCGTTCTCGGCCAGCAGCTCAAGCGCCACCTCCTCCACGGTCTTCTCCCCGAGGAATTCCTGCAGCGCCTCGGTGTTGCGCTTCCAGTCAGCGCAGTCGGCACGGAATGACGCGGCTTCGGCCCACAGCAGCTTCTGGAGTTTTTGTTTATCGATGGTCATGTCAGAAACCCTCCTTGCCGCGTTGCGATTCCCAATCGAACGGGACCACGATCATTCCGCCCTCGCGCAAACGGTCGACGCAGCGGTCACCCATGGCGGCCGGCAACTGGCTGGCTTCGAGGTTGGAGATCACCACCGTCGGGCGCTCCTGCTCGTATCGGCCGTTGATGATTGCGAACAGGGTCGTCAGCTCGAAGTCGCTCGGCTGCTCCTTGCTCACGCCCACCTCGTCCAGCACCAGCAGATCGGGATCGATCAGGCTCGACAGAATCTCGGCCTCGCTGCGTTCGCTGTGCTTGTCGTACGTGGAGCGGATTGCCTGAAGGATTGCGCCCACAGTGCGGTACACGGCCGTGCGAGACGTGTTGTGCAGCAGCTCGTTGGCCATGCCAGCGCCGAGGTGCGTTTTTCCGGTACCGGGCTTGCCGATCAGCACCATGCAGCGTCCCGTCTTGAGGATCTCGTCAAAGATCTGCACGTAGTGCTGGCAGAACCGAAGGGCCTTACGCTGGCCGTCGTTCTCGGCCTGGTAGTTACCCAGGGTGCGAGTGCTAAAGCGTTTCGGGATCAGCGCATCGCCCAGCTTGCGAGCGAGAGACATGCGCAGCTCCATCGCTTTGTTGGCCTGCTCAGCGGCTTCGGACTTCTCGCGGGCGATGCGAGTGCACTCAGGGCAGTTACTCCTGAGCTCCCTGTTCAGCACGGAGAAAACCCGCTGCTCGTAAGCGCCGTGGGTTTCGCACTCGGCTGGCTGAATGCGAGTGCCCGGCGGCAGTTCCGGCGTGGCTTGGACTGGCTCAGAGCGCATAGCTGCCGTCCTCCCGCATCTTCAGGCCTGATGTGTAATCGCGATCGGCGAAGCCGGTGTGGCGGGATTGCGGGAACGGGTGCACGTTGCTGGCGACCTTGTCCGGGAAGATGCCGGTCCAACCGTTGGAGATCGAGGTGGCGAGCACCTGGTCCGGCGCAGCATGACCCAGCAGTGCCTTGGCCTGCTGCTCACAACTCTTGGCGGTCAGCGGCTTGCGGATTTCCTTACGATGCTGGCACCAGTCGGCCCAAGCCTTTTCGGACACGTTCTCGGGCTTGGCAGTGAGCGGATCGAATTTGCCAGACTTCGCCGGTGCGCCAGCACCATGCTTTTGATCTTGCTCTTTCTTCTCTTCTCTTCTCTTCTCTTCTCTGGTCCGAGATTTGTCCGCATCGCTTGCGGACACATTGCGGACAGAGTTGTTTTTGCGGTCGTTACGCTTGCGCTCGCTGTCGTTGGCCCGGCGCTTTGCACTGGCTCCGTTGTGCTCGTCAAAGCGGGGCATTACAAGGCTTCCGTCGTCCTGAATAGACGCCCATTCAACCTCGATCATGGCCTGGGTAAAGCCCGGCCAGCCAACCACTGCATCCATCGCATCGACGCTGTAGCCGTGCAGCACACCGTCGTCGGAATGGGTGTCGAAGATGCTCCACGCAATGTGCAGTCCGCCAATGATCCGAAGTCTGTCCGCTTTCAATGCGGACACCATGCGGAAAACTTTCGGATGTGTCTGAAGGTCGATTCGCATTTTGATCCAGTCCCCGGCCATTACGCGGCCCTCAGTGCTTTGTCATGGGTGAACAGCCCGTCCCAGGTCTTCTTCATTGGCAGCTCGCCGGCCAGGTACAGGTCGTACAGGCGCACGGCGCCCTTCTTGAGCAGGACGGGCGTGAAGGAAACGAACGGCTCTTTGCCGTGGGGAGTGACTTCGTGCTGATGCTCGGTCATGTACTTGTCGCGGGCGTATGACGCCACACGGAAGCGCAGCCCGGATTTGCTCTCGTTGTAGAGCCAGTTGCGACCTTCGAGGAACTTGCCCACCTGCATGACGTTGACCCCATTGAGGCCCTTGCAGAATTGGGTGTGCGTCATCCCTTCCTTGAACAGGTTCTCCATGGAGTGGATTTTCGAGGCTTGGGCTTCGACTTGGATTGTCAGTTGCAGGCGCTGCTGCTCAGCTTCGAACGCGATCTGGATAAGATCCATGCGGGAGAGTTCGCGTGGCTGAGACAGAGCATTGATCTTGGAGACGACCGAGCGGCGAACTGCTTTCGATTCCCGCATCGAGATCAAAAGGCACTGATCCTTGGTCAGCATCAACGCCTCAGAGGCTGGGCCGCGCTGATTCCTTACTACGAAAGTTTCGTAGTATTCGCCGTCCAGCTCGTCGCGGCACCGCGCGGTGAAATCATTGCGACGAACTTCGCTTTCGCCAAATTCCTTTCGGGCCGCGTTGACCAGGTCGAGCAAGTCGAAGCTGCTCATTTTTTCACGCGACACGTTTTCACCGTTGCCAAATTGTGTCGCGACACTGGCCGGGGTATTGATCGTTTGGATTGATTGGTGCATGATTTGCTCCACAAGCGTTTTAAGAGAGCCGGGTCACTACCCCGGCTTTTTTTCGTCTCGAATTTGGCAGAGGCCCTCTGGATTACCCCGAAGAGTCCCTGCTAGAGGCCCTCATTGGGGTCACCAGTTGAAGGACTGGCGCCTTCTTCCTTCCCACCTCGGAAAGCGCCCCACTCGCGATGGCGGTTTCCGTCATTTCGTTGATCGCACGGCTGAAGCTCCAGCCGTTTACGCGCATCAGTTCCTCCACTCGCTGTCGAGTACGCGGAGGCAGCCTTTCAAGCTCTACGGTCATTTGGCCCTCCAAAGGGGCTTCAGCCCGCGATATCTTCTTGTTTGTCCTGCATGAGTTCCTCGATCACGCCATTGGCCACTGCCCACTCGATGATTTCGTAGAGGTAGGTGGCATGCTGCATACGGGTTTTGGTCGCGGCTTTACGCAGAATCCGATCAAGCACTGGTTCGAATCGAACCTTCACCGGGATGGCGCGCTTTTGATTGGGGTCCATGTACATGCTTCGATGCTCCTGGCTGTTGAAATTGGTTATGCAGCTGAAAGTGCTTGGCTGGGCGCAGACTGGATCTGCGCCCAAGGAAAAGATGGGCAGAGGTCGGCGCGATCAACTGCGCCTCCGGTCAATGCCTCGATTTCGATCGCGCGCTTGGCAGGAACGGCGCGCTCTCCGGAACACCACTGGTTCACTGTTGGCGCAGCAACCCGCAGGCGGCGCGCCATTTCCGCTTGGCTGCCGAGCAAGCGGGATGCTTCTTTGGCTGCTTCTGCTGGTTTCATGAGTTCTCTCCTGGAGATGTTGCGATGAATATAAGGCATTACCTTATCTCAAACAAGCCATTGCCTAACCAACTGTTCGAAAGGCTAAATTAGGCAATGCTTACCGGCCCAGAATTAGGCGCCGCCATCGAGGCCGCGCGGATCGCCAAAGGCGTATCCAAGAAACAGCTCGCAGACGACTTCTCCGTGAAGCCTCCGTCGGTACAGGGGTGGGTGAAAAACGGCAGGATCGACAAGTCCAAACTGATGGACGTGATCGCATATTTCTCAGACGTAGTTGGCCCTTCCCACTGGGGAATGCGGCCAGGCTTCACGTATGAAAGCCTCGGCGAAGGATTGGGAAATGGGCTTGTTGTCGAAGAGCCTGAAACAGGATCGACTGCTGCCGATAAGTTTCGCGCGATGCTGGCCGGCAAAAGGCTCGACGAAGGCAAGTTGACGAGGTTGCTCGCGATCGCCGAGAACGACGCGCTCGAAGAATCAGGCGGCGCCCTGGTGCAGGACGCCTATCGGCCCGGCAAGGTCGGCGATGAGGTCTGGATTGCCCACTATGACATTCGTGGGGCGATGGGGGGCGGCGAGGTCAATCACGACTACCCCGAGCTGCTACAGGATGTGCGCGTCAGCCCTTCCCAACTGCGCGCAATGGGTGTCGAGTTCAAAGAACACTTCCACCTGAAAATGATCACCGGCTGGGGACAGTCGATGGCGCCTACGATCAAGCACGGCGACCCGCTGCTCGTGGACATAAGCGTCAAGGATTTCATCGGTGATGGAATTTACTTTTTCTCGTACCAGGGCTTTCAGTACATCAAGCGCCTGCAGATGAAGGGAAAGGATAAATTCAAGATGATTTCTGACAACCGCAAGCACAAAGCAGAGGACATCTGGCTCGAGGAGACGTACATTCAGGCGCGTGTTCTGCTGGTTTGGAATGCGAACTTGGTATAGCGCCCGATCATGCAAAAGCCCGCCGAATGAGCGGGCTTTTTTGTGTCTTTTAGAAAGGCGCCTCTTCCATTGCAGGCTCTTCTTCTACCGGCACCATCCGTTCCTCTTCTGATGAGGGCTCCCAGCGCAGCGTGACAGAGTCGTCTTCATTGTGACGCGTCATAGCGATGCCGTCGGCTTCAGATAATGCGCCCAGTATTTCCGACCACTCCCTCTCCCCGTCCGTGTCAAGCCGATGGATCCGCACTTCGCGCCGCTCTTGGGCGATCGGGTGATTGATCATCGACGACACGCGCAGCTGAAGCCGCTCCATCGAGTGCATCGGTCGAATTCCTGACTCTTTCTTATTGCTTTGCTGCGCCATAAAACCTCCTGAACAATGCTGTATATCCATACAGGTTAGGCGAAGCTTAACGGCTTACCTTGGAAAAGCAATCCCTTCCCGACCAGTTCACGCGCAGAAAAAAATCATGAAAATAATTAGGCATTACCTATTTACAGAGATTAGGCATTGGCTTATCGTTCACCCATCGCAGCGACACACAGCCACTGCGAAGGGCCTCAACAGACCCGCCGCTCTTTAGCGACACCCCTTGCCGGATCACCACCGGCCCAGATTCGAAGGCAGCGATGAACCGGCCTCAACGGTTCAGAGGGTTGGCAACTGACCCGGGCGTGCAGCGTAAAACGTCGAAAGCAGTTATCCAGCGGGAGAACAAGCCGAAAGGCCCGCGGCTGGAGGAACAATTTGAATCGATCTGTACCGCGCCAGTAGCGCCGAAGGATCAGCGGAATTTTTCACTGATGCACCTGGTGACGGGTGCATTGGGAAAACAACCGAACGGAGCAACAACATGACTCGCGCTGAATTTGAAGACAAAGAAGGCATCGCCATCGCAGCAATGCTCGGCCTGCTGGCGAACCAGACGCCTCTTTCCCCTGATGAGGTCGCTGTTAACGCATTTGACTATGCAGAGGCTCTGGTGGCTGAGCGCAAAAAGCGCCTCGGTGAAAAGCCAGGGTTCAACGACTGATTTCACTGGCTGGCCTTGGCGACAGGGCCAGACGGGAAATCAACCGATCAAGCACGGAGCATCAAATGAGCGAACAAACGCTTCAGCAACTGCTGGCCGAACGCGTCAGCACCTACGCCCTTTCTGATCGACCTCGCGAGCTGATCGACGAGGGCATCGATAAGTTGTTCAAAGAAGTTGTGAGTGACACTTTTCGCTCCTACGGCGACTTCGGCGGGGCAATCAAGGAAGCCGTCAAGTCCGCACTGCCGGCTAACGTCACCGACATGTTCGAGCTTCAGCGCTACAACGCCCTCGTCGCCAACGCCCTGGGCCAGCGCTGGGAACAGGCGGCCATGGGTTCGCTCATCTTGGAGCGCGCCGAAAAGTCCATAGCTGATGTGCTCACCGGTGAGGGGCTGCTGACTGGCGAGGTTTCGCTGAAGACACTGCTCGACGAATTCGTGGAGCGCCACAAAGAGAACGCCGCCGAAGGCGGATGGGAGCGTCCGGAAATTCGCGTCGAAGAAGGCGACGGCAGCTATTCCCACAAGACGATCCACATCTACTTCGATCCAGAGCCGGAAGACAGTTTCCGGAGCAGCCATTACTCGTCTTCCGCGCGCAGCAACTACAGCCTGAAACACGCACTGCACGTCAGTATCAAGGGCGAGCGTGAAACCGGTGACCGCTGGAAACCGAACATGGCGTTTGGTGAAGTCTACAGCGCCAAGCTGGACGACAAGAAGATCGCCATCGACATGCAGGTGTATTCGAAGTGGGAGCGTATGTTGGCGTCCCTGTACTTCGGGAACGCCATTCTGTTGATCGACTGCGACACAGATGACCTGAGCTACGGCATCTACGACTGAACAATCAGCGCCACGACAGCCTGTCGTTAACTGCCCGATCCTCTCTATGAGAGCGCATCGGGGTGTGATCTGAGTACCGTCTGGCTGCGTGAGAGCAATGTCAGGCAAACGTCATGCAGATCACACCCCGATGCGGATGAATGCGCAGGCTGATGCGCCGACACCGCTTGATGGGGTAGCGGAATAATCTACCCATATGCCGGGATCAGCTCCGGTCGCCTGCATCAAGTCCCGTAGAGCCCAGTAGCACAGGGACTCAAAACCCTGGGCCACGGCCAGCAGAGGCTGGCGCCGGAGACGTAACCGGCATCCCCTCCCCGACCAATCCCGAATGCACTCCCCTCCGCGCCCAACGGCAACCAGCGGAGCGAATGAGTGCATCCGAGTTTTGTTGGATCAATACCCGCCACTTTGGAGGCGACCATGAACGTCACGACCGAAAGCGCCGAAGTATTCCGTGGCGGTGGACGCCGGTGGTTCACGCTCCGCGCAGCCTGTAAGGCCGAAGCACGCGCCCTGCTGAATAAGCACTGCGATTGCGATTACTGCGACCACGAGATGTGGGGGCGTGAGGAATTGCCCTGCCGCCTGCATCACCCCGACCGCTATCCAAGAATCATCAAACGCCTCACTGACGGACTCATGCGCCGTTACCGAGCGCAGGCATCGAGGACACAGCCATGAACGCAGCACTGAAACTCTGTCAGGCCATGTACGACGCGCAGTTGCCTCCGGCGGTGAGCGAGCCAGACGATCAGCGGGAATGGCTGGAAAGCGCCGCCGAAGAGCTGGTGTGCGGCTCGGATGTTGAATGGAAGCGCCGGTTTGGCCCGGTGCGGAAGGTGACCTCGGCGGAGTACGCCGAACACCTGCAGCATCACCTGAATCAGCGGCAGATCGACGGGCTGGATGATCGTGACTCGTTCGCCAACCTGGTGCTGGCCGTCGTGGTTGGCAGCCAAGCCGAGGCGCTGACATACGCCAAGCACCTATTGGGCAGTAACAGCCCGGTCGCTCAACTGGAGGCGATCGCCGCCAACTTCCTGCGCCCGCACGCCGCCGATGCGGTGACCGCCGAGCGCGAAGCGGCAGAAGACGACGTGGACAGCGATCTATGAGCGCACACATCGCCATCGATCAGGCGCTGGAGGCTGCTGAACACGCCGGCGCCCGCCAGATCGACGAAACCCTGGCCGAGGGGCTGATCATCCAGCACTTCACGGCCAACGCCATCACCGCAGAAGAATTCAAACACTACAGCGCCCGCCTGCTGAAGATCAGTCGGCAGCGCAAGGAGCTGGCAGCATGACCACGCCACCGGTAAAAAGCCTGATCGACGAACTGGTCGAGGACATTGACCGAAAGCTTCAGGTGCTTGGATTCGTTGCTGTTCCGGAAGAGCTGGCTCCTCGGGAGTTTCCTGTGGCCAGGCTGCCAAAACACTTGGAGTCGTCCCTGCAGGATGGCCGAATCGTGGTGAGGGCTCGGCCATGAAGATCATGTTTTGGGTTCTCGCCGGCGGCTTGCTGATCGTGATGGCCAGCTACAACGTGGCGCGCGATTCCTCCAGCACATGCCAGCCGCCGCAGTCGACCACCTACAAAGCGTTCCAGTGACCAGCCGCCAATGGGCGCGCCGTCTGATCATCTGGCGCGGCGCGTTCTCCTCCCTCGGCGTTTTCACCTTCCTGATGCTGCTCAGCGCCCTCGCCGATCGCATCAGTCAATAACACTAAAATTTCAGCGCCCCGCAAGGATGGCGCGGGAGACCGTCATGCTCGCAGCAATTGCAGATCGCATCCGTTCCAAGTCCTACGAACTTCCCCTCTCCCGTGATTACGTCCGGCACTGGGGCTTGAAAGAGGCAATTCGGGAGCTTGTCCAGAACGCTCTGGATAGTGAATCGCCGTTCGAATACGCCTTCGCCGATCGCCAGCTTTTCATCACCAGCCGATTTGCAAGACTCGAAGCCAGCACACTTGTGCTGGGCAGCACCACCAAAACAGACCGGACTGATGCCATCGGCAGCTTTGGCGAAGGCTACAAAATTGCCCTACTGGTGCTAACCCGCAATGGTTACGACGTGAAGGTTCTCAACGGGAATAAGCAGTGGGTGCCCGAGTTCCGGCATAGCGATCAGTTCGATGCAGAGGTGCTGTGCATCAACGAGACACCGGCTCACCGCCAGAATCAGGGCGTTGAATTCATAGTTTCGGGGCTTACCGAAGATGACGAGGCCGAAATTCGCAGCATGTGCCTGCGGATGCAACCACCGATGAGTGACGTAATCGGCACAAAATACGGCCATATTCTGCCATCCCGCCCCGGGAAGCTTTACGTCGGCACGCTCTTCGTGTGCGACACCGAGCTGACCTACGGCTACGACATCCTTCCTGAACACCTGCAGCTTGAGCGTGATCGTCAAACCGTGTGCGGCTGGGACCTGAAACAGGTCTCGAAGAACGCCTGGATCGACACTGAGCGGCTGGAAGACGTGGCAACGATGATTGAGGCCGGCATTCCCGATGTCGAGTACGTCGAGTACGGCAGCACTGAGCTTGTGAAAGAAGCTTGCTACAAACTGTTCCAGCAGAAACATCCTGGCGCAATCGCCGTTCAATCCCAGGAAGAGCTGAACAGTCTGGTCAAGCAAGGCATGACCAACACCGTGGTGGTGAGCAGAACCTTTCACTCTCAAGTTTCGAACTCGACCTCATACAAGCAACAGGTCGCCCACGTCGTTGCCATCCAGACGCCGAAAGCGGCGCTGGAAGAATGGTATCGCGACAACAAGAAATATATGAGCAGGCTGCCGGCAGCTTCCTTCAAGGAGCTGGTCAAGCGCGCTGACGACTGGAGGAACAAGTGATGTCCACGAACATGCAGATTTGGTCCCAGGTCGAGAAGACAGACACCCGGTTCACCAAAAAAGCCAAGGTGAACGGCCAGGACATCACCAGCCTGAGCGGCACCGCGATGGTTATGAAGGCCACCGAGCTGTTCGGCCCGGTTGGCATCGGCTGGGGCTGGAAAATCATCGAAGAGCGGTTCGATGACGGCCATGAAATCTTTACCGGCGAAGGCGATAAGCGTACCTGCATCGGTCGCGAGATCGGGCACACGCTGAAAATTGCTCTCTGGTTCATGCAGGACGGCCAGCGCGGCGAGATCGAGCAATACGGCTGCACTCGGTACCAGTACAAGACCAGCTATGGCATGACCACCGATGGCGAGGCGCCGAAGAAGTCGCTGACTGACGCAATCAAGAAAGCACTTTCCATGCTTGGGTTCAGCGCGGATGTGTTCCTTGGATTGTTCGATGATGAGACCTACGTCGAGCAGCTTAAGGAAGAACAGGCGATCGAGCAGGCAGTGGACAAGGACGCCGAGATCCTTCGTCAGAAGCAGGAGCGACTGGACTGGCTGAATTCTGCGGTGGAAACGATGGGCAAGGCCGTCACCGCCCACGAACTGAAGATGCTGAACGTGAAATACATCCGCGAGGCGACCCGCCGCAACGAGCCGACATTCATCGGCCGAATCACTCGCGCTTTTGAAGAGCGCAAAGCGGCACTTGAGCCTGGCAAGGAGAATGCAGCATGACCCAGCTATACGCACTGACCGGCAAACTCGCCGAACTTCAGGGAATGGCAGACACCGACGACGAGGGCCTGAAAGAAGCCCTGCAGCACGCAATGGACGAGATCCAAGGCGAGTTTGAGGTGAAGGCCGACAACATCGTCATGCTGCGCCGCAACATCGAAAGCGACGTAACCGCCATAGACACGGAGATTGAGCGCCTGAAAGAGCTCAAGCGCATCAAGTCCAACAGCGTTGCGCAGATCAGCGATTACCTGCGTCGGAACATGGAAGCGGCCAACCTCAAGTCGATCAAGCGCCCGCTGTTCACCATCACCCTGGCACTGGGAAAGGAGAAGGTCATCGTCGACAACGAGGACGCGGTGCCGGACGAGCTCACAGCGGTCAGCACCAGCATCACTCCTGACAAGAACGCGATCGCCGCCAAGCTCAAGGAAATTCGCGAGCACAACGAAGCTGTGCGAAAGCGCATGGCCGCCGGCGAAGACGCAGAACACGAACTGATCGAAGAACCTGCCTACGCGCATTTGGAGCGCGGCGACAGCTCGATCCGGATCAAGTGAGGCCAGCATGATCAGCAACCACCTCAACCTGGTCGAGCAGCAGCGACAAAGTGCCGAGGCGATATCGGCGCAGGTTGCCCAGTACCTCGCCGCTGGCGGGCGGATCGACCAACTGAAAAGTCCGCCGCGCAATCCGCTGCCACCGCCCCGCTCGACTCGAATAGACCCTGAAACGGTCCTCAAGCGGCGCCCGAAGCCGATATCGGCCGCCGACCGCAAGGCGCTGCGCAAAATGGCGGACTCGCTATGAAGTCGAAACGCAAACCCAACAATGGTTTTGCCCGGGCCGAACGCAGTTGCCGAGCTCTACTGCGCACCAACCACGTCGCGGTGGTAAATATCGACCCCAGCGGAAGCCAGATCATGGCGAACTGGAAGAGCTGCAAACAGATCCGCAGTTTGGCGATCGCCAACGCGATCTTCGACTTCTCCTACCGCTGGACGATCTACATCGGCGCCATGTGTCGCGACGACCGCGGCGCCGAGTACATCAAGTCGGTCGAGATCTCGCCTGAGGGCATCTACAAGGTCGAGCGCCTGACGGACGCCATCGAGCATTACTACCTGGAGCTGCGCAACAGCGCGAACCCGAACCATCTGGTCGCGTCAGGCTGGATCGCCATTCCGGACGAGGTTTCGATGGATGAAGCCCAAGCCGCGAAGCTGTTCTACGCCGCCGGCGCCTGGCATCAGGTGAAGGTTGCAGCGTGAGACGAACCATCAACCGGGCGGCCACGCGCCGCCGACAGACCTGGCTGGACTTGCCGGCCAGCGGTATTGAAGAGGTAGGCCATGGCCGAAGAACAGGAGCCGACGAAGGAAGCCATCAAGCAGAAGAAAAAGCGCGAGAAGGCGGCAGCAAAGGACGCTGCTTTGGGCGTCGAGAAGTTTACGGTTGAAGTGGCCGGTGTTTTCAAGCCTGACCTCAAGCGGGTCATGGCCGCCCACGGCTTCAACAACCAGCAGGAGGTGTATCAGAACCTGCTTCGGAACCTGATCGCCGCCGACTTCGAAACGCAGGCAAAGATGCTTCGCTGTGTCACGACACCTTATGTTGTTACCGAAAAGGTGTCGCGACAGTTGAGAGCTGCCGGGCTGCTCCACTTAGCCAAGCATCCCGGCGAGCAAGATGACGAAGTTGTCGACCAGGATCAGTCCTTAAACAGGATGTGACCTTTTCCGTATACGGAGAGGGAAACAAAACCCTGATGATCAATATTGGACGTCGCCTTCAGAATTAGCTGTCCGCCACCCTGTTTCGCATGAACAGCGAGCATGATCAGCTCTGCGATTGGTCTGGCTCCCACAGCAATTTCGATCGAGGCGCCTTGCTCCAATAGTTCTGAGAGCTCTTCCTGTGGCTTGCTGCTGAGATTCATCTTCTTCTCCCTGATCCGGCCCCTTGCCGGTCACCCGTAATACCCCAACCCAAACCAAATTGCCACCACCGGTCACGGAGGGCGGCGCCTGACTGGAGAAAATCCATGAGCCACAACTGCGCATACGTCCGGCAGCACTATCAGGTGCCCGCCGAAATTGGCCGCCGCGTCATCGCCTACGGGAAGCCCGGCGTCATCCTGGCTGATCGCGGCCACTACATCGGTGTGGTGCTGGACGAAGACCCGAAGAAGCGGATCAGCAACTACCACCCAACCCATGAAATGCAATACGGCGAAATGGCCGACACTTTACCGCTCAAGGAGTGGCTGGTCTTACCGTTCAAGCATGACTGGGATGACCTCGACTGGAACCGGGAAGCCCGCGAAGACTTGGTCAGGGTATGGGCTGCTACTCGAGGCCAAGCAAAGTACAAGGCCTACGAGCGGCTTCAGGATTACTGCCACAGCATCAGGGCGATGCTGCATTTCAAAGTCCGGCGAGCATGACCTGATCTTTGAATCTGTCAGGCAGATTGATTGCGGCGGGCTAGAAATTCTTCCCTCGCTGACACGACCCTTTGCACAAGTCCAGATGAGCGTGGATTACCTAACTCATCCACCAAAACCAGAGTGAACGAGCATTTGCAGCAGATGCTATTATCGTCGCGGCTCATCCAATCTCTTATCTCGTCAGCAGTGAACAATTCACCGCTGCGTTGAGCATGCGAAGTCCGTGTTGAAGGCGAAAGCGCCGACATGTGCATGAAGCGGTGCAGGATATTGAGCCTATTGCAGTCGGCTTCATCCTTTTCGAGCCCCTTCAGCCTCATCTGGTGAAGATCTAAATCGTTCATCCGCTCACTCCATGTTCCAGCCCATGCCGGGCCGAACACAAATACCCCACTTCTACGAATCACGCCAGCCGGCGAGGCAGGCGTATGCCTGGAGGACTGCCAATGAGCATTCCCGCAAATGCCCTGAGCGACGAAGAGTGTCTGCACTACGCCGCGCTAGAACCGTCCGCCGCTGCCGAGCTGACCCGACGCCTTACCGCGCAATGCATCGACCCGAGCGCAGAGCTTGAAGGCCTTCGCGAAGACATCCGCCGACTGGAGAGCCATGCCGAGGATGAATCTGAAGAGCTGGACAACCTGCGCGACAGTGCTGAGGAGGCTTGCGAGCTGATCCGGCGCGCGATGAATCGTGACGAGAATGAAGAACTGTCAGTGCACATCCTTCTTCAAAAAGCCCTCGACTGCCTGGAGTGATCCAATGACTACTTTTGCCGTGTTTGGAATGAGTGAAAGCTGGGCTCGCGAAGAGGCCAAGGAGACCACCAGCACCCACAAAATGGAAGGTGGGAAACTGGTTGAGCGAACAATCCCTGAGTGGGAGGAAGCGGTTGCGGCAGAGGTAGCAAGGATCATGGCCAGCAAAAAGAGTGTGCGTCTCTCTCCAATGTTTGACGCTCCTCAGTACGCCCAGCAGTTCATCGAAATGGCGAGGGCGAGCATCGTTTGTCGCGACCTGAAGATCAGGACGAAGGCAGTGCTGGTTGACGCAAAAAACAAGCCGATCATCAACCCAAAAACTGGCGCAGCCAAAGTCGGCTTTGCCGATTGGCACCCATCTCCAGCTCACGCCGCCTGATCACCATCCAGCGACCGGTAATCGCCGGCGAGTAACCATCATGACAACAGCAATTGATTTGTTCGCCGGCCTCGGCGGATGGAGCACCGGTGCGCGCGATTCGGGCGTCGAAGTTCTTTGGGCTGCCAACCACTGGCCGGAGGCGGTCAAGTGGCACGGCGCTAACCATCCGCATACTCAGCACGTCTGCCAAGATCTGCACCAGGCGCAGTGGGAAAACGTGCCTGGGCATGATCTGCTTCTTGCTTCCCCGTGCTGCCAAGGGCATTCCAAAGCGCGAGGCAAGTCTTCGGGCAATCCGCAGCATGACGCCAGCCGCTCAACCGCGTGGGCAGTTGTTTCGGCTCTGGAGTTTCACCGACCAGCAGGGGGTTTGCTCGAGAACGTCCCTGAGTTCTTGAGCTGGGCTCTGTATCCCGCTTGGCTCGCAGCCATTCAAGCTCTTGGGTACCAGGTCTCGCCACATATCGTCGACTGTGCAGACCTCGGCGTCCCACAAAACCGTGTTCGCCTGTTTCTGGTGCTCACCAAAAGCAAAGCCCCGCTGATCCTCGACCTTCAGCGGAGGCTGCACATTCCAGCCTCCACATTCCTTGATCTCAATGCCGGTAGTTGGACGCCAATCGAAAAGCCAGGACGCGCCACCGCAACACTCGAGCGAGTTAAGGCCGGGCGTGCGACCTACGGCGACCAGTTCATCTTCAGCTACTACGGCAACACGAAGAGCGGTCGCTCGTTGTCCCGGCCGATCGGCACCATCACAACGCGGGATCGCTGGGCCATCGTCAACGGCGACAAAATGCGAATGCTATCCGCCGATGAGAACCTGCTTGCCATGTCATTCCCCGCCGACACGAAGCGACCTGACAACCATCGCCTGACAGTGCACATGGCCGGGAATGCGGTGCCGCCGCTGGCTGGACAGCGAGTAATAGAAGCCTACCTCGCCGCGGCATAACAACCTTCAACTGTCCGGGTATGCCCCGGCATAGGACGCCATCCATGCTGAACATCTTGTGGCGATTCATCGCCAAGGTACTCGCGCGCCCGGCCATCGCCGACTGGCTCATCGCCCGCGCCAAGCTCACCCCGTACCAGCACATCATGTCCGCCGACGGCACCGAGATGTACATGGGCCGCTGGTGGCTGTTCAACCCGTACAGCCGGGAGACGCACAAGCCTGCGCTGTGGTGGTGCCCGTGGTCGTTCCGCATTCACCACATCCTGCGGCCGGACGAAGATCGGGATCTGCACGATCATCCGTGGAACGCCAGAACCATCATCCTGCGCGGTTGGTACAACGAGCAGCGACCGGCGAGCGATTGGTGGAAGAAAGCGGTCAGGTCGACGATGGTTCCGAATCCAGATCCAAGGATCGTTGAGTGGCTCATGAAGGACGCCTGCGAGTGGCTGAAACGCTCCGAAGGCGACACCGCCCGCCTCAACCACGGCGAATACCACCGCATCGACCAGGTATCACCCGGCGGCGTCATCACCCTCTTCATCACCAGCAAGTGGCGCGGTGACTGGGGATTCCTCGTAAACGGCGTGAAGGTGCCTTGGCGCACCTACACCGGCACCGACAACTGAAAAGGATTGCATGATGAGCGGAATACAAACGCTGGCAACTCTGGTACTCGGCGGCGCGTTCGACGCAACCGAGCTTGGCGAGAACGACATTCAGCCGGACATGAAACTGATCGAAGAGCTTCAGCAGCGCCTGGTCACCGGCACCGATGACGTTTACGTCGAGCTGATTAATCGCGCCGAACTCGACCGGGTCACCGCCGAGAATGCCGCCCTGCAGCAGCGCCTGAACGCAGCGGATCAGCTGATCTCCGAGCAGCGAGTCGCGCTGATGCGGATCCACGACCGAGCTAACGCCTTTGCCGAAGACGGACGCAGCATGCTGATCGCCTCCGTTGACATGATCAGGGATATCGCGGCGAAAGCGCTCGGCACGGACGGCAAGCCGCCTTCCTACAAGCCAGGTCTCTACGCTGTTCGCCACATCGACAACTGGGACGGCGAACGTGATGTAGTGCTGACGTTCGCGATGCTCGACGCAGACGGCAAGTGGACTGACAAAGAAACCGGTGAGCCCCTGCTGACCTACACCGGGTACAAGGTTCTCAGGGCGTGGCCGCTGGATTGCTCCGATGCACCGGACACCCAGATTATCGGCGTGCCGCGCAACTGGCTGGAAGACTGGGCGCTCGAACTTGTTGAGGCTGCGCAAGACGGTGGCCAGATGTCGAACCAAGTCGAACACCTCCTCGAAATTCACGCTAAGCCTTAACTCCCTCCCCCTTCAAAGTCAGCCGCTATAGCGGCAAGGACGAGCTCGCCCATGGAAACGATAAAACTGATTCAGCCGGCACCGGTTGTGCGCGATGAAAACGGCATGTTCTGGCACCCGGAACTGCCGCCATTTGATGAAGGTGATGGCGAGAAGTGCAAGAAGTGGCTCGCCGAGCAGCACCTGGTCGTGAAGATGACAAGTATTGAGGATGCGCCGGACGAGATATCGGAGCGCTACTTCGACTCCCACGATCCGGATTGCAGCTATTGGGAGCCGGATCGTCCAGATGGTGAAGGCTGGTTCTGCCTGTCGATCCACGACACCGACGATGGCCCGGTCTGCTGGTGGGCACGCCGCGAGGTGACGCCATGACCAAGCGCGCGGTTCACCTTTACCCGTGGGACGGCGGCACCGAAGCTGATCAGGATCCGCCAGAGCACGTCTATTGCGGCACAGACGGCGACATGGCCGACGATCAGCTCACCAATGACTGGCGATACGTCACCTGCAAGCGCTGCCTCAAGATCCACGAAAAAGAACTGGCCGCACGAGCAGCGGACGACCGAGACCAGAAGGTCAAGCTGTTCGACGAGGCCCAGGCCATCACCATCACGCTGGGTCACCACAACATCTCGACGGCCATCAAGGCTTTGATCAGGGAGCGCGACCAACTCAAGGCCGAGCTCGCCAACCTGCGTGAAGACCGCGACGCCCTACTTGAAGCAGGAGCAGACCTACTATGATCTTCGCCCCGCTCTACATGGCCTACCTGATCTACAGGGGGCCGTGGCGATGAATATGATCAAAGTGAAAACGCAAGATTTGTCGGGACAGGCGCTGGATTGGGCCGTGGCAACCGCTGCCGGCTGTGGCGATATCGTTCTGAAGAGCGATGCCATTGCCTGTATCTATGAAATGTCAGACGGCAGCGGTTGCTGGACCAACCTGTACGAGCCATCCAGCGACTGGAGCCAGTGCGGCCCGCTGATCGCCAACATCAAAATTGGTTTCGGTCCAGTCCGTGGTGGATGGGTGGCGCACCCGCATCGCCCGAATGCGCCTACCGAATGGTTGAACGCTGACGAGCCGCTGGTTGCTATCTGTCGCGCCATAGTCGCAGACAGGCTTGGAATGGTCGTCAGCGTGCCCGCCGAACTCGTCCCATGAAGCGCATGGTCAGCGTCCGCACCGAGGAACTGGCCGGGCCGGCGCTGGACTGGGTAATCAACGCGATCGAGGGTGATCAGCAGCCCGGTACCGGTCAGCTGCAACTCTTCGCCCTGCCCGATGCCGATCAACTGATCACGAAGTACGGCGTCTGGGTCGATGTTGGCCACCGGCACGCGTGGCTGGCCGACGCGACGAACGACCCGTTCAACCGCCAGCCCGGCGAAACCCGAACCATCGCCGTGTTCCGCGCGGTGGTCTTCGCCAAGCGCGGCGCCACGGTGAGCGTCCCCGCCGAACTCATCCAGCAGTAACCCCTCCCCCAACTCAACAGCCTGCCGGTGTACGGCGGGCGAGGTGCACGCATGTTTATTTGCGCAGAAACCAAGATCGGGCGGTGCAAGTCGCTAGGCGATCAAGTGCGAGTTCTGGCGCTTCGCCTCGGTGGCGGATGGGGCCAGGCCCGCGAGGATCTTGCGAAAGAGGCCGAGCAATGGTTTGGCCGCGAACCGGTTACCACAAAACAGGAATGGCGTGCGGTTCGAGCCGAAGTCTTCCGCACCGAATAACCACCTTCTGCCGCCACGCGCGGCATGGAGCAATACCGCCCGCCCCGGGCAGAGGACACCGCTATGCCTGGAGAGCTGCAAGTTCTACAAGCACCAGACCCCGACAAAATCACCGAAAAGCAAATGGCCGAACGCCTCGGTACAACCATGAAGGCCCTGCAGACCCGACGCAGCAGAAACCAGATCCCCGAAGGGGTATGGAACAAGTTCGGGCACAACATCATGTACAGCATCAGGAGATACGACGAATGGCTCGAAAGCCTTTGGGTTTGCCCGCCGGGTTGGAAATCAGGGGCGACACCATCCGGATCCGTTTTAGTTGGGACGGTAAGCGTCGATCCGAAACACTCACGCTTCCCACCACGAAAGCGGGCATCAAGGCTGCCACCAGTCTTAGAGATCAAGTAGTCAGCCTGATCAAGCATGGCCTGCTCGACGAAGCGAAATACGCAGAACTGTTCCCCGGGTCGGCATTGTCCGGGGGCAAGGAGGTTTTGTTCGGGGAGTATGCGCAGGCGTGGCTGAGCGGTAGGGAAATTGAGGAAGGCACGCACCTCAATTACAAAAGCGCGCTGAACCTGTACTGGATGCCATACCTGGCACTCACTCGCTTGACGGCGATCAGCACGATGCTGCTGCGAAAAATCGTAGGGGAGATTGAGTGGTCGTCGCCAGGCGTGAAACGTAACGCCATCGTCCGACTGAGCACCATTCTGGATGATGCTGTACGAGAAGAGCTCATCGGGAAGAACCCGGCCGAGCTATTGGACGCGCCGAAGCGCAAGAAGGGTGAGCCTGATCCGTTCACGCTGGAAGAGGCCAACAAGATAATCGCGGAGCTATACAGCACTGAGCATTGGCCCAGTTCGATTTACGCGGCTTTCTTCGAGTTCGCTTTCTTCACTGGCATGAGGCCGCAGGAGATCATCGCCCTCCGCTGGGATGCCGTGGACAGGGTGAAGCGCCAGGCTCACGTCTGTCGCGCGATCGCCCAAGGCGTGATCAAGGAGCGCACCAAGACGAAGAAAAATCGGTATGTGCTGCTCAATGATCGCGCATTGCACGCTCTGGCGTTTGCTGAGCAGTACGCGGAGCGCCGGAAGGCTGGGGCCGGGGCGATCAAGGATTTCCCCTACGTGTTCCCCCCTTCCAAGATGAGCCAGCACGTCAAGCAGACCTCGGACCTGCACAAACAATGGGGGCCGGCACTGGAAAGGCTGAAGGTTCGTTATCGGCCGCCGTACAACTGCCGTCATACTTATGCGACAATATGCATAATGTCTGGCATGAATCCCGCCTTTATTGCCCAACAGCTTGGACACAGCGTCCAAATGCTGCTCTCGACCTATGCCCGCTGGCTGAATTCCAGCGGTGACTGGGGCGAGATGGAAAAGCTCCAAAATGCCCCAGGAATGGCCCAAGCGCCAAATGTGCGGCTCGCAACCCATTGATAGGTAAAGTAATTGATCTCCACAGCAAATATCACGATGCAGTTCGGCGCCAAGCCGCTCTTCGAAAACGTTTCGGTCAAATTCGGCGCGGGTAACCGCTACGGCCTGATCGGCGCCAACGGTTGCGGCAAGTCGACCTTCATGAAAATCCTCGGTGGCGACCTCGACCCGTCCGGCGGTCAGGTCATGCTCGAGCCGAACGTGCGCCTGGGTAAATTGCGCCAGGACCAGTTCGCCTACGAAGAATTCACCGTGATCGACACCGTGATCATGGGTCACGAAGAGCTGTGGAAGGTCAAGGCAGAGCGCGACCGCATCTACTCGCTGGCAGAAATGTCGGAAGAAGACGGCATGGCCGTGGCCGAGCTGGAAACCGAGTTCGCCGAGATGGATGGCTACACCGCCGAATCCCGCGCGGGTGAACTGTTGCTGGGTCTGGGTATTCCGCTGGAACAGCATTTCGGCCCGATGAGCGAAGTCTCGCCAGGCTGGAAACTGCGCGTATTGCTGGCTCAGGCGCTGTTCTCCGATCCGGAAGTGCTGTTGCTCGACGAACCGACCAACCACCTGGACATCAACACCATTCGCTGGCTGGAAAACGTTCTGACTCAGCGTAACAGCCTGATGATCATCATCTCTCACGACCGTCACTTCCTGAACAGCGTGTGCACCCACATGGCTGACCTGGATTACGGCGAATTGCGCCTGTTCCCGGGCAACTACGACGAGTACATGACCGTGGCGACCCAGTCCCGCGAGCAACTGCTGTCGGACAACGCCAAGAAGAAAGCGCAGATTTCCGAGCTGCAATCGTTCGTCAGCCGCTTCTCGGCCAACGCCTCGAAAGCCAAACAGGCCACTTCCCGTGCCAAGGCGATCGACAAGATCCAGCTGGCCGAGGTCAAGCCTTCCAGTCGCGTGAGCCCGTTCATCCGCTTCGAGCAGAACAAAAAGCTGCACCGTCAGGCCGTCATGGTTGAAAAGATGGCCAAAGGTTTCGACGGCAAGCCACTGTTCAAAGACTTCAGCTTCCAGGTTGAAGCGGGCGAGCGCGTAGCGATCATCGGCCCGAACGGCATCGGCAAGACCACCCTGCTGCGCACCCTGGTCAACGAACTGACCCCGGATGCCGGTAGCGTCAAGTGGACCGACGCCGCGGAACTGGGCTACTACGCTCAGGACCACGCGCACGACTTTGAAGACGACGTCACGCTGTTCGACTGGATGGGTCAGTGGACGCAGGGCGAGCAGATGATTCGCGGTACCTTGGGCCGCATGCTGTTCTCCAACGATGAGATCCTCAAGTCGGTCAAAGTGATTTCCGGTGGTGAGCAAGGTCGCATGCTGTTCGGCAAGCTGATCCTGCAAAAGCCGAACGTGCTGATCATGGACGAACCGACCAACCACCTGGACATGGAATCGATCGAGGCGCTGAACCTGGCGCTGGAAAACTATCCGGGCACGCTGATTTTCGTCAGCCACGACCGTGAGTTCGTATCGTCCCTGGCCACGCGCATCATCGAGTTGAGTCCGAATGGCGTGACCGACTTCAGCGGCACCTATGATGACTACCTGCGTAGTCAGGGTGTGGTGTTCTAAGAGCAGCTTCGAGTGTTGAGTTGCTAGCTTCAAGCTAAGGCCCTGTCCATGTGACGGGGCTTTTTGCATTCCAGCGCCAGTATTTATACGGGTAACGACACCATCGCGAGCAGGCTCACTCCTACAGGGGGGACGCATTTCAACTGTAGGAGTGAGCCCGCTCGCGATGAGGCCATCAGCAACGCATCACTCCCGGACCAGGAAAAATAGTTAGCCTGCTTCCTTTTATTTCAACGCCAAGCCATGATGCCGACTCTCCCACCGCCGCCCGCGAACGAGTTCACATGTCTGCGCAGCAACAGCCTCCGCAAAGCTCCCTGACGATCACCCTGCAGATCGTCTCCATCGTTTTCTACACCTTTGTCGCCTTCCTGTGCATCGGCCTGCCAATCGCGGTGTTGCCCGGTTATGTGCATGAACAATTGGGGTTCAGCGCGATCGTTGCCGGTCTGGTGATCGGCTCGCAGTATCTGGCCACCCTGCTCAGTCGGCCGATGGCCGGGCGCATGTCGGATACGCTGGGCACCAAACGGGCGATTGTCTATGGCTTGTGCGGGATTGTCCTCAGCGGGCTGCTGACACTGATTTCGACGCTGTTGCAGGATTTTCCGTTGCCGAGCCTGATGATTCTGATCGTCGGGCGCCTGCTGCTTGGCGTGGCACAGGGCTTGATCGGGGTCGGCACCATCAGTTGGTGCATGGGCCAGGTCGGGGTCGAACACACGGCAAGATCAATCGGCTGGAACGGCATTGCCTCCTACGGCGCGATTGCGATTGGCGCGCCACTGGGCGTGGTCATGGTCGCCGACTACGGCTTTGCCAGCCTGGGCATCGCCCTTTCGGTATTGGCTGCGGGCGCTTTGGTATTGATCCGCAATAAACCTTCGGTGCCAGTGGTGCGCGGCGAACGGCTGCCTTTTTGGGCAGTCTTCGGGCGGATTGCACCGTATGGGGCCAGCTTGAGCCTGGCGTCCATCGGTTACGGCACGCTGACCACCTTCATTACTCTTTATTACCTCAACCGTGGCTGGAGCGGCGCCGCGTATTGCCTGACGGTCTTCGGCATGTGCTTCATCGTGTCGCGGCTGCTGTTCATTTCGGCGATCAGCCGTTTTGGCGGCTTCAATTCGGCCATTGCCTGCATGAGCATCGAAACCGTTGGGCTGGTGCTGCTGTGGCTGGCGCCGTCTACCGCGTTTGCCTTGATCGGCGCGGGACTCGCCGGGTTTGGTCTATCGCTGGTGTATCCGGCGCTGGGGGTCGAGGCGATCAAGCAGGTGCCCAGTTCCAGCCTTGGCTCGGGGTTGGGTGCCTATGCGGTGTTCTTTGACCTGGCGCTGGCGATTGCCGGGCCGTTGATGGGCGCGGTGGCGTTGAATCTGGGCTATGCGTGGATATTTTTCAGTGCGGCGCTGTTGTCGGTGATCGGGCTGGGATTGACCTTGCTGCTCAAACGCCGGGCGATGAACTGAACCTTCGTACAAATCACTGTGGGAGCGGGCTTGCTCGCGAATGCGGTGGGTCAGTCGCTATCTAGATTGACTGACCCACCGCATTCGCGAGCAAGCCCGCTCCCACAGGGGAGTTGCGTCTTTTATTGATCCGCGGTCTGCATCCCCGCCCGGCTCGGCTTGCCCAGCGTCCGCGAGAAGAACTGCCCGGCTTCGGAGATCAGGTTGCGGTGGATGTCTTCGCGATCCACGCCGTCAGCATCGGTGCACAGCGCCGGCATCGCACGAATCTGCTCTTCATTGCACGGCGCCATGAACACGAAGTGCCCTGCCCCGGCCAGTAATTTGAAGTCCGGTGCGGTTGGCAGTTTGCGCGCCAGTGCAGCGGCGTTTTTATCGAAGGCCACCAATTTGTCGCCATCACCGCTATAAAGCAGCACTGGCACATGCACATCCGCGAGGGTGTGACGGCCGAACTTCAGGCTCAGCGGCGCCATCAGGAGCAAGGCATGCACCCGGGGGTCGGCCACTGGCTGCAAATCGTCACGGTCGACGATCAATTCGCCCTGAGTGTTGCAGGCATCGCGGTCGTCCGGGCGCTCCTGGCAGTAACGGCGCAAGCGGTCCAGATCCGGCTGCGCACCAGAAAGGATCAACGCAGTCTCGCCACCGGCCGAGTAGCCAATCACCCCGACCTGATCGGCGTTGACGAACGGCGAGAGCATCGGGTCGCCGAGCGTCGCAGTGATCGCTTCGGAAATCTGGATCGGCCGCCCGTACAGATTGCTCAGGGTGCCGAGGCGGCTGTGGTCTTTGGAGTTGTCGCCGGGATGAATTACCGCGACCACCACAAACCCCTTGCGCGCCAGCGAGGTGGCGAGGTCATGCAGCGCAATGGGCGTGCCGGTGTTGCCGTGGGACAGCATCAGCATCGGAAAGCGGCCGATGGCAACCTTGGTGTCGGCGCCGGCCTCGACGGTGTAGCCCTCAAGCAGGCTGGTGTGTTCGCGGTCGCTGGAGGGATAGAAGGCGATGGCACGCATCGGTTGCAGATCCAGCGGATCGAGGAACGTCATCTCGTGATAACCGACGCTCCAGACAGGGTGTCGCCCGGGCGCGGCATGCACTGAACCGAGGCTGCCGAGCAGGCAAATCAGTAACGCTGCACAAAGACGCATCATGGGATGGCCCACCCTGTGTTACTCAATCGAAAGATCCTTTGTGTTCCGACACGCCCGCAACCCTGTGGTTCGGTAATCCGGCGCGGCGTTGCACTCAGACGTTGATCGTTTGACTGCATAACCCGGGCCAGATTATGCAACAGTCAGAAACAAAAAACTCCGCATCTGGCCCTTGCAGAACCAGAATACAGAGTTTTTTGAGGGGCTACCTGAACGGCAGCTGGTCTTTACGTAATGCTTACGCAGCGGCGAACAGTTGCTCGCTGATCTTCGCCTGAGCGGCGCTCATCGCGTTGTTGCGCACTTCATCACCGTAAGCCAGGCCTTCGGCGCGGACGATTTCGATGTCGGTGATGCCGAGGAAGCCCAGGACCAGTTTCAGATACTCTTCGTGAGCGATACCGCTGGCCTGACCGGCATGGATGCCGCCGGAGGTGGAGACGATGATTACTTTCTTGCCACCGCACAGGCCTTCCGGGCCGGCTTCGGTGTAACGGAAAGTCTGGCCGGCAACGGCAACGCGGTCGATCCAGGCCTTGAGTTGGGTCGGCACGGTGAAGTTGTACATCGGCGCGGCGATGACGATGGCGTCGGCGGCGATGAATTCGGCCAGAGTCGAAGCGCTCAGCTCGGCTTCGTGCTGTTGCGCAGCGTCGCGCAGTTCAGCGGTAGTGCCAGCGGCTACCAAAGTGGTCGACGAGAAGTGACTGATGGCGTCTGCGGCCAGGTCGCGGTAGGTCACCACGGCGGTTGGCTCGGCGGCTTGCCAGGCTTTGACGACTTGGCTGCTCAACTGACGGGAAGCCGAGTTGTCGCCCAGAATGCTCGAATCGATGTGCAGCAGTTTCATGTGGGATCTCCTGGAAAGAATCGCCGACGGCGACGGAATGGAGACAATCCTACGGAAGAAACCAATAGCTGATTAGCCGCTGACAATGCGATAGTTCGTCCCACTGATAGAACGGTGGACTTCTCATGCAGGATCTCAATGATCTCTACTATTTCGCCAAGGTGGTCGAGGCTGGCGGCTTCGCGGCGGCCGGGCGTCTGCTGGGCATTCCCAAGTCGCGGTTGTCGCGGCGTATCGCCGAACTCGAAGAACGCCTCGGAGCCCGATTGCTGCAACGCACCACCCGCCAGTTGAACCTTACCGCTGTCGGTGAGCGCTACTTGCGCCACTGTCAGGCAATGCTGCTGGAAGCGGAAATGGCCGACGAAGCGGTCGCCAGCATGTCCAGCGAGCCACGGGGCCGCTTGCGCGTGTCCTGCCCTACCGGTCTGGCGCGGGAAATGTTGCCGTGGGTGATCAGCGAATTTCTCGGCAAATTCCCTCAAGTGCAACTGGAAGTGGTACTGCTCAATCGCCGGGTGGATCTGGTCGCCGAAGGTTTCGACGTTGCGTTGCGTGTGCGCGAACTCGGTGATGAAGATCCGTTGCTGGTGACCCGGCGTCTGCGTCAGGCGCAAATGGTCGTGGTGGCCAGCCCGGCATTCGTCGAGGGCAAAACCATCGCCCACCCGCTGGATCTGAAGCATCTGCCGGTGCTCGGCGCACTGGAAGCCGATCGCATGGTCCATGTGCGCTTGCTCGACCAGCAAGGCAACAGCGTCGAGCTGAACATGGAGGCGCGACTGGGCATCGACGACTTCATCGTGCGCAAGGCCTGTGTGCTCGCCGGCCAGGGCTTCACCCTGCTGCCAATGATGTATTGCGAAGCCGACCTCGAGAGCGGCGCGCTGGTGCAACTGTTGCCCGAGTGGTCGTTGCCCGGCGGCTGGTTGCAGGCGGTGTATCCGCATCGGCGTGGCGTGATGCCGGCGGTGCGAGCGTGGATCGATCACCTGGTCGATTCGTTCAATGCGTGCGGGGAGCGTTTGTTATGAAACAGGGAAAGATGAACGAAGCGGACGTCGCCGCCTTCTGCCTGGCCTTGCCGGGCGCGCGGGAAGATTACAAATGGGGCGGCGTGCGGGTGTTCTCGATTGCCGGCAACAAGATGTTCGCCCTGCAGGGGCTGCGTGGGGACTCATTGGCGTTCAAGGTCGACAAGGATCTGTTTCTCGGCCATTGCGACCGCCCGGGCATTCATCCGGCGCCTTATCTGGCGCGGGCGCAGTGGATCATCATGCACCCACCCTACCCGCTGGGTGCCGAGGAACTGCAGGGCTTGCTGCAGCGTTCGCATCAGTTGGTGGTGAGCAAGTTGCCGAAGAAAACCCAAATCGGATTGTTGCTCTAAACCCGATCCTTGTAGGAGTGAGCCTGCTCGCGATAGCGGTGTATCAGTCGACATCTCTTTGACTGATGCGACGCCATCGCGAGCAGGCTCACTCCTACAGGGGATTTGTGGTGATTCAGAACAATGAAATCAGGTTCGAACCCAGAAACAACTGGTCGATCCAGAACACCTGATGCAACACCACAATCACCCAGAACAGAATCTGATACGAAACCTTGCGCGTCTTGTGCCGAAACACCTGCTGAGCAATCAGCGCACCCGGCCAGCCACCCGCCAGCTCCACCGCGTGCAGTACGTTCTCCGGCGTTCGCCAGGCGTCGGCACGAGCCTTGCGCTTGTCAGCCCAATACAGAAAGAACGCCAGCACGCTGACGATCCCATAGGCGGCCAGCGGCACCAGCGAGATTCCGCGCAGCCACATCGACACCGAACCGAACAGCGGCATTGCGCAAACGATCAGGAGAACGATCAGTTTCAACTTGAGGTTCTGAATCCCACCACCGGATGGACGTCCTTCGGGGCGACGGGCGCGAGAGTCACTCATGCCTTGGCCGCCGACCAGTCGACCCAGCCGAACTGCCAGGTCGCCAGAATCACCAGACCGAAAACGATCCGGTACCAGGCAAACGCTGCGTAACTGTGGCTGGCGATGAACTTGAGCAGACCGCGTACGGCAATCATGGCGAAGATGAACGCAGTGATGAAGCCGATGGCAAACACCGGGAAATCCGCCGGCACAAACAGGTGGCGATACTTGTAACCGGAGTACACCGCCGCACCGACCATGGTCGGCATGGCCAGGAAGAACGAGAACTCGGTCGCGGTCTTGCGCGACAGGCCAAACAGCAGGCCACCGATGATCGTCGAGCCGGAACGCGAAGTGCCGGGAATCATCGCCAGACATTGCGCGAAGCCGACTTTCAGCGCGTCCTTCCAGGTGATCTCGTCCACGGTTTCGGCGTGCACTTCATGCTGCCTGCGTTCGGCCCACAACATGATCACGCCACCCACCACCAGCGCAGTCGCAACCGTGATCGGGTTGAACAGGTATTGGTGAATCAAATCGGCAAAAATCACCCCCAACACCACCGCCGGCAGAAACGCGATCAGCAGGTTGGCGGTGAAACGCCGAGCACTCGGCTGGGTCGGCAAGCCGATCACCACGTCGAGAATCTTGCGGCGAAACTCCCACACCACCGCGAGGATCGCGCCGAGCTGAATAATGATGTTGAACGCCATGGCCCTTTCGCCGCCGAAGTCGAGCAAGTCGGCAACAATGATCTGGTGTCCGGTACTGGAAATGGGCAAAAACTCCGTCAGCCCCTCTACAACTCCAAGAATCAGCGCCTGCAAGGCGGTCCAAAGATCCATCAATCCCCCAAAGAGCGATGCACGGCGGCATGCCCCGATAATATTTTTTTACGTTCACTGCGTTCAGCGTAGCTGTTTGTTGCTGTACCGATTCCGCGCACACAGGATCCACACGAAACGGTCAAAATTCCGTGAAATATCAACTTGGATTCAGGTTTTTACGCGCGGGGCCGAAATCCTAACAGACAAGCCTTAATAGTGCTGCGGCGTTATTCGACTTGGGTCGCGTATGCCCGATCACCCAAACGTGGTTGGATGCTGGCGTTGATTTATTACAAGAAAAAGAAATCGGAGTGACAGCGTTATGAACAGCTTGCGCAGTGTGTCGATCAGCCGACGCTTGTGGCTCATTTTGATTGTGGCAGTGGTCATGTTGTTGACCTTGGGCGTGTTGATGCTCAAGCAGATCCACGACGACCTGTATCACGCCAAGGCGCAGAAAACCCAGCATGTGGTGCAGACCGCCAGCGGCCTGCTGACCTACTACCACGACCTCGAAACCGCCGGCACCCTCACCCGCGACGCCGCACAGAAACAGGCGCTGACCGCCATTCGCGGTCTGCGCTACGACCAGAGCGACTACTTTTGGATCAACGACCTCACGCCTGTGATGGTCATGCACCCGACCAACCCCAAGCTCGAAGGCCAGAACCTCTCGGCGATCCGTGATCCGGACGGTTTCGCGGTGTTCAACGAAATGGTCGCAATCGCCAAAAGCAAGGGCGCCGGCATGGTCGATTACCGTTGGCCCAAGCCCGGCGCCAGCGAGCCGGTGGCGAAAACCTCTTACGTCAAACTGTTCGAGCCATGGGGCTGGGTGCTCGGCTCCGGCGTTTACATCGACGATGTGCAGGGCGAGTTCCAGGGTCAGGTGATCAAGGCTTCGGTGATAGGCCTGGTGATCGCCGTGATCATGGCCCTGCTGGTGATTTTGATTGCCCGCAGCATCGTGCGTCCGCTGCAGGAAACCGTGAACGCCATGGCCAACATCGCCAGCGGTGAAAGCGACCTGACTCGCAGTCTCGACACCCACGGCCAGGACGAAGTGACGCAACTGGCTCATCACTTCAACGCCTTTACCGCCAAGTTGCGCCGGGTGATAGGCGATTTGCAGATCTCGGCCAGTGCGCTGGGCCAGTCCTCAAGTGAACTGGGCAACGATGCCACCCAGGCCCAGCAACGCAGCCAGCAGCAATCGCAGCAGATGGAACTGGTGGCGACGGCGATCAACGAAGTCACCTACGGCGTGCAGGACGTAGCGAAGAATGCCGAACATGCGGCCGCTGAAATGCGCGATGCCGAAGCCCAGGCACAACAGGGCCAGATCAACATCGACGGCAGTCTGCAACAGATCGATAAACTGTCGGGGACCATTGATCAGGCGGTCGAGGTGATTCGCACCCTGGCGGCGGAAAGTACGCAGATCGGCAGTGTGCTGGAGGTGATCCGCTCGATTGCCGAGCAAACCAACCTGCTGGCACTCAACGCGGCCATCGAAGCGGCCCGCGCCGGCGAACAGGGCCGTGGTTTCGCGGTGGTGGCCGATGAAGTTCGGTTGTTGGCGCAGCGCACGCAAAAATCGACGGCGGAAATCCAGACCATGATCGAACGCCTGCAGAATCATTCCGAAGCGGCGGTGAAGGTCATTGGTGACAGCAGCAAGGCCTCGCAACTGACCATCGAACAGGCCGGCCTCGCCGGCGCCAGCCTCAACGCCATCGGCCAGGCGCTGCGCAATCTCAATGGCCTGAACGCCTCGATTGCCAGCGCCACACTGCAACAGGCGCATGTGGTCGAAGACATCAATCAGAACGTCACGCAAGCAGCCGGGCTGTCCCACAGCACAGCGCTGGCGGCGGAACAGTCGAGCGCGGCGAGCGTGAAGCTTGGGCAATTGAGCGAGCAGTTGAATCAGCTTCTGCGGCAATTCCGCGTCTAACAGCGCTCCCCTGTAGGAGTGAGCCTGCTCGCGATAGCGTCGTATCAGTCAACCAAGAGTGGCTGACCCACCGCCATCGCGAGCAGGCTCACTCCTACAGATTTTTGGGTACAATCCGCTCCCTCCTCAATTCCCCCAAGGAACCCCCATGTCCGGGCTTGAACTGTTTGCCGCCGCCCTCGGTGTGATCGCCGTCTGGCTGACGGTCAAACAGAATCCATGGTGCTGGCCGATCGGCCTGATCATGGTGTTGCTGTACAGCTGGATCTTCTATGACGTGAAGCTGTACTCGGACATGTTGCTGCAAGTGATCTACGCCGCGCTGCAAGTCTACGGCTGGTGGCAATGGACCCGCGCCGGGACGATGCATGACGGACGCGATGTCACCCGTTTGGACCGGCGCTCGATCCTGCTCGGCCTGAGTGTCGGAGCGCTCGGCAGTCTGCTGCTCGGCGCAGCCATGGCACACTGGACCGATGCGGCGCAGCCGTGGCTCGACGCCGCGCTGACGGCGTTCAGCCTAGTCGCACAACTCTGGATGGCGCAGAAACGCTTGCAATGCTGGGCGCTGTGGTTCGTGCTGGACGTGATTTTCGTCGGTCTGTTTCTTTACAAGGGTCTTTACCTCACTGCGGCGCTCTACGCCCTGTTCACCTTGATTGCCGTGCAAGGTTGGCGTGAGTGGCGCGCCGATCCGGCGTTGCAGCGATGAAAGTCGTTGTACTGACCGGCCCGGAATCCACGGGCAAGAGTTGGCTGGCGGCAGGCCTGCAGGAACACTTTGGTGGCCTGCGGGTGGATGAATACGTGCGCTGGTTCATCGAGCAGAATCCGCGCGACACCTGCCTGAATGACATCCCCGACATCGCCCGAGGGCAGTTGCAATGGGAGGATCAGGCACGGGCGCAGCAACCGGAACTGCTGATTCTCGACACCCACCTGCTGAGCAACATCCTCTGGAGCCAGACGCTGTTCGGCGACTGCCCGCACTGGCTCGAGTCCGAGCTGCTGGCGCGGCATTACGACCTGCACCTGCTGTTGTCGCCGGAACAGATCGACTGGACCAACGACGGCCAACGCTGCCAGCCGCAACTCAGTGAACGCATGGCGTTCTTTCAAGCCACCCGCGACTGGCTGGAACAACACCGGCAACCGCTGCAAATCATTCAGGGCAACTGGGATGAACGTCGGTCTCAGGCCTTGGATGCAGTGAGGCGTTTGTTGGCTGCTTGACCGTCAAAGGGCTCCTTTCGGGGCTCAAGTGTCCATTCCTGAAACACCCATCCCCGCGCAAAGCAGCCATTTCAATGGCCTTCATCGTTCTGTCAGGACATCTGTTACTGCCGTGAAACACCTCAGCGCAAACCCTTGTTCCAGAGCTTCGCACCGCCCCTGACCCCGCACGCGCCTGCACGACTGTTTCAGCGCTGAGACAGATTATGTAACAGCGCTGCACGGCTCGGCACTAACCCATTGAAAGTCAAGAACAACTCAAAAGCGGCACAGCTTTCGCTCTCTCCTTCACAACGCTGACAAGAGCCAGCCCACTAAAGAAGGAATTGCCGCCGTGGGGAATATCAATAAAGGCTTGACCTGCCTCTTGCTGATCGGATCTGCAGCCAGCTCTCTGATCAGTTTCACCGCCCACGCCGATGGCAACGGCGTGATCGTTCTCAATCGGGAAGTTCAACCCATACCGATTGGCCGCAATGGCGGCAAAGACCCCTACCCGACCACAGTCAACGCCAACCCGTCAGTGACCGTCAACGCAGCCACTGCGCATGCCGAACTGAGCGATAACGAATTCGCCGGCATCGCCAGCGGTTCTTCGATTGCCAACTCGGTGAACAACGCGTTCGGCGGCTCCGCCGTCAACACACTCAATGGCATCAACAACGGTATGCCGGGTGCGGGTGGTGGAAGCGGCAACGGTGGAGGCATGGGCTCATCCATTTCCAACACCGTGAACCGCGCCGTCAGTAATGGCCTGGCCCCACTGGGCGCTCTCGGCGGAGCCATGAAATGAACCGCTCCCTGATCTTCCTTGCCCTGCTGGCCAGTACCAGCGCCATGGCCGACTCCAGTGTGCCGGTGCAGAACAGCGCCAACATCCAGGATTCCGGTGCCCAATACAACGGCAACTTCGGCGTCAACCAGGCGGCTGGCGACCAATCGCAACAGGCCAACGTCCGGGCCATTGCCAACGGCCCCAGCGCCTCGGCGACGACCACCATCAACCAGAACATCAACACGGCCAGCGATCCGCGGATGAACGCGACAGCCACCATTGGCGGCAACTCTTTCAGTAACGGCAGTGGCGTACTGGGCGTGAACCAGTCGGCCGGCGCCGGCAACCAGATGGCCAACGTGGTGCGGATCAGCACCAGTACCGGGCCGCAAAGTATCGACGACAGCGTGCTTTCCCAACAGAACGTGACGCCGTCAATCAGCTCAGGAGCAACTGACACTTCGAAAGGCAGCCGCCAGGTCATTACCAGCGACCAGGCCTTCACCGGCAGCCGGGGAGTGATTCAGGTGAACCAGAGTGCCGGGGTGGGGAATCAGGTTTCAAACACCCTGAGCATCCGGGTCGCTAACTGACCCAATTGCAGTGCAAGAAAGTACCAACACTTAACCAACACATGAGCAAGGGGAAACAAAATGAAATCTACAATGGCCCTCAAACCACTGGTTTTCGCTCTGGCAGCAGTGATGGCAATGGCAGCACAAGCAGGCGGCGGCAATGAAGGCGGTCACGGCCACAACCCTCCTCCACCAAAAGGCCCGACTCTGGAACAACTGCTGCAGATCGGTGCAGGCGCCAGCGCCGTTTCGGTGGATACCCAAAACAGCGACACCAACGTTGTGAACAACGAAGGCACCCAGAACAATTCGTCGATGTCCAATGCGATGAACAGTTCCAGCGGCAACATCAACGGTAACTCGGCGGCCGGTGACGGCAACCAGCAAGCCAACCTGGCAGCGATCGCTTCGTCCGACGAAAGCTTCATCTTCGGCACCTCGACCGCCGCCGCCAGCGCGGCCCAATACAACAACAATAACTATGTAAACAACCAGTCGACCGTCAACTCGTCGACCCTCAACAATGTCGCCAACAGCAGCTCGGGTAACATCAACGCCAACTCCGCTGCCGGCAACTTCAACCAACAGAAAAACGACCTGGCAATCGCTTCGTCGGGTGGCCGTGTAGCCCAGGCTGCCTCTGCAGCTAGCCAGTCCTCGACCAACCTGGTTGTTGAAAACCAAGGCGTGCAGACCTACTCCAAAGACACCCTCAAAGGCACCTTCAGCGCAACCGGTGGCTTCGTGGCAGCCGGCGTGGCAAAAACCGAAGGCGACGATCATGGTGGCCACGGCAGCTGGGGCGACAAAGGCGGCAAAGGTGGCAGCAGCACTTCTGGCTTCGTAGCAGTAGGCGAACTGGCACTGGCCGGCACCACCACCCAACAAGTGCTGGTTCCAACCGGCTGGACTGCACCGGTGTACAACACCTCCAATGTTGCCAACGTAGCGAACGGCTCGTCCGGCAACGTCGGCTTCAACAGTGCGGCAGGCGTTGGCAACATGCAGGTCAACGCAACTTCCATCTCGTCGGCCGGCCATTAATCGCGACCGTCTGCAAAAGCCCCGGCAACGGGGCTTTTCCACACTCCGACAAGGCGTATCGATCATGCGTATGACTGCCCTCACCGTCCTGCTGTGCCTGTGCGGCGCCACGCAAGCTGCACAGATGCCCGTAGCCGCCCTTCCTGGCGGCATCCTGGTCTACAAGCAGGTACAAAGTATTCGTGAGCGAAAGTTCAGCGACATTGTCGAGCAAAAAACCGATTTCAGTTGCGGCGCCGCCGCACTGGCAACCGTGTTGCGCCAGGCTTATTGGCTCGACGTCGATGAGGATCACATCATAAAAGGCATGCTGGTCAACGCAGACCAGGATCTTGTGCGTACACAGGGTTTCTCCATGCTGGACATGAAACGCTACATAGAAAGCATCGGCATGCGCGCCAGGGGCTACAAGATTCCGCCTGAAAAGCTTGATGCAGTTTCGATACCGGTCGTAGTCCTGATGGACATCCGCGGCTACAAACACTTCGTCGTATTGCAGCGGGCAGACAAGGACTGGGTGTACATCGGCGATCCCGTACTGGGCCACAAACGCTACAGCCACGCTGACTTCGTCAACGGCTGGAACGGCATCGTATTTGCCATCGTAGGCCCCGGTTACGACAAAGCCAACGTATTACGCGACCCTCCGGCACCACTGACAGCAAAGAACAAACTCGATGAGTTCGCCCCTGTCAGAGACGCCGAACTGATGGAATTCGGTTTCATTCAGAGCGACTTCTTTTAGCGTCCAATAATGATAAGAGGGGCAGGATGCTCCGGGAGCAGCAGATGAAAGCCTCATACTGGCTGGCGGCCGCTTGCCTGGCGGCAAGTACGTCAAGCTTTGCCAATGAAGTATTCAAACCGATAGAAGTCAACGACCAGGAACTCAGCCAGCTACGCGGTCGTTTTGTCATGCCGGGGCGCATCATCAGCTTCGGCGTCGTCATGAGCAGTACCTGGCGCAACGCCAGTGGCGACCTGATAGGGGCAACCAGCTCGATGCAGATTCAGGCCTCCACCGTAAAACCCCAATTCTATGTCTCCACCATCAGCCAGCTCGGCAACGGTTCCACGAACAATACCCAAGGCACCGGCAACGTGATTGGCGGCGCAGGACTGAGCAATACGCAAGGCGTGACGCAAAGCGTACGCGCCGCTGGCGACAGCAACAGTGCCAACAACAACGTCGCGATCAACGTGACGCAATCGACTACCGCACCGACCATGGCTCCGGCCTCCGGTCAGGCCCTGATGAGTGGCCAGACCATCGGCGCCAGCAACGCCGCCGGCAGCGTCGCCGTATCGGCCATCAGCGGCGGCGTGCAGATGGCCATCCAGGCCAGCAACAACCAGGGTTCGGCACTGCAACAAGTGGCTCAGGCCGGCTTGCTGCAAAACACCACCCTGCTGGGTAACAGCAATCTGGTCAACAACCAGACCCTGCTCAATGTCGTGATCAACAACAACCTGAATCCGGCCGCGAGCGCCGCGCAGAATCTTAATCAACTCAAGGGACTACGCAATGCAGGATATTGAACTACGCTGATTTTCGATCATTGGGCTTAAAGGGACGGCTTTTTCATGTATCGATCGGCATCACTGCGCGCAGTCGTATGTTTGAGCACACTTTTTCCGGCCGCAGCGTTACAGGCTGCGACGGATCCGGATGTTGAAACACTCAAGCAGGAGCTCCTTGAGCTTAAACAGCGATACGAGACGCAGCAAAAGGCATTGGCGGTACTTGAGCAGCGGGTTCGGCAGGTTGAAGACCAGCCTGCGACCCCGCAGCCCAAGCGTCTGGTCAAATCCCCTGCAGAGCTGAGAAAGAGCAATCAATCGGTCGCTGCGACCGGTACGGGTGCAGCCGCAGCGTCGGGGGGCGCGGCGGGAGGAAGTGGTGCGTCCTACGGACAGTCGCTGGCAGACGATTCGCAACCGGCGCAAAGTGTGACCAACCTGTATGACGAGGCCAGCGGCTTCTTCGGCGGCGGCAAGTTCAGTTTCGAGACCGGTCTGACGTATTCCCACTACGACACTCGCCAACTGACACTCAACGGCTTCCTCGCACTGGACTCGATCTTTCTGGGCAACATCAACCTGGACCGGATCAAGGCTGACACCTACACGCTGGATCTCACTGGCCGCTACAACTACAACAACCGCTGGCAGTTCGACCTGAACGTGCCCGTGGTCTATCGCGCCTCGACTTACCAGTCCGGTGGTGGCAACAACGGCGGTGCGAACGTCACAACCCAGGGCGACGTTGATCAGGATCCGACGATTGGCGACATCAACGCCGGGATTGCCTACAAGTTCCTCGACGAATCGGCCAACCTGCCGGACGCGGTATTCACCTTGCGCGTCAAGGCCCCAACCGGCAAGGATCCGTTTGGCATCAAGCTGATCCAGTCGCAAAGCAACACCAATCTCTATGTACCTGAAAGCCTGCCGACCGGTAACGGCGTCTGGTCGGTTACGCCGGGTATCTCGCTGGTCAAGACCTTCGACCCGGCAGTGCTGTTCGGCACCCTCTCCTACACCCACAACCTGGAGGAGTCGTTCAGCGATATCAGCTCGACGGTCAATCAGAAAACCCCGGGCAAGGTCAGGATCGGCGACAGTTTCCAGGTCGGCATGGGCGTAGCATTTGCCCTGAACGAGAAGATGAGTATGTCGTTCTCGATGTCTGACCTCGTTCAGCGCCGCAGCAGCCTCAAGCCTGATGGCCAGGACTGGCAGTCAGTGATTTCCAGTGATGCCAACGCCGGTTACTTCAACATCGGCATGACCATCGCCGCCACGCCTAACCTGACGATTGTGCCCAACCTGTCACTGGGGATGACTCCGGATGCGCCGGACTTCACCTTCAGCCTGAAATTCCCGTACTACTTCTAAAGCAAAAGATCGCAGCCTGCGGCAGCTCCACGGATTCCCCATCCAGGAGCTGCACAGGCTGCGATCTTTTTGAGCTTTGGTCTCTAGCGAATCTGATGCTTGTGCAGCAGGCGATAAAACGTCGGCCGCGACACGCCCAGCACCTTCGCCGCGACACTGAGGTTGTCGCTGTGCCGGTTCAATACATCGCACAGCGCCTGGCGTTCGGCGCGGGTCTTGTAGTCTTCCAGCGTTCCCATCGGCGCCGAAATCGAGTGCTGACTGAGTAATCCCAGATCCCGTGCTTCGATCTGCCTTCCTTCCGCCAGCACCAGACCACGTCGCACGCGGTTGGCCAGTTCCCGCACGTTGCCTGGCCAATCGTGTTTGCCCATGGCGATCAACGCATCCTCACTGAAGCTGCGCGGACGGCGCCCGGTCTCGTGGCTGTAAAAGTGAGAAAAATGGTTGGCCAGCATCGACAGATCACCGTGGCGTTCGCGCAATGGCGCGGTCACCACTTGCAGCACATTGAGGCGGTAATAGAGGTCTTCGCGAAAACGCTTTTTCTCGATGGCCGCTTCCAGGTCAACGTGGGTGGCCGCCAGCACACGAACATCGACCGGGATCGGCTGACTGCCGCCGACGCGCTCGATGTGTTTTTCCTGGAGAAAACGCAACAGGTTGGCCTGCAATTCAAGTGGCAGATCGCCGATTTCATCGAGAAACAGCGTGCCACCATTGGCGGCCTCGATGCGCCCGACCTTGCGCTGATGCGCACCGGTAAAGGCACCTTTCTCGTGGCCAAACAGTTCGGACTGAATCAAATGTTCGGGAATCGCCCCGCAATTGATCGCCACAAACGGCTTGCTGTGGCGTTGGGACTGGCGGTGCAGCGTGCGTGCGACCAGTTCTTTACCGGTGCCGCTTTCGCCTCGGATCAATACCGGGGATTCGGTCGGCGCCAGTTTGCTCAGTAACTTGCGCAGCTCACGGATCGGCTTGCTGTCGCCGAGTAACTCGTGTTCAGGCTGGTCGACGTGAATCGTGCCTTGCCCGCGCAAACGCGCCATGCCGAATGCGCGGCCCAGGGTCACCTGTACGCGTGAGACATCGAACGGCAAGGTATGAAAATCGAAAAACCATTCGCAGACGAAGTCACCGACGTTCTGTAATCGCAGGACTTCCTGATTCAACACCGCGATCCACTCGGTGCCACTGCGACTGATCAGTTCCTTGACCGCTTCGGGGCGTTCGAGGTGAAAAGGTTGCAGTCGCAACAGCCCGACATCACATGTCCGATCGGCGGCATTTTCCAGGGTACAACTGTCAACATCCCAGCCCACCGCGCGCAATCCGGGTAACAGGCGATGGCAGTCGTCACAGGGGTCGACTACCAATAAACGTCGTAACGCTGGCGCTTCGATCATGACTGTTCCTTGGCGCCAAATTTAAGGAAATTATTGTAAAAACAGTCATTTGGCAGACCCGACTGTAACATTAGCAAGAAATTGACAGGGCCTTGTATCGATTGCTTATAGGTATACAAGCTAACGAGTTATAAGAAGCGATTTTATTAGTTAGCTATCGAGTTGCTATCTTTCAGCAAGCTTTCAAAAACGCTCGAAATGTCCGGCCTCAGCAACAAAGTTGAAATTTCTTTAAGTCGTGTGTGACCTGCCACGGGGTTGCGTGCATCAGTACAAGTAACCAGCCGAACGGTAAGCCCAACCGACGGCAGATCATTTGATTGGGCACGACAGAGAGAAGACCCCATGACCGCCCCGCTCCGTATCAACGAAGCTCTTTTGATTGCCAACCACGCGTTCAAACCCTTCCAGTGCGTGGCCTGGGCCCCACAAGACGGCAACGGTGAACTGAACCTGACCGTCATCGATCGCACCAACTCGCATATCGGCCGCCAGCAGATCCCAAGCAGCGCCTACTCCGACCCGGCGCAGCTGGAATTGCTGTTGCAACAGGCCCGTGCTGAATTGAGCAAAGAAGGTTACCTGCTGCAGTCGTGGTCGATGCCGCACTGATCAGAGGGCCATGCGGATGACATTCAGGTCATCCGCTTTGTGTTTCGTTAGTTACAAACTGCTGTTTATCTCCAGTACTTTTGTACAACTTTCCTTCAAGCGTCAGGCGCCACTGCTTGGCAGGCTTTCATTTGGTTCAAAAAGACACTGTTATGGCACAGTGCGACCCTCCACCTGTTAGTTCTGTCAGTTGAACTTGCGTGTATTCAGGGATTGAATGTTCCGCTCATGCAGTTACCCGCCCGATTCGGGCCTGGTCAACTTGCAAGGAGAAGCATGCATGTCCTCCGAGAACGCCTTTGCGCGCCCGGCACTACTCAATACCTGCGGACAACTGGACAAACAATTTGCCAACACTGGCGTTGCCCAAGTCTATTTCGCCGGCAGTGTTTCCAGCATGACCCAGGATGTTGCGCTGGACCGACAGGGACGCGTGTTGGTCGCCGCCAAGATCGGCACTGCCCAAGGCAGTCGTTTTGGTCTGGCGCGAATACTCGCTGACGGTTCGGCCGACCTCGCGTTTGGACAGCAAGGCAGTGTGATCGGTGAATTTGAACGCGGTTTTGAAGCCACGGGTGGCAAGGTCCAGGTGCTGCCCGACGGGCGAATCCTGCTGGCCGGGCTGCATTATCAAAACACCCATCGCACCCTGCCCGCCCTTGCCCTGTTCAGCGCCGACGGAATTCCCGACCCGGGTTTTGGCGAAAATGGCTGCAAAGTAGTGCGCCTGCCCGGAGACCTGTCCATCGGTTCCCGCGATACCTGGCTACCGCCCGGTGTGCCAGGCGCCGAAGCCTGCGACATCGCCGTGCAAGACGACGGGCACATTCTGCTGATCGCCAATCACCACTTCGAACTTGCCGACCATGCCGGCATGCTGATCCGCCTGATGCCAGACGGCGAGCTCGATACAAGCTTCAATGGCCGCGGCTTCGTGATGATCCGCCATCTGCTGCTCAACACCTGGCTCAGCAGCCTTGTATTGCAGGAAGATGGGCGGATCCTCGTCGCTGGCTCAATTGACTTCCCCCAAGAGGGGCTGGTCGCGCGCTATTTGCCTGACGGGCGCCTTGATGAACGTTTCGCGGTGGATGGTTTCCTCGCCTTCAAGGCCCACGGCCAAAGCGCGATGGTCAGTCAGGTCATCGAGTCGCAGGAGCATCTGCACTGCTTTGGCAGCAGTCGTGATCCGATCCGCTGCCTGGCGCTGAGCCTTCACCGCAATGGTCGTCCGGAATTGCGCAACAACTCAGGCCTCCCGCATCTGCTGGAAATCGGTCCCAGCGGTTGCCAGTGGAGCGCAGCCCAATGCATGGCTGATGGCCGAATCATCGCGGTGGGTGCAACGATTGGCGGGATCGAAGCGGATTTCATCGTGGCGCGCTATCTGCTCGACGGACGACTCGACGCGCAGTTCGGCAACGGCGGCTGGCTACGCACGCGTCTGGGGCACAGCCTGGACACCGCCAATTCACTCGCCGTGCAGGTAGACGGGCGCATCCTGGTTGGCGGCTATTCACTGGACGGCAACTACCGCGCCATGGTCGCGCGCTATCTGAATCAATAACTCCCGCGGACTTGAACTTGCCAGACACTTGCGGCAACTTGCGCGCTTCTTAATACAAGGAGCAACCGATGTCCGGTTCACTGGCCCAGGCGTTCGCGCACAATTTCCTCGGGCATTCGCCCCGCTGGTACAAGGCGTGCATCGTCGGGTTCCTGATCCTCAACGCCGTGGTGCTGTTCACTGTCGGCCCGGTCGCCGCCGGCTGGCTGCTGGTGATCGAGTTCATTTTCACCCTGGCCATGGCCCTCAAGTGCTATCCGTTGATGCCCGGCGGGTTGTTGCTGATCGAAGCCCTGCTGCTGAAGATGACCACGCCGCAGGCGCTGTACGATGAGTTGGTGCACAACTTTCCGGTGATCCTGCTGCTGATGTTCATGGTCGCAGGCATCTACTTCATGAAAGACCTGCTGCTGTTTCTGTTCTCGCGCCTGCTGCTCGGCGTGCGCTCCAAGACGCTGCTGGCGCTGATGTTCTGTTTTCTCTCGGCGTTTCTGTCGGCGTTTCTTGATGCGCTGACCGTGACGGCGGTGATCATCAGCGCGGCGGTCGGTTTCTATTCGGTTTACCACCGCGTAGCCTCGGGCAACGATCCGCGCCAGGACAGCGAATTCAGCGACGACCGGCACCTGCCAGCCCTGCACCATGACGATCTCGAACAGTTTCGCGCATTCCTGCGCAGCCTGCTGATGCACGGCGCGGTGGGCACCGCACTCGGCGGGGTCTGTACGTTGGTGGGCGAGCCGCAGAACCTGCTGATCGGCCATGAGATGGGCTGGCACTTCGCAGAGTTCTTCCAGAAGGTCGCGCCGGTGTCGCTGCCGGTACTGGTGGCGGGCCTGCTGACCTGCATGCTGCTGGAAAAATTGCGCTGGTTTGGCTACGGCACCCTGCTGCCGGACAACGTGCGTGCCGTGCTAGCCAATTACGCCGCCGAAGACAACGCCGAACGCACACCGCGCCAGCGTGCCGCCCTGCTGGTGCAAGGCGCTGCTGCGTTGATCCTGATAGGTTGCCTGGCGTTTCATGTCGCCGAGGTCGGCCTGATCGGTCTGATGGTGATCGTGTTGATCACCGCGTTCACTGGCATCACCGACGAGCATCGCCTGGGCAGCGCCTTCAAAGACGCCATGCCGTTCACTGCATTGCTGGTGGTGTTCTTTGCCGTGGTCGCGGTGATTCACGATCAACAGCTGTTTGCCCCGTTGATCCAGTGGGTGCTGGCCCTGCCGGCGGAGCAACAACCGGGCATGCTGTTCATTGCCAACGGCCTGCTCTCGGCGATCAGCGACAACGTGTTCGTCGCCACCATCTACATCACCGAAGTGAAACAGGCTTTCCTGTCCGGGCACATGAGCCGCGAGCATTTCGAGACACTGGCGATCGCGATCAACACCGGCACCAACCTACCGAGCGTGGCGACGCCGAATGGTCAGGCGGCGTTCCTGTTCCTGCTGACCTCGGCGATCGCGCCGCTGGTGCGCCTTTCGTACGGGCGGATGGTGTGGATGGCGTTGCCATACACCGTGGTGATGGGGTTGCTGGGGTGGTATGCGGTGAGTTACTGGCTCTGACAACACGCGATTAAAACTGTGGGAGCGGGCTTGCTCGCGAAGACGGAGTATCAGGCACTTGATGTGTTGACTGACACACCGCATTCGCGAGCAAGCCCGCTCCCACAGTTTGTTTCCGGGTGAATCAGCGACCGAGGATGTACTTCTCGATCGCCTGCGCCACGCCATCGTCGGTGTTTGGCGCGGTCACTGCATCGGCCTGCCGTCGCACCGCTTCTTCCGCCTGCCCCATGGCGATCGAGAACCCGGCACGATGGAACATCGCCGGGTCATTACCGCCATCGCCAATCGCGGCGGTGTGCTCCAGCGGCACGTTCAGGTACTCGGCAATCGTCGACAGCGCGGTACCCTTGTTAGCCTCCAGCGCCGTGACGTCCAGATACACCGGTTGCGAACGTGAAACCTGCGCCTGTCCCTCAACCTTGGTCAACAAACGGGCTTCCAGTTCAATCAGCAGATCCGTGTTCTGACTGGTGGCGACGATCTTGTCGATCCTTTGCAAATATGGCTCGAAACTCTCCACCACCACCGGCGGATAGCCAAGACCGTGCTGTTCACGCGGCACCATTGGCCCGTTGGGGTCTTTGAGCAGCCAGTCACCGCCACTGAACACCCAGATTTCCACACCTGGCTGATCGATGAACGTCGCCAAAGCCGTCAGCGCCACCGTTACCGGCAGATAGTGCGCAGCCAGCAGCGTGCCGTCAGGCTTGACGATGGTGCCGCCGTTGAACGCCGCTGTCGGCACGTCGATACCCAAGGCTTCGATCTGCTGCAACATGGCTTTGGGCGGGCGCCCGGTGGCCAGGCTGAAGAACACGCCCGCCTCGCGCAACGAGCGAACCGCGTCGAGGGTGCGCTGGCTCAGGCTGTGATCGGGCTGCAACAGTGTGCCGTCCATGTCACTCAGTAAAAAACGGATCGAGTTACTCATCCCAGACCATGCCAGACGCGACCATCGCGAGTCAGCAGATCATTGGCGGCTTGTGGGCCATCTTCACCGGCAGCGTAGCTCTGCACGCTGGAATCCTGCTGCCAGGCATCGAGGAACGGTTGCACCGCACGCCAGCCGTTCTCGATGTTGTCGGCACGCTGGAACAGCGTCTGATCGCCGGTCAGGCAGTCATAGATCAGCGTTTCGTAGCCGGTGGACGGCTGCATCTCGAAGAAGTCCTTGTACGCGAACCCCAGCTCGATGTTGGCCATGTTCAACGCCGGTCCCGGCCGTTTGGCCAGCAGGTCGAACCACATGCCCTCATTGGGCTGGATCTGGATACGCAGATAGGTTGGCTGCAGCTCGTCCACCTCGGTGTCACGGAACTGCGCGTACGGCGCCGGTTTGAAGCAGATGACGATCTCGGTGTCGCGTACGCTCATGCGCTTGCCGGTGCGCAAATAGAATGGCACACCGACCCAACGCCAATTGTCGATCATGACTTTCAGCGCGACGTAGGTTTCGGTGCTGCTGTCGGGCGAAACGTTCGGCTCCTGACGGTAACCGTTCAACGCTTTGCCATCGACTTCACCGGCGCTGTATTGACCGCGTACCGAATTGGCTCGCGCCTCCTCGACCGTCCAGGGGCGGATCGCGCCGACCACTTTGGCCTTCTCGCCACGCACGGCGTCAGCGCCGAACGCGGCCGGTGGTTCCATGGCGACCATCGCCAGCAACTGGAACAGGTGATTGGGCACCATGTCCCGCAACGCGCCGGTGTGTTCGTAAAAACTGCCACGGGTTTCAACACCGACGGTTTCCGCTGCGGTGATCTGCACGTGGTCGATGTAATGGTTGTTCCAGAAGGCCTCGAACAGGCTGTTGGAGAACCGGCTGACCAGAATGTTCTGCACGGTTTCCTTGCCCAGGTAATGGTCGATCCGATAGATCTGTTTCTCGGACATGACCTTGAGCAGGCAGGCGTTCAATGCTTCGGCAGTTTGCAGATCGGAGCCGAACGGCTTCTCGATTACCACCCTTCTGAACGCCTCGGGGGTTTCCTCAAGCAGTTTGGCCGCGCCGAGACGGCGCACCACTTCACTGAAGAAACGTGGCGCGGTGGCCAAGTAGAACACCGCATTGCCAGTGCCGCTGTCGGCTATTTTCGCCGCCAGCGCTGAATAGGTGCTGTCGTCCAGGAAGTCACCCTGGACGTAGCTGATACCTTTGGCGAGCTTGGCCCACAAGGCCGGATCAAGCATCTGATCGCCCTTGCCGACCTTCGCCGCCACTTCGGTACGGATGAAGTCTTCGAGTTTTTGCGCGAAGGCTTCATCGCTAATGGCGTTGTGGTCAACGCCGACGATCCGCAGGCCATCATTCAGCAGGCCGTCGCGACTCAGGTTGTACAGCGCCGGCATCAGCAAGCGCTTGACCAGGTCACCGTGGGCACCGAACAGAAACAGCGTGGTCGGTGGAGCGGGTTCTGCCTTGGATTTCCTGCGGATCGTATGGGTCATTTTTTCGGTGTCTCCACATGGCCGCCGAAGCCGAAGCGCTGGGCCGAAAGGATCTTGTCGCCAAAGGTGCCCTGACCGCGGGAGCGGTAGCGCGAGAACAACGAGTTCGACAGCACCGGCACCGGCACTGCCTGTTCCATGGCCGCCTCGATGGTCCATTGGCCTTCGCCGCTGTCAGCCACCGAACCGGAGAAACCGTCGAGCTTCGGATCGCTGGCCAGCGCGTCGGCGGTGAGGTCCAGCAGCCAGGACGAAACCACGCTGCCACGACGCCAGACTTCGGCGATGTCGGCAACATTCAGGTCGAAACGCTGGTCTTCCGGCAGGCGCTCGCTGGATTTGGTCTTGAGGATGTCGAAGCCTTCGGCAAACGCGGCCATCATGCCGTACTCGATGCCGTTGTGGATCATCTTCACGAAGTGCCCGGCACCGGCAGGACCGGCGTGAATGTAGCCGTGCTCGGCACGGTGATCATCGGACTTGCGGTCCTTGGTGCGCGGAATCTCGCCCATGCCCGGTGCCAGCGCAGCGAACAGCGGGTCAAGACGGCTGACGGTCTCGGCATCGCCGCCGATCATCATGCAATAGCCGCGCTCCAGGCCCCAGACGCCGCCGGAGGTGCCGACGTCGATGTAGTGCAGGCCTTTCTCGGACAGAGTCTTGGCCCGGCGGATGTCATCCTTATAGTTGGTGTTGCCGCCGTCGATGATGGTGTCACCGGCTTCCAGCAAGTCGCTCAGGGTGTTGATGGTGTCTTCGGTCGGTGCGCCGGCCGGCAGCATGACCCACACGGCGCGTGGCTTGGCCAGGCCTGCCACCAGGGCCGGCAGGTCGGCAACGCCCGTAGCGCCCTCGGAGGCCAGGGTGTCGACAAAAGCGGTATTGCGGTCGTAAACAACGGTGGTGTGACCGTTGAGCATCAGGCGCCGCGCAATATTGCCGCCCATGCGGCCCAGTCCAATAATCCCGAGTTGCATGTGCTGATGCTCCTTACTGCAAATAAATGTGTGTCAAAGGTTATAGCCCAACGTGATCCATGGAGGTTAGTCCAGAGCGTCGGGTGGGAAGTTTCCGGGCATTGTGCCCGATCCAGACTGATAACGTCGGGAAACGTGCCGAAGACACACCGACCATGAAAAATAAAAAAGTTCCATTCACGTGCAAAAGAAATCAAAATTGGCGCCGATAGCAAGTCAGTAGCCCCGACGCGGGGACGATTTGCAGTTGAGACACGCCATTTGCGAGGTGAGCAATGGGCACAGTACACACAGCAATGCCTCCACAAACCCTGTACGTCACGATCCGTCGTGATGAATTGCGCCAGTTGAAAGACGAGCGCGACCAGTTGAAGCAGGAGCTGGCGCAGCTGCGCTCGCTGACTCAGGGCGCCCAGCCCAAACCTCTGCCGGTTGTCCAGCGTAATCCGCACGCCTGACCTGTCTCGCCAGCTTCGGGAACGGCACCTGTCGTTCCCGACATGATGCCCCCCCGCCCCTGATCAGCAACTAACAAAGTTTTCACACTGCCTTGGTGATACTCCGGCCCATTCTGGCCGTGCGTTTGCGCGCGGCTTCCGTTCGTCGGTTTTGATGTAGCGCTCCGACGGTGGTTAGTGACGATGAGCTGGAGTGCTGAATGGCATTGTTCAAACGCAGCAAAACGACTGCGACAGGTTTCGACTGGGCCGGTGTTCTCTGGCTGTTCGCGTTCTTCTGGTATTTCTCGGGAATCACCCAACTGCTGATCCAGCTGACCGGCACCTCCGGTTTCAGCGGTTTCCGTCAAGCCTTCGTGATGAGTGCGCTCTGGCTCGCCCCGATGCTGGCGTTCCCCAAGCGCACCAAACTGCTCGCCGCGTTGATCGGCGTGGTTCTGTGGGCCTGCTCGATGGCCAGCCTGGGTTACTTCTTCATCTATCAGCAGGAATTCTCGCAAAGCGTCATCTTCATCATGTTCGAGTCGAACGTGTCTGAGGCAGGCGAGTACATGACCCAGTACTTCGCGTGGTGGATGATCCCGGCGTTCCTCGCCCATACCGCTTTCGCCTACTTCCTGTGGACGCGCCTGCGCCCGGTTTACATGCCCCGTGGCCGCGCTTTCATTGCCGCGTTGGCGATCCTGATTGCCGTGGTTGGCTACCCGTTGATCAAACAAACCCAGCGCACCGGCAGTTTCGCCGGCGGTTTCGAGAAGTTCGAAGACCGCATCGAGCCAGCCGTGCCTTGGCAGATGGCGGTGGCTTACCACCGCTACCTCGATACGCTGGCCGGCATGGAAGAGATGCTGCACAGCACCAGCAAGGTCCCGCCGCTGCATAACCTCAAGGTTGCAGACGCCGATAAACCTTCGACCCTGGTGCTGGTGATCGGCGAATCGACCAACCGTCAGCGCATGAGCCTTTACGGCTATCCGCGCAAGACCACGCCGGAGCTGGACAAGCTAAAGGATCAGCTCGCGGTGTTCGACAACGTCATCACTCCGCGCCCATACACCATTGAAGCGCTGCAACAGGTCCTGACCTTCGCTGACGAAGAAAACCCGGATCTGTACCTGTCGACGCCTTCGCTGGTCAGCATGATGAAACAGGCCGGCTACAAGACGTTCTGGATCACCAACCAGCAGACCATGACCAAGCGCAACACCATGCTCACGACCTTCTCCGAACAGGCCGACGAGCAGGTGTACCTGAACAACAACCGTAATCAGAACGCCGCGCAGTACGACGGTGACGTGATCGAGCCGTTCAACAAGGCGCTGACTGATCCGGCTCAACGCAAGCTGATCGTCGTGCATCTGCTCGGCACTCACATGAGCTACCAGTACCGCTATCCGCCGACCTTCGACAAGTTCCAGGATCGTACCGGCGTGCCGGCCGGCGTGCGTGATGACCAGGTGCCGACCTACAACAGCTATGACAACGCCGTGCTCTACAACGATTTCGTGGTGTCGAGCCTGATCAAGGACTACGCCAAGTCCGATCCGAACGGTTTCCTGCTGTACCTCTCCGACCACGGTGAAGACGTGTTCGACTCCGCCGGCCACAACACCCTCGGCCGTAACGAGAACAAACCGACCGCGCCGATGTACACCATTCCGTTCATGGCCTGGGCTTCGCCGAAATGGCGCGAGAACCATGACTGGAACTTCGCCGCAGACCTCGGCCGGCCGTACAGCAGCTCGCACCTGATCCACACTTGGGCAGACATGGCCGGCTTGAGTTTCGATGAACTGGACCGCAGCAAGAGCCTGGTCAGCGACAGCTTCAAGCCGCGTCCGCTGATGATCGGCAACCCGTACGAGCGTGAGCAGCGCGCCCTGATCGACTTCAGCCTGATGAAGCCGAAAAAGGTCGAGCCTGCCGCAGCGAATGTCGTGCAGCAGTAACGGCCTGGAAGGCGCCGGTTTCGAGAGATCGCAAGCGGCGCAACGTATAAAGAAAAAGCTCCGTATCGCAAGATACGGAGCTTTTTTTGTTCCGGGCGGACAGGTTGCTCGCTTGTGCGGGGCTCTGCTGTGCCGTCTGAAGGGAATCGGCACAGCCAGCATGCTCGAAGGTGCCCTCCCCTTGAAAAAGCAGCCAGCGCGCTCAGAGCGCACCAGTGAACCGCACTGCTGGACTCAAGGGGTTTTCCAGCACAAAAACAAACGCCCCGAACAGGTCGGGGCGTTTGTGGGTACATTCACTTGGGTGCTTTAACACCCGTCGCGATGCAGATCCGGCGCTATCAGTAAGCCTTGCCGGTCTTGTAGAAGTTCTCGAAGCAGAAGTTGGTGGCTTCGATGTAGCCTTCGGCGCCACCGCAGTCAAAACGCTTGCCCTTGAACTTGTAAGCCATTACGCAGCCGTTCTGGGCCTGCTTCATCAGGGCGTCGGTGATCTGGATTTCGCCACCCTTGCCTGGCTCGGTCTGCTCGATCAGATCGAAGATGTCCGGGGTCAGGATGTAACGACCAATGATTGCCAGGTTCGACGGAGCGTCTTCCGGCTTTGGCTTCTCGACCATGCTGTGTACGCGGTAGATGTCGTCGCGGATCATCTCGCCAGCAATCACGCCGTATTTGCTGGTTTCCTGCGGATCGACTTCCTGAATGGCGATGATCGAGCAGCGGAACTGCTTGTACAGCTTGACCATCTGGGTCAGTACGCCGTCGCCTTCGAGGTTGACGCACAGGTCGTCCGCCAGTACCACGGCGAACGGCTCGTCACCGATCAGTGGGCGACCGGTCAGAATCGCGTGGCCCAGGCCTTTCATTTCGGTCTGACGGGTGTAGGAGAACGAGCACTCGTCGAGCAGCTTGCGGATGCCGACCAGGTATTTTTCCTTGTCGGTGCCTTTGATCTGGTTTTCCAGCTCATAGCTGATGTCGAAGTGGTCTTCCAGAGCACGCTTGCCACGACCGGTCACGATCGAGATTTCAGTCAGGCCAGCATCCAGAGCTTCTTCAACGCCGTACTGGATCAGTGGCTTGTTTACCACCGGCAGCATTTCTTTGGGCATGGCTTTAGTCGCTGGCAGGAAGCGAGTACCGTAACCGGCTGCTGGGAACAAGCATTTCTTGATCATATAAGTCCTTGAAAGGGCTGTGTGTACGAGTTTCGGCGCAGTCTAATCAGGCGGCGTGCACCTTACAATGCCCCGCACTGGCTAACCGATGCCAACATAGAGAAATATTCTCTCCGATAGTTCCGTTGGCGTCTTCGACCCGCGAAAACAGAGTAGCTCAAACACGCAAATGCGCTGCATCACCATACGCTCATCGTCCCCCAATGTGAGGATTTGTCGGTATCATGGCGCCTTTGAACCAGCGAACGAGACAGATAGATGGCCGCGGTAAAAATCATCAACGGGTATGTGATCGACAAGAAAGACGGCAAGTGGAGCCTGACCACTACCAATGGCGAACACATCGCCGGGCCTTTCGACAGCGAGCAGTTGGCGACTGATGTAGCGTCGGTGTTCACCGACACACCGGCATCGTCCAAACGCCGTGGCAAAGATCAGGACTGATCGGTTGCGACACGTCCCGAGCCCTGCCCTTGTGCAGGGCTTTTTGTGACTGCCGGGCACACCAGCGCAAACAAGTGGCCAATCGCTATAACCTTTTCACTCCGGCGCTGTCAGAGCGTTTAGCCCCTCCATCGCTGAAGACGACACACCTATGAACATGAACAGATTGCTGCCGCTGATCGCGGTATTGGCCCTGGGTGGCTGTGCCACCTCGCAAACCACCTACCTGAACAACGGCGAACAGGGCCTGACCATCGATTGCTCGGGCGAGGCCAACTCCTGGGCCACCTGCTATGAGAAGGCCGATGCCTCCTGTGCCGGCACCGGTTATCGCATTGTCGGGACCGATGGCACGCCGGCACCCAAAGAAAGCGACAAGACTTTGGGGGTCGATGTCGGCAACTACAAAAACCGTAGCGTGGTGGTGGTCTGCAAATAGACCCTACATGTGAATCTCGGCGAATTTGATCCCGAGCCCACGCACGATCTCGATCAAGTCGTCGAGCCGGCCAAAGGATTCGACTTCGTCGTTATCGTCCACCAGGAAATAGCTGCGACCGGCGCTCTTCTTGAAAAACACGATCCACTCACCCGGGTTCGCCGGATTTTGAATGACATGCGTGGCAGAGATAAGGCCCTCTGCATGCCGTTCCCGTACTTGCTCTCGCTTCATGCGCGACTCCAGAAATGAAAATGCCGTCACAGCATGACTGTGACGGCATCGGTGCTGATGGCCGCTATTCTATCAGCCGGAAATACAGGCATTGGCGGCGTTTTGCACGTCACGAGGGCGAATCGGCACATTGGACATGCGCTCATGCAGCTTGATGCTGCTGCCGCCGGAGCGGTCGTCGATGTCAAACACCGCTGCCGCGCCAGTGGAAAATTTCCCGGGGACAATCACTCGCACGCCATCCTTGTGCGGCTGCATCTGCAGCGCGCCACGGCTGCTGGCCAGCTTGTCCGCAAGGCACTGAGCATACTCATGGGGTTTCTTGCCGGAAATCACGCTCATGGTCGGCAAGGTTTCATTGATTTCGGAAACACTCGCGCAACCACCCATGACCAACATCAACGGCAGACACACCACACCCCACTTCATACAAATACCTCCCATAAAGACCCTCGGACAGCAGTAATGCCATTTTTCTCCGAGGCTTACTCCATTAAACCCGCATCGAATCGCGAATAACTGTTTTTAATTGTCAAAGCAGCGCTCGACGGCGGGATAATAACCCGTTCGGGCTGATAAACTGCGCCAATCGCACATGCTATCGTTTTGATTTAGTAGAAAAAGCCCTTCTGGAGGCGCCCATGAAATTCATTCACCAGCGCGAGCACCTCAACGAAGACGACATTGTCGTCATCCAATGCTCGCAAACCTGCAACATCCGTTTGATGAACGACGCCAACTTCCGCGCGTTCAAGAATGGCGGACGCCACACCTACCACGGCGGCGCTTTCGACAAGTTTCCTGCGCGCATCACCGCGCCGAGCACCGGCTTCTGGAACATCACCATCGACACCGTCAGCCGTCGCGCCATCAGCGTCACGCGCAAACCGAACCTGACCCACTCGATCAAGATCATCCGCCGCTCCAGCACCAAACTCAGCTGAGTCGCCCTAACACAAGGTAAGTACGACCGTGGCCCAAACGACCAAATACGTCATCAAATACAAGCTCAACGGTGATCGCCGCTTCGAGTTCGCGCAACTGGAGCACGGCACCGTGGAAGAAGCCAAGGCTGCACTGGATGCCATCCACGGCCAGACCGGTGACGTGATCAGCGATATCGCCGTCAGCAAAGCCCTGTAACCCAGTCCGTCGAATTCAACCGCAAGCGGCGGGGTGTTCTGCAGCAGGGACTTGCCCAGACTGACAGCCTAGACCAAGTGTTCAGGAGTCAGCATGTCAATGTCCCCGTCACGGCTGGATGCGCTCGATTGGCCCAGCCTGGAGCAGCAACTGGATCAATACGGCTACGCCATCATCCGTTCGTTGCTGTCGGCGCCAGCCTGTGAGCGCTTGAGCGCCCTGTATTCACAGACCGAACCGTTTCGCTCGCAGGTCATCATGGCCCGCCACGGTTTCGGTCGCGGGGAGTACAAATACTTTCGATATCCCCTTCCGACCACCCTCGAACGTCTGCGCAACGCGCTATACCCACGCCTGATGCCGTTGGCTAATCGCTGGTACGAACGCATGAATTTGCCCGTCCGATTTCCCGCAACCCATGCCGAGTTTTTGCAGCAGTGCCACGCCGCCGGCCAGTTGCGACCGACGCCACTGCTGTTGCAATACGGCCCGCAGGACTACAACTGCCTGCATCAGGATCTGTATGGAGAACTGGTTTTCCCTCTGCAGGTGGCGATTCTTCTGTCAGCGCCGGGGCAAGACTTTACCGGCGGCGAGTTCGTCATGACCGAGCAACGTCCACGCATGCAGTCGCGTCCACACGTCGTGGATCTGCACAAGGGTGATGCAGTGCTTTTCGCAGTGAACCAGCGCCCGGTCAGAGGCACACGCGGCGACTACCGGGTGACCATGCGTCACGGCGTCAGTCGCCTGCACAGTGGAAATCGGCATACCCTAGGCATCATCTTCCACGACGCGTCCTGAGCAGCATGCAACCGACCACTTTCGACCTGTTCGCCGACCACGAACCCGAGCAGCAACCCCGTACCGAACAGATCGGCGATCAATCGTGGGTGTTGCGCGGCTTCGCCCTGCCGGTGCTCGATCAACTGCTGCCGGCGCTGGATGCCGTTCTCGCCGCAGCGCCGTTGCGTCACATGATGACGCCGGGCGGTTTCAGCATGTCGGTGGGCACCAGCAGTTGCGGCGCACTGGGCTGGATCACCGACCGCAGCGGTTATCGCTATAGCGCAGTGGACCCGTTGACCGGTAAGCCCTGGCCTGCGATGCCTCAAGTGCTGTCCGAGCTGGCACAGACAGCGGCGCAGCGTGCAGGATTTGCCGACTTCCGCGCAGATTCCTGCCTGATCAACCAATATATCCCCGGGGCCAAGATGTCTTTGCATCAGGACAAAGACGAAAATGCCTACGCCGCGCCGATCGTCTCACTGTCCCTGGGCTTGCCGGCCATGTTCCTGTTCGGTGGTTTTGCCCGCAGCGACAAGAGCCAGCGCATTCCTCTGCTGCACGGCGACATGGTGATCTGGGGCGGCGTCGATCGCCTGCGTTTTCACGGGGTGCTGCCGATCAAGCCCGGCCAGCATCCGCGTCTGGGCGAACGGCGGATCAACCTGACTTTTCGTGTTGCTGGATGATCCTGAAAAGTTTGACCGCAAGGCCCGGAGTGTTACGAACATCGCCGCTGGTTAACCTGAATCAAACAGGTCAACGGACTACTCGCCATGAAAAAGCTGTCGCCAATCATCAACGTTGAAACCGATCCACGCTGGGCTGCCGTCGTTGCGCGGGATCCTCGGGCTGACGGGCAGTTTGTCTACGCGGTGAAGACCACCGGCATCTATTGCCGCCCGAGCAGCCTGTCGCGGTTGCCCAAGCCGCAGAATGTCGAATTCTTCGACAACGCCGAAGCCGCCGAGGCGGCGGGTTACCGGCCGAGCAAGCGCACGAGCAAGGATCAGACTGACGTCGCCAGCCAACACGCCGCGACTGTGGCGATGGCTTGCCGCCAGATCGAGTCTTGCGAAACGGCGCCCGCGCTCAGCGAGCTCGCCGAAGCTGCCGGCCTCAGTCCTTTCCATTTTCACCGGGTGTTCAAGGCCGCTACCGGTCTGACGCCCAAGGGTTACGCAGCGGCGCATCGCGCGCGCAGGGTGCGGGAACGGCTAGCGGGTGGCGGCTCGGTCACTGATGCGCTGTACGACGCCGGCTTCAACTCCAACAGTCGCTTTTACGAATCAGCCGACAAGGTCCTGGGCATGAAGCCCGGAGACTATCGCGCTGCCGGGCGCAACAACGACATTCATTTCGCCGTCGGCCAATGCTCGCTCGGGGCGATTCTGGTGGCGCAAAGCGAACGCGGCGTGTGCGCGATTCTCTTGGGCGATGATCCACATCAACTGGTCTGCGACCTGCAGGATCAGTTCCGTCTGGCCAACCTGATTGGCGCCGATACCGGCTTCGAACAGTTGATTGCCAAGGTGGTGGGTTTCATCGAAGCCCCGGCACTGGGCCTCGACTTGCCACTGGACGTACGCGGCACGGCATTTCAGGAACGGGTGTGGCAGGCACTGCGGGAAATCCCGGCGGGCCGCACCGCCAGTTACGCCGAGATCGCTCAACGCATTGGTGCGCCGACCTCGATGCGCGCCGTGGCGCAGGCGTGTGGCGCCAACCGTCTGGCCGTAGCGATCCCCTGCCACCGCGTGGTGCGCAGCGATGGCAATCTCTCGGGGTATCGCTGGGGCGTAGAGCGCAAGCGCCAACTGCTGGAGCGCGAAACACAGCCTTAGCGCACGCCGATGTAGACCGACACGGACTCGGGGCCGGTATAGGCCTCGAAGTCGGTAACGTAACGGCGCTGGATCTGCGGATTCTCCTCAAAGAACTTCCAGATCTTTCCCCAGGTCGAGATGACCGCGTCAGGCAACGGCCCCTGCGCTTCGAATACCAGATACTCGCCCGCCTCGATCAGGACCGACTCGAAGTCTTTGGTCGGGGCATTCACGGCGACGCCGGCAGTGACATCGAACTCGCCCGAGGCATCCGACTCGTAAGCCGAATACACGCCATAAATGGCTGAGTTGGCTGACTTGCCCGGGATGGTTTCGGCCAATTCCTCGCCGAAAAACCGGCCCCACATCGGGCCGATTTTCGCGGTTTCGGGTTGGTGCTCTGTGGCGTTGGTGGTACGCACGCGCAGGCCGGCAACGGTGAAGGCGTCGATTTGCTGTCGTTTCAAGTCCATCGAAATTACCGCTCCCTGAATAGAAATGCGGCCACACGGGCCGCAATGACGCCTACTTTGTCAGCGATTGACGTCGACCACAACCCTGCCGCGAAGCTGTCCGGCAAGCAGCTCAGGTGCCGCGTCGATGGCATCGCTCAGGGCGATTTCGTGACTGATCAATGGCAACAGGGCGAAGTCCAGATCCTTGGCCAGACGCGCCCAGGCCTCGATCCGCCGCGCTTTGGGCTGAGTTACGCTGTTGATCCCCGCCAGCGTCACGCCGCGCAGAATGAACGGCGCCACCGACGCCGGAAAATCCATGCCCTGAGCCAGACCGCAGGCAGCGACGGTGCCCTCGGCGCGGGTACTGGCGCAAGCGTTGGCCAAGGTGTGACTGCCGACCGAATCGATCACCCCGGCCCAACGTTCCTTGGCCAGCGGTCTGCCCGGCTCCGACAAGGTTGCGCGGTCGATGATCTCGCTGGCGCCCAGTTGTTTCAAGTACTCATGCTCGGACACCCGGCCCGTGGACGCCACCACGCGATAACCGAGCTTGCTGAGCAAGGCGATGGCGAAACTGCCCACCCCGCCATTGGCGCCGGTCACCAGCACTTCGCCCTGATCCGGGGTCACGCCGTTACGCTCCAGCGCCAGAATGCACAGCATCGCCGTGTAGCCGGCGGTACCGATGGCCATGGCTTGCGCGGCGGTAAAGGCTTTGGGCAACGGAATCAGCCAGTCACCATTGAGCCGCGCCTTCTGCGCCAGCCCGCCCCAGTGACTTTCGCCCACCCCCCAGCCATTGAGCAGCACCTGATCACCGGCCTGGTAGTCGGGATGCGAACTGACTTCCACCGTGCCCGCCAGATCGATCCCCGGCACCATCGGAAACTTGCGCACCACCGGACTGCTGCCGGTAATCGCCAGACCTTCCTTGAAGTTCAGCGTGCTGTACGCGACCTTCACCGTCACGTCGCCATCGGGCAACTGTGCTTCGCTGATCTGCTGCAGGCTGGCGCGGTAACCGCTGTCGTCTTTTTCGATCAAAATGCCGTTGAACATGGCTGCCTCTCAATCAATGATTTCAAATCCTCGTGCCCTGAAATAACACAAAGCAACACATTGCCCCACCCGACTTTGCGCCAATTCGCAAATCCGCCAAGTAATTGTGAAGCGGGCGGCTATGCTTTTTCGACGGTCGTGCTTTCGCTGTCATCCCTGCTGAAAGCGGCCCCTGTCGATGGAGCTGACAATGCCTTACCCGCGCTCATTGCTAGCGATGCTGATGCTGTGCCTGCTGATCATTGGCAACACTTGGGCAGCCTCCCCCCCTGCGACGAAAGACACTGCGGGCAGCGCGCCGACATGGCCGCAAGTGATTACCAGCGGCAAGGCCAGACTCACCGTGTATCAGCCGCAACTCGACAGTTGGGATGGCTACACCCTCAATGCCCGCGCTGCCGTCGAAGCCACCGGAGCCGATGGCAAACCCACTTTCGGCATTGTCCAGTTCAGCGCGCACACGCTGGTCGACAAGGCCACGCGCTGGGTCGCGCTGGATCAATACAAGATCATCAAGGCCGACTTCCCCGCCGATGCCAGTCAGGCCGACGTCTGGCTTGGAGCCCTGCAAAAAGATGCCGAAAGCCGCAAGAAAACCATATCCCTCGATCAACTCGAAGCCGCGGTCGGCGTGCTGTCGGCAGAGCAGAAAGCCGACAGCGCGCCACTGGAAAATACCCCGCCCGCGATCATCAGTTCCGACGTCCCTGCCCTGCTCGTCTACATCGATGGCGACGCCGTCTACCGGGCGGTCGAGGGCACCGGGCTGCAACGGGTGATCAACACCCGTCCGCTATTGCTCAAGGACGCCGAAGGCAAACACTACCTGCACGTGTTCGACGGCTGGATGGTCGCTGGTAGCCTGAACGGCGAATACACCCGGCTGGCCACGCCGCCGGCTGATCTGGAGAAAGCCAAACAGGCGGCGATCCAGAGTCGTCAGGTCGATCTGCTGACCGGCCAGAGCGATCCGAAAGACAAGGTTCCGAGTCTGGCCAAATCACCGCAACCGAAAATCTTCATCGCCACCACGCCCACTGAACTGATCGTCACCGACGGCGCGCCGCAGTGGCTGCCGATACAGGGCACCCGTCTGCTGTATGTGAGCAATACCACCGGGCATATCTTCAAGGAAATCGGCGACCAGAACAGTTACGTGCTGATCTCCGGCCGCTGGTTCCGCGCCGCTGACATGCAAGGCCCATGGACCTTCACCCCGGCTGACAAACTGCCGGCAGACTTCGCCAATATCCCGGATGACAGCCCGAAAGAGAACGTCAAGGCGTCGGTCGCCGGAACGCCACAGGCCAGGGAAGCCGCGATCGCTGCAACCATTCCGCAAACCTCGGCGATCAAGAAAAGCGCAGTGAAAATGACCGCGCCGCAGTTCGATGGCGAGCCGCAGTTGAAGGCGATCAACAGCACGCCGCTGCAATACGTGGTCAACAGCGCGACGCCGATCATTCGGGTCGACAGCGACAGCTGGTATGCGGTGGAAAACGGTATCTGGTTCAGCGCCACCTCGGTTAACGGACCGTGGGCCGTGGCCAGCTCCGTACCGGCGGTGATCTATTCGATCCCGCCGAGTTCACCGATGCATTACCTCACCTACGTCAAAGTCTATGAATCCAGCGGCGATACCGTGGTGGTGGGCTACACCCCCGGCTATCAAGGATCGAATCTGGATCCGGCCACGGGTGTGGTGGTCTATGGCACCGGTTATCCCTACACGCCGTGGGTCGGCAGCGTCTGGTACGGGCCGCCGGTGACCTACGGTTTCGGCGTCGCCATGCGCTACACGCCGTGGACTGGCTGGACCTTCGGTTTCGGCTTCGGCTGGAGCTGGGGCGGCAACACCGTGGCGATGGGTTGGGGCTGGGGCGCTTATCCATGGTGGGGCAATTACGGCTGGGGTTACGCCTGGGGCCCGCGCCTGTACCCCGCGCCGCTGGCCTGGGGCGGCGCCGCTTACGGCTATCGCGGGGGCGCCGTGGCCTGGGGGCCCGGTGGCTGGGCCGGCACCACCGGCAATATCTATCGGCAATGGGGCGACCGCGCGACGGTGAGTCGCTATGGCGCCGGATACAACGCCTGGACCGGCAATCGCTGGGCCGGCCAGGTCGGCTCCTCCTACAACTCGCGCACCGGCATTGCAGCCGCAGGCCAGCGCGGTGCCGTACACAATGTCTACAACGGCAATTACGCGGCCGGGCGCAGTGGTGAGGTGGTCGGGCCGAACGGTGGCGCCATCGCCGGTGGAAAAGTGACCGCAGGCAATGCTCGCAATGGCACCCAGGTCACCGCCAATCGTGGCGCGGTGTACAACCCCAACACTGACAAGACCACACAATATGGCGGCGTGAAAGGACGTAACGGCGGCGCCGCGCGAGTGGGCGACAACGTCTACGCCGGGCACGACGGCAACGTTTACAAGAAAACCGACAACGGCTGGCAATCGATGGTCAAGGGCAGCCCGACTCGCACGGCACCGGTCAACAACAATGCCCAGTTGCAAAACCTCAATCGCGAGTCGGCCGCACGTAACTTCGGCAACCAGCGAACCAACAACTTTCACAATTCCTCGCAAGTCATGAACCGGTCATTTGGAGGCGGCGGTGGCGGTGGCGGTGGTTTTCATCGACGCTGACGGCGCGCGACTGTCCGTGTGCGAAAAAATCGGACTGGCCCTGGGGCCGGCTTAGCTGTTAAAAAACCGGTTCTGCCGTCCCTGCCCCGCTTCATCGTTCGGAGAACCGCTTCCATGAGCCAATGGCCTGACACCCGCATCCTTGACCTGCTCGGCATCGAGCTGCCGATCATCCAGGCCCCGATGGCCGGTGCCACGAACTCGTCCATGGTGATCGCCGTGTGCAACGCCGGCGGCTTGGGTTCGATGCCAGCCGCGATGCTGAGCATCGAGCAGTTGCGCGAAGAGCTGAAGACCATTCGCGAGCACACTCGCAAGCCGTTCAACGTCAATTTCTTCTGCCACCAGCCACCGGCCGCCAATGAACAGCTCGCGCAAGACTGGAAAAATCTGCTGGAGCCGTACTACCGCGAACTGGGTGTCGATTTCGACGCACCGACACCGGTTTCCAACCGGGCGCCATTCGATGCGGCAGCGTGCGAAGTGCTGGACGAGTTTCGCCCGGAAGTGGTGAGTTTTCACTTTGGTCTGCCGGAGAAATCCTTGCTGGATCGGGTCAAGGCCACGGGTGCGAAAATCCTTTCGTCCGCTACCACTGTCGATGAAGCGGTGTGGCTTGAGCAAAACGGTTGCGACGCGATCATCGCCATGGGTTACGAGGCTGGCGGGCATCGCGGGATGTTTCTCAGCGATGACCTGAGCAGCCAGGTCGGCACCTTTGCTCTGGCTCCGCAGATCGTTGATGCGGTGAAGGTGCCGGTGATCGCTGCCGGGGCCATCGCCGATGCGCGCGGTGTGGCCGCGGCGTTGCTGCTCGGCGCGTCAGCGGTACAGGTCGGCACCGCGTATCTGTTCACCCCGGAAGCGAAAGTCAGCGCCTCGCATCACCAGGCGCTGCGTACCGCCAAGGAAAGTGAAACCGCGATGACCAACCTGTTCACCGGCCGTCCGGCTCGCGGCATTCTCAATCGGGTGATGCGCGAAATCGGGCCGATGTCGCCCATCGCCCCGGCGTTCCCGCTGGCTGGCGGGGCGCTGATGCCATTGCGCGCCAAAAGTGAAGCGCAATTCAGTAACCTCTGGGCCGGTCAGGCATTCCCGCTGGGCAAGGAGCTGAGCAGCGCCGAACTGACCCAGGAACTGGCGCAAGGCGCGCTGGAAAAATTGGTCCGTCGCTGATCCGATCCGGGGTGAGGCGTGTCATAGCTTCATCCTGTATACAACAGCACTTCCTGTTTAGCGGCATTTCGCTATATATTTCGCTATATAGCGTTTCACCCCCTCGCATCGGTGCAGTCCACCCACAACAATAACTGCCCTCTGCACTCGCCCATAACGGAGCTGTTACATGACCATTCGTGCCTCACGTTTTGCCCCAACCTGCCTGGCTTCCCTGCTGGCGGTATTCGCTTTCGGCGCCGCTCAGGCTGATGAAGTGCAGGTGGCGGTTGCCGCCAACTTCACAGCACCGATCCAGGCAATTGCTGCCGATTTCGAAAAAGACACCGGGCACAAACTGGTCGCCGCCTACGGTGCCACCGGTCAGTTCTATACCCAGATCAAGAACGGCGCACCGTTCGAAGTGTTCCTCTCGGCTGACGACACCACTCCGGCAAAACTGGAAACCGAAGGCGACACCGTCAAAGGCTCGCGCTTCACCTACGCCATCGGCACCCTGGCACTGTGGTCGGCGAAAGAAGGTTACGTCGATTCGAAGGGTGAAGTCCTGAAGAAAAACGAATACCAGCACCTGTCCATCGCCAATCCGAAAGCCGCGCCATATGGCCTGGCAGCCACTCAGGTGCTGGAAAAACTCAAGCTGACTGAGGCGACCAAAGCCAAGATCGTCGAAGGCCAGAACATCACTCAGGCCTATCAGTTCGTGTCCACCGGCAACGCTGAACTGGGCTTCGTGGCGCTGTCGCAGATCTACAAGGACGGCAAGGTCACCAGCGGTTCGGCGTGGATCGTTCCAGCGAGCATGCATGACCCGATCAAACAGGATGCGGTGATTCTGAACAAAGGCAAGGACAGCGCCGCCGCCAAAGCCTTGGTTGAATACCTCAAAGGCCCGAAAGCCGCTGCGGTGATCAAGTCCTACGGTTACCAGCTCTAAATGTCGCTGACGAGTGCCGACTTCGCGGCGATCTGGCTGACCCTGAAACTGGCGTCCCTGACCACCGCTATCCTGCTGGTCGTCGGCACTCCGATTGCCCTGTGGTTGTCGCGCAGCCGTTCCTGGCTGCGCGGCCCCATCGGCGCAATCGTCGCCCTGCCCCTCGTACTGCCGCCGACCGTGATCGGCTTCTATCTGCTGCTGGCGATGGGGCCCAACGGCTTTCTCGGCCATTTCACTCAGTGGCTGGGCCTGGGCACCCTGACTTTCAGCTTCACCGGGCTGGTGATCGGTTCGGTGATCTATTCCATGCCGTTTGTGGTGCAACCGTTGCAAAACGCGTTCTCGGCGATCGGCACCCGCCCACTGGAAGTGGCCGCAACGTTGCGCGCCAATCCATGGGACACTTTTTTCAGCGTGATCCTGCCTTTGGCCCGCCCCGGTTTCGTGACCGCGGCGATCCTCGGCTTCGCGCACACCGTCGGTGAATTCGGCGTCGTGCTGATGATCGGCGGCAACATTCCCGACAAGACCCGAGTGGTCTCGGTGCAAATCTACGACCATGTCGAGGCCATGGAATATGCCCAGGCCCATTGGCTGGCCGGGGCGATGCTGGTGTTTTCGTTTCTGGTGTTGCTGGCGCTCTACTCCAGCCGCAAGACCCGCGCGGGCTGGAGCTGATCAATGATTGATGCACGTCTGAAAATCGCTTATTCGGGTTTCAGCCTGGATGTCGATCTGCATTTGCCGGGACGCGGCGTGACCGCACTCTACGGTCATTCCGGCTCAGGCAAGACCACCTGCCTGCGTTGTATCGCCGGTCTTGAGCGGGCCGAACAGGGTTTTATCAAGGTCAACGACGAAGTCTGGCAGGACAGCGAGCGACGAATTTTTGTCCCGCCGCACAAACGTTCAATCGGTTATGTGTTTCAGGAAGCGAGTCTGTTTCCGCACCTGTCGGTACTGGCCAACCTGCAGTTCGGCCTCAAACGCATCGCCAAGGCCCAGCGTCGGGTCGACATGGCGCAGGCCACCGAACTGCTGGGCATCGGCCATTTGCTGGAGCGCCATCCGCAGCACCTGTCCGGCGGCGAACGCCAGCGTGTCGGCATCGCCCGCGCACTGTTGACCAGCCCGAAACTGTTGCTGATGGATGAGCCGCTGGCCGCCCTCGACAGCCAACGCAAAAACGAAATCCTGCCGTACCTGCAACGTCTGCACGATGAGCTGGAGATTCCAGTGCTCTACGTCAGCCACGCGCAAGATGAAGTGGCTCGCCTGGCCGATCATCTGGTGTTGCTCAGCGACGGCAAGTCCCTGGCCAGCGGCCCGATTGGCGAAACCCTCGCCCGGCTGGATCTGCCAATGGCGATGGGCGATGACGCCGGGGTGATCATCGAAGGCCAGGTCAGCGCCTACGATGCCGAGTACCAGTTGCTCAGCCTGCAATTGCCGGCCACCGCCATGAACATCCGCGTGACTCACGCGCCAATGGCAGTCGGCCAAGCCCTGCGTTGCAAGGTGCATGCGCGGGACATCAGTCTGGCCCTGCACAACAGCGAGGCCAGCAGCATCCTCAATCGCTTGCCGGTGACCGTGGTCAGCGAGCTTGCGGCGGACAATGCCGCGCATGTGCTGATTCGTCTCGATGCCGGCGGCACACCGCTGCTGGCGCGGATCACACGGTTTTCCCGGGATCAGCTCGGCATACACCCGGGCCAGCATTTGTGGGCGCAGATCAAGGCCGTCGCCGTACTGGCCTGAATTCGTTGGCACGACGGCCATGGTGCGCGGTCAATCGCTGTAACAGAGCGATTCGCCAAGGACACTGCCATGCCCGACACCGCGCCAGCCGACGTGCTCCCACCCGACCTGCATTACGTCGACGATACCCAACCCGGCCTGACCCGCAAAAAACTGCGCGGCAAGTTCGCCTATTTCGATCCGGCCGGGCAGCGCATCACCGACCCTGATGAGATCAAACGGATCAATTCGCTGGCAGTGCCGCCGGCCTACACCGACGTGTGGATCTGCGCCGATCCGCGTGGCCATTTGCAGGCCACTGGCCGCGATGCCCGTGGCCGCAAGCAGTATCGCTATCACCCACGCTGGCGCGAGGTGCGCGATGCAGACAAGTACTCGCGCTTGCGTGAATTCGGCCTGGCGCTGCCAAAACTGCGCAAACAGCTTGAAACGCTGCTGGATGCTCCCGGCTTCAGTCGCGACAAGGTGATGGCCACCGTCATCACGCTGCTCGACGCCACGCTGATCCGCGTCGGCAATACCCAGTACGCACGGGACAACCGCTCCTACGGTCTGACCACCCTGCGCAGCCGGCATGTCGAGGTCAACGGCAGCGCGATTCTGTTCCAGTTTCGCGGCAAAAGCGGCATCGAACACCAGATCACCGTGAAAGATAGACGTCTGGCGCGCATCATCAAGCGCTGCCTGGAAATCCCCGGACAGAATCTGTTCCAGTACCTGGACGAAAACGGTGAGCGACACTCCGTCAGCTCGCACGACGTCAACACCTACTTGCAAACCCTCACCGGCGCCGACTTCACTGCCAAGGATTACCGAACCTGGGCCGGCAGTGCGCTGGCCCTGGCGGTATTGCGCGAGCTGCAATGGGAGTCGGAAACCGAGGCGAAACGGCATGTGGTGGAGATGGTGAAGAGCGTCTCCAAACAATTGGGCAACACCCCGGCGGTGTGCCGTAAGTGCTACATCCATCCGGCCGTGGTCGAGCGTTTCCTGCTCGGTGCGCTGGCCGAATTACCACGCCCGAGAGTCCGCAAGGGCTTGCGCTCCGAGGAAGTGGCGCTGGCGATGTTTCTTGAGCAAATGATGGATGCGCCTTGATCTGCGCTGGATGGGTGGTCTAGGCTAGCCACCTATCCCCCTTCAGGACGACCGCAGAAAGTGAACAATCAAGCCTTCTGAAAATGTAATCGCGATAAGCGCTGAATAGCGCCTGTCAGTGTTCACGACATTTTTCGGAGGTGCCGATGACTCACGTCTCGCGTACGCCTGCCCTCGTCTCCCTGAATCAAACGACTTTTCAGTTCGCTAATGGCGAGACGATTTTCAACGAGCTGAATCTGCAATTCGATCACACCCACACCGCAATAGTCGGGCGCAACGGCGTCGGTAAAAGCGTGCTGGCCAAGCTGATTGCCGGACACTTGCAACCGACTGCCGGCAGCGTGACTTGCTCGGTTCCCCTGGCCTATATGGCGCAAACATTCACCGCCGACGCGGGACAGACCGTGGCCGACGCCACGGGCACCGCTACCGCGCTTCGCGCATTGCAACGGTTGCAGTGCGGCGAGGCGTCGCCGAAAGATTTCGACATCCTCGGCGAACGCTGGGATCTGCCCGAACGCCTGCGCCAATGGCTGGATGACGCCGGTCTGCCGGACGTCGCCCCCACGGATTTGACCCAACCGCTGAGCGGCGGCCAGCAAGCGCGATTGGCGTTGATCGGGGCATTTCTGAATCCGCCGCATCTGTTGGTGCTGGATGAACCGACCAACCATCTCGACGGCCCCGGCCGCGACTGGCTGATGAACAGGCTGGAGCACTGGCGCGGCGGATTGATCGTCATCAGCCACGATCGCCAATTGCTTGAGCGCATGCAGCGTATCGTCGAGCTGACGCCGCGGGGTGCCACGGTGTACGGCGGCAATTTTTCCACTTACCAGCAGCAACGACAGATCCATCAGGCGGCGGCGCAAGCGACGCTGGATCAAAGCAGAACCGAGCGCCGGCGCGAGCAGCAGCGCTTGCAAAACGAACACGACACCATCCAGCGCCATGCTGCCCGCTCACTGCGCAACGCCAGAACCGCCAATGTCTCGGGTTTCGAGCGCGCAGGCCTCAAAGGTGCCGCGAGGCAGATCATGGGCCAGGTGCGGCATGGTCATCAGCAGCGCAAATCGGAGCTCGACGCGCAGGTGCGTGATGCCTACGCCAACGTGCTCCCGGACGATGTGGTGCTGATGAACCTGCCCGGCAGTTCAGTGCCTGCCGCGCGTAGGGTCTGTACGCTGATTGATGCGTGTGTGCCATGGCTACCGACGCAACCGTTCAATCTCACGCTGAGTGGTCCTGTGCGCGTCGCCGTCAATGGTCCGAACGGCTGCGGCAAATCGACGTTGCTCAGGTTGCTCGCGGGCCAACTGCATCCCGCCAGCGGCGAATGCATCACCCATATTCCCGTGGCTTATCTGGACCAGCATCTGAAGTTGCTGGACGACGGTCTCAGCGTCATCGAGCAACTGCTCGCGCTGCAGAGCCCGTTGAGTGAAAGCGCACTGCGCAGCCACTTGGCTCATCTGCAACTGGACGCGCAACGGGTGACCCGACCGAGCGTTTCACTGAGCGGTGGAGAACGCCTGAAAGCCGCACTGGCGGTGGCATTGTGGGGCAAGACGCCCGCGCAACTGTTGTTGCTCGACGAGCCGAGCAATCATCTGGATCTGGCGTCGGTGCAAGCTTTCGAACAGGCATTGCAGACGTTTCCCGGTGCAATTGTCGCGGTTTCCCACGATTCTGACTTTCTGCAAGCCTTGAGGCCGACGCATCGCCTGGATGGGAACCGCGAGGGATGGCGGCTGCAACCGACGAACTGACTGTCTATTTTTTGCACGATCGGCCACGGCTTCTATAGTTGATCTGACACCCATTTGCTGTGGTGACGCCATGGAAGACATATTTGTCGTGAAGCGCTGCAACAAGATCATCATTCACGGCCGGCGCGCCGGGGAAAGCCAGCATGAACCCGCCGAGGCCAGCAGTTGGTTTCGGATCAACGATACCCGCACCGGCGGCTTCATCGGTGATGGCTACGACCTTGAGGAAGAGGCCCGACACGAATGCCGACGGCTCAATGCGGCCAGCTCGCCAATGCTGGCGCGCCAAACAGCCGGCTGATGCAATTGACAGGCGGGGTCTATACTCAAGGCAGCTGACGGACCAGCGCCCCAACGGCAGACAGCTCGCAACCCGCGAGCTTTTTGCTGCCTCTCAACGGTTTGTCTGAACGGAGGTGTTCCATGTCCGAAAAAGAGTCCATCACCACCCTCCTCACCCTGCTCGACTCCCGTCAGGCGCGCCTTGCCGCGGCCTGCAAGGAAATCGCCGACTGGGTCGATCATCAAGGCGGGCACCCGACCGCCCTGCGCATCCGTGATCGCCTTAACGACATCGAAAAAGACACGCCGCTGATCCGCCGCACTCTGTCTTCGCTAGAACCCGTCGAACGGCCGTTGCCTCGCTTCAGATGATTGCACAGCGATAAACGACAGTCTCCTGGCCTACCACTTGGCCGATACAGCGAACCCCAGCTGCCGTGAGGGGTCATAACCTGTACACGTCACCCAGGAGACTGTTCATGGTTATCCATTTCAAAACAGACGGACATCTGGCTTGTGGTCACAAGGGCAACAACCTTGCCTCGAGCCTGGAACTCAATCGCGTCAAATGCCGCAGCTGCCGCAACACCGATGCCTACAAGGAAGCGCGCAAAACCCAGCGCAATGCGGCACGGCGCGCGGCTCGCCACACCAAGGCTGACCACGGCGCGTCGAACTGGCGTACGGAGTGGATCGAACGACTGACCGCGCTGGCTGGGCCGCAGCGCCTGCCACGGGGCTTTTTCGGGCAAGCGTTTGTATAACCGCTTGATGTGGTGTCTTTAGTACATCACTCGATGTGAACTGCCCGAATTCAGCTCGAACCCATAAATGCCCTGGCCTTATCGTCAGGGCTTTTTGTTGAAAACACCGGATCGAGCAGCCCGTAATCCTGAATCAGGCTTGCAAATAGCCAACACGCCCGCATAACCAGAACCGTATCTACAGTCACCGAGAGGCAAAAAAGATCATGACCGGACAAACCGAAACCGCGATTCTCGCCGGCGGCTGCTTCTGGGGCATGCAGGACCTGCTGCGGCGTTATCCTGGCGTGCTGAAAACCCGCGTCGGTTACACCGGCGGCGAGGTGCCGAATGCCACCTACCGCAACCACGGCAACCACGCCGAGGCCATCGAAATCATCTTCGACCCGGCCGTGATCAGCTACCGGCAGATCCTCGAGTTCTTCTTCCAGATCCACGACCCCAGCACGCCTGACCGCCAAGGCAACGATCTCGGCCCCAGCTATCGTTCGGCGATTTATTACCTCAGCGACGAGCAACGCGACATCGCCGAGGACACCGCCGCCGACGTCGACGCTTCTGGTCTTTGGCCGGGCCGAGTGGTCACCGAAATCGAACCTGCCGGACCGTTCTGGGAAGCGGAACCGGAGCATCAGGACTACCTGGAGCGGATACCGAATGGCTACACCTGCCACTTCATCCGCCCGAACTGGAAACTGCCAAAGCGCGGCTGACAAGACACCTGCTTAATCATTCCACGCACGGCGTTGGCCTTAACCAAGGCCGGCGCCAAACGTCGCCGGTTTACCGCGTTACGAAACCTTACTGTATTGAAAAAAGATCGATGGTTGATTGCGCGACGACTGTTTGCGCACTTCCAGAATCGATCATTTTGGCGAGTCCTTCCTTAGCACAGTTCAAGCGCCCGAGGATGAACATACGTTCATCGCAAGCATGGCTCAATGCGTCTAGCCTGCGGGTTCCAACATAGTGCCTACAGGAGTACCCCACCATGTTCTCGCACGAAAGCCTCCCGCTGATCGCCATTTTCATCATCATGCTGCTGTGCGTGCTTGCAGCGTTTTTACACCCGGTTCACGCTTTCTTCAGCTGGGTTCGCCGGCGTAGGGAAAGAGCGTCTGCCCGGACTCAGGAAGAAGTAAATTCGCGCTGAGTGATTCCTCTGACAGGCCCGGATACGTCCGGGCTTTTTGTTTCCTGCCAATCAGCACAATATTTTTCAAGAGGGTGAAGCGGCCTTGCTTACGTAATCACCTCGACCTGATTAAGTCCCCTCCCATCCACCTGCTGGAGAATCTCTTCAGCAGTCGAGTCCGCAACGGGCATGACCAATGCTGGTCTCGACATCGTCGAAATGTAGCTCCAGCAGACGCATTGCAACATCCTGGACGCGAAGCATCGGGTCACGCTATTGACACCCTGCCAATTGGTTGATGGCTAAAGAGCGACAATAGCTGGCAACCTCTCATTTTTAATGATTGATCGAATAGGCTATGCCCACTGAAGCAATTACCGTCATGGCAATGGCACGCTCAAACTTCGGGTATCTCAGCGAAGCCCGAGATGAAATTCAGCTTCTTGCGCTGAAGAGCAGTTCGATCAGCTTTAACCAGGCACTACAAATATCCGGAATGATCACTCACGACGAATTGACATGTCTTACAGAAGAACTGGAGACCGTCTGCCTGGCTTGGTACAGCCTGCGCATTTAGTCCCCGGCGCAGTCCGAATCTTCCACCTGCCCCTGTCAGATGAATGAAAACCCCGCTCAGTAGCAGGCTTACCGCACTTCACTTAAGGATGAGCATCATGAACGATGATTTGAAGCAGTCAGGCTCGACTACTACCACACAGACCACCACCTCGCTGGAGCAGGTGAAAACCGGAAGAGCCTTGGATTTCACCTGGGCGCCTAACACCAACACAACGACCACCACTGTATCGGCAGACTTTGTCGACTATCGAGTCGATACCACCCAAGGCAGCCCGACTGGAGACAGCCACTCCATTGCACGATTTACCTATGTTCAGGGCAACGGTGGCGGTCAGATCAGCCAACTTTTTCTCGAAGAAATGCGCGCAGGAGTACGCGCCAACACCCAGATCGGGCTGTTGGTAGGGCGAAAGTGGGTTCTGGACCCCAATGGCGAAGTCTCGGGCAGCATCGGCACCTATGTGATCGAGCAATTCGATGACATGCGCGCCAGTGTGAATTATGTCGGCTCCTTCGCACGCGTCTTCGCCGACCCGAGGATGGTCAGCTACCACGCCGGCGGCCACGTTCACACCAATGTCTCTATCACCAGCAGCAGGCCCCTGACCATGGCGGATTCAGGTAAGTCGATCCTGGTCATTAGCGACACAGACGTCACGCTGACGATTGGTGACGATGTGATTGAAGGGTTCAAGGCGACACTAATCCAGGCTGCCGCCGGAAAGATCAACATTGCAGTGTCGAACAGCCACATGATCTACAGCAACGCCGGAACCCGCACCCGTACGCTCGCCCCTCTAGACGAGTTGGAAGTCAGTACCTTCCCATTCGGGCCGGTGTACTTGGCCTTCCGTGTCAAACCCACAGCCTGAAGAACCTCGTGCGCTGGCCGAACCCGCTCTAAATGCCATCTTGATCAAATCATGGCGCGGAAGTCTGCGCAGGAGATTTGACATGGCCTGAGGGCAACTGAGTTGAAGCAGCTGAATCACAAGGGCAAAAAGGTCGTGCCCGCAAGGTAAATGGCTGATCAAGTCCAAAATGGCGGACCGGAAACAAACAAGGGTTTGCCTCAGCTTTCGCCCGCAAACCCTTGATTTTAGATGGTGCCCGAAGCCGGAATCGAACCGGCACGCCCTTACGAGCGGGGGATTTTAAGTCCCATGCGTCTACCAGTTTCGCCATTCGGGCGGTAGCGCGGTGTAGTGCTCATGTCAGTCGACCAGCACGCCTGACAATGTTGAGCCTTGCGAAGCAGAGCGGGAAATATATACATCACGTCCCGGTGAAGCAAGTTCACAGTAGCTGATTTCAAGACTAAATCTTGCAGCGCACTGGAAATAAAAAAGCTCCGTAAATCATGGATCTACGGAGCTTGTTTATAGTGGAGGCCGAGGTCGGAATCGAACCGGCGTAGGCGGATTTGCAATCCGCTGCATAACCATTTTGCTACTCGGCCTCAAACGATCGCTGTTTAGTAGCACAACAACAACCGCGTACAAACTTGGAGCGGGAAACGAGACTCGAACTCGCGACCCCGACCTTGGCAAGGTCGTGCTCTACCAACTGAGCTATTCCCGCTTGGTGTGGCGCATTCTATAGATTTCAGAAGCCCCGTCAACCCTTTGATTCAAAAAAGTTTTATTTCTTTTCAACGTCGGTTTTGAGATGCGGCCAAGCGGCCCGCAGGTATTGAACCATCGACCACAATGTCAGGCCCGCCGAGATCATCAGCAAGGCATAACCCAGCAAGACCCAGAAGCTGAAGTCACGCGGATTGGCCAGCAGGATCACCAGCGCCAGCATTTGCGCCGCGGTTTTCCACTTGCCGAGATTGGACACCGCTACATGCGCGCGAGCGCCGAGTTCGGCCATCCATTCGCGCAAGGCCGATACGACGATCTCACGGCCAATGATCACGGCAGCGGGAAGTGTCAGCCACAAGTTGCCATGTTCCTGCACCAGAAGTACCAGCGCGACCGCCACCATCAACTTGTCAGCAACCGGATCGAGAAACGCACCGAACGGCGTGCTTTGTTCCAGGCGGCGGGCCAGGTAGCCATCCAGCCAGTCAGTTGCCGCGGCAAAAGCGAATACCGAGGCGGAAGCCATATAGCTCCACTGGTAAGGCAAGTAAAACAACAAAATAAAGATCGGTATGAGCAGGACGCGGAGAACGGTAATCAGATTAGGGATATTCATCGGCACAACTGGCTACGAGGTGAGTTGGCATTCTACTCGCTATGCAGGTTTGCATAAATCGACTCTGCGAGCTTTTTACTGATCCCCGGTGCTTTGGCGATCTCTTCGATGCTTGCACGAGACAGCTCCTGCAATCCACCAAAATGTTTCAACAAGTCCCGACGGCGAGTTGGCCCGACGCCCGCAACGCCTTCCAGCGTTGACGTGCGGCGGGTCTTGCCCCGCCGCGCACGGTGGCCGGTAATCGCGAAGCGGTGAGCTTCGTCGCGAATCTGCTGTATCAGATGCAGTGCCGGCGAATCTCCGCGCAAGGTGAACTCATGCGCTGCATCATTAAGATACAAAGTTTCGAAACCCGCCTTGCGTGTTGCGCCCTTGGCCACACCCAGCAGGATCAGATCCGGCACCGCCAATTCGTTGAGCACATCACGCGCCATCGACAACTGACCTTTGCCGCCGTCCACCAGCAGAATGTCCGGCAGCTTGCCCTCCCCGTCCTTCAGTTTGCTGAAGCGGCGAGTCAAGGCCTGATGCATGGCCGCATAGTCATCGCCCGCAGTGACGCCCTCAATGTTGTAACGACGATAGTCGGATTTGATCGCGCCTTCCGGGCCGAACACCACACAGGAAGCGACAGTAGCCTCACCACTGGAGTGACTGATGTCATAGCACTCAAGTCGCTGCGGTGGCTCATCCAGATTCAGCACTTCAGCCAGCGCATCGAAGCGTGCAGCCGTGTGTTGACGATTGGCCAGGCGTGCACCCAGCGCCTGCTCGGCATTGGTGACTGCCAACTGCTGCCAGCGAGCCCGGGTGCCACGCACCCGGTGACTGATGCTCAGTTCACGACCACGTAGCTCATGGATCGCTCCGATCAGGGCGGTGGCGTCTTCAGGAACTACGTTGACGATCAACTCGCTCGGCAGGTCGCGTTCCGGACTGCTGATGAAATATTGACCGAGGAACGCCGCCATGACTTCGGCAACCTCCTCCTCGATACCGACCTGAGGAAAGAAGTTCTTGCTGCCCAGAACTCGTCCGCCGCGCACGCTGATCAGATGAACACAGGCACCACCTGGATTGACGAAGGCTGCAATGACATCGATGTCGCCCGTGCCGCCTTCCATGCTTTGCTGATCCTGGACCCGGCGCAGCAAGGCAATCTGGTCACGCAACTCGGCGGCACGCTCGAATTCAAGATTGATCGCCGCCTCTTCCATTGCCGTGGACAGTTCATTGGTCAGCGCATGACTGCGCCCCTCGAGAAACATCACCGAATGGCGCACATCCTCGGCGTAGACCTCTGGTTCGACAAGGCCGACACAAGGCGCCTTGCAGCGCTTGATCTGATATTGAAGGCACGGGCGAGTGCGATTCTTGTAGTAACTATCTTCGCACTGGCGGACGAAAAAGGTCTTTTGCAGCAGGCTGAGGCTTTCGCGAATGGCCCCGGCGCTCGGATACGGGCCGAAATACTTGCCCTTGGCCTTCTTCGCACCACGGTGGATGCTCAGGCGTGGGAACTGGCCGTCAGACAGAAACACATAAGGGTAGGACTTATCATCGCGCAACAGAATGTTGTACGGCGGCCGCCACTCCTTGATCAGCGTCTGTTCAAGCAGCAACGCCTCGGTTTCGTTGGCGGTGATGGTGGTTTCGACCTGCGCGATACGCCCGACCAGCGCAGCGGTTTTCGGCGCCAGCCCGGTCTTGCGAAAATAGCTGGCAAGGCGCTTCTTCAGGTTCTTGGCCTTGCCTACGTACAGCAGGCGCGCCTCGCTGTCGAACATGCGATAGACGCCGGGACGCCCACTGACAGTCGCCAGAAAGGCGCCGGGATCAAATGCTTCAGTCATGATCAGGCGCTGGCATCAACCATGCCGTGGCGTACTGCCAACAGCGTCAGCTCAACGTCGCTGCTGATCGACAGCTTTTCGAAGATCCGGTAGCGATAGGTGTTCACCGTTTTCGGCGACAGGCAGAGTTTGTCGGAGATGATCTGCACCTTCTGGCAGCCGACAATCATCAACGCGATCTGGATTTCCCGTTCGGACAAGGCATCAAAAGGTGAATCGTTGGTTGGCTGGAACGACTTGATCGCCAGTTGCTGGGCAATCTGCGGACTGATGTAACGCTGCCCGGCAAACACCAGTCGGATGGCCTGGACCATCTCCGGCAATCCAGCGCCCTTGGTCAGGTAGCCGGCGGCGCCCGCCTGCAGCAGGCGCGTAGGAAATGGATCTTCCTCGCACACAGTGACAGCGACGACCTTGATGTCCGGATGACTGCGCAGCAGCTTGCGCGTGGCCTCAAGGCCACCAATACCGGGCATCTTGACGTCCATCAGGACTACATCGGGTTTCAACTCACGGGCCTTGATCAGGGATTCTTCCCCGGACTCGGCCTGTCCAACCACCTGCAAGCCATCGATATCGGCCAGCATACGTGTAATGCCTGTACGAACGAGATCATGGTCATCGACCACTAGCACCCTAATCAAGCAGACACCTCGCGATATGGTCTTATTGGGATGCCGGACACCTTAGCAAAAAGTGCCAGACAGACCTAGCGGCAAGCATCATTTAAAAAGTTTCAATTCATCATCGAGGGCTTGCCGGCCGTGGGTTTCAGAGCACAGGTGTACCGAAATCGAGCTGCATCCTCAGGAAACACTCGTCCTCGCCACACCTGATCAAGCCCTTTCTCTTATACAGGCTTTGTGCCGGATTATTTTTGAATACTGTCAGACGCAGCGCCGGAAGTCCTTCGGTGCGGGCCATGGCGATAACCTGATCAATCGCCCAGGATCCTGCGCCCTGCCTGCGAAAGGCCTCGGTTATTTGCAGCTCGCGGATGTACAGCGCCCGACGATCCCGACTGAGGCTGAAAAAACCCAAGAGAACTTCATCAAGAATGATCAGCCAGTTGTCCCGCCCATCCCAGGCAACATCGAACGCTTCGTCCTGCCACAGCAAATCGTGCTCAATGTAATAGCGCAGCATGTTCCGGCACGTCAGTTCGCGGGCAAATTCCCGATCATCCGGCTCAGCGCGACGCAAATGGTAGGTCATTGCCCCACCGTCACAGGGACTGTCCGCCCAATCCATTCGCCAGCATCACGTCGAGCGATCACCAGGAGTTCACCTGGGCCTGGCGCGGCGATGACCAGCGCCCCGTTTTCAGACCAGACCGCGCTGCGCCCCGCCGACTGCCATCCACCTGTTAGCCCGGCGTGATTGGCCATCAGCACCGCCATTGAGTGGCTTTGGGCATAGCCCTGCAGTATTGCGCTATCCACGCCATAGCCTTTTTCGCCAATCAGCACGCCTGCTGCGTACAGGTCGGCGCCAGCACCGGCGGCCGCTGCCGCGTGGCTGGAGTGGGAAAAATCAGCGCAGACCGCGAGCGCGACGGTGTCGCGACCTATGCGCAAGGTCGAACCACCAGTCCCTGGGGCATAGAAAAGCTCTTCGCCGCTGTGCAAATGCTGTTTGCTGTAAACCTCTAGAGAGCCGTCTTTGCCTAACGTCAGAGCGCCGATCAATACCTGCGGACTGCCCTTCTGGCGAATCGGCATGCCGACGACGGCGCTCAGCCCAAGCTCGCGAGCGCAATCGCGCAAGGGTTGCAGCACCGGATCCTGCGGATCGATTGCCAGGTCTGCGGCAATCTGGCCTTCGTAGCCTGTCAACGACAACTCCGGGAACACCAGCAGCTCGACGCCCTGCTCCGCCGCCGTGGCCATGAAACGCAAATGACGGGTGATGTTTGCCGCCAGATCACCAGCAACGGAAAACGATTGGGCGGCAGCGATGGTGAACGTCGACATTATTCATCCCTTGAGTGATGCAAAACACGCAGTGTGTCACAACGTCCGTGGCACTCAAGCGATAGGTAACGCCTTGAATGAGCAATAGCAATTTCTGATTGCTCAGGCATATGGGCCTCTAGTAAGCTCGGCGCATTCATCGGAGACAGACCATGTTCAACGCCCTCTCACAGCTTCGTTCCGCTAGCGCCCTGCGCTCGGTTGCGGCTGCCCGGGCGAATGACGTTTGCGCTCCAGCGAGCTTTTATTTTGGGTATTGGTTTAGCCACTGGCGCGCCTGATACCCACACGGCGCCCATAAAAACGGGTCGCCTACCAGAGAATTCTCAACCCCCGGTCGGCCTCCCGACCGGGGGTTTTGTTTTTTCAGGCCCATAACTTTTTCAGCAACACACCAGACACTTTGAGGAATCACGACATGAACTACGCCACTTATTACCGTTACGACACTTTTACCGCCTGGCGATTTAGCAGCCTCCGCTCGGGACAGCCTGCCGCCTCCGATCGGTCACCCACAGGTGGCAAGCACACACACGCAGCCAATCCGGCCAATTGTCGAACACCCCAGTAGGGCCGAGTGAGCGGGAAGCACCCGCCGCCAGCCCAGGAATTCCGAATATGAACTCGTCTGTTTCTGCTCTGCCACTGACCACCCTGAACTCTGCCAACGAAGCACTGACCCTGCGTCTGCCCAGCTCGTTGCAGCTCAAACAGCAATTGCCCCTGAGCAATGCCCTCGCCCAGCAAGTCGCAGCCCATCGCCAGGCGGTCCGCGCGATTCTCAATGGCGAAGACCATCGCCTGCTGGTCGTCGTCGGCCCCTGCTCGATTCACGATCCACGCTCCGCACTCGAATACGCGGAAAAGCTTTCCCGCCTGGCCCATGAAGTCAGCAACGAAATGCTGCTGGTGATGCGCGCCTACGTCGAAAAACCACGCACCACCGTTGGCTGGAAAGGTCTTGCCTACGACCCACACCTGGACGGCAGCGATGACATGGCCGCCGGCCTGACCCTGTCGCGTGAATTGATGCTTGAAATGATCCGTCTGGGACTGCCTATCGCTACCGAGTTGCTGCAGCCAATGGCTGCCGGCTACTTCGACGACCTGCTCAGTTGGGTTGCCATCGGCGCACGCACCACCGAGTCGCAGATCCACCGGGAAATGGCCAGCGGCCTGAGCATGCCCGTCGGTTTCAAGAACGGTACCGACGGTGGCGTAACCGTAGCCGTCGATGCCATGCGTTCGGCAGCCCATCCACATCGACACTTCGGCGTCGACAGCCAAGGGCACCCGGTGATCATTCAGACACCGGGCAACCCCGACACTCATCTGGTACTGCGCGGTGGTCATCAAGGCCCGAACTACGATCGCGAAAGCGTCGCCCGGGTACATGCCGACCTGAATCGCTTGAAGATTCCGAGCCGAATCATGGTCGATTGCAGCCACGCCAACAGCGGCAAGGATCCACTGCGCCAGCCCGACGTGTTCAACGAGGTACTCGAGCAACGGCTGCAAGGTGATCGCTCCTTGATCGGCATGATGATCGAGTCCCATCTGTTCGAGGGCTGCCAGCCTTTGAGCCCCGCCCTGCGTTATGGCATATCCGTCACCGATGGTTGCCTGGGGTTCGGCGCGACGGAGCAGTTGCTGTCGAACGCAGCCAAACGACTGAAAGCCTGACGCTCAGAACAGCCTTTGCGGGTTGAATCAGTAACCCGCAAAGGTCGGATCATCGCTCAATCCAGAGTTACGCCCGTACTCGGACCCGGGCAACGCCGGAAGCCTGACTGGCATCATCCAGTCGCTCCACCGAATACGACACCTGCACCACGGTTTCCCGATGCTCGCGCCAGAAGCGGTACGGCACGATGAACACCAAAGGTTGCCCAGCGTTCTCCCGAGTGATGTCCCGGTCATCGCGATGACTGAAATACTCGCCATCGCATTTCAGGTACACCAGTTCTCCCTCCTCGGCCTGGGCATCGCCGATCACCACAGTAACCCCGTCTACCGCATCTGCCGCTTCCAGCTCACCGTCTTGCGCTTCCAGCACCTGCGGCGCCGCGAGATCCCCTCGAATCAACGGCGCGATCAGAATTCGCGAGTTCGCAGACTTCCTTACCTGCGCCGCTGCTGATTCGACCCGGTAACTGACGCTCACCTCTTGTGTGGAATGGGCTGCGATGCAATCGGCGTTTATCCAGAAAGACAGCGCTTCACCAACGGCAAACGGCTCTACGGTCAACACATCACTGAATGCCGGCGCTCCCTCCGCGCCTTGCCAGGACAGGCTGATCCGGTCGCCGGGCGCCATCCGGGCATAGGGGCGCACAGTGACACTTGTACCCTGTGGAACACGGGACGGATCGAGCGTCCCGCCCACTGTTTCTTCAATGATCGGTGCAAGCAGCTCAGGCTCTGGATCGCCCACATCCAGTTGCAGGCGACGGGATGACACCGGCTGAGGCAGTGCAACGCTATGCAGCGTCCAGTAAAGCTCCAGCGAACCGCGCTCCAGCGGCGCAATGTGCAGACCTTTTATGACAAAGACGATTTCCTCGCCCACCTGGCCTTCACTTACCGAGCGGGTGGCCTCATGGCTATAAGCCAACCCTTCGTCATCGAGACCTCGCCAGCTCAGCACCAGTTTGTCGCCGCACATCATGTCCGGGTAAGGCGCAATCCTGACGAATGCATGACTCAGAGAAGGATCAAGCATCCCGCCCTCCAACACCTCGACCGTCGGGGCGGACAGGTCCAAGGCCGGCGATGAAGCGGGTGCAGACGCCGGTCGATAGCTGAATTCGAAATTTTCACCGTCCACCTTCAAGCTCAGATGGCCGCCTCCTTCGGTGGCAACCGACAGGGGGACAATGTTTGCCGGCGGCATTGCACAAGACTCGCTAGTGACTTCGTAGATAGACATTCGCAGCTCCATTCCTTGGATAGAACGCTGCCATCAAGGCAGCGTCGAACGAAATCCATTGAACCTCATCCAGCGAATCGGCGAAGTCAGCCCAAAGCCCCGCACCCCCGAGGCAAACACACCGTCTGACGTAGGCAGACAGCGACGAATCTGTCGATACGCGGCAAAAGATTGCCAAATGTTCCGACTAGCCCCTCAAGCAGAAACGAAAATTCGCACCATTTTTAGTCCAGATTCCCTTTCACTCCGAGGATTTTTCAGACATCGCCAACCCGTAGGCCTGTTTTACAGTGGCACGCACCAACCACTGACAAGCATCTGCAAAAGAGGCAGGAATATGCAACGGAATGCGACAACCCGCTACCCCATCCTTTTGGTCCATGGCCTGTTCGGGTTTGACCGTATCGGCCGTTTCGAGCTTTTTCATGATGTCAAGCAAGTACTGAGGGAGGCAGGTGGACAAGTGTTTGTCCCGCAACTCTCCGCGGCCCATGACAACGAAGTTCGTGGCCAGCAACTGCTGCTGCAGATTGAACGGGTCCTGCAGGGCACCGGGGCCGCCAGGGTCAACCTGATTGGACATAGCCAAGGTGCGCTGGCCAGCCGTTTCGCCGCAGCAGTGGCACCGCACAAGGTCGCCTCGGTCACGTCGGTCAGTGGGCCCAACCACGGTTCGGAACTGGCGGACACGTTGCGCCAGGCACTGATTCCGGGGAGCCTGCCGGAGCAGGTGGCAGAGCAAGTGGCGACCCGGTTCGCTGATTTCCTCTCGCTACTCAGTGGTCAACCGACCCTGCCGCAGAATGCCGTGGCAGCGCTGAACGCCCTGACCACACAGGCGGTCAGCCAATTCAACAAGAAGTATCCTCAAGGCCTGCCTTCTACCTGGGGCGGCCAAGGCGCGGAACGGGTCAATGACGTTCACTACTACTCCTGGAGCGGCACGCTGCAGGAAGGATGGCTTGCGCCGCTTGATCCGGTAAATGCCGTCTGCCGGGCGTTGTCCGGCCATTTCGTCGCGGAAGCCGGACAGAACGATGGTTTCGTGGGCCGCTACAGCTCGCATTTGGGCTCGGTCATCCGCTCCGACTACCCCTTCAACCACCTCGCTACCCTGCGGCGACCAGACGGCTTACTAAACCCCGCCCCTGATCCCGTCGAACTCTACGTCGAGCACGCTCTGCGCCTGAAAGCCGCACAACTGTAGACATACGCCAATAAGCCGAGTGGAACTTTGCCGAGAAATCGCTTACTGAATCCGGTAGGCTCCACACTTTACTGAAATAGATTGGAGAGTTTCCCCATGGCTAAAGCCACTGCCCGCCACATCCTGGTTTCCAGCGAAGACAAGTGCAACGAACTCAAGGCCCAGATCGAAGGCGGTGCTGATTTCGCCGAAGTCGCCAAGGCCAACTCTACCTGCCCGTCCAGCCGTCAGGGCGGCGACCTGGGCTCGTTCGGTCCTGGCCAGATGGTCAAGGAATTCGACACCGTGGTCTTCAGCGCGCCGATCAACGTCGTGCAAGGCCCGGTGAAGACCCAGTTCGGTTATCACCTGCTCGAAGTCACCAGCCGCCAGGACTGATCCCGCGTCCGGTTTGCTGTGCCACGGCCCGCCTTTTGGTGGGCCGTTGTGTTTTGGTTACAGGATACGGCTGGCGACTGACGCGCCGCTCGCGTACAAATTGCGCTTATCGATCACCCGGCTTTAAGGCTGACAATGCGACTGGCTTTCCCGACTTTGCTGTTCACTGCCGTGGCCCTGTTGTTGGGCTCCACTGGTGTGGACGCCACCCCGCAACACGCTTTGACCGTCTATGGCGAACCCGCCAAATACCCGGCCGGTTTCAGCCATTTCGACTACACCAACCCGCAGGCCCCCAAGGGCGGCACCATGCGCCGCTCGGCGATAGAGATCGGGCATTTCGATCACATCCTGCCTTATATAGACAAAGGCATCGGCGTCACCCAGATCGACGGCATGCTGTACTCGCCTCTGGCCCAGCGCTCGATGGATGAGCCTTACACGGTCTACGGCCTGGTGGCGCAAAAGATGGAGCGCTCGGAGGATGGCCTGTCGCTGCGTTTCTTCATCAATCCCAAGGCACGCTTCGCTGACGGCAAACCGATCACTGCCGAAGACGTGCGTTACACCTATGACCTGTTGATGACCCAGGGCAGCCTGCGTTATCGCACGCAGTTCGCCGACGTCAAAGGCGTGGAAGTGGAAGCGCCGCTGACCGTGCGTTTCGTTTTCAAGAGCAGTGAAAACCGCACCTTGCCGCTGGACATCGCCACCCTGCCGGTATTCCCCGAGCACTGGTGGAAAACCCGCGACTTCGCCGGCGGTGGTGGTTATGAACCGCCACTGGGCAGCGGCCCGTATCGGGTCGGCAAGGTCGACTCCGGACGCAGCATCACCTTTGAACGCAACCCCGACTGGTGGGGCAAGGATCTACCGGTCAGTCGCGGCCTGTATAACTTCGATCACTTCAGCATCGAGTATTTCGGCGACACCGATGTCGCCCGTCAGGTATTGCGCGGCGGTGCCTATGACTACAACCGTGAGTTTTCCGCGACCGGCTATTCGATCGGCTACGACAGCCCCGCGCTGAGTGACGGCCGCTTGCAGAAAGCCCACCTCGCCACCGAAGCCCCGCAATCGGCCCAGGGCTTTGTATTCAACCTGCAGAAACCGATGTTTCAGGATCGTCGGGTACGCCAGGCGCTGGCGATGCTCTGGGATTTCGAGTGGAGCAACCGGCAGATGATGCGCAACATGTACATCCGCCAGCAGAGCTACTTCTCCAACTCCGCACTGGCAGCCCGCGAGTTGCCGGATGCCGCCGAGCTGAAAATCCTCGAACCGTTGCGCGGGCAAATTCCAGAAGAGGTGTTCACCCAGGTCTTCGAAGCGCCGAAAACCGATGGCAGCGGTTTGATCCGCGACAAGCAACTGCAAGCCCTGCAATTGCTGGAACAGGCTGGCTGGAAACCTGATGGCGACCAATTGGTCAACGCCGAGGGCGAGCCGTTAAGTTTCACCTTTCTGGTCAGCCAGAACGGCATGGACCGTCTGCTCCTGCCTTACAAGCGCACGCTGAAACAGATCGGCATCGACCTGAATATCCGCCGTATCGACTCCTCGCAATACGTCAATCGCCTGATGAGCCGCGACTACGACATGATCGTCACCGGCTACCCGGTCACCACGTCTCCGGGTGGCGAGTTGCTCAATTACTTCGGTTCGATTTCGGCCAACGACCCCGGCGCCAACAACTATATGGTGCTGAAGAATCCGGCGGTCGACACCTTGATCAATGGCCTGATCCGCGCCTCGACCCAAAGCGACATGCTGCACTACGCCCACGCCTTGGACCGGGTGTTGCAATGGAATTACTACTGGATTCCCAATTATTACCCGCCGGGCACCTCCACCGTGTGGTGGAACCGTTTCGGCATGCCGGCGATACAGGCCAGCAATGACGAAGCGATCGAGAGCTGGTGGGAAATCAGCAGTACGCCGCTGACCAACCAGCAGATGACCGCCGCAAAAATCGGCCGTGGCAGACCCGGAGGACCGCACTGATGTGGGCATACATTCTGCGGCGCCTGCTGCTGATCATTCCGACGCTGGTGATCATTCTGCTGGTCAATTTCGTGATCATTCAAGCGGCACCCGGCGGCCCGGTCGAACAGGCCATCGCTCATCTGCAAGGGATCGGCGGTGCCAGTGTCGGCGGCAGTTCCAGCGAGACCATGAGCAGCACCTCGCGTGCCAGCCGTGGCCTCGATCCGCAACTGATCAAGGACATCGAAAAACAGTACGGTTTCGACAAACCGGCGCATGAACGCCTGTGGCTGATGCTCAAGAACTACGCGCAGCTGGATTTTGGCAAAAGCTTTTTCCGCGGCGCGACGGTCACCGACCTGATTCTGGAAAAAATGCCGGTGACCATTTCCCTCGGCCTGTGGGCGACGCTGATCACCTATCTGGTGTCGATCCCGCTGGGCATCCGCAAGGCGGTGCATCACGGCAGCCATTTCGATATCTGGAGCAGCACTGCGATCATCATTGGCTACGCGATGCCGGCGTTTCTGTTCGCGATGTTCCTGATCGTGGTGTTTGCCGGTGGCACATCATTGAACTGGTTTCCGGTGCGCGGGCTGGTCTCCGACAACTTCGAATCGCTGTCGACCCTGGGCAAGATCGCCGATTACTTCTGGCATCTGGTGTTGCCGGTGACGGCACTGGTCATCGGTGGTTTCGCCACGCTGACGATCCTCACCAAGAACTCGTTCCTCAATGAAATCACCCGACAATATGTGGTCACCGCACGCGCCAAAGGCTTGAGCGAACGCCGTGTGCTTTACGGCCACGTGTTCCGCAACGCGATGCTGCTGGTGGTTTCGGGAATTCCGCAGGCGTTTATCAGCGTGTTTTTTGCCGGTTCGCTGCTGATCGAAGTGATCTTTTCCCTCGACGGCCTCGGCCGCATGAGCTACGAAGCGGCGGTTTCCCGGGACTATCCGGTGGTGTTCGGCTCGCTGTTCATCTTCACCCTGTTCGGCCTGCTGATAAAACTGATCGGCGACTTGTGCTACACCCTGGTCGACCCACGTATCGACTTCGCCGCGAGGAACGCCTGATGTTCAAGCTCTCGCCTCTGGGCCGTCGCCGTTTTGCACGATTCAAGAAAAACCGCCGAGGCTGGTGGTCGTTGTGGCTGTTTATCGGCCTGTTCCTGCTCAGCCTTGGTGGTGAACTGATCGCCAACGACAAACCGCTGGTCGTCAGCTATCAAAACCAACTCTACTTCCCGGTTTTCAAGCGCTACACCGAGCAGGAGTTTGGCGGGCAACTGCCGTTCCAGGCCGATTACCGCAGTGAGTATGTGCAGAACCTGATCCGCAAGGACGGTGGCTGGCTGCTGTTCCCGCCGATCCCGTTCAGCGAGGACACCCCCAACTACGATCTCAACCAACCCGCGCCGAGCCCGCCCTCCAGGGTCAACTGGCTGGGCACCGACGATCAGGCGCGCGATGTGTTGGCGCGGGTGATTTTCGGCGCCCGGGTGTCGATCCTGTTTGCCCTGATGCTGACCGCTATCAGCGCGTTGATTGGCATCGCCGCCGGCGCTCTGCAAGGTTATTACGGCGGCTGGGTCGATCTGCTCGGGCAACGCGTGCTGGAGGTCTGGAGCGGATTGCCGGTGCTGTATCTGCTGATCATTCTGTCCGGTTTCGTCGAGCCGAATTTCTGGTGGCTGCTGGGGATCATGGCGCTGTTTTCGTGGCTGGCACTGGTGGATGTGGTGCGCGCGGAGTTTCTGCGCGGACGTAACCTGGAATATGTCAAAGCGGCTCGCGCGTTGGGCCTGACTGACCGCAAAGTGATTTTCCGGCACATCCTGCCCAATGCGATGAACGCGACGCTGAGTTACTTGCCGTTCATTCTGACCGGGGCGATTTCCACTCTCACCGCCCTCGACTTCCTTGGTTTCGGCATGCCCGCCGGCAGTGCTTCGCTGGGCGAACTGATCGGTCAGGGCAAACAAAACCTGCAAGCGCCATGGCTCGGGCTGACGGCGTTTTTCACTTTGGCGCTGATTCTTTCTTTACTGGTGTTCATCGGCGAAGCGTTACGTGACGCGTTCGACCCTCGATCCTGAAGTGTGACCATGACTGATAACCTGATCGAAATCCGTGACCTGAATGTCGCCTTCCATGGCCAGCCGGCGGTGCGCAACCTGTGCCTGGACATCCGCCCCGGCGAGTGCCTGGCCCTGGTCGGCGAGTCGGGCTCGGGCAAGTCGGTAACCGCGCATTCGATCCTGCAATTGCTCCCCGAAGGCGATGCGCAAACCAGCGGCAGCATTCGCTATCGCGGTCAGGAACTGCTCGGCGCCGACCCCAAGGTCTTGCGTGAACTGCGTGGCAACCGCATCGCGATGATCTTCCAGGAGCCGATGACCTCGCTCAATCCGCTGCACACCATCGAAAAGCAGATCGGCGAAACCCTGCTGGTGCATCGAGGACTGGGCGGTAAAGCGGCGCAACAGCGCATCCTTGAACTGCTGGAACTGGTGGGTATTCAAAAGCCCGAAGAACGCCTCAAGGCCTATCCGCATCAACTGTCCGGCGGCCAGCGGCAACGGGTGATGATCGCCATGGCCCTGGCTTGCGAGCCGGAACTGCTGATCGCCGATGAACCGACCACGGCGCTGGATGTGACGGTGCAGCGCAAGATCCTGCTGCTGCTCAAGTCCTTGCAACAACGCCTGGGCATGTCGCTGCTGCTGATCAGTCACGACCTCAATCTGGTGCGCAGCATCGCGCAACGGGTGTGCGTGATGAAGGCTGGCGAGATCGTCGAGCAGGCGCCGTGCGAAACCCTGTTTACCGAACCGAAGCACCCTTACAGCTGCGTGCTGCTGAATGCCGAACCGGAGGGCGAAGCCCTGCCCCGGGACGAGCGCGAGAACGTGCTGGAGGTGGATGATCTACGGGTCGAGTTCGTTGTCGGTGGCGGGCTGTTCCAGCGCAAACAATATTTGCGGGCGGTGGACGGCATCAGCCTGAATATCCAGCGCGGCAAAACCCTGGGCATCGTCGGCGAGTCCGGTTCGGGTAAATCGACCCTGGGCCAGGCGATTCTGCGGCTGCTCGACTCCGAGGGCAGCATCCGCTTCCAGGGCGCGACCCTCGACGGTCTCGATCAGAAGCAGTTGCGGCCGTGGCGTCGGCAGATGCAGGTGGTGTTTCAGGACCCGTTCGGCAGTCTCAGTCCACGGATGTCCGTGGCGCAAATCATCAGTGAAGGGCTGGAGGTGCATTGCCAGTCCAGCGCCGAAGAGTGCGATGCACAGGTGATCCGCGTGCTCAAGGAGGTTGGCCTGGACCCGGAGAGTCGTCATCGCTACCCGCACGAATTTTCCGGAGGTCAGCGCCAGCGCATCGCCATCGCCCGGGCGCTGGTGCTGAAACCGGCGCTGATCCTGCTCGACGAACCGACTTCGGCCCTTGACCGTACCGTGCAGAAACAAGTGGTCGCCCTGCTCCGCGACCTTCAGGAAAAACACGGCCTGACCTACCTGTTCATCAGCCACGACCTGGCGGTGGTACGGGCGCTGGCGCATGACATGATCGTGATCAAGGACGGCAAAGTGGTTGAACGCGGTGCCAGCCATGAGGTGTTCGATTCGCCGCAGCATCCTTACACCAAGGAGCTGTTGGCGGCGGCGCATCCGGGGTAGGCATGATCACTGTTTGACTTGAAACCGAGTCGCGGCCTTCGCGAGCAAGCCCGCTCCCACAGGGATTCGGGTTGTACCCAAATATTGGGTACCCCAGAGAAACCTGTGGGAGCGGGCTTGCTCGCGAAGAGGGCCTTACAGACAACCCAAACTCCGGATCAACCCACGCATGAACACCACCGAAAGCCTCAAGGACTACCAACGCGTTCGCACGCTGGCGATCCGCTCGCTGTTCGAGATCATTGAGCAGTCCAGCGAAGGCACGGTGATTGTCGATCGTGACGCGAACATCGTCTGGATGAACGAGCGCTATGCACGGCGTTTTGGTCTTGAATCGGCGAAAAAAGCCATCGGCAAACCCTGCGAAAGCGTGATCCCCGGTAGCCTGCTGCGTGAAGTGGTGCGCACCGGCCGCCCCATTCTGCTGGACATGCAGGACACGCCGAAAGAGCCGCTGGTGGTGATGCGTCTGCCGATCCACGACGACGCCGGCGCGGTGATCGGCGCCATCGGGTTTGCCCTGTTCGACGAATTGCGCAGCCTGTCACCGATGCTCAAGCGCTACCTGAGCATGCAGGAAGAACTGGCCTCGACCCGCTCGCTGCTGCGGGCGCGGCAGACCAAATACAACTTCGCCCATTTCATCGGCACCAGCAGCGCCAGCCTCGAAGTCAAACGCCGCGCCCGCCGCAGTGCGAGCACCGATTCACCCGTGTTGCTGCTCGGCGAAACCGGCACCGGCAAGGAATTGCTGGCCCAGGCGATTCACAGCGCTTCGCCCCGGGCGCACAAAGCCTTCGTCAGCATCAACAGTGCGGCGATTCCCGAAGCGCTGCTGGAAGCCGAGTTTTTCGGCACCGCGCCCGGTGCGTTTACCGGCGCTGACCGCAAGGGTCGGACCGGCAAGTTGCAGATCGCGCAGGGCGGCACGTTGTTTCTCGATGAGATCGGTGACATGCCGTTGCCGCTGCAGAGCAAACTGCTGCGGGTGCTGCAGGAAAAGGAATTCGAACCGGTTGGCTCCAACGACGTGATTCAGAGCGATGTGCGAGTGATCGCGGCGACTTCGACCGATCTGCAAGCCGCGATCAAGCGCGGTGAGTTCCGCGCCGATCTGTATTACCGCCTCAACGTGCTGCCGATCCAGGTTCCGCCGCTGCGCGAGCGTCTCGACGATTTGCCGGCGCTCAGCGAAGCGATCCTTGAAGAGTTGCGTAGCCAGCATGAACTCAGCCGCGCGGCGTTGGAACTGCTCGGACAACATGCTTGGCCGGGGAACATTCGTGAATTGCGCAACGTGCTGGAGCGCGCGGCGCTGCTCAGCGATGACCTGATCCTCACTGAAGAGGATATTCGTGCAGCCATCGGCACGTTTACCCCGGTTGAGCGTCCGTCGGTTTCGACGCTGGAACCGTTGGCCGAGGAGACATTCGCCGAGGCACGGCAGCGGTTTGACCGGCAGTTGATCCAGTCTGCCCTCGCGCAATGTGCGGGCAAAGTGCCGGAGGCGGCGGCTCGACTGGGGCTGGGACGCTCGACGCTGTACAAGAAGATGCTGGCTCTGGGTATTGCCGAGTCTCAATAAAGAGACTTAAGTCTCCAAAAAAAGACAACAGCAGGAGCTTCGCGAGCAAGCCCGCTCCCACAGGGGGGTACGCATTCCAAATGTGGGAGCGGGCTTGCTCGCGAAGGCGTCAGCCCTCTCAACAAAAATCTCCAGAAAGAGACAACCCTTCAACTCTCAACACGCTGAAACCTATAAAACCCTTACATTTCAATGATTTGAATATCTGGCACAGATCTCGCTAAAGCCCTCCCCACACCCGCTTCACCCACAAAAATAACAATCCCTGGAGACACACCATGAGTGTGATCATTGCCTTGGCAGCCCTCGCGCTGCTGATGCTCGCCGCCTACCGTGGCTACAGCGTTATCCTCTTCGCCCCGATAGCCGCCCTCGGCGCTGTCCTGCTCACCGATCCATCCGCCGTCGCCCCTGCCTTCACCGGGGTGTTCATGGAGAAAATGGTCGGCTTCATCAAACTGTATTTCCCGGTATTCCTGCTCGGCGCCGTGTTCGGCAAGTTGATCGAATTGTCGGGGTTCTCCCGTTCGATCGTGGCTGCGGCGATTGGCTTGCTCGGCACCCGACAGGCGATGCTGGTGATCGTGCTGGTCTGCGCCCTGCTCACCTACGGCGGCGTATCGCTGTTCGTGGTGGTGTTTGCGGTGTATCCGTTTGCCGCCGAGATGTTCCGCCAGAGCAACATTCCCAAGCGGCTGATTCCGGCGACCATCGCCCTCGGCGCGTTCTCCTTCACCATGGACGCCCTGCCCGGCACTCCGCAGATCCAGAACATCATCCCCAGCACCTTCTTCAACACCACCGCGTGGGCCGCGCCGTGGCTGGGGGTGATCGGCACGATCTTCGTGTTCTGCGCCGGCATGCTGTTCCTGCAGCGCCAGCGCAACAAGGCGCAGCGCGCGGGTGAAGGCTACGGCACCGAACTGCGTAACGAGCCGGAAACGGCCGAAGATCTGCAGCTGCCGAATCCATGGATCGCCCTGTCGCCACTGCTGGCGGTGGGCATCATGAACCTGCTGTTCACCCAGTGGATTCCGCAGTGGTACGGCAAGACCCACAGCCTGGCGCTGCCGGGGATGGCCGCGCCGGTGACCACGGAAATCGCCAAGCTCACGGCGATCTGGGCGGTGCAAGCGGCGTTGCTGATCGGCATCCTGATGGTGCTGGTGTTCGGCTTCAAGGCGATCCGCAGCAAACTCGCCGAGGGCAGCAAAAGTGCGGTCAGCGGTGCGTTGCTGGCGGCGATGAACACCGCTTCGGAATACGGCTTCGGTGCGGTAATCGCTTCGTTGCCAGGCTTTCTGGTGCTGGCCGACTGGCTCAAGCAAATCCCCAATCCATTGGTCAACGAAGCGATTACCGTCACCCTGCTGGCGGGTATCACCGGTTCGGCGTCGGGCGGCATGAGCATCGCGCTGGCGGCGATGTCCGAGCAGTTCATTGCGGCGGCGCACGCGGCGAACATTCCGCTGGAAGTGCTGCACCGCGTGGCCGCGATGGCCAGCGGCGGCATGGACACTCTGCCGCACAACGGCGCGGTGATCACCCTGCTGGCGGTTACCGGCCTGACCCACCGCGAAGCCTATAAAGACATTTTCTGTATTACGCTGATCAAGACCCTGGCGGTCTTCGTAGTGATCGGCACTTTCTACGCCACTGGCATTGTGTGAGGTATTCATGACGACTCTTTCGGGCAAGACCGCACTGGTCACCGGCTCCACCAGCGGCATCGGTCTGGGCATCGCCCTGAGCCTGGCCAAGGCCGGCGCCAATCTGATTCTCAACGGTTTTGGCGATGCGTCGAGCGTGATCGCCGAAGTCGGCCAGTTCGGCGGCAAGGTCGGTCACCACCCAGCCGATGTCAGCGATCCGGCGCAGATCGCCGAGATGATCGCTTACGCCGAGCGTGAATTTGGCGGCGTCGACATTCTGGTCAACAACGCCGGAATTCAGCACGTGGCCGCCGTGGAGGAGTTCCCGGTAGAGCGCTGGGACTCGATCATCGCGATCAACCTGTCATCGGTGTTCCACAGCACCCGCCTCAGCTTGCCGGGCATGCGTGCCAAAGGCTGGGGGCGGATTGTCAACATTGCCTCGGTGCATGGCCAGGTCGGCTCGACCGGCAAGGCCGCGTATGTTGCGGCCAAGCATGGGGTGATTGGTTTGACCAAAGTGGTCGGCCTCGAGACAGCCACCAGCAATGTCACCTGCAACGCGATCTGCCCGGGCTGGGTGCTGACGCCGCTGGTGCAGAAACAGATCGATGATCGTGCTGCCAAAGGGGTCGACCCGCAGCAGGCGCAGCATGATCTGCTGGCGGAGAAGCAGCCGTCGCTGGAGTTCGTCACGCCGCAGCATCTGGGGGAATTGGTGTTGTTTCTGTGCAGCGAGGCTGGAAGTCAGGTGCGGGGGGCGGCGTGGAATATTGATGGGGGGTGGTTGGCGCAATAGGTAGCGCAGGCCCCCTGTGGCGAGGGAGCTCGCTCCCGCTGGGTGGCGAAGCCGCCCCCGACAATTTACGACTGCTGCGCAGCCGATCGGGAGCAAGCTCCCTCGCCACAGAATTAAGTGCTGCACCCTGGCCTGCGTGCTTGAACAACACAACAAGAGGCAAACCAATGTCCGACATCCTCTGGCAACCCGATGCCGAGCGTATCGCCCAATCGCGCATGGACAATTTCCGCCGCGATATCAATCAGCGTCATGGTCTGGCCCTGAGCAGCTACACCGACCTGCACCGCTGGAGCGTGGATCAGCGCGAGGCGTTCTGGCAGGCGATCGTCGACTTTTTCGACATCCGGTTCCACACCCAGCCCGACGCCGTCCTGCGTGAAGGCGCGCAAATGCCCAGTGCCGAATGGTTTCCCGGTGCGACCCTGAATTTTGCCGAGCACCTGCTGCGCCGTCGTGACGATGCAGTCGCGGTGATTGCCGTGGCGGAAAACGGCCAGCGCGAACAACTGACCTGGTCCGAACTGGCCGAGCAAGTCGCCGGTTTTCAGGCCAGCCTGATGGCCTGCGGAATCGGCCTCGGTGATCGGGTGGCCGCGTGCATGCCCAACACCTGGCAAACCCTGGTGGCGATGCTCGCGACCACCAGCCTCGGCGCGATCTGGTCGTGCTCGTCGCCGGACTTCGGCACCCACGGCGTGATCGACCGTTTCGGCCAGATCGAACCCAAGGTGTTGATCACCTGCGCCGGCTACCGTTACGCCGGCAAAGACATCGACCAGACCACCAAGGTCAACGAAATCCTCGCGCAACTGCCGTCGCTGCAGCAGTTGATCATCGTGCCCTATGCCCGCGAACAGGCCCGTGCCGAGGAATACCACAGCCACGCCAACGTGACGTTGTGGGACGATTTTTACCAACCCGGCGGCGAACCGCGTTTTGTCCCGGTACCGTTCAATCATCCGTTGTACGTGCTGTATTCCAGTGGCACCACCGGCGTACCGAAATGCATCGTGCACAGCACCGGCGGCGTGCTGCTGCAGCATGCCAAGGAGCACGGACTGCACGTCGATCTCGGCCCCGGTGATCGGTTGTTCTACTACACCACTTGCGGCTGGATGATGTGGAACTGGCTGGTCTCGGCGCTCGCGGTCGGCAGCGCGGTGGTGCTGTATGACGGCTCGCCGTTTCACCCGGGCCATGAGCGCTTGCTCGACCTGATCGACGACGAGCGCATCAGCGTGTTCGGCACCAGCCCGAAATTTCTCGCAACACTGGAAAGCAGCGGCTTGAAGCCTGCGTACAGCCATGATCTGAGTAGCCTGAAGACCTTGCTCTGTACCGGTTCCGCGCTGTCGCCGCAGAGTTATGACTTCGTCTACCGCGACGTCAAGCGCGATGTGTGCCTGGCGTCGATGTCGGGCGGCACCGATGTGGTGTCGTGCTTCGTCAACGGCAACCCGCTGTCGGCGGTACGCCGAGGCGAAATCATGGGCAAGAGCCTGGGCATGGCGGTTGAGGTGTGGAACGACGCCGGCGTTGCCGTGATCGGCGAAAAAGGCGAGCTGGTCTGCACCCGGCACTTCCCGGCCATGCCCATCGGCCTGTGGCACGACCCTGACGGCGAAAAACTGCGCAAATCCTATTTCAGCTTGTTCCCGGGCGTCTGGGCCCAAGGTGATTACGCCGAGCAACTGCCGCACGGCGGGATGCTGATCCATGGCCGCTCCGACGCGGTGCTCAACCCCGGCGGCGTGCGCATCGGCACGGCGGAAATCTATCGTCAGGTCGAGAAAGTCCCGCAGGTGCTGGACAGCGTGGCGATCGGGCAGCAATGGCAGGACGATGTGCGGGTGGTGCTGTTTGTGCGCCTGCAGGACGGTGTTGCGCTGGATGACGAACTGCAACAGCAGATCCGCCAGGTGATCCGCGCCAACACCACACCGCGCCATGTGCCGGCGAAGATCGTCGCGGTGACCGATATTCCGCGCACCATCAGCGGCAAGGTGGTGGAACTCGCGGTGCGCAATGTGGTGCACGGTGAGCCGGTGAAAAATACCGATGCGCTGGCCAATCCCGAGGCCTTGGAGCAGTTCCGCAATCGCCCGGAGCTGTCGGATTAGCACGCCATCCCCTTGTGGGAGCGGGCTTGCTCGCGAAGGCAATCTGTCAGTCGATAACAATGTGACTGACCCACCGCTTTCGCGAGCAAGCCCGCTCCCACAGGGGTGGGGGTGTTAATCCATCAGGCCCCAATCGCCTGACGTAATGGGCGCCGGCAGCGGCCGCGCAATCGCCCGGAGCTGTCGGACTGATCCCTCATCCCCTTGTGGGAGCGGGCTTGCTCGCGAAGGCAATCTGTCAGTCGATAACAATGTGACTGACCCACCGCTTTCGCGAGCAAGCCCGCTCCCACAGGGGTGGGGTGTTAATCCATCAGGCCCCAATCGCCTGATGTAGTGGGCGCGGGTGCCGGACCCGCCTCGGCATGCAGTTTCAGGCGCAGGCGCAGGTTGTTCTGCGAATCCGCATGCTTGAGCGCTTCGTCTTCGCTGATCACGCCCTCCACCACCAGCCCGTAAAGCGCCGCGTCGAAGGTCTGCATGCCGACCTCGCCTGACTTTTCCATGATGCCTTTGAGTTCGCCCAACTCGTTGCGACGGATCAGGTCGGCGATGGTGGGCGTGCCGAGCATCACTTCGACCGCCGCCCGGCGCTGGCCGTCCAAAGTGCGCACCAGCCGTTGCGAGACAAACGCCTTGAGATTGTTGCCCAGCGCGTGCAGCAACTGCGGTCGGCGCTCTTCGGGGAACAGATTGACGATACGGTCCAGCGCCTGATTGGCGTTGTGCGCATGTAACGTCGACAGCACCAGGTGCCCGGTGTCGGCGAATGTCAGCGCATGTTCCATGGTCTCGCGGTCTCGGATTTCGCCGATCAGCACCACGTCCGGGGCCTGACGCAGAGTGTTTTTCAGCGCTGCATGGAAACTGCGGGTATCGACGCCGACTTCGCGTTGATTGATGATCGAGCGCTGGTGTCGATGGATATACTCCACCGGGTCTTCAATGGTGATGATGTGCCCGCTGCTGTGGCGGTTGCGGTGATCGATCAGCGCGGCCAGCGACGTGGATTTGCCGGAGTCGGTGGCACCGACGAACAGGATCAGCCCTTGTTTGAGCATCACCGTTTCCAGCAGCACCGGCGGTAGTTTGAGGTCTTCGAAGCGCGGGATATCGAGTTTGACGTTGCGGATCACGATCGACACGTCATTGCGTTGCTTGAAGATGTTCACCCGAAAACGCCCGATACCGGTGCGGGAAATCGCCAGGTTCATTTCCAGATCCCGATCGAACTCGCGCCGCTGCTCGGCGTCCATCAAGGAGTTGGCGATGGCCTCGACCTCACCGGGCTTGAACGGCCGCTCGCTGAACGGCGTCAGCACGCCATCGATGCGCGCACTGGGTGGCGCTCCCGTGGACAGGAACAGGTCAGAGCCGTGCTGGCTCGACAGACGGAGCAACAGTGCATCGATTTCCATGGCAAAAAGCACCCGCGAAGCTTTCAATGAACAGAAATGACCCGCTGTCGTGACGTGACGGGTCATACAGCGTCTACCGCAAGTGCAAGAATAGTAGATGCCAACGCACTGACCGACGCTCAGGATAGATGTGATGAACGCAGCACCCTCCCCCGATGACGCCCAAGCCCTGATCGCCCGTACCGACTGGAGCCGCACTCCGTTGGGCGCTTCTGGCACCTGGCCGCAAAGCCTGCGCACCGCGGTGGACATCGTGATTCACTCGCCGATGCCGATGCTGCTGTTGTGGGGGCCGCAGCTCACGCAGATCTACAACAATGGCTTTGCGATGCTCGCCGGCAGTAAGCATCCGCACGCTTTCGGACAGCCTGCACACCTGATATGGCCAGAACTTCAGGACTTTACCGACCCGATTTATCGAGCCGTCCTACAAGGCCAGGTGCGCACCTACAGCGAACGCCGATTTACCCTGCAACGCGAAGGCATAGAGTCCGACTTCTGGCTGGACCTGACCTACAGTCCGATCCGCGATGAAAATGCGCAAGTGGCGGGGATTCTGGTAACGGCCATCGAGACCAACGAACGCCGGCGCATCGCCCTCGAACTGCAACGCCGTTCCGAAGAAAGCCTCAAGGCCCAGCGCGACACTGAAGAGCGCCTGCAACTGGCCTTGGCGGCCACCGATGCGGTCGGCACCTGGGACTGGGACATCGGCGAAGACCGCTTCATCGCCGACGCGCATTTCGCCCAGTTGCACGGCATCGATCCGGCGCAGGCCAGCCAGCTGCCGATCAGCGACTACCTGCAAGGCGTGCATCCCGAAGACCGCGCCTTGATCGCCCGCAGCATCAAGCATTGCATCACCCACGGCACCGAGTACGCCGAGGAATATCGCCTGCTGAAAGCCGACGGCGAACTGCGCTGGGTGTTTGCCCGCGGCCGCTGTTACAAGGATCACCATGGACGACCGGTGCGTTTCCTCGGTGCCGCACTGGACCTGACCGAACGCAAGCACACCGAGCAGGCGCTGCGTCAGAGCCAGACGGAATTGCAGCTGATCATCAACGCGATGCCGATCCTCATCAGTTATGTCGACCACGAAGAACGCTTCCGTCTGAACAACGCCGCCTACCTGGACTGGTACGGCCTCACGCCGCAGGAACTGTATGGGCGCACCATTCGCGAGGTGATCGGCGAAGAGGCCTACTTTCTGCGCGCGCCATACATTGCCGAGGCGCTGGCTGGGCGACCATGTTCGTTCAGCCTCTACACCCCGCACCGTGACGGCAGCAGCCGTCACGCGCTGATGAACTACCTGCCGCGCCACGGTGCCGATGGCGCGGTCAACGGTTTCTACATTTTTGTGATCGACGAAAGCGAACGGAAGAAGACCGAAGAAGCGCTGCGCAATCTCAATGAAACCCTCGAGGAACGGGTCAGCGCCCGCACCGAACAACTGGCCCAGGCCAATCAGCGCCTGCAAAACGAGATGTTCGAACGCGAGCGCGCCGAAGATGCATTGCGCCATGCGCAGAAAATGGAAGCGGTCGGTCAGCTCACCGGCGGTATCGCCCACGACTTCAACAACATGCTCACCGGAATCATCGGCAGCCTCGATCTGATGCAACGCTACATCGCCGACGGCCGCGCGCATGAAATCGGGCGTTTCACCGAGGCGGCGGTGTCGTCGGCCAACCGTGCGGCGGCGCTGACCCATCGCCTGCTGGCGTTCTCGCGCCGGCAGTCGCTGGACCGCAAAACCCTCAACGTCAATGAACTGATTCATTCGCTGGAAGATTTGATCCGCCGCACCAAAGGCGACCCGATCGAACTCACGCTGCGGCTGGCCGACGATGTGTGGCCGATCAGTACCGACGTCAGTCAACTGGAAAATGCTTTGCTCAACCTGGTGATCAACGCCCGCGACGCCATGCCCGATGGCGGCGAGCTGCTGATCGAAACCGCCAACGTCTACCTCGACGGCAACGACATCACCACCCTCGAACCGGTCAAGGCCGGCGACTACCTGATGCTGGCGGTCAGCGACAACGGCACCGGCATGACCCCGTCGGTACGGGCCAAGGCGTTCGATCCGTTCTTCACCACCAAACCGATCGGCCAGGGCACCGGGCTGGGACTGTCGATGATTTATGGTTTCGCTCAGCAATCGGGCGGCCATGTCAGCCTCGACAGCCTGCCGGATCACGGCACCTGCGTGCGCTTGTACCTGCCGCGCCTGAACCTGCTGGAGCCCGAACATCCGCTGGTGGAGCCAACCAGCGCTGCGCCAACCGCCACCTGTGGCGAAACCGTGGTGGTGGTTGAAGATGACCCGGCGGTGCGCATGCTGGTGCTCGATCTGCTCAAGGAGCTGGGCTACCTCGCCCACGAAGCCGCTGACGCCAGCGCCGCCCTGCCGCTGCTGGAATCGGAGCTGCGGGTGGATCTGCTGGTGACCGACGTCGGCCTGCCGGGAATGAATGGCAGGCAACTGGCGGAAATCGCTCGCCAGCATCGCCCGGGCCTGAAAGTGCTGTTCATGACCGGTTATGCGCAGAAAGCCGCCGAGCGTCAGGGCTTTCTCGAGGATGGCATGGACATGGTGGCCAAGCCGTTTTCGATTGAAGTGCTGGCGAACAAGATCCGCGAGATGATCAACCAAACGCCGTCACTTGAGGCATAATCCCGCGCCCCGCCGTCACCCCGTTACAGGTATCGCACGATGAAAGCCCAAGCCCGCCACATTCTGGTGAAAACCGCCGAAGAGGCCGAACAGCTCAAACAGCGTATCGCCAAGGGCGAAGCGTTCGATGTGCTGGCGAAGAAATATTCGACCTGCCCGTCCGGCAAGCGCGGCGGTGATCTGGGTGAAGTGCGGCCGGGGCAGATGGTTGGCGCGATTGATGCGGTGATCTTCAAAAAGCCGCTGCGCACGGTGCATGGGCCGATCAAGAGCAAGTTCGGCTATCACCTGGTGCAGGTGTTTTTCCGCGACTGAAGGCTTTGCTTTCGGGCGTTTGTGGCGAGGGAGCTTGCTCCCGCTGGGTGGCGGAGCCGCCCCAATAAGGCTTGCGCCTGCTGCGCAGTCGAGCGGGAGCAAGCTCCCTCGCCACAAGAACACTCATTCTTTCGGAATCAACGCCCCCGGCACCTGAATCACCCGACTCGCCAGCCAATGCCCCGCCTCCGCCGCCTCGACCGGACTGCCTCCCAGCAAGCGCCTCGCCAGATACGCCGCACTGAACGAATCCCCTGCCGCCGTGGTATCCACAACTTTGGCGACCTTCTGCGCCGGCACTTCGAACGCCTCGCCCTCACAACGAATCAGGCACGCCTCGGCACCACGCTTGAGCACCACTTCCGGCGTGCCGATCTGCGCGTACGCCTCGAACACCGCGTCGCAATCGGCAAAATGGAACAGCGCCTGTTCGTCATCGACGGTCAGCAACGCCAGATCGACATGCGGCAACACGCTGCGATAGGCCGCCCGCGCCTCTTCCTGTGAAGACCACAGCCGCGGTCGATAGTTGTTGTCGAAGACGATCCGCGCATCGCGCTGCCGGGCTTCGATCAGGGTCTGGATCAAGCGTTCGCGGCCCTTCGCGCCTAACACCGCGAGGGTGATGCCACTGAAATACAGCACGTCGTAGTCCGCCAGCGTCGCCAGAATCGGCTCGGCCGCTGGAGTGGTGAAGCAGTCGCGCACCGCCGCCTCATTGCGCCAGTAGAGGAAACGCCGTTCACCATTGGCATCGGTCTGGATGCAGTACAGGCCCGGCAACCGACCGGGCAGACGCTGCACGAGATCCAGACCAATGCCTTCATCGGTCCAGCTCTGGCACATGGCATCGCTGAAGCTGTCGTCGCCGAGCGCGGTGACGTAGTCGACCTGGGCTTTATCGCCGAGCGCGCGGGACAGGTACACCGCCGTGTTCAAGGTATCGCCGCCGAAGCTTTGCTGCAGGCTGCCGTCGGCACGGTGCTGGAGTTCGATCATGCACTCGCCGATCAGGGCGATGCGCGGGGTATTCGGGCCCAGGGGGCTGAGGCTGGTCATTGGGTAGCGTCTCGGGATAATCATCGGTGTTTGGGCGGCCCTCATCGCGAGCAGGCTCACTCCTACAATTGGAATGCGTTCCCCTGTAGGAGTGAGCCTGCTCGCGATGGGCGCGACTCGGTCTCAAGCCTTAGAAACAAGTCTCCATGCTCTCGACCACCGCCAACTGCTCATCCACCAGCAACCCCACCCGCCACTTGTCGAACGTCAGACACGGGTGCGAGGTGCCGAAGGAAATGATGTCGCCCACCCGCAACTCAACCCCCGCTGCCACGCTCATGAACGCATGCTGGTCCATCACCGCCGTCACCTTGCACGCGCCGACATCGTCGCCCACCGCCGGCAACACACCGGCCTTGTAACGCAGCAACGGCACCGGCAGGCCCGCATCGAACGCCACGTCGCGCTTGCCGAGGGCGATCACCGCAAAACCCGGCTCCGGCATCGACTGTACATGCGCCCAGACCTCCAGCGCCGGACGCAGCCCTTCGTGCAGATCGCTGCGACGATCCAGCACGCAGCATTGCGCGTCCTTATAGATGCCATGGTCATGCGCCACATAACTGCCCGGACGCAACACACTCAGGAAGCGCCCGCCGGCGTTCTGCGTTTCGAACGACTCGGCAATCAGGTCGTACCACGCCGAACCCGAGGCGGTGATGATCGGCTTGGCGATGGCAAACGCGCCGCTGTCCTGCAACTGCACCGCCAGACGCACCAGCGAGGCGGCGAATTCGCGAATGCCGCTGACCGCGTGATCGCCGTGGATCACCCCTTCGTAACCTTCGATTCCGGTCAGGGCCAGCGCCGGTTGCGCGTTGATCGCCTGAGCCAGCGCGATGACTTCCTGCTCGCTGCGGCAACCGCAACGGCCACCGACCACGCCGTATTCGATCATCACGTTCAACTTCACTCCACGCGAGGCGAAGTAGGCGCCGAGATCGGCGACGTTGTCCGGGTGATCGACCATGCAGTAGAAATCGAAATCGGCATCGGCCAGCAGATCGGCAATCAATGCCATGTTCGGCGTGCCGACCAGTTGGTTGGCCATCAGCACCCGGCGTACACCGTGGGCGTAAGCGGCGCGGGTCTGGGTGGCGCTGGCGAGGGTGATGCCCCACGCACCGGCATCGAGCTGACGCTGGAACAGCGCCGGGGTCATGCTGGTCTTGCCGTGGGGCGCGAGTTCGGCGCCACTGTCGCTGACGAACTTCTGCATCCAGCGAATGTTGTGCTCCAGCGCCTCGCGGTGCAGCACCAGCGCCGGCAGGCTGACGTCACGCACAAGGTGCGCGCCAATCGCAGCGTCGCCCTTTTCCACAGCGGTATTGATGGCAGTCGTCATGGTCAAACTCCTCGCATTCAGTCGCGGCCGCAGGCAGCCGCGGTTATTCGTTGATGCGCCGGGCGAGGCTGTTCGCGCTCTCGATCAGCACCCGGCGATAGTCGTCGTAATTGTTCTTCGCATCGGCCCGTGGGGCGACGATGCACAGGGTGCAGATGGCCACGCCGCTCGGGTCTTTGACCGGAGCGGCAAAGCAATGGGTAAAGGTGTCGGCAACGCTGTCGAAGGAGAAGAAGCCGTCGATGCCGGCCTGGCGGATCTCCGCCAGAAAGCGCTCCAGCGGCAGGCGTTCGCCGTCGGGCAGGATGTAATCGTCTTCGTCGATCAGGTCGATGATTTGCTGGTCGCTCAGATGCGCGAGCAACAGGCGTCCTGAAGCCGTCCACGGGATTGGTGCATTTTCGCCAATGTCGGAAGAAATGCGGAAATGCCGCTCGCCTTCCTTCATCAGTGCCACGGTGTATTTGCGCCCGTTGAGCAGGCACATCTGCGCGGTTTCCCGGGTCTGGCTGACGATCTCCTGCAAGGCGTGATCGGCTTCGCGACTGAGGTCGAAATGGCGCAGGTGCGCCTGCCCGAGGAAGTACAACTGGCGCCCCAGATAGACGTGACCGTCCTTGCCCACCGGCTCCAGAATCCGTCGTTCCAGCAGTGACGCCACCAGTTCGTAGACCGTGGATTTCGGGCTGCCGATACCGTTGGCGATGTCGTTCGGACGCAACGGCTGGCCGATCTCCTTGAGGAAATCGAGGATATCGAACGCCCGGTCCAGACCACGGGCCCGGCGTTTGGTGGTGTCTTCGGTCATGTCTTCAGTTCCCAATGAAAGTGCCGGGAGTGTACCGAGAGTGCAGCGTCGACGGTTAGATCGCCATCGCGAGCAGGCTCACTCCTACAGTGGAAGCGCGTCCTTCTGTAGGAGTGAGCCTGCTCGCGATAGGGGCACCTCGGTTCAGGGTTTCTTCTTGTACGCGATGCAATCGATCTCGACCTTGCAATCGACCATCATGCTCGCCTGCACACAGGCCCGCGCCGGGGCGTGTTCAGGTTTGAAGTACTCGCCGAAGACCTTGTTGAAACTGCTGAAATCCCGCGGATCGTCCAGCCATACGCCGGCACGCACCACATCCTCCAGGCCATAACCAGCCTCTTCGAGAATCGCGATCAGGTTCTTCATGGTCTGGTGGGTCTGCTCGACGATGCCGCCAACGATGATCTCGCCATCCACCGCCGGCACCTGGCCGGACACGTGCAGCCAGCCATCCGCCTCTACGGCGCGCGCGAAGGGACGTGGCTGACCGCCAGCGGCGGTGCTGCCGGTGCCGTATCGAGTAATGCTCATGGGTACTTCTCCTGATGACAAAACAAAAAATTAGAACCGCGTGCTCTTGAGAAACTCGGCCAGACGCGGCGATTGCGGGCGTTCGAACAGTTCCTTGGGAGGCCCCTGCTCTTCGATCCGCCCCTGATTCATGAAAACGATCTTGTCCGAGACCTCGAAGGCGAAACGCATTTCGTGGGTCACCAGCAACATGGTCATGCCGTCTTCGGCCAGGCCCTTGATCACGTTCAACACTTCACCGACCAGCTCCGGATCGAGGGCCGAGGTGACTTCGTCGAACAGCATCAGGCTGGGGTTCATCGCAATCGCCCGGGCAATCGCCACGCGCTGTTGCTGACCGCCGGACAACTGTCCGGGAAAGTGATTGCGCCGTTCCAGCAGGCCGACCCGCTCCAGCCATTTTTCGGCCAGCACCACGGCTTGGTCCTTGTGCATTTTCTTGACCTTGAGCAGACCGAGGGTGACGTTCTGCAACGCGGTCAGGTGCGGGAACAGGTTGAATTGCTGGAAGGCCATGCCGGTCATCGCGCGATGGCGGGCGATGACTTTTTCCGCGTGACGCACGCGTTTGCCACCGACCTCGTCATAGCCGATGGACTCGCCGTCGAGCAGGATCTGCCCGCCCTGGAACTCTTCGAGCATGTTCACGCAGCGCAGCAACGTGGTCTTGCCCGAACCGCTGGAGCCGATCAGCGTTACGACGTTGCCGCGCTGCATGCTCAGATCGACACCCTTGAGCACTTCGACCGCACCGTACTGCTTGTGCAGGCCACGGATGTCCAGCAGCGGCTGACCGTTCTGAACCTTGGAAACTTGAGCTTGAGTCATGGCAGGGCCACCCGCTTTTCAATGTGCCGGCCGAGTAATTCGATGCCGTAGTTGATGACGAAGAACAGAAAACCGGCGAACAGGTAGAACTCCAGAGTCATGAAGGTCCTGGCGATGATCTGTTGGGTGCTGAGCAACAATTCGGCGACGCCGATCACCGAGAGCAGGGTCGAGGCCTTGACGATTTCGGTGGACGAGTTGACCCAGGTCGGCAGGATCTGCCGCAACGCCTGGGGCAACAGCACGTAACCGAGGGACTGATAAAACGTCAGGCCGATCGCCTTGCTCGCTTCCATCTGCCCGCGTGGCAAGGCCTGCAAGGCGCCGCGCACAATCTCGGCAACGTGCGAGCCGCAAAACAGCGTCAGGCCCAACGCACCCGCCTGAAACGCGCTGATCTGCCAGCCCAGCGCTGGCGCCATATAGAAGCAGGCCAGCACCAGCACAAACACCGGCGTGCCGCGAATCAGGTCGACGTAAAAGCGGAACGGCGCGCGCATCCAGAACTTGCCGTAGGTCAGCACCAGACCGGTGACAACTCCGAGCAGCGTGCCGAACAGAATCGCCAGCGCCGACACCTGCACACTGGTCAGGAACCCTTGCAGCAACGTCTCGCGTGCCACCCATAATTCATGCAACCAACTGGGAGATTCGTACATCGCAGCCTCCTATCGGCGAATCGCCAGACGCTGCTCGAGGTAGCGCAGCAGCATGGCAATGAGGTAACAGGCCGCGACATACAACGCCGTGGTCACCAGCCAGGTTTCGATCACCCGGTAGCTCTCGACGTTGATCTTGCGCGCGTAATAGGTCAGCTCCGGCACCGCAATCGCGGCGGCCAGCGAGGTGTCCTTGAACAGCGAGATAAAGTTGTTCGAGAGCGCCGGCAACACGTTGCGCAGCATGACCGGCACCGTGACGTAGGCCTTGACCTGCCATTCACCGAGACCGATTGCCAGCCCCGCCTCGCGCTGGCCTTTGGGGATGCTCAGCAAGCCGCCACGGAACACTTCGGTCAGATAGGCGCCCGCATACAGCGACAAGGTGATGATGAACGACGGGATCTTGTCCAGGCGGATCCCCAGGCTCGGCAAGGCAAAGTAGATCAACAGAATCAACACCAGAATCGGCGTGTTACGCACCACCGTGACGTACACCGAGGCCAGCACCCGCAAGGCGCGATGCTTCGACAGCAAGGCAAACGCCATCAGCAGGCCGATCACGCAGCCGATGGCGATCGACACCAGCGCCAGTTCAAGGCCCAGACCGAGCCCCGCCAGCAAGGTGTCGAAATCGCGCCACACGGCGGCAAAGTTCAACTGATAGTTCATGGTCAGCAGTACCTTGAGCGGGGCGATTGAGGCGCCCCGCTCTCACGGGGTCATTTGAATTCGACTGGGAAACCGATGGCCGGCGACGGCAGATCCACACCGAACCATTGCTTGAAGGATGCTGCGTAAGTCGGGAACTCGACGCCGGTCATGGCTTCGTGCAGCACGGTGTTAACGAAATTCAGCCAGTCCTGATCGCCACGTTTGACGGCGCAAGCGTAGGTCTGCGGGCTCCACGCGTAGGTCGGGCTGCGGTAGCGGCCCGGGTTCTGCACCATCAGGTATTTGACCGAAGACTGGTCGGTGGCTGCCGCATCGGCGCGACCGGAGTTCACCGCCTGATACATCAGGTCGACACTGTCGTACTGATCAACCTTGGCCTTGGGCAGTGCCTGATGCACCAGTTCTTCGGCATAGACGTTTTGCAGCACAGCCACGGTAACGCTATCACCGGCAGCCTGCAGGTCTTCGATTTCCTTGTATTTGCTGTTGGCCGGCAGCAGCAGACCGACACCTTCGCGGTAGTACGGCAGGGTGAATGCCACTTGCTGCGCGCGGCTCGCGGTAACGGTGATGAACTGGCAGCTCATGTCGACCTTGTCGGTCAGCAGATTGGGAATTCGCGCATCGGACGACTGCACCACAAACTCGACCTTGTTCGGATCATTGAACAAGCCCTTGGCCACCATCCTGGCGATGTCGATATCAAAGCCCTGCAACTTGCCGTCCGCACCTTGAAAGTGCCACGGCGCATTGGTGCTGCCGGTGCCGACAATCAACTTGCCACGGGCCAGAACACTGTCGAGCTTGCTGTCGGCTGCCTGGGCCATGCCCATGACAGCGGACGAAGCCGCAAGAACAAAAACACACGCTTTGAACAACGAAGGACGGCGATGCATGGCAAGCACTCCAGGATGATGTTTATTCCGCTATACCGGAACACGGTTTGTTACTACGGAATAAACAGCAGAAAGTGTGCCACAGCTCGCGGACGAAATCGCCCGTATGTGGAACTTCAAGTTATTCAGCTGGTTAGCTAACGAGACATCTGGCACGCAGAGGCGCCGCTTTTGGACAATTCAGCGATCGTGTGGGTAGTAACGTCACATTCAAGTGCAGCGATGTGCGTATTCGATGCACGGAGAGCTTTCGCAAGGTCTCTTTTTTCGAATTGCCGTTTGTCGGATTTCAACCTCGACCTGTCAGAGTTGACAGTTGTTTCCAACGGATCCCGGAGGCCTACTGAAGTCTCTGCTCAGCAGAAACATCAATAACCGAACAAGGATGAGTGAAATGGCTAATTTGATTAAAAACGGTGACTTTTCCCAGCAAGGTGCTCATTGGAGCGCGTCCGAGGCGGACAAAGTTCATTATGAAAACGGCGATTGCGTTATTGCTTCTCCTGCATTTATCAGTCAGGAGGTGCCCACGCCAGACGGTGATGGTGGGACATTCATGTTATCCGCGCGGATGAAGACCAACCCGGGGGCAGCGGGTCGTATCACGGTGCAGGCTCACCCGACGGGTGAGCCAGTTTCACTTAATGTCGGGGGCGGGCAAAGCTGGGAAGTTCTTTCCAAGAAGTTTAAGGCCAATAACGCGACTATCAAGTTCGTAGTCAAACTGGAAGCCAACGATGGAGAAAACGGCAAGCCTGGCTCGTATTTCGGTGATGTAACGCTTTCCAAATTGAGCTGACACAACGTTTCAAGTTGATGAGCGGGTCATCGCCAATGATGACTCGCTTTTTCAATCTCTCGATCGCGTCGTCGATGAAGCGAGAAAAGGAGCTAATCGTGAGCCTGAATGTACCCCTCTCCGCTTTGTCGCCTGTCTACCGCAAAGCCCTGAAAACCTGGCGTCCGGTGATCCTGTACTTCGCCAACGAATACTGTCCTGCCTGCGAATGGGCCGGGCCGGTGTTTCGTGAGGTGGCCGAGCCGTATCGGCTTCGGGCGAACATTTACATGCTCAATACCAGCGAAGCGCCGCGCCATCCGCTGGTCACCGGCACGCCGACCGTGCTGTTCTACAAGAACGGCAAACTCATGAAGAAGCTCAAGGGCATCGGCACTGAAGAAACATTAAGTGAAGATTTCGCCCGGCACGTCGGCAAAACCAAAGCGCCAGCTGTCATCCGCCCACCCCGGCATGATCTGGCCTGGCTGCGGCGCACCTTGCGCACGCTCTGCACCGTCCCCCGCGCACATCGATGGAACTTTTCCTGAAAGTGCCACCTAAGAGCCATCAACCGATGGCACTTTCGTTCCAAATTATCGGTAACAGACAAGCCTCGGGCCGGATTGGACAAGCTCCATTCCGGCTGCTTTTCTTTTATTTCTCGGCAAGCGAACACAGGCGTCAGGTGATTTAGCCCGGCGTTGCCATGTCCCAGGAGGGATCAATGTCTTTCAAAGTCATGATGGTTTTCGGTACTCGTCCGGAGGCCATCAAAATGGCCCCCCTGGCCAGGGTTCTGCGCCAGTGGCCCGACATCCAACTGAACATCTGCTCCACCGGCCAGCACCGCGAGATGCTCGCCCAGGTGCTCGACGCCTTTGAACTGACGCTCGACGAAGACCTGCAGGTGATGACCCAGGGTCAGACCATCAACGGTCTCTCGCAGAACCTGCTCGGACAACTCGATCAAGCCTACGAACGCGTCAAGCCGGACATCGTGCTGGTACACGGCGACACCACCACCAGCTTCATCGCCGCCCTCGCTGCGTTCAATCGTCAGCTACCCATCGGCCACGTCGAAGCAGGCTTACGCACCGGCAACCTGCGCGCACCATGGCCTGAAGAGGCGAATCGACGCTTGACCGGCGTGATTGCCGACCTGCATTTCCCGCCCACCTCCAAGACCGCCGCCAACCTGCTTCGCGAAGGTGTGCCCGAGGACAACATCGAAATCACCGGCAATACCGTGATCGATGCCTTGCTGTGGATGCGCGATCACCAGCAGCAAACCAACTGGCATCCAGCCGCCGACTCGCCGTTGGCTGTCCTCGATGATCAGCGCCGGATGATCCTGATCACCAGCCATCGCCGGGAAAACATCGGCGATGGTTTCCGCAATATCTGCCAGGCATTGGCAGAACTGGCCGAGCGTTATCCCGACGTTCAGTTCGTTTACCCGGTGCACCTCAACCCGCTGGTGCAGGAAGTGGTGTACGGCACGCTCTCGGACAAACCCAACATCTATCTGATCGCCCCGCAGGACTACCCGAACTTCGTGTGGCTGATGGGCCGTGCGCATTTCATCCTCACCGATTCCGGCGGCGTGCAGGAGGAAGCCCCGGCCATCGGCAAACCGCTACTGGTGCTGCGCGATGTGACCGAACGGCCATCCGTGCTGGAAAGCGGCACCATGCTGCTGGTGGGGACCGACAAGTCCCGCATCGTCAAAGAGGCCAGCCAGTTGCTGGACGACCAGGACACCTACACCCGCATGAGCCGCGTGCACTTCCCGTACGGCGACGGCCACGCCAGCGAACTCATTGCCACTCGCCTTCATGCCTGGTTGAGTGCTCGCTCGGCGGTGGGTAGCGACGTATGAGTCTGGGTTGGGTCGACTTCTTTGCGTATGTGCTGTTTGGTCTTAAATATGTGGCGATCGCCCTCGCCCTGTTGATGTTCATCCTTGGTCTGGATGACCTGTTCATCGACCTTGTCTACTGGTTTCGCAAGCTGATCCGGCGCTGGCGGATCTACGAAAAATTCGAGCGGGCAGACGAACAACGTCTCTACACCATCCCCGAAAAACCGCTGGCAATCATGGTGCCGGCGTGGAACGAAGTCGGTGTCGTCGGCGAAATGGCGCGCCTGGCCGCCTCGACCATCGATTACGAAAACTATCAGATTTTCGTCGGCACCTACCCCAACGACGCCGAAACCCAGGCCGACGTCGACGCGGTCTGCCAGCACTATCCCAACGTGCACAAAGTGGTCTGCGCCCGCCCCGGCCCGACCAGCAAGGCCGATTGCCTGAACAACATCATCGACGCGATCCTGCGTTTTGAAAGCGAGGCAAAAATCCAGTTCGCCGGGTTCATCCTGCATGACGCCGAAGACGTGATTTCGCCGATGGAATTGCGCCTCTTCAACTACCTGCTGCCAAACAAGGATCTGATCCAGATTCCGGTCTACCCCTACGCGCCTGAGTGGAAAGGTTTTACCGCCGGACACTATGTCGACGAATTCGCCGAGAACCACGGCAAGGACGTCATCGTCCGTGAAGCCCTGACCGGTCAGGTACCCAGCGCCGGGGTCGGCACTTGCTTCAGTCGAAAAGCCATCAGCGCCCTGCTCGAAGACGGTGACGGTATCGCGTTCGATGTACAGAGTCTCACCGAGGATTACGACATCGGCTTCCGCCTCAAGCAGAAAGGCATGAAGTGCATTTTTGCCCGTTACTCGGTCAGCGATCCGAAGCTGGCACTTGAGCAACCGTGGGTGTTCGGCATGAACCGCGAATTCTCCCAGGTGATCTGCGTGCGCGAGCACTTTCCCCGCGATCTGCAACACGCGATCCGGCAAAAGTCGCGCTGGATCGTCGGCATCGTGTTCCAGGGCACCAAGAACCTCGGCTGGAGCCGCAAGGGCCTGCTCAACTACTTCCTGTGGCGAGACCGTCGCGGCCTGATCGCCTATATGTTGAGTTTTCTGGTCAACCTGCTGTTCGTGGTCCTGATCGCGATGTGGCTGATCACCGTGATTTCCCCCGAATCGTGGCGTTATCCATCGATTCTCTCCGACAGTTCGCTGCTCTCGGCATTGCTTTGGCTCAACGGCTTCATGCTGCTCAATCGCCTGTTCCAGCGTGGCTGGTTCGTCACCCGCTATTACGGGCTGGTCGAAGGCCTGCTCTCGGCGCCACGAATGATGTGGAGCAACTTCGTCAACTTCTTCGCCAACGTGCGGGCCCTGCGTCAGGTCATGGCGATGGGCGACTCGCGACGCGTGGCGTGGGACAAGACCACCCACGAATTCCCGGCATTGACCAAGGCGCAACGCACGCCGCTGGGTCATCGTCTGGTGGAAAAAGGCCTGCTCACGGAGGAACAACTGGAAGCGGCGATCACCAGCCCGGTGCGTCGGCGTCTGGGTCGCGAGCTGCTGTTGCGTGAGTACATCAACAGCACCCAACTGGTACAGGAACTCGCCGAGCAGCTGGAACTGGAATGGGCACCGCTCAATCCCTTCAAGCTCGACCAGCGCCTGATCGACGCCGTGCCACGCAGGGTCGCTTCGCACTACGGCGTACTGCCGGTCGCCGAGGAAGGCGACACTCTGGTGCTGGCCTCCGAAGGCCCGGTCAGTCAGGTATCGCTCGGTGCGATCAGCCGTCAATTGAAACGCCCGGTGCGCTGCCGACTGGCACCGCAGGGCCGCGTGACGCTGGGAATTCGTTACTGGTACGCCAGCCCCCGGCAAAGTGAGGAAGTGCGTCATATGCTGCAAGTGCTTGAGCGCCATCAGGACGATGAAGATCTGCTGGAACGCGTCAGTCGCCATCAGGTACTGCTCGGCAACCTGCTGCAGGTGCGCGGCATGGTTCCGCCGACCCTGTTCAATCAAGCGCTGATCGATTTCGATGCGGAAAACATGTCCCTCGGTGAACACCTGATTTCCCGCGGCATGATCACTCAGGAAGTTCTCCAGCAAGCCCTGGCCGATCAGGCCAGTGAGCAACAAGCGGCTTACCGCATCGTCCGGGAGGTCGCATGAAACCAGTACATCGTCACACTTTATTGATGGGCAGCCTGCTGCTCGGCCTGAGCAGCGCCTACCCGCTGCAAGCCGCGCCGCTGAGCGATTTCGAACAGTTTCGCAGCTATCCCTACATGGACCGCAGCTATCGGGAAGCGAAGAAAGGCAACTGGAAAGAAGTCGAACGCCTGATGCGCCACCTGCTGGAGAAGGTTCCAAAAAATGATGAAGCTCGGGCGCTGCTGGTGGACGCCCTGGCCAAACAACGCCGTTACAAGGACGCCGTCGAAGCGTTGCCGGAACGCGACAGCGCAGCCACTCTCGACCTGCGCCTGACCTGGATCGAACAGGATCCGCCGAGCAGCACCCAGGTCGAGCAATGGATGGCGACCAGCGATCTAAACGACCGTGTGCGTCTGTGGCAGGCCTACAGTTTGAGCCTGGCCAAATTCGGCGGCGCGGCCAAGGCCCACGACTGGCTGGCGCAACTGGCGCCCAGGGGCGATGACAACATCCTGCGCCTGGCCCGCGCCAACTGGTCCGAACAACTACGTGACTGGAGTGGCACCATCGATCAGTTGGCCCCCCTCGCGGCACGCAAACAACTGGATGCCGAAGGCTGGCAACGTCTGGCCAACGCTTACGTGCAGCGTCTGGACGAAAAACCGTTGCAGCAACTGCTGCAACAGGCACCAAGCCCTGACGCCGCGCGCAAGGTACGTCTGGCGATGGTCGATCGCGCCATTGCCATGGGCCACGATCAACAGGCTCAGCGCTGGTTGCAGTCATTGCCCGCTGCGGATTTGGCGGATCCGACACAACGCCAGCGGCTTTGGGAACTGGCCCGGCAGACCGACGATGTGCCTACAGTCCAGCGCCTGAGCAACGACCTGCAGCGCCCCTGCCTGGAAACCGTCGACTGGCTGTCGCGTCACGATCCTGAAGCAGCGCTGACGCAGCTGCGGCGTTGCCAGCCAACCGATGATCCCCAAGCATGGCTGGTGCTCGCCCAGCGCCTGCAAGCCACCGATCTGTTGCAAAGCACGACCTTGCCGCAGCCATGGGAAAACCGGCGACAGGCACAACTGCTCGATGTCTGGCAGGAACAGGGGCAGAGCAGCAAAGTAATGGTCTGGCTTGCGGGGCAGGAGCAGACTCCAGCGGTGGTCAAGCGTCGCGCGCAACTGGCCCAGTCCATGGGTCGCCGTACCGAAGAACAAACGCTGTGGGAATACCACTACCGTCAGACCGGCGATCCGGCTTCGCTGAATCAGGCCAGTTTCCTCGCTCTCAGCAGCGGTGATCGTGCCCACGCGCAGGAGCTGCTGGAAAACGCCTATGACCGCTTCGGTGGTCGTCTGCCGGGCACCGCCCTGCAGCGTCTGGCCGGAATCTATGCGTCATCCAAAGACACCACGCCCGCACAACAGCGACGGATGGCATCGCTGATCAGCCAGATCGACGGCGCCAGCCGTGGTCAACTGCTTGCGCAACTGGCGGAAAACGGTCAGTGCGATGCCGTGCAGCAAGCAATTGGCAGCCACCCGCAGGCCGCCGGCGATTATCGTGCGCTCGGCCGCTGTGCAATGCCGGACCGCCCCGGTGAAGCGGTGGTTTATTACCAACAGGCAGAAAAACTCGGCGACCGCGGCAGCCGTCTGCCACTGGCCTATGCGCTGGAGGCCGCAGGTGACTCCGCTGGTGCCTTGGCGATCTGGCGCAGCATTCCCGCCGCCGAACTCAGCGACAACGCACGTTTGACCGCCAGCCGCAGTGCGCTGAATGCCGGTGATAGCCAGACTGCCGAGGGTTACTGGCAGCAAAGCACAACCCGCGGCGCCAATGAATGGGCACTCGGCGCAGCGATTGCCGATGCCCGTGGCGACCACGCCCAGGCGTTGCAGCGCCAACGTCAGGCCTTGCAGCAAGCGCCGGATGCCGGGCATTTCTATGCCGCTTCCGTCACTGCACAAAAGGCTGGCGACATGCCGCAAAGCAATGCCTGGCTGACGGAAGCGGTGCGTCGCGATCCGAACAACCCGCGTTACCGCGCCGATTACGGCATGCGCCTGTCCGGCGCGCCGACTCGCGAAGAACGCGCCCGGGCGATTCCGTACCTGCAGCAGGCGACCCGGGATTTCCCCGAGGATTATCGTCTCGGCGAAACTTTGGCCTGGCGCTATGACGAAGTCGAGGACAGCGCCTCGGCGCGCAAGGAATTGCGCCGAATAATCGATCTGGAACAAAACCCGGTAGCCGCCGACGATGAAGATGGCAGCATGGAAGCCCGGCGCTATCGCCAGCGTCGCGCCCACGAAACGCTCTCACGGCGTGACAGTTTCACCCTCGCCAGCACCTGGTCGCCTGCCGGTGTTTCGACCAACGATTTCCTGCGTGACGACAACACCAAGGGCTCACGCCGCAGCGCCAGTTCACAGAACGTGCAAGTGGCGATGTGGGACCACGCACTGGGTGAAGAACCCAGCCGCGCGGGAAGCACGCTGTCGGTCTACGGGCGGGTTTTGCTCGGTGGTCAGAGTCGCTCCAGCTACGCCGAGTCCGCCGCAGCGGGTGTCGGCCTGCGCTACAAACCGTGGGGCACGCAGAACATCAACCTCTATGCCGAAATCTACAAGCAGAGCCAGTTCGATGACCAGGACAACCATGGCCTGAGCCTCGGGCAGATGATCAACCCGCATAAATTCTCGGATCAGCTCGACGATCATCGTCAGGACGGCCACACCACTACCGATTACCTGCTGCGCGCCACAGCCTCGTTCCTCGATCAGGGCCAGTACCGCAACGATTGGCGTGTCGATGAAAGCGACTGGGATGAGCGCTTTCTCTATCTTGATGCCGCATGGTGGACCAAGGCTGGCGATCACCAGTGGTTGTCGCGTTTCCAGCAGGGTCATGCGTGGAAGCTGCCGTCCAACGCCGCGCAAACGATCATGCCGTATGGCTTCCTCGAATTTGCCAGTCAGGACCCGAGCAACGACTGGCGTCAGGACCTGCGCACCGGTGTCGGTCTGCGCTGGCAATGGTGGTATGACGATGACCGCTACAACGCTTACCGTTCGAAACTGACAGTGCGCACCGAGTACCAGCAATCGCTGGGCGGCAATCTGTATGACGGCGGCAACGGTGTGCTGCTGGGCGTGGAGTGGAATTTCTGATGGCGCGCTGGATGCTGTTTTTCTGCCTGATGCTGGGCGCAGTGGTCGTGCGTGCTGACGAGCGCGTGTTTTATCAACCGCTGAATGTCGATGCCAGCCTCAGTCAGGCGCAGTGGCAACAAATCTGGCGAGACACCGCCCGCCAAGGCATCAGCACAGTGATCGTGCAGTGGACCGCTTATGGCGATTCGGACTTTGGCGGCGCCAGTGGCTGGCTCGCCAACAGCCTGAAACTGGCTCGAGAACAGGGTTTGCAACTGGTGCTCGGGCTGAAGATGGATCCGGCCTACTACCAGCGTATCGACGAACTGGATACCGCCGGGCTCGCCACCTACTGGCAGGCACAGTTGGGTCAGTCACTGGCGCAACAGCAAACACTGCGCAAGGACTGGAAATTGCCTGTCAGTGGCTGGTATTTGCCGATGGAACTGGATGACTTCCACTTCCTGGCGGCCGATCGCCGAGCCACGTTGCAACGACAGCTCAAGGCTTTCGCCGGCAAGCTCGACGCACCGCTGCACATCAGTGCGTTCAGCGCCGGCAAACTCGCACCGACGGTCAATGGGCAATGGCTGGGCGAGCTGAGTGGCGCCGATATTCAGGTGTGGTGGCAGGATGGTGCAGGCACAGGCAAATTGTCACCGCTGGTGCGCAATGGCTATGCCAGCGCTCTGCCCTGCTCCGTGGGTATTGTGCGCGAGGCATTCCGTCAGGTCAGTGCCGAGGGCCAGCCGTTTCGTGCCGAACCTGCGCTGCCCGATGCGGCATCCACCGGCTGTCACGTCAGCGCTGTGTTTTCCCTGCGTTACCGCCCTTGGGCTCGGGTGATCCTCGACAACCAGCGCAAACAGCAAGGCAGCAATGTACAGACTCGTTGAAGAGCAGGTACTGAAGAAAACCGCGCCCGCCGAGTTGCGGGCCGAGTTCATCCAGCATGAATTCGAACGACTGCACACGTTCAGTCTGCTGATCTACGTCGCGAGTTTCGCCATCTGGCTGGTGTTCGATCTGGTGGTCAGCTTCCTCGGCGAACAGGGATTCACCTGGCGCTCGATGGCCTTCATCACTTTTTTTTCAACGTTGACCGTCGTCATGGGGTTCACCCGCAAGGCTCGCCATTTCGACGTGATCACGCTGCTGTTCGTACTGGGCCTGACCGTGGGCGTGCGGCTGATCATCACCGGCGTCCCGCTCGCGGTTCACAGCTCATGGCTGGTACTCGCCGCGGCGAGCATGCTCTACAGCGTATCGGTGCTGCCACTGAGTCGCTGGGCATTTTTCGCGACGCAAGCCATCATCTGGCTGGTACTCAACCCGTTCATCAATACCCCCACCACCCTGATTGAACTCAGGGGCGTGATGACCGCCTGCTACAGCGTGTTTCTCTGCTCGTTGAGCATCTACACCTTCCTCAAACTGCGTGAGGCCAAGCTCTACAACTACATCATGTCCAGGCTGCTGCTGGATCAGGCCTACAACGACACGCTAACCGATATCCCCAATCGCCGATCGTTCATGACCGTCGCGCAAAACCACCTGAAAACAGTTCCCCGCCAGCATGATCATTACCTGGCGATGATCGACATCGACAACTTCAAGAAAGTGAATGATGTGTACGGTCACGACATTGGTGATGAAGTGCTGAAGCGCGTGGCAGCCGATATCAAAACGGTGATGGCGCAGCACGATTTCGCCCGTCTGGGTGGCGAGGAGTTTGCAATTTATCTGGCGGGTTTGCGGCGCGAGGATGTCGAGACGCTGGCTGGCGAGTTGTGCCGGGTGGTTCGCGAACAACCGACACAGCACCCGGTCACGATCAGCATGGGTGTGGCCCGGGTGGAAGATGGCGACACCTTGAATCAGGCACTGATCAAGGCGGATGAAGCGTTGTATGAGTCAAAGCATTCGGGCAAGGATCGCTTTACTTTTCATCAGTGATTTTATGGCGCAGGACAGATTGCATTCGCGAGCAGGCTCGCTCCCACTGTGGAATGTGTTCCAGAGTGGGAGCGAGCCTGCTCGCGAAAGGAGCGCCCAAGGATTACTCGATTTCACGCACCAGCAACACCCGCGTCACCCGCCGCTCCTCCACCGCCATCACGGTCATCTGCCAGCCCTCGCACTGCAATCGATCGCCAATCATCGGCAAGCGGTCCAGCAGGCTCATCACCAACCCGGCCAGCGTTTGGTAATCCTCTGTTGGCTGCGCACCAAACCCGGTACGTTGGCGAACACGAGTCAGGTTCAACGCACCGTTGACGATGAACCCGCCCTGCTCTTCGATCACATCCGGACCTTCGATTTCGCTGGCATCGGGCAGTTCGCCGGCAATCGATTCGAGGATATCGGTCATGGTCAACACGCCGACGAAGTCACCGAACTCGTTGACCACGAAGGCGATGTGAGTCGACGCCGCACGCATCTGCTCCAGCGCATTGAGGATCGAATAGCTGTCGAGCAGGTTGATGGTCTTGCGCGCCAAGTGCTCCAGGTTCGGCTCGGCACCGGCCAGGTATTCCTTGAGCAGTTCCTTCTTGTGCACGAAGCCCAAGGGCTCATCCACCGCGCCGTTGCGAATCAGCGGCAGACGTGAATACGACGAGTGCATCAATTTTGTGCGAATCGTCTCGGCGTCGTCGGCCAGATCGATGGTGTCGACGTCGGCGCGCACGGTCATCAAGTTCCGAATCGGACGCTCGGCCAGTTGCAGCACGCCACTGATCATCACCCGCTCGCGGCGGTCGAACAGCTCCGCACTCGGTGCTTCGCCGTCATCCAGCAGGTCAGAGATTTCCTCGCCGACCTCCTCCGCCTCCAGCTTGCGCCCGCCCAGCAGACGCATCACCGCATGGGCCGTACGCTCACGTATGGGGCGCAGGCCTTGCATCGAACGTTTGCGCCGCGCCCGGGCAATCTGGTTGAACACCTCGATCAGGATCGAGAAACCAATCGCCGCGTACAGATAGCCTTTCGGGATGTGGAAGCCCAGGCCTTCGGCCGTCAGGGCAAAACCGATCATCATCAGGAAGCCCAGACACAGCATGATCACCGTCGGGTGCGCGTTGACGAAGCGGGTCAACGGCTTGCTGGCGACGATCATCAGACCGATGGAGATGATCACCGCGATCATCATCACCGCCAGTTCATCCACCATGCCGACGGCGGTGATGACCGCGTCCAGCGAGAACACCGCGTCGAGCACCACGATCTGCGCGACGATTGGCCAGAACAGCGCGTAAGCGGCGTTGCTCGAGCGCTGGCCGACGTGGCCTTCGAGTCGTTCGTGCAGCTCCATCGTCGCCTTGAACAGCAGGAACACACCACCGAACAGCATGATCAGGTCACGGCCGGAGAAGCTCTTGCCGAACACCTCGAACAACGGCTGCGTGAGGGTGACCAGCCAGGAAATACTCGCCAACAGGCCCAGGCGCATGATCAGCGCCAGCGACAGGCCGATGATCCGCGCGCGATCGCGCTGATGCGGCGGCAGTTTGTCCGCCAGGATTGCGATGAACACCAGGTTGTCGATACCCAGCACCAGTTCCAGCACGATCAAAGTCAACAAGCCTAACCAGGCCGTGGGATCCGCTAACCATTCCATAAAATGTCTTGATCTCTCGTCAGTGAATTCAGGCTGCCGGGCACGGCAAAGTGCAACGCGAAGGCTCTGATGCCGCGTTGTCAACGATAGTCGGGAGTCGGAAAACCGGATGCTGCGAGTGCGTCAAGACCGCGCCATGGCGCGAGGAGAAAGTACGACTGGGAGGCTCCGAGAGGGTGTTCATGCAAATCCTGAATGAAAAATGGCCTTGGAGCGTACAGGCTCAGGGCACATTTTCTACAGCGGCAAATCATTTCAAAATCTGTAAGAGCACAAGAAATGTGTTTTTCCTGTTGGCCCTTTCGCGAGCAAGCCCGCTCCCACAGGGGTTATTCGTCGGACGCAAGTTCTGAGTTCAAAGAGGGGCCAATGTGGGAGCGGGCTTGCTCGCGAAGGGGTCATCAAACACGCCACATCATCGCCCGGCAAAACGCAACCGCGACAACTGCCGCAAATCCCCTTCCACGTAATAATCGTTGGTCCAGCTGTCATCCACCGCCAACGGACTCACCTGCTTGAGCTCGAGTTTTTTCGCGAAATAGCGAAAGCGGTAATGCTCATAGAAACGCAGCAACTCCAGGCCATAGCGGTCAGCCAGATCGGTGTCGCCACGAATGATCAGGAAGTTCTCGTCATTGCCGTTACTGGCTGATGTACTGAGGTTGTGACTGCCGCTGATGATCGTCGGCGCATCGGTGGTGAAGTCGGTGACTACGGCTTTGGTGTGCACCAGCAGGTTTCCCTTCTGGCCTTTCATGCTTTCCTTGAGCCAGCCTTCCAGCCCGGTATTGAGTAATGCCGTGGCGGCGAATTCGGCTGTGCGGTCGGCATGAAACCCGGTGATGCTGCTCGCGGTGTTTTGCAGACCGTAACGCAGGATGTCGTCATGCGGTTTGCCGAGTAGCGCGTTGAGAATCATGTCCGGCAGGGTAAAAGCCGTGACGAACAACACGTCCTTTTTGGCCGCCTCGATGATCTCGACGAACTCACGCAAATCGCCACCACCGCTGCGTGGCGAGAACCCGGCAAACAGCGGCTGCGTTGGGTCCATCGGGTTATGTTGAGTAATCCAGGTACGCGTCGCGCCGACATCGGTGGGGTTGGCCCAGACTTCTTCGAAGGTTTGCAAATAACGCGTGGCGATCGTCACGTCGTCGAGCGTATGCACCACGTTGGCCTGGCGATACACGCCATTGGCAGTGAAATTGGTACTGCCGCACAGCACCGCCTGCGGTTGGCGCTGCCCGCTGCCATCGACCCGGCTGAGGACAATAAATTTATCGTGGAAGATCTCATGAGTGACGCGAGCGCGCTTGTTTGCCGCCGGCAACTTCGCCAGGTTCGCTTCGTTCAGGGCGGTATCGGAATCATCAGGTCGAGCGTGGTACAGCACACGCACTTGAACCCCGCGGGCGAACGCCGCGTTCACCGCATCGATGATCGCCTGCAACTGATACTCGTAGATCGCGATATCCAGCGCCCAATTGGCGTCGACAGCGCGCTCGATGTACCCGAGCAAACGCTCCAGCAGGCCGTTCTCCAGCCACAGTCGTGCCGCATCGGGCCAGGCTTCGATGGGCAGGTTCTTGTTGGCGCTGATCTGCGCGTCGAGCTCGGGAAACTTGCGCTGGAAGGCCTGACTGGCGGCCACGGCGCGGTTGAAGATCACGCTTTGGTTGGCCGGATGACCATCGTCACTGGTGATGCTCAGCTCCAGCGACTCGCCCAGTTGCGGTGCATCCGCCGTGCCGTAGGCCAGATGCACGCGATAGTGCATCGTTGTCCCCGGATCCACCGCGTAATCGGCCCAGCGGAATTTCTGCAAAGGGGCCTTATCGCTGGGTGTGGCGTGATACTGGGGGAAAGTGTGAGCCTTGCCGGGAAACGTCAGGCTGTTGAACAGAAACAACCACGGCTTGGCACCCTGCTGCTTCTCGATGGCGAAGCCGAGCAGGCCTTTGCGTCGGGGCTCGGCCAGATCCATGGCGAGCAACACGCCGTTGGTGCCGGCATAGGCTTTGACGCGAAAATCGTCCTGAGGATTGGCGACCAGTACCCGCATGATTCACTCCTTGTGATTGGGCTGGGGTGGAGCATAGAGCAGCGCTGCAAGTTTTGATGAAATCCGTTTGAACCGAGGTGACCTCTTCGCGAGCAAGCCCGCTCCCACAGGTCAAGCAGCGTTCACATTCCTTGTGGGAGCGGGCTTGCTCGCGAAGAGGCCGCTCAGGCATCACAGATCATCAATGTGCCGATAATCCGCATTCAGCGCCGCCGCTAATTCCCGCGCCCGTGCCAATCGGATGGGCCCGCGCTCAATGTCGATCAACAATCCCGGACACTCCAGCGCCGGCATCGACGGCAAGGCTTTCAAACGCCCATCCGTGACCACCAGCAAGCGCTGCTGCTCGGCCGGAAAACGCTTTTGCCGCTGCACCAGCCACTGCTGCGCCTGCGCCAACGCCGCCACCAATGGTGTGCCGCCGCCAGCGCCCAACGCCTCCAGCCAGGTGCGCAAGCCACTCGACGCCTTCAAACCCTGAACCTGCCATTTCGGCGTGGTACCGCTGGCGGTCAACAGTGCCAGTCGTGCCCGTTGCCGATAAGCGTCATCGAACAATTGTGCGAGCAGGCCTTTGGCATCACTTAATGCCTGATGCCGACGCGTCGAAGCCGACGCATCGACGATCACCAGCCACAACTCATGGGGAGAACGAGTGCGCAACTGGAACTGCAAGTCGTCACGGGTTTGCGGGCGGCCGTTGAGCAGCGTCCCCGGCCAGTTCACCAGGCCACTGCGCGCGGGGTGGCGCTTGCCCTGGCGTCCGTGATCGAGGCGTCCGGCGCGGGGTCTGGCATTCGCCCCCGCGTCGGATCGGGGACGAATGCCGGTTACTTTTTTGGCCAGCTCGGCACTTCGCGGCGGGCACCGGTGGCCAGTGCCGGGGCGGGCATGTCGCCCCACTGCCCCTGGCCGTCGCTTGGTTCGGCTTGGGGATTGGATGAGTTCTGCGCGGGAGGCTGCGGGCTGGACGAAGACGATTCACGACGGCGATGACGCAGGGCAAATTCCGCCACCGCGTCGATGTCTTGCTCGGCAATTGCTGCAGCACCGCGCCACGCCGCGTGAGCACGGGCGGCGCGCAGCCAGACCAGATCGGCACGCAAGCCATCGACGCCGGCCGCAAAGCAACGCTCGGTGATGCTCGCCAACGCATCGTCGTCCAGCGGAATGCTCGCCAAGGCGATGCGCGCCTGTTCGCAGCGTTCGCGCAGCGCTTGCTGCTGTGCTTCCCACTGCGCGCAGAACGCCTGTGGATCGCTGTCGAAATCCAGTCGGCGGCGGATAATCTGCCCGCGTTCGGTCGGCGCGGTGTGGCCGCTGAGGGCGACGTTCAGGCCGAAACGATCAAGAAGTTGAGGCCGCAATTCGCCCTCTTCCGGGTTCATCGTGCCGATCAAGACGAACCGCGCCGAATGCCGATGGGAGATGCCGTCGCGTTCGATCAGGTTGGTGCCGCTGGCCGCCACATCAAGCAGCAGATCCACCAGATGGTCGGGCAGCAAATTCACTTCATCGACGTAGAGCACACCGCCGTCAGCCTTGGCCAATACACCGGGAGAAAACTGCGCACGGCCTGCGCTCAGCGCCGCGTCGAGATCGAGGGTGCCGACCAGACGCTCTTCGGTAGCGCCCAGCGGCAGCGTGACGAACTGCCCGCTCGCCAGCAGATCGGCGAGGCCACGGGCCAGGGTCGATTTGGCCATGCCGCGCGGGCCTTCGATCAGCACGCCACCGATTTTTGGGTCGATGGCGGTGAGGTACAGCGCGAGTTTCAGGTCATCGGCGCCGACCACGGCGGAGAGCGGGAAATGCGGGGTGTCGGACATCTTCAATACTCGGTCATGGTCGGAGTGAATGCATTTCAATGTAGGAGTGAGCCTGCTCGCGATAGCGGTGTGTCAGCGACAAATAGGTTTGCTGATACACCGCTATCGCGAGCAGGCTCACTCCTACAAGGTATTGTGGTGTGTCAGGTGTCTTCTTCTATATCCAGCAGCAGGTTTTCCAGGGCCTCTTTGTAGGCCCCGGGTTCCTGCCACATCCCGCGCTGCTGCGCTTCCAGCATGCGCTCGGTCATGTCGCGCAGCGCATGCGGATTGTGTTCGCGAACAAAATCCCGGGTCGCCGGATCGAGCAAATAAGCGTCGGCCAGCAACGCGTACTGATGATCGTCAATCAGCTGCGTGGTGGCATCGAAGGCGAACAGGTTATCGACCGTCGCCGCCAACTCGAACACGCCTTTATAACCGTGGCGTTTGACCCCGTCGATCCATTTTGGATTGGCCGCCCGCGAGCGGATCACCCGGTTCAGTTCTTCTTTCAGGGTGCGGATTTTCGGCAGATCCGGCTGGCTGTGATCGCCGTGATAACTGGCCGCCGCTTCCCCGCGCAGGGTTTCCACCGCCGCGAGCATGCCGCCCTGAAACTGGTAATAGTCGTTGGAGTCGAGCAGGTCATGCTCGCGATTGTCCTGGTTCTGTAGCACCGCCTGCACCTGGCTCAGACGCTGGACGAACTGCTCGCGGGCGGCGGTGCCTTCGTCAGCACCGCCGTAAGCGTAGGCGCCCCAGTTCAGGTAGACCTCGGCCAGATCCTCGCGGGTCTGCCACAGGCGCCCGTCGATCGCGCCTTGCACACCGGCGCCGTAAGCCCCGGGCTTGGCGCCGAAGATCCGCCAGCCGGCCTGGCGCCGCGCCGCATCGGCATCCAGCCCGGACTGCAGCAGCGCTTCACGCTCGGCGCGCACTTTCGCCGCCAGCGGATTGAGGTCATCCGGTTCGTCCAGCGCCGCCACCGCTTGCACGGCCGCGTCGAACAGGCGAATCAGGTTGGCAAAGGCATCGCGGAAGAAGCCCGAGACCCGCAGTGTGACATCGACCCGTGGCCGGTCGAGCAGGCTCAGCGGCAGAATCTCGAAGTCATCGACGCGCTGACTGCCGGTGGCCCACACCGGACGCACGCCCATCAGCGCCATGGCCTGAGCGATGTCGTCACCGCCGGTACGCATGGTCGCAGTGCCCCACACCGACAGACCGAGCTGACGCAGGTGATCGCCGTGATCCTGCAAGTGGCGCTCAAGGATCAACGTGGCGGACTGGAAACCGATGCGCCACGCGGTGGTGGTCGGCAGGTTGCGCACGTCCACCGAGTAGAAGTTGCGCCCGGTGGGCAACACGTCGAGACGGCCACGGCTGGGTGCGCCACTTGGGCCGGCGGGGACAAAGCGACCGCCGAGGGCGTCGAGCAGACCACGCATTTCAGCGGGACCGCAGGCGTCGAGGCGTGGGGCGACGACTTCGCGCAGGTTATCAATGATTGCCCTCACTTCAGCCCAACACGCCCCTTGTGGGAGCGAGCTTGCTCGCGAAAGCGTCGTGTCAGTCGTCATTGATATACCTGACCCACCGCTTTCGCGAGCAAGCTCGCTCCCACAGGGGATTTGTAGTGTTTGGGAAATCAGTTGGGTGGCGAACAGTTCAAGCCGTTCGCGGGTGTCGCCGGCGCTGCGCCAGACTTCGTCGCTGACGTTTTGCAGCGCTATCGGACGTGGGCCGTTCCAGGAATCGGCAAGCGCACAATCCAGCGGATCAAAGTCCAATTCAAACGCCTTGGCCAACGCCCGCAGCAAACTCGACTGCGCGCCCTTGCCGTCGCCACGCGGAATGCGCAGCAAGGCCAGCAACGTATCGATGCGCAAACGTCCGGTCGGCGACTCGCCGAAAATGTGCAGGCCATCGCGAATCTGCGATTCCTTCAGGTCACACAAATAAGTGTCCAGACGCGGCAGCCAGATCGCTGCATCGGCGTCGCTGTCCAGACCGGCGTCGAGTTGCAGTTCGCGGTCGATCTGCGTTTCGCGCACCAGTTGCAGAATGTCGCGCTGCAGCTCGCGGGCGCGACGCGGATCGAGCAGTTGCGCCTCGTAATATTCGTCGGCCAGCAGCTCCAGATTGCGCAACGGGCCGTAGGTTTCGGCGCGGGTCAGCGGCGGCATCAGGTGGTCGATGATCACCGCTTGCGTACGCCGTTTGGCCTGGGCGCCCTCGCCCGGGTCATTGACGATAAACGGATAGATGTTCGGCAGCGGCCCGAGCAATGCGTCCGGCCAGCAATTCTCCGAAAGCCCCACGCCCTTGCCCGGCAGCCATTCGAGGTTGCCGTGCTTGCCGACGTGAATCACCGCGTGGGCACCGTAGGTGTTGCGCAGCCAGAAATAGAACGCCAGATAGCCGTGCGGTGGCACCAGATCCGGGTCGTGATACACCGCGCTCGGATCGACCTGATAACCGCGCGCCGGTTGAATGCCGACGAAGGTCAGGCCAAAACGCAGACCGGCGATCATCATCCGTCCGTCGCGACACATCGGGTCATTTTGCGGCGCGCCCCAGCGTTCCAGCACTGCCGCGCGATTGGCTTCCGGCAGCGCGTTGAACATCGCCAGATAGGCGTCCATCGCCAGGCTTTGCTGGCACGGACGCAGGTCGATGCTGTCGAGATCGTTGCTGACGCCGCCGAGCAATTGCTGGATCAACGCGGTGCCGCTGTCCGGCAACTCAGCCGCCAGCGGAAAACCTTCCGCCTGCAACGCCCGCAGGATATTCAACGCTGCCGCTGGTGTGTCGAGACCGACGCCATTGCCGATCCGACCATCGCGGGTCGGGTAGTTGGCGAGGATCAGCGCGATGCGTTTTTCCGCGTTCGGCAGCCGCGCCAGATCGCTCCAGCGCCGGGCCAGTTCGGCGACGAAATCCATACGTTCGGGTTGCGCCCGGTAGCAGACCACGTCGGACTGGCTGCGCTCACTGCGCCAGGCCAGATCCTTGAAGCTGATCGGCCGGCTGATGATGCGTCCATCAAGTTCCGGCAAGGCGATGTGCATCGTCAGATCCCGTGGCCCGAGGCCCTGCTCGCTGTCGCGCCAGCCCGGTTCGTTGTCCTGAGCGCAGATCGCCTGAATCACCGGAATATTGCGCCGGAACGGCCGCAGGTGCGGGGCTTCCGGGCTGGATTGCGCGAAGCCGGTGGTGTTGAGAATCACCGCCGCCTCGACCTCATCCAGCCAGTCCTCGACCACCGACAGGCAGCCGGGTTCTTTCAGGCTGGCAACCGCGATCGGCAACGGATTGAGCCCCGCTGCCTGCAAGCGCTGGCAGAACACGTCAATGAACGCGGTGTTCGCCGCTTGCAAATGCGATCGATAAAACAAAACCGCCGCGACCGGTTGACCGGGCAGCCATTCGGCTTGCCAGTCGCTCAGTGCGGCGGTGTTTTTCTGTGGGTGGTAAATCGCCGTACGCGGCAGCGCTTGCGGCTCGCCCCAGGCGTAATCCCGCGCCAGCCAGCGGTTGGCCAGACAACGAAAGAAATCCAGCGCATTGCCCATGCCGCCCTGACGCAGGAACTGCCAGAGGCGGTCGCGATCTTCGGCGGGCACGGTGCTCAGGTCGCTGAGTTCCGGGTCGGGACGATCATCACCGGGCACCAGAATCACCTGCACGCCGCGCTCGGACAATTCCACCAGACGCTCGACGCCGTAACGCCAATAGGCGATGCCGCCGTGCAGCGAAATCAGAATGACCTTGGCGTGACGCAACACCTCATCGACATACAGATCGACCGAGGCGTGATTCTGCACCTGCATCGGATTGGCCAGGCGCAGACTCGGGTAATCCTCAGGCAGTTGCTGCGCCGCTTCGGCGAGCAGCGCCAGGCTGGAATCGCCGCTGCACAGGATCACCAGCTCGGCGGGGGTTTGTCCAAGGTCGGCAATGTTGTCATCCGACACGAAACCGCCGGGCTGGGTCCTGAGCAGGTGCATGGCTTAAACGCTGAGCGCGGCGCGCAGTTGCGCTTCGAGTTGCGCAGCGTCGAGTTCCTGACCAATCAGCACCAGACGGGTGACGCGCGCTTCGTCAGCACACCACTGGCGGTCGAAGTGCTTGTCGAAACGCGTGCCTACGCCTTGAATCAACAGGCGCATCGGCTTGTTCGGAATCGCCGCGAAGCCCTTCACGCGCAGGATGCCGTGCTTGACCACCAGTTGCGTTAGCGCGTCGAGCAGCAGGCTTTCGTCGGCTTGCGGCAGTTCGATCGAGATCGAATCGAAGGCGTCGTGATCGTGGTCATCGTGATCGTCATCACCGTCGTGGTGGTGGTCGTGATGGCTGTGGCGGCTGTCGATGTGTTCTTCAGAGCCGGCGCCGAGGCCGATCAGCACGTCCAGCGGCAGGCGACCGTTGCTGGCTTCGATGATTTTTACCGCGGGCGGCAGTTCTTCGGCGACTTCAGCGCGAACGCGAGCCAGATCTTCCGCGCTGGTCTGGTCGGCCTTGTTGAGGATCACCAGGTCGGCGCTGGCCAGTTGGTCGGCGAACAACTCATGAAGTGGCGATTCGTGATCGAGGTTCGGATCGAGTTTGCGCTGGGCATCGACCTGATCCGGGAACGCGGCGAAGGTGCCGGCGGCCACGGCCGGGCTGTCGACCACGGTGATCACCGCGTCAACCGTGCAGGCGCTGCGAATTTCCGGCCACTGGAAAGCTTGCACCAGCGGTTTTGGCAGGGCCAGACCGGACGTTTCGATCAGGATGTGGTCGAGATCACCGCGACGGGCGACCAGCTCACGCATCACCGGGAAGAACTCTTCCTGGACCGTGCAGCACAGGCAGCCGTTGGCCAGTTCATAGACGCGGCCGGTGGCTTCTTCTTCGGTGCAGCCGATGGTGCATTGCTTGAGGATTTCACCGTCGATGCCCAGTTCGCCGAACTCGTTGACGATCACGGCGATGCGACGGCCCTGAGCGTTGTCGAGCATGTGCCGCAGCAAGGTGGTTTTGCCCGAGCCGAGAAAACCGGTGACGATGGTGACGGGGAGTTTGGCCAATGTTTTCATCGGATGCCCTTTGGCAAGGTGGCGGGCATACGGGACGAGATCCGCTGCGAACGTGCGCGCGGAAGAATTCGCCACCGGATCACCCCGCCCGGTTGTAGTGAGAAATCTGTCACGAGGCAGGTCTCCTGGCTGACGGTGTTCAGGCCTTGGGCCCGGCATTCGCTGCGCCTTCCCGCTGGCTCTGTGGATTGAGCTGGCAGTGGCGTGGCAACGAACTTCACCGTTCACAGTTGCGGGGGCAGCCGCGGCTTTGACCGCGTTCCCTTCTTAGCTTCGGCGTGGGCCGAAGAACCTCGAAAGCGCAAGGCTACGCATGGCTTGAGGATGGGTCAATGTTTGGATTGGGGGCATATCCGTTGCTGCGGGGGTTGCTGATTACGGTTTCGCCGTTGCGGCGGGTCACTTTTGCCAGACTTCGGGTTAAGGGGTATGGTTTTTTTGGATTGGGGGCATATCCGTTTCTGCGGGTGTCGCCGCTGGCGGTTTCGCTCTTACAGCGAGTCACCTTTTCCAAACGCCGAAAAGGTAACCCAAAAGGCTTTGCCCCGGCGTACGGCACTTCGCTGAGGCTCAGTGTTGCCTCGCTACGGTGTCCATCCGGGGGCATCGCCTCCGGTTTGCTTCGCTGCACCTCCTCTCGATGGATGCGGCTTCGCCGCATGGCGCTGCGCGCCTATCCCCCGGATGGACACCTTCGCTCGGCCTGCCGAAGGGGCTGAAGATCAAAAGCCAAAGCCAAAGCCAAAGCCAAAGCCAAAGCCAAAGCCAAAGCCAAAGCCAAAGCCAAAGCCAAAGCAGATCAAAAGATCACAGCCTTCGGCAGTTCCTGCATGGCATTGGATGCATTCAGTTAGAAATTGGTCGGCTGGTAGGCCGCCTTCGCGAGCAAGCCCGCTCCCACAGTTGGGCCGGGTGCATCCGCAAGAAATTGGTCGGCTGTCAGGCCGCCATCGCCAGCAGGCTGGCTCCTACAATTCAGAGAGCGTACCCCCCATGCGGCGAAGCCGCCCCACTCAACACAATGAGCGTTAGCTCGAGTAAAGCTTTTGATCTCAGGGCCCGTCGGCAGGCTGAGTGGAGGGGTTTATCCGGGGGTGGGAGCGCAGCGACCGTTTGGCGCAGCCAAACACAGCGAGAGGAGGTGCAGCGAAGCAAACCGTAGGCGCTGCCCCCCGGATGAATCCCGGAGCGAAGGAACCCGAGCCTAAGCGAGGGCCGAACGTCAGGGCATAGACCTTTTGGTTACTTTTGGGGCGTTTGCCAAAAGTGACCCGCCGTAAGGGCGGAACCCTAAGTGGCCGTTACCGCAGAAACGGATATACCCACCCCACTCAATTGACTCAAATCCCCAACCCATGCTCTCCTACACAACTTGTTACGGGTGCCCTTCACAGGGTGAAACGGGAAACCGGTGAATCATGTGCTTTACTCAAAGCCATGTCAGTCCGGTGCTGCCCCCGCAACGGTAAGCGAGCGAAGCGTCGAATCCACTGTGCCGTACGGCATGGGAAGGTGACGCTTGCAGGTCGGCCTGACGCCAACCCCTCGTGAGCCCGGAGACCGGCCCGCAACACACAGTGCGCATTTTGCGTCGCTGAACATAACAAACCCGCGGTGGGCGGGCGCTGTTCGAACCTCTGCGTGCCCGACTCGCAGGGGTTTTCATGCGCTCTATCAACCCGCTGACACTCCAGAGGGAAGCGCCATGTCAATCATCAGCAGCACCGGCAGCAACACCGACAAAATCTCCAGCACCGCCACGTTGAGCCAACGCCTGACCGCCGCCATTTTCGCTTCGATCCTCGGCGCCAGCCTCGTGTACTTCGCCGGCTTCTCGCACATCGAAGCGGTGCACAACGCCGCTCACGATACCCGCCACAGCGCTGCGTTCCCGTGCCACTGAGACCTGCCGACATGATCAAGCGTATTGCGCAAACCGCAGGCTTCACCGGTCTGCTGGCCGCCCTGCTGCTGACCCTGCTGCAAAGCTTCTGGGTCTCGCCACTGATTCTGCAGGCCGAAACCTTCGAGAAATCCGAACCGGTGGCCGTTCACGAACACGCCGCCGGCACAGCCGCACACACTCACGACGCCGAAGCCTGGGAGCCGGAAAACGGCTGGCAGCGCGTGGTCTCGACCACCGGCGGCAATCTGGTGGTGGCGGTCGGTTTCGCCCTGATGCTCGCGGGTCTATACACCCTGCGCGCACCGACCAAAACCTCGCAGGGCTTGCTCTGGGGCCTGGCCGGTTACGCGACCTTCGTCCTCGCGCCGACTCTGGGCCTGCCGCCTGAACTGCCGGGCACCGCGGCGGCCGATCTGGCTTCGCGGCAAACGTGGTGGATCGGCACCGCCGCCTCCACCGCTGTCGGCCTGGCCTTGATCGTGTTCAGCCGTCACTGGCTGATGAAACTGCTGGGCGTGGCGATTCTTGCCGTGCCGCACGTGATTGGCGCACCGCAACCGGAAGTGCACTCGATGCTCGCCCCGGAAGCACTGGAAGCCCAGTTCAAAATCGCTTCACAGTTGACCAACGTGGCGTTCTGGCTGGCCCTGGGCCTGATCAGCGCCTGGTTGTTCCGCCGCAAAAGCGCTGGTCAATACCACGCATGACCGATGACCGCGCAGCGCCGACCTTCGTGGTCGGCCTGGGCTGCCAGCGCGGCTGCCCGGCCAGTACGCTGCGCGCGTTACTCGATCAGGCATTACAGGCACATCGCATCGAACTCGAAGCGGTCAAGGCATTGGCCAGCATCGATTTGAAGCGCGATGAGCCCGGTTTGCAGGAATTGGCCGCGCAACTGGCCTTGCCGCTGTTGTATTTCAGCAGCGACGAATTGGCCAGTTACCAGCAGCGGCTAAGCCATCATTCACAGATCGCCTACGAGCGCACCGGTTGCTATGGCGTCGCGGAAAGTGCCGCGCTGGCCCTCGCCGAGCAGTTGATCCAGGCTCCGGCAAAACTCCTGATTTCCCGGCAGAAATACGCTCAGGCGACACTGGCATTGGCCGGCGCTGCGTAAAATCCCGATAATCCCCCTGTTTGATCATGAGCAATCTTCATCTGAAGCGTTGCCCTGCCCCGTTTTTCACAGGACTTCTTCATGACCGTCTACTTCATCGGCGCCGGCCCCGGCGACCCGGAATTGATCACCGTCAAAGGCCAGCGGCTGATCCGCAGTTGCCCGGTGATCATCTACGCAGGCTCGCTGGTCCCGGCCGCCGTGCTGGAGGGGCATCAGGCCGAAACCGTGATCAACAGCGCCGAATTGCATCTGGAGCAGATCATTGATTTGATCAAAACTGCCCATGCCAAGGGCCAGGATGTGGCGCGGGTGCATTCGGGTGATCCAAGCCTGTATGGCGCGATTGGCGAGCAGATTCGTTATCTGCGCGAATTGCAGATTCCGTTCGAGATCATTCCCGGCGTGACGGCTACGGCTGCTTGCGCAGCGTTGCTGGGCGCGGAACTGACGCTGCCGGACGTTTCGCAGAGCGTGATTCTGACTCGTTACGCCGATAAAACTGCGATGCCGGCGGGTGAGGAACTGAGCAGTCTGGCGCAGCATGGCGCGACCATGGCGATTCACCTGGGGGTCAATCATCTGCAGAAGATCATTGGCGAACTGCAGCCACATTACGGCGCGGATTGCCCGATTGCGGTGATTCACCGGGCGACATGGCCGGATCAGGATTGGGTGCTAGGGACGCTGGAGGATATTGCCGCGAAGGTTGCGGCCAAGGGGTTTCGGCGTACGGCGTTGATTCTGGTTGGACGGGTGTTGGGGAGTGAGGTGTTTGGCGAATCGTCGCTTTATCGCGCGGGGCATGCGCACCTGTACAGGCCCTGAAAGCAATTGTGGCGAGGGAGCTTGCTCCCGCCGGATCGCGGAGCGATCCCAAAACCGGACAACCCATTCATCACGGGTAAATGCATTGTCCGATTTGTGACTGCTTCGCAGTCAAGCGGGACGGTGCGGCGATCCGACAAGCTCCCTCGCCACAGCGCCGTTTTTCATGTTCGCAGTGAACACCTTACTCAGTAGTAGGCGTTTTCTTTCTGCGTGTGGTCGGTCACGTCGCGAACACCTTTGAGCTCTGGGATACGCTCGAGCAAGGTGCGTTCGATGCCTTCCTTCAGGGTCACGTCGGCCTGGCCGCAGCCTTGGCAGCCGCCGCCGAACTGCAGCACGGCGATGCCGTCCTCAACCACATCGATCAGGCTGACCTGACCGCCGTGGCTGGCCAGCCCCGGGTTGATTTCGGTTTGCAGGTAGTAGTTGATGCGCTCGTTGACCGGGCTGTCGGCGTTGACCATCGGTACTTTGGCGTTTGGCGCCTTGATGGTCAGCTGGCCGCCCATGCGGTCGGTGGCGTAATCGACGACGGCATCGTCGAGGAACGCTTCGCTGAACGAGTCGATGTAAGCGGTGAAGCTTTTCAGCCCCAGCGCGGTATCTTCAGGTTTTTCTTCGCCCGGCTTGCAGTAGGCAATGCAGGTTTCGGCGTACTGGGTGCCAGGCTGGGTGATGAAGACGCGGATGCCGATGCCCGGGGTGTTCTGCTTGGAGAGCAGATCGGCCAGGTAATCGTGGGCGGCGTCGGTAATGGTAATAGCGGTCATGGAAACTCCTCGCAGGCTTGGGCGCAGTTTACGCCAATCATCGCGCGGCACAAAGTCCTAGTATTTTTGTCGGGAAAGCTCGGCAGCTGATTGACCGACAGGTTCGCGATCAATCCGCGCTTTAAGCCACTGATAGCTGCGTTTTTCCACCCATTCGTAACTCAGCCACGAGCCCACACCGATGGCCAGAGCACAGACAACGAACATCAGATACGGGTTGATCCCGTAGCGCCGCGCAATAAAACCACCCGCCGACAGCACCAGTACGTGCATCAGGTACACCGAATAGGAACAGTCACCGAGCCATTTCATCACCCGGCTGCGCTCGACGTAGCGTTCCAGTGCGATACAGGACATCACCAGCACCGCGCTCGGCACGCCCCAGTTCAACAGCCTTGGCGCTGGCGCCAGGTGATAGATCGCCATCATCGCAGCACCAATCGCCACCAGCGGCAGCCACAGCCCCGCGCCGATCCAGCCCCGGCGATACAGCACGCCAATGCCGATCCCCAGCAAAAACTCGTAAACGATGTCCGAACGGTAGAACTCATTGAGCCAGCCGAACGCCTGGCACGCCGAAAACAGCAACGCGGCGACCACCAGCAAGCGCAACTGCCAGCGGAACACCAGCGCGCATGCAAACAACACATAAAAGAACATTTCGTAGTTGAGCGTCCAGCCGACATTCAGCGTCGGATAAATCCCGTAGCCGCCGGGGTTTTGCGCAGGGATGAATAACAACGACGCGAGGAAATGCGCCCAATCCACCGTCTGATCCGGCAACATCGGCCGGGCGAACACCACCAGCAACGCCATCAGCAGCGTGTACAGCCAATACGCCGGGACAATGCGAAACAGCCGATAGAGCAGAAACCGCGCCGGGGGCAACGCTTTGCTTTCGGTAGACAGGAAGATCACCAGCCCGCTGATGACGAAAAAGATATCGACGCCGACTGCGCCTTTGTCGATGAAGAACTGTCCGACCGGGCCGCGCGCCTTGAAATCGAAGAAAATCTGCATGAAGTGGTGGCAGACCACGGTCCACGCGGCAAGCGCCCGCAGGGCCTGCACTGAAATCAACATGATCGGCTCCTGTCCACAACTCTCAAAACCACCGCCGATCCCTTGTAGGAGTGAGACTGCTCGCGATGACGGCATGTCAGGCGACAACCATTCTGAATGGACTCACGCCATCGCGAGCAAGCTCACTCCTACAGGGAATGTGCGGTGTTGCTTAGAGTTGGGACAGCAGACCAGCCCCAAACGATCAAAGATTCTCGTAGCGGTTCATGTCCAGCACGCCCTCTTCCACCGGATCGGTTTCGTGGAGGTATTGGCTCAGGTCGTGGAAATAGAACCAGAATTGCGGATGACTGCGACGAATCCCCCAGCGTTCGACGATTTTCTCGAAGCGCTCAGCATCCTTGGCGGTTTCCATGGCATCGACAAACTCCGGTACTTGCTCGGCCGGAATGTTGAAGATGAAGTTCGGATAGCTGCTGAGCACGCCCGGATAGAGGGTCAAGGTGTCCAGCCCCGGTTGATAGCGCAGCGATTCCCCCAGCAGGAACGCCACGTTACTGTGCGCGCGATTGCGCAGCAGGCTGTACATCTCGCGTTTCCCGCTGCGGGTTTCGATGCGCAGCATGGTCGCTTCCGGCAACTGGTCGATGACCTTCAAACCGGCGGCCGGACGTGACGTCAGGCGACTCAGCGCCTGCTCGGCATTTTGCAGGGCCGGGTCGATATTCGGCCGCGAGCAGTAGGCGCCGTCACAGCGGTTGATCGGATCGGGCCGCGCATTCAGATCGCCGTAACGCGCCAGCAACTGCATGGCGAAGTCGTATTTCGGGTCCTTCGGATCGAGTTTCAGCGCGGTCGGCTTGTCGTCATCGATGGCTTCGTAGTCGAGCCACATCTTGAACTGGCCGCTGCTCTGATACCAATCGTCGAGGTAGTCTTCGCGGGAATCGGCCGGCATCAGGCGCAGGAAGTTCTGTTCGGCGCCGTTGCGGATCAGGTCGAAATACAGGCGGGTCTGCGCCTGATGGGAAACGTTGCCGAACACATCGAAGTTGACCGCCAACTGGTAATAGGTGCGCTCCAGCAGCGGATAGTCGAACAGCCACATCGTCTGTGGCACTTCGCCGATCAGGCCTTTGGTCACCGAGGCACTGTCGAAGTGACGGAAAATGCTCAGCAGCGCGTTGTCGTTGCCGGCCCACAGCGTCGACCAGCTCGGCGCCGGTAAATCGGCGTAGCTGTCGCGACGCAGCGCTTCGTACTTGTTTCGTTTGTCGCGGTAGTTGTGCCACAGACTCAGGACGCTGCCGACGTCATCGTTCTGACCTGGCATCGCCAGCAGCGGCGTGGCCTGGCCGCGATAGACCGGGTCGGTGATGTACAGGTCGTGTTCCGGCGCCTGAAACAGCGCCCAGAAGTTGTCGCGGATCACGTCCGTCGCAATCTGCCCACGGCACACCGGCCCACGAATGAAGGTGCGTACGAAGTATTCGGCGTTATCGAGCATGAACTGGTAGCGCGCCTGCGCCGGAATCGCCTCAAAGGTGGCAAACGGGTTGGCCCGACTCTGCGGGCCGTAACCCGGCAACGCACTGACCTGCCAGTTGCCGCTGTAGAACAGGCTCTTGACCCGCGCCATCTTCGCCGCGCTCAGCGGATAGGTGATGTGGGTCTTGTGCACGATCACCCCTTGCACCGGCCACAAACGGTAGTAAACCTGAGTGCCCGGGTCGTCATTCGGGCGACGGGTGGCGATCAGATCGATCGGCTGGCCGCTCGGCGTGCGCGAACGCACCCACTGGAAGTAATGCCCAGGCTCACCGTTCTTGAAATAGAGGTGCGCGAGGAACCAGTGTTCGAACAACCAACGCCCAACCAGGCTTTCCCGCGCCCCCGGCTGGTTGAGCAGGTTTTCCCACTGGACGATTTGCAGCGCTTCTTTGGCGCTCGGCACCAGACCTTGCTCGTCGATCGGCGCACCGGATGCCAGCCAGCGTTGCAGGGTCTGGTATTGCTGATCGGTCAGGCCGGTCACCGCCAGCGGCATGCCTTCTTTCGGATGGGCGCCGGCATAGCCTGCAAACTCGGCGGGCATCGCACACATGTTTTCCCGTTGCAGGCCGAGGACGATGTCTTCCGGCAGTTTGGCGTTGGGCGTCAGCGGGGTTTTGTGACCCAGTTCCAGCATCCGCGCCATCAATGCGGCCTGACTGCCTTGGGCATCAAGTACCGAATAGAAGCCTTTCTGCTGCCAGGCACGTTTGCCGAAGGCGTCGTAGAACAATCGAGTGGTCGGCGCGGCTTGAGTACGCTCGCCATCGTAGACCGGCATCTTGCTCGCGCCCCGCCCTGCACCTTCGCCGCTGCCCAGATTGAGCTGGCAGGCAGAGTCGTAGCAGGCATGGCAAGCCACACACTTCTCGGTGAAGATTGGCTGAATATCTCGGGTATAAGAGATCGCGGGCTCTTGCGCAACGGCGCCCCAGCTTAAAAACAGCATGAAAATGCTGATGACGCGGTACGACATGCCCATGATCCCGATCGTGAAAAAAACGCCGCGATTCTACAGTATGACGCCCGTACCAACATGAGCGATATTCATGCAAAACCACCACACGCTCCAAAACCACACAGGTTTGTTATGATCCCGGCCCTTCGTCATGGTCTTTTCGAGTAGTCCCAATGTCCGATCGCAGCGTCCGCCTTCAAGCTCTCAAGCAAGCCCTCAAAGAGCGCATCCTGATTCTCGACGGCGGCATGGGCACGATGATCCAGAGCTACAAGCTCGAAGAACAGGATTATCGCGGCAAACGCTTCGCTGACTGGCCGAGTGACGTCAAGGGCAACAACGACCTGTTGGTGATCACCCGTCCGGACGTGATCGGCGGCATCGAGAAGGCTTATCTGGATGCGGGCGCCGACATTCTGGAAACCAACACCTTCAACGCCACGCGCATTTCCATGGCCGACTACGGCATGGAAGAGCTGGCGTACGAATTAAACGTAGAAGGCGCACGACTGGCGCGCAAGGTGGCCGACGCCAAGACCGCCGAGAACCCGGACAAGCCGCGCTTCGTCGCCGGCGTGCTCGGCCCTACCAGCCGCACCTGCTCGCTGTCGCCTGACGTAAACAACCCCGGCTACCGCAACGTCACCTTTGATGAACTAGTGGAGAACTACACCGAGGCCACCAAGGGCCTGATCGAGGGCGGCGTCGACCTGATCCTGATCGAAACCATCTTCGACACGCTCAACGCCAAAGCCGCAATCTTCGCTGTGCAAGGCGTGTTCGAAGAGCTGCACATCGAACTGCCGATCATGATTTCCGGGACCATCACCGATGCATCCGGCCGCACCCTGTCCGGCCAGACCACCGAAGCGTTCTGGAACTCCGTGGCCCACGCCAAGCCAATTTCGGTCGGCCTCAACTGCGCCCTCGGCGCCAGTGAGCTACGCCCATACCTGGAAGAGCTGTCGAACAAAGCCAGCACCCACGTTTCGGCGCACCCGAACGCCGGTCTGCCGAACGAATTCGGCGAGTACGACGAGTTGCCGGTGGACACCGCCAAGGTCATCGAAGAATTCGCCCAGAGCGGTTTCCTCAACATCGTCGGCGGTTGCTGCGGCACCACCCCGGGCCACATCGAAGCCATCGCCAAGGCCGTGGCGGGTTACGCACCGCGGCAGATTCCGGACATCCCCAAGGCCTGCCGCCTGTCGGGCCTGGAGCCGTTCACCATCGATCGCAGCTCGCTGTTCGTCAACGTCGGCGAGCGCACCAATATCACTGGTTCCGCCAAATTCGCCCGTCTGATCCGTGAAGACAACTACACCGAAGCCCTGGAAGTCGCCCTGCAGCAGGTCGAAGCCGGCGCGCAGGTGATCGACATCAACATGGACGAAGGCATGCTCGATTCGAAGAAGGCCATGGTGACCTTCCTCAATCTGATCGCCGGTGAACCGGACATCTCGCGCGTCCCGATCATGATCGACTCCTCGAAGTGGGAAGTGATCGAAGCCGGCCTCAAGTGCATTCAGGGCAAGGGCATCGTCAACTCGATCAGCATGAAAGAAGGCGTCGAGCAGTTCATCCATCACGCCAAACTGTGCAAACGCTACGGCGCGGCGGTGGTGGTGATGGCGTTCGACGAGGCCGGCCAGGCCGACACCGAAGCGCGCAAGAAAGAAATCTGCAAACGCTCCTACGACATTCTGGTCAACGAAGTCGGCTTCCCGCCGGAAGACATCATCTTCGACCCGAACATCTTCGCCGTGGCCACCGGCATCGAAGAACACAACAACTACGCTGTGGACTTCATCAACGCCTGTGCCTACATCCGCGACGAACTGCCGTATGCGCTGAGTTCCGGCGGCGTGTCCAACGTGTCGTTCTCGTTCCGTGGCAACAACCCGGTGCGCGAGGCGATTCACTCGGTGTTCCTGCTGTACGCGATCCGCGCCGGCCTGACCATGGGTATCGTCAACGCCGGTCAGCTGGAGATCTACGATCAGATCCCGCAGGAGCTGCGTGACGCTGTCGAAGACGTGATCCTCAACCGCACGCCGGAAGGCACCGACGCCCTCCTCGCCATCGCCGACAAGTACAAGGGCGACGGCAGCGTCAAGGAAGCCGAGACCGAAGAGTGGCGCAGCTGGGACGTCAACAAGCGTCTGGAGCACGCGCTGGTCAAGGGCATCACCACGCACATCGTCGAAGACACCGAAGAGTCGCGCCAGTCGTTCGCCCGCCCGATCGAAGTGATCGAAGGCCCGCTGATGTCCGGCATGAACATCGTCGGCGACCTGTTCGGCGCCGGCAAAATGTTCCTGCCGCAGGTGGTGAAATCCGCACGCGTGATGAAACAGGCCGTAGCGCATCTGATTCCGTTCATCGAACTGGAAAAAGGCGACAAGCCGGAAGCCAAGGGCAAGATCCTGATGGCCACAGTCAAAGGCGACGTGCACGACATCGGCAAGAACATCGTCGGCGTGGTACTGGGCTGTAACGGCTATGACATCGTCGACCTCGGCGTGATGGTCCCGGCGGAAAAGATCCTCCAGGTCGCCAAGGAAGAAAAGTGCGACATCATCGGCCTGTCCGGTCTGATTACCCCGTCGCTGGACGAGATGGTCCACGTGGCCCGCGAAATGCAGCGTCAGGATTTCCATCTGCCGCTGATGATCGGTGGCGCGACCACCTCCAAGGCGCACACCGCGGTGAAGATCGAGCCGAAGTACAGCAACGATGCGGTGGTCTACGTCACCGACGCCTCGCGCGCGGTCGGCGTGGCGACGCAGTTGCTGTCCAAGGAACTCAAGGCCGGTTTCGTCGAGAAGACCCGTCTGGAATACGTCGATGTGCGTGAGCGCACCGCCAACCGCAGCGCCCGGACCGAGCGCCTGAGCTACGCGGCGGCGATTGCCAAGAAGCCGCAGTTCGACTGGGCCAACTACGCGCCGGTCAAACCGACTTTCACCGGCACCCGGGTGCTGGACAACATCGACCTCAATGTTCTGGCCGAGTACATCGACTGGACGCCGTTCTTCATTTCCTGGGATCTGGCCGGCAAGTTCCCGCGCATCCTCGAAGACGAAGTGGTCGGTGAAGCGGCCACCGCGCTGTACAAGGACGCGCGGGAAATGCTCACCAAGCTGATCGACGAGAAGCTGATCAGCGCCCGTGCGGTATTCGGTTTCTGGCCGGCCAATCAGGTGCATGACGACGACATCGAACTGTACGGCGATGACGGCAAGCCAATGGCACGCCTGCATCACCTGCGTCAGCAGATCATCAAGACCGACGGCAAGCCGAACTTCTCGCTGGCCGACTTCGTCGCCCCGAAAGACAGCGAAGTGACCGACTACGTCGGTGGTTTCATCACCACCGCCGGCATCGGCGCCGAAGAAGTCGCCAAGGCCTATCAGGACGCTGGCGACGACTACAACTCGATCATGGTCAAGGCACTGGCCGACCGCCTGGCCGAAGCCTGCGCCGAGTGGCTGCACCAGCAAGTGCGCAAAGAGCACTGGGGTTACGCCAAGGACGAAGTGCTGGACAACGACGCGCTGATCAAAGAGCAGTACTCCGGTATCCGTCCGGCACCGGGTTATCCGGCCTGCCCGGATCACACCGAGAAGGCCACGCTGTTCACCCTGCTCGACCCCGAGGCCAGCGAAATGCGTGCCGGGCGCAGCGGCGTGTTCCTCACCGAACACTACGCGATGTTCCCGGCAGCCGCGGTCAGCGGTTGGTACTTCGCCCATCCGCAGGCGCAATATTTCGCCGTGGGCAAGGTCGACAAGGACCAAGTGCAGAGCTACACCTCGCGCAAAGGTCAGGAACTGAGCGTGACCGAGCGCTGGCTGGCGCCTAACCTCGGTTACGACGAGTGATCGGCCGGTCAATCCCCGGGGGTGCCGGGGATTGACCGTCACCATGCTTTACGCGCCTGACAACGACCTGGACGAGCCGGGCCTCGGTGCGGAGGCAGACGATTCGATGTGTTCGATCTCCTGTCGCGATAACTCGATAAGCCGGGCATTGCGCTCGGCCGCCTGGTCGAACAACCTGCTCAGATACAGTGGATCGTCGACACTTAGCCCTTCATCTTCGCCCTCCTCCTGCCATTGCGCTTCATCGAGCTTGCTGAATGCTTCAGGCTGCTGCTCGCGCAGGTAGTCGAGCCAGTAGTCGCGCTGAATCAGGTCCTCCAGAAACCGCTCGGAGCGTTCCGCGTTGAGTATCTCGGCCCGGGCGTTGACCAGTTGCTGCGGGGTAACGCCGGACGCGAACGTCATGTTTTTCGGTTGTCCCGGCAATTCCAGCCCGTCGTCCCAGCCCCCGGTCAGCCCGATGCGATAGCCCAGGCGCACCTCCGCTTCGTCAAAACCGCTGCTGGCCGCGGCGCTGCGCGCCAGCTCATCGACTTTGTCCAGGCGAAACAGCTGGCGTGACAACGCCAACAAGGCCTGCCCCCTGATACCCGGACGACCGGCCGGCAAATCGAGCAAGGCGTTATAGGTGAACACTTTGCTCTCCAGGCCGCTGAAGGTGAGGATCCGTCCGTCAACGCAGGTGCCATGGGTGGTGGAACCGGCGAAGATGACCTCGCGCAGTTGCGTATTGCTGGCGGCGGCCTCCATGACCGTCCACACCCGCCGGGTCAGATCGGCATTGGCGATCCTGAATTCGCGGGTATCCTGCAGACGTTCGAGCAAATGAAAGAACGCCGCGCTGTCCGGCTCGGCCGCCAACTGGTCCCACAACTGGCCGCGAGTGACCATCTGTTCGGGTGCCAGATTGGCCAGCCACGGGGCCTTCTGCTGGACATCCGCCGGTTCCGGCGGCAGGGTCTCGTCGGACTCGAAACTGTCGGTGGTTTCGCTCAGCCCGCCGGTGGCGTCATCGACCATTTCCTCCAGCTCCGTAACCGAAAAACCCAGGACCTGCTGGTAGCCGGTGCGCGTCTGATACGCCCGGATCTGCTCCAGCGTCTGTGGCGAGAGGTTGTAGTTGTCGGTCAGGTCGGTGCCGCCGATCAGGTCATCATGGTCACCCTCGAGCGCTGACTCAGGAATCGTGGTGATGTCGTTACGACTCAGTACCAGCCTTCGCAGGTATTGCGCGTCGAGCGTACCGGCCGGCCATTCGGTCAGGTTGTTGCTGGCAAGATCAAGGCTCTCCAGGCGAGGCAGGAAACTGACGTCAAACGCCTCGAAATTGTTGTAGCTCACATCCAGCCAGCGCAGATGTTCAAGGCCGGACAACGCCTCGTACAGCGGCCCCGCGTCGTCGAACCCATTGCTGGAAAGCTCCAGCCATTCCAGCGCACTCATGTGCCGGACCGGTTCCGGCAACGTTGTCAGCTCGTTACCATTGAGCACCAGATTGCGTACTTGGTTAAACGCCGAAAGGAAATCGTTGGAACCCTCGGCCGTGAGCATCACACCTGTCAGGTTCAGCCGCTCGACGTGGGCAAAGTCCTGCGGCAGCCGGGGCAGATCGCCCAGTTGCAGCCCGTTGAGATGCAGCACAACCTCCGCCTGAGCCTGCGCGCCGGGCAATCGTGCCCGCCAGCAGGTGAGGATGCGCCAGGCCGCCAGGTTGCGGGTCTGCGACGAGATGGACCAGTCGGTTCCGCGGAAATTCCGGGTGTAGAGCCAGCCATTGAGGGTGCGCACCAGGGTATCGTAAGTCTCGCTCCAGCCGGCGATGCGTGCGCTGATCTGCGTATCCGCAAGCCCGCTGCCGCGCAACTCTTCGATGGCCTGCAAGGCCTGCTCATCGGTCAGGGCCGGTTGTATCCGTTGCAGGCTTTCGATCATCCAGGCCTGCCCTTCACTGACAGACGCCTGTGCCAGCGGCAGCAGATGGCGGCTGATCGACAAACCATCCTCGGCCGGGGGAAAGACGTCAGGCACCGGCTCGTTGGCAAACGCCGCCAATGCGCCCTCCGGCAAACCGACTTCCAGTTCGATGCGGTGCTGCGCTGCCCGCAGCGCCTCGGACGCTTGCGCCGTCAACGGTGCACCGGTCAGATTGGCATGGATCAACGCATGGCTTTCGAGCAGGGCCGGCGGTAGCGTGGTGATCTGACTGTTGCGCAGATCGACCCAGGATAACTGCGGCAAATCCTCGGCGCCCGTCGGCCAGTTTTGTATCCGCGTGTCGCGCAGACTCAGGGCCTTCAGGCGCCCCAACCGACCGACGTTCAAGTCGGTCAGTGGGTTGTCGTGCAGGTCCAGGTATTCGAGGGCGGGCAAGGCCTCCAGTGTTTGTTGCACCTGCAAGGTGTCGCTCAACCGGTTTGCGGAGAAATCCAGCCGCGACAGCCTGGCCAGCCGCTCTGGCTGCAATGGCAACGCCTCCAGCGAGTTGTCACTCAGGTCGAGAGTCTTGAGCTCGTCGAACGCGCTGACGAAGCTGCGCATCTGCGCCGCGCCCACACGCTGGCCCTGCAACAGCAAGCTGCGCACATGGCTGAATGCCTCGGCAGGCAACGGCGGTAGATCGCTGAGCATCAGCCCCGACAAATCCAGGGTCGAGGCGGAAACCGTCGAGCCATAGCGTTTGAACAGGCCTTTGCGCCAACTGGTCCGGATGACATGGGCCGCATTGGAACGGCCGATGATTTCCTTGAGTGATTCCTGCGATACCAACACTTGCTGTTGCCAGTCATTGAGGCCGCGATCCAGCGTTGCGTATTGCTCGCTCAAGGCGTCGATGGCGCTGACACGCTGCGGTTCGTCCGGCCAGCGTTCAAAGAAACGGTTGAACACCTGCTCCGGCGACGTGCTCGTACCCTCGCCCAAACGACGCAGTTCACCTTTGCAGTAATCCCTGACCATCGCCTCTCGATCAATGAGGTGTTCGGGATGGCTTTTCACGTATTCGTACGCAACCTTGAAGTTTTCCCGGGAAAACCTCGACCAGTCGAGGGACAGTCCCGACCAGAGTTTCTCGTGCCCTTCAAGCAACTCCGCTGGCAACGTGCTGATGCCCGTGTCGCTGAGATTCAGGCGCTCCAGATTGGGCAACTGCAGGGTGCCGGCGGGCCACTCGAGCAAGCCGTGTGTATTGATTTCCAATCGGCGCAAATTACGCAGCGCGCTGAAGTCAAAAGCAATCGCCTGATAGCTGGACGCACACACCGTCAGTGCCTGCAACTGGGTCAGCTGGCTCAACCGCACCGGCATGTCGGCGGCGAACGGCATCGCGCTGTAGAGGGTCAATTCTCGCAGTTCAGGCATTGCGCTCAAGGCAGCCGGTACGTTGCTGAACGTTTCGCTGGTGGCATTGATGCGCAGACTTCTGACCTGCGTGAAGGTGGCGAGCAGCGCATCGGCATTGCCATCGGTGATGCACCGCCCGCGAATACTCAAGTCACGGACGTGGGAGAAATCTGCGGTTAATGCGGGCAATTGCTCGTCGCAGGCCAGGTCGAGTCGCCCGGCCCCCGGCTGGATGTCCGCCAGAGGCGCGTTGCGCCAGCTCTGCTTGAGATTGCGCACGACACTGGACTTTCCGCCCATGATTGCCGGCGCATCCATCAACGCTTCCGTGCCCTCCCATTGGTCAAGCGTTGACTCAAGCTCAGTCCATTCACGCGTGCGCCGTTGCAACAGCTCATAAATCTGCGCATCGCTCTTGCCCAGCGACAGCTGTTTGAGGATAAAAGCGCCGGCCTGTTGATCGGTCAGCGCCGGATAGAGGTCCTGCACCCGGCTCACCAGCAGCGGATTGACGCCCAGTCCGCGACCGCTGGCGTAATAGCCCGGCCCATGCCGAGGCACGCGCACCGGCGGTTTGAACACTTTGCTTGCGCCTTGGCGTTTGGCCGCCAGCCGTACCAGTTCGTTGCGGTGCTGCATGACATGCTCGATCACCGCCCGACGCAGGTCGAGGCTGGCGGAGACATCGGCAAACCCCAGTGACTGGCGGGATTGATCAGGCAATGCATGCATGATCGAAGCGAAGAAATTGTCGCCGTGACGCGGCACGCTGTTGAGGGGTTCGCCGCGCTCGTCGAACGCCTGATAGACCGACCCGCGCTTGACCAGGTATTTGGTCTGCCCGGCGCTTTCGCTGCCAATGCTGTCGAGCAACGGCCCCTGGAAACTGCCCTCGCGCACCTCCAGTCGCACATCATCGCGCCAGCCGCGCAGCCTTTGCAGCGCGCGCAGGGCCAGCCACTGGCGTTCGCCGGCGGCCATGTTTTCCATGTGCAAACCCGCCACCGCGTGATCGAAGCGGCGCTGCCGCGCGTACTCGCGTGACTCCTCCAGCAGCCGCAACGGCACGCGTTTGCCGGTTTGCAGGCGGGCCAGTTCTTCGGCGTTGGCGTTGAGCAACACCCGGACCGCGGCAGAGCTGCCCAGGCCGGGGGTCGCGGCTTGTAGCCTGGCGATGCGCGGATCCTGCAGTTGCGGCTCGGCATACAGCTGTTCGAACATTGCCGGCTGGCGGCTTTTCATGTGCTCGGCCAACTGTTTTCGCAACTCGGCCGGGCGCGATTCGACGACGCGGGCGGGCTCCCTTCCGAGCATCCACTGGATCTCCGGCTCGTCCAGCGCCGCCAGGATCCTCGCGGGTAACTGCCCTTCAAGCACATCGGCGCGCGACACGCGGATCGGTGCCTTGAGACGTTCACCCGGCAGCAGCGACGCACCATACCGCACGCGTGCCCCGCTCAGCCCGGGTCCGTCGAACACTTCCAGCACCCGTCCGCTCGGCCAGCGCGGCATCTCGCTCAGCAATGGCAGCGTCAGCAGATACTGTTCGTCGAGTGGCAAGCCTTGCTCAACCTGATCGATGATCCGCCCCGTGGCCTGATCGGCTGCGTACAGGCGCAACGTGTCGGCCAGTGCCAGCGGCGCAGGCTGGTGCTCCAGGTGCGTCTGGCGCAGCGCGTCGTCGCTGACGCCGCTGACATCGGCAATCTCCAGCAACTGCTGGTCGGAAAAGGCCTCGGTCGAGTGTCCGAGACGCCTGAGCATCGTCAGTCGATCCCAGGTCAGCGGGCGCTCCAGCGTATGTCGCCACGCGCCGAGGCGGTTGTGCTGCAGGATCGGTTGATAGGCGGTCGGATCGCTCGGGTGCAGAATGCGCCACTTCTGCAGGCTTTCGTCGTACTGCGTGCGGTACACCTTGCCCTCCCGGCGAATCCAGGTTTCGCCGTTCAGGCGATACAGGCCCTGCGCATTGGGGCCGGTTGCCGCGTCCAGACTGACCGGGCTCTCATAGGGCGTCAGGTCGGGCTGCCACAGACGGGTCTTGCCGTCGGGACATTCGACCGGTTCCAGCGCCTCGATCAGCGGCTCGGGCTTGACTGCATTCAATTTGCCGAAGGCTTTGCCCACGCCACCCATGACCCCGATCAGCGCGAGGTTCTGCGCTACATCGACCAGGTGCGCCTTGGCGGCCTGACGATCACCTTCGGACCACTCGACCACGCCTTCAAGCGATTCGTAGAGCAGTTGCCCGGCCATCACCGTCATCATCACCTCGCCCAACACCGGCACGAACATCGACACCATGTTCAGGGCGAACATGCCCAGCTCCAGCAGATGGTTGAGCTTTCGCGCACGGGCCTTGGCATCCGCATCGGCGGTCGGCACCGCATGCGCCCGAGCATCGGCGATGAATCGAGCGCGATGCTGTTCGTACAGGTAAGCCCACAAATCGGTGTTTTCCGCCCAGAGCCCTGCCGAGCCCTGGTGCGTGACATCCACCGGATTGAGGTAAGGATCCTCCTGCGGCTCGCGTTGACCCTGACGCTCGGGCGGCAGTTCCTTGATCCGCGCGACCACAGAAAACGGCGGGATCAACTGCGCGACTTTCACCCACACCGAATGCAGCGGATCCACTGGTGTGGTCGCGGCCGGTCGGGTGAACTGACTGAAATAGTACGGGCGATCGGCATACGCCACGAACTGGCTGAAGAACCGCTGGTAGGCGGTTGTATCGCCTGGCGGCGCCGCCGGATCCCTCGCCGTGAACCGGCGTTTGAGCATTGCGTTCAACTGCGTGAAGTTGCAGCGTTTGAGCGGCTGCTCCGGATCGTGGGGGATGTAGACAATGAAATCATCGGTGTAGCGATAGCGCTCACAGATGCTGAACACCACGCAGCCGGTCATCCGCCGTTTCATCAGGCCCAGGTCGCGGAACCACACCGGTTTGTTGCGCAATTGCGGACGCATTTCGCCGGCGACAACCGACAGGAGCATGAGATAGTCGTCGGCTTCGATGTCCTTTTTCAGCAGGGCCAGTTCGGCTGCGGCGCGCAAGGCGCCTTTCTGGCTGTCGATGAACTGTTCGCGCAGTGCCGGCGTATCGTTGAAAAAGCTGTTCACCCGGGTCTGGTACAACGCTCCGATGTCCAGCGAGCGGCACAGCGCCAGAAACTGACGCACCGTGATGCCGGGAGTGACCACCTGGAACGTGCCGGCAGTCGCGGTCTCGACGACGAACCCCGAGGCGCGATGATAGGCCCCCTCCTCGCACTCCCAGGCCTCGAAGTTGTGCAACGCTGCCTGCAGCAGCGACAGCTTGAGAACCTCGAAAGTGGAGACTTCCACTTCGAGCACGCCGAGTTCCAGCGGACGCCGCAGGCACAGCAATGTCTTGTTGACGTCGACCTCGACGTTGAATTGCGCCTTGAGCGCCTTGACCAGCAGCGCCTGGGCAAAAGCCTCGATGCCCTCCAGGCCCGCCATGGTCTGGTCCAGTCGGGTCTGGGCGCGAAACCCGGCCGTGACCTGCTCGGTCAAGCCCTGCTGCTGTGCAGCGGACAACGCCTGATGCCAGGCCGGCATCCGCGTGGGGGCTTGTTTCAAGGCCGCACGCCGGGCCGGTGTGGCGTCGACCAGCCAGTCGGGAATCGTCTGTTCCAGCAACGGACCATGCAGGCTTGGGCCGGTTCGAGTCGGCGCACTTGCACCGGGCAGATTGCGCGAGGCGCGTGTTTCGACGGGCAACGTCGGGAGTTGAGTGGACATCCTGTCTCTCCTGAAAAGTGAGACGTCAGGACACCATTTCCCCGTGGTCGGTGTGCGGTACATAGTTATCGCATTGACACCCGTTTGTTACCGGACACTTCGCCGGCGCAGCACAAACCGGCGCATTGACTATGCTGTCGGAACAGCCTTTGAGACGGGGGATTTATGGACGATCCAGTCGACAACAAGCCACCGAGCTTCTGGCAGATGCTGCACAGCGTCATGGCCGCGGCGTTCGGCGTGCAGAGCGGGAAAAACCGGGCACGTGACTTCACTCATGGCAAACCCAGCCATTTCGTGCTGCTGGGTATCCTGTTTACCGCGATGTTTGCCTTGACGCTGTTTGCCATCGTCAAGCTGGTGCTGCACTTTGCCGGGGTGTGACAGGGTTCAGTGCATCAGGGTCTGCAGGTTGAACGGGTAGCGATAGGACGCAGGGCGACCCTTGGCTGACAGTTTGCGAAAACTCACACCGTAATCCGGCGAAGCGCCCATGGCCAGTATTTGCCGAGCCTGACGCTTGTCGATCAGTTGCAGCAGCGGCAATTGACGGTCACGCCCGCCATGAAGATCCAGATCGACGCCCTGCTCATAGTCGTGCAACTCCACCAGCGCCCAGCCACCGAGGGTGAAGTGTCCGCCCACCAGCGCGCTCAAGCGTCCATCGACCACTGCGCGCAACGCCTCGGGCGAGGTATTGACCGCACTGTACAGCACATCCTTGCCCGCCACCTTGCCCACTTCGGCGAACGCGCGCATTGCGCCGAACGCCATTTCGTCATTGGCCGACCACACCAGCGATACGTTCGGATAACGGCCGACCAGTTGCCGTGCCTGTTCGTAGGCGCGCTGCTGTGTCCACTCGCCGTAGACCAGTTGCCGCAGCCGCACCTGGGGATGTTCGGCGAGGGCGCGCTGCATGCCCCGTTCGCGCAATTGCGCCGACGGGGTGATCTTCAGGCCGGAGAATGCCAGCACCTCGATCGACTCACCCCGTGCCACGGGCGGATGCAGGCGAATCAGCTCCTTCATCATCAGGTAGCCGCCCTCCTCGTCATTGGGCACCAGGCTGCCGATGCGATCAGGCCGCTCCCCGACCAGCGCCTGCTGATCGGCGGTCAGCACCGCGTTGACCATGAACAGCTTGACCCCGCTGCCTTCGGCCAGCCGCAGGATCTGGGGCGCAATGTACTGTTCGTTGACGAACACCAGATAGTCGGGCCGGTTCGGCCCCTGCAGAGCGACTCGCGCCTGAGCCACGGTGAGTTCGGGCTGGCGCTGGGAATAGAGGATCTGCAAGTCGACGCCCAGGTCCCGGGCCGCCGCCTGCATGAATTGCGAATAGCTGACCCAGAACGCTTCCTGGGTGGTACCCGGATTGAGGAACAGCACCGACTCAGCCCGGGCCGCGGGTCCGAAAACCGCACCGAGCAGCAGGAGACTGAGGTGGAAAAACTTCAACATGAATGATTCGGGCCCGGGGAAAAATGGCCGCGCATTATAGCCCCCGAATCAGCGGCTACTGACGCCTGATCCCGTTTTTTGTCCGACAATCGTCGGAAGCAGGCCCGAATCGGTCGTTTACTGATGACTGACCCAGAATACCGCCGTCCCTACTACGAGAATGATCAGGAACAGAATGGCCCACGCATCGACACTGCTATCGCTTTTTTTTGCCTTGGTCGGATTGCTCATTGCATCGCCTCTTGTCGGTTTTATCGGTGATTGCAGAAAGACTCGATCACAGTTAAGACGATGATTGTCCCCGCGACAAATGTGGGTTAATCAACAACCATTCTCGTTAGGCGATTTGGTTCTTTACATATACTCAAACATCACTTTTGCGCATAACTGCAAACGGGTATATTGCCCCGGCTCCGTTAGGGAGTGCGCGGCCGTGCGCGCGTAATTGCAGAGGCACCATCGGACTCCAGCAAGCGAAAACGCAGCGTTTTCCGAGTAGCCCAAAGCCTGAGAACAGGACTTATATGTACGTATACGACGAGTACGATCAGCGGATCATCGAGGACCGCGTCAAGCAGTTCCGTGATCAGACCCGACGCTATCTGGCAGGTGAGCTGAGCGAAGAAGAATTCCGCCCCCTGCGCCTGCAAAATGGCCTGTACATCCAGCGTTTCGCGCCGATGTTGCGCGTGGCAGTGCCTTACGGCCAGCTGACCTCGCGTCAGGTGCGCATGATGGCCAAGATTGCCCGTGACTACGACAAGGGCTACGCCCACATCAGTACCCGGCAGAACGTGCAGTTCAACTGGCCGGCGGTGGAAGACATCCCGGACATCCTCGCCGAACTTGCCACCGTGCAGATGCACGCGATCCAGACCAGCGGCAACTGCCTGCGCAACGTCACCACCGACCAGTTCGCCGGTGTCGCTGCAGACGAACTGATCGACCCGCGTCCGTGGTGCGAGATCGTCCGTCAGTGGACCACGTTCCATCCGGAATTCGCCTACCTGCCGCGCAAATTCAAGATCGCCGTCAACGGCTCGACCGCTGACCGTGCGGCCATCGAAGTCCACGACATCGGTCTTGAGCCGGTACACAACGCCGCCGGCGAGCTGGGCTTCCGCGTACTGGTCGGCGGTGGTCTGGGCCGTACCCCGGTGGTCGGCGCGTTCATCAACGAGTTCCTGCCGTGGCAGGACCTGTTGAGCTACCTCGACGCCATCCTGCGTGTGTACAACCGCTATGGCCGTCGCGACAACAAATACAAGGCGCGGATCAAGATCCTCGTCAAGGCGCTGACCCCTGAAGTGTTCGCGCAGAAAGTCGATGCCGAGATGGAACATCTGCGCGGTGGTCAGACCACACTGACCGAAGCCGAACTGCATCGCGTTGCCAAGCACTTCGTCGACCCGGACTACAAGGCTCTGGACAATCAGACTGCCCAACTGGCCGAACTCGACAAGGAACACCCGGGCTTCGCCCGCTGGCGCTCGCGCAACACCCTGGCGCACAAGAAGCCGGGCTATGTGGCCGTGACCCTGTCGCTGAAACCGACCGGCGTTGCTCCGGGCGACATCACCGACAAGCAACTGGACGCCGTCGCCGATCTGGCCGAGCGCTACAGCTTCGGTCAACTGCGTACTTCCCACGAGCAGAACATCATTCTGGCCGACGTCGAGCAGAGCCAATTGTTCACCCTGTGGGGCGAGCTGCGTGAAGGCGGTTTCGCCACGCCGAACATCGGTCTGCTGACCGACATCATCTGCTGCCCGGGCGGCGATTTCTGCTCCCTGGCCAACGCCAAGTCGATCCCGATCGCCGAATCGATCCAGCGCCGTTTCGACGACCTGGACTACCTGTTCGACATCGGTGAGCTAGACCTGAACATCTCCGGTTGCATGAACGCCTGCGGTCACCACCACGTCGGCCACATCGGCATCCTCGGGGTGGACAAGAAAGGTGAAGAGTTCTACCAGGTGTCCCTCGGCGGCAGCGCCAGCCGTGACGCGAGCCTGGGCAAGATCCTCGGCCCGTCCTTCGCCCAGGACGACATGCCGGACGTGATCTCGAAGCTGATCGACGTGTACGTTGAACAACGCACCGAAGACGAGCGCTTCATCGACACCTACCAGCGTATTGGCATCGACCTCTTCAAGGAACGCGTCTATGCAGCGAATCATTAAGAACAACGAGGTGGTCGACGAAACCTGGCACTTGCTGCCCAAGGACGCGACCCTTGACGGTATCTCCAACTGCGACGACCTGATCGTGCCGCTGGCCCTGTGGCGTGATCATGCTCACGCGCTCAAGGCCCGCGATGGCGGGCTGGGCGTATGGCTGGATGCCGATGAAGAAGCCGAGGAAATCGGTGCCGACGTCTCGCAGTTCCAGGTGATTGCCCTGAACTTCCCGGCCTTCACCGACGGCCGCAACTACTCCAACGCCCGCCTGCTGCGTGACCGCTACGGTTTCAAAGGTGAACTGCGGGCGATTGGCGATGTGCTGCGCGATCAGCTGTTCTACATGCGCCGTTGCGGTTTCGATGCGTTCGCCCTGCGCGCCGACAAGGACCCGTACGATGCACTGGAAAGCCTGAAAGACTTCTCGGTGACCTACCAGGCCGCCACTGACGAACCGCTGCCGCTGTTCCGTCGCCGCTGATCGAAAACGCCTTGAGCCGTTGCTCAAGGCGTTCTTCCCCTGCCCTTCGAAGCTCAGTCAGACTGACGCCTCTTCATCAACATCGCGGCTCCCTGCAACTTCATTGACCGGGTTGCGCGCCAGGGCCTCCTCGGTGAGCCGACGAAGCAACGCCTGACGTTCGTTGCGGAAGTTGTCGTGGATTGCATTCATCTGCACCGCCGCCGCTTCACGGGAAAGCCCTGCCTGCCCCTCCAGTTGCGCCAATGCCTGCGCACTGCGCTCCCTGACGACAGCGAAGGACTGCGCCTGGGTGGATTCGAGAAACTCGATCCAGAACCGCTGGCCGCTGCACCAGTCGGAGAATGCACGAGTGCGCTCGACGCGCATGACGGCCTGATACACCTCATCCAGATCCGCCGGCGACACTTCGACCTGCAAGGGACGGCTCAGCATGTGTGGCTGGCCCGGCAGATTCAGGCGCTCGGCCAACCCCACGCGGTAGGCCAGGCTGTACTCCAGCGCCTGTTCGTGAACCCCCGGTTGGTGGCGACTGTTGATATCGGCCAGGACTCGCTCCTCCAGCTCCTGCAGGCGAAACAACCCCCTGAGCAGATGCGTCAGTTGCCACTCCAGCGGCGCGCCGCCCAGTCCTGCCGCCAGCCTGGCCCGAAAACACAAGACCTGAACCTCCATCTCGCTGAACACCGCCGAATAGCCATCGACACTGATGGCCCCGGCCCGCGCGGTACGAAACAACTCCGTACGCAAGCGCGCATCCTCGGCTGCCGCCTCTACCACATTCCACACCCGCTGGCTGAAGTAGGGGTAAATCTGCGTGTAATCGGCCGTATGAACCAAGTGCGCCAGTACATTGAAAAAATCCCGCGAGCCGGGCGCCGCCCGCACCGCGTCCCAAGTGGTGCGGCGCGGTGCCGCTTCGGCCTCGGGGCTGCCCACCAGCCAGCGCGCGCTCTGGCCATCAAACGCCACGCTCAGTTGCGACAAGCGCTGATAGGTCGGAATCGTCACGCCGAAACTGACGCCGTTCGCCTGCTGATACGTCGCAATCTGTTGCAGCGTTTCCGCCGACAGCGGATTGCCATGCAGCCGGGTGGCGCGACTGAGCGCTGCCGGCCCATCGAACGCCGCCGCTGGCAGCGCGGTGATCTGGTTGTCGCGCAGATCAAGCAGACGCAACCGCGCCAATCCGGCAATGCCCCGAGGCCATTGCTCAAGGGCGCAGCCACGCAACTTCAGGCTTTCCAGATCAGCCAGCAAGCTGACGTCGGGGGCGTGCGAAAGATGCGGATTCAGGTCCAGGTCAAGTACGCGCAACCGGGTCAGTTGCTCAAGCGCAGACGCTGAAACGGACGACAAATGCAGCTGGTTGTTGCTCAGGTCCAGCTCCGTCAGCCAAGCCATGTTGTTCAGGGCCGGAGGCAGCTGCGTCAGGTCATTTTCCCGCAGCGAGAGGCTGCGCAGATGACTGAAATTCTGCAAAAAAGCGTTGAACCCCAGCGTAGGCGCCACGCCGTCCATCACCAGATGGGTGACGTGGCTGAAATCGCCGACGATCAGCGGCAACTCGCCCAGAGGCTCTGGCGCCAGGCACAAGCTGTCGGGCAATCCGTCACCGGGCCGTCCGGGCTCCTTGCGCCAACTGCGGATGATGGTGCGCATGGCGCGCAGCTTGGCTGACTGTGGCACGAGTTGCCATACGCGATCGGTACCGGCACTCCAGGTTTGCCCGCTCACCCAGCGACTCAAGGTTTCGCGGATGCCGAGAAACTCCAGGCGCAGCTTTTCCAGCTTCATCAGAATCGCGATCTCGTCGCTGCCCAGGGTGGCGAGCAGTGCCTGGATCTGCTCGGGAGCGTACGCCGGGTAGAGTTCCTGCGCACGCCGCGCCGCGATTGAAATGTTGGCACTTGAGCGAGCACCAGGCCCTGCCGGCGAACGGTCTGCCAGGCCCATCGGCGAAAAATCGCCGGGCCGATCGCCCATGGCCACGGCAAAGGTCATGCGTCGCTGGAGAGCAAGCCGGGTAATATTCTCGCGCAGCACCTCGGCCCCGGCATCCGCCAGCAAGCCCAGTGCGGTTTTGCGCGGCGCCGACAGTCCGTGCCAGAGCGCCTGAAAATAATGTGCGCGGGTGCGTCCGGCAAATTCAGTCAGGGGATGCTCGGTGCCATCGAAGACGCTGACCCGGTCTGCCAGCACATTGACCAGCATTCGTTCGCGGGCGTCGACCGGGCCGATCGAGGCGACGTTACCGTAGCTGCCCGACCATTCGAGAATTTCAATCAACGGGGTGCCCGACCAGCCTGGCAGGTGCTCAAGGGTATCGAGCACCAGGCGGTTGGTGTCGTAACCACCGCCACTGTCCAGATACAGGCCTTCATAGGCGCGACAGACCGCGATAGCCTGCAGATAACGCCGCACCTCCTGTGCCAGACGCAATGGTATGCGGCCGGCATCCAGCTCCTGCGCCTCGCCAATCAATGCATCGCCCACCAGTTCTTCGGCCACGCTGGCCGGCAGATTGGCAAACCTGTCGAGCAGCAATTGCGCTCGGCCATTGCTCGCTGCTTCGCTGCGTCGGTAGACCCGCTGGAACAGTTGCACCCGCAGGCTTTCAGCTTGCTCACTGACAATTTGCAGGAGCTTGCGGCTTTGCTCTCCCGCATCCGTGGTCGTCAGACCAAGCAGAGTCTCACGCTGTCGGGTTTCGAGGGTCGACAACAGCCATGAATACAGTTGGCCCTTGTCCAGTGCCTGTTGGGTGATTCGCAACGAAGTCGTGGCCGTTGGTGCGCCGTAGACATTGCCCCGGATTCCCGCCGAGTCGACGACTTGTATAGCGCTGTCGGCCGGCCAGCCCGCCAATGTCGTGAGCACCTGCAGTTGCAGATCAGGGTCTGCCAATGGCGCGGATGTAGGAGTCTGCAAATGATCGAAAAACTCAGTCACCGCCGCGTCGGCGCGAAACCGCCGGACCGTATCGATGAGCAGCGCCGGAGGATGGCCGTTATCGATGTGAATCTGGCGCAGGACGCTGTCCTCGACACCGCTTACGGCAAGGGCTCGCAACGCGGCGTCGTCCGGGACTCGTTCCCGGGTAAAACCGAAGCGGCGAAACAGCGTCAGGCGATCCCACTCCTGCACCAGTTCGGTGTCATGGCGCCAGGCGCCGCTGCCATTGGTTTCGAGCACCGGCGAATAACGGTTGGCGACCTCGGACGGCGCTAGGACTTCCCACAACTCGGTCTGCGGCTTGGGGCGCACGGCATAATGGTGCGCGTCCAGGGTGAGGAACGCCTGGCCCTCGACCCAGCGCAAACCGCGCTCATCGGGTGGCAAGCCTTGTGGCAGCAGGCGCTGCTGGCGATAGGCGCTGAGGTCAGGCTTCCACAAGCGGGCCTGGCCTGCGGGCAGGCTGATCATGCGCAAGCGTTTGATGAACGCCGACGACCGAACGACTCTGAACGTGGCGCCCGCGGCCCGTGTTCCCGCCGCGAACGCCGCCAGCAGGATCAGGTTCTCGACCACATCGAAAAAGTGATCCGTTGCCTGCTCCTTCTCGCCCCGAGTCCAGCTGGAAATGCCCTCATAGACGGTCCAGAGCAACTGCACCGCGGTAGCCGCCAGCAACACCTCGCCCAGCACGGGAATAAACGATGCGGCCATCAGCAGCAGATCGACGCCGATCGTCTTGTAGGTATCCAGTCGGGCCAGCCGGGTTTTTTCGTCTTCATCGTCGGTGGGAACCACCATCAGCCGGGCATCCGCCAGGGTCTGCTCGGCATGTTGGCGGTACGTCATGCTGAACGGATCACCGACGAAATCGATGCCGGACAACGTGATATAGCCGGAGGCATGTGGCAGCATCGAATTGCTGCGCGGATACAGGCGAGCATCGAGTTCCGTCTCCCAGAGCAAGCGCTCACGGACCTTGATATAGCGGGTGAAGAACTTGCGGAACGCCGTCTTTTTCAGGCGCTCGCTCAACTCCCTCTCGAAATCGCTGAAGGAGGCGTACTCCTTCAGCGGGTGTAATGGATCGCCCGGCAGGTAGACCACGCAACGGTAGTCGTCGTCGGCGTGCTCACTGACCGGCCCGATGAACAGCGCGCCGCCCAGCGTCACCCCGAACATCTGCAGCCCCTGATAACCCAGGGTGTTATGGCCAAGTTTTATTGGACTCTGGTTAGTTGTTACTGCCTGCAACATCTGATGTACATCCGCACTGATGTATTTTTTCATCAGTGCCAAATGTCTTTCCACATCAAATCGATTCCGCCAATTGGCAATGCACTTGTTGCGCAATGGATTAACTTTAGCATCAACATCGAATACTGCCCGAAGATGCGTCTGATACTGCTTGCCCAGATCCAGAGTCCGACACAGTGTTGCAAACTCGTGTGGTTGTAGCGGCAATATCCGAGGTCCGCGCCCGGTTATTTTTTCGGGAATATAAATCAGCGAAGTTTCGTTGTAATTTGTCGCCTGGGTTTCACTTGCTTCAAAGTTTTCACAGGCGGCGCTCAACAGATCACGGTCGATCGGCAATACCAGTTTCCTGCGCAGCCCCAGCAGGCTGGAGGTCGAGCGTACGTGCTGAAAGATCACCCCATTGATATCCAGCGGTTCACCCAACTTGTCAGCCATCGCCTTGGCAAGCAGCGGCGCACAGAAGCTTTGCGGCGACTTCAGGCTACTCAGCGCCTTGCCGGCTTCACTCTGGGAGCGGTGACTGGCAATCAAGCTTTGATAGAGCTTATGACGCAACTCACCGGGAGCTGCCAACAACCAGTCCGGTGTATTGTTTTTAATTAACTCGAAAAACAGGCCTTTCTGTTCAGGCGTCAAAACAGGAATGGCATCACGAACCGACAAAGAGGACATATTGAACACTCGACAGCTGAAAGTATCACCAGCTTACCGAGCGCTGCCTTATATAAAAGCGTGAATAGTCGATAAAAACAGCGAGGTTCGAATCAACAATTCGAACTCGAGAAGTACATATATACCGCCAAAAATAAAATAGCCCCGTTCTCGGCAGGACAGAGAACGGGGCTATTGTTTTAGTGCATTACCAGAAACGTTGCTGGGTCAGGCGACTCCACCAGTTCAGCAACACGCGATCCACCGAACCGCTGGCCGCCATGCCGATGCGTTCCTGCAGGCTTTTGCGTTCGGCGTAGTGCAGGTGGTAGACCTCAGCCTTTTTTGCCCGGTCGGCGAGGTACTCGTCGCTGGTCTTGAGTTCGTCCACCAGCTGTTTGTCCAGCGCCGCGACACCGAGCCAGACCTCACCGGTGGCGACCTCGTCGATGGCCAGCTGCGGGCGGTAGCGGGCGACGAAGTTCTTGAACAGTTGATGAGTAATGTCCAGGTCTTCCTGGAATTTCTCGCGGCCCTTTTCGGTATTTTCGCCAAACACGGTCAGGGTGCGCTTGTATTCACCGGCAGTCAGTACTTCAAAGTCGATGTCGTGCTTTTTCAGCAGACGATTGACGTTGGGCAACTGCGCGACGACGCCGATCGAACCGAGGATCGCGAACGGTGCGCTGATGATCTTCTCGCCAATGCAGGCCATCATGTAACCGCCGCTGGCCGCGACCTTGTCGATGCACACGGTCAGCGGCACGCCGGCCTCGCGGATACGCGCCAGTTGCGACGACGCCAGGCCGTAGCTGTGAACCATGCCGCCGCCGCTTTCCAGACGCAGTACCACTTCGTCCTTTGGTGTGGCGAGAGTCAGCAGTGCGGTGATTTCGTGACGCAGGCTCTCGGTGGCCGACGCCTTGATGTCACCGTCGAAATCGAGCACGAACACCCGGGATTTGCTCTCGGTTTTGCTCTTCTGCTTCTTCTCGCCTTTCTCAGCCTTGGCCTGGCCCTTGCGCAAGGCCTTGAGCTGATCCTTGTCGAGCAGGGTCTGCTCCAGGCGCTCACGCAGCCCTTTATAGAAATCGTTGAGCTTGCTGACCTGCAGCTGACCCGCCGACTTGCGCCGGCCCTTGCTGCGCAATGCAGCGAAACTGGCCAGGACCACCAGAATGGCAACGACCAGGGTCACGGTTTTGGCCAGGAAGCTGGCGTATTCGGACAAAAACTCCACAGAGACTCCTTAAAACAATGCGCGGACACGAAACACGCGCGGGATGGCTCCAGCATACCCATGCGCCGGCCCGTCGACCAGCCGTGAAACCTCTGGCAACAGGCCTGTAACGGGCATTTCAAACAAGCGTATGTTTTTTCATTGACAGCACTTCGTCATCCTCATAACCTCGCCACAACCTTCAACGTACCGGGATGACGCGGACGTGGGCAGCATCTATTTGATTCGACATGGCCAGGCCTCCTTTGGTGCAGACGACTATGACGTCCTGTCGCCGATCGGTGTGCGCCAGGCAGAAGTCCTTGGCCAGCACCTCGCCGAGCTGGGAATCCGTTTCGATCGCTGCCTAGCGGGCGACCTGCGTCGTCAGCAACACACGGCCACCAGCGCGCTGGAGCAGTTCACCGCCAAGGGCCTGTCGGTACCGACGCTGGAGACCGACTCCGCGTTCAACGAGTTCGATGCCGACGCGATCATCCGCGCCCTGATCCCCGCCATGCTGGCGGACGAGCCGGAAGCCATCGACATCCTGCGCAACGCGGCGCAAAACCGCGCCGAATTCCAGCGCATCTTCGCCCTGGTCATCGAGCGCTGGCTGGCGGGAACCTACGACACTCCCGGGCTGGAAAGCTGGCTGGGTTTTGTCGAGCGAGTACAGGGCGGACTGCACCGGATCCTCGAACAGGCCGACGGCAACCAGAAAATCGCCGTGTTCACCTCCGGCGGCACCATCACCGCCCTGCTCCACCTGATCACCCAAATGCCTGCCCGGCAGGCCTTTGAACTGAATTGGCAAATCGTCAACACCTCGCTCAACCAGCTGAAGTTCCGCGGTCGCGAGGTGGCTTTGGCTTCCTTCAACAGTCACGCACATCTGCAACTGCTGAAGGCTCCGGAACTCATCACTTTCCGCTGAGTCCGGATAATTGTGACCCTTGCTGTAATCAACCAGCGCCTATTACCCAAGAAAGGATCGAACCATGACCTCCGTAGCTGATGCCGTACAAGCAATGAAAGCCAAGTTCAACCCAGCCGCCGCTGCCGGTCTGGATCTGGTCTTCGGTTTTCGCATCGACGACACCAAAAACTTCTCGCTGATCGTCAAGGACAGCACCTGCGAGCTGCAAGAAGGCGAGAACCCGGACGCTCAGGTCACTCTGGTGATGGACGGCGAAACCCTGGAAGGCATCGTCGATGGTTCGACCGACGGCATGCAAGCGTTCATGGGCGGCAAACTGCGCGCTGAAGGCGACATGATGCTGGCGATGAAACTGTCCGAGCTGTTCCCGTCGTAAGACTACGTCGCAGTACAAACAAATCCCGCCTTGATGGCGGGATTTGTCATTTCCGGGTCATTGGATGCCGGCGGCGTCCAGCTCCTTGAAGACCTGCCGATCGGCGATCTGGCTCTCACTCTCGGGGTACATCAACTGGACGCTACCCCCTGGGATGATTTCACCGGTTTGCGCATCCCGGGCGAAGGTGATGACATACCGCTCACCCTGGTACTTCAGGTAAATGTTGTAATAATCCTGTGGCTGATCCGGCGCTTCGAAAGCGCTGTAGCGGTAGCGGATGCGTGGAATCAGCATCGGCCACTCCTTGCCAAGCAAGTCACCATTGACCGGCGGAAACGCCGCCTCGAGGGCCACAATGGCGCCAGCTACCAACTCATCGTTGTCGCTTGGCTTGAAAGGTAATGGTCTGTTACGCAGCATGGTTACAGCGCTTTTTTTTCCATCGACAACATCAGTGCGGTACATATCGGTACGAAACCATTTTGTTGCATCAAAACGGTTTTCTTCCGGACTCCAGTCGCCGTAGTACATCATCACTTTCTCGCTCATCGCATCTTCCCTTGTGTGCAGATAGAGCCCCATCGCACTAAAAACCAGCAAAAAGGCCGCTACGAGACCCAAGCGCTTGTGAAAATTAACAGTCATGGTTGTGCCGGAAGCCCTTTTTTAAACTTCATTTGCTGCTTCGGTGGCCCCAACGGCGTATTGCCTGAGCGCACCTTTCCGACAGCCCCATAATCGTCCAGCGGATAACTCATGTTCTTTTCGTTTTTCGCGCGGCTCTGAGCATGCATCAAAAGCTTTTTGTCATTTTCGGTAGCCAGCTCCGGCGGCTGAACCGGGGCTGTTTCGCCCGGCAGCTCCACGGTGTCGTCCTTTTTTGACAATCTGTATTCAGCAAGACGCCGTTCGTAGCCAGCCTTCTTGATCATGAAAGCGGATTTGGCTCGATTATCCGACGCTACACGCGCCTTCGCCCCCTCCAGACCATCGCGCTCTGCATCACTGCCATATGTTTGGTCGTAAAGGCTGCGCCGCGGGTAAGCATGAATGGTCGCCCCGGTTGCATCGGCAAGTTTCTGTGCAAGGCTGAGCTCGTAATGTTCCTGCCCCTCACTGACAAGTGCCGTCTCATCAACCCCCAACCCGGTTCGGCATGCGTACGAAAAGATATTAGCGCCGAAGGCAAAGGCATCAGGCTGCAACTGGCTCGCTTGGGCAGGTCCAAAGCGATAGCTGGCATCCTTACCTTCGATTTCGTAACCGAACTCGATATTGAACACCACGCCGTGGGCAAAGATGTCGAGCTGTTTGATCTCGCGCTTTTCCTCTACCCGCTTGTTTATGAAAGCAACCAGTTCGGCGGCGGAATCAATCTCAAGGTATTCGGCTCTGTATGTGTTGACGACAAGCTCTTTGAGCCTGGCGCGCATTTTGGGATCGTACTCCGCGACAAACAGCAGAAAAAAGGTTTTGTCCGCGGCACCCTTTTTAAGGTTCGAGTAGTCTCTCAACTGGCCAACACCTTGGTTGATGAAACTCATCTTGTTGCCGTAATTCTCGCGAAATTCCGTCCAGCGACTAATGTGGTAAGAGCCCACCACAGTTACATAATCGTATTTGAGTGTCCCCTTGACCTGCGTCGTGCCGTGCTGATCGCTTGTCTGGGCCTGTTTTTTCTTCGGTGGCGCCACGTCTGACCTTCCTTAGTAAGCAATGCCCAACGCATCCAGATGAGCGGCGGCTTCCTTGCCCCATTGCACGACAACGGAGGTAGGATCGGCGGTGAACACCCGAGCGGCGTTGCCGTGGTTGTCGGTGTGGCCGACGAGGCGCTGGCCGTCGCCGGTTTCGATGCAATAGAGCATATCGGGAATGGCTTCGCCGGTGGTTTCGTCGACCAGTTGGAAGCGTTCGCTATGCTTGGGCACGGTAACGATCGGAGTGAACGGCACGGCGCCGACTGCGGTGCCGACGAAAACGTCACCGGAGCCAGTGATGATCATGCCGCCATGAGCGGTGGAGCTGCCGAGAAAGGCAATAGGTTTGCCATTGATCAGTATGTTGCCGATCCCTTCGGTGACGGAGTCTCCGCAAGCCGTGGTATCGCCGACACGCAGCACCGGCATGCCGTTGATGTTCACGTTGGGCGAACCGCTGGTGCTTGGGTTGGTACCGTGACCGGTCACCGGGCAGGCATTGAGATCGCTGAGTCGAGCGGCAGGTTTTGCCATCATCTACTTCCTTGTATTGGCCAGGGCGCGGAATGTACCGGATCTACACCGCGGATAAAAGTTTGTCCGTATGCGTCGCAGGCAAAATCGTCGTGACAAACGATGCCGCCAATAGCTCCTGCGTATAAGGATGCCGCGCCGCCCTAAACAGCTCATCGGTCTGACCCTGTTCCACCACCTCACCCTCCTTCATCACAATCAGGTCATGGGCCAACGCCCGCACCACCGCCAGGTCATGACTGATGAACAGATAAGTCAGCCCATGCTCTTCCTGCAGTCGCCGCAATAAAGCAACGATCTGTTTTTGCACCGTGCGATCCAGCGCCGAGGTCGGCTCATCGAGCAAGATCAAATCCGGCTTGAGCACCAGCGCCCGGGCGATGGCAATCCGTTGGCGCTGGCCACCGGAAAACTCGTGGGGATAGCGATGACGGGTTGCCGGATCAAGCCCGACTTCACGCAGCACATCGATCACCGCCTGCTCACGCTCGGCAGCATTCAAATCACTGTGCACCTGCAAGCCTTCGGCAATGATCTGCTCGACGCACAGGCGCGGACTGAGGCTGCCGAACGGATCCTGAAACACCACTTGCAGGCGTTTGCGTAGCGGCCGCAGTTGCTTGCCACTCAGCTGCTCCAGCGCCTCACCTGCAAAACGAATGCTGCCCTCGGCGTCGATCAGCCGCAAAATCGCCTGGCCCAAGGTCGACTTGCCCGACCCCGACTCACCCACAATCCCCAAGGTTTTGCCGCGCTGCAGATTCAAATCGATGCCCTTGACCGCCTGCAGCCAGGTCTTCGGCCGCAGCCCGCCACCACCCAGGCGAAAGCGCACATACAGATCGCGCACCTGCAACAAATCCTGCGCCACATCCCGGCATAGCGCTTCGCCCCCCGGCTCGGCATTAAGCAACTCGATGCTGTAGGGATGCTGTGGCGCACGGAACAGTTGCTCGCACGGCGCCTGCTCGACGATCCGCCCACTGCGCATTACCGCCACTCGCTGTGCGATGGTGCGCACCAGATTCAGGTCATGGCTGATGATCAGCAGCGCCATGCCGAGCCGCTGCTGCAAGTCTTTGAGCAGCAACAGAATTCTGCGCTGCACCGTCACATCCAGCGCGGTGGTCGGCTCGTCGGCGATCAGCAGTTGCGGCTCGCAGGCCAGCGCCATGGCAATCATCACCCGCTGGCGTTGACCTCCGGAGAGTTGATGCGGATAGGCCTTGAGCCGTTCGCGCGGCTTCTGAATGCCGACCAGTTCCAGCAACTCAAGAATGCGCTCACGGGCTTGCGCGCCCGCCAGCCCTTTGTGCAGCGCCAGGCTCTCACCGAGTTGCCGTTCGATGGTGTGCAGCGGATTCAGCGAACTCATCGGCTCCTGAAAAATCATCGCGATCCGGTTGCCCCGTAACTGCCGCAGATAGCGCTCATGCACACCGAGCAGCTCTTCACCGGCATAACGAATGCTGCCATCGATCCGCGTGATGTTCGGGTCAAGCAATTGCAGGATGCTGTGGGCGGTCACCGATTTGCCGGAGCCAGACTCCCCGACCAGCGCCAGGCATTCGCCCGGACGAATATCGAGGTCGATGCCATGCACCACTGGCTGGCCGTTGAATGCCACACGCAGGTCGCGGATTTCAATCAAGTTATCGTTCATCTCAAGTCCTTGGATCAAACGCATCTCGGCAAGCCTCGCCGATGAACACCAACAGAGAAAGAATCAGCGCCAACGCAAAAAAAGCCGTCAGCCCCAACCACGGCGCTTGCAGATTGCTCTTGCCCTGACCGATCAGTTCGCCCAATGAAGCGCTGCCGGCGGGCATGCCGAAACCGAGAAAATCCAGCGCCGACAAGGTCGCGATCGCTCCGGTAAGAATGAACGGCAGATAGGTCAGGGTCGCACTCATGGCGTTGGGCAAAATGTGACGGCTGATCACCTGCGCATCGCCAACCCCCAGCGCCCGCGCGGCTTTCACGTATTCCAGACCGCGGCTGCGCAGGAACTCGGCGCGCACCACATCGACCAGACTCAGCCAGGAAAACAGCGCCATGATCCCCAACAGCCACCAGAAATTCGGCTCGACGAACCCGGACAGGATGATCAGCAGATACAACACCGGCAGCCCCGACCACACCTCCAGCAACCTTTGCCCGAGCAGATCGACCCAACCGCCGTAATAGCCTTGCAAGGCCCCGGCAGCAATGCCGATCAGCGCACTGGCGGCGGTCAGCGCCAAGGCAAACAGCAGCGACACCCGCGTACCGAAGATCACCCGCGCCAGCACATCCCGCGCCTGATCGTCGGTGCCCAGCCAGTTCTCGCCGCTCGGTGTACTCGGTGCCGGTTCAGTCAGGTCGTAATTCACCGTATCGAAACCGAACGGGATCGGCGCAAACCACATCCGCCCGCCCTGCCCCTCGATCAGTTGCCGCACCTGCGCGCTGCGATAGTCCGGCTGGAACGGCAGTTCGCCGCCGAAATCCTGCTCGGTGTAGCGCTTGAACGCCGGGAAGTACCACTGGCCCTGATACTCGACCATTAACGGTTTGTCATTGGCGATCAGCTCGCCGCCCAGGCTCAGGCCAAACAGCAGCAGAAACAGCCACAGTGACCACCAGCCACGCCGATGGGCCTTGAACCGCGTCCAACGGCGCTGTCCGATGGGAGATAGAGTCAACATCAGGCAGTCCTCGCGGTGAAGTCGATGCGCGGGTCGACCAGCGTGTAGCACAGGTCGCCGAGCAGTTTTATCAGCAGGCCGAACAGGGTGAAGATGAACAGCGAGCCGAACACCACCGGGTAGTCGCGCGACACGGCCGCCTCGTAGCTGAGACGGCCGAGGCCGTCGAGCGAGAAGATCACTTCGATCAGCAACGAACCGCCGAAAAACACCGTCACCAGTGCCTGCGGCAACCCGGCGACCACCAGCAGCATCGCGTTGCGAAACACGTGACCGTATAAAACCTGACGCTGGCTGAGACCCTTGGCCCGCGCCGTCACCACGTACAAGCGCGAGATCTCGTTGAGAAAACTGTTCTTGGTGAGGATCGTCAGCGTGGCGAATCCGCCGATCACCAGCGCCGTGACCGGCAGCACCAGATGCCAGAAGTAATCGGCCACTTTGCCCCACGGTGACAGCTCCGCGAAGTTGTCCGAGACCAGCCCGCGCACCGGAAACCAGTCCAGCGCGGTGCCGCCGGCGAACACGATGATCAGCAGCAGTGCGAACAGAAAACCCGGCATCGCGTAGCCGATGATGATCGCCACACTGCTCCAGACATCGAACGCCGATCCGTTGTGCACGGCCTTGCGGATGCCCAGCGGAATCGACACCAGATAAGTGATCAACGTGGCCCACAAGCCCAGCGACAAGGTCACCGGCAGCTTCTGCCAGATCAGTTCGGTGACGCTGGCACCACGGAAAAAGCTCTGACCGAAATCCAGCTGCGCGTAGCTTTTGAGCATCAGCCACAGGCGCTCACCGGCGGGTTTGTCGAAGCCGTACTGACGCTCGATATCGGCCACCAGTTTCGGGTCGAGACCCCGGGTGGCGCGGGATTCGCCACCGATGGTTTCGACATGGCCACCGCCCACCGCCGCGCCGACGCCGATACCCTGCAAGCGCGCGATCGCCTGTTCCACCGGGCCACCCGGCGCAGCCTGCACGATGACAAAATTGACCAGCAGAATGGCGAGCAAAGTTGGCACGATCAGCAGCAGACGCCGCAGGCTATAACCCCACATGGGCGTACTCCTTTTGCTGTTGCTGCATCTGTGCGGCCGTCAGTGCGGTCGGGCTGATTTCCCACCAGGTGTCGAGTCCGGCGTCGTACAAAGGCGCCGTCGCCGGGCGGCCGAAACGGTTCCACCACACCGTGGAAATCCCCGGTGGGTAGTAATTGGGGATCCAGTAATAACCCCACTGCAGCACCCGATCCAGGGCATGGGCATGGCGCAGCAGGCTTTCGCGATTGTCGGCCTGCACCAGACCTTCGAGCAGGGCATCGACGGCCGGATCGCGCAGCACCATGTAGTTGTTCGAGCCGGGATCGTCGGCGCCGTCGGAGCCGAAGTAATTGAACATCTCGCGCCCCGGCGCCTGACTCACCGGGTAGCCGACGACGATCATGTCGTAGTCGCGATTGCGCACGCGGTTGGTGTACTGCGCGGTGTCGACCTGGCGGATATTGAAGCCGATGCCGATCTGCGCCAGGTTGCGCTTGAACGGCAGCAGCAGCCGTTCAAAGCCCTTCTGACCGTTGAGAAAAGTGAACTGCAGCGGCTCGCCACTGGCATTCACCAACTGATCACCACGGGGTTTCCAGCCGGCGGCTTCCAGCAGCTTCAAGGCCTGCAACTGCTCGGCGCGGATGTTGCCGCTGCCGTCGGTTTTCGGCGCTTCGAAGACTTGGGTAAACACCTCGTCGGGGATCTTGCCGCGCCACGGTTCGAGAATTTTCAGCTCCTCGGCATCCGGTAACTCGGTGGCCGACAACGCACTGTGCGAGAAGTAACTGCGCTGGCGCAGGTACATGCTGCGCATCATTTGCCGATTGCTCCATTCGAAATCCCAGAGCATGGCAATCGCCTGACGTACCCGGCGATCCTGAAACAGCGGTTTCTGCAGATTGAACGCGAACCCTTGCGAGCCCTGCGCGGCACCCGGCGCCAGATGCTCGCGAAGCAATCTGCCCTGCTCCAGCGCCGCCCCGGCATAGCCGATGGTGTAACTGGTCGCGGAAAATTCGCGGTTATAGTCGAAGCCGCCAGCCTTGAGCACCTGCCTTGCAACATCGGTATCGGCGAAGAACTCCACGCTCAAATGATCGAAGTTATAGAGGCCGCGAGTGATCGGCAGATCCTTGGCCCACCAGTCGGCAACCCGCTGGAATTTCACACTGCGCCCGGCATCCACGGCGCTGATCCGGTACGGGCCACTGCCCGGCGGGATCTCGAAACCGGCGCCCTCGGCGAAATTGCGCGTACGCCACCAGTGCTCGGGCAACACCGGCAGCGTCGCCAGATCCAGTGGCAAGGTGCGGCTGTCGTTGTTCTTGAAGTTGAAGCGCACTTGTGTCGGCGATTCCACCACAACGTTGGCGACATCACGAAACTGCTGGCGATATTTGAGGCTGCCCTGAGTGGTGAACAGCTCGAAGGTGTAACGCACGTCTTGCGCGGTGATCGGCGTGCCGTCGTCGAAGCGCGCGTTGGGGTTGAGGTAGAAGCGCAGCCAGCGGCGATCTGCAGCCAGTTCCATCTGCTGCGCCACCAGGCCGTAGACGCTGTAGGGTTCGTCCTTGCTGCGATAGGCCAGCGGCGCGTAGAGCCAGCCGTCGATGTCGGCGACGCCGGTGCCTTTGTCGATGTAGGGAATCAGGTGATCGAACGGGCCGCTTTCCAGTGAAGAGCGGCGCAACGTTCCGCCCTTGGGAGCGTTGGGGTTAGCGTAGGCCAGGTGTTGAAAGTCCGGGGCGTATTTGGGGGCTTCGCCGTAGACCGTGAGGGCGGGTTGCGGGGCGGCCCAACTGAATGGGCTTAACAGCGCAAAAGCGCTGAACAGAATGAGCCTGGATAGCATTGGCAGATCCTTTTTGCACGGTGTTGCTACTGGCCTCTTCGCGAGCAAGCCCGCTCCCATAAGGAAGTTGTGCTCACCGCTGTTCCCCTGTGGGAGCGGGCTTGCTCGCGAAGGCGCCAGTACAGTCACCAAACGTCCTGCCTACCTGTGTTGTGCAACAGGCCGGCGATTTTTATAGGGCAGGCTTTAGATCAATAAGTGACTAAAACCCGCCCCCCTCTGGGCATTTTCAGAACTTGTAATTGACCCGCGTGTACAGCGTCCGGCCGAACGGGTCGCCGTATTTCGGGTCGTAGCCGCTCTGGAAGGTGTAGGTCTGGTTGCTGAACGGTGGCTCACGATCGAACAGGTTCTTCGCGCCGAGGGTTACGCTGAGGGTTTTGCGCCAGGTGTAGGTGCCAGCCAGATCCCAGACGTTGTACGAGCCGACGTAATCGTGGGTCTCGCGGTCGGAGTCGTGGTAGCCGCTGGTGTAGCGGTTGGTCAGGGCGATACCGTAGGGGCCGTAGTTCCAGCTGCCGGTCAGGCTGTGGCGCCAGCGGGCCACGGCACCCGCCGAGGAGAAGTCGCCGCCGCGGAAATCGCCGAGCTTGTCGATGTAGTCGCCCTTGAGCTGCTGCTGGTACTCGTACCGACTGACATAAGTGCCCTGCAGGCCGATCCCGAAGTTACCGTACGGAGTGCTCGGCAAACGGTAATCGAAGCTGACGTCGACGCCATTGGTCTTGATCTTGCCGAGGTTGGCCAGGCCCGTGACGATGTGATCGATGGAACCGTCAGGCTTGCGAATCAGGCGGTCCGGGTACAGCTCCGGGTTCTCGAACACCGCCGATTCCGGGAACTCCGCGATCTGGTTGGCGATGTTGATCCACCAGAAATCCAGCCCGGTGGTCAGGCGTTCGAACGGCTGATAGACGAAGCCGAGGGTAACGTTGCGTGCGGTTTCCGGGCTCAGGTCAGTGTTGCCACCGGTTCTGCTGTAGAACTGCTGGGCGCAGTCACGGTTGGCGATCCCGCCGTTGCTCGGGTTGCCGCCTGCGCACAGCCGAGGGTCGTTGTAGTTGGCGACCGTGAATGTGGTGAAGTTGGGGTTGTACAACTCGTACAGTGACGGCGCGCGGAAACCTTCACTGTAGGCGCCACGCACCACCAGTTCCTTGAACGGCTGGAAGCGGAACGAGTATTTCGGGTTGGTGGTGCTGCCAAAATCGCTGTACTTGTCGTGGCGCACGGCGGCGGACAATTCGAGGCTGTCGAGCACCGGCACGTTGACCTCGGCGTACTGCGCCGAGACGCTGCGATCCCCGGCGACACTGGCATTGGGGTCGACACCCAGGCTCTGCACGTCGGCGGCGAACTGGGCGAAGTCCTGATGGAAATCTTCCTTGCGGTATTCGCCACCCAGCGCCAGCGCCGAAGGGCCGGCACCGAACCAGTCACCGATCTCGCGGCTGACACGCCCGTCAATCGCCTTCACGCGGCCGACCGCCGTGCCGTAATCGCCGTCTACGGAATTGGCTGCCAGCAGCGCCTGCCCGGCAGCCGTCTGCGCACCGAACGGGTTGATGATGCCATTGGCAATGCCGGCGCTGACGGCGCGGTCGTTGACATAGCCGGCCTCGATACTATTGACCACTTTGTTCTGGTTGTACGACGCACCGACGTTGTAGTCCCAACCGACCACGCTGCCGTCAAAGCTCAGCAGCAAACGCTGCCCGGTGTTGTCGTCTTCATGCTGACGGGCGCCGACAGCACTTTCGCGCCAATTCACATCGACCGGTTGCGTCGGGTCGAGAGCGAAGCTGTTCGGGCCTGGGGTAATGCCGTTGCCGGGATAAAACGCCGTGCCGGGATTGACCTGGTTACCCATCAACGTGCCGGGACCGATCTGCGTGCGGTTTTCGTTGCGCGCCCAGAAGTATTCGAGGCTGACGTTGTGGTCGTCCGAAAGCTTGCCGGTTGCTTTGGCGAAGGCCGAGGTCTTCTCGGTTTCCGGCACAAGGTCGAGGTAGTTCCACAGACTCTGGCGGCAGATGCCATTGCGCGCCAGCAGGCCCGGGGCGTTGCAGCCGGAACTGGCCAGCGGGTTGGTGGCGTTGCTGCCCTGGCTCCAGTTCGCCGGTGATGCAGTGCCGGAGGTGTAATCGAGGCCGCGTCCAGGCTGATAGTTGTAGGTGTAGCCACGATCCTCGGCAGCCAGGCGTTGCTGCTTGTCATAACTGACCACGCCGAACACGTTGAAACGGTCATCCTGCAAATCGCCAAAGCCCCAACTGCCGCTGAAATTACGACTTTCACCACCGCCGGCATGGGTCGGCGTGTCGTAGTTGGTGCTGAGCTGCCCTTCGGTGAGGCTGGTCTTGGTGATGAAGTTGATCACCCCGCCGATCGCATCGGTGCCGTACAGCGCCGAGGCGCCATCACGCAGCACCTCGACACGATCGATGGCGGCGAACGGGATGGTATTCAGGTCAACCCCGGAACCATTGATCGCATTGGTCGCGTTGTTGCTCAGCCGCCGGCCATTGAGCAGCACCAAGGTCTTGTTCGGGCCGATGCCACGTAAATCCGCATACGACGCACCGCCGCTGCTCGAACCCACCGAACGCCCCGAGCCGACTGAGGACTGGTTTGCGGAAATCCGGCTCACCAGTTCTTCGGTGGTGGTCACGCCCTGCTCGCGCAGTTCTTCAACTCGCAGAATGGTGACCGGCACCGCTGTTTCAGCATCGACCCGGCGAATCGCCGTGCCGGTGACCTCGACTCGTTGCAGCTGGGTTGTCGGCTCGTCAGCGGCGACCGCCGGCAAGGTGTTGATTGCCAGCAGCAAGGCCAGGCTCAAACGAGATCGAACGGGTAAAAAATGGATCATGAACAGCCATCCCTGCGTTTTGGTTTATGCAGGGATGTGCAATGGACAGCAGCGTTTTATAGAGCCCGATTTAGACCGTTGGGTGATGAGGTTATGCAAAAAATGGCAGGCGTGGATCAAGCCAGTTCCCTTTCCTTCAGCAACCGGGTATCCAGCCCAAACCGCTCCTGGGAAACCATCTTGAACTGCCCCTCTGCCAATTCGCAGCTCACCAGCAGATTCCAGGAGTGCCGGGTCGCCGCTGAGGGGATCAGCACAAACGGATGCTCAGCGAGTAACGCATCGGCAAACAGTTGTTGATTGGGTGAAGGCTTTGCCGGGCTCAACCAGTAAGGATTCGGCACCTCCTCCGGCTGGACGATTTTCACCTTTGCTTCGCTGATGACCTCAAAGCACGTGAGTACATAACGTTCGCTGTCGAGCGCATCAAAACTGCGATTGGCTGCCACTTCCAGAATTGCCGAGGACGGATCGACTGATGCATAAACGACTCGCCGCCCGGGTATGTTCCATCGGCCACCATTGAGATTCGAACCCATCCCGCTGTCCCACGTCCCTCCGTAAATCTCGGGGTCCAGCCGCCAGGCATACCAATGCTCGTCCCAGGGCAAGGGATTCATGGGTAAACCCCGTATATCAGTTGCCCCAGATACTGCTCCACCATCTGAAACCCCAGTGAGTGACGGATAAACTCGAGGGGTACGCGACCGCTCAGGTAGGTGCTGGGTTTGCGCAGCCACTCTTCGGCCCGTGACTGCCTCCCGAAGGCGTGAATGGCCTTTTCCAGCACCAAGGCATATTGGTAGGCGACGACGCTCTGCTGGGGATCAAGCCGTACCGGTTTACCTTCCTTCAGTAATCGCCGTACGGTTCTGACCGACTTGCCGGTGATACGTTTGACCATATCGCCTTGCAGATACAGTTCAGAGGTTGAAAGCATGTTGACCACATCGTTCAGCTCAAAACCTTCGTCGGTAAGTTGAACGATCAGAAAGGCGTCGTCACCTATGTTCTGGCCATGCACGAGCAAGTCGACAGGTTTGCCCTCGGCCCTCTTCACACCCGTCAGCCGGGGTATCTTGACGCTGGGCATCGCGACCTCCTCCACGGGGCATCTGGCACGATCGTCACGCCATTGAAGGCGATGGGAATAAGCAGGCGTTTCGTATTCGAGGTGGTGAGTTCGCATGATCCATCCGTTATCAGAGGCCTGAGCGTCCAGGCCATGTACGACTTCAATGTCATGTCCGATGCTATAGATCGCGCTTCCGACGACCAACCTGAGAATGTCGTCGGAAATATCCCCACTTATGCGAAAACCCCACCTGTTTCCGTAGGACGTTACGGACGAATAACGCGTGCTCAACTGCCGAAGTGATAACTCACATCCAGCCACCACTGCCGCCCGTACGGGTCATAGTTACCGGTCGGGTAATACGGCCAGCCGGCCGAGTCATCGTGCTTGATCTGGTTGAGCACGTTGTTCACGGTCAGGCCGACACTGGCGCGGTCATTGAGCTTGTAGCGCGCACTGGCATTGAACACCGTCCATGGCGACAGACGCCCGTCGCCCGCGCCGTTGGTCACCGAGCCATAGCGAATGCCCATCAGCGTCGCCGTGGCTTTCTGGTAATCCCAGGTCAGACTGGCGTTGACCTTGCTGCGCCAGTCGTAATTGGTTCGCGAAGTGCGCCAGTCCTGAGTCGGCGCCTCGTCGGACTCCTTGTAGAAATGCGACAGCACCAGGGTGTAGCCCAGCGCCGAGCTGAATGCGCCGTACTGGCCGGCCCCCCAACGAATGTTGCTCTTGAAGTCCAGACCGCTGACCCGCTCGCTGGCGGCATTGATCGCATTGACTCGCACCCGTTGCAACTGGTTGGGATCGATAGCGGCATTGCCCGGGTTGCGGTCGATGCGCGCCAGGGTCGACTGGCAGTTGGCCGAGTTGATGTCCTGGGTGCCGTTGCGGCATTCGTTCTCTTGTTGCAGCAGGCGGTTTTCGTCGACGGTGGTCAGCAGGTCGTCGATCTCTACACGCCAGAAATCGGTGGAGAAATCGAAATTGCGCGACGGTGACCAGACAAAACCATAGGTCCAGGATTTACCGCGTTCGGACTCAAGGTCCGGGGTACCGCTCTGGGTGTAGTCGACCCGCCCGCGATCACACGCACCCTGCACACCCTGGCTGCAACCGTAATAGTCGATCTGCGCCGGGTAGTAACCGTTGCTGTCGGACTGATAGATGTAGTTCAGGTCCGGTGCGCGGAAACTGGTGCCATAGCTGCCACGCAGCAACAGGCTGGTGACCGGACGCCATTCAAGCCCAAGGTTATAGGTCTTCTGCTGCTCGCTGCGGCCACTGAATTTGTACTGGTCCCAACGCCCGGCGGCGGTGGCCAGCACGGTGTCGGTGACCGGAATGCTGAACTCGCCACCGGCCGCATAGCGCTTGCGCGAACCGCCGGAGCTTTGTGCCGGGCTCACGCCATAGAAAGTGCCGTCATTCAGACCGTCGTCCGGGTCGACGCGATATTCCTGCTTGCCCGCCTCCAGCACACCGGCAAATCCGACCGGACCGGCCGGCAAGTCAAACAGATCGCCGTTGACCGAGGCGTTGTAGCTGGTGGAAACCGACTTGCTGTTCTGGGTCAGGTTGCTGCGAAACTGATCCCATTCCTGTGGCGTCAGTGGGCGATCGAGACGCGAGGCATCGGGAGAGAACACCGGGTAACCGTTACGTGTGCCCAATTGCGGGCCGAGGTAGAAATCCTGAATCGATGACAGCGGTGTGTAGCGCGTGGTTCTGACGCTGCGATATTCCGAACGGTTGGCGGCCAGATCATAGCTCCAGCCGGTGTCGGCGATCTTGTCCGAGAGGCCGAGGGTGCCGGTCCACGACGTGTCGGTCCACTTGCTGTTGTTGCTGGTACGGCCACCGATTTCCTCTTCTCCGTAACGGCGATACCAGCGCTCAAGATTGCCGCTGTTCTGGTTGATGAAATCCGGTGAGGTGAAGGTCGGGCCCCGGGTGTTGTTCTGGATGTGATCGAGGCCATACATCAAGTCGGCAAACACCTGGCCGCTATCGCTGAAGTGCCACGTGCCGCGGGTGTAGCCGTCGTAGTTTTCCTTTTGCGTCTGGATCGTCCAGTAATCGTTGTACATCTGATCGGTGCGGCAGCGCCCACCGTTGTTCAACAGCTTGTTATCGAAAGTGCCTTGATAGGCACCGCAGCCGGGGCCGAGGTAGCGGTTGTTGCTCAGGTCGCGACGGTAACCGACGTCCGCCAGCGGGCCACTCTGCATGAAGCCTCGGTCGTCGGCCCAGATCGGATCGCGGTTGGTCAGCTCCAGGCCGAACAAGCCGTCGAAGTCGCCCCAACTGCCGCCGCCGCTGATTTGCAGGCGCTGATTGTCGCCACCGCCACGCTCGCTGGTGCCGCCCTTGAGGTTGACGTCAATGCCATTGATCTGCTTCTTGAGGATGATGTTGACCACCCCGGCAATCGCGTCCGAACCGTAGATCGCCGAGGCGCCGCTGCTGAGAATTTCGATGCGTTCGATGACCGCCGAGGGAATGTTCGCCAGGTTGGTGAAGTTGACCTTGCCGTCGTACGGCGTCGGATAATCGGCGACGCGTCGGCCGTTGATCAGCACCAGCGTGTGATTGGGGCCGAGTCCGCGCAGGTTGATCGCACTGGCCGCCGGCTGCCAGGTGTTGCCATAGTCTTCGCCCTGGGTCATGCCGGTGTTTTGCGTCTGGGTCGCCAGGGCGTCGTAGACGTTCTTGTAGCCACGCGCTTCCATCTCTTCGTGAGTGATGACGTTGACCGGGGTCGCACCATCGCTTTGCGCGCGAGCGATCCGCGAGCCGGTGACGGTGACTTTTTCCATGCGGTAATCGGCGCTGGTCGCTGGGGCCACGGCGCTGACTTTGGCCGCCACCGGCGTGTTCGCCTCGCCTTCGCGCACACTCAGGCCCTGGGCGCTCTGCTCGACTTGCAGGCCGCTGCCAAGCAACGCCTTCTCGACTGCCTGACGTCCACCCAACGCACCGCGCACCGCACTGCTGCGCTTGCCTTGCACCAGATTCTGGCTGAACGAGATCGGGACGCCGGTCTGACGCGAGATGTCCAGCAGGACCTCATCGAGCGGGCCGCTGGCGATGTCGAAGGTGTACACCTGGGCGGCAGAATCCTGCGCATGAACCACTGTCGGTCCGAGCCCCATCGCCAGTGCGGCGGCGAGGGTCAGGCGCGGTAATTGTTGTTTGAATGAAATCATCAAGGGCTTCCCTGTTGAAGGCGTCTGCAGGGAATGAGCAGCGGGCCGGCGCTTTTTATAGGGCGGCCATTAGGCCAAGAAGTTATGACGCTATAACCGTGCGCCGATGCTGACCCAGTACGGGTTGTGCCAGGTGACGTGGATCGGCAGCGAGCGCTCCAGCAGTTGCAGGGTGCGGTCGCTATCGTCCAGCGGATAGAGGCCGCTCAGACGCAGACCGGCCACTTCGGGGCTCAGGTGCAGGATGCCGCGTCGGTACGGGCGCAGGCCGTCGATCACTTCGCTCAACGGTCGGTCGCGCACTTCCAGGCGACCTTGTACCCAGGCGCTTTCCTGCCCTGTACTGCGCTCCAGAGCCAGAATGTCCTGTGCGTTGAACCGCAGACTCTCCCCCGCCTCCACCACCTGCCGCGCACCGCCGGCGGTAACTACTTCGACCTGCGAGTGCAGCATCACCAGGCGGGTGAAATCATCGTTTTGTTGCACGAGGAATTTCGTCCCCAACGCACGCATCCGACCGTGCTCGGTCTCGACCACGAATGGCCGCGCAGGATCCCTGGCGACATCCACCAACAACTCGCCCGTACGCAATGCCAACAAGCGCTGAACCGCATCGAATTGCGTCACTACGCGCGTCCGCGCATTCAGGCTCAGCGCACTGCCATCCTCCAGAGTGAAATCGCGCCGTTCGCCGGTGCCGGTCGCCAGTTCACCGGCTTCCGGCAGCCAGCCGTAGCGACGCCCGAGCAACCCGGCCAGCACCGCAATGCCGAGCACACTCAAGCTGCCGCTGAGAAAGCGCCGTCGACTCGACGGTGCGTTCAGGCTGTGCAGCAGGCTGTTACGCGGCAGCCCGCGCAAGGTCGGATTACGCAGCAGGTTAAGGCCGCCGCCCATTTGCTCGATGATCCGCTGGTGCCTTGGGTCGGCCGCACGCCACGCTTCAAACGCGGCACGCTCGCCAGCGCTGGCCTCGCCGGACTGCAACAGTGCCATCCACTGCGCTGCCTCATCGATCACCGCTTCGTCCGGCCTCATGCCTGCATCGCCTGATAGCAACGCTTGAAGGCCTCGACCATGTACTGCTGCACCCGGCTGGTGGAAACCCCCAGCCGTTCGCCGATTTCGCTGTAGGTCAAACCGTCGAGCTGATGGTAGAGAAACGCGGCTTTGGCCTTGGCCGACAAACCGTTGAGCAGGCGATCGACCGCCAGCAGCGCCTCGATCACCAGCGCCCGCTCCTCCGGCGATGGATGCACCGGTTCCGGCGCCAGTGCCAGGCTTTCCAGATAGGCGCGCTCCAGGTCCTGGCGGCGCCAACCTTCATAGACCAGCCGCCGGGCGATGGTGGTCAGCAGCGCCCGCGGCTCGCGAATGGCGGTCGGGTCCGGCAGGGCCAACACCCGTAGAAAGGTTTCCGATGCGATGTCTTGTGCACTGTGCGGGCAACCCAGCGTGCGGCCAACGGCAGCGCACAGCCAGCGATAGTCCTTTTGGAACATTTGCCCAATCATCCGGTAATGCGGGTTTTGAACATCACCCATGTCTTGCTCCCTGAAACGGGTCCCACCCGCTGCGAAAAACCATCGTTCTGCCGGGATCGTCCGGCTCCAGATCAGGGGGCGACTGTGCAATAGCGCTGCTTACATTTGAAGTAATTAAAAATCAGGATAAGCAAACTATTGAGAATAAGACGCGCCGTCGCCGCAGAAATATTGACTGACACAACGTTGATCCCGGTCAGTTGCCCGCCCTGAAGCACTCTCTAATCTGCGCGCTCCATCGAAAGCCAAGGACGGCTCACCGGGAGCCCGCGGCTATCCCTTCAAGGAAGAAAACCATGCGATCACTGAAGATTATTCTGCTGTCCTCGGCATTCAACGGCCTGACCCAACGCGCCTGGCTGGAGCTGCGCCAGGCCGGGCACTTGCCCAGCGTTGTGGTGTTCACCGATGAAGCCTCGGTGTGCGAACAGATCGAACACAGCGGCGCCGATCTGGTGATCTGCCCGTTCCTCAAGGACCGCGTGCCGCATGCGCTGTGGAGCAATGCCCGGCGTCCGGTGGTGATCATCCACCCCGGAATCGTCGGCGATCGTGGCGCCAGCGCGCTGGATTGGGCGATCAGCAATGAACTGACGCGCTGGGGCGTGACCGCCCTGCAAGCGGTGGAAGAAATGGACGCTGGCCCGGTCTGGGCCACCTGCGAATTCAATCTGCCGTCGGGCCTGCGCAAGTCCGAGCTGTACAACGGTCGGGTCAGCGATGCGGCGATTCGCTGTATTCGTGAAGTGGTCGAGAAATTCATCGACGGCGTGCAACCGGTCGCACTGGATTACACCGACCCCAAAGTCCGCGGCCGCTTGCAGCCGAACATGAAGCAGGACGACCGTACCTTCAGCTGGCACGACTGTTCGCGCTTCATCAAACGCTGCATCGACGCCGCCGACGGCCAGCCCGGGGTATTGGCGAGTCTGGCCGGCGGTCAGTATTACGTGTACGACGCGCACCTTGATCAGCGCACCGGCATTCCCGGTAAGATTCTCGCCGTGCATGACGACGCGGTGCTGGTCGCAACCGGCGATCACAGCTTGTGGATCGGCTCGCTGCGGCGCAAACCGCTACCCGGCGAAGAAACCTTCAAGCAACCGGCGCGGCATGTGCTGGCCGGGCAATTGGCCGACGTACCGACCCTCGACTGGTCGATTGCCAGCCAGCCGTTCAGCGACGAGGCCTATCAGCCGATCCGCTATCGCGAATCCGGGCATGTCGGTGAGCTGACGTTCGAGTTCTACAACGGCGCGATGAGCACCGAACAGTGCCAGCGCATGGTCGAGGCGCTGCGCTGGGCCAAGTCTCGGGACACTCGCGTGCTGTTGATCAAGGGCGGGCGCGGCAGCTTCTCCAACGGTGTGCACCTGAACGTGATCCAGGCTGCGCAGGACCCGGGTGCCGAAGCGTGGGCGAATATTCAGGCGATCGACGATGTCTGCGCCGAACTGCTCAGCGCGCGGCAACTGGTGGTCAGCGGCGTAACCGGCAATGCCGGGGCCGGCGGCGTGATGCTGGCGCTGGCCGCCGACATCGTGTTTGCCCGCGCCGACATCGTGCTCAATCCGCATTACAAGAGCATGGGCCTGTATGGCTCGGAATACTGGACCTACAGCCTGCCCCGCGCGGTCGGCCCGGCGATGGCCGAGCAACTGACCCAGGCCTGTCTGCCGGTCAGTGCCACGCAGGCGCTGCAACTGGGCATGGTCCAGGAAATCGGCCCGCGCTGCCCGGACGAGTTTTCGCTGTGGCTGCTGCAGAGGGCCAACGCAACGCTGAGCGATCCGACCTACGCCGCCGTGCGCGATCGCAAGTTGCGGGTCGATCAGGTGCTGATCCAGCAGTGCCGGGAAAACGAACTGCAGGAAATGCAGGAAGACATGCTCTACAACCGCAACCAGTTTGCCGAGAAGTGCCGCCACTTCGTCTACAAGCGCAAGGCCTGCGGCACACCGGCGCGGTTGGTGGAAGACTGGGCGCGGGTGCGCAAGGTTGAGTTGGCGGGTTGATCTTGTGGTGAACGGCGAACCTCTTCGCGAGCAAGCCCGCTCCCACAGGGGTACGGTGTCGTTCACAAAATCCATGGCCACCGCCCAACCCTGTGGGAGCCGGGCTTGCCCGCGAAGGCGGTGGATCAGGCAATTTTGGTTTGACGGTTCGCGACATCGATGGCCACCGCAGAGCCTTGCAGGAGTGAGCCTGCTCGCGATGAACGATGACGCGGTGGCGAGCCGGCACTTACAATGCCCGCACCTCAGACACCGGCCCGCCCATGGACATCGATCTCGCCCGCACCTTTCTGGAAATCGTTCGCCACGGCAGTCTCGCTGCGGCGGCGCAGAAGCTGTTCGTCACGCAGACGGCGATCACCGCCCGGGTGCAGAAACTTGAAAGTCAGTTGGGCAGTACGCTGTTCGTGCGCAACCGGGCCGGGGCGAAACTCACCGCCAATGGCGAAGCCTTCGTGGTCTATGCCAATCAACTGGTGCAGACCTGGGAAGCCGCACGGCGCGACCTGCCGCTGCTGGACGGTTATCACAACGTGCTGCACATCGGCGGCGAAGTCAGCCTGTGCAATCCGTTGATGCTCAGTTGGGCCGCCGAACTGCGCGAGAAGATCCCCGGGCATGCCCTGCGCATGGAAATCCGCGACGGCGAAAACCTCCTGCGTCAACTCGAACTTGGTGTGCTCGATGCCGCACTGGTCTATCAGCCCGAATACTGGCCGGGCCTGCAGGTCGAGCAGGTGTTGGAAGAGAAGTTGATTCTGGTGCGTGCGCCGAACCGCCCGGATCCCTACGTCTACATCGACTGGGGGCCGGATTTTCGTCGCCAGCACGACGCCGCCCTGCCGGACAAGGCCAAAGCCGCGCTGAGTTTCAACCTCGGCCCGCTGGCCCTGCAATACATCCTCGAACATGGCGGCAGCGGCTACTTCCGCACGCGCGTGGTGCGCAGCTATCTGGAAACCGGGGCGCTGGAAGCGGTGACCAAAGCCCCGGAATTCGGTTACCCGACCTATCTGGTGTACGCCCGCGAACGTGACTCGGCCACGCTGCAACAGGCCTTCGATCTGCTGCGCCAGGTGATCGCCACCGATGACGACTGGTCGCAACGCTGGAACCCGTTGAGCTGAATCGGCCGCTTTACACCGGAGCATGGCGCAAGTGACCTCAAGGTGCGGCCTGCACAAACGGCCGGATCGGCTAATCTGCCGGGTATAACAACAATACCCACAGGTGAACGCATTGAGGCAGACCACCGAGGCATTCCGCAGCCGCTACCGCGCGGCCATTCATCCGTTGTACAACCCGTGGCTGCATGGCGCCTTCGTGCTGCTGTTCGGCGTGCTGGCGATCGGCGCATTCTGGAGCAGCGCGCATCAGGTACAGCCGCTGGAATGGCTGAGCGTGCCGCTGACCCTGCTGTTCTTCAACTTCGGCGTGTACATGGTTCATCGCCATCTCGGCCATCACAAAAAGACTTTCGCCAAGCTGTTCTACGCCCGGCACGCCGGCGATCATCACAGCTTTTTCACCCCCGGCCACATGACCTATGACGGCGCTCGCGACTGGCGGGTGATTCTGTTTCCGGCCTGGCTGATCGTGGTGCATACGCTAGTCATTACCCTGCCGTTATGGTGGCTGCTCGCGCAGCTCAACACCAATGTCGCCGGGCTGTTCGGCGGCTGCATGGTGCTGGGCTATCTGGCCTACGAGGTGTTTCACGCCTGCGAGCATTTGCCACCGCACAACCTGCTGACCCGCCTGCCGTGGATCCGTCAGATGCGTCATCTGCATGAGTTGCATCACCGTCGCGAGCGCATGCAGGAACGCAATTTCAATATCGTTTTCCCGCTGATGGATTACCTGTTCGGCACCCTGTACTGGGAGCCGCAACCCGCCCCGTTGCGCTATTCGAGATCGCCCATGACCCGCATGCAGCACCAGATCGATATCGCCGGCGAGCCGATTGCCGTGCTCCGCTACGCCGCCAGCGTCAGCCACTGGCCCGAGTGGCACCCGTCGTCGCTGAAAATCGACGGCCCGCAAGGCCCGCTGCATGCCGGTGCGCGTTTCGAAGAAGACATTCATGCCGGTGGGCGCGCCGGCCATTTGCGCTGGGAGGTCACCGAGTACCTGCCCGGTCGACGCTGGTGCGCAAAAGCGCGCGGCGATCACGGTTTATCGCTGCTGCTGACCTACGAATGCGCGGCAGAAGCCGATGGCACGCGGTTCGTGCGCACCCTGGATTACCAATTCGATGGCCTGGGCATGCGCCTTGCCAATCGCGTGTTGCTCAAGCGCCGCATCGAACGTGAATCGGCGACCTCGATGCAGGCCCTGCGTGATATGGCGCTCAGACACTTGGCGCTGACGGGGCACCGTTCATGAAGCGCCTGCTGTCAGTGCTGGTGATCCTCGTCATCGCGTTTCTGCTGCTGATGCCGACCAAGGTGCAACCGGTGGCGTGGAAGCCGCCAGCGGCGCCGTCTCTGAGCGAAGGGCCGTACGCGGAAAACCAGCGGCTCAAGGCCGCCAAACAGGTAGGCCCGAGCGACATCGACGGCCCCGAAGCATTGCTGCTGGAGGGCGACTTCCTGATCACCGGCCTGCATGACGGGCGACTGATCCGCACCAGCCTCGATGGCAAGGAGCGCAAGGTGCTGACCGACACCGGCGGCCGGCCGCTGGGTCTGGCGCGGCATCCCAATGGTTTGCTGGTGATCGCCGATGCGGTCAAAGGTCTGCTGTCGCTCGACGCTCAGGGCCGATTGATTCCTCTGACCACCGAGGCCAATGGCCTGCCCTTCGGTTTTACCGACGATGTGGCGATCGACAAGTCCGGGCACTACGCCTATTTCAGCGACGCCAGCAGCCGCTGGAGCTATGGCCATGACGGCGAAGCGATCATCGAACACGCTGGCGACGGCCGTTTGCTGCGTTATGACTTTCAGACCGGCAAAACCAGCGTACTCCTCGACAAACTGGAGTTTGCCAACGGCGTGACCCTCGGCCCGGATGACGCCTATGTGCTGGTCAACGAAACCGGTGCCTACCGCATCAGCCGCTACTGGCTGACGGGGCCCAAGGCTGGCACCCATGACCTGTTCATCGACAACCTGCCCGGTCTGCCGGACAACCTCGCCTTCAACGGCAACAACCGCTTCTGGGTCGCGCTCTACGCGCCGCGCAGTGCCTTGCTCGATGGCACCGCCGGGCACCCGTTCGTACGCAAGATGATCGTGCGCGCGCTGACGGTGTTGCCCAAACCGGTGGAGAAACGCGGGTTTGTCCTGGGGCTGGATCTTGAGGGCAAGGTGATCGCCAATCTGCAAGACGCCAGCAGCGGAAATTACTCGCCGATCACCACGGCACGGGAATATGGGGACTGGCTGTATCTGGGGTCGCTGAAGGCCACGCACATGGCGCGATTGCCACTGGCGGATGCATTGAAATGATGCATGGCAAATGTGGGAGCGGGCTTGCTCGCGAAAGCGGTGTGTCAGGCAACAATGATTTCGCCTGTGCAGGCCTCTTCGCGAGCAAGCCCGCTCCCACACTGGGACTGGGTCAACTTTCACCACGGCACGGGAATATGGAGACTGGCTGTACTGGGGTCGCTGAAGGCCTCGCACATGGCGCGGTTGCCACTGGCGGATGCATTGAAATGATGCATGGCAAATGTGGGAGCGGGCTTGCTCGCGAAAGCGGTGTGTCAGGCAACAATGATTTCGCCTGTGCAGGCCTCTTCGCGAGCAAGCCCGCTCCCACACTGGGACTGGGTCAACTTTCACCACGGCACGCGAGTATGGGGACTGGTTGTATCTGGGGTCGCTGAAGGCTACGCACATGGCGCGATTGCCGTTGGCGGATGCATTGAAATGATGCATGACAAATGTGGGAGCGGGCTTGCTCGCGAAAGCGGTGTGTCAGGCAACAATGATTTCGCCTGTGCAGGCCTCTTCGCGAGCAAGCCCGCTCCCACACGGGGACTGGGTCAACTTTCACCACGGCGCGGGAATATGGGGACTGGCTGTATCTGGGGTCGCTGAAGGCTACGCACATGGCGCGGTTGCCGTTGGCGGATGCATTGAAGTGAGTCCGGGCCAATGTGGGAGCGGGCTTGCTCGCGAAAGCGGTGTGTCAGGCAACAATGATTTCGCCTGTGCAGGCCCCTTCGCGAGCAAGCCCGCTCCCACAGGGGGATTGCATTCCAGTTGTAGGAGTGAGCCTGCTCGCGATAGCGGTCTATCAGTTACCGGACCTGTCGAACTTGTCCGGATCTTCGTCTTCAGGCAGATCCTCATCCGGCTCCTCGGGATGGGTCGTGGTGTGCGCCGGGCTGTTGGGTTCGGGATGCGTGGGAACCGGGTCGAAACCGCCCTGCTCTTCACTGGGGAATCTGGGTCTGTTCATGAGGCACCTCGCAATGAGTCGCTAAGTGAAGACTCTGTACATTCGAGGTGCCGGTCGAGGGCTGCGTTCAGTCATTTCACCATCGCGGATCGGTGAAGCGACTGACGGTCAGGATCGAGCCTGTAACTGCGCGACGATCTTGTCTTTGACCTGCAAGCGTTTCTCTTTGAGCTTTTTCAGTGTGTCATCGCTGGGTGCATCCGAGGTCGCCGTCTCGGCCTTGACTACTTCGGCGTCCGCCTGGGAGTACTTGTTGATCAGCGCATCCAGAAACGGATCCTCGGTGCGTTTTTGCTGGACCTCTTCCTTCGTTAGCTTCAAATCCTGATACAGGTCATGAGTCACCGGCATGGAACACCTCCGTCAGTTGATCGGCAGCCAACGCGACCGATTGCGCTGGCAGTTATCAGAATGGCCTTGGTCGGGCCGTTCTGTCGACCTCCTGTCAGACCAGCGGTGGCCGTTCGTCGCCCTGTCGGAAACGCGATCAAACCTTTTCCCGCTCCACTCCCTCCATTGCATAACGTCAACAAAAACCTGTGTGGAGAAACATCAATGGACGGATTCAACCTGCGTCATCTCGTTTTGGCTGTCGCCCTGAGCGCCGGCATGGGCAGTGCCTTCGCCGCTACCTCGAACAGCTTTGTCGACAACGCCGCAGCCGGTGGCATTTCCGAGATCGAAACCAGCCGTCTCGCCCTGGAAAAAAGCCAGTCGGCCGACATCAAGGCCTTCGCCAACATGATGATCACTGACCACAGCAAGGCCAACGATGAGCTGGCCAGCATTGCCCAGGCCCATGACATCAAGGTTCCGGACACCACCACCCTGGTCAAGCAGGCCAAGGAAAAGATCCTCGACATGCGCGATGAATCGTTCGATGCGGCCTACGCCAACAACCAGGTCAAGGCCCACGAAGAAACCATCGAGCTGTTCAAGAAAGAGGCCAATACCGTGACCGACGACAAAGTCAAAGGCGCCCCCGAGCTGAAGGCCTTTGCGCAGAAAATGCTCCCGGCATTGGAAAAACACCTGACCGCCGCCAAAGAGTTGCAGGCCAAACACCCGAGCAAATAGACCGGGCGCTGCACACTAAAAAGGCCGCATTCATTGAATGCGGCCTTTTGTCGTTTCAGGGCGATTTAACCGCCGTCGGTGTCGATGTCGGCATCGGTTTCTTCACCGGGCTTCGGACGATCTGGCTCAGGTTCAAACCCCGGGCTGAACTCGTTGTCGTTATCGGTGTGTTTGTTCTTCTGATCCACCGCCGGATCGGCGCTCTGCGCCTGCTCGGTACCACCCGTGGGTTGCGTTGGCGGGCTCTGTCCCGGCACTTGCGGGTCGATGGCCGGGTCGTTGCGATTGATCGGTTCTGAACCCTGGTTCTGTTGTTGCTTGGTTTGCTCGTTCATGGCTACCTCGTTTTTCACTACCGGCGCGACTGAAACCGGCCGGCCTTGAAGATTCGAAGCCTGGGTAGCGCCAACGTTCAAAACATCGCTGGTTGCCAACTCGCCAACTAGAATACCGTTGCGTTCCATGCCTCAGATCAAAAATATCCTTCCGGACTCGAACAACTATTTCGAACGGCAAAGGTCACTGACTTCGCACCGGTCATTTTTTACAGAACCGGCCCCAATACGCTACGGAGCAACAGGCACATGGCAGCACTGCAGAACAGCACACTCGATGCGATGAAGAACAAACAACCACAACTGCTGGGCGAATGGATCAACGGACTGGAAGCCAGCGGCGCCAACCGCAACCTCAAAGAACACGACCTGCAACAGCAGACCAGCGAATTCCTGCAACTGGTGATCAACGGCCTGCAGGACGACAATGGCACCAACATCAATGCGCCGGGCTGGGAGTCCACCCGCCAGTTCCTCGAAAAGCTCTCCCATAGCCGTGCCCTGCTCGGTCAGGATTCGCAACAGACCGCCAGTTTCATCTTCGCCCTCAAAGGCCCGCTGTTCTCCCTGCTGCAAAGTCACTACCGCGAACAACCCGCGCTGCTGGCCGAACAACTCTGGGAAATTTCCGAGTTGTTCGACGCCTTCGGCTTGCACACCATCCGCACCTTCCAGAAATCCCGCGAGGCGGTGATCAAGCGTCAGCAGGAAGAACTGCTGGAGCTGTCCACTCCGGTGGTCAAGCTGTGGGACGGCGTGCTGGCGCTGCCAATGATCGGCACCCTCGATTCGCAACGTACCCAGGTGGTGATGGAATCGCTCCTGCAACGCATTGTCGACACCGGTTCGGAAATCGCCATCATCGACATCACCGGTGTGCCGACCGTCGACACGCTGGTCGCCCAGCACCTGCTGAAAACCGTGACCGCGATTCGTCTGATGGGTGCCGACTGCATCATCAGCGGCGTACGTCCGCAAATCGCCCAGACCATCGTCCACCTCGGCCTCGACCTGCAAGGCGTGGTGACCAAGGCGAACCTGGCCGACGCACTGAAACTCGCCCTCACCCGCCTGGGCATCAGCCTCGGCCAAGCGGTCTGAGCCGATGGAACGTATCCCGATTCTCCAAATGGGCAAGTTCCTGCTGGTCACCATTCAGGTCGACATGCATGACCAGCTCGCCCTCACGTTGCAGGACGACTTGTCCGAGCGCATCAGCAACACCTCGGCGCGTGGTGTGCTGATCGACATCTCGGCGCTGGACATGGTCGACTCGTTCATTGGCCGGATGATCAGCACGATTTCCGCCCTGTCGAAAATCATGGACGCCGAAACCATGCTGGTCGGCATGCAGCCGGCGGTGGCGATCACCCTGGTCGAACTCGGCCTGACCCTGCCGGGTGTCAGCACCGCACTGAACGTCGAGCGCGGGATGAAACTGCTGCAGGAACGAGTAAACCGGCAATGACCGTACGCAGCAGCGGTACTCAACCCATCCATATCGAGCAGGATGTCGTGCTCGCACGCCAGACCGCCCGCAAACTGGCCACCGAATGCGGGATGCGCCTGATCGACCTGACCAAAATGGTCACGGCGGTCAGCGAACTGGCCCGCAACACCATGGTTTACGGTGGCGGCGGCGACATGGACTGGCAGATTCTCGATGAAGATCACAAGGTCGGTCTGCGCTTGACGTTCCGTGACGAAGGCCCCGGTATTGCCGATATCAAACTGGCGATGACCGACGGCTGGACCTCCGGCAGCGGCATGGGCCTGGGCCTGACCGGGGCAAAACGCCTGGTCGAGGAGTTCGAACTGGACACCGAGCCGGGCAAGGGCACGCGAATAACGATCACCCGATGGACATGAATATCGCAGGGTCGCTGACCCAGGTGCTGCTGATCGAAGACAGCAGCCAGATCGGCCATGCCCGGCGCACCGCGCAACGGCTGGCCGAGCAACACGGCTTTGATGCAATCGATGCCGGGCGGGTGGCGCTGGTTGCCACCGAACTGGCCAGCAATGTGCTCAAGCACGCCAGCCGCGGCGAAGTTCACCTGCGCCTGCTGCCGCGCCCCAACGGGTACGGCATCGAGATGCTCGCGGTGGATCGTGCTCAGGGCTTTGACCTCGATGCCTGCCTCACCGACGGTTTTTCCACCGGTGGCACCCAGGGCATTGGACTGGGTGCCGTTGCGCGGCAGACCGAAGTCTTCGACGTCCACGCCGACGCCCGTGGCGCGGTGCTGCTGGCGCGTTTGTACCCGCGCGGCGACCGTCAACCGGACCTGCGTTACGGCGTCAGCCAGCACTCGTTGCACAACGACCCGGCGTGCGGCGACACCTGGCATCTGGCGTACAACGACGCGAATGTCAGTGCGCTGATCATCGACGGCCTCGGTCACGGTGAGGATGCCGAGCGCGCGGCCAAGGCCGGCGAGCGGGTGTTCGCCGCGACCCCGTTCGCCAGCCCGGTTCTGCTGATGGAGGACATGCACCGCGACATGATCGGCAGCCGTGGCGGCGCCGCCGCGTTCGCCCAGTTCAATGCCGCCCGCGACGGCCTGACCTTTACTGGCGTGGGCAACATCGGCGCCAGCCTGATCACCGCCGACAAGTCGCGGGGCCTGGCCTCGCATCCGGGCATCGTCGGCGGCCAATACCGGAAAGCCCAGCCTTTTGACTATGCTCACGTGAACGGACATCTATTGATCATGTACAGCGACGGCTTGCAGTCCCGTTGGAATCTTCAAGACTACCCCGGCCTGGTGCACCGCCATCCCGCCGTGATAGCCAGCGTCCTGCACCGCGACTTCTGTCGCGGGCGCGACGATGTAACGGTGCTGGTCGTTGCCCTGGAGGCCGCCCATGGCTGAGTCGCCAACCCTGAACCCCGCCGAGCAGGCTGCGCTGATTGCCCAGTTGCAGAGCGAGACCGCCGCCCTGCGCGAAGAACTCGACGAAACCAACCAGGGCGTGCTGGCGCTCTACGCCGAACTCGATACCCAGGCGGAAGAGCTGAAGCAAGCCTCGGACCTGAAAAGCCGTTTCCTGTCGTACATGAGCCATGAGTTCCGCACCCCGCTGGGCTCAATCCTGAGCATCAACAGTTTGCTGGCCGACGAACTCGACGGCCCGCTCAGCCCCGAGCAGCACAAGCAGGTGGCATTCGTCAGCAGCGCCGCCCGTGAACTCAGCGACATGGTCGATGACTTGCTCGATCTGGCGAAGATCGAAGCCGGGCGAATCACCATTTCCCCGGCGTGGTTCGACATGTTCGACCTGTTTTCCGCCCTGCGCGGGATGTTCCGGCCGATCGTCGATGCCTCGGCGGTGGACCTGATCTTCGAAGAACCGGTCGGCCTGCCGCGCCTGTACACCGACGACAAGAAACTCGCGCAGATTCTGCGCAATTTCATTTCCAACTCGCTGAAGTTCACCACCCGTGGCGAAGTGCGAGTCTCGGCGCGCCTGGAAGGCTCGGACAAAGTACGTTTTGCCGTCAGCGACACCGGTATCGGTATCGCGCCGGAGCTGCATGGTGCATTGTTCGAGGACTTCTCGCAGGTCGACTCGCCATTGCAGAAACGCCTGCGTGGTACCGGCCTCGGCTTGTCGCTGTGCAAGCGCTTCGCGGCGCTGCTCGGCGGCGAGGTCGGGATGGACAGTACACCGGGGGTCGGCTCGACCTTTTTCGTGATCATTCCACTGGCGCTCGCCTTGGAGAACGTCGATGAAACGTGACATCCGTCTGTTGATCGTCGACGACAACGTCGCCACCCGCTACGCCTTGCGCCGGCGCCTGGAGCGCCATGGTTACGAAGTGCTGGAGGCCGGCACCGGCAGCGAGGGCCTGGCGCTGATCGCGAGCGAGCCGCTCGATGCGCTGATCCTCGACGTCAACCTGCCGGACATGAGCGGCTTCGACATCGTGCGCATCTTGCGTGCTGATGCACGCACCGCGTTGCTGCCGGTGATCCACGTGTCTGCCGCGTCGATCCAGACCGGCGACATCATCACCGGCCTCGACGCCGGTGCCGATGCCTACCTGATTCACCCGGTGGACCCGGACGTCTTGCTGGCGACCCTGCGCACCCTGCTGCGGGTGCGCGACACGGAAAACGCGCTGCGCGAGAGCGAGGCACGTTTCCGCGAGATTTTCGTCAACGTCTCGGCGCCAATTGCCGTACTCGATGCCAACTTGAAGGTGCATGAGTGCAACCACGCCTTCACGCAGATGATTCAGGACAATCGCAACCCCGAAACCCTGAGCGAATGCTTCGACGAAGACCAGGGCGCGATCCTCAATGAGCTGCGCCTGCGGCTGGTCGATGGCGAGCGCTGGAAAGGCACGTTGAACATGCGCGTGCAGGGCGAGATCCGCGAAACCGAGTGGCAGATTTCGCCGTACCGCACGCCGCAGTTGAGCCTGGTGTTTGTCGAGGACGTCACTGAACACCGCCGTCGCGAGCGCTCGCATCTGGCGCAACTGGATGACACCACCACGCAACTGGCCAAGGAAGTCGCCGAGCGCGTGCGCGCCGAATCACAACTGCTGCAAGTGCAGAAAATGGACGCGCTGGGCAAGCTCACCGGCGGCATCGCCCACGACTTCAACAACCTGCTGACCGGGATCATCACCAGCCTTGAGCTGATTCAGAAACGCACAGCCGACGCGAGGCCGGACAAGGTGCAGTTCTACGCCGAAGCGGCACTCAATTCGGCGATGAGCGCGGCGTCCCTCACCCATCGCCTGCTGGCCTTCGCCCGCCAACAGCCGCTGGACACGCGGCCGGTAGACATCAACGAGCAGGTGCGCTCACTGGAAGAATTACTGGTGCGTACCATCGGCGAACGCATCACCCTCAAGCTTGAACTGACCAGCAAACCGGCGATTGCCCTGGTCGATCCGGTGCAGCTGGAAAGCGCGGTGCTGAACCTGGTAATCAACGCCCGCGATGCGCTGCCCAAGGGCGGCAATATCTGGGTCAACACCTATGCCGCGTACTCCCATGGCGATCCGAACATGGCCGATGGCGCGTATGTTGCGTTGTCGGTACGCGACGACGGCACCGGCATCGAGCACAGTGTGATCGACAAGGTGTTCGACCCGTTCTTCACCACCAAGCCGCTGGGGCAGGGCACCGGGTTGGGGCTGTCGACCATCTACGGTTTCGCTCGCCAGTCCGGTGGCGATGCACATATCCGCAGCGTGGCAAGGCGTGGTACGGAAGTGACGATCATGCTGCCGGCCACCAGTGACCCGACCGGAGCTGATATCGCGCCAGTGGTTGTCGATCCGCAGGGCTCGGGCGAGCATGTGCTGATTGTCGAGGACATGCCGGCGGTGCGCATGTTCGTCACCGAAGTGCTGGAGGATGCCGGTTATCGCTGCACCCAGGCGGCGGATATCGAAACCGCGCTGGAGCGTTTGCAGAATGACCCGACGATCAACCTGCTGCTAAGCGACGTTGGCCTGCCGCGCATGAGTGGCCGCGAGCTGGCGGACGTGGCGCGGGGCTGGCGTGACGGCTTGCCGATCCTGTTCATGACCGGTTATGCCGAAACCGCGATCAATCGTCAGGTGTTCCTCGGCAGCGGCATGGATATGCTGGTCAAACCCTTCCAGATAAGCGAACTGCTGGACAAGGTCCGCCGCACACTTGATGGTGCCTGACATACCGCCATCAGGTTGCTCGGTTGAGAACACAGACCCTGTAGGAGTGAGCCTGCTCGCGATGGCGTCAGGTCAGTTAATTCATTTCTGGCAGACACTCCGCTATCGCGAGCAGGCTCACTCCTACAAGGGGTTGCGGTGTGTCATCTTCCAAGTACAACGCAGACCCTGTGGGGGCCGGTCGGGACGGCGTCGCTATCGGCTCAAGGCCCGCGCCAGAAACGGCGCCGTGCGGCTCTTCTTGCTCGCCGCCACTTTTTGCGGCGTGCCCGCCACAACAATCCTGCCGCCCTGATCCCCGGCCCCCGGGCCGATGTCGATCACCCAGTCACTCTGTGCGACCACGCGCATTTCATGCTCGACCACGATCACCGTGTGCCCTGCCGTGACCAGCGTATCCAGTTGCTCCAACAACCGATCGACGTCACGCGGATGCAGCCCGGTGGTCGGTTCATCCAGCACATACAAGGTCGCGCCACGCTGATTGCGCTGCAACTCGGTGGCCAGTTTGATCCGCTGCGCTTCACCCCCCGACAACTCGGTGGCCGGTTGGCCCAGACGCAGATATCCGAGGCCAATATCCCTCAGCACCTCCAGCGAACGACGAATCCCCGGTTGCTCGGCAAACACCTCGACCGCCTCATCCACGGTCAGTTGTAACACCTGCGCGATGCTCAGGCCTTGCCACTCAATCGCCAACGTCTGCGGATTGTAGCGCGCGCCATGACAGGTCGGGCACGGCGCATACACGCTGGGCATGAACAGCAACTCGACGCTGACAAAACCCTCGCCCTCGCAAGTCGGGCAGCGGCCCTTGGCGACGTTGAAGGAAAACTGCCCGGCGTCATACCCCGCCGCCCGTGCCTCGGGCGTGGCGGCGAACAGCTTGCGCACGTTGTCGAACAGCCCGGTGTAGGTCGCCAGGTTGGAGCGTGGCGTGCGGCCGATGGGCTTTTGATCGACCTGGACCAGGCGCTTGATCGTCTCCAGCCCCGCTGTCACCTGACCGCTGCTGGCCTGTGGCGCATCGTCTTCCAGGCTGAGTTCTTCCGGCTCGTCCTCCACCACCGGCCGCCCCAGTTGCGCGCCGACCAGCTCCAGCAACGCCTGACTGACCAGGCTCGACTTGCCCGAACCGGAAACCCCGGTCACCGAGGTGAAGCAGCCCAGTGGAAATTCAGCGCTGAGGTTGTGCAGGTTATTGCGGCTGATGCCATCGAGTTTCAGCCACCCGGTCGGCTTGCGCACAGTGCGGATCTGCCGCTGGCTTTCAGCGAACAGATAGGCGCGGGTCTGCGACGCTGCAACCTCGGCCAGCCCGGCCGGCGGGCCGCTGTACAGCACCCGCCCACCCTTCTCGCCCGCTGCCGGGCCGACGTCGATCAGCCAGTCGGCGCGGCGCATGGTTTCCAGGTCATGCTCGACCACAAACAGCGTATTGCCGTCGGCCTTCAAGCGCTGCAAGGCTTCGAACAGCGCCTCGCCATCGGCCGGATGCAGACCGGCGGACGGCTCGTCGAGCACATAGATCACGCCGAACAACTGCGAACCCAATTGCGTCGCCAGGCGCAGACGCTGCAGCTCGCCGGACGACAACGTCGGCGTGCTGCGCTCCAGCGCCAGATAACCCAGACCCAGATCGGTCAGGGTGCTGACCCGTTCCAGCAAGTCCTCGGCAATCCGTTGCGCCGCCAGGCGTTTTTCCAGCGACAGGTTCGGTGTGTGGCGCACGTCCGGCGCACTTGCATGGCCGCTGGCACCATGAGCGACACGCTGCTGGCGGGCCTCACGGGTTTGCGCATGACTGAGGGTTTCGCCGCTTTCTTCGGACTGCTGCAGATACGTTGCAGCTGCGACTGGCCGCAGTATTTCGGCCACTTGCAGCAGCGGCATCTGCGACAGTTCACCGATGTCATAACCGGCAAAGGTCACCGACAACGCTTCACGCTTGAGGCGCTTGCCGTCGCACAGCGGGCACGGGCTGCCGAGCATGAACTGCGAAACACGCTTCTTCATCAGCGCACTTTGTGAGTGGGTAAAGGTGTGCAGGATGTAGCGGCGGGCGCCGGTGAAGGTGCCCTGATAACTCGGCTCCATCTTGCGCTTGAGGGCGACCCGGGTTTCTTCCGGGGTCAGCCCGGCGTACACCGGTACGGTCGGGGTTTCTTCGGTAAACAGAATCCAGTCACGCTGTTTTTTCGGCAGTTTCTTCCAGGGGATATCGACGTCGATGCCCATGGTCACGAGGATGTCGCGCAGGTTCTGCCCTTGCCAGGCCAGCGGCCAGGAGGCCACGGCGCGTTGGCGGATGGTCAGGTTCGGATCGGGCACCATCAGCGCCTCGGTCACCTCATAGACTCGCCCAAGGCCATGGCACTCGGGGCACGCACCCTGTGGCGTGTTCGGCGAAAAATCCTCGGCGTAGAGCATCGGCTGCCCCGGCGGGTAACTGCCGGCGCGGGAATAGAGCATGCGGATCAGGCTCGACAACGTGGTCACGCTGCCCACCGATGAACGCGTGCTCGGCGTGCCACGCTGCTGTTGCAGGGCCACGGCCGGCGGCAGGCCTTCGATGGAATCGACATCCGGCACGCCAACCTGGTCGATCAGCCGCCGCGCATACGGCGCCACCGACTCGAAATAGCGGCGTTGGGCTTCAGCGTACAGCGTCGAAAAGGCCAACGACGACTTGCCCGAACCGGATACACCGGTGAACACCACCAGCGCATCGCGGGGGATATCGACGTCGACGTTTTTCAGATTATGTTCCCGGGCGCCACGCACCCGAACCATGCCGGAGGGTGCCTTGGAATTACGCTTGGAAGTCATTGGCGGGCCTTGATCGGAAAATGTAAGTCGAACCCAAAACCTGTGGCGAGGGAGCTTGCTCCCGCTGGGCTGCGAAGCGGCCCCAAATCCAGACGAATCAACCCGGCAGGTAAACTGCGGTTCCCGGGTTTACGACTGCTGCGCAGCCGAGCGGGAGCAAGCTCCCTCGCCACAGGGAATTGGGCATTAGCCAGTCAGGCACTGAGCACCGAGCGAATCATCTGCAACAACGCCTGTGGGCCATACGGTTTGCCCAGCAAGTGCGTGTCCGGGCTCAACTGGTGGTTGCGCGAGATGATGTCGCGGGTGTGGCCGGAGGTGAACAGCACCGCCACTGCTGGCCTCTGCACCTTGGCCCACGCGGCCAGATCAGAACTTTTGATCAGCCCCGGCATCACCACATCGGTGAAAATCAGATCCACCTTCGCGCCGTCCAGCAGCATCTGCATCGCCACGTCGCCATTGCCGGCGGTCAGCACGCGGTAACCCTCTTCGCGCAGCAACTCCACGGCCGAGGCGCGCACCGCGTCGTTGTCCTCGACCACCAGAATGGTTTCATGGCCGCCACCCTGCTGCTTGCCGAGGCTCGGTGACTCTTCGAGGATCGGGCGCAGGCTGCGCGGAAAGAACAATTGCACCCGAGTGCCTTCGCCCACGGTGCTTTCGATCTCGACGTGGCCGCCACTCTGTTTGACGAAGCCGAACACCATGCTCAAACCGAGCCCGGTGCCCTGACCATCGGCCTTGGTGGTGAAGAACGGCTCGAACACTTGCTCGAGCATTTGCGGTGCAATGCCGACGCCGGTATCGCTGACCATCACCCGCACGAAATCGCCGGCAACGATGCCTTTGCCGGTGCAAAAGCTGCTGTCCAGCCGAGTATTGACGGCGCTGAGGACAATGGTGCCCTCGCCCTTCATCGCGTCCCGGGCGTTGATAGCAAGGTTGAGAATGGCGTTTTCCAGTTGATTGCGGTCGACGTTGATGTGCCACGGCTCATGCGGCAACTGCACGTCGATTTGAATGGTCTCACCGAGGGCGCGTTGCAGCAGTTCGCCAACACCATCGAAGATCTGCCGTGGATCGCAGACCGCCGGTGACAACGGCTGACGCCGGGCGAAGGCGAGCAATTGCGACGACAGCTTGGCCCCACGCTCGACCGCCGCCAGCGACGCGCTGACCCGCCGTTGCACGTTGGCATTGTCCGGCTCATGCCGCGCCAGCAGGTGCAGATTGCCGGCGATCACCTGCAGCAGGTTGTTGAAGTCGTGGGCCACGCCGCCGGTCAGTCCGCCGATGGCTTCGAGCTTCTGCGACTGACGCAATTGCTCCTCGGCCGCCAGCCGCGCCCCGACTTCATCGGCCACACGCTGTTCGAGGTTGCGGGTGAATTTGAGCAGGGACTCTTCGGCGTTCTTGCGCTCGTGAATGTCGATCAACACCCCGGGGAATCGAAACGGCGAACCGTGTTCATCGAACTCGCAGGCGCCGCTGGCCAGCACCCACAGATAACTGCCGTCCGGGCGCTGTACCCGGTACTCGGCGTTGTAGGGCTCACCGGTCTGCAGCGAATGGCTGACCCGATCATTCACCCACGCCAGATCATCCGCGTGGATCCGCGCTTCGCAGTAGGACTGCGGCAGATTGCTCAGGTCCTGACCCGGTGGATACGAAAACGTGCGGGCGAAACGCTCGTCCGCCGACAACACATTGTTCTTCACATCCCAGACAAACGAGCCAAGTAAAGCCCCGGCATTGAGTGCCAGACGCACCCGCTCGTTGTCGGCGCGATAGGCATCTTCAGCCGCCTGACGCAGGCGCTCGGAGCGCACTAAGTCGGTGGTCTCGACCACCATCGCCATTACCCCGGCCGGCACACCGTCATCGTTCGCCACCGGGCTGTAATACAGATCCATCCAGACGTCTTCGGGCACGCCATCACGCAACAGCACCAGTTCCTTGTTGCGAAACGACAAGGTGCCACCCGCCAGACAGGTATCGACCACATGCCGATTGAATTCGGCGACTTCCGGCCAGCCCAGTTCCACCGGCACCCCCAGCAGATACGGGTGGCGGCCACCGGCAAACTGCGAGTAGGCGTCGTTGTAGATCATGTAGCCGGCGCGACCCCAGAGCATCACCATCGGCAAGGGGGACGCCAGCATCAACTGCACGGCGCTGCACAGACTGGCGGGCCAGGCGTCCAGCGGGCCGAGTTCGGTCTGACTCCAGTCGAACGCACAAATGCGCCCGGCCATCTCGCCTTTCCAGCCCTCACAACCGTGGCTATCGGATAAAAACTGCATCGATTGACTCGGTGTCCTGTGGTGTTTGCCCGATACATCGCGACGGCAGAACGCCGCGACGCCCGTCTGTTTCGAGCGTCACCGGCCGTAATGGTTTCATTAGGTTATAGCCGATTTCACACCCGATTCGGCTTTAAACCCCGATCAGGTGCTTGAGCGGATGGTAGCCAGTTTTCATCTTCGCCGCGACGTCGAGAATCGCCTTCTCGATGCCGTTCAAATGCGTGCAGGTCAGTTCGATGGCGGCGCTCTGGTCACCCGCTTCAATGTATTCGATCAGGCGCAAATGTTCGTTGTCGCGGCAGGCTTCATGGCTGTCGTCATCCAGCGCGGCGACGTACAGCGAGGCGCGGGAAATCAGCTTCTGGAACCAGTCGAGCAGCACCGGGTTATTGAGGCTGCGCGCCAGTTTGAGGTGGAACTCGCCGAGCAGGTAAATCAGTTGCTCGTGATCGCCCGCCGCGTGGGCTGCGTCTTCCAGTAGCAGGTGCTCACGCAGGACCTGCATGGCGGCGGTGTCCTTGCGGCGACAGAGTTCGGTGACCATACCGATCTCGATCAGCCGACGGGTTTCGAACAGCGAGCGGATCTCTTCGTTGCTCGGCAGCGACACCGATGCACCTTTATTGGGTTCGGTGGTGACCAGCCCCTCGGCTTCCAGTTGCTTGAGCGCGGCGCGTACCGACGTGCGGCTGACATTGAACAGTTCGGCCAGCGACGCTTCGCCCAGCTTCATCCCCGGACGCAGCGAACGCTTGCTGATCGCCTGGTAAATCCCTTGGTAGACGCGGTCGACCGTGGTTTCCAGTTTCTTCTCGGTCATTCGAACACTCCTTTAGCCTCGGGCGAACACGGTGTTCCAGCGTTATGCGCCGTTGCACAGATAAGTGTGGCGCAGGATATCGCCTTCGGCGTCGAGATGCAGGGTCTGGATACGATTGGTCGGCGGGATGATTTCGATTTGCCGACCCGCTCATTGCAAGCGTGGACGGAAGCACCGGGCGTTGGCGAGCGGTTTTGGCCGACGCCAAATAAATCGGCTGAGAAATGCCTTCCCCTTGTGGGAGCGGGCTTGCTCGCGAAAGCGGTGTGTCAGTTGGCAAATAAGTGGCTGACACACCGCTTTCGCGAGCAAGCCCGCTCCCACAGGAGATTTCAGGCGTGCCGGTAATTGTCAGTCAGTACCGTACTTCGGCGAACGCGGGCCATACAGCAGGCCTGCGCGCTGACCGGCCGACAACAGGCGATTGCTCGCCACGCCGGCAATCGGGTATCCGGCATCGGTCGAACTGTTGATCACCTGCTTTACCGCGGCGGTGATCAGCATGCCGACCAGGCCGCCACCACTGTTGTTGCCGCCCTCTTCGCTCGACGCCCGTGCCGAACCGGTCCACAGCGTGGTGCCGGATTTCAGATCCACCAGTCTGGCGGTGGCGGTCACGGCGGTTTCGCTGCTGATGACCATGTAGCGCGTGCCGTACTCGGTCACGGTGATGTACAGCGCAGCGTCGGCGCCGAAGATTTCCTTCAGCTTGTTGGCCGGTGCCTGATGAATGTCATCCGGCGTGGTCAGGCCGTTCTGGCGGAAAGTTTCGTCCACCAGGGTGATCGGCAGCACGTAGTAACCGGCTTCGGCCAATGGGAACGTCACCTGCGACAGCAAGCTGTAGGAAGCCTTGACGTCCGGCGAGGTGTTCAGCGGTGGCAGCACCAGAATGGTCTTCGGGCGCGCCTGTTTGTACGCCGAATAGTCGACGGTTTTCGGTGCGACGCAGCCACCGAGTACGGTCAGGGCCAATCCGGCGGCCAGCAGTTTAAGGGTACGCGAGATCATTTGGCGTCTCCGGTCTTGGCGTTTTTAAGCAGAAAATCCATGTACGGGCCGGACTCGGGGAACAGCGCTTTCTCGGTGCGGAACTGCTGCACCATCTGATCGTCCTTGCCCATGCTCAGGTACAGCAGGCCCAGGTGCGCGTGGTAACCCGGCGGTACGGCCTTGCCGGTGGAACGGATCTTCTGCAGGTCGCGCTCCAGCACTTCGGCCTGGGCTTCTTTTGGCTCTTCGCCTTTGAAGTATTCGTAAACCTGCGGTTGGTAGTCTTCCCACTGGTACAGGGTTTTCGGGCTGCTGCAACCGGCCAGCAAGGCGCTGGCGGCCAGCGTCAGGGCCAGCAGCGACCGCGACAAAGTCAGATTCATGGGTGTTGCTCCTTGCAATGAATAGCGATCAGTTACCCGGTTTCCAGGCACCGGCGTTCATGCCATCAACCAGACGATTGATCGCCTCGCGCATGGCCAGATCGAGGACTTTGCCGTTGAGGGTGGAGTCGTAGGCAGCGGTGCCGCCGAAGCCGATGATTTCGCGGTTGGACAAGGCGTACTCGCCAGCGCCCTGGGTCGAATACACCACTTCGGACGTGCTGATATTGACGATGTTCAGGTTGACCTTGGCGTAGGCAACCTGGGTCTTGCCACGGCCGAGAATGCCGAACAGCTGATGGTCGCCGGTTTCCTTGCGGCCGAACTCGGTGACGTCACCGGTGACCACGTAGTCGGCACCCTTGAGGCGCTGGGCCTGGCCCTTGATCGCGGCTTCCTGCTGGATCTCGCCCATGTTGTCGCGATCCAGTACCGAGAAACGGTTGGTCTGCTGCAAGTGAGTGATCAGGATGGTCTTGGCCTGGCCACCGAGACGATCAACACCATCGGAGAAGATCCCGCGCATGTAGCTGGAGCGGTTATCGAACTTGCCCACCGCCATCGGTACGCGAGCACCGGTCCAGGCTTGCGTGGCGCTCTCGACCTTGGCCACCGGCAGTGCGCGGGAGCTTTCGGTGGCGCAGCCGGCAAGGGAGCCGGCGATAGTGCCGAGCACGGCAATCGCAACGCCTGAGACCAACATCCGGGAGATCATTCTCACTGTGCATTCCTTCTGAAAAAAACGGTGTGTCCCGGCACGGCAAGGCGATGGGGAGCGGAAAAGGGGCGGCATTATGACAAAGTGCCATCATTGGCGACAGATATTTTTGACGCCAATGAATTGGCTTGTCTGGACGCACACAAATCCCCTGTGGGAGCGGGCTTGCTCGCGAAGGCGTTCTGTCAGAGACATTTGTGCTGACTGACACACCGTCTTCGCGAGCAAGCCCGCTCCCACAGGGGGGATTTGTGGTGTTCTGGGTTTAGTGAAAATCGCGGCTCTGCACGCGAATGCCATCCAGCAGCGGACTCAGGTCGCTCAGCCGTCCGGCGATCAAATGCCTCACTTCGCCCTCGCGCTCCCAGCGGCCATCGACCCTGAGCAGTTGCGAGCCGACCAGCACCTGACGCTGACGCTCGGCCAGATCGCGCCAGACCACCACGTTGACGTTGCCGAACTCGTCTTCGAGGGTGACGAAAGTCACGCCGCTGGCAGTGCCCGGTCGCTGCCGCCCGGTGACCAGCCCGGCGACGCTCACCGGCCGACCGTGTTCGACGTCCAGCAACTCCCGCGAACTGCGGCAACGTCGCGCCTTCAGCTCGCCGCGCAACAGCGCCAGCGGATGCGGCCCCAGCGTGGTGCCGATGGTCGCGTAATCGGCTTGCAGGTCCTCGCCGACACTCGGTTTGGGCAGCAGCACATCGGGCTCTTCCTGACTCGGCAACCCGGCAAACAGGCCCAGTTGTTTCTGCACCCCGGCCACTTCCCAGCGTGCGCGATGCCGATGCCCGGCCATGCCGCGCAACGCGCCGGAGTCAGCCAACAGCGCCTGGGCGCGACTGTCGAGCGCGGCCCGCTCGCCCAGATCGGCGACATCGGCAAACGCCCCGCGCGCCCGCGCCGCTTCGATGCGCCGGGCGTCATCCTCGCGAAAGCCCTTGATCATGCGCAGGCCCATGCGGATCGCCGGCTGCGCGCCGCTGATCGGTTCCAGGCTGCAATCCCAGTCGCTGGCGCGCACGTCCACCGGACGGATCTGCAACTGATGCCGACGGGCGTCCTGAAGGATCTGATCCGGGCTGTAAAAACCCATCGGCCAACTGTTGATCAACGCGCAGGCAAACGCCGCCGGTTCGTGGCACTTGAGCCAACAACTGGCATAAGTCAGCAAGGCGAAACTGGCGGCGTGGGACTCGGGAAATCCATAGCTGCCAAAACCCTTGATCTGCTCGAAGATCTGCGCGGCGAATTCCTCGGTGTAGCCGTTTTTCTTCATGCCGGCGGCGAGGCGCTCCTTATGCGGCTCCAGGCCGCCGTGGCGTTTCCACGCGGCCATCGAGCGACGCAACTGATCGGCCTCGCCGGGGCTGTAGTCGGCCGCAACGATAGCGATCTGCATCACCTGTTCCTGAAACAGCGGCACGCCGAGGGTGCGTTTGAGCACCACTTCAAGTTCCGGCGAGGGATAGGTTTCCGTTTCTTCCTTGTTGCGTCGGCGCAGGTACGGATGAACCATCCCGCCCTGAATCGGCCCTGGGCGGACGATCGCCACTTCAATCACCAGATCGTAAAACTTCGCCGGTTTCAGCCGCGGCAGCATCGACATCTGCGCCCGCGACTCGATCTGAAACACGCCGATGGTGTCGGCGCGGCTGATCATCTCGTAGGTCGGTTTGTCTTTGTCTGGAATCGTCGCCAGGCTCAGATCCAGATGCCGGTGACGACGCAACAAGTCGAAGCAACGGCGGATGGCACTGAGCATGCCGAGGGCGAGGATATCGACCTTGAGCAGCCCGACCGCATCGAGGTCGTCCTTGTCCCACTGAATGATCGTGCGCTCGGCCATGGCGGCGTTTTCCACCGGCACCAGCGTGTCCAGCGGCTGCTCGGAAATCACGAAGCCGCCAGGATGCTGCGACAAGTGCCGGGGGAAGCCGATCAGTTGCCCGGTCAGGCTCAGCACCCGACGCAGCACCGGGCTGTCGGGGTCGAAACCGCCTTCCAGCAAACGCGCCAGCGGCGGTGTTTCGTCGCTCCAGTGGCCACAGCAATCGGCCAGCGCATTGATCTGATCCGGCGGCAGACCGAGGGCCTTGGCCACATCACGCACCGCCCCGGCGGCGTGGTAGGTGCTGACCACCGCCGTCAGCGCCGCACGCCGCCGGCCATAACGGCGGAACACGTATTGCAGGACTTCTTCACGGCGTTCGTGCTCGAAGTCGACGTCGATGTCCGGCGGCTCGTTACGCTCTTTCGACATGAAACGCTCGAACAGCAGCGTGGTGCGATCCGGATCGATCTCGGTGATGCCCAAGGCATAACACACCGCCGAATTGGCCGCCGAACCGCGGCCCTGACAGAGAATCTGCTGATCGCGGGCAAAGCGCACCACGTCGTGCACGGTGAGAAAGTAGCTTTCGTAGCCGAGTTCGGCGATCAGCTTCAGTTCCTTGTTGATCTGCCTCAGCACCTTGAAGGGCGCGCCTTTTTTCCAGCGCCAGGCGATGCCCTCTTTAGTCAGCTGACGTAGCCAGGAACTGCCGGTGTGACCCTCTGGCACCAGCTCTTTCGGATATTGATAGCGCAACTCGCTCAGCTCGAAAGTGCAGCGCCGCGCCAGTTGCACCGAGGTGTCGAGCAACGCTTGCGGATACAGCTCGCGCAACACGTCGAGGCTGCGCAGGTGCCGCTCGCCGTTGGGGTGCAGGCGCAACCCGGCCTCGGCCACCGGGACGTGATGGCGGATCGCGGTCATGGTGTCCTGCAGGGCGCGCCGGCCACGGGCGTGCATGTGCACATCGCCGCTGGCCACGGCGAGAATCTGCAACTGATCGGCCAGGTTCAGCAGGGCCGCCAACCGACGCTGGTCGTCCTGCCCGCGATGCAGCTGCACCGCCAGATACAGGCGCTGGCCGAAGGTCTGCTTCAGCCAGCGCCCCTCCTCCACGTCATCGACGCTGTCCGGCACCCACAGCGTGAGCAAACCCGGCAACGGCTCGCTGAAGTCCTCGCGCAGCACTTGGTACTGGCCCTTCTGCGTACGCCGTCGGGCCTGAGTGATCAAGCCGCACAAGGCCTGATAGCCCGCAAGGTTCTCCACCAGCAGTACCAGTTTCGGGCCGTTGTCGATGCGGATTTCGCTGCCGATGATCAGCGGCAGTTCAACCGATTTCGCCGCTTGCCAGGCGCGAACGATCCCGGCCAGCGTGCACTCATCGGTGATCGCCAGCGCCTGATAGCCGTGCTTTTTCGCCCGCTGGAACAGCTCAAGGGCACTGGAGGCGCCGCGCTGGAAACTGAAGTTCGACAGGCAGTGCAGCTCGGCATAGTCGTGGCTCATGCAAACCAGCCCTGCAGCCACAACGGACCGCCCTCGCCCACGGCCCGATAGGCCCAGCCCTGCTGACCGGCACGGTTCTGGATCAGGTAGTAATCGCGACGCACATCGTCACCGTCCCACCAGCCGGATTCGATGCGCTCCGGGCCCATGAGGATTCGCGCCGAACCTTCCGGCACACTCTGCGGCTCGCCGAGCAGCCAGCCCGGGCGCTGCACGCTCGGTAAACCTGTGCAACGTTGCTTGTCGACAGCGTTCTGCCAGGCGCATTCCGGGCGATGGTCGGCCTGGAAGCGCAGGCCCTGCACCGCCTCATCGCCGAGCCGCGCGCGCAGGCGTTCGCGCAATTGCTCCCAGGGCAAGGTCTGTTGCGGACGGTCATCGAACAGTTCCTGACACTGCGGCACAAAACTCGGCAGATCTTCGGCACGCAGGCGGAAGCCACGCACCGGGGCCTCGACCTGGACTTGCTCCAGTCGTCCACGGGCCAGCTCGAAAAGCATCGCCGGATCGCGCTCGGCGCTGAGCAGGCCGACCTTGATCAGCGTGTCCGGCAGCCCGGCGTGTTCCAGATGCAGGTCGAAACGCTGCACGCCGCTGTCACGCCCGCAGAGGAACGCCGACAGGTCCGCGGTCAAGCGGCGTAACGGGAACAGCAGCGCCTGATGGGATTGCACGTCGAAATTGAGTTCGATGCGCACATCGAAACGATCCGGCGGCAGATAGAACGCCAAGGCCAGCGGCCGTGCGCCGAACAGGGTGTCGAGATGCTTGAGCATCGACGCTTCGAAGCGCCGGGCCAGGGCCTGACGCGGCAGGCTCTGCAGTTGGTTCAGGTTGCGCAGGCCCATACGCGTCAGCGCGGTGGCGACCTGCGGTTCCAGCCCGACGCGGTCGACAGGCAACTGCCCGAGGTGATGCTGCAGGGCTTCGCCGTCCGGTACGACGAGGCCGTCGTAGGCGTTGGCCAGCACCCGCGCCGCCACCGGATTGGGCGCGGCGACGATGCGATGGCGGAAACCCAGTTCAGTCAGTTCCTTGCGCAGCCGCGCTTCGAACTGCGCCCAGGAGCCGAACAGACCCAGGCTCGACTCGATCTCGAACACCACGGTGCGCGGGTAATGCACGCTGACCTGCGCGCTGAACCGGTAAGCCCACGCGGCGAGAAACTGCTGCCAGCGCTCGACCTCGGCGAGGTCGTAATCGGCGGTGGCAAAGCCTTTGCTCAGGGCTTGCGCCGCGGTCATCGACTGACCGGCGCGCAGGCCGAGTTGACGCGCCGCCGGATTGACCGCTTGCAGCACCCGGCGCTGGGCCGGGCCACTGAGCAGCACCAACGGCTCAGCGGGATCGGCACGCTGACGCAGCACCGCGTCGAGGGCCAATTGCGGGAACAGAATACACACCCAGCGCATGACGACCTCAGTGCCCCACGGCAAACGCAATCGGCGCCGTGCGCGCCAGTCCGCCACGGCACTTGAGCACGCGCAACTGGGCCGGTCTGGCGTCGATGGCGATGCGCAACGCGGCCGGCGACGGATTGATCGCCTCGCTCAACGGGCGCCAGGCAAACGCCAGGGTCTGGCCGGTTTCCGCCGCCACCTGCAAGCGCCGCAACGCGCGGTCATCGGCCTTGTGCGGCCAGCACAGCACCGCACCGCAACTGCCCGAGCGCAGGCATTGTTCCGCCGCCCACAAGGCATCGCGCTCGCTGGCCTGAATCACCGACAACTGACGCAGATCGACCCCGGCGTTCGCCCACGCCTGCGGGTACGGCACGAACGGTGGTGCCACCAGCACGATGCGCTCGCCCGCCGCCGACAGCCGCGCCAGCGTCGGCCACACCAGTTGCAGCTCGCCGACCCCGGGGCCGGCCAGGAGGATTTCGCTCAGCGCCGCTTCCGGCCAGCCACCGCTGGGCAGTGCCGCATCCAGCGCGGCATGGCCGGTGGGTTGCGGGCTGGCCGTCGGCGGCGCAGGCCGGCCCTTCCAGACCTGGCCGCCATTGAACAGCGTATCGAGTGCAACGACGGCGCCCATCAGCCTTGCCTCACCAGACCGCAGAACACGCCTTCGATGGCCAGGTCCTGATCATCGCGCACGACAATCGGCTGGTACGCCGGGTTGCGCGGCAACAGCCGGACCTCATCGCCGACGCGCTCGAAGCGTTTGATCGTCACTTCACCGTCGAGCCGCGCCACGACGATCTGGCCGTTGAGCGCTTCGGGATTGCGCCGCACGCCGACCAGATCGCCGTCGAGAATGCCGTCCTCGATCATCGAATCGCCCTGCACCCGCAGCATGTAGTCGGGGGTACGGGAGAACAGCGCCGGGTCGAGCATCAAGCGGCTATGGATATCGGCATCGGCACCGATCGGCGCACCGGCGGCCACCCGGCCGAGCACCGGAATATCCAGGAGCTCCGGCCGCGCCGGCTGCCCGAGCAGGCGAATGCCCCGGGCCTGATGCGGATTGACCTCGATAAACCCGGCTTCGGTAAGCGCCAGCACATGCTTGCGCGCCACGCTGCGCGAGGCAAAACCAAAAGCCTCGCTGATTTCAGCGAGGCTTGGGGGCTGACCGTGTTCGGCGATGCGTTCGCGGATAAAGGTCAGGATGGCGGTACGGCGGGGAGTCAAATTGGTCATGGAGTACATTTGTACTCCTGTGGGATTTTACTGACAAGCACCGCCAGTCGGCCCAAGCCGACCTTCCACAAAGATCAAAAGATCGCAGCCTCGTTTCACTCGGCAGCTCCTAAAAAGGAGGCGACTCGGGACTGTGTAGGAGCTGCCGAAGGCTGCGATCTTTTGATCTTTTTAAAGATCGCAGCCTGCGGCAGCTCCTACAGGGGAACGGGGTGTCAGTTGAGGCCACGTTCGGCGAGGAAGGAGGCGATGTAATCGATGAATGCGACGACCTTGGCCGTGGCCCGTCGATGGCTCGGGTACACCGCGAGAATGTGCGGGCCGAAGGTGTCGGGGTCGATTTCATAGTCAGCCATGACCCGCACCAGACGCCCATCGGCAATGTACGGCGCGGCGCTCCACAGCGGCGTGTGCAGCAAGCCGCATCCGGCCAGCGCGCTGGCCAGCAACAGGTCGTAATTGTCGCTGCGCAAGCGCGGCGCCGTCGGTTGCGCCAGGCTCAGGCGCTGGCCGTCGCGTTCGGCCCACCAGAACTCGCGGCTGAGCAACGGATGCTGATACAGCAGCCATTCATGCTGTTCGAGGGTTTGCGGGGTGACCGGCAACCCTTTGCGCGCCAGATAGTCCGGGCTGCCGCACAAGGCCAGACGGTTGCTGCCGACCACCCGGGCAATCAGCCCCGGCAGGTCGTCATGGCCTTCGCGCAAGGCCAGGTCATAGCCGCTTTCCAGCAGATTGACGAACGCGTCGCACAGATCCACTTGCAGGCTGATCTGCGGGTATTGCTGCAAAAAGCCGTCGCACACCTGATCGAGAAACGCTCGCCCGTACGCCAGCGGTGCGGTGATTTTCAGGCTGCCGCGCAGACCGTGCTGCAACTGCTCGATTTCCTCGCTGGCCTCCTCCAGCCGCTGCAACACCAGCCGCGCGGTTTCCAGATAGACCCGGCCGATTTCGGTGAGCAGAATCCGCCGTGTGCTGCGCTCGAACAGTCGCGCGCCGAGTTCCGTTTCCAGGTGATTGACCGCTTTGGTCAGGGCCGACGGAGTCTTGCCCAGTTGCTCGGCCGCACGGCTGAAACTGCCGAGCTGTGCGGTGACCACGAACATTTTCAGTGCACCCAGCTTGTCCATGCTTTTTCCATTCAGGCAAAAACGTTTTTCGTGAGGAAGGCGTTCTGTCGGCCAGTGTCAGCCACTAATCTGGCCATCAGACGCAATAACAAGGAAATCTTCAATGAAAAGATTCATCCCGAGCCTGTTGGTTACCGCTATAAGTTTTGCCTCGATGGAAGCCATGGCCGCCACCGATCTGGTACTGGTCAACGGCAAGATTTTCACCGCCGATCGTTCACAACCGGAGGTGCAGGCGCTGGCCGTGGAAAACGGCAAAGTGCTGAAAGTCGGTAGCGACGCACAGATCAAGGCGCTGATCGAGCCCGGCACCCAGGTCATCGACCTCGGCGGCAAGACGCTGATGCCTGGCTTGATCGACAGCCATTCCCACGCGATTTTCGGTGGCCTGGAAATGGTCTCGGCCAACATGGAAGACGAAGTCGTCGCCCTCGATGAACTGGAAAAACGCCTGCGCGCCTGGCGTGACGACGGCAAGGCCAGACATGGCGATGTGCTGAGCATTGCCGGCATGAGTTCAGCGTACTGGGCGCAGGCCGAAGCGCTGGGCAAGACCTTCAACCACGGCGAATGGGCTGACGTGCCGGTGGTGTTCACCGGCAGCGATCACCACACCGCGTGGGCCAACAACGTGATGCTCAAGCGCGCCGGCATCGACGCGGCGTTGCTCAAGACCCTGCCCGCTGCGGAACAAGACACGATCGGCAAACTGGCCAGCGGCGAGCCCAACGGTTTTCTGGTCGATGCCGGTTGGGATCGGGTCGCCGCGAAAATGCCGGTGCCGAGCCCGGCCGATATGCTCACCGCGGCCAAATCCGCTGTGCGCTTCAACAACAGCCTCGGCATCACCGCGTGGATGGACCCCGCCGCCAACGCCGCACCGGGCGAGCCGGTCTTCGCCCTCAAACCCACCGAGAAAACCGTCGGCGTGCTGCCGGCCTACAAAGCGCTGTCGGAAAGCGGCGACATGAGCGTGCACGTTGCAGCGTTGCTGGTCGCCAACCCGAAAAGCCTGCCGGCCGATCTCGATACGCTGGATAAGGTGCGCCAGCAATTTCAGGGCATCCCCAACCTGACCCTGCCCGGAGTCAAGATCTTCGCCGATGGCGTGATCGAGTACCCGGCGCAGAGCGCGGCGATGATCGATCCGTACCGCAACTCGCACAAACAGGGCGAGCTGCTGATTGACCCGCAGCATTTCGGCGAACTGGTCAGCGCCATCGACCAGCGCGGCTGGCTGGTGCACATCCACGCCATCGGCGACCGTGCGGTGCGGGAATCACTCAATGGCATCGAACGCGCGCGCAAGGATCGGCAGAGCGGCATTACTCACTCGATCACCCACCTGCAAATGGTCAACCCAAAAGAGTTCGCCCGCTTCAAACCGCTGAACGTGGTCGCCTCGATGCAATTGCTGTGGGCCAGCGCCGATGACTACACCACCGACATGATCAAGCCCTACGTCAGCGCCCTCGCCTTCCGCTATCAATACCCGGCGCACTCGCTGCTGAAACAGGGTGCGACGATTGCCGGTGCCAGCGACTGGCCGGTGTCGTCGCCCAATCCGTTCAACGCCATGGCCCAGGCCATCACCCGCGTCGGCCCGTTGGGGGTGCTGAATGCCGACGAGCGTCTGGACCGCGAAACCATGTTCTACGCCTACACCGCCAACGCGGCGCGGACCATCGGCCTCGACCAGCAGATCGGCTCGCTGACGCCGGGCAAACAGGCCGATTTCATCGTGGTCGACCGCGACGTGTTCAGCGTCGACGAAAAAGCCCTGCATGACACCCAGGTTCTGCAAACCTGGTTTGGTGGGCGTCAGGTCTACACCGCCGCCCAATAACAACACTGCCTTTCCCTTGTAGGAGTGAGCCTGCTCGCGATGACGGTATGTCAGCCGGCTTCATTGTTGAATGACATACCGTCATCGCGAGCAGGCTCACTCCTACAGGTTTCGCGTCCAGCCCCTAAAACAATCACAACACCGGGACTTCTCCATGAAAGCCTTGCCCCTGTTCGCACTCGGTTTTTCCAGTTTGCTGCCCTTGAGCAGCCACGCGATCCCCCTGAACGACGACTTCGCCTTGCTGGTCGACCTGACTCTGGCCAGCGACTACCGGACCCGCGGCATCTCGCAAACGCAAAACGATCCGGCCCTGCAAGCCGGTCTGACCCTGACGCACAGCAGCGGTTTGTACGCGGGTGCCTGGAGCTCCAACGTCGATTTCGGCGATGGTCTGAAAACCCGTCAGGAAGTCGATTACTACGCCGGCTGGCTGTGGCAGGCCACCGAGGACGTCAGCCTCGATCTGGGTTACCTCAAGTACGCCTACCCCAAGGAAAGCCAGTTCAACCAGAGCGAGGTCTACGGGATTCTCGGCGTCTACGGGGTGAAGCTGGCGGCGTATTACTCCAGCGATGCGCCGGGGGTCGACAGCAAGCAGAGCTCGCTCTACACCTATGTCGGTTATGAAACCGAGCTGCCGTTCGATTCCGGGCTGAAACTGCGTTACGGCAACATGGACTTCAAGGACCCGCACCTGTACTCGGCGTCCGGGCATGGCGAGAACAGCTATCGCGAATGGGAGGTCAAACTGACCCACAATCTGGCCGGGGTGGTGTTGGGCCTGAGCTACATCGACACCGATCTGTCGCAGAGCCAGTGCCTGAGCAACTGGGGATTCAAGGATGTGTGCACCGCCACTGTCGTCGCCAGCCTGAGTCAATCCTTCTGAAAATCACGACTCCCCTGTGGGAGCAGGCTTGCTCCCCCAGATGATTGTGGTGAAGCTAAGAACCAAGTTGTGCCAGGTAGTCCCACGGGTAGATCCCGCGTTGATGGCCGTCGCTGAACACCAGTTGCACGCCATACCCCTGCGGGTTGATCTCGATCAGACGAACACGGTCATCCACCTGCGGAGTAACACCTTTCAGGCGAAACGCACGGCACTGCGAGCACGGGCACTGGCGGCGCAGTTCGGCGTGATTGAACAGCGACTCGCGGCCGTCCGGCCAGCTCAGGCGCAGGGTCTGCTCGCTCTGCGAATTGCCCAGCGACAGCGGGTTCATTGCAGCTGACTCAAGGCAATCCGCACCGCTTTGCGCACTTCCGGATCACCGTCATCCTGCGCCGCCTGCAACGCCGCCACCGCGCCGCGATCATTCAACTCACCGAGGGCCAGCGCGGCTTCCTTGCGCAGGTTGCTGATGCGATGGCCGAGGGTCTCGATCAGAGCGTCCAGCGCCGGTGCAAAACGCAAACGACCAAGACTGCGGGTGGCGCGCAAGCGCACTTGCCAATAGTCATCGCCGAGGGCGGCGATCAACGCCGGACCGGCGTCGCTGTGGCCGACTTTGCCCAGCGTCGTGGCCGCTTCTTCGCGCACTTGCCAGGCAGCGTCCTGCAGTGCCTCACGCAGGGCCGGCAGCACTTCGGCACCGGACGCCAGACCGAGGGCACCGGTGGCGGCACGGCGCACTTCGGTGTCCGGGTCGGCGCTGGCGAGTCGCGCCAAGGCTGGCAGTGCTTCGAGCTGTTTGAGCCAGCCCAGAACGCCCACGGCTTCGCGGCGTACGTTGGCGTCGCTGTCGTTGAGTGCCGCAATTGCAGCCGGTGCGGCCTCGGCGAAACGCAGTTCGCGCAAGGCACGGAACGCGGCGATTCGCACACTGACTTCGGCGTGATCGGTCCACGGCAGAATTACCCGGCCTGCCGCTTCGGTTTTGAGCAGACTCAGGCTTTGCGCGGCGGCCGCCTGCACGGCCGGAGACGGATCGGTCAGCGCCTGACACAGCGCAGCCACCACCGGTTCGTCCTCCCAGGCTTCCAGCAGCCGCGCGGCTTCGGCGCGGACTTCTTCGGCGGGATCTTCGCTCAGTTTTTCAACCAGCCACAGCAGGCCGTCCGGCTCTTCCAGATCAGCCAGTTCGATCAGGGCAATGCGTCGTACACCGGCATCGTCAGCGGTCAGACGCGGTTGCAGGGCAAGGATGTCGTCGTTATCGGTCACAGCAAAAAATGAGGTCATAGGGCAAATCGCGGCAAAGGGTTTTCGGGAGGCAGGCCGAGCGGGTTGAGGCGCGGCAGCGGTCGGGGGTTGTCGTGGCGCAGCAGGTCGAGGCAATGGCGTTTGAGGCTGGAGAATTCGGGGCTGGTCACCAGTTCGCTGGTACGCGGACGCGGGAAGTCCAGGCGCAGGTCCTCGATGATTCGCCCCGGTCGCGCGCTCATCACCAGCAAGCGATCGGCGAGAAACAGCGCCTCGTCGATATCGTGAGTAACGAACACCACGGTGGTGCGGATGCGCGTCCAGATGTCCAGCAGCAGTTCCTGCATGTTCAAGCGGGTCAAGGCATCCAGCGCACCAAACGGTTCGTCCATCAACAACAGCCGTGGACGGTTGACCAGCACCCGCGCGATCTCGACCCGTTGCTGCATGCCGCCGGAGAGCTGGTCGGGCCAGCGTTCGGCGAAGCCGTCGAGGCCGACCAGTTTGAGCATTTCGTCCGCCGCGCGATGCCGTTCAGCCTTGCCGATGCCGCGCATCTTCAGGCCGAAAGCGACGTTGTCGCGCACCGTGCGCCACGGAAACAGCGTGTGATGCTGGAACACCATGCCACGTTGCGGCGACGGCCCGGACACCTCACCACCATCGACTTTGAGGCTGCCGGCGTGGGCCTGCAAGTGCCCGGCCAAGGCGCCGAGCAAGGTCGATTTACCGCAACCGGACGGGCCGAGAATGCACACGAACTGGCCCGGCTCGATCTGACAATCCAGCCCCTGCACGGCTTCGAAAGCGTGTTGGCCTTCGCCGAGAACGATCGACAACTGGCGAATATCGATCCGCCCTTCGGGGGTTTGCATTGCGCTCATCAGGCTTTTCCTCGTGGTCGGTGCCAGGGCGTGAACAGCCCACCCAGACGCTTGATCAGCAGACTGCTGCCCATGCCCAGCACACCGATCAGCAGCATGCCAACGACGATGTCGGCGTAGTTCTGAATGGTGTAGGACTCCCAGGTGTAGTAACCGATGCCGAACTGGCCGGAGATCATTTCCGCCGTGACCAGACAGAACCACGAGGTGCCCATGCCGATGGCGAGGCCAGTAATGATGCTCGGGGCGGCACCCGGCAAAATCACTTCCAGCAGAATCGCCCGGCGCCCTGCCCCGAGGCTTTTTGCCGAGGCGATCAACCGTGGGTCGACCCCTTCCACCCCGTGCACGGTGTTGAGCAAAATCGGGAACAACGCACCGGTGAAGGTGATGAATACCATCGACAGCTCCGACGACGGGAACATCAGGATCGCCAGCGGAATCCATGCCACCGCCGGAATCGGACGCAGCACTTCGAGTGGTGGCAACAGCAGGTCTTCGGCCCATTTCGAGCGGCCGATGGCGAGACCCAGGGCGATGCCGATGATCAATGCCGCGAGATAGCCGGCGAACACGCGGCTGAGGCTGGCAGTCAAGTGTTGCAGCAACTTGCCGGAATCGCCCAGACCCAGCGCCGCTTCGATCACGGCCAGTGGAGTGGGCACGTTGGCGAAGGTGACCAGGCCAAGGTTCCAGTGGTGGCTGGCGGCGAGTTGCCAGAACAGCAGGCAGAGCAGCAAAGAAGCGGCCCTTGGAACCTAGCGTGAAAATGATCGGTACACAATTTTTCCTCTCAACCGAGATCCCCCTTGTGGGAGCGGGCTTGCTCGCGAATGCGGGGTGTCAGGCAATCATTTGCTTACTGATACACCGCATTCGCGAGCAAGCCCGCTCCCACAAGGGAATGTGGTGTGCCTAAGATCAGCGCACGGCCACAGCCTGGGCCGTGGCATCGGTGAAATCGAAGACCTTGCCACCCTGCGCCGCCGCATATTGCTGGGCCTGGCCCTTGAGCAGAAACGCGCTCAGGCGGCCCTTGGCATCACTGGCGAACCACGCCTGATCGGCGAGCAACTTGATCCCGCTGTCACTGGCCTGGGCATACACCGCGCGGATGTTTTTGCCTTCCTGCTTCAACGCGGCCAGCGCAGTGAAAGCGGATTCCGCCGAGGCGTACTGGCGCACCTTGTCTTCGCCGCGCACCCAGATTTCGGCGACGTGACTGAAGTCAGTGATCGCTTTACCGCTGGCCGCATCCAGCGCTTTCAACGGCGTCTGCGCGTAGTTGGCGAGTTGCGCGGTGTAGTCCAGATTCGAGGCCTTGAAGGCGGCGCGGATGTACTGATCATCGATGAAGGTGTTGAGGTCGAGGCCGCGATCCGCCTTCTTCAGCAACTTCAGGGTGTCGATCGCCGTACCCACCGCCTGACGGTATTCCGGCTTCCAGCTCAGGTCGCGGGTCTGTACGCCGAGCGGGCCGTGGAACAAGTAGTTGACCTCGGCATCGACGCCGGTGACCTTGGCGATCAGCTCGCTGTATTTCTCCGGGTCGGCGGCGAGCAACTGGTTGGCCTCGATGCTCGCACGCAGGTAGGCAACGACGATTTCCGGGTACTGTTTCGCGTAGGCCTGATCGACCAGCGCACCGTGGAAAGTCGGCGCGTTGGCCTGGGCGCCGTCGTAGACCTTGCGGGCGAAACCACGGCTCGGGAACAGCTCGGCGAACGGCACGAAATCGGCGTGGGCGTCGATCTTGCCGGCCTGCAACGCGGAGCCGGCGACTTCCGGTGGTTGAGCGATGATGTTCACGTCTTTCAGTGGATCCCAGCCCTGCTCCGCCACCGCGCGCAGCAGCATGCCGTGGGCGGTCGAGGCGAAAGGCACCGAGATGGTCTTGCCCTTGAGTTCGCTCAGCGCCTGCACCCCGGACGCACTCGGCACCACGATGCCGTTGCCGCTGCCCTTGATGCTGCCCGACAACACGCTGATGAACAGGCTGTGCTTGCCGGCGGTTTCGAACGCCACACCGTTGAACGCGCCTGGGAAATCGGCCATGGCGCCGAAGTCGAGTTTGCCGGCGACCATCTCGTTGGTCAGCGGTGCGCCGCTGGTGAAGTTCTTCCACTGCACGTCGTATTTCGCGTCTTTATAGGCGCCGTCGTGCGGCAGGTATTTGTCGAGCAGACCGAGCTCACGAATCAACAGCCCGCCGGCGGCGCAGTTGATGGTGGTGTCCTGGGTGCCAATGGCGATGCGGATGGTTTCGGCCGAGGCCGACAGGGTGAATGAAGCCAGTACCAGACCGGCGATTGCTGCACGCAACATGATGTGTTTCCCCTCGAATCATTTATAGGATGTTCGTCTCCGCCGCGATCAGGGCGCGGTGGGAAACGAGGGGTTTCGGTGAATCCAGCGTCCGGGGTTTCCGGATGGCTTTGGGTTGTCTGGGCGGGCCTCTTCGCGAGCAAGCTCGCTCCCACAGGGTTTTGGCGTACTCAATTTGTGCAGTAACTCGATCCATTGTGGGAGCGAGCTTGCTCGCGAAAGCGGCGTATCTGTCGACATCATTGCTAAATGACCCACCGCTTTCACGAGCAGGCTCGCTCCCACATTTCGAGCAGGATCAGCGCAGGAGATAAGGGATGTCGACCTTGACGGCACCAGTCGGGCAATCCTTCTCACACGGCATGCAGTACCAGCATTCATCGAACGCCATGTAGGCCTTTTGTGTGGCCGGGTTGATCGCCAGCAGGTCCATCGGGCAGACGTCGACGCACACGGTGCAGCCTTTTTCGGCGATGCATTTGTCCTCGTCCACGGTGACCGGGGCGTTGGAGCGGAAGAAGATTTCCTGGGCTTGATAGGCCATGGTTCGGACTCTCTCTGGTGATGCATCAAGCGGCGAACGCGCCCACCCGCAATCGGTCGTAAGCCTGCATTTCTTCGGCATCGAGCGGGATGATGTACGGCTCGACGGGTTTCTTGAAACTGGTCATGCGGCCGTCTTCACCCTTCTTCAGATGGCAATGGCAGAACCACTCGCTGTCGTTGCGCTGCGGGTGATCGACGCGGTAGTGGTACAGGCCCCAGCGGCTCTCGGCGCGGAACAGCGAAGCGCGTGCGGCCATTTCCGCGCAGTCGCGGATCACGCTGGTTTCCATGGCGCGCATCAGCTCGTGAGCGTTGTTGGCTTTCATCTGCTCGAGGTCGCGTTCGATGTCGCTGAAGCGCTGCAGACCGATCTGCATTTTTTTGGTCACTTTCGGCGGTTGCAGGTAGTCGTTGACGAAGCGTCGCAGCTTGTACTCGACCTGCGCCGGCGGCAGCCCGTGCTCTCGATCGAGCGGTGCGTAGACCCGCGCTTGCTCCTTTTCGATCTGTGCGGCATCCAGCGCGGAAAACTCACGCCCGGCGACAAAATCCGCCGCGTTGTGCCCGGCGAACCAGCCGTAGGTAAACGCGCCGAGCATGTAGTTGTGCGGCACGGCGGCCATGTCACCTGCCGAGTACAAACCTTTCACCGAGGTCTCGGCACGCTCGTTGACCCACACCCCGGACGCCGAATGGCCGCTGCAAAAACCGATCTCCGAGATGTGCATCTCGACCATCTGCGTGCGGTAATCGGTGCCGCGATTGGCGTGGAACTGGCCGCGACTCGGGCGTTCGTTGCTGTGCAGGATTTCCTCGATGTTCTGGATGGTTTCCTCGGCCAGGTGATCGAGCTTGAGGAACACCGGGCCGTTGCCGCTTTCCAGTTCCTGGTGGAACTCCCACATCATCTGTCCGCTCCAGTAGTCGCACTCGATGAAGCGTTCGCCCTTGTTGTTGGCGGTGTAGCCGCCGAGCGGGCCGGTGACATAGGCGCAGGCCGGGCCGTTGTAGTCCTTGATCAACGGGTTGATCTGGAAGCATTCGAGGTTCGCCAGCTCGGCCCCGGCGTGATACGCCATCGCGTAGCCGTCGCCGGCATTGGTCGGGTTTTCGTAGGTGCCCATCAGGTAGCCCGAGGACGGCAGGCCTAGGCGACCGGCCGCGCCGCAGGCGAGGATCACCGCTTTGGCCTTGATCACATGGAAGTCAGCGCTGCGGCAATCGAAGCCCATCACGCCGTTGACCGCGCCCTCCTCGTCGGTCAGCAAACGGGTACAGACCAGACGATTGGTGATGCTCACCCGTGCACGTTTCAACTGGCGGTAAAGGACCTTTTTGATGTCGTGCCCTTCCGGCATTGGCAGCACGTAGGCGCCCATGTGGTGGACTTTTTTCACGGCGTAATCACCGGTCTCGTCCTTCTCGAACTTCACGCCCCAGCGGTCGAGTTGCTCGATGGTTTCGAAACTGTGAGTGGCGTAGGCGTACACCGCCGCCTGATTGACGATGCCGTCGTTGGCGATGGTGATTTCCTTGGTGTACTGCTCCGGCGTCGAGTGCCCGGGGATGATCGCGTTGTTCAGGCCGTCCATGCCCATGCTGATCGCGCCGCTGCGTTTGACGTTGGCCTTGTCGACCAGCAGCACGCGCAAATCACGGTTCTTCTCTTTGGCCTTGATCGCCGCCATCGGGCCGGCGGTGCCACCGCCGATCACGACGATGTCGTATTCCTGCTCTAAGGTCTTGCGGGTCATGTCACGCCCCTTTTTGCCGGTCGATCCGCAGGCGGTACTGGAACGCATCGCCACGGTAGTAAAGGTGTTCGAAGTCCAGCGGCTGGCCGTTGGCGTCGTGGGTCAGACGCTCGATGCGCATGATCGGCGAGCCGGCCTCGACGTTCAGCGCCTGGGTCAGGTCGCTGTCAGCCAGCACCGCGTCGATCGCCAGATCGGCGTGACCGAGGGCGATGCCGCAGTCGTTTTCCAGAATCAGGAAGATGTCGCGAGTCACCAGATCGGCCTTCTCCAGCCGTTCGCCGATGGCTTTGGGCAGGTAGGTGATTTCCAGCGAGATCGGTTCGCGGTTGATCAGCCGAACACGTTTGATCTGCGCCACGGTCTCGCCTTCGGCGACTTGCAGGCGCTCGGCGACACGTTTGTCGGCGGGGATGAATTTGAAACTGCGCAGACGGTTGATCACCTCGTAACCGCGCCCGGTCATGGACTCGGCGAGGCCTTGCAGGCTGCTGACGTTTTGAAAGGTTTTCGGCTTGGCGACGAAGGTGCCTTTGCCGTGGATCTTGAAGATCAGCCCTTCTTTCTGCAGATCACCCAGCGCCTGGCGCACGGTGATGCGGCTGACTTTGAACAGCGTGCCGAGTTCGCTTTCGGACGGCATCTGGCTGTCTTGCGGGTATTCGCCGTCGAGAATGCGTGCGCGCAGGACGTCGCGCAGTTGGGTGTGCAGCGGGACACTGGGTAAGGAGAGAACGTTATCGGTCATCACGGGATCACTTGTTATAACGAGTTATGACGTGATCTTAGAGACGTTATGACAAGCTTGAGAAATACCGAATGGGCATAACCTTAGACACGACGACACACAGACCTTTGTGGGAGGGGGCTCGCTCCCGAAGGCGGTGTGTCAGGCGATGGCGGTCCTCGCGCCGATCCGCGACAAAGCTCCAGCAGCCCATGCCCAGTGCCCCGCAGGCGAAGCGCCAACTGGCACTGACGGCATCTTCGGCGGCGTACAGACCGGCCTGGCGCGCGGTGAAACCGGCGACTTCGACGATATCGCCGAGCAGGTACTGAAACAGGTCAAAACCATGGCTGGCGAGGTCGGCAAAGTAACCGCCACCGGCCACGTTCGGGTCGGTTCGCCAGTTGGCGCTGCCGTCCAGATCCGCCGCCGAGGGGGCCTTGGTCAGCGTCCAGCTCAGGTGCCGCACCTCGCCGATGCGGCCCTGCGCCAGCCATTGGCGCACTTGGGCAAAACGCGGCAACGAGCGGCGGTAGTAGGAAACGAACAGGTGCAAACCGGCGTCGGCAAACGCCTGCTGCATCTCGCGACTTTGCCCGGCGTTGAGCGCCATCGGTTTCTCGACGCAGCAATGCTTGCCGGCGGCGGCGACTTTCAGGCTGTAGGCGTGGTGGTTGTCGGGGGGCGTGGCGATGTACACCGCGTCCACCTCGGGGTCGTTGATCAGTGCATCGACATCGGTATAAACCCGAGCGATGCCGTGGCGCGCGGCGTAATCGGTCACCGCTTCAAGGCGGCGGCCCATCACCGCCACCAGCGCCGAGCCGGGCGCTTTGTAGAAGGCCGGCCCGCTCTTGCGTTCCGTGACGCTGCCGCAACCGATCATGCCCCACCGCACCACGTCCATGCTCAACTCCCTTTGATTGAAACACTCAGCCGATGCGCAACGCGCGCAGATCGAGGTGGCCGTCCTTCAGCGGCGGGCACCAGTAATAGCCGCCGGTGATCGGCCGGCTGATGCGATACAGACCGTCAGTGATGCCATCTTCCAGACCGCTCATGCGCCGCAGCTGGGCTTCGAAGGCATCCAGCGAAACACCGAACGCGAGGAACATCAGGCCGGCACGCTCGCCTTCGATCCACGGCATCGAACGACGCACGACGAAGGCTTCCGGGGCGAAGCTTTCCTGGGCGGTGCGTTTGACGTGGGCGGAGACCGGCGCGTCGTCGATCTCTTCGTTGTCGCTCAAGCGACGGCCCATGATGTTGTCCTTGTCTTCGGCGGACAGCTTGTGGAAACCCTTGAGGTCGTGCTGCCACTGCTGGATCGCGGCGAAACTGCCACCAACCAGACCATCAGCGCCCTCGCCCAGCAACGCGGCGGCAATCGCGGCGTCATCGTGCGGGTTTTCAGTGCCGTCTTCGTAACCGGTCAGGTCATGGCCGTCCTTGTGGCGAAAGGTTTCCTGCGCTTGGACCAGACGCAGCGCCGGAGCCAGCGCGGCTTCGAAGGCGTTGCAGCGATTGAGTAATTCACCACGGTCGACACCGTGCAGCCAGACCCACAGTGCGTGCTGGGTCGACGGATTTTCCACGCCGACGCCGGTCATGGCCGGGAAGCTGCGCAGGCCGTCGATCTGCACATTCAAGGCCTTGGTCAAGGATTCACCGAAACCGATCACAGCCGATTTGCCGTCCACCAGATTCATCAGGTTGTCGATCGCCTGCGGCAGTGCGGCTACCGACTCAAGGGCGAAAAACAGGTGACGTGCTTGCGCAGGAACAGGGGTGGCGAGAATGCCCGGCTGGTAGTAACTCATGTGAACTCCTTGGGAAAGTGCGCGGGAGTTTACCTGTAGCCGGAGGGTTTGTGGGGTTGAAATACTGGTGAGTGGCGCACGGAAGCCTGTGGCGAGGGAGCTTGCTCCCGCTCGGGGGCGAAGCACCCGCAAACCCCGCCGGCAAGGTGTGTCTGGAGGAGTGGCGTGGCAGGTTTTGGGTCTGCTGCGCAGCCCGGCGGGAGCAAGCTCCCTCGCCACAGGGGACCGATGTCTAAGCGGTGCTTGCATCCTGGCGCCACGCACTCGGGCTCATCCCCGTCCAGCGCTTGAACGCTCGGCGAAAACTGCGCACGTCGCTGTAGCCAACCTCTTCGGTGATACGTTCAATCGGCATCTCAGGATTGGCCAGCAGACTCATGGTCCGCGCCTGACGCACCTGCTCCAGCAGCGCCTCGAACGTCAGTGCATGCTCGGTCAAACGGCGGCGCAGGGTGCGGCTGCTCATGTTCAGGTCGCCGGCGATTTTTTCGATATGGCTGCCCCGGCTCAAGTCCCGGGCAATCGCCCGTTCCACTGCCTGAATCAGATCGAGTTTCTGATGCACCTGCGCCGCTTCCAGCTCCAGCAAGGCAACCGCCTGACGCAGCGCCAGCGAATGATGATTGGGCAGGTTGACGTCCAGCCACTGGACATCGATCAGCATGCGATTGTGCAGGCAGCCGAAACGCACATCGGGCCCGAGCAAGCGGTGGTATTCGCTCAGGTAATCCGGCGCGGCGTGGACAAATTCCACGGCAATCGCCTTGAACTCATGGCCCACCAAGGCCCGGCCATACACCAGCAGGCTGGCGAAAAACTCTTCAATGGCGAACACCTGCACATCGGCGAACGGCAAGCGACATTCGGCATCGAGGCGCACCTGATCGCCGACCACATCAACGCTGGACACCACGATTCCGCCGGAGGTGTGCTGGTGGCGGATGCCCAGGGCAAAGGCATCGCGCAAGGTCTTGCACAGCGACAGCACGTGCCCGAGCAACCCCAGCGTACCCAACACATTCTGCGCTCCGACCCACAGCCCCAGCCCCTGATTGGGCAGCACTTTGAGCGCGCGTTGAATCATCGCCACGGCCTGCCGGTAGGAAATGCGTTGCGCCGGATCCTGCAGATCTTCAAAGGTGAACCCCAGGCCACGGCACAGGCTTTCGGGGTCGATGCCTTTGTTCTGCGCGACTTCGGCGAGGGTTTGCAGGAGAAACGGCGAGACCAGCGCCAGTTCAAAAGTGGGGTCTTGGACTTTTACGTTCATGGGGACTGACATTCCGGATCACGCTTGATTGTTATTTTTGTAACCGGTTATGTCGAAGGAAGTTAGCACAGGGTTGGCCGACTGTCCGCAGAAGCCCCCCTAACTGTCCGCCAATACCCTGCCCCGTCGCACGCCAAGCGCTTATTTCTATGGTGCCGGACGTTCTGCGTACCGGCGCCACGTCCCAACACAATAATAATGAGGACAGCCATGAGCCCGAACCGCGCCACATTCCCCTTGCGTCTGGCACTGACTCTGCTCGGTTGCTCTGCGGCCCTGTCGGCCCTGGCCACCGAAGCCGGGGTCGACAACATCGGCCCCGGCACCGACGGGTTCTTCATGCTGCCGCTGGAGGTCGACAGCCTTCCGGAGAACATGGTCGCGTTCAACCTCTACTACAACCATTACAAGTCGACGAAGCTCAACATCAGCTCGTTGGGCGGCAAGGTGCCGAATGTCGAGATCGAATCCACAGCGGTGATCCCGCGGATTGATTACCTGAGCCCGGTACGAGTGTTCGGCGGACGTCTGGCCGGCTACATCGCCCAGCCCTGGCTGAAGCAGGAAGTCTCGGTCTACGGCCTCAGCGATACCCGCGAAGGCATGGGCGATACCACGATTGCGCCGATCATCCTGTGGGACATGGGCAAGAACCTGACCCTCGGCGCAGCCCTTGAAGTCACGGTGCCCACGGGTGAATACAGCGTCGATCGGCTGGCCAACACCAGCAACAATTTCTACACCTACAAGCCGCTGTTCTCCTTCACCTGGTTGCCGACCGACAAGACCGAAGTGTCGATGAAGACCACCTACAGCTTCAACGAGAAGAACAAGGACACCGACTACAAGTCCGGACAGATCTTCCACTTCGATTATTCGGCCAGCTACAGGATCACCGACGATGTGATGCTCGGCCTCAACGGCTACTACCTCAAGCAGACCACCGACGACAAACAGTACGGCCACACTGTGCAGTTCGCCGGGCAGGATGTGGATGACGGCGTGCGCGGCCAGGTGTTCGCGATTGGCCCGGCGTTGCACCTGACCTTTCTCAAGTACGCCAGCGCGGAGATTCGCTGGGCCAGGGAGTTTGACGTGGAGAACCGGCCGCAGGGCGACATGCTCTGGGCCAAGGTCAGCATCCCCTACGCCTTCTGACCTGCGCCGCCATTCCATTGTGGGAGCGGGCTTGCTCGCGAAAGCGGTCTGTCAGTAACCAATACGTTGCCTGACACGGCGCTTTCGCGAGCAAGCCCGCTCCCACAGATGTGATGAAGCCTACAGGCCCCGTGGAAATGCCCACCTGATCCACGGAAACGTCTGACTGCGTTATCAATCGCCCCAATGGATACTGGGCACTTCGTCCTGCCAGTGACGACAGCGAGCCACATCCCCCTTAGACTGCTTCACATTGATCATGGAGGTCACTATGAGCGCCGAACTTTCACTTATCGTTTCAGACTTCGAAACCCCAGAGCAGGCCGCCAGCTACGATCGCTGGTTCCGGGCACAGGTACAGGCCTCGATGGATGATCCGCGGCCCAACATCCCCCACGAGCAGGTGATGGCCGAGATGCGCGCCCTCATCGAATCGAAACTCAACAAAAACAGTGCGGGTTGACTGGCGACCTGAAGCTCGCACTCAACTCTGGCAAACCCTGAACTACATCGCTGACCGTAACGCCGTGGCGGCCAGTCAACTGAACGCCGCCATCGAAGCGGCTACCTCCGCCCTCCCACTTCACCCCTACCTTTATCGCTTCGGCAAGGTCGCCGGTACACGGGAAATCGTTGTCCATCCCAACTACGTCGTGGTTTATCGGGTGACCGACCGGATCGAGATTCTCAACCTTTTGCACGCTCGACAAGCGTATCCCTAAGCTTTCCCACCCACACAAAAAAAGGGCGACCCACCGGCCGCCCAAAGTACTACACGAGAGTCTTTTACAACGTCAGCTGGCCCCGCTCCTCCTCGGTCAACTGCTGTTTCGCCTGTTCATCCAGCGCCCCTGCCCCTAGCACCTGCACCGGGCTGTTCGGGTTGTATCCGGTAGCCGGGGCACGGTTCGCGCCATCCCGGGTCGGCGCCAGCTGTTCGTTGCCGAAACTCAGCACCTGCACAGTGAACACCGACGCCTGATTCTGCCGCGCGGCTGCCTGCTGCTGACGCGCCACATCTTCCGCCGCTTGCGTGGCCGAAGAGGCGGCGGAGCTGGCCGAGGTAATCGCCCCGGTGTTCACCGCGGCCACCACCGGTACGCCGCTGGTCTTGCCCTGCACCGCGATGTTGGCGGCGTTGACCACGGTCAGCGCGGCGATGTTGACGTTGCCCGAAACACGAATCCCCGCCTCCCCCGCATCGATGGTGCCCAGCGGTGCAATCAGGTCGATGTCGCCGGGTGCCACTTCGGCGATCGGGTTGAGTGTGGCGATACCCGCGCCGGTGCTCGGCACCGATGGCGACAGGGTCACGTTGCCCCAGGTGTCGTAAACCCGTTTCGGTGGGGTGTAGACCACCGTGGTTTTCGAGCCGCGACCGGCGTTGATGTCGCCCTCTGCCGACCAGCCCAGGATCGAGCCGCCGAACGTGGTCATGATCCGGCTTTGCCCCAGCAGAATGCTGCCCTGCGAGTAGAGCTGAATGTTGCCCGAACCCTGGGTGATGATCCCCGCGGTCGACGGTGGCGCCGCGCCTTCGATGCCGAACACCTGACCGCCGCCCGGCGTGAGCATCTGAATGTCGCCGCCGAACAGGGTCTTGACCCCGGCACCACCGTACAGCGTGATGTCGCCGTCGTAGCGGAGCGGATTGCCCGCCACATCGGTGGTCGGAAACAGCGCGGCGATGGCGTTGCGACCGCGCAGGTAACTGCCTTTGCGCGGGCCGTCGACGTCGTTGTATTCCAGGCCGCCGGCGCGCAATTCGGCGAAGTACACCTGGCGAGCGAAGATCGCCTGCTCGGCACTTGGTAGCGCGGCATAGAACGCCTGTGCCTGCTCTGCGTTGCCGCTGAAGCCGTAGCCGAGCGTCAGCCAGCTCTGCAACTCGTCGAGGTAGGTCTTGACCACTTTGCCCGGCTGGCCGTTGAGAGAGGCATTCGGGTCAGCAAGGTTCTGCGGATTCAGGTAACGGGCGATGAACTTTGTGTAATCCGGCCCCTGCGCGCCTGCGCCCGCCTGCAATACCACGCTGGCACCAGGCCGCAGATCCCCGGCCACTATCGAGCCGAGACTGGTGATGCTGGCGCGGTTTTCCATCAGGATGTTGCGCCCGGCATTGATATCCAGCGTTCCAGGTCCGGCGATATCGAAGCTGCTGTAGAGAATGTCGCGGCCCGCCGACACCCGGGATATATCTCGCGGGTCGTTATGAACGAACAGGTTGCCGGTCGAGGTGATGCCTTCCCGACCCACGCCCATCTCATCGGGCTGCACGGCTGTCGGTCGACCCAGGTTGGTCCCGGATGCCACGATGTCGCGGCCGGCAATCATCCAGACAGGGCCTGCTGCTTCGTACCAAGTGCGTTTCGAGGTATCGAAACTCAACGTCTCACCACTGCGTACCCCCACCAGATCGCCGGTCAGGGCATAGAACCGTGCCGGCCCTTGCACATCATTCAAACCGGAATAGCTGTCGGGCCCAAAAGCGAACAATGGATAACGCGAATTACCATCCGGTTTAACACCGTCACTGCCGTAGTTGCTGGTGAGTGGCTTGTTGGGGTTATTGCTGGCAAAGGCCAGAAATGACGGCCTGAACGGCGTGGCGATGGCCAGCGGACTGGCACCGGACTGATTGATCGCATAGCCGCCGGCGTAGATCGAGTCACCGGCCAACAGTTCGAGTTGTCCGGATGTCGAAGGGGCCAGCAACAGTGAATAAGCGATTGTCCGTGACAAGTCGCGCTCGCTGTAAGCCGCCGAGGGCCCGGCATAAATCGACCCCTGCGCCGCCACCGCCCGAAGAATCGACGGGTACACAAAACGTCCATCGGTGGGCGACGAATTGGCGCCGCTCACAGGGGTGAGATTGGCGTCTGCCTCGGCCAATTGAGTACTCGGCGTGAGATTGCCTCCAGCGGAAAAAAGATTGATGGCGGTGTGATCAGTCCACAGCGAGAAGCCGCTCAGGATGCCGCCAGTGCGGATATTGCCGTTGTCATCAAGCAGTGGCGTGGCATTGAGCAGGCGCACACGTCCGGGATCTGCCGCACCGCCCAACACCAGGTCTCCACGGGTACTGAGGCTCATGCCCGAATCGCCGGGAATCAACACCAGGCCACCGGAGGCGTTGCTGGTCGTCGAGGTGAACGGATCCAGCGGTCGGGTTTCACGGACATCATGCAACTGCGAGTTGGCACCATATTGCAGATTGATGCCGCCCAGTGCCCCTCCGGTCAATTGCGCCGCACCGCGCAAGTTGATCAGTGCGCCTTGCAGGTCGTGCCTCGGCGGCTGAGTCCCGTTGTCCCCGGCCCGCGCTTGCAGCGATGGATTGAGTGCGCCGCCGAGGTGAATGTCCATATCGCCACCGCCGGTCATCTGCACGCTGCCATCGTCGGCGACACGCCCGGTGCTGCCCACGGCAACGATCAGCCCTTGGCTGCGCGGATAATTGACCGCATCGCCCAACGGTCTGAGCATCCCGGCGTCGCCACCGGCACGCAGGCTGATGTTGCCGCCGCCCAGTGTGCCGAATCCGGTGAAGCCGACCAGGTAAGGTTCGGTATTACTGTCAGGGGTCATCAACCGAGTAGCATAACTGCCAAAGTTGATCCACCACGCTGCGGGTACATCCGGGTTGCCCGTGCCTTGGCGCCACAGCCAGTTGCCCACTGACGCACTGGCGATCTGTTCGCGGAAACCGCCATTCACCGATTGTGCTTTCGTGCCGACGGAATCGCCGGAAACCGAGCCACCGGCATTGATTGTCAGGTTGCCGCCCATCTGCGGATACCAGGCCTGATAGAGGCTGTCGCTGCCACCGTCGACCCATTTTTCATAAGCGGCACCGGCGCTGCCCAACACCGAATTGCTGTCCGACAGATGCCCACGTTTCTGGTTGTACAACGGATCGACGTTCGCTGATTGAGTGCCGGCGGTATAAACGCCGAACGGTGAATCCATGCTCAGGTTGCCGGCAGCCATGAGATCGAGATCGCCTGTACCGGTGCGCAGCACACTGAACATCTGACTGTGGGCCTTGGCGGTTGTGCCGGGATTATTGCCGATGCAGAACTCCGGATAGATTTCACAAAGGATCTGATACTCCTCGGGAACGGGTTCGTAGTCAGGTCCCAGACCATTGCCCGGCGCCCAGACCCAACGTGCCATCGGCACACAGAGCCCTTCCACCTGCGCACAGATCTCCAATTGGTCATCGGGCACAGGGTAATATCCCGGAAGGTCATACGGATTGTCGGGTGCCCACACGAGTATCCCCGTTGCCTGGGTAAGCGTGACACCGTAATGAGTGTCCGCCAGCCGCAGATTGCCATCGGTGGTGACAGGCTTCACGGCACGGCTGTCGGCCGCAGCAAGATCTGCACCGGCGACCACGCGCATCGACCATGAGGCACTGCCCGACGGCAGCATGCTGGCCAGCGCCCAGTTCTTACCCTGTTGTGTGCCGTTGAACGGCCGCAACTCGATCAGCGAAGTGCCTTCGGCGAGCTTCACATCGGTCATCGACGGAATCAGCGAACCGCGCAGCAAGGCCAGTTCGCCCTTTAATTTCACCCCGGCGAACGTAGTCAGATCTGCATCGTAAACGCTGGGCAACGGCACACCCTTGGGCCAGTTCATCGCTTGCAGGGCGGTGGCCTTGTTCAAACGGATCCCGGCACCCAGGCGAGTGTCGGCAGGCAACGTCACGCTGTCGCTGAGCAGCGTACCGGCGGCGTACAGCAGATGACCGTTGCTGTCGTGGATCGCCCCCGCCAGCACGGTGCCGGCGCTGAAGGTATACGCCTCAGCCAACACTGCCTGAGTCGGCAGCAACGTGCCGCTGGCCAACACCGCGCCCTGAAGGGTCACGTCGTAATTGAGCGTGGCGCCTATCGGGAACTGCGTGCCTTCGGCCAGCGAAACACCGCTGCCCGGCACAATCAGGTCGCCACCGAATGGCTGCACACCTGCAATCAGTTTCCAGCCGGCATCGTCCTGGGTTTCCGGCGGCGGCGCGAAGCCGTCATTGATGCTGCCGTAAATATCGAGGTTGCCACCGGCGCGAATCACCAGGCTGCCGGCCTCGCCTGACCCGTACACCGACGGGTTCAGCTGCGTGTGCGGATTGAGACTGGCGTAGCGGTAACCGGACAAATCCAGATCGCCCTCCACCACCAGATCACCGTCGGCAGTCTTGCTGGCGATCTCCACACCGGGCCGCAAATGGAACGCATCGGCATACTTGGCGTTGTTCAACCCGGCGAGTTTGCGTTGCAGCAGATCGTTATTGCCCAGTGCGGCGTTGATAAAGTCGTTGCTGTCGCCATGAATGCGCTCGAGCATGGCCTGATCAATCACCTGATACGGCCGGCCACTGACCGCCGGATCGACACCATCGCGGGCATCGGTGTAGCGGCGCATACCGTTGAGGCCGATGGAGCGAGCGCCCTGAATGGTCAACACACCACTGGCGTCGATGGCGATGTCATTGCTGCCCAGACGCGGCGCGTTCAGCTCCAGCGTACCGCGCAGCATTCCATCGTGTTGCCCGGCAAGGAAACCGGGCACGGCATCAGTGCCGTGGCGCAAATCGATCCGCGCGCCGTTGTCCAGCGTGAGCAAACCATCGCCGGAACTCAGTTCAACCGTGGCACGGTTCGGCGCATCGATGATCTCGCCGTAGCTGTCGACCCGCAGCACGCGACCATGGGCATCAAGCACGCTATTGCCAGCCAGCGTCAGGCCATTTTTCGCCGACAGACGAATGCTGCCGACACGCTCGCCACTGGCATCGATCAGACCGGTCGCCGTCAGGCTGCCATTGTCCACCGAGACATTGACCTCGCTCGCCTTAAGGCCATCACCGATCACCAGGTTGCCTTGCTTGAGCTGCAAGCTGCGGCTGCCGAACACCTGACCTGCATTCAAGCGCTGGTTGAGCGCGGCGAACTGCTCGGTGGCGTCACCTCCCAGGAGCTGCGCGCGAATGTCCACGCCACCGGCCTTGTACGGCACCAACGTGCCCCCGGCGTCAAAGTAACCGCTGCTGCCGCCGACAATCTCGCCTTGCAGATCGACCATACCCGCCGCATCGGCTAAGGCTACGACGCTGAGACTACCGGCCTGATTATTCTTCGCCGACAGATCGATCCGCGAGCCCGCGGCCTGACGGATATTGCCGTTGGCGCTGTACAGCGATACGTCGCCGCCCCAGCTGTATTTGCTGACATCGTTGAACGGCAAGGTCCGCCCGGCCATGTCCAGCACGGCACTAGTGCCCAGCGTCAAATCGCCCTCGGACTTGACGGTCAGCTTGCCGCTGGCCAAGGCGATACGGCTATCGAGCACGACATCGCGGGCTTCAAGATTCAACTCCGCACCCAAAGCATTGGCCACCCCGGCAGCCCCGGCGCCGCTGAGCGTGAGGCTATTACCGGCCTTGAGCAGGCTGACCGATGCCGCCTCACCGGTGAGCAACGGCGTGCGCAGGTTCAGATTGCCGCCACTGTAGCTGTAACCCTTGAGCGGATCGTACGCGCCCTGCTCCTGATACACCGCCAGGCTGCCCTTGTGATTGGCGGTGATGCGCTCGCTGGCGCTGAGGTTGACGTTGGCAAAACCCAGCGCCAGACGATTGTTCTGATCCAGACCGCTGGCCTGAGGCATCGGGCCGTAACCCAGCTCGATCCGCTGGGCCTGAATGTCCAGCGTGCCACTGCCGGTGCCCGCACCACCCGTGATGACAGCGCCAGGGCTTTGGGTGGCGCCGTTCCAGATCAGGTTGGCAGTACGGATACTCGCCACATCGTTGGCATCGCCCAGACCGTAGATCGCCGGAGCGACCAGCAGCAGATTCTGCAGTTTGCTCTGGCCGGTCTGCGGATCGATCGTGTCGAGGCTGACGCTGCCGTAGAAATTGAAGGCGTCGCGAGTGGTCAGGCTCAGGGTTTCCAGCGCTGGAGCGCCATATTGGGTGTCACCGCGCAGCAGTCGGTCGAGTACATTCTGGTTAAGGGTAAGACCGGCCGGCACGCGACTGCCGGTCGCCGCCAGCGCGGCGGCGCTGCCGGCGTTGACCGAGCCCACAGTCAGCGCCAGTTGGCGCGTGCCGAAACGTACCGCCTCACCCAGTTCAAACTGATTGTCCGTCGCCGCCGTGATGCTGCCGTTCGAATAGAGCAGCGCCGGATCGTTGCAAGATGACGTGACACACGCGCCAATCCGGATGCTGCCCGCGCCGCTGATGCCGCTGGCCGCTTCCGGCGCCAGCACGTTGGTCCAGCCGTTGGACACCACCAACAGACTCGAGGCTTGCGGCTGGTAGAGGTAGCCGGACGTTGAATCGAAGGCCACATTGCCACGCCCCAGGGTGTTGATCCCGGCGCCCGCTTCGACCGTGATGCCACCGTTGGTCGAGGTGGTGCGCAGCACGACTTCCGGCGCTGACAGGATGGCCCCTTCGCGCAGCGTGATGTTGCTGGAGGTCCCCACGAACTTGATGATGTTGCCGGTCGTGTTGTAAATCACCTCCGGCAGCGCACCGAGCGTCAGACGTCCGGCATTGAGGTTGTTCAGCGTGTCGGCATACACCGACACGCCACTGAAACCCGGCGTCGGCGCACGCCCCGTACCGAGCACCTCAAACTCGGCGCCGGCGTAACCGCCGCGTAGCGCCGCCGTGCCGATCAGCCCACCCTCGGCGGCATCAAACAGTGCTCGCCCATCGAACTGCAACGCAGTCTCTTGCTTGCCACCCGTGCTCAGGCGCAGATCGAGCACCTTGCCGTCCATTGGCGCCAACGCACGGGGCACGCCACGCCGGGCGGCATCGCTGCGGATGAACTGGGTGAACGACGTTTCGTTGTACTGCGAGTAACGGCGCAACACGTCAGCCGACGTCAGGATCACCTGACTGGCCAGACTGTCGCGCAGTCCGGTATTGGCAATCGACATCTGCCCGCTACTGGTCCACGAACCGTTGCGCAACTGCAGCGCTGCCGTCGTCGCAGCCGGCGTCGCCTGACCATTGACCTCGACCCGGAACGCGCCCGGCAACAAGGCAAAAGTGGACGGCAGCAACGTGTAAGTCCCCGCTGCCAACCCCGGTACGCCAGCGCCAATAGTGACCTGCTGGCCGATACGCGGATCGACCGCTCCGGCTTCGGCCAGGATCGGCGCGTAACGGCTCTGATTGCCCGGCACGATGGCGTAGACCGGGTTACTCGCCAGCCCCGGCAGACTGAAGGTGCCATCGGTGGCATTGCGCACCAGCGGATTGAAGCGCGCGTCGGTAGAACCGCCGCGTCCGGAAATGAAACCGGCGCCGCGAAGATCACCACCGCCGGACAGATCGATCAGCGCACCGTTCTGTACCTCGATGTATTGCCCACCGATCGCCACGCCGTTTTTATCGCCCGTGATGCCGTTCAACACCACCGATTTACCGTTGTAGAGATAATCGATGCCGTCCGTAGTGCCACCGTATGGCATGACCAGACCGGCGCCGCTGACCGACGTGGTGCTGCCCGACAGCAGTCGAATCTCATGACTGGTGGTCTGCAAATCGTCACCCAGAACAATCTTGCCCAACGGGGCCCGCACCACCCCGCCCTGCTCGATGTACGCCGCGGAAAAACTCAGATTGCCGAATACCGAGTACGGCACCTCAGCGGGTGCCGCACCGTGGCTGCTGATCCGCAGCGTATGGTCGGACACCGCAACGGCGCCCTGATAGCCAACGCGCACTTCAGCCTGGACATCACTGGCGGGATAGATTTGTGCAGCACCGAGGTTCAAGTCACCCGGCGTCCACAGCCGGGTTTTTTCGGCACCGTCGTTGGGCGCGAGGAAACGCAGATCGCCACGACTGTCGAGGTTCACCAGACCAAATGCCCGTCGGTCATACGCGAGCGCCGGCGCGCCGAGTTGCAGGATCGAACCCTGTGTACCGAACGACAGGCCATTGCCCACATCCAGCAGGTCGGCTGATGCGTTGAAGGTCGCGTCCGACAATTGTGTCGTCGGATTATTGGTCAATCGCGGCCGTATCAGGCCGAAGCCGGCGTGATAAGTGCCCACGCCGGACAGGCGCAGGTACGGCGCGCTCAAATCGACGCGGGTCGTACTCGCGGAGGCGTCGGCCAGCGACAACGCCCCGGCGTACAGCGTCAGGCTCTGGTTCATGTGCAGATTGACGTCGCCGTCAAACGACAGCAAACCGTTGCTCAACAGGCTCAGGTTATCGAAGCCGCCCGCCATCAGGCCGTCTGCGCTCAAGCGCGTCTGACCGTAACGCAGGCCAGCGGCGCCCTCGCCCGGACGCAGATCCTGCGCGAGCGGTTTGTCCGTCGGTGCCTGGCCAATGATCATCTCTCGCGGCGCCCGCACGGCATTGCTTGCCGAGTCAACGTACAGCGGTGTCTCAAGCGCAATGTCCAGACGACCGCCGGCAGCCCCGACACCGCCCGCCGCTGCACGCAGGTTGCCCTCAAGGAACAGGCCGTTGTAGGAACTCAGGCTGATCCGCCCGCCATCCGTCGCAACGCGGGTCGGCCCCTGGCCGGCGATATCCAGAACGGCCTCGGTGCCCGAGGCATCCAGCCGCGCGCCCGGACGTACAATCACGTAGGCATCGGCGGCCGTGGCAGTGGCCAGTTTCGCATCGATTTCACCGCCGAGGATGATGCTGCCACCCTTGCCGACCTGACCGTAAGTGCGGCCCAGCGCATCGACTGCCGTAGTGGCGCGTCCGGCGACATCCAGCACCGCCTGTTCACCGATCCAGATGGAACGGGCATGCGCGTTCGGATCGGCCACGACAATGGAGGTCGCCGGTTTGTTCGAACCAAACTGCTGCTGCCGGATATCAATCGCACCACCCCAGGCATTCAGTTCACCTTCCACGGTGATCTGCCCGGCACCGCGCAGCTTGATGCTCTGCCCCGGATCGACGCTGATCCGCGAACCGCGGCCCAGCGTCAACGTGCTGTTGGCGGCATCGATCAGACCGATCAGGCTGGCCCCGCCCTGCAAGGTCAGGCTGGCGCCGGCACGTTGAGTCAGCAGGCCCTTGGTCGGGTTTTCCTGGAACAGCGTCGGCGTCCACAGCTCCAGCGCCGTTTGCGGATCGACACCACTGACCTGATTCGGCGCGGCATCAGCGAAACGGTACACCGGCATGTGCACATCGAACGCCGTACCTTCAGCAACGTCTAGCCCATTCAGGCCAATCAGGTTGTAGGCGGAAAAGCCCTTGCGCAACAGATCGGCAGACAGCTGCAGGGTATTGTCAGCCAGCGCCTTGTCGGTCTGACCGATGAGAATCTTGTTGGCCTGCACCGTCAGCGTGCCGCCGCCCGTAACACCGTAGCCACGCAGATCGCCCGCAAGGTTCAGATAGGTTTCACCGGGCGCCGAAATCGCACTGGATTCCAGCGTCAGGTCCCCGCCCTTGCCACCCCGGGTCTTGCCGTTGGCCAGCACAGCGCCACCGGAGGAAACATCGAGTAGGCTGCCCGCGCCCATATCGATGTCGCCACTGCTGCGGATCGACAGCAAACCGCCATTGAGGTACGCCAGACTCGCACCATCGTCCGGGTTGGTGCGCAGGTTGCTCCACACGCCACGGGTATCGAGTTGCACACCGTCGGCCACGTTGACCTGCGTCGCCTTGCCGACCTTCGCCGTGAGCCGAGTGTCAGCGGTGTCGCTACTGAGAAACTGATTGAGCACGTTGCCCAGACGCAGGCTACCGCCACGCGCGCTCAGGTCGGCGCCGATCTGCACATCCGGGGAATACAGGGTGATGTCACCACCGTTATCGACCGTCAGCGCGCCGTCAACAACCACCTGATCCCTGGCTGCAACCTTGAGGGCACCCAGACGGACGCCGTTGAGTTGATCGTTATCGAGATACAACTTGCCCTTGCGCGACTCGGACACTGCGGCGCTCAGGTTCAGATCACTGCCGGCGAGCGGACGCTCGCCACCAATCTGCACCTGATCCAGCGTCGGATTGAGGGTGTAGAGCAGGCCATTCGACGCCGCGACGAAGGTCGGGTCGTAACTGCCGACGATCAACTGCGCACGCCGGGCCAACGCGCTCTGGCTCTGCTGATAGCCGTCGAACACCGGTTTCGGCGCCTGGTTCTGCCGTTCGCCCTGATACACCTCGCCGATCATTTGCCCGTCGAGTACGGCGTTGGCCGTGGCGATCACCAGTTGTCCGGCATCGCGGCCCACGGTGTAACCCGACTCGAAACGTGAACGCGGGGCAATCAGCGGGCTGTAGTAATAACGGGTCTGGCCCCAGCGTTGGCTGCTGTCTTCATAGCCTTTGTACAGGCCGGTGTAGAGCAGGTCCCCCGGCGCACGCGACACTTCATACAACTTGCCGTCGGCGCCACGCAGCCAGCTCTGGCGGATCTCGCCGCTCTGCACATCCAGGGTGCCGCCGGACAGGTTGATCAACGAACCTTTTTCCGTGACCACGTCGTTACCGGCAAAACTCACCGTGCCGCCCTGAGCCATCCATTCGCCGACGCTGTGGCCCTGAGTGCCGAGATAACCCCCGACTTCGAGCAAACCGCCCGCCGTGTACCAGCGATCCGTGGCGTAGCCGTTGGTGCCGGCCGGCACATACACCAGCTCGCGCACATCGACCCAGATGTCGTTGCTGTTGAGCGCGCCTTTCTCGCGGTTGACCGAGGCATCGCGCTGCTCATTGCCTTGCACGTTGATCTTGATGCTGTTGTTTTCCATCGCCACTTTGACGCCGAGGGCACCGGATACATCGATCATCGCGCCGTCGCGCACCAGGCTGCGGCGTTGTGCGCTGACCGCGACCTGGCCGCCGGTGGCCAGGGTGATCGAGCCGTTCTGGAACTCGACACTGCCGCCGCTCTGAATCTCGACGCGTGACTGATCGCCACGGATCCGGTTATTGGCCGTGACGCCCGTCAGCGCGGCCTGATGCTGGCTGTCGAGGGCCGTCAGGTCGCTGCTGTCGAGCATGATCGCCGTGGCACTGCCCTGTCCCAGCGTCACGCTGCCGTTAGCATCGGTGCTCGGGTTGGAGAGGTGAATCGTGCCCCGCGTCGCCACTGACGTGCTGGCGAGCAACACACCGTTCTGCACGACCTCGTGACCAGTCAGAGTGATGTCGCCGGTAGACGACTGGATCAGTCCGTTGTTAGTGACTTTGCCCACAACGGCACCGGCCTTGAAACCCGGTATGACTTCGTTGCCGAATGTGGTGGACAGCGCATTGCCCTCAGTGCCCGAGCCTTTGCGGATGTAGAAACGGTCACCGGCGGCGAGCACGGTCTGGCCCTTGGCGGTGCTGATGCTGCCGTCGTTCTGTACGTCGCTGCCGAGCAGCAAGGCATAACCACCGGCAGCGGTGGACGATGCCGGCTTGTGGGTGTCGATGGAGGCACCGCGTTCCACCAGCACCTTGCCGGCGGCATCGGTGAAAGTCGGCTGGGTGCCGGTGCTGTCGAAATACAGCCCACGATCACGGAACTGGATATCGGTGATGTTGGCGGCAGCGGCCACCAGGTTGCGCACGTTGACCTGACTGCTGCCGCTGAACACGATGCCGTTACGGTTGATCAGCATCACCGTGCCGTCGCCCTTGATCTGGCCCTGGATCTGGCTGGCCCGGGCATTCGGATCGTTGACGCGGTTGAGCACCGCCCAGTTCGACTGCTGGGCGAAATCGACCGTGGTATTGCGACCGACGTTGAAGGTTTCCCAGTTTAGAATCGCCTTGTCGGCGGTCTGCTCGATTGTCACTGTGGTTTTGCCATCGACCTGGGTCTGCTGCGGGCCCTTCGCGTTCTGCCAGCCCTGGGTCAGGTTGTTGTCGACTTTCAAGCCACCCTCGCCCAGACCGTCCGGCACGAACTGCACCGTGCCCAACGCAGCAGCGCGTCCGGCCGCCTGCGCCGCTTGTTGCGCAGCAATCACCGCGACCGTGTTATTCAAGGTCTGAATCGAGCGCTGCAACTGCGCATTAGCCTTCTGCTGCTGGGCCAATGGCGGTGTCATCCCCGGCAGGCCCCCCACGCTCGGACGCGCAGCCGCGGCCTGCTGCGCCGCACCCTTGGCGGCAAACCAGCTCGAACTGAACGCCGTTTGCGCCTGCGCACTGCCCGCCACCAGACACAACGCCACCGCGTGCGCCAACGGCTTGAGCAGCCACAGCGTCGGATCCATGACTTCACGTTTGGATGACAGAGCGTTGGTACGACGACGGGATGGGCGAGCGAGCATCACTACGAGATCCTTTTTTGATTGCCACATATGGCCGCAGGCGCGCAAAAACCTGCTGTTACGACATAGGCCGTTGGCGGAGGGCGCGACCGAACGGATGTCACACAAACTTCATGTTCGGCGTGTATTCGAGCCAAAAAAAATGACGGCAACCCGAAGGTTGCCGTCATCGGTGTTACGACCGCGCGAGCTTACAAAGGACGACCGATAGCGTTGCAGACGCTGGCGTTGTTGATGTCCAGGTTGTTGCCCGAAGTGTTGGTGATGAAGTTGGCGGTCACAGCGGTTTTCCAGGCATTAGGCACGGCGACGAACTTGTGGGCCTGGGTCGCAGTGTTGTTGCCCGGGTTGCTGTAGTGCTGGGTCAGGAAGGCTTTGACGTCCGCGGCCACGGCTGCATCCTTGTAGCACTGACCGAAGATGAAGTTGGTGTAGGCAGCCAGTTTGTAGCCCGAAGCCGGGTTAGCCACCACTGGCGACCAGTTGGCAGGGTTTGCAACCTGGGCCGGGGTCGAAGGAGCGGACACCGACGACAGTGCGAGAGTGACGTTGAGCGAAGTTGGCTGAACGCCGTTAACGCGAGCAACAACAGCGTTGCTGGTGGCGTCGACACCGTCCGGACCGACATAACCGATCGAGCCGTCAACCGCGTTCACGGTAGTGGCGACATCAGAAGTGTTGGCGACGCCGACCCAGTTCGACGGCAGTGCCGAACCGGCTGGCAGACGCGCGTTGGTGAAGGTCGAGTTGGTGGCGAACTGAGTCGGGCAGACCGAGTTCAAGTGACGGCTGAGGATTTCCGAAGTGCCGCTGGAAACGTTGCGGTAAACAACGCGAATCGGTGTGGTGTCAGTCGTGCCGAGCAACTGGCCCCAAGTGGTTTTGGCACCGGAGAACGCATCGCACAGCTGAGCGCTGGTCAGGTTCAGCGCGGTCTGGCCGGCTTTTTTGTACGGGATGGCAACCGAAGTGGCCACCGACGGCAGTTGAATCAGCGGGCCGTACGAAGCGCCGTAGGTGGTGTTGTAGGTGCTGATTTCCGCAGCGCTGAGGATCGAGTCGCTACCGGCGAAGTGCACAGTACCGGTGGTGCCGAAGCCAGTGGCAACGTTGGTCAGGAAGGCAGTCTTGCCGGCACCGCTACCCACGGCGGCGTAGCTGAAGTTGGCAGGCAGGATGCTGTCGGCCGAACCTTTGTACAGAGCGGCTGGCAGAGTAGCGCCACCACCGGTAACGGCCATGGCTTGAGCGGAAGCCAGCGCGGCGACGGTCAGGGAAGCTGCGATCAGAGTGCGCTTGAACATGAAGAATCTCCTTTTCAACGATGGTTGTGAACACAGGTTTTCAGGGGTCTTGCATGACACTGGGAAGACTCACCGCCGACCTTCGCAAGCGGGGTCCGTGGTTAAGTCGCACTGAGAAATTCGCAGTTTCCGGTGACAGATAAAGGAAAAAACCTCGGGAGCTGCGCGCCGATTTTCCGGTGGTTTTCTCGGGTGTTTGCGCGGGATTGCGAGGGGTCTGGATCGGGGGTTTTGCTGAAACTGGCTGCAGCCGTTGCGGGGTGGTTGCAGATGACAGAAAGGAGAACCCGAGGATGGGGGGAATGAGGGTCGGGTGAGGCTGAAGTCCTGGTAAAAAGTCTGAATAATTTATTGCCCTGATGTGCCTCTTCGCGAGCAAGCCCGCTCCCACAGGGGGAACGCATTTCAAATGTGGGAGCGGGCTTGCTCGCGAAGAGGCCAGTCCAGACAACCTCAAACCCTCAGGCACACCACTACTGCACCAATTGATTGATCTCAATGATCGGCAACAAAACCGCCATCACAATCACCAGCACCACCCCGCCCATCACCACGATCATCAGCGGCTCGAGCAACGCGGTCATGCCCATTGCCCGCCGTTCGATATCGCGGGACAGGGTCTGCGCCGCCCGTTCGAGCATCGGCGGCAGTGCGCCGGTTTTCTCGCCGCTGGCGATCAGGTGAATCAATACCGGCGGGAATACGTTCTCCACTCGCAGCGCCGCCGCAAGATTCACCCCTTCACGAACCTTGGCTGTCGCATCGCTGACACTCAGACTCAGGCGATCATTCGGTAGCGTCTGCCGCGCCGCCTCCAGCGCCCGCAACAACGGCACGCCGGCACCGCCGAGAATCGCCAGCGTCGAGGCGAAACGCGCGGTGTTCAGGCCCAGAACGAAACGTCCGATCAGCGGCAATTTCAGCACCCGATGATGCCAACTCAAACGTGCCGCCGGATTGCGCAGGTACAGGCGCCAGCTCCAGAAAGCACCCGCGATCAGCGCCGCACATAGCCAGCCCCACGCCCGAATGAAATCACTGGCGGTGAGCATCGCCAACGTCAGCCCCGGCAAGTCCTGACGCGCCTGGGAAAACGCACTGACCACCTGCGGTACCACATAGCTGAGCAAGAAAATCACGATGCCGATCGACACCAGCCCGACCACGCCGGGGTAGATAAACGCGGTGAGAATCTTGCCGCGCAGGTTGTTGCGCTCCTCGATGTAGTCGGCCAGTCGCTCCATCACCTGCGCCAGATCACCGGACTCCTCCCCGGCGGCGATCAGCGCGCGGTAGATCTCCGGAAAATCCCGTGGCCGTGCGGCCAGCGACTCGGCCAGACGCATGCCGCTGCGCACGTCGGCACGCACCGCGCTGAGGGTGTGGGCGATGTGTTTTTTCTCGGCCTGCTCCACCGTTGCGCTGAGTGCCGCCTCGAGCGGCAGGCTGGCCCCGAGCAGACTCGCCAGTTGCCGCGTAGCCCAAGCCAGATCGTTATCCGACAGGCGTGCACTGAACAGACCACCGCCGCCATGCTGGGCGACGTTGCTCTCCTTGTGCACCGACAACGCGGTCAACCCACGGCTGCGCAACACGCCAAACGCGGCGCCCTGACTGTCGGCTTCCAGATGCCCGGACTCGATCTTGCCAGTGGCGTCGGCAGCTTCAAAACGATAGCGATTCATCAGGCGTCCCGGGTCACACGGAGAATTTCTTCAGGCGCGGTGGCACCGCTGCGAATCCAGCGCTCACCGTCCTCGCGCAGGCTGAACATCCCGGCCTTTGCCGCCGCCGCACGCAAGGCCTGCTCCCCTGCCCCTTGGTGAATCAGGGTGCGGATGTCGTCGTCGATGCAGAACAATTCGTGGATGCCGGTGCGACCGCTGTAGCCGGTGTGATTGCAGGCGGCGCAGCCCACCGGGCGCCACGTCCCCGGCGCTGCTGGGTCTTCCTGTTTGCACTCTTTGCAAAGGCGTCGCACCAGCCGCTGGGCCAGCACACCAAGCATCGACGAGGCCAGCAGAAACGGCTCGACACCCATGTCGATCAAGCGATTGACCGCCGACACCGCGTCGTTGGTGTGCAGCGTCGCCAACACCAGGTGACCGGTGAGCGACGCCTGCACGGCGATTTGTGCAGTTTCCAGATCGCGGATCTCGCCGATCATGATGATGTCCGGGTCCTGGCGCAGAATCGCCCGCAAGGCCAGGGCAAACGTCATGTCGATCTTGGCGTTGACCTGAATCTGGCTGATCCCCGGCAGGTCGTACTCCACCGGGTCCTCGACGGTAAGGATATTGCTGGTGCTGGCATCCAGGCGCGCCAGCGCAGCGTACAGGCTGGTGGTCTTGCCGCTGCCGGTGGGTCCGGTGACCAGCACGATGCCGTGGGGCTGGCGGATCAAATGATCGAGTTTGGCCAGCACCTGCGCATCCATGCCCAGGGTTTCCAGATGCAGGCGCCCGGCCTGCTTGTCGAGCAAGCGCATGACAACGCGTTCGCCATGCCCGGTGGGCACGGTCGACACGCGAATATCGATCGGCCGCCCAGCCACACGCAGCGCGATACGGCCGTCCTGCGGCAAGCGTTTTTCGGCGATGTCGAGCTGGGCCATGATCTTGATCCGCGACACCAGCGCACCGTGCAGCGCCTTGCGCGGCGAGACCACATCACGCAGCGTGCCGTCGACCCGGTAGCGCACCACCGAATGGGTTTCGAACGGTTCGATGTGAATGTCGCTGGCCTCGTCGCGCGCGGCCTGGGTGAGCAAGGCGTTGATCATGCGGATCACCGGCGCGCCGTCCTGAGTGTCGAGCAGATCGGTGATTTCCGGCATGTCCTGCATCAGCCGATCGAGATCCACTTCGTTCTCCGCCGCACCGACCACAGCGGCGGCGCTGCCGGTGTCGGCATAAGCCGTGGCGAGCAAGCCGTCGAGCTCGTCGTCGCGCACGCGCTTGAGCGAGGTTTCACCGAACTGGCGCCGCACCTCACTGATCGACCAGCCGGGCGTCGATGGGCACACGGTCAGCACGCCGTCGCACAACAGAATGCGCTGGGCCTTGGCCCAGGCGTAGGGAAGCGCACTCATCTCATGCCCTCCCCAACTCCAGGGTCTGGACATGTTTTTGTGGCGAGGGAGCTTGCTCCCGCTCGGGGGCGAAGCCCCCGTAAATCCGGCATGCAGGGTGTATCTGGAAGAATGGGGTAGCAGGCTTTGGGGCTGCTGCGCAGCCCAGCGGGAGCAAGCTCCCTCGCCACAGGAATGTTTTTCAGCTTGCGGGCCGAGTTCCTGGCCTTGGACCAAGCGTAGGGAAGCGAACTCATCTCAAAACCTCCCCAATCTCTCTGCCTGGAGGTGTTCCTGTGGTGAGGGGATTTATCCCCGATGGGCTGCGCAGCAGCCCCGAAACCTGACTTCCGAATACATCTGACTCACCGCGTGCATTGGCTTTAGGGCTGCTGCGCAGCCCAGCGGGAGCAAGCTCCCTCGCCACAGGAATGTTTTTCAGCTTGCGGGCCGAGTTCATGGCCTTGGACCAAGCGCAGGGAAGCGCACTCATCTCATGCCCTCCCCAACTCCAGGGTCTGGACATGTTTGTGTGGCGAGGGAGCTTGCTCCCGCTCGGGGGCGAAGCCCCCGTAAATCCGGCATGCAGGGTGTATCTGGAAGAATGGGGTAGCAGGTTTTGGGTCTGCTGCGCAGCCCATCGGGGATAAATCCCCTCACCACAGAGTAAATTTTCAGATTGATGGAGGGATTCAAAAGCGTGTGCTCCCTTCGATCGGCACAGCCTTGATCGTCGCTCTCGGCCCCGTCCCTGGTGCCACCGCCGGAACCCCCTGCGCCGCCGTCGGCAACTGCGGCGCCTGCATGTCCGGCATTGCCCAACTGCGCTCCGGTTGCAGCCCGCTCTGGGCGCGGCGCATGAAGTCGTAGCGGTTGAGGGTGATGCTGCGCCCCGCTTCGCTGTCGCGGATGATATACGGGCGCAGGAACACCATCAGGTTGGTCTTGGTGATCGCCCGGCGTTCGTTGCGAAACAGTGCACCGATCCCCGGCAGCGTCCCCAGCCATGGCACCGCTTCGTTGCTCTGGCTGTAGCCGTCCTGCAGCAAGCCGCCGAGAACCATGATCTGGCCGTCGTCGAGCAGGATGCTGGTGTCGATCGCCCGTTTGTTGGTGACGATGCCCGCCGACGCCGCGCTGGCCGAAGCGCGCTCGTCGATGCTGCTGACCTCCTGATAGATATCGAGCTTGACCGTCCCGCCCTCGGAAATCTGTGGCCGCACATTCAACTTCAAACCCACCTCTTCACGGGTCACGGTCTGGAACGGGTTGTTGCTGGTGCCACCGCCGCCAGTAACGTAGCTGCCGCTGACAAACGGAATGGTCTGGCCGACAAAAATGCTCGCCGCTTCGTTATCGAGGGTCAGCAGGTTTGGCGTCGACAGCACGTTGGTGCCGCCCTTGCTCTTCAACGCCCGGGCCAACACTTTCAGGTCGAGGATCTTGCCGATGCCGGGGATGTCGACGGTGCCGTTGACGTAGCCGACGTTCAAGCCTTGCGGCAGCACATCGAGACTGGTCTTGCCGTTGAGATTGATCCCTGACCCACCGAGGTTCGCCCCGCCGATCACACCTTTGCCGCCGAGATTACCGGTCTGCCACTGCACGCCAAACTCGCTGGCATCGTCTTCGCCGACCTCAACGATCAGGCTCTCGATCACCACTTGCGCACGGCGCTGGTCGAGCAAATCGATGACCTCGCGCAGGTTGCGATACAACGGGTCCGGCGCGGAAATCAGCAAGGTGTTGGTGGTGGCATCAGCCTGAATCGTCACCCCGCCGGCGCTGAACGCAACGTTCTGTTCACTGGCCTGTTTGCCGGCGCTGCCAGTCGAACTGCTGCCCTGCGCGTAACTGCCGCCGGTGCTGCCAGTGCTCGACGTGGTCGAAGTGTTACCACTGGTTTGCGTGCCGCTCTGCGCGCTCGAACCGCCATTGTTGTTGCCGTTGCTGCCCATGGCACTGAGCACCGAGCGCGCACTGTCGCTGCTGCCGCTGTCGCTCTCGCCAGTCAGCAGTCCGCGCAAGGCCTGCGCCAGTTTCGCCGCTTGCGCGTTACGCAGATAAACCACGTGCAGGTTGCTCGGATTGCTCTGCGCGTTGTCGAGTTTGTAGATCAGATTGCGCGCCAGCTCGGTGCGCTCGGGGCTGCCGGCGCGGATGATGATGGTGTTGGAGCGCGGGTCGCCAATCACCGCGATTTTCTGCGTCGGATCGTTGCCCGGCGCGTCGAGCAGATCCGCGACCATCGGCGCGATGTCAGCGGCGATGCCGTTCTGGATCTGCACCACGTCGGTGTCGATTGCGCTCGGGCTGTCGATGGTCTGGATCAACTGGGCGACGCGAGTCAGGTTCTCGGCGTAATCGGTGACGACGATGGTGTTGTTGCCCGGGTAGGCATTGATCGGGTTGTTCGGCGACACGATCGGGCGCAGCACCGGAATCAGGTTCACCGCGTTCTCGTATTGCAGGCGAAAGGTGCGCGTGAGCATGCCGTTGCCGGCCGGTTTGTCGGCGCTGTAGATCGGCCCGCCGAGCAGTTTCGCATCGGCCTCCGGCACCACCTGCGCGACGCCGCCGACATCGACCACGCTGAAGCCCTGCATGCGCAACGCCGCGAGCAACATGTCGTAAGCCTGGCGCGCCGGCACCTGACCTTCCGACACCAGCGTCAGGCTGCCCTTGACCCGAGGGTCGACCAGAAACTGCTGACCGGTCGAGCGCGACAGCGCACGCACCACCGCTTGAATATCGGCATCGACAAAATTCAGCGTCACCGGCTGATCACCCAACGGGTTGCTCGCCAGCGTGTTGCTGCGCGGAGCCGCGCCACTGCGCGCACGCTCAGTGATGTTGTGCATCTGCCGTGGTTGCGGCGCCGCTTGCGCCTGGGCGCGTTGACGATCGAGCAGCGCATCACCGCTGCGCTGGGTGTTGGCCAGTGGCCGGCCGAGTTCGCTGTCCACCAGCAATGGCGGCTGGTTCGGCGGCGTGGTGGTGTTGCTGCACGCGCTCAACGCCATCAGCAGCATCGGCAACGCCATGCGCGCCGGTTTGGATCCTGACCCCTTCATGAAGCTTCCTTAGCGCCCAGCGCCTGATCCATGCGAACGGTGCCTGACAATGTGCCGGCGGTGACTTCGGTCGAAGCGTTGTCGGCGCGTTGCAGACGGGCCTCGACCACTTGCAGAGAAAGTTGTGCCGGGTTGCTCAACAGCCAGTCGAGCAGCGCATCGGCCGGCGCCGCGTCGAACGTCAACTGCCACGCGCCGGCCTCCCCGGCCTGTAATTGATAGTGCCCGGCCAGACCGCTGGCCTGCAGTGTCTGCTCAAGAGACTGCGCAAGACTTTGCCCCTCGGGGCGTACGCTGACCTCGCGCAACAGCACTTCAAGGGCTTCGGTCTGCGCGCGCAACTTCGGCGTTTCGCTTTGCCAGTAAGTGATTTTTTTCAGCGGCGGCTGGATCAATACGACCCACACCAACAGCGACAGCAGCACCACCACCATGCCGCCGACCATGCGTTTTTCGCGCAGGGCCAGCGCTTGCCAGCGCGCCTGAAGTTGCGCGCTGAAACGCTGCCAACGGGCGCGATAAACCGCGAGCGATGCCTTATTCATCTTCTGCTCCGCTGTCGTCAGCGCTGTCGTCGGGGGTGGTGACTTCGTCGCTCGGGCGCAGCAGCCAGCCTTCATCATCGGCCGTCGCACTGATCCCGACCTGAGCCAATGCGGCTTGCCAATCCTTGTCCTTGTCATTGGCGCTGCGCCGGGCATCCGCCAGCAGACTCAACTGCAAGGTGCCGTCGACAAACGTCAGGCGCTCGACCGTGCCGGCCATGAACGGCATGCCACTGCCGGCCTGCAACACCAGCCGATTGAACGGCTGCGCCGGATCCTCCGCCGCACCCTTCTGCCGCGCCGCCAATTGCTGACGCGCCTGCTGCAGAGGATTGAGGATCACCGGCAACTCGGGGAAGGCCTGCTTCACCCGCTGCGCCATCTGCGCCTTGAGCTGCTGGCCCTGACTGGCTTCACGGGCGGCATACAGGTTCAAGCCGATGACCCACACCGCCACCGCCAATGCGCACAGCCCCAGCGCCCGGCCCCAACCGCGATGCTCGCTGCGCTGCTGTTGCACCGCACCCTGCAGGCCCCAACCGGGCAACGGCCCGGTCCAGCGCTGCGCCTCAGCCATCGGTAATTGCGCTTGCGGCGGCGGTGCCGAACCGATCCAGTGCAGCGGCGTGCCGCAGGTCAGCAGCCAGTCGCCAATCTCGTCGTCGAACAGCGGCTGCACCCGCGCCACCTGCACGCTTTCGCGCAGCAACAAATGCCCGTCCTGCCGACAGGCCACCGTGCCCGGCAGCACCGGCAAGCTATACGCCGCCGGGTACAGACCGCGCAGATTCAGGCCGGCCTGCTTCAGCAGTTGCCCCAAATGCTGCAAACGCTGACGCGGCGCCCAGGCGATCTGCACCTGCCCCGCTTCATCCCGCGAACTGTGAGCGATGTGCATGTCATTGCAGTCGCCGAGCATCAAGGCCTGTGCCGCGCATTGCACCGCCGCTGCGGTCTTGTTCGCCGGCAATGGCGGCAGGTCGATGCTCGCCAGCAGGCTGTCCGCCGGATGCAGAAAACCGCTCAGCGCTGGCTGCTTCGCTGACTGCCCCAGTTGAGTAAAGGTCAGACGCTGCTCACGAATGACCTGCCCCTGCCGGTCCAGCCACGCGCATTCCATCTCACTGTCGAGACTCAACCCCTCCAGTGGCGGCAAACTCACACGCAACTGACTCATACGCCCACCCGCGACCAGATCACCTGCGGCAGCCGATCCTCGCTGCGGTGCAGCAACGCATCGAGACTGACTCGGCGCTGATCACGCCGCGCCTCGCCGCGCAGACGAAACCAGTCGCTGGTGATGCCGACCTTGACGCTGGTCAGCTCCAGATTCGGCATGCGCAAGCGATTGACGAAATCGCCACGGTTGATGAACCAGCGCCCGGCATCGCGCTCATTGATCAGCGCCTGCGCCCGCTCCAGCGACAACCCCGGCACATACGCAGCCAGCACCGGCGCGGTGGCGGTATTACCATTGAGCCAGGTGGTCGCCGGAATCACCGTCAGGTACGGCGCCAGTTTGCCGATGACCGCGTCATTCACGCCCTCGACACTGCGCAGATCATCGACGCTGCGCAGCATCGGCAACTTCGGATTCTGTGGCTTGCGCGACGCATTCGGCGACGTGGCGCGGCCACTGTCAAAGGCGTTTTTGCTCGCTGTGTTTTCGGCAATCTGCGGGTTCAGCAGATACGGATAAGAGCCGATCACCCGCTGACTGATGCGCTGACTCAACCCGGCGCTGATACCGATCAACCCGCACAACCGCTGAAACGCCTGCACCTGCCCCTCGTCGATACGCTCGTTGGCCACCAGATTGCGCAGGTTGAACTTGCCCTGCTCATCCTCCAGCCGCCCCTCGAAACCCTGCGCATTCAAGCGCTGCGCCCACGGCTGATCGAGCCGGGTCAACGGATCACGCTGCCGCGCATCCCAGAGCAATTGCCGGCTGATCTCCAGCCCGCCGTGCAACACCCAGCGCCCCTGCACCCGCTGCTGATCCGCCTCCAGCGCCCGGGTCGAAACGCTCTGCCGGGTCAACATCCCCGCCGCAATCACCGCGACCACCGCCGCGATCAACAGCGCACTGATGATCGCCATCCCCTGCTGGTTCGATTGGCTGTTCATCACCGGCCTTACAGCTGCCAGGAACCGATATCGGCATTCACGCCGTCGCCGTCAGGCTGACCGTCGGCACCGAGAGAAAAGATATCGATCTCGCCATTCGCGCCGGGGTTGAGGTACTGATAAGGACGACCCCATGGGTCATTCGGCAAACGCTCCAGGTACGAACGCCAGTTACTGTTCTTCGCATCCGCCGGCCGCTCCACCAGCACTTTCAAACCCTGAGTCATGCTCGGATAAGTGCCGTGATCAAGGCGATACAACTTCAGCGCCTGCATCAAACCGCCAATATCCTGCTTCGCCGCCGTGGCGCGCGCCTGATCCGGCCGATCCAGCACCTTGGGCACCACCATCGCCGCCAGAATCCCGAGAATCACCACCACCACCATGATCTCGATCAGGGTAAAACCCTGCTGCCCTCGGGGCATCCGGCTCGGTCGTCCGGGCTGTTTGAACTGCGCGATATCCATCTCGACATTCCCTTGGCTTGATTCGATTCGACGCGCAGTGTTGCAAGAAGATATGTCAGGGATGTTGAAAATCCTCGGGAGTTTTCGTCGTCAAGCCGTCAAGGACGCGGGTTAGGGTCGAGGGCTGTGTTCTGGTTTTGGGCCTTATATGCCTACTCGCTCCCGAGAAAGCGGATTCACCCTGATTGAAGTGCTGGTGGCGCTGGCGATCATTGCCGTGGCGATGTCGGCGGCTGTGCGCGTGGCGGGGTTGATGACGCAGAGCAGCGGGATTTTGCGGGATCGCTCGGTGGCGATGATTGCGGCGCAGACACGCATGGCCGAATTGCAACTGGAAGGTCGATTGCCGATAGGAGTAAAGGCGCAGGACTGTGACCAAGGACGCCTGCTATTGCGCTGCGAACAAGCCATCGCAACAGCCGAAAATGGCCGATTACTAAAGGTCGGCATCCAAGTCTTCGACCGCAACCAAGACGCCCCGCCTCTGGCCCGCCTGGAAACCCTATTGAATCGCCCCCTGTAGGAGCTGCCGAAGGCTGCGATCTTTTGACTTTGCCTTTTAAACGCTGGCGTTTATCGAGCCCGCAAATGCGTTCCCTCTGTCCCGCTGCATGTAATCGCGGGGTCTGGGCGAGTATTTAAAAAGTGGAGTTATGCCATCAGCGCGGCGGCGAAAGTATTTGGAGGGAATTTGTTCAAAGCGAAGTGATGCACATAAGCCGGCAGGCATGGCATCATAAGGCCACTATTCATGCGCTGAGACTGAAGATGGAACTGATAAGTCAAGAAAAGATAATGCAGGTCCTTGATTGGGCCTACGAGAGATCTGTGAATGGGTTCTCCGGTCTTGATTCCGCCGAGGAGCTCGCAGCCAGCTACGCCAAGGAAGAAAGCCCTGCTTACGATCAAGCTAACTCACTGATTCGGTGGCAAAACACCAAATCGGCCACCTCAGGCTTCATTACCGGCCTCGGTGGATTGATTACACTGCCCGTAGCGTTGCCCGCCAACATCACAAGTGTGCTTTTCGTGCAAATTCGCATGATCGCCGCCATCGCCCACCTGGGTGGCTACGACGTGAAGGATGACAAGGTAAAGACCCTCGTTTTCGCCTGTCTCACCGCCAACTCCGCCAAAGAAGTGCTGAAAGACATCGGTATTGTCGTGGGCAACAAACTCGCGATGAATGCCGTGAAGTCGATTTCCGGCAAGACCTTGCTCGAGATAAACAAAAAGGTCGGCTTCAAGCTGTTCACCAAGTTTGGTGAAAAAGGCGTGATCAATCTTGGCAAAGCCGTGCCGCTGCTGGGAGGCTTGATTGGCGGAAGTTTCGATGCCTACACGACTAACACCATCGGTAATGTAGCGCGCGATACATTCACACCAAAAGATGTGGCGACTGCATAACGGGCCACCTCAGCGTTAGCTGCATTTCCCGTTTTCAAGGGAATGCAGAGCCAAAATCAGCAAACGCGACAGAGGGGACGGATTTATTTTTCGAAAATAAATCCGTCCCCTCTGTCTTTGGCTCCCACCGGTTTCAGTGACTTACACAAAATCTGCGATCAGCATAAAACCCTGTAGGAGCGAGCCTGCTCGCGAAGGCGCCAGAATGAGCACCCGATCAATCACCAGATGATCCCGACACCCGCATCACCCCGGCAATTGCAAATTATCCAACGCCCGATTCACCGCCAACTCCCCGAGCATGATCAACTGCGCAATCCCCGCCAGCGCATGACGCTGCGACACCGGCAACAAGCTGGCAATGTTCTGCGCGAGGGTTTTGGCCGAAGCGAGGGTTTCACTGGCATCCACCAGCAGCTCTTCGGTTTTGTTGTCCGCCGTCACGGCATACATCCCGCGAGTTTTACGTGGCGGCGGCGTGGAACCGGGCGGACAGAGGTAATGGTCGAGCGCGCGGTCGGCGGCTTCGTGGAGTTTTTTGGAATCGATGGATTCGTAGGGGGAAACCGAGGCGGTTTCGGGCGGGTTGGGTGTTGGTTTGATCATGAGTGAATCTCCAAATCATAGAAAAGGAGCCATCATCTTTCGCTACCAAACGAAGGGGTGGTGGCCATACGAAGGTTGGTAGACCGGTGACTTGGAGAACCGGCGCGCCCGAAGACGCCCTACGCATGGCCACCATAAATACACAGCCCCAAAAGGACCTGTATCGGGTGACGCTATGCGCCAAGTCAAGCCGGGCTACCAAACCCGATCGCTGATTCGTCAGCGACCGGACCACAATAGAACCCACCCCCAAAGCGCACAAGCCGGCGGATTCTGGCGTAGCTGTAGGCAAAGGCGCAAGGATGTGTGGCCTTAGAGAGTGTCGGGAAATGTCTTTTTAAACATTGGCGTTTATCGGTACGTCATTACTGTACGGTCTCATAAAAAAGACCCGCTCTTTATCCCTGGACATCTCCCTGTTCCCTTATATTCGCGAAATTCAATCACTGGGCTATTGTCTGTAAACAAAATGCTTGTAGGAATGAAGCTCAACGCCACGCCGAAAGCTTCATTATTACGGACACCTTTGTTATCCAAACTGAATAAAAATTACAAATTGAGGATCAAGATATGTCTCGATGCACGGCGCCAGTACGCGGACACAGCTCAGCGGCAGCCGCAGCCGCATGCCCCGCGTGCCGATATCGCACCAGTTCCAGATATGGAGGCTATGGCTCGTCCTACTCCTCCTCGGGCAGCAGCGAAAACATCTATCGCAATAGCGGAACCGGTGGCGGTGGAGTAGGTAGATCCAGTAGTAGTTCGAAGCCTCGTTGGTCAAGACCTGAATCGTCTGTGTCGTACACGTCCACCCAAGTGCAGTCGCTAACACCAATCCGGGAAACGATCGAGGCAAAGGCGACGCAGCAAACAGATCTTCGAGATGTCTTTCTATGCCACGCGTGGGATGATCGACAGGGGCCAGCCAAAGAATTACACGAGTTGCTCGTGGCGGCAGGAGTCAAAGTATGGTTCAGCGAAAAAGACCTTGGTCTGGGCGTTCCGATGATGCGCGCGATCGACAAAGGTTTAGCAAATTCGCGAATCGGGCTTGTGCTAGTTACCCCCGCTTTATTAGCCCGTCTACCTAAAGAGAGTGTCGCCGACAAGGAGCTTTCGGCGCTCTTGGCGGGTAACCAGCTCGTTCCTATAGTGCACCAAACAACGTATGAGGCTCTGCGCAACGTAAGTCCCTTGCTTGCCTCTCGCAGCGGCTTGGATACTGCGGAAGACTCGTTGGCGATAGTCGCTGCAAAAATCGCAGAATTGGTCGCGCTTTAGCTTCTTTGCGTTTCCCGGCTTGTTATATGTATAACGCTAATCGATACAAAACTATAAAGCCATTAAACAAACAGATCTGTATCGACCGGGTCTGTTTAACTCTGGCTAAGCACCCACTTCGGACATTCCTTTGGAGGCGGATTTATTTTTTGGAAATAGGTCCACCTTAATTTTCGCCTGATTTTTATTTACTTCGATTTGGCATCTAATTTTTCAAGACAACGACGGCCCTGAGGCCGTCTAATAAAAAACATTTCATCGATCAGGCACATCTGTTTCTAATTCATTTATACGAGCAAGGGCTACATTGCTCCAGCTTTTAAATAAATCAAAAGCGCTCTCACCGCTTAATGCTGTAATGGCTTCCAAGCTCCAATTTTTTTCTGGGTCCAGAAAACCATGAGCCCAATCCACTTCTGCGACAAACATGGAGCGATCACAATCAGATGAAAATGGCCAAGAAACCTGAATAGCGCCCGACACCGCAAATATAATACCGAGCGCAAACCCCTGCACTTCATCATTCCAGTGAAACCACTCGCCCGTCCGATTATGGTCGCGGAGCAACTGGTGTAATGTCTTCTCTGCTGACTTGCCAAACATCCTAGAGTAAAACATCAAATGTAGCTCACTTGGAGAACCAGTTCCTAGATTTGAAAGGCGGATCAAGGGAGACGTTGAAATTCCAATCTTTATAGAGCTAGGCTCTTCACAATATATGAAATATAGTCCCTCACCTGCTTCACCATCTACGGAGTACCCAGTCCGCGGACCGAACAGCACCCATTCCTTATCAAAATTACTCACCTGAACACCTTAGATTTAATAACATTTCATCCTGAACAAAAAGCATATTGTAAATTTTCTGAAAACTTTTACCAATCTCGACCGCAGGAAAACTGCTGGACAGATTAAGGAAAAATTCATAGCGCCTCCTAATTTTTAAATTTGTATACTGCAAGAAAATAAGCTCGCTTCCTAGCAATAACAACATCTGCTGTAGGTGAAAAATTCACTCCGACTGAATGTTTCAGGCACAGCAAGAAGGCTATCCGGCAGTTTGAGTAATAGTCTGCATGTGATTAACGCATCCATGCCAAAAACGCGCTACAAGATCATATCAATGAAGCCGAAAAAGCATGAGGAAAGAGCCTGCTAATGTTTTCCACCTCTATGCTTGCTTATAGAAGCACTCCTTACCTCTAAACCACTAGCCAACTTGCACAGCTTCTCTGCAAATTGAGCTACAGCCTACTTCACTGCCCTATCCCTCGTTGCCGCGAGAACATCAAATGCTTTTTCATACATACTTAGCGGAGTTTTCCCAAACGTGACCGAAGAAGGTGAAAGTATTTGAAAAAAACTAATAAACTTATCTGGATCGTTGTTCGCCGCTAACAGCGCACTCGCCTGCGAGTCATATAGCTCCGCGAGCTGCGAGTAGTACCTAATAAAAGAAATACCCGTTTGAAAAAGAAGAATTGAGATAGCGATAGCACCAAAAGTAAATGCGACAGAAGATATTGCATCCGTCCAACCAACCTGCCTATCCTGCACTAACACCTGCTTAGCATAAGCCGTTTGCGCACGCTCATAAAAAGAAACTAATCGCTCTAATTCTCGCATGTAAGCAGAACGATCTTCGGAAGTGAACTTTTCCTTCCTTACTTCTTCCCCATCCATTCCTCTCCCCATTTCCACGAGGCTATCAGGATAAATTTTTTCGAGGAGATCGCTAGATTTCCGTATGAAAATCCCAGGATCGCGAATTGCATTCATAGAGATTTTTTCACCGAGCCGTCGATAGGAATACTCGTTCGATTGACTTGAGGTATACACCGCAACTACAGCAAAATTAATTAAACATATCAGACCGACAGCGATATATAACCTAGAGCGCCTTGAACGCTTAGCCCTTCCCCTTAAGTCCTCAATTGCAGCACTATAGCTCAAAGCTAGAGATCCTTTTATAAAATACTTAAATATCGATTAACACAAAAAACTTTAAAGAGTGCGACTTATTCTAATCAACCCATTTTTTAGTAACCACTATATTTTCTACCGGATCAAGAGGCTTATCAGCAGGTGTAGATGCTCCTCATCATCCCAAGACACTGCAATTACACCTGAGCGCGAGAGCTCAATCTGAACAGGCCTTGAGTCGTACGTGTAGGCGATTTTAATCTTCTCGATCGGAGCCGCGCCGCCCCGCGTAATCTCTAACAACTTCGCCATTGCGTTCCCCGTCGATGCAATATCGACCCGGTAGCTACTTTCGATGTCGAACGTCACTACTCCAGAAACGATCCGCTTGGCCATGACCCTGGTGAAGCGCTTGTCCGACTTGAGCTGCTGATAAACCGAAGAGATGTCCGGTTTCACTATCTCCAGTGCGAAGTTCGTCCCGGTTGCCGCCCGCATGAGGTCTACGAAGGGCTTCAGATCCTTGGGCGGCGAACTCATGCAGATCGAATAACGATCCGGCCCCAGCGACTCGAACACCATGTCAAAGCTGATGAACGTCGAGTAACTCGACTCGACCGTCTCACCTAGAGGGTTCGTGAACGACTGAGTGATATCCCGCTGCTCGTGATACCGAAAGGTGGCCTTGCCATCCAGGATTTCAAGAATCTCGACACCGAGCCGATTCTCGTCGTTGAACGGCTGCTGTCGAAGGCCATATACAAGGGTCTGAAAGTCAATGCGAGCGGTCAGAACCCAGAGCTTCAGCCGCTTTGACTTCATGCCATCAAGCTCCTTTCGATGTCGTCCAGTGTCTTCTGCGCCGCTTCCTCCAAGCGGATCTTGAGCTTCTGCTCAAACACCGGCTCCGCACGCACCAGATTCTTGGCGTATTTCCCGTTGTTGTAGTTGTAGACCCCTTTCACGATGTAGGAGAAATCGCAGTACTCGGCCTGATTACCAAACTGAGCCTCAAACTGGACGATCTCTGACCCTACAAGCTTCTCGCGAGCAGTCCACCGAATCTTCCACAGGTAAAAACCGTGGCCCTCAAGCTCCATCAGCTGCTTGGACTCCAAGACCCCCTTGCCTTTCAGAGATGCCTTGTCGATGCGGATGATCTTGTGAACCCTGGCTTCTAGCTGGGGCCTCGCCAGCTCGCTTTCAGGGTCACTACCTTCCCCCTCTTCACCCTCATCTTCTGAGTCAAACTCAACCGCATCCTCGATCACCAACGCCTCATCACTGAGATCCAGGTCATCATCATCTCGATCTTTAGGGTTGAATGTGGAGACGTCGACAACATCGACCACCTCCATGTCCTTGAGGTTGCGGATTAAGCTGCGAAGGAAATTTGTCCTGATGCCGGCGTCCGGGATTGCCTCCAGGGAGATGGTGCGGGTCGACACATCCTTTTCAGTGACAATCTCGATCTGGGAATACAACTGATCGGTGATGTCCTTGAATTTCTCGTTCATGGGGCCGGTGATTTTCCAGCCGCTGCCCTGCTTCTCAAGGATGACCTCCGCCGTCTTCTCGACGACCTGGCGGAACTCCGCCTGGCTCAGATCAAGCTTCTGGTATTTGACGGTGAGCTTGAGCTGATCGCCATGGATGGCTACTTCAGCCTGCTCGTGCTGGCCATCCACAAGCCATTCCTTGACGGAGGTAAGCGCGTCGGTCAGCTGATCTTTTGTGACCGCCGTGGTAACGACCACATTCGTGGTCTTCTCACGACTGTCACGGCCACCTACCAGGAGCGACAGGTTCCGATAGTCGTAGTAGTCGTGGAACAGGGCACTGAACCGATTGGCCAGGAATTTTTTGTCTGACTCGTTGGAGATCACAATTCCCCTGGAGAGAAAGACCTTCCGGAGCTCAGCGCTCGTCAGGCTTCGCTGCGTGAGCGCGTCATAGATCGCTTTGTCGGACGCGAAGTACAGGCTACCCATTCTCATGTCAGTCTCGCTCCCAGCCGATCGCTTCGGGCTTATAGTTCGGAATCGCGTGATTCACGATGTCCAGTTCGATCGCCTGCAGTTTCCGCTTGCGATTCTCGTCTTCGCCCCACTCAGTGACGTAGCTGTTGATGGCAGCGTTGAAGTTGCTGAGGATGCTGCTGTGATGGTAGCGATTGGCAACCCTTATCCGGATCTTCAAGTCTTTGTTGGCGTTGAGGATCTGGAACCTGGACAGGGCGTCAAAGAGGTACCGAAACTCGATCTCACTGCTGCCATCGCGGCGATAGTAGATCAGGTAGCCTTCGCTATATGTTTCAGTCGGCTTCATGGCCTTTTCGCAGTACGAGATCACCTCCTTGTGGTGGATGATCATGTACGGCGAAGCGATGAGCTCAGCAGTGGCTGCACGCTCCCAGTACTCGCCACTGGCCTTGTGCAAAACGAGGTCAGGGTAATAGAAGGTGTAGTTGTCCTTCGGAAATGTACGTGCCGCCCTGAGGGCATTCACATCGACCTGCAGCGTCTTCAGGTAATTGATCAGTGAAGGCTCGACGATATGAATCTGCTGAGAATCCTTGATGTGCAGGTTCTCGCCCTTGTAGTCCTTGAAGTGATCGTAGAAATTCTTGTCGTACTCGTCGTCGTGGTTGTACACGAACAGCATCCCACGAACCTCATACCTCTCACGCTTTGCCAGGTGGTAGCGCGTCTGCCACTCCGTCGAAGCACGCGCACAGTCGATGGTCTTGCCCAGGGATTTCAAGGCCTTCTTGATCGAGTCCAGCGTGATTGAGCCCACCGCGTAGCTCTTCAAATCGGTATGAAGGTAGACGGCTTTGTTCAGATAAGGGTCTGCGTACTTGAACACCACGTCAGTCGGGTGCGTGTGCTCAGACTTCTTCAAGGGTGCGTGTGTTTCCTTCTTCACACAGGCGAAGTTGAGGTTGGCAGGACCCTCTTTCTTCCAACGGAAGAAGTTGAAGATGTCGCTGGAAACAAGCTCCGCGAGCCTCGCAATTTTTTCGGTTTCGCCGCCTGACATGGTCGTTCCTGTCACGAAAGATATGCGCAGGACGGTACCGGATAGGGAGCGTTGGCCCCGTGCCGTGAAGGTGCGTCCTTCTTTTAATGTGGCCTCATGCCAGTACAAGTTACCGTAAAACATTGTCCCCGGCCACCAACTGATGTGGAATGCCCGTGCATCACCTGTCGTGGTGAGAGGAGTCCGGAGGTTTAACCCATCTAAAACGCAAATCTTTAAAACCCAGTGAATCCAGGCCAAAAATCGGGAAACCCATTCGCTCTTGAGGCAACTGAGCGTCTTACTGATGCTTTCCATTCACGACGAGCCGCCTCAGACAGACAGAGACCACAAGCAATCGTTGCTCGCCAGCTCTCTGCTACTACAGAGACATTTAAAGCAGCATCGACCAAACGACAGAAATACGACTTGAAGCTACAAATCAGTTCGTATCAGCCTCGGCAACTCCACTATATCCCCCAACCTCTCCACCCCCAACCGCACCCTCTCCCCCCCCTGCTCAATCACCACCCCATCCCCCTCCACCGCCACCAACTTCACCCCAGGCCCCACCCTCTCCCCCTGCAAAAAACTCCGCGGCGGTCCATCGTTCAAACTCAAAATCGCCACCGCTCCGCGACTCCCCGCCATCACCCCGCTCACCTTGATGTCCACCGGCGCCGTCTGATTGGAAAACCACTGCAACGCCGGGCTGTCACTGCGCGCCGCGAGCATTTGCGGGGGGGCTGGTGGGGTGTGGGATTCGGCGGAGGTCAGGAGTAGCGACGACCAGGTCGCCACGCCGACCAGGGCGGCGAGCAGTGCGAGGGCCTGGACGGTTTGCGGGGGGGATATGCGGGTGGTGAGCATCATGGGCTGAATCTCCTTTTAGTCCCTGCTGACAGGCTACGCGGCAATTCTCACGGTTTTATTTCACACGTCTTACATGTTGGCCGTGCAGGATGTTTTTTTGGGACGGGGCAGGACGCAACGGAGCGCGCAACCGATGAATGTGGGTAAGCAACAGGGCTTTACGCTGATCGAGTTGATGGTGGTGCTGGTGATCATCGGGATTGCCAGTGCGGCGATCAGCCTGAGTATCAAGCCGGATCCGCTGCAGTTGCTGCGCAAGGACGCCGAGCGGGTGGCGCAGTTGCTGCAGGTGGCTCAGGCCGAGGCGCGGGCGGATGGCCGGCCGATTGTGTGGCTGAGCGATGGCAAGGGCTTTCGCTTCAGTCGGCGCAGTGACGGTGGTCGGGGTTTTGAGCATTTCAAGGATGATCCGCAGTTGCGGCCGCGCACCTGGCAGAGTCCGAAGCTGGAGGTGCGGGTGGAGCCGAAGCAGAAGGTTGTGCTTAACGCCGAGTGGATCAATCCGCCGCTGCGATTGACCTTGTCTGATGGGCTCAATCGGCTGAGTGTGCTGCGCGATGCCAGTGGCAGGATCAGTGTGCAATGAACGATCAACGGGGCTTTACCCTGATCGAGGTGATGGTCGCTATTTTGCTGATGGCGGTTGTCAGTTTGATTGCCTGGCGCGGGCTGGACAGTGTGACGCGGGCGGACAGTCATTTGCAGGCGAGCAGTGAACAAAGCGACAGTTTGTTGCGGGCATTGAATCAGTTGCAGCGTGATGTGGAGATGCGTGCGGGGATTGAATTGACTGAGCCGAAGAAGGTTGGCGTGGATGATGAGCCGCCGAGTGCACCGCCTGCGCTGACGGTGCGGAGCAGTGATAGCAAGGGGTTTCGGCTGGATATTATTCGCAGTGCGGCGGATCAGCCTGGGGCTTTGCAGCGGGTGCGTTGGTGGGTCAAGGGGGATACGTTGTATCGGGCGGTGGCTGAGGCGCGGAGTCGGTATCCGTTGCCGGCGCCGACTGGCGGGGTGGCGGTGTTGGATGGGGTGAGTGATGTGCAGGTGCGGGTTTGGGAGGTGGATAAGGGTTGGCGGCAGTTGAGTGGTAATCGGCGGGAGGATCCGTTGGGGTTGGAGGTTCGGTTGACGCGGGAGACGGCGCAGGGGGTGGAGCGGTATCGGCAGGTGATGGGGCCGCTGCAGTAGCTAGCATCACTGCAAAACTCTGTGGGAGCGGGCTTGCTCGCGAAGGCGGTGGGTCAGTTGATGATGATGTGGTTGAACGGGCGTCTTCGCGAGCAAGCCCGCTCCCACAATTGGATTGTGGTCTGGTCAGTTGGGGAATGGTTGGTTTGTGAGCTGTCATCGCTGGTAGAGGCCAGCACCCACAAGCCGGTAGATATTGGTCGGCTGTCGGGCCGTCATCGGGAGCGGGCTCACTCCTACAAGTGGATGGTATGCAGTCTGAGAGAGATGAGTTGGCTGGAAGGCCGCCTTCGCGAGCAAGCTCGCTCCCACAGGGGGTGGTGGGATTGGGGTTAGCTGAGGACGACGACGCCGCCGGGGAGTTCGGTGCATTTGACGCCGTAGGCGTCGCGGATCAGCAGGGCAACGCCGGCGAGTTGGTCGAGGCTGAAGCGGGCCTGGACGCGGCGTTGGCCGAGTTCGCGGTTGAGCAGCAGCAACATGCCGGGGCGGTAGCGGTTGATCTCGTCGATCATCTGGCTGAGGGTTGCGCCGTTGAACACCAGCACTTGTTGGCGCCAGTTCATCACCGCTGCGGTGTCGACGCTTTGCACTGCGCCCACTTGCTGCGCGTCGTAGGTCAGTTGCTCACCTGGCTGCAAGCGCAGGCTGCGACCATCGACATTGACGTCCACCGAACCATCAAGGCAAGTCACGCACACTTGCTGATCGGTGTTACGCAGGTTGAACCGCGCCTGACTCGCCCGCAACCACCCTCCTCCGGCCTGCATCGCCAATGGCAACCGCGCGGTCTGTACTTCGACTTCGCCGCTGACCAGCTCAAAACCTTGCACACCATCATCGTCAGAGCGCTGGTTGATACGGGTCTGGGTATTGAGCTCCAGGCTTACGCCATCGGCCGGTTCGAAACGCTTCTGCTGGCCGACTTCGGTGATGTAATCGGCGCCGAGCCCTTCGAAGCCACCGGGAATCGTTCCACGCACCAGCAAAAACGCCGCCGACGCCGCGATGGCGCCACCGAGAAACGCCCGGCGACCGAAGCGCCGAGGCGATTGCAGCATTTCAGCGGCAGGCTGCAGGTTGTGCCACAACACCTTGGCCTCTTCGAAAGCGCGGGCATGTTCGGCGCTTTGCGCGCACCAGTCGCGCAACGCCCGGGCGTCGGCCACGGTGGCGCGGCCGGAGGTCAGCAGGACCAGCCAGTCGTGGGCTTCGCTGTGCAGATTGTCGGCCGCCGATGGCTTGGCAGGTGTCAGTCGAAAGATGTTCAAACGCGCAGATTCTCAACGAATTGATCGGGCACTATTCAGAAGACGGTTTTCCGGCCCCGCGACCGAACCGCTGAAACACTTTTCTTTCCAGTTTCGCCGCGCAGAAGCCCAATGCAGCTTTGATTTCCTTCTCGACCATGCGTGTGGAGATGCCGAAGCGCTGGGAAATTTCCAGGTGCGGCGCCTCCTCCAGCCGCGCCGCGATGAAGATTCTGCGACGCCGCGCTGGCAGCTCGTAGAGGGCACTGAGCAGCGACTGGATTTCCTTCTGCCCACCGACCACTCGCGCCGGGTCCAGCGCCTCGTCGCCGATTTGCAGCAGCTCTTCGACTTCCTCGCCGGTGAGCAGGCGCGCATCGGCCTGACGGCGGTCGGCGGCGATGTTCAGGGCCATGCGATAGAGGTAGGCGTTGGGCCGCAGCAGGTTCGGCGGCGTTTCCATGCGGTCGACCCGCAGGTAGGTTTCGTGCAGCACGTCGTTGGCCAGGTCTTCCGAGCCGAGACGGCGGCGCAAGCGCACCCGAAAGTCCTCGTAGGACGTCAGGAACAGCTGGACCATCGAACCTTGTCCGGTGTCTTTCATCCCCCGGAAACTCCTTCCCATTTGGTGCATTCCATGCGTTTCCCTGACGACTCCGGTAACAACAGCAACGTGACCGGCTGACGCAACGCGCTGGGCGTCGGCCGGTCGATCCTGAGATTGCGAAAGCTCTCCACCAGCGCGGTATCGCGCCGTTCATCACCGGTCGAAGTGACCAACCGGTTGTGCTGCACCACGCCGTCACGCCCGACCCAGACCTGCAACACCGCGCGATAACTGCCCGGACGGGTGAGTGGCGAACGGCACAGGTTGCGCTCGATCGCCGCTTGCACGGCGGTGGCGTAGCTGCGACTCACAGCGGCGCTGGCCGGCGTGGTTTTATCCAGGGCCGACGGCACGTCCTCGACCTGCGCCACTTGCAAGGTAAACGCATCGTCGCGGGCATAACGCGCCATCAGGCCACTGCCGCCGAGCAAACGGCGCAAGGCGTCGGCAGCGGTGTATTCGCCATCGACCGCCAATGAGCGCCGGCCACGACTCAACTGACTGTCGACCAGCACTGCAACGCCCGTGGCATGGCTGTACTGATCCAGTGCCCGGGCCAGATCCTGCGCCGGGATGTGCAGCGTCATGCGCAAGTCGGCGGGCGCGGGTTCAGCTGTCGCAGCACTGCTCAACCAGCCAAGCAGCAGCCCCAGACTCACCCGGCGCACAAGAGTCGCTGAACGCTGAAGACCGTCCCTGGAACTGCCTCGCTGCACGGCTGACGTACCCCTGAAAACCGTCATCCTGATGGCTGTTTATGAATCTGGTGTGACGGGCGGTGCAAAAAAACCATCACGGGATTCGCGCGAGGCTTGCACTAGACTGCAATCAGAGAACGGCCGCTTCGGGCCGGCCAGGAGGCTTGCATGAAATCACTGTGGAAATTCGCCCTCGGCGGGCTGCTGCTGAGCGCCTTCGCCAGTGCCCACGCCGAACAGCCGCTGGGCTGTGTGGAGGTGACGGTGGGCGGCTACAAGGCGCCGAATTACGACTGCCTGAGTCAGCAGATGGGCAACAACCCGGAAGGGGCTGCCGCCGCGGAAAAGAATCAGGAAGCACTGAATGTGCCGGTGAACAAGCGGCCACCGAATCAGGTTGGCCTCGCAACCCCGGCCGCGACCAGTACACGGATGGGGAATACGTTTGGGACGTCAGTCAAACCACAGCGCCCACCGAATTAGGGAAACATCAAAGTCAAAAGATCGCAGCCTTCGGCAGCTCCTACATGGGATCGAATGTAGGAGCTGCCGAAGGCTGCGATCTTTTGATCTTCAGTCACTTTGGAGCTGACGAAAGCTCACCGCCCACCAAACTGAAGACCAAACTTTGTGGCGAGGGAGCTTGCTCCCGCTGGGGTGCGCAGCGCCCCCAAATCTGCCGAACCGGTTTTAACTGACAGACCGCATGCAAAGGTTTTGCGACTGCTGCGCAGCCGAGCGGGAGCAAGCTCCCTCGCCACAGGGTTTTGTGCAAGTCAGTCGCTTGGGGTTTGGCGAAAGCTTACTGCGAGGCGATTCCAGCTGTTGATCGTGGTCACGGCCATGGTCAGATCCACCAGTTCCGCCTCACTGAATTGCGCTTTGGCCGACTGGTAAACCTCGTCCGGCACATGACTTTCCGCCAACAGTGTCACGGCCTCAGCCCAGCCCAGGGCGGCGCGTTCACGGGGATTGAAAAAGCCGCTGTCACGCCACACCGCGATCGCATACAAACGCCGCTCACTCTCCCCGGCCCGCCGCGCGTCCACCGAATGCATGTCGGTGCAGAACGCGCAGCCGTTGAGCTGCGAGGCGCGGATCCTGATCAGTTGCAACAGCGGCGCCTCGATGCTCAGGTCGCTGGTCAGCGCCTCCATGGCGATCATCGCTTTCATCGCCTTGGGCGATGCGTTGTAGTAGTCCAGACGCGGGGACATGGCAGGTCTCGGGAAGCGGAATGATGAGTTCACGGTAAGCGCAGAACTGCCGGAGTCACAGCCCCAATTCCACGAAAAACCGCCACACCACTGCCCTCAACCTCTACACAGATCCCCTGTGGGAGCGAGCTTGCTCGCGAAGGCGTCGTGTCAGCTACTAAAGTGTTGACTGACCCACCGCATTCGCGAGCAAGCTCGCTCCCACAGGGGGTCTAGGCCAATTTCGGGTTTTTGTGCTGCGCAACTACTGCCAATCACGCAACAGCGCTAATCTGGCCGACACCCCAATCGCCCCCCGGAGCCGCGTCGGTATGGAACTTCACGTCGTGATAAATGGCCGCAAGGACCTCGCCGGCCAGCTGTACAACCAGCTGCGCGGCGCCATCGAGTCCGGGCGTCTGGCCGCTGGTACGCAGTTGCCGCCCAGCCGTCTGCTGGCCGAGCAACTGGGGATCTCGCGCAAGACCATTTCCGACACCTACGCGCAGCTGACTTACGAAAATTTCCTCACCGGGGTGATCGGCAAAGGCACCTACGTCAACGCCCGCCCGGCGCAGATTCAGCGCAAGCAAAGCCACACCGAACTGGCCAGCGCCGAGGTGATCGAGCGCTGGCGCAATCTCCCGGTGTTTTTGCGCCACCCGTCGCTGGAAGGTTCGTTGCGCTATGACTTCATCGGCGGCGCCACCAGCAAGGGCCAGTTCCCGCATGACGACTGGCGCCGCTGCGTGTCGCATGCGATGCGCCAGATGGCCGGGTCCAAGGGCTTCTACAGCGTGCCCGAGGGTCTGCCGGCGCTGCGCAATGCGATTGCCCGGCACATCGCGTTTTCGCGCGGGATCAACTGTCAGGACGAAGACATTGTGGTGTGCAACGGCGCGCAACAGGCGCTGGACCTGATCACCCGCGTGCTGATCAGCCCCGGCAGTCGGGTGGCGATGGAGGACCCGGGGTATCCGCCGGCGCGCCTGCTGTTCGGCACCTACGGTGCCGAAGTGGTCGGAATCCCGGTGGATGCCGAAGGCATTGTGGTCGAACAGATTCCCGAGGGTACGCGGCTGATTTACGTCACCCCGTCGCACCAGTTTCCGCTGGGCATGCCGATGAGCCAGGCGCGCCGCGAGGCCTTGCTGGCCCGGGCGCATGAGCTGGGCGCGATCATCATCGAGGACGACTATGACAGCGAGTTCCGCTACGAAGGCCGGCCTACGGACTCTCTGTTCAGCCTCGATCAGCGCGGCATCGTCGCCTACGTCGGCACCTTCTCCAAGACCCTGCTGCCGGAGTTGCGCCTGGGTTACGCGATCCTGCCGCCGGCGATCCTCGAAGCGGTGATCCGCGCCAAACAGCTGACCGACCTGCACGCCTCGACCCTGCCGCAATGGGCGCTGGCCAAGTTCATCGCCGAAGGTTGCCTGCTCAAGCATATTCGCCGTTGCCACGCGATTTACGCCCAGCGCCGCGAGCGGATTCTGGCGCGCATGGCCACGGATCTGGCGCCGTGGCTGGAAGCGATACCGCCCAGTGCCGGGTTCCACATGGCGGTGCTGTGCAAGGTGCCGATCGACCTGCCGCTGGTGATCGAACTGGCGAAAAAAGTCGAGGTCGGGCTGTATTCCATCGATGGATTCCATCACCGGCAACCGGTGAAGAGCGGTCTGTACTTCGGCTTCGGTGCGATTGAAACCCTCGATATCGACACCGCTCTGGATCGCCTGCGCGACATTCTGCAACAAGTGGCGTGAATCATTGGTCTGGGCGATTAACCGCCGATTGGTTATTGGTGATCACGAGGTGCAGGCCTATTCTGCACTGGCGTTATCCCTCAATGAGCAGGATTCGTCCGGCCTGATTCAGGAGTGTGAGCAATGTCCAACGAAGTGATCAACACCGTCCAGGTGCGCGCCGCCGCCGGCCGTTCGGAAGAGCTCGGCCGGCAGTTGCAGAAGATCGTCGACACCCTGCGCCAGACACCGGGCTGCGACGCCTATATGGTCGACCGCTGCCCCGAGGACAGCCAGCGCTGGACCGTGAGTGCGCGCTGGCAGTCAGAAGCGGCGATGCAGGCGCACTTCAACCGGCCCGAGGCGCAGGGGTTTATCGATCTGATCGATAGCCGGTTGGCCAATAGCGTGGATTTCAATAGCTTCCCAATCGTCTGATCTGACGCCTGTGGCGAGGGAGCTTGCTCCCGCTCGGCTGCGCAGCAGTCGCAAACCGGCCAATGTGATTCGTCTGAAGGAATCAGGTGCCAGGTTTTGGGGGCGCTTCGCGCCCAGCGGGAGCAAGCTCCCTCGCCACAGTTGTTTCTCGTCCGGCCTGAATTGGTCACCCGATCTTCCCGAATATTGGCCGTTTGAATACCCCGCCCCGCAGACTACTGTGATCACCACCCCCTCCTCCCACAGGTGATCCGCCATGAAAGCCCTGCACCTCTTCACCGCCGTTCTCGCCCTGTCCCTGTCTGCCGCTGCGCTGGCCCACGATCCGTCCGAGAAAGTTACGGTGCTGCAAGACCAAATGCTGAAAAACGCCCCCGGCAAGAAAGCCATGATGATCGAAGTCGATTACCAGCCCGGCCAATCGTCCATCGCCCACAAACACGACGGCACTGCCATGGCCTACGTGCTCGAGGGCGAAGTGATTTCCCAGGTCAAGGGCGAACAGGCGATCACCTACAAGAAGGGCCAATTCTGGTACGAACCGGCCGGCTCCGAACATCTGGTGTCGAAAAACGCCAGCCAGACCAAACCGGCGAAGTTGCTGGTATTCATGGTATTGGCCCCGGACGAGCAAGTGCTGATCCCCTTGAAAAACTGATGGTTGTTTGCACAGCCATAAATAAAAAGGCGCAAAACATCGTTTCGCGCCTTTTTATTTCCCCAGGCAATTAACCGATTCGACTTAAAGCAAATAAAACTATCGCACGATCATAAGCGGGGAAATTGTCAGGTTATTTACAGCTTGGCGGGTTTAGTCTGAGTTAACTGTCGTGCGCTCATCACAAACAGCCGCGACAACAATGACTTTCGACTGAAGTTGCTTCACGGGAGACTCACCATGAAACTTGCGTTTGCCAGCATCTTGGCGATATCGGTTTTAGCCTTGTCCGCCTGTTCAGTACCCACCGCGCCACAAGCGGTCTCGTCCCTCGATTCCCTGTTCACCCAACCGGTCGGGCGCAGCAGCGCCGCTCAGGTAAAAAGTGGTCCCGGCGTGTCGTTGGGCGTGGTCTACAGCCCAAGCACCCAGACCAACCGCGAATACCTGCGTAACTACCAGGCCAACGCCGGCACCGGTTTCGGCCAGAGCCTGCTGGTGCAGCCGATCCACGACGCCTACGTCGCCACCTCAAAACCCGACATGGCGGTGGACTGGGTCAAGGCCTCGCTGCAACGGCAGTTCGGCTCGGTGACGGTGTACCCGGACATGCAAAGCCTGCGTGCGGCTAACCCCGATGTGGTGGCGATCGTCGATACCCACAGCCAGTTGATCACTTCGCGCAGTTCCGATATCAAAGCCGATGTCAGTGCGGATTTTTATGATGCGAAGTTGAACTACATCGGTACGGCGAAAGGTTCGGAGGCGAAAGAGTTGACGCCCGTGTGGGCGGACTTCAAACGTTCGGAAGAGATCGTGGCCGATATCAATCAACAGGAAGATGTACAAGTTAGAGCCTTGCAGAAGTTTGACCAGTCGCTCAGTAATTTATTGACCAGGCCGACAGATAAAGTGTCGATGCTGGATAACAAACAAGCACATAAATTGTATTGATGCAAAAGGCCTCTTCGCGAGCAAGCTCGCTCCCACAGGGGGAATGCATTTCAAATGTGGGAGCGAGCTTGCTCGCGAAGGGGCCAGACCAGGCAACACAAAACCCACAGACATAAAAAAGCCCCGGCATCTCACGACACCGGGGCTTTCTCATTCAACCACTACTTACGCCAGTTCAAGCTCGGCATTCGCAGCAGCTGCAGGCACTACCGCTTGCCCACTCAACGCCAGGTCGAGCAGTTCGCGGTTGGCAACGGCGTACATGGCGTAGTCGGTGCCGCTCGCAGCACGGATTTCCACCAGCATGGCGCGCCAGCGCTCGATCATGCCTTCGTGCTGTTCCATCCACAGCGCCAGACGTGCTTCCACATCCAGTGTGCCGTCGCCCTGTTGCAGGACAGAGATGGTGATCGCACGTTGCTGCCAGTCCACATCGTCACGGAACGCTTCACGGGCCAGGGCCTGCCAGTTGTTTTCAACCGGCAGCGCGCTGATCTGGTGCAGGTACCAGGTGATGTCCAGCGCACTGCCCACGGCGAAGTAGGCCTTGGCCACTTCGGCAGGGTTCTGCCCGGTCACGTCGGAGGCTTCGATGATCGGCAGCAGGGTGTACAGGTGCGAGGTACCCGCCACCATACGCGCCAGCAACTCCGGAACACCGGCCGCGACGTAGGCCTGATAACGCGCCTGCCAGTTTTCGCGGATTTCGCCGCTCAGCAGTTCGTCGAGTTTCAGACCCAGCTCCTTGAGGTGCGGACCGAAGTGCGCCACATCACGGGCAGCGTTCTGCTCGTTGCGACGGGCACGCAGGAACCAGCGCGTAGCGCGACGGCCCAGACGCATCAGCTCGTCCATCAGCTCCAGTTGCACGTCAGCGCTGACCTGGTAGTCCAGCGCTTCAATCTGACGGAACCAGTGCGGGAGGTGGAAGATGTCACGCACGATCACGTAAGCGCCAGCCACGTTCGCCGGGCTCATGCCGGTCGACTCTTTGAGTCGCTGCACGAAAGTGATGCCCATGTGGTTGACCAGATCGTTGGCGATCTGGGTGCTGACGATCTCGCGCTTCAGACGGTGACGACGCATGGCTTCGGAGAACTTGCTGACCAGGGTCGGCGGGAACGCCGTTTCCATGTCGCGGGTCAGGTAGTCGTCGTCCGGCACCAGCGAGTTCAGCAGCTGTTCCTTGAGGTCGATCTTGCTGTACGAGATCAGTACCGACAGCTCGGGACGGGTCAGGCCATGGCCTGCCGCAACGCGCTCGTTGATCTGCTCTTCGGTCGGCAGGAACTCGATGGCACGATCCAGCTTGCCACGACCTTCCAGATCGCTCATCAGACGCTTGTACTCGGCAATGCGCTCGTAGGCACGACGCGCCGCCAGGGACAGAGCCTGAGTCTGCTTGTAGTTGTTGCCCAGCACCAGACCACCGACTTCGTCGGTCATGCTCGCCAGCAACTGGTTGCGTTGCTTGTCGGTCATGTCGCCGGCCTGAACCACTTCGTTCAGCAGGATCTTGATGTTCACTTCGTGGTCGGAGCAGTCCACGCCACCGGCGTTGTCGATGAAGTCGGTGTTGGAACCGCCGCCATTGAGACCGAATTCCACACGACCCAGTTGGGTCATGCCAAGGTTACCGCCCTCGCCCACCACTTTGCAGCGCAGCTCGTTGCCGTTCACGCGCAGTGCGTCGTTGGCCTTGTCGCCCACGTCGGCATGGCTTTCGGTGCTGGCCTTGACGTAAGTACCGATACCGCCGTTCCACAGCAGATCCACCGGCGCCTTGAGCAAGGCGTTCAGCAGTTCGGTCGGGGTCAGCTTGTCGGCCTTGATGTCGAAGCGTTCTTTCATCTGCGGCGAGATGGCGATGCTCTTCGCGCTGCGCGAGAAGATACCGCCGCCTTCGGACATGATGCTGGTGTCGTAGTCGGTCCAGGCCGAACGCGGCAGGTCGAACATGCGCTGACGCTCGACGAAGCTGGTCGCCGGGTTCGGGTTCGGATCGATGAAGATGTGCATATGGTTGAACGCGGCCACCAGTTGCAGCTTGTCGGACATCAACAGGCCGTTACCGAACACGTCACCGGCCATGTCACCGACGCCGACCACAGTGATGCTGTCTTCCTGAACATTGATGCCGCGCTCGCGGAAGTGGCGCTGCACGCCGACCCACGCGCCCTTGGCGGTGATGCCCATTTTCTTGTGGTCGTAACCGGCGGAACCACCGGAGGCGAACGCGTCACCCAGCCAGAAGCCATAGTCGATGGCGATGCCGTTGGCGATGTCGGAGAAGGTTGCAGTGCCCTTGTCCGCGGCCACAACGAGGTACGGGTCATCGTCGTCATGACGCACGACGTTGGCCGGCGGCACCAGCGCGCCGTCTTTCAGGTTGTCGGTGATGTCCAGCAGACCGGAGATGAAGATGCGGTAGCAGGCGATGCCCTCAGCCGCGATCTCGTCACGGCTGCCGCCCAGTGGCAGACGACGCGGCAGGAAGCCGCCCTTCGCACCCACCGGCACGATGACCGAGTTCTTCACTTGCTGGGCTTTCACCAGGCCGAGGACTTCGGTACGGAAGTCTTCTTCACGGTCGGACCAGCGCAGACCACCACGGGCAACGTTGCCGAAGCGCAGGTGCACGCCTTCGACGCGTGGCGAGTAAACGAAGATTTCGAACTTCGGTACCGGCTTCGGCAGCTCAGGAATCGCGTGCGGGTTGAACTTGAAGCTGAAGTACGACTTGTTCTGGCCGTTGGCATCAGTCTGATAGAAGTTGGTGCGCAGGGTGGCTTTGATCAGGTCCAGGTAGCGACGCAGGATGCGGTCTTCGTTGAGCACCTGAACGTCGTCCAGTGCGGTCAGAATCGCTTGTTCCAGACGCTGCTGCTTGTCTTCCAGATCATCGCTGCCCAGCTTGCGCGCCAGGTAGAAACGGGTCTTGAACAACCGGGTCAGCTCGCGAGCGATGTCGGTGTGGTTGTTCAGGGTGCTGGCGATGTAACCCAGGTCGAAGCCCAGACGAATCTGCTTCAGGTAACGGGCGTAGGCACGCAGCAGCGCGACGTCGCGCCATGGCAGACCGGCGGTCAGCACCAGACGGTTGAACGCATCGTTCTCGGCATCGCCACGGACGATGTGGACGAACGCGTCCTGCAGGGTGTCGTTGAGTTGCTGGATGTCCAGCTCCAGACCTTCAGCCGCGGTGAACGCGAAGTCGTGGATCCAGAACTCGCGGCCATTGGTGTGACGCAGACGGTACGGGAACTCGCCCAGCACGCGCAGGCCGAGGTTTTCCAGAATCGGCAACACGTCGGACAGCGCCAGCGGGGTATCGGCGTGGTACAGCTTGCAATGCAGCTCGCGTTGGCCGGACACCTGACCCAGCGGCTGATAGAAGCTCATCACCAGCGGATTTTTTTCGTTCAGGCTCAGCAGGTGCTGCATGTCGACCACGGCCGAATGCGCCGCGAAACGCTCGCGGTAGCCGGCCGGGAAGCCTTTCGGGAAGTCCGCCAGCACGTTGGTGCCGTGGGCTTCGCCGAAGCTTTCGACGGTCAGTGCGGCGTAGTCGTCCTGCCAGCTGCGGCAGGCCTGTACCACTTCTTTTTCCAGCAGCAGCGGGTCGATGTCGATGCGGTTCTTCGGATCGACGCGCAGGATCAGCTGCACGCGAGCCAGCACGGACTCGGAGAAGAAGGTCCAGAACTCGCAGTCGGTGGCCTTCAGGCGCTCCATCAGCACCTGCTGGATCTTCTGGCGCACTTCGGTGGAATAGATGTCGCGCGGCACGTAGGCCAGGCAGTAGCAGAAGCGACCGTATGGGTCTTTGCGCAGGAACACGCGGATCTTGTTGCGTTCCTGGATCTGCACGATCGACATCACGGTGCTGAACAGCTCGTCGACCGGGGTCTGGAACAGGTCATCACGCGGCAGCACTTCGAGTACCTGCGCCAGTTCCTTGCCCAGGTGAGCCTTGGACTGGAAGCCGGAGCGGCGTTCGATTTCTTCGACCTTGCGACGGATGAACGGAATGACCCGCACGCTCTCGCCATACACCGAAGAGGTGTACAGGCCCATGAAGCGGTGTTCCTTGATGACGTTGCCGTCGGCGTCGATTTCACGGATCGACACGTAGTCCGGGTAGGCAGGACGGTGTACGCGGCTCGGGTGCGCAGCCTTGGCGAACGACAGCAGGGTCGGTTCGCGCAGGTAGTTCACCGCGTAGTCTTCGATGTGACGGTCTTCGTCGGTCAGACCGGTGCGCAGCAGTTTGGTCAGGCCGAGGAAGGAATTCTGGTCGTATTCGATATGACCGCCATCGGCCTGATCGACAACGGTGAACTCTTCGTAGCCGAGGAAGGTGAAGTGGTTGCCCACCAGCCATTCCAGGAAGCTCTTGATTTCAGTCTTTTCGTCGGCATCGACGGCGAATGCGCTGTGATCGAGCTTGGTGAGGATCTCCTGCACCTTGGCCTTCATCGGCTCGAAATCAGCGACCGCGACGCGCACTTCACCGAGCACCTGCTCCAGCTCTTTGCTCAGCACATTGAGTTCGGCCGCGTTGGCGCAGCGGTCGATTTCCAGGTACATCAGCGACTCGTGCAGCACGCCTTCGCCGGTGCTGCCCTTCGGCAGGATTTCCAGCAACTCGCCCTTGCTGCCACGACGCACGCTGAGCACGGTGGTTTGCAGGGTGTGGATGCTGTAGCCGCGGCGGTTCAGCTCGGTGCGGACCGAGTCGACCAGGAACGGCAGGTCGTGGTGCAGCACCTCAACCGCGGTGTGGGTCGACTGCCAGCCATGACGTTCGTAATCGGGGTTGTAGACGCGCACTTGCGGTTGCGCGTGATCGAAGCGCTCAAGCAGGCGCCACGCAGAAAGAGTACAGCCAGCGAGGTCGGAGAGGCGACGTTGAGTCAGCTCGTCCAGGGAAATGATGCCGAAGAATTGTTCAGCAAACAGCGCCACTTGTGGCAGTGCCTGTTCACTGATGTGCTGCGCCAGTGCCGCTTGCAGTTGGTGCTGGAAGTCGGCTTTGCTGGCTGCGGTGAAGAACGCCATCTGTGGTACTCCGCTTGGGGCTTGTTATTGATGGAAAGCGTCGCTTGCAAAACCCCTTTCGGGGCCTCCGTCGCCCTGTTCCTGATTCTCGGGCAGAGGAAACAGGGTGACAGGTGGGTGAAGCTGGACACGACACTCAGGTCACATTCACCTTCCATTGAATGAGCATCTGCAAAAACGACTGTCAGGGCTGCCGACAATGCCTTTACGGGTGCTCATCCGTTGCGCAGCTTAATGGGTGCGACAATGTGTCTGCTTGCGGTGCTGCGACATATTCGGTCATTGGCACGTAAACAAGGGGTTCGGCACCGATAAACACTAGCATTCATGGCGCAAAACGCCGGCTTGAATCCCCGGTTTACGGCACCCTCGTCCCAAAAGCCGCGTTCGTGGAGTTACATATTCAGATACGAAAACGCTCCTGGCCGATCTATCGACCCGGAGCGTGGCATCAGGTTCAGCGCAAGGCCTTGATACGAATCAGTCCGGCAACTCTTCGTAGGCTTTGAATCTGCTGATGGTGGCGCAGTCGTAACACATGGTTTTCACCACCAGCTTGTTCATGCTGACATCAATGTTCGGAGAGTCGCACTCTCGGCAGAACATTTGCGAAAGATCGAGCAGGCCGTTCTCATGCGCTGCGCGGGAGAAAAACTGAGGGACCAGCTCATCGCGCCAGTAGACACCCGGCGCCTTGGAAAAGCCTGCACCGCTGTCCTTGAGCACCACGTCGTACAACAGCCGATGCAGCGCCGACTGCGGCACTCGAGAATCGCGATGTGCATTCTTGCGCCAGTTGCGTGTCAGCGCGTCCTGCGCAGTGCCGAGCATGTTGCCTGGAATGGTGTTGGCCGCATGATTGCGCCCTTTTGACTGACCGGTGGCAAAAAAATGCGCCGCGTTCTTCACCGCCAGCCTGGCGAAGTAAAAGATCTGGCTTACGGAGAAGTCCTGCAACAATTGACCGACAATTGTTTCGGCACGAGACTCAGCGGTGAAGGTAAAACTCACTTCATTGGCCAGGATGCGGACGTATTGGATCGACTCCTCCCGGGCCATGTCGAATATCAGCGTGTATAGCTCGCTTTTCCAGGCTGGCTGTACGCAGTCGGACAACTCCTGGTACAGCGCAAGGTACAGGTTGGCGCGGGAGCAGGGCTTGCCGGGCTGCAGTGCCACGTTGGGGTGCCAATGCACGGCCGCGTAATCGATGATTCGGCAGCCGTCAGCCCTGTCGAACGCCTTGATATCCGAAGCCGTTGCGACCCGCAACACCCTTGCCTCATGGAGCTCTTTGACCCACTGCTCACACAGTTCGCTGGTTGGCGCGAGCACCTCACTGCGTGAAGCGGCGCCGAGGGGCGCAATCCATTCGACATTCGACGCTGTGCCGTCATCAAGCAACGCCAGCAATGTCAGTTTCTGAACAAACTTCAGCGATGTATAAGGCACCGGAGGACAAGGCCCGCCGTATCGCAACTCAAGCTCGATACGGTCCCGCTCGGCCTGAGCGGCTATTTGCTGCTGACGGAATGCCCTGCACTCTCGGCAGGTACAAGGTGTACGCCGCCCCGGGCCGGGAGGGAGATGCTGATGCTCGCAACTGACACATTGAAAAGGTTTGCGCAATGAGACCGGCGTCCCCTTTGCGTGTCGACGAACCCACATCGGCAGGTCGCAGTAAGGGCACTTCAGCTCCCGACTGACAATCGGCGGCAGCACCTTCAGCAAACTGCGAACGGTGGCCGGAATCTGGAACTCGGCCATCAATTCGGCACTTTTCTCGCCGTTCAGATAGCGCTCGTAAATTTGCTCAATCTGCTCTTCGGACAGATGACGGATTTCATCGGCCCACTCGAAATACTGATTCAATTCAAAGTTCCTTTTTCTCAATTTTGGTCTGCGCACTCCTTTGCGTCCGAATGTAAAAGTAGTGGCAGAAATGTCGAGAAAACAAGCGAATATCCTGAAAACCTCAAAAAAAATCCGCCAAGCCTCTTTCCTTACACTGGCGCCGGATCTTTCAGACTCATGAAGCGGAAAACATCCTCGGAATGCTCCCACTTCATTCACGATTCCAATAATGCGCACCCTACCTCTAACCTCAGGTTGCCAAGATGTAGCAGCAGAAATCTTCCCGGACTGGCAGAATCGCGCCCAATTGCGACCAACACGCCCGCCGAGGCAGGAATTCCCCATGCAAATGACCACCGCCCTATTGATCGTCAACCCGTGCGACGACGAAGAAGACAACATGGCCATGCTCTGCTGCCACAGCGACAAGGGCGACATGTTTCTGATGAGCCGCTACCCGGACGAGGATGAGCTGGAGATCACCCTGGATGGCGAGCCTTCGACGCTGGACGGCGTGAAAGTCACCTTGACCAAGACTCTGCTGAAGATCGAGATCGCGGCGGCGGATGCCGATGCGCTGAATGGCGATGATGTGCTGGAGATTACCTTCAATCCGGACATGGTTGATCTGGCTGAAGTTGAAGAAACCCTGAAGAACATCCTTGATGGGACCGGGACCTATATCAGCCAGATTTGAGGGTGCCTGAGCCGGCCTCTTCGCTGGCAAGCCAGCTCCCACAAGGACCGATGTGTTGCATAAATCGCATTCGCACCGCTGATACCTGTGGGAGCTGGCTTGCCAGCGATGGGGCGAAATTTGATGTCGTCTGGACTGCCCCCTTCGCGAGCAGGCTCGCTCCCACATTGATGGGTGTACGCCGTTCAAATGTGGGAGCGAGCCTGCTCGCGAAGAGGCCCGAAAGAACACTGCACCTTTCTCCGGCTACAAAATTCCAACAATTGCCCCAGTCATTTCCCGCACTTTGCGCAAAATGCCGTTAGTCGCCACCCCCCTCGATGGATTAAAGTAACGCCCCCAGCCACGGCGTTATCCGAACGCCTGCGGCCACCCTTTCCAGGAACAGTCACCGATGGAACATCGTGAAGCGCTGCTGGCGCTGCGAACCTTTCTTTCAACGCAGATTCTCGGCCAGGAAAAACTCATCGAGCGTTTGCTCATCGCCCTGCTCGCCGACGGCCACATGCTGGTCGAGGGTGCTCCCGGTCTGGCCAAGACCAAAGCGATCAAAGAACTCGCCGAGGGCATCGAAGCCCAGTTCCATCGCATCCAGTTCACCCCGGATCTGCTGCCGGCCGACATCACCGGCACCGAGATCTATCGCCCGGAAACCGGCAGTTTCGTGTTCCAGCAAGGGCCGATCTTCCACAACCTGGTACTGGCGGACGAAATCAACCGTGCGCCGGCCAAGGTGCAATCGGCGCTGCTCGAAGCCATGGCCGAACGGCAGGTCAGCGTCGGACGCAGCACGTATGAACTGTCACCGCTGTTTCTGGTGATGGCCACGCAAAACCCGATCGAGCAGGAAGGCACCTACCCGCTGCCCGAAGCGCAGCTCGACCGCTTCCTGATGCACGTCAAGATCGGCTTCCCCGACGCCGCCGTCGAACGCCGCATCCTGCAACAGGCTCGTGGCGAAGCCCTCAATGGCGAAACCAAACCCGAGCGCCGGGTCAGCCAGCAAGCGATCTTCGCCGCGCGCAAGGAAATCCTCGGTCTGTACATGGCCGACGCCGTGGAGGAATACCTGGTGCAACTGGTCATGGCCACGCGCACGCCGGCCAAATTCGACCCGGAAATGGCCGAGTGGATCGCCTACGGCGCCAGCCCGCGCGGCTCGATCGCCCTCGACCGCTGCGCCCGTGCTCACGCGTGGCTGGCCGGTCGCGATTTCGTCAGCCCCGAGGACATTCAGGCCGTGCTGTTCGACGTGTTGCGTCACCGCATCATTCTGTCGTTTGAAGCCGAAGCCGCCGGCATCGATCAGGATCGGGTGGTGCAGCGGATTCTCGACGTCGTAGCCGTCGCTTGACCCCCATGAACGCCCCCCTGCCGTCCGAACCGGGCATCCGCATCAGCCTCACCGACCTGATCGAGATGCGCCACCGTGTGCGCGAAGTGCAGCTGTTTTCCACACCCAGTCAGCGCAGTCCGTTGATCGGTCTGCATCACTCGAAATTCCGTGGCCGTGGCGTCGACTTCGATCAGGTGCGGGTCTATCAGGCCGGCGACGACGTACGCACCATCGACTGGCGCGTGACGGCGCGCACCCAGGAGCCGCACACCAAGCTGTTCCATGAAGAACGCGAGCGCCCGATTTTCATCATGGTCGAGCAAAGCACCCGGCTGTTTTTCGGCTCCGGGCTGATGTTCAAGTCGGTGCTGGCGGCGCAAGTGGCGGCGCTGATCGGATGGGCGGCCCTCGGCCACAACGACCGGGTTGGCGGGCTGGTGTTCGGTGACAACGAGCACTACGAAATCAAACCCCGGCGCAGCAAACAAAGCCTGCTGCAATTGCTCAACCGCCTGGTCAAGGTCAACCAGTCGCTGCATACCGAACGCGAACCGGATCACGATGCCTTTGGCGTGGCCCTGCGCCGCGCGCGTGAGGTGCTGCGCCCGGGCAGCCTGGCCATCGTGATTTGCGATGAGCGCGCACTGTCGGACAGCGCCGAACAACAACTGAGCCTGCTGTCACGGCACTGCGACTTGCTGCTGCTGCCGCTGTCCGATCCGCTGGATCACGCCCTGCCCGCCGCCGGGCTATTACGATTCGCCGAGCGCGGCGCGCAACTGGAACTCGACACGCTGAATTTCGAGCTGCGCCAGACGTATCGCGCCCAGGCCGAAGCACGCATCGCCCGCTGGGAGCTGCTCGCGCAGAAACTGCGGGTATTGCTGATGCCGCTGAGCACGCAAAGCGAGATGGTCGAGCAGATGCGCGAGTTTCTCAATCCGCAGCGTCCGGGGACAGGACGATGAACGGCCTCGAACAACTGCAGCCGCTGATTTCCCCACCACCGATTGCCTTCTGGCCGCCGGCGCCGGGCTGGTGGTTGCTGCTTCTGTTGTTACCGTTGCTCGGCTTCGCCGCGTGGCGCCTGCGCCGGTTCATTCCGATCAAGAAACGCCCGATCGTGCGCGCCGAACAACCGCTCGACCCGGTGCGCATCGCCGCCCTCGCCGAACTGGCGCAGATGCCCAAACCCTACGACGGCGCACCCGCCGGCGCCTGGCTGCAACAACTCAATGGCCTGCTCAAACGCCTGTGCCGCAACCATTACCCCTACAGCCAGAGCCACACGCTCAACGGCCGCAAATGGCTGGCGTTTCTCGACAACCGCTGCCCGGCAGCCGGCCTGACGCGCTGGATGGTACTGGTCGAAGGCGCCTACAAACCCGAGTGCAAACTCGACGACAAAGCCATTGCCGGCCTGACCCAAGCCGTCGACACCTGGATCCGCAAGCATGTTTGAGTTTGCCTGGCCGTGGATCTTCCTGCTGTTGCCGCTGCCGTGGCTGATGCGCCTCGTGCTGCCGGTGGCCGACAGCGGCGAACCCGCCTTGAAAGTGAGTTTCCTCAGCGATCTGGAAGGCCTCGCCCGTCGGCGTGCCCGAGCCAATCTGCCGGCGTGGCGCCAGCAAGCACCGCTCCTGCTGCTGTGGCTGTTGCTGCTGACTGCCGCCGCGCGCCCGCAGTGGCTGGGCGAGCCGTTGCCGATAGCCGCCAGCGGGCGTGATCTGCTGGTGGCGGTGGATGTGTCCGGCTCGATGGATTTCCCCGATATGCAGTGGCAGGACGAAGATGTCAGCCGCTTGACGCTGGTCCAGCATCTGCTCGGCGACTTTCTTGAAAGCCGCGACGGTGACCGTGTCGGTCTGATCCTGTTTGGCAGTCAGGCGTACCTGCAAGCGCCGCTGACCTTCGACCGCCACACCGTGCGCGTCTGGCTCGATGAAGCGCGTATCGGCATCGCCGGCAAAAACACCGCCATCGGCGACGCTATCGGTCTGGCGCTGAAACGCCTGCGCATGCGTCCGGCACAGAGCCGAGTGTTGATCCTGGTGACCGACGGCGCCAACAACGGCGGCGAAATCGATCCTCTGACCGCGGCAAAACTGGCTGCCAGCGAAGGCGTAAAGATCTATCCGATCGGCATCGGTGCCGACCCTGAAGCCAGCGGCAGCACCGGCCTGCTTGGGGTCAATCCGAGCCTGGATCTCGATGAGCCGGCGCTCAAAGCAATCGCCCAGGCCACCGGCGGTCAGTATTTTCGTGCCCGCGATGGTAAAGAGCTGCAAGCGATCAAGAACACCCTCGACCAGCTCGAACCGGTCACTCAGCAACCGACCCAGGCGCGCCCCGCGCAAGCCTTGTATCAGTGGCCGCTGGCGTTGGCGTTACTGTTGAGCCTGCTGCTGGTCGCCCGTGAGTTGTGGCCGGACAACCCGTTGCAACGCCTGTTCACCAAGGAGCTGTATCTGCAAAGTCCGCTGCCTGACTGGCGCGAACGCCTCAAGCGTTTGCGTCTGCGGAGGCGCCGATGATCGCGCTCTGGCCGCACTGGTTCCGCCCCTGGTGGCTGCTACTCCTGCCGCTGCTGGGCTGGTTGCTCTGGCAACTCTGGCACCGACAGAAACGCGCCGGGCGTTGGCAGATGATTCTGCCGCCGGCGTTCCACTCGACGCTGCTCAGCGGTGGCAATGGGCGCGACAGTAAGCTGCCGTGGGTCGCCCTTGGCGTGGCGTGGCTGCTGACCATCGTCGCCCTGCTCGGACCGAGCTGGGAGCGGGTCGAACAGACCAGTCAGAAGCCTGCCGACCCGCTGGTTGTCGTGCTGGAGCTGACCCCGGAAATGCTCGCCACCGACTCACCGCCAACGCGACTGGAACAGGCCCGGCGCAAACTGTTCGACCTGTTGCAGGCACGCAGCGATGCGCAGACCGCGATCGTCGTCTACGCCGGCAGTGCGCACACGCTGGTGCCGCTGTCGGATGACCTGGCGACCAGTCGCAATCTGCTCGACGCTCTCAAGCCGTCGTTGATGCCGGAAAGCGGCAACCGCGCTGACCTCGGGGTCATCAAGGCGCTGACATTGCTCAAGCAAGGCGCCCTCGGGCAGGGGCGGATTCTGCTGATCGGCTCGTCGCTGAGCGAAGAAGAACGCCAAGGCATCCGCCGCGCCCTCGGCAAACAATCGGCGCAACTGCTGATGCTCGGCATCGGCACCGCTGAAGGCGCACCGATTGCTCAGGAGGACGGCAGTTTCCTCAAGGATGAACAAGGCGCGATCCGCGTGCCGCAACTCGACAGCCCGAGCCTCGGCGCATTCCTCGCCAGCGTCGGCGGCGACTACCACAGCGCGCGTCTGGACGAGAGCGATTTGCGCGCCCTCGGCCTGCTTGATGGCCCGCGCAGTCTGCGCAACGATGGCCAGACCGTGCGCCTCGACACTTGGGCCGATCAGGGTTACTGGCTGTTGTTGCCACTGTTGCTGCTGGCCGCTTGCGCCGGACGCCGTGGCTGGTTGTTCTGTCTGCCATTGCTGTTTTGTCTGCCCCAGCCGAGCTACGCTTTCGATTTCGAAGACCTGTGGCTGCGCCCTGACCAACAGGGCCTGCACCTGCTCAAGCAGAAGCGCCCGGCCGAAGCCGCCGAGCACTTCGAAGATCACCAGTGGCAAGGGCTGGCGTTGTACGAGGCCGGCGATTACAGTGGCGCCGCTCAGCGTTTCGCCGAAGGCAGCGATGCCCGCGCCCACTACAATCGTGGCAACGCCCTGGCGAAAAGTGGCGAGTTGGAAGCGGCCATCGACGCCTACGAACAAGCGCTGGAACTGCAACCGGACTTGCGTCCGGCGCTGACCAACAAGGCTCTGGTGGAAAACCTGCTCAAGCAGAAGAACACCCCGCCGCCGGCCGAGCCGCAGCTGCAAACGGCCCAGCCGAACGTACCCGGCGATGAACCACCGCCAGCGACCGCGCCGCCACCGGCGGTCAACAGTGACACCACAAGCGAGGCCCAGCCCGGCGAGTCGGCCAACGAACCGCCGCCGACCACACCACCGCAACCGGGACCCAACGAAGTGCCGGGCAACCCGCCGGATGAATCACCGAATACTGCGCCGATCCTGCAACCCGGCGAGGACACCCTCGAAGGCGAACAGCGTCAGGCACTGGAACAATGGCTGGGCAAGATTCCGGACAACCCGGGGGAATTGCTGCGACGCAAATTCTGGTACGAACAGCAACAACATCAGGATCAGGGAAAAACTCGATGACCCGCTTCACCGCTCTCTTGCTGCCCCTGCTGATCTGCATGGCCACCGCCCAGGCGGCCGAGCTGACGGCCAGCGTGGATCGCAGTCGCCTGAACACCGGCGAGACGGTCGAACTCACCCTCGAAACCAACGATGTCACGCAGTTCGGCAAGCCCGACCTGACGCCGCTGGAACCGTTGTTCGAGGTGCGTGGCACGCGCCAGGTCAACCAGTTGAACACCCTCAATGGCGACAACCGTGCGACCACGCGCTGGATCATCACCCTGCTGCCGAAAGAGAACGGCAGCGTGACGATTCCGCCGCTGCAACTGGGTGAGGTGCAGAGCCAGCCGATCACCGTGCAAGTGGTCGAGAGCGATACCCGCGAAGAGAAAAACAATCCGGATCCGGTGTTCATCGAGGCCAGCCTCGACCAGTCCAGCGTGTATGTGCAGGCGCAAGCGATCCTGACCCTGCGCATCTATCACTCGGTGTCGCTGTACGACGACAGCAGCCTGACCCCGTTGCAGATTGCCGACGCGCGTATCGAGCAGTTGGGCGACACGCGCACCTACGAGAAAGACATCAACGGCGTGCGTCATGGCGTGATCGAGATGCGCTACGCGATCTATCCGCAGCACAGCGGTTTGCTGACCATCGCCCCGCAGACGTTCAGTGCCACGCTGGTCGATACCCAGCCCGCCCAGGACGCGACCGCGCAAGGCCCGAAACCGGGCAAGCTGCTGCGCGTCAGTTCCTCGGAGATTCCGCTGACGGTCAAACCAAAACCGCTGACTTACCCGGCCGACGCACCCTGGCTGCCCGCCCGCAGCCTGAGTCTGAGCGAAAGCTGGAACCCGGAGCCGGATCACACTCAGGTCGGCGACTCGCTGACCCGCAGCCTGACCCTGAAAGCCGAAGGTCTGGCCAGTTCGCAACTGCCGGCCCTGCCCGCCACCGACGCCAACGGCCTGCGCCGTTACCCGGATCAACCGGTGCTGAGCAACCAGAGCGGCGAGCGCGGCCTGATCGGCAGCCGTGAAGAACGCGAAGCGCTGGTGCCCAGCCGCAGCGGTGCGATCGAGTTGCCGAGCGTCGACGTGATCTGGTGGAACACCTTCGAAGATCATCTGGAACACACCAGCCTGCCGGCGCGCACCCTGCAAGTGGCGAACAACCCGAGCCTGCAGGTCGACACCCCGGCCGGCAATCTGCAACCGAGCGTCGTCGATAACGATGTGCTGTGGTGGTGGAAACTCAGCACCCTGATCCTCGCCTGCACCACCCTGCTCGGCTTCGGCCTGTGGTGGCGTGCGCGCTGGCAACCGGCGGTGCACCGCGCCGCACAAACCGGCCCAAGCCCGCGCACATTGCTGGACGACATCAAGCGTGCGAGTCAAGCCAACGATCCGCAAGCGACACGTCAGGCACTGGATGCATGGGCGCGGCAGCAGCCGGAGACCCTTGCCGATATGGCGGCGCGGTTTGTGCCGTTGTCGGATGCGCTGGATGGCCTGAATGGTGCGCTGTACAGCGAGACGGGGCAGCATTGGCAAGGCGAAGATCTGTGGCGGGCAATCCGCACCATTCCGGCGGCGGAGCGGGTGCAGGATCCGGTGGGTGACAGTGGGTTGCCGCCGCTCTACCCGAAGTAAAAAGCAAAAAGATCGCAGCCTGCGACGGCTCCTGCACTTGATTCTTGCAGGAGCCGCCGCAGGCTGCGATCTTTCAGGCTTTCGGGCAATTATCCCGTCGTGTTCACGTCACTTTCTGCTGCCTCGGTTTCCACTGCCGCCAGGCGTTCCTCACGTATTCCCAGACCACGGGATAACGCTGTGGCTTCGTAGAAAACTTTGCCGTTGAGCTGGTCGGCGACGGCATCGCTGTTGCCGCCGGCCGGCCCACTGCCCCAGGTCACTACTTCTCCGCTGGAGGTGAGTGCGGCGAAGGCATGGGTGTTGCCATAAATGGCACGGACATTGACCAATCTGGCCGCAATGGCGTCCGGAATTTGACCACCCCGATCAGCAGCCCCCCAGGCTACAACAGTGCCGTTGGCGCGCAATGCGGCAAAAGCAGTCCTTGCGCATACAACCTGTACGACGTCAGGTAATGCGTCAATCGGCGCAGGAATTGCCTGAGGCCAACCTACTAGATGCCCGCTGTCAAGCAGTGCGACAAATGAATTACTGATACCCGTCACCGTGCGGATATCAATCCGTTCTGCAATCGGCGCAGGAACGCTTGCGCCATATGCGCTATCTCCCCAAGCTACAACGCTTCCATTGCTGCATCGCGCGGCAAAGGCTCTTTCGGTTCCGCGCAGTTCAACAATGCCTGTAAGCACTTCAATCTCGGCAGGCACGATTCCCCCAGTCACGTGGTATCCCCACGCAACTACCGCGCCATTGGCGCACAGGGCAGCAAAGGTGTAAGCGTTAGCGACTATATCGACAATGCCAGTCAATACTTCGATGGACTCCGGTACCTTACCTCCCCAATCTTGGTTCCCCCAAGCGACTACCGAACCATCAGCCCGAAGCGCGGCAAAGCTGCGGAGGTTGCCAATCACTTTGACAACGTCCCTCAATGCAGCTATCGGCTCTGGGAGTGTTGCGCCAAATTCAAGATTTCCCCACGCCGCCAGACTACCGTTGCGACGCAACGCAACAAACGCATAACCGTTGCCGCTGACCGCCACGATATCCCCCATAAGACGAATGGATTCAGGTACGTCTCCTCCATTCCCACTCAGCCCCCAAGCCACCACACCGCCACTGGCCTGACATGCAGCAAAAGCGTAACCACAGGCACTCAGCGATATGGCATCAGTAATTGAAGGTAACGAATCCCCCAAATCTCCACCACGACCAGGATTGCCCCATGCCACAAGGTTTCCGCGCTCCGTTCGCGCCGCAAAGGCCGCGTGATTTAATAGCGGGATGGATATAAGGTTACCGTTCCCACACAAGTTCATCGGATTGATCGTCACCTGATCATCACTGATCCGCACATGCAGCAGCCGGTCCGGCCGGGTATCACGGAACGTCGTGCCGCTGATCTCGTCCGCTTCGCCGTTGTAACGCCACGAGGCATTGATCGGCTGCCGGGTAGTCGCATCCAGTGCGGTCAGCCACAAAGTCCCGCCAGCATAGATCTGGTAATCGCCACGCGACCGCGCGCCCATCACCAGCAACCGTCCAGAGCCTTTGGAGGCGAGCACGTCGTAAACGGCCACGCGCGAATTATGCCGCCCTCCGACCTGACGCAGTACCGTGCAATCCAAGGATATTTCCCGCCCGACGTTTTCCAGCACCACCGACCTCGGTACGGTCACGAGCTTGTCGCGCCCTGCCTCTCCGGCCTGCACCTGGAACGGTACAGTGGCGGTACCGCCTCCGGGCGCTCCGATCCAGCGAATCTCACCGCTGTCACCTACCTTCAGACCGTAGGCTGCTACAAGTCTTACGGTTGCGCCGACACCGGGTACCGCACTGGCGTCGATCTGGCCGCCGCGCGCGCCATCGACGGTTGGTGGATCAAGATCCAGATGAGCAGAGAGGACTCGCAATGTCAGGGGAAACGAGTACGCCAGGGTTTTGCCGCCTCGCACGATGAAGTAATCGATGACGACCAGGTGATTGAGGTTATTGCTCACGTATTGTCTGGCCACTGTGAAAGGCACTTCCTTGCCAGCGGTTTGCGACGTCAGCGGTATCGAACCTCTGGTGCTGCCATCACTGTTCGAACCGCGCCAGCGATAATGCACCACGTCGCCGGGCAGCGTCTCCAGGTACGGCACAATCAACTTGCAACCCAGCGGCGGCACGTCCTCCGGATCGATCGAAGACGTTTCGCGGCGCGCTTCGTCCACCCACGGTCCGTCGAGCAGGGGGACCACCTCCCCGACCTGCATCTCGAACGGCAAAGACTCACGCACGTTGAGTGTCGCCTCATCATCATTGGCAACGGTATAGAACACCGAGACCTTCAACCCGTCGAAACGCTGGATCACCGTGTTCGAGACGTTGCGTAGCACTGGCTCGTTATCCGGTACATCGCCGACCGGACGCGGGTCTTCGTAATACACGGTGCCTCCACCGGGGCGTGCGGCTTCCCAGATCAGTGTCAGCAGGTCTGTGGAGGCACGTCCGGCAAACCATGGCATGCGCACGGTGGCCCAATGCTCGTCCGGGTCCAGCGTACCGGCGGGGGCTTCATCCACCGTAGGAGCCGGAAGACGGAGGGTCTCTCCCTCTACCGTGATACCGACGCTCTTCGACGGCCGATCAGCCTCGCCTGTTCGCTTGAGTATGTAAGACACACTGGCCCGGCCTTTGGCGATGGCCCACACCTTGTCGTTCGGGACAGTGAACGTCAGCGCAACGCCGACTCGCGTCACCGGCAACTCCAGCGGGCCATGATTGATTGGCGCGCCCTCGGCGTTAGTGCCTAGCCAGGTCAATGCGACAATGTCCTGCAACTTGAAGACGCTAGCGGGGGTATTGACCAGAGCGGTCACGTCGTCATCTTGCAACTCGTCGAGATCGATGACATTGCTGACAGGATCGGCCTCCAGCACGATAGGTGCATCCAGACGACTTTCCTTCAGATCCACCAAGATGCGGGTTTCCTCCGACCACGGTGACCGTGGATCCGGATAATTGCCACACTCATCGATCACCTGGTACACCACGATCACCCCGGCGCTATCACCTGCCTGCTCGATCAGTCTCTTTTCGAAGGTCACGATCAGCGGGTTACGCACAGGGTCGTCGATGTGTCTTTGCTCAACCTTGACGGTTATCTCCACACTGCCCCATGCCACTTTCACACGGTCGTTGATGCGCATGAAGGGGTACGGCAGGATCGTGATCGGTACTCCCGCCGCTGCTTCTTCGGGGCCGACGCCATTGTCGATGATGCTCTGAGGAATGCTGTAGCGCAGGTTCTGGTTGCCGGGCGTGGAAAAGTCGTCATCGAAACCGCCCGGGCGATCAAGTTTGACCAGAACCCTCTGAAGCGGCGACTCCTCGGGGAACTGGTTCGCGCGGGTCACACTGTAGAACACGGGATAGGCATCCCCCCTGCGGACGTGCCCCTCGTCGATGACCCCTTTGACGGTTTGGTCTTTATCCTCGAGTTCGATGGTTTTAGTCCAGACCGGCACCGTCCTGTCGCCCCAATGAACCCCGATCTTGTCGCCCTCATCCATGTGCAGCCAGGGGTTCACCCGAAAATGCACGCCCCCTTCCACACCGGCCACCCCCAAACCACCGTCGTAGCCCTCCACGGGGGTCGCAAGGTTACTGATGGACATGGGCCTGAGTGCGTCGATATCAGGATCAGAATTCGTGGCTTCAGATGTTGATTTCGTTTCCATGCAAGCAACTCCGTGAGTGGCAGACAACCCGGCCTGACAGCCTGGCGACAGCGGTAATCCCACCACTCGGTGCTGGTGGCTGCCTACTGTCAGATCTGACAGTAGCGACGGACGGCAAACGGCTTGCCCAAGAAAAAGCAAAAAGATCGCAACCTGCGGCGGCTCCTGCATGACTTGTGCAGAGGCTGCCTCAGGCTCGGGGGCCGCGATCTTTTGATCTTTTCAAGCCTTTGGGCAAGCCCGCCCGTTTGCCAGTAAACTCCCCCCTCTTTAGCCGCCCATCATTTCCCCCGCGGCCATCACCTATTTCTGTAGCGGAGTCCACCTTGCGTCTGTTCCACACCTCCGACTGGCACCTTGGGCAAAACCTGCATGGCCAGGAGCGCGATTTCGAGCATGCGTGCTTTCTCGAATGGCTGCTGCGCCAACTGCAACTCGCGCAGCCGGATGTGCTGCTGATTGCCGGGGACATCTTTGACACGGTCAATCCGCCGGTCAAAGCCCAGGAACGCCTCTACGACTTCATCGTCAGCGCACACGAGCAGCAACCGTTGCTGACCATCGTGATGATCGCCGGCAACCACGATTCCGGCTCGCGCATCGAGCTGCCGGCGCCGTTGATGCGCCGTTTGCGCACCCATGCGCTGGGTCGGGTGTTGTGGCTGGATGACGGCCAGCTCGACGCCGAACGTCTGCTGCTGCCGCTGCCGAATGCCCAAGGCGAGATCGCCGCGTGGTGCCTGGCGCTGCCGTTCCTGCGTCCGGCGGAAGTGACTGGAGCGCATCTGGGCGACAATTATTTGCGTGGCATCGGTCAGGTGCATGAATGGCTGATCGAAGCGGCGAATGCCAAGCGCCAACCGGGTCAGGCCTTGGTCGCCATCAGCCACGCGCACATGGCCGGAGGTTCGGTTTCGGAAGACTCCGAGCGCAGCCTGATCATCGGTAACGCCGAAGCGCTGCCCGCCAGTTTGTTCGGGCCGAGCATCAGCTACGTCGCCCTCGGTCATTTGCACAAGCCGCAGAAGGTCAACGGTGAAGAGCGCATTCGCTACAGCGGCTCGCCGATTCCGTTGTCGTTCTCGGAGATCGGTTATCAGCACCAGATTCTCGACGTCATCCTCGACGGCGAAACGCTGGTCAGCGTTGAGCCGAAACTGATCCCGCGCTCGGTTAACCTGCAACGCATCGGCCCGGCGCCGCTGGCGGAGATTCTGCTGCAACTGGCTGACCTGCCGAACATCGATCTGCTTGCTGAAACCCAGCGCCAGCCATGGCTGGAAGTGCGCGTGACCCTCGACGAGCCACAGCCGGATCTGCGCCATCAAGTGGAAAACGCCCTGCAAGGCAAGGCCGTGCGCCTGGTGCGGATTGCCGCCGAATACGCCGGCAATCGCGGTGCTGACGGTGCCGAAGAAGGCAGCGCATTGATCGAACTCGATCAACTCACCCCGCAGGAACTGTTCAGTCGCGCCTGGCTCGACAATTACGGCAACGAGGTCGATGAACAGACGCTCAAGGACTTCGCCGAACTGCTGCAAGACGTGCAACTGGAGGGCGAGCAGCCATGAAGATTCTCGCCATTCGCTTGAAGAACCTCGCCTCGCTGGCCGGGCCGTTCGAGATTGATTTCACCGCCGAACCGCTGGCCAGTGCCGGGCTGTTCGCGATCACCGGGCCGACCGGCGCCGGGAAAAGTACCCTGCTCGACGCGCTGTGCCTGGCGCTGTTCGGTGCGGTCCCGCGCCTGAACAACACCGGTCGCGATGCCAAGGTGCCGGACGCTGACGGTGAAATCGCCACCGGCGACCCGCGCACCTTGCTGCGGCGCGGCACCGGCGAAGGGTATGCCGAGGTGGATTTTGTTGGCGTCGACGGCCGCCGTTACCGTGCACGCTGGGAAGCCAACCGCGCCCGGGAAAAGGCTGGCGGCAAGTTGCAGGCCAGCCGTCAGAGCCTGCGTGACATCGATCAGGATCAACTGCTCGCCAGCCAGAAAGGCGAGTACAAGACCCAACTCGAAGCCGCACTCGGTCTGAACTTCGAACAGTTCACCCGCGCCGTGCTGCTGGCTCAGAGCGAGTTCAGTGCGTTTCTCAAGGCCGACGACAACGACCGCAGCGAACTGCTGGAAAAACTCACCGACACCGCGCTCTACACCCGCCTTGGCCGCCGCGCGTTCGACAAGACCAAAGAGGCCCGCGAAGCGCACAAGCTGCTGCAGGATCAAGCCACGGGCGTCACCCCGCTGGCCCCCGAAGCCCGGGCCGAACTGGATGAGCGTTTCAACGCGGCCCAGCAACAGTTGAAATTGCAGCAGGCACAACTCAAGCAACTGGAACAACAGCACAGCTGGCTCAAGGATTTGCGCCAGTTGCAGGACGCGCAGCAAGCGGCTGCCGAACAACTGCACAGTGCGCAGCAACAGTGGGAAAGCCTGGCCGGCGAGCGCCTGAAGCTGACGCGCCTGGAACAACTTGCCCCGCAACGGCACCAATTCGCGCGCAAGACTGAACTCGATGCGCAGCTGACGCCGCTGGCCGCACAAATTGCCGCGCATACCCACCAGCACAGCGAACTCAATGAGCGTCAGACGCAACTGGAGCAGGCACTCGATGCGGCAAAAATCGCCCTGACCGAAGCGCAGCAACGGCACAGCGAAAGCGCCCCGCTGCTGCGTCAGGCTTTTGAAGAGCAAAGCACCCTCGCCCGCCTCGCCAAAGACACCGCCCTCAGCGCCGACGCCCGGCAAGCCGCCGAGCAGGCCTGCACGCAAGGCCAGAGCGCCATTCAAGCCTTGCAGGAAAAACAGACTGAAGTTGCTGAACGCCTGCAAAAAATGGCCGCCGAGCTCGAACAAAGCGCTCATCTGGCACCGCTTAGCGATGCATGGAATGCCTACCGCGATCGCCTGCAACAGTTGATGCTGATCGGTAATCGACTGAACAAAGGGCAAGCCGAACTGGCGACCCTCGAACAGAATGCAAGCCAATGCGCCGAAGCGCTGGCCACGCAAAAGCAGCAACTGGAAGTGCTGTTCAAGGAGGCCGGCGCCGAGCCGGATGCGGTCGCCGAGCAGATCGGCATCCTCGGCACTCTGTTGCAGGACAACCGTAAACAGCTGCGCGCCATCGAAGACCTGACGCGGCTGTGGGCCAGTCAGCAGGAGCTGGAAAAACGCGGCGCCGAGCTGCAACAGCGCCTGCTCGACGCGCAGCAGGAACGCGAACGCCTGACCCAGGATGGGGTGAAAAGCAAAGCCGAACTGACCATCGCCGAGCAAACCCTCAGCGTCACCCGTGAACTGCTCGAGCGCCAGCGTCTGGCGCGCAGTGCCAGTGTCGAAGAGTTGCGCGCGCAGTTGCAGGACGACCAGCCCTGCCCGGTCTGCGGCAGCAACGAGCATCCGTATCATCAGCCGGAAGCGCTGCTGCAAAGCCTCGGCCGTCACGATGAGTCCGAGCAGGCCAGCGCGCAGCAAGCGGTGGATCAGCTCAAGGAAAAACTCACCGAGCTGCGCGCCGAAGTCGGTGGCGTGATCGCCCGACAGAAAGAGCTGTTGCAACAGCAGGAGCAATTGACCGCCCAGCTTCAGGCACTGGCGCCGAGTCTGGAGGCGCATCCGCTGGCCCCTCAGTTGCTGAATCAGGATGCCGACAAGCGTGACGCCTGGCTGACCCGGCAAACCGATCAGCTGAACCAGAGCATCACCCAGGACGAACAACGCCAGAGCGCCCTGCTCACCCTGCAACAGGATGCTGCGCGCCTGACCCAGCAACTGCGCAACGCCGAAACCGCGCATCAGCAAGCGGCGCAGCACCTGAGCAACCAACAGCGCGAACTGAGCAGCGACCGTCAGCGTCTCGACGAAGAGCTCACCGCGTTCGCCAGCCTGCTGCCGGCCGACACACTCGAAGCCTTGCGCGTCGAGCCGGCGGCGACCTTCATGCAGCTGGATCGGCAGATTGCCGAGCGTCTGGCGCATGTCGAGCAGCAAAAGGAAGAGTTGGCGGAACAGCAACAACGCCAGCAGACCCTGGAGAAAGAACAGGATCGCCAGCACAGCCGCGTCCAGCAGTTGCAAAGCGCCGAGCAGCAGTTCAGCGAACTGGCCGCACAGCAACAGGCCTGTCAGGCGCAACTCGCGCAGCTGCTGGGTGAACACAACAGCGCCGAGCACTGGCAGCAGCAACTGGAGCAGGCCGTGGAGCAGGCGCGCAACGCCGAGACCAGCACGGCTGCGGAACTGCAGAACGTGCGCACGCAACGGGTGCAGATTGGCGCCGAACTCAAGGCGCAGCAGGAACGCTTGCAGGCACTGCAAAACGAAGACAATGAGCTGACACAGAAGATTGCCGACTGGCGCGGCCGTCATCCGGAGCTGGATGACGGTGGTCTCGAAGACTTGCTGCGGGTCGATGACACGCAGCTCAGCGAATTGCGCCAGCGCTTGCAGCACAACGAAAAAGCCATCGAACAGGCCAAGGTGCTGCTGCAGGAACGTGATCAGCGTCTGGCCGATCATCAGGCGCAGCACAACGGCAACCTCGATGCCGAACAACTCGCCAGCGCCCTCGCCGATCTGCAGAACCAGTTCAATCTCAGCGAGCAACAGTGCGCCGAACTGCGCGCCGAACAGGCCGAAGATCAGCGCCGGCAAAACGCCAATCAGGCACTCGCGCAGCAGATTGCCGACGCCTATGCCGAGTACCAGCGCTGGGCGCGACTCAATGCCTTGATCGGCTCGGCCACCGGCGACACCTTCCGCAAGATCGCCCAGGCCTACAACCTCGACTTGCTGGTGCATCACGCCAACGTGCAGTTGCGCCAACTGGTCAAACGCTATCGCCTGAAACGCGGCGGCAGCATGCTCGGCCTGCTGGTGATGGACACCGAGATGGGCGACGAACTGCGCTCGGTGCATTCGCTGTCCGGCGGCGAAACCTTCCTGGTGTCGCTGGCCCTTGCACTGGGCCTGGCATCGATGGCGTCGAGCACGCTGAAGATCGAATCGCTGTTCATCGACGAAGGCTTCGGCAGCCTCGATCCGGAGTCGCTGCAACTGGCCATGGATGCACTCGACGGCTTGCAGGCGCAGGGGCGCAAGGTCGCGGTGATTTCCCACGTCCAGGAAATGCACGAACGGATTCCGGTGCAGATTCAGGTACAACGCCAAGGCAACGGTTTGAGCACGCTGGAGGTGAAATGAACACGCTGTATTCGTTCCGCCGCTGCCCTTACGCGATGCGCGCGCGAATGGCTCTGCGTTATTCGGGCGTACCGGTGGAGATCGTCGAAGTCAGCCTCAAGGCCAAACCGGCCGAGATGCTGGCGATCTCGCCCAAAGGCACGGTGCCGGTGCTGGATGCGGCGGGTCGGGTGGTCGATGAGAGCCTGGAGATCATGCGCTGGGCGTTGGCACAGAATGATCCTGACAACTGGTTGCTTGGCGGTGATTCACGGATTGCCGAGTTGATCGAAGCCAACGATCAGGCATTCAAGCTGCATCTGAATCGCTACAAATACGCCGAGCGCTATCCCGAGCAGCCGATGGAGGTTTATCGGGCTGAGGGCGCGTTGTTTTTGCAGAGGCTGGATGGGTTGCTTGAAGGTCGGGATTATTTGCTGAGTGATCATCCGTGTCTTGCGGATATCGCGTTGCTGCCGTTCGTTCGGCAGTTTGCGCATGTGGATCGCGAGTGGTTTGCGCAGACGCCTTATGTGCGATTGCAGGCGTGGTTGCAGGGTTTTCTTGAGTCCGAGCTGTTTACGGCGATCATGAAGAAGTAACCCCGACGCCCGCTTCACACAGCACCTGTGGCGAGGGAGCTTGCTCCCGCTCGGCTGCGCAGCAGTCGCAAAACCATTCAACACGGATCATCAGAAATAGGCGATCGCCGCATTTGGGGCTGCTTCGCAACCCAGCGGGAGCAAGCTCCCTCGCCACAGTGGTTCGTGTTGTCTAGGCGAGTGCGTTGCACATGCCGAGTGCCATGCAATCCACTTCGAAGGGGCCGAGAAAATCGGCCGAGACTTTTACCGGTGGGTTGCCGGCCATCAGCCCCAGGGTATTTGCCCGTTCGATGTTGTGAGCAATGCTGTGATTGGCCTCTATGGCCCGAGCCAGCGCGCCGACCGAGCCTTGACCGAAGCCGAGTAACGCGGCGCCATTGGTCATCAGTGCCAATCCGGCGATGACCCAGAGTCTGTAACCTTTCATGCTCCGCCCACTCCTGCGAGTTCAGCACGATCAACCAGCACGTCTGCGCGGTGTTCGAACTGGATGCCGGGGTGTGCGACTTCGATCGGTGCGTCGAAGCTGTGTTGGGTTTGCGCGGCGATGCTGACGAACAGCACCAGGGCCAGGTAAAGACCGATGGCCAGGTAAGCGCCGCGCTTGGCTGAGGTGATGATTGAACTGGCCATGATGTTCTCCGTGGGCATGTTTCAGTGCCGTCAGGATCGATCAAAAAAGCCGCGGTAACCACTCAGGGTTTCCCATAGTAACCATCAGCTTGGTTGATTATTTAGGCGTTCTATCTCGGTGTTGGAGAAAACCTATCGAGCGCAGATTTTTCGATCACGCATACGTGTAGGAGCTGCCGAAGGCTGCGATCTTTTGACTTTCAAGATCAAAAGATCGCAGCCTTCGGCAGCTCCTACAGGGAGTTGTTCGAAGCGGGCATTTCAGTGTTGGGCTTTGTGATCCAGCGCAGCGTAGAAGTTGGCGCTCTGTTGCAGGTATTTCTGGGTGTAGCTCTGGGTGTGGGATTTTTTGCTGCTGACTTCAGCGTTGGCACTGGCTGGCAATGCAACGGTGGCAGAGATGGCGGAAGCGGCGATAACGGAGAAGAGATTGAAGTTCATGGCGGTAACCCTCGTGTTCGGTTGGCTTGCTTTGCCCGGTTGGGCCGTGAAGCAAACTTAACGCTCGAGGGTTGATCGCTTGAAATGCTTTGTAGCATTACCGGATATCAGCGCGATTAATACAAAGAGACAGGCCCCATAAACCGGGGCCTGTGGCTTATTGTCGCACTAGAAACTTCAGGTCGCTCGGGGCGTCCATCGGTAGTTTTTGCACGGTTTTGCCAAGCAGACCGGTCTTGGCATCGCGCTCGACGACAACAATTTCGTTGCTCTTCTGGTTGGCGATCAGCAGGAATTTGCCACTCGGATCGAGGCTGAACTCACGCGGGTGATCACCTTCCACCGAGCGTTTTTGCAGCTCCTTGAGCTGACCGGTCGCCGGGTCGATGCTGAACACCACCAACTGATTGGCCGTGCCACGGTTGCTGACGTAGAGGAACTTGCCATCCGCCGAGGCATGCAGCGCCGCACCGGCCTTGTCCGAAGTCGGTTGGCCGGCAGCCAGATCGACCAGTTGCGTCTGGGTCAGCACGCCGTCGTTGTAGTCGAACACCGCCACCTGTGCGCTCATTTCCATGGTCAGCCAGGCATGTTTGCCGTCAGCACTGAACAGCAAATGACGCGGGCCGCTGCCGGCCGGCAAGGCAATCGAAGCGGTTTTTGCCGGAGTCAGCGGCAGGTCCGGGTTGGCCTTCGGGTCAAATTTGTAGATGAAGACCTTGTCCGCACCGAGGTCGTTGGAGAACACGTAGCGGCCATCCGGTGAGGAAACGGTCGAGTGCACGTGGTTCGACGCCTGACGCTCGGGGTTGACCCGGCTCGCCGGGTGCGCGCTCATCTGCACCACCGGTTTGAGCTTGCCATCGGCACCGACCGGCAACACCGCGAGGGTGCCACCCGGATCTTCCATCACCGAATAGTTGCTGACGAACAGGTGGCTGGCGTCGCCGCTCAGGCTTGAGTGGGTCGGCTCGTTGCCCAGGCTCTGCACCTGATTGATCAGGGTCAGGGCGTGGGTCTTCGGATCAATCGAGTAGCTGCTGACGCGACCGACCGGGTCTTTCTGACCAGGTCCGTTTTCATTGACCACGAACAGCCGATGCTGGTCTTTGGACAGGGTCAGCCATGACGGGTTTTCGCTCTTCACCACTTGCAGCGGCTTGGCGGCAATCTGGCCGGTGGCGCTATCGAAATTCATTCGATAGATGCCCTGGCTGGTACCCGCGGTGTAGGAGCCGACCAGCAATTGATAGTTCTCGGCGCTGGCACTGGAAAGGCCCATCGCACCGACGCTGCCGGCCATCAGCAGCGGCCAGAATTTACGCATGTTCATCAGTTTCATCCTCGTCATCGCTGCTGCTGACTACATCACCAACGCAGACCAGACGGTGCTCGCCGGTGGTTTTGGTGTCGCTGGCATAGCCAATGATCAGCCAGCTCTCCAAGTCTGCGTCAAACGTCGCTGCTTCAACTTCCGCCGGAGTGAATTCGAAATGCAGGGATTTATTTCCAACCATGCATTCGATGTGCAGATTGTCTTCTTTATCGAGGGCGAATTCGAAGGCGTGCAAGCCATCGATTTCGACCATGCCGCAGTGTTCGAGGGCGTTGAGAAGGGTTTGGGCAGTCATGGCAAACAGTCCTTCTTAGGGGGGAAAGGGCCAATGATAGCTCATTGTCGTGCCCGGCCCTTGTAGGAGTGAGCCTGCTCGCGATGGCGGTGTGTCATCCAACCAAGATGTCGAATGTGAAACCGCTATCGCGAGCAGGCTCACTCCTACAGGGGATTTGCGGTGTGGGTTAGAAGGCGTCGCGCGAAGGCTTGCCATCCACCAGACGCTGAATGCGCAGCGGATTGCCATTCTTCAGCGGTTCCGGCAGCAAACTGTCGGGGTAATTCTGGAAGCACACCGGACGCAGGAAGCGCTCGATCGCCAGCGTCCCCACCGACGTGCCGCGCGAGTCGGACGTCGCCGGATACGGCCCGCTATGCACCATCGAGTCACACACCTCGACCCCGGTCGGATAACCATTGAGCAGGATCCGCCCGACCTTCTGCTCAAGCAACGGTGTCAGCTCCGGGAAGCGCTCGAAGTCGGTCTGCTCGCCGATCATCGTCGCCGTCAGTTGGCCGTGCAGCCCCTGCAGTGCCGCGCTGAGCTCGGCCTTGTCCGCCACTTCGACGATCACCGTGGTCGGGCCGAACACTTCCTCCTGCAACACTTCATCGCTGTTGATCAACAGGCTGACATCGGCCTTGAACAATTGCGGCTGCGCCTGATTGCCCTGCTGCGGCTGGCCCGCCAGATGCTCGATCCCGGAATGCGCCAAGAGTTTCTGCAAGCCTTTGCCGTAGCTGCCAAGCGTGCCGACGTTGAGCATGGTCTGCGCCGGTTGATCGCCGATCAGCCCGGCCACTTGCTGGACAAATGCGCTGAACTGCGGCGAGCGAATACCAATGACCAAACCGGGATTGGTGCAGAACTGACCACAGCCCTGCACCACCGAGGCGGTCAGGTCGCGGGCGATGGACTCCGAACGCTCAGCCAAGGCTTGCGGCAGAACGATCACCGGGTTGATGCTCGACATCTCGGCGAACACCGGGATCGGTTGCGGCCGCGCCGCCGCCATGTCGCACAGTGCCCGACCGCCCTTGAGTGAACCGGTGAAACCGACGGCCTGAATCGCCGGATGCTTGACCAGCCACTCGCCCACACCGCCGCCGTAAATCATGTTGAACACACCGATGGGCATCGCAGTTTTTTCGGCGGCGCGAATCAGCGCATCGGCGACAAGTTCAGCAGTTGCCATGTGTCCGCTGTGCGCCTTGAACACCACCGGGCAACCAGCGGCCAGCGCGGCAGCGGTATCGCCACCGGCAGTGGAAAACGCCAGCGGAAAGTTGCTCGCGCCAAACACCGCCACCGGGCCGAGGCCGATGCGGTACTGGCGCAGATCCGGGCGCGGTAACGGCTGGCGATCCGGCAGTGGCAGATCGATTCGCGCGCCGTAGAAATCACCGCGCCGCAGGACTTTGGCGAACAGGCGCATCTGGCCGCTGGTACGCCCGCGCTCGCCCTGAATCCGCCCCGCCGGCAACGCGGTTTCGCGACAGACCACGGCCACGAAATCATCACCCAACGCATCCAGCTCATCGGCAATCGCGTCGAGAAATTGCGCGCGGCGTTCAGCGCTGAGGCTGCGATAGGCCGGATACGCTGCGGCGGCGGCTTTGGCGGCGGCATCGACTTCGGTTTCAGTCGCCTGAATGAAATCGTACGGCAGGTGTTCGCCGGTAGTCGCGTCGACGCTGTGCAGTTTGACGTTGCCCGCGGCGCTGCGCTGTCCGCCAATGTAGTTGTGACCGAGAATCTGAGTCATGGGAGCTCCTTAAAGGGTGCCGATGCTGTCCGGTTGGAAAGCCGCTGCTGCCGGCGCGATGCCGTTGACCAGCGGTGCGCCGAATTCGGCCTGGCTGATTTCAAACTGGTCGCCCGGTTGGGTGCGGATGCCATCGGCGAACGACAGGGTCGCGGTGCCGAAAAAGTGGATGTGCACGTCGCCGGGACGCAGGAACTGGCGGTATTTGAAATGGTGGTATTCGAGGTTGGCGAGGCTGTGGCACATGTTGGCTTCGCCGCTGAGGAATTCGTTCTGCCACAGCACTTCACCGTCACGCAGGATGCGGCTGGTGCCGGCCAGATGCTGCGGCAGTTCGCCGGTGCGCAGTTCCGGGCCGTAGCTGCAACTGCGCAGTTTCGAGTGGGCCAGGTACAGGTAGTTCTTGCGCTCCATGACGTGGTCGGAGAACTCGTTGCCCACCGCGAAACCGAGGCGCCAGGGTTTGCCGTCGTGACCAATGACGTAGAGCCCGGCCATTTCCGGTTCCTCGCCGGCATCCTCGGCAAACGGCGGCAACGGGAAGGCCTCGCCCGGACGCACGACAATGCTGCCGTCGCCCTTGTAAAACCATTCCGGTTGCACGCCCGCCTGCCCCGCCGCCGGTTTGCCGCCCTCCACTCCCCATTTGAAGATGCGCATGGTGTCGGTCATTTGCGCTTCGTCGCCGGCCTGTTGATGCATCTTGTCCCGGGCCGAAGCGCTGCCCAAATGCGTCAGGCCGGTGCCGCTGACCAGCAGGTGCGCAGGATCGGGATGGTCCAGCGGTGGCAGGATGCGCCGGTCTTTGAGCAACTGCGCATAGTCATGACTGATGCCCAGGCCGAGGGTCTGAACTTGCTGTTCAAGGGTATTGCCGGCCTCGATCGCGGCCAGGGCCAGATCGCGCACAGTGCGGGCGTCCTGCACTTCGCGGATCAGACCGTTGTCGACCACGCCGACGCGGCGCTCGCCGTTAATCAATTCGAATTGAACCAGATGCATATTCTTCTCCTATTCCCTCAAAAACACCGCTGATTCCTGTGGGAGCGAGCTTGCTCGCGAAGGCGGTGTAACAGTCACGACAAATGTTGAATGTGCCGACCTCTTCGCGAGCAAGCTCGCTCCCACAAGGTCGGTGTCGGCCAGTCAGGTTCTTGTGGCACCGCGTGCGCTGGCGGCAAATTGCTCGGCCGGCAGCACGTGTTTGCGCTCGAGCACGCGGTAGACGATGGCTGTGAGGATCAATCCGCACACCATCACGCCCGACAGGAAATACAACCCCGAAGCAAGATTCCCGGTGTACTCCTTCAACGCCCCGATCACGAACGGCCCGATATAGCCGCCGAGGTTGCCCACCGAGTTGATCAGGGCGATCCCCGCCGCTGCACTCGCGCCGGCAAAGAACCGCCCCGGCAAGGTCCAGAACACCGCCGTGCAGGAAAACAGCGCGAACGCCACCAGGCACAGCGCCGCCAATTGCGCCACCGGCAAGGTCAGCCACGCGCTGAAAAACAGGCCCAGCGCGCCCAGTACATAGAGCACCGCGAGGTGGCCGTAGCGATCATTCATGCGGTCGGAACTGCGCGGCACGATCAGCAGACCGACGATGCCGAAGATGTACGGCACCGCCGAGACAAAACCGGTCACCAGATCGCTGCCGCCGAACTGTTTGATCAGCGTCGGCAGCCACAGGCCGAGGCCATAAATGCTCAGGGTCACCGGCAGGTAAAACAGCGCCAGCAGCAACACGCGTTTGTCTTTGAGCGCATGCAGCGGGTTGCCGTGACGGGTCTGGCCGTATTCCTGAAGATCTTTTTTCAGTTCGCCGGTCAGCCAGTCTTTCTCGGCCTGATCCATCCACTTCACGTTCTGCGGGCCGTCGGGCAGCCAGCGCAAGACCGGCCAGGTCAGGAGGATCGCCGGGGTGCCGATGACGATGAACAGCCACTGCCAGCCGTGCAGACCGAGGATGCCGTCCATGCCCAGCAAGCCGCCGGACACCGGGCCGGTGATCATCATCGCGATCGGTTGAGAGAGGATGAACAGGCCGAGAATCTTGCCGCGATGGCGCACCGGGAACCATTGGGTGATGTAGTACAGAACGCCTGGGAAGAACCCCGCCTCCGCCGCGCCGAGCAGAAAGCGCATCACGTAGAAACTGTGCGGCCCTTGGACGAAGGCCATGCCGATGGTGATTGCGCCCCAGGTGATCATGATCCGCGCAAACCAGCGCCGCGCACCGAAGCGTTCGAGCATCAGGTTGCTGGGGATTTCGAGAAGAAAGTAGCCAATGAAAAACAGCCCGGCACCGAGGCCATAGGCTGCGTCACCGATGCCGATGTCGGCGCCCATGTGCAGCTTGGCGAAGCCGACGGCCGAGCGATCCACATAGGCGATCAGGTACAGCAGGATCAGGAAGGGAATCAGTTTCAGCGTGATGCGCCGGACAAGCCGCAGTTCCTGGCTCATGGGATCGGTCTCCGATTGTTGTTTTTATAGAACCTCGGGGGACGCCTCTCGCGGAAAACCGCCAGGGTCAATCCCTCCACCGAAAACGACTATATAGTAATACTAATTACCCAACAACACTTCCAAAGCGGCGATTTTGCGCTTATGTTTAGCCATGGCTCGCAAACAATAGTCTTACAATAAGAGAACCGATCATGTCTGAGAAGAAACCCACCCTGCGCTCGGCCCAATGGTTTGGCACGGCCGACAAGAACGGCTTCATGTACCGCAGCTGGATGAAGAATCAGGGCATCGCCGACCACCAGTTTCATGGCAAGCCGATCATCGGCATCTGCAACACCTGGTCGGAACTGACCCCGTGCAACGCGCATTTCCGCCAGATTGCGGAGCACGTCAAACGCGGGGTGATCGAGGCTGGCGGCTTTCCGGTGGAATTCCCGGTGTTCTCCAATGGCGAGTCGAACCTGCGCCCGACCGCCATGCTCACTCGCAACCTGGCGAGCATGGACGTCGAAGAAGCGATTCGCGGCAACCCGATTGACGGCGTGGTGCTGCTGACCGGCTGCGACAAAACCACTCCGGCGCTGCTGATGGGCGCGGCCAGTTGCGATGTGCCGGCGATCGTCGTCACCGGCGGGCCGATGCTCAACGGCAAGCACAAGGGCAAGGACATCGGCTCCGGCACGGTGGTCTGGCAGCTCAGCGAACAGGTCAAGGCCGGCACTATCACCATCGACGATTTCCTCGCGGCCGAGGGCGGCATGTCACGCTCGGCGGGCACCTGCAACACCATGGGCACCGCGTCGACCATGGCTTGCATGGCCGAAGCACTGGGCACGTCGTTGCCGCACAACGCGGCGATTCCGGCAGTCGATGCGCGGCGTTATGTGTTGGCGCACATGTCCGGCATGCGCGCGGTGGAGATGGTGCGCGAAGACTTGCGACTGTCGAAGATTCTGACCAAAGAAGCCTTTGAAAACGCCATTCGGGTCAACGCGGCTATTGGCGGTTCGACCAACGCGGTGATCCACTTGAAAGCCATCGCCGGGCGCATCGGCGTTGAACTGGATCTGGACGACTGGACGCGCATCGGGCGCGGCATGCCGACCATCGTCGACCTGCAACCGTCCGGGCGTTTCCTGATGGAAGAGTTTTACTACGCCGGGGGCTTGCCGGCGGTGCTGCGCCGTCTCGGCGAGGCCAATCTGATCCCCAATCCGAATGCCCTGACCGTGAATGGCAAGACGCTGGGCGAGAATACCCAGGACGCGCCGATCTACGGCGAAGACCAAGTGATCCGCACCCTCGACAATCCGATCCGCGCTGACGGTGGTATCTGCGTGTTGCGCGGTAATCTGGCGCCGCTGGGTGCGGTGCTCAAACCATCCGCCGCCACGCCTGAATTGATGCAGCATCGGGGTCGCGCGGTGGTGTTTGAAAACTTCGATATGTACAAGGCGCGGATCAATGATCCGGAACTGGATGTCGATAAAGATTCGATTCTGGTGATGAAGAACTGCGGGCCAAAGGGTTATCCGGGCATGGCCGAGGTCGGCAACATGGGCTTGCCGGCCAAACTGCTGGCGCAGGGCGTGACCGATATGGTGCGCATTTCCGACGCACGGATGAGCGGCACCGCGTACGGCACGGTGGTGTTGCACGTCGCCCCGGAAGCGGCGGCCGGCGGGCCGTTGGCGGTGGTGCAGGAAGGCGACTGGATCGAGCTGGATTGCGCCAGCGGGCGTTTGCATCTGGACATTCCGGATGCCGAACTGGCGGCGCGCATGGCGGATCTGCAGCCACCGCAGCAGCTACTGGTCGGCGGCTATCGTCAGTTGTACATCGACCATGTGCTGCAGGCGGATCAGGGTTGTGACTTTGATTTCCTGGTCGGCTGCCGAGGTGCTGAAGTCCCCCGCCATTCCCATTAACAGCAACAGATCGCAGCCTGCGGCACCCCCTACCTTGGAATGCATTCCCACTGTGGGAGCGGGCTTGCTCGCGAAGACGGAGTGTCAGTGCCATATTTTTGGCTGACACTCCGCTTTCGCGAGCAAGCCCGCTCCCACATTTGGCTACTGTGTCTGCCTCAATACAGTGTCGTGCCTGCTATGATGCGCGGCATCTCCATCGCTCAGGATCGCGCCGTTCCCCATGGATTACCGCAAACCTTCCGACCGCAAAAGCATGCACTCGCGCATTGTCCAGGAACTGGGCATGCAGATCGTCTCCGGACGTTTTTTGCCCGACGACAAACTGCCCGCCGAAGCGCTGTTGTGCGAGGAATACGCGGTCAGCCGCCCGGTGTTGCGTGAAGCCACGCGAGTGCTGGTGGCCAAGGGACTGGTGTACTCCAAACCGCGTGTCGGCACGGTGGTCAAGGCCCGACGTGAATGGCACATGCTCGATCCGGACGTGCTGCACTGGCTGATGCAAAGCAGCCCGCAGAATGAATTCTTCAATGTGCTGACCAGCGTGCGCAGCATCATCGAACCGGCCGCCGCCGCCCTCGCCGCCCAGCACGCGACCGAGGCCGACATCGCCGCCATCGGCGAAGCCTATCAGCGCATGGAAGCCGCGCCGACCCCGGAAGCCTTGCTGCAACCGGACCTGGACTTCCACAGCCGCATCGCCGATGCGACCCATAACGATCTGTTGGCGAACCTGTGCAACATGTTGTCGGTGGCGATTGCCGAGGCGTTGAAGCATTCCAACCAGCGACCGAATTTGCATGAGCTGGCGCTGCCCCGGCACAAGGCGATTCTTACCGCCATCGAAAACCGTGATGCGCTAGGTGCCCGCCACGCGACGCTGGTGCAGCTGGATGATGCGCGTAGTGCGTTGAGTGCTGTGCTCGGCACCGAACGCTCCTGAAACAGCACAATTCCCCTTGTAGGAGTGAGCCTGCTCGCGATAGCGGTGTGTCATTCGGTGATTCTCTACCTGATATACCGCTATCGCGAGCAGGCTCACTCCTACAAGGGATTGTGTGATGTTCACTGGATAAAAAAAGCCGCAACCCTCGGGTTGCGGCTTTGTTGTTTCGGCATTCGGATCAGTGGGAGAACAACGAATTTCCTTTCTGCCCCGCCATTTTCTCCGGCTTGATCAGGAACTTCGCCAGGGCCGGCAGCAGCCACAGCGCACCGAACATGTTCCACAGCAACATGAAGGTCAGCATCAGGCCCATGTCGGCCTGGAACTTGATCGCCGAGAAGATCCAGGTACACACGCCGATGGCCAGGCACAGACCGGTGAACAGCACCGCTTTACCGGTGGATTTCAGGGTCTGGTAATAGGCTTCCTGCAACGGCAGCCCGGCGCGCAGGAAACTTTCCAGTCGGCTGTAGATGTAGATCCCGTAGTCCACGCCAATCCCCACACCCAGCGCCACCACCGGCAGGGTCGCGACCTTGACGCCGATGCCCATGAACGCCATCAGCGCGTTGCCCAGCACCGAGGTCAGTACCAGCGGCAGGACGATGCACAGAGTCGCCGCCCATGAACGGAAGGTGATCATGCACATCACCGCGACGCAGATGTACACCAGGATCAGGATGGTCAGTTCGGCCTGTTTGATCACTTCGTTGGTGGCCGCTTCGATCCCGGCGTTACCGGCGGCGAGGATGAATTCCAGACCGTCCTTGTTGTTGGCCTTGGCGAATTCCTGCACCGCGTGTACCGCACGGTCGAGGGTTTCGGCCTTGTGGTCGTTGAGGAAGATCAACACCGGCGCCAGCGAACAGCTGTTGTTGTACAGGCCGTCGGCGCGGGCGATCGAGTTGTTCAGCACATCCGGGTTGCGCGACAGGGTTTCCCATTTCAGGTTGCCCTCGTTCATGCCCTTGATCATCTGCTTGGACACGGTCACCAGCGAGATCGCCGACTGCACGCCCTCGGTGTTCTGCATCTTCCACATCAGCTCATCGATCGGCGCCATGGCTTCGTAGCGCGAGCAGCCTTCGGTGGCGGTCTTGACCATCACCACCAGCACATCGGAACTGGTGGAATAGTTGTTGATGATGAAATTGTTGTCCTTGTTGTAGCGCGAGTCCGGGCGCAGCTCCGGCGCACCTTGATCGAGGTCGCCGATTTTCAGGTTCTGGCTGTACCAGAGGCCGCCGCCGAAAGCGATCAGCGCCAGAGCGATGGAGATCGGTGCGACTTTCGGGCTGGCGAAGTTCGACAGGAAACGCCAGAACGGATGTTCGCGATTCGCGTCCTTCTTGCTCTTGGCAATCGCGCGTTTGCTGATGCCGACATAGGAAATCGCCACCGGCAGCAGGATCAGGTTGGTGAACACGATCACCGCCACGCCGATGGAGGCGCCGATCGCCAGTTCGCGGATCACCCCGATGTCGATGATCAGCAGCGTGATGAAGCCAACGGCGTCGGCGAGAATCGCGATCATCCCCGGCAGGAACAATTGCCGGAAAGTGCGCCGCGCCGCCGTCAGGGCGTTATCGGCTTCGCTGGATTGCAGGGCGATACCGTTGATCTTCTGCACACCGTGGGAAATGCCGATGGCGAAGATCAGGAACGGCACCAGCATCGAATACGGATCGAGTCCGAAACCGAAGAAGTGCATCAGCCCGAGCTGCCAGACCACCGCCACCAGTGTGGTGCTCAACACCGCGACGGTGCTGCGCAGGCAGTTGGTGAACCACAGCAGCAGGATCAGGGTGATGACGAAGGCGATGCCGAAGAACATCACCACCATCACCAGACCGTCGATCAGGTCACCGACCTTCTTGGCGAAACCGACAATATGGATCTTGACGTTGGGGTTCTGCGCTTCGAACTTGTTGCGGATCTTGTCTTCCAGTTCATGGGAGAACTGGCGATAGTCCAGCGCCAGCAACTTGCCCTGGTCCTGCGGGTCCGGGTAGGACTCCAGCAGCGGGATGTCGACGATACTCGACTTGAAGTCGTTGGCCACCAGGCGCCCGACCTGCCCGGACTTGAGGACGTTGTTGCGCAACATGTCGAGGCTTTCCGGCGAGCCGTCGTAGCTCTGCGGGATCACTTCACCACCGGCAAAGCCTTCTTCGGTCACTTCGGTCCAGCGTACGCTCGGGCTCCACAGCGACTTGAGGCCGGAACGGTCGACGCCGGAGATGTAGAACACCTCGTCGTTGATCTGGCGCAGGGTCTCCATGTACTCCTTGGAGAAGATGTCGCCGTCGGTGGCTTCCACCGAAATGCGCACGGTGTTGCCCAGGTTCGCCAGGTCGTTGCGGTGCTCCATCATCTTCTCGATGAACGGATGCTTGAGCGGAATCATTTTTTCGAAACTGGTGGACGGCCGGATCAGCGTGGCCTGCCAGAACAGGAAGATGCTGACCACCAGGCAGATCAGGATCACTGCCGGGCGGTTGTTGAAAATCAGACGTTCGAGGAACGTCGCCTTGTCCTGATGATGATTGCTCAAGGAAGTCATAGCCCCGCCTTCTTATTATTGATCTCGGCGCCGTTTGGCTGCGTGGTGTGCACGCCGCCCTGCCCTGTAAGAATCAGATTACCGTCGCCGGCCGCCGTCACCGAGGACAGCGAGATGCGGTCCGGGCGGTTGAACACGCTGAAGGTTTCGCCGTTATCGCTGCTGCTGATGACCGAGCCGCCGTTGCCGACGATCACGATCGAGCCGTCGGCAAGCAGGGTCGCGCCGGACAGACCGAACTCCAGCGCACCGCGCGCGGCCTTGAGTTCAACCTGCTGCCAGGTGCTGCCGAAGTCGGTGGAGCGATAGAGGTTGCCGCGCAGGCCATACGCCAGAAGAGTCTGGGGTTGTGCGGTGCCGATCACACCGAACAGCGAGCCTTGATACGGGCCCTGGAGCTTTTCCCAGGTCTGGCCCCAGTCCGGGGAACGGAACATGCTGCCCTGCTCGCCGACGATGAACAGCCCGGCGTCCTTGACGGCGGCGATGGCGTTGAGGTGGAACTGGTCCTGGTTGTCGAGACGGTCGCTGACGTCTTGCCAGTTCTTGCCGCCGTCGGTGGTTTCCAGCAATGCACCGTAAGCACCGACCGCAACACCGTGATTAACGTCCTGGAACCAGACGTCGAGCAGCGGTGCTTCGCGCTTGAGGTCTTCGAACTGTTTGCTCCAGGTCAGGCCGCCGTCTTCGCTGGCGAGGATCTGCGCGTCGTGGCCGACCGCCCAGCCGTGCTTGTCGTCGACGAAATACACCGCCGTCAGCAGTTGCCGGGTCGGCACCTTGGCCTGGGTCCAGGTCTTGCCCTGGTCGTCGGAATAGAGAATGTGCCCGCGATCCCCCACCGCCACCAACCGGGTGCCGGCGTGGACGACATCGAGCATCAGGCTTTTTGCGGCTTTGGCCGATTCGGTGGAATACACCCCGTCGGCTGGCGCTTCAGCGGCCAGCACGGGTGCCGACAAGGCAGCACAGCCCAGCAGGGTGAGTGCTGTGGCCAGCAACGCGGTGTTGCGAAACGCCGGCGGGCGGCAACGACTCATAGACCTTCCCCTATTTATTATTGTTAGGCCATTCGGCCTTAGGGCGCCGCAAGGGTGCTCGTGGTGACTGACAGGTCACAAGCATAGCCGTGAAACCCGCAGTCCAGAGCGCCTTGGGAAGCTGGCTCATCCTATCGGGCTTTGGAAACGTCTGACAATCGGCGCCACGTTATCTTTTGTTAACCGGATGGGCCTCCTGTCAGCGGTGATTTCCACTGTGGGAGGGGGCTTGCTCCCGAAGGCGATGTGTCAGACACCAAAGATGTCGACTGATCCACCGCTTTCGGGAGCAAGCCCCCTCCCACAGGGTGCAATGGTGTTTGTGAGATTGGGGCTGGCGGATGAATACACCGCCATTCGCCGGATGGATGCGGCAAATCTTGCGTGGGGGACTTGCACGATCGGTATTATGGTATACCATCAGACGCACAGACACTCTCAATCCCCCTACGGAGCAGCTCATGAGTTTCGAAATTCGCAAGATCGTCAGCTATGTCGAAGAAACCTTCATCGAAGGCGGCAAGGCCACGGACAAGCCAGTGACCATGGTCGGCCTGGCCGTGGTGATGAAGAACCCTTGGGTCGGCAACGGCTTCGTCGAGGATCTGAAACCGCAGATCCGCGCCAACTGCTCCGACCTCGGCGCGCTGATGGTCGAGCGCCTGGTGGGCATCATCGGCGGTGCGGAGAAGATCGAGGCTTACGGCAAGGCTGCAGTGGTCGGCGCCGACGGCGAAATCGAACACGCCTCGGCCGTGATCCACACCCTGCGCTTCGGCAATCACTACCGCGAAGCGGTCAAGGCCAAGAGCTACCTGAGCTTCACCAACAAGCGCGGCGGCCCGGGCACTTCGATTCAGATCCCGATGATGCACAAGGACGACGAAGGCCAGCGTTCGCACTACATCACTCTGGAAATGCAGATCGAAGACGCGCCGCGTGCCGACGAAATCGTGGTGGTGCTCGGTTGCGCCGACGGTGGCCGTCTGCACCCGCGCATCGGCAACCGCTACATCGATCTGGAAGAACTGGCCGCCGAAAAAGCCCAGTAATCACAATAAAAAGGCATTGCAGGAGCGCTCCATGATTCGGCTCACCGCTGAACTCACCCCGGCTGGCACCAGTTACCTGGCGACCGGCCAAGGCCAGCCCGTGGTCTTGATCCACGGCGTGGGCCTGAACAAAGAAATGTGGGGCGGCCAGATCGTTGGCCTGTCTGCCCAATACCGGGTGATCGCCTACGACATGCTCGGCCACGGCGCCAGCCCGCGCCCGGCCAGCGGCACCGGCCTGCTCGGTTATGCCGATCAGTTGCTGGAGCTGCTCGATCACCTGAATCTGCCTCAGGCAGCGGTGATCGGTTTCTCCATGGGCGGGCTGGTGGCGCGGGCGTTTGCCCTGCACTACCCGGAGCGCCTGCAAAGCCTGGTGGTGCTCAACAGTGTGTTCAACCGCAGCGAAGAACAGCGTGCCGGGGTTATCGCCCGGACCGCGCAGGCGGCTGAACACGGGCCGGATGCCAACGCCGAAGCGGCGCTGTCACGCTGGTTCAGCCGTGAATATCAGGCGGCCAACCCGGCGCAGATCGCGGCCATTCGCCAGACCCTGGCCGGCAACGATCCGCAGGGTTACCTGACCACCTACGAATTGTTCGCGACCCAGGACATGTACCGCGCCGACGACCTGGGCAGTATTCAGGCGCCGACGCTGATCGCCACCGGCGAACTCGACCCCGGGTCCACCCCGGAAATGGCCGAGCAACTGGCCCGACGCATCCCCGGCGCGAAGGTTGCGGTGCTGCCCGAGCAACGGCATATGATGCCGGTAGAGTCGCCGCGCCTGGTCAACCAGACGCTGCTGGAATTTCTCGAATACGCACACTCCCGACAAAACCATATAAAGGGGATCGTTGCATGACACTCGCACGCTTCCAGATGTGCATCGGCGGAGAATGGGTCGACGCCCTCTCCGGCAAGACCTTCGAAAGCCTCAACCCGGCCAGCGCGCAAGCCTGGGCCGAACTGCCTGACGCCGGTGAAGCCGATGTCGAACGCGCCGTGCAAGCGGCGCAGACGGCTTTCGACAGCCCGGCCTGGCGCGGCCTCACCGCCACCGCCCGCGGCAAACTGCTGCGGCGTCTCGGTGACCTGATCGCGGACAACAAGGAACAACTGGCGCAGCTGGAAAGCCGCGACAACGGCAAACTGATCCGCGAAACCCGTGGTCAGGTCGGCTATCTGCCGGAGTTCTTCCATTACACCGCAGGCTTGGCCGACAAGCTCGAAGGCGGCACCCTGCCGCTGGACAAGCCCGACCTGTTTGCCTACACCGTGCACGAAGCGATGGGTGTGGTCGCCGCGATCATTCCGTGGAACAGCCCGCTGTACCTGACCGCGATCAAACTGGCCCCGGCCCTCGCCGCCGGCAACACCATTGTGATCAAGCCGTCCGAACACGCTTCGGCGACCATCCTTGAGCTGGCGCGTCTGGCCCTCGAAGCCGGAATTCCGCCGGGCGTGGTCAACGTCGTCACCGGTTACGGTCCGAGCACCGGCGCCGCCCTCACCCGTCATCCGCTGATCCGCAAGATCGCCTTCACCGGCGGCGCGGCCACGGCCCGGCACGTGGTGCGCAGCAGCGCCGAAAACTTCGCCAAGCTGTCGCTGGAACTGGGCGGCAAGTCGCCGAACATCATCTTCGCCGACGCCGATCTGGACAGCGCGATCAACGGCGCGATTGCCGGGATCTATGCGGCCTCGGGCCAGAGCTGCGTGTCCGGCTCACGTTTGTTGGTGCAGGACGAAATCTACGACGAGTTCGTCAACCGCCTGGTCGAACGCGCCCAGCGCATCCGCATCGGCAACCCGCAGGAAGACCACAGCGAAATGGGCCCGATGGCCACCGCGCAGCAACTGGCGGTGGTCGAAGGGCTGGTGGCCGATGCCATCGCTGAAGGCGCGCGTTTGCGCACCGGCGGCAAGCGTCCGGCGGATCTGGGTGACGGCTGGTTCTACGAGCCGACGCTGTTCGAGTGCGACCGCAACTCGATGAAGATCATGCAGGAAGAAGTCTTCGGCCCGGTGGCTTCAGTGATTCGCTTTAAAGACGAGGCCGAGGCGCTGGCGATTGCCAACGACTCGCAGTTCGGCCTCGCCGCCGGCATCTGGACCCGCGATCTGGGCCGTGCCCATCGCCTGGCGCGCGACGTGCGTTCGGGGATCATCTGGGTCAATACCTACCGTGCAGTGTCGGCGATGGCGCCGATCGGCGGCTTCAAGAACAGTGGCTATGGACGCGAAAGCGGCATCGATTCGGTGCTGGCCTACACCGAACTGAAAACGGTGTGGATCAATCTCTCTCAGGCCCCGATGCCTGATCCGTTTGTGATGCGCTAGGAGTCCTGCGACATGATCGAACCCGGCATTTACAAAGACGTCATGAGCTCGTTTCCGTCCGGGGTCACGGTGGTCACCACCCTCGACCCGGAGGGCGCCATCGTCGGCATCACCGCCAGCGCCTTCAGCGCGCTGTCGATTGATCCGGCGCTGGTGCTGTTCTGCCCCAACTACGCCTCCGACACCTACCCGGTGCTGCGCGACAGCAAGAAATTCGCGATCCATTTGCTGTCCGCCGACCAGACCGCCGAGGCCTACGCCTTCGCCGGTAAAGGCAAGGACAAGGCCAAGCACATCGAGTGGCATTTGAGCGAACTCGGTAACCCGATCCTCGCCAAGGCCACGGCGATCATCGAGTGCGAGTTGTGGCGAGAATACGACGGTGGTGATCACGCGATCATTGTCGGCGCGGTGAAGAACCTGATCCTGCCCGAGCAGCCGGTGACGCCGATGATTTATCACAAGGGCAAGCTCGGGCCGTTGCCAACATTGGCCTGATGGATACACAGGTCCCCGTGTGGGAGCGGGCTTGCTCGCGAATGCGGTGGATCATTCAACATTGATGTCGACTGACACGACGCTTTCGCGAGCAAGCCCGCTCCCACAAGGAGAACCAGGGTGACAGGAGGAATGATGAGCAACGAAAAGTACGAAAAAGGCCTGAAGATCCGCACCCAGGTGCTGGGCGAAGCCTACGTGCAGCGTTCAATAGAGAACGCCGACGACTTCACCCGTCCATTGCAGGAAATGGTCACCGAATACTGCTGGGGCCATGTCTGGGGGCGTGAGGGTTTGTCGCTCAAGGAGCGCAGCATGATCAACCTGGCGATGATCTCGGCGCTCAACCGCCCGCACGAACTCAAGCTGCATGTGCGCGGCGCCTTGCGTAACGGCCTGAGTCGTGAGCAAATACGCGAAATTCTGCTTCAGGTCGGTATTTATTGCGGCGTCCCGGCAGCCGTGGACAGTTTCCGGCTCGCCCGTGAAGCCTTCGCCGAAGCCGACGCCGAGGCCTCCAGTTAACCCCTCGGCTGTTTTGATGCCCGTCTGGCATGGACAGCCACAGTAAAGAGCGGACCCCATGAAACGCCAGCCACTCGACGACAGCTTCAAGGTCAATCGCAACCCCGTTACCCTGCGCGAAATCGTGCTGGATAAACTGCGTAGCGCGATCATGAATTTTCAGCTCATGCCCGGCGATCGTCTGGTGGAGCGCGATCTGTGCGATCGCCTCGGTGTCAGTCGCACATCGGTGCGCGAAGCCTTGCGTCACCTGGAGTCCGAAGGTCTGGTCGAGTTCGCCGATGCCAAAGGCCCACGGGTGGCGATCATCACTCTCGCCGATGCGGTCGACATCTACGAGCTGCGCTGCGTGCTCGAAGGCCTGATCGTCCAGCTGTTCACCCTGCGCGCCAAGGCCAAGGACATCAAGGCCCTGGAAAAAGCCCTCGACGAGAACCGCAAGGCACTCAAGGACGGCGAACTGCAACAGGTGATCGACTCGGTGCAGGGCTTTTACGACGTGCTGCTCGAAGGCTCGGGCAACCATGTCGCGGCCACTCAACTGCGCCAGTTGCAGGCACGCATCAGCTACCTGCGGGCGACTTCGGTGTCCCAGGAAAACCGTCGCGGCGCGAGTAATCAGGAAATGGAAAAAATGGTCGAGGCGATCAAGAGCGGTGATGCGCTGGCGGCGCATCAGGCCTGCGTCGATCACGTGCGCGCCGCGGCCGCCGTGGCCCTCGATTACCTCAAACGCAAACAGGAAGAGACCGGCGCGACGCCTAACATCACCCTGCCGATCGCGCTGAAAGAACCGCGCATAGGTCACTGACATGTTCAGCCCGAGCTTTTGCCCGAAATGCGGTGGCCCTGACCTCGGTCAGCAGGTACCGCCGGGCGATACGCACGAGCGCCTGATGTGCCGCGGCTGCGGCTATATCCACTACGTCAATCCGAAGATCATCGCCGGCTGCATCATCGAGCAGGACGGCAAATACCTCTTGTGCCAACGGGCGATCCCCCCGCGTCCGGGCACCTGGACGCTGCCGGCCGGCTTCATGGAAAGCGGCGAGACCACCGAGCAGGCGGCGCTGCGTGAAGTCTGGGAAGAAAGCGGCGTGCGCGCGGAAATCGTCTCGCCCTACTCGATTTTCAGCGTGCCGAAGATCAGCGAGGTGTACATCATCTTCCGCGCCCTCGCGCTGGAGATCACCGGCCAGTTCGGCCCGGAAACCCTGGACTACAAATTCTTCGCCCCCGAGGACATTCCGTGGGACAAGATCTATTACCCGGCGATCCGGCAGATCCTCGAGCGCTATATCGAGGAGCGTCAGGCCGGGGTGTATGGGATCTATATGGGCAATGATGACAGCGGGAAAATCCACTTCATCCGCTGATCACCACCTATCCCCCTGTGGGAGCGGGCTTGCTCGCGAAGGCGGTCAATCATTCGACATTTCTATCGACTGACACGACGCCTTCGCGAGCAAGCCCGCTCCCACAGGGGATTTGGGGTGTTGCTTAAAGTGGAGCAATGCCCTCGACAATGACGATCTCCGCCCTCGCCCATTCCTCGCGATAACTTTTCGCCTCCTGATACGCCGCCGAGTGGTAGCACGCCAGCGCCTGCTCGTAGCTCTCGAACTCGATCACCACGCTACGCTGAGGCGTAGCCCTGCCCTCCAGCGCCTGGCTGCGCCCGCCCCTGGCCAGAAAATTCGCGCCGAATTCGGCAAACGCCTTCGGTGCGCGCTGGGTGTATTGGCTGTAGTGCTCGGCATCGTCGACATCCACGTGGGCAATCCAGTACGCCTTCATAGTGACCTCTTTGTTGATTTTGTATTATGGTATACCAATATATTTCCAACAAACCCTGAGAGTCCAGCATGGCCTTCAACAGCATCGAAGAAATCCTCGAAGATTATCGCCTCGGCAAAATGGTCCTGCTGGTCGATGACGAAGATCGGGAAAACGAAGGCGACCTGCTGCTGGCCGCTGACTGCTGCACGCCCGAGGCGATCAGCTTCATGGCGCGTGAGGCGCGCGGGCTGATTTGCCTGACGCTGACCGACGAGCACTGCCAGCGCCTGGGCCTTGAGCAAATGGTGCCGAGCAACGGCAGCGTGTTCAGCACCGCGTTTACCGTGTCGATTGAAGCGGCAGTCGGCGTCACCACCGGCATCTCTGCGGCTGACCGCGCGCGAACTGTCGCTGCCGCGGTGGCGAAAGACGCCCGTGCTGAAGACCTGGTGCAGCCCGGGCACATCTTCCCGCTGCGCGCCAAGGAAGGTGGCGTGCTGACCCGCGCCGGCCACACCGAGGCCGGATGCGACTTGGCCCGCCTCGCCGGTTTCACCCCGGCCTCGGTGATCGTCGAGGTGATGAACGATGACGGCACCATGGCCCGGCGTCCGGATCTGGAAGTATTCGCCCGTAAGCACGGGATCAGGATCGGCACCATCGCTGACTTGATCCACTACCGTCTGAGCACCGAGCACACCATTGAGCGCATCGGCGAACGCGAGCTGCCGACGGTGCATGGCACGTTCCGCCTGATCACCTTTGAAGACCGCATCGAGGGCGGCGTGCACATGGCAATGGTCATGGGCGATCTGCGTCGCGAAGAGCCGACGCTGGTGCGCGTGCATGTGATCGATCCGCTGCGTGATCTGGTCGGCGCCGAATACAGCGGGCCGAGCAACTGGACGCTGTGGGCGGCGCTGCAACGGGTCGCGGCTGAAGGTCATGGCGTCGTGGTGGTGCTGGCCAACCATGAATCGTCCCAGGCATTGCTTGAGCGCGTACCGCAATTGACCCAGCCGCCGCGACAGTTCAGTCGTTCGCAATCGCGGATTTACTCCGAGGTCGGTACCGGGGCGCAGATTCTGCAGAATCTGGGGGTGGGCAAGCTGCGGCATCTGGGGCCGCCGCTGAAGTATGCGGGGCTGACCGGGTATGACCTGGAGGTGGTGGAGAGTATCCCCTTCAGCGAATAACTCCACAGAACACCACGTTCCCCTGTGGGAGGGGGCTTGCTCCCGAAGGCGCCGTATCAGTCGACATCAATGTTGAATGACCCAACGCATTCGCGAGCAAGCCCGCTCCCACAAGGGGTTTTGCGTTTCAGCCCCATTTCCTCGAACGACAAAAAAGGGCTCCGCCAGATAACCGGTAAGGCAAAGTGCTTGCACAAAGTTTGGAATACCATAATATGATATTCCATAGACCGAACGACCTGAAAAACCGTCCGGCTACTGCTCCCGACAGGCGGGCAACAACGCAAGCCCGCTCAAAAACACAACAATGAGGGCGTGAAAATGGTGTTGAACAAAGCTGCAACCGCAATCCTTTTTGCGGGACTGCTGAGCGTGACCGGCCAGGCTGCAATGGCCGCCGAAAGCGTGAACTTCGTCAGCTGGGGCGGTAGCACCCAGGATGCGCAGAAACAGGCCTGGGCCGATCCGTTCAGCAAGGCCAGTGGCATCACCGTGGTGCAGGACGGCCCGACCGACTACGGCAAACTCAAAGCCATGGTCGAAAGCGGCAACGTGCAGTGGGACGTGGTCGATGTCGAAGCCGATTTCGCCCTGCGCGCCGCGGCCGAAGGCCTGCTCGAACCTCTCGACTTCAAAGTCATTCAGCGCGACAAGATCGACCCGCGTTTCGTCAGCGACTACGGCGTCGGCTCGTTCTTCTTCTCCTTCGTCCTCGGCTACAACGAAGGCAAGCTCGGCGCGGCCAAGCCGCAAGACTGGACCGCGCTGTTCGACACCAAGACCTACCCCGGCAAACGCGCCCTGTACAAATGGCCAAGCCCCGGCGTGCTCGAACTGGCGCTGCTGGCCGACGGCGTGCCGGCCGACAAGCTCTACCCGCTGGACCTTGATCGCGCCTTCAAGAAACTCGACACCATCAAGAAAGACATCGTCTGGTGGGGCGGCGGCGCGCAGTCGCAGCAACTGCTGGCCTCCGGTGAAGCGAGCATGGGCCAGTTCTGGAACGGCCGCATTCACGCCCTGCAGGAAGACGGCGCACCCGTCGGCGTGAGCTGGAAACAGAACCTGGTCATGGCCGACATTCTGGTGATTCCAAAAGGCTCGAAAAACAAGGACGCGGCGATGAAGTTTCTGGCCAACGCCAGCAGTGCCAAAGGCCAGGCCGACTTCTCCAACCTGACCGCCTACGCCCCGGTCAACGTCGACAGCGTGGCGCGCCTGGACTCGGTGCTGGCCCCGAACCTGCCGACTGCCTACGCTAAGGATCAGATCACTCTTGATTTCGCGTACTGGGCCAAGAACGGTCAAGCCATCGCGACACGGTGGAACGAATGGCTGGTCAAATGAAAATGGCGGCCACCGCGTCCCGTCCCTCCACTGCCACCGGGAGCGCCACGAGCGCTGCCGGTCCGGCCACAGGCAAGGCGAGTGCAATGGCGCAAGCCCCATCCCTCAGACAACGCTGGCGCGGCGCCGGCAACCTCGTGCCGGCACTGCTGTTCCTCGGCCTGTTCTTTCTCGCGCCGTTGATTGGCCTGCTGTTGCGCGGCGTGCTCGAACCGACCCCGGGCCTTGGCAACTATGAACAACTGTTCGCCAACTCGGCGTATGCACGGGTGCTGCTCAACACCTTTTCGGTGGCCGGACTGGTAACGATTTTCAGCCTGTTGCTGGGCTTTCCGCTGGCCTGGGCGATCACTCTGGTGCCGCGCGGCTGGGGCCGCTGGATTCTCAATATCGTGTTGCTGTCGATGTGGACCAGCCTGCTCGCCCGCACCTATTCGTGGCTGGTGCTGTTACAAGCCTCGGGCGTGATCAACAAGGCGCTGATGGCGCTGGGGATCATCGATCAGCCGCTGGAAATGGTGCACAACCTGACCGGCGTGGTGATCGGCATGAGCTACATCATGATCCCGTTCATCGTCCTGCCGTTGCAGGCGACCATGCAGGCCATCGACCCGATGATCCTGCAGGCCGGCTCGATCTGCGGCGCCAGTCCGTGGACCAACTTTTTCCGGGTGTTCCTGCCGCTGTGCCGGCCAGGTCTGGCGTCCGGCGGGTTGATGGTGTTCGTGATGTCGCTCGGGTACTACGTCACCCCGGCGCTGCTCGGCGGGGCGCAGAACATGATGCTGCCGGAGTTCATCATTCAGCAGGTGCAATCGTTCCTCAACTGGGGCCTGGCCAGTGCCGGCGCCGCGTTGCTGATCGCGATCACCCTGGTGCTGTTCTACTTCTACCTGAAGCTTCAGCCGGAATCCCCGGTTGGCGCCAGCAACGCGAGGTAAGCCGAGATGCTCCTGACTCCCAATGCCATGAGCCGGCGGATGCGCTTCGGCTTGTATGCAACCACCGGGCTGATCGGTTTGTTCCTGCTGTTGCCGATCGTGTTCATCGTTCTGCTGTCGTTCGGCTCGTCGCAGTGGCTGGTGTTCCCGCCGCCGGGCTGGACGCTGAAATGGTACGGCCAGTTCTTCTCCAACGCCGACTGGATGAACGCCGCTGCGGCCAGCCTCAAGGTTGCCGTGCTGACCACGATCTGCGCCGTGGCCCTCGGTCTGCCAACCGCGTTTGCTCTGGTACGCGGGCGTTTTCCCGGTCGGGAAATGCTCTACGGCCTGTTCACCCTGCCGATGATCGTGCCGCTGGTAATCATCGCGGTGGCGGTGTACGCGCTGTTTCTCAAGCTCGGTTACACCGGGACCATGTTTGCGTTCGTGGTCAGCCATGTGATCGTCGCGCTGCCGTTCACCATCATCTCGATCATCAACTCGCTGAAGCTGTTCGATCAGTCGATTGAAGACGCGGCGGTGATCTGCGGCGCCTCACGCTTGCAAGCGGTGTTCAAGGTGACCTTTCCGGCGATCCGCCCGGGCATGGTCGCCGGCGCCCTCTTCGCCTTCCTGGTGTCGTGGGACGAAGTGGTGCTCAGCGTGATGATGGCCAGCCCGACCCTGCAAACCCTTCCCGTGAAAATGTGGACCACTTTGCGCCAGGACCTGACCCCGGTGATCGCCGTCGCTTCGACGCTGCTGATCGGCCTGTCGGTGTTGGTCATGGTGATCGCCGCCGCGCTGCGCCGGCGCAACGAAATCAGCGCTTGAGCGCCCAGGAGTACGACATGAGTGCCGTGATCAAAGACGCATCCCAGCAGAACGACAAACCCCTGGTCAGCCTGCGCAATCTGAACAAGCACTACGGCGACTTTGCCGCCGTCGACAACATCTCGCTGGACATCAAGGACGGCGAGTTCCTGACCTTCCTCGGCTCCAGCGGCTCGGGCAAAAGCACCACGCTGTCGATGCTCGCCGGCTTCGAAACCCCGAGCAGCGGCGAGATCCTGGTCAACGGTCAGTCGCTGGTCAACGTGCCGCCGCACAAACGCGACATCGGCATGGTGTTCCAGCGTTATTCGCTGTTCCCGCATCTGTCGGTGCGCGACAACATCGCTTTCCCGTTGGCGATTCGCAAACTCGCTGCCGCCGAACGTGACAAGCGTGTCGATGCCATGCTGAAACTGGTGCAGCTCGAACAGTTCGCCCATCGCCGCCCTTCGCAGTTGTCTGGCGGACAACAGCAACGCGTCGCCATCGCCCGGGCGCTGGTCTATGAGCCACGGATTCTGCTGATGGACGAACCGCTCGGCGCGCTGGATAAAAAACTGCGTGAAGACTTGCAGGATGAACTGCGCCAGCTGCATCGGCGCCTGGGCATCACCATCGTCTACGTCACCCACGATCAGGAAGAAGCGATGCGTCTCTCGCAGCGCATCGCGATTTTCAGTCACGGCAAGATTGTTGGTTTGGGCAGCGGTTATGACCTGTATCAGAACCCGCCGAATGCGTTTGTTGCGTCGTTCCTCGGCAACTCGAACTTCCTCAAGCTCAAGGCCCAAGGCAATGCGGCGGCGAGCTTTGAGGGGCAGTCGTTGTCGATTCGCCTGACTGCCGGCTTGCACACCGAGCAGGATGTGCTGCTGATGGTGCGCCCGGAAAAAGCTGTGGCGCTGAGCGTGCAGCAGGCGAGCGACGAGCCGTTGGCCGCCGGTTGGAATGAAGTGTCGGCCAAGGTCATGGAGGTGCTATTTCTTGGCGAAAGCCAGACCTGCAGCGTGGTGACGTCGGGCGGTACTTCGATGACGGTTAAAGCGCTGTCGGCGGCGGGCATGCCGCTCAAGGCTGGCGATCCGGTGCGAGTGCGCTGGGCTACGGCGGACGCCTGCGTCTACACCGAATGGACCGACAGCGACCTCAACAAAGCCGCCGGGGCCCACTGAGGATCTCGGTAACACCGCAAATCCCCTTGTGGGAGCGGGCTTGCTCGCGAAGGCGGTGTGTCAGTCACTGTTTATGTTGAATGACACACCGCTTTCGCGAGCAAGCCCGCTCCCACAGTTTTTTTGTGGCGCTTAGCTAATAGGTGCAAACCCTTCAATCTGATCCGGCCACGCCGTCAGGATTTCGAAGCCGGTCTCCGTCACCGCGACCATATGCTCCCACTGCGCCGACAGCGAGCCGTCTTTGGTCAGCACCGTCCAGCCGTCCGGCATGTTCTTCACATGGCGCTTGCCGGCATTGAGCATCGGCTCAATGGTGAAGATCATCCCCGCCTTGAGCTTCATGCCCTGATTGGGAAAGCCGTAATGCAGGATCTGCGGTTCATCGTGATACACCTTGCCAATGCCATGCCCGCAATACTCTCGCACCACGCTGAAACCTTCGCTCTCCGCCAGGCTCTGGATCGCATGACCGATGTCGCCCAGTGTCGCGCCCGGACGCACCATGCGAATGCCCGCACACATCGCGTCGTAGGTGGTTTTGATCAGGTGTTGTGCTTCAGGCGTCGCCTCGCCGACCACGTACATGCGGCTGGTGTCGCCGAACCAGCCATCCTTGATCACCGCGATGTCGAGGTTGACGATGTCGCCATCCTTCAGCGGCGTGCCCGACGGGATGCCGTGGCACACCACGTCGTTGACCGAAGCGCAGACGGTTTTCGGGAAACCGTGATAACCGACGTTGGCCGGAATCGCTTTCTGCACGTTGACGATGTAGTCGTTGCACAACCGATCCAGCTCATCGGTAGTCACCCCGGCCTTGACGTGCGGCACCAGCATCGCCAGCACGTCGGCGGCCAGCTTGCCGGCAGCACGGGACTGGGCGATTTCGGCGGGGGTATTGATCTTGATCTGGTTTCTCATGCGCTGACGGCTTCCTGAGTCAGTTGATGCAGATCCAGCCCGCCGTTCTGTTCGGCGCGGATCAGCAAGCGGCAAATGGCGCTGTGGTCGAGGTTGGGGTGCAACTCGGCGAGCATGCCGATGCGCATCCAGTGCTCGGCCTGCGCGTTGATCGAGCGGCTGAGCGCGTTGCTGGAGATGCGCAGGTTTTCGTGCATGTCTTCTGAAATCTTTACGATGCCCATATCCGAATCCGATACGAAGTATATATGGATCGTATATTAGCCAGACGACGCCCACGATTGCAAACCTTGCGTAGGGATTGCCAAATCGCGGGCAAAAAAAAGCTGCCCAAAGAGGCAGCAAAAACTTTAAGAACACGCGATGTATTGGGCTCAGGATAGTCGCCGGATAATGACAGTGTCATGACAGCCGATAATTCACTGAACCGCCCCTGCCCCGTCATCAGGATGTCATCAAGCGCACCGCAGAATCCTCGCAAACCGTCTTGAGCCTTCGACGGATGCTTTGCAGGGATTCCCATGAAAGAAGACGCCTCGCTGTTTGCCGCCATCGACCTGGGTTCGAATGCGTTTCGGATGATGATCGGTCAGTCGGTGCGCAGTCGTAAGGGTTTCATGATTCAGGAGGTCAAAACCCTGCGTGAACCGGTGCGGTTGGCCGAGGGCTTCGATGGCGGTGCGCTGGACGAAATGGCGCTGGATCGTGGCTGGCAGGCGCTGGCGCGGTTCGGCAAGAAACTGCGCGGGTTCGAGGCCGGCAAGGTGCGGGCAGTGGCGACCAGCGCGGTGCGCGAGGCCGACAATGCGCAATTGTTTCTGCACAGTGCCGAACGTCATCTGGGTTTTCGCATCGACGTCATCTCCGGCCATGAAGAGGCGCGACTGGTCTATGCCGGCGTCGCCCATACCCTGCCGGGCGCTGAAGACATGCGCCTGGTGGTCGACATCGGCGGTGGTTCCACCGAGCTGATTCTCGGCCAGGGTTCGCAGCCACTGCTCACCGAAAGCATCGCCATCGGCAGCGGCACTCTGGGTGCACGCTACTTCCCTGACGGACGGATTGCGCCCGGTGCGCTGCAGGAAGCCGAGCGCGTGGCGATCCTGCAATTCGAGAAAGTCGCCCGCCGTTATCGCGCTCAGGGCTGGCAACAGACCATTGGCTCGTCGGGCACGGCGCGGATGCTGGCCAAAGTGCTCAAGGCCAATCGCTTGAACGATTTCGGTCAGGACGGCATTACCTATGGCGGGTTGTTGCGTTTGTCGCTGTTGCTGCTGAAAGTGAAGAACGTTCAGCAATTGAAGCTGGCAGGTTTGCAGTCGCATCGCCAGAGCATTTTGCCCGGTGGGCTGGTGCTGATGCTGGCGGCGTTCAAGGTGTTTGGCATTTCGCAGATGGTGCCGTCGGAACCGGGGCTGCGCCTGGGTGTGTTGCACGGCTTGATGAGCCGTCACTGACACCCTGCACACTCCAGTGTGGGAGCGGGCTTGCTCGCGAAGGCGGAGTGTCAGTCGAAAATTATTTAGCTGACACTCCGCTTTCGCGAGCAAGCCCGCTCCCACAGAGACGGAGTTAGCGCTTTACGCCAATTCTTTGCGCAACTGGCGGGCAGCGGCAACCATGTGCACCAACGCCGCTTCTGTCTCCGGCCAGCCACGGGTTTTCAAGCCGCAATCCGGATTGACCCACAACCGTTCCGCCGGAATCCGCTGCGCTGCCTTGCGCAGCAGGTTGGCCATTTCCGAAGCATCCGGCACCCGTGGCGAGTGGATGTCGTAGACGCCCGGGCCGATCTCGTTCGGGTAATCGAAGGCCTCGAACGCCTCCAGCAGTTCCATGTCCGAGCGCGAGGTTTCGATGGTGATCACGTCGGCGTCCATCGCGGCGATGGACTCGATCACATCATTGAATTCGCTGTAGCACATGTGCGTGTGGATCTGCGTTTCGTCGCGTACACCGGAGGCACACAGGCGGAACGCTTCGGTTGCCCAGTCCAGATAGTGCTGCCATTGCGCGCGGCGCAGCGGCAGACCTTCGCGGAATGCGGCTTCGTCGATCTGCACGATCCTGATCCCGGCGGCTTCCAGATCCACCACTTCGTCACGGAGCGCCAGCGCCAGTTGCCGCGCCTGCACTTCACGGGACACATCTTCGCGCGGGAACGACCACATCAGCATGGTCACAGGCCCCGTCAGCATGCCTTTCATGACCTTGCCGGTCAGGCCCTGCGCGTAGCGAATCCACTCCACGGTCATGGCTTGCGGACGGCTCAAATCACCGAAGATCACCGCCGGTTTCACGCAGCGCGAACCGTAGCTCTGTACCCAGCCAAAACGGGTGAACGCGTAGCCGTCGAGTTGCTCGGCGAAGTACTCGACCATGTCGTTGCGCTCGGCTTCACCGTGCACCAGCACATCGAGGCCCAACTGTTCCTGGATTTGTACGGCGTGGCGAATTTCGCTGTACATGGCTTCGGTGTATTCGGCTTCGCTGAGCTTGCCTTGCTTGAACGACTGCCGCGCCAGACGGATCGACGCGGTTTGCGGGAACGAACCGATAGTCGTGGTCGGAAACAGCGGCAGATCAAGACCGGCGCGTTGTTGGGCAATGCGCTGGGTAAATGGCGATTGGCGCTGACTGTCCTGCGCGGTAATGGCCGCCACACGGGCCTGCACCGCCGGTTTATGAATGCGTGGCGAGGCGGCGCGACTGGTCTGCACCGAGCGACTTTGGGCCAAGGCGCGCAGCACTTTCGGCGCTTCCGGCTGGTTGACCGCCTGCGCCAGCACCGCGACTTCCTCGCACTTCTGCACGGCAAACGCCAGCCAGCTTTTCAACTCCGCATCGAGTTTGTCTTCACGGCCCAGATCCACCGGGCTGTGCAGCAACGAGCAGGACGGCGCGACCCACAGGCGATCACCCAGGCGCTCATGTGCATGCTGCAAAGTCGCCAGCGCATGTTCCAGATCGCAGCGCCAGACGTTGCGACCGTTGACCACACCCAGCGACAGCACTTTATAGGCCGGCAGGCGATCAAGGATGGTCGGATACTGTTCCGCTGCACGCACCAGATCGATGTGCAGGCCATCGACCGGCAGATTGGCGGCCAGACCGAGGTTTTCTTCCAGACCACCGAAGTAGGTGGCGAGCAGTTTCTTCAGCGGATCACGCTGGATCTGGTTGTAGGCACGCTCGAAAGCGTTCTTCCACTCCTGCGGCAAGTCGAGCACCAGAATCGGCTCGTCGATCTGCACCCATTCCACGCCGAGGGCGGCAAGCCGCGCGAAAATCTGCCCGTACAGCGGCAGCAGGCGATCGAGCAGTTCCAGCTTGTCGAACTCGGCGCCTTTGGCCTTGCCCAGCCACAAATAAGTCAGTGGCCCGATGATCACCGGTTTGACGTTATGCCCCAGTGCGCGGGCTTCTTCGACCTCTTCGAACAACTGCTCCCAGCCGAGCTGGAACTGTTGATCAACGCTGAATTCCGGGACCAGATAGTGGTAGTTGGTGTCGAACCACTTGGTCATTTCCTGCGCGTGCGCACCGCCGCAGCAACTGTCGCTGACGCCACGGGCCATGCTGAACAGGGTCTGCAGGCTGGCCTTGCCATCGTGCGGACGGAAACGCTCGGGGATCACCCCGAACATCAGCGAGTGGGTCAGCACCTGGTCGTACCAGGCGAAATCGCCCACCGGCAGCAGCTCGATCCCGGCGTTCTTCTGCAACGCCCAGTGGGCCTTGCGCAACTCGCGACCCACTTCACGCAGGCCGGCCTCGTTCAGTTCTCCTTTCCAGAACGCCTCTTGCGCTTTTTTCAGTTCGCGGTCGCGACCGATGCGCGGAAATCCGAGTGAATGGGCCAGTGCCATGACAAACAACTCCAATGTCTTGTTGATGGCGGCCATTGTCGGGATCGAGCGCTAGTGAGACAAACTCATTTTAATCTTGATGATCACGAGTTTCTCTCATGATCAGTCATCAGCTGTGTGCTCGCTTAAAACACCGTTTGCCCTGCAGGATATTCGTCCGCATATCAAGCTGTGGGGGACGGTTACGACGCCCTTTGAATACTCAATGGCGCCTTGATGTAAACCCTCTGGAACCCAGCCTTTGCAGGCTTCGATTCTGTTCTATGGTTAGATCGAAATGGCTGTATCGGCGGCTGACTAAAGGTTGCGACAGATCATGTCTGCGCCTATGTTGCACGCGAGCTTTTCCCCGCGAATGGAACGCGATCAACACCACTACAAGAGGTGAAGAAATGTCAAAGGATTCACGCCCTGCCGTACTTGGGCTGATCGGCAATACGCCGCTGGTACAAGTTACCCGCTTCGATACCGGCCTCTGCACACTGTTTCTCAAACTGGAATCACAAAACCCCGGCGGCTCGATCAAGGACCGCGTCGGTCTGGCGATGATCGATGCCGCTGAACGCGACGGCCGCCTGCAACCGGGTGGCACCATCGTCGAGGCCACCGCCGGCAACACCGGTCTGGGCCTGGCACTGGTCGGTCGCGCTAAAGGCTACCGCGTGGTGCTGGTAGTCCCGGACAAAATGTCCACCGAGAAAGTCCTGCACTTGAAAGCCATGGGCGCCGAAGTGCACATCACCCGCTCGGACGTCGGCAAGGGCCACCTCGAGTATTACCAGGACGTGGCCGCACGACTGGCAAAAGACATTCCCGGCGCGTTCTTCGCCGACCAGTTCAACAACCCCGCCAACCCGCTGGCACACGAGTGCAGCACCGCGCCGGAGATCTGGGCGCAGACCGAGCATGATCTGGACGCGATCGTGGTCGGTGTCGGTTCCTCCGGCACTCTGACCGGCCTGAGTCGCTTCTTCAAACGCGTACAACCGGATCTGGAGATGGTCCTCGCCGACCCGGTCGGTTCGGTAATGGCTCAGTACAGCCGTGACGGTACGATGCCGACCCCCGGTTCGTGGGCGGTGGAAGGCATCGGCGAAGATTTCATTCCGTCGATCACCGACCTCAGCAGCGTGCGCCACGCCTACTCGATCAGCGATGAAGAAAGCTTCGACCACGCGCGCCAGTTGCTGCGCGCCGAAGGCATTCTCGGTGGCTCGTCGACCGGCACCCTGCTCGCCGCCGCGCTGCGTTACTGCCGCGAACAGACCGAGCCGAAACGCGTGGTCAGCTTCGTCTGCGACACCGGCACGCGTTATCTGTCGAAGGTCTACAACGACCAGTGGATGACCGATCAGGGCCTGTTGCAGCGCAAACGCTATGGCGACCTGCGCGATCTGATCGCCCGACGTTTCGAAGATGGCCGCGTGATCAGCGTCGGCCCTGACGACACCTTGCTGACGGCGTTCCAGCGCATGCGTCTGGCGGACGTTTCGCAACTGCCGGTGCTGGTTGAAGGCAAACAACTGGTCGGCGTGATCGACGAATCGGACATCCTGCTGCCCGTGCACGAAGACGCCGCGCGCTTCAGTCAGTCGGTCTCCAGCGTGATGACCGACAAGCTGCAAACCCTCGCCCCCGGTGCGCCCCTTTCTGAGCTGGAATCAGTGCTCAGTCGCGGCCTGGTGGCGATCATCGCCGACGCCTCGGGCTTCCACGGCCTGATCACCCGCACCGACATGCTCAACCAATTACGGAGATCCCTCGCATGAGTCAGCACGACGATAAATCCCAAGGCTTCGCGACCCGGGTGATCCACGCCGGGCAAGAGCCTGACCCGACCACCGGTGCGCTGATGCCGCCGATCTACGCCAACTCCACGTACCTGCAAGACAGCCCCGGCGTACACAAGGGCTTCGACTACGGGCGCTCGCACAACCCGACGCGCTTTGCCCTGGAGCGCTGTGTGGCGGATCTGGAAGGTGGCACCCGCGCCTTCGCTTTCGCTTCCGGGCTGGCGACGATTTCCACTGTCCTCGAACTGATCGATGCCGGATCGCACGTGATCTCCGGCAATGACCTGTACGGCGGCACGTTCCGCCTGTTCGACAAGGTGCGCCAGCGCAGTGCCGGGCATCGTTTCAGCTACGTCGATCTGACTGACCTGTCGGCGTTCGAAGCGGCGCTGCAGGACGACACACGCCTGGTGATTGTCGAGTCCCCGACCAACCCGCTGCTGAGCCTGTCGGATCTGGCCGCGATTGCGCGCATCTGCCGTGCACGCGGGATCATCAGCGTCGCCGACAACACCTTTGCCAGCCCGTACATTCAGCGCCCGCTGGAACTGGGTTTCGACATCGTGCTGCACTCGACCACCAAGTACCTGAACGGTCACTCCGACGTGATCGGTGGTATCGCAGTGGTTGGGCAGAACCCTGAACTGGCGGAAAAACTCGGCTTCCTGCAAAACGCGGTCGGCGCGATCTCCGGCCCGTTCGACGCATTCCTGACCCTGCGCGGGGTAAAAACCCTGGCGCTGCGCATGGAGCGTCATTGCAGCAACGCGCTGGAACTGGCCAAGTGGCTGGAACAGCAACCGCAGGTCAAACGCGTCTACTACCCGGGCCTGCCGTCGCACCCGCAACATGAGTTGGCCAAGCGGCAGATGCACGGTTTTGGCGGGATGATCTCGGTGGATCTGAACAGTGATCTGGAGGGCGCACGGCGCTTTCTGGAAAACGTGAAGATCTTCGCCCTGGCCGAAAGCCTCGGCGGTGTCGAAAGCCTGATCGAGCACCCGGCGATCATGACCCACGCGACCATTCCCGCTGAAACCCGCGCAAAACTTGGAATCGGCGATGGCCTGGTGCGTCTGTCGGTGGGTGTCGAAGACCTCGAAGACCTGCGCGCCGATCTGGCGCACGCACTGACGAAAATCTGATCCTGCAACAACGACAAAGCCCGCAGCAATGCGGGCTTTGGTGTTCGAGCAGGCGGCCAGTGCTGGTCTCTGGCTTACAAGGTTTATCGGGCCTCTCACAGTACAAAAGCAACCATGGAAAAAGAGCGGTGCTCTGCTGCCTCACACGGCATAAGGGCTGGATCTCAGCGCGGAGATCTTTCTAACCGTGTACCCTTCGGAACGCGCCCCACGTCCCCTTGCTATCCGCTTGCGCATCAGTCTGCGTCTTCGCCTACATCCTTGAGCCTAGCAAAAGCCACAAGATCCGCCTCAGTGTTTTTAGACTGATTTCCTTTTTTGCACCGGCCTGCAAGGAAGCGAAACGACTATCGCCTCAGGTCGCACTAGCACATTTGTGCTAATCGACCGCCCCGCCACCCGGCGTTATATTCCCTCGCAACCCCCGATGCTCCCCAACATTGCCGCTGTGCAGTGCGCGGGATCGTTGTGCCTGGAAATCAGAACAACACCAAGGAAGAAACACCATGAAACTGCATTCCAACCTCTGCAGAGTGGCCATCGTCAGCGCTCTGCTGCTTGGCGCCAGCGGCTGCCAGACCGCCAAGCCCACCGAAGCCAGCATGAAAGAGCGGGCCCAGACGGTCATCGGTAAACCGGTGTCGAAAATCGACAACATCCGCAGCGACAGTACCCTCACCTACTACACCGCCTACACCCCGGCCGGCGAGTACAACTGCGAGTTGCCCAGCGGCGCGATTGTCGCCGTGGCGAGCATGGGCATCATGAGCCCGCCACTGTCGTGCCTGCCGAAAGGCGCCTCGCCGATTCCGTTCCAGTAATCCCTCATCCCCGGTAAAGGACTATGTTCCATCATGAAAACCCTGATCGCAACTCTCACCCTCACCGCCCTCGCCCTGAGCGGCTGCGCCACGCCCAAACAGTGGGAAGCCACCGGCGGCAGCAAGAACGACGGTGTCGTCCAGGTCTCCTATGAATTGGGCCAGTTTGAAAGCGGCCAAACCAACGCCGCGCAAGGCCTGACTGTCGCGATGGAGCGCTGCAAGACCTGGGGCTACAAGAACGCCGAGGTGACCGGTTCGGAGAAAAATATCTGCCGCACCATGGGCCAGTTCAACTGCCTGCAAACCACCATCACTCAGGACTACCTCTGCAAGCGTTGAAATCAGACCTGCTCGGCCGGCTCGGTTTGCCGGTCGCGCAGGGTTCGCAAGGTCGCGCGCAGCTCGGCCGGGCGTACCGGTTTGGACAGGATGGCAATTTGGCGGTCGTGCAAGGCCGCCTGTATTTTCTCGATGTCATGCCCGGTGATGATCATCGCCGGCACCGCAAAACCACGCTGGCGCCGCACAGCGTCAATGCACTCGATACCCGTGGAATGCGTTCCCAGATCGTAATCGGCGACGATGATGTCGCAATCGGTGACCAGACCCTGTCCGCTCAACTCGCCCTGCACCACGCAGCCCCAGCGCTCCAGCAGCGCGGACGTCGCCAGCAACACGTTGCGGTCATCTTCCACCAGACACACCTTCAGCCCGGTCAACAGGCCGACCTGCCGCACATCGTCACGATTGACCGGCAACTGGGGTGCCATGGCCAGCGGCAAGCCGTACAGCGTGACCGCCGTGCCGCGCCCAAGCTGCGAGCGCAACGCGACATCGACGCCAATCAACTGCCCCAGACGCTTGACGATCGACAGCCCGAGGCCGACGCCTTCCACGTCTTTGTCGCGCACCTGACGCACCCGATAAAACTCCTCGAACACTTTCGGCAGATGCTCCTCGGCAATGCCGTTGCCGCGGTCATAAATCACGATGGCCAGCCCGGCGCCGCGTTTGCGCACGCCAATCAGCACCGGGCGTTGCGCGCCGTACTTGAAGCAGTTGGAGAGCACGTTCTGCACCATGGTCGCGAGCAATGCCGGATCGCTCTGCACCCAGTGTTTGCACGGGCGCAGACGCAACTCCACGCCGGCCCAGCGCGCGGCCTCGGCGTTCTGGCGGATCAGGTCGGCCAGCCACTCGCCGAGATTGAACACCTGCAGCCTCGGCAGGATGCGCCCGTTGTCGAGGGTGTAAAGGTCGAGAATCGAACGGAACAACTGCGAGACGTTGAGCAACGAACGGTCGATGTTGTCGACCAGTTGCCGCTCCTGCTCGCCCAGCCGCGACTCGCGCAGGCACGCCGTAAACAGACCGATGGAGTGAATCGGTTGACGCAGATCGTGACTGGCCTGGGCGAGAAACCGCGACTTTTCCAGATTGGCCGCGACGGCTTCTTCCGACGCCTTGCGCGTGCGCTCCAGCAGCAAGTGCGCGTAGAACGGGATCACCGTGCTGGTGAGCATCAACATCAACACCATGAACGGTTGCGCCTGCCACACCGGCGTCAAGCGATACACCGCCAGCAGCGCCACCAGCGCCAGACCGGTGGCAATCGCCAGATAGCGCGAGCCGTAGCGCATGCCGTTGCCCAGATTGACCCAGATGATCACTGCATACAGCGGCAACGCCGCTTCACCGCCGAGCACCAGGCCGAAACAGGTGCCGGTGTAATCGTGGACCATGCCGAAAATCCGCCGCGCCGGGTAATGCCCGGGCCAGCGCGCAATGGCCTGGCGCAAGCCGACCGACACCAGCAGAAACACGAAGATGTAAGTCATTACCGGCAGATAAGTATCGAAGCGCTGACCCGGCAGCAAACCGAGCACGCCGATGTAAACCATGGCAATGCTGGCGATGATGATCCGCAGATTGGCCTGGTCGAGTTCGGTGTTTTTCTCGAACTTCATGGGCAACGTCCTTGTGCAACAGTCGTCAGATTCAACACCAATCGACAGGCGACCCTGGCGCGCGGTGCTATGGTGCATGCCATAAACAACACTGATCCAGGGAGGGTCACGCCATGACATGCCGCATCATCATAGCCGACGATCACCCGATGTTTCGCGAGGCCATGCTGCGCACCGTGCAGCGCCTGCTGCCCGAAGCGACTATCGAAGAAGCCGGGGACCTCGACGCCGTGCTGGCCTTGCTGCCCAACGGCAGCGAACCGGACACGTTGATTCTCGACCTGCGCTTCCCTGGCCTGACCTGCATCAGCCAACTCGCCGACCTGCGCCGAAAACTGCCGCGCACCACGCTGATCGTGGTGTCGATGGTCGACGACGAGGCGCTGATCAGTGAAGTGATGGCGGCCGGCATCGACGGTTTCATCGGCAAGAACATCGCCCCGGATGAGATCGGCGAAGCGATTCTGGCGATCCGTGAAGGCGAAGTGCTGGTCAGGTTTGCGCCTTCCGGGCTGTTGCCGCTGGAGACCGGCACCGCCCTCACCCCGCGTCAGCAGGATGTGTTGCGGCTGATCGCCCAAGGCAAGACCAACAAGGAAATCGCCCGGGAACTGGATATCTCGCCGTTCACCGTGCGCATCCATGTGTCGTCGTTGTTGCGCACGCTCAATGTGCCGTCGCGGGCAGCCGCGGCGGTGAAGTATTCGGGAGGCAGTGGCGCAATTTAAATGAACCCTGCGCGCCGAGGCTCACCTAACTGAAAGACCATCAGGAGGTAGCCCATGCAAATTGAACCCGTCTGGATCGTACTCGCCGCCGTTCTTGTGCTCATTGAATTGTGGGCGATCAACCGGGTGCGCAAAAGCGCCGGTAAAGGCAGCAACAAAGGCGTGTGGATTATCGCCATCGTGTTCGTGCCGTTGTTTGGCCTGATCGCCTGGGCACTGGCCGGGCCGAAACACGTTACTCAGGATTGACACAACAAAATCCCCTGTAGGAGCTGCCGCAGGCTGCGATCTTTTGATCTTGAAAGTCAAAAGATCGCAGCCTGCGGCAGCTCCTACAGGGAAGCAGTGTTTATGGATCAACCTGCGCCATCAACTCCGGCACCGATTCCGGCCGCTTGGCATAACGCTGCGCCAGCACCGCACAAACCATTAGCTGAATCTGATGGAACAGCATCAGCGGCAGAATCAACACGCCGATGGTGCTGCCGGCAAACAACACCTGCGCCATCGGCACGCCGGTGGCCAGACTCTTCTTCGAACCGCAGAACAGAATGGTGATGCGATCCTCCTGACTGAAGCCGAACGCCTTGCCCAGCAGGGTCGACGCCAGCAGCACCAGCGCCAGCAGGATGCAGCAGACCACCACCAACCCCAGCAGATCGACCACCGGGATCTGATGCCAGATGCCTTCGTTGACCGCCTCGCTGAACGCGCTGTAAACCACCAGCAGAATCGAACCCTGATCGACAAACTTCAGCCAGTTCTTGTTGCGTCCGACCCACGCACCGATCCAGCGGCGAGCGATTTGCCCGGCAATGAACGGCAGCAGCAGTTGCACGCTGATCTTCAGGATCGCATCGAGGGTCGAGCCGCCATCGCCGTGTACGTTCAACAGCAGGGTCACCAGTAACGGCGTGAGGAAAATCCCGAACAGGCTCGAGGCCGCCGCACTGCAGATCGCTGCCGGAATATTGCCCCGGGCCAGCGAGGTGAAGGCAATCGCCGACTGCACGGTGGCGGGCAACGCGCAGAGGTAGAGCATGCCCATGTACAGCTTGTCGCCTATCAGCGGAGACAGCAGCGGTTTCAATGCCAGGCCGAGGATCGGGAACAGCACAAAGGTCAGGCCGAACACCAACAGGTGCAGGCGCCAGTGGCCGGCACCGGCGATGATTGATTCACGCGACAGTTTGGCGCCGTGGAGGAAGAACAGCAGCGCGATGGCAATGTTGGTCAGCCAGCCAAACCCCACCGCGACCTGCCCGCTGGCCGGCAGGAAACTGGCCAGCAGCACGACGCTGATCAGGGTCAGGGTGAAGTTGTCGGGCAGGAATCTTGGGCGGGTCATGGTTTGCTCATCCGGGGGTTGCCAGTACGTGATTGCGACTCTAACGTGAGTGGGAATTACCGACTAACGCCGAAGAGCCAACAGATGCCGCCTAAAGGACATGAGAAAAGCTTCCGGCGCAGCATTCCCGGACTGCCCAGCCTGCCGCGTCCTCTATACGGGCGCACCGAATCGCTGCCCAATCGTGCACTGACCCGGCGCCACAGTCACCCGTGGGTGCAATTGTCTTACGCGATTCAGGGTGTGCTCGAAGTGCAGACCGGCGCTGGGCGCTTCGTTGCCCCACCGGAGCGCGCGGTGTGGATTCCGGCGGGCGTACCGCACCGTGTGTTCAGCTCGCCGCACACGGAAATGCGCAGCCTGTACATCGACTGCAGCGTGGCCGGCTGGGCGCTTGAACGTTGTCATGTGTTGGGCGTCAGCGACCTGTTGCGCGAGCTGATTCGCGCGTTCAGTCTGGTCCCGGTGGAGTACGACGAGCGCGGCGCGCATGGCCGCCTGGCCCAGGTGATCCTCGATCAACTGGCCGAGGCGCCGCAGATCGACCTGATGCTGCCATTGCCCCAGGACAGCCGTCTGCGACAAATCTATCAAAGCCTGGAGCAACATCCGGAACAGCAGACCATGCTGCACCATTGGAGCGACAAATTCGGCGTCACCGAAAAAACCCTCAGCCGCCTGTTTTTACGTGACACCGGCCTGACCTTCCGTGCCTGGCGTCAGCGCTTGCGATTGCTGGGCGCACTGACCCCGCTGGAACGTGGCGAACGCGTCACCGACGTGGCTCTGGCCTGCGGTTATGACTCGACCTCGGCTTTCATCGCTGCGTTCCGGCAACAGTTTGGCGAGACACCGGGGGAATTTTTTCGCTGAGTTTGTCGATATTTATCGAATTAGCACATGCCATTCGGCAAAGTTCAGGGTAGAGTTTCGTCCATACGAAATTCTCTATGCGTTTCGACCATAACCATAATGACCCACCCCTTTAGCGAACCTGTCGGCGGTAACAGCATGATCGAAGTCACTGAAGTCTCCATTGCTCAATTACGCGCGGCGCTCGAAGCCGGCCAGACCACCGCGGTTGAACTGGTGCAGGCCTATCTGGCCCGGATCGACGCCTATGACGGCCCGAACACCGCCACTGCACTGAATGCCGTGGTCGTACGCAATCCCGAAGCACTGGCAGAGGCCCAGGCGTCCGATGCACGCCGCGCCAAGGGCGAAACCCTCGGCCCGCTCGACGGCATCCCTTACACCGCCAAGGACAGCTATCTGGTCAAGGGGTTGACCGCCGCCTCGGGCAGCCCGGCATTCGCCGATCTGGTGGCACATCGCGACGCCTTCACCATCGAACGCCTGCGTGCCGCCGGAGCGATCTGCCTGGGCAAGACCAATATGCCGCCGATGGCCAATGGCGGCATGCAACGCGGTGTCTATGGCCGTGCCGAAAGTCCGTACAACGCGGCCTACCTGACCGCGCCGTTTGCCTCCGGCTCGTCCAACGGTGCCGGCACCGCCACTGCCGCCAGTTTCTCGGCGTTCGGTCTGGCGGAAGAAACCTGGTCGAGTGGTCGCGGCCCGGCGTCGAACAACGGTTTGTGCGCCTACACGCCGTCACGCGGGGTGATTTCGGTGCGCGGCAACTGGCCGCTGACGCCGACCATGGACGTGGTGGTGCCGTACGCCCGAACCATGGCCGACCTGCTCGAAGTGCTCGACGTGGTGGTCGCGGAAGACCCTGACACCCGTGGCGATCTGTGGCGCCTGCAGCCGTGGGTGCCGATCCCGAGCGTCGACTCGGTGCGCCCGGCCTCCTACGCCGAGTTGGCCGTGAAGTCCGATGCACTGGCCGGCAAACGCCTCGGCGTGCCGAAGATGTACATCAGCGCCGATCCTGAAGCCGGCACCAGCGAAGCCCCAGGCATCGGCGGCCCGACCGGGCAGCGCATCAACACTCGTGCGTCAGTGATCGACCTGTGGAAACAGGCCCGCGCTGCTCTGGAAGCGGCTGGCGCCGAAGTCATCGAAGTAGACTTCCCGCTGGTTTCCAACTGCGAAGGCGATCGTCCGGGCGCACCGACCGTGTTCAATCGCGGCATCGTCTCCAAGGAGTTCCTGCACCACGAACTGTGGGATCTGTCGGCCTGGGCCTTCGATGATTTCCTGCGCGCCAACGGCGATCCGAAGCTCAATCGCCTGGCCGATGTCGACGGGCCGAAGATCTTCCCGCACGACCCGGGCACCCTGCCCAACCGTGAGGGCGACCTGGCCGCCGGCATGGACGAATACGTGCGCATGGCCCAACGCGGCATCACCCCGTGGGACCAGATCCCGACCCTGCCGGACGGCCTGCGCGGTCTGGAAAAGACCCGCAAGCTCGATCTCGAAGACTGGATGGATGCACTGAAACTCGACGCGGTGCTGTTCCCGACCAACGCAGACGTTGGTCCGGCAGATGCCGATATCAATCCGGAATCGGCAGACATCGCCTGGAGCAACGGCATCTGGGTCGCCAACGGCAACCTGGCGATCCGTCACCTCGGCGTTCCGACCGTCACCGTGCCGATGGGCATCATGGCCGACATCGGCATGCCGGTCGGCCTGACCTTCGCCGGTCGTGCCTACGATGACTCGAACCTTTTGCGTCTGGCCTCGGCGTTTGAGGCAACTGGCTCGAAGCGCTTGGTGCCACCGCGCACTCCTGCGCTGACTGCCGGCAAGTAAGCGAACACGGACGGGATTGAGGCCGCAAAAGGTCTCAATCCCCGTCGCGGCTATTCCCCCTCCCTGATTACGACACTTCGCTTTTCCCGAACTATCCATCAGAAATAAGCGATTTTTCTTACAACCAAACTCGCCGCTAGCATGGCCCTGCCTGACCCTAATTCAATAAAAGCCAGGGAGCCAGCCATGCCAACCACCAACATCAACATCGGCGAACCATGGATGTGGGGCGCGTTTATCGTCTTCGTCCTCGCCATGCTTGCGCTGGACCTGTTCGTCTTCGGCGGACGCAAGGCACATCGCGTTTCAGTGCGGGAAGCGTCCTGTTGGGTGATCGCCTGGTGCGCACTGGCCATGGCCTTCGCCGGTTTGCTCTGGTGGTATCTGCACGGTGAGTTCGGCGCCGAGATTGCCCAGCGCAAGACACTGGAATTCCTCACCGGTTATTTGATCGAGCAGTCGCTGTCGATCGACAACATGTTCGTCTTCGTGATGATTTTCAGCTACTTCGCCGTGCCGCCGGAATTGCAACGCAGAGTGCTGCTGTATGGCGTACTCGGGGCGATCGTGATGCGCGCGGCGATGATCTTCGCCGGGGTGTGGCTGGTGTCGCAGTTCGAGTGGCTGCTGTATGCCTTCGGAGTGTTCCTGATCATCACCGGGATCAAGATGCTGATGTTCGCCGAGCAACAACCGGACCTCGATAAAAACCCGTTGCTGCGCTGGGTGCGCGGGCATTTGCGGATCACTCAGGGCTTTCATGGCGAACGCTTTTTCGTGCGGCAGAACGGCGTGCGCTGGGCGACGCCGATGTTCCTGGTGCTGGTGCTGATCGAAGCCAGCGACCTGATGTTCGCGGTCGACAGCATCCCGGCGATCTTCGCGGTCACTACCGATCCGTTCATTGTCTTCACCTCGAACATCTTCGCAATCATGGGACTGCGCGCGCTGTACTTCCTGCTGGCAGACATGGCCGACCGCTTTCATCTATTCAAGTACGGACTGGCGATTGTGCTGGTGTTCATCGGCGGCAAGATGACGCTGATGCCGTGGTTTCACATGCCGGTGGAATGGTCGCTGGCGGTGGTGGGCGGGGTGATTCTGGGGTCGGTGGTGTTGAGTCTGGTGATGAGTAAAAACGCGCCACAAAACCTGTAGGAGTGAGCCTGCTCATAATGCGGTGCGGCATTCAATAAAGGTGTCGGCTGACCCGACGCCTTCGCGAGCAAGCCCGCTCCCACAGGTGATAGTCAGTGGATGGAGGATCCGGGGCTGGCCGAGATCAAAAGGTGGGAGTGGGCTTGCTCACGAAGGGGCCGGCACATTCAGCATCCATGTTGACTGACCCGACGCCTTCGCGAGCAAGCCCGCTCCCACAGGTGATAGTCGGTGGATGGAGGATCGGGGCTGGCCGAGATCAAAGGGTGGGAGTGGGCTTGCTCACGAAGGGGCCGGCACATTCAGCATCCATGTTGACTGACCCGACGCCTTCGCGAGCAAGCCCGCTCCCACCGGTGTTAGTTGGTGGATGGAGGATCCGGGGCTGGCCGAGATCAAAGGGTGGGAGTGGGCTTGCTCACGAAGGGGCCGGCACATTCAGCATCCATGTTGCCTGATCCGGCGCCTTGCGAGCAGGCTCACTCCTCCAGAGGGTGTGCGGCTACTTGTCGGATTTGATGCTGGTCCACACCCGCGTGCGTACGCGCTCGAGTTTTTGCGGCAGTGGCTGGACCACGTACAGGGTTTTCAGCGCCTCGCTGGTTGGCGTCAGGTTCGGGTTGCCGGTGATGTCTTTGTTCACCAGCGGCATCGAGTCCTTGTTCACGTTCGGGTAGCCGAGGAAGTCGCTGATCGGCGCAATGACTTTCGGATCGAGCAAGGTGTTGAGGAATTCATGCGCCTCTTCGACATTCTTCGCGCTCTTCGGAATCGCGAAAGTATCGAACCAGATCGGCGCGCCTTCCTTCGGCAAGCGCCAGTCAACCACCACGCCGTTGCCCGCCTCTTTCGCGCGATTACCGAACTGGTAGAAGCTACCGGAATAGCCGATGGCCACGCAGATGTCGCCATTGGCGATGTCAGTCATGTACTTGGCCGAGTTGAAGTAGGTCACGTACGGACGAATCTTCAGCATCAGGTCCTTGGCCTTTTCATAATCGGCCGGGTTCTGGCTGTTCGGGTCGAGGCCGAGGTAATGCAGGGCCAGCGGGAGGATTTCCGACGGCGAATCGAGCATCGCCACGCCGCAGGATTTGAGCTTCTCCATGTTCTCCGGCTTGAACACCAGATCCCAGCTGTCCACCGGCGCGTTGTCGCCGAGGGCAGCCTTGACCTTGGCCGGGTTGAAACCGATCAGCACCGTGCCGTACATGTAGGGCACGCCATACTGGTTGCCCGGATCGTTGGCGTCGAGCAACTTGAGCAGCGCCGGATCCTGGTGGCTCCAGTTCGGCAGTTTCGACTTGTCGAGTTTCTGGAACACGCCGGCCTTGATCTGGGTGTCAATGAACTGGTTCGACGGCACCACCAGGTCGTAGCCGGAGTTGCCGGTGAGCAACTTGGCCTCCAGCGATTCGTTGGTGTCGAAGGTGTCCCAGGTCACTTTGATGCCGGTCTTCGCAGCGAAATCCTTGGGCACCGACGGCAGGATGTAATCCGCCCAGTTGTAGACCCGCAGCTCGCGCTGTTCGGCGTGTACCGCGCTGGCCAGCAGCGTCAGCCCACACACGGTGGCACCCAGAATGCGTTTCATCGTGACCATGGTTGTTTCCCCGGATTGCGACGTGAGATCGATGGTTTTTATGTTCTGTACACGGCAGCGGCTGTAAAGGTAGCCAAGGGCAAGGAAGGTCCAGCGTTTTGTTGTGGCTTTGATTCTTGCCGACCGCGGGGTCGCGGCACAGTGGGGGATGGGCCAAAAGGGGATCGAAATGGCCAATTTGAATGACCGCACGAATGCACAAGGGCTGAGGAAACATCATTTGTGGCGAGGGAGCTTGCTCCCGCCGGGCCGCGCAGCGGACCTCGCTCTTCGATTTAGAAAAGCAGGGCCTGCTGCGCAGTCCAGCGGGAGCAAGCTCCCTCGCCACAGTTTTACTGATGATCGGTCAGTCGGTATAACTCAACCGCGCCGCCCTGCTCTGCCGGGTCTGCCCGCGTGTGGCGAGGCAGTAATACAACGGCACTGTCACCACCAGACCGAACAGCCACGACAGATCCGCACCGTCCACCAGATTGGCGTACGGCCCGACATACAACGAGGTATTGGCGAACGGCAGCTGCACAATGATCCCGATGAAGTAGGCAATGATCGCGTGCAGATTGAAGCGCCCGTAGATGCCGCCATCCGCGCGGAAAATCGAGGTGATGTCATAGCTGCCGCGCTTGATCAGGTAGAAGTCGATCAGGTTGATCGACGCCCACGGCACCAACACCAGCAGCAACGCCAGAATCAGCCCGATGAACTGCGAAATGAAATTCGCCGAGGCACCCAGCGCCACCACGCAGCAACCTGCCAACACCACGCTCGACAACAGCACACGCACCTTGATGCTCGGCGTCCACTGACTGGCAAAGGTCTGGATCGAGGTGATGATCGACAGCACCGCGCCGTACAGATTCAGCGCGTTGTGGCTGATGATATTGAGCAGAAACAACACCATCAGAATCGGCCCCAGCCACCCGGTGGATTGCTTGACCGCAGCCATCGCTTCGGTGCCTTCAGGCGTTGCCAAAACCGCCACCGCGCCAAAGCTGAACGACAGAATCGTCCCCAGCGTCGCCCCCAGATAAGTGGCCCAGAACGGTTTGGCGATACCGATATCCGCCGGCAGATAACGCGAATAATCGGACACGTACGGCGAGAAGCTGATCTGCCAGATGATCCCCAGCGACACCGTTGCCAGCCAGCCCGACAGGTTGAAACTGCCGCGCGTCAGGAAGTCTGCCGGCAAGTCGTGAGCGAAGATGTAAATGAAACCGGCGAGCAGCGCGCTGCCCATCACCCAAGTGCCGATGCGGTTCAGTGTATGGATGAAGTTGTAGCCGATCACACCAATCGCGGTGGCCGCCAGCGCACCGATCAAAATGCTCAGCGGTGCCGGCACCGACGGTGCGATACCGACAATCGATTTCCCGGCAAGCACGATGTTGGAAATGAAGAAACCGATGTAGATCAGCGCCGCAAAAAACACGATCAGCAGTGCGCCGTAACGCCCGAACTGGCCACGACTCTGGACCATTTGCGGAATGCCCATGCGCGGGCCTTGCGCCGACGCCAGAGCGATCACCACCCCGCCGATCAGGTGCCCCAGCGCAATCGCCAGCAGCCCCCAAAGCAAGTCGAGATGGAACACCTGAACCACCATGGCGCCGGTGACGATGGGCAGTGGCGCGATGTTGGTGCTGAACCATAAGGTGAAAAGGTCGCGGGCCTTCCCGTGGCGTTCCGCGAGTGGGACGTAGTCGACCGTGTGATTCTCGATCAACGGATCTTGCCGGGACATCTGGGACATATGCATGAACTCGAGTTTGTCTGTTCTTATCTTTGTATGAAGCCAAACCGGGGGGACTCTGGGTCGCCCCTCAGATGCAGACCATATTATGGTATTCCAAACATTTCACAAGACTGATCCGTAGTTTACGGCGCTAGCTGATCCGCCATCCTCACTGATACTGCGGCCTTCAGGCCAGCCAGAAGCCCAATAAATGCTGAGTTTCCGACGAAAGCACCACGTTTATCGGTTCAGCCTAAAAGCCCTTGCAAAGAAAAAATACTGGTATACCATCAGACCAACAAATACATAAAATCGCGTCACAACACCCGAGGACCGTCCAATGATCGATGCTGCCATCTACAAACAAGTCATGGGCTCGTTTCCGTCCGGCGTCACTGTCATCACCACGCTGGACGATGACGGCCAGATCGTCGGCCTCACCGCCAGCGCCTTCAGTTCACTGTCGATGGACCCGGCCCTGGTGCTGTTCTGCCCCAACTACAGCTCCGACTCCTACCCTGTGCTGATCAAGAACAAGCGCTTCGCGATCCACGTCCTGTCCGGCGGCCAGCAAAGCGAAGCCTATGCCTTCGCCCGTAAAGGCAAGGACAAGGCGCAGGGCATCGAGTGGACGTTGAGCGAGCTGGGCAACCCGATCCTGGCCAACGCGACGGCTATCATCGAGTGTGAGTTATGGCGCGAATACGAAGGTGGTGACCACGCGATCATGGTCGGCGCGGTGAAGAACCTGATCGTCCCGGAGCAGCACACCGGGCCGCTGGTTTACTGCCACGGCAAGATGGGCGCCCTGCCCGTTCTGGCCTGAGCAAAACTTCAACCCCACACAAATCCACTGTGGGAGGGGGCTTGCTCCCGAAGGCGATGTGTCAGCCACCAGAGATGTCGATTGATCCAGCGCTTTCGGGAGCAAGCCCCTCCCACACAGTTTTGTAGCCTCAACAATAAAAGACCCGAGGAAGCGTCATGAAATTTTCCCTGTTCATCCACATGGAACGCTGGGACGAAAGCGTCAGCCACCGCCAACTGTTCGAAGACCTGACCGAACTGACCCTGATGGCCGAGGCCGGCGGTTTCAGCACCGTGTGGATCGGCGAACACCACGCGATGGAATACACCATCTCGCCAAGCCCGATGCCGCTGCTGGCCTACCTCGCCGCCAAAACCACCACCATCCACCTCGGCGCCGGCACCATCATCGCGCCGTTCTGGCACCCACTGCGGGTCGCTGGTGAATGCGCGCTGCTCGACGTCATCAGCAACGGACGCATGGAAGTCGGCCTGGCGCGTGGCGCCTATCAGGTCGAATTCGATCGCATGGCCGGCGGCATGCCCGCCTCCAGCGGCGGTCAGGCATTGCGCGAAATGGTCCCGGTGGTCCGCGCTTTGTGGCAAGGCGACTACGCCCACGACGGCGACATCTGGAAATTCCCCACGTCCACCAGCGTGCCAAAACCGATCCAAAAGCCGAATCCGCCCATGTGGATCGCCGCCCGCGACCCGGATTCGCACAACTTCGCCGTGGCCAACGGCTGCAACGTGATGGTCACGCCGCTGATGAAAGGCGACGAAGAAGTCGTCGACCTGAAGAACAAATTCCAGACCGCACTGGATAACAACCCGGATGTGCCGCGTCCGCAACTGATGGTGCTGCGTCACACCCACGTGCACTCGGCTGACGACCCAGAAGGCTGGAAAGTTGGCGCCAAGGCGATCTCGCGTTTCTATCGCACCTTCGATGCGTGGTTTGGCAACAAGGAGGTGCCAGTCAACGGCTTCCTCGCTCCGAGCCCGGAAGAGAAATTTGCTGGTCGCCCGGAGTTTGAGCTGGAGAGCCTGCACAAGACAGCGATGATTGGTACGCCGGAGGAGATTATTCCGCGGATCAAGTATTACCAGGAACTTGGGGTGGATGAGTTTAGTTTCTGGTGTGACAACAGTCTGCCGCATGCGGAGAAGAAGAAGTCGTTGGAGTTGTTTATCAGGGATGTGGTGCCGGCGTTTCGTTAAGTCACTGCCGATCGCCAGCCCAAATAAAAGCTCCGAGCAGTTCGGGGCTTTTTATTTTAAATGGGGAAAATGCATATTCGTGCCTGCGAACTCAACCACTTTTAAAGCAACATCACACTCGCGCCAATAAACGGCGTGCACGCTCGGACATTTCAGCGCTATCAACCTTGGCCAGCAATTGCAATTTTTCTCTAGCCTTATCGGTACCAATTTCGTGTAAAGCATAAATGCATTTCACACCTAGAGCATGCTCAGAAGCGATATACGGATAGCAGGTCAGCGCCGTCTTGAATAAATAGTCGACCGCCCCAGGGTATCTGAAAACCTTCAATTCCCTTGCAATATTCTCGTGACTGATATGCCAGTCTTCAACGAGTAAGCGGCATAACACATCCGCACAATCCTGAGTGAAACCGAACACCGCACCGAATATCAGCAAGCATTCCACACTGTCAGCGTCTTTCATCTCAAGGGCAGTTTCCAGTTCAGCACGCAGGTAATCTTCGGGAATATCGCCACCCTTAAATAGAGACTCAAGAAAACAGTCTTTTGAGATCCGATGCGACACCAGATCAATCATCAAGTCCTGCTGTTGTTGATTCATAGCCCGCCTCCGAAAAACCGCTGTCATCGCCAGATTCATTCATATCCAGGGAAAATCAGGCGTAATTTCACAAACAACCCCAGCCGACACAAGAATATTTCTAGCCTGTAAAACCTCCTGCGCCTGACCGCTGAATACCAGAGCATCGCCTTGCTGGAGTGTAATCCTGGACAGTAAATAATTTTGACCTGTCACCTCGGAGACAGCATTCACCTGGACCTGATTCCGATAGTCGCCGCGACAGCGAAGTTCATACCTGCACCTATCCAACTGGATGCCGCGCATATTCGTTGTCACCACCGACCAGTCACACTGATCACAGCGGGCTCCCTGTGTGCTACCTTCTTTGAAGACAATCAAATTGCCTCCACACTGCTCGCACTTCACTCCATAGGATTCATTCATTAGCGGCAACTACAATCAACAATCTCCAGACTTGCTTCTTCGTGTGGACCTGCAGTAACTATGCACCGTGCATCGGCTTGAAGTCTTCAATTATTTTGTTTTTTTGCTTCAATACAGAGGCTACAAAATCGGCGTCAATCTCTAGAAGAAATACGATAGCATCGTAAATCTTCCATCGGTGCAAATCAAAGTGATCGATTATCGAGAGAAGATGGTCTTTTATGAAAGGTAGATATTCTTGATTTCCTGTTCTCCTCGCAAAATCAAGTGCACCAGTGATTTCAAATGGCTGACTACTCGCCAACACAATTATTTTCGAAACAAGTGGAAATACTTCAGCTCTCGCGAGCTCCGCCTGGCCCCGATCGGCCATATTGGCATAATATTGAGTCAGTGCAAAAAGTATATGGCAATAAGTATCGTCATAACCGTGTAATCGATGGCTATACGTCCACTCAATACTCTCAGGCTTTTCCAAGCACTTCTCGAGAGCCATCAAACCTCTTGGGTATCCCCAATTGGTCAAAAGCTTCGCAGCAAGAAACCGTTCATTATCGTCCTGAGTCCGGCAAAGCAACTCCTCCACTGCGTCAACTCGCTCCTGAGGAATATCCTCTGGATCCAGGTCTCCGGCTTCTACAGCATAATCAGCATGTTCCGGGATATCGTTTAAAAGCCTGTATGTTTTTGAGTCCATAAAAGCTCCTTTATGACCTTATCTGGCCGCTCCAGATGCGAACCTTGATTGGATCGTCATCCTGCGAATCAACTTCATTACAGATCAAAAAATAGATCCGCTCCATTCCCGCGCCCTATTGTTTCAGCCAGCTATATTAAACACGGTTTGTCCCTATTTACCCCCTGATCGCAGGGTGTTCCCTGAGTGCTGACCTCTTGAACACAATCACTTTGCCTTTACACTGCTCGCACGCGGTTGGGCAGAACTCCCTGCCTGATGAGGTGCATCATCAGGTGCAGGGCCTTGAGTAGATTTGTGGAGATCCCTCAGGGTCTGTCCCCATTTTTAACATCCACCTTCATAAAAGCAATTGAAACCCGGCCTGATAATTTCAATCACAAAAAAACTTTTCTAACAGTGTCCATATCAGACTGGATGATTTCTAATTCTTTATCATCAACACCGATTTCTATAAGACTCTCAATGCTACACTTTTCGTACGTATCTGCCAAAACCTCCAACATATCAATCGCGTATTGACTTTCCCTTGACAGCCTTAGCCCACGACGAATGCCTTCCATATAAATAGCAGTCTGAAGAACTGCGTTAGCGCCAGGAGCATCCTTTCGCATAAGACGCTCCAATTCATCTTGAGTATACGCAAACGCTTGTTCCGGACGAAAACCAAGCTCATCAATCGCGTAGCTATAGTTCCCTGCAACCATAGTTCCAGCCTGGTTAAACATACTATCGACTCGCATATTCAATTTTCCATTGTAAATACATTCAATTGAATTTTTGGATAGCGATCTGGAACTGGGTGATCACATCCGTACAGCTAGGGCAGACAGCCTTCTCGGAGATCAAGTCTATCCGCCCAACTATACCCTTGTTATCACCGAGCCGTTGCACTACTGCTTCAAGAATCTTGAATTCCGTATCCATATCTCGCATGCATCCTTCAGTTGAGTTTACATATTTGCTCGATGCGACCTGTGGCTTCAAGACCCATGTATCCACATCATTTGGCGGTTTCGGCAAATAGGATCCTTCACGATCATTGTATTTACTGTATGCCTTGAACCCATGGGGTCAGTAGATAGCGAGTCAATCTTTATCTCTGCGAATGCAGCATTCCCTTGCTCCGGAAGTTCCCTGCGTATTTCTTGAAGGGTGTTTATAAGGCCTGAGGGTTAACGGGGACAGACCACATTTTCGGAGTGCTTCTAAACGTGGTCTGTCCCCATTTACCTTCCATCAGCCTTTCATGCGCTCCAAGAACTCGGCCATTGCCTGTGGATCACGCTCCACAAGCTCTTCAATCAAATCTTCCGCTGCCCAATGCAGAATCATGTCCCCTCCCTCCCCATTCTTGCAGAGGATGAGATCACTTGACAAAGAAGAGTCAACTACATTGACCTCTCTATCACTGAGCGCCATCAGGCCACCATAACCATCATAAGGAATGACCCAGTAAAAGCGCTCGCTTTCTATCCAGTAAATACCAAACACCTGCACAGGCTCTTCTCGCCCAATTTCTCGAACAATCATATCCACATCACTCAATAGTCCTTCCGGGGAAATGGGGACGGATTTATTTTCGATTAGATCTGTGAGCTTTACCGCAAAAAAATAAATATGTGAACTTTATCGCAAAGAATAGACATAAGCCCCCTCAAAAATCTTTGCGCGTCATTCGAAATCAGAACGGTCGAATTTTAAATTACTCAACCGTCCATTAACTCAGACACATCAGCCTGCATTATTGAAGATTCTGACTATGCGTTCCGCCAAAGGACTGCCAACCTTATCCATGACAATAAAACATCCTTCAAAAGAGCCACTGGTCAGAGTCAGCTCGTGCCCTTCATATTCAATTCTAACGAGTATCGAATAAGGGCCGGCCTCTCGCTCATATTCTTCGGCGCCTAACACGTATAATACGCGTTCGACAAACGCATCAAAATCATCTTCTCGAAGTCATTGAAGAACAAAAAAAGTTTGGACTGATTGCTCGACTCAGAAATTCTATTCATAAAACTACATCCTAGCTCCATTATTCACGGAGGCCCAAGCAGATTTTGACTTCTCGATGACGCTAGTTCAAACGGAACAGACTACATTTCGGAAAACTTCTACGCTTCAAATGTGATTACCCCATTTCTCCATAGAGACGTAATGATTCAAAAATCCAAATACTGTACTAATCAAGATATTCGTGTTTGAGCAAATGGAATCTCGCCCCCAGAAGCATCTCGACTTGTTCAGAGCGCACGGTCATATTCACGTATAACAAAATCGGATAATCAGAAAATACTGGTTCCGCCGCCTCTTCATCGAGAAGATCAATATTGCTCTTCAACATGTAATTCTCAGATGTTTTATTACCGTAAAGAAAATATACCCCGCCTTGGTACAGACTTTCTCTCTCTTCAAAGCAGATCTTCAAGGCTACTTCGACGTTTGATCTTGCGTCCGAAACACTCAACCCTTTGACACCGTACAGATCGTAAGCAGCCATGTACTCCCTCGGCAACAAAATACTTGAAACACGACTAATAGCAGAAGTCGTCGAACCAAAATAATGAAATTCACTTCCCGGCCCGTTTGGCTAGTTAACCGATTCGCCAAACCAGTCAAACCCCGTCTCTCTAGGTCATTATCCTGCAATGATCCATTACGCGTGCCACCAGCCCCGTAAAATGCGGACAGATTTACGGCGACGCGCGATTTCTATCGTTATTATTCTTACACCCCACCCAGAAGGCTCTTGTATTTTACATACACCGAGTCACAGAAAAGTACATCATCATCCACGTCATACAAGATACGGGAACAAGCTTTCGCAAAACTCAAAAAAACCTTCAAATACATTAATTTCGCGTGTTCAGTATGATCCAGGTTAATCTCAATGATTGTCTGCGGAGTAGCCCCGAGGGCATCCTGCCATTCTTGCTGGTCTTCGGCATCATAAAACTCATCAATAATAACTTTTGAATGCAAGACCAACCAAATATCTGAATCACCCTCACCAACGCCACCGCGAGAAGGTATCCCGGCACTCACGAACCCACCGTGCTCTAGGAGCACGTTTTTAAAATCGACCGTACTCAACTTTTCTGATGATATGATCGCTGCCGACAATGACATAATTAAAGCCCTTCTGTTAGCTCCATAAAAATGAGCCGCACATAATGTGAGACGGACCACACAACAATGCAACAAAGGGGACTAAAAAATTGACAGATTATTTTCGGTTAGATTTTTGATCTTTTACCGCCAAAAATAAATCTGTCACCTTTACCTTACTCCAACCCGATCAACACGGAGAGGATCGCGGCTAACCACCAGGCTTGTTCTGTTGCTCGGCTTTCCATATCCCGTGGATCGTTTTTATCAACAGGTAAAGGACTGCCGCCATCGTGTAGACTCCAGCCCCTTTCAGTACACGCCATACGCTCGCATAACTGTACAACCAGACTCCGTCTTTCAGGTAAAAGAAAATGGCTCCGCACAACACGGAGAGTAAACCCACTGCAACAAACAGCAGATAACAGAGGATGGAAACCCGAATGAAGGTTCCCACTCCCATTTTTTTAGGCTTCACTTATTACCCAACACAGTTTGAATCCTGTCTGAAAGTCTTCAGATCCATAAGAACCGCCCATGTTGCCCCAAACCGATGATGTGGACTCCCCCACAATGGGTTTCAACGTATTTGAGATCAAGGGTCCCCCCATAGAAGCCAAGTGTAGTGCCCGCAACTGATCCTACTACTGGAGGGATCGGATCCTCCCCCTTTGTCACGCTACCGGTCAGAGAGCCCCGCCCCTACAGTCTGTGTCACCCAAAATCCTTTCCCCTGCGTCGCTGCACCCGCGACCGTCGCAATGAAAGCATCGGAGTAGCTAAACGATTCGCCTTTTTAAATTGGTAAGCCGTATTGGCGCCCCCCCAGAAATGGCACCACCCAAGGCCATTGCTGGGGAAATAGGGACAGATTTATTTTCGATTAAAAAAGTGGCGAATTAGGACCTGACGAAGTCTTGCGCAAAAAAACAAATCTGCCACCTTTACCGACCATATGAATTCGCCTCCTTTTTTGCGCTTGTCGGCGAGCAACCGGTCCCCCTGAGCGGCGGCTTTTAGACTCCGGCGCGACTGCTTCAGATGGAAACGAAGTTGCGCCCCCATGAACGAAGCGCGGAACCACTTTGCAAAAAGCCCTGCTTGACGGGGCTCATCATCATGCGCAAAGCCTTGGATCGGTGCTCACGGATCAGGTAAGGCTTAAACCTTCTCCTTCTTTCGCCTTTTGATTTCTTCAATTTTTGCGAGGATCCAGATACCGCTTCCACCAAAAAAGCCGTAGACCAGCGAAAATCTCAAAGAAACCAAAAGGTCCTCACCACTAAAATCCCAAACTCCATGTTTACAATAGATAATAACCCCGCCTATCAAACTTCCAAGCAATCCGACGAGGTAAAAAAACACCACCGCCTTCAGAACCAGCAATGGGTATAAACGAAACGTGACCTTTATTGGAGTCATTTCTTATTCCAGAAAGTGTTGACCTTGTCGGTAATAACCTCCGAGACGCCTGCCCCTGTAGTATTGCCTATCACGGTCGCTGATGTTTCACCTACCAAAGGTTTCAACCCGTTTGAGATGATAGGCCCGCCCTTGAATCCAATAGTTGTACCCACCGCTGTACCCACCAACGAAGTGGTTGGGTCTTCTCCCTTGATTACACTTCCAACATAGGCACCGCCTAATCCACCCGTCAGGGTCACGCCAAACCCTTTGCCCTGCGTCGCTGCACCCACGACCGTCGCAATGAAAGCATCGGAGTAGCTAAACGATTCGCCTTTTTGAATTTGGTAAGCCGTATTGGCGCCCCCGGAAATGGCACCACCCAAGGCCATTGCTGCAAATCCGGCCGTAAGCTCCGACGCAACCATTGGGCCCGTGATCATGACTGTCCAAGCCTGAATTAGCGCCTTGCCAGGATTGGGCCCGTCAAAGCCCACGCCTTCCCTTTGCGCCTTCAGCGCATCTGCAATCGCTTGCTCAGAATAACCGTTATCTATACCGAACTGGATCATGGAAGTTGCTGCCTGCCCATAGGCCACTGCCCCCGGCGACAAAGCAAACATATCATTGTTCTCTGCCGTATTCTTCCCTGCTTGAGCAGCAGTGACCGCAGAAGCAACATCGCCACCGATGATGCCACCGGAGATACCACTAGTTAGCGTGACCAGTGCCGAAATGGTCTGCTTCTGGTCGTCCGACAGCTTCGTCACATCAGTCGTACCGTACAATGCTTTCATGATCAAATCGGTGCTCACTGCAGAAACTGCCGCTCCCGCCGCCCCGCCTGCCGCACTACCACCTTGCACCGAAGCAGTCAGTGCTCCCAGCACGGCGTGAGCCATGATCCTGGCCTCTTCATTCCCTACAGTCATCTTCTTGATCGTTTCAGCGAGATAAGGTGCAGAAGCCCCAACCAGCGCCTGACCGACATTTCCTCCCGCAAGCCCTTGAATGGCAGCAGTTACTGCTTGTGCGGCCTGTTGGAAGCTGCCACCGGTACCGTAGGCACTCATAGTGTTTTTATAGGCATTGGTCGACTGCAACACGGCTATGTAGGCCTGACGGTCAGCATAAGAAGCCTTTGGGTCGGCGCCTGGCATGGCCCGTTGTTCAGGTGTCAGTTCTGCGACGGCAGCTCTGCTCGCCTCAATCATTCCCTGAGTACGCACGATATCCATCGTCTGACTGCCGATTTCACCGATAAGCTGCGCCTGGCGCAACCGACGTTGCTCCTTCTCTTTATTGAAAATCGGGCTCAGAGCATTGTTGGCATTATCGACATCGCGGCTGAGCGTCGAGACGTCTTGTTGTTGACTGCCCTGATCACGAATCAGCAGCGTTGCTCCCGAAATGGCCGAGTGCGTCGTACTGCTGGCATGCCCACTGTTATTGGCACCTATCAAGCTGCCAACGGTGCCCAGTAGTGATTCCATCGCACCACTAGTAGTGGCACTCACTCCTTGATGCTGACTGGTGAAATCAGCCTTATTGTCGATATCCGTCCAGCCCAGCGTGCCAGTGCTCAGGGAATTTTTGGAGGCATCAGCGGTGCTTGCGATGACGCCGCCATTCAACTGGGTATGCCCACCCACATTGACCTGAAAACCTCCTTTGCCGGCATATAGTCCAGTCTGCTCCTGCACGCTGTCAAAGTTCGATTTTATCTTGTCTTGACTCACGCTCAGTGATCCGCCTCCAGTCATGGAGCCAAACGTGAAGCTGGCGCCACCGCTGACATTGGTTTGCTTGGAGTCGTAACGGTCGGTGTCTTGCAAACTGGTCAACGTCAAGTTGCGTCCGACATCGGCAACCACTTGCTGAGCGTTGGCTTGCGCCCCGATCAGGTTCGTGTCGCGGCCGCTGCCAATTTTCAGTTTGTTGCCGGCATCCAGAGTGGTTTCCGTCCAGGTTGTACCGTTGCCGGTCTCATTGCCTACACCCTTGTTGCCGTTGGCAAAAATACTCAGGCCTGCGCCACTTGAGCCAACGCCCAGACTGATACCGACAGCACCACCGCCGCTTGAGTTGGAGCCCTCGACTTTTTGAGTGTTGGCAGCTGCAATCAGGTTAACGTCCCGGTTGGCAATTACGGCCATGTTGTTACTGGCCTGCAGCTTGCTTCCCTGAATGGTGATATCGCCATCCGAGAATCCAGCGGCGCCACTGCCTGTCGCAATAATACTCAGGTTGTTGCCGGCAGTAAGGCTACTGCCCTGGCTGATGCTTTGCTCCTGAACCTGAGTCGACCTTGATTTCTGAGTACCCAGCGACAAACTGATCCCTGCAAAACTGCCCGTCTCTGCACCAGAACTCAGGGCCTGCGCGGCCTGATACGCCTGATATCCGGAAAGACCTGCCTTCACACCCTGTAATGCAGCCAACCGAGTGTCCTGTTCAGTTCTGGCCGCTTGAGCCGTTTGGTAAGCGGTATTGACTGCCTCGCCAACGACCCCGGACAACGCCAGCGTCAAACCGCTTTTTTTGCTTTCCTGAGTTTGTTTCGATGTGCTTTCGTTCTGTGCGGCAAGAATGCTGACGTTCTGCGCAGCCAGATTGATATCACTGCCAGCGATGACGTCCGAGGCCTGGATCGTCAGATTTTTACCTGCAGTGATACTCACATCACCCAGCACACTTCCCACCGTACTGCCTTTTTGGGTCTCACTGTGGCTGGACTGGGTCACGGTGTTCGTGGATGAACCGAGTGTCACACCGATACCGCCAGAGCTCATCAACCCGCTTTTCTTGGTCGATTGACTGTGCCCGCTGCTGAATGTCTCCACATCACTCTCAATGCGAATGTCATTACGGGCCTGCAAAGTGGTCTGGTTGGTGGACACCACGTTACTCGCGGACACAAGCAGGTCATGCCCCGCCTGAATCGTCGTGGTCAAACCGCCAACGCTAGAAGCCGTCAGCCAAGTGTTACTGGAAGAATCGCTGCTAGCCTTACTGGTACTGGATAGACCCAGACCTCCCGACTTCGATCTCGATGACGCAGTGAATGCGGTGTTCTGTGCAGCAGTGAGGTTGACATCGTTCCCTGCCATGAGCCTCAAGGCACCCTCGTCACTGTTGACTCTCGAACCCTCGATATTAATGTCATTCGCCGCGACTAAAGTGGACTTTCCGGTGGACTGAATGACTGACGAAACGGCTTCCTCGCCACCGCTTTCGGTCATTGTCGAGCTCTTTTTGCCCATCGAGCCTTTTTTGGTTTTTGTGTAATAGGAGTAATCGGTATCGGCAGCGGCTTCCAGATTCAAGTCATTGCCGGCATAGACAAAGGCCTCATTCCCCGCACTCACCCGGCTGGCAATCAAATCCAGATCCTTGCCCGCACTCAGCGTCACATTTCCACCCGCCGTCACGCTGGTAGAAACCTGGCTGACATGATCCTCCTGACTCGTCACCTTCTTCGTTTTGCTGTACGAGTGCTCTTCATCAGCCGCCGAGGCCAGGGTCAAATCACCCACGGCACTCATACTCACATCGCGTTTGGCATCAATCTGACTGGCAACCGCGGAGATATCCCGGCCAGCGTTCACCTTCAGATCCTGACCGGAACTGATGGCCGAACCATACTGAGTAATCGTCTGATCCGTGTGCAAACCACGCTGTCCGCCTGAGACCTGCTCAGCCGAAACAAGGTTGACGTCGCGCCCGGCATTGATCGTGGTATCCAGTCCGCTTTTCAGCACGCCACCGGTGTTGTTGAAGTCCTGCCCCGCCTTGATGGTCAGGTTGTTGGCTGCCTCGATACGCGCTGCACTGTCCACAAAATCGCTGCGCTCACTGCGGTAGCCGCTGTCGCTTTCGTGGGTGGTGACGGTGCGTTCGTTGATGATGTCGCCACGGGTGGTGGTCAACGAGACTTCTTTACCCGCGATAACGCCGCCGGATTTGTTGATCAGGTTGTTGCCGGCCAGCAGGTCGAGGCGATTGCCCGCGTCGATCAAGCCGCTGTTGACCAGATCGTTGGCGGCGGTGGCCGACAGGTTATTGTTGGCCTTCAAGGTACCGACGTTGTTCAGGTCCTTGCCGGCGATCAGGGTCACGTCACTGCCCTGGATCAAGGCACCGTTCGGGGCCAGGCGATTGTTGGCGTTGGCCAGGTACAGCACCGGCACCAGTACTTGCTCGCCGTTCACTTCGGCGGTTTCCATCCAGACGATGTCGTGGGTCAGCGCCGCGACTTGTTCGGAGGTCAGGCTGACGCCCACCGCCAGATTGAGCTCGTTTTTGCTGGTGAGCGCGTTGTCCATCAGGTACTTGAACAAGCCGGCGTTGGACGTCTGCCCATCGATGAAGCGTTGACCGGTACGGGCGACCACGGCTTGCTGGACCAGGGTCTGCTCGTAGAAGCCGTCACCCAGGCGCTTGGCGCTTTGGTCAGGGTCGTAACCGAGGTTGGACAGCAGGTAGTCCGAACTCATGAACTGTTTGAGGTCAGTCAGTACCGGGTTGGTTTCGACCAGGTATTTCTGCGGATTGGATGTGCCCGCACTGGTCGGAACACCCTGCACCCGGTTGATGGTGAACGCAGTGGAGCGCCCCGGCAGGGTCGCGCCGCTGACGTCAGTTGCTGGCGTGCTGACGTCGATTGCACTGGCACCAACGCCCGGTTGCTGGGCCTGGTGATCGGCGGTGCTCAGGTTGACGTTGCTGGCCGAAGCCGACGCATTGTTGGTCAGGAGAATGTTGCGCGTCTGCACGCCTGGCAATGTTTGATCGCGCTGGCTCGGGTTGACGCTGGCGCCGCCCATGGTCCAGCTCTGCGGGCCGGTCGCGACCGGCGCGGTACTTTCCTGGCCGCTCAGGCGGAACAGACCGTTTTGCCCGGTCGGCAGGGCAAAGCCAGGCAACACCACCGGGTTGACTTGCTGCTGGGCAAGGTTCGGAGGCAGTTGCTGATTGACGGTAACCCGTGTGGAGAACTGACTGCCACCCGCCCCGGTGCCGGTGCGCGGACCGCTGCCGATATAGGTGTAGCCCGGACGTACGACACTGTTATCGATGTTGTTCTGGGCAGTGATATTGACCGCGCCTGCGGCCTGGATCACGGCGGCGTAGCTCTGGTCGCTGGAGGCAATTTTGCGGGAGCTGCCCAGTTCCGGCAGTTCCCGTTCGGTCATGCCGATGAAGTTGGCGATACCGCCCTGCAGACCACCCAGGTTATTGACGTTGTAGCCGCTGCTTTCATACCAGTACTGATTGGTGAAGGCGCTGGCGGCGCTGTACCAGCCACCCGCATTGCTGGTGCGCTCGGACATGTAGATCCGGGTGGTTTCGGTTTCACCGGTTTCCACGCCGCTGTTGGTCAGGTTCGCCACGTTGGCAATTAAATTGCCCGCGGTAGCAATGGTGCTGCTCTGGTTGAGCAGGTCACCGCCATTGAGGGTCAGGTTGCCACCAGAGGTAATGCTGGACGCGGCGCTGGCCGAGGTAACCTCGAGTTTTTCACGCTGTACGATTTCCCACGCGTGGTTCTGCTTGCCGCTGCAGTCACCGGCGTTCACCCCTTCGATACAGGTGACTTCACCGATCCGCGCGGTGTAAATGCCGGCGTTGTTGACCGTGAGCACGTCGCGGATATTCTGGATCGAGCTCGCTGCCAGCGTCATGCTGCCATCGCTTTGCAGCGACGCCGAACGGTTGACGATGGAGTTGGCCAACCCGCCACGGCCATCGCGGTCAATCGTCAGATTGCCGAGGCTGTAAATGTTGCCGTAGCTGTTATTCAGATCGGCGACACGCAACGACATGTCCTTGCCACTGAAGAACAGACCGCTGGCGTTGACCAGATTACCAGTGGTCAGTGTCAGGTCAGTGCCGGCGGCCGTGGTGCCATAGTTGCGCACGCCGCCGGCATTGATGGTCATGCCCGCACCGGAGGTCAGGCGACCGGCATTGTCCAGTTGGCCACTGACATTGAGCGTGGTCTGGCCACCCCCGGCGATGCTGGAATTGACGCTGTTGAGGCTCACTTGTGCAGCGTTCAGGGTCAGATCGCCCTGACTGGTGAGGCGCCCTGCCCCCCAATAAGCGGCACCCAGGCCGACATTCATGCTGCCGTCACTGGCCAGCAGGCCTTCGTTGAACCAGTTGATGCCGGTGCCGGTGAAGCTGTCGGAGGCGAGCAATTGGCCGCTGGCCGTCTGGGTCAGGTGGTTGACGTTGACGGTCAAGCGCCCGGCCTGAATCGAACTGCTGTTGGTCCAGGTATCGGTGCTGATGGTCAGGCCGCCGCGGGTCACGAGGGTGCCGCCGGCGTTGATGACGTTGTTGGTGGAGATGTCGAACGTGCCGGTACCGACGTGCAACAGGCTGCCACCGGTATTGAGGAAGCTGCCGGCGTCGAGCGTCAGGTCGGTGTTGGCGGTTTCCAGCGTGCCGTTACGGTTGTCGAACAAGCCGCCAATCTGGAAGCTGGTTTTGCCGCCGGTACCGAGGGCGCGTAGCTGGCCGGTCTGGTTATCGAGGCTGGCAGCTTTAATGGCAAGGGTGCTGTCGCTTTCGATAATGCCCAGGCGGTTGTTCAATGCGCCGGTCAGATTGAGATCGATCTGCTGGCCGGCGATCTGGCCGTCGTTGTCGCCGCTGTTGTCGAAATTGTTGCCGGTGACGTTGATTTTGCCTTTGGCGTAAAGCCCGCCATTGCGGTTGTCGAAATTGCCGGTCACAACGATGGCGTCGCCGCTTTGTGCGGAAATACGGCCGCCATAGTTGTCGAGGCCCATCGCCGCATTGAGGTTCAAGCGCTGGCCCTGGATCACTCCGCCCTGACGATTGTTGTTCAGGTCATAGCCGTTTTTCAGCACTCCGGTCAGGCGTGCGGTGAACGCCGCTTGCAGGCTGGCGAGAACACCGCCACGGCTGTCCAGATTGCCGGCATCGATGGAAAGATCACCGTTGGTGGCGAGGATTCGACCGCTCTGGTTGTCGATATCGCCGTTGCTGACAACGGTGACTGCACCTTTCGCCTGTAAGGTGCCCTTCGCGTTGGCGAGGCTGGCGGCCTGGATTCGCAGGTCGCTGTTCTGGCTGTAGATCAAGCCATCGGCGCTGTTCTGGATGGCGCCCGGTGTGGTGATGGTCAACAGGCCGCTGGCGGCGACGGTGCCACGGTTGCGGTTGTCCAGACCACCGCTCAACAGGGTCATCAGGCTCTGGCTCGCCAATTGGCCGCCCTGGTTGTTGATCTGCGTGGCGCGTTGCAGCAACAGCGAGCCACCACTGGCGAGCTTGCCGTTGGTGTTGGTCAGGGCACCGAGCAGGTCGAGGGTCACGGCGGCGTTACCAGCCAGACTGCCACCGGTGTTGTCCAGAGCGGTGCCGGTGAAGCGCAGATCCTGCGTGGCATTGACGGTGCCGCCGGCGTTACCCAGCGTCATGGCTTGCATCGCCAGGCTCGCATCGGTAGAGATCAGGCCACCCGTCGCATTGTTCAGCAGACCGTTGATGGTCAGGGTTTGCGCACCCGTACTGGAGACCACACCGTTGTTGCTGTTATCCAGATTCGCTGCGGTGACGCTGAGATTTTTCTGGGTGACCAGTGCCCCCGCGCCGCTGTTGAGCAAATCCCCGCTCAACGTCACGCTGAGGTTGCCATCACTGGCAGAGAGCGTGCCCTTGTTGCGGTTATCGAGGCTCGCGGCGTTGACCGTCAGGCCTTGCACCCCGGAGATCACCCCGTTCTGGTTGACCAGTGCACCGGTGTTGAGATTCAGCAGGTTGTTGCTGACCAGCTTGCCGTTGCTGCTATCGAGGCTGCGGGCGACAAGGTCGATACTTTGGCTGCTGGCGATCTTGCCGCTGCGGTTGGTGAGGTCACGCAGGTGCTGAATGCTCAACTGGCCTTCGGTGGTGATCAGGCCGCCGTCGTTGTTAAGATCAGCAGTGGCCGCGCCGAAATCAATGGCGATGGCACTGCCCAGCAGCGAGCCGTTCTGGTTGTTCAAGCCGTTGCTGTTGACGGTCAGGCCGGTGGTGGCATTGATCAGCCCCAGGTTCTGGTTGGTGAGCAGGCCGTCGAGGTCAAGGTCCAGATTCGAACGGCTGGTCAGTGTGCCGCCGCTGTTGTCGAGGCTGGCCGCTTTGATGTCCAGCGCAGCAGCGGCAATCAGGCCTTTGATGTTGGTCAGCGCCTGGTCGATGCGCAGCGTCACGGCCTGGTTGCTGAGCAATTTGCCGTTGCTGTTGTCGAGGCTGCGCGCCGTCACTGTGAACGCCTGGGTGCTGGAGATCTCACCGCCGTCGTTGTTGACGTCCTCAAGGTTCTTGAGCATCAGCAACGGCGCGCCGATCAGGCCGTTCTGGTTGTTCAGTTGACCGTGATTGAGGTCCAGATCCAGCGACGTGTTGCTGAACAACTGGCCGCCCTGCTGATCGAGACCGGTGACGTTCGCGGTCAGCGCAGCAACGCTGGCAATACGACCGCCATCCTGGTTGGTCAGTTGGGTCGCCTTCAGGTCCAGCGTATCGCCACTGTTCAACTTGCCGTTGTGGCTGTTATCCAGCGTACCGGTGTGCACCACTACCGCGCCTTTGGCGCTGAGGCTGCCGCCGTTGCTGTTGTCGAGGCTGGCACTGCTGAGATTGAGGCTGGCGTCGGTGACGATCTGACCACCGCGGTTGAGCACCACGCCGGTTGTGTTCAATGTCAACGGCCCGGCAACCGACAGGCTGCCGAGATTGTTGGTCAGACTCGCCGCTGTCACGCCAAGGCTGCCCTCGGCGCTGATCAGGCCCTGACTGTTATTCAGGTCACCGCTCAGGTCGAGCTTCAGGTTGCTCTGGCTCAGGAGCGCACCCGCAGTGCTGTCGAGGCTGCGGCCGGTCAGGGTCAGGTCGGTTTTACCCGAAATCAGCCCCTTGGCACGGTTGAGCACTTCATCAACGGTCAGGCTCAACGCACCTTGTGCAATCAGCTTGCCGCCGTCGCTGTTGTCCAGACGACTGCCGACCAGCGTTACGTCAGCCTGGCTGGACAGCTCGCCGCCACGGTTGTCGACGGCATCGACCGTCAGTTGCAGCGCCTGATTCGCCCCGACGAGACCGCCGTTACGGTTGTCGAGGCTGTTGCCGGTGAGCTTCAGCCCGGCGGTTGCCACCAGTTCACCGCGCCGGTTATCGAGGGTCGCGACGTTAGCGATAACGTCGGCTTTACCGGCAATGTGCCCTTCGCTGTTGTCGACGCTGTCGGCTTTCAGATTCAGTTCATCATCAGCGATCAGCGTACCGCCCTGGTTGACCAGTTGGCCGTCCACCGTCACGCCGAGGGTGCCACGGCTGGTGATCAGGCCGCCGCTGTTGTCCAGGCGAGCGCTTTTGGCATCCACGCTCTGCGCGGAAATCAGGCCCTTGACGCTGGCCAGCAGTTGCTCGATGCGCAGGGTCAGGTCCTGATTGCTGATCAACTTGCCGTTGTTGCTGTTATCGAGGTTTTGCGCGGTCAGGGTGAAGGCTTGGGCGCTGGAGATTTCACCGCCCTGGTTGTCGACATCCTTGAGGTTTTTCAGCACCAGCAGCGGCGCATTGATCAGGCCGTTGCGGTTGTTCAATTGGCCGTGGTTGAGGTCAAGGCTCAGGAAGGTTTTGCTGAACAGTTGACCGCCCTGCTGATCGAAGCCGGTGACCGTTGCGGTCAGGGCTTTTTCGCTGGCGATGCGACTGCCGATGCCGTTGCTCACTGCGCCGGCGTTGAGCGTGAGGGTGTCACCGCTGACCAGGCTGCCGCCGGAGGCGTTGTTGAAGGCACCGGTGGTCAGCGCGGTGGCTTTCTTGGCGCTGATCAAGCCGCCCTGACTGTTGTCCAGACTCTGCGAAGTCAGGATCAGCCCGCTGTCAGTGGCAATTGAGCCCGCCTGATTGTTCAGGCTACCCGTGGTGGTCAGCGCCAGCGCGCCGGCGCTCGACAAGTGACCGCGTGTGTTATCGAGACTGCCCGCGTTTACAGTCAGCGTCCCTTCGCTGCTGATCAGACCCTCGATATTGCTCAAGGCGTTGTCGAGACGAATGTCCAGATTGCCCTGTCGGGTAACGAAATTACCGCCGCTGTTGTCCAGACTCTGCCCGATCAGCGTCGAGGTACCCACACTGAACAGTTGTCCGAGGGCCTGATTGATGACCCGGGCCACAGTCAGGCCAAGGGTGGTTCCGGCGAGGATTTTGCCGCTGTCACTGTTGTTCAGGCTTTGACCGATGACGTTCACATCGACGGTGCTGGAGATTTCACCGCCGCGGTTGTCGATCTCGCCGACCGTGAGTTTCAGCGCTTTTGTGGTACCGACCAGACCGGCCTTACGGTTGTCGAGCGACTGGCCACTGAGCAACAACGAACCTTGGGCGACCAATTCACCACCCTGGTTAACCAATTGCGTCACGTTGGCGTTCAGATCGGCTTTGCTTGAGATGCGCCCGGCGCTGTTATCGATGCGCGTCACACCGAGAATCATCGGCCCTGCCGCACTGAGCAAACCGCCACGGTTATCCAGTTGCGTGCCGCTGTAGTTGACGGCGGCCTGACCATCGAGCAGACCTTTGTCGCGGTTGTCGAGTGCGCCAACGCTGAGTTGCAGGTCTTTGGTCGCGCGAACTTTACCGCCACGGTTGTCCACGGAATCGCTGCGCAAGGTCAGGCGATCCTTGCCAACCACGCTGCCGCCACGGTTGTCGAGGCTGCCACTCTGGACATCGACCGCACCTTTGGCGCTCAGCTCACCGTTCTGGTTATCGAACAAGCCAGTGATGCGCGCGGTCAGACTGCCGTCGCTGACGAGGCTGCCTTGCTGGCTGTTGTCGAGGCTGGCGGCGGTGATGCTGACATTCACCCCCGAACCCAACACACCGTTGCGGTTGTTCAGCGCACCGATCAAACCGATGTTCAGCGCTACGTCGCCCGTCACCTGGCCGGCGCTGTTGTCCAGCGTGATGGCGTTGATACGGGTGGTGCCGGCGCTGGATATCTCGCCATCGTGGTTATTCAGATCGCCGAGATCGGCGCCGAGGCTGCCGTTGCTGCTGATCACGCCCTGGGTGTTGATGACCTTGCTGGCGTTCAACTGCACCGTCGAGTTGCCGAGGACGCTGCCCTTGTTCTGATTGTCCAGGGTGGTGGCCGTGAGGCGCGTGTCCTGCTGGGCGCTCAACGTACCGCCCTGGTTGCTCAGGGTTTGCGCGACGGTCGCCGTCAGGTTGCGACTGGCGATCACGCTTTTGCCGCTGTTGTTGAGGTTCTGCGCACTCAGGTTCACGTCGCCAGCGCTGTTACGGCTGTTGTCGGCGTTGACCCCGGCTTCAATGATGCCGTTGTTGCTCAGGGTTCCACCGGCGCTGAGGCTGATGCTGTCGCGTGCAGCGAGGTTTAGCTGGTTGCTCAGATCGCCTTGGGTTTGCACGTTCAGAGCGGTGCCAGCGTAGACCGGACCTTGGGCACTAAGGCTGTTGGCTTTGATGTTCACAGCAGTGGCTGCCGAGGTCTGCGCCAGGGTCAACTGGCCGTTGGCATCGATCTGGATATCGCCACCACTGGCAGCCAGGTTGCCCGCCAGTTTCACCCCGACCCCGGTCTCGGTGCCGACCAGTTTGATCGCCCCGGCGTACATGCCGCCCAGCGCCGAAGAGTCGATCGCCAACTGCGGCTTGGCGCTGCCATCATCGGCACGGGTCGTGGCATTCAGCGTCTGTGCATTGACGTCGTTACGCCCGGCCACAATCGTCAGGTTCTGCGCCTGAATCTCGGCATTGATCTTGGCGCTGCGGGTGATGATTTCGAAGCGATCGACGTTGGTAGCGTTGAGCCCTGCGCCTTCGATGGCCACAGAGCCCTGATCAACCTGAAAGCGATCCAGTCGCCCGTTCTCGAGCACCGGTTTGCCGGTGGTCAGCGTCACGCGCGGTGCGTTGATGAAGCCGCAGCCATTACAGGTGATGCCATACGGGTTGGCGACGATCACTCGCGCTGACTGCCCCGCCACTTCGGTGTAACCGCGCAACTGGCTCGGGTTGCCGCTAATGACTTCGTTGAGAATTGCCTGCGCCGAGCCGCTGTTTTTCAGGTTCGGGTTGCCGATGATGTGGCCGCCCAATTGTGTGTTCGACGTCTGGCTCGAGCCGTTGTTGAGGATGACACCCTGCGCGCCGACGTTGTAATCATGAAACTGGTTGTGCGACAGGCCCGCGCCGTTGGGCGTGGCGATGTTGATGATCGGCACACCGTTACCGGCACGATCCAGCGAGGTGTTCGGGTTGGCCACGACAATGCCGTCGGCCTGCGCCCACATCGGTTGCCAGAACATGAAGTTCGCCAATAGAAACGCCAGCCCGCGCTTGGGCATGCCCCAGAAATGCTCTCGGGTTTTAACGGCAGCATAGGGCTGACGAGCAAGGAAGGCGAACTGGCGAGCGTCCATGTCGAAAATCTCGAAAAGTGGTTATCAGATGAAAAAGTCGAGGCGGAAATAGATCGGCGCTTCACGCTCGGTCAGCACATCCGGGCGTTCGAGGGAGTGAGCAAAAGTCACGCTCGCGGCCACATGCTCGCCACGGGCGAACAGTTCCAGCGAGTTGCTCGACATGCGCCCGTGCTGATCGCCGTTGTAACGATCGCCACGAATCACGCCCTGGTCGTAACCGAGGCTGGTGCCGTATTCAGCGAACACCGGGCGCAGCCATTCGACGTTGATCGGACGGCTCCAGCGCAGATCGTTGCGCCAGTAGCCGCCGCTGTCGCCGGACAGCGACTGATCCTTGTAGCCACGGATCGACGACAGCCCGCCGAGGCTGGTGCGTTGTGAACTGAACAGCACGTCCTCGCTGCGCTGGCCGGTCATCAGGCTGCTGAAGGTGAAGGATTCGCCCCACACTTTGAACGGTTGCAGGTAGCTCAGGGTCGCGGTGTATTTGCGGTAGCGTGCGTCCGGTTCGCCCGGGCCCGGATCGTGGCTGCCCTGCGCGTCGAACGCGCCGATGCCTTCCTGCATGCCGGCGTCGAAGTTGACGAAGGCGCTGCCGATGCGGCGACCGTGGTTGAAGCCGAACTGCGCTTCGCTGATGCGGTTGCTGCTCAGCTTGAGCTTGCTGTCTTCGATGTAGTTGTTGGTGCGCAGGTAGGACAGGCCGGCGCTGAGCGAGGTCTTGCTCACCGAGTCGCGATGGATCACCCGTTCGGCGCGCAGCTGATGGTTTTCGCTGTCGCCGGTCTGCTTGAAGTTGTAGCCGTTGGCGGCGATCTGCGAGCGGTAGTCACTCTGGCTGTAGGTGTAGCTGAAGTTCCACCAGCCCCATGGGAGGTTGTAATTGAGCATGGCGTTGCTGGAGGTGTGCTGGTGGTCGGTCATAGCATCGTGACCGCCGCGCAGGCTCAACTGATCGGCCAGGCCCAGCGGGCTGTCCCAATCGAAAGTGGTGCCCCACTGCTGTTCACCGGTGCTGCGCTGGCCGTCGTTGCTGCGCGACAGTCCGGCACGCCATGGCTTCTGCGGCGTATTGGTGACCAGCACTTCACTGCCGCCGACGTTCTTGCCCGGCGCCAGTTCCATCTTGGCCTGATTGGACGGCAGGCGATTGAGCTGATCGACCATCTGCTCGATCTCGCGCAGGTTGACCAGATCGCCGGACTTGCCGGGAAACGCCATCGCCAGTTCACGCTCGGAAAGCTTGCTGTTCTCGGCGCCCTTCATGCCTTCAAGCTTGCCTTCGACCACCAGCACTTTCAGATGCCCGCCAGACAGATCCTGCTGCGGCAGGTAGGCGCGGCTGGTGACCAGGCCTTTCTCGATGTAATGGTCGGTGATGACTTTCAGCAGCTCGTTGAGTTGCGGTACACCGAGGCACTGGTCGATGTAGGGCTTGAGCAGACGGGTTCTGTCGCTGTCGGACAGACTGTCGGCACCCTTGAGCTCGATGTCCTTGATCGGGAAACAACGGGTGTCGGTGGGCGCCGCTGGTTGCGCCGGACCTGCCTCTTTGCCAGGCAGATTTTTCAGATCTTCAAGACGCCGCTGCTGCTCTTCGAGCAAGCGATTCTGGCGATCGCGGATCAGGTCGGTTTCACCGGGTGTGGGTGCAGCGAAGGCAATTTGAAGCGGAGACAGGCACAGCAAAGCTACGCACAACCTCGCCGCGAGGGCGGGTGGGTACATGTTCGATCCCTCGAGACGGAATGACATCAAAATAGTGGCGCGATATTAGATGGCCATCATTTTGACGTCAAACAAACATTTCGACCGTTTGTCGGGTTTGTAACAGGGATTGAACAATCGACGCGGCTGCGGTTTTCCGGGGGTAATCCTTGGCTCAGTGCGCAACGCCCAACTTCGTCGCCACGTCCTGAGGTGCCAGTAAGCGGCCATCCGCTGAACGCAATTCCAGCTTCCTGATCGGCTGACGCTGCTGCGCATCGACCATCACCGAACCCTGCTCACCCGGCGCATACAGGTGCTCCCCGCCCCACTGCGACAGCGCGACGATCACCGTCTGCAGGGCCTTGCCGCGTTCGGTCAGCACGTATTCCTTGTAAGCACTGCCATCGGCGGCAGGCACCGTTTGTAGAATCCCCTGCTCCACCAGGGCCTTGAGCCGGGCGCTGAGCATGTTCTTGGCGATGTCCAGATTCTTCTGAAAATCACTGAAGCGGCGGATGCCCTCCAGCGCATCGCGGATGATCAGCAGCGACCACCAGTCGCCGATCAAATCCAGCGTACGGGCGACCGGGCAGGCGTTGCCGTGCAGGCTTTTGCGCTTCACAGGGTGTTTCTCCATCAAAACCGGCGTGTGGTTGCATCTTACAACTGTGACGCTGGAAAAGAACCACACCGCCCTGCCCGGCAATTCAGCACTTGCGTACAAGTGACGGCAGCGATTTGCGCCGATAGTGATCGGCGGCCATTGCGGCATCCGGCCTTCCTGAACGATTGCCCACAGCAAGGAGTTTCCATGAGCACATTCACTACCGATGACGGCACACAGATCTATTTCAAGGACTGGGGCAGCGGCAAACCCGTGTTGTTCAGCCATGGCTGGCCGCTGGATGCCGACATGTGGGAATACCAGATGGAGTACCTGAGCAGTCGCGGCTACCGCACGATTGCCTTCGACCGCCGTGGTTTCGGGCGCTCCGATCAACCGTGGACCGGCTACGACTACGACACCTTTGCCGATGACATCGCGCAACTGATCAAGCACCTCGACCTGCGCGATGTCACGCTGGTCGGCTTCTCCATGGGTGGCGGCGACGTCAGCCGCTACATCGCCCGCCACGGCAGCGAGCGCGTTGCCGGGCTGGTGCTGCTCGGGGCGGTGACGCCGCTGTTCGGCAAGAAGGCCGACTACCCGCAAGGCGTCGACCACTCAGTGTTCGACGGGATCAAGGCCGGCCTGCTCAAGGATCGCGCGCAGTTCATCGCGGATTTCGCGGCGCCGTTCTACGGCACCAATCAGGGCCAGACAGTCTCCGACGGCGTGCTCACGCAAACCCTGAACGTCGCCCTGCTCGCTTCGCTGAAAGGCACCGTGGATTGCGTCACCGCATTCTCGCAAACCGACTTCCGTCCGGACATGGCGAAGATCGACGTGCCGACCCTGGTAATCCACGGCGACGGCGATCAGATCGTGCCGTTCGAAACCACCGGCAAGCAAGCCGCCGCCCTGATCAAAGGCGCCGAACTGAAAGTCTATGCCGGCGCCCCCCACGGTTTTGCCGTGACGCACGCCCAGGCGCTGAATGAAGACCTGTTGGCTTTCCTGAACCAATAAAGCCCCACGCTGACCGGGAACAGTCCCGGTCAGCGCACGTTGCGATACAACATCAGCCGCGCGCTTTCGTGCAGTCCCCGAGTCAGCTCCACCAGGCGCTGGAATTCCTCGGGGTTTTGCCCGGCGACGTTATCCAGCGGCGTGCTCGACGCCAGGTCATGCAGGGTCGGCGAGCTGCCGTCATGTTGCATCTGCAGGAGGAAATCCTTGGTCACGCCGCCAATCAACGGGAACGTCCCCTCGCGCAGCACCAGCGGCACCACGCGCTCACCTTCCGGCGCCGGTTGCTGGACATCGCGACCCATCGCGCCGTTGCTGAACGGCACGCCGGCCATCCCCGCCACCGTCGGCAGCAGATCCACCAGCCCCACGGCTTCCTCGATAACCTTCGGCGCCAGCAGCCCCGGGGCGTGAATCAACATCGGCACATGATTGCTTTCCAGGCCCAGTTGCTCGAACGCCGGCGGCATGTGCGGGATCTGGCTGATGCGCGTGTTGTGGTCGCCGAAGAACACAAAAATCGTGTTGTCGTAATAGCCGCCCGCCTTGGCCAGTTCCATCAACTTGCCAATATTGAAATCCAGCAGGCGCACCGCGTTGTATTGCTCGACGCTGCGCGAACCGGCAGCCTGCACCTGCTCCAGCGACAGGTTGCTGACCTCGAAGCCATCGTTGTCCTTGGGGATGGTGAACGGCCGATGGTTGCCCGAGGTTTGCACGTAGGCGAAGAACGGTCGGTCCTTCGGCAAGTCGCGCAGGATGCGGTCGCTCTCCTTGAACAGATCCAGATCGGAGATACCCCACACGTCCACCAGCGGCGAACGCCAGTCACTTTCCTGATACAGGCGCACGCCGTCGATGCTCTGCTGGATCAGCGCATTGATATTGGCCCAGCCGGCGTTGCCGCCGATCATGTAGAGCTTTTGATAATCGGTGAACGCATTAATCAGCGTGTGCTGACGGGTGATCAGAGGGTGGCGCGTCGCGGTCTCGCGGCGGGTTACGTCGGGAACGCCGGTGATGCTCGCCCACACGGTTTTTGCGGTACCGGTGACCGGCACATAGAAGTGTTTGAAGAACCAGCTGCGGCTCGCCAGTTGATCAAGGTTCGGCGTCGGGTTCAACGGATTGCCGTAGGCGCCGACGGCGCTGGTGCCCAGCGATTCGAGCATGACGAACATCACGTTCGGCGTGCCCTGCAGCTGATACGGCTGCACGCCTTGCTGACGCTCGAAGTTGAGCGATTGCGGATCCGGTCGATCCACGCCCAGATAGCGGGCAATCAGCGGATAGTGCTCGCGCACCTGCGCCTCATCGAATTGCGCCTGCCCGGTTTTCAGCGTGTCGTACAGGAACAGCACCGGGTTCAGACCGACCGCGGCGATCTGCGCGTTACCGGAAAAGAACGCATCGCTCCAGCGCAGCGGCACCGGGTTTTCCAGGTTGAGATTGTCGACACGACCCAGCAGCGCCAGCAGCACCACGACCACGCCCAGCCCGGTGCCGAATGCCAGCGACGGACGCCGGATAACCTTGGCTTCACGGGCCAGTGTCAGCCGTTCCAGCTTCAAAAATCCGTAGAACCAGACGCCCAGCACCGCCAACCAGCCGAGGGCGATCCACAGCACCGGATAGGTTTCCCAGACCATCTGCTGCGAGATCTGCGCGTCTTCCAGGTAACGCAGCACCGTGGCGTTGATCCGCACGCCGAGATAGGCGTAATGACCGAAATCGATGATGTACAGCAGGCCAATCGCACCGAGCGCCAGCAGCCAGTAAACCCGTGCGACCCAGCGCAACCACGGCAACCGCGTGAGGTTCCAGCGCGGTAGCCAGGCCAGCAGCGCCAGTGGCAGGATCAGCAACACGGCGAGGCGCAAGTCGAAGCGCAAGCCGATGCCCAGAGTTTCGCGCAGTGCCGGGTTATCGATGAACTCGCTGGGCGCGATCCCGGAAAACCCCAGCACGAACACCAGCCGGAGCACGGCAAACAACAAAAACGTCAAACCTGCCGCACCCACGCCGTAGCGCAGGCGTCGCGATTGCAACCAGCCCATCATTGACCTCAGTGTCGTTGGTTCAAATAGAAGATGTCGCGCCCGCCGGTGCGGCTCGCAGCAGACGCCAGACCTCACGGATGCACAGCGCTGCAGCGGCGATCAGGCAGTAACCCAGCAGCAGCGGGTCGATCAGGTAATCCCAATAGTTTTCCGAAGCCTTGAGACGCAAGGCGAACGCCAGCGTGCCCAGCGCGAGCATCGACACTGCCAGCGTGTTGCGCAGCCACAACAGCGCCAGTGCCAGCAGACCGATACAGACGATCATCGGCCGTGGGTTGAAGCCCCAGCGGTACGGATCGAAATACGTCAGGCCCATCGTCGCCGGGTACAGCAGCGCGGCCAGCACGCTAAACAGCACCAGCACCTGCACCCGTGCCGACAATGTCTGCCGCTCGACCACGCCCAGTCGGACCAGACTGGCCCAGCCGAGCAACACCAGCGTGGTGATCGCCAGATCGTCGGTGACACTGCGCACATACGCCGCCAAGGGCAGCTCGTTGACCGGCACGAAGCTGACCACTGCCAGCAGCGGCAGCAGCCACGGACGCCAGCGTTGGGTGCATTGCAACGAACCCAGCAGGACAAAACTAAGCAGGATGAACGTCAAATGGGCTTGCCAGAGAATCAGCATCACAGTCGTTCCTCCAGCCACGCTTCGTTGAAGCTGACATGTTTGATGAAGGTGTTATTCCACGAATACACCAGGTGATAAAGGCCATCGCTGCCGCGACTGAAGTACGGATACTCGTACTCGAAATCACAGCCCTGCGGCTTGCACACCCGGTAGTCCAGATTGCTCAGAAAGCGCTGTTCCAGCGGCAAGCGCCGGGCACCACTCGAAGCACGAAAGCCTTCGCCGATGATTGCCTTATAGGCTTCGGGGGCGAACGGCTGGCCGAGCGGATCGGGCGACTGATCGAGTTCGATCACGTTGCGCCAGTGGTTCAGGCTGGCATCAGTGCCATAGAGGCTGAGCTTGAAGCGCCCGTCCTGCAGATCATTCAGCGCCACCAGCAGCCCGTTGTCGTCGGTGCCGACTGCCGCGAGCGATGAATTGGGGTTGGCCGGTTCCAGCGGATACGGCTCGCTCCAGGTCTGCCCGGCGTCCTCGGTGCGGCTGGCCAGCACTCGATGATGAGTGTCGCCGGCATAACGCAGCATGGCCACGGCACGCCGGCCATCCAGCGGCACAATGGTCGGCTGCAACGAATGTTTGCCACGGCTGATGCGGAATTTATCGATCACCGCGCCGTCTGCGCTCAGGTACAGGTACTCGGCGAATTTGCCCATGAACTCGTGATACACCGGCAAACCGATCGAGCCGTCGGCATGGAACACCGGCGCGGCGCGCACCAGCGTACTGATGTTGAAAAACGGTGAGGTGATCAGCTGTCGCGGCGCCGACCAGTTGCGCCCGACATCATCCGAGACCATCACATTGATCGCACTGGTGGCCCAGCCGCCCACGGACACCGAGACATAGAACATCCACAACCGCTGATCCGGCGCGAGGGCAATCACCGGGTTGCCCAGTTTGCGGATGTAGCGCTGGGTGCCGTCGCGGGTCGATTCGCGGGTGGCCAGCACCTGCTCGGCGCCCCACTCCGCGCTGTTGGCGTCATAGCGTGCGGTGCGGATCTGCACGTCGGCAGCGCCCTCGCGGGAGCCGGCAAACCACACCGCCATCAGGTCGCCGCCCGGCAGTGCGGTCACCGACGAGGAGTGCACGAAATCATTCAATTGCGAGGAGACGAAGCGACTGCTGTACAGCGGCTCCGATGCCTGCAGCGAGGCATCGACCGGCGGCGTCGCCACGGCAAACGGCGCCAGCACATGGGCCGGATGGCTGCGCCAGGCGCCCCAGAAAATCAGGCTCACGGCCAGTCCGCCGAGGATAAATTTCAAGCGATCGGGAAGCACACGCATAGTGGACTCACGGCAAAAACAGGATGGAGGGCAATCGGCAAAACATCCTTGTCAGCGCGGTAGATCGTCCGGCAAGCGGCGCCGGCGTCCCGTGAGCATCGACAACGGCAAGTTGTCGCGCAGCAGAAAACTTTCGAACAGCGCGGCGGCGATGTGCAGGCAGACCAGCACCAACAGGATGTCGGTAGCGGTTTCGTGCACCTGCAACGGCCAGTCGGCGCCCCACAAGGCATCGACCTCTTCCATGGCCCAACCGCTCACGCCAGCGGTGAACATTGCCAGCAGCATCAAAACCATCACCAGTGCACCCATCGGCGAATGCCCAAGACGATGCTCGGGCCGTCCGGCAATCAACGAGCGCGCATGGGCGAACAGCCGCGTCGGCGTCGGCCAGAAATCCGCCCAACGCGCACTGCGCGGCCCGACAAACCCCCACACCAGCCGCACCGGCAGCCAGCCCATGGCGTAATAGCCGAGCCACACATGCCAGTCATCACCGGCTTCATTGAAGAAGTAATTGGCGACGAAGACGCCCGCGATGGACAGATGAAACAGCCGCACCACGGGGTCCCACAGGCGCAGGGACGCGCTCGGCATCAGCCCTTGATCTCGGTTTTCACCGCTTTGCCGCTGACCGGGTCGTGGTAGATCTCGACCTTGCGCTTGTCCTTGTCGAAGCCGTAGATCTCGTAGCAGTTGCCGTCGGTGACCTTGAACTTGCTGATCTCGTAGCCCTGGGCCTTGAGTTGTTCCTGAAAGGCTTTCTGGTCTTGCCATTGCGAGCGTTCGGCGGTGGTGCATTGCGGGCCGGCGACGGCCAGCGGGCTGGCAACGATGAGGGACAACAGCAGAAGTTTGCGCATGGAAACACTCTCGCTCGATGAGGAAGGCCTCACTGTGCAAAAGCAACCTTAGTCAAAGCTTAGTTGGCAACGAGTCGTTACATCTTTCCCGTCGGGTCAGCTGCCACAGCCGGCTGCACAGCGGCATGATGCCGCCGGTCAACCGCCGTGTTTCCTCAAGAGAATCCGTTATGCGCCTATTGCTGGTCGAAGATGATCGCGCCCTCGGTCAAGGCATTCGTGTTGCCCTCGGCAGCGAAGGCTACACCCTCGACTGGTTGCAGGATGGGGCCAGCGCCCTGCACGCCCTGCGCAGTGAGAGCTTCGACTTGCTGCTGCTCGACCTCGGTCTGCCACGGCTCGACGGCCTGACGCTGCTGCAACGCTTGCGCGGCGAGCAACAGGACTTGCCGGTGCTGATCCTCACCGCCCGCGACGGCACCGCCGAACGCATCGCCGGGCTGGATGCCGGCGCCGACGACTACCTGATCAAACCGTTCGACGTCGATGAACTGAAAGCGCGCATCCGCGCGTTGCTGCGCCGCAGTCAGGGCCGTGCGCAACCGGTGCTCGAGCATGCCGGCGTGTGCCTTGATCCGGTCACACAGCAGGTCACCTGGCACGGCACCGACGTGGTGGTGACGCCGATGGAATATCAACTGCTGCATCAACTGATGGCCCGCCCCGGCAAGGTCGTCACCCGCGAACGTCTGTCCCGGGCGCTGTATGGCTGGCAGGACCGGGTCGAGAGCAACACCCTTGAAGTGCTGATCCACAACCTGCGCAAAAAACTCTCGAGCGAGTTGATCCGCACCGTGCGCGGGGTCGGCTATGTGGTGGAGCTCAAGCCATGATTTCCATACGTGCGCGGATTCTGGTGCCGGTGCTGATTCTGGTATTGATCGGCGATCTGCTGATCAGTTGGCTCGTGCTGCGCGACAGTCACCATGAAATCGAAGAGGTCTACGATGCCCAACTGGCGCAAAGTGCGCGCCTGCTGCAAGGCGTACTGGCCCAGCGCGCGCCGGGCGACAATGACTGGAGCCGGCTCTATCAGGCCTTCGATGAAGCGATGAGCCGGGTCGGCGACGGCGAGGCTGCGCACCCGTACGAAACCCGTTTGACCTTTCAGGTCTGGCGCAGCGACGGCCAATTGCTGGTGCGCTCGGCCGAAGCGCCGGAGCTTGCGGCGCCGCCCACCACCCTCGGCTCCCATGACCTGATGGAAAACGGTCGCGACTGGTGCGCGTTTCTGCTCAAGGATTCGCAACAAGGGTTGCTGATCTGGGTCGGCGAGCGTGACGACATCCGTCAGGACCTGATCGAGCGCATCGTCGGCCACACGGTGTGGCCGAGCCTGATCGGCGTCCCGCTGCTGGCCGCGCTGATCTGGCTGACCATCGGCTGGGGCCTGCAACCGCTGCGCGCGATGGCGCAGAGCATTCGCGGACGTGACACCGAAACCCTGAAACCGCTGCACCTCAGCCCCCTGCCCCACGATCTGGAGCCGATGCAGACCGCGCTCAATCGTCTGCTGCAACAGATCGACAATCTGCTGGCGCGGGAGCGGCGCTTCATTGCCGACGCCGCCCATGAGCTGCGCACACCGCTGGCGATTCTGCGAATCCACGCGCAAAACGCGCAACTGGCGGCGACCCCGCAACAACGCGAAGAAGCGCTGGAGTATCTGGTCAGCGCGGTGGATCGGGCGACGCGTATCGCCAGTCAATTGTTGACCATGGCGCGCATCGAACCGCACCTGGCCAATCCCGAAACCCGCAGCGTGGAACTGACCGAACTGGTGCGCGAAGAGCTCGCCGAACTGGCACCGCTGGCCCTGGAAAAAGACGTCGAACTGATCCTCGACAGCGACCACCACTGCCCGGTCGACACCGACCCGGTGGCCCTCGCCATCGCCTTGCAGAACCTGGTGACCAACGCGCTGAACTTCGCCCCACCGGGCAGCGAGGTGCGGGTCCAGGTGCAACCGCAGGCGGGCGGCGCGGTGTACATCAGCGTCGAGGACGCCGGCCCCGGTATCAACGAGCAGGAATACGCGCGGCTGTTCGAGCGTTTCTACAGCCACGGCCACGGTAACGGCGCGGGACTGGGGCTGGCGATCGTGCAGATGATCGTCAGCAAGATCGGCAGCACGCTGCAGCTGTACAACCGGCCGCAGGGCGGGTTGTGTGCGCAGTTGCGGATCAATGAGCTCTCGAGTCACTAACATCGCCGGGACCCTGCACGAGCATTGTGGCGAGGGAGCTTGCTCCCGCTGGACTGCGCAGCAGGCCTTCTGATGTTCGGCAACGAAAGGGCCGCTGCGCGACCCGGCGGGACGGTGCGACGATTCGACAAGCTCCCTCGCCACAGAAATTTGCTCTTTTTCGATGGCCTCGATGCTTTTGACAAAATTTTCATGTTTGCCCCCATAAGATCCGCAGCCTCGTTGGGGAGTAGCCTGTTTCCGAGTCCCTCGGAAGCGTTCGTATCAACATTCTCGGCAACACGCCGTGGTACGAACACCTTTTGGTTGGTGAGACCGACGACACATCCATGCCTAAAGTCGGGCGTGTGGTTGTGTCGTTGACTCATAGCCCGACTGGAAGTGTGCCCCCGTGAATCCTGTTTCCCTCATATTCCTCGCTCTGGCCATGTCCACGGACGCGTTCGCCGCGGCCATCGGCAAAGGCTCCAGCCTGCACAAACCACGTCTGACCGAAGCGCTGCGCACCGGCCTGATCTTCGGCGTGATCGAAGCCATCACCCCGATCATCGGCTGGCTGATCGGTCAGGCCGCCACCCGTTGGGTCGCCGAATGGGACCACTGGATCGCCTTCACCCTGCTGGTGATCCTCGGCCTGCACATGATCTACAACGGCCTGAAACACGAAGACGAGGAAGAAGAAAAACCCGGCCAGCATTCGTTCCTGATTCTGGCAGTCACCGCGTTCGCCACCAGCATTGACGCCCTCGCAGTCGGTGTCGGCCTGGCGTTTGTCGACGTGAATATCTGGGTGGCGGCAGCGGCCATCGGCGTGGCAACCATGACCATGGTGACCATCGGCGTGATGCTTGGCCGGGTACTCGGAGCGGTGGTCGGCAAGCGTGCGGAAATCGTCGGTGGTGTGGTGCTGATGATCGTCGGCGCGACCATTCTGTACGAGCACTTGTCAGCCTGATTCAGACCCGGATCAGCGCCGCCAGTGTCATCGCGTTGCCCAACGCGGCGCCACTGGCGGTGTTGTCGAAAATGCACCAGACGCTGGCGCCTTCAGCAGCGCAGAGCCGCATGTCCTGCGCCAGCTGCTGCAGATAAGGCAACTCATAAGCACTGTGATAAATCCGTGGCGCGCCATGCAGTCGCCAATAGCGCACACCGGCCCAGCCCTGCGCTGAGCCATCGCTAATGATTCGCGATGGATCGACCACCACCTGGGCGATACGATAAGCGTGCAGCATCGGCGCCGCCGTCACCCACGATTCATGCCGTGGCTCCAACACCACATCACCCGCGAATCGTTGGCGCAACGCCACGAAAAACGCTTCTGCACGTGCCGGCTCAAAGGCCAGCGACGGTGGCAGTTGCACCAGCAAGCATCCCAGCCGATCGGCCAAGCCCTCGCACTGCCCGAGAAACTCATCCAGCGCTCGCTCACAGTTTTGCAGACGCAATTCATGAGTAATCTGCTTCGGCACCTTCACTGAAAAGCGAAAGCCTGGCGGCACCGAATCCGCCCAGCGCTCATAGGTCTGGCGCCGATGCGGACGATAGAACGAGCTGTTGATTTCCACACATTCGAACCGCGCCGCATAACGCTGCAGATGCGTGCCCTCGGCCGGAAACTGCGGCCAATACTCACGCCCCAGACTCCAGCCTGCGCAACCGATGAACATCAAAAAAACACCTTCGCCGCTTCACGCATGAAAATCTCCACGGTCTTCGTTCACAAACTTGGGATACGACGAAATACCTGTGGGAGCTGGCTTGCCAGCGAAGGCGTCGACACATCCACAATCGCTGCGCCTGACACACCCCCTTCGCGAGCAAGCCCGCTCCCACAATTTCGGCGGCGTTCACAGATTGGGGGTACGACGAAACACCTGTGGGAGCTGGCTTGCCAGCGAAGGCGTCGACACATCCACAATCGCTGCGCCTGACACACCGCCTTCGCGAGCAAGCCCGCTCCCACAGTTTCGGCGGCGTTCACAAACTTGGGGGACGACGAAACACCTGTGGGAGCTGGCTTGCCAGCGAAGGCGTCGATACATCCACAACTTCTGCACCTGACACAGCGCTTTCGCGAGCAAGCCCGCTCCCACAATTTCGGCGGCGTTCACAAATTTGGGGGACGACGAAACACCTGTGGGAGCTGGCTTGCCAGCGAAGGCGTCGACACATCCACAACTTCTGCACCTGACACAGCGCCTTCGCGAGCAAGCCCGCTCCCACAGGTTTCAGCGGCGTTCACAGATTTGGGGCACGGCGAAGCTCCTATGCGGTTATTTTTTGCCGGGGAGGACGCTGGCCAGCACCTGCTTGGCGGCTTGCACGATCACACCCGCCTCGTCCGGGTCGCCCTTGAGCAGGGTCGTGGCAAATTTCTTCGCCTGTTGGAGCGTGATGTGCGGCGGCAACGGCGGTACGTTGGGATCGGTCTTGAACTCGATCAGCACCGGCACCTCCGAAGCCAATGCCTGCTCCCAGGCGGCGGCAACGTCCTCTTCGCGGTCGACGAAAATCCCTTTCAGGCCGATGGAAATGGCGAACAGGTGATACGGCACGTCGGGGATGCTTTGCGAGGCTTCGAACTTCGGATCGCCCTCCATCACCCGTTGCTCCCAAGTGACCTGATTCAGATCCTCGTTGTTGAACACCGCGCAGATCCACTTCGGACTCTCCCACTGGCGCCAGTATTTGGCGACGGTGATCAACTCGGCCATGTTGTTCATCTGCATCGCGCCATCCCCCACCAGGGCAATCACCGCGCGCTCGGGATGGGCGAACTTGGCGGCAATCGCGTACGGCACGGCAGCCCCCATCGAAGCCAGTCCGCCGGACAGCGAACACTGCATGCCCCGGCGGATTTTCAGGTCACGGGCGTACCAGTTGGCGCAGGAGCCCGAATCGCTGGTGATGATTGCCTGATCCGGCAGGCGCGGTGACAGTTCATAGACCACCCGCTGTGGATTGATCGGTGTGGCTTTGGCCATCGCGCGCTTTTCCAGAGTCTTTTCCCAGCTGCCGCGCCAGCCTTCGATCTTTTTGCGCCACTTGCGCGAGGTCTTCTGTTCGAGCAACGGCAGCAACGCGGCAAGGGTTTCGGCGGAGTCGCCAACCAGATTGACCTCCATCGGATAACGCAGGCTGAGCATGTCGGGTTGCAGGTCGATCTGCACGCCGCGCGCCTGACCTTCCTTGGGCAGGAATTCGGCATAGGGGAAACCCGAGCCAATCATCAGCAAGGTGTCGCATTCATTCATCATCTTGTAGCTCGGTTCGGTGCCCAGCAGACCAATGCTGCCGGTGACCCACGGCAAATCGTCCGGCAGCGCTGCCTTGCCGAGCAACGCCTTGGCGACGCCAGCACCGAGTTTTTCCGCGATGGCGATCACTTCATCCGTCGCCTGCAACGCGCCGGCGCCCACCAGAATCGCGACTTTTTCGCCACTGTTCAAAACGTCGGCGGCGCGCTGCAGATCCGCCTCGTAGGGCAGCACTTTCGGCTTGGTGTAACCGACGCCAGAGTGCGCGGTGCCATGCGCCCGCGCCGGTGGCTCGTATTCAAGATCCTGCAAATCATTGGGCAGGATGATCGCTGTCACCCGCCGCTCGCCAACCGCTGTGCGCACGGCGCGGTCGAGCAAATGTCGTACTTGCGACGGCGCCGACGCCTGCTGCACAAAAGCCCCGGCCACATCCTTGAACATCGAGACCAGGTCCAGCTCCTGTTGGTAATGGCTGCCGAGTGCGGTACGCGCCTGCTGACCAACAATCGCCAGCACCGGTTGGTGATCCATGCGGGCGTCGTACAGCCCGGTAATCAAGTGCGTAGCGCCGGGGCCTGAAGTGGCAATGCACACACCTAATTCGCCGGTGAACTTGGCGTGGGCCGAAGCCATGAACGCGGCCATTTCTTCGTGCCGGGCCTGAACGAATTCGATCTTGCCATCGGCTCGGGCGAGCGCGCCGAACACGCCATTGATGCCGTCTCCCGGATAACCAAAAATCCGCGTGACGCCCCATTGGCTGAGCCGCTCAACCAGAAAATCTCCCACTGTCGTCGTCATCTCGTTCCTCGCCTGTCACCGATGCATGAAGCCTTCCCGGCGAAACATCCGCCGGGAAGTACAAGGGTCTGGACAGCCGGGAAGAGCGCGAAGTTTCGATTGTTTTTATTGCCGAGCCGCCCCCATGTAGGAGCTGCCGAAGGCTGCGATCTTTTGATCTCAAAAAACAACATCAAAAGATCGCAGCCTTCGGCAGCTCCTACAGGGGCGAGTGGTTCAACTGGCAGCGGGCATGGGTGAAGGCCAATCGGCCTCGTCGATCTGTTCAAGGCTCAGGTGCGCCGTCTCCTTCAGAAGCAACGAGCACAGCGCCACGATACCCAGCGCAACCGCGCCGTAAACCGCCACCCCGAACGCGTTGTGGTTGTTCGCGATCAGAATCGCTGTGGCCGCACTGGAAGCGGTGCCGCCGCCCAGCGCCGCACCGATCTGGTACGCCGCCGACATTCCCGAATAACGCATGTGTCGCGGAAACTGCTCCGCCAGGAACGCCGGAATAGGCCCCTGCGTCGCGCCCATGAACGCACCGATGGCGATGTAGGCAGCGGTAGAAATCAGCAGACTCTTGAGGCCGACCAGCGGGAAAAACGCAAAGAAGCCGAGAGCCATGATCAGCGCGCCGAGGATCATCACCTGGCGGCGGCCGATCCGGTCGGAAAGCAAGGCAAACAACGGTGCGGTGATCACGATGGCGATCGACAGCGACAAGTCGAATACCAGCGCATCGGTACTGCCATAGCCCAATTGCGTGGCATACGACAGAAAGAACGTGCTGCCGATGTAGGCGATGGTCACGTAGCCGAAAGCGATGCCGGTGCACAACAGCATGGCTCTGGGCCGCGCACGCAGCGCTTCAAGCAGCGGAATGCGCACGTGGGCCTGCGGTTCGGCGGGTTGTTCGAGCGGTTTCTGCAGGCGCGCATACAGACCGATCAGCACCAGCACGCCACCGAGCCAGAATGGAATGCGCCAGGCAAATCCGGCCAGGTCATCGTGTGACGCGACACTGACAATCGCGAACACCCCGGCACCGAGAATCCCGCCGATACCGATGCCCATGCTGGTGAAACTGCCCCACAGACCACGACGCCCGGGCGGCGCCGACTCGATACCGAACAACGCCGCGCCACCCCACTCGCCACCGGCGGCAAAGCCCTGCACCAGCCTGAGCAGCACCAACAACACCGGTGCGCCAGCGCCGAGGGTTGCATAGCCCGGCAGGCACCCGATCAACAGCGTGCTCAAACCCATCAGCAGCAGCGTGATCACCAGCATTTTCTGCCGGCCGAGTTTGTCACCGTAATGCCCGAACACCATGCCGCCAAGGGGACGGGCGAAGAACCCGGCACCAAAGGCGCCGAACGCCACCAGCGTCGCGGTCAGCGGATCCATCTGCGGAAAAAACACTTTGGGAAACACCAGCGCGGCGGCGGTGCCGTATATCACGAAGTCATAGAACTCCAGGGCGGTGCCCATGCCGGAGACGAAAAACGTCCTCAGCGCTGACGGGGAACCGCTCTTGCGATCAATCTCGGTAGCCATGTGCATTGCTCGTTTTGTTTTTATTGGAGGCCGCGATTCAGAAACGCAGATAGCCGTTTCGGGCGAGCTGTTTGGGGTTGCCGGCGGCGTATTCGAGGACGCTGTTCTCGGTGTCGATGCCGATGGTCAGCAGAGTCTCCCAGCGTTCGGTCGCCGGCATGCTCAGATCCGGGTGGAAGCAGATCGGCGCGTCTTCACCCGCCTCGCCGCACATGGCGTCTGCCCGATGGCTCAGGTTGCCACTGGCCATGTTTTGCAGCGCCGCGTTGACGTGATCGAAACGGGCGTACGTCGTCGAGGCATCCGGTGTGCGCTCGCCGAGGCTCAGTTCGCGATCGAGGAAATGGTTGGTGTGGGTGATCCAACCCTCGGCATCGGGCCGCACCACTGCGGTGAATGCTGGCGACATTTCAATGCTCACCGCACGCGGGCTTGAGTCCTCGCGGGAGAACACGGTCAGCACCGTGGAAGCACTGACCCGCGCTGAACGCGCCAGCGCAATCGCTTCGTCAACGCTGCTGGCTTCTTCAAGGATGCGCCGGGCAATCGCATGCACCGGCACCCCGGCAGATCCATTGTCGCTGGCGTGATGCAGGATGTTGAAGTGCAAGCCCAGCCCGGCGCTGTTGACGCCGATCTTGCCGAGCATGCCGAACTCGGTGAACAGTTTGACCGTCATGCCTGCGGCCGTAGTCAGTTGCAGAATCAGCCCGTTGGGCACCAGCGAATCGTGCCAGTCCCAGGTCTGGATGCTGCGCGGCGGCAATGCGCCGTTGGGGGCGAACACGGCGGTCGAGCACTCGCCTTCGGTGGACGCCGGCATCACTGCGAGGATCTCGGTACGAGCATTCAGACTGGCGAGCTGCCAAAGCGGCACCCCGGCACCTTCAGCAGTGGCGACGAGCTCTTCGGCGAGGCTCGGGCACCAGCCTTGGAGGGTTTGCAGACTGGCTTCACCGATGGCCTGCACCTGTGCCAGGGGAACACCGACCTGATTGAAGAAATCCAGATAGAGCGCCACCGTCTGGCGGATCTGCGCGGCCCAGGTGGTGCCAATCTGCTGCCCGCGAATCTGCGGATCCCGGGTGTCGGTGACGAAGCAATGAACATTCACGAAAAGATTTCCTTGTTGTCGTTTTGAAGGGCTGCCGTCACGGTTTACGGCGGTAGATTTCGCGACCGGCGAACCAGGTGTTGAGCACCTGGGTGTCGCGCAGAACGGCGGGCTCGACCGTGAACACATCGCGGTCGAGGACGATCATGTCGGCCTGCTTGCCGGGCTTGAGCGAACCGATCTGGTCTTCAAGGCGCAGCACCTTGGCCGCGTTGAGGGTGTAGGCCTGGAACATGACCTGACGGTCAATGTCTTCGGCGGCGTTGAGCACGCCTTTCGGGCCTTTGCGGCTGACGGCCTGATAGATCGCCTTCCACGGCTCCGGGGTGGTGATCGGCCAGTCGCTGGCACCGGCGATGGTCGCGCCGTTCTTCAACAGCGAGCGCGCCGGATAGGTGTACATGAAGGCCATCGCGCTGACGTAAGGCTTGACCAGGTCCATGCTCGACTCGTCGGCGGCAGCCCAGAACATCTGCATCGAGGCGATGACATTCAGCGCCTTGAAACGAGCGAACTCCTTGGGATTGACCATTTGCAGGTGAGTGATCGAATGGGCGATGCCACTCTGACGATCCTTGCGCGCCTGCTCGATGCCGTTAAGCGACTCACGCACCGCGCGGTCACCGATGGCGTGGATGTGCACCAGCCAGCCACGGGCATCGGCAGCGCTGACCAGCTCGCCGAAGTGCGCCGGGTCGATCAGCAGCTCACCGGTCTTTTTCGAGTTGCGGTACGGCTCGAGCATCGCCGCGCTTTGCGCCGGCACTTCGGCCACGCCGTCAGCGAAAATCTTGATCCCCGGCAAGGTCAGATTGCTGACTCCGAGGAACTGTTGGCGCACCTTGTCCAGCTCATCGAGGTCGGCCGGTCTGGCCTTGGAATCCACCATCAACAGTGCCGCGACGTGGGCGGTGAGTTCGCCGTTTTCCGAGAGTTTTTTGTAGGTCGGCAACACACCGAGCGAGGTGTTGGTAACGTCACTGCCCGGGACTTCGTTGGCGAGCGGGTCCATCCATCCGGTGATCCCCAGGCTCTTGTAATAGTTCAACGCCGCGCGCCCAGCGGCCAGTAAGGTGTCAGCGGTCGGCGGCGGCAGCAAGGCCTGCACCGGGTACAGTCCGGCATCGACGAGGAAGCCATCCGGGCTGCCGTCGGGGTGATGGCCGATGGTCGCCTGCTCTTCGCCCTTGAGCGTTTTAACTTTCTCTGCCGTGACGCCGGCGCGTTCAAGCATCGCCCGATTGGCCCAGCCGGTGTGCAGATCCCAGCCCAGCAGGAGGATCGGCTGGTTCGCCCATTCGCCCTGATTGAAACGCTGCTCGAGGGCGGCGATATCGCTCCAGTAGGTCGACGGCAACCCGCCTACACTGAGGAAATCCCCACGCTGCGCCTTGCCGTCCTGACGCCATTGGCGCAGGCGTTGTTCCAGTTGATCAAGCGGCAACAGTTGCCCGTCGAGGTTGGCCTGCAACATCTGCAGACCGCCCTTGATCGTGTGGGAATGCGAGTCGATGAAGCCCGGCATCAGCACTTTGCCGTGCAGGTCGATCACTTGCGTGGCCAGCGTCTTCAGGCGCATCACCTGCGCATCCGTGCCCACGGCGAGGATCTTGCCGTTCTCCACCGCGACCGCTTGCTGCAAGGGCTGGCCGGGTTCGGCGGTGTAGACCTTGGCGTCGTGCAGGATCAGATCGGCGGACGCCAGACTTTCCAGTGAGGCACAGGCCAGTGCCGATGACACCATCAGGGTCAGTAGCTGCTTCATGAGGCTTCTCGGTATTTTTGTTAGGCTGCGAGCAAGCCTATCCAAGCCTTGGCGATAACTGAATGCCACCTCGCGCACAACTTTTGTGCCCAGCAGGAATAGATCAATGGACAAGATGAGTGCCCTGACGATGTTCGTCGCCACCGCCGAACACGGCAATTTCAGCCGCGCCGCCGAGGTGCTCGGCAAGACTCCGTCGGCCCTGACCAAAGCCGTGGCGCAACTGGAAGAAGAGCTCGGCACGCGGCTGTTCGACCGGACGACCAGACGCATGGCGTTGACCGAGGCCGGACGGATTTATCTGGATGGCGCGCGGCAGGCGCTGATGCAACTGCAACTGGCCTGCGAGGGTGTCGAACAGCTCAGGCACGAATTGAGCGGCGGCCTGCGCATCACCGCACCGCCCTCCTTCGCCCCGGCGTTTCTCAACGACGTCTGCTGCCGCTTTCTCGACGCCCACCCGCAGGTGCATCTGGAAGTCGACTTGAGTGACAGCTATGACGATCCGGTGGATGGCGGTTACGATCTGGCGCTGCGTGACGGCCCGATCGATCTGCCGGGTGTGATCGCCCAACCCATCGTCGAGAATCGGGTGGTGCTGTGCGCCAGCCCGAAGTACCTGGCGCGCAAGGGTCAAGAGGTGTCACTGGACAACTATCAGCAGCACGACTGGCTGATCTTTCGTCACCCGCTGCTCAACCGGCATTTCTGGTGGGTCAAGCAAGGTGACCGGAGGATTCGCCTGACCCAGCCGAGTCCACGGGTGGCCAGCGACAATTACGACTTCCTGCTGGCCTGCCTGCTGAAGGGTCAGGGCCTGCAGTTTCTGCCGCAATGGAGCGCCGCAACGTATCTGGCTAGCGGCGAACTGGTGGAAGTGATGCCCGAGTACTGGCGCGAGCCAAGCGCATTCGGCCCGTGGATTTACGTGTTGTATCTGGCCCACCGGCGCAACACGCGCAAGGTCAAAGTGTTTATCGAATTCTTGAAGGCGCACTGGCGCCCACTGTCACAAGGGACGAATGAAAATGGATCTGCCACAGACATGGCGCCAGCGTTTCGCTGACAACCGCTACGAACAGCAAACCATCGGCGAATCCCGCGCCGATGTGTTCCGCCTGACGCCCGCCGGATCAGCGCCGCTGTTCGTCAAATCAGAGCCGCGAATCAGCTTCTCCGAATTGCCTGGCGAAGTGCAGCGCCTGCGATGGCTGGCGGAGCAGGATCTGCCAGCGGCGCGCGTGCTCGACAGCGTCGAAGAAAGCGAGCGCTTCTGGTTGCTGATGACCGCTGTACCGGGACGCGACCTCGCCAGCAGCGAACATCTCACGCCGCAGCAAATCGTCTCGCTGGCGGCGAATGCCTTGCGCACGCTGCATGCAATCGACATTGAAGACTGCCCATTCGATCATCGCCTCGACGCGAAAATCGCCCTTGCCCGAGAGCACCTGTTGGCCGGTTTGATCGACGAAGAGGATTTCGACGACTCGCGCCTCGGCCAAAGCGCCGAAGCGCTGTTCGAGCAGATGCTGGCCGCACGCCCGGACAGCGAAGACCTGGTGGTGACTCACGGCGACGCGTGCCTGCCCAACCTGCTCGTCGACCACGGACGCTTCAGCGGTTTCGTCGACTGCGGGGGGCTGGGCGTTTCCGACCGTTTCCAGGACCTTGCACTGACAGCCCACAGCATCGCCTACAACCTCGGCGAGCAATGGGTGCCGGCATTTTTCGAGGCTTATGGGGTGCAACCGGATCTGCGAAAAGTCGCTTTCTATCAGTTGCTCGACGAGTTTTTCTGAGGCACGCATCAACGAGGCGGATGCACCGTCAGCGCTACCAGTTTGATCACAATCGGCCGCACCACGAGGATGCAAAGGAAAGCCACCGGCATTGCCAGCTTGTAAGCGTGCAACGCATTACTCAGGTAGTCGTTATCAATCCCGGAATTGGCGGCGGTGATCACCAGCGACATCAGGAACGCCATGATCGTCGCCATGTACAACGCAAACACATAGGGCGTCGCTCGCGGCGATAGCTTGCGCCGACCGAGATATAAGGCATCGGTGGTGGTTCTTTGATTCATAGGGCTTTTCCATCCGTTGACAGGGAGTCGGCACCTTAGCAAAGCCGCCCTGCGCGCAACTAGACGGCCCGCCACAGGTACTTTATAAAGCACAACTTACGAATCAAACCCATGCGGCGGGACACGGATGAATCTGTTGGCGGCGATTGCCAGTTTTATCAAAGTGGTCGAAGCCGGCTCCATCGTCGGCGCCGCCAAGACGCTGGGTGTCAGTGCAGCAGCGGTGAGCCAGACCCTCAATCGCCTCGAAACGCACCTCGGCGTTCGCTTGTTGCAGCGCACCACCCGCCGCATGGCCCTCACCGAAAATGGTGCGCTGTATTACGAAAAGGTCCGACGCATCGCGGCTGATCTGGAGTCGGCGCAAAGTGCGATCGTCAGCGATGAAAGCGAACTGCAAGGGCGTTTGAGCATCGCCTCCACCAGCGCATTCGGCCGCCACGTCCTGGCGCCGTTACTCGCCAGTTTCGCCGCGCTGCATCCGCGCCTGCTGGTCGAGCTGTCGACCACCAACGGCAAGATCAATCACATCCAGGACGGCATCGACCTGAGCCTGCGGATCAAGCCGCAACTGGAAGACGGCATCGTCGCACGCCGGATTGTTTCCCTGCCCTTCGTCTTCTGCGCCGCTCCCGCCTACCTCGAACGCGCTGGCGTGCCGCAATCACCGCAAGACCTGCAACACCATGCCTGCCTCGCTTTTCGCTATCCACTGGATGGCCGCTTTCTGCGCTGGGGCCTCATCCGCGACGGTCAGCGCTACGACGCACCGATCAATGCCACCGCCATCAGCGACGACATTGATGCGCTGGCGCAAATGGCAGTCCACGGCGCGGGCATCACGCGCCTGGCCGAATTCGTCGCCGCGCCCTATCTTGAAAGCGGTCAACTGGTGCCGCTGTTTGAAAATCTCCAGGGGGACACTCACGCTTATGTCGAACCGATGGACATCTACGCCTGCGTGCAGGAGCGAGCAGCGATGACGCCGAAGGTCAGAGCTTTCATGGATTATTTGACGGAACACTTGAAGAGGCGCTGGCCGATCGAAGATGCTTTGGCCCCGTCGTTTCACGCGCCCACTGAAAAGGATTTGCAGTGAACACTCCCCGCTACGCAAAAGGCTATGGTCAGCCACCCGTATATCTGGCATCGATCAACTCGACTGATTCGATGACCGGCAATCTGGTTTTCGCCGGCGCTGCGGCCGGAAAAATCCACATGGCGTTCACTTCACACGTCGAACTGATACGCCTGCTCAACGCACTAATGCTTGCGCGTGTACCTTTTGCTGTCGGAGGCATGTGCCCGGGTCCTGCGGAGGAAGCAGGTTTGCTGATCACCAACGGAGAGCTTGCAGGAACTTATATCGAGCTGTCCTGGACTGGCCCGCAGGAATGGGTTCTACGCCAGATGACCAACCGCTCTGACCAATGGCAGTTGGAACCTGAGGTCAGCAAGATTGCCAACACGTCATTCGATCCGGAATCGCTATCAGCCGTTCTCCTGCCGCCGTGTCGATCTGCTTAACTGAAACATTGCAACTCCCCACCACAGGAGATCGGCAATGCAGCTCACAACCCCGTTTGCGGTGTTATTGATAACGACCAGCCTCGCCGGTTGCGCCGGATCAGTTGGCTCCAGCGTGTACCTCCCGCTGACCGCCACCCGGCAGAACATCGGGCAGATCGGCAATGTCACGCTGGCCGACTGGGGCCAGCGGACCAATTTCAATTTCTTCATCAGCGGTGCGCCGAGCGGTGCCTCGCTGCCCTTGCGCCTATATGCCTTTATCAACAAGGGCAGTTGCCAGCAGCCGGGGCCGGTGGCCTACGCGTTAAACGACAGGGTCAACACCGAGCGCCAGGCGATTCGCGGCTGGATGTTCTCCCGAAGCGCGCCAGTGGCGTTGTCGCAGCTGCTTGCCGGTGACTACTCAGTAGTAGTGCGCACGGCGGCGACTGATGGCCGTGTCGATATTTTTTGCGGGGATATCCGTCAGGGCGGCAGCGCCAAATAGCCTTGGCTAGCGAACCCGCGACCGAACTCAAGTGGAGTGCAATCGCTCCTTCACAAATTGCGCAGTCGTGAGCAGGAGCGTTTATGCTGTCGAGCCTGATACCTGTCGAGGTATCCCTCGGCACACCCACGATGAGGCCCATTTCATGAGTAAAGTGCCCTACGTACCGCCCAAGGTTTGGAAACACGAAGCGCCGTCCGGCGGCCAGTTCGCCAACATCAACCGCCCGATTGCCGGGCCGACCCATGAAAAGACGTTGCCGGTGGGCAAGCATCCGCTGCAGCTGTATTCGCTGGCGACGCCCAACGGCGTGAAGGTGACCATCCTCCTGGAAGAATTGCTCGCACTGGGGCATACCGGTGCCGAGTACGATGCGTGGCTGATCCGCATCAACGAGGGGGATCAGTTCTCCAGCGGTTTTGTCGAGATCAATCCGAACTCGAAGATTCCAGCGCTGCTCGACCGCAGCACACAGCCGCCGACTCGGGTATTCGAATCCGGTTCGATCCTGCTGTATCTGGCGGAAAAATTCGGCGCCTTCCTGCCGAAAGATCCCGCCGGTCGCACGGAAACCCTGAACTGGCTGTTCTGGCAAATGGGCGCGGCGCCTTATCTGGGCGGCGGCTTCGGGCACTTCTATGCGTATGCGCCGGAGAAGCTCGAATACCCGATCAACCGCTTCACCATGGAAGCCAAGCGTCAGCTTGATGTGCTTGACCGGCGCCTTGGCGAGAGCCGCTACCTGGCCGGCGACAGCTACACCATCGCCGACATCGCGGTCTGGCCGTGGTACGGGCAACTGGTGCGCAATAACGTGTATTCGGCGGCTGAATTTCTATCGGCACAGGATTACACCCACTTGCAGCGCTGGGCAGAAGAAATCGCCCAACGCCCTGCGGTGATCCGTGGCCAGCGCGTCAATCGCACCTGGGGGGACGAGGCCAGCCAGGTTCCTGAACGGCATCAGGCCAGCGATCTGGATTGACGCCGCGCTCCCACAGGGATCCGGGATCACAGCAATCATTGTGGGAGCGGGCTTGCTCGCGAAGGCGTTGGGTCAGTCAACACTGGCATCACAGACCTACCGCTTTCGCGAGCAAGCCCGCTCCCACAGGGATCCGGGTTGGACATGAGGATTTGAGAGCCCCAGCAATTACAGTGGGACTTGTGCTGGAATTGGGCATCCGCAATCACCCGCAATCCTTGTGGGAGCGGGCTTGCTCGCGAAGGCGCCGGGTCAGTCAACACTGGCATCACAGACCTACCGCTTTCGCGAGCAAGCCCGCTCCCACAGGGGTTCGGGTTGGACATGAGGATTTGAGAGCCCCAGCAATTACAGTGGGACTTGTGCTGGACTTGGGCATCCGCAATCACCCGCTCCCACAGCAACTTGAGTGCGCGACGCGCAATGCCCTGTTTCGCAAGACCCACCGGATAAACCCATCTCCACACCACCACTGTCACCGAAGGATCTGCAATGCCCCCTGGAAAACGTGAACTGGCGCAAATCGAGCGGCGCTTGATTGCCACGCTCACTGACGCGTGTGAAACCGCAAAAGGCGAAATCAAAGGTTTCACCTGGCTCACCCACACCGCTGATTTGAACGCGCTGGCTCAAACCCTGAAAGTCATCTGGGTGTTCGAAACCGAGGCCGACAAAAATCTCGCCCTGACTGACGCCAAGGCACGCATCCATGAACTGACGGCTGCTGCTCTGCATGAGGCCAACATCGATGTGTCTGTTTCAGACCGCAACGTGCGTTTCGACTCCGAAGAGGAATGCCAACGCACTCACGGTGGCAACTGGCGTCATCGTCTGGCCCGCTACTCCTAGCCCTTGTGCTGCTGATACTGCGCAACCAGCTTGTCGAGGAACTCGAACAGTTTCAGGTTCATCTCCTCATAAGCATTGGTTCTTAGCATCGCCGGCTGCTGAACGAAACGCCGATCCACCGCCGCCGCCAACTCGTCGCCGGACGCGGCAATCAAGCGCTCCACGACCTCCGTCGTGAACTCCATATGGCACTGGAAGCCGTAGACCAGATCGCTGTACTCGACAATCTGACGCGGGCAGCCCTCACTGACGGCAAGGATCTTCGCCTGCGCCGTCAGCCCCGGCATATCGTTGTGCCAATGCCCGACTTCGAGCATATCGCCGAAGTGCGCAACCTTGGCGTTGCTCTTGCCCGCCTCCGTCAAGGTGATCGGAAAACTGCCGATCTCCTTTTCCGGGCTGTGACCATGTGCAGCACCCAGCGCTTCGCCGAGCAATTGCGCACCCAGGCAAACGCCGATCACTGCCTTGTTCGCGTTGATCGCTCTGACGATCAGATCGCATTCGGCGGCCGCATCGAAATGCGGGCATTGCTCTTTGCTCGTCGCCGGCGATTGCGGACCGCCCAACACCACCAGCAGGTCGATGTTCTCGACGCTGGCAGGCAACGCGTCAAACGCATGAACCCGTGAATAGCTCGCTTCATGGCCACGTTCGCGAACCCAGGTTTCATAGGCGCCGGGCGATTCGAATGCTTCGTGAACCACAAAATGAACGTTCATTGGAAATCCTTGGTGAGGGGCCGGATGAGTGATGCGCGAAAGACTATATGACACTTAGTGTCATTGACAAGTCCGTTGCTGGAGCTGAGCTGCCAACTCCACAATCACTTCTCTCAACCGGTCACGTTCGACTCGACCAGATGAACTTCAGTCGTACTGCGACCGGCGCACCAGGCGAGCACCGACGCGACCACCAACACCGCAGCGCTCAGCTCGAAGGTGGCTTGATAACCGCTCAGATCAAATGCCAGGCCACCGACAATGGCCCCCGCTGCGATAGCCAGTTGAACAATGGCCACGAGCAAGCCGCCCCCGGCTTCGGCATCCTCCGGGAGCGTCTGCGCCAGCCATGTCCACCAGCCAACGGGAGCCGCCGTGGCGACCAGCCCCCACAGTCCGAGCAGCACTGCGCTGAGCAACGGCGATGCGCCGAAGTTCACAAGGGCCAGTGCAATCACCGCCATGATCAGCGGAATAAACGTCAGCGTGCGGTACAGGCCATCAGCGATGAATCTTTCAATCACAAAGGTCCCGATGAAACCGGCAAGCCCCAGCCCCAGCAGCATCAACGACAGGGTTGCAACGCTGACCCCGGTGACGACCTCCAGAAAGGGACGCAGGTAAGTGAACAGCATGAACTGCCCCATGAAAAATACGCTGACGGCGACCATCCCCAAGGCGACCGGCCATTGCTTCATCAACCGCAGGGCATTGCCGCTACCGGCCTGACGCTCGAGTTTGAAGGACGGCAGGCTGATCAGCAGCCACACGGCCGCCAGCGCAGCGACCGGAACCACACAGAAGAATGCGCCGCGCCAGCCTATCAACGCGCCGAGGAAACTCCCCGCCGGAGCGGCAATCACCGTCGCCAGCGCGTTACCGCCGTTGACGATGGCCAGTGCCCGAGACACTTGATCAGGCTGCACCAGACGCATTGCGGTCGCCGCCGACAACGACCAGAAACCGCCGATGGCGATGCCGATCAAGGCCCGCCCGAACATGAACGAAGGGTAGCCCGGCGCGAACGCGACCACCGTACCCGAGACGATCATCAGCAAGGTCAGACCCAGCAACAGCTTCTTGCGCTCGACGCGAGCAGCGACCGCTGCAATCACCAGGCTGGTCACCAGGGCGAACGCCCCGGACACGGAAATCCCCTGCCCGGCCTGGCCTTCGCTGATGTGCAGTTCGGCGGCAATCGGCGTCAGCAGACTGACCGGCATGAATTCTGAAGCGACCAGCGCGAAGGCGGCCAACGACATGGCCAGCACGGCGCTCCAGCCGCATTGTTCTGTAGAAAGGGAAGTCATGGGAACTACCTGTATTGCGAGAGGCGTCAGGATCGCGTTGTCGAATCGCGGCTCTCCTGTAATGGTTTGACACATTCTCCCGGTCGATTGACCTCTGCCCTAGTGCATTCCTCTTGAATGCTTGCCTGATCCTCTGAGGATGCAGGGTGATGTATAGGAAACGTCTGTTCAGCGGACTAGAGTTCGATCAACAGGAGTTGCCCGACATGATCACTACCCCGCTGCGCCACGAATCACCTTTGGCGTTGAACATTGACCCGCGCGTGAGCGTTCCGGGTGACTTCCCCACGGCCATACCCGGGCTGTCGCTGTTTCGTCGCGATCAGCCGGCGCCACCGGCCGTGTGCATGATCGAGCCGAGCCTGATTCTGGTGGGCCGTGGGGAAAAGCGCTTGTGGGTCGGGGGTGAAGGTTACAGCTATGACCCTTCGCGGTTTCTGGTCACCTCACTGGATCTGCCCGCCAACTCCGAAGTGCTGGTTGCCAGCCCCGAACAGCCCTGTGTCGGGCTGGTGCTGAAACTGGATGTGAGCATGCTCGCCGAGGTCATCACCAAGGTTGGCCTGCCGGCCAAGCGGCATTCATCCACGGGTGCAGGCGCTGGCATTGGCGACATGTCGTGCGCGCTGGAAGGCGCGCTCGAACGCCTGCTGGCATTACTCGATGAGCCCGAGGCAATCCCGCTGCTGGCGCCGCTGGTGCTGCGGGAAATCCACTATCGGCTGCTCAATACCGATCAAGGCGCGCGGCTGCGGCAGATCACTGCTGTCGATGGCCAGGGTTATCGCATCGCCAAAGCCATCGACTGGCTCAAGGTCAACTACAGCGCGGCGCTGCGCATCGATGAACTGGCGGCGCGGGTGCAGATGAGCGCACCGACGTTTCACCACCACTTCCGCCAGCTCACCGGCATGAGTCCGCTGCAGTACCAGAAGTGGCTGCGATTGAACGAGGCGCGCCGACTGATGTTGATGGAGCGTCTGGACGTTTCGCGAGCGGCGTTTGCAGTCGGGTATGAAAGTCCCTCGCAGTTCAGCCGCGAATACGCACGCCTGTACGGCACCGCACCGAGTCGTGACATGGCGCTGCTGCGGGGCGAGCCATACGCCGCAGAAGCGCTGGGCAACGCGAACAGTTGAGCAAAAGAACACGCTTTACCGGTGAGGCGCCACGCCGCGTGTCACCGCTTATAAAAATGCACGTCAACCGATGATCGAGCGGGTGAACCATGGAACTACGAATCAACCAGAAAACCTATCAGGTCGATGCCGACGCCGATACGCCCCTGCTGTGGGTGATCCGCGATGACCTGGGCATGACCGGCACCAAATACGGCTGTGGACTGGCGCAGTGCGGCGCATGCTCGGTGCTGGTGGACGGCAATGTGGTGCGCTCGTGCGTCACGCCGGTGGCCGGCGTGGTTGGCCGTGAGGTCACCACCATTGAGGCGATCGAGGCCGATGAAGTGGGCAAACGAGTGGTCTCGACCTGGGTTGATCTGCAGGTCGCCCAGTGCGGCTACTGCCAGTCCGGGCAGGTGATGGCCGCCACGGCGCTGCTCAAGCAAAACCCCAAGCCGAGTGACGCGCAGATCGAAGCGGCGATGGTCAATCTGTGCCGCTGTGGCACGTACAACGCCATTCATGCCGCCGTGCATGAGCTGGCTGGCAAGGGAGACGCCTGATGAACGTGCGTATTGATCCTGCTCAGGAAGCCTCGGCACTGGCTCTGCACGAACCAATCAACGTGTCGCGCAGACGTTTCCTGGCCGGCACCGCCGTCGGCGCATTGGTGCTCGGCTTCGGCCTGCCGCTGGGTGCGACTCGGGTGCAAGCTGCCGTGGCGGCCGCGACTGCCGAGCGCGGCACGCAGGTCCCGGCGTTTCTGGAAATCCGCCCGGACAACCGCGTGCGCCTGCTCTGCCCGTTCATGGAGGGCGGACAAGGTACCTTCACAGCGATGGCGCAGATCGTCGGTGAAGAGCTGGATGCCGACCCGGCGACTTTCCTGGTCGAAGCCGCACCACCCGGCGAAGCCTATGTGGTGATGGAAAACGGCATGCGCATCACCGGCGGCAGCATGTCGGTGCGCATGAGTTACCCGGTGATGCGCCGCCTCGGCGCCCTCGCCCGCGCCATGCTACTGCAGGCCGGCGCGCAGCAGCTGGGGGTGCCGGTGGGCGAACTGAGCACCGAACCCGGCAAAGTCGTGCACGCGAAGTCGGGCCGCTCGGTGGCCTACGGCGAACTGGCCGAGCACGCCATGGATCTGCCGGTTCCCGATCCGGCCTCGGTGCAGCTGCGTGATCCGAGCCAGTTCCGCTGGATCGGCAAACCGGTGAAGCGCGTCGATGCCTACGACAAGTCCACGGGCAAGGCGCTGTACAGCATCGATCTGAAGGTCGACGACATGCTGCACGCCGCCGTTCAACATGCCCCGCGTTTGGGCATGACCGTGGGCAACCTGCGTAACGAAGAGCAGGTCAAGGCGATGAAAGGCGTGCATTCCGTGCATCGTCTGCCGGGTGCCGTGGCGGTGGTCGCCGAACGCTGGTGGCACGCCAAACGTGCAGTGGAAGCGATTCAGGTCGACTGGCAGGAACCCACGGCCGACAGCAAGGTACGGCCGATGCCCGCCGACTTTTCCAGCGATGCCTGGCTCAAGCGTCTGGCTGACGACAAAGGCCCGGCCAAGGATGATGAAAATGAAGGCGACGTGGCTGCAATTCTGGCAAGTGCCAAGACCCGGATCGACGCCACCTACCACAACCAGTACCTGAACCACGGCCAGTTGGAGCCGCCGTCGGCGCTGGCCCGATTCAATCCCGATGGTTCGCTGGAAGTCTGGCTGCCGAATCAGGCGCCGGACATGTTCCGTGCGGACATCGCCAAACGCACGGGGCTGGACCCGTCGCGGATTACCTTGCATTCGCCATTGCTGGGGGGCTTCTTCGGTCGGCATTTCCTCTACGACGCCGCCAGCCCCTACCCCCAGGCGATCGAACTGTCCAAGGCAGTTGGCCGCCCGGTCAAACTGATCTGGAGCCGCGAGGAAGAGTTCCTGCGCGACGTGCTGCGTCCCGTAGCCGCCGTGAATTTCCGCGGCGCGCTGGACAACGACGGCTGGCCGCTGGCAATCGAAGCGATCAGCGCCACCGAAGGTCCGACCGAGGCGCTTGCCGGCAAGCAGGGTGAAAAGCTCGACCCGACGGCGCTTGAAGGGTTATCGGGCAAGTCCTACGCGATCCCCAACAAGCGCATCGCGCAGATTTACGCCAAAGGCCCGGCGATGCTCGGTTACTGGCGTTCGGTGGGCAATTCTCTCAACGATTTCTTCTATGAATCGTTCCTTGACGAACTGGCTGACAAGGGCGGCAAGGACCCGTTCGAACTGCGCCTGCATCTGCTGCGCGACAACCGTCGACTGACCACGCTGCTGCAAGCAGTGGGCGAGCTGTCGGGTGGCTGGAAGCGTGGGCCGTTTACCGCGGCGGACGGCAGCAAACGCGCACGAGGCGTGGCGATGGCGTCGCCGTTCGGTACCCAGACCGCCGTGATTGCCGAAGTCTCCATCGAGAACGGTCAGGTCAAGGTGCACGACATCTGGCAGGCAATCGACCCCGGCAGCATCGTCAATCCGGCGATTGTCGAAGCGCAGGTCAATGGCGCCGTGGCGCTGGGCCTCTCGCAGACGCTGGTGGAGGAAGCCGTGTGGATTGATGGCAAACCGCGCGCGCGCAACTACGACCTGTATCCGATCCTGCCGCCTGCGCGGATGGCTCGGGTCCACGTGCGTGTTGTCGAGAGCGGGGAAAAAATGGGCGGCATCGGCGAACCACCGCTGCCCGCCGTCGCGCCCGCTGTCGCCAATGCGGTGGCAACGCTGACCGGGCAACGGGTGCGCAGCCTGCCCATGAGCCGACACACCTTCACTTGATCAGCGCCGGAGCGTCCATGAATAACCGCCGATTCGCAAGAACCGCTGGCTGGCTGGCAGTGCCGTGCCTGGTCGCGGCAGGCCTGCTGGCCTGGTATGTCACCCGCGAGCCTGTCTCGCGCCTTGAAAACACCCAAACCGCCGTGGCCGATATCGACCCGGCGCTGGTGGCCCGTGGCGAATACGTCGCCCGACTCAGCGATTGCGTCGCGTGCCACAGCGTGCCGGGCGGCGCACCGTTCGCTGGCGGCCTGGAAATGGCCACACCTCTGGGCGCGATTCACGCGACCAACATCACCCCGGAGCCGGAAACCGGCATCGGTCGCTACAGCCTGGCGGACTTCGACCGTGCGGTGCGCCACGGCGTGGCACCCGACAGCCGCCGTCTGTACCCGGCGATGCCCTACCCGTCCTACGCCAAGCTCAGTGACGACGACGTGCGGTCGCTGTACGCGTTTTTCATGAAAGGCGTGGCACCGGTCAAGCAGGCGAATATCCCGAGCGCAATTCCTTTCCCGTTGAACCTGCGCTGGCCGATTGCGCTGTGGAACGGTGTGTTTGCCGATGCCGAACCTTACGTGGCCAAACCGTCGCAGGATGAAGTGTGGAACCGCGGCGCTTATCTCGTTCAAGGCGCAGGACACTGTGGCAGTTGCCATACGCCGCGCGGTCTGGCGTTCAACGAGAAGGCCCTGGATGAATCCGCCACGCCGTACCTCGCCGGCGCCTTGCTCGATGGCTGGTACGCGCCGAGCCTGCGGGATGACCACAACACCGGCCTGGGCCGCTGGAGCGAACCGGAGATCGTGCAGTTCCTCAAGACCGGGCGCAACAGACATGCGGTGGTTTACGGCTCGATGACCGAGGCGTTCAACAACTCCACGCAGTTCATGAGCGATGACGATCTGACCGCGATTGCCCGTTATCTCAAGTCGTTGCCGGGGGACCCTCAGCGCGACGGCCAGCCATGGCAGTACCAAGCGGTTTCGGCGACGGAACGTCTGGATGCGCCCGGTGCTCATACCTACGTCACGCGCTGCGCCTCGTGCCACGGCCTCGACGGCAAGGGCCAGTCGCAATGGATGCCGCCGCTGGCCGGCGCCACTTCGGCACTGGCCAAGGAAAGTGCTTCGGCGATCAACATCACCCTCAACGGTTCGCAGCGGGTGGTGGCCGCCGGAGTGCCGGACGCCTATCGCATGCCGGCCTTCCGTGAGCAATTGTCGGATCAGCAGATCGCCGAAGTGCTGACCTTCATGCGCAGCACCTGGGGCAATCAGGGCAGTGCCGTTGAAGCGCAGGCAGTCAACAAGCTGCGTGAACACACCGATCCGGCCAGCAGCAGCCCGATCATCCTGCAAATGCGCTAGAGGAACTTTGATGGAAAGCATCGACTTGCTGGTCCTGCGCACCGCGCGGGACTGGCTCGCCGCTGGCGAGCGAGTATTGCTCGCCACGGTGGCGCGCACCTGGGGCTCTTCGCCACGTCCGACAGGGTCGATGATGGCCTTGCGTAACGACGGCCGCGTGATCGGCAGCGTGTCCGGCGGCTGCATCGAGGACGACCTGATCCATCGCTACACCACCGCGCATGGTGGCAGCGGCTTCAAGGACGCTGCGCCCGAGGTGGTGCGCTACGGCGTCAGCGCCGACGAGGCGCATCGTTTCGGTTTGCCCTGTGGCGGCACGCTTGAGCTGATTCTGGAGTTCAACCCGTCCTGGCAGGTGCTCGACGAACTGCTGGTGCAACTGGATGCCGGGCAACTGGTGCGCCGCTGCCTGGCACTGGATAACGGTCAGGTCACACTGCAAGCCACGGCAACCCCGGAGCAATTCAGTTTCGACGGCCAGCGGATGCTCAATACCCTCGGGCCGGGGTATCGGCTGCTGATGATCGGTGCCGGCGCGCTGGCCGAGTATCTGGCGACCATGGCGCTGTTCAACGGCTTCAAGGTCGCGGTTTGCGACCCACGTGCGGAATACATCGAAACCTGGGCGGTGAACGGCGTGGAGCGGATCATCGGCATGCCGGATGACGTGGTGCGCGACTTCGCGGTCGATCTGCGCACCTGCATCGTCGCCTTGAGTCATGATCCGCGACTCGACGATCTGGCGCTGCTCGAAGCCCTGCACAGCCCGGCGTTTTACATCGGCGCCATCGGTTCGCGGCGCAATAGTCAGCTGCGTCGCGAACGTCTGATCGAGCATTTTGGTGAAACCCAAGCGTCACTCGAGCGCCTGCACGGGCCGATCGGCATCTACATTGGCAGCAAGACTCCGGCGGAGATCGCCGTCAGCGTGATGGCCGAGATCCTTGCCGCGAAGAACGGCGCCAGCCTGCCGAAAGAGTTTTCAATCGCCAGCTCCAAGGCGCAGGAAGCCTGACTGGCTGAAACAATAGCGATCATCAGGGCCGTTCGCGGCTCACGCGTAATCACCCAATCGCATCGACAGCTCGATGTCATCCGCAAACGGCACCGACAGGTAACCGTTCTGCGGCGCGCGCACATAAGCCAGATATTCCGGGCAATAGTTGGTGTTATCCGCCACCACCAGTGCGCCAGGCTTCAGGTGTTTTTCCACCAGCCTCAACACGTCGCCGTACAACGCCTTGGCCCCATCGAGCAGGAGCAAGTCGACTGACGGCGGCAGGTCGCTGGCGAGGGTGACGAGTGCATCGCCTTCGCGGATTTCCACCAGATCGCTGACGCCGCCCTCGATGAAGTGATGGCGGGCCAGGGCGATTTTCGACGATTCGAATTCGCTGCCGATCAGTACGCCGCCACCGTTGTCGCGCAGTGCCGCCGCTAGGTGCAGAGTGGACAGGCCGAAGGAGGTCCCGAACTCGACAATCGCTTTGGCCTTGGTATTGCGCGCCAGCATGTACAGCAGTTTGCCGGTGTCGCGCGAGACCGGCAGCCACAGATCCTTGAGCATGGCGTAGAGTTTCAGGTACTCGGTCTTGCTGTGCATCAGGCGCTCGCGCTCCTCGCCCGACACCGTTTCCAGCACCGGGCTGGTGGCAGCGCTGGCTTGGCTGTAGAGGCGTTCGATCAGGCTGGCCAATGGCTCAGAAGTCAGGGTGGTCATGATTGCTTTCCGTCAATAGGGGATTAAGATGCGAGTGATTCGTCGCATTTAAATGATGCGAGTGATTCACTCGATCCGCTATTCGCGTTTCCCCCGAGGCCCGAGCCGCCCATGAGCAATCGTCAGACCGCCCGTATTTCCTCGCGCAAACAGCCGCAGCAGGCACGCTCGGCTGACTTGGTCGCGGCGATTCTGCAGGCGGCTATTCAGGTTTTGACCGAGCATGGCGCGACCCGATTCACCACCGCACGGGTCGCGGAAAAGGCTGGCGTGAGCATCGGTTCGCTGTATCAATACTTCCCCAACAAGGCGGCGATCCTGTTTCGTTTACAGAGCGATGAGTGGCTGCAGACCACGCAGATGCTGCAGCGAATTCTGGAAAATCCCGAACAGCCACCCCTGCTTCGTCTGCGCACACTGGTACAGGCGTTCATTCGTTCGGAGTGCGAGGAAGCGCAGATGCGCGGTGCGCTGAATGACGCGGCGCCGCTGTATCGCGATGCGCCCGAGGCCCACGAAGTGCGCGCCGCCGGACGGCAGATCTTTGCCGAGTTCATGCTGCAATTGCTGCCGGATGTTGATGAGGCAAGCCGCACCGCAACTTGTGATCTGATCCTGACCACGCTCAGTTCGGTGGGCAAAGACTTTTCCGGTACTGCACGCAGCGATCAGGAAATCACGGCTTTCGCCGATGGGTTGGCGGACATGTTCAGCGCCTACATAGTGGCGCTGAATCAAGTCGCCTGAACCACACAAACTCCGGCAAAAAAAAGCCCCGCAACCGAATGAGGTGCGGGGCAAAGTATTGGTTGGTTGCGGCCAACCAAAGGAGCTCGGTCAGAACGGTTTGCGCAGCCGGTCAGATGCAATCCTGGGCGGCGCGTTCAAAACTGGACGGCAGGAAATTCGAGGCCAGCAAATGGCGCTCGTAGATGAACACCTTGCCGCCACTGCCGGCCTTGTAGGCTTCCAGCACGTTGTCTGCCGACACCTTGCTCGGCACCACGATCCGGTAGCTGCGCTGGGTTTGCGAGACGGTCGGGTTCAGCGCACTGCCCTGCAGCTTCGGCACCACGCAATCGGCGTATTGCGCCGGGGTCTTGTTGGTGTGCAAGGTCAGCGTCGGGTCGTTCGGTGCGGAGGCGCAACCGCCGAGCAGCAAGGAGGCAACGGCCAGGGTCGGGGCAAACAAAGCACGCATCGGGGTAATCCTGAAAATAAAGGTCCGGTTCAACTGGCAGCGGTTCAGCGTCACGGCGCCCCCGCTGCCCTTTTGGTTTTGAGTGTTCAGCTGGAAGCCACCAGCGCCTTGAGCGAGGCGTCGAACTGCTTCAAGGCATTGAGTTGCAGGTCACGTTGTTTCTCGATCTGCGCGGCAATCTCTTGCGCCGCTTTGTCGTGGACCCAGACCGACGGGATCTGTTTCTCCACCGAGCCCTCGGCCTTGCCGATGTACTGCAGGTCGGCATCGTAGAAACGCGCGATGAAGTGCGCTTCGAACAGGCTGTTCTGCTGGGTCAGCAAGCGGTTGAAGGTGTCGAGTTTCACCACGATATCCGGATGCGCCAGAATCAATGCATCAAGGTTGTCGTAAACGGTCACCGACATGAACTGACGCTGCAGCGAGCTGAGCAACCAGTCGATGGCCAGCTCCGGATCGGAGCTGCGGACAAACGCTGCACGAATCCGCGAGTCCAGCGCATCCTTGGCACCGTGCAGCGCCATGTCGTGGTAACGCGTCAGGTACTGCAGGTTTTCCCGGGTGTTTTCGCTGTACAGCACACCCACGGTCTGTGAATGCTGCAAGGTCGCGCTGCTGCCGGCGATCGGTTGAAGATGACACTCACAGGCGTCGTCTGCGTAAGACGGTGCCGTGGCTACCACGCCGCTCATCAGCAGAGCGATCAGCGCCAGTCGGGTCAGTGTCTTCATCGCGCAATTTCCTTGAGCTGCGTGTTCAATGAAAGCGATTTTCCGCCTATTGAATGCAAAGCTGAACTTGCGTTTCGTGATGGTCACTATTACTTCTAGCGATAGTTACCGACGATAAAGTTTGATGCGCGCTCATCCCTAATGACTAAAACAACAGTGAGGAAGCCGATTTGAGAACCTTTGACCTGATCCGCGACGCGGTTTTGCCCGACTTTCGCGAGCGGGTGGCCGAATACCTGGTGCAGTACGAAAGCGTGTTGCTGGACAAAAACATCACCAATGCGCAGCTCAAGCGCGATACCGCCAACCAGTTGCGCGGCTATCTGCGCGGGCTGAACACCACGCGCGTGCTGGGCATGGCCTACTGGGAAGAACTGGATCGGCGGATCGTCGACACCTGGCTCGCGCCACAGCGATGACCGACTAGACTTGCCGGGCTGCCAATGTCCCGTCAGTCGAACCGGAGGTGTCCCCCATGAGCAACAGCGAACCTGCAACTTTCAACGGCTGGGCCGCCACCGCCGCCCGCGCCCCGCTGGAACGCTACAGCTACGATCCCGGCCCCTTGGGCGAAGAGGACGTGGAAGTCGCGGTGGAATATTGCGGCGTCTGTCACTCCGATCAGTCGCTGATCGACAACGACTGGGGCATCAGCCGCTACCCGTTCGTGCCGGGTCACGAGGTGGTCGGCAAAATCGTGCGCATGGGCCCGCAAGTGCGCGGCCTCGAACTCGGCCAGCGCGTCGGCATCGGCTGGTACAAGGGCAGCTGCATGCATTGTTCGTCGTGCATCAGCGGCTCGCAGCAACTGTGCGGCACCGCCCAACCGACCATTATCGGCAGCAACGGCGGCTTTGCCGATCGCTTGCGTTCGCACTGGGCGTGGGCGATTCCGGTGCCGGCCAATCTTGATCCGGCGATGGTCGGCCCGTTGTTCTGCGCCGGTTCCACCGTGTTCAACCCGTTGCTGCAGTTCGGCGTCAAACCCACCGACCGGGTCGGCGTGGTCGGCATTGGTGGCCTCGGTCATCTGGCACTGCGGTTTCTCAACGCGTGGGGCTGCGAAGTCACTGCGTTTACCTCGTCCTTGAACAAACAGGATGAAGCCAGGCGTCTGGGCGCGCATAACGTGGTCGCCTCGACTGACAGCCACGCGCTGAAAGCGATTGCCGGCACCCTGGACTTCCTGCTGATCAGCGCCAACGCCGACCTCGACTGGACCGCGATGCTCGCCACCCTGCGCGGCAATGGGCGGCTGCATTTCGTCGGGATCGTGCCCAACGCGATTCCGGTGCATGTGTTCGACCTGATCCCCCAGCAGAAATCCCTGTCCGCTTCCCCGGTCGGCTCGCCCGGCACGATGGCGACCATGCTTGAATTCTGCGCCCGGCATCAGATTCTGCCGCAGGTCGAGATGTTTCCCATGAGCAAGGTCAACGAGGCCGTCGATCATCTGCGCAGTGGCAAGGCGCGCTATCGCGTGGTGCTGGACGCCAGTCAGTGACGATCCTGTGCGGCGCCTGCGAGGGCAGCCGCCGCACCTCCTGCCAAAACAGCCCCGAACGCTTACAATCGCCCGTCTAACCGCCCCCTCAGACAGGCGCTTCAAGAAATGCTGCTCGATCCACCAACGATGCTGACCATCTCGATCGCTCTCGCCGCCGCTGCCGCGCTGTATCTGGCGGTCGAGTGGCGCAGCATTCGTGAGCCTTCGCTGCTGTTCTGGAGTGCCGGTTTCGCCACGATTACCGTCGGTTCCACCCTGGCACTGCTACGCAGCAACGGCTTTCTGCTGGTCGGTATCTGGTTTGCCAACGGCTTGCTGGTGACCGCGCATTTCCTGTTTCTGCTCGGTGTGGCGCGCTTCACCCAGATTCGCCTGTCCCGCGCCTGGTACCTGATTTTCGTCTGCTGGCTGGTGATGCTGTTGCTGCCGGACGGGCCGCTGTGGTCGAAAGTCATGCTGGCGGCCAACTCGCTGCTGGTGGCCGCCTCGACGCTCAAGGCCAGTCTGCTGCTGCGCCCGCATGGCAAATCGCTGAGCGTCGGCGCGGTGCAATTGCGCTACGTGCTGCTGGGCCATGGGATGTTCTATGTGGCCAAGGCCCTGACCGTGATGATCCCGGGGACGCTGATCGACCTCGCCGCGTTCCGTGGCGTCATCATCCAGATCTCGCTGGTCGAGGGCGCGATGGCGATCATGCTGATCGCGCTGTCGATGACCGGCACCGAACGTTACCGGCGCGAAGAGCAGATCGCCCGATTGGCCGCCCGCGACCCGCTGACCGCCCTGTACAACCGGCGCGCGCTCGACGTGCGCGCGCCGCGCCTGCTGCAGGACGTCTCCCCGGCGCATCCCGGCGCCCTGCTGCTGATCGACATCGACAACTTCAAACTGGTCAACGACCAGTACGGTCACAGCGCCGGCGACCGTTTGCTCGTCGCCTTGAGCGAAATGATTCGCACCGAGACCACCGATGAGACATTGGCCGCGCGCTTGGGCGGTGACGAGTTCGTGATTTTGCTGAGCAACGCGCCCAGTGATCACATCGTCAGACTGGGCGACGCCCTGCGCGATCAGTTCCAGCGCAGCGCCGCCCAGACCTTCCCCACCGCCGAACCGGTGACGCTGAGCATCGGCGCCACCCTGTTCAACCAGCCGCCGGCCAGCCTCGCGGCACTGATCGAGCAAGGCGACGCCGCGCTCTACGAATCCAAGCGCGGCGGCCGCAACCGCCTGCGCCTGACCGGGCTTACCACTTCAGGATGACCAGACCGATGACCCGTTCCGAGACGCCCCTGCAAGACCTCGCCGCCCCCGAAGGCGTCTGCTACGGCTGCGGCGGCCGCAATCCCCATGGCCTGCACGTCAAAAGCTACTGGCACGAGGACGGTGTGCACGTCATGGCTGAACACCTGCCGGCCGACAAATACTGTGGCTGGCCGGACCTGGTGTACGGCGGCCTGCTGGCGATGCTGATCGACTGCCATTCCAACTGGACCGCCATGGCCTGGCACTACCGCCATGAACAACGTGAACCAGGCAGCCTGCCGCGCATCGACTGCGTGACCGGCAACCTCGGCATCAAATTCATCAAACCCACGCCGATGGGCGTCACCCTGACCTTGTGCGCCAGGGTCGAAGGCGAAGTCGGACGCAAGACACGGGTGATCTGCGAGGTGTACGCCGGGGAAGTGCTGACGGCGGTAGGTGATTCGGTGTTCGTGCGAGTCGACACCGGACAGTTAGCGGACGCGGCGCACGGCCGCTGACTCCGCACGCTCCCCTGTAGGAGCTGTCGAGTGCAACGAGGCTGCGATCTTTTGATTTTGACCTTGATGGAGGACGCCAAAAATCAACCTCAAAAGATCGCAGCCTTCGGCAGCTCCTACAGAACCGATACTTGAGCAAACCCGGCTAGGCGCGCCTACGCCAAAATCGACGAGGCTATAGCCGACCGCACTTCCAGGAGTCTCCACCCAGTGTCCGACCTGCCGACCCAGCGCGCCTACACCCGGCGCTTCAACGCCGTACTCGCCTATATCGACGCGCATCTCGAAGGCGACCTCTCGGTGAGTACGTTGAGTCAGCTGGCGAACTTTTCGGTGTTTCACTTCCATCGGCAATTCAGCGCGTTCGTTGGCGTGCCGGTGTCGCGCTATGTGCAACTGATGCGCTTGCGCCGGGCTGCGCATCGGCTGGCCGCGCAGCCGGAGCATTCGATACTGGATGTCGCGTCTGGCGCCGGTTTCGAAAGTCCGGAAGCTTTCAGCCGGGCGTTCCGGCGCGATTTCGGCCTGTCGCCGAGTGCCTTCAGGAAGCAACCGAACTGGCAGATCTGGAATGCGGTGTTTGCCATCCCTCATTTTTCCAGGAGCGTCATCATGCAAACCAGAATCGTCGATTTCCCGACCGTGCGCGTCGCTGCGCTTGAGCACTGCGGCGCACCGGGGGAGGTTCAGCAAAGCGTGCAGAAATTCATCGCCTGGCGCATGCACAGCGGACAGTCGCCCGTGGCGTCGAGTCGCACCTTCGGCATTCCCTACAACAACCCCGACACCACTGCGGCGCAGGATTTTCGCTTCGCCATCTGTGGCGAGATCGAAGAGCCGGTAGCACCCAATACGTTCGGCGTGGGGGAACTCGTCATTCCCGGTGGGCGTTGCGTGGTGGTGCGGCACGTCGGTTCGCCGGATCATATCGGCGAAACCATCTATCCGGTCTACCGTGACTGGTTGCCGGCCAGCGGTGAGGAATTGCGCGATCATCCGCTGTTTTTCCATTACCTGAGCGTGTATCCCGAGACCCCGCAGGAGCAATGGCAGACGGACATCTATGTGCCTTTGCAATCGTAAGATTCACTTACATGTTTTTCCGCTTGTGGTGCGTAATGACAACCCTTTATAAGAGCGGCTCACTCGCGAATTGAAGGATGTAAACATGAGCAATGCCTGGAACGAAGGGTATTTCACCGACGAGGGCTACACCTACTCGTATAGCCGGGAAATCAACCCGGTGTTCCAGCGTTATTGTTTGTTGTTGCGCGGTTTTGCCACCCTCGAAGACACCGGCGGTTACCACTGCGAACTGGGCTTCGGCCAGGGTGTTTCAATCAACATCCACGCCGCCGCCAACCCGGGCAACTACGTCGGCACCGACTTCACACCGTCCCAGGCCGCGCATGCCATTGCGCTGGCGAATGACTGGAACAGCCAGGCAAGACTGTATGACGACAGCTTCGAACAGTTGCTGGCCCGTAATGACCTGCCGGCCTTCGACAGCATCAGCCTGCATGGCATCTGGACCTGGGTCAGCCGTGACAACCAGAAACTGATCGTCGAATTCGCCCGGCGCCACCTCAAGCCAGGGGGCATGTTGTACGTCAGCTACAACTGCTTCCCGGGCTGGTCACCTTCGGCACCCTTGCGCAATCTGTTCAGCCTGCACAACCGCTTTGCCAGCCAGGCCTCGACCAGCCCGGCCAAGCGCATCGATGCCGCGATGCAGTTTTCCGAAGCGCTGTTGGCGGCCAATCCGAAGTACGCCAAAGCGGCGCCGGCCCTCGGTGCCCAGTTGCAGAGCATCAAGGGCCAGAATCGTCAGTACGTGGCCCATGAGTACTTCAACCGCAATTGGGACTGCATGTACTTCACTGACGTGGTCGACGCCATGACCGCAGCCAAACTCGACTACGCCACCACGGCCGTGCCGCTGGACACAGTGGCCCCGCTGAATTTGAGTGCAGAAGGCATGGACTTTCTGGAAGGTATCGAGCACCCGATCATGCGGGAACAGGCGCGCGACTACTTCATCAATCAGAATTTCCGCCGGGATCTGTACGTACGTGGCGCCAATCGGCTGTCTGCTGCCGAGCAGCGCGATGGCCTGCTGAGAACGCGTTTTGTCCTGCTGCAAGCGATTGAGAGCATTCCCGGCACGGTCACTGGTCCCGCCGGCGAGGCTGCGCTGCAAACAGAGATTTACAGCCCGGTGCTCGAAGCGCTCGCCGCCAGTGCTTACGCACCGAAAACCCTGCAGCAGTTGTCGATGGCCGTCGGCTCCGTGTCTTACGACGACCTGGTGCAGGCTGTCACCGTGCTGATCGGCATGGGCGTCGCCGCCCCGTGCCAGAGCGAAGCCGCCGAAAGGCAGGTGCAGGAACGTTGCGACACTCTCAACCTGCAACTGTGCAAACGCGCGCTGTTCAACAACAACATTCAGGTGCTGGCCAGCCCGGTCACCGGTGGTGGCGTACCGATCAGCCGCGTTCAGCAGTTGTTCCTGATTTCGATCAAGCAAGGCATGACACAACCGAGCGAGTGGGCGCAGTTGGCATGGGCCGTCATCGGTGATCAAGGCGAAGTGCTGCTCAAGGGTGACCAGCCGCTGCTCACGCCCGAAGAAAACCTGGCCGAGATGACCGAACAGGCGCGGGCATTTGCCCAGACTCCGCTGGATATTCTCATGGCGTTGAAAATTGCCTGATCCTTCCATGCGCGTCGGCTGACGTGCAGGCAAACCGTGCGACTGGCCGTGATCGAAAGCGGCCAGCCGCCTGCATTTACGGCGTTTAATGCCGTCTCCTGAAAAATCCACGCCGCTACTGTCACCCCGCTCCCCGGCAAAAAAAGCAAAATTGCCATGTGTTTCCATCGTTCCTTCTTGCGTCGCACTGTTCATTGCCCGTCCCTGTCTGTCTGGAGTTTCTCGATGCCGTCGCCCAAATCCCTGCCCTCTGCCCTGCTGGGCCTGGCCCTCGCCTGCCCGGTCATGGCCGAGGAACCCAAAGGCATGGAGTTGGGGCAGGTGCTGATTTCGGCTGAAGAACAAAGCGGCGCAGATGCCTCCGTGGCCGAGGCCGAAGCGCGTCTGGCGCAAGTGCCCGGCGGCAGCAACGTGGTCGACATGCGCCAACCATTGCAGGGTCGTGTGGCGAGCAATCAGGACGTGCTGGCATATCAGCCGGGGGTTTACGCGCAGTCGGCGGGCAACGAAGGGGTGAAGATTTCGATCCGTGGTTCGGGGATCAACCGGGCGCCGGGCGCGCACGCTTCGGGGTTGTACACGATGCTCGACGGTCTGCCGCTGACCGGCCCCGGCGGCACGCCCTACGAATTGCTCGAACCGCTGTGGCTCGACCATGTGGAGGTGCTGCGCGGCGCCAACGGCTTTGATCGCGGCGCCCTGGCGCTGGGCGGCGCCGTCGATTACGTCAGCCACACCGGTTACGACGCGCCGAAACTGCAGGTGCGCTATGCCACCGGCAGCCATGGTTATCAGCAGCGGCAAGTCAGCTCCGGGCAAGTGCTGGGCGACTTCGATTACTACGTGTCGCTGACCGACTCGAACGCCGACGGCTATCAGGATCACACCGCCAGCGAGAGCAAAGGCATGATCGCCAACTTCGGCTATCGCTTCAATCCGAACCTGGAAACCCGCTTCTATATCCGCTATCGCGAGACCGACAACGACCTCGCCGGCCGCGTGACCAAGCACTCGATCGAGCACGATCCACGGGCGGCCAACCCGGCTTATGTGTCGCGCGACGACAGCCGCAAACAACCGGGCAGCACCTTCATCGGCAACAAGACCACCTACTACATCGACGACGATTCGAGCATTCAGACCGGGCTGGTCTATCACGATTACCCGATGGACCTGCGCGAAGGCCCGAACCGTCTGAAAGTGGCCTACACCGATGTCAGCGGCACGTTCGACTACAAGCGCCGCGACACTTTGTTCGGCATGGAAAGCCGCAGCACCGTGGGCCTGCGCACCACCAAACACCTGCCCAACGACGGCGCCAGTGAATTCGTGCGCATCCCGTCCGGCAACACCGCCGCGTATGTGCCGGGCACACGCATGCGCAACTTCACCTATCAGGGTTCGGACACCGTGCTGCATGTGGGCAACGACCTGGAACTCGCCGACGACCTGTGGCTGACCACCGGCCTCGCCGCCATCTACACCCGCCGCGAAAGCGCCGTCACCTATCCGCAAAGCGGCGGCAAAACCAGCCTGAATGACTGGGATTACGCCCCGCGTCTGGGCCTGCGCTATCAGGTCACGCCGGATCTGCAACTGTTCGGCAACCTCAGCCGCTCAGTCGAGGCACCACACCCGTGGTCGCTGATCTACAGCTCGAACATCCGCTTCCCCGCCGGCAACGGTGCGGCGACCGGCACCCAGAGCGACCCGATCAAACTGCAAAACCAGACCGCAACCACCCTCGAACTCGGCGGTCGCGGCGACAGCGCACTCGGCCAGTGGAGCCTGGCGTGGTACTACGCGCAGGTGCGCCACGAATTGCTTTCGGTACTGCCGGACGCCAACGCCGTCACCCCGTATGAACTCAACGCCAGCCCCACCGTGCACCAAGGCGTGGAAGCCAGTCTGCAAAGCACGCTGTGGTCAGCCGCCGACGGACGTAAATTGAGCCTGCGCCAGGCCTACACCTTCAGCGATTTCCACTACCGCGACGACCAGCGCTTCGGCGACAACCGCCTGCCCGGCCTGCCGATGCACTACTACCAGGGCGAACTGCGCCACGACTGGCCGCAGGGTTTCTTCGCGGCGGTCAACACGCAACTGGTGTCCAAGGTCGCGGTGGATTACGCCAACAGCTACTACGCCGATCCCTACGCACTGTTCGGCGCCACTGTCGGCTACAACGCGCCGAAAAACGACTGGCAGACCTGGCTGGACCTGCGCAACCTGACCAACAAACACTACGCCGCGACGGTCACGCCGGGGTATGACGACAAGGGCCTGGATGCGGCGCGGTCTACGCCGGGTGAAGGGCTGGGGGTTTATGTCGGGGTGTCGTGGAGTTTGCTCTGACGGTTTGCATACTCGGCAACCCGCCGGGTTACTACTCCAACGTAGGCAAATGATTACGCAAAATATTCTCCAGCCCCGGCCGCGTATGTTTCTCCCAAGGGCAAACATCCTGCGCATCGCCTGTGTGCAGATACTCGCCGGAATCAAATGCCTGATAGATGTCAAAGGCTGGCTGGGGCATTTCTGCGTGCATCGACACATCAACGATGGGGTTGATAAGTGCATTCATCACTTCATCGCCAAACTCAAAATCACGCGTGTTTGACAGGAAATCTCTGGCTACGGCGATCGCGACTTGATTAAGCAGATCGCGACGCTCGACCTGCAGCCGCTCACAAAAGGGTTGCAGATCGATGTTCAAGCCTTCTTCAATCGCTTCCAGCATGACCAGATAAAGATCGGCTTCACTCAACGGCCTACTCATCAATCATTTTCCTGCTCTGTTCTTGATGCTCGCCCGGTTCACTCATAAAACTTGCCGGCCAGCAAAATGCTCGCACAGCGCTGCCATACGTTGGCCGAAGAGACATCTGCTGCCACCTGCCTGGAACTGTCGATCGCCCAGGCACCTGCGGCCTCAAAAAACGCATCCACAGATCCATTTTCCCAACCCAAGGCGTCCCGACCATAGGGTGACAGCGGTTCGTTCATTGTCCGCTCACGGGCGAAATCGGCACCCAGTGCCTGAATAAACGTAATGAACGATTGCTCGTCGTTCACGCGTTCCAGCAACTCATCAAGATCATCAGGCGCAGACATCGTGGCAAATTCCTGTTGGTGAATGGGTTTGCCCGGGATGCTGCTATGCATCGACCAGAGGGTCAACCCGTCCGTCAAAACGGCCCCTGCGTCATCACCCGCGTCTCGATGATGCTGCGCAGCGCAACGACCCGCTTCTGATACAGATCGGTCAAACAATCGAGCTTCGCGCCACAGGCCTTGCGGCTTTTGAGGAAGGCCTGTTGTTCGCCGATCAGAGCATCGCGCCCGCCCATCGGCAGCAGGCGTTTATCGAGGCTGAACAGCTCGCCCATGGTGACGTCCAGGTCGTTCAAGGCGCGGTTGGCGCAGACGGCTTTTTCGTCCATGGATTTGGCCTTGTCGCAGTCGAAACTGGCGGCTTGCGTCGAATTTGCAGCGATCAGCAGCGCACAGCCGAGGGCGGCTGCGGTCACCCGTGAAATTTCTCGAACTCCCGTCATGGCTTCGTATCCAACGTTGTAGGTCAATGGAGGTATGAAAAATGAAAAGCACCGACGATATCAAGCCTGCAACACCTCATAACGCGCCAGCGCTCGACTCCTCGGGCAAACCGGTGGATGTGGTGAACCGCGATCTGCAGGACAGCGACGACGACACCCGCGCCGTGGACGAGGTGATTACCCCCACCTCCACCCGCGTCATGGAACAGGACACCGAGGAACTCAAGCGTAAGACCGATGCGATCGAACGCAAGGTTGCCGACGGTAACTGACGCGACGCTCCCCCCTCCTTAAAGTGAATTTTCACCTTCCTGTCCCGGGTTTTCCTGCCCGGGACAACCCTCCCCCTGTCCTGCAAGCCGCGTTTTTACTGGCTTCGCCCCTTCTGCTTCAGCAATTTGTATTCACATCCCAGCTTAATAATATTTTACCGATACCCCCCTCCTGCCTAGTCTGACCGCAAGCAAAACGGACAAGCCTGAAGCGATCCGAATCCACTTGCCTTGCCAGGAAGGATGTAGAAATGACCACTGAAATAATAAAAACAGACACGCTTGTCGTGGGGGCCGGACAGGCCGGTGTGGCGATGAGCGAGCACCTGAGCAAACTCGGCGTGCCGCACCTGGTGCTTGAGCGCAGCCGCATCGCCGAACGCTGGCGCACCGGGCGCTGGGACTCGTTGGTGGCCAACGGTCCGGCGTGGCACGACCGCTTTCCGGGGCTGGAATTCGATGATGTCGATCCCGACGGTTTCGCCCATAAGGAGCGCGTAGCGGACTACTTCGAAGCCTATGCGAAGAAGTTCAACGCGCCGATCCGCACCGGCGTTGAAGTCAAAAGCGTGGTGCGCAATGTCGGGCGTCCGGGCTTCACCATTGAGACTTCCGAAGGAGTGATCGAGGCCAGCCGCGTCGTCGCGGCCACCGGCCCGTTCCAGCGCCCGGTGATCCCGCCGATTGCGCCGCAAGACCCGCGTCTGTTGCAGATCCACTCCGCCGACTATCGCAATCCGCAGCAACTGCCCGCAGGCGCAGTGCTGGTGGTTGGCGCCGGTTCGTCAGGCGTGCAGATCGCCGATGAACTGCAACGCTCCGGCAAGCAGGTGTACCTGTCGGTAGGTGCGCATGACCGTCCGCCGCGTGCCTATCGCAACCGTGATTTCTGCTGGTGGCTGGGGGTGCTCGGCGAGTGGGATCAGGCGGCGATGAAACCCGGTCGCGAGCACGTGACCATCGCGGTCAGCGGCGCGCATGGCGGGCGCACCATCGACTTCCGTGGTCTGGCCCATCGCGGCATGACCCTGGTCGGCGTGACCGAGTCGTTCAACAACGGCGTGGTGACCTTCAAGCAGGACCTGCGCGACAACCTCAAGCGCGGTGACGAGAACTATCTGGCGCTGCTGGATGCCGCCGATGCCTACATCGAGCGCAACGGTCTCGATCTGCCGGAAGAACCCGAAGCACGCGAAACCTACCCGGATCCCGAGTGCGTGAAAAATCCGCTGCTCGATCTGGATCTGGCCAAGGCCGGGATCACTTCGATCATCTGGGCCACCGGGTTCGCCGTGGATTATTCCTGGCTGCAGGTCGCCGCGTTTGACGACAAGGGCAAACCGCAGCATCAGCGTGGCGTGTCCAGCGAGCCGGGGGTGTATTTCCTTGGGCTGCCATGGCAGTCGCGGCGCGGTTCGTCGTTCATCTGGGGCGTGTGGCACGACGCCAAACACGTGGCCGACCACATCGCCACCCAGCGCAAATACCTCGACTACCAGGATGCCGAGCAGCGTGAAGCCGCCCTGCATGCGCAGATTCACAGCAAAGCCGTCGGCACCGTCGACGCTTGATTTCCCTTTTTCGCGGCGGTGCCCGGTGCGCCGCTGAACACCTAGTCTGGAGCTGTACATGAGCAAGCCAACCCACACCCGCATCCGTATGTTCAACACCAAGGACACCTACCCTAACCAGACCCTGGACAACGACCTGTGCCAGGCCGTGCGCGCCGGCAACACGGTGTACGTCCGAGGTCAGGTCGGCACCGATTTCGACGGTAATCTGGTGGGCCTCGGGGATCCGCGTGCGCAGGCCGAACAGGCAATGCGCAACGTCAAGCAACTGCTGGAAGAAGCCGGCAGCGACATGAGCCATATCGTCAAGACCACCACCTACCTGATCGATCCGCGCTACCGCGAGCCGGTGTATCAGGAAGTCGGCAAGTGGCTCAAAGGCGTGTTCCCGATCTCCACCGGGCTGGTGGTGTCGGCACTGGGGCAGCCGCAGTGGCTGATGGAGATTGATGTGGTGGCGGTGATTCCCGATTAACCCTGAAAACCGAGTCGCGACATTCGCGAGCAAGCTCGCTCCCACAGGGAAATACATGCCAACTGTGGGAGCGAGCTTGCTCGCGAAGAGGCCCGCAAGGACAACAAATTCCTCGAAAGGAGTTAGACCATGACCTTTTCAATCGCAGCCCGTTGCCCCGAAACCGGCCAGTTCGGTGTCGCCATCAGTTCCTCCAGCATCGCCGTCGGCGCGCGTTGTCCGTGGCTGCTGCCGGGTGTCGGCGCGGTGTCGAGCCAGAACATCACCCTGCCGTCCCTCGGCCCGGAAGTCCTTGCATTGATGGAGCAAGGCCACGCGCCCGACGCTGCGCTGGACCAGGTGCTGACTCGCAACGGCTACAGCCAATACCGGCAGATCACCGCGATCAACCACCTCGGCCAGACCGCGCATTTCAGCGGCGCGCAGACCCTCGGCGTGCACAACGCGGTCTCCGGCGAACAATGCGTGGCCGCCGGCAACATGCTCGCCGGGCGCTCGGTAATCGAAGCGATGGTCAGTGCCTTTGAGGACGGCGAAGGCCAGTTGGCCGACCGCTTGCTCAAGGCCTTGCACGCCGCACAAGCCCTCGGTGGCGAAGCCGGGCCGGTGCATTCGGCGGCTGTGGTGGTGGTCGGCGAACAGACGTGGCCGATCGTCAATTTGCGAGTCGACTGGGCAGACGCAGACCCGATCGGCCAGTTGCAGAAACTCTGGGACGCCTATCAGCCGCAGCTGCAGGACTACATTGATCGTGCCCTCGACCCGGCCAAAGCGCCGGGCTATGGCGTTGCCGGTGATGATCGATGAACAGCGTCGCGTTGCTCAAGACGCTGGTGGGCTTCGACACCACCAGCCGCGAATCCAACCTGCAGTTGATCGAGTTCGTGCGTGACTACCTCGCTGGCTTCGGCGTGCCGTGCGAGCTGATCTACAACGCCGAGCGCAGCAAGGCCAATCTGTTCGCGACGATTGGCCCGGCCGAGCAACCGGGCATCGTGCTCTCCGGACACACTGATGTGGTGCCAGTCGACGGCCAACCGTGGACGGTGGCGCCGTTCGAACTCAGCGAGCGTGACGGCAAGCTGTTCGGCCGTGGCACCGCCGACATGAAGGGCTACATCGCCTGCGTGTTGGCCTCGGTGCCGGCGCTGGTCGCTGCAGACCTGCGCATGCCGGTGCACATCGCCCTGTCCTATGACGAAGAAGTCGGCTGCCTCGGCGTGCGCTCGTTGCTCGCCGAGCTGCAGCAGCGCCCGGTCAAACCGCTGCTGTGCATCATCGGCGAGCCCACCGAACTGAAACCGGTGCTCGGCCACAAAGGCAAACTGGCGATGCGCTGCGACGTGCATGGTCATCCGTGCCATTCGGCCTACGCACCGCTGGGAGTAAACGCCATCGAATACGCCGCCGAGCTGATCGGCGAGCTGGGGCGTATCGGCCAGCAACTGAAAGCGCCCGAGCATCACGACGCGCGCTTCGATCCGCCCTACAGCACGGTGCAGACCGGGTTGATCAGCGGCGGCAAGGCCTTGAACATCGTGCCTGCCGATTGCCGCTTCGACTTCGAAATCCGCGCCCTGCCCTCGCAGGATCCAACCCAGGTCGCACAACAGTTGCAGGCCTACGCCGAGCAGCAAGTGCTGCCGCGCATGCGTGCGGTCAGCGAGCACAGCGCGATTCGTTTCAGTGAATTGTCGGCCTATCCGGGCCTGGCCACCGATGCGCAGAGTCAGGCGGCCGAGCTGATTGCGGCGTTCTGCGGTTCACGGGAATTCGGCACCGTGGCGTTCGGCACCGAGGGCGGGCTGTTCGATGCGGTGGGTATTCCCACGGTGGTCTGCGGCCCCGGCAGCATGGATCAGGGGCACAAACCGGACGAGTTTGTCAGTCGTGCGCAACTCGATGCCTGCGATGCAATGCTGCAGCGGATGCTGACCTCGATCCGCGCTTGAAACACGGCTCGACGCACGCTCAGGCGTAGAGTCGAGCCAACTCCTCACGGCAATGATCGACGAACAACTGCACCGGTTTGGTCAGTTGCACCCGACGCAGCCAGGCTGCCGACAAGCCCGAACCGGTCACGGTTTCCGCCAGCGGCACGCACACCACTTTCTGCCCGTCGTAGGTGTATTCGCCGAACGGCCGGGTCACCAGAATCGAAAAGCCGAAACCGCGCCCGACCATGCCGCGCACCATCTCGATCGACGGCGAGCTGAAGACGATGTGCGGGGTCAGTCCGCGCTCCTCGAAAATGCTCACGAAATAGGTGCGGCTGGGCACCACGTCGAGCAGGATCATCGGCTCCAGCACCAGATCGTGCAGCGAGACTTTCGCCTGTTGCGCAAAGCGGTGGTCGGCCGGCAGCAACGCATAGGGCTGCTGCGGCGGCATCAGCGGCGTGGTGTCGATGGTGGTGTCGAGGTCGTGCTCGAACAGCATCGCGACATCGATGCTGCCGGCGGTCAGCGCCTGCACCAATTCCTGTTGTTCGCCATCGCGAATACGGATTTCCACGCCCGGCCAGCGCTGCTTGAAACCGGCGATCAGGCGCGGCAGGTACAGCGGCGCCACCGTTTCGAAACAGCCGATATCGATCTGCCCGGCGACCACGTCGTTGTCGGCCAGCGCGTTCTGCTCGAACTCATGCGCCACCCGCAGCAACTCCAGCGCCTTGCGATAAAACCGCGAACCACTGGGCGTCAGCGACACGCCCTGGGCGTGATGGCGGATGAACAGCTGCACGCCGAAGCTTTCTTCCAGATGCTTGATCGCGGTGGAGACCGACGGCTGGGCGATGTAGAGCTTGCGCGAGGCTTCGGCGACGCTGCCGCAATCGGCGGTGGTGACGAAGTATTTGAGCTGGCGCAGGTTGTAGGCGGCCATATAAAACCTCTGCAAGTAAGACGACGCTTTTGTGGTGAGGGAGCTTGCTCCCGCTTGAGTGCGCAGCACTCACAACATCAGCGGGCGTGGCGCAGTTTTGGGGGCCGCTGCGCAGCCCAGCGGGAGCAAGCTCCCTCGCCACAGGAAAGGGTTCGCCTCTGAAAGTTTTTGTTGTTGATCACGGTTGAACATACCGGACAGCCCCCAAACCCGGGGCATATATTTTTTAAGGTCTGAAGCAACAAACTTACTAATTTATCTATCCCGGGCCTTTGCACATGATCGCTTCAACAAGAAATGCGCCGTCCGTGTCGGCGCTTACCGAAGTACGTCCACGTACTCATCCTTGCCTTGGAGTTCGTCATGTCCACCTCTGCAACAACGTCCGCGCCGCTCATTGAAAAACACACGATAGGATACGTGCCCCCCGAAGATCGCCACGGAAAGGTCAGGGATCTGTTCACGCTGTGGTTCGGCGGCAACATCGCGCCGTTGCCCATCGTCACCGGCGCGCTGGGCGTGCAGTTGTTCCACTTGAATCTGGTCTGGGGCATCGTCGCGATTCTGGTCGGCCATCTGGTCGGCGGCGTGCTGATGGCGCTGCACTCGGCGCAAGGCCCGCAGATGGGCATTCCGCAGATGATCCAGAGCCGCGCGCAGTTCGGCTCGCTGGGCGCATTGCTGGTGGTGCTGATTGCCGGGGTCATGTACATCGGCTTTTTCGCCTCCAACATCGTGCTGGCCGGCAAGTCGCTACACGGCGTGGTCGACAGCGTGCCGGTGCCGGTCGGCATCGTCATCGGCGCGTTCGGTTCGGGGATCATCGGCATCATCGGCTACCGCTTCATTCACGTGCTCAACCGCATCGGCACCTGGGTGCTGGGGATCGGCATCGTCGTCGGTTTCGGCTACATCTTCACCCATATACAAACCGATGACTTCCTCACCCGCGGCAGCTTCAACCTCTCCGGCTGGCTCGCCACCGTGTCGCTCGCTGCACTGTGGCAGATCGCGTTTGCGCCTTACGTGTCCGACTATTCGCGTTATTTGCCGGCCGATGTAAAAGTCTCGTCGACGTTCTGGACGACGTATCTGGGGTCGGCACTGGGCTCGAGTTTGGCGTTCATTTTCGGTGCCGTCGCCGTGCTGGCGACACCCGTGGGCATGGACACCATGGATGCGGTCAAGCTCGCCACTGGCTCGATCGGGCCGCTGATGCTGGTGCTGTTCCTGCTCAGCGTGATCAGCCACAACGCCCTCAACCTGTACGGCGCCGTGCTGTCGCTGATCACCCTGGTGCAGACCTTCGCCTACCGCTGGATCCCCACCGCGAAAAGCCGTGCGGTGATCTCGGTAATCGTCCTGCTGGCCTGCTGCTTCGCCGCCGTCGGCGCCTCGAAGGACTTCATCGGCCACTTCGTCGACATGGTGCTGGTGCTGCTGGTGGTGTTGGTGCCGTGGACCGCGATCAACCTGATCGACTTCTACGCCATTCACAAAGGCAAGTACGACATCCAGTCGATCTTCCAGGTCGACGGCGGCATCTACGGACGCTACAACCCGCAGGCGCTGCTGGCCTACGCGATCGGCATCGCGGTGCAGATCCCGTTCATGAACACCCCGTTGTATGTCGGCCCGGTCTCGGCGCACATCAACGGCGCGGACCTGTCTTGGCTGGTCGGGCTGCTGGTGACTTCGCCGCTGTACTTCTGGCTGGCCAACCGTGACAGCGCTTATCGGCGGCGGATGATGGGCGGGAAACTGGTGGGCAGTCTCTGAGATTGATTCGATGTAAAAAGAAGGCCCGCCATGCGCGGGCCTTCTGCGTTGTCGTGTGGTATTTCTTGATACCCCACGACAGGCACCCACGAGGCAGGGAAAACTCATGCTGCGAATACTGGGCAAGGCCACATCGATCAACGTACGCAAAGTGCTATGGACCTGCGCCGAACTGCAGATCCCGTTCGAGCGTGAGGATTGGGGCTCGGGCTTCAAACCCACCGACACCCCGGAGTTCCTCGCCCTCAACCCTTGCGCCATGGTGCCGGTAATTCAGGACGGCGATTTCACTCTGTGGGAATCCAATACGATCATTCGTTATCTGGCGGGCACCTATGCTGGCGCTGACCTCTACCCCGCCGAGCCGCGAACCCGCGCGCGCGTCGATCAGTGGATCGACTGGCAGGCGTCGGAGCTGAACCGGTCGTGGTCGTATGCGTTCATGTCGCTGGTGCGCCAGTCAGCGGATTATCAGGACAGCGCCGCTCTGGCCAAGGGCATCGAGCAATGGTCGAAGACCATGGGCATCCTCGATCAGCAGTTGCAGAAAACGGGCGCCTACGTCAGTGGCGAGCAGTTTTCCCTCGCCGATATCCCCATTGGGCTGTCAGTCAACCGCTGGTTCGAAACGCCGCTCGCGCATCCGGACTATCCCGCCGTCAGCGCGTATTACCAGCGTCTGAGCCAACGCGAAGGCTTTCGCCTGCACGGCAGAAACGGTACGCCATAACGAAAAAACCTCTGGTTCTCGATCCCGGAACCAGAGGTTTTTATTGGCCTGAAATGTAGATCAGGCCGGAACGCCGAGAATGATATGCGAAGCCTTGATCACCGCCGTGGCGCTCACACCTTTGGCCAGACCCAGCTCGGCAACCGCATCACGCGTGACGATCGAATAAACCTTCGAACCGCCGGCCAGCTCGATCACCACTTCAGCATTGACCGCACCGTCGGTGACGCTCAACACTTTGCCTTCCAGGCAGTTACGCGCCGACAGGCGAATGTCGCTGGATTCGGTCATCAGCATCACCCAAGGTGCCTTGACCAGCGCAACGGCTTCCTTGCCAACGGCGATGCCAAGGTTCTTGATGCTTTCCATGGTCACGACGGCAACCAGTTGCTCGCCCCCGGCCAGGGTCAGAACCACTTCGGCGTTGACCGCACCGGCCTGCACCTGGCTGACGTTGCCTTTGAATACGTTGCGTGCGCTGACTTTCATGACGGGCTTCCTTTTTTGACTTTAGAGTTAGGAAAAACAGCCTGCATCATCAGAGTTAGCGTTATGTAGAAACAACTACAGCGCTGCGCTCTGTTGTCACACTTGCACTGTGCAAACACCTGTCGAGCAACAATAGATCAGATCAACAGATCTTCATAAAACGCGCCAAACGGTCGCTGCGGGTGGGCGATCTGGATTTCCAGAATCCACACCCCGGCATTTGGCGTCTGCTCGAAATCGCCGAGATTGCCGCCGCGATGGATCGCATGAGGGAAATCGCTGACGCGGTGGCCCTTGATGTCGAGATTGAGTTTCCAGCCCATGGCTTCGGCCTGATCGCTGGCGTAACGGTACAACTCGACACCGCTCACGCCTTGGCGCCATAACGCCTCGACGCGCTTGAACAGCTCTTTGGACGCCGCTGCACAGGCGATCATTTCCGGATCGGATCCGGTGGTGAAGGTTTCGCCGGCATCGCCTTCGTGCCCCTGCCAGACCACGCCCATGTCGATGAAGAAAATATCGTTCTCACCGAGTACCGGATCGCCCTCGGAACGTTCCTTGAACGCCTTCAGCGTGTTGGCGCCAAAGCGGATCAGCAGCGGGTGCCAGATGCGGTCCATGCCCAGTTCGGCGAGGATCTGTTTGCCCTGTTCCTGGGCTTCGGATTCACGCATGCCGGGCTTGATCACCTTGGCGATGGCATCAACGGCGTTCCAGGTCAGGTCCTGCGCATGACGCATCGTTTCCAACACAAACCGCTCACCGACTGCTTCTTTACCGCTCAGGGCTGCACTCATGTCCTTGTCCTCATGGCTACGCTGTATAGTTTTTTATATTGCGAAACGCCGATCAAGATACAGCCATGACACAACGTGTCAATTACTCTTCTGCGCGCACCACGCCGCGCTCCTCCAGCAAACGCACGAACATGCTCAAGCTGCGCGACACCGTGCCCCGGCGCCAAACCAGCCACGTGGTCAGATAGCGAAAATCCGCTGCCAGCGGCCAGACGCTGACCGTCGCGCTGCCGGGCATGCTCTGCAGCATTTTGCGCGGCATCAACGCCAGCCCGGCCCCGGCGCTGACGCAGGCGAGCATGCCGTGATAGGACTCCATCTCGAAGATCTTGCCCGGCACCGCAGCGTCGGTGCTGAACCATTTTTCGAAGTGATGACGATAGGAGCAGTTGGAGCGAAACGCATAGATGTTCTCGCCGTTCACATCCGCCGCGCGCTGCACCGGCGCGTGATTGAGCGGCGCGATGATGACCATCTCTTCCTCGAACGCCGGCACGCCTTCGAGCGTTGGATGCAACACTGGGCCGTCGACAAACGCAGCGGCCAGACGCCCAGAAAGTACGCCGTCGATCATCGTCCCGGATGGCCCGGTCGACAGATCCAGATCGACTTTCGGGTGAAGCTGGTTGTACGCCGCCAGCAGTTCGGGAATGCGCACCGCTGCGGTACTTTCCAGCGAGCCGAGAGGAAACGCGCCCTGCGGCTCTTCGCCAGCGACGGTGGCCCGCGCCTCCTGTACCAGATCGAGAATACGCCGCGCATATTCGAGAAAACTCCAGCCGGCGGGCGACAAACGCAGACGGCTTTTCTCGCGGATGAACAGGTCGACGCCCAAGTCCTGCTCCAGTTGCTTGATCCGCGTGGTCAGGTTCGATGGCACGCGATGAATCTGCGCCGCCGCAGCGCTGATGCTGCCGTGCTCGGCAACGGCCTTGAAGATTTCCAGCTGCACCAGATCCACAGTCATTCTCCAATCGTGAAAGAAACGATCTTTATTATTCAGTTTCCAGAAAACAAACGCCACCCTACTCTAGGCCCATCCACTGAACTCGCAGGAGCCAGCCATGAGCCAGATTTCCAGCCAGACCCACGCCATCTCGATCAACCCCGCCACCGGCGAGCAGATCGGTCACTACGCCTTTGAATCAGCCGAGGCTCTCGACGCTGCGCTGACCCGCGCCGCGTTCGGTTTCTCGAAATGGAAACGCAAGCCGCTGCAGGATCGCTCCCGCGCCTTGACCGCCCTTGCCGGCGCTCTACGCGAAACTGCCGAAGCCATGGCGACCATGATCACTTTGGAAATGGGCAAGCCGATCGCCCAGGCCCGTGGCGAAATCGAGAAATGCGCCAAGCTTTGCGAGTGGTACGCCGAAAACGGCCCGGCGATGCTCGACGCCGAACCGACTCAGGTCGAAGGCGGCAAGGCGCGCATCGAGTACCGTCCGTTGGGCCCGATCCTCGCGGTGATGCCTTGGAACTTCCCGATCTGGCAAGTGCTGCGCGGTGCGGTTCCGGCGCTGATCGCCGGCAACACTTACGTGCTCAAGCACGCGCCGAACGTGATGGGCAGCGCCTACCTGCTGCGCGACGCGTTCAAGCGCGCCGGTTTCGCTGACGGCGTGTTTGAAGTGATCAACGTCACCCCTGAAGGTGTTTCCAGCGCCATCGCCGACCCGCGCATCGCCGCCGTCACCCTGACTGGCAGCGTCCGCGCCGGCATGGCCATCGGTGCCCAGGCGGGTGCCGCGCTGAAGAAATGCGTGCTGGAGTTGGGCGGTTCCGACCCGTTCATCGTGCTCAATGACGCTGATCTGGACGAAGCCGTGCAGGCTGCCGTCGTCGGCCGCTACCAGAACTCCGGCCAGGTCTGCGCCGCGGCCAAGCGTCTGATCATCGAAGAAGGTGTGGTCGAGGAGTTCACCCGCAAATTCGTTGAGGCCACCCGTCAATTGAATGTCGGTGATCCGCTGTCCGCCGACACCTACATCGGCCCAATGGCGCGTTTCGATCTGCGTGACGAACTCGACCAGCAAGTGCGCGACACCCTCGAAGAAGGCGCCACCCTGTTGCTCGGCGGCGGCAAGGCCCAAGGCCCGGGCAACTACTACGAGCCGACCGTGCTGGCCGATGTCACCGACCGCATGACCTCGTTCAAACAGGAACTGTTCGGCCCGGTCGCCTCGATCATCACCGCCCGCGATTGCGCCCACGCCATCGCCCTGGCCAACGACAGCGACTTCGGCCTGACCGCGACGATCTACACCGCCAACGTGCAACTGGCCCAGCAGCTGACCAGCGAACTGGAAACCGGCGGCGTGTTCATCAACGGCTACTCCGCCAGCGACCCGCGCGTGACCTTCGGCGGCGTGAAGAAAAGCGGTTTCGGCCGCGAACTGTCGCACTTCGGCGTGCGCGAGTTCTGCAACGCGCAGACCGTGTGGCTGGATCGCAAATAATCAGGACTCCAACACGCACTGGTGGGAGTGGGCTTGCTCACGAAGGGGTCGGCATGTTCAGCATTGATAGTGACTGATCTGACGCCTTCGCGAGCAAGCCCGCTCCCACACTCGAAAATTCCGCACACACCGCTATAGCAAGTCGGGCGTTGCTTTTTGCGGCTGCGCAACCGCCCGATCCTTGCTCAGCAGCCCCAGCACCACTGCCGCCGAAGCCAGCGTGATCACGGTCAGGATGTGCAGCAGGTACTGGAACGCCGAGGCATAACCTTGCACCAGACGCTCGCTGGCCAGCCCCGCAATGGCGTTGATCGCGTGCGCCATGTCGCCCGTGGTAACCCGGTGCGCGGTCTCGGCAATCAACCCCGTGTCGACACTGCCAGCCACCGCGCTCGACAGATCGGTGTGCAGCAGCGAAGCGAGAATCGCCGCGACACTTGCCAGGGCAATGCCCTCACCCGCCACGCGCACCGTATTGAAAATCCCCGCGGCCATCCCTGCACGTTCTTTCGGCACCACGCTGACCGACAAGCCATCCATCAAGCCCCATGGCAGGCCGGCGCCAACACCGATCAACACCGATCAACACCATTGGAATGACCAGAGCGAATTTCGGCTCGCCAACGTTGTACAGACTCAGCCAGTGCAGCCCCAGCGCGGCGATCAGAAAACCGATCCCCGACAGGATGCCCGCCGAGACAAACCGGGTCATCGACGCCGCCAGCATCGGAACCACCAGCATCGGTGCGGACAGCGCGAGCAACAGCAGACCGGCGTCGATTTCACTCAAGCCTTCAACCCCGATAAAGCGCAGCGGCAGCATTACAACCAGCACGATGTAGCAGTAGCAGGTACCGATCGGCAGCATTTGCACGCCGATGAAACGCGGAAAACGGAACAGGGTCAGGTCAAGCATCGGCCGTTCGACGCGCATTTCGATGATCACGAACAACGCCAGCAACAATGCCGACGCACCAAGCAGACCGACCACCAGCGGGCTGCCCCAACCGCTTTCCGGGGCCTGGATCACGCCGAACGTGAACAGCGCCAGCATCGCGCTGAAGGTGACAGTACCCGGCCAGTCCAGGCCCGTGGCGTCCGGGTCACGGGTTTCGCGCATGCGGGGCAGGCCGAAGACCATGGCGATCACACCGATCAACGCGGTGAACACGAAAATCGCCCGCCAATTGAACGCTTCGATCAAGGCCCCGGCCGTCAACGGACCGAAGGCCAGACCGATACCAAACGTAGTACCGAGCATGCTGTACGCACGAGTGCGGGCATGGCCTTCGAACTCCTGGGCCAAGGCCGCTGAACCACTGGCCAGCGCTGCAGCCCCCGCCACACCCTGAACGGCGCGCAGCACGTCGAGCCAGAACACCGACGGCGCTAGGCTTTGCGCCAGCGAGGCTGCGGTAAACAGCAACATGCCGAAGGTAAACAGGCGCTTGCGGCCGTAGACATCAGCCAGTGCACCTGCGGCCATCAGCAAGCTGCCGAAAGACAACATGAACGCGTTGGTGATCCACGTCAGGGCGACAGGGCTGCCGCCCAGATCACGGCCGATGGCGGGGGTTGCCACCGCGCCGCCGGTAAAACTTAACGGAAGAACCAGTGCCGACAGGCAGATGGCCGCGAGGATCAGCAGCTTGTCGCGCTCACCCCGCTGTTGAGCAACAGATGTCATGAGTCAATCCTGTGTCAGAAGGAAAAATCGCTGCTCGAAGGCAACGCGTAAACAGCCCGATCCCTGTAGGGGGACGCCGTTGGAAGGCCATTGTTGATGACGCCAAGCTATTGATAAACTCCGCCAATCGAGACGCTTAGTCGCTCAAGGGGAGACAATCATGGAACGTGCCGATACTTCATTTCCCGACATCGCTGCGTTTGTCGGCGTCGCCCAGACCGGCAGCTTCACCCGCGCAGCGGAGAACCTGGCGACCAGCAAATCCAACGTCGGAAAGGCCGTTCAGCGCCTGGAATCACGCCTGGGCACCAAGCTGTTTCAACGCACCACCCGCGCGGTGCGTCTGACCGAAGACGGCGAGACTTATCTGCTGGCCGCGCAAGCCGCACTCGATGGCTTGCGCGACGCCGCCCAGGCGCTGGCAGCACGCAAGGAAGAACCGATCGGCCGTGTGCGTCTCGACATTCCCTCGGGTTTTCGCCAGTTGTTTCTGCCAACCCTTTCCGAGCTGCGTCATCGTTACCCACAGGTCACGCTTGAGCTGTCGATGACCGATCGCATGTCAGATGCCGTGGGCGAAGGCTGGGACATCGTCGTGCGTGCCGGCGTCCTGCCCCAGGACAGCGAAATGACCGTGCGCAAACTGTGCAACACCACGTTGAGCCTGTACGCATCGCCGGACTATCTGGCCCGCCATGCGCCGATTGAAACGGCGGCGGACCTGGTGCACCACGATGCGGTGATTTTCCGTGGTTTCACCGGGAAGCTGCGGCCATGGTCGCTGACCGAAAACGGGCACTTTCGCGAACTGGCGCCACCGCCGGTGCTGGTGCTTTCCGACGGTCAGGCGATGATCGATGCGACGGTGGTGGGCCTCGGCATTTCACAGCTGTTCAACCAGGTCGCCCAGCCCTATGTCGATTGCGGACGTCTGGTCCCGGTATTGCCGGCACTGGATTCGCCCGGGCCTCCGGTGCACGCGCTGATCCCTCTCGGCAATCGCATGCCGGCGAAAACCCGCGCCGTGCTCAACTACCTCGCCGATCGCTTGCGCTAGCCTTGCAATACATCACTGCGGGAACGGGCTTGCTCGCGAAGAGTCCGGGTCAGTCACCATCACGTTCACCTGACACAGCGCATTGGCGAGCAAGCCCGCTCCCACAGGTAATCAGGCATTCGATCGTGTGCATCGCCGGGAGCAGCGTCGCTGCGAGTTCAACGGCCCGGGCCGTCGGGCGTACGCCCCGGCCCGTGCGTACAAACAAGGGATCGGCAAACCGCACCCGCAACCGCGCCAGTGCGCCACTCACGGCGGGCTGACCGACCTTGAGCAGCGCCGCCGTGCGCGAAACATTACGCTCGCGAAACAGCACCACAAATGTCACCAGCAGGTTCAGATCGACACCACGAAAACTCGCCTCGTTGATCGCCATCGCCCTGCCTCACACCTGACTCGCGGTGAAACTGCTGGCCGCGACGCGCTTGACCGCGCGACAATCGAGCAGCCGTTCCAGATCATTCAACGCCGGATGGGCGAAGTGCGCACGCATCGCCGCCGTCGACTCCCAGTAGCCGGTGATGATCCACAGATCGGCATCCGCCAGGCTGCGCACCGCCTGATAGGACAGACATCCCGGCACCTCGCCCAGGGTTTGCAGCAGCCGGTCGATCGGCGCACGCAAGTCTTGCGACTGGCCGCTGACCGCCAGCACTTCGATCACATTGACCGCAGCGGTTTTCATATCGATTTCTCCCCAGCATTGCCCCAGCCGCCCCCCAGGGCACGGATCAGATTGACCGTTGCCACCGCCTGCGCGCCCTGCAGTTGCACGGCGGCCCGACGCGATTGCAGCGCCGTGCGTTCGGCGTCGATCACCGACAGATAAATCACATCGCCCTCGGTGTATTGCGCCTGCGCCAACCGGGCCGCACGCGCCGATGCATCCACGGCTTGCGCCTGAGTCTGTGTCTGCTCTTCCAGCACCCGCAGGTCGGACAGGTTGTCTTCCACTTCGCGGAACGCCACCAGCACCTGCTGCCGATAGTTGGCCACGTCCTCTTCATACTCGGCGTTGGCCTTGGCCAGATTGCCCTTGCGCAAGCCGCCGTCGAAGATCGGCAAGTTCAGCGCAGTGCCGGCCAGCGGCCCGAGCAGGAAGGTCCGGCTGCTCCAGTGGAACAGATTGCTCAGAGAGCCGGACTCGAACCCGGCCGAGCCCGTCAATGTCAGCGACGGAAAGAATGCCGCTTTCGCCACACCGATCCGCGCATTGGCCGCCGCCATTTCCCGCTCGGCCGCAGCGATGTCCGGCCGCCGCTCCAGCAGCGACGACGGCAGCCCCGCGGGAATGCGCAAGGTCACTGGATCGAGCGGACTGGCCGCCAGGGAAAACTGCGCCGGACTTTTGCCCAGCAACACCGCCAGGCTGTGCTCGGACACTGCGCGCAAGCGCTGCACGGTCATCGCATCTGAACGCGCCGTGGCCAGCTCGGTCTCGGCCCGGGCCACGTCCAGTTCGCTGATGTCGCCCAGCGAATAGCGCTGCTGCACCAGCTTCAGCGCTTGTTCGCGCAACCGTACCGTCGAGGCATAAACCTCGTTTTCGGCATCGAGTTGGCGCAAGGTGAAGTAGTTCTGCGCCAGGTCCGCCTGCAACGCCAGCAACACCGAACGGTAGAGTGCCTCGCTGCGTTGGGTTTGTGCATCGGCAGCCTCTACCGTCGAGGCCACCCGACCGAACAGGTCGACCTCGTAAGACACGCCCGCCTGCGCACGCCACAAGGTCTGGCTGGCACCCTTGCCGCTATCGGATTCATATTGCGAGGCTGGCGAGACCCGTTGCCGGGTCGGACCGACACCGGCGTCCACCGTCGGGAACAGTTGTGAGCGCTCCGCCTGATTCAACGCCCGCGCCTCCTTCAACCGCGCCGCTGCCGCCAGCAGACTCTGGTTGGCATCGCGCGCTTGTTGCTGCAAGTCGTTCAACTGCTGATCGCCGAACACCGTCCACCATTCACCACGAGCGATGCCCTCCGACGGCTGCGCGGTTTTCCAAGACCCGGCTTCAGCGGCAGACAACGCGGTACGCGGCTCCTGGGTCTTCTCTTCCTTGTAGGCCGGTGGCATCGACACATTGGGTTTGAGGTAAGTCGGCGCCAGCGAGCAACCGGCGGTGGCCAGTACCGCGGCGAGCCAGACACTGCCCACCAGCAAACGATTCAAGGCAAATACTTTCATGTCGTTCTCCTTACTTCTCGTAGGCCGCTTGCGGCGTGCGCGGCAAAGTCGGGTGGGTCGAAACGCCGTGAGTGACAATGCTGTGATCGTGGGCCGTTGCGTCGGCGCCCGGGTGCGGATGCCTGCCGTGCGTGTCGACCAGATGCTCGACACCGGACAGCTTGCGCAGCAGCACGTAGAACACCGGCGTCAGCATCAGCCCGAACAGGGTCACGCCGAGCATGCCGAAGAACACCGCGATGCCCATGGCCTGGCGCATCTCGGCACCGGCGCCGGTGGAGAACACCAGCGGCACCACGCCCATGATGAACGCGATGGAGGTCATCAGAATCGGTCGCAGCCGCAGCCGACTGGCCTCGATCGCGGCTTGCACCACGCTGCGGCCCTGCATCTCCAGTTCACGGGCGAATTCGACGATCAGGATTGCGTTCTTCGCCGACAGCCCCACCAGCACCATCAAGCCGATCTGGGTGAAGATGTTGTTGTCGCCATGGGTCAACCACACCCCGGCCAGCGCCGAGAGAATGCTCATCGGCACGATCAGGATGATCGCCAGCGGCAAGGTCAGGCTTTCGTACAGCGCCGCCAGCACCAGGAACACCAGCAATACGCTGATCGGGAACACCCACAGCGCCGAATCGCCGGCCAGCACTTGCTGGTAGGTCAGGTCCGTCCATTCGTACCTGATACCGCGCGGAAACACCTCTTTCGCAATCCGGTCGACCGCAGCCTGCGCCTGACCGGACGAATAACCCGGGGCCGGCCCGCCGTTGATATCGGCAGCGGTGAAGCCGTTGTAACGCACGACCATTTCCGGGCCGTAAGTGGTGGTGACCTTGATCAGCGACGACAGCGGCACCATCTCGCCCTTGTCGTTGCGGGTTTTCAGCACGCCGATATTTTCGGCGTTGGCACGGAACGGGGCATCGGCCTGAGCCCGTACCTGATATACACGGCCAAAGGCGTTGAAGTCGTTGACGTACATCGAGCCCAGATAGATCTGCAGGGTGTCGAATACATCCGTCACCGACACCCCCAACTGCTTGGCCTTGACCCGATCCAGCTCGACATTCAGTTGCGGCATGTTGATCTGGAAGGTCGAGAACGCCGGGCCGAGTTCCGGCGCTTTGGCGGCTGCGGCGAGGAAGTCCCGCGTCGCCTTGTTCAGCGCCTCGTAACCCAGCGCGCCGCGGTCTTCGATCATCAGCTTGAAGCCGCCAACAGTGCCCAGACCGGCCACTGGCGGGGGCGGGAACACGGCAATCGCGGCGTCCTTGATACCGGCGTATTCAGCGTTCAACCGGGCAACGATCGCCGAGGCGGATTGCTCCTTGCTGCGGTACTTCGAGGGCTCCAGCACCGGAAACACCAGGGCGCTGCTCGGCGAGTTGGCCAGGCTGACCGACAGACCGGGGAACTGCGGCAAGTTCTTCACCCCGGGAATCGCCAGGGCGATATCGCCCATGTCGCGCACGACTTTCTCGGTTCGGTCCAGGGTCGCGCCGCTCGGCAGTTGCGCGATCGCTACCACGTAATCCTTGTCCTGCCCCGGCACAAAACCGCCGGGCACAATTTTGCCCATCCACACCGCCGCGCCGAGCAACACGCCATAGATCACCAGCATCACCAGTTTGCGGTTGACCACATGGCGCACGCCTTTGCCGTAATTGTCCGAGCCACGATTGAACACTCGATTGAAGACGTTGAAGAAGCCACCAAGCAGCGTGTCCATGATCCGCGTCAGACGATCTTTCGGCGCGTCATGCCCCTTGAGCAGGATGGCCGCGAGTGCCGGCGACAAGGTCAGCGAATTGAACGCGGAAATCACCGTCGAAATCGCGATGGTCATCGCAAACTGTTGGTAGAACTGCCCGGTGAGTCCGGACATGAACGCCAGCGGCACAAACACCGCCACCAGCGTCAGTGCAATCGCGATGATTGGCCCGCTGACTTCCTGCATGGCTTTATAGGTCGCATCACGGGGCGACAGACCGGCTGCAATATTGCGCTCGACGTTCTCCACCACCACGATCGCGTCGTCGACCACGATGCCGATGGCCAGCACCATGCCGAACAGCGACAAGGCGTTGATGGTGTAACCGAACCCCAGCAGCAGCGCGAACGTACCAATGATCGACACCGGCACCGCCAGCAACGGGATCAGCGACGCACGCCAGGTTTGCAGGAACACGATGACCACCAGCACCACCAGCGCGATGGCCTCAAGCAGGGTCTGGATCACCGCGTGGATGCTGTCGCGGACAAACTGGGTCGGGTCGTACTTGATGCCGTAATCGACACCGTCCGGCATGTCCTGTTTGATTTCCTCCATGACCTTGCGCACGTCATCGGAAATCTGCAGCGAGTTGGCACCCGGCTGCTGGAAGATGATCATCTGCACTGCAGGCTTGTTGTCGAGCATGGCGCGCAAGGTGTATTCGGAGGCGGCCATTTCCACCCGTGCCACGTCCGACAGATGCGCCACCGCGCCGGCGCTGCTCTTGAGGATGATGTCGCGAAATTCCTGCTCGGTCTTCAGTCGGCCCTGGGCGTTGACGCTCAGTTGCATTGGCACGTCGGTGAGCATCGGTGCACCGCCGACAATGCCGGCAGCGACCTGTACGTTCTGCTCGCGAATGGCTTTCACCACGTCCAGCGCGGTCATGTTCAGACGTGCGACTTTCTGCGGATCGAGCCAGATGCGCATCGAATAATCGCCCGCACCCCACATCACCACTTCACCGACGCCGGGAATCCGCGCCAGGCGATCCTTGACGTTGATCAGCGCATAGTTGCGCAGATAGGTCAGGTCATAACGCTGATTGGGCGAAAGAATGCTCACGCCCATGGTCAGGGTCGGCGACGACTTGATGGTGGTCACACCAAGGCGCTGCACGTCCTCAGGCAAGCGCGGCAGGGCCTGGGCCACGCGGTTCTGCACGAACTGCTGAGCCTTGTCCGGATCGGTGCCGAGCTTGAACGTCACGGTAGTGGTCATCTTGCCGTCACTGTTGGCCAGAGACTGCATGTACAGCATGTCCTCGACACCGTTGATCTGTTCTTCGATTGGCGAGGCCACGGTTTCGGCGATGACTTTCGGGTTGGCGCCAGGGTATTCGGCACGCACCACCACCGAGGGTGGCACCACTTCGGGGTATTCGGCAGTCGGCAGCCGGGTCAGGGCGATCAGCCCGGCCAGCACGATTACCATCGACAACACACCGGCAAAGATCGGCCGGTCGATAAAGAATTTTGAGATGTTCATGGCGATTCCCGGATTAAGCCGCAGGCCTGGCGGCGCGATTGACGCTGACCATGTCGACGGTATTGACGTGAACGGCGTCGTTGGGGCGTACACGCTGTACGCCGCTGACGATCACCCGGTCTCCTGCCTTGAGGCCGGACGTGACGATGCGCAGCCCTTCATGCAGGTTGCCCAGCGTCACTTCGCGGTACTCGACGCGATCCTGGGCGCCGACCACCAGCACGAACTTGCGCGCCTGATCGGTGCCGATCGCCGAGTCGTCAACCAGCACGGTCTCGAACGGCTTGCCGCCACCGACCTTGATCCGCGCATACAGACCCGGCAGCAGCGCGCCGTTGGCGTTGTCGAAACGCGCCCGGACGCGGATGGTGCCGGACTGGGTGTCGAGCTGGTTGTCGATCGAATCCACTGCGCCCTGACGCGAATAGCCGTCTTCGTCGGCCAGCCCCAGGGACACGGGGGCGCCGCTGCCGGACGCCTGATTGAGGTAGCGCAGGTAGGTTTGTTCATCGACATCGAACGAGGCGTAGATCGGCGAGACCGATACCAGGCGGGTCAGCAGCGGCGCCGTTGCGCCGCTCGACACCACGTTGCCGACCGTCAGTTCGGCGCGGGAAACTCGACCGGCCACCGGTGCCTTGATCTCGGTGTACGACAGGTTGACCCGAGCGGCATCCAGCGCTGCTTTCGCCACCTTGACCTGAGCCACGGCTTCACGGGCGGCGTTTTGTTTCTCGTCAAAATCACGCTTGGCGATCGCGTTCTGTTCCACCAGCCGGGCGGCACGTCCGGCGTCGGTGGCGGTATAGCCGGCACGGGACTCGGCAGCAGCCAGTTGCCCGGCGGCGCGATCGACTTCCGCCAGATAGGGACGCTGGTCGAGGGTGAACAGCAGATCGCCCTTCTTCACCAGCGTGCCATCCTTGAAGTGCACGCCGACGATGGTGCCCGGCACCAACGGTCGGATATCCACTTTGTCGACCGCCTCCAGGCGCCCGGAATAGCTTTGCCATTCACTGATCGTCTTGAACACGACGGTGGCAACATCCACCTCGGCTTTGGCGGCTGGCGCGGTGTCGGCATGAGCGTTGGCTATCGGTCCGAAATGATCGCCATAGTTGACGACGATGCCGGCCGTGCCGGCCACTAAGAGCGCACTTAATGCGACGGAAAGCCGTTTACGACTGGCGACCATTTCACTTCTCCCGAAACTATTGATGATGTTCAAAACTTATTAAAAAACTGCAACTTCAAGACGCACGCATCCCTGCAATAAAACTTCACTGCATAACTTCCCGATACGCGATTAGTTCAATCCATGAGTTCTGCCGACAAGGCGCCGATGTATTCATCGACAATGCCGCTTTCACTCAGCGCGCAACACAGTCGGTGCACATAATCTGCGTTCGTCCCCATCGGTCCTTCGGCGAGTGCCACACTACCGGCGATGGTCTCAATCCGTGCATCCGCCTCGAACAGCGGGTGATCGGGATCCGCGACAAACACCAGCGCCAGTACGTCACGACCATCGGCCAGTTGCACGCCGGTCCAGATCGGCCGGTAGGCACCGGTGGGCATTTCGCGGATCCACAGTGAAATCAGTTCGTCGCGAGCCACCGCCTGGCTGATCTTGAACGCGACGCCGTGGGTTTCCCCGCCGCGCTGCAGGGCCAGCATCCGACCCGGCAGTGCCACTGTCGCGCGCCCGGCGATCATCCGCAGGCAGAAACTGCGATGCCAACCGTGCAGGGTCGCCAATTGGTGCTCGGCAAATTCGAACAGCGGGTTCCAGATCAGCGAGCCGTAACCGAAGACCCAGATGTCGCCCTCGCCGGGACGCGCGTTCAGGGTGTCTTCCATCGACTGACCGATCCGCTCCAGCGTCCACAACAGTTCCGGGGGAACGTCGCTGAACTTCTCCAGATAAGCGCCTGAGCTGATCAACTGTTTCGTCAACATCGCCGTGGTCTCTGCGGTGGGCATTTGCCGTTGAGCGAATGGTGGCCGAGACCTGACGCCGGATAAACAACACCGGACGCTACTCTTAGTAGCTCCAGCGGAGACAATCAGGCCTGAATGCCCGCCCCGGCGGGTTTGGCGGAGGGATAGCTGTGCGGCCCAATTGTCTCCATAAAAGCTACAGAGCATCACCTTTCACGGTATTTATCGCCTTAACCGCGGCGTGCAGACTGGATTTGCCGGTCCACTCCAGGGCCCCGACTTTCTCCCAAAGGTGACTACCATGAAGCTCTACATTGCCAACCAGACTTGCTCCCAGGCCGTCCAGATCATCGCCAACGAATTGGGCCTGACCCCGGAATTGGTGCACTTCGACGTATTCGGCCGGACCACCTCCAGCGGCGAAGATTTCGCGGCGGTGAACCCACTGCTGTATGTACCCGCCCTGCTGCTCGACAACACCTTCAACGATATCCTGTCGGAAACCATCGTCATTACCTCCTACCTCGCCGACCAGCATCCAGAGTCCGGCCTGATCCCGGCGCGCGGCACGCTGGAACGGGTCAAGGTCGACCAGTTGCTGACCTTCGTCGCCACCGAGATCGCCCAGAAACACATTCCGTTGATGCGCAAATTGCTGACTGAAGACGGCACACAGTGGACACGCAACAAGATCGTCAGCGCCTATGCCCAACTCGACGCACGCCTGGCCGACGGCCGTACCTGGCTGACCGGTGACCAGTTCTCCGTGGCCGATGCGTACGTCTTCGCCACCTGGTGGCACGAACGCTCCGGCGCACAGATCGAACACCTGCCACACCTGATGGCGTGGAAGAATCGCATCGATGCCCGCCCTTCGGTGCACAAGGCGCTGACAGAAGAAGCGGCGCTGTACAGCAAACATATGGAACAACTAAAACAACTTGATTGAAGGGCTCGAAGAAACAGGTCGCTCAAGCGGCCTGTTTGCATTTGCGATATCCGTCAAGTTGATAACAACATTAAAAACCGGGCAAAAAAAAGGCCGCCTGATAACAGGTGGCCAAAACCAAAGGGTAAACAGAATAGGGATTTCATGTTTACGGTCGCGAGTTTATTCAGATCCGCGACAACTTTCTTATTGTTACCGGCAATACCTGACATCAACAAAATCCGCTTTACTGCAGGAGCAGACAGTGAGGTCTATAGTGATCAGGTCTTGTGCCCTGGCGTCGAGCGTTGCCCATGACCTCAACCGAACACCTGATCATCTGCGAGCATTGCGACTGCGTGTACGAAAAAGTCGTGCTCGGCAAACACCAGAAAACCCTCTGCGTACGTTGCGGCGGCGTGCTGCAGCGCTATAACGGTTTGACCGTCGAGCAGCGCCTGGCCTTGAGTTTCACCGCGGCGATGCTGTGGCTGTTCGCCAATTTCTACCCGGTGATGAGCATCAGCATGAAGGGTTTGAAAAACAGCGCGACGCTGTGGGATTCGGTGCTGGCGCTGAGTCAGGGGCCGATCACGTTCATGGCGATGGTCGCGGCGATTTCGATCATCATCGCCCCGGCGTTTCAACTGGTGCTGTTGATCTGGGTGCTGAGTTTCGCCCTGTCGTCGCGCCGCGCGCCGGGGTTCAAGCTGTGCATGCGCTGGCTGGAAACCCTGCGTCCGTGGAGCATGCTCGAAGTGTGTCTGCTGGGGGCGATGGTCGCGGTGTTCAAACTGGCCGGGCTGCTCGATGTGCTGCCGGGTATCGGCCTGTTTGCCCTGGCCGTGTTGAGCCTGATGATGATCCGCATTGCCGGGCGCGACATTCGTGACCTTTGGGACATCCTATGAAGCGTCCAGCGACCGCCAGCGAACTGAATCTGTGCCTGTGCCACAGCTGCGGGCTGGCCTGCGACATGACCGATGAGCCGCACCAATGCCCGCGTTGCGACGCGCCGTTGCATCGGCGCAAGACCAATTCCCTGGCGCGTACCTGGGCCTTCCTGTTTGCCGCGCTGGCGTTTTACGTGCCGGCCAATCTGCTCCCGGTGATGAACACCATGATGCTCGGCAACGGCGCCGACAGCACGATCATGAGCGGCGTGCTGGAATTCTGGGAGGGCGGCGCGTGGGACATCGCGCTGATCATTTTCATCGCCAGCATCGCGGTGCCGGGCATCAAGTTCGTGGCCCTGTCGCTGCTGCTGATCACCGTGCAGCGCGACAGCAACTGGGCGCGCCGTGAGCGCTCGAAGTTGTACCGTTTCGTCGAGCTGATCGGCTACTGGTCGATGCTCGACGTGCTGGTGGTCGCGCTGGTCGCGGCGCTGGTGAAGTTCCAGGCGCTGGGCGATATCGAACCACGCCCGGGCATCCTGTTTTTCGGCATGGTGGTGGTGTTCACCATGCTCTCGGCGATGAGTTTCGACCCACGGCTGATCTGGGACAACGCCCCGGACGACGAACCGCTCAGCGACGTACCACCTCAAGCAGCACCTGCAACGGATGGCGCAGCGCCCGATCCGACTGGCGCTTGACCTGACTGCGGCACGAATAGCCGGTGGCCAGTGCTTCGCCCTGCTCCGCCGGTGCCTCGACCTGCCGCGCCCACGATTGCTCGTAGATCTCCGCCGAGGTTTCACGGTTGCGTGCTTCATGGCCGTAGGTGCCGGACATGCCGCAGCAACCGGTGGCCTGCGTCGCCAGTTTCAAGCCGACCCGTTCGAACACTTGCTCCCACTGACGGGTGGCGGCCGGCGCGTTGGTTTTCTCGGTGCAATGCGCCAGGAGTCGGAATGCACTTGCCGATTTGTTATTCGCCTGCTCCGGCACCACCTTGAGCAGCCATTCCTGTACCAGCGCGACTTCCGGGCATTGGTTCATGCCGGGCACTTTCAAGTATTCCTGGCGATAGACCAGGGTCATCGCCGGATCCAGCCCCAGCAACGGTACGCCAACATCCGCCAGCTCTCGCAGTTGCCGCGCATTGCGCAGTGCCGCGCGGTTGAACGCCGACAGAAAGCCCTGCACATGCAGCGGCTTGCCGTTGGCGCTGAAAGGCGCCAGATAAACCTGATAGCCAAGCCGCGAAATCAGCTCCACCAGATCCGCCAGCAGCGGCGCTTCGAAGTAACGGGTGAAGGCATCCTGCACCAGCACCACACTGCGCTCGCGCTGGGCCTGGGTCAGCGTCGACAGCGCGGCAACCGTCGCCGGCTGCACCTTCCAGCGGCGCATCGCCGCGTGGAAGTCAAAGCGGCTGAGCAACGGCACATCGACCATTCCACCGAGACGCTCCAACTGTTGGCGCACGAATGAAGCGCCCATCAAACCGTTGTACAGCGCCGGAATTCGCGCCATGTACGGAATGCTGTACTCCAGCGAAGCAATCAGATAATCCCGCGCCGGGCGCAAATAACGGCTGTGATACAACTCCAGAAACCGCGAACGAAACTCCGGCACGTTGACCTTGACCGGGCATTGCCCCGCGCAGGATTTACACGCCAGGCATCCGGCCATGGCGTCATACACCTCATGGGAAAAGTCTGCGGCCTGCCCACGGCTGTTGCGCCAGCGCGTCCACAGGTTGCGGAAAAACGCCGGGCGGCGGATCGCATCCGACAGCACATCCACCCCTGCCTCGCCCTGCAAACGCAGCCATTCACGGATCAGTGAGGCGCGGCCCTTGGGCGATTGCGCACGCTCGCGGGTGGCTTTCCACGACGGGCACATGGCGTCGTCGGGATCAAAGTTGTAGCAGGCGCCGTTGCCGTTGCAATGCATGGCGGCGCCGTAGCTCTGCCAGACCTTTTCGTCGATCTGCCGGTCGAGTTCGCCGCGCAGGGTCACTTCGTCGATCTTCAGCAATGCCGCAGCGGTGTTGGCCGGGGTGGCGATCTTGCCCGGGTTGAACTGGTTGAACGGGTCGAACGCGGCTTTCAGTGCCTGCAACGCCGGGTACAGCTCGCCGAAAAAGGCCGGCGCGTATTCCGAGCGCAGACCTTTGCCATGTTCGCCCCACAACAGGCCGCCGTAGCGTTGGGTCAGCGCGGCGACACCGTCGGACACCGGACGCACCAGCGCCGCTTGCTGCGGGTCCTTCATGTCGAGAATCGGCCGCACGTGCAGCACACCAGCATCGACGTGGCCGAACATGCCGTACTGCAAACCGTGGCTGTCGAGCAGTTCGCGCAACTCGGCGATGTACTCGGCCAGATGCTGCGGCGGCACCGCGGTGTCTTCAACAAACGGCTGCGGCCGCGCTTCGCCGGCAACGTTGCCGAGCAGGCCGACGGCGCGCTTGCGCATGCCATATACCTTGTTCACCGCCGCTTGGCCGACCGCCAGCGTATGGCCAAGGCGTTCGACCGTGGTGTCACTGCTCAAGTGCTCAAGGAAGGCTTGAACCCGGTGCTGCAGATCTTCAGGATCGTCGCCACAGAACTCCACCAGGTTGATCCCCAGCGTTGGCCGCTCGGCACTTTCCGGGAAGTATTCGGCGACGCCGTGCCAGACGATGTCCTGCATCGCCAGCAGCAACACCTTGGAATCCACGGTTTCAATCGACAGCGGCTTGAGCGCCATCAGCGCCCGGGCATCGCGCAGCGCATCCATGAACCCGGCGTAGCGGATGTTCACCAGCATCGTGTGCTGGGGGATCGGCAGCACGTTGAGCTTTGCCTCGACCACAAAGCCGAGTGAGCCCTCGGCGCCGCACAGCACGCTGTTGAGGTTGAAGCGGTTGTCGGCCTCGCGCAGGTGCGCCAGGTCGTAGCCGGTCAGGCAGCGGTTGAGATCGGGGAAGCGCTGCTGGATCAGCTCGCCCTGCTCGTCGATGATCTGCCGCGCACAGCGATAAACTTCACCCACTCGATCTTCACGGGCGCACAGCGCTGTCAGGTCGTCTTCCGCCAGCGCGGCGCCGTGCAGGCGTTCACCGCCGCGCAGAACCATGTCGAGTTCCAGCACATGGTCGCGGGTCTTGCCGTAGGTGCAACTGCCCTGGCCGCTGGCGTCGGTGTTGATCATGCCGCCAACGGTGGCGCGGTTGGAGGTCGACAGTTCCGGGGCGAAAAACAGCCCGGCGGATTTCAGCGCGGCGTTGAGCTGATCCTTGACCACCCCGGCCTGTACCCGCACCCAGCGCTGCTCGACGTTGATTTCCAGAATGCGGTTCATGTGCCGCGACAGGTCGACGACGATGCCGTCGGTCAGCGACTGGCCGTTGGTGCCGGTCCCACCGCCACGCGGGGTAATCACCACTTGCTGATACGCCGGCTCGGCGATCAGCCGTGCCACCCGCGCCACATCCTCCGCATCCATTGGAAACACCGCCGCTTGCGGCAGACGCTGGTAGATCGAGTTGTCGGTGGCGAGCACTACGCGGCTGGCGTAATCGGCACTGATCTCGCCACGAAAACCACTGGCTTTCAGGGCGTTGAGGAACAGTTGGTAATCGGTGGTCAATGCAGCGGCGGGTGACAGCTGGGCAATCATCGGTGAGGAAATCTCGGTCAAAATCGGGCCGTGTGGCGGTGAACAGTTGTGCGCAATGAATGATTGCGTCACGCTCCCGCCATCTCATGGTGCTTATGTTCATTGCTTGGTGCCGTCGGGACAAACGTAAAATCGACCCGCAATCCATGACTAAAACGAATGAATCCGCGAACCCTCACCCCTTCCATGTCGTTATTGCTGGCCTTCGAGGCCGCCGCACGCCATGAAAGCTACACCCGCGCCGCCCACGAACTGTCGCTGACGCAAAGCGCGGTCAGCCGTCAGGTGCAGATTCTGGAAAAGATGCTCGGCATGCGCCTGTTCAGCCGCGAAGGTCGGCAAGTGGTGCTGACCGACGTCGGGCGCATGTATCAGCGTGAACTGGCCGAAGCCCTCGGGCAGATCCGCAGCGCGACCCTGCAGGCCATGGCGTTCGGTTCAGGCATCCACAGTTTGCGTCTGGCGACGCTGCCGACCTTCGGCTCGAAATGGCTGCTGCCGCGACTCAAGGACTTCTACACCGCGCACCCCGGCATGACCGTGCACTTGCATTCACGGATCGAAGCGATTGACTTCGACACCAGCGAGATCGATGCGGCGATCTGTGTCGGTGCGGGAGACTGGCCGGGCTTGAGCGCCCTGCCCCTGCACACTGAAGAACTGGTGGTGATTGCCAGTGCGCAGTTGTCATTGGCCGAACGTGATGAAGCGGAACAACACATCGCCGGGCAGTTACTGCTCAATGTCAGCAGCAATGCCCAGGCCTGGGCGGAATGGTTCACCCATCATGGCTTGCCACACCGCAGCATGCGCATCGGGCCGAGCTTTGAAATGACTTCGCACCTGATCCAAGCGGTGCGGGCGAATATCGGCGTGGGGCTGGTGCCGCGGATTCTGGTGGAGGATGAATTGCTTAACGGCGAGCTGCTGCAACTGGGGGAGCCGATCACCAGCCGGCGCAGCTATTACCTGGTGTATCCGCCGCGGAATGAGGCGTTACCGTCACTGAAAGCGTTCAGGGATTGGTTGGTGGATACGCTCTGAACAGCAGCAGTGCCTTTTTAACGGTGGAGGCGCACTCGGCCCTTTCAACAGCGGACTATCCAACGGTTTTCCGTCTGGCCCAAAGAACAGGTGTTCATATTTCTTTGGCATTGGTTGTGGTGCTCGGGCGCTCATAATCAATCCTCTGATGCCGGGCTGAACTCAACCCATTTAACCTTCGCGGAATCTATCAACAAATATTCAGCGCCAAAAGGCGCCACTTTGCCATCTTCGTGCAGCCAACGCGGCTTATGGATCACGAACTGGCCGTTGGATGATTCCGGCGGCCACTCGGCCGGCCAGCCAAGAACGCGCCTTTCGTCATGCAAATGCAGGGTGATGAGCCGATCAAATTGCGCGAATGCGCAGAACCATTCGCTTGGGTAAGAAGATTGTTTCGTTACGTTTCTGCTACGCAACCATCCATGCAACTTGTCATTGGTCGCTAAAAAACAGGACAGCAATCCAAGTACCAGCGAACAAAAGAATGCCCATGACGTCTGCGCCTTGCCATCCCATATTCCTACAGAAAATCCCTTCGTCCCCACCCACAAAAAGATCACGCCAATACCTGTTATCACCCCATGAATCACAAACGTAAAAATCAACGCCTGCACAATCTGCCCAAAGGTGTCAGGCCGCTTGAACGAAGTGAGCGTGTAAAAAATCCAGGTAGAAACAAATCCGGGAATCAGATACTGCAACAACGGAATAACTTCCTTGACCAGATCATCCATGATCCGTGGCTCCTTGAAAGACTTGCCGGCCCGATAAGTGACCGGCAATCAAAGCCTAGCGCACGCTGAAAAAATGCCGCCGCGCAACTGTCACAGCGCATTACGCCAGCCGCTAAAACCTACGCATCCTGCAAAATCAGATCAGCGCCCTTCTCCGCCACCATCAGCACCGCCGCATGCGTATTGCCCGAGGTCACGTTCGGGAAGATCGACGCATCGACAATCCGCAACCCGGCAAGGCCATGCACCTTCAGACGCTTGTCGACCACCGAAGTCTGCTCATCCGCCCCCATAGCGCAGGAACCACAGAGGTGATAGATCGAGCCACAGTTGTCGCGGAAGTACTGCAACATCTGCTCGTCGGTTTCCACTGCCGGTCCCGGCAGGACTTCATCAACGGTGATGCTCTTGAGCGCCGGGGCGTTCATGATCTTGCGCATCAGGCGACTGCCCTGAATCACTTCGTCAATGTCCTTTTGCGTGCTCAGATAGTTCGGATCGATCAGTGCCGCATCACGCGGATTCTTCGACGCAATTTCGACGTAGCCGCGACTGGTCGGCCGGCACGGGTTGAAGCACAGCAGGAAGCCCGAATACGGCTCCGGCTTGAGGCTGGCCTTGTTGTTTTTCGGAATCTGGTACGACAGCGGGTTGAAGTACAGCTGCAAATTGGGATGCGCCTGCTGCGCGTTGCCACGGAAGAAACCGCCCGCCTGATTGACGCTCATGGCCAGTGCGCCCTTGCGGGTCAGCAGGTATTTGATGCCCAGTTTGAGCTGGCCGAACAGCGAGCTCAGTTCATCGTTCAGCGTCGGGATATTGGCTTTGTAGTAGTAGCTGACGCACAGGTGATCTTGCAGGTTCTGCCCCACTGCCGGCAGGTGCCTGACCAGCGGGATCTGGTGCTTTTCCAGCAACGCGCGATCAGCCACGCCGGACAATTGCAGGATTTTCGGCGTGTCGACGGCGCCGGCACACAGGATCACTTCCTTGCGCGCGGTGAACGTCCGCACCACACCATGCTGGGTGATCGAGATGCCTGTGGCGCGCTGCTGCGTCTCGTCAAACAGTACGCGATCGACCAATGCGTAATGCTCGACGGTCAGGTTCGGCCGGCTCAGTGCCGGATGCAAATGCGCGAAGCTGCTGGAGCAACGCTGGCCGTTTTTGGTGTTGACGTCGTACAGGCCCGCGCCTTCGAATTTTGCCCCGTTGAAATCGTCGCTGCGCGGGTAGCCCAACTCTGAACAGCCCTCGAGGAACACATCGCAAATCGGGTGAGTCTGGCCCTTCATCGGAGTGATGCTGATCGGGCCGCTAGCGCCGTGGTATTCGCTGTCACCCAGCGGATGGTTTTCCAGTTTGCGGAAGTACGGCAGCACGTCCTTGAAGCCCCAGCCGTCGTTACCGTTGGCCGCCCAGTCATCGAAGTCATGGGCCTGGCCGCGCACGTAAATCATCGCGTTGATTGAACCCGAACCGCCCTGCACTTTGCCGCGCGGAGCGTAGATTTCGCGATTGCCCAACTGCTTCTGCGGCTGGCTGTAGTACATCCAGTTGAAGGTCGGGTTGTAATACATTTTGGCGAAGCCGACCGGGATCCTGAACCACAGCGAGCTGTCCTTGCCACCCGCTTCCAGCAGCAGCACCGTGTATTGCCCGGAGGCCGAAAGCCGATTGGCCAGAACGCAACCTGCTGCGCCGGCGCCAGCGATGATGTAGTCGTATGTCATGCACGGTTACCGCGTAAGTCGTTGTACAAAAAATCGGATGAGCAACGCATGTCCCCTGTGGGAGCGGGCTTGCTCGCGAAAGCGGTGTGTCAGGTTCACAAATGTCAGCTGACCGAGCGCCTTCGCGAGCAAGCCCGCTCCCACAATGGGCCTCTGTCAGCCCTTGGCCGGCGAGGTGTCTTTGACGTCAACCGGAGTCGGTGCCATTTGCAGGTGCAGGCGCTCGCCGGTGTACGGCGAATGCTTGCGCACCACATCCATGTTCAGCTCCACGCCCAGCCCCGGCTCGGCGGACGGGATGATGTAGCCGTCCTCCCACTGCAGCGGCTTCTTCAGGATCTCGGCGTGGAAGCCGCCCCAGGTCTCGATGCTTTCCTGAATCAGGAAGTTCGGTGTGCAGGTCGCCAACTGGAAACTCGCCGCCGCGCCGATCGGGCCGTTGTAAAGATGCGGAGCAATTTGCGCGTAGTAGGCCTCGGCCATGCTGGCGATCTTCTTCGCCTCGAGCAGGCCGCCGCAGCGGGCGACGTTCATCTGCAGAATCGACGCGCCGCCGGCCTGCAGCAGCTTGAAGAATTCGTACTTGGTGGTCAGGCGTTCGCCAGTGGCAATCGGAATGCTGGTCTTGGCCGCGACTTGCGCCATGGCCTCTTCCTGCCCCGGCGGCACCGGCTCTTCGAACCACAGCGGGTCGTACTTTTCCAGACGCCTGGCCAGACGGATTGCCGACGACGGCACCATCTGCCCGTGAGTCCCGAACAGCAGGTCGCACTGGTTGCCCACCGCTTCGCGGATCTTGCGACAGAAGGTTTCACAGCGTTCCAGCACCTGCAGCGAGATCTGGTGCCCGGAGTACGCGGTATATGGGCCGGCCGGGTCGAACTTCAGCGCGGTGAAGCCTTTGTTCATGTTCTCGACGGCGCATTCAGCCGCCAGATCCGGGTCGTCGTAGTCGTATTCGCCACGGCTGTTGACCGGGTACAGGTAGGTGTAGGAGCGCAGGCGTTCGTTGACCTTGCCACCCAGCAACTCGTAGACCGGTTTGTTCGCCGCTTTGCCGATGATGTCCCAGCAGGCCATCTCCAGACCGCTGACCACGCCCATCATGGTCAGGTCGGGACGCTGGGTGAAACCGCTGGAATAGGCCTGACGGAAGAAGCGTTCGATGTGGTGCGGATCCTGGTTGAGCAGGTAGCGCTCGAACACGTCTTCGATGATCGGCAGCATGGCTTTGGGGCCGAACGTCGCCGCGTAGATCTCGCCCACGCCTTCGATGCCGCAATCGGTCTTGAGCTTGACGAACAGCCAGTACATGCCGCCGATGTGCGGTGGCGGTACGGCGACGATATGGGTTTCAAGGGCGATGATTTTCATGTCAGGCACCTGCTTTATCTGAAGTTTTGCGATTGATTCGGGCACGCAGGGTCACGGCCGCCAGGGTGCCGATCAGACCAACGGAGGCGATGTAACCGAAGTACAGCTTGTAGCCGAGGGCGCCGGGGAACTGCTCGGTGAGGTAGCCATTGATCAACGGGATGAAGGCATCCGGCATGTAGCCGACCACCGAGACGATGCCGATGGCCAGGCCGGTGATGCGCAGCGGAATGTTGCAGCTGTCGAGAATCGCCCAGTACAAACCGCGAATCGCGTAAGTCATCAGGCCAATGAAAATCACCGTGGCGATCAGCAAACCCATGCTGTTGAGCGCCGGGAATACGATCAGCCCGACAATCGCCAGACTCGCCAGCAACAGCGCGACGATCAGCACCGAGATGTTCGAGAACTTGTCCCCCAGCCAGCCGCCACCGATGCCGCCGATGGGGCGCATCCACAATTTGATGGTGGTGATGGTGCCGGCCATGACCGCGGTCAGGCCGCTGCCTTGCAGGTAGTCCGAGAAACTGTAGGTCGCCCAGAAGATGTGGTAGCCGCAGAACACGATGGCGGTGACCAGCCACAGCTCGGGAATTTTCACCAGCGTCGCCAGATCGGTGAGCAGGTTGAACTTGCCCTTCTCCACCGCAGGCGTGTCCGCCATCGACTTCGGATCCTTGATCAGCACCAGCACACAGCCGATGGCGATACAGGTGAAGGCATAGAGATAGACCACATGCCTGAAGCCTTCGGCAGTGGACTCACCACGGGTTTCGGTGGCGAAGGCGAACAGCGCCAGGGCAACCGTCGCCAGCAACGCCTCGACCAGACCGCGACCACCGTCGAGGATGCCGAAAAAGCGCCCTTGCTCGGTAGGGTGAGCAATCATCTTCACCCGCTTGAGCACCGACGCCCAGAAGGTCAAACCGGTGGTCAGGCCCCAGCAACCGAAGATGATCATCAGCCCGGTCATCGATGGCGCCGTCGAATACCACAGGCCTAAGGCGCCGGTCGCCACCAGCGAGAAGAAAATCAGAAAGCGTGGCGCAATGCGATCCGCCAACCAGCCGCTGGGCAAGTAGCTGAGGAGGAAAATCGTGCCGAGCATCGAGTACAGATAGCCCAGTTCACTGTGGTTGATCTGGAACACTTCGAGCATCGTGGTCTGGTAGACCTGACGCAGGTACAGAATCGGGTAGATCGCACCGGCGGCCAGCACCAGCAACATCAATTGGAAATAGCGACTTCCCTTGTCGCTCCGGCTTTTCACAGCCGAGTTGGAACCCTGAACAGCGGCAGCAGAGGATGCATGCTTGGACATTGAAGTGACCTCGGGCAACCCGTGCTCCGGGCGCCCCTGATAATTGTTTTTATAGGTGCAGCGTGAGGCGTGTTGCGGTGTTTCAGTACTTCATGACCACGAGTCGGGTCTGGGTGAATTCGAGCATGCCGTGCTTGCCGTCATCACCGCCCAGGCCCGAGCGTTTCCAGCCGGCGTGGTAGCCCTGATACGGGTCGGCCGGGGTGCGATTGACGTACAACTCGCCGGCCTCGATGGCGTTGGCGACTTTCTGCGCGGTGCGGTAGTTCTCGGTGTAGAGCACCGACGACAGGCCGAACTGATGGTCGTTGGCCATGGCCAATGCTTCGTCGATGTCGCGGTACTTGAGCACCGGCAGCACCGGGCCGAAGATTTCTTCCTGGACGATTTCCATGTCCTGGCGGCAGTGGCTGAGCAGGGTCGGCGGATAGAAATGCCCCGGGCCTTGCGGCAACACACCACCACTTTCGAGCACCGCGCCGTCGGCCATGGCACGCTCGACCATGGCGTGAATGTTCCGCTGCGAACTGGCGTTGACCAGTGGCCCCATCAGGCTCGCATCGGTGGCGCGGTCACCGAATTTCACCTCGGCGATTTTGGCCTTGAGCAGCGCGAGGAATAGGTCGTGGACGCTTTCCTGCACGTAGACTCTTTCCACCGCCGTGCACAACTGCCCGCAGTGGGTGGTCTTGGAAGCGATGATCGCGCTGGCGGCGGCTTCGAGGTCGGCATCGGCTTCGATGATGGCCGGCGTCTTGCCGCCCAGTTCCAGCGACGGCTTGGCGATGTTGGCCTTGCAGTAATCGAGCACGATGCGCCCGGCGTTGACGCTGCCCGTCAGCGTAATCAAGCCAACAGCCTTGTGCGTGCACACCGTGGCAGCGGTGGCGTGATCCATGGTCAGAATATTGATCACCCCGGCCGGCATGCCCGACTGCTGAACCGCTTTGGCGATTTCGAATGCCGAGGTCGGGGTGTTGTTGCTCGGGCGCACCACCACGGTGTTGCCGGCAATCAGCGCCGGGGCAATTTTGCGCAGCAAGGTGTAGACCGGGTAGTTGAACGGAATCAGGCACGCGACGACGCCGATCGGCTCGCGGTGCAGAAACAGGTTTTCGTCGGGGCTGTCGCTGGGGATGATCTCGCCTTCGATGCGCCGCGCCCACTCGGCGTGGTAACGGGTGATCTGCGCGGCATAGCGTGCTTCGTTGCTGGCGTCGCTGAGACTCTTGCCGGACTCGGCGGCGAGCGCGGCGCCGATGGACTCGGCACGCTCTTCCAGTGCGGCGGCGAATGCGCGCAAGTGCTCGGCGCGCTCGATGCTGGTCAGTTTTCCCCAGACTTTTTGTGCGGCCGCCGCGGCATCGACGGCTGCGGTGGCTTCTTCGGCGGTGGCAGCCGAGACATTGCCGAGCAGCGCTTCAGTGGCGGGGTTGTACACCGCGATCATTGCCGCGCTGGCCGGCTCGATGAAGTGGCCGTTTACAAAGTTTCGCTCGATTCGCATGTGCATCGCCCATCGTTTGTTTTTATCAATGCCACCAGTCTTGTCATCGGTGGCGGGTTGAACAAACGATTTAAAGGGCGGGGAAACATTCGAAAAATGCAGGTTACCCCTGATTCCACCGCAAACTCCTGTGGGAGCGAGCCTGCTCGCGAAGAGGGTGTGTCATTCACAGATGATGGTGGCTGATCCAACGCTTTCGCGAGCAAGCTCGCTCCCACAGGGGATTGGGGGTGTGTCAGGTGGCTGCGGTCGAAGGCTCCAGTTGGCGCTGCGCCAGCCAGATTTCCTCCTGCAGCCATTGCGCAAACACCTGCAACTGCGGCATCTCGGTCTGCTCCGGGCGGGTCACCAGCCAATAAGACTGATGCCCCTCCACATGCACATTCAGCACTTGCGTCAATTGCCCGCTGGCCAGTTCCGCCGCAACCATGTGCCAGTCGGCAATGGTGATCCCCAGACCATCGGTCGCTGCCTGAATCGCCAGGTCCAGCAAATCGAATTCGTAACCGCCCTGGGTATCGACGCCACTGATGTGCGCCGCGTCCAGCCAGTGTTTCCAGGTCAGGTAACGCTGATCTTCCTTGGCCAGCACATGCAGCAGGGTCAGGCGATTGAGGTCGATGCCCTGTTCGCTTCCCTCCCGTGCATACAGCGATGGCGCGCACACCGCGATATGCCGCTCCTGGATCAACAGCGAACTGTCGAGACCGTCCCACTCGCCGTCGCCAAAGCGGATCGCGCAATCGAGGGTACTGGTTTCCGCCAGGCTGTCCTGCAAGCGCGTGGTGATGCTCAGCTCCAGCTCCGGGTGTTGCTCGCGCAAGCGCCCCAGGCGCGGCATCAGCCAGCGACTGGTGAACGTCGGCGGTGCGTTGATGTGCAGACGGTTGGAATGGGTTTTCTGCTGGATGCTGCGCACCGTCAGCTCGATCTTGTCGAACGACTGATGCAGTGCCCGCAGCAGGATCTTGCCGGCGGCGGTCAGCTCCAGATGGTGATGACGGCGCTCCAGCAGACTTTCGCCGAGCTGCTCTTCCAGTTGCCGCACCTGACGGCTGACCGCACTCTGGGTGACATTGAGCAGCTCGGCGGCGCGGGTGAAGCTGCCGGTGCTGCCGGCCACTTCGAACGCCTTGAGCGCGTTCAGGCCGGGCATTTTGCGTTTCATATCAAGGCACTCGAAAACCACTGACAAGTTGCAGAGCATCCCATGCGCGTACCGGACTGTCCTACAGGATTTTTTGAGTAACATGCATTCGATGCAGGTTTGCGCATCGTTTTTATCGTTTGTCCCACGTCCGGCGGATGGCAAGACTGCGCGGCATCTCTAATAAAAACAATCGAGAGCCGCTCCATGCCCTTCTCTGCTTCCTTGCGTTTGCGCACCACCTCTATCGTCCTGTTCTGCAGCGTTGCCGCTCCGGCGATGGCCGTGCAAGTTACCGACAACCTCGACCTGGGTGGCGCCATTCGTGCGCGCTGGGATCTGGACCCGGATCGCGACATTCAGAAGTTCGGTCTCGATACGGTTTTTCTCAGCGCCAAGTACAACTCCGATTCCTGGATCGGCGAGGCGCAATACCGCTTCTATGGTCGCTCCTACCCCTACCAGTACACGAAAAATTACGGCGACATTCAGTTCGCCAAATTCGCCTGGGTCGGCTACAAATTCAACCCGGACCAGCAGGTGCAAGTCGGCCTGAACACCGTGCCGTTCGGCTTGCAGCCGTACTTCGGCAGCACCTTCTACGAGACCCTGGGCAACGTCATCGGCCTCGAAGACGTGCAACAGGTCGGCGCCAAATACGTTCAGCAAAGCGGCGACTGGAACATCCAGGCCGGTTACTACCTGCGCCCGGCGTGGCAAGGCAAAGGCACCAGCAAGGGCGTGACCTACTCCAGCGTCGTGTCCGAAGCCGACAGCTACGTGGCTGACGGCAGCGCCAACCAGGAACGCAACACCGTGGTGCTGCGCGTGGCGAAAGCCCTGGATCTGGGCCCATGGAAATCCGAAGTGGGGATCTCCGGGCTGACCTCAACTCTGGAAAACAAGGACACCGATAACGACGGTCGGCGCAACGCGGTGGCCGTGCACTACCTGGGCAAGAACGGCCCGTGGGGCGTGCAGTTGCAGGCGGCACGCCAGCAGATGTCGCCGCGCAATGCCGGCACCGATGAGCTGGTGACCCTCGGCGGTTACGACGGCACTTACAACGTCGCCAGTCGCGGCAATCTGTACGTGGCGGATCTGAGTTACGACGTGGCCGGCAAATACCTGTTCGATCAGATCAGCGGCGTCAAGCTTTACGCCAACTACAGCGCCTTCGACAAATCCGCCAGCGGCTTCAAGACCTCCCAGCGAATGATCCTCGGCAGCTCGTTTTCAGTGAGCAAATTGTGGGTGGCGACCGAGTGGCTGTTTGGCAAGAACGATCCGTACATCGGTGGCAGCAGCTACACCCAGAGCCTGGGCGCGGGCGGGCTGGATCAGTGGGAGAATCAGGTGTATGTGAACGTCGGGTATTACTTCTGATCCGGATTTTACTGCGCCTGAAAGTCAGCCTTCGCGAGCAAGCCCGCTCCCACAATGGATTTATGTCAGGCACAAAACCTGTGGGAGCGGGCTTGCTCGCGAAGGCGTCCTGCCAAACAACACTTGCATCCGTTCCTCACCAATAGTCAGATAACCCCTACCAACAAAACCTACAAAAATAAAACCGAGCCACACGCTCGACCTGGGGTCCCACCTCCATGCGTCAACTGCCCTCGCTCAACACCCTGCGCGTGTTCGAAGAAGTCGCGCGGCATCGCAGTTTCAGTCAGGCCGCACTCGGCCTGAACGTCACCCAGGGCGCAGTCAGTCGCCAGATCAAACAACTCGAAGACTACCTCGGTGTCGCGCTGTTCGTGCGCACGCCGCAAGGCCTGTCGCTGACCGAGGCCGGCAGCAATCTAAAGCCGCATCTGGCCGAAGCCTTCGACCACATGGAACGCGCCCTGCAAGCCATTCGCGTGCCCAACCTGCGTCAGCGCCTGCGGGTGCTGGCGCCACCGACCTGGGCCACGCGCTGGCTGTCGCCGCACCTGCGCGCCTTCTGCCAGCGCTACCCGGACATCAGCCTCAGCGTGACCAATCAGGCCAGCCACGACAGCCTCGCCGAGATCGATTGCCACATCCGTTTCGGCCTCGCGGCGTCCCCCCAGTGCGCCAGCCAGTTACTGGTGATGGAACGGCACATCGCCGTCGCCAGCCCGGAGTTGTTCAACGGCGCTCAGCCACCGGATCTGCGGCAATTTCCGCTGCTGCACATCCTGCACGACGGCAAGCGTTTGCAGGTCTGGGAGAACTGGCTGGCGGCCATGGGCCGCGATGATGTCGATGCCGGACAAGGCCTGGAATTCAGCACCCTGGATCAGGTGATCCACACCGCACTGGCCGGCGGTGGTCTGGCAGTGATCGACCGGCAGATGATCGAAAAGGAACTGGCCAACGGCAGCCTGCTGCCGATCACCCCGATTGAAGTGATCGGCCCTTATGGTTATTGGCTGGATGTGGCGAATGACAAGCAGGGTTTGTCGAAGGTGAAGCTGTTTACCGAGTGGCTGAGTCTGGTGAGCAATCCCTGACATGTAGGAGCTGCCGCAGGCTGCGATCTTTTGATCTTCAAAAGCAAAATCAAAAGATCGCAGCCTGCGGCAGCTCCTACAGGGTTCGATGGCACGCCGTCAGATCGGGGCGACTTTACTCACCGCAATCGAACTCCCCTCCACCGGACTCTGCGCCTTGCACGCCTGACTCAAGGTCAGCGACTTGGTCTCCGGCGCCCACGCCCACGACAGCCATGCGCCAATCGCCAGGATCGCCGCAAGAATGCCCATGGTCGGACTGAGGCCGATGCCCGCCACACTCACCGGCAACAGAAAGGTGCTGATCGCCGAGCCCAGACGACTGACCGCCGTCGCCAGACCAATGCCGCTGGCGCGGACTTCGGTGGGGAAGCTCTCGGCCGGGAACACCCCGACCAGATTGCTCACTGCCGACAGCACCAGGGTAAACACGCCGAACACCAGCACCATCAGCCACGCTGCACTGCCCGGCAACACCGCCAGCAGAAACAGCGCCACCGCGAGGATGATGAACGAGTTGATCAGGAAGCCGCGACGGCTGAACTTGATCGTGCACCAGATGCCGATCAACGCGCCGAGGATCAGCAGCATGTTCAACATCAGCTCGGTGCCGAAGCCTTCGGCCAGGCCCATCTTCTGCAGGATCGACGGCAAAAAGGTGTAGATCGCAAAGTACGGCATCACGATGCAGACGAAGAACAGGCAGTTGAACGCCGTGCGCTTGCGGTACTCACGACTGAACAGCACCGCATAGCCGGAACGGGTTTCCGTGGTGCGGGTTTCATCCAGTTCGACATTGTCACCCAGATGCTTTTTGACGATCGCCCGCGCCTCGGCGATGCGCCCCTGATTGACCAGCCAGCGCGGCGATTCCGGGGTGCCGATGCGGGCGATCAGAATCAGCGCCGCCGGGATCGCCGACGAAGCAAGCATCCAGCGCCAGGCATCGTCGCCAAGGCTGAGCATGGCCGTGCCGACGAAGGTCGCGGCGACGTAACCGAAGGTCCAGATCACGCTGAACGAACCGAGCAGCACACCGCGATGTTTCTTCGGCGAGAACTCCGCCAGCATCGCGTGACCGACGCTGAAATCGCCGCCCAGACCAATGCCGATCAGCACCCGGCAAAGGAACAGGCTCATCGCGCTTTCGACGTAGAACTGCATCACCGAGGCAATGGTGATCAGCACGAAGCTGACCAGGAATATCTTCTGCCGGCCGACCTTATCCGAGATCCAGCCGAAAAACAGGCTGCCGAGAAACAGCCCGATCAACGCCGATGCGCCGATCAATCCCTGCCAGAACGCATCCAGGTGCATCTGCGGGCTGAGCAAGGTGAAGGCGATACCGATCAGGCCGAGGATGTAGCCGTCGGTGAAGTGTGCGCCGAAGGTCAGTCCGGCGATCTTGAGGTGAAACCGGCCGATGGGCAGGTCATCGATTTTTACCGATTGAGCGGACATGTTCGTCTCCAATTGTTGTTATTGACGGAGAAACGCAGAGCTCTTGCTTGGTTTATGTGGGAGCGGGCTTGCTCGCGAATGCGGTGTGTCAGTCACCATTTGCTCCAACTGATACAACGCTTTCGCGAGCAAGCCCGCTCCCACATGGAGATCCGGTGGGGGTCAGAGGCCACCCATCAACAGGTATTTGATCTCCAGATAGTCATCCAGACCGTACTTCGAACCCTCGCGCCCAAGGCCCGATTCCTTGATGCCACCGAACGGCGCCACTTCCGTGGAAATGATCCCTTCATTGATCCCGACCATGCCGGCTTCCAGCCCTTCGGCCATGCGCCAGACCCGACCGATATCGCGGCTGTAGAAGTACGCCGACAAACCGAACGGCGTGTCGTTGGCCCGCGCCAGCACTTCGGCTTCATCCTTGAAGCGGAAACACGCAGCCACCGGGCCGAAGGTTTCGTCCTGGGCGATCAGCATGTCGCCGTTGACTTCGGTGAGGATGGTCGGCTCATAAAAGGTGCCGCCAAGTGCGTGACGACGACCGCCGCACAACAGCGTGGCGCCCTTCTCAAGGGCATCGCTGACATGGCTTTCGACCTTGGCCAATGCGGCGGTGTTGATCAGCGGGCCTTGCTCGGTTTCACCGTCCAGCGCACTGCCGACGCGCATCGCCGCAACCGCTTCGGCAAGCTTGCCGGTGAAGGCTTCGTAGACGCTGTCCTGAATGAAGAAGCGATTCACGCACACGCAGGTCTGCCCGGTGTTGCGGAATTTCGAGGCCATCGCGCCTTTGACTGCCGCGTCCAGATCGGCATCGTCGAAGACGATGAACGGCGCGTTGCCACCCAGTTCCAGCGAGACTTTTTTCAGGGTGTCGGCAGCCTGGCGCATCAGCAGTTTGCCGGTGCGGGTCGAGCCGGTGAACGACAGTTTTCGCACGATGCTTGACGCTTGCAGCGCACCGCCAATCGCCACCGCATCGCCGGAAACGATATTGAATACGCCTGCCGGAATACCCGCCTGTTCCGCCAACACCGCCAGGGCGAACGCCGACAATGGCGTCTCCTCGGACGGTTTGAGAATCATCGTGCAACCGGCCGCCAACGCCGGGCCGACCTTGCGGGTGACCATCGCTAACGGGAAGTTCCACGGGGTGATCGCCGCGACCACGCCGATGGCTTCCTTGACCACGATGATCCGCGCATCGGCCTTGTGGCTGGGGATCACGTCGCCATAGGCACGCTTGGCTTCCTCGCCGAACCACTCGAGGAAACTCGCGGCATAGACCACTTCACCCATGGCCTCGGCCAGCGGTTTGCCCTGCTCGCGACTGAGCAGCGTCGCAAGTTCCTTCTGGTTGGCGAGCATCAGATCGCTCCAGCGTTTCAGGCGCTGGCTGCGTTCCTTGGCGGTGAGCTTGCGCCACGCCGGCAGCGCACGATTGGCCGCATCGATGGCCAGGTGGGTTGCTTCGGCGCCATCCTTTTGCACCTCGGCAATCAGTTCGCCATTGGCCGGGTTGCGCACCGCATAGGTCGCGCCGCCCTGCCCCCACTGGCCGTCGATGAAGTGGCCGTGACGGATCAGATCGCTCATGCCACCGCTCCCTGCAAAGTGAAGCGCTCCAGCCCCGGACGCGCGGTGCGCAGGATGCGTTTGCCGGCGGTGTAATCGTTGATCACGTCGCACGGGGTGTAATTGCGCTCCAGCTCATGCAATTCATCAGCGTCGAGTCTGGTTTCCAGCGCTGCCAGGGCACTGTCGAACTGCGCGGTGGTGTCCGCGCCGACCAGCATGCAATCCACCCCCGGATGGTTGGCCACCCACGCTTGGGCGATCTGCGCGTTCGACACGCCACGGGCGCGGGCCACGCGTTGTACCGAATGCGCGATTTCGAAAGAGGCTTCGTCGCTGTACATCTGCTGGGTGAAGAAGTCGGTCTGGTTGCGGGTCGACTGCACGTCGCCGGTCAGCAGGCCGCGCGCCAGCGGACTGAACACCGAGACGCCGATGCCCTGATCGCGGCAGAACGGAATCATCTCGCGCTCTTCTTCGCGATAGGCACAGTTCAGTTGCAGCTGCATGTTGATCGGCTTGACCCAGCCATTGCGCTCGCAGGCCATGAGGATCTTCGCCAGTTGCCCGGTGAGCATGGTCGACACGCCGATGTAGCGGGCCTTGCCGGTGCGCACGATATCGTTCAATGCCGACATGGTTTCCTCGACCGGGGTGTTCACGTCGAAGTAATGCAGCATGAACACGTCGACGTAATCCATGTCCAGACGCTTCAGCGATGCATCGATGCTGTCCATGATGTGTTTGCGCGAATGGCCGCTGGCATTGATCCCGCTGCGGGTGCCATAGCCGACCTTGGTGGTGATCACCAGGTCTTCGCGACGGGCCAGACGCTTGACGATGCGCCCCACCACTTCCTCGCCGACGCCGGCAGAATAGAAGTCCGCCAGGTCGATGAAATTCACGCCGTTGTCCAGCGCGTGAGCGACGATCGGCTCGCTCTGTTTTTCGTTGAAGATCCACGGTTTCCAGTCCGGGGTGCCCATGTTCATGGTGCCCAGGCACAGGCGGGAAACTTGCAGGCCGGAGTTGCCCAAACGGATGTATTGCATGGCGCGGACCTCAGGCTTTTGGCGTGTAGAAAGGGTTGCTGATGTGGTTGACCACATCGGCCAGTTGCGCGGTTTCCGGCTTGCCGGTCAGGGCGGCGCGGATCGCGGTGCGGCAGGCGTTGTAGTTGTTCAGGTACACCGCATCGAGGTCGTCGCAGGCCGGATTGACCCAGTTGGCGGTAACGATGGCCCACTCGTCTTCGGCTTCCGGCGGCAAGGTGCCGTCGAGCAGTGCTTCGAGCACGGCTTTGGCGATCCCGGCCTGCGAGGCGCCCCAGGTGGCGTTGCCGTGCAGGTCACTGCTGATTGCGGCCTTGTTCACATACAGGGTCATCGGCTTGACCGGGATGTTCGGCTGGGCGATCACCATGAACGGGCAGTGGCCCTGACTTGGCGATGCCAGGCTGTTGGCGAACGCCTGCCCGGCCGGGCCGGTGCGCGGGCCGATCAGAATGTTGATGTGAGCGGCGTTCACGCCCGGGCCTTCGAAACCTTCACCGATGTACAGGTCGAGTTCTTTCATCAGTCATTACTCTTGTGCGATACGAGGGATGTTCGATAGCTCACACGGGCCGAATGGCCGGTGCGCTCAATAACGGGCGTGGGGAGGTGCGGCGGGGAAAATGGGACATGGCTGCAAACGCTCTCTGGTTGTTATTGATGAGCTGTGTTTGCGATTTTTTAACACCGGGGCTGATGCGGGCTGTAACCATTAAAAATCATGGGGCCATGAGTTTTGGTCATAGCCTGGGGGCGCAGCATCGCGGCCTGCGTGAAAAGCAAAAAAAGCAGAAACCGACGATACGGTTTCTGCTTTTTTTACGGCTGGCTGCTAAAACTGAAGCGCTGCGTCAGAGGCAGTCACGCACCGATTTGCGCAATGACCCGGACTTGGCCCATGGCGGTCCCTGATACAACGAGACCCGGCTGCCGTCCTTGTATTTGATGATGTCGAGAATCTCGTCAGCGGTGACGAGGCTCGGCGCCTTGATCCGGTAGCCGTTGGAAATGGAGGTCTGCGTGGTCTTCGGAATGTCCTGCTGCCACAACGGCAACAAGCACGCGGCATAGTCTTTAGGCGCTTTGGTGGTGGTCTTGCTGAGATTTGGCTCGCCCGGAACCAGCGATGCTGGCAATGAGCACCCTGCCAGTAATGCCAACGCCAAAATCCCGATCCATATCCGCATGGTGTTTCCCTGATCTGAAAAAAAGCGAATGTAACGTGTAACCGGGTGTACATCCACAGCGGACCACGCCCATACGGGAAATTGGACAAATATTTACATACGTTCCGCCGGGTGACAGACGAGCTGTAAAACATCGCCCGCAAATGCGGCTACTCTGTTCTACCGAGAATGTTCCGGAGGTGATCATGCGGCTCAATGAATACGAACACGAACTTCAGCGCGACCTGCAAGCCGTTGCATCGGATCTGAGATGGTCGGCGGTCGACCTCAAACGCATTGCCGAACAGCTGCGCAAGAATGGCAATGAAGCGGATGCGCAGGCGGTCCTGAGGTCTTGCGAGGTGCTGCAGAGTGATGAAGAACGATTGCAGTCATATGCCAAGGAAGTGAAAACCCGCTCCATCAGCCGAACCAAAGTTCACTGATACCGACCTTGCCCTCAACAAGAGCCCCGGCAACTACCGGGGCTCTTTCGTTACATTTGCATCAACTCGCGGTGTGACTTCGCGCCCGCGCCAAGCGTTGTCTGTAACCCGGCAACGCAGCGGCATAGGCCATTGCTTCTTCTCTGCTGCCAATCGATGCAAGCCGCACGCCCTGGCTGCAAACCGCCACGGGCCGTTACTTCGCAGCCAGCGATGTGCCAAATCGCTGGCACTTTCAGCCACGCCAAACGCTCAAAAAATCCGAGGGAACCTATAAACCGGGGCCCGGCTCGAATATTGCACTTTTGTTTCATTAATGTAACAAGCAGTGAACAGGTAACAGATGAAAGTACGCGCAACCGTCATTTGCGAGCAGGAACGACACGTTCTCCTGGTGCGCAAACCCCACTGCCGCTGGACATTGCCCGGCGGCAAGGTCGAGCCTGGGGAAACCAAGGCCGCAGCGGCGATGCGCGAGTTGCAGGAAGAAACGGCGCTGAAGGCCGAACAAATGTTGTATCTGATGGAACTGCGCAGTGGCAGCACCCAGCATCATGTCTACGAGGCCTCAGTGCCCGACCTTGAGCAGTTGCGCCCGCAAAACGAGATCACCGAGTGCATCTGGCATCCGCTGGACGCGGTGCAGAATCTGCCCACCAGCGACGCGACGTTGCGCATCGTGCAGGCGTTTCAGCGCCGATTGTAAGGTTTCAACCGGCGAATGCCCGGCGCCCGGCGCTCATTTCCGTGCGCAATTCACCAATGAAGTTGGAAATATCGCGGATCGTCACCAGATGTTCCGGCGACACGCCATTGAGCAACAACTCGACTCGACCGGAGTCAGGCTCGTAGACCTTGATCCGCAGCAGTCCCTGCTCCACTTGTGTGCATTCGCATTCAAGCGACGGAAAGCCGGATTCGACAATCCGGCAGATGTCGGCAATGGCTAGCATGAGCGCACGCCTCGCAGGCGATGAGTCGGTCGACCCGATGAGCATAGATGAGCCGTCGGCAACCTGCCGCCCCGGCAACTGCCAACCCGATCACATTTTCAGCGCAGGCTCAGTGGGCGTCGCGATCCCAGATCCAGTTCCACATCCCCGGCAATTGCACCGCATCCGAACTTTGCTGAACCGTGCGCGCCAACGCCGCTTTCTGCAGCGCCGCGCGATCATCGTAGAACGGTTTGTCCGCCAGCCTCACACCAGTGGCGGCGGCACTGTCGAGCAGGATCTGCAGGTATTCGCGGGTGTGCCGCGCGGTGTAACGGTTGAGGTCATGAAAGGTCACCACCACCGGAATCACCCCGTCCACGGTAGGGAATTCGCCGAGGGCAATTCGCTCGCGGACTTCCGATAGCTGGCGCAGCATGTTCGCCCGACGTCGGGGGCTGGCATTGAAGCCCCAGATCTTGCCGTCGTTGGCGCTCAAATCGGTCAGCAATACATGCAGGCCGTGCTGTTGATAAGCGGCGAAGGTGCGCTTGTCGTAATTCCAGAATGGCGGGCGCAGCAGGATCGGCGCAGCTCCAGTAATCGCGGCGATATCCGCCGTGCCGTTGCTCAACGACTGCTCCAGCTCTTGCGGATCGAGCGAGCGATGATTGGTGTGCCAATGGGTGGCGGTGTGGAATCCGAGGATGTGCCCTTCGGCGTGCTCGCGCCGCATGATCCCGCGACCGATTTCACTGTTGCCCGCACGCGGCGCACGGGTCTGGACGAAGAACACCGCTTTGATGTCCGGTTGCACCGGGTTGACCTTCAGGCTGTCGAGCACTGTCGCCGAAGGGTTCCAGAAACTCGAAGCGCTAGGGCCATCGTCGAAGGTCAGCAGAAAGCGCACCGGTGCCTGGGCCTTGAGCCGGGTTTCGGTTTGCGTGGTCATCTCGATGGGCGCGGCAATGCAGCCGGCCAACCCAAAGGCGATGGCCGCTGCACAGATAAGTTTGAACGCGTGTTTCATGTTTTGCCTTGCGCCTGACCCTTGCGGCCCTGTTGTCGACTGGCAAAACTCCCTCGCCCTGATCCATCCCTGCACCCGGCCTCGCGAGCCAAGTGTGGATAGGGTACACAGGCTTTGGTTACGGCGCTCGCTCAGTCGGCCAATGCCCGCTGAAACGAGGTATCGATGACCCCGGCGGTAGCCAGCGGCGCCGGCAGTGCCTTGACCTTGAACAGGAAGTCCGCGGTGCCCTGCAGGTCTGCCGCCGCCTGTTGATCCACCGGCCCGACGGTCATGTGCGCCTGGCGCAACCAGTGTCGCGAGACTTCCTGATCGAGGTTGGCCTTCTTCGCCCACAAGTCTGCGTATTCGTCGGTATGGCTGTCGACCCAGGCTCGAGCGCGCTTCAAACGTCCGAGAAAATCGGCGATCGCTGCGCGTTTGCTGTCGATCGACGGCGCCGACGCGGCAATCGCGCTGAGGCCTGGCATCAGGTTTTTCGCGGTGAGAATCGGCCGCGCACCGGAGAACACGATTTGCTGGGAGATGTACGGTTCCCACACCGGGAAGGCATCAATGCTGCCCTGCGGCAACGCAGCCGCCGCATCGATCGGCATCAGCTTGACGAAATCGACGTAATTTTCCGGCAGACCGCCCTGCTCCAAGGCACGCAAGGTCAACTGCTGACTCCAGGCGCCGGGCCAGTAGGCGACTTTCTTGCCCTTCAGATCAGCAATGGTTTTCACCGGCGAATCTTTCGGCACCAGCAAGGCGATGGTGTCCGGGTTTTGTCGCGACACTCCGATCAGTTTTACCGGCGCCTGTTTGGCGGCGAGAAACAGGAAACCCGAATCGCCCAGAAAACCCAGATCCAGCGACCCGGTCTGCAACGCCTCGGCCAATGGCGCAGCGGCCTGGAAGTGCTTCCAGTCAACGGTATAAGGCGCGTCCTTCAACACGCCCGAGGCTTCCACCGAGGCGCGGATGTTGTAGTAGTTCTGATCACCGACATGCAGTACCACCGGCTCGGCGGCGTAGGCAAGCGGTGCGGCGAACAGGGCAATCATCAGTGTGCTGCGGAGCAAACGGGAGAGCTTCATGGGAGGTCCTGCGACGGGATTTTTCATAGACCATAACGCTCTTGATAAACCAATTTTAAATTCGATTAATGCATAAGCTCAGTGCTGCGAATGCTCACTGTCCGCTGCGCAACAGTGCGATACCACAGTGTTGCCCAAGCAACAGTTGAAAGGCGCCAAAACGGGTGAAAACCCCGTAAACATTAGCCAAAACGCACATGGCACAGAGCCTGCAATATTCCATTCATGCAGGACGCAGCCGATAAAAATATATTTTTGGACATAAAAAACAGTGCCTTCGCCGGAGCGCCCCCCATGACATCGTTCTTACCGTTTGCCCGACTCAAAACGCTGCTGGTCGCCAGCGCCATGGCATTGAGCCTGCAACCTCTGGCCCACGCCACCGAAGCCCCTCCCGCCGAGGTGCATCTGGATTACGCCTACTACTCCCCCGTGAGTCTGGTGCTCAAGCATTTCGGCTTTCTCGAAAAGGCCCTGCCACAGACCAAAGTCAGTTGGGTGCTTAGCCAGGGCAGTAACCGTTCGCTGGAATATCTGAACAGTGGTGGCGTCGATTTCGCCTCCAGCGCCAGCCTTGCCGCTGTGCTGAGCCGGGCCAACGGTAGCCCGATCAAATCGGTCTACGTCTACAGCCGCGCCGAATGGACTGCGCTGGTGGTGCGCAAGGATTCGCCGTACCAGAGCGTCGCCGATCTCAAGGGCAAGAAAATCGCCGCCACCAAAGGCACCGATCCGTACCTGTTCACTTTGCGCAGCCTGCAACAGGCCGGGCTGAAGAAAGACGACGTCGAACTGGTGCACCTGCAACATCCGGACGGCCGCACCGCGCTGGAAAAAGGCGATGTCGACGCCTGGGCCGGGCTCGACCCGCACATGGCCGCCAGTCAAGTGCAGGCCGGTTCGCGTCTGCTGTATCGCAATCCGGCGTTCAACAGCTACGGCGTGGTCAGCGTCACCGAGCAGTACGCCAAAGAGCATCCGCAAACCATCGACACGGTGATCAAAGCCTACGAGCAGGCGCGCGAATGGGCGCTGAAAAATCCCGAAGCGTTCGCCGCGCTGCTCGCCAAAGAGTCCGGTTTGCCGCTGGACGTGGCCAAACTGCAACTGTCGCGCACTGACCTGAGCAGCCCGCAACTGACCGCCAACGACGTGCTGGCCTCGAAGGCGGCGGCACCGATACTGGTCTCTGAGGAACTGGTGCGGCGTGGGGTGAATGTCGATCAAGTCATCGATCAGTTGCTCGACAGCGGCGTGCAACAAGCCGTCGCCCGCCAGTAATCGACCAGACTCACGGCCCATCCGCGCCAGTTGCGGATGGACTGTGAGTGGAGCCAACGTATGACCACTCGCAGTAACGAACTGCCGGCACCTCGCAGCTTGTCGAGGCCCCGCCCTCCTCTCCACCCGACATGGCGCCGGCGCCTGAAGGGCCTGGCCCTGCCGCTGCTGATCGTGATCGCCCTGGAATTCATCGTGCGCATCGGCTGGCTACCGTCCTATCAGATGCCCGCCCCGAGCGAGATTGCCCTGACCCTCACCGACCTCGCCGAAGGTGCACTGTGGAAACACATCGGCGCGAGCCTGATCCGCGTGTTGCTGGGATTTGCGATTGGCGCCAGCCTCGCGCTGGTGTTTGCCGCCTGGGTCGGCCTGAGCCGTGAGGCCGAGGCGTATCTGGAACCGACGTTCGCCGCCCTGCGTTCGATTCCGAGCCTGGCCTGGGTGCCGCTGTTGCTGCTGTGGCTGGGCATCGACGAAACCTCGAAAATCGTGCTGATCGCCATCGGCGCGTTTTTTCCGGTGTACGTCAACGTGGTCGCGGCGATTCGCAACATCGATCGCAAACTGGTCGAGGTCGGGCACATCTATGGTTTCAGCCGCTGGCAACTGGTGCGGCGGATTCTGCTGCCCGCCGCCCTGCCCGGCCTGTTCACCGGGCTACGCAGCGGCATGAGTCTGGCGTGGATGTTTCTGGTGGCCGCCGAGCTGATCGCCGCGACCAAGGGCCTGGGTTATCTGCTCAGCGACGGCCGCGAAACCTCGCGACCGGACATCGTGCTGGCGGCGATCATCGTGCTCGCCCTGCTCGGCAAACTCAGCGACGGCCTGCTCGCCATGCTTGAACGCCGCTGGCTGGCCTGGCGCGATACGTTCACCGGTCAGGAGGCGCAGGATTGATTGGCCGCAGGCAACTAAGCTGAAAGCGTCCAACCGGAGATTCGGCGCATGTGCGGAAGACTCTCGCAGTACCGCGGCATTCACGACTTTGTCGCGGTGCTGAGCATTCCCGATGCGCTGATCAATCATGTCGGCGATGCCGCGTTGGAGCGATATAACGCAGCACCCACCACGTCACTCGCGGTCCTTCATCAACATGATCAACAGCTGTATGCCGACAACCTGCGCTGGGGCTGGCGCCCGCATTGGGCCAAGGACCGCGCGGCACCGATCAACGCCCGTGTGGAAAAGGTCGCACATGGCCCGTTCTTCCGGGCGATCTGGCGTCATCGGTTGATCGTGCCGGTCGACAACTGGTTCGAATGGGTCGATACCGAGGAAAAACTCCGCCAGCCGTGGCTGATTCGACGAGCGGATAATCGGCCGATTTTCTGCGCTGCCATCGGTCAACTGCCGACACCCGATGCACCAGCACGGGAGGACGATGGTTTTGTGATCATCACCGCCGACAGTGCCGGTGGCCTGCTCGATATTCACGATCGGCGTCCGATCGTACTCTGCGCCGAGCTCGCCCGAGAATGGCTGGACCCGGCCACGCCCGTCGAGCGCGCCGAACAGATGTTGCTGTTCGAAGGTGAAAACAGCGAAACGTTTCAGTGGCACAAAGTCAGCAAAGCGGTGGGCAACCCACGCAATCAGGGTGCCGAACTGATTGAAGCGCTGCCCTAAATAATGGTCGCCATGGCACGTGTATTCAATGTGGCAACGGTCGACCTTCGGCAGTGCCTACACATGACCTGCGTCACCATGCAAGTGAAACTGTTTCTTTACACTTAATGTTTCAATATCGATACATCAATTGAAGCAGTCGTTTGATTAAAACCAACCGCTTGTCTGACTCTTCAATCAGCTTAGATACATTTTGTAGCACTACGGATAGCATGCGCGCCGCATTTCCGTTTGGCATACCAGTTGACCAAAGAGTCAACAAAAAACCAGGAATCCCCTACAACTTTTACAAGCCTTGCAGAGAACTAAGTTGCGCGACGATTTTGCAATCAAACAGGCCAACGGCCTGGAGTGTATCTATCTGTCCATGACAGAACGCTTTCAACTCGACTGTTTTATCGGCCACTACATCAAGACCCGAAACCTGCGCTCAGTTCCCGACATTGAACGTATCTTGCGCACCACCCTCAAGAATTATCCCGGCCATCCGCCGGTGATGGTCAACGAGCTCAATGCCTGGATCGACAAAACCCTGGGATATCGGGCTGCACACCCCGATTTCACGCAGTTGGAAGATCTTTGAACCCAAGAAAAAACCCCGCACTGGCGGGGCTTTTTCGTATCTGATCGATCAAGGCTTCAGATCAGGCCATGACAGCTCTTTGCCATCATCGTGTTTCCACGTTTGTTCTTTGCGTTTTTCACGCTCGATCTCTTCTTCGCTCGGCTCATCGACATCTTCGTCTTCATCTGGACGTTCTTGCTCGGTCGTCATGCGCACCCCCGCTTGTATAAAAAGACTGTACATCCTTAAAGCGTAGAACAATTTTACCCGTCCAACTTACAGCCACCAGCGCAGCAAAAAGAAGAACGCCATGCTCAATAGCATGCTCAGCAAGGTATTACGGGTATAGATAACCAAACCTACTGCCACTAACGAACTCAGCAAATACGGGTTATCCCATTGCAAATTCAGTTGTTTATCCGGCATGAACACGATCGGCCCGCAAATCGCGGTGAGCATGCCCGGTACGGCAAACCCGAGAAACTGCCGAGCATTACTGCTCAAACGTACCGGCAGGCGCGGTTCGAGAAACACGTATCGGTTGAGGAACACCAGAATCCCCATGCCGAAAATCACTGCCCAGACCATCATGTGCGCCCCCGATACAGCTTGTTGCAGACAAATCCTGCGGTCATCCCGGCCAGCCCTGACAACACCAGCGCCGAGCCCCACTGCCAATAGCTGAACAACACCGAGCAGAACAAAGACACCGCCACGCACACCACGGTCGGCACGTTACGCACCACCGGGGTGATCAACGCGATGAAGGTGGCGGCAATCGAGAAGTCCAGCCCCAGGTGCTCAAGCCCCGGAATGCTGCTGCCCAGGACGATGCCGGCCAGGGTGAAGAGGTTCCAGGCGATATAGAACGTCAGGCCGACGCCCAATGCGTACCAGCGATCGAACTGCTGACGGTCATGCTGGCTGGTCAGGGCGAACAGCTCATCGGTGAGCAAAAAGCCCAGGCCGATGCGCCAGCGCCCGGGCAGCGGCGAAATCACCGAGCGCATGCTCATCCCGTACAGCAAGTGCTGCGAGGTCAGCAGCAGCGTGGTCAACAGAATCGAGAAAATCCCGGCACCGCCCTTGAGCATGCCGATCGCCACCAGTTGCGCGGCCCCTGCGAACACGATGCTCGACAGGCCCTGCCCCTGTAACGGCGTGAGATTGGCTTCGATCGCCATGGAGCCGGCCAGCAGCCCCCAAGGCGCCGTCGCCAGGGATAACGGCATGATCGCCGCAGCGCCGCGAAGAAACGCACTGCGCGGCATAAGTGAGTCAGACATAACGCTCTTCAACCGAGGAAACGGTCGCAGACTCTGCCAGCAAATGCCCTGTCGCGGCTTGAACAATCTTGCGCACTTGCGCTAAATCGCCGCGCCCCGGTGCGACTGTCGGCGTAGCATGGGAGCCTTCACAACCGCGTCAGGGAGACGACATGCTGTACCGAATCGCAGCCGACGGGCTGGTGCTGTTTCATCTGTGCTTCATTCTGTTCGTGCTGTTCGGCGGGCTGCTGGTACTCAAGTGGCCGCGCCTGATGTGGCTGCACCTGCCGGCGGCCGCGTGGGGCGTGGCGGTCGAGGTGTTACACCTGACCTGTCCGCTGACCTACTGGGAAAACCTGATGCGCCACGCCGCCGGGCAGACCGAATACGCCGGCGGCTTCATCGAGCACTACGTCTGGCCGATCATCTACCCCGCCGGCCTGACGCCGCAGATCCAGTTGGCGCTGGGCAGCGTGGTGCTGGTGATCAACCTGCTGGTCTACGGGCGCCTGCTGCGGCGCTGGCAACTGCGCCGCGCCAGCCGTATCCCGTTTTAACGCGCGGCGGGTTTCAAGGCTTGCAGCCAGGCCGGATCCAGACGCTTCTGGTCGATCTCCAGACCCAGCGCCTGCATCCGCTCCTTGTGCGCCTCGACTTCCCGATGTAGTTGCGCATGATCGCTGGAGTTACCGTCCAGTTCGTGCATCTGGGTCAGCCCCAGATGATAGAAGCGCAGCACCTTCATCGCGGTCGGATCGTTCTGCTCCACCGCCGCCGTCACCTGATGCATCACGTTGGTCACGCTCATCAGGCTGCGCTTGAGCCGCCAGCTATAGACCGCCGGGGCCATCCAGGTCTGATGCCAGAACTGCCCGCGCATCAGCGCCGCTGTCAGCAGGAACGCGACGAACACCCCGCCGACATTGAAGCGCAGATTGTCGCCGCCGGGTTCGCCGAACAGCGCCACCGCCGCCGTCGAAAGCACCATCGCCAACACCAGAAACAGCACGGCAATGATCAGCGTGCTGCGGCGGGTCTGCTGGCGAAACGTTGCTGGGTCCATCGGCTGGATCTCGAACATCGGGCATGACTTCCTTGAGCGATAAAAAGGGCAACGGAAAAAACTCGCCGGCGCATTATCGCCTCTATCGGGGATTTAGCTATGCTGGGGGCCCTTTTCATCTTTTCAGCGTCCAACGGGGGACATGGCGGTACAGCGCAGATCGTGCCATCTTCATTCATGGATACACACTATTCGGATGCCATTCGCCTGCCACTGGAATGACATCGTTTTAAGGATCATTGCATGACCCAACGACACGTAATCAACGCCTCGGTCAGCCCGAAAGGCAGCCTGGAAACCCTTTCTCAACGTGAAGTTCAGCAACTGAGCGAAGCCGGATCCGGCAGCACCTACACCCTCTTCCGCCAGTGCGCCCTGGCCATCCTCAATACCGGCGCGCATGTCGACAACGCCAAGACTATCCTCGAAGCCTACAAGGACTTCGAAATTCGCATTCACCAGCAGGATCGCGGCGTGCGCCTCGAACTGCTGAACGCCCCGGCAGACGCCTTCGTCGACGGTGAAATGATCGCCAGCACCCGGGAAATGCTGTTCAGCGCCCTGCGTGACATCGTCTACACCGAAAACGAACTCGACAGCCAACGCATCGACCTCAGCTCTTCGCAAGGCATCAGCGACTACGTGTTCCACCTGCTGCGCAACGCGCGCACCCTGCGTCCGGGCGTCGAGCCGAAAATCGTCGTGTGCTGGGGCGGTCACTCGATCAACACCGAAGAATACAAATACACCAAGAAAGTCGGCCACGAACTGGGCCTGCGCAGCCTCGACATCTGCACCGGTTGCGGCCCCGGCGTGATGAAAGGCCCGATGAAGGGCGCGACCATCGCTCACGCCAAACAGCGCATCCACGGCGGTCGCTACCTCGGCCTGACCGAACCTGGGATCATTGCCGCCGAAGCGCCGAACCCGATCGTCAATGAGCTGGTGATCCTGCCGGACATCGAAAAACGTCTGGAAGCATTCGTGCGTGTCGGCCACGGCATCATCATCTTTCCGGGCGGCGCCGGCACCGCCGAAGAGTTCCTGTACCTGCTGGGCATCCTGATGCACCCGGACAACGCCGGCCTCCCGTTCCCGGTGATCCTGACCGGGCCGAAACATGCCGCGCCGTATCTGGAACAACTCGACGCGTTCGTCACCGCCACCCTCGGCGATGCGGCGAAGCAGCACTATCAGATCATCATCGACGACCCGGCCGAGGTCGCCCGGCAAATGACCGCCGGTCTCAAAGCGGTGAAGCAGTTCCGCCGCGAGCGTAACGACGCGTTCCACTTCAACTGGCTGCTGAAGATTGACGAGAGCTTCCAGCGCCCGTTCGATCCGACCCACGAGAACATGGCCAATCTCAAGCTGCACCGCGACCAGCCGCCCCACGAACTGGCGGCCAACCTGCGCCGGGCGTTTTCCGGGATCGTTGCCGGCAACGTCAAGGACAAGGGCATCCGCCTGATCGAAGAACACGGGCCATACCAGATCCGTGGTGACGCGGCGATCATGCAACCGCTCGACGCGCTGCTCAAAGCCTTCGTCGCCCAGCACCGGATGAAACTGCCGGGTGGCGCGGCGTATGTGCCGTGCTATCGCGTGGTGGCGTAACTTTTCAGCCGCCGCATCGGCCAATGTGGGAGCGGGCTTGCTCGCGAAGAGGCCGTGTCAGTCAACAAGCATGTTGCCTGACACACCGCTTTCGCGAGCAAGCCCGCTCCCACAATTGTTTTGAGGTCAATCCGATGCTGCCAATCAGCCTTTGTTTCTGACACAAAAGCCCCGTACATTCCTCACGACAACCACCACCGGCCCGTACTAAGCTTCGCGATCAATTTTTCAGGGACGATTCATGAAACGGATTGCCGCGTGTCTGCTGTCACTCCTGGCCCTGGCGGCCGATGCGGCCGATCTGCAACTGCTCACCGACAACCACCCGCCCCTGCATTTCCAGCAAGGCGATCAACTGGTGGGTTACGGCGTGGATGTGGTGCGCGCGCTGGCCGAACAGACCGGCGACCGGATCGACCTGCAACAAGTGCCGTTGCTGCGCGCCCTGCGCACCGCCAGCGAAACACCCAACACCGGCGTCTTCACCGTCCTGCGTACCGACGAGCGCGATGACCGCTATCAATGGGTCGGGCCGCTGATTGAAGTCGAAACCGCGCTGTATGCCCATGCCAACAACCAGCCGCCGGTAAAAACCCTGCAGCAGGCGGATCAGGCCGGTCGTATCAGCGTGCCGCGCAAATGGCTGATCTACAGCTACCTGCAACAGCAGAACCTGAAGAATCTCGACGGCGTCGAAACCCCGGAACAGATGATGCGGCTGTTCAGCCTTGGCCGAACCGATTTCGTGGTCTCCGACACACTCTCCACCGCCGCGCTGGCCCGCACCCAAGGCATGGAACCGGGACGCTTGCAGTATCAGATTCCGCTGATGAAACAGGACACCTACATTGCCTTTTCGCGGCAGACCGATCCGGGTCAGGTGCAACGCTGGCAGCAGGCACTGGAAACCTTGCGCGCCGATGGGCGAATGGAACAGATTCGCCAGCGCTGGTTGATGAATGCACTGCCGAGATGACTGAGCGGCCCCGTTCAACTGTAGGAGTGAGCCTGCTCGCGATAGCGTCAGCCCCTTCAGCAATGAGGTGACTGACCCAACGCTATCGCGAGCAGACTCACTCCTACAGGGATCTGTGCAGCCGGTCTGCTTTCATTCCACCAGCCGCGCCGCCAGCGCCTTCGCCTGCAATGCCACATCCGTCACCGCCGTACTCTCCCACCACATCCCGCGCAACGGTGGCCCCATCGCGAACAATCGGCTGCCGGCCTGCCCTTCAGCGTCCAGCACCGCACCGTCCACCGCCGCCGCAATCCCCAAGGCCAACGGCCCGGGGCGCACCAGCCCGCGCGCCAACAATTGCTGGGGCAGCGGCCGCGCGACGCGGCGCCAGTCGTACTCGATGCCGCTGGAATTGATCAGCGCTGCCCCCTGTACCACACAGGTTTCCACCTCGCCCCGACGCCGAATCCGAATGCTCACACCCTCGCCCACCACCGGCTCAAGCCCCTTGAACGACGCCGCCTGAATCCGCAACCGCCCCTCGTTGTGCAAGCGCTCCACCAATGCCGCACTCAACGGTGGCGAACGGTGATGATGACTCTCCCACCACGGCCGTACATGACGTACGAATTGTCGACGCTGCACGTCAGTCGCCTGACTCCACAGCCGTCCGATGTGCGCCCGCACCGTGTCCAGCGGCGCCTGCCAGTCGATGCCTTGGACGATCGCCTCACGACAATGCCGACGTAGCTCGCGCAACAACTGTCGCGGCGTGCGAATGCTCTGATCCTCGGCGAGGAAATCCACCCACGCCGGCGGTTGTCGACGCACGTGGGGCAACAGTCCATGACGGGAAAACACTTCGATCGGCCCGCGATGCCCGGCCTGCTCCAGCGAAACCACCGCATCGACCATGGTCAGGCCGGAGCCGATGATCAGCACGGTCGATTGCGGATCGAGCTGGCGCATGGCCGCAACATCCCACGGATCAAGCGCAGCGGCGTTCAGGCCACTGGACTCTTTCTGCGGCGTGCGGGCGGCGGGGAACATGCCCGTGGCGAGCACGGCGTGGGCACCGCGCAGCGTCTGCCCATTGCTCAAGCTCAGTTGCACCGAGTCGGCATCGGTTTGCACATCGACGACTTCGGCGCAGATGTGCTCGACCGTCGAACCGTGCTGCGCACCAACGACCCGCGCTTCGGCCAGACGCTGCTGCACATACACGCCAAACAATCCGCGTGGCGGGAACAGCTCACTGATCGGCACGTTCTGCTCGGCAGATTGCGGCCAGCCGCCGGCGGCAATGTGCGCGGTCAGCCATTGAGTCAGATCATCCGGGTTGTCCGGGTCGACACTCATGCGCGCCGCATTGCCGTTGAGCGTATGCCCCAGCTCGACCGCGCTGTAAGCTTCACCGCGCCCAAGTTCAGCGCGTGGCTCGATGATCAGGATCTGGCGTTGGCCGGGCAGTCGCAGCAATTGCACGGCCAGCATCGTACCGCTAAGGCCCCCGCCGATAATCAGGATGTCTGCGTTCTGATTCATTTCAAATCACCACATTGCGCACAAACCGCACCGCGACCGCTCCGTCATTGCGATAGCCGTGCGGCTGGTTGCTGGCAAACATGAAAAACTCACCGGCAGAAATGGTGTTGGTCACGTCGCCAACCGTTAACGTCAAGCAACCCTCGAATACGTAAATCTGTTCGCTCCAGCCATCGGCATCCGGTTGCGAGGGATAGACCTCGCCCGGTTGCAGGCACCATTCCCACTGCTCGACTTCACGGGTAGCGGTCGCCTTGGACAACAACACCGCTTTGCTGCCGGGAATCACTCCGGCCCACGCCACCTCGTTGATGCGGCTGGTATCGCGCGCGTCGGGGGCCTGGATCAGGTCGCTGAAGGCCACGTCGAGCGCTTCGGCGACGCGGTCTAGGGTGGTCAGGCTGACATTCTTTTCCCCGGCCTCGATCGCCACCAGCATGCGCCGACTGACGCCGGACTTTTCCGCCAGCGCGGTCTGGCTCATGTCGGCAGCGTGGCGCAGGCGCCGGACGTTATGACTGACGTGTTGCAGGACGGACGCCCGTTGGCTGGAATCTTTGTGCACTATATTGCTCACTCGGTGGGGTTGGGCAGTATACTGCGCAACGTTGGGCGCATTGTGCGTCCTGCCTTTTATAGTGCGCAAGGTCATGACGTCAGTGAACAGCTCCCCCACGCCTCTTCGCTTCTCCCGCTTCAGCAAGGCCGAGTGCGTGCTGGTGCTGATCACTATGGTCTGGGGCGGCACGTTCCTGCTGGTGCAACACGCCATGACCGTCAGCGGCCCGATGTTCTTCGTCGGCCTGCGCTTTGCGGCGGCGGCTTGCATCGTCGCGCTGTTCTCCTGGCGTCACTTGCGTGAACTGACCCTGTTCGAACTCAAGGCCGGCGCCTTCATCGGCGTGGCGATCATGCTTGGTTACGGCTTGCAGACGGTTGGCCTGCAAACGATCCCGAGCAGTCAGTCGGCATTCATCACCGCGCTGTACGTGCCCTTCGTGCCGTTGCTGCAATGGCTGGTGCTGGGCCGTCGTCCGGGGTTGATGCCAAGCATTGGCATCATGCTGGCGTTTACCGGGTTGATGCTGTTGTCCGGTCCGTCCGGGGCTTCGCTGAATTTCAGCCCCGGGGAAATCGCCACGCTGATCAGCGCCATCGCGATTGCCGCCGAGATCATTCTGATCAGCACCTACGCCGGTCAGGTCGATGTGCGCCGGGTGACCGTGGTGCAACTGGCGGTGACCTCGGTGCTGTCGTTCCTGCTGGTGGTGCCGACCGGCGAAGCGCTTCCGGATTTTTCCTGGACCTTGCTGGTGACCGCGCTGGGTCTCGGCGCAGCGAGTGCGGCGATTCAGGTGGCGATGAACTGGGCGCAGAAGAGTGTTTCACCGACCCGGGCAACCTTGATCTATGCCGGTGAGCCGGTGTGGGCCGGGATCGTCGGGCGGATTGCCGGGGAGCGCTTGCCGGCGATTGCCTTGGTTGGCGCGGGGTTGATTGTCGCGGCGGTGATTGTCAGTGAGTTGAAGACCAAGGGTAAGGTTGACGAAGTGGACGCTGAGCTGGAGCGGGAAACCCAGGGCTGATCCTCGATATTTTTAGCGTCTGCCCTATCGCTTTCGCGAGCAAGCCCGCTCCCACCTTGAAATGTATTTCAAATGTGGGAGCGGGCTTGCTCGCGAAAGGTCCATCCGTCACAACATCCCTCCCCCTGAAACAATGCCAAACCAAATTTTTCAGACTACTTTGTAGGATTCTGAGACATCCTCGGGTTTGGTAATCAGGGAGCTGGCACGTATGATGCTTCACAAACTTCCGCAGATTAGAAGCCTATGTCCCTGATAGTTCTACTGCTTCTGCCATTCATTGGCAGCTGTCTGGCAGCGGTGCTGCCACACAACGCGCGTAATACCGAATCCCTGTTGGCAGGTCTGGTCGCTTTGATCGGCACCGTGCAGGTCGCGCTGTTGTACCCGCAAATCGCCCACGGCGGGGTGATTCGCGAAGAGTTCATGTGGCTGCCCAGCCTGGGTCTGAACTTCGTCCTGCGCATGGACGGCTTCGCCTGGCTGTTCTCGCTGCTGGTGCTGGGCATCGGCGCACTCGTCTCTTTATATGCGCGTTATTACATGTCGCCGGACGACCCGGTGCCGCGCTTCTTCGCCTTCTTCCTGGCGTTCATGGGCGCCATGCTCGGGCTGGTGATCTCCGGCAACCTGATCCAGATCGTGTTCTTCTGGGAGCTGACCAGCCTCTTCTCGTTCCTGTTGATCGGCTACTGGCACCACCGCTCTGACGCCCGGCGTGGCGCCTATATGGCGCTGATGGTCACCGGTGCGGGAGGATTGTGCCTGCTGGCGGGGGTCATGATCCTCGGCCATGTCGTCGGCAGCTATGACCTGGACAAGGTCCTGGCCGCCGGCGATCTGATTCGCGCACATGCCCTCTACCCTGTTCTGCTTCCCCTCATCCTCATCGGCGCACTCAGCAAAAGCGCCCAGTTCCCCTTCCATTTCTGGCTGCCGCACGCCATGGCGGCGCCCACCCCGGTTTCGGCTTATCTGCACTCGGCGACCATGGTCAAGGCCGGAGTGTTCCTGCTCGCGCGCCTGTGGCCGTCGCTGTCCGGCAGTGAAGAGTGGTTCTACATCGTCAGCGGCGCCGGTGCGTGTACGTTGTTGCTCGGCGCCTACTGCGCAATGTTCCAGAACGACCTCAAGGGTCTGCTGGCCTACTCGACCATCAGCCATTTGGGCTTGATCACCTTGCTGCTGGGTCTGAACAGCCCACTGGCAGCGGTCGCGGCGGTGTTCCACATCCTCAATCACGCGACCTTCAAGGCTTCGCTGTTCATGGCCGCCGGGATCATCGACCACGAGAGCGGCACCCGTGACATCCGCAAACTCAGCGGCCTGATCAAACTGATTCCGTTCACCGCCACGTTGGCGATGGTTGCCAGTGCGTCGATGGCCGGCGTGCCGCTGCTCAACGGTTTCCTCTCGAAAGAAATGTTCTTCGCCGAAACCGTGTTCATCAACGCCACCGCGTGGGTCGAAGCAACACTGCCGATCGTCGCGACCATCGCCGGTACGTTCAGCGTCGCCTACTCGCTGCGCTTTACCGTCGATGTGTTCTTCGGCCCGACGGCTACCGACCTGCCGCACACCCCGCACGAACCGCCGCGCTGGATGCGTGCGCCGGTGGAGCTGCTGGTGTTCACCTGTCTGGTCGTCGGGATCTTCCCGGCGCAAGTGGTCGGCCCGCTGCTCGCGGCCGCCGCGCTGCCGGTGGTGGGCGGCACGTTGCCCGAGTACAGCCTGGCGATCTGGCACGGTCTGAATGCACCGATGATCATGAGTCTGATCGCCATGTCCGGCGGCATCGTGGTCTATCTGCTGTTGCGCAACCAGCTCAAGCGTGGCCGCTTCAAATACCCGCCGCTGGTGGGCCGCTTCAACGGCAAGCGTTTGTTCGAGCGCAGTCTGGTGATCATGATGCGCATGGCCCGTCGGGTAGAACGCCGACTCGGCACCCGGCGCCTGCAGATGCAATTGTTCCTGATGGTCCTGGCGGCGGTGCTCGCCGGGCTGATCCCGATGCTGCACAGCAGCCTGAGCTGGGGCGACCGGCCGAAAATTCCGGGCTCCATCGTGTTCGTCACCCTGTGGCTGCTGGCGATTGCCTGCGCCCTCGGCGCGGCATGGCAGGCCAAGTATCACCGTCTCGCCGCCCTGACCATGGTCAGCGTCTGCGGGCTGATGACCTGCGTGACCTTCGTCTGGTTCTCGGCGCCGGATCTGGCGCTGACGCAACTGGCGGTCGAAGTGGTGACCACGGTGCTGATCCTGCTCGGCCTGCGCTGGCTGCCACGACGCATCGAAGAAGTCTCGCCACTGCCATCGAGCCTGCGCAAGGCCCGGGTGCGCCGCTTGCGCGACTTGCTGCTGTCGATTGCGGTCGGCGCCGGCATGGCACTGCTGTCCTACGCCATGCTGACGCGGCAGACGCCCAACGACATTTCCTCGTTCTACCTCAGCCGTGCCATGCCCGAGGGCGGTGGCAGCAACGTGGTCAACGTGATGCTGGTGGACTTCCGTGGCTTCGACACCCTCGGTGAAATCACCGTGCTGGTGGCCGTGGCGCTGACCGTGTTCGCCCTGCTGCGCCGCTTCCGCCCGCCGAAAGAAAGCCTGCAATTGCCGGCCCAGCAACGCTTGCTCGCGCCGGACGTGGTCACCGATCTGGTCAACCCGCGTACAGCCAGCGACACCGCGCTCGGTTTCATGATGGTGCCGGCAGTGCTGGTGCGCCTGTTGCTGCCGATTGCGCTGGTGGTGTCGTTCTACCTGTTCATGCGCGGCCACAACCAGCCGGGCGGCGGTTTCGTCGCCGGATTGGTGATGTCAGTGGCGTTCATCCTGCAATACATGGTCGCTGGCACCCAGTGGGTCGAGGCGCAAATGAGCCTGCGACCGCTGCGCTGGATGGGCACCGGCCTGCTGTTTGCCACCGCCACCGGTCTCGGGGCGATGGCGGTCGGCTATCCGTTCCTGACCACCCACACCTGGCATTTCGCATTGCCGCTGCTGGGCGAGATCCATATCGCCAGTGCGCTGTTCTTCGATATCGGCGTGTACGCCGTGGTGGTCGGCTCGACGCTGCTGATTCTGACCGCTCTCGCCCACCAATCGGTGCGTGGTCACAAGACCGCGTCGCTGCCCAAGTCCGTCGCCAGCAAAGGAGCCGTCTGATGGAAGAAGTCATCGCAATCGCCATCGGCGTACTCGCCGCGTCCGGTGTCTGGCTGGTGTTGCGGCCACGGACATTCCAGGTGGTCATGGGCCTGTGCCTGTTGTCCTACGCGGTCAACCTGTTCATCTTCAGCATGGGCAGCCTGTTCATCGGTAAAGAGCCGGTGATCAAGGACGGCGTGACCCAGGACCTGCTGCACTACACCGATCCGCTGCCGCAGGCCCTGGTGCTGACGGCCATTGTCATCAGCTTTGCCATGACCGCGCTGTTCCTGGTGGTGCTGCTGGCGTCGCGGGGCCTGACCGGCACCGACCACGTCGACGGCCGGGAGCCCAAGGAATGATGGCAATGACTCACCTGATCGCCGCACCGATCCTGCTGCCGCTGCTGACCGCCGCCATCATGTTGATGCTCGGCGAAAAGCACCGCCCGCTGAAGGCGAAAATCAATCTGTTCTCCAGCCTCGTCGGCCTGTTCATTTCGGTGATGCTGCTGCAGTGGACGCAAACCACCGGTGTGCCCGGGTCCATCGGCGTGTACCTGCCGGGCAACTGGCAAGCGCCGTTCGGCATCGTGCTGGTGGTCGATCGCCTGTCGGCGTTGATGCTGGTGCTGACCGGCATCATCGGTGTCAGCGCCCTGCTGTTTGCCATGGCGCGCTGGGACGGCGCGGGGTCGAGCTTCCACGCGCTGTTCCAGATTCAACTGATGGGCCTGTACGGCGCGTTCCTCACCGCCGACCTGTTCAACCTGTTCGTGTTCTTCGAAGTGCTGCTCGCCGCCTCTTATGGCCTGTTGCTGCACGGCTCGGGTCGGGCGCGGGTGTCGTCGGGGCTGCATTACATCTCGATCAACCTGCTGGCCTCGTCGCTGTTCCTGATTGGCGCGGCGCTGATCTATGGCGTCACCGGCACCCTGAACATGGCCGATCTGGCGCTGAAGATTCCACTGGTGCCGGAAGCCGACCGTGGCTTGCTGCACGCCGGCGCGGGGATTCTCGCCGTGGCGTTCCTGGCCAAGGCTGGTATGTGGCCGCTGAACTTCTGGCTGGTGCCGGCCTACTCCTCGGCGAGCGCACCGGTGGCGGCGATGTTCGCGATCATGACCAAGGTTGGCGTCTACACCCTGCTGCGCCTGTGGACGCTGCTGTTCTCCGGGCAAGCCGGGGCTTCGGCATTCTTCGGTGGTGACTGGCTGATCTACGGCGGCATGGCGACCATGGCCTGTGCGGCGCTGGCGATTCTGGCCGCGCAACGTCTGGAGCGCATGGCCAGCCTGAGCATTCTGGTGTCGGCGGGGATTCTCCTGTCGGCGGTAGGTTTCGCCCAGCCGAACCTGATCGGCGCAGCGCTGTTCTATCTGGTCAGCTCGACCCTGGCCCTGAGCGCACTGTTCCTGTTGGCCGAACTGATTGAGCGTTCGCGTTCGGCCAACGAAATCCCGCTGGAGGACGAAAACGAGTTGTTGCCACGTCCGCAGGAATCCTTGCAACCGCCCAAGGGCATCAACCTCGACGACGAACAGAAAGCGGTGGTCGGTCAGGTCATTCCGTGGACCATGGCGTTTCTCGGTTTGAGCTTCATTGCCTGCGCGCTGCTGATCATCGGTATGCCGCCGCTGTCCGGGTTCATCGGCAAGCTCAACCTGATCGGTGCCCTGCTCAATCCATTGGGGCTGGGAACTGATGCTCCAATCTCGAATGCCGCATGGGCGTTGCTGGCGCTGCTGATCCTCTCCGGACTGGCCTCACTGATGGCATTCGCCCGTATGGGTATCCAGCGTTTCTGGACACCCGAAGAGCGCCCTTCGCCGCTGCTGCGCAAGCTTGAATGTGCGCCGATCTTCCTGTTGCTGGGGCTGAGCATCGCACTGACCTTCAAGGCCGAGCCATTGCTGCGCTACACCCAGGCCACCGCCGACGCCTTGAACAATCCGCAGCAATACGTGATGGCGGTGCTCGGCACTCGCGCCGTGCCAAGCCCTGAAGCCAAGGCGGCGATGCTGGAGGTGCAACCATGAAGCGTATATTTCCCGCGCCGTGGCTGTCACTGGCACTGTGGGCCTTGTGGCTCACGCTGAACCTGTCTGTCAGCCCGGGCAATCTGCTGCTCGGTGCAATACTGGGGTTCGCGGCACCGCTGATGATGCGCAAGCTGCGTCCGAAACAGGTACGCATTCGCCGCCCGCTGAAGATCCTGCGCCTGTTCCTGCTGGTCGGTCGTGACGTGATCCTCTCCAACCTGATCGTCGCCTGGGGCGTGCTCAACGCCGGTCGCCGACCGCCGCGTTCGCGCTTCGTCAAAGTGCCGCTGGACCTGCGCGACGCCCACGGTCTGGCCGCTCTGGCGATGATCTGCACCGTGGTGCCCGGCACCGTGTGGTCGGAGCTGGCGCTGGATCGCAGCATCCTGCTGCTGCACGTTTGGGATCTGGATGACGAGGCGCACTTCATCCACCACTTCAAGACTGCCTACGAGCAGCCGTTGATGGAGATTTTCGAATGAGCCCGCTGCTGTCGAACGCGATTCTGCTGACGCTGTTTCTATTCTCGCTGGCGATGGTCCTGACCTTGATTCGCCTGTTCAAGGGGCCTTCGGCACAGGATCGGGTACTCGCTCTGGATTACCTGTACATCGTCGCCATGCTGATGATGCTGACGTTGGGCATTCGTTATTCCAGTGACACTTACTTCGAAGCGGCGCTGCTGATCGCGCTGTTCGGCTTCGTCGGCTCGTTTGCCCTGGCGAAATTCCTGCTGCGTGGCGAGGTGATCGAATGAATGCTGAATTGTCGCTGTGGGTCGAGATTCCGGTGGCGATCCTGCTGGTGCTCGGCGGAGTGTTTGCGCTGATTGGCGCTACCGGATTGCTGCGCATGAAGGATTACTTCCAGCGCATGCACCCACCGGCGCTGGCATCGACGCTGGGCGCCTGGTGTGTGGCGCTGGCATCGATCATCTGCTTCTCGGTGCTCAAGTCCGGGCCCGTGCTGCACGCGTGGCTGATTCCGATTCTGCTGGCGATTACCGTACCGGTGACCACGCTGCTGCTGGCGCGGGCGGCGCTGTTCCGCAAGCGCATGGCCGGGGATGATGTGCCGGCTGAGGTGAGTAGTCGCAGGACCGAGAGTGGTAGTTAGTTTCTACACCTATGGTGTCTGAGCGGGCCTCTTCGCGAGCAAGCCCGCTCCCACATTTGGAATGCATTTCCCCTGTGGGAGCGGGCTTGCTCGCGAAGAGGCCGGTACTGCCAACCCATGAGCCGGGTCAGACCCAAGCCACCGCCAACAACCCCGCCCCCAACACCAGACAAAGCGGCGAATACACCCAGGTATCCAGTCGCGCAAACCGCGAACCCTTCACCTCTTTGAAAAACCCCACCAGATTCGAATCACCGATCGCCCGGGCAAACATCAACAATGCAATCGCACTGATCACCCATTGCAACGCCTTGTGGTGCACCGCCGGCATGCCCCAGCCGACCCGCATGCATACCAGCGCGGCAATCGCCAATAATGCTGCGGCCACCACCAAGGTAATCCAGCCTGACGGTTTGAACGCCGGTCGCACCGTTGCCACCAGACCTTGCACCGGCACTTGCGGTACCGCCGCTACCGCCGCCCATTGTCCACCCAGCGCCCAATACACATGTACCAGGGCGATCACTGCAAATATCGTCACCAGCCATTGAGCCAACACAAAGGTCATGGTCGAGAATCCTTTCCAGGGATTTGAACAAAACATCCTAGTTGGCATTTTTTGAAGTGCACGACCGATCGGCGGTACGGTAAAGTGCCGCCCCATGAAATTCACCCGTTCCGATCGCTCACTGCTGGCCTGGATGCTCTATTGCTGCGTCCTGTTCAACGTGTTCGCCTGCAGCATCGGTCACGGGCAAATGGTCGGGATGCAGCTCAACGGTATCGGCGGCCAGTTCTGTGCGGTCGACCCGGCCACTCAGGCGCCGCTGGCCAGCAATCCCACCGAAGAGCAACTGCCGACCCTGTCCAAGGCGTTCGGCTGTCCGCTGTGCTCGGTCGGCGGCGGCATGGGCCCGGCATTCAACTCCAGCCTGACCCTCGCGGTTCTGCCCGAGCAACACAGCCCGCCGCTGGCACCCATCGTCAGCGCCGACCTCCCTGCCCGCTTCACCTGGCCTTCGGCCAACCCTCGCGCCCCACCGCTCGCCTGAGTGTCTTCGCCCTTTTGATTGTTCAGCCCACTGCGCCAACGCGCGGCGTTCGCCTGTGCGCTGACTCCTAGACAAGCATTCAGGATTCAACGATGAAACATATTCCTCTGCTGGCGAGCCTGTGCGGCTGCCTGTCCCTTAACGCCTGGGCGCAATCCACCGTGGACCTGGCGCCGATCACCATCGACGGCGAATCCACCAGCGAACCGGGCCTGAGCCTCGATCAATCCAGCGGCATGGCCTCGCGCCTCGGCTTGAGCGTGCGCGACACGCCGGCCTCGGTGGCCGTCGCCAACCGCAACGACATCGAACGTCACGGCGCGCAAAACTTCCAGGACGCCGCCAATACCCTGCCCGGGGTCAATGCCAGCGCGCCGCCAGGCTTTGGCGGATTCGTCTCCTACCGCGGCTTTACCAGCAGCCAGATCACCCAGATGTTCAACGGCGTCACCGTCTCTGGTGGTCTCGCCCGGCCGGTGGATTCGTGGATCTATGATCGGGTCGAGCTGGTGGGCGGGCCTTCGTCACTGATCAACGGCGCAGGCTCGGTGGGAGGTTCGCTGAACTACGTGACCAAACTGGCAACTCGCGACGAACAAGCCGCTGAAGGTCGCGTCAGCTACGGCAGTTACGACACCACCGAAACCGCGTTCGGCCTCAATCACGCGCTGACCGACCCAAGCGCCGACGTGCAGCACTACGCGCGGCTCGATGTCAGCCACAACACCAGCAACGGCTACATCGACCGGCAGGAACGCGATGCCTGGAGCGTAGCGTTCTCGTTGCTCAGCGACCTCACGCCAGATCTGTCGCACACCCTGGCCCTGGAATATCAGGACGAACACGAAGACAGCCCCTACTGGGGCACGCCGGTGCTCAACCCCAAGGCCGGCGAGTTGAAGATCGACAAACACAACCGCTTCAACAACTACAACGTCGAGGACGGGCGCTACGAACAGCGCACGATCTGGGTGCGCTCGATCATCGACTACCGGATCAACGACAGCACCACCCTGCGCAACACGCTGTATCACCTCGACAGCCAGCGCGATTACCGCAATCTCGAGACCTACCAGTACAACGCCGACAACAGCGCGGTGAACCGCTCCACCGCCTATCAAGTACGGCATCAGGGCGAGCAGAACGGCAACCAGTTCGAACTGCGCCACGACAACACCCTGTTCGGCCTCGACACCACCTGGTCCGGCGGTTTCGAGTACAAGGTCAACCAGACCACCAACTCGCCACTGAATATCAAAGGCGCGAGCACGGTCGATCCGAACCACTACCGGCCTGGGCACTTCTACGACATTCCCGGCACCAACCCGGCGCTGATCAGCGACAAGACCAACGAGGTCACCACCAAAGCGCTGTTCGTGGAAAACCGCTTGGCACTGACCGATAAACTGGCGTTGCTCAGCGGCCTGCGTTACGACGACATCGACCTCGACGTGACCAACCATCGCACCGTGACGGCCGCCAATCCGAAGCACCTCAAACGCAGTTGGGAGCCGGTCACCGGGCGCGTCGGCCTGACCTACCAGTTCATTCCAGCGGCCAACGTCTACGTGCAATACAGCACCGCCGCCGAGCAGCCGAACGGTACTCAAGACTTCGATGTTTCAACGGGCAAACAGTGGGAAATCGGCAGCAAGTTCGACTACCTGGACGGCCGTGGCTCGGCGACGGTGGCCGCGTACACCATCGAGCGCAAAGACTTCGCCGTGACCGATCCGCTGGACCCGACCAGCAGCATCCCGGTGGGTCAGCAAACCTCGAAAGGCATCGAAATCGCCAGCTCCCTGCGGATCACCGACAAGCTGTTGGCCGAAGGCAACTTCGCCTGGGTCGATGCGCAATACGACGACTTCACCGAAAAGAATGCCGCCGGCGTAGTGGTGTCGCGCAAGGGCAACACGCCAACCAACGTTCCGGATCGGGTCGGCAATCTATGGCTGACTTATGATTTTTCGCCGCAATGGCAAGGTGGGGTCGATGCACGGTATGTGGCCTCGGTGTATGCGGATACGGCGAACACCATGACCGTGCCGTCGTACACGCTGTTCGGCAGTTTCCTCAGCTACAAGGTCGACTCGCACACCACCGTCACTGGTCGGGTGCGTAACCTGACCAATGAGGTGTATGCCGAGTTTGCGCATGTTTCGCCGGCGTACTATCTGGGCACACCGCGTACCTTTGAATTGGCGGTGCAGACGAAGTTTTAAAAGCGTAAAAGCTTCGCGAGCAAGCCCGCTCCCACAATTGGAACGCGTCTTCCTGTGGGAGCGGGCTTGCTCGCGAAGAGGCCAGCGGACTCGTCACCTACTTCAGATCAGCCGCCACCTTCTCCGCCACATCCTTCGGCACCCACGCCTGCCACACCTCCGGATGCGCCTTCATGAACGCTTCCGCCGCCTGGCGTGGCGCGGTGTGCTTCTCGCTCATCTCGGCCAGCGCCTTGTTCAGCGGCTCGATAGGTAAATCCACCTTGCTGAAGAAAGCCGCGATCTGCGGATACTCTTTCTGGAACGGTGCAGAGACCCCGATCGACAGCTTCGACGCCAGCGAACGGGTCGGTTTCGGATTCGGGTTGTCGGCATCGGTCAACGTCTTCCACGCCTCGGCATCGAACGGCGGCTCCTCCAGCTGCACCAGTTTGAATTTGCCCAGCAGCGGCGTTGGCGACCAGTAATAGAACAGCACCGGTTTGCCTCGACGAATCGATGAGGTGATTTCAGCGTCCAGCGCCGCACCCGATCCGCTGCGGAAATTGGTGTAGTCATCCTGCAGGCCGTAAGCGGTCAACTTCTGTTTGTTCACCACTTCCGAGGTCCAGCCGATCGGGCTGTTGAGGAAACGCCCTTTGCTCGGGTTCTCGGGATCAGCGAACACGTCCTTGTATTTCTTCAGGTCATTGACACTGCGCAAGTCCGGGGCCATGGGTTTGATGCCCTTGGCCGGATCGCCCTTGATCACGTATTCCGGCACCCACCAGCCTTCAGTGGCACCCTTGACCGTATCCCCCAGGCTGGCGACCTTGCCCTCGGCTTCGGCCTTGACCCACACCGGACTGCGCCCGGCCCACTCTTCGCCAATGACCTGAATGTCATTGTTGGCCAGGGCGGTTTCCAGGGTGATGGTGGTGCCCGGCAGCGTATCGGTCGGCAGGCCATAGCCCTTCTCGACGATGATCCGCAGAACATCGGTGATCAGGCTGCCGCTTTCCCAGTTCAGGTCGGCAAAATGGATGGGCGTCTGCGCCGCCGTTACCGGTTGCGCCAATGCCAGCACACCGAACGAGACCACGCTGGCGGCCAGTAACCGTCGAAATCCTTTCATGCTTTTGCACCTCGCGCTGTTCTCAGCAATAGCAGGATGGCCTGGCAGAAGACCGCAAGCCTCTGAATACTCAGTCAACTGACTGTAGCCGAGGTTCCTGCTTTTTCCGGGACCGGTTCCCGACGAGGTTACGTTTCAGACTTTTCCTGCAAGCTTTGCAGCTCGCGTCTGACCATGCTGGCGTATTCCGCAGGCCGCAAGGTGTAGATCTGCGCTGCCACCCAGTTCAGCCACGCGCCCTGCAACTCGGCTTTGGCGTGAAACAGCCGCAAGGCCTCTTCACGCGCGCGATCGAGGTTCTGCGAATGGAAGTCGGCACGACTCACACCACCGCTCACTCGCTGGCCTTGAACGTGATCAGTTCGCCCTTGCGCCACTTCGCCGCTTTACCGGTCACGGCTTTCAGGGTCTTGGTCAGGCCTTCCTGCAATTGCTGATGCGCGGCAAACACCGTCACCACGCTATGGCCTTCCTTGAACAGGATCGCGTGACCGTCCGCGGTATCGACAAAGGCATAGTCGCCCAGGCCATACACCGTCAGTTTGATTTCGCGAAAGCGAATATCCATCTTGCCGCCTTCACGGCTGGGCAGAACGGCAGCGCTGAAATGATCGCCGACCTTGAGCTTGAGCCCCGGTTTGTCATCGACTACCAACGCACTTTCGGTGTCGATCTCGGCCACATAAATGCCTTCGGCGTTCTGTTCGGTGATGTAAACAAAACGCGATTGAAACTGCTTGACCAGCTTTGCACGCAAATCACCCAACACGAACAAAGCATGCATATCGAGATTACTGACTGCCAAAGAAACATCCCCACATCTGAAAAGTACCCTGCGCCAAAACACGCACGGCAAAAAAAACGGCCAGGCCGATGCTGTTACCGAATGACTTCAGTAAACCTGAAACAAGCAGAACGCCCATTCATCGCGAGTTCGCAAGACTACTGGAAAGTCACGCGAGAAACTTGGCTCGACGTTCGCCAGGCCTTGAAGGAAAAGTCCTCACTTAAGCGTAGTGAAGACGGACTACAAACTTTAGGGAAAAAGCTGACGAAAAAAAGCCTTTTTCCGACATATCACCGGTAAAAAATTGCTTTAGATAGACACCTGTCGCCAACAGGCACTGGCGATTCTAGAGCAGCGATGCTCCTTCCGACTACCCAAACCGACCTGTAACCGTCGGCTACCCCATGAAAAGGACTTCATATGTGCACTCTGACTCACTTTGCCCAGCCTTCCAACCCCGGCATCGATCAACCTTTCGTGCTGCAAGGCGCTGACTTACCGGACCTTGCCCCCTACGCACAAAGCGCTTACGCGCCGCGATTTCAGGTAGTACCGGCGGGTAACGCGTTCTTTCATATCAAGGAATCGTCTACCGGACGTGTAAGAGGTTTCCGCGAAGACCATAACGAAGCGTGCGCCCTCGCCCGCTCGCTTGAATCACGAATCGAACTCTTGTCCAACGGCTGCCTCAGATAAAGAGCAAGCGACAGCGCCATTCCGGCACACGCAAAAGGAGTACACGATGGAACTGCCAGCATATGATCTGAAAACCCTGTTCGACCAACTGGGCCTGCCATCGGAAGACGGAGCAATCGACGATTTCATTGAAGCGCATCCGCTGGACGCCAACACCAAGTTGATCGATGCCGACTTCTGGACGCCGCAACAGGCGCAGCTTCTGAAGGAATGGCTGCGCGCCGACGGCGAAGAAGCGGTGATGGTCGATGAATTGAACGTACGCCTGCACGACGGCCGTTAATACATGTCAGTGCAGGCTGTCGCCAGGCTCGGCCATCAGTTGCGCGAGCCAGGCAGCCTTGCACTCCTCCGCCTCGTCGCGACTGGCGAACGCGGTGCCACGCCGCTCACCGTTGAGCAACACCACCCAGCAGACGCTGCGGCCCATCGCGCGCAATCCGGCGGGCACACCACTGCCAATCATCACTGCGACATCGACTCTGCACATACTGACCTCTCGACTTCATTAGCTACCTAACTAATAGCAATGTTAGTGACTTCGTCGCAGAGGAAACAGCAACGCCCGTGCACAGATTCATTGCACGAGCGGTAACAATCGATCAGCGCGGACTCTCCGGCTTATATCCCAGGCGCAGACCGCCCCAATGCCGGCCCTTGACCATGATCGGCACCGACAAGTCGTGCATCAGCTCCCCGGTGTCACGGGTGTAAGTCTGCAGCAACACCGCTTGTTGATGGCTGCCGCAGCGAATCCCGGTGCGATCGGCGAACTTGCGTTTGGTGCGGTTGCCCACCGCGTCCACCTGCACGTCGCCAGTCAACGGCTGACTGAACGCCAGGTTGTGCGTCGGCACATAACCCTGCTGCGTGCAGGCGATGGCGAACACCAAGCCCTCGTGGCGTGGCAGCAACGGCTCCTGAATCGCCGGCAGCACCTGATCGGTATAGCGATCAAAACGAGTCTGAAACTTCGCCGGTTGCGGGCCGGGAATCGGCTGATACTGACGGTCGAACAGATCATCGAGGCTGATCCGCCCCTGATCGACGTCCGCCTCGAACCGCGCCGCAATCTGACTCGCGCCCTCACGCGCCAGGTCATAGACGCGCTGGTGATAGTCATCCAGACCAACTTCGGCCAGACGCTCGCTGATGGTTTCCGCCTGGCCTTCCATCTGTACGGCGGCCTCGGCCAGGCGCCGGGTCTGTTGATCGCTGATCGCCAGATCACTGCGCATCTGCTCAATGGCCTTGAACAGACTGTCGAGCTGCTCACGGTTGGTTTCTGCGCCACGGGCGATTTCACCGACCTGGGTTTCCACCCCGGCCGCCAGCCGCGCGATGTTTTCCAAATGCTGGCCGGTGTTTTCAACTTGTTCGACACCGGTCTGCAAATCGCTGGACAGCTCGCGGATCTGCTCCACCACTTGCGCCGTGCGTTGCTGAATATCGGCGACCATCTCCCCGACTTCGCCGGTCGCCGAGGCCGTCCGGGCCGCCAGACCACGCACCTCATCCGCCACCACTGCGAAACCGCGACCATGCTCGCCAGCCCGCGCTGCTTCAATCGCAGCGTTCAACGCCAGCAGATTGGTCTGGCTGGCGATGGACTGAATCACCAGGGTTACGCGCTGAATGTCATCGCTGCGCAGACTCAGGGCTTCGATCAACTCACGGCTGGCATTGGCGCGCTGACTGAGTTGATGCATACGCGCAATCGAATCCACCAGTTCAGTGCGCCCGGCTGCGCTGCTGTGATGCGCTTCGCTGGCAGCCTCCAGCGCTTCACGGCTGAGCTGTGAGGTGGCGTGTTCGGTGGCGATCATCACTTCGGCGTTGTTGACAATCTGCGCCGCCGCATCGAGTTGCGATTCAAGTTTGCTCGCCAGTTGCTTGACGGAAAACGCCACGCCGGCGGCTGACAGCGCGTTATGACTGGTGGTGTGGGAAAGATCGCGGGTGAGTTCGGAAATCGCGCTACCGGTCTCGGCAGGCACAACATCGGCGACGGCACGCGAGCGCAGGCGCGGCAGCCAGACAAGCAGCACCGCCAGCGGCATGCCGATGTACAGCGACCATCCACCCAGCGTCATGCCGGCGAGCAACAGCATCAGGGCGATGCTTTGCAGGGTCGGAGCGATCCAGCGGTTTTTCGGCAACAGCACTGGTGCGGGCATAGCCCCAACCAGAGATCCATCTCTCGTCATATCAACACCCCACGCTTGTTCTCATTGTTGTGGCTGCATTAAACGCCACTAGAACGCCATTATCCATGGTCCGTTAGTCGTGGGGTCTGCAGCAGGTCAAAGGAACGGCGCGCGAAATATCGCAGACGAACAAATGCAAAGATCGCAGCCCCGTCAGCTCGTGTAGGAGCTGCCGAAGGCTGCGATCTTTTGCAGGCGCCCCCCATTCAGGGGGCAGCCATGGAATCAGGCCTGACGCTGGTGCTTGTCGATCTGCTCGTGACGCTCTTGAGCTTCGATGCAGTACTTGGTGGTCGGGCTGATCAGCAGACGTTTCAGGCCGATGGCCTCGCCGCTGTCGTCGCACCAGCCAAAGCTGTCTTCCTTGATGCGCTCAAGGGCTTGTTCCAGTTGCGGCAGCATGCGCTGGTCGCGATCGATCGCGTTCACCAGCCAAGTGCGCTCTTCTTCAACCGAAGCCGCGTCCGCCGGGTCGGCCGGAGTGTCCAGGCTTTCGATGGCGATACGGTTTTGCTCAATGCGCTCGTGGGTTTCGACTTTCATGTTCTGCAACAGCTCAGTGAAGAAAGCGTGTTGCTCGGCATTCATGTAGTCATCTGCCGGCATCGCCAGCAACTTGTCCTTTGTCATTGATATCTCTATAAAAAAACGTGCATTAAGGCGAAATAGGGAGCGTTCCGGCGAACCGTGTCCGGTCGACGAAAAGGCATCGTTTATTGCAAACGCCACCCGGCACTCAATTTACGAAGGGGCGGCAGTCTAAGGCCCGTTTGAGGCCTCAGCAACTGTAAATACCGGGAATTTGTCCGACAACAGCCGTAAACAGCTCTGACACAGGCTTCATGGCGGTCATCGGAGTGCGTTTATAGCAAGAAATTCAGTCGAGCGGCTGTATATAGAAGACAAACGGCTAACCGGGCGGCAGTTGGTCGCATTTTTTTCAGCCATGCCGCCCGTGCAGTGCATCGTTTCAGCTGCGCAGGCGCCGAAAATCTCCCCTGCCAACTGTCCGCACCCCGCCTATCATCAGGCACACCGCAAATAACTGTGGCGAGGGAGCTCGCTCCCGCTGGGGCGCGAAGCGGCCCTTGCTCTTCAACTTTAAAAAGCAGTGGGCCTGCTTCGCAGTCCAGCGGGAGCAAGCTCCCTCGCCACAGTGTGATTTGATCAGCCCGAAGGATAACTTATGCCCCGCCCCGATCTGCCGGCCAACGACGAGCGCCCTCTCGCCAGCCCCCCGATCAATGCCGAGCGTCTGCTGCAACTGATCACCGACGAATACGACACCCTGCCGCGCCAACTCAAGCGCATCGCCACCTACATGAGCCAGCAAAGCGACCGGATCATGGTCGATCGCATCAGCGACATTGCGCGGGAATGCGAAGTGCATCCGTCCGCCATCGTGCGCTTCTCGCAGCGCTTCGGCTTCAGCGGCTTCAGCCAAATGCAGGCGCTGTTCCGCAGCGCCTACACCCATAAAGCCTCGCCAGTGCAGAACTACCAGCAACGCATCCGCAGCATGATCGCCAACCAGTCGCAGCCAGCCAGCGACGGCGACCTCGCCCGCGAATGCATCGACGCCACCCGCTCCGGCATCGAACGCCTGGGCCGCGAACTCGACGACGTCGCGTTCGAGAAAGCCGTCGACCTGATCGTCAACGCCGACAACATCTATGTCGTCGGCGTGCGCCGCTCCTTCGCCGTCGCCGACTACCTCGTTTACAACTTGCAACACACTCACAAGCGCATTCACCTGGTTTCTGGTCTTGGCGGCAGTTATCGCGAGCAGATGCGCAGCGTACGTAGCGGTGATTTGGTGATCGCCATCAGCTTCACCCCCTATGCCAAGGAAACCCAACACTGCCTGCGCTACGCCCGCCAGCAACAGGCCAACACCCTGATCCTCACCGACAGCCAGCTCTCGCCTTTGGCTAAAAACGCCAACAGCCTGTTGCTGGTCAATGAGGGCAGCGCACTGGCGTTCCGTTCGCTGAGCGCGACGTTGTGTTTATGTCAGGCGTTGTTCGTGGCGGTGGCGTATCGGCTGGAATTGAATGTGGACGAGATTCACGAACAAGCCGGTTTTGACGACTGACATTTGCCTCAGGCTCGGCTAGGTTATGCCTTCCCACCGGTTCGACTTGAAGGAACGCGTCATGAAACTGATCGGCATGCTGGACTCCCCCTATGTACGCCGCGTGGCGATCTCCGCCAAACGCCTCGGCATCGACCTCGAACATGAATCGGTCTCGGTGTTCCGCCATTTCGAGCAATTCCAGCAGATCAACCCGGTGGTCAAGGCGCCCACGCTGATCCTCGATGACGGCGTGGTCCTGATGGACTCCACCCTCATCCTCGACTACCTCGAAGCCGCCAGCGGCAAAAGCCTGCTGCCGACCGACCTCAAACAACGCGCCCACGCGCTGCGCCTGATCGGCCTCAGCCTCGCCGCCTGTGAAAAAGCCGTGCAGCTCTACTACGAACGCAACCTGCGTCCGGCCGACATCCAATACCAACCGTGGGTCGAGCGCGTCGAAGGCCAACTCGCCGCTGCCTTCACCGCCCTCGAACAGGAGCTGGAAAAAACCGGCCTGCCCACCGACGGCACCCTCACCCAGGCCGGCATCAGCCTCGCCGTCGCCTGGAGCTTCACCGACCTCGTCGTCCCCGACCAGATCGACACCCGCCGCTACCCGCACATCGCCCAATACACCGCGTACGCCGAAACCCTCGAAGCGTTCGTCAGCACCCCGATGACCTGACCATGAGCACCACCGACAGCGCCGCCCCGGCGTTAAAGGAAATCTTCAACGCCGAACGCCTGCAACACATCGCCAGCGAAATGAGCGCCGTGTACCCGGCGTTCAAGGCCAAGGCGTTTCTCAAGCACGCCAACCAAGGGCTGGCGGAATTGTCGGTGATGCAACGCATGGCCCGCGTCAGCGAAAGCCTGCACGCCGTACTGCCGCTGGACTACGAAGATTCCCTCGAAGTCCTGCGCGAACTCGCCCCCCGCCTCAACAGCGGATTCGTCAGCATGTGCCTGCCGCACTACGTCGCCAGCTACGGCGGCCACGCCTTCGATACCTCGATGCAAGCACTCAAATACTTCACCACCTTCGGCTCCTCCGAATTCGCCATCCGCCACTTCCTGCGCAGCGACCTCGAACGCTCGCTGGAACTCATGCACGACTGGCCCCAAGACCAAAACCACCACGTCCGCCGCCTCGCCAGCGAAGGCACCCGCCCCCGCCTGCCCTGGTCATTCCGCCTGGAACCCGTGCAAGCCAACCCGCAACTGGCCGCCGGAATCCTTGACCGGTTGAAAGCCGACGAGAGTTTGTACGTACGCAAGTCCGTGGCGAACCATCTGAACGACGTGACCAAGGAACATCCGGAATGGGTGCTGGACACGATTGAAGGCTGGCCACTAGAGAACAAACACACGGCGTGGATTGCCAAGCATGCGTTGCGTAGTTTGATCAAACAGGGAGACCTGCGCGCGTTGACGGTGATTGGTGCGGGGGCCAAGGCTGAGGTTGAGTTGCTGGATGTGCGGGTTGAGCCGGCGGTGGTGAGGTTGGGTGAGGCGATTACGTTGTCGTTTACGGTGAAGTCGACGGTGGCGCATGAGCAACGGTTGGTGATTGATTATGCGATTGACTATGTGAAGGCGAATGGCGGGGTTTCGGGGAAGGTTTTCAAGTTGAAGACGGTGGGGTTGGCTGGGTTTGGGGAAGTGGTTGTGGGGAGGCGGCAGGTGATTCGGGATTTTACGACGCGGAAGCATTTTGTGGGGCGGCATGGGGTTAGGGTTTTGGTTAATGGGGAGGTTTGGGGGAGTGCTGCGTTTGAGATCGTCGCTGATTGATACCGGTAATAGAATCCGTTGATCTGGCGGGACTTGGACTGATAGGGAATTACGGATGGGGCTGCTTTCGGCCAATAGCAGTCTTTCAGGAGATACATAGGAGCTAGCAATGCATATTAATGAAGAGGACTGCTACAACTCTTTCAAACGCCAATATCAGTGCGCAACGGTTAGGGGCTAGAAGATGGACCACTTTAACAACCTACCAATGCGTCATAAAAACCATGTTACGGAAAACAAAGCGGAAGCTGCTTTTCAGAGTTTTCTTTCTTTATCGGATGACTTTATCCTGCAGGCGCAGGATCGAAAGGACTATGGAACCGACTGTCAGATAGAGGTGATTGATCACGTAAGTGCTACCAACGTTAGGGTCCATGTTCAACTTAAAGGTGCGGAAGGCAGCCTAAATTTAGATGGTTCGGTAAGTGTAGAGATAAAGCGTTCCAATCTAAACTATCTGCTAATGCAGCCCCACTCTTTATTTGTCTGCTACCACGTTCCAACTGCTACGTTACGTTTCTGCTCTGCCGATACGGTAATGAGGCAGTACGAACATAGTGGTAAAAACTGGACGCAGCAACATACTCTTACCGTAAATTTTTTAGAAGTACTTACTGAATCGCACCTGCATTCAATCGCAGGTTTGGCGAAAGCTGGAGCAATGTCTCTGCGCGATATTAGAGTTGCGCAAACGGTTGCCAGCCCAGAAGATTTACCAGGGATTTTAAAATCTTCTCGCCCTAGTCTGTATGTTCCAGATGATAGAGCCCAAGCAGAAAAAATACTTTCTAAGTTGTACGACAGTGGCGAGGACGAAATAATAAGCTCTGCATTTGATAAGTTCGTGTCAGTTCTATCTGTGGATCATGATGCAATTATTTTCTGCTATATGGCAGAGATTAATCTTGGTATGGCTAAACGCAATAAGCATCCCGAACGCCTTGAAAATAGCATTTCTTATCTGGCGTCCAAAGTTAATGAAGGTCGAATTCATGCGGGCAGTACCCACTACTCAATAGGAAATGCGCTATCGGCACTTGGGCGGGATGATGAGGCTGTGAAGCAATATGAGAATGCTCTTCAACTCATGGTTGGCGATGATAGTATCTCACTATTCGCAGAGTGTTATAAGAACCTCGGCACCAGTTATGAAAAATTAGGCGATGAGGTTAGAGCTGCTATATTTTACCGCGAAGCCCTACGCCATAATCCTCAACTTCCAGAGGCGCACTTTGCGTTAGGACTCTATAGCCTGCGAAATGGTGAGAACACAGAGGCACTCGAGCATTTTGATAACATTGTTTTCGCCGAAAATGCATTGGGTAAAAGTTCCTCTATTTCAGGCTGGCGTATAAATGCGCTCTTCAATCTCTGTGATGGACGTGGTGCTTTTCGCGAAATCAATACGCTCCTGAGCGATGCGGGAAATGAATCTTGGATTTGGCCATGGTGTAGTCAACAGGTGGCTAGCTTTTGTCGCTGCTCAATTGAAAATGCAAAGCTAAGCATTCCGTTTTGGAGTCGATATTTGAACGCTAACCCCAACTGTTCCAGCGGTGTGCGAGAAATTTTGATGACCAAGCTGTATTTACAGTCGGAAGATCCCGACACGGGTATGACCTATACGGTATTTAAACGCGAGTTTGAGGCCGCTATCTGTCATGTAAATGGCGAGCCAGTTGCCTATCTATGGGATCGCCTAGGGCATTGGGCTCAAAAAGAAGATAATTGGGAGGAAGCTGAGCGCTGCTATCGTATCGCATACGATCTTGCAGGTGGGCACTACGGCTACTGCCTCGGCACTGCACTTAATTTTCTTAATCGGCCTGAAGAAAGCTTGCCGATACTTCTGTTACAAGCTGAAGAAATTCAACCGGACGATATGAGCTGGTTTCAAGTCGCAGTCGCTCACGAAAAAATAAGAAATTTTCGCGAGTCAATTAGTGCACATCAAAGATCTATTGAGTTAAATCCTGAACATGAACTGGCGTGGTTCAATTTGGGGGGAGTACACTGGAATGCCGGAGAGCAGATTGAGGCTGGTCAAGTTTGGAAAATTGCAGCAAGCAAGTTTCCAAATCACGAGTTGGTAGAACTGCTACGCCGCGAGCTTCCATTTGTTCTAGCTGAACTTCCCTCGCCTCTAACAAGAATCATAGAGCAATGAAACTCTCAAAACATTGTCAAACAACCCCCCAAGCATTCTAACTTTAGGCGGGCATAGTGAAATTGAATGAATATTGCCATGGAAGGAGCTTCACATTTTGATTGATATGCAGCGCATTAATGATTACGCACAACAACACGAAACACATAAAGATCAACTGGTAATTTTGAGAGAGTGTCAACGAGATGCCTACAGAATTCTAACTTCGATTGATCTTAAGGCTACGGGAGAATATAAATTTATTTCCAAAGTAGCGTGCTATGTGATGGCGGGGAATATCGACGACATAAATCACGGAATGCTGAAAAGCCTAGAGATCAATTGCTACTCTGCCGTTGAATCTTTAGCTCGAGTATCAATTGAAAATTCAATAAATCTAATGTATGTAACAAAGGATAAGGACTCTTTGAAGCCGAGGTCGCTGATTAAGTCGTATCTAACCTCTACTAGTAGGCGGGCAGCTCATTGGTTAAACTACGCAGAAACATTAGGAGATGCTAAATATCTCGAGCGAGCTAAATTTTTTTCTTCTCACATGCAAAATATATCTGGAATATTCAAAAATTTGAATTACAGCGAAGTTTTCCCTCATTGGCCTGATGCTCGCAGTCGATTTAGATCCGTGGGATTAGAAGCTTTTTATCACATCCTGTTTGCGCCAACATCCGATTCCATACATGGATTTTCCGAAGATATTTTCAACAGCTTATTGATTGACATATCTCCCAATGACTTAGACGTAAAGCAAGCATTGCAAAAAGCTCAGAAAGCTGAAAAATTATCTTTGGCGTACTATTTAACGACTAATGCGGTCCTGTTTTTCTGCCATGCTGCTCATAGAATATGCTGCCGCTCGGAGCGCGAGCCGGAAGCAGCAGCTCTAGAGCAAGTGGTTCTCAAGCTGAATGACGTCATTACAGCTCATGAAGATTTAATGGATACCTACTACGAGAGTCGTATTTGATGGTTTGGCTTGATAAAGCGATGATTTAAAACAAGCCTTTAGTAAATATTCTTTTCGCGCGGAAAAGTATTTAGAGGAAATATAATGATGTTCGGCTTGAGTACAGATCAACTTACTGCAGTGTGCTCCAGCGTTGCGGCAGCGGTTTCTGCAACTGCAACCCTTTTCACGGTGATGCAGGTCTCCGAAAACAGAAAGTCTTCGTACAGACCTGAGATAATTTTCGTGGAAAAAATATTTAGTTCGGCTGGCGAAATTAAACATGGAGACCCACAAAAAAAATATTTCAGTGGAAATGTATAATATTGGCCTCGGCTCAGCGAAGAACATAGAAATTTGCTGGTCGTTCGCTATAGCTTCTGCAGTCAACAAAATAAATTTGCTAGCGAGTCTTGGTGCAGAAGTTAATAAGCACAGAATTGAGAATAATTGTATTTACTCAGAAGGCGAGCACGCTCCGGCTACGGTCTATTTTTGGAGCAAGCAAACAGTCAGAATCTTAGATTTTGCACTGCCCGCTTCTATAGATAGGCAGCCATTAATAATCGCTGTTCCGCATGCTTACAGCACTCTCTGGGAACTCTACGTGCACAGTGCTTTGCGAATTAATAAAACTGAAATGTTGACTGTTTTTCCAATGCTATCGTGTACGATTACTTATCAGGATGTTGGCGGGGTTAAATATAAAATCAAACGAGAATTTGTCTTTAATATTGAATCGTTCTTTATTGGGCAGGGTATAAATGGTTCAGTTTCGACTAGAGTTAACTGATAGTTATCCCCGCAAAAAAGACCTCCGCCCCAGCAGTTTATTTTACCAATCATCACCGGCAGTTTTTGGCCGTGAGCGGCCGCTTACGAACGTCCGCTTATGGCCGAAAGCCGCCCCCACGGATATCCCTGCCGGCCGATGCGGACGGTTGCAGACAGCCTTTTTCGACCCAAAGCTGACGTCGAACACCAGAGTTTGTGCCGTTTAAAAATCGATTTTGCACCGTGCTTCAGCGGCCTGTATTCGTAATGTAAGACCAGACTCGAAGCATATGACAAGGTGATGATCTGGTTGGATGTTATCTGTCAGGTAAAAGGCCTGTGTCTCTGCGCTGGACTCCACGGCTCCGATCAAATGAATAACACTATCGTCGCCGTCGATTGGGTAATCATCCCGACCACTTGATGAAAAGTAATCGACCTCAAGAAAGCTGATAGTAATCTTGCGTGCTTCTGCGGGCGGCACCCAGGCTTCATTCCGTCGAGTAAAGATAAGTACAGCCGACCTATCCACGATGTCGTAATTAATGGTGCTGGCTTGGTAGAAGTTATGAAGGTCATACGCACGGTTTTGAATCTCAACCTCAATATGCCCGAATTCGAAACCATGAAATTGCATGGGTAAGCCCTAATGATCTACCGGTAGGCGTGTATCGTACGGCAGCGTCGCGATGACTGCTTTTGGCCGACAGCGGTAGCTTGCCGATATCCGCTTTTGGCCGATCTCTGCCAGTTGTTGCCTTGTAGCGAAGGGCTGGAACCGACCCTGACTATCATTCAGATAATGGGCTGTTGAACAAGATGTACCAATGCTGATCCAGCCTTCGGCGAGCTGTTAAGCGTTACAGCCATTGATAGGAAGCGCCGTTGACAAGCTGCTGTCGTGCTTTGTTCGATAGCCATGGGAATCCCGACGCAAGACGAGCGTCTGCAAGCGAGCAGCCGTCGGCAAAGTCCTTGCTCGCAAGCCATTCTCTCTCTATTGCAGTACCCCAGGCACGCCGCAGTTGTTCGAGGTCATTTGTGTCGAGTGATGGTGCAGATGATACCGACTCATAAAACTCCCATGGCTGCTCCCAGCGATCAAACGCCTCTATTGCTGAAATCAACTTGCGATACGACTTCATTGTGGTACCTAAAGGTTAGCGAAGTGGGCATACGTGGAATCCTCATTGAATGGCCCGCTGGCGGCCATTTTCCGTCGGCCTTATCGCAAAAATTGCTGTTTTGCCACTAGGCTGTGCAAGTACAGCTTTTGGCCGAAAACGGTAGGCCAGGTACGGCGGTTTCCGGCCACATAGCGGTCAGTCAGAAGTAGGAAGAATGCAGTTCAGAATCTGAAAATTCAGCTCGATAATCGCCTGCGTCAGTGCCACTCCCTAAAACAGTGCATGCATTGACGCGCACGCCAAGTCCTCAACTGCCCTCCGCAGAATGAGCATCGGGCAATTTTTTGCTCGCAAAGAGGCCTCATCCGATGGCGGAAATATTCCCAGACAACATTAGGATCAATATTTTCTCGGAGGACTATCTCATTTACTACCGCCTGATCACCCTTCTCGTGGAAAGCCCCGATGATCGCTAGCGTTTCAATTGATGGACAGTAACCAGTAATTGAATCGCCGCATCGATTACAAACACGTTGACCATAGTCAGTAGTCATAAATTCGTTTCAGTACGTGGAACTGGAGATGACCTTTCTACTAGACGCCGGGTGCAGTGACAACGTCCGCTCTGGGTCGATTTCGGTCGATTACGACAGACAGCTATTGGCCGAAAGCGAACCTTCGTTGAGCTCAGCATTGACGCGATAGCTGTCAAAAAGGTGACTCACTCAAGACAAACGCCCTGAAAGACAGGCAAGAGAAGTGTCGCCTACCAACTTCCATACGGAATGCCGTACTTTTCGACGTAGCGTTTAGCCTTCTCACTTACCGGATAGGCGTAACGACCACCATGCTTCCCCTGTTCCGGCCCCAGAGGCTCTATCTCCCCTTGACCGCGAGAAATCTCAACCGGATTTCGGCATGAATCTCTAACCCATGTTTTGAGTACGCCGCCGGGAGCGAGCCCCACGTAAAGTGACGCCATAAAGCGAGCAGTTTTCTCCGGTGTTTCCGGGCAACGCTGGTGTGTTGACTTCACCATCAGTTGCCTGCCCTCTTCCGGAATTTCGATGAAGCCTTTGTAGGTTTTTTGCTCTGTTATGGATTGCCAGCGGACAAAGATCAGTTTTGGAAGATCGGCGCCTGTCACAGGCATCCCGCTCCCCGACACAGTCCCCCAACCACGGGCAGATTCCGTGCTGATATCGGGCTCTCCACTGGCTGCCGTGCTCTTGCCAGCTCTAAAGAAGACTCTGTTATTGATGTCCTGGACGGAGCTGTCCTCTACCCAGACCTTCATGTAATTCGGCTGAACGAACACTAATTCCCACCATGGGTATTTAGGGTCATTTTCGCCTGTTTCTGGGCCACTGCTTTGGCAGCCGGACAACAATAAAGCGCCCAGCAGTGCAATCGTTGCTTTCATTACAAATGATCCATTCAAGTATTTGTCACGACTACCAACTTCCATATGGAATGCCGTACTTGTCGATATACCGCTTAGCCTTTTCACTCACAGGATAGGCGTACCGTCCTTCGTTCTTACCTTGGCTCGGCCCCAGTGGCTCAATTTCCGCCTGTGCTCGCGCGACCTTGACTGGGTGATGACATGAGTCTCTTACCCAAACCTGCACGATACCGCCGGGAGCCAGGCCGAGATAAACCGATGCCATGAATCTTGCTTGCCGATCGGGAGTTCGCGGGCAGCGCTGATTGACGGACGTCACCATCAACTGCCTGGCCTCTTCCGGAATATCTACCCATGCTTGCCAGGTTTTCTGTTCGACAATTGATTGCCAACGGACCCAGATTCGAACTGGCAGGTCTGCTCCTATCACCCTCCTCCCGCTGCCGCCAACCCCGCCAGTCCATCCCCGGGCTGACTCTGTTCCATCTTCAGGCTCTCCCCCTGCAGCGGTGCCGCCGCCGGTTTTGTAGAAAATCCTGCCGTTAATGTCTTGAACAGAACTGTTTTCAACCCAGACCTTCATGTAGTCCGGCTCAGTAAATGCCAGCTCCCACCATTCGGACTTCGGGTCATTTTTGGCTGAGAGTGGATCAGTTTCTTGGCACCCTGAGATCAACAAAACGCAAAGTATCGTAATGAGTTGTTTCATTGGTTTAAGGATTACCAACTCCCGTACGGTATGCCGAATTTATCGATATACCGCCTGGACTTTTCGCTGACGGGATACGCATAGCGCCCTTGGTTCTTACCTTGATTAGGCCCTAGCGGTTCAACCTCTGCCTTTGTTCTAGCGACTTTCACTGGGCGATGGCACTCGTCTCGAACAAAAACTTGTACAACGCCCCCTGGAGCCAATCCCAGATAAATAGATGCGCTGTAGCTGGCCTGTTCCTCGGGTGTTTCCGGGCACCGCTGACTGACCGATTGCGCCATCAGCTGCCTCGCCTCTTCAGGCACATCCACCCAAACCTTATAGGTCTGCGGCTCGACGATGGATTGCCAGCGCACGTAAATGCGTTTGGGCAAGCCAGCGCCAATCACTGGTTTCGCAGCCGCGCCTACCGCATGCCAACCGCGCGCGGACTCTTTGCCATTCTCTGGTTCACCACCAGCGGCTGTGCCTTCTCCCGTGCGCGTGAATAGCTTGCCGTTTATGTCTTCGACGGCACTGTCCTCAACCCAGACCTTCATGTAATAGGGTTCGGTGAACGCAAGCTCCCACGAATCGGCTTTCGGGTCGTTTTTTACGGAAAGCGGAGAGGCAGACTGGCAGCCGCTTAGTAACAACACGCATACCGCCACAATGCTTAGCTTCATTGGTTTACCGTTTACCAACTCCCGTAAGGAATGCCGAATTTCTCGATATATCGCTTGGACTTTTCACTGACTGGATAGGCATAGCGCCCGCCGTGCTTCCCCTGCTCCGGGCCTAGCGGTTCAAGTTCGCCTTGGGCATGAGCGACTTGGATCGGTCGGTGACATGAGTCTCTGACCCATGCTTGAAGTACCCCACCCGGGGCGAGCCCCACGTAAAGCGAAGCCATGTACCGAGCGGTCCTTTCAGGAGTTTCCGGGCAGCGCTGGTGCGTTGAATCCACCATCAATTGCCTCGCTGATTCTGGAATTTCAATAAAACCTTTGTAGGTTTTCTGCTCTGATATGGACTGCCAACGAACAAAGATGAGTTTGGGAAGATCGGCACCGGTTACCGGAATACCAGAACCACTGACCGTGCCCCAACCACGGGCTGACTCTGTGCCATCTTCTGGTTCACCTCCGGCAGCGGTGCTTCCGCCCGCCTTGAAAAACGTTCTATTTTTGATGTCCAGGACTGAGCTGTCTTCTACCCAAACCTTCATGTAGTCCGGCTCTACAAACCCTAACTGCCACCAAGGAGATTTAGGGTCACTTTCGCCACTTTCGGCTGCGCCCGTCTGGCAACCTGCCAACAGAAAAATGCCCAGCAGAACAATCAATGCTCTCATTACCAAAGCTTCCAATCAGGTACGTGTGGGTGTTGTACGCGAATTGCGTCTGCCGCCGGAGCGTTGATGTAAACGGCCTCAATGCCACTGCCGTCATTTCTTCCGAGGGGGTGATTCCAGTTTGCAGAGGTGTGGATGTATTTGAGCTTAAGCAGTGTTTCTTCCTCATCAGTGGTTTTGTAATCACCGGCAACAAAACGATCACACAAGGCTTGTAGTTCTTGCGGAACCGCGTACTCATCGTTTTCTGGCATGTCGATGAACTGGACACCCTTTTCCTTTGCCAGTTGATACATGACTCTCAAGTAAACCAGTGAAAGCTTACCGCTGACTGGCCTTTTGAGCTGCAGCGCGGCGTACACGCGTTTTTCTCTAGGAGCCAGTCGATCTTGGTTGTCCCTCGGGAGCACGAGCGCGGTGGGTGTCACAACTTCCAGAAGATGCTCAGGCCACCCTTTGGCAACCCACTGACTTTTCAGGCGTGCAGCATCCCGGTAGATCGACGTAGTCGCGACGTCAGTTTGGACAGAGACATCAAGGGCTTGCATGGGGCTGACCAGCACGCATTCCTCGACTTCATCGAGGTAGCTTCCACCGATATCCGAATGAACGCCGGGAAGGGTGTACTCCGGATGGTCGGGCTTAACACGGCTGAGCGCGAAATTCACTCGGCACTCATCGCGAGCAACGAGATGGACAACATCTTTGAAGAACCTGCGGTCCAGGTAAAGCTTCACACCGGGAGCAATAGGACTTGTCACTTGACCAAGATTGGTGAAGCCGGCAATGGATGGCACTGTGTCGAACAGGCCTATAAATCCCATCTTGATACCGTTTCCGTATTGGCTATCAAAATTTCGGCTGAAATCTCGGGCGTAGATGTTCAGCAAATTCCCTAGTGGACCCTGCTTGCCTCGCACGATTTCATTGGAAAAGTGCCGGGCAGCTGCGGCGCCACGGCTGAAGCCAAACGTATCAAAAGTCAGCGACACTATTTCACTGCCGGGACTATCTTGCAGGGCCTCATCAATGGTTTGTTTGATTTGCGCGAAAGACGCCTGCACACGCGCTGCAACACCGGTATCACCTCGCCCCGTGCCAGCGCCCACCGTGCTGTCTTTTTTATTGCTGACGGTGCCTATTCCGTCAACATAGATGGGACGTGAAATGCATTTGAAGGCCCCTGAGCCCTCCGCTTTTTCAGTCTTTTTATACAGATCATGCAGTTTTTTAACATTCGTGAGGCCGGCCCCATAACTGCTATCCGGATCACTCATGTAAGGCATGCAACTCGCAGGAATATCCTGCGGCGCAATCGGATGCTGCGCACCACACAGCAACCCTGCTGCCGTGTTATTCGCATTGTTACCAGTACCATCAAAGAAAACCCCAATCCTCAACGCAATGCCGATTTTCTCAGGCTCGCGCGCAGGCTCTTTCCCATGCTTCTCATACTCCGCCCAACGCTGGGCATGAATATCGACGGGTTTGGCTTCTTCGTAGCGGAAGTTTTTCGGGGGGTTGGGAACGTAGCCACTCAATCCTTGATTCCTTGTTCTGATCCTTGAAGAACGGGCCGAAGGGTGCCAGCCGAGGCTTGGGGGCGCAAGGCGTGGCCCTGTGCCAGCGCGGTTGAGACCGTGTGGTGCGACGAGGGTTCGGGCTCGTCGCACGAGCATGGCTAGTGGGCGATTTCGACGTTGTCGAGGGCCTGGTTTACGGCGAGTTCGCCGAGCATGACGACTTGGGCGATGCAGAGTGCGGTCTTGCGGTGGGAGGTGTCGAGCATGGCGGCGAAGTTGTTGAGCATTTCGCTGGCGGAACCGAGGGTTTCGCTGGCGTTGGCGAGCAGGGATTCGGTGTCGCACTTCGGGTTGGCGAGGTACATGGGTTCGGGTTTGTGCGGGCTGGCCATGATTTGGGTGGCCGGGGACAGGTAATGGTCGAGGGCGCGTTCGGCGGCTTCGTGGAGTTTTTTGGAATCGAGGGATTCGTAGGGCGATGCGAGGTCGGTTTCTGGCGGGTTGGGTGTTGGTTTGATCATGGTGAAGCTCCTACGTCAAAAAAGGGAGCCATCACTCTCGCTACCAAACGAGGGTGGCGGCCATGCGCAGGTTGGTAGACCGGGACGTAGAAAACCGGCGCGCCCGAAGACGCCCTGTGCATGACCACCATAAAGCCGTGTCGGACAGACACTGCAGATCATGATGCTTATGCAATCTACGAGAACTCAGGGCTACCAAACCCGATCACTGTTTTTCAGTGACCGACAGACGATAGAACCCGCGCCCTAGACGCACAAGCCGGCGGATTCTGGCGTACTCGTAGGCGATGGCGCAAGGCGTTGTAGGGCTTGGGTGGTTACGTGAGGCTTCGTTTAAACGTGGGTGATTTTTCTGTTTATTTCGGTCAGTGGTTGATGGGGTGATTGGGCAGACGTCTTCGCGGGCAAGCCCGCTCCCACAGGGTTTTTTGGCTGGATTGAGATTGGTGGGGGCTGGACTGGCGTCATCGCGAGCAGGCTCACTCCTACAGAGGGAGGTGGGTCGAATCAGCGGGCATCTCGCTGGATTCGGAATACCAGGCTGGGGGCTTTGCCGGGGACATCGTCCAGTTCGCCGAAGCGGCACATGCCTATCTTTTCCAGGACGCGGATTGAGGCGGTGTGGTCAGGCCTGACCAGACCGAATACCTCGGGCAAGCCGAGATGATTGAAGGCGTGGGTCAGCGCATTTTGTGCGGCCTCTGTCGCATAGCCGTGGCCCCACGCTTCGACGGCGAAGCGATAGCCGAGGTTGATGACCTGTTTGCCCAGGTAGTCATGGGCGGCGATGCCGGCGAATCCGAGGATCTGCCCAGGGGCTTGTGCGCTGCTGATTGCCCACCATCCGTAGCCGTGGGTTTCCCAGTGTTGCAGCCAGCGATCCAGCAGTGCTCCGGCCTGGGCGACGTCGGTCATGGGGCCGGCGGGGTTGAACAGGTTGGTTTGCGGGTCGCCGAAAATCGCGAAAACGGTGGGCAGGTCTGCTTGTTGTGGGCGTCGGTAGGTCAGGCGTGTTGTGGTGTTTGGCATGGTCGAGACCTTGGTGATTCAGCAGGTTATGTGGCGGTTGGGCGGGCGCCATCGCTAGCAGGCTAGCTCCCACAGGTTCCGCGCACGGCTCGGGTGCCTGTGGGAATAAGGCGCCAGTGACGGTATCGCAAAGGAGTCTGACGGACTGTCAGTTCTTACAGGTCTCTTACAGTTTTCGCAGGGCTAAGCTGGCCCGACTGTAGGAAAACTGAGGAACTGATCATGGGCCGCATTCGATACTTGTTGCCACTGAGTGCTCTGCTGCTGGCCTTGCAGCCAATTATTGGCTATGCCGGTGCCACCTGGACGTATATTTCGCTTGAGGCGAATTTCCGCTGTGATAACGGCGTCACGACACAAGGCTATAGCGTCTATGCGGTGGGTGATCGGCCGGAGTTAGGGAATTGGGACCCGGCCAGAGCGGTTCGACTCACGCCGTCCCCCTCCCCCTCTTGGTCCGGAAAGATAAAATTCAGTAACGCAAAACCCGGTGATGTCGTGGAGTGGAAATGTATCGTCCGCAGTGACAGCAATCCCAGCGACGCGACCTGGCAAACAGCCCCCAACAATCAAGTAACCATGGATTTTAGTCCCACACCTCTGGCGACTGGAAGCTTCTGAATCGACCGTATGGTGCCGCGGCTACAAGTTCGAACTCTGGCCTCGACCGCGCGTCATGTTGATCAGCGCCACACGCCTGCCACCCGGCGCAGCACGCTCTTCGATGGAGAACGGCACGAAGCCGAGTTTCGGGTAGAGCAGCAACCCCGCCGTGTTTTCGTTGAAACAGGACAGCTGCACTTCCCTGGCCTGATACTTTTCAAAGCCGACCGCAGTCATGGTTTCGACGATGTAGCGCGCGACGCCCTGGCCACGGGCGTAAGGCGCGACGATGACGTTGCCGATGCAGCAGACGCCCTCGTGCTCAGCGCGGTAGAAGTTGGCGAAGCCGACGAATTCGCCGTTGGCCAGAAATGCCGTGGAGTCGAAGCGCTGGCTGATCGCGGTGTGCATTTGTTCTTCCGTCAGCGGGTACTGCGCTTTCGGGAACATGAAGTACAACTCTTGAACGCCCTGCGGAAAGCCGCACAGGGTTTTGACGTCGTCGGCCGTCACTGGCCTGTGGGTGAAGTTCATCGCTGCCCTGCCCTCACTGTTTGCCTGCGGCCAAATGGTGCGCGACCAGCGCGTTGGCATGGCCGTGGCCCATGCCGTGTTCATCCTTGAGCCACGCCACCAGTTCCATGTGTTTCTTGTCGGTAATGCCGGCGAGCAGGTTCAGCCAGTGATCGATGGGCTGGCCGTACTTTTTTTCGATGGAGGGGAAGTACGACGCCGGGCCTTTTACCTTGTTGTCTTCGCTCATGCTGCAAGCTCCCTTGGATCACGACGGAGGGTCGGCGACGCTCCTTGTCGGCAGGTCATAGAGTGGACGCGAAGTACGATTGCGGCAACTTTCCCGTCCTGCCAGACGCCACAAAAACCTGTGGGAGCGAGCTTGCTCGCGAAGGCAGTGTGTCAGTCAGTGATGATGCCGGCTGACACGACGCCTTCGCGAGCAAGCTCGCTCCCACAGGGATTGGGGGTTGAAGGAGGTCAGGGTTATTCCGTGCGCCCCGGCAACATCCGCACCAGCGTGTTATCCCGCACCCAGTAGTGGTGAAACAGCCCCGCCGCCGCGTGCAAGCCGATCAGCCAGTAGCCGGCGCTGCCCAGCGTTTCATGCCAGTACTTGAGCTGTTTGGCGAAGTCCGGGTCGATGGCGACCGGTGCCGGAACGTGGAAGCCGAAGTACGGGAACGGTTTGTCGGCGGCAGCGAGCATCAGCCAGGCGAGGATCGGCGTGGCGATCATCAGCACGTACAACGCCAGGTGCATCAGGTGCGAGATGCCGGTCTGCCAGGCTGGCGGCTTCGGAGTGATCGGCGGGCGCGGGGTCAAGCGGCCGAGCAGGCGCACCCAGACCAGGACGAAGATGCTCGTGCCGAACAGGCCGTGGAAGCCCATCAGCAGGCCGCGCGCTTCGCTGCCCTTGGGCATGTAGCCCTTGATTTCGACACAGGCATAAACGCCGACGAACAGCGCCAGCATTAGCCAGTGCAGGGTGATTGAGAGTTTTCCATAACGGGTTACGGCGGTGTCGCGAGTCATAACGTGCCTCGTGATTGTCGTGAGCGAGGGTCTCATCGCAATGGCAGGGCGAACCGATTGCACCACCCTGCCCTCGCAGCCTCAAGACCCCCTGCAGATTGCCCGCTCATTATCGTCACTTCACCTGCAAATTTTGTGAAAAAAACCTCTGTTATCTCACTCAAACCATCGCCTCAGTTGTGCAGCAACGCAGCGGCGGATGACACCACCAGCAACACCGCCAGAATCCGGTTCAGCCAGCGCAACTGCGCCGGATTGCTCAGCCAGCGCGCCGCCCCACGCCCCAACAACGCCCAGACGCCGAGGCACGGCAACGACACCAGAAAGAACGCCAGACACAGCGCATTCAACCCCTGCCCCTGCGCGGTAAACACGCTGATCACGGCAATCGCCATGAACCACGATTTGGGGTTTACCCACTGCAAGAAGGCTGCGCCGATCAAACCCAGTTCAGTCTTGGTTTCCCCCGCTTCCGGGTCGATGGCGGTAACGGGGGCGTTGAAAATCTGCCACGCCAGCCACAGCATCCAGCCCATCCCCAGCGCACTGATCACCGGGCGCACACCGGGCAGCATCAGCGTACTGGCGCCAGCGCCGGCCACCCAAACCAACGACGCGGCACCCGCCCCCGCGCCGAGAATGATCGGCAGGCACGGCCGCCAGCCGCGTCGGGCGCTGGTGCTGAGGACGATGAGGTTGGTCGGCCCCGGGGTGATCGAGGCAACGAAGGCAAAGAGGATGAACGCAAGCATGGCACGGCCCTGTAGAAAGTCAGGGCCCACTGTGATGGTTGAGCAAGGTGACGGTCTTGAACGTTTGTTCAGCGTCCAAACGTGCCGATGGCGCGTTGCTGATAGGCGCCCGGCGTGATGCCGTAGGCACGCACGAACCAGCGGCCGAGATGGCTTTGATCGGCGAAGCCGAGGCGGCCGGCGACTTCCACTGGCTGCATGCCGGCGGCAAGCATCTGCCGGCCACGGCTCAGACGCAGCTGGATCAGCCACGCGTGTGGCGCGAGTCCATAGGCTGCCTTGAACGCGCGGGTCAGGCGAAAGCGGTCGGTGCCGCAGACGTCGGCCAGGGTTTGCAGGCTGATGTCCTGTTCGTGGTAGGCCACCAGGTAATCGCGTGCCTGCCGGGCGATCAGTGGCGCGCGGTTGGCAGTGGTCGGTTGCGGTCGCCGGTACAGATGAATCGCCAGTCGTTCGAGCAACGCATCCAGCGCCACATCGCGCACCATGCGCACGTCCTGCTGATGCAGCGCATTGAACGCAAACAAGGTGGCCCGGGCCAGTTCGGGATCATCGTTGAGCACACTGCCGATCCCCGGCAAGCCGCTGCCATAACTGCCCAGATGCAAACCGTCCAGCGCCTGCTCCAGCCATGCCGGTTGCAGGTAGAGCATGCGATAGGTGAAGCCGTCCGGGCTGGGCGCATCACCGTCATGGATGTCGCCGGGTTCCAGCATGAAAACCTTGCCCGGCGTGCTGTCATGCCGCGCCCGACGGCTGTTGAAGCGCTGCACGCCCTGCTCGGTGAAGCCGATCAAATACGTTTCATGCCAGTGCGGATCGTAGGCGTGCGCGTGCCCGGCGAAATGCGCGTGCAGGGTTTCGATGCCGGTTTCCCGGTCGCGGGCAAGGTCGATCCAGTTGCTCATGGCGTGCGTACAGTGGTGGGCTGGGGCCAGTAATCCACAATTGGCGGGTTGAGGCTAGAAGGTTTGTGCATTTCAGATCGAGCGTTGATTGACCCGCGCCATCAGTTGCTCGGCACTTTCCTTGCGCTCGGAATAGCGATCCACCAGAAAATCCTGGCGCTCGCGCAGCAGCACGGTGAACTTCACCAGCTCTTCCATCACATCGACCACGCGATCATAGAACGGCGAAGGTTTCATGCGCCCCGCCTCGTCGAATTCCGTGAACGCCTTGGGCACCGAAGACTGATTGGGGGTGGTGAACATGCGCATCCAGCGCCCCAGCACGCGCAGTTGATTGACCACGTTGAACGACTGCGAACCGCCGCAGACCTGCATCACCGCGAGAGTTTTGCCCTGCGTCGGACGTACCGCGCCGAGCTCCAGCGGAATCCAGTCGATCTGCGCCTTGAACACCGCAGACATCGCGCCGTGGCGTTCCGGCGAACACCAGACCTGACCTTCCGACCACAACACCAGCTCGCGCAGTTCCTGCACCTTGGGATGGTCGACCGGGGCGTCGTCCGGTAACGGCAGACCGGACGGATTGAAGATGCGCGTCTCGGCACCGAAGTGCTCCAGCAAGCGTGCGGCCTCCTCCACCAGCAGACGGCTGAAGGAGCGTTCGCGGGTCGAGCCGTAGAGCAGCAGGATGCGCGGTTGATGTTCGTGCGAAGGTGGCGTGTTCCGGCCTTCGAACAAGGTGTGATCAAGATTGGGCAGATGCTCTGACATATGTCCTCCGGCTCAGAGGGAGCCGATGCGATCCAGTTCGCGCTGAAGCTCAACGCGGCTGAGTGTTTTGAAAGGAAGACCGAGGAAGGTTGCGCAGCGGCGCTCGATGATCGCCACGGTGGCACGGAACGCCGCATCCACTGCCGCCTCATCACCAATCACATCGGAGGGATCTTCCAGCCCCCAATGGCATTTGATCGCCGGCCCGAAGTACACCGGGCAGGTTTCGCCCGCAGCCTTGTCGCAGACGGTGATGACGATGTCCGGCGGGTTGCCTTCGAAGGCGTCGTTGCCCTTGCTGTACAAACCGTCGATAGCGATACCAGCCTGTTGCAAAGTCGCCAGGCTGCGTGGTAACACCTGGCCCTTGGGGAAACTGCCGGCACTCACAGCCTCGAAACCCTCGCGTGCCAGATGATTGAACACGGCCTCGGAAAGGATGCTGCGGCAACTGTTGGCCGTGCACATGAACAGGACACGCATGGATAGCTCCGGGAATATTTGAAGTTCAGCAGCACGCGGTTTCGCGGGCAGGACGACCATCCATGTTGTGCAGGCGACAGGCATTGTCCTTGAGCCAATCGGTGTTGGCCGTGGCCGTGACCTTGAGGATCTGCCGAACCCAATCCGGCAGATCCGGGTTGAGCCGGTAATAGACCCACTGGCCCTGACGGCGATCAAGCAACAACCCATTGCTGCGCAGTTGCGCGAGGTGGCGGCTGATTTTCGGCTGGCTGTCGTCGAGGGCGCACATCAGCTCGCAGACACACAGCTCACCCTGCTCGGCAATCAGCAAGGTGGCGCGGACACGGGTTTCATCGGCCAGGCTTTTGAACAGTTCGGTGGGGGTGAGCATGGGGGCGGGCTCGAACATATGGAAAACCGAATATACGGATATCCATATATTATTCAACCCCGGATTCAAGCCACATCGCAGAACCCCCTGTGGGAGCGGGCTTGCTCGCGAAGACGTAGTGTCAGTCGATTCCTATGTCACAGACATACTGCTTTCGCGAGCAAGCCCGCTCCCACTGGGGGATTTGTGTGGGCTGGACTATCCGCGCAACAGCCCCTGCTCCGCTTCGCACAACCCCACCACATAGTCCCAGACTACCCGCAGCCTCACCGATTTGTGCAGCTCGCGCCGGGTACTGATCCAGTAACTGCGCTCGATGCTTTCATCCGGCAACAACCGCAGCCCCCTGTGGGAGCGGGCTTGCTCGCGAAGGCGTAGTGTCAGTCGATACCTATGCCACAGACATACCGCTTTCGCGAGCAAGCCCGCTCCCACTGGGGGATTTTTGTGGGGTGGGACTATCCGCGCAGCAGGCCCTGCTCCGCTTCGCAAAGGCCGACGACATAATCCCAGACCACCCGCAGCCGCACCGATTTGTGCAGCTCGCGCCGGGTGCTGATCCAGTAACTGCGCTCGATGCTGTCATCCGGCAACAACGCCACCAGATCCGGGTCCGACGCGGCCATGTAGCAAGGCAGCACGGCAATGCCCAATCCCGAGCGCGCCGCTTCCTGCTGGGCGATGACGCTGGTGCTATGGAACACCACGCGCGGGCTGCGGCAGAAGCTGTTGAGGAACATCAGTTCCTGACTGAACAACAGATCATCGACATAACCGATCCATGCATGCCGCGCGAGGTCTTCGCGGCTGCGCAACGGCGGCGCGTTGTCGAGGTAGCGTTGGCTGGCGTAGAGCGCCAACCGATAGTCGGTGAGCTTGCGCGTGACCAGCATGTCGGCGGCCGGGCGCTCCAGATGAATGCTGATTTCCGCCTCGCGGTTGAGGATGCTGACGAAGCGCGGCACGGCGACCATTTCCACTTCCAGCCCCGGATAGCGTTCGAACAGGCCGATCATGCGGCTGGCGAGAAACTTGATACCCAGCCCCTCAGTGACGCCGACGCGGATCTTGCCCAGCGGCGCGGTGGACTGGGTGATTTCTTCCTGAGCCAGCAGCGCGACGTTTTCCATGGCTTCGGCGTGCTTGAGCAGCGCCTCGCCTGCCGGGGTCATTTCGTAGCCTTGGGCGTGCTGGACGAACAGCGCGGTGCCGAGGCTCTTTTCGATGGCCTCGATATGACGGGCCACGGTGGCGTGAGTGGTGTTCAGACGCCTGGCAGCGGTGAGCAGGCGGCCGCTGCGTTGCAACTCCAGAAAGAACCGCAGGTCGTTCCAGTCGAACATGGGGTGTCCTTGTCAGCTATCGTCAATCCAGGCTGTTTGAAAACGCACAGCGGCTGCGCAAAAACTAACATTCTTTTGACGAAAGCTAACAACTAGAGTGTCCGACAATAAAAACAAAAAGCGAGGTCAGGGAATGCAGACTTCCCTTGAAGAATACGACTACATCGTGGTCGGCGCCGGCCCTGCCGGGTGCTTGCTGGCCAATCGACTGTCGGCGGATAAACAGCAGCGGGTGTTGCTGCTCGAAGCCGGCGGACGCGACAACTATGCGTGGATTCACATTCCCGTGGGTTACCTGTTCTGCATCGGCAACCCGCGCACCGACTGGTGCTTCAAGACCGAGGCGCAACCCGGCCTGCAAGGTCGCAGCCTGAGCTACCCACGCGGCAAAGTGCTCGGTGGCTGCTCTTCCATCAACGGCATGATCTACATGCGCGGCCAGGCCGGCGACTATGACGGTTGGGCCGCCGAGGGCAATCCGGGCTGGGCCTGGAACGACGTACTGCCGCTGTTCAAACAGAGCGAAAACCACTTTGCCGGCGCCGCTGAATTTCACGGTGCCAAGGGTGAATGGCGCGTCGAGCAACAGCGCCTGTCGTGGCCGATTCTCGACGCGTTTCGCAGCGCCGCCGAGCAGAGCGGCATCGCCAGCATCGACGACTTCAATCAGGGCGACAACGAGGGTTGCGGCTACTTTCAGGTCAACCAGAAGGCCGGGGTGCGCTGGAACGCGGCCAAGGCCTTTCTCAAACCGATTCGCGAGCGGGCCAATCTGACGGTGCTGACCGGGGTTGAAGTGGATCGCGTGCTGCTGGAAAACGGTCGCGCATCGAAGGTCAGCGCCCGTCACGAAGGCCAGGTGAAAAGCTTCAAGGCGCGCAAGGAGATTGTGTTGTGCGCCGGCGCCGTAGGTTCGCCGAGCATTCTGCAACGCTCCGGGATCGGTCCGCGTCCGTTACTGGAACGCCTCGGCATAGGGGTGATTAATGAGCTGCCGGGGGTCGGCGGCAATCTGCAGGATCACCTGCAACTGCGCGTGATCTATAAACTGCAGAACGCCCGCACCCTGAATCAGATCGCCGGCAGCGTGTGGGGCAAGATGGGCATGGGCCTGCGTTATCTGTATGACCGCAGCGGGCCGCTGTCGATGGCGCCGAGTCAGTTGGGCGCGTTTGCCCGCTCAGGGCCAGAGCAGACTTCTGCCAACCTTGAATACCACGTGCAGCCGCTGTCGCTGGAGCGTTTTGGCGAGCCGCTGCACAGCTTCCCTGCATTCACCGCGTCGGTGTGTGATTTGCGTCCGCAGAGCCGGGGTCGCATTGAAATCCGCTCGGCGGATCCGCAGGAGGCACCGCTGATTCAACCCAATTACCTGAGCCATCCCGAAGATTTGCGCGTGGCCGCGGATGCGATCCGCCTGACCCGCCGCATCGTCAGTGCCCCGGCCCTGCAAGCGTTCAAACCGGTGGAGTATTTGCCCGGCGACAGCCTGCAAAGCGAGGAACAACTGCACGAAGCGGCGGCGCGAATCGGCACGACGATTTTCCATCCGGTCGGCACCTGTCGCATGGGCAATGACGCTGACGCGGTGGTCGATGCGCAACTGCGCGTGCATGGCGTGCCCGGCCTGCGCGTCGCCGACGCCTCGATCATGCCGCGCATCACCTCGGGCAACACCTGTTCGCCTACGCTGATGATTGCCGAGAAGGCGGCACAGCTGATCCTTTCAGGACCAGTTCACAGCCCCAGTGTGGGAGCGGGCTTGCTCGCGAAAGCGGAGTGTCAGTCCCCCATGATTTGACTGACATAGCCCCTTCGGGAGCAAGCCCCCTCCCACAGGAATCAACAGCAGACTCAAGGCATCACGCAGTACCCGGACACGCAACACCAGTGGAACAACAAAAACAATCACTGTGAGGGATTTCGATATGTCAGAACACGCTCAGCCGCTGGACGCCGCGAGCGGCGCCAGCACCAGCAATGCCACGCAGAAAGTCATCTTCGCCTCGTCTCTGGGGACGGTGTTCGAGTGGTATGACTTTTTCCTCTACGGCGCCCTCGCGGCGGTGATCAGCAAGCAGTTTTTCGCCGGAGTCAACGACACCACGGCGTTCATCTTCGCGCTGATGGCCTTCGCCGCCGGGTTTATCGTGCGGCCGTTCGGGGCGCTGGTGTTCGGTCGGTTGGGGGACATGATCGGGCGCAAATACACCTTCCTCGCCACCATCATCCTGATGGGTATCGCCACGTTCTGCGTCGGCCTGTTGCCGACCTACGCCAGCATCGGCATTGCCGCACCGATCATTCTGGTGGTGCTGCGCATGCTTCAGGGCCTGGCGCTGGGCGGTGAATACGGCGGCGCCGCGACTTACGTGGCGGAACACGCGCCAATCGGCAAACGCGGCTTCCACACCAGCTGGATTCAGTCCACTGCAACCCTCGGCCTGCTGCTGTCGCTGCTGGTGGTGCTCGGGTGCCGTTACTTTACCGGCGATCAGTTCGAAGTCTGGGGCTGGCGTATTCCGTTCCTGCTGTCGATCGTGCTGCTGGGCATTTCCACCTGGATCCGCCTGAGCCTGCACGAGTCGCCGGCGTATCTGAAAATGAAAGAGGAAGGCAAGGCATCAAAAGCACCGATCCGTGAATCCTTCGGCAAATGGGAGAACCTCAAAGTGGTGCTGATCGCCTTGTTCAGCATCAACGCCGGGCAAGCGGTGACCTTCTACGCCGCGCAATTCTACGTGCTGTTCTTCCTCACCCAGTTTCTGAAAATGGACCCGGCGGTAGCCAACACCCTGCTGATCATCAGCGTGGTGATCGGTGCGCCGTTCTTCATCATTTTCGGCTGGCTGTCGGACAAGGTCGGGCGCAAACCGGTGCTGATGCTCGGCCTGCTGCTGGCGACGGCGCTGTACTTCCCGATTTTCAAATCCCTGGCGCACTATGCCAACCCGGCAATCGATCAAGCCAGCCGTCAGGCACCGATCACCGTGCTGGCCGATCCGGCCACCTGCACCTTCCAGTTCGACCCGGTGGGCAAGGCCAAATTCGACAGCCCGTGCGACAAGGTCAAGACCTTCCTGGTCAAGCAAGGCCTGCCCTACTCCAGCGCCGCCGCCCCGGCCGGCAGCGGCGTGCAAGTGAGCGTCGGTGACGTGAAGATCGACGGCTACGACGAATCCGCCCTGCGCGGCGCCGTCACCCTCGCCGGCTACCCGCAACAGGCCGACCTGCAACAGATCAACAAGCCGATGATCGTCGCCCTGATCGTCGCGCTGATCATCATCTCGGCCATGTGCTACGGACCGCTGGCGGCGCTGATGGTGGAACTGTTCCCGACCCGCATCCGCTACACCTCGATGTCCCTGCCGTATCACATCGGCAATGGCTGGTTTGGTGGATTCCTGCCCACCGTGTCATTCGCGCTGGTGGTGTACACCGGGGATATTTTCTATGGGCTGTGGTACCCGGTGCTGATTACCGGGGTGAGCCTGGTGGTGGGGATGATCTGTTTGCGTGAGACCAAGAATATCGATCTGGACAAGAACTGATTCCAGATCAACTCAGCTTACCTGTGGCGAGGGAGCTTGCTCCCGCTCGACTGCGAAGCAGTCGCAAAACCTGTAACCGTGGTGTATCTGATGCACTGTAATTGCAGGGTTTAGGGTCGCTTCGCAACCCAGCGGGACGGTGCGACGATTCGACAAGCTCCCTCGCCACAGGTGATTTACTCGGTCACAGACTTGCGTGTCAGGCTTCAGCCTTGATCACTTCAAACTTCACCTGATCCGCATAAAACGCCACATAATTCTTGATCGCATCGACCGAGATTTTCGGTTTCTCGTACGTCCACACCGCGTTCGCCCCCTCATGCCCCGGCACCTGCAGGCTGAAGTAATTGGCATCGCCCTTGTACGGGCAATAACTGGTGTGGTCAGTGCGGGCGAAGTATTTCTCGTCGATGTCCTCGCGGGGCACGTAGTACACCGCCGGGTAGTTGGCCTCATGGAGAACCAGCACATGAGAGGACGCCGCGACCTGGATGCCGTGGAATTTCACCAGCAGGCAACCGGAGAGTTCTTCGAGGGTGATGACGGGGTTGAGGCCGGTGGTGCTCATGGGGGTTTCTCCAGGGACAAATGAACTGTGGCGAGGGAGCTTGCTCCCGCTGGGCTGCGTAGCAGACCCAAATCCGGAAATCGCGCTGCATCAGGTATAACGCGATTTCAGGTTTTGCGACGGCTTCGCCGCCGAGCGGGAGCCAGCTCCCTCGCCACAGGACAACACTTGCCCTGCATCGGTGTCAGTCAGGATCAGCTCAAACCACGATATCAGTCGCCAGCGCCTGCCCCACCACACCAACGGCAAAGTCGATCTGCCCCTGCCCGGTCAGATCAACCAGCAGCGTGGTCTGACCGCCCTGCGCGTAGTAAGTCAGGATCGCATCGCCCGCATGGCCGGTGAAAGCATTGACGAAGTTCAACGTGGCCGCGCCCGTGGCGAAACCGGCGATACCCGAGATGTCGATCTTGTCCACGCCGCTTTTGAAATCCATGATCCAGTCCGGCTGGTTGTTGGTCGAATCGCTGGCTGCACCGAACACAAAGGTGTCTGCACCCTCGCCGCCCCACAACGTATCACCGCCGCCGCCACCGTAGAGAATGTCGTTGCCGGCACCGCCATGCAGAACGTTGACGGCCGAGTTGCCGATCAGCAGGTCATTGCCCGAACCGCCAACTGCATTTTCCACGGTTACGCCATAGGCAATCGATACGTTGCCGACCAGCCCGCCAACGTCAGAGAACGAACCCTCATTGAGGTTGATCTTCTGGTTCTGGGTGAAGCCGGAGAAGTTCAGCGTATCGTTACCGCCACCGTCCCACACTGAGAACACAACTTTCGACGCCGCCGACGTAGCGCTGTAGAAATCGCGGCCGGCGTTGGAGCCGAAACCGTAGGTGGTGTCATCGGCGCGGGTTGCGTAGTTGGCACCGTAGAGTTTCTGCACCGCCACGATATCGTCCAGCAACGGCGCGGAGGCGTAGGCGCCGCTGCCGTCCTTGCTGAAGTTCTGGTCGGTATTGGCTTCGCTCCAGTAGCTCATCAGGCTGTAGCCACGGGTGTCTTCGGCGTACTTGGCGTCGTTGTAGGTCGGGTTGCCGTTGCCGGCGTTGTAGGCGCCCGGGTGCGACAGGCCGAGGGTGTGGCCGATTTCGTGAGTCAGGGTCTGACGCCCGTAGTTGTTGGTGTCCGGGGTCTTGTTGACCTGATACTGGTTGTTGATCAGGTACCACGACTGGCCATCGTAGCTGCCGCCGCTCGGCAGGTAGGCGAACGCCGCGCCGCCGGTGCTGACATCGTAGTTGCCGAAGGTCATGTGACCGTCGCCGCCCGTGCCTTCAGTGAAGGTCACCTTGGCCACATCGGCCCACGATTGCATCGCCAGTATGGCTTGGGCCTTTTGCTGCGCGCTGAACTGGCTGAAATTGCCGAGGTTCGGGTTGTAGTTCGCCGGTTTTTCGGTGAGGAAGGTGTAAGTGAGAGAGATTTTGCCGTCACCGTTCTTGTCGTGCCACGACAGGTTTTTGCGCAGGATTTCGTCAGCTGCCTGGTCGGCGGTAAACGACGGTTTGCCGTTCACCAGGCCGACGCCACGGTCGTACAAGTGGCTGAAGGCATTCACTTCGTCATAGGCGCTGCTGGTTTTCGCTTTGGCTTGAGCCATGGTGGGACTTCCTTGTTTCAGAGTGGTCAGTGCGTTCGGACCGTGGCGATCTTCTGGCGAGATCGTCCTGTCACTCGCGTTTCTTGAAGGCCCGACGAACCTGCCATGCCCGGCAAGCGCGGTGCCATTCGATTTCTCGATAGTCGCCCGCGCCGTCCCGGTAATACCGGTCATTCCCGGCAATGTTTTTATCTGTATATCCATACAGATAAAAGTTGCCCCGGGCGCGAACTCCGGCCATTCTGTGCACCTCCAGTGAACTGATTGACGACGGTGGTTATGCGGCTGTACCTCTGTGAAAAACCTTCCCAGGCCAAAGACATTGCGGCCGTGCTGGGCGCCAAGCGCCGGGGCGACGGTTGTTGGCTGGGAACGGACGTCACGGTGACCTGGTGTATCGGCCACCTGCTGGAAACAGCCCCGCCGGATGCCTACGACGCGCGCTACAAGCGCTGGGTGCTGGCGGATCTGCCGATCATTCCCGACAAGTGGAAAATGACCGTAAAGCCGCGCACCGCCAGCCAGTACAAGGCGGTCAAGCGCCTGTTGGGCGAGGCCAGCGAACTGATCATCGCCACCGACGCCGACCGTGAGGGTGAGATGATTGCCCGGGAACTGGTCGAGCACTGCCGCTATCGCGGGCCGATCCGTCGCCTGTGGCTGTCGGCGCTGGATGAAGCGTCGATCCGCAAGGCCCTGGCCGCACTGAAGCCGGGAGCGGAAACCTTCAGCCTGTATCACTCGGCGCTGGGACGCTCCCGCGCGGACTGGCTGATAGGTATGAACATGAGTCGCCTGTTCACGTTATTGGGCCGTCAGTCCGGCTATCAGGGTGTGCTGCCCGTCGGCCGGGTGCAGACGCCGACACTGCGGCTGGTGGTGGATCGCGACCGCAGCATCGCCGATTTCGTGCCGGTGCCGTATTGGGCGATCGATGTGCAACTGCTGCACGACGGCACGCCGTTCACTGCACAATGGCGTGCGCCCTCCGACGTTTGCGACGATCAGGATCGCTGCCTGAATCAGGCGTTGGCGCAGCAAGCGGCGAATGCGATCAGCAATGCGGCCAGCGCACGGGTGGTGAAATTGCGCACCGAGCGCATGCGTGAAGTGGCACCGCTGCCCTTCGATCTGGGCACCCTGCAGGAAGTCTGCTCGAAGAAACTCGGTCTCGGCGCCCAGGAAACCCTCGACATCGCCCAGGCGCTGTACGAAACCTACAAGGTCATCACCTACCCGCGCAGCGATTGCGGCTTCCTGCCGCTGAGCCAGCACAGCGAGGCGCCGGGGATACTCGCTGCACTGCGTCAGGCCGACTCAAGCCTCGAGGCGCTGAACGGTCACCTCGACCCGCAACGCCGCTCACGGGCGTGGAACGACGCCAAGGTCAGCGCCCACCACGGCATCATCCCCACCGCGGCGGCGAAAAATCTCGAGCGTTTGAGCGGTAAGCACCGGGCGGTCTACACCCTGATTCGCGCGCGCTATCTGGCGCAATTTCTGCCCAACCACGAATACGATCGCACCCAGGCCGATTTCGATTGCGCCGGTGAAGCATTGCGCGCCGTCGGCAAGCAGATCATCGAACCGGGCTGGAAACGCGCCTTGCCCGAAGCCCTCGCCCCGGCCAAGGGTCGTGAAGCGCCAGCACCGCAAACCCTCCCGGCACTGAGCCAGGGTATCGATTGCGCCGTGGCCGGCGTGAACCTCAAGGATCTCTGGACTCAGCCGCCCAAACCCTACACCGAGGGCGATCTGATCAAGGCGATGAAGAACGTCGCCAAGCTGGTGGAAGATCCGCTGCTCAAACAGAAACTCAAGGACACCACCGGCATCGGCACCGAAGCCACTCGCGCCTCGATCATTCAGGGCCTGCTGGACCGCGGTTATCTGCTGAAAAACGGCAAGGCGCTGGCCGCGACGCCTGCAGCCTTCAGCCTGATCGACGCCGTGCCCCGGGCGATTGCCGACCCCGGCACTACCGCCATCTGGGAACAGGCGCTGGACATGGTGCAGAGCGGCGAGATGAGTCTGGAAGAGTTCGTCACCAAACAGGCGGCGTGGATGAGCAAGCAGGTCAGCCGCTGTTCTGCACTGAGCCTGACCATCAGCGGCCCGCCACCGGCCGGCAAGGCTGCGGCGCCGTGGAAGAAGAAACGCAAATCGGCGCGCAGCAAAACCGCCAGTGCAACCAAGCGTACCGCCAAATAACTCAAACCTGCTGAGCTCCTGTGGCGAGGGAGCTTGCTCCCGCTCGGCTGCGCAGCAGTCGCAAAACCTGCAACTATGGTCTATCTGAAACATCGCGATTGCAGGCTTTAGGGCCGCTTCGCGCCCCAGCGGGAGCAAGCTCCCTCGCCACAGGGTTCTTAAGTCTCCCTTTTGGAGTTCATTGACCATGCCCACCATCGAACTGCTAGCCGCCCACCGCGACGAACTGCAAACCATCGAAAACCTCATGCAGTTCTACATGTACGACTTCAGCCAATGGCTACCACTGAAACTTGGCGAACATGGCTTCTTCAGCATTCAGCAGAAGGACGATTACTGGCGCAATCCGGCCACCCAACCGTTCCTGATCCGCGTCGACGGTGAACTGGCCGGTTTCGTGACTGTGGATGATGAAACCCACATCGACGGCGCCGAACACAACATCGGCTACTTTTTCCTCGCCCGACGCTTTCGTGGCCAAGGCGTCGCGCAGTTTGTCGTCTCTGCCCTCTTGAGCCGTCTGCCGGGTCGATGGCAGATTTTCCATATCGACGCCAACCTGCCTGCACAGCGTTTCTGGGCCGGGCTGATCCCGCAATTGAGCGGTGGCGAGTTCACCCGCCAGCAGCGCTCGGTAGACGGTTACCCCTGCACCTTCTACGTCCTGAACGTCCCCGCTTCAGTTGCCTGAACGAAACTTTTCTCATTCCAAAACAGCTTTGTCCGACAATATGTAGTGAACAAAAATAATCACTACAAAACCGTTGACGGCACCGTTTTGCTTTTGCATGATGAAGACGTTCCCCGATCGGGAACATCAGTAACACGCTTGAGCAAACTCGTCTGACCGCCGAGTTGTTTTTTCCGGATACACGCTGCCCACAAGGCAGATTGAAGAAGCTGACCTGGCCTGAACGTCCAGTACAAGGACGAGAAGCGCTGGCGAAAATTCTCAAGACGCTTGTGGCCGACCCTGAAAACGTCGTCAAGGAGCCTCCCGGTTTTCGCTGCTTCTCCTCGTTGTGACGCTATTGCGTAGCAGTTATTCAACACGACTACATGCAACAGACGCATGACCCCGTACTTCTCACGGGCGACCGCTGACGTCCTGGTTTCGGTGCCAGGGATCAACTAACCGATGGGCTACCTGTATTAGCGAATCAACTTTGAAAGATCACCAGACTGGTCAAGGGGCAAACATCATGAATCTGAACAATCAACCTACTATCGAAGAACTGGCTCGTATGTTCGCTGCGCAAAAAGACAGCCACGACAGCCACATTCTCTGGATCAGCAAGTCGGGTCAGGTGCATATCGACTGCCTGTCGCCCCACGCTGGTGAAGAAGAATTCGATCGCAGCAACCAGAACCTGCTGGCCCGCCTGAAGATGTACCGCCGCGGCCACGGTTATGTCGGCAAAAAAGCTGCGGCCGACAAGGACTTCATCGGCAATGTGCTGCAGACGCTGAAACAGGCGTGGGACTCGATGCAGAACAAGAATGAAGTTCGGGTGATTGATCGGTTCTACTGAGTTACAACTTCAATAAATAAAAGGGCCTGCTTCCAAAAGAAGCAGGCCCTTTTTACATCTGCGAGTCACCATATAACCCTGTGGGAGCGGGCTTGCTCGCGAATGGGCCGTGTCAGTCACCATCATCTCAACTGAGACACCGCTTTCGCGAGCAAGCCCGCTCCCACAGGGGGGACTGTATCGTTGGTTAGATTTTCGTTTCCAGTACCAGATTCATAAACGCCATCGCCGCCGCACTGTGGTAATTATTGCGCCGCCGCAACAACGCCGCCCCGCGCTGCGGCGCCTCGTTCTCGACCCGCAGCCGGCGCAAAGCCCGGTCTTCGGTGGCAATCGCCTCCGGCAACATCGTCGCCATTGGCGAATGGCGCACTACCTCGAGCAATGTGCTCACCGAGTTCACCTCGATCCGCACCTTCGGCGTAATCCCCTGCTGACGAAAATACTCATCAATCGATAACCGGGTAATGAAGTCTGACGCCAGCAAGGCGAAATCCAGCTGCGCAAGATCACTCGCCGTCAGCACCGATGTGCTCTCGTACAACGGATGCTCGCGGCCGATCATGATCCCCAGGGTTTCGGTAAACGCCGGAATGCACTCGATGTCCGGGTGGCGCACCGGGGTAAAGGCAATCGCGATGTCCAGCGAGTCATCCGCCAGCCCAGCCTCGATGTCGTCCATCGACAGTTCGAAAATCTGCAAATGAATACCCGGATAGCGCGCCGCGAAATCGCGCACCAACGGCCCGACCAGATAGGCCATGAAGGTCGGGGTCATGGCCAGACGCAAGCTGCCACGGGACAGATCCTTCACGTCATGCAACGCCCGCTTGCCCGCCTCCAGCTCCACCAGCACCCGCCGCGCACATTCGATGTAGGCCTCACCGGCATCGGTGGGCTTGACCGTGCGTGAGGTGCGATCGAACAGGTTCACCCCGAGGCTTTCTTCCAGTTGGCGGATCTGTTGCGACAAGGTCGGCTGCGACACATGCAACGCCTCCGCCGCCCGGGTGAAGCCGCCGTGGTCGGCCACGGCCAGCAGATAACGCAAATGTCGCAGCAACATGGTATTCACCATCTATAGGCAGGGCTTATGCATTGCATTGTATATCGGTCTTGGACGCTATGGATCAATCGGCAGAAGATTGCTCCCACACAGCAAGCCAACCCTGAAAGGAGTGACACCATGCAACAGTCCCACGCCTACAACGATGCCAGCCTGGCCCTGACCACCCGCATTCTCGACATCAAGGCACGCAAAGGCCTGTCGTGGCAGGATCTGGCCGACGACACCGGCCTGAGCCTGGCCTACGTCACCGCTGCCCTGCTCGGCCAGCACCCGCTGCCACAAACCGCCGCGCAAGTGGTTGGCGACAAACTCGAGCTGGACGCCGACGCCGTTGCCGCCCTGCAGATCATCCCGCTGCGTGGCAGCCTCAGCGGCGTGCCGACCGACCCGACCATCTACCGCTTCCACGAGATGATCCAGATCTACGGCACCACCCTCAAAGCCCTGGTCCACGAGCAGTTCGGCGACGGCATCATCAGCGCCATCAACTTCAAACTCGACATCAAGAAAGTCGAAGACCCGGAAGGCGGCTCCCGCGCCGTGGTCACCCTCGACGGCAAGTTCCTGCCCCTGCGTCCGTTCTGATCCGCCTGGCCCGCCCCGAGGGGCGGGCCACACCAACACTTTCATTGCAACCGTTCCCCAATACGTCTGGAGGCTGCCCCATGCAAAAAATTCTGCTGGCCCTTGCCCTGCTTGTCGGCCTGTCCACTCAGGTTCATGCCGATGAAGATGCCGTGGCCTACCACTACGGCATGCACCTGGACATCGCCGAAGTCGTGAGCATTACCCCGGTTGCCGACGTCTGTGGCGTGGTGCCGGTGGAGATGACGTATCTGGACAGCAATGGCGACAAACACATTCTTCAATACAGCGAATTCGGCAACGGTTGCTCGAACTAAGAGGACTACAACATGAAAAGCCTGATCGACGGTTTCCTGAAGTTCCAGAACGAAGCCTTCCCGCAACGCACCGAACTGTTCAAACACCTGGCGACCACCCAGCAACCCGGAACCTTGTTCATCACCTGTTCCGACAGCCGCGTGGTGCCGGAACTGCTCACCCAGCAAGAACCCGGCGAGCTGTTCGTGATCCGTAACGCAGGCAATATCGTGCCGTCCTACAGCCCGCATCCGGGCGGGGTTTCGGCAACGGTGGAATACGCGGTGGCGGTGCTTGGGGTGACTGACATCGTGATCTGCGGCCACTCCGATTGCGGCGCGATGACCGCGATTGCCCAGTGCAAATGCATGGATCATCTGCCCGCCGTCAGCGGCTGGCTGCAACATGCCGAGTCGGCGAAAGTGGTGAACGAGGCGCGGCCGCACGCCAATGACGCGGCGAAATTGAGTTCGATGGTGCGGGAAAATGTGATCGCGCAACTGGCGAATATTCAGACCCACCCGAGCGTGCGCCTGGCCCAGGAGAAAGGCCTGCTGAATCTGCATGGCTGGGTGTATGACATCGAGACCGGCTCGATCGATGCGCTGGCGGCTGACCGCCGTACGTTTGTACCGCTGGCCGAGCAGCCAGCGACTTGTGCGGTGCAGGCAAACTCCAGCGCAGCTGCCTGAAGGAGAACAGTACAACCCTGTGGCGAGGGAGCTTGCTCCCGCTGGGGCGCGCAGCGGCCCTTGCTTTTTTGGGTCTGCTGCGCAGACCAGCGGGAGCAAGCTCCCTCGCCACAGGTTTGGTGTTCAGATCAGCGTTTTACGGTGAGATCGATCTGGGTCATACGGCTACGCACCGTAAACACCCCATCCCCCGAAAGAATCGCACTGCGCGCAAACAAGCGCCCGCTCTCCCAGTTCGAAAGCCCCAGCTCCGGCTTGTTCAACGCGTACTGCCCATCGACCCAGCGAGTAATCCCATTGCCCACAAACGGCGCGTTCACCGCGTTGTAAAAGCGTTCCTGAGCGCCAGCATCCTCGCTGATCAGCGACACCGTGAACTGCGGGCTGTAGCGGTTGAACAACGTGATCGCCTGATCCAGATCGTCGACGATCATCAGGCTGACTTCCGGGGTTTCTTCCCACTCCCACTCGCGGCCCAGCTCTGATTCCGCCAACGCTTCGGCCAGGGCTTCGGTCTGATAACCCTCGGCGCGATAGACCTCGACCGTCGCGTTCTGCCACTCGGCCGGCAGGCAATTCTCGCTGCCTGCGACGATGTGCAATTTGCAGCCCTGCCCGCGTGCATTGCCGGCCTGTTTCAGGGCATCGAGGAACAGCGGCACCAGTTCGGCAGCACGCTCGCGGTGAATCAGGCAGACGTTCAGGGTGTTGCAGACTTTGCGATCCAGCGAATTGCGTACCACGGCGGCAAAACGTGTGGCATCGGCATCACGATCAGCAACCAACCATGCGCCGCCGGTGCCATGCAGGCTGACCGCCGTGCCCGACTGCTGGGCGATGCTGCCCAACTGGCTGACCGCACGCCCCGAACCCCGGGCCACCGCCAGCGACAGACGCCGGTCGGCGAACATTGCCCACCCGGCCGCGTGATTGACACTTTCCACCAGCGACACCGCACCTGCCGGCAAACCAGCATCGGCCAGCGCCGGGTTCAGCGCGTGAGTGACGATCGCTTGCGCGGTGCCCAACGCGTCGCTGCCAATGCGCAGCACTGCGGTGTTGCCAGTGCGCAGTACGCCAGCAGCATCGGCGAACACATTCGGTCGTCCTTCGAACACGAAAGCCACGATGCCCAGCGGCGACACCACTTGCTCGACCTTCCAGCCGTCGTGTTCGACGCAACTGATGACCTTGCCGCGCGTGGCCGGCGCATCACGCCAGGCGCGCAGACCGGCGATCATGTCGCGGCGCATGCGCTCGTCGGCGAGCAGTCGGGTGGTCGAGCGACCACGGGCCTTGGCGCGCTCGATGTCGGCCAGGTTCGCGGCTTCGATCAAGGTCCAGCATTCCGGGGTTTCCAGGCGTTGCGCGAACAGGTCGAAGAAGCGACTGATGGCTTCGTCGGACACTGCCGACAATGCAGTGAATGCCGCTTCAGCACGCTCGATTGCCACCGCAGCCGCTTGTTGATCGACCACCGGAATCAGCAACAGCTCGCCACTCACCTGCTCGACCAGCAGGTGGTCACCGGGCTGAAACCGTGCCGCCAGTTCGGGGCTGACCACGGTCACGCGGTTGCCAGCGAAAGGGATCGGCGTGCCAGCGACTAGACGTTCGAGCGCAATAGACATGAAGCGGATTCACCATATGAGGGGCGGCCGGAAAATGTAGCGGATTCTGCGCTGAAACACACCTTCTACAAACACCACCGAACCTGTGGGAGCGGGCTTGCTCGCGAAGGCGTCGGCACCATCAACATGGATATTGAATGTGCTGGCCTCTTCGCGAGCAAGCCCGCTCCCACAGGTTTCGTGGTGTTTGGAAGATCAGGTCAGAACACCGACCAGCCAATCCGCGAACTGAGCATCTCCAGCGCCGCCATCCCCGCCAGCGAGTTGCCGGCGGCGTTGAGTTCCGGCGACCACACGCACACCGTGAACTGCCCGGGCACCACCGCGACGATCCCGCCGCCGACCCCGCTCTTGCCCGGCAGACCGACGCGGTAGGCGAAGTTGCCGGCCTCGTCATACAGGCCGCTGGTGGCCATGATCGAGTTGACCTGCTGGGTCTGGCGCCGGGTCAGGATCTGTTCGCCGCTGTGCTTGCAGAAACCGTCGTTGGCGAGGAAGCAGAACGCCCGGGCCAGATCGATGCAGTTCATGCGCAACGCGCAGTGGCTGAAGTAGCTGCGCAGCACCGCTTCGACATCGTTGTGGAAGTTGCCGAACGATTGCATCAGGTACGCCATGGCCGCATTGCGGGCGCGATGCTGGTATTCGGATTCGGCGACCTTGCCGTCGACGATCACCTGCGGATTGCCCGACAGGCGCCGCACGAAGTCACGCATCGACAAGGCCGGCGCGGCGAATCGCGACTGATTGATGTCGCAGATCACCAGCGCCCCGGCGTTGATGAACGGATTGCGCGGACGCCCGCGTTCGAACTCCAGTTGCACCAGCGAGTTGAACGGCTGGCCGGACGGCTCGTGCCCCAGGCGCTCCCAGATCGCCTCGCCGGAGTGCTCGATTGCCTGCACCAGGCTGAACACCTTGGAAATACTCTGCACCGAGAACGGCGTCTCGGCGTCGCCGGCGCAATACATTTCGCCGTCGTTGCCATACACCGCAATGCCCAGCTGATTGGCCGGCACGGTGCCGAGGGCGGGAATGTAGTCAGCCACCTTGCCCTGCCCGATCAGGGGCCGGACAGCGTCAAGAATCTCGTTCAACAGCGCTTGCATGCCGGGTTCCGAAGTCTCGCCCCATGGGATTGCGGGGACACTGGGGCTAGACGCTGCGGACCGGTGCCGAATCACACTGACCGACACACTGAAAATCCAAATGTGGGCGTGGGCTTGCTCACGAAGGAGCCCGTTCATTCAGCATTGATGGAGGCTGACTTGACGCCTTCGCGAGCAAGCCCGCTCCCACCGGGGATTGTCGGTGGGTCAGGGATTGTCGGCTGGCCGCGATCAAGGGTGGGAGTGGGCTTGCTCACGAAGGAGCCCGTTCATTCAGCATTGATGGCGGTTGACCTGACGCCTTCGCGAGCAAGCCCGCTCCCACCGGGGATTGTCGGTGGGTCAGGGATTGTCGGCTGGCCGCGATCAAGGGTGGGAGTGGGCTTGCTCACGAAGGGGTCGGTACATTCAGCGTTGATGTCGGCTGACTTGACGCTATCGCGAGCAGGCTCACTCCTACAGGGTTGTGTGGATGACTGCGATTCAGTGGGCGCCGTCGAGGCCGGCGAGCAGCGCACTGTCGCGGCTATAGATATCCGGCGCATAACGTATCTGCCCATCCTTGCCGACCTGTGCCGTCCAGTAAGTCATCAGGATCGGCACCGGCGCCGACAGGCGGAATTCGTGGGTGCTGCCGGTGGCGAGCAAGGTGTCGGTGCGCGTGCGTTCCGCCGGGGTCAGCAACAAGTCGCGCAGTTGCATCGGGTGCTCGACCCGCACACAGCCGGAACTGAATGCGCGCGGCCCCTTGTCAAACAGCGCCTTGCTCGGTGTGTCGTGCAGGTACACCGCGAACGGGTTGGGGAAGCGGATCACCAGTTGCCCCAGCGGATTTCGCGGCCCGGCGTCCTGGCGCAGCATGATGTTGCCGGGATTGTCCCAGTCGATATCCGCTGCGGCCAACGGCTGACCATGGGCGTCGAGCACTTGCAGGTTCTGGCGACTGAGAAAGGTCTGATCCTTGCGGATCGCCGGCAGTTTGTCTTCCTTCCAGATGGTCGGCGGCACGGTCCAGGTCGGGTTCAGGGTCAGGCGCGTGACCCGGGATTTGAGCAGCGGGGTCTGCCGTTCGGCACGCCCGACCTGGGTGCGGGTCTGCCAGACCGGCACTCCCCCCTCATACAGCGTCAGCTCGGCGGCAGCAACGTTGACCAGCAAGCCGTTGGGCTCCATGTCCTGGGCCAGCCAGCGAAAGCGTTCGAGGTTGACCCGCAATTGTTCACGGCGCGTCAGCGGAGTGATGTTGAGTTCGGCAATCGTCCCCGGCCCGACCACCCCGTCAGCCTGCAGCGAATGGTTGGCCTGGAAGCTCTTCACCGCCTCTACCAGCACACCGTCATAGGCATTGCCGGGCGTACCGATGGCGTGGGTCAGATAGCCTTCGCTGTACAACCGTCGGGCCAGTTCCGGAACGCGCTTGTCTTCCATCGCCGGACGCAACAACGGGCCGTTGCCCACCGACTGCCAGTGCGGCAAGGCTTGCAGCCGTTGACTGGCGTAGAGATGGCGCAGGCTTTGGTATTGCGCCAGATGCGGACGGGCCAGATCGAAAGCGGCCTTGATGTCATGCAGGCCGGGTACGGCGATGGCGAGTAATTCGGCCTGCCGATCACGCGGGGCCTCATCGGCATGCCACAGCGGCTCGAAATGTGACTGCAGCAGACGACCGTAATGCAGGTCCTGCAGTGCTTGCAGGTAAGAACGACTGATGTCGATATCGGCACACAATTCGCCATCCTGCGGCGGGTTGGCCGCTACCGGATAGCGCTTTGGATCGAGCCCATCATCGGCCAACAGCTGCAACTGCGCGCGCAAGACCGGCAAACGCCCTGTCTCGCTGGCCCACACCGGCAGCCAGTCCTGCTGCTGGTAGAACGCTTGCAGTTGCGACAGCGCCGCGCCGTTCAGATGCGCGGCAATCGCCGGGCACGCCTGCGGCAAACCGATCAGCACCGCTTGCAGCGGACTCTGCGGCTCAACCGGCATTTGCGCCGGCGGCGTCGGCAGTGTCTGCAACGGCGGCAGCGGCTCCTCGGCACAAGCGACAAACGGCGCAGCGAGCAAACAAATGCTCAAGTAGCATGCGTACTTTTTGAACAACTGCTTTACTCCAATCCGTGGCCGCCTCAATGACGGTCAACCTTACATCAGGTGCGCTGAACAGTCAGGCCCGAATCAGGGGTCTGTGGGTATGACTGGGAGTCAGGAGCCAAAGTGCCAAATTAAGTAGCAAGTGAGGACACTTTATAAATGTTGACGTTTTTGCGCCGACTTCTGCTGACCACTGCGACTCTCGTCGTCGTGAGCAGCCCAGCTTTCGCCGCCGGCAAACCATCGCCGGTTCTCTTGACCAGCCTCGCGCACGCCGCGCCGGAACTCAATCCCCAGGCGCTGAAAGGTGCCTTGAACGCTATGCAATGTGCGATCAACAACGGCGCGAAACCCTCCCGCCACCTGGCGATCATCGACTATTCGCAGCCCTCCACCGCCCGCCGGCTGTGGATCTTCGATTTGAGCAGACAGAAGCTGGTGCTGCGTGACCTGGTCGCCCACGGGTCCAATTCCGGGGAAAACTTCGCTACCCAGTTCTCCAACCGCGAAGGCAGTTACCAGTCCAGCCTCGGCCTGTTCCGCACGCAGGAAAGCTACAAGGGCACCCACGGTTATTCGCTGCGTATGGACGGTCTGGAGCCGGGTTTCAATGACATGGCCCGCGACCGCGCCATCGTGATCCACGCCGCCGACTACGTGAACCCGTTATGGAGTAAACGTCAGGGCCGTATCGGTCGCAGTCAGGGTTGCCCTGCGGTACGCCCGCAAGTGGCTAGACAGGTGATCGACAAACTCAAGGACGGCCAGTTCATGTTCTCCTGGTACCCGGACCAGCACTGGCTGAAGTCCTCGCCGTACCTCAACTGCCAGCCACAGCAGGTGGCGAGTATCTTGAGTACCCACGCCAGCTGACGATAAGGGCCATGATCATCAGCGCGGCTGCAACACCAAACGTGCTGTGCAAGCCGCGGCCGATCACCTCGGCCGGGGCTTGCGTCGGGTCTCCCGTGGCCAGCGCAAACACCGCCCCCATGACTGCCGCGCCGGTGATCAAGCCCAGATTGCGCGACAGCCCGAGCAAGGCTGAGACCACGCCGCGCTGATCCTGACTGACCGTCGCCATCAACCCGGTATTGTTCGCTGCCTGGAACAACGCGTAACTGCTGGCGATCAGCGCCATCGGCAGCAGATACGCCGGCAGACCGAAACTCATCGGCAACAGCGCCAACAAACTGCAACCGCCAACCATCCCGAGCAATGCCCCCGGCACCACCCGCCGCGCGCCGAAGCGATCCACCAGACGCCCGGCCGGCACCCCGCCGCACGCCGCCAGCAGCGGCCCGACGGACAACGCCAGTCCGACCACGGTGCTGCCCAGTCCCAGCCCCCGGCTCAGGTAAAACGGCCCGACCACCAGCGTGGTCATCATCACCGTCGTCACCAGCAACGTCAGCGCGAGGCTGCTGCCCAGTCGCGAGTCGGCGAACAACGACAGACGAATCAGCGGCGCCTTGGCTTTCATTTCGACCGCGATAAACAGGCCTGCGCCGCACAGGCTGAGCAGCAGCAATATCAGGGTGAAACCCTCCAGTGTCATCGCCAGCGCGTAGACCGCCAGCGTCAAAACCAACACCGCAGTGCCGAGATAATCAAACGCCACCCTCGACCGCGTCGGCCGATCCGCCGGCAGATAGCGATAAACCAGCCACGCATTGAGCAAGCCCAATGGCACGTTGAGGACAAAGATCGACGGCCAGCCGACATGCGCGATCAGCAGGCCACCCAACGACGGCCCGAGGCTGGTGCCGGTGGCCGACATGGTTGCCAGCAAACCCATCGCACTGCCCGCCCTTGTCTTGGGCACCGCATCCGCCACCAACGCCACGGTCAAGGCAAACATGATCGCTGCGCCAAGGCCCTGCACCGCCCGTGCGCCAATCAACCAGCTCAGCCCCGGAGCCAACGCGCAGCACAACGAAGCACTGGTGAAAATGCCGATGCCGATCAGCAGCAGTCGTCGCCGCCCGAACACATCGCCCAGGCGCCCGACACTGACGATCAACGTGGTGACCGCCAGCAGGTACGCCAGCACGATCCACTGCACCTGTTGAAACGTCGCATCGAACGCTGCCGCCAGAGTCGGTAATCCGGCGTTGGCGATGCTGGTGTCCAGCGACGGCATCAACATCGACAGCGCCAGACTGGTCAGCGCCCAGCGGGTTTGAGTGTTCAAGGGAGTTCGGGGCATCGGGCGCTCCATCTGATGGTCAGACGGCATAGCCTGAGTCTCGACAAGGCAAGGCGCAAGACGCATGCTTTGCACTTGATACCTGCATGGAACGCCATGTCATGAGCGCCCCGGATCTGAACCTGTTGATCACCCTCGACGTGTTGTTGCGCGAAGGCAGCGTCGCGCGTGCCGCACACATTCTGCGGTTGAGCCCGTCAGCGATGAGCCGCGCCCTGGCCCGATTGCGCGAGACCACCGGCGATCCGCTGCTGGTGCGCGCCGGCCGAGGTCTGGTGCCGACCCCGCGTGCGCTGGAGTTGCGTGAGCGGGTCAGCCGCCTGGTGCAGGAAGCCGAGGCGGTGTTGCGCCCCGCCGAAGTGCTCGATCCCGGCCAGTTGCAGCGCACCTTCACCTTGCGCAACACCGACGGTTTTGTCGAAACCTTTGCCGCCGCGCTGCTCGCGCGCATTGCTGAAGAGGCCCCCGGCGTGCGCCTGCGCTTTGTGCAGAAAGCCGACAAGGACAGCACACCGCTGCGCGAAGGCCGGGTCGATCTGGAGACCGGTGTGGTCGACGACAGCACTGACCCGGCGCTGCACAGCCGCATCCTGTTTGAGGATCAGTGGATCGGTGTGGTGCGCGAAGGCCATCCATTGAGTTCGGGCAAGATCAGCAGCAAACGCTTTGCCGGCGGCCAGCACATTCTCATCTCACGACGCGGGCGCAGCAGCGGCCCGGTCGACGAAGCGCTGCTCGCCGCAGGACTGACGCGGGACATCGTCACTTCATTCGGCGGCTTTTCGGCGGCGCTGACACTGGTCCGCGAATCAGACCTGATCGCCACCGTCCCGGAGCGTCACACCAGCAAGCTGCGCATGGGCCTGCACAGTTTTGCCCTGCCCTTCAGAATGCCGCCGATCAGCGTGTCGATGCTCTGGCACCCGCGCATGGACGCCGACCCGGCGCACCGCTGGCTGCGCAATTGTGTACGGGAAGTCTGCGTCTAGCGCGCATCACCACCGGCCGGTTTATAGAAGAGGAATTTGCCGACTTCGGCGGTCTTTTTGTATTCCTTGGCCCAGCCGGGATGCACGTTGCGATCATGAAAGTACAGCGCACCATGGGTGCGATCCGGCAGTTGGCGGTTGAGCGCCTTGCCGGCGATATCCTTGGCCAGGGTGTATTCAGCGTCTTCCTTGACCTGATCCGCCTTGCCATCGCACCACCAGGAAAACTGGCAGCTCTTGGTTTCCGAACCTTGTTTGACCACTTCGCACACGGTGCCTGGAAAGCCATCGTGCCCCAGGCGATTCATCACCACATTGGCCACCGCCTCCATTTCCGGGGTGTCGCGACCCTTGGCTTCCCAGTAGATACTGCGCGCCAGGCAGGTGATCGGATCGTCCAGCGGCGCGGTACCGGCGGGGTCCACGGCTTGTACTTCAGTGGGGGTGATCGCTTCGGATTTGGGTGCCGGTGCGGCGCTGACTTTATCGGCGGCTTTTTCTTCCAGCACCTGGGCTTTCTCTTCGGCCTTGGCCTTGATCGGAGTCTGATCGGTGGCGTTCACAACGCCGGCCATAACGGTTAATGCGAAACAGCCAGCCAACCATTTCAATCCCATGTCAGTTCTTCCGGCAGCGCCCGTTCCGGGCAAGGTATTTCGTGGGGGAGACGCCCGGTTCCCGGGGCCTTCGGAGAGTGTAGACGGCAAATACCGCAGTAACGTTCCGCAGAAAAATCCGCTCGGTAAAGAAAAAGACATTGCATTCCCCCGGGCCATTTCGCGCATCATGAGCGCACTCAGCTCAAGGGAGATTTCCATGCGCTTCATGCCATCCGTCTTGCGTTTTGCCACGCTGTCCGTGGGTCTGGTCGTGGCCGCCTCGGCCATGGCTGCCGACGAGTCGCAACTGATCGAGTCGATCAACAACTATCGCAGTCAGCCGCAGCGCTGCGGCAGCCAGGCGTCCAACGAACTGCCACCGCTGTCGGCCGACCCACGGCTGAGACTGCCGGCCAGCGGTGCGGTCGATCTGCAACAGGCCATGGCCAGCGCCAGTTACCCGATGGTCAATGTGCAGGCGATTACGCTCAACGGCCCACGGGATGCGGCATCGGCGATGAAGGCGATTGAGGAAAGTTTCTGTCAGGTGGTGCTGGACCCGCAGTTCGTTGATGTCGGGGTCAGCCGCGCCGATCGCGACTGGCGGATCGTGCTGGCGCGACCGTTGCTCTCGGCGAAGCTCGGTGATGCGCAGGCTGAAGGCCAGAAGTTACTCGAGCAGGTCAACGTGGCCCGCGCCCAGCCACGCCAATGCGGCGGGCAAGCCTTTGCTGCCGCCGGGCCATTGGCCTGGAACGCGAGCCTGGGCACGATCTCTCAGGATCACAGCCGCGACATGGCCAACAACAACTACTTTGATCACAAGGACCGCGACGGCCGCACCCCGGGCGACCGCGCCGAACTGGCCGGCTACAGCGGGCAACTGGTCGGCGAGAACATCGCTGCCGGCCAAGACACCGTGCGCAAGGTCGTCGACGGCTGGCTCGCCAGCCCCGGCCACTGCGCCAACCTGATGAACCCGCAATACAAAGAACTCGGCGCCGCCTACGCGACCGATCCAAAGAGCAGCGCCGGGATCTACTGGACGGCGATGTTTGGGGCGCAGTAACTCCCAAAAACACTAGTGTTCCCTGTGGGAGCTGGCTTGCCAGCGATGAGGCCAGCACAGTCAACATCGATATCGACTGCCCCATCGCCATCGCTGGCAAGCCAGCTCCCACAATAATCGGCAGTGTTCTCACCTCTTCCAATCAATCCCCATCCCCTGTGGGAGCTGGCCTGCCAGCGATGAGGCCGGCACAGTCAACCATCGATGTCGTCTGACCTATCGCCATCGCTGGCAAGCCAGCTCCCACAATAATCGGCAGTGTTCTCATCTCTTCCAATCAATCCCCATCCTCTGTGGGAGCTGGCTTGCCTGCGATGAGGCCTGCACAGTCAACATCGATGTCGTCGGACCTATCGCCATCGCTGGCAAGCCAGCTCCCACAATAATTGGCAGTGTTCTCACCTCTTCCAATCAATCCCCATCCCCTGTGGGAGCTGGCCTGCCATCGATGAGGCCAGCACAGTCAACATCGATATCGACTGCCCCACCGCCATCGCTGGCAGGCCAGCTCCCACAATAATCGGCAGTGTTCTCACCTCTTCCAATCAATCCCCATCCCCTGTGGGAGCTGGCCTGCCATCGATGAGGCCAGCACAGTCAACATCGATATCGACTGCCCCACCGCCATCGCTGGCAGGCCAGCTCCCACAATAATCGGCAGTGTTCTCACCTCTTCCAATCAATCCCCATCCCCTGTGGGAGCTGGCCTGCCAGCGATGAGGCCAGCACAGTCAACCATCGATGTCGTCTGACCTATCGCCATCGCTGGCAAGCCATGGGCGTCACCGACCACGGCCTGAATTGGCGCCACGATCAGTGCCATCCACAACGCCATGGAAAACATCTTGCGCACCGGCGCGGTGTTGTTGCCGCGCAGCAAATGCCAGGCCGCCGACGCACCGACGAAGAACGACGTTGCGACAAACGCGGCAATCGCCATGTGCGCCAGTCGGAACGGGAACGACGGGTTGAACACGATCGCCAGCCAGTCCAGCGGCATCACCCGCCCGTCGACGATTTCGAAACCCTGCGGGGTCTGCATCCAGCTGTTGGAAGCGAGAATCCAGAACGTTGAAATCAGCGTGCCGATGGCGACCATCACCGTGGCAAAGAAGTGCAAGCCACGGCCGACGCGGTTCCAGCCGAACAGCATGACCCCGAGGAAACCGGCTTCAAGGAAGAACGCCGTCAGCACCTCATAGGTCAGCAACGGCCCGGTGATGCTCCCGGCAAAGTCGGAAAAGCCGCTCCAGTTGGTACCGAACTGGTAGGCCATGACCAGCCCCGAGACCACGCCCATGCCGAAGTTGACGGCAAAGATCTTCGACCAGAAATGGTAGAGATCACGGTAGGTGTCGTTACGGGTTTTCAGCCACAGGCCTTCGAGTACCGCGAGGAAACTCGCCAGGCCGATGGTGATCGCCGGGAAGATAATGTGGAACGAAACCGTGAACGCGAATTGAATTCGCGCCAGGTCCAGTGCCTCCATGTTGAGCATGATGATGTCCTCATCCAGGCTGAAAAGCGGCAGCACGAACCCGGGCCACCGCCAGGCGCGAACGCCTGCAGCCAGTCAAATTGCCAGTGTTTTTTATCGGTAGCGGGTTACGCCACCGATGACGGGATCAGGTTGCTGACCTTGGCCGCTTCGAGGCGAATCGCGACGAATTTCGAGGTCGGCGTGTAGGTCCGGTCGCCGTAGCTTTCCAGCGGCACCAGCGGATTGGTTTCCGGGTAGTACGCCGCGGCCTGACCGGGCGGAATGTCGTAGGCGATCAGGGTGAACCCGCTGACCCGACGCTCGCGCTCGTCATCCCACAGCGCCACCAGATCGACCTTCTGCCCCGGTTCGAAACCGAGGCGCTGGATGTCCTGTTCGTTGGCGAAGATCACGTCGCGCATGCCGTAAACCCCGCGATAACGATCGTCGAGGCCATACAGCGTGGTGTTGTACTGATCGTGGGAACGCATGGTCTGCAGGATCAGATCCGGTTTGACCGGCAGGTTGCGCACGCCTTCGCTGATCAAGTGCTCCGGCAGCACGCACGGGGTGAACTGGGCTTTGCCGGACTCGGTGTTCCAGACGCGGTCCGAGGCATCGTTGCCGAGATGGAAACCACCCGGGATCAACAGTTTCTCGTTGAAGTTCTCGAAGCCCGGAATCACGTCGGCGATCAGGTTGCGGATGCGCCCGTAGTCGCCCACCGCCCATTCCCAGTCGATCGGGTGTTTGCCCAATGTCGCGGCGGCGATTCCGGCAATGATCGCCGGTTCGGATTTCAAATGCGCCGACTTCGGTTTCAACTGACCGAACGACAAATGCACCATGCTGAAGGTGTCCTCCACCGTCACGCCTTGCGGGCCTTCGGCCTGGATGTCGATGTCGGTACGGCCGAGGCACGGCAGGATCAACGCGTCGCGACCGGTGACCAGATGGCTGCGGTTGAGCTTGGTCGAGATGTGCACGGTCAGGTCGAGTTTGCGCATCGCTTCGTGGGTGCGCGGGGTGTCCGGCGTGGCTTGGGCAAAGTTGCCGCCCAGACCGATAAACACCTTGGCTTCGCCACGTTCCATCGCACCGATCGCCATAACGGTGTTGTGCCCGTGCATGCGCGGCACCTTGAAGTTGAAGCGTTTTTCCAGCGCGTCCATCAGCTCCTTCGGCGCCAGTTCGTTGATGCCCATGGTGCGGTCGCCCTGCACGTTACTGTGACCACGCACCGGCGACAGACCGGCGCCCGGACGGCCAACGTTGCCGCGCAACAGTTGCAGGTTGATGACCTCCTGCAGGGTCGGCACCGAGTGTACGTGTTGGGTCAGGCCCATGGCCCAGCACATGATCACGCTTTTGGCGCGGCCATACATGCGCGCGGCCAGTTCGATGTCGTGCAACGGCACGCCGGACTGCTCGAGGATGTGCTCCCAGGTCGTGGCGTCGACTTCTGCCAGGTAGCTGTCCAGACCCGAGGTGTGTTCGGCAATAAAGGCGTGATCGAACACCGGCTCGCCGCCCGAGGCCTGGGCTTCACGCTCCCACTGCAGAAGGAATTTGACCATGCCGCGGATCATCGCCATGTCGCCACCCAGCGCCGGACGGAAGTACGCGGTGTTGGTCGCTTCCCAGCCGTTGCTGAGCATTTCGAGCGGGTTCTGCGGGTTCTGGAAACGTTCCAGGCCACGCTCTTTCAGCGGGTTGATGCAGACCACTTGCGCGCCACGTTTCACCGCTTCGCGCAGCGGTTCGAGCATGCGCGGGTGGTTGGTGCCGGGGTTCTGACCGATGACGAAAATCGCGTCGGCGTGATGCAAATCCTCGTAGACCACGGTGCCCTTACCGACGCCCAGCGTCTCGCCCATGCTCACCGCACTGGCTTCGTGGCACATGTTCGAGCAGTCCGGGAAATTGTTGGTGCCGTAGGCACGGACGAACAACTGATAGAGAAACGCCGCTTCGTTGCTGGCCCGGCCCGAGGTATAGAACTCGGCCTCGTGCGGCGATTTCAGGCCCTTGAGGTGTTCGGCGATCAGCGCGAACGCGTCTTCCCAACTGATTTCCACGTAGCGGTCGACCCGCGCGTCGTAGCGCATCGGGTGGGTCAGACGCCCCTGATATTCCAGCCAGTAGTCGCTCTGTTCGGCCAGGCTCGACACCGTGTACTTGTTGAAGAACGCCGGGTCGACCAAACGCCCGGTAGCCTCCCAGTTCACCGCTTTGGCGCCGTTCTCGCAGAACTTGAGCATGCTCGCACCGGGCGCTTCACCCCAGGCGCAGCCCGGGCAGTCGAAGCCGCCGTTCTGGTTGGTCTTGAGCATGGCGCGGATGTTTTTCAGGGCGTTTTCACTGCCCAGCCAGCTCTTGGTCAGGCTGATCACAGCGCCCCAACCGGCAGCGGCACCCTTGTAAGGTTTGTAACGGTCGACTTGTGACATGGGACATCTCCATGACGATGCACACAGGCGTGAACCTGATCTCGGTTAAATATCCGACCGTCTTTCAACAGTAAAAAGCGGTCGTTTCATTTGCCGGGGCAAGGATATGAACCGATACAAAATATTGTCTAATCGCTATTTATGACCACATTATCAAAACCCTCTATCACGTTGAAAAACCCTTTATTTACCGTGACTTGCGAAACTAAAGCGGCAACTTTCAAGAAAAAACAAATGATCATCGACGCGCTCAATCAAGCGTTCATAAACAGTGATTGGACGTCCTGTGAAGTTGCCCATAACCTGCGTCAACCTGGTCCGTTAATGCGGACTTCTCACTCCTGCGAGGCTGTCATGTCAGAGCGTGTCTTGATCGATGGTTACAACCGCCGCGTCGACTATCTGCGCATGTCGGTCACCGACCGCTGCGACTTCCGCTGCGTGTATTGCATGGCCGAGGACATGCAGTTTCTGCCACGCCAGCAAGTGCTGACGCTGGAGGAGATCTATCAACTGGCGCAGAGCTTCGTGGCGCTGGGCACGCGCAAGATTCGCCTGACCGGCGGCGAGCCGCTGATTCGTCCGGGCGTGGTCAAGCTGTGCGAGCAGATCGCCGCCCTGCCCGGCCTGCGTGAACTGTGCATGACCACCAATGGCTCGCAGCTGGGCAAACTCGCCGCGCCGCTGTTCGACGCCGGGGTCAAGCGCCTGAACATCAGCCTCGACAGCCTCGATCCCGAGCGCTTCAGACAGATGACCCGCACCGGTGATCTGACGCAGGTGATCAGCGGCATCGATGCGGCGCGCAAGGCCGGTTTCACCCGCACTAAACTCAACGTGGTGGTGATGCAGGGGCGCAACGATCAGGAGATCAACGATCTGGTGAGCTTCGCCATCGACCGCCAGCTCGACGTCTCCTTCATCGAGGAAATGCCGCTGGGGGTCATCAGCGAACACAGCCGCGCGGAGTCGTTTTTCTCCAGCGCCCAGGTGCGCGCGAAGATCGCCGAGCGCTACACCCTGATCGACTCCGCCGAGTCGACCCAGGGCCCGTCGCGCTACTGGCGGCTGGCCGAAGCGCCGGACATTCGTCTGGGTTTCATCTCGCCGCACAGCCACAATTTTTGCGGCACCTGCAACCGGGTGCGGCTGACCGTCGAAGGGCGCCTGCTACTGTGTCTGGGTAACGAGCATGCGGTGGATCTGAAAGCCGTGCTGCGCGCTCATCCGGGGCAACCGCAGCGGCTGGAGAAAGCCATTATCGAGGCAATGAAACTCAAGCCGTACCGACACAATTTCGAAGTGAACGACGACGTGCAGGTCGTGCGCTTCATGAACATGACCGGCGGTTGAAACCGCCCTCACCCTGCGTAATCGGGATCGCCCAGCATGATCATCAGACCCAAGGTCAACCAATTCGCCATCCTCTTCACCCTCAAGGGTTCGATTGCCAAACGTATCGCCCTGCGCACCTTGATGGTCACCCTGCTGGCCTCGGCCATCGTCCTGATTGAAATCCTCCACCCGAGCAACTTCACCAAGGTCAACGCCACGCCGTTCACCTTGCTCGGGCTGTCGCTGTCGATCTTCATGAATTTTCGCAACAACGCCTGCTATGACCGCTGGTATGAAGCGCGCAAGGCCTGGGGCGATGTGCTGGTGCACATCCGTTCGGTGATTCGCGAAACCCATGTCATCCGTGAGTCGGTACAACGCAAGCCGTTGCTGCTCAACCTCTGCGGTTTTGCCCACTCGCTGAATGCGCGATTGCGCCGGGAAAGCGAAGCGGCAGCCAGCCGTGCGTGGATCACCCCGCAACACGATCCGCAGGTGCCGGACTACAGCGGGCGGATTCTGCAGCAGGTCGGCCAGCAGTGTTCCGACCTGCATCAAAGCGGTGAACTGAGCGAGTGGCGCTACATGCTGCTGGCCAATCACCTGACCAGCCTGACCCAGGCGCAAGCGGTGTGCGAACGGATCAAAAACACACCGCTGCCCTTCCCCTACACCTTACTGCTGCATCGCACGATCTACCTGTTCTGCATCCTGCTGCCCTTCGCCATGGCCGAACCACTGGGCTGGCTGACCCCGCTGTTTACGGCGATCGTGAGCTACACGTTCTTTGGTCTGGATGCGATTGCCGATGAGCTGGAAGACCCGTTCGGCCGCGATGAAAACGATTTAGCGACTGACTCGCTGGTGCGCACTATCGAGCGTGACATTCTCAGCGAACTGGGCGAAACCGACCTGCCGCCGATGTTGCTGCCGGTGGACTATGTGCTGAGCTGAGCTCGTTCCCTCTGTAGGAGTGAGCCTGCTCGCGATAGCGGTCGTCCAGTCAGTGAAGATGTTGACTGTGCCGCCGTCATCGCGAGCAGGCTCACTCCTACAGGTTTGAGGTACACCCGCAGAATGGATGAACATCACACATCCAAATGTGGGAGCGAGCCTGCTCGCGAAGAGTGCCTGTCAGTCAACATTGATGTTGTATGACACGCCGCCTTCGCGAGCAGGCTCGCTCCCACAGTTCTGATTTGTGTTGGGGTCAGAACAGTTCGCTGAAGGGAATGAAGCGCAGCGGGTCGCCAATGCTGTGAGTACTGTTTTCCGGCACTTCCACCAACCCGTCAGCCCAGGTCGCGCCGAGCAAAACGCCGGAACTCTGGTTCGGATACAACACCGCACGCCCCGCTTCCAGCCGCACCCGCAGATACTCTCGACGGCTGCCAGCTTTACTCCATTCAAATCCGGCATTCACCGTGAAGCTCAACGGCATGACCTCTTCCACGTCCTGAATGCGCAGCAGATACGGCCGCGCCAGCAGGCCGAAGGTCACCAGCGCCGAGGTCGGATTGCCCGGCAGGCCAATCACCGGGACCGTACCGAAATACCCCACGGTCAGCGGTTTGCCAGGCTTGATCGCGAGTTTCCACAGCAGCGGTTTGCCGTTGTCGCGCAGCACCTGACCAAGGCAATCGGCGTCGCCGGCAGACACGCCACCCGTGGTCAGGATCAGGTCGGCCGCCACTTGCAGTTGCTCAAGTTTGAGCCGCGTCTGTGCCGGACGATCCGGCAGAATCCCGGCGTCGATCACCTCGCAGCCCAGTTCCTTCAGCCAGTGGCCGAGCAACACGCGGTTGCTGTTGTAGATGCTGCCGGGACGCAGCGGCAGGCCCGGCTCGACCAGTTCGTCACCGGTCGACAGCAGCGCCACGCGCGGGCGACGCACCACGTGCAACTGCGCCAGCCCCTGCCCGGCGGCGACCGCCAGTTCGAACGGCCCGAGGCGTTTGCCGGCACGCAGCAGGATGTCGCCGACGCGATTTTCCTGACCTTGCGCGCGAATGTTCTGCCCCGCTTTCAGCGGCTGCAGGAAGCGCACGCGACCGTCTTCGAGCACTTCGACGTTTTCCTGCATCTCGACGCAAGTGGCGCCGGGTGGCAACGGTGCGCCGGTAAAGATCCGCGCGCAGGTACCGGGCAATAGCGCGTCCGGCGCCTGGCCGGCGTAGACCTTTTGCGAGACCTTCAACGGCTGGCGATGCAGATCGGCCAGGTTCAACGCATAACCGTCCATGGCACTGTTCGGCCAGGGCGGCAGGTCGAGTGTCGCCACCAGATCACTGGCCAACACTCGGCCACGCGCCTCGTCGAGCGGCAGTATTTCGCTGTCGGCCAAACGTTGCTCATTGGCCATGCCGAGCAACTGATCGAGGGCGTCCTCGACCGGCATCAACGCTGCCTTGCTCATCCGCGCGGCCCACAGGCGGCTACTGATTTGAGGTGCGGCACGAAGTTGCATGGGCGATGGCGGTTATCCAGTTGTTCGGCGAGGATGCCTTCCCACGCTGTGCGACAGGCACCGGTCGAACCCGGCAGGCAGCACACCAGCGTGCCGTTGGACAAGCCGGCCAGCGCACGGCTTTGCACGGTGGAGGTGCCGATGTCGAGAATCGAAATCGCGCGGAACAACTCGCCAAACCCATCGATCTGCTTGTCGAGCAGACAGGCCACCGCTTCCGGCGTGCTGTCGCGCCCGGTGAAGCCAGTGCCGCCGGTGATCAGCACCACCTGAATGCTGTCGTCGGCAATCCAGTGGGCGACTTGGGCGCGGATCTTGTACAGGTCATCCTTGAGCAGGTTGCGCTCGCTCAAGGTATGACCGGCCTCCAGCAATCGGCTGACCAGCAATTGGCCGGACGTGTCGCTCGCATAATCGCGAGTATCGCTGACGGTCAGTACGGCAATGTTCAGGGGGACAAACAGGGCATCCGCTTTCGCGCTCATGGGACTCTCCGGCAGTAGTCAATCAGATTGCCGAGCAGCCTAAGTGCCACTTATGAGTACTGTCTAATCACTCTGGCCAACCACATTATCGACCTGCTCTATCGGTGCCGTTGACCTCGGCCAAAGCCTTTGAAACCATGGGCGATAGAGCTGATCGATAGTCTTTTCAATGCTTCCGATTGGACGCAAACACAGGCAAATGAGATCGTCGCACCTCGCGTTTTCCGTGCGCTGCGCGCATCTGCGTCAATACTCCATTCAATTTCTCAACGAGCAGGTGCCTTCGTGGACATCAAACAACTCAAGTTCCTGATCGCACTGGACGAAACCCGACACTTCGGCCAGGCCGCCGCCCGCTGCCACATCACCCAGCCGACCCTGTCGATGCGTCTGCGCAATCTGGAAGACGAGCTGGATCTGGTGCTGGTCAATCGCGGCCAGCGCTTTGAAGGTTTCACTCAGGCCGGCGAGCGAGTGTTGGCCTGGGCGCGCACGCTGCTGGCCGCGCATGACGGTCTGTTCGCCGAAGCGGCGGCCTGCCGCGGGCAACTGGTCGGCAGCCTGCGCCTGGGTCTGGTGCCGCTGAGCAACTTCAATCCGGTCAATTACATTCAGGGCTTGTCCGGGACCTATCCCGAGCTGAAATTCAGTCTGTCGTCGGGCAGTTCCGACGAGATCATCGCCGGCCTTGGCAACAATCAACTGGACCTGGGCGTGTGCTACCTCGACCACGTCAACCCGAACTATTTCGATTTTTTCGAGATCGGTGAAACCCGCGTCGGGCTGCTTTACGACAACCGTCACTTCCATTTCGAAGGCTTGGAAATGAGCTGGGAAGACGCCGCCGAACTGCCATTGGGGATGATCACCACCGGCATGCATTACCGTAAATCCATCGACCTGAGTTTCCGCAGTCGCGGGCTGAATCCGCAGCCGATCATGGAAAGTGATTCGACCTATCAACTGCTGCAGGCGATCCACCAAGGATTCTGCTGCTCGATCATGCCGCTGGACAGCGGGCTGGAAGAGCCGATCGAACACCTGTCGTTCATGCAACTGCCGGATGCCAGCGTGCTGGCGCCGCTGGGGCTGGTGATGCGCAAGACCGAGCCGCGTTCGGCGATTGCCGAGAAATGCTTTGCCGAGGCGCGGAAAATGTTTGGGGGGGAGGTGCCGGTTGTTTGAGTGACTATCCAGACATTGCTGTTGGACGCCTGGCCGCCTTCGCGAGCAAGCCCGCTCCCACAGGTTGAATGCATTTCAAATGTGGGAGCGGGCTTGCTCGCGAAGAGGCCCGCCCAGCCAACACACATTTCGGACATGACAGCGGTGATCGACCCACCCAATCACCAGATCAGAACAAGCGATTGGACGCACTTTTGACTCCCCCGTAGCCTGAACTCACTTCAGCGCTTCGGGACTTTTCAAGATGCAGTGCCAAGTTGCAACAACCGCCGAACCGGGGGATGGCAATGCCCCCGCACCGCAACCGTCACCGGTGGCGTTTCGCGAATACCTGCCGCACGCCCCGCTCTCTCATGCCGCCCTGGCCGCGGAGATTGCTCTGGCGATCACCTTCAATGGTCTGAGTCAGGCGGTGATGATGGTCTCGCCCGGCAACCTCGAAGACTTCATCCGTGGCTTCAGCCTGAGCAACGCGATCATCGACAGCGTCGACGAGATCTACGATATCCATCTGACGCATTTCGATCAGGCCTGCCAGGCCGACGTGCAGATTTCCAGTCGTGCCTTCTGGGCGCTGAAAGATCATCGCCGGCAGATGACCGGCACCAGCGGTTGCGGCATCTGTGGCGTCGAAGCGCTGGAGCAGGCGCTGCCGCAACTGCAGATCCTGCAACCCTGCGCACTGCCGCCGGCCGCGCATTTCGATGGCATCCGCCAGCGTATCGAACAGGCTCAGCCACTGGCCCGCAGCAGCGGCGCCCTGCACGCGGCGCTGTACTTCGATGACCGCGGTGAGGCGCTGCTGTGCCGCGAAGACATCGGCCGGCACAACGCCCTCGACAAGCTGATCGGCGCGATGCAAATCGCTGACGTCGATGCGCGTCAGGGCTTTGTGGTGGTCACCAGCCGTTGCAGCCTCGAACTGATCCACAAGGCCGTGCGCGCCCGCCTCGGCACCCTCGTCAGTCTGTCCGCCCCCACCGCATTGACCGTGCGCTGGGCGCTCAAGCATCACCTGAATCTGATCCACGTTCCGCACCGTAACGCCCCCCGAATCTACAGCCCGATCCAGGAGCTTTCGCCATGAGCAACACCCTCACCCACCTCGACGATCAGGGCCGCGCCAACATGGTCGATGTCAGCAACAAAGCCGCGACTCGCCGCGAAGCGATGGCGCAAGCCTGGGTGCAGATGCGCCCGGAAACGCTGCAGATGATCCAGGCCAACGGGCACCCCAAGGGCGACGTTTTCGCCGTGGCACGGATCGCCGGAATTCAGGCAGCCAAGCGCACCCACGAGCTGATCCCGCTGTGCCATGCGCTGCTGCTCAGCTCGATTCATGTCGAACTCAAGGCCTGCGAACCGGACCGCGTACAGATCACCAGCACCTGCCGCCTCACCGGCCAGACCGGCGTCGAACTCGAAGCGCTGACCGCCGCCAGCGTCGCCGCATTGACGATCTATGACATGTGCAAAGCGGTGGACCGGGCGATGGTCATCGGCGACATCCGCCTGCTGAGCAAACAGGGCGGACGCTCCGGGCATTTTCAATGGGAGGACGCGCAATGATCCTGATCAACTTCTTCGCCAGCTACCGTGATCGCCTCAATCTGGGCGGTGAAAAAATCCCCTTGAGCGACAACCTGACCTGCATCGAAGACGTGCGGCAATTGCTCATGGCCCGCGGCGAGGAATGGCGCGAAGTGCTCGGCGCCGGCAACCTGATGTGCGCGTTGAATCAGGAACTGTGCCAGCCGAGTGCGGCCATTGAGGACTTCGACGAGATCGCGTTTTTCCCACCGGTCACCGGGGGCTGAGCATGACGGTTCGAGTCCAGTACAAAAGCTTCGACGTCGGCCAGTTGACCGCCGACCTGCATGCGCGCAATCCACGGGTCGGCGCGGTGGTGAATTTCATTGGCTATGTGCGCGATCTGAACATTGGCCAGAGCGTGAACGAGCTGTTCCTCGAGCACTATCCGGGCATGACCGAAAAAGCCCTCGAACAGATCGCCGACGAGGCGCGCGAGCGCTGGCCGCTGCTGGGAGTGGAGATTGTGCATCGGGTCGGCGCGCTGGCGGTCAGCGAACCGATCGTGTTCGTTGGCGTCAGCAGCAAGCACCGGTACATGGCGTTCGAAGCCTGCGCGTTCATCATGGACGTGCTCAAGACCCGCGCGCCATTCTGGAAGCGCGAGACCACGGCGCAGGGTTCGCATTGGGTCGAGGCGCGGGAGAGCGACCAGAATGCGGCGCTGCGCTGGAGTCTGGCGCATGCCTGAAGATCAAGAGCCCCTCACCCTAGCCCTCTCCCCGAGGGAGAGGGGACTGATTGGGGGATATTGAAGAAATTCACCGAATTGAAAGATTGGTTCTGAATCCATAATCGACTCGATCTTTCAGGTCGATGGATAACGCCAGACACCTCGGTCGGCCCCTTCACGCGCAGGCGTATGGCTGAAGATCAAATTCATAATCGACTCGATCTCTCAGGTCGATGGATGACGCCAGACACCTCGGTCGGCCCCCTCTCCCTCTGGGAGAGGGCTGGGGTGAGGGTTGAAAGTCTGATTAGATAGCCACTCCGCCAGGATTAAACTCCGGAGTCTCGTTTGAGCACAGCACCCAACAACCTGCCCCGCCCCGCTCCCGTCACCCTGCGCCAGGCTTGGCACTTCTGGCTCAAGCTAGGCTGCATCGGTTTCGGCGGCCCGGCCGGGCAGATCGCGATCATGCATCAGGAACTGGTCGAGCGCCGGCGCTGGATCTCCGAGCGACGGTTCCTGCATGCGCTCAACTACTGCATGTTGCTGCCCGGCCCTGAAGCCCAGCAACTGGCGACCTACATTGGCTGGCTGTTGCATCGCACCTGGGGCGGAGTGATTGCCGGGGCGCTGTTCGTGCTGCCGTCGCTGTTCATCCTGATTGCGCTGTCGTGGCTGTACATCGCGTTCGGTGACGTGCCGGTGGTGGCCGGGATCTTTTACGGAATCAAACCGGCGGTGACTGCGATTGTGCTGCACGCGGCGCATCGCATCGGTTCGCGGGCGCTGAAAAACAGTTGGCTGTGGGCAATCGCCGGGGCGTCGTTCGTGGCGATCTTTGCCTTCAACCTGCCGTTCCCGCTGATCGTCCTCAGTGCGGCGTTGCTCGGCTATTTCGGCGGGCGACTGGCGCCGCAACGGTTCGACAATGGCAGCCAGCGCGGCAGTGCCCAATCCTTCGGCCCGGCGTTGATCGATGACGACACGCCAACGCCCGAACATGCCCGATTCAGCCTGCCGAAGCTGTGGCGTCTGCTGTTGGTCGGCGCGGCGCTGTGGTGTTTGCCGATGGCGCTGCTGACCGCGCTGTTCGGCTGGGACGGCACCTTCACGCAAATGGGCTGGTTCTTTACCAAAGCCGCGCTGCTGACCTTTGGCGGCGCTTACGCGGTGTTGCCCTATGTCTATCAGGGCGCAGTCGGGCACTACGGCTGGCTGACGCCAACGCAGATGATCGACGGCCTCGCCCTTGGCGAAAGTACGCCCGGGCCACTGATCATGGTGGTGGCGTTTGTCGGCTTCATCGGCGGTTACGTGCAACCGGCGTTCGGCGCGGAAAATGCGTTCGCCGCTGGCGCGCTGGCGGCGACACTGGTGACCTGGTTCACCTTCCTGCCCTCGTTCCTGTTTATCCTCGCCGGCGGACCGCTGGTGGAATCGACCCACAATGAAGTGAAATTCACTGCACCGTTGACCGCTATCACCGCGGCGGTGGTCGGGGTGATTCTGAACCTGGCGTGTTTCTTCGCTTATCACGTGTTCTGGCCCAACGGTTTTGCCGGGCACACGGATCTGTTTTCCATCGGGCTGGCGTTGCTGGCCGCACTGGCGCTGTTCATTTTCAAGCGCGGTGTGATTGCAGTGTTGATCGTTTGCGCCCTCGCCGGGCTGGGCTTTCATCTGCTGCGCTGAGCAGCGGCCAAAGAAGCAGGGGCACAATCATCGGTTTACAGGCCCGCGGATTGCCCCTTACTATCCGGGCACACCGGTCGGCGGGGCCATCTCGCCACCGACGTTTTCCGCCAACGGAAACACGCGTTATGAGTACGTCACCACAACAACCAGAAACGTTGAACGTCTCTCGCTTGCGCGCCCTCTCCCACAGGGGCGGCGTATGAATCGTATCGTCAATCTCCCCATGGCCCTGCGCCGTTCCAAGCTGCGTCACTCCGCACGCCCGCCGGATATCGCCTGCTGATTTCTGTCAGTCAGTAAAGATCCATTGTGGCGAGGGAGCTTGCTCCCGCTGGACTGCGTAGCAGTCCCCTGCCTTTGAATCAAAAAGCGAGAGCCGCTTCGCGCCTCAGCGGGAGCAAGCTCCCTCGCCACAGGTTCTACGTCACGTCTGACTGATCTCCATTTTATTCCTGCCGGGACGCCATAGCTGCGTCCGGCCCGATCCTGCGCGCCTGCCCGGCGCCATCGTGAGTGATTGACCATGAAATTCGCAGCCATCGAAGACGCACGCCTGTTCCTTGAACAGAACCCCGATATCGACATGATCGAGCTGTTCATCCTCGACGCCAACGGCGTACCACGCGGCAAGCTGTTGCACCGCGAGGAACTGCTGGCGGTCTACGAAAGCGGTCGCCCGCTGCCCAGCACCATCCTCGGTTTGACCGTACAGGGCGAGGACGTGGAAAACTCAGGTCTGGTGTGGGACGTCGGCGACATCGACTGCCGCGCCTACCCGCTCGAAGGCAGTCTGGTGCGCCTGCCATGGCGGCAGATTCCAACTGCGGCGGTGCAAGTCAGCATGCACCCGACCGAGGGAATGCCGGCGAGCATCGCCGACCCGCGTCACTTGTTGATCAAAGTGATCGACGGCCTCAAGGCCGAGGGTTATCACCCGGTGATGGCGTGCGAGCTGGAGTTCTATCTGCTCGACGCCAAACGCGATCACAACGGTCGCCCGCAACCGGCGCTGGACGCCGACGGTGGCCGACCGCGACACACCCAGGTTTACGGTTTGCGTGAACTGGAGCAGATCGAACCGTTCCTCGCCGACCTCTACAGCGCCTGCAAACTGCACGGTATTCCGGCGCGTACGGCAATCTCCGAATACGCCCCAGGCCAGGTGGAAATCACCCTCGAACATGGCGACGCCTTGCTCGCGATGGATCAGGCGGTGCGCTACAAACGCCTGGTCAAAGCGGTGGCGCACAAGCACGGCATGCGGGCGACGTTCATGGCCAAGCCGTTCGATGATCTGGCCGGCACCGGCATGCACATGCACGTCAGCCTCGCCGATGCCGAAGGGCGCAATCTGTTTGCTTCCGAGGACCCGGCCGGTACCCCGCTGCTGCGCACCGCGATTGGCGGCATGCTCGCCTCGCTGCTCGATTCGCTGCTGCTGTTCTGCCCCAATGCCAACTCCTACCGGCGCTTCCAGGCCAACAGCTATGCGCCATTGGCGCCGACCTGGGGCGTCGACAACCGCACCGTCAGCCTGCGCGTACCGGGCGGCCCGGCCAACACCCGGCACATCGAGCACCGCATCTGCGGCGCCGACGCCAACCCGTATCTGGCGGCGGCAGCGATCCTCGCCGGGATCCATCGTGGCATTCGCGAAAGTCTTGATCCGGGGGCGCCGGTCGAGGGCAACGGCTATGCGCAAGCCAAGGAATTGCTGCCGACCGACTGGCTGACTTCGCTGCAGGCGCTGGAGAATTCCGCGTGGGCACGGGATGCCCTGGGCCAGGAATTTCTCGGGGTGTACCTGGCGGTGAAACGCGCCGAGTACCGGCAGTTCATGGCCGAGGTGGGTGAACAGGATTGGCGTTGGTATCTGACCGAAGCCTGAAGCACAGCATCAATCCCCCTGTGGGAGCGGGCTTACTCGCGAAGGCGTCGTCACATTCAATATTTCAGTGACTGACCCACCGCATTCGCGAGCAAGCCCGCTCCCACAGGGGATTGCACTCCGAATTCCGAATTTTGTGTGGACACTGACATGACCCAACGCTGCAATTCCTACTACACCGCCACCCTCAACCAGGACACCGACTACCCGACCCTGCAGGGCCGGCACCAGGTGGATGTGGTGATCATCGGCGGCGGTTTCACTGGCGTTGCCACCGCCGTCGAACTCGCCGAAAAAGGCCTGAAAGTCGCCATCGTCGAGAGCAATAAAATCGGCTGGGGCGCCACCGGACGCAATGGCGGGCAAGTCACCGGCAGCCTCTCCGGCGACGGTGCGATGCGTAAACAGATGCGCCCGAAACTCGGTGATGAAGTCGACGATTTCATCTGGCACCTGCGCTGGCGCGGGCATGAAATCATCCAGCAGCGCGTGGCGAAATATGGCATTCAGTGCGACCTCAAACACGGCCATTTGCACGCTGCCTACAAGCCCAGTCACATGACTGATTTGCGCAACGATTACGAAGAAGCCGTGCGTCGCGGCCTGGGTGATCAAGTCAGCCTGCTCGACCGCAGCCAGGTGCGCGACCTGCTGCAAAGCGACCTCTACCACGGCGCGATCAAGAACACCCGCAACATGCACCTGCACCCGCTCAACCTGTGCATCGGCGAAGCGCGGGCGGCGGAGAGTCTTGGTGCATTGATCTTCGAGAACAGTGAAGTATTGGAGATCATTCACGGCACAACCCCAGGGATGCGCACCGCCCATGGCCAGATCGACGCCAATCAGGTGATGCTCGCTGGCGACGTCTATCACAAGCTCGAACCGGGTCAGCTCAAGGGCAAGATTTTCCCGGCCATGGGCGGCATCGTCACCACCGCGCCGCTGGGTGATCTGGCGCGGCAGATCAACCCCGAAGACCTGGCGGTGTACGACTGCCGTTTCGTCCTCGACTACTACCGCCTCACGGCCGACGGGCGCCTGCTGTTCGGTGGCGGCGCCAATTACAGTGGCAAGGATTCACGCGACATCGCCGCCGAGCTGCGCCCGTGCATCGAGCAGACGTTCCCGGCGCTCAAAGGGGTGCAGATCGACTACCAGTGGAGCTGCGCGATGGGCATCGTGATCAACCGCATCCCGCAACTGGGCAAGCTCTCGGACAATGTCTGGTATTGCCAGGGTTATTCCGGACACGGCATCGCGACGACGCACATCATGGGTGAAATCATGAGCCGCGCGATCACCGGGCAGATGGAACAGTTCGACACCTTTGCGCAGTGCCAGCACATTCGGGTGCCGATGGGGGATTTGCTGGGCAATCCGTTGCTGGCGGCGGGGATGTGGTATTACCAGATGCTTGAAAAGTTGCGTTGATCGCACTGGCCCTTTCGCGAGCAAGCCCGCTCCCACAGGTTGATTGCATTCCAAATGTGGGAGCGAGCCTGCTCGCGAAGAGGCCAGCAGCCTCACTACAAACCTCAGTCCGGCAACTGCTCCCACATTGAAATGCATTCCAAATGTGGGAGCGGGCTTGCTCGCGAAGAGGCCAGCAGCCTCAGCACAAAATCTCAATCAGGCAACTGCTCCACCACAATCCCCAACCGCCGATAATCCTCGATACTCCCCGACGCCACATGCCGCTCGGTAATCAGCGTATGCAGGCGCGTACACGCAGCCACCACAAACGGCTCCACCGCGCCCAATTTATCCGCGGTGGTCACCGCAATCACCCGCGCCGCGCTGTCGAGCAGCGCCTGCTTCACCGGCACTTCATCAAAATGCAGCGAGGTGACGCCCACCTCCGGATGAATCGCGCAGACGCCGGTAAACGCCAGATCGGCCTTGATCCCGGACAACAACCGCACCGCTTCATGCCCACCGGCCGACATCGTGCGCGGGTTCAATTGCCCACCGGCCAGAATCACTTTCACGCCCTTGTATTCGGACAGGGCAATCGCCGTCATCGGCGCGGCGGTCACCGCGGTGATCTGGATATCCGCCCGCAGCGAGCGCGCCACCTGCAACGTGGTCGAGCCGGAATCGAACAGCACGATCTGCCCGTCCTCGACTTTCTGCGCCGCCCATTGCGCCAACCGCACTTTCACCTCGTCAGTCTCATCCAGTCGGGTGAAGAAATCCTTACCGGAGTCCTTGGGCCTTGGCAGCGCCCCGCCGTGCACGCGCTGCACCAGGCCGGCGTTGTCCAGTTCGGCGAGGTCACGGCGGATGGTGTCTTCGGACACGGCGAAGTGCTGGCTCAACTCGGACGCCATGACCTTGCCGTCGCGTTCGAGGATCAGGAGGATTTTCTGCCGGCGCAGGGACGGGAGTTCGGTGACCGAATGATCGTGCATGGTTATGCCTGTTTATGCTTGTAGTTGCAGGTTTTGCCGAGACTAGCGAAAGCCTCGGGCAAACACAAACCGGCCGCTATCAATTGTTTCGATCATTGGAATCAACACGCCGAATTTTTTCTTTGCCGTGCGTCTGTTCAGAATGGCCCCACTCGAAAAAGGCTCAGGATGAACAGCTGATGAATCTCAATTTTGCGTTTGCGTGCATGATCGTGGTGTCTTTTGCGATTGCCCTGGGCCACGCCTGACCCACTACACCGACGCCGCCAGGTGCTCTCGCAACCATTTGTGTGCCGGATCGCGGTGCGCGCGCTCGCCCCAGAACATCGCCATTTCGTAGCCCGGCACCTGCAGCGGTGCGTCGACAACTTGCAAGGCCGGGTTGCCGCGCACCAGCCGTGACGGCAGCATCGCCACCAGATCGGTACTCGCCAGCACCGACATCACCATCAGAAAGTGCGGCACCGACAGCACCACTTTGCGCGCCAGACCGACCTCGGCGAGCGCCTTGTCGGTCACCCCGAAAAAGCCTCCGCCCTCACGCGACACCATTACGTGTTCCAGCCCGCAGAATTGTTCGCGGTTCGGTTTACGCGTCAACCCCGGATGTCCGACGCGACCGGCCAACACGTAATGCTCGGTGAACAGCACCCGCTGATGCAGATCCAGCGGCGCCTCTTCGGTGATGTGCAGCGCCAGGTCAAACACCCCCTGCTCCGCCTGCTTGACCAATTGCGCCGGCACCAGATCGAGCACCGCCAGCCGCGTGCCCGGCGCCTGAGTGCGCAAACCGCGGAGGGCCGGCAGCACCACCGTCGATTCGCCGTAATCGGTCGCCGCGACTTTCCAGATGTGGCGGGCCTGCGCCGGATCGAACGCACTGGCCGGCGCCACCGCTCGCTCCAGTGCCTCCAGCGCTTCACGCAACGGCTCACGCAACTCATCGGCCCGCGCCGTCGGCCGCATCCCGCGTGGCCCGGGCAGCAACAGCGGGTCGCCGAAGATCTCGCGCAGCTTGGCCAGGTGTACGCTCACTGACGGCTGCGACAGGCTCAGCCGCTCTGCGGCGCGGGTTACGTTGTGTTCTGCCAATAACACGTCTAGGGTCAACAGCAAGTTGATATCCAGACGTCGTAAATTATTCATGGCTATACCTGACATATCAGACATTCATTTCCAATATACCGATCAAGGATTGATCCTGCCTGCATTCAACCAAGGAGCTGCAACATGAATGTGCTACTGGTCTACGCCCACCCTGAACCCACCTCGCTCAATGGCTCGCTCAAGGACTTCACCGTCCAGCGCCTGCAAGCCGCCGGCCACACCGTGCAGGTCTCCGACCTCTACGCGATGAACTGGAAGACCACCCTCGACGCCGACGACGCCCCTGAACGCGACCGCAGCCGCCCGTTTGACGCCTCAGGCGATTCGAAACTGGCCTACGCCCAGGGCACCCAGGCCGCCGATATCGCCGCCGAGCAAGCAAAACTGCTCTGGGCCGACGCACTGATCCTGCAATTCCCACTGTGGTGGTTTTCCATGCCGGCGATTCTCAAGGGCTGGGTCGAGCGCGTGTACGCCTGCGGTTTTGCCTACGGCGTTGGCGAACACTCCGATTCGCGTTGGGGCGAGCGTTATGGCGAAGGGAAAATGAAAGGCAAGCGGGCGATGTTGATGGTCACCACCGGCGGCTGGGACTCGCACTACAGTCCGCGCGGGATCAACGGGCCGATTGATGACGTGCTGTTCCCGATCAATCACGGAATCCTCTACTACCCCGGTTTTGAGGTGGTGCCGCCGTTCGTGGCCTATCGCGTCGGTCGAATGGACGAGGCGACATTTGCCGCGACTTGCGAGGAACTCGGCACGCGGCTGGATGAATTGTGGAGCACGCGGCCGATTGCGTATCGACAGCAGAACGGCGGGGATTACGAGATTCCGGCGTTGACGCTGAAGGAAGGTATTGCACCAGGGCTTGAGGGCTTTGCCGCCCACATTCGGTAAACATAACTGAACCTTTGTGGGGAGGGAGCTTGCTCCCTCCCCACAGGGGGGTGTGCTTCAGACTTCCTCCCGCGCCCGCCGCGCCTGCACCAGCAACGCCGGCGCAAAGTGCAGCAGCACCATCCGCGCCAGGTGGTGCGTGAGGATAAACACCACATTCAACCCGCCGGCAAACGCGACAATCGCAATCGTCTCGATCGCCCCCGGCATGTACGCCAGCCACAGCGACAACGGATCACTGCCCAGCCACCGCGCCGCCACTTCGGCGAAAACCGCCGCCACCACGATCATCAGGCCGACCGACACCAACGCCGTCCGCCCATGCCGCCCCAATTCCGCAAGGCCGAGCCCCTGAAAGCGCGAACCGATCCGCACGCCAAGAATCAGCGCCGCCAGATTCAGGCTCCAGTCCGGCATGTGGAAGCCGTGCAGCCATCCCGATTTCACGAACACCGCGGTGAGCAGAATTGCCGTCAACATGAACGGCGCCGGCACGCCGATCACCAACAGCAAGCGCCCGATGACGATGCTCAAGCCGATCAGCGCCAGCACCGTCAACGCCATGCCCGTGCTCAATGGAGCGCTTTCCATCACGGCCACCGAGGCCTGTCCGGGAATCAAAAAACTCACCAGCACCGTGATCAACAGCAAGCGCATCAAGTGGACGATGATGACTTTGCTCGAAGCCTTTTCCGATTCGAGCAAATCAAACACCGCCGCCAGTGCGCCGGGGTACACCGCCAACAGCGCATCGGTGCGATTCCATCCTGCGCCGCGGGTCAGCCACCATCCGGCGAGGGCAATCTGCACGGTCAGGCATATCAGCAGAACGCCGAGGCTTGGCAACATCGCCGAAGCCGTCGCACTGTCCCACGCCTCGAACATCAGCCCGGTGGCGATACCCAGCGTGACCTGGATGTAGCCCAAGCCATAAGGCGTCGCGGGGGCAAACCCGAACCTGGTGGCGACCAATGCGGTGACAAGAATCGCCCCCAGCAACAAGCCATGAGGGACACCGCTGACCTGCAACGCAGCGCCAACGGCGGCCGCGATCAACAAACACAGAATCGATTTCATATTTTCGCCTTCCTGGCTATTCAACCGTGGCTATTTCGCCGGGTCAGGCGCGCAACCGCCCAATCGCCCGCCGATACTTCTCGACCCGCTCCAGATCCTCCCAACTCGGCGAGGCGATCCGCGACAGGTCGCTGTTTTCTTCCAGATCCGCCAGTTTCACCACCCGGCCAATCGGGTTCTGCGCAGCACGCTCGACGAAATCCTCGTAGGATTCGCCGGGCACTTTGGTCACTGATTCAATCGCCGTCAGCACCTCTTCGCTGAAACCTTCCTTGCGCAAGTCATCGAGGCTGACGCCGCAATCCTCGACCACATCGTGCAACACGGCGACGATGCGTTCTTCCAGCGAGTTCATGCGCAACATGACTTTTAGCGGATGCAGAATGTACGGCGCACCGCCCTTGTCCACCTGCCCGGTGTGGGCGGTGGCGGCGATGGCGATAGCGCGTTCGAGGGTTTGAGTCATGCGAGTCTCCGTGGTTTAAACGCCGTAACGGCCGCCGACATGAATGTTGCGTTTGAGCCAGTTGCCGATTGTTTTCAAGCGCCCCACTGGCTGGGAATATTGTTCAAGAATCACGGAAACCAATATCGCCTGATCCACCCCCGGATGCGCATCGATCACCTGCGCCACCCACGCACAATCGGCTTTCCGCAGATGCTCACGCCACTCGCCGGGCCACGCGTCCAGCTCATCCAGCGCCAACCACCGCGCCCCGCCCTGATTGGCATGCCCGCCGCCAATCGATTGTTCGAAACAGAACGGCGTCGCCGGTCGGGACAAGTCAATGCTGAAGATGTAGATGTCTTGAGTGGGGTGCTGCGGCGTGGGGGCGTTGTTGCGGCTGCCGATTTCGATCATGCGCGGTTCCGTCCGTGGGTGAGGCGTTACAACTTGTTTCGCAGTCTACGACGTGGTGTCGATGGGGGGAACCTTTGGCGATGAACCGGGGGGTGGCAAGTGAAAAGTTTGACTGGGCAGTCCGGGAATTGCGTTTCAGTCGCCCAGAAAAAAGGGACACCGTTGGGTGTCCCTTTTTTGCGTTTGGATTCAGGCCGACGGGTCAGCGCTTCATGGCTTCGCATTGATTGCGCAGATCATGATCGCCGATTGACGAACAACTACTGCCTTTCTTCGCTTCACAAAAGGCACGTTGGTCATGATCACCAATGCTTGAACAAGAACTGCCTTTCTCCGCTTCGCAGGCCGAGCGCATGTCATGGTCGCCAATGGACGAACAACTACTACCCTTTTTGGCCTCGCAATAAGCACGCTGGTCATGATCGCCGATGCTTGAACACGAACTGCCTTTCTCCGCTTCGCAGGCCGAACGCAGGTCGTGGTCGCCGATGGAAGAACAGCTGCTGCCTTCCTGCCTGGCCTGGCAATAACTGCGTTTGTCGTGATCATTGATGCTGGAACAACTGGCGGAAACGTAGCCGCTGAACAGCAACAACATCGCAAGAATAAGTTTCATCTCACACTTCCCTGGATTGCCAGGAAACAGCCTGGCACTGCTTGATGCAATCACTGAGCGATTTATTGCTTCAACGTTTCATGGCTTCGCACCGGGTGCGCAGGTCATGGTCGCCAATATTTCCGCAACTGCCGCCGCCGGTCGTGGCATTGCAATAAGCTCGTTGATCATGGTCATCGATGTTCCCGCAAGAACTGCCGCCCTGCTCCGCGTTGCACCGCGCACGCAAGTCGTGATCATCGATATTGCCGCAACTGCTGCCGCTCTTTTTGGCGTTGCAGTAGGCGCGCTGGTCATGGTCGTCAATGTTGCCGCAGGAACTGCCGCCCATCTCCGCGTTACACGCCGCCCGTATATCGTGATTGTCGATATTGCCGCAACTGCTGCCGCTCTCCCTGGCATTGCAATAGGCCCGCTGATCGTGGTCATCGATGTTGCCGCAACTGGCGAACGTGTAGCTGCTGAACATCAACAACATGGCGAGTAATAGTCTCATCACACACTTCCCTGGGTTGCCAGGAATCAGCCTGGCACTGCTTGAGCCGATGAATGAGCGTCGCGACACGCCATCAAATTGACATCGGTTTTGAGGAAAGTTCCGGGGCTGGAATGTGCGATGATTGTTTTGATCTGAAAACGCCGTAGGAAATTGCTCCGCGTGGTGAGGGAGCTTGTTCTTGCGGGGCTGCGAAGTGGGTCGAAACATGGCGAGTCATTTTTCCCTGACACGCTGCAGCCATTGATTTACGCCGATTGCGCCGCCAACCGGGAGCAAAATCGCTGGCCACACGTGGTGATTTCACGTCCTACAGGCTGATTGCGACGGTGGAAGTAGGTGCCTAGAGTGGGTCTGTCGCTGAACGAATTTGGCGATAGGGTTTCGCAGCCCTTAAGATTGACACCCTGTTCCGTCTGGCACGGCCGACTCTCGGCTGCGCAATCTTTATGGCGGTTGTGCGTGGGAGACCTTCGGGTCTGCCGGGTCTTGGTGTTAATCCTCCGGTCTGCGAACCCGCGCATAGCTGCCACCCATTTTGTTTCGCAGCAGAACGGTGGCAATTCTTCTCAACAAAGGATTAACACCATGACGACACAGAAACTGATGCGCCACTGCGCGAACATGTCCCACCCCGCTACCGATCGACCCGTTCTGCTCATCGACGCTGACGCCCCACTGCGGGACCTCCATGCTTGTGCCAGTGAGCGCCTTAACACCGTTCTCAAATACCTGGATCTGATGGCCTGCATCCGCCTCCCCGACCATGCAGAACACGACATCTACACTGTGACCACCATTGCCAGGATCATGGTGCAAGACGTGAGTGATATATTTCGAGTTATAGAGCAACGAGGATTCGATGTTCCTGGCTAGAAAATTTGAAGGTGACAGGTTCACATAATTAAATCTGTCACCTTTTCTTTGTCACCTTTTCTTTCGTTCTCCTTGGATAGAGCACTGGAAGATGGCGGACTTACACAAGAAAATCTGTCACCTTCTTAATTCCAAAAACAAAAAGCAATTCTAGCTTAAATCTCTATAACTATTACTCCGCTACACCCTGTTGCCGCTTCCATTTTTTCCGGGTACAGAGCAGTTAAAACCAAGAGCTGAAAAAATGGTGTCATTTTATAACTCCAACTGACATTAAGGGAAGAAAACTTCGTCAACAGCAACTGCATACCCCTCGATGGAGTCATCGGACTCAGCCGAAGATCACGATATTTTTTATATATCACTGGAGCCAAGACAAACATTGCAACAAGTCTACAGACCAGCAAAAAACCTCTAACAAACTTCCCCCCACTTCGACTACGCCACGAAACAACAAAAGAGTACGTTCCCTTGACTGTCTCTATTCCTATTGGCGGAATAGCATCTTGGGCCAAAAGCCAAGATTCCATGACCAACACGAATCCAGAGTGTTCTTTTATAAGTTTATTAATGGAGTTTCGCGCATAAACGTATGCCATTGACACCGGCTCAATCTTGCCATTTAGATGCAGGTGATATTCTCGAGGGGTACTGGTGGTCAGCGATGTGAATTTACCAAGCGGAATGTGGAAACGCTGAGCTTTTGTCGCAAAATAAAGCAAAAATCCAAGCATCATTCCAGTGAGGCACATTTTCCACCCATAGAGAAAGTACACTGTTGTACATTCTTCAAAGGGGCCGAATCTCAATGATAAAAGGTAATCCAGTGCCAATATCATCCAACCACAGATAGCCATTCCGACAGATACGCAAACAGCGACCCAAATGCATCGACGAGCGGCCAAAGTCACCAGAGACACAAAAAACCTATTACTGACAAGACGATTTAGATCACGTCCCAGCGCCTTCAGAACTACCATAGCGCCTAAATAAATTACGTAAGCCACTGTCGTCAAACCACCTACAACTAGAAAGACGGATTTAACTTCCGTCAATGTTGAGTATTGCTCACAAGAAAACATCTACTGCACCACCGCAATCGATAGAAAATAATAAAAACTATTGTGTCGCACGGGCCAGGCAGGCGGAGAAGTATTCATTCTGGAAATCGGCAATACGTTGTTTCAGCTCTTCGGTATCCTGCCACATAAATAAATCTGTCACCTTTTTATGGAACATGACATCAACACAGTCACCATCATCGCCAGAACTCTAATTCAGGACGTGAGTGACGTGTTTCGAGTTATAGAGCAACGGGAATTTGGTGTTTTTGGCTAGGAAAATTGAAGGTGACGGACTTGCACAAATAAATCTGCCACCTTTAAGCTACTTTTTATTTTACATTTTTGAGAAATCCAAGTGCAGTTATAACACCGGACTTCATCGCCAAAATTGTACTACCATAGATCACAAAAATAATGATCACGACTTCAGCAACCAAAAGCCGATGATTACCAGCAGTATATTTAAAGGACGCCCATGCCAACTTACCACCCTTGAGCCCGCCCTCTTTCAGCATGCTCTTATGCTCTTCAATGTCAGAGCGACTGGCCAATGCCTTGTCATATAAAAGAGATCCATTAGCAGCGAATGCAAGAATCCACATAATTGCGAACAGCACTAGCACAAAGACCCCAATGCCATACCACGCACAAGACTCAGGAGGTTGCCTCATCATTTTCTCGCCAATAATCATGATGGCGGCGAATAGAAGAATCTGCGGAGTTAAATTCCTCAAAAACTCTAGATATGTAGCACGACCTTCCTTTTTAAAAAACCACATCTGCAACATCCTTATCTGTTGAGACCAAAAAGCTTGGCTCGCTACGATCTATACCATCGAATTACCGAGCGCAATGAATCATCGAAAAAACAAATTTTTTAAATATTTTGCGACTAATTTTGTTCAATCATCAAGAAACTTACGACCAACTTTATAAGCCCCCCAGCCTACCAACCCTAACACCGCAGCTCCGGCAACAGCGCATCCAACAATAGGCAAGACGGCAGCGCCAGCAGCACTTCCCGCAATCGCCGTTACCCCACCAACCATCCCAGTTCCACCCACCGCCAAGCTACCACCTCCCGCTGCAGCCAACGTTGCGGTAGTTGCTGCCGCCGATCCAGCAGTCGCAAGAGCAGCCGCTGCGGCCGTTTCAGCTGCGGCTACTCCGATAGCGGTTACACCGTAGGCTGCACCGAGGCCTGCTCCTGTCGCAGCGCTAACGCCTGCGGCAACGGCTCCACCTAAATTCTCGTCTTTTTTTTCTGCCATGAGCCACCTCCATTTTTTGGATCCATATGATGGCACATAAACATCACTTTAAGCATTCAAAAACGAGAGAGGGAACAGAATTTCAGTCGTAAAAAAACCGCATCTCTGCGGTTTTCAGTTTGCGGTTAATGCGAGAAAAACGGCGTTTTTCTCAAAAATTCGCCGGCGTATTCGCACTAATAATCTCAGCCTCATCCGCCCCGATATTCCGGAACTTATGCGGCAGCGTCGTCGGAAAGTAATACCCATCCCCCGCATTCAACACGCTCACCTGCCCATCCACGGTCAACTCAACAGTGCCTCGCGTAACAAGCCCGCACTCCTCACCTTCCGCATGCACGATCGGCTCTTCCCCGGAACTCGCGCCCGGCGCGTATTGCTCGCGCAGCAGGCGCATCTGGCGGCTTGGGACGGAGGCGCCGATGAGGAGCAGGCGCAGGCCGTGGCGGCCGAGGTCGGGTTGTTCGTTGGCGCGGAAGACGTATTGGTGTTCGCGCGGGGGCTGGTCGAAGGTGAAGAAGTCGGCCAGGGACATGGGGATGCCTTCGAGCAGCTTTTTCAGGGAGCTGACGGAGGGGCTGACGCGATTCTGTTCGATCAGGGAGATGGTGGCATTGGTCACGCCGCTACGCCGGGCCAGCTCGCGCTGGGAGAGTTTGTAGCTTTCGCGTACTAGTTTGAGTCGAGAACCCGTATCCATGACAGCCTTATGTGAGTAGTACTTAAGGGCAATGGGGGTGGGTGGCGGGTGCCGCGCAAGGCGCGCGGATCACGTTGCTCCCGTGTCCCGGAACCGTGAAAGGCGGCTATTAAATCACGTTTGCCGGTGTTGCTCAGCAGGTTCGATGGACGGTGGGATAAAAGTCCTTCTGGCCTTGGTAATACCGCCACTGTGGGAGCGGGCTTGCTCGCGAAAGAGTTGTGTCAGACGACATGTGCGTTGGCTGAACTGGACCCTTCGCGAGCAAGCCCGCTCCCACAGTTGGATCTGTTTTGTGTCATTTGGCTGGGTAGCGGTTGTCAGGCCGCCATCGACGGTGTTGCTACAGCATTAAAAAAACCGGCGGGGTCTTGGGGCCGCCGCCGGGGAGGTAACCTAGATGCCGAAGCGGTCGCGCAGCGAGTAGTAGACGGCGCCGAGGGCGGTCAATGGGGCGGAGAAGGTGCGGCCGCCGATCATGGGCATGTGCGGCAGCGAGGCGAACGCGTCGAAGCGTTCGGCGTCGCCGCGGATCATTTCCGAGATCAGTTTGCCGGCCAGGTGCGAGCAGGTGACGCCGTGGCCGCTGTAGCCTTGCATGTAGTAGGCGTTTTTCTCGATGCGGCCGAATTGCGGCATGCGTGACATGGTCAGCAGGAAGTTGCCGGTCCAGCGGTAGTCGATTTTCACGTCCTTGAGCTGCGGGAAGGTCTTGAGGATCTTCGGCCGGATCAGTTGTTCGATGTCGTCCGGTTCGCGCGCGCCGTAGACCACACCGCCGCCGTACAGCAAACGGTTGTCGGCCGTGAGACGGTAGTAATCCAGCAGGTAGTTGCAGTCTTCGACGCAGTAGTTGTTGGTGATCAGGCTGCGCGCCTGCTTCTCGGTCAGTGGCTCGGTGACGACGATCTGCGAGCCGCAGGGCATGCTTTTCGCGGTCACGCGGTTGTCCAGACCTTGCGGCAGGTAGGCGTTGCCGGCGATCAGCAGGTACTTGGCGCGCACCTGGCCTTTGGCAGTACGCACGACGTTCGGCTCGCCGTATTTGATTTCCACGGCAGCCGATTGCTCGTAGATCTTGCCGCCCAGGCGCACGATGGCCGCGGCTTCACCGAGGGCCAGGTTCAGCGGATGCACGTGACCGCCCTGCATGTCCAGCAGGCCGCCAACGTAGGCGTCGGAGCCGACTTCGCGACGAATGTCAGCGGCGTCGAGCATCTTCAGGTTCTTGTTGCCGTAACGTTCCCAGCTGCGCTTCTGCTCAGCCAGACCGTTGAGTTGTTTCTTGTTCATCGCTGCGAAGATGCCGCCCGGGCGGTAGTCGCATTTGATGTCGTATTCCTTGATCCGCGAACGGATGATGTCGGCGCCTTCGAAAATCATGCTGCCGAGAATTTCCGCCGTCTTGTCGCCATAGCGTTCTTCGATCACATCGACGTCGCGGCTGTAAGAGTTGACCAGTTGCCCGCCGTTGCGACCGCTGGCGCCGTAGCCGACTTTCGCCGCTTCCAGCACCGTCACTTTGTAGCCGGCCTCGGTGAGGAACAGCGCCGAGGACAGGCCGGTGTAGCCGGCGCCGATGATGCAGACATCGCACTCGACCGACTCTTCAAGGGTCGGGAAGTCGATGACTTCGTTGCGGGTGGCGGCGTAGTAGCTGTTGACGTGTTGTTGCTTCATTTTATTGTTCTCCGAGGGTCGCCCGTAGGAGCGACCACCGTTGTAAAAGAGTTAGAGCTTGATCCAGGTCGCTTTCAGCTCGGTGTACTTGTCGAACGCGTGCAGCGATTTGTCACGACCGTTGCCCGACTGTTTGAAGCCACCGAACGGCGCGGTCATGTCGCCGCCGTCGTACTGATTGATCCAGACGCTGCCGGCGCGCAGGCCACGGGCGAAGGTGTGCGCCTTGCTCAGGTTGCTGGTCCAGACGCCGGCGGCGAGACCGAAGATGCTGTCGTTGGCGATCTGCAGCGCTTCTTCAACGGTGTCGAAGGTGATCAGCGACAGCACCGGGCCGAAGATTTCTTCGCGGGCGATGGTCATCGCATTGGTTACGCCATCGAAGATCGCCGGTTGCACGTAGAGGCCACCGGTTTCTTCGAGGGTGCGCTGGCCGCCGGCGATCAACTCGGCGCCCTGCTCGCGACCGATGCTGATGTAGCGCAGCACGTTGTCCAGTTGACGCTGATCAACCACCGCGCCGACGGTGGTCGCCGGGTCGAGGGCATGCCCCGGTTTCCACGCTTGCAGCGCTTCCACCAGCAGCGGAATGAATTGCTCGCGGATCGAACGTTCGACCAGCAGGCGCGAACCGGCGGTGCACACTTCGCCCTGGTTGAAAGCGATGGCGCCGGCCGCAGCCTGGGCTGCCGCGCGCAAGTCCGGGGCGTCGGCGAACACCACGTTCGGGCTCTTGCCACCGGCTTCGAGCCAGACGCGTTTCATGTTGCTTTGGCCGGCATAAATCATCAACTGCTTGGCAATCGCCGTGGAGCCAGTGAAGGCCAGCACGTCGACGTCCATGTGCAGCGCCAGCGCCTTGCCCACGGTGTGGCCGAAGCCCGGCAGCACGTTGAACACGCCTTTCGGGATGCCCGCGTCCAGTGCCAACTGCGCGATGCGAATCGCGGTCAGTGGCGACTTTTCCGAAGGCTTGAGAATGAACGAGTTGCCCGCCGCCAGCGCTGGGGCGAACTTCCAACTGGCCATGATCAGCGGGAAGTTCCACGGCACGATGGCGGCGACTACGCCGGATGGCTCGCGGGTCACCAGACCGAGTTGATCGTGCGGCGTGGCGGCAACTTCATCGTAGATCTTGTCGATGGCTTCGGCGCTCCAGCGGATCGCGTTGGCGGTCGCCGGGATGTCGATGCTCATCGAGTCGCTGATCGGTTTGCCCATGTCGAGGGTTTCCAGCAGCGCCAGTTCTTCCTGGTGTTGCAGGATCAGATCGGCGAAGCGGATCAGGATGCGCTTGCGCTCGGCCGGAGCTTTGTTGGCCCACACGCCGGAGTTGAACGATTGGCGCGCGACTTCGACGGCGAGGTTGGCGTCGGCTTCATCGGTGCTGGCCACGGAGGCGAGGAAACGGCCGTCGACGGGGCTCAGGCATTCGAAGGTGGCGCCGCTGATCGCCGGGCGATATTCACCATTGATGAACGCGCGGGATTCGATGGTCAGGGACTGGAAGCGTTGTTCCCAGTCGTTGCGGGTCATGGTCATGGGGGTGACTCACACAGGAGAATTGGTGACCGATATCCCTGTGGGAGCGAGCTTGCTCGCGAATACGGTGGGTCAGTCACCTTCAATGTTGAAGGTGATGGCCTCTTCGCGGGCAAGCCCGCTCCCACAGGGTTTTGCGGTGTTAACGGGATCGCGCTTGAGCGTCAGACGGTATGCAGATACCAGTTGTACTCAAGGTCAGAGATCGAGTTTTCGAACTCGGCCAGCTCGCTTTCCTTGCACGCGACGAACACGTCGATGTACATCGGGTCGATGTAGCGGGCCATGACTTCGCTGTCGTCCAGCTCGCGCAACGCGTCGCGCAGGTTGTTCGGCAGGCTCTGTTCGTTCTGCTCGTAGCTGTTGCCTTCAACGGGCGCGCCTGGCTCGATCTGGTTGGTCAGGCCGTGGTGGATACCGGCCAGCACCGAGGCCATCAGCAGGTACGGGTTGGCGTCGGCGCCGGCAACACGATGCTCGATGCGCACGGCGTCGGCCGAACCGGTTGGCACACGGACTGCAACGGTGCGGTTGTCGATGCCCCAGCTCGGCGAGTTCGGCACGTAGAACTGCGCGCCAAAGCGGCGGTAAGAGTTGACGTTCGGGCAAAGGAAGGCCATTTGCGCAGGCAGGGTCTCCAGCACACCGCCGATCGCGTGTCGCAGTGCGGCGTTCTGCTCGGGATCCTCGCTGGCGAAGATGTTGTTGCCTTCTTTGTCCAGGATCGAAATGTGCACGTGCAGACCGTTGCCCGCCTGGCCCGGATACGGCTTGGCCATGAAGGTGGTGTCCATCTCGTGGTCGTAGGCGATGTTCTTCACCAGACGCTTGAGCAACACCGCGTAGTCGCAGGCCTTGATCGGGTCGGAGACGTGATGCAGGTTGACTTCGAATTGCGCCGGGGCGCTTTCCTTGACGATGGCGTCAGCCGGAATGCCCTGCTCTTTCGCGCCTTCGAGGATGTCTTGCAGGCAGTCGACGTATTCGTCGAGATCGTCGATCAGGTACACCTGAGTCGACACCGGGCGCTTGCCGGAGACCGGCGAACGTGGCGACTGCGGACGGCCGTTCACGTTGTCCTGGTCGATCAGGTAGAACTCCAGTTCGAACGCGGCGCAGATGGTCAGGCCCAGTTCGTCGAACTTGCGCACGACGTTGGCCAGCACTTCACGCGGATCGGCGAAGAACGGCTCGCCTTCGATCTCGTGCATGGTCATCAGCAGTTGTGCGGTTGGACGCTTCTGCCACGGCTCGATGCTCAGGGTGCCCGGGATCGGGTAGCAGATGCGGTCGGCGTCGCCGATGTCCAGACCCAGGCCGGTGCTTTCCACCGTGGAGCCATTGATATCCAGAGCAAAAAGAGAGGCCGGCAGGTTGATGCCTTTCTCGTAAACCTTGTGGAGGCTGGTGCGTTCGATGCGCTTGCCGCGCACCACACCGTTCATATCCGCAATCAGAAGGTCGACGTACAAAACCTCAGGATATTTCTTAAGGAATGCGTTTGCTTCGTTGAGTTGAACGGTACGCAGAGGGACCGACATGATGCACCTATTTAGCTGTTAATTATTATGTTCACTGCTGTTTCGCCGAGCCAGTCAATCCGAAAGGCAAAGTGAAGTCAATAGCGAACACCTGGCCGTTCAGCGTTTATTTTTCGGGCTTTTTTTAACACTCACGTGCCAATGCAGGCGCCATAAGGCCGGGAATCATGAAGATTTGATGAACGGCGTTTAGAATTTTTTACATGGCAGTTGTTAATTAAAATCAACGAGGCTAAGCTCCGGAAAAGCTCGTTCAAGTGTCAAACTTCGAGGTGAATAAAAATGGCATTCAAGCCATTGATCGGCGTTACTGCGTGCGTCAAACAGATTGGCCTGCACCCCTATCACATCAGCGGCGACAAATACGTTCGCGCTGTCAGCGTTGCGGCGCTGGGGCTGCCGGTGGTCATTCCTTCCCTTGGCAAACTGACTGAAATCGAAGACCTGCTCGGTCAACTCGACGGTCTGTTGCTGACCGGCTCACCCTCGAACGTGGAGCCCTTCCACTATCAAGGCCCGGCCAGCGAACCCGGTACGGATCACGATCCGGCGCGGGACGCCACTACCCTTCCTTTATTGCGTGCAGCCATTGCCGCGGGCGTTCCGGTACTCGGCATCTGCCGTGGCTTCCAGGAAATGAACGTGGCGTTCGGTGGCAGCCTGCACCAGAAAGTGCACGAGCTGCCGGGCATGCTCGATCACCGTGAAGCCGACAGCCCGGACGTGGCCGTGCAATACGCACCGGCGCATGCCGTGAGCGTGTTGGCGGGCGGCGTGTTCGAAGCGCTGGCGTTGCCGGGCGAGTTCCAGGTCAACTCGATTCACAGTCAGGGCATCGACCGCCTCGCGCCCGGCCTGCGTGCCGAAGCGGTGGCGCCGGATGGCCTGATCGAGGCGATTTCGGTCGAGCACAGCCCGACCTTCGCCCTCGGCGTGCAATGGCACCCGGAATGGCAGGTGCTGGACAACCCGAACTACCTGAAGATTTTCCAGGCGTTCGGTGAGGCTTGCCGGCAACGGGCGGCGCGACGCAACCAGCGCTGACTCAACCCAGGATTTCAAAACTGTTTACTGCCCCCACGGGGTCGGCGGTTGCGCGTGGGCGCATCCGTCATCCGTGAAAACAACAAACCGTAATAACAACAAGTACGACCCAGGCAGCCAGGACGGCGGCGCCGACCAAGCCGGATCGTAGGAGCAGTGCCCGTCAGGACAACGCAAAACCCTGTGGGAGCGGGCTTGCTCGCGAAAGCGGTGTGTCAGGTAACAACGATGTCGACTGACACGACGTCTTCGCGAGCAAGCCCGCTCCCACAGGGGAAAGTGATCCGACAGGAAATGCGCTTACAGGCTTGCAATCCACTTAAGCCCGGCCACGTTGGCCGAGCGAACGAAACCTGTTGGGAGTTTCACATGGCAAACGCCTCCAGCACTTACCGGAAGGCACTTGAAGGCCACCAGCAACCGAAAAAGGTTCTGGTGAAAGTCGATCGTGTCACCAAGAAGTTCGACGAAACCACGGCAGTGGACGATGTGTCCCTGGAGATCCACCAGGGCGAAATCTTTGCCCTGCTCGGTGGCTCCGGTTCGGGCAAATCGACCCTGCTGCGCATGCTCGCCGGTTTCGAGCGCCCGACCGAAGGGCGGATTCTGCTCGACGGTGTGGACATCACCGACATGCCACCGTACGAGCGGCCGATCAACATGATGTTCCAGTCCTACGCGCTGTTCCCGCACATGACCGTGGCGCAGAACATTGCCTTCGGCCTCAAGCAGGACCGTTTGCCCGCCAGCGAAATCGACGCCCGCGTCGAAGAGATGCTGCGCCTGGTGCACATGACCCAATACGCCAAACGCAAACCCCATCAGCTGTCCGGCGGCCAGCGCCAGCGCGTTGCCCTCGCCCGCTCGTTGGCCAAGCGTCCGAAGCTGTTGCTGCTCGACGAACCGATGGGTGCACTGGATAAAAAACTGCGTTCGCAGATGCAGCTGGAGCTGGTGCAAATCATCGAGCGCGTCGGCGTGACCTGCGTGATGGTGACCCACGACCAGGAAGAGGCCATGACCATGGCCGAGCGCATCGCGATCATGCACCTGGGCTGGATCGCCCAGATCGGCAGCCCGGTGGACATCTATGAAGCGCCGGTCAGCAGAATGGTCTGCGAATTCATCGGCAACGTGAACGCCTTCGACGGCACCGTGGTGGAAGACCTTGAAGGTCACGCGATCATCCACAGCCCGGACCTGCAACAGAAGATTTACGTCGGCCACGGCGTCAGCACGTCGGTGCAGGACAAGTCGATCACCTACGCGATCCGTCCGGAAAAAATGCTCGTCAGCACCATCAAACCCGAAGTCCGCTACAACTGGTCCGAAGGCAAGGTGCATGACATCGCCTACCTCGGCGGCCACTCGGTGTTCTACGTCGAGCTGCCGGGCGGCAAGATCGTCCAGTCGTTCATGGCCAACGCCGAACGCCGTGGCGCGCGTCCGACCTGGGACGACAAGGTCTACGTGTGGTGGGAAGACGACAGCGGCGTGGTACTGCGCTCATGAGAACCTTCAATCAGCAATTCCTGCGCCTGGTGCCCAGCGGGCGAAAGTTCGTCATCGGTATCCCGTTCATCTGGCTGTTCCTGTTCTTCATGTTGCCGTTTTTCCTGGTGATGAAGATCAGCTTCTCGGAAGCCGCGCTGTCGATCCCGCCGTACTCGGAGATCTACACCTACGCCGAACAGAAATTTCAGCTGATGCTGAACATCGGCAACTACACCATGCTCGGCGAAGACGAGCTGTACCTGTCGGCCTACCTCGGTTCGCTGAAAGTCGCGGCGCTGAGCACGATGATGTGCCTGGTGATCGGTTTCCCGATGGCCTATGCGATCACCAAGGCGAGCAAGGAAGCGCAAAACGTCCTGCTGCTGTTGATCATGATGCCGACCTGGACCGCGATCCTGATCCGCGTTTACGCGTGGATGGGCATCCTCAGCAACAACGGTCTGCTCAACGCGTTTCTGATGTGGACCGGGCTGACCGATCACCCGATCGAGATCCTCAACACCAACACCGCGGTGTATATCGGCGTGGTGTATGCGTACCTGCCATTCATGGTGCTGCCGCTGTACGCCAACCTGGTGAAGCACGATGGCAGTCTGTTGGAAGCCGCGTCGGATCTGGGTTCGAGCAACTTCAACAACTTCTGGAAAATCACCGTGCCGCTGGCCAAGAACGGGATTATTGCCGGCTGCATGCTGGTGTTCATTCCGGTGGTCGGTGAGTTCGTGATCCCGGAACTGCTGGGTGGCCCGGAGACGCTGATGATCGGTCGCGTGCTGTGGCAAGAGTTCTTCAATAACCGCGACTGGCCGGTGGCGTCTGCCCTGGCGGTGGTGATGCTGTTGATCCTGATTGTGCCGATTCTGCTGTTCAACCGCAGCCAGGCCAAAGAGATGGAGGCACGGGGATGAAACGCTTCGGTTTTTCCAAGTTCATGTTGATCTTCGGCCTGATGTTCATCTATCTGCCGATGCTGATTCTGGTGATCTACTCGTTCAACGCCTCGAAACTGGTGACGGTGTGGGGCGGCTGGTCGGTGAAGTGGTACGTCGGCCTGCTCGACAACACGCAGCTGATGGGCTCGGTGGTGCGCTCGCTGGAAATCGCCTGCTACACCGCCATCGCTGCAGTGGCGCTGGGCACCCTCGCCGCCTTCGTGCTGACGCGAGTGACGCGCTTCAAGGGTCGCACGCTGTTTGGCGGTCTGGTCACCGCGCCACTGGTGATGCCTGAGGTGATCACCGGTCTGTCGCTGTTGCTGCTGTTCGTGGCGATGGCGCAGTTGATCGGCTGGCCGCAGGAGCGTGGCATCGTCACGATCTGGATCGCTCACACCACGTTTTGTGCCGCCTATGTGGCGGTGGTAGTCTCCGCCCGCCTGCGTGAACTGGATCTGTCGATCGAAGAAGCCGCGATGGATCTGGGGGCCAAGCCGTTCAAGGTGTTTTTCCTGATCACCATTCCAATGATCGCGCCGTCGCTGGCAGCGGGCGGGATGATGTCGTTCGCCCTGTCGCTGGATGACCTGGTGCTGGCGAGCTTCGTCTCCGGCCCGGGCTCGACCACGCTGCCGATGGAAGTGTTCTCGGCGGTGCGTCTGGGCGTGAAACCTGAGATCAACGCGGTGGCTAGCCTGATTCTGCTGGCGGTGTCGCTGGTGACCTTCCTGGTCTGGTACTTCGGCCGCAAGGCAGAAGCCAACCGCAAGAAGGCGATTCAGGAAGCGATGGATCAGACGGCGAATGAGTCGTGGCAGCAGCCGCAACGCGCCGCCACTGCCTAAGCAACACCGATGAACAACTGTGGCGAGGGAGCTTGCTCCCGCTTGAGTGCGTAGCGCTCACAAGATTTTTGGGGCTGCTTCGCAGCCCAGCGGGAGCAAGCTCCCTCGCCACAGGCTTTATGTACACCCGATGTGTGTTTTTGAATAAAAAGAATGGAGTTGTACCGATGAAAATGTTTGGCAGGACTCTGCTGACACTGTCCTTAATGGGCGCAATCGCCACGGGCGTCCAGGCCAACGACAAGGTGCTGCGTGTTTACAACTGGTCCGATTACATCGCGCCGGACACCGTCAAGAAGTTCGAAGACGAGACCGGTATCCAGGTGACCTACGACGTGTTCGACAGCAACGAAACCCTTGAGGCGCGTTTGCTGGCGGGCAAATCCGGCTACGACATCGTCGTGCCGTCCAACAGTTTCCTGGCCAAGCAGATCAAGGCCGGGGTCTATCAGCCGCTCGACAAAACCAAGTTGTCGAACTGGAAAAATCTCAACCCGGTGCTGCTGAAAAACGCTGCCGCCAGTGATCCGGACAACGCCCACGCGTTCCCGTACATGTGGGGCTCGATCGGCATCGGTTTCAACCCGGCCAAGGTCAAGGAAGTGCTCGGTGCCAATGCCCCGACCAACTCCTGGGACTTGCTGTTCAAACCGGAAAACGCCGAGAAACTGAAGGCGTGCGGCATCAGCTTCCTCGACTCGCCGACCGAGATGATCCCGGCCGCCCTGCACTACCTGGGCTACCCGGTGAACGACAAGGACAAGGCGCACATCCTCGAAGCCGAAGCACTGTTCATGAAAATCCGCCCGTACGTGGCGTACTTCCATTCCTCGAAGTACATCTCGGACCTGGCCAACGGCAATATCTGCGTGGCGGTCGGTTACTCCGGTGACGTGCTGCAGGCCAAGGCCCGCGCGGTAGAAGCCGGCAACAAGGTGCAGATCGACTACAGCATTCCGAAGGAAGGCGCCGGCAGTTTCTACGACATGGTCGCCATCCCGCGCGATGCAGCGAACGTCGACAATGCCTACCTGTTCATGAACTTCCTGATGCGCCCGGACATCATCGCCGAGATCACCAACAGCAACGGCTACAGCAACGCCAACTCGGCCGCCACGCCACTGGTGGACGAAGCGATCCGCAACGACCCGGGTTCGTATCCGTCGCAGGCGGTGATGGCGACGTTGTATGCGGTGCCGGATCAACCGATTGCCACCCAGCGAATCATGACTCGCGGCTGGACCCGGGTGAAGCTCGGTAAATAACCGAATAACCCTGTAGGAGTGAGCCTGCTCGCGATGGCGGTATGTCAGCCAGCAATGATGCTGAATGTGCCGACGTCATCGCGAGCAGGCTCACTCCTACAGTGGGTCTGTGTTGTGACACAAGAAACTGATGGTTTTCCGTTCCCGCAGCGCCTTACCACCGCTGCACTCGCATGAACGGCCTCACCTGGCTCCCTCGGCTCAGGTGAATTTCAGGCGCCCTCGGGCGCCTTTTTTTGTGGCTCAGATCAGCGGCCAATCCTGCAGAATCCGGTAGCGGCCCTTGTGCGATTCGAACAGGGCAAATCGCTCGGCACGCAGGAAAAACTCCGGCGGTGTTGGGGATTCCGGCGCCGGCGCGCGAAAATCCCGAGCCAATGTCAGGTGGGGCCTATATTCGCGATTCGCCTCTTCAAAGCCGAACGGCAACATGGCCTGCTCCAGCGCATAGACCAACCGCAACAACGCTTGCGGAGCCTGTTCAGGCGCCAGCGACAACACCCCCGCCTTGTGCCAGACCTGCAGCCGATCCAGCGCAATCCGCAGCGCTTCGCCTGGAGTACGCACTTTGTCTGCGGCCTCACACACCTCACCTATCTGCGCCAACGGCACCGCCCCGAGAAACAGCAGCGTCAGGTGGAAGTTGTCCGCAGGCACCGCTTTGCCGGTGCGCAAACCCAGATCGGCGCGCCACTGAGCGATGGCCTTGCGTTGTGGCGGCGGGCAGTCGAGGGCGAAAAACAGTCGCTTGAACGGTTCATCCCTGCGCGCATCATCGGTCATGGCCCTGCTCCTTCGCTCGTCGATCGGCCGATTCTACACAGCCTTCTCTGACGACTGGCGACACCCGGCTATAGTTCAAGGATTGCCATCGAACCGGAGGTCGCCATGCGCGAGATCCTCAGCAAAGAACCGTGGTGGGCCAGGCCACCCTCCCCCGGGCAGGATGAAAGCGAGCTGGAATGGGGCTGGCTGGTGCATTACAGCGAGGGTGAGCCGCGTTTCGAATTCGTCCACGAGCGGCCAACGGAAGAGCAAATCCGCAACCGCAAAAGCTGCCGGATAACCCCCTCCCCAGAGTGATCACCCTCCCATGTGGGAGCGAGCCCGCTCCCACACTGGATTTGTGGCGTGCCCATGATCGTCGCCATCCGCAAAACCCTGTGGGAGCGTGGCTTGCCCGCGAAGAGGCCGGCACATTTTGCAAACCCGCTGACTGACACACCGCCATCGCGAGCAGGCTCACTCCCACTATGGCCTTGCAGTGGTCTCAGGGTTCGAGGAGATTGGTGAAACCGCCATAGATCATCCGCTGCCCGTCAAACGGCATCGGGTTGATATCGGGTTTCATGCGTGGGTCTTCCATCATTTTCGCCATGCCGGCATCGCGGGTGGCTTTGTCCGGCCAGATCAGCCAGCCTGACGCCACGGTTTCACCTTCCTTGAGTTTTACCGCCATCGGAAACGAGGTGAGCTTGCCGTCCGGCACGTCATCGCCCCAGCATTCCACCACGCTTAGGGCGCCGAATTCCTTGAACAGTTTCGCGGCGATCTCACAGTGTTTTTTGTACTGTTCGCGATTGGCATTCGGCACAGGCGCTACAAAAATATCGATGTAAGCCATGATCACTCTCCTTGCACGTTGGGTTCGATCTGCTGGATAGTCGATTCCGGCGGCCGCCATTCGACACGGTTGACGCCCAGTCCGACCGACGGTTGCCCTGCCCCGCCGAGGCTGCCTTCGACCTGCCCGGCGATATGCAGCGTACCGGCCATGACCCCGGTGGTCGGGTTCTGCAGCAGTTTCAGCCAGGCCTTGTCGAACGTGCTGCCCAGGCTGCTGCGAATCAGCGCTTCGCTGTCGGGCCGGTCACTGGCCTGGATGATCGCGCGGATGCCCGCCACACCGATCGAGATCACCCCGCCGACCAACTTGCCCGCCGCAGCCGCCACGGCACTGGCCGCCCCGCGCGGGGCCATCTCCGCTTCCATCCGCTGGCTGGCGCGCTTGGCAACTGGCGCCATGCCGGCGTCGGTTCCAGCGATGCCCTTGCTGCCGCCCTCGGTGTGAATCTTGTCGATCAGTGCGGCATACGCCGGCAGCGTGTTCAGCGGTTCGGTGCTGACGATCTGATACAGCGAAGCATCCCGTGCGGGCGGCGGCCCGAGGGCGATGGCCGGGACTTTCTGCAGGTGCCCGTAGAGCTGGGCCACCGGCACACCGTAGCGCTGGGCGATGAGTGGCATTTGCTTGGCCATCAACTGCGCATAAAACGCCGTGGCCTGACCGAGGATCGCGTCCGGATCGATCTCTACCGCTACCGGCGCCAGCACTCTTTTCTGATATTGCTCAAGCAGATAGGTAGCCAGGCGCTTGGTCGACGCATCCTGTTCGCCGCTGGCGCTGATGGTGTACCAACTGACTTTCATCGACAGCCATTCCTGGGTCCAGTAGCTGCTGAACCACGGAATGAAATTTTCTTCAGTTTGCTCATAGACGCGAATACGCCAATGTTCCATCGAACCTTGGGCAAACACCCTGACCTGCTCGGTGGACTGCTGCGAGGCGCTGACGATGTCGCGGTCGATTTGCTGCCAGGTGGCGGGTGAAACCACCACGGCAGGCGGCATCACCGGGGCCCGCGCCGAGGAGGCGCAGCCTGCCAGCAGCAACAGTGCGGCGACGCTCAGCGCACGCAGGTTCACGGTGGTGGAGTCCTTGAATGGAGGGAGACAGCATTGAGTATAGGTGTGTCAGTTTCCGGGGATGTTGGCTGTACCGCCGCCATCGCTGGCAAGCCAGCTCCCACAGAGTCCTTCAGTGAACATGAAGCCAATGAACACCCGAAAACCTGTGGGAGCTGGCTTGCCAGCGAAGAGGCCAGTCAATCCACCCCCTCTCTCAACCATCAACGCCGTCGATATTCACCATCGCCACGATTGCCTTCCGCCCGCCAGCCGGCAGAGGCACGATTCACCCATCCGAGACGCAACGAGGAGTACCCATCATGATTCGCACCATCACCCTCTCCGTGAGCTTCCCGGTGTTCGGCAGCAACTACTACGACCAGCAGGTCGTCTCGCGCAAGACCCAAGCGCTGCTGTTCAACGAAGACTTCGACGATGTGCTGATGCCCGCCGCGAGCAATCACTTCAGCAATGAAGTGGTCGGCATCAACGATCAGTTCCGCTTTCTGAGCGACATACTCGCCACCCATTTGCTGGATCTCGAGGCCACCGCGCCTGCGCATTCCAGCGTCCGGGCGAGCGCTCATTTTTAATTGCCCTTCCCCTGCAGAAAATGCCGAAGGCTGCTTCTGCAGGGGCTTTTAATTCATGAGCCCTTCGCATAACTCTATAGCGAAAATCCGCAAAAACCTTTTCCTCTGATCATGGGTCAGTCTTGAAATGAGACTGGCAAACATGCCGGCGCGCCCGTTTGGGTCATTCAATACCCTGCCGCCTGATAGAGAGGAATTGAAGCATGACGCTTTCCAGACGCAAATTTCTGATCCTGGGCGCCGTAACGGCCGTGGCGTTTGCCATGCCGCCCTTCATCAGCCTCAAGGCCTATGCGGCCAATCTGGAGCAATCGGCCATGAGTAAAGTGACGATTCAAGTCAACGGTAAACCGCAATCCCTGGAAGTCGACAACCGCACCACCCTGCTCGACGCCCTGCGCGAACACCTGCACCTGACCGGCAGCAAAAAAGGCTGCGATCACGGCCAGTGCGGTGCCTGCACGGTGATCGCCGACGGCCGCCGAATCAATGCCTGCCTGACCCTGGCGGTGATGCAAGACGGCAGCGAAATCACCACGATCGAAGGCCTCGGCATGCCCGACGCACTGCATCCGATGCAGGCCGCGTTCATCAAGCACGACGGTTACCAGTGCGGCTATTGCACGCCGGGGCAGATCTGTTCGGCGGTGGCAGTGCTCAAGGAAATTCGTGATGGCATTCCCAGCCACGTCAGCGCGAGCCTGACAGAAGCTCCACAACTGATCGCCAGCGAATTCCAGGAGCGCATGAGCGGCAACATCTGCCGTTGCGGTGCCTACTCGAACATCATCGAAGCGATCACTGAAGTCGCGCAGGTGCCGGCATGAGAGCGTTCAATTACAGCCGCGCCGACTCCCCCGCCGCAGCCGCTGCACTGGCGGCACAGGTCGAAGGCGCGAAGTTCATCGCCGGCGGCACCAACCTGCTGGACCTGATGAAACTCGACATCGAAACTCCGCCGCACCTGATCGACATCAACCACCTCGGTCTCAACCAGATCGAAGCCACCGCCGAGGGCGGCTTGCGCATTGGCGCGCTGGTGCGCAACACCGATCTGGCCGCCGACACCCGCGTGCGCAAGGACTACGCCCTGCTCTCTCGCGCCTTGCTCGCCGGGGCCTCTGGCCAGTTGCGCAACATGGCGAGCACCGCCGGCAACCTGCTGCAACGCACCCGTTGCCCGTACTTTTATGACGTCAATCAGGCCTGCAACAAACGCCAGCCCGGCAGTGGCTGCGCGGCGATTGGCGGGGTCAGTCGCCAACTGGGGCTGATCGGCGTCAGCGACGCCTGCATCGCCACCCACCCGAGCGACATGGCGATTGCGATGCGCGCTCTCGATGCGCAGGTTGAAACGGTGAAGCCGGACGGCAGCACGCGAAGCATCGCCATCGCCGATTTCCATCAACTGCCGGGCAACACGCCGAACATCGAAACCAGCCTCACGCCCGGCGAGTTCATCACTTCGGTAACCCTGCCCGCCCCGGTTGGCGGCACGCACATTTATCACAAGGTGCGCGATCGCTCCTCCTATGCCTTTGCGCTGGTGTCGGTCGGTCTGATTCTGCAAAAGGACGGCAGCGGCCGCGTGGCGGTGGGTGGCATCGCGCCGAAACCGTGGCGGGTAGAGGCTGCCGAAGCCCTGCTGCCGCAAGGCGCAAAAGCCGTCAGCGAACGCCTGCTCGACGGCGCTACGCCGACCCACGACAACCAATTCAAACTGACCCTGGTCGAGCGCACGCTCGGTTCGGTGTTGGCGCAAGCGAGGGATCAAGCATGAAGTTCGACACGCCCGCCACCACCAATCCGATCGACCAGTTGAAGGTGATCGGCAAACCCACCGACCGCGTTGAAGGCCCGCTGAAAACCAGCGGTCAGGCGCCATATGCCTACGAGCAGCATCAGGCTGTGGCGAATCAGGCTTACGGTTTCATGGTCGGCTCGGCCATCGCCAAGGGCCGCATCAGCCATATCGACCTCGACGCAGCCGAAGCCGCGCCCGGCGTCCTGGCTATCGTCACCGCCGCCAATGCCGGCAAGCTCGGCAAAGGCAAATACAACTCGGCGCCGCTGCTCGCCGATTCCGAGGTGCAGCACTATCACCAGGCTGTGGCACTGGTGGTCGCCGAGACGTTCGAACAGGCCCGCGCCGCGGCGCAGTTGGTCAAGGTCGACTATGTCACGGCCAAAGGCGAATTCGAGCTGGCCAACGTGCGCGACCAGGGTGTCGAAGACGACGAGTTGCCCGACGTCACCCACGGCGATTTCGACTCGACTTTCGCCGCCGCGCCAGTGCAGTTCGACCAGACCTACACCACACCCGACCAGTCCCACGCGATGATGGAACCGCATGCGACACTGGCCTCGTGGAAAGGCGATCAACTGACCTTGTGGACGTCGAACCAGATGATCGCCTGGAGCGTCGGCGACATCGCCACCACCCTCGGCCTGCCCAAGGAAAACGTGCGCCTGATCTCGCCGTACATCGGCGGTGGCTTCGGCGGCAAACTGTTCATTCGTGCGGACGCGATCCTCGCCGCCCTCGGTGCGCGCCTGGCCAATCGCCCGGTGAAGGTTGCCCTCGCCCGCCCGCAAATGGCCAACAACACCACCCACCGCCCGGCCACGATCCAGCGCATTCGCCTGGGCGCGACGGCGGACGGCAAGCTCAGCGCGATTGCCCACGAAGGCTGGTCGGGCAACCTCAAGGACGGCAAGGTCGAAGTCGCCGCGCAGCCGAGTCAGTTGCTGTACGCCGCCGAGAACCGCCGAGTGACCATGCGCCGGGCGCCACTGGATTTGCCGGAGGGCAATTCCATGCGCGCGCCGGGTGAAGCACCGGGGCTGATGGCGCTGGAAATCGCCATGGACGAGATGGCCGAGCAGCTCAAGCTCGACCCGATCCAGTTCCGCATCCTCAACGACACGCAGGTCGATCCAGTGAAAACCGAGCGCCCGTTCTCCCAGCGCCGACTGATCGAATGCCTGCAGACCGGCGCGGAAAAATTCGCCTGGAACCAGCGCAACGCCACACCCGGCAGCCGTCGCGAAGGTCGCTGGCTGATCGGCATGGGCGTCGCGGCAGCGATCCGCAATAACCTGTTGCTCAAGTCCGGCGCACGGGTGCGGCTGGAGCACGATGGCAAGGTCTCGGTGGAAACCGACATGACCGATATCGGCACCGGCAGCTACACCATCATCGCCCAGACGGCCGCCGAGATGATGGGCGTGCCTCTGGCGGATGTGACCGTGCGTCTGGGCGATTCAACCTTCCCGGTGTCGTCCGGCTCCGGCGGCCAGTTCGGCGCCAACTGCTCGACCGCCGGGGTCTACGCCGCGTGCATGAAACTGCGCGAAGCAGTGGCGACGAAGCTGGGCATGACCGGGGGTGACGTCGAGTTCGCCGACGGTCAGGTACGCGCCGCCGGCAAGACCCTGCCGCTGCGTGACGCCGCAAAAAATGGTGCCGTCGAGGCTGAGGACAGCATCGAGTTCGCCGACCTTGCCAAGCAGTATCAACAGTCGACTTTCGGTGCGCATTTCGTCGAAGTGGCGGTGGATGCTGCTACCGGTGAAGTCCGCGTGCGACGCATGCTTGCGGTGTGCGCGGCGGGACGGATTCTCAACCCGAAAGCCGCGCGCAGCCAGGTGATCGGCGCGATGACCATGGGCGTTGGCGCAGCGTTGATGGAGGAGCTGGCGGTGGACAAGCGGCTGGGCTTTTTCGTCAATCACGATCTGGCCGGATACGAGGTGCCGGTGCATGCCGACATCCCGCATCAGGAGGTTATTTTCCTCGACGAGACCGACCCGATTTCTTCACCGATGAAAGCCAAGGGCGTGGGGGAACTGGGGATTTGTGGTGTGAGCGCGGCGGTGGCGAATGCGATCTACAACGCCACCGGGGCGCGGGTGCGCGAGTATCCGATTACGTTGGACAAGATCCTCTCTTCGTTGCCGCCGATGATCTGAAGCAGCTGCACAGAATCGCCCCTCCCTGCGCAGAGAGGGGCGTTCTCCATCACCAGCGATACGTCGCCGATGCCACTGCGGTGCGCGGATTGCCATACAGGCAACGGGTCGCGTCGTAGCAACCGGAGATGTAGTCGTCGTTGGTCAGGTTGGTGACGTTCAGCGCCAGTTTCCAAGGCCCGGTCACATAGTGCGCCGAGGCATCGAACACGGTGTACGACGGGATGTTCAGCGAGTTGTCCGCCGCTCCCGGATTGCGTCCGACATAACGTACCCCAGCGCCAAGACCGAAGTTCTTCAACCAGCCGTCATGGAAGGTGTAGTCGCCCCACAGCGACGCCATGTTGCGCGGGATCGGGATGAACGTCGGGGTCTTGCCTTCGCTGACGTCATTGGCCTTGGTGATCTTCACGTCCTGATAGGTGTAACTGGCGATCACGTCCAGCTCACGGCTCATGCTGGCCGTGCCTTCCAGCTCGAAACCTCGGGAGCGGATTTCACCGGTCTGCACCGAGTAATTCGGGTTGACCGGGCCGGGCGTCAGCACGTTGGTCTGGGTGATCTGGAACACTGCGGCGGTCACCGAAGCGTTGGTGTCCTTGGGCGCGAACTTGATCCCGGCTTCGTACTGCCTGGCCTCGGTGGGGTCGAACGGTTTGCCGTTGGCATCCAGACCGGCGTTCGGGGTGAACGCGGTGGAGTAACTGACGTACGGCGCCAGGCCGTTGTCCGCCAGATACACCAGACCGGCACGGCCGCTGAAGGCTTCATCTTTCTGGTTGGTCGTGGTGTGTGCCAGATGATCCTGGGTTTCGCTGGTGGCCCAGTCATAGCGACCGCTGAGGGTCAGGCGCCAGTGGTCGTCGAATTTCAACTGATCCTGCAGGTACAGACCGGTCTGATTCAAAGTCGAATCGATGTTGCTCGGGTAACTTTTGTCCGGGTCGTTGAACACCGAACGGTCGAACGGCACGAATACCGGGTTATACGCATTGACCGGTGCCGCGAGGGCATAGACCTCTTTGTCGGTGGCATCCTGATGCTGGTAATCCAGACCCAACAGCACCGTGTGATCGATGCCGCCAACGCTGAAATCGGCCTGCGCCTGATTGTCCACGGTCCAGCGTTTGTAGGTGAAGTCGGCGATGCCGGCCCAACGGTCGATGGTCGTCAGCGAGCCTTCCTGGAAGCCGCCGCCGTAGATCATGTTGTCGTTCAGATCGAGGTGCGAATAACGCAGATTCTGCCGCACTTGCCAGGTGTCGCTCAGGCGTTTGGAGAATTCATAACCGAATGAGTACTGGCGCTTTTCGTACTTCTGGAAGTCTTTGTCGGCCTCGAAGATGTTGCGCTTGATGTGGCCGTTGGGGTTGTAGTCGATGGTGCCAGCCGACGGATAGAAACCGTCTCCGGAGTTGCTGTCGTCGTACAGATAACTGGCCAGCAAGGTGAAGCGGGTGTCGTCGTCCGGCGCGAAGGTAATCGACGGCGCCAGCGCCTGGCGTTTGTCCTGCCACGGGGTGTCCTTGATGTCCTGATCGCGCAGCACGCCGACCATGCGGTACGACCACACGCCCTGATCGTCGAGCGGGCCGGTGCTGTCGAAGTTGATCTGCTTGCGCGCATCGGTGCCGTACTGCACGCCGACTTCGTTGGCTGCCACCGCGCTCGGACGCTTGGACACCTGGTTGATCACGCCACCAGGATCACCTTGCCCGTAGAGCACGCCGGCCGGGCCACGCAGCACTTCAACGCGTTCGAGCATGTACGGATCGACCATCCAGCTCGCCAGGTTGATGGTGGTCGGCAGTTGCAGGCTGTCGAGGTAAGTGGTCGGCGAGAAACCGCGAATCACTGTGTACCAGTCCGAACGATTGTTGGCGCCGTAGCTCGACACGCCCGGGGTGTAACGCAACGCTTCGTTCACCGACTGCACGCCTTGCGCTTCCATTCGCTCGCGGGTGATGACCGAAATCGATTGCGGGGTTTCGTGGATCGGCGTGCCGGTCTTGGTCGCGCTGATGCTGTTCTGCGCGACGTAGCCGTCAACCGGCCCGAACGGTCCATCGACCACTTCCGGCGCACTGATCGACAGACTGTCGAGTTGCACCTGGCCGGCCCCCGACGGCAATGCCTGCAAGCGGTAAGTCGAACCGACCTGCACGGCTTCCAGACCGCTGCCACTGAGCAGCCGCGCCAGCGCCATTTCCAGGGTGTAGCGACCGTTCAGGCCCGGGGTCTGCTTGCCACGGGTCAGCGCCGGATCGAACGCCTGCGCCACCCCAGCCTGCTCGGCCAACGTACTCAGAGCCACGCTCAGGTCACCGGCCGGCACCGCGAAGGTTTGCACGCGGCTCTGGGCGACACTGGCGTCGTCAGCGACCGCCGGCAGCGCGGCACCGGCGAGAAAGATCGGAAACAGCGCGGCAGCGAGTGGATGCAGCCGGACAACGGGGCGGGTCATGGGTGGATTCCTGGAAGTTGTTTTGGTTTCTCAGGCCATGACGGGTGAGTTCGGGAAAAGGACAGTGGACCGTTGATTTATTTTTTCAGACCACCGAAATCCACTGTAGGAGTGAGCCTGCAGGTTTTGTATCGGGTTCAGGATTCGGGTTTGATCAACACCAGCCAATCGGTAAAACGCTGCACGCGGATCGGCAGGTTGGTCTGCAAGGCCGCCAGCGCCGCGTTGCTGTCGCCGAGCGGAAACGAACCCGACACTCGCAGTCCGGCCAGCGCCTGCCGATCAAAATGCATGACGCCCGAGCGATATCGCGCCAGCTCATCAAGCACTTCCACCAACGGACGGTCGTCAACCTTGAGCACGCCGCGTGTCCAGCTCGCCGGGTCGCTATGGCCCAGTGACGTCGGGCTGTCGACATGGTCGGCAAACACCGTGGCCTGCTGACCGGCCGCGACACGCACAGCGTTCTCCGGATGCTCGACCGGGCGTGCGGCAATCGCCGATTCCAGTACGGTAACCCGGGTCTGCCCGGCTTCGCGACGCACCAGAAACTGTGTGCCAAGTGCTGTCACGGTGCCGTGCTCGGTGCGCACCACGAATGGCCGCTGCGGGTCCTTCGCCACCTCGACCCACAGTTCGCCGCGCTTGAGATCGATCAGCCGTTGCTGGCCGTCGAAATGCAGGTCCACCGCCGAGTCGCTGTTGAGCTTCAAATGACTGTGATCGGCCAGCATCAAATCGCGCCGCTCGCCCACGGCAGTACGTTGGTCCGCCAGCCACACCGGCCCCTGCTGCACGCCTTGCCACGCCACGCTTGCGGCGATCAGCACAGCCAGGCACGTGCCGGTGCGGCGCAGGGTGCTGCCGCGTTTCGATGCCAGCACCCGGTCAAGGGTCTTGCGCGCACGGCTCTTGGGCAAGCCGTCAAAACGCCCCCATAACAACGCCAGGCGTGACGCCGCCAGCGCATGACTCGGGTCGGCCTCGCGCCATTGGGCGAACGCCTGACGCTGCTGCTCACTGGCCTCGCCGGAATGCAGCAGCGACAGCCATTGCGCCGCTGCGACCACCGTTTCATGACTCGGCTCCGACCCGCTGATCACGGCGCACCGCCATACAACGCGACATAGCAATGCACCATGACCTGAGCGATGTACTGCTTGATCATGCTTTTTGACACGCCGAGATGTTCGGCAATTTCGGCGTGGCTCCAGCCATCCAGACGATTGAGCAGAAACGCCCGGCGCGGTTTCTCCGCCAGACCTTCGAGCAGACGCGCGATGGATTCGAGCAATTCGATGATCTGATGGAAATCTTCCGGGCTGATCGCCGCCGCGTCTTCGCTTTCATGCGCGAGCACCGCCAGATACACCCGCTCCAGCTTGCGCCGGCGCTCGCCATCGATCAGCAGACGAATTGCCGTGGTCGTCAGGAAGGCCCGTGGCTCCTGCAAACGCTCGGGCTCGGCGAGAGTCAGCACGCGGATAAAGGTGTCCTGCGCCAGATCCGCCGCCCGTTGCGAACAACCAAGCTTTTTGCGCAGCCAGTTCTGCAACCAGCCGTGATGGTCGCTGTAAAGCAACGACAGCAACTGATTGCGCGGGGATTGGGCGGAAGGAAAATCAGCGGGCACAGCGGCATCCTGGAGGGGGGCAACCTACATGAATGCGAATATATTTCATTTGGTAACAAGTGTCACTACGCACGAAAAACGCTAGCGCACTTGCATGGGGTATAGGGGTCAGAGCGTCATTCCGCTTTCTGATACTGCGCATCAGTGACCTGTTCCATCCAGTCCACCACCTTGCCATCGAGCACTTCGGCGATCGCTATATGGGTCATCGCGGTATGCGCCGCAGCGCCGTGCCAATGCTTGGCACCGGGAGCGATCCATACGGTATCGCCAGGGCGAATCTGCCGAACCGGCTGACCCCACTCCTGTACAAAACCGGCGCCGGCGGTGACGATCAACGTCTGCCCCAATGGATGGGTGTGCCACGCCGTTCGCGCGCCCGGCTCGAAGGTCACCGTGGCGCCGCTGACGCGGGCGGCATCGCTGCCCTTGAAGGGCGCATCGACACGCACCGTGCCGGTGAACCAGTCTGCCGGGCCCTTGGCCGAGGGCTGAGAACCGTTGGCGGTGACGATTACACGTGGGACCTGCGCAGTTGCAATTGAATTCATCACAAGACTCCAAAGTTGTACGAGAGCTCCTACAGGGAACTTGCGTCACTTTAACGAGCCAGACTCTTCAGATAATCGACTAGAATTCGAAAAAACTTATGCAGGACACTCATCAATGCTTCGAGAAAACGCCAGTGACCTGCTCGCCTTCCTCGCCGTGGCCCGCGAGCGCAGTTTCACCAAAGCCGCGGCCAGACTCGGCGTCTCGCAATCGGCGCTCAGCCATACCATCCGCGCCCTTGAAGCGCGTCTGGGCCTGCGCCTGCTGACCCGCACCACGCGCAGCGTCTCCCCGACCGAGGCCGGCGAACATTTACTGCAGACCGTCGGCCCGCGTTTCGAAGAGATCGAACTGGAACTGGCCGCCCTGAGCAACCTGCGCGAAACCCCGGCCGGCCGGATCCGCATCAGTGCCACCGACCATTCGCTGAACTGGCTGTTGCGTCCGGTGCTCAAGGAATTTCTGCCCAAGTACCCGGACATCTCCGTCGAGGTGTGCTGCGACTATGGCTTCGTCGACATCGCCGGGCAAGGCTTTGACGCCGGCGTGCGCCTGGGCGAAGACGTGGCCCAAGGCATGATCGCCACCCGCATCGGCCCCGACATGCGCATGGCGGTGGTCGGCTCGCCGGCCTATTTCGCCAAACGTGAAAAGCCGCAAACACCGCGTGACCTCACCGCGCACGCCTGCAATAACCTGCGCCTGCCCACCAACGGCGGGCTGTACACCTGGGAGTTCGCGAAGGACGGCGAAAGCCTCAAGGTGCGTGTCTCCGGGCAAGTCACCCTCAACGGCGTCTACCCGCTGCTCGACGCCGCACTCGATGGCTTCGGTCTGAGCTACATCCCGGAAAACATTGTCGCGCCGTATCTGGCCGACGGCAGCCTGCTGCAAGTGCTGGAAGACTGGTGCCCGACCTTCGCCGGTCATCACCTGTACTACCCGAGCAGGCGTCAGGCGGCGCCGGCGTTTGCGTTATTGGTGGAGGCGTTGCGGTATCGCGGCTGAGTTCACCACAGCGCTTTGGTGTAGGTGATGAGGATCCGGGTTTCATCGGCATCGCGGCTGAACGACGAGCGATAAGTCGCATTGCGCAAACGCAAGGCAACGTCCTTGAAAGTGCCGCTCTGGATCACGTACTTGACCTCGGTATTGCGTTCCCATTCCTGGCCGGTCTTGCCGGCCACTTGCGCATGATCGGCATCGATGTAGCGGCTCATGAAAGTCAGACCGGGAATGCCCAAGCGCTTGAAATCGAAGTCATAACGCACTTGCCACGAGCGCTCCTTCGCTTCGGCGAAATCGCCGATCTGCGCATAGTTGACCAGGTAAGCATCACTGCCTTCGACATAGGGAAATGCGCTGTCGCCGAGCATCGCCTGAAAGCCGACGCTGACTTTGTGCCCGCCCGCAGCGTAACCGAACATACCGTTGAGCGCCTGATTGCGGATCTTCCCGGCCTTCGCCGCGCCCAGGCTTTCACTGGAGAAAAACCGCAGGTCGCTGCTCACCGTGCCGCCGGCCATGGGCCGCGTATCGGTGAGACCGACGAAGTGTTGATCGTAGACATCGCTCAGCGACGCGTAGTGATAACTGACCTTGAGGTTGTCGTTCACCTGCCGATCCACGCCGACCAGATTCAGGTGCGCGCCCTGGGCATTGGTGACGAAGCGGTTGTTCTTGTTGTTCAGCGCAATCGGCTCGTAGCTGGTGTCATTGCGCCCCTTGACCCGATCCAGTTGCCCCGCCGTCAGCACCACACCCGGCAGATCCTGCGAGATCACCATCGCACCCCGAAACGACTGCGGCAGGATCATCCCGTCCTGCGGGCGCAGTGTCGGCAGGACCGGGATCAACGACCCGGCCTTCAGCTCGGTTTTGGCGATTTTGACCTTGGCCGTCACTCCCAATTTGCCGTACTCACTGGCTGCGCGCCCATCACTGCGCACCGGCAACAAACCGCTGCCGGCGCGATCGGGACTGGAATCCAGACGCACACCAACCATGCCCAGCAGGTCGACCCCAAACCCCACCAACCCCGGCGTATACCCGGACTCGAACTTGAGCATCAGGCCCTGTGCCCACTCCTCGCGTTTTGATTGCAGGGTTGATGGGCCATCACGGAAATCCCGATTGAAGTAGACATTGCGGGTTTCGAACGACGCATGAGAATCGGCGAAAAAATCCGCGTGAGCTCCGTTGCTGAAACTTGCCAGCAGCAATGCGCCGGCCAGGGTCGACAATCCATTGCGCATCCCCGAATGAATGAATGCAGTCACGGCGACACCTATGAAGTTGTTCGTAGAAGACTCAGGCAAACCCGTATCCCCCTGTGGGAGCGGGCTTGCTCGCGAAAGCGCTGTATCAGGCAATGAAGGTGCTGGATGCGCTGACGCCTTCGCGAGCAAGCCCGCTCCCACAGGGCAGATTTGTGGGTCAGAAAGACCGGGCGAGCATCGCGATCAGCCGCTCACCAAACAGCGTCAGCGCCACGCCCAGCAGCACCACCACTGCGCCCGCGATCTTGATCGATGCCGCCGGACGGACCACTGCGCCCAGCCAGCCGAAGTGATCGATCGCCACCGACGACAGCAACTGCCCGGCGATGACCAGCACCAGCAGATTCGCCAGACCGATGCGCGGCGCCAGCCACACGGTGCAGAAAATCGCCCCGGCGCCGAGCACACCACCGACCAGACGCCAGCCGGGTTGCGCCGGGATCACACTCAAGGCATCGCCCAGACCACCGCGCATCCATGCCAGTGCACCCAGCACCAGCATGCCGCTGAGAAACGAGTAGAACGCCGCTGCCAGTGTGTTGCCGGTCATGGCCCCGGCCAACTGACTGTTAACCGCCGCTTGCACGGCAATCGCCACACCAGCCAGCAAGGCCAGGGCAAAGGAAATCAGGATCATGACCGTGCACCTCTCAGTGGGTATGCAGCGGGGCGAAGTGCTCCGCGAAAGGATCAGGGCTGTAACCGGCGGCATTGAACAGGTAGCTGCGCGACTCTTCCGTGGCCCGGTTCAGTTGTTCGCGATCCACGCCCAGCACCACACCGGCCTGTTTGCGGATGCGCCCGGCAATGATCACGGTGTCGATATCGCCACGTTCGGCGGCATGCACCACCGTGCCTAGCGCGTTGTTCGACGGGTAGACGCTGAGGTTGTCGGTGCGGATCAACACAATGTCGGCCTGCTTGCCCGGAGTGATGCTGCCGATGCGCGTCTCGAGTCCGGCACACGCCGCGCCATCAAGGGTGGCGGCTTTGAGCAGTTGCGCGGCGCTGACCAGTTCCGGCGCTGGTTGACCATGGAAACGCGCGCTGTGCGCCGCCGCCCGTTGCAGGTAAAACGCCACGCGCATTTCACCGAACATGTCGCCGCCGTAAGAGCTTTCGTTGTCGACGCTCAGGCCCGGATGCAGGCCGTGATCGACAGCTTTCTGCCAGGCGAACACGCCGTCTTCGAGCCCGTAGTGCGCGTCGGAGCGCGGGCAGACGTTCACCTTGACCCCGGCGTGGCGCAGGATCGACCAACCGTGATCCGGCAGGCAGGTGCAGTGGTTGAAAATATTGTCCGGGCCCAGCAGGCCCTCTTCGTGCAGCGCATCCAGCTCCGCCGCCATACCGGCGCCGAAGAATTCGGTGACGATATTCAGGCCCAATTCGCGGGCAACTGCCCATTGTTCGCGGTCGAGTTGCGCCATCATCGCCAGGGTCACCAGCGAGTCGGGCGAACCGGCGTACTTGTCTTTGATACGGCGCAGATCGCCCGGCCACTGCGTGGACTCCCACTCACCGGACAACGGCGCACCCGGCGCATGCACCGCGCGGATGCCGGCGTCGTGCAAAGCGTCGATGGCCGCATCGGAATGCGCGCCGCTGCGGGCGTTGTGTGAGTTATCGATGATGGTGGTGATGCCGGCGTTGATCGCACCCAGCGCCGTCAGCAGGTTGCCGACGTACATATCTTGCGGACGGTAGTATTTGGCAAAGGAAAAATGCGTGGCGTTGCAGTAGTCTTCAAGCGTCGGCGAGTTCGGGTTGATCCGGCGCAACTGACCTTCCCACGCGTGGCGATGGGTATCGACCATGCCGGGAATCACGATCATGCCTTTGGCATCGATGACTTCAGCGTCGTGAGCATTGAGTCCTACGCCGACCTCGACGATTTCCGTGCCACGAATCAGCACATCGCCTTCGATGAAATTGCCCAGGCGTTCGTCCTGGGTGACCAGGGTTCCGCCCTTGATCAGTAGCAAGCGTTGAGCATCGGGCAACGGTTTTAGCGCGGAAGTCAAAACATCGAAATGAGCATTGAAAGACATGGTGGGCTCCAGGGTGACGGTCGGCGCATTGGCCTGTAGCCGCATTGTCTGACCCGGAAGCTTTATTTAGAATGCCAAAACATCTACAAACATTGTGAAGCTGGGCATACATAATGCGCGACCAAGAGTTTGGCCATCTCAGGGCATTTTTTGCCGTTGCCCGCGAGCGCAATTTCTCCCGCGCCGCCCAAGCGCTGGGGGTTTCAGCGTCGGCACTGAGCCAGACCATCAAGGGTCTGGAAGAGCGTCTGGGGGTACGCCTCCTCAATCGCACCACGCGCAGCGTGTCTACCACCGAGGCCGGGAGTAAATTGTTCGAACGCCTGGGCGAGATCTTTGCCGATCTGGACGCAGCGCTGGAACAACTCAACGACTACCGCGACACACCGGTCGGCACCCTGCGCATTTGCGCGCCGCAGGTAGCGATGCTGCACTTCATCCAACCGATCCTGCCGGCATTTCAAGCGACCTACCCGGACATCAAACTCGAACTGACCACCGACGACAGCACCGCCGACATCGTTGCCCAAGGCTACGACGCGGCGATTCGTCTGGGTGAGTTCATCGAACAAGACATGGTCGCGCTCAAACTCAGCGAACCGCTGACGCAGATCGCCATCGCCTCGCCCGACTACCTGCAAGGCAAACGTCGCCCGCACGAGCCGGCCGACTTGCTGGATCACCGCTGCGTAAACTGGCGGCGTTCCGGGGAGTCCGGGCTGTACAAGTGGCGGTTTTTCCGCGATGGCATGCCGTTCGAATTGAGCGTGAAAGGTTCTCTGGTGGTCAGTGACTGCGCCGTTGCCATGCAATCGGCGCTGGATGGGCTGGGTATCACGGTGTGGATCCGTGAGTGGATCAAGGACGAACTCGACAGCGGTGCACTGGTGGCGCTGCTGGAAGAGTGGTCGACACCCTTCCCCGCGTTCTACCTGTATTACCCGAGCAATCGCCAGATGTCGTCAGCGCTGCAAGCCTTTATCGGCGCCCTGCGCAAGGCGCACTAGGCGACGCTTGCCCCGCTCAGGTTCGGGCGCTCTTCACGACCGCCATAGAACATGGCCTTGGCGCCAATCGTCAGCAACGACAGCAGCGCAAACAGCAACCCGCACCAGATCGTGGCCGGCAGGCCCCAAGTGTCGATAAACACCCCACCGATCCACGAACCGAGGGCGATCCCGGCATTGGCCGCCGACACATACAGGCTGGTGGCGAACGAATGCGCCTCGGGCGCGGCGCTGGTCAGCCACATCTGGGTGATGATCATGCCGCTGGTGTGAATCGCGCCCCACAGCAGCACGATAAGCAACATCGAGCCCAGCGAAGCACTGCCGAACACCGCCAGAATCAGGTAGGCGATGCTCAACAGAATCGGAAACAGCAACGCAGTCGCCACCAGATGTGTGGCCAGTGCGCGCCCGGCCAACAGGTTGCCCAGCACCCCGCCGACACCGAAGATCACCAACAGGAAACTGATGGTTTCACCGTCCAGGCCGGTCTGGTTTTTCAGGTATTCGGCGGCGTAGCTGTACACCGCAAACTTGGTGGTGAACACCAGCACCGTGGCGATGATCGCCAGCCACACCGGCGGCTTTTTCAGGATTGACAGCTGACTTGCGAAGCTCTCCGGCGCAGCATTCTGCCGAGGCAGCCTGAGCAGCAATCCGAGCCCGGCGAGCAAGGTCGCGACGGCGCAGAACAGAATCGACGCCTCATAAGAAAACCGCCCGGCGACCCATGCGGTAATCGGCACACCGAACACCAGTCCGAGGGTGGTACCGATGAAGGCGACCGTGGTCGCGTGGGTCGCACGCTCCCTGGGGTACAGCGAAATCGCCGCAGCAAACGCCGCCGAGAAAAACACCGGGTGCAACATCGCCGGAACAATGCGCAGCGCCATCAACGTCGAATAGTTCGGTGCATAGGCCGACAGCACGCTGCTGACGGAAAAACACAGCAACGCACCGACCAGCACTTTCTTGCGGTCGAACCGCGAGAACACCAGCACCAGAAACGGCCCGGACAGCGCGACGATGAACGCGAACAGGCTCATCAGCAAACCGGCCTGGGCGACACTGACACCGAAACGCTCGACGATCAGCGGCAGAATGCCGACCACGCCGAGTTCCAGGGTGTACAGCCCGAACAGGCCCAGAATGATGAAGGGCATGACGGACATGGGATGGGGGGAACGGTTCATAGACTCTCATCAAAAAAAATGAAAAATTACCCAGACAACACGGCCCCTTGTAGGAGTGAGCCTGCTCGCGATGGCGGTGTGTCATTCGGCATCATCGGTGACTGATTCACCGCCATCGCGAGCAGGCTCACTCCTACAGGTGGTTTCAGGCCTTGTTGAAATCGACCACAACCTTGCCGAACGCCCCGCGATTGAGATGGGCGAACGCTTCAGTCACCTGATCGAAGGCATAGGTCGCATCGATCACCGGTTTGATCCCGTGGTGATCGATCATCCGCACCATGTCCTCCAGCGCCCGACGCGGGCCGACGGCCACCGCAACGATTGAGGCGCGGCTGCCGAGCAGCGGCATGATCGGCGTGCGCAACTCGTCAGAATCGAGCAGGCCGATGATCGACACCAGACCTCCAGGCACCACTGCCTGCAGAGAGCGCCCGAGGTTGTCGCCGCCGGCCATCTCCAGAATGTGATCGGCGCCGCGCCCGTCGGTCAGTTCCAGCACAGCGGTGTGCCAGTCCGGTGTGGTGCTGCGGTTGATGCCATGAGTGGCGCCCAGGGCGATGGCCTGGGCGATCTTGTCGTCGCTGCTGCTGGTGACGATGACGTTGGCGCCACTGGCCGCCGCCAGTTGCACGGCAAACAGCGAAACCCCGCCAGTGCCTTGCACCACCACGGTTTGCCCGGCGTGCAGATGACCCAGTTCGATCAACGCCATCCACGCGGTCAGTGCGGCAATCGGCAGTGTGCTGGCCTCGACTGCACTGAGGTTTTTCGGCGCGCGCACGCACCAGTCGGCCGGCGTGGCAACGTACTGCGCCAACATGCCGGGAATCGGCCCACCCTGGGTCGGCATCTCGGCCCAGGTTTTCGGATTGCCGTCGATCCAGTTGGTAATGTAGGTGGAGATGACTTTGTCGCCACTCTGAAAGCGCGTGACGCCCTCGCCGACCGCGACCACGGTACCGGCCATGTCCGAGGCTGGCGTGAAGGGGAATTTCAACGCCGCGGTCATGCCGTTTTCCGCGACTTGGGTATCACGGTAATTAAGCGAAACCGCATCGATCTTGACCAGGATTTCTCCGGCTTTCGGGGTTGGTCGCGGGGCCTGGACCTGGCTGAGGTTGGCGAGGCCAAACGCGGAAATTTCCCAGCGCTGCATAATGTCGGACATGGCGATAATCTCGGTAGAGGACTGTGGCGCCGATGATAGAAGCCATGCCCCTGGCTGATTAAGTGGGTCGCCACTCCGTTATATACGGACGTTTTGTTCCGCAATGACTAAGGTAAATTGAACCCCACCGGTGAAATCGAGAATCGTGATGGACAGCCTTAATGCGTTGAATGTGTTTGTGTCGGTGGCGGAAACTCGCAGCTTTGTCGCCAGTGGGCGCCTGCTTGGCGTGTCGGCTTCGGCAATTGGCAAAAGCATCGTGCGCCTGGAAGAACGCTTTGGCGTGCGCCTGTTCAATCGCAGCACGCGCAGCATCACGCTGACCGAGGACGGCACGCGGTTTCTCGAACGCAGTTTGCGCATCCTTGCCGAGATCGAAGCGGCGGAAATGGAGTTTTCCCAGACCAACGCCGCCCCGCGCGGGCGTTTGAAGATCAGTTTGCCACTGGTGGGCGAGCCGTTTTTACCGGTGCTGGCACGGTTCAAGAAAACCTACCCGACGGTGGATCTCGACCTGACGTTCGATGACCGCCGGGTCGATGTGATCGAGGAAGGCTACGACGCGGTGTTGCGGGCCGGAGATGTCCCGGATTCCAGCCTGACCTCGCGCCTGATCGGTAGCTACCGGATGATTCTGGTGGGGGCGCCGCTCTACTTTCAGGCCCATGGCGTACCGCAGCAAGCCACCGATCTGCTCAGTCATTCGTGTATTCAGTTTCGCTTTCCCAACACCGGCAAGCTGCAGGTCTGGCCGTTGCGCGAAGCCGGCCAGGAAGTCGATCTGCAGGTGCCGACCTCGATGGTCTGCAACAACCTCGAAGCGCGGATCTGCTTTGCCCTGCAAGGCCTGGGCATCGCCTATCTACCGGACTTCTGCGTCAGCGAGGCCTTGGCCGATGGGCGCTTGCAACGGATTTTGCCCGACTGCGCAGAGACAGGCGTCTACCGGATCATGTGGCCCTCGGGCAAGCATCCACAGCTGAAACTGCGGGTGTTCATCGACTTCCTCAAGGAGCATCTGTTTCCGCAGCAGACGCCGGCTTAGCCAATCAACGCTATCAACTGATACCGCTGCGCATCGGTCAACATCGGCCCAAATCCGGCACCGGCGTTGTCGGCCATATAGCGCGGATTGCCGGTGCCGGGGATCACGCAAGTCACCGCCGGATGCGAAAGCAGATATTTCAGCGCCAGTTGCGGCCAACTGTTGACCTGCACATCCGACACCCAACCCGGCAGCGGCTTGCCCTTGAGCCGTGTCAGCAAGCCGCCGCCACCGAACGGCCGATTACAGATCACCGCCACCCCGCGCTCGCGGCACAACGGCAGAATGCGTTTCTCCACACCACGGTCATCGAGGGCGTAGTTGATTTGCAGGAAATCCAGTTGTTCGGCCCCGAGCACTGCCTCGACTTCTTCATAGGCCGACGGCGTGTAATGGGTGATGCCGATGTAGCGGATGCGCCCCTCGGCTTTCCACTCGCGCAGGATCGGCAGATGGCTTTGCCAGTCCAGCAGGTTGTGAATCTGCATCAGGTCGATGCGTTCGGTGCGCAACAGGCTGAAGGATTGCTCCATCTGCGCGATGCCCTCCTTGCGCCCGCGCGTCCACACCTTGGTCGCCAGAAATGCCGGCGAGCGTGGTTCGTGGATCGACAACAGCTCGCCAGTGGTTTGCTCGGAGCGGCCATACATCGGCGAGCTGTCGATCAGCGTGCCGCCCTTTTTGAACAGTTCATCGAGCACCGCCGGCAGTTGTTTATAGGCGGGGTCGCCGGGCGCAACATCGAAGCCGCGGTACGTGCCCAGGCCCACCATTGGCAACAGCTCGGAGCTTGAAGGGATGGCGCGGGTCTGCATGGTCTGGTCTCCTGCCGTGCTGGGCGAAGTGGCCGGCGGCGGCGTGGCGGTGGCCAACGCCCGGTCAAAGGTGAAGACCGCCGAAACCCCGGCAGCCAGTGTGAGTAACCGGCGCCGGGAGCAACCCTCAGTGTGGCTCATGCTGGTTCCCCTGCTGCGTGAAGCTGTTGCACGTTGTGTGCGACGGCTGCCCGTCCACTGCGCTGGACTACACTGCGACAGCGAACACCCGCGCCCGGTTAAAGTTAGTCGAATGTCCAGAAAACTGATGTCACTCGTCGCCTTGCTCATCGCCCTCTACCTGCTGCTGTGCGGGGCGCTGTTCGTATTTCAGCGCTCGCTGATCTATTTCCCCCAGCCTGACAGCGCCGTCGCCACGACGGATTCGCGGTTGAAACTGACGATGCCGGATGCCGATGTGTGGGTAGCCACGCGCGCACATGTCGGGCCGAAAGCACTGATCTACTTTGGCGGCAATGCCGAGGACGTGTCGCGCAATCTGCCGTCGTTCAGCGAGGCCTTTCCCGACTACGCGCTGTTTTTGCTGAACTATCGGGGTTTCGGTGGCAGCAGCGGCTCGCCCTCGGAGGAAGCGATCGCCGAAGATGCGTTGGCACTGTTCGATCAGGTGTACGCCAGCCATCCGCAGATTGCCGTGATCGGCCGCAGCCTGGGTTCGGGGGTGGCGGTGCGCCTGGCGAGTCAGCGCCCGGCGAAACAACTGATTCTGGTGACGCCGTACAACAGCCTTGAAGACATCGCCGTCCGCCAATATCCGTGGATGCCAGTGAAGTGGCTGCTGAAGGATCGCTTCGAGTCGAGTCGCTATGCCGCGCACATTCGCGTGCCGACGTTGCTGTTGGCGGCCAGCGATGACGAGGTGATACCACGGGACAGCACGCAGCGACTGCTACAGAGTTTCCCCAAAGGCGTGGCGACGCTGCGGGTGGTGCCGGATGCGGGGCACAACTCGATTTCCGAGCGGGCGCAGTATCTGCAGTGGATGGAGGATGTGCTTGATCACTGATAGCCGGTTATTGCGTTGTCTGGACAGGCGCCTTCGCGAGCAAGCCCGCTCCCACAGTGGTTCAGCGTCAACCGGACAAAATGTGGGAGCGGGCTTGCTCGCGAAGAGGCCAGAAGAGACTGAAATCGAGATCTTCGCCGGATCTCAAACGAGCAATCCTGCGCTCTTCAGCAGCTCATGCAATCCCTTTGGAACCAATGGCTCCTGCTCGCTGAAACTTGAGCTGTCATGCCAGCGGATGGTGAAGGGAGCCCCGTCACTTTCATGGCCATGGATTTGTGCAAGTTCATACGCATCAGGATCAGCAAACGTCGCATCGTAGACCTGGACAATTTCATGCCCCGGTTTGCCGTTGTAGACGAACAGACTTTCAAGTGTGCCGAGCAGTCGTAAGTCGGTCACGGACAGGCCCAGCTCCTCCTGTACTTCACGCACGACAGCCTCGGCACTGGTCTCGCCGAACTCGATACCACCGCCAACAGGCCGAAAACAGATTTGCTGGCTTACCGGATCACGAAATTCATTAACCAGAATTTTGCCGTTATGGTGAAAAACACAGATTGCGAGCGGGCGAATACGTCGTTCGGCCATAGGATGAAGTCCATTTACGGATGTGAGGCGCGGAATTTAACCACGATTCGCGCTGCACATCTGTGGACGTCTATTGCAACAGGCCACCTCAGACCGGAGAAATCGTCGCAAGCATTCCGATCAGAATGGTCAACGTCAGAAACCCACCCAGAAAAATCGCCATCTTGTTCATGCTGCTCTCCTCAATACTGAGCTGGCGGTGCACCGGGCGCTTCGGGATGAAGGACTGCCGCGGGTGACCGGACTGCAGGGCCATTTTGATCGCCTGACTGAGCCGGAAACAGAGGCAGATCCAACAGAAAAATACGGATCAGATGCCCATCTGATCCGCTTCGGCCATGGTCTGGTATTCAGATCGACGCACAACGGTTCGTGATCCGCCGCTTTGAACTAAAGTGAGTGCCGTCGCGCGAAGAACAACAACAATCCCAGGAGTGGTCAATGTCCGAACTGAACCTGCACCCCAACGCCGCCGAATCCCTGAAGCACTGGCACGAGATGATCCGCACCGGCAACCTTAAGGCCTTGCCCGAACTGCTCGATGCCAATGCCGTGTTCCGTTCGCCCATGGCCCACTCGCCCTACCCCGGCGCGCAAGTGGTGACGATGATCCTCAACACCGTGTTCAACGTCTTTGAAGATTTCAAATACCACCGCGAACTGGCGACTGCCGATGGTTTGAATGTGGTTTTGGAGTTCAGCGCCAAGGTGGGGGCGAAAGAGCTGAAGGGCATCGACATGATTCGCTTTGATGAGAGCGGGAAGATTGTCGAGTTCGAGGTGATGGTGCGGCCGTTGAGCGGGTTGCAGGCGCTGGGGGAAGAGATGGGGCGGCGGCTTGGCGCCTATCTGGCAAAAGCAAAAGCCTGAATACCCTCGCTTCAAGCGCCTACATCCTTGTAGGTTTGAACGCTGGCCAACCCTGTAGGAGCTGCCGAAGGTTCGGGCCGCGATCGGACGATCTTTTGATCTTTATCTGTTCAGAGCAAGATCAAAAGATCGCAGCCTGCGGCAGCTCCTACAGGGATTGGTGGCATAAAAAAGCCCACTGACCGTTACCGGTGCAGTGGGCTTTTGCGTATCTGGCGTCTAGTTACAGAGCCATGTCACGTGCAGCATTTTCCTTCGGCGCCGCAGCTTTTTCAGCGGCAGGTGCAGCTGGAGCAGCCGCCTGACCGATTACCGGAGGCGTCGGCAGTTCGAGGATCTTGGCGGTGTACGCCCACTCTTGTGCCACTTTGGCCGGATCGCTGTTCAGCTGGGTGCCGTAGCTTGGCACGATCTGGTGCAGCTTGGCTTGCCACTCAGGGGTGGCGACTTTGTCTTTGAAGACTTTCTGCAGCACGCTCAGCATGATCGGTGCAGCGGTCGACGCGCCTGGCGATGCGCCCAGCAGGCCGGCGATGGAGCCGTCTTGTGCAGCAACGATTTCGGTGCCCAGTTTCAGCACGCCGCCAGCGGCTTCATCACGCTTGATGATTTGCACGCGTTGGCCGGCCTGCCACAGGCGCCAGTCTTCGGCTTTGGCGTTCGGGAAGTATTCCTTCAGCGCGTTCATGCGGTCTTCATCCGACAGCATCAGTTGACCGGCCAGGTACTCGACCAGCGGGTATTCCTTGATGCCGACCTTGGTCATAGGCCAGATGTTGTGGGTGGTGGTGCTGGTCAGCAGGTCCAGGTACGAGCCTTCTTTGAGGAACTTGGTGCTGAAGGTCGCGAATGGGCCAAACAGGATGACGCGCTTGCCGTCCAGAACACGAGTGTCCAGGTGCGGAACCGACATCGGCGGTGCGCCAACCGAAGCTTTACCGTAGGCCTTGGCCAGGTGCTGCTCGGCGATGGCCGGGTTATCGGTCACCAGGAACGAGCCGCCGACCGGGAAGCCAGCGTATTCCTTGGCTTCAGGAATGCCCGACTTCTGCAGCAGATGCAGAGCGCCGCCACCGGCGCCGATGAACACGAACTTGGCGTCGGTTTCGGTCTTGGTGCCGTCTTTCAGGTTTTTGTAGCTGACGCGCCAGGTGCCGTCGGCGTTCTTGGTGATGTCTTCGACTTCACTCGACAGCTTCAAATCGAAGTTAGGCTTGGTCTGCAGGTAACCGGCGAACTGGCGGGTGATTTCGCCGAAGTTCATGTCGGTACCCAGCGGGCTCCAGGTGGCCGCGATTTTCTGGTTCGGGTCACGCCCTTCCATCATCAGCGGGACCCACTTCTTGATCACAGCCGGGTCTTCGGAGTACTGCATGCCGGCGAACAGCGGGCTCGCTTGCAGGGCTTCGTAGCGCTTTTTCAGGAACTTGATGTTGTCATCGCCCCACACAAAGCTCATGTGCGGAGTGGTGTTGATGAACGAGCGAGGGTTCTTCAGAACGCCTTGCTGAACCTGCCAGGCCCAGAACTGACGGGACACCTGGAACGCTTCGTTGATCTCGACGGCTTTCGGGATCGTCACGTTGCCTTTGTCGTCTTCCGGGGTGTAGTTCAGCTCAGCCAGGGCGGAGTGACCGGTACCGGCGTTGTTCCAGCCGTTGGAGCTTTCCAGGGCGACGCCATCCAGACGCTCGACCATTTCCATCGACCAGCTTGGCTCCAGCTCATTGATCCACACACCCAGGGTGGTGCTCATGATGCCGCCGCCGATCAGCAGTACATCTACTTTCTTCGCTTCTGCAGCATTGGCGGAAGACATCCCCATCGCCAAAGCCAGCCCCAGCAAGGCCGTGTTCACTTTCTTAAACATCTGTTGCACCTATGATAAAACGCCTTCCGCCCGCCGCTGTTGTACGTGTGGGAGCCTTTTTCGCGACACTCAGGCCAGGGTCGCGAGCACCTTCACACTGCAATTTTGACGGGTGGGCACACAAGGCCGACGGACTGCATCGACCTCAGTTAATGTCCCTTCTGAACTGACTTCTTATCATTATTGGCTTCAGCTACTTGAGCGACAGGGATTCCGTCAGCCCGCCCAAGGGCAGGCAGACTGAATTAGGTCAAACCAAGTTGGCGCGAAGAATATCACGTCAGGGCAAACCCGCGCGTCTGTTCCCGACTTGAGAGTCTTTTTCCGCTCTGGGCGTTATCGGCCGGCCTGGGCGGAACATGACCCTGCGGCCGCTCTGGCTGAAGTCTTTCAGCGATTCGCGCAGGGCTGGCAGGCAAATCGGGTCTACAGTTAATAGCAGGTGCCTTGCTCACCAGGCGCTCACTGAGTCCTGTGCTTCGATGGAACTCCCTCCTTTCGCACACCTCTCACGCTATGTAGTACTTCCCTTTTGCTTCGCGCTTGTGGAGGAACACCGTCATGCGCAAGTTATTGCTCGTTTCGTCGTTAATCTTATGCCTGCCATTCGGCTCGGCCATGGCCCGTGTGGATGCCAAGGACGTCGCCACCTCGGCCGGGGTATCCGCTTCGCTTTATTCAACCTTCAAGGACCACAAGATGGTCATCCCCGCCCGTGACGACCTGACGGCATTTGTCGCCAGCGACGGTGCGATCCGAGGGGTCTATCTGGAGTCTGTATTGCAACAGGTGCGGCAGGACAATCCCGGCATCAACGCCAGCGATGAAGAGCTGGCCAACGCGATACTGGCGCATTACGAAGGCCTGAATCAGTAGCAGGCCCGTATAGCACCGCCGATGGATGGGAACTGAGCGACCATGGGCAAACTGGCCGAACGGCCTCTATGATGGAGGCCATGACGACTCCTTTGCCCATTCGCTCGCCTTGCCCACCCGGCGCCTGCATTTGCGGGCGCGATCCGTTGCTGGAAACGCCCGGCGCGGATGTGCGCATCTTGCTGCTGACCCGGCAGGAAGAAAAGCGCCTGCTCGAACGTCTGGAAAACCTGCAGAGTCTGGCCGATCTCGAACGCCTGCAGCGCAAGATGTTCGAGCAGTTGGGCATTCGCGTGGACGTCGCACCGGGCTTCAATGAGGTGCGCACCATGCGCGGCATTGCAATCGTCATCGACGAACTGCCCGGCCTTTGCCGCAAAACCCGGCAAGCAATCCCGGCGGCGATCCGCCGAGGTCTGGAAAATCGACCGGAAATTGCTTTCGAGCTACTCAACGCTCATGACTTGCTGCGCGACGCTTGATTACTTTTTCAGGCCCAGCCGTTTGCGCATGTCTGCGGTGATGCTCTGGCGGGTTTTCTTCAGGTCTGCCCACGGTTTGTCACCGACCTCCGCCAGGCGCTGGTGGACGTTGCTCACGTTCCACTGATCGGCCCCCTTCAGCTCGGCCACCTCTTCGCGATAAATTGGCACCGATACCGGCAAGCCTTCACGGGTGCGCGCGGCGTAAGCGCAGATCGTCGTCGCGCCAAGACCGTTACGCAGATAGTCGATGAAGATCCGTCCAACCCGATTCTTCGGCCCCGAAACCGCAGAAAACCGTTCCGGCAACAGCTTGGCCATATGGCTGACGATCGCGTGGCTGAAATCCTTGACCTCATCCCAGCCAAGTTTGCGCGTCAACGGCACCACCAGGTGAATGCCCTTGCCGCCGCTGGTCTTGAGGAACGCCTTGAGTCCCAGTTCATCGAGTACGGTCAGGGTCAGTGCCGTGGCTTCCACCATGCTTTTCCATGGCAATGCCGGGTCGGGGTCGAGATCGAGGACAAACCGGTCAGGCTTGTCCAGATCGACCGTAGTGGCGTTCCAGGTGTGCAACTCGACCGTGCTCATCTGCACCGCGCCGATCAACGCTTCGGCGTTGTTGATCAGCATCACCGGCTGACCAGTGACGTCCTTGTCCAGCGTGGTGATGCCGGGAATCGCCAGATGCTCGGCGTTTTTCTGGAAGAACAGCTCGCCGGCGATGCCGTCCGGCGCCCGTACCAGCGCAACCGGGCGATCCTTGAGCTGCGGCAGAATCCACTCGGCGACGCTGGCGTAATACTCGGCCAGTTGCATCTTGGTGGTGCCGCTGACCGCATCGATCACCCGATCCGGGTGAGTGATACGCACCTTGCCGCTGGCCAGCCCCAGCTGTGACGGCGCCGGTTCGGCTTTCCTTGACTCAGCCGCTTTGTTTGATTCGCTAGCTTTCTTCGACGAGGCAGCTTTTTTCGCAGGGGTGGCTTTCGCTGAAGTTTTCACGGGTTTCGCTCGCTCCTCGGTAATCGCCTTGGCCGGTTTGTCATTGCGCAGACCATGGAACACGGCGTGGCGTACCGAGCCGTCCTTGGTCATTTCAGCGAACGCCACTTCTGCCAACAGATTCGGTTTGAGCCAATGCACGCCTTTGGCTTCGAAGCCGCTCGGCGGATTGACCACCGCCGCCTTCTTCACCTGCAACGGCTTGAGCTGGGCGAGGATGCTTTTCAGCGTGGTTTCGTTGAACCCGGTGCCGACCTTGCCGGCATAGCGCAACTCGCCGCTGTCGCGATCATGCAGGCCCAGCAGCAACGCGCCGAACGCACTGCGCGAGCCTTTCGGATCGGTATAGCCGACGACCACGAATTCCTGCCGATGCTTGCACTTGAGCTTGATCCAGTCGCTACTGCGCCGCGACACGTAAGGCGAGCCGAGGCGTTTGCCGATCAACCCTTCCATCTGCATCTGGCAGGCGCTGTTGAGCAGTGCATCCGCCGTTTCGTCGAAGGCTTCGGAGAAGCGCAGCAACGGCTGCTCATGCCCACCGAGCACCGTGGACAACGCCGCGCGGCGCTCCTCGACCGGCACTTCGCGCAGGTCGACACCGTTGAGGTACGGCATGTCAAACAGGTAGTACATGATGCTGGCGCTGCGCCCGGCTTCGAAGGCGTTTTGCAGCGCCTGAAAGTCCGGTACACCGCGCTCGTTGGTGACCACCACTTCGCCGTCCAGCCATGCTGACTCAAGGCCCAGCTCAGCGAGGGCTTGCGCCTGTTGCGGCAGTTTGTGCGTCCAGTCGTGACCGTTGCGGGTGAACAGTTGCACCTGATCGTGATCAATGCGCGCCATGATCCGGTAGCCATCGAACTTGATCTCGTAGCTCCACTGCCCCTCGGGTGCGCTGTCGACCAGGGTCGCCAGTTCCGGCTTGAGTTGCGCCGGCAGTTTGGCCTTGCGTGCTCCGGTGAGTGTTCCGGACGCCGCTTTGCGAGGTTTGGCCGCAGACTTTTTCACAGGTTTGGCTTGCTCGGCGGCGAGCCTCGGTTTGCTGATCAGGGTACGCTCGCTGAGCACACTGTCCGGCTCTGCACTGAGCACGTCATAGTCGTCTTGCGGGCGGGCGGCGCTGTCCTGATGTTTGATCAGAAACCAGTTTTCCTTCTTGCCCGGCATGTGCGTGCGCACCAGATTCCAGATCCCGGAGAGCTTTTCGCCTTGCAGCTCGAACTTGAGTTTGCCCTTGGCGTAAGCCTTGGTCGGATCCTCCAGCGGAATCCACACGCCGCGATCCCAGACGATCACATCGCCCGCGCCATAATGCCCCTCGGGAATGCTGCCCTCGAACGTGGCGTAATCCAGCGGATGGTCTTCGACGTGCACCGCCAAGCGCTTGACCTTGGGATCGAGCGACGGCCCCTTCGGCACCGCCCAGCTCTTCAGCGCGCCATCGAGTTCCAGGCGAAAGTCGTAATGCAGGTGCGAAGCGTCATGCTTCTGTATGCAGAACTGCAGCGCATGGTCGCTGGCCTTGCTGCGGCCACGGCGTTTGACCGCGGCGGGCTCAGACGTCGCCGAAAAATCGCGCATGCGGTTGTAGTCGTCGAGGTTCCTGGTCATGGCGCACCTGCCTTGTGTCAGCCAATGCGGGTCACGGTCAGCGCGACCACGGCGATCCGGTCCACTCGCTGGTAACCGGGGTTCAACAACTCTTCACCGAACACGTCCGGGTCCAGTTCGCGATAGGTCCAGGCGAATCGCGTTGAATCCAGGCGTGGCACCACGGTGTCGAAAAACGGATCGCGGCCATCGACCATGGCCACGCCGGTGTAGAGCAGCAACGAACCACCGGGGGCCAGCCGATTGAGCGCCTGCTCGACGATACGCAGCGACAATCCGGCGCCGAGCGAGCCACCGCCATGCCGATAAGCACGCCCGGCCGGGTCGGCCATGTACGGCGGGTTGGCGACAATCAGGTCGAAGGTTCCTTCGGTGCCCTGCAACACATCGCTGGCCTGCACCTCGACATTGGCGACCTCGGCCAGTGCCGCGTTGATCGCGGTCAGGCGCAGCGCGGCGGGGTTGATGTCCACCGCCAGCACCTGCGCTTCACGCCGGGCGCGGGCAATCAGAATCGCCCCGACACCGGCACCGCAGCCGATGTCCACGGCACGCTGGATCGGCGCAAAACTCTGCTGCAGATGCGCGTGAATCAGTTGCGCAAAACGATAGGTGTCGGGACCGAAAAATACCGAGTCGGCGGCGTCGGTGGGAAAGCCCGAATGCACGAACAGCAAGTCATCCAGACTCGACCAGCGCACCCGGCTCTTCAAGCGGCCGTCGTAGACGTCAATCACTTGCGCATCCTGTAACTGCCGTTGTTCGTCGGCAGACAACAGCCCCGGCTCGAACGGGCGCGACCAGCCGAAGACATCGCGCAGGGTGTCGGCGACCTGCCCTTCGTCACGCTGGTTGACCCGCTGATGAGTCAAGGGCGTCGGCGTGACGAAACGGTAGCCGTCAGCCTGCAAGCGCCGGCCGAGTTGCAGCAGTGTCAGGTCGTTGGCGGACAGTTGTTCTTCCTGATTCATGGAGATTTCCTTAGCGCAGACTGGATTTGAGTTCGATAAAACGACGTGTCGCCAGCAGACCCGCCGGGTGCGCGTGCCGGGCCGGTGACAACCATGGGATCAGCGTCGCCATTTGCGCGTGTCCGTCCTGACCTTGCAGCGCGGCCGTAAGGCGCTGCACATCGGGATCGTGTTCGGGAACGGCGGCGTCCGGGGTGGCGACCTGACGAGTGCGTCTTGGCGCCTGGGCTTTCTCGGACGGCGTCCAGTCGCCGGCAATCCAGTCGTGCAGCAGCTGCTTTTCATACGGACTGAACACGCCGAACATCGCCGCACCGTCGCCATCGATCAACTGCCAGAAACGGCTGGCCTGCGGATCTTGATTGCGCTTGATCCAGCCTTTGTCCTGCATCGCCTGAAGAAATCCGGGCAGTTGCTCGGGGGTGGCCAGCCACTGATTGACGGTTTTGCCTTCGAAGCGGCAGTAGTCGGAATGCATGTGCTGACCGAACGGACGTTTGCGCTCGAGCATCGCCAGCACTTCCTGCTCGAGGTCGAAACCTTCGATGATTGCGCGGCTGCCCTGCCCCAGGTCGTTGAGTCGATAGCCCAGCGACACCCGGCGCAGGAATTCGCCACGATCAGCTTCCAGCGGCAGCAGGTCGAGCACCGACTGCACGGCTTTTTGCGCATGGCCGGTGCTGGCGTTGTCGATGGTCACGTGGAGGGTGAAGTAGTACGGATCAATGCCCAACTCGCTGAGTTCGTAGGCACTGATCAGCAAGTGCAGCGGCAATTGTTCGTAGCCGAGGTTGTAGCCGATCACCTCGGGCAGAAAGCTTTCGCCACAGGCGCCGAGTGCCAGTTGCAGCGCGCCTTGCAGGTAGCGTTCGTCGTCGATGGCACCGGCGTCCTGCAAGCCGTGCTCAGCGAGCAGTTTGCGGTAGATCACCACATGATTCTGCGCAGGATTGCCGTCGCCGAGCTCTTCCAGATAGGTACACAGCAACCCGTCGAAACGCAGGTCGCGCCATTGCGGCAACAAACCGTACAACCACGCGCCATCCACCAGTTTGGTCGGCGCCACGGCTTGCAGAAAGTACAACGCATGGGCTTTGTTGCTGAAGAACTGGCGCGGCCCGCCAGCCTTGCGTTGTTGCAGGTAGTCGGCGTATTGCCGGGCAACGTCGGTGCAATGTCGGGCGACCCAGTCCTGCCAGGCAGACGGATCCTGCGGTAGCGCTTCGGGTAACAGCGCGGCACGTTGCAACTGCTCGGCGAGAAAATCCTGCGCAAGATTTTCAGGCTGATCCTCGAGCAGCAGTGCCTCATAAATACGCCGCAATTCACCGTTGGCAGTGATTGGCTGGTGCTGCGCACTCGGCGCATGCAGAGGGGTCAGGGCAGTCATGTCAGTGTTCTCGCTCGGTTGGCCGGTCAGGGCGTTGTTTCACGCCTCTACAGCAGCAGAGCAACCGCTACGGAGAAAAATTCAATCAACATGAAAATCGCCCTGACGGACGGCCGGATCAGCGCCATTTCTCTTTCACTTGACCACTGTAGGAGCTGCCGAAGGCTGCGATCTTTTGATTTTGTCTTTTACGATCAAGATCAAAAGATCGCAGCCTTCGGCAGCTCCTACATTTACATCGTGTAATGGCTTGGCCGAGCGGGTTGTTTTTGGAGCGCTAGTGTTCAAGGACGATGTTTACGGAGGGCAATGGAATGCCTGAAGCTGCAAAAGCCTGCGGTTTACGTAAGGGACGTTATTCGGAGGTTGGGCGGGTTTATATGCTGACGGCGGTGGTTGAGGAGCGTCGACCGGTTTTTTCGGATTGGAGAGCGGGACGACTATTGGTAGGACAGATGCGGGCTGCCGATCAAGCGGGAATGGTTCATTCGCTAGCCTGGGTTGTGATGCCGGACCACCTCCATTGGCTGGTCGAATTAAAACAAGGCTCTCTGGCGCAATTAATGTGCCGCGTCAAATCGCGCAGTAGTCGCTCGGTCAACCTGCTGCAAGGCAATTCGGAGCCGCTGTGGCAACGCGGATATCACGACCGGGCCTTGCGTCGCGATGAAGACCTTAAAGCGGCCGCCCGCTACATTGTCATGAATCCATTGCGGGCAGGTCTTGTGCAGCGTTTGGGTGATTACCCGTTGTGGGATGCTGTCTGGCTCTGAAGGTCAAAAGATCGCAGCCTTCGGCAGCTCCTACATTGGAATTCGTCTCTGTAGGAGCTGCCGAAGGCTGCGATCTTTTGATTCTGCTTTAAACCGTCCCCTTGGCCTGCTGTTCCAGATGCACCTGCAATTGCGGGTCGATCTGCAACGCGGCAGCCAGTTCATCCAGGTAGGTGCGTTCGGCGTCTTGCTGGTCGTCCACCAGGATCACGCTGACCAGGTACATTTCGGCGGCCATGGCCGGGTCGCCGTTGGCGGCCTCGGCTACTTCGTTCGCATCCAACGGTTTGGCAACTTCAGCGTTAAACCATTGCTGCAATCCTGGATCGTCGGTGTGTTTGCCAATCTCTTCATCGATCATTTGCCGTTCCCGTGCGTCGATCTCACCGTCAGCCTTGGCTGCCGCGATCAGCGCCCGCAGCACAGCATGCCCGTGTTCCTCGACCTCGGGCCCGGCCAGCAGATTTGCGGTTGGCGGAATCTGCTGTGGCGCCGCCGACGCCTGACTGCGTTGCCAGGCCTGATACGCCTGGAAAGCCATCATTCCCAGCGAGGCCAGTGCCGCATAATTGGTACCGCTGGAACGGCTTTGCGAACCGCCACCACCGAGTGCCCCGCCCAACGCGCCGCCCAATCCAGCGCCACCGCCGCCAAGCAAGCCCCCCAGCAATCCACCCAAACCGCCCAGCCCACCGGACTGCGCGCCACTGGCACCTGTACTCGCGCCGCCGCCCAACAAGCCACCGAGCAAGCCGCCCAGTCCGCCCAGACCTGCGCCAGCCGAGGCGCCACTAGATTGTCCCGCCGAGGCCTGGCCTCGCAGCAGTTGTTCGAGCAAATCGCTGGTGTTCATGATCTCGTCCTCAGGCATTGGCAATAACTGCGTCAGGCAACGATAGACCGCCGACGCCGGCGCGCCAGCACCGTTTGGCTGACACCGGCTGCCGTCGGCGGATTTCGCCGAGGTATTTTTTGTGCGGCCAGCTAAGATTCAAAGGTGATGAACCTTATCCCGGCCTGACCGGTCGATAGCTGCAACCCGACCCGGTTTGCCGGCGCCCTTTGCCAAAGGGTGATAACCGGCTTGCTTCATTTATCTGGAGAACGCCCCTGTGATATCGACCGTACACATCGCCAGGCTCAAAGCATGGGGCGCCCATGGTTTTACCGCGACCGGCGTGGTCACTGCATTTCTGGCGACCCTCGCTCTGCTGGAGAACCAGCCGACCCATTGCCTGATGTGGCTGGGCGTGGCGTTGATCGTCGACGGTCTCGACGGGGCGCTCGCACGCAAGGTCAACGTGCAATCGGTGCTGCCGAGTTTCGACGGTTCGATCCTCGATCTGGTGATCGACTACCTGACCTACGTGTTCATCCCGGCGCTGTTTATCTACCGCTACATTCCCCTGCCCGACTACACCTTGCTGCTGAGCGTGTCGCTGATTCTGGTGTCGTCGCTGTTCTGTTTCTGCAACGTCAACATGAAGAGCAAGGACAACTACTTCGTCGGCTTCCCCGCCGCGTGGAACGTGGTTGCCCTGTGCCTGTACATCATCAATCCGGGGCCGTGGATCACCTTTTTGACCATCATCGGTCTGGCGCTGTTGACCGTCACCCGCATGAAATTCCTCCACCCGTTCCGCGTACGCCGGTTCATGCCGATCAACATCGCGGTCACGGCGATCTGGCTGCTGTGCAGCCTGTCGCTGGTGCTCAATCACCCGGTGATCAATCCGCTGGTGATGGGTTTGTGGCTGCTGGCGTCGGCGTACTTTCTGGGGATCTGCATCTGGCGTACGGCGCTGGAGTGGGTTGATGGGGCGCATTTGAAATAGCGCCATACCTGTCAAACACCATTCCCCTGTAGGAGTGGGCCTGCTCGCGATGGCGGTATGTCAGTCGGATATTTTTCTACTGACACAGCGCCATCGCGAGCAGGCTCACTCCTATAAAGGTTTCATTGATCTTTCAGCGTTTGGTGATGACCACCTCAAGGTACTCGCTCGGCACCACCAGCGATCGCTCTCCCACCCGGTTCGAGCGGTTGAGCAGGTCCGCCAGATCACTCTCCAGCGCCTGCCCGCTTTCCGGCGGCAGTGCCGCAAAGGCCTTGTGCACCGGCCCGTACCAGTGGCGGAAAATGTCGATGAAATGTGCCGCCGAGCGATAGCGGAAGTTGAACGTGCGCCGCGTGACCTGCAGCAGGAACTGGCGCTCATCGAAGTGGCTGTGCAACCACGCTTCGGTGCCCCAGTTCGACGGCGGCTGGGCCACGGCGGGCGGCGGCACGTGGCGGCCGAGGACTTTGAACATCTGGCCGACGAAGCCCTCCGGCGTCCAGTTCGCCAGGCCGATCCGCCCGCCCCGTCGGCATACCCGCGCCAATTCCGCAGCCGCGGTGGCCTGATCCGGGGCGAACATCACGCCGAACGTCGAGAGCACCGCGTCGTAACTCTCGTCGGCGAACGGCAATGCTTCGGCATCGGCGACCTGAAAAATCACATCAAGATGCTCGGCCCGCGCCCGATCCTGTCCACGCTCCAGCAACGCCGCGACATAGTCGGTCGAGGTCACCTGACAACCGCGTCGCGCCGCCGCCAGAGTCGCATTGCCATTGCCGGCGGCGACATCCAGCACCTCCTCATCGCAGCGCAAGTCGCAGGCCTCGGCGAGATTTTCGCCGACGATCTGCAAGGTGGTGCCGATCACCGCATAATCGCCGCTGGCCCAGGCGACTTTCTGGCGCTCTTTCAGGCCCGTCAGATCAATGGGGGTACTCATCAATCGTGCTCCGCTGCAGGTTGGGGGGACTGGCCCACTCACTCCACTATCGCGCCGAGGGTCAACGGCGTCCCAGTCAATCGTCCGAAGAGCCGCTAAAACAGTGGCCGGGCCGATGAGTGGCGGGATTTTGTAAAGCCCTCGAAACACTGGCGGGATTGCCACGGGCGTGCTGGAGCGCTTTCGGGCCTGGGACAACGATCAATGGCTGATGGTGCGCGACCTGTGAACGGGCGGCGACTGGCACTAAACGACGGAATGCAGCATCACATATCCCCGTGGGAGCGGGCTTGCTCGCGAATGCGGCGTGTCAGCTAGCCGATTAGTTGACTGATACAACGCCTTCGCGAGCAAGCCCGCTCCCACAGGGGGATTGGGTGAGCCACAAACGCTGCATCTTGCTCCAGCCCGGCTAGACTGATTCATTACCCGGTCGAGGGGGAATGCAGGACGGAGTCAGCTGTGCCCTGCCCACTTCTGTGACCACTGCCCTGCGGCCCATGCCTCGACATCGTTTTGCCACCGGACGGTGATCCTGTATCAGGAGCACTCGTGATGGACGAATCAAGGCTCAATGCATTCATGGGCAAACTGGTCAACGACATGGGCGGCGCCGCAATGCTGGCGAACGTGATCGTTGGCGAAGAACTCGGGCTGTACCGGGCAATGGCCGACAGTCAGCCGATTACCCCGCAAGCCCTCGCCGAAAAAACCACCTGCAACCCGCGCCTGGTGCGCGAATGGCTCAGCGCCCACGCCGCGTCCGGCTATATGGAACACCACGATGGCCAGTTCCGTCTGCCGGAAGAGCAGGCGCTGGCCCTGGCTGTCGAAGACTCGCCGGTGTATGTCGCCGGCGGACTCGGTGTGGTGGCGTCGTTCTTCCACGACAAGGACAAACTGGTCAAAGCCATGCGCGGCAACGGCGCCCTGCCCTGGGGCGATCATCACCCCTGCATGTTCAGCGGCACCGAACGCTTCTTTCGCCCCGGCTATAAAGGTCACTTGATCGCGGAATGGCTGCCGGCGCTGGAAGGCGTGATCGCCAAACTTGAAGACGGCGCCAAAGTCGCCGACATCGGCTGCGGCCACGGCGCCTCGACGGTGATCATGGCGCAGGCGTTTCCCAACTCGCAATTCGTCGGCTTTGACTTCCACGCGCCGTCGATCACCGTCGCCACCCAGCGCGCCGAAGAAGGTGGCGTCAGCAGCCGGGCGAAATTCCTCCAGAGCACTGCCAAAAGTTACCCCGGCAGCGACTACGACCTGATCTGCTACTTCGACTGCCTGCACGACATGGGCGACCCGGTCGGCGCTGCGCGGCATGCGTTTAAATCGTTGAAGGATGACGGCACGGTGCTGCTGGTCGAGCCGTTTGCCAACGATGCGCTGGACGACAACATCAACCCGGTTGGGCGACTGTTTTACGCGGCCTCGACTTTTATCTGCACGCCGAATTCGCTGTCGCAGGAAGTCGGCCTGGGGCTGGGTGCGCAGGCCGGAGAAATGCGCTTGCGCAAGGTGTTTGCCGAGGCCGGGTTCAAGCATTTCCGCCGGGCGACGCAGACGCCGTTCAATCTGATTCTGGAGGCGCGCAAATAGATCACCGCTATCACCTGTGGCGAGGGAGCTTGCTCCCGTCGGGTAGCGAAGCGACCGCAACAACAGGCCTGCTGCGCAGTCCAGCGGGAGCAAGGTTAATGCTAACCTGCGGGCATCGTCCTCCCCGGAGTGCTGACCATGCTCGACAGCCCGACCCACGAACACCTCGATACCTTGCACCAGGCCATGGCCGATGGCGATTTCCTGGTGCTGACCGGCGCCGGTATCAGCACGCCGTCGGGCATCCCGGATTACCGCGACAGCGAAGGAGTGCGTCGTGGCCGGCAGCCGATGATGTATCAGGAATTTCTCGCCGCCCCGGAATCCCGTCGTCGCTACTGGGCGCGGGCCATGCTTGGCTGGCCGCGGGTGCGTCAGGCACGACCCAATGCCGCGCATCAAGCACTGGCCGAGTTGCAGCGCCGGGGACTGATCAGCGCCTTGATCACGCAGAACGTCGATACCCTGCACGATCAGGCCGGCAGTCAGGACGTGATCGAATTGCACGGCAGCCTGCACCGGGTGCTGTGCCTGGATTGCGGCCAGCGCAGCGCGCGTGACGACATTCAGCAGCGGATGGTCGAGCAGAATCCGTATCTGGCCGGGGTCGACGCGGTGCAGGCGCCGGACGGCGATACCCTGCTCGACCCGGCCTTCGAAGCACGCTTTCAGACTCCGCAGTGCCCGTATTGCGCCGGTGAACGGATGAAGCCGGACGTGGTGTTTTTCGGCGAGAACGTGGCGCAACCGACAGCGGCGCGAGCCATGGCGGCGGCAGAGAATGCTGCGGGATTGCTGGTGGTGGGTTCGTCGCTGATGGCGTATTCGGCGTTTCGTCTGTGCCGGGTGATTGCTGATCGGGGCAAGCCGTTGCTGGCGATCAATCTGGGCAAGACCCGCGCCGACGATCTGCTGGATCTGAAGATCGAGGCGTCATGTGAAAAGCTGCTGCCGCTGCTGGTGCAACGCTTGACTTCCTGAACCGATGATTACCCTGTGGGAGCGAGCCTGCTCGCGAAAGCGTCCTTTCAGCCAAGACTGTCCTCGACTGATACCCCGCCTTCGCGAGCAAGCCCGCTCCCACAGGATCAATGTTCGGCCTTGAGAATATCGAACAGTGCCTGCGCCGCCGCCGACAGTTCATTGCCCGGCTCAGTCAACACGCCAATCGCCCGCTCCACCGAATCATTCAGGGTCAGGCAACACGCACCCAGTTCCTGCATCTGCTCGGCACACAACGCCGGTACCGCGCTGACCCCGAGCCCGCTGGCAACCATGCGCCCGACCGTTGCCAGTTGATGGCTTTCGAATTCCACCGGCAGTTTCAGGCCCCGAGCCTGCAAGTGTTCTTCGAGCATCACCCGTACCGTCGACGGCCGTTGCAGGGTGATGAACGGTTCCTGCAGCAAGGTCTGCCAGTCGATTTCGCCAAGCCCGGCCAGCGCTGAATCCTGTGGTACCACGGCGACAAAGCGGTCCATGTACAGCGGGGTAAACGTCAGCGAGGTGTTCTGCATCGGCTCGAACGCAACGCCCAGCTCCACCTGCCGGTCGCGGACCATCTCCAGCACTTGCTCGTTGATCACGTCGTTGACCGTGACATTGACGTTCGGATAGCGCGCGCGGAACGTCTTGAGGATCGGCGGCAGCAGGTTGCCGGCAAACGATGGCATCGCCGCCAGCGTCACCCGTCCGCGTTGCAGGCTGAAGCGCTGGCGCATTTCGTCTTCGGCGTTGTCGCAGTCGGCGATCAGGCGCCGGGCCAACGGCAGCAGCGATTCGCCTTCGGCAGTCAGCGCCACGTTGCGCGTGTTGCGGCTGAACAGCCGCCCACCCAGCCCCTCTTCCAGCGCCTTGATGGTCAGGCTCAGTGCCGATTGCGACAGGTGCAGGCGCTCACAGGCCACAGCGAAGCTCAGGCTCTGGGCCACGGCGAGAAAGGCGCGGATCTGTTTGATGGTCATACTGGATACCTTACCGTTTCAACGTCGTACCTACTGTAGGAGCTGCCGAAGGCTGCGATCTTTTGATCTTGATCTTAAAAAACAAAATCAAAAGATCGCAGCCTGCGGCAGCTCCTACAGGGATAGCGTCAACTATTGAGCTTTATCAATCAATCAACCTTAAAAATCAACTTAACAAATATATCCCTCAGCGAGACACTCCAGTCATTCGGCTAGCCAGCCGCCCGACAAACAATAAAAGAGGTGCATATGGCAGGTTTCGACAAGCGCGTGAGTTCCTACGAGGAAGCTCTGGCGGGCCTGGAAGACGGCATGACCGTGATCGCCGGCGGCTTCGGCCTGTGCGGCATCCCGGAAAACCTGATCGCCGAGATCAAGCGCAAGGGCACCCGCGACCTCACCGTGGTTTCCAACAACTGCGGCGTCGATGGTTTCGGCCTCGGTGTGCTGCTGACCGACCGCCAGATCAGCAAGGTGATCGCCTCCTACGTCGGCGAAAACAAACTGTTCGAAGAGCAACTGCTCAAGGGCGAGATCGAAGTCATCCTGACCCCGCAAGGCACCCTCGCCGAGAAAATGCGCGCAGGCGGCGCCGGCATCCCGGCCTTCTTCACCGCCACCGGCGTCGGCACCCCGGTCGCCGAAGGCAAGGAAGTGCGCGAGTTCAACGGGCGCAAATACCTGATGGAAGAGTCCATCACCGGCGACTTCGCCATCGTCAAAGGCTGGAAAGCCGACCATTTCGGTAACGTCATCTACCGCCACACTGCGCAGAACTTCAACCCGCTGGCCGCCACCGCCGGCAAGATCACCGTGGTCGAAGTCGAAGAAATCGTCGAGCCCGGCGAGCTGGATCCGTCGCAGATCCACACTCCCGGCATCTACGTCGACCGGGTCATTTGCGGCACGTTCGAAAAGCGCATCGAACAGCGCACCATCCGCAAATAATTCAGGCTGACGGAGAATAAAAACATGGCACTTACCCGCGAACAAATGGCTCAGCGCGTCGCCCGCGAAATGCAGGACGGCTACTACGTCAACCTCGGCATCGGCATTCCGACCCTGGTCGCCAACTACATTCCCGAAGGCATGGAAGTCATGCTGCAATCGGAAAACGGCCTGCTCGGCATGGGGCCTTTTCCGACTGAAGACACCATCGATGCCGACATGATCAACGCCGGCAAACAGACCGTCACCGCGCGCATCGGTGCATCGATTTTCAACTCCGCCGAATCCTTCGCGATGATCCGCGGTGGGCATGTCGACCTGACCGTGCTCGGCGCGTTCGAAGTCGACGTCGAAGGCAACATCGCTTCGTGGATGATTCCCGGCAAACTGGTCAAGGGCATGGGCGGCGCGATGGATCTGGTGGCTGGCGCCGACAACATCATCGTGATCATGACCCACGCGTCCAAGGACGGTGAGTCCAAACTGTTGGCCAAGTGCAGCCTGCCGCTGACCGGCGCCGGCTGCATCAAGCGCGTACTGACCGACCTCGCCTATCTGGAAATCGAAAATGGCGCTTTTGTCCTCAAGGAACGCGCACCTGGCGTCAGCGTCGAGGAAATCGTCGCCAAAACCGCTGGTAAACTGATCGTCCCGGATCACGTACCGGAAATGCAGTTCGCTGCCCAGTGAGGAATTCGAAAATGCAAGACGTCGTAATTGTTGCCGCCACCCGCACCGCGATCGGCAGTTTCCAGGGTTCTCTGGCCAGCGTGTCCGCGGTGGATCTGGGCGCTGCGGTGATTCGCCAGTTGCTCGAACAGACAGGCCTGGACGGTGCGCAGGTCGATGAAGTGATCATGGGTCAGGTGCTGACTGCCGGCGCCGGCCAGAACCCGGCGCGTCAGGCTACGATCAAGGCCGGCCTGCCCCACGCCGTGCCGGCCATGACCCTGAACAAGGTCTGCGGCTCGGGCCTGAAAGCCCTGCACCTGGGCGCGCAGGCGATCCGTTGCGGCGATGCCGAGGTGATCATCGCTGGCGGTCAGGAGAACATGAGCCTGTCCAACTACGTGATGCCGGGCGCACGCACCGGTCTGCGCATGGGGCATGCGCAAATCGTCGACACCATGATCAGTGATGGTCTGTGGGATGCGTTCAACGATTACCACATGGGCATCACCGCCGAAAATCTGGTGGAGAAATACGACATCAGCCGCGAGCAGCAGGACGCCTTCGCCGCCGCTTCGCAGCGCAAAGCGGCGGCGGCCATCGAGGCCGGGCGCTTTGTCGATGAGATCACGCCGATCCTGATCCCACAGCGCAAAGGTGACCCGGTAGCGTTCAAGGTCGACGAACAACCACGCGGCGACACCACCGCCGAATCGCTGGCGAAACTGCGTCCGGCGTTCAAGAAGGACGGCAGTGTCACCGCGGGCAACGCTTCGTCGCTGAACGACGGCGCCGCTGCGGTGATCCTGATGAGCGCCGAGAAAGCCAAGGCCCTGGGCCTGCCGGTGCTGGCAAAAATCGCCGCGTACGCCAACGCCGGCGTTGACCCGGCGATTATGGGCATCGGCCCGGTCTCGGCCACCCGCCGCTGCCTGGACAAGGCGGGCTGGAACATCGGCCAACTCGACCTGATCGAAGCCAACGAAGCTTTCGCTGCGCAATCGCTGGCAGTGGCCAAGGATCTGCAATGGGATCTGGACAAGGTCAACGTCAACGGCGGCGCCATCGCCCTCGGTCACCCGATCGGTGCGTCGGGTTGCCGGGTGCTGGTGACGCTGCTGCACGAAATGATCAAGCGTGATGCGAAGAAAGGTCTGGCGACCCTGTGCATCGGCGGTGGTCAGGGTGTGGCGCTGGCGCTGGAACGCGCTTAACCCAAGAGTTCACAGCGCGCGGTGGATCCACGACATCCGCTGCTCGCTGGCAACAAAAACCCGGTGCGACTTGCGTTGCACCGGGTGTTTTTTTGTCCTTTGAAATTTGCAGTGAATGTTCCTCCCTCTTCGCGAGCAAGCCCGCTCCCACAGGGGAATGCATTCCAAGGTGGGAGCGGGCTTGCTCGCGAAGGGGCCAGCTCAGGCTACAGATAAACCAGGGCTCACACCGCCATCTGCAAAATCAACCAGGCATTCGCCCCACTGATCACCGCAAACAAGCCCCACGCCAGCACCCGGGTCGGCAGTCTATTCACAAACGGCCCCATCAGCTGTTTGTCGCTGGTCATGCGAATCAGCGGGTACAGCGCAAATGGCAGTTGCAGGCTGAGCACCACCTGACTCAACACCAGCAATTTGCCCACCGCGTTATCCCCCATCAGCCACACGCCGATGAACGCCGGGATCAGTGCCAGTCCGCGAGTGATCAAACGCCGCTGCCAGCAGGGAATCCGCAGGTTCAGATAACCCTCCATGATCACCTGTCCGGCGATGGTCCCGGTGAACGTCGAACTCTGCCCCGACGCCAGCAATGCGACGCCGAACAGCACACTGGCCAGCGCGCCGCCGACCAGCGGGTCGAGCAGGTGGTAGGCGTCCTGGATGTCGACCACGTCGGAATGCCCTGACTGGTGAAACGCAGCCGCCGCCAGTATCAGAATCGCCGCGTTGACCAGCAGCGCCAGTGCCAATGAACCGATGGTGTCGATGCGTGCCAGGTTCACCGCGTCCTGCTTGCTCGCCAGGTCCTGGCCGATCATCCGCGTCTGCACGATCGAGGTGTGCAGGTAGAGGTTGTGCGGCATTACCGTGGCGCCGAGGATGCCGATCGCCAGATACAGCGGTGCGGCATCGCTGATCGCCGAAAGCGACGGTTTGAAGCCAGCGAACACGTCTGGCCAGTAGGGTTTGATCAGTACCAGTTCAACGAAGAAACACACGCCGATGGTCGCCACCAGCACCAGCATGATCGCCTCCAGCCGACGGAAGCCACGGTTCTGCAGGGCCAGTACCAGCAGCGTGTCGAAGGCTGTCAGGGCGATGCCGAAGGTCAGCGAACAGCCGAGCAACAAGTGGAATGCCAGGGCGCAACCGAGCACTTCGGCCAGATCGGTGGCGATGATCGAGATTTCCGCCAGCACCCATTGCAGGCGTGCGGCCGGCGTGCTGTAGCGCTCGCGGGACAGCTGCGCCAGATCGCGACCGGTGGCAATCCCCAGGCGCGAACACAAGCACTGCACGACCATCCCCGCCAGACTCGCCAGCAGCACCACAAACAGCAAACTGTAACCAAAACGCGAACCGGCCTCGATGGCTGTCGCCCAGTTGCCCGGGTCCATGTAGCCGATCGACACCAGCAATCCGGGACCGGCAAAACGCAGCGCACGTTTGAAAAACGAGGCGCGGGGATCGACTTCCACACTGCCGGCCACTTCCGGCGGGCAGAACGGCGCAGTGGCAATTTTGGGTAAGCTGAATTTCACGCACACATCCAGAAACAAGTTCGAAAGACGCAGCTTAGAGGTTTCAGTCAGCGCCTTGAAGAACAAAAACTCTATCGGCTCATCCCCAACAGTTGCTCGCGCAGTTCGGGGTTACGGGTACGCGGATCAAGCCAAATGTTGAAAAACGCCCGGGCAAACTGCGGATCATCGATTTCATGCTGCAACTGCTGACCGACAAAAAACCGTGCGCCCTGCCCTGGCAGATACACGCCTGTAATCCGCGTGCCAGCCTGCACATCGACGAACGATTGCTCCATTTGCCCTTGCCACGCGGCCAGTTGTGCCGGACTGACTCCCGAGCCGGCCAGCCGTTTGATTTCATCGACACTGGCCTGCACCAGATCGTCACGGGAGATCTTGCGCCGATAGATCAGCTCCAGAGCGAAGGGTTGTTCGGTCGACAACGGGCGTGCCGCGCTCCACAACCGAGCGTTGTAGACGTCGAAACCGAACACACTGAAATCCCCGGTGCCGATGATTTGCGCGCCGGGCACGGCGTCCTGCCAATTGGCCCAGATCGGGGTGAGTAACAACGCCCACAAGCCGATGCCACAGCACCCACGCAGCAACTTTGATGGTTTGCTCATCGCGGTATCGACTCCGGTAAACCCTGATCTTTAGAGCATAGCGGATATCACCCGCAGACTTTGTATACAAAAACTGTCGATCAATGCGCCAATCGGTTACCTTGGCCACTTCCTTCCCCGAGGCCTCCCGCGTGCTGATTCTCAAATTACTGCTGATCCCCGGATTTCTGCTGCTGATTTCCCTCGCCGGCAAGCGCTGGGGGCCGAGCGTGGCCGGTTGGCTGTCGGGGTTGCCGGTGGTGGTCGGGCCGATTCTGTTCTTCCTCGCCATCGAACAGGGGCCGCAGTTTGCTGCGCAATCGGCGGTCGCAGCGCTGTCAGCGATGTTCGCCATGATCGCCTTCTGCATCACCTACGCGCAGGTGGCGCAGCGGGCGAACTGGCCGTGGGCGCTGACGGTTTCGCTGTCGGTGTGGGCGGGACTGGCGCTGGTTTTGTCGCTGATTCCGCCATCGCTGCCGTTCTCGATCGCTGCGGCGGCGATTGCCCTGTTGGCGGCGCCGCACCTGTTTCCCGACGTGCAACCGGTGCTGAATGGCCCGGCGCCGAAGTCGGACAAACTGATCTGGCGCATGATTGCCGGCGCGGCGCTGACGCTGCTGGTGACGATGCTCGCGAGTACCGTGGGTGAGCGCTGGAGCGGCCTGCTCGCAGTGTTCCCGGTGCTCGGCAGTGTGATGGCGGTGTTCTCGCAGCAGACCCGCGGCCCGGCATTTACTGCGGCATTGCTGCGGGCGACGGCGATCGGCATGTACTCGTTCTCGGCATTTTGCCTGGTGTCGGCGCTGACCCTGCCAAGCCTGGGCCTCAGCGGATTCATCGCCGGTGTCGCGGTGTCGGTGGCCATGCTCGGCGTCACTCGCAAGTTGCTGGCTCGACAGGTCCCGGCAAAGGCCAACCACCCCAAGGCTGACGCAAACGCCTGACAAACCGCGCTGGAATGCCAGGCATGCTCCGTGGGATCATCGCCGCCCTGGCGCGACCATCCCTCGGAGATTCACATGTCATTGCTCAGCAAGAAAGCCGTCGTCCTGTTGCTGGCGGCGGTCGCCGGTTTCGGCGCCCTCAACGCCCAGGCAGCCAAGCCCAAGGAAAAAGCCTCGACCAACAACGTGTCGATGCTCGACGGCAAGTTCACCTTCGTCCTGCCCAAAGGCTTCACCGCCGACCCGCTGCCGGCCGGGCCAACCGGTGCCAAGGGCACGATGTACACCAATCAGGCGACCAAGACTGTGGTCATCGCCGCCGAAAACCAGATCGCCGGTGGCGCCAGCGTCAAGGACAACGACAACGAATTTCTCGATGGCAGCCTGGCGAGTTTCATTGATGATCAACGCAAGGCTCTGCCGGATTTCAACAAGCTCAGTGAAAAAAGCCTGACCCAGAAAAGCAGCGGCCTCGGTGTGCGTCAGGTCGACAGCACCGCCACTCAGGGCGGCGGCCAGACACTCAACACCACGCTGCTCGCCGCCTCCGGCAAGCGCATGGCGCTGGTCCAGGTGATTTCCCGGGCCAGCGACAAGAGCGGTCACGATGCGCTGGTGAAAACCATCCTCAAGGACAAGTGATCGTCACGGATTGAGCTGCTGCAGCCAGGCATTCAAGTCGCGCAGCTCGGCCGCGCTGATGCTGTGGCCGACGCCGGGATAGGCGTGAAACTCGGGTGTGTAGGCGAGTTTTTGCAGCAGCGCATTGGCCGCGGTGCCGTCGCGGTACGGCACCCGATCATCGGCGGTACCGTGGCCGATGAAGATCTTCAGCGGCAACGGTTGTTGCTGCGCCTTGAGCTCGGTTTTCAATACCGGCAACAGCCGTCCGCTCAACGCCGCGATGCCACCGACCGCTACGGGCGGACGCAAGCCCACTTCGTAGGTCATCATCGCGCCCTGGCTGAAGCCGATCAGGTACACCTTGTCCGGGCTGGCGTGATATTTCTGCGCCGCCTGCGCGATAAAATCCCGCAACTTCTGGCCGCTGGCCTTCAGGTCATCGGTCTCGCCGTTGTAGGCACCTTCGCCTTTCTTGCGAAACCACTGGAAACGCCCTTCGCCCAACGCCAACGGCGCCTGCACCGACAGGTAGTTGTACTGCGCCGGCAGCTGAAACTTCATACCGATCAGATCGGCTTCGTTACTGCCGTAGCCGTGCAGGAAAATCACCAGTGGCCGAGTGTCAGCGTCCGGGTGAACCTGTTCGATGTACTTCAGTGGCAAGTCGCTTTGCAGCGTGGTTTGCGCATGGACGGCGCTGGACGCCAGGAGGGTTAACAGGGCAAACGCCTTCAACATAAAGCCTTCCTTCACAAAGTGTCGGGTTCGTCGGTGGAGCCTAACAGGCTTAACCTGCCTCACCCAGACCTGTAGGAGCTGCCGCAGGCTGCGATCTTTTGACTTTGACTTTTAAAAGCAAGATCAAAAGATCGCAGCCTTCGGCAGCTCCTACAGGGGTGGGTGAGGTCTGGATTCAGTCGTTGATCAGTTTGCCCACCCGAATCGGTTCGCGCCCCGCCACCTTGGCCTGCCAGATCCCCGGCTGGGTGTAACGCCCGCGATCAATCGCAAACAGCACGCCGCTGGTGCCGGCGCGCACGGTAGTCAGCCGGTCATTCAACGGATCCACCACCTCGAACAGCGCGTCGCCCTTCTCGACCCATTCCCCGGCATTGCGCAGGAAGCTGACCACGCCATGGTGTGGCGCGAACAGGTATTCGGTGCCTTCGAACGGCATGCCTTCGCAGCACTCGGACGGTGCCGCCGGCCATTCGCCGCTGATGAAGCCCTGCTCGGCGAGAAAGCCGAAAATCGCTTCGCAATTGGCCTGGGCCTGATCGACCCGCGTGTCGCCCATGCTGCCCAGTTCCAGGGTGGTGGCAAGGTTCGCCGGGGGAATCGCCGCGTTCGGGAACGCCCGCGCCAGGCGCAGCCACGGCGACGAGCACGATTCGTCGAACGAACTGCCACCGGAGTCTTCACACAACAGCGCAACGCCAGCCTTCAGTCGCGCCGCCAGCGATTGCCAGCGCGGCCAGTGTTGGGGCAGCGCGTAGATGTGAATCGCCGCTTCAAAATCGCAATGCAGATCAAGAGTGATGTCAGCGTCGCAGGCATGGCGCAGCAACAAGCGGTGCAGTGCTTCCAGTTGCGAGGCCGGGGCTGGCAGCTCATCGAGCACCTGCCCCATGGTCTGGCGGATCAAGGCGATGTTGGCCACGGCATCGCTGCCCAGTTGCTCGCCGATTCGCGCCGCCACCGGCGCGCTGAGTTCAACAAACGAGCGGTTGAAATTCTTCCCGCTGCCCAGCTCGAAGCGGCCCATGTGGCTGCCCTGCAGGTGCTGGTCGAGGCCGATCGGATTGGCTACCGGCACCAGCTCGATCACGCCTTGCAAACGACCCTGCTGTTCCAGCTCGTTGAGGCGTTGCTTGAGTTCCCATGCGGTGCGCATGCCCGGCAGTTCGTCGGCGTGCAGACTGGCCTGGATGTACACCTTGCGAGTGCCCGCGCCGTAACTGAAGACACTGAGGGAACGTTCGCTGCCCAAGTGGCTCCAGGGCAGAACATGGTCGATGCGTTGCATGGGTAACTCCTGAAAATTGAATCGGCGAAAATCCCCTGTGGGAGCGGGCTTGCTCGCGAAGGCGGTGTATCAATCAATGATTATGTTGAATGTTATACCGCCTTCGCGAGCAAGCCCGCTCCCACAGGGGGTCTTTGTCTTCAGGGAAAGAGCACAAAAAAAGTGGCCACCGCGCAAACGGGGCCACTTTTTTCTACAGCGTATTAATGACCGTACACGTCAAAGTCGAAATACTTGTCCTGGACTTTCTTGTACTCGCCATTGGCGCGAATTTCGGTGATGGCCTTGTTGAATTTCTCGGCCAGTTCGGTATCGCCCTTGCGTACGGCAATCCCGGCACCGCCGCCGAAGTACTTGTCGTCTTCGTAGGTCGGGCCGACGAATTCGAAGCCTTTACCGGCGTCGGTCTTCAGGAAACCGTCGCTGAGGTTGACCGAGTCCGCCAGCATCGCGTCGAGACGGCCGGATTTCATGTCCAGGTTGGCTTCCTGTTGCGAGCCATAGCGCACCACTTCAAACCCGGCGTCCTTGGCCATGTCGGTGGCATAGCGGTCGTGGGTACTGGCGCGCAGCACGCCGACTTTCTTGCCCTTGAGCTCGGTCAGCGGGTCTTTGACACCGGAGCCTTCCTTCATCACGAAGCGCGCCGGGGTGTGGTAGTACTTGATGGTGAAATCGACGTTTTTCTTGCGGTCGTCAGTGATGGTCATCGAGGACAGGATCGCGTCGATCTTCTTCACTTTGAGTGCCGGGATCAGGCCATCGAACTCCTGCTCGACCCACACGCATTTGACGTCCATCTGTTTGCACAGGGCATCGCCGATATCGACGTCGAACCCGGTGAGTTTGCCATCAGCGGTTTTCATCGAGAATGGCGGGTAAGCGGCTTCGATCCCCAGACGAATCGGTTTGGCGTCTTCGGCCACAGCGGTCAGGGACAACATCGACAGTGCCAGGGCACCGAACATCACTAGCTTTTTCATTTATTACTCCTGTGTGCGGAGGCTTTTATTGGCAGCTTTCGATAGAACGTTCGGTCATGGCTTTTTGAAAGCAAAAACCGAAGTGGCCGGCAGTCTATGGCGACGCGCACAGGGCAAATTGTGTTTAAGCGACAAATACTTACAGAAAATCGGCGCCACCGTTGACCGGGATCAACGGTGCGCCGACATGGTGCAAAGGCTGTAGGACAAACCCTCGAAAAGGGTACCTATTACTCATGTAGGAGCTGCCGAAGGCTGCGATCTTTTGCTCTTGTTCTTAAAAAAAGTCAAAAGATCGCAGCCTGCGGCAGCTCCTACAAAAGCATTCAGCATTCGCAGGCGATGGGGGTTTTGGCGGGTTGTTCGACGCTCAGCGAAAAGCCTTCATCCAGCCATCCGGTCACGCCGCCGATCATCTCCTTGACCGGGTAACCCAACGCCGCCAGTTTCACCGCTGCCTTGTTGGCGCCGTTGCAGTGCGGGCCGGCGCAATAGACCACGAACAACGTGTTCTTCGAGTACTGCGCCAGGCCTTCTACGGTCAGCAAACGTGTCGGGAAATTGATGGCGCCCGGCACATGACCGCGCTCGAACGCCAACGGTCCGCGCACATCGACCAGGACAAAATCGACTTCGCCGGCCTCTTGGCTGCTGAAGACGTCGGAACAATCGGTCTCGAAGGTCAGACGGTTGCTGAAATGCATCAAGGCAATCGCTGACGGTGCGGCAGGAATTTCGCGAACCAGGCTGGTCATGCTGTTTAGCTCCTACATCTGTTGGGGTGTGAACAGACTTTATCGGGCCAGCACTTGGCGCTACAGTGGCGGGCAAGACACTCACCGGGAATTTTCCGCCAAATGCCAAATTCACCTGGATTGGTCGCGATTCTGGCCTACGACGGCCTCTGCACGTTCGAGTTCGGCATCGCCGTGGAGATTTTTGGCCTGGCCCGGCCTGAGTTCGATTTCCCGTGGTACGAGCATCGCATCGTCGCCGTCGACCAAGGGCCGATGCGCGCCATGGGCGGGATTCAGGTACTGGCCGACGGCGGCCTGGAACTACTGGCACAGGCGCGCACCATTATTATTCCCGGTTGGCGTGACCGTGATGCCGAGGTGCCGCCGGCCCTGATCGACGCCTTGCGACAGGCCTACACCCAAGGTGCGCGGCTGCTGTCGATCTGCTCCGGGGTGTTTGTGCTGGCCGCCAGTGGCTTGCTCGACGGCCGCGGCGCGACCACACACTGGCGCTACACCGATGAACTGGCGCGGCGCTTCCCGGCGATTGCGGTGGATCCGGATGTGCTCTACGTCGACTCCGGCCAGTTGATTACCTCGGCGGGCAGCGCCGCCGGGATCGATGCGTGCCTGCATCTGGTGACACGGGATTTCGGTACCCAGGTCGCCAACGCGGTGGCCCGGCGTCTGGTGATGTCGCCACAACGCACTGGCGGTCAGGCACAGTTCATCCCCACGCCGGTCAGCCCGACGCCACGCAACGACTTGTCGCGGGTGATGCAGTGGGCCCGCGAGCGCCTGCACCAACCACTGGAAGTTCGCGATCTGGCCAGCGAAGCGGCGATGAGCGAGCGCACTTTTCTGCGGCGTTTCACCGAGGCCAGCGGGCAATCGCCCAAGGCGTGGCTGCAACACGAGCGACTGGCCCGGGCGCGGGAGCTGCTGGAAAGCACCGTGCACAACACCGAGCAGATCGCCCAGCGCTGCGGTTATCGCTCGGTGGAAAGTTTTCGCGTGGCGTTTCGCAGCGTGGTCGGGGTGCCGCCGTCGGTGTATCGGGAGCGGTTTGGGCGTGGGGTCACAGCCATTTCCTGATGGTGATCTTGAGGACGCTATCGCGAGCAGGCTCACTCCTACAGGGGTAAGCATTCCAAATGCAGGCCTTCGCCTGCTCGCGATGAGGCCGGATCATTCACCCGAGATTTCCGACTTGCGCAACAGATAGGTATCCATGATCCACCCATGCTCAGCCCGGGCAGCCTTGCGCACCCGCTCGATCTCGGCCGCCACATCCTTGAGCTTGCCACTGATCAGAATTTCATCCGGTGTGCCGAGGTAGGCCCCCCAATAAATCTCTGTCTGCTGATCCGCCACATGGCGGTAGGAATCTTCCGCATCGAGCATCACCACCAGACTGTCGGTGTCGCTGACCTGCCCCGCCGCCAGCCGCCGGCCAGTGGTGATTTCGATTGACCGGCCAATGCTGTTCAACGGCACCTTATGTTGCGCGGCCAGCGCCTGAACACTGGTAATCCCGGGGATCACTTCAAACTCGAAAGCACAGCGGCCCGACGCGAGAATCGCCTGCAGGATACGAATGGTGCTGTCGTACAGCGCCGGGTCGCCCCACACGAGGAATCCGCCGCACTGCTCGTCAGCCAATTCTTCATTGATCAGTCGTTCGAAGGTTTCTTGCTTGGCGCGATTCAGATCATCGACCGCGCGGGTGTAGTCCACGTCGCCGCGCGCGCGCTCGGGGCTGTGGGATTCGACGAAGCGATACGCAGGATCGGTGATGTAACGCGCACAGATATCGCGACGCAGATCGATCAGTTTGTCCTTGCTCTGGCCTTTATCCATCAGAAAGAACACGTCCACCTGATTCAGCGCCTTCACCGCCTGCATCGTGATGTAGTCGGGATTGCCGGCGCCGATGCCGATGACCAGCAGTCGTTTCATCAAAGTGCTCCCGCAAGATCGATACCCGGCAAGCGTAGCCGCCAGATGCCGTTGAAGCGCAGCTCAACCACTGACAGCGGTTCAACATCAACGGCGTTGAACGCGGCGCCCTGCATGACCTGCATCAATGCAGCGCGCACCACGAACGGATGGGTGATGGCGACGATGTGCCCCGGCATTCCTTGCAGGCTGGTCAGCCACCGCGCCACGCGTTCGCCCAATTGCATTACCGACTCGCCACCATGGGGTGCCGCCCGTGGATCACTGATCCACGCCTGCAAGGCGTCAGCCTCGTGCACTTGCAGATCCTTGATCGCTTGCCCGTGCCAGCGCCCCCAATCGCAATCACGCAGCGCTTCGTCCACTTGCGGCGCCGCACCGAACCATTCGGCCGTCTGCCGGGTGCGCAACTCCGGCCCGCACAACAAAAGGCTGGGATTAGCGAATTGTGTCGCCAGCGCACCAAGCTTCAAAGGCTGATTTTCAACAGGTTCGTTCGTAGGAAAACGCGCCAATTTCTGTGCGACGGTTCGAGCATGGCAAATCAAAGTCAAACGGGTGGATAGCACAGCACTGCACTCGATGAACATCAGGTAAATCGGCGGCAAGCGGCCGGTCTTGCGGTAATTGTGCCGTAAACCGGGCCGTTCAGGGGGCCTTGCAAGCTTGCCGTCCAACACACTGAAAGAGAAAAAACGGCAATGTCTGACACACCAATGGGCAATGGACTACAAGGGCCGTCGTCATCCGTGTAGGCCTTGTGGCACAGGGGTCTGACGTTATTTAAACGCTGAATCGCTACCGTTAAAAATTCACTAGACATGTAACCTGAGTTACATAAATACTGTTTTAACGGATTATGAAACGAATTCAACACCCCCCCCTCATCCAGCAGGAGCCCGGATGCCCCCTCTCAGAGACTTGATCACCGATCCCGGCCTGGAGCTGACGCCGTCTGAGCGCAAAGTGATTCGCGCCCTGCTCGACCAGTATCCACGCAACGGCCTGGGTCCGATGGCGCGTCTGGCCGAGCACGCTGGCGTCAGCGATCCGACCATCGTGCGGCTGGTGAAGAAGCTCGGATTCGGTGGTTACGCCGAGTTTCAGGACGCCCTGCTCAGCGACATGGACCACCGTCTGCGTTCGCCGCGCACCCTGTTGCAGCCGCGTTCGCACCTGAACAAGGACGATGCCTGGGGCCATTATCTGGCCGACAGCCAGCGTCTGCTGGTGGAAACCCAAGCCCTGACGCAACCCGAAGACGTGCGCATTCTGCTCGACTGGCTGCTCGACACCCGGCACCAGATCTACTGCTTCGGCGGGCGCTTCAGCAGCCTGATGGCCAACTATCTGCTCAACCACTTGCGGCTGCTTCGACCCGGCTGTTTTGCCCTGGAAGACAACGCACAACTGCCCGACCGCCTGTTCGATCTGCAACGCCAGGACGTGGTGCTGCTATTTGATTACCGGCGCTATCAGTCCCAGGCCCTGCGGGTGGCCTCGGCGGCGAAGAACAACAACGCGCGGGTGGTGCTGTTCACCGACATCTATGCCTCGCCGCTGCGTGAACTGGCTGACCTGATCATCAGCGCCCCGGTGGAATCGGCCTCACCGTTCGACACCATGGTGCCGGCGCTGGCCCAGGTCGAGGCGCTGATTGCCTGCCTGACCCTGCGCACCCCCGATCTGGCCGATCGCCTGGAAGGCATCGACGCCCTGCGCAACGACTTCAACACCCACCTGCTGGAGGATAAATAAGGATGTTCAGCCTTCCCCACCGCTCGCCGCGGGACTTGCCGTTTGTCACCGACCACACCGCGTTGTTGCTGGTGGACATGCAGCGTGCCTGGCTCGAACCGCAGTACGACCCGCACCTGAACGGCCCGGAAGCCGAATATTTCCTGACCCGCGCGCACATGCAGGTGGTGCCCAACCAGCGCCGTTTGCTCAGCGCCTTTCGCGAAGCGCGGCAGAACGTGCTGCACACGATTATCGAGAGCCTGACCGCCGACGGTCGCGACCGCTCGCTGGATCACAAACTGTCAGACATGCACCTGCCCAAGGGCAGCACCCAGGCGCGGATCATCGACGACCTGACGCCAGTGGAAAACGAGATCGTGTTGCCGAAAACCTCCTCCGGGGTGTTCAACTCGACCAACATCGATTACGTCCTGCGCAACCTCGAAACCCGCCACCTGATCATCGCCGGCATCGTCACTGACCAGTGCGTCGACATGGCTGTACGCGATGCCGCCGACCGCGGTTATCTGGTGACACTGGTCGAAGACGCCTGCGCCACCTACACCCCGGCGCGGCATGACGCCTGCCTCAACGCGATCAAGGGTTACTGCTGGATCACCGACACACAAACCGTGCTCGGCCGCTTGCAGGAGATGCGCCCATGAGCGAGCGCCTGACGCCGTTGCCGATGACCACCATCGTCACCACCGACCTGATTGGCATCACCCGTGGCCGCTCGTTTCCCACCGATCAACTGGAGCATTATCACGCCGCCGGTTGCGGCTGGGTGCCGGCCAACAGTGCATTGACGCCCCAGGACATCATCGCCTCGACCAACCCATGGGGCGCCTATGGTGATTTGCGGTTGATCCCGGATCTGAGCAGCCGCGTCACCGTCGGCAACGGCCCGGACGCCGCGGCCCCAGCGCTGGACTTCATCCACGGCGACATTCGCGAGACCGATGGCCGCCCGTGGAGCGCCTGTCCGCGCACGTTGTTGCGCGATGAAATCGAGCGCTATCGCGACAACCTCGGCTTGCAGGTCAACGCCGCGTTCGAACACGAATTCAACCTGCATGCCGGCTTTGCCGAGCATCTGGCGTTTTCCCTCGAAGCCCAGCGTCAGGGCGCCGAATTCGGCGGCTGGCTGCTCAGCGCCCTGCGCGCCGGCGGTGTCGAGCCAGAGATGTTCCTGCCCGAATACGGCAAGCACCAATACGAAATCACCTGCCGCCCGACGCTCGGTGTGGCAGCGGCGGATCGTGCGGTGAACGTGCGTGAGATCACTCGCGAAATCGCCCGGCAAATGGGCGTCGACGTCAGTTTCGCGCCGAAAACCAAGGCCGACGCGGTGTGCAACGGCGTGCACCTGCACGTCAGCCTGCTCGACCTGCAAGGTCTGCCGCTGCTTTACGACGCCGGCACCAGCAACGGTCTGTCGACCCTCGGCCAGCATTGGGCCGCGGGCATCCTGCATTACCTGCCAGCGCTGTGTGCGTTCACCGCGCCGACGCCGGTTTCGTATGAACGCTTGCAGCCGCATCACTGGAGCGCGTCCTATGCGTGTCTGGGACAGCAGAACCGTGAAGCGGCGTTGCGCATTTGTCCGACCGTGAGCCTGGGCGGAAAATCCGTGGCGGCACAGTACAACCTGGAGTTCCGCGCCATGGACGCTACCGCCTCGCCGCATCTGGCGATGGCCGCGCTGCTGATTGCCGGACGCCTGGGCATCGAACAGCGCCTGGCGCTGAACGCGATCACCGATGACATTCCCGATTCACTCAACGACGAGCAACGCAAGGCCCGGGGCATCGTTGCCCTGCCCGCCTCGCTGGCGCAGGCGCTGGATTGCCTGCGTGACAGTGCCGCCTTCAATCAATGGCTGCCCAAGCCGTTGCTCGACACTTACCACGCCCTTAAAACCGAGGAACTGGCGCTGACGGAACAGCTCTCGCCCGCTGACCTGTGTGAGCACTATGCACGCCTGTACTGAATCCGCCGAGCAGGGGTTGTACACCCGCCCGGTCTACAACCTGAGCCGCGAAGATTCATCGTATCCGTTGATCCTGGTGTGTGAGCACGCCAGCCGCTACATCCCCGAGGCCCTGAGCAATCTGGGCCTGGACGATGCAGCCGCGCGCGAGCACATCGCCTGGGACATCGGCGCACTGCAACTGGCTGAAAAGCTCTCGGAGAGACTCGGCGCGACGCTGTTGAGCGCCAACTATTCACGGCTGCTGATCGACCTCAATCGGCCCCGGCATGCCCCCGACAGCATTCCGGCGCAGAGCGAGATTTATCAGGTACCTGGCAACCGCGACCTGGACGAAGCCACTCGCGAGTACCGGCGCCAGAGCTTGTTCAAACCGTTTCACGCCCGGCTGCAGACCCTGATCGACCAACGCGTCGCACAAGGCCAAGCGGTACGGGTGGTAGGGATTCACAGTTTTACCCCGGTGTATTACGGCCAGCCGCGGCCGCTGGAAGTCGGCGTGCTGTTCGGTCAGGCCAAAACGTACGCCCAGCGGGTGATCGATGGCCTCGGCCAGCACCCGCTGAAAGTCGCGGGCAACCAGCCGTACCGGATTGATCCGCTGGGTGACATGACCGTGCCGGTGCATGGCGATGCCCGAGGACTGGAATCGGTGTTGATCGAGGTGCGCAACGATCTGCTGCGCACCCCGGAAGCGGTATCGCTGTGGGCCGAACGCCTGGCACCGCTGCTGTAAAGACTGCTGACGCTGTAAACGATGGACCGATATAACAACTAAAAACGTTCGATAGGCTGACAAGGAGTTGCGCTTCATGGAAATAGAACAGTTCGGCTACAAACAGGAGTTGAAACGTAGCCTGACACTGAACGACCTGGTGGTGTACGGGATGATCTTCATGATCCCCATCGCCCCCTTCGGCGTGTATGGCTACGTCAATGCCGAGGCACCCGGGATGGTGCCGCTGGCTTATATCATCGGCATGGTCGCGATGCTGTTCACCGCGCTGAGCTACGGCAGCATGGCCAAGGCGTTTCCGATCGCCGGTTCGGTATATTCCTACGCGCAACGCGGCCTCAATCAACACGTCGGGTTCATCGCCGGCTGGCTGATGCTGCTCGACTACCTGCTGATTCCGCCGCTGCTGTACGTCTATGCGGCAATGGCCCTCAACCATCTGTACCCGGACATTCCGAAGGTCGGTTTCATTCTGGCGTTCCTGGTCAGCGCGACGTTCGTCAACCTGCGCGGCATCACCTTCACCGCACGGATGAACATCATTTTCCTGCTGGCGCAGCTGGTGGTGCTGGGGATCTTCCTGTTCTACGCCTGGAATGCCCTGCACAACGGCGGCGGCAACGGCGAGCTGACCCTGGCGCCGTTGTATCACCCGGAAACGTTCAACTTCGCCCTGCTGATGCAGGCCGTGTCGATTGCCGTATTGTCGTTCCTCGGCTTCGATGCAATCTCGACCCTCGCCGAAGAAATCAAGGGTGACCCGGGCAAAAGCGTCGGCCGTGCAGCGCTGATCACCCTGGTGGTGATGGGCGTGATTTTCGTCGTTCAGACCTGGATCGCCACCGATCTGGCCGCCGGCATGGGCTTCAAATCCGCCGACACCGCGTTCTATGAAATTGCCGAAATCGCGGCGGGCAGCTGGCTGGCAACCCTGACCGGTGTTGCCACGGCGCTGGCCTGGGGCGTTGCGGTGGCGATCACCTCGCAAGCCGCGGTTTCGCGCCTGCTGTTCGGCATGGCCCGCGATGGCAAGTTGCCGAAAGTGCTGGCCAAGGTGCACCCGAAGCACAACACCCCGTACCTGAGCATCTATCTGGTGGCGGTGCTGTCGCTGGTGATCTGCTACCTGTTCATCAACTCGGTGGACACCCTGACCTCGCTGGTCAACTTCGGAGCCCTCAGCGGTTTCATGCTGCTGCACCTGACAGTGATCAACTACTACTGGCGTCGGCAGAAGTCCGGTCAGGTGGTGCGCCATCTGATCTGCCCGGTGATCGGCTTCATCATCGTCGCCGCCATCATGTACAACATGGGCGTCGATGCGCAGAAACTCGGCCTGATCTGGATCGCTCTGGGTCTGGTGTACCTGTTCTTCCTGAACAAACTCGGCGCCAGCACCGCGCTGCCTGACCCGAGCAATGGCTGACAAGAAAAAGAGCGGCGTCTGACAACAAATCAGGCGACCGCCGCTTTAAAGCGTGGCAACCGACAGTGATAGTCAGGTTCGGTGGGGATCACCGGACCCTTTGATACAGGAGTGCATCCATGCTGGTCTTACGCCCAGTCGAGCCAACCGACCTGCCGCAATTGCAGCAACTGGCCCGCGACAGTCTGGTCGGCGTTACGTCGCTGCCGGACGACAGCGAACGCCTGCGCGAAAAAATCGCCGGTTCCTGCGCCTCGTTCGACAGTGACATTCAGGCGCAAGGCCCGGAGAACTACTTCTTCGTACTGGAAGACCTCGACACTCAGCGGCTGGTCGGCTGCTCGGAGATCCTTGCCACTGCCGGTTTCAACGAACCGTTCTATAGCCTGCGCAACCGCCACTTCACCAGTGCCTCGCGGGAGCTGAACATCGAGCACGGGGTGCCGGCGCTGTCGCTGTGTCACGACCTCAACGACCACACCCTGCTGCGCGGTTTTCACATCGACAACGCGCTGGTGCGCAGCGCCTTTTCCGAATTGCTGTCGCGGGCGCGGCTGCTGTTCATCGCCGCTCACGCACAACGTTTCGCCGATGCGGTGATCACCGAAATCGTCGGCTACAGCGACGAGAACGGTCATTCGCCGTTCTGGGATGCACTGGGCAAGCACTTTTTCGACCTGCCCTACGTCGAGGCCGAGCGCCTGTGTGGTCTGCAGAGTCGCACGTTTCTCGCCGAACTGATGCCGCAGTACCCGATTTATGTGCCGATGCTGCCCCTGGCGGCGCAGGAATGCATCGGCCGGATTCACCCGGATGGCCAGGAAGCGTTCGACATCCTCGAACGTGAAGGCTTTGAAACCAACAGCTACATCGATCTGTTTGATGCGGGTCCAACCCTGTATGCGCGCACCGCGAACATCCGTTCGATCGCCCACAGCCAGACCGCCACCGTGCGCCAGCAAGCGCCGATCGACGCGCGTGGCCGTTATCTGTTGAGCAACGACGCACTGCACGGCTTCCGGGCCATCGTAGCCGAACTGGATTACCAGCCTGAGCAACCGCTGTCGCTGACGCCGGATCTGTGTGCCGCACTGAAGGTCACCGATGGCAGCACGATCAGGCTGATAGCCCTGTGAATCGCCCCCGGTTGCACACCCAACGACAGTGCCCGAACAGGCGCGTACAAGGAGTTACCGCATGATCGTCCGTCCGGTCAAAGTCAGCGACCTGCCAGCGCTGATGACCCTGGTGCAACAGGCCGGCCCGGGGTTCACCACCCTGCCGGCCAATGAGGATCGCCTCGCCCACCGGGTGCGCTGGGCCCAGCGCGCGTTCGCCGAACAGGTAGAACGCGCCGATGCCGATTATCTGTTCGTGCTCGAAGACGACGACCTGCGTGTGGTCGGCGTCAGCGCCCTGACCGGCGCGGTCGGCCTGCGCGAGCCGTGGTACAACTACCGGGTCGGCCTGACCGTGAGTTCGGCACCGGATCTGGGCATTTCGCGGCAGATCCCTACACTGTTTCTCAACAATGAGCTGACGGGCCAGTCGGAACTGTGTTCGCTGTTCCTGCACCCTGAACACCGCCATGGCAGCAACGGTCGATTGCTGTCGTTGGGGCGCCTGCTGTTCGTCGCCGAATTCCCCCAGCTGTTTGGCGAGAAGATGATCGCCGAACTGCGCGGCAGTGCCGATGAGCTCGGTTGCTCGCCGTTCTGGGACAGCCTCGGCCGGCACTTTTTCAAGATGGATTTCAGCCACGCCGACCACTTGTCGGGCCTGGGCAACAAGTCGTTCATCGCCGAACTGATGCCGCGCCAGCCGTTGTACACCTGCATGCTCACCGAGCAGGCGCAAGCGGTCATCGGCCAACCGCACCCCAACACCGAACCGGCGCTGAAGATCCTGCGCGCAGAAGGTTTCACGCATAAGGGCTACATCGACATCTTCGACGGCGGCCCGGTGATCGAAGCGCCGATCGGCAGCATTCGTACCGTGCGCGACAGCCTGGCGCTGACTCTGAGCCTTGGCACGCCGGACGAACAGGCCCCCTTATGGCTGATCCACAACCGTCGCCTGGAGAACTGCCGCATCACCGTGGCCGCCGGTCGTCAGGTCGGCAATACCCTGGTGGTCGACCGCCTCACCGCCAAGCGCCTGCAACTGCAACCGGGCAATTCGGTGCGCGCTGCGTTGCTGCCCAGGCAACAGCAACAGGCGGTAGCGGCCTGAACTCGGGCCCTGCCACTGGAAATCCGCTGATTGCAGATGAAACCTTTCAGCCGCTGGAACCATCATCAACGCCTCACTCGCAAATTCGTCATGAACCTTGACCCATTCGCGTGATAGCCTTTTCATTCTTCGGCGTTGACACCTTTGCTCAAGCCGTTCCATTCCTTTGTATTGGTGGAACTCGTATGACCAGGCTTTCCCATCAAGATTTGCGCCGTAACTTCCGTCAATTGCTGGCTTCGGACACCTGCTACCACACCGCCTCGGTGTTCGATCCGATGTCCGCGCGCATTGCCGCAGACCTGGGTTTTGAAGTGGGGATCCTCGGCGGCTCCGTCGCTTCGTTGCAGGTGCTGGGCGCCCCCGACTTTGCCCTGATCACCCTCAGCGAGTTCGCCGAACAGGCCACCCGCATCGGCCGCGTCGCCCAACTGCCGGTGATCGCTGACGCCGACCACGGCTACGGCAACGCCCTTAACGTGATGCGCACCATCGTCGAACTGGAACGCGCCGGCGTCGCCGCCCTGACCATCGAAGACACCCTGCTGCCGGCGCAATTCGGCCGCAAATCCACCGACCTGATCTCGGTCGCCGAAGGCGTCGGCAAGATCCGCGCGGCGCTGGAAGCCCGGGTCGATTCGGAAATGGCGATCATCGCCCGCACCAACGCCGGGATCCTGCCAAATCAGGAAATCATCAGCCGTACCAAGCAATACCAGGCTGCCGGTGCCGATGGCATCTGCATGGTCGGCGTGCAGGACTTCGATCAGCTTGAGCAAATTGCCGAGCACCTGAGCGTCCCGCTGATGCTGGTCACTTACGGCAACCCGGCGCTGCGCGACGACAAGCGCCTGGCAGAACTCGGCGTACGCGTGACTATCGACGGCCATGGCGCCTATTTCGCGGCGATCAAGGCAACGTACGACAGCCTGCGCGAACAGCGGCAGATCTTCACCCAGGCCTCCGACCTGAGCGCCACGGAACTCACGCACACCTACACCCAGCCTGAGGATTACATTCTCTGGGCGAAGGAATACATGAGCGTGAAGGAATGATTGCCCTCTGATCCGAAGAGCCTCGGGCAACTCTAAAGATGGCCGGTAGACGCAATGTCACCGGCCAGTTGCGAGGACAGGCGAATTAATCGCCGTCAACTTCTACCCAGCGATACACACCCACAAACAAACACCAACATTTAACAACAACTACTGAGTTGATATTAACTATCGCCTCCTTATAATCGCAAACCGTTAAACAGCAAAAACTTTAACACCCGAACACCAAACTTAAATTCATATACCGAGCAATATTCCGCTCAACTCACGACAAGGATTCGTCATGAAAACCGTTACTGCCAATTGGCAAACAACGCCTCTGCTGCGCGCAGAAACCAAAGTCATCAACATGCCAACCAAGTCCGCCCATGCGGCCAACTGCCCGGGCTGGGACGGCCTGCGATTTAACGTCGGCAACCTTCACGAGATCAAGAAACTTCGTACGCTGCCCGCTCAGGCTTAACCCCCGGGGCTGTACCGCAGATGTCAGCGTTCAGGCAACTTCAGCGCTGACATCTGCTTACCAAAACAAAACAACAAACCCTGATTATTGCGCCTGATCAAATATTCGCAAACGTACATTTGACAGCACAAAAACAAAGCGACTTCCCATGATAAAAAACCTGCTCAACCCAGACTTGACGCCTGACCAGCTTATTACCTGCATCAAGACAACAAACATGGGGAACGAAGTAAAGCGTCTGGCCGACCAGTTATCCGAACCTGCAACAGATACCGAGAATTTATCCCGTCACGCCGCGATCATGAAAGCGACGAACATCCACACTGGAACGTTGACGTTATATTGCAACAAAGATGGAAATATCAGCCTCAAGGCACCTGATAACGCACCCGCGCCTGAGCAATTCTATTCCGTACCCGGAAACAGCGTTTTGTTCGCCATCAACGGGCAATCGTATTCCATTCAGCTTTATCGGCTGGACGGTGAATACCTGACTCGCGCAGAACAGGTGATCGTGGATGCCGAAAATCCGTTGTTCATCGACGGCAGCAAAACGCTGTACGACAGCAATCCCAAAGGAAACGGGCACCCGGCGTTTATCGGCAGCATCAATCTGCCCGATAGAACCGCAGACATCAGTGTGTTCGACCCTCGCTCATTGCGCAAAATCGGCTGGTTCCCCCATGACGACAGCGCCGCGCGCTTTCTGGTGAGTCTTGAATTGCTTGAAGCGGCACAGGACCCCGGAGCCTGCAAAGTGGCCCAGGAGTTGATTTTTCACTATCACCCCGCTGTCGCCTGGAAGGCCTTTCAGATGATCAGCAGAACGGATCGACAGACCGCGCTGAATTGCGCCCCGCTGTTGAGAAACCTGCAAGACAGTCGCCTGAACCATTTACTCGACCAGTGTGAGGCGGCATGAAACTGCAGACATTTATTGAGCGTATGGCGACTTACGATCTACAACTGGACAGTTCAAGGATCGTGGAAGATCTGCGTCAACTGGCGACTAACCGCACGTTGTTGAGCGAATATCTCTACATCACGATTCAACAGGACGGTTTCAGTACCAAAAACAGGCTTTACGGGGCCTATGCATTTGTCCTGCACTCCAACGATCTATTTACCGTTCGCCTGGGTTTCTGGTCGCCGGTCACGTCACGGGATGAAAGGGAAACCTTTATCTACGACCTCAACCACAGCCATGACTTCGAACTCTATTGCGTGGGTTACAGCGGTGACGGCTACACCACCGTTTCGCGAGAGATTCTGAATCAGGCGCCGCTGCAGGCTGGCAGAAGGCCCGAGTTCGGCGAAGAACGAATCCTTAAACTTATTCCGGGTGAGGTGCTGCACATGCTTCCATTAAAGGAAGTACACAAACAGCTACCCCCTGAAACGATGTCCGCCTCGCTGAGTTTGCTTATTCATCCTCCGCAGGCAGCCAAAACCGAAGAAGCCTGGTGCTTCGACGACAATCTGGTGCCGACTTATCCCGGCATCGCCCGCCAGGAGACAGCGCTCTATGACAGCCTGCTGTCCCGGCTACAACGTGAGCAGACTTCACTGCTCACTCAATCAGAAAGGAAATCTGCATGAACAAGCAACTCGATAACTGGAACCACACCCCACTGCTGCACGCCGGCGCCAACGTCATCAACACACCGGTTGCAACCGCTGCGGCATCGCCATGTGCAGGCATCATTCCACGTTACAACGTGGGCAACATTCACGAAATCAAGCAGTTCTGGAACATGCCGCAATCCGCTTGATTCTTGCTGGCCCGGCGCACTATGAGGGTCAAGAAGTAGTGCGTCGGCCGGCGTGACGCCATCGCGAGCAGGCTCACTCCTACAGTGGATCTGTGTCGAACACCAATGCTGTGTTCACTGAAGATCCTCTGTGGGAGCGGGCTTGCTCGCGAAAGCGTCAGTTGCAGCACCGCCCAACCGCGGGAGTCAGCGCTTGGCCAGCTCCATGATCATCCGCGACAACAGATAAATCCGTGGCGTCACGCTCGCCACTTCGGCGTATTCCTCCGGCGTATGAATATTGCCGCCGACTATCCCGAAACCATCCAGCGTCGGCGTCCCCACGCCGGCTGACAGGCTGGCATCCGCCGCCCCACCACTGCCCTCCTCGGTCAACTTGCGGCCGATCTCGCCGTAAATCCCCTGGGCCATGGCCATCAAGCGATCCGACTCCGCCGTCTGCGGCATCGGTGGCAACCCGCGCTTGAGGCTGGTGGTCACTTCAGTTTCCGGAATCAGCTTGTCCTGCGACACCCGCGCCAGGTCTTTCTCGATCCGGTCGAATTCTTCCGGCACGGCTGCGCGCACGTCAGCCTTAGCGGTCGCATGATCCGGGATCACGTTGGTGCGATCACCGGCCTGGAGCACAGTGAAGTTGATCGTGGTTTTCTTCGCCTCGTCGCCGAGTTTGCCCAACTGCAGAATCTGGTGCGCGGCTTCCATCGCCGCGTTACGCCCCAGTTCCGGTGCGACCCCGGCATGCGCCGCTTTGCCCTTGACCTCGACCAGCGCCGTCGCGCTGCCCTTGCGCCACACCACCAGACCATCGGCCGGCCGCCCCGGTTCGAGGTTGAGGGTTACGTCATGCGCCTTGGCGGTTTTCTTGATCAGGTCGGTGGCGACGTCCGAACCGGTTTCTTCGCTGGCATCGAGCAGGAAGGTGATTTGCGCGTAGTCCTTGAAGTCGAGATTCTTCAGAATCTTCAAAGCGTAGATCCCGGCGACGATGCCGCCCTTGTCGTCCATCACCCCCGGCCCGTAGGCACGCCCGTCCTTGATGTGGAACGGGCGCTCGGCGGCGGAGCCTTCCTTGAACACCGTGTCCATGTGCGCCATCAAAAGGATTTTTGCCTTGCCGGTGCCCTTGAAGGTCACCAACACGTGGTTGGATTTTTCCGGGGTATTGGGCACCAGCTCGATGGTGGCGCCGAGTTTTTTCAACTCCTCGATGGCGATCTCGCTGACTTGCTTGAGCCCAGGCTCATAACCGGAACCGGAGTCGATATTGACCAGCCGTTCCAGCAGTTTCAGGGCTTCGGGTTGATACTGTTCGGCGTCGGCCAGCACTTGTTTGTGCGGTTCGGCGAAGGCGCCGGCAGCACTGAAGGCGAGGGACAGGCCGAGGCTGGCGGCCAGCAGGGAGCGGGGGAATGCGAACGTCATGAATCGATCCTTGTTTCGCGTCGGGGGGACTCAAACCGTACCTGACATCGACGCAAGGCTCTATACCGGAAGCGACATCTCTGCGGCCGACACCGAACACTTGTAGGCCTTCGCCTGCTCGCGATAGCGGAGTGTCAGCCGACATCAATGCCGCTGACAGAACGCCTTCCCGAGCAAACCCGCTCCCACAGGGGACGGCGTTGATAGATCAGACCGAATCGAGCAGTTCCTGCTTCGGCAGATCGTCACTGTTACAGATCACTCGATTGCGCCCGGTCGCCTTGGCCTCGTACAGCGCCTGATCGGCCTCATTGAGCCAACGGGTCGCGTCGCCATGCGCCGGATCGTACGCCGCCAGACCAATGCTCAAACTGACCTTGAGCGCCGGGTTCTGCTCGTAACCCAGGGTGGCAAAACGCTCGCGCAAGGCTTCCATGGCCTGCGCGGCATTGAACAGCGGCAGGTCGGGCAGGATCACGCAGAACTCGTCGCCGCCATAGCGCCCGGCGACGTCCGCCGCACGCAGGTTCTGCTTGAGCATCTTGCTCAACTGGCGCAACACGATGTCACCTGCGACGTGGCCATAGGTGTCGTTGATCGCCTTGAAGTGGTCGATGTCGATCAACGCAATCGCCGCGCCTTGCTTCTGTCGGCGGCAACGCTGAAATTCGACTTCCAGTTGATCCTTCCAGGCGCCGTGATTGAGCAGCCCGGTTAGGCTGTCAGTGCGACTCAAAGCCAGCAGCTCACGTTTGTGCAGGCCCAGCGTGGAGGCCTGGCGAAAGCAGATCCAGCCCAGCGCCAACGGGTACAGCATCAGCAACGGCAGGCACGCATACAGCTGCAAGGGTGAGGTTTGCGGGATAAACGCCGGGGCGAAAACCACCAGGCCGACGCCGATCCCGAGGATCTGCGCCGCCAGGCCCGCCGCGAGAAAACGCAAACCGCCGATGGCGACATTATTCATCGCCATCATCGAAACGGTGGTGGCGCTGGGCAGCGGATTGAACTGCATGGCGGCGACCCAGAAGCCGCCCATAAAGGCGTCAACCAACAGATTGCGGTGTTCCGCATGGTAAGGAACGCTGGCACGACGGGCCCATTGAAACGCCAGGTGCGGCCAGAGCAGGCCATTGAACAGCATCAACGCCCAGACCCACAGCGGCGGGTCGAGCGGGTACATCGCCGCGCTCACGCACAACAGCCCCAGCACCAGCCCGAGGGTTCGCGATGTATAAAGCCTCCTGGCCAATGAAAGTCCCTTTCCCCCCTTGTTTCGCATAAGGGCCTCGAGCACTCAACGGAACCTGCGAACACCGTCAGACGGATGTGCTGGAAGTCTAACAGGCAGCCGTTAAATAGCCATCGCCGGCCAGCCCGCTCCCACAATGCAAATTTTTAGCTATACCTGAAAGGACGAAAACGGAAAAACGACTATAAGAAGGAGGCCCATGCAGACCTACCGAGTGTTGATCATCGGCAGCGGATTTGGCGGCCAATGTGCGGCGGTCAACTTGCTCAAGGCCGGGATCGACGATTTTCGCCTGCTGGAACGTCGGGATTTCTTCGGCGGCACCTGGTGCCAGAATACCTACCCCGGCGCGGCGGTGGATGTGCCGTCGCCGCTCTACTCGTTGTCGTTTGCACCATTTCCCTGGACGCAGATGTTCGCAGCCCAAGCCGAATTGCATCGCTACACCGAACACGTCATCGAGCGCTTCGGTCTGCGCGAACGCGTGGAGCTGCAAACCAACGTCGAACGCATCGAATGGGACGACACCGAAAAGCGCTGGGCGGTGCACACCAGCCAAGGGATTTTCTACGCGCAGTTCGTGATCAACGCCTCCGGGCCGTTGAGTCAACCGGTGATCCCACCCTTCCCTGGCCTGGATCGCTTTCAGGGCAAGACGTTTCATACAAACAATTGGGATCACAGCTACGACTACAAGGGTAAACGCGTGGCCATCGTCGGCAGCGGCGCCAGTGCCGCGCAGGTCATTCCGGCGATAGCCCTTGAGGTCGAGCAACTGCATGTGTTCCAGCGCACGCCACATTGGGTGCTGCCGCGCGCCGATCGCCGCTTCGGCCGTTTCCAGCGCTGGCTGCTGGGGGTGAAACCGGCCTACAAGCTGCTGCGCTGGCTGCTCTACTGGCAATTCGAAACCCGGGTCATCGCCTTCAAATACTCAAAACCGGCGATTCATTTGGTCCAGCGCCAGGCCCTGCGTTTTCTCAAGCAACAGGTGCCGGACCCGGTATTGCGCGCAAAACTCACCCCGGATTTCACCATCGGTTGCAAGCGCATCCTGCTTTCCAGCACCTATTATCCGGCGCTGACCCGGCCCAACGTCACACTGCACAGCCGCGAGCAAGGCATCGCCGCGCTCGACGAAACCGGCATCCTCACCCAGGACGGCCAACACATCGACGTCGACCTGATTGTCTGGTCCACCGGCTACGACGCCACCGACGGCGTGGTCTCCTATCCGGTGACCGGCAAGCACGGCGTGCAACTCAAGGATGTCTGGGCGCAGTACCCGCGCGCCTATCTGGGCACCAGCCTGCCGGACTTTCCCAATCTGTTTATCGTCACCGGGCCCAACACCGGCATCGGGCATACCTCGGCGCTGTTCATCATCGAAGCGCAGATGAACTACATCCTCGACTGCATCCACACCTTGCAGTCAAAAGGCCTGCACAGCATCGAAGTGCGCCCCGAGGCGGAACGTACCTACACTGCAATGATCCACCGTGAGATGGAACGCACGGTATGGAAGTCCGGTGGCTGTCACAGTTGGTATCAGAGCAAGAGCGGTCATGTGATCGCGATATTTCCGGGCTTCAGTTTCAGCTACTACCGGTTGACCCGGGCGCTGAAACCGGCTGACCACATTCTGTCCTGAACACGTAAAAGGAAGACGTCGATGCTTGTGCTGTTTGTCGCTCTCGCGGTTTTCGTGGCCTGGAGCTGGTTGAGTTACCCGGCGGTCGGGCATTGGCTGTATGACCTGAGCACGGCGCTCGAGGCCAAGTTGTACAAGTTGCACAAAATCGAAGTGCCGATTGCCGAAATGACGGTGTCGACCTGGCAAGGTGGCCCCTATGAAGCGGCCAGCGCGATCCTGATGCTGCACGGCTACAGCGCCGAGAAAAATCTGTGGCTGCGCTTCGCCAGGCACTTTGTCCGCCAGTACCGGGTGATCATCCCGGACCTGGCCGGCCACGGTGAAACCGGGTTCAAGGCCGGTGGCGGCTATGACATTCCGCTGCAGGCCAAGCGCATGATCCAGCTGCTCGACGTCTGCGGCGTGGAGAAGGTTCACGTGATCGGCAACTCGATGGGCGGCTACATTGCAGCCTGGCTGGCGGCGACCTACCCGGAGCGGATCGCCTCAGTGGCGCTGATCGACCCGGCCGGCGTCACCGCGCCGGAAGCCAGCGACATGGAGCGCCATCTGGCTCGTGGGCATAACCCGTTCCTGATCAATTCGAGGGAAGAGTTCCGGCAGTTTTATGCCATGACCATGGCCTCGCCGCCATGGGTGCCCGGGCTGGTACTGGACGCCATCGCTCAGCGATACCAACGTCAGCGTGATGAACTGGAAGAGATCTTCCGCGACTTTCGTGCCAGCCCGCCGATGGAGCCGAAACTGGCCGAGATCAAATGCCCGGCGCTGCTGTTGTGGGGCCGCAAGGATCGCTTGATCGACGTCAGCAGCGTGCCGGTGTGGAGCAAGGGTATCGCCAATCTGCGGGTCGAAGTGTGGGACGGCGTCGGGCACATGCCGATGGTCGAACAGCCGGGGAATACTGCGCGGTTGTATCGGGAGTTTCTGGGCAATCAGCGATGACAGCCACCACAGTCCTTGTGGCGAGGGCGCTTGCTCCCGCTGGGGCGCGAAGCGGCCCTGATCCAGCGAAAGCGACTTGCCTGCCTCGACACGGCACCAATCTCAGGTCTGCTGCGCAGCCCAGCGGGAGCAAGCTCCCTCGCCACAAAAAACCGTCCCGGCGACAAAGATTCGGAAGGTCGGAATGAACATTCTCTACGACGAACGCCTCGATGGCCCGCTACCGGAGGTGAACAAGGCTGAACTGCTGAAAACTCTGCAGCACGCCATCCCGGATCTCGACCTTCTCTGGCAAGAGGACGAACTCAAGCCGTACGAGTGCGACGGCCTCTCGGCCTACCGCACCACGCCAATGCTGGTGGCCCTGCCCCGGCGACTCGATCAGGTGCAAGCCCTGCTCAAGCTCTGTCATCAACACAACGTGCCGGTGGTTGCCCGTGGCGCCGGCACCGGGTTGTCGGGCGGCGCGCTACCGCTGGAAAAAGGCCTGCTGCTGGTGATGGCGCGGTTCAACAACATCCTGCACATCGACCCGGCGGCCCGCACCGCGCGGGTGCAACCCGGGGTGCGCAATCTGGCGATTTCTCAGGCAGCCGCGCCGTTCGGCCTGTATTACGCGCCGGCCCCGTCTTCGCAGATTGCCTGCTCGATCGGCGGCAACGTCGCGGAAAACGCCGGTGGCGTGCATTGCCTCAAATACGGTCTGACCGTACACAACCTGCTGAAAATCGAAGTGCTGACCATCGAAGGCGAACGCCTGACGCTGGGCAGCGACGCCCTCGATTCGCCGGGTTTCGATTTGCTGGCGCTGTTCACCGGATCCGAGGGCTTGCTGGGGATCATCACCGAAGTGACGGTCAAACTGCTGCCCAGACCGCAGGTCGCCAAAGTGCTGCTGGCCAGTTTCGACTCGGTGGAAAAGGCTGGCCGCGCCGTGGCTGACATCATCGCCGCGGGGATCATTCCCGGTGGCCTGGAGATGATGGACAACCTCGCCATCCGCGCCGCCGAAGACTTCATCCACGCCGGTTACCCGGTCGATGCCGAAGCCATCCTGTTGTGCGAACTCGATGGCGTCGAAGCCGATGTCCACGACGATTGCCTGCGGGTCCGCGAGGTCATGACCCGGGCCGGTGCCAGCGAAGTGCGTCAGGCCCGCGATGAAGCCGAGCGCGTGCGCTTCTGGGCCGGGCGCAAAAACGCTTTTCCGGCGATCGGTCGCTTGTCGCCGGACTACTACTGCATGGACGGCACCATCCCGCGCCGCGAGTTGCCCGGCGTGCTGCAAGGCATCGCCCGCCTTGGCGCCGAATACGGCTTGCGCGTGGCCAACGTGTTCCATGCCGGCGACGGCAACATGCATCCATTGATCCTGTTCGACGCCAACCAACCGGGCGAACTGCATCGCGCTGAAGCGCTGGGCGGGAAGATTCTCGAACTGTGCGTGCAGGTCGGCGGCAGCATCACCGGCGAACACGGGGTCGGCCGCGAGAAAATCAATCAGATGTGCGCGCAGTTCAACAGCGCTGAACTGACGCTGTTCCACGCGGTAAAAGCCGCGTTCGACCCGCAAGGCCTGCTCAATCCCGGCAAGAACATCCCGACCCTGCATCGCTGCGCGGAATTCGGCGCCATGCACATTCATGCCGGGCAACTGCCATTCCCCGAACTGGAGCGCTTCTGATGGCTGATTTCGACGCCAGCGGCGCGCTGCTCGATCAGGTCAACGCGGCCCGGGCCAACACCACGCCGTTGAAGATTCAGGGCGGCAACAGCAAGGCGTTTCTCGGTCGCGAAGTGGCCGGTGAAGTGCTCGACGTTCGCACGCATCGCGGCATCGTGCGCTATGAACCGACGGAGCTGGTGGTCAGCGTGCGCGCCGGTACGCCGTTACGCGAATTGCTGGCGGCGCTCGACGCGGCCGGGCAGATGTTGCCGTGCGAGCCGCCGGCCTTCGGCGACAGCGCCACGGTGGGCGGGATGATTGCCTGCGGTTTATCCGGGCCACGGCGGCCATGGTCAGGTTCGGTGCGCGATTTTGTTCTCGGCACTCGGGTCATCACCGGGCTCGGCCAACACCTGCGCTTCGGTGGCGAGGTGATGAAAAACGTCGCCGGCTACGACCTCTCGCGCCTGTTGACCGGCAGTTTCGGCTGCCTCGGCGTGCTCACCGAAGTGTCGCTGAAAGTCCTGCCGAAACCGCGTCAATGCCTGAGCATCCGCCTCGACCTCGATTGCGCCCGGGCGCTGGCGCGGCTTGCCGAGTGGGGCCAGCAACCGTTGCCGATCAGCGGCGCCTGTCATGACGGGCAAAGCCTGTATCTGCGCCTTGAGGGTGGCGAAGGCTCGGTAACCGCTGCGCATCAACGCCTCGGCGGCGAACCGCTGGACTCGGCTTTCTGGCGCGACTTGAACGAGCAACGCCTGGACTTTTTCGACGAAGGCCTGCCGCTCTGGCGCCTGTCACTGCCGAACAATCTCGGGCCGCAGGACTTGCCCGGCCAGCAGTTGATCGACTGGGCCGGTGCGCAACGCTGGCTGAAATCCGATCACGAACACATCCAGATCCTCGCCCAGGAACTCGGCGGGCACGCCACCTGCTTCACTCATGGCGCCAGCGACACACCGTTCCAGCCGCTGCCGCGCACGCTGATGCGTTATCACCGGCAACTCAAGGCGCAACTCGACCCGCAAGGGCTGTTCAACCCCGGCCGGATGTACGCGGAGTTCTAGCCATGCAAACCACCCTCAGCGAACAGTCCCGACGCCTGCCGCGCGCCGCCGAGGCAGAAAAGATCCTCCGCACCTGCGTGCATTGCGGGTTTTGCAACGCGACCTGCCCGACCTACCAGTTGCTCGGCGATGAACTCGACGGGCCGCGCGGGCGCATCTATCTGATCAAGCAAGTGCTCGAAGGCGCCGCGGCCACCGCGCAGACTCAACTGCATCTGGATCGCTGCCTGTCCTGCCGCAATTGCGAAACCACCTGCCCTTCCGGCGTCGATTATCACAACCTGCTCGACATCGGCCGGGCAGTGGTCGACAAGGCCGTGCCGCGCCCCGCCGCCCAACGTCTGCTGCGCGAAGGCTTGCGCGCACTGGCGCCGAATCCCGGCGTGTTCAAGGGCTTGCTGCGGGTCGGCACGACGTTCCGGCCTTTGCTGCCGCGCCTGTTCGAAAGCAAATTGCCGCAGCGCTCGTCAGCATCCGGTTCACGCCCTGCTCCGCGCCATGCGCGGCGGGTGTTGCTGCTCGAAGGTTGCGTGCAACCGGGCCTGTCGCCGAACACCAACGACGCGACAGCGCGGGTGCTCGATCGACTGGGGATCAGCGTCACCCCGGTGGCCGAGGCCGGTTGCTGTGGCGCACTGGACTATCACCTCGACGCCCAGGCCAAGGGCCTCGACCGCGCGCGGCAGAACATCGACGCGTGGTGGCCGCATCTGGAAAACGGCGCCGAAGCCATCGTGCAGACGGCCAGCGGTTGCGGAGCGTTCATCAAGGATTACGGGCATTTGCTGGCGCAGGATCCGCGCTACGCCGACAAGGCGCGGCAGATCAGCGAACGGACACTGGATCTGGTGCAGATGCTCGCGCAGGAACCTCTGGAGAAAGTGTGCGCCGCCAGCCAACGCCGGATCGCCGTGCATTGCCCCTGCACTCTGCAACATGCGCTGAAACTCGGCGGCGCGGTGGAGGCACTGTTGACCCGGCTGGGCTTCAACCTCACGGCGGTGCCGGACGGGCATTTGTGCTGCGGTTCGGCCGGCACCTATTCGCTGACGCAACCGACCCTTGCCCGGCAACTGCGCGACAACCGCCTCAACGCCTTAGAGAGCGATCGCCCGGACTTGATCGTCACCTCCAACATCGGTTGCCAGAATCATCTGGCCGGCGCCGGGCGCACCCAGGTTTTGCACTGGATCGAACTGGTGGATCAGTCGTTGGCAGAATGAAGTTCGTAGGATTCTTCGTTTGCCGGCGTCGGCGAAGGCTGCGATCTTTTCCTCCATCCATTACGTGACCGTGGCAGGAATTTTTTTCATGACCGTGCAGCCTTTCGTCAGCCCCGACCTGATCCGCCAACGCTTCTCCAAAGCGATGTCCGACATGTACCGCGAAGAAGTGCCGCTGTACGGCGCGCTGATGGAACTGGTGGAACAGACCAACCGCGAAGTGCTCGCCGCTCAGCCGGACATCGCACGGCAGCTCGACAGTACCGGTGAAATCGAACGGCTGGACATGGAGCGCCACGGCGCCATCCGCGTCGGCACGGCTACAGAGCTGGCGACCCTCGCCCGCCTGTTCGCGGTGATGGGCATGCAACCGGTGGGTTATTACGACCTGACTCCGGCGGGTGTGCCGGTGCACTCCACGGCGTTTCGCGCGGTGCATGAGGCTGCATTGCAGATCAGTCCGTTTAGGGTGTTCACCTCGTTGCTGCGCCTGGAACTGATCGAGGATCCCGAGCTGCGCGAGTTTGCCGAATCGGTGCTGAACCGGCGTTCGATCTTTACCCCTACGGCATTGCGTCTGATCGAGCAGGCTGAGTCAGCTGGCGGGCTGAATGAGGATGAAGCGGCGCAATTCGTCCTACAGGCACTGGAGACCTTTCGCTGGCATCACAGCGCAACCGTCACCGCCGCGCAGTACCAGACCCTCAGCGCCCAGCACCGTTTGATCGCCGATGTGGTGGCGTTCAAAGGCCCGCACATCAATCACCTGACCCCGCGCACCCTGGACATCGACATCGTCCAGGCGCAGATGCCGCTACATGGCATCACCCCGAAAGCGGTGATCGAAGGCCCGCCGCGCCGGCAATGCCCGATCCTCCTGCGCCAAACCAGTTTCAAGGCGCTGGACGAGCCGATTGCCTTCACCGACCAGAGTGACACCCACGGCAGCCACAGCGCGCGCTTCGGCGAAATCGAACAACGCGGTGCGGCGCTGACTCCCAAGGGGCGAGCGCTGTATGACCGTTTGCTGAATGCCGCGCGCGATGAACTCGGTGATTTCCCCAACGAAGGCAACGCCGCACGTTACAACGCGCTGATGGCTCAGCACTTTGGCGAATTTCCTGACAGCGTCGACGGCATGCGTGAACAGGGACTGGCGTACTTTCGCTACTTCCCTACGGAAAAAGGCCTGGCAGCGGGTAGTCTTAAGTCGGCATCGCTGGAGGATTTGCTCCGTGAGGGCCATGTGAAAGCTGAACCGTTGGTGTACGAAGATTTCCTGCCGGTGAGTGCGGCGGGGATTTTTCAGTCGAACCTTGGGGATGCCGCGCAGACGCACTATGGCGAACACTCGAACCGCCAGGCGTTTGAACAGGCGCTTGGGCGTGCGACGATTGATGAGCTGGGGTTGTACGCTGAGACGCAGCGACGGTCGATTGAGGAGTGCGCCCAGGTTTTGGGCCTGAAACTGTTCTGACTGTGGCGAGGGAGCTTGCTCCCGCTGGGCTGCGAAGCGGCCCTCGTTTTGGCAGCGCTGCGCACTCCAGCGGGAGCAAGCTCCCTCGCCACAGAATCAAATGTTGCTTCTAGCGCAACCGCGACAACAACGCGAACGCCGTCTCCTCGGACGACGCCGGATTCTGCCCCGTCAGCAACAATCCATCCTCACGGGTATAGCTCGACCAATCGGCGCCCTTGGAGAAAATCCCGCCCTTGGCCTTGAGCTCATCCTCCACCAGAAACGGCACCACGTTGGTCAGCCCTACCGCCTCCTCTTCGCTGTTGGTGAAACCGGTCACCTGCTTACCGTTGACCAGTGGCTGACCGTCCGCACCTTTGACATGGCGCAGCACACCAGGCGCATGACACACCGCTGCAACTGGTTTGCCACTGTTGTAAAACGCTTCGATCAACGCAATCGAATGGCGGTCTTCAGCCAGATCCCACAGCGGGCCGTGGCCACCGGGATAGAACACGGCATCGAAATCAGCAGCCTTCACCGTGTCCAGCTTGACCGTGGAGGACAGCGCCGACTGGGCGGCGGAGTCCTTGCGAAAGCGCTCGGTCGCGGCGGTCTGTGCGTCCGGTTCGTCACTCTTCGGGTCCAGCGGTGGCTGGCCACCCTTGGGCGAGGCCAGCGTCAGTTGCGCGCCGGCATCCTTGAACACGTAATACGGCGCGGCGAATTCTTCCAGCCAGAAACCGGTTTTCTTGCCGGTATCACCCAATTGATCGTGGGACGTTAAAACCATCAGGATTTTCATATCGTTCTCACTCGCTGTGGGGAAGGTGCGGACGCCGTTGGCGCGGTCGTGAGTGATTGACCGTCGCGCAGGGCGAATCGTTTCAAGCGCTCGACGCTGGCACTTGGCCTTACTGCGCAACTTCTTGCGCACTCGCTCGGCGAAAAAGACTGATCATCGCGCTGTAGGCCTTGACTGGCGTGGCTTACAGCCGAGTGCGCAACTTCTTGCGCAGTACTGCGCAAGAAGTTGCGCACTTTCCACCTCGATTCAGCAAAAAACATCGGTCATAACGCAGGCTGGAGCCGCTTCACCCCCGGCTGCCGGGACCTTCGATAAAGCTGGCACGCTCCTTGATAACAGTCAGGCACCCACCGGGCGATTTCGCCTCCCGGGCACCCTAAATTTATCCGCAAGGAGAGCACCCCATGGCAACACCAGCGTACATGTCGGTTACCGGCGAAAAACAAGGCCTGATCACTGCCGGCGCCTTCACCGCCGACTCCGTTGGCAACACCTACCAGGAAGGCCACGAAGACCAGGTCATGGTTCAGGCTTTCAGCCACGACGTGATCATCCCGCGTGACCCACAGTCCGGTCAGCCAACCGGTCAGCGCGTTCACAAGCCAGTGATCATCACCAAGGTCTACGACAAGGCTTCGCCTCTGCTGCAAGCTGCTCTGACCTCCGGCGAGCGCATGAGCGAAATCGTTATCCAGTGGTACCGTACTTCGGCTCAAGGTACTCAAGAGCACTACTACACCACCAAACTGGAAGACGCGATCATCGTCGCCATCAACAACAAAATGCACAACTGCCAGGATCCAGGCAACTCGCACTTCACCCACCTGGAAGAAGTGCAGTTCACCTACCGCAAAATCACCTGGACCCACGAAGTATCCGGTACTTCGGGTTCCGATGACTGGCGTGCTCCAGTCGTTTAATTACGGCTGATCGTTACAAGCATCGACCAGCCCTGCTGGTCGATGTTGTTTACGCCCCTCCAGAATTTCGCGTGCGTTGAACCGCTTTGCGGTTGTCGACGAACGCCGCTGTACAGCACGAGGAACAAGGGATGTTCGCGCCGGCCAATGAAACCCACTTTGCCCTGACCATCGAAGGGCTCTCCGCCGATTTTCAGGTATTCACCCTGACCGGCCGGGAAGCCATCAGCCAGCCTTTTGTGTTCGAGGTGGAGCTGGTCAGTGAGCAGCCGTCGCTGGACCTCGAAACCCTGCTGCACAAACCGGCCTTTCTGCAGCTGTCGCCCGATGGCAGCGGCATCCACGGCCAGATCTACCGCGCCGCCCAGGGCGATTCCGGCAAGCGCCTGACGCGCTATTCGGTGACCCTGCGCCCGCAATTGTCGTACCTGGCGCACCGCGTCAACCAACGGATCTTCCAGAACCTCACGGTGCCGAAAATCATCGGCATGGTTCTCGAAGAGCACGGCATTCAAAGCAACGCCTACGAATTCAAGACCGGTTCGATCTATCCCGAGCGCATCTACTGCGTGCAATACGATGAATCGGACCTGCATTTCATCCAGCGTCTGTGCGAGGAGGAAGGTATTCACTACCACTTCCAACACAGCGCCACAGCGCACAAGCTGGTGTTCGGCGATGACCAGACGGTGTTCCCGAAACTCAAGCCTGTGGCCTACCAGCAAGACTCCGGCATGGTCGCCAGCAACCCGGTGATCAAGCGTTTCGACCTGCGCCTGGAAACCCGCACCAGCCGCACCACCCGTCGCGATTACGACTTCGAAAAACCGCGCCTGACGCTGGAAAGCGAAAACCGCGGCGACGCCCTGCCCGACCTCGAAGACTACGATTACCCAGGCCGTTTCATCGACCGCGAGCGCGGCAAGCACCTGGCCAAACGCGCCCTCGAACGTCACCGCAGCGACTTCCAGCTCGCCGAAGGCAAGAGTGATCAGCCACTGCTGGTCAGCGGCCATTTCCTCGCCCTGACCGAGCACCCGAAGGCCAAGTGGAACGACCTGTGGCTGCTGACCGAAGTCCTGCACGAAGGCAAACAGCCGCAAGTGCTCGAAGAGTCGGTGACCAGCGACACCACCGCGCTGAAAGACGATTTCCATCAGGGCTATCGCAACCGCTTCCAGGCCACCCCGTGGGACGTGCCGAACCGTCCACCGCTGCGCCACCCGAAACCGCGCATCCTCGGCAGCCAGAGCGCCGTGGTCACCGGCCCCAAAGGCGAAGAGATCCACTGCGACCAGTACGGTCGGGTCAAAGTGCAATTCCACTGGGACCGCGAAGGCCAGGCCGACGACAAGACCAGTTGCTGGCTGCGTGTCTCCAGTGCCTGGGCCGGCGCCCAGTACGGCGGCATCGCCATCCCGCGCATCGGCATGGAAGTGCTGGTCACCTTCCTTGAAGGCGACCCCGATCAACCACTGATCAGCGGCTGCCTGTACCACAAGGAAAACACCGTCCCCTACGCGCTGCCGGCGAACAAGACCCGCAGCACCTTCAAGACCCTGAGCTCGATGGGCGGCGGTGGCTACAACGAACTGCGCATCGAAGACAAGAAAGGTCAGGAGCAGATCTTCCTCCACGCCCAGCGCGACTGGGACGAGAACATCGAGCACGACCAGAAGATCCGCGTCGGCAACGAACGCCACGACACCGTCGAGCAAAACAGCTACACGGAATTCAAGGCCGAAGAACACCACACCGTCTACGAAGACCGCAAAGTCGAAGCCCGCGCCAACGACCACCTGACCGTGGGTGTCAACCAGCACATCAAGATCGGCACCGGCCAGTTCATCGACGCCGGCCAGGAAATCCACCTGAGCAGCGGCATGAAAGTCGTGCTCGAAGCCGGCGCCGAGCTGACCCTGGTCGGCGGCGGCAGCTTCATCAAGATCGACGCCGGCGGCGTGACCATGAGCGGCCCGACGATCAACATCAACTCCGGCGGCAGCCCCGGCAGCGGCACCGGCGCCGCCCCGCTGATGCCCGGCGTGTTGAAACAGGCCGACGCCGACAAGGCCGGCCAAGTCCTGACCCCGGCCCAGATCAACACCCTCAAACGCAACGCGCCGTTCTGCGAAGAATGCGAAAAATGCAAGGCAGGTGCCTGTGCCATCTGATCGACTGACACCCAAGGACTGGCTGGCACAACAGCCGCTGCAAACCGGCGAACGCCTGTACCTGATCATCAGCGCCGCGAGCGATGCCGACGCGCTGAAAACCCTGTACCTGACCGAACCCACCGCCCAGCTCCTGCCAATCTGGGGCGGCACGCCCTACTCCACTTGGCAACCAGTGATGCCCTACGTCACCGAACTCAAACCCAACTCGGCATTCCTGCCGTGGATCGCCGAAACCGACGCCCTCGACTGGGGCTGGCTGGCGGTCTCACGCGCCGAACCGAACGACGTGTTCGAGCACCTGCGCAGCCTGACACAGGTGAAGATGCCGGACGGAACTGAGGTGTTTTTCCGCTTCTGGGATGGGCGGCATATCTACCCGATTCTGAAGGGGCTTGGGGAGAAGGCTGGGGAAGTAATGCCGATGTTTGAGCGGTATTTGATTAATGGGCAGACGCTGGAGGTTGGGACACGGGTGTTGCCGAAGGTGAAGGATTGGCCGTGGTGGGAGGTGCCGAAGGATTTGCTGGATGGCTTAGCCAAGGACAACCCGACGACACTGATCAGCAACCTTATGCAGTGGCTGGAAGAAGACCGCCCGGACATTTACAACGCTTGGCCTGAGAACAACCTGAAGCTGAAAGTCAGCCGTTTCGTGCGCCGCCCGGATGCGCCGAAAAACCTTAAAGAAGCACTGTTAAACCACCTGATTCTGGAGCAAGGCTGATGGATCGCGTTGCCTTTGTTGATAAACAACTCTCTACCTTCCCGGACAGTTTGAAGGACTACCGAGAACTGACTGAAAGCAAATATGCGGAATGGCTGGACAAGGGGCCTCAATTTCTCGATAGACCAGCATTTTTTGGGTTGAGCAGATCCATCAAGCTCGGGAGCGCGAACGCTACTGTCAGTGTGAAAGACGATGAGTTCGAATCCACGGTTGCACAGTGCCCCAAGGATGGCAGACTGCTGATCGAAAGTAAGTTTGTCTCCGTCAACGACATTCCCGTTGGCAATATAACGGTCGAGGTCACTCCCAAAGAAGGCGGCACAGCAACTTCTATCACTCTCGATGCTGATGGAAAAGGTGTTTACAAGGGCGTACCAGGAAAAAAATACTTCGTTCGGGTACAAAGCTCAGTAACAAAAAATCAGCTAAATCAGCTATTTAGCTCCTACGACGGGTTCACCGCACAGTTAAAAGACTGGCTCGACTTAGAATGGAGAAAATACAGACCACTTTGGCCGAAGGAAACACTTGCCTCCCCCTACCTCGCCCAGATGAAGGGAACGCTCATTGGAAGTTGGGAGGCGATCAAGGCAGCATTTGACGGCATTAAGCGAATCTTTGAGATCCTGAAGGATCCGAAACAATTCGAAAAGGAATTGGGAGAAAGCGCGAGCGATTTGTTGAGACTAGCGAAAGAAACACCAGCGATGATGGAAAAGCTGATGTTGCTAGCCAGCGACCAAGCGGCACTTTTTCTTATTCTGAAGGCGTCAGGAATCTGGCTACTACAACTCCCTCCCAGCGTAATATCCGGAAAAACCGCAGAACAAATATCCAGCGCCATCGTAACTATTTTAATAGATATTCTTCTGGCGATCGTTCTCACGTTCGCTGCAGAGGGCTCAGGTATTGCCTACCTCGGCGTGCGCTTGGTTAACTACGGTGCAAGAGTTATCGAAGCTGTCTCTGGGTTTGTAAAATCCATATTCAGTATTGTTAAAAAGTTCATGGAAGCGATCGAGCACTACAAAAAACTCGCTACAAGGGCGATCGCTGGGACTTTTGAAAAGGGCAAGGTCAAACTTGGCTGGGACCGACAAGACCATGCAAAAGTTGGCAGTTCAGAGCATGTTGATGACAAATCAAAACAGTCAACCAACCACGACGATAAAAACGTCGCCTGCACCAGGGAAACTTGTGTTAACGGCTGCCCAGTATCGATGGTTACAGGGGAGGAACTGCTAACGCTTACTGACGGCCAGTTAAATGGACTGTTTCCATTCGAATGGACCCGCCTATATCGTACTAGCGCAGCAGAAGTAGACTGTGGACTAGGCTACGGGTGGAGTCACGCTCTTGCGCAGCGAGTCCAAGTGAATGACGACGGGATTGTCTGGACAGATCATGAAAATCGCATCACCAACTTTCCGCTTCCTAGCGAACAACGGTCAGCAATAACCAATAGCCTAGCAAAAGCGGCTATCTTTATTGGTGATGATCCATCTGAACTCATTCTGACCCAGGCAGGCGAGCGCCCGCTGTTCTATCACTTCAGGTACAACAGCGAAGGCGCAACACTTATTGCAATTACTGACCGGTATCGTAATCGGCTTCATATTACTCGCGATATTCATGGACGAATCAAACGTGTAGATAACGGTGCGGGACGAGCATTATTAATTCGCTATGATCGCAAGCATATTGTATCTGTCGATTATCAGCAGTTCATCCCTGCAGACAACCTTGAAGATGCTTGGGCCACCATTCAAACACTTGTCACTTATCGATACGACGAGCACAGTCGCCTCGTGGAAGCGAAAAACGCCGCGGGTGAAAGTGAGCTTTATTCCTATAACCACCAAAACGTAATTCTCGAAAGGCAACTAGCTGGTGGTGCGAGCTTCTTCTGGGAATGGGAGAACGAAGGAAAATCCTCTCGATGCATCCATCATTGGGCAAACTTTACACAGATGGATGCCCGCTATACTTGGGACGATAATGGAAGCGTCACTGTTACTAACGCTGATGGCAGTGAGGAAATCTACACTCATGACGATCACGCCAGACTCATCAGCAAAGTCGAACCGGGTGGAGCGGAACACAGCAACATCTACGACGAAAAGGGCCGTCTTGTTGCCGAAAAGAATCCATTAGGCGCAATCACGGAATACCAGTACAACGACGCGGGTCGATTGGAAGCAGTAATTCCGCCAGAGGACACACCTACACTTTACGACTACAAATTCGGCTTTGTGTCCGAAGTTCGTCGTGGCGATGCGATCTGGAAATATATACGAAACAAACAAGGTGATATCACTCAACAAATTGATCCCGACGGTAATTCAACGTATTACTCTTACGATGATCAAGGTCGTCTTTTAGAGATTCTAAACCAGGATGGCAGCCGCCATAGGTTAGGTTGGAACAACCTCGGCGAATTGCTTGAAGAGCAGTTACCGGATGGTGGGAAACGTAAATACCGTTACGATGCACTTGGGCGGCAAATCACTCGCCAAGATGAAACGGGCGCCATTACTCAATACCAATGGGATGCCGTTGACCGTCTGATTCAGGTGATCCTACCCGGTGGCGCCAGCCGTGCCTTCACCTATAACCCGTATGGTCGCGTCACCGCCGAGCGAGACGAACTTGGGCGCATTACCCAGTACGAATATGCTGACAACCTGCATCTTGTCAGTCGTCGCATCAATCCGGACGGCAGCCAACTGCGCTACCGCTACGACAATGCGGGACTGCTGCTTACCGAAATAGAGAACGAGCGCGGCGAGCAATATCACCTCGACTACTACGCCAACGGCCTGATCCAACAGGAAACCGGCTTCGACGGTCGTCGCACTGCCTACGAGTACGACCTCAACAGCCAGTTGGTCAAGAAAACCGAATTCGGCGATGACGGCAGCGAACTCGTTACCGAATACCAGCGCGATGCTTCTGGCCGCCTGTTGGTAAAAATCTTCGCCGATGGCGAAGAGATTCACTACAGCTACGACGGACTGGGTCGTCTGGTAAATGTCGACGACGGCAATTGGCCACTCGCCTACGAATACGATGTGCAAGATCGCCTGATCACTGAACACCAAGGCTGGGGCACCACACGTTACGAATATGACAGCGTCGGCCAACTGAACCACTGCCGCCTGCCCGATGGCAGCAAACTTGACTACCGTCACCTGCCCGGCGGACGTCTGAGCAGCATCGACCTCAATGGCTCTCGCCTGACCGCTCACCAGTTCAGCGCCGGACGCGAACAGCAACGCCAACAAGGTCTGCTGCTCAGCCAATACCAGTACGATGAGCAGGGTCGCTTGCAAGCCCACACAGTCGGCCAGCGAGACAAGAACCTGTTTCAGCGTCGATACAACTACGACGCCAACGGCAATCTCGCCGGTATCGATGACAGCCGCAAAGGCAAGCGCAGCTACCACTACGACCCGCTCGACCGACTCATCAGCGTGCGCGGCGCCACACCGGAAAGCTTCGCCCATGATCCGGCCGGTAACCTGCTGGGTCAAAACAACGAAGGCACAGCGAACCTGGCCAACGTCAAAGGCAACCGCCTGCTGATGCAGGGCGACCGCCATTACGACTACGATGCCTACGGCAACCTGATCCGCGAACGCCGTGGTGCCGGCCAGAAACTCGTCACCGAATACCGCTACGACTGCCAGCACCGCCTCATCGGCGTCAGCCTGCCGGGCGGCAGTACCGCATCCTACAAATACGACGCCTTTGGTCGCCGTATCGAAAAAACCGTCGACGGCCACACTACCGAGTTTCTGTGGCAAGGCGAACGATTGATCGCTGAAAGCGCGGAAAACCGCTACCGCAGCTACATTTACGAACCTGGCAGCTTCCGCCCTCTGGCAATGCTCGACGGCGAAGGTCCACGCAAAGCAACGCCGTTCTACTATCAGCTTGATCACCTCGGCACGCCGCAAGAACTCACAGATTACAGCGGCGAGATCATGTGGTCGGCGAAGTACCGCGCCTACGGTAATCTCGCCGCGCTGGACGTCAGCGAGATTGATAATCCGCTGCGCTTCCAAGGTCAGTACTTCGATGCCGAGACGGGGTTACATTACAACCGGCACCGCTACTACAATCCGGGTACTGGGCGTTTTTTGACGCCGGATCCGATCAAGCTCGCGGGTGGGTTGAACAACTATCAGTACGTGCCTAATCCTACGGGTTGGGTAGATCCGCTTGGTCTGAACACTTGTCCTGGCGGAGATAAATGCATCCCTGGCCAAGGCGCTGAGGCGCCTGAGGACAAAGCCAGAGTAAATCAAGGAGATGCGCAGGTTCCAACGGCGGCCGCATCTGTCAATTGGAAGGGATTTTCTTCTGGGAAGTTGCAACCTCATTATCAAAAGCATGTAATTGATCAAAAAGAATTCGGAAACATAAGCCAAACTGAATACTTAAAACAGGCGAAAGAATTCTCGAAAGAATCAGGAAGCTTTAACGAAACGAATGTCGGAAATTTTGTAATCAAACATGACCCAGCAACTGGAAGAATATTTGTTGGACACTTGAAATCCAGAGAAATTAGAACATTTTATAGAGATGATGGTAGAAGCGCCGACGCCTTCCAATCCGCCATTGAATTGGCTAAGGGTTTATAAAATGACCAAAATTGATCGACACGATGCTATAAAAAAAATCTCAAAGGCAATTTTGATTTTGCTTGACCATGACGAGCGAGAATCTCATCTCCTCGATTGGTGGAGTATTGATGAGAGCAATCCTGAATTCTTCACACTATCAGAGCAACTGCAGAGCCTTATTGCTAGCGGGGACGATCTACCTAGCGACATCGATGATAAAAAATATGACGAACTTATCTTGCTTGCCCTAACATCAAGCTATAAAGGCGTAACAAACGTATTCTTATCAAAAAAATTAAAACAATTGAATATTGGAGAGTACGAGGTATCTGGAGAAATTGAAACTCTGATGCCTTGCCCGTGCTGTAAATACCGCACGCTTTCAGTGCTTGGTAATTATGAAATTTGCGACCTATGCAAATGGGAAGACAATGGAACTAGCAACCTTGACACTTATAGCGGCCCAAACCACATGACTCTTCGGGAAGCAAAAGAATTGTTTGCAAAAAAAACTGAGAAACTTCCTTTGGATAAATGGGTGAAAGAATAACGTTGAGATGAGTCATTCGCGTGTGTGGATAGTCGAAATTGCGACTATGGCGAAGTAATCAGGTCACCGACCTTACAGACGAGACTAAGGGGGACTAAGGGGACAGGTTTATTTTCCGGCTTGCCCCCCTTTTTTGATTCAAAAGGGAGTGAAAATCCCCCTGTTCTAGCCGCTTTTTCAGAAACAGATCCGTCCCCTTTTTCCGGAAGAGCGTCTGCCGGACGGAGGTCAACGGAAGTATCGCTACGACGCACTGGGTCGTCAGATCACTCGTAAGGAAGAATCCGCGCCATCACCCAATACCAACGGAATGCGGCCAACCGCCTAGCACAGCGCAACACGTGCCTTCACCTACAACGCCTATGGCAACGTCACCGCCGAACGTGACGAACTCGGCCGCATCACTCGCTACGAATACGCCGACAACCTGCACCTTGTCAGCCGCCGCATCAATCCGGACGGCAGCCAACTGCGCTATCGCTACGACAACTCGCAACTCAACCTCACCGAGATCGAGAACGAGCGCGGTGAACGCTATCAACTCGACTATTACTCGAACGGCCTGATCCAGCAGGAGACCGGTTTCGACGGTCGCCGCACGGCTTACGAATACGATCTTAATGGCCAGTTGCTGAAGAAAACCGAGTACGGTGATGACGGCAGCGAACTCGTTACCGAATACCAACGCGATGCCGCTGGCCGTTTGCTGGTCAAGACACTTCCCCATAGCGAAGAGATTCACTACAGCTACGACGCACTGGGCCGCCTGATAAACGTCGACGACGGCCATTGGCCGCTCGCCTACGAATACGACGTGCAGGACCGCCTGATCACCGAGCACCAGGGCTGGGGCACGACGCGATATGAGTACGACAGCGTCGGCCAATTGAGCCACTGCCGCCTGCCAGATGGCAGTACGCTCGATTACCGTCACCTGCCCGGCGGGCGTCTGAGCAGCATCGACCTCAACGGCTCACGTCTGACCGCTCACCAGTTCAGCGCCGGCCGCGAACAGCAACGCCAACAAGGTCTGCTGCTCAGCCAATACCAGTACGACGAACAGGGTCGCCTGCAAGCCCATACAGTCGGCCAGCGAGACAAGAACCTGTTCCAGCGTCGCTACAACTACGACGCCACCGGCAACCTCGCCGGTATCGATGACAGCCGCAAAGGCAAGCGCAGCTACCATTACGACCCGCTCGACCGACTCATCAGCGTGCGCGGTGCTACACCGGAGAGTTTCGCACACGACCCGGCGGGTAACCTGCTCGGTCAGAACAATGAAGGCACAGCGAACCTGGCCAACGTCCAAGGCAACCGCCTGCTGATGCAGGGCGACCGCCATTACGACTACGATGCCTACGGCAACCTGATCCGCGAACGCCGTGGTGCCGGCCAGAAACTCGTCACCGAATATCGCTACGACTGCCAGCACCGCCTAATCGGCGTAAGCCTGCCGGGTGGGAGCACCGCGTCCTACAAATACGACGCTTTCGGCCGACGCATCGAAAAAACCGTTGACGGCCACACTACCGAGTTCTTGTGGCAAGGCGAACGACTGATCGCGGAAAGCGCCGAAAACCGCTACCGCAGCTACATCTACGAACCCGGTAGCTTCCGCCCATTGGCGATGCTCGACGGCGAAGGTCCGCGTAAGGCCACGCCGTTTTACTACCAGCTCGATCATCTGGGCACACCGCAGGAACTCACCGACTACAGTGGCGAGATCATGTGGTCGGCGAAGTATCGAGCGTACGGTAACCTCGCTACGCTGGATGTCAGCGAGATAGATAACCCGCTGCGTTTCCAAGGACAGTATTTCGATGCCGAGACGGGGTTACATTACAACCGGCACCGCTACTACAATCCGAGCACTGGACGGTTTTTGACGCTGGATCCGATCAAGCTTGCTGGGGGGTTGAATAACTACCAGTACGTGCCTAACCCTACGGGGTGGGTGGATCCGCTGGGGTTGAATGGGTGTCCCGGTGCGGGAGACAAAGAGCAATCCGCGAATAACGCGCAGAAACCTGAAGAAAAAGCCAAAGTTGATGAAGGCAGTCCCGAAGCTCCATATACAGGACCGATCCCCAAAACGATGCAGGAAAAAATCCTGTATGGCACTCGGAGCCCTGGACATAACAAGCCTGTCGGTGGTCACTCCCCTAAGGTAATGAATTCACCAAACTATCAATACGATGTAGTCAGCACTAATAAAGATGGGACTACCAGTGTGAAAAATTTCAAGATGATTTTGGAGCGAAAAGATGGAACCACTGGCTGGTCCGCTGCAAAATCTCCAAATAGACATACTTTCGCACCTAAAAGCTGGAGTGACGCAAAAATACTAAAAGCTACGGATGAGGTGGCATCAGAGCCAGGCAGAGTATTGCGCAATGAACCCGGATCATTAGTTACCGAACACACTAAAATTGTTGACGGTGTTGAGTGGCAAGTAATTAAAGAGAATGGTGTAGTGACCTCATCCTACCCAACAGGAGCAACCCCATGACATTTCACCACGCAGACGAAGTTTACGAAAAGCTATGCTCATGGATTGGAGACTCCGAAGAATCAAACTGGACCGAGTACAGCACGGAGCTTGTTGCTAAAACAGTGCTTATAGACTTCAAAGACCAGCATTGGAGCCGTTTGGAGCAAGAAATACTTGAAAAGCCGGAGTATTGGCAGCAGCGTTGCGCTGTTTCATTAGGCGAAGACAGAACAGAGCACGCCATCAAAATATTAAAGCTACTGCTTTCCAACTCTGAGTACAAGGACGTAAAAATAATCGCCATATACGAGCTCGATTGGGCAGAAGTACCTATGGAAAAAAAATACTCATCACATATAAAAAAAATCATAGACTCCACGCCAGCAACTGAAGTCGAAACAGAAATCTATAGCTTGTTGAAAAAATCTGAAGCAGCCCAACAATGAAAACTCAGAATTTACTTCACCAACCTATCTTCCGATGAAGCATCAACGCAGACAACAATCTAACTCATCACCAAGAACTAACACACACCTAAAAGCTCATCAAAAATATATCTATAAAAATCTATCACCAACTACAACCCCCCTTATAACCAAAAAACATTCCTTTAATTGATATAAAATTTCGAAACCTGTCTATAACACATTGAAAACTTTCCTACCAAAGAAGTTTTTTCCGTCTAACTAGCTGTGGTGATTTCCTGAACATTCTCAATCACTCACAGCCATTACAGCAATCGGATCACACACTCAAAAGACTGTCCCCTTGAAATACCTGACTCGCCCTCTAACCCTTCTTCTCGCCCTTACCTTCTCCCTTAGCGCCACCGCATTATCCCTTCGCTCCGAACAACGCCCAGACGGAACGACGGCCCTGCTACTCACCAATGACCCAGCCCCGGACAGAGCGCCAAAGCTCAACAAGGATCCAGCCATTCGTTCCGCGCTAGTTGATTTCTTTGGCTACCAAACGGGTAGCTACACCAACGACAAAACAATGATCGTGCAACAAGTTCTGGAAGCGCTCGATTCGGAAATGTCGATGTTTGAACAGGGTGTGCCTGCCGGCAGAAAAATGATCACCGCCATGGATGATGGCAACAACGGGTTCGACCGTGGGGCTTTGTTACTGGATGACAAGGGTCAACTGATCGCTGTCGGCTTGGTGAATGGTCATTGCACGGTGAAGTCTCGTGACGAGGCTTTGACCTGTAATGCTGCGCCGGACACGGTGCTGACGATCTTCCAGCCGCAAGGCGCGAAAAAAGCTGACGCAGAACCCTTGATTGGCTGGAGCAAGCAGTTGCCGCCGCTGTTGGCCATGTGGGCGGAAAGCGATAATCCGGAGCGACGGGCGGCCGCGCAGAAAATTGCGACCATTGAATACGCTGCCACTAACCCGAACCAGGGTTCCTGGACGGCGGCTCAGTTACCCTCCGATTTCCCTAAAGCAATGCTGGCGATGCTGCCGCAACGGGCGCATCTGATCGGTGCGGGTGCTCACGGCGTATTCACCACGCCGGGGATGGAGGGTTCTCCGATTGAGGGTGGTTGGGACAAGATTGCCGGACGTCCTCAACATGAGTTTGAGGTCATTCTTCGCACCTTCACCGAATATGCAGATGTCATCGATTTCTATCAGCAGCATGCGAAGGACGCCGAAATCAGCGGCAACCAACGAAAAGCGCTGGTCGAGGGTTACGTCGATGGCGGTACTTACAAAATCGAAATAAGCAATAGAGAAGACGAAGGAACGGTCATCACGCTCTCAGCCTGGAATCAAGAAGTCTGATTCATTTAGTCAGAAGGAGGCGATTTTAATCGCCTCCTTCTTGTATCTCAGAGCTTTTCCAGTTCTTCCTTGGCTCCAGGCGCATAACGACCCACTGCCTTGAGCATCCAGAACTCTGCTTTGGATCGGCTCTTGGGCAGTCCGCCCCGCCCTTGTGCATACATCTTGCCTAATGCCAACTGAGCGTTGCCAAAGTCTGCGTCCGCTGACTGGCGGTAAAGTTTCGCAGCTTCGCGTTCATTGCGTTCAGTTCCACGCCCCTGCTCCAGCATCTGTGCCAATTCATATTGCGAGTACTTGTTACCTTGCAAAGCCGATTTGCGATACCACGCGACAGCGAGCTTTTCATCCTTTTCCACACCGCGCCCGGTGGCCAGCATTTCGGCATAATTGTTTTGACCAGATGCGTCCCCTGCCTCAGCGGCCTTAAGAAACCACCTTGCCGCGGTTACATCGCTCTGTGGAACTTCGTCACCCTCTTCGTAGATGTGAGCCAGTAACATATAGGCCATGACATAACCTCCCTCCGCCGACTGGTTGTAGTACGCCAACGCTTTGTCCATATCCTTGAGATTTTTGATTGATCGGCCGCCGCGATGGTAGATCTGCGCCAGACTGAACTGTGCTTTGGCGTTACCCTGCTCCGCCGCTTTCAGATCCCAATAAACACCTGCATCTTCACCCTCAACACTTCGATCCCAACTTAGTTCCTCAGCAAGTCCGACTTGCGCCTCGGCATTTCCTTGCTCTGCTGCCTTGCGAAACCACTCTTCCGGCATGCCCGGCGACCACTGCTCTACCACCCCGCAAAGGTTCTCCTGAATGGCTTTGCCAAACTGCGTCTGCGCTTCGAGATCACCTGCAACCGCTTGCTCATGCAGATGTTCCGAATTCTCTGCACACTTCCCTGCCTTCATCCCGTCGTAGAGCTCACGTGGTTCTTGTGCCCATGTATTACATGCGATGAACATAGAAAAGAGGGCAGTACCCACTGCACCGATAGTTTTGAAACTGTTGCTCATTTGTTACTTCCTTGTCGCTTAAAAAATCCAAGAAAATCGGCGGAAAACACTAGGTCGCTTCAATCATCTGATCTGCAACCTCATACTTAACCACCACCCGATTCCGATACAATCTCACCCTCTCCACCAACTCCCCCACCTGCCCCTTCTCCCGCACTTCCCGCCAGATCTCATTCTCCCGATACACCCGCTCTCCCTCCCGCACAAACCGGTGCCCTTCCTGAAACACGTGATACCGATACTCCCGCACCCGATCGCACAACAACTCCCCCTCCAGCTGCGTCTCCCCCACGTTCAACTTCAACTGAAAAGTCCGATCCGTCGGGTTATGCAGTACCAGGTCAACGTAGTTGTAGAAAATCGCCGCGCCGGAGCCGAATGGCAGTACTCGGCCTTCGTCCGGGAATGGGTCGAAGCTGTGGTTGGAGCGTTCAACGACTATCAGAGGTGAGTGGATCGCCATCCAGTGGATCAGGTTGCTGAGTTGGCAGATTCCTCCGCCGATACCGCATCGCGCTTCGCCGAAGGACAGTTCCATGCCTTCGACGTAGCCGCGTTTGCGGGTTGGGCGGCCGACGAGGCGGCAGAAGGAGAAGTGTTCGCCGGGGGCGATGATGAGGCCGTCGATGGCGGCGACGGCGAGTTTCAGGTTGATGACTTTGTTGTGTTGCAGGGCGAGGTCGGAGTCGCCGAGTTTGCGGATGAGTTTCGATGTGTGTTTGAGGTAGCGGAATGGCAGGCGATCAGCGCCGGCAACAAGGCGTGCGTAGCGTTTGCTGGAGCAGCGCCAGGCGATCTGGCGCAACAGTCTTTTTTGCCACACGCGCAGCCAGTACAGGGCCGGGTGGTAGAGGGAGAGTGGTTTCATCCGTGAGGCGACGGCGAAATGCCGTTTCTTCCTTGAAGCGGGCAAAAGGGATGCGCAGTTTAGCGTGTTGAGCGTACGTCGCGCGCGAGGTGTCTTGGCTCGACACACTTTGACGTGTTTGCTGAACGCCGAATTAAGCTTCAACTAAGCTTGCGTCGCTAGCATCCCGGCCCGAGAGACACCTGTCGCCGATCAACCGCGGATGAGCTTCCCGAAATGAACCAGTTTGATTTACCAGCCGTTACGCAGCCGAATTTCAGTCTTGTATTGGTAAATTACAAAACCCCGGACATCACCCGGATGTGCCTGGAGTTGTTGCGTCAGCACGTTCAGGCGCAGCGCATTCCGGTTTGGGTGGTGGACAATGATTCGGCGGATGCCAGTCTGGATTATTTGCGTTCGCTGGACTGGATCAATCTGATCGAACGTCCCTCCCCCGGCAAAGAAGCGGGACATATTGCGCATGGCAAGGCGCTGGATCTGGCGCTGGAAAAAGTTGAAACCGACTATCTGTTTCTGCTGCACACCGACACCTTTGTCTACGACAAGGAAGTCTTTGCAATGATGCTGCGTGAGTGCACGAAGACTGCGGGTATCGCCGCAGTCGGGTGTGTCGAGCAAATCAATCGTGGGATTGTGAGAGACACCTGGCGGTTAACTTCGCGATTTTGCAAACACTATATTCGCCGGGCGAAAACTGCGTTGGGTTTGCGCAGTAAAGAGCCGAAACCTTATCGGGAAACTCACTTGAAGAGTTTCTGCACTTTGTGGAACGCCAAGTTGATGAAGTCTCGCGGACTGCACTTTTGCATGGATGACCGGGTGCCCGGTTATACCCTGCAGGATCGAATGACAGCGTTGGGCTCCGGCATCAAGCTGTTGGCGCCGCGCAAGATTTTCCGCTATCTGGATCACATCCAGGCAGGAACCGTCGCAGCTGCTGGAACCTACGGCAAAAACCACCGCCGCACCAAGATGTATGAAGCCACCCTCAAACGTTTTGAGGGGCAGGCATCGGCATAATCGCGAACACAAAAAATGGCGACTTGAAAGTCGCCATTTTTTTATCTGAAATTGTATACATCCGCTCCGAAGAGGTGTTCGCCCAGTGTAATGGCCTGGCAATCCATGCACCGGTAAAGAGCCCTGACACTGGGCGAACGGGAAGGATTTTAATAGAAGTTGGCGGATATGTCGTCATACATAAAGGTAAATTTTATGTACGAAAAAGTTAATAGATATTTATCGACGAAATCCTTTCGCGAAACTTTCAAAGCACGGCTCAACTCCTTTCAGATGATTGTTCTCATACAATAATCTGTACAAGAACAACCATCTTGTAGAGTTAATGCTCAGCTTTCATGCTGACTGGTCACTTTTAATACATCGGTATAAGTGACAACTACGCTCTGCCCGACTTTCAGATCTTTCAGCTTGGCTTGAATTTCAGGCTTTTTAACGTCGAGGATTTTCGACTGGCCCGCCGGATTTTCCAGGGTTACCTGATTTTGCTTCAAATCAATTTTGGTGATTTTCAATTGCACCTGAATCTGCCGGTAGGCTTCGCCGCCCGGGTTTTCAGTGCCTGGAGCGTTGCGCAGCTCGCCGCTACGCTCGACCGTGCCAGGCAGACCTTTATCCACATCGGTATCGAGGTAGGCCGCCACGGAACGCTGCACTTCGACTTTTACCAGATCACCGACCTTGAGGTTGGCGAGGTTTTTCGCCTTGTCGCTGAGCTGAACGTGAACCTGACGACCTTCGGCGCCTTCCAGCACGACCTGATGGTTTGCCGCATCGACGGCCAGCACTTTGGTCGTGACCTGATCGGCCTCAACAGTGGCAGACAGCGGAATATCGGCCGCCATTGCGCCGAAGCTGGTGGCGGACAGAACGGTTGCGAGGGTGATGGCCTTGGCCAGAGCGTGGAGCTTCATAAGCGGTACTTTCCCTGTAATGAATGGCAGCACCCGGCGCCGACAAGTGGTTGGCGGCGGATGTGCCACTGAGCATAGACGCTGTTCAGGGCTTGGCTGTTGTTTGTGACGGTTCGTCAGGCTTCGGGGTCATCCAGTTCATTGGCGACGTTCACGGCTGGCGAATTCTTATGCAGGTCATCGGCCTTGGCGCGCAGGATCTGCCACTGCTCCAGATCGATCGCGCCCTTGGCGAGCAGGTCGTCGGCGATGTGTTGCAGGTCGAGGTAGTGAGCGTCGGGGGATTGCTGCCAGTAGGTCTGATCGTCGAACAGGCGCTGCCATGTGGTGAGGTCGGGGGGTTGCAGGTCGTCGCTCATGGGGGAGTCCTCGCCGGGGCCTCGAAATGGGCCGGGATTGATCGGTAGAGGATGGTAGACGGGGCGGAGTTCCGGGCAATTGCTCTGTGGGTGACTGTGCCGGGGACTTCGCGAGCAAGCCCGCTCCCACAGGGGTTTGTGTACGAAATTCAGTACCCGGTCATCTCCAGATAGCCGCGCCCGCCATGACTACCGTTGATCCGCACCGGCCCTTCCCAGTAAGGGATGCGCAGGTTCATCCAGGCATTGGGATTGAGTGCGTCGAGGCTGATGTCGAGGTGTTTGTCCGGAATGCTGATCGACCAGCGCACCGGCATCTTGCGTCCGGCGACTTTGGCGGTGTCCTGCGCGGTCAGTTTGATCTGCTCGCCGTGCAGGGTTTCGGTCTGCCCGTCGGCGCTGATCCAGGTGCCGGTCAGATACGGCGCGCCATCGGTTTGCCGGGTGCGAAACAGCATCAGCGATTCACCGTTGTCCAGGTGCAGGGAAAACCAGTCCCAGCCGGTCTGATTGGCTGCCAGCGGCTGACTGCTCCACTCCCGATCCAGCCACGCCGGGCCGCTGACGGTGTAGGTCTGGCCGTCGATTTGCAGAGTGCCACTGGCCTGAAAAAACGGCTGACTGTAGTAGTACGAGGCCTGGCCCTGTTCGGATTTTCGGCTGAAACCGTTGTCACCTTGCAACAACAGCGGACGACTGGAGGTGAGGTGCAGTTGATAGCTGAAATCTTTATCTCGGGCACTGAGTTGCAGATCCGTCAGCGGATCCTGCGCCTGACTGGCGAAGCGCCAATCATCGATCCACGCCTCGAACGGCGCGACGTTCACCCCGGCCTGCCCCACTCCGCCTCGGGCATAGCGCTCGGCGGCATGATGCGCGGTGGCTGAAGTCACTGCGGCATGCCCGAGCCAGATCGTCTGGTTGGCCCAGCCCGATTGTTGCGCCACGGGTTTCAAGGCGCTGCGAAACAGCGTCCATTGCACGCCGAAATCGTGGCCCTGCTGATCCTTGAGATTGGCGGTGACGTACCACCATTCAATGCGAAAACCATCGTGCGCGCCGTGATCCGCCGGGAAGCTGAATACCCGCCCCGGCACCACCGGTGTGAACTGCGCGGCCTGATCGCCGAGCCCGGCAAAACCCTTCTGCGCAGGCACAGGCTGATCGCAACCGCCCAATAGCAACAGCGCAAGCAGCAGCACAACCAGGTTAATCCTCATGGGCAAACGTCCTCAACAGATCCGCCGGTTGCGTGCGATACAACGAATACAGCGGCCACGCCGAGGCCAATAGCGTCGCCAGCAACGCCAGCCCGAGCAACTGCAGCAGTTGCAGCGGAAAGATCCGCAACGGCAAGCGCCAGCCGAACGCCTGCACGTTGATCACCGCATCCAGACACCACGCCAGCGCGATCCCCAACGGCAACGCCAGCACCAGCGTCAACACCGCCAGCAGCCAGGTCTGGCCGAGGTTAAGCAGCATCAACTGACGGCGCGTCACACCCAGCGCCCACAGCGGCGCCAGTTGCCCGAGGCGGCTCTGGCTCTGGGTCAGCAGGCTGATGAACAGCGCCACACCCGCCACCGCCAGGGTCAGGCTGTTCAGTGCGGCGGTGGCGGCGAAAGTGCGCTCGAATACTTGCACCGACCAACCCTTTAGCCGCGCCTGATCGACGATGCGGCTGTCATCGAGTTGAAAGCGCGTTTGCAGTGCGCGCAAAAACGGCGGGATGTCGGGCGGCGCGATGCGCAAGTTGAAACGGTTCGGCGTCAGTGACGGCCACAGCCGCAGCAAATGATTGCTGTTGACCAGCAGGTGGCCCTTGGGATTGCCGTAGTCGGCGTAGATCCCGACGATTCGCGGTGACCACGCACCGCCCGGCGTCGGCAAACTCAGATGATCCCCTGCGCGAACCTTCAGGCGTCGCGCCAGTTGTTCGCTGAGCATCACCGCATCGTCCGTCGCCAGATGCGCCCACGGATCGCCGGCAAGCGCCTCGAGCAACGGCCAGTGCTGCCGGTAATAAGGATGATCGATCACCCCGAAGACATCCGCCGGCCACCCCTGCAGGGTCACCGCCACTTGCCAGTTGGGCAGCACCGCGCTGACGCTCGGCTGTTGTTTGAGCCAGGCGTACATTTCGCGGGACTGCGCCGGATTGACCGGGTTGAGGTACAGCTCGGCACTGAGACGTTGTTCGAGCCAGTCGTCGAAGGTCTGGCGAAAACCGGCGGTCATGCTGCCAGCACCGATGTTCGCCGACAGCGCCAGCAGCAACGCCATCAGCGCCAGACTGAGTGCCGGCAGTTGCTGGCGGCAGTCGGCGAGAAACCACTGGCCGAGTACCGAGCGACTGCGCCCGAGCAAGGGATTGAGCACCGCGCTGAGCACCACCGGCAACGCCAGCGCGGCGCCGAGCAGCAACCCGGCCATCAACACAAACCCGCTACCGAGACTGTCACCGAACAGCAATGCCAACAGCGCGATCAGGCCCAGCAGCGCCGCCAGCCAACCCTGACGTCGCAACCAGCGCGCATGTTGCAGATGCCAGGCCTGCGGATCCGCCACCGCCAACAGCGGCAGTCGTGCCGCACGCAACAGACTGTTGGCGCCGGCCAGCAACGCGCCGAACAGGCTCAAACCGATACCGCTGAACCACCACCACGGACTCAGGCGCAGCTGGCCCGCCACTTCCGCGCCGTACAGACCGCGCAGACTGGCGGCGACATCCGGCAGCAACGCGCTCGCCAGCCAGTATCCGCTGATGACCCCGAACACCCCGCCAACCAACGCCAGCACACCGAGTTCGACGATCAGACAGCCGATCAACATCCGCGCACTGACCCCGCAGGCGCGCAACGTGCGCAGCAGGCCACGACGCTGTTCCAGCGCCAGACCGATGGCCGCGTGCACGATAAACAGCCCGACCAGAAAAGAGAGAAAGCCCAAGGCATCGAGGTTGAGGTGAAAGCTCTCGGTCAGGCGCGAAAGATTGTTTTCCTCGGCGCTGCTTTTAAGCTGCAACCGACCATTGAACGCCGGCGGTAGCTCAGCATGAAAATCCTTGGGCAATAACAGGCGTGACAGTTGTCCGGGCTGTTCGAGCAGGGTTTGCGCGACACCGATGTCCACCAGCAACACGCCCGGCGCCATGTCCTTTTGTGCGTGCAGCGGCGGCAGGGTCTGACCGTTGGCGGTTTGCGGCGTGGCGCCTTCGCTGAGGCTCAAGGCCTGTAAAGTTTCCGGGGAAATCCACGTGCTGCCCGGCGGTGAGAAGAACTCGACGATGCGCTCGATCGGCATCGCCTGCCCGGCCACCGCAGCGTCCGTCGGCAGCGACACCGGTTCGATGCCCATCAGTTGCAGCCGCTGCTCCTGGTGATCCTTGAGCATCAGCCGGCCTTGCAGCAGCGGCGAGACTGGCCAGCCCGCGCGGCGTAGCTCAATGAACCACTGCTGGGTAAACGTCGCACCACCGGGCGCAACAAGACTGGCCTGCGGTTCGCCTCCAATCATCTGACTGGCTCGGGCGTAACTGTCGCGGGCCTGACTGTTCAGTGCCTCGACCCCGGTCAGCAGACTGGTCGCCAGCCACAACCCGGTCAGCACACTGAAAAACTGCACCGGGTGCCGCCGCCAATGACTGAGCAGCGCGCGCAGGGTTTGCCAGAAAACGTTCACGTCAGATGGCCGTTGGACAACACCACGCGCCGCGCCAGGCGTGCCGCCACGCGCGGGCTGTGCGTGACCATCAGCAGGGTGGTCGGCGTGTCATCAAGCAGCTCCAGCAACAGACGCAGCACTTCATCACTGGTGGCCTCGTCAAGGCTGCCGGTGGGCTCGTCGGCGAGCAGCAATTTTGGCCGTGATGCCAAGGCCCGGGCCAGCGCAACCCGCTGTTGCTGGCCGCCCGACAACTGCTCGGGATAACGCGTGAGCAAATCGCCCAGGCCCAGACGCTGCACCAGATGCGCCTGCCAGCGCGGCTCATGCCGTCCGGCCAGACGCGCCTGAAACGCCAGATTGTCCTCGACCCGCAGACTGCCGATCAGGTTGAACTGCTGGAACACCAGACCGATTTCGGTGCGACGCCAGTCGGCCAGTTGCGCCTCGTTCATCTGCTCCAGCCGATGCTCGCCGCTGTGGATGCTGCCGCGATCGACCTTGTCGAGGCCGGCGATCAGGTGCAGCAAGGTGCTTTTGCCGCTGCCGGATTCGCCCATCAGCGCCAGACTGCTGCCGGGTTCTAGCGTCAGGTCGACGCCTTGCAGCACCGGGAGCGGGCCTTGGGGGGTGAGGTAACTTTTGAAGACGCCTTGAACCTGAAGCATGCCGCCATCCGCTGGGTCAGTGTGGGGCAAGGATAGCGGATAGCGGCCTCATAAGATCAGTGGTGTTTGAACTGGCCCCATCGCTTGCAGGCAAGCTCCTACAGGGGTTGAGGTTGTCCACAAATACCGGGTTCACCCTGAAACACTGTGGGAGCTGGCTTGCCAGCGATGAGGCCAGTTAACCCGACACAAGTGTCACTGCCCGGTTGCCACACTGGTCGCCGCCTCCCCCGGCGTGACAATCGTCTTCAGATCAATGTGCTTCCACTCAGGCTTGGCCCCCAACCGCGCATTGAAGCGATAGTTGAAGGTGAAATCGTCCGCCGTCGGCAGCGTCAGCGGTTTGCCATATACCGCCTCGATACCCGCCAGGTCGTAACCCATCAACTGCAACAGCGTCGGGAAAATGTTGTAGTGGCTGGAGCGATCCTTGTTCTGCGCCAATGCCTGCGCCCAGTCCGGGCCGTGCACCTGATCGCCCTGAATCACCACCAGCGGCACCAGCCCTTCTTCCTCGACCGGATCGCCGCCGCAGTGGGTGTTGAGCCCGGGATTGCCGCGCTCATGCAGGTCCTGGCCGTGATCGGAGGTGTAGATCAGCAGTGCATTGTGCAAATTGGCCTGGGCAAAGACCCGGGCGAAAAACTCGCCGACGTTCCACAGCACGGTGTTCTTGTAGGCGTTGCGGTACAGCACCCAGTCATCCGGCTGGCCGTTGAAACCGTCGCGCTTACCGGTATCCGCCACTTCGGTGAATTGCCCGCGCGGCAAGGTCGGACGGTAGGCCATGAAGGCGTCGGGGTATTTGTCGTGCACCGGGAAATGCGCGCCGACCTTGTTGATCACCACCAACTCCGGCTGATCATCGTTGAGCAGTTCGATCAGCTTCGCGGCGGCGGCCATGTCGCGATCACGCACGCTGGTCTGGTCAAACTGGACGAATTCGTCGATGTCCTTTTTTTCGGTGTCGGTCATCAGGTTCTGCAAATTGCCGCCGGTGCGCTGGGCGTCGATGTACACCGTACGCAACCCGGCTTTTTTCGCGTACTGCCAGATCGACGGCAGCGTGCTGTTGATCCGCGTGTAATCGGCGCGGGTACCGCCGTAGCGCAGGGTGACGTTGGTGTCGGCGCTGCAGTTGGCGATGGACGCGGCGTAGCCGTAATTGAAGATGTCGACACCCGGATGCGCCTGCTTGAGGTTGCTGTGCACCCCGAACGGCGCGTTGATGTCCAGGTAATTGCCGGAAATGCTTTCGTCGATGATCAGCACGATGTCGTGATTGATCGCCACGGTGTTGCGCGCCAACGTCACCGGCTCACGCGGGCCGACTGTGTTGTGCAGCGCTTCATAGGCGAACAGGTTCAGATAGGCCAGCGGCGTGTACATGATCGGCAAACCGCGCGCGCCCTCGCCCGCCCGCAGGAACAACACCGTACTCAACAGCAACACGCCACATACCGGCGCTGCCACGCGCAACGCATTGGGCACCACCAGTGCATGACGCGGCTTGAGACCGATACCGAACAGCAACAGCAGCCCGCTGAGCGCGCCATGAATGATCGCATCGCGATACTGGTAGGCAGCTTCCTGGATGAAGCCGCCAGAGTACACCAGCGACACAAAGCTGCTGTAGCTCAGGTAATCCGCGGTGACCCGGGTATAGACATCAAAAAACACCGCTGAGACAAACAGTGTTATTGCGAACAAGTGGCGAATGAGAGCCTGACGAATATAAGCCGTAAGATATAACGCTAAAGTAAGCGCCAAAAACATCGCGCCAAAAAGAAGTACAGCAAAACCGACACCGATAGCATTTAACCGCTCAATGTAATATTCGGAATAAAGCAGCAAATAAACAATCAAAAGTAATTCTTTGGCATATCTGAACATGGCGATACCGCTCGTGCAAAACGGCAGAGAGTCAAAGGTTTGTCGGTCAGAACCTGACACTAGCACCCAGCCATCAAAGCGCAAGAATTGACTGTTTTCTTTAGAAAGCGTCAAAAAACCGGTGACTCAAATCTGACACACGCAAAACGCTAGAAGCCTTTAAATTAAAGACTTACAACCGTTTATCGCTTATTTTAAATCTGAACAAATCTGCAGAAAAACAACAAATCCAATCGCAGCAATGACTTGATGGCCAATCGCCAAAAAGCGCTCAAGTGTTATACAGGTGCAACATGTCATTTTGCTGACACGCTTTCCAAACCCTGCGCTATACCCCTTTTACAGTCTTCTTCCGAACTTCTTCTTTTCGCTCTATCGAGGGTGCGCAGATGGACGTGAGCGTATTTGGCACCGGCTACGTCGGATTAATTCAAGCCGCCGCACTTGCAGATGTAGGGCATCGGGTTTTATGCGTTGATATTGACCCCAACAAGATTAAACAACTGCAACAAGCCGTGCCGCCTATTAGTGAGCCGGGGTTATCCGCTGCGCTGGAAGAAAACATCAAGGCCGGGCGTCTGCTGTTCAGTACCCAGGCCAGCGACGCGGTAGAACATGCCGAACTGATTTTCATCGCCGTGGGCACGCCGGCCGATGAGGACGGTTCCGCCGACCTCAGCCATGTGCTGAACGTGGCCCGGCAGATCGCCTCGCACATGGAGGCTGATCGCACCCTGATCATCAAGTCCACGGTGCCGGTCGGCACGGCGGACCAGGTTGCCGCCAAGGCCAACGAAGAGCTGCAACGCCGTGGCCGCAGCAGCCTGAAGGTACGGGTGGTGTCCAACCCCGAATTCCTCAAGGAAGGCAGCGCCCTCGCCGATTGCATGCGTCCGGACCGGATCATCGTCGGCACCCGCGATGACGCAGCCCGCGAGCAGATGAGCGAGCTGTACGCGCCGTTCTGCCGCAACCACGAAAAACTGATGTTCATGGACAACCGCAGCGCCGAGCTGACCAAGTACGCGGCCAATGCAATGCTCGCCACGCGTATCAGCTTCATGAACGAACTGGCCAACCTCACCGAACTGCTGGGCGCCGACATCGAAGCCGTGCGCAAAGGCATCGGCTCCGACCCGCGCATCGGCTACCACTTCATCTACCCCGGTTGCGGCTTCGGCGGTTCGTGCTTCCCCAAGGATCTGCGTGCCCTGTTGCACACCGCCGAACACAACGGCATGCCGCTGAAACTGCTGCGCAGCGTCACCGACGTCAATGACAGTCAGCGGCACATTCTGTTCAGCAAACTCAAGGCGCAGTTTCCGCAGGGTCTGGCCGGCAAGTCGATCGCGATCTGGGGCCTGGCGTTCAAACCCAATACCGATGACATGCGCGAAGCGCCCAGCCGCTACCTGATGGACGCACTGTGGGCCGAAGGCGCCAGCGTGCAGGCCTATGATCCGGAAGCCATGTCCGAATGCCGGCGCCTCTACGGCTATCGCAACGACCTGCATCTGTGCGCCACTCGCGACGACACCCTGGAAGATGCCGATGCGCTGGTGATCTGCACCGAATGGAAAAATTTTCGCGTGGTGGATTTCGAGCTGCTGGCGAGCAAGCTGCGTTCGAAGGTGATCGTCGACGGTCGCAACCTCTACAACCCGGAACACGTAGCGGCGGCCGGCCTGCATTACAGCGGTATCGGCCTGCGCCACATTACGCCGGAAGGATTGCGCCCATGAAAATCCTGGTCACCGGCGCAGCCGGCTTCATTGGCGCCCATTGCGTGTTGCGGCTGATGCGCGACGGGCATGCGGTGGTCGGCCTGGATAACTTCAACGGCTACTACGACCCGCAGCTGAAACACGATCGGGTGCAATGGATACGTAATCAGGTCGGGCATTTCCCGATCGCGCGGATTGATCTGGCCGATGCCGCGGCGATTGAAGCGCTGTTTGTCCGCGAGCAACCGCAAGTGGTGATCCACCTCGCGGCGCAGGCCGGCGTACGTTACTCGCTGGAAAACCCAAAGGCCTACCTCGACAGCAACCTCAGCGGTTTCCTGAATATTCTCGAAGGCTGCCGGCATCATCCGGTGGAGCACCTGATCTACGCCTCGTCGAGCTCGGTCTACGGCGCCAACCAGCACACGCCTTATTCGGTGCATGACGGTGTGAATCACCCACTGTCGCTGTACGCCGCGACCAAAAAAGCCAACGAGCTGATGGCTCACAGCTACAGCCATCTGTTCGGCATCCCAAGCACCGGGCTGCGCTTTTTCACCGTGTACGGGCCATGGGGTCGGCCAGACATGTCGCCGATTCAGTTCGCCCGGGCGATCACCGAAGGCACCCCGCTGAAACTGTTCAACTACGGCGAGCACCAGCGCGATTTCACCTACATCGACGACATCGTCGAAAGCATCGCCCGGCTCACCGACCATCCGCCGCACAACCACCCGGAGTGGGATCGCGAACACCCCGATGCCGGCAGCAGCATGGCCCCGTGGTGCCTGTTCAACATCGGCGGCCACCATCCGGTGGAACTGAAAACCTACCTGGCGTTGATGGAAAAACACCTCGGCCAGAAAGCCATTGTCGAGCTCTTGCCCCTGCAACCGGGCGATGTGCTCAACACCTGTGCCGAAACCGATGATCTGGCCCAGGCCACCGGGTTCCAGCCCCGGATCGAGCTGGATGAAGGCCTGGGGCGTTTCATCGCCTGGTTTCGCGACTACTACCCCACTGCCTGTCGCCCACGCGCCGCTCGCGGCTGAACTTCAGCGGAGGTTCTCATGACTGGACATGAACAAGGTGTACCGATCAATCAGATGCGTCGTGACAAGCGCATGGATCCCGAACACCGAATGCGCCTGGATACCGCCATCCACAGGCAGGGTCGTGGCTGGTTGACCGGTCGCGACGGTGGCCGGCCATGGACGCTGTCACGCACCAACCGGGTGCTGGCCTGCTTCGGTGCGCTGATGATCCTGGTGGTGTTTTCGCCGCTGCTGCTGGGCCTGGCACTGACCATCAAATTCACCAGCCCGGGACCGGTGATGTTCGTGCAAAAACGCACCGGCTATCGCGGCCGCACGTTCGGCATGTACAAGTTCCGCACCATGGTCTGCAACGCCGAAGAACTGAAGGAATCGCTGCGCCACCTCAACAAGCACGGGGTCGACGCCATCGATTTCAAGATCGACAAGGACCCGCGCATCACCGGGATCGGCGGTTTCCTGCGGCGCACCAGCCTCGACGAACTGCCCAATCTGTTCAATGTGGTGAGCGGTGACATGCGCCTGGTCGGCCCGCGTCCGACCTCGTTCAACGCTTACCGCTACAAGGACAGCCATCTCGCGCGCCTGAGCATCTACCCCGGCATGACCGGTCTGTGGCAGATCTCCGGGCGCAGCAACATCGACTTCGACCAGCGCGTTGAGTTGGACCTCAGCTACATCGCCGAGCAAAGCCTTTTGCTTGATCTGAAGATCCTGTTGAAAACCCCCTTCAAAGTATTCAGCGGCCACGGAGCAAGCTAATGGACGGTTCAACCAACAAAAGCCTGAGCATTGCCAACCCCAGCGAATCGAACCTGATTTCGACCGTGCTGGATCTGGATCTGCGGATCCTGTTCCTGACCGCCGCCAACCCTGGTGCCGGCACCACCACCAGTGCGCTGGCGCTGGCCAGCCAACTGGCGCAGATGAGCAGCGGCCAGGTGCTGCTGGTCGACGCCAGCCAGTCGGCGAGCAACCTCACCCAACAGTTGAACCTGAGCAAGGAGCGCGGCCTGCGCGATCTGCTGTTCAACCCGGACAACCCGCCGCTGTTGCAGGACTGCGTGGTGCAGGTGTCGAGCCTGCCGTTCCATGTCCTGCCCAACGGTCGGCCGATCCGCACGCTGGAGCACCTGACTGCCGAGCGCCTGAGCCCGTTGCTCGATCAACTGGGCAGCCAGTACCGCTTTGTGGTGATCGATGGTGACGCGGTGTACTCCGCCGCCGACACGCTGGTACTCGCCACCCAGGTCGATGGCGTGGTGTTCGTGGTACGCGCCGAGGACACGCGCTGGGAAGTCGCCCAGGCCGCCGTGCAACGCCTGACCCAGGCCGGAGCAAAAGTGGTTGGCAGCGTCTTCAACCGGCGCAAGTACTACATGCCCAAATGGCTTTACAAAAACCTGTAAGCAAACGCGAAGGATGACGCCATGAACGCCAAGATACTTGTTCTGCTGATGCTGCCGCTTGCAGGCTGCTCCAGCAATTCCGAGACCCAGACCATGCCGGTGAATATTCTCACCGCCACCCCGGCCAACGCCCAGGCCACCGATATGCCGAAGATCGAACAGACGTTGCGCCCGCAAGATGTGCTGGACGTGATCTTCCACATCAGCACCAGCGGTTCGGACGCCTACCGCGTGCAATCGGGTGACCAGATCGGCCTGAACTTCACCGCGGCCAGCCAGCTCAACGGCAACCAGTTGGTGCTGCCTGACGGCACCATCAACCTGCCGGGCGCCAACACCTCGGTGAAAATCGCCGGGCTGACCGGCGACGAAGCGCGCGAAGAAATCCAGCGTGCCTACCAGCGCAAACAGCTGTTCCAGCCCAACCGCAATCTGCTGACGGTGCAGGTCATCAGTCCGCTGACCAATGAGCAGAACCTCAAAAGTGCCCTCAACCATCCCGCCACCGGTATGAGCCGTGAGATCACCGTGGGCAACGACGGTTATGCGAGTTTTCCGGAAATCGGCGCGGTGCCACTGCAAGGCATGACCATCAACCAGCTGGAAACCTTCCTCAACCAGAAGTACGCACAACTGCCAGGTCGGATGAGCGTCGATGTGATGCTCAAATCCACCGCCGGCAACGAGATCTATGTGCTGGGTGAAGTCGGCCAGCCGGGTTCCTATCCGATTCGTCGCCCGGTCTCGGTACTTGAAGCATTGACCCTGGCCCGTGGCACCAACATCAAGGCGCGCCTCGACTCGGTGGTGATCATGCGCCGCAACGGCAATCAGGTGCAGGCGGTGCATTACGACGTCGAGAAAGCCCTGTCCGGCGACGCTTCGCAAATCGCCTATCTGCAACCGGACGACATGCTCTACGTGCCCAAAACCAAACTGGCCAGTGCCGGCGAGCTCGCGCGGCAATTGGCGGACGTGGTGCTGTTCCAGGGCGTGGGCATGAGTTTCAGCTATCGCCTCGACAACAAGAACGACAACAGCAGCAACTAACCGACTCTCAGGTGACCGATCATGAATCCAAAGGAAAACTACCTGCATGAGTTCTTCAGGATCTTCTTCGCCAACAAGCAACTGGTGAAACGGGTCTTCCTGATCTTTGCAGTCATCGCGTTGGTACTGCCGCTGGTGCTCAAACAGAGCTTCGATATCACCGCCCAGGTGATCGTGCAGTCGAAAAAACTCTCCCAGGGTGACGCCACCACGTCACTGACGGTCGATAACGCCACCTTCATTCCGCCGTCGCTGGCGGACATGGAAACCGAGAGCAATATCCTGCGCTCGCCCGCGTTGATCCGGCAGACCATCAGTGAGTTGCGCGACAAGGGCGAATACAGCCCACCGGTCGGCATGTTCGCCAAACTGGTCGGCGATCCGTTCCGCCGTTATGTCACCTCACCCCTGCGCCAATACGTGATCAACCCGCTGCGCAACATGCTCGGGCTGGAGACCGATCCGGTGCGCGACACCGTGCTCGACGGCCTCACTCAACAGGCCCTCGACAGCCTGAAGATCGAGACCCTGCCCGGCTCCAACGTGATCTCGATCGTCTACAGCTTCCCCGATCCGCATCAAGGCACGACGTTTGTCGCCACCCTGCTGCAGAACTATCTGGTGAGCCGTCAGGCGCTGCAATCGATCGACCTGCCGCAATCCTTCTACGAAACCAAGAAGCACCTGTATCAGGTGCGTCTCGATGGACTGGAGGGCAATCGCCAGGCGCTGCTGGAAAGCGTCGGCTCGTCCGATCCGAAGGAAGAAATCACCTTTCGCCTGAACGCGATCAACACCGAAGAGCAAGCGCTGAACCTGTACCAGGATCGCCTGTTGCAGAGCCAGCGCTGGCTTGAATACCTGAAAACCGCATTGGCCGCCGCCAGCACCAACAAACTCAACGACTACACCTTCCCCTACACCTTCACCACCACCGTCGACAACGTGGCGTTCGAGGATCGGGAAGTCAAACAGTTGGGCGAGCAACTGACCACCCAGGTCAGCCGCTACATGAATGACCTCGCGGTGTTCCAGCCCGGCAGCGAGCCGATGCTGCTGACCCGCGAGCAGATCGCCCGCACCCGTCAGCAGTTCCTCAAAGTGGTGAGCAACCGCATTCAGGAACGCACCAACGACCTGGCCGTGGTGCAACAGGTGATCGATCAGAAAACCGCGCGCATCGCCGACTTCAAGAACCGCATCCACACCTTGCAGCAGACCCAGAGCAAGCTGCGGCAGATGGACACTGAAATCGACGCACTGCACACGGCGTTCTCGACCTACGCGCAACGCTTTGCCGAAAGCAGCACCGCCGGTTCACTCAACGATGACCTGTCGAACGCCAAGGTGCTGAGCCCGCCGTTCGAACCGACCGAGCCGGCGTTCCCCAAACCGCTGCTGATCATCCCGTTCGGGCTGTTCACCGGACTGCTGCTGGCGATTGCCTTGGTCTATGTGCGTGAGTTCTTCGATCACCGTTTCAAACATCCGGCGCAAATCACCCACGAACTGGGTCTGCCGGTGTTGCTGGTGATCAACGACGAAAACGTTCTGCCACGCAATCCGCACAAGAACTGGACCGTGCCAAGCTTCGTGCACTGGGTGCGCAATTGAACACGCCGTCCACCCCGAATGCCGCGCTGCCGATCATTCATTTGCTCAGCAGCGGCGGCTTCTATGGGGCCGAGCGCATGTTGCTCGATCACTGCCTGGCGACACCGGGGCAGCACCAGGTGCTGTGTCTCGATGCACCACCCGCCTTGATCGCGCGCTTTCGCGAGGCCGGGGTGGACTGTCGTGGCTGCTCCGGGCTGGGCGAGTTGATGCGCCATCTACGTGCCCGGCGCAGCGAGCAACCGCTGATCAACACCCACAACTTCAAAGGGCTGTTGTTCGGTTGGGTCGGGGCGACGCTGTTGCGTCTGCCACTGGTCATCACCCAACACGGCTTCACCCCGCGCAGCCGCAAGCAGAAGTTCTACACCTGGCTGAGTCTGCAGTTGTGCCGCACCGCTTCGGTGGACCGGGTGGTGTGCGTGGCCGAGAGCATCGCCGTGCTGCATCGTCAGGCCAGCGTGCAGGCGGAAAAACTGCAAGTGATCCCCAACGGTTTACCGGCCGCCGCCGCGCTGGTCAGCACCGTTGACCGCCAGCGCTGGCTCGCCGGTTACGTCGGGCGTTTGAGCAGCGAGAAAGGCCCGGATCTGTTTCTCGATGCACTGATTCCGCTGTGTCACCAGCACCCGCAACTGGACGCGGTGATGCTCGGCGACGGCCCGGAACGTGAAGCGCTGCAAACACGCATCGACGCCGCCGGATTGACCCAACGGATTCGCCTGCCCGGTTACCAGACCGCCATGCAACCGTGGTGGCAGCAACTGGATGCGCTGGTGATCAGCTCGCGCACCGAAGGCACACCGATGATTCTGCTGGAAGCGATGCAGGCCGGCGTGCCGGTGGTGGCTTTCGCGGTTGGTGGCATTCCCGACGTGCTCGAACACCGCAATAACGGCCTGCTGGCGGCACCCGCCGACAGCTCTGCCCTCGCCCGCCAGCTCGACAACCTGCTGAGCGAGCCGAAGCTGGCCCGGCATTTGTGCGACAACGCAAAGCGTACGCAACAGGATCGCTACGACCTCAAGGCTTTGGCCGAACGCTGGTCGCAGCTGTACATCCGCACGGCACGGGAGGCACGCGCATGATTTTCCCGCTCTCGATCGTCACGCTGCTCGGTCTGGTGTGCATCGGTCTGCTCGCCAGCCCTTATCCGTTTCTGGCACCGGGCGCCGTCATTGCTCTGGTGGGTTTCTCGGTGTTGTACCGCAAGCCGACCTGGGGCCTGCTGGGCATCGCCGCGCTGGTGCCGTTCGAAGGCTTCTTCAAGGACAGTTCGCTGTCCGGGAGCAAACTGATCGGTGCCTCGCTGGCGGTGATCCTGATGCTGCAACTGGCCATGCATCAGATTCCCTCCGAGCGCCTGCGCAGCAATATCTGGCGGTTTCTGCTGTGGTTTCTAGTCCTGTATTTCCTCAGCCTGCTCAATACCGATGACATGGGTATGTCGCTGGGGCATCTGCGTGAGCTGAGCGTCGGCCTGATCCTGTTTGTCATCACCCTGCTGATCGGTCGCGAATTGAACCTCGACCTGTTTTCCAGACTGGTGACCCTGAGCGTCAGCGCCACCTGCGCCATGGCGATGTTTTCGACCAAATTCCAGGATCAGGGCCGCGCCGCCGGGCTGCTCGAAGACCCCAACGCCTTTGCCCTGCTGATCGCCTTCGCCATTCCGCTGGCCCTGCTGCTGGTGATTCGCGGCCCGAACCTGTTGCACCGCTTGTTCTGGGGCGCTTGCTGCGTGCTGCTGCTCGGCGGCATGACCAAGACCGAATCGCGCTCCGGGCTGGTGGTGGTGGCCTTGAGTCTGTTGATCGGCTGCTGGCACTACCGCGCGCAACTGACCCGGATTCGCCCACGGCACCTGGGTTTCGCCATGCTCGGCGCAGCGATCGTGATTCCGCTGGCGATCTACGCGATGCCCGCCGGTTACATCGCGCGCATTCAGTCCCTGAGCGTGTTGAGCGCCGGCGCCAAGGGCCACGACGACGAATCCCTCGGCCGCCGTGCCTCGTACATCGTGGTCGGCGGGCAGATGATCCGCGAGAGTCCGCTGCTCGGCTCCGGCCCCGGCACCTTCCCGCTGCACTACGCGACCACCGGCTATGCCAAGGCATTTTCCGCCAACCGCAAGATCGGCGACCTGTACCGCCGTGCGCACAACACCTACCTGGAAATCTTCAGTGAACTGGGGATTCCCGCCGGCCTGTTGTTCGTCGGCATGCTCGGCCTGGGCCTGTACAACCTGATCCGCGCCCGCGCCGCGTGGATGCTGCGGCGCGACTGGCAACAGGCGGATCTGATGACCCACCTCGGTGTGAGTTTCCTGTCGTTGACCCTGTTCCTGATGTTCCTCAGCGCACCGAACCAGAAGTACGTGTGGATCATGCTCGCGCTGACCAGCGTCCTGCGCCTCAAGGCCGAGCAAGCGCCACTGACCGAGGCCAGAACATGAGCCGCATCAGCATCATCATCCCGATGTACAACGAGGCCCGGCACATCGGCCGCACACTGCTGGCGGCGCAGAAAGCCGCGCACGCCGCCAATGTCGAGTGCGAGCTGATCGTGGTCGACAACGGCTCGAGCGATGACGGCCCGCACATTGCCCGGCAGTTCGGTGCGCAGGTGCTGGTGCTGCCTGGGCTGCTGATCGGTGCGCTGCGCAATCGCGGTGTCCTGCTGGCAAGCGGCGAGTGGCTGGCGTTCATCGATGCCGACGTCGAAATGCCCGAAGACTGGCTCAGGCCACTGTTCGAACTGGAGGAAAGTGGTCAGGCCGATGTGTTTGGTCTGGATCTGCACACTCCCGCCGCTGCGCCGTGGTACGCGACGGCCTGGCAACGGCGCACGCTGCGCACTTCCGGGCAGGCGTCGCACACAGTGGACTGGCTGCCCAGCTCCAACTTGCTGATGCGTCGGCGCTGGTTCGAGAAGGTCGGCGGCTTCGACGAACACCTGCGCACCGGCGAAGACAAGGAATTCACCCTGCGCCTGAGCGAACAAGGCGCGCGCCTGTTGTCGGTGAACAACAACGTGGCCCTGCACTGGGGCTACGAGATGAACTGGCGTGAGTGGATGGGCAAGGAAATGTGGCGTCAGGGCAGTCATCTGCAACTGTTGCGCACCCACGGCTTCAGCCTGCGTCTGCTGCGCTTTCCGCTGCTGTCGCTGATGGCATGGCTGCTGGACTTGCTGGCAATTTCTGCGCTGCTCAACGGCTTTCCGCATCACGCAGCGGTCATGGTGATGCTGACCCTGATTCCGGCGCTGGTGCTGAGCATTCGCCAGAGTTCACGCCATCGCGACATTGGCCTGACCCTGCAACTGTGGGGCCTGCACTGGGTGCGTCTGCACCTGGCCGGGGCGGCGCTCATTCTCAGTGTGTGTCATTGGAACGCCAGGAGGCCTGCCCGTGGCTGAATTCATTTTCTGGCTGTGCCTGCTGCTGCCGGTGTACGCCTACCTCGGCTACCCGCTGCTGCTGACCGTGCTGGCGCCGCTGTTCCCGGCGTGGCGCCACAGCCCGGCGCCACCGCTGAACATCAGCATCGTGATCGCCGCGCACAACGAGGCGCGGCACATCGAGCACAAGTTGCGCACGCTGCTGGCGCAGGACTATCAGCCGGCCGCGTTGCAGATCATTCTCGCCAGCGACGGTTCGACCGACGACACCGTGGCCTGCGCGCACAAAGTGATCGATCCGCGCATCACCGTGCTCGATCTGCCGCGCCTGGGTAAAGCGGCGACGCTGAATGCCGGCGTGGCCCTGGCCACCGGCGATATTCTGGTGTTCACCGATGCCGACAACCAGTGGTCGCGGGAAACCCTCGGCTACCTGCTCGCGCCACTCAGTGACCCGAATGTCGGCGCCTGCGCCGGGCACATGGTGATTCCGGTGACGGGCGGCGGCCTGAGCGTCGGCGACAGTCTGTACCGCCACTACGAAGGCTGGCTGCGCCGGGTGGAGAACCGCACCGGCTGCATGGTCTCGGCCGACGGCGCCCTGCTCGCCCTGCGCCGCGAGCTGTTCCAGAACGTGCCGGCGGAGGTCAATGACGACTTCTTTCTCAGCACCTGTGCACCGGTGGCATTCAAGCGCATTGTGTACGTGCCCGAGGCGCAAGTGATCGACCACGGTGTCGACGAAGCGGACAAACAATTCCGCCGCCGTCAACGCGTCACCGTCGGTGGCCTGCAAAGCCTCGCCCAGCGCAGTGAGCTGCTCAACCCACTCAAACATGGCCTGTATTCGATTGCGCTGATCAGCCACAAGCTGATCCGGCGTCTGGCACCGATCCTCCTGCTGCCGTTGCTGCTGAGCAACTTCTGGCTGTGGGACGACCACGGTTTCTATCGACTGGCCCTGATCGCCCAACTGTTCGGCTACGCCGTGGCGATTGCCGGACTGCTGGATTCACAACACCGGTTACCCAAACCGTTCCGCCTTGCGGCATTCCTGCTGGTGACGCTGGCAGGCATGAGCATCGGCCTGTGGCAATTCCTGCGCGGCCACCGTTACGCCCAGTGGAACCCTGAACAAAACCGTTGAGAGGACCGAAGCCATGGCGATCAAACAATTGATAAAACGTACCAGCGGCTGGCTTTACCTCAATTCGCCCGTAGGACGAAACCAGTTGCACGGTGCCGGGGTGATCCTGATGTTGCACCGGGTGCTGGACAACGACCGCGCCGCCGACCTGCCGCACCGCAATGAACTGTGCGTCGGCCCCAAGGCGTTCGATCACCTGCTGGTGTGGCTGCGTCGGCATTTCGATTGTGTACCGCTGATGGATATCCTGACGCCCGGCTCAGCGCGCGACGAGCGCCCACGGGTGGCGCTGACCTTCGACGACGGCTGGCGCGACAACGCAGTCAACGCCTTCCCGCTGCTGCAGAAGCATCAGGTGCCGGCGAGCATTTTCCTCTCCACCGATTTCATCGGCAGCCGTCAGCGCTTCTGGTGGGAAAGCCTCGGCGAAACCCTGTGGGGCAGCCATGGCGAAAAGACCCGCCTGCACTTGATCGAATGCCTGCACGCGATTCATCACCCGGTGCCGGTGCTGGTCGACGACATTGACGTCGATCGCCGCAGCCTGTCGCTGCTGCATTACCTGCAAAGCCTGAAGAGCCTCGAACCGCAGATGCTCGAACGCCTGACTGACGAATGTCCGCCGGAATCGTTGCCGCAAGCGCTGGACTGGCATCAGGTACGCGCGCTGGAGGCCTCGGGACTGGTGCGCTTCGGCCCGCACGGCGCCAGCCATAAAATCCTCACCGAACTGGACGATGTGCGCCTGAGCGAAGAAATCAGCCGCAGCCGTGAAGCCTTGAACAACGGCTGCAACCGGCCGCTGCCGGTGTACTGCTACCCCAACGGCAACAACGACGAACGGGTGCGCAAGCAGATTGCCGCGCACGACTATCCGCTCGCCCTCGGCACTGGCACCGGCATCTATCGCGGCGAAGGCGATCCGCTGAACCTGCCGCGTTTCGGTGTCAGCCAGCGCACCGCGCGTAATCCTGAGCTGCTGTCGTGGCGCATCTTTCGTGGCAACCGGCCATGAGCCGCAGCCACTATCTCAGGCATCTGGCACTGAGCATGGGCACCAAACTGGCGATGATCGCCCTGCGTCTGCTGCGCAACGTGTTGCTGGCGCGGATCCTCGGGCCGAGTGAACGGGGGCTGTTTGCGCTGCTCAGCACCTTGCCCGACCTGATCAGCGCCGCCACCAGTGGCGGGTTGAATTCAGCCGTCGGCTATCAGGCCGCCAAGCAACGGCCGATGGGGCTGCTGCTGAGTCAGGTGCTGGTGTTCGGTTGCTTGCTCGCCGGTCTGCTGACCTTGCTGGTGGTGGCGCTGGTGCGTGAGTTCGGCAGTGAGCTGGATGTGACTGTGCAGCTCGGTCTGCTGGCCTGGCTGTTGCTGCTGGCGGTGCCGCTGACCGTGCTGAAAAGCGGCCTGCTGACCCTGCACAACGCCTCCGGCGGCGTCGTCGCGTTCAACGCCTTGCGCCTGACCGAATCGCTGGCGCCGTTGCTGCTGTTTCTCGCGCTGTTCTGGATGTGGAAAAGCGCAGCGCTGGAAGCCGCGCTGATCAGTTGGCTGGCCGGGATCAGCCTGGTGGTGCTGGCCGGTTGGGTCTGGCTCAAACGCGCGCAACCGCTGCAGTTGCAATGGGATCGCGCCAGCCAGAAGGAACTGCTGCGCTACAGCGCGCGCAGCCATCCGGATCTGCTGTTCCAGCAAGTGATTCTGCGCTCGGACTACCTGTTCATCGGCGCCCTGCTCGGCAGCACCGCGCTGGGTCATTACGCCATGGCCAGCGCTGCCGCCGAACTGCTGCTGATCGTCCCGGAAGCGGTGACCACGCCGCTGATGAAGCGCCTGCTGCAACAGGACGAAGGCATGGACAAGGTCACCCCGCTGGCCCTGCGCCTGACCGCCACGGTGATGCTCGCTGCGTGCCTGAGCATGGCAGTGATCGGCAACTGGCTGATCGTCACCCTGTTCGGCATCGCCTACCAACCGGCGTATCCGGCGCTGCTGGCGTTGCTGCCGGGGCTGCTCGGCCTGTGCTACGCCAGCATCCTGCGTCTGGACCTGCTGGGGAAAAACCGCCCCGGCACGGTATCGCTGCTGATGGGCCTCGGTGCCCTGCTCAATCTGGCGCTGAACCTGGTGTTGATTCCGGCCTACGGGATCGTCGGCGCTGCGGCGGCTTCGTCCATTGCCTATCTCGCCGTCACCGTGGCGATGCTGGTGTTGTACTGCCGTTTGAGCGGCGTGGCGTTCTGGCAAACCCTGATCATCCTGCCCAGCGACATCACGCCGATGTGGCAAATGCTGCAACGGAAGGCCGCATGAAAGGCCTGGTCCTGCTGCTCGGTCTCGGCCTGTCGCTGGACGCCTTTGCCGCGTCGATGCGCTGGGGCGAGATCCGCGACGGCAGCCTGTACCTGCAAACCGATCGCCCGGACACCGTGACCGTGCGCTGGACACCCGCGTGGCAGGCCGATGCCAACGAAGAGCATCTGTACCTGCTCGACGGCCAGGGCAAATTGCAGGGCGAGCGCTTGATCAAGGCCAGCGAAACCCGCGGCACCCAGAGCTGGGCGTTGCTGCCGGGTGCCGCCAGCTATCGCCTGGAAATTCCCGGCTACAGCTTCCGCAATTACCGGGTCGAGCACGACGACCGCACCGTCGCGCTGTTCGAGCCGGCCAAAGTGCATTTCAGCGCGCAGACGCAGAACGGCGACGAGTTGTATTTCAAGGTCGCGCCGGGGGAACACGCGGTGCTTGCCGGCAAGTTTCATGGCGGGGTCAACGCGCTGCAGGTACAACGGGTTGGCGATGACCGGCCACTGACGCTGGCGCTCAAACCCTATCGCGCCTATTGGCAGTTCGATCAACTGGCGCTGCCGGTCAGCGCGCGCGAACAGGTCTGGCGCCTGCGCCTGCAAGGCAGCGGCAAAGCGGCGTTCTGGCTCGACGGCACGGCCAATCGGTTTGCGCAGACTCCGCAGCAACTCAAACCCGTGCGCGAGGAGACCGGCCAGATCCACTTGGCCCTGCACGACAAAATCCTCGGGCGCACCCCGGATCTGGGCATCGCCCTGCCCTACGTGATGCCGCCCGCCGCCAGCCATGCCGCGCTGGATGCGCTGAAACCGACCGCCGCCAGTTACTACAGTTTTGTCGATGTCACGGCGAAGAATCCGCACTTCGAAGACGCGTTTCGTCTGGCTTATCAGGAGCGCTTCGGCATCCGTCAGGACATCACCCTGCTCGCCGGCAGCCAGCGTCAGGCCGATCTGCGCGCCGATGTGCAAAGCAATGGCGGGCTCGACGCCTGGCTCGCCGGCACCCGAGCGCTCGGCGGCAAAGGCACGCACTACATCGGTTTTGCCGACGAGCCGAACCTCAACTATTCGAGTTTCGAGCAATACCGGGCGATTTTCACCAGCATGGCCAGACAGGTGCGCAGCGATCCGGCGAATGCCAAGGCCGGCGTGCGCATCGCCATGCCGGCCAGTTCACGGCTGGTCAACGGGCCGTTCGCCGACAACGCGGCCGACAAGCGCGGCATCGACTGGGCGCGGCGCTTGCTCGGCGAGTCCGCCGAGCAGATCGACGCGCTGGCGTGGCACGAATGGATGATCCGCGACCTGCTCGCCACCCGCGTCTACCGCGACAGCGTGCGCCGCGCCGCTGAACTGGTCGGCCTCGACGCCCATGGCCAGCCGCGCAAGGCCTTGTTGCTGGATCAGACCAATCTGTCCAGCGGCTCCAGCCTCAGCCCCTACGATCAGGAGACCCATTACGCCTCGCTGTGGTGGGCCTCGGTGGTGATCAATGCCTCGCAGGACGGTTTGCTGACGATGCTCAACTGGTTTCAGGCCGCCGATGAACCGCAGTACCCCAAGGGCATGATCCGGGTCTTGGGCGCTGAGCGTTTCGAGCTGAAACCGGTGGGGCTGACCCAGCAATTCATCGCACAACACTGGCTGCACAAGGTGCTGTGGCTGGAGAACGATGGCTTTGAAGTCGATGTGTTGGCGATGGCCGGCGACGACCAGCGTGGCCTGCTCGGTGTGAACAAGGGCACGCGTTTGCAGCGTGTCGACCTGAGCGGCGCCAAGTGCCCGCTGAACAACGGTGCGTTGCGTTACTTCGGCGCGGACAACCGCAGCCGCGACGCGCCGTTTGCCTGTCGCGCCGGACGCGTCAGCTTCGAGTTGCCAGGGGAAACCCTGTTCGCCCTGAGCTGGAGCGCGTCATGAACCCGAATTTCAGACAATGCATGGCGAAAACAAAATTGTGGCGAGGGAGCTTGCTCCCGCTGGGCTGCGAAGCGGCCCCAATGCTTGCGACCCCATTGGCGACTGCTGCGCAGCCGAGCGGGAGCAAGCTCCCTCGCCACAGTCGTTCGCCCTGCGATAACGCCGGAGTACAGAACATGGGTACCGTCAGCAAACTCAGCGAACACATCAAACAAAAAGGCCTGCGCGCCACCCTCGGCAAGGCGTGGAAGCACTACGTGTTTTTCCATCAGGAACTGCTGTGGATGGAGCGCGATCTGGTCAGTCCGGTGCCACCGCACAGCCTCAAACCGTATCCGCCACTGCGAGTGGTAAAAATCACCGCCGACAACGCCAGCGCCTTCGCCCGCTACTTCGGCGACCGCGTCGGGACCATGGCCGAGCTGGCCAACGAAGGGCATACCGGGCACATGCACCTGGACGATCAGGGCGATGCCGTGGCGTTCATCTGGGGCAGCGCGCGGGACTACTTCGACCGGCATTACTACGGCTGCCTGTTCCCGGTGAAACCCGGCGAGTTCTTCGAATTCGGCGGCGAGCTGACCCGCTCCTACTGGGGCACCGAACTGTCGGTGGACCTGCAACTGGAACTGTGGAAAGCCATGGCGGCCCAGGGCTGCGACAAGGTGGTGGACGTCTGCGAGTTCCACAACATCCCGGCGCTGAAACTGCACCTGCGCATGGGGTACACCGAGCAAGGCCGGATCATGAACGTCTACACCCTGTTCGGTCGCTGGCGCTTCTACCGCGAAACCCGCTACAGCGGTTCGCGACTGGATGCGCTGCGCAAACCGTCCCGTCCACCTGTCACAGCAACGGCGGTCTGAGCCTATGCCGGCACGATTCGAATGGCGCACTTCGCTGTGCGCCGCCGACTTCCCGGCAGCAGCCTATGAAGCGCTGCGCCTGCAAGTGACGGACCACACGCCGTTCAACCACCTGGGCTGGTTGTGCGCGGCCGAGCAGGCACTCGACGAGAGTGAGCGCCTGCACATCCTGCTCGGTTGGGAAGCGGAAGAATTGCGTCTGTGCCTGCCGCTGGTGGCGGGCCGCGAGCGTTTTGCCGGAGTGCCGTTCCGCGTGCTGCACCACTTGGGCCATCCGCTGGCGGACCGGCTGGCGCTGTTGTCATTGCTCAAGGGCGAGGACATGCGCGAAGCCTTGCGCCTGATCCACCGACAGCTGCCGCACGCGCTGCTGCAACTTAACGAATTGTCCGAGCCTGCGGGTGAAGAAAGCGTGCTCACCGAATGGATGGCCCACAGTTCTACAGGCGAACGCCGTCTCAGTTGCCGGGTGCCGGTGCATCTGATCAGCGACGCCGATCATCAGGAAGTCTCCGGTGACCCGCGCTACAAGCTGCGGCGGGCGCGCAAACGGATTGCCGCGTGTGGCGCCCAGGTGCGGCGCATCACTCCCGACGCGCTGAGCATGGGTCCGCTGTTGCAGGCGATCAGCGAAGTCGAAGCGGTGAGCTGGAAAGGCGACGAAGGCGTGGGGATTTTCGCCAGCGAACGCAGTCGGCAATGGATCGAACGCGCCTTCACCGCCCTCGCCGGCCAGGGACTGGTGCGGGTGGTGACGCTGGAACTCAACGGACGTTGCATCAGCTATCGCCTCGGGCTGCTCGAACAGGACCGACTCTACGATTACAACCTCGCGTTCCTGCCGCAATACGCCGATCTGGGCAGCGGCCGGGTGCTGCTGGAGGAGTGGATTCGCTGGGGGCTGGACGATCACTGGCGCTGGATCGATGCCTCGCGGGTCAGTCTGGAAAACTCCAGCCACCAACTGCACGAACGCATGACCGGACAACTGGAACACTGGCGCTGGAGTTTCTATTCCTGGCGCCCCAGCGGGATGTTGCTGGGGCTGGGGTTGCGGCTCTGGCATCGATTGAAACCGACGGTGCAGCAATGGCGAGCGCGGCGTGCAGCCAAACCGGCATCGCCCACCCCACCTGTCGTCATCACCACGGAGGGCGATCATGCCTCGCCAAGTCATAGTCAACGCTGACGATTTCGGGTTGAGCCCGAACGAAAACGCGACGATCTTCGCGGCGTTTCAGGCCGGGGTCATCAGTTCGGCCACGGCCATGGCCAACATGCCGGCCTTCGAACCAGCCTGCGCAATGGCCCGGCATCCGTCGCTACAAGGTCGGGTCGGGTTGCACTTCAACCTGACTTACGGCCGGCCGTTAAGCACTTCGATCCTGCGCAGTCGTACCTTCTGCGATGGCTACGGCGTGTTCGATCTGAGCCTGCCGCGCCACAGTCTGTGGCTGAGTCGCGAAGATCGCGATGCGGTGCGTGAGGAGTTGCACGCGCAGTGGCAGAGCTGTGTCGAACATGGCGTGCGGCCGAGCCACATCGACTCGCATCAGCACGTGCACAACATCTGGCCGATCGGCGAAATCGTCGCCCGGTTTGCCGCCCGGCAAGGCGTGCCGATTCGCCTGGCACGCAACCTGGGGCAGAACCTCAGTCTGCCGAAACGCGTGTTCAAAGGTTTGCTCAACTGGCGCTTGCAGACTCTGGCCGGGGCCACGGCGGACTACGTGTGTACCCCGGTGGATCTGCGCAACGACCCCGCGCCGACCGACGGCGTGCTGGAAATCGTTGCCCACCCGAATCAGCTCGGGAGCGATTTCGGTGATGCCTATCTCAACCCCGGAGAATCCCTGAGCCGCGTGCTAGAGCAGCGGCTGCCGGGCGTTCCACGGGTTTCCTATGCCGATCTGAACAAGGACTTTCTGCGCGGTGCCGCGGCACTCGATCGACCTACATAACTTGCAATACTTGCGAAGATGGCGCTTCGAAACGGCATTGCAGGTGTGATCTATACCCACAAAAGCAACATCCACTACACCGGGCCTCGGCCACGGAGGGCAACATGAGTGTTATCGAAAAACTGCGCGAACGCATTCGTCAAAAAGGCCTCGGCCGCGTCTTCGCCACCCTCTGGAAACGATACGTGTTCTTCCACTGGGAGCTGCTGTGGATGGAGCGCGATCTGGTCTCCCCGGTACCGCCACACAAGCTGCGCCCGTACGAAGGCTTGCGCAAAGTCGATATCACGCCGCACAACACCGGGGCCTTCGCCAAACACTTCGGCGACCGCGTCGAGACCATGGCCGAACTCGCCGCCGAGGGTCATACCGGACACATGTACCTCGACGGCGACGGTCACGCGGTGGCGTTCATCTGGGGCAGTATTCGCGACTACCACGACCGCCACTATTACGGCTGCTGGTTCCCGGTCAAACCCGGTGAGTTCTTCGAATTCGGCGGCGAAATGGCCCGGCCGTATTTCGGCACCAGCCTGTCGGTAGACGTACAAGTCGCCCTCTGGGAAGCCATGGCCGCCCAGGGCTGCCACACCGTCGTGGACACCTGCGAAACCCGCAACATCCCGGCGATGAAGCTGCACCTGCGCATGGGCTACCACGAACAGGGGCGCATCACCCACGTCTACGGCCTGTTCGGCCGCTGGCGCTTCTACCGCGAAACCCGCTATCAAGGCTCACGCCTGGAGCCACTGCGCAAACCGGAACGGCCGGTAGTGAGTGCGCCGGCGCAGGCTTGATTCAATCGTAAAAGCGATGGTGGCCATTCGGCCGCCATCGCGAGCAGGCTCACTCCTACAGAGGCTTTGTGTACGACACCATTCAACTGTAGGAGTGAGCCTGCTCGCGATGAGGCGGGAAGTCGTTCGTTATGTTCTTTGCGTAATACACGACTTTGCCCACAACCAAAAAAGAATCGCCCTCCTGCCCTAAAGTCTATGCCTGACTGTTGCCAATGGCGTGATCAAGTAAATTGGTGCAAAAACAGAAGGGAGCAGAAAGTTGAGCCACAAACTCACCAGCCTAGAGATGCCGTCATTACTCGTAGATGTCGCGGCAATTCGTGAATATCTGAAGCAAGTGCTAAGCGATTACGACGATGAAGAGTTGCTTCGAGCCATCGGCTATGTGGCACAGGCTTGCTCGAACATTCGAAGGGATCAAACGGCCAGAGTTGGTTCTGATTCTTTCAGCCAGACTTGAAACCTTATCGACGCCTTCGCGAGCAAGCCCGCTCCCACAATGGATTTGTGTACGACGCAGATCCAATGTGGGAGCGGGCTTGCTCGCGAAAAGGCCGGTGGGATCGATGGAAAGCTTCAGGCCTTGCTGGCGACCAGGGTGAAGCACAGCGGCATCTGCGCTGGCTGATTCAGGTACTGGTCATACACTTCTTCCCGATTCGAATGCGGGTATTCCTTGAAGTGCGCGATGTTCAGCCCGGCCGCGATGGCGCCGCTGAAGATGGCGCCGAGGGTGTGCACGAACCAGTAGGACTTGGCGGCCTGCTGCTCGACCTTGCCCACGTAGACGATCGGCTCTTCCTGCACGAATGGTTCGGCGCGGAAGTAGGAGCTGGCGAGGCGGTACGGGTCTTCGGCGTCGGGATCGACCATTTCCAGAAACGGATGGGTTTCGTAGATCACCAGTTTGCCGCCCGGTTTGAGAGTCAGCGCGACATGGCGGAAGAACTCGCCGATGTCGGGCATCCAGTTCAGCACGCCGATGGTGATCAGCGCCACGTCGAAGCGGCTGTGCAGCGCGGCCGGCAGGTGATGGATATCGCTTTCGATGAATTCGGCGTTGTGTGGCGAGCGCTGATTCAGCTCGCGGGCCTGTTCGAGAAACGCTTCCGATTGATCGACGCCGACCACACTGCGCGCGCCGAGGGCAAACAGCGACAGGCTTTCGCGGCCGTTGTTGCAACCGAGTTGAATCACCTCTTTACCGTCGACGCCGACCTGCTCCAGCAAGCCGCGCAAGGTATCGTCGAGGCAAGAGAAATCAGCCTGGGACACGTCGTTCAACAGCGCTTGCCATTCGGCCGATTCACGGTGGTGGCGAGCGGAATCGTTCCACGCCTGTCGATTGCTGGCGATGGCGGTTTTATTGTTGGGCACTTCCATGGCGCACTCCGGGCGATGCTCGTGATTGAGCGGTGCCGAGTCTAGAACAGCTCGGCAATTCGGGTTGTTGCGAACTTGTAAGCCAACCCACAGTGCCATTGTGGGAGCGGGCTTGCTCGCGAAGGCGGTGTATCCGTCAACATGGATATCGACTGACACGACCTCTTCGCGAGCAAGCCCGCTCCCACACTTTTGGCGTGGTCACATTTGGTTGAGACGTTCACGCAGGAATTCGACCAGCGCCTGCACCGGGCGCGAAGCCTGGCGATGTTGCGGATACACCGCCGACAAGGTCAGCGGTTCAGTGCGGTAATCGTCGAGGACCGGCACCAGTCGCCCATCCTTCAGCGCCGCGCCAACGATGAACGTCGGCAGATAGGTAATCCCCATCCCCTGCACCGCCGCATCGCGCAGCAACTCGCCGTTGTTCACGCGCATGCGGCCGGTGACGTTGACCAGCAGCGGCTTGCCCTGACCCGCATTGAAGCGCCACTGCACCGAACGACCGTGGCCGTACGGCAGACAGTCGTGGCCGTGCAGGTCTTCGGGGTTGAGCGGTGTGCCGCGTTCGGCCAGATACGCCGGGCTGGCGCAGTACACCCGTTCGATGGCGGCGATGCGCCGCGCAATCAGCGTCGAGTCTTCCAGCACACCGATGCGCAGCGCCAGGTCGTAGCCTTCGCCGAGCAGGTCCACCGGGCGATCGCTCAAATCCACCTCCACGGTGACCTCGCGATAGCGCTGCAGGAACAGCGGCAGCAGGCATCCCAGATGCGCCACGGCAAACGACAGCGGTGCACTGACGCGAATCGTACCGCGCGGCTCGGCGGTCTGCCCGGCGATGCCCTGCTCGACCTGTTCCACTTCGCCCAGCAGGCGCAGCGCCGATTCGTAGTAGCTCTGGCCCAGTGGCGTGACGTCGAGACGCCGGGTGGAACGGTTCAACAAGCGCACACCGAGGCGCTCTTCGAGCTGCATCAAACGGCGGCTGACGAACTGCTTGGACAGGCCCAACTGATCGGCCGCGGCAGTGAAGCTGCCGGAGTCCATGACCTGGCAAAAAATACGCATGTCTTCGAACGGGTTCATTGTCACTCTCTGGTAGACAGTCAAACGCTTTATAGCCGCTTTTTCACTTTTCGACAGCTCATTAATCTGTGTTCACGGTTTGAGAACAGCCCGACACAACACCAAAAACTTTCGAAAAAGGAATTGAGCATGAACATCAAAAAGACCCTGACCGCATCCCTTCTCGCCCTCTCCATCGGCAATGCTTTCGCCGCTGGCAGCCCGGGTGTCGAACACACCACCCAGGCCTTCCTCGAAGCCCTCGCCGCCGGCGGTGGCAAACCGCTGGAACAGCTGAGCCCGAAAGATGCCCGTGCGGTGCTGAGCGGTGCTCAGGCGTCGGTGAAAGTCGACCTGTCCGGGGTTGAAGTCAGCGACAAGGCGATCACCGTCGATGGCCAGACGATCCACCTCAAAGTGGTGCGTCCAGCCAAGGTCAAAGGCGAGTTGCCGGTGTTCATGTTCTTCCACGGCGGCGGTTGGGTGTTGGGCGATTACCCGACGCACCAGCGCTTGATTCGCGATTTGGTGGTCGGTTCTGGAGCGGTCGCGGTGTACGTCGATTACACGCCGTCGCCGGAAGCGCAGTACCCGACAGCGATCAACCAGGCCTACGCGGCGACCCAATGGGTGGCTGAGCATGGCAAGGACATTGGCGTCGACGGCAAGCGTCTGGCGGTGGCTGGCAACAGCGTTGGCGGCAACATGGCGGCGGTCGTGGCGCTGATGGCCAAAGAAAAGCAGAGCCCGGCCCTGCGCTTCCAGTTGCTGATGTGGCCGGTGACCAATGCGCAATTCGACGACGCGTCGTACCAGCAATTTGCCGAGGGCCATTTCCTCACTAAAGGCATGATGCAGTGGTTTTGGGACAACTACACCACCAACCCGGCCGAGCGTGCGCAGATCCACGCCTCGCCGCTGAACGCCAGCAGCGACCAGCTCAAGGGCCTGCCCGCCGCGCTGGTGCAGACCGCCGAATTCGACGTGTTGCGGGATGAAGGCGAAGGCTACGCGCGGCATCTGGATGCGGCCGGAGTGGCGGTGACCTCGGTGCGCTACAACGGGATGATTCATGACTTTGGCTTGCTCAATCCGCTGAGTCAGATTCCGGAAGTGAAAGCGGCCGTGCGGCAGGCGGCGGCGGAGTTGAAGACGCATCTGAACTGAGGCCCCCTCCCTCGCCACACCTGACGGTGCGGCGAGTTTTTTGCCTGACCACATTCCGTGGCGAGGGAGCTTGCTCCCGCTGGGCTGCGCAGCGGCCCCAAAATTGTGTGAGCGCTGCGCACTCAAGCGGGAGCAAGCTCCCTCGCCACAACAGCGCTCATCATCGTGGAGCACATCATGTCCATCCTCCTCACCCACCCACTGTCCTGGAGCGCCGCCCTGCTGCTCCTCGACGCGTTGCTCTGGCACCTCGCCCCGTTCCAGCATCGCGCACCGAGAGTCGGCATTCGCCTGGCGCTGTTTCTGGCGTTCAGCGCACTGATCATCAACGCCGAGATCAGCCCGTTGCAGGCGCCGCTGTTCGCCGATGACCGGGTGATGCAACTGGGCGCGACGGCGCTGGGGATTGTCTGGTGGCTGTACGCCGCGCGCGTATTGACCGAAGTGATCGGTCTGGCGCTGATGCGGCGCATCGGGCACAGCGGTCGGCTGTTGCAGGACGTGATCGGCGCGCTGGTGTTTCTGGCAGCGATCGTCGCGGCCGCCGGTTACGTGCTGGAGCTGCCGGTCAAAGGTTTGCTGGCGACCTCCGGGGTGGTGGCGATCGTCGTCGGTCTGGCGCTGCAAAGCACCTTGAGCGACGTGTTCTCGGGGATCGTGCTCAACACCACCAAACCGTATCAGGTCGACGATTTCGTGGTGATCGACGGCGTCGAGGGCAAGGTGCTCGACATCGACTGGCGCGCCACGCATCTGCTGACCAGCACCGGCACCCTGGCGGTAGTGCCGAACTCGGTGGCAGCCAAGGCGAAGATCGTCAATCTCAGTCGTCCGAGCAACCTGCACGGCGTCTCGATCAGCCTCAAGGTGCCGAATCACATTCGCCCACGACGGGTACTCGACGCCCTCGACCGCACCCTGCAGGGCAGCAGCAGCCTGCTGCTCAATCCGCCGCCCAAAGCCGTGTTGAAAGAGGCCGGCGAGGAAATGTCGGAGTACGTCGCCAGCGGTTTCATCAGTGAACTGAGCAACAAAGGCGAAGTGCGCAATCAATTGTTCGACCTCGCCCACCGGCATCTCGAAGCCGCAGGTATTTCCCGGCATCCGGATGGCGTGATCGAACCCTCGACCCGCGCCCGCGCGTTGCTCGATGAAGTGAAAGTCTTTCGCTCGCTGAGCCATGAAGAACGTGATCGCCTCGCCGAATCGATGGTCGCGCAGCAATACGCGGCCGGTCAGGTGGTGCTGGATCTGGATGAAGTCCCCGACAGTCTGTTTGTCATCGCCACCGGCGTGGTCAGTGCGACCGTGCCCGATGGCAACGGCCAGACCGAGGCCGGGCGCATGGGGCCGAGCGAGGTCATGGGCGAACAGAGCATCCTCGCCGATACGCCGTCGCAAGCCACGTTCACCGCGCTGACCTCGAGCATCATCTACCGCCTCGACAAAACCCTGGCGCGTCAATGCATGGCGCAGCGCAGCGAAGTCGGCCAGGCGCTGAACAAATTGCAGGCCGTGCGACAGCAGAGCAGTCGGCTGGCGTTGATGGCCAAACCGGTGGCGGTGCGCAAGGGTGGTTTTTTGGGTTGGCTGCAAAAGCGCTAGCCCCATCAGACAGTTGAACACCAAACCTTGTGGCGAGGGAGCTTGCTCCCGCTTGAGTGCGCAGCGCTCACAAGATTTCGGGGACTACTGCGCAGCCCAGCGGGAGCAAGCTCCCTCGCCACAGGAGGTGGTGGATTGCACCTCTTTTTACTGCACATGAAAATGCCCGCAATCAAGCGGGCACTTTCAGTTCAAGCAATTACTTGGCCGTGAACTTGGTGTAGCTGTTGATCAGGTTGCGGTAGTTCGGCAGGCGCTCGGACAGCAGATGCGCCAGGCCTTCCATGTCGTTACGCCAATCGCCTTGCAGCTCGCACGCCACTGAAAACCAGTTCAACAGTTGCGCACCGGCAGCGGACATCCGCGCCCACGCCGCCTGCTGCACAGTGGTGTTGAAAGTGCCGGACGAGTCGGTGACCACGAACACTTCATAACCTTCGGCGATGGCTGACAAGGTCGGGAACGCCACGCAGACGTCGGTCACCACACCGGCGATGATCAGTTGCTTGCGGCCGGTAGCCTTGATCGCTTTGACGAAGTCTTCGTTGTCCCAGGCATTGATCTGGCCTGGACGCTGAATGAACGGCGCGTCCGGGAACTGCTCACGCAGCTCAGGCACGATCGGGCCGTTCGGACCGGCGTCAAAACTGGTGGTGAGGATGGTCGGCAGTTTGAAGAACTTGGCGATGTCGCCCAGTGCCAGCACGTTGTTCTTGAACTCGTTGGGGGTGAAGTCCTGCACCAGCGAGATCAGACCGGTCTGGTGATCGACCAGCAGCACGACCGCATCATCTTTGTTCAGACGCTTGTAGGGAACGCTCATGGGAAACTCCTTGGGTGGATGTTGCAAGAAGCGCCGTGCCGGTTGGCCGGCGCTTTTTTGTAGGGATCAGAAAGCGAAACAGGAACAGCCGAACGCGCCCCAGAAACCGGCGAAGTCGCTGACCGGTGCGTTCGACAGTCGGGCTTTTTCATGGCTGTGCGAGTGCACCGCGCAGGCACCGACACACTGGTGCACTTGCGCCTGCAACGGCGAGTTCGGCCGCCAGTGGCCCGGCACTTTGACCACCGGTGACCAGTCCGGCAGCACGGGGATCGAGCGGGGGCCGAGGTCTTCGAAATCGCCGGCGGCGTAAACGATCTTGCCGCCGACCACGGTCAGCACCGACTCGATCCACTTGATTGCTTCTTCCTCGACATGGAAAAAGTCCGCGCTCAGCGCCGCCAGATCCGCCAGTTGCCCGACCTTGATCTGGCCCTTGTTGCCCTGCTCGGAGGAGAACCAGGCGCTGCCGTGAGTGAACAGTTCCAGCGCGGTAGTGCGTGGCAGACCTTCTTCGTACAAGGCCAGACCGCCGACGGTGCGGCCGCTGACCATCCAGTACAGCGAGGTCCACGGGTTGTAGCTGGACACCCGCGTGGCATCGGTGCCGGCGCCTACTGGCACGCCTTCGGCAAGCATGCGTTTGATCGGCGGCGTGGCTTCGGCGGCTTTCGCGCCGTAGCGGTCGACGAAGTATTCGCCCTGGAACGCCATGCGATCCTGAATCGCGATGCCGCCGCCCAGCGCCCTCACCCGCTCGATGTTCTGCGGGGTGATGGTTTCGGCGTGGTCGAAGAACCACGGCAGACCATTGAATGGAATGTCGCGATTGACCTTCTCGAACACGTCGAGCATGCGGCTGATCGATTCGTTGTAAGTGGCGTGCAAGCGGAACGGCCAGCGCTGCTCGACCAGATGGCGCACCACTGGTTCCAGCTCCTGTTCCATGGTCTGCGGCAGGTCCGGGCGCGGTTCGAGGAAGTCTTCGAAGTCGGCGGCGGAGAACACCAGCATCTCGCCGGCGCCGTTGTGCCGCAGGTAATCGTCGCCCTGGTGCAACTTGACGCTGCCGGTCCAGTTCTGGAAATCGCTGAGCTCTTCTTTCGGTTTCTGGGTGAACAGGTTGTAGGCGATGCGCACGGTCAACTGGTCATCCTTGGCCAGTTGTTCGATCACCTGATAGTCATCGGGATAGTTCTGGAAACCACCGCCGGCATCGATCGCACTGGTCAGGCCGAGGCGATTGAGTTCGCGCATGAACTGCCGGGTCGAGTTGACCTGATATTCCAGCGGCAGCTTCGGCCCCTTGGCCAGCGTCGAGTACAGAATCATCGCGTTGGGTTTTGCCACCAGCATGCCGGTCGGGTTGCCGTTGGCATCGCGGACGATCTCGCCGCCCGGCGGGTTCGGCGTGTCGCGGGTGTAACCGGCGACGCGCAGCGCGGCGCGGTTGAGCAGCGCGCGGTCGTACAGGTGCAGAACGAACACCGGGGTGTCCGGTGCCGCCTGGTTGAGTTCTTCGAGGGTCGGCATGCGTTTTTCGGCGAACTGGAATTCGTTCCAGCCACCCACCACGCGTACCCATTGCGGGGTCGGCGTGCGGTCGGCCTGCTCCTTGAGCATGCGCAGCGCATCGGCCAGCGACGGCACGCCTTCCCAACGCAGTTCGAGGTTGTAGTTCAGGCCGCCACGGATCAGGTGCAGGTGCGAGTCGTTGAGGCCGGGGATCACGCAGCGCCCGTGCAGGTCGATCACTTGCGTGGCCGAACCACGCAGGGCCATGGCTTGGGTGTCGTTACCGACGACGACAAAGCGTCCGTCCTTGATCGCCACCGCACTGGCCAGCGGTTTGCTGCGGTCTACGGTATGAAATTGGCCATTGAACAGAATCAGATCGGCGTTCATCGCAGTTCCTTTCGAGTAGATGAATGGGTGTCAGCGTGACGGCTGTTTCGCGGGCTCGACGTGAGCATGGGCCTGACCGGCTTCCAGCCACGGCGCGAACAACCGGGTCACGCGGGGCATGAACACGTACACCACCGACAGGACGATGGTCAGGGTGATCAGGAACGTGGCGACCACGTAGTTGGAAAGCAGCGGATGCAGCTTGAGCAGCGGCCCCCAGATCAGCGGCACCAGCAGCGTGTGCGGCAGAATCACCAGCAGGGTGATCACTGCTTGTTTCCAGCGCGGCGGCGGCTTGGCGGCATCGGCCAGTGGTGCGAACCAGAATTCGTTGACCGGCGCGACTTCGGTCTGGTCGCCATCGGCGAGCATCGGCGCCGCTTCATCCACCAGCGCCTGACGCTGCGGCGACTCCAGCCACAGCTGCATGGCCTCGGTGGAGCAAAAGCGCAGCACGCAGGTGTACGTGTCGAGGCCTTTGAGCTTGCCGCGCACGACATCGACCCCGAGGTGGCCGTCGCGCTGCCCGGCGACCCTGACGATGTTGCGCAACCACGCCTCGTAAGGCTGTTCAAACCCGGCCTTGACCCGATGCTTGACGATCAGGGTCACGGTTTCACCGACCCCCGGTGCTTTTGGACTCAGGGCTTCAGGCATAACGCAGCACTCCGGGCAGACGGACATTGAGCGCCAGGCGTCCCGGCCCGGCGATAAACACAGTGGCGAACAGGATCAACAGCAACCAGCCGAATTGCCCCTCGGCCACACTCCATTGCGGATGCACGACCAGCAGCGCCACCAGCAGAACAAAAAGAATAGGCAAGCAAGCCAATCGCGCCAGCACCCCGGCGACGATCAGTAGCGGGCAGAGCACTTCGGCGAAAATCGCCAGGCTGAGGGTCAGGTGCGCCCCTAGATGAAACAGGTCTTCGATCTGCTGCAATTGCGCATTGAAATTCAACAGCTTGGGCAAGCCGTGGACCCACAGCAGAAACAATCCGCCGCTGACCCGCAGAAACAGCAAACCGGCGTCGCGCGCCCGTTCATCCCTTTGCAAAGCGTTCATGACCCCACCCTTTATTTCTTATCGGGGTGAATCATGCTCGGTGCGGGCGGTGGGAAATTGAATGGATGTGCTCTCTTTCAGGCGAGTCGAATTCCTGTGCGAGCGAGCCTGGTGCGGGCGGCGATCCGACAGTGGCGTCCGGTCAGCCAGCATCATTGTTGAATGACACACCGCTTTCGCGAGCAAGCCCGCTCCCACAGGGAAATTTGGCGCGTCAGGAATGCGGGATATCCAGCGGCGCTGCCATGAACTGGCTGATTCGCGAGCGCAGCCAGCGCTCGGCCGGGTCGTTGTCGTGCACCCCGCTCCAGGCCATCGACAGTTGCGCGGCGTCGATCGGGAACGGTGGATCTTCAGCGCGCAGGTTGCAGCCTTCGACCAGCGCACACGCGGCGTAGTCCGGCACGGTGGCAATCATTTCGGTGCCGGCGAGCAACGCGCGCAAACCGCTGAACTGCGGCACACCGAGCACTACCCGCCGACGCCGGCCGAGCTTGGCCAGATCCAGGTCGATATTGCCGCTCAGGTCGCCGGAGAACGACACCATCGCGTGCGGGCGCTCGCAGTATTCGTCCAGTGTCAGCGGCCCGGGACGGTCATCGCCGCGCAGCACTTTGCAGGGAATATCGCGCAGCTTCTTGCGCTTGGCATTAGCCGGCAGATCGGTGGTGTAACTGACCCCGACCGAGATTTCCCCGGACGCCAGCAGCGCCGGCATCAACAGATAGTTGGCACGACGCACCACCACGACAATCCCGGGTGCCTCTTGCTGGAGCTGTCGCAGCAGCGGCGGAAACAGACCGAATTCGGCGTCATCCGACAGGCCGATGCGGAACACGTCGCAACTGCTCGCCGGGTCGAACTCCTTGGCCCGGCTGACCGCGCCCGAGATCACATCCATCGCCGGTTGCAGCTCCTGCAGAATCGCCAGTGCGCGGGCGGTTGGCTCCATGCTGCGGCCGTTGCGCAGCAGCAACGGATCATCGAACAGGTCGCGCAAACGTCCCAGCGCCGCGCTCACTGCCGGCTGGCCCATGAACAGTTTTTCGGCGACGCGGGTCAGGTTCTTTTCGAACATCAGCGCTTCGAAAATCACCAGCAGGTTCATGTCGACGCGACGCAGATCGTTACGGTTCATGGGCGGCAATTCCTTCTATGACCAGTCGCAAGTGCTGAGCACTTTACCCGATCAACGGCGGTTTGCATCCGGGTCAGGCCTGCGAATTAACAACGATTAACTCGTCAGCCTGGCTCTCCCGTCTTAACAATGCAGGCCTCTGCGCAGCGTTGTTTTTGCCCCCACGACACGGACTTTGGCCATGGCTCAATTACAGCAATCAGTCGCCCTCGCCCCTGCCAGCGAAACCCGCAAGCCGCTCATCGGCGGCCTCAGCCCGCAACGGGAGCGACAGGTCAAACAACTGATCCTCGAACGCCTCGGAGAAAGCCTGGAAGTGGCCGAGCTGGCACGCGCCTGCTCGCTGTCGCGCAGCCATTTCTCCCGGGCGTTCAAGGCCAGCACCGGCCTCGCGCCTCAGGACTGGATCCGCGAACAGCGCATCGCCCGCGCCAAGCTGCTGATCCGCCACACGGGCCTGAGCCTGACGCAGATCAGCCTGGAATGCGGCTTCTGCGATCAGGCACATTTCTGTCACATGTTTACTCGCAGCGAAGGGATCAATCCGTTCGCCTGGCGCTGTCAGGTCATGCGTGAAAACCAGGACACCCGGACCCGGCCCATGACCTTTTGAGCGTTACGCAGGAGCCCGGCGTTGCACTGATGGCCAAACCTGAGGAATATGCTGCGATACCTTGCACCCGACGATCTGCGTCCTCACGCAGCGTTCATTTGCCAGGATCGCCGCATCACCGCAGGAGTGTGCTGTTGAGTCTTTCCCCGAATCAGGCCATCGGCTTCGGCCCCTATCGGATCTACACCGGGCAGCGGCTGGTCATGGAAGGTGACCAGCCGCTGCGCCTGGGTCGGCGCGCCATGGACATTCTGCTGATGCTGCTGGCGCATGCCGGTGAAGTGGTGAGCAAGCAGCAACTGCTCGCTGGCGTGTGGCCGGACAGTGTCGTCGAAGACATCAATCTGCGAGTACACATGGCCGCCCTGCGCAAGGCGCTGGGCGATGGTCAGGCCGGCCAGCGCTACATCGTCACCGTGGCCCAGCGCGGCTACAGTTTCGTTGCCCCGCTGACGGTGCAAGTCAGCGGACAACGGCTGCTGGAGGCAGCACCCGGACGCCATAATTTGCCGTTGCGCCATACCCGGATGATCGGCCGCCAGCCGCTGGTGGACAATCTGATGCAGCAACTGCCGCGACAGCGTTGCATCACCCTGGTCGGCCCCGGCGGAATCGGCAAGACCACCGTCGCCCTGCGCGTCGCCGAGCAGTTGCTCGGACGCTATCGTGACGGGATCCGGCTGCTGGATCTGGCACCGCTCAACGACCCGACGCTGATCGCCTCGCAACTGGCAACCCTGCTTGATCTGGCAGTGCACGACGGCGATCCGCTGGCAGGGGTGATCAATCATTTGCGCGAGCGGCAGATGCTGCTGGTGATCGACAATTGCGAGCACCTGATCGATGCCGTGGCGCTGCTCGTCGAGAGCCTCCTGAGCGGCGCGCCGCAGGTGCACATTCTGGCCACCAGCCGTGAAAGCCTGCGCGCTGAAGGCGAGTTCGTGCAGCGTCTGGAATCCCTCGATTGCCCGCCAGCGACGGCCGTTCTTGATCGCCAGCAGGCGATGGGTTTTGCTGCCCTGCAACTGTTCGTCGAACGGGCCATGGGCGCCCATGAACACTTTGAACTGAGCGACGCCGACCTACCGCTGGCCATGGAAATCTGTCGGCGCCTGGACGGTATTCCGCTGGCCCTGGAGCTGGCGGCAGCGCAGGTCGAGAGCCTGGGCCTGAGCGGTTTGCTGGAGCAATGGCAGGGCCATCTGCACCCGCTGGCGGCGGGCAACCACCCGCGCCATGCGCGGCACCAGACGTTGCACGCCACACTGGACTGGAGCTTCAACCTGCTCAGCCCCTGCGAGCAGACTTGCCTGCGCCGCCTCGGGGTCTTTCGCGGCAGCTTCAGCCTGGCATCCGCCGCGGCGGTGATCGTCGGTCAGCACATCGATCCGACGCAGGTACTCGCGTCGGTCACGCAACTGGTGGGTAAATCGCTGCTGAATGTGGATGTTGGCGATGAAGAAGTGTTTTATCGCCTGCTCGACACGACCCGCCATTACGCCCTGGAAAAACTCGAATACAGCGGCGAGCACGAAACCCTGCGCGAACGCCACGCCGAACGCTGTCTGGCATTGATGGAGCAGGCGCAGACCGAATGGGAAAGCACTCCGAGCACGCAGTGGATCGAGCGCTATGCCCGAAGCCTGGAAGACCTGCGCGCCGCGCTGGACTGGAGTTTGCACGGCAACGGCTCGCGACATCTCGGCATCCGTTTGACAGCGACGTCGGCCGCGTTGTGGCAGGAGCTGTCGTTGCTCAAGGAATATGGCGACCATGTGCGCCAGGCACTGACCTTGCTCGGCGGTGCCGAGCAACCCTGCCCACGTCTGGAGATTGCCCTGCAACTGGCACTCGGCAGCGCCTGCTACCACACCTGGGGCGGTTCGCCGGAGACTGTCGACGCCTTCACTCAAGCCAACGCATTGGCGCAACAGCAAAACGATGTCGCCGGACAGTTGCGTGCCATCTCCGGGCACCTGGCGGTCAATCTCAGTTGCGGGCATTACCAGGCGGCATTGCTGCAAAGCGAACAGTTCGATCGTCTCGGTGGCCACGACGAGCCACTGCTGTCGTTGAGCATTCACCGCTTGCGCGTCCTCGCCCTGCACTTCGCCGGCGACCAGCCGCAAGCGCGGGTCAGTGCCGAGCAAGTGATCCAGCGCATGGCCCACAGTGGCTATCGCAACCGTTTCACCCACGGTTTCGGCGTGCAGTACGACCAGAGCGTGGCTTCGCTGACCATTCTTGCCCGGGTGCTGTGGCTGCAGGGGTTTCCCGAACAGGCTTGGCGCACCGCTCGGCAGGCGCTGGACATCGCGGTGCAGATCAATCACGGCACTTCGATCTGCTACACCCTGGCGCTGGCCAGCTGTCTGATCGCCCATTACAACGGCGACGACAAGAACGCTCGCGCGCTGTTGCAACTGCTGTTGGAGCAGGCGCAGAAGCACTCGGTGCTGCTGTTCTATCGCTGGGGCCGGCACTATGCGCAGGTGATCGATAACCATCTGGCCCAGCCCGACGCTCCGGCGGATAACGGGCTGATCAAGGAGCTGATGGTCACGCTCGATGCTCGGCATATCGATGATGCGTTGCTGGAGCGGGCGCACAGCGGTGCGGCCGGCTGGAGCACCGCAGAAGTGTTGCGGGCCGAGGCTGAGCGGTTATTGGCGGATGAGGCGGGTTGTCCGCAGGGACGCCTCAGCGAGCAGGCAGAGCACCTCCTGCAAAACGCTCTCGCCATCGCCCGCTCCCAGGGCGCATTGGCCTGGGAGCTACGCAGCGCCACCTCATTGGCACAACTGTGGCAGCGTCAATCACGCCATCGCGAGGCATTGGATCTGCTGACCCCGATCTACCAGCGCTTCACCGAAGGCTATGCCACCCCGGACCTGCGCAAAGTGCGCTCACTGCTCGACGCGTTGCGTGGCCAGTTGTCCGCCCGCGCTTGATCGATTTCGTCCGCTGTACAGGACATGACGCTGCAGGTTATCCATCCGTTCAGCGCTGGTTTCCAACTGTTCGCGGACATAACAGCGAAGGGTGTTGAGCATCCGATACCGCGTCGAATCTCCACCGCGCTCCATCGTCAGCCATGACTTGGCGGCCAGGCGTTCAATCACCGCCCGCAGATGCGCACCGTCAATGACCCGCAGCGCAGCGTCCGCGGTGAAGGCCATGTTGAACACCGACAGGCGCTGCAATACCCGTCGTTCACAGGGACGCAGATCCTGATAACTCCAGTCCAGCGCGGCGCTCATGGATTGATGCCGGGGCATCGCGGTGCGTCGGCCATGACTGAGCAGGCGCAGACCGTTGTCCAGTTGCGCTAGCAGCCCCACCAGCGCCAGCGCATCGATTTGCGCAGCCGCCAGCTCGATCGCCAGCGGCAAACCGTCCAGTCGCCGACAGATCGCGCACACGGTGTGCAGATCCTGCTCGCGCAGGCGGAAATCGTGCTGACGGGCACGCGCACGGCTGACCAGCAATTGCACCGCCGAATAGCCCATGAGCTCGTCGACACTGGTTGGCACCGATGCCTTGGGGAAGGTCAATGGCGCAATCGGTTGCAGGGTCTCGAGATGGGCTTGCAGCGGTTCGCGGCTGGTGACCAGTAGCGCCAGCCGCGGCGCCGCCAACAGCAATCGTTCCACCAGCGCCCGGCATGATTCGCGACGCCGCTCGCCGTTATCCAGGATCAGCAAGGCATGCCGCGACGCTAACGTATCGAACGAGGTATCCAGAGTTTGCAGCAGACAGTCGAGCAACGACGGCGCATCATCGGCAATGGACAGGTCGATGTACCAGACACCGTCGCGATAATGCTGCAACAGCAACTCGGCCACCCGCAGCGCCACCGTGGATTTGCCGATGCCCGCCGGGCCCGTCAACGTCATCAGCCGGCATAGCGGCATTTGTCGCACCAGGCTGCCGACCAGCGAATCGCGGCCGATGACCGGGGTCAAGCGTGCGGGCAGGTTATGTTGCGGCGCCTGCAGGGTTTCGAATACCACTTGCGCGACACTGTCGCCGTGCACCGGGGCGATAAAGCTGTAACCACATTGCGGCACATTGACGATGTAGCGCTGGCCGTTTTCACCATCGCCCAGCGCCCGGCGCAACGCAGCGATGTGCACCCGCAGGTTGATCTCTTCGACCACACTGTCCGGCCACACCCAGGCGATCAACTGCTCCTTGCGCACCACTCGACCAGCGTGCTCGACCAGCACCTGCAAAATATCGAGGGCGCGCCCGCCCATGCGCAACTGTCGATCCCCTTCGAGGATCAACCGTTGGCGCAGATGAAAGGCGTATGGCCCGAAATGCAGGACCGATGCCGCGGGTAAATCATTGTGGCTGTTCATGCCGTTTTTCAGCGCCAGCGCCTGCGGGCAGCATGCCCTCGGCGTCCAGTGCCTCTCCCTCCCAAGCGTTGCCGTTTATCTTGGCAGGCGCCGGTAACGGCACAACCTCCGTACGGGGCGCAACACGGACATCCGGATGCACCGGACGGACACAACCGCTCTAGCTGAACTGTTCGCGGTATTGCGCCGGGGTCAGACCAAGCTTTTCAGTGAACAGAAAACGCATGTGCCGCACACTGCCGAAACCACTTTTATAGGCGACGGTCTTCAACGGCAGCTCGGTGGTCTCCAGAAGATTACGCGCGCAATCGATCCGGGCGTTTTGCAGAAACTCCATCGGCGTCATGCTCACATCCCGCGCGAACAGCCGCGCAAAGTGCCGGGTACTCATGTTCGCCAGACCCGCCATGCGCTCGACCGTGAAGGCTTCTTCGAGGTGTTCCAGGACATGGTTCTGCACCCGCGTGATCGCGGTTTCCTGGGGGGATACTGCCGCCATCAACGGACTGAACTGTGCTTGTCCGCCCTGTCGTTTCATCACCACCAGCAGAACCTTGGCCACGTCCTGAGCGACTTTTTTCCCATGATCCCGGGCGACCACGGCCAGCGCCAGATCGATACCGGCGGTCACGCCTCCCGAGGTAATCAGATTGCGGTCTTCCGTGTAAATCCGGTCGGTCTCCACCTGCGCCTCGGGGAAGGCCTTGATCAGTCGTTCGGTGTAATTCCAGTGCGTGGTCACGCGATAACCGTCGAGCAGACCGGCATGCCCGAGCACAAAAGCCCCGGTGCAGATCGAACCGTAGCAACCAGCCTGCCTCACCGCGCGCCGCAGCCAGGCGAGCAGCGCCGGGTGTCTTTCGTTATAGGCACCCGGCCCACCCGGTACCAGCAACAGGTCGAAGGCCTGGGTCGGGTCGTCGATATGGCGGTCGGTCTGCACCTGCACGCCATTGGACGCCCGCAGCATCCCGCGCTCAGTGCCCAGGGTAATCAGTTGATAGTGATCTTCGGTCTTCAAGTAGCGATTGGCGACCGAAAACACCTCCATGGGACCGGCCATGTCGAGCAGAAGAAAGTCGGGAAACAGCACCATTGCCACGGTTTTCATGGGTGAACATCACTGAAATCAAGGAAAAGGAAGCAAGCCTCGCATTATGGCCAAGTGCGTAGAGAGCGGCGAAAAGAATGCGTGATCGACTGCGCAAAACTGTCAACCTGAGAGGGACAGTATTTCAATTTCCATCTACTTATTGCATCCATCGTTTAACAGTAACCTTCTCCTCACTCGGACGAATCAACGTCCCGCAAGGAGAATCCATCATGCTGACCCTTCGCAAAGCTTCCGACCGTGGCCTCGCCAATCATGGCTGGCTGAAGTCCTTCCACACCTTTTCCTTTGCCAGTTACCGCGATCCACGCGAACAGGGTTTTTCCGACCTGCTGGTGATCAACGATGACCGCGTGGCGGCCGGCAAGGGCTTCGGCCAGCACCCACACCGCGACATGGAGATCTTTTCCTACGTGCTTGAAGGTGCGCTGGAGCACAAGGACACCCTGGGCACCGGTTCGGTGATCCGCCCTGGTGATGTGCAACTGATGAGCGCCGGCAGCGGCGTGGCCCACAGCGAGTTCAACCATTCGGCCACCCGGCCTGTGCATTTTCTGCAGATCTGGATCGTGCCGGAAGTGGCCGGTGCCAAGCCGCGCTACCAGCAAGAGCACTTCAGTGCGCAGAAAAAACGCGGCCGCCTGCAACTGATCATCTCGCCGGACGGCGCTGATGGCTCGCTGAAAGTACGTCAGGACGCACGGGTCTACGCCGGCCTGTTCGACGGCCAGGAAAGCGCAACGCTGAAACTGCCGGCCAACCGTTATGCCTACGTGCATGTGGCGCGTGGCAGCGTGGAACTCAACGGCGTGCAGTTGCAGGAAGGCGACGGTGTGCGGGTTCGCGAAGAACATGCCCTGACCTTGAGCAACGGCGTGGATGCCGAAGTGCTGGTGTTTGATCTGCGGCCGCAGGAGTTGCCGCAAATGCCATGAGCCACGGGTTTAACGCCTGCAAAAACGGCCTTCATTTGAAGGCCGTTTTTTATTGCGGTGGCAGTGGCGTTGGCAACTCCGGCGATTTGAGTGTGTGGGCATCCTTGCCCGCCTGGACTGCCGCGAAGGTGGTTTGTATCGCTACGTACATGTTGGCTTGGTTGGCGTAATAGGCCCCAACGACGATGGCGACTATTCCAAGTAACTGGACAGCCGTTGCTGCCCAGACGTTGGCCTTGACGGTGGCGCCTTGCCTTGCTGCGTCCTGCGCGCCGTCGGCAATTCTGCGCATCTCTTGCGTAATCAAGTCGTAGCGTTTGTCTCGTTCGACTTGAGTTTTGTCGCGCTCAACCTGAACAGATAGAAACCCGTCAATTTTCATTGATACCGCGTCCAGTCGAGCATCCATTCGTGTCTCGATGGTCTCGATCCTGGCATTGAATTCTTCTCGACTGATGGCGCCCATGACTTGCGTACTCTGACCGTTACCCGTTATGTCACTGCTTTGAAAGTGACTGAATTCCCTGGCTTCCAATTCGACACCTTTATCGGGCTACCGATACCGTCCGTGGTATGTCACGCCAGTGCAAGCGTGCGGCCTCGCACCAGCCTTTGGGTACGATAGCCCCCGGTCCTTCGGCCTACAAGCCAGCGGATTCTGCGTCCGGCGTAGGCCATTTCGTCAGACCTTGTGAGTTCGCCGAGAAAACGCGCCTTACTCGTTTTCCGACGCAAACACTTCGACGATCTGCTCGATCACTGCCCTCACCCGCGCGGTATGACGCAGGTCCGCATGGGTCACCAGCCACACTTCGTACGGCTGCGGCCGGGTACGCTGCGGCCAGAGCCGCACCAGACCGTCGCGCTCGCCCATGTACAGCGGGATTTCTCCTACACCAATACCTGCCGCAATCGAGCGACGCATCAACAGGCTGGAACCGAGGCTGGCGACGATTCGTCCGCGGCTGATCGGCTCCCCCACCAGGTTCAGGTCTCGGTTGCTCTGCAGATACGGTTGATAAACCACCAGATCATGCCCGGCGAAAGCACTGCCGGGTTCAGGTTCTCCGTGGGCGTCAACGTAAGCTTTTGAGGCGAATAATCCCGTTGGCCAGCGCGCGATGCGCCGGGCGATCAGGTCCGGATTGTCGGGCCGGGTGTTGCGTACGGCGATATCCGCCTCGCGCTTGGCCAGACTGAGGATCTGCGTGGAGGCGTCCAACTGCACGCGTACGTCCGGATGCAGTTCATGCAGGCGGGCGATGGCCGGGATCAGGAAGTCGATGGCCAGCGAATCGGTGGTGCTGACCCGCACCGTGCCGGTCAGGCGATCATCCAGCCCCTGGATCTGCCGCTCCAGCTCCAGCGCCGAATGCTCCATTTTCTCCACGGACCTGAGCGCCGCTTCACCGACAGCGGTCAGCGCATAGCCGTCAGACGTGCGCAGGAACAACGTTGCGCTGAGGGACTTTTCCAGTGCGGTAATCCGCCGTCCGACGGTGGCTTGATCCACCCCCAACACCCGCGCTGCGCCGCGCAGTGTCGACTCGCGACAGACCGCGAGAAATACCCGTGCGTCATCCCAATTCATCTGATCTCCCGTTGATGCAGATTTGCATCACTGTGCCGCCAAAACACTGCGCTAAAGCAGCAACAATAGCCGATATCCTCACCCCTGTTCTCAAGTTTGAAATGCTTTTGCAGGGAATCATTGGCGCTCCTCTGGACTCCCACCTACAGACCTCCTACGCAACAGGACCGGATATGACACTGCCCAGCGAAATGACCCGTATCGAAATCACCCAACCCGGTGGCCCCGAAGTCTTGCAGGCCAAACACGTGCCCCTGCCCGTCGCCGCAGCCGGCGAAGTGCTGATTCGCGTGCATGCCGCCGGGATCAACCGCCCCGACGCCCTGCAACGTGCCGGCAAATACCCGATGAAGCCCGGAATGAATCCGATCCCCGGCCTGGAAGTGGCCGGCGAAGTCGTGGCGCTGGGCGCCGGCGTCAGCGAGTTTGCCGTGGGCGACAAGGTGTGCGCGCTGACCAACGGTGGCGGTTACGCCGAGTACTGCAATGTCCCGGCCGGGCAAACCCTGCCGATCCCCGATGGTCTGGATTGGGTGCAGGCCGCCGCCATCCCGGAAACCTTCTTTACCGTGTGGGCCAACCTGTTCGGCCTCGGCGACGCCCAGCGTGGTCAGCGCGTGTTGATCCACGGCGGCACCAGCGGCATCGGTACCACCGCGTTGATGCTATGCCGCGAGTTTGGCATCGAAGCCTTTGCCACTGCCGGCAGCGCGGATAAATGCGCGGCCATCAGCGAACTGGGTGGCCAGCCGATCAATTATCGCGAGCAGGACTTCGCCGCGGTCATCGCCGAAAAGACTGCAGGCCAAGGGGTAAACGCGGTTCTCGATATCATGGGTGCCTCGTACCTCAATGGTAATGTCAGCGCGTTGGCAATGGATGGCCGGCTGGTAATGCTCGGCTTTCTCGGCGGCGGACGGGCCAACGATGTCGACCTGCTGGCGATCATGGCCAAACGCGCGGTGATCACGGGTTCGTTGCTGCGTGCGCGTACCTCGGAGGAAAAGGCCGCAATTGCCGAGCAACTGCGCGAACACGTGTGGCCGGTGCTGGCCGCCGGGCGCTGCCTGCCGATCATCGACAAGGTCTACTCGCTGAACGATGCGGCCCAGGCGCATGCGCGCATGGAAGGCGGCGATCACATTGGCAAAATTGTGCTGCGGGTGGACTGAGCCGCAGCATTTTGTAATCGTTGCAAGCACACGGCGGTCGAAAAAGTCACGCGCAGGCGGAGGCTTCTGGTAAAAAGCCTTCTTTGTCTGCGCTGTGGTGAACCGTTTAATGTTCCTGTCCTTCATGACTCGTTTGCGTCGTCGCCGTCTGGCGTTCGCCTGCATGGCTGCGCTGATCATTGGCGTGCCGACGAGTTGTGCGGTGCTCGAACACACCGAGCGCAAACTGCTGTTTCGCATCGAACCGGGCACGGCCGGCTGGTATCACGGCTTGCCGGGCAGCGTGCAGGAACTCGACTTGCAGCCCAAGAGCTTCAAGGCCGGGCAGAATATTCATGCCTGGTGGTGGCCGGCAGAAAAAGCCAATGCCCCGGCAATCCTCTATCTGCATGGCGTGCGCTGGAACCTCACCGGGCAGTTGTTCCGTATCGAACAACTGCGCGCGGCCGGCTACTCGGTACTGGCCATCGACTACCGTGGTTTCGGCCAGAGCAAGGGTGATCTGCCTTCAGAAAGCAGCGTGTACGAAGATGCTCGTGTGGCGTGGGAACGTTTCAAACTGCTACAGCCCGACCCGAGCAAACGCCTGATCTACGGTCACTCGCTGGGGGGCGCCGTGGCCATTGATCTGGCTGCCGAACTCGGACAGGACGCCGTTCGGGACAATACTCCGCTGCCGGTCAGAGGCCTGGTGATCGAGTCGACGTTCACCTCCCTCGCCGACGTGGCGGCCGCAGTGGCCAATACTTCACTACCGGTGCGCTGGCTGCTGTCGCAGAAGTTCGACTCCATCGACAAGATCGCCGAAATTCACATGCCACTGCTGGTGGTACATGGCATGGCCGACGCGTTTGTGCCGCCGCGCTTCAGCGAGCAACTGTTCAACGCCGCCCAACAACCAAAGCGACTGCTCTTGGTGCCGGGAGCCACCCACAACAACAGCATGGCGCTGGGCGGGCAGAATTATCGCAAGGCGATTGATGCGCTGATGCAGTCCAAACCCGCGCCCCACGTCGCAGGCCCCGCGCTGGCACGCAGCGCACAGGACTCCTAGCGATAGCCGCGAGCCTGCAGATCAAACAGCTTGGCATAGTGTCCATCGGCGGCGATCAGGCTGTCGTGATCGCCCTGCTCCAGTATCCGTCCGGCCTCCAGCACCATGATCTGATCAGCGTTGCGCACACTGGAGAAGCGATGGGAGATCAGCAAGGTCATGCGACCTTCGGTGTGCTGGCTGAAATGCTCGAACACTGCCGCTTCCGCCGCCGGATCCAGCGCCGAGGTCGGTTCGTCGAGGATCAGGATGTCGGCATCGCGGCGCATATAGGCCCGGGACAAGGCAATCTTCTGCCATTGCCCACCCGACAACTCCTGACCGCCGGCAAACCAGCGACCCAGTTGCGTGGCGTAGCCGCGGTCGAGCCCTTCGATGAACGGCGCGGCCATTCCCTCGGCGGCCGCTGACTTCCAGCGTTGTTCTTCATTGAACGCCGAGGTATCCCCCACGCCGATGTTTTCACCCACAGTGAACTGGTAGCGAATGTAATCCTGAAAAATCACGCCGATACGCCGACGCAAGGTGATCTCTTCCCAATCCTGCAAATCGCTGCCGTCGAGCAGAATGCGCCCTTGATCCGGCCGATACAGGCGGGTCAGCAATTTGATCAGTGTGGTCTTGCCTGAGCCATTCTCCCCCACCAGCGCCACGCTCTTGCCCGGCACCAGGTGCAGATCGATGCCTTCCAGCGCTGCCCGGGTTGCTCCGGGATAACGGAAACCGACGTTTTCAAAGCGCAGGCCATCGCCCGGTTGCGCGCCGACAGTGAGGTGACCGGAATCGGCCATCACCGGTTCGGCCAGGTACTCGTACAGGTTCGACAAGTACAGACCGTCCTCGTACAAGCCGCTGATCGCACTCAGGCTGCTGCTGACCGCACTCTGGCCCTGCTTGAACAACACCAGATACATGGTCATCTGGCCGAGACTGATATTGCCGTTCACGGCATCGATCACCACCCAGGCATAAGCCAGATAGAACGCCCCGGTGCCGAGCAATCCAAGACCGAAGCCCCAACCATCGCGACGCAATGTCAGGCGCCGATCCTCAGCGTAGAGCTTGGCGAAGGTGTCCCGATAACGCTGCAACAGCAACGGCGCGAAGCCGAACAGCTTGACCTCTTTGATATAGGCCTCATGGGACAGCAAGGTTTCGATGTAATTTTGCTGCCGACTCTCCGGCGCACGGCGGGTGAACAAGCGGAAAGCGTCGCCGGAAAAATGCGCCTCGGCAAAGAACACCGGCAACGCGCCGATCACCAGTAATACCAGCGCCCACGGCGAAAAATGCACCAGCAGCACACCGAAGCTGATCAACATGATCAGGTTCTGGATCAATCCCAGAGACTTCATCACCAACGCCAGCGGCCGGGTCGAAGCTTCGCGGCGCACGCGGACCAGTTTGTCGTAGAACTCGGAATTCTCGAACTGCACCAGCGACAGGGTCTGCGCCTTCTCCAGAATCAGCGTGTTGACCTTCTGCCCCAATTGCACCCGCAGCAACGACTGTTGCACCGAGAGCGCCCGTTGCGTGCCGGACAACAGCGCCAATACCCCCGCCTCCATCAGCACATAACGCAACACCGGCCACAGTGGCGCATCGCCCTGCTGCGCGTGCAACTGCATCGCCGTCACGACCGCATCGACAATGCGCTGGCCCAGCCACGCAGCCAGCGCCGGCAGAACGCCGGCAATCAGGGTCGCCAGCACCAACCCCAGAAACAACCCGCGTGATGTCGCCCAGACCAGCAACAGGGCGCGCCGGGCCTGATCGAACAGAGCGTTGAAGCGGGAAATCAAAGGCATGGCAGATCAGGCTCGACAGGTCGTACAGGGTGTCATGGTACTCCGCAGGTTTTATCCGTGCTGAAGCGCGGCGTTTTCAGAAGAAAAACATCTGGAAAAACTCTGTCCGTTGCGGCGTCCAATGCTTTGCTATGGTTTAACCGCCTTTCGCGGAACCTGGCGAAAATCGCCTCACTCCGCGCCTACTGCCAGGAACGCCATCATGAGAATCAATCCCTACCTGATCTTCAACGGCAACTGCCGCGAGGCCTTCACCTTTTATGAACAAGCCTTGCAGGGCAAACTCGAAGCAATGATGACCTACGGCGAAACACCCGCCGCCGAACACGTACCGAAGGAGCACCACAACCTCGTCAACCATACCTGCCTGAAGGTTGGCGACCAGATGATCATGGCCTCGGACACCACACCTGACCGGCCAACCGGGGGCATGAGCGGGTGCTCGATCTCCCTCAACGTCGACAGCATTGCCGAAGCCGAGCGAGTGTTTAATGCGCTGGCCAAGGACGCTCGCGTCGACATGCCGCTGCAAACCACGTTCTGGGCCGCCCGTTTCGGCATGCTGGTCGATCGCTTTGGCGTGTCATGGATGGTCAATTGCGAGACTGACCAGTGATGCTGACATTTCGTCAGGCATGAAAAAGCCCAACCTCTTCAGGTTGGGCTTTTGGGTTTATCGCTGGGCCAGCTCATGCCGCACGCATTGTTCGTAATAGGTCTGCTTGACCGCCGCGGGTTTGAGCCTGGAGGTGCTGTTGTACGTCTGCTCGGTAATGCCCATCGCCGTCATGCGCATCCACGGTTGCTGGAACTTGCGCACCTGCAACTGCTTGCGCGCGCCGTACAGCGAGATCCCCGACAGCTTCGACTGCTGCGCCCCGGCAGCGATGTCCGAGCCCCAGGTACAGGCAAAACGATGACTCTTGCTCAACTCCTTCGCTTCAATGGCCGAAGCGAAGGCAGCCAGGGAAAGCGTTGCAACGGTTATGACAATCGTCCGCATATAGCCAACCTAACCTTTTGAAAAAAGGCGAGTTTGCCGGGGAAGCCCAAGCCTGGGGGCCAGCAAATTGCCGCTTTTCCGAGATTGACCTGTGCCTGCGCCGTGATCAGCGACCGCGGCGGACCTCAACCCGCAGACGCTCGGCGCCCTCTTCCGAGCATTCGATATTCACCGGCAAGAAGCGCTCGATCACTGCGATATTGCTGTGCAGATGCTCGGTCATTCTCGGGGTGGTGAATGACCCGCCGCCGGCCAGCGCCATCGGCAGCAGCAACTGGTCGGCGAGGTGTTCCGCCACCGCAGCGTCACTGCGCAACCAGTCTGCCGCCTGATTGATTGCGGTATCAGCGACCTTCTCCGCCCGTAACAACACCTGGCCAAAGGCACTGAAGACTTCGGTGACCTGTTCGAACACGTACTCCAGCAACAACACATTACCGGGGCCACGCGCCGGATCGAGCGTGATCGACTGCAATGTTTCCGATGACCAGTTCAGGCGTTTGGCCACCCGATTCAGTTCTCGCTCGGCGACAGTCGGTGCGAGCCCGGCCGTCAGCGCCATTGCTTGATGCGACAGCAGTGCCCCGCGCTCACACAGATCAAGTCGCGTCAGTTGCGACGGCTGCACCGTGACGTCGATCTCACCACCACCGGCCGGGACGAAGCCGTGACGCAACAGATCCAGCTCAATGCCGGCCCCCATGCGTCGCATCAGCGGCAACCAACTGCGCGTGAGGAAATCGGCAGGCGGCGCCAATGGATTATGGGTACCGCCGCTGATCCGCACGCGACTTGTGCCCGGCGCCTGCAACAGCGCCGGCAGCAGTGTCTGCAACACCAACGTGCAACTACCGGCCGTGCCGATCGCAAACCGGTAATCACCCGAACGAATCGTTCCCGGCTCGAAATACAGCGCCTGCGAGCCCAACTCCGCTCCCGCGATCCGTGCGCCGCAGACTTCGGCAGCTGCCATCACTGCCGTCAAATGCTGTCGCAACAATCCCGGCCGACTGCGGCGGGCGCGGATCTGTTTAATGCGAAACGCCTGGCCCGTCACCATCGACAGGCTCAGCGCGCTGCGCAACACCTGACCGCCGCCAATCGCGCCGTCCAGTTCAATCACTTGCTGTTCCATTTCAATCCTTACGCGTACAACCCGACGGTCTCCCTGAGGTAGTCATCCAGTCGTCGCGAGTCTTCCTGAGTTCTGAGTAATGTGGGCACATCGCGCTCGAGTTCGGCCGCGATGAACCTGTGCAGCGCCGGACGACGCGGACCATGGGAGCTCTCGTCGGCATTGCGTTTAAGTGCCAGCAGTTCGTCGACTTCAGCCAGCAGTGCACGGTCGTCGACCGTGGTCAGCAGGTCGGCGAAGGTCATCGGCGGACGTCCACGCCCCTGATCGATCCAGCGCACCGCCAACAATGGCCGCAGCACGTAGAAGTACTTCTTGAACCGCACGCTGTCGCCTTGCAGGTACTGGCGAAAATTGTTTTTCGCCATCGACAGATAGTGGTTACGGGCTGCCGGCGGGCTGTAGAACGCTTCGGCCAGCTCACGCAGTTGCGCAACCTGTGCGCTTTCGCTGCGGTACACCAATGGCGAGTCGAGCCACTCCAGCAGCGTCGGGTTGGACTTGCGCAACAACCCGAGGGTCTTGCGCAGCTCCCAGCCGCTGACATCCAGCTCATCGTCCAATGGCCGCTCGATCACATCGCGCGGCGTGTCGACCTGAACGAACCACTGCGGTTTTTCCACGTACACGAACCGTACGTCGTAGTCACTGTCAGTCGAGGCAAAGCCCCAGGCCCGACTGCCGGACTCACAGGCGTACAACACCGTGACGTTGCGCTCGCGCTCTATACGCGCCAACTCTTCCAGTACCCGCGCACGCATCGTGTCGCACAGCGGGTGGCGTTCTTCGAATTCCATGCTTGCTGATCCTTTTATCCTTTGACGCACACCACTTGCCGCAGGGTGTGCAGCACTTCCACCAACTCGCGCTGGGCGTGCATGACTTTGTCGATGTCCTTGTAGGCCATCGGAATTTCGTCGATCACCGCTTCGTCCTTGCGGCACTCCACATGCGCCGTGGCGCGGATCTGGTCCTCGACGGTGAAGGTGTTCCTGGCCTTGGTGCGGCTCATGGTCCGGCCAGCGCCGTGGCTGCAGGAGTTGAACGACTCTTCGTTGCCCAGGCCGCGCACAATGAAACTCTTGGCGCCCATCGAACCCGGAATGATCCCCAGCTCACCTTTCTTCGCCGACACCGCGCCTTTGCGAGTGACCAATACTTCTTCGCCGAAATGCCGCTCTTTCTGCACGTAGTTGTGGTGGCAGTTGACCGCTTCCAGCGCCACCTCGAACGGCTTGCGAATGATCTGGCGCGTGGCCTGAATCACCGCACGCATCATCAGTTCGCGGTTCTGTCTGGCGAAGTCCTGCGCCCAACTCACCGCTTCCACGTAATCATCGAAGTGCTGGCTGCCTTCTTCGAAATACGCCAGGTCACGATCCGGCAGGTTGGCAATATGTTGCCGCATATCCGCCTGAGCCTTCTGAATGAACAGGTTGCCAATGGCGTTACCGACACCGCGAGAACCACTGTGCAACATGAACCAGACCCGGTTGGCTTCGTCCAGGCACACTTCGATGAAATGGTTGCCACTGCCAAGCGTGCCCAGATGCCCGCGGTTGTTGGTGTTGGCCAGTTTCGGGTACTTATCGGTGATCAGCTTGAAACGTGGCTGAAGCCCCGCCCACGCCTGATCGGCTTGCTGCGGAATCTCGTCCCACGCGCCCTTGTCGCGCCGCGAACGGTTCGAACTGCGGCCATGGGGCACCGCTTGCTCGATGGCGCTGCGCAGACCTTGCAGGTTGTCCGGCAGGTCGGCAGCGGTCAGCGACGTGCGTGCGGCGATCATGCCGCAACCGATGTCCACGCCGACGGCCGCCGGGATGATCGCGCCCACCGTCGGAATCACGCTGCCAATGGTCGAGCCCTTGCCCAGATGCACATCCGGCATCACCGCCAGATGCTTGAAGATGAACGGCATCTTTGCGGTGTTCATCAGTTGCTCGCGGGCCTCGGTTTCTACCGGGACGCCTTCGGTCCAGAGTTTGATCGGCTTGCCGTTGGCGACTTCGAGCAGTTGGTAAGTGTGTTCTTTCATTTCTCTATTCTTTATTCGTTGGCCGATGATTCGGCGTTGTTCCGTCATGTGCAGCGACAAAAAAACAGACACTGTGGCTCTGCCAGTCGAGCCCCCGTTGCCGGGGCGGGATTCGAACCCGCGTTCCGATGGAGTACCTGTTGCATTCGCTGCCTTCTTTTTCAATTAAGGTGGCACGACAAAAGTTGATGACTGTTGCGCGTTGCCGCGCACCGGGGTTAACCGGCCTCAGATGTACAGCCATCAGGCATTCGTGCCGTCACACACGCTGACAAGGGTTTGATGAGACGTCTTGGATGTAGTCCCACCGGCATTCAGCGCCTGTGACAAATCAATTCATTGCATGCTCTCGATCGCTTCGACCCAGTGCTGCGCGCCGTAACGGCCGCTGGTGAACTGCTCGACCACATCGAACACTGCATCGCTGAAACCGCCGACATTCAGAATGTCATCGCGGTCCGCCGCCTGGGTTGCATAACCCGGCTGGATATCGATGCACACCAGCCGCGCCTGCGGGTTGATCTGCTTGATGCGCTCCCACTGGCGCATGGTCTCACTGGCACCATGGCGTCGCGTATCGATCCAGGACTCGTTGTCCGATACCAGAATCAGCGTATCGACCCTGGCCTTGCTGTCCGCCAGTTTCTTCAGCGGCGCCGAGCAATTGGTGCCGCCGCCAAAGGCCGCGGCCAGTTTCTCCGCGTTGCTGATCACGCTGTCCCGTGGATTGAGCTGGATATCCACCACGTTCACTTCGAACGGCATCACCCGCGCCGCCGGCTGTTTGCGCAACACCGCTGCCGCGACCAGTGCCGCCACATCGATGCAACGCACCGCCGTGGTCGCGCCCTGACGATAACCGGTCGCCGGGCTGCCCATCGAACCCGATACGTCCGGGCAAACCACCACCGCACCTTCCAGCTTCGGCACGTTGGCCAGCGATAACTCAAGTGCGTCCTGCAACGCCTCGCGGATCTGCAGCGGTACGTTATCGCCAACCATCCGATAAGCCGCCAGCAACTGGTATGGATAAACCCGCGCCTTGGCCACTTCCTGCGGGTCCGCCAACCGCGCCGCCACGTATTCGACGCAACCCGGAACTTCAAACGCGCCATGCCGCTCCAGGGTGTTGAGGTTGATGCGCAATCCCTGCCAGCCCATGTTGTAAGCCTGCGCAGCCCATTGTTCTTTGCTCAGGGTTTCGTTGCCGAGCAGTTGGAACGGTACCGCGGGTACTTGATGACTCGCGCCGCTGCGAAATGCCAGCAGATCGCGGGTCAACTCAGGCAATGCCTGCACATCCACCGGTTTGCCGATCAACCACGCGAAGAATGCTTCGCGCCAGGCCTCAGCCGGTTTCGGGTGAACCATCTTCACCACATCAGCCAGCGATGGCTGGTTGCCAATCGACGCTTGCAGCAGTTGACGTTCGGTCGCGCGGTTCAGCCAGTTCTGCACCAGACGCTTGGGTTGCGAACCGAGGGATTTGCGCCCGGTGGCGCCACTGCGCAGGATCTGCACGTAGTTGCGCAACATATTGCCGCTGTCGATCACTTGTTCAAAAACCTCAGGTACCAGCGACGAACGGTTCGCCGTCAACGCCGCCAGCAGCAACGCCGGCATATCTTTCATGTGGCCTTTTTGGCGAGCGTAGACAGCAGCCTTCGCCACGAAACGGCTGTCGAGTTCAGCCACCAGCTTCAATACTTGATCCAGCTGACTTTCAGCGCTGGCGTAAAACGTCTGGTTCAGGCAACCGGTGACCGCCAGTTGAGCCAGTTGATGCTTCGGGGTGTAGGCATATGCCGAGGCGCCCGAAGCATTCAAAGTGTCGCAGGCTGGCAGTTGCTTCGATTGCGTGTTGAAGAGTTTGAAGTTGGCCATCGTGGCGTCTCGCTCTGTTGTCCTGTTCGTTGCGATAGGTATTGCAGCGGCTGTGCCAGTTTTGGAAAGTCGTAAAATTTATTTCTTATCTAATTGATTTATAGGGTTTTTTATTTTTTATGGTTTTCTTTTAGCTGAACCGAAGACAAACCAACCATGAGAAATCTATCATTTGATATCGTCATTTATCTTTTGAGATAGCCATGCCAAACAAACGCACCGTCGCCATCGGTTTTATCGGCGCCACCCTGGACCGCGTTGGCAAGGGCGCCAATCGCTGGAGCCATTGGCGGCCGAGCGTGGGCCTGTGCCAACAACCGGACGTGCTGATCCATCGTCTGGAACTGATTCACGGTATCGACGCGCGCGACATCAGCCTCGCTGAACGGGTTCGCGCCGATATCCAGCAGGTCTCACCGGAAACCGAAGTCCACCTGCACCCTATGGCACTGCGCAATCCGTGGGATTTCGAAGAGGTCTACGGCGCCCTGCATGACTTCACAACGGCCTACAGCTTCGATACCGAACATGAGGACTATCTGGTTCACATCACCACCGGCACCCACGTCGCGCAGATTTGCTGGTTCCTGCTGACCGAAGCACGCTATCTGCCGGCGCGCCTGATCCAGACCTCCCCCGCCCGACGCAAAAGCGAAGATGAACAAGCCACCGGCACCCACGCCCTGATCGACCTCGACCTGTCGCGTTATGACCGCATCGCCTCGCGTTTCGCCAATAAACGCCTCGAAGGCCTGGAGTTCTTGAAGTCCGGCATCGCCACCCGTAACGCGGCGTTCAACCGCTCCATCGAACAGATTGAACGCGTAGCTGTGCGCTCCAAGGCGCCCATGCTGCTGATCGGCCCGACCGGCGCCGGCAAATCGTTTCTCGCCCGACGCATCTACGAACTCAAGCGCAGTCGCCATCAAATGCAGGGCCGGTTTGTTGAGGTGAACTGCGCCACCCTGCGTGGCGACGGCGCGATGTCGGCATTGTTTGGTCACGTCAAAGGCGCTTTCACCGGCGCACAGAACGCCCGCGACGGCCTGCTACGGGCAGCGGACGGCGGCATGTTGTTTCTCGATGAAATCGGTGAGCTGGGCGCGGACGAACAGGCGATGCTGCTCAAGGCTATCGAAGAAAAGCGCTTCTTTCCGCTTGGCTCCGACAAGGAGGTCGACAGCGACTTCCTGATCATCGCCGGCACCCACCGCGACCTGCGCAGCCGCGTCGCCGAAGGCCTGTTCCGCGAAGATCTGTACGCGCGGATCAACCTCTGGACATTTGATTTGCCCGGCCTGGCCGGGCGCCGCGAAGACATCGAGCCCAACATCGACTTCGAACTGGAACGCCACGCCCGCGATCACGGCCAGCTAGTGCGCTTCAACCTCGAAGCGCGGCGGCGCTACCTCGCCTTCGCCAGCTCTCGGGAAGCGGCATGGCTGGGCAACTTTCGCGAACTGTCAGCGTCGATTACCCGGATGGCCACACTGGCTGACAGCGGACGAATTGATGAGGCGCAAGTGCAGGAAGAAATTGATCGGCTGCGTTATGCGTGGGGGCTGACGCAAGCGGACGGGATGTCGGATGAACTACCGGGAGACGCCGACAGCCTGGACCTGTTCGATCGACTGCAATTGAAGGCGGTACTTGACGTATGCCGGCAGGCAGACAGCCTGTCGGATGCCGGGCGCAGATTGTTTGGGGTATCGCGCCAGGCCAAGGCGCAGCCGAATGATGCAGATCGCTTGAGAAAATACCTCAGCCGGTTCGGGATTGAATGGGCCGACTTGCAAGCCGCAAAATCATAGTCCCCGCCGACTCTACCGCTCGTCCAACAGCAAGCACCTTGGGCCTGTTCATGCCTCCAATGGTTTACCCCCATCGCGCGGAAGACTCAACAATGAACAAGTCGATTGTCACCATGACGCTTGCCAGCCTGCTGTTGACTGGCTCGCTCTCCTCGCAGGCCGCGGAGAAATCAGGAACGGTAGAAGCACCCGCCGTCTCACCCGGAGCCAATCAGGCGAACAGCTCCGAGTCCAACGACGAAAAAGCCAATAAAAAGGGCGAAGAAGCGTCAGGTTCAAACTCTAGCACCGAACCCAAAGAAACCCAGAAAGATGCCGCTACCTCGAGTGACTCGGAGGATATTCAGCAAGATTCGAAACCTTAAGACTTGGGCGACTGCCGCCGCCTCATTTGACTCATCTAAACGCGGATCACAATTGTCGAGGCAAGCATGTCGCCCAGGCGTTTGCGCGAGCCAAAGAAGATGAAAATCCAGTCGAGGATGTTCAGGAAGGGCGTTGTGATGTTGCGGATGAACGATTGATACAGATTGCAGTTCAAGTAGCTACGCTCATCAATCACCGACATCCCCAGCAGTTTTTTACCCAGGCTTTGCCCGTTGGGCATTGCATCGGAAAACAGGTAATACGACACACCCGAACCAAAAGCCAGGATAGCCACCACATTTGGCGGCAAACCAATAAACTCCGCCAGCCGTCCTACGAAGAGGATCAAAAAGTAGGTGATCAATGTATCGATGATCTGCCCGCCCCAGCGACGGCCCAGCCCTGCGAGATTTTTGGGCTTTTGATATTCACTGCTGGTATTGCTGATGTCCATGCGCCTTCGCTCGATCGGAATTTAGATAACCGGGTATCGGCATCCGATCGCCAATATTTAATGGCGCTTCAGGGGAGTGCGGTCAATCAAACCCACAAGATTGCTCTGAATGAATAGGCTCACTGAAGGTAAAGAAGTAGAACGATATTTTCTCGTCCTCTACGTCTTTTAATTCATATCTGATCCTGTCGAGCCCACGATCGATTCGGGTAACGACGAGCTCCATGAATTGAGTCAGCCCGCCACCAAAGCCACTCAGATCAAGCGCACTGACATCCTGAAAATTTATAGTGATAGCGCTTTCTGCTGCGTCATCGAGCGACGACATCGTCAAGGCCAGGTTGTACTTGAAGTCTTGAATTTCGATATTCAGCGAAACGACCGCATTGTGCTGAATCAAAAGCGAGTTCAAGCGAGATAACTTATCCATTTTCTTAGGAACCCATGACGAAAAAGATGTGGCCTGCACTTCATTCGTGTATCTGAGCGAGCATCTTCAGCCCTGGCAGGCAGAGTATCAACCCGACATCAAATGGCTGCGCAGCCGGATCCCGTCTGTCTATCAAGTGATCCAAACTTTTCACCCAGCGACCTTTTTTGCGCGGGTTTTGCGCAGGCACAAAAAAGCCGATCTGGATGATCGGCTTAGATGAAGTCCCGAAAAACTCCCTACGCATGAAAAAGCCCAACTGGTTAGAGTTGGGCTAAGTCATTGAATTATATGGTCGGGACGGAGTGATTCGAACACTCGACCCCTAGCACCCCATGCTAGTGCGCTACCGGACTGCGCTACGCCCCGACTGGTTTGAAACCTGCTCTTCATCTCGAAGAGCGCTCAAGAATATAGCGCAAGCTTTTGAAAACTGGAAGTATTCAAACGCAGCTTTTTATTTCTTGAGCACCACCAGTACATCTTCAAGCTCAGCGATCATCTGGCGGATCATTTGCTTGTATTGGGTGGTGTCGTCTTTGGCTTCATCGCCGGACAAACGCAGACGCGCACCGCCGATGGTGAAACCCTGATCGTAAAGGAGCGCGCGGATCTGCCGGATCATCAGCACATCCTGGCGCTGATAATACCGGCGGTTTCCGCGGCGTTTGACGGGGTTGAGTTGAGGAAACTCCTGCTCCCAGTAGCGCAGCACGTGTGGCTTTACTGCACACAGCTCGCTGACTTCACCAATGGTGAAGTAGCGTTTGCCCGGGATAACGGGTAGTTCGTCGTTATGACTTGGTTCCAGCATAAGCCTCAACTCGGGCCTTCAACTTCTGCCCTGGACGAAAGGTGACCACACGGCGAGCCGTGATCGGGATTTCTTCCCCCGTTTTCGGGTTGCGGCCAGGCCGCTGGCGCTTGTCCCGAAGGTCGAAATTGCCGAAACCGGACAATTTGACCTGCTCGTTGTCTTCAAGAGCGTGCCTGATTTCCTCGAAAAACAGTTCAACCAATTCCTTGGCTTCCCGCTTGTTCAGGCCCAGCTCTTCATACAGACGTTCCGCCATCTCAGCTTTCGTCAAAGCCCCCATACGTCACTTCCTTAACGTGGCGTTCAACCTTTGTTCGAGCGAGGTGAGGATATTTTGCGTCGTCGAATTCACCTCATCGTCATTAAGAGTGCGCGATGGATGCTGCCAGGTCAAGCCAACTGCAAGGCTTTTTCTATCAGGATCAATACCTTTACCCTGATACACGTCAAACAGCCTGAGATCCGTGAGCCATTCGCCTGCATTTTCTCGGATTACGTCCAATACCGCCGAGGCCGCGACGTCTTTGTGCGCGATCAGCGCAAGGTCACGACGCACTTCAGGAAAACGCGACAACTCGTGGAATTGCGGCATTTTTCCGGAAGCGACTTCAGCCAGAACCAGCTCGAAGACGAAGACCGGACGATCCAGACCCAGGGCCTTGGACAGCTCCGGGTGAATCGCACCGATAAAGCCGACTTCACGCCCGTCACGTTCGATGCGCGCGGTTTGTCCCGGGTGCAGCGTCGGGTGTTTGCCCGGAGCGAAAGTGAAGGTATCCAGCGCACCGGCAAAGCCCAGCACCGCTTCAACATCAGCTTTTACGTCGAAGAAATCGACGGTGTCGCGACCTTGCGCCCAACCTTCAGGCAGACGGCTACCGCAAACCACGCCCGACAGCATCGGCTCCTGCTTCAGACCTTCCAGCTGACCGACGAAGCGCAGACCGCTTTCGAACAGACGCACGCGATCCTGCTGGCGGTTCAGGTTGTGCTGCAACGCCTTGACCAGACCCGGCCACAGCGAAGAACGCATGGCAGCCATGTCATTGGAAATCGGGTTGGCCAGCAACAGCGGCTCGACGCCCGGATTGAACAGTTCGAACTGCTTCGGATCGATGAAGCTGTAAGTGATCGCTTCCTGATAACCACGGGCTACCAGCAGACGACGCAGCTCAGGCAATTCGCTGCGCGCTTCAGCCTTGGCCTGTGGCGCCAGACGCGCTTGCGGGTAACGAACCGGCAGACGGTTGTAGCCATACAGGCGAGCCAGCTCTTCGATCAGATCGACTTCCAGGCTGATGTCGAAGCGATGGCTTGGCACTTCTACGCGCCACTGCCCTGCTCCGTCAGCGGAAATATTCAGACCCAAGGCGCTGAGCAGACGCTCGACCTGAGCCGAATCCATCTCCATCCCCAGCATCTGGGTGATGCGCTGCGCACGCAGGGTGATCGGCGCGATCGACGGCAGGTGCTGCTCGCTGACGGTCTCGATGATCGGGCCGGCTTCGCCACCAGTGATTTCCAGCAGCAGGCCAGTGGCGCGCTCCATGGCTTCACGGGCCAGTTGCCAGTCCACGCCGCGCTCGTAACGATGCGAAGCGTCGGTGTGCAGACCGTAGGAACGAGCCTTGCCTGCCACAGCGATCTGGTCGAAGAAGGCACTTTCCAGGAAAACGTCGCGAGTGGTTGCGGACACACCGCTGTGCTCGCCACCCATCACGCCGGCAATCGCCAGAGCACGGGTATGGTCGGCAATCACCAGCGTATCGCTACGCAGGCTGACTTCCTGACCGTCGAGCAGCACCAGCTTCTCACCCTCTTCCGCCATGCGTACGCGGATGCCGCCATTGATCTCGGCAAGATCAAAAGCGTGCAGCGGCTGACCCAGCTCGAGCATCACGTAGTTGGTGATGTCGACGGCAGCGTCGATGCTGCGCACATCGGCGCGGCGCAGACGCTCAACCATCCACAACGGGGTTGGTTTGGACAGGTCGACATTGCGGATGACGCGGCCCAGGTAACGCGGGCAAGCGGCAGGCGCCAGTACTTCTACCGAACGCACTTCGTCGTGCACAGCCGGAATCGCCATGACCACCGGACGAGCGACCGGCGTGTCGTACAGCGCGCCGACTTCACGGGCCAGACCGGCCAGCGACAGGCAGTCGCCACGGTTCGGGGTCAGGTCAACCTCAATGCTGGCGTCTTCCAGATCCAGATACACACGGAAATCTTCGCCCACCGGCGCATCAGCCGGCAGCTCCATCAGACCGTCATTGCCTTCACCGACCTGCAGCTCGGCTTGCGAGCACAACATGCCGTTGGACTCGACGCCGCGCAGCTTGGCCTTCTTGATCTTGAAGTCGCCCGGCAGTTCGGCACCGATCATGGCGAACGGAATCTTCAGGCCCGGACGCACGTTTGGCGCACCGCACACGACCTGGAAGGTTTCCGCGCCATTGCTGACCTGGCATACACGCAGCTTGTCGGCGTCAGGGTGTTGCTCGGTGCTCAGCACCTCGCCCACTACCACGCCGCTGAATACACCGGCGGCCGGGGTCACGCTATCGACCTCCAGACCCGCCATCGACAGACGAGCAACCAGCTCGTCGCGACTTACCTGCGGGCTAACCCAGCCACGCAGCCATTGTTCACTGAATTTCATCCTGCTCTCCTAAGAATTCGTTACGACTAGCGAAATTGCGCGAGGAACCGCAAGTCGTTGTCGAAGAACAGACGCAAGTCGTTCACGCCGTAACGGAGCATCGCCAGACGCTCGACGCCCATGCCGAAGGCAAAACCGGAGAACTCTTCCGGATCGATGCCGGACATGCGCAGCACGTTCGGATGGACCATGCCGCAGCCCATGACTTCCAGCCAGCCGGTCTGTTTGCAGACGCGGCAGCCTTTACCGCTGCACATCACGCATTCCATGTCGACTTCAGCGGATGGCTCGGTGAACGGGAAGTACGAAGGACGGAAACGTACGGCCAGCTCTTTTTCGAAGAACACCCGCAGGAACTCTTCGATGGTGCCTTTGAGATCGGCGAAATTGATGTCGCGATCGACCAGCAGGCCTTCGACCTGGTGGAACATCGGCGAATGGGTGATATCGGAGTCACTGCGGTACACACGGCCTGGGCAGACAATGCGGATCGGCGGCTGCTTGGACTCCATGGTGCGGACCTGTACCGGCGAGGTATGGGTGCGCAGCAACATGTTCGCATTGAAATAGAAGGTGTCATGCATCGACCGGGCCGGGTGGTGGCCTGGGATGTTGAGCGCTTCAAAGTTGTGATAGTCGTCTTCGACCTCAGGGCCTTCGGCGATGCCGTAGCCGATGCGGGTGAAGAACTGCTCGACTCGTTCCAGAGTCCGGGTCACCGGATGCAGACCACCGGAGGTCTGACCACGGCCCGGCAACGTCACGTCAATGGATTCGGCAGACAGTTTGGCAGCCAGTTCGGCTTCTTCAAACAGAGCCATGCGCGCATTGAGAACGCCTGTGACACGTTCCTTGGCAACGTTGATCAGGGCGCCGACTTGCGGACGCTCTTCTGCCGGCAAATTCCCCAGGGTCTTCATCACCTGAGTCAATTCACCTTTTTTGCCAAGGTATTGAACCCGGATTTGCTCCAGGGCATTGATATCTTCAGCGCTTTGCACAGCCTCTAGTGCTTGAGAGACCAGCGCATCCAGGTTTTCCATGTACAGACTCCAGATACAAAATAGGGGAAGAGCTTGAAGGCTCTTCCCCTATTTATGACGTTTAACACCTGGCCCCACAGAGGTGAGGCCGGGTGACTGTCGGGGGTACTTAAGCCAAGGTGGCTTTAGCTTTCTCGACAATCGCAGCAAACGCCGCTTTTTCGTTCACTGCCAGATCAGCCAGAACCTTACGGTCGATCTCGATGGACGCTTTTTTCAGGCCAGCAATGAAACGGCTGTAGGACAGACCGTTAACACGAGCACCAGCATTGATACGAGCGATCCACAGAGCGCGGAACTGACGCTTTTTCTGACGACGGTCACGGTAGGCGTATTGGCCTGCCTTGATTACCGCTTGCTTGGCAACACGGAATACGCGGGAGCGTGCGCCGTAGTAGCCTTTAGCAAGTTTCAGAATTTTTTTGTGACGCTTACGGGCAATGACGCCACGCTTTACACGAGCCATGAGTTACTTCCTCTATTCTTGACTAAAATTAACGAAGGCGCAGCATGCGCTCGACTTTTGCCACGTCAGACGGATGCAGCAAGCTGCTACCGCGCAGTTGACGCTTACGCTTGGTCGACATTTTGGTCAGGATGTGGCTCTTGAAAGCGTGCTTGTGCTTGATACCGTTAGCAGTTTTCAGAAACCGCTTAGCAGCACCACTTTTGGTTTTCATTTTTGGCATGTTCGGATACTCCGCATTCAGTTGATAAACATAATCAGAAGGCCTGCCGTGCCCTGTTGATTACTTCTTCTTTTTCGGGGCGATGACCATGATCAGCTGGCGTCCTTCCATCTTAGGATGCTGTTCGACCGAACCGTACTCGAGCAGGTCAGCTTCAACCCGCTTGAGGAGTTCCATCCCCAGCTCCTGGTGGGCCATCTCACGGCCGCGGAATCGCAAGGATACCTTGGCCCTGTCCCCGTCACTCAGGAAACGTACCAGGTTGCGCAGTTTTACCTGGTAATCCCCTTCCTCCGTCCCTGGACGAAACTTGATTTCTTTTACCTGAATCTGCTTCTGGTTTTTCTTCGCTGCTGCAATCTGCTTCTTCTTTTCGAAGATCGATTTGCCGTAGTCCATCACCCGGCAAACCGGTGGGACTGCGTCAGCAGAGATTTCTACCAGATCAAGCTTTGCTTCTTCAGCAATACGAAGCGCTTCATCAATCGAGACGATGCCAATCTGCTCGCCATCAGCGCCAATTAACCGAACCTCGCGTGCCGAGATATTCTCGTTGATCGGGGCTTTCGGTGCAGCTCGTTTATCTTGTCTCATTTCACGCTTAATAATAATTACTCCGAATCTGGGCGACCACGCCGGGAAACCGCTTGCGCGAGAAACTCAGCGAACTGGGCGACGGGCATCGAGCCCAGGTCAGCACCTTCACGAGTACGCACAGCGACAGTCTGCATCTCGACTTCCTTATCTCCGATAACCAAAAGATAGGGAACCTTGAGCAAAGTATGCTCGCGGATTTTAAAGCCGATCTTTTCATTTCTCAAGTCGGACTTGGCACGAAATCCGCTTTCGTTGAGAGTTTTTTCCACTTCAGCAACAAAATCTGCCTGTTTATCAGTGATATTCATGATCACTGCCTGGGTTGGCGCGAGCCACGCAGGGAATGCACCTTCATAGTGCTCGATCAGAATCCCGACGAAACGCTCGAACGAACCGAGGATCGCCCGGTGCAACATCACTGGGTGCTTGCGACTGTTGTCTTCGGAGACGTATTCGGCGCCAAGACGGACAGGCAGGTTGAAATCGAGCTGCAAAGTACCACATTGCCACACACGACCGAGGCAATCTTTCAGCGAGAATTCGATCTTCGGCCCGTAGAATGCGCCTTCACCCGGCTGCAGATCGTACGGCAGGCCAGCACTGTCAAGGGCTGCAGCCAGTGCCGCTTCGGCGCGATCCCACAACTCGTCGGAACCCACGCGCTTTTCCGGACGAGTGGACAGCTTCATCTCGACATCGGTGAAGCCGAAGTCGCGGTAAACGTCCATGGTCAGCTTGATGAACGCTGCGGATTCGGCCTGCATCTGCTCTTCGGTGCAGAAAATGTGAGCGTCGTCCTGAGTGAACGCACGCACACGCATGATGCCGTGCAACGCACCCGACGGCTCGTTACGGTGGCAGGCACCGAACTCGGCCAGACGCATCGGCAGCTCGCGGTAGCTCTTCAGGCCTTGGTTGAACACCTGCACGTGGCATGGGCAGTTCATCGGCTTGATGGCGTAGTCGCGGCTTTCCGACTCGGTGGTGAACATGTTGTCGGCGTAGTTGGCCCAATGCCCGGATTTCTCCCAGAGGCTGCGGTCGACCACTTGCGGGGTCTTGATCTCCAGGTAGCCGTTGTCACGCTGCACTTTGCGCATGTACTGCTCGAGCACTTGATACAGGGTCCAGCCGTTCGGGTGCCAGAACACCATGCCCGGCGCTTCTTCCTGGGTGTGGAACAGGCCCAGGCGCTTGCCGATCTTGCGGTGATCGCGCTTTTCCGCTTCTTCGATGCGCTGGATGTAAGCCGCCAGCTGCTTCTTGTCAGCCCAGGCTGTGCCGTAAACGCGCTGCAATTGCTCGTTCTTGGCATCGCCGCGCCAGTAGGCGCCGGACAACTTGGTCAGCTTGAAGGATTTCAGAAAACGCGTGTTCGGCACGTGCGGGCCGCGGCACATGTCGACGTATTCTTCGTGGTAGTACAGGCCCATGGCCTGCTCGTTCGGCATGTCTTCGACCAGACGCAGCTTGTAGTCTTCGCCGCGGGCCTTGAACACTTCAATCACTTCGGCGCGCGGAGTGACTTTCTTGATGACGTCGTAATCTTTGTCGATCAGCTGATGCATGCGCTGTTCGATGGCGGCCATGTCGTCCGGCGTGAAAGGACGCTCGAAGGCGATGTCGTAATAGAAGCCTTCGTCGATGACCGGACCGATGACCATTTTCGCAGTCGGGTACAGCTGTTTGACCGCGTGGCCAACCAGGTGCGCGCAAGAGTGGCGAATGATCTCCAGCCCCTCTTCATCCTTTGGCGTGATGATTTGCAGCGTCGCGTCACTGTCGATGATGTCGCAGGCGTCGACCAGCTTGCCGTTGACCTTGCCGGCCACGGTGGCCTTGGCCAGACCTGCACCAATGGATGCGGCGACCTCGGCTACGGAAACCGGGTGATCGAATGAACGTTGACTGCCGTCGGGAAGAGTAATAGTTGGCATGGCGCCTCCTCTCCTAGTGGTGACCCCTACCAAAGGTCACGTGGGTTGGGATGAGCCAGTACAAGATCCGATCCAGGCCATTCAATGACGAACGCCTGCCTTACAGCGGCAGGAGCCTTGCGGCCAACCGGAAAACCGAACCAGAGTGACTGGGATTCAAATCAGAATATTCGCACGCTGACCGCTGCCGGGGCTGAAGGCCGTCCGGAGCCTGAGAACGCTTGAGCCCGGCATGCTAGCACAGATGAGCGGTCATCGACGTCATCGAATTGAGGTGTTGCTGATTTGCGCATTTTTGCGGCGCGAAGTGAACTTGGGATATACGCTTTGCCTCAAATAAGCTGAGAATCGTCGCCGATATCAACCCAAGGAGTTTCCGACATGCGCCTTATCCGACTTTTTGCTTTCGCGGCCCCGCTGGCCCTGCTGCTGCCGCTGAGTGCCAACGCGGCTTGGCCTGCCGGCGTCAAAGCCCAGTACATGAACGACTGCACCGCCGCAGCCAGCAAGAGCGTCAATCCGGCCGAAGCCAATAAGCACTGTGCTTGCGGTGCCGACGTTCTGGAAAAGAAATTCACCACGCAAGAGATCGCACAGCTGATGGACAAGAACACCCCGCCGAGTGGTGAACTGGGTCAGCGCGCATTGAAAGAAATCTCGGTTTGCCGCGTGCAGAAATAAGCGCTGACGAATGTTTTTTCGGGCGTCCAGCAGGCTGAAAACCGCCAAAAAGACCCCGAAATCGATAATTTACGCAGGTTTTATAGCTTTTTTTACACCCTCTTCTTTCGGCTGAAAGCCACTGAAACCGGGGCTTGCAGACATTTCAGAGGTTGAAATCAATGCAATATGAAAGCAAACAGCACGTCCGGGGGGCTACCAAAGCGAACATTTCGACTATGATACTCCGGTGTGCCCAGTTGGCCTGAGCAGCACAGTACTACTGAAAATATATGTTTCTTGGAGATACACCATGTCTAATCGCCAAACCGGCACCGTTAAATGGTTCAACGATGAAAAAGGCTTCGGCTTCATCACTCCTCAAGGTGGCGGTGACGACCTGTTCGTACACTTCAAAGCTATCGAATCCGACGGTTTCAAAAGCCTGAAAGAAGGCCAGACCGTCTCTTTCGTGGCTGAGAAAGGCCAAAAGGGTATGCAAGCTGCACAAGTTCGCCCAGAGTAATTTCCCGGCGCACTAAAAAAACCCCGTCCATGTGACGGGGTTTTTTATGCCTGCAACAAAAGCGGTCAGCGATCAGCCGCAGTTGACGCGGGTGACTACCAGGTTGTTGTCGGTATTCAGATTCAATCGATCGGAACGATACTCCAGAGTAATCATGTCCGTTGGCTTGAGGAATCGAGCGTTTTGCGCGCCAGCCTTGGCACGAGCCTGATCGAGCAGTTCCGGCGAAGCCTTTTTACCGATGGCAAACTCCGCTGCCTTTGCTTCACAGCGGCTATGACCAGCATCGGTCGCCACAGGATCCTTTGCCGACTCGCTGGAGGTTGTGCTGCAACCGGCCAACATGGCAACGGCCATAAGTGCACCCAGTGACGCGAACTTCAAAGGCATGAAGCCTCCTTTTTTCAAATGGTTAAGCTGAGATCGTGCGACCGCCAATCTGGCGTTTGGTTTCACAACAAGTGCTGCCACCCTGCCCCACGATCCGAAAAAACGCCGAGTCTGCCTGAAGTGCGCGCAACGCATCCTCACGCAATCGTCACCGAATATTAACGAAGCTCAATAGACGTCGATGTAATCGAGCGGCGAATTCGGCCAGTTTTCCTTGAGCGCGTTGAAAATCTGCATTACCCAGACCTCATCACTGGCCGCAACATTGCCGACGCACCCCGAACCCTTGGCCCAGGTTTCCAGACGAAACAGCAGGCCATCGATGTCCTGCCCGCCCGTCACACCAGAAGAAATATAGGCAATCCCCCCCTTCGTCACACGCAACTGCGTATGCACATCATCGCTGGCCGACGCCAGCAACTGGCGCACAGCGTCGAGTGTGAGGCCGTCGGGGGTGTTCAAATCGATCTGCACAGCACATTCCTTGGATCAGCCGGAAAAGACCAAGTGTCGCATAGCGTCGCGCTCATGCCTAAGTCGCAGTGCCAAACGCCCGACAAAGTGGTTAACTCAGGCACAGACATTCCCGACTTTTCGAGCGCATTCATGAGCACTGTAAGCATCAACGCCGACATCAAGGTTCTTTGGCCAAAGGGGCACAGTTCATATAGCCCTGGCAGTTCGGAGGAGTTGGCGTTGATCAGCATCGATCTGCTGGTCAAGACCATGGGAACACAAGGTGCGCAGACGTTTATCGCCCAGATTTTCGAACGCTATCAACACGAGCACAAGGGCGCGCAGGACACCGAGAGGGAGTAACGACCCGCAGGCTGGCACCTGCGGGTCCATGCCTTACTTCAAGCGCTTCAGACGCTCGGTCAGCAGATCGAAAAAGCCCTGGGCATCGCCGTTCTCGACCCAGAATGCATTCTTTGGTTGTTTCAGGCCGTCGTACCAGTCGACGACAGTCTGGCCAAAGGTGATCCCTTCACGGCTGTCGATGGCCACGTTCACCGAGCGACCGGTGAACAGCTCAGGCTTGAGCAGGTAAGCGATGACGGTCGCGTCATGCACCGGGCCACCCGGAATACCGTAGTGCTCCATGTCACCCTTGATGTACTCGTTGAGGATGTCGCCAACAATCTTGCTCGCGTTGTTGTTCAGCGCAGCAATCTGCTTCAGACGTGCGTCGCTGGTGAGGATCTTGTGGGTCACGTCCAGCGGCAGGTAGGTCAGCTTCACGCCACTCTTGAGCACCACTTCCGCTGCTTGCGGGTCGGCGAACAGGTTGAATTCGGCCACCGGGGTGATGTTGCCGCCATTGAAATGCGCGCCACCCATGATCACCACTTCCTTGATGCCATTAACGATCTCAGGCTCCTGGATCAGCGCCAGCGCAAGGTTGGTCTGCGGGCCGAGCATGGCGATGGTGATGCTGTGCGGCTTGGCTTTTTTCAAAGTGTCGATCAGGTAGTTGACCGCATTGCCTTCGGCCAGGCCCTTTTTCGGCTCATGCACGGTGACACCCGACAGGCCTTCCTTGCCATGGATGTTCTCGGCGTAGATCGGCGTACGCATCAGTGGCTTCGGCGCACCGGCATAGACCGGAACATCTTCGCGCCCTGCCCACTCGCGAGCCAGGCGCGCGTTACGCGAAGTCTTGTCGAGGCGCACGTTGCCGGCCACGGTGGTCAGTGCGCGAATGTTCAGTTCATCCGGCGATGCCAGGGCGAACAGCAAGGCGACCACGTCGTCGGCACCCGGATCGGTGTCGATGATCAGGTCGATCTTTTCAGCAGCCTGAGCGCCGGTGGCGGTAATAAAAGACAAAAGCAGCAGACTCCGAAGCAATTGGTGGAGTTTTTGAGCATAGCGGTGCATGGCGCATTCCTTGTGCTGATGAAAATGAAAGGGTCGAAAACCCGATTAGAACGTTACCCCGGCCACCAGCACGATGTTGCAGTACGGCTGACATTCGCCTGTACGAACAATCGCCCGTGCCTGTCGGCTGAGAACCTTGAATTGCTCATGAGTCAGCAGATCGCGCCGACCGAGAGCGCCCTCTTCTTGCAACTCGTCCAGCACGGCCAGTGCAGTCGGCTGCTTGTCGAGGATTTCGTTGGCCAGCACATGGCGCTCCACCTGCATCTCACTGAGCACGACTTTCAGCGTGCCGATGAAATCCGGAACACCGTGGGTCAGCGCCAGATCGATCAGCTCGACACCTGGCGGTACCGGCAGTCCGGCATCACCGATGACTACCATGTCGCCATGGCCCAGGGAGGCGATCAGCCGCGACAACGCGACGTTGAGCAGTGGAGTCTTTTTCATGCGGGTTTGAACGCCTGTACGTCGGACATCGTTGGAATGGAAGGTTGTGCGCCGGCCCGGGTCACAGACAATGCTGCCGCGATCTGTCCGTAACGGATTGCCTCGGCCTCGGATTTGCCACTGGCGAGCGCCGCGGCAAAACCGCCGACGAAGGTATCGCCCGCAGCGGTGGTATCGACGGCCTTCACTTTCGGCGCCGGGAAATGCTCGAACCCTTTGCCATTGGCAAACAGTGAACCTTGCGCACCGAGGGTAATGATGACCTTGCTCGCGCCCATGGTAATCAGATGGCTGGCCGCGCTTTCTGCGGTTTCCAACGAATCGACTGGCAACCCGCTCAACGCAGCGGCTTCACTTTCGTTGGGGATCAGGTAGTCGATGGCGGCAAACCAGTCTGCCGGCAGCGCACGACTGGCCGGCGCCGGATTGAGGATCACGGTCTTGCCCAGCGCACGTGCGCGCTTGAGCGCATGACCCACCGTCGCATCCGGGATCTCGAGCTGACAGATAACCACGTCGGCCGCCTGCAGCACCGCATCAAAGCGGTCAATCACGGCCGGGGTCATTGCACCGTTGGCGCCGGCGACGATCACGATGGCGTTCTGACTGTTGTCATCCACCACGATCAGTGCCACACCACTGGAATCTTCAACCGTGCTCACCGCGTGACAATCGATCTGCTCGGCCAGCAACGCGTCGCGCAATTGCACGCCGTAGTCATCGTTACCAACACAGCCGACCATCGCCACTTTTGCACCCAGACGCGCAGCAGCGACTGCCTGATTGGCGCCCTTGCCGCCGGACACGGTGGCAAAGGAATGACCGATCAGCGTCTCCCCACCCTTGGGCAGCCGTGGCGCCCGGGTGACCAGGTCCATGTTCAGGCTGCCTATTACCACTACATTTGCTGGCATACATCACTACTCGTCAATTCGGTTTCAGCGGTACTCGGTGAACACGCCAGACAACGGCGCAGTCGATTCGCGCAAGACAATACTCGGGGTCACGATCCGTTGATCGGTGACCAGGCTCGGGGTAGCAATCCTTCGCAGCAGCACTTCGGCAGCCATTTCGCCCAACTGCAGGATCGACTGGCCGACGGTGGTCAGCGCCGGGTACACATAGCGGCTCATCTGGATATCGTCGAAACCGATCACCGACAGTTCGCTTGGCACGCGCACATTGCGCTCGGCCGCCGCACGCAGCACACCGATACCGATCATGTCGTTACCGGCGAAGATCGCGCTCGGCGGATTGCTTTTGAGCAGAACCGCCGCTGCGTTGTAGCCGCCGGTACTGGTGAAATCGCTTTCCAGTATGCGCTCGGGGCGCACCGTGACTCCCGCCTCCTTCAGCGCCCGACAAAAACCGGCCTGACGCATTTGCGCCACGCTGGTACTCGACGGACCACCGATGGTGGCGATGTCACGATGCCCCAACTCCAGCAGGTGACGGGTCGCCAGATAGGCGCCATATTCATGATCAATGCGCACCAGATCCGCATCCACGCCTTCAAGCCCCCGGTCGACAATGACCATCGGCGTTTTCACGCCCGCCAGTCCTTGTGCCAGACCGGTATCGCCACCCGCGGAGGCGACGATCAGACCGTCGATGCGCTTTTCCAGCAGCACACGCAAATAGCTGCGCTGTTTTTCCGGGTTGTCATCAGAGTTGCAGAGGATCACGCAGTAGCCGTTACGCTCGCAGTAATCCTCGATACCCCGCGCCAACTCGGCAAAATACGGGTTGAGGCTGTTGGGCACCAATAAGCCAATGGTCGCAGTAGTCTTGGCCTTCAGCGAGCGCGCCACCGCACTCGGCACGTAATCGAGGGTTTTGATGGCCGCCTCGACCTTCAGCCGCACTTCCTGACTGACCGGGCGGGTCTTGTTCACCACGTGAGAAACCGTGGTGTAGGAAATCCCCGCGAGCGCCGCCACATCCTTGATCGTTGCCATTTCTTAGCCCCGTCGACTGGCGCGCTGGCTGCGATAGGTATCGAGCACGACCGCAATGACAATCACCGCGCCGGTGATGATGCGCTTGGTTGGCTCGGTGGCACCGATCTGCGCCAGACCGGCGGCGAGTACCGAAATGATCAACACACCAAAGAAGGTGCTGATCACCGACCCACGGCCACCCATCAGACTGGTGCCACCAATCACCACGGCGGCGATCACTTGCAGCTCAAGGCCAGAACCGGCATTCGGGTCGGCCGCTTCCAGACGGGAAATCTGGAACAGCGCGGCGATACCGGCGAGCAGGCCCATCAGGCTGAACACCAGAATCTTGTACGGCTTGGGGTTGATCCCGGCCAGACGCACCGCTTCTTCGTTGGTGCCGATACCGATCAGGTAACGACCGAACACGGTGCGGGTCAGTACAGCTTGCGCAATGAAGATCACCAGCAAGGCAATGATGAACGACGGCGAAATGCCGAACGCGATCGGGTTCGACAGCCAGGCAAACGAATCACCGATGTAGGCGGTGCGCGAACCGGTCATCTGATACGCCAGGCCACGGGCCATTTCCAGCACACCGAGCGAAACGATGAACGACGGTATACGCCACGCCACGGTGATCGAACCGGTCACCGTACCTGCCAGTGCCGCCACCGCCATGCCGAGCAATGCCGCTGGCAACACGCCCCAGCCCCAACCGAGAATCGCCACGCTGACCGTCGAGGCGGCAAGCGCCAGCACTGAACCGACCGACAGATCGATGCCGCCGATGATCAGTACAAAGGTCATGCCCACCGCCAGCACCATCAGATCGGGGATCTGGTTGGCCAGCGTGCTGAAAGTGTCATAGGACAGAAAGTGGCTGCTCATCATCGAGAACAGCGCCACCATCGCCAACAAGGCCCCGGCCAGGCCCAGATAGGTGCCCAGACCGTAGAAATTGCCACTACGTTTGCCGGCAGAAGATGCAGTTTTCATGGGAGATCCCTAGGCGCCGCTTCATTGAGCAACGCATCACGTTTTTGGTAGCCGGCGAACGCGGCGGCAAGCAAATCATCCTGGGTCCAGCTGTCGCGCTCGAAGGTGTCGATCAAACGCCCTGCCGACAGCACACCGATCCGGTCGCAGATCAGCATCAGCTCGCGCAGGTCACTGGAAACCACCACCAGTGCCTTGCCCTGACGCGTCAACTCGCCCAGCAAGGCGTAGATATCGAACTTGGCACCGACGTCGATACCGCGAGTCGGCTCGTCGAACAACAGCACCGAGCAATCGCGCTCCAGCCAACGGCCGATCACCACTTTCTGCTGGTTGCCGCCGGACAATTCCGACACCAATTGTGTCGGGCTGGAACTGCGGATGCGCATGGCGTCGATCTGACGCTGCGCCAGGGAAATTTCGTCGCTGGCATTGACGATCCCTGCCCTGGAAATCTCCGGCATGTTGCCCAGAGCGATGTTGGCGCTGATCGATTGACTGAGCAGCAGGCCTTCGCCCTTTCGGTCTTCGGTGATCAAGGCAATGCCATGCTTCACCGCATCAACCGGCGAACGCACATTGACCACCTGCGCCGGCGAACCCAGCGCAATCGTGCCACTGTCGGCCAGATCGGCGCCGAAGATCAGTCGCAGCAATTCGGTGCGCCCTGCCCCGATCAGCCCGGAAATCCCGAAGATCTCGCCAGCACGCACTTCGAAGGAAACATCACGCACCTTGTCGGAGCGGGTCAGGCCCTTGACCGTCAGTGCCGGGGCGCCGATCTTGCGCGGGCCCATGTCGATGTGTTCGCCCAGTTCGCGGCCGACCATCAAGGTGACCAGTTGCTCACTGTTGTAGTTGGCCATCGGCTCGACGCAGACCAGATTGCCATCACGCAGCACAGCAATGCGCTGCGCGACGCGCGCCAGCTCTTCGAGACGGTGGGAGATATAGATGATGGAGACGCCACGCGCCTGCAAACGAGTGATCTGCTCGAAGAGCATTTCCACCTCGCGGGCGGTGAGCATCGCGGTCGGTTCATCGAGGATAAGCACATGGCAATCGCCGATCAGGTTGCGCGCGATTTCGACCATCTGTTGATGGCCAATGCCCAGTTCGCCGACCAGGGTGTCGGGGTCAATGGCGTCGAGGCCGACCTGTGCCATGGCTTCGATCGCGGCTTTGCGCAATTGCTTGCGACTGATCCAGCCGCCGTTGCTGGGCAGATTGTCGAGAAACAGGTTTTCCGCCACCGACAGGGTCGGCAGCAGATTGAGTTCTTGCATGACCATGCGCACGCCAAGCTCTTCGGCCTGGGTGCGGCTGCCCGGACGGTAGTCCTTGCCCTGGAATTGCATCTGACCGGTGGTGGGCGTAACCAGCCCCCCAATGATCTTCGACAGCGTGCTTTTACCGGCGCCATTCTCGCCGGTCAGCGCCAGCACTTCACCGCGCATCAGCGTCAAGTCGATGCCCGTGAGCACCGGTTGCGCATAGGTCTTACCGATACCGCTGACCGAGAGGACAGCGTTCGGGGCGGAAACTGACATAAAAAACTCTCCATGCGCTCGTCCGGACGGACGAGCGCCGTTGTGTCGCCGGAAGACTTACTTAGTGACCAGCTCGACTGGCGTTTCGATCACGCCATTGACGCCGCTGTCGACTTTTTCGCCCTTGAGGATTTTCAGCGCAGTCTCGATACCGAACACGGCCTGCTTGGCAGCGAACTGATCGGCCGTCGCCAGCACACGACCATCCTTGAGCATCGGCTTGATCGCATTGATGTTGTCGTAACCGACCACTTGGACCTTGCCCGCCTTGCCGGCAGCGCGCACAGCGGAAACAGCGCCAACGGCCATGCTGTCGTTACCCGCCAGCAGCGCCTTCACATCCGGGTATTCGCTGAGAATCGACGCGGCAACCTTGTTGCCCTTGTCGATCTCCCAGTCGCCGGATTGCAGCGACACTACCTTGATCTGCGCCGCCTCCATCGCATCCTTGAAGCCTGCGGTGCGTTGCTGGGCGTTGGTGGTGGTGGATACGCCTTCGATGATGCCGACTTCGTCACCGGCCTTCAGTTGCTTGGCCAGGTATTCGCCGACCAGACGTGCACCTTTACGGTTATCCGGGCCTACGAAAGGCACGCTGATGTTTTTGCTTTTGACGATCTGCGGATCGAGCTGGTTGTCGATGTTGATCACGGTGATGCCGGCATCCACGGCTTTCTTGATCACCGGCACCATGGCTTTGGAATCGGACGGTGCGATGACCAGCGCGTTGACCTTGGCCAGAATCATCTGTTCGACGATGCGGGTCTGGCCGGCGGTGTCGGTCTCGTCCTTGATGCCGTTGGAGATCAGGTCGAAGTCGGCGGAGTGTTCTTTCTGGTAGGCCTTGGCGCCATCTTCCATGGTCAGGAAGAATTCGTTGGCCAGGGATTTCATGACCAGTGCGACTTTGGGTTTTTCCGGGGACCCGGCGAAAGCCGAAGAGACAGGTAGTGCGGCGGCTGCGGCAGCCAGCATAGCGACAGCAAGAAGACGTCCAGCGAATGGCAGCTTCATGGGTTCACTCCGATCTTATGATTATTGTGAGCAACGCTCGCGCTGGCGTAAGCTTTAGCGTTCTCGCCAGAGCGATAGCGCACCGGAAAAGCCGCGCAAACGTTTGCGTAGACCGAACTATGCGAATCCCGCCGACATTTGTCAACAATCAGAAATCGTCGTTGTATTGCGGGGCGCAATCGTCTGATTCGCCCCTTACCGCTCAGGCCGTGGTGCTGACCAGATTGCCGCTGGTGGAATCCTTGGTCATTTCCTTGACCAGCGCCGCCGCCACTTGCATCAGCTCCCCGCTGGTTTGTGCAATCTGTCCCTGGACGGACATGACCGCCTGCGACTTGGCCTCAGGTGTTGGATAGCTCGCGGCCTGGGCTGCAGCCAGTTGCTGTTGCTGCTCCTGCAGTTGCTTTTGCAATTCCTGCATGCGCTTGAGCAGCATTTTCACGGTGACGCTCAGATTATCGCCGCTGTCAGCGCTATCCGCCTGGCTGGCCTCTTGCGCGGGACCACCAGTGCGGACTTGATTGCTCGGTTCTTTTTCAACGCCAAGCGCCTCGTCGGCCGCATCTGCTTCCGCCTGGTTCATTGCATTGATTGTCGCTGCGGTTTTACCGCCAATGGTGACTGAGCCGGGATTTGAAAAACCGATCGTCAGTGACATGTGAACTCCCTAAATAAACGTTTCCTTCCACAGCCATCGGCCTGCTGACGGGTTTCTTTAGCAGAAAACCTGAACCGGCAAGCCGTTGCGGTCGCCAGGAGGTGTAGTCCCTTTCGGTGAACCGAACACGAAAGCTTCCTTTGTTCGGAAACCCGGCCATGTCATTCGCCGCATCATTGGCTAATCCATAAAATCTTGATGTAAATCATGAAGTTAAACATTTTTCTAAAGCAAAGTAGCGCTGGTACAGATCCTGCTCCCTAGCCTGCACCCCGGGCATTCAGATCGGCTCGGGGCGCATCTAGATGAACCTGCATCAGCACCGTCTCACTACTAGAGAGAAAAATAATGAAATCTGCTTTCAACACCTTGGTTCCGGGCGCTTTGGCCCTCCTCCTGCTCCTGCCAACTGCCCTTCAGGCAAAAGAAGTCGAAACCCAGACCAAACTCGCCAACGTCGTAGTGCTTGCCACGGGCGGCACCATTGCCGGTGCCGGCGCCAGCGCCGCCAACAGCGCCACCTATCAGGCGGCCAAGGTCGGCATTGAACAACTGATCGCCGGTATCCCTGAACTGAACAAACTGGCGAACGTGCGTGGCGAACAGGTCATGCAGATCGCCTCGGAAAGCATCACCAACGACAACCTGCTGCAACTCGGGCGTCGCGTGTCCGAACTGGCAGACAGCAAAGACGTCGATGGCATCGTCATCACCCACGGCACCGACACCCTGGAAGAAACCGCCTACTTCCTGAACCTGGTGGAAAAAACCGACAAGCCGATCATCGTGGTCGGCTCGATGCGTCCGGGCACCGCCATGTCGGCGGACGGCATGCTCAACCTGTACAACGCCGTCGCCGTCGCCAGCAGCAAAGATGCGCGCGGCAAAGGCGTGCTGGTGACCATGAACGATGAGATCCAGTCCGGTCGCGACGTGAGCAAGATGATCAACATCAAGACCGAGGCGTTCAAAAGCCCTTGGGGTCCGCTGGGCATGGTGGTTGAAGGCAAATCCTACTGGTTCCGCTTGCCAGCCAAGCGCCACACCATGGATTCGGAATTCGACATCAAAAACATCAAGAGCCTGCCTGACGTAGAAATCGCCTACTCCTACGGCAATGTCGACGACACCGCCTACAAGGCTCTGGCCCAGGCCGGCGCCAAAGCCATCATCCACGCCGGTACCGGCAATGGCTCGGTGTCCTCCCGCGTTGTGCCATCCCTGCAAGCCCTGCGTAAAGATGGCGTGCAGATCATCCGTTCGTCCCACGTCAACGCCGGCGGTTTCGTCCTGCGCAACGCCGAACAGCCCGACGACAAGTACGACTGGGTGGTCGCTCACGACCTGAACCCGCAAAAAGCCCGCATCCTGGCTATGGTCGCCCTGACCAAAACCAACGACAGCAAAGAGCTGCAACGGATGTTCTGGGAATACTGATTGGCCTTCGCCTGACCCTGTCCGGGTCGGGCAACCTGCTTACCACTCGCCCGCACGGCGGGTGGTGCTGCCGCCTACGCTGAGCGCGAATTTTTCGTACAAAATAATCGACCCGACCTACACCAAAATCGGAAAAGCGCTGTCAGAGGATTTTCTTGAATTTTAAGCAGTTGCGAAAATGCTTACAGTTAAATACTGTATGCACGTACAGCTTAATAAGGATAACCTCGTGGCCACCTCTCCTGATGCTCCTGACGCTTACGAACGCATGGGCATGCGCGTTCAGAAAATCATCAATTCCCCTACCGCACAAAAAGCCAAAGCCGCACTGATCTTCCGTCTGCCGGACGAGCCTGTGGATGCATGGGAGCAACTGCTTGAGGAAATCGACGAGAACGACAACGTCACACTCGCCTATCGCGACGATGGCGGCGTGCAGATTTTTTGGGTTGTGCCGAAGGAAGATTGATTCAATGAGTGTCCGCTGTTTTGCTTTGCTGCTGCTGTTCATCGCTTTTGGCGCCCAGGCTGGCGCGCCCCGCACTTTTACCGAGGCCAAGAAGGTCGCCTGGAAACTCTATGCACCGCAGTCCACCGAGTTTTACTGCGGGTGCAAGTACACCGGCAACAAGGTGGACTTGAAGGCTTGCGGCTACGTACCACGTAAAAACGCCAAGCGCGCTTCGCGCATTGAATGGGAGCACATTGTCCCGGCGTGGGAGTTCGGTCACCAGCGCCAATGCTGGCAGTCGGGCGGACGCAAGAACTGCACCCGCTATGACCCGAGCTATCAGAAAGCCGAAGCCGATCTGCACAACCTGGTGCCGAGTATTGGTGAGGTTTATCTAAGAGCGGCTTAGAAACGCACATTTGTTGACAAACATCAGCTCTCACCTACGCTCCAGGATGTCTTCGATTAGGTTGAGAGATCCAGTCAATGAAGGTGCGCAAGGTTGATCAGATCGAATGGTCAGGCATAGGACTCAGTTCTTGGACGGTCACAAAGCCCGGCCCACTGACCGAGACCTCAATAATTCTTGCTCCCACCCTCTATCTTTTGAGCCGCGCTCAAATTGGCAAAGAAGATAATTCTCAAAAAGCTAATGCCGAGGATATTCGTGCTTTTTTTGAGTACCTCGAGAGAAAAAATCTAGACTGGAGAAATCTTTACGATGAAGAAATCACAAGATATATTCATGAAGATTTAATATTGGCCAAACGGGTTGGCGAATCAACGATTGAGCGACACATTTCCACATTGAAAGGTTTTTTTCAGTTTGGCTGGAAATCCGGACTGATCGACTCCCCTCCAAATTTCACATACAACTACAAAAAACAAAAAACTAAAGTCCAAGGCGATAGTTCAAACGCGCCAAACTTCAATCTTCGCTCCAAATACATAAACCACCTATTACTCGATATAATAATGAGCGGAGTAGTAGCAAAGTCATCATTCATCAGAGAGCGCGACGAACTAGTTATCTCCTTTGGATACTATTGCGGCTTACGCTCTAGCGAAGTTACTGACAAAAGAAACCTAAGCACAAAGACATTAAGAAAACTATTAGAAGAAGCGGAAAAAAATAAAACCAACTCTATCATCATAAAAATTTTCGGAAAGGGAAATAAACTTAGAAATGTTGACGTACCTCCGAAACTAGCACAGCGCATTAAGTGGTTTCTCAACGGAAGGCGAGCAAAAATACCAGATGGTCATCTTATTTGCTCAACCAAGGGAGAGACTTTAGGAAAGCCCCATGCAACCAATGCATTTAAGAGAGCAACCCGCTCGACTGCCCCTGAAGCCTACCACTTACTTCAAAAAAAGCCAGAGACTGATCAATTCATCTATTACATTGACGAAGCTTCTTATTCTGCCCTTACATTCCACTGCCTGCGCCATACCTACGCAACCAACTTAGTAGACTTTTGTTACAAGCATGGAATAGATCCATGGCAGCACGTTCCAGAACAAATGGGGCACAATAAAAAATCGACTACAAAATCCTACATAATATTCGAAGCAATGATCCACCGACGCGAACATGTACTGAAAGCACTGGAGGAAGAGCATTGTGAATAAGCCATACTTTCCAGTGGATAACGGTGCAAAGCTGAATGCCGAAACAAATAGTGGTTACGATATAGCAAAATATTATCCTATCGACTATTCACAAAAACGCGCCTATGTAATTGGCAATAGTGGCAAAAACGCAAAACCCAAGCTATATGAACTAACCTGCCCTGCCGAGTATTCACAAACACCCTTATGTATCGCGCTCATAAATCACCTCAATCAAACCCAAACCGATGATACGCGATCGAACTATGCAAAATATAGAATGATTGCCCGCTTCTTTGAATGGCTCAGCGAAAAATCATTCCCCACGCCTGAACTACCCGCCGATATCATTAAACAATACTCCGACCACTTACAAGAAAACGATGCCAAACAATCAACTCAATGTGAGTACATTGCAAAATTAAGGGTCTACATAAACTGGGGCATGAACAGCATGTATTCGGGCCCCAATCACACAATCGAACTCCTTGAGCTCACCAAAATCTACGCTTTCATACCTTCGATCCCTAATCGCCGCGAAAGCACCCACGAAAGTTTAAGTCAAATAACAGAGTGCAGCTGCCACGACGAGCTATTACTGATTCGCTCTGTAATTCGATTTTGCTGCTTTTTTCTAAAGATGATAAATGACTTCAGAACGACTCTTCTCGAAAGTCCAAACGTTCAGAAGAGTCTTAATTCACTATTAGACTCCTGCAAAGGAGACACGGAAAAACTGAGATGGGCTACGAAAAATACAAAATTCAAGACACTATACAAGTCGATTACTGATGCAATATTAGAATCGAGTGACGTAAGGCTAAAAGAATACTTTCTCTCCAATAGAAAAAGCCTTGTAGAAAATTTAAAAACAAGCGTACAACCGCTAACGCTCAGCGACGCTAACACCTATATTAAAAACGGACTGACTTCAAAAGGAAATCTAGAATATGCGAATCCACTGTGGCCAGCACCTCTTCTATTCACAAATCTTGATTTCCTATTCTTAATAAAGCCAACCCCTTCCGAAGAGATTTGTATGTCTTGGCTTCTAGCCGCCGATAGAATACAGCTATCGGGGATTGAGTCACTGCAAATGCACGATATACTAATCACCTCAAGCTCTGCGTCCGTAACACATATAAAACGCAGAAGTAGCGAAATCCACAAAGAAACTCTTCATCACAGACATGACACATTGCAATATAGGTCACTTGCAAAATATTTCAGTACACGCCAATCATACTTAAATCTTTTCCCACATGCCGGTAACCGTGTTTTTGACAACGCGAGCTGCGCCTCTCTACAAGTTTTAGACAGCGATATTTTTAGACCTATAATTGTCGCAGCTCTTCCACACACGACCCTTTATAAGTCGATGAAATCTGATCATTCAGAGATCACAGCATTTGCGGAAATAATCGAAAATGTCGCAAAAAACAACTCGATACTTCAGGAGAAATCCGCAATCGCCACTGCAATTCGAACGGATCCTAACTCCAATAAAGATTCTATTAAAAGACTTGAAACCATAAAACAAAAAATCGCCTTTAACCATATACGACGACAATCAATAACGGCTAATAAAATTGGCCAGTCTCGCGCCATACTAGATGACTACCCCACCAAATTAGAAACCAACACCAGAAATCAGAATATTCCTACCCCTACATCTAGCGATCAAAACTATGACAAATATTCACAACAAGTTGTAGGTGCTGAAGCCACCTCTCACACTCAGGATGTAAAGCAAAAAACTTATCTCAATAGGAGCACGACAAAATACCGCTGGGATAAAAGAGCAAGTTTCGCCAGCGCAGCAGGTAGTCTCATGGAGGCAGACGCTCGAAAAATCACTCAGCTTCGAGACGCTAACAAATATATAACAATCGATGAGTTACAAATCGAACTGGGATGGAAAAAAACTCTTCTGAAGTCTAATGACATCGAAGAGTTTGATGCCATTATTGAAAAACTGCAGAAAGAAGGCTGGTCAGTTACTCCATTCGGAGAGCTTGAGATGAACGGCCATCGAATAATTATTGTTTCTCCAGTTGAGGCTGCGCTGCTAATTACTTACCGCACCGCATGCAACAAAAGACTTGAAGAGCTCTCAGAATACGAAACTGATCGTGGTAGCGCTTTGGTAATGCAAATTGCTTATATCGAGGCTGTACTGGAAAAATTCGACCGAAAGACAATACTTGAGGGGGAAAAGATCGTGAGTGACTATGATTTACCTTTACCAATTATCCGATAAGGCCCTACTAATGAAGTCCCTTACACGCCGCCCCCTAACATCAAAGGCATCTACCAATATTCCAAACATACCTGGTGACAGGGTATTTCTCTTAGAAGATCCTCGCACCAGCAAACCCATAGAGTTCAATTTCTCTTGGAACTGTTCAAAACAGTTATTAATTTTTGGTCAAATGCTCCTTCTCAATGGAAAATCGTTTCGGGGATATGCAGACAAACAAAATAGAATTACCCCAACAAGCATCAGCGCCGCTCGCGCAGACTTTGCTTCTGTTCGTTTCTTGTGCGAACAACTACAACGCAACTTCCCCAATAGACAACTCAAGTCGCTCAACCTACTAGAAATACAACTTATAGTACGACAGTTTATGTTTTACGGAGCGAATGGCACCCTCGGCCGAAGCGCGTTAAACATTTTCTGCGCCATTCTTAATGAATCCTACAAACTCTACAACAACGGAAGGCTAAATGATGGAATTAAATTTTTCATCGACAAAAAACTCAAGCGCGACACCATGGCTCCAATCCTTGATGAGCTAGGGTTAGAATATAGTGAATGGTATAAAGGTGGGAGTTATGGCTCCATCGCAATGATTTGTAGCTCCGTTATGCTGAATGAAGCTATCGCCATACTGGAGTCAGACGATACGAAGATCGCACAATCTGTATTTAAGACATTCAGGCAGTATCCAAAATCCCCTACAAAGTGGTTCGAAAATGGAACTAACAGCTATGATATTCTCACGAAATATCACGAGTGGAAACACTTTGGCTTGCCCGCAAGATATGACAGTCTGACCATTGAGCGCTTTAGCTATCTAGCGCAGGAAATACGCAACCATGGAATAGAGGTACCAGCAAAACTTCCTTGGAAAAACTTGCGCGAATTGGGCGACTACTGCGAGTTAACAATGAAGGCGGGACTAACAACGTTCCTTCTTCTAAGCGGCTTTCGAATTAGCGAACTCGAGCCGATTGATGTTAATGACTACTACAAAAAACCTGATGGATCTTGGTGGTTTAATACAGAGAATCCGAAAACTGAAAGTGGTGCCGTAATAGGGCGCTCATTACATGGACTCGTAGCCAAAGCTGCCGACATAATGGCAAGCCTTTCCGCTTTGGATGCAGAAAAGTACAATATCCCTTTATTCCACGCTGGATTCAGAGGACATGCTTATGACGCCGCCCTTGGCTGGGGTGGATGGACTATAGAACGGTGGATGCGCGAAGCAAGATATTCCAAGGTAACTCTCAGCTACTGGTTTAAACAGTTTTATGAAACACATGTACTCCCTAAGAATCCGGATCTAGCAGAAATCCAGAAATCTGTACACCCACACCAGGCTCGTCACTCTTTTTCTGAGTTCACCCTTCGTCGGTTTGATCAGAACGTTAGCGCTCATCTAAGAGAGCATTTTCGACATAGCGCCGGGTCACTTAATTTCCGCAGGTACACTGATGAGAAACTCCATGAATCAGTACTGCACTACATGGAGCTTGATTACCTAGAGGAAATAATCCATCGCATAGCAGCTAATAAAGTCGAAGACCGGTTTCATGGCCCTGCGGCTAATAAGGTTAAAAACGATATAGCTAAATTTTTAATGCTAACCCCCAACGAACTAAACATCCATATAAGAGACAATGCATCTAACTACAGCCGATTCACTGCATTTGAGTGGGGGTTTTGCGTACTTCCCAAAAACAACAACAGAGCCAAATGCATTGACTCCGAAACAAATCTCCCAAAAGTAGACGTGCATAGTGCACCAGAGATTTGCTCAGGGTGCCCGCACCACATGTACAACGAACAGCAGAGGAATTATCTTGAGCGCATTAAAATTGCTCACGAAAATATAGCCATGATGCACCCACTTGAGTTTTCAAAAAGAATGAGTGCAGAAGTTGTAAGAATTATCGATCGCAGATTGAGAAGCAAATGATGAGCGAAGAACTAGACAAATATCACAAAAAACACATCAAAGCCGAAGAACCTACCTGGATTAAATCTGAGACAACAAGAGTTTTATACATCAAGGTATTGGAATTATTCGAATCAATCAAACAGGAAATGTCCACTACCGTGAGCATGCCTTTAAGGTCGAGACAAATCGTAATACGCAGACTGGCAACCATTGGAAATGTGAACCATAGCTTAATCACACCAAGACGACAACCCGATCTCGTCGAATTCATAAATAAAAAAAACGCTGAGCTAGAGGTTTATTGGTCTTCTTTAAAAGCGTCCCACAGCAGAAGTGGACGCAAAATGACGAAAAGCGAAATAGTCTCTCAATTTAACAAAATGAAAATCGAGATTGAAAACCTAACAAATCTACGCTTAGCTGAAGCTCTAACCGCAGCAATCCGAGAAAATCTCACAGAATCAAAATCAGCACTCGTAATCAAAATCGAAGAACAAGAATTGGAGATTGCAAGACTGAAAAATGAGAACATAAACCTCAGACTTCAAAATCAGGAACTCATATCTGCACTAAACAAATCCTAGACATGCTGGCACACTACTTAATGACATAACCACCGAAAAACGATCATTTCGGGCCATCACTACATAACCGTACAACAACCCCTGCCCCCCACTTGTACTAAATCTTTCTTAGAAAAGTCACCATCCACTGCGACATTCAACTCGCATACACCCGGTAAATTACAACATAAAAAATAGGTATTATTCGGCCATGTGCAAAGACCGTTCCGCAAAGGAATAAAATCATGGTTCGTTGTTTTATGTATTGAGCAGCACTCAGTGACTAGAGAACGTGCCCCTTAGTGGATTTCCCTCGTATGTCTCAGTGGAATACTCATCCCCCTAGCCTTTGGCCTCCATCGACAGTCATGAAGTCAAGCGTATACTGCGCGCTCCATTAACCGATTAAGCTTACCGATGAAAAAACTGCTGTCCGCAATAATCCTAACCCTTTCGATAACAACCCCCGCCTTCTCAAACCCTCCGTCGACCTTTTCCGAAGCGAAGGTTATAGCAAAGCAGAAAATCTACCTCGACCAGGCGAACAGCTCGATAGGCGAGTTGTATTGCGGCTGCAAATGGACGTGGGTTGGCAAATCAGGTGGTCGTATCGACGCTGACTCATGCGGTCTCAAGGCCAGGAAACAAGAAAACCGAGCAGAACGGACTGAATGGGAACACATTGTTCCCGCTTATACGTTCGGCAACCAGCGGCAATGCTGGCAAAACGGTGGTCGAGAAAATTGTGTGAACGATGATCCGGTGTTCCGAGCAATGGAAGCTGACCTATTCAACCTGTATCCATCCGTTGGGGAGGTGAATGGCGACCGGAGTAATTTCAACTACGGGATGGCCTCTGGGGTGACACCGCAGTACGGGCAATGCAAGACCCGGGTTGATTTCAACCAAAAAACCGCAGAGCCGCGTGACGAGGTCAAGGGACTAGTCGCTAGGACAACCTTTTACATGTTCGACAGATACAACCTGAGCATGTCTCGGCAGCAGCAACAGCTGCTGATGGCATGGGACAAGCAATACCCTGTTTCGCCTTGGGAGAAAGAGCGGGATCGCCGAATTTCAGCAATCATGGGGCACTCCAATCCATTCGTGACTGGCGAACGTCGATGGTCGCAAGGATATAAGAACGTTGGTGATGGGGTGATTGCCACCGCTCCTGTTAATGCTTCGAAGGCCGCAGCCCAGCCAACCCTTGCGAGTGCAAACGGAGTTGGTACGGTCATAGGCAACAGAAAGAGTCAGGTGTACCACCTCTCAATTGGGTGCCCTGGTTATAGTCAAGTGTCCGCGAAGAACCAGATTTCTTTCTCGTCGGAGTCTGATGCCGTAGCGGCGGGTTATCGCAAAGCAGGTAACTGTAAATAGCTTGGTAAGATTGAGCACCGGCTCGATGAGCTTTACATTGAGCCGGGCCTGAAGGGCCCGAAAGAGCGATAGCAGTTGAGCATCTGGATGATGGGTAACCGTCTCTTAGGGCGACAGCTGCGCAACGCAAGCAATCGAACTCATCGCCTCACTACGCTAAACGTACATTGAGGCTTACCCCTTACACCTTCTGGAAGAAAAGTGAATGAGTCCTGAGCTGATTTCGAAACAACCTAGCGCAAGCAATATACACCCCTCTCTGAATGGAATTGGCATGCTTGAGCCTCAGGTAGCGATGCAACGCTACTTAGATGCCTTCACTGCAATTTTAGAAAGCTGGGCGTTAAAGCGTGCAAGCGTCACACCTCTCCAAATAGAAATGTGCAACGCTTTCAGTGTCCTTCGCCACTCTCTGGATAAAAATGAAGCACAGCCAGAAAAATACGACAGTGACTCAGCCATTAGACTTATCAAAGAGAATGGTTTAGAAAATGGCCTTGGACTATAGAGCCGCCCATTTCGCTCTCTGCGTAGTCCATTCATTCAGCTAAAACCCTTGAGTCATGACACCCCAGCCAGTCAAAGAGAGAGATTTCCAAAACCTCGGCATGCCTTAACCATCAGGCAGTGGCGCGTTAGCGTGCGGATTTAAATGCGCAAAAAATCAGAGTTTTTGGGGCCGCGCTTCACTTGCAGTCAGCTGGAACGTGGCTCCAATACACAGTCAAATCCGCACAGCCGGTCAGGAGGCGCGTTTCAGTTTGCGCTGATAAAATTTTGACCCACGTTGCCGAAGTCGATTGACACACCCTAATGCACTGGAAGCGATGGCTGTCTATCCCCATTGATCTATTCACCCCACAGGGTGATGCCGGCGCTCTGCATGCGATTTTTAAGATGATGCGTGAGTGCCTTATGGGCCGGAGCGTACAGTCTTCGCCCGATGGACTAATGGCTCGAAGACCGAGACGGGAAATTCGTGAGGGAGCTTGAAACGACCTTTGAGTCTTCGTTCTGGAGCTTTATCTATTCGCCGCTCTCAAGGAATGCGGATTTTGTTTGTCAGGCCGCCGCAACTGCAGCCTAGAGCGTGATGAGCAGGCTCGTCCCCCCCTTTTTTTCCGCGCTCCAGATGAAGCACGGGTGTTCGAGCAGCGGTCGAATAGATCATCCAGATGTGGAGATCAATCAAGCATTTTTCATTGAGCTTCGAGGTGCCGTCGTCTGAGCATCTGATCAAATGTTCCGCGGTTTCGCCAGACTCGAAAGCGATGATAGACCGTCATCCAAGCCCCCGAAGCGCTCGGCATATCTCGCCAGGCTGCTCCTGAGCAGAGATCCCAGAGCACACCATATTGCATCAAGCGACCACAGTCCACGCTTCATCCGAGAGTTCATAACGCTCTGCCATCACAGAATTCCTTTCCGTAGATCGTCGTGACTGTACAAAATCCAAGCCGTTCCGGGGCCAAATTTCAGTTTCTTGGGATTTCAGACAGAGGCATAGCATATGCTCCGTGAGGCAGAAACCCACGGAGATATGGTTAGATTTTTTTCGAGCCTAAGTAAATCATGTTCATGTTCTGCCGTCTATTCAAGCGATCGTCAATAACCGAATGCTTTATAGATTCGAAATGCTCTGGGGTGAACCCTATTCTGGAGAGCAGATATAGGTCGATCAGCAACTCTGCCTTAAAATTTAAAAATACGACATCCGTTTCGTTAGAGTTCTCTTTATAGTAGTCCCTGTAGTGTGTGAAGTAATTTCGAGTACCCAGTATTTTTCTGTGAAGGCCTTCTATTTCGTCCGAACCGCCAACTTCAACCAAAATTTTATGGTATGCAGCATCTTCGACTATCTGCTTTACGCGGTTAGCAAAACTTACGTCCCCGGGATCTAAGAGTATTCTGTGAAAGCACTCTAATGATTGTGCAGCCATCAAAAACCGAACAGTTGTGTCTAGCGGCCTAAGTCTGTTCAAGAAATAGAGCTTGAAAATAGCTGGTGCCGCATCGTAGAGGGCGATCCAGCGAGAGAACTTATCTTGGAGCTCGTCTGCCTCGAAATATGTGAACAAGTTATTATCCGTCTCGGAATTTTCGGGGAAGAACCCAGGCTTGTAGTACAGCTCGTACGCCACGCCCTCCGAATCTTCAAGTGTTATATCCCCATGATGCAGAGCTGAACGGCAGGCGAATGACAAAAAAGTTATTAAATAGTGAGCCGCATCTTGGAACGCTTTAAGGGGTTGCGACCTCAATGAATTTATTGAAACCGTAGTTTTCCTCTTTCCGATATCAAAGTCGTGACGGGAACTAATTTCAATCGACAAGTCGTCATTGCAATTCAGCGTAATGACTGGCCGGAATGTTAAGGGGAGATGCTTCTGTTGATATTGCGCAAGATTTTTGCGAAACCACTGATTGCAGTCCAGTCGAAACCTGAAAGATAATATAGATATATCTTCAATTTTTTCTACGTGCTTGGTGCTTACTACAAGAAAGCGTGGCGTTAGCTTGCAAGTTCTTGGTGCACCTATCGAATTTGTTGTTTTTTTATTATATAACAGATGGAGGAGTGAATAGCAATGCCCGTCCTCATCCCTCCCATATAGGACATCTTCCTGGATGTTATCTCCTTCACTAAAGATGTCCTCACCCTCCAATGAGGATGACCCGTCGCCCGCAATTGTTAGCTTGGACTTTATCCGTTCGTCAGTGACTAGTGGTTTATGAAAAAGGCCAAATATTTCTCGATCCACAGTAAATATCCTATTAACTTAATCCTGATGCCTGAGGGCCAGACGGAGGTGGCGAACGGATTATACTCATATTGCGATTGATAAATATATTTGTAACAAGGGAGATTTGAGGGTCATGGCAAAGTATCCGTTCTTCCCACAGGTGCATGAGTGTCTTTGACTCAGCGTTTATGTCAGAGAACTGGTACTGCCCTTAATCAAATTCTAGCGCCTCGTTTAGGTTACTTGGTTCATTCACCTCGGGTTGCTCCGCACCATCGATAAAGTAGATATGATTCCCGACCGTCCAAGCACCAAGGTAATGCCCTGGGGTTGTCAAGGCAGGTAATACAGACCAAGCATCCTTGACAGGGTCATAGACCCAGCCTTCAGCAAAAGCTTTCTTTCAGGTGCCCACTGCTCCCCGCCAAAGACGTATAGTCTTCATGCGTAATGTAGCCGCCGCAGGCGGGCCTTGGGTCTGAGGCATCGGTGCTTTGGTCGCCCATGTGTTGGTCGCTGGGTCATAGACTTCCAGCATAGCCGCATTCATTTGAGTCAATTCATCATTTGCCTCTCGGATCACCTTCCGAGCGCCTACTAGATAGATTTTGCCGTCAATCACCGCGCCCCCGGCACTATTGCGGGCGCTTGGTGCAACCTTCGACCTGCCAACCGATTCAGCAACCAGCCGCATCCTAGCGCCTGGTATCACTGCGTAATTATGCACTACTCCTCGATATGCGCTAGGTCGCTATTGGCTGCAACGGTTAGGTAACAATTAGTAAGGACTGGGCGTTAATCAGACCGCCATTTGAAAAGCCTGAGTAACCGCTGATTCTGGAATAGTGCGGGACTTCTGAACAACTTATGAAAGTCCTGTATGCATTAAATCTGACCTCACTAGTTATTTTTTCGAAGCATATAGCTTCCACCTACTTCCGCTACTTTTGACCTCAATAGGTAGAGAATACCAATCGGGCTAAATACGAACTTCCGAAAAGGCCTCAGTGAAAAGTCGCTGTAACTCCTTAGGCGGCACTATCAACCAAGTACAAGCGACGGTAGTGAACGCCTCTATCGCTTCAATCGGTGCTTGAAAGCCTACTCCGGGACGAGCGACACCTAACACACCATTAATCGGCCCCAAGTCATCGAAACTGATGTCTGCTCCTAGGTTATGCCCGACTTGGTTACGAAGCGAGTTCAGCTTTAAAATTCCAGGTTTAACAAACGCAGCACTAGAAGCACGGCTAGGAAGAAGCTCTACTTTATTGAAAAAGCCAAGCTTTGCGGCTCGGATATTTTCAATCCCGTAGTGCTCGGCAAGGAAGCGTTCAAGATAGTGTTCTACGACCAGATGGCATTTTAGGAGGCGACCAATAATGTCATGTGATCTATTCATGAGGTTAATGTAGCTTTCATTTTCCGCATGGAAGCGTGCTTCAATATCCGCCATATGCGGGTGAAGGTAGGCGACAACTTTTTCGATGCCCTCGATTTCTCTCATATCCGTTCCTTACCCCCTCTTCAATTAGGGCCTAAGCATAGTCAACTTTTTCTAATTTTGATCGAGAATGGCTGTAGGTAAGATGCTGCTTGGAAGCCGACCTGCAAGATATACTTGACCTTCAAACCAGTCAAAATGTCAACAGTGCTTCGCCCCAGCTCGAAGCCAATCAACGCCAAGGAGTGCGCCATGCCTGCCAGCTACCCACCAGAGTGGTTTCAGATGACGGACGTCAGGCGGCGTCGATTATCAGCAGCCATCTGGATTCCCTTGCGTCAATCCGAGGTTCTACACAAAGGCGGTGCCGATAGAGAGCTTGGCGCATTCGAAGAAACGCTTAGCGTCGGCTCACTGGCGGTATACGCAGATCAGCGTGATATCGGTGAAACGCTGTGTTGGAGCTCCATTGGGTTGATGCATACCCCCGGCCCTTACGCGTTTGGCGACGGCCGCTACAAACCGGCAGATCAGTATTTCCATGAGGAAGAAGAGCCGCCGGTGGGTGTGGAGCTCGTTCTTCTGAATCATCTCAATAGTGATCACGATACGGAATGGCTGATTAACCAGGATCTGATCCTTGCGCTGCGATTGATGCAGGAAGGGGATTCATGGGTAAGCCCCAACGAAGGTTACATGGAGGTTATCCGGCAGCGCAGGAATAAAGATGGTCGAGTGATTGCCATCGAAATTCGTGCTGAACATTTGCGAGATTATTTATGTGCACGCGGTCTGGCCCTCAGGCTGGCGCAATACCGAGAGCGTAAGCAATACCTCGCAGATGCTTCTCACATCCCATGGCATGGTGCACCTGTCGAAGAAAAGAAGGCCAACGAGCTCTTCAAGTTGCATACCTTTAGCATCAGGGCCGATGGAGGATTGCTGGGCCGAATGTCGATCATGAGGGTCTGGCGCACAGATGTTGACCCTGAAGAAGACGTCCCGACATTTTCGGCAGAAAACAACAGCAACACGAACTATGAGCACTACGAAGTTGAACACTCCGGGCTCACCTATGAGCAAGTAGACGGTCGGCTCTGGCGTGAAGAGTGGGTAGAGCCCGCATCGAAAAGCGAACGAGTCAGGGGAGACCGGCCTGAGGAAGAGCTGTATTACACGACAGGAGCCGCTGGCGAAAAGCTGCCGGCCAGCAAGCTCAACGATGAGGATATCGGGCTGTACCTATGGTTCAAGGCAGAGGTAATTCCAGCCCTGTTGGCGTTTAAGGGGGCGGCGTTGGAGTGGTACACATCAGACACCGGTTCGATCAAATGCTCGCCTGACTACGATATTCATTTTGGGATAAATGAGCAGAGCCACATCAATGCTCACGCCTACGACATCGTCAAGCTACCGCTTTGGCAACAAAAGATATGGCATGGGTTCAACATCTCGCCAGACGGCCGCCCCTCACGCGAACTGGTTGCGTCCCAATTCCAAAGCGATCCCGCAGATACCATCGCGCCGGAAGCGATGTTCAAGATGGTGATTGCCAAACTCAACTCGCTCTTCTCCGAACGCTTCGAGGCTCCGCTGTTTAAACCCCATGACCATTCGGCTGATATCCAGCGTAACTGTCACCGCTTCCGAGCGCTAGACAAAAATGGGGTGTTGGCGTTGGCCAAAGACATTTCCAGATTAACTGTGGACTCTATCGATATCGGGCTTTTGAAGCAGACTGTGGATGTTGACCCTAAGGAAAAACTGGGAGGCCTGAAGCTCCTGGAGCGCCTGCTATTGAAATATTGCGACAAGGACACAGCACGTCAGATGATGACACCGCTTCATATCGCCTACGGGCTGCGTCTGGGTGACGCTCACCTGCCTTCCAAGAATGATTTAGAGGAAGCGCTACGCGATCTGAATACAGCTGACGGCGCTCATCCAATCACAATCGGAGCAACCTTGCTGGCCCAAGTGGGGGTCAGCCTCATTGAGATAGGTAATACCATTCATACCGGGCCTAAAGCCGCCAATTCAGAGACCTGGCCCATTGCGAATCTATGATCACGATGCTCGATGGAATGGACGAAAGGCGGCTCAAGCCGCGTGGTATTAAGCAAGGCTTTTTGACGGTTTGCTAGTCGGATCACTACATATAAAAAGGGCCTAGTCACCAGCTAGACAAATATTGACAGCAAAACGCCGTGCTTCGATTATCTGTACCCCCGTGTACGCTTCTGAGGCTTTGATGAACAAATCCACATATGTCACCCGGTCGGTAAAAGATTTTGTGGATTGGCTTGCTCAGAGGTTATGCGGAGCCCCTATCCACTTCGCGGCACCTAAAGCCAAGCCTTACCAATCCCTACACGACGCGCTTGCTGCCTATCAGTGGCCTCCAAGATTTAAGGCACCATTGCCGGTCAGCGTCTCTGGACGTCCATATATCCATCCCTCGTTGCCCTCCCTTCCTGGCGGAAGCAATTTTGCAGTCAACACCGCCTTGCTATCGAGCTTAGAGAACGCTCTCAGTACATCTTATACAGCTGGCTCCTCGCACAGTAATCAGCTCGCTGGCGCGGTGGCTGCCACGTTCCATTGGGACGGCGTATACACCAAACGAGGTAATGGTGCGTGGCTTCTGAATAATCATCGTCAGCTCCATGGAATTCTACAAGGTTTTGTTCGCGACCACGCGCGCGGAGACGACATATCTTCAGTGTCAAATCTCCGGTTCAATTCGGGGATGACAAAAGTCTATTCGCTGCTGCTGAGCGACTTCATCATTTACGATAGTCGAGTCGCTGCCGCCCTTGCTTGGCTGGCGCATAGTTGGTGGACTACCTGGTTGAAACGATCCGCTGTATCGTTTCCAGCCGAACTGATGTTTGGCTGTCTCGCCGCAAATGGCTCAATGAAACCGTTCAGAAACCCAGACCCTACAGTGTTTCCGACGCTCTGGAACTCCCCGCACAAACATTACGCATGGAATGTCAGAGCGAATTGGATTTTGGAGGATGCTCACAAGCTAGCAGATGGGAAAAGCCGATTCGCAAACCTACGAGAGGTCGAAGCAGCCTTGTTTCAAATGGGTGACAAAGTTTGTTGGTGAATGTCACGTCCATCATCAAGCATCAGTGTTTCAAAATCGCCCAACGGTGCCTGTCGGCAATCATAGCGTCCAGAAAATTTTTTTGAACAAGGCCCGGCCCTTCAGTCACGGAATCACCTTGAGCGTCTATTTTGCACCAAATTTCTCGGGGGAGTCTTTGGTGTCTCCCGGGTAGATCCTCGTTTAGAACACCTCCTCGCTGAAGCCCCCTCCGATATATTCTCCGAAAACGAAGGGGAAATATCGGCTGTTACGCATGCGATACGATGGAAGCGGAAAGCTCCACAGTGGATATTTCCCAACCCGGATTTGAAATGCAGCGTGATGCCCACGAGGTCTTTGCGTCGCTCGTGGACTATTTTCGCGACTATAGGGACTGCGCCAGCGATTACTCAGAAACCGCCAAGTTTGCTGTGTGCGACGAGATGCAGGAGCTAATCGATGAACTACAAGGGCTTGAGGTATCGATTCAATATGCGACTCGCAAGGTGCATCTGAAGGTGTCTGGCGAGCAGTCAGAGGCCAGGCCCTTGACTGTCCAGATGTCGTATTTGATTGCTTTCGAACGAGGTAAAGCACCAGGCGAATTTGCGGTGCAGAAAAAACTGGATTTTCCATACTGACCAGAACTGCGGCGAGCATCCCTACGGCATGACAGGAGCACGCCTGGTAGGACATGCACTGATTGAAGGAAAACGTCGAGGCGTGAAGTTCATAGTGGTATCCATGTGCATCGGTGGCTGGATGGGGTCGACGGGACTGTTTGAGGTCGTTTAACCCCCTTTCAGATTTCCTGAGCACAGGCTTTGGGGGTGATCAGAGAAGCCACGTCCCTTTAGGTCACCCCGCGCTTTCATAAAAGTTCGAGAAAGATGACGCGAGCAGGAATCAGTAAAAAATTACGCTGACTGACACCAGATAGCTCACATGGCGAAGCCCGACCGCTTGGAGCTGGGTGCATTGCACATAAAGCTACCAATCCGTTCAAAAATGGCCTCCCCCCTGGCCCTCTTGATATCTAGGCAAGATTATTTTTCTGCTCGAATCGGGTAGTGCTGCGCTGTACTAGCCTCGACATAATCATCAGGTCACGCTGAGCTCATGCCATCAGTGGCCCGGATCGATAGAAAGGCCGAAGCTAAGCAGAATGACCGCTAAAGCTTTATCGCATTCTTCAACGAGTGCTGTGAAATGTGCACGCAACGTTCCATGCTCGGTTCTAGCCCGCTTCTGAGCTGCCTTGCGCTCATTGGTCGAGCCATGTCCCTTCAGAGGGTTACGCAAACCATGCAGCTTGGCCATTGGCTCCATTACAGCCCGTGCTTCATCCGTGCTCCTACCTTGGGCCTCGAGATAGTCCTGAAGAAGGCGTAGAGATTTCCATTGTTTATCAACTAGACGGCCAGCGTCTTCAGCCAGTTTTTGCAGTGGCTTGGGAAGGAAACCTTCGTTGAGCAATTGATCAAGGGCAAGTATTTCATCAGCCCACTCGGTAACGGAATCTGTTGCCGGATATCGCGCTGCATTGGCGAGCTCCTCGCCACGCGGCTTCCACCAAATAGGTGGGGTTTCGTCGAGTTGCTGGATCTTGTATTTCAATGCTCGCAGAGGGTCATACTCACTGCTAAAGGCGCCTAGGAAGTCATTCTCGTAGGCCCTTGTGGAGATTGCTCCCTTTGGCCATTCATTGAATGACTGCCAGTAGCACTGTTCCTCATATGGCAAATTGGCAAGGTAGCCGATGTAAGTGTGGACTTGCCCAGCCTCGTTAATATCGTACGTCTCAAGGTGCCAGGAGTTACGGCAGTTTATCGAGCGATCTTGAAGATTGTATTTCTCAGGATCATTTTTGAATCGCGTCAAAACCTCAGGCCGGAAAAAGGCCGGGGAGAGTTCGAATGGTTTGTCAGACTCTTCAAAATAGTTTGAGAGGAGCCCCGGCGCACATGATGTTTCTACGAAGCACTCATTTTTCCAATCGAGGATTTTAAAGGTCGCATATTGCTTATTACTCGGGTCGTCCTCTGCCTTCCACTCCTGGATAAGATCATCAATTGTTATCGCCGGTCTGAGAATCATGCATCCATTGGCGTAGCTGGCATTGGATGAGATACCAAGCGTATAGAAAAGATCAGCTGCAGAGGTTTTCTGAATTTGACGATCTTGACTCCATCCATTGAAAGCCTTTGGCTCGAACCTCGTGAAATCAAATTTCAGAACGAGGGCCATCCCTGCAAGCGCCATATAAGTCGAAAGATCTTTGATGAGGATAGTGACGACGACATCGTGCGCCGTAGCCGGTGAACCCTTTCCCCAAATCACGCGAATCACATCTTCGATATCACCACGCGTATCGAGACGACAATAGGCACTTCGTTCCTCAACCCAATAGAGACCTAGGCTGTGTACAAGCTTTTGGCTTAGCTCCACAGGAGCAGGCCCCTCGGAAACCCCGATAAACGAACGACGGAAAATCAGCTTTTCAGCGCCTACTAAAGATTTGCAGCCTGGGTGACTTAGCGGCGGCTCTAGATACATCCGGTGACCTTCTCCTCCGCCGTACACCCGCTGAATGCACCAGGTATCGTCCGGCAAGAAGCAAGCCCGTTGTAGGTCAGATTGATTAGCCGGGGTGACCTGTTCTATTGGGGCAAGCACACCATGAATGAGGACAGCGCCTGCTGAGGCGTAGATCACGATCTCGTCGCGCTGCGCATTGTCTCTCAAGAAAGCAATCGAATCCTCAGCGAGAAGTAGCCATTTTTCCTTGCTCGTCTCTGGCGCCCAGGAGATTTCTCGCAACGCCTTTTCGTTAAACTTTTTCATATGTCGAATGCTGGCCGATTTCGGTTGATACGAGCCTAGGAGGTTAGTTCAACAGCAAGGCCAGCAGCACCCTTCAGTGCTTCAAGTGCTTAGGTGATGGGTGTCCTGGATGTGATCAATGGCCGCTGGGGAAAGGGAGTGCTGCGTTTCCTGCAGCGCTCGGTTGGGCGATGCATCGCGAGCTGATGAGCCAGAGCTACACGACCAAGGTAGATCAGCTGTGGACGGTCAAGGCTAAATAATATGTACGATTCATCTACGACCTTGTGCAAGCGGTAGGCGCAAACCGATAAGAAGGCGCCTAACCACATCAAAATACCGTGAATACCTATTCACACGAAACTTTTAAGGTATATAATCTCGCCAACCGAAACCTGAGCACGACTAAATGACCCCAAACCCAGATGCTATCGCCGCTTTGCTAATCGCCAACGTTTCGCGTGACCTTGTGATGGGTGTCGAAGACGCCTTCGCCGCAGGTGCGCTACAAGCCTTTGGGTTGACGAAAGAGGTCAGTAAAAAGCAGCGGAAAACTGCGCTGGGGTACATGCGGCACATCCAGATGAACGAGCGCTTCAGTGATTTGCTGGAAGCATCCAACGCTGAGCTGATTTCCTCCCAAGGCAACCGCGTGATCGTGGGCGTGGCAGGGATGTTCAAATTTGCGCGCTTGAACATGAGTACGACGAACTGGAATCGCCCCACTCGTAGCACCATCCGACGTGAGCTGGCTGAAGCGAATGAAGCCATGAGCCAACTGGTGCAGCCGTCTCTTTTTGGGCCACAGGATGTGACCTCCGGGGCGTTTTTCTTCGTCGCACGCTTCAGTGGTTCATTGCATCAGCATCCCGAGAAGCCACTGCAGGTCTACATCGCTGTGCCCAATCCGAAAATGGACGGGTGGCTGTTTCGGGAACCTTTAAGCCAGTTTCTAGATCGCTATGATGCGGCTCCGAAACAGGCCGACAACGCAACAGTAAAACTCAAAACGGGCTTCATCGAGCTCGGAGGACAGGAAGAAACATGAGCCGGGGCATTACAGATTTCCAGCCAGGTCGATTGATTCAAGCATTGGCTGCCCGCGCGCTTTCGCAAGTACAGCTCGCTGCCATGGTCGGGGTATCGCCGGCCACGATCAGCAAGTGGAAGTCTGGGCAGCAGGCACCCGAAGCGGAGGCGCTAGACAGCCTCTCCAAGGTCATCAATGTCAGCCCTGAATGGTTCACCCGCCCTCTTCCTAAGAAGGGGTCGTTGCCTCTTTTCCGAAGCAATGCGTCTGCGCACGTCTCTGCGAGGGCGATGCTGGAAGCCCGGCTAGAATGGACGCAGGACATCGTCTTGGCGATGAACGAATTCGTGGACTTTCCGGACGTAAATCTTCCGGTCAGGTCGTTCACCGATCCTCAGCAAATCGCCAATTCCGACATCGAGGAAGCTGCCAGTGAATGCAGAGACCTCTGGAGTCTTGGCCGTCGTGCAATTCCTGATTTGGCACTGGCTGTGGAGGGTGCAGGCGTTATCGTAGTACGGGAAGAAACGGGTATCGCGCCGATCGAAGGCCTTTCTGCATGGAGCTACGAACTTCAACGGCCACTGATACTTCTGTCATCCGACAAAGGTAATGGCTTTCGCAGTCGATTTGACCTGGCGCACGAGCTCGGCCACCTCATCCTTCACAAAGGCATAGACCGCTCAACCGATCCCGAGCGCTACAAGTTGATGGAGTCACAGGCTCACCGGTTCGCCGGCGCTTTCCTACTGCCAGCAGAAACGTTTGCAGCCGATGTGAGGACTCCGGTCACACTTGATAGCCTACTGTTGCTCAAGCAGCGTTGGGGCGTCTCCGTTGCGGCCATGATCATGCGCCTCGAAGCGCTCAAGATCATAGATGCTGATGCGAAGCTTGTTTTGTTCAAACGTCGCTCAGCTAGGTGGGGAGCGAAATCCGAGCCAGGTGATGATGCACGCGCGCCTGAACAACCTCGACTACTCAAGCGCACCATTGAGTTGCTGTCGTCTTCTGGGGTTATGCCCATCGAGTCGGTAGCAGGCTATATCGGTTTGGCTGCAAACGATGTCGAAAAGCTTGCGGGCTTGCCGGAACGTTACCTCTCAGGGAAGGCCTCCGTTTTCCATCTAGCGAAGCTGAAGTCTATGGTCAGCAGCGATCCGTCCATCAAGTCCGATGATGGTGGCGTAGTACTCCCGTTTAATCGGAGCAAATGATCCTCGTCCGCCGATTTGCGGACGTTAGGTGATCACACTCGGCAACGAAAACGGAACGCTAAGTCACTGCGCGTCTGCCTCCTGCCCTGATGCATCATAGGCACAGCAACCCGATCTGCTGTGACCCGAAGTTAAGCCCTAGGTCGCTCGTAGCCAATGTTGCTAGCGCCTAGGAGCGCCTGCAAAAACTCCACTTCATCAGGATCGCACTTCATCAATCGTTCGTCGAAAACGACCTGTTGCTTCTCCCCGGCCTTAGTGACTGACCTCTGAATGGTCATCCCCATCCAAAGGAATGCGAGATTCTTATCCCGCGTGAGCAGCGCAAAACGGTATTCAGGGTGCTGTGATTGAAATTGTCGTAGCAAGAACAGCAGAAAAAGATCCCACATCGCATTGTAAGCCTGCGCCACACCGTATACCGCCGCCGGCTTCAGGACATTCTTCGCGGGGTTGAATTGCTGCGAAGCCGTCAGCGCACTCAGCGTAATCGCGACACAGATATGTTGGGGCGAAATCCCCGTATCCTTTGCAGCTTGAATTATCCGAGCCCATGCAGCACGGCGCTTCGCTTTGCCTGTTGTCGCCATCAACGACGGCCCAACCCTCTGAAGAAAATCCATACCTTGATTGAAGTAGGCGTGGTAGCTCCCAAGAGTGGCCTGGGTCTGCTCTCGGTCATACAAAGACTTGGGCCAGACCTTGATGTGGGGGAGCGCATGAGCGAGGTCGGCCAAGGCGATTCGAAGCTGATCCAATACGACATCGACGTCTGGTAAGTTCTGCACGTTACCTTCAAGCGCGTAGGGCAACGGATTCAGGGTACTGCTGCATGCCTTTTGCTCCAGCATGTTGAGAAAGTCCCGTTCTGCCGTACCACCTGATTTCAGCTTCCCTCCCACAAAGCGCGCTTTGATCTCGGCGACAATGTTCCTATCCACGAAAATATTGGTGCCCGATAGGCAGTAAATCAGAGGCAGCCATCCGCCATCCACAAGGCAGATGCTTTCATTACGGATCGCCGGATCAAGCTGCAAAGTTCTGCTGATTCTGCTGCCGATAGCCGGCGAATCAGGCTTTGAAGTATTGCTCCCCTCTTCAACCCAGCCGGTTATTTCCACAGCCAACGGCTGACCCTTCTGGTATTTGAACCAGTCGTCCAAAGTGAGGGGCTTAGCGGTAACCTCCCCAAGGATCACCCCATCAGCATCAGGCGGTAAAACTTCATCGTGGGATAAGAGCATCACTGACACGGGCGAACCTATTTGCTGCAATTCGGAGACTCCTATGCTGAGGATGATCGGTAAAACGGGAATGAGCCAATCAGCCGTCCTGTCGGAACGACATAATGCCCCAGATGCCTGTCAGTCTGTCGTTGCATAACCGTTTGATCAACGCAAAGTGATCTCCCCTTGGAGTGGAGGGGTAGCACTGGGAGGCTTTCGCGCCTCCTAATGGCACTGTAGAATCAGTCACGAAGGGGTGGGTTTTTCCTCTCGTGCGAACGAGGGCGGTTCTGATAATTAACAGCTTCGGCTGTTGGGTTTCGGCCCACTGATCCCTACGGGATGTTCAACGGTACTCAAATCCCCCCACCCCTTCACCCTTTTCTATGGAGAGATGTGCGTGAATAAGGATAGCGTCTGGTTCACTTACAAGGCACGCATTCAGGCTCATAAGCGTCTGGAGTGGCTGGACTTTCACTCGCAACTCTTGCTGGTATGGTACGCGATCCTCAGCACAGCGCTGGGTGTGCTGACAATCAGACACAGCACGATCCTTGGCCCAGACACAGATGTCATGGCGACGATCCTTTCGGTCGCTCTGCTCGGTATTTCGCTTGCGGTTGCGAACCGCGACTTTCGTGGCCGAGCAATGCTAATGCGCACCAACTATCTGGAGCTGCAGAAGCTTCATCGGGGATTGCCTGATGGCTCACCGACCACCACATCCTCTGCGCCAACACCGGCACAGGTCACCAGATATGACGAACTGTTGGCTGAATCAGAAAATCATCGGGAAATCGATGATCGGATCGCACGCGTTTTTGCCAGCGGTCTCACCACTCGAATGCCCACAGGCTTTGAATACTTTTCAGCCGTATTTTGGCTGACGATGCGATTACTGATTACAGCGTCGCTCTATGCACTCCCGGTACTGGTAGGCCTCTACTCTTTCTGGAACAAGCCATGAGCGCGGCGAAAAGCTTTAAAAAGGTATTTACCCGAAAGCATCTCCAGGAAATCTACACCGATAAAATCAAAAACTCCGGGGCCATCGGCCTCGACCGGATGCGTCCGGCTAACCTCGATAAGCAGTTAAGCGCGGAGCTTGATCACATCATTGAGAAGGTTCACAAGGGTGAATATCGCTTCACTGCCTACAAGGAAAAACTGATTCTCAAGGGGGCCTCGTCGCCGCCTCGGCAGATATCCATTCCAACCGCCAGAGACAGAATCGTCCTACGTGCTTTGTGCAATTGCCTATCTGACGTTTTCCCCATGGCAAAACTCACCCTCCCCCAGACCGTCATCGATTCCCTGAAAACTGCGCTCAATTCCGGCGTGTATGCCGAATACGCCAAAATTGATCTTAAAAGCTTCTACCCATCCATTCCTCACGAATTGGTCGCCGCCGCCACGCGAAAAAAAATCCAGAAACCCGAGTTCAGGCAGCTGATTACCGATGCGCTCACAACGCCCACGGTGCCTGAATCCAGGGGAAGCAAAGGAGCCGACCGTCCTACAGTCGGCGTTCCGCAAGGCCTCGCAATTTCTAATGTGCTCGCGGAGATTGCGCTCCAGGGCATTGATACCCTTTTCGAGTCTCGGACGGGGATTTGGTACAAGCGTTACGTTGACGACATTCTGATCTTGGGGCCGGCGGGCGTGGCGTGCTCTACGGCTAATGAGCTCATCGCGGAATTGAAGGCCTTGAAACTCAACCCGCATGACTTCGAAACGGGATCGAAGTCCAAAGTGGAGAGTTTAACCGACCCCTTCAGTTTTCTGGGGTACCAGATCGAGAGCGGCCAAGTGCTCATTCGCCACGAAAGCATTCTCAGGTTCGAGTCATCGATCGCCAAAATCTTCACGGCATACCGGCACAAACTGGTAACAGCTCGACGACCTGCCGATAAGGAGCGCGCTCTGGCCTACTGCCAGTGGAAGCTGAACCTGAGGATTACTGGCTGCATATTCAAAGGCAAGCGCCTCGGCTGGGCTGCCTATTTCTGCCAGATCACCACGACGTCCCAGTTGCGTGCCATCAATCACACGATCAGAAAACTTACAGACCGATTCTGCCCAAGCGGTGAGATCCATCCGAAATCGCTGATCAAGACCTTCTACGAACTGCAGAGAGGCATGAAAGCCGATAATGGCTACATCCCAAACCTCGATGCTCTCACGGTCAATCAGAAACGCGAGAAACTCGCCATGTGGCTAGGCGATGATGCGTTTAAACTGAGCGACGCAGAGGTAGAACGCAGGTTTGAAATCAAAGCCAGTAAGGCTGTGCGTGAACTGGAAGAGGATATCGCGCAGACGTCCTAAACACTGGCCGCTGCGCTTTTTGACATTCCTCAATGCCACCCTGAGATGCTAAGATCAGAGACAGGAGAGCCTTGGTTATCGTCCTTTCCTGGCTTTACGTTTGATGCCATCCGAGGCCAGCGCAGGTCGCGGGGTCACAACGTTCCAATAGCTTTGATCTCTCTCGATGTAACGGCTTGCCTTCTCCGACGCAGGCACCTTTTCGTCCCAGGAAACATACCAATAGCAGTAGGTTACGGCCCGGGTGATTGCCACGTAGGCCGTTCGCAGCGCCTCCTGCTGCTGGGCTAGGTCATAACCGCACGGCTCGCCCGGATTCGCCATGCCCGCCTGTGCATAAAAATCATTTCTCGAAGGCGAAGAAGTCGTGACCTCACAATCCCCCAGCAAAAAGACCGCATCAGCTTGCAGGCCCTTGGAGGAGTGGTAGGTCAAAAACTTTATTGCCTTGCTGCGCTTGTCTTGCCGGGCTCGCTCAATGACTTCGCCCAACTTCGCCCGTGCATCTTTCTTGGTGTCGCGTTTACGGTAAAGCACAAGGATTGAACGTCCGGCGTCGTAATGGTGCTCAACCATCTGGACTAGGTGCCCCCAGTCAAGCTCGCGAACCTCTACCGGTACCTTATTGCCAATCACACGCTTATTGACCGCGACACCATGCTTGTTCTCGAAGCCAGGCGTCTGGTTGACGATTGCTTCAGCTGCGTCGACCACCATCTGATGTGATCGGTGATTCTCTTGCATAAACACCTGCGTTAGCTTCGGCGATTTGAATTCCTTTCCGAACTCCATAAGAAAACGCGGAGAGCTGCCGCGCCATCCATAGATGCTTTGCCAATCGTCACCCACGGCCATGACTGAAGCATAGGCCGGCGCGCCGAGCGTCTGAGCCGCCAGCCCCCGTCGCTCGATCTCGCTGAATGTCGCCCGTACCCAGGAGATCGTGTTCGCTCCAACGTCCTGGAATTCGTCAATGAGCAGTGTTGTCATCGGACGAAGTACGCTGTCTGGCACTGCCCGAAAATTCTGCTGACCACGCTCGCTGAACATCGCGAACATGCTGTTAAAGGTCATGACCGGTGGGCTCATCCCTAGCAGCCGTTCGTTGAACGCAGCCCAGTAAATACTCATGGCATAGAAAAATAGGGTGTCGGGATCGCCCTTGTACAGCGTCATTTTTTTTACCGCCTCGATGGCGTTTAGACCCAGGTTTTCTATGAAGGAAGCGGTAGAGAAAAAGGCCTCTAAGATATAGCTGGAGCTGATCTCACCCCTGACCTTGTACCGAAATTTCGGACATCCATTGATACGCCCCTTGAGGGCCTCAATCGACTGCGTGGCATCGACGTAGCTGTTTAAGTATACGACTCGTGGACTGCAATAGGCCTGAACAAGCGTCCGCTTGTCCCGCACATGCTTGCGCATGAACCAACCATATTGGTGATCGAGCTTTAGGTCATCGGGTTCGGTTTCATCGACTCCTAGCATGACGTAGGTATCGAACTCGGGAATATAGCCGTTGACTTGAAAGTTTTTTCCAAGTATCCGCAGGGTCTTCTGAGTCGGCTCTATTCCGTCAATCGGCCAATGGCCAGCGGCCTCCCAAAGCCCTTCGAGCTGAGTGCACAAGGCAGCGTCGATACTCGCCATTTGCCAAGCCTTATCCTGACGATCCAGTACATCCGGATGGTCTTTCTCCATTTTATCGAGCAGCAGTGAGCGCTGATACAGCTCCCCAATCAGTGCGCGAAAGGGTTGGTTGTGTTCAAAGAGATCTTGGTAAACAGCGTTCATCAGATCGAGCTGCGTCTCTCCCAGTTTGACCTGCAGCATCGACCCGTCACGCTCTTCCTCATCCGGCTTGTTGTCCAGGAACTCGAATGCCTTGACGTCGCTCAGTCCATCGATGCTTTTTGCAAACGACAGAATCCGTGAGTGGAAGGTTCGGACTATCTCAAGGGATTTCTTCTCACTGACGTCATAACCCCAGAGGTCGAACACCTCACGGACTTTCTTCGCAAAATCCAGCTTCGACTCTTTTGTAAAGGTGACAACCGTCAGCCCCGACAGATCGATCTTTAGATAGTGGTAGAGAACGATCAGACGCAGCACCATGGTGGTCGACTTGCCACTGCCAGCGCCGGCGACAACGCAAGTGGTTGGAGTCGTCGACAGGATCATCTTCCATTGATCTTCTGACGGAGGTTGGTCAGGAAGATAATTTTTCACATCCTCTCGGATTTCAGCAGCCATCTCCGGAGTGATCGCGAACCTCCAGTCCTTGAAGAGTGCAGGCTCCTTGATGCCTGGTGGAGCGGGACATGGAACAGCGCCGGGCCGCAGTTCAACAATCAGCTTCCCTTCGTCCAACCCCAATACGTGCCCCTGAGAGAACCCCTCCTCAAAGCCTTCACTTTTGCCCTCCAGATGCCCGACCTTTCGACCCTCCGCGCGCCCTAATTCGAGCCCCCGCTTTTGACCCAGTTTGAAACCGTCTTCGGCACCAATTGCACGGCCTGCTTTCCAGGCAGAGAACTGTTGAAACTTGACAGCATCCAGAATGGTGTTGGCGATTAGATTGAAAAATCCACCCTTGGTGGGCTGTGTAGCATTCGGGAGTGTGGAAGTATCGCCGCGTGGTGAGGTGTCAATCTGTGGCGTTTCAGAATGAAGGTCGGTTGGTCGTGAATCCACTAGCTGATGGCTCCCTGCTGTCCGTGTGCGTGCCAGAAATGCTGATCACGCTTCTGCGGTAAAACCCAGAGGTTACCATCATATTTGTGACGCCAAACTTTTAACGTAGGGCAGATAGCCATCATAACCGGCGACACATGCTGCCTTGCTCAGCGTCATACTTCTGCCACGGCTACACCCTATACTGGCTGGCTTCATGATCATTATGGCGGTACGCAGCGGGCGTAAGCGCCCCGGCTAGGGCCAGTAAGGAGAGACAATGGCTACGAATCGAGCATGCATCATCTGCGGTGAACCTGCGAAGTCCAATGAACACATCTTTCCCGCCGCTCTGGGTGGACGTCGAACGAATCGTGGCATCTATTGCCATGATCACAACACCGGCTTCGGTAAGCTGGTAGCTCGTTTGGAACCTCAGCTGGCGATGATGAACGGTGCACTAGAGGTCAGGCCGGATCGCAAGGATAAGGCCAAGCCCTACTTTTTTATGGACGGGGAAACGCGCTATCGGATGGAGGGTTCGAATATCGATATCGATATGCCTCCGCCGCTCGATATTGCAACCGTCGGGGCGAGCACCGGGGTGAAGCTGGCGGTGCCCAGCCTTGAAGTAGCCCAGCGATGGGTTGAAGCCAATCAGACAGATCAGATCAAGATTGATCTTAGGCAAACGGGGGCATCGCAAACGCACTATCGAACTGAAGGCAACCGCATCCAGCTGAGATTTGGCGGGTGTGACTTCTTGCAAGCAGTTGGTTACCTTGCGCTGACGTTCTTTGCGCACTCATTCCCTGACGCTGCTCGACAGGATGGGCTTAAGACCTTCAAGGATATGCTCCAGCGTGACCTCCAAGATGACAAGGCGAACTGGGAGCAGGAACTGGTCTGGTGGGATGGTCGAGAGACCAACGCAGTCGTGGGTGACAACCCCTATGACTTCGGCCACACGTTGGCGGTGGGTGTGTGTGACGTGACGTCTCAGGCCTACGCCTATGTCTCCTTTTTCTCGTGCTTGGGCTTCGGCGTGGACTTGGGGCCAGTTGAGTATGCGGGCGAAAAGAAGACAGTGTGCACGTTCATCAACCCCCTCGCTGATCGGGCTGGGGACTCAGTCACCGAGGTGCAGCTCAACACCTTCAACACTGAGATCGGCAAACCTGGGGTTTCCCTCTATGACATGATTCATTCTGGTGCTGCGTCGAGGGCTGTTGGGCGGTTTCAGCAAAAACTGCATGCACGCCACGCTGACAGCATCGTCGCTGACATTCTTTCTCAAGTACCATCCCAACCCTTACCGCCTTTTGAAGAGTTTGAGCGGTTTATGGCCATCACGCAGGAGAACGGGCAGTCGCTGCTCAACTTGCTTCGAGAGGTGGTCGAAGACCTGGCACCGAAGTTTGCAGATTTTGAACCAGCGCCACAGGTTCTGCGCTCTCTGATTGAGAGGGACGAGAGTCAGCACAATGGATTGACGCCCATCGCGTGGCAGGTTCTCCAGCTCACTATGAATCTGGTTGCCCTGCAATTGCATAAAGCACACGTCGATGGTGTATTGGACTCACAGAAGGTCTCGGGGCTGTTCTTTGGTGGCCCGGGTCTTGAGCTGATTACACGCGAAGTCATCCAGCCGATCTTACTGTCGCGCCCCGGCCAATGACGTTCGATCATTTGCCGTGACCCGCTGCAATCAACAATCCGGTCGTCAACCTGTTGCGGGTATATCACCCCATGGCAGACGACTGGTTGGACGGTTACAGGTAGCAGGCTACTGAGCCTGCCCTTTGAAGATTGCGGTAGCGATGTCGAGACCCTTTAGCAGATCACGACGGAGCTTACATTCCACATATCATCGCGGGATAGACGATGCTAGGAACGTTGCATCCATCATTAAGGAAATGCTCGGCTGATTAGGTGAGCCAGGCCTATTGGCCCGAAGGGGCGAACACTCCCCTCTAGGTCATCATCAAACCCCTGCTACGCTTTGCTCTTCACCCGAACGGAGTCGAGTCATGGCCGAGCAATATTCCCTTCCCGACGTACTGGCAAGAATTTACGAAAACCAATTGGCAATCGAAGCGGCATTGATGGAGCTCGTCCTGCTGGAGGAGCAACGTGGGTCATCTGAGGCTTGCGACAATGCACGTGTTGCGCTGGAAAAGATTGGCGAGAATGCAGGGCATATCAAGCAAGGGATTGCTAGATTGGGAGGAGATCCTGGGACGTCGATTTTTTGATCCTCCAGCCTTCAGCCTTCAGCCTTCAGCCTTCAGCCTTCAGCCTTCAGCCGGCATCGTGCCTTCAAAATAATGTCCCCTCAACGGGTATGAATACGAAGAACCGAAGCTTCGTGTACAGATATGGTGACGCGCTCACCCAACGATGAACCAAGACCACGCGTACCTCCTATAACGCCCAGCAACGACTCGCAGTGATTTGAAGGACAGGCTAAGACTGTTCACTCTCCTCAATCCTGGGATACCGAAGCTAGGGATTTTGAACAAGCAGGAAGAGGTAATCGCCTGGCTACGCACGCAGTCCCTCGGATAGCGACGCGAGGTGAGACACGCTGGGCAAACGTCTGTGAATTATTTAAATTATTGGCCAGCCATAATTATTGCCCTGCCATAATTCTCAATAATTTTGCGCGTACTTAAGTCAGAACCTAGCAGGCCGTTTGGGTCACCAGACATAGGCGGGCACAAGGCCCGAAGGGACGACGCCTCCACGTACGGCCCAGCGATTGCGACGCGCCTCTCTAATACGTAGAACGCCACGATTTCGTACACCGACCAGCTCCATTGACTGCTTTATCACCAGGTCGCTTTGGATGCGGGCGATAATGGAACTCACTTGATCGAGCTTTCAGCCCCATCACGCCCCAATTAACTCCAGCCACATCCCTAGCAACGCTAGTGGTGTCGTGCGTCGGCGAAACGACAGGTAAGTCAATGAAGAACGTCAGGCTAGTGCGTCATGGAGAAAGCGCGGCCAATGTCGGTGCAGCCACCCTTGATCACGCAAGTATCCCGCTCACCGAAAAGGGCATCGAACAAGCTAAACGAGTGGCGCAGTCCGTCGGACGTGCACCTGAGTTAATCGTTACCTCCCCTTTCTCTCGGGCTCGAGCGACCGCGGGGGCGACCATCTCCGTATTCCCTGATGCTCCATTTCAGACATGGCCCATCGAGGAGTTCACCTACCTAGATCCGACTAGGTGTGTGAATACCACCGTGAGACAGCGGAAGGCATGGGTCGACCATTATTGGGCGAACGCAAATCCGTCCTACATTGATGGAGAAGGTGCTGAGTCGTTTGTGGAGTTTGTTGGCCGCGCACGATCGTTCCTAGATCGCCTTGCCACACATCCGGCGCAAGACATCCTAGTCTTTTCGCACGGACAATTTCTCAATGCGGTAGCTTGGCTCATCGAGCGCAAGCCACTCCAGGTTGATGCCCAAGCAATGATCAAGTGGCGCAGGTACGAGATCGATAATCACGTCCGTAATGGTTGTGGGTATATCGTGACCCGTGCCCTAGGCGATTCGTCGTGGGCAGTGAGTGATTCAATCGACCTAGATGGGGCAATTAATCTCAACAAGCTCCAAGTAAGGTCTCCCATGCCATGAGCATCGAAGCAAAGTTCCTTCATCTCCAAGCAATCCAAAACCTCCTTGCGCCATACCGCTATCTCTATTGCGTTGACCTTGAGGCAACCTGTGATGAGGTTGATGAATCGGAAACATCAAGGCCGCTCGTAGTCGTCCCGGATCAGATGGAAACAATTGAAATTGGCTTGGTGGTCATCGATCTGGAAACGCTTGAAATCGTCGATGAATTCCAGCGTTTCGTGCGGCCTCAGATCCATCCCACCCTTACCGACTTCTGCAAACAGCTCACATCGATTCAGCAAGCGGACGTAGATGGTGCAGGAATTTATATGGAGGTTGGTCAGGAGCTAGGAGCGTTTATTGCGCAATATCCCAACGCGGCTTGGGCGTCGTGGGGTGACTATGATGCAAGACAGCTTGCCCGCGATGCTGGCTTAGCTGGGTGCCCTTCCCTGCTCGAGGGCCTGCCACATTTTAATGCCAGGAAATGGCATGCCGGCTTATATGACGATCGACCTAAATCACTTAAGCAAGCAGTTGAGTCGCTGGGTTTGGTTTGGATGGGTACATATCATCGGGGGATAGACGATGCGAGAAATGTGGCTTCCATCGTCAAAGAACTACTTGCCTGAGAGCTGAGCCGGGCCCATGTGCCCGAAGAAGCGATTCCACACCTAAGGCTACTACATACTCGTAGCACTGAATTCCGTGGCTTTTCTCATTGATAGCCGTCATATCGTCTAAGCAGAAAAGAGCCCAGAAGCGTCAGTTTCACACCCTATCTAACGCTTGCTGGTCGCTACCACCTCACTCCCCGATCAATTTCTTCAGAGTCCAGGATGCGTAGGGGATTGCCGCCAGCCCTAGGAGCTCGGTCTTGAACTCACCAAGTTGCTCCCAAGTGAACCCGCACGGTGTATTGAAGTCGTTTGTTATGTAGGAACATGACATTCTCCTCAGGCGAATCAGGGCTGCGGTTCACTCGGCAAGAGACCGAATGCCAACCCACAATCATCTGAAGCAAATGCACTTGGGTTAATTTCAAAAACCTTTTGCACTGTCGACCAACGGGTGCTGCTTACCCTTTGCTGTGTCCAGGCGACGATGGGCCTTCTTTGATTCCCCTAGGCCTTGTGATACCCCAAACGATTAACCCAATAACTGGGAAGACGATAAAATACCTCGACCGGCTTTGGCTCCCCCGGTCTTATCGCTACGAAACACTCTTGCGCTTTCAGGTGGGCCTGCCTCAGGGAAAATGGCGAGACGCCAGTAGGCTTATACATTACTATGCAGCGCGCTTTTTAGTGCCATCTGGACGATGTTCGGGTGGCGGAAGAAAAAATTTAGACAAGAAAAATAATGAAACGGACTTCACTCGCCGCACTCCTGATTTGCCTATTGGCCGCCGTTGCCACTCAGGCGCAGGAGTCATCAGCGCCCCAGGAATGCGTCGATAAACACTACCCTCTGGCAGGGGAAGCAGAAGTGTCGACACGGATTTGCGGCGAGTATCAAACGGTTACAGCCTACATTCCTGCGAACATTTCCTTCCTGTCAGTCCAAGATATCCGGAAGAAAGGTACAGCCAAGGAAATCTATTCTGCGATCGCGAATAAAAAAACTATTTTGATAGCAAGCGGCGGTTTTTTCGGCTTCAGATCTGATGGCGCTGAAAAGCCAATCGGCTTGATTAGATCTAATGGAAAACGTCTCGTTAAACTCATGGAGTGGGATCACGGCGGTATTCTGGTTTCAGACCGTAAAGGCAATGTGAAGATCATTCCAGCCCAGAATCGCAACCAGGCAGGCGCATGGTCGGAAGCGGTTCAATCCAAACCGATTATTGTTTACAAAGGCGCAGTCGACATCCGCAAAAATCCCCGGGATGCAGAATTCAACAGAGTGGCCGTTGGTTACACGCTCGAGGGAGAAATGCTGGTTGTAGGAGTTTTTCACTCGTTCAGCCAAGCATCCACTCTCTATGACTTCGCCCAAAAATTCAAAGAAATCGCAGACAGTCGTGGGCTGAAAATTCATAGAGCCATCGCTTTGGACGGGGGTGCCGGTGCTCAGATACACATCCCATCGAAGGGCTTACTGTTCGGCGACTCGGGAAGGTCGTACTTTCCAAACGCCATCAGAATCGACCGCTTGGCTGAGAAATAGCCATGTACGTTATGAGTAAGCAGTTAGCCAAAAAACTAACAATCTACGTAAGCGCCTTTGCATCTTGTGGCTCAGCCTTAGCTTGGTGCATAGCACATGCTGAGTCGATTAAAAATGCGGTGAGCATGTTTCAAACCCCAGATGCTGAGGTGAGAATTGACGCCGACTCGAAATCTTTAAATGTCGGAGACACGCAGGATTTAGTTATCAAAATCTACCCCACTGCACAACACAAGCTGCCACCAGGGACGGTGACCGTCACATCGTCCTCGAGCAGCTTGAAAGTGATTCCGACCGCAAATGCGGTGGTGGGTGAAATCAGCGGTTCGGTTCTCCTAAATGAATTCAAAGTGCGCGCGGTCAGCCTCACGGAGACTCCGATACAGGTCTCTGCGAGTTACCGCACTGGTGATTTGGAAAGAAGTTCGACTCCAATCACCTTCAGCATCACGCCCAATCTACCAACGCTGAAACCACACTTCGAACGGACGGATACGAAGCGAGTCATTCTCGCGGGAGAGTGGGAAATGGTACTAGGTGCAAACTCAGGCGTGCTAAAGCTCGTCCAGTCGGAATCCAAGCTCACGGGTTCATTTGATGTCCCTCACTACAAATGGAAGAGCGGAAGAATCTCAGGCAGCAAGGACGGGAACACCTTCCGTATGGATTTTTTGATTCCCTCCAAATCGGCCGTAGAACGTCTCTGGGTAGTAGGTGATTACGTCATCGAGAAAGAGTCTGGCAGCATTCAGATGCGCGGATGCGCCTACTATCTGCAAAATGCACCAGACCAAAGAAAGGAGACCGGCGCTCAAGGTCTTGATTGCTCCCCGGCAGTAAAATTTTCGACATGGAAAACGCTTCGTGCAGAGAAATTCATGGCCACTGCGAGCTTTGATTTTGGAAGCGATTACTAACGCCCCCTCTGGCTGCAAATGGAACTTGCGGTAGCAGTGGTCGGCTAACACAGGTAGAGACTGATAGATCTGCCGAGATTGTGGGGAGGTGGGCGCTGCTTTGCAAATGATGGATGCCAGATGGGTGCACGTCCCAGTGACATTACCGAGCTCCTATACTGATGCGTAAGCAAATCGAAAAAATTAAAAACCGAGGTGATCACCGAGCAAACTGAATTCCGCTTTGAGATCTGACCGGAGAACTCGAGGTCGAATGCTCTCATGCTCGGATTGGGGCCCCGCTCCTGATTCGATGTCGCTCTCAGGCGAAAGACGACCATGATGTAGATCAACTGTGCACGAAACCCATTGAACGCCCCCTTGCGGCGTTCCGCTACGATTTTTTCCCTAATGCAGCTCAGGCGCTCCCCCTTCCGAGCGATGCAAAACTGGCTAAGCAGAATTGAATTTACGCAGGTGCTTTCCCATTGAGTGCTCGGTGAAGCAGGACGCTCATTCGCGCATGCAGCTCGTCTAACCTGAATGGCTTGATCAAATAATCATCTGCTCCTGCCTCTTGGCCGATGACTTTATCTTGCCAGCTGCCACGCGCGCTAAGGATTAAAATTGGGAAGCGCTGACCACGAGCACGCAACGTACGTATCAGTTCGAGCCCACTCATCCCGGGGAGGCCGATATCAGTCAATGCCAGATCAAAGTCGAATCGCGCGATCAGATTTAACGCGTCCTCTGCATTGGCGACACTCTCGACTGCATAGCCTTCGTCGCTTAAGTAAGACTCCAGATAATTGCGTATCAAGGCATCATCTTCAACAACCAATACCCTCCTCGCAGAGCGTTGAATCATTCCAGGCTCCTCATGCAATCGCCGTGCTTCATCAAAACCATGTATCGGCCGCTCCATCTGACAGAGCGGTCGATTCAAAGGATCAGAAGCGGTAGGTGCCGCCCAAACCTAGTCCGCTAGCGCTGTTTTCATACTTGGCGTTGTAGGACGTCAGAGCATTGGCACGCTTGACCTTGACGGCCTCCTCTTTCAGGTATGCGTATGCCATGTCGATCGTCATGTTGGGAAGCACATCGTAACTGGCGCCGAGGCTAAAGATCGTCCGGTCACCGGTCGGGATTCGTGGCGACCGATCAACATTGTTGGTCGGTGCCTGGTCAAAAGTCAGGCCTGTACGCACCACCCACCGTGGGCTGATTTTGTACGAGGTGCCAACGGCGTACGCCCAGGTGTCGTGCCAGTTCTGCTCCTCCTTGATGGTGCCAAAAAGTGCGGCACCCAATAGGCCACTGCTCGCCACCGAAACGCCTTCATTTTTAACGGTGATGTCCTTCAGGCGACTCCAACGTGTCCAGGTTGTCCCGCCGTATACTTTCCACGCCTCATTCAAATCCTGGGTTACGGACAAATCCCAGGACTCAGGAGTGTCGATCGAAAGCGAGGCATCATAACGACCGTTGTTGAGGAGGCCAGCAGGCACGTTATTGCCTTTGGTCACCTTGGTATGGCCATCGAGTTTGTACGCAACTTTAGAGTGATAGGTCAGACCGACGCGTGTGGTGTCCGTGACCTGTGCCAGCACGCCGGCGTTAAAACCAAGGGCCGTGTCGTTTCCTTTGATTTGGACTTTGTTTGAATCACCACCGAATTGGGCCGGCAGATTGATTTCCGATTCCAAGACCCCCGAGATGCGGTTGATGGTCGGGCCAAAGCCGATAGATATCCGATCATTAAACGCGTAGCTGACTGTAGGCTGCAGTGCGATTGCCTCTACAGCACTCTTGTTGCCGAAAGCGCGCCCCTGGAAGCCATTTTCGTAGTCTGCCTTCAGACCGAAGGGAGCATACACTCCAAAGCCAACGGCCCACTCGTCATTGAGTTTGTTGGAGTAAAAACCAAAAGGAACAGCAGTAAGGGGCACCATATCGCCTTTGTTGGTACCACTAGAGCTACCGCTGACCTGGCTAATATTGGTCGACGCACTCAGGATGGTAACCCCACCTGTCACTTGCTCGCCTTGTAACCGCGCCATACCTGCCGGGTTGCCATACACAGTGCTGGCATCTTCTGCAGACGAAGACCTCCCCGCAAAACCGGAACCCATGCCGCTGATGCTTTGCTCGTTTAGTGCAAAGCCACTGGCAAATGAGTGAATCGAGGAAAGGGCGACAGTAAGACCCAGTGTTGTTTTAAGCATGACTTGCTTCATTATAATTTTAACTCCGTGATGATCTTCACCATGCAACCGGCCATGGCGTCGCAGGCTGAGCTAAGGAAACAGCCCTTGCTTTCGGCGAAACGAATCGTCTTGGAAAGGCCAGATCACCACAAAGTAAAAGTTATGATTTAGCGTCCCGATCAGTTGGGGGCGCGAACCATCTCACTCCATTTCATAGGTTTTCACCTACCGGACGAACATCAACCCAATAAGGTGTTGATCGACGTATAGGGCATGGCTGCCCGCAACCAGGAAAACTGTTGCTCGCCCCGCGCGGGGATAAGGAAGCCTCATGAAATGGAAGAACACTCGCAACATTGAGTTTGGCAAAAACGAGGCATTGATATGGAAATTCTAAAACGTCATGCCGGTTTGCTATTGCCTATTCTTTTGCTTTGCCTGGCCCTCTGGACTTTGACCCATATAGTCAGCGCTGTGACCTATCAGCAGGTCGCAAACTATGTGTTTGGGCTAGAGCTATGGCGTGTTGTACTGGTGGTCGCTCTGACGGCACTCAGCTATTGCGTGATGATTGGCTACGATTACAACGGGCTGGCATCAATCGGTCGCCAGTTACCTTTGCGACGAATCGGCCTGATTTCATTCATCAGTTTTGCCTTCAGCAATACTCTCGGAATGGCGCTGCTGGTTTCAGGTTCAATCCGGTATCGGTTCTATATCGACGCAGGGCTTTCTCCCGGCGAAATCACCAAAGTTATTTTGCACTGCACTCTAAGTTTTTGGTTGGGCCTGTGTGCGCTTACAGGCGTAACCTTACTGTTCGTTACCGTGCCGGCGAATCTACCATTTGCGCAATTGAGTCAGCCTGCGGGTTTCATACTAACGCTGGTACCTTTGATTTGGCTGCTCAGTCACCGCTTCAAATGTGCGCAGCTCAAGATATGGCGTAGGTACATTGAACACTCCCAGCATGCCAAACCCACTCGCCAGATTATTACCGGCGTACTCGATTGGGGACTAGCCGCAACCGTGCTGTACTTGCTTCTTCCAAGCGAGATAGGTAGTGGGTTTGGACATTTTCTGGTGATTTTTACCCTTGCACAAATCGCTGGCCTGATTAGCCACGTGCCAGGAGGAATCGGTGTCTTTGAGACGACCATTCTGTTGGGCTATGGGGCTACAGGTCACATCGGCCTTGAAGCTCCCATTCTGGGTGCCCTCGCCGCGTACCGATTGTTCTATTATTTTTTGCCATTGCTACTTGCAACAATATTTGTCTTCGCGCGGATGCTCCGAAGCCAGCGGAATACGACGTTGCTCGCGCCTTGGTTCGCCCAGTTATTGCCCCCATTTTTTTCCGTACTGACACTGATTGCCGGAAGTGTGCTTTTACTTTCCGGTGCCAGCGCAGAGCTTCACGAGAGAATGAACATCCTGCGTGACATCTTGCCGCTGCCAGTAGTGGAAATTTCTTCCTTCCTGAACAGCGTCGTCGGCATGAGCCTGTTGATTTTAGCTAGAGGCCTCTTATTTCGTCTGGACGCAGCGTATGTCATGACAATGGTCTTATTGGTCGCAGGCGCGCTGTTAGCCATGCTGAAAGGGATCGATTACGAAGAGGCCACCATACTTTTAGTACTGGCACTCACCTTGGCGCCCACCTATCGCTTGTTTTACCGACAAACTTCGCTGTTCGACCTGCGCTTGTCCCGACGCTGGATCACGTTAATCTGCGCGATAGTCGCCTGCACCCTCTGGATAATGCTTTTCAGCTACAAGCACGCTCAATTCACACCTGAAATGCTACTTGAGTTCAGCTTCCATCACGGCGGTGCGGCACGTGCATTACGGGCTCTGCTAGGTGCATTGCTTGTGGTTTCTTTGATGGCTCTGGCCATGTTAATGCGACCTCGCCCTGCCCGTCCCAAATTGCCGACAGATGCGGATTTGACACTTGCGATGCCGCTGGTCAAAACCCACTCATCCACAAACGCCCACTTGGCCTTAACCGGCGACAAAAGCCTACTGTTCGCGCCGCAAGAGCAGGCCTTTATCATGTACGGGGTGAAAGGTCGTAGCTGGATCGCGATGGGCGACCCCATTGGCGGGCCTGTCAGTGCGCGACGAGAACTGGTATGGACTTTTCGTGAGCAGTGCGAGCGCGCGGGTGCGTGGCCAGTCTTCTACCAGGTGCGATCCGAGGACTTCCAACTCTACCTCGAAGCGGGTCTGAAACTCCTTAAAGTTGGTGAAGAGGCGCGCGTTCGTTTGGCTGACTTTAGCCTTGAGGGAAAGTCGAAAAAGGTACTACGCAATACCGTCAATCGACTGTCTCGAGAAGGCCTGCGGCTGGAAATTGTCCCACGCGAATCGGTACCAGCCTTGTTACCACGATTGAAGGTTATTTCCGACGCGTGGATGACCGGAAAAAATGCCCGAGAAAAGGGCTTCTCTTTGGGGATGTTTGAGCCGCATTACTTGAGTCGCACCTCCATGGCATTGGTGTGGCAAGGGGAAGAAATCATAGCCTTTGCCAATCTATTTCTGACCGAAACAAAAGATGAAGCTTCGATCGATTTGATGCGCTATTTGCCCGACAGCACTGGTGGGGTTATGGATTATTTACTGATCGAACTCATGTCATGGGCCAAACAGCAAAACTACCAATGGTTCAATCTCGGAATGGCTCCTTTGTCGGGCCTGCAAAACCGGCCAACAGCAGTACGCTGGAGCCGTTGGGGGGCGATCATCTTTGGTCATGGGGAACGTCTGTATCATTTCAAGGGCTTGTACCACTTCAAGAACAAATTCGATCCTGAGTGGGAGCCCCGCTACCTCGCTGTTCCTGAAAACATCATATTGCCGATATTTCTGGCCAATCTTGCCAGTTTGATATCGGGCGGCCTGTCCGGGGTGATCCATCGATGAAACTGACCAGCGTTACAGCCCTCGCCGCTATTACGGCATTTTCTTTGACGGCTTTGTTGTCGCCGCCCTGGAATACTGGCGACATCGAGAACGCGACGATTGAGCTCCCTGCTTCGATCAGTGCCAACGATGTCAACGGTACCAACGATATGCTTGCAATTGTCTATTCAGGCGACGGTGGCTGGGCAGATCTCGACCGAGCTGTTGGAAATCAGCTGGCAAGAATGGGGACACCTGTTATCGGCGTGAGCTCACTTGAATATTTCTGGCATGGTCGCAGCGAGGAGAGATCGGCTGCCGACCTGGATGCGCTGATAGCACATTATCGAACCCAGTGGGGGAAAGAGCGAGTTTGGCTCATTGGATACTCATTTGGTGCTGATGTGTTGCCATCCATCATTAACAAGTTAAGCCCGGAAAGCAGGAGTCATCTCGCACATTTGACGCTGTTGTCACCAAACAAAGACGTTAATTTCGAGATTGAGGTCGAGGATTACATGAGTGTTGGTTGGGCGAAGGAGACTGTCCAGAATGTCCTTCAGTGGCTCAGGCCTGTCAAGCATTTCGATGCCTTGCCACCTCTATTGGCGCTGGAAGGCCATCTGGCCGTGTCCTGTTACTATGGCGAAGGAAATGAAATTGACTCGCTCTGCACCGACCCCAAGCTTGCGCGTTGGGTAACCATCGTGAAAAAGCCGGGCGATCATCACTTTGACGGTGAATATGACGGCCTCGCAGCGCAAATCAGCGCAGATTTAAGTGAACCGCTTTCGGCGACGCGCTGAGCCTGTTTCTTAGCAGTCACAGCCAAGATTCTTTCCCAGGAGAGCAGCAAATCACTCCAACGGTGATTGCTGCTGAGCCCTGACGTCAAAAGACAATACGTTCACGCTCCCTGTCAATTAACTCTTCAGCCAGGTTCAACATGCCCTGCGCTCCCCCTGCCGTCTGATCAAAACGGTATTTGCCACTAACGACCAGCGCCGGAACGCTGGTTACGTTGTAAAGTGCCGTTTTGCGAATTGCCTCGTTAACTCGAGCCTTTACGGTAAAAGAGCCATAGGTTGCTAGAAACTTCTCTCGTTCAACCCCATGCGCCTCCAAAAATAACGCCATAGTTTCGGGCGTGGTGAGCACCTGGCGTCGCTGCAGAGCTTCAAACACTGCCGTATGCACCGAAGCCTCAACCTTCATTACTTCAAGAGTCAGAAACAGTTGGCCGTAGATATTCCATACTCCACCAAACATTGCCGGCATCTTCGTAAACCGCACATCACTGGGTAAAGACGCACTCCAGCTATTGATCCGTGGTTCCAAGTCATAACAGTGACGACATCCGTAGGAAAACAATTCGACCACCTCGATCGGCGCCACCTGCGATTGCCAAGCGGAGTTGGGCAACTCCACGTAAGCCTTTTCCGCCTGTGCCCCAAGGGGGGCCAAGCACCCCATAATCAGGGCAATACTCAAAAGATGATGACGCATAACTGTCCCCTTAAGATTTTTATTAAACCAGCACCAATGACTACTCAACGAAGATCCGCTCGATCAACCCATTGCGTTGAGCAAGGATTGAGAGATGCAGTAGGGAGGGTAGCTTTAGTTTCGTCATTAAACGCATCTTGTATGTGCTGACCGTCTTGTGGCTTATACAAAGATGCTGAGCGATCTCTTTATTCGCCAATCCTTTTGCCAACAATATGAACGTGGTCAACTCTCGATTTGAAAGACTCTCGATCATTTTTCGCTCGTCAGCGGGCGCCTGCCATTTAGGCAGGCTTGGGTAAACAAACGTACTATTTCGCTCCCCCGTCATCATCAAGTTGATGGTATTCATCATCTGATCAATACCACACGTTTTATGCAAAAAACCAGAAGCCCGAGCTATTTGACATCGATCGTAATAATGCTCTGCGGGAAACGCAGTCAAGGCCAGAATTTCAACTGATTCATTATGCGCGCGGATTCTAGCTATAAGATCCAGACCTGACAGTCGAGGTAACTCCACGTCCAGAACGACCAAATCCGGATTCTGATCACGCACAAACGTCAAGCCGCAAACGCCGTTATCGGCTTCTTGCACAGAGGTGAAGCCCACTTGGCTTAACACTGTACTGATGGCTACACGCATCAAGGGGTGCTCATCAATTACGATCGCTTTCATTTTTACCACCATCATAAATAAAAAGAGCAAGACGAAATCCATAATGCAACGACCAGAAAACTAGGCATTGTCTCGTCAATAAGAAAATAAAAAATAGTGATTTATCGACTGGCAAATTTCCTGCCGTCGCGAGACATATATTCTAATCTAGAATTATATGAAGTTTTCGCAATACTTAAATATCAGCACCCCATCACAGGCCAACACCGGCGACTCGTACTAATATCGGTATCTGAAGATCGGAGGCTCACTTGGAGTTCATTGGAAAGGTGGCAAGGGACTAAACGATCCTATTTAGAGCAATACAGATTTTGCCCAACGAAGAACAAAACACATCGTACCGATCGAAAATGACAACCCGGCTCACGAGTCCGGGTTGCCTCGTCAACCTCCCCCCTCACAAAAGGAAATCGACGATGGCGAACATTATGCATACCGTTCACGCGACGTCCACGCATCACTTTGTTAAATTAGCTAAATCAACATACGTTTATTAATTTTCACAGATTCACTAAATGATAATCCTAGAAATGGTGTACATGGCAAACGCCATAGAGCTCACTACAACAAGGACTCCAACAACATCAAGCAGCTTCAGAATCAGCTCGAAAAATCTCACGAAAATTACTCTCTTTGCAAAAAACCACGTACAGAAATACGTCGCCAGAGCAAAAATTAAAAATCAATTACCTTCAATTTCTTTCGTTTAGCCCCCTCCACGAAAAGTCGTTTTTATGGCGGACGCACATGAGCTTCGCCATTTTTTTGATTTTTCACCAAGCGAATTAAGTACCCAAACCTGTACAGTCCTGCTCTCCGCTCTCCTCGAAAGACGGTGCGTCACGACGATAAGGTGTCAATAACTCGTCAAGAGTTATACTTGGCGTTTCCAGAAGCAAATCTAGACCTAGGCAGAAAAGATCCGCGACGGCCTTAATCTGTTCTTCTTCGAAATAGCCGTTGTCGTAATCCCACCGGCAAACCAAGCTGTCATCATGAGTCTCCACTGACAGTATCATTGGGCAAAGCATCTGCTGCACACCGCAGAGTTCCACTGTTGCCTCTAGTTTTTGCAACTTGAACGTGTGGAAATGCTCAAACACAAACATAAAGTCAAACATTGCCTTGCTGGCGCAAAATCGCAGGTCTTGCGCCACGTCCACCAATGCCACGTCCTGGCATCCTAGGATTTTTCGCACTACTTCGCTCTGCCGATACAGTAGCACTGCAAGGGTAAATGCTCCGTCGAGCGGCGTCGGCATCAGTAATGTATTGGAAAACTGTCCCAGTACAGGGTTGAACTCGGCCAGAGGACGTCGAGAAACGGTACAGGCCACCCTTGGGTGGAACGTGTCCGTCAATGCGTGCAGACCCCAAGCAAAAATGCTGAACAGCACTTCAAAACGGTTGACCTGATATAGGTTGCAGATTTGATGAAGCGCCATGCAACGTCCATCATCCAGAGTTTGCTGATATGTCTGGGCTTCGGCGGTGAGCGATGTTTGCACCATGGGCGCAATCGACGACGTTGGTTCGTAACCACGGTACAAATCTGCGAGTGCTCTGCGTTGGAGGCGGTAACGCAAATCCTTATGCCATTGGAATTGCCAACAGCCGAAGTCCAGTGGGCCCAAGTTGTTAACCAACGCCGCGCTCTCACGACCGAGCACAACGTCTTCGTAGAGGGCGCTCAAATCGTCAAGTAGCAAGTTCAGCGATTGCGAGTCGATCACACTCTGATGCACGTTCACCAATAATCGGGCGCCCCCCTCCCTAATTGGCACCAGCCAGGCCTTTACCAGACTGGGGGTGCAAAGATCGAACGGAGTCGCGAATACTCTTTCAGCAAAAACCTGCCAGGTGTCCTCGATAAAATGTCCGACAGGAAATCTCCAGCACAACGTCCCACATTCAGACACCACTTGATCAAGGCCATTGGCTCCCAATTCAAATGAGGTGCGCAGCGCTGCGTGTCGCGCAATTAATCGCATCCAAGCGCTATCCAATGCCTCAAGTTCAACATCCGCTGCCAAATTTAATATCAACGAAAAGTTGTAGGCAGTCGACGTAGGGTTACTCTGTTGATGCAACCACAAGCGTCGCTGCTCGGCGGTTGCCGGCTGACGCCCTGCATCACTCGCCACTGTTGCTGGAGGATACCGCTCAGCGTGCCTGCCATTGAGCAATTTACGTGCGCCAAGCTGTGTATTTTCAAGGGCAAAGGCGTCTATCTCTGCACGCATTACACAGATATCTCCCCTGAGCAGATATGCCCACCATTGCAATCCACACATATCAACTACACGGTCGGATAATCTGCCAACAGATGAAGCCGTTGACCAAGCCTCTGTCTGTATCAGACGCAGTACATCCTGCTCCGCGATCCTCACGGGCCGAAAAGTACCTGCACACCCCAGCGGGTAGACCTGGAACATGACGTCAACCATCACCTTGGCAACTGGCAGCGATAAAAGCGGCGCTGTCGATAACAACGCGCTAACCCCCGCCTGCCAAACACCCGGTATCAACTTCCTGTTGATGATATGTCCGTAGACAAGCACTCCGACGCAGTCGGCATCAAGCAGCGTCTGGCATTGTTGATCAGTAGTCCAACTTGTCTCCAGCGACACGACCACTGCACCAACCTTCAACATTCCGAGCATTGCAACGAGCCGTTGCCAACCGTCAGGCATGCAGAGCGCCACCGCCTGCCCTGGCTGCACACCGAGGATTGTCAGTCCATATGCAATGCGTTCGCTTACCTTGGCCAACTCCGAATATGTGAGATAGAACTGCCCATCAATGACCGCGAGCGCGTCAGGCATTGTTCTGGCCTGATCAGCGAAGCGGCCAAGCAAAGTCCTGAATGGCGTTGCATGCATTGCATCCTGCACATGGCCCATAAGCTCCTCCTGAGAATGCGCCCGGGTCGAAGCCCCAGATTCAGAAGAATAAAGACCATGCACATGAGGCTACGAACAACTCAAAAAGACTGAATCAGCTCAATCAATCGTGCGGGACTCGCTCCTGCACTACCGGCCCGGCCCTTAGAAAGCGGCTGCCTTATCCTTCGCAGATAGTTGCCGGACAACCATCCATGCGACTCCTGCTGACAGCACCACCGTCGACAGCGGCAGGGCCAACCAGATTCCAGTAACGCCTAACCATGATGCTAAAGCCCACAGCAGTGGCAGTTGTACAATCAAATTGGCGGAGGTGATCAGCACCGCTCGGTGACTATCGCCTATGGCTTGAAAGTAAGTGGCAGCAAGTACCAGAAGACCATCCAGGAACAACGCAAAAAAATGTACGCGAATCGTGCGCACGGTGATCTCTGCCAACGCGCTCTCCTCACCATTCGTAAATATGCGGGTCACCATGTTTGGAAATATCGAAATCGATACCACCAACACTACTCCAATCGTCAGGATCCATTTAAGCGCCAGAAAAAAACCTGACGCACGGGCGCAAGCAAACCTCGACCATGAAAGTAGCTGGCAATCGGTTGCATAGCCAACGCCAGACCTTCAGCGAGATAGTAGTAAATAGTCATGATATAGCCGGCGATCGCAAACGCCGCCACATGCACGGAATGGCCGTATTTCATCAACGCACCATTGTGCGCCATGGCGACTAAGCTGGCGTATACATACATCAATAGGCTCGACAAACCATTGCGCAAAATCGCATAACACTCGCGCAGATCCAGAAGCGGTAAAGGCCGTTTGATGCCTTTCAAAGGCACTGAGTTGTGCCGGGAAAACAGAAAAGCGAGGCCAATACACACCGTGGCACTTTCGCCAATCATTGTGGCCAACGCCGCGCCCCTCAGCGACCAGTCGAAAAGCACGATAAACAGGTAGTCCAACAGAATATTGAGCGACGCCCCGATCACCATCATCATCGTCGCCAGGCGCGGCGCCCCGAGATTTCTGACCCAGATCGGCAAGGCGATACTGGCCATCACAAACGATGCCGAAGCCCCCATGACCGCCAGATAATCAACCCCCAGCGATAGCACTAGCGCATCGGCCCCCTGCAACACCAATAATGCCTGGCGTCCCGACAACACGCCGATCGCCACCACACCACCCAATAAGCACAGCAACCATAAACCTTGCGAAAGTAGGTACGCCCCCTTTATCAAGTCCCCTTGCCCTTGAGCCATCGAACAATACGTACCGACACCGGTTCCGATCATCAAGCCGACACCAGCCATCAGTCCAACCCATGGCCAAGCCATGTTGATAGCTGCCAAACCCGGCGCACCGACTATTTGACCGATGAAGATGCCGTCCACCACTTGATATAGCCCGCTAACCAACATCGCGATAACCGTAGGCCAAGCGTAACGCCAATAAGTGCTCGGCAATTTTTCGGGATTCATCAAGATTGAAGTTGGAGAAATCAACGGAGCGAGGGCCAAATTTAGAAAGCGAAAAGCCTAAAACCTTGAAAAACGCACAAGTTTCTAGGCGAGTACTGGCATGGAACTGCCGGGCTGCGGAATCAACTCGAGAAATCGTTCAAATAAACGCTCCAGATAGATATGCGACACGGTTGCTCCATTAAGATCCAGACCATATTGCCGGTACACTTCTACCAATTGGTCATCGTCCAAATGGGCAATTTCCTTGCGACCAAACAAAGCCCCCGCCACACGCCAACGCCCGTCATTACGGATAAAATTCTCGAGCTTCTTAAGTCGGAAAATCGCTGAGTTAATTGACACCGGGCAGTTAACGACGGATGCGTGATCCCCAAACAACAAAGCATTGAAAAATAGGTAATCGGCGTCATTGGCTTCAGCGTCCCTCGTGATGATGTTCAGCAGCAGCGATAGCGACTCGACTGCGTGTAGCGGGCAATTTACCCCTAGCGGTGGCACGTCAATCTCAGGTAACTGTTCGCTGCCGCTGGCGACGACTTGAAAGCTGTCCAGCAGTGTGTAGTCAAGACCGGAACACCCCGTGAAACGACAAACGTGCTTAAACACTTCTATCGTAACGACAGGTTCAAGGTCGAACAGTATTGATATTCCAGAATCATCGGCAGTGAACAGAAACAACGTAATACAATCCTGGTAAATCGTGCGCCCTTGGAAGCTCCCTGCGCACTCCCAGTCCGCGGGGAGCGGAAAGGTCTCGCCTTCTTTCATGATGATCCCTTGGCCTCCAAAATATTCACAACAAAAAAGAGCGCAGAACTCTAAGAGAACGCGCCGTTTTTGAGGTGTGAAAAATGCTTAATGGATTATTTGTCGCAGACTTATTACAGCTACTGGTAATTCAACGTAAACGTCGCGGTTGCGTCAGCGGCCCCCGCGGTCGGGGTTTGCCCCGCTAACTGAAGGTATCGGGCTTGCAATGCAATCGTGTAACTGGCATTTGAAGCCAGGGGTTGGATGCCGCTGTCCATAACCGTAGCTAGCGGCAGTGTTTGTCCGTTGGCAAACGCCACTTGCAGGCCTACGCCTTGGGCAGTCGCAGTAGATCCGCCTGTGTTGAGACTTAGCACTCCGTTGGGAGCGTCTGCTGCAGTCTGTACGGGGTCAATTCGAAATGAAATTTTATTAGCATTCTGCGAAATAACACTGCCACCACCCAACAGTGAGTAGGTGCCGTAAAAACCTGGGCAGTTGTTCAGCGCAATGTTGAAGCTTTGCCATGGTGTATGCCCCTCTGAAACAATGTGGTCTAGGCGCTGAATGCCCAGCGACACCGTTACGTCTGGTGTTTGGCAGGTTTGTGACACGATCCTCAGTTGGCCTGACAAGTTGGTAGTGAGTAAAGGTGTTTCCAGATTCAACAGACCATAACTGCTGAGTACCGAAGGCAAGCCACTTCCAAGTACGATGCCCGGCTGTACCACACCTATCTTGATAAACGACACTGTCAGGCCCAATCCACCTTGGAGGTTGAACAGGCAAGAAGTGATTGTGCAGTTCGACTGAGAGACCCTTGATGGGAACGATGAAAAGCTGTTGTTGCTGTCCAGAAACCGAACACCTATACCCGCCACGTCTGTGGCATACACATCCGATGCGTAACTAGAAGGGGTAACCGCGCCCGCGAGGGTTTTCAATAACTGGAATGGCATCAAGTTGAGCAAACAGTTGACTTTGATCCCGCTCCCCAACGTCAGATCCTGTCGGTACACTTCTGCGCCGATGGGTACATCCCTGCCAACCGTAATTTGCGTGCCACCAAACGGCACAGTGGCACTGCTTGAAGAGGAACTATCTAGCAGACACGCCATGGCGCCGCTGGAAGCCATTAGAGCACACAGCGCAACGCCGTAGTGCATACATGTTTTACGTAACATGGCATATCCTCGAAGGGTTATCCGTTCGGCGCGCAAACTGCGTCAAGTTGTTTTGATGAGTCATCATTCTTGGCGAGCGTGGCGAGCGAAACGACACAGCGCTGTGTCGAGTCCGGCCCCCAGCTGACTAGCAGGCGCTCTGTTTCCTCTGGAACCAAGGCATACAGCTGCCCGCCCTGGCCGACAAGACCAAGCGAATTGCCGGCGAAATCCTTGACTGAAGCACCAAATGGGACAAGCGCGCCTTTTGCCTGCTTAACTTTGAGCAATACCGTTCGACCGGTATGGGTAACAAAATCAACAGCCATGACCGCTCCGAAGCGGGGTACCACTTTGCGGCTGGATCCCAGTACCTCTACATCCAAGGAGGTTCCGCGCGTGTCGATGCCAACGTCATTGAACTCATAGGGACGCAGATAAGGCACAACAGCATTGCCCTGACCGTCCAGCTTCACGCCTGGATACCCAACGACCTGTGCGCCTTCTGCACCTGGGGCACTCACCACGGCGATGGTGTCGCCGTTGTAGGGCGAAAACGTAACACCTCGCGGATGGGCGACCACTGACCCAGACGCAGTCAGACCGAAATTCGCATACCCGGTGCCCTCGTTGTAACTGGCCCCGGTATTGACACGACTACCCAGGTATTGCCCCGACAATGAACCACCAGAGGTACCCTCCCCATCCTCGTGTTGTACTCCGACACTGTAGGTGTACTGGTCGTCCTCGCCCGCCATGCCACTCAGGAAAGCATTTTGGTAAAAGTTGCCATCAACATCGCGCCCAACACCCGCCTGTACTTGAGCATAACGTCGCGAACCAAGCTCCAAGGGCATCGAAAGCGTAAGTAAATAATTATTTTGCATTTGGCCGAACCCGGTTCGGCCGCGGTTGGCATTCAACGTAATGGCCACCTTACTCACCTGTTGACCATAAGTAAGCTGATACTGCAGATCACGCCCGTCATTGTTCCAGTAACTTTGGCTATAAGCAGTGGCGCTGACTTGGCCCCAATTTCCCAAAACCTGATTGACCGATGCCTGTTGGCGGTTTTTTACACGCTGAAAAACGCCACCGGCCAGTAGATCCTGTTCGAACTCGATACGTTGCAACGCATCGGTCAGGCTTTGTGAACCTTTGGAGGAATACCAATAAGAAGAAGCCGTAAAATAGCTGCCCGTGGATAGCATCGCTTTGCTGTAAAGCAGTCGCAGGTTTTCACCCTGTTCGACGCTGGATTTGAATTGAGTCCGCGACTGAGTCAAGTCCAAAGACATTGCACCTACTGGGGTATTGACCGCAACGCCCGTCAACACCGCCCAGTAGTCATCACTGATCTGCACCCCACCCTCACCGGTAAACAGATTACTGAGCCCGTGCTGGTACGTGCCTTGCAAAAAAGAAGGCGAGCCATCAGTAAAACTGTTGCGTACTTCACCCGCCGTGACACTGAAACGCGAGACGCCAGGGCGCAGCAATTGGCTGACTGCTGCGTTGGCTACGACGAAGTGCTGCTGACTGCCATCTGCTTCATAGACGGTTACATCAAGATCACCACCGTAACCGTTGGCATAAAGATCATCGATGGCAAAGGCGCCAGGAGACACCAAGGTTTCCAGCACAATGTTATTGCCTTGACGAATGACAACCCTTGCGCCCGTTCGGGCAATGCCACGGACTACCGGCGCATAACCGCGTAGAGACTGCGGTAGCATTCGATCATCGGTGGACAACTGAACGCCGCGAAAATTGAATGAATCGAACAAATCACCGAGGGTATATGTCTCGCCTAGAGTGAATTGGCTTTGCAGTGCTGTGATGTCGCGCTGGACATAGGTATTGATGTCCTGCTTCGTGATGCCGGAAACACTTTCTTGCCAAGTCAGCGATCCGTTGTAGCGGAGGCGCCATTCCCCCACGTTCAACCCGGCGTCATAACCCAAATATCCCGAGTCACTCGAGAAACCTTTAAGAGCACGCGTGGCGTTTGCGTTGTAAGACAGGATACCTGCCGTCGCTCCGCTACTCCAAAGCTCCGGATTTACATAACCGCGAGCGTCACGGCGCATTGATGCCTGAGGAACGTTGATTTTCAGTTGCAGCGTCTTCATATCAAATACGACACTTGCATCCCTCACCAAACGAGACATAGGGACACACGCATCGGTGTCTTTATTATCGAACACATCTGAAGCAATCGAGATGCCTAACTCATTCAGCAACGCCGAAGTGAAACAAGGAACAGGGTCACCTTGTTCCTGGGCGATAACATGAATGTTTTTGCGTCCCATAGGTTGCTCGTTGACAAATACGTCAACACGATAATCACCCGGCAGTATCGCATTGCCGGCTTCATAAGGAGTCAAATCAAGATTCTCCGACCCCTCTGGCAACAATAAGTTGTTGAACTTTACTTGTTTTGCTTGAGCATCGGATTCACAGAATGGTTGCATACCGACTACAACTATCCATGCCATAATTTTTTTTGAGCTTTTTGATATATACAAAAAACGATCAAACCTTGCAACTTCTAGGCGAAAAAAAATAGTCATCCGTTACCCGTCTGCGCGCTTGATTGCAGTGAGTGTTACTTAGTCAGTGGCTGGGTATAAGGAACATAGGCTCCCCAATCGTTGATAGCAGTAAAACTCACCTGGGCCCGAGCACTCGGGGGTGTCTTCAACGAGGGCACTGCAAAACTTCTACGTGCGCCAGGTGCAACCATGTCACTCACAACCGAGTCTTTTTTAGTGCCATCAACGATATCTACATCACCCATAGAAATATGATAGGCGCTGGGATTGAAGACTTGCAAAACAAACTCTTTACCGTGAGGCAATAATTTCCATTGAAGTGTGCCTACTGCATCTACTGATGTTCCCTTGAGATTTTCAGGGCGATAAAATACTTTTATCCTTGATCTGAACGCCAATTGCAGAAGACTTTCACCCTCCGCGGCCTCAGCTCTTGCGGGAACTTCAAGAACATTAAAGTAGAAAACCGACTCTTTATTTTTCTCTAACGGCTCACCCGAAAACCTGAGACGAACACTTTGCGCAACATTAGCATCCATTCTGAAAATAGGTGGAGAAAGAACGAAAGGGGCAACCGCATTATTCGGCTTCGAATTAATATCACCATTATCCATCCAGCTTTGAACCAAAACCGGAGTACCACCGTTATTATTCAACGTTACAGTTATTTCTTTTTCTTTCTCTGGATAGATTAATCGTGTCCCTGCAATAACCACACTGGAATAGCTTGAATTGCAAAACATTGAGGTCAGTAACAACAACGTGCTATTGAGAAATAAAAAACGCCGCACCGTAAGCATCCCCTTTTCAACATTAGATTGCGCTTGCCCCACTGCCCCTACAGCACAGCAAGCGCAAAATTTGCGTCAAATATTATTGATAGCTAATGGAATACGTGAGGGTGCCTGAAAAGGCCCCAGGAGTGACAGGCACTGCTTGAGCGACGTATTGAACCGTGTAAGGAATCAATGCTGCCCCTCCTGCCAAGGTTGTGTAATTGCTTGGGGCGATCTGATCTGAAGAACCCAAAGTAACCTTATTACCCGCGGAATTGAGGATCTGCACGCCGACGTTAGTAGGATTAGATGTCGCCATGTTCAATAAGGTACCATCCGCTGCGACACCTGACCCCTTTTCAAAAAAGACCGTAGCTTTGGTTGCTGCGGTGCCACTGGTATTACCACAACCAGTCAAGTTGAAATTGAGTGCGGTATCGCCTTTGGTTGAGCCTACGCTGTTCAGCGTCGAATCGCTGACAGTTGGCAGTTGAACGGTATTAATACCCGCCTGGACATTATTAACAGAAATCGTACAGGTTTCCGCCGTGATAGCGCCGGTAAATTGGATCGTGCCATCCGGAGCGCCAGTAGCGTTAGCGCTCTGAAAAGCGGATGCAGCCATCAACAGCGATACAGCAAATACTTGATTTTTCATTTTTGAGCTTCCTTCACAATAAATAAAATCATGCCAATACATTCTCACTGCAGAAAACCATGCCACGAGATGCACAACCAGTAGAACAGTACTTTCTTTCTTAGACCAATCAAAAAACATCAATCACGCCCTTCTGCCAGAAGGACAATACCTCCCTCTAGTCCAACTCTAAAATCAAGAAAATTATTGATAGCTAATTGAGTAGGTTACCGAGGACTGAAATAAACCTGGGCCCACAAGCGCATTCTCGGAAATGTAACGCACCCCATATCGCATATTCCCAAGGATCGGCTGAGCTAGAGTCGTTAATTGCGCAGGACTGCCGATCAGAACTGGCGCACCATTTGAATCCACCATCTGCAGGGCAACGCCAACAGAAGCATTCTTAACTGGCTGATACACATTTTTCAGCGTGCCATCATCTTGAACGGTAGGGCCATTTTCAAAATAGACGATAGCCATAGTGTTACTACCTCCACACCCCGACAAGTTAAAGTTCAATGCTGTATTCCCCTTTGTCGAATCGGGCGCTCCTTCAAGTGTATTACTGCTAACGGTCGGTAACGTTAGCGAAATTGTATTTGCGTGCCCAGCTGGGACTGAACCACTACCATTAATAGAAATTGAGCACGTTTGCGCGACCACATTTCCAGAAAATTCAATGGTACCGTCACTTGCACCCATCGCATGAGCGACTTCAGCAAACACCGCTGCTAACGCAAACCCCAGACCGGACACTTTTCCGCATTTTATTATCATCTACTCACCTCCACTGCTCGCAGCTCGCCTGACAACGAACCCTGTCATGACTAAAACAGTAGACGACCTTTAAAAATCTAATGATGAAAAGATATCAATCACTTCACAGAAAATATAATTCACAACTTTTTCCGCACCGTGAAAGCGGAATTTATTGGTATGCTTAATAGATTCTGGATTACCGTTAAATCCGCTTCGCTACATCTAGCCAGTCAAGCGCGCTGACGGCAGTCTTTCGTACCGACATTCGCCTCATCAATGTCACCGCCTCACGATGAAAGCTCCAGATGGCGCTTTCATCTGGGGCTGCTGTAATTCACGCGTCAAACAGCGTGATGGAGCGACTTGTCATACAGTGGCTTCACGTCAGGTGGATGCTGCCCCGCGCGCCCTATCAAGGCGATTAAACAACCCAACAGCCTATTGATTCGGTCTTATGTGATGAAGCCTCAAACCATCGTTGTAATTGAATACACGCTCAATTCTTTAGAAAGCATGCAGCCAATAGGGGAAGCGGCTGCTCGACTTGGCATAGACATGATTGCCCTATTGCCGAATACCCTAAGCGCCGGAGACATTAGCGAACTGCCGTTTCGCGCCATCGGAATCGATGACTGGAGCGACGAAGGCCTAGAAAACACCGTCAACCAAATCGAAAAACACCATCAGGTAGTGGGTATCGGTAGCTACCAGGGCTTTTTCACTCCCCATGGTTTACTTGCAGCCCAAGTGAGCGAACTTTGCGAACGCCGTGGCCTGCCCCATTGCTCATCGCAGGCACTCTATTACGCCAACAACAAATATCTGATGCGTCGGCGACTGGGTGATCGCAACATCTATACCGTCCGCTCTGCCAGAGTAAGAGACTCAGCGAGCCTCGTAGAAGCGGCGCGCCATGTTGGCTTTCCGATGATCCTCAAACCCGTCATTGGTATCGGCTCAAGCTTTATCTCTCACTGCCAAAACATCGAAGACATGCAGAAGGTACTGGCTCATTACCGACAACAGGCGGCGAATGGTTACTACAGTAAGTACTTTTTCGACCATGAAATTGGCGAAGAGGATTTTCATCCCCTGAAAGAAATGCTAGCCGAGCAAGCGATCGATGGACACGAAATCAGCATCGAGTGCATTTGTACTAATTCGCATGTACTACCGCTAGCAATCCACGACAAGCTGGACATTGAGCACAATACATATTGCGTTTACGAGAACTTGGCAATCACTCCGCCTGTCAGGCTAAACGCCAATGAGCAGCAACAGCTCCTCAGCTACACCCGAGTCGTACTCAACACCCTTGGGCTGAGGAACTGCTTCTGCCAAGTGAAGCTGCGTTACGACTCCAAGGGCCGCGCGAGCGTTATTGGAGTCAATCCGCGCATTGGCGGAATGCGAGTCAAAGACAGTCTTCAGACCATGCGTGGCGTCCATTTCCCCACAGCTTACCTACAACTGTTGCTAGGAAAACCTATCAACCTACCCTATCACAAGAAGCCCGAAGGTTATTTCGCCATGTCGGCGGTGCATCCCCGCTACAGCGGCACACTGTCACAGATACATGGTGTAAAGTTGGCGCGTCAGGTGCCCGGCATGATCAGTGTGACCCCACACGTTGCTCCTAGTAGCTATGTTGGCGGCGACTTTGAGCAAGTGATTGCTGTTGATGCCTGGTTCCAGGGCACCAGCCCCGAAGCCATAGCGCAACTGGATAACCAATTTAAGAGTCTCATTGCTTTGGACGTTGAACGCTGACTCACAGTTTTGGGGTTAGCCGCATAGGTAACAGGTACATGAGTTGCGTACATACGAGAATGCGGACACGCCTGAGGACGCGCATCCGCGCATTGCGAACGCCTCAGAGTGTGATTTTAGAAAAAATCACACTTATTGACTCGGTATATATCCCCTCAACAATCTATCTTTGCCCAGCCCGGTGCAGCGGCATCACTCTTGGAGGAGCCGCCGTCCAAAGCGGCAGGAAGCCACTTAATGATTGATAAGGATTGTAATGAAACGATTTTCGTACTCGATTATCTGGATGCTGTCTGTAACATCCAATATTGCCTTAGCGGGCAATGATGCATCATTGTCTATAGGGGGACAGTTTAGACCGTCAGGCTGCACCATCGACATACCCAACAATACAATAAGCTTCCCGAGCGTAAAATCTAAAACGCTTGACTCGCTTGCTGCAAGCGCGACAAAGGAGCTAAGCCCTATCAATAGGCCATTCAGCATTGACTGTGTGGCAGATACCATTCTTACCATATCTATCAGTGACCCCTATAATCCGACGAGCAAAAATCGGCAACGCTTTCTTCGAGATACAAGTGACGCGAACTCGATAGTCGGCTACACAGAGATGTACATACTAAATATGCTGGGAAAATCAAGCATCGACCCCACCCTTAGGCCAATCAGGGTGACCTCACCTGGCATCACATCATTCAACTACTGGGGTATGTTCAATTCAACTCCATATTACTTCACAGTAAGCGGGATAAATTTCGCAGGCACTCGATTTGAAGGCGACTTGCGAGCATGGGTGTATTTATATTCACCTAAAAAACCCGGAATGCCCCCCTCAAAAAGTTCTTTTGATTACAAGAGCGAAACAACATTGACCATAGCTTATCAATAAAATCCGAGCCACTCGCTCAAAGTTACGCAATTCTAAATAAGGATGTCTCATACTAACATCTAACGTACCTTAAACCTATTAGTTTCTGGTCTGGAGAGCGGCGCCGCAGTGCTACAGGTAGAGTCTGCAGTTGACAGTGGTAGTCAGCCGCTGAAGTAACCAGAAACTGATGACACACCACAATCTCCAGGCGGCATGACTGTTTCTGGCACGCAAGTTTTCGCCGAGATACTTTGGTGCCACTGGAACATCTCGCGCTATCCGCTCTTCCGCAGAGCGAAAGTCAAAGGCGGTCTCAAGCCACCGCCTTTGTTCAACCGATAGCATCTCAATTCTTCCTTGCCCTCGCTCCCTTCTCAATGTTGCCGTACAACCATTCATTCATCGCGCAGAGGCGCCACTGAGCGCGCCTTGCTCCTCTCGTGCATTGCTCCCGACAGCTTTCGCTTTCACCTGATTGCTAATTTTTCTAGGCAGGACTGGTCGCACTCCACCAACAAAAGACCCCAATCAGCAGTGAAGCAGTCATCCTACAAACCCGCGGCTGCAGAGTGTCAAACACCTCACGATGTGAATTTAGAGAAAATCACCTTTATTGATTAGCCAAACAACACCATCGCTCTTAACCTTTGCCCAGATCTCTGGATCACAGTTGCTACACCAAAATATATATTTATTCTATAGCACAGGACTTATATGCGTCTTTTTCACACGGCACTCACCCTTGCGGTAGCAGGCTTGTCTAACATAGCACTCGCGGATAATAACGCTCAGCTTAACATCACCGGGCAATTCATTCCTGCTGGCTGCGCCATCGATATTGATAAGGACATGGTACTCCCGGATGTCGATTCTCGTAGCATGAAAACAGATTACCCTAGCAGCATTACCTCGATGAAAAAATTTGGCGAATTCACTATTTCTTGTGCGTCCGCGATGCAAATCAGCCTAATTATTTCAGATATTGCTAGTCCTACCTCGAAAGGCAAAGGATCTCTACTAACAGAGAAAGGCCTGGACATTGGATCGTATACCACTCAGCTTACTAACCTTCTAGCCACGCCAGACACTTCAACTACGCCAGTTCCCGTTTTGATCCAAAACACCCTAAACGGCACCAACGTACAGATTAAAACCGTTCCTCTTATCTTTATAAAAGATGGACAGCAATACGCAGCCCAGTCGATAACTGGCGACATTAATTTTTCCGCGTCACTCGAACCGATCGACACCAACACCCCTAGTTCATTCAACTACAAAGGCCAAAGTCTTTGGACGATAACTTACAACTAACACCTCTGACGCGCACTTATCGCCATTTAATTTTCAGTATTTCAACCTGGGTTACCGCATGAAAAATACACTTCATTTCGCCTTACTCGCTGCCCTTGGCCTTTCCAGTTCAGTCTTCGCCGCGACAGCATCAAAATCGGAAATCATGACAGTCACAGGGAAGGTTAATGCCTCGCCTTGCGATTTGACACTTGATACCCCCAATATCGACCTGGGTGAAGTCCAGCTGTCGCAATCCCTAACATCCTCGACTGGTTTCACAGTCAAATGTTACGGCACTACTAACATCCTGCTATCTATCGCGGACAATAGCACTGGGAATCTGACTGGTGTTCCACCAAAATCATTCGCTTTTTCTAACGATGACACAGACATTATTGTAGGCTCTTATAACCTCGGCTTGCAAAATTTAGCGGAGCACGCACCCAATATTTTTCACTTCATCAGCTCTATTAGTGCAGTTGAAACTAGCGGTAATATTCCAGATGGAATTACTAATGACAAGCCAGTAGTCGCATACAGTTTTTTAAAGAACGGCTCCAATACCCCGCTTCACGGCGTGAAAGGCACTATCGTGATGACCGGCAAGCTCAACGAGAATATCAACCAGGCTGACAGCACCGACTTCACTGGCAAAAGCACCCTCACTGTCTTCAATATCTAACTCGGCTTCTCAAGTCACATCTAGCCTCAAACAACCGTATCTGAAACGCGACGGGGTGTTGGACGTCTTCGCCTCGAGCTTCCACGGGCAAAAATCTGAAGAGTTGTGAATTGTTAACTTTTCACCCGTTCATTCGCTTCAGGTGATCTAGCATGTGCCAACTTGATCTGCAGCGCTGGACGTCACACATCTTGACGTCCTCGCTGCTGCCCTTTAACCGTTCCATTACCTGCGACAAGGTCACGATGAAAAAGCTTTTCACCGCTGCCACAGTGCTCGCCATCACGACGCCTTTTGTCGTGATGGCTGCAGGTTCGTCAAACACCAATTTCAGTGTGGCCGGCACCTTGATTCCTGGAGCCTGCCAACTGTCTTTCGATGGCGGCAACCTGGTACGCCTGGACGACATGTCGATCCCCGAGGTCAATGCCCGTCACGGTGTACCCGTACAACGCAGCGTCGGGTTTCGTATTCAGTGTGACGACAAGATGCAAACCACGTTGTCCGTCAGCGATGAGCATCAAGGCAGCAGCACTATGGCACTGGATAACAGCGCCTACACCCTGGTCAATAAAACTGATAACTCGTCAGTGGGACATTTCAGCTTGCAATTGCTCAGTGCTCAGGCCGACGGCGTCAGTGTCAGCCTGTACAACCAGGACAACAGAACCGCCGCCAGCCATATCCTGAAAAATACCCAGCAGTTTTTTACGCTGGGCAACAGCATAAACCGTGGCATGCCAACGGCTGCTGAAGCACAAGTTTTGACTGGCATTCTGCAAGTCAATACCACCTTTAACCGTGATTTGCGCTCGAGCCAGAAAATTGAATACATCGGCACAGCCAACTTCACACTGAATTACCTGTAAGTACTGTAAGTAACACCCTTCGTTAATCGAAGCCACTCACCTTGAAGTTTTTCAAGCGGCCTCGTTCAGCCCGAAGAAAGCGTTTGTTTCAACTAACTGTAATGCCGGACTCACGATGCACCCTCCCCGGCCCTGATATTTAACTCACGAGATCCACATCATGTCTTTTTCGTTTAAACGTTTGCCTTTGGTTCACGCTCTTGCTTTCACCCTGACCAGCGCCTGCGTAGCGTTCGCTTTGATCAGCCCCAGTGCCCAAGCCTCGGGCATGAGTCCGGAAACCACCGTCGTAATCCTCGAAGAAGCCACCGGCAGTGCTCAGATGAAAGTGACCAATACCGACAAAGAGCCAGCATTGCTGGTCAGCACCATCTACAGCCTGCCGGACGATCCGGACACCATCGTTGGCCTGACTCCGCCATTGAACCGTGTGGAAGGCAATGGCACGCAGCTGGTCAACTTCTTCCTGTTGAACAAGGGCGAACCGCTGAAAACTCAACGTCTGCGTCGCGTGACCTTTGAAGGCATCCCGGTGACTGACGGCCAGAGCGGCCCGCGCATCAACATGAGCATCAAGCAAGACATGCCCGTGATCATCAACCCAAAAGGCCTGGCCAAAGATGACGCGCCGTGGAAGCACCTGAAATGGCACTTCGAAGGCAACAAATTGGTGGTGGAAAACAACAGCCCTTACGTCGTGCGTCTGTCCGACAAGGTGCAGTTGTTGCCATCCAAAAGCTCTGTGGCCTTGGGTCAGAGCTACCTGATGGCCAACAGCAAGAAAACCTTCGACCTGACCGATGCCAAGCTGACCCAGTCCACTGGCGTGGAGATCCTGCCGGCGAACCTGTATGGCTTCACTGACAAGCCTTACACCTTCGAGTTGCCAAAGCACTGAACACCAATCGCACCTGCCCTTGAACTCTTGAATCGACCGCGCCCAACTCCATGAGAAATCGACTGAAAAAACGCCCGGCTGTACGCCGTTACTGGCGGCACCTGCTGGTGGCCGTGCCCAACGCACTGTTCGTCGCCTCTCTAAAGGCAGACCCTGAGGCGCAAGCCACTGCGGCCGCGGTTGAAAAGACCTCGACTAAAGGCAATACGTTTGATGCTTCCGTTTTGAAAAGTCGCGGAATCGACCCAAAGCTGGTAGAGCAATTCGCCCATGCGGCACGCTTCCCTACAGGTTTGCAGCCAATCACGCTGTTCATTAACGGTGTGCGCAAAGGTAGCGCTACCGCAATGTTTGATGATCAAGGCAAGCTGTGCATCGATTCCAAATTGCTGCAAGCCGGGCAATTGCAAATGCCAGAGAGCACGCCAGCCGATCAGCGCACGAACCCTGGCTGCGATGACTTCTTAGCAGCCTACCCCAATACAGTCATGGAGTTGCAACCAAACGCTATGGAAGTGCGCTTGGTAGTGCCAACTCAAGCCATATCGGCACAGGCACAAGAGACTGACGCCTATCACAGCGGTGGCGTCGCCGGACTGATCAATTACGATCTTATGGGTTCGCGCAGCGAAGCTGGCGGAATGACGAGAGATTTCAAGAACCTAAATACCGTCGTCGGGTTGAATGCGGGCGACTGGTTGTTTCGCAGCCGTCAAAGCTATAGCCAGTCCGGTGAAAATAGCCAGTTCAGTCACTTATATGCCTACGTTCAACGAACATTTCCAAGCCTCGGCGCTACGGGCCAGGCAGGTGAAATTAACGTGGCAAACTCTGTATTCGCTGGCACGGCGTTGACGGGTGTGCAATTAGTTCCGGAATCGGCGTTGCTAGACGATTCGAACTCCGGGGTGATCATTGAAGGCATCGCTCATTCTGTGGCACGGGTCGAGGTACGTCAGAACAACTCATTAGTGCATACAGCGATTGTACCGGCTGGGCCTTTTACCCTTAGTGATCTGAAATTACTCGGAGGTCGCAGCGACCTGCACGTCACGGTAATTGAAGCCGACGGTTCGGAAAATAGTTTCGTCGTGCCTGCAAGCAATCTCGATCGCGCTGGGCTCAACAGCGCACCCGGCTATTCCTTTGCCGCCGGTCAATACCGCGATAACACCCAAGGTGAAGGCCCTATGGTGCTGACCGCTAGCCGTAGCTGGGTCATTGATAACCGCTTGCCGGCATCCGCTGGCGCCATGCTGTCCACTGATTATCAGGGGCTGGGGTGGGGCTTGGGGTTTCCTGTGGGCGCCAACTCAGATGTAAACCTTTCACAGTTAGCTTCCAACGCCTCCAAGGAAAAACAACAAGGCACCTCATTCACAGCCTCGGCCTCCACCCGCATGGGCGGTCACTTGTCGCTGAGTGCAAGCACCACGCAACAAACCAAGGGTTTTCGCCAGTTAGGCGAAACGATTGAACGCCATCATCGAAATGATAACCACGATGATAAGCCTCTGGACGACGCAGAGTTCAATGAACCGCATCGTCGTGACGAACACCGCTGGTACAACAATCGTTATCGCGACCAGTACAGTGTGTCTGTCGGTTTGGGCAGTACACCTGTCGGATCTTTCCAACTTTCGCAATCACAGTCGAATCGCTTTGACGGTAGCTCCACACAGCGCACCACCGGGTCGTGGTCTCAAAATTTCGGACGCGTCGGAGTATCGCTCAATGTGTCAAACAGTACAGGCCAAGGCCGCAACGACCAAGGATTACAGAGTTTCCTCAGCGTTAGTCTGCCGCTAGGCGATCGCACAGTTCGCACCTATATGAACAAAGATCGCTCTGATACCCGCTATGGCGTGGCAACGAACGAACGGGTTAATGACAGCCTCAGTTATTCGGTACAAGCAGAGCGCGATCAGGAGCGTGGTGACAGCGATCTCGCAATCTCAGCCAACGTTCTGCCTCGCTATTCTCAGGTCTCTCTCGGTTATTCGCGCTATGGCCAAGATTCAACGCAGTACAACGCTGGCCTCAGCGGTGCAGTAGTTGCGCATAGCGGCGGCGTAACGCTGTCGCCCTATCAAGTTGATGACACATTTGGTGTGATTTCGGTGCCAGGTGTTTCCGGCGCCAAGATCACTACACCTCGCGGGCCGGTATGGACTGACATGTTTGGCAACGCCGTCGCTTCAAGTTTGACTCCATACAAGAAGAGTCAGATGACCGTTACCACGCAAGACTTGCCTGTCAATATGGAAATCACCAATGGTGTGCAAGAAGTCCACGCCGGTAAAGGATCGGTGAGTAAAGTCAAATTCGACGTGGTTACCAGCCGTCGCGCGCTGGTGAGTGCCACTGACAGTAACGGCACGCCATTGGCTAAAGGACTGGCTGTGTTCAACGCCAAGGACCAGTTCCTTACAATTGTGATCGATAACGGCAACATCTATTTGCCGCAAGTAGATAGCGATACACGTCTGAACGTAAAAATGGCCGATGGTTCGCGTTGCGATCTGGATTACCAACCGGGCGAGCAAACCGACTTTTCATCCCATTATGAAACCGCACAAGCTACGTGCCGCAAACTTTGAGATATCGAACATGTACAACCTCTTTCGGGCTCAAGATATAAGCCCACTCTTGAGCAAAAGATCCATTTCTTGGGCTCTCGCCGGCGTAATGCTCCTAGATTTCATTTGCGGTAGCGCAGTAGCGGGCCAAAACGATTGCAGAATCATGCTCAGCGAAGCGCAAATGGACTACGGTCGCTTGCTGCGCAACCAAATGATTCGAACCGATACTCCCCAGGGAGTGTTGTATGAAATGGGGAAACGTCATCTTACGTTAACGGCTACCTGTCCAGTGCCTGGGCCGATGAGCATAACCTTTAATGGGCAGGGACTGGACGACCGTAACTATCGTTTTGCTCTGAACGGTTTGCTGAACTTCAAGATTTTGAGCGCGCAACTGGATGGTCGCAAAGTTCGGTTATCGCCCGCAGATCAGGGCGGTGGTGCCGACGGCCAATCATTGATTTATCCGGGCAAATTAATGGTGCCTTTTGAAGGGACACGGGTAGCCCATGGACAAACGCTTACGTTACAGATCGAGGTTGAGACGCTTATCGACCAAGCGTCAACTCAAGTGTCGAATGCCACTCAATGGAAGAGCACTGGTCAGTTTGAAGTTCGGCCATTCTGAGACAAGGCTTAATCGGATTCGGGATTACGAGCCCTCAAAACTGTTTACTTAATCTTACTTAAGCAAAATTCACAGCTTTTGAGATCGACGTTGAGACGCTTATTGACCAAATATCGAAAATTCAATAGAAGAGTTATGGCCCGTTTGAAAATGTAGCGCTCAACTCTCCAAAAATACAAATTATAGATGAGCTATATTTTAAAGCGACTCCTATGCAGATCATAAGTTTTTAGCAAAAATCACAAATTTTGATTTATCAAGCGACAACTAAATCGCTAACCTATTGGCGCTTTTCCGATTAACTGATTTTATCTTAAAGGTCTCTTATGAAACTACTCCTGTGCTCGGCCCTCTGCCTATCAGCGCTTAGCGCCACCAATGTAGTCGTGGCTGCCAATGACGCTTCACTAGCGATCAGCGGACAATTCATTCCTTCCGGCTGCTCTCTTGACTTCACTAAGGACATGCGATTCCCAGAAGTCAAATCCAGTCAAATGATGAAAAATGATTACACCATGCGGGTTGAAATACTAGGGAATTTTTCTATTTCCTGTGCGTCCGCAATGGAGGTGACTCTTATGGTTACCGACGTTAAAGACCCTCAACAGACTGCTGAAGGCTGGCTTGTTGACAATAACAACGACGCAGTTGGTCGGTTTAACACAGCCTTTGTCAATCTTATGGGCACACCAAACAACTCTGCATCACCTGTTGCACTTAAGCTCAAAGACGCCGCGAGTCCGGCAGTATTGAGCACTAATGCCCCTTGGAAAACAATGCCATATGTTTTCTCGAAAGATGGAGCACCATATGCGGCACAAACAATCACCGGTGACATTAGAGTCAACGCGCGTCTTTATAAACTCACCGAGGACAGCCTTGGCTCATTCGACTATAAAGGCGAAAGCATTTTGACCATCGCTTATAAATAAATCTTTAGCACAACACACTACCATTAATAAATTACACTATCTTTGATTTGGAGCTCCCATGAAATACGTACTACCATTCGCCCTGTCCCTCGCCACTCTCGGACTGTCTGCTTCCATTATTGCAGCACCGAATACAAAGTCTGAAACCCTGATTGTCCAGGGTAAAGTTATCGCGTCGCCGTGTGATTTGACTTTGGATAAAAACAACCTCGATCTGGGTGTAGTCCAATTGACCGATACCCTGAGCCAACAAACCACTTTCAACGTCCAATGCTACGGCAAAACTACCGTTCTGTTGTCGCTCGCAGACAACAGCACAGGTGATCTGACTAATTTGGGTTCTGGGGCTTTCGGATTTGCTAACGATGACACCAATACCACGGTGGGTTCCTACACGCTCGAACTGCAAAACGTGATGGATGGTACCAAGTCCCTCAATGTTATTGACAACACTGGTAATGTTCCAACTGGCCCCACTAACGGCAAGCTAGTTGCTGCTTACAGCTTTTCAAGCGACAGCTCCAATACTCCTGTAGCGGTTAACAGTTTGAAAGGCGCCATCGTGATGAGCGGTCAACTCAATCCGGATATCAACCAGGCTGACAGCACCGACTTCACTGGCAAAAGTACTCTCACCGTTTTCAACATTTAACTAGGTAGCACCACATGAAACGCTTTATCGCAATGGCCACTTGTTTTGGCAGCTTGGCCTTGCCTACTTTTGCACTGGCTGACAATTCCGCTCAACTTGTAATCAAAGGGCAATTTACACCAGCAGCTTGCTCTATGGACTTGAATGGCGGTCAAGCACTAGAAATGAAGGATATTTATTCAAATAAACTTCTTGCCGATGGCAGCGCGAACGTTAGTACCGTCTCTCCAGGCTATTTGAAGATTGACTGTGCGACCGATACTGTAGTAGCCATTGGAATTGAAGGCGCATTCGACCAAAATGATCTCAACAGTTTTACCTTTACAAATGCTGACAAAACCATCAGCGGCTCGTATCTTCTTGACGTCGCCTTCAATAGCGTATCGAGTTCGGATTCAAGTGTAAATGCAAATACTCTCGCCCCTCCGTCCGTCTTTGAGTCCCCTGGAGCATACGCCGTTTACTTTACAAAGTCTGGAGACAACTCCATTCCAACCCGAATTAAGAATGCCGAGCTTTCTTTATCCGTATCGAAAGGTAACATCAAACCTAGCATCATCATGAACGGTAACGACAGTTATGAGAGCGAACTTACTTTCACGATGCTGTACATCTAATTTCAATTCAAATACAAAAAAGTAAATCAGGCGCTAATCGTTACGTGTCAATGATCCGAACCGGGAAGCGAATGTTAACGAACAGATCTTTGGACGAGCGAAATTATCTTTTTGTATTGACCCACTATTGAATTGCAAGGCTTTGACTACGCAATTTGATTGACACAATGTTCGTTGTCACCAGCGGGCCGGTGCGGTGGCGGCTACGGCCAACCTTTCGTTTATCCGGGGACGTTGATCGTGCCTTTGAAGATACACGGGCAAAACTGGCAATCGCTGACGATAAAGATCGACGTTGAGACGCTTATTGACCAAATATCGACTCAATTCTCGAATAAAATTCAATAGAAGAGTTATGGCCCGTTTGAAATGTAACGCTCAACTCTCCAAAAATACAAATTATAGATGAGCTTTATTTTTCAAAGCGACTCCTATGCAGATCATGAGTTTTTAGTAAAAATCACAAATTTTGATTTATCAAGCGACAACTAAATCGCTAACCTTTTGGCGCTTTTCCGATTAACTGTTTTTATCTTAAAGGTCTATTATGAAACTACTCCTGTGCTCGGCCCTCTGCCTATCAGCGCTTAGCGCTACAAATGTAGTCCTGGCTGCCAATGACGCTTCACTAGCGATCAGCGGACAATTCGTTCCTTCCGGTTGCTCTCTTGACTTCACTAAGGACATGCGATTCCCAGAAGTCAAATCCAGCCAAATAATAAATACTTATTACCGCATGCCGGCTACAATACTAGGGAACTTTTCTATTTCCTGTGCGTCCGCAATGGAGGTGACTCTTACGGTTACCGACGTTCTTCATCCTGACTTGAGTGGTGAGGGCAAGCTTGTTGACAATAACAACAATGAAATTGGTTTATTTAATATAGCTTTTGTCAATCTTATGGGCACATCAAACAACTCTGCACCACCTGTTGCCATAGGCCTCAAAGACACCACGAGCACGAGTTCGTCAGTATTGAACAATAGTGCTCCTTGGAAAAAAATTCCATATGTTTTCTGGAAAGATAGAGCACCATATGCAGCACAAACAATCACCGGCGACCTTCAAGTTCAAACACGTATTCATAAACTCACCGATGACGGCCTTGGCTCATTCGACTATAAAGGCGAAAGCATTTTGACCATCACTTATAAATAAATCTTTAGCACACATGCTTCCATTAATAAATTACACTGTCTTTGATTTGGAGTTCCTATGAAATACGTACTACCATTCGCCCTGTCCCTCGCCACTCTTGGACTGTCTGCTTCCATTATTGCAGCACCGAATACAAAGTCTGAAACCCTGATTGTCCAGGGTAAAGTTATCGCGTCGCCGTGTGATTTGACTTTGGATAAAAACAACCTCGACCTGGGTGTAGTCCAATTGACCGATACCCTGAGCCAACAAACCACTTTCAACGTCCAATGCTACGGCAAAACTACCGTTCTGTTGTCGCTCGCAGACAACAGCACAGGTGATCTGACTAATTTGGGTTCTGGGGCTTTCGGATTTGCTAACGATGACACCAATACCACGGTGGGTTCCTACACGCTCGAACTGCAAAACGTGATGGATGGTACCAAGTCCCTCAATGTTATTGACAACACTGGTAATGTTCCAACTGGCCCCACTAACGGCAAGCTAGTTGCTGCTTACAGCTTTTCAAGCGACAGCTCCAATACTCCTGTAGCGGTTAACAGTTTGAAAGGCGCCATCGTGATGAGCGGTCAACTCAATCCGGATATCAACCAGGCTGACAGCACCGACTTCACTGGCAAAAGCACCCTCACTGTCTTCAATATCTAACTCGGCTTCTCAAGTCACATCTAGCCTCAAACAACCGTATCTGAAACGCGACGGGGTGTTGGACGTCTTCGCCTCGAGCTTCCACGGGCAAAAATCTGAAGAGTTGTGAATTGTTAACTTTTCACCCGTTCATTCGCTTCAGGTGATCTAGCATGTGCCAACTTGATCTGCAGCGGGGATGTCACACGCTTTGACGTCCTCACTGCAGCCCTTTAACCGTTCCATTACCTGCGACAAGGTCACGATGAAAAAGCTTTTCACCGCTGCCACAGTGCTCGCCATCACGACGCCTTTTGTCGTGATGGCTGCAGGTTCGTCAAACACCAATTTCAGTGTGGCCGGCACCTTGATTCCTGGAGCCTGCCAACTGTCTTTCGATGGCGGCAACCTGGTACGCCTGGACGACATGTCGATCCCCGAGGTCAATGCCCGTCACGGTGTACCCGTACAACGCAGCGTCGGGTTTCGTATTCAGTGTGACGACAAGATGCAAACCACGTTGTCCGTCAGCGATGAGCATCAAGGCAGCAGCACTATGGCACTGGATAACAGCGCCTACACCCTGGTCAATAAAACTGATAACTCGTCAGTGGGACATTTCAGCTTGCAATTGCTCAGTGCTCAGGCCGACGGCGTCAGTGTCAGCCTGTACAACCAGGACAACAGAACCGCCGCCAGCCATATCCTGAAAAATACCCAGCAGTTTTTTACGCTGGGCAACAGCATAAACCGTGGCATGCCAACGGCTGCTGAAGCACAAGTCTTGACTGGCATTCTGCAAGTCAATACCACCTTTAACCGTGATTTGCGCTCGAGCCAGAAAATTGAATACATCGGCACAGCCAACTTCACACTGAATTACCTGTAAGTACTGTAAGTAACACCCTTCGTTAATCGAAGCCACTCACCTTGAAGTTTTTCAAGCGGCCTCGTTCAGCCCGAAGAAAGCGTTTGTTTCAACTAACTGTAATGCCGGACTCACGATGCACCCTCCCCGGCCCTGATATTTAACTCACGAGATCCACATCATGTCTTTTTCGTTTAAACGTTTGCCTTTGGTTCACGCTCTTGCTTTCACCCTGACCAGCGCCTGCATAGCGTTCGCTTTGATCAGCCCCAGTGCCCAAGCCTCGGGCATGAGCCCGGAAACCACCGTCGTAATCCTCGACGAAGCCACCGGCAGTGCTCAGATGAAAGTGACCAACACCGACAAAGAGCCAGCATTGCTGGTCAGCACCATCTACAGCCTGCCGGACGATCCGGACACCATCGTTGGCCTGACTCCACCATTGAACCGTGTGGAAGGCAATGGCACGCAGCTGGTCAACTTCTTCCTACTGAACAAGGGCGAACCGCTGAAAACCCAACGTCTGCGTCGCGTGACCTTTGAAGGCATCCCGGTGACTGACGGCCAGAGCGGCCCGCGCATCAACATGAGCATCAAGCAAGACATGCCCGTGATCATCAACCCAAAAGGCCTGGCCAAAGATGACGCGCCGTGGAAGCACCTGAAATGGCACTTCGAAGGCAACAAATTGGTGGTGGAAAACAACAGCCCTTACGTCGTGCGTCTGTCCGACAAGGTGCAGTTGTTGCCATCCAAAAGCTCTGTGGCCTTGGGTCAGAGCTACCTGATGGCCAACAGCAAGAAAACCTTCGACCTGACCGATGCCAAGCTGACCCAGTCCACTGGCGTGGAGATCCTGCCGGCGAACCTGTATGGCTTCACTGACAAGCCTTACACCTTCGAGCTGCCAAAGCACTGAACACCTCTCGCCCTTGAAATACTAAATCATCCACCTCTTGCCCATTTTTAGTTAACGATCTGCACGGAAACATACATTGGATAAACAGCAGTCTCAATTGGATCCCACTCCGATTGAACTGCTGAGTTCATAACAAAAGCACCTTCATCATTTTTAGTAAGGAACACGGCATGATGAATTTTTTCTCCCTCGCTACTTGCGTTGGCGTCTTGGGGTTACCCGCCATGGTCTTCGCCGCGAACACGGTTCAACTTCAAATCAAAGGACAGTTTACGCCGGCAGGCTGCTCAATGGATTTGAATAATGGCAAGTCCATAGATTTCTATCCCGTGCCATCAAAACAGCTAAACAGTGGCGAAGCCCACTTGGAAACCCAAACAGGAACATTAACAGTACATTGCGCTAATGACACAATGGCATCGATAGCCGTAAGTGGAGAAAATGTCACTCAAGACAAAAACCTATACACATTTTCATCAACTAACGATGACTATGTCGGCGACTACATTCTCTCCGTAAAAGCAAATAATGTTACCAATAAAGACGGCTACATCCCTTTAAATTTCATGCCCGGCTCTCCCAGCAACGACAACTCTGCAAACATAGTTTTCCGAGGTGAGCACGGCCTACCTACAACTATCAACTATGCGGAATTGAGTCTTCGCATTACTGATGCCAAATTATGGCCGATCGCCGAACAAAGCAGCGGCGAATTCACCTATAAAAGTGAACTTAATTTTACGCTTAGTTACCTGTAACAGCGTTACGTAAAATAAAAGCCAATAAAAGCCAATAAAAGCGCATCAGCAGCTTCAGCAAATCGCCTCCCTTAACCTTCTGACTGAAGATCTCTGACAAGTGAAACAAATGTCGCTTCACAATCAATCCGCCATTCATATGGGTGATGCAATCACGTTCCGAGTTCTCGCCATCCGAGGTGGGCACGTCCAAATCGGAATAGATGCTCCGCGAGAAATTCCCGTTCATCGGTTGGAAGTTTATCTGCAATTGAAAGCGGATCAGCGTAACGCGCTCACCTGCAAAAAATACAAGCAACGTTAAAAAGAGAGGGGCGATACGCTTAGCGTATGCCCCTCTAAACACCCACGAATGTATCCGATGCAGATTATTTGCTCTTGTGACGCTCCATTCCAAAGCACAAAACCCGCTCCAGCTCCCTTACGTAAAAGCATGGAACTTTGCTGTTAATGTCCAGTCGATAGAATGTCAGGGCCGACATCAGGCTTGAGAAGTACGCATAATTGAATGCGATGTCACGATCTGTTCCCGCGAAACGCTCTATTAGCGCGTTTCCACTTGCTGCATTGGTAACAAACCTCGCATTGCCGAGGAGGCTTTGTACCAGAGTGAATGAGAATTTTTGCCCCTGATTGCTGACCTGCTCAAAATCATGCACCTGGTGATCATGGGCTTGAATACGAACGGCCATGGGATAGCTTTCTCCATTACTGGCTATTGTTACGCCACCGGAAAAATACACGCCTTTGAGCACGTTGCGCTGGCTGTGAAACGAGTATGCCACGTGCAGCAAAGCCAGCACGCCCGCCAGTGAAACGAAGCCAATGTTAAGGCGCTTCATTTCAGACACCCCATCAGTTGTTCATCCGTCAGAGCATCCAGACGGCCCTTGTGCACCGAGATGAACTCGACCGTTCCACGGTCGACACAAACGATGTCGAAATAGCCGTGCATCATGTTGAAGATCACCGTAGTAGGCTCATCCACCATTTTTTGCATTCTTTCTCGGACGCCGTTGGTTTGCAGCTGCAGTTGCTCTAACTCTTCACGATGCGGTGCCGTGTATTGCACAGTCAGATCGCCTTCGGTAAATATTTCCTTGACTAGGCCCGATTGCGTCCACAACCCCCAGTCCACTCGCCAAACCAGACTTATAGCCAACGTCCCGACCACGCTGGCCAACATTATCTCTCTCAAATGCTTGATTCGGCCCAATCGAAGGACAACTTGGCGGGGTACCAGACCTCGTCCTGGTTTTTCTCGGCCACCCCCCCGTTCCGTTTGCTCGAGGACATTCGCTAACTGCTCAGGGGAACTGAGAAACTCTGGATTGAACTGATACCCACGCCGCGGCACGGTTTGAATGATGGTGCGGCGCTCTTCATCTCCCAATAATTCACGTACCACCGAAATGGCTTGATTGAGGCTATTAGGCCCCACCACCCGATCAGGCCATGCATAGGCAAAGATCTGCTCACGGCTAACGATTCGACCAGATTGATTGATCAGAATGTCCAATATCCGACTAGCGCTATAGCCCAGTTCGATCTTACGCCGCACGCCTTGTTCATGAATCACCATCAAATTTTGCGAAGGTATGAATACCGCATAACGGGCACTGTCGACGCAGCGTATGAGGTGCGTCACGCCAGGTTCTTCTGGCTGAGTCGCCTCGACGGGGCCGGAGTTTGGTGGCTGTTGCATGAAGGTTCTTAGTCTCGATGAATTGTAATGATCCTCGATCGCTTCACATTGACCTATTACTCGTCAGTTTGAACGCCAGAGGGAGGAAATTAAAAAGCTCAAGGGAGTTATCAATAATTGCTTGCTTGACGATTGAGCCGGCTTCTGACAGCGCTTATGTTGATTGCTTTGTGCCGTCACGAAATTTTGACAGCCGCCGACTCGAACAACGAGTGAAGGCTGCTCAATTCATAAGTTTTCATCGTTTGCGTTGATTGGCCATCTGGCAAGCGCCTCAATCGCTGTGTCACGAATCGCAATGGCGATCAATCGTAGCTGAGGGTAATGCTGGCGAGGGCATTGGCATCACCGATGCCGATGGGGTTTTGCGTCTGAATGTACTGAGGAGTAAGAGTGAACGACAACGTTCCTGTATTCGGGGAAGTGTTGACTTGCCATTGATTCGGCGCCCCGACATAACTGGCATCAGGCGAAAAAGATACAGCGCTGCCGTTGTCCCTGATAAAACGAATACCTACTCCCGTTGCCCCACCCGTTACCGTTAGCGTGTCCGATGTGCTGGTGGCGTTGTTGACGTCGCTCATAATGGCAAGCACATTGGTCAAGCCGGGGCTACATTCCAACGCGATGGTGATGGGCGGGCCATTGACGGTGGAACCCACTCCGGTGAACAACGCTCGGGAGACTACACCCATGTCTATCGCAGTCGGGGATGCCTGAATCGCGCAAGACTGTTGGGTGAAAATTACATTGAAGGAGCTAAGGGTCACCGAGTTTGTATCGGTTCCTGCAGCGTGAAGAGCTGTGCTGCCAATTCTAACGGATGCGCTGGTGCCACTTTGAATAGGATCACCAGTGGTGACCAGTTTGACGAAGTATTTGAACATGACATCGGATGCGAACAACCCGTTGGCAAGCTTGTAATCACCTGGGCCGGTGATGGGGTGCAGTGCTTTGCAGTTGTAATTAGCGAGGAACTCATCACAAGAGACCACGCCCAAAACAAAACCGACCCCTTGAACACCGCTTGGAAATACCGCATAGGTATTGCCGGAATCAAGATAGCTCTGGTTAGTTGAGGCAAGACTCATCACAAAGTCGGTGCTGCCCCAAAGGCCGCCCGTACCGATATGCACATCAGTCTCAAGCCAAGGCGTTAATGCCTCACTGGCAATAATGGCGTTTCCGGCCGGCTTTTGGATCGAGATGCTTTCGACGTTAATGGTCGAGTTGGAGGTAGCCGCCCACGCAGGAGCAACAGCTACCGCGAACAACACAGCCATGAGGCCCGCACTCAAGATCATTACTGGTACTCCATTTCAAAAGTCATCACGCCGTTGGCCTTGCCCTCGGTGAGTTGCCCGGTAGTGCGGTATTGCGCGTAAAACGTCAGTGCATTATTTCCAACCCCGATGGGCAAGCCAGTGCTTGGCTGATTGATCGGCATTCGGATGCTGTCGGCACCGAGAATTTCAATCGCTAATCCTGTGGCGATAGGTTCGCCGCCCGACGCCTGAGATAATTGCAGCAACTGAGTTGCATGGGGGTCAACAGCCCCCTGAAATGTCACCACCACGCTACTTGCAGCATTGCCACATTGCTCTAGATTAATAACGAACGGTTGGCGTCCGATGGCTGACTGAGGGGGGTAAGCCTGGCGACTGTTAACCACTCCTAATTCGACGTTAAGTTGGGTGGAACTAGCAGAGACCACACAAGTGTTGTCAGCAATACTGCCGCTAATGGGGATCAATAAGTCGTAAGCCTGTACGCTTCCGCCAAATAGCAAAGCACCGACGATCAATAAACCGTGCTGATTCATCACGCACACTCCGCATTGAGTTTGCTGATTTCGCGAGCTTCGCTTTCAGCAGGGAGTCTGTACTGAACCTTGCAATGACCTGAAGGGCCATCCTTCCACCAAACGTTCAATTCACCTGACGCGGGCAACCCGGAGAGGAACACTTGGCCATTGTCCGCCACAATACTTTCTTCAGTCGTCCCGGCGCGTGTTACGAGTGCGCCGAATGGTACAGGCGTCCCTTTAAAAGAAAGATTCATCAATACACGTATGCCGACACGCACATCAAAGGTCGCGCGCACCAGCGCACCTTGAGTGGGAACAACCTGAGTGGCAGCTTCCTCTAACTCGACGTTCTGGCCCAGTGTGTTAACGTCCAGCACCACCCGATTATTGCGGTACACCGACGCATTAGGCACCACGGCATAGCCACGATAATCCGTGGCTATGCCACTGCCGAAGGGTACGGTGACATCTTTTGCCCCGGGCGCCTTGATCAGAATATTGGTATCCCCCAGCGACTGGCTCAAAGTCAGTCCGTCCTCGTGGAGCACCAAACCACCTCCGACCCCGTAATTCAGGCGACGGCTGCGACCATTGTCGCTGTATCCAAGGTTGGCAACCCCCTGCCCTCCGCGATAACTCGTCGACAGGCTGCTGGTCGCTACATGATCTCGATCATCAAAGCTCTGTCGCGCGCTGTAACTCAGGTTACTTCGTTCCAATAACGTACCGTTGATGCCGGCACTTTGTTGGGTATCGCCGCGATCGCTGTGTGTCAGGCCGTATGTGGCGTATTGACTGTTGCGTGTGGCCCCATTTTGGTAGGCGCCACTGCCCAACGGTATCGAAATACCCAGTGAGAAAACCTGGTCAGGTTTGTCGCGCCACAAATTCTGACTGTAGTTGTAGGACAGGTTGTAGTTGATACCTGCGTACGAGGTCTGCGCGCCAAATTGCATCAGGTCGCTGGTTTTGTTGTTATTCCAGTAGGTTTGCCGACGGGCAGTGCCGTAGACCGACGTGCCAAATCCCAAGGGCTGCGAGACATTCAACTGGGTATTGCTTCGTTTGACGTAATCAAGATTGAAGTGATCGGCCAGTTGCGAGGGCCGAGCCTCGTTTTCTTCCTCTCTCTCACGCACCGAGGTATGGCGCACATTTCTTCTGGTCGTTTCGTTTAACGAGTAAAACCCTTGCGTCGAATATTGATAGCCTGCCAGCGTTAAACGGGTACCGGTGGCATCAAGTGTCTTTGAATAGAGCAAACGCGCCGATTGGCCTTGATGGCGAGAAGTGTCGACAAGCTTGCTTTCGGCATGACTGAGGTCAAAGGAGAGCGCCCCCCAATCTCCCATATTTTTCCCGACACCCAGCAGGAAAGCATTGTAATCACGCGCCGCCTGTGTGCCTGCATACAACGTAGTTCCGGCAGGTAACCCCCACTGCAGAGAGGCCTGGAGGAACTCAGGACTCGTCTGATACCGACCTCCACGATACTGGCCGATGGTGAGGTCATACTTGAAGCGCCCTTCTCGTTGCAGCAACGGCAGGGAGGAATAAGGAACAGTGTATCGATTCACACTACCGTCAGTTTCCACCACGCTAACCTGCAAATCACCATTTGAGCTACTGGGATACAAATCACTGATTACAAATGCACCGGGAGCAACATACATCTGATAAATGATATTACCGCCCTGCCGGATCACCACTTCCGCGTCAGTTTTGGCGATGCCACGTACGACAGGCGCGAAGCCACGCTCGCTATCAGCCAGCATGTTGTCATCGGAAGCCAGGCGCAGCCCCTTAAAAGGGACACTCGGAAAAATCGTCCCGGACACGCTCGATTCACCTAACAACAAACTGCTTCTAAGGCTTGGTATAGGGCGCTGCAGATAGCTGTCGAGCGTGTGCCATTCTCGGGCACGACCACCCCGCTGATTGACGCCGTCACTCAGGGTTGAATTGTTGCGTAAACGCCAGGCACCGAGATTCAAGCCTGCATTGAGGTTTAGGAAGTAGTTATCACGGCGAGAGTTTTCGTAAACATGGGCGCCTGTCAGGTTGTAGTTGAGCAAGAACGCATTAACACCATTGTCCCACTCTTCAACAGGCACGTACCCACGCTGGGCCGGTTTTAGCAATGCTTGAGGGATACTGACATCCAAGCGCAATACCTCCAAATTCAACGAGGTGCTGGCTCCGGAGACAATTGATTCCAAGTGGGCACAGGTATCTGAGGCAATAGCTTCCAAACCGGCTATAGCTTTTGGATCAAGATTGAACGACTGAAAATCCTCAACGCGAAAACAAGGGGTAACCAGACTTGAAACGTTGAGTGCTTCAGTATCGTTAGATTCGAAAGCGACGTCTCGCGTCGAAACAAAAGCGCCATTCACGAATATATCGACACGGTAATTACCTGGCACCACATTGTCACTAATTTGAAAGCGCGACAGATCGGCTAAACGTGAGGGATCGTTTGACAAGAACGCGGGATTGAAAGACTGAGTGCATTGTCCATAGAAACTATAAGCAAATAAAATAACCCCCACACACAACCTCAACTTATTCAAACGTGTAACACGGCCGCAAGTGCCCCCCACTGCTCTGCTCCATACTTGATCATTGCGTCCGCTGCCCATGGTTTACTTCCTGTTAAAGCGTGACCTTCCTGACACGATATTTATACGGCGCGCGTCGAAATCTCAATAAAATTTGTCTAATTACTCTCGGACACGCAAACGGAAGACCCACGCATTATCTAACTGACCATTGTCTATTTTAAAATTGCTAGTCGGCTGCCCACACAAATGGAGCGTGTCACTTGACCTTGACCAAAGCCCCATGATCATTTATCGCATGATAAGAAATCTCGCCTTTTGCACCTTCGGGCAGATCGATTTCCAGCTTTGATTTAGCAGCAATCATCGTATTAGGTATAGATTTTCCACCCACTGTAATTTTTGCGAGACTGACAAAATAAGGTGTCGGGTTATCGAATAATAAACGCTGGCCCAACTGAGTCGCACTCACCAAAGGAAAGGCAGCACTTGGACTAAGCTCTAAGCCTCTGGGTCGATATAGCATTTTTATTCGGCTGACAACCGCTAATTGCAATGTATTTTGCCCTTCCATGCTAGGATCCACTGGCGGAATAGCTTTAACACTTATCCAAAACAGTGTTTCTCTGTCCTGCGGCAATGGCTCGCCAGCATAAACAATACGCAGGGTATTTTCGCGCTTTGGCTGAATCTTGAATAAGTTTGGTGTTACAGCAAAGTCCTCAGAACGCTTTCCATCCGCAGTGTCAATCCAGGATTGCACTAAATATATACCTGTCGCATCGGTATTATTAACAGACAACGACACTTGCTTGCTTTGAGATGGATAAATGACTCTCGTGGCCCCCAAGCCTATACCTCCAGCTTGCGATACCAATGGAATGGACGCTATTAGCAGCAATAGCAATATTCTAGCAAAACTCCCAAAAAACAAATAAACGACCATTAGCCGCTCCTTCTTTCAGCCCTAACCATTTAAAAACCTCACAACTTAATTACTTCAACCACAACATCAACAAAAAAATAAACTTAATACATCACAGCAAATAAAAAAACATGAAAACCAAGCTGCAAGATTGTATTCACTTGCAGCCTGGCGACGAAATCAATTAATTGTAATTTAGATTAAAGTCAACCGTAGCATTGACAGTACCGGGCACCACCCCCCCCTGAGCAACGATAGAGCGGTAATTTACGCTATAATCCAGATCAACATTCTGCGTATCGATAGTTGTTACAGTACTTGCAGAACTATTGATAAAGACTGGATTAGTTAGTGCGTCAGTGATAACGAGACCAATTCCCGATGCTGCGTCTGCACCACCCTGGATAGCCAATACGTCGTTGCCCTCGGGTGAAGCGTCGCCGTTGAACGACACCCCAACGCCAGCGCTGATAGTAGAGTCACAATCCTCTAGACTGATTTTAAACTGGGTAGGTGTCGGGCCTAGAGTCCCATTCCCATTGTCTAGGGTGCCCACTTTGATTTGAGGCATAGCAACGGTCTGAGCAAGAGAAGCTGCAGAAACTGTGCAAGCACCTGCTACCACGTCACCAGTAAAATTCACGGTACCACCGTTCACGGTAACCGGGGCCGCTTGAGCAATACCGCCGATTGATGCCATCAACGCACCCAGCAAAGAAAGCATCGGTTTATTCATCAAACGCATTTCCATATTCCATATTCCCTTTGATAGAGGTTATGCCGCCATCGCTCTGAAGCCGGCAAAACGACTTTCGGCGAAGAATGCGCACCAGTTGAAGTCAAAAGCTGTGAATTATCCGCTCTCCCTCCTCTCGCTAGCGACAAATCTGTGATTAAAGATGAAATGCCGATTTTTGATTTTCGTCAATTATCTGCCATCTCTACCCTAGAGCGATTAAACATTTCAGGTAAATTTGAGTGAAAACTCTCAATCACGGAAAACTGGTCGGAGCCCTTCCCAAACTGCTGCCTCATGTCGCAAGGGGCTTGGGCACGATCAAACATCGCGCAGGGGCGCATCTTTACGCCATAGCGTTGCTCTTAACTGCAACCACTCTGGGTGCCTTTGCCTATGAGGCTGCAGAACACCTAGGCCTGCTTTACGCCGCTGACCGACTGCACTCAATCGTCGATCTTGATAACGGCAACTTCAGTACGATCAGCCCGGGCACCCTGGAAACGCTGAAAGCACTCGGTGATTTCCAGGCCGTGACACATTCCACCTCGTTACTGGCAACCACGTATGCGTATATTGAATACGCTATTGCTCTCTGCGTATTTCTATGTTCTTCGCTAATACTCGCCGCAGCTTTCAAGATTTTCCAAGTCATTCATGCGCGCTTGTTTTCGCTGCCCGCTCGTTTTCGTCAGGCCATGGCTATGCCCGACTCCGAAGAACTTAGGGTTCAATTTCAGCCGATCGTTGATATTAAAACTGGCCAATGGATTGGAGCAGAAGCATTGTTACGTTGGTCGATCAACGGACAACCACAGTCCCCAACGACCTTCATTCCTCTATTAGAAAAAGCAGGACAGATGCCACAGGTCACTCGTTGGCTCTGTACCCAAGTGGCGCAAGCTCATGCGAATTGGATTTGGGCTTGTGAGGATTTCTACATCACCATCAATTTGTCAGCGGATGACGTTATTGATCCTGAATTTCCTGGCTTCGTCGCTCAGCTGTGTAGCGACTACTCAATCGCCACTTCCCGCATCGTGTTTGAAGTCACTGAAGGGGTCTTGCTGGATGCTAACCGCGCGCGCCCGCAACTCATGAAATTACGTCAACAGGGCCATCTGATTGCTCTTGATGATTTTGGCACGGGCTATTCGAGCCTTTCGTACCTGGAAAACTTGCCCGCAGATATCGTCAAGCTTGATCGCTCGTTCATCACCAAGAATGAAAGCCATTCAGCCAATATGATTCTGTCGCATATCGTCAGCATGACCCGCAGCTTGGGCCTGAAGGTAATCGCGGAGGGCGTCGAGACTCATGAGCACGTCGCGCGACTTTGCGGCATGCAGGTCTACACCGCTCAGGGCTGGCTGTACTCTAAAGATCTAGCAGCAGAAGCCTTGGTTCGAGGCTTCTTTTCGGCAGATCACCCTGATTTGAACCGCGTGATCTAACACCAAATTCAATGAATTTAGGAACGCTCGGGGCCAAAGCAACGAACCGCATCCAGCTCTTTTAAATAGAAACATTGGCTCGGCCCCGTCACACTCAGCTTGTAAAAGGTAAGTTTGGACTGCGCAGCCGATAGATAGGAATAGTTGAACGCGATATCTCGATCAACCGCTGATTTGTTTTTTATCCATTGGTCATCACGTTTCTGATCCGTCACAAATCTCGCGTTGCCGAACAAACTGCCAGTCTGATTCATCGAAAAATTCTGACTGTCTTGATTGAATTTCACGAAGGCGTTCAGTTGATCATTGTGCGATTGCCAGCGCCTGTTGGCATCAAACACCTCCCCGTTGCTCATGATCATTATGCCTGATGCGAAATAAGTACCTTGCAGCACATAGCTGCGTGCGACGATCGTATACAGCACGTGTAGCACTATAAGCAGTAGTATCATTACAACCAAAACCAACCGAGTCCGTCCCAGAGCTTTGACTGTTTTCATTTCAGGCATTTTCCCAGTTGTTCATTCGTCAAGGCCGAGAGTTGCGATTTATGCACAAGGATGAATTCGACGGTCTTGCCCTGGTCTATACACACGAGCTCATAATAGCTGTGCATTTTGTTGAATATCACGGTTTCCGGCTGATCGATTAGCCCCCCAATCCGGTCACGAACCGCTCCTACGTCACCTTTTAATTCGTTAAGTTCCTGCGGGCTCTCAGATGTATACAACACGTCTAATTGTCCAACGTGTTCCTCATCGCTGAATAGGCCAGCATGAAACAGCAATGGCCAATCAACCCGCCACAACAACCAACCTGCAAGCACTACCGTAAAAATCATCAAATAATAATTGGCAAAGCGTGCGACCAAACGCACAAAACCCTTGTTTTTAGGGAGCGAAACATAGTCGTCCTCACTTCCTGGCGTCGGCTCCGGGCTAGCATTTGGATAAACCTCTATGGCTGGCAACACGTTCGTGTCAGTGAACGCAGGCCCCTCCTCGTCGTTGCAAAAAAAAGTGGAGTCAAATCGATAGCCCCGACGAGGAATCGTCTGCACCATGGCTCTTTGAGTATCGTCCCCCAATAGCTCGCGCAACCCGGAGATCGCCTGATTTAGGCTGTTCTGCCCTACTACGCGCTCTGCCCAAGCGAAAGCAAAAATCTCCTCTCGGGTAACAATCGTGTCAGCGCGGCTAATCAACAGCTCCAAAATTCGGCTGGCAGTGTAATTAAGCTCATGCTTTGTCCCCACTGCAGCTTCATAAATGGTCAACGTGTGCTGGGACGGCGAAAAGCGTGCCTGCCTAGTGCCTCCGTGGGTTCTGATGACGTAATGCTTGGTTTCCAATGCCACTTGGACGGTGTCGTCAGTGCTATCGCTTGACTGCATACAATTGATCCCCTGCGGCTGTCACCTGACAGCTAAGTCGCACTACGTGTACGCCAGAACCTTCGCCACGCACACGGTCAGACCGAGTATAGCCGGTATTGTTGCCGGCTATTTGCGCATGTGTGTTTCAAAATAGAGTCTACTCTGGCGCGATGGGTGGAAGCCTGGCACCGCAAATCTGTGCACCGGCCGTATGGGCCAAGCGAACGATTCGGGAAACGTAGCACGCTCGCTTGAATCTTCATGTTGACCCATTTTTTAGTCACAATCATCGCAAGTTTCGAGCCCGACTTCAGATAAATTTCGTGAAAACTGATCAATCATTCTCGTCCGCCCAATAGCGAATGCTTTCATGCGCACCAATTTGCAAAGCGTTAAAAATGCTCCTCCTTCCAAACTCCTCTCGTCCAGAAATGGCATATCGTTAATAGTTATGAGATTGAAGCTTTTCACTTTTTAATAATCGATTTCGAACCTACTGTGGCGTCGTCAACAGGGCAGTTGAAAAATCTAGGCCGTCTATCAATCAGTGTTAGATCAGGCGTTTGAGCAAGGATGTTCGTATATTCAATCCAATGACTACACAGGCAAGTTTTAATGTCGCTCAAACGCATGCGCTCTATCACCTCTACCAAAGCATTTTTCCCGACTACGCTGTGCCTTCTCAGTCTAGCCATTTTGCATGCTGCAGTGCCCGTCAACGCATCAGCCCAAGGTTTGCCCACCGGCGGCAATGTGGTTCACGGCCTAGCCAGCATTCAGCAGTCCGGCGGCAACATGCAGATCAGCCAAGCGACGACCAACGCTGTAATCAGCTGGAACGCGTTTCATGTTGGCAGTGGTAATGCCGTCGACTTCCAGGTGCCGGCCGGAGGTGCAACTCTCAACCAGATTTCCGGCGAGGCAAGCAAGATCGACGGCCAGCTAACGTCTAACGGTGCGCTGTTTCTGGTAAACCCGAACGGCGTGTTGTTTGGCAAGGGCACAAACGTCAATGTTGGTTCTATTGTGGCTACTACAAGCCATCTGAACGGCGATGATTTCATGGACGGTAAACGCGCCTTTACTGCCGGTGGTGACGGCAAAATCAGCAACGCAGGCACCATCACTGCCGGCTCGGGTGGCCATGTAGTACTGGCTGGAGCTGGTCGTATTGAGAACGCAGGCACGATTAATGTGCCGAATGGCTCTATCCAAATGGTCTCAGCCGATAAGTTCACATTGACTATGCCGACGCAGAATCCATTTCTGAATCTCACGCTGGATGGGACGGCTTCAGGTGGCATATCTAACTTTGGCTCATTGAATGCAGGCACTGTCAACTTGCAAACTGCGGGTATTGTGCTTTCTACAGGTACTATTCAAGCAAAAAGTATCAGCGCCCTAAAAGGCTCAGTCACAACCTCTGGGGGTGAACTGAACATCGCTGGCGATGTTATTTCGGACGGCGATATTAAATTAGACAGCACTGGCCTCACCCAAATCGTTAGCCAAAAAATTTCGGCCGGCAAGAACATAGAGGTGACATCAAAGGACGCAATCAACGTCGGGTTCTCCGAATGGAAGACTGAAAACGGTTCGATCAACCTAACCAGCAAAAGTCGCGTTGATTTATACGATACAAAATTAACCGCAACAGAAGGCAATATTGAAATAAACGGCACAGCTCAAGGCTACGTCGCTGGAGAAATGAGGGATTCCGGGGTCGAAATTCATAAATCAACACTCGCTGCTACCTCCGCGAACTCCGTGAAAGGTTATATTAACGTCACCGCCCAGGCGCTTCCCAATCATGCCCGTCACGTGCGAGGCGTAACTCTCTCAAACAATACCTTTACCGGCAATGGCATTCATGTTTATGGCCAAGGTATGACTGGTGTTCTCACCCACGGTACGAATACTCTTCGGGGTAAAAATATTTCGCTCAGCGGTTCGGGTGAACTTTTCGGCGCTAACAGCATTGGCATTACGTTGTCCGGAAACACTCAACTGATTGCTGATAACGCGCTCAGCATTTCAGGCCTCGGCGGTAGAGCCGGTGTGTGGTTTGATGACAAAACTCTTATAAATAGCCCGCAAACTGTAGTGTCGGGTTATCAAACCGGTTTGAACAATGATCCACTCGGTGCAGTTGGCATCAAATTTAAAGGTCAACTGGAACTTCAGAATAGTGGCCTCGGCGCCATCAACGTATTCAACAGCGACGGTCAACAAGTCATCCCGCCGGCAATCTGATCCCGAACCTCAGGATTTGAAGCATTCGTGTCACTCATTTCTATGAGTTCGCACACTTCACCTGAATAACGCCTGAGCCTGTGCGAAACACAGGCTCAGACTATTCACTAGCGATAAATTTCGCTACTAACTCGCCACGTCCAGCTTGCTCACGCACTTGGATTACGTAAATGATGAAACTCGATTATTTCTCGTCGCGTCCCGTGTTGGCTGCAACGACGATTATTGTCTTCCTGTCGGCCAGTTTCGAGGCTTCAGTACAGGCTTCGCCGTTGTCGACTCCTTCTGCCGGTTCGTTGGGCAACCAGCTAAATCAGGAGTCACTACGTCAATTACCTTCCCGCCCTTCTGAAGCAGCAACATTGCAGGCCCAACGCGAGCAGCCACCCGAAGAGGAAGATGCAACCGAAACGGTAAGCTTCGAGCGAGTCCGCTTCGAAGGAGCCCAAGTACTCAAAGAAGCAGAGCTCACACAAGTGGTCAGTCCTTGGACTCATCGGGACGTCAACATGGAGCAGCTTCGCGCCATGACGGCCGCTGTCGAAAAGGCATATCACTTACGCGGCTACATGGCTGTCAGTGTCATTCTGCCAATGCAGACTTTGCAGGACGGCGTACTTGAAGTGGTGGTAACGGAAGGAAAATACCAACAGCCGATAGTGAGTACCCACACCGAACGAGAACAGCCATTTTTTCAACGTATGGTGAATCGTGCTACTTGCAATGAAGCGTGCGAAGGACAAACGGTGATCAAGACGGCAGAGGTCGATCGAGCATTGTATCTGCTCAACGATGTGCCCGGTGTCCGTGCTCGGGGTTCCCTGCAAGCTGGCGAAATGCCTGGAACAAGTCTGCTGTTAGTGGATGTTGCGCCTATCAAGTCGCTCGGCGCCTACGTCAACTTGAACAACCACGGCAACCCATTCACCGGCCGCGCAGTCCTCAACGTCGGCGGACAACTCAATTCTTCGCTTCTCACCGGCGATCAATTGATGCTTGATGCCGTAAGCAGCCTGGAGGGATTACGCCATTCAACCGGATTACAACAGATTGCGGCGAACTACAGCATGCCGGTCGGGGCCATGGGTACTCGTATCGGTGCAGGCTATAGCCACCTTGATTATCGTTTAAACCAACAGTTCAGGTTGTTGGGTGCGGAGGGTACTGCCGACAGCTCCACGATCTGGATAAACCATCCGGTATGGCTATCGCATAAAGGTCGTATGGATGTGCGGCTCACCCATGAGCAATCACGATACATTGACGATCGAACAAAATTTCACTATGTCAGCGAGCGCGATGTTGATACGACGACACTCGACCTCTCAGGCAACCTGTATGGCGATCGCCAAATCACCGGATGGCGTCTGTCGTCGTCCTTCGGCAATCTGGCCACACACAATCCAATTGATCAATTGGCTGACAGCCTTACCCGAAAAAGTCTGGGTGGATTTACGCGCTACCGTCTGGACACTTTTGGTTTAAAAGGTCTAGGTGATGGTTGGGAACTGTACGGCGCACTACGCGGCCAAAAGGCCAACCGTAACCTGGACAGTTCACAAGGTTTGGTGCTGGGTGGGCCCAATGCCGTACGCGCCTTTAGCGTCAACTCACCCTCCGTCGATGAGGGATGGCAAGGCAGTCTGGAAACGCGCTACCGCTACGAGGCTTTAGGTGCGCAGTGGGCCATAGCTGGCTTCTTTGATGCAGCCGAGGGACAGTTGAACCGAAAGCCATGGGGTGTCGGTAACGATACCCATGTACGCATGAGCGGCGCTGGCGCTTACCTTTCTGGTTTGTTCGCACAGCAATACAACACACGACTGACCTACGCGCAGCCATTGAAAGACAATCTCGGCGGGCCCGTTGATAGTCATCAGATCTGGCTAGATGTTTCCGCAGTCTTCTAAGGGGCATAGGGAGGGAAGAAACACTCCCCCTCCCGCATTGTTATTAGAAGGCGTACGCAACCTGGCCTATCAATGATTGCTGTAAGCGCTGTTGAACCACCGGACTTTGCGCCACGTCGTTACTTAAATAGCGCAAATCCAGCCCTGTCAGAAATGTGAAAGAGCGATCGAACATAGGCAAACTCCAGGTCATATTGAAGCTATTACTGACCAGCCCTCCTTTCGTCTTGTAGGCCTTCGCTCCACTGCGAGCGGCTTGCGCCTGACTTACGCCGTACCATGTGCGTATATAGTCAGAGTCGCCGAGTTGCGCACCGGCACCGGCATCTAAACGGCCGAACGGGCCTTCATAAACGTTATGGGTGAAACTCAGTTCCAGCTTACTGTAAGACCAGCCAGTATCGCGGTCGCCGTCCTTCTCTAAAGCATGCTCCAATGTGGCTTCCAATGTATTGGAGCCCAACACGTACTTGGAGGCAAATCCCCACTGGGGGCGCGAGTGAATGGTACCCATGCCCTTTAAATGATCGGAACCTTTAAACGTAGACATTCGGTCACGTCGATCTGAGCTGGGGCCTATGTAGACACTGGAACTGAAATCGCTGCTACCGATACCCCATCCAAGTCCTTTTTCGGTATCCAAAAAAAAACCAAATGGGGTGCGCAAACCAGCACCCAGCATCGGAACGGTTACCTGCTGATTACTACCGCTGTAACGTGGCACGCTGGCGGCGCCGATACGTACGTTGTAATTCCAGTCATCTGCGAGCAGCGCATCGCAAACCAGTAGAAGGCTCAGTGCCCCCAATGGCAAGCGCTGTAAATGGGAGGCCATGTAATTTTCCACATAAAGGTTATTGGCAAGCGTTTATTGCCAGCTCGCAGACGAAATAAATGCGCCTACACGCGGCAGCGTGAATATCAATAGTTGGTCTCGCCTTGGCAACGCAAAAACAATAATTTAGGCAGATTCACTTATTTTACGATGCATTCAACAGGATCGTGACTCTAACAAACTGCTCTGAGCGTTACTGCAGAAAAGACGTCTTTGTGAAACTCAATAATTGCCAGTTATTGAGTTGCCGAAAATGAGGGCGTGTCCAAAAGTAGGGTTGGAGCAGATTCGCTATTTCTGCTCTACGAACTCAACTCCAAGGATTATCCGATGCCATTTGCTTTTTCTAAACCAGCGACTTTCGCGCTTCTATCCATTGCCATAGCACAAGCTCATGCCGCCAGTTTGCCAACCGCTGGTCATGTAACCCACGGTCAAGCCGCAATTAACCAGAACGCAGGCGCCATGCAGATCCAGCAGGGGACGTCGAATGCCGTAATTAACTGGGGCTCATTTGATATTGCTGCCGGAAACTCCGTAAGCTTTCAGGTTCCAACCGGCGGCGCTACCCTGAATCAGATTTCCGGCCCAGCCAGCCAGATCAACGGAAGCCTGACGTCCAATGGTGCGCTTTTCCTGGTTAATCCCAATGGCACTTTGTTCGGCTCCAGCGCGAGTGTTAACGTCGGCTCGCTGGTCAACAGCACCAGCTCGCTGGACTCGCAAAAGTTCATGAACGGGCAATTGGAATTTGCGACCGCAGGCCAAGGCACCATTACCAATACCGGTAACATCACCGCAAGCAAAGGCGGCTACGTGGTACTAGCTGGCGCAGGCACACTTATCAATCAGGGCACCATTACCGCTCCCGATGGAACGATTCAGATGGTCTCGGCTGAGAAATTTACCCTGACGCAACCTACCAATAACCCCTTTCTGTCGATCAAAATCGACGGTCAGGCATACGCTAACTCCCAAGTCCTGAATGGCGGCAAGTTGGCTGCCGGTACTGTAGTACTCAAAGCAGAACAGGGAATGGTGAGCCACACTGGGCATATCCAGGCGGCCTCCACGCGTGATTTGGCCGTAGAGGTATCAGGGCAACGTTTGAATATCGAGGGTTCGGTATTATCTGACGGCGGTGTAAAAGTAAAAAGCAGTGGTACAACTTCAATCGTCAACGCCGAACTAACTGCAGCACAGAACATCTCGGTCACTGCCGACGATAAACTGCAGATCAGAGGCTCCCAAATTAACAGCGGAAAGGGCACCACACGCCTTACGAGTGAAAGAAACGTAGAATTGACGGACTCGCATATCTACAGCAAAGACGGAGGCATCTATCTGTCTGGATACAGCATGGGAGGCGGTGACGCTGTAGCTATTACTGACTCGTCACTATACGCTTCCGCCTCTAATAAAAATGATTCGACTATCGGCATTTTTGGCAATAATAGTAACGAATCGTATGGCTACGGTATTAATTTGAAGGGGTCGTCATTGACAAGTCACCGCATGACTATCAAGGGTGCTGGATTGAGTGGCGTTTTAATCGACGACAAAAATGATATTACCGCGACCAACAGCCTTTCTATCTCCGGCAGTAGCGGTGGCGCAGGCGGCGACATTAATACCGGCTTGGTTTTCAAAGGCAGTAACAAGCTGGTTGCGTATAACCGCATGAACATTGAAGGCGAGGCAGGTCTAGGCGGAGTTATCTTCACCGCGGGCTCCAATACCACACTGAGCTCACCCGAAACAATGGTGATGGGTAACAGTTATCGCATTCCTGACAAAGAAGATTTGGGTATCGAGTTTCATGGGCAGATCAATACTTCGGAAGGCGGAGCAGGTATGCCTGCTCAGTTCATCAGTAATGGGTTTGTAGTGAAACCTCGGATGCTCTGATCGAACGCTACTTTCCAAGCATTTGAATCCGCGCAAACTAAACAGGGCCCTCATAGGGCCCTGTTTAGTTTAATATCAGTGGCTCAGCCAAGATTCGACGGTTTCAGCGCCGTGCTTGGTTTTCCATTCTTTCAAACCTCTGTGATTACCACCCTTGGTTTCGATAACCTCCCCAGTATGAGGGTTTTTATAAACCTTCACTTGGCGAGCCTTACGAGTGCCAGCTTTCGGCGCTATAGCTAGAGAGCGACGACCTGCTTGTGGATCAAGCAAATTGATCACATCCAGAAGGCTATAGCCGTATTCGGCAAGCAAGGCACGCAGCTTGGTTTCGAATTCGATTTCTTTCTTGAGACCAACATCTCCCTTCAGTGCTTCCAAGGCTTGAAGCTGTTCGGCGAGGTGTTTTTCGAGCTGACGGAATTCGGCAAGTTTGGACATGGAGATTCTCGATGTGATTAATACCTAGAGTCTACACCATAAATCACGAGGCGCACTTACAAGGAGTGGCGCCTGAGGCCTTACACCAGGCCAGCCCATATTAATATCTGATTCCAAGCGACATTAGGTCTCGGATTGATTCCTTGTGTATGGCCGAAACTCCTTTTCTTATAGATGAGTATCCGCCTCCTCAGCCGGATAAAACTCCCCCTCCTTCCCCATCCTTTTTAGCTGTTCGCGCACGATCAACTCAACGCTAGCAACTGCGGCTTGATCTTCAGGATTGACCAACTGCAAGCACAAGCGTCGGACATTCTGATCGTGGGTGCCCTCGCTCATCATCTCGTGGGTGAAGACTTGTTCGCCACGCCAAAGGCATAGCTGGGTATGAGTTTCGCAGAGCCATATCTCGTTGATTGATCTTAGGTCGGTGGTAGCCAGTTGATCGACGGTGATTGCCTTATCCATTGCTCTGTACCTTACCAGTAAACATGCACAGGTAGACTTAGAGGCACAGGGGGCGTTCCAATTGCCGGCAATTCACTCGAGTAGCCGTCTCCCAGACTGCAGCTGAAATTAAAATCGTCGTCTTGGGTTAGCGAGCGGGACTGAACTAAATGCGCCTCATATAACCTCATCGACACTCCAAGCCCCTCCCACTGAGCGGATAATTTCCACCACCATAGAAAGCTCGACGTTGTACCCCTCGACTGGCTAGACGTCATAGCCGTTCATCACCAGCTACCTTGGCGCAAGCTCCTTGAGGTAGTGATCCATCGATTCGTAGATCGAGTAGCGCCCGCACATGGTGTCACCCGTCGAATTGTCGTACCTATGAGATTGACCGCAAGCGAGCCAAATCGTTAACTGTATGTATATACAGTTAACTTCCTAAGGCTTGCATCATGAGCATCACCATCCTCGGCCCTCTAGCGTCTGGCGGTAGGAAGCTGCCTCTCTATTCATCCAGGGTGCCGGCAGGCTTTCCCTCCCCTGCGGCTGATCACATCGAAAAACACATTTCCCTCGATGAGCTGTTCGATATCCGCGCGCCGCACGTGTACCTGGTGAGAATTGATGGAGACAGCATGCAGGGCGCCGGAATTTATTCAGGGGATTTGGTGGTCGTTGATCGGAGCATCGATGCGGTCAGCGGCGACATAGTCATCGCAGCGCTGAACTCGGAGCCATTCTGCAAGCGCCTGCTTCTGCGTGAGAACGCCGTGATGCTCGTATCGGAGAACCCAAAATATCCGGCAAGGCATGTCATGGAGGGCGAGGAGCTGGTGATCTGGGGTGTGGTGAAATACAGCGTGCGCGATCATGACAATACGTGAGCCCGTCTTCGCCCTGATTGACTGCAACAGCTTCTACGCGAGCTGCGAGCGCGTCTTCAGGCCCGACTTGGCGAAGACGCCAATCGTGGTGCTATCCAACAACGACGGCTGTGTGATCGCGCGCAGCTATGACGCCAAGCCTTTCGTGAAAATGGGCCAGCCGTACTTCCAAATCAAAGACCACCTGCGTAGGAACGGGATCGTAGCGTTCAGCAGTAATTACGCTTTATACGGCGACATGAGCGAACGCGTCATGACGATCATCGAATCGATGGTGCCAGCGCTTGAGGTCTACAGCATCGATGAAGCGTTTGCCGATCTGACTGGCGTCCCTGGAGATCTGTCTGCGTTTGGTCGGCAAATGCGCTCTAGTCTTCTCAAGCGTACGGGCATCCCTGTCGGGGTTGGTATTGCCCGCACCAAGACACTGGCCAAACTCGCCAACCACACCGCCAAACGTCTGTTGGATATCACCGGCGGCGTGGTCGATCTGTGCGATCCGTTCAAGCGGGACTGGACGCTGCGCAATACCAATGTTGGAGAGGTCTGGGGCATCGGCAGGCGCATGAAAACTCACCTGGAAATGATGGGCATCAAGTCGGCCATGGATTTAGCGAAAGCCGACCCCTGGATGCTTCGCCAGAAATTCAGTGTGGTGATCGAGAAGACTGCTCGCGAGCTTGCCGGCACCTCATGTCTGGAATTGGGCGAGGCTGACCCACCCAAGCAGGAGATTTGCTGTAGCAGGATGTTCGGCACCCGACTCACGCAGATCGAGCCGATCAAGGAGGCCGTCGCCACCTACACCCAACGCGCGGCGGAAAAGCTAAGAGCGCAAAACTCGCTGTGCAAGAAGATCCGCGTGAGCATCAGGACAGGCATGTTCAATCCCGAAGAAGCGAAGTATGCGAACGGCGCACTGGTCGAACTACCCTACCCGACAAACGATGTTCGACTCATAACCAAGGCTGCGACCGAAGCGGTCAATCGCCTCTTCCGACCGGGCTTCAAGTACAGCAAGGCGGAGGTTCTGCTGATGGATCTCCGACAACCTGGCGAGTTCACTGACGATTTGTTCGCGCATTCGCAGCCAGTGATGGCCGACAAGGTAATGAGCGTTCTGGATGAAATCAATGGCCGTTGGGGAAAGGGAGTTATCCGGCTAGCCAGCGTGCCGGCGGCGCCCGATTGGGCAATGCGCCGGGAGTTGATGAGTTAGAGCTATACGACGAAGGTTGATCAGTTGTGGACGGTTAGAGCCCAGTAGCGATGACGAGATGTGCATCTGCAGCTTAGAAAATGCGCTGCCTTCAACGACTGCTTACGGCCCAGAGTGTGTAAAAACGCCTCCGCGAACCCTTGCTATGATTTCTGAGGATTTCATCGCAAGGATCGCCCATGAAGCGCTTTATCCAAAGTGAACATCGAGGCCAAGGCACCTTACTTCCCGAGAGCCTCGACGACTACGTCAGCGATACCAATCCGGTGCGCGTAGTCGACGTTTTTGTCGGCGAACTCGACCTGGTCAATCTGGGTTTTGAAGATGCCATTCCAGCCGGCACTGGCCGGCCTGCTTACCACCCCGCGATCTTGCTGAAGATCTACATCTACGGCTATCTCAACCGCATCCAGTCGAGCCGACGTTTGGAGCGAGAAGCCCAACGCAACGTCGAGCTGATGTGGCTGACCGGGCGTTCGATGACGGACTTTAAGACGATCGCCAACTTCCGAAAAGACAACAGCAAGGCCATTCGAGGCGTCTGTCGCCAGTTCGTTGTGCTGTGTCAGCAGTTGGGATTATTCGGAGAATAATCTGGTCGCGATCGATGGCAGTAAGTTCAAAGCCGTCAACAACCGCGACCGCAATTTCACCAGCGCGAAGCTGAAACGGCGCATGGAAGAAGTTGAATCGAGTATCAATCGTTACCTGGCAGCACTCGATGCTGCTGATCGGCAAGAACCTCCATCTTCCGAACCCAGTGCCGTGTGGCTGGAAGAGAAAATCGCCAAGCTCAAAACTCAAATGAAGGAGCTTCAGGCGATCGAAATCCAGCTCAATGAATCACCAGATAAACAGGTCTCACTGACCGATCCAGACAGCCGATCCATGATGACACGCGGCACGGGAATTGTTGGCTATAACGTGCAGACAGCGGTCGACACGCAGCACCATTTGATCGTTGCGCATGAGGTGACCAACGTTGGTTCCGACCGCGATCAACTCAGCTCGATGGCTAAGCAAGCCCGCGAGGCGATGGCGTCAGAAACGTTGTCGGTGGTAGCTGACCGAGGTTACTTCAAAAGCGAACAAATCCTCGCTTGTCACGATGCCGGTATCACCGCCTATGTGCCCAAACCGATGACCTCTGGAGCCAAGGCTGACGGGCGTTTCAATAACGATGCCTTCATCTATGACGCGGCAAAAAACGAATACATTTGCCCGGCTGGCGAGGCGCTGGTCTGGCACTACTCCTACGTTGAAAAAGGCCTGAATTTGCATCGTTACTGGAGTTCGAAATGCCAGAGCTGCGCGTTGAAGTCGCAATGCACCCCGAGCACGGAACGACGAGTTCGACGCTGGGAGCATGAAGCTGTATTGGAGGAAATGCAGCTTAGGCTGAGCAAAGCACCGGAGATGATGCGCGTCCGAAAACGGACTATTGAGCATCCCTTCGGGACGCTCAAACAATGGATGGGTGCAACGCACTTCCTGACACGAAAGCTGGCCGGGGTGAGCGCGGAGATGAGCTTGAATGTGCTCGTCTACAAATTGAAACGGGTCATGAAAATCATTGGTGCTAACGGTTTAATGAAGGCGCTGTCGGCATAAAAAAGGCTGGTTTTGGCCCATTCCAGAGGCTCTAAAAACAACGTTACGTGTTCCAGGTCGCGACCGGTGCGACTCGAAGCATTGACCGTGCGATCGCTCAGCCAACGAACGTCAATGGCTCAAGACGATCAGGTTATGAGCGTTTTTACACACTCTGGGCCGGTTTCTGCCTGTCGTGAAGGGCTGGAGTCGACCCACTGTTGCCCTTCATTGGAGAACCTGAATCAGTACAAAAGGGACGTCTGCGTCCTTTGGTTTTAAAAGGCGAAGCTTTTACTCAATAACCCGAGAAGCCTCGACCGAACCCTCATTGGCGGTGTATGAGCCGGGCCAGGCTTCGACAGCAGGAAGAATCTCAGCGGGCTTGGGCAGCTCAATTCCTCCAATGCGACCAATTGTCCGTTGAATGCATCAAGAGAGTGAATCGCCGGATTCCAAAGTGCGATGCCCAATCCTGAGCGGGCGGCTTCGATTGCCTGGGCGTAGTCGCCCATCACCCTGTCGATGGGCTTCGAAGTCAGGCGTTTGCCATGATGGCCCATCCATGCTCGCCAAAGTGTCGTGTCGCCGGTGTGTAGCAGCGCAGCATCCTGTATTAAAGACAACGGTTGTTCGTTCATGGCGAGAACTTCGGGCGACGCCACAGGGCAAAGCGACTCCTCGAATAGTGGCTCCTCATCCCCGTCATTCCATTGTCCGCGCCCGTATCTGATGGCCAGATCGACCTCCCCTGAGGAAAGGCTGGCATTCAAAGCAGAGGTGACCAGCTCTAGACGTAAATCCTGAGTCGTACCTTCGAGTTCGGTCAGGCGCGGGATCATCCAGAAACGCGCGAAGGACGGCGTAGTGGCCAATCTGACGATGGGCAAGGTATGGCCGACGGGCCGGGGCTGTCGCGATTGTTTGAGTTGGTCAAAGGCATGAGCGACTTTGGCCAGCGCTATTTGCCCAGTGGCCGTCACGGTGACACCGCGCGCATGGCGGTCGAACAGGGAGCATTGAAACCATTTTTCAGCCATTTCCACGCGTCGGCTGATGGTCGCATGTGTAACTTCCAGTTCCGCTGCTGCCGCAGTGAAGGAACCTGTACTAGCGGCGGCAAGGGCAGCTTGCAGGGCTTCGAAAGGAGGGAAAATATCGTCTGAGCTGTACGTCATATGCACAGCTTAGGGATAAGCAGTGCTATAGGTCAACAGCCAGCAGGTTTTTATGCTGTGCTGCCTTATTCATTGAGATAGCAGCATGTCGTTTTTGAAAGCGCTCATTTCGCCATTGGTGTTCAGCGCTCAAGTGGCAGGGCTTTGGGCGGGCAATTATTGTTATGCCGCCTCGTGCCTGGAAAGTCCAATCGTACGAGGTTATGAAGGGAATGGAGGCGTCACCGTCGAACTGGTCATGTTTGGCTCACCGGGAAAAGAATGGGCATTGCTCAGGATTCGAGGAGCGGAAGCGGGGGCCGTGGTACATCAGGCAAACGTTCAGCGCTCACCGGTTTCGACATCCTTTGTAGAGAGTATTAACGAGGTTTCACGGACAATTTTTGAGGTACGAATGCATCAGGGTTTTCTTCCGCGTAAAGACCAGGAGCCTTATGTGTTGGGCGAAAGCGCCCGCTTGAAGAGACTGAGTAATATCGGCATGGAGCTACAGAGGTTTGAAACTGAGGAGTTTTCCGCTCATCAAGCTGGGGCACAGACCGCCTTGTGCGAAGATCTGACCGGAAACCGTCCTTGATCGAACAGCTTCTTTTGGCCGATCTCTGCCGATGCCGATACTCTGCAATGGCTTGCTCCGCCCCGCTTATGAGTGCTAACCGTGCAGATCAAGTCCAATGCAAATGGCAGTTCAGAGGGGATGAAAGCGGTTGGTTAAGTGCAGTGCGCTTTCGCTTTGGCAAAGCTGATTTAGTCGCCAGTACGCCTAACCGCCTGGGGTTTTTGGTTCCACTGCCTGCAGTATCGATGGGTCGATGAGATGCGTTACCACCAGAACGGCCGAAAAAGGTGAGGCGCTGCATTGTTGATTGGACGCAGGGAGCTGTCAGTCGTCTCTCCAAGGATCGAATTTGTTCCCATACCTAGCCCGTAAGGCGCGATTGCGTTCGATGCGCCTGATCCACGGATCGTACTCTTCGGCCAACGCGGCAAGCTTAGCGCTGATGATCATTTGCACCGCCTCGTCACGCAGTAACCTGCTGGTCAGCTCGCGGTAATCGCCACCTGTAACCACGCCATAAACGGCGTGATTGTCTTTTACGTAGAGATCGGTCATTCCTACCCGCATATGTCCATATTTTTCTACGTCATCGGGGTAAATGTCCTCAAGGCTGAGGTGTCCCATATCCAACTCCAGGCTTCAAAGGTGCTATCGAAAAGCTGCGCCCTCATTGAACTCGCTCCTTCGCGCCAGCGCCTACAAAAGCCAGCCAACAGCAAGCCGTTAAATGTGCGCATGATAGCCTCGGCATAGACATCACAGTTCTGAGAGTCCGCTATGAACACACCCGGCGCACGTTCTGATTTCAGCACCCTGATCAACGCACCAAAATTTTCGGACGACCCAATCGGGCAGCATCAGAAGAAACGGTGGCGATTGCTGGCTGAAGATATTTACCAAAGCACCACAATAGATGCACTGCTCGAAGCGAGAGGCAGAGCTGAAGGCTACATTCATGGCCTTGTGGATGCCGGACACCTCTCGACGAAGGACTACGAGCGTGATTACCTCATTCTGTGCATCGCTCAAAGGCGGCGTGAATTCCTGCGCAAATTGCTGAACGAATACGGTTACTGAAACAATAAACTCATGTTTTGCAGCAATTCAAAGCGTCACGGGAAATGTTTTTACGTCCTCATCAATACTCTCAGCTTGAACCGTAGCTCCTCCTGGTTCAGCACTGAGCCAAGACCCAGGTTAGGATCAGTCCGGATCAGCCGTTGATCGTGACCTGGCCAGCTTTCAAAAGGATCATCATCCAAGGCTATCCAATTCGTCAGACCTGCCCTAGTCACTGCAGCACGGATCTGCTGATAGCGGCTGTACATGTCATAGCCCTCAAGAGGCGCCTTGGGCATCCTTGAATGCCACGTACTGCTCACGGTGAGAACCTGCAACTCTGGCGGTAAAGCAGCGCGTGCACGCCGGTAACCGAGGATGCGCACCCAACTGGTCGACAAGCTGATTTTGACTTGAGGAAATTCCTTCAGAATCTCGATCAGAATTCCGGCATGCATCATGAGTTGCCCGGGTGCACGCAACACCAAACCACTCCGAGTACGGTAAACGTCGTCTGGGTGCAGCACCCCATCAAAATCGAGAAATAGAACTCGATCATTCGGCGTCAGCCGGCTGCTTGTCGGGCAGCTCGAATCAAGCATGGTAAAGATCTCTCAGAGCCAACTTTCATGGAAGTTAACTGCTTACCGTGGAGAGCACTGCCGTATGCACTCAATCAACTCCGGCAGTAGCTCGTCAAGACTGACTAGGCCATCCGCATATCGCTGCATCTCAGCAAGGTGCGTAGAGGAGAGCCTCACACCTTCGAGTGCCTGACAGCCAAGAACCTCCGCCACCGCTTTGCGACGTCGCTCACGCTCAAGCTCATCGGTCTGCACGTACCACCTCTCCCTCGCTTAGAAAGCCTTCACCAAAGGGAAAGCCAGGCTATCTAGCGTTTACTTAAACGCCTTACTGAAGCGCTGGGAAAGCGTCACAGCATCGATCACTGCCCAGCTCTCCGGGTCATTGCTTTTCACGATCCAATTGATCGCAATCCCCACCATGACCAGCCCTGCCAAGATCCCCTCCCAGAACGCCCAAACGAAGGTCGTCCGAACTAGGTAATCAGGATCAACGCTTCCGGAAACTAGATGAATCGGATAGGGAGAAAGGAAGCACCCGGCAATGAATGCCAAGATCATCAACGGCACTGCGTAGGCCATCAGCATCACCGGTACCTTGATCTGGTACTGCCTTGCTGCCACCAGCTTGCTGTTCGCGCCCTTCATGGCGTAGATGGTGGCTTTGTTTTCAGTCTTGTCTTTTTTCTTCGTGAAGATGCCGTACAGGGTCACTTGCTCCCCCGCCTCAATCTCTTCAAAAATTTTTCCTGGCAGCAAAACATTCGGCAATACCTGCCCATCGATAACGATACGCGCGGTCACAGTCCCCTGCTCAGTAGCAATCACTCGTGGCTTCTCGATCACTCCAGTGACCTGCCGGCAATCAAATCGAATCAAAACGTGCTCCTGCAATTTTTAAAGGCGTAGTCAATCGCACTGCCTGAATGGCAGCGTGGGTGAAAGTGTTGAGTTAGTTACGCTCGAAACGAGAAAACGGTACTCAGTGCCGCGGGCTTTCTCACACCATCACCAAGCAATAGGTAGACAGTGCTTTTGGTTTCAAACATGCACGGGTGGTCATGCGAAACTCCGAAATTGGTGCGCACCCAGTGGCCGGGAGAAAAACGCCGGCGGCTGTCCAGGACGACCTCATGGGAGTAGACAGCTTTTGGTAGCAGCCCCATTGATGCGAGACGATCCTGCTCCGCCTGCGTGAGCTGGAGATCAGCGATGATCCATTGCTTCACTAGGCAGAAAGGCTTCCCCGGAAAAGTCCTTTCGGCGAGCCCTATTAATTCTTCTTGCTCGCCATGCCAACCAAGAACGACTTCCCCGCTTCCGTAAAAAAACTGAGCAATCTCATCAAGTGTTACTGACATGGCGCCTCCAGTGTTTGAACCATCATGTGCGTGCACTGGTGTAGATATGGCCCGTTCCGGTGATGAACTCGTAAACGGGGTTTGCCTCGGTGCCAGGCTGAATACGAATTTCAGAGAGAAGCTCCATTGCGTATGACCCCTGCTCGCGCTTTGTAGGTGGAAGGATGAGATGAATGTTCGTCACGATCATGAACTCACCCTGCTCCGCTGCACGCATCATCTGAACGGTTTCCACATCCGTAACTAGATGCGCAACCGGGCCGAAGGCCCCATCCTCCAATCCCATTCCCTCAATCAGAAACGAGTACTCGCACCGACTGATATCCATGGATTTCCAGAGCATTCGAATACCGTCTGGAGTTCTAAACTGCCCCTGCAAATTGCTGCTATTGGTTACAAACACTTCGGATAAACCCTATTTCAAACCCTGCCAAGCTCTGAACAAGCTCAGCGTAAGCAGCCTTCGATTGACCCTGCTCATGCTTCTGGCAACCGGATAGGGATGCTGCCGAAAGGCACGCGATTCCTTGGCGCTATGCATCCTGTTGAATGGCCATCATAAGCAAATATCCCACTATTAACAATTTAAGATATTTGGCGGGCCAATGCGAGTATGGCTCTATCCTTCATTTTGAGAAATTGAACGTGAAGGAAGAGCTAGCCGTCACGCTGCGCGCCATCCGGCAAATGAAAGGATTGGGCTATGAGGCCCTGGCGGGAACCATCAGCCAGAGCAACCTTAGCTTGCTGGAACAAGGGAAAATCCAGGCGACACTACCGACCCTCGTCAAGATCGCTGAAACGCTCGATATCAACCTTCTGACTCTATTGGCGTTGTGCTTGGCGATACGTGACAAAGAGGCTCCTGAACATTTGATAAAAAATGCGCAAAAAGAGCTTCAAGGCTTCATCGAATCGGGGGGCCTTAAAATCATGGAGAATCAGATTCAGGACGGAGCATTGAAAAAACGATCTCGAGGAACTCGAGCGGATGCTCAGAGGGTCAGTGCCGTTGTTGAACTGAAAAAGCAGGGCCTGACACAAGCCGAAGCTGCGCGCGAGCTGGGTTTGCCCACATCGACTGTCCAGCGGTACTGGCAAAAGGGATAAACCTTCATAGGCAGAATCTTCAGCACGATACGCCTTATCGTGCCAGAGTCGTAACCGGGCATATCGGCAGCCGAGCGGTGGGGATTGCCGTTCCGGGTTGTTGCCGGCAATGTTGGGCTCGGCGCATATACCCGAGGCTGAAAAGCACCTGATGTAGCGCTTTCTTTCAGGCAACAAAAAGACGCAATCTAGGTTGCGTCTTTTTTGTCCATTCAATTACGTAATGTGCGTCACATATTGATGGGGGTTTTCTCCGTTTTTTCTCCCTTCAATTGCTGAGCTTAATAGCCAAATCCAAGCGCTCGCATCGTGCCATTTCTCCCTGCAGAAAAGTCCCGAAATATCCTAAACTTGGCGTCCTCCCACCCTTAAAGGACATTGCTCATGGTCGTCAAACCAAACCTCGGCCCTCACGCCGGAGCAGCACAGACCAACCTCTCGTTCACCCGGGCGTTCAACCGGATCATGCTTGCGCCAGGGCGCCAGTATGTCACCCTCGGTGGTGTCCCCTTCACGGCCAGAGCGCGGCTGACACAGCGTGGCGTACATGAAGGCGAGCCTGTGATCGTCTTCTACAGCGATGGCCGTGAGAAGGCGCGCAGCTATGCGTGCTGCTGGGGCCTCCAGACCAACTGCAACAGCACCCACATCAATACGTACACGGCGGCACTCTGACGCCATACGCAGGCAGGCAGGCAGGCAGGCAGGCAGGCAGGCAGGCAGGCCAATGAAAAGCATCTAGCCTCTTCCTGATCAACCTCTCGCACTTCCGCCAACCTGTGCAGACTGAACCCCACCTCATGAAAACCAGGCAGTGGGAGATACCGCCTGACGACAGCTTTCGTGGATCAGGTCTGAGGTCGGAGCAAGCACCTTTGCATCATTCAATGCTTGGGAGCAGCCGCAGAACGGCGGTACTCCTCGGCGATAGCCTCAATCCGCTCGGGGCGAATAACACCGTCCCCTCTCCCGGCAGCCACCATGTCGAAGATTGCATGGATAACCTCGTCGCTGTCAGGAATGTCGATTTCTAGGTTCCGACAGAACAGCGAACGAATACGCTGACCTCTAACAATCTGACGCACCAAGATCTCGAAGCGATGCCCTTCGGGTATCTGAAACTGCTTGAGGTTAGGCGGAAGTTGCTCACGCTCCCCATGATGCATTGGCCGCATACGATGAGTGCGGTCTTTGTTTCGCTCGAACCAGGCAGCGTCGTCAGATTTCCAGGGAGTGTCAGTGGGCGAGATGCCCGTAGGCTGGGTGATCATGCCACTTTTGCGCATCACTTCCTTCGTCATGGCATCGATGGCATCAACACCTGAGCGCATGCGATCGACAGCGGCGAAAATATCTGGTGCAGGCATCTGCCCACCAGGCACTTGTTCCAGCACGCTGACGATGGCATTTGTGTTCTGGTTGATGTAAACCCCAGACCCCATTACCGTTTCGAGCTTGCGGACACAACAGTTCGACGCCAGCACAATCTCCCCATTCGGCAGTAGGCCGCCGAAGGTCTGGGCGTTGTGTGTGTGTCAGCGGTGCACGGCACACGCCACAGTTGTCCCCATCCTTGCGCAAGACTTTGGAAATTCTTTTTCGTAGCGACGCCGGGCGTTGCGATTCATATAGTGGTCTCGTGGCCGGATTTGTTGAGAATCCAACTCACTGTAGACCACCTTCATCCACCGCAGCAGATGCGACCATAGCTGGCCTACAACACCCTCCTAAACCGGAAAGACGGAAAGGTTGCTCTAAAAGGGCCCCAAGTTCAGCGCTGACACTTTAGGAGTATCTGGCTCTAGCGAGACTGTCTGTAAAAATTCTGACGAGGAGAGAGGAACGCTTAGACCCAAGTCGTATTGGTGTTGAGATGCCCTGAACAGAGCCACACCAAAGCCCAAGATCAAAACCGTTTGTCGGGAGTTCTGGCGATGCCTAGATGTCAACGTTGACAAGATTTTTAAAGGCATTACGCCGAACGGAGATCACCGAGTAGGCTGATCTATATAGACATTTCTAGGATCAATGAGGCAAGTCAACAAAACGTTGCATTCGATATCATTGTCAACGGTGATCGCAGCAACTTCAGTTATGGCTGGCTGCCGGTGCAATCCGGACAGTACGGATCGTGCCTGACCCAGGTCGACTTCAAGGCCAAGAAGGTCATGCCTCGCCCGTCGATTCGCGGCATGATCGCTCGCACCTATTTCTACATGAGCAAGCAATACGGCTTGCGCCTGTCGAAACAGGATCGCCAGCTGTATGAAGCGTGGGACAAGACGTACCCGGTGCAGGATTGGGAGCGCCAGCGCAATCAGAGCGTGGCGTGTGTGATGGGACGCGGCAATGAATTCGTCGGCCCGGTAAACCTTAAAGCCTGCGGCTGATCCTTCAGCCCAAAAGAAAAGGTCTCGAACGTGGTGTTTGAGGCCTTTTTTGCTTTTAGCTGCCAGCTTTGTTGTAGCGCCAGTAGCCCATCAGATTGAGTGACTCGCGCGGGATACCGCATTCCTTGATCAGGTATTTACGCAGGCGCATGACGGCAGCGCTTTCTCCGGCAATCCAGCCATAGAATCCTGCAGGGGCGGTGTTGGCGATCTCCCAAAGAATGTTTTCGTCGATATCGACCTCGGCCAGTTCAGCGACCTGCCCGAGTGATTGGCCCTGTGTTGGCCGGACCCCGTGCATCACCGCTTCCACCATCAGCGCTCCAGCCACTGTTGCTGGCGCCTGATCGCGAACCAGCCACTGCACTGTCAGCCCGGGCCAATCCGGCACCGAGAGCATGTCTTGCGCACTGTCCACCTCGAAGAACGCCTGAGTCCGGGGCGGCTCGTACATGGCGGCCAGCTCTTCGAGAATCCCCATCGCAGCTGGCAATGCCGTGGCATCAGCCACCAGCAAAACCTCCTTGAGCACCTGCGGCGGTTTCCATTCGAATCCTCCGGCGTCCTGTGCCGAAAACTCGCTGTCGGGAGCAAGAATCTGCATAGACGCCCCTGGCTGCGCATGCAGCGCCCAGCGCGAGGCAGGACCGGTCTCGCCATGCAGGACAAAATCGATGTCGACCTCACCCTGTTCGGCGCGCAAATGACGGATGGTGTAAGTGCGCATTGCTGGTCGACGACTCGCGAGCATCGAGCGAAAACGGGCGTACCAGCCCTCTTCCTGCGCAAGATTTGCGGGTGTTCCATCTTCAGCGGGGAAAAACAGCTTGATCCGCTGATCAGGCGCCCAGGTGGCCATACCAGTGATTGAGGGGTCGGTCAGCGTGATCCGCATCAGGTGCGGACTCAAGAGGGTCTTGCGATGCAGAACTGCATTGAAGAGTTTGTAGGGAGCGGCGGAGGCCATGCGGAGCTCCTTCGAGAAATCGTGATTGACTCGTATAAGACGAGTCACCTGCGATGTCCTTTAGGCCGCTCCGCTGAATCTGCTGCTTACGGCGCGAGCGGATGCTCCACGATGACCGACTCGACATTCTGCTTCTTGGCTTTCACCAATGCCGCATCCACTTCTACCTTACGAGCTTGCGCCTCGGCCTGGGAGTTGAACGGACCGATCAGGATCCGTGTCTTGCCGCTGCTGTCCTTGATCACGGTCGGCACGAATGCATGCTCGATCAACCAGCCACTCAGATCGCTGACAGCCTGGGGCGTTTCGCCGCGTACTTCGAGGTCCCACTGCGGAGCAGATGCCGCAGCAGGCGCGGCCGCGACTGTCGTTTTCGGCTTCTGCACATCTACACTCTTGCCTTCACCACACCCTGCCAATGCCAGTGCCGCGACCATCCAGACCAATTTGCGCACAACGCTTTCCTCGAAAATCACAAAGCGCCGATCTTAACATTCATAAATACTTCGCGAGGCCCGCAAAATGGGCACAAAACAACGAGATTGATGATTGCAGCCTCTGTATAGTTACGCCCTGGGAATTAATGCCACATCTGCGCGTCAGAAAGAGGCACCCAAACCGTGAGACTTCGCACTAATCTATACGTACCACCGACCTCTGCACTGTCTGAATCAGGTGCCCTACAAAGCAATCAAGGAGAAGACCATGCTGATACTCACCCGCAAAGTCGGTGAAAGCATAAACATTGGTGATGACATCACCATCACCATCCTCGGCGTAAGCGGTCAGCAAGTCCGTATCGGCATCAACGCCCCGAAAAACGTTGCCGTGCACCGTGAAGAGATCTATCAGCGCATTCAGGCTGGCCTGACCGCCCCGGACAAGCCACAAACGCCTTGAGCCACCCCGCAGTCAGTAGCCAGTTCGTTTGCCTCTGCGTAATGACTGGCTAAAAATTCACGCGCCGTATTGCCATCCGCTTCCCAGTCCACTCACTGGGCACGGCGCCTGACACATGCCCTTCCTCTCCGCTTCATTCGCTCCCTTCCCTCTCCCCAGCAGCGCGATACTACCTGCGACTGCCAAGCTTGGCTGTCAGACATTTCCGAGAGAACACAGAGAATTGCTCCCTGCTAGCCGAACGTCACGCCGCGTGCCATGCCGGTGGCTGCAATCACCATCAATACCAACAGCAGCGCCTCGATGTGACTGAACCGTGCATACAGCTTTGCACGCCCGGTATCGAACGCCTTGCCCCGTGCCAACGCGATCCGCCACTTGACCAGCGTGATCATCGGCGCCAGCTCAATCAGCAGAATCAGTACGAACAACGCCATCTTCAAATGAAACAACGGCTGATGCAGATAGTAGTCAGTGCCCTTTTCAAAGCCGCCGAAGGCGCGCATGCCCCCGGTCACCAGCAGAACCAGCGCGGCAATCCCCCACAGATTATCGGCGAGCAAAACACGCCTGGCCTCGCCGACACCCGCCGCCATGCGACTGAACGCCGTACCACGAGTCAATACCGCCCAGAAGCCCAAGGCAAAAGCCAATAGATGAATTGCGGCAAGAAACCAGTGAGCCAGCATCGACGAACTCCTTTGAGAAAGCCCTGGAAAGGCCAGTCAGTAGTAGTCGAAAAATCGAGGTTTCGCCCATGCGCGATCGTGGATCGCGGGAGGCTTCGCGCGAAAGCTGGGGGGAACAGAGGCAGGGAATGCCAAATCGCAGGCAAAAAAAATCCCAAGCAGCTGATGGAAGCTTGGGATTTAAAAATGCATAAACCGTGGTGGTGAACGCGGGGCAGATGTTACTGAAGTTCACGAACAGCAACAACATTTTTTTGATAACCGGTCGGTTAAAAATACCGGTAAGCCCTTCAATATCCACACTTTTTCGACGGATCCAAAAAGAGACAGAAAATCATATGCACCGGTCGTGTTATTTCGAAACACGCTAAGCGCTCAAGGTAACGAAAGATGAGAAGTGATCGACGAGCCCGTTTGAGCAGGCTTGGGCAAATCGCAGACAACAAAAAAGGGCCCACCTTTCGGTGAGCCCTTCTAGACCGCCCAGCAGAGCGGATTTTGTTTGGTAGGCGCGATTGGACTCGAACCAACGACCCCCACCATGTCAAGGTGGTGCTCTAACCAACTGAGCTACGTGCCTGCTGTGAGGCGGCATTCTACGGAATTCCGGAGGGGTGTCAACACCTTTTTTTCACCTAACCCTATGAATATGCAAAATATTTAATTTCGGGCCGGTAGAGAAGATTTTTCCGGTGGCTGGCGGAGGTTTTTCAACTCGGGTAGGATCGACGCACTCGTAAAATATATTAAACAGAGGCTGCAGGATGGCGAACACCCCTTACCCAGAGTCTTATTACGCTGCGTCGGCCAATGCCGTACCGCCACGTCCGGCCTTGCAGGATGATGTGGAGACGGATGTCTGTGTGATCGGCGCCGGGTACACCGGACTGTCCTCGGCGTTGTTTCTGCTGGAGAACGGTTTTCGCGTGACGGTACTGGAAGCGGCCAAGGTCGGGTTCGGTGCGTCGGGGCGTAATGGCGGGCAGATCGTCAACAGTTATAGCCGCGACATCGACGTCATCGAGCGCACTGTCGGCCCCAAGCAGGCGCAACTGCTCGGGCAGATGGCCTTCGAAGGCGGCCGGATCATTCGTGAGCGCGTCGCCAAGTACAACATCCAGTGCGACCTGAAGGATGGCGGCGTGTTCGCCGCGCTGACGGCCAAGCAGATGGGCCACCTGGAATCGCAGAAACGCCTGTGGGAGCGCTTCGGCCACACGCAACTGGAACTGCTCGACCAGCGCCGCATCCGCGAAGTGGTCGCCTGCGATCAATACGTCGGCGGCATGCTCGACATGAGCGGCGGCCACATTCATCCGCTGAACCTGGCCCTCGGCGAAGCCGCTGCAGTGGAATCCCTCGGCGGCACGATCTATGAGCAATCGCCAGCCGTGCGCATCGAGCGCGGCGCCAACCCCGTGGTGCACACGCCGCAAGGCAAGGTCAGGGCTAAATTCATCATCGTCGCCGGCAACGCCTACCTCGGCAATCTGGTGCCGGAACTGGCGGCGAAATCCATGCCGTGCGGCACCCAGGTGATCACCACCGAACCGCTGGGCGATGAATTGGCGAAAACCCTGCTGCCGCAGGACTACTGCGTCGAAGACTGCAACTACCTGCTCGACTACTACCGCCTGACGGGCGACAAGCGCCTGATCTTCGGCGGTGGTGTGGTTTATGGCGCGCGGGATCCAGCAAACATCGAAGCGATCATCCGCCCGAAAATGCTCAAGGCATTCCCGCAACTCAAGGACGTGAAGATCGATTACGCCTGGACCGGCAATTTCCTGCTGACCCTGTCGCGTCTGCCGCAGGTTGGGCGCCTTGGCGACAACATCTACTACTCGCAAGGCTGCAGCGGCCATGGTGTGACGTACACGCATCTGGCGGGCAAGGTGCTGGCCGAGGCGTTGCGCGGACAGGCCGAGCGTTTTGATGCATTTGCCGATCTGCCGCATTACCCGTTCCCGGGCGGGCAGTTGCTGCGTACGCCATTTGCGGCGCTGGGTGCGTGGTATTACGGACTGCGTGACAAGCTGGGTTTCTGATCAGTTTTCTTGACTGGCAAACAACTGTGGCGAGGGAGCTTGCTCCCGCCGGGTCGCGAAGCGGCGCCTCCTTTATCCAAAAAAGAAGAGCTGCTGCGCAGCCCAGCGGGAGCAAGCTCCCTCGCCACAAATATTTGCAAAGTCCAGATCAGAGTTGATCCCGAGCAATCCCGCTACGAATCCGCAAGATATCCGCCAGCACCGCCAAGGCGATTTCCGCGGGCGTCTTGCTGCCCAGGTTCAGGCCGATCGGCGCATGAATCCGCGCCAGTTCAACCTCCCCTAGCCCACCAATCCTGCGCAAGCGCTCGAAGCGTTTCTGCGAAGTCTGCTGCGAGCCCATGACGCCGATGTAAAACGCCTCGGTGCGCACCGCTTCCATCATCGCCAGATCGTCGATACGCGGATCATGGGTCAGCGCCACCACCGCGGTATCGCGATGACAACCGCCGTCAGCGATGAACACCGACGGCAGTTGCCGACGAATCTCCACGCCATTCAGTACCACGCCTTCGAGTACTTCATCACGCGGATCGCAGAGAATCACCTCAAAGCCGAGACCCACCGCGAACTCGGCACAGGCCTGCGCCACGCTGGAGTAACCCGCCAGCAACAAGCGCTGAGCGGCACCGATGCGAACCCGCACCCGATCGATCTCGCGCTCGATGCGTGCACCCTGCTCGCGATCCGCGAACAGACTGCGCGCACCATTGGCCAGATCGACTTCGCGAATCAAGCGACGCTGACCGAGCAACGCTGATTCAAGCTCACGCAGATGCGCCTGCACCTCGCAGTCGGCGTCAAATTTCTCTACCAGTACATCGAGAATGCCGCCACAGGGCAGGCTGACCCGCGAGCGCGGATCATCGCCTTCACCGTAACGCACGACGTTGACCGCATCGAGAAACGCGCCCTCAGCCACGCGCTCGAGAAAATCTTCCTCGACGCAGCCACCGGACAGCGACCCGATCCACTGGCCGGTTTCGTTCACCGCCAGCAGCGAACCCGGCGCACGCGGCGCCGAGCCGTAGGTGGTCAGCACGGTGCAAAGCCAAATGCGCTGCCCCGCCACCGACCACTCCAGTGCCCGCCGCACAACCTGTAGATCGAGATGCTGCATGTCAGTGCGCCTTGTGCTCGACGGCCGGTGCGTCAGCCTGCAATTTCTGCACGTCGCTCACCGCCAACGCTGCCGATTGACCGCCCCAGCCTTGCCGCAGGTAGTTCAGCAGATCGGTCAGCTGTTCAGCGCTGAGTTTGTCGGCGAAACCCGGCATCGGTTGCATGTGTTCGAACCCGGCGAATTTCTGCTCGCCGATGCCGTCCTCGATCACCCGCACCAGGTTGCGCGGATCTTCCAGACGCAGCGTGGTGTTGCCGCGCATGGCCACGGCGATGTGCGGTTTGCCTTCGCCACCGGCAGCATGACAACCGGCGCAGACGTTCAAATATTCCTGACGGCCGCGCTGGGCGCTCGGGCTGAGTTTGTCCAGCGACACTTCAGCCAGCTCTTTGGCTACTGGTGGTTTGTCGCCGAGCAGGAACGTCGCCATCGCCGCCAGATCCTGATCGTTCAGGCCCTGGGTGCTGTTGTGGAACACCGGGAGCATCTCGTTGAACATCGTGCCCTGGGCGCTCATGCCGTGCTTGAGGAACGTGCTCAGGTCCTGCTGATTCCAGCCGCGCGCCGCCAGATCGGTGGCGAGCAGGCTCGGTGCCAGATAACCGTTGAGGATGCCGCCGGTCAGGCGCTTGTCCAATTGCATCGCACCCGGCAGGCCGCGTGGCGTGTGGCATTCGCCGCAGTGGCCAAGCACCTCGACCATGTACTGACCGCGCTTCCAGGCTTCGCTTTTGCCTTCGGCAGATTCCAGCTTCAAGGCCTTGCCGTACATCATGTTCCAACCGATCAAGCCCGGACGCACGTTGAACGGAAAACTCAGGCTGGTGACCGGCGCGGTGCGCTCGATCGGCTCGATGGTTTTCAAGTACGCGTGGATTGCATCCGAGTCTTCCCGAGGCACCAGGTGATACGAGGTGTAGGGCATCGCCGGATACAGATTCGCCCCGTCGCGACGCTTGCCTTCGGTCAGCGCAGCGAAGAATTCGTCATCGCTGTACAGACCGATGCCGTGCTCTTTGCTCGGGGTAATGTTGGTGCCGTAGATCGTGCCGAACGGCGAGACGATCGGCAGCCCGCCGGCAAACGGCGCACCGCCGGGTGCGGTATGGCACGCCATGCAGTCGGCAGCGCGAGCGAGGTATTCGCCGCGCTTGACCTGATCATCAGCGTGAGCAAACAACACCGGTGCAGCCAGCCCGACCGCCAGGGTCAGGCGGGTCAATAGATGCTTCATGCTCAACCCTCCTTGACCAGGCCGAGATCGGTCAGCACGTTGCGCGTGGCGTTGTAGTAACGCACGTACCCGGTGCAACGGCAGATATGGTGGCCGAGGCTGTCCTCGATGACTTTTTCCAGTTGGCTTTTGACGATCGGCTGGCGCTGCAGCTTCTCTACCAGTACCGTCGCGGCGTTGACGAAGCCCGGCGCGCAGTAGCTGCACTGGAAGGCGAATTCGTCGACGAAGCGCTGCTGGATCGGGTTCAGCTCGGTGACCTGACCACTCTCATCACGCTTGGCGTGACTTTCGATGGTGCGGACTTTCTTGCCTTCGAAGTAATGCGCGCCAGTGATGCAGGTGCGCACCTCTTCACTGGTGCCGTCCGGGTTGTCGACGATCACCACGCAGGCATGGCAGATGCCCTGGCCGCAGCCCAGGCGCGAACCGGTGAGGTTCTTGTATTCGTGCAGATAGTCGATCATCGGCAGGTCATCAGGGATGTCCACCGGGCCGACGGATTGACCATTGAGGGTCAGTTGAAGCGGACGGTTAGCCATTGAGGGCCTCCTTGATGCGCGCAGCAGTGATTGGCAGATCGCGAACACGTTTACCGATGGCGTGCGCCACGGCGTTACCGATGGCACCGACCACCGGGATCATCACCACTTCGGCGATGCCTTTGGACGGATCGCTTGGCGACAGCGGCGGCAGAATCTCCGCGGTCTGCTTCCACACCGCCACGTGACGGGCCATCGGCAGGCGATAACGGTTGAAGTTCCAGTCCCCCTCCCCCGGCCCGCCTTCGTACAGCGGCATCTCTTCCATCAGCGCGTGACCAATGCCCATGGCGATCCCGCCTTCGAGCTGGCCCTTGACCAGTTCTTCGACCAGCACCCGACCGCACTCGACCCACGAATGGTGGTTGAGCACTTCGACTTCCGCCGAGCCTTTGTTGACCTTGAGCTCTACCAGCGTCGCCACCGGGCTGTAGTAAGTCACAGCAGCGTTGTTCAACTGGACCACCGGGTAGTTGATGTTCTGACGATCCAGCAGGTGGAAACCCGCTGTGCTCATCAGCGCTTTCTTCGCCTTCGGCGCGCCATCACCGTACTTCACTGCCAGACCGTCGAGCGGCAGACGCTCGCGCACGCCGTCGATGCTGTATTCGGCCTCGGCCCAGCTCCAGCGGTTGAATGCGTGAACGGTGGCACCGGTCACCAGACCACGCTCGTGAGCATGCTTGGCCAGCTCTTCGAAGCTCAATGGCTGCATACCGTTGGCAGTGAGTTTGCCGTCGACCCAATGCGCATCTTCACGACGCACGACATAAGGGTTGGCTTGACCGCCGTAAGGCCCTTGGCGCCAGATTTCCATGGCCGCCGGCCACAAACCGTTGTTGAACAGCACGCGCGCCGCTTCACGGGTGGCGTGGCTGAAATAGTAAGCCGAGTTGGTCGCGGACGATGCCGAGGCCAGCTTGCCGACCCAGCGCGGGTTGCGCAGCAGGTTGTCCTGCTCGGCCTGGCTCATGATGTAAGGGTTGCCGCTGGTGATCAGCTGCATTTCCTTCCATTCGGTTTCGCCGGTCTTGACGTCGTGTGCCGGGCTGCCGAGGAAATCCGCCACGACCAGCGCTTGCGAAGTGGACATGCCAGTGCCGATTTCGATACCGATGTGACGCAGGGTGATGCGCCCCTCGGCGGTGAACTCGATACTGGCCATCGGCGCTTCGGAGCCGGTGCCAAAGTCTTTCTGGCAAATCGCGAAACCCACGCCGTACCAGTTGTCCGGGTCGGCGGCTTCGCGCTGTTTCTTGATCGCGTCGCGGTTTTTCCAGACTTCGTGCACCGAGGCCTTGTCGAGAATCTCGTGCAGACGCAGAGCACCGGCCGGAATCGCGCCCTGGGTGTTTTTCATGCCCGAACGCAGGGCGTTCTTGCGACGCAGATCAATCGCGTCGACACCGAGGCGATTGGCGATTTCGTCGACCATCATTTCGGTCGAGGCCATGCTTTGCAGGGTGCCATAACCGCGCATCGAACCCGCTTCAACACCGCGCGAGTGGTAAGCGGTGACCTGCAGATCGTTCTGCGGCATGTAGTAGATCGACTGCGCCGCCGTGGCACCCACTGCCGCTACCGACGGGCTGTAGTTGATACGACCGCCACCGTCGACGCTCATCTCGGCACGGAAAATCTTAAAGCTGTAGTCGTTCTTGTCCACCGCCAGTTGGTAGCGGATGTCGAACGGGTGGCGCTTGATGCCGCTCTGGAACTGCTCGTAGCGGTCATTGGCCAGACGGATCGGCACACCGGCGCCATACAGCGCAGCGAGGGCCGCGTAGTAGACGAAGATGTTGTGGTCTTTGGAACCGTAGCCCACGGTGTAGCCCGGGTGCATGTTCAGGTTCGCCAGGCCGAAGCGCGATGGCGCGATCATTTTCGCGGTTTCGGTCGCGGCTTCCAGCGGGCACTGAGTGGCGACCACGAAGTGCAGGGTCTTGGTTTTCGGGTCGTACCAGCCATTACCGTTGTCTGGCTCCATGGCGGCCGGTTCGATCGACGGGGTTTTGTAACGCTCGTCGAACACCAGCCAGTTGTCCGGTGGCGTGTCGATCTGCTGCTTCATGCGATCGGCGTAGAACAGGCCGCGCTCGGTCAGGTTGCCGTGCAGGTTCGGCTGGGAATTCCATACCGGGCGACGGTTCTTCAGCATCGGGAACAGGATCGAGTCCTTGAGGCTGGCGAACTCGTCTTCGTCGGCCGAGGTCGGGCCGCCCACACGCACGTAGCGGAAGCTGCCATAGGGGTCGCCTTCGTAGTACGGCACCTGGGCACCGTAACGAATCGCCTTGTCATTGAATTTGAGTTTGTTCTTGGCCTGGCGGAAACGCTCGAAATCGTTCCAGATCAGGATCGCCACCGGGTGACCGATGAACATCGGCACTTTGCCTTCCGGCAGCAATGGGTCCGGCGCGTGCTCTTCCGGGAAGACGATGCCGTCCTTGTCCAGATCGGCAGCGGTGACGATACGGTCAGGTTGCAAGTCGGCCCCAAGCCACGACAGGTCGTAACCGGCGTAGATACGGTCAGCCTTGATGGTTTTCAGCAGCATGGCGTGGCCTTGCTGTTCAGGCCAGCCCGGCATGTCCTTGGAGCGAATGTCGCGGGCAAACACTTTGCTGCCGCAGACCTTGGACAGGGCGTCGTTACGTTGACGTGCCTTGCCGTTGTGGCCGAGCCACTTTTCGGACGGCACGGTTACGCTGTTTTCCATCAAGGCAGCCAGCGCCTGACTGCTGAGCGGCGTGAGCGTGACGCTCACACCCGCCACCAGCCCGCCCTGGAGGAACGAGCGCCGGGATATATCACGGTTGGACATGGATCATCCTCTGGGCGGTTATGTGTCCGCCCTTTTGGTTATCTACTGGGAATCTCGAGTCTTGCAGAAGCCCTTCTTGGCTAAACAAAGGGCGTGTTGACAGTGCAAAGCTGACCGAAAGGTTAACTTTAAAGGTTTCTGAGCGTCCGGCAAACAACCAGTTACAAAAATTTGACTAAAGAATCAAAAAATCAATGCGACGTGGCACCGCAGCAGATCGCCGGGCAAACCGGCAACCCACTGTGGGCGCGGGCTTGCTCGCGAAGGTGTGGTGTCAGGCAGCCCATTTTTAACTGACATACCGCTTTCGCGAGCAAGCCCGCTCCCACAAGGGAATTTGTATTGGAGTCAGGGTGTGGGCAGGAGGAAAAGGAGGGAAATAGCAAATTTCAGACACAAAAAACCCCGGTCTTTCGACCAGGGCCTTTGCTATCGATTCCGAAACAACCAACGGTTGCTTTCGGTGTTTCAAGGCGTTCAGTGGTCCTTGAAACAGATATGGCGCAGCGGACGGGACTCGAACCCGCGACCCCCGGCGTGACAGGCCGGTATTCTAACCGACTGAACTACCGCTGCGTATCGCTTTGAGCTTGCGCTCAAGTAACTCGTTTTGACTGAAAGCTTCGGTGCTTTTCAATCGCGAACCAGACAATGCCTGACTCGTAAAATATGGCGCAGCGGACGGGACTCGAACCCGCGACCCCCGGCGTGACAGGCCGGTATTCTAACCGACTGAACTACCGCTGCGCGTCGGTGGAGGCACTTTCAGCCTACCTCTTGCTTGCGCAAGTTTCTCGGGGAGTGGTGGGTGATGACGGGATCGAACCGCCGACATTCTGCTTGTAAGGCAGACGCTCTCCCAGCTGAGCTAATCACCCGTTTGCATCTCCGAGGCCGCGAAATTTACGCAGGTAGCGAACCTAAGTCAATAGCAGGATTGAAGTTTTTCTGAAAAAGACAAAATTGCTTTCCACCTGCGAGACCGCCTTCGCGAGCAAGCCCGCTCCCACAGGGAAATGCATTCCTCATGTGGGAGCGAGCTTGCTCGCGAAGACGGCAGCCCATTTGACGCAAATTCAGGAGAAGAACGCGATCTACTCGGTGTAAATCATCTTCTTGGTCATGCCACCATCAACGACGAATTCCTGCCCGGTGACAAACCCGGCATTGCGCGACAACAGCCACGCCACCATCGCCGCCACATCCTCGACCGTCCCTACCCTGCCCGCCGGATGCTGCGCATGATCGGCATCGGCCAGCGGCTCGGCGCGTCGTGCGGATGGATCCCGTGCATCGATCCAGCCTGGGCTGACCGCATTGACGCGAATCTCCGGCCCGAGACTGATCGCCAACGCATGCGTCAACGCCAACAAGCCGCCCTTGCTCGCCGCATACGCCTCGGAATCAGCCTCCGACTGCCGCGCACGGGTCGAGGCCAGATTGACGATCGAGCCGTTATGCGCGCGCAGATACGGCGCACAATGTTTGGCCAGCAACATCGGCCCACTGAGATTGACCGCCAGCACCCGGTTCCAGTAAGCCAGATCAAGACTTTCCAGCGTGATGTTGTGCGGATCAGCCACCGCCGCGTTGCACACCAACGCATCGAGACGACCAAACTGCCCAAGCACTTCGGCGACACCCAGCGCGACCTGGCTCTCATCCGCCACGTCCATGGCGATGAACCAGGCGTTCTCGCCCAGCACCTTCGCCACTTTCGAACCGCGCACACGATCCAGATCGGTCAGCACCACTTGCCAGCCTTCGCTGATCAGCCAGGCAGCAATACCCAGACCGATGCCACGCGCGGCACCGGTGACCAGCGCCACGCGGCCATGGGTGCCCGCCTTCGGAGTAGACAATTCGATCACAACGCCGCCAGACCGCGCGACAGGTCGACCTGCAGGTCCGCCACGTCTTCCAGACCGACCGCGATGCGGATCAGGCTGTCACGAATCCCTGCGGCTTCCCGCTCCTGTGGCGCCAGACGGCCATGGGAGGTGGTACTCGGATGGGTGATGGTGGTTTTGCTGTCACCGAGGTTGGCGGTGATCGAGATCAAGCGAGTGGCGTCGATAAAGCGCCACGCGCCCTCTTTGCCGCCCTTGACCTCGAAACTCACCACCGCACCGAAGCCCTTCTGCTGACGCTGGGCCAGTTCGTGCTGCGGATGGCTCTTGAGACCGGCGTAATGAACCTTCTCGATACCGTCCTGCTGCTCCAGCCATTCGGCCAGTTGCTGGGCGTTGGCGCAGTGCGCCCTCATCCGCAGATTCAGGGTTTCCAGGCCCTTGAGGAAGATCCAGGCGTTGAACGGGCTCAGGGTCGGCCCGGCGGTGCGCAGGAAACCGACAACTTCTTTCATCTGCTCGCTGCGACCAGCCACCACACCGCCCATGCAACGGCCCTGACCGTCGATGAACTTGGTCGCCGAGTGCACGACGATGTCCGCGCCGAGTTTCAGCGGCTGCTGCAAGGCAGGCGTGCAGAAGCAGTTGTCGACCACCAGCATCGCGCCTTTGGCGTGAGCGATTTCCGCCAGCGCGGCGATATCCACCAGCTCAGCCAGCGGGTTGGACGGCGACTCGACGAACAGCAGCTTGGTGTTCGGCTTGATCGCCGCATCCCAACCCGACAGATCGGCCAGCGGCACGTAGTCGACTTGCACACCGAAACGCTTGAAGTACTTCTCGAACAGACTGATGGTCGAGCCGAACACGCTGCGCGACACCAGGACGTGATCACCGGCGCTGCACAGGCTCATCACGACAGCCATGATCGCGGCCATGCCCGTGGCGGTGGCGACCGCTTGTTCGGCGCCTTCCAGCGCGGCGATACGCTCTTCGAACGCGCGCACGGTCGGGTTGGTGTAGCGCGAGTAAACGTTGCCCGGCACTTCCCCGGCAAACCGCGCAGCCGCGTCGGCAGCGGTACGGAACACGTAGCTGGAAGTGAAGAACATCGGATCACCGTGTTCGCCTTCCGGCGTACGGTGCTGACCGGCACGTACGGCCAGGGTATCGAACGCTACGCCTTCGAGGTCGCTGTCCAGCCGACCGGCATCCCATTCCTGACTCATGCTGTCACTCCTTGCCCTGTTCTGAATAAATGAAAGTCTTTTGCCAGATACAAAACCGGCCCCTCAGGGCCGGTAGAAACTCAGTTGTTGTACAGATCGATGATCGCACTGACCGCCTGGGTCTTGACCTTCGAGGCATCGTTGCGTGCCTGCTCGATCTTGTCCAGGTAAGCCTCGTCGACGTCGCCGGTGACGTACTTGCCGTCGAACACTGCGCAATCGAAGTTTTCGATCTTGATCTTGCCGCCACCGACCGCTTCGATCAAGTCAGGCAGGTCCTGATAGATCAGCCAGTCAGCGCCGATCAGATCCGCCACGTCCTGAGTCGAACGATTGTGCGCGATCAGTTCGTGAGCGCTCGGCATGTCGATGCCGTAAACGTTCGGGAAGCGTACGGCAGGAGCCGCGGAGCAGAAGTAGACGTTTTTCGCGCCGGCTTCGCGAGCCATCTGGATGATCTGCTTGCAGGTGGTGCCGCGTACGATCGAGTCGTCGACCAGCATCACGTTCTTGCCGCGGAATTCCAGCTCGATCGCGTTGAGCTTCTGGCGAACCGACTTCTTGCGCGCCGCCTGGCCCGGCATGATGAAGGTCCGGCCGATGTAACGGTTCTTGACGAAGCCTTCGCGGAATTTCACGCCCAGGTGGTTCGCCAGTTCCAGCGCGGCGGTGCGGCTGGTGTCCGGGATCGGGATGACCACGTCGATGTCGTGCTCTGGACGCTCGCGCAGGATCTTCTCGGCGAGTTTCTCGCCCATGCGCAGACGCGCCTTGTACACCGACACACCGTCGATGATCGAATCCGGACGCGCCAGGTAGACGTGCTCGAAGATGCACGGGGTCAGGGACGGGTTGGTCGCGCACTGACGAGTGTGCAGCTTGCCGTCTTCAGTGATGTAGACCGCTTCGCCCGGGGCCAGGTCGCGAATCAGAGTGAAACCGAGCACGTCCAGCGAAACGCTTTCGGAAGCGATCATGTACTCGACGCCTTCGTCGGTGTGACGCTGGCCGAACACGATCGGACGAATGCCGTGCGGGTCACGGAAACCGACGATGCCGTAACCGGTGATCATCGCCACCACCGCGTAACCGCCGACGCAACGGTTGTGCACGTCGGTCACAGCGGCAAATACATCCTCTTCGGTCGGCTGCAGCTTGCCGCGCTGGGCCAGCTCGTGAGCGAACACGTTCAACAATACTTCCGAGTCGGAACTGGTATTGACGTGACGCAGGTCGGATTCGTAGATTTCCTTGGCCAACTGTTCAACGTTGGTCAGGTTGCCGTTGTGCGCCAGGGTGATGCCGTACGGCGAGTTGACGTAAAACGGCTGCGCTTCGGCCGAGGTCGAGCTGCCGGCAGTCGGGTAACGGACGTGACCGATACCCATGTGGCCGACCAGGCGCTGCATGTGACGCTGCTGAAACACGTCACGCACCAGGCCATTGTCCTTGCGCAGGAATAACCGGCCATCATGGCTGGTCACGATACCGGCAGCGTCCTGGCCGCGGTGCTGGAGCACGGTTAGCGCGTCATACAGCGCCTGATTGACGTTCGACTTACCGACGATACCGACGATGCCACACATGCGACGCAACCCCTACTTAATGGATCTGAACTGAACAACACTCACTGAGGCGTTTTGGCCGACGGCAAGAGTTGCTCCTTGAACGGAATATCAGCGGGTACGCTGATTCCGCTGGCAAGCCACTGACTGCTCCACCCGAGAATCAGGTTTTTGGACCAATCGGCGACCAATAGAAACTTTGGCACGAGCTGTGACTCTTTCCACCACCCGTCCTGCTGTACCGGCCCCAGGCTCAACAGCCCGACTGCCACGACCACCAGCAACACGCCACGCGCCGCGCCGAAGGCCATGCCCAGGAATCGGTCGGTGCCGGACAACCCGGTCACGCGCACCAACTCGCCGATAAGATAATTGATCATTGCGCCCACGATCAGTGTGGCGACAAACATGATGGCACAGCCCGCGATCACGCGAGCCGATGGGGTTTCGATGTATCCGGCGAGGTACTCGGACAGTGAGCCACCGAACATCCAGGCAACAGCTCCTGCGATGATCCAGGTCACCAGCGATAATGCTTCCTTGACGAAGCCGCGGCTCAAACTGATCAAAGCGGAGATGGCGATGATTGCAACAATCGCCCAGTCAACCATGGTAAATGGCACAGTGCAGCCTACAGACGGATAAGGCGGCGCATTTTAGCAGAGCGCACCGCTGTCGGTAAGCTGCGATTGTCAGTGCATTTCAATCCGGACGATAGTTTTTAGCCACGCTCTGGCTGGAAGCGCACGACAAAACCCTTGAGGTTCTGCTGACGACCCAACAGATCACGCAGACGATCGGCTTCGGCGCGCTCGATCAGCGGGCCGACGAACACCCGATTCTTGCCATCGGCGGAACGGATGTAGGCGTTGTAGCCTTGGCTGCGCAGGGTTTTCTGCAGGCTTTCGGCGCTGGCGCGACTCGACAGACTGGCCAGTTGCACCGACCAGCTGACCGACAGACCGTTGGCGTCGACGCGGCTTTGTGTGGTGTCAGGCTTGGCCGGAGCGGCAGCAATCGGCTGGGCCGGCGCCGGAGCAGGCTTGGCGACTGGCGCGGGCGCAACCGGTTTGGCTACCGGAGCCGGTGCTGGTGCTGGTGCTGGGGCAATCGGCATCGACGGCGCCGATTGCTCGGCCACTTCGTCATCACTCGGGACCGGTTCCTGCGGCAGTGCTTGCGGCTCGGGCACGGCTACCGGCTCAAGCTGCACTTGCGGCACGGCAGGTGCTTGCGGCGCAGCCGGTGCATCGACCGTGACCTGGCGCTGCTCGTCCTGACGGGAAAACAGCATCGGCAGGAAAATCACCGCCAGCGCCACCAGCACCAGGGCACCAACCATGCGCTGCTTGTACGCTTTATCCAGCAAAGCCATTTGCCGCTTCCTCCGTGGAGCGCCGGGCCAGCCATTCAAGGGCCTCGGCGACACAATAAAATGATCCGAACAACAGAATCTCGTCGTCGCTGGTTGCGATCTCGCACTGCCCTTCCAGCGCAGCCGCGACACTGTCATAGGACGTGACAGAGGCGCCAAGGTTCTGCAACGCCGCGTGTAATTCACTGACCGGACGCGCACGCGGCGAATCCAGCGGCGCTACCGCCCAGTGCTGGACACTAGCATTCAATTCGCCGACAACACCATCCAGATCCTTGTCCGCCAACAGGCCGAACACCGCCAGACGCTTGCCCACCGGTGGCCGGCTGGCCAGACGTCGCGCCAGATACTCCGCCGCGTGCGGGTTATGCCCCACGTCCAGCAGCAGGTTCAGGCGCTTGCCGTTGAACTCGAACGAGCGCAGATCCAGCCGGCCGACCACGCGAGTGGCCTGCAAGGCCGCAACAATTTGCGACGCATTCCACGGCAAACCGAGCAGCAGATACGCCTGCAATGCCAGCGCTGCGTTTTCCATCGGCAGGTCGAGCAGCGGCAAATCATGCAATTCGACCGCCTGACCCTGTGCGTCAGTGCCGCGCCATTGCCAGTTGTGATCGGTGATTCCCAGATCGAAGTCGCGCCCGCGCAGAGAGAGCGGGCACGCCAGCTCGCGAACCTTGTCGAGCAGAGGTTGCGGAGGATTCAGGTCGCCGCACAGCGCAGGCTTGCCTTGGCGGAAAATCCCGGCCTTCTCGAAAGCCACGGACTCGCGGGTATTACCCAGGTACTCGGCATGATCGACACCAATGCTGGTGACCAGCGCGATATCGGCATCCACCACGTTGACCGTGTCCAGACGCCCGCCCAGACCGACTTCCAGCACCACAGCGTCAAGTTTTGCCTGCTGAAACAGCCAGAACGCCGCCAGGGTGCCCATTTCGAAGTAAGTCAGGGAAGTGTCGCCACGCCCGGCCTCGACCGCAGCGAAAGCTTCGCACAGCTGTGCGTCAGTGGCTTCGACGCCATTGAGCTGCACCCGCTCGTTGTAACGCAGCAGGTGCGGAGAATTGTAGACACCCACGCTCAGGCCCTGCGCCCGCAGCAACGAAGCCACGAAAGCGCAGGTCGAACCCTTGCCGTTGGTGCCGGTAACCGTAATCACCCGAGGCGCCGGCTGGCCCAGCCCCATGCGGGACGCTACCTGTTGCGAACGCTCCAGCCCCATGTCGATGGCCGATGGATGCAACTGCTCAAGGTAGGCGAGCCACTCGCCAAGGGTACGCTCGGTCATACGTTGGCAGGCACCGGTGGAACGACGATTGGCTCGACAGGAGCGGCGACGTAGGTCGGAGTCGGCTGGCCGGTCAGTTGCGCCAGCAGATTGCCCAGACGTGGACGCAATTCACGACGATCAATGATCAGGTCGATCGCGCCATGCTCCAGCAGGAACTCGCTGCGCTGGAAGCCTTCCGGCAGCTTTTCACGCACGGTCTGCTCGATCACACGCGGACCGGCGAAGCCGATCAGGGCTTTCGGCTCACCGACGATCACGTCGCCGAGCATCGCCAGACTGGCGGAAACGCCGCCGTAGACCGGGTCGGTCAGCACCGAGATGAACGGAATGCCTTCTTCACGCAGACGCGCGAGCACGGCCGAAGTCTTGGCCATCTGCATCAGCGAGATCAGCGCTTCCTGCATGCGCGCACCACCGGAGGCGGCGAAGCAGATCATCGGGCAACGGTTTTCCAGGGCGTAGTTGGCGGCGCGCACGAAGCGCTCACCGACGATGGCGCCCATGGAACCGCCCATGAAGCTGAATTCGAACGCCGACACCACCACCGGCATACCCAACAGGGTGCCGCTGACGGAGATCAGCGCGTCTTTTTCGCCGGTCTGCTTTTGGGCTGCGACCAGACGGTCCTTGTACTTCTTGCCGTCGCGGAACTTCAGACGGTCAACCGGCTCCAGGTCTGCACCCAGCTCGTTGCGGCCTTCGGCATCCAGGAAGATGTCGATGCGCGCCCGTGCGCCGATGCGCATGTGGTGGTTGCACTTGGGGCAAACGTCCAGGGTCTTTTCCAGCTCAGGGCGATACAGCACAGCCTCGCAGGACGGGCATTTGTGCCACAGACCTTCAGGCACCGAGCTCTTCTTGACCTCCGAACGCATGATCGAAGGGATCAGTTTGTCTACCAACCAGTTGCTCATGCTTTTTTTCTCCAGTACCGGCGGCCCGAACGCTCTGGTTCGCAGCCCCGCGTATGCCCTTCAGCTAAATTCATGTGTGTGGCGATGATTGATGGAACGCCGCGGTCAGCGCGAAACATGACCTGCGTGCAACTCCAGAAACCCTCAGCCTCGCCTGCTTTGTGCAAGTGCATTGATGGACGGCGGCAGACTGCCAGCCGTCACATCGAAGTAGACGCTCCCTGCGAGCTTCTACGTACGGCATTGATGAACGCGCGGATCTTCGCATGATCCTTGATGCCTTTGCTCGCTTCTACCCCGCCGCTGACATCGACCGCGTAAGGTTTGACCCGGGCTACGGCGTCGGCGACGTTTTCCGGGGTGAGGCCACCGGCCAGGATCAGCGGCTTGCTCAACGTTTGCGGAATCAATGACCAGTCGAATGCCTCGCCGGTTCCGCCGGGCACGCCTTCGACGTAAGTGTCGAGCAGCACGCCACTGGCGCTCGGATAAGCATCGACGGCAGCCGCGATGTCGTCGCCGGCCTTGACCCGCAGCGCCTTGATGTAGGGACGATGCCAGCCTTCACAGTCGGCAACGACTTCGTCGCCATGGAACTGCAACAGATCCAGCGGCACGGCATCGAGGATTTCCCCCAACTCGCAGCGGCTGGCATTGACGAACAGGCCAACGGTGGTCACGAACGGCGGCAACGCCTGAATGATCGCCCTTGCCTGCTGCACGCTTACCGCCCGCGGGCTCTTGGCGTAAAACACGAAACCGATCGCATCGGCTCCCGCCTCGACCGCTGCCAACGCATCTTCTATGCGGGTAATCCCGCAAATCTTGCTGCGAACGGCTGACATGTCGATAAAAACCTCAAGGCAAAAACCGGGAAAGTCCCGGATGGTAACAAAAGCGTTCGGGGGCGTCAGCCGTCAAGGCCCGAGAAACCCGTAAGGAAATGTGGCCCGATGAAACGCTCGGGCAACGGGAACTCGTCGTGGTACTCGACTTGCACCAGATACAGACCGAACGGATGCGCCGTCACGCCACCGGAACGGCGCTCGCGACTCTCCAGGACTTCCTTCATCCACTCGACCGGACGCTCGCCGGCACCGATGGTCATCAGCACACCGGCAATGTTGCGCACCATGTGGTGCAAAAAGGCGTTGGCGCGAATATCGAGAACGATCATCTTGCCGTGGCGAGTCACGCGCAGGTGGTGCATTTTCTTGATCGGCGATTTCGCTTGGCACTGCCCGGCACGGAACGCACTGAAATCATGAGTACCGATCAGATACTGCGCGGCCTCGGCCATACGCTCGACGTCGAGCGGGCGATGGTTCCAGGTGATCTCTTCGTTGAGATGGGCCGGACGAATCTGATCGTTGTAGATCACATAGCGATAACGCCGCGCGATGGCTTTGAACCGCGCATGAAAATGCGCCGGCATCACCCGCGCCCAGCTGACGCTGATGTCGTGGGGCAGATTGATATTGGCGCCCATCACCCAGGCTTTCAGCGAACGATCGACTTGCGTATCGAAATGCACCACTTGTCCGCAGGCATGCACGCCCGCGTCGGTACGCCCGGCGCACTGCAGTGAAACCGGCGAGTTGGCGACTTTCGACAAGGCTTTCTCGAGTTCTTCCTGCACCGTGGCCACGCCGGTCAACTGGCGCTGCCAGCCGCTGTAGCGCGAACCTTTGTATTCAACGCCAAGCGCGACGCGGTAAAAGCCGTCGGGTGCCATTTCGGCGACCGGGTTATCTATGTTTGCCAAAGTGGGACAGCCTGCTGATGTGCAAAGGCGGGCATTATAAGGCTGTGAGTCGGGGATGCCAGAATTCTCTATGGGTAGTTCCGGCCCAATCGCGAGCAGGCTCACTCCTACAGGAGAACGCATTCCAACTGTAGGAGTGAGCCTGCTCGCGATGGCGATAGCACTGCCGCTACAAAATCCAGCCCAAACAAAAACGGCAGCCTCGATGGGCTGCCGTTTTGTTTACCGCCGAATCACGCCAGGTGCGAAAGCATTTCCTTGGCTTCGCCACGCTGCTTTTCGTCACCCTCGGTCAACACTTCGTTGAGGATGTCGCGCGCGCCGTCGCTGTCGCCCATGTCGATGTAGGCCTGAGCCAGATCGAGCTTGGTCGCGGCTTCGTCGGTACCGGCGAGGAAGTCGAAATCGTCTTCCCCCAGATCACCACCCAATGCCGCATCGTTTTCGGTGAAGGTTGGCTCGGCAATGCTCTGCGACAAGCGATCCAGCTCGGCGTTGACGTCATTCAGTTCCGCTGCGAATGCGTCAGGCTCGGCCGCCGGGTTGCTGTCCATTTCGTCGGCCAGCGACAGATCGAAATCGGCCGGCAGCTCCAGATCGTCCTGCGGCACTTCGTTGACGACCGCAGGCTCGACCGGCGACAGGTCTTTCACGCCTTCGTCCAGATCCAGCAGGAAGTCATCGTCCGCCAGGTCCGCCGCCGGGGCTGGCGCAGGCTCGGCACCCAGATCCAGATCGAGGTCGAAGTCCGACAGGTCGTCGAGGTTCTCTTTGATCTCGGTCTGCTGTTGCAGCACCGATTCGAAGCTCAGATCGTCGTCTGCCGGGAATTCGTCCAGCTCTACCGGCGCTTCAGGCGCGACGACAGGGGCAGGCTCAACCGGGGTGATGTTGTCGAGGTCGTCCAGGCTCAGGTCGAACGCGCTATCCAGGTCGTCTGCCGCAGGAGCAGGCTCAGGTGCAGGCGCCTCTGGCTCGTCGAGCAGCAGGTCCTTGACGTATTGCGCGTCCAGTTCGGCGGCGACCGCCGCTGCGGCCAGACCCGCGACCGCGACGACGGTCATGGCCGGGAAGCGTTTTTTCAGTTCTTCGACCTTGGCGAAGTTATCGCCGTTGGCCACCAGCTGACGCTCCTGACCAACGAATGCATCGCGGTCGCCCTGCTGACCGTAGACTTCCATCAGCTTCAGACGCAGATCGCTGCGCTGCGGCTCGAGGCTGACGCCCTCTTCGAGCAGCGCGGCGGCCTGATTCAGGCGACCGGCGTTGATGTGCGACTGAGCCTTGTCCAGCACGTCATCGGAACGCTCGGCGGCCGGCGCGACCAATGGCGCGGCAATCGGCTCAGCCATCACCACCGGAGCCACGACTGCCGCTGGCGCTGGCGCTGGCGCAGCTGCCGCGGTGTTGAGCTTGACGCTGGCAGCGGGTACTTCAAGGCCTTCGAAGCTGCTTTCCGGCAGATCCTGCTCGGCAGAGAACTCTTGCTCTTCCGCCAGGGCGCGGGCCATGCGCAGGTGTTTCTCGGCTTCCTGCTGGGCTTTGCGGCGACGAGCCAGCAGCAACAGCAGAAGCAGCAGCACCACCGCACCGCCACCGATCAGACCCAGCAGGATCGGATTGGTCAGCAGTTCGTTGAAGGTTTTATCCTCATCGACAACCGGCTTCGGCGCGACCGCCGGCGTTTCGGCAGGCGTATCGACCGGTGGCGCGATCGCCGACTCTGGCGTTGGCGCCGCTTCTGCCGGGGTGGCTGGCGGGGTCGCGGCCAGTTCGGCGGTGATCGCCGGTACGGCAGCGGTGGCGGCTGGCGCGGCGCCCGGGCCTTCGGCCTGCATCTTCGCCAGTTGATTGTTCTTCAGCTCGATCAGGCGCTGCAGCTTGTCCAGTTGGCTTTGCAGATCGGCCATGCGGCTTTTCAGTTCCTCGTTGTCACGACGGGTCGTGTCGAGGCTTTCCTGGGTGACCGCCAGTTTGTTGCTCAAAGCCTTGGCATCGCCTGCCGGGCCTTTGCCACGACCCTTGGCGCCTTCGGCAGACACCAGGCTCAGGTTGTCCTTGGCATTCTGCCCGGTGCCGACATTGCTGCGGCCACGCTTGGTGGCATCGAGCTGCTGCTGGCCGGTGCCAGGCTTGGCTACATAGCGACGACCCTGACGCCAGGCTTCGTTCTGCGCCGCCACTTCGGCAATCGCCTTGGACTGCGGCAGCGCGGCACTTTGCGTTGCATCCGGCAGACGTAGCACCTGACCGGTTTTCAGTCGGTTGATGTTGCCGTCGATGAACGCATCCGGGTTCAGCGCCTGAATCGCCAGCATGGTCTGCTGCACCGAACCGCCGGTACGCGCCTTCGCGGCGATTTCCCACAGGGTGTCGCGCGGCGTGGTGGTGTATTGCGTCGGGTGCGTGGCACCAGTGGTCGGCGCAGTGATGGTCTGCGACGGCGCCGGTTGCGCGGCGGCGTCAGCGGTCTGCGGCGAGAACTTCGACGGATCCAGCAGCACACTGTAATCGCGCAGCAGACGGCCGTTCGGCCACATCACCTGGACGAGGAATTTCACCATCGGTTCCGACAGTGGCTTGCTCGAAGTCACGCGCAGCACGCTCTTGCCGCTGGCGTTGAGCACCGGGGTGAACGTCAGGTCGTTGAGAAAGGCCTGGCGATCAACGCCGGCCTTGGCGAAATCTTCTGGCGAGGCCAGGCTTGGCACCACTTCTGCAGCGGTGAGATCCTTGACGTCGAGCAGCTCGATCTCGGCCACCAGCGGCTGGTTCAGGGTCGACTTCAGGGTCAGCTCCCCGAGCCCGAGGGCATGCGCCATACCGGAGGACAGCGCCGAGGCGGCCGCTATTGCTAACACCAGTTTGCGAACTTGAACCATAGCCTCATCCTTTGTTTGAACGTTCCTCGGCCAGCGAGAAGATGTTGATTGCCGCTGCCGTAAGGCATTGCGCGCGACGACGACAGACTGCCGCGCGCGATCATTTCTTTGATGCCCCGGAAAGTCCCGGAGGGTGACACGTTATCAAGTGCTCCGGGCAAGCATAGCGCTCACCTAGAATCAGTCGACAAATTGTTGCCAAGTATCTTTTACAGCAGGTCTTTTATCAACAATTCAGCGACCTGCACAGCATTCAGGGCTGCCCCCTTGCGTACGTTATCTGACGTCAGCCACAGATTAAGTTCCGCCGGGTCATCGACGCCGCTGCGCACCCGACCGACATAGACCACATCCTGCCCCACCGCGTCACCCACCGCGGTCGGATAATCGCCGGCTTCAACCAGCTCGATGCCGGGCGCGTCCTCAAGCGCAGCGTTGACCTTTGCCAGGTCGACCGCGCTCGCTGACTGCAAGGTCACGCTATAGCTATCGCCAAAAAACACCGGGGCTTGAACGCAAGTTGCGGAAATCTTTAATAAAGGCTGCTTCAGCACCTGACGCAACTCGCGCACCAGACGTTTTTCCAGCAGCGTGTGGCCTTGAGCGTCGGGCGTGCCGACCTGGGCCAGCAGGTTGAAGGCCATCTGACGGTCGAAGAACGTTGGCTCCAGCGGACGCATGTTCAGCAGCTCGGCAGTCTGCCGGGCCAGCTCGGTCACGGCTTCGCGACCCTGGGCGGACACGGCCAGATTGGCGGTGACATTGACGTATTGCAGCTCGATCAAATCGAGCAGCGGCGCCAGCACTACGGCCAGCGCAGTGGCCGAAGGGCTTGGGCTGCTGACCTGGAACGGCGCTTTCAGACCGGCGAGCACCTCAGCGTTGGCTTCCGGCACCACTTGCGGCGCCTGCTCGGCCGGCAACGCACCGGACAGGTCAATCAGCGAGCAACCGGCCGCGTGGGCACGCGCCGCGTAACTCAGGGAAACGGCAGCGCCAGCGGCGAAGAACACCAGTTTGACCTTGCTGAAATCGAACTCGTCGACTTCGCGCACGCGCACGTTCTTGTTGCGAAACAGCACCGCACTGCCGGCGGATTCGCTGCTCGCCAGCAAGTGCAGGTTGCCGACCGGAAAGTCGCGCTCTTCGAGAATCTGAACGAGGGTTTCGCCGACAGTACCGGTGGCGCCGACGACGGCAATATCAAGGGTCTGGGTCATGGTTCTACCTCTGGCGAAACGGGGGGAGCGGCACTTTACCGGGTGACTGGCATGCAGGCAATTTCTGTCGGAATCTGCAGTGTCTGCACCGGCCCCTTCGCGAGCAAGCTCGCTCCCACAGGGGAACGCAGTTCTAATGTGGGAGCGGGCTTGCTCGCGAAGGCGCCAGACCTGACACCGGGAACCCTCAGGCATAAAAAAACCCGCACCTCTCACAAGGCGCGGGTTCTTTCACGACTTCAAGCGATCAACGCTCCAGCAGGATCCGCAGCATGCGGCGCAGCGGTTCGGCCGCACCCCACAGCAGTTGGTCGCCGACGGTGAAGGCACCGACGAATTGCGACCCCATGTTCAGCTTGCGCAGACGACCCACCGGTACGTTCAGGGTGCCGGTAACCTTGGTCGGGCTCAGCTCCTGCATGCTGATGTCGCGGTTGTTCGGCACCAGTTTGACCCAAGGGTTGTGCTGGCTGATCAGCCCTTCGATGTCGGCGATCGGCACGTCTTTGTTCAGCTTGATGGTCAGCGCCTGGCTGTGGCAACGCATGGCGCCGATGCGCACGCAGATGCCGTCGACCGGGATCGGGCTCTTGAAGCGGCCGAGGATCTTGTTGGTCTCGGCCTGGGCCTTCCACTCTTCGCGGCTCTGGCCGTTCGGCAGTTCCTTGTCGATCCACGGGATCAGGCTGCCGGCCAGCGGTACGCCGAAGTTTTCGGTCGGGTACGCGTCGCTGCGCATGGCTTCGGCCACGCGACGGTCAATGTCGAGGATCGCGCTGGCCGGGTCGGCCAGTTGATCGGCGACAGCGGCGTGAGTCGCGCCCATCTGCTTGATCAGTTCACGCATGTTCTGCGCGCCGGCACCGGAGGCCGCCTGATAAGTCATGGCGCTCATCCACTCGACCAGACCGGCCTCGAACAGACCGCCCAGGCCCATCAGCATCAGGCTGACGGTGCAGTTGCCACCGATGTAGTTCTTGGTGCCCGCGTCCAGTTGCTGGTCGATGACCTTGCGGTTGACCGGGTCGAGAATGATCACCGCGTCATCGTTCATGCGCAGGCTGGACGCCGCGTCGATCCAGTAACCCTGCCAGCCGGCTTCGCGCAGCTTGGGGAATACTTCGCTGGTGTAGTCGCCGCCCTGGCAGGTCAGGATCACGTCGAGGGTTTTCAGCTCTTCAATGCTGTAAGCGTCCTTGAGCGGAGCAATGTCCTTGCCCACGGACGGGCCTTGGCCACCGACATTGGAAGTGGTGAAAAACACCGGCTCGATAAGATCGAAATCCTGCTCTTCCAGCATCCGCTGCATGAGCACGGAACCGACCATGCCGCGCCAACCGATCAGACCTACACGTTTCATCGCAACTACACCTTCTTGAAAAGTGGGCCGCTGCTTTGTATTGAATTTCGCAGCGGGCCCGAGAGATTACAGATTCCGCAGCGCGGCGACTACTGCGTCACCCATTTCCTGCGTTCCGACTTTGGTACAACCGGCCGAATAGATGTCGCCGGTGCGCAAGCCTTGGTCGAGAACCACGCTGACGGCTTTCTCGATGGCATCGGCCGCGTCGTGCAGATTGAAGCTGTAACGCAGCATCATCGACACCGACAAAATCGTTGCCAGCGGGTTGGCAATGCCTTTGCCGGCGATGTCCGGCGCCGAACCGTGGCAAGGCTCGTACATGCCCTTGTTGTTCGAATCCAGCGAGGCCGAGGGCAGCATGCCGATCGAACCGGTAAGCATCGAGGCTTCGTCCGACAGGATGTCGCCGAACATGTTGTCGGTGACGATCACGTCGAACTGCTTCGGCGCGCGCACCAGTTGCATGGCGGCGTTGTCGACGTACATGTGGCTCAGCTCGACTTCAGGGTAATCCTTGGCGACCTGCTCGACCACTTCACGCCACAGTTGGCTGGATGCCAGCACGTTGGCCTTGTCCACCGAGCAAAGTTTCTTGCCACGGACCATGGCCATGTCGAAACCGACGCGGGCGATGCGGCGGATTTCGCTTTCGCTGTACGGCAAGGTGTCGTAGGACTGACGCTCGCCGTTTTCCAGGGTACGGGTGCCGCGTGGCGCGCCGAAGTAGATGCCACCGGTCAGCTCACGCACGATCAGGATGTCCAGACCGGCAACGATTTCCGGCTTCAGGCTCGAAGCGTCGGCCAGTTGCGGGTAGAGGATCGCCGGACGCAGGTTGCCGAACAGGCCCAGTTGCGCACGGATTTTCAGCAGACCACGCTCAGGGCGGATGTCACGCTCGATGGTGTCCCATTTCGGGCCGCCCACTGCGCCCAGCAGGACGGCGTCGGCAGCACGGGCACGGTCGAGGGTTTCGTCGGCCAGTGGCACGCCGTGCTTGTCGATGGCCGCGCCACCGATCACGTCATGGCTCAGCTCGAAGCCCAGGCTGTACTTGTCGTTGGCCAGCTCCAGCACCTTGACCGCTTCGGCCATGATTTCCGGACCAATACCGTCGCCTGGGAGAATCAGAATCTGCTTGCTCATGCTTTCCTCATGTCATCAGTCGGAGCGCCCGCAGGCGCGCCCGGAAAAATTCTTAGCGCTCGGCCCACAGTACCAATACATCTGTACTGAACGAGCCATCGGCATCAATCTCAAAATATTCGCGCACTTCGTTGCCCATCGACTGCTGCAACTGGCGGATCGCCGCGCGCATCACTTCGGGTGTGCGCATGCGCTCGACCCAACTGCTGTATTCCAGACGCAGGCGCTGACGACTGGTGCTGCGGGTATGCAGCCCGGCCTCGCTGACCTGCCGTAGCCACTCGCCGGCGGAATAATCGCGCACGTGGCTGGTGTCGCGCAGCACTTCGACGCTCTGCAGGTAAGTGTCGAACAACGGGCTGCCCGGTGACAACACGTCGATGAACGCTGCCACGCCACCCGGCTTCAGCACCCGCCGCACTTCACGCAGGGCCACCCCGAGGTCGCTCCAATGGTGCGCCGAATAACGGCTGAACACGTAATCGAATTCGCCATCGGCAAACGGCAGGCGCTCGGCGGCGCCGTTGACCGTGGAGATATTGGCAAAACCGCGATCAACGGCTGCGGCGGCGACCACGTCGAGCATTTGCTGCGACAGGTCGTAGGCCACCACTTCTTTCACCAGCGGCGCCACATGAAAACTCACATGACCGGCACCGCACCCCAGATCCAGCACCCGAGCAGCGCCCTGCCCCGCCAGTTCAGCCTGTAGCAGCGCAAATTCAGTGCCCTGAGCGTGAACGGCGCTGCTCAGGTAGGCGGCGGCCTGTTCACCGAATTGCTTTTGTACAACCTGGGTGTGCTGGGCGGTGCTGGTCATAGTCATTTCCTGGCATTTGTGTTGTTTGAGCTGCCGCCTTCGCGAGCAAGCCCGCTCCCACATTTGAAATGCATTCCCCTGTGGGAGCGGGCTTGCTCGCGAAGAGGTCGGCCCTGACTACATCAATCTCGAATCAATCATGCGTCGCGAAACAACCACGGCTGGCTCACACGATGTTTGGCCTCAAACGCCGCAATCGCATCGCCGTCCTGCAAGGTCAAACCGATATCGTCCAGACCATTGAGCAGGCAATGCTTGCGGAACGCGTCGATCTCGAAGCTCAACACCTTGCCATCCGGCCGGGTCACGGTCTGCGCCTGCAGATCGATCTGCAATTGGTAGCCCGGATTAGCCTCGACCTGCTTGAACAGTTCATCGACTTCAGCGTCGCTCAAGATGATCGGCAACAAGCCGTTCTTGAAGCTGTTGTTGAAGAAGATATCGGCGTAGCTCGGCGCGATGATGCTGCGGAAACCGTATTCTTCCAGCGCCCACGGGGCGTGTTCACGGCTGGAGCCGCACCCGAAGTTCTCACGGGCGAGCAACACGCTGGCGCCTTGATAACGCTCGGCGTTGAGCACGAAGTCCTTGTTCAGCGGGCGCTTGGAGTTGTCCTGATACGGCTGGCCGACATCCAGGTAGCGCCACTCGTCGAACAGGTTCGGGCCGAAACCGGTGCGCTTGATCGACTTCAAGAACTGCTTGGGAATGATCTGGTCGGTGTCGACGTTGGCACGATCCAGAGGCGCGACAAGACCAGTGTGCTGGGTAAAAGCTTTCATGCTGCGCTCCTTTTAGATCAATTCACGAACGTCGATGAAACGACCGTTCACCGCCGCCGCAGCGGCCATGGCCGGGCTCACGAGGTGGGTACGGCCACCGGCACCCTGACGGCCTTCGAAGTTACGGTTGGAGGTCGAGGCGCAATGCTCGCCGGACTCCAAACGGTCCGGGTTCATCGCCAGGCACATCGAGCAACCCGGCTCACGCCATTCGAAACCGGCTTCGAGGAAGATCTTGTCCAGACCTTCGGCTTCCGCCTGCGCCTTCACCAGACCCGAGCCCGGTACGACGATTGCCTGCTTGATCGTCGAAGCGACTTTGCGACCCTTGGCGATCACGGCCGCAGCGCGCAGGTCTTCGATACGCGAGTTGGTGCAGGAACCGATGAACACGCGATCCAGCTGAATGTCGGTGATCGCCTGATTGGCAGTCAAACCCATGTATTTCAAGGCGCGGACAATCGAATCGCGCTTGACCAGATCCATCTCTTTCGCCGGGTCCGGCACGTTCTGATCAACGGCCAGGACCATTTCCGGGGAGGTGCCCCAGCTGACTTGCGGCTTGATCTGCGCAGCGTCGAGTTCAACCACGGTGTCGAACTTGGCGTCGGCGTCGGAGACCAGATCTTTCCAGGCTTCAACCGCCTGATCCCACTGCGCGCCTTTCGGTGCGAACGGACGGCCCTTGACGTACTCGACAGTCTTTTCGTCCGCAGCCACCAGACCCACACGGGCGCCGGCTTCGATGGACATGTTGCAGATGGTCATGCGGCCTTCGACGGACAGATCGCGAATCGCGCTGCCGGCGAATTCGATGGCATGGCCGTTACCGCCGGCGGTGCCGATCTTGCCGATCACCGCGAGGACGATGTCCTTGGCGGTCACGCCGAATGGCAACTGACCTTCGACACGCACCAGCATGTTCTTCATTTTCTTCGCGACCAGGCACTGGGTGGCGAGCACGTGCTCGACCTCGGAAGTGCCGATCCCGTGCGCCAAGGCACCGAAAGCGCCGTGGGTCGAGGTGTGCGAGTCGCCGCAGACCACGGTCATGCCCGGCAAGGTTGCGCCCTGCTCCGGGCTGATCACGTGGACGATGCCCTGACGGATGTCGTTCATCTTGAACTCGACAATGCCGTACTCATCACAGTTGTCATCGAGGGTCTGAACCTGCAAACGCGAGACCTGGTCGGCAATCGCTTCGATGCCGCCCTTGCGCTCTGGCGTGGTCGGTACGTTGTGGTCCGGGGTCGCGATGTTGGCATCGATGCGCCAAGGCTTGCGCCCGGCCAGACGCAGGCCTTCGAAGGCTTGCGGCGAGGTCACTTCGTGGATGATGTGACGATCGATGTAGATCAGCGCCGAGCCATCGTCGCGCTGTTTGACCAAATGCGAATCCCAGAGCTTGTCGTAGAGCGTTTTGCCGGCCATCAGACGGTTCCTCATCAGCTTGTTTCTATGCCTTGGGCTTATCAATAACCCTTTGGCTTGTGAGGCCGATCCTATGGCGTTACATTAAATAACTCAAATTCATATTTTTTATGCTTTGGATAACCAACTGGAATACGAACCATGGATCTGGCCAACCTCAATGCTTTTATCGCCATCGCCGAGACCGGCAGCTTCTCCGGCGCCGGGGAACGCCTGCATCTGACGCAGCCGGCGATCAGCAAACGCATCGCCGGACTGGAGCAACAACTGAAGGTGCGGTTGTTCGATCGACTCGGTCGTGAAGTCGGTCTGACCGAGGCCGGCCGCGCCCTGCTGCCCCGGGCGTACCAGATTCTCAACGTGCTGGACGACACACGCCGCGCCCTGACCAACCTGACCGGCGAAGTCAGCGGCCGGCTGACCCTGGCCACCAGTCACCACATCGGCCTGCACCGTTTGCCGCCGCTATTGAGGGAATTCACCCGCCGCTACCCACAAGTGGCGCTGGATATTCAGTTCCTCGATTCGGAAGTGGCCTACGAGGAAATTCTCCATGGCCGCGCTGAACTGGCAGTCATCACTCTTGCGCCAGAGCCACACACGCTGGTCAAAGCCACGCCGGTGTGGGACGACCCGCTGGATTTCGTGGTGGCGCCGGAGCATTCGCTGATCAGCAACGGCGCGGTGAGTCTGGCGGATATTGCCGGTCATCCGGCGGTTTTTCCCGGAGGCAACACCTTTACTCATCATATTGTCCAACGTTTGTTCGAAGCCCAAGGGCTGACGCCGAACATCGCCATGAGCACCAACTACCTGGAAACCATCAAGATGATGGTCTCCATCGGTCTGGCCTGGAGTGTTCTGCCACGCACCATGCTTGATGAACAGGTCGCGCGCATACCTTTGCCGGGCATACAGCTCAGTCGCCAGCTAGGCTATATCGTGCACACCGAACGGACGCTGTCGAATGCAGCAAGGGCCTTCATGGCTTTGCTGGATGCGCAAATCGATCTGCCAGGGACTCCGGGCTAACTTGTGCTACTCCTACAGAGCCGCTGTCCCTGTGCCTAACGCCACCATCAGCTCAAGGCCCGTTAACAATGCCCAAATCTGTTGACCGAATTCCGCCGATGCCGCGTATTCAGGCCATTGATCCGCGACGTTCCGAGCAGAGCTGGGAGAGTGCGCCGCAATTGCTCGCCGCGCTCAACGGCGCCCGGCTCGGTGCCTGGTATTGGGACATCGAGCGCGGGCAGATCAGTTGGTCACGGGGCACCCAGGCGCTGTTCGGCTTCGATCCACGGCAACCGCTACCGCAGGATCTGGAATACCTCGACCTGTTGCCGCCCGAGGACCGGGCGAAAACTGTCAGGGCATTCCACGCGGTGATTGCCGGAGCACCGCTGGAACAGGCGATGCACCACCGTATCCGCTGGCCCGACGGCAGTCTGCACTGGCTGGAAATCAGCGGCAGTCTGCTACCGGACAAACAGGGGCGTCCTCGAATGATCGGGGTGATTCGCGAAATCACCCACCAGCGCCAACGCGAGCAGGCCCTGAGCAGCTCGGAGAAACGTTTCGCCACACTCTTTCACCTGTGCCCGAACATGGTGCTGCTGACGCGCCAGGAAGACGGTCTGATCACCGAGGCCAACCAATATTTCGAAAGCCTGTTCGGTTGGCCGGTACAGAGCGCCATTGGCCGCACCACCCTGGAGCTGGGCCTGTGGGTGCACCCGGAGCAACGCGCAGAACTGGTGAAAAGGACCAAGGCCAAGGGCGAACTGATCAGCATGGAAGTGCAGTTCCGCGCCAGCAACGGGCAGATTCATGACGGCATCCTCAGCGCGCAGAAGGTCGAACTCGAAGGCCAGCCGTATCTGCTCAGCACGTTTCTCGACACCACCGAACGCAAAGCCGCCGAACACGCCTTGAAAGACAGCCAGGAACGCCTCGATCTGGCGCTGGACTCGGCGCAGCTCGGCACCTGGGACTGGCACATCCCCAGCGGCATGCTCTATGGCTCGGCACGGGCCGCGCAACTGCACGGGCTGGAGCCGATCCCGTTTCACGAGTCGTTCGAAGAGTTCTTTGAAGGCGTGCCCGGCGAAGAACGCGACAGCATGCGCGACGCCTACCGCAGCCTGCGCGAAGGCCCGGCGGGCAATTATCAGCTGACCTACCGCGTGCAATTGCCGGATGGCAGCTCACGCTATCTGGAAAGCCGCGCCCGCCTCTATCGCGACGAGAACGGCGCGCCGCTGCGCATGGCCGGGACCTTGCTGGACATCACTGATCAGGTCGAGCGCGAGCAACGTCTGGTGGCCTCGGAAGAGAAATTCGCCACGTTGTTCCAGGTCAGCCCCGATCCGATCTGCGTCACGCGGCAGGACAGCGGCGAGTTCATCGAAATCAATAACAGCTTCACCCAGACCTTCGGCTGGAGCGCCGCCGACGTGATCGGGCGCACCGCCGAAGACATCGGCCTGTGGGACGCCTCGGCGAAAAGCCTGCAACGCATCGAGCGGGTGATCCGCGAACAGGGCCTGAGCAATGTCGCGATCATCGTCCAGCACAAGGACGGCCAGTCACTGACCTGTGTGATTTCCAGCCGACAGATCAGCGTTGGCAATCAGCCGTGCATCGTCACCACTTTGCGCGACATCACCCAGCAGCAGCGCTCCGAAGCCGCACTCAAGGCCAGCGAAGAGAAATTCGCCAAGGCGTTTCACTCCAGCCCCGATGCGATCACCATCACCGAGCGCGACACCGGGCGTTATCTGGAGGTCAACGACGGTTTCTGCCGCCTCACCGGCTATCGCGCGGAAGAAGTGGTGGGCAAAACCGTGTACCAGATCGGCATCTGGGCCGAAGAGAAACAACGCTCGGCGCTGTTTGCCGAACTGCAGATCAAAGGCCGCGTGCATCATCAGGAAATGCTCGGGCGCAACAAGCGCGGCGAACTGCTGACCGTGGAAGTGTCGATCGAACCGATCACCCTCAACGAAACCGCATGCCTGCTGCTGACCGCCCGCGACGTCAGCCTGCTGAAAAATGCTGAAGCGCAGATCCGTCACCTGGCCTATCACGACCCGCTGACCAACCTCCCCAACCGCGCCCTGCTGATGGATCGCCTGAGCCAGCAGATCGCCCTGCTCAAGCGCCACAATCTGCGCGGCGCGCTGCTGTTCCTCGATCTTGACCACTTCAAGCACATCAACGACTCGCTCGGCCACCCGGTCGGCGACACGGTGCTGAAAATCGTCACTGCGCGGCTTGAAGCCAGCGTGCGCATGGAAGACACGGTTGCACGTCTCGGCGGCGATGAATTCGTGGTGCTGCTCAGCGGTCTGGAAGGCACGCGCAACGAGGTCAGTGCACAAGTGCGGGAACTGGCCGACACCATTCGCGAACTGCTGTCGGAGCCGATGTTCCTCGACGGCCAGCGCCTGCAAGTGACGCCGAGTATCGGCGTGGCACTGATTCCCGATCACGGCTCGACCCCGACCGATCTGCTCAAGCGCGCAGACATTGCCCTGTACCGCGCCAAGGACTCCGGGCGCAACACCACGCAGATGTACCACAACACCATGCAGAAGGCGGCCAGCGAACGGCTGCGCATGGAGACCGATCTGCGTCTGGCGCTGTCCCGTGGCGAATTCAACGTGCACTACCAGCCGCAGGTCGATGCGCGGGACAACCGCATCATTGGCGCCGAAGCCCTGGTGCGCTGGAATCACCCGGAACTCGGCGCGCAATCGCCCACCGAGTTCATCAAGGTGCTGGAAGACAGCGGTCTGATTCTGGAAGTCGGCACCTGGATCCTCGACGAGGCCTGCGAGGCGTTCAAACAGCTGATTGCCTTGAAACTGGTCGATCCGCTCAACTTCAGCCTGTGCGTGAACATCAGCCCACGCCAGTTCCGCCAGAACGACTTCGTCGAACGCATCGAACACAGCATGAGCAGCCACGGTCTGCCATGCTCGCTGCTGAAACTGGAGATCACCGAAGGCATCGTCATCCAGAACCTGGAAGACACCATCAGCAAAATGCGCCGCCTGAAAAAACTCGGCGTGAGCTTCGCCATGGACGATTTCGGCACCGGCTATTCATCGCTGACCTACCTCAAACGCTTGCCGGTGGACACCCTGAAAATCGACCAGTCATTCATCCGCGACGCGACCACCGACCCCAACGACGCCGAGATCATCCGCGCCATCGTCGCCATGGCCCGCAGCCTGGAACTGGAGGTGATTGCCGAAGGTGTCGAGACGCCGGAGCAACTGGCGTTCCTGCAGGGGCTGGGTTGCCATCTGTATCAGGGCTATCTGCACAGTCGGCCGGTGGCGTTGGAGGCGTTGAAAAAGATGCTCGAATGACGAGCACAAAAAAAGGGCGCCGTTGGCGCCCTTTTTCACTCGGCCTTACTGCAGAGCCGGCTTTTGCGCTCCGCTGATCGGGATGCGCTTGGCTTTCGCTTCTTCCGGGATCACCCGCAACAGGTCGATGCTCAGCAGACCATTGCTCAGATCGGCGGCCTTGATCTCGATGTGATCGGCCAGGCGGAAGGACAGCTTGAAAGCACGCTGGGCAATGCCTTGATGCAGGAAGGTCACGCCTTCGTTGGCATCACGCTTGCCGCCACTGATGGTCAGCACACCCTTCTCGACTTGCAGCTCCAGGTCTTCTTCCTGGAAACCGGCTGCCGCTACGACGATGCGGTATTGATCGTCACCGTGTTTTTCCACGTTGTAGGGTGGGTAGGTGCTGCCTGGCTCGTTGCGCAGCGCGGTTTCGAACAGATCGTTGAAACGGTCGAAACCCACCGAGGAACGGAACAGTGGTGCCAGGGAAAATGCAGTACTCATGGTTCAAATCTCCTGAAAACAATCAGCAAGGTTTTTTGACTCCGCGACCCGAATTCGGCATCGCGTACCCCTTAGATAGGGACCGCCAAAATGATTTCAAGAGATTATTTGAAGATTTTTTCAGGCCGCTTCGGCGACTGGCAAACCGAGCAAACGCGAGACTTGATCCGGTTCTGTCTCACGACGCAGCACGGTAAACAGCTCGGTGGCCTCGGGATAATTGCGCGTCAGCATCGCCAGCCATTGCTTCAAGCGACCCGGCGATTGGCGTGCAGTCATCTGCGCCTTGGCTTGCAGCCAGAAGTCCTGAATCAGCGGCAGCAGCTCGGCCCAGCTCATCTCGACCACTTCTTCACCGGCGCGCGCGGCAGCGATCTGCCGGGCCAGATCCGGGCGTGACACCAGACCGCGACCGAGCATGATGTCTTCGACACCACTGATCTCGCGGCAGCGGCGCCAGTCCTCGACGCTCCAGATATCACCGTTGGCGAACACCGGCACCTTGACCACGTCCTGCACCCGCGGAATCCACTCCCAATGCGCCGGCGGCTTGTAGCCATCGACCTTGGTCCGGGCGTGAACCACGATGTGCTCGGCGCCGCCCTCGGCCAGCGCAGTGGCGCAGACCAGCGAACCGTCCGGGCTGTCGAAGCCCAGGCGCATCTTCGCGGTGACCGGGATATGTGCCGGCACGGCGCGACGCACGTGCTCGACGATGCTGTTGAGCAGTTCCGGCTCCTTGAGCAGCACTGCCCCGCCCCGGGATTTGTTGACGGTCTTGGCCGGGCAGCCGAAGTTCAGGTCGATGACTTCCGAGCCGAGCTCGCAGGCCAGCGCCGCGTTTTCCGCCAGGCACACCGGATCGGAGCCCAACAATTGCACGCGCAACGGCACACCGGAACGGGTGCGGGCGCCGTTGAGCAGCTCCGGGCCGAACTTGTGGAAGTAGGCCGGGGTGAGCAACTGATCGTTGATCCGAATGAACTCGGTCACGCACCAGTCGATGCCGCCAACGCGGGTCAGCACGTCGCGCAGGATGTCGTCGACCAACCCCTCCATGGGCGCCAGGGCAATTTGCATGGGGAAAACACTACTCAGGAAGAAAAAACGTGCGGCAGTTTACTGGATATCGCGCAAATCCGCAGAACAACACTCTTTCCTGTGGGAGCGAGCTTGCTCGCGAAAGCGGTGTATCAGTTGATGCAACCGTCACTGGCCCACCGCTTTCGCGAGCAAGCTCGCTCCCACATTAGAGCTGCACTGTTTCTGGACTTTGGATCGCCGGGCCATAACCCTCGATGAATTCCGCCGGCATGCGCTTGGGCTTGCCGGTAGACAGTTCGATGCAGACGAACGTGGTTTGGGCGCGCAGTAAAGTGGCGTTGTCGCTGGGGCGGATCAGCTGGAAGTGGCGGGTCATTTTCAGGCGCTGATCCCAATCGACGATCCAGGTCGCCAGTTGCAGCTCGTCGCCTTCGTAGGCCGCCGCCAGGTAATCGATTTCGTGGCGCACCACGGCCATCGCCCGGTCCAGGCGCCGGTACTCGACCAGATCCAGCCCCAGCCGCTGCGAGTGGCGCCAGGCGCAGCGTTCGAGCCAGGTCACGTACACCGCGTTGTTCGCGTGGCCCAGCCCGTCGATGTCCTCGGCGCCTACTTGCAGATCAATGGTGAACGGCGTTGCCCGATCCCAGCCCATGCCCCACTCCCGGTCAGATTATTCAACCGGGGCAGTGTAACGGATGTCAGGCCGATTGCCGCGCCTGAAGGCTGCGCCCCGCCAACAGTGATAACACCCCATCAACCACCCGAGGGTCGGCCAGCACTCGCTGGTGGCCGCCGCTTTCCAGGCGCAGCAGGCGGCTGTCGAACCAGGACTCGTGGATCAATTGCGATTCCTTGACCGAGACGAAGGTGTCGTCCTCGGCATGCACGATCAGGCCCGGCATATCCAGTTGATAGTGCGCGACATCGAGGGTCGCGGCACGCATGCCGACGTCCTGCTCGACCTGTCGGATGAACGCCGAGCGCGCCCGCGGTGGCATGCCGACATAGCGGGCAAAACCGCGCAGCACGCCGAGAATCCGCGCGGGAGCTGCGATGCTGACGAGGGTTTCGGTGCGCAGGCCCAGTTGCACGGCAAGCATGGCGCTGGCGCCGCCCATCGAGTGGCCGATGACGGCTTGAAGAGGTGGCAGTTCCGCAGCGGCTTCGAGCATGGCGCGGGCGAACAGCACGACATTGGCCTCGCGCCCCGGTGAGCGGCCGTGGGCCGGGCCGTCCAGCGCGACAACGGTGTAACCGGCCTCGACCAGCGCGGTGATCAACGCTGCAAACTGCGTGGGTCGCCCTTCCCAGCCGTGCATCAACAGCACCGCCGGTCCCTGGCCCCAGCGCAGCGCCGACAGGCCGAAACGCAGCGTGATGCGTTCGGCGCTCGCCAGCAGCGGCAGCTCCCAATCGCGCAGCGGCAGCGAACGTGGCGTCATGAACGCCTGACGCATTTTGCTTGCTACCCGTTGCGGTGCAATCCAGCCCAAGGTGCCATTAACGCCACGAACCCACTTCAACGTGTTCATCGCTCTCTCCTCAGGCGAGTTGCCTTCAGGTCAACGCACCGCCGACTTGGCAGCGCGCAGCAATCGATCGGATAAATCGCCCGGGCCCAGCGCGCGTGCCAACGCCAGACCACCCACCATCAACGCCACATCGGCCAGTGCTTTGTCGGTGTCCTCGGGGCTGGACGCCAACTGCGCAATCATCAGTTCCAGGTGTTCGTTCAGCGCGATGCGAAACGACTCCGGCAAACGTCCCAGCTCGCCGATCGAAGCCGGAATCGGACACGCGGCGTCGCTGGAGTCGCGATGCTTGCGCGACAGATAGAACGCAGCGACCAAGGCGCGACGCTCTTCGCCGGTCAGCTCGGAGTCCATGTCGGCAATCAAGTCGCGTCGACGTCCCAGCAATTGCTTGAACGCCTCGAGCATCATGGCGTCCTTGCTTTCGAAGTGCGCGTAGAAACCTCCGACGGTCAGGCCGGCGGCGCCCATCACTTCGCCCACGCTGGGATCTGCCGGACCGCGCTGGATCAGTGCAGCGCTGGCAGCCTTGAGGATGCGTTCGCGGGTTTGAGCTTTTTTATCGTTCATCGTTGCCTCCGAATATTACGACTAGAATATTATTCGCATAATAATATTCTGCAAGTCGAGGATATGACCGCTGGTCTGAAGCACAGTGTAAGGAAAAAGGAGATTTGGCCAAATGCCAGACAAACAAAAGGGCCATTCAATAATTGAATGACCCTTATAAATCCCGCAGAGCGGGTAATCGTGGCGTCCCCTAGGGGACTCGAACCCCTGTTACCGCCGTGAAAGGGCGGTGTCCTAGGCCACTAGACGAAGGGGACACAAACCCTTCTATACAGCTGATCAGTGCTGAGATCTGATCTGATTCAAGGCCGGTGTGGCCAGACCTTGAACTGTAAATTGGTGGAGCTAAGCGGGATCGAACCGCTGACCTCCTGCATGCCATGCAGGCGCTCTCCCAGCTGAGCTATAGCCCCGGATTTTTCGCCTCGCGGCGGAGTGACATCTTGCAACATCACTTCTGTAAAACTGGCGTCCCCTAGGGGACTCGAACCCCTGTTACCGCCGTGAAAGGGCGGTGTCCTAGGCCACTAGACGAAGGGGACGCAAACCCTTCTATACAACTGATCAACGCTGAGTGTTGATCGCTTCGGAGCCGGTGTGGCCAGGCTTCGAAGTGTAAATTGGTGGAGCTAGACGGGATCGAACCGTCGACCTCTTGCATGCCATGCAAGCGCTCTCCCAGCTGAGCTATAGCCCCTCATCGTTGATGTCATCGCTGAGGACGGGGCGAATCTTAAGGGCGTATCGAAAGCCTGTCAAACTTATTTTTGAAAAATTTCAAAGTTTTTTGTCGGCATAACAATCACTTACCGCCCTCCCCCCGAAAATCCGGGGGAAAAACGCCGAAGGCCGGAATCAAACGATCCCGGCCTTCGGTGGTTACTGCAGAGTCAGACGTGCTCAGGCAATCGCGCCCAGCAGCTTTTCCCACTCTTTGTTTTCTTTCTTCGACACACCGCCCAGCAGGTCGATCGCCTGGCGCAGACGGAAACGGGTCAGGTCCGGGCCGAGGATTTCCATTGCATCGAGCACCGACACCGAACTGGCCTGCCCGGTGATCGCGGCAAACATCAGCGGCATCGCGTCACGCAATTTCAGCTCGAGGGATTCGACCACTGCCTGAATCGTTGCGGTGATGTTGTCCTTCTCCCACTGCCGCAGGCTTTCCAGCTTCCACAGGATCAGTTGCATCAGTTGACGCACCTGATCGCCCGAGAGCTTTTTCGACTCGAACAGCTTGGCATCCGGGTTCACGCCACCGGCAAAGAAGAAGCCGCCCAGCGGTGCAACCTGACTGAAGGTTTCCACGCGACCCTGCACCAGCGGTGCGATCTTCATCATGTATTCGGAGTTGAACGCCCACTTCTGCACGCGTGCGGCGAACTCTTCCACCGGCAGGTCACGCAGCCACTGACCGTTGAGCCACGACAGTTTCTCGATGTCGAAGATCGGCCCGCCGAGCGACACGCGCTTGAGGTCGAAGTTGTCGACCATTTCCTGCAGCGAGAACTTCTCGCGCTCGTCCGGCATCGACCAGCCCATGCGACCGAGGTAGTTGAGCATCGCTTCCGGCATGAAGCCCATGCGCTCGTAGAACGTCACCGAGGTCGGGTTCTTGCGCTTGGACAGCTTGCTCTTGTCCGGGTTACGCAGCAGCGGCATGTAGCACAGCTCCGGTTGTTCCCAGCCGAAGTATTCGTACAGCAGAATCAGTTTCGGCGCCGATGGCAGCCACTCTTCGCCGCGCAGCACGTGGGTGATGCCCATCAGGTGGTCGTCGACCACGTTGGCGAGGAAGTACGTCGGCAGGCCGTCGGTCTTCATCAGCACTTGCATGTCCATACGATCCCACGGGATCTCGACATCGCCGCGCAGCATGTCCGGCACCACGCAGACGCCTTCGGTCGGCACTTTCATGCGGATCACGTGCGGTTCGCCAGCCGCCAGACGGGCCGCGACTTCTTCCTTCGACAGCAGCAGCGCGCGGCCGTCGTAACGCGGGGTTTCGCCGCGCGCCATCTGCTCGGCGCGCATCTGGTCCAGTTCTTCAGCGGTGCAGAAGCACGGGAATGCGTGGCCCATGTCGACCAGTTGCTGGCAATACTTCTGATAGATATCGCCACGCTCGCTCTGCCGGTACGGACCGTGCGGGCCGCCAACGTCCGGGCCTTCGCTCCAGTCGATACCCAGCCAGCGCAGGGCGTCGAAGATCTGCTGTTCGGACTCGCGGGTCGAACGCAACTGGTCGGTGTCTTCGATGCGCAGGATGAACTCACCGCCATGCTGCTTGGCAAAGCAGTAGTTGAACAATGCGATGTAAGCGGTACCTACGTGGGGGTCCCCGGTAGGCGATGGCGCGATGCGAGTGCGGACGGTGGTCATGGCATGTCTCGAAAAGAATGAAAAGCAAAGAACAATCAAGCCGCGAATGGTAACAGGCGACACCCGCCCCGCTCCAGCGGACAGGGCATTTAAGCCAAGTTTGCGTCTGTAACGCCCATAGACCGTGGTGACGGGCCGAATATCAGCCGTTGGCATTTACCGTTTATCGGCTGTATGCCAGATTCAGCCGCAGAGAACTTTCCTTACAATTCCTCGACTACAGTTTGCCTCATGCCTGCCCAACTCAAGCGTCGCCTGTTTATTTTCCTGCTGCTGGTTCTGTTGATTGCCGGGGGCTTCTTCGCCCATTGGTTTTTCAAGGGCCGGTTTTATGAAAGCACTGATAACGCCTATGTCCAGGGCGAGATCACCCGCGTTTCCAGCCAATTGAGCGCACGCATCGACGAAGTGCTGGTGCAGGACAACCAGCATGTGGAAAAGGGCCAGTTGCTGGTGCGCCTTGAACCCGCTGATTTCCGCCTGGCCGTCGATCGCGCCAATGCCGCCCTCGCCACTCGCGAAGCTGAGCGTTTGCAGGCACAGAGCAAATTGACTCAGCAGGCCAGTCTGATCGCCTCCAGTGACGCACAAGTCGCCGCATCGCAGGCCACGCTGGGCCGCTCGCAGGTCGACTTGTCGCGCGCCGAAACCCTGCGCAAACCCGGTTACGTTTCCGAGGAGCGGGTGACCACCCTTTCCGCTGACGCCCATATCGCCCGCTCGCAAGTGGCCAAGGCCCAGGCCGATGCACAGAGCCAGCGCCAGCAGGTCAACGCACTCACCGCCGAGATCAAACGCCTCGACGCGCAGATCGCCAACGCCCGCGCCGATCTGGCGCAAGCCGAACTCAACCTGACCCGCAGCGAAATCCACGCGCCGATTAGCGGCATGGTCGGCCAGCGTGCCGCACGCAATGGCCAGGTGGTGCAGGCCGGCGCCTATCTGCTGTCGATCGTTCCCGATGAAGACATCTGGGTGCAGGCCAACTTCAAGGAAACCCAGATCGGCCGCATGCTCCCCGGACAAAAAGCCGAGCTGACCTTCGACGCTTACAGTGACACGCCGATCGAAGCGCGGGTCGACAGCCTGTTCGCCGCCTCCGGTGCGCAGTTCAGCCTGCTGCCGCCGGACAACGCCACCGGCAACTTCACCAAAGTCGTGCAGCGAATTCCGGTGAAACTGACGTTCAAGGCCGACAACCCGCTGCACGGCAAGATCCGCCCGGGCATGTCGGTCACCGCCACCGTGAATATCAAAGACGCCCCAGACAATGGCCGGTGATTCGCTGATCCGCCCGGTCGGCGAACCGACCCGGCGGGACTGGATCGCGGTGATGAGCGTGATGCTCGGCGCCTTTATGGCAGTGCTCGACATCCAGATCACCAACTCTTCGCTCAAGGACATTCAGGGCGCGCTGTCGGCGACGCTGGAAGAAGGCTCGTGGATTTCTACCTCGTACCTGGTCGCGGAAATCATCATGATCCCGCTGACCGCGTGGCTGGTGCAGCTGCTCTCGGCGCGACGGCTGGCGGTGTGGGTGTCGCTGGGTTTTCTAATTTCATCCTTGCTATGTTCGATGGCCTGGAGCCTCGAAAGCATGATCGTCTTTCGTGCCATGCAAGGCTTCACCGGCGGCGCGCTGATTCCGCTGGCGTTCACCCTGACCCTGATCAAACTCCCCGAACACCACCGCGCCAAAGGCATGGCGATGTTCGCCATGACCGCGACCTTCGCCCCCTCCATCGGCCCGACACTCGGCGGCTGGCTCACGGAAAACTGGGGCTGGGAATACATTTTCTACATCAACATCCCGCCGGGGCTGATCATGATCGCCGGGCTGATGTACGGGCTGGAAAAGAAGGAAGCGCACTGGGAACTGCTGAAAAGCACCGACTACACCGGGATTCTCACGCTGGGTGTCGGCCTCGGTTGTCTGCAGGTTTTTCTTGAAGAGGGCCATCGCAAGGACTGGCTCGAATCGAACCTGATCGTGACCTTGGGCAGCATTGCCCTGCTGAGCCTGATCACCTTCGTCATCGTGCAGATTTCCAAACCCAATCCGCTGATCAACCTCGGCATTCTGCGCAATCGCAACTTCGGCCTGTCGAGCATTTCCAGCCTCGGCATGGGCGTCGGCTTGTATGGCTCGATTTATCTGCTGCCGCTGTACCTGGCGCAGATCCAGAACTACAACGCCCTGCAGATCGGCGAAGTGATCATGTGGATGGGCGTGCCGCAGCTGTTCCTGATTCCGCTGGTGCCGAAGCTGATGAAGTTCGTGTCGCCGAAGTGGCTGTGCACCCTTGGCTTTGGCTTGTTCGGGCTGGCGAGTTTTTCTTCGGGGGTGCTCAACCCGGATTTCGCCGGGCCGCAGTTCAATCAGATCCAGATCATCCGCGCGCTGGGTCAGCCGCTGATCATGGTCACCATTTCGCTGATCGCCACGGCGTACATCCTGCCGCAGGACGCGGGGTCGGCATCGAGTCTGTTCAACATCCTGCGCAACCTTGGCGGTGCGATCGGCATTGCCCTGCTCGCCACGCTTTTGGATGCGCGAACCAAGACCTACTTCGATTATCTGCGTGAGTCGATTGTGCCGACCAACCCGCAAGTGGCCGAACGCATGGCCTCAATGACCGACCGGTTTGGCAGCGACACCGCGGCGCTGGGCAAGATGAGCGAGATCGTGCATCAGCAGGCGCTGATCATGGCCTATAACGATGCGTTTCACTTTGTCGGGATTGCGCTGGGGATCAGCATGCTGGCGATTTTGCTGACCAGAAAATTGCCGGCGGGGTTGAAGGCTGGGGAAGCTCACTGATTTTTGTGGTGTCTGGACCGGCCTCTTCGCGAGCAAGCCCGCTCCCACAAGTTTCTTTGGTGATCACACATTTTGTGTACACCATCAATCCCTGTGGGAGCGGGCTTGCTCGCGAAGAGGCCCGGTCAGACGATGAAGATCAAACCGCCAACAGCCGCTCGCGAAGTTTGGCAATCTCATCGCGCATCTGCGCCGCCGCCTCAAACTCCAGATCCCGCGCCAGTTGATACATCTTCTCTTCCAGCGCCCGAATGCGCTTGGTGATTTCGCTCGGCGAGCGCAGTTCGGCTTCGTACTTGGCGCTTTCTTCGGCAGCCTTGGCCATGCCCTTGCGCTTCTTGCTGCGCGAGCCGGGCACGGTGGCGCCTTCCATGATGTCGGCGACGTCCTTGAACACACCCTTCGGGGTGATTCCGTTTTCCAGGTTGAAGGCGATCTGCTTATCGCGACGACGCTCGGTCTCGCCAATCGCCCGCTCCATCGAGCCAGTGATGCGATCGGCGTAGAGAATCGCCCGGCCATTGAGGTTCCGCGCCGCCCGGCCGATGGTCTGGATCAGCGAGCGCTCGGAACGCAGGAAGCCTTCCTTGTCCGCGTCGAGAATCGCCACCAGCGACACTTCCGGCATGTCCAGACCTTCACGCAGCAGGTTGATCCCCACCAGCACATCAAAGGTGCCGAGACGCAGATCGCGAATGATCTCGACCCGCTCGACCGTGTCGATGTCTGAGTGCAGATAACGCACGCGCACACCGTGGTCGGCGAGGTAATCGGTGAGGTCTTCGGCCATGCGCTTGGTCAGCGTGGTGACCAGCACCCGCTCCTCGACCGCCACGCGTTTGGTGATTTCCGAGAGCAGGTCATCAACCTGGGTCAGCGCCGGACGCACTTCAACCTGCGGGTCGACCAGACCGGTCGGACGCACCACTTGCTCGACCACGCGCCCGGCATGTTCGGCCTCGTAGTTGCCCGGGGTCGCCGAGACGAAAATGGTCTGCGGGCTCACCCCTTCCCACTCGTCAAAACGCATCGGCCGGTTGTCCAGTGCCGAAGGCAAGCGGAAGCCGTATTCGACCAGGGTCTCTTTACGCGAACGGTCACCCTTATACATCGCGCCGACTTGCGGCACGCTGACGTGGGATTCGTCGATCACCAGCAAGGCGTCGGCCGGCAGATAGTCATACAGCGTCGGCGGCGCGGCACCGGCCGGGCGCCCGGACAGGTAGCGCGAGTAGTTTTCGATGCCGTTGCAGTAACCCAGTTCGAGGATCATTTCCAGGTCGAAACGCGTGCGCTGTTCAAGGCGCTGGGCCTCGACCAGTTTGTTGTTGCTGCGCAGGTATTCGAGGCGCTCCTGCAACTCGACTTTGATGTGCTCGATGGCGTCGAGCAGGGTCTCGCGCGGCGTCACGTAGTGACTCTTCGGGTAAAACGTGAAGCGCGGCATCTTGCGGATGACTTCGCCGGTCAGCGGGTCGAACGCGGAAATGCTCTCGACCTCGTCATCGAACAGCTCGATGCGGATCGCTTCCAGATCGGATTCCGCCGGATAGATGTCGATCACATCGCCGCGCACCCGGAACGTCGCCCGGGCAAAATCCATGTCGTTGCGGGTGTATTGCAGATCGGCCAGACGCCGCAGCAAGGCGCGCTGATCGAGTTTGTCGCCGCGATCGACGTGCAGCACCATCTTCAAATAGGTTTCCGGGCTACCGAGACCGTAAATGCACGACACCGTGGTGACGATGATCGCGTCCTTGCGCTCGAGCAACGCTTTGGTCGCGGACAGACGCATCTGCTCGATGTGGTCGTTGATCGACGCGTCCTTCTCGATGAAGGTGTCGGACGACGGCACATAGGCTTCGGGCTGGTAGTAGTCGTAGTAGGAAACGAAATACTCGACCGCGTTGTTCGGAAAGAACGCCTTGAACTCGCCATACAGTTGCGCGGCGAGGGTCTTGTTCGGCGCCAGCACCAGCGTCGGGCGCTGTACCTGCGAGATGACATTGGCGATGCTGAAGGTCTTGCCCGAGCCGGTCACACCGAGCAGCGTCTGGTGCGCCAGCCCAGCCTCGATGCCCTCCACCAATTGGCGGATGGCTTCAGGCTGATCGCCGGCGGGCTCGAAGCGGGTGACTAGCTGGAATTCGGACATACACACCTCTGGGATCGCGGCTCGCGCAGAAAACAGCCGAGCCACGGGGATGACCGCAAACGACCGTTGTCGCCCAAGGAAAAACGAAGATTGTGCTCAATGTGGAGCCGATTGCCTCGCCTTTCAAGGCAAACGTCCTACATCCGGTAAAGTCTCTGACAGAGTCAATCGACTAACGGTCAAGAAATAATCGGAAAAACTTGCCTGAAAAGCTGAATCGCCTGTCGCCATTGCTCAGTGATGGCCTCTATACTAGCTCCCCGTTTGTGCACCGCTCTAGTGCATTCGGCTGGAGCGCGACACGTCCCTCCACTCTCCATTCAGAGCCGCCGTAATAATGAGCCTGTTCTCCGCTGTCGAAATGGCACCCCGCGATCCAATCCTGGGCCTCAACGAAGCATTCAACGCCGATACCCGGACCACCAAGGTCAACCTGGGTGTAGGTGTTTACTGCAACGAAGAGGGGCGAATTCCCCTGCTGCGCGCGGTGATCGAAGCCGAAACCATTCGCGCTGCTCAGCACGCCTCCCGTGGCTACCTGCCGATCGACGGCATCGCGGCCTACGACCAGGCGGTGCAAAAGCTGCTATTCGGTAACGACTCGCCGCTGATCGCTGCCGGTCGCATCGTCACCACTCAGGCTGTCGGCGGTACCGGCGCACTGAAAATCGGTGCCGACTTCCTCAAGCAACTGCTGCCGAACGCCGTCGTGGCGATCAGCGACCCGAGCTGGGAAAACCACCGCGCGCTGTTCGAAACCGCTGGTTTCCCGGTGCAGAACTACCGTTACTACGACGCCGCCACCCACGACGTGAACCGTGCCGGCATGCTCGAAGACCTCAACGCCCTGCCGAACGGCTCGGTCGTGGTGCTGCACGCCTGCTGCCACAACCCGACCGGCGTCGACCTGAGCCCGGCTGACTGGAAAAACGTTCTGGAAGCGGTCAAGGCCAAAGGTCACGTGCCATTCCTCGACATGGCTTACCAGGGTTTCGGCGACGGCATCGACGAAGACGCGGCGGCTGTGCGCCTGTTCGCTGAATCGGGCCTGACTTTCTTCGTCTCGAGTTCGTTCTCCAAGTCGTTCTCGCTGTACGGCGAGCGCGTTGGCGCCCTGTCGATCGTCAGCGAATCGAAAGAAGAAAGCGCGCGCGTGCTGTCGCAGGTCAAGCGTGTGATCCGCACCAACTACTCCAACCCGCCGACCCACGGTGCAAGCATCGTCGCCGCCGTGCTGAACAGCCCGGAACTGCGCGCGCAGTGGGAAGCGGAACTGGCAGAAATGCGTCTGCGCATTCGCGGCATGCGCGAGCAGATGGTTGCCCTGCTGGCCGAGAAAGCCCCGCAGCGTGACTTCAGCTTCGTCGGCCGTCAGCGCGGCATGTTCTCCTACTCCGGCCTGACCACCGAACAGGTGCACCGCCTGCGCAGCGAGTTCGGCATCTACGCCCTGGACACCGGCCGCATCTGCGTCGCGGCACTGAACCAGAGCAACATCAAAGCGGTCACGGATGCGATCGTTCAGGTCATCTGATTTCGCCTGGCAATGAAAAACGGGAAGCCTTGGGGCTTCCCGTTTTTTATTTGTCCGAAGGAATGCAACATTCCCTCTAAACTGCACACAAATCGAAACTGTAGGAGCGGGCTTGCTCGCGAAACCGGTGTATCAGCCAAAGATCATGGCGACTGACCCGACGCTTTCGCGATCAAGCCCGCTCCCACAGATTTCGTATACATCCAGGAATTCTGTGAGAACCCAAATGAAAAATGACAACCTGCGCGCCGACCGAGACGATCTGGATGATTTCATCCCTCGAACCACGGCCAAGCGCGACAAGAGCCTGGTGCTGCAAGTCGCAGCGGGCGTGTTCCTTGGTGGCCTGGCCTTGTGGCTGGTGCAACTGGCCGCCACCGCGGCTTATGCCAAGCTGATGCTCGGCACCATCACTTTCGGCGGTTAAGCCAGTTCCGTCGCACGTTGACTGGCTGCGTCGTCATAGGCGACGTACAGCGATTCGGCGATCTGGCTTTTGATTGCCTTGGTGCTTTCCAGGCCGAGCACGAAACCTTCGGCCTTGCCGCCGGCGCGGTTCAACTCCTCAGCGGTGCTGGCCTGGGTAATCGCGTCGAAGAGTTTCTCGGCGTGCGGGCCGACGCCTTTAGGCAGGCTGATCTGCGTGACGCTCATACGAACACCTCGCGTGAAAGAGAAATCAGAACGGTTTGAATCATGGCGCGTACCTTTTGGCAAATGGCCGGCAGCGCGTGTGACCACTTCCGGGCAGCCATGGTAGACCTGTGAGGCGGTTCTGGTAATCGCTAATCGCTGACAAAGCACCGTCCGTCCTGCTCAAACCAGAAATTTTATATCCTGTGCTTGACTTCTCTTTTTGAATCAGTAACATACGCACCAATTCCGCAATAGCTCAGTTGGTAGAGCAAATGACTGTTAATCATTGGGTCCCTGGTTCGAGTCCAGGTTGTGGAGCCAAATAGCAAAGCCCCTGAATCGAAAGATTCAGGGGCTTTTTTGTGGGCGATGGAAAAACCGCTGCGAAACGAAAAGGGCCGATCTGTCTCACAACAGATCGGCCCTTTTCATGCATTCAGCGATCAGACGTGTTCGCTGCTCTTCACTTGGGTCTTCGGCGTACCGTGACCGTGGTCATGATCGGCATCGACCTCGATCACCGGCACTTCCTTGCCATCGCAATCGTGCAGCTTGCCGTCGCTGAAGTAATCGCCTTCCCGCAGCGCCGCCAGGTCGCGATAACGCAGGGTGCGCTCTTCCGCTGCGGCAAACACCGACTGCTGGTCCGAGTTGCCGGCAGTGAAGTGGTTGAAAGTCAGGTTCAGCACAATCGCCATGATCGCCGACGAGCTGATGCCCGAGTGGAAAATGGTCGCGAACCAGCTCGGGAAATGGTCGTAGAAGTTCGGTGCGGCAATCGGGATCATGCCGAAGCCGATCGAGGTTGCGACGATGATCAGGTTGACGTTGTTGCGGTAATCGACCTTCGACAGGGTACGAATCCCGCTCGCCGCGACCGTCCCGAACAGCACGATACCGGCGCCGCCCAGCACTGACGTCGGCACCGCAGCGATCACCCGCCCCATGAACGGCAGCAGGCCGAGAATCACCAGGAAAACACCGCCGGTGGCCACGACATAACGGCTCTTGATTCCGGTCACCGCCACCAGCCCGACGTTCTGCGCGAAGGCGCTCTGGGTGAACGAACCGAAGATCGGCGCAAACATGCTCGACAGCATGTCCGCGCGCAGTCCGTTGCCCAGGCGCTTGGAGTCGACTTTGGTGCCGATGATCTCACCGACCGCCAGAATGTCCGCCGAGGTTTCCACCAGGGTCACCATGACCACGATGCACATCGACAGGATCGCGGCGAAGTGGAAAGTCGGCATGCCGAAGTGAAACGGCGTCGGAAAGCCGAACATCGGCCCTTGGGCGACACCGGAGAAATCCGCCATGCCGAGGAACACCGCGAGAATCGTGCCGATCACCATGGCCAACAGGATCGACAGACGCGAGATGGTCGAGCTGCCGACCTTGCTCAACAGCAGCACCAGCACCAGCGTCACCGCCGCCAGACCGATGTTCTGCATGCTGCCGAAGTCCGGCGCATGGCTGTTGCCACCCATGGCCCAACGCGCGGCCACCGGCATCAGCGTCAGACCGATGGTGGTGATCACGATGCCGGTTACCAGCGGTGGGAAAAACTTGGTGATTCGCGAGAACACCGGGGTGATCAGCAAGCCGATCAACGACGCGGCAATCACCGCGCCCAGCACAGACTGGAAGCCGCCCTCCCCGCCACTGCTGACGATCGCGACCATGGTCGCCACACCGGAGAACGACACGCCCTGCACCAGCGGCAACTGACAGCCAAAAAACGGTAGACCCAGGGTTTGCAGCAGTGTCGCCAGCCCCCCCGCAAACAATGAAGCAGCAATCAACAAACCAATGTCCGCCGGCGACAGCCCGGCCGCCTGGCCGATGATCAGCGGCACCGCAACGATACCGCCGTACATGGTCAGAACATGTTGCAGGCCGTAAGCCATATTCGCGCCGACCCCGAGATTTTCGTCCTCGGGCCGTTGGTGTGAAACATGGGGCGTTTTCATGTGGGGGGTTCCCTGGTTTTTGTTATGCGCACACTGTATTCAATACTCGTGACAAATGTCCATAGAGTTGTATACAACTTATCAGTCACATAATGGATAGGTAGCCACCCAAGCTTCTATCTCGCCACCCCCATCTCCCACAAATCCGGCAACACATCCCCTCCTGCCCCCGGTTTTTATCGCACTAGGCTGAAGTGTTCATGGCGACCAGCGGTGTATCGGCGCTGTTTTTTATACATATAAAGTATGCATAATGAAGTCATTCGAAATTCAGTACGACAAAAGCAAGAACGCAGCCAACAAACTCAAGCATAGAGGCGTCAGCCTTGCCGAGACCGAGCCGGTCTTTCATGACGAACGCGCGCTGACGATCGAGGACAACGACCATGACGAACAGCGCTGGGTCACCCTCGGTCTCGATGGCAAAGGACGTTTGCTGTTGGTTGCGTACAGTTATCGCGAAGCCAACGTCGTACGAATCATTTCTGCACGTGTCGCCACACCGAGCGAGCGTTGCGCTTATTTTCAGGAGGCTTGAACGATGAAAGAAGAATACGACTTCTCGCAGGGCAAACGCGGAGCCTTGGCGCCCACCAAGGGCAAAACCCGCATCACCATCATGCTCGATGACGCGGTCATCGAAGCCGCCCGCAGCGTGGCGGAAAACGAAGGGTTTGGTTATCAGACCGTGATCAACAACACCCTGCGCCATGCCCTGCTGGAGGCTGGCAGCAAAAAGCAGGAGGTCGAGCCGCCCCACTCCGGGCAATTCAAGAAAGGCATCACCGCCGCCGACCTCAAGAGTCTGGAAAAAAAGCTGTCGGCTGCGGTCGGGGAAATCCGCCGGGTACTGGAACCGGACGCCAAGCCCTGAGATCAGGCTGGCAGAATCACCCGCGCCAGCGACTGGCGCACATGCGGCTGGTCAGGCACGCGCAGGCCGAATTCCTGCTCCAGCACTTCAAGCAGTTCAGCGACATCCGCCACCTCGCGTCGCTCGCTGGCGCCGCCCATATGATGAATCGCGAAACTGCCGTTGTTCAGGGTCCGGCGCCAGCCATCGCCGGTGCGCGCAACCATCAGCCGCTGAGCAAACGGTGATTCCGGATGAGTCGATACGTACCAGTTGCCTAGGGTGTAATCGATGTCTTCCTGGCGTTGCAGGTCAAACAGGTACATCGCGCGCCATTCGCCGGCGACATTGGCGCGCAGCATGTAGCCATCGGCCTGTTTCTCGATGCGATAGGACTCGTGCGGCGTCGCCTGTTCAGCCTCGGTATCGAGCAGCAGCGGCGCGGTCGGCACCATACCGCCAAAGCCAACGTCGGTGATGTAGCGCTCGCCATCGATGATTACCAGGCTCAAGCGATGGGTACGCGCCGCCCACGTGCCTTCGGGTTGCGCCAGCACCACACGCCCGGAGATGCCACGGGCGTCGAAGCCCAGCTCCAGCAATAACGCCAGAAACAGATTGTTCAGTTCGTAGCAGTAACCGCCACGGCCACCGTGGAGAACCTTTTGTTCGACCGACGCCAGATCGATCAGTACCGGTGCGCCCGTGATCGTCGACAGATTCTCGAAGGGAAAGACGCCGGTATGGCGCAACTGCAACTGCCGCAGGGTTTCCAGCGTCGGTGCCGGTGGGGCATCGAAGCCCAGGTGTTGCAGGTACAACGTCGGATTCGCCAGACGTGGCTCGCTCATTGCTCAGTCCTTTTGCATGTGGCCGCGGATCGCTGCGCCGCTGGCCGACATGTATACGGGATCGGGCGCCGATTCCGACAATTGATTTCGCCAATCAACGTTACCGACGTTTGCGCGAACCGATGCGAATCCAGGTCGGCGCATGGTCGCTGGCGTGCGGTTCGTTGCGCACCCAGGCGTCTACACCAGCCTCATGCAAGTACGGGCTGAGTGCCGGGTTGAGCAGCAGATGATCGATGCGCAGGCCAGAGTTGGTTTGCCAATGCTGACGAAAGTAATCCCAGAACGTGTAGAGGCGATCATCGGGATACAGATGGCGCAGCGAATCGGTCCAGCCCTGATCAAGCAGCCGTTGATAACACTCGCGGCTTTCGGGTTGCAGCAGCGCATCCTTGAGCCACGAGCGGGTGTTGTAGATGTCCATGTCGGTGGGCACCACGTTGTAATCGCCGGCCAGCACCACCGGATGATCGCTGCCTTGCAGATCCTTGGCGTAACGGATCAAGCGCTCGAACCAGGCCAGTTTGTAGTCGAACTTCGGCCCCGGCTGCGGGTTGCCGTTGGGCAGGTACAGGCAGCCGACCAATACCCCGTGCACCGCCGCTTCCAGATAACGACTGTGCTTGTCCTCGGGATCGCCCGGCAGGCCGCGGCGGCTCTCCAGCGGTTGCGCATCACGGGCGAGGATCGCCACCCCGTTCCATGACGCCTGACCGTGCCAGATCGCGCCATAACCGGCGGCTTCAAGTTCAGCTACAGGAAATGCACTGTCGACTGACTTGAGTTCCTGCAGGCACGCGATGTCCGGTTGTTCGCGCTTGAGCCACTCCAGCAGGTTCGGCAAGCGTGCGCGCAAGCCGTTGACGTTGAACGTGGCGATCCGCAGGTTTTTCATCGTCCAGACTCCGACGAACAAGGTGTGAAAATTGTGACTCTGTAGCGGCGACGGTGGTTGCATCGGATCAACCGACTGCGGCGTAATAGGCGCTCGCCACTGCCCCAACCTGCCGAGACCTGCTCCCATGCTCACCACGCTGCAAGGCCCGCGCATCCTCCTGCGCCCGCTTCAGTACAGCGACGCCGACGCCCTGCTCCACGCCGCCGCTGACGGCGAACTGTGGAACCTCACCGTCACCGTGGTGCCTTCGGCGAGCACCATCGACAGCTACCTGAAGAAGGCCCTGGACGGCCGCGACGCCGGCACGGTCATGCCGTTTGTGATTGTGTTGAAGGATAGCGGCGAAGTCATCGGCTCGACCCGGTTCTGGAAGATCGACCCGCTCAATCGCAAGCTGGAAATCGGCAGCAGCTGGATTTCCGCGCGCTGGCAGAAATCCTTCGTCAACACCGAAGCCAAATACCTGATGTTGCGTCACGCCTTCGAGGTGCTCGACTGCGTGCGAGTGCAGTTCACCACCGACGAGAACAACCAGAAGTCGCGCAACGCGATTCTGCGCCTCGGAGCGCAACAGGAAGGCATCGTGCGCCACGAGCGGATCATGCCGGACGGGCGCAAGCGCAACTCGGTACGTTTCAGCATCATCGATGACGAGTGGCCGCAGGTGCGACAGGCGCTGGAGCAGAAACTGGCTGACGACAGGCGCTGAGGCTGAACAACCGCTCGTCAGCCAATCGGCACCAACGGGCAAAAGTGTCAGACCAAAGTCAGGTAACCGACCCCTTTTGGAGACGTACCATGACCACACGCACCCTCACCTCTTTGTTGCTCGCTGGCCTGCTTGCTACGGCCTCGGCTGCCAGCTTCGCCGCGAACGACAGTTCCGGCACCTCGACCAGCAATCCCGACGTCAACAGCAGCACGCCAAAGCCGCCAGACAACACGCCAGGCGCACCTGCCGGCAGTAACGGCACCGGCAGTCCCGGTTCTGGCAACGGCACCGGCACCAACGGCGGCGCCATGGGTTCGGGCTCCGGCGCTGGCGGCGGCACTGGCGCGGCCGGGGGCGGAACCGGCGGTGCGGGCGGTGGCTCGGGCAGCTGAACGAACCGGCGTTACGGTTGGTGATGAGACCCGCGTGAGGGAGCTTGCTCCCTCACCCTTGTTGAAGCGTCGAAACGTCAGCGATCCGAACGAATCAACTCGGCAAAGCCTGCATCCAGCGACAACACCGCCGCGCGATTGCGGCCGGCATTTTTCGCCTGATACAACGCCGCGTCAGCACGCTGGATAAACACCTCCAGGCTGTCATTGCCGCTGGGAATAAACGAGTAACAGCCCAGACTTACCGTCAGATACCCGGTCGGAGAGCCGCTGTGGGTGATGCGTTTGTCCATCACGCTGCGCCGGATCTGCCCGGCAATCGCCAGCGCGCCGTTGATGTCGGTGTCCGGCAACAGCACCGCAAACTCCTCACCACCGTAACGCACCGCCAGGTCAGACTTGCGCTGGGTACAATTTTTCAGCACCTGCGCCACCTGCGTCAGGCAATGATCGCCCGCCACATGACCGTAGGCATCGTTGTAGCGCTTGAAGAAATCGATATCGAGCATGATCAGACCGACCGGACTCGACTGGCGTGCGCCGCGGGCAAATTCGATCTCCAGCGATCGCTCGAACAGCCGCCGGTTTGCCAGCCCTGTCAGGCTGTCGTGGGTAGCGATCTGCTCCAGTGCCCGCTGCGCCTTGCGCAAGTTTTTCTCGATACGCTCGCCGTCGCGCACCTGATGAATGAACACCCAGCCGAACAGGCCGACGCCAAGAATCACCAGCGCCACAATCACGCTGGACTGAAAGGCCCGCTCATACCAACCCTTGAGAATCGTATCGCGCGATGACGCCGCCGCGACCACCAGCGGATACGACGCCAATTGCCGGTAGCCGTACAGACGCACCACGCCATCGACCACCGACTTGATCATCGCGGTACCGGCCGGGGCTTCGGGCAGCAGCTTCTGGTAAATCCTGCCTTTGGCCAGCGACGAACCGATCAGGCCTTCGTCGAACGGCCGCCGCGCCAGCAACGTGCCGTCCTTGAGGCCGAGAAACATGATGCCGTTGTTATCGAGGCTGAAGCTTTTGAAGAACCGGTCGAAGTACGCCATCTTGATCCCGGCCATCAGCACGCCCTGGAAATTGCCGGCACGGTCGTTGATGCGTTTCGAGATCGGGATGATCCACTCGCCATTCTCGCGGCTGCGAATCGCCGGGCCGATGTGCGCCACGGAGGACACGTTCTGCTGGTGAAACTTGAAGTACTCGCGGTCGGCCACACCATTGCCACGAGGTAGATCCGTAAATGACGTGATCACCCACTGACCGTCGCGATCGAACAGGAACATGCCGTGCAACTGTTCCAGTTGTTGCACCCGACGCGCGAAGGTTTTTTGCAGACGTGGTCGTTGCGCGGCGCCGTAACCATCGTCCTCGACCCAATCGACCAGGCTGGTGAGCACCAGATCGGCGGCCAGAAACGTGTCTTCGGCCTGCTGCGCCATGGCCCGGGTCAGGTTGGAAGAAGCGGTCTGCGCGTTCGCGAGATCCTGGCGTCGTGTCTGCTCAAGTTGCAGATACAGCAATCCGGACAGGCACAGGCACACTGCAACGATGAACAGCGCTGCCGCCTTGCGCAGCGGCAGGCGTTTAAGCGTGCCGGGAGTCTGATGCGGATCGTGAATGGGGATTGGCAAAAACGTGTCCTGGGCAGGTACGACAGGGGCCGCAGCCCGAAACCCTTACTTTTCGTGAGCGTAGCCCACCGGGGTGCGCACAGCAAACCCGCCGCGCCAACACATGCCCGCCCAGTTGTATCGGCGCGCAAGAGATTTGGATGAACGCTGTGCGTCGATTTATTTTCAGTTGTGGATTTGCGGGTGATCGCCCTCGCGTATCTGCGTAGGGCAATCGCGCAGTGCACCGATGACGGCTATCGGGGTTTGTTGATTTCCCGCAGCAAATCCGCAACCGGCAGGTTCATGGTGTTTGAGTAGTAGGGTTTGTAGCCGTACGCGGTGACGACGACTTTGCAGGGGATTTGTTGTTTACCAAGCAGAAGGGCATTCAATTCCTGTACTGAGAGATCCTCTTGCGAAGTACCGTTATTTTGGGTCTGTCGCAAAAAAGCACTCGTCATATAGTTGAATTTACCGCCTGCCTGACTGGTTTCTTCCACCTCAATCAGTCCGTAAGCCGAGTACCTGAATCGGTTAGTGATGGAAAAATTCTGATCATCACCAAGCGGACACTCAAACATCGTCGACGCTGCGCCCTTCCCCATACCTCTTCCGAACAAATCCAAAAGATTTACATCCGAGTCGTAATGAATTTTGTAAAGCAGACCAATACTTTCCCTTTCCACTGACAGGAAGTTGAGATTCGCAGGAGGCACTGTGTGATCTTTGGCACATGACGAGCACAATATGGCTAACAGAAGAACAGACAATCTTTTCATCAGCGATTGCTCTCTCGAATTGACTCGAACATCAAATCACTTGCCGATTTTCCTTCAACGACAGGTCGGGTAAACATCGCTGGAGCATTAGCGTGGTTCGTATCCATGGTGACATTAATGTCAGGCCCGCACAGCACTTGCCATTTTTCCCCGAAATCCGCCACCGAGTCGGACTGGTCTGGCTTGGAAGGCATAGCTTTAATGTTTACCCAGAAATCAGCCATCGGTGTTGGCTTATCTCCGTAGATATCGGATCCCAGCCACACCAAAGTACCTTCACCTACGGGGTCGAGCGTAACGAGCATGTTGATCCTGTAACCCCACTCCGACATTACACTGGTCAAATGCGCGCCGTTCCATCCCCCAAGGCTGTGTCCGACAATGTAGATTGGACAAGACTTGTAGGGAATTATGTTGAGAACATTTTTTTGGATGTCCTTCTTTCCCCGAACCTCGTTATACCCAAGCCATTGGGATTTATATTTTCCTAGTTTGGTCAGGTCCAGATTACGTTTGTCGAAACCGGTCATGGCCTGGTTCACGTTCCCGAACGGCCCCGAAAAATAATAACTTTCCTTATCCCCTGCGCCGCCAATAAAAAACACAATCGCCTTGGTACTCTCCACCGGCACAGGCTTGTCACTGACATCCTTCTTATCCGTCAGCGCATGTTCCTTGTGCAGCTTGTAATTGTTGCCTTTCGCGCACGTTACTGTTTCAGCGGTCATGCCTCACTCCTGCAAAAACAGCTTGATGGTTTCAGGCAGGTGCGAGCTGACTTCGTGGGTGAACCCGTTAGCGTCAGACACCCCGTGTTCCAGACGCCCGTCTGCACGCTGGATCACGTAGGGATGATTGATCATGGGCTCACCGGTCACGTCATTGACCAGTTTCAACTTGTCTGTGAAATGCACCGGCATTGGCAGCAGACCACTGAAAGGCGCCGCTGTTACTGTGTCACCGATGATGACCGTGCCTGACCCACCAATGACCACATTGCCGTGCCCCCCGGTGCTGTCCAGGGTCGCGGCGTTTAAGCCATTGATAAAAACTGTTGAGGAAACGCCGCCAGTAATGGGGCTACCGCACGCTGATTTGTCGGTCATTCGCGCGGCCGCCAATCCGTCGAAATTCACATTCGGCGAGCCACTGGCAATCGGATTGGTGCCATGCCCCGGGAGTGGGCAGGCGGTTGGATCGGTGACGCGGGCGGCGGGTTTTCCGCTCATGAACAGCTCCTTGCAGTGTTGCGGGTCATCCTTTGGGGGGCGCAAGCATGCGTGAATTTTCCGGGTGCTTCAAACCTTCAGGCGAAAAAAAGGCGCCTGCTTGGGCGCCCTTTCCTGTTCGTGAAACCGCTCACATCAACGCGATGGCGGTACCCGAATATCCCCCGCCCTGCACTGCGTCTTCACGCCCTTGCCGCACGCGCCGAACTGCAGATCCTTGCCCATGCACACCCGCACCTCCGACAGTTCCGGGCCGCTGCAGATCACCGCGATGCCATCCGCCGGGATCCCCGGGTTGGCCTTGCGGAACAGGTCGGCGATTTCCTGGGCTTCGAAGTAGTACGAGGAACTGAACGGTTGCAGCTCTTGCGGGATTTTCACCGCGCCGACCGCTTTGTTCGCTTCGTCCAGATAACCCATCGCGCCCAGACCGCTGCAGGTGCCGTGCTTGGACCACTCGTGATCGAGCAGTTTTTTGGTCGGGAACAGCGTCAGGCCTTTGGTCGTTTCAGCTGCCGACAGGGTGGTCAGCGGCGGGCAGGACTCCGGCCAGCCGCCATTGGCGTATTGCGGCCACAGACCATGCAGCACGAAACCGTAGCCCTTGCCGGAACACTGCACGTCGTCCTTGTGTGTCAGGCAAAAGGTCGGCGACCAGGACAGCGTCAGCAGGTAGTAATCGAACTGCCCCGCCACCGCTTCCGTTTGCACCTTGCTGGCGTTCGACTGACGCGCCGAACTGAGGCCGATGCTACCGGCCGTCAGCGCAATCACTGCCAAAATTGTAAACAGCTTTTTCATCTACCCGCTCCTTGGGACGCCTGCGTCCGTGGTTTTCGATCCTGACCAGACTTGGCCAGCGCTGATTTCGACATGCTTGTGTTGCAAGCGCATGACGCAAGGCAACGCCGTACGCCGTTGAAAGGTCTACGATTAACAGGCAGACATCAAACCAAGGGATCCGAAATGAGTAAAGCAGACGAACTCGCCGCCAAACTCAAGCAAACACGGCACACCCATGCGGATGCCGCGCTGGAGATCGATTGCTGGCCGGCGCAGGTCTACGATCTGTACCACCGCATCGAGGGCTGGCTGCAGCCAGTCACCGAAGTCGGCCTGAAAATCCGCCGCAATCCAACCCACGTTTGCGAAAGCTCACCCGACGGCGAGAGCCACGATTACGCGATCGACCAACTGGTGATCGAAGCCAATCAACGAACCCTGACATTTGATCCCATCGCGCGGTTTACCGAGGACGGCGCCGGCCGCGTGCAGATCACCCTGCCCGAGCGCAACACCTATCTGCTGCGCACCGTCGATGAACATCACGAAAGCCATTGGTGGTTGCAAACGGTGGAAACCGGTCAGGAACTGGATGCCATTGCGCTGACGGAGAACAATCTGTTGCAGGTGGTGCAGGAAGGTCTCGGCCTCTGACCGCGAGCTACCCATAGGGATCAGCGCCGGGAACGTGTTTAACTTCTCACTCCGATCCCTTTGAAGCCCGACAGACATGCCCAACAACAAAAAACTGCTCTTGCTCGGTTCATTGCTCGCACTGAATTTCAGCGCTCAGGCCACCGAGCAAACTTCGCACCTCGACACCATCCAGCAACAAGGCCAGTTGCGCGTCTGCACCACTGGCGACTACAAGCCCTACACCTTCAAACGCAGCGACGGCGACTTCGAGGGTATCGACATCGCCATGGCGCGCTCGCTGGCCGACAGCCTCGGCGTGAAAGTCGAGTGGGTGCAAACCACCTGGAAAACCCTGATGCCGGACATGCAGGCCGGCAAGTGCGACATCGGCATGGGCGGGATTTCGGTGACGCTGGAGCGGCAGAAGAAAGCCTACTTCAGCAACACCCTCGACAGCGACGGCAAGATCCCGCTGGTGCGTTGTGCCGATCAGTCCAAATACCAGACCATCGAGCAGATCAACCAGCCCAACGTACGCCTGGTCGAACCGGCAGGCGGCACCAACGAGGCTTTCGTCCACGCGTTCCTGCCCAAGGCGCAACTGGCCCTGCACGACAACGTGACGATCTTCCAGCAACTGCTCGATAACAAGGCCGACGTGATGATCACCGACGCCTCGGAAGCGCTGTATCAGCAGAAACTCAAACCGGGTTTGTGCGCGGTGAATCCGCACCAGTACATGCAGTACGGCGAAAAAGCCTATCTGCTGCCGCGCGATGACATCAGCTGGAAACTGTACGTTGACCAGTGGCTGCACCTGAGCAAAGTCACTGGCAGTTATCAGAAGGTCATTGGTGAGTGGCTGGCGCTGCCGCAGTAATCTTCCAGGCACAAACATTTGTGGCGAGGGAGCTTGCTCCCGCTGGACTGCACAGCAGACCTTCTTTTTGGGGGGCGCTGCGCGCCCCAGCGGGAGCAAGCTCCCTCGCCACAGGTTCAGCCTCGATTTTGATCAATCGTCGTGCAACATCCCGGAGCTGTACTGGTTCAAGCTGCTACCAATACTGTTACCGCCGAATTTGAGGGTCGTTGCATTTGTGCGACCCTCCGGCGATTGGCAATCCGAGGAGAAACAACTGGTGGTGGTCAGCCCACCGGAGCCCGAACAGGCACTCAATACCGAGACAGCTGCAGCGATCAACAGCACTTTGACGACATTGGTGCGCATGGTACGGCTCCCCTTGGGATGATCTTGTGCAAGCATCGTAGGCCTTCGCCGCACCCGGCAAGATGAAACTTTGCCGATCGACAGCGCGGGTTCAGGTTCGCCTCAAATCGGCTGCCACGCCTCCACCGGAATCTGCGCCATCGCCTCAAACGCCGGTTTGGCGAACCAGAAACCCTGCATCAGATAAATCCCGCAATCAGCGAGAAAATCGCGCTCTTCCGGATGCTCGATGCCCTCGGCAATCACGTCGACGCCCAACTCGGCACACATGCCCACCACGCCACGCACAATCGCCTGGCGTACGCGGTCGCGATGGATATCGCGAATCAGCGCCATGTCCAGTTTGATCAGGTCCGGCTGAAAGTCCGCCAGCAGATTCAGCCCGGAATACCCCGCACCGAAGTCATCAATGGCGGTCTTGAAGCCGAACTCGCGGTATTCGCGCAAGATGTTCATCAAGTGTTTGTTGCTTTCGACGTGCTCGCCCTCGACCGCTTCGAAGATCAGTCGATCAAGCGGGAACGCATGTGCGCGGGCCGCCTCCAGCGTGCTGCGAATGCACATGTCCGGGCGATACACCGCGTTGGGCAGGAAATTGATCGAAAGAAACCCGGTGAGCCCCAACTGCGCAGCCGTGGAGATCGCACGCACGCGGCACAGTTGATCGAAGCGATAGCGGTTCTGGTCATCGACCTGCTCCAGCACCGACAGCGCACCCTCGCCCTGCACGCCCCGGACCAACGCCTCGTGGGCGAAGGTCGATTGATCACGCACATCCACAATCGGCTGGAAAGCAAAGGAGAACGCCATATCGGCCTCGCCTTTTTGCCGGCATCCTTGGCACCCCCCGCTGGGCTGGGGGAAAACGGGAATATTGGTCATGACGCCCCCTGAGAGCGGGTTGTAACCTTCCATGGCCCAGAAAATAACAGCACGGACCGGATGGCCGCCGCTCGGCGGCCCCCACTTATACACGCTGACCGGTCAGGCCAGCCCAAGTTCATCTCAAAACGCCATCAGATTCGAAAATGCGATGTCATGCGCTGCAGGTCCTGCCCCAGCGACGCCAGTTCAATGGTCGCGGCAGCACTTTCTTCACTGGCGACGGCCGACTGATCGGCCACATCGCGCACACTGACGATGCTGCGATTGATCTCATCGGCCACCGCGCTTTGCTGCTCGGCGGCGGCGGAAATCTGCAGGCTCATTTGCTGGATCGTGCCGATTGAATGGTTGATCTCGGTAATCGCCTGCTCGGCCTTCTGCGCCAGCACCACGGTGTCCAGGGTGCGCTCGCGGCTGGATGTCATCAGTGTAGATGCCGCTTGCGTGCCCTGTTGCAGGGTGACAATCAGCGCTTCGATTTCCTTGGTCGAATCCTGGGTGCGCTGCGCCAGCGACCGCACTTCATCGGCAACCACGGCGAAACCACGGCCCTGCTCCCCCGCCCGCGCCGCTTCAATCGCCGCGTTCAGCGCCAGCAAGTTGGTCTGCTCAGCGACTGCCTTGATCACATCGATGACCTTGCCGATCTGCTCACTGTCCTGGGACAGCACGTTCATCGCTGCGCCCAACTCTTCGATCGCCACCGACAATTCACTGATCTGCACGGTCGCCTGCTTGACCACCGCACTGCCGTGACGCGCCTGCTGATCGGCCAGGGTCGCAGCGGCGGATGCGTCCGTGGTATTGCGCGCCACCTCCTGCACCGTCGAAGCCATTTCGTGCATCGCCGTGGCGACTTGGTCCACCTCGACTTTCTGCTGACGCACACCGGCGCTGGTCTGCTCGCTCATCGCCGAGAGCTTCTCGGCCGATGTCGAAATATGCGTGACACCGTTACCGATCCCCTGCACCAGCGTATTCAGGCTTTGCGCCATGTCCTGCATCGCATTTTGCAGATCGCCCAACTCATCCTTGCGGCTGGATTTGGCTTGCACCGTCAGATCGCCCTTGGCAATCCGTCGCGCCAGCTCCACCGTCAGCGCCAGCGGCCCGGTGATCTGCCGCGAGATCAGCACCGAAGCAAACAGACCGACCACCAGCGCCAGCACCGTCAGCACTGCAATCTGGATAAACGCACGCTGTTGATCGTCCCGAGCCAGACGCTGCTGGGTGTCCATCAGGCCGGTCATGATGCTGTCCATCGCCTGGCTCTGCTGATCCACCTGCTGGCGCAGGCTCTGCTTCTGCTCGAACAGCGCGGCGACCTCCACCAGCACCTCGCGATAACGGCGCATGCCGGCCTGCGCCTCTTCAAGCTGACTCGACAGGGCCGCCGGCAAACCGCTGCGCGCCTTGCTCATGTCGGCCAGAAACGCATCAGTGGTGTCCAGCAGCACCTTCTTGTTGGCCTCGCTCGGCACGGCGATATAACGCCGCAACATCAGCCGAAACATCGTCATGCCATTGCGCAGATCCGCCACCGTGCGCAAGTCCGCCACCCGTGCGCTGTCGGCCGACGCCAACGCACTGGCCGTGGTGCTCTCGAACATGCTGTTGAAGGTCTCGGCGTACTTGTCCGACATTGCCCCCAACGGTTTCAGCGCATCGCTGGTCGCCTTGTCCGCCTCGATCAAGCGCTTGACCCGCTGATCGTAAGCCAACGTGGTGTCCTGCAACTGCTTCAAGGCCTGCTGGTTTTCCGCCCGCGTCAGGGTCTGCAACGCCTTGGCGATCAGCCCCTGCAACACCGTCAGCTGCGACTGATAAGACTCGGCAAACGCCGCATCCGCCGCCGCTTCGTACTGCTTCTCCGACAGCCGCATGTCCTGCGACGCATCGTTGAGCGTGCCGATCAGACGCGTTGTGTCCAGGCGATCCACCAGCACATTACTGCTGCTATAGCCAATGAAGGCCACCGCCCCCACCGCCAGCAAAAGAACGCCAAACCCGGCCCCCAACTTTCGGGAAACCTTGATGTTGCCCAGGAAATTCGATGCTTCTGCCATGTTCAGCCTCTAACGCCCTGACGCGATTCAGCGTCAGGCACAAAAAGTAGATCTCTGATAACCGGAGTTACCACTCATATTCGGGGTCGTCGTCCTGGGCGAAATACGGGCAGCTTCCACTGACCCGGCTGCAAATAGCCGATGCGAAAACCGTTTTGACGGCCCACGCACCGACGGACAAATCCAGGACTCAAGCTGGATTTATCGTTTCAGCAAAGGTGTTGGGAACGGATGCTATAAACTTTGGGAAAAGTTGTACAACTTTATATTTTTGTACAAGCAGTGAACTTTTTCGTTCGCATGATGACGCATTGCCATCATTTTTCGTGGCACATCGCTATTGCTACGGAAACAGGTTGAAAACCGCCATTTTCGGCGGATGTCTTGCGCATCGACAGAACGCCCTCCGCGACCACGACCTCGCCGCTTGCCACGGAGGGCAGCGCTCTACGCCTTGAGCTCGACGTTATCCAACGCCTGATTCACCGCCAACTCCCCCAACATCACCACCTGCGCAATGCCCAACAGCGTCTTACGGTGCGAGACATCCAGCAACGCGGCGAAATCGTTGAGCATGGTCGTGGCGGAACCCAGGGATTCACTGGCGTTGGCGAGCAGGGATTCGGTGTCGTAGGCCGGGTTGGCGAGGAACATTGGTTTGGATTGATCACCGCTGGCCATGATCTGGCTGGTTGGGGTGAGGTAGTGATCGAGGGCGCGCTCGGCGGCTTCGTGGAGTTTGCGGGAATCGAGGGATTCGTAGGGGGATGCGGGGTCGGATTCTGGGGGATTCGGTGTTGGTTTGAACATGGTGTAACTCCTGACGGATAAACGAAAAGGAGCCATCACTCTCGCTACCAAACGAAGGGTGGAGGCCATACGCAGGTTGGTAGACCGGTCGTCAGGAACCCCGGCGCATCCGAAGACGCCCCGCGCATGACCACCATAAAACGAAGACGAGAAACGCCCTCGCAAGACAGTAGTCTTGTGCTTCTGACGGAGACGGGCTACCAAACCCGATCACTGGTTTTCAGTGACGTAGGGACGATAGAACCTGCGGGCTAGACGCACAAGCCGGCGGATTCTGTCTTAGGTGTAGGGGATGGTGCAAGGTGGTGTAGGAGCGGGACTGCAACAATAGGCTTCATTTAAACAGACGCGATTTTTCTGTTCGCAGAGGTTCTAAGAGCACGCTAATAAGATACGGTCACCAGTACAAAGAGCAATTCGGCCCTTTTTCAAGCGCTGTAAGTCGCTCCAGTGAGAGGACGGCAAAGCGTGCTATCAATCGTGAGTGATCAAAACTCCAATCTAAAAGAACTCCGGCAAATTAGCTTTCAAAATAGCGAGCGACATCGCCTCCGGTGCACGAAACCATATGTTGTAAGCCATCAGTAGGCCCGTTATTTCCTTGTCTTGGACCTTCCAATAAAGATGCTCAAAGCCTTGGACCTTAACGAAAAAACTCAGCATCTCATTGCTGAAGGCATAAAACTCGTCGTGATCTAGGCTGAAAGCTTCCGCTGACTCAAGCAGTTTTAGGTAGTAAAAAGCGACCTCATCTTGATCGTCACCACCTTGTGCCCCTATTGGCAAACTGAAATCAGGTCGCCCATTGAATCCCTCATGTGCGATCTTGTGACATTGATAGCAAAGCGTGATCCCATTGCCGGTTTCGTATCTAGCATGTGGAAGCAAGGTTCTTCTGAACACATGATGCGCCTGAATCCGATCGTCAGAGCTGCAGACTACACATTGCTGGCCGTCTCTAGCCCTAATAAATCGACTCCAAAGCGACAAACACCACCTGTCAGATCGCTTGTTTACGACCGCTCTAAGCAATTTTTCCCTGAGCCTCCTCAACTGCTCCTGATCAATTACAGGTCCTCCAGAACAACTCATCATTCACTCCTTGGTCATCAAACGCGCGTTACGCCGACCACCTTTACGAAATGACTCCCCAACCAAAAAATATTTCCGATTGAAACAACTATCAAAGGTAATAAGTATGGCAAGTAGCCGCAAATCAAAGCCATCTAATGAGAGGAAAAATTTTGGAAAGTCAAAAAGCCCCATTTTCTACTTTTGAGTAGAAAAAGAAAAAACGAAATCCTCCATGGACACGGGACGAGTTAATTCTTGCTCTTGATCTCTATTTCCGCCATCGACTATCATCGCCCCCACGATCCTCACCAAGACCTCGCTGTACTCTCCGCTTTCCTAGGCCGAATGGGGAAATTACTCGGCATCGCTAGTCAGGAGATGTTTCGAAATGAGAATGGCGTGACCATGAAAATGAGTAACTTCAGTCGACTTGATCCTGGGTACACCGCTGACGGTAAAGTTGGCCTGCAAAGAGGGAATCAGGACGAGCAAGTGGTATGAACAAATGGGACGGATTTATTTGCCGCCGGCTTTTTTACCGTCGAGCACCTAGCATTAAATAAATCCGTCGCTTTTTCATCCACGATGAATGATTGAGTCATTTATCGCGCCAACGACTCTGGAAATCCAAGAAAGATCCGCATCTTGCAGAGCTTGCTGCTCCCCAGAAGACGTAGTAAGTACAATTGTATATATCGTCTTCTGCATAAGGAACCAAGCAAGACCTGCAAAAAACAAGACGACGGAAGCGGTATTTATACCTTTGTTATATCCGATAATCGCCCCGACAATCATCAGCAGTATGGGCCAAGTACGGTTAGGATTTATTTGAGAGGTTTTCACTGCCGTGACTCCGCTCATCGCGAACGTCTTTTGCCCCGGAAGGATGAATCGGCTGTTGGTAACCTTTACTTCACGTTCGTCAAAAAAGACTTTTTCTTGCTGAGCGTCCATTGCTTCTCCCTGCACAGGCTTGGTTTTGTTGGTTTAGAAAATAGGGATTTAGCCATCAAATAGCCACCCTATGCTAGTCAGATGATTGAAAAAAGCACTCACAAATGTCGCAATCATCGCGGGAGAGCATCTGCAAGCCCGCCACTCTCAATCCTGATAAACTCCCCCACCTCCCAGCCCCACCCAATCCAGAACCGCCAATGTCCCCTATCACCGCCACACCCGCCCCACTCTCCCGCCGCTTCTCCGTCGCCCCGATGATGGATTGGACCGACCGCCACTGCCGTTTCTTCCTACGCCTCCTGTCGAAGAACGCCCTGCTTTACACCGAAATGGTCACCACCGGTGCCCTCCTCAACGGCGATCACGAACGTTTCCTCCGTCACAACGAAGCCGAGCACCCTCTCGCCTTGCAACTCGGCGGTAGCGTTCCGCTGGATCTGGCCGCTTGCGCGCGCATGGCGCAGGAGCATGGTTACGACGAGGTGAATCTGAATGTTGGCTGCCCGAGTGATCGGGTGCAGAACAATATGATTGGTGCGTGCCTGATGGGGCATCCGCAGTTGGTGGCGGATTGTGTGAAGGCGATGCGCGATGCGGTGTCGATTCCGGTGACGGTGAAGCATCGGATCGGGATCAATGGGCGGGACAGTTACGCCGAGCTGTGTGATTTCGTCGGGACGGTGCGGGATGCCGGGTGTACCAGTTTTACCGTGCATGCGCGGATTGCGATTCTGGAGGGGTTGTCGCCGAAGGAGAATCGCGACATTCCGCCGTTGCGGTATGACGTGGCGGCGCAGTTGAAGGCGGATTTTCCGGAGCTGGAGATTGTGCTGAACGGCGGGATCAAGACGATGGAGGCCTGCCATGAGCATTTGCAGACCTTTGACGGTGTGATGCTCGGGCGTGAGGCTTATCACAATCCGTATTTGCTTGCGGAGGTGGATCAGCAGTTGTTCGGCAGCAGCGCGCCGGTGATCAGCCGTGCCGAGGCGCTGGCGCAGTTGCGGCCGTATATTGCCGAGCATTTGCAGGCAGGCGGCGCGATGCATCACATCACCCGACATGTGCTGGGGCTGGGCACCGGGTTCCCGGGGGCGCGCAAGTTCCGCCAGTTGTTGTCGGTGGATATTCACAAGGCCAAGGATCCGCTGGCGCTGCTGGATCAGGCTGGCGAGTTGCTGCAAGGGCGTTGATGCCCTCCTTCCGTAAAACGCGCCAGGCGGGTTTACCCGCCTGGCGTGCGCATCACCCCGCCGCCGCTTCCGTCCAGTTCACCCAGCCAAACAACCACGTCGCCAGAATCAACAAGCCAAACGCGATCCGATACCAGGCGAACGCGGCGTAGCTGTGGTTGGCGATGAATTTGAGCAGGCCGCGCACGGCGATCATGGCGAAGATGAAGGCGATGACGAAACCGAGGGCGAACACCGGCAGGTCGCTGGCCTGGAACAGGTCGCGGTATTTGTAGCCGGAGTACACCGCGGCGCCGACCATGGTCGGCATGGCGAGGAAAAACGAGAACTCTGTGGCGGCTTTCCGGGACAAGCCGAACAATAAACCGCCGATGATGGTCGAGCCGGAGCGCGACGTGCCGGGGATCATTGCCAGGCATTGCACGAAACCGATCTTCAACGCGTCTGACCAGCGCATGTCGTCGACGTGATCGACGCTCACGACATGGTTGCGCTGTTCGGCCCACAACATGACGACGCCGCCCACTACCAAGGCCATGGCCACGGTGATCGGGTTAAACAGGTATTGATGGATTTTGTCAGCGAACAGCACGCCGAGGACCACCGCCGGCAGAAAGGCGATCAGCAGGTTGAGGGTGAAACGTTGCGCATTGCGTTGGGTGGGCAGGCCTTTGACGATGTCGAAGATCTTCGGGCGGAACTCCCAGACTACGGCCAGAATTGCCCCCAGTTGAATAATGATGTTGAACGCCATCGCGCGTTCGCCGCCGAAGTCCAGCAAGTCGGCGACGATGATCTGGTGGCCGGTACTGGAGATCGGCAAGAACTCGGTCAGGCCTTCCACTGCGCCTAAAATCAACACCTGGATAAAGGTCCAGAAATCCATTAATCCTCCGTCAGAGCGCTCTTGATGAGCGACCGGTCAACTGTATTCAGGAATTGAGTATCTGAAGTTAAACAATCGGTATAACGCGACACCCATTGCCTGATCAGGCGACGGAGAATATGTCTTATCAAAAGACACACTCAAGCCATGTTAATAATCGTCCGCCTACGAACCGCTCGAAAAATATTTAGGCATTTAGTAGAAAAAAGTTGGATCAGCCAATAAAGTGTGATCAAGCTCACACTATCTCACGATCACGGACAGTGGCAATTGGACATGAATAAAGCCGTGGCCATAGATTCAAAATAGTGGCACAATTCCACATTGCCACCATGTAACGACTAGTTCACAGCCCCGAGAAAATCAACTAAAAGCTTGAAATGCTTAATTATTGTTAGAAAACTCGGGAGCCACGTCTAAAAATCGCGTGAATGTTACCAATTGTCAGTCACAGATGAGAACCGGTGCTTTAACATCCCGATGTCAGCACCTAATTCGAGTCAATGCATGATGCTCTCAGGGAACTTGGCGACTAGAAGTCCGCGCCCGACAAACGACGTACCCGGTGTTCTCACTCTGGGCCGAACCTGTGGCGTGGCCGAACATTTTAGAGCGCTGGTCGCAAAGCACGTACGCACTGATATGGCACTTGAGGCCAGTTCGTACACTAGTTCATTTAAGCACAATGAACTTTCTGGTTCGTATCGAGCCATCTTCATCGTTATCGACACTCCGCAAGCGCTGGAAGACAATCTTGCGCTGATCGAGAACCTGCGCATCAATAACTTGAAGCCGATCATTTGCGCGGTCATTACCGGTCGCGGCGCGTTCAACAAGATCAAGTATTTCCTGGCCGGGGCCGACTTCTGTATCAAGCTCAACACCCTTTCCGACGAGGGCGACGAGTTGCTCGGTGAGTTCTTCAACAGTGAAGAATGGCAGCGGGATATCAACCTCACACTCGACCCTACGCGCATCTGCCTGCTGGGCGGCACCAGCCAGAAACTCGACATCTCGTTTGCCGAGATGAAGATCCTGGAAGCCTTTGCGCAGACCAGCAATCACATTCTCAGCCATGATGAAATCGCCAGCATCATGGGGCTCAATACCAATTTCTACGACCCGAGGGCGCTGGAAAAATCCATCAGCCGCTTGCGTGGAAAAATCAAGGACATGTATGGTACGAACGCGATTCAGAGCATCCGCGGCTACGGCTATCGCCTGATGCGGGGTCTGATATCGACTGCCTGACTCTCGGGCAGCCATCCTCTTTGCATACTTACGAAGGATCGTCATATGCAACCATACCGCTCTAGTTGTACTTCATACCTAATTATAATCAAGCAATTGAATGAGCACGGCTACACCGAACCATAACAATAAACTTAACAACATAGCAGCAGAACGAGTGGAACTTATCGAGGGCCATTTTGGGCCCAGACCCTGCCTGTCGATTACTTCCAAGGAAGTTATTGCTCGCCTGCCGATTTATCTTTTCGCCCATTTTGGTGCACATTTTAGGAGAGAGACATGGAAACTAGTACAACCCTCCCAAGAAAATATTTTGTCGTCGTGACCAACAGTACAACGTCGCAGCGTGAACTTGAGAGCATTCTGTCCAGCGAGCGCTTCAATTCGTTTGGCACGTCTCAGGCACAAATGTTTATTGAAGGTGCTACTTCGCCCTCTTCCGCCCCGATGCTGATGGAGTTTTCTTACCCAAGCGGCACTCGGAAAAACGTCGCCCGCACGATTGAACACGATACCCAGCGCATACTGGCCACCCTCGAATCGGAATGGCTCGCCGCACAATCGGCAAACCCGTTTCACCAATCCCCGACAATGAACGCGGACACCAGCCACCAGACTTCAGCCAATGAAGACGGCACTCCGTGCAGCGAAACCTGGCATCTGGACAACGATCAAGGCGCTCTGGTCAAGGAAGGCGTCGAGATCAGCCTTACCGGCCTGGAAACCGCACTGGTGCGCAAAATGCTCCATCACGAGGAACGCGTAGTCAGTCGTGATGACCTGATCCTCAGCATCGGCCGCGAGCCGGAGCAATATCGTGGCCTGGAGATGTGCCTGAGTCGCCTGCAGGACAAGTTCAAAAGCGCGAGTAATGGTGAGCGATTGTTTCGTGCCGTAAGAAACCGCGGTTATTGCCTCATCCAGGAAATCGTTGCGTAAACACGTACGATATCCACGAACAAAACAAACAGAAAACAGTGCGATTACAAAAACAACAAGAGCACTCTGTTTGACTTCACCTCCCTGGTAATAATAGCTCCCTGCCTCCACCCCTCCTACAGTAACAAACACAACATAATTTATTCACCCCCTGCTCTGCGACCTTTTCTAACAACCTTGTATTTGATTATTAAAAAGTTGGCACTGTGCCATCTTGTTAGAACTCGTCAGACACCCTCTCCGGCAATAACTTAGTCTATTGATTGACGACAGTTCGGCCTATCGACGTTGTTACCTCAGGACACTCGTCCAATAACAACAACAAGCCTATCTAGCAACTCGGACTTCAACTGTCGAAACCTGAATGGACGTATTTCTGGGGATATCTCATGGAACTTTCTCTACGGATCAATCGAAATAACGGCCTCAAGGGACTTACCTTCTGGGGCCAATGGGCATTGGCGCAGGCTTTCATTGTTGCGTTGTTATTCATACTGGCTGAACGGCACACAGGCACCGTCGAGTTCTATTACCGCATGTGCGCGACACTGGCGGTACTGGCCTCGGTGCCGGCGTATACGTTCAGCGGCGTGTATCGCAAGCAGGACAATTACCTGACCGGGCTCGGACGTTTGTTCATGGGCTGGTCGATGACCATGGTCGCGCTGGCTTGCATCGCGTTCGTGTGCAAGGCCGACGAGGTGTTCTCCCGCGAGGTGACGCTGAGTTGGGCGGTGTACGGTTTCCTCGGTCAGGCGTTGCTGTACGCACCGTTGCACGCCTTTTCCAAGTACTACCAGCGCTCCCGCACCAGCGCGCAGAAAACCCTGATCGTTGGTACCGGCGAGCTGGCACTGGGTCTGGCAAAGAAGATCAGTCAGGTGGAAAACCTGCCGTTGGTAGGCCTGGTCAGCAATGGCCCGACGCCGAATCTGGATGCGAATGCGCCGCGTGTGGTCGGCGATCAGGAAGATTTGCTCGAGCTGATCAAAGACCATGACATCCGTCGTCTGTACATCACCCTGCCGCTGGCGGAGGCGGCGAAAATCGAAGCGATGTACGTCGATTTGCTCGGCGCCAACGTCGATGTGGTCTGGGTGCCGGACTTGAACAGTCTGACCCTGCTCAACCACTCGGTGAAGGTCGTGGACGGTCTGCCGGCGATCTGCCTTAACGAAAGCCCGCTGACCAGCCGCCCTACTGCTGCGCTGAGCAAGAGCCTGTTGGAAAAAGGCGTGGCGTTGCTGGCGATCATCCTGTTGAGTCCGGTGCTGCTGTTCATTGCGTTGGCAGTGAAGATCAACTCGCCGGGGCCGGTGTTCTTCAAGCAGGATCGCCACGGCTGGAACGGCAAGGTGATTCAGGTGTGGAAATTCCGCTCGATGCGCGTGCACGATGACCGCGAAGTGGTTCAGGCCAGCCGCAACGACTCGCGTATTACTGCGGTCGGGCGCTTCATCCGCCGCACTTCGCTGGACGAGCTGCCGCAGTTGTTCAACGTGCTGCAGGGGCAAATGGCGTTGGTCGGTCCACGTCCGCACGCGGTGGCGCACAACAACTACTACTCGGGGAAAATCCTCGCGTACATGGCTCGTCATCGAATCAAACCGGGTATTACCGGGCTGGCACAGATCAGCGGCTGCCGTGGCGAGACCGACACCATCGACAAAATGCAGCGTCGCGTCGAGATGGACCTGCATTACATCAACAACTGGTCGTTGTGGCTGGATCTGAAGATCCTGGTGAAGACGCCGTTTACGTTGCTGTCGAAAGACATTTATTGATGGGCGAGTGGTAGATCAGGCAATACCGCAAGGGGACGAAAGTCCCCTTTTTTGTGGGCGGGATTTGGGTAGTGGATCAGGCTGTTGCGATGGTGGCAGTGCCGGCGCCTTCGCGGGCAAGCCCGCTCCCACAGGGTCCGGCGGCGTTCACTCAAATCGGGCACACCACAAAATCACTGTGGGAGCTTGCCTGCAAGCGATAGCGGTGGATCAGGCAACATGGATTTTGAATGGACTGGCGCCTTCGCGAGCAGGCTCGCTCCTACAGGGATCGGGGTATGGATCAGGTATTCGGTTCACCCCGAACCACTGTGGGAGCGTGGCTTGCCCGCGAAAGCGGTGGGTCAGGCAGCGCAGATGTTGAATGGGCCGACGCCTTCGCGAGCAAGCCCGCTCCCACAGGGGATCTCGGTATGGATCGAGATATCCGCTTCACCCCAATCTACTGTGGGAGCGTGGCTTGCCCGCGAAAGCGGTGGGTCAGGCAGCGCAGATGCTGAATGTGCCGACGCCTTCGCGAGCAAGCCCGCTCCCACAGGGGATCTCGGTATGGATCGAGATATCCGCTTCACCCCAATCTACTGTGGGAGCGTGGCTTGCCCGCGAAAGCGGTGGATCTGGCAGCACATATGCTGAATGTGCCGACGCCTTCGCGAGCAAGCCCGCTCCCACAGAGATTGCGGATCGCATCGGGATGTGTGGCCTCACCGCGACCCCATTGTAGGAGTGAGCCTGCTCGCGATGGCGGTGTTTCAGGCGACAGGGATGTTGAATGTGCCGACGACATCGCGAGCAGGCTCACTCCTACAGGGATCGGGGTATGGATCGGGTATTCGGTTCACCCCGAACCACTGTGGGAGCGTGGCTTGCCCGCGAAAGCGGTGGGTCAGGCAGCGCAGATATTGAATGTGCCGACGCCTTCGCGAGCAAGCCCGCTCCCACAGGGGATCTCGGTATGGATCGAGATATCCGCTTCACCCCAATCTACTGTGGGAGCGTGGCTTGCCCGCGAAAGCGGTGGATCTGGCAGCACATATGCTGAATGTGCCGACGCCTTCGCGAGCAAGCCCGCTCCCACAGAGATTGCGGATCGCATCGGGATGTGTGGCCTCACCGCAACCCCCATTGTAGGAGTGAGCCTGCTCGCGATGGCGGTGTTTCAGGCAACAGGGATGTCGACTGGGCTGACGCCATCGCGAGCAGGCTCACTCCTACAGGGATCGGGGGTATGGATCGGATATTCGGTTCACCCCGGACCATTGTGGGAGCTTGCCTGCAAGCGATGGCGTTGTGTCAGGCGACAGAGATGTTGAATGTGCCGACGCTTTCGCGAGCAAGCCCGCTCCCACAGGGATTGTGGGATCGCGTCGGGATGTGTGGCCTCACCGCAGCCCCATTGTAGGAGTGAGCCTGCTCGCGATGGCGGTGTTTCAGGCGACAGGGATGCCGACTGGGCTGACGCCTTCGCGAGCAAGCCCGCTCCCACAGGTCTCAAGGGGTTTTCGGGATTACTCGTTAATCTTCGAGAAGTTGCGGTAGAACATGTCGCCCTCGCGGCTATCGGTCATCGAGTGCAGCTGGAAGCTGCGATTGAGCCTGGCGCCGCCGTCACGGGTCAAGGGGGCCCAGACCAGGTTGGCGCGGCGCATGGTCGACATGCTCATCATTTCGTCGAACGGGATCGACAGGTAGAGGCCCTTGTCGAAACTACCCTCCCCATACTCGGCACTGCCCGCCGTGGTGATCGTCGCCCAGGCGCCGAAGCGCACGCCGTTGAAGAACTCGCGAGAGATGTCGAGCGTGCCGCCCCAGTCGCCGGCCAGGTAGCGACCGACGCTGACCGCCGCCAGCGTGTCGTACGGCAAGTCGGTGTAGCCGGTGATGTGCCCGGTCCAGACCGAATAGTCGCGCAGGCCAAAACCCTGGTCGAACTCGCGCTGACGCACATAGTTCAGATCCGCCCCCACCGACCAGCGCTCCCCGGTCGGACGGAACAACACCTCACCGCCGACGCCAGCAAACATCGACTCCAGATAACCACCGTAGACCATGCCATACAGGTCTTTGTCCAACTGCTCGGCATGGCTGACCTGGAACAACGGCATGGTCACTTCCGAGGTGGTCAGGTACTGACGCAAATCGGTACGCACCCGCGGCAGACCGCTCGGCGCATCGTAAGTGAACTTGTCGAAGTTGTTCACCAGGTTGGCACTGACCAGCCCGCTCCACCAGGTGTTGCGGTTGAAACGGTACTCGGCGTCCGCATCGGCACTCAATTGATAGAGCAAACCATCCGGGCCGCCGACGTTTTGCTTGAAGCCCAGACCGACGCCATAGCTGAAATGCTGCGGCGCTTCGTTGTAGAGGGTTTTCTCGTTGTGCGGCATCGCCGGGTTGATCTCGGTGGTGCGGTGCAACGACTCCAGCGGCTCCTCGTTGTTGATCACTTCACGGAAGGTCTGGCGTGGCACGCTGGTCTCTTCCAGTGGCAGGTCGTAACGCTTGTTGACCACGGTGAACCAATTGATGTCGTCATTCACACTGTTGTCGAGAATCCGACTCGCGCGGCCAACGGCCTTCGACGAATGGAAGTAACGCTGCTGCTCGCCGTAGACGATCAGCTCGGAATCACGCTGGCTGATGCGCTCGACCTTGTACCCGGCGTTTTGCTGCAAGCGTTGCGACACGTCGGCCCAGTTGACCTGCTCCATCGGCGTGGTCGGCATCTTCGCCGGCAGCGGTTCAGGCGTTGGATCGTAGGTCTTGGCCGGCGCCTTGCGGCTGACGAAATTGGTATGGAACGTGATGCCGAACATCGCCGTGTTGCCCCGCTCCCACGCCGCGCTGACGTCCACCGAATCCGCCACCTTGAACACCGCGCCGAAGTTGATCGGCGAGTCTTGCTTGATCACGTTGTCCTTGGGCTCGTGCTTGTAGTCGTTGCCTTCGTATTCGAGTTTCAGGCTGAGTCGATCCCACGGTGTCTGATAGCTCACGCCACCGAAGAACGACGGCTTGCCGCGAAAGTACGAACCCGCGTTGACGTCACCGGTGCCTTCCAGGGCCGGACGGGTCTTGAAGCGATCATCGAGGTAGCCCAGCGGGTTGTCGAGGTCGCCACGATTACCGAGATAACCCCAGGCAATGCCGGCGCTGAAATCGAAATTATCAAAGCGCTTGTTGGCGACGAAATATTCGCTGGCGAACAAGCCGGTACCGCCAATGTCTCGGAAGCCCAAAGCGACATCGGGGGCCCAGTGGGTTTCCTGCCACAGCCGGACTTTGGCATCGACCGCCTTGTCCTTATAGCTCTGGCTGCCGCTCATCGACTCCGGCCCGTACGGGCGGTTGGTGATGGCGGTGTAGCGGAACGAGCCTTCGAGCCAGTCCAGTGGCTGCAGCGACACGCTGTAGCGGCTGTAAGGCTCGGTGCGGTTGGCGTTGACGCTCAGCTCGCCGGCCGGGGCCATGCGTGCGGTCGGGGTCTGCAACAGACCGGTGCCACCGAAATCATTCTGGGTAATACGCGGTTCGGCATGCACCAGACCGCACGGCAATAACAACACAGCTGCAACACGTAACTTCAACGAACCACCTCAGCCAGCTGCGTGGCAATCAATTCGGCCAACTGCTGATTCAGTTCAGGAACAGGCGGATCCAGATCATCGTTTTTCACCGGCACCAGAATCTTGCTGCCGGCCACGGGAAACTGCCCGCTCTCGCGATTCCAATGCGCAATGCCCACGCGCCGCACCGCACCATTGGGCTGGATCAGCCACAGGTAATCGGCCTCGGCATCGTCCAGCGGCGTGCATCTTTCCAGGTACTCGCGCGCCTCCAGCAGAGGCTGATAAGGCAGGTGACAGGTTTCGGCGACGGCGCCCAATACCTGTACCTCGTCGACCCGTTTCGGGTAGATCAGCCGATCACCATCGTCGAGACGAATGTTGCGCGCAAAACCGACCTCCACCGCGACCGGATCGAGATCCGCGACCTGGCGCCCGGTGACCGGCATCTGCCGCACCTGTTCGGCCAAGCGCAACGCCAGCGCCGCGCGACTGGGTCGGTCAAACAGCGAAGCCATGCGCTGCAGCACATCGAGATCGAACAACACGCCGGCCTTGAGCCGGGCCTGCTGTTCCAGCAACGACTGGCGCAACAACTCGCCGGCCAGCCAGTAACCTTCGGCATTCGGTACGGCCACGCTGATCACGTCGAGCAAGCGCCCGCCCGGTGGCAAATCCACCGGCCCTGGGTTGGCCACATCGCCACTGACCGTGACCGCTGCCTGACTGACGCCGCTGAGCAACAGCAAAACCGCCGATAACATCCGTAAGCGCTTCATGGCAGGTGCCTGCGATCGGGAGTCAATTGCACGATGCGCACGCGCATTTGCGCGGTCAGTTGCTGCTCGCTCTGCAGGATGAAACCGTCCACCGGATCGACCCAGTAATGGTTGGTCGCGTGCAGGCCGATGGCCGGGACGTCGATGCGCTCGTCGACACGCAGCACGGTGTATCGCTTGTCGAGAATGTCCAGGGTTTGCGTGGATCGGCGGGAGAACCGGCTGTTGACGATCAAGCCAACCTCCTGGCCCTTGTACAGGTCGATCCAGCGCTGACTGGTGAAACCATCGGCGACTTGATGCAGGCCGCGTTTGAACGGCGCGTTGTCGGCCAACCGCGTGCCGTCCAGATCGCCCTCGACGCCGAGGCCGATGGTGCGCACGGCGAGGCCGTCACGCAGCAGCAACACCTGTTTGCCGGAAGCGACCCAGAACTGCAGATCATCACGCTCACGCACCAGCGCCAGCACCCCGGAGCCGGAGGGCGTGGTCAGTTTGACTTGCGGATACTTGACCTCGGCCACCTGGGCCGCGCTCACGTCCAGCTCATCCGGGCCGATCACCGCCGACTTGAGGTTGCGCACCGAAGCGGTCATCAGCGGGTTACAGCCACACAACATCAAGGCCGCCATCAGGCAGACGCCAACTTTCAAGGTTTTCACGGTCGGCCTTATTTGCTGTTGTTACTGAATTCGCTCCAGTTCTTCGCAGCGGAAGCCCCGGTCCCGACAATCGATGCCGACGGCACCAGTTGGCTGATGAAGCGGTTCCAGCGCGTGACGTTGGCCGGGCCGACGTACACCACATCCTGGGGACGCACTTCAAAGTGCGAAGCCAGTGCCATGGCGGTCGGCGACTGGGCTTCCAGTTGATAGATCTTCGCCGGCTCGACATCGAGGTTTTCCACCCCGCGAATCACGTACACCGCGTTGCCGTTGGAAGTGGTCTGGCTCAAGCCGCCGACCGAACCGAGCACGTCGGAGAGGTTCATCGTCGCGGTCTTGAAGCTCAGCGCACGGGGCTGATTGACTTCGCCCATGACGTAAATGCGCTTGTTGTCGTTGTATGGCAGATAGAGCTGGTCGCCGCCCTTGAGAAAGACGTGCTGCAACTCGGAATCCTGATGGTTCAGCGAGTCGAGATTGAGCGGATACACCCGGCCATTGCGGGTCAGCAACAGGCCCGACAGATCGGCGTTGTTGGTGTCGATACCGGCAGTACCGAGGGCTTCGACCACGCTCAACGGGTTGGTGGAAATCGGCTGCGGACCGGCCTTGGCCACGGCGCCCGAGACCACTACTTTCTGACTGGCGAAACGCAGCACCGCGACATCCACTTGCGGCTCGGCGATGAACGCCGACAGGCGGGATTCGATGTCCGCACGCAACTGTTGAATAGTCTTGCCGGCCGCCTGCACTTCCTTGATGAACGGGTAGTACAGCGTGCCATCGGAGCGCACCAGTCGACCGTTGGCGTCGATCTGCTGTTGTGCCCCCGATGGCGCGGTCAGCTCCGGGTGATCCCAGACCGTGATGTACAGCACATCGTTGCTGCCGATGCGGTATTCCGCCGGCGTCGCCAACAATTCCGCCGGCACCGTCTCACGCTTTTGCGTGGCGCGGGTCATCGAGATCAGCTTGGGCGTGATCGGAATCAGCTCGACCCGACTGCTTTCGCTGGCGCCCTGGCGCGTGATGTCGCCGGTGCTCAGGTATTGGCCGGGGGAAAACATGCAACCTTGCAAAGCGATACTTGCCAACAGCAAAAGAGAAAAACTACGAGTCATAATGGCACTACGCTATTCAAGGGCGAATCTAAAAACAAAGTCACCCGACTTGCGTCGGGCGACCCTGTACTGCACTAACAAATGTTCCTGTTAGTTGTGCGTGCCGGTTGTACCGGTGGTACCCGTAGTACCGGTGGTACCGCCATTGGCACTTCCACCACTGTTGGACGCCGCCACTGCACTGGCAACCATTGCCGTACTGGCAGCAGGCGCGGTAGAAGCCGCGACACTGCCAGATACATTGGTCACCGCAGTAAGCGGCGCTTCAGCAGCGGACGCCCAGTTGCTCAACATCGTCAACAGGGCAATCGCCATCACTTTTTTCATATCAACTCCTTTCTAACATTCGGCCTGTTAAAAACCGGCCTGTGTTAGCGGTGGTAGCGTTCAAGTCCGCAAAATGCGCGAACAAGATCCGTCGTTCTTTCACAGTCTTACCCAACTGATAAAAGTCGAACGGCAGGTTTATATCTACGGACTTGCAAAAGGCATTTCCAGCGTATTTTCCCGACGATATCTAACACCTGACCGAAACTAACATTCAGTATTAGAACGACATCATTCGAGATAACCGCGCGGATGATTGGATTGCCAGCGCCAAGTGTCGGTGACCATGTCCTGCAAACTGCGCGTGGCTTTCCAGCCGAGCTCTTTGGCAGCCTTGGACGCGTCGGCCCAGCTCTCGGCAATGTCACCGCTGCGACGCGGCATCACCCGGTACGGCACCGGACGCCCGCTGGCCTGTTCGAAGGCATGCAGCACTTGCATCACGCTGTAGCCGTCGCCGGTGCCGAGGTTCCAAGTGTGGATGCCCGGACGTCCGGCAATCGACTGCAAGGCCTTCAGATGGCCATCGGCGAGGTCGACGACGTGGATGTAATCGCGCACCCCGGTACCGTCGATGGTCGGGTAATCGTCGCCGAAGATCGATAACTCCTGCAGGCTGCCGACCGCGACCTGGCTGATGTAAGGCAGCAGGTTGTTGGGGATGCCGCAGGGGTCTTCGCCCATATGCCCGCTGTGATGCGCACCGATCGGGTTGAAGTAACGCAGCAAGGCGATGCTCCAGCGCGGCTCGGCCTGACTCAGGTCGCGCAGCACGTTCTCGACGATCAGCTTGGATTGACCATAAGGATTGGTCGGAATGCCGGTGGGGAAATCCTCGCGGATCGGCATCTGTTCAGGCTCGCCGTACACCGTGGCCGACGAGCTGAACACCAGCCGGAACACGCCCGCTGCGGCCATCGCCTGACACAAGGTGATGCTGCCGCCGACGTTGTTTTCGTAGTAATCCAGCGGCTTGCGCACGCTCTCGCCGACGGCCTTGAGCCCGGCAAAATGCAGCACCGCATCGATTTGATGCTCGCGGAAAATCCGGTCGAGCAACGCCCGGTCGCAGACATCGCCGCGAATCATCAGCGCGCTTTTGCCGCAAATACCTTCTATCGCGTGCAGTGCCGCATCGCTGCTGTTGCAAAGATTATCCAGTACAACAACTTCATAACCTGCTTCAAGCAGCGCAAGTGTGGTGTGCGAGCCGATATAGCCGGCACCACCCGTTACCAGAATCTTCATAGCGCGGTCCGTCATTGGATAAGTGACAAGTAGCGTGTCAAGTCCCTTTTATTCAATCTGTGGCGCACCACACAAATAAGGACGACAACAGCCTCAAACAAAATTGGTTCAACCACTGGCAATAAATATTTTTGCAGGTCAAACTGTATTGCCCGGTACTTATTAGCACCCCAAGTACACTCATCACTATCAACAGATACCGACTAAAAATAACTAATAACGTTGTTACCGACATCTCATAACATTGTCATGTTTTAGCCTTCGCGCTAATTGCCATTAACAACCTGACTCAGGTATTAAAGTACTCGTTCAATAATCATTGAAACTTGTGCGCCTTCGTAAGTGTGCGCATCCGTTGCCTGTGTTCCATGACTGTCCAGGATACTTTTATGATTCGTAAATGTTTGTTCCCCGCTGCCGGTTACGGCACGCGTTTCTTGCCGGCGACCAAAGCCATGCCGAAAGAGATGCTGCCGATCGTCAACAAACCGTTGATCGAATACGCCGTTGAAGAAGCACGGGACGCCGGCCTGCAACACATGGCCATCGTCACCGGTCGGGGCAAGCGTGCGCTGGAAGACCACTTCGATATCAGCTACGAACTCGAACACCAGATTCGCGGCACCGAGAAAGAAAAATTCCTCGCCGGCACCCGCGAACTGATCGACACCTGCACCTTCTCCTACACCCGTCAGGTGGAAATGAAGGGCCTCGGTCACGCGATTCTCAGCGGCCGCCCGTTGATCGGCGATGAACCCTTCGCCGTGGTGCTGGCCGATGACTTGTGCCTGAACCTGGAAGGTGACGGCGTGCTGTCGCAGATGATCCAGCTGTACAAGAAATTCCGCTGCTCGATCGTCGCCATCCAGGAAGTTCCGGCCGACCAGACCCACAAGTACGGGGTGATCGCCGGCGAGCTGATGTCCGACGGCATCTATCGGGTCAATAACATGGTGGAGAAACCGGCGCCGCAGGATGCCCCGTCGAACCTGGCGATCATCGGCCGCTACATCCTCACTCCGGACATTTTCGACCTGATCGCCGACACCCAACCGGGCAAGGGCGGCGAGATCCAGATCACCGACGCGCTGATGAAACAGGCGCAGAACGGTTGCGTGCTGGCCTACAAGTTCAAGGGCCTGCGCTTCGACTGCGGCGACGCCGAGGGTTACCTGCAGGCGACCAACTTCTGCTACGACAACGTTTACCTCAAGGGCCGCTGAGACGGCTCCCGCCCACTTCTCTTTTCAGGAGGCAACCCATGAACATGGCACAGCATGCAGCAGAGATTGAACGGGAGGTGGGCAACCTCGGGGCGGTGAGTTGGCTGCCACGCCATCAGCCGTTGCCCAGCGCCAACGAGTCGTGGCTGGGCAGCATTCTGCTGGTGGAGCGCATCGGCATGTTTCCGGCGTCCGGCGACATTCGCCGAGCGCTGGCGGATCCCTATCCCCTGCTCGCCCATCTGAAACAACGCTATGCCGAGCAGGCACTGGAAATGGACGACCGGGATGGGTTGAAAGTGATCTTCAGCGACTGGCGATTCCGCGTACGCCTGTGCTGCAACGAGCCGGCGATCATCATCAATGTCGAGACGCGGTGTGCGACGCAGTTGATGCCGCAGAAGACTGCCGAGCTCCTGAGCCAGATAGATAACTTCAAATAAAAACACTTGCCTGTAGGAGCTGCGGCACGCTGCGATCTTTTGATCCTGATCTTGAAAAACAAGATCAAAAGATCGCAGCGTGCCGCAGCTCCTACAGGGGTTTTGTGGGGTCGCAACTGTCCGCGTTGATGCCACTGACAATCCAGCGATAGAAGTAATCAGCAATCACCTTCCCGCCCGTGGCCGGCTGCGGATGAATCCTGTCCGGCCCGATCATCGCCGCCGCATAGCGTTTGACGTCAGGGCCGAACGCGCATTGCAGATTGGCAAATCCCAACTGCTGCTCATGCGCCCACGGTTGCAAGACTTGCGCATACGCTGACATCGGATAGGCACTGGAACGCGTGGTGTCCTGACGCATGATCAGGTTGATGCTCGCCGCCGGTTGAATCTCGCGGATCATCGCCACCAAGCCCTGAACGTTCTGCAGATACTCCGCGGGTTTCACCCCGAAGCCCTGATCGTTGCCGCCGAGCATGATCAGGTAAACGTCGGCGGGAATCTTCGACACGGCAGCTTTCCACTGCACCTGCCATTGCCGATCCTGGTGATAAAAGTCCGCCGATGCCGCGCCCGAGGCCGCCAGTTTCGAGACCCGCACGCCGCTCTGCTCGTTGCTCATCCACAGGCCAAACAAGGTCGGCGCGCCCTTCACCACTTCCAGTTTGAATGACCAGTCTGCCGCTGCCGAGAGACCTGCGAGTGGTACTTCCTGTACGCCTGACCCTCCAAGTTTCAAGGGCTGCCAGTCTTGCGCGGGCGTCCAGCGGTAACGCAGCTCACTGGGCTCGCCGTTGCCCAGGTAGAGCAGTTTCGCCTGGGTGACTTTGGTGTCGATGGCGGGTGTCGGACTGGCATCGATTTGCAGCCAGGCACCGGGTTTGCCGGTCACCGTGCGGCTGTCGGGGCTGGCCTGGCCGAGGCCGGACACTTGCCAGCCACCACCGAAGTATTTTTCGCTGCTACGGGTGTATTTGAAGTGCGTGCCACCGAGCGCCGCGCCATGGTTGAAACCGACATAACCGGGGCCGGCAAAACCGACCTCGCCGGCCACGCGCTGCACCAGTTTGTTCAGATAAAAATTCTGCCCGGCGCTGTAGCTGTCGCCGATCACCGAGACCGACAACACCTTCCCGGCCTTGCCTTCGCGCCACTGCGCAAAGCGCTCGCGGGCGTCGCCCACTTCCACCACCGACGCCGCGACGGGCTGAGCGTCATCTACTGCCAACATGCGTTATTTCCTTCACTCTGGAATGAGGGGACTGGAGTACGACCCAGATCCATTGTAGGAGTGAGCCTGCTCGCGATGGCGTTGGTCCAGACGGTGCAACTCTGATTGACATACCGCTATCGCGAGCAGGCTCACTCCTACAGGAATTGCGGTCATCTGCTGAATCTGTGCCCAGCACCGAAACCTGTGGGAGCGGGCTTGCTCGCGAAGCTTTTCAGCTATTGGCCGGCACCACCGGAGTAACGCCAACCGCTGGCTTCTTCTTCGCCGCACGCTCCCCGAGAAACAGCACCGAAGTGACATTGAAGCAGCTGAAAATCATCGACAACACCACCGGCCCCAACAAGCCAAACAGCACACCGCTGAGCACCAGAATGCTTTCGTCTTTTATTCCCAGCCGCCCCATGACAAACCGTGAAGTCGCGGCAAACAGCACGTGGAACAGGAAGATCGCGTAAGAGTAGCCGCCCAGCCAGGTCAGCCACTTCGAGCGCATGTCACTCGACAGCAAGGCGATGCACGACACGCAGCCCACGGTCAGACCGATCAGGCTGCGGCGGTCAACGATCAGCTCGCGATCAATCGCCGCCACGTACAGCAGCGTCAGCGAGATCAACACAAACACCAGCGGCCCGATCACCTTGAAGCGTTGCTTCAGCGCCTCGACATTTTCCTGGCCGATCATCCCCGCCACAAAAAACGGCAGCAGGTAAATCGCCCCATTGATGCCGAACGCATCAAGCTTGAACGGTGGCAACAGAAACACCGCCGCAGCGAACCCGAACAGCAGGTACAAGCGCGTCATCGAGCGCAGCAGCCCGCGCCATTCGAGCAGCCCGACAAACATGAAAATGATGAACACCGCCTGCAGGAACCAGAAGTGATTGACCGGCACCCAGAACGACAACAACGCATCGATCACACCCACGTCCTTGTTCACCCCCGGCCCCACCGCCTGCAACACCGAGAACGGCACGCCGACGCAAAACAGCGGCACGATCAGCCGCCGCACCTTGCCGCTGAAGAATGCGGAAAAGTCATTGCCGCGAATTTTGTAAATCGAATAGATGTAGCCGGAAATGAAGGTGAACAGCGGCATGCGCACGTACACCATCGAGTCGGCAATGACGCGGAACGGCGAGCCGAGATCGATTTTCAGCCCCCCGCCCAACGGGCCGATGACGTGATAAAGCACCAGCAGCAGGCACGCCAGGCCACGCAGGGTTTCGATCTCCAGCGATTTTTTCTTGCTCGACATACAGCACCCGCCTTAATTCAGAACTCTTGATTCAACCCGCACCGGTTTGTTGGCGCGCAACATCAAACCCAGGCCGACAAACAGCACCGGCACCACCATGGAAAAGTGCCGGGCGAAGGAACCGAAGTCCGGCTCGAACAAACCCTGCACCAGCAGGAACGCCAGCGGAATCGCGATCAGTTCCTTGGGTTTGGTCTCGATCGGCGCGCCTTTGTAATCGGTGGAAGTGATGACTTTGAACAGCAGCAGCGCAGTCATGATCATCAACGCGACGAAGATCACCTGGCCCGGCCCGGACAACAGAATCAGCTCCACCGGGAACGACAGGCGGAAAAAAATGATCATCGAGTCCAACGCCTGCGAGACAAAATCACTACCGCTGAGCCACGAGACGATCAGCGATTTCGAGCCCTCCTCCCCCGCCGTACGCAACTCGTTGTTGCTGGCGCGAATCGACGACACCGGAAACCCCAGCGCCAGCTGAATCGCCATGGCCACCGCCAGATAAAACAGGAACAGCATCAGGAAGAAGGTGAAGCGCGACACGTACTTCTTCATCACGCAAACGCCGACCCACGACAGTGAAAACAGAATCCAGTAAGGGCGGATCAGCACGCCGTAAATCACCGCCGACAGAAAAAATCCGCCACGATATTTACGCGTCAGCGAGCTGAACAAAATGCTCAGCACCGCCACCGAAACGATGATTTCCTTGGTCAGGTTTTCCAGAAAAAACGAACGCACAATCCCCCACAGACACAGGGTGCCGAAGATCGCCAGCGGCATGCGCCGGAACACCACCACCGGAATCGCCGTGAGGAAGAAATTGCAGAACATCCCGTAGGCCCAGGCGTTGGTCAGGTTGATCCCGGTGGGCCGCAGCAGGAACGCCGAACACTCGTAGGAGGAGCGATCCGGCGAGAACGGGTTCCAGAAATTGCAGTTGTCGGCGCGCGCATAGGACGACCACAAGGTCATCGCATCCGGGCCCGGAGCGCGAGGGATCAGCAGCGGCATCGCCACCGACAGAAACAGCCCGGTGAACAGAATCAGGAACGACAGCGAGGAATCGAGTTTGCGTCCGCGAAACTCGATGCACGGCAACTTCAACCCCATGCCAACGCCCCTTTTGCACGGGTCGCCCGAGTCAACACGGCAATCACCCCGAGCTGGACGATGATCGCGAAGACATTGCCCCACGCCGCGCCATAAATCGAATAGTGCTTGATCAGCAGGTAGCTGACCGGCACCGACACCAGCAGGCAGATCGCCGCGCTGGCGAATGACACTCGACTGTTTTTCGAGGCGATCAGACCGCCCCAGACGATGTCGCCAATGGCCCGCAGAGCAAAGGAAAAGATCAGCACACCGAGAATCGCGTTATCCGGACGCGGCACGCTGGTGGCGACGTAATCGAGTACCACGTTGAAGAACAAGTAGATCAGCACCGCCACCGCCGCCGACACCAGCAGCGAGCGCATCACCCACTTGTTGACGAACAAGTGCCTGACCGTGAACGCCTGCTGATCCGCCTGAAACCGCTTGGCCAGCACCGGAATACCGACCACCGCCACCACCGCGTAGGACAGCGCTTGCAAAGTGTTCGCCGCCGACCACGCGTACACGTATTTACCGAGATTGGCATACGGTTCGAGATCGGCAATCAGGAAGCGCTCGGCGTACTGACTCAGCGCGATCAGCCCCGTACCGAAGTAGAACGGCAACCCGGCCTTCCACACGGTCGCCGTGGTCAGCGCCGCGCTGACCCGGCCCTTGTGCACGCTCACCACAATCAGGTAACCGGCGATGATCACCAGCACGTTGGCGGCCACCCACAGCCACAGCACACTGGCGATGCCGGAAACCCAGTCGAGCATCATCCCGCCCACCGCCAGCAGCGCCCAGAGGCCGGTCTTGATGAAGAACAGCAACGCGCCCGCGGTGGCTTTCTGCGCGGAAAACACGAACGAATTGATCTCGAACGACAGGTGTTCGGTGAGCAGCACCAGCGTCACGCAAAGAATCAACGCGGTGCCCGCCTCGAGCTGCTGGAACAGCGAGTAAATCCCCACTGTCACCAGCGACAGCAGCAGCCCCACCGCCAGATACAGCAGCAGGACTTTGTCGACCACCCGCCGCGAACTGCCGCCGACGCTGATCAGCCGATTGATCTCGGAACTGAAACCGACGCTGTAGAACTTCGAGGCGATCAACGAAGCCGCGACCACCACCCCGTAAAACCCCAACGCTTCGTAGCCCAGGTAATGGGTGATGGCCAACACCAGGAGAAACTTCGCGCCTAACGCTCCGCCGCGAAGCAGCAACCGAAATATCATCGAACGACGCCTTTGATGATCTCGTCCATGGCCACGGTTTTTGCCTCGATCTCGCGGCAGGTGTCGGTCAGGCGTTTACCAAAGTTCGACAGCGCGTTCGGCGCGTAAACGGTGTCGATGATCTGCTCGACATTGATGTCGCCACCGTTGATCACCCAGTCCTCCACGCCCATGTCCTGATAGGCGCCAAAGCCTTTGCGCTCATAGCTGATGTGGTACGCCGGGACACCGGACAACAGCGACTCGATGGCGCCGTGCAGACGCACTGAAATCACCAGATCCGGCTGATATTTGGCAATCGTGGCTTTTAACGGCAGCAGGTCTTCGGTGATGCCCAGTTCGCGATAGAACGCACCGTCATCGTTGCCGCGAACGGCGCTCTGCACGGCGCAGACCACTTTGCTTTTGTTCTTCAGGCGCTGCAGCAGCAACTTCAGGTTGGCGACGTAAGCGACCTTCTTTTCCTTACTCCACTCCGGCGGTTTGCGCAGCACCACGCACACGGTGGCCGGCGACGCGGCGCAGCGGGTGAACTTGGGTTGCTGAAGGATCTTGCTGGCCAGCGACTGCACCGCCAGATCCGGCGCGCGGTAGACGTTTTCGCAGGCATCGAACATCGCCGAGGAGCGGTTATCGCGCACGAACACCGCATCGGCGCTGGCATAGTGCTCGACGATCTTGCGGCTCTCGCCATGGAACGGCCCGATGCTTTGCGGCAGGTACACCGACGGCACCTTGCTGAGAATCGCCGTTTCCAGTTGCTTGGCGTGGCCCAGTTTCAGCTTGATGTGTTCGAAGGCACTTTTCGAGCGCATGTAACCGCCACCGACGCCAACGATCAGATCAGTCTTGCGCAACAGATCCGCCAGCCCGGCATACGACTGATTGAGGAACACCGCCTGCTTGACCCGCCCCAGCCCCTTGGCCGCCATCACCGGTGCGTCGAAACGCGGGTGCGGCAAGTAGGCGAAAGACTGCGGATCGGACGCCACGACATTGATCGCGGTGTCTTCGCCAAAGTTGCGCTGCACCAACGCGATGGCCAGATCGACGAGCAGGCCATCACCGGAGTTGGACGCACTGTAGCCATGCAAAATCGTTACGTTCATAAGCTTGAGTTCTACTTAATAAGTGGGAGCGCAATACACGTCGTAGGTCTGGCGGATCATCAGCGCGGCGCTGAAACGCTCGCGCACGATGTTCCGGCCTTCGCTGCCGAGGTCGAGCAACCGCGGCTTCTGGATTCGCGCCAGCACATCGGCCAGCGCCTGGTGATCACCGGTAGGAAAGACGTAGCCGGACACCTCATGGGTGACCAGTTCGGGCAGCGACGTGCAGTTGCTGGCGATCACCGGCAAGCCCATGGCCATGCCTTCCAGCGGCACCATGGCGAAGCCTTCCCAGCGACTCGGGACGATCAGCGCGTCGGCCTGTTGATACAGCGCCTGCACCTCGGCCGGGGTGACCCACGGCAGGTACTCGACGGCGTCCATCTGCGGACACTCGACCTTGTCCTCGTTGACCGCACTGCCGACCACCGTCAGCTTCAGATCGCTGCGTTGCACCTTGGCGAAGGCCTTGAGCAACACGTCGAAGCCTTTCTGGTAGTCGAGACGACCGACGAACAGCAGATGAATCGGCGCGGGGCTCTCGGCCTTCGGCGCCTCGTCACGCTGATGAATGCCGTTGTAGATCAGCTTCATGCGCGAGCGCTGAATGCCGAACCGTGCGGCCTTGTCCATCTCGTAGCGGCTGACGCAGATAATCACGTCGGTCACCCGCTGCAGGACGCGCTCGATCCACGCGTAGAGCTTCTGCTTGGTCGGCGAGCTTTCCATCAGGAACGAAAAGGCGTGCGGGCAATAGACGATTTTCGGCTTGCGCCACGGCCGCAGAAGCACGCAGACCACGCGGCCGATCACCCCGGAAAAAGTGCTGTGCAAATGCACCACATCGGGTTTTTCCTTGAGCATCACTCGGGTCAGTTGCCAGGCAAAACGCAGCAGCGAACGCACATCGCGCCCGCTGCGTTCGAACGTGCGAATCTGCTGCTCATCGATACCGTGCAGCTCTTTTTTCTGGTCGAGCGGCACCAGATAGACCAACTCGTAATTCGAGTCCTGGCCTTCGGGAGAGGCCGAGATGGTGCGGATAACGGTGGCGACCCCACCTTTTATCGTTTCAGCCACGTGCAGTATTTTCTTCACAAGCCCACTTCCTTGCATGTAAGGACAATCGCTGACACTCAGGATTTGTCGGACGCGTATTCGTAGTTGTAATAACCGTAGTTGCCGTTGCCGTAGTAACTGGCGGCGCGCTTCTCGACGCCGTTGAACACCGCACCCTTGAGCTCGATGCCGTTCTGCGCGAAGCGGCGAATGGTCATTTCGATCTCTTTGGCCGGGTTCACCGCAAACCGCGTGACGATCAGGCTGATCCCGGCTTCACGCCCGACAATCGCCGCGTCCGTCACCGCCAGCAGTGGCGGTGTATCGATGATCACCACGTCGTAGCGCTGACTCAGTTCGGCGAGCAGATCGCGGAAGTTGGCGTGCATCAGCAGCTCGGAAGGATTGGGTGGAACCTGGCCGCGGCTGATGAAGTGCAGGTTGTCGATTTCCACCTTATTGATCGCCTGCTCGATGCTGCAGCGCTTGACCAGCAGGTCCGACAGACCATTGGTGATCGGCACATTCAGCGTCTTGTGCAGGTGGCCCTTGCGCATGTCGGCGTCGATCAACAGCACGCGCTGACCGCTTTGCGCCATGACCGCTGCGAGGTTGGAGGAGACGAAGGTCTTGCCGACCTGCGGGCTGGGGCCGGAGATCATGATGCGGTTGTTGGTCGAATCCAGCGCGGCGAAATGCAGGCAGGTGCGCAGGCTGCGAATCGACTCGATGGACAGGTCGGTCGGGTTGCGCAGCGCCAGCAGATAGGCCGGTGTTTCGGCGGTGATTGTGGCCCGACCCTTTTTCGTGTCCTCGTCGCGCTGCAAGGCGCTGTAGGGAATCGAGGCGTACACCGGCAGCCCGAGCTGTTCGATGGCTTCCGGGCCTTCCAGACCTTTGCTCAGGGATTTGCGCAACAGCACCAGCGCCACACCGAGAAAGGCGCCGAGGAATGTCGCGATCAACACGATCAGGGCTTTTTTCGGTTTGACCGGACTGCTCAGGTCGACATCCGCCGGATCGATCAGGCGCACATTGCCCACCGCACCGGCGCGAACGATGTCCAGCTCCTGGGATTTGTTCAGCAACTGCGTGTAGATCTGCGAAGCGACTTCCACATCGCGGGTCAGGTTGAGCAGTTCCTGTTGCGTCGCCGGCAGATCGCCGACCTTGCCTTCCAGCGATTTCTGCTGCTGGGTCAATTCGCCAATCTGCGACATCAGCGCGCGATACGCCGGATGCTGCTTGGTGAACTTGCGGTCCATTTCCGCCTGCTGCATTTTCAGCTCGGAAATCCGCGTTTCCAGCGCCACGGATTGACCCAGCACCGATTGGGTTTCCAGGGAAATGTTCACGGTCTTGCCACGGGTCTGATACGCGTTGAGCGCATCGCTGGCCTTGGCCAGATCACGCTTGACCTGCGGCAACTGGCTTTGCAGGAACGCCAGGCTTTGCGCCGCCTCCGCCGAAGTGCGACGCACGTTCTGATCGACGTACAGCGCGGCGATCTTGTTGAGGATCTTCACTGCCTCGGCGGCATCGGAACTGGCCAGCGCCAGGCGAATAATCCCCGACTCCTTGCCTTGCTCGGAAATATCCAGCGCATCCTGGTAACCCTGAATCGTCACGATCCGTGGATAGCGCACCACTTCAAAGCGGGTGCCGGGGTTGGCTTGCAGGCGTTCGATCAACCCCTCGACGCCGTCCTGGGCGAAAGCTTCGCCCGCGACCCCCTCGACCAGCAGGTTGTCATTGTCATCGAGCAACTGGAAGTGTTGTTGTTCGCCAGCCACCAGGGTGAGCTTCTTGCCCAACAGTTCTTTGGGCAGATTGAGCCGGGTAAACTCCAGACGCTCGCCGCCCCAGGCGTAGCTGTTGAGGCCAAAACGCGGCGGCGCCACGCTGAATTCGGTTTCGCCGCGATAACGCCGGGCGAGAAAACCGCCGATGACCGGGAAGGTGTTGGGGGTGACGTCGATGTCCAGGCGCAGGTCGTCGACGGTTTTGCCGATCACCGCGCGGGACTTGATGATGCCGATTTCGGTCACCGACGGCGATTGCCCGCCGAGCATGCTGCTGAGGTCGGAAAAGCCGAGCATGTCGTTCTTTTTCGGTTCGACCTGAACCAGCGCGTTCGCCAGGTACACCGGCGTCGCCAATACCGCATAGGCAACACCAGCGGCCATAAAGGCACCGGTGAATGCACCGATCAGCCATTTCTGGTCGATCAAACTGCCGAATATACCCAGAAGATCAATACTGTCTTGATCGTTATCACGGTTGGCGATTACTGACGGTAACTGCATAAGTCTTTCTTACCATTCACTGATCTGAAGAATATTCATCAATGTCCGAGGCGCTGCGCCCACGAGCTAACAGCATCTTCAATCAATGCATGGGCATGAATAAAAGCGGCCTTACCTTGACGATACGGATCCTGTATTTCTCTTTCGCTCTGCCACTTGCCAAGAAGAAACACTTTGCCTCGGGCGTGCGAGGCAATCTTCAGTACCTGATTCACATGTTGTTTTTCCATGACCAGAATCAGGTCTGATTCATTGACGATATCGGCGGTCAATTGCCGGGCCTGGAAGCCCTCGGCGCTGTGCCCGTGGTCTTCCAGCACCTGGCGCGCCGAGGCTTCCATGCCTTCGCCAACCCGCGCCGCGAGGCCTGCGGAAGTCACAGAGATGGTTGAGGGGGTCAGCGCGTTACGCAGCAGAAGTTCTGCTGTCGGACTTCGGCAAATATTGCCAACGCACACGACAAGGATCTTTTTGAACAAGGTTTACATTCCTGTGTAATATCATTCTGCCAACATCTAGAGCGGATCTTAATGAACCCACTAGATCATTCTGCACTCAGAAATAGATTCGCCCTGTCAGTACCAGTGTATTAAGTACCACAGCGCCAAAAGTCGCCAAAACAGAATTACCGGACTAAAAATAACTGTGATTTTCAGATCACGGATAGCTGACAAAAAATAACATCGCTGCACTTAGTGCCATTGTTAGTTTCGAAGCCGTTATAACGAGATACCTTTTCGCCGTTGTCACTTCTCAACCGGAGAACCGACATGAAGTCAGCACATCTCAACCGCTTGGGCGCCTTGACTCTGTTGCTCTTCAGTACCGCCAGCCAGGTCCACGCCAACGAGCTGTTCCCGGCATTGCCCAGCAACAAAACCATCGGGGTTCAGGTCAAGGTCCAGACCTTCTGCGCCGCCGACGCGCAGCAGGTCAAGGCGACCGGCTTCAGTTTCGTGCGTTTCGGCGTCTGGACTGACAGCCTGGGCAGCGCGGCTTACCAGAAACAGGTCAGCGACGCCTTCGCTGTGGCCAGGGACGCTGGCCTGCCGGTGTTGATGACCCTGCGCGCGACCGCGCCGTTGAATACCAGTGATCTGCCGAACGCGGGGGTCGCCTATGGCAACGCGCTGACCAGCCTGGCGACGACCTACGGCTCGCAACTGGTGGCGATCGAGTTGTGGAATGAGCCAGACCTCGACACCTACTGGCCGACCGGCAATTTCGATACGACATTCGTGCCGTTCATGAGCGCAGCGTGCAAGACCCTGCAAGACAAACCCTGGACTGTCCCGGTGATCGGTTTTGGTTTTGCCCGCCCGCCGACCGCCGGCTCGGCGTCCACCGTGGCACTCAACCGAATCGTCAGCGAATACCCCAAATGCCTCAGCGCGGTTTCCTACCATCCCTATGGCATGACCGGCACGCAGATCAGCAACGCCCAGACGTTTATCCAGCAGAACTTCCATCTGCCGGGGGTGATCAGCGAATGGGGTATCTCGGCGCTCCCCTCCAACGGCGGCACCGAAGGCCAAGCCAGTAAAATCAGTGCATTCGTGGCCGATATCAAAACCCGCAACATTGCCCTGACCTCGATTTACGAATGGAAAAACAGCGACAGCGGCAGCAACGACCGCGAGAAGAACTTCGGTCTGTTGACCGCCGACGGCCAGCCGAAACCAGCGGAAACCGCAGTCAAAACCCAGCTAAGCCAGCAATAACCTCCATTGATGTGCTCAAGGGGCGCTGGCCGTCAGTTGCTTTGAACCTGCGGCCGATTTTGGCATCGTATTCATCGATACCGCGCCCCGCCCATCAAGCAGCCGTTCTCAGGTTGTTGCCAGCGGGGCCTCCGATACGCCCGGATACCCTTGAGTGACTGTCAGCGCTCGGGTAATGTCGTCAAACCCACAGGACAGAGCACACCCATGACTTCCAAGCTGGAACAACTCAAACAGATGACCACCGTGGTTGCCGACACCGGCGACTTCGAAGCGATCGCCCGGGTCAAGCCGGTCGACGCCACCACCAACCCTTCCCTGCTGCTCAAGGCAGCCGCTATCCCGGCTTACGCCGAGCTGCTGAACGCCTGCGTCAGCGACTGCAAGGGCGATGTGGGCCTGGCCAGCGACCGTTTTGGCGTCGCCGTGGGCCAGGAAATCCTCAAAGTGATTCCGGGCCGTATCTCCACCGAAGTGGATGCGCGCCTGTCGTTCGACCAGGACGCCGTGCTCAAGCGTGCGCATCGTCTGATCGAGCTGTACGACAAGGCCGGCATCGGCCGTGACCGCGTGCTGATCAAGATCGCTTCGACCTGGGAAGGCATCCGCGCTGCCGAAATTCTCGAGAAGGAAGGCATCCAGACCAACCTGACCCTGCTGTTCTCCTTCGCTCAGGCTGCCGCTTGCGCTGACGCCGGGGTGTTCCTGATCTCGCCGTTCGTGGGCCGCATCTATGACTGGTACAAAAAGGCCAACGGCAACGACTACACCGGCGCCGATGATCCAGGCGTACAGTCGGTGACTCGCATCTACAACTACTACAAGGCTAATGACTACAAGACCGTGGTCATGGGCGCCAGCTTCCGCAACCTGAGCCAGATCGAGCAACTGGCCGGTTGCGACCGTCTGACCATCAGCCCGGACCTGATCGACAAGCTCGCGGCAGACACCGGCAAACTGGAGCGCAAACTCGCCCCGGGCCACGCTGGCGAAGCCCGCCTGATCCTGAACGAAGCGCAGTTCCGTTGGTTGTCCAACGAAGACGCGATGGCCACCGAGAAACTGGCTGAGGGCATCCGTCAGTTTGCCCGTGACCAGGAGAAGCTTGAGGCGCTGTTGCAGGCCAAGCTGTGATCTGAGTCGCTGAAATGCAAAAAGGGCGAACCCGGTTGGGTTCGCCCTTTTTTTGTGCCTGCTGGATTATTAGTGTTTTGGCGAGAGCTATCGCGAGCAGGCTCACTCCTACAGTGGATCTGTGGATTACTCAAGATTATGCGTCGAATGAGAAACCCTGTAGGAGTGAGCCTGCTCGCGATAGGGCCAGCAGGCCCTACCCACATTTCAGGCCATCAATGCCGTTCGAGGGCATTCACCAGGTCATGGAAGGCTTCACGATTGGAGTCGTTCAGGCCCATGAGGATCTTGTGCGCTTCGAGCACCTTGATCCGCACCACTTCTTCGGACTGATCCTGATCCGGCAGGTCGTCCAGGCACTCGGGGCAAGGCACCGGGTGGTTGACGATGTTGAACACCTGCTCGAAGCCCATCGACTGCAGCAGACGGGTGATGTCTTCGTGGGTGGTGACGACGGTCGGCAGCAGGCCGACCTTTTGCCGCGACAGGATCGACAGTTTGGCCAGCAGACCGAGGGTGGTGCTGTCGATGCTACGGGTTTCGGTCAAATCGATCACGATCGCGTTGAAATTCAACGCGGTGAAGATTTTCTCAATAGTCGCATCCAACGCCGAACACAGGGTCAGGCGAACTTCACCGACGAACTTCAGGACGAAGGTGCCGTCCTGCTCGGCGAACTGGATTCTACCGGTACTCATTGAAGGTTCCTGCTCAACACCAACAGGGCGATATCATCCGGCATCTCCCCTAGCGTGGCCAATTCAAACACTTGCCGCAGACCATCCAGGCTGCCGCCCGCCGCCTTCACCCGTTGAGGCAAAGCAGCTTCTTTTTCCTTGAGCGTCGGTTCTGGCAACAGATCCAGAATGCCGTCGGACATCAGCGTCAGGCTGAAAGTCGGAGGCAGCTCAAGCACGTGATCTTCGTAGGTGGCCTCATTGAACAGGCCCACCGGCAAACCGCGGCCTTCGAGGTAACGAACACTGTCAGGCGTGTACAACACAGGCAACGGCAGATGGCCGCCGATGCTATAGGTCAACAAACCGGTCTCCTCGTCGATGACTCCACCGACCATTGTGACGTGCTTGCCCAGCTTACAGCTGATCAGCCCCCGGTTGATATGACCAAGCACTTCCGAAGGCTTGAATTCCGGCAACGTGCCGTTGCGCTTGGACTCGAACAGCAAGCGCGTGGTCATGAACTTCAGCAGCACGGTGACGAACGCTGAAGAGGCGCCATGGCCCGAGACGTCGGCCAGGTAGAACGCCACCCGACGCTCGTCGACGCGGAAGTAATCGACAAAATCACCCGACAGGTACAGCGACGGGATGATCTGGTGAGCAAACTGGAACTCGTCAATGCGCCACGGACTTTCCGGCAGCATGTTCATCTGCACCTGGCGACCGGCGTTCTGGTCTTCCTGGAGCAGGTTCAGGCTGGCTTCGAGCTCGCGGTTGGCCTTCTCCAGCTTCTCGCGGTAGCGCTGGTTCTCCAGCAACAGGCGCGCACGATCAAGCGCGCGACGCACCGAGTGCTCGAGCACGGCCAGGTCTTCGAGAGGCTTGATCAGGTAGTCCGCGGCACCCAGGCGCAACGCCTCGACCGCGTCGTTCATCACGCCCGCACCCGAAACGACGATCATCGGCGTTTGCGGTGACCGCTCGGTGACCTGACGGATGAATTCGAGACCGCCCATCTGCGGCATGCGCAGATCGCAGATGACCAGGTCGGGCTTGTCTTGCTCGAATACCTGAAGACCCTGTTGGCCGTTGCTGGCCTGCAGGACGCTGAAACCACTGTCTTCCAAATAGGCCGCGAGGCTCGCGCGCACTACTTCGTCATCATCGATTATCAGCAGCGTGGCACTGGTTTTTGGCATGTGGGCAAACGGCGCCAGAATTAGGTTGGCGTAGCAGGCGGGGCATCGGCCCGGCTCAGACTACTGGATTCGCTTTCTAGCCTCTCTGCTGCACCGCTTTCGAGCACTGAGCCGGAACGCGATTGCACCAGAGGTGCCCTTCTAAGGCGCAGACGGTACTCCCATCCGCGGGGCGTTTCAAGCATGCGCCGATGGTCGCTTGACGACTTTACTTGTCAAATCACCGAGAGTTATAAGAACAGCTCAAACCGTAACCCAATGGAAGGTCAAAGCCATGAGTCAAACCGGTCGGGACTACAGCGAAAAGCGCGATTTCATCCGCATGCGGGTCGATGCCGATGTGGTGTTGATTCATGAAGGGGATCAGGTGTCGGGCGTGTGCATCGACCTCTCCAGCAGTGGCATGCAGGTTGAAGCACCGCGCCAGTTCGCGGTAGGCGACCGCTTGAGCGTGCGCATCGACTCCGAGCACGCGGCGCTGAGCGGACTGGAGGCCGAGACTGAAGTGGTGTGGGTCAAGCCCCAGGACGGTGACAGCCAGAAACTCGGTCTGACCATTCTGAAGATGAAATAAGCGCACACAAAAAAGGCGGCCTCAAGAGGCCGCCTTCTGATCATGGATCGACATTAAAAATCGTCTACGACCTTACCATCCTTGACCTTGAACTCGCGGTTCTGCAGGTAGGCGTTGCGGATGAAGGTGTATTTGTCGCCGCTGATCAGCTTCTCGCTCGACAGCAGGCTGGCGCGGGTGTCGACGATGTTCAGGCCGAACGTCGAGTTACGCACCGGGATGTCGTTGATGTAGCGATACGGAGCGGTGTAGCTGTCGACGTACTTCGACGGTGCGTCACGCAGGGTGCTAGGGCCGAGCAACGGCAGCATCACATACGGACCGCTGCCAACGCCCCAGTAACCGAGAGTCTGACCGAAGTCTTCGTCGCTGCGATGCAGGCCCATTTTGGTGCCGACGTCGAAGAAGCCCAGCAGGCCGAAGGTGGTGTTGAAAATGATACGCGCGGTATCGACACCGGCTGCTGCCGGTTTGGCCTGCAGAATGTTGTTCGCCAGGTTGGTGACATCACCGACGTTGCGGAACATGTTGTGGATGCCGTCCTCGAGGAACTGCGGCGTCACGTACTCGTAGCCCTGCGCCAGCGGCTTGAGCGCGTAGGTGTCGACGAAGTCGTTGAACTGGAAGATCGGGCGGTTGACGCTTTCCCAAGGGTCTTCTTCCGTTGCGGCGTTGGCGGCGAACGGAACCAGCAAGACGCTGGCACATACACATAGCTGAGCGAGAGGATTGCTCCAGCGCATAGAAAAACTCCTTGGATTTTTACTGGCGCGGGCACCCGGGCCCAGGCGTTAAGACCGCTAGTATAAGCGCAAAAGCCGTTTTGGGCAGTCTACCAATGAAGAGTCGTGTAGGACCTTTCCAAGCCCCCTTCACACGCCTGTCATCCAACTGTCACCGCCGTCCCCTAGCCTCATGACTATTTCAGGGACGTTGCCATGACACACGCTGAAGCCTTGCCTGTCGCCGCGCCCGGTCTGACCGCCGTGCTGTTCGGACTCAGTGGCTGTCTGGTGGATTTCGGTGCCCGCGCCCATCAACACGCCAGCGTACTGCCCGAACAGGCCGACGCCACGCCTGGCGCCCTCGACAGCCTGCTCAGCCTGCAGCGCCAGCAGATTCCCTGTGCGTGGATTGATGAGCTGCCCCCGGCCCTCGCGCAACCGCTGGCGGCCTCGCTGCCGGGTTGGATCAAACCGACGCAATATTCAGCAACAATCAATCCATGGCCAGCGCCGAACGCCTGCTGGCAGGCGCTGATGGGGTTGAACGTCAGCCGTCTGGATGGCTGCGTGCTGGTCAGCGGCGAGCCACGCCTGCTGCAATCTGGCCTCAACGCCGGGTTGTGGACCATTGGCCTGGCGTCCTGCGGCTCGTTGTGTGGCCTGGCGCCGAGCGAGTGGCAAGCCTTGAGCCAGAAGGAGCGCGAGCAGCTGCGCGGCAAGGCGACCCTGCAATTGTTTGGCCTCGGCGTGCACTCGGTGATCGATCATCTGGGCGAACTCGACACTTGCCTGGCCGACATCAGCCTGCGCCGCCTCAAAGGCGAAAAGCCCTGACCGGGATCATGCAGGTTGCAGCAGAGTGGATTAATCTAAAGGTCAGCCATAGACCTTTGGCGCGCGGCTGCGGTCAATGCCAGTGCCTATAGATAAAAGGAACCACACCATGCCCGCCCGTGAACTTCAAGAACAGCTCAATACCCTGCGCGAGCAACTGGAGCAGAATCCGCCGCTGTCCGAAGATGAGCGTGAAGATCTGCGTGCGCTGATGGCGCAGATTGAATCGGAAATCAAACTGGAAACTGCCACTCAGGACGCGAGCATCGCCGACGGTGTGAACCTGGCGGTGGAACGCTTCGAAGTCGAACACCCGGCCATTGCCGGCACCCTGCGCAATATCGTCAATGCGCTGGGCAGCATGGGGATCTGATTCCCGCGCCATACAAAAAAGCCCTGCCATGTCTGGCAGGGCTTTTTCATATTCGTGATGTGAACACGGTCATTGTGGGAGCGGGCTTGCTCGCGAAAGCGGTGTGTCAGCCAATGCATCATCAACTGACACACCGCTTTCGCGAGCAAGCCCGCTCCCACCCTTCAGATGTTCATTGACGCACCAGGCGATGGTTCGGCAGTTGTACCGCTTCAGTGCTGCGATACGGGTTGATATCCAGCCCACCCCGACGCACATAGCGCGCAAACACCGTCAGTTTCTCTGGCTTCAGCAAACGTTGCAGGTCGAGGAAGATCCGCTCCACGCACTGTTCGTGGAAGTCCGAATGCTGGCGGAAACTGACGATGTACTCCAGCAGGCTCGCGTGATCCAGCGCCGCGCCGCGATATTCGACTACCACGCTGCCCCAGTCCGGCTGACTGGTCACCGGGCAATTGGATTTGAGCAGATGGCTGTGCACGCTCTCTTCGACAATCCGCGAATCATCGCAACGCAGCAGTTCCGGACGCGGATGCGCATAGTTGCTGACGCTGATATCCAGATCGTCGATGCACACGCCCGGCAACGCCACGACGCCTTCGGCTTCGACATCTTTCAGGCTGCGCACGCGCACGCCGACCGGTTTGCCGGCAGCGGCCGACAAGTCCTTGACCAGCGTCGCTTCCAGGCTGGTGATGTCGGCAAACGGCGTCTGGTTCAGCGAGTTCAGGTACAGCTTGAACGACTTCGATTCGATGATGTTCGGCGAATCCGCCGGAATGCTGAATTCACCGATCGCCACCACCGGTTTGCCCGATGGCAACAACCACGACAGTTCAAAGCAGTTCCAGAAATCCACGCCTTTATACGGCAAGGTTTCGGCGGTCAGGCCCAGCTCGGCCCATTTCGCGGTACGCGGAATCGGGAACAGCAGGGACGGCGTGTAAGTGGCGATGTATTCGCTGGATTTGCCCAGCGGCGAATGTTCGGCTGCGGGATGCATGGCGGAAACCTGACTGAAGAATCAGCGGATTCTATCAGCCTTTGCTCTCGCCTTTGAGTGCTTACTGACTGACAGTCAGTTTGCCGACCATGCCTGCCTGGTAGTGACCCGGAATATTGCAGGCAAATTCCAGGCTGGTGGCTTTGCTGAAGGTCCAGGTCAGCTCGGCGGTCTTGCCCGGCTCGACCAGCACGCTGTTGGGGTCGTCGTGCTTCATGCCGTGGTCCATGCTGCCGTGATCCATGCCGGCCATGTCGTGGGACATTTCTTTCATGCCTGTAGGCGTGAGCATGCCGCTTTGCTGCATCTGCAACATTTCCTGCTGATGCCTGGCATGCATCGCCGCGTCGCCGAGGTTGAATTCGTGCAACAACTGGCCTTTATTCACCAGCACAAAGCGAACCGTCTCACCGGCCTTGACCTGAATCGCCTTCGGCTCGAACGACATGTCGTTCAGCACCACCTCGATGTTGCGGCTGGCCTTGGCCGCTGGCGCCGGCTGGCCGAAGTCATAGCTGTGCGCGGGTGCGGCCCAGACAGGTGAACTCAGCGCCAGCAAACAGGCGGCGACGGCCAGAGGGTTGCGCAAAAACATAGTCATACTCCAACAAGAAAAGGTTCAGCCTGTGGGAAACTCTAGCCCGCCTGCGCTGGCAGCTACCTGACAGACAGATTACAACTTTGTCAGGTTGGCGCCTGTCGCCTGCTCTCACGGTATAAAGCTTTCGTTTCTACAACCCGAGCCGCCCATGAAACTGCTGATCGTCGAAGACCAACCGAAAACCGGCCACTATCTGCGCCAGGGCCTGACCGAGGCCGGGTTCAACACAGAGCTGGTGGCCGACGGCAACAGCGGTCAGCAACTGGCCTTGAGCGGTGATTATGCGCTGCTGATTCTCGACGTGATGCTGCCCGGGCGCAGCGGTTGGCAGATCCTGCATGCGTTGCGCACTGCCGGCCTCGACACGCCAGTACTGTTTCTGACCGCCAAAGATGCCGTCGAGGATCGGGTCCACGGCCTCGAACTCGGCGCCGACGATTATCTGGTCAAACCCTTCGCCTTCTCCGAACTGCTGGCCCGGGTGCGCAGCCTGCTGCGCCGGGGCAGCGCCCTGCCCCAGGAAACCAGTCTGCAACTGGCCGATCTGCGTCTGGACCTGATTCGCCGTCGCGTCGAACGCAGCGGTCAGCGCATCGACCTGACCGCCAAGGAGTTCGCCCTGTTGGAAATGCTTCTGCGCCGCCAGGGTGAAGTGCTGCCGAAATCGCTGATTGCCTCGCAAGTCTGGGACATGAACTTCGACAGCGACACCAACGTGATCGAAGTGGCGATCCGGCGCCTGCGCCTGAAGATCGACGATGACTTCCCCAACAAACTGATCCACACCGTGCGCGGCATGGGTTACGTGCTTGAAGAGCGTCCGGCCTGATGCCTCGCCTGTCCCTGAGTTCGCATCTGGCCTTGCTGTTTGCCGCCTGCACCGCCGTGGTCTCGCTGTTCGCCGGGGTGCTGTTCAACCGCGCCAGCGAGGCGCACTTCATTGAGCTCGACCAGCAATTGCTCGACGGCAAGCTGATCGGTTTGCGCCGTGCCTTGCAGGATGTTCAGGCCAGCGAGAGTGAAACGCGGCTGGCCGATGAACTCAGCCGGCAGGCCGATCTTTCGCTGCGCATCACCGGGGCCGATGGCCAGCGCTGGTACGACAGCTCGATCAAGGTGCCACCGGACTTGCCGCAACAGCCCGGCCTGTCGACCATCAGCAATGACGGCATGGACTATCGCGTGCTCAATGCCCCGCTCTACCCGGACAAACCCGATACGCCCCAACTGACACTGCTGCTGGACATCACCCATCACCAGCACTTTTTGCAACGCATGCAGCACCTGATCTGGCTGACCGTCGGGCTGTCGGCGCTGGCCACCGCGCTGCTCGGCGCCTGGGCTGCACGCAGCGGCTTGCGTCCGCTGCGGCGCATGAGTGCAGTGGCGCGTGGGATTTCCGCACATTCGCTCAACGCCCGACTGCCGGAAGCGCAAATGCCCCCAGAACTTGCGGAAATGGCCCACAGCTTCAACGCCATGCTCGGACGCCTCGACGACTCGTTTCAACGGCTGTCGGCGTTCTCTGCCGACATCGCCCATGAACTGCGCACACCGCTGTCGAACCTGCTGACCCACACCCAGGTCACCCTCACCCGCCCGCGACCGATCGAGGATTACCGCGAAGCCCTGCACAGCAATCTCGAAGAACTGCAATGGATGGCGCAACTGATCAACGACATGCTTTATCTGGCCAAGGCTGACCACGGTTTGCTGATGCCCAACCGTGAGGCGCTGGAACTGGCGGATGAGAGCGATGTGCTGCTGGAGTTTTTTGCGCCATTGGCCGAGGACGCCGGGGTGACGCTGAGCCGCGAAGGTCATGCGCGCATGGAAGGTGATCGCAATATGTTGCGCCGGGCCTTGTCGAATCTGCTGGACAACGCGCTGCGCTTTACTCCGGCGACAGGCAGCGTGCGCTTGTCCATCGTCGATCAGCCGCACAGGGTGCAGGTGTCGGTGGAGAACAGTGGCGAAGGGATTTCAGCAGAACTGTTGCCACGGCTGTTTGACCGGTTTTATCGGGCGGATCCGGCGCGGCAGGAAGGCAGCAGTGAGCATGCTGGGTTGGGGTTGGCGATTACCCGATCGATCGTCCGCGCGCATGGTGGGCAGATTCATTGCGAATCGGCTGCGGGGTGGACGCGGTTTGTGATTGAGTTGCCCAAGGAAGTTTGAGGCCAGCAGGTCCGGCCCCTTCGCGAGCAAGCCCGCTCCCACATTGGATCTGCGTCGTACACAAATCCTCTGTGGGAGCGGGCTTGCTCGCGAAGGCGGTATTGGCGCTTACGAATATCTCAACGCGTGAGCCGGCTCGATCTTCGCCGCCCGCAACGCCGGGTACACCGTCGCCAGGAAGCTCAGAATAAAGCCTGCCGAGCAGATCAACAGCACATCCCCGCCCTGCAATTCCGAAGGCAGGTTGCTGACGAAGTACACATCGGAACTGAAGATGTGCTGGCCGGTGACACGCTCGACCCAGCCAACCATTTCACTGACGTTGAGCGCCGCGATCACCCCGAGCACGCCGCCAATCAGTGTGCCGACAATGCCGATCACCGTGCCCTGCACCATGAAGATCGCCATGATCTGCCGTGGCGTGGCGCCGATGGTGCGCAGGATCGCGATGTCCGCGCCCTTGTCGTTCACCACCATGATCAGCGTGGCGATGATGTTGAACGCCGCCACCGCGACGATCATCAGCAACAGCAGGCCGATCATGGTTTTTTCCATTTTCATCGCGCTGAACAGACTGCCCTGGGTGTGAGTCCAGTCATCCGCCTTGAAGTCGGCACCGAGGCCCGCGGCGATGTCCGAGGAGACTTTTGGCGCGGCGTACAGGTCCTTCACCGCCAGGCGCACGCTCTGCACCTGATTCGGCTGCCAGTGCTGCATGGTCGCGGCATCGGCCACGTGGATCAGGCCCATCGAACCGTCCAGTTCGGCGCCGACCTTGAACACACCGACTACGTTCAGGCGCTGCATGCGCGGGGTGATACCCCCCGGTGCGGTGCTGACTTCCGGCACGATCAGGGTGATCTTGTCACCGACATTGAGACGGAAGCGCCGCGCGGTGATTTCACCGATCACCACACCGAACTCGCCGGGTTTCAGATCATCAAGACGCCCCTGCACGATGTGCTGGGCCACGATCGACACCTTGCCTTCCTGGGCCGGATCGACACCGCTGATCTGGATCGGCTGCATCGAGCCCTTGTAGGACAGCATGCCTTCCATCTCGGTGAACGGCACGGCGGCGGTCACTTCGGGATTTTTCAGCGCGGCAGCGGCCACTGGCTGCCAGTCATCGATCGGCTTGACGCCAACGATGGTCGCGTGCGGCACCATGCCGAGGATGCGCGAGCTCATCTCACGCTGAAAACCGTTCATCACCGACAGCACCACGATCATCGCCAGCACGCCGAGGGCGAGCCCGATCATCGAAGTCATCGAGATGAACGAAACAAAGCGATTGCGGCGTTTGGCGCGGGTATAGCGCGTGCCGATAAAGATCGATAACGGTCTGAACATTCGCTGGGGCACCGTATAAAAATAAAAGACCCGATGCCTTACACAGGCACCGGGTTTCGGTCGGTCAAATGGCGGTCAGGCAACCTTCCTGCAATTGCAGGACGCGGTCCATCTGGCGGGCCAGGTTCATGTCGTGAGTCACCACCAGGAACGCGGTGCGCATCGAAGTGCTGAGTTCCAGCATCAAGTCCTGAATGCCTTCGGCGGTGTGCGAATCGAGGTTGCCGGTCGGCTCGTCGAGCATTACCAGGCCCGGATTGTTCACCAGTGCACGGGCGATAGCCACACGCTGGCGTTCACCACCGGACAGCTCGGCCGGTTTGTGTTCCAGACGATGACCCAGACCTACGCGCTCGAGCAACGCCGTAGCGCGCTGACGTGCTTCCGGGATCGCAGTCTTGCCGATCAGCAGCGGCATGCAGACGTTTTCCAGCGCGGTGAACTCCGGCAGCAAGTGGTGGAACTGATACACGAACCCGAGGGCGCGGTTACGCAGCAGGCCACGCTTCTTCTCGCTCAGGGCCGACAGTTCTTCACCGTCGAGCCAGACGCTGCCCTCGGTCGGCGTATCGAGACCGCCCAGCAGGTTGAGCAAGGTACTTTTGCCCGAACCGGACTTGCCGACGATCGCCACTCGCTCGCCCGGGTGCAACTCCAGTTGCAGACCGGCCAACACTTGCACCGACTCCGGGCCTTCCTCGTAGGATTTGCCGAGATTGCGGCAGCTCAAGATTGCTTTATCACTCATGCCCGACTCACTCATAACGTAGCGCCTCCGCCGGCTGGGTGCGCGCGGCACGCCAGGCGGGATACAGGGTGGCGAGGAAACTCAGGACCAACGCAGCCGCGCAGACCATGACCACGTCCTGGCTCTGCACCTGCGACGGCAGGTAATCAATGAAATACACATCGGCGTTGAGGAACTTGTGGCCGATCAGCCCTTCGAGGGCGGAAATCGCCGCGCTGACGTTCAACGCCGCGAGAACCCCGACCACCGCGCCGATGGCCGTACCGACCACGCCGATCACGGTGCCCTGCACCATGAACGTGCGCATGATCGTCCCCGGCGTAGCGCCGAGGGTGCGCAGAATGGCGATGTCGCTCTTCTTGTCATTCACCACCATCACCAGCGTGGAAATGATGTTGAACGCAGCCACGGCGACGATCAGCAGCAACAGCAGACCGATCATGGCTTTTTCCATGCGGATCGCCTGATACAGATTGCCGTGGGTGCGGGTCCAGTCGCGGGCGTAGTAATGGTCTTCGCCCAGTTGCTGGGCGATGGTCCAGGCCACGCGCGGCGCCTGGAACAGATCATCGAACTTCAACCGGATGCCCTGCACCTGATCAGGTTTCCAGCGGTGCATCTTCGCCAGATCCTGCAGGTTGGTGACGCCCAGATAGCCGTCCAGCTCACCGGCGCCGACATGAAAAATGCCGACCACGGTGAAACGCTTCATGCGCGGGAACATCCCGGCCGGGGTCACGCTGACCTCCGGCGCGACGAAGGTGACCTTGTCACCGAGGCCTACGCCGAGCTTGGTCGCGGCCTTGTCGCCGATGACGATGCCGAAGCTGCCCGGCGTCAGGTCGTCGAGTTTGCCCTGCTTCATGAAGTTGTCGATGATCGACACATTGCGCTCGAGCGCGGGGTCGATGGCGTTGAGCAACACCTTGGACACCTGGCCGTTGTTGGTCAGCAAACCCTGCATCTGGGTGAACGGCGCAACGGCCGTCACCTCCGGGTTGCGCTTGACCTTGGCGGCGAGGCTTTGCCAATCGTTGATCGGTTCGCCGGTTTCAAGAGTCGCGTGGGGCACCATGCCCAACACGCGGGTGCGCATCTCATGATCGAAGCCGTTCATCACCGATAGCACCACGATCATCACGACCACGCCAAGGGCGAGCCCGATCATCGAAGTCAGGGAAATGAATGACACAAAATGATTGCGACGCTTTGCACGGGTATAACGCGTGCCGATAAATACGAAGAGAGGTCTGAACATGTCGGGGCTTGTTCGGAGGGAAAAGGAACGTCCTTGTGGCGGGGGTCGATAACCAGCTTTACACTCAGACCACCGCCGCTACCATGGGTTCGCCATGTCGACATTAGATGAAGAAGATCGCCGCGAATACTACCGTATCGAGGACACGATCGCACTGGAAATTCGGCCCCTGTCCGCTCCCGAAGCCGCTGGCCAGGAAGTGTTGCAGGATGCTTCCCCGCTGTTCAACCTGCTCAGCGAACTGCACCTGAGCGAATTCGAATCGCAGCACCTGTTGCGCCAGATCAGCGAGCGCGACCGGGCCATCGCCGCGTTCCTCAAATCCCAGAACAAACGTATCGACCTGCTCAGCCAGGTGGTCGCCCTGACCGTGCTCGGCCATATCGGCGAGCCGCAACCGGTGATCATCTCCGAAGGCGGGATCGATTTTCAGCACCCGACCGCGCTGGCCACTGGCGCGCACCTGTCGGTGAAACTGGTGCTGATGCCGCAGGCGCTGGGCCTGCTGCTGCGCGCCCGCGTCACCCATTGCGACCGCAAGGGCGACGGTTACGACGTCGGCACCGAGTTCGAACACTTGACCGACGCCCAGCGCCAGTTGCTCGCCCGCTATATCCTGCAGAAACAGGCCCAGGAACGACGCCTGGCCCGTGAACAGAACGAATCAGGCATTTAAATTAAGGAAGCACCGTGACCCTCATCTACGGCCACCGCGGCGCCAAGGGCGAAGCACCGGAAAACACCCTGACCAGTTTTCAGGAATGTCTCAAGCACGGCGTACGCCGTTGCGAACTGGATCTGCACCTGTCCAAGGACGGCGAGCTGATGGTGATCCACGACCCTACCCTCAAGCGCACCACCGACCGGCGCGGCAAGGTGGTCGAGCACACCGCCGCCGAACTGGTGACCTACGACGCGCGCAAGGGCGGCCCGGGCTGGATCAAGCCGTGCCCGATTCCGACACTGGAAGAGTTGTTCGAAAAATGTGATTTCGAGCACTGGCAGCTGGAAGTCAAAAGTGCATCGCGCACCCGCGCGGCGACCACCGTGCTGGCGATTCGCGAGATGGCCCAGCGTCATGGTTTGCTGGACAAGGTCACCATTACTTCGAGTTCGCGGGAAGTGCTGAAGGCGGCACTGGACCTGGTGCCGGACGTGTCGCGGGGACTGGTAGCCGAATACGCCTGGCTCGACCCGCTAAAAGTCGCGGCCAGCTATGGCTGTGAGATTCTGGCGTTGAACTGGACGCTGTGTACGCCGGAACGCCTGCAGAAGGCGCAACGTCAGGGGCTGCATGTCTCGGTGTGGACCGTCAACGAGCCTGCGCTGATGCGCAGACTCGCCGACTTCGGCGTTGACAGCCTGATTACAGACTTTCCCGGTTTGGCCACTGCCACCCTCGAGAATTGCTGAAATCGGTCTCCCCGGCCGGCTCAGGCCACCGGCCGGAGCCCGTCAAAAAAGCCGGTTGAGGCCGTCGTACGCCGCTACCCGATAGGCTTCGGCCATGGTCGGGTAGTTGAACGTGGTGTTGACGAAGTACTTCAGGGTGTTCAACTCGCCCGGCTGACTCATGATCGCCTGACCGATGTGCACGATCTCCGACGCCTGATAACCGAAGCAGTGAACGCCCAGCACTTCCAGGGTTTCACGGTGGAACAGGATCTTCAGCATGCCTTGCGGCTCGCCGGCGATCTGTGCACGCGCCATGCTCTTGAAGAACGCTTTGCCGACTTCGTACGGCACCTTGGCCTGGGTCAGCTCCTGCTCGTTCTTGCCGATCGAGCTGATCTCCGGAATGGTGTAGATGCCGGTCGGCACATCGTTCACAAAGCGCCAGCTACCGTTATCAACGATGCTGCCGGCAGCCGAGCGACCTTGGTCGTGGGCGGCACTGGCCAGGCTCGGCCAGCCGATCACGTCGCCGGCACCGTAGATGTTCGGCACGCAAGTGCGGTAGGCCTCGTCGACTTCGATCTGGCCACGGCTGTTGACCTTGACGCCGATGTTTTCCAGACCGAGCTGGTCGGTGTTGCCGGTACGGCCGTTGCACCAGAGCAAGGCGTCGGCCTTGATCTTCTTGCCGGACTTCAGGTGCAGGATCACACCGTTGTCCACACCTTCAACGCGATCGTAGTCCTCGTTGTGGCGCACAGTGATGTTGTTGTTGCTGAAGTGGTAGCTCAACGCCTGGGAGATTTCCGAGTCGAGGAAGCTCAGCAACTGACCACGGTTGTCCACCAGTTCAACCAGTACCCCCAGACCGCTGAAGATCGAGGCGTATTCGCAACCGATCACGCCGGCGCCGTAAACGATCAGTTTGCGCGGGGTGTGGCCGAGGCTGAGGATGGTGTCGCTATCGTAGATACGCGGGTGATTGAAATCGATATCCGCCGGGCGATACGGGCGCGAACCGGTGGCGATGATGATGTGCTTGGCCACCAGCTTCTCGACCACACCGTTGGCGCAGACCACTTCGATGGTTTGCTCGTCAGCGAAGCTGCCGGTGCCGAAGAACACGTCGACGCGGTTACGGGCGTAGTAGCCGGTACGCGAAGCGACTTGTTTGGAAATGACTTTCTCGGCGCTTTTCAACACGTCCGGGAAGGAGAACCAGCGCGGCTCGCCGATCGCCCGGAACATCGGGTTGGTGTTGAACTGCATGATCTGCCGGACCGAGTGACGCAGGGCCTTGGACGGGATGGTTCCCAGGTGGGTGCAGTTACCGCCGACCTGGCGACGGCTATCGACCATCGCCACCTTGCGCCCTGCTTTGGCGGCGTTCATTGCCGCGCCTTCTCCCGCCGGGCCGGAACCCAACACCACCACGTCGTAGTTGTAGACAGCCATGCGTACTCCTCAGAACAGGCCGCGGTGCCAGCAGCACCGGCGGCTAAATTCACGCCGAATCGCGGCGCGAAGGAACAATTGGGGGTCAGTAAAGAACCCGGACACAGTCTATAGAAGCGTCAACGCCGCGCACATTAACCCTTGGTCGCGTCGTAGGCTACTTTTGCCTGCACTACAACGCCAGCTTTCGTACTGTTTTCAGTCAACTTTTGCGTGATTGAGGCGCTCGAAAGCCGTACTGGTGCGGATAACGAAACCTGTATCGGCACGAATGACGAAGAATGCACCAATGTCATGTTTTTCGGCATAGTCCCAAGCCCTTTCAGGCCCGAGAATCAGCAACAGCGTCGATAGTCCATCGGCCATCAACGCTGAAGGATGAATCACCGTGACCGACGCCAGGTTGTGTAGGACCGGCGCCCCGCTACGCGCATCGAAGGTGTGGGAATAGCGCCGGCCATCCTGCAGGAAATAGTTACGGTAATCACCGGAGGTGGAAACGCCGTAGCCGTCGACCTGAATGATCCGTTCGGCCACCTGTTGATCGTCTCGCGGTTCTTCCAGCGCAATACGCCAGGACGAACCATCAAGCTTCTTGCCCTTGGCCTTTAGCTCACCGGTGGCTTCGGCGAGATAGTCATGGATCCCCATCGACTCGAGCCTGGCTGCGATGGTGTCGACGGCGTAACCGGCGGCGATGCTGTTGAAGTCGACTTCGACCGGCGCATCCTTGCACAAGCGGTCGCCGTCGATATGCAAATGGTGGTAGCCGACCCGCTCAAGGGTTTCGGACAGTGCGGCGGGACTGGGGACTTTCTCTTCACGCCCTTGCGGGCCGAACCCCCACAGGTTCATCAGCGGCTCGACGGTCAGGTCGTAGGAACCTTCGCTTTGCTCTGACAGCTGTTCGCCGACACGGACCAATTCGAGCACGGCAGCCGGCATGGTCTGACAGCTGTTCGCCGGCAAAGCATTGAAGCGCTCGATGTCTGAGTCACTGCGATAGGTCGACATCTGCTGATCGACGTCGGTGAGGATTTTTTCCACTTCAAGCTGGACCTGCGCGGCCTCGGGAAGACCGGCGTGGCGCACATACTTGATTGAATAGGTGCTGCCCATGGTCGGGCCGCCGAAGCTTTCCATGGAGTCGCCGTTGCCGCAGCCGGACAAGGCGCCCACCAGCAGCAAAAGGCTGATCAGCCTCCTTTTAGACAAATCCCCTACTCCCCACACAAAGCTGAAGATTATGCGCCAGAACCTGTAGGAGCTGCCGAGTGAAACGAGGCTGCGATCTTTTGCTTTTGATCTTTTCAAGCAACATCAAAAGATCGCAGCGTTCCGCAGCTCCTACAGGTTTTTCATTCGCTTGATAGCGTCATGCTGGCCTTCGTAATGGCTATATCGTTTAAGCAGTGCCCTAACCAATTGTTGCCTAACGTTCTTTATACACATATGGTTACAAAACTGTTCACGGGTACTGCCTGAGTTTGCCGCGTGACGGCGAGGACGTGTCTAGTTCAGGGATTTCCAATAAGACAGCCAACAGAGAGTACGAACCAATGTCCTCCACCACGGGCAAAGGCAAAGCGATTTTTCGCGTTGTCAGCGGCAATTTTCTCGAGATGTTCGACTTTATGGTCTATGGCTTCTACGCCACGGCCATTGCCAAAACCTTCTTCCCGGCCGACAGCGCCTTCGCTTCCCTGATGCTCTCCCTGGCGACGTTCGGTGCCGGCTTCCTGATGCGTCCGCTGGGAGCGATTTTCCTCGGTGCCTATATTGACCGCCATGGCCGTCGCCAAGGTCTGATCATTACGCTGGCGCTGATGGCCGCCGGTACGGTGCTGATTGCCTGCGTCCCCGGCTACGCCACCCTCGGCGTCGCCGCCCCGCTGATCGTGCTATTCGGCCGTTTGCTGCAAGGCTTCTCGGCCGGCGTCGAGCTGGGCGGTGTTTCGGTGTATCTGGCGGAAATCGCCACACCGGGCCGCAAGGGCTTTTTCGTCAGTTGGCAGTCGGCAAGCCAGCAAGCAGCGGTGGTCTTTGCCGGCCTGCTCGGGGTGGGTCTCAACCACTGGCTGAGCCCGGAACAGATGGGTGACTGGGGCTGGCGCGTGCCGTTCCTGATCGGCTGCATGATCGTTCCGGTGATCTTCGTGATTCGTCGCTCGCTGGAAGAAACGCCGGAATTCCAGGCGCGTAAACATCGCCCTACCCTGCGCGAAATCGTCCGTTCGATCGGTCAGAACTTTGGCATCGTCATCGCCGGCATGGCGCTGGTGGTGATGACCACGGTTTCGTTCTACCTGATCACCGCCTACACCCCGACCTTCGGCAAGGCCGAACTGCATCTGTCGGACTTCGACGCGCTGCTGGTGACCGTATGTATCGGCCTGTCGAACTTCTTCTGGCTGCCGGTGATGGGCGCGGTCTCCGACAAGATCGGGCGCAAACCCCTACTGCTGGCGGCGACCATTCTGGCAATCCTGACCGCTTACCCGGCATTGTCGTGGCTGGTGGCGAACCCGAGCTTCAGTCACTTGCTGATCGTCGAACTGTGGCTGTCGTTCCTGTACGGCTCGTACAACGGTGCGATGGTGGTGGCGCTGACCGAAATCATGCCGGTGGAAGTGCGCACGACCGGGTTCTCGCTGGCCTATAGCCTGGCGACGGCGACCTTTGGCGGCTTTACGCCAGCGGCCTGTACTTACCTGATTCATGTGCTGGACAACAAGGCTGCGCCGGGGATCTGGCTCAGCGGTGCGGCGGTGCTGGGGCTGATTGCGACGCTGGTGCTGTTCCGTGGCAACAAGCATGAGCTGCGGACTGCGCAGGCCTCGATAGTCGGCGGCGCCCGATAGGACGCCTTCGGGAGCAAGCCCCCTCCCACAGTGTCCGGTGGTGCCAACACGATGATGTGAACACCGCCAAACCTGTGGGAGGTGGCTTGCTCCCGAAGAGGCCGGTACAGGCAATAGAGATTCAGCAGGCATAAAAAAACGCCCCGACCAAAGTCGGGGCGTTTTCATTTGCAGCTAAGGCTTAGCGCGGGAACGCTGGCGGGTTTACACCGGCCATGTCTTCCATCACGCGAACCACCTGGCAGCTGTAGCCGAACTCGTTGTCGTACCAGACGTACAGAACAACGCGGTTGTCCTGAACGATGGTTGCTTCAGCATCGACCACACCGGCGTGACGCGAACCCACGAAGTCAGTGGACACCACTTCCTGCGAGTTGACGAAGTCGATTTGCTTGTGCAGATCGGAGTGCAGCGCCATGTAGCGCAGGTACTCGTTCATCTCTTCACGGCTGGCGGCTTTCTCAAGGTTCAGGTTGAGAATGGCCATCGACACGTTTGGCGTCGGAACGCGGATCGCGTTACCGGTCAGCTTGCCGGCCAGCTCAGGCAGGGCCTTGGCAGCAGCGGTGGCAGCACCGGTCTCGGTGATGACCATGTTCAGCGCGGCGGAACGGCCACGGCGATCGCCCTTGTGGAAGTTGTCGATCAGGTTCTGGTCGTTGGTGTACGAGTGAACGGTTTCGACGTGACCGTTGATGATGCCGAACTTGTCATTCACAGCCTTCAGCACCGGCACGATGGCGTTGGTGGTGCAGGAAGCGGCGGACACGATCTTGTCGTCAGCGGTGATTTCGTTGTGGTTGATACCGTGAACGATGTTCTTCAGCTTGCCTTTGCCAGGCGCGGTCAGAACAACGCGAGCAACACCCGGGCATTGCAGGTGCTGACCCAGGCCATCGGCGTCACGCCATACACCGGTGTTGTCCACCAGCAGCGCGTCTTTGATGCCGTACTGGGTGTAATCCACCTCGGTCGGGTTCTTCGCGTAGATCACCTGGATCAGGTTACCGTTGGCGGTGATGGTGTTGTTTTCTTCGTCGATGACGATGGTGCCGTTGAACGGACCGTGTACCGAATCGCGACGCAGCAGGCTGGCGCGTTTGGTCAGGTCGTTTTCAGCGCCTTTGCGCACGACGATGGCACGCAGACGCAGACCGTCGCCACCACCGGTTTTCTCGATCAGGATGCGCGCCAGCAGACGGCCGATACGACCGAAGCCGTACAGCACAACGTCAGTGCCTTTACGGGCCGAAGCGTTTTGCTGACCAACCACGTCAGCCAGTTCTTCACGAACGAACTGCTCGGCGCTGCGGCCATTGCCTTCGCTGCGGAATTTGAACGCCAACTTGCCCAGGTCTACCGAAGCCGCGCCGAGCTTGAGCTCGCTCATGGCTTTAAGCAGAGGGAATGTTTCGTGGACGGAGAGTTCGCTATCGTCGGAGGAACGGTGGCGAGCAAAGCGGTGAGCTTTGAGAATCGCGATGACAGACTGGTTGATCAGGCTGCGGCCATAGATCGAGCTCACCACGTTGTTATTGCGGTAGAGCTGACCGATAAGCGGAATCATCGCTTCTGCGAGTGCTTCACGGTCGATCCATTCACCAAGACACTGGTCGGGCTTCTGAGTCACGGGAACCTTCCACATGTAGGGGCAGAAAAAAGGGGCTACATTATGCCGCCGAGAACCTCTTGTAGCAATGCGCGCTTGTCGCGCAATCGGTAACAAAATTCCGTTCAAAAAAATTACGCCCCGCGCCAGCCCAGTAAAACCGGGGCTTTCAGCGCAGTCAATTTTTCGACGACTGTTAGACGATGTCTGTAACCCTCCGTAACACCAGTCGATTTCGGCACTACATAACCACTAAAAAAGTGCTCGTTTTTATGGTTACCACTACATTTCGCGCAAACCGCGAAGATAGACGCAGTCTGCAACTGACAGGCGGCACCGGACGCCGCTACAATTACCGACTTTGTCGCAACGCCTGGAGCTCAACCTTCCGTGCCTGTTCTGCGTCTACCGCTTCTCCCTGCCGCGGCAGGTAAACAGCATTGGGGCAACTTGCCCGGTGCCGCCCTCAGCCTGGCGATTGCCGAGGCTGCCAGCGCAGCCAAGCGCTTCACGCTGCTACTGACCGCCGACAGCCAGAGTGCCGAACGGCTGGAGCAGGAGCTGAGCTTCTTCGCCCCGGATTTGCCGGTTCTGCATTTTCCCGACTGGGAAACCCTGCCGTACGATCTGTTCTCGCCGCACCAGGACATCATTTCCCAGCGCATCGCCAGCCTTTACAGGTTGCCGGAACTGGCGCACGGCGTGCTGGTGGTCCCGATCACCACCGCCCTGCACCGCCTGGCGCCAACCAAATTCCTGCTCGGCAGCAGCCTGGTGCTGGATGTCGGCCAGAAGCTCGATGTCGAACAGATGCGCTCGCGCCTGGAAGCCAGCGGCTATCGCTACGTCGATACGGTTTACGAGCACGGCGAGTTCACCGTACGCGGTGCGCTGATCGACCTGTTCCCGATGGGCAGCAAACTGCCCTATCGCATCGACCTGTTCGACGACGAAATCGAAACCCTGCGCACCTTCGATCCGGAAAACCAGCGTTCCATCGACAAGGTCGAATCGGTCAAGCTGCTGCCGGCCCGCGAGTTCCCGCTGCAGAAAGATGCAGTCACGCGCTTCAAGGCGCGCTTTCGCGAGCGTTTCGACGTCGACTTCCGGCGCTGCCCGATCTTCCAGGACTTGAGCAGTGGCATCACCCCAGCCGGTATCGAGTACTACCTGCCGCTGTTCTTCGACGAAACCTCGACACTGTTCGATTACCTGCCGCAGGACACTCAAGTGTTTTCGCTGCCGGGTATCGAACAAGCAGCAGAAAACTTCTGGAACGACGTGCGCAATCGCTACGAAGAGCGCCGCGTCGATCCATCGCGCCCTCTATTGCCGCCTGCGGAATTGTTCCTGCCGGTGGAAGACTGCTTCGCGCGCCTCAAGAGCTGGCCACGGGTCGTCGCCAGTCAGCAGGACGTCGAATCCGGTGCCGGCCGCGAGCGCTTCCCGGCGCAAGCACTGCCAAACCTGGCGATCGAAGCCAAGGCCACGCAACCGCTGGCGGCGCTCTCGGCGTTCCTTGATGAATTCCCAGGGCGTGTGCTGTTCACCGCCGAGTCCGCGGGCCGTCGTGAAGTCCTGCTGGAACTGCTGGAACGTCTGAAGCTGCGGCCGAAAACCGTCGACAGCTGGCCGGACTTCGTTTCGAGCAAGGATCGTCTGGCGATCACCATTGCGCCGCTCGACGAAGGCTTGATGCTCGACGACCCGGCGCTGGCGCTGGTGGCCGAGAGCCCGCTGTTCGGTCAGCGAGTCATGCAGCGCCGCCGTCGCGAAAAGCGCGCCGACGCCAACAACGATGCGGTGATCAAGAACCTCACCGAGCTGCGCGAAGGCGCACCGGTGGTGCACATCGACCACGGCGTCGGACGTTATCTCGGCCTGACGATTCTGGAGATCGACAATCAGGCGGCGGAATTCCTCACCCTGGAATACGCGGAGAACGCCAAGCTCTACGTGCCGGTGGCCAACCTGCATCTGATCGCCCGCTACACCGGCAGCGATGACGCGCTGGCGCCGTTGCACCGCCTCGGCTCCGAGACCTGGCAGAAAGCCAAGCGCAAAGCCGCCGAACAGGTGCGCGATGTCGCCGCTGAGCTGCTCGACATCTATGCCCGTCGTGCCGCCCGCGAAGGCTACGCGTTTGCCGACCCGAAAGCCGATTACGCGACGTTCAGCGCCGGTTTCCCGTTCGAAGAAACGCCGGACCAGCAAGCGACCATCGAAGCCGTGCGCGAAGACATGCTCGCGCCAAAGCCGATGGATCGTCTGGTCTGCGGCGACGTGGGTTTCGGCAAGACCGAAGTGGCGATGCGCGCTGCGTTCATCGCCGTGCATGGCGGACGCCAGGTAGCGATTCTGGTGCCGACCACCCTGCTCGCCCAACAGCACTACAACAGCTTCCGCGACCGCTTCGCCGACTGGCCAGTGACCGTGGAAGTGATGAGCCGCTTCAAATCGGCCAAGGAAGTGAATGCAGCGATTGCCGATCTCGCGGAAGGCAAGATCGACATCGTCATCGGTACGCACAAACTGCTGTCCGACGACGTGAAGATCAAAAACCTCGGTCTGGTGATCATCGACGAAGAACACCGCTTCGGTGTGCGTCAGAAAGAACAGCTCAAAGCCCTGCGCAGCGAAGTCGACATTCTTACGCTGACTGCCACGCCGATTCCGCGCACGCTGAATATGGCGGTGTCGGGCATGCGCGACCTGTCGATCATCGCCACGCCGCCGGCGCGACGCCTGTCGGTGCGCACCTTCGTCATGGAGCAGAACAAGAGCACGGTCAAAGAGGCCCTGCTGCGTGAACTGCTGCGTGGCGGTCAGGTTTACTACCTGCACAACGACGTGAAGACCATCGAGAAGTGCGCGGCGGACTTGGCCGAACTGGTGCCGGAAGCGCGAATCGGCATCGGCCACGGGCAGATGCGCGAACGCGAACTCGAACAGGTGATGAGCGACTTCTATCACAAGCGCTTCAACGTGCTGATCGCCTCGACCATCATCGAGACCGGCATCGACGTGCCAAGCGCCAACACCATCATCATCGAGCGCGCCGACAAGTTCGGCCTGGCGCAATTGCACCAGTTGCGTGGACGCGTCGGGCGCAGTCACCACCAGGCCTATGCCTACCTGTTGACGCCGCCGCGCCAGCAAATCACTTCGGACGCAGAAAAGCGTCTGGAAGCGATTGCCAACACTCAGGATCTGGGCGCCGGTTTCGTGCTGGCGACCAACGACCTGGAAATCCGTGGCGCCGGCGAACTGCTGGGCGATGGCCAGAGCGGGCAGATTCAGGCAGTCGGTTTCACCCTGTACATGGAAATGCTCGAGCGCGCAGTGAAGTCGATCCGCAAGGGCGAACAGCCGAACCTCGATCAACCGCTCGGCGGAGGCCCGGAGGTCAACCTGCGGGTGCCGGCGCTGATTCCGGAAGACTATCTGCCGGATGTTCACGCCCGTCTGATTCTGTACAAGCGCATCGCTTCGGCCACCGACGAGGAAGGCCTGAAGGATCTGCAAGTGGAGATGATCGACCGTTTCGGTCTGCTGCCTGAGCCGACCAAGAACCTGGTACGCATTACCGCACTGAAGTTGCAGGCCGAGCAGTTGGGCATCAAGAAGGTCGACGGTGGGCCGCAGGGTGGGCGTATCGAGTTCGCCGCGCAGACGCCGGTAGACCCGATGACTCTGATCAAACTGATCCAGACTCAGCCAAAACGCTACAAATTCGAAGGCGCCACGATGTTCAAGTTCCAGGTGCCGATGGAGCGCCCGGAAGAGCGCTTTAATACTGTAGAGGCGCTGTTCGAGCGCCTCCTCCCGAAAACTGTTTGAAGGACGCCGCATGCGCCTGTTTCGCTCACTGACTTTGCTACTTGCCTTGGTAGCCCCTTCGGTTTTCGCCGATGACCTGTATCAGGTCGAAATGATTCTGGTGCGCCAGAACGCTGTACCGGCGATTGTCAGCCGCGCCGCGCCGGAAGACTGGGCCGCCGGCGCTCGACGCCTGGGTGATGACAGCCTGCGCACACCCGCGCTCGGCGACATTGCCAGCAAACTCACCGCCAGCGGTGATTACAGCGTGCTGATGCACAAGGCCTGGCAGCAGACCCTCGGCGAAGCGCCGACCAAGGTCGCCGTCAGCGACGGCAAGGAACAGTTCGGCCAGTTCCCGATCGAGGGCACCCTGGAATTGAAACTCGGGCGCTTCACCGACGTGAACGCCGACTTCTGGGTCAACCAGATCGACAGCAACGGCATGGTCACTGCCAGCGAACGCCTGAAGCAGGACAGCCACACCAAGAACGGCCAGCTCAACTATCTCGACAACGGCCACCTGGCGCTGCTGATCAAGATCACCTCCCTGACGGCGCCCGCCCCACGGCAAGCCCCTGAAGCGATTCCGGACTGATCGAAGTCCTTATGTCCCCGCCCCTGAGTAAACCGTTGGCACCCTCCTGGGTCAGCCGATTCAAGGAACAGAGCCTGGAGCGTGGCCGCCGCTACGCCCTGGAGAACCGGGTACGCATCGCACAGGTCGGCGATGCAACCATCACCGCCAGTTGCGAAGGCTCTGGCGGTAACGTCTACCGTCAGACCATTCACCTGCGCGAGTCAGCCAAAGACACCCTGTTGCTGGTTGACGCCACCTGTACCTGCCCGGTGCGCAACAACTGCAAACACTGCGCCGCGGTGCTGCTGCAAGTGCAGGAAACCCTCGAATACCCTGCCGCTGCGAAAGACGCCGAGCTGCTGGAAAAACTCCAGGCCGTATTGGAGAACCGTAGCCCCAAAGCGCCGCCGCAAGTGCTGGTGGACAACGTGCAACCGCTGCCGCGCCTGTGGCTGGCGAGTGTCGAGTTCAGCGCGTTCGAGCCGCGCAACGGCAAAATGCAGCGTTACATTCAGCATCGAGCAGCGCTGTCGTTCAGCTATCTGGATGAATACGTCAGCGGACAGAAAAACAGCGACATTCTGATTCGTCAGGAAACGCAGACCCTGCGGATAAAACGCCATCCGGAAGTGGAACAGTCCTACCGCGAACAGTTAAGAATCCTCGGCTTCCGTATCGCCACGCGCCAGAGCAAAGCGCTGCCGGAAAGCGCCGGCGAGCTGTACGAGATGGTCAACGACAGCGCCTGGCTGACGTTTACCCTCAACGAACTGCCGAAGCTGCGCACCCAAGGCTGGGAATTGCAGATCGACGAGGAGTTCGGTTTCGACCTGACCGCCGTCGACGACTGGTACGCCACCGTCGAACAGGCGCCGGAGCGCGACTGGTTCGATCTGGAACTGGGGATCATCGTCAATGGTGAACGCCTGAGCCTGCTGCCGATCCTGCTCAACCTGATGCGTTCGCACACGGAAATCCTCAACCCGGAACGCCTGGCGCGGCGCCGCGATGACGAGCTGATTCTGGTCAATGTGCCGCAACGCAACAGTGAGCACGGGCCGTTGCAAGTGGCGCTGCCCCTTGGCCGACTAAAACCGGTACTGGCAACGCTGGGCGAGTTCTACTTGCAGGAGCCGGGCGAAACCACCCTGCGCCTGAGCAAGGCCGACGCCACGCGCCTCAATTCGCTGGAAGGCATTCCCCTGCTGTGGGAAGGCGGCGAGCAGATCCGCAGTTTCGCCCAACGCCTGCGCGACATTCGCGATTACACGGCCAAAGCGCCGAAGGGCTTGAACGCGACGTTGCGTCCCTATCAGCTCGAAGGCTTGAGCTGGATGCAGTCGCTGCGTCAGCTTGAGGTTGGCGGGATTCTGGCGGACGACATGGGCCTGGGCAAAACCCTACAGACCCTGGCGCATATTCTCAGCGAGAAAAACGCCGGACGCCTGGATCGACCGTGCATGGTGGTGATGCCCACCAGCCTGATCCCGAACTGGCTCGACGAGGCCGCGCACTTCACGCCGCAACTGAAAGTGGTCGCGCTGTACGGTGCCGGCCGCAAAAAGCATTTCGATCATCTGGCCGACTTCGACCTGATCCTCACCACGTACGCGCTGCTGCCCAAGGACGTCGAACGGCTGGCACAACAGCCCTTGCACGTTCTGGTTCTCGACGAAGCCCAGTACATCAAGAACCCCAACAGCAAGGCCGCGCAGGCCGCTCGCGAACTCAACGCGCGCCAGCGCCTGTGCCTGAGTGGCACACCGCTGGAAAACCACCTCGGCGAGTTGTGGTCGTTGTTCCACTTTCTGCTGCCGGGCTGGTTGGGCGATGTCAAAAGCTTCAATGCCGACTACCGCGTGCCGATCGAAAAACGCGCCAGCGAAGTCAGGCTGCAGCACCTCAATGGGCGGATAAAACCGTTTCTGCTGCGCCGCACCAAGGAACAGGTGGCCACCGAACTGCCGCCCAAAACCGAGATCATCCACTGGGTCGATCTCAATGAGGCGCAGCGCGACGTTTACGAAACCATGCGCCTGGCGATGGACAAGAAAGTCCGCGACGAGATCACTCGCAAAGGCGTGGCGCGTAGCCAGATCATCATTCTTGAAGCCCTGCTCAAGCTGCGCCAGGTCTGCTGCGACCTGCGCCTGGTCAACGACGCCACCCTGCCCGCCCGTGGCAGCACCTCGGGCAAACTCGACAGCCTGATGGAAATGCTCGAAGAGCTGTTCGAAGAAGGTCGGCGGATTCTGCTGTTCTCGCAGTTCACCTCGATGCTGTCACTGATCGAAGACGAACTGAAAAAACGCAACGTGGCCTACGCCTTGCTGACGGGCCAGACCCGTGATCGGCGCACGCCGGTGAAGGAATTCCAGAGCGGCAAGCGTCAGATCTTTCTGATCAGCCTGAAGGCTGGCGGCGTCGGCTTGAACCTGACCGAAGCGGATACGGTGATCCATTACGACCCGTGGTGGAACCCCGCCACCGAGAATCAGGCGACTGACCGTGCGTATCGAATCGGCCAGGAGAAACCGGTGTTCGTCTACAAGATGATTGCCCGGGGCACGGTGGAAGAGAAGATTCAGCACCTGCAGAAGGAAAAGTCTGACTTGGCAGCGGGCGTACTGGATGGGCGCAAGGCCGGGGACTGGAAACTGCAGAGCGATGATATTGAAGCGCTGTTTGCGCCGTTGCCGGACAAGTTCGACAAGCGTTGAGATGTGTTTTTTCCGATAAATTGCCATCGCTGGCAAGCCAGCTCCCACGGTGCTTTGCGTTGAGCACTAATTTGTGAACATTACAAAACCTGTGGGAGCTGGCTTGCCAGCGATGGGGCCATCAGATGTCGAACTCTGACCTGGACAGTCAACCCCTGGAAACCGGCAGCGGCGCAAACAGCGCCTCGATGTCACTCTGCTCCAGCTTGAACCCACCTGTCGTACCGCCTTCCAGCACCGCCCCGGCCAGCGCAGCCTTCTCCTGCTGCAGCGCCTGGATTTTTTCCTCCACGGTACCTTTGGCAATCAACTTGTAAACAAACACCGGATTGTTCTGCCCGATACGATAAGCGCGATCAGTTGCCTGACTCTCCACCGCCGGGTTCCACCACGGGTCGAAGTGGATCACCGTGTCCGCAGCCGTCAGGTTCAGACCGGTACCGCCAGCCTTGAGGCTGATGAGGAACAACGGCACCTTGCCGCCCTGGAAATTCTTGACTGGCGTGCGCCGGTCGGTGGTGTCGCCAGTCAGCAACGAATAATCGATAGCGCGCTGCTGCAACTCCTGTTCGATCAGCGCCAGCATCGAGGTGAACTGGGAGAACAGCAGGATGCGCCGACCTTCGCCGAGCAACTCTTCGAGCATCTCCATCAGGCTGATCAGCTTGCCGCTGCCCGAGCGCAATGCCTTCGCCGTGAGCGGCATGTTGATCAAGCGCAGATCGCAGCAGACCTGACGCAGCTTGAGCAAGGCATCAAGAATGATGATCTGACTGCGCGCCACACCACTGCGGGCAATTTCGTCGCGCACTTTTTTGTCCATCGCCACGCGCACCGTTTCATAGACGTCGCGCTGGCCGTCGCTGAGTTCAACCCAATGGATGATTTCGGTTTTCGGCGGCAGCTCAGTGGCGACCTGATCTTTCTTGCGACGCAGCAGAAATGGCTTGATGCGCGCCGTCAGGTGCTGCATGCGCTGGACATTGCCATGCTTCTCGATCGGTGTGCGGTAATCGCGGTTGAAGGATTTGCTGTCGCCCAGCCAGCCAGGCATGAGGAAATGAAACTGCGACCACAGCTCGCCGAGATGGTTTTCCAGTGGCGTGCCGCTCAGACACAAGCGCTGACGGGCCTGCAAGTCACGTGCGGCCTGCGCCGCTTTGCTCAGCGGGTTCTTGATGTTCTGCGCTTCGTCGAGAATCAGTACGCTCCACGACTGCGGCCGTAAAGTTTCAAGATCCCTGGGCAGCAAGGCGTAAGTGGTCAGCACCAAGTCGTATTCGGCGAGATTGGCGAAGTCTTTTTGCCGCCCGGCCCCATGCAGCGCCAGGACCTTCAACTGAGGCGTGAAGCGCTGGGCCTCGTCGAGCCAGTTGGGAATCAGGCTGGTCGGCATCACCGCCAGTGCCGGGCAATCGAGGCGCCCGGCGTGCTTTTCCGTGAGCAGATGCGCCAGGGTCTGCAGGGTTTTGCCCAAGCCCATGTCATCGCCAAGAATGCCGCCGACCTCCAGCTCCCGCAGAGTCTGCATCCAGCCAAGGCCTTCGAGCTGATACGGGCGCAGTTGCGCATTAAGGCCGGCCGGCGCAGCAATGTGGGTGTGACTGGAATTGTGCAGCCGCTTGGCAAAAGTGCGCAGGCGTTCGCCGCCCTGCCATTCCAGTGGCACGCCATCGAGCATACTCAGGCGCGCGGCGTCTGGAGCAGTCAAGCGCAGCGCATCGCCCTGATGTCCGCCCAGGTACAGCTCGCCCAGCGTCGCCATCAGCGGTTTGACCCGACTCAGCGGCAACGCCACCTTGGCGCCTGCCGGGTCGCCAAAACCGCTGGGCTTGAGTTCGATCAGGAGTTTTTCGTCGTCGCTGCGTTGCGCCAGATTCACCGGGTCGAGCAAACGTGGCTGGGTGCGCAACAGATGCAGAAGGATCGGCAACAAGCTGTAGCGCTCGCCATTGACGACGATGCCCAGTTGCAGATCAAACCATTGATGCCCGGCCTCTTCTTCGACCTCCGCGTACCAGTGTTCAACCGGCTGCACATCGAAATGGAAGCCGGGACTGATTTCGATTTCCCAGTCCGCGGCGCGCAGTGTGGCAAGCCCTTCATGCATGAATCCGAGCCAGGCGGAATCATCCGGCAAGGTGAACATCTCGCCGGGACGATCCATAGCGCTCTTGCGCGTGGCTTTTTTGAAGCCGTGCTTTTGCAAGCTCTGGCGCAGCTTCTTTTCCATCGCAGGCTGGCGTCGAATGCGCTGGGTTTCAGTGCCATTGAGGATCATCACTTCCGGATGACGATCCACCGCCGGATGACCGTTGTAGGTAAACACCAGAGCGGCGCGGTGCTCCAGAACGTATTCCCAGCGCGAACGCTCCCGGCCGCTGACCAAGGTCAGTTGCGGCTGCGGAAACACGTCATCGATGATTCGTTCGGTGAGTTTGTGCGGCGGCGGGATTTTGGTCATCGCGCTCATGCGATGGCTGAACTGCATCGCCTGACGCGCGGGGATGTCTGGGGCGAGGGTCAAATGGCAGGCCAGTTTTTCTTCCAGCTCACTGAACAGAGGGCCAACCTGTCGCTGCTCACGATCGAGGTAATAAAGCGGCTCCAGCGCCAGCACGGTTTCCTGCGCAGCCTCGGCACTGCTCCACTGGGCGCGGAACCCACCGTCGGCCTGCTCGGCCCAAGAGAACAGACCCATGCGTTTCGCGCCCGGCGTCAGTGGCTGCAAGTTTTCGAAGTCGAGGAACAGGCGCGAGGTGCGCAGGAGCATTTCCAGCAGTTCCGCGCCACTGCTGCCTTCCAGCGGATAGCCGCTGTAATAGGCGTGATGGGAATGCATGGCGACCAACAGCCTGGCGACGCGCAGATCCAGTTCGGACAGATAACCGGGCTGGCGCATGAGCATGTCCGACAGCGAATACATCGGTTTTACTTCGCGTAACTCGCCGCTCTTGAGCTGATAGACCTTGAAAATATCGAGCAGCCACTTGCCGTTCGCAGCCGTGGGTTTGAGTTTGTAAAACAGGCGCGTGCCCGCGGTTTGCGCCCCTTCGTCGACGGGCCTGGCCGGGACGGGGACTGTCGAAAGCCAATGCTCGAGCGCCCGACCCAAGGGGATCTGTGCGTCACTTTCGGACGTATCGTCGTCAATGCCCTGCAGGTGATAGAGCACCGCCGCGCAGTGCTTGCAATCAATCACGACGGGGCAGGTGCACAAGCAACGCAAATTAACCGATCCCAGGCGATCTTCGGACAGGTAGATGCTTTGTTCATATGCCTGAGTTTCCGAACCGACGCAGAACGCCTCGATCTTCCTGTCATCGATCTCGATGATCTCTACCCGATCATCGGCAGCATAAGCGCGGGCCTTGGCCAACGCCTTGCTACTGAATGCGTCAGTCCATGCCAGCCCTTTAAGCCGCTCGATGAAAATGCTCATGGACAGTCCTTAGCTGGCCAACACCCGCGCCAACGTCGATTTCACCTTGCCCATCCCGTCATGCAGCGCCTGCTCGATTTCGGCCATGGTGATCACCGCCGTGGTCTTGCCTGCTGCCGGGTTCACCACCAGCGACAGGCAGGCGTAATCCAGATCCAGCTCACGGGCCAATGCCGCTTCCGGCATGCCGGTCATGCCGACGATGTCGCAACCGTCACGCTCCAGACGCACGATCTCCGCTACGGTTTCCAGACGCGGGCCCTGGGTGCAGGCGTACACGCCCTGATCGCTGTATTCGCAGCCTTCGGCAGCCAGCGCGGCGATCAATTGCTGACGCAGCGGCTCACTGTAAGGGAAGCTGAAATCGATATGGGTGACGTGCTCCAGATCATCGGCGAAAAACGTGTGTTCGCGGCCACTGGTGTAATCAACGATCTGATGCGGCACGCAGAAATGGCCGGTACCCATCGCCGGATGAATACCGCCCACCGCATTGACCGCGATGATCGCCTCGGCGCCGGCCTGCTTCAGCGCCCACAGGTTGGCGCGGTAGTTGACCTTGTGCGGCGGGAAGCGATGTGGATGGCCGTGACGGGCGAGGAACAGCACTTCCTTGCCGGCGTACTCGCCGATTTGCACCTCGGCCGAAGGCGCACCGTAAGGGGTGTCCACCGCCAACGACTGACGAATGCTCAAGCCTTCGAGCTGGGTCAGGCCGGTGCCACCGATGATTGCGTAAACCGTCATAACGAAGAGTCCTTAATCGATCAATTGAGCGTCTTTTAGCGCGCCGATGGCGGTGAGCCAGCGCGGATCCTGACGGTAGTCGGTGCTGGCGAACGCCTGCCCGCGCATCCGCGCAATGCGTGCGGACGGCTTGACCTTCATCCGTTGCGCAGCACTCAGGGCCAGTTCGGCCGCAGCGCGGTCGTTGCACACCAGGCCCATGTCGCAACCGGCGCTGAGCGCGGCTTCAATGCGACTGGCGGCGTCGCCGACCACATGGGCGCCGGCCATCGACAGGTCGTCGCTGAAAATCACGCCGTCGAACTGCAACTCGCCGCGCAGGATGTCCTGCAACCAACGGCGGGAGAACCCGGCCGGCTGCGAATCGACTTGCGGATAGATGACGTGCGCCGGCATCACCGCTGCCAATTGCTTGCTGAGTCTGGCGAACGGTACGAGGTCGTTGGCACGAATCTCGTCGAGACTGCGTTCGTCATTCGGGATCGCGACGTGGGAGTCGGCTTCGGCCCAACCGTGACCGGGGAAATGCTTGCCGGTAGCGGCCATGCCCGCGCTGTTCATACCGCGAATGAAGGCGCCGGCGAGCAACGCGGCGCGCTCGGGATCCCCTTCGAACGAACGCGTGCCAACCACGGCGCTGCGCTGGTAATCCAGATCCAGCACCGGGGCGAAACTCAGGTCGAGGCCAACCGCCAGCACTTCGGTGGCCATGATCCAGCCGCATTGTTCGGCGAGGTATTCGGCGTTCGAGTTGTCGGCAATGGCGCGCATCGCCGGCAGGCGCACGAAGCCCTGACGCAGACGCTGCACGCGACCGCCCTCCTGATCGACCGCCAGCAGCAGATCCGGGCGAATGGCGCGGATGGCGGCGCTCAACTCACGCACCTGGCGCGGATGCTCGATGTTGCGGGCAAAAATGATCAGGCCGCCCACTTCGGGCTGACGCAACAATTGGCGATCCTCGGCCGTCAGCCAGGTACCGGCGACGTCCACCATCAACGAGCCTTGCAGGCCAGCAGTCATAGAGATTCCTTGAAAACGAAAAACCCGATTCGCACGACATCGCCACCGAGAGCGTTGCCCGGCAGGTTGGCGATGTCGATAGGAAACGGGTTCAGAACGAGAGTCGGCATGGGCGGCTAGCTTAGCGGATGTAAACTGCCGCGCCCACCCGTGTGCGGTTAAACCTTGGCGGCTACCGGGGTCGATTTGCTGCGCGGACGAAGTTGCGCAGTCGCCATGGCCGGGTCGGTGACACCGGTTTCGGCACGCATGCCGGCGGCAAGGAACGGCACCATCAGACGCATCACCTGTTCAATCGAGGTGTTGACGCCGAAATCGGTCTCGGCAATCGCACGCAAGGCCTTGATCCCGGACATGCTGAACGCCGCAGCGCCGAGCATGAAGTGCACGCGCCAGAACAGTTCGATAGGTGGAATGCGTGGAGCTGCTTCATTGACCAGCAGCATGTAGCGGCGGAACACCTTGCCGTACATGTCTTCCAGATAGCGACGCAAGTGGCCTTGGCTCTGGCTGAACGCCAGGCCGAGCAAACGCATGAAGATCGACAGATCGTTACCGCTGCGTGGCTGCACCACGAGCGCCTGTTCGACGAGAATTTCAAGCAGTTCTTCAAGGGTCGGCTTGTTTTCAGGCTTGGCCTGGCGACGCTCCAGCTCCTTATCGAGGCTGATGCAGAACGGCCCGAGGAAGCGCGAGAAAACCGCCTGGATCAGCGCTTTCTTGGAGCCGAAATGATAGTTCACCGCCGCCAGGTTTACTCCGGCTTTGCTGGTGATCAAACGCAATGAGGTTTCCGCGAAACCTTTCTCCGCGAACAACTGCTCGGCAGCATCAAGAATGCGTTCAACGGTTTCCGACTGGGCCATGGCTACTCCGCCTGACAAACACTTGTTTGAAACATACGTTTCAGCCTGTGCCTTGTCAAGCCTGCCAGTCCGTTTTGGGAATGGTCGGTCAGCTATTTAACCACACTGGACCGCTCCTTTAATAAGCACGGCTGCCGACCGTCCGGCGGCCTGCAAAAAAACGGGCATTGCCAAGACCGCTTCACTGTATATAATCCCAGTCACTGTATAAAAAGACAGAGCGATCAATATGCTAAAGCTGACGCCACGCCAAGCCGAGATTCTGGCCTTTATCAAACGCTGCCTCGAAGACAACGGCTACCCGCCAACCCGCGCGGAAATCGCTCAGGAACTGGGATTCAAGTCGCCCAACGCGGCGGAAGAACACCTCAAGGCCCTGGCCCGCAAGGGTGCGATCGAGATGACCCCAGGCGCCTCCCGCGGCATTCGCATTCCCGGGTTTGAAGCCAAGGCTGACGACTCTACCCTGCCGATCATTGGCCGGGTCGCTGCCGGTGCACCGATCCTTGCCCAGCAGCACATCGAAGAGTCCTGCAATATCAACCCTGCGTTCTTCCACCCTCGCGCTGATTACCTGCTGCGCGTACACGGCATGAGCATGAAGGACATCGGTATTTTCGACGGTGACCTGCTGGCGGTTCACACCACCCGTGAAGCACGCAATGGTCAGGTCGTGGTTGCGCGAATCGGCGACGAAGTCACCGTCAAACGCTTCAAGCGCGAAGGCAGCAAAGTCTGGCTGATTGCCGAAAACCCCGAGTTCGCCCCTATCGAAGTCGACCTGAAAGATCAGGAACTGGTGATCGAAGGCTTGAGTGTCGGCGTAATCCGCCGCTAAAGGAGGCTTTATGCAGTTCCCACACACACCTCAGCAAACACAACTGCCGTTATTCGAAGTGTTTCTGGCACAACCGATGGCGCCGATCCTGAAAGATGTGGTCGAGCGCCCATGGATTGCCGAACCGGAAGTATTCAGCGAGCTGTCACTGCGCGGTGCAGCCGGGAACTGCCTGAACCTGCTAGCCCCGATCCTGCGCGAACTGAGCGAAGATCAGGACGCGCGCTGGCTGACGCTGATTGCCCCTCCTGCCAGCCTGACTCAGACCTGGCTGCGCGAGGCCGGCCTGAACCGTGAACGCATTCTGCTGCTGCAACCACGTGGCGCGCAAAGCGCCCAGCAACTGGCCTGCGAAGCACTGCGTCTGGGTCGTAGCCACACGGTGGTGACCTGGCTCAACCCGCTGAACACAAGCTCACGGCAGCAGTTGATCAGCGCTGCGCGCACGGGCGACGCTCAGAGCTTGAATATTCGATTGGGTTGATTCACTTGTGACACGCGCTGTGTGAAGCGCATGGCTTCTCCAAGGACAGAGAAGCCGATCTGATGCGGTAACAGCAAACGCCGACAGGCGGGGCTCAGTGAAGAACCCGCGGCCCTTCTTCCTTATCAAATTCGCCTTCAACCATACGACCGGCCATCTGCACGCCGACGCTCAACATCGCCTTGGCGATTTCCACGTGCTGGCCTTGCAGGAACGCCTTGGCATCCTCGGAGAAATCCAGCGTCACCAGAGACCCCTCGTCCTCAGCCCTGCGCAGTTCGATTCGGCCGTCTGGTAACTCGACAATTTCTAGAAAGGACGTTGGCATATAGGTCTGTTCTCCACGAAAGGCAGGGATTATATAGACATCATTCAGGCTTCGCTCGGTATCTTGACCAGCAGCATGTTTCAGATTGCCACCGTGTCAATTGTCCTCAGCATTCGTTCAAGCCTTCGCGAAAGCGGATGGCCAGGCCTTTGAGATTCTGCCGCCAGCTCTCCAGCTCTTCGCGACTCAGCTCTTGCGGCGTCTCTTCTTCATCCAGATTAACGGCCTGAATCAATGGCTGCGTCACATCACCCTTGGGCTTGTGTGGCACCCGTGGCGGCTGAAACATCGCCGAGTGCGCCGCCAACAGTTTCGCCAGCCAGGTTTCAGGATTGCCCGCCAACTCGATCATCTCGGCCAGCTCAGGGATCGCAATCGATTCCAGGACTTCGCGAGTCAGCAACGCTTCCGCTCGCGACGCATTAGCCTGAGGCAGACGGTAGAAACCGGCGATCTCATGGCACAGCCCCAAAAGCGCGCCATAGAGGTGAAACAACGCCGATTCACGCCCAGCTTGAATCAACGCCAACGAATTCATCGCCCGCCCCTCTTCGGCGCGAGCCAGAGCGTCCAGCGACAGGCCGGCGAAATAGATCTTCTGATTGGTGCGGGTATAGAGTTCGTGCGCCATGCCGGCAGTCTCCACAGCGAAATAATTGCGTCACACAGACCCGACAGTGTCATGGATCAACGGATCCGACCGCAAGCACAAAACCAAAAGGCCGCATGAAAACCCGAGGGTCATCATGCGGCCTTTTGTGTATCAGGCTAACGCTTACTCGGCCTTGGCTTTCGTGCGCTTGTCTTCAACAGTCCACTTGCCACCGTCGTAATAAGCCTTCCAGCCGGTAGGCTTGCCGTCGACCTCGGTCTGCACGTATTGCTCCTTGGTCTTGCGGCTGTAACGGATGACCGCTGGCAGACCATCAGGATCCTTCTGCGGTGCTTCACAGAGGAAATGGTACTTCGGATCGATCTCGTCCTTGTGCGGCAGAATCTCGATCACCAGCGGAGCACGAGTCTCGCGGTTTTTCGGGAACTGGCTAGCCGCCAGGAACAGACCGGAAGCACCGTCGCGCAGGATGTAGGTGTCGTTGACCTTTTCGCATTTCAGCTCAGGCATCTTCACCGGATCCATCTTCGGCGGCGCCGCATCACCGCTCTTGAGCAGTTTGCGGGTGTTCTTGCAGGTCGGATTGGTGCAACCGAAGAACTTGCCGAAGCGGCCGGTCTTGAGCTGCATCTCGCTGCCGCACTTGTCGCATTCCAGGCTCGGACCTTCGTAGCCCTTGATACGGTAGTTGCCCTCTTCGATTTCGTAACCCGCGCAATCCGGGTTGTTACCGCAGATGTGCAGCTTGCGCTTCTCGTCGAGCAGGTAAGCGTCCATCGCCGTGCTGCAGATCGGGCAGCGATGCTTGCCGCGCAGCACCAGCGACTCCGATTCACCCTCGTCGTCCGCCGCAATCTCGTCGCCCGGAACCAGGTTGACGGTGGCCTTGCAGCGCTCTTTCGGTGGCAGGCTGTAACCCGAGCAACCGAGGAACACGCCAGTCGATGCGGTACGAATCTGCATCGGACGACCGCACGTGGTGCACGGAATATCAGTCATGACCGGCTGGTTGGCACGCATGCCGTTGTCCGGGTTCTCGGCCACTTCGAGCTTCTTCTTGAAGTCGCCGTAGAACTCGTCCAGCACGTTTTTCCAGTCGCGCTCGCCCTGAGCCACGTCATCGAGGTTCTCTTCCATGCCGGCGGTGAAGCCGTAGTCCATGAGATTCGAGAAGCTCTCCGACAGACGCTCGGTGACGATGTCGCCCATCTTTTCCGAATAGAAACGACGGTTGTGCAGGGTCACGTAGCCGCGATCCTGAATGGTCGAAATGATCGCCGCGTAGGTCGAAGGACGACCGATGCCGCGTTTTTCCATTTCTTTCACCAGACTGGCTTCCGAGTAACGGGCCGGCGGCTTGGTGAAGTGCTGCGATGGATCAAGCTTGATCAGCTTCATCACGTCGCCCTGCGCCATGTCCGGCAGAACATCGTCATCGCCAGGCTTGGCGATCTGCGGCATGACGCGGGTGTAGCCGTCGAACTTCAGGATACGGCCCTTGGCGCGCAGCTCGAAATCCCCAGCGGCGACACTGACGGTGGTCGACAGGTACTGCGCAGGCAGCATCTGGCAGGCGAGGAACTGGCGCCAGATCAGCTCGTAGAGGCGCTCTGCGTCACGCTCCATGCCCGCAAGTTTGCTCGGCGTGGTGTTGGCGTCAGACGGACGAATCGCTTCGTGAGCCTCTTGTGCGCCTTCCTTGCTGCTGTAGACGTTCGGCGTTTCCGGCAGGTACTTCTTGCCGAACTCGTCTTCGATGTAAGTGCGCGCCATTGCCACGGCATCAGCCGAAAGATTGGTCGAGTCGGTACGCATATAAGTGATGTAGCCGGCTTCATACAAGCGCTGGGCCATCATCATGGTTTTCTTCACGCCGAAGCCCAGGCGGTTGCTCGCGGCCTGCTGCAGGGTTGACGTGATGAACGGCGCCGACGGCTTGCTGCTGGTCGGTTTGTCTTCGCGCTTGACGATGCTGTAGCTGGAAGACTTGAGCTTCTCCAGCGCGGCCGTGGCCTGGGCTTCGTTGAGCGGCTTGAAGGCTTCGCCCTTCTCGCGAGCCACTTCGAAGCGTACGGTCGAGCCTTTGGCGGTGCCGAGATCAGCGTGCACTTCCCAGTATTCTTCCGGGTTGAATGCGCGAATCTCGCGCTCACGCTCGACCACCAACTTCACGGCAACCGATTGCACGCGACCGGCCGACAGACCACGGGCGATTTTGGCCCATAGCAGCGGCGAGACCATGTAACCCACAACGCGGTCGAGGAAACGACGCGCCTGCTGGGCATTTACACGATCGATGTCCAGCTCGCCCGGCTCGGAGAAGGCTTCCTGAATCGCCTTCTTGGTGATTTCGTTGAACACCACGCGCTTGTAGCGGCTGTCATCACCACCGATGGCTTCGCGCAGGTGCCAGGCAATGGCTTCCCCCTCGCGATCCAAGTCGGTTGCGAGATAGATGGTGTCAGCATCCTTGGCGAGCCGGCGCAGCTCTTCGATGACCTTTTCCTTGCCCGGGAGGATCTCGTACTTGGCTTTCCAGCCGTGTTCCGGATCGACACCCATACGCGAGACCAGCTGTTTGCGCGCCTTCTCTTTCGGCGTGAGCACCGGCCCTTCACCTGCGGCAGCCTTGCCGCGCTTGGCGGCTGGTTCTTTGCTGGCGCTAGCCGAACCGCTGGTGGGCAGGTCTCGGATATGGCCGATACTCGACTTCACCACGTATTGGTTACCCAGATACTTGTTGATGGTCTTGGCCTTAGCCGGGGATTCCACAATGACCAGCGATTTGCCCATGGATCAGAAAATTCCTGAATTCTAGAAGTGAAAGGCGGTTGGCGCCTGACGCGGCACCGCTATATATAGTTGATACAAGGTGAGGTCAAGCGCAGGGTTCTGCACGCACTCGTCTCATACCTTGGAAAAAAGGCTCGGTTCGGCTTGCACCAAAGCAAAGCGTGGCACCTGCTCGCCGTCAACCTCGACCGACTCCAGAAACATGCTCAAGGGGCGCACCCAAAAGCCGTATTCGCCATACAGGGCTTGATAAAACACTACTTCTTCTTCGGTCTCGGAATGCCGCGCAACACTGAATACGCGGTACTGCGGCCCCTTGTAATGTTGGTAGAGCCCAGGTTGTATCGGCATGCTTCGGCCCTCACTCAAATTTTTTCAAAATAAATACAAAATAAATCCACAAAAACAAAAACCGGGGCACTTGGCCCCGGCTTCCATCGACGAGACGCTTAAACGCGTTCGAAGACGGTGGAGATGCCTTGGCCGAGACCAATGCACATGGTAGCCACCCCGAAGGTGCCGCCATTCTGCTTCATCACGTTCAGCAAGGTGCCGGAAATACGGGCACCGGAGCAACCGAACGGGTGACCCAGGGCGATCGCGCCGCCGTGCAGGTTAACCTTCTCGTTCATCTTGTCGAGCACTTTCAGATCTTTCAGCACTGGCAGGGCCTGTGCAGCGAAAGCTTCGTTGAGCTCGAAGAAGTCGATATCGTTGATGCCAAGGCCCGCACGCTTCAGAGCTTTTTGTGTAGCCGGAACTGGACCATAGCCCATGATCGCCGGATCCACACCCGCCACTGCCATCGAACGGATCACGGCCATCGGCTGGATCCCCAGATCCTGCGCACGCTGCGCCGACATCACGATCATGCACGAAGCACCATCGGTGATCTGCGACGAAGTACCGGCAGTCACGGTGCCGCCCTTTGGATTGAAGGCAGGCTTGAGGGCCGCCAGACTTTCCAGGGTAGTTTCCGGACGAATGGTTTCGTCGTAGTCGTACAGCTTCAGGAAGCCGTTTTCGTCGTAGCCCTGCATCGGGATGATTTCGTCTTTGAACTTGCCTTCCACAGTCGCCTTATGAGCGAGCTGGTGGGAGCGCACGCCAAAGGCGTCCTGCTGTTCACGGGTGATGCCATGCATCTTGCCGAGCATTTCTGCAGTCAGACCCATCATGCCCGAGGCTTTCGCCGCGTAAAGCGACATATGCGGGTTCGGATCAACACCGTGCATCATGCTCACGTGGCCCATATGCTCGACGCCACCAACCACGAATACGTCACCGTTGCCGGTCATGATCGCTTGCGCCGCCGTGTGCAGAGCACTCATCGACGAGCCGCACAGACGGCTGACGGTCTGGCCGGCAGAGGTGTGCGGGATCTGGGTCATCAGCGACGCCATGCGTGCGATGTTCCAGCCCTGCTCCAGGGTCTGGTTTACACAGCCCCAGATCACGTCCTCGACTTCAGCAGGATCGACCTTGGCGTTGCGTTCCAGCAGTTTGCTGATCAGGTGTGCCGACATGTCTTCGGCACGGGTGTTGCGGTGCATGCCGCCCTTGGAGCGGCCCATCGGCGTACGACCGAAGTCGACAATCACGACGTCTCTAGGATTCAAGCTCATAAGTTCACTCTCACTCTAGTTGGGGGCGCTTAACCGAAGAAGCTCTGGCCGTTTTTGGCCATTTCGCGCAGCTTCGCGGTCGGGTGGTACAGCGCGCCCAAATCAGCGTACTGGTCAGCCAGGGCAACGAACTCGGCAACACCGATCGAATCGATGTAGCGCAGCGCACCGCCACGGAATGGAGGGAAACCGATACCGTAGACCAGACCCATGTCGGCTTCGGCGGCAGTTTCAACGATGCCGTCTTCCAGGCAGCGCACGGTTTCCAGGCACAGCGGGATCATCATCCAGTTGATGATGTCTTCGTCAGTGACTTCGCGCTGCTCATAAACGATCGGCTTGAGCACTTCGAGTACCGACGGATCGGCGACTTTCTTCTGCTTGCCTTTCTTGTCGGCCTCGTAGGCGTAGAAGCCCTTGCCGTTCTTCTGCCCCAGGCGTTTGGCTTCGTACAGCACGTCGATGGCCGAACGACGGTCATCCTTCATGCGATCCGGGAAACCTTCAGCCATCACGTCACGACCGTGGTGACCGGTGTCGATGCCGACCACGTCCATCAGGTACGCCGGGCCCATTGGCCAGCCGAATTTTTCCATGACCTTGTCGATGCGGACGAAGTCCACGCCGGCGCTGACCAGTTTGGCGAAGCCGCCGAAGTACGGGAACAGAACGCGGTTGACCAGGAAGCCCGGGCAGTCGTTGACGACGATCGGGTTCTTGCCCATTTTCTTGGCGTAGGCAACGGTGGTGGCAATCGCCAGCTCGCTGGACTGCTCGCCACGGATCACTTCCACCAGCGGCATCATGTGCACCGGGTTGAAGAAGTGCATGCCGACGAAGTTTTCCGGACGCTTGAGGGCCTTGGCCAGCAGGCTGATGGAAATGGTCGAGGTGTTGGACGCGAGGATGGTGTCCTCTTTGACCTTGTCTTCGACTTCAGCCAGTACCGCTTGCTTGACCTTCGGGTTCTCGACCACGGCTTCTACAACCAGGTCGACGTGACCGAAGTCGCCGTAAGACAGGGTCGGACGAATGCCATTGAGCACTTCAGCCATTTTCGCAGCAGTCATACGGCCTTTATCAACGCGGCCAACCAGCAGTTTGGCGGCTTCGGCCAGACCCTGCTCGATACCGTGCTCGTTGATGTCCTTCATCAGGATCGGCGTACCTTTGGAGGCCGACTGATAGGCGATGCCGCCACCCATGATGCCGGCGCCCAGTACGGCAGCCTGCTTCACGTCCTTGGCGATTTCGTCGTAGGCCTTGGCCTTTTTCTTCAGCTCCTGATCGTTCAGGAACAGACCGATCAAGCTCTGCGCGGCAGAGGTCTTGGCCAGTTTGACGAAACCTGCTGCTTCGACTTCCAGCGCCTTGTCACGACCGAAGTTCGCGGCTTTCTGGATAGTCTTGATCGCTTCGACCGGCGCCGGGTAGTTCGGGCCAGCCTGACCGGCCACGAAACCTTTGGCGGTTTCGAAAGCCATCATTTGTTCAATGGCGTTGAGCTTGAGCTTTTCCAGCTTCGGCTGACGCTTGGCCTTGTAATCGAACTCGCCGGAGATGGCGCGCTTGATCAGTTCAAGGGCAGCTTCCTGCAGCTTCTCTGGAGCAACCACGGCGTCGACGGCGCTGACTTTCAGCGCATCTTCAGGACGGTTTTCCTTGCCGGCGGCAATCCACTCGATGGCGTTATCAACGCCGATCAGACGTGGCAGACGCACGGTACCGCCGAAGCCCGGATAGATGCCCAGTTTGACTTCCGGCAGACCGATCTTGGCCTTGGTCGACATGACGCGGTAGTCCGCAGCCAGGCACATTTCCAGACCGCCACCCAGAGCGATGCCGTTGATCGCGGCCACGGTCGGAACGTTGAGGTCTTCGAAATCGCTGAAGATCTTGTTGGCTTCGAGATTGCCAGCAACCAGCTCGGCATCCGGCAGCTTGAAGTTGTCGACAAATTCGGTGATGTCGGCGCCGACGATGAATACGTCCTTGCCACTGCTGACGATCACGCCCTTGATCGAAGCATCTGCCTTGATGGTGTCCACGGCCTGACGCAGTTCGTTCAGGGTAAGACGGTTGAACTTGTTGACGGACTCACCCTTGAGGTCGAATTTCAATTCGACGATGCCACTTTCAAGAGCTTTAACCGTGATGGCTTTACCTTCGTAAATCATCAACTGATCTCCACGATATGGAAGCTGAACAGTACACGTCGGACGCAGGTAAATGGCTCGGCAGGACGCTTTTTCGTCGATGCTGACGCCAATCCACCCGGCACACCCGCCAACGCGATAGTCGGGATTCTGTAGGAGCAGTCTGTAAGACAAACGCTCAATTCATACGCCCGTTTGATTTGGGTACGTCACCTTCACGGAATTTCCAACAATTGTCAATCGCCCAAAATACGGGTGGAAATGCGACTTTGCGGTCACTTCCGTCGCACGCAGAGCTGCAATACGCCTCTGCATGCAAAGCCATTCATAGAATCAATAGTTAGAAAAGTCGCCCTAATTCGCAACGAGCGCTGTTTAAAAGGCTACGCTGGCTGGACTACAGGGATATCCGCTGACTGCAAAAAAGAATCAGCGACAAAAAACAGTTACCGGCCTGCCTGGCCACCCCGCCCGATGAATCATGTCGGGCTTTTTATTGCTCGTCTGCCGGACGCTCCCCACCCTTGCAGTGGGAAAAGTCCGCGAGTCATGCCAGTGCTTTCAGAGTCGCATCGATATCCTGCAGAACCGTGGCTTCGCCCTTCTCCCCCCAGTACAAAGCGATCATCTGCTTGTCGGCCTCGACCTTGAACACGTTGCCCGGCAACTTTTCGAAATGATTGAGCAACAATCGGTCTTCGCACACTTCCTGCCACTGATTGACCCACACGCCCGGCGATTTCTGCCAGTAGGTCCAGCACGCCGGCTGACTGCCACGCCGTGGCCGATGATATTGCGCACACGGGTTGGGCGGCTCCTGAGACAGCCAGTGCGGCCACTCCTGAGGCGCCAGCTGCATGGCCAGTCCGATGCGCCGAGCCTCCATGCGCAGGGCCATCCGGCCACTCTGCACGCGCGATGGGCGCAACCATGCCAGTGGACTCAGAACCACCAGCAGGATTGACACCACCAACCAGACCGTCATATCTCTACTCCCGACTTATAGGTGAGCGCATTGCGTCACTTTGGAACCAATGCGCTTGAAACCAGCCATACTTAACAATATTGAACCGTCACGAGGAGCACCTCATGCCCTACAACCATATCCTGGTCGCCGTAGACCTGACCGAAGAGTGCGACCCTGTGATCCACCGCGCCCGCGAGCTGTCAGCGAGCAACGGTGCCAAGCTGTCGCTGGTGCATATCGTCGAACCAATGGCGATGGCATTCGGCGGCGATGTGCCGATGGATCTGTCACAACTGCAACAACAGCAGTTCGATCAGGCCAAGCAACGCCTTGATACGCTCAAGCGCAAATACCCCGAGCTGGAAGGCGCCAATTGCCACCTGACCTACGGCCAGCCACGCCAGGAAATCCATCACTTCGCCAAGGAGCAACTGTGCGACCTGATCGTGGTCGGCAGCCATGGCCGCCATGGTCTGGCGCTGCTGCTCGGCTCCACCGCCAACGACGTGCTGCACGGCGCGCCTTGCGATGTGCTCGCAGTTCATCTGGTCAAACGCTGAAACACTGATCAGTGTGGGAGCGAGCCTGCTCGCGAAGGCGTCGGAACACTCAGCATTAATGCTGCCTGACACACCGCATTCGCGAGCAGGCTCGCTCCCACATTAGGTCTCCACCCGTATATGAAAGCCCGGCGCTCATCACTGAACGCCGGGCTTTTTCATGGCCGGATCAATCAGGCATCCAGCTCGGCCCAACGCTCCACCAGTGCATCCAGCTCAGCCTGCAACTGCTCCAGCGAAGCAATCACCTTGGCCGTTTCTGCCGGCGGACGCTGATAGAAGCCGGCTTCAGCCATTTCGGCTTCGACGGCCGCGATCTGCTGCTCCTTGGCATCGATGTCGCCCGGCAATGCTTCCAGCTCTCGCTGCAGCTTGTAGCTCAGCTTTTTCTTGGCCGCCGGTGCCGCAGCAGGTACGGCCACCGGTGCAGGCTCAGCGGTGACCACCGCCGAGTTGAGGTCAGCCTTGCCCGACTTGCTCTCGGTCACGCCCAGCAGGCGCGGCGAGCCGCCCTGACGGATCCAGTCCTGATAGCCACCGACGTATTCACGCACCTTGCCTTCACCTTCGAAGACCAGGGTGCTGGTGACCACGTTGTCGAGGAATGCCCGGTCGTGACTGACCATCAGCACAGTGCCGTTGAAGGTCAGCAGCACTTCTTCGAGCAGTTCGAGGGTTTCCACGTCGAGGTCGTTGGTCGGTTCGTCGAGTACCAGCAGGTTCGCCGGTTTGCTGAACAGTTTGGCCAGCAGCAAGCGCGCGCGCTCACCACCGGACAGCGCCTTGACCGGCGTGCGGGCACGCTGCGGACTGAACAGAAAGTCGCCGAGGTAGCTCAGGACGTGGCGGCTCTGGCCGTCGATATCGATGAAGTCGCGACCTTCGGCGACGTTGTCGATCACGGTCTTTTCCAGATCCAGCTGATGGCGCAACTGGTCGAAGTAGGCCACGTCGATGCGCGTACCCTCCTCCACTTTGCCGCTGGTCGGTTGCAGACCGTTAAGCATCAGTTTGAGCAAGGTGGTCTTGCCGGTACCGTTGGCGCCGAGCAGGCCGATACGGTCGCCGCGCTGCAGGACCATCGAGAAGTCCTTGATCAGGTACGGACCGTCCGGGTGATGGAAGCTGACATTTTCCAGCACCATCACTTGCTTGCCGGACTTGTCGGCGGTTTCCAGCTGGATGTTCGCCTTGCCGGTACGCTCGCGACGCTCGCTGCGCTCAACACGCAGGGCTTTCAGCGCGCGAACGCGACCTTCGTTACGGGTACGACGGGCCTTGATGCCCTGACGGATCCACACTTCTTCCTGAGCAAGGCGCTTGTCGAACAGCGCGTTGGCAGTTTCTTCCGCGGCCAGCGCAGCTTCTTTGTGCACGAGGAAGCTGGCGTAGTCGCCGTTCCAGTCGATCAGGCCGCCGCGATCCAGTTCGAGGATGCGCGTGGCGAGGTTCTGCAGGAAAGAACGGTCGTGCGTGATGAACAGCACGGCGCCCTGGAAATCCTTCAGCGCTTCTTCGAGCCAGGCAATCGCACCGATGTCCAGGTGGTTGGTCGGTTCGTCGAGCAGCAGCAGATCCGGTTCCGAGACCAGCGCCTGCGCCAGCAGCACGCGACGGCGCCAGCCGCCGGACAACTCGGCGAGGGTCTTGTCGGCCGGCAGTTGCAGGCGGCTCAGGGTGCTGTCGACCAGGGTCTGCAAGCGCCAGCCGTCACGGGCTTCAAGGTCGTGCTGAACGTGCATCAACTTGTCCAGATCGGCGTCGGTGACGATGTTCTGGCTCAGGTGATGGTATTCGGCGAGCAAGGCGCCAACGCCGTCGAGGCCTTCGGCAACCACGTCGAATACGGTCCGCTCGTCGGCCACCGGCAATTCTTGCGGCAATTCGCCGATTTTCAGACCGGGGGCACGCCACACCGAGCCGTCATCGGGCTTCTGGTCGCCCTTGACCAGTTTCATCATGCTGGACTTGCCAGTGCCATTGCGGCCGATGATGCACACCCGCTCACCACGGGCGATCTGCCAGGACACCTTGTCCAACAACGGCATCGCGCCGAATGCAAGGGACACATCGCTGAATTTGAGCAGGGTCATGAGCTTCTCCAAAAACCGGGCGCGCATTCTACCTGAGTTAGGCCCTCAGCAGGCCGGCAATTTGTCTGCTGAAGCACTCTGCACAACATTTGTTGCGAACTTGTGCTGCGAGACCCGCAAAGCTTTCGCCGCTCGCTGGCAAAAGGCTAAGCTACAGACAATTCAGTGCTGATCGAGGTCGGCACTTGTCATGATTTCTCTGCCCGGATGTCTCATGCGCAGTCGCCTTTTCAGTGTCTTGTCCTGTTTGCTACTCACCGCCGCTGCCGCTCAATCCGCCCAGGCGGTGGATCTGTCCACCCAACGCCAGTATTACGATGAAGCCAAGCGCGCACTGGCCAAGGGCGATACCGGCCCATACTTCCGCTACAGCCAGGCCCTGGCCGATTATCCGCTGGAACCGTACCTGGCCTACGACGAACTGACCGCGCGCCTGAAGACCGCCAGTAACGAGGAAATCGAGAAGTTCCTCGCCGAACACGGTGACCTGCCACAGGCCAACTGGATGAAACTGCGCTGGTTGCGCTGGCTCGCCGACCGTGGCGACTGGGCGACTTTCGTCAAGTATTACGACCCGAAACTCAATTTCACCGAACTGGACTGCCTCAACGCGCAGTACCAGATCAGCAGCGGCCACAAGGCCGAGGGTTACGCCAACGCCGACAAGCTGTGGCTGACCGGTAAATCGCAACCGGCAGCCTGTGACGGGCTGTTCGGGATCTGGGCTGCCGATGGCCAGTTGACCGAACAGAAACGCTGGGAGCGCACCAAACTCGCCGCTCAGGCGCGTAACTATCCATTGGCGAACAGCCTGGTCAACGGCCTGACCACCCTCGCCCCGCGCGGCCGTCTGCTGGTCGATGTGGCGCAAAAACCTGAACTGCTCAATCAGCCTTCGCGCTTCACCCCGAACGACGAGCCGATGTCCGACATTGTCAGCCTCGGCCTGCGTCGCCTCGCCCGTCAGGATCCGGACAGGGCCATGGCCCTGCTTGACGGTTACGCCAGCAGCATGCATTTCTCCCGTGACGAGAAGGTCGCGATTGCCCGGGAAATCGGTCTGACCCTGGCCCGGCGTTTCGACAGCCGCGCGCTGGACGTGATGACTCAATACGATCCCGAGCTGCGTGACAACACCGTTTCCGAATGGCGCCTGCGTCTACTGTTGCGCCTGGCACGCTGGGACGATGCCTATCAATTGACCCGTCGCCTGCCACAGGATCTGGCGACCACCAACCGCTGGCGCTACTGGCAGGCACGCAGCCTGGAACTGGCGCAACCGCAGAACCCGGAAGCGCAGACCCTGTACAAGAATCTGGCCAAGGAACGCGATTTCTACGGTTTCCTCGCCGCCGACCGTTCGCAATCGCCTTATTCGCTAATGAACAAGCCGCTTGTGCTCAGCCAGGCCACCATCAACAAGGTGCGCAATACACCGGGCATACGCCGTGCTCTGGAATTCCATGCCCGTGGGCAGATCGTCGACGGGCGTCGCGAGTGGTATCACGTCAGCCGCCATTTCAATCGTGACGAAATGGTCGCCCAGGCCAAACTGGCCTACGACCTGAAATGGTACTTCCCGGCGATCCGCACCATCAGCCAGGCGCAGTACTGGGACGACCTGGACATCCGCTTCCCGATGGCCCACCGCGACACGCTGGTGCGTGAAGCCAAGGTTCGCGGGTTGCATTCGAGCTGGGTGTTCGCCATCACCCGTCAGGAAAGCGCCTTCATGGACGATGCCCGCTCCGGCGTCGGCGCCAGCGGTCTGATGCAGTTGATGCCCGGCACCGCCAAGGAAACCGCACGCAAGTTCAGCATCCCGCTGGCCTCGCCACAGCAAGTGCTTGATCCTGATAAAAACATCCAGCTCGGCGCCGCTTACCTGAGTCAGGTGCACAGCCAGTTCAACGGCAACCGCGTGCTCGCCTCCGCCGCCTACAACGCCGGCCCCGGCCGCGTGCGTCAGTGGCTGCGCGGCGCCGATCACCTGAGCTTCGACGTGTGGGTGGAAAGCATCCCGTTCGACGAAACCCGTCAGTACGTGCAGAACGTGCTGTCGTACTCGGTGATCTACGGCCAGAAACTCAATTCGCCGCAGCCGCTGGTGGATTGGCATGAGCGGTATTTCGACGACCAATGATCGGTGCTGATTACCTGAAATGAAAAATGCCCGCATCAATCGATGCGGGCATTTTTTTGTCGTCAGCAAAGGCCTGCGCCAGTTCTAAACCGCCACGGCGTGCCCATCATTGAACTGCAGCGCCGCCAACCGCGCATACAGCGGATTGCTCACGATCAGCTCCTGATGGGTACCGATCGCTACCAACTGGCCCTGATCCATCACGGCGATCCGGTCGGCGTTTTTCACCGTGGCCAGTCGATGTGCGATCACCAGCGTGGTGCGGTTTTGCATCAGGCTGGGCAAGGCTTCCTGAATCAGATGTTCGCTTTGCGCATCGAGGGCGCTGGTGGCTTCGTCCAGCAGCAGAATCGGCGCATCCACCAGCAGCGCGCGGGCAATCGCCAGGCGTTGACGCTGGCCGCCGGAAAGGCCGAGGCCGGCGTCCCCCAGATGGGTCTGATAGCCGTTGGGCATCTTCTCGATGAAGTCATGAGCATGGGCAATTCTTGCCGCTTCCTTGACCTGCTCCAGTGTCGCGCCAGCATTGCCGTAACGAATATTCTCTTCGACGCTGCCGAAAAACAGCGCGGGCGATTGCGAGACCAGGGCGAAATTGCGGCGCAGGTCCAGCGGGTCGAGGCTGGTCAGCGGCACGCCGTCGATCAGGATCCGGCCTTCAATCGGGTCGTAGAAGCGCAACAGCAAGTCATACACCGTGGATTTACCGGCACCGGATGGGCCGACAAGGGCCAGGGTCTCGCCGGCCCTGATGGTCAGGCTCAAGCCGTTGACGGCGTAGCTGTCCGGACGCGACGGGTAGGAAAAGTGCACATTCTGCAATTGCAGTTCGCCCTTGATCCGTTCTGGCAACGTCACCAGCCCGATGGTCGGTGGCTGGATGATGTTTTTTGAACTGAGCAATTCAGCGATCCGCTCGGCGGCACCCGCCGCACGTTGCAGCTCACCGATCACCTCGCTCAACGTGCCGATCGCACTGCCGACGATCAGGCTGTAGAAGACGAAAGCCGCCAGTTCGCCACCGGTGATGCGCCCGGCAATCACGTCCATGCCACCGACCCACAACATCACCGCCACCGCGCCCAGCACCAGCACGATCACCACAGTGATCATCCAGGAACGCTGAAAAATCCGTTTGCGCGCCGTGTCGAATGCGTCCTCGACCGTCGTGGCGAAACGCCGCTCGTCCTGCACCTGGTGGTTGTAGGCCTGCACGGTCTTGATCTGGCCGAGGGTCTCGGAGACATAGCTGCCGATGTCGGCGACCCGGTCCTGGCTCAGCCGCGACAGATTGCGCACGCGCCGACCGAAAATCAGAATCGGGGCGACTACGAACGGCAAGGCAATCACGACGATGCTGGTGAGTTTCGGGTTGGTGACGAACAGCAGGACCACCCCGCCGATCACCATCAACAGGTTGCGCAGAAACATCGACAGTGACGAGCCGATCACCGATTGCAGCAATGTGGTGTCGGCAGTCAGCCGTGACTGAATCTCCGAACTGCGGTTGTTCTCGTAAAAACCGGGATGCAGATACACCAGATGGTTGAACACTTCGCGCCGGATATCCGCCACACAACGCTCGCCGATCCACGACACCCAGTAAAACCGCGCAAATGTGCCGACCGCCAGGCCCAGTACCATCAGCATGAAGATCCCAATGCTCTGGTTCAGCTGGTGCGGCGACTGGGTCATGAAGCCCCGATCGACCAGCAATTTGATCCCCTGCCCCATCGACAAAGTGACGGCCGCGGTGACGATCAACGCCAGCAGCGCAGCGCAGACTTGCCAACGATAAGGCGCCAGAAATCGGCTGGTCAGACTCAGCGCGCGACGGTGCCGGGAAGAAAGCTTCGAGATCATTCAGGTACACATCCGTGTTGGTGAAAGGGCTAGCCTAAACCTTCTATGGGGCGGAACTCTGTAAATCACAATGAGTCAGGTTAAATATGCCCCCAAAGACTAGGCCATAGTTGCTATTGGTCTAATGTCCCGGTTGAGACGAGCGGTCATTTCTGTTGGAGTGGAGATGCCGCTTTTGACAGACCCAAAGGTGTTGTCACAGCCTGGTCACGTGGCGGTTTTAATCTACGTGCACAACCTGATGAGGAGACAGGCCATGTCCTTGCAACACAGCAGCGATGACAAGATTCAAGTGATCCGCACCAAGCCCGGCCAACCTCTGGGTTGCTCGATTATTGATAAGGACGGGCGTGAAGTACCGATCACTGAAGACATGATCCAGCAAGCATGCCGCGAACTGGAGAAGCGATTGGTCAAGCCTGCCGAACAAAAGTGATATAGCCACCGTCTTCCTGACCCGGCCCCTGTTTGGCCGGGTTTTTTCTGCCTGCCGTTCTGTTCTGTTCTGTTCTGTGTAGGAGCTGCCGAAGGCTGCGATCTTTTGACTTTGTTTTTCAAAGGCAAGATCAAAAGATCGCAGCCTTCGGCAGCTCCTACAGGGTTTTCAGACAGCAACTGCTCCCAGCGCCGCCACAATCTTTTGCAACTGCGGCGAATTCCCGTCGACCCGCACCTTCAGCCCTTCAATCTCGCGTCGCACCGGATACTGCTTGCGCAATACATCGAACGCCGCACGCTGTTCAGCGACATTGCCTACAAGACTGCGGCGAAAATCCGCGTCATCGCGGCGTGGGTCGTACACCCCGCGGCACAACATCGCCAGCGCCCAGGCCGGATCGCTGTCGGCGTGCAGGGTCACTTCTGACAGCCACGGTGCCGGCAACAGGTCACTGAGCTGGATACTCGGCGGCTGACCGATAAACTCGCAATAAGCCTGATAGATCTGCGCCGTACCGCGCTGCTTGCCATCAAGGCTGTAGCCGGCGATGTGCGGCGTGGCCAGCACGCAGAGTTCGGCGAGGGCCACATCGACTTCAGGCTCGGCTTCCCAAACGTCGAGCACTGCTTGCAGGTCTTCGCGCGCCAGCAGCACTTTGCGCAGCGCGGCATTATCCACCACCGGACCACGAGCGGCGTTGATCAGCCAGGTACCGGGTTTGAGCTGTTGCAAACGCTGCTCATCAAACAGGTGCCAGGTCGCGCCTTCGCCGGTACGGGTCAGCGGCGTGTGCAGGCTGATCACGTCGCACTGCTCGATGATCTGCTCCAGGCTGACGTAATCGCCGCCCTCGGCCGCCTGACGCGGCGGGTCGCAGACTTTGACATTCCAGCCCAGTCCCTTGAGGACCTTGATCAACCGGCCGCCGACTTCACCGGCACCGATGACGCCGTAAGTACGTTGTGGCAGATCGACGCCTTCAATTTCCGCCAAAGTCATCAGGCTGCCGAGTACATAATCGACCACGCCCCGCGCATTGCAACCGGGTGCGCTGGACCAGGTGATGCCGGCCTCGTTGAAATAATCGAGATCCAGATGATCGGTGCCGATAGTGCACGTGCCGACGAAACGCACCTTGCTGCCTTCGAGCAGCGCGCGATTGACGTTGGTCACCGAGCGCACCAGCAGCACGTCGGCCTGCTCGACCGTCGCACGGTCGATGGAGCGGCCCGGGACCCGGCGGATCTCGCCGAAACCGGCAAAAAAGGCATCGAGCAGCGGGATATTTTCGTCGGCAACAATCAGCATGGCGGGCTCCTTGGGGGGATCGGCAGTTTAGGTGCTGATCCACCGTTGAGCCAGCGCAGACTGCACGGTGGCGAGGGCGCTTCGCTTCCCGACGGGAGCAAGCTGCCTCGCCACAGTGGATGGCCTTGATGATTACAAATCCGCAACAGAGGATTTTTCCTGACTGTCACGTCAGCGGCGTAGAATGCGGCGCCTTGCGCATCAACACCTGTGGACGCTTTGCCTGTGAATTCTGTTACTGATCAACCTCTCGCTGCCTCACTCACCCGCCCCGCGCGAATTCGCCTGGAGTTCAGGAACCTGCTCGCCCTGGCGTTGCCGATCATCATCGCGCAACTGGCGACCACCGCCATGGGCTTCGTCGATGCCGTGATGGCCGGCCGCGTCGGGCCACGTGATCTGGCGGCGGTGGCACTGGGCAACTCGATCTGGGTCCCGGTTTTTCTGTTGATGACCGGCACCCTGCTGGCCACCACACCGAAAGTCGCCCAGCGTTTCGGCGCCGGCACCCACAGTGAAATCGGCCCGATCGTCCGTCAGGCGTTGTGGCTGGCGCTGGTGGTGGGGTTGATCGCGACTTGCATGCTGGTCGCCGCCGAACCGGTGCTGCACCTGATGAAAGTCGATCCCGAGCTGATCGGCCCATGCATGCAATACCTGCACGGCATTGCCAGCGGCCTGCCGGCGGTGGCGTTCTATCATGTGCTGCGCTGCACCAGTGACGGCATCGGTCGCACCCGTCCGGCGATGGTGCTGGGCCTGTGCGGTCTGGCGCTGAACATTCCGCTGAACTACATCTTCATCTATGGCCACTTCGGCGTACCGGCCATGGGTGGCGTCGGCTGCGGCTGGGCCACGGCGATCGTGATGTGGGTCATGGCGCTGGGGCTGGCCGGTTACGAGCGCTGGGCGCCAGCTTATCGTTCGAGCGAGATCTTCAGCCGTTTCGACTGGCCACAATGGGCGGTGATCAAGCGTTTGCTGGCGATCGGTCTGCCGATTGGCATCGCGGTGTTTGCCGAGTCGAGCATCTTCGCCGTGATCGCCCTGCTGATCGGCAGCCTCGGCGCGACGGTGGTGGCCGGGCACCAGATTGCGCTGAACGTCAGCTCGCTGGTGTTCATGATTCCGTATTCGCTGGGCATGGCGGTGACCGTGCGTGTCGGCCAGGCGCTGGGCCGTGAAGAACCGCGTGAGGCACGCTTCGCCGCCGGCGTCGGCATGGGCACTGCGTTGGCCTACGCCTGTCTGTCGGCGAGCATGATGCTGTTGCTGCGCGAGCCGATTGCGGCGATCTACACCGCCGACCCGACGGTGATTCATATCGCGGCGATGCTGATTGTGTATTCAGCGCTGTTCCAGTTTTCCGACGCAATCCAGGTGACGGCTGCCGGCGCCCTGCGCGGTTATCAGGACACCCGGGTGACGATGATCCTGACGCTGTTCGCCTACTGGGGCATCGGCCTGCCGGTGGGTTACGCCCTCGGCCTGACCGACTGGCTCGGCGAGCCGCGTGGCCCGAGCGGCTTGTGGCAGGGTTTGATCGTTGGTCTGAGCTGCGCGGCGTTCATGCTGTCGATTCGCCTGACGCGCAGTGCGCGCAAGCGTATTCGGATGAGTCGCAGCGCGGGTTAAACCAATAACACAGTACAAAAAAGTGGGAGCGGGCTTGCTCGCGAGAGCGGTGTTTCAGTCGACATTTACAGTGACTGACACACCGCTTTCGCGAGCAAGCCCGCTCCCACATTGGGTTTTGCGTGTGCCTGAGGGTCAGGCTTGTTTCTTGCGGATCCAGTACAGATAAGTACCAGCCTCTTCGTGCTGGCCCACCAGTTCGTGGTCGAGGAACACGCAGAACTTGGGAATGTCGCGACGGGTCGAGGGATCGGTGGCGATCACCTTGAGCAGGCCGCCAGGCACCAGGTCACGGATGTGCTGGTGCAGCATCATCACCGGTTCCGGGCAATTGAGACCGGTGGCGTCGAGGGTGCCGTCGACCGGCGTGTCGATCATTTCACTCATGATTCACTCCTGAAACTGGCCGGCATTGTCGCGCATGCCGGGTGCTCAGTCATCTGTAGCGAGGGGATTTATCCCCGATGGGTCGCGAAGCGGCCCCAAAGACTGGGGATGCGCTACATCCCATCGGGGATAAATCCCCTCACCACAGAGATCATTCCCACGGGGTTTAGTGGTGACTTAGCGGGACTTGGCTTTTTTGATGTCATGCCGACGCAGGTGGCAGGTCACTTCCTCGCGGTCGTGATACAGCTGCTTGCAGCCAATATCGACCTTGATCCCGCGCGCCTTGAAGCCATCGGCGATGCGCTCGAGCAGGCGCTTCACTTCGGCATAGCGCTGTTTCATCGGCAACTTGAGGTTGACCACCGCTTCGCGGCAATGCCCCTCGCCGATCCACTCTTCGAGCATCGCCGCGTTACGCGCCGGCTTCTCGACGATGTCGCAGACCATCCAGTCCACCGGTTGCTTGGGCTTGAAGGTGAAGCCGTCGGCCATCAAGTGCTGTACCAGCCCGGTGTCCATCAGGCTCTCGGCCATCGGGCCGTTGTCGATCGCGGTGACCAGCATGCCGCGGTTGACCAGTTGCCAGGTCCAGCCGCCCGGAGCGGCGCCGAGGTCGACGCCGGTCATGTCGCTGTGCAGGCGCTCGTCCCACTGATCACGCGGGATGAAGTGGTGCCAGGCCTCTTCCAGCTTCAACGTCGAACGACTTGGTGCCTCGCGCGGAAACTTCAGGCGCGGAATGCCCATCGGCCACATCGCCGAGTTGCCGGCATCGGCCATGCCGAGAAACACTTCGCGACCACTCTTGAAGGTCAGCAGCAGGCGCGGTTTGTTCGCGTCGTCCACCAATTTGCCGGCGCCGGTCAGTGCCTTGCGCAGCGGGCCTTCGAATTTCTTGCAGAAGTTCGACAGCTCTTTACCGTCGTTGGTGTCGACCACTTCCAGCCACAGGCTGCCGCAGACCGGGAAGTCCGCCATGTGCTCAAGGATCACACTGATGCGGTCGGTTTCCGGCAGGTCGATGAAGACGCCACGCGCCCATTGCCGCGGGAAAATCAGCTCGGCGAAGCGTTGGCCGCGCATCAGACGCTCGGCACCGTCTTCTTCGGTGCAGACAAACTCGGCGTAAGCGGTGGCCGGTTTGGCCTTGGCGTAACCGGCCACGTTGAGTTGGGCGGCGAGGTCGGAAATCTCCGAACAGACTTCGCCTTCGAAGCCTGGCCGGCAATGCATGAATAGGGTGTTCATTCTTACTCCTGGGCAGAGGGCGGACATTCGGCCCCTGCGCGCTGCTCAAGCCTTGCGGTGAAGCAAAGCCTGTCACGAAAACCGGCGCATGATAGCCGATGTCGGAACCTTGGTTCCGTCAATAGAGTCCAGTTATTAGCCAGCTACTGAAAACAGGGCTACGTTGATAGCTCTGCCCGTCCCCTCAGTCCGTAGCCGTGCGGACTCAAAGGAGTGATCGTAATGCCGTCCCTCGATAGCCTGAAAACCCTTAAAACCTTGAAAGTAGACGAAAAAACCTACCACTATTTCAGCCTGCCGGATGCCGCGAAAAGCCTGGGCAATATCGACCAGTTGCCGATGTCGCTGAAAGTCCTGCTGGAAAACCTGCTGCGCTGGGAAGATGAAAAAACTGTCACCGGTGCCGACCTCAAGGCCATTGCCGCGTGGCTCAAGGAGCGTCGCTCCGACCGGGAAATCCAGTACCGCCCGGCCCGGGTATTGATGCAAGACTTTACCGGTGTACCCGCCGTGGTCGACCTCGCCGCCATGCGCGCGGCGATGGCCAAGGCCGGCGGCGACCCGCAGCGGATCAACCCGTTGTCGCCGGTGGACCTGGTGATCGACCACTCGGTGATGGTCGACAAATTCGCCACTCCAAGCGCCTTCGAACAGAACGTCGACATCGAAATGCAGCGTAACGGCGAACGCTACGCCTTTCTGCGTTGGGGCCAGAGTGCCTTCGACAACTTCAGCGTGGTACCGCCGGGCACCGGGATCTGCCACCAGGTCAACCTCGAATACCTCGGGCGCACGGTGTGGACCAAGGATGAGGACGGCCGCACCTATGCGTTCCCCGACACCCTGGTCGGCACCGACTCCCACACCACCATGATCAATGGCCTCGGCGTACTCGGCTGGGGCGTTGGCGGGATCGAGGCGGAAGCCGCGATGCTCGGCCAACCGGTGTCAATGCTGATTCCGGAAGTGATCGGTTTCAAACTCACCGGCAAGCTCAAGGAAGGCATCACCGCCACCGACCTGGTGCTGACCGTCACGCAGATGCTGCGCAAGAAAGGTGTGGTCGGCAAATTCGTCGAATTCTACGGTGATGGCCTCGCCGATCTGCCACTGGCCGACCGCGCGACTATCGCCAACATGGCCCCGGAATACGGCGCGACCTGCGGCTTCTTCCCGGTCGATGACGTCACCCTGGAATACCTGCGCCTGTCCGGTCGCCCGGCCGAAGTGGTGAAACTGGTCGAGGCCTACACCAAGGCTCAGGGCCTGTGGCGCCTGCCCGGCCAGGAACCGGTGTTCACCGACAGCCTGGCGCTGGACATGGGCAGCGTCGAAGCCAGCCTCGCCGGGCCGAAACGCCCACAGGACCGGGTCTCCCTGCCGAATGTGGCGCAGGCCTTCAGTGATTTCATGGACCTGCAATTCAAGCCCACCAGCAAGGAAGAAGGTCGCCTGGAAAGCGAGGGTGGTGGTGGCGTGGCCGTGGGCAACGCCGATCTGATCGGCGAAACCGAGTACGAATACGAAGGCCACACCTACCGCTTGAAAAACGGCGCAGTGGTGATCGCCGCGATCACCTCGTGCACCAACACCTCGAACCCGAGCGTGATGATGGCGGCCGGTCTGCTGGCGAAAAAAGCCGTGGAGAAAGGCCTGACCCGCAAGCCGTGGGTGAAGAGTTCGCTGGCACCCGGCTCGAAAGTGGTCACCGACTACTACAAGGCTGCGGGGCTGACGCAATACCTTGATCAACTCGGGTTCTCGCTGGTCGGTTATGGCTGCACCACCTGTATCGGCAACTCCGGGCCGTTGCCGGAGCCGATCGAAAAAGCCATTCAGAAAGCCGACCTCACCGTGGCGTCGGTGCTGTCCGGCAACCGCAACTTCGAAGGCCGGGTGCATCCGCTGGTCAAGACCAACTGGCTGGCCTCGCCACCGCTGGTGGTCGCCTACGCCCTGGCCGGCAGCGTACGCACCGACATCAGCAGCGAGCCGCTGGGTAACGACCAGCAAGGCAATCCGGTGTACCTGCGGGATATCTGGCCGAGCAGCAAGGAAATCGCCGACGCGGTCAGCCAGGTCAACACCGCGATGTTCCACAAGGAATACGCCGAAGTATTTGCCGGCGACGAGCAATGGCAGGCGATCGAGGTGCCGCAAGCCGCCACCTATGTGTGGCAGGACGATTCGACCTACATCCAGCATCCACCGTTTTTCGACGACATTTCCGGCCCGTTGCCGGTGATCACTGACGTCAAAGGCGCGCGGGTTCTGGCGCTGCTGGGCGATTCGGTGACCACCGACCACATCTCCCCTGCCGGCAACATCAAGGCTGACAGCCCGGCCGGGCGCTATCTGCGCGAGAAAGGCGTGGAGCCGCGGGACTTCAACTCCTACGGCTCACGGCGCGGCAACCACGAAGTGATGATGCGCGGCACGTTCGCCAACATCCGCATTCGTAACGAGATGCTTGGCGGCGAAGAAGGTGGCAACACGATCTACATCCCGAGCGGCGAGAAAATGCCGATTTACGATGCGGCCATGCTGTATCAGGCCTCGGGCACGCCGCTGGTGGTGATCGCCGGTCAGGAGTACGGCACCGGCTCCAGCCGTGACTGGGCAGCAAAAGGCACCAACCTGCTGGGAGTCAAAGCGGTTATCGCTGAAAGCTTCGAGCGCATCCACCGTTCCAACCTGGTGGGCATGGGCGTGTTGCCGCTGCAGTTCAAGCTCGATCAGAACCGCAAGAGCCTTAACCTCACCGGCAAGGAAACCCTGGATATTCAGGGCCTGACCGGCGTCGACCTGACGCCCCGCATGAACCTGACGTTGGTGATCACCCGTGAAGACGGGCGGCAGGAGAAAATCGAAGTGCTGTGCCGCATCGATACATTGAATGAGGTGGAGTACTTCAAATCGGGCGGCATCCTGCACTACGTGCTGCGGCAGCTGATTGCCTCTTGATTGCTTGATTCCTGTGGTGAGGGGATTCATCCCTGATGGACTGCGCAGCAGGCCCTTTTTGGGGTCGCTTCGCTACCCATCGGGGATAAATCCCCTCGCTACAGGTGCCCGACACAAGCCTTCAGCACTTTTCTCCAGGCGAAAAAAAACCCGCCGAAGCGGGTTTTTCCCAAGACCATTATCGACTCCCTGTCGGCAGCGATCCTTGCTAATGGTCGATCATCCGTGATCCTGAAACACTCCCTGTGTCTCAGTTGATGGGTGTAGATTACGCCGTGGATCCAATCGGCGATAGTCGCAAAAGCTACCAACGCGTGTAAGACATTCGCTATACAGGCACTTCCGAAAACCCTTAGTCCGTTCAGGCATCCAGCAGGCAAGCCGCGATTCGCGCGATCTCTAGCTGCCCGGCGGCCTGCTGCTGCGCGTCGTCTTCGAGAAACCACGCCGCGGACAACCCGGCGAACGCCAGCACCCACTGCAGCAAGCGTCGGCGATCAAGCCCGGAAGCCTCGACAATCACTTCGAGCTGACGGCGCAAACGCTGCGGCTCGCCAGCGGTCGGCAGATCCGGATTGCAGATCAGGTTCGCGTAGTCATAACCACGCTCGCCACGGACCCGTTTGGGATCAATCGCCAGCCAGCCGTGTGCAGCGAAATCGAGAACGTTGTCGTGGTGCATGTCACCGTGCAGCACCACCACGTCCTGCGGATCTGCGAGCAAAGCTTCTGCCGCTTGCAGGCTCAGGGCATAGGTCCCGCCATGTTCGGCCGCGGCCGCGGCCACGCGCAGCGAGGCGAACCACGGCGTCAGCTCTACCAGCGGCGGTGGCGGCGTCGAACGCGGCGCATGCAAGCGCGCCAGTGTCGCGCACATGATCCGCGTGGCCTCGTCGTCTTCACCGTTGAGCGCCATGTGCATCAGCGAACGCCGGCCCATGGCCCGTTCCAGCAACAAACCTTCCTCGTGATGGGCCAGCACTCGCGCGGCGCCGTCACCGTCCCACCAGGTCATCAGCTGATTGCCGAATCGCTCGTCGGTATCCAGCGCAACCTTGAGCATCGCCGGCGTGTCGCCGAAACGTACCGGTAACAGGCGGCTGCCCGGGGTAATGATCGGTTCACCGTCCGGTACCAGCGCCCAGCATTGCAACCAGGGTGCGAAAATCGCGCCGTCAGTCACCCTCACGTTCCCGGAACTTGGCGCCATCGACGAGAAATTTTTCAAGTCGACTCAGTTGTTCCTCCCAGCCTCGGCTATCCATGTAGTACGCCTCCTTTTGGCGCACGTCGGGAATATGCGCAAAACCGGTCTCAGACACCTTGAGCAAGGTACCGTCCTCGTAATCCTGCAGGTCGAACTTGACCAGCGTCGTCGGTTCCTGGGAATAGTCGATGCTCGGGTTGACCGCGTAGGGGTGCCAGCGAAATGAAAACAGCTGCTGCGGCTCGACCCGCTCGACCAACACGTTCCACAACACGTGTTCATAACCGGGATAGGTGACCTGCCCTTGCGTCCATTCCCCGGCAATGAACCGCCTGCCCTCCAGCGCCACGCCAAACCACTGGCCAAACGCCTCGGCATCGACCAGTGCGCGCCAGACATAGGAACGCGGCGCCTTCAGCTTGATTTTGCGTTCGAAACTATTGGGTACCGGTTTCATAAGTCACCTCCTGTTCTGAACAGTAGGCTCGTATGACCACATGTCCAACCTGAAGTTGTATCAAAGCAGCGCAACTGTGCAGCATGGGGAAACATTCGGCGGCATTTCCGCTGGTTGAATCGAGCGCTCTCCGCCGATGAACCTGTTACCTTTTCCTGCGAAATGGAAACAAACAAGGACGAACCATGCAGCCATCCCTCTCCGAACGTTATCGCGGCGCTCTGCTCGGCCTTGCCTGTGGCGATGCTGTCGGGACCACGGTGGAATTCAAGCCACGGGGCTCATTCCAGCCACTGACGGACATGGTCGGTGGCGGCCCCTTTCACTTGAAGCCAGGGCAATGGACGGATGACACTTCGATGGCGCTGTGCCTGGCAGAAAGTCTGCTGAGCAAAAACACCTTCGATGCGGCTGACCAGATGGGGCGCTATCTGAACTGGTGGAAATGGGGCTATCTCAGCTCCACCGGTGATTGTTTCGATATCGGCATGACGGTCAGCCAGGCGCTGTCGCAGTATCAACAAACCGGTCAGCCCTTTGCGGGATCTACCAACCCTTTTACCGCCGGCAACGGTTCACTGATGCGCCTGGTGCCGGTGGTGCTGTTTTACTTTCCTGATGCCCCGCTGATCCGCCAGTTCGCCATCGACAGTTCGCGGACAACCCATGCAGCCCCCGAAGCCATCGAATGCTGTCAGTTGTTTGCCGAACTGATCAGCAAAGCGCTGCTTGGCGCCTCCAAAATAGAGTTGCGCAAACTGCCGGACTCAACCTTCTCTCAACCGAAAGTCGCAGCCATCGCTCGAGGCGATTACCTCGCGAAGTCGGCGAGAGAAATCCGTGGCAGCGGCTACAGTGTCGAGTCACTGGAAGCGGCGCTGTGGTGTTTTCACCGCACCGACAGTTTTTCATCGGCGATTCTGCAAGCCGCCAATCTTGGCGATGACGCCGACACCACTGCCGCTATCGTTGGTCAGGTGGCCGGCGCTTATTACGGCGTTCGGGCGATTCCCACCCACTGGCTGGAAATGCTCCATGACGGCGAGGAGATTGCGGCCACCGCAGATCGCCTGCTCGAAGCATCCCGGCTACGCGTACCTGAATAGAAGCCCCAGAGCCGCTAAACTGCTCGGTACTTCCATCTGAAACAGTGAGAACCCCCATGTCCCCACGCCTGCTGCTGGCCCTGACGCCCTTTCTGTTCACGCCCCTCGCCCATGCCGCCGTCGACTGTGCCAATGCCAACGATCAGGCCACCATGAACCAGTGTGCCGGGCAGGAATTCAAGACTGCCGACAAGGAACTGAATGCGGTTTATCAGCAAATCACCGCCCGTTTGAAAGACAACGCCGACGCCAAAAAGCTGTTGGTGAGTGCGCAGCGGGCGTGGATCGGGTTTCGCGATGCCGAATGCAAGTTTTCGGCATCCGGAGTCGCGGGCGGCAGTGTTTATCCGCTGATTTACAGCAATTGCCTGACGGGTGTCACCAAAGTGCGGGTCGAGGCGTTGAAGCAGTATTTGAAGTGTGAAGAAGGCGACATGAGTTGCCCGGTACCGGGGGCCTGACCTTGTAGTGGTTTCGAGGGCCTCTGCGCGAGCAAGCCCGCGCCCACATTTGAAATACACTCCGATTGTGGGCGCGGGCTTGCTTGCGAAGGCGTCAGCACAGGCGCCACCCATTAGCGGACAAACACCTGCGCCGTCGTAATCGCCATATCCCCACCCGGCAACTTGATGCTCCCCGTCTGCTTCATGGTCTCGGCATCAAAAATCGCCACATCGTTGAACGTCCCGGCCAGATAGATCTTGCTGCCATCCTTATTGAACGAAATGCAGTAGTAGGAATGCTCCGGAGTCGCGGCCTGCAGCAGCTTCTTCTGCTTGATGTCGTACTTGGCCAAGCGATTGAGCACGCCGAACATCAGGTTCGGTTCTTTCGGCGAACGCATGCCGCTGAAGTAGATTTCAGTCAGCGGGCCGAAGTCAGTGGTTTCGGTCTCATCAAGCGCTCCGCAGCGGTCCGCTTTGCGCTTTTTTGATTCCAACGCCCTGTGCGTTAACGTCAGGACGATGGCAAGCACCACGGGGCGATTGGGGGAATGCGGCTGGCGGATCGTCTTCTTATCAACGTTTCGAGCAGCAATGCGATGCTGACCGCAGAAAAGGCAGTCGCAGAAATAAATCAAAATAAATTATTGTAATTAGATAATTAATCATCGAACATTCGCTACCCAACTGAAACAACCAGGAATTTTCATGAGTACTCACAACAACGGACTGGCGCTGCAGCGCATGCATTGGATCGGGCTGCTGGCAGCGATACTTGTCTGGGTTCTGGGTGTAACGGAGGTCGGCGGCAACACTACGATCTGGATCTTCAAAAAGGATGAAATGCTGGCAAGCCTGCTCTATGCGTTCGCTGAAGGCTCACCACAATTGCTTGACCCGTTTGTCGAAGGCGCACTGCTCGATCCCGCCACCTGGCTGTCGTCATTCGCCACTGCGCTGATCGTTGTCCTGGACTTCCTGCCCGTTGTTCTGTCGGCGTACACGTTATGGCTGACAGGGTTATTTTTCCTGCGCTTGTCGCGCGGCGAAACCTGGACCGACCGCAATATCGGGGTCCTGTGGCGAGTGGGGGTACTGTGCATCGTTTCTCCGGCCGCCTATCCGCTGGTAGAGACCCTGCAAGGTCTTGCCTTGTCGATAGATCTGCCGCCGGGGGATCGCATTTTTCAGTTCTCTATCGGCCTGCCATCCTCTTCTGCCTACGAAATTATCAAAGGCGTATTGCTGTGTTCGTTTTCAATTATCATGCGCGATGCAAAAGTGCTCAGCGATGAGCAAAGTCAATACATATAGAACAATATAATGACCATTATCGTCCGCCTTGATGTTGTTATGGCCACTCAAAAAATTCGCTCGAAAGAGCTGGCCGCCCTGCTCGGGATCACCGAGGCCAATCTGTCATTGCTGAAAAACGGCAAAGTCAAAGGCGTGAAAATGGCAACCCTCGACAAGCTCTGCGCGGCGCTCGATTGCCAACCGGGCGATCTGCTGGAATATCAGAAAGACTAGGACTTTCCCCTGACGGCGAGTTGTTTACCGCCAGTCGCAATCGTTTAACTCTCATTCAATCCTTAGTTTCAAGGCGGCTATTTCATGTCCCGTTATTTGTCATGCGCGCTGTTATTGCTGACAGCGTCACTCAGCGGCTGCGCCACACAATTGGACGTAGCGCTCAACGCGATACCTGATCCGGACTATCAGTTCGACCGCAAGGCAACAGTACTTGTGACCTCGGCAAGCGCCACTGCTGAAAATGCATTGAATGCTCGCTACTATCTTCGCGATATGGTGAATGCGTTGAAAGACCGGGGATTCCAGGAGGTTTATACCGACGCTGATCTGCCCAGAAACCATGCTCCGGTGAAAATGACCATCACCCTCGATATCGGCAGCCGGCAAGTGTCCTACCGTTACACCGCCACCGATTATGGGCAAGTCGTAACCAGCACTTCGACGGTGTGCAAAAACATCAAGAAGAAAGACGATCGGCTGGCCTGCACCAGTACCCCAAACACTACATATGGTCCGGTGGGTACCTCGGAGCGAATCGGTTACACCACTCTCAGCACATTCGTTGCCACCGCCCGGGATGAAGTGAGCAAGCGTACCGTCTACCTGCTTCGGGCTTCGTCCTATAACGACGACTGCCAAGCCGCCAAGGTCGAAACCTTTCTGGTGGAACAAGGCCTGCAGAACCTGAGTTTCGAGGATCGCGTGCAGCGCAACTATACCGTGACGATGCCCGAGGGTTACCGCTGCAAGTAATACGTTTCCGTGGGCGTCTCCCGGCTTTGCTCAGCGTGCGCGAGCCTGTGCCGGGAGACGTCTCAGGTTAAACGTGCGGATCACCCGGCGGCTTGGCAGGCGCAGCGTATTGCGGCTTGAGGTGGCCGTCCTGATCCAATAGCCAGGCGTCCATGATCTGCCGCACCACCGGACCGGCGACGCGACCACCAGCCTCGCCGTTTTCGATCATTACCGAGATGGCGATCTTCGGGTGCTCCGCCGGAGCGAAGCCGACGAACAAGGCGTTGTCGCGATGGCGTTCGAGGGTTTTCTCACGGTTGTAGCGCTCGCCCTGCTTGATCGCCACCACTTGCGCGGTACCACTCTTGCCCGCAATACGGTACTGCGCACCCACCGCTGCAGCACGAGCGATCCCCCGGGCATCGTGCATCACCATCTGCATGCCGTGGTTGACCTGATCCCAGTCACGCGGGTTCTTCAGCAGGATGTTGGGCATCGGATGCTCGTCAACCGGCGCCACACCATCGACTGTCTTCGCCAGGTGCGGTCGGTTCCATACGCCTTTGTTGGCGATCAGTGCGGTGGCCTGAGCCAGTTGCAGCGGCGTGACCTGCATGTAGCCCTGACCGATGCCGAGAATTACCGTTTCCCCCGGGAACCAGGCTTGGCGGCGTGTTGCGCGTTTCCAGGCCTGAGACGGCATCAAACCGGGCGACTCTTCGAACATATCCAGCGAGACTTTTTCGCCAAGGCCAAACATTGCCATGTAGTCGTGCAGGCGATCGATGCCGAGCTTGTGCGCCAGATCGTAGAAGTAGGTGTCATTGGAACGCATGATCGCCGCGTCCATGTCCACCCAGCCATCGCCGCTGTGGTTCCAGTTGCGGTACTTGTGATCAAAGTCGGGGAGTTGGTAGTAACCCGGGTCGAAAACGCGGGTTTGCGGGGTCACGACGCCGGCATCGAGACCGGCAATCGCCACTTCCGGCTTGATGGTCGAGCCTGGCGCATACAGGCCGCGCAGCACGCGGTTGAACAGCGGTCGGTCGATGGAGTCGCGTAGCGCCGAATACTCCTTGGAGCTGATGCCGGTGACGAACAGATTCGGGTCGAAACTCGGGTTGCTGACCATGGCCAGCACCTCACCGGTGGACGGATCAAGTGCCACCACCGAACCACGACGATCCCCCAGTGCCGCTTCGGCAGCTTCCTGCAGCTTGACGTCGAGACTGAGCACGATGTTTTTGCCAGGGACCGGATCGGTGTGCTTGAGCACCCGCAACACTCGGCCCTGGGCGTTGGTCTCAACTTCTTCATAGCCTACGTGGCCGTGCAGCTGGGCTTCGTAAAAGCGCTCGATGCCGGTTTTGCCGATGGATTGGGTGCCGCGATACTCCACTGAGTCGAGGGTTTTGGACTCTTTCTCGTTGATCCGGCCAACGTAGCCGATTGAATGCGCGAAGTGCGGCCCCAGCGGGTAATGCCGCACGAACTGCGGCTCGACATCGAGGCCCGGCAAACGGAACTCGTTGACTGCCAACACGGCGATCTGTTCTTCCGTCAGTTCATAGAACAGTGTCACCGGGGTAAATGGATGACGGGACTGCTTCATTGCCTTATCGAAAACCGTGCGATCTTCAGCGGGCAGATGCAGGAGATTGATCACCTCGTCCAGCTCCTGATTGACATCAGTGGCGCGTTCGCGGGTGATCACCAGGTTGTAACTGGGTCGGTTATCAGCGAGCAGCACGCCATTGCGGTCGTAGATCAAGCCTCTTGTCGGCGGGATCGGCAAAATGTGCACGCGGTTGTTTTCGGAGATGGTCGAGTGGTAGTCGTACTCAACCACTTGCAGGATGTACAGGCGCACCACCAGCGCGCAGCTGATAGCAAAGACGAAGAGAGCGCAGGCGATCAACCGTTTATTGACCAACCGCTTCTCTTTCTCGTGATCCTTGATGGGAATGGGTTCAGGCATTTCTACAGCGACTCTTTGACATAATTTGAGTGCCGATCCATGGGCATGACATCAGTCCGTTAAAAAACGAGCTGCACCATACCAAAAACCGAGTGGTCACTTCAGAAGGATTTTGCCCAACGGCAGTCCTGGCGACGGTTGGAGCGCGCGTATCGTGTGATTCTGGCGATCAAACCACTTTCCTGCGGGCAAAACAAAACCCCAACTGCTTTCGCAATTGGGGTTTCGGAATTTAATCTTGACGATGACCTACTCTCACATGGGGAAACCCCACACTACCATCGGCGATGCATCGTTTCACTTCTGAGTTCGGGATGGGATCAGGTGGTTCCAACGCTCTATGGTCGTCAAGAAATTCGGGTACTGACTCGCGACCTGTTGGCCTCGCTTCAGCAAATCGGGTATGTGATACAGGTGTCTTGTGAGCATCGCGAACTTTCGGTTCATTGCGTCTTCACACACCGCAATCTGATGCTCTCTCGAGTAGTCAAATTGCTTGGGTGTTATATGGTCAAGCCTCACGGGCAATTAGTATTGGTTAGCTCAACGCCTCACAGCGCTTACACACCCAACCTATCAACGTCGTAGTCTTCGACGGCCCTTTAGGGAACTCAAGGTTCCAGTGAGATCTCATCTTGAGGCAAGTTTCCCGCTTAGATGCTTTCAGCGGTTATCTTTCCCGAACATAGCTACCCGGCAATGCCACTGGCGTGACAACCGGAACACCAGAGGTTCGT
>NZ_CM146900.1:3525000-4865000 GCF_055755035.1 Pseudomonas sp. Ors-4-3C
GAATCTGCCGTCAACCGTTAATTTCAGTTTTCTGTCGAGTCCCTGAAAAAGCCTGCTTATATATAGACGCAGTGTCAGCGAATGAGCAGTATATTGCCCAACCCCAAAGCAACACCCTGCTCCCACCTTCGGATGATGCCTCGCAATGACTGACCAACCTCGCTCTCTGGCCTCAATGCTGTTCCCGGTTGGCCTGTTATTAATCGCCATGGCTTCCATCCAGTCCGGCGCCTCTCTGGCCAAAAGCATGTTCCCGGTGGTTGGCGCCCAAGGGACGACCACCCTGCGCCTGGTTTTCGCCAGCGTTATCATGCTGTTGCTGCTGCGCCCATGGCGCGCCAGGCTGACCGCTCAATCCTTGCGCACGGTGATCGTTTACGGAATGGCGCTGGGCGGGATGAACTTCCTCTTCTATATGTCACTGCGCACCGTGCCACTGGGGATCGCAGTCGCACTCGAATTCACTGGCCCGCTGGCCGTCGCCATTTATGCCTCGCGCCGCGCAATCGACTTTCTCTGGATTGCCCTGGCAGCGGTCGGTTTGCTGCTGTTGATCCCGACCGGAGCGACATCAGCGGGAATTGATCTGGTTGGTGCCGGTTACGCCTTGGGCGCCGGCGTGTGCTGGGCGCTGTACATTCTGTTCGGCCAGAAGGCCGGTGCCGACAACGGCGTCACGACTGCGGCCCTCGGCGTGATGATCGCCGCATTATTCGTCGCCCCGATCGGCATCGTGCATGCCGGTGCAGCGCTACTCACCCCGTCGCTGATCCCGGTCGCCATCGGCGTCGCCATCCTCTCAACCGCCTTGCCCTATACGCTGGAAATGGTCGCCCTCACCCGCATTCCAGCCCGCACCTTCGGCACCTTGATGAGCATTGAACCGGCCTTTGGTGCGCTGTCGGGGCTGTTGTTTCTGCAGGAATACCTCACGCTGTCACAATGGATGGCGATCCTCTGCATTATTCTCGCCTCGGTCGGAGCAACCATGACCATGGGCAGTTCCGCCAAGCCCGCCATTGCGGCAGATTGAAACAGGATTTGACGAAGGTCTGGCAATTGGCGTTCATTTAGGCCATGTTTAGGCCCCTTAACTCAGTGCCAGGCATGGATTTTTTCGGATAGGGATATCGAACCGCTTAAAGCGCAGGCGAATACAGGCAGACCCGAGCGCCAGACTCGCGGCTACCATAAGGACGGTAATGAAACGAATTTTGATACTGATCGCTGTATTGGCAGTAGCGGGGTGCGCAGCGACCTCCAAGACCCAGGTGAAGCACGGTAAAAAAGGGCTGCACATCAACTGTTCCGGGCTGTCGTCCTCTTGGGACAAGTGCTACACCAGCGCCGCCGATGCTTGCGCCCCAAAGGGCTACAAAGTCATCGCCAAATCAGGGGACGCCGTGGAAGAGCCAGGCGACTACCCATTCGGTCTCAATCCGGCCGGCTATACCAGCCGCAGCATGATCGTCATCTGCAAATGAATCATTCTGGCTGCTCGCATCGTCGAGCAGCCAGCTGACGCCCGATCTCCTCATGGCTGGACTTCAATACCGTCCGTTGAATGTCCGGTGTCACCAGCATCCTCGCCACCACCAGTGCCCCGACACATTGCGACAGAATCGCCCATGCCAGGCTGTCGCTCTCCAGAATCTGTGCCCAACTGGCTTGCAGCCGACAAATCCACAACTCTGCCTGCTCACGAACCTGATCATCTGAACGGGCAATTTCCGCGCCCAGCGTCGGCAAGGCGCAGCCCGATTCTGGCTGCTCTACGTGGGCCATGCTCAGGTATTGTTTGAGACAGCGCTCCAGCCGCTCACGATCCTGTGCTCCCTGCCCTCCGAGTCGCTCCAGGCTCTGACACAGTTCGCGCTCGACGATGGCCGTGAACAGCGCGTCTTTCGAAGAGAAGTGACTATAGAAAGCTGCGCCACTGAGGCCGATAGCCTTCATCAAACCATCGACCCCGACAGTCGAAAAGCCCGAACGCTTGGCTGACAGCGCGCTGCTGTTCAGCAGTTTTTCTCGGGTTTCCAGCTTGTGACCAGCGGAATACCGCATGTACTTGCCCTCTTTATCGACCGCCTTGACGTTATCCGGATCCTAGCATAACGTTCGTTCACTTAACGATCGTTTACTAAAGGGATTCACCCATGAATAACAAGAAGGTCGTGTTAGTGGTTGGTGCCGGTGATGCCACGGGCGGAGCGATTGCCAAGCGTTTTGCCAAAGAGGGTTTTGTCGCTTGCGTCACCCGCCGCAGCGCCGACAAATTGCAGCCGCTGGTCGACGCGATTCAGGCCGAAGGTGGCGAAGCACACGGTTTTGCCTGCGATGCGCGCAAGGAAGAAGACGTCATTGCCCTGATTGAAGACATCGAAACCCGCCTCGGCCCGATCGAAGCGTTTGTCTTCAACATCGGCGCCAACGTGCCTTGCAGCATTCTTGAAGAAACCGCACGCAAGTATTTCAAGATCTGGGAAATGGCCTGTTTCTCGGGTTTTCTCAATGCCCGCGAAGTGGCCAAGCGCATGGTCACCCGCAAACGCGGCACCCTTCTGTTCACCGGCGCCACCGCCGGGCTGCGTGGTGCTTCCGGATTTGCCGCATTTGCCGGCGCCAAACACGGTATCCGTGCACTGGCGCAAAGCATGGCGCGCGAGTTGGGCCCGATGAACATCCATGTCGCCCATGTAGTGGTCGATGGCGCCATCGATACCGACTTCATCCGCAACAGTTTCCCCGAGAAGTACGCGACCAAGGATCAGGACGGTATTCTCAACCCCGAACACATCGCCGAAAACTATTGGTACCTGCACAGTCAGCCACGGGATGCCTGGACATTCGAGCTGGATCTGCGCCCCTGGAACGAACGCTGGTAAGCCCCTCCTCCATAACAATAACCAGAGAGCAGTAAAGATGACGAAAACCGTGGAGTTCTATTTCGACCTCGGCAGCCCTGCCACCTACCTGGCCTACACGCAGTTGCCGAAGATCTGTGCCGAGACCGGCAGCCAGCTGATGTACATCCCGATGCTGCTGGGCGGTGTGTTCAAAGCGACCGGCAACGCCTCACCGGCAATGATTCCGGCAAAGGGCCGCTACATGTTTCAGGATCTGGATCGCTACGCCAAACGTTATGACGTGCCGCTCAAGTTCAATCCGCACTTCCCGATCAACACGCTGACATTGATGCGTGCCGTCACCGGGATACAACTGCACCAGCCAGAACGCTTTCAGGCGTTTATCGATTGTCTTTTCAAGGCGCTGTGGGTGGAGGGGCGCCCTCTCGATGAGCCGGCTACCGTCGCTGCGGTATTGAGCGAACACGGCTTCGCCCCCGATGAAGTACTGGCCCTGACCAACGACGAATCGGTCAAGGCTGTACTCAAGGAGAATACGGAGACAGCGGTAAAACGCGGCGTGTTTGGTGCGCCGAGCATGTTCATCGGCAACCAGATGTTCTTCGGACAGGACCGGCTCGACTTCGTCGAAGAAGCCCTGCGCCAAGCCTGAGTCAGCAGCAGAACTCAGGCGCTGGCAATAGCGCCTGAGCTTCAACCATTCAGATCGCCGCTGTGCGCGTGTTCAGCCACTCCAGCGCGGCCCCCTCAAGCAATGGACTCAGACGCTCACGCACTTCGGCATGGTAGGCGTTGAACCACTGCTTCTCTTCCTGCGTCAGCAAGGATGGCTCCAGGCAACGCGTGTCGATCGGGCACAGGGTCAGCGTTTCAAACTTGAGGAACTCGCCAAACTCGCTGCTCCCCGCCTCGCGATTCATTGCCAGATTCTCGATCCGCACGCCCCAACGACCCGGACGATAGGTGCCCGGCTCAATCGAGGTGATCATCCCCGGTTGCATCGCCGTTTGCGGTGCCGGTGCTGCCTGATAGGCGATCACCTGCGGGCCTTCGTGCACGTTGAGGAAATAGCCGACCCCATGACCGGTGCCATGACCGTAATCCACGCTTTCCGCCCAGATCGGCGCGCGAGCGATGGCATCGAGCAACGGCGACAGAATGCCTTTCGGGAACTGCGCCCGCGACAGGGCGATCACGCCCTTGAGCACGCGAGTGCAGTCACGCTTCTGCTCAGCCGTCGGCGTACCCACCGGCACCATTCGAGTGATGTCGGTAGTACCACCGAGGTATTGGCCTCCCGAGTCGATCAGCAGCAAACCGTCGCCCTCGATCACCGCATGTTCTTCTTCGGTAGCGTGATAGTGCGGCATTGCACCATTGGCATTGAACGCGGCAATCGTATTGAAACTCAGCGACACGTAATCCGGACGGCGCTCACGGGCAGCGGTGAGCTTTTCATCGATGGTCAGTTCGGTGATGCGCTCGCGGCCCCAGGCCGATTCCAGCCAGGCGAAGAATTCGCACAACGCCGCGCCATCCTGCTCCATGGCCTTGCGGATGTGCTGAGCATCGGCCTCGCTTTTTTGCGATTTGGCGAGGGTGGTCGGATTCAGGCCTTCGACCAGTTTCACCGCACTGTCCAGGTTATCCAGCAAACCGCTGGTCACCCGCGCCGGATCCACCAGCAGGCTCGCGCCGCCTGGTACAGCGCGCAAGGCGTCGGCGACTTCACGGTAATCGCGCAGGGTCACGCCGTCCCGTTCCAGCACCGCACGCAGCTCGGCATCGACTTTGCTCAAGGCCACGAACAGTGTTGCTTGCTGTTGATTGATCAACGCAAAAGAAACAAACACCGGGTTGAACGACACGTCGCCGCCACGCAGGTTGAACAGCCAGGCGATGTCATCGAGGGTGGCGATGAAGTGCCAATCGGCGCCACGTTCCTGCAGGGTCTCGCGCAGTTTGGCGAGTTTTTCGCCACGGCTGACCGTCGCTTGCGGTGGCAGATGTTGATAGATCGGCGCGTTCGGCAGGCTCGGGCGATCCGCCCAGACTTCATTCAACAGGTCGATGTCTGTGCGCAGACGCGCGCCGCGGGCTTCGAGCTTGCTGCTCAGGGTGCGCGCCGAAGCCACGGCCATCACCGCACCGTCCACCGCGACTACGCCACCTTCCGGGGTCTGCTCGGCCAGCCAGTCCAGCGGGCTGGGCTGACCCGGTTGCAGCTTGACCAGTTCGATGCCGCTGCCCTTGAGTTCCTTGGTCGCCTGTTCCCAATAGCGACTGTCGGCCCAGACCCCGGCGAAATCAGCGGTAACGATCAAAGTGCCGACCGAACCATGGAAGCCCGACAGCCATTGCCGCCCCTGCCAGTAGCCCGGCAGGTACTCCGACAGATGCGGGTCGGCGGATGGCACCAGCAACGCATGAATGCCTTCGCGGCGCATCAGTTCACGGGTGTGCGCCAGGCGCTGGGGAACCGTTCCTTCGGTCAAAGTCTGGGTACTCATCATGTCTCCTGCCAATCACTTCATCGTTATTGTTCGTAGCCGTATAAACGGCTGGTTAAAGCCCTGTCGCCCAGAATGCCGGGGCACTGGCGCAGGCGCCTTTGATCAGTTCTGCCGCCTGATCGATATCGTCGGCGGTGGTGAAGCGGCCAAGGCTCAGGCGAATCGTGCGACCGGCCAGCCGTGCGTCGTGCCCCAGCGCCAGCAACACGTGAGAGGGTGTGTTGCTCGCTGAGTTACAGGCCGAGGTTGCGGAAAAAGCGATCGAATGGCTCAAGGCTGCACTGTTGAACTCACCTTCGCTGAAGGTCAGGCTCAAGGTATGCGCGATGCGCTGGCTGGCGCTGCCGTTGAGGCGCACGCCCGGCAGGCTCAGCAACTGTTCAAGCAACCGCTCACGCAGCGCCACGATGGACTTTTTCTCGGCATCGAATTCGGCAGCCGCCAAGGCGAATGCCGCGCCCATGCCGGCGATCTGATGCGTCGCCAGAGTCCCGGAGCGCAGCCCGCCTTCGTGGCCGCCGCCATGAATCTGCGCCTGCAAACGCTGTTGCGCACGCGGGCCGACATACAACGCGCCGATGCCTTTGGGGCCGTAAAGCTTGTGCGCCGAAAACGACATCAGGTCCACCGGCCACTGCTGCAGATCAATCGCCACTTTGCCGGCGCCCTGAGCGGCATCGACATGGAACAACGCCCCACGGCCGCGCACCACTTCACCGATGGCCGGGATATCGTTAAGCGTGCCGAGTTCGTTGTTGACCAGCATCAACGACACCAGAAAGGTGTCGTCGCGCATTGCTTCACTGACCGCCTGCGGGGTGATCAGGCCTTCGGCGTCCGGCACCAGATAGGTTACCGCGACGCCGGCATCCTGCAATTGCCGGGCGGTATCGAGGATGGCTTTATGTTCGATCTGACTGGTAATGATGTGGCCACCGGCAACGCCGCGCGCCTGGGCCACACCCTTGAGGGCGAGGTTGTTGGATTCGGTGGCGCCGGAGGTCCAGACGATCTGCGTAGCCTCGGCACCGACCAGTTCGGCGACTTGCCGACGGGCCTGCTCGACCGTTTGCCGGGCCTGCTGGCCGAAGGCGTGGGAGCTGGAAGCCGGGTTGCCGAAGTTACCGTGAAAACCCAGACAGTCGATCATCACCTGGATGACCCGCTCGTCCACCGGGGTGGTGGCGGCGTAATCGAAATACAACGGACGTTTATTCATAAAAGACTCGCAGAGCGTGTTCCGGGATCAGGAGGCTCGTGTCTGCAAACGGCACAGCGCAGCCTTGTGAGCTGCGCCTGGGTTCGAGACCGTCATCAATACCTGATCGGATGCCGTTAAAGAAGAACAACTTCATTTAAAAGTGCGTAGGAACGCTCCTGAAGTCGAGCTTAACAGGCATCGGGCCGGCGGTTGAAGCAATGCGTCAGTGAAAGCTTTCGAGAAGCAGCGGGTACAGCGAAATCACCAACAGCGTCGCCATGCCCCAGTTGAACACGCGCAACCAGCGCGGGTCCTTCAGCACATTGCGCAGCAGCGTGCCGCACGCCGCCCAGACACCGACGCTGGGCAGGTTGATGATGGCGAACACGGCGGCGATGACCACCACGTTGGTGAAATAACCCTGCATCGGCGTGTACGTGCTGATGGCACCGATGGCCATGATCCAGGCCTTGGGATTGACCCATTGAAACGCGGCGGCACCGAGATAGCTGATCGGCTTGGCCTCACCTTCGACGCCCTCGCCTACCGGGCCCGAATGGGCGATTTTCCACGCCAGGTACAACAAATACGCGGCACCGAGATAGCGCAACACGGTGTAAAGAATCGGGTAAGTCTGGAACACCGCGCCGAGGCCAAAGCCCACTGCGACCACCAATACGAAGAAACCGCAGGTGATGCCGAGCATGTGAGGAATGGTGCGGTTGAAGCCGAAGTTCACGCCCGATGCCAGCAACATGGTGTTGTTCGGCCCCGGTGTAATCGAGGTGACAAGGGCAAACAGGGCAAAGCCCAACAGCAGATCAAGCGAGAGGGTCATGGGAGCAATCCGTCGGGGTCATTCAGGTGTTGACCCTATCGCACGGCAGCCCGCAAACCCACGGACAGTTACGCGAAAATACGAGCAGTACAGTTTTCGATTAACTTGGACGACCGTGCAGCTGTATCGCACGTCCGGCGCTCATTTCAGCTTTCTTGTCGAATTGCGATTCGCCCAGCAGTGCCGCTTTCTTCGCGTGATATTCGTCGAAGGACAAGCCGCTGCGGTTCAGCGCTTCCATCGCCAGTTCGCGGGTTTCTTCGGCGGTGTACGGCCGTTGTTCGGGAGACACATGGGTCGCGCAACCGGCAAGTACGGAGACAGCAAGCAGCAGCGAAGCAGTCAGTAAACGATTCATGGGGAGCGTCCTGGCGAGCGGTGGTAGTCGATGGACAAAGGCTACGCCCGCGCCCGTGCGGGCAAAAATCAACGCTCTCAATAGTGGCTATCAGGATTTCAGCTTTAACGCCCTCATATCTCCTAACGATCTATAAATATCGATTAACGTTCTTTTACGGAATAACCAGCAGCCGCTATAAATCCCTGCACGCGGCGAACAACTGTTGCTCCAGCAACTGTTGCTCAGGCAACAGCAGATCAACAAACCCGCCTGATATCTGCACAACCGACTCACGCCAGAAGGCTCAAGCCCAGGTAATCCGGGCCTCTCAGGAATTGGTACAGCGCTTGCTCAAGCCTTGGCACTTACTCACTGCTCGCTGAGCAACTGTTGAAAAAGGAACTCATCATGTCGCGTCCCCTGAAAGTCGTCGCCCTCTCCGGCGGCACCTGGCGTCCATCGCGCACTCTGGTGCTGACCCAAGCGCTGTTGGCCGAACTGGCCGGACACTTGCCGGTCGAGAGTCATCTGATCGAGCTCGGCGATATCGCCCGCCCACTGGGCAGCGCTCTGTCGCGTCAGGAGCTGAGTGCCGAGGTCGAGGCCGAACTGCAAGCCATTGAACAGGCCGATCTGCTGATCGTTGCCGCGCCGGTGTATCGCGGCTCCTATCCGGGCCTGCTCAAGCATTTGTTCGATCTGATCGACCTCAACGCGCTGATCGACACCCCGGTGCTGCTCGCCGCCACCGGTGGCAGCGAGCGCCATGCGCTGGTGCTCGATCACCAGTTGCGTCCGCTGTTCAGTTTCTTCCAGGCCGTGACCCTGCCCATTGGCGTGTACGCCACCGAGGCCGACTTCGCCGATTACCAGATCACCAGCGAACCGCTGAAAGCGCGGATTCGCCTGGCTGCCGAACGCGCCGCGCCACTGTTCGGCACGCAAATCAAACCGTTGCTGAAAATCGCTTAAGGAGCTGCTCATGGATGTTTTCTGGTTCCTGCCGACCCACGGCGACGGCCATTACCTGGGCACCACCCAAGGCGCGCGCCCGGTCACCCTGAATTATCTGAAACAAGTGGCGCAAGCCGCCGACAGCCTCGGTTACCACGGCGTGCTGATTCCCACCGGGCGCTCCTGCGAAGACTCGTGGGTGATTGCGTCGGCGCTGGTACCGTTGACCGAACGTCTGCGTTATCTGGTGGCGATCCGTCCGGGAATCATTTCACCAACCGTTTCGGCCCGTATGGCGGCGACACTCGATCGACTGTCCAACGGTCGTCTGCTGATCAACGTGGTGACCGGCGGCGATCCTGACGAAAACCGTGGCGACGGCAGCTTCCTCAGCCACAGTGAACGCTACGAAGTCACCGACGAATTCCTCAAGATCTGGCGCCGGGTGTTGCAAGGCGAGTCAGTGGATTTCGAAGGCAAGCACCTGAAAGTACAGAACGCCAAGGCCCTCTATCCGCCAGTGCAGAAACCCTATCCGCCGCTGTATTTCGGCGGCTCGTCCGACGCGGCGCACGACCTGGCCGCCGAGCAGGTGGACGTATACCTGACCTGGGGCGAACCACCCGCCGCTGTCGCCGAAAAACTCGCCGATGTGCGTGAACGCGCCGCTCGGCATGGACGCAAGGTGAAGTTCGGTATTCGCCTGCACGTGATCGTTCGCGAGACCGCCGAAGAGGCGTGGAAAGCTGCGGACAAACTGATCGAACACATCAGCGACGAGACCATCGAAGCGGCGCAGAAGTCCTTCTCGCGCTTCGATTCCGAAGGTCAGCGGCGCATGGCGGCGTTGCACGATGGTCGTCGCGACAACCTGGAAATCGCCCCCAATCTGTGGGCCGGCGTTGGTCTGGTACGCGGCGGTGCCGGTACGGCGCTGGTGGGCGATCCGCAGCAAGTGGCGGCGCGGATCAAGGAGTACGCCGACCTCGGTATCGAGAGTTTTATCTTCTCCGGCTATCCGCATCTGGAAGAAGCGTACCGGTTTGCCGAACTGGTGTTCCCGCTGTTGCCCGAGCCGTACGCAAGTCTGGCCGGACGCGGCGTGACCAACCTCACCGGGCCGTTTGGCGAAATGATTGCCAACGATGTGCTGCCCGGCCAAGCCAAGGCCTGACCAAAATCCCCTGTGGGAGCGGGCTTGCTCGCGAAGGCGGAGTGTCAGGCACCAGAATATTGACTGATCTGACGCCTTCGCGAGCAAGTCGAACCGTCGCACCGCCGCTCCTACAGGGGGGATTGCATCGATTTTGAGGAACACCGTGTGACCGCCAAACCACAAAGCACCCTGCTCTCCCCGCTGCAGACTGCCCGCCAGCTGGCCGCTGAATTCGCCCTCACCGCCGTCGAGCGTGACGAGCGCGGCGGCACGCCGAAGGCTGAACGCGATGCCCTGCGCGACAGCGGCCTGCTGGCCCTGAGCATTCCCACCCGTTACGGCGGGCTCGGCGCGACATGGAGCGAAACCCTGCAGATCGTGCGCGAGTTCGCCAAGGTCGACAGTTCCATCGCCCACGTCTTCGGCTTTCATCACCTGATGCTCGCCACCGTGCGTCTGTTCTCGCGGCCGGAACAATGGCAGCCGTGGTTCGAACAGACCGCGCGACAGAACTGGTTCTGGGGCAACGCCCTCAACCCGCTCGACACCCGTACGGTGGTCAAGGACTTCGGCGGCTGGCGCGAGTTTTCCGGGAAGAAAAGCTTCTGTTCCGGCGCCAGCGATTCACAGATGCTGATCGCCTCGGCCGTCGACGAAAGCGCCGGCGGCAAATTGCTGATCGCGGCGATCCCCAGCGGTCGCAGCGGCATCACCCTGCACGACGACTGGAACAACATCGGCCAGCGCCAGACTGACAGCGGCAGCGCCACGTTCGAACGGGTGCGGGTCGAAGAGTCCGAGCTGCTGCTTGATCCCGGCCCGTTGAGCACACCGTTCGCCTGCCTGCGTCCGCTGATTGCGCAATTGACCTTCACCCATATGTTTCTCGGCATCGCCGAAGGCGCTTTTGAAGAAGCCCGGCAATACACCCTGAGCGAAACCCGTCTCTGGCACAAATCCGTAGCCCGAAATGTGCGTGAAGACCCGTACGTGCTCGCGCATTACGGCGAGTTCTGGGTCGCGCTGGAAGGCATTCGCCTGCTGGTCGAACGGGCCGCCGCGCTGCTCGACGTGGCCTGGGCCAAAGGCCCGAACCTGACCGCAGAGGAACGTGGACATCTGGCCACGGCGATTGCCACCGCCAAGGTCGCCGCCAGTCGTCAGGGGCTGGAGATTTGCAGCCGCTTGTTCGAAGTCACTGGCGCGCGTTCGACCCACGCCTCGCTGCGCCTCGACCGGCACTGGCGCAACCTGCGCACGCAGACCCTGCACGACCCGCTCGATTACAAACTTCATGAGCTGGGCGACTGGGCGCTGAATCAGGCGCTGCCGGTGCCGACGTTCTATTCCTGATCTTGCCTTTAATGGAGCGAGTCCCATGCAACTGCTGACCCTTCCGCCCTCACCCGCTCTGGCGACGTCGATCCGCGCCACCGCGCAGGTCTTCGAAGACCCCAAGTCCCAGGCCCTGCTCGCGCATCTGCAACAGGTCGCGCCGAGCGAAGCCAGCGTGCTGATCATTGGCGAGACCGGCACCGGCAAAGAGCTGGTGGCGCGGCATATCCACAATCTGAGCCACCGCCGGCATCGGCCGTTTGTCGCGGTCAACTGCGGTGCGTTCTCCGAATCGCTGGTGGAAGCCGAGCTGTTCGGCCATGAAAAAGGCGCCTTCACTGGCGCCCTCAGCGCCAAGGCCGGGTGGTTCGAAGAGGCGGATGGCGGCACCTTGTTCCTCGACGAAATCGGCGATTTGCCGATGGCGATTCAGGTCAAGTTGCTGCGGGTGTTGCAGGAGCGCGAAGTGGTACGCCTCGGCTCGCGCAAAAGCATTCCGATCGATGTGCGCGTGCTGGCGGCGACCAACGTGCAACTGGAGAAAGCGATCAATGCCGGCAACTTCCGCGAAGACCTGTTCTACCGATTGAACGTGGTCAATCTGGAACTCAGTCCGTTGCGCCAGCGGCCCGGTGACATCCTGCCGCTGACCCGGCATTTCATCGAGGCCTACAGCCAGCGCCTGGGTTACGGACGGGTCAGCATCAGCCCCGGCGCCGAACAGAAACTGCGCAGCTACAGTTGGCCGGGCAATATTCGCGAACTGGAAAACGTCATCCATCACACCCTGTTGATCTGCCGCAACGGCGTGATCGAGCGCGACGATTTGCGCCTGTCGAACCTGCGCATCGAGCGCCCGGACGATCAGCAGTCGAACGCCGACGATTCACCGGAAGCGTTGCTCGAGCGGGCCTTTCAAAAACTCTTCGAACAACAGGCCGGCGCCCTCCACGAAAAAGTCGAAGACGCCCTGCTGCGCGCCGCTTATCGCTTCTGCCATTACAACCAGGTGCATACCGCCGCGCTGCTCGGTCTGAGCCGCAACGTCACCCGCACGCGATTGATCAAGATCGGCGAACTGGCGGTGAACAAGCGGCGACTCACGGAGAACCTGCACGGTGAACGCCTGATTCAGTTGTCGATCTAGCCCACCAGATTGCAGTGCAGCGCATCGTCATGACTGCGGGCGATGCTGCTCAACACCTGGAATGAATTGAAGGTCACGGTTTTCGCCTGATGGGCGCGGATCAACTGCCAGAAATCCTGCTCGCCGCTTTCATAGCGACAGAACGCCGCCTCTCCTGCCTCACGGCTCTGCCATTGCAGCAAGCTCAGCACCCGCCGACCGTCGTCGCTGACCTGGACGCTGGCGCTGACGAAGCCTGCGTAGCGCTGCGCCAGATGTTCGCTCTGCTGCGACAGCGCCGAGACCAATGCCGGTTGCTGGCGCGGCTCGATCTCGAATTCGATCAACTGGGTAAAACTGCGATTTTTCGCTGAAGTTTGCATGAGAAGTCCCCACTCATCGTAAGACGAGTCTTGCGACTCGAAGGCCTGCAGGGTAAAACCTCTAGTTAAGTCAAGGTCAAGAGTCATTTTGCAAAATGATCACCAAGGAAAACCTGCACAAGCAACTAACCGTGGGCGAAGTCGCAGCGCGCAGCGGTGTCGCGGTGACTGCCCTGCACTTTTATGAATCGAAAGGCCTGATCAAGAGCCAGCGCAATGCCGGCAATCAGCGGCGCTATCCACGGGAAGTCTTGCGTCGGGTGGCGTTGATCAAGGTCGCGCAGCGCCTGGGCATTCCGCTGGCGGAAATCGGCGAGGCGCTGAAAATCCTCCCGGACGACCGCGCCCCGACCGCGGCGGACTGGAAAGTCCTGTCCGAACAATGGCGCCGCGAACTGGACGAGCGAATCAATCAACTGACGTTGTTGCGCGACCGGCTGACCGGTTGCATCGGTTGCGGCTGCCTGTCGATGGAGGCCTGCCCGTTGCGCAATCAGGGCGATGTACTCGGTGAGCAGGGGCCGGGGGCGCATTTTCCGGACTGACGGCTCGTCGGGGAAAAATGCTGGCCGCGCAGACAGTTCTATAGTGAATCCTCCACAAATCCGGTGGAGTTCCACCCCGAAAACAAAGAACAGGGAGAACGTCATGAGCGTCAAACCCATTCCCGAGGGGTATCACAGCATTACCCCGTACCTCGGCATCCTCAAGGCCGCCGAGGCCATCGAGTTCTACAAGAAAGCCTTTGGCGCGACCCAGGTCATGCGCCTGGACATGCCCGACGGGCGCATCGGCCACGCCGAACTGCGCATAGGCGACAGCGCGATCATGCTTGGTACGCCGTGCGATCAAGGACCGTTGAGCGGCCCGGACAACGCGGTGTCGGTCGGTCTGCATCTGTATGTCACCGATGTCGACAAGTCCTTTCAGCGAGCGCTGGATGCCGGGGCGAGTGCGGTGTCGGAGGTCAAGGATCAGTTTTATGGCGATCGCAGCGGCACGCTGAAGGATCCCTATGGACACGTGTGGTTTCTCGCCACGCGCAAGGAGGATCTGACCGAGGAGCAGATCAAGCAGCGGGCGATGGAGATGTTCAGTCAGGGTTGAGATTTTCAGGGCCGGGCCGGCCTCTTCGCGGGCAAGCCCGCTCCCACAGGGATCTCTGGTGTTTATACAATGGGTGTCACACAGAAAAACACTGTGGGAGCGGGCTTGCCCGCGAAGGGGCCGGCACTGCCGACACACATCACACTTCATGAACCACCACACCACGCTTCAACCCTTGCCCCGAATGCCGAACACTTTCAGGATGCATCCCACCCGCACCTGAACAAGGATCAGCCCGATGTTTGCCGGATTCGTCAAAGACCAGTGCCACGTCAACGGCGTCGACATCGCCTATCGCCTCGGCGGCAGCGGCCCGGGGCTGTTGCTGTTGCACGGGCACCCGCAGACCCACGTGATCTGGCACAAGATCGCCGAACAACTGGCCGAGCATTTCACCGTGGTTGCCGCCGACCTGCGCGGATACGGCGACAGCGCCCGACCGGCTGCCGATGAACTACACCGCAACTATTCAAAACGCGAAATGGCCAGAGATAACGTCGCGTTGATGCAGGCGCAGGGGTTCGAACAGTTTTCGATTCTGGCCCACGACCGTGGCGCCCGGGTTGCCCATCGCCTGGCCCTCGACCACCGCGCTGCGGTGCAACGGATGATGCTGTTGGACATTGCGCCGACCCTGGCGATGTACACGCAGACCAACGAAGCGTTCGCCCGCGCCTATTGGCACTGGTTCTTCCTGATCCGCCCGGCGCCGTTGCCGGAAACCCTGATCGAAGCCGATCCCGAAGCCTATCTGCGCAGTGTGATGGGCAGCCGCAGCGCCGGACTGGCGCCGTTCACCGAGCACGCGTTCGGCGAATACCTGCGCTGCCTGCAACGTCCCGGCAGCGCCCGGGGCATCTGCGAGGACTACCGCGCCAGCGCCGCCATCGATCTTGAGCATGACCGCGCCGACATCGCCGCCGGCAATCAGCTTGAACTGCCGCTGCGGGTATTGTGGGGCGCGGAAGGCACGGTCGGGCGCTGTTTCGACCCGCTCAAGGAATGGCAGCAAGTGGCGACCAACGTCAGCGGCAAGGCGCTGCCGGGCGGGCATTATCTGGCCGAAGAAGTGCCAGAACTGCTGCTCGCCGAGGCGCTGGATTTCCTGCGCTGAACCGAGCCGTTCATCGCCGATGCTATGCTGGCGGCTTGTGCCGCCAGTGCTCGTTCCCACATGTCCCAGAACAAAGACACCGTGCCCCTGCCCGAAGACTTGCGCGTGCTGCTGACCGTGATCCGCAAGAACGGTTTCGCCGCTGCCGCCGATGAGTTGGGGCTGTCCCCGGCCTACGTCAGCAAACGCATCCAGATTCTCGAATCGACCCTCGGCACCCGCCTGCTGCATCGCACCAGTCGCCGGGTGTCGCTGACCGAGGACGGCGAGCGGGTGCAGCGCTGGGCCTTGCGCATCCTCGATGATTTCCAGCAACTGCACGACGACCTCGCCGACGCCCACGACAGCCCGCGCGGGCGTTTGCACATCTGCAGCAGTTTCGGCTTCGGTCGCAACCATGTGGCGCCCGCCGTTTCGCGGCTGGCCGAACGGCACCCGCAATTGCAGATTCGTCTGGACCTGTTCGACCGCGCAGTGGACATCGTCAACGAGGGTTTCGATCTGGAAATCCGCGTCGGCGACGACCTGCCCGGCCAGCACATCGGCCGGCAACTGGTGAGCAACCGCCGTGTGCTGTGCGCCGCACCCGAATACCTTGAGCGCCGAGGCACCCCGCAGACCCTGGACGATCTGCAACAACACGACTGCCTGGTGATCAAGGAGCGCGACAACGCCTTCGGCGTCTGGAATCTGGATCGCAACGGCACGCAGGAAAGCGTGCGGGTCAGTGGGCCGTTGTCTTCCAACCACGGCGAAATCGTCCTGCAATGGGCGCTCGACGGACGCGGCGTGTTGCTGCGTTCATTGTGGGATGTAAAACCGTTGCTGGAACAGGGCCGACTGGTACCGGTGCTGACTGATTACAGCCAGAGCGCCAATGTCTGGGCGGTGTACCCGACGCGGCTGGCCAACTCCGGCAAGCTGCGCGCGTGTGTGGAGTTTTTGCAGGGGCATTTCAAGGATCTTTCTCTCTAGCCCAAACACCACAAAACCCTTTGTAGGAGTGAGCCTGCTCGCGATGGCGGTCATTCAGCCAATGATTATTTCGACTGACACGACGCCATCGCGAGCAGGCGAAGGCCTACAGAGGGCTAATTGGGTGTTAGCTCAGCCATGGGTTGGCGGCCAGGTGTTCGCGCTCGAACGCCTCGATCTGCTCACGCCGCTGCAAGGTACTGCCAATCGCATCCAGCCCCAGCAACAGCGCAGTCTTGCGCAAGCCATCAATCTGGAAATCAATCACTTCACCGTCCGCCAGTCGAATCTGCTGCGCCTCTAGATCGACATTGATCTGCGCCGTGTCAGGCTGGCTCACCAGTCGGCCAATGCGCTGCACTTGAGCCTCATCCAGAGTGATCAGCAACACGCCGTTGCGCTGGCAGTTGTCGTAGAAGATCCCGGCAAAACTGCTGCCGATCAGCGCGCGAATGCCCATCTGCTGCAACCCCCACACCGCATGTTCGCGACTTGAACCGCAGCCGAAATTCGGCCCGACCACCAGAAAGTTCGCGCCCTGCCAGGCCGGCTGGTTCAACACGAATTCAGGGTTGGGCGTACCGTCGGCAAGAAAACGCAGATCGAAAAACAGCCCACGATCCAGACCCTGACGGTCGATACCCTTGAGAAACTGCTTGGGCATGATCACGTCGGTGTCGACGTTGGCCGCGAGCATTGGCGCAGCCTGGCCGCTGACCTGAGTAAAGGGTTGCAGGCTCATGGGCGTTCTCCGAAGTGGCGGATGTCAGTCAGGTGGCCGTTGATCGCCGCGGCGGCGACCATGGCCGGGCTCATCAGGTGCGTACGCGCCCCCGCGCCCTGCCGGCCTTCGAAATTGCGGTTGGTGCTGGAGGCGCAGCGGTCGCCGGGGGCCAGCACGTCATCGTTCATCGCCAGGCACATCGAACAGCCGGACTGTCGCCATTCAAACCCGGCGTCGATGAAGATCTGCGCCAGCCCTTCGGCTTCAGCCTGAGCGCGGACCTCACTGGAGCCGGGCACGATCATCGCCCGCACATGCCCGGCCACCCGCCGCCCGCGCACGACGCTGGCGGCGTCACGTAAATCTTCGATCCGCGCGTTGGTGCAGGAGCCGATAAAAGCGTGACTGATGACAATATCGCGCAGCGCCATCCCCGCCTCCAGGCCCATGTATTGAAGGGCGCGGCACATGTCCTGTCGTAGGATCGGATCGTCGATGGTCTGCGGATCCGGCACCCGTGCGCCAATCGCCGCCGCCTGATCGGGGCTGGTGCCCCAGGTGACCATCGGCTCCAGCAGACTGGCGTCGAGGTACACTTCGCGGTCGAACACGGCGCCGGAATCGCTGCGCAATTCACGCCATTTTTCCACGCCGCGCGCCCAGAGTTCGCCTCGTGGCGCGCGCGGTTTGCCGTTGAGATAAGCAAAGACTTTTTCGTCAGGCGCCATGAACGCGCCGCGCGCGCCCGCCTCGACCGCCATGTTGCATATGGTCATGCGTGCTTCGACGCTCAGCGCATCAATGGTCGAGCCCGAGAACTCGATCGCATAGCCCGTGGCCCCCGACGCACCGATCCTGCCGATCAGCGCCATGATCACATCCTTGGAGGTCAGCCCCGGCGCCAGTTCGCCATCCACCGTCACGCGCATACTTTTCAGGCGCTTGTAGACCAGCGTCTGCGAGGCCAGCAGATGCTCGATCTCCGAGGTGCCGATGCCAAACCCGAACGCCCCCAGCGCACCGTACGTGGTGGTGTGGCTGTCGCCGGCGGCGATGACCATGCCCGGCAGGATGAAACCCTGCTCCGGGGCGATCACATGCTCGATGCCTTGGCGCTTGTCGAGAATATCCAGCAGTTCGATGTCGAAGTCCCGGCAGTTTTCCGCCAGATACGACACCTGCCGCGCACCGCCCGCATCTGGCATCGCCGCCACCCGTTTGGGGGTGGTCGGATTGACATGATCGACCACCGCCAGCGCCGTGGCCGGCCGCCAGACCTTGCGCCCGGCAGCGCGCAGACCGCTGAACGCCTGTGGACTGGTGTATTCGTTGATCACCTGACGGTCGATATACAGCAGCACATGGCCTTGGTCGTCGAGGCGGCACACGGTGTGCGAATCAATGTGTTTGTCGTAGAGGGTTCTGGGGCTCATCAGGGTGCTCACTCAGGGAAATCCGGTGCTCTCCATCATAGGGAGCGCCGACCGGCCATCAATTGCCTGACAGTGAGTGCGGCATTCATGAATCGTGTTTGATCGGCTGATCACCAAACACCCCCTGTAGGAGCGGGCTTGCTCGCGAAGGCGTCCTCTCAGTCGACATCTTTATTGAATGAACCACCGCATTCGCGAGCAAGCCCGCTCCCACAGGGGGGTGGTGGCGTCTGGGGGGAATTGCGAAACATTTACTTTCATATCGTCTTTCGGGATTTGTCCGGCTCATCCGTCCTATAGAGATGCAGGCCGTTCGCGTAGGCAACAGCCACGACCGCGCCTTTTACGGATAACCATGCTGCGAAGCCCGTAGCAGAGGCTCCTCTCACCGAATCAAGACGCGCAATCATGTCAAAGAAATCCCGCTCGAAACTGTGGTTCCTGGTGCATAGCTGGCTCGCGTTGCCGATCTGGTTTTTTGTCCTGATCGTCTGTGTCACTGGCACGCTGGCGGTGGTCAGCCAGGAAATCGTCTGGCTGGCCAACCCGCAGATGCGCGCCAGCCCGCCGTCGGACGACGCGCCGCTGCTCAGTTACGATCAGGTACTGGCGGCGATCAAACAAGCCGAGCCGCAGACCCTGGTACAAAGCATCAGCCGTCCCGATGAGTCGCACTTTGCCCTGGACGTTGAAGTCAGCTACCCGGACGGTCGCTCACTGACGGTCTATGTCAATCCGTACACCGGAGTCATTCAGGGCACCGCCCCCAGCTTCGACTTCAAGGCGTTCACCCGCGCCCTGCATGGCTGGTGGCTGGTGCCGTTCACCAACGGTTTCAGTTGGGGCTGGTATCTGGTGTCGTTTCTTGGCGTGCCGATGCTGGTGTCGTTGATCACCGGGTTGGTGGTCTACAAAAAATTCTGGAAAGGTTTTCTGCGCCCGACCCTGCGCATACGCCACGGCGCGCGGATCTTCTGGGGCGACTTCCACCGACTGTGCGGCATCTGGTCGATCTGGTTCATCGCGGTGATCTCCATCACCGGCATCTGGTTCCTGATCCGCGCGATCCTCTTCGATAACCAGATCTCCATTTCCAGCGAGCCGATCATTCCCGCCATGTCCCGGGAGAGCGTGCCGATTTCGGCCGCCGGCACACCACCGCCGCGTATCAGCCTGGACCGCGCCGTCGAGATCGCCCAGCAGAAGATCCCAGGGCTGGAGGCCAGTTTCGTCAGCCTTCCAGGTAACGCCTACAGCCACATGAGCGTCGGCGGTCGCGGCTGGTATCCGCTGATGTTCCAGACCGCAACGCTCAATCCGTACAACGGCGACATCGCCGCGTCCCGCCTGCTGTCCGATCGCTCCTCGCTGGAGTTTGTCACCGAGTCGATGCGCCCGCTGCATACGGGTGATTTCGGCGGCATCTGGATCAAGTTGATCTGGTTCTTCTTCGGCCTGCTGCTGAGCATGATGGTACTCAGCGGCTTGCTGATCTGGACCAAGCGCACGGCGCTGGCCACCGCCAATGCGCTGAAGCGCGAGGAAAAGAAAAACCGCATCCAGGCACAACCGGCCCGTACCCGTGTGCCTTCGGAGGTGAGCCTGTGAGCAAGTCCGGCACGATCACACCGCCCTCCCGACTGGCCCGTTTCTGGCACCAATGGCGCTTTCACCTCAATGTCCTGCTCCTGCTGATCCCGCTGGGCTTCATGCCCAAGTACTTCGCCGATGCCTCGCTGTTTCGCGGCGACAGCGGTTTGGGTCAACGGGAGATTGGCAACATCCAGGTCGGCCCGTGGAGCCTGCGACTGGCCGAATTGCGCAACGAAGCACCGACTCTCACCGGGCCGGCCGGCTATATGAAGGATTTCAGCGCCGCCCTGTGCGATGCCTGTATCGAACAGGTCAAGGCTACCTACCTGCGCATCGGCAAGCCGCGCAGCCTGCGCGCCGCTGGCACTATCTTCTTCGGTACGCCGTACCGCATGGGCACACAAATGCCGATTCCGGAAAAGACCCGTCCCGACGCCGAACTGTGGATCACCATGGAAGGCTGGGACGGCAGCATGCATCAGGCCTCGATTCCCCTGAGCCAGGCCTCCCCCGCAACCCTCGCCTGGCTGAACCAACAAGGAGCCAAACCATGAACTGCGTTCAACGCCCTTCCCGTCTGCGGTTGCGCGCCGCGTTGCTGATGCTGTGCGCAGGCTTCAGCGCCGGCGCCCTGGCCCATAACCCGATGTGCGAATGCAAAGCCGTCGACGCCGAGCAGATCAAATGCACCGGCGGGTTTTCCGATGGCAGCGGCGCACCGGGGGTGACCCTGGATGTGATCGGTTACGACGAAACCATTCTGGTGCCGGGCAAGCTTGGCGCCGATTCGAGCCTGACCTTCAAGAAACCGGCGGCCGAGTTTTATGTGCTGTTCGACGCCGGCCCCGGCCACGTCGTGGAAATCGACCAAGCCGACATCGAGGCCCCATGAGCACGCCCACCACCCAAGTCGTACGTCCGGCCGGCGCCGGGCATGAAACCCTGAATGTCCTGATCTTGTGTTTGCTGATCCTTGCCGTCGCCGGATCAGTGGTGGCATGGCGCGGGGTGTCCCATGAGCCGGAGCCGGTTTCCAGCCATCAACTCGATGCACGGCGCGACCTGAGTGCCGCCGAGCAAGGCATCTATGCCGACCTGCGGGTGACCCTCGACGAGATCCGCCTGCTGCGTGAAGAGCAGCAAAGCCTGCCGACCCCGCAAAATCTGGCCGAGGAAGGTTTCGCCCCGTTCGCTCAGGACGCCAGCTCGGTCAGCCGTGGCGGCCATGCCTGGCAGTTACTGGCGGACAGCGCCTATTTCGGCCACAGCCAGTCGCCCGCCGTCGCCGGTTCGTTCGTGATGTTGCTGAGCGCCGACGCCAATGCCGCGCCGGACATCTGGCTTAACCGCGACGCCGATCTGCAAACGCCTGCCGAGCTGACCGACGCAGCGCTGTCCGCCGCCGGCTGGAAACAGATCGTCGCGCAGTTCGATGCCGGCGTGACCCGCGAACATCGCCACTGAACCTTCGCCTTCACCCGAGAGAAGACCGCTTGCCCATGCTTATTTCACTGACTCGCCGTCCCCTCCTGCGCACTCTGCTGATAGGCCTGTGCGCGTGCCTGCTGAGCCCACTGGCCAGTGCTGAACCGGGCAAACGCCTGCGCATCGGCATCACCCTGCACCCGTATTACAGCTATGTGGCGAATATCGTCGGCGACAAGGCCGATGTGGTGCCGCTGATTCCCGCCGGGTTCAACCCGCACGCCTATGAGCCGCGCGCCGAAGACATCAAGCGCATCAGCGGCCTGGATGTGATCGTGCTCAACGGGGTCGGCCATGACGACTTCGCCGACCGCATGATCGCCGCCAGCGAAACGCCGAACATCAAGACCATCGAAGCCAACGAAAACGTGCCGCTGCTGGCCGCCACCGGGACTGCTGCGCGCGGCGCCGGCAAAGTGGTCAACCCGCACACGTTCCTGTCGATCAGCGCCTCGATTGCCCAGGTCAACAACATCGCCCGCGAGCTGGGCAAACTCGATCCGGACAACGCAAAGACCTACACCCAGAACGCCCGCGCCTACGGCAAACGCCTGCGGCAGATGCGCGCCGATGCGCTGGCCAAACTGACCCAGGCGCCCAACGCCGAACTGCGTGTGGCCACGGTGCATGCGGCCTACGACTATCTGCTGCGCGAATTCGGCCTGGAAGTGACGGCCGTGGTCGAGCCGGCCCACGGCATCGAACCCAGCCCGAGCCAGTTGAAAAAGACCATCGATCAACTGCGCGAACTCGACGTCAAGGTGATCTTCTCCGAGATGGATTTCCCCTCCACCTACGTCGAAACCATCCAGCGTGAGTCGGGGGTGAAGCTGTATCCGCTGTCGCACATTTCCTATGGCGAATACACCGCCGACAAGTACGAAAAGGAAATGACCGGCAACCTCGACACCGTGGTGCGGGCGATTCAGGAGTCCGGGGCATGACGGCAAAAGAAACCCTCTCTGACACCCCGCCATCCCCTGTGGGAGCGGGCTTGCTCGCGAAGGCGTCCTGTCAGTCAGCATCATTGTTGAATGAACCACCGCATTCGCGAGCAAGCCCGCTCCCACAAGGGGTAAATGGGCCGACTCTGGATTTTGCGGAAGTCTCTCTGACACTCGGGCGCACCACGATTCTCGACAACGTCACCTTCCAGGTCCAACCCGGCCACGTGCACGCTCTGGTCGGCCCCAACGGCGGCGGCAAGAGTTCGCTGATCAAGACCCTGCTCGGGCAAATGCCGCATCAGGGTCAACTGAGCCTGCACTGGCCCGGCCAACCCGGCACCATCGGTTATGTGCCGCAGGCGCTGGAATTCGATCGCGGCCTGCCAATGACCGTCGACGATTTCATGGCCGCCATGTGCCAGCGCCGACCGGCGTTTCTCGGTTTGAGCAAGCACTACGCCAACGCCATCGGCGAGGCGCTGGAACGGGTCGGCATGCAGGACAAACGCAAGCGGCGCATGGGCGCGTTGTCCGGTGGCGAACGTCAGCGCGTGTTGCTCGCGCAAGGCTTGATCCCGGCCCCGCAATTGCTGGTGCTGGATGAGCCGATGTCGGCCCTCGACGAAGCCGGGATCCAGGTGTTCGAACGCCTGCTCGGCGACTGGCGCGCGGCCGGCATCACCGTGCTGTGGATCGAGCACGATCTGGAAGCGGTCAAGCGTCTGGCCGACCGGGTCACCGGTCTCAACCGCCGCGTGCTGTTCGACGCTACGCCGCAACAGGCGCTGACTCCGGAACGCCTGTTGAGTCTGTTTTCCACCCATCCACGGAGCGCGGTCTGATGAGTTACGAAGCCTTTCGTTTGATGGTTCAAGGCTGGGCGTCGTCCGGTTACCTGCCGGAGGCGCTGGCCTACGGCTTTGTGGTCAACGCGCTGCTTGCCGGCCTGTTGATCGGCCCGGTGCTCGGCGGCCTCGGTACGCTGGTGGTGGTCAAGCGCTTTGCGTTTTTCTCCGAAGCGGTCGGACATGCGGCGCTGACCGGCGTGGCCATCGGCATTCTGCTTGGCGAACCCTACACCGGGCCGTACGGCAGCCTGTTCGGTTACTGCCTGCTGTTCGGCATCCTGCTCAACTACCTGCGCAACCGCACCGGCCTGGCGCCGGACACCCTGATCGGCGTGTTCCTCTCGGTATCGCTGGCCCTCGGCGCGAGCCTGCTGTTGATTCTGGCCGGCAAGATCAACGTGCACATTCTGGAGAACGTGCTGTTCGGTTCAGTGCTCACCGTCAACGGCAACGATCTGCTGGTGCTGGCCATCGTCGGTTCGCTGGTCATGGCGCTGGCGCTGCCGTTGTACAACCGGATCATGCTCGCCAGTTTCAACCCGCAACTGGCGGCGGTGCGCGGCGTGGCGGTGAAGACTCTGGATTACCTGTTCGTGATTCTGGTGACGCTGATCACCGTCGCGGCGGTGAAGGTCATCGGCGCAATTCTGGTCGGCGCGTTGCTGGTGATTCCGGCGGCGGCCGCGCGGTTACTGAGCCAGTCGCTCAAGGGCTTCTTCTGGTGTTCGGTGCTGATTGCCACCGTCAGCACGCTATGCGGGATTCTCGCGCCGATCGTCTTCGATCTGCCGATCCCCTCCGGCGCCGCGATCATCCTGGTCGCCGGCATTGCCTTCGCCCTCGCCGCCATTGCGCGCGGGGTCGTCCCGAGTCTGAAAGGGAACCTTGGATAAATGACTTTCTCACTGCGAAAACTGACCCTGGCCATGGCCCTGTGCGGCGTGGTCGGCAGCCCGCTGATGGCGGCTGAAAACCCTGAACCGCTGCGCGTGCTGGCCTCGTTGCCCATCACTTACGGTCTGGGCGAAGTGCTGCTCAAGGGCACTGACGTCAGCCTCGAGCGCGCAGCTCCGGCGAATCTGCCGGGCAGCCGTCAGACCGCATACTTCACCGGTCGCGGCGCTCCGGCACTGGGCAAACTGGCGAGCAATGCCGACGCGGTGATCGGCGTGCGCTCGCTGTGGGCCGATGATCCGCTGTACCCGATCGCGCGGCGCAGCAACATTCGCATTGTCGAAGTCGATGCGGCACGTCCGGTCGACGGCGCCCTGCCGGGGATTGCCGTGCAGCCGGGGTTGAAGGTCGATGGTTTGAACAGTCAGCCATGGCTGGCGAGCAACAACATGGGGCGGATGGCCGACGTGATCGCGGCGGACCTGGTGCGTCTGGCGCCGTCCGCCAAACCAAAGATCGAGGCCAATCTGGCGGCGCTGAAACAGCGCCTGCTCAAGCTCAGCGCCGACAGCGAAGCGCGCCTGGCCGAGGCTGAAAACCTGAGCGTGATGAGCCTCAGCGATCACTTCGGTTACCTGATCGGCAGCCTGAATCTGGAGCTGATCGGTCAGGACGCACGAGCAGATGCCGAGTGGACAGCCGAAGATCTGAAGAAACTCACGGCGACGCTGAAGGACAACGACGTGGCGCTGGTGCTGCATCATCGCCAGCCATCGGAGGCAGTGAAAGCAGCAATTGCCGCCTCGGGGAGTCATCTGCTGGTGTTGAGTACCGATGCGGCGGATCCGGTGGCGGAGCTGGAGGGGAATGTGGATTTGTTGCTCAAGGGCTTGAGCGGGGCGTAGTTTCAGTAATACCGCGTTATCGTTCTTCGCGAGCAAGCCCGCTCCCACAGGGGAGTTGTGCGCACCACAGATCCAATGTGGGAGCGGGCTTGCTCGCGAAGAGGCCCGCTAGAACAACACCATTGCCAGGAATGAAAAAACCCGCTGCCTGTCACCAGTCCAGCGGGTTTGTTTTTGGCGGATAAATTACTGAGCCGCCGCCTGCCCTTCCATCTTCTGACGCAAGCTCAGCGGACGCATGTCGGTCCAGACTTCTTCAATGTAGGCCAGGCATTCCTTCTTCAGGCCGCTCTTGCCCACGGTGCGCCAGCCTTCCGGCACAGCTTTGTAATCCGGCCAGATCGAGTATTGCTCTTCGTGGTTGACCACGACCTGAAAGAGGATGTCCTCGCGGTCGAATACTGACGTCATGCTGGTTCTCCATCGGTGTAAGGGTAGGCTGCACCTGGGGTGCAGCCGGGTATGTAGATAGAACGTTCGACGCTGCGAAAAATTTACTCGGCGGCGGTGGCGGCAGCCAAGGCGCGGCCGAAGATCTCGGCGACATGATCGATTTCGGCAGCCGTGATCACCAGCGGCGGCAGGAAGCGCACCACCGCACCATGCCGGCCGCCCAGCTCCAGAATCAGCCCCCGCTTGAGGCATTCACGCTGCACCAGCGGTGCCAGGCGCGCGAATGCCGGCGGATGACCGAGGGCGTCCGGCGCGCCGTTCGGGTCCACCAGCTCAACGCCCAGCATCAAGCCACGACCACGAATATCGCCCAGTTGCGGGAAGTCGCGTTGCAGGATCCGCAGATGTTCGCTCAGACGCTCGCCCATGGCGGCAGCGTGTTCGCAGACCTTGTGTTCGAGCAGATAACGCATCACCGCCGAACCAGCCGCCATCGCCATCTGGTTGCCACGGAACGTGCCGGCGTGGGCGCCCGGCTGCCAGGTGTCGAGCCAGTCACGATAGACCACCACCGCGAGCGGCAGGCTGCCGCCGATGGCTTTGGACAACACCACCACGTCCGGGACAATGCCGGCGTGCTCGAAGGCAAACATCTTGCCGGTACGGGCGAAACCGCTCTGGATCTCATCGACGATCAGCGCCACGCCAGCCTTCTCGGTGATCCGGCGCAAGCCACGCAGCCACTCGATATCGGCCGGGATCACCCCGCCCTCACCCTGCACCGCTTCGACGATCACCGCCGCCGGCAACTGCACGCCGGCTTCAGGATCGTTGAGCAGGTTTTCCAGATAACTCAGGTTGGCTTTCACCCCGGCCGCGCCGCCGAGGCCGAACGGACAGCGGTAGTCATAGGGAAACGGCATGAACTGCACGCCGTTGCTGAGCAAGGCACCCAGTGGCTTCTTCGGTCCCAGGCTGCCCATCAGACTCAGCGCACCCTGGCTCATGCCGTGATAACCGCCGGAGAACGACAGCACGGTGCTGCGCCCGGTGGCGGTGCGCACCAGTTTCAACGCGGCTTCCACCGCATCGGTGCCGGTCGGGCCGCAGAACTGGATTTTCGCCTCGGCCGCCAATGCCGGTGGCAGGAGCCCGAACAGGTCCTGGACGAACTGATCCTTGACCGGTGTGGTCAGGTCGAGGGTGTGCAGCGGCAGTTCATCGGCCAGCACTTGCTGAATCGCCTCGATCACCACCGGGTGATTGTGCCCCAGCGCGAGGGTGCCGGCACCGGCCAGGCAATCGATGAACGTACGGCCCTCAACATCTTCGACATACAGGCCCTTGGCACGTTTGAGCGCCAGCGGAATGCGCCGCGGATAGCTGCGGGCATTGGATTCCTGCTGACTCTGCCGGGCCAGCAGTGGTGACTCGTTGAACTGATACAGGGTTTCGGCCGGCGCGGAGGTGATCCGGGCCGACGACTCTTCGATAAGGCTGGTGGCGACTGACATCTCTCGACCCCTCAATACGCTATGGATAGTGACCAAAACAGCACACCGCACAGGTGCGCGTTCCGGTCGCGGGGCGCACATGCAGGTTTTCCTGTTCTGGAAACGCTTAAGCGGGGCGAGGATTTAGACCCCAGATCGAGTTGTCAGTCGGGCACCGCCAATGGCTTGTGCATTGCAACCCGGTGCAGGCCCTGATCGGTTAAGGCCGGCGCCGTCTCGCGGTAACCCAGATGCCGATAAAAAGCCGCACCGATACGGGTGCTGGAAACGCTCACCTGTGGCACACCACGAATCCGCAGCCAACCTTCAAGATCAGTCATCAGAGCGCGCCCTGCACCACGGCGAAACCATTCCGGCTGCACATGGCAAAAGCCGATGTCGCCGCTGCCCGCCGCCATGCCGACGCCCACCGGCTTGTCCTGCAGCAAGGCGATGTTCAAATAGAAATGCGGATCGGCAAGGTGCGCACTGATGACGTCGGCGGACTGTAGGTCAATCCAGCGGCTGAGCAGTTGCGGGTCGTTGCGGTGGTCGAGCGCACAACCGACGCGGATCGAACGCTCGATGATGCGGCTGATAAGGCCGGCATCGGCCGGCCTGGCCGGGCAAATGCAGATCGGTGCTTCCATGGCGCGTTCCCTCAATCCATTGAGTCAGAGCAGCCCCGACCTTAACGCCGGGGCCGGCGAATCACCAATGCAGAGACGTTACATTTGATGTGCCACAGCACAAACCCCAATTGTGGGAGCGGGCTTGCTCGCGAAGGCGTCCGGTCAGTCGATACGTTGCTGACTGGCACGCCGCCTTCGCGAGCAAGCCCGCTCCCACAGGGGATTTTTGGTGGTTCAGGCAGGTTGCAGCGGCATGGTCAGCTCGACGCGCAAGCCATCCGGGCGGCTGTCGAAATGCAGGGAGCAAGCGCAGCGCTGGACGATGGCTTGCACGATGGCCAGGCCGAGGCCGCAGCCGGTGCTCTGGCCGTTACGCCAGAAACGTTGGGTCAGGTGCTGCAAATCATCGGCGGCGATACCCGGCCCATGGTCGCGTACCACAAAGCGTGCGCGCTGGCCGACGGTTTCCAGACTCAATTCCACGCTAGCGTCCGCCGGGGTATGGCGCAGGGCGTTGTCGAGCAGATTGCGCAGCGCGGCAATCGACAGCACCGCCGGCATTTGCACCGGCGCACTGGAGAGCTGCTTGGGCAATTGCAGCTTGATGCGCTGACGCTCACCGCCGGCCGCATCCTGCATCGCCAGTTTCGCCACCTGCTCGGCGCTGCACTGCACGCCGTCGTCGAACGACAGACTGCCCTCGACCCGCGCCAGCAAGAGCAATTGCTCCAGCGTGCGGTGCATGCGGTCGGCGCCCTCCTCGGCCCGCGCCAGCGACTGATCGCGGGCGCTGCCTTCGGTCATGCGCGCCACCTGCAGGTGGGTCTTGATCGCCGTCAGCGGGCTGCGCAGTTCGTGGGCGGCGTCACCGGTCAGGCGGCGTTCACGCTCGATGGTCTTGCCGATGCGCTGGAACAGCTGGTTCTGCGTATCGAGCAAGGGTTTCAGCTCGCTGGGAAACGACTGCAACTGCAACGGCTCAAGCGAGTCGGCATTGCGTCGCATCAAGGCTTCGCGCAGTCGATTGAGCGGCGCCAGGCCCTGGCCGATGCCCAGCCACAACAGGCACAGACAACCGAGCAATGCCACACCAACCGGCACCGAAGCCGCCAGCAGGATCGACATGTTCAGGGCTTCGCGCTCGATCTGCCGATCGGCGGTGGTGATCCGCACATCGCCCCTGGCCAGGGTGAAACTGCGCCACGGCGCGCCGTCGATCATCTGGTCGTGGAAGCCCATTTTTTCCGCTTCCAGGGTTTGCTCGGGGCTGCTGTGGCTGCGGGCCAGAATCTCCCCACGCAGCGAACTGACCTGGCAGGCCATGCCGCCGGGAATGTTCAATTGTTCAGCACTGAAATGGGTGCCCTCGCCCTTGCTCGGCAGCGCCGGCAATTGCTCGAGCAGCCCGGCGACCATGCGCGCCGAGGCTACCAGACGCTGGTCGAGGGAAAACATCATCTGATTGCGCAAGTCGCTGAGCATCCAGGCCGCGGCCAGCGCCCAGATCAGGGCGAAGGCGGCGCCGAGGGTCAGACTCAGGCGCAGACGCAGACTCATCACTTCTGTTGTTCTCCACCATCGGCCGGCCCGAGGCGATAGCCCAGACCGCGCACGGTTTCGACAATACCCTTGCCAAGCTTGCTGCGCAGGTGATGGATGTGCACGTTCAGCGCATTACTTTCCAGCTCGTCATTGAAGCCATAGACGCTGTCCTTCAACTGCTCGGTGGACAGCACCCGGCCACGGTTGTGCAACAGCGCCTGCAACAGCGATTGCTCGCGACGCGACAATTCCACCGGTTTCCCGGCCAGCGTGGTTTCACGGCTGCTCGGATCGTAGGTCAGCGCACCGTGTTCGATCAGGTTGACGCTGCGTCCGGCGACCCGGCGCAACAGGGTTTGCAGACGGGCGAACAGCTCCCGCAAATCGAACGGTTTGAGCAGGTAATCGTCAGCCCCGGCCTGCAGGCCATCGACGCGATCAGTCACCGAGTCGCGCGCGGTCAGGATCAGCACCGGAATTTCCAGACCCTGCTGACGCAATTGTTGCAGCAACTTGAGGCCATCTTCGTCGGGCAGGCCGAGATCGAGCACCATCACGTCGAATTCGGCGACCTTGAGCATCGCCCGTGCTTTCGAGGCGGTGTTGATGTGCTCGACCGTCAGGCCCTGCGCCGTGAGACCGGCCACGATACCGCTGGCGATCAGTTCATCGTCTTCACAAACCAGTACGTGCATGGGGGCTCCATGAGCAAAAACGCCATTCAAGCAGCCGAAGATTAAGCCGCAGTTATGCCAAGTGTACCGTTTAACGAGAGAAACGCTGCGTAGCCGCACCCACCACCGCAGTACGTCAGGTAAAGAGTCGGTCATCTACCTGCGTTCCAATCTGATCGACAACCGCCAGGCGCAACTTTCAAATTGAAACATACCGGGCATATTAAAAATCAAGCTGTGCAACTAACATCGACTGCACACGATTAACAACAACGCTTTTTTCAACAACCATTAAAGGACTAAACATGTCTCGATTAGGAAAGGCCGTCGCTGTTGACTGGCGCTCAGGCAAAGACCAGATTTACTTCTTTTTCACGCACTACAACATATACTCGCGCTTCAGCCTGGCAGAAAACAAAGTACCTGAAAAATATCCTTTGGAGGTATCCGGGAATTGGGATGACTTTCATGACGCCTATCAGTTGCGGTTTGGTTTTACGACCACTGGACTCGACACTGACAGGATAGACGGAGACATCCTGTGGCTATTTCATTATGGAGAGGATCGACTCACTCCCTATGTCACCAAATATGATCAGGACGATGAACGCTGCATCAGCACGGTTCCAGTTCAGGAATCACGCTGGCATAAACTTGTGCCTTACTTCGACCGGATCATTGCAGGAACGTGGTGGCAAACCATACCGGGCCGAGCACAGTTGTTCCGTTTCCTGATGGACAACGGCAAGGCGCTCAGGCTTGATTTTGGTTATGAGACACTTGTCGAAGAAACCATTAATGATGAAACATGGCCTGGGTTGGCCCAATATCAGGACCGAATCATGACGGGTGCGCAAAACGATCGTACGCTGGCGGACAGTTACTGGTATCTGTTCTTGGACAAGGATGAATACATCCGCTACAACATTCAGGAAAATCAGGTTGAGTCCGATCCCATCCAGATTGACGACGAATCCTGGCCAGGACTGCTGCGCGGCTGAAAACACTTTTTTCAAGTGAATGATTGTTGGCGATTAAGCATCGATTAATCGCCAACAATACTACGCACCTTGTCCCTACCCGCCAGAACAGTCAAACCCGCAACCATATTAATAAGCTTTATCAAGCGAAGTTGAGCCATTGGCAAACAGCAAGATGTCAGCGGCAACGAATAACTCCGAGATACGAAATCTTGTCTTTATGTTTATCTGAATGACAACCGGCCCGCCGATATGATCAAGACGCGAAAAAAACATGTGGCGCGTATACAATCTCCGAAATCCGCTGGCCCGGGTTGCTGATAAACCGAGACCTTTTGCAGGCATCAGCGCATCTGCTTCGGGCCGTCCATCGGACAGCGTGCGGGGCGGTTAATCATCGGTTAATCGCCATCCACCATGGTGCCCACACTTGCACAGGGACAAGGCTCCTCCATGCGTCATTTTTTTCTTTTGTTTGCACTGCTGATTTCCGGCCTGGCCCAGGCCGGGAACAATCCATTCGAGACCAAACCGGAGTTTCTGCCGGTCGACAAAGCCTTCGTGCTGACTTCCGAACGCCTTGAATCCGGGGAAACCCAGCTGTTCTGGCAAATCACCGACGGCTATTACCTGTACCAGAAACGTCTGAAATTCGACGGTTTGCCGGCCGAGCAACAGCCGGCGTTGCCCGAGGGCGAGTCGCACAGTGACGAGTTCTTCGGTGAACAACCGGTGTATCGCCAGGGGCTGGAAGTCAAAGTCGCGGCCTCGGCCAGCGGTCAGATCAAAGTCAGTTACCAAGGCTGTGCCGATGCCGGCCTGTGTTATCCGCCGCAAACCCGGGTCATCGATCTGGGCGGCAAAGCGACGCCGACAGCCAGTGCCGAAGCGCCGGATCAGGCCTTGGCCAGCAGCCTGCAACAACGGGCGCTCGGCTGGAGCCTGCTGGTGTTCTTCGGCCTCGGCCTGTTGCTCGCGTTTACCCCATGTTCGTTGCCGATGCTGCCGATTCTGGCGGGCATGATAGTCGGTAGCGGTGCCACCCCACGCCGCGGTTTCGCCCTGGCCAGCAGTTATGTGATCTGCATGGCGCTGGTGTATGCGGCGATGGGGGTGATCGCCGCCCTGCTCGGCGCCAACCTGCAGGCATGGCTGCAAAATCCGTGGCTGCTCGGTGCATTTGCCGCAGTGTTTGTGGTGCTGGCGCTGCCGATGTTCGGCTTCTTTGAATTGCAGTTGCCGGTGGCCTTGCGGGATCGCCTCGAACACGCCTCGCGCAGTCGCAGCGGTGGCAGCCTGATCGGTGCCGGTGTACTCGGTGCGTTGTCCGGGCTGCTGGTCGGCCCGTGCATGACCGCGCCGCTGGCCGGCGCCTTGCTGTACATCGCGCAGAGTGGCAATGCGCTGCACGGTGGTTTGATTCTGTTCGCGTTGGGCATCGGTATCGGGGTGCCGCTGTTGCTGCTGGTGACCGTCGGCAATCGCTTCCTGCCGAAACCTGGCGCGTGGATGAACCTGCTCAAGGGCATCTTCGGTTTCCTGTTCCTGGCCACTGCGCTGCTGATGTTGCGCCCGGTGCTGGACGCCTCGTTGTGGCTGGGCCTGTGTGGCGCGCTGCTGCTGATCGCCGCGTTCTGTGCCTGGAAGCAATCGGAAGGCTTCGGCCGGGTCGCCCAGGTGTTCGGCGCCAGTTCGTTGCTGCTCGGCTTGTGGGGCAGCCTGCTGCTGATCGGTGCTGCCGGTGGCAGTGACGATCCGTATCAGCCGTTGCAGGTGTACAGCGCCGGCCGGGTCGCCAGCGCCACGCCGAGCGGGCATGAGGCGTTTACCACGATCAAGGATCCCGCAGCCCTGCAACGCGAACTGGATAGCGCCAAGGCTCAGGGCCAATGGGTGCTGCTCGATTACTACGCCGACTGGTGCGTGTCGTGCAAAGTCATGGAGAAACAAGTGTTCGGCAAGGACAAGGTCATGCAGGCGCTGAGCGATGTGCGCCTGCTGCGCCTCGACGTCACCGCCGACAATGCCGCCAGCCGCGAGCTGCTCGGCCGCTACAAAGTCCCGGGGCCACCGAGTTTTGTCTGGATTGGCGCCGACGGCGAAGAACGGCGTAGCCAGCGCATCACCGGCGAGGTCGATGCCGATACATTCCTGCAACGCTGGACCACCACCACTCGAGACGCCAACTGATGCTGACGTTCACCCTCGGCACCTTCGCCATCGCGCTTAACCACCTGCTGCTGATCAGTGCCTTGGCGCTGGCGACCTTTGTCGGCTGGCGGGTGGCCAAGCGTGGCGGCGATAACCCCGAGTCGGCGCTGTTCAGCCTGTTCCTGTTGGGCATGCTTGCGGCGCGCGTGGCGTTTGTCGCCCTGTATTGGGGGCACTATCGCAACGACCCGTGGCAGATCATCGACCTGCGCGACGGCGGTTTCCTCGCCTGGCCGGGGGTGATCGTACTGCTGCTGGCTGCACTTTATCGCGGCTGGCGCCGCCCGGGCCTGCGTCGGCCACTGGGTTTTGGTGTGGCCAGCGGCGTGCTGTTCTGGCTGCTGGCGACCCTCTCGCTGAACATCTACGAGCAAGGCACGCGCCTGCCGGAAATCACCCTGCGTAACGCCGCCGGTGAAACCATCCAGCTCAGCGACTATCAGGGCGGCCCACTGGTGATCAACCTTTGGGCAACCTGGTGCCCGCCCTGCCGGCGTGAAATGCCGGTGCTGGAAAACGCTCAACAACAACGCCCGGACCTGACCTTTCTGTTCGTCAATCAGGCCGAAAGCATGCAAAGCGTTGCCACCTTCCTCGAAACCCAGGGCCTGAGCCTGAACAACGTACTGTTCGACCGCAGCGGCCGACTGGGTCAAGCCGTGGGTTCCATGGCGCTGCCGACTACGCTGTTCTACAGCCCTGACGGTCGCTTGCTGAGCAGCCACCTGGGCGAACTGTCGAACGCCAGCCTGGCCCGCGCCCTGGAAAACTTCGACATCCCGAATCCAACCGCCGCACCGGCCACCTCTGCAAGGAAACTGCCATGCCCCGCCTCCGCCACCTGCTGACGTTGACTCTGGGCACTGCCCTGCTGCACCTGCCGTCGGTTCAGGCCGCCGAAGAATTGCCCGCCGCGATCAAGCAGATCGAAGCCAAGGGCGCGAAAATCGTCGGTCAGTTCGACGCGCCGGACGGCTTGCGCGGTTATGCAGCGCAGTACCAGAACCGTGGCATGGCGCTGTACCTGACACCGGACGGCCAGCACGTCTTGCTCGGCAATCTGTACGACGCCGACGGCAAGGACTTGAGCAGTGAGCCGTTGCAGAAACTGGTCTACGCGCCGATGGCCAAGGAAATCTGGGGCAAGTTCGAAGCCAGCAACTGGATTCAGGACGGCAACAAGGATGCACCGCGCACCGTGTACCTGTTCAGCGATCCGAACTGCCCGTACTGCAACATGTTCTGGGAACAGGCGCGGCCATGGGTCAAGGCCGGCAAGGTGCAGCTGCGGCACATCATGGTCGGGATCATCCGCGAAGATAGCCCGGCGAAATCCGCTGCACTGCTGGCCGCGAAAGATCCGGCCAAGGCGCTGGAAGACCATGAGAAGGCTGGCAAGGCCAGCACACTCAAACCCTTGAAAGACATCCCGGCGGCAGTTCAGACCAAACTCGCGGCGAACATGCAGTTGATGGAAGACCTGGAATTGCAGGCGACTCCGGCGATTTTCTACATGGATGACAAGGGTGAGCTGCAACAGCAGCAAGGGGCGCCTTCGCCGGAGAAACTGGCGAAGATTCTCGGGCCGAAATAAGTCCGGATTCTTTATTGCCTGATCGGGCCTCTTCGCGAGCAAGCCCGCTCCCACAGGGATCACCGCAGTCACTGTGGGAGCGGGCTTGCTCGCGAAAAGAACGATGACACGGTTTAACGGTTGCGCTCAGCCAAAAAGGTAAACAACACCTCGCTCACAAACTGCGGATTCTCCAGACTGGAGATATGCCCTGCCTCCGGCACCAGCACCCACGGGCAACCGATCAGTTCGGCCATTTCCTGAGCCTCTGAGGGCGGTCGTGGTTTGTCCTGGTCGCCGCACAGCACCAGGGTGGTCGCGGCGTTCAGCTCGCCCAGACGCGGCAACAGGTCATCACGGCTGAACGTGATTCGGCCCATCGGCACGATGCTTTCGCGCAGGCGATCCGTGGTGTAGGCCGCCAGTTTGGCGCGGAAGTCCTGATACAGCGGCGACTGCGGATCGATGCCCGGACGGAAGAAGATCGGCACCACGATGTCGAGCAACTGTGGCGCAATCTCGCCGCTTTCTTCGATCTGCTTGAACAGCGAGAAATAGTATTGACGGGTTGGCTCAGGCTCGACGCCGACGTAGGTGTCCATCAGCACCAGCCCGTTGATCCGCTGCGGGGCCGACAAGGCCAGCCGCACGCCCCACATGCCGCCGACCGACAGCCCCGCCAGCGTTATCTGCTCGATCTGCAGGTGATCGAGCAAGGCCTCGACCTGTCGTGCGATGTCATCCAGCGAGGTGGTGCCTGGCGGCAAGCGCCCGGATTCGCCGTGGCCCCACAGGTCCAGGGCAATCACCCGGTAGTGCGGCGACAGCGCAGCGATCTGGGGTGCCCACATGGCCGTGTCCCACAGATAACTGCCGGCCAGCAAGACGGCTGGCCCGGTGCCTTGATCAATGTAGTGCAGCGCTTGTCCGTCAACCGTGAAGAAAGGCATCGACCACCCCCGCGACAAAAAAGAGAACCGGCAGACTGAGCTGCCGGTTGTTGATCGTCAACCCTGGATATGTACGTGAATATGCCGGTTTATTTGTGTTGAATTCACTGACGCTTTCGCGAGCAAGCCCGCTCCCACAGGGGAATGCATTCCAATGGTGGGAGCGGGCTTGCTCGCGAAGGGGCCGGTGAAGACGCCGGAATTACAAGCCTTCCAGCTCCGCCATCAGATCATTCAAGCGATCCACCTTGTCCTCGGTCATGTCACTGGCCGCCAGGCCTTCGATGTACTCGGCCAGTTCCTGCACCGTGCTGCACTCGAACATCGCCCGCAGCGGCACATCGCGTTGCAGGGTTTTCTGCACCCGCGAGGCGATCTGCGTGGCCAGCAACGAATGCCCGCCCAGTTCGAAGAAGTTGTCGCGCACGCCGACCTTGTCGACCTTGAGCACTTCGGCCCAGATGTCGGCCAGGGTCTGCTCCAGTTCGTTGCGCGGGGCCAGGTAGTCCTGGCTCTGCAACTGACCGATCTCCAGCGCCGGCAAGGCCTTGCGGTCGAGTTTGCCGTTGGCGTTGTGCGGCAACTGATCCAGCCACAACCAGTGCAGCGGCACCATGTATTCCGGCAGTTCGCTGCGCAGGCGTTGCTTGATCCGCTCCAGACGTTCGCTCGGGTTGAGCGCCGAATCCGCCGCGACCAGATAGCCGACCAAGTGCTTGCCATTCACGCCTTCCTGCACGCCGACCGCCGCATCGCGGACTTCCGGCTGTTCGTGCAGGCGCGCCTCGATCTCACCCAGTTCGATCCGGTAACCGCGAATCTTCACCTGATGGTCAACCCGGCCAACGTACTCCAGCACGCCGTCACTGCGCCGCCGCGCGAGGTCACCGGTGCGATACAGACGCTCGCCCGGCGCGCCGAAGGGGTTGGGCACAAATACCGGCGCGGTGCGCAGCGGATCGCTGACGTAACCGCGACCGACACCGGTCCCCGCCACGCACAACTCACCCACCGCGCCCAACGGCACCAGTTCCAACGCGCCATCGACCAGGTACAGCACGTTGTTGTCGGTCGGCGTACCGATCGGCAAATAGCTGCCGCGAGTCGAGGCCAGGTCGACGCGGAAGAACGCCACGTCATCCGAGCATTCCGCCGGGCCGTAAGCGTTGACCAGACCGATGTCCGGGTAACGCAGCAGCCACTGGTGCGCCAGTTCCGGCGGCATCGCTTCACCGGTCGGCAGCATCCAGCGCAGGCCGTCGAGGCTCAGGCGATCGGAAGCGAGCATGCCCTGAATCAGCGACGGCACACTCTCCAGCACGGTGATGCCCTGCGCCTGCACATGCACCAGCAAGCCCTGCGGATCGTGGGCGATGGTGTTCGGCACAATGTCCACCCGCGCGCCGAACAATGGCGCGGCGAGGAACTGCCAGACCGAAATATCGAAGCTTTGCGAGGCGGTCTGCGCGATCACGTCGGCGTCCGTCAGTTTCAGGTACGGCACCTTGCTCAACTGGTTGTTGAGCATGCCGCGCTGCTCGACCATCACGCCCTTCGGCAACCCGGTCGAACCCGAGGTGTAGATCACGTACGCCAGGTTATCCGGGCCACTGTAAATGCCCGGGTTGTGCAGCGCCGTCGCCAACGCCTGCATCTCTTCCCAAACCAACAGCCGTGGCCGATTGGCGCAGCTGAATTCATCGAGCAAGGTCTGCGCCTGTTCGCGACAGGCTTCGCTGCACACGAGCACCGGCGTGCGGCTCAGCTCGATGATGCGTTGCAGGCGCTGGCTCGGCAGGCCCGGGTCCAGCGGCAGGTAACCGGCACCGGCCTTGAAGCTGCCGATGATCATCCCCAGCAGATCGAGATTACGCTCGGCCAGCAACGCCACCGGTTGATCCAGCTGTACCCCGGCCGCGACCAACGCATGGCCGAGACGGTTGGCACTGTGGTTGAGCGCGGCATAGCTGAGTTGCTGATCGAGGCAAGTGGCGGCGATGCGCTGCGGGTGCGCCGCGACCTGCGCTTCGAACAGCGCCACGTAGCTCTGCTCCAGCGGATAGTCGTGGGCGCTCTGGTTGCAGCCGTGCAGCAGGAAGTCCTGCTCCTCGGCGCCCAACAGCGGCAGATCGGCCATGTCGCCGTGGAAACCCTCGACCAGCGCCAGCAGCAGGCGCTTGAACTCGCCGAGCATGCGCTCGATGGTCGATTCGTCGAAATAGCGCTGGTCATACGACAGATGCAGACCGAGGTCATCGCCCGGGTAGCACACCGCCGTCAGCGGGAAGTTGGTGTGGGTGCGACCGGAGTCCGAAGTCGCGTTGAGGCTCTGCGCACGGTCCAGTACCGAGACTTCCACCGGGGCGTTTTCGAACACGAACAGACTGTCGAACAGCGGCTGGCCTTTCGGCAGTTCACTCTGCTCCTGAATGTTCACCAGCGGCAGGTATTCGTACTCGCGCAGCTGCATGTTGCTGTCGAGCAGGCCGCTCAACCACTGGCGCACACTGGCGCGCTGATCGTCCGCCGGGATCTGCACCCGCAGCGCGATGCTGTTGATGAACAGGCCGACGGTGCGTTGCATCTCCGGCATTTCCACCGGACGCCCGGCCACGGTCACGCCGAACAGCACGTCGCGATCACCGCTCAGGCGTCGCAGCACCAAGGCCCATGCCGCTTGGGCGAAGGTGTTGATGGTCAGTTGATGGGCCTGGGCCAGCTCGCGCAGACGGGCGCCATCTTCAACGTTGAGACGGGTATAGCGATCACCGACGATCATGCCGCCGCTTTCGCCGGCGTGTTCGCGCAGGAACGGCCGGTCGCTCGGGATCGGCGTGGTGCGTTCGAAACCTTGCAGGTTCTGCTGCCACCACTGGCGTGCCTCGGCCAGGCTCTGGCGTTGCAGCCAGCCGATGTAGTCGCGGTAACGCGGCGGCACCGACAACTGTGCTTCGCGACCTTCACCGAGGGCGGTGTAGATCTCGAAGAAATCGTTCATCAGCAGCGAGCGGCACCAGGCATCAATGAGGATGTGGTGGTTGCTCATCATGAACCAGTAACGCGCCGCGCCGACCTTGATCAAACGCAGGTGGAACGGTGCCTGATTGAGCAGATCGAACCCGGCCTCGCGTTCGCTTTTCAGCAGCGCCTGCAGCTTCGGTTCTTGCTCTTCTTCGGCAACGGCGCTCCAGTCCAGGTACTCGATCGGCGTGCGCCCCGGGCTGTGGATCACTTGCAGCATGTCTTCGCCGACGTTCCAGCAGAACGACGCACGCAGCGCTTCGTGACGGGCGACCACCGCTTGCCAGGCCTGGGCGAAACGCTCCGGATCGAGCTCGCTGTTGATGCGGTAGCGATCCTGCATGTAATACAGACCGGTGCCCGGTTCGAGCAAGGTGTGCAGCAACATGCCTTCCTGCATCGGCGTCAGCGGATAGACGTCTTCGATCTGCGCCGCCGGCACCGGCAGTGCATCGAGTTGCGCCTGGGTCAATTTCGCCAGCGGGAAGTCCGACGGCGTCAGGCCACCGGCCTGGTCTTGCAGGCAATGTTCGATCAGGCTTTGCAGCTCGCCGAGGTAGGCGTCGGCCAGATCGTTGATTGTTTGCGCCTCGTAACGCTCGCCGCTGAAAGTCCAGCGCAGCAACAGTTCGCCGCCGTACACCTGACTGTCGATGCTCAACTCGTTGGGCAACGGCGCCTGCGGATCGTGGGCCGCACCGACCGGCTCGTCCAACGGACGGAACAGCGCATCGCTGGCGAAACTCTGGTCGAACTGGCCGAGGTAATTGAAGGTCACCGGAGCATTCGGCAACGCCGCCATGCTGCGCTGGCTGAGGTCATCGGCCAGATAACGCAGCACGCCATAACCGAGACCTTTGTGCGGCACCGCGCGCAGTTGCTCCTTGATCGCCTTGATCGAAGCGCCCTGCCCGGCCGCATCTTCGATGTTGTGCGGGGTCAGGCGTAATGGATAGGCGCTGGTGAACCAGCCGACGGTGCGAGTCAGGTCGATCTCGTCGAACAGGGTTTCGCGGCCGTGGCCTTCCAGTTGAATCAATGCCGACGGCTGACCGCTCCAGCGGCACAGCACACGGGCCAGCGCGGTCAGCAGCAGATCGTTGACCTGCGTGCGGTAGGCGCGCGGCGTCTGTTGCAGTAGTTGTTGGGTACGCTCGGCATCGAGGCGCACGCTGACGGTTTGCGCGTGACGATTCTGCTGTCCGCCCTGCGGGTTTTCGCACGGCAGGTCGGCGCTCGATCCGGCCAGTTGGGTCTGCCACCAGTTCAGTTCCTCGCGCAGCGATTCGCTGCCGGCATAGGCCTGCAAACGTGCCGCCCAGTCCTTGAAGGCACTGGTTTTCGCCGGCAGTTTTACCGACTGTTCGGCATCAAGCTGGCGGTACACGGTTTGCAGATCGTCGAGCAATACGCGCCAAGACACACCGTCGACCACCAAGTGATGGATCGCAATGAACAGCCGTTGCTGACCTTGCGGACCATCCACCAGCAAGGCGCGCAGCAGCGGGCCGTTTTGCAGATCGAGACTGCGCTGGGCATCGGCGAACAGCGCTGCGCACTGGTCCATCGCCGCCACCCGCACCTGCCACAACACCTCGGCGTCGGACACCGGTTGATGCGTTGCCTGCCATTGATCGTTGGCCTGAGTGAAGCGCAGACGCAGGGCGTCATGCTGCTCGATCACCGCCAACAGCGCCTGCTCCAGACGATGCGGTTCCAGTGCCACGCTCGGCTCCAGCAGCAACGCTTGGTTCCAGTGCTGACGCTCGGGGATTTCAGTGTCGAAGAACCAGTGCTGGATCGGCGTCATGGCCGACTCACCGACCACCAGCCCCTGCTCGGCAGTGACTTGCTCGCTGCGGCTGGCCACGGCGGCCAGGGTCTGCACGGTCTGATGCTGGAACAGATCCCGCGGGCTGAAATGAATGCCCTGCTGTCGCGCACGGCTGACCACTTGAATCGACAGAATCGAGTCGCCACCGAGTTCGAAGAAGTTGTCGTTGAGACCGACCTGCTCAACGTTAAGCACTTCGCACCAGATCTGCGCCAAGGTCTGCTCCAGCTCATTGCTCGGGGCGACGTAGTGCTGACGGTTCAGCTCGGGATCCGGTGCCGGCAAGGCGCGGCGGTCGAGTTTGCCGTTGGCGGTCAGCGGCATGCTCGCCAGCAGGATCAGGTGCGTCGGCACCATGTAATCCGGCAGTTGTGCCTTGAGGTGCAACTTCAGTGCTTCACGCAGTTCGGCCTGTTGCGCTTCGCCTTGCTCGGCGACTTCGCTGACCAGATAACCCACCAGTTGTTTGCCGCTCGGTGCATCCAGCGCCAGCACCACCGCTTCGCGGACCGAGTGGTGATCGAGCAGACGGGTTTCGATCTCGCCCAGTTCGATGCGGAAACCACGGATTTTCACCTGATGGTCGATCCGTCCCAGGTATTCCACCAGACCATCGGTACGCTGGCGCACCAGATCGCCGGTGCGGTACATGCGTCCGCCATCGGCGGCAAACGGGTCCGCCACGAAACGCTCGGCGCTGATGCCCGGACGGTCGTGATAGCCCTGCGCCAGACCGGCACCGCCGACGAACAATTCACCGGTCGCGCCTTGCGGCACCAACGCCAGATCGGCATCGAGAATGTACGCCACACGATCACCGATCACACTGCCGATCGGCACGCTGCCGGCACCCTCTTCCAGCACTTCCGGGGCGAGACTGGCCAGTGGCATGACCACGGTTTCGGTCGGGCCATAGGCGTTGAAGAACAGACTCGGTTTGAACGCAGCACGAATCCGTTGCAGGTGCTCGCCAGTCAGCGCTTCGCCGCCGGTGATGATCATCCGCACCGGCAGAGTTTCATTCTGCGTGGCGAGGAACTGCGCCAGTTGGCTGCCGTAGCTCGGGGTGAAGCCGAGCACATTGATCCGATGGGTGCGGATCAACCCGCAGATTTCTTCCGCATCCCACTGTCCTTGCGCTCGCAGCACCACTTGCGCGCCGCTGAGCAGCGGCACCAGCAGACGCTCGGTGGCGGCGTCGAAGTTGATCGAATAGAAGTGCAGCTCGCAGTCGTCCGGGCGCATGCCGAAACGTTCGATCACGGCCTGGCAATGCATGGCGATTTCACCGTGGGACACCACCACGCCTTTCGGCTTGCCGGTCGAACCCGAGGTGTAGATCAGGTACGCCTGATGCTGCGGCAGGCTGATAAAGGGCAGCTCAGTGGCCGGGTAATCCGCCAGCGCCGCTCTGTCGTCTTCCAGGCACCAGCGCGCCACGTTCGACGGCAGATCGCCAAGCGCATTGAACATCGCGCGGTCGCTAAGCAGCAGACCGATGCGGCTGTCTTCGATCATGTAGTGCAGACGGTCGAGCGGGTATTCCGGGTCCAGCGGCACGTAAGCGCCGCCCGCCTTGAGGATCGCCAGCAGGCCGACGACCATTTCCAGCGAACGCTCCAGCGCCAGACCGACCCGCACTTGCGGGCCGACCCCACGCTCACGCAGGGCCCAGGCCAGGCGATTGGCCCGCGCATCAAGTTCGGCGTAGCTCAGGGTCTGCCCGGCGAAGGTCAGGGCCGGGGCGTCTTTGCGCGCCAGTGCCTGTTCGGCAAACAGGTGATGGAGGCATTGATCGAGACGACGTTCGCCCGGTTCGACACCGAGGCTGTCGAGCAGTTGTTGCTGCTCGGATTGGTCGAGCAGCGGCAACTGGCTCAAACGCTGTTGCGGGTCGGCGATCAACGCTTCCAGCAGGTTGCGCCAATGCTTGGCCATGCGTGCGATGGTCGGCTCGTCGAACAGATCGGTGCTGTACGTCAGGCAGCAACCGAGGCGATGGTCGAGGTCGGTGACTTCCAGGTTGAGGTCGAACTTGGTCGCTCGCGCATCGTTGGCCAGGTACTCGACGGTCATCCCGGCGAGCATGCGGCTCTGCTGGAACTCCCAGCGCTGCACGTTACACATCACCTGGAACAGCGGGTTGTACGCCGCGCTGCGGGGTGGTTGCAACGCTTCGACCAGATGATCGAACGGCAGGTCCTGATGCGACTGGCCCTCAATCACGGTGTGACGCACTTGCTCGAACAACTCGCCGACCGACATCTGCCCGTCGAGCTGGCAACGCAGCACTTGGGTATTGAGGAATGCACCGATCAGCCCTTCGCTTTCCGGGCGGATACGGTTGGCCACCGGCGCGCCGATGCGCAGGTCGGTCTGACCACTGTAGCGGTAGAGCAAGGTGGCGAGCGCGGCGGTCATGGTCATGAACAGGGTCAGACCGTTTTGCGCATTGAACGCACGGACGCGGGCGGCAAGATCGTCGCTCAGGTCGAAACGGAACAGCTCGCCCTGGTGGCTTTGCACCGGCGGACGCGGACGGTCGCCGGGCAGTTCCAGCAGCGGATGTTCGCGACCCAGTTGCGCGGTCCAGTAGTCGAGTTGACGCTGACGTTCACCGGACTCCAGCCACTGCCGTTGCCAGACGCTGTAGTCGAGGTACTGCACCGGCAACGCTTCGAGCGGCGAGTCGCGGTCATCGACAAAGGCTTCGTACAGCGCGCTGAGTTCGCGGGCAAAAATATCCATCGCCCAGCCTTCGGTGACGATGTGGTGCAGAGTCAGCACGAAGTAATGCTCCTGCTCGGCGGTCTTCACCAGACAGGCGCGCAGCAGTGGGCCGCTTTCCAGATCGAACGGCAGATGCGCTTCTTCGTCGGCCAGTTGCTGGACCCTCTGCTCGCGCTGGTCCGCCGGCAGTTTCGAGAAATCTTTCCAACCCATGCGCACGCCGGTCTCGGCATGCACCTGCTGACGGGCCACGCCATCGACGCTCGGGAACGTGGTGCGCAGGGTTTCGTGGCGCAGGATCAGCGCTTGCAAGGCCGCCTCGAAATGCTCGACGTGCAACACCCCGCGCAGGCGCGCCATGCCGCCGACGTTGTACGCCGGGCTGTCCGGCTCCATCTGCCAGAGGAACCACATGCGTTGTTGCGAGTACGACAGCGGCACCGCTTGGCGGCGATCGACTTTGGCAATCGGCGGCTGCTGGTTGGTCTGGCCGCTGGCCTGGATCAGGCGGATCTGCTCGGCGAAGTCACCGAGTTCGCTGTGCTCGAACAACGCGCGTAACGGCAACTCGACGTCACAGGCCTGCCGGCTGCGCGAGATGATTTGCGTGGCCAGCAACGAGTGCCCGCCGAGGGCGAAGAAGTCGTCACGCAGACCGACTTGAGGCAGACCCAGCACTTCACGCCAGATCGCGGCGATCTGTTGCTCCAGTTCGGTGACCGGTTCGACGTGTTCACGCACCTGCCACTGCGGGTCGGGCAAGGCGCGGCGGTCGAGCTTGCCGCTCGGGCTCAGGGGCATTGCGTCGAGGCGCATCAGTTGCGCCGGAACCATGTATTCCGGCAGTTCGGCGGCCAGCGCGGTTTTCAGGCGGGCGATCTGCGCGTCCTGATCTTCGCGGGCATCGATGGCGGTGAAGTAGCCGATCAATTGCGCGCCAGCGGCGGTTTCCCGCACCAGTACCACGGCTTGAGCGACGCCGTCCTGGGCCAGCAGGCGCGCTTCGATTTCTTCCGGCTCAACGCGGAAACCACGCAGTTTGACTTGCTGATCGAGACGCCCGAGGTATTCGATCACGCCATCAGCGGTCCAGCGTGCACGGTCACCGGTGCGGTACAGACGTGCGCCCTGCTCGCCCAGTGGATCGACCACAAAGCGCTCGGCAGTCAGCGCCGGGCGACCGAGGTAACCCCGGGCCAGACCGATGCCGCTGATGCACAGTTCACCCGGCACACCGGCCGGCACCGGATTGAGATCGGCGTCGAGCACGCGGCAGATCACGTTGCCCAGCGGCCGGCCAATCGGCGAACGCTCACCATCGGCCGTGGTGCAGTGCCAATGGGTGACGTTGATTGCGGTTTCGGTCGGGCCGTAACGGTTGTGCAGTTGCACCGCCGGCAGTTGCGCCAGCACGCGGTTGCGCAGTTCCGCCGGCAGCGCTTCACCGCCGGAGAACACTCGGCGCAGGCTGGTGCATTCGGCGCTCAGCGGCTCGTCGATGAATAGCGCGAGCAGCGGCGGCACAAAGTGCAGCGTGGTCACACCGTATTCCTGAACCAGTTGGGCGATTCGATGCGGATCACGGTGTTCACCGGGGCCGGCGATCAGCAGACGTGCGCCAGTGATCAGCGGCCAGAAGCACTCCCACACCGACACGTCGAAACTGATCGGCGCCTTTTGCATCAGCACGTCGCTGTCGTTCAGGCGGTAGCTGTGCTGCATCCATTGCAGACGTTCGGCCAACGCGGCGTGGGTGTTGCCGACGCCTTTCGGTTGCCCGGTGGAGCCGGAGGTGTAAATCACGTAGGCGAGGTTGTCGCCCTGCAGGTGCAGACCCGGCGCCTGGCTCGGCCAGTTCTCCAGATGCAGCGCGTCCATGGCGATCACGCTGACGCCGTCGCTGGCCGGCAGACGGTCGAGCAATGCGGTCTGGGTCAGTAGCAGTTCGACGCCGCTGTCGCTGAGCATGTAAGCCAGGCGCTCGGCCGGGTAATCCGGGTCCAGCGGCACATACGCGCCACCGGCCTTGATGATCGCCAGCAGACCGATCAGCAGTTGCGGCGAACGCTCGGCAGCAATCGCCACGCACACATCCGGGCCGACACCTTTGTCGCGCAGATAATGCGCGAGGCGGTTGGCCTGGGCGTGCAATTCGGCGAAGTCGAGACTGCCGCCGTCCCACACCAGCGCGGTGCGTTCCGGGGTCTGCCGCGCCTGTTCGTTGAGCAGTTCCGGCAGCCATTGTTGCGCCGGGGTGCACGGGGCGATGCTCCATGCCTGCTGCTGTTCGTGCTCGCACGGAGTCAACATTGGCAGGTCGCCGATTGCCTGTTGCGGCTGTTCGCAAACGGCGCGCAGCAGGTTGCTGAAGTGCTCGGCCAGACGCGCGATGGTCGCTGCGTCGAACAGCTCATCGGCGTAGTCGAAGGACAGGGTCAGGCGCCCGTTGCGATCCTCTTCGCTGTGCAGTTGCAGGTCGAACTTGGCTTCGCGGCTGTGCCACGGCAACTCTTCGGCGAGCAGACCCGGCAGGCGCTTGAGCGCACTCAAGTCGCGCTGCTGATGGTTGAACATGACTTGGAACAGACCCTGCTCGCGGGCCTGCGGGAACGCTTCGAGCAGTTGTTCGAAGGGCAGATCCTGATTCGCCTGAGCGCCCAGTGCAGCGTCGCGGGTCTGCGCCAGCAACTCGACAAATGACAGCCGTGAATCAACCTCGGCCCGCAGCACTTGGGTGTTGATGAAGAAGCCGATCAGGCCCTGGGTTTCCAGGCGCGGACGGTTGGCGTTGGGGATACCGATGCGGATATCGCGCTGACCACTGTAGCGGTGCAGCAGGCTCTGGAAGGCCGAGAGCAACAGCATGAACGGCGTCGATTGATGTGCCTGGGCGGTCTGCTTGATCGCATCGCTGAGGCTGACCCCGAGGCGCACACTGTGGCGCGCAGCGCTGTGCAATTGTTTGGCCGAACGCGGATGATCGGTGGCCAGTTCCAGCACCGGATGCTCGTCGCCCAGTTGGGCTTTCCAGTACGCCAGTTGCCGCTCGCCCTCGCCTTGCGCCAGCCATTGGCGCTGCCAACTGCCGTAGTCGGCGTATTGGGTCGGCAGCGGCGCGAGTTCGGCGCGCTGGCCTTGAGAGGCGGCAGCGTACAGGCGCGAGAATTCGTCGATCAGTACGTTCAGCGACCAGCCGTCGGCGATGATGTGGTGCAGCGTCACCAGCAACTGGTGATCTTCGTCGTCGAGACGCACCAGCGTCACCCACAGCAGCGGGCCTTTTTCCAGGTCGAACTGGGTGCGCGCTTCGTCCTCGCGGATCTGTTGCGCGCGGGCTTCACGCTCGTGCGCCGGCAGGTCGCTGATGTCGATCAGTTGCAGGTTGAATTCAGGTGCGGCGTCGACTTGTTGCAGCGCCACACCGTCGCGTTCGAAGAAACGTGTGCGCAGCGATTCGTGGCGTTCGATCAGTTGCTGGAAGCTCGCACGCAACGCGTCTTCGTCCAGCTCGCCGCGCAGACGCAAGGCGCCGGGAATGTTGTAGGCGCTGCTGTGCGGGTCGAGTTGCCAGGTGATCCACAGCCGGTTTTGCGCCAGCGATTGCGGCAGTGCTTCGCTGCGCGACAAGGTGGTTATTGCGCCTTGGGCGCTGCCGCCGTCCTGTTGCTGCTGCGCCACGGCAGCGGCGAACGCGGACAGGGTCGGGGCTTCGAACAACAGGCGCAGATTCAGCTCCAGCGCCAGTTCTTCACGCACTCGGGCGATCACTTGCGTGGCGGCAATCGAGTTGCCGCCGAGCAGGAAGAAATGGTCGTCGGCACCGACCTGTCTGACGTTGAGTTGTTCGGCCCAGATCTTGCCGATCAAGGCTTCCAGCTCGGAGGCTGCCAGGGTCGACGCGGTACTTTGCACCTCGGCGGACGGGAACACCGCGTAGCTGTCGAGGCTGCCATCGGCCAGACGATTGCGGCACGCCGAGCGTTGCAGCTTGCCGCTGGACGTCTTCGGCAGCGCGCCCGGATTGAGCAGCACCACCACGCTCGGCGCTTGTTGATAGGCCTCGGCCACCGCTTGGCGAATGGCTTTGATCAGCGCTTCCGGCGGCAGGATTTTTTGCACGCTGCGGCTGATTTCCGCGGCGATGCCGATGCCTTCTTCACCGTCCTGAGTGACCGCGAATGCCGCGACCCGGCCCTTGCGCACCACCTCCACTTCGTTCTCGACAGTCTTCTCGATGTCCTGCGGATACAGGTTGTGGCCGCGCACGATGAGCATGTCTTTCAGGCGACCGGTGATGAACAGTTCGCCGTCGCGGCTGAAACCCAGGTCACCCGTGCGCAGCCAGGTGCGGCCGGCGTGCTGGACGAAAGTCTTGGCACTGGCCTCGGGATTGCGCCAGTAGCCGTGGGCGATGCTCGGGCCGGCGGCCCAGACTTCACCGACGAGGTTGTCAGCCAGTTCGTTTAGCGTTACCGGATCGACGATCAGCACCGCATGCTCCGGCTGGCTGATGCCGCAACTCATGATCGGGCTGCCGTCGCCCGGCTCGGCACGATTTTGCGCCAGCGCCTGAACATCGACGCGCAGCGCAGGAATACCAGTGCCACGCGGCGTGCCGGCGACGAACAGGGTCGCCTCGGCCAGACCGTAGGAGGCCATGAAACTGGCTTCGCTGAAGCCGCACGGGGTGAACTTCTCGGCGAAGCGTTCAAGGGTGTCGAGGCGGATCGGTTCGGAGCCGGAATAGGCCACGCGCCAGCGGCTTAGATCAAGGCGTTCCAGCGCCGATTCGCTGACCCGCTCGCTGCACAAACGATAGGCGAAATCCGGCCCGCCACTGATGGTGCCGCCGTATTGGCTGATCGCTTCGAGCCAGCGCAACGGGCGGCCAAGGAAGTACGCAGGTGACATCAGGATGCACGGCACGCCGCTGAAAATCGGTTGCAGCAGGCCGCCGATCAGGCCCATGTCGTGGTACAGCGGCAGCCAGCTGACGATCACGTCATCGGGGTTCACGTCGATGCCGAAACCGTGACGAATCAGCAGCTCGTTGGCCACCAGATTGCCGTGGCTGACCTGCACACCTTTGGGCAACGCGGTGGAGCCGGAGGTGTATTGCAGGAAGGCAATGTGATCTTGCGGCAGAGCCGGCTCAACCCAGCGTTCAGCCTGCGCGCTGTCGAGCGTATCGACGCACAGCAACGGCGGCGCACCTTCGATTTGCTGCAAGGCATCGCGCAGGTCGGCGCTGGTCAGCAGCAGGCGCGGCTCGGCGTCCGCGATGATCGACAGCAGGCGTTCCTGATGATGACGACGGGCGGACTCCGGCGGATAGGCCGGCACCGCAATCACCCCGGCGTACAGACAACCGAAAAATGCCGCGACGTAATCCGCGCCGCTGGGAAACAGCAGCACCGCGCGATCACCGAATTCAGCCTGGGCCTGCAACGCGGCAGCAATGGTCCGCGCGCGCTGATCGAGTTCGCGGTAACTGAGCACCACGCCCTGCTCCTCGGTTTCGGCGAGAAAGCGCAGGGCCAGTCGATCCGGCGTCTGTGCCGCACGGCGCTGGAGGGCTTGGACCAGAGTGCTGGGGAGTTCGAACGCGTCGGTCATGAGGTTTCCTGCCTGAATTCGGCTTGCTAAGTGGAATCGGGTTGCTGCGTCACGCCGGTCGAGGGCGTGCAGGGCGCGGTCTGTGCCGACCGCGCGAGGCTTGGGAATGCTGTCTGGCCGGGGCTGTGCGCCCGAAGCCATTCACCAATGAGAACGGATGACGTCTGGAAATAATTAGTCGGCGCGCAGGATCGCCAACGGGGGCCGAGGTGTGGCGGTGTGTCGCAGTTCTCGATTCGCACCTTTACGGAGCATTAGTTCTCTTTCTCAATTGACAATCATTATCATTCAACATAATTTGTCGCTCGATGTGTAGGACGGCCCCGTCCCCCAGGCGTCCCACTAACCTATTGGCAGCAAGGTGATTTCCATGACGGAACAAGTATCCACAAGCAGGTGCGATTCACCGCTACTTCAGGCCTTCGTCGACAATCGACTGATTCTGGTGAAGATTGCAGCCCGCATTACCGGCTGCCGTTCGCGCGCCGAAGACGTGGTTCAGGATGCGTTCTTCCGGCTGCAGTCGGCTCCACCGATCACGTCGTCAATCAAGGCTCAATTGAGTTACCTGTTCCAGATCGTGCGCAACCTGGCCATCGATCACTACCGTAAACAGGCGCTGGAGCAGAAATACGCAGGCCCGGAAGAGGAAGGGTTGAACGTGGTCATTCAAGGCGCTTCGCCAGAAACCTCGCACATCAATTTCTCGACACTGGAACACATCGCCGACGCGCTGACCGAACTGCCCAGCCGCACCCGCTACGCCTTCGAGATGTACCGCCTGCACGGGGTGCCGCAAAAGGACATCGCCAAGGAACTCGGCGTCTCGCCGACCCTGGTCAACTTCATGATTCGTGATGCGCTGGTGCACTGCCGCAAGGTGTCGGGCAGTCGTGGGGATGCGGCTTCGATGGGTCGTCGTTAAGCCCTGAATTCGGCGTCAAGCCATTCGCGAGCAAGCCCGCTCCCACATTTGACCGGCGTACACAGGTCGATGGGGGAGCGGGCTTGCTCGCGAAGGCAGACTTGAGACCGCAATAGATCCCAGGCCGTGTCACCTCAGGCCAGCTTGCACCGATCGAAAAACCGCTCACGCCCCAGAATCATCAGCGCCGCACGCTTGTGCGGGAAGTCGAATTCCTTCTCGCAGTGGAAGCACTGGTTGTGCATGTGGCCGATCATCTTCGCGTTGTCGGCACGCGGTTCGGCAACCACGCGCTGAGTGCGCGGATCATCCAGAAACAGGTAGTGCACCAGCGCCGACAACCAACTCGCGACTTTGTGCGGGCCACGGTGATTCTCCTCCCCCACCAGCATGTGAATGCCACGGTCGTAATTGTCGGCGTCGTAGAACGGCGCAATACGATCTTCCTTGGCCCAGTAGGCTTCGAAATAGGCAAACGGCTGATCGTCGAAACAACCGATCAGCATCAGGGTGTGCGGATCGGCGTCGAGCTTACTCAGGTATTCGCGATGCTGCTCAAGACTGCCCTCCTCCTGCCAGAAACTGGCGACCCGCGGACTGTTCTGCCAACGGTTGAAACGCGCCAGATCCTGCTCGATTTCCACCGTGCGCAGGGAAATCCACGCCCCGAGACGCGCATCGAAGCGCCGATAGACTTCACCGCGCGGCTTCACCGGGCGCAGCGGATGGCGCTTGCCCTGGCTGATCACCATTTGCTGCGGGTAACTGCCGCTCAACGAGGTGCCGAGCCATGGCTGCGGCAGTTGCCAGAACAGTGTGCGTTCGCAGCGATACTCACCGGCCACCTCGGTACTCACCAGCAAACCGCTGAGCAAGGCTTCGGTGGGTGGCTGATCCAGCTGCCAGAGCAATTGCTGGCGCTCCGGCTCACGGGCGAACAACCAGTAACAGGCCGCCCACAACGCCAGGCCGGGCGGCAGGGCAAAACGCTCATCGAGCTGAATCGGGCCGTTGCCGCCACGATCGATTCGCAGGCGAATCAGCGGTTGCCCGTCCAGGCTCAGGCTCAGACGGCTTTCAGTTGCATCGGCTACCAATTGGCTGCCCGAAGGCAAGGCCAGGGCAGTCAGGTCATTCAGATTGGACATGGGTCGGGCTCACGATAATCGTCGACAGTTCAACGATGGGACGTGAGCCAAGGGAGGAAATTTAGCCGCCGGGGTGAAAAACGCTCAGGGCTGCGGCACCGGCACCACGGCAATCTTGTACGGCTCGAAGATTTTCAGCATCTGGCCGTTGTTGCGCAGCCCCTGCAGTAACTTGCTGAACGCCTCGCCGGTGATCGGTGCAGTCGGGCGCAAAATGGCGTAGTGGTGATAAATCTGATCGATGCGCTGCGACACCAACAGCTCATCTTTAACCTTTTCATTGCGCTTCAGATAATCGAACAGGTATGAGCGCGTCACCAAGGCAATGTCGGCGCGCCCGCGCAGGACCATCAACAGGTTGCTGTCGTGGGAATAGGTCAGCGTGGCGTTGAACGTATCAGCAAGGTATTTGGGATCGGCATTGAAGTTGGCGAACTCATAGTGATAACCGCTGTACAGCGCCAGGCGCTTGCCCTTGAGATCGGCGAAATAGTTTTCCTGGCGAGCATCTTTGCGTTGCGCGACAAAAATCTCGGCATCTTCCAGGCCCATATCGACCGTGGTATGTGGAATGTCCTTCCAGCCCCACTCGGGGTTTTCGAAGATGGCCATGTCGGTGCGACCTTCCTTCAGATCGCCGAAACGCCGGGGAATCGAGGTCGGTACCAAGACAAACTGATAGTCCGTCTGCAACGCGTTGAGCGCTTCGACCAATTCCGGCAGCAGCCCGGTATCGGCGCCGCTTTCCGGGCGAATGGTGTAAGGGGGAAAGTGCGCGGCGCCCACTCGAACCAGTTGCGCCGCCTGCGCAGGCAACCCTGAAAATGCCGTCAGCGCGACGAGTACCAGACCCGTGGCCGTCCGAATTGGCGAAGACTTCAAAACACCCCACTCCCCGAAAAAATACCGATCAATGCATTCAAGCTAGGCGGTTTCGCCCAGTTAGCCAGTTTCCCGACCTTATAGAAAAATGGGTTAACGCTCTTCGAGTACCAGAATCAGCGCTTCATCGGCCAACTGATCGAGACTCAGGCTGCCGCCGGCACGGAACCAGGTGGTGGTCCAGGACAGCGCGCCGGTGAGAAAACGTCGGGTAACGAACACATCGCCACGGATAAAACCGGCCTCCTTGGCTTCCCCCAGCACCTGCAGCCAGATGTCCTCGTAGACATCGCGCAGGGCCAGCACCCGGGCCTGACCGTCTTCGGACAACGAGCGCCATTCGTAGACCAGCACCGCCATGGCTTCGCCGCTGCCGCCCATGATCGATTGCAATTCGCAGCGGATCAGCGCCAGCACCCGCTCGCGGACATTGGTGGCTTCGGCCAGCGCGGCGCGCATCAGCGCGGTGTTGTAGCGGATGGTCTCCTCCATCACCGCACGGAGGATTTCATCCTTGCTTTTGAAGTGATGAAAAATGCTCCCGGACTGAATCCCCACCGCCCCCGCCAGGTCACGCACCGTCGTGCGCTCGTAGCCCTTGTTGCGGAACAGGTGAGCCGCCACTTGCAGCAGTTTGCCGCGGGCACTGTCAGGGTCGGTCAACTGGCCCTGGTCGACCAGTTCGCGCATGACCCTCAGGGCTTTTTGCTCGTCCACCCGTTCTCTCCTACAGTCGATCAGTCTGTTGCCCCCTGAACACGCAGGGTTGCGCGCAATTTAAGCCGCGGGCCGCAACCAAGCAAGCGCTTGGGCAGAAGATATTTCAGTGGTTTACAAACCAAGCGCTTGCTTGGTAGCCTCCAGACACTTCTGTCGCAGGTTCCTGAGTCGGAGATAAAAATGCCCACCACCGTTCGGATCGGATGCGCCAGCGCATTCTGGGGTGACACCAGTACCGCCGCCGCACAACTTGTGGCCGGCGGACAGCTGGATTATCTGGTGTTCGATTACCTGGCCGAGATCACCATGTCGATCATGGCCGGCGCCCGTATGAAGGACCCACAGGCCGGATTCGCCGGGGACTTCATCGAAGTGCTCGCGCCGCTGCTGCCGCAACTGGCTGAACAGAAAATCCGCGTCATCAGCAATGCTGGCGGGATCAATCCAAAAGCCTGTGCCGCCGCCCTGCAAGCCGCCTGCGACAAGGCCGGGGTCAAGCTGAAAATCGCCGTGCTGCTCGGCGATGACCTGCAACCGCAATTCAAGCAACTTGCCGCCCAAGGCATCCACGAAATGTTCAACGGCACGCCGCTGCCGCCGATGTGCGTATCGACCAACGCCTACCTCGGCGCACCGGGCATCGTCGAAGCCCTGCGCCTGGGCGCCGACATCGTCATCACCGGGCGCGTGGTCGATAGCGCGGTGGTCAGTGCGGCGCTGGTGCATGAATTCGGCTGGGCGTGGCACGACTACGACAAACTGGCCCAGGCCGCGCTGGCCGGGCACATCATCGAATGCGGCGCGCAATGCACCGGTGGCAACTTCACCGACTGGCGCGACGTGCCGGATTACGAACACATCGGTTTCCCCATCGTCGAAGTCAGCGCCGACGGCCAGTTCATCGTCAGTAAACCCGAAGGCTCCGGCGGATTGGTGACGCCGCTGACAGTTGGCGAGCAGATGCTCTATGAAATCGGTGATCCGCAGGCGTATCTGTTGCCGGATGTGGTCTGCGATTTCACTCAGGTCAAACTGCAGCAACAAGGCAAAAACGCCGTGCACGTCCACGGCGCCAAAGGTCTGCCGCCCAGCGATAAATACAAGGTCAGCGCGACCTGGCCGGACGGTTTCCGCTGCACCGCCAGTTGCCTGATCGCCGGTATCGATGCGGTGGACAAGGCCCGGCGCGTCAGCCAGGCGATCATCGACAAGACCTCGGAAATGTTCAGCCAACGCGGCTGGCCAGCGTACAGCGAAGTCGACATCGAACTGCTCGGCAGCGAAGCCACTTACGGCCCTCACGGCCAGCGTCGGGACAGCCGCGAGGTGGTGATCAAACTCGCCGTGCGCCATCCACTGAAACCGGCGCTGATCCTGTTCTCCCGGGAAATCGCCCAGGCTGCCACCGGAATGGCACCGGGACTGACCGGCATCGTCGGCGGACGGCCGACGGTGTATCCGTTGATTCGCCTGTTCTCGTTCCTGATCGACAAAAACGCCTGCACCCTGCAAGTCGATATGGCCGGTGAACAGCACCCCTGCGCCCTGCCCGCGCAAACACCACTCGACAGCCACGATCTGCCCACCCCCGACCAGCCACCGAAACCCCAGGGCCGCGCCGACGCCAGTGTGCCGTTGGTGAAACTGGCGGTGGCGCGCTCCGGCGACAAGGGCAACCACAGCAACATCGGCGTCTTGCCGCGCCGCCCCGAATACCTGCCGTGGATCGCCGAAGCGCTGACGCCGGCAGTGATTGTCGACTGGATGAGCCACGTGCTCGACCCGATTCATGGCCGGGTCGAGCGCTGGTACCTGCCCGGCACCCACAGCCTGAATTTCCTGCTGGAAAACGCCCTCGGTGGTGGCGGTGTCGCGAGTCTGCGTATCGATCCACAGGGCAAGGCCTTCGCCCAGCAGTTGCTGGAAATCCAGATCCCGGTGCCGCAGAGCATCGCCGAACAGCTCGACTAGAGGATTCGCGTCATGGCTTATGAGTCAATTTTCCGTGCCGATCTGTTCAGCGGCCAGAACATCATCGTCACCGGTGGCGGCAGCGGTATCGGGCGCTGCACCGCGCATGAACTGGCGGCGCTCGGGGCCAATGTGCTGCTGGTCGGGCGCAAGCCGGAAAAACTGCAAAAGGTCGCCGCTGAAATCACCGAAGACGGTGGCCGCGCGCACTGGCAAGCCTGCGACATCCGTGATGAGGAAGCGGTGAAACAACTGGTCACTGAGTTGATCGCCGAACACGGGCCGATCCACGGTCTGGTCAACAATGCCGGCGGCCAGTACCCGTCGCCACTGGCCTCGATCAATCAGAAAGGCTTCGAAACCGTGCTGCGGACCAATCTGGTCGGCGGCTTCCTGATGGCCCGGGAAGTGTTCAACCAGTCGATGAGCAAGCACGGTGGCAACATCGTCAACATGCTCGCCGACATGTGGGGCGGCATGCCCGGCATGGGCCATTCCGGCGCGGCACGTTCGGGGATGGACAACTTCACCAAGACCGCCGCGTTCGAATGGGGTTACGCCGGGGTGCGGGTCAATGCAGTGGCGCCGGGCTGGATCGCGTCCAGCGGCATGGACACTTATGAAGGCGCGTTCAAAGCAGTGATCCCGACCCTGCGCGAACATGTGCCGCTCAAGCGCATCGGTACCGAATCGGAAGTCAGTGCGGCGATCGTTTTCCTGCTCAGTCCGGCGGCGGCGTTCATCAGCGGCAGCACCTTGAAAATCGATGGCGCGGCCAGTCTCGGCAGCCGCGCATGGCCGTTGCACAAGGCGAGCCACAGCGAGTCGTTCAACGGTTTCCATCGGGCGTACTTGCCCGACGTCCTCAAGGACAAGGAGTAAGCCATGCCGCAGATCCAGTCCCAACTCGATCCGCACAGTGAGGCCTTCGCCCGCAATCAGGCGGCGATGCTCACGGCCATCGAGCACGTCCAGCAACTGGAACAGAACCTGCTGAACAAGGCTGCCGAAGCCAAGGCCAAATTCGACAAGCGCGGGCAACTGCTGCCCCGTGAACGCCTGAATCTGCTGCTCGACCCCGGCGCACCGTTCCTCGAACTGGCGAGCCTGGCCGGCTACAAACTGCACGACGACAAGGATGGCAGCGCCGCCGGCGGTGGCCTGATTGCCGGCATCGGTTACGTGTCCGGCATACGCGCGATGGTGGTGGCCAACAACAGCGCGATCAAGGGCGGCACCATTTCCCCGACTGGCCTGAAAAAGTCCCTGCGCCTGCAACAGATCGCCCAGGAAAACAAACTGCCGGTGATCACCCTGGCCGAGAGCGGCGGCGCCAACCTCAACTATGCCGCGGAGATTTTCGTCGAGGGTGCGCGCAGCTTTGCCAATCAGGCGCGCATGTCGGCCATGGGCCTGCCGCAAATTACCGTGGTGCATGGTTCGGCCACGGCGGGTGGCGCGTATCAACCGGGGCTGTCGGATTACGTGGTGGTGGTACGCGGCAAGGCCAAGCTGTTTCTTGCCGGGCCGCCGCTGCTCAAAGCCGCGACGGGCGAGGTCGCCACCGATGAAGAGCTGGGCGGCGCCGAGATGCACGCGCAAGTCGCCGGCACCGCCGAGTACCTGGCCGAGAACGATGCCGATGGCGTGCGGCTGGTGCGCGAGATCCTGCGCATGCTGCCGTGGAACGAGCAACTGCCGTGGCTGCCCGAGCCGCAATACAAGGCGCCGCTGTACCCGATCGACGAACTGCTCGGACTGATCCCCGACGACCCGAAAAAGCCCTACGACGTGTGCGAAATCATTGCGCGGATTGCTGATGAGTCTGAGTTCCTTGAATTCAAGGGCGAGTTCGATCAACACACCGTTTGCGGCCAACTGAAAATCCACGGTCGCGCCTGCGGTTTGATCGGCAACAACGGCCCGATCACCCCCGCTGGGGCGAGCAAGGCCGCGCAGTTCATTCAGCTGTGTGACCAGAGTCAGACGCCGCTGCTGTTTTTCCACAACACCACCGGGTTCATGGTCGGCACCGAGTCCGAGCAGCAAGGCGTGATCAAACACGGCTCGAAACTGATTCAAGCGGTGGCCAATGCGCGAGTGCCTAAACTGACGATTGTCGTCGGCGGTTCCTACGGTGCCGGCAATTACGCGATGTGCGGGCGCGGTCTCGATCCACGCTTCATTTTTGCCTGGCCCAACAGCCGCACCGCGGTGATGGGCGGCGCGCAGGCCGGCAAGGTGCTGCGCATCGTCACCGAGGCCAAACAGCTCAAAGAGGGCTTGGTGCCGGACCCGAAAATGCTCGACATGCTCGAACAGGTCACCGCGCAGAAACTCGACAGCCAGTCCACCGCGCTCTACGGCAGCGCCAACCTGTGGGACGACGGCCTGATCGACCCACGCGATACCCGCACCCTGCTCGGATACCTGCTGGATATCTGCCATGAAGCCGACATCCGCACGCTGCAACCCAACAGCTTCGGCGTCAGCCGCTTCTGACTGCCACGGATCCCAAGGAGAACAATAAAAATGATCTTCACCCCGGAACACGAAGCACTGCGCCGCACCGTCCGCCAATTCGTCGAGCACGAAATCAACCCGCACGTCGATGAATGGGAACAGGCCGGGCGCTTTCCGATCCACGAGATTTTCCGCAAGGCCGGCGACCTCGGGTTGCTGGGGATTTCCAAGCCGGAAAAATTCGGCGGCATGGGCCTCGACTACAGCTATTCGATTGTCGCCGCCGAAGAGTTTGGCACCATCCACTGCGGCGGCATTCCGATGTCGATCGGCGTACAGACCGACATGTGCACCCCGGCGCTGGCCCGCTTCGGCTCCGATGAATTGCGCGACGAATTCCTCCGCCCCGCGATTAGCGGCGAGCAGGTCGGCTGCATCGGAGTCTCGGAAGTCGGTGCCGGCTCCGACGTCGCCGGGCTCAAGACCAGCGCGCGCAAGGACGGCGACGACTACGTGATCAACGGCAGCAAGATGTGGATCACCAATTCACCGAGTGCCGACTTCATCTGCCTGCTGGCCAACACCTCGGACGACAAGCCGCACATCAACAAGTCGCTGATCATGGTGCCGATGAACACCCCGGGGATCAGCCTCAGCTCGCACCTGGACAAGCTCGGCATGCGCAGCTCGGAAACCGCCCAGGTGTTTTTCGACAACGTGCGTGTGCCGCAGCGCAACCGCATCGGCCACGAAGGCGCCGGGTTCATGATGCAGATGCTGCAGTTCCAGGAGGAACGCCTGTTCGGCGCGGCGAACATGATCAAGGGTCTGGAATATTGCGTCGACAGCACCATTGAGTACTGCAAGGAGCGCAAGACCTTCGGCAACGCGCTGATCGACAATCAGGTGATTCACTTCCGCCTCGCCGAATTGCAGACCGAAATCGAATGCCTGCGGGCGCTGGTCTATCAGGCCACCGAGCAATATGTGAAAGGTCAGGACGTCACACGCCTGGCGTCGATGGCCAAGCTCAAGGCCGGACGCCTCGGTCGTGAAGTCAGCGACAGCTGTCTGCAATATTGGGGCGGCATGGGCTTCATGTGGGACAACCCGGTGGCCCGCGCCTATCGCGATGTGCGGCTGGTGTCGATTGGCGGCGGCGCCGACGAAATCATGCTGGGGATCATCTGCAAACTGATGGGCATCCTGCCGGGGAAAAAGAAATGAGCGCCCTGCCCGACTGCCAGACGCTGTTGCTGGAACAGCACGGCGGCGTGCTGCACATCACCCTCAATCGCCCGGAAAGCCGCAATGCGATGAGCCTGCAAATGGTCGCCGAGCTGCGTGCGGTGCTGGCGACGGTGCGCGATGACCGCGGGGTGCGCGCTCTGGTCCTCAGCGGTGCCGGTGGGCATTTCTGTGCGGGTGGCGACATCAAGGACATGGCCAATGCCCGTGCCCAAGGGGCCGACGCTTACCGCGAGTTGAACCGCGCCTTTGGAGCCCTGCTGCAAGAAGCTCAGGACACACCACAAGTGCTGATCACCGTTTTACAGGGCGCAGTGCTCGGTGGTGGTTTCGGACTGGCATGTGTCAGCGATATCGCGATGGCCGACCATCAAGCGCAGTTCGGTCTGCCGGAAACCAGCCTTGGCTTGCTACCGGCGCAGATCGCTCCGTTCGTGGTGCAACGCATCGGCCTGACCGAAACCCGTCGCCTGGCACTGACCGCCGCACGCTTCGATGGCCATCAGGCGCGACGTCTGGGGCTGGTGCATTTTGTCGAGCAGGATCCGCAGGCGCTGGCAGAACGTCTTGATGAAGTGATCGACCATGTTCTGTGCTGCGCGCCCGAAGCGAATGCGGCAACCAAAAAGCTGCTGCTGGCCAGTGCCGGGCAGCCTTCGAGTGAATTGCTGGATGAAGCGGCGCGGTGGTTCAGCGAAGCGGTGACCGGGGCCGAAGGGATCGAGGGCACCATGGCTTTTGTGCAAAAGCGTAAACCTGGGTGGGCCCCTTAAAAGCTTCGCGAGCAGGCTCGCTCCCACAGGTTTTGTGAACGATGCAAATTCCTTGTGGGAGCGAGCCTGCTCGCGAAGAGGCCAGACAACCCACCGCCAAATACTCAGGAAGATCAACATGCCCGTCATCCACAAAATCCTGATCGCCAACCGCGGTGAAATCGCCTGCCGCATCCAGCGCACCGCCCAGGCCCTCGGCTATCGCACCGTTGCCGTATTCAGCGATGCCGACGCCAATGCCCTGCACGTGCAGATGGCCGATCAAGCGGTGAACATCGGCTCCGCACCGGTGCAACAGTCCTACCTGAACATCCCGGCGATCCTCGACGCCGCCCGCCGCAGCGGTGCCGACGCGATTCATCCCGGCTATGGCTTCCTCTCGGAAAATGCCGGGTTCGCCCGCGCCTGCGCAGCGGCCAATCTGACCTTCATTGGCCCCAGCGCCGACGCCATCGAACTGATGGGCAGCAAGCGCCTGTCGAAAATCGCCATGCTCGACGCGGGCGTACCGTGTATCGCCGGCTATCAAGGCGCCGCGCAGGACGACGCCACTCTGCTGCGTGAAGCCGAGCGCATTGGCTACCCGCTGATGATCAAGGCCAGCGCTGGCGGCGGTGGACGCGGGATGCGCCTGGTGCACAGCAGCGACGAGTTGCCGGCGCAATTGCGCACCGCCCGCTCCGAGGCGCTGAACGGTTTCGGCAGTGATGAACTGATCCTCGAACAGGCGCTGATCGAACCACGGCACGTTGAGGTACAACTGTTCGGCGATCATCGCGGCAACCTGATCTACCTCGGCGAGCGCGACTGCTCGGTGCAGCGCCGCCATCAGAAAGTCATCGAGGAAGCACCCTGCCCGGTGATGACCCACGAGTTGCGTCAGGCCATGGGCGAAGCGGCGCTCAAGGCTGGCCGAGCGGTGAATTACGTCGGTGCCGGCACCGTCGAGTTTCTGCTCGATGCCCGTGGGCAGTTCTACTTTCTGGAAATGAACACGCGTCTGCAGGTCGAGCATCCGGTGACCGAGTTGATCACCGGGCAGGATCTGGTCGCCTGGCAATTGGCCGTCGCCGAAGGGCAGCCGCTGCCGTTGACTCAGGATCAGGTCGCGCTGAACGGCCACGCCATGGAAGTGCGTCTGTATGCCGAAGATCCGACGCAGAATTTCCTGCCGCAAACCGGTCGTGTCCAGGCCTGGGAACCGGCAGTCACTCCGGGTGCGCGGATCGATCACGGCTTGCGCGAAGGTCAGTGGGTCAGCCCGTTCTACGACCCGATGCTCGGCAAACTGATTGCCCACGGCGCCACCCGCGAAGAAGCGCGGCGCAAACTGTTGCGCGCGGTGCAGGACAGCGTGCTGCTCGGCGTGCAGACCAATCAGCGTTTGCTGGTCAGCCTGCTGCAACATCCGCAGTTCATCAGCGGCGAGTTCAGCACCGCATTCATTGCTCAGCACTTCACTGACCACCCTTGCCTGCACGCCTACGACCCCGGTGCGGAGGAACTGGCCATCGCCGCCGTGCTGTTTTATCAGTCTGGCGCGCGGGCGCATCGTGCGCCACTCAAGGGCTGGCGCAACAATGCCGGCGTGCCGCTCAATTACCGTCTCGGTGTGGAAGAACGGGACTGGACCTTGCAGCTGCTTGCGGACGGCGCTGGCCGATTCACCGTGAACGTGATGCAGCGCGCGCTGGCGCTGACCGTCATCGATTGCGACGAGCGCGCGGTGACGCTGGAAGTCGACGGCCTGCGCCAGCGTCACGCCTATCGGGTCGATGGTGCAGAACTCTGGCTGTTCACCCACCCCGGCAGCCTGCGCCTGGAGGATCGAACTCATGCGCTCATCAGCAGTCAGAGCAGCGTCAGCTCCGGCACACTCAAGGCGCCGATGGACGGTGCCATCGTCGACGTGCTGGTCAGCGAAGGCAGCACGGTCAGCAAGGGTCAGTTGCTGGTGGTGTTGGAGGCAATGAAAATGGAGCATCCGCTCAAGGCCGGCATCGACGGCGTGCTCAAGCGGGTGCAGGTCAAGGTCGGCGATCAGGTAAAAAATCGTCAGGTTCTGTTGCAGGTCGAGTGAGTCGCCAGGCGCAAACGCGAGGTTTGACTACGCTCTGATCTATCAGGACGCGTAAATCAGGAAACCTGCGATGCCCCATTGGCTGGTCATTGATCTGGAAGCCACCACAGATGAAGGTGGCTGGCCGGTTACGGAAATGGAAATCATCGAAATCGGCGCGACGCTGGTCGATCGTGCCGGTCGCGAGCAGGATCACTTTCAGCGGTTCGTCAAACCGACCCGGCGGCCATTGCTGACGCCGTTCTGTCGGGAGCTCACACACATCACCCAAGCCAACATCGACGCCGCGCAGCCGTTGAGCGAGGTCTGGCCGGCGTTCGAACGCTGGCTCGGGCAACACCAGACGCGCCTCGAGGGCTGGGCCAGTTGGGGCGATTACGACCGCAAGCAATTGCTCCAGGAGTGGCAACGCCTGCAACTCGACAGCGTACTGAGCCGGGTGCAGCACATGAACCTCAAACAGCGCTTTGCCAAGGCGCGGCGACTGGAACGACCGTTGGGCCTGAACGGCGCGCTGCAACTGGCCGGCATGCAGTTCAGCGGTCAACAGCATCGGGCCCTGGAAGATGCGCGCAACACTGCGCGGTTGCTGCCGCTGGTCTTGCCACTCTGAAGTCAGGGCGAGAACTCGCCGGACACGCCCCGGGCAGGTGACGGCGCCGGGAGCCTTGTGCATACTGGCCGGCCCTTTTTTAACCCTTTTAAGCCCCATTCAAGAGGAATCGCCCATGTTCAAAGTCAACGAGTACTTCGACGGCACCGTCAAGTCGATCGCTTTTGGCACCGCTGAAGGTCCGGCGACCATCGGCGTCATGGCCCCGGGCGAATACGAATTCGGCACCGCTCAGCGCGAAATCATGCACGTGGTCTCCGGCGCACTGACCGTCAAACTGCCGGACAGCAGCGACTGGGAAACCTTCGCTGCCGGCAGCCAGTTCAACGTACCGGCCAACAGCAAGTTCCAGCTGAAAGTCGCTGTTGATACCGCTTACCTGTGCGAATACCGCGGCTAAGCCCACGGCTTTTCCCGGTGCAAAAAAATGCCCGTGTCCATGGACACGGGCATTTTTCATTTCTGGCCTCGATTATTCGAGGATTTCCACCGGCATACCGACTTCCAGTCGACCATTGCTGTCGTTGACCAGATTCTGCCCGAACATCGCGCCATCGGCCTGGGCGCGGTACTTCTGCAAGGTCGCCAGCGGTTCGCGATCGGCACTGCGCTCCCCGGTCTGCGGATCGATGGTGGTCAGGATGCAGCGCGAGCATGGCTTGACCACCCGGAATTCGACAGCGCCGATGCGAATGCGCTTCCAGCCATCTTCGGCGAACGCCGCACTGCCTTCGATCACCAGATTCGGCCGGAAACGCAACATCTCCAGCGGTCGTCCGACCTTTTGCACCAGATCCTGCAACGACGCCTCACCAATCAGCAATAGCGGGAAACCGTCGGCGAATGCCACCTGATCATCCTCGCGGCCATAACCGGCCTGCGTCATGCGCGCGCGATCAAGTGGCACCTGCACCAGACGGGTCGGCTTGCCGATGAAATCGCTGACCCAGCGGGCCGCTTCATCACCGGCATCCGGCACGCGCAGGGTGTCACGCCAGATGGTCACGCCGCGCAGCTCGGCATCGTCCTCGGGCAAGGGGATATCCAGCGCGGAGTGGTCAGGCGCACTGAGGGTCAGACCGCCCTGCGCATTCCACAGCGCCGACAGCTGGCTCATTTTCGCTTCGGCTCGTTGGGTCAGGAAGCGGCCGCTGGCCTCGTCTACCAGCATCCAGCGTCGGTCACCTTCCAGGCCAAGTTTATCCAGGCCAATCGACTGCAGAATCTCGGGCTTGCCGGATTTCAACGGGTAACGATAAAGCGCACTCAGACGCAGCATGTCCAGCTTCCTGATGGGCAAAAAAGCCACCCTATACGAGCTTTATCCGTGAATCAAAAGAGTTTGTGCACTGCAAACCTTGTGGGAGCGAGCCTGCTCGCGAAAGCGGAAACTCATTCAACACATGTGTCGATATGGAATCCGCCTTCGCGAGCAGGCTCGCTCCCACAGGAGGCTGAAGTGTCAGGATCAGGCTGGCACTTCATCGAGCATCAGGCGCTGACGCACCACATCGACCAGTTTGTCCGGCTGGAACTTGGAGAGGAAGTTGTCGCAGCCGACCTTCTTCACCATCGAGTCGTTGAAACTGCCGGACAGTGAGGTGTGCAGCACCACGTACAGGCCGCGCAGGCGCGGGTCGTTGCGGATCTCGGTGGTCAGGCGATAGCCGTCCATTTCCGGCATTTCCGCGTCGGTGAACACCATCAGCAGTTTGTCGGTCATGTTCACCCCGGTATCGGCCCAGGCCTTGAGCATGTTCAGTGCCTTCAGGCCATCACTGGCGATGTGCATCTTCACCCCGAGCTGGCCAAGGGTGTCGCGCAGTTGCGACAGCGCTACGTTGGAGTCGTCCACCAGCAGCACTTCGCGGCCGCGGGCACGTTCCAGCACCGGATCGTCGAGCTTGTCACGCGAGACCTTGGCGTTGTACGGGACGATCTCGGCGAGGACTTTCTCGACGTCAATAATTTCCACCAGTTGATCGTCAACCTTGCTGATCGCGGTCAGGTAATGCTGGCGCCCGGCGCTGGTCGGCGGCGGCAGAATGGCTTCCCAGTTCATGTTGACGATGCGATCCACGCCACCGACAAGGAAAGCCTGCACCGAACGGTTGTACTCGGTGACGATGATGGTGCTGTTCGGGCCCGGCACCAGCGGACGCATGCCGATCGCCTGGGACAGGTCGATCACCGGCAGCGTCTGGCCGCGCAGGTTGACCACGCCGCAGACAAACGGGTGGCGCTGCGGCATCAGGGTCAGCTTCGGCAATTGCAGAACTTCCTGAACCTTGAACACGTTGATCGCGAACAATTGGCGTCCGGCCAGTCGAAACATGAGAATTTCCAGGCGATTCTCACCCACCAGTTGCGTGCGTTGGTCTACCGTGTCGAGAATGCCGGCCATCAATGACTCCTGGGCTTGTTCTGATGAATTCACTATTGAGGGGTTATCGGCTGTTTATGGCGGTTCTTGATCCCCACAGAAATCAGTATCAAAATGCCATACACAGGCATTGATGTCACATTAACATCATGGTTTACTGGCTCGGTGTTTTCATCTGCTACATTCTCTTCTGGCGCGACCACGGTTGGCGTCACAGGTTCCCGCGTGTAAGGGAATCCCCTAGTAACAATCAGGCCCAACCTGATGTTCGCAATATCCAATAGCCATTAATGTGACGCCATTCTCATTGCATGAACGGAGTCAGGCTATTGTGTGCGATCGCAGGTCAGTGGAACCTTACCCTCTGGAAAACCTCAGCCAGTGCACTTGCACGGTGGGGCGCGATCTCCCGACGATTCATGATCGTCGACACACACGGCATTCCCTCATCAGACATGACGCTGTGGAGATAAGCATGCCAATCGACCGCAAAGACTGGGCACAACGCTTCCCCGAATTTCTCGTCGAAGCTGAAACACTCCTGGCCAAGTCCGAAGAATGCCTGAGCCACCTGCAACTGATCAGCAACGACAAGGACGCCATCGACTGCATGCGCAGCACCCTGCTCAAGCTTGCAAGCCGTGCAGAAGCGTTGGCACTGGAGGCGATCTCCGAGTTTTCCCTGCATATTCACAGCCTGCTCGACCACGCGCCGGAACATATCGACCTGCATGCACAGGCTCTGGATGCGCTCAAAGACTGTTTCACCCTGATGGCCTGGCAAATCGAACTGGTCGATCAGAACACTGGCCAGTTGAGCCTGGATGCCAGCGAACAGACCTCCCTGATCGAAGCCTTCGCGTTCCAGGTAGGTCAAGGCGAATTTCAGCCGTCACTTGCGACTCAACCGTTGTCACTCATGTCTTATTCGGAACGGCAGGCCTGATTCAGTGCTGAAATTGCACGAATCCAGATAGCTGATCCGCATCGCTGAATGTCGCAATTGAATAGTTCATACCTGCCAGCGACAAACCGAATTAAATAATCACACCTGACACCAGCGGAAATTTTCCTGCGGCCTCAGGGTTTGCCTGTGTCCGTGTAACGATCAACTTCGAGCAACATCGATATCTATCGAACACAATAAAGCGACTTTTCCATTATGGAACTCACGTCCAACATGGCCTCTTTCATGACTCAATGGACATATATGGCAAACGCGACCAACGGTATCTTAAGTGGTATTATGCCGGCCATTAGTTGCTTTCAATTTAATGGCACAGTGATTCAGTGACAGGCATCCATCGAAGTTTGCGGTCAAATGTCGTTCACTGACCCCGGTTAAAATCAATAACATAATTGACAGCATTTTCAGACAGAGATCCGCCCGCCACCGGCCGGTCTGCCCGCAGCGAACATCTATTGGCTCCATCCGTTATGTACGCCAGCCTCAAGTCAATCACCACATGGCCACCCTCCCGGGAAAATGCACGCCGGTTCACTCTCATATTGTGTGTCAGCGCAGCCGTTGGCAGCTTGCTGACCTACGGTTTTGCGGCGCCACTCTCGCTCGGTCTGCTGCTGTTGAACATCGCCGCCACCGCTTGTGTCTGGGTGCAATATCGGCTGTCACGCAAATCGATCAAGTTCCAGCCTCAGGAGCTCGCCGACCGCTTGCTGGAAGTCCAGGAAAACGAACGGCACCGGCTCAGCCGCGAACTGCACGACGATATCGGTCAGTTGCTGACGGCGGCCAAGCTGCAAAGCGAATGGCTGAAAAGACGTCTGCCGCAAGACCTGCAAGAGCAATGCTCGACACTCTGCGACACCCTTGAGGAAACCCTGAACAAGGTGCGCGACGTGTCGGCTATCCTCAATCCGCGCCAACTGACCAGCCTCGGGCTGGAGGCCAGTCTGCGTGCGCACTTGCTCAAGACTCTGGCCAACACGCCGGTGCACTGGAGCCTCGATTGCCAGCAGCGGCTCAACGGGATTCCCGAAGAAATGGCAGTCGCCGCCTTTCGCATTGCCCAGGAAGCGGTCACCAACATTCTGCGTCACGCGCAGGCCAGCAACCTGTTGATCCGCGTGCAACGACTGCCGCAAGGCCTGACGTTGTTGATCAGTGACGATGGCCAAGGGTTTGCGCCTGCTGCGGATCCGGGGCGGGAAGGACAGCGCGGCATGGCCGGGATGGCCGAAAGGATCGAACAGTTGGGCGGCACGCTGAACGTCATCAGCGAGCCGGGCAAAGGTACTCAAATCGAAGCACTATTCCCCTGGGCGCCCCGTGCACTCGAGCGGGCCAGTACGAATAAGGTTATGCGTTGACTTGTAACTTACTTCTGGTGGATGACCACTCGCTGATCAGGGCCGGCGTGCGTGCTCTGGTGCTCGACATTCCCGGTTACGCGGTCGTTGGCGAAGCCAGCGATGGCTCGCAGCTGCTCGAAATGGTCGAGCAACTGGTACCCGATATCGTGTTGCTGGATATCTCGATGAAGGAAACCGGAGGCCTGGAAGCCCTGCAACGGCTCAAGCGCGTGCGGCCACAAAGCAAGGTACTGATCCTGTCGATGCATACCGATCCGGCGCTGATCATGCAGGCACTGGAATCCGGGGCGCACGGTTATCTGCTCAAGGACACGACGGCCACCGAGCTTGAACATGCCCTCGAAGCCCTGCGCAACAACGAACGCTACCTGAGCCCGGCGATCGCCCACACCGTGATCAATCAGGCGCTGACCCGCACGCAGAAAAACCAGCCGGAAGTGGCCGACTCGCACAACCTGACGGCACGCCAGCTGGAGATCCTGCGGTTGATCGTACGCGGCAAATCCACCCGGGAAATCGCCAACGGTCTGGGCCTGAGCATCAAGACCGTCGAAACCCATCGTTCGCAGATCATGAAACGCCTGCAGATCTACGACGTGGCGGGCCTGGTACTGTTCGCGGTACGCGAGCAGATCATCAGCCTGGACGACTGATCGAGCAGTTAACGCCCAACAGCGGCGAATGCTCGGGCAAGTGCACCCGCAATGCTCTCGGACGGGCCTCGAAGCGCAGGTTTTCGCCTGTCAGCGGCTCGCCGTCAAGATTGATGCTCAAGCCCTCGGCGACCTTGATTTCGACCCAGGGCAAGCGGGCGCGCACAAACATGTTATCGAGGCCGAAACCATCGCTGAGCAGATTCTTCAGCGTGCCCACCAACTCCTGTGGCGCGGGCAGAATGCTGATGTCCAACAGGCCATCATCCGCCAGCGCCTGCGGGCACAATACGTGTCCACCGCCCGCCTGGCGGCCGTTGCCGATACCCAACGCGAGCAGCTCGCCACGCCAGTGAAAGTCCGGCCCCTGCAGTTCGCCATAGGCCGCGTGCAACTCACTGAAGCGCGATAAACCGGTGAACAGATAGGCGGCCCCGCCCAACACTTTTTTCAGATCCTCGGACGTATTGGCCGTCACTTGGCTACCGAAACCACCGGTGGCCATGTTGAGGAAAATCTGCCCGCCAACTTCGCCCAGATCAATATCACGCGGCGGTACATCGAGAAGCTCAAGTGCCTCGGCCGGCTCCAGCGGGATCCCCGCCGCGCGGGAAAAGTCGTTGGCCGTGCCCAGCGGCAGCAGCACCAGACTGGCCTTGTGCGCATGCGCCGCCAGGGCTTCAGCGATATCCCGCAACGTACCATCACCACCCCCGGCGATGATCTGCCGATAACCGCCTGCCAGTGCCTCCTCCACCAGACGCTGAGCGTCACCCGCCTCCCAGGTCAGACGCACTGCCAGCTCCCAGCCCTGCTCGCGCTTTGCTTCGACGGCGGCGCGCACCGCCTCATTGAGTGCCTGCTTGCCATGCAAAATCAACAGCGCCCTGCGCTCACTCATAACGGTCACTCCCCACGGTTGAATCGGTATGAAACATCTTGACCTCTGGCACCCGCAAAAAAGCCATGGCAATTCCATTTAATTCAAACGATTGCCTGTTGCAGTCCTACACAGCGGTATTTTTTCTTACGATATGTGAGGAATCGGCTCAATTGACCAGACTCGATCATTGATTCACCGTGTGCAGGTGGTATCAATCTTCGATTTAACAACACAAGGACGTGCAGGTAATGAGTGGATACACCCTCGGTGCTGGTGACAGTTGGAATGACGGGAAGGCCAGCGCGCTTACATTTGAAACAGCCGATGGACATTTCCATGTCCAGCCATGAAGCCAAAATTCCAACTAGTCCGATTGTCCCTCTCGGTGAAAGTCGCACCAGTCACAAATCCGATTTCAAAAAAAACGCCAGAACCGCTGGAGAAGTTGATATGGAACCGCGCGTGACCGAACTGGAAACCCACCTCAAATACATTCGTCGCGATATGGACGAAGTCCGCGGGGATGTAAAGACCATCAAGCACCGTCTCGCCTATTCGGCGGGTGCTACAGCGGTGGTCTTGGGACTGTTGGGATGGGTTGCCAACAGCCGGTTCGATCAGTTGGTCACACTGATGAGCCATTGACGGAGAAATGCAGGCATCGACTCGGTATCGGTCGAGCCTGCAGTCACCAGGCGCGGATCAGCCGAGCAGGTCGCTCAATGGAATGAACCCAACCTCATCGCCTTCTGCCAGCGTACGGCCTTCCAGCACTTCTACCAGGCCATCCGCCCAGGCCGCACTGCGCAGCACACCGGAACTTTGATTGCGGTAAATGACTGCCCGCCCTTGTTCGAGTCGACCGCGCAAGTATTCGCGCCGATTGCCGGCCACAGGCCAGACGAAGCCTGCCGGCACCGTAAACTTCAGAGGTTCTGAATCCTGTACGCCCTGACGCCTCAGCAAATAGGGCCGCGCGAGCAGAGAAAAGGTCACCAGAGTCGAAGCAGGGTTACCCGGCAGGCCGATGACCGGCACTTTGCGAAAATGGCCGAAGGTCAGCGGTTTGCCCGGTTTGATTGCCAGTTTCCACAGCGCCAGCTCGCCCTCTTCCCTCAACGCGATGCCAAGAAAATCCGCTTCGCCCACCGAAACGCCGCCGGTCGACAGAATCAGGTCGACATCCTGCAAGTCGCCCAAACGCGCCCGCGTAGTGGCCAGATCGTCCGGAAGAATGCCGGCATCAATCACCTCACAACCCAGGCGCTGCAACCAACTGCACAACACCACCCGATTACTGTTGTAAATCTGCCCCGGCCCCAACGGCTGACCCGGCTCGACCAGTTCATCGCCGGTGGACAGCACCGCGACTCGCACCTTGCGTACAACATTCAGGCCGGCACACCCCAGCGACGCCGCCAGACCTTGCTCGATCGGTCCCAGTCGGGTACCTGCCGCCAGGATCAACTCACCGACAGTGGTTTCCTGCCCCTGCGGGCGAATGTTCTGACCGACACTCAGGGTTTCGATGAAGCGCACGCTGCCGTCGGTCAGAACCTCGGCGTTCTCCTGCATTTCCACGCAATCGGCCCCGGCTGGCACTGGCGCACCGGTGAAGATCCGCGCGCAGGTACCGGGCTTCAATGGCTCAGGTGCCTGCCCGGCGAACACTTTCTGGCTGACCGGCAGCGGTTCGCCGGTCCAGTCCGCCAGATTCAGGGCATAACCGTCCATGGCGCTGTTTGGCCAGGGCGGCAGATCCAGAGTCGAAATCAGGTCGTCGCCCAGCACCCGCCCCTCTACATCAGCCAACGGCAGAAACTCGCGCTCGACAATCGGCGAAGCGTCAGCCATTTCCAGCAGGCAGGCCAGCGCTTCCTCGACAGGCATCAGACTGCCAGTCTTGCCCGGCTTACCCACGGGATTCACAAGGCGCTGCCTGTTTCAGGTGAGGTACGAAATTGCATGGGCGATGCCGAGAGTCCAGCTGTTCGGCGAGAATCCCGTCCCAACCGGTGCGCACCGCATTGGTTGAACCTGGCAGGCAGCACACCAGCGTGCCATTGGCCAGACCGGCCAGAGCTCGCGACTGCACGGTTGACGTACCGATATCAGCCACCGAGATCTGGCGGAACAGTTCACCGAATCCGTCAACCTGCTTGTCGAGCAGACAAGCCACGGCTTCAGGCGTGCTGTCACGCCCGGTAAAACCGGTGCCGCCGGTAATCAACACAACCTGCACCACGTCCTCGGCAATCCAGTGGGCAACTTGCGCGCGGATCTTGTACAGATCATCTTTGAGCAGGACCCGCTCGGCCAGACGGTGGCCGGCAGCGGTCAGACGGTCGACGAAGACCTGGCCTGATGTGTCGGTTTCCAGGGTTCGGGTATCGCTGACAGTCAGCACCGCAATGTTCAGCGGCGCAAAAGGTACATCGGCCTTGGCTTTCATTAGGCTCGTCCAGTTGTAGGAGAAACAGCCCGGTGTTATATCACAGCGCCCGAATTTTTCGCCGCCCTGCTGGAGAGCTGCCATGACCTCGAATACGCCATTGCCCCCTTGTTCCATTTTGCTCCTGGCAGGCGGACGCGGCCAGCGCATGGGTGGCCAGGACAAAGGGCTGATCGAGTGGCAGGGTGAGCCGCTGATTGCGCACTTGCAGCGCAAGGTCCGGCCGCTGACTGACGATCTGATCATCTCCTGCAATCGCAATCGTGAGCGTTATGCCGCGTACGCCGATCAATTGGTCAGCGATGAAGAGGGCGATTTTCCCGGTCCTCTGGCCGGTATCCTTGCCGGACTCAAAGCCGCCCGTCTGCCGCACCTGCTGGTGCTGCCCTGCGATGTGCCGCGAATCGACGCAGCACTGCTGCAGGACATGCGTGAAACCGCCGGCCAGTTTCCTGACAAACCTTTAATGCTGCGTCACGATGACCATTGGGAACCGCTGCTGTGTGTGATTCCGGTCGCGCTGCTGCCCGTGTTCGAAACCGCCTGGAATACCGGCGAACGCAGCCCTGGCCGGGTCATGCGCAACCTCGGCGCGACGGCCCTGCAATGCCCCGACAATGACCCGCGCCTGGCCAACCTGAACACCCCCGAACTGTTAAATGCGCATAACACTGTGTCAGACTGACAGCATTCAAGGAACTCTCACGCCTTGTACACGTCTCAAGCTCAGTAACCAAAGTATTCCCATTCGGAGACACACCCATGACTCAACGGACCCTCGCCACTTTCATGCTCGCACTGGGCCTGGCAACTCTCGCTGGTTGCTCGTCGCCAACAGTGATCACCTTGAATGACGGTCGCGAAATCCAGGCCGTCGACACCCCGAAATACGATGAAGATTCGGGCTTCTACGAGTTCAAACAACTCGACGGCAAAGAGACCCGCATCAACAAGGATCAGGTTCGTACCGTTAAAGAGCTGTAAGCTTTACGTCGACACCGGATACAGAAAAGCCCGCATCAATGCGGGCTTTTTCATGGGTGCGGGGAAAGTGAATGGCGTCACCACTGCAGGGTGATCTGACTTTCGAACTCGCGTTCTTCGCCGGTCACCGGGTCGACAAACCGCAGCCCCTGTGCCAACAGCTTCAACGGATTGGCATAGTCATCCTCAACGTCTTTCAACACATCCGGGTAGAACGGATCATTACAGATACTCGCCCCTAGCGCGGTCATATGCACCCTTAGCTGATGCTTCTTGCCCGTCACCGGGTACAGGCCGTAGCGCCACAGATCACCATTCTTTTCCCGGACTTCCACCGCCGTTTCAGTATTGGCGACACCTGGGCCTTCCTGCATGCGGAAGAACGGTTCGCCGTCGATCAGGCGACTTTTGTGCACCAGGGGAAATTCCAGTTCCGGCAGCGCACGGGCGATCGCTTCATAACGTTTATCGATCTGCCGGGTCGGGAACAACGACTGATAAGCCGAGCGGGTTTGCGGGTTGGCGGAAAAGATCACCAGCCCCGCCGTGTGCCGGTCAATGCGGTGCAGTGGCACCAGATGCGGATTATCGAGGCGACGGATCAGACGGCGCAGCAACGTCTGCTCGACGTATTCACCGGCCGGTGTCACCGGCAGAAAATGCGGTTTGTCCGCCACCACCAGATGCTCGTCCGCATACAGGATCGACTCGAGCACCGGAATCGGCTTTTCATCCGGCACTTCGCGGAAGTAGTGAATGCGCAGGCCTTCCTTGTACGGCAGATCCACCGCAATCGGCTGCCCCTGACCATCCAGCACCCGGCCCCGGGCGATTCTGTCCAGCCATTGCTCCCGGCTGATCGCACTGAAATGCTCACACAGGCAATCCAGCACGGTAAGCCACGCACCCGGAGGCAGGTAAAGGGTGCTGGCCTGATTCTGAGCAGCGGAAAATGTTGGTGTGGACATACGGAAATTCGAACCCTCAATGCAGGCCGGCATTATCCAACACTGAGCGCAACGAACCTAGCGCAGAATCTGCGGCCCGCTCAGGCCGGAATCGACTTGAGCGCCGCGGCTTCGGTGAACTCCTTGAGCCAGCGCAGCACATCGACCGCCTCCCAGCGCCCCGGGTCATACAAGGCGTACAGCAAGCCCTGATAACCGACCACATCCAGCTGCTTGTGATAACCGGCACGCTGGAACAGCGCCTCGATCTCGGCAAAACAGGTGTTGAAATGCAGTTTGTTGAAAGGCGTCTTGCCCTCCGTGACCAGCCCGTCCAGGCGCAACTCGAGGACCGCCTCGCGCACCACGTCAACCGACATCCGGTTCACGCTGTTCTTCAACTGTTCGACATTGACCACGGTTCGTCCCTCTGACTGCCGGATTCACCTGCTCAAGTCATCAAAAGCAGCAGGTCTTTCCAATTACTGTATGAACATACAGTAACCGAATAAACCCTAGAGTGCCAAGGACTGCCTGTGCAGGAGTGACCAGCGGAACGAGGATCAACGCAGGAAAGCAACCACTTGATCGGCGTCGAAAGGCCAGTCCAACTCGGCCCCGGTATCAATTCGGCGCAGTACCGGAATTCTTAGCCCATAAGCCTCAACCAACGGCTCACTTTCAGCGATGTCCACCAGTTCGACCAGCAGACCGTGCTCGACAAGCGGCATCAGTTCGGCTTCTGCCAACTCACACAAATGGCATCCCAAGGTGCCGAACAACTGACATTCAGGAGGCATGATCGCTCAACCGGAAAAGTGAGCGTTCATTCTAGGCCTGCCTCGAAAACCCGTCGAGCGACTGCTGCCCGAAGACCCGAACACGGCGGGAAACACGCAAAACCCTGACGCAAATCAGTCCACGGAAAAGCCAATCAGGCGATGCTCCCGGGCTTTTTGCCTCTACGCTTGAGAAGCCTGAGCCTGACATCGGAGTGTCTTGTGTTTGCCAACCTGTTGATCATCCTCGCCTCATCCCTGGTGATGATTGCCCTGTTCCGCCGCCTGCGCTTGCCGCCGGTGCTGGGCTATCTCTGCGTGGGCCTGATGGTGGGACCGACCGCGTTCAACTGGGTCAACGAGAGCGAACACCTGCCGGATGTGGCCGAGTTGGGCGTGGTGTTCCTGCTGTTCTCACTGGGCCTGGAGTTTTCCCTGTCGAAAATGATCGCGCTGCGCCAGGTAGTGTTTCGCCTGGGCAGCCAGCAGGTATTGCTCAGCACCGGGGTGCTCGGGCTGGTGCTGATCCTGCTGGGCATGCCGCTGGCCCCGGCAATGTTGCTCGGCGCCGGGCTGTCGTTGTCGTCGACGGCGATTGTCACCAAGGAGTTGAGCAGCCTGGGCGAAGTGTTCAGCAGCCACGGGCAGAACGCGGTCGGGGTCTTGCTGTTTCAGGACGTGGTCGCGGTGTTGTTGCTGACCCTGGTGCCGGTGTTCGCCGGGAGCAGCGCGCAAGCCTGGTATTGGGCCTTGCCGCTGACGCTGGTGAAGACCGTGGTGCTGTTTTTCGGTCTGTTGCTGGCCAGCCGCTGGCTGCTGCCACGGCTGTTCCATGAGGTGGCCGCGTCGCGCTCGGCGGAATTGTTCGTGCTGCTGGCGCTGGTGATTGTGCTGCTGACCGCATGGCTGACGCACCTGCTGGGCCTGTCCCCTGCCCTTGGCGCATTTCTGGCCGGGATGCTGCTCGGCGAGAGCCACTATCGCCATCAGATCGAGGCCGACATCCGGCCGTTTCGCGACATCCTGCTCGGGGTGTTTTTCGTCAGCATCGGCATGCTGATCGACCTGCAACTGTTCATCAGTCACAGCGTGCTGATTCTCGGCCTGACCCTCGGCCTGATGCTAATCAAAGGCACGGTCGTCGCACTCCTGATCAAGTGGCGCGGCAGCGATCATGAAACCGCCTGGCGCAGCGGCCTGGCCCTGGCGCAGGGCGGGGAATTCTGCTTCGCCTTGATGGCGCAGATGCAACAGAACCAATTGCTCCCTGCCGAGTTGGGCGCCCTGCTGCTCGCGGCAACATTCTGCTCGATGCTGCTGACACCGTTGCTGTTGCGCGCCGCGCCGAAAATCGCCGCACGCCTGCACCGCAAGCCGAACCAGGAGGCACAAATCGAGGTAATCAGCGCCCTCAATGCCGGTCTGGATCAACACGTAGTGATCTGTGGCTACGGCCGAGTCGGCCAGTCCATCGGCCGCTTCATGCGCAATGCCAATCAGCCTTATATCGCGTTGGACAACGATCCGGTGCGCGTGCAGGAAGCCGCGTCCGGCGAAAGCGAGGTGCATTACGGCGACTCGTCACGCGGCGACCTGCTGACCGCGGTCGGACTGTTGCGCGCGCGGCTGCTGGTGATCGCCGTGGATCAGAGCGATGTCAGCTTGCGAATTCTCAAGGAAGCGCGCCGGCTCAATGCACAGATCCCGATTCTGGTGCGCACCCGCGACGACAGCCAATGGGCTGAACTCAAAGCGGCCGGCGCCACCGAAGTGGTGCCGGAACTGTTGGAATCGAGCCTGATGCTCGCCTCCCACGCCTTGATCATGCTCGGCCTGCCGGCGCATCAGGTGCAGGAGCAGATCGATCAAGTGCGCATCGACCGCTATCGCCTGCTGCACGGGTTCTATCCCGGCGCCGAAGACAAGGAAGCCTAGTCCTGACTCACCGCGCCGATCTTGTGCAGCGACAGGTCAGCGCCGTAATACTCTTGTTCCTGACTCAGGCGCAGGCCGTGCAAGGCCTTGATCACACCGTAGACGACGAAGCCGCCGAGCAACGCCACCAACACACCCAGCGCGGTGCCGATCACCTGGCTGATCAGGCTGACGCCGCCGAGACCACCCAGCGCAGTCTGGCCGAAGATGCCGCAGGCGATCCCGCCCCACACCCCGCACAAACCGTGCAACGGCCAGACACCGAGCACATCGTCGATGCGCCATTTGACTTGTGCGGCGGTAAAGCACCAGACAAACAGCGCACCGGCAATCGCGCCGGTGACCAAGGCACCCACCGGATGCATCAGGTCGGAACCGGCGCAGATCGCTACCAGTCCGGCCAACGGGCCGTTGTGCAGGAAGCCCGGGTCATTGCGCCCGACAATCAACGCCGCCACCGTGCCGCCGACCATGGCCATCAGCGAGTTGACTGCAACCAGACCGCTGACGCCTTGCAACGTCTGTGCGCTCATCACGTTGAAGCCGAACCAGCCGACAATCAGAATCCACGAACCCAGCGCCAGAAACGGAATGCTCGACGGTGCGAACGCTACCAGACGCCCATCGCGATAACGCCCGTTACGCGGACCGAGCAGCAATACCGCCGCCAGCGCCAGCCAGCCACCCATGGCATGCACCACCACCGATCCGGCGAAATCATGGAACGCCGCGCCAAAGCGCGCGGTCAGCCAGGCTTGCAGACCGTAGTTGCCGTTCCAGATCATGCCCTCGAAAAACGGGTAGATGAACGCCACGATCAGCGCCGTTGCACACAGTTGCGGAACGAATCGCGCGCGCTCGGCAATCCCGCCGGAGATGATCGCCGGGATCGCCGCGGCGAAGGTCAGCAGGAAGAAAAATTTCACCAGACCGTAACCGTGATCGGCACTCAGCACCGCCGCCGGTTGCATGAAGGTCACCCCGTAGGAGATCCAATAGCCTATAAAGAAATAGGCCAGGGTCGAGACCGCAAAGTCACTGAGAATTTTCGACAGCGCGTTGACCTGGTTTTTCTGGCGAACCGTGCCGACTTCAAGAAAGGCGAAACCGGCATGCATCGCCAGCACCATCACCGCACCGATCAGAATGAACAACGTGTTGGAACTGTGAACCAGTGTTTCCACAGCGCTTTGCAGATTTTCCATAAAGAGGCAGACCTGAAGGCTAAAAAGGCACCAAAGCGGTTCGCGCGGACAATCCATGCACCAAGTTGCGACCGGTCGGTCTGCGCAGCGACGCTGCGATGAACCGCTTTGGCGCACAAGGTGGATGTCCTGACACGAACCAGGATTATTTGAGTTAAGGTTTTGCTGCATGCACGCCCGGCAACAGCGCACGGCGACGGCAGGACGCACCACGACATAGCAAAAGCTGTACCAGTCATTTGTACTGAACCTTCGCGCAAGGCTCATACTCGAACGCTTCAGACGTCACTTACGGAGATCCACCCATGGCCAGCATCAAGGCAAAGACTGCTCAAGAAATCCTGATGAACGACTTCCAGACTCTGGTGGCCGATACCGAACGGTTGCTCGAACACACCGCGTCCCTCGCGGGCGATCAGGCCGATGAGCTGCGTGATCAGATCCACGACAGCCTGTTGCGCGCCCGGGAAACCCTGAAGCTGACCGAAGACACCCTGCGCGATCGCGGTCAAGCGGCGGTCACCGCCACCGAAGACTACGTGTCCGCCAATCCTTGGCAGTCGGTGGGCATCGCCGCCGGGGTGGGCTTCCTGATTGGCCTGCTGGCCACTCGGCGCTGATCATGTCGATCGGCGAATCCGGCCTGGGGTCGGGCACCACCTCCTCCACGCGGCGCCTGGGCGCAGCTGTTCTCGGCCTGCTGCACAGCCATGTCGAACTGTTCGGCATCGAGCTGCAGGAACAGAAAGCACGCACCGTCAGCCTGTTGCTGTTCGCAGGGCTGGCGCTGGTGTTTGCGCTGCTGTTGCTGATCGGCCTGTCTGCCTTGGTGTTGATCCTGCTCTGGGACACTTATCGCCTGGCCGGGATCATCGGTCTGTGCGTGTTCTACGTCCTGGCGGCGGGGTTCTGTGGATTGCGTCTGAAGGCTGCGGTCTTCGATGAATCCTCGCCCTTCCACGGCACCCTGGAAGAATTGGCCAACGATCGGGAGCGCCTGCTGCCATGAGCCTGCCTGAACTGCCACACAACAGCTCGCGCCGGGAAATGCGCAAGGCGCTGATCCGCCTGCGCATGGAAATGCATCGTCAGGAAATCCGCCACGAAGCAGGGCAAGTGCTGCAACCCTTGCAGCGCATGCGGGGGATGAAGCAAAACCTGCAAGACGGCTTCGGCATCAAGCATGCGCCGCTATGGGGCGTGGCCGCCGTCACCCTGCTGGGTTTCATTACCGGCAAAGGCGCAAAAAGCGGCGGCGTCGGCGGGTTGACCCGGCTGATCCGTCTGGGCACCAGCCTCGGGCCGCTGATCAGACTGGTGATGCAGAGTTCGGGCAAACGCTGAACCGACGTATCTGGCTGCATTCTTGCAATATCCGGGATTGAACCTCCTCACCCCGAGGTTCAATCCCGCACGCCTATCCGGCCGGCAGGGTTTACCCCGAACAAGAACAACTAAGGAGGCCCCGTGATCGACGGGCAACCGCTCGCCTGCTTTCAACCTTTCATCGATACCGCCACCGGACGAATTGCAGGCGTCGAAGCTCTCGGTCGACTGCGCCAGCCTGACGGCCAACTGGCCTCGGTCGGGCCCTTGTTCGCCGACCCGCGCACACCTGCCATCGCCCTGCGCCGCCTCGACCGCCAGATCCGTGACCACGCCCTGAGCCGACTGCATGAAGCCCCTGCCGAATGGTTTCTGAGCCTGAACATGTCGCCGCGCTGGATCAGTCGCCTGCGCGCGGATCAGCCCCTGCCCAGTCTCAAGCAAATGCTGCGACACGGCGTCGATCCGCAACGCATCGTGTTCGAGATCACTGAGCTGGGTGGCAACAGTCAGCGTCTGACCGACGTGGTCGGCCGTTATCGTGAGGCCGGCGCGCGGATTGCCATTGATGATTTCGGTGCCGGTTACTCGCAGCTCGATCGGGTGCTGGCGTTGCAGCCGGACATCCTCAAACTCGACATGCGCCTGTTCCAGGCGGCGGCGCTGGGCGGGCCGAGCAGCGAGGTGGTCAAGGCACTGGCGCAAATGGCTGAGAAAACCGGCTGCTGGATCATTGCCGAAGGCGTGGAGACCGAAGCGCAGCTGAATTTCGCCCTGGAATGCGGATCACGTTACGTTCAGGGTTTGCTGTTCGCCCGGGCGCAGGAAGCCTTCTATCCGACCGATGCCTTCGTGCAGCGCTTCGCCGAACTGCGTCAGCGGTACGTGCGGCAGAAGCTGGCCGAACGCGGGCGCTTGATGCAGATGCGCCAGCAGCTCGGCGAACTGATGTCGATCCTCCAGAGCTGGGCTCAGGCCCACGCGCCGCTGAGTGCGCTGCCGCAACTCGAAGCCTTCCCGTGGTTGCTGCGGTTCTACCAATGCGACCGGCATGGCACCCAACTCACGCCCAACCTTGAATGGCGGCATAACCGTTGGGTCGCCGACAACCGCTACCTGGGGCACAACTGGTCATGGCGTCCGTACTTCTATCATTTGCTCGCCGAAGGCTGGGAGGAGCGGCGCCTGACCCTGTCCAGCACCTACCGCGATGCCACCAGCAACCAGTATTGCCTGACCGCCGGCCAGTTCTTCGACAACGGCGAACGCCTGCTGCTGATCGACATTGATGCAGCCGGCTTGTAGTTCCGCTTGCAGGGGCGTGGCCGAACCGGGAAGCTAGGGCATTGATCATTCCAGTCACCGACGGAGAGAACCAGCCTTGGATTGGCAGACCCTGCTTAACCGCGAACGCCTTGGAAAACCGCTGCACAGCCCGCAAGAGCTGGGCCGCAGCCCGTTCCACAAAGACCACGACCGCATCATTTTCTCCGGCGCCTTCCGCCGCCTGGGACGCAAGACCCAGGTGCACCCGGTATCGAGTAACGACCACATCCACACCCGTCTGACCCACTCGCTGGAAGTCAGCTGCGTCGGCCGTTCGCTGGGCATGCGCGTCGGTGAAACCTTGCGCAGCGCCCTGCCCGACTGGTGCGACCCGAGCGACCTGGGCATGGTCGTGCAATCGGCCTGCCTGGCGCATGACATCGGCAATCCACCGTTCGGTCATTCCGGGGAAGACGCGATTCGCCACTGGTTCCAGCAGGCGGCCGGGCGCGGCTGGCTCGACGGCATGAGCGAAGCCGAGCGCGGTGACTTCCTCAATTTCGAAGGCAACGCGCAAGGTTTTCGCGTGCTGACTCAACTTGAGTATCACCAGTTCGACGGTGGCACCCGACTCACCTACGCCACCCTCGGCACCTATCTGAAGTATCCGTGGACGGCCCGTCACGCCGACTCGCTTGGCTACAAGAAACACAAGTTCGGCTGCTACCAGAGTGAATTGCCGCTGCTGGAGCAGATCGCCCACAAACTCGGCCTGCCACAACTGGAAGACCAGCGCTGGGCGCGGCACCCGTTGGTGTACCTGATGGAGGCGGCCGACGACATCTGCTATGCGTTGATCGACCTCGAAGACGGCCTGGAAATGGAGCTGCTGGAATACGCGGAAGTCGAATCGCTGCTGCTCGGCCTTGTGGGTGACGACCTGCCGGAAACCTATCGCCAGCTCGGCCCGCAGGATTCGCGCCGACGCAAACTGGCGATCCTGCGCGGCAAGGCCATCGAGCACCTGACCAATGCTGCCGCCCGGGCATTCGTCGAGCAACAGGACGCGCTGCTCGCCGGCACGCTGCACGGCGACCTGGTGGAACACATGCACGGCCCGGCCAAACGCTGCGTGCTCAACGCCAAGGACATCGCTCGCAAGAAAATCTTCCAGGACAAGCGCAAGACGCTGCATGAAATCGGCGCCTACACCACGCTGGAAATCCTCCTCAACGCGTTCTGCGGTGCGGCACTCGAACAACATGGCGGACGCACGCCGTCGTTCAAGAGCCGACGCATCCTTGATCTGCTGGGCAACAATGCACCCGACCCCCACGGGCCGCTGCACACCTCGTTCCTGCGCATGATCGACTTTATCGCCGGGATGACCGACAGCTACGCCAGTGACATGGCGCTGGAAATGACCGGGCGCTCCAGCCACTGACGGGGCACCTTCCTCAACCGGGTCAGCGCGACTGCCCGGTTGAGTGCCTGATCCATTAACGCGGCTCTGCGGTACTCAATGACCGCGCAGACCAAACGTAATCCGTTTAACTTCAAAACAACACAGACAAACGCTGTTTCTTCAATACTCTACAAGCAACTTAAAACATTCAGATAAACAAATACTCTAAACACCTCCTTACGCGACATTGAGTTTGGTCGTAGTCAATTCCCCTTTAGTGTGTAGGACTTATCCTATATTGCTGCTAGAGCCATGTGAGTTCATGCGGCCGCTCATTTATCTGAGCTAAGGTGCGCGCTTTATTCGCGCACGTATGGGATTTGATTATGAACTCCGTTTTTATTGTCGATGATCACCCCGTCATCCGACTTGCCGTTCGAATGCTGCTCGAGCATGAAGGTTATAGGGTCGTCGGCGAAACCGATAATGGGGTCGATGCCATGCAGATGGTTCGCGAATGCATGCCCGACCTGATCATCCTCGATATCAGCATCCCCAAGCTCGACGGTCTGGAAGTCCTCGCCCGTTTCAACGCCATGGGCACTCCGCTCAAGACCCTGGTACTGACGGCGCAATGCCCGACACTGTTCGGTATTCGCTGCATGCAATCCGGCGCGTCCGGTTATGTGTGCAAGGAAGAAGACTTGAGTGAACTGGTCAGCGCCATAAAAGCGGTACTTTCCGGTTACAACTATTTCCCAAGTCAGGCATTGAATCCGGTACGCAGTGACGATGTACGTTACGCCGAACTGGAATTATTCAAAGCCGTGAATGACCGCGAACTCATGGTCCTGCAGTTATTTGCACAGGGGCGTACCAACAAGGAAATTGCCAAAGGCATGTTTCTCAGTAACAAAACCGTCAGCACTTACAAAAAACGCTTGATGCAGAAACTGAAAGCCAGATCCCTGGTGGAACTTATCGAGATGGCCAAACGCAACGCGCTAGTGTGAGAGCCTGAATGCCCAGTCGTTTGAAGATCTATCTCGTCATATTGTGTGCGAGCCTGTGCCTGACTCATCAGGCCTATGCCGACCTCGTCACAGCGCAAGATTATGTGCTGCGCAGCCGTTCGAGCCACGAAGCGCTGTCCATTTCTCTGCAGCCCGCGCAACGGCAATGGTTACAGACTCGCAGCGAACTGAGACTGGGCACCTCCGCACCGGATTATCCGCCGTTCGACATGACCGCCAGCGGCCGCGATTACGAAGGTTTTACCGCCGACTACGCCGGCCTCCTCGCACAGGCTGTCGGTTTACCAATCCGGGTCAAGCGCTTTGCCTCACGGGAAGCCGCCTTGCGCGCACTGATAGCCGGACAGGTCGATATGCTCGGTACGGCCAACGGTTTCGAGGCCAGTAATCCAGACATTCTGCTTTCAATCCCCTATGCCATCGATCAGCCGGTACTGGTCACCCGTGAAGACGAGACCCGTACGCTTACCGAGGGCCTGGCCGGTCTGCGCCTGAGCATGGTCTATCACTATCTGCCGCAGGAGGAAGTCAAGGCGCTGTACCCCAAGGCCATCCTGACGTCCTACCCTTCCTATCAAAACGCAATCAATGCGGTGGCTTTCGATCAGGCCGACGTGTTTCTGGGCGATACCATCTCCACCCACTACATGATCAACAAGGGCTATCTGAACAACATTCGCATGGCCAATTTCGGCAAACAGGAAGCCCACGGTTTCAGCTTTGCCGTGCATACCGACAATCCGCAACTGCTCGCGATCATCAACACCGCGCTCCAGGCCATACCGGCCAGTGAACGCGACCGCATCGCCAAGCGCTGGAGCGCTGGCAGCGACATCCTGCTGACCGACCAGAAGCTGCAATTGACCCACCATGAAGAGCAGTGGCTCAAACAGCATCCGGTGCTGCGCGTCGTCGTCAACGAGGCGTTCGCGCCGCTGACGTTCTTCGACAGCGACGGCAATCTGCGTGGCATCACTGCAGACCTGCTCGAACTGCTGCGCCTGCGCACCGGCATGCGCTTCGAACTGGTGCGCAGCCGCAGCGACGGCGACATGGTCGAGCAGATCAATCAGCACCGGGCCGATCTGATCGCTGCGTTGCTACCCAGCCCGCAACGGGAAAAGACCCTGCAATTCAGCCGTCCCTACCTGGAAAACTCGTTCGTCCTGCTGACCCGCAAAGCCACTGACAGCCCGACGCATCCGACGCAGCTCAAGGACAAATACCTGGCGATTGCCCAAGGCAGTCCCATGGCCGATTACCTGCGACGCGAGTTCCCCAATATCCACCTGACCGAAACCTCCGACACCTTTGGCGCCGCGACCTTGCTCGCCGAGGGCAAGGCCGATGGCGCCGTCGCTTCGCTGGTGATCGCCAACTATCTGATTTCGTCGCGGATCTTCGAGCATCAGTTGCAGATCACCACCACCCTCGGCACCCGTCAGGCCGCCTTTTCGCTGGCCACGGCCCGCGACAACAGCGAACTGGGGTCGATCCTCGACAAGGCGCTGCTGAGCATCAGCCCCGAAGAACTGGGGGTGATCAATAGCCGCTGGCGCGGTTTTTCCAATGCGGCGCAAAGCAACTGGCATCACTACCAGCGCCTGTTTTACCAACTGATCGGCGCAGCCTGCCTGCTGCTGTTGCTGTCACTGCTGTGGAATGCCTACATGCGGCGCCAGATCAAGCAACGCCAGGCCGCCGAGCGGGCACTCAACGATCAGTTCGAATTCATGCGCTCACTGGTCAACGGCACGCCTCACCCGATCTATGTGCGCGACCGCCGGGGGCTGCTGCAAAGCTGCAACGACAGTTACCTCGAAGCCTTCAACGCCAAACGCGAAGACGTGATCGGCAAAAGCGTCATGCAAGGCACCCTGAGCAATGCCTTCGAAGCCCAGGCCTTCGAGGCGGATTACCAGCGGGTCGTGGCCGAAGGGACACCGATGGTACTCGACCGACCGCTGCACATCGGTGGCCGGCGTCTGACGATCTACCACTGGATCCTGCCGTACCGCGATTCCAGCGGCGATGTACAAGGGATCATCGGTGGCTGGATCGACATCAGTGAACGCCGGCAACTGTTCGATGAACTGCGTACGGCCAAAGAACAAGCGGACAACGCCAACCGTGCGAAAAGTACCTTTCTGGCCACCATGAGCCACGAAATCCGTACGCCGATGAATGCCATCATCGGCATGCTCGAATTGACGCTCGAACGCATGACCGATCAGGCTCCGGATCGCTCGTCCATCGAAACCGCCTATTGCTCGGCCAAGGACCTGTTGGGCCTGATCGGCGACATCCTTGATATCGCACGGATCGAGTCCGGGCACCTGAGCCTGAGTCCCGAGCGGGTCAATCTGGTGGAAACCGTTTCTTCAGTGGTGAGGATCTTCGACGGTCTGGCCCGGCAGAAAAACCTCGCCCTGCCCTTGACCCTCACTCCCCCGGGCCTCAATGTCGACGTGCAGCTCGATCCGTTGCGCTTCAAGCAGATCCTGTCGAACCTGATCAGCAACGCCATCAAATTCACCGAGTCCGGGCAGGTCCGGGTCAATCTGGACGTGGTGCCCGATGGCGCGGGCCAGTGTTCGCTGATTCAATTGACGATCCAGGACACCGGGGTCGGCATCAGCATCGAAGATCAACAGCGCCTGTTCAAACCGTTCGCCCAGGCTGACAGTGGCCGACAGCCCGCGCGCAGCGGCGCGGGTCTGGGGTTGGTGATCAGTCGCAACCTCTGTGAAATGATGGGCGGTCAGCTGCAATTGAGCAGTCAGCCCGGGATCGGCACTCAGGTCTGCCTGTCGCTGCCGCTGCAAACGCTGCCGTGCAAGGTCGCCGCGACGAAAACCGCGCCACCGATCCACGCCGCGGGTACGCCGCTGAACATCCTCGTGGTCGACGACCATCCCGCCAATCGTCTGCTGATGTGCCAGCAACTGGAGTTCCTCGGGCACCGCTTCAGCCTTGCCGAAGAGGGGCGAAGCGGACTCGAGAAGTGGCAGCGCGGCGCATTCGATCTGGTCATCGCCGACTGCAATATGCCAGTGATGAACGGCTACGAACTGACCGAGGCCATCCGCCAGCACGAACAAAGTACCGGGCGTGCTCCTTGTACCGTGCTGGGCTTCACGGCCAATGCGCAACCCGAGGAAGTGCAGCGCTGCAAACAGGCCGGCATGAATGACTGCCTGTTCAAACCCCTGAGCCTCAGTGCGCTGAGCCAGTGGGTCAACGGCCTGCAACCGGCAACGCCTGAACCTGCGTTCAATCTCGAGGGTTTGAATCAATTGACGGGCGGCAACCCGCTTCAGGCCCAACGCCTGCTCACGCAATTGCTCAAGAGCAGCCGCCTCGATCGCGAGGAGCTGCTGGCACTGGCGCCGCACAATGATCGCGAGGCATTGGCGGCGGTGGCGCACAAGATCAAGGGCGCCGCCCGAATCGCCCAGGCTTCGCGTCTGATCGTGCGCTGCGATGCCCTGGAACAGGCCTGCCTGCAGACCACGTCTGTGGCGGCCATCGTGCGCTGCATCGAGGCCACCGACGCGGCGATGGTCGAACTGGAGCAGGCGCTGCAGCAACAATTGGAACCGTTCGCAGAAAGCACAATGACCGAGCCTTAACTATGCTTGGACGCTGAGCAGTGTGTTTACTTCAATGGAGAGTCAGCAATGCCCAGCCCACTGCGCCCGGATCAACGCCGGTTCCCGTTGCACGTGCACATCAGCGTCATGTTCACGTTTCTGCTGTTGCTGACCGGCGTGGTGCTGGGACTGTTCAATTATCGCCAGACCACCCGAATCATCCTGTCGAGCAGCGAAAACCTGTTCAATCGCATCGAACAGGACGTGCGCCTGGACCTGCATTCAACGTATGAACCGATCCGTCACCTGCTGAGCCTGCTGGCCGACAACCAGGCGGCCGGGGCCTCGAACCTGCAACAGCGTCTGGCGCTGCTCAAGCCGTTCAGTCAATCACTCAAGGACAACACCGATCTCGCTTCGCTGTATCTGGGCTACGGCAACGGCGACTTCTTCATGGTCCGGCCGTTGCGCACCAGCGCCCTGAAAACCCTGCTCAAGGCACCGCCGGACGCGGCCTATCAGGTCTGGAGCATCGAGCACGACGCCAGCGGCATCGCGTCGTCGCAGTCACTGTTCTTCGACCAGGCGCTGATGCCTGTCGGGCACCAGGACAATCCCGACGACCGCTACGATCCGCGCACCCGCAACTGGTACACCAACGCCCTGCAACAGGGCGATCAGATCACCACCGAACCCTATGTGTTTTTCTCCACGCACAACGTGGGCACCACCCTGGCCCGACGCAGCGGCGCAACCAGTGTGATCGGTGCCGACCTGACGCTGGAAGCACTCTCGGCCACCTTGCTCAAACACGTGGTTACCCCGTCTACCGAAATCGTGTTGTTCGATGCCGATGGCAATGCCGTGGCCTATCCGGACAGCCGCCGGCTGATTGTCGACGACAGCAGCGCACGCCTGGCCAAGGCTGCCGACCTGAGCCCGAATCTGTACGCGTTGCTGTCCACCACGCATCCGGGCAAACGGCTCGACGTCGATGGACGCCGCTGGATCGTCGCCCGCAGCAATCTGCAAGAGGGCGGCCCGAGAGGTCTGCAGATGGCCCTGCTGGTGCCGGAGGACGAGTTGCTGGCCGACGCCTACCGTATGCGCTGGCAAGGGGCACTGATCACCCTCGCGACCTTGCTGCTGTGCCTGCCGCTGGGTTGGCTGACCTCGCGGATTCTGGTCAAGCCGTTGCATGCGCTGGTCAAGGAAGCCGATGCGATTCGCAGCTTCGATTTCAACTTTCCGGTTACCCGTCGCTCGCCGGTTCTGGAAGTTGATCAGTTGAGCCTGTCGATGGCCCGCATGAAGGAAACACTCGCCAGTTTCTTCCGCATCACCGACAGCCTGTGCGCCGAAACCCGCTTTGCCCCGTTGCTGCAACGGGTGCTGTTCGAAACGGTGCAGATCGCCCAGGCGCAAGCGGGGTTGATCTATCTGCGCGAAAACGATGGCAACCGAGTGGAGCCTTACGGACTGGTAATTGATGGCGTCTCGCAGGAACCGGGCGAGTTCGCTGTGCTGGGCCGGGATCTTCTGGCCGATCAAGGGCCGGCGTGGTTCCAGCAACTGATCACCGCTGACAACGTGGTCAGCAGCCTTGGCTTTGAACAGGCCGGGGACTTGCAGAAAGTCTTGTTGGCCATGCAATCGCCGCGCATCCACCTGATCGGTATCCGCCTGCGCAACCGGCACAACGAAACCATCGGCCTGCTGCTCCTGCTGATCAACGACAGCGGCAGCGCTCAGGACCTGGAAAAACTGCGCCCGGATCGCATCGCCTTCCTGCAAGCAGTCTCCGGCGCGGCGGCGGTGAGTATCGAAAGCCAGCGCCTGCAAGCGAAGCAGAAGCAGTTGCTCGATGCGTTCATCCAGTTGCTGGCCGGCGCCATCGACGCCAAGAGCCCGTACACCGGTGGCCACTGTCAGCGCGTGCCGGAACTGACCCTGATGCTCGCGCAGGCCGCGGCCGCCAGTCAGGCGCCGGCGTTCCAGAGCTATCAGCCCACCGAAGACGAATGGGAAGCCCTGCACATCGCGGCCTGGCTGCACGATTGCGGCAAGGTCACGACGCCGGAATATGTCGTCGACAAGGCCACCAAACTGGAAACCCTCAACGATCGCATCCACGAAATCCGCACGCGTTTCGAGGTGCTCAAGCGCGATGCCTGGATCAGTTACTGGCAGGCACTGGCGCTGGGCGGCAACGAGGCGCAACTGAGCGCCCTGCGTGACGCCACATTGGCTGAACTGGACGACGACTTTGCCTTTGTTGCCCGTTGCAATCTGGGCGGCGAGGCCATGGCGCCAGCCGACATGCAGCGTCTTGAGCGCATTGCCGAGCGCCGCTGGACGCGCACCCTCGATGATCGACTGGGGGTGTCATGGGAGGAAAACCGCCGTCAGGCGCAAACGCCGGTTGCGAATCTGCCGGTCAGCGAGGCACTGCTGGCGGACAAACCCGAACACCTGATCAAGCGCGCCGACAGCGAACTGATTCCGGAAGACAACCCGTGGGGGTTCAAACTGGATGTGCCGCGCTACAAATACAATCGCGGCGAACTCTACAACTTGAGCATTGCCCGGGGCACGCTGACCCGTGAGGAGCGCTACATCATCAATCACCACATGGTGCAGACGATCCTGATGCTCAGCCACCTGCCCTTCCCCGGACATCTGGGCAGCGTTGCGGAAATTGCCGGTGGTCATCACGAAAAAATGGACGGCAGCGGCTACCCCAAACGCCTGAAGCGCGACGACATGAGCCTGCCGGCGAGGATGATGGCGATTGCCGATATTTTCGAGGCGCTGACAGCGGCGGATCGGCCGTACAAGAAAGCCAAATCCTTGAGCGAAGCCCTGGGGATCATGGCCACCATGTCCCGCGAGGCACACATCGACCCCGAGCTGTTTGCGCTGTTCATCAACGACGGGGTGTACATGCAGTACGCCGCGCGGTTTCTCGATCCGCGACAGATCGATGCGGTGGACTCGGCCAGCCTGCTGCGCAAGGCTGGCCTGAGCGCCTGATCAGCAGTCGGTCAGACGCAGGAAGATCGCCGCCAGTTGCTCGATACCGGCCTGATCGTCCGCGCCGAAACGCGCGAGTTTCGGGCTGTCGAGATCGAGTACGCCAATCAACCGACCGTCCTTGACCAGTGGCACCACCAGTTCGCTGTTGGAGGCGCTGTCGCAAGCGATATGACCGGGGAACGCATGCACGTCTTCAACGCGCTGGGTTTGCCGACTGGCCGCTGCCGCGCCACACACACCGCGCCCGAACGGAATGCGCACGCAGGCGATCTGGCCCTGGAACGGACCCAGCACCAGTTCTTCGTTGCGATTGAGGTAGAAACCGGCCCAGTTCAAATCATCGAGCTGGTTGAACAGAACCGCCGAAAACTGCGCGGCGTTGGCGATGAAATCGCGCTCGTCCGCCAGCAGCGATTCCAGTTGTGCGGCCAACAGGCCATAGCCTTCGAGCCCCTGGCCGCTTTGTTGCAAATCAATCATGCCTTGTGCTCCAGCAATTTCAGTCCCACCCAGTAACGGGCGAATTGGTACGCGCAACGTCCGTTGCGATTGCCGCGCCCGGTTGCCCAGCGCACGGCGAGGATGTCCAGCTCTTCATCGCGCTGCCAGCTCAAGCCAGCCTTGGCGGCCAACTGGCCGATCCAGTGTTCGACGACGTTGAGGAAGTGTTCCTGGGTAAACGGATAAAACGACAGCCACAGGCCGAAACGGTCCGACAAGGCGATCTTGTCTTCCACCGCCTCACTCGGATGCAGTTCGCCGTCGACGCGTTTCCAGTTTTCGTTGTCGCTTTCCTTTTCCGGCACCAGATGGCGGCGGTTGGAAGTGGCGTACAGCAAGACGTTGTCCGGTGCCTGCTCGAGCGAGCCGTCTAGCACGCTTTTCAGCACTCGGTAGTCGCCTTCACCGGATTCGAACGACAGATCATCGCAAAACAGCACGAAGCGCTGCGGCAGTTTGGCGATCTGCTCGACCACGCGCGGCAGGTCGGCCAGATGGTCACGCTCGATCTCGATCAAACGCAGACCGGCGCTGGCGTGTTCGGCCAGCAGCGCACGCACCAGCGACGATTTACCGGTGCCGCGCGAGCCCCAGAGCAGCGCGTGGTTGGCCGGCATGCCGTCGAGAAACTGTTGCGTGTTGCGCCCCAGTTGCTCCAACTGACGGTCAACGCCGATCAGGTCGGACAGGCGCATGTCGAGGCTGACTTCCAGCGGCAGCAAATACCCGCTGCGCCCGTCACGCTGCCAGCGCGCCGCGAGGCATGTTTCCCAGTCGATCACCGGGCGCGGCGCCGGCAACAAGGGTTCGATCCGCGCCAGAACCGACTCGGCGCGTTCAAGAAAAGCATTTAATCGGGAATCCACGTCTTCTCCTCGGGCACGTTCAAAGCAATGATGGTGCTTCAGCGACGACAATCAGATCAACAACCCCCGCTCAGGCCTTGTTACAAGGCGATTCGGGAACCTCGGTATCCATACATGATCGACTATGCTTGAGCAGCGAAGGGAAACGGAAGTGGTTCAACACCCCATGGATATCAAATTCACCCACCGGCTGTCTTACAAGCAAGCCAGATTCACTGTGCTGGTCGGGTTCATTCTGGGCACGCTGCTCAGCCTGCTGCAAATCGGCATCGATTATGCCAGTGAAGACGCCTCCATCAACCGTGAAATCCTGTCTTTGCTGGAAATCAGCCACAATCCGGCATCGCGCATCGCCTACAACATCGACGCGGAACTGGCGCAGGAACTGACCCTGGGCCTGTTGCGTTCGCCGGCGATCATCTCGGCGCAAATGACCGACAACAACGGTAACGTCCTGGCCAACGTCAAACGCCCGGAACTGCAAAGCGGTTATCGGGTGATCAGCGATTTCCTGTTCGGCGCCAAACGCCAGTTCGAAGACCGCCTGTACCTCGACCACCTGCCCAACGAATCGCTGGGCACGCTGAGTCTGGAAGTCGACACCTACGCGTTCGGCAGCCGGTTCCTGCGCCGCGCCGAAGTCACCCTGCTCAACGGTTTTGCCCGCAGCCTGATCCTCACCGGCATCCTGCTGGCGCTGTTCTACGTGATGCTGACCAAGCCACTGGTGCGTCTGATCCGGGAGCTCAGCGCGCGCGACGCACGCAGCGCAGAACCGACGACTCTGGAATGTCCGGCCGGCCACGCCAACGATGAGATCGGCGTACTGGTCAAAGTCGCCAACCAGCAGTTCGACAACATCGCCACGGAAATCCAGCAACGCCGCAACGCCGAAAACCGCCTGACCGATTACCTCGGGCAACTGGAACACATCGTCTCGGCCCGCACCGCCGAGCTCAAGGCCATCAACACCCGGCTCAGCCAGTCCAACGAGGAACTGGAGGTGGCCCGCAGCACCGCGCTGGACATGGCCGAAGCGCGCTCGGCATTCCTTGCCAACATGAGCCACGAGATCCGCACCCCGCTCAACGGCCTGCTGGGGATGATCGCCCTGTCCCTCGACGGGCCACTGAATGCCGAGCAGCAGCAACAGCTGTCGATTGCCCACGACTCGGGCAAGGTGCTGGTGGAACTGCTCAACGATATTCTCGACCTGTCCAAGTTCGATGCGGGGCAACTGGAGCTGGAACACATCCCGTTCGACCTCGGCTCGCTGATCGAGGACACCGCCAACCTGCTGTCGCAGAACGCGGCGCCCAGCGTCGAATTGACGTGCCTGATCGACCCGCACTTCCCCGCGCTGGTGCTGGGGGATCCAACCCGGGTACGGCAGATTGTCAGCAACCTGCTGTCAAATGCCCTGAAGTTCACCCGGTTCGGCCGGGTCGATGTGCGTCTGTCAGCGCATAACGACGGGGTGCGCATCGAGGTCTGCGACACCGGCATCGGCATCGCCCAGGAAGCCCAGGTGAAAATCTTCCAGCCGTTCACCCAGGCCGGTGCCGGTATCACCCGCCAGTACGGCGGCACCGGCCTCGGCCTGGCGCTGACCTACAACCTGTGTGAAGCCATGCAAGGCCGATTGACCATCAGCTCCGAGGCCGGTTTCGGCAGTCAGTTCTGTGCCGACCTGCCGTTGCCGTGCCACACCCGGGCGGTGATGCCGCCGCCGTTGCAGGGCAAGGTTCTGGCGATCACCGCTGCCAGCAGCGGCCTGGCGGAACTGCTCAAGACGCTGTTGCCAGTGTGGGGCGTGACCTATGAGCAGCGCAGCATGGACGATCCGCTGCTGGGCCTGTCTCCCGACCTGGTGATCACCGACTGCCCGGAATGCCTGTTCAGCCTGCGCCCGACGCTCAGCACGCCGATCCTGGTGGTGACCGCTTATGGCAGCTTCATGCCCAGCGAAGAAGCCGCGGCGCTGGCGCCATTGCAGCAACAGGCCCGACCGCTGGCGCGCAACGCGCTGTTTCAGATCCTGCGGCGCATTCTGCTGGCCGACATCACCACGATCAACGATGCGCGCCTCGAGAGCGTGCCCGTACAACGGCGCGGACGGGTACTGCTGGTGGAGGACAATCCGGTCAACCAATTGGTGGCCAAGGGCATGCTCGGCAAGCTCGGTTGCGATGTGGTGGTCGCCGCCCACGGTGCCGAGGCGCTCGATCAACTGGAGCACGATGAATTCGATCTGGTGCTGATGGACTGCAACATGCCGGTGATGGACGGCTACGAAGCGAGCCGGCAGATCCGCCAGAGCGGGCGCTGGCCACACCTGCCGATCGTCGCACTGACCGCCAACGCCATGTCCGAAGAACGCGAACGCTGCCGTGCGGCCGGCATGAGCGATTACCTGGCCAAGCCGTTCCGCCGCGAAGAGCTGGCGGCGGTGCTCGACCAGTGGATTCCGACTACGTCAGTGCTTTGATCTGCCCCAACAGGTGATCGAGGCCGTTGCGCAAATCGTTGAGTCGATCGAGATCCACCCCGCTGTCGCACAACAACCGGGCCTTGAGTGGCCCGACCTGCTCGCGCAGCGCCTGACCTTGGGTGGTCAGGCTCAGATGCACTTCACGCTCGTCGCGCGCCGAACGCTGGCGCTGCACCCACTGCAATTGCTCAAGACGCTTGAGCAACGGCGTCAGGGTGCCGGAGTCCAGCGCCAGCCGCTCGCCCAAGGCCTTGACCGTCGGTTGCTCCGGCGCTTTGTCCTGCCATTCCCACAGCACCAGCATCGCCAGGTACTGCGGGTACGTCAGGCCAAGCTGATCGAGCATCGGCTTGTAAGCGCGAATCACCGCCCGGGACGCGGCATACAACTTGAAGCACAACTGACTGTCGAGCTTCAGCGAATCGTCGGGCAGGCTGTTCATTTGAGCAGAGCTTCGATCTCGCCGCTCATGTCCTGCGGCTTGGTGGTCGGGGCGAAACGCTTGACCAGTTGCCCATCCTTGCCGATCAGAAACTTGGTGAAGTTCCACTTGATGCCCTCGGAGCCGAGCAGACCCGGAGCGCGCTTTTTCAACTGCACGAACAGTGGATGCGCGTCAGAACCGTTGACGTCGATCTTCTTGAACAGCGGGAAACTCACGCCGTAGTTCAGCTCACAGAACTCGCTAATCGCGCCCTCGTTGCCCGGCTCCTGCTTGCCAAACTGATTGCACGGAAACCCCAGCACCACCAGGCCCTGATCCTTATAGGTCTGCCACAGCTCTTCCAGGCCTTTGTATTGCGGGGTGAAGCCGCATTTGCTGGCGGTATTGACCACCAGAACGGCCTTGCCGGCGAAATCGGCCAAGGTCTTTTGCTCACCCTTGATGGTGGTGACAGGGATATTCAGCAGGTTGTCGCTCATGATCCGCACTCTGAATTCTGGAAGAAGGCGTAAACATAGCGAGCAATTAAATTGCGTGCAATTTAATTAACTGCACATAACCCTGTAGGAGCTGCCGAAGGCTGCGATCTGTTGATCTTGAAAATCAAAAGATCGCAGCCTTCGGCAGCTCCTACAGGGGCTCGCATCACTCGCGCGGCTCGAGATTCAGGCACACCGAGTTGATGCAATAACGCAGGCCGGTCGGTGGCGGACCATCGGGGAACACGTGGCCCAGATGCGCATCGCAGCGGGCGCATTTGACCTCGGTGCGGATCATGCCGTGGCTGGTATCGCGGATTTCGGTCATGGCGCTTTCGCCGATCGGCGCGTAGAAGCTCGGCCAGCCGCAGCCGGAATCGAATTTGGTCGTGGAGTCGAACAGCGGCTCGTTGCAGCAGACGCAGTGATAGACGCCGTCAGTCTTGGTGGCGTTGTATTTGCCGGAGAACGGCCGTTCGGTCGCACTGAGCCGGCACACGTTGTACTGCTCGGGGTCGAGCATCGCACGCCATTCTTCCAGGGTTTTTTCCAACTTTTCCATCATCACACCTCAGCGGCTGAAAAAGCCCGATCTGTACCTTTTCCACGGATCGGGTGGCACGTATGATTGCGCCTCGTCACACGCCAGTCTGGCAGTCAGACCGGGCGCATTCAAACGGATTCTCGGCGCCACGGCGCAAGACTCCGCCTGTGCGAAGACGCAGGAATCCCAGTACGGTTGGCCATTCGCCGTCTGGATCGTTCATTTTCGGGATCACAACGCCATGCAGTTCAGCAAATCGAACAAGCTCGCCAACGTCTGCTACGACATTCGCGGCCCGGTGCTCAAGCACGCCAAACGTCTGGAAGAGGAAGGCCAGCGCATCCTCAAGCTGAACATCGGCAACCCGGCACCGTTTGGTTTCGAGGCGCCGGACGAAATTCTCCAGGATGTGATCCGCAACCTGCCGACGGCCCAGGGCTACAGCGACTCCAAAGGCCTGTTCAGCGCGCGTAAAGCGGTGATGCAGTACTACCAGCAAAAAAATGTCGAAGGTGTCGGCATCGAAGACATCTACCTGGGCAACGGCGTGTCCGAGCTGATCGTGATGTCGCTGCAGGCACTGCTCAACAACGGCGACGAAGTGCTGGTGCCGGCCCCGGACTACCCGCTCTGGACCGCCGCCGTGAGCCTGGCCGGCGGCAATGCCGTGCACTACCTGTGCGACGAGGGCGCCGACTGGTTCCCGGATCTGGCCGATATCAAGGCCAAGATCACTCCGAACACCAAAGCGATGGTGATCATCAACCCGAACAACCCGACCGGCGCGGTGTATTCGAAGGAGGTGTTGCTGGGCATGCTCGAACTGGCCCGCCAGCACAACCTGGTGGTGTTCTCCGACGAGATCTACGACAAGATCCTGTATGACGATGCCGTGCACATCTGCACCGCTTCGCTGGCGCCGGACCTGCTGTGCCTGACGTTCAACGGTCTGTCGAAATCCTACCGCGTGGCGGGTTTCCGCTCCGGCTGGATCGCCATCTCCGGGCCAAAACACAATGCCCAGAGCTATATCGAAGGCATCGACATGCTGGCCAACATGCGCCTGTGTGCCAACGTGCCGAGCCAGCATGCGATCCAGACCGCCCTCGGTGGCTACCAGAGCATCAACGATCTGGTGCTGCCGCAAGGTCGCCTGCTCGAGCAGCGCAACCGCACCTGGGAGTTGCTCAACGACATTCCGGGCGTCAGCTGCGTCAAGCCGATGGGCGCGCTGTATGCGTTCCCACGGATCGACCCGAAAGTCTGCCCGATCCACAACGACGAGAAATTCGTCCTCGACCTGCTGCTCTCCGAGAAGCTGTTGGTGGTGCAAGGCACGGCGTTCAACTGGCCGTGGCCGGATCACTTCCGCGTGGTGACCCTGCCCCGTGTCGATGATCTGGAAATGGCCATCGGCCGCATCGGCAACTTCCTCAAGTCCTACCGCCAGTAACCGGTCGACAGTGCGCAACGTGTCCTGCGTTGCGCGCTGTCTGATTCAGCAACACTTCTGCCCTCCCCGCCTCACTGCGCCTTCTACACTTGCGATTGATATGGCTTATACGCGCCTGACGTAATGGCGGCGGGTGGCGGCTGCCTGTCACCCCTTTCGGTTTCGGTCGTGGGCAACGACCTGCAGACCCAGGAATCCGCTGTAGGACACAGTTTGAAATAGTCACTCGGTTGAATCACCCGGTGCCGCACCTTATATACCCCGCAGTACGCTACATCTTTAGCTTGAGGAGATTTCTACAACCATGATGCGCATCCTGCTGTTTTTGGCCACTAACCTGGCGGTCGTGCTGATAGCCAGCATCACCCTGAGCCTGTTCGGCTTCAACGGGTTCATGGCGGCCAACGGGGTTGATCTCAACCTCAGTCAGCTGCTGGTTTTCTGTGCGGTCTTTGGTTTCGCCGGTTCGCTGTTCTCGCTGTTCATCTCCAAGTGGATGGCGAAGATGAGCACCAGCACCCAGATCATCACCCAGCCACGCACCCGGCATGAGCAATGGCTGCTGCAAACCGTCGAGCAACTGTCCCGCGAAGCCGGGATCAAGATGCCCGAAGTCGGTATTTTCCCGGCCTACGAGGCCAACGCGTTCGCCACCGGCTGGAACAAGAACGACGCGCTGGTCGCGGTCAGCCAGGGCCTGCTCGAGCGCTTTTCGCCGGATGAAGTGAAAGCCGTGCTGGCCCACGAAATCGGTCACGTGGCCAACGGTGACATGGTCACCCTGGCGCTGATCCAGGGCGTGGTGAACACCTTTGTGATGTTCTTCGCGCGGATCATCGGCAACTTCGTCGACAAGGTGATCTTCAAGAACGAAGAAGGCCAGGGCATTGCCTACTACGTGGCAACGATCTTCGCCGAACTGGTTCTGGGCATCCTCGCCAGCGCCATCGTCATGTGGTTCTCGCGCAAGCGCGAATTCCGTGCCGACGAAGCCGGCGCACGTCTGGCGGGCACCAACGCAATGATCGGCGCACTGCAACGTCTGCGTGCCGAGCAGGGCCTGCCGGTGCACATGCCGGACACCCTGAATGCCTTTGGCATCAACGGTGGCATCAAACAGGGCTTTGCCCGCATGTTCATGAGCCACCCGCCGCTGGAAGAACGTATCGACGCGTTGCGTCGTCGCGGTTGATCAGTTTGACGCAGTAACGAAAAGGCCCGCAGTGATGCGGGCCTTTTTTGTACTCGGGATTATGGATTGCCTGTTCTGGCCTCTTCGGGAGCAAGCCCCCTCCCACAGTGGTTTTTGGTGTATTCGAGATTGTTATAACACCGACGATCCCTGTGGGAGCTGGCTTGCCAGCGATGAGGCCAGCCCGGCCAATAAAAAACCTATCGGCCAGAAACCCGATACACCCGCTCCTCCAACCGCGTCACTCCCGCCTGCAGAAACTTCCAGCTCTCCCCCAGCACATCCTGCTCTTCCAGCATCCGCACCTGCCAGTCACCACCCAGCAACCGCTGCACCTCATCATCGGCCACTGCAAACGGTGGCCCGGACATTTGCGCCTGATCGTAATCCAGTGTGATCAATAACCCTTGCACGCCCGGCGGCAGGATCTGCTGCAGATGCTCTGCATAGCGCTCGCGCATGGGGGGCGGCAAGGCAATCAGCGCTGCCCGGTCGTACAACGCAGCACAGTCAGCTACATCGTCTGCCGTCAGCGCAAAGAAATCACCGCACCACAACTCGATGGAATCCGCGCGATAGACCTTGAACGGCCCTTTGTCGCTGACCTGCGGCGTTACCTGATGCCCGCTGAAAAAGTCCTCGATGGCCTTCTGCGACAACTCGACCCCGAGCACCTGATGGCCGCGCCCTGCCAGCCACAGCAGATCCAGGCTTTTGCCGCACAACGGCACCAGCACCCGCGCGCGGGCCGGGATGGCCAGCGGCGCCCAGTGACGCTGCAGATACGGGTTCACCTCAGGCAGGTGAAAGCCGATCTGATTGGATTCCCACTTCTTGTGCCAAAACTCAGGCTGCATGCATCACCCCAAAAAAATCGATCAAAAGGCGTTAAAACTTATATTAGATTTAGATCAATGATCTGACTGAAGATGAGGCCATCTTACCGCTCAGGAACCTCTCCATGTTTCCCAGCCTGTTTATCTCCCACGGCTCGCCCATGCTGGCCCTGGAACCCGGTGCCAGTGGCCCGGCTCTGGCGCGTCTGGCGGCCGAACTGCCCCGCCCCAAAGCCATCGTCATCGTTTCTGCGCACTGGGAAAGTCAGGAACTGCTGGTCAGCAGTAATCCGCAACCAGAGACCTGGCATGACTTCGGCGGTTTTCCCCGTGCCTTGTTTGAAGTGCAATATCCGGCACCGGGCAATCCGCAACTGGCAGGCGAAATTGCCGAACTGCTGAACGCTGCCCATCTGCCGGCACGCCTTGATCCGCAACGACCGTTCGATCACGGCGTCTGGGTGCCGCTGTCGCTGATGTACCCGCAGGCGGATATCCCGGTGGTACAGGTGTCGCTGCCGAGCCGCAGCGGCCCGGCGCTGCAAACCCGTGTCGGACGTGCGTTGGCAAGCCTGCGCGATCAGGGCATTTTGCTGATCGGCTCCGGCAGCATCACCCACAACCTGCGCGAACTGGACTGGCATGCCGGACCGGAAAGCGTCGAGCCATGGGCACGGGACTTCCGTGACTGGATGATCGACAAGCTGGAGGCGAACGATGAGGCGGCGCTGCACGATTACCGTCAGCAGGCACCGAACGCCGTACGCAGCCATCCGAGCGATGAGCATTTGCTGCCGTTGTATTTCGCCCGCGGTGCGGGGGGCGAGTTCAGCGTGGCGCACAGGGGATTCACAATGGGTGCGTTAGGCATGGATATCTATCGCTTCGGATAAACGCAGAACCAAAAGATCGCAGCCTTCGGCAGCTCCTACAGTGGGGAATGAGTACACCCTGTGTAGGAGCTGTCGCAGGCAGCGATCTTTTGATCTTCGATCTTCGATCTTTGCTCTTTCAGACAGGCAAAAAAAATCCCCGAACCAGTCGGGGATTTTTTATGTTCGATCAATCAGCCCGAGGGCGGATCAATCTTCGCGGTAGCGACGCAGCTTCAGCTGCTTGCCAGCGACGCGAGTGTCCTTCAGTTTGGTCAGGAGTTTGTCCAGACCATCTTCCGGCAGCTCGACGAGGCTGAAGCTGTCACGCACCTGGATGCGACCGATCGCTTCGCGGGCCAGACCACCTTCATTGAGGATGGCGCCCAGCAGGTTCTTGGCGGCGATACCGTCACGCGCACCCAGCGCGGTACGGCAACGGGCACGACCTTCGCCCAGAGGCATTGGCGCACGACGCTCGCGGTCACCACGATCTGGACGATCACCGGAACGCTCAGGACGGTCGCCACGCGGTGCGTTGTTCGGCACCAGTGGACGTTCCTTCTCGATCGCGGCCAGGTTCAGCGCTTGACCGTTGGTAGCCTTGCGCAGCAGGGCTGCAGCCAGGGCACGCGGGGTGCAACCGATGTCAGCGGTCAGACGATCCAGCAGTTCGCCGTGAGTCGATTCGGCATCAGCGACCAGCGGCGACAGGCTGTTGGTCAGTTTCTTGATGCGTGCATCGAGAACAGCCTGAGCGTCCGGCAGACGCACTTCGGCAACCTTCTGACCGGTTACACGCTCGATCACTTGCAGCATGCGGCGCTCACGTGGAGTCACCAGCAGCAGCGCACGACCTTCGCGACCGGCACGGCCGGTACGGCCAATACGGTGCACGTAGGATTCCGGATCGTACGGCATGTCCACGTTGAATACGTGGGTGATGCGCGGAACGTCCAGACCACGGGCAGCTACGTCGGTCGCCACAACGATGTCCAGACGGCCATCTTTCAGCGAGTCGATCACGCGCTCACGCTGGTTCTGGGCGATGTCACCGTTCAGCGCAGCGGCTTTGTAGCCTTTGGCGTCGAGGGCACTGGCCAGATCCAGGGTCGCTTGCTTGGTGCGCACGAACATGATCAACGCGTCGAAGTCTTCCACTTCCAGCAAGCTGAGAACGGCAGAGGTCTTCTGGTCAGCGTGAACCAACAGGTGAGCCTGTTCGATCGCGGTAACGGTTTGGGTCTTGGTCTGGATCTTGACGTGTTGCGGATCGCGCAGATGGCGTTCGGCAATGGCGCGGATCGACTGCGGCAGGGTAGCCGAGAACAAAACGGTCTGACGGGTCGATGGCAGCGCCTTGAAGATGACTTCCAGATCATCCATGAAGCCCAGTTTCAACATTTCGTCAGCTTCGTCGAGAACCAGGTGGTTCACGGTCGACAGGACTTTCTCGTCGCGACGCAGGTGGTCACACAGACGACCCGGAGTAGCGACAACAATCTGTGCGCCATTACGGATAGCCTTGAGTTGCGGGCCCATCGGTGCGCCGCCGTAAACGGCGACAACGGTGACGCCAGGCATTTGCTTGGCGTAGGTTTCAAAAGCGGTTGCTACTTGCAGCGCCAACTCTCGAGTTGGCGCCAGGATCAGGGCTTGCGGTTCGCGCTTGGCAGGATCGATGCGGTGCAGAATAGGCAGTGCGAACGCGGCGGTTTTACCGGTACCGGTTTGCGCCTGGCCAATCATGTCCTGGCCGGCCATGATGATCGGGATCGATTGCTGCTGAATCGCCGAAGGCTCTTCGTAGCCGGTCGCTGCGACGGCTGCAAGAATATTCGGGTTAAGATTAAAAGCGGCGAATCCGCCGGTTTCCTGGGTCATGGGTCTGCCTCTAAGTGCATCCGCAAAGACCCATGCTCCAAAGCTGCGCATGCCGTGTTGAGACTCAAGAGTCGCCCTGGCAGCTTTGTCGGCGGGGATTTGCGAAAACGAATGAATGAAAAAAAGAATCGTCCGGGAAGAGCCCGCAATGCGGACGTGCAGCCGAAGCTGACTTCGGGAAACTGCGCTACCTAAACGCGGCCCGGTTAAAGGCCGGCGCGCACTATACCGGATTTTGCCCGAAAAGGGAGCTTTTTTTATCGTCTGAATCGGTGTGTCACCGCTGTGTAACGGGGTTTTGCGGATAATCGTGCGAAGGTCTATTTTTCAAAGGCCCGGCCCTGCGGGCGATGACGCTTAAACGATTCACCGATGTGCGGCATACCGTCGCTGCACCCGCCCTTCCCGCCCGAGGATCTCCCCATGAATCAGCCCTGCCCCGGCCGCGTCAGCCGTGAACGTCGTGGTCATCTCCACTTGATCGGCCTCGACCGAGCCGCCAAGCGCAACGCGTTCGACCTCGATCTGCTCAATGCCCTGAGCCTGGCCTACGGTGAGTTCGAGGCAGACAGCGAGGCGCGGGTGGCCGTGGTGTTCGGGCATGGCAAGCACTTTACCGCCGGCCTGGACCTGCTCAACGCCAGCGCCGCCCTCGCCGAAGGCTGGCAGGTTCCGACCGGCGGTTGCGACCCGTGGGGTGTTTTCGTCGGACCGCGAGTGAGCAAACCGGTGATTGTTGCCGCTCAGGGTTACTGCCTGACCATCGGCATCGAGTTGATGCTGGCTGCCGATATCAACCTGTGTGCGAGCAATACGCGCTTTGCGCAAATGGAAGTGCAGCGTGGGATTTTTCCTTTTGGTGGCGCGACGTTACGTTTTCATCAGGTGGCGGGCTGGGGCAACGCGATGCGTTGGTTGCTGACCGGTGATGAGTTCGATGCGCATGATGCGTTGCGTCTGGGCTTGGTGCAGGAAGTGATGGCCAGCGAGGATTTGCTGCCACGGGCGATCGAACTGGCCGAGCGGATTGCTCGGCAGGCACCGTTGGGGGTGCAGGCGACACTGATGTCGGCGCGCCAGGCGCGGTATGAAGGTGAGACAGCGGCAGCGCAGGGGTTGCCGGCGCTGGTGAAGAAGTTGCTGGGGAGTGAGGATGCCAAGGAGGGCGTGAGGTCGCTGGTGGAGCGGCGGCCGGGCATCTTCAAAGGGATCTGAGAAATCTGGTGCTCTTCAGGCCCTCTTCGCGAGCAAGCCCGCTCCTACATTTGGAATGCATTTCAAGTGTGGGAGCGGGCTTGCTCGCGAAGGGGCCATCACTGACAACTCAAGTCGCCGGGCGAATCGCCTTGATCAACGATTGCAACGAATACCCCAACCGCGGTGCCAGCGCTTCGGCCCGGGCGGTCAGCGCCTGCATGTCCAGCTCCTGATCGAGATCCGCCGGCACAATCAGAATTACGTTGCCCTCCTTCACCGGCAACTCCCAGTAATGCCGGTGATAGAGCCCGCGCAGCAATGCGGCGCCCAACGGTTTGCCATCATCGGTGGCCCATTGGTTGATCACCAGCCAGCCGCCCGGATTCAGACGCTTCTGACAGTCGCCGAGGAAACTCCAGGCCAGATGTCCGACACCCGGCCCCACGTCGGTGTAGAGGTCGACAAAAATCAGATCCGCAGGCTCGGCCGTCGGCAGCAACTCCAGCGCATCGCCGACCCGGATGTACAAGCGCGGATCGTCATCCAGCCCCAGATACTCGATGGCCAGGCGCGGCACGTCCGGGCGCAGTTCGATGGCTTCGACGTCTTCCAGCGGCAGGAACTTGAGGCAGGCCTGGGTCAGCGTGCCGGCACCGAGGCCGAGAAACAGTGCGCTCTCCGGTTGCTCATGACACAGCGCGCCAATCAGCATCGCCCGGGTGTAGTCGTATTCGAGCCAGCTCGGATCGGCGGTGAACACGCAGCTCTGTTCGATGGCATCGCCGAATTCCAGAAAGCGGTAATCGGCCACTTCCAGCACGCGAATCACGCCGAACTCATCCTGTACCTCGGCGAGCAACAGCTCGACGCGCTCCTCAGTCATTTCGTCTCCTGATGGTCACCGGGCGCGGTGACGCGATGACGCCGCTCAGGCGCCGTGGCAAAGCGGCGATTGTCGACGAGGCGCGGGAGCAGGTCACGCACTAATTGCTGCTACCATGGGCGTCCCGAGCGTAGAACCGAATTAGAGACTGTGATGAGCCAACCCTGGAGCCCTGACAGCTGGCGCGCCCTGCCGATCCAGCAACAACCCCAATACCCCGACGCCGCGCACCTGCGCCAGGTCGAGCAGACCCTGGCCAGTTATCCGCCGCTGGTGTTTGCCGGTGAAGCACGCGAGCTGCGCCGACAGTTTGCCGAGGTGACTCAGGGCCGGGCGTTCCTGTTGCAGGGCGGCGATTGCGCGGAAAGCTTTGCCGAGTTCTCGGCAGCGAAGATTCGCGACACCTTCAAAGTGTTGCTGCAGATGGCAATCGTCATGACCTTCGCCGCCGGTTGCCCGGTGGTCAAGGTCGGGCGCATGGCCGGTCAATTCGCCAAGCCGCGCTCAGCCAACGACGAAACCATCGACGGCGTGACCCTGCCCGCCTACCGTGGCGACATCGTCAACGGCATCGGTTTCGACGAGAAGAGCCGCGTGCCGGATCCGGAGCGCCTGCTGCAGTCCTATCACCAGTCCACCGCCACCCTGAACCTGTTGCGCGCTTTCGCCCAAGGCGGGTTTGCCGACCTGCACCAGGTGCACAAGTGGAACCTCGACTTCATCGCCAACTCGGCGCTGGCCGAAAAATACAGCCACCTCGCCGACCGCATCGATGAAACCCTGGCGTTCATGCGCGCCTGCGGCATGGACAGCTCGCCGCAACTGCGCGAAACCAGTTTCTTCACCGCCCACGAAGCGCTGCTGCTGAACTACGAAGAAGCCTTCGTACGTCGCGACAGCCTGACCAACGATTACTACGATTGCTCGGCGCACATGCTGTGGATCGGCGACCGCACCCGTCAGCTTGACGGCGCCCACGTCGAATTCCTGCGCGGGGTGAACAACCCGATCGGCGTCAAAGTCGGCCCGAGCATGAACCCGGACGACCTGATCCGCCTGATCGACGTGCTCAATCCGGACAACGATCCGGGTCGCCTGAACCTGATCGCGCGGATGGGTGCGAACAAGGTCGGCGATCATCTCCCGGCGCTGATCCGCGCGGTGCAGCGTGAGGGCAAGCAGGTGCTGTGGAGTTCCGACCCGATGCACGGCAACACCATCAAGGCCAGCAGCGGCTACAAGACCCGCGACTTCGCACAGATCCTTGGCGAGGTGAAGCAGTTCTTCCAGGTGCACGCAGCCGAAGGCAGCTACGCGGGCGGGATTCACATCGAGATGACCGGGCAGAATGTCACCGAGTGCATCGGTGGTGCGCGGCCGATCACTGAAGACGGGCTGTCGGATCGTTATCACACCCATTGCGACCCGCGGATGAATGCCGATCAGTCGCTGGAACTGGCGTTTTTGATTGCGGAAACCCTGAAGCAGGTTCGGCGTTGAATCGGTCAGGTTTCTAGCGTCTGAGAGGCAGCCTTCGCGAGCAAGCCCGCTCCCACACTGGATTTGTGAACGGCACAGAACCAATGTGGGAGCGGACTTGCTCGCGAAGGGGCCAGCTCAGTCACTACAGATTTCAGCCAATGCCACCCGCAATCGCCCCGCACTCTCGCGCTGACAATTAAGCTGCACCCGCGCAAGCCCCAGCCAATCGGCCATCTGCCGCAAATTCAGCGCCAGCGCCAACATCCCCTGATCATCCAGCCCCGGCTCTTCCTCGTGCACCGCATGCACCGCCAACCGCCCCGACGCCCGCTCGGCGCGCAGATCGACCCGCGCAGCAATCCGCTCGTTGTGCAGGAACGGCAGCACGTAATAGCCATAGACCCGTTTGTCCTGCGGCGTATAAATTTCCAGCCGATAGCGGAAATCAAACAGTCGCTCGGTACGACTGCGCTCCCAGATCAGCGAATCGAACGGCGACAACAGCGCACTGGCGAGGACTTTACGCGGGACTTTCGGCTGCGGCAGACAGTAGGCGATCTGTCGCCAGCCAGCGACTTCGCAGGTTTGCAACTGCCCGTCCTCGACCAGCTCCGCCAGACGCGGTCGCGCATCGGCCGGGTTCAAACGGAAGTAATCCCGCAGATCCTTTTCCGTGCCGACGCCGAGTGCCTGAGCCGCGTGCAGCAGGAGACCACGCTGGCCCTCGGCTTCATCCGGCAACGGCTGCTGCAGAATCGGCGCAGGGATGACCCGCTCCGGCAAATCATACAAACGCTCAAAACCGCGGCGCCCGGCCACGGTCACTTCACCAGAGGCGAACAACCATTCCAGCGCATGCTTTTCCGCGCTCCAGTCCCACCACTGACCGGCCTTGTCCTCACGGGTCGAAAGGCTGCCAGCGCCCAACGCGCCCTGCGCTTCGACCGCTGCCATAACCCGACGAATCGTGTCTTGCTGCTCGCGTCCGAACTTCGCCAATTGTTGATAGATGTCCTCGCCACGTTTCGCGCGCTGCATCCGCCACCCCAGCAATGGATACATCGCCAGCGGCAGCAACGATGCTTCGTGGCCCCAGTATTCGAACAGCGTGCGACGGCGCCCCGAACTCCAGGCGGCCTGGTCGAGCAGTGTGGATGGATATGAACCCAAACGAGAAAACAGCGGCAAGTAGTGCGAGCGCACCACCGCGTTGACGGAGTCGATCTGCAACAGCCCCAGCCGTTCAATCAGCCGGTTGACGTGCGGCGCCTTGACGGTCAGCGGCTGGCGCCCGTTGAACCCTTGGGCAGCCAGCGCCAGACGTCGCGCCTGTTTGAGGGAAAAGGCCAGAGTCGCGGGCATGAACATCTCCTTGTCTGCTCGCAACCTACCTCAGTCAAAAGGGGTTTGTGTAGCGATACCCTCATCATTTATGCATCGGATCGTCCCAGAACGGCCGGATGGCCTCGTGTTCAACGTCAGCTCGGCTGACCCCGATGTCCTTCAACGCTTCATCACTCAGACTGGCAAGCAGCTCACGTTCACGGTGCAATTCGTACCAGCGGCTAAACTTGTGCAGCAGATCCGAGATCAGGTGCACCGGCACTCTTTCATCACTGACATAGACTTTTTGACCTTTCATCGTGTTGCCCTCCATGTGGGATGACTAAAGTCTCGCCCCGGAGCTAAGATCAATCCAACGAATGTTTCTGATGCCATGCATCTCGGAGATTGATGAATTGTCGGCCTATCCCAGTATCGATACCGATGTCCTGCGCACCTTCGTTGCAATCGCCGACCAGGGCGGTTTCACCCGCGCTGGCGAGATGGTCAACCGCACGCAATCGGCCGTGAGCATGCAGATGAAGCGTCTGGAAGAAGACGTTCTGCAACGCCAGCTGTTCGAGCGCGATGGCCGCCAGGTACGCCTGACCGCCGAAGGCCAGGTGCTGCTCGGCTACGCGCGGCGCATCCTGAAATTGCACAGCGAAGTGTTCAACACCCTGCGTGAGCCACACATGGTCGGCACCGTGCGCATCGGTACGCCGGACGATTACGTGATGCGCTTTCTGCCGGGAATCCTGTCGCGGTTCGCCCAGTTCTATCCGCTGATTCAGATCGAAGTGCATTGCGAGTCCAGCAAACAGCTGTTGCAGCGCACCGATCTGGATTTGTCGATCGTCACCCGCGAGCCGGGCAACGAGATCGGCCAGTTGCTGCGCAAGGAGCGATTTGTCTGGGCCGAAGCGCAAAACTTCAGCGCCCACGAGCAGACGCCGCTGCCGTTGGCGATGTTCAACAGTGATTGTTTCTGCCGCTTGTGGGCGTGCAATGCGCTGGACGCGATGGGCCGCGACTACCGCATCGCCTACAACAGCACCAGCCTGTCGGCGCTGATGGCGGTGGTGAGCGCGGGTCTGGCGATCACCGCGCAACTGGAGAGCCTGATCACCCCGGACATGCGCATTCTCGGCGCCGCCGAAGATTTGCCGCTGCTGCCCGAGGCCAGCATCATGCTGATCCGCAACCTGAACAATCCGTCGCCGATCACCGAATGCCTGGCCGAGCACATCGTCGAAGGCTTCAAACTTTAAAGGCGAGCATCACCGCACACAGCACCAGAAAACCGCAGAACAGCCCGCGCAAGAGCCTTTCCGGCATTGCGTGGGCGACTTTCACGCCCCAACTGATGCTGGCCAGACCGCCGATGGCCAGCGGCAGACCGATCATCCAGTCCACTTCGTGATGCACCGCATACGTCACCAACGTCACGCCGGTGCTCGGCAATGCGAGCGCCAGCGACAGGCCTTGGGCAACCACTTGCGTGGTGCCGAACAGACTGGTCAGCACGGGCGTCGCCACCACGGCCCCGCCAACGCCGAACAAGCCTCCCATGGTCCCCGACGCTGCGCCGAGCACACCCAGCCATGGCCATGAGTAACGCATCTCGGAGCTCACCGCGTTTTTTTTGCCGAACATCTTCAGCAGGTTGTACGCCGAGAGCACCACAAGGAACGCGACAAAGCCGATGCGCATGGTTTGCGCATCGATGCCCACCGCCCAGATCGAGCCGATCCACGCAAAGCAAAAGCCCATGACCGCCAGCGGCAGCGCATGGCGCAGTTCGATGCGATTGCGCTGGTGATAGCGCCACAGCGCCAGCATCACGTTCGGCACCACCATCACCAGCGCCGTGCCTTGGGCGATCTGTTGATCCAGGCCGAACCACACCCCCAGCAGCGGAATAGCGATCAAACCCCCGCCGATGCCAAATATCCCGCCCAGTGTGCCCAGGGCCGCGCCAAACAGCAGGTACAACAAAAACTCGATCACAGCGATTTCCTCATCCGTCAGGCGATTCATCCTACGCAGTACAGGCTGGCGGGGAAACGCACAGCAACGCACAATGGCTATGCCAAATTCGCACAAGCATTGAATTCTCATGAATCCCAATCAGTTGACCGATCAGCTCGGGTTATTTCTCGATGTTCTGGAAAGCGGCAGTTTTTCCGCGGTTTCCCGTCGTCATCCGCTGACGCCTTCGGCCATTGCGCGGCGGATTGATAGCCTGGAAAGCGCCGTCGGTAGCCAGTTGTTCATCCGCAGCACCCACGCTGTGCGGGCAACCCCGGCCGGGTTGGCGTTTGCCGAGCGGGCGCGACGTATCGTCAGCGAGCTGCAACTGGCCCGTGCCGAAGCGGTGTCGTTGAGCAGTGCGCCGGAAGGCTTGATCCGCATCGATGCCCCCGCTGCGTTCGGCCGCCGCCATCTCGCGCCGGTCATCGCCGACTTTCTGGTGCTGTACCCGGGGCTGGATGTGCAGTTGCACCTGATCGACAGCTTCATCGACATGCACGGCTCGAATCTGGGCAAAGTTGATCTGGTGCTGCGCGCTGGACAAATGGCCGATACCCGGCTGGTCGCCACCCCGCTGGCGAGCATGGTGCGCATCGCCTGCGCCAGCCCCGACTACCTCAAACGCCGTGGCGCGCCGAGCCATCCTGCGCAGTTGAGTGAACACGACGGACTGGATTGGGAAGGCCTCGCCCCGCCCTTCGCCTGGCGCTTCGAGCTGGACGGGCAAATGCAACTGCATCGCCCCTCACGAATCCGCATGAGCGCCAACAATGCCGAAGCCCTGGTGTGCGGCGCACTGGCCGGGCTGGGCATCGCGCATTTGCCGACCTGGCTGGCCAGTGAGTACCTGCTGCGCGGAGAGTTGCTGCCGCTGTTCTGCGAGACCGGCCTGCCACAACCGGAAACCACCGGTATCTATGCGCTGCGCATGGAACAGCAAACCAACTCGCGCAGCCGTTTGCTTCTGGAATACCTCAAGACCCGTTTCAGCCCGGTGCCGCCGTGGGATCTGGCGCTACAGCGAGAGCTGGGCCGGCACTAGATTCTGGATAATTATCTGGCGCATTAAACATTCGGGCGCTAGATTCAAGCCCATCATCGAACAAGGCGTTGCCATGACCACCGAACGCGAAACCCCCGACAACTGCGATCACCTGCTGCTGGATAACCAGGCCTGCTTCGCCCTGCACTCCACTTCGCTGATGATGACCAAGGTCTACAAGCCGCTGCTGCAAGCGCTGGGTCTGACCTACCCGCAGTATCTGGCGATGATGGTGCTGTGGGAAAAGGACGGTTTGACCGTGGGCGAAATCAGCACGCGATTGCTGACCGATCCAGGCTCGCTGACGCCGTTGCTCAAGCGTCTGGAAGGCGAAGGTCTGCTCAGTCGAACTCGCAGCCGTGAAGACGAACGGGTGGTGATCGTCGAACTGACCACGCAGGGCCGCGCTCTTCGTGAGCAAGCCAAAAGCGTTCCGCAGTGCATCCTCGGCGCCAGTGGTTTTACCGTCGAGCGCCTGCAAAACCTGCAAGCGGAACTGCAAGTGCTGCGCAGTCATCTGCAAGACAGCCTGACCGGATAACAGCGCTGCCCCCCTTGTAGGAGTGAGCCTGCTCGCGATAGCGGTGGTTCAGTCAGCTTGCGTATTGCCTGTCCCAACGCTATCGCGAGCAGGCTCACTCCTACAAAGGATCGGTTCACCAGGAAAAATATTCTTCAGCCCCCGCCGCCGCCCCCACCATCCGCTCTAAATCTTCACTTTCAAGCTGATCGACAGCGCCTTTAAAGGACTGAGGTTCAGCATTCTCAAAAAAATTATCTTGCGCGCTAAACATTGGCGAGCCACATTTATCTCGCAATTACTTAGCGCGCAAACAATTAGCGCAAACAAACACACTCGACGAGGCTCACACCATGCAAACTCTCTACACCGCAATCGCAACCTCCACTGGCGGCCGTGATGGTCGTGCGATCTCCAGCGACAACATCCTCGACGTCAAACTCGCTACCCCGAAAGAACTCGGCGGTGCCGGCGGTGCAGCGACCAATCCTGAGCAACTGTTCGCTGCCGGCTATTCGGCCTGCTTCATCGGCGCACTGAAATTCGTTGCCAGCCAGACCAAACGCAAAATCCCCGACGACGCCTCGATCACCGCCCACGTCGGTATCGGCCAGATCCCTGGCGGTTTCGGTCTCGATATCGATCTGCACATCAGCCTGCCAGGCCTGGAGCAAGCGGATGCACAGAGCCTGGTCGAAGCGGCGCACCAGGTCTGCCCGTACTCCAACGCCACTCGCGGCAATGTTGAAGTGCGTCTGCACACCACCGTTTGAGAACAACACCAAACCATTGTGGGAACGGGCTTGCTCGCGAATAGGCCCGCTCAGACAACCAGTTTGTTGAATGACACACCGCATTCGCGAGCAAGCCCCCTCCCACAGGGTTCAGCGGTAAACGTGAAATCGCAGGCACAAAAAAGCCCGACTCAATGGTCGGGCTTTTTCTTTCCGCGAAAAGCAGTGCTTATTTGGCACGGCCTTTGTAGGAACCGCCTTCGCGGGTGTCGATCTCGATCATGTCGCCGATTTCGATGAAGTCAGCAACCGACAGCTCGGTACCGTTCTTCAGTTTGGCAGGCTTCATCACCTTGCCGGAAGTGTCACCGCGAGCGGAACCTTCGGTGTAGTCAACCTGACGCACGATGGTGGTCGGCAGTTCTACGGAAACCAGACGCTCTTCGAAGAATACGGCTTCGCAAACGTCGGTCATGCCTTCTTCAACGAAAGGCAGAACGCTTTCGATGTCTTCGGCGTTCAGCTCGTACATGGTGTAGTCAGTGGTGTCCATGAACGTGTAGGTGTCGCCGCTGATGAAGGACAGGGTCGCTTCTTTGCGGTCGAGGATCACGTCGTCCAGCTTGTCGTCCGCACCGTAAACGGTTTCGGTCTTGTAACCGGTCAGCAGGTTCTTCAGCTTGGTCTTCATGATCGCGCTGTTACGGCCCGACTTGGTGAATTCAGCTTTCTGAACCAGCCAAGGATCGTTGTCGATACGGATCACGGTACCGGGTTTGAGTTCTTTACCAGTTTTCATTGCGAATATCCGAATTTGGATGGGATTTACAAAAATCTAGGCCGCGTATCATATCCAATTTAGGTAAAACCTTACCAGCGCCGTGGCAAGATCCGCCTGCAAGCCTTGTTCCAGACACCATGCTTCGGCGTTGTCCTGCAATTGCGACCAGTGTTTACGGGCCTCCAGCCAGTGCTCGCCAATCGGTTGTCCGGCGCTCCAGGCCCGCCACAGACCGTTGATCGCCTCGGCAGCGGCCGGTGAAAGCCCTTCGGTGTAGAGCGCGAGAAAGGCGTCGAGCTTGTCGAGATGGATGTCTTCGTCCTGCTGATAGATGTGCCAGAGCATCGGTCGCCCGGCCCACTGTGCGCGGACGAACGAGTCTTCCCCACGCACCGCGTTGAAATCGCAGCACCACAGCAACTGATCGTATTGATCCTGACGGACGAACGGCAGCACCTGCACCGTCAGCGCCTGACGCACGTTCAAATCGCCGACGGCCAGCGAATCGACTCCGAGCCAGCGCGCGACATCACCGAGAATCCGCCCCTCCGGCACCAGCAAATGGGTCGGTGTGCTATCCGCCGCCAGCACATCCAGCCAACTGGCCAGCCCGGCATTTTCGTAGGCAAACAAGGAGATCAGCTGCGAATCCGCTGCGCGATCGACACCCAGGCCTTGCAGGAATTGTCGCTGCGCAGCGGCATCCTGCTGAAAATGCCGACGACGCTCAAGCAGACCGACTTCACGCAGCAAGCCGCCGGTCCCCGGCTGAAATCCGGGAAAGAAAAAGAATTTCTGTACCGACTTGTACTTCACCGACTGCAAGCCATGACAACCGGTTACCCAGTCTTCGGCGCTGAGGTAATCGAGGTTCATCCACAGTGGCGGCCGTTGCCGCTCGGCCATGGCGTCCATGTACGCCGGTGGCAACTGACAGGCAAATGCGGCGATCACCACATCGGCGGCTTCCGTTTGCGGCCAGTCGCTCGGCCAGTGCCGCACCTCGACGCCCTGCTGCGTTTGCTGGGCAAGGTTGATGTCGATCTCGGGACAGATACGCTCGAAGGCGCGCAGGTCATCGACCCACAGACGCACCGCCAGCGCATGCTCGGCCACCAGTTGGCGGGCAAGACGCCAGGTCACACCGATGTCGCCATAGTTGTCGACCACGGTGCAAAAAATATCCCAGCGGGTTTTCGGTACCGACATGCAAGACTCCCGTTGGCAAAAGGGCTGATTGTCCGCATAAATGACCTCGCGCAGAAGAGCCGACGGCGATTAATCTTCGTGCGACAATCGCGACTTGCCCGTAATCATCCGCCAGGAGGCAGCCATGCCCTATCGCCCCACCCCGCGTCGTCCCTTGCCTGTTCAGCTTAGCGCGCTGCGACTGACCGGCAGCATTGCCCTGGGCATGTGGCTGGGCTTTCTGGCCATCGCCTTGACCTGCTGGTTGCTTTCACGCTTTGTGTTCACCGAGCAACTGGCGCCTGTCGCTCAGGCCGTGCAGCAACTGGCCAAGCCCCCGGCGGCCGTCCAGGTACAACCGGACATTCCGCCACAGAGTCCGCTGTTCGAGCAGTACGAAGAAAACCTGCGCAAGAACGAACAGCAGAATCGCCTGGATCAGGCACGCAGCAGCAGTCGCAACCAGTCGAACCCCAAGTGCCAGTTCTGGCTGCAACAGGACCAGACCGCGCCGAGCGAGAAGAGCCGCGCCAACGTTTTGCAATTCTGCGATTGATCATGAACAAGCACACCGTCCACCAACTGATCCTCGACAAACTGCGCGTCGACCTCGACATCGCCGAGCGCGCCGCGCAGACCGCTTACGAAACCGCGACTCACGAAGAGAACATCGCCGAGAACAAGTACGACACCCTCGGACTTGAGGCTTCCTATCTGGCAGCAGGTCAGGCGAAACGGGTCGAGGAAATCCGCCAGTCACTGGCGCTGTGCCAGAACCTGACACTGCGCGCCTATGACGAAAATCGCGGCATCGAGATCGGCGCCCTGCTCGGCCTGGAAGACGAAAAGGGTCGCGAGCAATGGCTGTTTCTGGCGCCGGATGCGGCGGGCCTGAAAGTCGATGTGGTGGGTCAGCCGATTACCGTCATCACCCCGCGCTCGCCGCTGGGCAAAAGCCTGCTGGGCAAGTTCGAGGGCGATGAGGTGGAGATTCTGGTGGCGGGCACCCGGCAACAGTTCGCTGTCACCGAGGTGCTTTGAGGCAGGGTCTTAGTGGACCGGCAGTTCGACGCCGTCGAACAGCTCTTCCAGTTCCTGCTTGTTGTGGCACTGGATGGCTTTGGCCATCACTTCGCGGGTCAGGTGCGGGGCGAACTTCTCGATGAAGTCGCACATGAAACCACGCAGGAAGGTACCGCGACGGAAACCGATCTTGGTGATGCTCGACTCGAACAGTTCGCTGGCATCCAGCACCACCAGATCGTTATCGAGTTTGGTGTCGACCGCCATTTTGGCGACGATGCCCACACCCAGACCCAGGCGCACGTAGGTTTTGATCACGTCGGCATCGGCAGCGGTGAACACCACTTTCGGCGTCAGGCCGCGATGACTGAAGGCTTCGTCGAGTTTCGAACGGCCAGTGAAACCGAACACATACGTCACGATCGGGTATTCGGCCAGCGCTTCAAGGGTCAGCTTCGGCAGCTTGGTCAGCGGGTGGCCCTGCGGCACGACCACGCAACGGTTCCAGCGATAGCACGGCATCATCACCAGGTCGCCGAACAGTTCCAGCGCTTCGGTGGCGATGGCGAAATCGACGGTGCCGTCAGCGGCCATCTCGGCGATCTGCATCGGCGAACCCTGATGCATGTGCAGCGCCACGTCCGGGTATTGCTTGATGAAATTGCTGATCACCGGCGGCAATGCATAACGCGCCTGGGTGTGGGTGGTGGCGATCGACAGGGTGCCTTTCTTCTCGTTGGAGAATTCCTGGGCAATCTGCTTGATGCTTTCGACCTTGCGCAGGATTTCCCCTGCGGTGGTGATGATGCGCTCGCCGGCCGGGGTGACGCGGGTCAAGTGCTTGCCGCTGCGGGCAAACACTTCAACGCCGAGTTCGTCCTCCAGCAGGCGGATTTGTTTACTGATACCCGGTTGCGAGGTGTAAAGGCTTTGGGCTGTAGCGGAAACGTTGAGGTCGTGGTGCGCCACTTCCCAGATGTAGCGCAATTGTTGAAGCTTCATATGTATCCCTCAAAGCAGGTAGACGCCACGGGCATCAGCGACGGTATATAACTATATTAATGGTTTGATGAATAAATCTAGAACTTTTTTATCAAAACGCCATTATTCCCGCTTCAGCGATCCTCCCGACGCCGGCGCTCCACCAACGGCACCAGATAAACCGGCACCTTGGCCAATTGCAGGACCCGGGTCGCCGTACGCCCCAAAGGCGTTTCCGCCCCGACACCGTGGCTGTGAGTGCCTACGATCAGCAAATCCACAGAGAGTTTCTCCACCTGGTCAAGAATCACCTGCGACGGATCGCCCTGCAGTACCCGTACCGCACGAATCCGCTGCAGATCCTGTTCGCCGTCCTCCCCCAATTCTTCGCGAAAACTGTCCAGCACCCGTTGCTCGATATTGGCGATGACAGTTTTCAGACCCTGACTGTGAAATTCGTTCAATGCCTGTTCGTCGAGATAGCTCTGCAACACCGATTCGGCAAACAGTCCCATGGGTTCCACTGCATGCACCACATACAAGTCGGCATTGAATGTCCGCGCCAGCGCCAGGGCATGCTGCATCACTAAAGGTGCGTACAGACCGAGGTCAGTGGCATACAGCATCGAACGAATCATATGACCTCCTCGCGTGCCAACATGGCGGAGATTGATTCAGCTTAGCAGTGCCTTGGCGAGTACGACGTGCGACGCAACGTCTTGAAGCACAGGGGCTTTAGATCGATGGTTCGTTGCTGATGCCGTGCGGTACGTGACCGGTGGCGACCACTTCGCGGGCGGCCTCGCAGTGGCCGGCCTGATCGTCAAAAAACACATCGGCAGCGAAGGCTTCGAGAAACGCCGATTTGGTCAGCCCGCCAAGGAACAGCGACTCGTCGAGGCGGATGTCCCACTCGCGCAATGTACGAATCACCCGCTCATGCGCCGGTGCCGAACGCGCGGTGACCAGCGCCGTGCGGATCGGGCAGTCGTCCTCGGGGAACTCGCGTTGCAGCGCATTGAGCGCCGCCAGAAAACCTTTGAACGGCCCACCGCGCAACGGCTCGCGCGCCGATTCACGTTCCTTGGCCTGAAACGCCAGCAGCCCGCCGGACTGATATACGCGTTCGGACTCATCGGAAAACAGCACCGCGTCGCCGTCGAAGGCGATCCGCAGTTCGTCACTGGCGGCACGACTGGCGCCACCGGAGAGAATCGTCGCGGCGGCAAAACCGGCGTCCAGCGCGGCGCGCACGTCCTCGGCATGCGTCGACAGGAACAAGTCACAGCCAAAAGCCTTGAGGTAGGGATACGGACTGCGCCCACCGACGAATGCCGCCCGCGAGATATCCAGCCCGTAGTGGTGAATCGAATTGAAGGCGCGCAGGCCGGTGTCGGCGCTGTTGCGCGAAACCAGAATCACCTCGACCCGGGCGCGGTCGAGGCGACTGTTGAGGCTGAGGAGTTTTTCCACCAGAGGAAAGGCATCACCGGGCGCGAGGATCTCGTCTTCGTGTTCGATCTGATATTGCCGATAGGCTTCGACACCGCTCGCCAGGTAGACCTTGTGACTCTCGCTCAGGTCGAACAGGGCACGAGACGAAATCGCCAGCACCAGTTTGTCATCGATGTTCTTGGCCATGCCTTCCCCCACTCCCCCAGAAAACCGACTCAGGTGTTGCGTCGGTCGATGAAACTCAACGTGCGATACAGCGCCTCGATCCGCGGCAATTCGAACCCCACGGCTTTGGCGGCAGCCAGTGGCCGGGCATAAATTGCCTCCAGTTCCAGCGGCCGTTTGTGCAGGAAATCGTGGTACATGCTCGGCCAGTAGTCGGGCATTTTCTCGGTCATCATGAACAGGTACTCGGCGTAACCGGGCGGCATGTCGTGACCACAAGCCTTGGCGCCCTGCACCACTTCGGCCATCAACGCCTGAATCAGCGCGCGACTGTCCGCGTCGGCCATCAGCGGCGTGGTGCCGGCACCGAGCAGCACCGAAAGACCGTTATAGGGAATATTCCAGACCAGTTTCTGCCAGCGTGCCTGTTGCAGATTGGGCATCGCCTGCGAATCGATACCGGCCGCGCGGAACAGACTGGCGCCCTCCTCGACCAGCGCCATGCGCGCCGCGTCGCCTGCCGCCGGGCCACTGTGATAGCCGATGTTCACCGCCCCCAGTGCCTGATGGGTGATGTGCCCCGGCCCTTCGCGATGCACGCAGATCAGGCACAGACCACCGAGCAGATGCAGGGAATCGGGCAGCAACTCGCGCAGGCTGTCTTCGACGTCCAGACCGTTTTGCAGCACCAGCACTTTCGCGCCGGGCCTGGCCGCAGCAATGATCGCCGGGGCCAGACCGGCACTGCTGGTGGTCTTGGCGCCGACCAGCAACCAGTCGCAGGCCGGCATGTCCTCGGCCTTGGCATAGGCTTGCACCGGGTTCAACGTCAGCGTGCCATGCACGGCACTGTCCACCTGCAAACCACGTTCGGCCACTGCGGCGAATTCACTGCGCAGTAAAAAGTGCACATCGAAACCGGCCCGCGCCAGCATCAAACCGTAGAACCCGCCAATTGCACCGGTGCCGATAATCCCGATCACCGGTTTGCTGTCTGCTCCCACCATCTATGGCAACTCCTCTGCAATTCGAACCAGTGCCTGCACCACTGCTGCGTTCAGCGCATCGGCGGTCAGGCGCGTGTGCAATGCCCCGAAGAACTCGCCGTCGCGCACCACAAACAGCGCCGGCAAATGAAAGACCTGATAGCGCTCCACCAACCCGCCGTTGTTGCCGGCATCGATCCAGCACAGGCGATCAACCGCCAGCTCGAACCCGGGCAAAACCTCTCTGGCATAGCGGCAGCGGGAACAGCCGACACTGGTGAAAATCAGCAGCGAAACGCCACTCATCGCCAGCAGCCGCTGGTCGGCGTCGAAATCGGTCAGCTCGGATTCGACCACTATACTGGGTGAAACAATGTCAAATGGCCGACACAGGGAGTCTGTGCTCATGGGACGTTTCATTCCTCATCCGGACGAAGTGCCGGTTGAATTAACCTTGCTCAAGCCCGAGTGTATTTCCAGGCAACAGCTGCACACTATCAGCCTCGGCGGGATCGCTTGCAATTACCACCGCGCGTGGCGCCACGGCACGGCGCTGCAAGTGCGCATGCCGACACTCAATGCCGAGATCTGTTATCCGGGCTATGTCGCGTGGTGCCTGCGGCGCAAAAAGGGCTATTTGGTGGGGATCGCGTTCACCGATGAGCAGACGCTGTTCAGCGCCCGAATGGGCGAACAGGTGTGCCAGATCGAGCGTTATTGCCGCATGAACGAGGCCCACGACGATCTGCAGGATATCCAGGCGCTGGCCCTGCAATGGGTCGAACAACACGCCGACGAGTTCTCCCACGATAGCGTGCGCAAGGCTTTTGCCCAGCCAGTGCTGGATTAAAGCGGCGCTTGCCCATTGTCGAGCCGCGTCTGACGCGCTAAGGTTCGGCTCCCCGACGCGCTTAAATCTGCTGTGCTCCGCCGCGCGGGGATCGCTGGCGGCCGGCACCCGTGACCTGACGAGTAAACGATGGCTGATTTACCGATCAACGACCTAAACGTCGCCTCTAACGAGACCCTGATCACTCCCGATCAGCTCAAGCGTGATATCCCTCTGAGCGATGCTGCGCTGCGCACCGTCACCAAGGGCCGCGAAGTCATTCGCAACATTCTTGATGGCACCGACCACCGTCTGTTCGTAGTGATCGGCCCGTGCTCGATCCACGATATCAAGGCTGCCCACGAATACGCCGATCGCCTCAAGGTGCTCGCGGAGGAAGTCTCCGACACCCTGTATCTGGTCATGCGCGTGTATTTCGAGAAGCCACGGACCACCGTCGGCTGGAAAGGCCTGATCAACGATCCGTACCTGGATGACTCGTTCAAGATTCAGGACGGCCTGCACATCGGTCGCCAGTTGCTGCTGGACCTGGCCGAAAAAGGCCTGCCGACCGCCACCGAAGCCCTCGACCCGATCTCCCCGCAGTACCTGCAGGACCTGATCAGCTGGTCGGCCATCGGCGCGCGTACCACCGAATCCCAGACCCACCGTGAAATGGCTTCCGGCCTGTCTTCGGCTGTCGGCTTCAAGAACGGCACCGACGGCGGCCTGACCGTGGCGATCAATGCCCTGCAGTCGGTTTCCAGCCCGCACCGCTTCCTGGGGATCAACCAGGAAGGTGGCGTGTCGATCGTCACCACCAAGGGCAACGCCTACGGTCACGTGGTGCTGCGTGGCGGCAACGGCAAGCCGAACTACGACTCGGTCAGCGTCGCCCTGTGCGAGCAGGCGCTGAACAAGGCGAAGATCAAGCCGAACATCATGGTCGATTGCAGCCACGCCAACTCCAACAAGGACCCGGCCCTGCAACCGCTGGTGATGGAAAACGTCGCCAACCAGATCCTCGAAGGCAACCAGTCGATCATCGGCCTGATGGTCGAAAGTCATCTGAACTGGGGCTGCCAGGCGATCCCGAAAGACCTCGCCGACCTGCAATACGGCGTGTCGATCACCGATGCCTGCATCGACTGGTCCGCCACCGAGAACACCCTGCGCAGCATGCACGCCAAGCTCAAGGATGTTCTGCCGAAACGTCAGCGCAGCTGATCAGCGTTTCACAGGCATAAAAAACGCCGGGCATTGCCCGGCGTTTTTGTGTGTGCGATTCAGATCTTGGCGGCGCGACGCTGATGACGTTCCATGTAGCGCTCGACGTAGGAGCACGACGGGATCACCGTGTAGCCCATTTCTTCGGCGTACTGCAGCGCACTTTCAGTCAGCGCGGCGGCGATGCCTCGACCGCGCAGGGCGTTGGGCACGAAGGTGCGATAGATATCCAGGGTCTGTTTCCCCAGATCCATATAGGTCAGGTAGGCACGATGACCGTCCACATTGGTCTCGAACTGATGACCAGCCTGGTCATGGTGGATGGACAACGCCTCGCTCATCACTACTCCTCGCGGGTCTTGAATTCTGACCCCTACCTTACCGATGTTTTTCCGGCGAAGGAACATCTACGCCACCCCGTGCCTGATGGACACCGAGAAAAACCACACCGATCTCGCGCAACCGAGCACGTGATAAATAGTAGGCACCATTGGCGAAAATGCTCAAGGTGCGCTCGTCATCGTGCTCGTTGACCGGGTGACTCCGATGGACGCAGCGGCGGGCGCGGGGAAGATCTTCCCGAAGCGCTCGCCGGAACATTGCCGAATGTCGAGACTTAAGACGCAGCCTCTTCTTTAAAGTCACCTCAAGAGCGACAAAGATATGTGAGGCGTCATGCAAAATCGGAACAAAAGTGTAGACGAATTCATCTAGGCAGACTTGGTGCAAGACGCAGAAACAGCACCGGGCCAAGGGAACTTTTTCTCATTAACACGCTCAAGCCGGGGCTTGCAGCTGGATATTTTTTATACAGCCCAGTTAAAAGTTGCTCGAAAAAGAATCAGCGCCTACAATTTTTTTTGCTTCTTGCGTTAGGTCAGTTTACTTACTACAAGTAATGGGTAGTATGTACGCCGGCTATTTCCTCAATCGGAGGAGAAAGCCACTTAATTGAAAGTCCTTGAAGGGGAACACGATGAACAACGTTCTGAAATTCTCTGCTCTGGCTCTGGCCGCAGTTCTGGCTACCGGTTGCAGCAGCGCATCGAAAGAAACCGAAGCACGTCTGACCGCTACTGAAGACGCAGCTGCTCGCTCCCAGGCTCGTGCAGACGAAGCTTACCGTAAAGCTGATGAAGCTCTGGCTGCTGCTCAAAAAGCACAACAGACTGCTGACGAAGCTAACGAGCGTGCTCTGCGCATGCTGGACAAAGCTAGCCGCAAGTAATAATCCCTCGGGATTGTTATCAAGCCGACCCATTTTTTGGGTCGGCTTTTTTATGGCCGGTACTTTTGTCCGGGCAATAAAAAACCCGCCGACGCTTCACGCATCGGCGGGTCTGGATCGAACTTACTGCTGCAGGTCGATCGGTGTGCTCGAAACCATCGGCGCTGCCGCACCCGGCGTACCGATTTCGGTAGGCAAGCCGTCTTCAGCCGCGACTACATCGCGCACCACATCCCAATTCACCCGCACGTTATTGGCAATATCCTCACGCTTGAGCAGCGCATTGATGACCGCCGTGTGCTTGTCGACCACCGACGGGTTGCCCTTGTCATCGATCGGCGTGTGCGCTTCCAGATACACCTTGCCGCCACTGCGACCGAACTTGTACGCGTCGTTGAGAATGCGCACCGAGGTACCAACCGGCACCATTGCAGCCATTTCCAGCACGTTGTTGTTGAACATGCGGAAGCAACCATGGCTGGTGCGCATGCCGATGCCGAACTTCTTGTTCGAACCGTGGATCAGGTAACCCGGCGTGCCAAGACTGAACTTGAACGGGCCCAGCGGGTTGTCAGGACCGGCCGGCACTACGTTCGGCAGCGGATCACCATCAGCAGCGTGCTCGGCCTTGATCGACGCCGGAGGCGTCCAGGTCGGGTTCGGTGTCTTCGCGGTGATGGTGGTATGCGCGATCGGCGAACCCCAACCTTCACGCCCGATCCCCAGCGGGAAGGTGTACACCACGTTCCGGCCTTTCGGGTAGTAGTAGAGGCGGTACTCGGCGAGGTTGATCACGATGCCTTCGCGCGGACCCGGCGGCAGAATGAAGCGGGTCGGCAGGACGATTTCGGTACCGGCGCCCGGCAGCCAGGCGTCAACGCCCGGGTTGGCCGCGACCATTTCCGAATAACCCAGATCGTAGGTGGTGCCCAGGTCAGCGAAGGTATCTTCGTACTTGGCCTTGATCACCTGCACCTGGCCGATGATGTCCTCACCGGGTGGTGGCAGGGGAAACTCCAATGCAGCAACGGGACCGGCCACACACAGGGCGGCAAGTGACAGGCAGCGGGTGACGGCAGGAAAGCGCGGCAACATCCGGAAAATCCTTCGCATGATCAACAAGGGTATAAGAGCGCGATTGTACACCGCACCTCGATAATTCGGGGAGATGCGCCGATGGGCAGCCAGAAGTCTTCATGTAGGAGCTGCCGCAGGCTGCGATCTTTTGATCCTAAAGCTCGAAACGCAACTCTGGCCAGATCGGCGACGTCCCGCGTTTCTGCGACTCAAGGATCGCCCGGCATAACGAACACAGGCGCTGATCCTGGAACACCCGGCGATCCACACTCGACCAGCGCGGTTGTGCCGGCAGCAGACTGCCACACAACGTGCGGTCTGCCGAGCCACCGAGTTCCAGTTGACGGGTCACCAGATGCACCCGCACTTCCTGGCAGGCGAACAGATCCAGCTGTTCGTCAGGCTCGATCAGTTGGTAGGCAAACAGGGACCAGGCAGGACGCGGCATCGGGGGCTCCAAATAAGGGGGCGCCACATTAGCCGAAAGCCTGTCACTAGAAAAGCCTCATAACAGCGGTTTTAGCGTCGGCCAGACATTTTCCAGCAACTTGCCCTGAGCCCCGGCTGCCGGGTGCAGACCATCGGCTTGCATCAGATCGGGATGCCCGCCCACGCCGTCGAGGAAAAACGGCACCAGCGGGATCTTTTTATCGTCCGCAACTTTGCCATAGACCTCGGCGAAGGCATCGGTGTAACGCTTGCCGTAGTTGGGCGGTAATTGCATGCCCAGCAGCAGCACCTTGGCGCCGCTCTGACGCGAGCTGTCGATCATCGCCGCAAGGTTTTGTTGCAATTGCGTTGGCGGCATTCCGCGCAGGCCATCATTGCCCCCAAGCTCGAGGATCACCAGTGCCGGCTTATGCTCTGCAAGCAGCGCCGGCAGGCGTGCCTGGCCTCCGGCACTGGTGTCGCCGCTGATGGAGGCATTGACCACTTTGTCGTCAAAACCCTCCTGCTTGAGCCGTTGCTCGAGCAGCGATACCCACCCCAGGCGGGTATCCAGTCCGAAACCGGCGCTGATACTATCGCCAACGATCAGGACAGTACCCGCCGCTGCGTTCTGGGCCATGCACATCAAGGCCAGGCCAGCACTCAAAAACCAAACACGCATCGGATTCTCCATGGGCGCAAGCATTCTCACCGCGAAGAACCTCAGCAAAGTGGTTCCCAGCGCGGAAGGTGAACTGACTATCCTGCACGAACTCAGCCTGGAACTGAACAAGGGCGACAGCCTGGCCATCGTCGGCGCGTCCGGTTCCGGCAAATCCACCCTGCTCGGCCTGCTCGCCGGCCTCGACCTGCCAAGCAGCGGCGAAGTCATCCTCGCCGGGCAATCCCTGGGCAACCTCGACGAAGACCAGCGCGCGCGCATCCGTGCCGAACACGTGGGGTTCGTCTTTCAGTCATTCCAGTTGCTCGACAGTCTCAACGCGCTGGAAAACGTCATGCTGCCGCTGGAACTCGATGGCCGCAAAGACGCCCGTGAGCGCGCTACTGAACTGCTGCAACGGGTCGGCCTCGGCCAGCGCCTGACGCACTCGCCGCGCCAGCTCTCCGGTGGCGAACAACAGCGCGTGGCGATTGCCCGGGCCTTCGCTGCCGAGCCGGACGTGCTGTTCGCCGACGAACCCACAGGCAACCTCGACAGCCACACCGGCGAGCGCATCAGCGATTTGCTCTTTGAATTGAACAAGGAGCGCGGCACCACCCTGGTGCTGGTGACCCACGACGAACGCCTGGCCCATCGCTGCCGGCGTCTGATCCGACTTGAAGCCGGGCTGCTGGTCGCCCCTCTGGAGCCTTGATGGCACGTTTGCCGCTGTTGCGTCTGTTCAGTCTCGCGCTACGTCAACTCATGCGCGATGCCCGCGCCGGGGAATTGCGAGTGTTGTTTTTCGCGCTGGTGGTGGCGGTCGCGGCGAGTACCGCCATCGGCTACTTCGGCGCCCGCCTCAACGGCGCAATGATGCTGCGCGCCACCGAGTTCCTTGGCGCCGACCTGGTGCTTGAGGGCAGCTCGCCGGCCCGCGACGAACAGATCCGCAGCGGCACCGAGCTGCGCTTGAATCATGCGCAGGTGGTGGAATTTTCCAGTGTAATCGCCACTGACAACGGCATTCAGTTATCGAGCATCAAAGCCGTCGACCGCGCCTACCCACTGCGCGGCGAACTGAAAAGCGCCCCGGCCCCGTTTGCCGTTGAAACAGCCGGCGGCGAACCGCAACCCGGTGAAGCCTGGGTCGAAGCACGTCTGCTGACCGCCCTGGATCTGAAGATCGGCGACAGCATCGACGTCGGCATGAAAACCCTGAAGCTGACCCGCGTGCTGACCTACGAACCGGATCGCGCCGGCAACTTCTACAGCCTCACGCCTCGGGTGATGATCAACCTCGACGACCTCGCCGCCACCGGCGTGGTGCAGCCCGGTAGCCGCGTGAGCTACCGCGAGTTGTGGCGCGGTCAACCGCAGGCGCTGGAGACCTACCGGCAATTGATCAAACCGGGGTTGGCGGCCAACCAGCGAATCGAAGATGCGCGCGACGGCAATCGGCAGATTGGCGGTGCACTGGGCAAGGCCGAGCGTTATCTGAACATGGCCAGTCTGGTCGCGGTGTTGCTGGCCGGCGTGGCCGTAGCGTTATCGGCCAACCGCTTCGCCAGCCGCCGCTTCGATGCCAGCGCGCTGTTGCGCTGCCTCGGGCTGTCGCGCCGGGAAACCATGGCGCTGTTCAGTATTCAGCTGACCGTGCTGGGCCTGTTCGCCGCCCTCAGTGGTGCCGTGCTCGGCTGGCTGGCGCAACTGGGACTGTTCGCTCTGTTGCATGATCTGCTACCCGCCGATGTGCCACCGGGCGGCCTGTTTCCGGCGCTCGCCGGGATCGGCACCGGGCTGGTGGCACTGGCTGGTTTCGCCCTGCCACCGCTTGCCGCGCTGGGCCGGGTGCCACCGTTGCGCGTACTGCGACGCGACATGCTGCCGATTCCGTCGAGCACCTGGATGGTTTATGGCGCAGCGCTGGGTGCGCTGGGCCTGATCATGTGGCGCCTGAGTCTGGATCTGTTGCTGACTTTCGCCCTGCTGGGCGGTGGTGTGGTCGCTGCGCTGCTATTGGGAGGCTTGCTGCTGTTGTTGCTCAACAGCCTGCGGCGGATGCTCGCCCGTGCGCCTCTGCCGTGGCGCCTCGGTCTGGGTCAGTTGCTGCGTCATCCGCTGGCGGCGGCCGGGCAAGCGCTGGCGTTCGGTCTGATACTGCTGTCGATGGCGCTGATCGCCCTGCTGCGCGGTGAATTGCTCGACACCTGGCAAAACCAGTTGCCGAAAAACGCCCCCAACTACTTCGCCCTGAACATCCTGCCGGCGGACAAACAGGCCTTCACCGATCATTTGATCAAGGTGTCCGCACAAGCGGCGCCGCTGTATCCAGTGGTGCCGGGACGGCTGATCAGCATCAACGGCGAACCGGTGCAGCAGATCGTCAGCAAGGATTCGGCCGGCGACCGCGCGGTGCAGCGTGACTTGAGCCTGACCTGGGCGGCTGACCTTCCGGCCGGCAACAAGCTCACCGCCGGTACCTGGTGGACCGAGCAACCCTCGGATGACGTGCCGGGCGTTTCAGTTGAAGGCAAAGTCGCGGAAAGCCTCAAGCTCAAACTCGGCGATCACATGGTGTTCAGCGTGGGCGGGGTCAATCGTGAAGCGAAAGTCACCAGCCTGCGCGAGATCAACTGGGACAACTTCCAGCCGAACTTCTTCATGATCTTCCAGCCCGGCACCCTGAAGGATCTGCCGGCCACCTACCTGACCAGTTTTTATCTGGCACCCGGTCACGATCAGCAGATCGTCGAACTGTCACGGGCATTTCCGGCAGTGACCATTCTTCAGGTCGAAGCTCTGCTGGAACAACTGCGCAGCATCCTCGCCCAGGTCACCCTGGCGGTGGAATACGTGTTGTTGTTTGTGTTGGCGGCGGGGATGGCCGTGCTGTTCTCCGGCTTGCAGGCAACCCTGGATGAACGCATTCGCCAAGGCGCGCTGTTACGTGCGCTGGGGGCGCAACGGCAGTTGCTGGTCAAGGCCCGGCGCATCGAGTTCGGCTTGCTCGGGGCGTTCAGCGGTTTGCTGGCAGCCATTGGTTCGGAGGTGGTGAGCCTGGTGCTGTATCGCTATGCGTTCGATCTGCCGTGGCATCCACATCCATGGTTGCTGGTGCTGCCATTGATCGGCGCCGTGCTGATTGGTGGTGCGGGTGTATTCGGCACACGCCGGGCGTTGAATGCGAGTCCGCTGACAGTCCTGCGCGAGGGTTGATAGACTCCTGTCTTCGTCACCACAAGAAGCTGCCATGAGCCGTTATCGCCCTCCCCGCACCGCCGGCACCGCGCTGATCACCCCTGAAGGTGAAGCGCGGATGCGCGCCGAATTCCATGAGCTGTGGCATGTGCGCCGCCCGCAGGTGACGCAGTCAGTCAGCGAGGCAGCGGCCCAGGGTGATCGTTCGGAAAACGCCGAGTACACCTATGGCAAGAAAATGCTGCGCGAGATCGACAGCCGCGTGCGTTTTCTCACCAAGCGGCTCGAAGCCTTGAAGGTCGTCAGCGAAAAACCCAGCGATCCGAACAAGGTCTACTTCGGTGCATGGGTGACCATCGAGGACGAAGACGGCAAGCAGTCGCGCTACCGCATCGTCGGCCCGGATGAGCTGGATCTGAAACTCGGCCTGATCAGCATCGACTCACCGCTGGCCCGCGCCTTGATCGGCAAGGCGCTGGACGCCGAAGTCCGGGTACAGACGCCAACCGGTGAGCAATTTGTCTATATCGTGGCGATCGACTATCCCTGAGCGTTTCAGCGGCGGGTGATCAAACCCTGCCGCGCGACGCGAACCAGTTGCTTGATCATTTCCGGGGCATCTTCCTGGGTCGGTGCCTGAATCACTGCCAGATCGAAACTGTCACTGGCAAAGCGCGCCAGCGATTCACCATCTTCGACAAACTGGATCAGGAACGCGGCAGGACCGCCGCTGCGACGTGGCCAGCCATCGAGATAACGCAACAGCGTCGGCTGGTGTTTGCCGCCAAGCAGGATTTTTGGGTTGCGCTGGGTGATATGAGCCGTGATCGGCGCGGGACGTGCTGGAGGGCGTAGTGCATTCATCGTGTCGTGTCTCTGCCTCAAAAGTCTGCATGGCAGGTGAGAGGCAACACCGAACCAGCGCTTTAGCGGTATTTCGAAGCCCTGTTCCGGCTTCTGACGGCAACTGTAGAAGTCACCTGGCGCCCCGCAAGTAGCTGTTTAAATCGGCGCATGAGCAACATCCTAGATAACGTGACCGATGAGTGTCAAGAATCGGCCGCAACAAAAAAGGCCCGCACAATGCGGGCCTTTTGCTTGAGCCAGAGCGCTCAACCGGCGATGGCGCGATCCACCGACAGCTTGCCGGCGCCTTCGATCATCACCGCAAGACTGCCACCCAGCAGCGCCAGGGCAAATTCGTAACCGTTGTTGGCCATGAACAGACCGTTGCTGATGTGAACGGTGAAGATCGCCACCAGCGACAGGAAGGTCAGACCCAAGGCTGCCGGACGCACCAGCAGGCCGATGATCAGCGCCAGACCGGCAAAGAACTCGGTACCGCCGGCCAGTGTGGCCATCAGGTAACCCGGGTGCAGACCGAGGCTGTCCATGTACTGCGCAGTCCCCGCCAGACCGTAACCACCAAACAGACCAAACAGCTTTTGCGAACCGTGAGCGGCGAAGATCACGCCAACAGCGATACGCAGAATGGTCAGGCCGTAACCGGCGCGGGTGAACAGTACCTTGTTGATCAGAGAGCTCATGTGGGTCATTCCTTTTGGAGAAGTGTGTGTTGGTTGGCCGCCATATTAATCAGTTAATTTCATGTTAAAAGCGGAAATATTCCACCATACCAATCGATTTATTTGATTATTTGCGTGAGGCTACTTTCTGTCCCCGGGGCTCCAACGACTCCCGCTCCCGGTCGAACGCCAGGTAATACTTGTTCACGCTATTAACATAGCTGACCGGCCCCATGCCCACCTGCTCCATGGCGATGCGCTCGACCTGAAAAAACCACTGGTTCGGATTCAGCCCGCGCCGCCGTGCCTCGGCGCGCATGCCTTGCACACGCTCCGGGCCGATGTTGTAGGCCGCCAGGGTGAACGCCATGCGCTCACGCTCATTGAGCTTCGGACTGTTGAAAAACTTGCGACGGATCATCGCCAGGTACTTGGCCCCGGCCTGCACATTCGCATCAAGATTCTGGATGTTGTTCACCCCGACTCGCTGCGCGGCGGACGGGGTGATCTGCATCAGCCCGGTCGGCCCACTGCCGCTGCGGGCGCTGGGTTGCAGGGCCGATTCCTTGAAGGCCAGCGCCGCCAGATTCAGCCAGTCCATGCTTTGCGCGTCGGCGTGTTTTTGCAGGGTGGGGCGCAGTTTTTCCAGACGCTGACGATCAGCCTTGGCCAACGGATAGTGCACTTGGTAAAGGCGCCGATAGATCCGCAGAAACTCGGCATCCTCGTTCGCCGGTTTCTTATACCCGACCAGGAAGCGATCAATGCTTGCCCGCAGCATCGAGGCATCACGGCGCACAAACCAGTATTCCTCACCCGGCTCGCTGATCATCAATTGCCGATCGAAACGCAGCTTGGGCAGGATCTTGCCCCAGCGTTCGGCGATCGGTTGCTCGACGATGGTCAGATGAAAAATCCCGCCCTGCACCATCTCCAGCACGTCCTCGACCGCCAGGGTCGGATCGACCCATTCGATCTTGATCGGTGCCAGTTTGCGCAGCGCCAGTTTCTGATTGAGCTGACTGACCGCCTCCCCCGCCGCACTGCCGGTCGGCAAGGCCAGGGTCTTGCCGGAAAGCTGTTCGACCTTGGTGTAGCGACGCTCGCCCTTGATGCCGACCAGCACCAGCGGCACGTTGCTGGCGATCGGCTCGCTGCTGGCCACCGCGTGGCCGGGTTGCAGATCGAGCAGTTCGCCGGGCGCGACCAGATCACCTTCGCCGCGCTGCAACGCGCCGAGCAGTTGATCCTTGGCTTTGGGAATGATTTTTAGGGTGATTTCCTGGCCATCGCGGGCGTGGCCATTGAGGTATTGCTCGAAGGCGCGCAGGCGATGGTATTCGACACCGATGGCCTGGCCCTGGACTTCACCGGAGCTGTTGCGACTCTGGTTGACCAGCACGCGCAACACGCGACTACTGCGTATCTCCGACAGGTCGCGGACCTTGGCGGCCGGCACGGCTTGCAGTGGCCCGGGCAAGCGCGCAACCGCCGTTATCGGCAGCAGCAGCGACGCACACAACAGGAGCAAAACCGAGGGACGATGCATCCACTCTCCGGAAAGAATACGGGGGCGTTTTCCAACCGCTGAACGGTCGAAATCGCCGACGAAAACAGAGCGCCTGGAGCGCTGACAAAGTGCAAGAGACTGGCACGAGGATGGCATTTGCGCCAACCCGAGCAGTCTCGCGGCATCAAAAGACAGCTATAACTCGTTGTAGTTCTTGGCTTTTCTTATGAATCTACAGCTCTGGTATGCTTTCCGGCCTTCGGCCCGAGGTAGCAACCATGCAACTCATCGATATCGGCGTCAACCTGACCAACCCAAGTTTCGCCGAAAAACATCAGGCCGTGCTCGACCGCGCCTACGCTGCCGGGGTCTGCCAACTGGTGCTGACCGGCACCAGCGTCGAGGGCAGCGAACAGGCGCTGGAGCTGTGCCGGCAACTGGATCAAAGCGGCCAGCGCCTGTTCGCTACCGCCGGCATTCACCCGCATTCGGCCAGTGACTGGAACGCTGACAGCGCGCGCCGTTTGCGCAGTCTGCTGCAAGAAGCAAACGTGGTCGCCGTGGGCGAATGCGGGCTGGATTTCAACCGGGATTTCTCGCCGCGTCCGCAGCAGGAAAAAGTCCTCGAAGAACATCTGGCGCTGGCCGCAGAACTGCAGTTACCGGTGTTCCTGCACGAGCGTGACGCCAGTCAGCGTCTGCTGGAAATCCTCAGGGACTTCCGCGATCAATTGCCCGCCGCCGTGGTGCACTGCTTTACCGGCGAGCAAAAAGCCTTGTTCAGTTACCTGGATCTGGACCTGCACATCGGCATCACCGGCTGGATCTGCGACGAGCGCCGGGGCACGCACCTGCATCCGCTGGTCAAGGAGATCAAGCGCGGACGGCTGATGCTCGAAAGCGACGCGCCGTACCTGCTGCCCCGCACCTTGCGCCCAAAGCCGAAGAACGGGCGTAATGAACCGGCGTATCTGACCGAAGTGCTGCGCGAAGTGGCGCTGCATCGGGGCGAAGCCGAGGAAGATCTGGCAGCACATACCACAGCGTGCGCCCGCGCATTCTTCAACCTGCCCACCCTGCCCTGATACACCTCAAATCCCATTGTGGGAGCGGGCTTGCTCGCGAAGGCGGTGGTTCAGTTAATTAACAATGACTGACACACTGCCTTCGCGAGCAAGCCCGCTCCCACAGGGGGATCAGCGTAGAACCTGTTGACCCATATCAACATCCCGATATCTGCATAGCGGCACAATACTGGCACCTTGCCAAAACTGTTTCCGCTATCAGAGAAGACCTCCATGGGTGCCTGGCTTAGCAATATCTCGCTGAAATACAAATTCTGGGCGGTCAATGCGGTCGCTTTCGTCACCACCCTGCTGCTGGTGCTGTACGCCGTGCAACTCGAGCAGCAGGCCCGCAGCCAAGCCTCACAAGCATCTGCTCAGGCTCAGGCGCAATTGCTCAAGGCCTGGCCGGCCGGGCAGGCGTTGCCCAAGGCTGACCAGGTGCTGACGTTCAAACGCGGTGAAGCGCCGCGCCTCAACGACCAACCTGTGCTGGAGATCAGCGAAAGCAACGGCTGGAACGAGATCAATCATCTGCCGCTGTTCGGCAACAACCCGCTGATGGGTGCCGAAGTGTTCAGTCGCGCCGACGGCCAGCAAGTCGCGGTCATTGCCTATGGCCCAAGCCTGGCGCAAGTGTTCAGCGAGCGTTTTGCCAACTACGCCGTGGCGGTGTTCATCCTGATGTTCGCCATGCTTTGCGCCTCACAGCTGCTGATCCGTTTCCTGCTCAGTCAGCTCAACACGCTGAAAGACGTGATGCTGCACGTCGAAAAAAGCGGTGACCTCTCGGCCCGCGTGCCGCTGGCCTGCAAGGACGAAGTCGGGCAGATGGCCAATGCGTTCAATGCGATGCAGGCCGGTTATCAGCGCGTGGTCACCACCGTCGCCAACACCGCGCGGCAACTGGACGTCGGTGCCGCACGTCTGGCGGCGAGCATGAACGACGTGCGCCACGGCATGCTCGGTCAACAGAGCGAGACCGATCAGGCCGCCACCGCGATCAACGAAATGACCGCCACGGTTTATCACATCGCGCAGCACGCCGGTGCCACTCGCGACCTGTCGCAAACCGCCGACAGTCTGGCCGGCAGCGGCCAGCAAGTGGTCAGCCGTGTGCAGCAGTCGATTGCCGGACTCTCCAGCGGCGTGCAGCAAACCGCCGAGATGATTCAGCGTCTGGCCGAGGACAGCCAGAAAATCAACGGTGTGGTCAGCGTGATTCACAGTATCGCCGAGCAGACCAATCTGCTGGCGCTGAACGCCGCCATCGAAGCGGCGCGTGCCGGCGAGATGGGCCGCGGTTTTGCGGTGGTCGCCGATGAGGTGCGCAACCTCGCCAAGCGCGTGCAGACCTCCACCGATGAAATCACCACCATGGTCTCGGCACTGCAGGCCGGCACGCGCGATGCGGTGGACTTCATGCAGGAGAGTTCGTACAAGGCCGACGACTGCGTGCAGCAGGCGCAGGAGGCTGGCGAGGCGCTGGCGGAAATCACTGGCGCCGTGGCGCAGATGCGCGAGAGCAACACGCAGATTGCGGTGGCGGCGGAACAGCAGAGTCAGGTCGCGGAAGAGATGAATCGGGCGGTGGTGAGCATTCGTGATGTGACCGAGAATACCGTGCAGCAGACAGTGGATTCGGCGACCACCAGTAATGAGTTGGCGACGTTGGCCGGGGAGCTCAACAAGGCTATTGGTCAGTTGAAACTCTGACGACGCCTTCGCGAGCAAGCTCGCTCCCACAGGGAATCTGTGGCGTACACCAATCCCCTGTGGGAGCGAGCTTGCTCGCGAAGGCGTCAACCGGGTCAACATCGAATCCGGCGATGACGCCTATCATCGCCATAGCCAACCTTGATTCGCCGCCCCACCCGCCCCGGCCTATTCTCCAACCATGTGTTCAACATGGATCGAGGAGTAGCAAACATGGGCAAACGTCATCCCAACCTTCCCGCGTGGCAATGGCGCGCGTACCCGAACAATCACCAGCACCCGACCAATCTGGTGTTGCACCTGATTGCCGTACCGTTGTTCATCGTCGCGTTTCTGTTGATCGTCTCTGGCGTGTTCAGCCTGAGTCTGGCCAGTGTCGCCATCGGCGTGATTGGTATTGTCGCGGCGCTGGCTTTGCAGCGCCACGGCCACAGTCTGGAGGCGCAAGCCTCCGAGCCGTTCAGCGACCGCCAGGATGCAGTGTCACGCTTGCTGGTCGAGCAGTTCCTGACCTTTCCGCGGTTCTTGCTCACCGGTGGCTGGTGGCGCGCCTGGCGGGAGCGGCACCGTCGGCATTGATTCAGGCAAAAATCGTTACGGTCTGACGACTCATGGCGATCAACTCCCCGTCCGCACTCCACAGCTTGGCGGCGACATGGCCGTAACCGTCGGCGGCGTATTCGATGTCTGCCAGGTATTTGCACCAGTCCAGGGTGCTCAGGTCGCGTAATGGCTGAACGAATTCAATGGTCCAGGTCAGCGTGCTGCCCGGTGCCGGTTTCTTCAGATACGGCAACAATGCCGGTGGCCACGCATCCACCAGTGCCAACAGATGCGCCTCATTGACCGGCTCTTCCTTCACATCGCCACGCAAACGCACCCAACCGCCCATCTGCCGCGATTTATTGCCGGTGAACGGCATGCCGCCGACACTCCAGCGCATCGATAGATGCCGCATGAACTCCGGGGTCACGCCTTTGATATAGGGCAACTCCTGGCATTCATCCCAGTGTTTCATTTCAGCAGCGGGATAGGCCTCAACCGCCACCTCCGAGGGCCGCGAAGCGCCGAAACTGCCCTGCACGATCGTTACCACCTGACCGTTCTGCATGGCCCGCCCCAGCACCTGGCTGACTGCTTTGCCTTCGCGCAACACATCGACTTCGAAACTCACCGGTACTTCCGGCTCGACCGGGCCGACAAAGGTGATCGCCAGCGAACGCACCGGGCGCTCGGCTGGCACTTTCGCGCGCATGGCTTCGTATTGCAGCGCCGCGACCAGGCCACCAAAACTGGCCCGACCCTGGCCCCACTCGGCGGGAATGGTCAGTTCTGGATCGCGACGGACCGCATCGAGCAGATCGGAAAAGCGCATGACAACCTCAGCAAGCGAAAATTGAATGCTGCGATCTTAACCAGCATGAGAGAGCGCCGCAGCGTCTATTCCGGTCAAATGGACTGACAGAAAGGCCTTAAGGTCAGGAAGATATTCGAATGTGGGAGCGGGCTTGCTCGCGAAAGCGCTGTGTCAGTCACCGATGTGTCTAGTGATACAGCGCTTTCGCGAGCAAGCCCGCTCCCACAAAGGGTCAATGGAGAATTCAGGATTTGAAGCAGGCAGTGCTGAGTTTGTCGAGCACCCGATCCGCCTTGGCTTCAGCCTTGATCAGGCCCGCCTGCCAGGTCGCGACGCACGGTTGCAGATCACTTTCCAGCTTGGCCCGCGCCAGCCACTGCCAGCAATCGTGCCAGTCGCCCAGCGCGCCCTGCGCCGACTTCAGCCGTGCCAGCGCCGCTTCAGGCAGGCGATCCAGTTCCGGATAGGCTTCGATGCCATAGCGCACGCGCTTGATCAGCAAGCGCAGGCGATGCCGATCGTGGGCAGGATCGTGCAGGGCCTGGTCGAGTTTTTTCCATTGTTTGTGCAGGCGTTTTTCGATGCGTTTGGCCAGGCCCTTGAGCAATCCCTGACGCTCGGAGGCGCGCAGGAATCGCGGGAACGCGTCGAGGATGATCAGCAGCGAAGCCACCTCGGCACTCGCCGCCAGCGTCGGATACGCTTCCGCCATCTGTGCCATGCGCCGCTGCGCGGCCTGCGGTTGATCGTGCTGGAGCAGGTAGGCGGCCAACACCTCGCGATCGCGCCACGGTGTGGTCAACTGACCGACCGCCGATGCGGCGCCCTCCAGTTGTTCTACACCCGGCAAGCCACGCAAGGGCCGCAACAGGCTGCGCAAACGGCGCACCGTGGTGCGCAAGTCGTGCAGCGCCTCGGGGTCGGTACGCGCGGTCATACGCGCCTGACAGGCCAGCAAACGCACTTCCAGACTCAGGACATGAGCCACCAACCGGTCAACCAACGCAGACATCGCTTGCTCCTGATTCACATGGCTTGAAAGATGAGTCTGCCGTGGTCGGCCAGCCGCATCCTTGCGTCAAGTCAGCAGCTTAGCGCCCGGCGCGGGATTCGCGAATATAGAAACGCGCCTTCTCGGCTTTGTTGCTGCAGCCCTCGAAACCTTCGAATTGCTGTTGGGTCTTGGCCGCCGTCAGCAACGACAGCGCCTTGGAGTAACTGACCGTACCGGCGAAACCTTCGGCCTTGGCCAGATCCAGTTCATGCCACGCCGCATCGAGCTGACTGCCGCAGCTGTCGCGATAAGCAGTCTTGCCAGCGCAACCGGCCAATGCCAGCGCGATCAACGGCACACAGATCCAGGCTTTCATCACTAACTCCTCAAATAGGTCAACAGTCGTGCAGGTAAGACGTTACGGCGCGAAAAAAGTGCCTTGGCGCCCGGTGAATCTGCGGTGACGAAAAGATAACCCCGACGGGTCACACAGTATCGGAAAACGACTCTGCTGCCGCCCCGAACGACTCTGGCGATTGTCGCCCGCCCATGGATGGGTGCATTGTGGTGCCTTGTCGGGGGAGGAAGTTTGATGAAAAAGCGTGTCGCACTGGTGCTGGGCTCCGGAGGCGCCCGGGGCTACGCCCATATCGGGGTCATTGAGGAGATCGAAAGACGCGGTTACGACATTGCCTGCATTGCCGGTTGTTCGATGGGCGCAGTGGTCGGCGGGATCTATGCGGCGGGCAAACTCGACGAGTACCGCACCTGGATCGAAACGCTCGATTATCTGGATGTGCTGCGTCTGGTGGACGTGAGCTTTCGCCTCGGGGCGATTCGCGGCGAGAAAGTCTTCGGGCAGATCCGCAAGATCGTCGGCGAGATCAATATCGAAGACCTGCGCATTCCCTACACCGCCGTCGCCGCCGACCTCACCAACCAGCAGGAAATCTGGTTCCAGGAAGGCTGCCTGCATCAGGCAATGCGCGCCTCGGCGGCGATTCCCAGCCTGTTCACTCCGGTGATGCAGGGCAACCGGATGCTGGTGGACGGCGGCATTCTCAACCCGTTGCCGATCGTGCCGGTAGTCTCCAGCCACTGCGACCTGATCATCGCGGTCAACCTCAACGCGACCAACCAGCGCCACTACAAACTGCCGGTGATCGAGCGTCCGCCAGCGTTTCGTTCGCGCTTTGACAGCCTGCTCAGTTCGCTGGGTTCGAAGATGCCGTTCCGGCGCAAACAGGCCGAACAATTGCTGTTGCTCGAACAGGAAGCCCTGCGCGCCGAGGCGGCCGAGATCAACCCGTGGCTCGAGGGCAGCGAGCCGGAAAGTCAGCAACCGGCAGCGGCCCCCGAGCGCGAAGGCGCGCCGAAATCCGCCACCGGCTCGTTCATCATCGACAACGTCGGGCCGGCGTCACTGCTGGACCTGATCAACCAGAGTTTCGAGGTGATGCAGACCTCGCTGGCGCAATACAAGATCGCCGGCTATCCGCCGGACATCCTGATCAACGTGCCGAAGCGCGTGTGCCGGTTTTTCGAGTTCTACAAGGCGCCGGAGTTGATCGCACTGGGACGGGAGATTGCGCGGGATACGCTGGATCGGTATGAAAGTGAGCAGAGCAGAGAGCCCTGAAGTTCTCGGTTGCCTGTCAGGGCCTCTTCGCGGGCAAGCCCGCTCCCACAGGGTTCTGGGGTGTTATTGAAATTTGTGTATCACACCGACCACTGTGGGAGCGGGCTTGCTCGCGAAGGGGCCAGACCAGGCAACACAAAACCTACAGACTGTTATCACTCAACAGCCGATACCCAACCCCCGCCTCCGTCACAATAAACCGCGGCCGGGTCGGATCATCCGCCAGCTTCTGACGCAAATGCCCGACCACAATCCGCAGGTAATGACTGTCCTCGGTATGCGTCGGCCCCCAGATATCCTTGAGCAATTGCTGCTGGGTGATCACCCGTCCCGGATGCCGCGCCAGTTGCGCCAGCACCGCGTATTCCTTGCGGGTCAGCGCCACTTCAACACCGTCGAGCAACACCCGCCGATAAGCCAGATCCACGGTCAGCGGGCCGAACGTCAGCGCCGCTTGCTGGGCCTCGCCGGCCGGCGCCTGACGCAACAACGCGCGGACCCGGGCGAGAAATTCCTGAATGCCGAACGGCTTGGTCACGTAGTCGTTGGCGCCGCCATCCAGCGCCTGGACTTTCTGCCCCTCACTGGCGCGCACCGAGAGCACCAGCACGGGCGCGGTGGCCCACTCGCGAAACTCGCGCAGCACCTGCTGGCCGTCCATGTCCGGCAAGCCGAGGTCGAGCACCAGCAGGTCGGGTTTGTTCAACGCCGCCTGGGCCAGGCCCTCGGCGCCGGTGCCGGCCTCCAGCACTTTGTAGCCTTGCGAGGCGAGGCTGATGCGCAGGAATTTACGGATCTGTGGTTCGTCATCAATGACCAAAATGGTCGCGGTCTGGCTCATGAATTCACATCGACACAAAAGATTGGCAAGAGAGTAGCGCAGTCGCGATCAGGCTTCATTGTCCATCCCCGGTTGCGTCTGCAACGGCAGGTGCAGAGTAATGCAGGTGCCGCGGCCGTCGATGCCGTCGGCCACGCTGATCCGCCCGCCATGCGCGCCGACCATGCCCTGACAGATCGCCAGCCCCAGCCCCGTGCCCTGCCCTCCGCGATCACCCCGCGCGGCGGTGTAGAACATGTCGAAAATCTTCGCCCGCTCGTCCTCGGGAATCCCCGGGCCTTCGTCGCTGACCGAGAAGAAAATCTCTTCGTCACTGGCGCCGGCACGCAGTTGCAAACGCCCATGGGCCGGCGAGAACCGCGCAGCGTTTTCCAGCACATTGACCAGCGCCTGTTCGATCAGCGCCGCGTGCACGAACAGCAGCGGCAGCTCGGCGGGCACGTCGGTGCTGACCTGCAGCGGCGCCAGCACCGCACGCAGGCGATTGAGCGAACTGCCGACGATGTCTGCCGGCGACACCCAGTCCCGCGCCAGCTTCAACGCACCGTGGCCGAGGCGCGTCATGTCGAGCAGATTCTGGATATAGCGATCGAGGCGTTCGGCTTCATCGCGTGTGCCTTCGAGCAACTCGCGGCGATCCTCCAGCGGAATGGCTTCGCCGAGGGCCAACAGGCTGTCGATACTGCCGCGCATGGACGTCAGCGGTGTACGCAGATCGTGGGACACCGAGGCCAGCAGCGCACTGCGCAGTTGTTCGGTTTCGCCGTGCAGGCGCGCGGCTTCCAGATCATCGGCCAGTTGCGCCCGGGACAATGCCTGAGCCAGTGGCTGACTCAACGCGGTGAGCAGGCGTCGGCGCTGGCCGCTCAAGGTCTGGCCCTCTTTGGCGCAGACCCCGAGCAGCGCCAGCGGCCCGTCCTCCACCGACAGCGGCCACCACCACCAGCGACCGAACGGCAGCGTGCCGGTGCCCATGCCGGCCGGTTGATCGTGCTGCCAGGCCCAATCGGCCGCAGCCCGTTCCGCCTCGGTGAACTCCAGCGGCCCGCCGGTCTCGACTTTCCAGCCGCCCTGCCCGTCCCGATTGAGCAGGCACAACTGCAAATCGCTCCAGCCATTGAGGTGCTGGGCCGCAGCGCTGATCACCGCCTGACGATCCGTCGCGGCAGTCAGTTTGCGTGACAGGTCGAGCAGTTCGCTGGTTTCCTCCTGCGTATCGCGCAGGGCCTGCAACTGACGCCGCTGACGCGCCGCGAGATTGCCGGTGAGCGCCGCCATCAGCAGGAAGAACAGCAAGGTCAGAACGTCTTCTTCGCGCTGGATGGCGAAGGAAAAATTCGGCGGAATGAACAGGAAATCGTAGGTCAGAAACGACAGCGCCGCGCACGCCAGCGCTGGCCCCAGGCTGCTGCGCACCGCCACCAGCAGCACCGCGGCGAGGAACACCAGCGAGATGTTCGGCAGCGGCAAAATACTCGACACCGCCCACGCCAGCGCACTGGCCAATACCGTGGCGACCAGTGCCAGCGCGTAATCGAACCACACCAGCGTCGGCGTGACGCGAAGGCGCGGCGCAGGCTGCTCGCGATCATTGTCGAGCACGTTGATTTCCAGACCGTGGGCCTGACGCAGCAAACGCGCCGCCAGACCACCGCCGAACAGGCGACGGCGCAGACTCGGCCGCGACTGGCCGACCAGCACCAGACTTGCCCGGCGTTCGGCGGCATGCTGGATCAGGGTTTTCGCCACTTCGCCGGCGCGCAGCAACACCACTTCGCCGCCGAGGCGTTCGGCCAGTTGCTGGGCATTTTGCAGGCGCAGGCGCGATTGCTCGTCGCGCACCGTGCCGTTGTCGACATGCACCAGACTCCACGGCAGATGCCGACGCTGGGCCACCCGGCTGGCGTGGCGCACCAGGCGTTCGGCGTGCGCATCGCCATCGACGCCGACCAGCAAACGCCCGCGCACCGCCGGCGCCGCCTGACCGAGTTGGCGATAGCCTTGAGCGAGATCGTTATCGACCTGCGCGGCGGCAGTCTGCATCGCCAGTTCACGCAACGCGGTGAGGTTGGTCTGGGTGAAAAACGCATCGATCGCCGCCCGCGCCTGTTCCGGCACGTAGACCTTGCCTTCGCGCAGACGCTCCAGCAATTCACGCGGTGGCAGGTCGATCAGCAGCAGTTCGTAGGCTTCCTGCAGCACCCAGTCCGGCAGGGTTTCGCGCACCTGCACACCGGTGATCCCGCGCACCTGATCGTTGAGACTTTCCAGGTGCTGGACGTTGACCGTGGTGTACACGTCGATGCCGGCGGCGAGCAGTTCCTGAATATCCTGCCAGCGCTTGGCGTGGCGACTGCCGGGGGCATTGGTGTGCGCCAGTTCGTCCACCAGCACCAGTTTCGGTTTGGCCGCGAGCAAGCCGTCGAGGTCCATTTCTTCGAGCATCACGCCACGGTATTCCGAGCGCACCAGCGGCTGCTGCGGCAAACCACCGAGCAGCGCTTCGGTTTCCGCTCGGCCATGGGTTTCGACGACGCCGGCAATGATTTTCACGCCCTGACGCAATTGCGTGTGCGCGGCCTGGAGCATGGCGTAGGTCTTGCCGACACCGGGGGCGGCGCCAAGGAAAACCTTGAGTCGGCCACGGCCGTCGCGGGGCAGTTCTGCTAACAATGCGTCGGCGCGGCCGGCGTCGCTCATGCTTGATCTCTTCAGTCAGATGTTGATGTGTTGCCAGTTATGGCCTCTTCGCGAGCAAGCTCGCTCCCACAGGTTCAGTGTTGCTCTTGTGGGAGCGAGCTTGCTCGCGAATGGCAGCGCCGCAGAATTACAGTTTTTCCAGCGCCATGTTCAGCTCCAGCACATTCACCACCGGTGGCCCCACCAGCGGCTGTTCGATGTGCGCATCAAGCAGTTGCTGCAAGGTCGACACCGGGAGATTGCGCGCTTGCGCGACACGCGCCAGTTGATAGGCAATTGCCGCCGGTGGCAAGTGCGGATCGAGGCCGCTGCCGGAGGTGGTCAGCAGCGCCAATGGCACCGGCCCCTGGCCGGGCACCTGCAACTTGTTGGCGTCGTCGATCACCCGTGTGGCGAGTGCCGGATTGCTCGGCGCCAGGTTGCTGGCGCTGCTGGAAACGGTCGCGAAGGCGCCCGCCGAAGGACGTGGATGGAACCACGCATCACCGACGAAATCCTGAGCGATCAGGGACGAGCCGCGCACCTTGCCATCGGCATCGTGCACCAGGCTGCCATTGGCCTGTTCAGGGAAAGCGACCTGCGCAACGCCAGTCACCACCAGTGGATAGGCCACGCCGGTGATCAGGGTCATCAGCACCAGCAGGCTCAGGGCCGGACGTATCATTGTGGACATTGCAAAATCCTCGAATTCGTTGGGCAAACTTTTGCGGGGTGCCAGGGAGATCTTTTCCCCCTCACCCCAGCCCTCTCCCCCAAGGGGGCGAGGGGAAAGGGAGCCGATCTCTGCGCTTTTCCAGACCTGAGTTCAGCTCGGTATCTCAGGTCGATGCACCTCTGATAAACCACTCGGTCAGTCCCCTCTCCCCCCGGGAGAGGGTTAGGGTGAGGGGCTCTTCCAACCTCAAACCAAATGCAAAGCCGTGAGCAGCATGTCGATCGCCTTGATCCCCACGAACGGCACCAGAATCCCGCCCAGTCCGTAGATCAGCAGATTGCGCCGCAGCAGTGCCGCGGCACTCGCTGCCTGTACGCGTACGCCACGCAATGCCAGTGGAATCAGCACCACGATGATCAGGGCGTTGAAGACGATGGCCGAAAGGATCGCGCTCTGCGGACTGGTCAGGTGCATGATGTTCAGCACCCCCAGTTGCGGGTAGATCGCGGCGAACAGCGCCGGCAGAATCGCGAAGTACTTGGCGACGTCGTTGGCGATGGAGAAAGTCGTCAGCGCGCCACGGGTCACCAGCAATTCCTTGCCGATCTGTACCACGTCCAGCAGCTTGGTCGGGTCGCTGTCGAGGTCGACCATGTTTGCGGCTTCGCGTGCGGCTTGCGTGCCGTCGTTCATCGCCATGCCGACGTCAGCCTGGGCCAGCGCCGGAGCATCGTTGGCGCCGTCGCCACACATCGCCACCAGACGACCATCGTTCTGCTCATGACGAATGCGTGCGAGTTTCTTCTCCGGGGTGGCTTCGGCGAGTACGTCATCGACGCCCGCTTCTGCCGCAATGGCCGCAGCGGTCAACGGGTTGTCACCGGTGACCATCACCGTGCGAATCCCGAGTTTGCGCAGCTCGGCGAAACGCTCACGAATGCCTGGCTTGACCACGTCCTTGAGGTGGATCGCACCGAGCAGTTTGCCGTCGGCGCAGACCAGCAACGGCGTACCGCCGCTCTGCGCGATCTTGTCGATTTCCCGCGACAGCGCCGGGGCCAGATCGGAGCGTTGTTGACCGAGGAACGCCAGCAGCGAATCGACTGCGCCCTTGCGGTACACGCGGCCCTGATAGTCGATACCGGACAAGCGGGTTTCCGCGCTGAACGGCACCGCTGTCAGGCTATCCAGCGCCGGCTCGGTTTGCGGGTGCAGACCGCGCAGGTACTCGACGATGGATTTGCCTTCGGCGGTTTCGTCCGCCAGCGAGGCGAACAACGCGCCTTCGGCCAACTCGCGACCACTCACGCCCGGCGCGGCATACACCGCGCTGCAACGGCGGTTACCGAAGGTGATGGTGCCAGTCTTGTCCAGCAGCAGCACGTGCACGTCACCGGCCGCTTCCACTGCACGCCCGGATTTGGCAATCACGTTCAGCCGTACCAGTCGATCCATCCCGGCGATACCGATCGCCGACAACAGGCCACCGATGGTGGTCGGAATCAGCGTGACCAACAGCGCCACCAGGAACACCAGCGGCAGGCTGCCATTGGCGAAGTGGGCGAACGGTTGCAGGGTCACGACCACCAGCAGGAAGATCAGGGTCAGGCCGATCAGCAGGATATCCAGCGCGATTTCGTTGGGGGTCTTCTGGCGTTTGGCGCCTTCGACCAGCGCGATCATGCGGTCAAGGGTCGATTCACCGGGGTTGGCGGTGATCTTCACCAGCAGCCAATCGGACACCAGGCGCGTGTTGCCGGTGACCGCCGAGCGGTCGCCGCCGGACTCGCGAATCACCGGCGCCGATTCACCGGTAATCGCCGCTTCGTTGACCGCGGCGATGCCTTCGATGACTTCGCCGTCACCGGGGATCATCTCTCCCGCTTCGACGCGCACCACATCGCCTTTGCGCAGGTTGGCGGCGGGCACCACCTGGAAGCTGCCATTGGCCATTTTGCGTCGTGCGCTGAGGCCTTCGCTGCCAGCCTTGAGGCTGTCGGCGCGGGCCTTGCCGCGACCTTCGGCCAAGGCTTCGGCGAAGTTGGCGAACAGCACGGTGAACCACAGCCACAGGGCAATCTGCGCGGCGACGAACGTCGGCACGACGTTGTCCGGGATGAAGCACAGCACGGTGGTGAAGATCGCCGTCAGTTCGACCACCAGCATCACCGGCGAACGCACCAACTGGCGCGGGTCAAGCTTGACGAAGGCTTGCAGCAGCGCCGGACGCCACAGGGCCGAGATCGCGGTTTTCGCTTGTTCCGGTGCCTTGACGGCAGCGGGTTTGATTGCAGGCATATTCATGATCTATTCCTTAGAAACCCATGCTCAGGTGTTCAGCAATCGGACCCAGCGCCAGAGTCGGCAAGAACGTCAGGCCGCCCACCAGCAAAATGGTCACGGTCAACAGAGTCACGAACAGCGGGCCATGGGTCGGGAAGCTGTTCTGGCCGATCGGTGCGGTTTTCTTCATCGCCAGGCTGCCGGCCAAAGCCAGTACCGGAAGGATGTAACCGAAGCGACCGATCAACATGCCCAGACCGAGCATCAGGTTGTGGAACGGCGTGTTGGCGCTCAGGCCACCGAAGGCCGAACCGTTGTTCGCACTGGCCGAGGTGTAGGCATAGAGCAACTGACTGAAACCGTGCGGGCCGGGGTTACTGATAGTCGCCGCCGGGCCAGGCAGAGTGGCGGCAATCGCACCGAGCACCAGCACGCCGACCGGCATCACCAGCAGGGTGACGACCAGCAATTGCACTTCCCGCGCCTGCAGTTTCTTGCCGAGGTATTCCGGGGTGCGACCAATCATCAGGCCGGCGAGGAACACCGCGATGAGCACGTTGAGTAACATGCCGTAGAGCCCGGCACCGACGCCGCCGAAGATCACTTCGCCGACCATCATGTTGACCAGCGCGACCATGCCGCTGAGCGGATTGAGGCTGTCGTGCATGCCGTTGACCGAACCGTTCGACGCCGCGGTGGTGGTCACCGACCACAGCACGGTGGCGGTGGTGCCGAAGCGCGCTTCCTTGCCTTCCAGCGGCGCGGTCTGCTCGACGGCAACGTTGTTCAGCGCAGGGTTAGGCTGATATTCGGCCCACAGCGAAGTCGCGCCGCCGATCAGGAACAGTGCGAGCATGCAGGCGATGATCGCGCGGCTCTGACGCAGGTCTTTGACGTAGTGGCCGAAGGTGAACACCAGCGCCATCGGGATCAAGATGATCGAAGTGACTTCGAACAGGTTGCTCCACGCGGTCGGGTTCTCGAACGGATGCGCCGAGTTGACACCGAAGAAGCCACCGCCGTTGGTGCCCAATTGCTTGATCGCAATCTGACTGGCCGCCGGGCCGAGCGGGATCACTTGATCAACGCCCTGCATGGTCACCGCGTTCACATATTGCGCGAAGGTCTGCGGTACGCCCTGCCACACCAGGTACAGCGCCAGCAGCAGGCACAGCGGCAGCAGGCCATAGAGGGTGGCGCGGGTCATGTCGACCCAGAAGTTGCCCAGGGTCTTCGCCGACTTGCGACCGATGCCACGGCACAGTGCAACCAGCACGGCCAGACCAGTAGCGGCGCTGACGAAGTTCTGCACAGTGAGGCCGACCATCTGGCTCAGGTAGCTGAGGGTCGCTTCACCGCTGTAGGACTGCCAGTTGGTGTTGGTCATGAAACTGACCGCGGTGTTGAACGCCTGAGTCCATTCCTGGCCCGGCAGGTTTTGCGGGTTCAGCGGCAGGTGATCCTGGAACAACAGGATCGCAAACAGCAGCAGGAAACCGGCGAGGTTGAACGCCAGCAAGGCCAGCGTGTACTTCTGCCAGCTCTGTTCAGCCTGCGGATCAACCCCGGAAATGCGATAACAGCCACGTTCGACCGGGCCCAGAATCGGCGTCAGCCAGGTGCTCTGACCTTCCATCACCTTGTAGTAAAAGCGCCCGAGGAACGGCGCCGGCAACAACACCACCGCAAAAAACGCGAGGATCAGCCAATAGTCATAACTGTGCATAGCCGCTCCTAGCCCCGATCCGCGCGCAATAGCGCAACCAACAGATAAATGAACAGCCCGGCTGCCAACAGCAGGGACACCCCGTCCAGAACGCTCATGGAAGATCTCCGTGTTACGGCGTATTGCCGCTTGTCGGGGCATTGTCGGAAAGGAGGCTGTAAAGGCGCGATACCGAGGGGGTTGGCTGGGCATAAAGAAAGCGTAAAGAGTGGGTTTATGCGTTCGTTACAGGTGGGTTTTGCGTCGTGTTGGCGGGCCCCTTCGCGAGCAAGCCCGGCTTGCGTGGTCCGCAGAGTTTGATTCCAACGCCAAACCTGTGGGAGCGGGCTTGCCCGCGAAGACGGCAGCACTAACGACGTCGCACCCAACTGGCGCACGAAAATGTGCCCATCCGGTAATGAACATCTTGGATAACGACAGCTTTCAGCCTATTGCGACCTGATTCACAGGACTGGCACGCCCACTGCACACGCCCTCCCCCGAGCTTTCCAAACCGTTCAGGGAGCATGCGCATGAACACACAACTCAAACCAACGCTGGGCACCTTGCACCTGTGGGGAATCGCTGTCGGGCTGGTGATTTCCGGCGAGTATTTCGGCTGGAGTTACGGCTGGGGCGTGGCCGGTACACTGGGCTTTCTGGTGACCTCGTTCATGGTCGCGACCATGTACACCTGCTTCATTTTCAGCTTCACCGAACTGACCACCGCGATTCCTCATGCGGGTGGGCCGTTCGCCTACAGCCGTCGTGCGTTCGGTGAGAAAGGCGGGCTGATCGCCGGGCTGGCCACGCTGATCGAATTCGTCTTCGCGCCGCCGGCCATCGCCCTGGCGATCGGCGCTTATCTGAATGTGCAGTTTCCGGCGCTCGATCCGAAACATGCAGCGGTCGGCGCATATATCGTCTTTATGGGTTTGAACATTCTTGGTGTGAAACTGGCCGCGACGTTCGAGCTGATCGTCTGCGTGCTGGCGGTAATCGAATTGCTGGTGTTCATGGGCGTGGTCGCGCCAGCGTTCAGCTTCAGCAGTTTTGCGTTGAACGGCTGGGCCGGTTCCGATGTGTTCGGTGTGCCGGCAATTGCCGGGATGTTCGCCGCGATTCCGTTTGCGATCTGGTTTTTCCTCGCCATCGAAGGCGCGGCGATGGCCGCCGAAGAAGCCAAGGATCCCAAACGCACGATCCCCAAGGCCTACATCAGCGGGATCCTGACCCTGGTGTTGCTGGCGATGGGCGTGATGTTCTTCGCGGGCGGCGTCGGTGACTGGCGCACCCTGGCGAACATCAACGATCCGTTGCCGCAGGCGATGAAGACTGTGGTCGGCGACAACTCCGGCTGGTTGCACATGCTGGTGTGGATTGGCCTGTTCGGTCTGGTGGCGAGTTTCCACGGGATCATCCTCGGCTACTCGCGGCAGTTCTTTGCCCTCGCCCGCGCCGGCTACCTGCCGGCGTCGCTGGCGAAACTCTCGCGCTTCCAGACCCCGCACCGGGCGATCATCGCCGGCGGCATCATTGGCATCGCCGCGATTTACAGCGACGGCTTGATCAATCTCGGCGGCATGACCCTCACCGCCGCGATGATCACCATGGCCGTGTTCGGCGCGATCGTGATGTACATCATGAGCATGCTCAGCCTGTTCAAACTGCGCAAATCCGAACCGAATCTCGAGCGTACTTTCCGTGCGCCGTGCTACCCGCTGATTCCGCTGATCGCACTGGTGCTGGCGGTGGTGTGCCTGATCGCCATGGCCTGGTTCAACGCACTGATCGGGCTGATTTTCCTCGGTTTCATGGCGGTCGGCTTCGGCTACTTCCTGCTCACCGGGCAGTTGCGCGCTGACGCTCCGGCCGATGCGATGCTCACGGGACGATAACCCATGCCTCCTGTAGGAGCTGTCGAGTGAAACGAGGCTGCGATCCTTTGATGTTTAAAGATCAAAAGATCGCAGCCTCGTTTCACTCGACAGCTCCTACAGGGATTTAAGGTGCACCGGGGATATCGGACCTAGAATGGAACCACTGCGAACTCACTTCGCTCAAAAGTGGTATGCAGCGTCGCACGGCGAAATCCTCGCCCGTCGAACTGCCCTTAAGGAGAGCCGTTATGCCCTGGTATGCCTGGTTGATTCTGGTCGTTGCAATCGGCTCGATCGTTGGCGGATTGATGATGTTGCGCGACACCGCCAACAAGGTTGAACTGACCGATGAAGAACGCAAACGCGTTGCGCAGCGCAACGCCGAAGCGGACATCAAGGACGCGCAGGATCGCTGAATGAAAAACCCCGCCTGAATCGGCGGGGTTTGTTTTTTATGGCTTTGGACTTATCCGCACGCTTTTTAGAAGTAGAAGTACAGTCACCATTTAATTTTCCGTGGTTAAGATGGTGGCCTTGTCGCGGAGAGTCGAAATGCGTTACTCGCAGGATCACAAAGCCCAGACCCATCAGCGCATCATCAAGGAAGCCTCGGCACGCTTTCGCCAGGACGGTATCGGCGCCACCGGTTTGCAACCATTGATGAAAGCGCTCGGGCTGACCCATGGCGGGTTCTATTCGCATTTCAAGTCTAAGGACGAATTGGTGGAAAAAGCCTTGCAGGAGGCTGGCGCGCAGCTGGACGCGCATTGCGCCATGCTGTTCTCCGAGGAACGCCCGCTGGAGGCGTTCATCGACAGTTACCTCTCCGAATGGCACTACAGCTCTGCGCACGAAGGCTGCCCTTTGCCGACCATGTCCTCGGAAATGGGTCTGCGCGGTCAGCCCAGCCCGACCACCGACGCGATGCTCAACAGTCGACTGGAACAAGTGCAAAACACGCTGGAAGGCCCATCCGCCGCTGATCGCAGCATTGTCATCATGGCCACACTGGTTGGTGCACTGGTGCTCGCACGCAGCGTCGAAAATCCGCAGTTGGCCCAACGGATTCTCGACGTCACACGTGACGCCCTGAAGAAAGATCAGGACTAGCCTTCCCAGCGCTTGAACAGCACGCTGGCATTCACCCCGCCAAAACCGAAGCCGTTGGACAACGCATACTCAATCGGCATCGACCGCGCCTGGCCGTGAACGATGTCCACGCCCTCGCTCGCCGGATCGGGATTGTCGAAGTTGAGCGTCGGCGGCACCACCTGATCGCGGATGGCCAGTAACGTGAAGATCGCCTCCAGCCCGCCGGCCGCGCCGAGCAAATGCCCGGTAGCGGACTTGGTGGAAGTGACGGCGATTTTGTTCTGCTCGCCAAACACACTTTTGATCGCCGCCAACTCTCCCAGATCGCCGACCGGGGTGGAGGTGGCATGTGCGTTGAGATGTTGCACCTGATCCGGCGCGATACCGGCCTGAGCCAGCGCCAACTGCATCGCCCGTCGTGCACCACTGCCGTCCTCCGGACCGGCGGTCAGATGATAGGCGTCGGCACTGGTGCCATAACCCACCAACTCGGCCAATGGCTGTGCACCACGTGCCAGCGCATGCTCAAGCGACTCGATCACCAGCAAACCCGCGCCCTCCCCCATCACAAAGCCATCGCGACCGCTGTCAAAGGGCCGCGAAGCGCGCTCGGGAGTGTCGTTGTAGCCACTGGACAGCGCTCGCGCGGCGGCAAAACCGGCCAGGCTGACCCGATCGATGCAGGCTTCCGCCCCGCCGCAAACCGCGATATCCGCTTCACCGGCACGAATCATCCGTGCAGCATCGCCGATCGCCTGGACCCCGGCAGCACAAGCAGTTACCGGTGCACCCAACGGGCCTTTCAAAGCATGCTGGATCGACACATGCCCGGCCGCCAGATTGACCAGAAACGATGGGATGGTGAACGGCGACAGACGACGCGGGCCACGACTGTCGGTGGTGCGCACGGCGTCGGCTATTGCCCCGAACCCGCCAACACCGGAGCCGATGATCGTTGCGGTGCGCTCCTGATCCCTGGCCTCGGACGGCTGCCATTCGGCCTGCGCCAACGCCTGGCGCGCCGCTTCCATGGCGAACAGGATGAAGCGGTCCATCTTCTTCTGCTCTTTGGGTGGCGTGGCAAGGTCCGGATCGAAACCGGCCTCGACGTCCTCTGCCGCCGTTGGCACCATCCCGGCGACCCGGGTCGGCAGATCTGCACTCACCGCGTCCGGCAAATTGCGCAAGCCGGAGCGCCCGTCCAGCAAGCGCTGCCAGACAACCTCGACGTTACTGCCCAAAGGAGAAACCAGGCCCATACCGGTGACAACAATTCGACGCTGACTCATACCGCAGTTACCTCTGATCAATTTTTGTAGCGTTGCGCCGCCGAGCTGCGCGACAGATTCGGCGCCATGACATGCCGTGCACGCACGAATGCCTGCCATTCACCTTCGTCAGGCAGCGACGGGATGGTGATCAACTCACCCTGATCCAGACCGGCCAGCGCCGCATCCACCATCTCACCGGCCTCCATCACCATCTCCGCCGGAATACCACTGGCGTCGATGCCCGAGCGCTCCCAGATTTCAGTACGGGTAACACCGGGCAACACCGCTTGCACCTTGACGCCAGTACCTTCGAGTTCGGCGTTGAGCGATTGAGTCAGGCTCAACACGTAGGCTTTGCTGGCGCTGTAGGTCGCGTTGAAGCGTTCAGGAAACAGCGCCACCACCGACGCGATGTTGATGATCGTGCCGCGTCCAGCCTTGGCGAAACTGGCGGCTGCTGCTGAGGCCAGCAACGTAACGGCGGTGACGTTCAACTGGATCAGACGCTCCAGTTGCTCGGCGTCGGAATTGGCCAGCAAACCATCGGCTGCAACCCCGGCGTTATTCACCAACAGGCTGATGCGCGAATCACTGCGCAGGCGTTGCTGGAGTTTGAGGACATCATCCTTTTGCGTCAGGTCGGCTTTGAGCACTTCGACCTGGACACCATGGGTCTCGCGCAACTGGCTCGCAGCATTTTCCAGACGCTGCTGATCGCGGGCGACCAACAGCAAATCAAAGCCACGTGCTGCCAACCGCTGCGCGTAGATGGCACCGATACCTGATGATGCCCCGGTGACGACGGCCGTACCTTGAGACTGGACTGAACTCATGAGAGCGCTCCTGAAATACTTTGGGATTGGCCCTCAGCGTTGTTTGCATGAAGGCGGCGGAAATTATTATATGCATAATCTCACGGCAATATGATACCCATAATTTTCAGCTCACCGACAAACGCGACGCCGCTCCCTCTGTCGCATATCTGCCACTAGAAAGCAGAAAGGCCGGTCAATGACCGGCCCCTTGGCGTTGAATAATCAGCTTAGTTCACTTCCAGCTTGTCGCGATTGCGATCCAGGATCGCCTTGCCGATGCCCTTCACTTCCAGCAGCTCATCCACCGAGGCGAATGGCCCATTAGTATCACGATACGCAACAATCGCTTTGGCTTTCGCCTCGCCTACTCCGGACAACTGTTTTTGCAGAGTTGCTGCGTCGGCGCCGTTGAGATCGACTTTTTCACCTTGCGACATCATCGTTGCCGCACTGGTTACGCTTGCAGGCTCTGAAGGTGTCACGGGCGCCGCAATTGAAGCAATCGACGCACTGGTGAGCAGGGTGAAAATCAGAGAATAAAAGTAGCCGTTACGCATAAGTGACGCTCCATCATCGTTTAAGAATACAGCTTTCCGCAGCTGCTCCCTAAACTTAGGCCACGGTGGGTAGCTGTCAAAAATGCATTCTTTGCAGAATATGTAATAGTCTTAATCTGCGAGTATTCGTCGGAAGGCAGAGCTACTACACAAACGTCTGAGCGAAGGGATCTGAAACACATTAATCTTGACGACTTTCCTCATAGGAAGGAAATAGCCGCAACCCGACGTGCTTTCTCAAAAGACGTAGAGGACGGTATAATTACGACACTTTCATCCCATACATCAAGGATACTCAAATGGGCATGCTCAGCTTGGAACAGATTGAAAAAATGGGTTTTTTACATGTAGGTAAAAATCCACGCCTGTCTGATAAAGCCTCTTATTACAACTGTGGAAACATTTCACTGGGGGATAATGTGCGCATCGATGACTTTTCGGTTATCTCGGCCGGAGAAGGCGGAATCAGAATAGGTAATTACGTACATATTGCTGTGTATAGTTTGCTGCAAGGCGCTGCCAAAATTACGCTTGAAGATTACAGCGGGCTATCTTCCCGAGTTTCAGTGTATAGCAGCAGTGATGATTACAGTGGTTCGAGCATGACCAATCCAACTGTACCTGCGGAATTTACAAACGTAAAAACCAAAGAAATCATTATTGGCCGCCATGTCATCATTGGTTGCGGAAGTATCATTCTTCCAGGCGTAAATCTAGAGGAAGGTGTCGCAGTCGGTGCACTCAGTATGGTTACGAAACACTGCCACGCCTTTGGAATATACTCAGGAACACCAGCTAAAAGAATTTCAGAGCGAAGCAAAAAACTCTTGGAGATTGAAGAGAAACTCATCGAGAGTTTGAAAGTCTGAAAAAAAATAAAAAATGGCAAGAGCTCAAGAGCATCTTGCCACTTTAAATAGCAACTCTTAATTTTACTTCAAACGTGATGAAATTTTGCTCCACATGCTTAGGATTTTGGATTTTTGCTGACTCATCACGGCAACTACTTTAGGGCGCAATACATCGACATTGCCCAACTCATTCTGAAACCAACGATCAGTCAAGCCAAATTCATTAACCATGATATCATGATGTAAAGGACTGTTCAGACATTTATTCAGCTTCAAGAGCCCTATCATCTGGTAAGGTTTTCCAAGCCATTGATTGTATTTCATAAACAACAATGCCTTTTCAATGTCCAGATGTTCAGGACTTTGGATGCTTCGCCCTTCGAGCAAATCACCAAATCCGTCAGCTACTTGCTCCGCAGTCACCCCATCAAAAAAAGTATCTGCAATCAGGTAATGTTCATTAATTGTGCGAATCGAGTTAGTGACTGTCTGACTGCTCGCATTTTCACCGGGCATAATTCGAAAGTTTATAAGCTCTCGATCAGAAATATGAATCGGATACTTTTTAACCAATCGAATCCACATATCCAAATCAGGCAACTGACGCAACCGGTTATTGTACATGCCCAGCTCATCAAAGCACGCCTTCCGAATCAGCATCGAAGGGTGACAAATGCAATTACCCAATTCAAAAAAGCGCCTCAACCAAGCACCTTGAGAACGGTTCTCTTGGTTGAACACACTACCAAAAGGCAACGCTGACTTTTCGATGGGTGTGCCATCCTTGTCCACAAATCGTGCCTGGCCGAAACACGCACCCACTTCCGGGTTTTCACGCATAAATTCGAGCTGATACGCCAGCTTATCGGCATCACACCAGTAATCGTCCGAATTGATAAGTGCGATAAACTCTCCGGACGCGCGCTCGATCAACTCGTTTGTTACTACGCAAGCGCCACGATTGACTTCATTAGGATAGAACTTGATTCGCTCATCATGTATAGCAGCTACTACGTCTCTGGTCTCATCAGAAGAACCGTCATCTGTGATGAGAAACTCGAAATCCACACCAAGCTGCCCCAGCACACTTTCTATTGCTTGCGCCACAAATCCCGCATGGTTGTAAGTCGCCATAATGACGGAAATCGTTGGCTTACTCATGCCCGACTCCTCTTTATAATCTTGACAAGAAAATTCTTTACAGCGACAGGAATGACGGCACGCAAGATGCTCATGATAAAGGGTGGCGTACAGCTGATAATAAAGGGTATAACCCTCAATACTGGCTGACTGAGGTTTTCAGTAACATTGCCAATTTGCGAAGCGGTTATCACGTGACGCAAACGACTGGCCAGATGTTCAAAATCATCATGGAACAGATAATCTGTCAATTCGTCATACGCAGGAAGAATTTCGAGTTGTGACTTCAATTTTTCAATATGTGGAGTCTGCGTCCAGACACCGGCATCATGAAGTCGATATACAGACATTGGCTCATCTAAATAGCCAATCAAACTTTCACGGGCCAAGTAAATATTTGTGATCCAGTCATACGACTTGATTTCGAAAAGTTCAGACGGCAACGTATTGAGAGCACTCCGCCGATACATGCAGGTGGAAAAGTTTCCGACAATATTATCAGCGATCAAATCACGCGCACCAAAAAAGCGATGCCCTGTACCGATAGGTGTGCGTGGAGTAAACTGAGACCGAGTCTCTTCAAACACAAAATAGTTTACCGAGCAGAGATTACACTCCCAGTGATTCTCCAGAAACTCGACTTGACGCTTCAGCTTGAAAGGGTTTACCCAATAGTCATCACCCTCCAATACCGCTACGTATTTACCACTGCACGCTGCAAAACCACGTTGATAATTCTTAGTAATCCCAAGATTTACAGTTGAATCCAAATACTTGAACAAAAAACGCTCATTCAGACTTTCGTATTCTTTAATAATAGCGCGAGTACTGTCTGTAGAAGCATCATCTGCAACAACAACTTCGACCGTGCCCGGCAACTCCTGCCCCAACAACGCATCTAGCGCTCGTCGAATATGTTTCTCATGATTATAGGTAACCAGAAGAACCGACACACCGACCATATCGTTTAGCACTTAAATATTCCTCTGATCGGCCAATCCAATCTAAGACTGAACCGAAAAACTTACATTTCGTAAAAACTCACTTGTGCTGCTTACCCTTTCATAAACTGGCAAACGGCATCGACAGCCATCATACAAACAGTCAAAAAAAGACTTAGTACCTTATTATTCTTTTTATTACACGACATATCATGTCTATCTCCTCGAAGGAGAGAGTGTGATAAAGCGGCAAACAAATGATTCGCCGCGAGATATCTTCAGAAACAGGAGAACTCTGCTCATGAACATAAGGCAACTCGGAAAGCGAAGGGTAAAAGTACCGACGCGGATAAACACTGCTCAGATTTAGAGCCTCAATAATTCGCAACAGCACTTCTTCACTTTCAACCACTATTGGAAAGTAGGAGTTATTGTACTCCGCGCCATCAGCGATCTTCTGGAATTTTAATGGCAACCCATTCAGAGACAATTTGTAGTGGTCGCACAACTCCTTCCTGACACGCAGAATCTCATCAACATACTTGAGATTGGTAAGCCCCATCGCCGCATGAACCTCTGAGTTCTTGGCGTTTACACCAACGCCACCAAACTCAGTCAACGAGGAGTGCCCAAAGTTTCGCATCATCGCCATACTTTTCAGAATCGCGGGATTGGAAGTCGCTACGGCGCCACCCTCGATTGTGTGAAAAAGCTTAGTAGCATGGAAACTACAGGTGGCAATGTCTCCATATGCCAGCAAGGAGCGACCTTTGTATTTCGTGCCGAAAGCGTGTGCGGCATCGTAGATGACTTTAAGGCCGTGCTTTTTTGCGATGCCCTCAATAGCTTCGACATCACAAGGGTTACCGAAAACGTGGGTGGCCAGAATTGCCGAAGTCTCCGTAGTGATCGCCTTTTCTATTTTTTCAGGATCGATATTTAATGTATCCGGGCAAATATCCACCATCACCGGAATACAACGCTCCCAGACGATACTGGACGTTGTTGCTACGTAGCTGAAGGGTGTAGTGATGATTTCGCCTTGCAGATCAAGCGCACGAATTGCAATTTGAAGCGCTATGGTGCCATTGCTCAGAAACAGCAAATGGTCAACCTCGAGCTTCTCCTTGAGCTTTAACTCAAGTTCGTTCACCAATGGCCCGTTATTGGTGAACCATTCACGCTCCCAAACCCCCTGAAGGTATTTTTGATACTCAGCAAAAGGAGGTATAAACGGCTTCGTAACAGTAATATTCATGTGCGCCCCGAAAGCGAAACTATTATGCAGTTCTGTTAAAAAAAGACTTTAGTCTTCCGTACCAGGAAGATTGAAAAACCTTGAGCTGGGCGTCGGCATTATCAAATTGAGACCGCAGCGCGTCATTCGCTTGCATTTGCGTAGCGAGCGATTCGTTCGCTTTGGCGATCTCCGCTGCTTGTGCCGCGAAACACTCCAACTGATGCTGAATTGCTTTGTCCTTTTGAGCTAACGCGGCTTCCAGCTCCCGTATATGGTTGGACTGGTGCTCAATATATTCAGCTCGTGCCGCAGACTCCGCGGCAACTGCTGCCTGCTCGCTAACGCCACTTTGCTCTGCCCATGCAGCTTCATTATCGTTAACGGCGTGAAAATCGATAGTGACTTCGACAGCCGACGACTTACGTGCTTCAACAATCAATTCATTATGAAATGGGCGGGACTCAAGCCCGGATAAATCCTTGTCATCGCTCTGACGATACGTCTGGAAGATAATTGATTTGAACCCAGCCTCAGTGATCACTCTTGCAAGCTCTTCAGCGTCGTATACGAACTGATGGCCCCAAGAACGCATTCCTTCGTTCATCATTTGACACCTTGAGTTGGGTTGCCAAAGATCACCCCACTCGTTGATGCTGTCTGAAAAATAGCAATGGGTCAAAAAACGCAGATTGGGTGTGGTAATTCGTATCGCGCCTTCCGGCGTTAACACCCGAAAACACTCTTTCAGGAACGAGACTGCTTGCTCACGAGTAATATGCTCAATGAAATGCTCATTGAACATGTGGCTGACGGATGACTCGGCGAAAGGCAGAGGCTCAGTGAGATCCAGTAATAGGTCAGCCTCTGGCGAATCAAGATCAATATTGACCCAGCCTGGAAATGTGACAGAACCACATCCGAGGTGAAGCTTCTTATCCGTATCAGTCATTTTGAATTTCTCGCACGCTGATCTTATTGTTCCAGTACGCAGCTGCATAGATTTGCGGGTGCCCTGCACTGGATAGGGTGAACTTCGTCGAAATAGGGACAAAATCCACAACCACGACATCGCCAATATTTAAGTTGACTGGTTCAGCGAGCATCGAAGAAATGACATAACTGCCTTCCCGCAAATAAGCGGTAAATGCCCATTCAACCACGTACACGCTACCGGCGCGGACATCGATCAAATGTTTATTGCCTTCAATACCGGTGTCTGAATAGATAATATCCTGGCCGTTTTTATCTCTAATGTGATATGCCAGACCAAGAATTGGGAGATCTTTATGGGCTTGCACTATCTGACGCAGCACTACCGTCTGCCCGAAATCGGCAGAATCAATTAATTGGCCGTTTTCGTTTACTAGTCCCACATTGACGAATTCGGCAGCACCATTCTGAATTCGCTGAAAACTGGCCATGGATTGAAATGATTCCACACCGTCAGTAAATTCGGAAGACACAAGCTTTACTTGGGGCGTGAACTCTTCAGCACCACGATCAGTACGCTGACTTTCGATCAGGGCAGAATAATATTTCTCTACAGCAGTATTCACATCACCTAGATATCTGCTACGTCCAGACTCAAGTAAAAGTGCGCGACTGCAGAGAGACTTTACCGAAGCAGTGTCATGGCTGACAAATAGCACCGTCGACCCTTTGGCAATGATCCCCTGAATCATTTTTGCGCACTTGGCCTGAAAGTAGGCATCACCAACCGACAGCGCCTCATCGACGATCAGGATGTCCGGCTCGACATGAATTGCCACCGAAAACGCCAAGCGCACCATCATCCCGCTGGAATAGGTTTTAACCGGCTGCCCGATGAAGTTACCGATGTCTGCGAACTCGACGATCTTGTCGTAGCGGGCATCGGTCTCACCGATGCTCAGCCCCAATACAGCGGCGTTCATATAAATGTTTTCACGGCCCGTAAACTCGGGATTGAACCCAGAACCGAGTTCCAGAAGCGCGGCGATTCGACCATTCGTCTGCACACTGCCACTGGTCGGATTGAGCGTGCCGCAGATCATCTGCAACAGCGTGGACTTGCCACTGCCATTACGCCCGATAATTCCAACCGTTTCGCCCTTCTTGATTTCAAAAGAGACGTCGTTGAGCGCCCAGAACTCTCGATAGAATTTACGGCCCTTCACCAGAAACTGTTTCAGACGATCATGGGGCTGATCGTAAATCTGATAACACTTGCTGAGGTTCTCAACCTTGATTGCGATATCAGAATTAGATGACATCGGCAAACCCCTTACGTGTTTTCTGGAACCAGGCGAAGCCTAACCACATGACCAACAGTCCTATAAGGAAATAGATTCCAATAATCGAAAAGTCCGGAGCACGACCGAAAAACAGCACATCCCTAGCTTGCTCGATGACAGGGGTGAGCGGGTTCAGCATCAGTACCGGCCTGTACGCCTCAGGCAATGCGCTCGCCGGATAGAAAATCGGCGACAGAAACATTAGTACGGATGTGAGGATACCGATGAATTGGGCGATATCTCGCAAATAGACACCCAGAGACGCCAATCCCCAGGAGAGCCCCATCATCACTAATACCAAAGGCATGACCACCAAGGGCAGATACAAGACAGTGAGGTGCGGCATCCCAAAGAAAATCAGGTAGGCCAGGATCCATACACCCAGGCTGATCAACGCATGAAACATGGCTGCACCGAGGCTGACCCAGGGAAGAATTTCCAGGGGATAAACTACCTTTTTGACGTAGTTAGCATTGGAGACGATAAGACCGGGCGCCCGATTGATACACTCCGCGAAGAGACTGAACACCATCAGACCAGCGAACAGAATCAGGGCAAACTCAGTTTTAGAATCACTGCCACCGCTCCACCGCGCTTTGAACACAACGCTGAAGACAAATGTGTAAACTGCGAGCATGAAGACCGGATTGAAGAACGACCAGAGCACCCCAAGAACCGAACCTCGGTACCGTCCCAATACTTCCCGCTTGATCGACGCTTTTATCAATGTTCGATTACGAACAAGACTGGCAAACATTTCTCGCGGCAATGTAGAAAAATCTTGCATCAGGCAATGGCCTCTGAGTTGATACCGAACTTACGCTGGACCGCACTGCCTGTCATACCGCGCTTCTTCCATTCTTTGTATATAAATTCGAACAACAAAAACATAACAACAGCGCCTCTCCTATTGGAGTCCCTGAGCGAGAAAAAGTAATTATTGTTCGCGGCTCGAAAGTTTTTCGGAACATAAAAAACCCATGCCACCGATATTACAGAAAAGCTTGAGTTTTTTGAATCTGAACATCCGCGCTACCCTTTGAGAATATAAAAATCGGCGTTCCGACCACGGTCAGAATGACCGTCGAGGATACCGTAAAACGCCTCCGCAGAACACCGGATAACGGACTTGACTCCGCTCTCCAGACAATGACCCAAGGTACGCTTGCAAGCTTGCAGGCATCCCTTTGCAGCAAGTGCGGGTCAGGGATCGAGACGACGCTGCTGGTGGATCCAGTCGACAATCTCACCATCAGGCGAATAACCACTGACCGTGTCCCGAAGAATTTGCCGAACTCGCGAGTAGTCGTCCTCTTCGACCGCAGCCAGCAATTCCGCCAGGCGAATCTTGAGCACATCCCAGGAAATGAGATCTTCATTGGCGCTCATGATCATCGGATGTTCTGTGGCCGAAACATTGTCGCCAATCAGAAGCTCTTCGTAGAGTTTTTCCCCAGGCCGCAATCCGGTGAATTCGATGGCAATATCACCATGCACATTCTTTTCGGAGCGAACACTGAGACCAGACAGGTGAATCATCTTTTCCGCAAGCTCGACGATTTTGACTGGGTCTCCCATATCCAATACAAAAACATCCCCGCCCTGACCCATGGAACCGGCCTGAATCACCAACTGCGCAGCTTCCGGAATTGTCATGAAGTAGCGAGTGATCTTGGGATGAGTGACCGTCAGAGGGCCACCGGACTTGATCTGACTATGAAACAGCGGGATCACCGACCCCGAAGAACCCAGCACATTTCCGAACCGCACCATGGTAAAACGCGTCTTGTTGACACGAGACACGTTGGCCTTGTCACCAAATAACACCGGAGCCATCTCGCGACTCAGAGCCTGCAAGGTCAATTCAGCAAGTCGTTTGGTACTCCCCATAACATTGGTGGGACGGACAGCCTTGTCGGTGGAAATCAGTACAAAGTTGGAAACACCAGCCTGTAATGCAGCCTGTGCGGTATACAAGGTACCAATCACATTATTAAGCACGCCTTCGGCAATATTGTGTTCGACCATCGGCACATGCTTGTAGGCGGCAGCGTGATAAACCGTATCCACACGCCACGTTTTCATCACATCCAGTAACTTGTGGGGGTGCCGGATGGACCCCAGTATCGGCAGCAGACGAATGGAAACGGATTCGCGCGCGATACGCCGCTCCAGCTCGGACAAAATACTGTAAAGATTGAATTCACTATGGTCGAACAGCAGAAGTGTGATCGGGCCCAGCAGAAAAATCTGCCGGCAGAGTTCAGAGCCGATCGACCCCCCCGCCCCCGTCACCAGTACCACTTTGCCGGCTATGCAGTGAGCCAGCAGGTCCGATTGAGCAGGGACGGAATCGCGCCCCAGCAGATCCGCGATGTCCACTTCCTGAATGTCGTCGACCTTTACCCGCCCGCTAGCCAAGTCGGTAAAGTTAGGCACGCTGCGGATATGCAGCGGAAAACCTTCCAGAAAATTGAGAATTTCTCGGCGACGGGCTCGGGTGGAGGAAGGCAAGGCCAAGAGAATTTCCTGCGCCCCGGTCACATCAATCATTTGCTGAATATGCTTGGGCTTATAGACTTGCAGACCTGATATGGACCGATCAGCGATACTCGCATCATCGTCGATGAAGGCTACCGGCCGCATCGCCCGTCCCATTCGCAGAGCAGCAACTAACTGATTGCCAGCGACACCTGCCCCGTAGATGGCCACTTTGGTCAGACCGTCGTCACGACTGGTGAACGGTACGTGCCGGGCTGCGGTAAACCAGTCACCCATGAAATACTGACGCATGCACAAGCGCAATCCGCCAATGATCACCAGACTCAGCCACCAATAGTTGAAAATTATGGATCTGGGGACAACGCTTTCATGGTTGCTATACCAATAGACAACTACTGCAAGTATCAGCGAAGAAAGGCTGACCGCTTTGATGATGGCGATAAGTGCGTCGTTGCCAAAGTAACGCATGACCGCGCGGTACATGCCAAAACGAATAAACAGGGGGATGGCAACAAGCGGGGCACATGCGAAGAGCCAGGCATGAACCTTGATGGGGTTGTACATGTCATCGATTCCGAGGCGAACGATGAACGCCAGCCACAGCGCCCCCCAGACGAGAACGACGTCGGTAGCCACCTGCAGCAGTCGTTTTTGACGACGCGGCAATCCCAGCAAATACACTCGCACTTTATCCATTGACTCGCCCGATCACCGTCCCACTCCATGAACTCAAACCTGGTCGCATTGTAGCCCTCTTCAGTCCGAGAATACGACTGCCAAGTGACCAGTAGATACTCTCAGCCACACCTTCTGCGCCCTAACCGCTCGTCAGCGCCCAAGCGCGTCTGTTAAGCTGGTGCCCTTCGCGGGCATTCGACGCCCGCAGCTCCGCGCACCGCTAAACTTCAAAGTTTGCCAATACCGCCTTTTTCGCCCTGCAATGTTTTCATGACAAACCGCTGCATGATCAGGGAGCCAGAGATTAAGATCATGGATAAGCCGAACAAAGAATTCAGCCCCGAAATGCAGCACACCTCAACCACCAACAAGCCAGACAAAAACAACAAAAAAATTGCAATATTGATCTGCACCTATAACGGCGCTCGCTTTCTGAAAGAGCAACTCGATTCTTTTATTGAGCAATCCCATCAAAACTGGGTGATTTATGTTTCGGATGACGGCTCGACTGACGAAACTCTCGATATATTAAAATGCTACCAACTTCGGCTCAACCCTGAACGATTGGTAATTTTGCACGGCCCCCGACAGGGTTTTGCCAAAAACTTTCTGTCCCTTGTAAAAAACCCAACAGTAGCCGCGGACTACTTCTGCTTCAGCGATCAAGACGATATATGGTTTAAAGACAAACTGACCCGAAGTCTCGACTTATTACTCGAACTTGGAAATACTCCGGCGCTCTATTGCTCCCGAACAGCGCTGGTAAATTCGGACCTGAAACCTATCGGATATTCGCCGCTGTTTTTGCGAACGCCTTGTTTCGAGAATGCACTGGTTCAGAGCATTGCCGGAGCCAACACAATGCTGATCAATACTGCAGCTCGCGCACTCATACTGCAAGTAGCTGACGACGCCCCGGTCGTCGCGCATGACTGGTTGGCCTATTTATTAGTGACCGGTTGCGGCGGACAGGTGATTTACGATCCGAGACCATCCCTTCATTACCGCCAGCATGAAGGGAATCTGATTGGTGCCAATGCCAACCTGAAAAACCAGATACTGAGACTGCGCAAAATGCTGACCGGTCGTTTCAGCCAGTGGAGCACCCAGAACCTGAGCATTCTGAATGCCGTCCGCGACCAGCTTACAGATAGAAACAGGCATATACTCAAGCTTTTCGAAACAGCCCGGCACGGCAACCTGTTTTCACGAATTTATTGGATGCGCAAAAGTGGTGTTCATCGCCAGACGCTGAGGGGCAACATCAGCCTGATCGTTGCTACGCTAATGAACAAGATTTGACCGACCGCGCCGCGCCCGCCGGCGCCCTGATTTACGCAGCTATACCCGCTTTGAACTTCCAGGCGATGAATGCCAAGGGCACGTAGGCTATCAAACAACCCAGAACACCCGGTATGAGGCCGATTCCTACCAGCAACGCCCACGGTAGTAGCCAGACTACATTTATCAACACTACAGTTGAAGTCACGACCAGATGGCTGGAAGTTCGCCGAGTAGCATGTTGGTAGGCATGACTGCGGTGAGCCTGATACACCTTGTCACCTCTGAGCAATCGCCGCAACAGCGTCCAAGTAGCGTCGACAATGAACACTCCCAGCAGAATCAACCAACTCCACAGCAACTCCGGTTTTTCCCAAGCCGCCTGAAGCGCCACGGCTCCCAGCACCACCCCGAGAAATCCGCTGCCAGCATCCCCCATGAAGATCCGTGCGGGAGGGAAATTCCAGCAAAGAAAACCCGCGACGGCTGCCGCCAGAACCAAGACACTCCACATCAAGTCGGAATGTCCGCACCCTGCGTAAACCAGGCAGGCCGCCACACCAACACTGATCGCTTCAGCGCTGGCCAAGCCATCAATGCCATCCATGAAGTTATAGAGATTGAGCATCCAGACCAGATAGATCAAGGCGAGCAGGTCACCCAGCCATCTCAGGTCGACCAGCTCCCCAAACAGCGGTACAGGCGCCAAGCCTTTGATCCAGAACAACACCCAGCCTGCACCAACAAAGTGCCCGAGCAGCCGCCATCGGGCAGCGATATGCCCATGATCATCAGCAAAACCAATTACGGCGACCAGCCCTCCCCCCCCCAGAATACCGATCATCGCAGCCTGATCCATAAGACCTATAGAGGCAAGCACCGGTAAGGCCAAAGTAAATGCCGCCACTATGGCTACACCGCCCCCCCTGGGTGTTGGAACAGAATGAGAACTGCGCTCATTGGGTACGTCCATCATACTTCTGGCCAACGCATAACGTCGCAACAACAGTGTCAGCCACCAAGACAGGAAAAAAACGACCAGCAAAATGCTCCAGAAAATCATCTGTTCTTATTATCCAGGTAATGGTCGGCAGTCTGACGGAGGATCCTTTCCATCGCGAAAGGTGGCGCCCAGCCCAAAATCTTTCGCGTATGACTGATATCGACTTGCAAAGAGCCGCAGAGTCTCTGAGCCAATGCTTTTCTTCCGAGCAACGTCGCAGGCCATATCAGCATTGCCGCAGGCAGCGGTATCAGCGAGGCTTTTCTGCCGAGTGCATGCGCCATGCTTTTCAGGAGTGCGGTTATTGAAAGGTCCTCACCGTCACTGACCAGAAACACCTGTCCACCTGCCCTTGAATGATCGATACAGATCACCACGAGATCAACAAGATTGGCCAGAGAAACCATACTACGGAGATTGCCAATCGCACCAAGCGGTAACGGGACGCCTTTATCCAGCCAACGCATCATGCTGAGAAAATTGGCTCTGACTCCCGGCCCATACACCAGAGGCGGTCGGATAATGACCACCTCCATCCCGGTGTCTTGAGCGATTTCCTGCAAGGCAATCTCGGCCTCGAACTTGGACAAACCATACGAATCTTGAGGTGCTGGCTGATCCAGCGCTGTAAACGGTCTGCCAACTTCCGTCTGCTCGCCATTAACCTTGATGCTGCTGATAAAAATGAACCGCTTCACTCCACTCGCCGCCGCCTTTAGGGCCAGTTGGACAGTGCCCTCGACATTGATCCGCCGATATTCGGCGAGTGGATCCGAAGAAGATTCGTCCATGACGTGAACCCGCGCAGCTGCATGAATAATGACATCAATCCCTTTCAAATCAGGCAGCGCATTACGCCCCGCCAGATCCAGCAACACGATCGAGCACAAACCTTTGAGGCGCGTCTCGCCTCTGGTGGCGGCCACCGGAATAAATCGCCGATCAAGCAGCAATCTGAAAACCACTGCCTCACCGACAAACCCTCGAGCGCCGGTCACCAACACCCGCGGTGCGTTCATTGAGCCTTGTTCCCAAACAGTGCGGTAAGCCAGCACACAATGAAAAAAAACAGTTTATCCCTGCCTCTGCGCCGACACTTGTTGGCACTCAACGACAGCTTCAGCAACTGATGACGGCGAAGATCCTGCCACCCACGAACAAAAGGATCCTGCTCCCTCCCGATCAACACGGCAATCAGTCGAGCCTGGGAAAACCACCAGCCATTGTGGATGGTTTTGTATCGGGCAATCTTTGAACCAAATCCGGTATTGGCTCCCACCTGATTGCGCTCATGCTGTCGATAATGCAAGGTCGGTTCACGATCAATCAGCCATGTGTACCGATGACTACGGGCAAACGCATAACAATACCAGTCATGCAAACTGACCCCCTGCAATAACTGCCAGTTGGCGACCATCGAGGCCTTGATCGCACTTGCTAATGACTGAGTAAAAACATAAGTGCAGCCCGGGCCGGCAGCTTCAAAAAGATAATCCCACTCAACTTGAGCCTGCGCCTTGTCCAGCAAGCGAGTGTGACCATCCGGCCAAAAAGCCAGGACGTTACTTGAATAGGCATCCGCACCCACCTGTTGCAATAGACGACAGGCACGCCCCAACTTATCGATATGCCAAATATCGTCCTGATCGGCAAAAGCGACATAGTCATAGATACTCAGGTCAACATCACGCATCAAGCGAAAAAAGTTGCGCGATGCCCCTCCGAAAGGTCCTGCGGATGGCAGCAGCACAACATTCGAATACACGGCAGCAAAAGATGCACACCATGATTCGGTGCCATCATTAGAGGGGTCGACGCTGATGTGAATGCTCACATCAACGTCTTCTTGTGAAAGGATCGAGCAGAGCTGCTCTTCGATCCATTGCATGCCATTGTAGGCCGCCAGCAAAACGGCAACTTTAGTAGGTTTTACTGGCATGCCTATTCTGCTTACCGGTTAAACGTAGCGTTGAAAAAAAGACGACTTTCTAATCAGCGAGCTGGTGAATCCAGCAATTTCTGCAGATACTGCCCGTATCCAGTTTTTTTCAGAGCGTCGGCTTGAGCGGACAGCTGCTCGGCCGTGATCCAACCATTGTGGTAGGCAATCTCTTCAAGGCACGCGACTTTCAGACCCTGGCGCTGCTCGATTGTGTGGACGAAATGACTGGCCTCAAGCAACGAGTCATGTGTACCAGTATCGAGCCAGGCAAAACCACGACCCAACATTTCGACCTTGAGCGTTTTCTGCTCGAGATAGGCACGATTGACGTCAGTGATTTCCAGCTCACCGCGCTCAGACGGCTTGATGCTTTTGGCGATCTTAACCACATCATTGTCGTAGAAATACAGGCCGGTCACAGCATAATTGGACTTCGGCTTCAGAGGCTTCTCTTCAATGCTCAGCGCCTGGCCCGTTTCGTCGAACTCGACGACACCAAAACGCTCCGGATCGGAAACGTGATAGCCAAACACGGTTGCACCCGAGGCCTGGACGCTGGCAGAACGCAGGTTATCCGAGAAGTGCTGACCATAAAAAATGTTGTCGCCCAGAATCAAACAGCAGGGATCCTTGCCGATGAATTCTTCGCCAATGATGAATGCCTGTGCCAGACCATCCGGAGACGGCTGTTCGGCATAGCTCAACTTGATACCATAAAGGCTGCCATCACCAAGCAACTTTTTAAAGCACGGCAGGTCTTCCGGCGTAGAGATAATCAGGATTTCGCGCATGCCGGCGAGCATCAATACCGACAACGGATAGAAGATCATCGGCTTGTCGTAAATCGGCAGCATCTGCTTGGAAACACCAAGGGTCAGCGGATGCAAGCGCGTGCCCGAACCGCCAGCGAGGATGATACCTTTACGATTTGTCGTGGTCATTTGTTCAGAACTTCCCTTAACATTCGATTTACGCCACTTTGCCAATCCGGCAAGTGTAGAGAAAAATTGTCGCGCAACTTCTGAGTATTCAGTCGAGAATTCAGAGGGCGGCGCGCAGGTGTTGGGTAAGCAGTTGTATCAATCGGATTGACCGCAGTAACAGCAAGCTCTTCATTATAGGTTCTCGCCAGATCGATCACGTAGCACGCATACCCGTGCCATGACACTTCGCCAGCGGCCGCCAGATTATAGACCCCCGTCAACTCAGGGGATCGCAAGACCTGCTGAACTGCCAATGCCGTCACGTCGGCAATAAGATCAGCACCGGTCGGCGCACCAATCTGATCGGCAATGACATTGAGAGTTTCGCGATCCTTTGCCAGACGCAACATTGTCTTGGCGAAATTATTGCCACGGGCAGCATAGACCCAGCTAGTCCGGAAAATAAGGTATTTACAACCGGAGGCAATGATTTCCTGCTCGCCAGCCTGTTTGCTGGCACCGTAGTAATTGACCGGATTGACGGGATCCATCTCCTGCCACGGCTCCAGACCTTCACCGCTGAAGACGTAATCCGTTGAGTAATGGACCAGCCATGCCCCCAGCAACGCGGCCTCTTTTGCCAAGACACCAGGTGCATGAGCGTTCACACGCTCAGCCAAGTCGGTTTCTGACTCAGCTTTATCGACCGCCGTATAGGCCGCTGCGTTAACAATCAAGTCGGGTTTTACCTGACGAATCGTTGCACGCAAAGCCTCCAGATCAGACAAATCACCAGTCAACCCATCGACAACGGAACGATCCAAAGCGACCAATTCACCAAGTGGGGCAAGGGAGCGTTGCAGCTCCCAGCCTACCTGACCATTCTTACCCAGCAGAAGGATTTTCATGCCTTGCTCGAGCGATCCGCGTAGTTCTCGTCGATCCACTGCTGATAACTTCCGCTCTTTACATGGGCTACCCACTCGGCATTGTTCAGGTACCACTCGACGGTCTTGCGAATACCGGTTTCAAACGTCTCTTGCGGCGTCCAACCCAGCTCACGCTGAATCTTGCTCGCATCGATCGCATAGCGCTGGTCATGCCCCGGGCGATCTTGCACGTATGTGATCAGGCTGGCGTGCGGGCGATGCGCAGAGTCAGGACGTAATTCGTCCAGCAGTACACAGAGAGTGTGAACCACTTCTATGTTCTGTTTTTCGTTGTGTCCACCGATGTTGTACGTCTCACCGATGACACCCTCGGTAACAACTTTGTACAACGCACGCGCATGATCTTCTACGTATAACCAGTCACGTACTTGATTACCTTTGCCATAAACCGGCAATGGTTTTCCTTCAAGCGCATTGAGAATGATCAGCGGGATCAACTTCTCAGGGAAATGGCAAGGACCGTAGTTGTTCGAGCAGTTCGTGACCAATGTCGGCAAGCCATACGTACGGGCCCAAGCGCGAACGAGGTGGTCAGAACTGGCCTTGCTCGCCGAGTACGGTGAGCTTGGCTGATATGGCGTCGTTTCCGTGAAGAGGTCCTCCGGACCTTCAAGATCTCCGTAAACTTCATCAGTAGAAATGTGATGGAAGCGGAAGCTGGCCTTGCGCACATCATCCAGCGCCATCCAATATTGGCGTGCAGCTTCCAACAGTGTGTAGGTGCCAATGATATTGGTTTGGATAAACTCGGATGGACCAGTAATCGAACGATCTACGTGGGACTCAGCAGCCAGGTGCATTATCGCATCCGGCTGATGTTCACGCAGAACACGGTCGATCTGATCACGATCGCAGATATCAACGCGCTCAAATGCATAACGCGGATCCTGGCTAACTTCTGCCAAGGACTCCAGGTTACCGGCATAAGTCAACTTATCGACGTTGACCACAGAGTCGGTAGTGTTGGAAATGATGTGACGGATGACTGCCGAGCCGATGAACCCGGCGCCGCCGGTAACTAGAATTTTCACGCGAAACCATACCCTTGAGCTGCGGACAGTGACACCAACGAGCACCGTCTAATCCATGAATGCAGAAGCCATCAAACCTGAGACTTCCGTCAGAGTCAGTCTAAATCGATGTGGGAATATGCCACTATCGAACAAGGGTAACATTTTACAGCTTAATGAATCTTTTACTAATGGATATGGACAGGCGACGAACCAAATTTGAATGATAGCCAGTGGCCGTCGACCTCAGACCAGACGCTTGCGCGCCGCTCTGGACGAACGTCCCAGAAACCACCCCAGAATCGGACCAATCAGCATGCCAACGAGCAGTGCGATGACCACCACCAATGACACTGGAAGCTGCGGCCCGGTCAATCCCAGAAACATCAACGAAATTGACTGCTGATTCTCAAGCACAAACGCCAGAACCACCAATACAAGCAAAATACTGAAAGCGCCAAGAAGTATGCGCTTGATGTTACGCATGACTAACTCCCTTCAGGCTAGCGACTGTCAAACCCCCTCCTCCTCTTCCTCATTCACCCGGTCACGCAATTCCTTGCCCGGCTTGAAATGCGGAACGAACTTGCCGTCCAGACTGACCGACTGACCAGTCTTCGGATTGCGACCTACGCGCGGCGCACGATAGTGCAGAGAAAAGCTGCCAAACCCACGGATCTCGATGCGATCACCGGTAGCCAGGCACTGGGACATTTGTTCAAGCATGGTCTTGATGGCCAGCTCCACATCCTTGGATGAGAGTAGCCCTTGATGGGTGACAATTCGTTCGATCAACTCCGACTTCGTCATATTTTTCCCTTCTTTTTCAAGCAGCTAGATCAGCGCTTGAAAGGTTTTAGCACGCCCGGAAGATTTTGAACAGCCCAGGGATTGACATATCTTCCCTGGCGCCGAAACGCCCGTTTTCAGCGCACAAAAGCACAAGCCGAAGCCGCGCACACTCAACGGCACATGACCAGCATGGTTCGAGTGACGTAGCCTGCGGGATTGAAGCCAAACGGATATTCATCTTCATCCTTCGCCTGATCAGATCGGGTGATCACTTTGTAACCTGCCCCCTTGCACTCCTTCGCCGCGCGCCTTTGACATTTTTCCCACCCTGACCCCAGACCAGAGCAGTCAATTTCTATACCACTGGCACCTCGCACAGCATGAGTCTTGGCACTCGTGGTACAGCCAGCCAATACCAACAACGCCATCAAGACAATAAATCTGTTCATCCACTTCCTTATGTCAGGCAATGCCCGACTACTGCACGACTAATACCCAGCTTAGTCGCGAATAGGCGATTGATCCGATTAAAGAAACAGACAACCAGGCAGAAGGATTGGTTTCACGACAAACCGGATACATCTCAAGCACCCTTCTCTACCAAATCGCAGGCACAAAAAAGGGCGACCGAAGTCGCCCTTTTTCATGATCAAGCAGAACTTAGTTCTGTTTGGCCATTGCTTGACGCAGCAGTGCAGCCATAGTGGTGTCTGCTTCGCCTTCAGCTGCCGGAGCCGATTTCAGGCTCTGGATAGCTTCTTTCTCTTCAGCATCGTCTTTCGACTTGATCGAGAGCTGGATTACGCGGCTCTTGCGATCAACGCTGATGATCTTGGCTTCAACTTCCTGGCCTTCTTTCAGAACGTTGCGCGCGTCTTCAACGCGGTCACGGCTGATTTCGGAGGCTTTCAGAGTCGCTTCGATGTCGTCAGCCAGAACGATGATGGCGCCTTTGGCGTCAACTTCTTTCACGGTGCCAGTAACGATAGCGCCTTTGTCGTTAACCGAGACGTACTCGGAGAACGGATCGCTTTCCAGTTGCTTGATGCCCAGGGAGATGCGCTCGCGCTCTGGGTCAACCGACAGGATGACGGTGTCCAGCTCGTCGCCCTTCTTGAAACGACGTACGGCTTCTTCGCCCACTTCGTTCCAGGAGATGTCGGACAGGTGAACCAGACCGTCGATGCCGCCGTCCAGACCAATGAAGATACCGAAATCGGTGATCGACTTGATGGTGCCGGAGATCTTGTCGCCCTTGTTGAACTGGCCAGAGAAGTCTTCCCATGGGTTCGACTTGCACTGCTTGATGCCCAGGGAGATACGACGACGCTCTTCGTCGATGTCCAGAACCATGACTTCCACTTCGTCGCCGACTTGTACGACTTTCGAAGGGTGGATGTTCTTGTTGGTCCAGTCCATTTCCGAAACGTGTACCAGACCTTCAACGCCTTCTTCCAGCTCAGCGAAGCAGCCGTAGTCGGTCAGGTTGGTTACACGAGCGGTAACGCGAGTGCTTTCTGGGTAACGGGCTTTGATAGCAACCCATGGATCTTCGCCCAGTTGCTTCAGGCCCAGGGAAACACGGTTGCGTTCGCGATCGTATTTCAGAACCTTGACGTCGATTTCGTCACCAACGTTGACGATCTCGGAAGGATGCTTGATGCGCTTCCAGGCCATGTCGGTGATGTGCAGCAGGCCGTCCACGCCACCCAGATCGACGAATGCGCCGTAATCGGTGAGGTTTTTGACGATACCTTTGACTTGCTGGCCTTCCTGCAGGGATTCCAGCAGAGCTTCACGCTCGGCGGAGTTCTCGGCTTCCAGGACGCTGCGACGGGAAACGACAACGTTGTTGCGCTTCTGGTCCAGCTTGATGACCTTGAATTCCAGCTCTTTGCCTTCCAGGTGCGTGGTGTCGCGCACTGGACGGACGTCAACCAGGGAACCTGGCAGGAACGCACGGATGCCGTTAACGTCGACAGTGAAGCCGCCTTTAACCTTACCGTTGATAACGCCCTTGACCACTTCCTCAGCTGCGAAGGCTGCTTCCAGAACGATCCAGCATTCAGCGCGCTTGGCTTTTTCACGGGACAGCTTGGTTTCACCGAAACCGTCTTCAACCGAATCCAGAGCAACGTGAACTTCGTCACCGACATTGATAGTCAGGTCACCAGCATCGTTGTAGAACTGTTCCAGCGGGATGAGTGCTTCAGACTTCAGACCAGCGTGAACGGTTACCCAGCGAGCCTGGTAATCGATATCAACGATAACACCGGTGATGATGGAGCCTGCCTGAAGGTTCAGGGTCTTTAGGCTTTCTTCAAAGAGTTCCGCAAAGCTTTCGCTCATTTTAATTCCTGTAGATGAGGGCGAAGAATACGCCCATCTCCACACCCCAGACGGCGTGGGTTAGTTTCATTTAAAAGAAGCGCTGCAGGACTATGACTGGTCCCCTGCGGCCTTCTTGGTCACCCGGCGATATCGCGAATGGCGATCTCGCTCATGATGCGTTCAAGCACCTGATCGATGGACAACTCCGTGGAATCCAGCTGTATCGCGTCTGCCGCCGGTTTGAGCGGGGCTACTGCGCGCTGGATATCACGCTCGTCGCGTGCACGGATCTCATCTAGCAGACTCGACAGACTAACACCCTCGACTTTGCCCTTCAACTGCAAATATCGGCGGCGCGCCCGTTCCTCGGCACTGGCGGTGAGGAAAATCTTCAACGGTGCATCAGGAAAAACCACAGTACCCATGTCACGACCATCGGCCACCAGGCCCGGCACCTCCTGAAAAGCACGCTGGCGCTGCAGCAGCGCCTCGCGGACTGCCGGCAACGCGGCCACCTGAGAAGCACCGGAACCGACGCTTTCAGTGCGGATGACATCGCTGACTTCATCACCCTCCAGAATGATGCGCTGCAGCTGACCGTCGGTCGCCGCGATGAACTGCACATCCAGATGAGCGGCCAGTTTCTTCAACAGTTCTTCATTGGTCAGGTCGACACCATGATTGTGCGCAGCGAACGCCAGCAGGCGATACAGCGCACCGGAATCCAGCAGGTTCCAGCCCAGACGCTTGGCCAGAATCCCGGCGACCGTGCCTTTGCCCGAACCGCTTGGCCCATCGATGGTGATGACCGGTGCAATGTTTTTCACGACTGAGCCTCTTGAGCCACACGAATGCCGACCTGCGCGCACAGCGCGAGGAAGTTCGGGAACGACGTCGCGACGTTGGCGCAATCATGAATGCGGATCGGGGCAGTGGCGCGCAGCGAAGCGACGCTGAAAGCCATGGCGATACGGTGATCACCGTGACCATGCACTTCGCCACCACCGATCTGGCCGCCATCGATGATGATGCCGTCCGGGGTCGGCTGGCACTTGACGCCCAGCGCCAGCAAGCCGTCCGCCATGACTTGAATACGATCCGATTCCTTGACGCGCAGCTCTTCGGCACCGGTCAGCACGGTACGGCCTTCGGCGCAGGCCGCCGCCACGAACAGCACCGGGAATTCGTCGATGGCCAGTGGCACCAGCGCTTCCGGAATCTCGATACCTTTCAGTTTAGCCGCTCGCACGCGCAGGTCAGCTACAGGTTCGCCGCCGACTTCACGCTGGTTTTCCAGGGTGATATCAGCGCCCATCAGGCGCAGGATGTCGATCACACCGGTACGGGTCGGGTTGATGCCGACGTGTTCCAGCACCAGCTCGGAACCTTCGGCGATCGAGGCCGCCACCAGGAAGAACGCCGACGACGAGATGTCGCCCGGCACTTCGATGTGGGTCGCAGTCAGCTTGCCGCCGGATTCGACCGACGCCGTAGCGCCATCGACGCTTACCGGATAGCCGAAACCACGCAGCATGCGCTCGGTGTGGTCGCGGGTCGGAGCCGGTTCAGTGACGGTGGTCTTGCCTTCGGCGTACAGGCCCGCCAGCAGCAGACAGGACTTCACCTGAGCACTGGCCATCGGCATGGTGTAGGTCAGCCCCTTGAGCTTGTGACCGCCACGAATGGTCATCGGCGGACGACCTTCGGCAGCGGTTTCGATCACGGCGCCCATTTCACGCAGCGGGTTGGCCACGCGATTCATCGGACGCTTGGACAGCGACGCATCGCCGGTCAGGGTACTGTCGAAGTTCTGCGCCGCCAGCAGGCCGGACAACAGACGCATCGAAGTGCCGGAGTTGCCCAGATAGATCGGACCCGGCGCCGGCTTCAAGCCATGCAGGCCGACGCCGTGAATGGTCACACGACCGTGGTGCGGGCCTTCGATGACCACGCCCATGTCGCGAAATGCCTGCAAGGTCGCCAGGGCATCTTCGCCCTCGAGGAACCCTTCAACCTCGGTCACGCCTTCGGCCAGCGAGCCGAGCATGATCGAACGGTGGGAAATCGATTTGTCACCTGGTACGCGAATCCGACCGGACAGGCGGCCACCAGGTTGAGCCAGGAAAATCAGATCGTTGGAATTCATAGCGTCCACATAGGCCCTGCGGGCCAGGATTTTACTGAAATGCTCGCGGGCAACCCGGGCGCGCGTGAAGACGCCCAACAATTGGTGCCCATCCCCTGCATCGACCGCGTCGCGCAAGGCGTCGAGGTCGCTGCGAAATGTATCGAGTGTGCGCAGGACAGCCTCGCGGTTGGCGAGGAAGATGTCGTGCCACATCACCGGGTCGCTTCCGGCGATTCTTGTGAAATCGCGGAAACCGCCCGCAGCGTAACGGAAGATCTCAAGGTTTTCATTGCGTTTGGCCAACGAGTCGACCAGACCGAAGGCCAGCAGGTGCGGCAGATGACTGGTCGCGGCCAACACTTCATCGTGGCGCTCGACCTGCATGTGCTCGACGTCGGCACCCAGTTCGCGCCACAAGCGATCGACCACCGCCAGTGCGGCCGGGTCGGTTTGCTCGAGCGGCGTCAGAATCACTTTGTGCCGACGGAACAGCTCGGCATTGGAAGCTTCCACCCCACTCTGCTCGGAACCGGCAATCGGATGCCCCGGGACGAAACGCGCCGGCATGCCGCCGAACGCCTCGGTCGCCGCGCGCACCACATTGCCCTTGGCGCTGCCGACATCGGTCAGAATCGCCTGACCCAGATCGACGCTCGCCAGACGGGCCAGCACCTTCTCCATGGCCAGAATCGGCACCGCCAGTTGAATCACGTCGGCGCCCTGACACGCAGCGATCAGGTCATCCTCGCAACGATCCACCACGCCCAACTCGACCGCCAGCTTGCGCGATTGCGGGTCGAGATCGACCCCGACCACCTCACGGCAGATACCGCTTTCACGCAAACCTTTGGCAAACGAACCACCGATCAATCCCAGACCGACGACCACAAGGCGACCGATCATAGGTGCAGCAGATTGCAGAGCAGTGACATCACCCACGAGCCAGAACCTTACGCAGCGCTTCGAGGAAGCGGCTGTTTTCCGCCGGCAGACCGATGGTCACCCGCAGGTGGTTCGGCATGCCGTAGTTGGCCACCGGACGCACGATCACGCCTTCACGCAGCAGGCCCTGGAAAATCGGCGCTGCCACCTGACCGAGGTCGACGCAAATAAAGTTGCCTTTGGACTCGATCCAGCTCAGGCCCAGCTCACGGAAACCATCCTGCAGCTGCTGCATGCCGGATTCGTTGAGCTGACGGCTTTGCGCCAGATACTCCTCGTCCTTCAACGCCGCACAGGCCGCGGCCAGGGCCAGGCTGTTGACGTTGAACGGCTGGCGCACGCGGTTCAGCACGTCCGCCACCACCGCAGTGGACAGGCCATAACCTACGCGCAGCGCCGCCAGACCGTAGGCCTTGGAGAACGTGCGCGATACCAGCAGATTCGGGTACGCCGCGAGGAAGTCCAGACCGTCTGGCAGATCGCTGCCTTCGGCGTATTCGATGTACGCCTCGTCCAGCACCACCAGCACGTGCTCCGGCACGTCCTGCAGGAACTCGTCCAGCGCTTCGGCGCCGAACCAGGTGCCGGTCGGGTTGTTCGGGTTGGCGATAAACACCACACGAGTATTGGCGTCGATGGCCGCGAGCATCGCAGGCAGGTCATGCCCCCAATCCTTGGCCGGAACCACTTTGGCCTGCGCGCCGACCGCCTGAGTGGCAATCGGATACACCGCAAACGCATGCTCACTGAACACGGCGTTGAGGCCCGGCGCCAGATAGGCGCGCGCTACCAGCTCAAGAATGTCGTTGGAGCCGTTGCCCAGGGTCACCTGATTCAGCTCGACACGGCACTGCTCGGCCAGCAGCGATTTCAGCGCAAAGCCGTTGCCGTCCGGATAACGGGTCAGCTCGGCCAGCTCTTCGCGAATCGCTGCCAGCGCTTTCGGGCTGGCGCCCAACGGGTTTTCATTGCTCGCCAGTTTGACGATTTTCGCCGGATCCAGATCCAGCTCGCGCGCCAGTTCGTCCACAGGCTTGCCCGGAACGTACGGCGAAAGTTGTTGCACGCCCGGCTGTGCCAGAGCGAGGAAGTTGCCACTCATTTGCTAACGCCCTTAGAGAACTGCTTTCGGGTAGGAACCCAGCACTTTGAGTGCTACTGCTTCCTGACTGATCTTTTCCAGCACGCCCTTGATCAACGGATCACGGTGGTGGCCGACGAAGTCGATGAAGAACACGTAAGTCCATTTGCCGCTGCGCGACGGACGGGTTTCGATCCGGGTCAGGTCGATCCCGTTGTCATGGAACGGCACCAGCAGCTCATGCAGCGCACCGGGCTTGTTGCTCATCGAGACGATGATCGAGGTCTTGTCGTCGCCGGTCGGCGGCACTTCCTGGTTACCGATCATCAGGAAGCGCGTCGAGTTGTCCGGACGGTCTTCGATCTTCTCGGCCAGACGGGTCAGGCCATACAGGCCTGCCGCCATGTCGCCGGCAATCGCCGCCGAGTTCCACTCACCCTTGACCCGCTTGGCCGCTTCGGCGTTGCTCGATACCGCAACGCGCTCGACATTCGGGTAATGCGCGTCCAGCCATTTGCGGCACTGGGCCAGCGATTGCGCATGGGAGTAGATGCGACTGATGCTGTCAGTCTTGGTGTTTTCACCGACCAGCAAATGATGGTGAATGCGCAGCTCGACTTCGCCGCAGATCACCATGTCGTGCTCAAGGAAGCTGTCGAGGGTGTGGTTGACCGCACCTTCGGTGGAGTTTTCCACCGGCACCACGCCAAAGTTCACCGCCCCCGCCGCCACCTCACGGAACACTTCGTCGATCGCCGCCATCGGCTTGCTGATCACCGCGTGACCGAAGTGCTTCATGGCCGCCGCCTGGGTAAAGGTGCCTTCAGGGCCGAGGTAAGCCACTTTCAGCGGCTGCTCGAGCGCCAGGCACGAGGACATGATTTCGCGGAACAACCGCGCCATCTCTTCGTTACCCAGCGGCCCCTGATTGCGCTCCATCACGCGCTTGAGCACCTGAGCTTCACGCTCGGGACGATAGAACACCGGCACTTCGCCTTCGGCCAGCGAGGCCATCTTTACTCGCGCGACTTCCTGGGCGCAGCGGGCACGCTCGCTGATCAGCTCGAGGACCTTGCTGTCCAGAGCATCGATGCGAACGCGCAGTGCCTTGAGTTCTTGCTCGGACATCAGCCGTGTTCCTTCTCGAATTCAGCCATGTACGCCACCAGCGCATTGACGGCGGTGATGTCGACGGCGTTGTAGATGGAGGCGCGCATACCGCCCACGGAGCGGTGGCCCTTGAGGTTGAGCAAGCCACGCGCGTCGGCACCGGCGAGGAACGGCTTGTCCAGACGATCGTCAGCCAGACGGAACGGCACGTTCATCCACGAGCGGTCCGACTTGTTGATCGGGTTGCTGTAGAGACCGCTGGCATCGATGAAGTCGTACAGCGTGCGCTGCTTGACGTCATTGAGTTTAGCGATCGCTTCGACGCCGCCCTGCTCCTTCAGCCACTGGAATACCAGGCCGGACAGGTACCAGGCCAGGGTCGGCGGCGTGTTGTACATCGAGCCGTTATCGGCCGCGACCTTGTAGTTGAGCATGGTCGGGCACAGCGAACGCGCTTTGCCCAGCAGGTCTTCACGGATGATGTTGACGACGATGCCGCTCGGGCCGATGTTCTTCTGCGCGCCGGCGTAGATCATGCCGAAACGCGAGATATCGACCGGACGCGAGAGAATGTCCGACGACATGTCGGCCACCAGCGGTACGTCGCCGGTTTCCGGGATCCACTGGAATTCCAGACCACCGATGGTTTCGTTCGGCGCGTAGTGAACGTAAGCGGCGTCTTTCGACAGGCTCCACTCGTTCTGGCCCGGAATGGCGAAATAGTCATAAGGCTTGGCGGTGGCGGCAACGTTGACGTGGCCGTAGCGCGAGGCTTCTTCGATGGCTTTCTGCGACCAGATACCGGTGTCGATATAGTCGGCGCTGCCGTTTTCCGGCAACAGATTCAGCGGGATCTGCGCAAACTGCTGACTGGCGCCACCCTGCAGAAACAGCACTTTATAGTTCGACGGGATATTCAGCAGGTCACGCAGGTCCTGCTCGGCCTGGGTGGCAATGGACACGAACTCATCACTGCGATGGCTCATTTCCATGACCGACAGCCCCTTGCCGTGCCAATCAAGGAGTTCACCCTGGGCACGTTGCAGTACAGCTTCAGGAAGCGCCGCAGGACCGGCACAGAAGTTATAGGCTCGCTTGCTCACATCCAATCTCGCTCTGATTTGATATCACGCATTAAATCGCATTAATCGTCGACACCGGAACGGCCGGGAAGCGCATCAACCTGTAGGAGTGAGCCTGCTCGCGATTGCATCACTGCGGTAGTTCAGATGCACCGCGGCGCCTGCATCGCGAGCAGGCTCACTCCTACAAGAGATCTCCGATGTTTCATACCGGACAAATAACAAGGGGGCGAATTTTCATCCGCCCCCTCGCTTGTCCGCTTATTCCTGCGGCTCTTCGTCAGCTGCGGCGTCGAGTTGCTGGTCCTCGGCAACGTCGTCGATCACGACATCCCCCTCGAACACGGCACCCTCTTCACCTTCCAGCTCTTCGCCTTCGACTTCCGATGGCTCCTGAACCCGCTCCAGACCGACCAGGGTTTCATCCTTGGCCAGTTTGATCAGGGTCACGCCCTGGGTGTTACGACCCAGGCTCGACACTTCGTCGACACGGGTACGCACCAGAGTGCCCTGATCGGAGATCAGCATGATTTCTTCGCCGTCGAGCACCTGCACCGCACCGACCAGACGGCCGTTACGCTCGTTGCTGACCATGGCGATCACGCCCTGGCCGCCACGCTTGTACTCAGGGAACTCGGTGATCGCGGTGCGCTTGCCATAACCACGCTCGGAAGCGGTGAGGATCTGGCTGCCTTCTTCCGGGATCAGCATCGAAATCAGCTTCTGCCCTTCCGGCAGACGCATGCCGCGCACACCGCGGGCGGTACGGCCCATGGCACGTACATCGGACTCTTTGAAGCGCGTCACCTTGCCGCCGTCGGAGAACAGCATCACTTCGCGCTCGCCATCGGTGATGGCCGCGGAGATCAGCACGTCGCCTTCGTCCAGCTCCAGCGCGATCAGACCGACGCTGCGCTGACGGCTGAAGGATTCCAGCGGGGTCTTCTTGACGGTGCCGTTGGCGGTCGCCATGAAGATGAAGTGACCTTCGGTGTATTCCTCGACCGGCAGCATGGTGGTGATGTATTCACCGTCATCCAGCGGCAGCAGGTTGACCAGCGGACGACCACGGGCGGCGCGGGACGCTTCCGGAATTTCGTAAGTCTTCAGCCAGTACACCTTGCCCTTGCTGGAGAACAGCAGCAGCGTGGTGTGGCTGTTGGCGACCAGCAGGTGAGCGATGTAGTCCTCATCCTTGACGCCGGTCGCCGACTTGCCTTTACCGCCACGACGCTGAGCCTGGTACGCAGCCAGCGGCTGGGTCTTGGCGTAGCCACCGTGGGAGATGGTCACGACGCGCTCTTCTTCCGGGATCATGTCACCCAGAGTCAGATCGAGGCGCGCATCGAGAATCTCGGTGCGGCGCACGTCGCCGTATTCGGCGCGGATCACTTCCAGCTCTTCGCGGATCACTTCCATCAGGCGCACGGCGCTGTTGAGGATGCGGATCAGCTCGCCGATCTGGTTGAGGATCTCTTGATACTCGGCCAGCAGCTTCTCGTGTTCCAGACCGGTCAGACGGTGCAGACGCAGTTCCAGAATGGCTTGCGCCTGCTCTGGCGACAGGAAGTACTTGCCTTCGCGCAGACCGTATTGCGGATCGAGGTTTTCCGGACGGCACGAATCGGCACCGGCACGCTCCACCATCGCCACCACCGCCGAAGATTCCCAAGGCGTGCTGACCAGCGCTTCCTTGGCTTCCGACGGGGTCGGCGACGCCTTGATCAGGGCGATCACCGGGTCGATGTTCGACAGGGCAACGGCCTGGCCTTCGAGGATATGACCACGCTCGCGGGCCTTGCGCAGCTCGAACACGGTACGACGGGTGACGACTTCGCGACGGTGACGGACGAAGGCTTCCAGCAGATCCTTGAGGTTCAGGATACGTGGACGGCCGTCGATCAGCGCGACGATGTTGATGCCGAATACCGATTGCAGCTGGGTCTGGGCGTAGAGGTTGTTGAGGATCACCTCAGGCACTTCGCCGCGACGCAGTTCGATCACGACGCGCATACCGTCCTTGTCGGACTCGTCGCGCAGCTCGGTGATGCCTTCGAGTTTCTTCTCTTTTACCAGCTCGGCGATCTTCTCGATCAGACGCGCCTTGTTCAGCTGGTAAGGGAGTTCGGTAATGACGATCTGCTGACGGCCACCGACCTTGTCGATGTCTTCGATGATCGAGCGGGCACGCATGTAAATGCGGCCGCGACCGGTGCGATAGGCTTCGATGATGCCGGCGCGACCGTTGATGATCGCGGCAGTCGGGAAGTCCGGACCGGGGATGTACTGCATCAGCTCATCGACGGTCAGCTCAGGGTTGTCGATGAGGGCCAGGCAACCGTCGATGACTTCACCGAGGTTGTGCGGCGGAATGTTGGTCGCCATGCCCACGGCGATACCGCTGGAACCGTTGACCAGCAAGTTGGGGATACGCGTCGGCATCACCGCCGGGATCATTTCGGTGCCGTCGTAGTTCGGCACCCAGTCCACGGTTTCCTTGTGCAGGTCGGCCAGCAGCTCGTGCGCCAGCTTGGTCATGCGCACTTCGGTGTATCGCATGGCGGCGGCGTTGTCGCCGTCGACCGAACCGAAGTTGCCCTGACCGTCAACCAGCAGGTAGCGCAGGGAGAAAGGCTGAGCCATGCGGACGATGGTGTCGTACACCGCGGTATCACCGTGCGGGTGATACTTACCGATTACGTCACCGACAACACGGGCAGATTTCTTGTACGGCTTGTTGAAGTCGTTGCCCAGCTCGCTCATCGCGAACAGTACGCGACGGTGCACGGGCTTGAGGCCATCGCGCGCATCCGGCAGTGCACGGCCGACGATTACGCTCATCGCGTAGTCGAGATAGGACTGTTTCAGCTCGTCTTCGATATTGACCGGGAGGATTTCTTTGGCCAGTTCGCCCATGAGAAGCCTGATTCCTTTTTCTGGTGAAACTTCGTCATATCCATATGGGATGTACGAAGCTCGTCGGGGCAGGCTGAGTGCCATGCGCCGACTTACGACAAATCAACAATTCGGACCGTGGATTTGCGCAGTAAAGACAGCTCCGTGAAGCTGCCTCGGAAAACGCCGGATGTTATCACAAGAGCCGCCACGCACCTATCCCCCAGATGCGCATGGAGCATAGTTAGTTGACCGATGACAGGCGTAAAGGGGACGAGAGAGGCTCAGAGCTTCTTTGAATGCAGATTTGGGGCTTGATTTGGAGATGTTTATTGACTTTGATGGCCCCATCGCGAGCAGGCTCACTCCTACAGGGTTTGCGCTCGACACCAATCAATGTAGGAGCCAGCCTGCTGGCGATGGCGTCCTTTCAGACGCCACAGCCCATCAATGCAGGCGCTTGCGGCACATCAACTGGGCCATCTTCGCCGTATCCGGTCGCTCGACGATGCCCTTCTCGGTAACGATCGCATCGATCAGATCCGCCGGCGTCACATCGAACACCGGGTTGAACGCCTCGACGTCCGCCCCCACGCGCTTGCCACCGACTTCCAGCAGCTCGGCGCCGTCACGCTCCTCGATCGGGATGTCGTCGCCACTGGCCAGATGCATGTCGATGGTCGAACTCGGCGCCACCACCATGAAACGCACACCGTGGTGCATGGCGTTGACCGCCAGTTGATAGGTGCCGATCTTGTTCGCCACGTCGCCATTGGCGGTGATGCGGTCAGCGCCGACGATCACCCAGGTCACGCCCTTGGTTTTCATGATGTGCGCAGCAGCCGAGTCGGCGTTGAGCGTTACCGGGATGCCTTCGTTCGCCAACTCCCACGCGGTCAGGCGCGAGCCCTGCAGCCATGGCCGGGTTTCATCGGCGTAGACGCGTTCGACCATGCCTTCAAGATAAGCGGCGCGAATCACCCCCAGCGCCGTACCGAAACCGCCAGTGGCCAGGGCGCCGGTATTGCAGTGGGTGAGAATCGCCTGGGCATTGCCCTGGTGTTTGCGGATCAGGTCGACACCGAGCTGAGCCATGGTCAGGTTGGCTTCGCGATCACTTTCATGAATGGCGATGGCCTCGGCTTCCAGCGCCGCCAGCGGATCGGCATTGTCCTTCAGGCGATCCAGTCGATCGTGCATGCGATTGAGCGCCCAGAACAGATTGACCGCCGTCGGGCGGGAATCGGCCAGCAGCGCGAAATCCTCCTCCAGCGCCGCGTACCAGTCACCGCCCTCGGCCACCCGGGCACGGGCCGCCAGCACAATGCCATAAGCCGCGCTGATGCCGATGGCCGGCGCGCCACGCACCACCATCGAGCGAATGGCCTCAGCCACGCCGGCGGCGCTGGTGTAGGCAATCCAGGTTTCCTCGAACGGCAAAATACGCTGATCCAGCAGGTAAAGCGCGCCGTCACGCCAATCGATGGCCTTTACTTTCTCCGCAGCCAACAGTCGATCGCGCATCCCTCACCCCGCACTCATGAACAAAAGCCGCCGATTATAGCGATCCCCCCGCGAAGACGCTCGGGTATACTTCGCCATCCTTTACAAAAGCACTGGAACCGACCCTCGATGCCGAAACCTGCCATTGCGCTCGACTTATTATTGCTGCCGACCTGGCTGGTACCCGTCGAACCCGCAGGCGTTGTGCTCAAGGAGCATGGCCTGGGCATTCGCGACGGTCGCATCGTGTTTATCGGCCCGCGCGCCGAAGCATTGAAGTGTAACGCCACGGAAATCCGCGAGTTGCCGGACGTGCTGCTCAGCCCGGGCCTGATCAACGCCCACGGCCACGCGGCGATGACATTGTTCCGTGGCCTGGCCGACGATCTGCCGCTGATGACCTGGCTGGAAAATCACATCTGGCCGGCCGAAGCCAAATGGGTCGATGAAGAGTTCGTCCGTGATGGCACCGATCTGGCGATTGCCGAGCAGATCAAGGGTGGCATCACCTGCTTTTCCGACATGTATTTCTTCCCGAAAGTCGCCAGCGAGCGCGTGCACAACAGCGGCATTCGCGCGCAGATCGCGATTCCGATCCTCGATTTCCCGATCCCCGGCGCCGCCAGTGCCGACGAGGCCATTCGTCAGGGCGTCGAGCTGTTCGGCGATCTGAAGCATCACGAACGGATCAAGATCACCTTCGGCCCACATGCACCCTACACCGTGGGCGACGAGAACCTGGAAAAAATCCGTGTGATCGCCGAAGAGCTGGACGCGTCGATCCACATGCACGTCCACGAAACTGCCTTCGAAGTCCAGCAATCGCTGGAGCATCGCGGCGAGCGCCCCTTGGCCCGTCTCGGTCGTCTCGGCCTGCTCGGCCCGCGCTTCCAGGCCGTGCACATGACTCAGATCAGCGATGACGATCTGGCATTGCTGGTAGAAAGCAACACCAGCGTGATCCACTGCCCGGAATCGAACCTGAAGCTGGCCAGCGGTTTCTGCCCGGTCGAGCGTCTGTGGCAGGCTGGCGTGAACGTCGCCGTCGGCACCGATGGCGCCGCCAGCAACAACGACCTCGACCTGCTCGGCGAAACCCGCACCGCCGCGCTGCTGGCCAAAGCCGTCGCTGGCTCGGCCACCGCGCTGGACGCCCATCGCGCGCTGCGCATGGCCACGCTCAACGGCGCCCGTGCCCTGGGCATCGAGGCGCAGGTCGGCTCGCTGGAGATCGGCAAGGCTGCGGACATCGTCGCGTTCGACCTGTCCGGCCTGGCCCAGCAACCGGTCTACGACCCGGTGTCGCAGCTTATCTATGCCACCGGCCGCGACTGCGTGAAACACCTGTGGGTCGCCGGCAAACAGTTACTCGACGACCGGCGCCTGACCCGCCTGGACGAACAACAGCTGGGCGTCACTGCCCGGGCCTGGGGCCAGCGCATCAGCGGCCACACCGAATCGTAAACACCGCGGAGCGGACTCTGCGGCTACAGCCCTTTTCAAGTTTTTCGAGGAATAGATCATGAGCAACGTCGACCACGCCGAAATCGCCAAATTCGAAGCCCTGGCCCATCGCTGGTGGGATCGTGAGAGCGAATTCAAACCGCTGCACGATATCAACCCGTTGCGGGTCAACTGGATTGACGAGCGGGTCAACCTGGCCGGCAAGAAAGTCCTCGACGTCGGTTGCGGCGGCGGCATCCTCAGCGAAGCCATGGCCCAACGCGGCGCCACGGTCATGGGCATCGACATGGGCGAAGCGCCACTGGCGGTCGCGCAACTGCATCAGCTGGAATCCGGCGTCAGCGTCGAATACCGACAGATCACCGCCGAAGCCCTGGCCGAGGAAATGCCCGAGCAGTTCGACGTGGTCACTTGCCTGGAAATGCTCGAGCACGTACCGGATCCGTCGTCGGTGATCCGCGCCTGCTACCGCATGGTCAAGCCCGGCGGCCAGGTGTTCTTCTCGACCATCAACCGCAACCCGAAGGCGTACCTGTTCGCCATCATCGGCGCCGAATACATCATGAAGCTGCTGCCGCGCGGCACCCACGACTTCAAGAAATTCATTCGTCCGTCCGAGCTGGGCGCCTGGAGCCGCGTTGCCGGCCTGACCGTCAAAGACATCATCGGCCTGACCTACAACCCGCTGACCAAACACTACAAGCTGGCCAGCGACGTTGACGTCAACTACATGATCCAGACCCTGCGCGAGGAGTAAGCCGATGGCCATCAGAGCAGTCCTTTTCGACATGGACGGCACCCTGCTCGACACCGCGCCGGACTTCATCGCCATCTGTCAGGCGATGCGCGCGGATCGCGGTTTGCCGCCGATGAACGACAAGCACATCCGCGACGAGATCTCCGGCGGCGCCAAGGCCATGGTCGCGGTGACGTTCTCGATGGACCCGGAATCGCCGGGCTTCGAAGAACTGCGCCAGGAATTCCTCGAACGCTACCTGGCCGGTTGCGCCGTACACAGCAAGCTGTTCGACGGCATGGGCGAGCTGCTGGCCGACATCGAGCGGGCCAACCTGATCTGGGGCGTGGTCACCAACAAACCGGTACGGTTTGCCGAGCCGATCATGCAGCAACTGGGGCTGGCCGAGCGCTCGGCGCTGCTGATCTGCCCGGATCACGTGAAGAACAGCAAGCCGGATCCGGAGCCGCTGATCCTCGCGTGCAAGATGCTTGATCTGGATCCATCGACAGTCCTGTTTGTGGGCGATGATCTGCGCGATATCGAATCGGGCCGCGATGCCGGCACCAAGACCTGCGCCGTGACTTACGGCTATATCCACCCGGACGACAACCCGCGGCACTGGGGCGCGGACGTGGTGGTGGATCATCCGCTGGAATTGCGCAAGGTGCTCGACAGCGCGCTCTGCAGCTGCTGAAAACGGCCCCTGTGGCGAGGGGATTCATCCCCGATGGGTTGCGAAGCAGCCCCCGCATTCTTTCAGGTCGATTCGCCATGCAGGTTTACGACTGCTTCGCAGCCGGTCGGGGATAAATCCCCTCACCACAGGGAAGCAGGTCTTCATGAATGGATTGTGAGGTTTTTATGTTTGATTACACCGCCCGTCCCGAATTGCTCAAGGATCGGGTCATTCTGGTCACCGGTGCCGGTCGTGGCATCGGTGCGGCTGCCGCCAAAACCTACGCCGCCCATGGCGCCACCGTGCTGCTGCTGGGCAAGACCGAGGCCAATCTGACTCAGGTCTACGACGAGATCGAAGCAGCGGGCCATCCGCAGCCAGCGGTGATCCCGTTCAACCTCGAGACCGCCCTGCCCCATCAGTACGATGAACTGGCGGCGATGATCGAAACCGAGTTCGGCCACCTCGACGGCCTGCTGCATAATGCCTCGATCATTGGTCCACGCACGCCGATCGAACAGCTGTCAGGCGAAAACTTCATGCGCGTCATGCAGGTCAACGTCAACGCCATGTTCATGCTGACCAGCACTCTGCTGCCGCTGCTCAAGCTGTCGCAGGATGCCTCGGTGGTGTTCACCTCCAGCAGCGTCGGGCGCAAGGGTCGCGCTTACTGGGGCGCCTACGGGGTTTCGAAGTTCGCCACCGAAGGCCTGATGCAAACCCTGGCCGACGAAGTCGACGGCGTGGCACCGGTACGCTCCAACAGCATCAATCCGGGCGGCACTCGTACGAGCATGCGCGCTCAAGCCTACCCAGGGGAAAATCCGCTGAACAATCCGACCCCGGAAGAGATCATGCCCGTGTATCTGTATCTGATGGGCCCGGACAGCACGGGCATCAACGGCCAGGCGTTCAACGCGCAATAACTGCCATACGTCGCTTTTGTTGCCGTGGCGGATTCCCGTCGCGGCATACATTTGCCGCCTGCCAGCGTCACATCCCAGTCAAATATCCGCCACCCAACCCCAAAGAAAAACGCCATCCTGTTGATTCATAACGGTTTTAATTTAGATGAACCGAATGGCACGACTTTCGCTCTAATTTTCCTCAAAGCATGCCGTGTGAAGGCACTGGGGCAAGGCCGATTTCGATAGCTGACTAATCGTCATCAGGCAGACTAAACTTACGCCAAATGTCCTACGGGACTGATGGATCAGTATGACGCGCAGCCCATAGCCGCTCTCACCCAGCCTGTAAGACAGACTTACTGCTTAGGGGCTCACGCCATATGAAATCACCTTCCCAGACCAATGCAATTGACTTTGACAGTGCCAAATTGCAACGCCTGGGCTTTGGTCAGCTGCCTCCGCTTCTGGAACGCCCGGCCAGCCTGGCGCAATTGCGTCAGCAAATGAGCCTGCAACTGCAAACCAGTCTTGAGCCGCAACGAATACTCGGTCTGTTTTTTCGCGAAGTTCAGCGCCTAGTGCCGCTGGATGCCTTGGTGTATGTGCATTCGGCCAGTGATCTGCGCCTGGAATTCGGTGCGCGCGGTCACCATTCGGTCAGCTACAGCCTCAGCCACGAAGGCGAGCACTTGGGCGAACTGGTGTTTCGTCGTAACCAGCGTTTCAGCGAGCAGGACCAGGGCAACCTCGAGTCCCTGCTGTCGTCGCTGTTATTCCCGATGCGCAACGCCCTGCTCTATCGCGCCGCGACGCAAAGTGCGCTGCGCGACCCGTTGACCGGAACCGGCAACCGCATCGCCATGGAGCAGACCCTGCAACGTGAGATCGACATGTCACGTCGACACCTGCAACCGTTGTCGGTGCTGATGCTCGACATCGATCACTTCAAACGGGTCAACGACAGCCACGGGCACAGCGCCGGGGATAGCGTACTCAAAGCGGTGGCGGCGTCGATCAAGGGTCAGTTGCGTAACGTCGACATGGTGTTTCGCTATGGCGGGGAAGAGTTTGTGATCCTGCTGTCCAACACCGGCCGGGACGCGGCGGCCATGGTGGGCGAACGTCTGCGCCATGCCGCACAGACTGCGGAATACTTCGCGGACGGCCAGTTGATCGACCTGACCGTGAGCCTTGGCTGCTCGACGCTGCTGCCCGGGGAATCGGCCGACAGCCTGCTGCGCCGGGCCGACAGTGCGCTGTATGTGGCCAAGCGCGAGGGGCGTAACCGCCTGGCGATGGCTGGCTGAGTTCTTCCAGACACCCAAAAACCACTGTGGGAGCGGGCTTGCTCGCGAAAGCGCTGTGTCAGTCAAACAATTGCTGACTGACACAGCGCTTTCGCGAGCAAGCCCGCTCCCACATTTGGTTTGGCGTTTTGCCGAAAATCAGCTCTCTACGAGCGCCCGACGCTCACGTCCATGCAACGCCCGCTCGGCGGTTTCCAGTTGCATGCAGCGCTCAAGGAACAGGTACATGTAGTCGTAACTCTTGCACACCGCCTGACGCAGTTCGGTCTGCAACGCCTTGCTCGGGTTCATGCCTGCCAGCGTGCAGATGATTTCCAGCGCTTCCCATGGGTGGGCGTCGTCGTACTGGGCATGCATCTTCAGCCACTTCATCGCACGCTTGCGGTCTTCTTCCGGGAACGCCGCGGCGTACACCCCGGTAGAGCAGACCAGCGCCGACCACTCCCCGGTCGCACCCTCGATGGCGTAGTTGGTGGCGGCGATGGCGACGATCAGCGAATCTGCCGAGCTCGTATGCCAGCACCAGTGGCTCAGGGCATGCAGTTCCGGCGGGACTTGCTGGGCCTGCAGATCCTCCAGGCTGACGCCATGCGCGCGACTCCAGTTCAGCCAGTAGTCGGCATGATTGAGTTCGACGCGGATGTTGCGCATCAGCCAGCGGCGCGCCATATCCTCCCCAGGATGACGGGCAAACTTGGTCTTGGTCAGGTTCTGTGCCATATACAACGCAAACTGTTCAACAACTGGCCAGCCCCCGATCAGGTACTGGCGCATGGTTTTCGCGCTGAGCTTGTTATCGCGCATGCGCATGTACAGTTCATGTTCGACAACCCGGCGCTTGCTCTCGCTGCAATCCGTAATGAGCTGTTGTGCCCAGGCAGGATAACTTGCAGCTTCCATGAGTGGTCCGGTTCGGTTGAATGTGTCGATCACTGTTCGGCTCCTTTTGATTTGTGATTGTAAGGATCGGCAAGAGCTTTCAACGGAACGTGCCAGGCGCCTTGAACAACAACGGCTGCGGTCTGGCGGGCCGACTTTGCAAACTGTCGCAGGTAAACAACTGCGGGCGTTCGATGACATAACCCTGAGCGTAATCCACCCCGATTTCAAGCAATGCCTGCTCGATCTGGGTTGTCTCGACAAACTCGGCAATTGTCTGCTTACCCATGACATGCCCGATGTGATTGATCACTTCGACCATAGCGCGGTTAATCGGGTCGTCCAGCATATCCTTTACGAAACTCCCGTCGATCTTCAGGAAGTCTACAGGCAAATGTTTCAAATAAGCGAATGAAGACATTCCGGCACAAAAGTCATCAAGGGAGAAGTAACAACCTAAGCCTTTGAGTTCATTAATAAATCGAATTGCACTCCCGAGATTTGCAATTGCACTGGTTTCAGTAATTTCAAAACAAATCATTTCAGGTGGTATGGCGTAAACAACAAACTGTTCACGCAGGAAGTGCAAGAACGCGTCATCTCCGATAGTAATGCCTGAAAGATTAATCGCACACATTGCCAACGGACCTTCATGTTGTTCGGCAATACATTGGGCAATGACTTTAAAAACATTCTCGACGACCCAACGGTCCAGTTGACTCATCAGGCCATATCGTTCGGCCGCCGGGATGAAACTGTCCGGCAGGATCATCCGCCCGGCCTCGTCATGCAGACGCAGGAGTATTTCGATGTGCCCGCCGCCCTCCGCCGTGGAACCCAGCGGAGCGATTTCCTGGGCATAAAGGCAGAAGCGGTTTTCTTCCAGTGCCATGTGCAGGCGCTGCACCCAGGCCATTTCGCCGAAACGCAGGGACAGTTCGGAATCATCGGCGTGATAGACCTGCACCCGGTTGCGGCCCTTTTCCTTGGCCATGTAGCAAGCCATGTCGGCCGCGCGCAATGACGCTTCGAGGGTGGTCGGGGTCTGGGCGATGTGCACCAAGCCGAGACTCACGGTGGTGAGGAACGGCCGCCCCTTCCATACGAAGTGCAGGTTCTGCACGGTCTGGCGCAGGCTCTCGGCGATTTTCTCGGCGGCTTCCGGGGCGCAGTTCTCCAGCAGAATACCGAACTCGTCACCGCCGAGCCGCGCGAGGGTGTCGCTCTCGCGCAAGCCCGATTGCAACAGCGTGCAGATATGCCGCAGCAACTCATCGCCGGCGGCGTGACCACAGGTGTCGTTGACCAGTTTGAACTGGTCCAGATCAAGGAACATCAGCGCATGCCGACCGGGCTGGCGCGTCAGATTGTGCAGGGCCTGCTCCAGGCGATACTCGAATTCGCGGCGGTTGGCCAGACCGGTCAGGGCATCGTGGGTCGCCTGCCATGACAGGTTGGCGATGTACTGCCGTTCCTGAGTCATGTCATGCAGCACCAGCACCGTGCCACTGACTTTCTCGGCATTGCGGATCGGCGCGCCCACCAGTGTCACAGAAACCGTACTGCCGTCCAGGCGCTGGATCAGCTTGGAGTGCTCGCTGCCGCCGACCAGTTGGCCGCTGAGAATATGTTCGATCAGCGTCAGCCCTTCGGCCTGCGCGTTGTCGTCCAGGAGATTGAACAACGCGGCCAGAGGCAGGCCCGCTGCGTGCTCGGACTTCCAGTGCGTCATGGCTTCGGCCGCAGGGTTCATGTAATCGATCGCGCCGTTGACATCGGTGGTGATCACCCCGTCGCCAATCGATTGCAGAGTGATGTGCGCCCGATCCTTCTCCAGCTGCAGCGCCTGGGCAAAGGCATGGCGCTGCTTGAGCAGTTTGTGGGTGCGCAACAATGCCAGCACGATCAACCCCAGCGCTGTGGCCAGGTTGGTGAACAACAGCAGGCGCAGGATCATCCGCGAGCCTTCGCCCAAAGCATCGCTGAACGCTCTGGCCGCCGGTGTCACACCGTCATTGATGGCGAAAATCCGCGCCTTCCAGCGCTGAATGTCAGCCGGCGTCGCAGCGTTGTCGCTGATGCGCTGATGCATCTCGCGAGCGACATTGTCCAGCTCGACCAGATAGGCATCGCCAATCGTCCAACGGTCGATCGCGGTTTCCAGATAACTGAAATGGCGGAAATTGAGGTACAGCCAGATCAGGCTCGAGACGTCGTCGGGGTGGTTGCCGCCCTTGAGAATACCTTCGCGCGCCGCCTGCAGATCCGGCGGTTGACGATCGAGCGCCAGGCGCAACTGGTGACCACCCTGCGGCACGGCAATCGCTTCCTTGTACTTGAGGAAGATCGCCTCGTCACGGCTGTCGGCGTAGAGGTTCAGATAATAGATGGCGTCCTTCTGGCCCTTGGACCAAAGACTTTCACCGGCGACATAGCCGCGAACGGCCGACAGGACGTAAAGACTCACGCCCCCCAATAAAGCCTGAAATAACACGACGGCAATAAATGGCCAGACGATGCCCAACAACCGTGGCGTTCCGAGAGTCCTTTTTTGCTTCATGAGGTCCTTTGCACATGCACTGCCATCATCAAGAGGAGACCGCTAGAGCCAGACTAGGGGGCGATCCCCCTTCCGGCAAGCCGGAACACTTTCAAGCGACGATACATATGTACCGCACCCCGGGTCAGCGATACTTCGACACTGACGGCTTTCAATCATTCAAGAGCCGTTTCCCATGCCGTCACCTGCTTCCGCGCTGCAACGCCATACCGCCCAACAGAGCGAATACCGCGCAATGACCAGCGCCCTGCGCGCCGTGCTCAGCGCTTCGAGTTCACTGGAGACCTATTACCTCGCGCCCCAGACCCATTCACGCCTGGGTACAGCCCATGACCAGGCGCAAAACCTGCTGCAAGCACTGTTCGCAGACAGCGGCGCACCCGCCTTGACCGCGCACCTGCAAGCGTCCAAAGGCTCACTGCTGCAAGTCAGCGCCGTGGCCGATCAATGCAGCTTTACCTTCACCCGTCGCGATCAAAGCATTGCCAGCCACACCCTCAAGGACATGGCCAAGGCATCGGCGGCGATTCGCCGCTTCCACCAAGCGTTGCTGAGTATAGGCGCACACCTGCGTTCCGACAGGCTGCTGCCGCTGTCGCAGCTGTTGCGCGAGTCCGGGTTCACCTTGCCGGGCACCGTGGATGCCCTGGCGCTGACCAGCCTGATCGACGCCGTCGAAGAACAGCGCGCCAGCCACCGCCTGAATCTGCGACAGGCCCCGGCGCTCGCAATATTGATGAGTGCGGACGATAAAGCGGCGATCCACGATGTAATCGGCGATTGGCTCAACGGTAAAACCCTGTCAGCCCTCGACTGCCTCGCCAATGCGACAACCCCCTCGCTGACGCGCATGCAGATTGCCAGGCATCCCGCCACTTGCCTGGAACGCCTGCTCGACAGCGCCCAGGCCCGGGATCTGGGCCAGCGCCTGCTGCAAAAACTGCAGTGGTACGGCGCCCGAGCCGATGAACAGACCGTCCCGGACATCGGTGCGCGCCTGCTGCTCGAAGCGCTGTGCCTGTGGTACGAGGTGCCCGAAGAGCGCGGCTCGCCCCAAGTCGCCGGTTTCGCCCCGCAATCTCGCGCGCAATACGGGAAAAGCTACGCAGCCATCCGCAGGGATTTTTTGTTCCATCTCGATACCTCAAAGCGGACTTCGACAGAAACCGAGCAACACCTGTTGGGATGGCTTTGCCTGACGCGGTTTCCGCTGGAGTTTCAGTTGCGCGACATTCCGGACGACTTGCCCTACGCCAGCTCGGCGGTCTGGGTCAATTTCGTGCATGGCGTCCACCTCGCCCATGCCCTTGATCCAGAGCTGCTGCACTTTCTGAACTTTGAACAACTGGTCGGCCTGCCGCTGAAGAAAAGCGAAAACGCCAGCAATGACCTGCAAGCCCTGATCGCCGTCTCACGCGTGGCGGCTGCGCATACCTGGGCCCTGGCGACCGGCGCATTGGCACCTTCAGACGAAGCACCCACCGCGACCCTCGCCCTGCAAGCGCTGGAGGATCACCGCAAGCAGATGAACACGGCGATCCTGCAACTGGATGTCGAACCACCGCAACGCCTGCCCCTGGCGAAACAAATGCTGGAGCGCGCGCTGGCCAACGACCTGTACGAACACAGCAACATCCAGCTCAAGCGTCACCCTCATGAAGATACCAGGCGCGTGCGCCGCAGCATTATCGACACCCCGGACGTGAAGCAACCCGCCTGGCCGCTGCTGGAGGTCTATGCCAGCGGCGGGCTCGAACCCGACATGAAGTGGTATGTCAGTGACGACGGCAAGATCGCCCAGGAATGGATCAGCCTGAGCGCCGAACGCACACTCGACAGCGGTTTCGTCGCCAGCAAAGGCCCGGGGCGGCCGCTGTCGCGATTTCCACGCAAGCGCAAATTACCCGATGTCAAAAAAGCATTCGACGAGCAGTTCGACAAGTACCTGAGCGATACCCGAGCCGCTTATGAATACCTGATCAAAAGCCTGCTGGTCACCCTGCCCTCGACCGACCGACGCGCCCTGGAGCACGGCGAAGTACGGATTCTCAGCCTCAGGAACGAGACCCGGCACCTGCATGCCGACCTCGAAACCGCCGAGATTCACCTGCCGCTGCGCATGCGCATGGGCTTCGTCCTGCAGGCGACTTATCAGACAGTCTCACATTTCTACGAATGCCTGCCTCGCGCCGGCATCATCCGCAAGCGCGGGGACGTGACGACGTGGCATATCGGTGGTCAACGCATACCGCCCCTGCCGCCAAAACGCGGCAGAACCAAAGGCCAGAGCATCACCCGTATCGTCGCACGCACGCTGCCGTTCGATCGCAATGCGCACAAGGACGGCGCACCCCCCAAAACCGGCGCCAAATGCACGGCGATTCTTGAGCCGCTGGGCGACGCCCTCAAAGCGTCAGCGCTGCCTCCCATCCATCACGAGAGCCTGCCGAGTCTGACCTTCACCTCGGCCCGGACCGCACAGATCAGCCGTTTCATCGCCACCCGGTAGCTCTACATCGACGAGCAGGCACTGCGCCGCGAAGCATGGGGAGAAACCCGCTTCGAGCGAGAGGACAAAAAGCAACACTGGATCCACGTACTCAAAGCGTTCATTCCGTTCTGGGGCAGCCTCGACGATCTGCAATCGGACAAGCCCGGCACACGCCTGCTGGGGGCCATCGGCTTGCTGCTCGACATCGTTTCGTTCGCGATCCCCCTGGGCAAATTCGTCGCCGGCAGTATTCGCCTGGCGGTCTCGGCCGGCAAACTGGCGATTCGCGCGGCGCTGCCGAGCATGGCGCAACTGAGCAAAACCCTGCTGGTTTCCAGCCTGCGCAACCTCAATCCACTGGACGCCGCCCCCGCCCTGCTCAAGCTCGCGTTGCGCGGCACGGTGCGGTGCGGGCCGTGGCGCATGCCGAACGCCTCGCCGTGTCGCGCCTGAAAAGACTCGCCGGCAGGAGCGGCAGCTATGATCTTTTGCAGGGGTTGCCGCAGACGCTTGAGGCGGGACACTGGAAACCGCTGAGTCAGGCCGACCAACTCGCGGTGGTCAAGGGCATTGATGACGTACCGGTGCGCAATGTGGCGGTGGACGGCACGCGCCATCACGTGCTGGATCCGTTCTCTGGCCAGCCCTACGGCCCCCGGCTGACCGTGCAGGACCACGACCTGTCGCTGGGTCGCTCGCACTACAGTGGCACCCGCAAAGGCGATGAGCAGATCGTCATCGAACTCCCGCAAAACAGCCGGATAGAGCACCTGCCTGAGGTCGACGGGCGTACCACGTTGCTGATCGACGACGTGCCCTACCGACTCGACGGCGATGAACTGCGCCGGGTCGATCTGCTCGACGAAAGTGCGCACTGGACCACGCTGCCCTGCCGGATCCGCCGTGCGCCGGGTAGCGGGGGTGATTGCCGCGTCAGTTACATCACCGGTGAGCCGGCACCTGTGCCACCGCTCGGCTCCATCGACAAGGAAAAAGGCTACGCACCATGGTTCGGCGAGCGGATCTCGGAGCCTGGCGGCCTGCCCGAACATCGAGGCACATTCCTGGCGGTCGATGCCAAGCTTTACCAGATCATCGGCAACAGACCGAAACTGCTCACTGGCGACCTCAAACATCTTGGGTTCGGTAGTAGCCGTCTGGTACCGAGGCAGCAGATTCAAGCGACGCTGCAGTTTCGCAAAGGGATTTTTGCCCGGATCAAGACTGGCGGCACGTATGAGGGGATCGATGATTCGCATCAGGTCGGCGCAATCCTGGTGCCGGCCATCGACGACTCGGCCGACTACGTATTCTTCCGGGTCAATCGCATGGAGAACTACCAGGCCACCATCGCCAAAGGCGAAGTACCGCCCAATCGATTGACCTTTAATCGTCTCTCCGAGCAAGAGCTGGCCGAGGGCACATGCGGCTCGGAACTGGTGAGGGCCTACTCCGGCTCGCTGCATGCCAACACCATGGTGCGCCTGCACGGTCTGGAAAAAGTGCAGCGTGCGGTGCGCACCATGGAACGGATCGCGATCCCCATCGGCGGCACGGCCAATCCTCCCGCCAACATGAAATGGCTGAAGCTCGACACCAGCCCGGGCGAGGCGGTGATGTTCGATGAATTGACCCGGATGATCGTTGCCCAGTTGCCTGAAGGGGCCGCGACCTGGTCGCGTAAAAAAGACGCACCGGCAGCCTTTCAACTCAAAACCGCAGAGATTTTCGAAACCCTCTTCTTGTCGTCGACCATTACCGGGATCAAAAAAACAGCGCTGCGCATCGATAACGCCATGCGCGAGCTACAGAAACTGCTGCCTGTGAGTGAAAAAACGTCCAACATGCGCAACATTGCCTACGCCGAAGTCATCACTGCGAGCGGCCAGCGGGAAATCTACGTCAGCGTTTCCGGTGCCCAGGGCACCACCCAGCGCTTGCCGTTGTTTCGGCACCTGGGCCCCGAATCTGTGCGCATTGGCCAAACGACCTACATCAATATCGACTACAACCCGAGCTTTCCGCGAACCTCGCTGGACGTGAACGAACAGGAGCACCTGCTGGCCGTGCCGCTGACGATCAAGGAGTTGGAGGCCTATGAGCAGACAAAAACCTTTCGCCCGACTTCACTGGACAGTGAAAGCAAGCTGATTCGGGTCCTGCGCGAAAAATATCCCGATCCTGCGGAGTACCGCTCCATCGACATCGCGACGACCCTGGAGCCGTGCAGGTCCTGTTCGGTGCTGATGAAACAGTTCGCCCACGACGGCGGGGATGCCGCATTGCAAGTGCTCTGGGCCTGATTACAGGCGCTGCAAGTGGCCGTAAAGCTTGGCGTAGAGACCGCCATCGGCGATCAGTTGCTGGTGGTCGCCATCCTCGGCCACCTGCCCGCCGTCGAACACCAGCACGCGGTCTGCCTGCTTCACCGCTGACAGGCGATGGGCAATGATCAGCGTGGTGCGGCCGCTGAGGAAGCGCGCCATGGCCTGATGCAGGTTGTATTCGGTGGCGGCGTCGAGGGCCGAAGTAGCCTCGTCGAGAATCACCACTTTCGGTTCGGCGAGGATCATCCGCGCAATCGCCAGACGCTGGCGCTGACCACCGGAGAGGCGTACGCCGGAACGTCCGACGATGCTGTCCAGACCGTCGGGCAAGGCGCGGATCGTCGCTTCCAGTTGGGCGATTTCCAGCGCCTGCCAGCAGGCTTCGTCGCTGCGATCACGGCCCATGGTCAGGTTGGCGCGCACGCTGTCGTTGAACAGCGCCGGGTGTTGCAGCACCACCGCGACGTTTTCGCGAATCAGTTCGAGGCCGATTTCCTGCTGGGTCGAACCGCCGAAACGGATGGTCCCGGACAACGGCGTGTACAGCCCCAACAACAGTTGCACCAAAGTGCTTTTGCCGCCGCCGCTGGCGCCGACAATCGCGACTTTCTCACCGGGGGCGATGGACAGGTTCATCTGGTCCACCACCAGCTCATCGCCGTAACCGAAGCTCAACCCCTGCACCTCAATGCCCACGGTTTCCCGGCCCTTGAACGGATCGACACCACCGGGATATTGCGGCTCGTCGGCCCGCGCCAGCAGTTCGTTGATCCGTGCCAGCGCCCCGCCCGCCGCGTAGTAGGCGTATTGCAGATTGAGCAGTTGTTCGACCGGACCGATCATGAACCACAGGTAACTGAACACCGCGAGCATCTGGCCGATCGACAGGTCGGAGAACAGCACGGTGAGCATCGCCGCCGCGCGGAAGATGTCGATACCGAACTGGAACAGCAGACCGCTGGCACGGTTCGAAGCGTCGGTTTTCCACTGCGAGTTGACCGCGTAATTGCGCACTTCCTGCGCGCGCAGACCGAGGCGGCCGAGGAAGAAACCCTGACGGTTGCCGGCGCGCACTTCCTGGATCGCATCGAGGGTTTCGCTCAAGGCCTGAGTGAAACGCGAGGTGCTGTCGTTCTCCAGCTTCTTCAGGTGCTTGACCCGTTTGCCCAATTGCACCGTGGCGTAGATCACCAACGGGTTGAACAGCAGGATCAGCAGCGCCAGCTTCCAGTGCATCCACATCAGGATGCTCGCGGTGCCGACCAGGGTCAGCATCGCCACCAGAAAACGGCTGAGGGTTTCGCCGACAAATTTGTCGAGAGTGTCGAGGTCAGTGACCAGATGCGTGGTCACGGTGCCGCTGCCGAGGCTTTCGTATTCGCCGAGGGAAATCCTTTTCAGGCGCTCGATCAGCCGCACACGAATGCGGTAGACGATGTCCTTGGCCAGCCGCGCAAACAGCCGCGCCTGCAACACGCCAAAGCACAGGGCACTGCAACGCAGGGTCAGAGTGACCACCAGCATCAGGCCGATGTAGCCCGCCGCCTGTTGCCACATCGACGGCAACACATGGTTCATGACTTTCAACGCAGCGTCGCCATGGCCGAGCAGGACTTCGTCCACCAGCAATGGCAGCAGCAACGGAATCGGCACGCTGCACAGCGTCGCCAGCACGGCCACGCCGTTGGCGATCCACAGGGATTTCTTGTGATGTAGCGCCAGACGCCGGACTTCTGCCCAGCTCAGCCGGTCGACACGCTTTACGGCTGGCGTGTCATCGGCCAGGTCAGGCACAGGCGGCGCGCTCCAGCCAGCGACCAAGCAGCGGCGAGAGTTCGCTGAGCGGTTGATAGCCGTTGGTCAGCAGCGCCAGTTGGCCATTGCGCTCGGCGAGCAGGGTCGGGAACCCGGCGATGCCCAGATCCTGCACCCAGCTGAAATCAGCCTGAGTCGCTTTGTGCTGATCGGCATGATCGAACAGCGCGGCAAACTCGATACGCGGCACGCCGGCCTGCTCCGCCAGCTCGACCAACACGCTGGCCTGGGTGACATCGCGACCTTCAGCGTAAAACGCCTGCTGGATCAGCCCGACCAGTGTCCACGCACAATCCGGCGCCAGACTGCGCGCGGTGACAATCGCCCGGCAGGCTGGCTCGGTGTCGTAGACGAAACCGTCGGGCAACGCGCCGTCGAATTTGAACGGCTGGCCGGTGGCTTCGGTGACCGCTTGCCAGTGCTCGAGGATGTAGCGCCGCGTGGTCGGTTCCAGCGCCGCACCGCTGCCGGTGCGCAGCCCGCCGACCACCAGGTGCAACTCGACGCCGGCTGCCTGCGCCTGCTCGACCAATGCCTTGGCGACCGGGGCGAACCCCCAGCACCAGGAACACATCGGATCCATCACATAGAGCAGGCGCGCAGACATGATTAAGCCTCGGTGGATGCTTGTTTATAGTTGTAGCCGATCGGGTGCGGCATGTTGCGCGCCTTGGCCAGTTCGATCTGCTTCTGCCGATCGATGGCGCTGCGGCGGGTTTTCTCGCTCAGCTTGTCCCAGCAATGCGGGCAGCTGATGCCGGCCACGTAATGTTCGGAAGCACGATCTTCAACACTGACCGGTGTGCGGCAGGCATGACATTGATCGTAGTCGCCTTCGCTGAGGTCGTGACGCACGGTCACCCGGTTGTCGAACACGAAGCAGTCGCCCTGCCACTTGGTTTCTTCCTGCGGCACTTCTTCGAGGTACTTCAGGATGCCACCCTTGAGGTGGTAAACCTCTTCGAAACCCTCGCCCAGCATGTAGCTGGAGGCTTTCTCGCAGCGAATGCCGCCGGTGCAGAACATCGCGACCTTCTTGTGCACGGCCGGGTCGAAGTGTTCTTTGATGTAATCAGGGAATTCGCGAAAACTGGTGGTTTTCGGATCGATGGCGCCTTCGAAGGTGCCGATCGACACTTCGTAGTCGTTGCGGGTGTCGATCAGCAGCACTTCCGGGTCGCTGATCAGCGCGTTCCAGTCCTGCGGCTCGACGTAGGTGCCGACCTTTTTGTTCGGGTCCACGCCTTCGACGCCGAGGGTGACGATCTCTTTCTTCAGCTTGACCTTGGTGCGGTAGAACGGCTGCTCGTCGCAATACGACTCTTTGTGATCGATGTCGATCATGCGCGGGTCGTTCTTCAGCCAGGCGAGCAGGCCATCGATGCCTTCGCGGCTGCCGGACACGGTGCCGTTGATGCCTTCTTCGGCGATCAGCAGGGTGCCTTTGATACCGTTGTCGACCATCGCTTGCAGCAGTGGCTCGCGCAGGTTGACGTAATCTTCGAGGGTGACGAACTTATACAGTGCCGCCACGACAATCGGTTGTGTCATGGGTAATTCTCCAGGTGGCTACCCTCGCAAAGGGTGAACCGGATTCAAAAAAAACGCGCCGGCTGAGCGGCGCGTTGCGGATTCTAGCAAAAACACAGCAGTTTTAGGATCTGACGAAACCCTGTGGCGAGGGAGCTTGCTCCCGCTCGGCTGCGAAGCAGTCGCAAAACTCGGATCTTGGGAGTGCTGCGCACTCCAGCGGGAGCAAGCTCCCTCGCCACAGCAGCCCTCGCAATCCTCAGTGTTTGCTACCGCCGGCACAGGTCGGCGACGCCGGGGCGGCGCCGACTTCTGCCCATTCCTGCGGGGTGTAGGTGTGCAGCGCCAACGCATGGAACTCGCCCATCAGCTCGCCGAGCGTGCCGTAGACTTTCTGGTGGCGCTTGACCCGGTTCAGGCCTTCGAACTGCGCGCTGACCACCACTGCCTTGAAGTGCGTCTGTAACCCGCGACTGTGCATGTGGCTTTCGTCCAGCACTTGCAGATGCTCAGGCTGCAGCAGGCCCAGCGTCGATTCGATGCGTTGTTGCATGGTCATCACGAACTCCGCTTACTTCTTCTTGGCCGGGGCTGCGCCTTTCGGTGCCAGCTCGTTGGTCATGTCGTCGAGCAGCTTGTTGACCACCGGCACGGCGCTTTCCAGCTTGGCCTGGGTCATCTGGGCCGATTGCTGGGTCAGCTGCGGCATTTTTTCCAGGACTTTCTTGCCCAGTGGCGACTGGTAGAACGCGACCAGATCTTTCAGCTCGGATTCGCTGAAGTTGCTGGTGTAGAGCTTGACCATGTCAGGCTTGAGCTTGTTCCAGCCGATGGCCTGGTCCAGAGCGGCATTGGCCTTGGCCTGGTAGGTTTCCAGTACGGCTTTCTTGGATTCCGGGGCTTTGGTCTGTTCAAAGCGCTGGGCGAACATTTGCTGCACTTGCATGTAAACCGGCGTACCCAGTTTGTCCGCGTGCGCCAGGGTCAGGAAAGCTTCGGCACTGGCGTTGTGGCTGGCGGTATCGGCAAGCACCTGGCCGCTGGCGCAAACCAGTGCAACCGCGGTACAGATGGCACGAAGACGAGTCATCGAGTTTCCTTTTCTAGCAGGCGAGGTAAAACCCCAAGGGCGCCCATTCTGCGCCTGAATAACGCCACGGCTCAACCCCCGAGCCTTGCCGCGCTTGATTGGCCATGCCGCAGCGGTCAACAATCAGCTCGATGGAACCACCTGGCCCCGACCGGGCCTAAACTGCGCAAACAGACCAACAGGAGTGTGCACGATGAGCCGTATCGAAACCGACAGCCTGGGCCAGATCGAAGTCCCGGACGACGCCTACTGGGGTGCTCAGACGCAACGCTCGCTGATCAACTTCGCCATCGGTCAGGAACGCATGCCGCTGCCGGTCCTGCACGCCCTGGCCCTGATCAAGAAAGCCGCTGCCCGGGTCAACGACCGCAACGGCGATTTGCCCGCCGACATCGCCCGCCTGATCGAACAAGCCGCCGACGAAGTGCTCGACGGTCAGCATGACGACCAGTTTCCGCTGGTGGTCTGGCAGACCGGCAGCGGCACCCAGAGCAACATGAACGTCAACGAAGTGATCGCCGGCCGTGCCAACGAGCTGGCCGGCAACCCGCGCGGCGGCAAGTCGCCGGTGCACCCGAACGATCACGTCAACCGCTCGCAAAGCTCCAACGACTGCTTCCCCACCGCCATGAGCATCGCCACCGCCAAAGCCGTGCAGGAGCAATTGCTGCCGGCGATCGCCGAGCTGTCCGGCGGCCTGGCCGAACTGGCCGCACGTCATATGAAACTGGTGAAGACCGGCCGCACGCACATGATGGATGCGACGCCGATCACCTTCGGTCAGGAGCTGTCAGGGTTCATCGCGCAGCTGGATTACGCCGAACGGGCGATTCGCGCCGCACTGCCGGCGGTGTGTGAACTGGCGCAGGGCGGCACTGCCGTCGGCACCGGTCTGAATTCGCCGCACGGCTTTGGCGAAGCGATTGCTGCAGAACTCGCCGCGCTGTCCGGTCTGCCGTTCGTCACCGCGCCGAACAAGTTTGCCGCGCTGGCCGGGCATGAGCCGCTGACCAGCCTGTCCGGCGCCCTGAAGACCCTCGCCGTGGCGCTGATGAAAATCGCCAACGACCTGCGTCTGCTCGGCTCCGGTCCTCGCGCAGGTTTGGCCGAAGTGAGGCTGCCGGCCAACGAGCCGGGCAGTTCAATCATGCCCGGCAAGGTCAACCCGACCCAGTGCGAAGCGCTGTCGATGCTGGCCTGTCAGGTGTTGGGCAACGATGTCACCATCGGCATCGCGGCGAGTCAGGGTCACCTGCAACTGAACGTCTACAAACCGGTGATCATCCACAATGTGCTGCAATCGATCCGCCTGCTCGCCGATGGCTGCAGCAACTTCCAGCAGCACTGCATCGCCGGTCTTGAACCGGACGCGCAGGTCATGGCCCAGCACCTGGAACGCGGTCTGATGCTGGTGACCGCGCTGAATCCGCACATCGGTTACGACAAGTCGGCGGAAATCGCCAAGAAGGCTTACGGTGAAGGCCTGACATTGCGCAAGGCGGCGCTGCAGCTGGGGTATCTGACCAGTGAAGAGTTCGATGCCTGGGTGCGGCCGGAGAACATGATCGAGGCTGGCGCCAAGGGCTGAGATTTGTAGCGCCTGACAGGCCGCCTTCGCGAGCAAGCTCGCTCCCACATTCGATCGCATTCCTGACATGGGATCGCGGTCAATTGTGGGAGCGAGCTTGCTCGCGAATAAGGCCAACGCGGTTTAACTGGCAGCCATCTTCATCCGCCGCGCCTTCAACCCGGCAATCAACGACGGCCCCAACGCCACCAGCGCCGACCCCAGCACCACCAGCACCGCTCCGCCATAACCCAGTCCATTGATCTGCTCGGCATGCACATATTCCGGCCACACCCCGGCGGCAATCGCTACCGCGCCAAAGGTCACCAGCGGCGTGATCGCCAGCGTCGCACTGACCCGTGAAGCCTCCCAGTGCGCCAGCGCCTCGGCAAATGCGCCATAGGCAATCAGGGTATTCATGCAGCACGCCAGCAGCAGCCAGCCCTGCACCGGGCTCAGTTCCAGTGCTTCGAGCGGATGCACCCACGGTGTCAGCAACAGCGCGCAGAACAGGTAGATCACCATCATCACCTGCAACGAATTCCACACCGTGAGCAATTGCTTCTGGCCCAGCGCATAGAAGGTCCAAACCGTCGAGGCCAACAGCACCAGCAATACGCCGGCGGTATAGTCCGACAACGAGGTGAGCAATTCGGCCAGCCGTTGGTTGAAGAACAGCACGAAGCCGATCAGCAACACCGCCAGCCCCATGCCCTGACCGATGCTGAAGCGCTCCTTGAATACGAACAGACTGGCAATCAGCAACATGATCGGCCCCATCTGCACCACCAGTTGCGCGGTGCCGGGGCTGAGCAGATTGAGGCCCATCAGGTACAGCACGTAGTTGCCTACCAGCCCGAGCACCGCCATCAACACCAGCCAGCCGCCTCGGGGACCGAGCATTTTGCGGCTCGGCAGGCGGCGTGTGGCCGCCAGGTAGATGAACAGGCAGCCACCCGACACCAACAGGCGAAACCAGGTCACCGTGATCGGGTCCATCACCAGCAGCACCTGCTTGAGCTTGATCGGCAGGATGCCCCACAAAACCGCCGTCAGCAGTGCCAGGAACAGACCGTAGACCCAGCGACCGGATGAAATGTGCATGCGAACCCCAATGCCTGCTGACGAGAGCGATCATTCTAGGCCCGGCGCCAGATGCAACACAGGGACAGTTCGGGCCAGGCCGCTAATGAAACTGTGCAGGTCGCAGCATTAAATTGACGCTTTGCCGTTGATCGGCTGGTGAGGCGCGCCAAGTGCTTCAGGCATAAGCTGATTGGATCCCTGCAACGGATCACTCAAGGAGCCGGATCATGTACGGAATGCGCGCCCAGGACAGCGCCCCCGCCACACACTTTCGCAGCGAGCGGATGTGTCGGGTCAATGGAGAGCTGTTTTTCTGCACGCGGGAGAACACCCTTGAGGGGCCGTTCGACAGCGCCGAAAAGGCTGAGCAGGAAATTCAGGCGTATATCGCGCGGATGCAGGGTGTGGATTCCAACCGATGAACCGAGTTGAAGCCTTCGCGAGCAAGCCCGCTCCCACATTTTGATCGGTGTACACCGTACCAATGTGGGAGCGGGCTTGCTCGCGAAGGCATCCTGACAGGCAATACAAATCTGCAGGGTCAGCGCACCGCCTCAAACAACCCCGTCGCCCCCATCCCGCCCCCCACGCACATGGTCACAATGCCGTAACGCAAATCACGCCGCTGCAACTCGCGCACCAGATGCCCGACCTGCCGCGACCCGGTCATGCCGAACGGGTGGCCGATGGAAATCGAGCCGCCATTGACGTTGTACTTGCTGTTATCGATCTCCAGACGATCGCGGGCATACAGGCATTGCGAAGCAAACGCCTCGTTCAGCTCCCACAGATCAATATCCGCCACTTGCAAGCCCTTGGCCTTGAGCAGTTTCGGCACCGAGAACACCGGGCCGATGCCCATTTCGTCCGGCTCGCAACCGGCCACGGTGAAGCCACGGAAAAACGCCTTCGGTTTGAGTCCCAGTTGCAGGGCTTTTTCCAGGCTCATCACCAGGGTCATCGACGCGCCGTCCGACAGCTGCGACGAGTTGCCGGCCGTTACCGAGCCGTCCTCGGCAAACACCGGTTTCAGCCCGGCGAGGCTTTCATAAGTGGTATCCGGGCGGTTGCAGTCGTCGCGATCGACGATGCCGTCGAGGATCTGTACATCGCCACTGTTCTTGTCCTCGACCCGATACTTGACCGCCATCGGCACGATTTCATCATCGAACAGCCCGGCCGCCTGCGCCTGGGCGGTGCGCAGTTGGCTTTGCAGCGCGTAACGATCCTGTGCCTCGCGGCTGACGCCATAACGGCGCGCGACCACTTCCGCGGTCTGGCCCATCGTGTAGTAGATGCCCGGCACCTGCTGCTTGAGCAGCGGGTTGATCAGGTGATCGGTGTTGACGCTCTTGAGGGTCAGGCTGATCGACTCGACGCCACCGGCAACAATGATGTCGCTGCAACCGGAAGCGATCTGGTTGGCGGCAATCGCGATCGCCTGCAACCCCGAGGAGCAAAAGCGATTAAGGGTCATGCCGGCAACACCAGTGCCCAGACGCGACAACACCGCGACGTTGCGCCCGATGTTGTAACCCTGCGCACCCTCGTTGGAGCCGGCACCGACGATGCAATCCTCGACGCTGGCCGGATCGACGTCGTTGCGCGACAGCAGCGCGTTGACGCAATGGGCCGCCATGTCGTCGGGACGGGTCTGGTTGAACTTGCCGCGAAAGGACTTGGCCAGGCCGGTCCGCACGCTGTCGACGATCACCACTTCACGCATGGCATACCTCAATTGTTGTTGTCGCAGGAGAGTGAACCGAGCATAAGTCCACCCTGCCGCCGACCGCGACAATCATTCACCCCGCGTATGCGCGTCCATCGCTTCAGTCCTTGTGTTTTTTCGCGTGCTTGTCGGACTTCGCGAACGCCTCTTCGAGCGCCCGGTTGATCGTGCGCAGCACCTTTACCCGGGCCCAGCGCTTGTCATTGGCCTCGACCAGCGTCCACGGCGAGATCTCGGTGCTGGTGCGGTCGACCATGTCGCCCACGGCGGCGCGGTAGGCATCCCACTTTTCGCGATTGCGCCAGTCGTCCTCGGTAATCTTGAAGCGCTTGAAGGGGATCTGCTCCCGGGCCTGAAAACGCTCCATCTGCGTCTCCTTGTCGATCGCCAGCCAGAACTTGACGACGATCACCCCGGCGTCGGCGATCTGCTCTTCGAAGTCGTTGATCTCGCTGTAGGCCCGCAGCCAGTCGGCCGGACTGCAAAAGCCCTCGATCCGCTCGACCAGCACCCGGCCATACCAGGAACGGTCGAACACGGTGAATTTGCCCCGTGCCGGCAGGTGTCGCCAGAAGCGCCACAGATACGGTTGCGCGCGCTCCTCTTCGGTCGGCGCGGCAATCGGCACGATGTTGTACTGACGCGGATCGAGCGCCGCCGCCACCCGCCGAATCGCCCCGCCCTTGCCCGCCGCGTCGTTGCCTTCGAACACCGCCACCAAGGCGTGACGGCGCATGCGTTTATCGCGCATCAGCCCGGACAGCCGCGCCTGCTCGGTGATCAATTGTTCTTCATAGTCTTTCTTTTCCAGACGCTGGGTCAGATCAAGACTGTCGAGCAGGTTCAACTGATCGACAGCCGTGCTCAGCGGCGCGGCATTGACCTCATCGGCCTCTACTTGCGGACGCTTGAGGGCGTTCTGCAGACCTTCGAGCAGAATCTTGCCGACCGCGAGGCTGCGGTAATTGGCGTCCATCCCTTCGATGATGTGCCACGGTGCATAGTCGCGACTGGTACGGCGCAACACGCGCTCGCCGTATTTGACGACCTTGTCGTAAGTCTGCGATTGCTGCCAGTCCAACGGACTGATGCGCCAACTGTGCAGTGGATCATCGGCCAGCGCCTTGAGCCGCGCCTTCATCTGTTTCTTCGACAGGTGGAACCAGAACTTGAAGATCAGCGCGCCTTCATCGCAGAGCATCTTTTCCAGACGCTCGGCGGCGTTGATTGCCTGATCCAGCCGTGGATCCTTGAACAGACCGTGGACCCGGCCCTGGAGCATCTGGCTGTACCAGTTGCCGAAGAAAATCCCCATCCGGCCCTTGGCCGGCAGCATCCGCCAGTAACGCCACGCGGGTGGCCGCGCCAGTTCTTCGTCAGTCTGCTGATCGAAGGTGCGCACCTCGATCAGGCGCGGGTCCATCCACTCGTTGAGCAACTTGACGGTCTCGCCCTTGCCGGCGCCCTCGATGCCGTTGATCAACACGATCACCGGAAAACGTTTCTGCTGCTGCAACTCGAACTGCGCTTCCAGCAGTGCTTCACGCAGCGCAGGCACCGCCGCGTCGTAAGTCTCTTTGTCGATGGCATGGCCGATTTCGGCGGATTCAAACATGGGGACGGCTCCTTCCAGGATTCAGCAAGACTAGCGGATTGGGCACAGATGCAGGGCAGAAATTCCCCACCACAACAAGCTGAAGGAACGAACCCTGTGGCGAGGGAGCTTGCTCCCGCTGGGTTGCGCAGCAACCCGAAAAACCTTTCACCCCGGTTACTCCAGTTAACCCGCGTGCGCCGGCTTTACGACTGCTGCGCAGCCGAGCGGGAGCAAGCTCCCTCGCCACAGAAAAGCTCACTTTCAGCCACAAACAGTGAATTGTCCTTGAACCCCCTCAACCCAGCCTTGCCATGGATCAAGCACCCTGCGCCCGATCAGCTAGAATGGCCGCCTTGTCGTTGCCGAGCCTGCCATGAAACCTGTATTGCCCCACGCCCAACTTGACTGGGATGACCACGGACGTCCGCGCTCGCGGGTGTTCGATGATGTGTATTTTTCCGACCAGTCGGGGCTGGATGAAACCCGCTACGTGTTCCTCGAACAGAACCGTCTGGCCGAGCGTTTTGCCGCGCTGCCGGCCAATGGTCGACTGGTGATCGGCGAAACCGGCTTCGGCACCGGGCTGAATTTTCTCTGCGCCTGGCAGCTGTTCGAGCAGCACGCGGTGGCCGGTGCGCGGCTGCATTTTGTCAGCGTCGAAAAGTACCCGCTGAGCCCGGCGGATCTGCAACGGGCACTGGCCTTGTGGCCGGATCTGAAGCCGCTGGCCGATCAGTTGTTGACGCATTACGTGGCGATCCATCAGGGCTTTCAGCGGATCATTCTGGGTAATGGCCGGGTCACGCTGACGCTGCTGATCGGCGATGCGCTGGAACAACTGCCGCAACTCGATGCGCAGATCGACGCGTGGTTTCTCGACGGTTTCGCCCCGGCGAGAAACCCCGACATGTGGACCGCCGAACTGTTCGCCGAACTGGCGCGGCTGGCCGCGCCCGGCTCGACCATCAGCACCTTCACCAGCACCGGTTGGGTGCGACGCTTGCTCAACGCCGCCGGGTTCAAGATGAAGCGCACCCCGGGCATCGGCCACAAATGGGAAATCCTGCGTGGCGAGTTTCTCGGCTGGCCACAGGACGTCGCGCCACCGCTGCCGGACAAACCGTGGTTTGCCCGCCCTGCCCCGCTGACCGGCGAACGCCGCGCGCTGGTGATCGGCGCCGGGTTGGCCGGTTGTGCGACCGCTGCCAGCCTCGCCGCACGCGGCTGGCAAGTCAGCCTGCTGGAGCGTCACGAGGCCGTGGCGCAGGAGGCGTCGGGCAATCCGCAGGGCGTGCTCTATCTGAAATTGTCGGCCCACGGCACCGCGTTGTCGCAACTGATCGTCAGCGGTTTCGGCTACACCCGCCGTCTGCTGGAAACCCTGCAACGCGGCACCGACTGGGACGATTGCGGTGTGCTGCAACTGGCCTTCAATACCAAGGAAGCCGAGCGTCAGGCACAACTTGCCGCGGCGTTCCCGGAGGATCTGGTGCACTGGCTTGATCAGCCCCAGGCCGAAACTCAGGCCGGTATCGCCGTGGCCCATGGCGGGCTGTTCTACCCCGAAGGCGGCTGGGTGCATCCGCCGGCGCTGTGCCAGGCACAAGCCGCGCAAGCGAACATCGAACTGCTCAAGCATCACGACGTGCTGGAACTGCGCAAGGTCGATGATCAGTGGCAAGCCTTCGACGGCGACCGCCTGCTCGCCAGCGCCCCGGTCGTGGTATTAGCCGGTGCTGCGGAAATAAAACGCTTTGCGCAAAGTGCCGAGCTGCCGCTCAAACGCATCCGCGGGCAGATCACGCGCCTGCCGCAAACTGCCGAGAGTCAGGCGCTGCGCACCGTGGTCTGCGCCGAAGGTTATGTCGCGCCGGCTCGCTTGGGCGAACACACACTCGGCGCGAGTTTCGACTTCAACAGTGACGACTTGACCCCGACCACCGCCGAACACCTCGGCAATCTGGCGATGCTCGAAGAGATTTCCAGCGATCTGGTGGCGCGCCTGCACGTCGATGAACTGCCCCCGGAAACACTGGAGGGACGCGCCGCGTTCCGCTGCACCAGCCCCGACTACCTGCCGATCGTCGGCCCGCTTGCCGACCGCGCAGCTTTCGCTCAGGCCTATGCCGCGTTGAGCAAGGATGCACGACAAGTGCCGGACATCGCCTGCCCGTGGCTCGATGGCCTGTACGTCAACAGCGGCCACGGTTCACGCGGGCTGATCACCGCGCCGCTGTCTGGCGAACTGCTCGCGGCGTGGCTGGACAACGAGCCGCTGCCACTGCCCAGAAGCGTCGCCGAAGCCTGCCACCCCAATCGTTTTGCACTGCGCACGTTGATTCGCGGCAAATGAAAAATCGCGACTGGCCGCTGGTCAGTCGCCCCCTCTTATAACTCATCGTTCTAAAACTCCCACATCTGCAGCGGGTCAGTTTCTGAGTAGCGGCCATTTTGGCCTGACTTGAATCACCCCTCCCCAACGGAAAAACCGGTAAGGACTTTATGTGCGGACTAGCTGGCGAGTTACGTTTTGATCATCAACCTGCAGACCTTGCAGCGGTTGAGCGAATCACCCATCACCTGGCCCCCCGCGGCCCCGACGCGTGGGGCTTCCATGCCCAAGGACCGATTGCCCTGGGCCATCGTCGCCTGAAAATCATGGACCTGTCGGATGGCTCGGCGCAGCCGATGATCGACAGCCAATTGGGCTTGTCGCTGGCCTTCAACGGCGCGATCTACAACTTCCCGGAACTGCGCGCCGAGCTCGAAGCGCTGGGTTATGCGTTCTATTCCGGCGGTGACACCGAAGTGCTGCTCAAGGGCTATCACGCCTGGGGCGAAGCACTGCTGCCGAAACTCAACGGCATGTTCGCGTTCGCCATCTGGGAGCGCGATGCCCAGCGCCTGTTCATCGCCCGTGACCGTCTCGGCGTGAAGCCTTTGTACCTGTCGCGCACCGGCCAGCGTTTGCGCTTTGCCTCGGCCCTGCCGGCGCTGCTCAAGGGCGGCGACATCAACCCGATCCTCGATCCGGTGGCGCTCAATCACTACCTGAATTTCCATGCAGTAGTGCCGGCTCCACGCACCTTGCTCGCGGGCATCGAAAAGCTGCCGCCAGCGACCTGGATGCGCGTCGAAGCCGATGGTCGCACCGAACAGAAAACCTGGTGGACCCTGCCCTACGGCCCACACGACGACGAGAAAAACCTGACGCTCGAAGACTGGCGCGACCGTGTGCTCGACAGCACCCGTGAAGCGGTAGCGATTCGGCAACGGGCGGCGGTGGATGTCGGTGTGCTGCTCTCCGGCGGTGTCGATTCGAGCATGCTCGTCGGCCTGCTGCGCGAAGTCGGCGTGGAGAACCTGTCGACCTTTTCCATCGGTTTCCAGGATGCCGGCGGCGAGCGTGGTGATGAATTCCAGTATTCCGATCTGATCGCCAAGCACTACGGCACCCAACACCATCAATTGCGCATCGACGAAAAAGAGATCATCGAGCAATTGCCCGCCGCGTTCCGCGCGATGAGCGAGCCGATGGTCAGCCACGACTGCATCGCCTTCTACCTGTTGTCCCGCGAAGTGGCCAAGCACTGCAAAGTGGTGCAGAGCGGCCAGGGCGCGGATGAGCTGTTCGCCGGTTATCACTGGTATCCGCAAGTCGACGGCGCAGCAGATCCGTATGCAGCCTATCGCGCGGCGTTCTTCGACCGCAGCTACGACGACTACGCGGCCACCGTACAGCCGAAATGGCTGACCGCGAATGACGCGGCCGGCGACTTCGTCAAGCAACACTTCGCACAACCCGGCGCTGATGCGGCGGTGGATAAAGCCCTGCGTCTGGACAGCATGGTGATGCTGGTGGACGACCCGGTCAAACGCGTCGACAACATGACCATGGCCTGGGGCCTGGAAGCGCGCACGCCGTTTCTCGACTATCGCCTGGTGGAACTGTCGGCGCGAATTCCCGGCCAGTTCAAGCTGCCCGATGGCGGCAAACAAGTGTTGAAAGAAGCCGCGCGCCTGGTGATTCCGAGCGAAGTGATCGACCGCAAGAAAGGTTACTTCCCGGTACCGGGCCTCAAGCATTTGCAGGGCGACACGCTGAACTGGGTGCGCGAACTGCTGCTGGATCCGAGTCAGGATCGCGGCCTGTTCAACCCGGCCATGCTCGACAAACTGCTGACTGATCCGCAAGGCCAACTGACGCCGCTGCGCGGCTCGAAACTGTGGCAACTGGCGGCCCTGAACCTGTGGCTCAGTGAACAAGGAATCTGATTGATGAAACCTCACGCCACGGCGATCAACCAACGTCTGTTACGCGGTCAGACACCGTCGTATGAACGCTTGCAGGCGCGTCTGGCCGAAGACGGCAGCGAACTCGGCGCCGACCCCATTGCCGTGCATTGCGGCTGGGGCCGACTGCTGATCGGTCACACCTTTCCTGACCCGGCGACGCTGGCGCAGGAACTGCTCAACGAACAACCCGGCGAGCGCGATATTGCCCTGTACGTCGCCGCGCCGCAGCAGATTCTCGGTCTGGAACCGACACAACTGTTTCTCGACCCTTCCGACACCCTGCGCCTGTGGTTCAGCGATTACCGCCAGGCCACCCGCGTGTTTCGCGGCTTCCGCATTCGCCGCGCACAGAGCGAAGCCGACTGGCAGGCGATCAATCTGCTGTATCAGGCACGCGGCATGCTGCCGATCGATGCCACGCGGCTGACTCCGCATCATCAGGGCGGCCCGGTTTATTGGCTCGCCGAAGACGAAGACAGCGGCGCGGTGATCGGCAGCGTCATGGGCCTCAATCACCAGAAAGCCTTCAACGATCCGGAACACGGCAGCAGCCTGTGGTGCCTGGCGGTGGATCCGCAGTGCTCGCGGCCCGGTGTCGGTGAAGTGCTGGTGCGGCATTTGATCGAGCACTTCATGAGTCGCGGCCTGAGTTATCTGGATCTGTCGGTGCTGCATGACAACCGTCAGGCGAAGAACCTCTACGCCAAACTCGGTTTTCGCAACCTCTCGACCTTCGCGATCAAGCGCAAGAACGGCATCAACCAGACGCTGTTCCTCGGTCCCGGCCCGGAAGCCAACTTCAACCCTTATGCGCGGATCATCGTCGAGGAAGCCCATCGGCGCGGCATCGACGTGCAGGTGGATGATGCCGAAGCCGGGCTGTTCACCCTCAGCCACGGTGGGCGCCGGGTGCGTTGCCGCGAATCGCTGAGCGACCTGACCAGCGCAATCAGCATGAGTCTGTGCCAGGACAAGAGCCTGACCCACAAGGTGTTGAAGGCCGCCGGGCTGAAACTGCCTTCGCAGCAACTGGCAGGTAACGCCGACGACAACCTGGCGTTTCTCGACGAGCATCAACGTGTGGTGGTCAAGCCGCTCGACGGCGAACAGGGCCAGGGTGTGGCGGTCGATCTGCAGAGCATCGAAGAGGTGCAGCAGGCCATCGAAGCCGCCAAACATTTTGACAGCCGTGTGCTGCTCGAAAGCTTCCACGAAGGTCTCGACCTGCGGATTCTGGTGATCGGTTTTGAAGTGGTGGCCGCTGCGATTCGCCGTCCCGCGGAAGTGGTCGGTGACGGCCATCATTCGATCGGTGCATTGATCGAGGCCCAGAGCCGCCGTCGGCAAGCCGCCACCAGTGGCGAGAGCAAGATTCCGCTGGATCATGAAACCCAGCGCACCCTGCATGCGGCCGGTTATGACTACAGCAGCATCCTGCCGGCGGGCGAACATCTGTTCGTGCGCCGCACCGCCAATCTGCACACCGGTGGCACGCTGGAAGACGTTACGGCGATTCTGCATCCGACCCTGGTCGATGCCGCCGTCCGTGCGGCGCGAGCGCTGGACATTCCGATGGTCGGCCTCGACCTGATGGTGCCGGCGGCGGATCAAGCGGAGTACGTGTTTATCGAAGCCAACGAACGCGCGGGGCTGGCCAATCATGAGCCGCAGCCGACGGCGGAGCGCTTTGTCGATTTGTTGTTTCCGCACAGTCAGCCGGCTGTTTCTTGATTCCGAGGCGTCTGGACTGACGCCTTCGCGAGCAAGCCCGCTCCCACAGGTTGAACGCATTCCAAATGTGGGAGCGGGCTTGCTCGCGAAGGGGCCGCAACAGACACCCTAAATCACCCCTCATCGAAACCATCGATGCGCCTCAACTCATCAGGAGTTTCCATGACCACTCAAATCCCTGAACCGGATCTCAACTACCTGCAAAAAGTCCTGCTGGAAATGCTCGCCATTCCCAGCCCCACCGGGTTCACCGACACCATCGTGCGTTACGTCGCCGAGCGTCTGGAAGAACTCGGCATCCCTTTCGAGATGACCCGTCGCGGCACGATCCGCGCCACGCTCAAGGGCAAGAAAAACAGCCCCGACCGCGCTGTCTCCGCGCACCTCGATACCATCGGCGCCGCCGTGCGTGCGGTGAAAGACAACGGTCGTCTGACCCTGGCCCCGGTCGGTTGCTGGTCGAGCCGGTTTGCCGAGGGCAGTCGGGTCAGCCTGTTCACCGACAACGGCGTGATTCGTGGCAGCGTGCTGCCGCTGATGGCGTCCGGGCACGCGTTCAACACCGCGGTGGACGAGATGCCGATCAGCTGGGATCACGTCGAACTGCGTCTGGATGCCTACTGCGCGACCAAGGCCGATTGCGAATCGCTGGGCATCAGCGTCGGCGACGTGGTGGCGTTCGACCCGCTGCCGGAGTTCACCGAGAGCGGCCACATCAGCGCCCGTCACCTCGATGACAAGGCTGGCGTTGCCGCGTTGCTGGCCTCGCTCAAGGCCATCGTCGACAGCGGTCAGGAGTTGATGATCGACTGTCACCCGCTGTTCACCATCACCGAAGAAACCGGCAGTGGCGCGGCGGCGGCATTGCCGTGGGATGTCAGCGAATTCGTCGGCATCGATATTGCCCCGGTTGCGCCGGGCCAGCATTCCAGCGAACACGCGGTGAGCGTGGCGATGCAGGATTCCGGTGGCCCTTATGACTATCACTTGTCACGGCATTTGCTGCGTCTGGCCAGCGAAAACGAACTGCCGGTAAGGCGCGACCTGTTCCGCTATTACTTCAGCGATGCGCATTCGGCGGTGACTGCCGGGCACGATATCCGCACCGCCCTGCTCGCCTTTGGCTGCGACGCAACCCATGGTTATGAACGTACGCACATCGACAGTCTGGCGGCGCTCAGTCGTTTGCTTGGGGCGTACATTCTGAGTCCGCCGGTATTCGCCAGCGATGCGGCGCCGGCCAATGCTTCGCTGGATCGCTTCAGTCATCAGATCGAGCATGAGACGCAGATGGAGAGCGATACGCGGGTGCCGTCGGTGGACAGTCTGGTGGGGCAGCGCTCGGACAGCTGAATCCTTGTTGGCAGACCAAGCACCTTCGCGAGCAGGCTCGCTCCCACAGGGGACACGCATTCCAAATGTGGGAGCGAGCCTGCTCGCGAATTGGCACGCCACGAAAACTGGCGGGGATAACGTAATCGCCGTAGCATCCCGCCATTGATTTAGCCGAGGTGCCCATGCTGATTCCCTACGACGCTCTTGAAGTCGACACCCTCACCCGCCTGATCGAGGATTTCGTCACTCGCGACGGTACCGACAACGGTGATGACACCCCATTGGAAACCCGTGTACTGCGCGTCCGCCAGGCACTGACCAAAGGCCAGGCGCTGATTGTTTTCGACCCGGAAAGCGAGCAATGCCAGTTGATGCTCAAGCACGATGTGCCCAAGCATCTGTTCGACTGAAAACTTCAGCGAGCCTTTTCGCTGATCTGTTTGCGCTGGATCCGCTCGTAAACTTCAGAGCGGTGCACATTGACCTTCTGCGGCGCCTCGACGCCGAAGCGCACGCTGGAACCGTTGACTGACAATACGCGCACGGAAATATCGTCACCGATGGAAATCAACTCGCCCACAACACGGCTGAGTACAAGCATGGAGTTCGTCCTTCAGGGTTAGCCAGCCCTGAAGATGCGCGGCGGACGGGCGCTCTACAATGGGTCGCGAGCAATTCAGTCTTGCCCTACACCGTGAGTCGCTGCGCCCTTCAGACGTTTCCTGCAAATGGCTAAACAGTCTCGCCTCAAGCGGCGGAAAATCGCGGCCCGAACAGAATCACACTGGCACCGATCACGCATAACGCCACGCCGATCCAGTCCGAACCCAGCGGGCGCACGCGCTCGACCACCGCCAGCCAGCCGATCGACGCGACGATGTAGATTCCGCCATACGCGGCATAGGCGCGCCCGGCGTAAGCCGCTTCGACCCGGGTCAACAACAGCGCGAACAGGGTCAGGCTGAGCAGTGCCGGGATCACCCACAAGGCACTTTTGCCCTGACGCAGCCACATGAAAAAGGCGAAACAACCGGCGATTTCAAACAGCGCCGCGAGGAAGAACCACAGGTAATTGAGCATTGATGCGTCTCGACAGGGTGACCAATGCGGCCACCCTAACGACGCGATACCCGCCGGGCAAGTTCAACCGTTGGTTTGTTTGGCCTTGGCGCGCATTTTATCGGCCATGGTGGTCATTTCGTTGTAGATCAGTTGCGGGTTCTTCTGCTTGATCGCCCAGGCCATGCGCCCTTGCTCGTGCGGCAGAATCATGAACTCGCCCGCGGATACTTGCTGATAGATATAGTCAGCGATGTCAGCAGCAGTGATCGGCGAACTTTCCAGCAATTTGCCGACCTGGGCTTTCATCGCCGGCGTCGGGCCACGGAACGAATCGAGCAAGTTGGTCTGAAAGAACGACGGGCAAACCACATGCACGCTGACTTCCTGCTGCGCCAGTTCGATCAGCAAACTTTCCGACAACGCCACCACACCGGCCTTGGCCACGTTGTAGTTGCTCATCGCCGGGCCTTGCATCAAGGCCGCCATCGAGGCGATGTTGATGATCTTGCCTTTGCTCTGTTCCAGCAGCGGCAGGAACGCCTTGCAGCCCTTGACCACGCCCATCAGGTTGATCGCGATCTGCCAGTCCCAATCCTCAAGCGACAACTCGCTGAAAAATCCGCCTGACGCCACACCAGCATTGTTGACGATGACATCGATGCCTCCCAGCTTCACTTCACAGGCTTGGGCAAACGCGGTGAGCTGGCTGTAATCACGCACATCGCAACGCTGGGTGAAACCGTCGCCACCGGCCTCACGCACCCGTTTCAGGGTTTCCAGCAGGCCGGGCTCGCTGACATCCGACAAAGCCAACTGCCAGCCTTCACGCGCCCAGCGCAGCGCGATTTCGCGACCCAAACCTGAACCCGCGCCAGTGATCATCATGCGATTTTGCATAGCCGACAGCCTTGTTGTTTCGTAGGAGATACGCGGAGTGTAGCGAAGGAACCTGGGTATCCCACGCTCCATCAGAATGCTGAATACAGGATCAAAAGATCTTGCGCTTAAAGGAAATAAGTCTGCGGCCCAAATACATTAAAAAAACATTGAATTTTCTTTCATTCGCACCAGTCGGAATTTGTAAGCCGTCTGGAATTAGTTAGCCTCCAGTCGCCCTTGAACACCAAGACTTCTCGAACACTTTTAACAAGGAAAATCGACATGGGCACAATTCTTATCATTATCCTGATCCTGTTGCTGATCGGTGGTCTGCCGGTCTTCCCGCACTCCAGAAGTTGGGGTTATGGTCCTTCGGGCATTATCGGCGTGGTGTTGGTGGTGCTGCTGGTCTTGCTGTTACTTGGCAGGATATAAAACCCCAAGACAAAAAAAAGAGGCCCTCAGGGGCCTCTTTTTCATGCAGCGGTTTTATCAGTCAGGCTTGCCGTTGACAACACCGGCAGTGTTGTCCATCAGGCTCTTGGTCGCTGTTTGCAGGAACGCTTCAAGCTTGAGCTTCAGTTCGGCGGTACGCGGTGCGTCCGGAATGATCTCGGCAGAAGGGTTCGCGCCCAGTTGGTACTGGTAGATCTTCGGCGCCATTTCCTTCTCTTTCGGCAGCACCAGGATCTGGTCGGCGGTGACGATGGCCGTGGTCTGCTCGCTGCCCGACGGCTTGATCACACCGAAACCGGTGTCGCCGGCCGGCAGGTTCAGCAGGTCGCGGCCCCAGCACTGATGACGTACTTCGCCACCCAGACGGCCCATGATGGTCGGCACGATGTCGATCTGGGTGCCCACGGTGTGGTCGCGGGTGCCGAACTTCTCCTGGATGCCCGGCGCGATCATCAGCATCGGCACGTTGAAGCGGCCCAGGTCCATTTCGGTGATCTGGCGCTCGTTGCCGAAACCGTGGTCGCCGACGATCACGAACAGGGTTTCCTTGAAGTACGGCTCTTTACGCGCCTTCTCGAAGAACTGACCCAGTGCCCAGTCGGCGTAACGCATGGCGGTCAGGTGTTCGTTGAGGCTGCCACGATCGGTCACGCGCTCCACCGGCAATGGCGTCGGCAAGGCGTACGGCGTGTGGTTGGACAGGGTTTGCAGCAGCGCGTAGAACGGCTTGCCGTTTTCCCGTGCCTTCAACTCCTGCAGACCACGGTCGAACATGTCCTGGTCGGACACGCCCCAGGTCGGATCGGAGAACACCGGATTGACGAAGTCGTTACGGCCAACGAAGTTGGTCATGCCCTGGTTGCTGAAGAAGCCCGACTGGTTGTCCCAGGCGAAGTCGCCGTTATAGACATACACGTCGTCATACTTGCGCGCACTGAGCAACTGCGGCAGGCCGGACAGCTTGTGGCTGCCTTCCGGTGTCTGCATCAGGTATTCGAAGCCCGGCAGGTTCGGGAAGCACGCCATCGTGGCGAACATGCCCTGGTGGGTGTGGGTGCCGTTGGAGAAGAAACGGTCGAACAGCAGGCCTTCCTTCGACAGTTTGTCGAGGTACGGCGTGATGTTGCCCGGTGCGCCCAGGGCGCCGACCGAGTGACCGGCCATGCTTTCCATCAGGATCACGACCACGTTCTTGATCGGCAGGGTCTTGTCGGCCGGTGGCGTGTAGTCACGACGCACGGCAGCGATGTCGGCATCGACCAGTTTGTCGTCCGGCATCACCAGCATCTCGCGAACCACTTTCTGCGCCTGTTCCTGCGGCAGTGTGGCTTTCCAGATGTTGTCGCGATCCTCGCCCATGCGGTCCTTGGCAGCGGCGATCAGCGACAGCGTGCCGTTGAGACCCAACTGGTTGGCGAAGTTCGATTCGGTGGTGTAGACGTCACCCCAGCGCAGCGGCGGGCCCTGACGCAGGGTGCCACGGGCAGCCACCACGCAGATCAGCAGGCAGACCACGAATACCGCGAGACGCGTGTACCACGGCGCCACCTGACGCGTACCGACGTTGCCGCCGCTGAACGGGCCACGTGGACGGGTTGCACGGTCGGCGCCCTTGAAGGCCAGGGTCAGGATCACGGTGCCGACGACCCACGCCAGCAGGTAACGCACCACCGGGAAACCGTACCAGAGCATGCTCATCACGGTTTTCGGGTCTTCTTTCACGTACTGGAACACCAGGCCGTTGAGGCGCTGGTGGAACTCACGGTAGAAGTCCATCTCCATCAGGCCGAGGAACAGCGCGATGCTCGAGGCGACGGTCAGCCACAGACGGAAAAAGCCGCGCGCGGCCATCGCCCGGGCACTGAACAGTGCCAGCACCAGCGGAACGCAGATGTAGACCACCAGGCGCAGGTCGAAACGCAGGCCGTTGGCGAAAGCTTCGAGGAAGGTCGAAGCCGGGGTATCGAGGATCATCTCGCGGTTGTAGACCAGCAGCGCGAGGCGCAGCACGGAAAACATCACCATCATGACCAGGGCACACAGCAGCGTGTAGGCCAGATGCGATTTGACGGTCGGTTGCAGCAGGCGAGTGGAAGATCGCTGCTGATTCAGGGCGTCCGGGTTTGCCATGTCGTTTTAGGACCCATTGGAAGTTGAAGTTGCAAAATACGGCGGCGCCATGCCCTCTATTGGCCATTCCAGGCCCCGGGGCGTGCGCGGTGCGCAAATGTTGCACGATCAACGGCAGCATTGCCATTGATTACTGTCCCACCGTCGGACTCTTTCATTCAAGGCGCGGGGATACGGGGACAACTGCAAAGAGCGCGGGCGAATTGTCTGGAACGCTTTGTGAAAATTTCGTGCAGCGCATATCTGGAAACACAATATAACGACAAAACAAAACGCCCCGAATCAGTCGGGGCGTTTTGCTGTCAGCGCGCGAATTACTTCTCGGCGCGTTCTTTCAGGGCTTTCAGGGTGTTGAATGGCGCGTCGACCACAAACTTGTTGGCAATCATGCTCGGCACACTGCCGCCTGGCTCGGTGTGCACTTGATAGGTCACTTCGACCTGATCACCTTTGGGCACGAACTTCCAGAAGCCTTTGACCTGCGCAACGCGAACAAAGCCTTTCTCTTCGGGAATGTACTTCGGCACGCCTTCGAGGTTGCGGGTCAGGCTGCCATCAGCGCCTTCGACGGTGGTGATGTGCAGCACCGAATCGCGTGGGGTGACTGGCCACGGCGTATTGAACTGGGTGTAGGTCCAGCTCTGATCGCCCTCGTGCTTGAGCAGCTTCTGGGTTTTGCACTCGTGAATCCAGGCGCAGGCTCCGGACACGTCTTCCTGCAAGGCACGCAGTTTGGCAACGGTGGTCTTCATCAGGGCAACACCCTGATAGGACTTGTAATCCGAACCCGGCACTTCGGCCAGCGAGACCTTGATCCCGTCCTGCTCCTTGGCGACTTTCCAGTCCTCAGCCTGAGCAACCGAAGTGGCCAGCACAGCCGTCAAACCACACAACACAGCGATACGATGCAGCGAACCCATAGTCTTATTCCTTATTGTTGAAGTTCCGTTCGTTTGACACATCACGCCGCCGTCATCTGCTCCCACCAGCCGATCAACTTGATCGCCTCTTCCCGGCTGCTGCCACAGACTTCGACATCGGCGGCAAATCCCGAGCAGACCGCCGGGCGTTCCGGCTGACCGAAAATGTTGCACAGGTTTTCGACCGAGAGTTGCACGCAACGTTCGCCAGCAGGTTTGCCATTGGGCATGCCTGGAATGGCAGAACTGATGGAGGGGGCAATACAGCAAGCGCCACAGCCTTCACGGCATTTCATGACGACGAGTCCTCGCGACGGGCAATGTGTTAAAGGGACGGCCACAGAGTAACCGCTAAAACGGTTGTTTCAAATTCCCTGAACCGGGGTTTTTACGCAGAAACGAAAGTGACTGACCAGTCTCCGACAAAGCGTCTGGTCTGCGGGTCACGGATCGATTTGATTTACTGCTTGAATTCGAAATCCAGCGCCGCGCCTTCGACTTCACGACGCTCTTCGTTGCGCAGTTGCAGCTGCATTTCGTTACTGAGCAGACGGCCGTTGAGCTGGAAGCCGCTGTTCTTCTCGCCGAACATCTGCGGCAGGATAGCGTCGTGTTTAGGCAGCGTGACGGTACCGGCCGGTTTGAGCTGCTGCACCATGTCCTTGGGCAGGCTCAGATCGAGCTTGGCCGGCGGCAATCGGGTTTTCGCCACCTCACTGGCCGGTTTCGACTTGGAAGCGACCGGGGGCCGTTTCTTCACCGGGGCAGCCTTCTTTTGCGGGGCTTTTTTAACTTGAGCTTTCTTATCCGCAACGGCTTTGTTGCTGGCCGTTTTGCTCGCCGGTGCTGACGCCGCAGGCTTTTCCTGAACGGCGGCTGCCATGACACCGGGCGCATGGCCCATCGTCAACACACCAAACAAAATCCAGGCAGCAGGCAAAATCGCTTTCATGAGCCCTACAACACTAACGGCAGAGGGCCATATGCTCGCCTGTTGAGCGTCACAAGACAAGCATGACGCACCGCTCGTTCAGAATCCGCCAGCCGTTTCCTGACACAGTTGAGTCGCCAGCAAGCCGAGGGTCATCAGCGCCCTTTCCGCTTCGCGATTCCACGGCGTGCCGCAGTTCAGGCGGATGCAGTGGTTGAACTGCTCGGTATTACTGAAGATCAGCCCCGGTGCAATGCTGATGCCCTGCTGCAAGGCGCGGACGTGCAATTCCTGGGTGTTGACCCTGCCCGGCAGGCTCACCCAGAGGATGAAACCGCCCGTGGGCCGGGTCATTTGCGTGCCTTCGGGGAAGTACTGCTGCACCGCCAGCTGGAACGCGCTGAGGTTTTTCCGGTATTCCTGGCGGATGTACCGTAAATGCCGGTCATAACCGCCATTTTCCAGATAAGCGGCAATCGCCATCTGCGTGACGCTGCACGCCGAATGCGTGGTGAACGTCTGCAGACGCTGGATTTCTTGCTGATACTTGCCGGCGATCATCCAGCCGACCCGCACGCCCGGCGACAAGGTCTTGGAAAAACTCGAGCAGTAGATCACCCGATCCAGTCGATCGTAGGCCTTGAGGGCTTTGGTGCGACCCTGTTCGAACATCAACTCGCCATAGATGTCGTCTTCGACAATCTGGATATCGAAGTCCGAGGCCAGACGCAGCAGTTGTTTCTGCCGCTCTTCGGGCATGGTGCCACCCAGCGGATTGCTCAGCCGGGTGGTCAGCACCAGCGCCTTGATCGACCATTGGTTGGCGGCCAGTTGCAAGGCTTCCAGGCTCATGCCCGTGGCCGGGTCGCTGGGAATCTCGATCACTTTCAGGCCCAGCAGGTCGGCCAGTTGCAGCAGGCCGTAATAGGTTGGCGACTCGGCGGCGATCAGATCACCCGGACGAGTCAAAACCCGCAGCGACATCTGCAGCGCATCGACGCAACCGTGGGTGATCACCACTTCCGACGGATCGACCACCACGCCAGCATCGCGCATGCGGATCGCCACTTGACGGCGCAGCGGTTCGAAACCGGGGCTGAACATGTAGCTGAAAGCGCGAGGGCTATGGAATCGGGTGACCTTGGCCAACTGCTGATGCAATGCGCGCACCGGCAGGTAATCGACACTCGGCACCGCCGCGCCCAACGGGAAAACCCCCTCGCGCCGCGATTCGACCAACACTTGCTGAATAATGCTGGCGCGGGTGACCAGGCCTGGGCGTTCGACCCGGGCGATATCCGGTGTCGGCGCCGTCAGGGCCGGGGTCTGGTGCACGTAGTAACCGGACTGCGGCCGTGCGCGGATCAGCCCCTGATCCTCAAGATTGGCGTAAGCCTGCAACACCGTTGCATGGCTGACATTGAGCTGCGAACTCATCTTGCGCACCGACGGCACGCGTTCGCCGGGCTGATAGACGCCGCGCCGGATATCTTCCGCCAGTTGTTGAGCAATACGTTGGTAGAGCAAGAGGTTGGTCATGACGCAGCACTCGATTTCACGGGCATTTTATTCTTGTGTGAAACAATACCGGAACAGTTTAGAAGTGTACTGGGACAGTTGCCACCATAGTCGACCGTACAGTGCAGTGTCAGCTACAACTGTACGGATTTGCGCGCTATTCGACAGACGTAAAAAAGCCCGGCGCTGCATGACAGGCCGGGCTTTCCAGAGACGCAGCCCTCAGCGGGCGGCGCCGAGCTGGCCTTTTTCGTCGGAAAATACAATTTCCACCCGACGATTCTGTGCCCGCCCGCGCTCGGAAGCGTTGGCGTCCACCGGGTACTCGTCGCCGTAACCTTCGACCTGAATGCGCTTGTCCTCAATTCCGAGGTCCATCAACACATCGGCCACGGCTTGCGCGCGATCACGCGACAGCTTGAGGTTTTCCTGTTTGCCACCGGTGCTGTCGGTGTAGCCCTCGATACGCACCACGCGTTTCGGGTTGAGCTGCAGGAACTGCACGATCTTCAACACCACGCGATTGGCCGAGTTCTTCAGCTCCGCCTCGCCAGTGTCGAACAGCACGTCACCGAGGGTCATCACCAGCCCGCGATCGGTTTGCGTGGTGGCCAGCGCGACAATCTGCTCTTCGAGCCACTTGCCCTGCTGCTGCACGCTCAGCAGTTTGGACTCACGCAGAGCCAGTTGCAGACGCTGGCGTTCCAGCTCGAGCTTCGCCGCGCGCTCTTCGTTGAGCACCAGATTGGTGTGTTCGCGAGCGATTTCGCTGTAACGCTGACTCAGGTAGGCGTAATGCACCACGTCGGAGCCACTGCCCCAATAGGTCGACAGGCGATCGGCACGGGCCAGGGACTCACCGGCACGGATCACGTCCTTGGGAGCGATGCGCAGCACATTGGAGTCTTCCTTGACCTTCTGGAAGTCGCTGCTGGCTTGTTGCAATGCGCTTTCACTGTGCTGACCGGCACACCCGAAAAGGCTCACGCAGCCAGCCAGAACCAACCCGCCAAGGGCTTTGGACTTGAGGCTCATTGGGCATCTCCCAGTTGCTTGCGCAGGCGGATGATGCGGGTATTCAGCACGTTCAGTTGCTCTTCGCTCTTTTGCGTCAGCACCTTGGCTTCTGCCAGACGTGCGTCCAGCTCGGCCTGTTCGGAACGCATGCGGGCGTTCTTGTAAGACTCGTCGGCCATGTTGCCCTTGGCCCGGTTGAACTTGTCTTCAGCCAGTTTCATTTCCGGCATTTCTTCGGCGGTCGCACCGACAGCCTTGGCCTGGGTGATGGCCTGCTCGGTCAGGCGCATTTGCTCGTTGGGTGCCGGATCGTTGGCGCAGCCGGCCAGGGCCAGAACGGCCATGGCCGCGAAAAGAGGTCGAATACTCACTAAGAATCCCTACTGTTTTGGGGCACTGACAGATGGCTGCGGCTGTTGCTGCTGAGCCTTCCAGCGCTCGATGTTGCGTTGCAGCGCGGCTTCGGTCAGTCCGGACGCGGGCAATTCTGTCATCTTTTTAGCGAGCTGTCCGCGCAACCACGGATCGTTGCAGGCCGAGTTGTGCGAAACCGCGAGGAACAGCCCCGGTCGGTCGATCGGTTGCTCGAAGGCCAGCAGATCATTGGCCATGCCCAATGCCTGCGCGGCAGCCATGCCCGAGTAGCGCCCGGCGAGTACATATTCGACTTCACCCAGCAGAAGTTTCTGAAAGGCTTGAGTGATGTTTGCCGTCCGGGTCAGGGTCAGATTCTGCTCGGCGAAAGTGCCGAATGCCTGGGTCATACGAGACTTTTCCGACAACCCGCCGGTGTGCCCGTGCAGATCCTTGGCTTCGCTGTAGACCAGCGTCGAGCCTTTGCGTGTCCACACCAGATAGTCGTTTTCCAGCAACGGCGGATAGATGTAGTCGAGGTTTTCCAGCTCGTTGAACATCAGCGGCGTGTCGGCCAGCATGTCCATGCGCCCGCTGCGCACCTCATCGAGGGCCTGCGAGCGTTTGCCGGCGTAGAGCAGTTCGACCTTGATCCCCAGATCCTTGGCCACTTGCTGCAACAGGTCGGCACTGGCGCCGATCAAGTGCCTGGGATTCTGCGGATCCTGCCACAGGTACGGCGGCGCATCCGGGCTGCCGGTGACGACGAGGCGTTCACACTTGCCGGCAGCCGCAGCCATCCCCGGCAACAGGATCAATCCCAATAACAACCTGCGGCGCAGATCCATGGCAAAACGCTCCCACTCAAATCCGAGACAAAAAAAAGCCCGACCAGAAGGTCGGGCTCTTTATAAGTGAAGCCGCCGGATTAGACCAGCTTCTCCAGCTCAGGTACCGCTTCGAACAGATCCGCCACCAGACCGTAATCGGCCACCTGGAAGATCGGCGCTTCTTCGTCCTTGTTGATCGCAACGATCACTTTGGAGTCTTTCATGCCGGCCAGGTGCTGGATCGCGCCGGAGATACCGACGGCGATGTACAGCTGTGGCGCAACGATCTTGCCGGTCTGACCGACCTGCATGTCGTTCGGTACGAAACCTGCGTCGACCGCAGCGCGCGAAGCACCGACGGCAGCGCCCAGCTTGTCGGCCAGGGCGTACAGGTGTTTGAAGTTGTCACCGTTCTGCATGCCGCGGCCGCCGGAAACGACGATCTTGGCAGCGGTCAGCTCAGGACGATCGGACTTGGCCAGTTCTTCGCTGACGAAGCTGGAAGTGCCGGCGTCGTGCGCAGCCGCTACGGCTTCAACAGCCGCCGAACCACCTTCAGCGGCAACCGGGTCGAAACCGGTGGCACGCACGGTGATCACTTTGATCGCTGCGGTCGATTGCACGGTAGCGATGGCGTTACCGGCGTAGATCGGACGCTTGAAGGTGTCGGCGCTTTCTACCGAGATGATCTCGGAGATCTGGTCAACGTCCAGCGCAGCGGCAACGCGCGGCAGGATGTTTTTGCCGTTGGACGTGGCGGCAGCCAGGATGTGGCTGTAGCCCTTGCCCAGCTCTGCAACCAGAGGAGCGACGTTTTCCGGCAGCTGATGCGCGTAAGCGGCATTGTCAGCGTTCAGGACTTTGCTCACGCCAGCGATTTTCGCAGCGGCTTCAGCCACGGCGCCAGCGCCCTGACCTGCAACCAGCACATGGATGTCGCCGCCGATTTTGGCTGCAGCAGCCACGGTGTTCAGTGTGGCCGGGGCCAGCACTTTGTTGTCGTGTTCAGCAATAACCAAGATAGTCATTTAGATTACCTTCGCTTCGTTTTTCAGTTTCTCGACCAGTTCAGCCACCGACTTGACCTTGATGCCCGCGCTGCGTGCAGCCGGCGCTTCGACTTTCAGGGTCTTGTTGGTGGAGGCGGTGGAAACGCCCAAAGCGTCCGGAGTCAGCACTTCGAGAGGCTTCTTCTTGGCTTTCATGATGTTTGGCAGGGACGCATAACGCGGCTCGTTCAAACGCAGGTCGGTGGTGACGATCGCTGGCAGTTTTAGGGAAACGGTCTGCGCGCCGCCGTCGATTTCGCGGGTCACGGCAACGCTGTCGCCGGAGACTTCGACTTTCGAGGCGAAAGTGCCCTGACCGTAGCCGCTCAGTGCAGCGAGCATCTGGCCGGTCTGGTTGTTGTCGCTGTCGATCGCCTGTTTGCCCAGGATCACCAGCTGAGGCTGTTCCTTGTCGACCACTGCCTTGAGCAGCTTGGCCACGGCCAGCGAAGTCAGGTCTTCAGCGGATTCGACGAGGATGGCGCGGTCGGCACCCAGAGCCAGTGCGGTACGCAGCTGTTCCTGAGCGGTGGACGGGCCGATGGAGACGACGACGATTTCAGTCGCAACACCTTTCTCTTTCAGGCGTACGGCTTCTTCCACTGCGATTTCGCAGAACGGGTTCATCGACATCTTGACGTTGGCGAGGTCTACGCCGGAATTGTCCGCCTTGACGCGGACCTTGACGTTGTAATCCACAACGCGTTTGACAGCTACAAGAACCTTCATGGATTCCTCGTTACTCTCCGGTGAAAAGAAAGTCGCCTAGGCGAACCTGGCGGTTGATGCTCATCGAGCACAAGGGCACCTCTAAAAACGCCGGCTGGGGGCGATGACCGTTCGTCAGTGGTGACCAACAAGTCATTGGATCTGCACGGTGTGTAAACTGCGCGCCGGACTTGCGCTGCGCATCACCTTGTACTGCCTGTGCCCTGTCTTTAGAGGTGCTCTTGAAACCGCCAGTCTGCCTACGGCGAGCGCAAAACCGCCCGTATCTTGACCGGAACGCCTATTCCGGTCAATACGGCAAAATGGTCGTTCATAAGCCGCGCTTCTTTGATTTCTCTGGGCTGGAGCCGATTCAAACAAACGTTTGTATTGGACGCTCAGAGTGGTGTAGATATAATGCGCCGCCTAGAGAGAAAGGTGGTTTCCCATTATTACCCTTGACGTTAACGTAAAGGCAATAACGGATGCGACACCGAACCTCCAAATTAGAAAAAAAACTGTTGAGCCTTGAGTAGGAGATAGCCTGTGGAACGCGAATACATGGAATTCGACGTGGTCATCGTCGGTGCCGGCCCCGCTGGCCTGTCCGCCGCCTGCCGTCTGAAGCAGAAGGCCGCCGAAGCCGGTAAGGAAATCAGCGTCTGCGTGGTCGAAAAAGGCTCCGAAGTCGGCGCACACATCCTTTCCGGTGCCGTGTTCGAACCACGCGCTCTGAACGAACTGTTCCCGGACTGGAAAGAACTCGGCGCCCCGCTGAACACCCCGGTCACCCGCGATGACATTTTCGTGCTGAAAAACGCCGAAAGCGCGCAGAAAATTCCTGACTTCTTTGTGCCCAAGACCATGCACAACGAAGGCAACTACATTATTTCCCTCGGCAACCTGTGCCGCTGGCTGGCCCAGCAGGCCGAGAACCTGGGTGTGGAAATCTACCCGGGTTTCGCCGCTCAGGAAGCGCTGATCGACGAAAACGGCATCGTGCGCGGGATCATCACCGGTGATCTGGGCGTCGACCGCGAAGGCAACCCGAAAGAAGGCCTGTACACCCCGGGCATGGAACTGCGTGGCAAGTACACGCTGTTCGCCGAAGGCTGCCGTGGTCACATCGGCAAGCAACTGATCAAGCGCTACAACCTCGACAGCGATGCCGACGCCCAGCACTACGGCATCGGCCTCAAAGAAATCTGGGAAATCGACCCGGCCAAACACCAGCCAGGCCTGGTGGTGCACACCGCCGGTTGGCCGCTGGACATCATGGGCACCGAAAACACCGGTGGCTCGTTCCTCTATCACCTGGAAAACAACCAGGTGGTGGTCGGCCTGATCGTTGACCTGTCCTACAGCAACACCTACCTGTCGCCGTTCGACGAGTTCCAGCGCCTCAAGCACCACCCGGTGCTGGCTCAGTACCTGGAAGGCGGCAAGCGCGTCAGCTACGGCGCCCGCGCGATCTGCAAGGGTGGCCTGAACTCGCTGCCGAAAATGGTCTTCAAGGGCGGCGCGCTGATCGGTTGCGACCTCGGCACCCTGAACTTCGCCAAGATCAAAGGCAGCCACACCGCGATGAAGTCCGGCATGCTCGCCGCTGAATCGGTGGCCGACGCACTGTTCGCCGAGAAGGATGGCACTGAAGAGCTGACCTCCTACGTCGACGCGTTCAAGAAGAGCTGGCTCTACGAAGAATTGTTCGCCAGCCGCAACTTCGGCCCGGCGATCCACAAGTTCGGCGCGATCGTCGGCGGCGGTTTCAACTGGCTGGACCAGAACATCTTCGGCGGCAAACTGCCGTTCACCCTGCACGACACCAAGCCGGACTACGCCTGCCTGAAGCTCGCGGCCGACTGCAAGAAGATCGACTATCCGAAGCCGGACGGCAAACTCAGCTTCGACAAGCTGAGCTCGGTGTTCATCTCCGGTACCAACCACGAAGAAGAACAGCCGTGCCACCTGAAGCTCACCGACCCGAGCATCCCGATCAGCAAGAACCTGCCGCTGTACGATGAACCGGCGCAGCGCTACTGCCCGGCCGGCGTGTACGAAGTGATCACCAAGGAAGACGGCGAAAAACGCTTCCAGATCAACGCCCAGAACTGCGTGCACTGCAAGACCTGTGACATCAAGGACCCTTCGCAGAACATCACCTGGGTCACGCCGGAAGGCGCTGGCGGCCCGACTTACCCGAACATGTAAGCTGAACCGCTGAACATCAAGGCTCCCGAAATGGGGGCCTTTTTGTTGCCTAGGATTTTTTCCACAGCGCATGACTCATGTGGGAGCGGGCTTGCTCGCGAATGCGGTGTGTCAGTTGACGGATAGGTTGCCTGACACGCAGCCTTCGCGAGCAAGCCCGCTCCCACAGGGATCATCGTCGAATCAGGCTACGCGCTCGTCCCCCGGGCTACGCTCGAAATAGCGCTTGTACTCACGACTGAACTGCGACGTACTCTGATACCCCACCCGATGCGCCACCTGCGCCACGCCCAGCCCTTCGGCCACCAGCAACGTCTGCGCCTTGAGCAACCGCAAGCGTTTCAGATACTGCACTGGCGACAACAGCGTGCTGCGCTTGAAGTGCTCATGGAACGACGAAACACTCATGTTGGCGCAACCGGCCAATGTCTCGACATTCAGCGGCTCGGTGTAATGCGCATGCAGATGGCTGATCGACGCCGCCACCCGGGCAAACTGCCCCTGCTGTTCCACCAGCGCGCGCAACACATCGGCCTGCGGTCCGCGCAGCGCGGTGAACAACAATTCACGCACCCGCGCCGGCCCGAGAATCTGCCGCTCCAGCGGATCATGCAGGCAACGCAGCAAGCGTTCGACACAACCACGCATGTCATCGTCGAGCACCACCGAGGTCATCGACTCCGGGGTCTGCGCCGGAATGTGCCGCCCCGGCGCCAGCCCCATGGCCAGCACCAGCTCGCCGAGCAACACCCGGTCAATCGCTACCGACACGCCGAGCAACGGCGCATCCGGCAAGGCAAAGGTTTCGCACTCGAACGGCACCGGCAGCGCCTGAATCAGGTAATGCCCGGCGCCATACTCCATGGTGCGCGGGCCGAGAAACGCCAGTTTGCTGCCCTGAGCGATGATCATCAGGCTCGGCTCATAAATGTGCGGGCCACGCGCCACGTCGCAACTGGCACGCAATACCTGCACGCCGGGCAGCCCGGTCTGGCTGTAACCATCGCGGAGCGCCAGCGGCTCGATCAGCGAAACCAGGGTGGCATTGGCATCAAGGTGACGGGTCAACTGCATCGGAGGGGTCTTCAAAAAAGTCACGGAAAAAGGCATGCAAGCATCATCGCAGATCCTTTTGCCAATGCGCTTGCCCAGACCTGCATGCCGGAGGATTAGGCATGAGACCCGGAGGAATCGTCATGGCCGCAGCAGCAGACGGCGCCCAAAATGCGCCACCTCACCTGTCACTGCTTCTGCGAGGTTCCTCATGTACACCGCTATCGGTTATGCCGCCCAATCGGCCACCACTCCCCTCGCCCCGATGAAATTCGAACGCCGCAGCCCACGCGCTGACGACGTGGCGATCGAGATCCTCTACTGCGGCGTCTGCCACTCCGATATCCACCAGGCCCGCAACGAATGGGGCATCGCCGTTTATCCGTTGATGCCCGGCCATGAGATCGTCGGAAAAGTCACCGCCATCGGTGCGAATGTCACCCAACATAAAGTCGGCGATCTGGTCGGTGTCGGCTGCATGGTCGACTCCTGCCGCACCTGCGCCGCCTGCCAGCAGAACCTTGAGCAATACTGCCTCGAAGGCCCGACCATGACCTACGCCACCCCGGACCGGGTCGATGGCAGCAACACCATGGGCGGTTATTCGGACAGCATCGTCGTCAGCGAGCACTTCGTCGTGCGCATCCCTGAAAAGCTGGATCTGGCCAGCGCTGCGCCGATTCTCTGCGCCGGCATCACCACCTACTCGCCGCTCAAGCACTACGGGGTCAAGGCCGGTGACAAGGTCGGGATTCTCGGCATGGGCGGCCTCGGCCACATGGGCATCAAGTTCGCCAAGGCGCTGGGCGCGGAAGTGACGCTGTTCACCCGTTCGGCGAGCAAGGCCGAGGAAGGTCGTCGGCAGGGCGCCGATCATGTGATCGTCTCCACCGATGCCGAACAAATGGCTGCCGCTGCAGGCCGCTTCGACTTCCTGCTGGACACCATTCCGGTGCAGCACGACCTCAACCCGTACCTGCAAACCCTGCGCTTTGATGGCGTGCATATCCTGGTCGGCCTGATCGAACCGATCGACCCGCCGGTGCATGCTGCCAACCTGGTGCTGGGCCGCCGCGTACTGGCCGGTTCGTTGATCGGCGGCATCGCTGAAACCCAGGAAGTGCTGGATTTCTGCGCCGAACACAACATCACCTGCGACATCGAAATGCTCGACATCCGCCGGATCAACGAGGCTTACGCGCGGATGATCGCCGGTGACGTGAAGTATCGCTTCGTGATCGACATGGCGACGCTGAAGCTTTAAACCTTCAGACCGAGTTCTGCCGAGAGCCGGGCTGTGACCCCTTTGATCAGGGGAATCAGCTCGGCCATTTTTTCCAGCGGCATGTACGGCACGGTGCTGGCGATGCTGATCGCCGCCACAATGCGCTTGCTCGCATCGCGAATCGGCGCCGCCACACAGCGGATCGACGGTTCGTTGTCTTCCAGATCGAAGGCGTAGCCACCGGCCACGTACTCGGTCATGCGTTGTTCGAGCTGTTCCCACGACTGCTGCGGATGCTGCGGCCAGAACTGACTTTTCCCACCCGCCGGCAGGCTGACGTCGTACAGGCGCTGCCAATCCTGCGGCGAATCATCGAGCATCAACGCCTTGCCGATCCCGGTGCGCGCCAACGGCATCCGGTGGCCGACCCGCGAACGCATTTCCGGGCCGTTACGCCCCGGATTCTTCAGCAGGTACAACACCTCGTCGCCCTCACGAATCCCCAGGTGCACGGTGTCCCCGGTCAACGCCGACAACTCGTCCAGGTACGGCCCAGCCAGACTCACCAGCGGCAACTCTTCGCGCGCCTGAAACCCCAGCTCGATCAGCTTCGGCCCCAGCAGATAGCCGATTTGCGGCACCACGCGCAGGTAGCGCTCGTCGACCAGGCAACTGGCCAGACGATGGGTGGTGCTGCGCGTGGTGCCGATCAGCCGGGCGATCTCTTTCAGATCGCGGGCGCCACTGGCCACCGCCTGCACCACACCCAGTCCGCGAAGCAGCGTCTGGGTGCCGGTGGGCGCGGCGTCCTTGGTTTTTTCCGGGGCGTCTTCCTGCATATCCAGCCTTTACCGTTGAGCGAGGGAACGGGCGGCATTATGGTCGCCCGACGCAGACGACTACAACTCGATACGCTCGACCTTGCCTACCAGCAGCACGTAAGACAATGCACCGATCAGCGCCAGCACCGCGATGTAGGTGATCGCCGGAGCGAACGAATCACCGCTGGCGAGGAAACCGATGACGATCGGCGTGGCAATCGCCGACAGGTTGCCGATGAAGTTGAACACCCCGCCGGTCAAGCCGAGCAAACGCGCCGGAGCCAGGGTCGAAACCAGCGACCAGGTGATCGAAGCCAGCCCGTTGCCGAAAAACGCCAGCGCCAGGAAGGCAATCACCAGCGGCGTCGACTCAACGAAATTGGCGCCGATGATCGAAGTGGAAATCAACAGTCCGCCAATGATCGGCAACTTGCGCGCGAAGCCCACGCTGCAGCCACGGCGGATCAACAGGTCGGAAAAGAACCCCGAGCACAGCACACCCACGAACGCCGCGAGAAACGGCAGCGAGGCCAACAGGCCGGACTTGATGAAGTCCATGCCGCGATATTTCACCAGATAAGTCGGGAACCACGTCAGGAAGAACCACAGCGTCGAGTTCAGGCAAAACTGGCCGAGGTAGATGCCCCACAACTTGCGTTTGCTCAGGACAATGCCGAGATCGGTCCAGCTGAACGAGGCCTTGGCCGTTTGCGCTTGAATATCCACCAGTCCGCCGCCCTCGCGGATCAGATCGATTTCCGCGTCGTTGGCACCTTTGAAATCACGCGGTTCGCGATACACCGCGTACCAGATGGCCGCCCAGATAATGCCCGCCACACCGGTCGCGACAAACACCATGTGCCAGCCGAATTGATGTTGCAGCCAGGCCAGCACCGGAGTCAGAAACGCCAGGCCGACAAACTGCCCGGAGGTGTAGAAGCCAATCGCCGTGGCCCGCTCACGCTCGGGAAACCAGGTGGTCACCACGCGGCTGTTGATCGGATAGGCCGGTGCTTCCAGCGCACCGACCGCCATGCGCAAGACGAACAGCGCAATGAAACTCGCGGCAAAACCGAGCAGCACCGTGGCCAGTGACCACAGCAGCAGCGCGACGCTATACAAAATGCGCGGCGGTACCCGATCCACCAGCCAGCCACCGGGGATCTGCATCGCGGCGTAGGTCCAGCCAAACGCGGAGAAAATCAGCCCGACGTGAACCGGATCAATGCCCAGCTCGCTGGTCAGCGCGGGCGCGGCAATCGACAGGTTGCTGCGGTCGAGGTAATTGATGACCACGGTGATGAACAGCAACACCATGATGAAAAACCGCTTGCGGCTGGGCGTGACTAAAGACGCCTGCCCGGTGAGGGTTTGCGTTGGCATGGGGGGTGCCTCTTTTTATGATTATTTGAGGTCGGCCTGAGGCCTTGCACTAATCCCTGTAGGAGTGAGCCTGCTCGCGATTCGGTGGCACATCCGGCATTGATGTGTCAGGCAAGACGCCATCGCGAGCAGGCTCACTCCTACAGGAGATTTGTGGTGGGTCAGAAGGGACTCACCACTCGGCAAAACTGCCATCGGCATGGCGCCAGATCGGGTTGCGCCAGCGGTGGCCGACCGCCGCGCGTTCGATCACGTATTCCTCATTGATCTCGATGCCCAGCCCCGGCCCGTTCGGAATCTTCACGAAGCCCTGGTCGTAGTCGAACACTCGCGGATCCTTCACGTAGTCGAGCAGATCGTTGCTCTCGTTGTAATGGATGCCCAGGCTCTGCTCCTGAATGAACGCGTTGTAGCAAACCGCATCCAGTTGCAGGCACGCCGCCAGCGCGATTGGCCCCAGCGGGCAATGCAGCGCCAGCGCCACGTCGTAGGCTTCGGCCATGTTGGCGATCTTGCGGGTCTCGGTGATACCGCCGGCATGCGAGGCATCCGGCTGGATGATGTCGACGTAGCCTTCGCTCAGCACCCGCTTGAAATCCCAGCGCGAGAACAGCCGCTCGCCAAGGGCAATCGGCGTGCTGGTCAGCGGCGCCAATTCTTTCAGCGCTTCGTAGTTTTCGCTGAGCACCGGCTCTTCGATGAACATCAGTTTGTACGGATCAAGTTCCTTCATCAGCACCTTGGCCATGGGTTTGTGCACCCGGCCATGGAAGTCGACGCCGATACCGACGTTCGGCCCGACCGCATCGCGCACAGCGGCGACGTTGGCCAGGGCCAGATCGACTTTCTCGAAGGAATCGAGGAACTGCAGCTCTTCGGTGCCGTTCATTTTCACCGCGGTAAAACCCCGGCTCACCGCCTCTTTCGCGGCGCGTGCGGTGTCGGCCGGACGGTCGCCACCGATCCACGAATACACGCGAATCTTGTCGCGCACCTGACCGCCGAGCAGATCGCTGACCGACACGCCGAGGGCCTTGCCCTTGATGTCCCACAGCGCCTGATCGATACCGGCCAGCGCACTCATGTGGATCGCGCCGCCGCGGTAGAAGCCGCCGCGGTACAGCACGGTCCAGATGTCCTCGATGTTGCGTGGGTCTTTGCCGATCAGGTAGTCGGACAATTCTTCAACGGCAGCGGCGACGGTGTGCGCGCGGCCTTCGACCACAGGCTCGCCCCAACCGGTCACACCCTCATCGGTTTCGACCTTGAGGAAGCACCAGCGCGGCGGGACGATGAAGGTGGTGAGTTTGGTGATTTTCATCTTCTTGTCTCTCTTATAGATGCGCCAGAAAGGTTAGCGAAGGGCTTTCCAGGCGGCGACGTAAGCCTTGGCATTGACGGCAACTTGCTCAACGCTCATGCCCGGTTTGAACAGTCCGGAACCGAGGCCGAAACCTTTCACGCCAGCGTCGATGAACGCTTGCATGTTGTCCGGGGTGATCCCGCCGACCGGCGCCAGCACCGTCCCGGACGGCAATACCGCGAGCCAAGCCTTGACCACCGCCGGGCTCATCTGCTCGGCCGGGAACAGCTTGAGAATGTCCGCGCCCTCCTCCAGCGCCGCGAACGCTTCGGTCGGTGTCGCGACACCCGGCGACAGGTACAGCCCCGCCGCTTTCGCCGCACGCAGCACCTTGGCGTCGCTGTGTGGCATGACGATCACCTGGCCGCCGGCCTCTTTCACCAACTCGACCTGCTCCGGGGTCAGCACCGTGCCGGCACCGATCAGGCAATCGGCGGGCAAGGTCTGACGCAGGATGCGGATACTTTCGTACGGCGACGGGGAATTGAGCGGTACTTCGATGACGCGAAATCCGGCTGCATACAGGACTTCTCCGACAGCGGCGGCTTCCTGCGGATGCAGGCCACGCAGGATCGCGATCAGACCGTTTTGTGCCAGTGCTTGCTTGAGCATGTCAGGCCTCCAGTCAGGGTTAACGGGATGAGGAATCGAGCAGTCCGGCGGCCAGCGCCAGTTGCCACAGACCGCGCTCGGTGGCCTGCTCGGCCAGCGTGACCCGGGCGAAACCGCAGGCATCGAGGGCCCGGCCGTAGCGGGCGCAGAGTTGCGCGTTGCCGATGAGGACGATCGAAGGCAGATGCACGCTGTTGCGTCGGCGGCGCTGAGCCGTGGCGAGTGCAGCGAGTTCATGGCCGATCAACAGGCCGGACAAATAGTCAGGTTGTGCACTGGCGTCGAGTTCGCCGGTCAGGCCCAGCGTGCGGGCACTGAACAGCGTCGATAGCACGCCCAGCTCGCCGTCCGCCGACAGCGCCACTTGCACGCCACGATCAAACGCCGGGCCATCGAAAGCCGCGCCGTGCTGTTGGGTACGACCCAGAATGCTGTGATGACTGAGTACGGCGAACACTTCGCCGGTCATGAAGGTGTCGAAATGAGTGATGCAGCCATCGACCACTTCCACCCACTTGGAATGGCTGCCCGGCAGACCGATCAACAGATCGCCGCCCGCCTCGAGCGGCAAATTCTGCAGTACGCCGAGAACCTGGGTTTCTTCGCCGCGCATCACGTTGGGCAAGTGCGAACGCTGAATCACGCCCGGCACGATGTACACCCGCGTGCCGCGCAGACTGACCAGGGTTTGTAGGGAATTTCCGAGATTGGCGACGTTCGCCGGCGTTTCGCAGTAGGCCGCTTCGCGCCAGCCCTGAGCGCTGCCGACCATGCCGCAGGCGATCACTGGCAGATCCGGCTGCGCATCAAGCCAGTCGCCGCACGCGTCTTCGAAGGCCAGTTCAAAACCGTCGGCGCATTCACGACCGTTGATGACTCGCGGCGTCTGCGGTAACTGCATGATCCCGGACGACAGCGCACGCTGCTCCAGCACCACTGCGCCCGCCGCGAGTTTGTAAGCACGTAATGAGGTCGTCCCCCAATCGAGCGCGATCAATTGCGCCTGCATCGCTTCACCTGTTTTGTTTTTGGCAGTGAGTGCGATGGACTATAAACCTTGGCGCAGGAAAATCTCAATATATAAATATCATTCCCATATTGTGGGATACGAACAAAAAAAGATCGCAGGCTTCGGCAGCTCCTACAGAGGCTGGTCAAATCTTTTGTAGGAGCTGCCGAAGGCTGCGATCTTTTCCTGAAGGATCACCTACCCTTCGGCAAACTCACGCAACACCTTGCCATCCATGCGATAGCGCACCCACTCTTCCTGCGGTTGCGCGCCGAGGGATTTGTAGAACTCGATGGCCGGGGTGTTCCAGTCCAGCACGCTCCATTCGAAGCGTCCGCAGTCATTGGCACAGGCGATTTTCGCCAGATGCCGCAGCAGGGTTTTGCCGGCGCCGCCGCCGCGTTGTTCGGGGGTGATGTAGAGGTCTTCGAGGTACAGGCAGTTGCTGCCGAGCCACGTCGAATAGCTGAAGAAGAACACCGCAAAACCGATCGGCACACCGTCACGCAGGCAGATCAGGCCGTGGGCGGTGGCGCCCTCGCTGAACAGGCTGCGCTCGATGTCGGTGACACTCGCAATGACTTCGTGGCGGGCCTTTTCGAAATCTGCCAGTTCGGTGATGAAGGCGAGGATTTGCGGTGCATCGCTGGGGGTCGCCGGGCGGATTTCGATCGTCATGGACGGGCCTTGTCGGAAAAGGAAAACGCCATACTAAGGCCGTGGACGGCGCTCGTCACATGGCAACACAGAGAATATCCTGCTCCGATAGTGCAATGTGCGAGCGGGCTTGCTCGCGAAAGCGGTCTGACAGACAACAATGATGGTGACTGGATTGATACCTTCGCGAGCAAGCCCGCTCCCACAGGGAACTTCGACAATCTGAAAGGATGCTCATGAACACTGAGATTTTTATGCCCGTGGAGGCGCTCGCAGCAGCACTGCTGCCCCACGCCCTCGAACCCGGCGACGACGGCGCCCACGACCTCGCCCACCTGCAACGGGTCTGGCACACCGCGCGCACCTTGCAGGCTGAGGAAGGTGGCGACCTGGAAGTGTTGCTCGCCGCCGTGCTGCTGCACGACTGCGTGTCCGTGGAAAAAAACTCGCCGCTGCGCTCGCAGGCTTCGCGTCTCGCCGCAGAAAAAGCCGCCAACGTGCTGGCCGATCTGGATTGGCCCGAAGGCAAAATCAGCGCCGTCACCCACGCCATCGAAGCCCACAGTTTTTCCGCCAACATCACCCCGCTGACCCTCGAAGCGAAACTGGTCCAGGACGCCGACCGTCTCGACTCGCTGGGCATGCTCGGCGTCGCGCGCACCTTCTATGTCGCCGGACGCATGGGCAGTGCGTTGTATGACCCTGTCGACCCCGAAGCCAAAGCACGCGACTACGACGACACACGCTTTTGTCTCGACCACTTCCAGACCAAACTGCTGCACCTGGCCGATGGTTTCCAGACCGCTGCCGGTCAGCGTCTGGCACAGGTCCGGCATCAGCGCCTGAAGGGTTTCATGGAGCAGTTCAAGGAAGAAATCGGCCTCGACTGACAGTCCTGTGTCTCGACCGTTCGTCGTTCATCAGGCACCAATCCGATTCAAGGGCAGACCAACAACAGGTAAGGATTCCAATCACTGGAGAAGCCCTATGATCTCGTCAAGGTTGACTGCCCTCGTATTCAGCGCCCTGCTCTGCCCAGCGGTGTTCGCCGCTTCCACCACCGCAGCGGGCACAGGCCCCACCGACCCGGTTCCACCGCCACGCGCGCCCGCCATCAACAGTGCCCCCGGCATGAACACCGATGGCTCCGGCGTGCCGTTGATCAACCAGCCACCCGCCACCGGCACCGATCCGCGCACTCAAGGCAGTGATCCCGGTCGCCAGGGCGGCATGAATACGCCAGATTCCCCTGCTACGCCTGACAACTCGGGCGCTGGAATCGGCTCCAAAACCACCACTGGTGGGTCGGGCTCCGAAGGGTCCGGCCAGTAGTTCGCCGACGCGAGCGTCCTATTCACATCCATGAAGAGGTAACCATGAACGTCGATAAAAACCTGGAAAAAGAAGTCCTCACCCGCCTGCTGCATGCCCATCCGAGCGGATTGGGCAAAGAGGTGCTGGACAACTATCGCGGTGAGAAAGTCGTGGCCAGCGCCCTCGCCTCCTTGCAGGATCGCGGACTGATCCACCATGGTCATGTGACCTGCAACGAGGCCGGCGAACACTCGTTGAATTTGCCGATCAAGCTCAGTGCGGCTGGGGTTGAAGCGGCGAGAAAGCTCGAAAGCTGACGGTAGATCCGCAGGCATTTGAGTCCTGTAGAAGCTGCTGCAGGATGTGATCTTTCAAGAGCAAAGATCGCAGCCGGCGGCAGCTTCTAAAGGGGACTTGTGAGCGACGCGAATCCCATGTGGGAGCGGGCTTGCTCGCGAAGGCGGTCGATCAATCGCCGCAGGACTCACTGATAAACGCGTCCACCTCGGCAGCCCCCGGCGCTGTCGCCGGCCCCCAACGGGTCACCGCCAAAGCCGCCGCCGCATTCGCCCGCCGCGCCGCCTCGTGCGCGCTCAAACCCTGCGCCAATCCGGCGACAAACACTCCGGCATGGGCATCACCCGCCCCGTTGCTGTCCAGCGCTTTCACGGCAAATCCCGGCACATGCCGACGCTCGCCACGCTGCTGAATCCAGCAGCCCTGCGGCCCGTCGCGCACCACCATGAGCACATCCTTCGGCAGATGATCCGCCAACCGGTCCAGCGCTTGAGCAATGTCCGTCGCCTCGGTAAAGCGCAGCGCCTCGACGCTGTTGCTGGTCCACACATCGATGCGCGGCAGCAGCGCCTGGATCAACGGCGAGTCCGGCGACTCGACCAACGGCCCTGGATCAAACACCACGTTAATCGCCCGCGGCAGCGCCAGCGTCCAGTCCAGCAGCGATTGCGCCTTGCCTGCATGCAGCAGGCTGTAACCGCTGACGTAGACATAATCGCCCGCCTCGGCAGCCACGCTGTTCAGGTCGTCTTGCGTCACCTCGCCTTCGGCACCGATGTAGGAAATGAAACTGCGTTCGGCCGATGAGTCGGTCAGCGCCACGCACAAACCGGTGTCGCGCTGCGCCGCTTGTTCGATCCCGATGTGGATGCCTTCAGCGGTCATCGCCTGGCGCGCCAGATCACCAAAACGCCCGGTACCGTGACGACCGAGATAGACCACCGGCAAACCATTACGCACGGCTGCGGCCATCACGTTGAAACCGCCGCCAGCCTCGAACGCGGCAGACTGCGCCAGCACATCGCCACCGATTTGCGGTAGCTGATCCACGGCCATGACCAGGTCGATGATGACCTGGCCGGTGTGCAACATCTTAGGCATGAGCATTCTCGACTTGCGCGGCGCGGCGATCTTTTGCCCCACCGAGGACCAGGTAAATGCCACCGGCCACCACGAAGGTCACGATCCAGCCCAGACCGTTGTGGCCCAGCCACGAGTCAGACAAAAAGCCCTTGAACCAGATGTTCTCGGCCGTGGTGCCGATGGTGGTAAAGCTGAAGCCGAGCACGATGGCAATCGCCCACGCGCCGAACGCGCGCCACTCGATGCCGCCGCGATACCAGTAGGCGCTGCTCGGGCTGACGTCGAGCAAGTCTTTGGGGCTGTAGTAATGACGGTGAAGCAGGTCGACGACGAAGATCCCGACCCACGCGGTGATCGGCACCGCCAGCAGCGAAATGAAGGTGATGAACGGGCCATAGAAGCTGTCGGCAATCAGCATGAAGTAGATCGAACCGGCGAAGATCGCCACGATGTCGACCACTACCGCGTAGACGCGTTTGACCTTCAGGCCGAGGGTCAGCGTGGTCAAACCGGCGGAGTACACCGAGAGGTTGTTCGACAGCAGCAGACCGCCGAACGCAGTGATCAGGTACGGCACGGCCATCCATGTCGGCAGCATGTCGCGGATGGCCACGATCGGATCAGTCGCCGAGGCGAGATCGTTGTTGCCCACCGACAGCAGGCCGCCGAGGGTGATCAGCAACACCAGCGGAATCCCCGCACCAAACGCCGCCGAAGCGACCAGCCGCACAGCCTTGACGCTGCGGTGCTGATAGCGCGACATGTCAGCACCGGCGTTGGCCCAGCCGATCCCGGTGCCGGCGGCCATGGTGCCGATGCCGATGATCATCGCGCTCATCGGCGCAGGGGTGGCGTTGAATACGGCGCTCCAGTCGATGGTGGCACAGAGGAAGCCACCGACCAGAATGTTCAACGCACCGAACACGTAGGTCGCCCACTTCTGGATCACCAGCAAGGTGGCGTGGCCGAGGCCGGAAACCGACAGGGTCAGCAACACGAAAATCGCGATGAAAATCAGCGTGAGGACCGGCGCGCTTTTCGCTTCCACCGGGGAGCCAAACAGGATCGAGCACAACGACAGCAACACGAACGCGGCGGTGGTGGTGTTGACGGTTTCCCAGCCCAGCCGCGACATCAGCGAGACCAGCGTCGGGCCGATGTTGCCGCGCACACCGAAGATCGCCCGCGACAGGGTCAGGCTCGGCGCACGGCCTCGGCGGCCGGCAATCGAGATGATCCCGACCACCGCGAATGAACCGGCGGCGCCGACAATCGCGACGATGATCGCCTGCCAGATCGCCAGCCCGCGAAACGCCACCAGCGTGGCACCCAGCGGCAGACCGAGAATGGAAATGTTGGCGGCGAACCAGACCCAGAACAGTTGCAGCGGATGACCGTTGCACTCGGCTTCCGGTACCGGCTCGATACCGCGGGTTTCCAGCTGTCCGGCGCTTTGCCCGGCGTTTGATGAACTCATGAACAGTGCTCCTGTTTGCCTTTATTGTGGTTGTGGCAATGACTCAATAAAACTTGCTTTTGTGGCGAGGGAGCTTGCTCCCGCTCGGCTGCGAAGCAGTCGTAAATCCAAACAATGGGGTATGTCTGACACAGTGTGTCGGCAGGGTTTGGGGCCGCTTCGCAGCCCAGCGGGAGCAAGCTCCCTCGCCACAGTTATGTGGTCAGCGCAAGGCCAACAGCCCCTGCACCAACGGTTCAAGCTCCAGATGATTGACCGCTTTGACCGTGGCAATCATCGGCGCCGGCCAGCTCTCGAGACCCAGGCAGGCCCCGAGCATGGCGCCAAGAATCGCTGCGATGGTGTCGGTGTCGCCGCCAAGACTGGCGGCCATGCACAACGCATCGAATGCGCTCATCTCGCCGACCGCCACTTGCTGCGCCAGGGCGAACGACACCACCACCGATTCCTGCGATGCCACCGAAGTGCCGATCACGTCGTACAGCAGATCCGCCAGCAGTGCCTTGTCACTGTCGACGCTGATGGTTCGCGCCCAACTGATGCGCGAAGCAATACGTCCACCGGCGACCCAGTGCCCGTGCGCTTCGGCCTGTTGCGCAATCTGCTGGCCGAGGTTCAGCGCCTCGCCCAGGTCCATGCCGTTGATCCCGGCTGAGACCACTGCCGCGACGGCCGCCGCGCTGGAAATCCCCAGCGTGGTGTTGTGCGTGACCTGACAGGCCTGGACCACGGCTGCGATGAAACGCTCGGGATCGGCGACGTCTGCCGCGATGCCCACCGGAGTAATGCGCATGGCCGCGCCGTTGGTGGTGCCGTAACGCCCGGCCTCCTCCGGCGAGTGACCGGCGAGGATCATTTCAATGGCGCGTTTGGTCGATGGCCCGAGCAGGTCCTGCGAACCCTTGGCCTGCATCTCGGCTTCCCACTCGATCAGCCGCTGGGCGAGGACTGCCGGTTCGATCCGGCCCTTGCCTTCAATCAGCAACTCGCCGACCAGAATCGCCTGTTCGGTGTCATCGGTGATCGAACCCTTGGGCATGTTGGCGGCGATCGGTTGCAGGGGACCAGCGTCCTGCAGATCAGTGATTTTGCCGAAGCGGGTCCTGATCGTTTCGCGGTTCAGCGATTGCGTCGGCATACCCAGCGCATCACCGAGGGCCAGGCCATAAAACGCACCGAGGGCACGGTTGAGCGCGGTCATTTCGATTCTCCAAATTGCAGGTGCAGGCGGAAATGCACCGGGTCGAGCAGGCTTTCGACCTGCTCCATGAAACGGTTCTGCCGGTCGTAGGTGGTGCGCAGGGCTTTGAGGAAAACGGTGCCGACCGGGCGCCCGAGCAGTTCGGCGTCTTCGGCATTCAGCGGTTCGGCGCCGATCCACTGATCACCGCGCTCGCCGATGTAGCCGTAGGCGGCCAGGGTGATGGTCAGCGAGTTGTCGATCAAACCAACGCGCGGCAGGCTTTCCAGGCCTCCGGTCGCCGGCATCAAAGAGCGTTCGAGGGACACCAGCGTGCCGTCGTTGGAACGACGGCGCCGGTCGAGGGTGATGAATTGCTCGGTGCCGAAGCGCGAGAGCAGATCGGGCCGGGTCACGGCTTCCAGACGCAGCACTTCGGTGTTGATCAGCGCCCCGCTGTCGGCCAGCGCCTGCGCCCAGCCGCTGCGCTGATCGAGCACCACACCGTCAAACGTGACGATCGAGCCGACCCCGCTTTGCGTGGCGATGTAATTGCGCCGCTTCAGCTCGGCCAGCGCTTCGCGCAACGTGCCACGGCTGACATTGAATTCCTGAGCCAACTGATGCTCGCCGGGCAACAGAAAGCCGTCCTCCATGAGGCCGCTTTCGATGCGCCGGACGAGTTCGTCGACCACCCGTTGTTTCTTGTCAAATCGTACCTGTCTAATCATGTACAAAGTGATACCCGAAACGGGCGCACACGAGCAAGGGGTTTTTAGGGGTTCGGACAGAAGGAATGCATAACTGTGGCGAGGGAGCTTGCTCCCGCTGGGCTGCGGAGCGGCCCCAAAAGCGGTGACAAGGGTGAGTCTGACACACCGCACTGTCCGGATTTGCGACTGCTGCGCAGCCGAGCGGGAGCAAGCTCCCTCGCCACAAAATTATGCTTCGACAGATAGAATCAGCGTTGTTTGAGGCGGTCGATGACCACCGCCAACAGCAGAATCGAACCGCGAATCACATACTGATAAAACGTATCGATGTTCTTCAGGTTCATCGCATTCTCGATGATCGCCAGAATCAGCACCCCGGCAATCACATGGCGGATCATGCCGATACCGCCGCTCAGCGACACGCCGCCGAGCACACACGCCGAGATCACCGTCAGCTCGAAACCCTGGCCAATCATCGGCTGCCCGGAGGTCATGCGCGACGCCAGAATCACCCCGGCCAGCGCACCGATCACGCCGTGCACGGCGAAGATGATGATTTTGGTCCGGTCGACATTCACCCCGGCGAGCAACGCCGCTTCCTGGTTGCCACCGATGGCCATGGTGTTGCGCCCATAGGTGGTGTAGTTCAGCAGCCAGCCGAAAAACAGGAAGCAGACGATGGTGATCAGGATCGGCACCGGCACGCCGAACAACTGGCCGTTGCCGAACACGAAGAACGATTCCTGCGACACACCCACCGCTTTGCCGTTGGCAAAAATGTAGGCCAGGCCACGGACGATCTGCATGGTCGCCAGTGTGGTGATCAGCGCATTGACCCGCAGCTTGGCAATCACGATGCCGTTGATCAGCCCGACAATCAGGCCCATCACCAGCGCCGCACTGACGCCGAGGAACACGCTGTTGGTGTCGCGCATCACCACCGCCGCAACCACCCCGGCGCAGGCGATCACCGAGCCCACCGACAGGTCGAAATGCCCCGACGCCAGGCAATACAGCATGGTGCACGCAGCGATGCCAGTGGTGGAAATCGCCAGGCCCAGCCCGCGCATGTTCAGCGGCGAAAGGAAGTTGTCGATCAGCAAGGTGCAAGCGAGGAAGATGCCGATGGCCGCCAGCAGCATGACCCAGTCATCGAGGAAGCGCCGCAGGTCCAGCGGTTTGCGGGGGGTCGGCAACGCCTTGTTTTGGATGGTCATCATGTTCACCTCTCAGTTCGCCACGCCGTCAGCGCGATGGCGCGGCAAAGCCAGTTGCAGCAGGTTGGATTCATTGGCCTGGTCGCGGCTGACTTCGCCGCGCAGCGCGCCTTCGCAGAGCACCAGAATGCGGTCGGAAATGCCCATCACTTCCATCAGGTCGCTGGACACCACGATCACCGAAATACCGTCGGCGGCCAGGTTGTGGATGATCTGGTAGATCTCGGCCTTGGCCCCGATGTCGATGCCGCGAGTCGGCTCGTCGAGCAGCAGGACCTTCATCGGCATCGACAGCCAGCGACCGAGAATCGCCTTCTGCTGATTGCCGCCGGACAGGAATTTGATCTGCTGCCCGGCGTGCGGGGTTTTGACTTTCAGCGCTTTGATCTGCTTGTCGGCGTTGCCCTTCTCCCACAGTCCGCGCAGCAGGCAGCCGAGGCTGGCATTGGCGCCGCGCGCGCTGATGTTGATGTTCTCGGCGACGCTGGCCAGCGGGATGATCCCCTCCTTTTTGCGGTCCTCGGGACACAGCAGAATCCCGGCGGCAATCGCGTCACGCGGCGAGCGCAACTTCAATTCATGCCCGCGCAATTCGAGGCGTCCGGCGGTGTTGCGTTCAAGCCCGCTGAGCAAGCGAAACAGCTCGGTGCGCCCGGCCCCGACCAGACCGAACAGGCCGAGAATCTCGCCCTTGTGCGCCTCGAAACTCACCGGCTCGCGCAGGCCCGGGCCGAGCAGACCGTCGACCTTCAACGCCACCGCACCGCGTGGACGGCTGCGGTAATCGTAGATGTCTTGAATGTCGCGGCCGACCATGCAGGTCACCAGTTGATCGTGGGTCAACTGGCTCATGTCATCGAAGGTGCGCACGTAACGGCCATCCTTGAACACCGTCACCGCGTCGCAAATACGGAACACTTCTTCCATGCGATGGGAGACGTAGAGCACCACTTTGCCCTCATCGCGCAGGCGACTGATGATCGCCATCAAACGGTCGATTTCGCGCGCCGAGAGGCTGCTGGTCGGCTCATCGAAGGCGATTACATGCGCGCCACGGGACAGCGCCTTGGCAATTTCCACCAATTGCCGCTGACCGAGCGACAGGCGCCCGACCTTGGTTTGCGGATCGATTTCATCGGCCAGGCCCTTGAGGCAGTCCAAGGCATTCTGGCGCAGCAGGCCGCGATTGATCAGGCCGAAACTGGCCGGCAGATGGCCGAGAAACAGGTTCTCGGCCACGGTCATTTCCGGCACCAGGTGCAGCTCCTGGTGGATCACCGCGACGCCGCTGCCAATGCTGTCGGCCGTCGACTTGAACGCCATGGTCTGCTCGCCGATCTGCAACTCGCCACTGCTGGGGATGTAGGCGCCGCCGAGGATTTTCAGCAGAGTCGATTTGCCGGCACCGTTCTCGCCCATCAAGGCGTGCACCTGCCCCGGGTGAGCGACGAAGCTGATGGCGTCCAGCGCCTTGACCCCGGGGAAGGTCTTGCCGATTCCGTTGAAGCGCAGGCTGCCGCCGGCGCTGCTTGCATGTGTCTGTACTTGCGCGTGCATCTGAGTCACCTCTTCACACCGATCGAGCAGCCATCAATTCCACAGGCCGATTTTTTCCAGCTCTTGCTTGAAGTTCTCGCGGGTGATCAGGGTGACGTCGTCCATCGCCGTGTACTTCGGCGGCTCTTTGCCGGTGGTGACCCACTCGTACATCATCTCGGCGGTCTTGTAGCCTTCGATGTGCGGGCTAGGCAGCATCGAACCGAAGAAACCGCTGTTGGGCTTTTTCAGCTCGCCGATGGCGTCGGTGCCATTGATGCCGATGCCAATCACGTTGGCCGCAGCGAACCCGGCGGCTTCGGTAGCGCGTACGCCGCCGAGCACGGTGTTGTCGTTCATGCCGCCAATGATCAGGTTTTTCGCTGCGCTGGGCAGCTTGACCAGCGCCGAGTTGGTGGCGTCCATGCTGCCCGGCACGTCGAGGGTTTTAAGCGCGGCGGTCAGGATGTGCTCTTTCGGCAGACCGGCATCTTCAAGCGCCTTCATCGAACCGTCGGTGCGCTTCTTGCCGGTGTCGAGTTCGTTGTAGGTATTGACCACCGCGTAGGTGTCTTTCCAGTCCCAGTTGCGCTTCTTCGCCTCGGCGACCATCGCGTTGCCCTGCTTCTGGCCGACTTCGAACGCCGCCATGCCGAGGTACGGCACGTCTTCCATGAACTTGCCGTTGGCGTCGACGAAGCGGTCGTCCACGGCGATCACTTTGAGGTCATTGAGCTTGGCTTTGGCCATGATCGCCGGGCCGAGCGAGACGTCCGGCGGGCAGATCACGAAGCCTTTCGCGCCATTGGCCGCAAGGCTGTCGATGGCCGAGAGGGTTTTCTCGCCGTCCGGCACGGCGATCTTGATCAGTTCGAAGCCTTTGTCCTTGGCGGCTTTTTCAGCGAAGGCCCACTCGGTCTGGAACCACGGCTCTTCTGCCTGCTTGACCAGAAAACCAATTTTCACGGTGTCGGCAGCCAGCAGCGAGCTGCTCAGGCTGAACGCGGTGACCGCCAGCGCGGCACTGCACAGGGTACGAATCCCGAAACGACGTTTCATAAGCTGACTCCTTGTTATTTTTTTTGAGCAAATTAAACAGCTTGTGGCGAGGGAGCTTGCTCCCGCTGGGCTGCGAAGCGGCCCTAAAACCGGTTACCTCGGTCAATCAAACACACCGCGCAGCCCGAATTTACGACTGCTGCGCAGCCGAGCGGGAGCGAGCTCCCTCGCCACAGGTGTGGTGGCGTGACACGTACTGCTGCAAAGCCTGTTGAAAATAGTCATATCGTATGATGATTGGATTTCAGACGGAGTTCATCGCCTGAAACCCAATCCACTCAGTCGTGGTACATCACCGAGCGCCCACCATCGATGGTGATGCACGAGGCGTTGATGAACGGCGCTTCATCACTGGCCAGGAACACGGCGGTCATCGCCACTTCGATTGGCTGGCCGATGCGTTTCGGCGGGTGCAGATCGAATGCGCGCTGACGCTCGGCGTGCGGATCGGCAAAGCCGTTCCAGTAATCAACGTTGAGCTGTGTCTCGATGTAGCCCGGGGCAATAGCGTTGACCCGAACGCCCTTCGGCGCGTATTCGATGCCCAGCGCCCGGGTCAGTCCGAGCAAGCCGTGCTTGGCCACCGGGTACGGGAAGCAACCGGGAATGATGTGGCTGGAATGGGTCGAGGCAATATTGATGATGCTGCCGACGCCCTGCTCGATCATCTGCGGCAGCACGGCTTTGCAACCGTACCAGGCGCCGTCCAGGTCGATGGCGAAGCAGCGATGCCAGTCTTCTTCGGTCATTTGCAGCGGATCGCGGAACACGTTGACCCCGGCGCAGTTGACCAGCACGTCGATGCGTCCGTGCAGTTCGATCGCCAGTCTGGCCATGGCGTGCAGGTCTTGCTGACGCGAAACGTCGGCCTTGATCGCCTGCACGTCGTAGCCCTTGTCGCGCCAGTGGGCGGCAACCTTCTCGACCTTCTCTGCCTGAATATCGCTGATCACCAGTCTGGCCTGCTGCGAGGCGAAGGTCGCGACAATGGCTTCGCCGATGCCTTGAGCGGCGCCGGTCAGCAGCACCACTTTGTTTTTCAGGCGCTCACCCTTCGGCGGCTCGGGCACCGGCGGCAAGGAAAGAGGTTCAGCCATGGATCATGACTCCTGTTCGTCAGCACAAAAAAACCGGGCATCTGCCGATGTCCGGTCTGGAAGATTGTGAAAACAAAACAGGCAGGCGCGGCGAACGACGCTGGGCCGTTGCGAGACGCTGACTCCGCTGAGGAGTGCGATAGAGATTCGCTGCATCACTTCACCTGTTTTGTTCTTTTTAAGTGTGAGTGCGTGTTACTGCTGGAACCGACTATAAACCCGACCGCCGAATAATCTCAATATATAATTTTGCATCCCACATTATGAGATTTAACCCGCGAACCGCGTGCAGAGTTTGCCCGGCACGTCGACCCGCATCGACAGCACCGCGCCATCCAGTGGATGGTTGTGCGGACTCTGGGCGCTGGTGATGTACAGGTTTTTCAGGTCTTCACCGCCGAATACACAACTGGTCGGTCGGCTGACGGGCAGATCGATTGTGCGCTCGACCTTGCCCTCCGGGCTCAGGCGCAGCAGGCAGTTGCCATCCCAGCGGGCGTTCCACACATAACCTTCGGCGTCCATCGCCGAACCGTCCGGGCCGCCCTGCCCGTCTGCGCCGTACCAGGCCTCGGGGCTGCCGAGATTGCCGTCGGTGTGAATGAAATAGCGATTGAGCGCCCCGTCGAGGCTGTCGCCGAACAGCAGCGTGGTGCCGTCATCGCTCCATAGCAGGGTGTTAGGAATCCCCAGACCGCGCAGCAATGGCGTGACGCGCTGATCGGGATCGATACGAAACAGGCCACCGGAGCGGCGCACGATCGGCAGGTCTTCGCCATTGTCGCCGATGTTGTTCTGCATGGTGCCGAGCCACAGTCGGCCCAGTGCGTCGCAGCGCGCCTCGTTGGGCCGGTTGCCCGGTTGCGGGTCGGCGATGCAGAACAGCGTCAGGCGCGGTTCGAGGCCGGGGGAATCGAGATCAAGGCGATACACGCCGCTGCTCAGGGTCACCAGCGCATCGCCGCTGGCACACGGAATGAAAGCCGAAACGTGCTCGGGCATCTGCCAGATCTGCACGTTGTTGCCGATTAGCCGCAGCGCTTGCTGGCCGGCGATATCGACCCAGTACAGCGCTTGGGTGGGAGCGTCCCAGAATGGCCCTTCACCGAGTTTGGCGCGGTGTTGGGTTACGGCGGTCAACGGCATATTGAATCCTTCATGTTGTTGTTTTAACTGTAGGAGTGAGCCTGCTCGCGATAGCGGTGGGTCAGTGACGACGATTGTGACTGACCCACCGCTATCGCGAGCAGGCTCACTCCTACAGGGGGATGTGTGTTTTCAGCTGGCTTTTTTGTCGGCCATCACCTGCGGGTAAAAGCGTTTGATCGCCAGGTCGGCATTGTCGATCAGGGTCATGCAGGCCCACACCCCGCGCGCGGCATCGCGGGTGGCGATGGCGTCGGCCATGTCCTTGTGGATCGGTAATGTGCGACGCAGTTCATCGGGGTCGGCAGCGGAGACTTCAAACGACACAGCGAGCAAGGCGCCGAGGGCCGGGACCATTTGCTCGATGAACTGGTTGTGGCTGGCCGCCAGAATGCATTCGTGGAAGGACTGGTCGGCGCGGTTGTAATCGATGCCGCTGTCGACAGCCCGCTCCAGCGCGTTGTAGGCCAGTTGCACGGCCTGAATCTGCTCAAGCGTGGCGCGCTCGCAGGCCCAGCGCACGGCCATTGGTTCGATGGTGCGGCGCAGGTCGAGCAGGTCATCGACGAAGTTTTCCGGCAGGCCGTTGCGCGACAGCCAGCCGACGACTTGCGGATCGAACAGATTCCAGCGCCGCACCGGCAACACGCGGGTACCGACTTTCGGCCCGACTTCGAGCATGCCTTTGGCGACGAGGGTCTTGATCGCTTCGCGGATCACCGTGCGGCTGACACCGAGCTGCTCGCCCAGATCTGCCTCGACCTTGATCGCCTGCCCCGGCTTGACCTGGCCGGCGGCAATCCAGCTGCCCAGCCAATCGACCGTTGATGCATGAAAGCTGCTGGACATGGAGACCTCAAAGCGGGTGGCGATGGGTGTCCACGCTAATGATCATATGATTGGGAGTCAAATCAGATTTTGCGGATGTACATAGATCAATGTGGGAGGGGGCTTGCTCCCGAAGGCAATACATCAGTCACTGCATAGGGTGACTGTCACACCGCCTTCGGGAGCAAGCCCCCTCCCACATTCGATTCATTGTCAGGGCTCGAGGCCGATGCGGAAGAACTCGCCGCCGCTCCACACGCCCAACCAGCGTTGCCCGTCGATCTCACGACTGACCGCCAGCTCCACCAGTTGGTAAAACACATTGCGGTGAATCAGCGCTTCGAGGTTGCTGCGCACATGCACATAAGGCGCGGGCTCTTGAGTCGCCGGATCGATCTCGACGCGGATCGGATGTTCCGGCCCGGCCTCGGCGGTCTCCTCGACGTTGGTGGTGAAGCGCAGTACCTGCGCCTCACCCTCGCCTTCGACTTCCACGGCAATCGCCACGAACGGCGCATCGTCGACTTTGATCCCGACCTTTTCGACCGGGGTAATCAGGAAGTAATCATCGCCGTCGCGGCGGATGATGGTGGAGAACAGCTTGACCATCGGCTTGCGCCCGATCGGCGTGCCCAGGTAATACCAGGTGCCGTCGCGGGCGATGCGCATGTCGATGTCGCCGCAGAAGTCCGGGTTCCACAAGTGCACCGGCGGCAAGCCTTTGGTTTTGGGGATCTGTCCCAACAGGTCATTGGCTTTTTGCGGGCCACTCATGGCGTACTCCTTGGGTTTATTGGTCGCTGATCCCCAGCAGGCTGCGCGCGTATTGCGCCAGCGGCGGGCCGATCAGGTCTTCCGGTTTGTTGTCGTGGAACGTCAGTAAACCGCCACGACTCTTGATCCGTGCAGTATCAATCAAATACTGGGTGCTGGTCTCGATCAACATGATCTGAATCACGCCGCTGTCGATGCCGAGGCGATCCACGGCTTCCTGATCGAGCCACTCATCGGAGTTGCCGATGCGGTCGTCAGACCTGGCGAAACGGGTGTACAGCAGGTAGTGGGCGCCAGCATCGCGAGCTTCGCCCAACGCCTGATCGAGGCCTTCCGGTGCACGGGCACGGCGAACCATCGGGAAGTATTCGACAAAACCCTTGAAGGCCTCTTCGGCCACTACGTTCGGCCGCGGGTAGGAACCACCCGGCGGCGCGAATGCACCCTGGGCGATGTAGATGAATGAGTCCGGCTGAATGCGGAAGTTGTTCACCCGCCGGCTGTCGCTGTGATCCAGCAGCCCCGCGTCGCTCATCTGATAGCGAGTGCCTTCGGCCATATCGCTGACAGTCATACAGCCGCCAAGCGCCAAAACGGCCAGCAGCAAAACCAGGCTACGCATCCTCATCCTCCAGAAGCCGGTGACGGAAAACCGGCGAATGGCCGTTGGATGCAGCTTTTGCGCCAGCTCAGGAAATTCGTTGATTGTAAGATCGTATTCGCGAGCAAGCTCGCTCCCACAGGAGAATGCACTCGAAATGGGGGAGCGAGCTTGCTCGCGAAAGCGGTTGTTCAGCCGCCGATAATCTTCATGACCGTAGCGCCACCGGAGAACGCCACTTCCTGCTTGTCCCCCAACGCCTTGACCAACAGACGCTGCAATGCCGGCAACGCCTGATGACGTGGCTTGTCGAGCAGATCGCCGACATAGTGGCGGTTGCTCGACGACAGGCAGCCATGCAGCCAACCGGTCGAGGACAGACGCAGACGCGAACAGGTTCGGCAGAACGGCACGCTTTCGTTGGCAATCACACCGAAATGGCCCAGCCCCGGGATCGCGTAGCGCACAGCCGTGGCATCCACCGGCGCATCGGCCTGGGCGTACTCGTAGCGCTCGCCAATCAGGCTCAGCAGTTGCTGCAGGCTGACGAACTGTTGCAGGAAGGCATTGGAGTCGGTGGCGAGGTGGCCCATGCGCATCAACTCGATGAAGCGCAACTCGTAGCCGCGCTCCAGGCAGTAATCGAGCAGCGGCATCACCTGATCCAGGTTCTGCCCGCGCAACGGCACCATGTTGACCTTGATCTTCAGTCCGGCGGCTTTTGCCTGGTCCATGCCATCGAGCACGGTCGGCAGATCGCCGCCACGGGCGATGCTGCGGAAGGCGCCGGCATCCAGGGTATCGAGGGACACGTTGATCCGGCGCAGACCGGCATCCACCAGCAGCGGCAGCTTTTTCGCGAGGAGTTGACCGTTGGTGGTCAGGCTGATGTCTTCCAGGCCCATCTTGCCGACGGCGCTCATGAAAGATTCGAGTTTGGGGCTGACCAGCGGCTCGCCACCGGTGATGCGCAAGCGTTCGATGCCAGCGGCTTCGATCAGATAAGCCACGCCACGGGCCATGGCCTCGGCCGACAGTTCATCCTGCGCAGCCACCAACCGCTTGCCGTTAGGCACGCAGTAGGTACAGGCGTAATTGCAGGCTGAGGTCAGGCTGATGCGCAAATTGCGAAAACGCCTGCCTTGACGGTCAACGATCATGATCACTCCGGCGATAGAAAATCGAGCGACTAAAACTTGACTCACAAATCAAGTTTTAGCAAGCCCTATGCCTGAGTATATTCCTGCGCTACTGCGCCATGTAGCGAAATCATGGCGCAATAAGGCAGCTGAATGGCTCAGCTGCTTGGGATTTCCGGATCGCGCTTGCGCTTGTTGCCCATGCGCACGCCGATGTCCATCAGGAACTGGAAGAAACCTTCCTGATCTTCCAGCACATTGCTCCAGAACGGCGAGTGATACAGCGCCACCGCGCCGTGCACCAGCGCCCAGGATGCGCAGTAGTGGAAGTACGGCGGCACGTCTTCGAGCTTGCCTTCGCTGATCCGGCCCTTGATCAACAGGGTCAGGCGTTCGAAGTTCGAGGCACGGATCTTGTGCAGCTCCTCGACCATTTCCGGCACCTGATTGCCTTTTACGACCTTCTCTTCGAGGCGGTCGAACAGGCGATAGCGCTGCGGGTCACGCATGCGGAATTCGAAGTAGGCACGGGACAGCGCTTCCTTGTCCTTGTCGACATCGGCCGAATGCAGCAGCTCGTTCAAATCGCGCTCGTAATCGAGCATCAGGCGCAGGTAGATCTCGGCCTTGGACTTGAAGTGCTTGTAGATCGTGCCTTTGCCGATACCCACGGCATCAGCAATCATCTCGACGGTGACACTGTCTTCACCTTGATCGAGGAACAGCTTGAGCGCGGTATCGAGAATTTCTTGCTCGCGGCGACGAAACTCACGGACCTTACGAGGTTCTTTGTGCATAAGAAAAGGTCTGTAGGGGTCAAAATTCGAAGCCGCGTATTATGCCTAACTTGCGCAAAAATGCACGGATCATCCGACCATATCTGTGTTTGTTGTTCATTTCGGGAACGTTTGTGGCGCAATGAGAACTCATCTGAAGCGCATGTATTCCAAATTTGTTTAAAAACCCCGACCGGCCAACTGGACTGCACGCCAGACTGATCAATACTTGAACTGTCGGACGGCATCTCCCCCAAGTGCCGTGCCGATAAAGGTACCAAGGGACCGCGTGCCTTTGTTTTACTCCTAATGGTCTTAACCCGGATTCACCCCCCAGAACCCGGGTTTTTTTTGCCTGCGATTCAGGCTTTTACATGGGCCAACGGGAACAGCCGCTTGAAGTTCTCGGTGGTCTGCTCGGCAAACCGCTCATAGTTTTCTCCGCGCAGCATCGCCAGAAACTCTGCCACTTCGCGCACATACTGCGGCAGGTTCGGCTTGCCGCGATAAGGGATCGGCGCCAGATACGGCGAATCGGTCTCGACCAGCAGGCGATCGGCCGGCACCTTGCTGGCCACATCGCGCAGGGCGTCGGCATTGCGGAAAGTGACGATGCCCGACAGGGAAATGTAGTAACCCATGTCCAGCGCGGCCTTGGCCATGTCCCAGTCTTCGGTGAAACAATGCAGCACACCGGCCTGGGGCAACGCCGCTTCACGCAGCAGCTCGAGGGTATCGGCGCGGGCGCCTCGGGTGTGGATGATCACCGGCTTACCGGTCTGCTGGGCGGCTTGCAGGTGCAGGCGGAAGGATTCCTGCTGCAGCTCGGCGGCTTCCGGTTCGTAGTGATAATCCAGACCGGTTTCGCCGATCGCCACCACTTTCGGGTGATTGAGTTCGTGCAACAGCCAGTCGAGCGCCGGCGCGGCGCCCGGTTGCACATCCAATGGATGCACACCGACCGAGCAATCGACGTCGTCATAACGATCGGCGAGGGCTTTGACGTCAGCGGCATTGTCGGCACTCACGCCGATGCACAGAAAGTGCCCTACCCCGCGCTGGCGCGCAGCATCGAGTGCAGCATCCAGCGAACCGTCATGGGCGGCGAGGTCGAGGCGATCAAGGTGACAATGGGAATCTACGAGCATAAAAGAGACGGCTACTTACATCGTATGAGTGGGACGGTCGGACTTCAGTGCTCCGGCCAGATGGGTTTCGATGCGACTGCGGGCGGTGTTGTCGCCTTCGTTGAATTGCACGCCGACACCGGCGGCGCGGTTGCCCTGGGCGCCTTTGGGGGTGATCCAGGCGACCTTGCCGGCCACCGGAATCTTCTCCGCCTCGTCCATCAGGTTCAGCAGCATGAACACCTCGTCGCCCAACTTGTAGCTCTTGTTGGTCGGGATGAACAGGCCACCGTTCCTGATGAACGGCATGTAGGCGGCGTAAAGCACCGATTTGTCCTTGATGGTCAGGGACAGGATGCCGTTGCGCGGCCCCGGGCTGATGGCTTCATTCATGTTGACCTCCACTGCTGATGCTCAGAGTCTAGGTACACATTCTTATCTTTGACCAGGCAATCCCGCCCATTGCACCAACAACGCTTCCAGCAGCAGTGCCGGATTGAGGTTGGCTTTGCTCAGGACTTTCTGCCGTTGGGCGAGAATCCAGTCCTGAATATCGAGGACTTTGCCCTGGGCGCTTTTCTGCGCCAGGTACTGCACGACTTTGCGCATGTCGGTCAGACCGAGGCCGGTTTCGTCCTGAGTCAGTTGATAGCGCAGGATCAAGCTCGACCAGTCGCAGAACCAGTCGAACAGGCGCAGCATCGGAATGTTTTTCCACTCTTCGGCCAGTTGCGTTGGCGACTGCTGTTGCTTGAGCAGCTTCTTTACCCCTTCGACCACCTGCGCCCGCTGTTCGCGCACGCCCTGGGACTGCAGGCTGACCGCCATCAACGGCGAGCCGGCGGCCAGCGCCAGCAATTCGACGCGCTCCTCTTCAGAGCACTCCGGCAACGCCTGCGCCAGCCATTGCAGGCTCATGGCCTCACCGGGCAGCGGACACGCCTGCTGCACACAGCGACTCTTGATCGTCGGCAGCAAACGGCTCGGCTGATGACTGACCAACAACAGCACAGTATCGCCGGAAGGCTCCTCAAGGCTCTTGAGCAGTGCGTTGGCGGCGTTGATGTTCATCGACTCCACCGGTTCGATCAGCACCACTTTGCGCCCGCCCAGTTGCGCAGTCTGCACCACGAAACTGACCAGATCGCGCACCTGATCGACCTTGATCGCCTTGTCGGCCTCCTCCGGCTCGAGGATGTAATTGTCCGGATGGCTGCCGGCCTTGAGCAACAGGCAGGACTTGCATTCGCCGCACGCCTCGGGCGTCGGACGCTGACAGAGCAGGCTGGCCATCAGGCGCTCGGCCAGCGCGCGCTTGCCGATCCCGGCCGGGCCGTGCAGCAGGTACGCGTGGGCGTGCTGACTACGTCCGGCCAGTTGTTGCCAGAGGCTGTCCTGCCATGGATAGGCCTCAGCCACGAATCAGCTCCAGCAAGTTCGGAATCAGAGTATCCAGCGATTGCTGAACCTTGACCAATGGCTGACCGGCATCGATGCGCACATAGCGCGCCGGGTCGGCTTCGGCGCGTTCGAGAAACGCATTGCGTACCGCTTCGAAAAACGCTCGACCTTCCAGCTCAAAACGATCCAGACGGCCACGGGCGCTGGCGCGGGCCAGGCCGATTTCCACCGGCAGATCAAAAATCAGCGTCAGATCCGGACGCAGGTCGCCCTGGACGAAAGTCTCCAGCGTGGCGATGCGTTCCAGCGACAAACCGCGACCGCCACCCTGATAGGCGTATGTCGAATCTTGTTTTCGGTTTTTCAAAAACGTCAACATCAGAAAATTATAACCCTTTTCACTAAAAGGTAAACGTGCTCAAATCCCCAGCCCACAGGGCTTGAGCCGAAAACAGGAGTACACCGTGAGAACCATTATCGGCCTAGCCGCCTTAGCCAGATCTGGCAAAGACACCGTCGCTTCAATGCTTTTGAGCATTCCGGGGGTCGCCGCCTTCGCTCTGGCTGACCCACTCAAGGTGGGGTGCCAAGCTTTGTTCGGCCTGACAGACGCAGAGGCGTGGCAGGACGACATTAAGGAAGAAACCATCGAGCTCTGGGGCCGTTCGCCTCGCGAGTTCTTTCAAACGGTGGGTACTGAATGGATGCGCCATCATAACGCAGACCATTGGCTAATGAGAGCTGCCAGGGAGATCAATCCCCCAGAACGCCCACAACCCCCCGCAACACCCGCAAACCTCAGCGCCCCAGACGCTACGTTCCTGCTGGCAGCTCAGGCGATTTTCGATTTCAGCGACGACCAGGTCTGGAACTCAGATTCCTACGAGACTCTCGATAGCTACTGGGGCCTCTCCCCTGCCGATGCCGTAGCGCTGCTTAAACGTCACGCTTACGACCTGTACCCGGACTTTGATGCCCTGCGCAGCCACCGCCCTGTCAGCAAGCCGACCCCGCGCGGACAGATCCCGGTCAATGCGAGAACAATCATCTTCAAGGACATCCGCTTTGAAAACGAAGCAGCGTTCCTTCGAGCGCACAACGGTGAGATCTGGCACATCACCAGACCGAACCTGCAGAAGATCAATGCTCATTCTTCAGAGCTCGGCGTGGCCCAAGCACCTGGCGATCTGCATCTAATCAATGATGGCACCCTGGAAGACCTCAAGGCCCGTGTAGCAGAGGCCTGGCAATCTCACGTCCAGCGTCACTCGCCCACAAAAAACAACACAGAGGCCAACTCAGAAACCAGCCAAACCGGAGGCAGCAACTGATGTCTGCCTTCGACCACAGCATTACCGAAGTGGTGACCTCCACTGGCCGGAAGGTGGAATGCTCATACCTGGGTAACCCTAACTACGATCCAACCAGCAACGTCTGCGCATGTCTTCATTGGTTGTTCCTTCTTTATTGCCCTGCCAGAAACCACGCACGGGCTTACCTGCTGCGCGATGCTATCGGCCTCTTTGTGGACTTCGCGCACCTTCACAACTCGAACAACCCCGAACCTCTGCATATCAAGATGTACACGGACATCAACGCGGAGATTTTCAATCGCTACATCGAGTACGTAAAAGACCTAGGCGATACATCCGCCAAGCCGGAAATTTTCAAAACCGCAGCCAAAGTCGTACCGGAAGAAACCGGCAAGCTTCCGCTGCTGACGCTGCCGATCGTGCCCATGCCGCCCAAGATGGGGAAAAACCCGCCTTTGTCCCCCGAGGGCCTCTATTCCCTGGAGGAGGCGCTGACCACGCACGTCAACGTCCTCTGGAACAAAATGTTATTCCGCGAAGTGGTGGAAAGCGTCCAGCCATATACTGCCGATGAGATCAACGACCAAGTGTTCCCAGTTCGGACTCGGGTCAGGATGCTGCAGTCCTTTCACTATCAGCGTGTGAACGACATCAAGCCAAAAAAACAAGTGTGGCTGAAGCGACTCTCTGAATGCACGGATCCGGAACTTCGCGAGCTTTCGCTCACGCCCGAAACGGCGCTGCAACGCCTAAGAGCGATCTACGAACGGGAGCTGAGAAGTCTTCCCTCGTTCGACACGGGGGAAGATCCCCTTGCGGGCATTCCCATGAGCTACTGGCAGCCTGACTACCACCGCGTGATCAAGACCTTCCTCACTCACGGCTACCCGTTCGAGATGTCTTTGGATTACCTCTACAACGAGCTGCGCAGAAAAAATCTGAATGTTTACGGGGTGGGCTGCCAGGACGTTATCAAGCTGCTTCTGTACCGGTTCACTGTCGCGAACCGTGAAGAGTCGCTGTTCCTACCTATGGTCGACGAAGTGCTTGGTTACTACTACCCGACTGTTGTCGACATGACCGCCATCCTGCTCTTCATGATGTTCCAGTCGGGGTGGAACAAAGAGACAGCCCTCTCGCTGGATAAGGACAATTTCGAGCATCTCCTGACCGGCACCATTGATGAGGCAGTTAAGGTCGTGTTCGCGGAGAAAGCACGCTCTCAGGGTAATGACAAGCCTTACTTCTCAGCTAAACGCATTGAGATCCCCACAAGTGGCGATGATCCTTACTCCTTCTACAACCTGATCCGGCTGGCCAAGCACCTGGCCGCTCCCTTGTCCCCCTACCCGATCGATCAGATCCCAGTGGACATGACGGAAGACCAGATGAACCCGCTGTTCCTCTGCCTGCGCCTGAGAGAGGACTGGAGCCGGGGTGGCCGCCTGACTTCGATCGCTCATCCCAAGACGTTCCGCGTCTGTGTGCAACATTTCCTTCAGCAGTACGAAGTCGTGGAGAACGGCAAGAGACTGACGAGTGCCAGTGAACTGACTCGACGCCTGCGCCCCACCTGGCTTCTTTATAAGAAGCGGGACAACCCCATTGCGCTGCTATCCATGACTATGGGCCATGAAAGTCGAGACACGACGGATATGTTCTACGACAACTCTGCAGCCGCTCACCAAGAACGCCTGCAGCGCTTGCGTAGTGAGCTGGAGGCCATCATTGAGCTGCTGCGGGCCCGTAGATTCAAAGGGATGCTCAGCAAGCACGCCCAGGCGCTGGCCGCAGCCATGTGGAAGGTTTTCCATATCCCGGGACAACTCAAGGCGATGTGGGGCTGCGCGGATCAAACCAAGCCGAATTGGGTCGGCTCCGAGATCATCGCCACGACCGGCAAGAAGTGCTGGAAGATCAAGGAGTGCATTTTCTGCTCTCAACTTCGGATTTTCCAGGACTCCCTGCCGTACCTGATGGAGCGTGATGCGCACCTGAGCGAGCTGCTGGAAACTGGCGCCGGCGGATTCTCTTCTCGGTTTGTGAAAGAGCAAGAAGCTATCAGGTTCATCCTCGACGAATGGGGTGACTACGACGAGATCAAGCAAGCCGCTCGCTACCGCCGTAACAATGGCCCGCTGCTCCCGCGCGACCTCGATCTGTTGGAAATCATCTTTGAAAGTGAGGTGCACAATGCCTAATAAAAATCTGACCTCCTTCTCGATTCAGTCTGACGGCACCCTGATCGAAGACGAGCAAAGCCCGCCAGCGACCACTGCCGAGGTCAGCCAGGAACGCGCTCAACCAGAAGCAAAAGCAGAAGCCAAAGCCAAAGCCAAAAAACCTGGGCAGCCGAAGCAAGCACGCGACAAATCCGGCTACGACACCGATGCAGCCGAAGACACCGAGGCCGCCCAAAATATTATCGATGCAGACGCTCAAGCGATCCTGGATGACATCGATGAAGACTACTCGGAGGCCCTTCTGGAGGAGCTTGACGCACTTCAAGAGGAGCTGACGTCCAAGGCGTCGCAGCCATCGATGTCGTTGGCCAACAAGATCGCCCAGATGGGCGAGGACTTCCCGGTTAGCAACGGTGTTAGCTATGGGGATGCCATGTGGTCATTGCCTCACGGGCCCCACGCGCATCCAAACAACATCCGATTTGATCGTGAGCTCCCAGGCTCTAATGACCTCAAACGCGCGCTGACGTATCACACCATCCCTGCGTTCTCGCCGTTCAGTTATATCCGCTCGAACACCACTACCAAGGCTTTTGGCAACGAGTACGCAATCGTCGAACAGTACATCTTCAAAGACAACGGCCTCACCGCCGAGCCTCAGCATATCGCCCTGATCTCAATGCCGATGATTAACCTGGCCTTTGAGCGGGCCAAGGCGAGCACTGCGAAACACCACTATTTTGCGCTTTTCAAGCATCTGCGCTTCTGGGCCAGACTATCCGAACAGAAGCTGCTCCCAGAAGCGCTTCGGCTGGATGTCTCGTCAGAGCATATCGACATCCCCGAGCGCCGAAAGGAAGTTGTACAGAATCGCTTCAACGGCGCAATAGAAAGCTGGATCGCGTATTCGGAGGAGGATCTGGAAGTCCTCATGGAATATACGTTCTTCTGGCTGGAGCGCGTTATGCCCAAAGCAGAAGCACTCAAGGATTACTTGGTAGAAAGCCGATTCGCATTCCTGAAGGATCGCGTGGTCACTCGACGTGAGCCTCTGTTAGAGCTTGAAGCATTGTGCACCATCGAAATCGATGGGAAACAGGTGATGAAGCCTCATGTGAACAGGCATCTTAAGGATGGCCTACCCCATCTGACCTACAGCTGGCACACCGGCTACAGCAAGGTTCTAGACGGCATTCGCAACTCGATCTTCATCCTCGTCGCAATGGTGACTGGTGCCCGTAAAGGTGAATTGGCAGCAATGCATTTTTCCCATGTTACGACAGACCATAACGGCGACTACTGGCTGAAGATCACTCGCTGGAAGACTGCCGCCAGTCCAAAGCATGGGGAAGAAGATGTCCTTCCCCTACCCCGATTTGTCGGCGAAATGATACGCAAGTATGAGCAGTTGCGATCAATCCCACCGTTTGTGATGGAAGGTTGGCTGTTCCAGGCTATGAAGTCGACCAAAGTCGTCAACAGAGCCACTCCCTCCCAGATCACGTCAGTGATTGAGCAGCTCAAGAATGTGTTGCCCATCGAGCGGCTGCATTGCCACAGATTCAGAAAGACCATTGCTGAGATCTTGATCAACCGAGATGAGCGCAACATCGACATCATCCGTGCGTTGTTCGGGCACAAAAGTTATGCGATGACGCTTCGGTACATCGCGCGAAATCCGCTCATGGTGCGCAGCGTCGCCCTGGCGATTGAGCAGAACTACGCCCGGGAGTTTCACAACATCGTTGCCGGCCTGCGGCTTGGTCATTCGGGGGCTGCTGCAGAGCGTATCTACAAGCAAATCCTCAAGCGTCCGGATGAGTTTGCAGGTCAGCAGTTCAAGGTGACCGTCGTCTCGTATGTCAGCCACCTGCTGAAGGCCGGAGAGCCCCTCTTCATCCGCCGTACCGCCTTGGGCACGTATTGCCTCTCAGGCGAGCGCTTCACTCCGTCGAATCTGCCCCCTTGCCTGGAAGGAAGGCAGTTCGACGAGGGCTTGATCATGCCAGACCCTGGCAACTGCAAGCTGGAGTGCAAAAAGATCGTGATGCTGGGCTCAGCCAAGCAAGCATTGGCGGACAATATCCAGTTCTACGAAGCGGTGCTGGATAACGCTCGCGGGAAGCTCGCGCCCAAGGCGGAATCCGAACTGTTGCGTCGTATTGCGACGAGCGAAGGTCACCTGAATAACCTCATCAGCACCGGACACTCGGCGTCGAGGCACATTGAGGTGCGCCATGTCTAAGATCAGTCCTATAGCGAAAAATGCCAAAGTCCCGGTACAAGCCGCTGCAGATGAACATAGCCCGGATGTGTTGCTTGCACAGGCGGCGGCTCAATCTGACCGTCGGCAGGTCATCAAGGACATCATCGTCTCGCATTACACGTCCGGCGCCACCCACAAACTTAAACTGGTGGAGGTAGCTCAACGGGCCGGCATTACTCGCCAAGCGCTTGATCGCTACTACTCAGAGTTCAAGCCTTACATCGCTGGTAAGAAAGACGTATCAGATCTTGTGGATGGCACAGTGGCCAAGGCCAAGGTGGAAACTCAAGCCACTATCAATGCCGTTGACGCGAAGTGGAAGGCACGCCTTGATCAGGTTCTGGTGGAGCGAGACAAGGAGATTGCCAGGGCCATCAACAGCCACATCAGCACATTGATGAACGATGACATCGCCATGTTCGAAAGCAATCAGCTGCGCAAGTCCCTGGAGAAACAGACCCTTCATGCGGTCGAGCTCATGAAGAAGAACTCCATACTGGAGCTCAAGCTGGCAGCAGCTTCCCAGCGGGAAGCACCGCTTCAGAGCACATCGAGTCAGAACAAAATAATTTACGATGTCGACATCGAGCAGTTGTGCATCCACTACCAACGCACGAAAAGCCTGGATGATTTTGAGGATGCTAAGGAAGCGGAGCTCATGGCCATCAGGGAAAAGTTTGCACGCTTTACATCTATGCCCGATGTACACGTGGTTCTCTTTGCAGACAGGTACATCTCCAGATTCAGAAATTTTGCCTCGCAATACGCGGCCTTACCTGGTGAAACCTGCTTGATAATACGGTTGCCATTGTTCTCCCGGGCAGAGATTAACAACTTCATCAAGCACATTCCCGCCGCCTTCAAGAAATCGCTGCACGTTCCCTACATGCTGCTGGACACTGAGCGAAAGGCGCAAAGGGTGTTCATCTATCAGCGCAACGCTTTACCCGAGCAGGAGATCCGGGCAGCCGATAATGCCGATGCGCCCAGCATGACCTGGGGCCTGGACGAGCTCGTCTTCTTCAAAGTCCCAGCCGGAGACTGATCGTGATTGACAAAACGCATTCGTCTAGCGTCAATGCCGGTCTGCAAATCAAGACCAAGCAGCTCACTTACAACAGCGTAGAGCTGGGGATGGAAGTTACGCACTGTGTGCTGGTCGCCCAGCGGAAGAACAAGCAGTTATTGCTGAGCCACCCCAACCTATTTCTGTATAAACACACCCGGTCATCGATAGCGACCTCAACACGTTACGCGACTCTTATTTCGATGTTCTACCGGTTCCTGTCGACACAGCCGAAAATGAAGAACGTTGATCTGGAGTACTACCATGCCTTAGCGGACAACAGGGACATCCGCCGATGGCAGGTGCACCGCCAGCTTGAACGGCTCGAAAAAAACTCTCTGAAGCCGTCCTCTGAAACCATCTTCGAAGACGCTAAAGTGCTCCTGAACTTCTTCAGGTGGCTAAACGAACACGGCTATGTGACCAATGTCGATGTGACGACCCGAACGTGGCGCGCAAATTTCCGTAGTGGGCGGATGCTCAACTACATCAATCGAATTGGTACGTCGAGAATCAACTCGAATAACATCCGAGTTTTGGACAAGCAAAGTCGGCAGAAACAGTACGATTTCCTGATCACTGACGATGAAATCAAGCTGCTTTTGCAATCGTACTCAGACCCCGTATATGCGTCTATTTTTCTTCTCGCGTTAGGTACCGCGATGCGTCCTATGGACTTGGTCAGATTCCCGTATCTGGGTAATGCCGCGAACAAGCACATCATGCCGTATTCGAATATGAATAAGGGAGATGTGACCACGCAATACACGGTTTACAACAGCAAAGGAGGCAAGGATCGTGAGATCACCATACACATGGATGATCTTAAAGCCCTCGAAGAGAACTACATCATTCCCCACTATGGCGTTCGTAAACAGCTCTACAAGAAGCGGTTCAAACAAGACTGTCCGCCCGATGTATTGTTTCTGACCTCCCGGGGGATACCCGTCGATGTCGACAGGATTGCGTCCCGAACGCACGATGCGAAGAACAACGCCGCGAAGATCGACAGCAATTTCAGGTCTCACATCAATTTCTACCAGACCAGGCACTGGTGGCCGACCCAGTACCTCATAGGCTTCTTCGGTGATCGCCTGCTAACGGAGAATCTAGAGGTGCTCTACCTGGCTGCCGCTCAAGCGCTCACCCGGCAGATGGGTCATGAAGATGTCGCCACCACTTACAAATTCTACGTGAGCATGGCCCGCGTCCTCATGTTCGCCCATAAAGGACATGCGCTGGATCTGATCCGCGCGCCTGAGCACTCCGTATCCAGCTTCATTAAGAATCTGCGTCCGATAGATCGGAACAAGTTGGTGGAGGATGGAGCCGAGGAAGGAGGAAGGGCCGCCTAGCCAGCGAGTAAACGCAGGATACTTGGCCGTTCGCGACAGTAAGCGGCCCCCTTACCAGGGCCGTTTTATCTAGGAGTGCCTCAAGCGCTCAAGCCCCACGGTAACGCCACCATCAAGATGATTACTGGGAGGACTCTTCCAGTCTTAAAAGGATGTAACCTTATCAGCTCTACCCTTGCATGAGCTTCTGGATGACCTCCTCCATGATGCAACTCACCTCAGCTTCAGAGACCCATTGAGCGTTAGAGCCAATTTCACATCTCAGGTCAGCCAGGTGCGGTTTGGCGTCACTTGCGATGAAGTAGTCCATGGAGCAGCGAGCAATCTCCCTCGGCATGTCATAGGTTGGGGGGCCCTGGTAACCATCAGCGGTGCCCAGGAGGAACAAATTGGATGCGAGGGGAAGAACGACGTGTACGAGCTCGTCAGCCTTGTCGAGAAACGGACTGAATGCCCTTTGCGCCTTCACATGGAAGAGCACGATGGAGTCACCTAGTGGAAGATCACCAGGTGCATAGCTCTCCAAGCTATAGCTCAGTGACCTGAAGCGATCCGCTCGCATTGCGGGGGCAACCGATTCGGACATCACATTGATGTGGCATTGCCTCACCGCTTGTGAGACATGATTCTTGGTACTTGGCAGCAATGCCGCAATCTGTGCTGCTGCCATCGGAACCACTGCATCGAAGAACCCTGCTAGCAGATCTGGACGCCCCGCCAGTACCTGCTTGACCTGATCGGCGTTGGGCATCTCTCTGATGACTTGATCGATAGCTGGGGACTCCATGTGCAGATGGGGCCTGAGTAGCTGAGCAAGAGTGCCTGGATCAGCCATGCGTTTTAGAATGCCGCTGATGCACGCATCCCCGGCAGACTCCATATTGTGCCGCACATGACGGCTGCGAATTTCAAAGTGGGCTAGCAGATCTGGTATGGCGCTAACGCTTTGACCATCGAGCTCACCTCGCCGAAGCCGGTCGATCAAAGGGGCATAAACTTTCTCCTCGACTATCGTGATTTTGTCATCAAGGTCTGGCTCGGTTTCTACCGCATAGAAATGCCCTTCCATCCCGATAGCTTTGAGGTTTGTTTTCCTAGGCTCTCGACGCCGGTCGTACAGCCAGCTGCGCACCTCCCCACCAGTGCCTGGGGCTCGGAATCCTTTTTGCAAAAAACGCGGTATGAAATGCTGGTAGACCCCTGCCATAACCACTCCTTCGGATCCTTTCAGGCGAAGCTCAATATGGGTTAGCGCTGCATTTGAGTGAGCGGATGGCGAATACACCTATCTCGCTTGCTAACAGCCTCTGGACATACGCGCCGGTACTGAGAGAGCGTAGGCCCAAGTGGTCGCGGTGTTCGATGCGGCAAAGCCACAGTGTGCTTATCAATGTGCCAACTCCAAGCACTAGCCAATGATCAGCAGTGGCAACAACCAATCAGCGACGACGCCCGACTCAAACCGACAAACCCAGCGCTGCGAGATGTTCTCTCATGTACTTGTAGATCAGTACGCGACTGAACGCGACGTATGGTTCCTTAGGCATCAAGAACGCTTCGAGGTCTTCCAAATCGGCACCAGGATCACGGCCTTCCTTCAAGGCACTTAGCGTGTGACGAATTGCAGCACGAACCATCCGACCATGGCGTGCGCGCATCTGAAGTAGCTCCGCGCGAGCCAGTCCCAGGTAGTAGATGCTGGCCGTACCTTTTGCGCTTGGCACACCGTCAATCACGCGCGCCTCCACACGCCCGTCCTCCAGGAACACTAGGTGCTCTGCGGGATCATCAATGCAGGGATTAAGCAGCAGTGGTTCCTCCTGGCGAACCCGCCATGTCCCTTTTGCTCGCTTGGTCTCGTCGACCAACGGGAAAAAGTTGGCCTTACCGATTACCCGAGCATTGCCATCAAAATCATCCTGTGTTCTGGGTCGATTGCAATCTGAACATGACAACAACAGGTTCGGCCATTTAGCTCCCAACCAGAAATATCCGGGGATTACCTCTGCTGCAACTTTCGCCGTTTTGACGGTGACGACCACCTTACCTTTTGGCCTGTAGTGCTCCACATCACCGGACTGCGTTCCTGCCAGCAGCGACTCGCAGAACATGCATTTGCGACCGAATAGCTCTGCCAGCCTTTCCCTGACCGCCGTTGAGCCATACTCTTTGAAAACCCGCTTCTTAGGTTCGAGCGCTAAGTTTTTCCTCAGCTCAGCACGCCCCCTGCGTATCAAATCTGCTGGTGCGCTATCCCTTGGGCGCGTGATCTTAATCATTGCTTGTACCCGCCCCCATCCGCCAGCGGCGTGACCTGCTGCATGAGAAATTTGAGCTTCGACACCGTCGAATCGGTGAATTGTTTTACATTCACCGCTGCATTTACCGGTATGTCCAGTGCGCCTGTTGTGTCGAGCATCTGCAAGGCCATTCGCTCACGGCGACTGCCGCCTAGATAACGGGTGTCAGTGAGGTCAGCCACCAAGTCAGCAAGCGCTTGCTCTTCTTCGTATGATCTCGCTGGTTTACTTAAGAGCTCTTCGTACGCCTCTATCTTGGTTTCGAGCTCCGGATCGACCGTGCTCCGCAGTCCGAAATGCTCGGAGGTAAGGAGCTGATCAACTCTGAAATTGGCGACACTAGGAAGATTCTCCAGCGCGTAGATATGATTGAGTCTGTCTCGACGCAGCACCGCTACCTCGCCCTCCTTCAAGCCACGGAGGCAAAGAGGGTCATGGGTGCTGTAGATGATCTGAGCTCCGGGGAAGGCTTCGCGTAGTGCTGGCAGGCACTGGAGGCGCCAAGCAGGGTGGAAGTGGTTGCCGAGTTCATCAATCAGGACGATTCCCTCTGACGAATCAAGCGCAGCCCCTGACTGTGAAAGCACATGCATGATGTCTACTGCCATGCCGATCATGCACTGATACCCATCGCTGAGCTCACGAAGCTGACGCCCATCGACACCACCTACGTTGAGGTGCATAGCACCATCGTCGGATACCATGACTTGTACCTGGTGATCCTTGGGCATCAACTTACGAAGGACGTCGTTGACCTCGTCCAGACGATCGCGACCCAAATGCTTTAGCCACTCGGTAGGATCGCTGATTGGTAAGAAGGGGTCGAACAAGTTGTCGATCTTCGCGTGATCCTTTCCGGGCTTTGATTTATGGCGCGCAGTCGCCAAAAGCCGAGTGGCGCCATACGCCACGACGAGTGAACGAGAGTGCTCGTTACTAAACTCAATTTTTTTGTTGCGTTTGAAACGCATCGAGACCTGATCACCGCCTACCAAAGTTACAACAACCGAGCCCTCATGCGCTCCGGTCGCCAGTAATTGGTTGCTCGTGCGGCGAAGGGCTTTCGAGTACGCCTCACCCGATAGCGTCAAAGCTAGCGCTTTGAGTACGGTGCTCTTACCTACACCATTCTCACCGAGCAAAGCATAGCAAGGTGCATTCGACCCCTCTTGCACTTCTAGATTGAGATCCAGATGATGGATAGGCCCATAATTTTTGATCTCCAGCCGTGTCACGTATTGCGCTTTTGCAAGGTAGGCCTCCATGCCTTTCTTGGATTCAGTGTCGATTATCTCAACAGGCGACTCTTCCTTGTGGCGATCGAAATCCTGTTGGCGCCTTGGAACCTCACCGGGAAAGCCATAAGAAGGAGCTTGATGTCTCCCCGCCTCTCCAAGCTGGCGCCATACCGCCCTGTGTGCTGGATGCTCGTCGACTGAATGTATCCTGCCCGTGCTCTGCAGTAGCTGTACCTGCTCGAATCGAGTCTGGATCAATTGACGCCGGTTTAGATCAAGGAGCTTAATGGTGATGTCACCACGAACGCTAAGTGGAGACACCTCACCCGTTTCAGAGAATTCTAGATGCTCGTCTGGATTGTCTCGACAAGGATCCAATAACCCGGGTTCCTCAAACTCAACTGTTTCCAAATAGGGACGCTCGGGCAGCGGCGAGCCCATCAGGGGAAACCGATTTCCCTTATATCGATCGCAGACCGGGCATGCCCAATAAATGTTTCGCCAATCCGAATGAAGGTGCTGATAGGGATGCTCTCCGCGTACGCCACTTCGAGGCCGGTGACGCTCTATCACGCCACTCCCGGGATGAGCATAGCTCTCACAATAACAGCAGATCGGCCCAAAAACCTGAACTAAGTCCTCCACCAATCTGCGTCTGAACTTTCTCGTAACATCGTCCGAACGGCTGCCGTCATACCCTTCAAGCCCCCAACGCTGTCCCAGTTCATGGGGGCCATTTGCAAGATATGGAAGAAGATAGTCAGGGCATTCAGGGCGAAAAATAGGGGTCACGATGGCATCCTTGGCAGTCGTTCCCCACTTCAGGTTCTCGGGGGAGGCGGCGAAATCATACGCCGCAGCGATCGAGTCATGCCACAGAGCCAGTAAGAGTAGTGGTCAGATACCCCCTGACACTACGTTTTCCTCGGCTCACTTTGGCCAGCCCACTCGCGCTTTCAGCTCAGCCGCCAATAGGTAAAAACCTCCCACCTTTTTTCAATCATCAAGCGATGTCACAAGCGAGCACTGACCAATGATCTCTCCTTCTACTGGTCTTATGCGCTCTCAATGAGACTTACGACATGGCCTCTACCGAACTCCATCATCAAGAGCGATCACGTCAGCTTAAACATACGCAAACACCATCGCTTTTGATGCTGGGATTTTAAAGGTGTGTTCGCCGGCCCCCTATGCATTCGATTCGGCCCGTGCAAGTCATTCTGGGCACAAGAACCAGCTTACCAATAGTACTTTGGCAGTGATCTAAATGGACGTTAATGCCCTTGCCTGTCGCGACCAGAGCGCCTGAGAACGAACGTTGATTAAGCGCCGGCCCGACGGCTTCCGGGAGCAGGTTACAACGGCGGTTCATAATTTGGATCAAGCAAATAAGGGATTTCTGGAAGGTGCGGCGAGAGCGTTTCGATCAAGCTAGCCCGCAGGCGGCTATCAATGTCTTTATGCAGGCGGATCTTTCCGATCGCCAGCGCGATCACGAACTCCAAGGCGGCTTCTCCCCGCTCTTGGCCATACCCTGCGGCGACACGCTTGATGATATCGCTCATCGACAAGCTGTGGGTTTCCTGAGCCCGGTAATCGAGCTCGGCAGGTAGCGCGGCACGCAAGAACGCAGCCTGGATAACACCATCGTCGAACCGTGAGAACACGTCGGGCGAGAGGAGCACTTGCTGAAGCTCCCCGGACTCCAGTCGCTTGGCGTTCTGCACTTTATCGCTATGCCGGGCATTCTGCAGAATCCACAGGATGGTGAGGTAGATGTCAGTCGACGTCGCGATCCTCACATCTTCCGTACCGTCGACAAATGCGAAACCTCGGCTCAGCGTCATCGGTTCATTGGTGTGGCTACTGGGCCAGAAAGGGTGCTGGCCAAGCCCACCTGTGCCTGCGTTATCAAACACCTCCATGCGTTGCGTTATTGGTGCTGAGAACGTGTCGACGACTGAGTGCAAAGAGTCGAGCAGACGCTGCTCTTCGACCCAGTGATTCGTGCAGGCCAGCTCTGCCGCAGGGATTTCCATGAAGGTCTTGAAAACGTACCTGCTGTGATCCTTGGCGGGCTGGGTCAAGTTGCTCTGCAGATCCTTCATCAGTGCATAGCTGCGCCCGAAAAGTGCTCCAGTGATGTACAGCCGGGTGCCGGACTGCTGCGCGGTGCGCAGACGACGGCTTACGCTCTGTAGGCGCGACCCACGCTCAGCAGCAGCTGCAATGACAATGACAGACCCGTCAAAATCCACACTGGCATCAAAGTTATCGAAGGACACCTTGCTCTCGACCGTCACGCCACGGGACGCAAGGTACGCGATTGCCCGGTCGGCTAAAGCCTCGCTGGCCCCGTCGTCATCGTGAATGATCCAGCGGGTTGATGCGACCGCTTCCTCCAACAAGACGCGCTCAAACCATTCCAAGAAGTCGTCGGCAGCTGCGAGATTGTCTTTATAGACGCACACCGTCCGAGGCCTGAGCCCTGGCCGATCATGGGCGTAGCAACTGAAAAGGTTCGCCCCCATGAAGGAGTGAAACAGTTTTTGCAGCAAAGCCGGTGCATGATCGGTTCCGATGTTCAGCGCCTTGGTTTCGCTGTGCTCTGCAACGAATCGCTCACCATGAATCCGAATCAGACGGGTACCGCCCGCTTCGCCCTCCCCCAGAATTTCGAAGTCGTCTGGCTGCTTGAGCGTGTACAGGACAGAACAGGAATCCGATGACCGCTCAAAGGAGAGGATGGTCGCTACACGCTCAGGAGGAGCGCTGTTCACTTTTACCCACTGTTGCGCGAGGCCGCACTGGGTCGAGGCAGAGATGAGGCACAAGGCGGATACCGCTTTGGGCAAAGGCCCGTCTTTGATCAGTCCCTCGTGCGAGTGGAAAGAACGAATGTTGGCGAAGCCTGGCAGCCCGAATTTCATGAGGTACATCTGCATGCACATCGCCAGGGGCAGCAAGGCAATCGTGTCCAGGTAGAGGGTATCAGGGCGAGCCGCGCCCTCGTCCGTGGCCTTCTCGATCAAGGGCAGGCATGCGAATGCCAGGTAATAAGCGTGCAACGTCTCGGACAGGAGGTCTTCAGCGCGGATGAAATAATTCGAGGCCCGAGAGGAAGGCTTTGAATAGAAGAAGCCCGCAGGCGCCTTCTTTAGGACGCTGGAGCGCTCGACGAGGTTCGTCAGACCGGCTTTGACGATGGCCCTGGACTTGTCCTTGATCAGCGTTGCCAAGCCCTCCTCGGGCCCTGAGATGTGGACATACTCAGTTATGGCGCCCTTTACGTCGTAGAACGCACACGCATAGGTGCGAGGCGACCCCGGGCCTTTGCGGCTTAGCTCCGCCATGAGAGGGGATGTTGTGTCTGCTTGCTGAGCGCGAAATTCCGCCAAGATGTAGCCTGGCATGAGAAACACCAGGAGATCGGGCATGACATAGCCGGCGAGCTGGTGCTGGAGGGCGTGCGCTGCTTGCGTCTCGGTAAGGAGATCTGGGCCGGTGAAAAACACCACCGCGTGAACCGGCTTCCCGGCGTGACTTAGCTCGACTTCAAAATCCACGAGATCGAACATGTCAATTCACCGGAATGCAGATCGTGAAGACAGTGCCTTCGACAGCAGCCAATACTCGGCCACCGAATCGAGTCGACGGTTCGAATTCCATAACCTCATCTCTGCCATGAAAGGCCTGGTGCAATGAAAGCCGCCCCGTCCGGACACGTACAAAGGCTTTCAGTTTGTTGAGTGCCTGAACAGCGTTGTGCAGGCCCATTCCCGAATTCGGAGACTGCGTCTTGGAAGTGACGTGCTTCTTGAAGCAGTCAAGCGTGGCCTCAAGTTCAGCCTCTAAGCTCAGTCCATCCAGCGATTCGACTGGTCGTTCCTCCTTGACCGTTAGCCATCGCCGGGCCAAGCCAGGCCCGCTGTCGATGACCGAGATCTCCAGGAATTCCAGTACCTCAGCTTTGACAAAACGCTTCAGAATGAATCGAGCAAGTTCTGGCTCAACGTCGGAGTACTCCAGCGCATCCTGACGACTCATCCTGTTGAGCTTGATCGAGGTGCCGCGCAGCGCCTTCTTGTACTTGTTCCCATCAACGTCGGTGACCGCATGCTGGTCAGCGTTCGAGATCAGCTCCCAGAGTACGCTGCCCAGTGCAGGGAGGCCTGATCTGAGCAATGCACCTTGGTCACTGCGAGTGGTCATCAGCTTCGACGACGCCTCTATGAGCGTTGAGAACCACGTCCTGGGCTGGACTTTTGGGACGGAGTGATCGAAGTAGAACGGCTTGATGAATTCACGCTTTGCGTTGTTCACGCAGAATAGGTTGATGGCAGTTGGGCGGGCGCCTCTCAGGTTCGAGGTGTTGCGCAGATCACCTGCAAACATTGCATCGACCAGGGGTCTGATCGCCATGAGGGCTTCTCGCCGATCAATCAGTTGATGATCCCGAGCGTGCACTTCACTGCACATGATCAAGGCAAAGAATCCAGCGGCGCTATGAGCCAACTGCGTGATTTGGGCGATCGCTTCATCAGCAGGCGAGTACAGGTGAAGGACGGTCTTATCGTAGGCACGAGCCCAGGTCACGATGAACTGAGCCAATGCTGCATCAACACCCAGCCCACCGCCGTGGCTCATGCTGCGGGGAAGCCTGAGGTTGGGATCAGTGCCTAGCGACTGATAAAGATCCTCAATCTCGTAAAGGTTGAGCTTTCGGCTGATTTGCATTCACGCCCTCACATTCCATCGATGACTTGGCTGCCCGGGATTTCCAGCTGCCAGCGTCGTGATCTGCCTTAGCCGCCTCAGGCCTCGCATCGGAAAGGGCGCAGGCGGAACATGCGCCAGACTCTACTCGATGCAACAAATTTAGGCGATGATCCGAATAGCTTGCGCGCAAAGCGCCTTGTTCGGCCTCGGCAAGCGTGCAGCTTTACCCACGACCCAGGAAATGAGAAATGACCAGCATCGAAAAGGATTTCGCAGATATCAGGCGGCTGACTCGAATCGCCTTGCCCGAGAGTGACCGCTATGTATTTCGTCTGGGGGCCGCTGTCTACGGATTCGCTTCGGTCAGCAGTTTTATGGCGGAGGTGATCTGCCATATGGATCCCGAGAAGTCTCGTACCGAGCTCGAAGCCAAAATGGGCGGTCGCCTTGCAGACGCGTTTAAGCAAACGGTGACAAAGATCGAGCATTTGGAACCGGAAGCCTTCGCCGCCGGACAACAAGCCTATGAGCTGTTCAGGACACTCAACGATGAGCGATCGGACATCATCCACTCCTACCCGACCACCAGCATGGCCGGTAACCAAATTCTGCATCGACGCCAGGACGCGACTGAGCCCAGAGGTCAGGGCGAGACGCTAACCTCCAGTAAACCGGCGAAGCACTTCGAGGTTACCGATGAGTTCATGGATACCTTTTTAGCTCGGCTGCATCAAGTGAACGAACACCTGTATCTCATTCGTGACATCTTTCGTCCCACCGTAGAAGCCCCCGCCACGGTACCGGAAGAAGATACAGCCCTCTGACCGGCCTGGATCGCCGCTGGGGGTGACAGCGCTGGCGGCCATCTCCGTGGTGAGATAGAAACGTCGGCTCGTGATGGCGTTGCATCGGGACTACAACCTGCGACCTGACGGACGATGACGCTCGCGCTTCAGAGCACGAAGCGGCGCCACGCAGCCCTGAATGGACAGACAGAATTCGCTTATCTAGACGCTCAAAGCATTCAGCCCCCAACAAACTACCAGACAGGAAACAGCTGGTAACAAAACAGCATTAGGCCACCCCGCATTGGATCCCATTATGCTGGACGCTTAATTTCAGCAACCATGGAGACTCCCATGTCGCAAGGTGTGTTTGAGGTTCACTTCCGCTCCAACATCCAGGATTTCGGATCTGGTCTCGTGTTCGTCAAGGATGGCAGCGTGAATGGCAGCGATGCCAACTTCCTGTATCAAGGAAAACTTCCCGCTAAGTCTGGCGAATTCAAAACCCAGATCAACGTGCAGCAATGGCAAGCCGGTAACACCCATGTTTTCGGTGGTACTGGCGGATTCGTGCTTGATGCTCATGGCACTGTCGATTACGAGAAAGGCGTCTTCTCTCTGCAGGGCTCCCCGCAAGGAAATACGCAGCTGACACTTCAGGCAAGTGGTAAGCGCATCGGTGACGTAGCGTAAAAGGCACGGCGCAGCTGGTCTCACGCCGGCTGCGCATGCTTCACCGTCTAAGCGCTGGCCCGTCAGACCTCGTCTAGTAACCAGTGCGTTGAATCCACTTCACCACCGACAAGAGCGCCCGTGACGTTTCGCATGCAGCTTTCATAAACGTTGGCATTGCGCAAATCCGTATCTTCCAGATTTGCGCCACTGAAGTCGGCCCCACGAAGGTAGGCCCACCTCAAATCAGCACCAGAGAGATTGGCTGCCATAAATTTCCCCTCATGGATCACCATGCCCGCCCTGCACTGACCATCGTCGAAATAGCGAACGAACTTCGCGTTGCTTAGATCAGCGCCGGCAAACGAGGTGCAGATCGATACCCAGGAATCTGCAATGACACTGCTAGACGCAGAAATCCCCTCGAAACTCAAGAGTGAGACGCCCTTACGCTCAACGAGGAAATCAAGAAGCGCAGGACTGAAGTCAAAATTCTCGAACCTCACACGGTGCTTTTTGGCTGCCTCTGCCAGACTGAACTTGCCCTCAGCAGCACTCAGAAGCGCCTGCAACTGCCGCTCGAAAACATCAGGCTGGTAAAAGAAGCGAACTGGGTTGTTCCAGATGCGCTTTTGCGCATTGTGATCGCAGTAGTCTGTGAGACGTGCGTTGCACTGGGAAACCTGGTTGTACTCCAACCCAAAATCCCGGGCAACGTGCTGGAGCCACTGGCTGTGTTTAAGTGGACGCCCATTGAACTGCTTAAGAAGCCCCCGCCCTTCTGGACTCAGAGGTGCATCTGGATCATTTTGACAGCGCTTGGCGAGGAACGAGATGTGACGAAGGAGCGGTGATGTGGTGCTTTTCATGGCCTATTCCTTTGGGCGGCAGTGTCCTAGTCGCTGCCACCAAAAGAAATGGCGGGAGGTTGTGAAGCGTGAAGCAACGGTGCAATCGCTCTACACCCCTAGTTACGAGGGAAAATACAGCCCTCCAACTCCAGGGTTGCTGAACGTTGTCTGACATGGGTGCATTTTTAGGCGGAGCTACTCCGCTCAAAAAAATTGGGTTCTTTGTGTTTTTTTTGAAGCCAAAAGCAAAAGCAGCGGCCTAAAGGCCGAAGAGACGATCTCCCCTAGCAGCCCTCGCCTATCGGCAAGGCAATTGAAGCCTTAAAGAGCTCTAAGATCAAAAGCAAAAAGATCGACCGTCACACCGTGTCTGATCCAAGCATTATCAGTGGCGTCAGCACCGTAGAAAATCTTTTTGCTCTCAAATATAGAACTCCGTCTCGCTTTAAAATTTTCAAGAGGGGGGGTGAATAAATTGTCGCAAATTTGAATCTTTTGTCGCATCCATGAACGTTTGTCTGACGCCGTCCAAGAAACTCACCGATCCGAACTATCGAGGATGACTCCAAATGGATACGATCAGGCGGATCACGTTCTAGTGTCGAGCCTTACACCGGATAGTGGAGAACAGCCTTAGGGGGACGGTGTTTACAGGAGGACAGATGGGTGCCGGGATTTACTACAGCCAGGCCGATTACGTTCGCGGGCAATAGCTACAACGAATCCCTTTCGGTAAATGCAGATGATCAAACCCTGTACTTGAAAACTCTGGGCATGTCCCACTATTCCGGACACGACCAAAAGCTGTCTCAAGAAGGTGCTGCGGAGGCGCTCTGGGGAATCCTCATTACACCATTGCAACGCGGGAGGTAACCCTTCCTGATCAACCTCAGAGGCGTAGTCATGCCGTGAAGGCGTGACGAGCACCTAGTGTGCTGACCGCTTCGTATGACGTCTACCATCACTTGGGGCGCTTCGAAGCAATAAGGGCATCGAAGGCCTCCTGGCTGGAACGTCCTTCCCGCATCCTTGCGACCAGGAATTCCGCATCCAACCCCGCTGGGTCAAAAAACTCTCTGGCATGCCGGACGATGTCCAACCAGAGCTCAAAAGGGACTGCTGTGCTATCACCATTTCTGTACCGATAACTTGGACGGTGAAGCAATAGCGGCACTCTTACCACTAGGTCGTCACATAGCCGTTGAAAAATTTGGAAGGGTGTCTCGCTCATCCCGATTATGGAGGGATGGGTGAGGCGGCTGATCGATTGGATAGCGGACTCGGTATCGACGGTGTGCAGATTCGATAGACGTCGGACGTCTGCCTCAAATGCTTCTGGGCCAATTGACGTGACGAGTCGTTCGACAGATTCGAGTTCTGATAGATTGTCACGGCCCAGCGTTCTTACATGCTGCTCCATCATTCTCCTCCCGCTGACTAATTCCCTGCGTTCCACACTCAAGAGACCACTTTGACCTACTGGAGGAGCATCGCGGGCATTTGGGGAATTGCTGTTATTCGTCATCGAGTGCCGATCGATGTTGTTCCACGTGCGCGACTTCGCGCTCCCAAGCCTCTAGAAAATCAATCCAATCATGCCAGTAGAATCCTGCCTCCACACGAGCTGCGGGCCCCAGAGCCACCGCAAAGCGGGATCTCCAAGGTTCTGGGATATCTGCGTTCCGAATAATCCAGCACCCTACAGGATGAGCCTCCCTAGGCAGCCGAACCAGCTCAGCGTGGTCGAGATGGCAGGCGCTCAATGGAACTTCATGATCAAGTCGTTCAAGCTCATCCAATCGTTCCAGGATCGCCCGTGCGCTTTGATCGCCTGGTACCAGTTCAGCGAGCTGCCATAGCGCCTTCCTTCGTTCTCGTTCTCGTAGCCAGATATCACTCATCACGACGCCCTGGGAGCACGTAAGTACTCATGGTTAGTTGAGCTGGTGCGGCGCAGTGTCCGTTAGCCTTATCCGTGGATTGCTAGTCCAGCTACGCCACCCAAGCGAAGATCGGAGGGGAGGTAAGGAGTCAGCTTCATAAGTTAGCGGCCTCTCGACTACCGCAGCCGAAACGCATGTCCAAACGACATTGGCGGAAATTAACGAACGTTGATTCCGTGCTTCGCAAAATCGCTAAGGAGTGTTTTGCGACTCAGCATTGCAGGGAGCTTGAAAATGTTCCTGTATCCATACCAGAGGCCCATTGGCATGATCACCAGACCAAGGCCGAATGTGGCCGTAGCAGCGATAATGGCCGCAGGAATTGAACCGAGCGAGAACACCACGCCTTTCAATACTGTCGACCTAGCGATCAAGCGGATGTCATCCAAATCGTATTCGACTTTTCCGTTTTTGTTTTCAAACGCTAGCACCACAATGGACTTTTTGGAGGTTCTTTTGAAATACCAGGTTCGTGGAATCTCGGTCGCCATCGCACCATGAATTTTCAGGTATTTGGGAACGACCACCTGCTTAAAATAGAAGGTTTCGCCTTTTTCATCTTCAAGTCTCACGCGACTGTAAAGAGCATCAAGATCGCCTTGCGCTTGGACGTCATAATTTTTTATCGTCACTGTTATTTTTTCGAGGTGAGCCATTTTTCATCCTTATGCGCATTGGTTCTCGGCAGGCGCGGCTATCTAAAGCCCCATCAAATACTGCCTAATGCCGTCGTTCATGCGGTAAACGTTGGAAATGAAGTTGAGGTTAATTGTCCTTTTCTTCATCCGGCTCGGTGCTACAGATAATCTGGGCCTCTAGACTTTCAACAGTCTCGCTCGCTTGTGATCACGTAGTGATCTCCTCCGACAGTACGAACCAGCTTGAAGCCATCCCTCTCGTCGACGCATCGCACAGGATGCGTCGCAACTGTCATACCGTTTTCAGAGGCTCCCGATTGGTCGCTGTAGACAAGCGCGACGTATCGCTCCCCTACTCTTGCAGCATTGAAAAGATAAGCGTCGACAACGACCGACCAGTCGACGTGCTGTGCCCGGACGACCTCTGGGGGCGTACCTTGGAGGGCGCCCTGACGTTCCTCGACCACCCGACGGTCTGGCACCCAATCACAATTAGACATCTGCTTGATTCTCGACAATTAATAAAACTATTACGAACGACGAGCGATTACACCGCCTCCTCTTCCAGTAGGCTCGCTGTACGCGGTGCGATTTAGTAAATAATTGGAAGAATTGAGTGAACCTCCAACCGCAGTCACGCTGCGTACGCAAAACCATACCCAGGGCTGTGCATGCTGAGCCCGCAGTGCCCTTACACGCCGCTGATTGACGCGCCGGCCAGTGCAAGCGATATCACTGACAGCAATCTGTACGGTTTTATACATCATATGACGTGTAACTGTACACGGCAACATGGCTACATCCTCTCTTTTGAGGACATCATCTTGTTGAAGCCAGCACTGGCAGCGGTCGTTCGGGCGGTTCGAGGGAATCTAGGCTTCACTCAGGAAAACCTTGCCCATGCTGCATCGCGCACATACCTGAGCAAAATCGAGAACGCCGAAAGCAGCCCCACCATTGATAAATTCGTAGAACTTGCCGAGGCTCTCGGCATGAGCCCTTTGGCTTTCATGGCACTGATTCTCTCGACACGGGATAAGACTCCCTCCTCGGCTTTGCTCGCAGAGGCCGCAGAGGAGCTGAAGGAGCTACAAAAACGCGTCAGCGACGACGATATTGCCGCGCATCTTGCTGGAATTGATCTAGTGAAGCGGCCTGCCGCTCGACCAGTGAATTTGATCAAGCTCAAAAAAGTGCTGGAATGCAAAGAGATTGGCTTGAGCAAGGCAGAGACCGCTAGGCGGCTCGGGATAAGTCGATCAACAGTGGGGTTTCTATGGGAGCGGGCGCTGCCAGCTGAAGGCTGAGTCAGAGAGAAGCTTGCAGTATCAAGCGATCGCTCAGAAGCGACCTCAGCAAGCCGTTAGAGAGCACACTTAAAAAGCCCAGAGCGTCTGACCCCCTTGAAGGGCTGACGAGGGTGCGGGCACGTACGCGAACAAGCGACGTGGAGGAAAAAAATGGACATGACCGGAGCGACTGACGCCTTGACAGATTTGCTAAAGGTGCCGCACCATTTCTGCTATAGGTACGACTACAGGTGCCTGAGCCGCCCGCTGGCCCAAGTGAGAACACTGTTAGCAAAAATCTGACGACTACCCACAAGTCTTGGGCCTGAGCGGGCCAGTGCTCGTATTGGATTTATGGGATAGCTATGTCTAAATCTCTTACCCTCACACAGCCCCTCACCCCCGAGCTTCTTCATCAGATCAAGCGCGAGGCCAAGATTCTAAAGCGTACCAGCCAGAAGGCCTTGCGACATAAAGCCTGCTTGTCTATCGTCGCGCGCCGCTACGGCTTTGAGTCTTGGAAAAGCTGCTTCGAGGCCTTCAAGAATGCTTTCATCTCTTGGCGCGACCACGGTAAAGGCATCTGCGCAGCGGCGCCAGCAGACGAAAACAAATCGTACTACTTTGTCCAACTACACGACTTCTTTGAGCGCAGCTTCTTTAGCCACTGGGTTGGGTGGTCGGATGACGGGTACGAACTCCGTGTTCCATCCGAGGTTAACCCCGCTTGGTTTATTCGATCTTTCAGAGAAACTGGAAAGGAGACGCTCTACGTGATCGAGACGAAGGAAGACTACAAACGCTGGACGCTATTCTGGCACGGGCCAGCATTGGTGGAGTGTGATCTGATGCTCTCGGAGGTGCCTAGATTCCTTAGTCCCGAACCGTCCTACGGGCGTCCGCGCTTGACGTAAATCGTCGTCAAAAGAAAGGCCCGCATTCTAAAATACGGGCCCTTCCAAATCCCGCTACGCGAAGGTGGCCTACCAGGACTGAGCAGCCTGCAACAGGGCATGTCTCTCCATCCTTCCCACCCTGTCGAGGCAGCGTGTAGTGGTCTAATGAAACCGGACACCCATTTAGGCGAGAATGCTCGCTAGATATCCCAAAACATCTAATCAAGGATGTAGCTCGATCTGATGCTCAGCCACCCGTGAACCGAAGCCAATCGTAGAACTGTAAACCTACTTTTTATATTGTTAACCAGCTTAGTTTACAGTGTAGAAAAGTGGTTTACAGTCAGTCTGACTTGGCACTCCGGCAATTATCCTAACCAAGCGCGGGGCACGGTTGATAGCCTGAGGGCGCCTCATATGGGCGCTCTTTTTAGAAGAATACAGCGGCGCCCTGGGTTTCGCTCAGTCAAGTGAGGTGGTGGCGTCTTTGCCCAGAGGATCGAGTACATCGACGTGCTCCCTAGCCCACTCCACCCACGCCTTTAAATGACGCCCTCCTCCTCGCTGACCTCGCCAATGCCAGTTGCTGCTGGATCAATGAACCTTCTCAGGCGTACCGCTTGCTCCCACTTCTCCATGTTCTCCACTAAACGCAGCTGCAGCGCTCGTTGGTGCTCTGCGTTGATGATGGCTTGGTGTCGAACGGTTTCTTCACTCTCACACTGACGGCGCAACTCCTCCATGCTCGCCCAATACGCTCTCATTCGCTCTATTACTTTACCGTCTCAGTGCGCCTGAGGTCAGTCCATGCGCTGCGCCAGTGCTCCTAAATTGCCATGACCTGATCATCCGAAGCCAACGGTGGGCCATCGCGTGACGCCAACTGCCAGGGGCGTCCGTAACCATTTCCATATCTTGATCCTTATCCATCAGCCTCTCTCTTATCCGCTGCTATTCGCCAAGATGTGAATCAAACCACAAGCCCAGAACGGCCTGCATGGGGCGTCTGAATTCGACCATTCAACCAGCACCAACCGAGGTGCAGTCGACTCCATCACTTGATCTATCAGATGAAGCGAGACAAGCTTCGAAACCCTGATCCGGCTCACACCCGTGACGACCATTTTTGACAAGGACGACTGCATGCCCAACGTACAACGGATACTCCTACCCGACACCAATCAGAGCCCTGTGCACGTCTTGGCAGGTGTCAAGGTTGCAGACCGTCTCTGCGAAACCTCCGGCACGCTCGACGTCATTTTCCTAGTGCCCGCCAAAGCATCACTCACCTCTGGCGCCCTCCATGAGGCGTTAGGGGCGACGATGCACAGTAAGCTGGTCAAAGGAGTACCCGTAACATTGCCGAGCGGCGCCCAGATGCGCTGCGAAACGATGAAGACCTTGAAATGGGTATCCAAACCATCCGTGCTGATCGCCATCTTTGCCGGCCAGGACATGATGGACAAAATCGATTCACTGCAAAACCTGGTGGCTGTCGTGGCTGTCCCATGGACGCCCGATGCAATTGAAAATTGGAATAGAACCTGGTCACCCCAAGTACTGGGCAAGCCCACAAAATCTGGGAAGTCTGCCGCCCCTGCGATAAAGCTCATTGCCGATCCGATCGTCGAACAAGCAATGAAATCCCTGACCTCAGTGATCAACCTGGGCACCGCCGTCCTGAACGCCTCCGATGAAGATCACGCCAAACGCATCCTTAGAATCCTGCGCTCGCGTAACCACCAAGAGCCGGCAGAGAACATCAAGCTGTGGGCGATCAAGAATGGCTGGCTGCCGAAAGCAGCAGAGCGGCTGGAGACCTTGGCTGAGAAGACGTTCGCTTTGCGTTCAAAACCGAAGCTCGCTAACCCGGTTCACGCCGAGCAGAGCTATCAGCGCTGGATGGACGCGGCGAAGTCCTAGCTCCCCTCTTGGCCCACAGCTGACAGGGTCAGCATCGAGGTATTCGTAGGATCGTGCCACCTACTGTTGCGCTACGCTGGCCCAGGTGCGGTCAGGCCTTACTCGCTTGACGCTGTCGCTGCCGAAATCGCTTGATGAATTCGGCATTTACCAGTTCATCGACAGCCAAATCCAGGCCACAGTTGACGAGCGAGGCCATGCCGCTATCAGACAGCGTGAATTCATCAGGGATGAAGCCACAATTTTTTATTCTGCTGCCGTCGATCCGCGTCATAAACGCCCTCACGAAATCTGAACGCCCTGATTTCCTACTTGCGGTAGCAGCTGCAGTAGCTGGGTCGGTGGCAGTAACCTCTGCGCGCTCGGCGTCGGTGCCGATTGCCTGAAGCACATCACTCAGCGGCGGCCAATATTTCAGGTCGAATTGGTACTGAAGACGATCCAGATCTTCTTTCACATAGCTCTCATACAGACCATTGTGCTCAGACGCTTCGTGCACGATATCCAAGATGTGATAGTGGGTATTCGAACGAAAACCTGAGTAGTTATGAATGGCATCACGCCGATCCAGCAATGCTGCCAATTGGTCAGCGAGCTCGCTAATCCGGCGGTTTACACCAACCAATTCCTCACGGGCTTGCCGCGCAGCTCGATTCTTCTGGAGGTTCCAACCATCAGCAGTATGGAGGAAGACATCCCAGAAAATGAAGAGGGCTCTGGGTGCGTGCGCCAAGGAGGCATGAACCTCTTGGTACACTTCTGTAAGCTCTATGCGGCGTTTGAGCATGCCGTCGATGATGCTGGACATGTTCGGCCAGATTCGCTTGGCCTGAAGATCCTCCATCATAGTGCGCAGTAGGATTTCGCATTTTTGTACCGCTTCGGTAGATTCGTGGGGCACTCAGTGATACCTGTCTGATTTATGTCTGCATAGGCTAGCGTTCGGCACCTGCAGAGTCGGTACCTATTCAAAATTTTTCCAGCTCACGATAGGTACGCACGCATCCCATAGCGCAACGTTCATTGCGAAGGTACAGGCCCGCCGTCCTAATCAACCCGGAAATGACCTCAAGGTTGATCTCTCCCAGACACCCAAAAAGCGTTCTGTCGCAACAGCGCTTAGGCCAGTAGACTGCTTGCCTTGATCACCGTTGACCTGAGCACCGGCTCAGCCACGAAGGAAGGGTTCTTCAAAACGTATACCAATCGGCGGTTAACTCTGAGGCTGGCCGTGAAATCGCAGATCGCCAAGGCCTGACTCGATCGCCCAGTTTTGCCCCATTTGTTCAACACCTGACCCGTAGGCCAGCCCCCCTTCACTACCTGTGAAATGGTCTCCCGGGCCATCGCGAGACAAGGTCTCGACACCGAGCCGTCTAAGAGTCAACGCAATCTTTTAAGGAATTGCCATGAATGACAGAGAATTCATTTATCGACATCAGACCGCCGCTCCGTGGAGCAAAACTGATGGCGCCTCTTTACGCTTGCCCGTGGTAGATGACGCGGAGGCGTTGGCAGTATCGTTCGTATACTGGCCTAAGGGCGGATCCGATGGATCTGCGCATGATCCAGGTGGTTTGGTTTTCGAAATCTGTGAGTGGTGCAAGGTCTTATCCCCTGACGGCGAGAAGCAATGGGATGTGAAATTCAGAAAAGCGATCGAGGTCTCTGGATCCGTCAGTGGTTTGTTCAAACACAATGAGAACGTAGGTTTAGCTCGCGGAGTGAGAGAGCTATTCAGCAGGGGTACTCCCATTGAGGTCGAAGGCTTTGTAGCAGAGACGAAGGGCGAGCCCTACCTAGCGATCAAAGGGGCCAAAGACGCCATGGCCCGGTTTTATGGCATAGATTCTACTGCCATCACAGTCACCCTCCAAGAATAGCCAATACTTGGCCTAGGCTCCCGCCTGGGCCGTAACGAGCGTTACGGAAGGGGAACCGTCGAGGTGCATTCGCTTCTACAATCGCAGCAAGTAATCAACACAGAGGCGGTAAAGCGTTATGGCACGCAGATGGTTGAAGCAGGAACGCCGGACGAAAGAAGAGCTCTTCGACGCCTTGGTGCGAAACGCCCTGGGCTTCGTGAATAGCTCTATCGACCATCTCCAAACCAAACCCAAGAATGCCATCGTCGATCTGTACACGGCGGTCGAGTTGTTCCTGAAAGCCCGGCTCATGAAGGAGCACTGGACACTCATGCTTTCAAAGCCGGAGACCGGAGATCTCCAAAATCTAGCCGTTGGAGATTTTCTCTCCGTTTACCTTGATGACGCCCTTAACCGGATCCCGTCCATTCTTGGCGAGAAAATCGACAAGAACGCCTCTGACAACTTCAAGGCACTGGGCGAGCACCGAAATCAGATTGTCCATTTCGCACATTCAGGTATGGATAATTCGAGCAAGACACAGGCCGGGGTGATTGCCGAAGCATGGGCATCTTGGCACTACCTGCATGCGCTCCTGACCGGGCTATGGGAAGGCGTGTTTCAACCCTATGCAGTAGAGCTACAAGTGCTCAACCAGCGCATGATGCGCCAGGGCGAATTCATCAAAACCCGATTCGAAATCCTGAAGCCTCAAATCGAAATCCAAGAGAAGAAAGGCAAAAAAATCGTCCCCTGCGGCCATTGCCACATGCCCGCCGCTATTGTTGGCGAGACCCACTCATGGGGTACTGACTACACCTGCATGGTGTGTGGCGTCGATGACACCGTTGTGGAAGAGTGCAACGCAGAGCTGCCCTGCCCCGCCTGCAACGCTCCATTTAAATTCTTCCAAAAGGGTTTAAACGCTTGTCCAAACTGCGGCCACGACATCACCATCGACGTCCTGACCAACCTCTGCGCCAAGCATTATCCCCAGGGAGATGAGTGGTGTGAGGAAGGACAGGAGCATATCGCGTCCTGCCACAAGTGCGAGCACCCTGAGCCTTCAGTATTCTTTATCGACGGGATGTGGAGCTGTGTATCGTGCTTCGACCGGGGCTGGGGTGCTGTCACGTGTGAGCGATGCGATGAATTCGTCACTGGGGATAAGGAGAGAATCAAATACTTCGCCTGCCACAAATGTGAGCCCCTGGTAAGGGAGCAGATGCTGCGCATGGTTGAGACTAATGAGAGCGGTAGTCGGGCAGAGGGTAGCGAGGAGCCTGCGCCAATAGCTCAAGAATGATGGGAATGGTATCTACGCCTCATGACGACGGAAGACTCAGCCATTCAGGATGAGATGGCTGATACATCTGAGACAAACGACCAGGATCGCCTACGTCCGTGATCCAAAAACCGTGTTGATGGTCTGTATGTAATAACCACCCTGAACCATTCCGGCTGCTCCACAAGCGATTGCGTAACTCAGGTCTCCCCCATGACAGAAATTTACACCTTGGATCAGAATTACTTCCGCTCGGAGGAGCTGAAGCAATTAATTGAAGACAGGCCCAAGGCCAAGTTTCTAATTCCGGACGCTGCACTCCTCGAAATGTGCAAAGGCCCCCAATGGCGCGAAACCATGCGCGGATCACTGGCCACCCTGTCGTCTATTCCCGGTCGCGTGTCGGTTTCGCTTTCTGTCGGCGTCGCGTTTCAAATGGAGTGCGCCGGGCTGAAAAGCATGGAAGGTCGCTTGGTCGACAAAGCTTTCACCAAGGTCGTTCGAAGGGCGATGAACGATTTGAAAGCAGGATCTGATTCACCTGCCGGGCTAGGCCTCATCGCTGCACATATCGAGGAAATTCAGCCAGATATTGAAAAGCACGAGCTAAATCATGTCAAAAACCAAGAAAAGTTCTTGAAAAGAGACGGCCTGCTGAAAACTGTTCTGGGGCCGACCGCATCCAAAGAACTACGGCAAACCCCACCGGATGAGCATCGGCTTGGGGCCATTTATTCAATGGCCTTTGAGTGTGCGACAGTATTTCTCAGGAAAAAAGGATTTTCAGACGTCCGCATCAAAGGGTTTCTGAAAACTAAGCCACTGATTCTGAGATATTTCATATCTTGCTTTTGGCACAATATGGAATGGGTCAGCAAGGGTGGGATCAACAGTCGCCCCGCCGCTCGCATAACAAATGACTTGATCGATCAGGATTATGTAATTACAGCTTCATTCTTTGGCAAGCTCTTGACCAAGGACACACCGGTCGCAAGAGCCTATTCGGAAATGAAACAACTTCTAGCCATACAGGGAGCAATCTGATCATAGCGGTATCTCAATTCAGAATTGAGTTAGCATCGAACTTCACTAGCTCGCCGACACTAACCATTCAGAATATGGGAAATTCAAAATCAGCCGCTAAGTTAATGTTTTAAAAAATTCTACTTAACTCAGCTGCGCTCAGGCTTCGCTTGATTGAACCAAGACTCAAAGCTTCGATGTCCAAATTTTTCCCTCCATGCAGCAGCATTTGAGCTGGCAGGTCGCAGGCCAGGTTCAGGTGCTGTGCTCGCAGCAGCTTGCTTAGCAGGGGTTGGAGCCGGGGTTTCGCTTTTCAAACTCCCCACATCAGCTAGCTCCTTTCGAATTGGGCGGGGCGCATCGGGACGGCCCAGCAAAATCTCCAACAAGCGCTCCCTAGGAACGCCATATTCGTCCAAAAGCTCGTTCAATTTCCTCTCGAATTCCAACTCCCGAACGAGCTCTCCATCCTGAAGCATATGCTCTTTCTGCTTTTCCAGCGTATGCACTAACTCAGTCAGACGAGCGAACTCTTGAAGACAGCCCATATCAGCCTCTATTCAATTAACAGATAAGTTAATTCTACCGCTACCCCACAACAAAATGTGAGGTACTCACCATTTTTGTGAGCCGGCCAACATTCCGTCGATGGCGTTAGATTGAAGGGACGCGGATTATGTTCGAACCAGGATTTCGCCGCAACAATATAAGGCTAAACCGAACTTTCAGAGAAAGCAGGCTCGCCTTGATTAAAATCTTCAACTAAGGATCGTAAAAATCGATGGTGAGGCTGGATTACTGAGTCATCGAAAGGTTGATCAGGAAGGCAAAGTCACCAGACTTTATAGATGACATGGGCTGATCGCGACCGTTAATTCAGAATTGGCCAGATCAGACCTCGATTAAGGCCCCTCGACTCACCGCGTGGCTTCCCAATTCTGAATGCCACATATCTGCGAAAAGCGCCTGGATCGGCCTCGCTCGGCCCATGCCTATAACCACACACAGACTATGGCTATGCATCAGGCCACGCCGCGTAGCCATTCGACGCACGCGTCCCATGACTAGATCAGCCGATAGTCACGATGCAAAACGCCCAGCTCATCAAGCCCTCGCGCAAGCATCTGACTGTACCCTTGGCGATCATGGATGAAGGAGGATGAAAGACTGTGCCCTAGCCACTGCTCAAACCCATTTTCGGCGACGTTGGCCAGCGCCATTCCCACCGACCGCACGTCTTCAAATCGCCCATGCTGTAGGTCATCTTTGCTCAGGTTGTCGTAGACGTACCAAGTATCATCATCGAGCGCCGACCAACGCTTAAACGAGGCGCGTCTCACTTGGCACGGCACGCAGCGACCACAGTGCTTGTAACCGAACCGCTGGAAACGCCCGCAACTCGTGGATGCCACAGCATGCTGCTTGAGCAAATCCTGGTTTTTGCATTCCACCATCATTTCCCCTTTCGTAACCAGGGCGTAGGGGTTACGAATCTGAACGTTGATGCCTGCAGCATCAAAGATCTGCTGAAGACGCCCAAGGTACTCAGGATGTGCGGTGCGCGTGCTGAGGCTTCCCAATCGGGACATAGTCAGTGGTGGGTTGATAGCGATGAATCCGTTCTCGCAGATATAAAGCGGTACAGTCTCGCCGAGATGGTAGCGATCAAGCGATGTCGCCACTGCCAGGCCGAATGCTAAGAATACGATCGAGCGAGCACGCTGAGACGGCTCCTGCTCCCCCGGAGATTTGGCGACATGATTTAAACCGATTCGGCTCAGTCCAAGGCTCTTGGCGAAGAGATTCTGCTTTTCGCCATCACCTCGGACAATCTGACTCACTGCGTAGGGCTTTACCCCCTGCTCGACCAGATCAATAGCACCAATCAAGCTGTCCAGACCACCTGAGAGCAGCACAACGGAGTCTTCGATAGGGTGCAATGCCTTCATCTGTGCCGGCGGCCCATAACCACCAGGATGAAATGCCAGCGTCCACTGATCCGTTGTGAGGAACCGCAAAGCCGCCTCCAAGGCACGCGCTTGCGTATTCCAAAACACCGAATCCTGCACAGCAATTTCAAGGCTGATCTGGCGAGTCCAGGCATCAGCACTTTTTGCTCTCAAAGCAGTGAAATCCGCAGCTACCACCGAAAGGGCGATGTTCAGGAAGTCCCAGGCTTGAGGGCTGATTTCCAGATGAGCCCTGTCCAACAGTTCCCTGGCATAGCCACCAACGCTGACCTGCCCATCCTCAGCTTTGCCGTAGATCACCACTTGCATGGCGTCTTCCACACCCGGCACTCTGAAACCAGCTGGGCCGCACACGAATCTCATTCTACGTACCCCTCGAAGACTTCAAAGGTGTCTTTCAACGCCTGTGCGACCACCTGAGAAATTTTCCCTGTGGTCAGGGGCGTTCTGGCGGTTGCGATCTTGCGGAAAGAAGCGCCCACGCATTCTTTGATGTAATCCTTAATTTCCTTTAAGCGACGCATGGCCACAGTCGCCGACGGAGCTTTCTCCTGAACAGTTTTTCCCAGATCCAGCTCATACCGGTGAAACACATCCATGGCGGTAAAGCGCTCGATAGCAAACGCCCGCTGCTCGACCGATAGGTTAAGCAAGTCGGCGTCCGGGTAACGCAGCAGAACGTCAGACAGCGAACCGCGAATCGATGCACGCTCGGCTTCCGCATCCTGGGAGCCATCAACAGGGCGCACCGCTTCGACCAGTGCATCCATGACCTCAGAGGCCGAACGGCCCTGCAACAGCGCGCGATCAAGCACATCTGGGCCGGCTTGCGGGCTACCTTCAGCAACCGCCTCAAGGGCGCTGCCGAAGACCCCTGCGATCGACGCAGTGCCCCCAAAGCGAGCAGTGGTTGTTTTGGCCCCGCCGTACCCATGCCGGACATATTCCCGCAGACTCTTGCGCAAGCTGTCGCGATTACCACTGCTCGCATAGTCACCAAGCCCCCGCCGCGCGCCCGCGAATCGTCCAGGAGGCGCTAGCGGCGACGGTGCTTGAGGCGCCTGGCTCGGGTCATCAGCTTGGTCACCGTCCTCAGGCCTGTCTTTGTCTGGCTCGGGTGGCCCGTCATCGTTCGGATCCGGCTCAGGCGGTTCAGGCGGTTTTGGAGGCACAGGCGGCGCAGGCGGCATCGGCGGCAGCGGAGGAGTCCAAGGGGGAACGAACGGTCGGTTTTTACCAGGCCCGTCATTATTTTGCGAAGTGCCCATCGAATCTCCTTATCGCAGCCTTCACAGGCCCGCTCACTTCAGCGGTCATCCAGAATTCGTACACTGACCTAGCCCATGGCTCGTCGGTCAGTTTCGGCACAATGGCCGCCTGAATTTGTGCAGGCGGGCGATCTTTGAGAAACGCAGCCAGTCGGAGCCCTTGCTGAGCGTCAAGGCGCCCAACCACGAGTAAGGCTTCCAAGATGTCCGGTACGCCCCACTCTTGCTCAGCGCCCGCTTTATCCAGCAAACGATCCATCACCACGTTGATGTCTACGGGCGCAATGAGAGCCAGCCGATCTTTCAACTGCCCGGCCATGTCAGGAGTTGCGAGCAGCGCAGTGAGCAGCTCGGCGGCCTCGGAAGACAGCCGGTCTTCGTCCGTGATGATCGGCGCGTGTTCACGACTGACGTAGATGGCTCCCCGCAAATCCTTGTCCGCCAACGCCGGTGGCAGAGCCAGCCATTCCTTCACGAAAGGCAGATCCCAGGGCTGCTGGAGCGTCAGGGCTTTGCCTACCTTCACATCCGCTTCCCATTCGCCAAGCATGGTCGGCTTACCATCCTTATGGGCAGCCACGGCCTTCATCAACTCTTCATATGCCTTGGGGTTGCCGCTACGCTCAAAGAGCATCAGCTTGACCAGCACCGCTTCGTCAACACCCACCCCGTGGGCACGAGAAATGCTCATCCGGATAGACAAGGCGTTCAGGAAACGCTTGATGAGTCGCGGGTTTCCCTGGATACCTGAGGCGGATGTCATGACTGCAGCCAGGCGCTCAGCGGTGTCGAACTTGCCGATGAGATCTGTGGGGTAGCTATCGTACAAACTCTGCATGAAAGCGCGATCCACTCGGTTGCCCTGCCATGTCGACCGAAGCTGCCCGCGTACCTTGATCCGGATGTCTTCGATCACATCTTTCTCCAGCTTACTGTTCTCCAGGAACAGCATCATCATGTACGCCCTGACTTCCTGGGTACCCAGCGGAGGCACACGAATCGGCACCTGGATCAGTTTGTCGAAGTAGCTGGTCACCAAGACATCGTCAGGCACGCCGCTAAAGTGCTTTCGCACCGCGTGCTTGATCATCTCGTTGTCCGCAGCGATCACGAACGCCGTGTTGCGCAGGAACAAGAAGAGCCGAATGGCTTCCAGCGTGGAGATGGTGGTCTCGGGCAGGCAGCGATCTAGGTCATCGATTAAGACGACCAGCGTGACCCCAAGCTCCTCCAGGATGGCCTCGAAGTTATCCCTGAGTGCCTGGATTTCCTTGGGCGGAGACTTTTTGGCAGGTGCGCTATTCCATAGCTTACCGGCCTCGTCTTTAGCTTTTTCGGCGGTGTCGTGCAGCGCCTCGATCGCGTCCTGATCGACCTGGCCATTTCGAACTCGGTCGATAAGCCCAATGACCTCGCTCAGCAAGCCCGGAGCAGGTACGCCCGTCGCAAAGGACATTGCTGTGCTGCCAGCAAGCTTCGCTGCCCGAAGCCAGTTTACTCGTGAGAGAAGCTCCGTGGCCTTATCCAGGCCTTTCGCGCGTTTCTTGGCCTCAGCCTCCAGCCGCGTGGCAATCACATCCATCAGGGCAGCGCGGGCGTCATCGTAACCTTGATAGAGCCATGCGTTGAACTCGACGAACACAAAGTCCTTCTTTGGCTTCTCCTCGCCTTGGGGAGGATCTTTCAGCGACGCCTGGATCAGCTTGATCATGGACGACTTGCCCGCGCCCCACGCTCCAGATACGCCGATGGAAATCGGACGGCCATTAGCTTGGTAAACGATCTCGGCAACCGTGTCAGCCACCCCAGAGAAATTGAGGAAGTCTGTTTCCGTCTCGTTATCTACCCACATGACAACCCTCCTTGGACGTCTTCAGCGTGAAAGCTTTCCGAGTGAAAGTTGTCAGCGTGAAGCAATGGCAACAACGCGCCATAGTAGCCTTTGCGCTGGGCCAGTGGCCACCACCTACGAGTGCACTTGGATGAGAAATATTTCGTCACGTGGCGGTTAGTCAGGAAAGGGGCGCGCCATGCTAGATCCCCAAGTCACCAGCAAAGTACATGTCCCGAAGATAGTCAGGTAGCTTCTGACTCAGAGCGAGCCGAAAAGCAGCCCAGGTAAGCTCATGCCAAATCTGGTTTTGGATGGCCAAGGTACCCGCAAGCTCGGACACCTCCTCCCCTGCTGCTGCGGGCTCAACAGCGAGGAGCGCCCCCTTAGGCAGAATGTCCCGAAGAAGCTGGATAAGGTCGGATGGATAGCGACCATTGCCATCCAGGTCAGCAATTGGAGAAAAGAGGAAGCAGGCCCAGTCTTGCCGTTTTTCGATGACCGGAAGAAGCTTGTTCCGTAGCTCCTCGCGGTTGAAGTTCGAGGCCACCGTCCACCAGATCACCTCTACGTCCTCAAGCTCCAAGCCTTCGGGCGGCGTCTCCAGATAATTCTCATACTGGTCGCACACCACGATCTCAGGCCTGGGGATCGGTTGACCGGGCTGCCAGGCACTGAGCGGTCGAAGGGCTTCAGGGGACGCTTCGTTCTCGCGATTGTCCCGGGCTTGCTGTACATCATCGGTCTGTACATCGGTGTGGAGCATTGAAAGGCCTTAAATTTGCGAGCAGCGGACGCCAATGGCCGGGCTGGATCCCTTGCCTGTTTGGCGACTCACTGAAAGAGCGAGGTGTGGCTGACGGACAGTGGAGCGCGCAGTCGAGAGGATGAAAACCTGACGGGCCAAGACCGGGCCGGGCTTGGTTCACGACAGCAGGCCCACCGGGGCGCGGCAAAAGTCACTCTCCTCCGCACGCTTTTTGGGCGCTGCGACTATTTATCGTCAATGTATTTCTTGAAGGCCCGCATCATTTTACCCTCGACCATGCTAGCGACCGTCTCGTCGCCAGCCTCGCGATGGGCCAAATAATTGTGAGACACGTCGATAACCTTAAAAGAGTCCAAATAGTCCGGATCCAGCTTGGTCTCGCCCTCTGGAACAGCGTACTCGACCCTAATGATCACCTTGTTTTCAAGTGAGAGGTTCCAAAAATCGTCGAAGCTTCTGGCCCGCGATTCAAACCAGAACCTGATCCAGTTCTTTCTCCATGGCTTCGTTTTTGATTGTGGTCGTGCCTGCGCGTCAGTGATGGGGGTGGCAACGCCCTCAGTCGATGCGGCCTGCTGCGGTTGAACGGGGGCCGGCCTGGTTGCCAGCACTGGCTTGAAATCACTGATGAGCATGAGCGCAACGATCACCTCGTGCTCCTTCATCGCTCGATAGCCCCACACATTGGCCTTGTCGGCAACCTTCAAGACAGCAATGAAATCATTCACGTCTACATACCCGACGTACCGCATAAAGCGGCGCCAGTGCACCTTCCAATTTTTGAAGAAACTAGTCCTCAACTTCTCCGCAAGAGCCGGGTCATGGTCAACCGGGCAAAGGATGGAGTACTTGTGCTTCCCTGCTGACTTGATCGGACAGAAGGGCTGCGGATTCTTTTTGGTATCAGGAAAATGCGCGAAGGTCTGGCGATCCTGGGGATTACTCCCACCTCGAATAAATAAGGGCTGATGACAGGCCGGACAGGTAGTAGCGGGCAGATCCAGTTTGGCCTCGCCCCGATGAGAAGGGCCGTACTCTCGTCGATATTCGGGAATGGTCACTGGCCTACGTGTTACGGGGTGTCTCGCTACCTTCACTCTCAAACCCTTATTCCAGACGCGTTGCTTGGAGTTTCATATAGTGGCCACATGAAATCAAGCAGCGATGGATATGGTGTTAATTGGGCGTCCGGGGGCCACAGGGCTGCTGTGCGTGCTGGGTTGGGTTGGGTTGGGTTGGGTTGGGTTGGATTGAGTCAAGACTTTGGGTTGTGACGGGCGTTCAGGCCCTTCTGGTAGTAGTACTGGCACAGGGCCCCACTGCTGCCTAATGCTGCAAGCGTCGTACAGATGGGCATCACCCCCACAAACGCGCCTCTTGTCGGTTCCGAACGAAGCCTCGTCGCGTTTGCTTGCGTGCGTTCGGCACCGGTGTCGGTGTCGGTGTCGGTGTCGGTGTCGGGGCGAGCTTCATAAACACGGAAAAATTCATCTCCACTGGCTGGAGAAACGCCGATCTCGACCAGCCAGCCGCACTCTTGTTTCAACAAGCTGTTCAGGGCTTTCAGCTCTGATTTATTCATGTTCTTCCTATCCTCGTTCCCCAGCGTGCTCACATGTGACGAATGGATCTGACATTCGGCGGTGGGGGTCTCGCCGTTGGGCGTTAGTGAACAAACTGCTCTTTTGATCAGTATGGCGATGGAGCAAAAGGCGCCACAAGTACTGAAGTCCGGCTGTGCGTCAGGGATCGGAGTTGCGTAGGCGAAGGGAAACGTAAACCCTAAAAGGCTTGAATCTACTGGGTTTCAGGCAGGCATGAGGCTGGATTAAGGCGTCGCAAGCGGGAGAAATGAGGCTTTTGGGTTTACCTTTGATTTTTTTGCATTATCAGAGGTTTAGGGGTTTACTTTTTAGAAATAACCAATGCTATAATGGAATCAAGCAGCAACCTTCCGAATCCAGAAACCCTTTACTATCGGGGCTTCTAGGCAAGAAATGTATTTTTTAGGAGGTTGAGATCGCAAACCGTTTTGGGTTGACGTTCTCCTCCAACAAAAAATAACATCGCAGTGAAACGATCGCACAGCACCACCGCGCCGCGAGCCAGCGCCGGGCGGATCACTTCGGCCAGATGCTGGGCACGCGCGGCGAACACCAGCAACAGCTCGGTGTCGGGGTTCATGACCTCGTCGGCCGGGGCCAGCAGCACATCGCGGATCCGCTCGGCGAGTGGCGTACCGCCGGGTTCGCGGGTCAGCAGCACTTCGATACCTTCGGCGCGCAGGCGCTCGGCGAGGTATTCGCGGTTGGTGCTCTTGCCGGCGCCTTCCGGGCCTTCCAGGGTAATAAACAAGCCAGTCACAGGCAGTCCTTAATCAAAGTCATTGCGCGTTTTGCGGAACGGCGGCATCCGGTGTCGGTGTGGGTTCCTGAGGAGGAACCTCCGGCAGCGCCTGCGGTGCAGTATCGGGCGAAGCCGCAGGAGTCGCTTCGGCGGCTGGCGCGGCAGCGGGTGTCCCCGCCGGTGCCGGGCTGGAGCGGTAATCGGCGCGGCGCTTGAGCTGGAATTCACGCACCGCGCTGTTGTGCGCGTCCAGGTCATCGGAGAACACATGGCTGCCATCGCCACGGGCGACAAAGTACAGGCTGTTGCCTTGCACCGGGTTCAGCGCAGCATGAATCGCTTCGCGTCCGACCATCGCGATCGGCGTCGGCGGCAGCCCCGGAATCACATAGGTGTTGTAGGGCGTCGGCTCTTTGAGATGCGCGCGCGTCAGCTTGCCGGTGTAGCGGTCGCCCAGACCATAGATCACGGTCGGATCGGTCTGCAACTGCATGCCCAGCGCCATGCGGCGCACGAACACGCCGGCAATCTGCCCACGCTCCTGCGGCACACCGGTCTCCTTCTCGACCAGCGAGGCCATGATCAGCGCCTGGTAAGGCTCGCTGTACGGAGCGTCGGCCGAGCGATTTTCCCACTCTTTGGCCAATACCTCGTCGAGTCGATCAAAGGCCTTCTTCAGCAATTCGACGTCGGAGACACCGCGCACGAAGCGGTAGGTGTCCGGGAAGAAACGACCTTCGGGGAACAGACCGCGATGGCCGATTTTCTCCATCACTTCGCTGTCGCTCAAGCCCTTGAGGGTCTGCTCGATCTTTTCATCTTTTGCCAGCGCGGCGCGTACCTGATGGAAGTTCCAGCCCTCGACCAGCGTCAGGCTGTATTGCACCACTTCACCACGCTTCCACAAGTCGATCAGACCGTTGACGGTCATGCCCGGCTGCATACGGTATTCGCCGCTATGGATCGGCGTACCGGTCAGGTTGAAGCGCCAATAGATGCGTAACCAGAAGGCGTCCTTGATGACGCCATCGGTTTCGAGTTCAAGAAAGGTACGGGTCGGCGTCGAGCCTTTTGGCACATCCAGCAGTTCTTCCTGCGTGATGTTCAGCGGCTGTTCCAGCGCGGAATGAATTTTCCAGGCGCTGGCGCCCAGCAAAAGCCCTGCGAGAACCAGTCCGGTTTCCAGCAGCAGCAAGAGTTTACGTCTCACGAATCAGGCATCCAGTAGGGCGCGGGAAATGGTTTGCAGTTTACGGGTGAGTTTGCCAACCGGCCAGCTCAGTGCAGCGTAGGCGCGTACCGGCCAGACGCCATACACACTGTTGCAGACAAAGACTTCATCAGCCCATTGCAGCTGTTCGAGGCTGATGTCGGTGATTTGCGTGTGAATTCCCAGGGACTCGGCCTGAAACAAAATTTCGGCACGCATTACGCCGGCCACGCCACAGCGCTTCAGATCCGGGGTGATCAGTACGCCATCGCGCACCAGAAACAGGTTGCTGTACACGCCTTCGATGACGCGCCCGGCCTGATCGAGCATCAAGCCTTCGGCGTGTTCGCTGTCGCGCCATTCGGCTCGGGCGAGCACTTGCTCCAGACGATTCAGATGTTTGAGACCTGCCAGCAAGGGCTGGTTAGACAACCGCGTGACGCAGGGAAACAGGCGTACGCCTTGCTCGCCATGCACAGCAGGATAAGCAGCGGGCGGGTTGCCTTGCAGAATGCGTCGGCCCTGCGCCGCTGGATCGGGCGCATAGCCGCGCAAGCCGTCACCTCGGGTGAGGATCAGCTTGAGGACGCCCTCGCCCATCGCCACGGCATAGGCCAGCAGCTCGGTGCGAACCAGCTCGATATCCACCGCGATGGCCAGACGCGAGCAACCCTCGGCCAAACGCGTCAGGTGACGATCCAGCAATACCGGCTGGCCGCCGTGCACAGCGATGGTCTCGAACAGACCATCGCCGTAAGCCAGGCCGCGATCTTTCAGCGACAGAGCGTCAGCCGGCTGACCGTCGACCCAGCTGTCCATCAGCCTGCGAACCGGCGGAACGCCAACGTGCCGTTGGTGCCGCCAAACCCGAACGAGTTGGACAGTACGACGTCGATGTCCATGTTGCGCGCAGTGTGCGGCACGAAATCGAGATCGCAGCCTTCATCCGGCTCGTCGAGGTTGATGGTCGGCGGTGCCACCTGGCTGTTGATCGCCAGCACGCTGAAGATCGCCTCGACCGCGCCCGCCGCACCCAACAGGTGACCGGTCATGGACTTGGTGGAGCTGACCGCCAGGTTGTAGGCGTGATCACCGAACACGGTCTTGATCGCGTTGGCTTCGGCAAGGTCGCCGGCCGGGGTCGAAGTGCCGTGGGCGTTGATGTATTGCACCTGGTCGATGTTGATCTTCGCATCGCGCAGGGCATTGGTGATGCAGCGAGCCGCACCGGCACCGTCCGCAGGTGGCGAGGTCATGTGGAACGCATCGCCGCTGGTGCCGAAGCCGATCAGCTCGGCGTAGATCGTGGCACCACGAGCCTTGGCGTGCTCGAGCTCTTCGAGTACCAGTGCACCGGCACCGTCAGACAGCACGAAGCCATCACGGCCCTTGTCCCAGGGACGACTGGCGCGGGTCGGCTCGTCGTTGCGGGTCGACAGCGCACGGGACGCGCCGAAGCCGCCCATGCCCAGACCGCACGCGGCCATCTCGGCACCGCCAGCGATCATCACGTCGGCCTCGTCGTACATGATGTTGCGCGCGGCCATGCCAATGCAGTGCGTACCGGTGGTACAGGCAGTGGAAATGGCGTAGTTCGGCCCCTGTGCACCCAGGTGGATGGACAGAAAACCGGAAATCATATTGATGATCGAGCCTGGCACGAAGAATGGCGAGATTCGACGCGGGCCCGTCTCATGCAGGGTACGGCTGGTTTCTTCGATGTTGGTCAGACCGCCGATGCCCGAACCCATGGCTACGCCAATGCGCTCACGGTTGGCGTCGGTGACTTCCAGACCGGCGTTGCGAACAGCCTGAAAACCCGCGGCCAGACCGTACTGAATGAACAGGTCGAGCTTGCGTGCTTCCTTGACCGACAGGTATTCCTCGACATTGAAGCCCTTTACCGAGCCGCCAAAACGGGTGGAATAGGCAGAAAGGTCGGTGTGTTCGATCAGACCAATGCCACTGCGGCCAGCCAGAATGCCCTGCCAACTGCTCGGCACATCCGTGCCCAGTGGCGACAACATACCCATACCGGTGACTACGACGCGTCTACGCGACACAGCACTCTCCTTTTTCAAATGACGACTTTGCATCAGGCCTAAAGAAAAAACCGCACGCCATGATGGCAGTGCGGTTTTTCCATGACAGCAGACAACGATTACAAACTATTACGCCTGGTGGCTAGTAACGTAGTCGATTGCAGCTTGTACAGTAGTGATCTTTTCAGCTTCTTCATCAGGGATTTCGGTCTCGAATTCCTCTTCCAGAGCCATCACCAGCTCAACGGTGTCAAGGGAGTCGGCACCCAGGTCTTCAACGAAGGAAGCAGTGTTGACCACTTCTTCCGATTTAACACCCAGTTGCTCGGCAACGATTTTCTTGACGCGCTCTTCGATGGTGCTCATACCTTGTTTTCACTCCTAATGGACAAATTCAGGCAGCTGGCCAGTGGGTAAGTGTATAGAAAGGCTTTTCAGCTTTTCAACTGAAAGCTTCACTCCTCAAACCCTGCGGCCCTCTGCCTATAAATAGATTGCAGCTTTATAACGGATTTTAGACAGCTCGTATGACATTTTTTTGAAGCAATCCGTCACATCTTACTTACATATACATCCCACCGTTCACCGGGATTGTAGCCCCAGTGACGTATGCCGCACCGTCGGATGCAAGAAAAGCGACCACCGAGGCGATCTCTTGAGCTTGCCCCAGACGACCCAGCGGAATCTGCGTCTGCAAGGCTTCACGCTGTGCTTCCGGCAGTTCGCGGGTCATATCGGTATCGATGAACCCTGGGGTTACCGAGTTGACCGTAATCGAACGCGAACCGACTTCACGCGCCATCGCACGGCTGAAACCTTCCAGACCGGCCTTGGCGGCTGCATAGTTTACTTGGCCTGCGTTGCCCATGGCACCCACCACCGAGCCAATACTGATAATTCGGCCCCAGCGCGCCTTGGTCATACCGCGCAAAACGCCCTTGGACAAGCGATACAGACTGTTCAGGTTGGTATCGATCACGTCGTACCACTCATCGTCTTTCATGCGCATCATCAGGTTATCGCGGGTGATGCCGGCATTATTGACCAGAATCGCCGGCGCACCGAACTGCTCCTGAATGCTCGCCAGAACCTTGCTGACAGATTCATCGCTGGTGACGTTGAGTTCCAGGCCAGCGCCCTGGATGCCGTGTTCTTTCAGGGTGGCAGCAATCGCCTCGGCGCCTTTGGCGGAAGTCGCAGTGCCGATGACGACGGCGCCCTGACGACCCAGTTCCAGTGCGATAGCCTGGCCGATACCGCGGCTTGCACCGGTGACCAGTGCAACTTTACCTTGCAGACTCATGCAAGTTTCTCCTGATTCAGGCCAGCGCTGCACGGGCGGCAGCGAAAGCGTCTGGGGTATTGAGGTTGGAAGTCGAAACGCCTTCGGCGCAACGTTTGTTCAGACCGGCGAGCACCTTGCCCGGGCCGCACTCGACCAGACTGGTGGCGCCTTTGGCAGCCAGGGTCTGGACCGATTCAACCCAGCGTACTGGTTTGTACAGTTGTTCGAGCAGATCACGCTTGAGGGTTTCCAGATCGGCCGGCACTTGCGCGCTGACGTTCTGGACCACCGGGATCTGCGGCGCCTGCCAGTCAATGGCAGCAATGGATTCGGCAAAGCGCTCGGCCGCCGGACGCATCAGCTCGCAGTGCGAAGGCACGCTCACCGGCAACGGCATGGCCCGCTTGGCGCCACGGGCCTTGCAGCCCTCGATGGCGCGCTCAACGGCTGCCTTGGCCCCGGCAATCACTACCTGACCCGGCGAGTTGAAGTTGACCGCGCTGACCACTTCGCCTTGCGCCGCTTCGGCACAGGCTGCCAGCACGTCGGCATCTTCCAGACCGAGGATGGCAGCCATGCCGCCCTGCCCGGCCGGAACGGCTTCCTGCATCAACTGACCGCGACGCTCAACGAGCTTCACCGCGTCAGCCAGGCTCAGGCTGCCGGCGGCAACCAGCGCGCTGTATTCACCCAGGCTGTGACCGGCAACAAATGCCGGACGCGCACCGCCTTGAGCCAGCCACAGGCGCCACAGGGCGATCGAAGCAGTCAGAATGGCCGGTTGGGTTTTGTCGGTTTGATTGAGCAGCTCTTCCGGACCCTGCTGGGTCAGCGCCCACAGGTCATAGCCCAGAGCATCGGATGCTTCTTTGAAGGTTTCGAGGATCAGCGGATGTTCCGCGCCCAGCTCGGCCAGCATGCCGAGGGACTGCGAACCCTGTCCTGGAAAGACAAATGCGAGGGAAGCAGACATGTAACAAGCCCCTAATGATCTTGTCGTCGGAAAATGACGCCCCACCGAGGGACGCAAGAAACTGACAGTTGGATGGCCCTTTGAACCGGGCGGTCACATTTAAGCATTGTCCGACGAAATCGCCTAAGACAACAAATCCTCCAGACGACCATGGAGACGTTCGGGCAGATTCTCCTGAATCTCGATCAGTGCACGCTGAATCGCACTCTGAAACCCCTGAACCCCGGCAGAACCATGACTTTTCACTACAATGCCCTGCAAGCCGAGAAAGCTTGCGCCGTTATGTCGCGCCGGCGCCAGATCCGCCTGCAAGCGCTTCATCAATGGCAGGGCCAAAGCACCTACCACGCGGGAAGCGAAGTTTTTCTTGAACAAGGCCTCGATGCGCGCAGCGATCATCGTCGCCAGGCCCTCGCTGGACTTGAGCAGGATATTGCCGACAAACCCGTCACAGACCACCACATCCGCCTCGCCGCGATAAAGACCATCGCCCTCGACAAAACCGATGTAGTTGATGCCGCGCGCAGCCTGCAGCAAGGTCGCGGCCAGCTTGACCTGCTGATTGCCCTTGATGTCTTCGGTGCCGATATTCAGTAACGCGACACGCGGCCGGGCGATGCCCAGCGTCTGCGCCGCCACCGAGCCCATCACCGCGAACTGCAACAGATGCTCGGCGCTGCAATCGACGTTGGCGCCCAGATCGAGCAACTGGCAATAGCCCTTTTGCGTCGGAATCGCCGCCACCATCGCCGGCCGATCAATCCCCGGCAAGGTCTTGAGCACGAAACGCGACAGCGCCATCAACGCACCGGTATTACCGGCGCTGACACAGGCCTGAGCCTTGCCGTCACGTACCAGTTCCAGGGCGACACGCATCGACGAATCCGGCTTGCCACGCAAGGCCTGAGTCGGCTTTTCGTCCATGGTGATGACTTCAGACGCCGGAACAATCGTCAGGCGCGCGCGATCGGCAGCCGATTGGCCGTGGATCAGTTCTTCAAGAAGGGAGGATTGACCGACGAGGGTCAGGTGCAGCGAGGGCGTAGCAGAAAGGCAAGCAAGGCTGGCCTGAACAATGCTGCGGGGACCGAAGTCCCCGCCCATTGCGTCAATCGCGATGACTTGAGCGGACAAGTGATTACTCGTCAGCGCCCTTGTCGATCACTTTACGGCCACGGTATACGCCTTCTGGCGATACGTGGTGACGCAGGTGAACTTCACCAGTGGTTTTTTCTACAGACAGGGTGCTAGCCTCGAGAGCGTCGTGCGAACGGCGCATGTCACGGGCGGAGCGGGATTTTTTGTTCTGCTGAACAGCCATAATTGATTAACTCCTAAACGTTTGGGTCACGCTTTAACTGCGCCAATACACTGAACGGGTTGGACCGCGTTACCTCGTCCTCGCTCGGTTCGGGTTCATCTGCTCCCGCCGGCTGCTGGCATTCTTCCGGATGATGAGCAGGCACAATGGGCAAGGCGAGCAGAAGCTCCTCCTCGATCAGTGACTGCAGATCCAATGGATCTTCGCCCAGTTCCAGCACGTCATAACCTTTCGGTAACGACTGGGTATTCGCACCCTCCTTCACTACAGCGTAACTGCATTCGCTGTGGATCGGCAGGGTGACCAGCTCAAGACAACGCTGGCAGACCATTTTGACTTCGGTGTCGATAAAGCTGTGGATCACCACAGATTTACGTTCATCTCGTTCAAAAACGAATTTGGCCTGCACCTTACCGACATCGTCGGAAAGCGGGTCGCAGAGTCTCTTCAAATCGGCCAGCAGCAGTTCACCTTGAAGGGTGGTGCCACGGTCAGCCAATTTGCGCGGGTCAACGTGAGGTGGAATCGGGTCATTCAACATAGGCGCAGCATTATAGGGATGCACCCACCCATGTCAAAGGAAATTGTGCCCTGTCCGTCACTTGCGTGCCTCCGCTAGAATTCGCACCTGCCTCAGGAGACGCCAATGCTGCCTTTATTACTCGCCTCAAGCTCGACTTATCGCCGGGAATTGCTCGCCCGCCTGCACCTGCCGTTCGTCTGCAGCTCGCCAGATATCGACGAAAGCCACCAGAACGGCGAATCCGCCATCGAACTGGTCAAGCGCCTCGCCGAACAGAAAGCCCGGGCACTGGCTGCCAGCCACCCTGCCCACCTGATTATCGGTTCGGACCAGGTTGCCGTGCTCGGCGAGCGGATCATCGGCAAGCCACACACCTTCGACAAGGCTCGCGAGCAACTGCTGGCGGCCAGCGGCGCCAGTGTGACCTTCCTCACCGGCCTGGCCCTGCTCAACAGCCAGACCGGCCTCTGCCAGGTCGACTGCGTGCCATTTACCGTACACATGCGCCAACTCGACGAAGCACGCATCGAACGCTACCTGCGCCTCGAGCAGCCCTACGACTGCGCCGGCAGCTTCAAGGCCGAAGGCCTGGGTGTGAGCCTGTTTCAGTCCACCGAAGGGCCTGACGCCACCAGCCTGATCGGCCTGCCACTCATCCGCCTGATTGACATGCTACTGGCCGAGGGCGTGCAAATTCCGTGACGCACAAAAAACCGGCCATCAAGGCCGGTTTGTTTATCAGACGAACTGTCAGCGCAACGAAGGCCCGTGAAAACCCATCCACATCGCCAACTGCTCAGCCACGCTGGCACCGAGCTTCTTCGAGAAGCGATCGAACGGCGATTCCTGCACGGTGAAATCCACCAACTCCTTCTCGCCAATCACATCCCGCGCCACCGAACTGGTATTGCCCAGACCATCGATCAAACCCAGCGGCAGAGCCTGCTCACCTGACCAGACAAGACCGGAAAACAATTCCGGATGCTCCTTGTCCTTCAGACGATCGCCACGCCCCTGCTTGACGCTATTGATGAACTGGTTGTGCGTGGTATCCAGCACTGTCTGCCAGAACGCCGTTTCATCCGGCTTCTGCGGCTGGAACGGGTCGAGGAACGACTTGTGCTCGCCAGACGTGTAAGTGCGACGCTCAACGCCGAGCTTGTCCATGGTACCGACGAAACCGTAACCGGCCGCCGTCACACCAATCGAACCGACCAGACTCGCCTTGTCGGCATAGATCTGATCTGCCGCACTGGCGATGTAATAGGCACCGGACGCCCCGAGATCGGAAATCACCGCATAAACCTTGATGTCCGGATGCAGACCGCGCAGACGCTTGATTTCGTCGTACACATAACCCGACTGCACCGGGCTGCCGCCAGGACTGTTGATCCGCAGGATTACACCCTTGACCTTCTTGTCCTCAAAGGCTGCACGCAGACTGCCGACAATGTTGTCGGCGCTGGCCGGCTCTTTGTCAGCGATCACACCAGTAACGTCGATCAGTGCGGTGTAGTTCGGGCCGCGAGTGGCGCTCTTTTCCATGTCCATCAGCGGCGTGAACGCAATCAGGGCGATAAACAGATAAACAAAAGTCAGCAGTTTGAAGAAAATCCCCCAGCGCCGCGAGCGACGCTGCTCCTGCACACCGGCGAGCAAGGTCTTTTCCAACAGCTTCCAGCTTTTCGCGTCACCGTCGTCGGCACTTGCCTTGGCCGGTGCTTTCCATTCGTCGGTCATCCAGTCCACCCCAGAAAAAACTTATTTGGCCTGCTGCCCCAGCCAGGCATGCAACTCACTAAAATGGTCGATCGACAGGCGCGGCTCGAACTGCTGCAGCGAGTCAATTGACTGCGCGCCGTAGCTGACCGCCACAGAGGCCATGCCTGCATTGCGCGCCATCAGCAGATCGAAGGACGAGTCCCCGACCATCAGCGCCTGCTCGGGATGCACGCCGCAGTGGTCGAGAATCTGTTCCAGCATCAACGGATGCGGCTTGCTCGCGGTCTCGTCAGCGGCGCGGGTGATATCGAAAAAATCTTCCCAGCCATTGGCCTTCAGCACCCGATCCAGTCCGCGACGATTCTTGCCGGTCGCGACCGCCAGGTGAAAACCCTGCTCACGAAAGGACGCCATCGACTCGACTACACCCTCGAACAGCGGCGAAGGCACGGCTTCTGCCGCGATGTAGTGATCGGCGTAGTACTCGCGAAACAAGGTCATCTCGGCATCGCTGATGTCCGGATACAAGGTGCGGATCGCCTCGGGCAAGCCCAGACCGATGATGCCCTTGACGGCAAAATCATCGCGCAACTCGAAACCGGAACGCCCGGATGCAGAATGCATCGCCTCGACAATCCGACCAATGGAATCGGCGAGGGTGCCGTCCCAATCGAAAATCAGCAGCTTGTAGTCAGATGGGCGCACTCAATCGCTCCACGGTCTTGGCCCACATTTCATCGACCGGTGCCTGCAACTTGAGCTCACCGCCATCAGGCAGCGGCACGGTCAGCATGTAGGCGTGCAGGAACAGGCGCTTGCCGCCCAGATCACGGATTTCCTTGCTGAAACCGTCATCGCCGTACTTGGTGTCACCGGCAATGCAGTGCCCGGCGTGCAACGTGTGGACGCGGATCTGGTGCGTACGGCCGGTGATCGGCTTGGCTTCGATCAGGGTGGCAAAGTCGCCAAAGCGGCGCAGGACCTTGAACACGGTCACCGACTCCTTGCCCTCCTCCTCGTCGACCTCGACCATGCGCTCGCCGGAGCGCAGATTGCTCTTGCCGAGCGCCGCACGGACTTGCTTGATCGAAGTCGCCCAGTTGCCGCGAACCAGTGCCATATAGCGCTTGTCGACGCCGTCACCGCGCAAGGCGGCGTGCAAGTGGCGCAACATGCTGCGCTTCTTGGCGATCATCAACAGACCGGAGGTATCACGGTCGAGACGGTGAACCAGTTCCAGCTCCTTGGCATCGGGGCGCAACTGACGAAAGGCTTCGATGACACCGTAATTCAAGCCGCTGCCGCCGTGAACCGCAATGCCGGCGGGCTTGTTGATCACGATCAGGGCTTTGTCTTCGTAGACAATCGAGGCTTCCAGGCGCTGCAACAGACCTTGGGCCAAAGGCACCGGCTCGTCGCGCTCAGGCACGCGAACCGGCGGCACGCGCACGATATCGCCGGCCTGCAGCTTGTATTCGGGCTTGATCCGCCCCTTGTTCACACGCACTTCGCCTTTACGCAAAATGCGGTAAATCAAGGTCTTGGGCACGCCTTTGAGCCGGGCAAGGAGGAAATTGTCGATTCGTTGGCCGGCATACTCCGGCGAGACTTCAAGCAGTTGAACGCCTGGAGTCGAAGGGGCAGTAGTTGTCATGTCGCGGATGATAACAATTTTTATGGAATTGAAGCACTTAATCATTGCTGCTATAGTCGCGAACGCCGCCAAAAGCGGCCTGGACAGCGGAACCACGGTCAAAAACCGGCCCTGACCAACGCAATTCACCAGGACGCGAGGCCGTCCTACGGGGCTTTCGCTACGTAACGGTGGAGTTTGCAGTTGTAACAAGCGCAGGTGACATGAGGCCTGAATTACACCGTCGAGCAGAGTTTTCACTCGCCTGACAGGCAAATATTCGAGGCCAGTTCACAAAGTGCAGTCAGCTGCAGATGACCCCGAGCGAAGGCTTCGGAAACATCGCCTGAATTAGCCATGATGCGTGACCTCCCCTTTCGGAGCTCACGGTAAATGCCAACCCGCTGCGGATTCTGCGCGCGGCAGCACCCGAATTATCAGGGATACGTGTAGGGTGGAGATGCACAACCGCCGGACTGTGTAGCAATAGGCTTTATCAAGACGCTTCATCTCGTCCACAGCCGCTGGTTGATTCCTCCTCCTGACTGAGTGCTTAAGTAGCCACAGCAAGCAGGACGCGTACGTCGCGATATCGGCCCAATTGGCCTGACATCGCTGGACACGGGAATGGCCAACCACTCCCGACGCACCTGACACCGACCGTGAGAAGTCGTGTGTGCCGAACGCCGTTTCCGGCAGCCCGGAAACCGACGGTACTACATGAAAAGAATGCTGATTAACGCAACTCAACCCGAAGAGTTGCGTGTTGCACTGGTAGATGGCCAACGCCTCTACGACCTGGACATCGAATCCGGTGCACGCGAGCAGAAAAAGGCCAACATCTACAAAGGCCGTATCACTCGCATCGAACCAAGCCTTGAGGCTGCCTTTGTCGATTTCGGCTCCGAGCGCCACGGCTTCCTGCCCCTCAAAGAAATCTCCCGCGAATACTTCAAGAAAGCCCCTGAAGGCCGCGTCAACATCAAGGACGTCCTGAGCGAAGGCCAGGAAGTCATCGTTCAGGTCGAAAAAGAAGAACGTGGCAACAAGGGCGCCGCCCTGACCACCTTCATCAGCCTGGCCGGTCGTTACCTCGTGCTGATGCCGAACAACCCGCGTGCCGGCGGTATCTCCCGTCGCATCGAAGGCGAAGAGCGCAACGAACTGCGTGAAGCGCTGAACGGTCTGGTTGCTCCAGCCGACATGGGGCTGATCGTGCGCACTGCCGGCCTGGGCCGCAGCAGCGAAGAAATGCAGTGGGACCTCGACTACCTGCTGCAACTGTGGACCGCCATCAAAGAAGCCTCGCTGGATCGCTCCGCGCCGTTCCTGATCTACCAGGAAAGCAACGTGATCATCCGCGCCATCCGCGATTACCTGCGCCAGGACATCGGCGAAGTGCTGATCGACAGCGTTGAAGCCCAGGACGAAGCCCTGACCTTCATCCGCCAGGTGATGCCGCAGTACGCCAGCAAGATCAAGCTGTACGAAGACAGCGTGCCGCTGTTCAACCGTTTCCAGATCGAAAGCCAGATCGAGACCGCTTTCCAGCGCGTCGTCGAACTGCCTTCCGGCGGCTCCATCGTCATCGATCCGACCGAAGCCCTGGTGTCCATCGACATCAACTCGGCGCGCGCCACCAAAGGCAGCGACATCGAAGAAACCGCGCTGCAGACCAACCTTGAAGCCGCCGAAGAAATCGCCCGTCAGTTGCGCCTGCGCGACATCGGCGGCCTGATCGTCATCGACTTCATCGACATGACCCCTGCCAAGAACCAGCGCGCCGTGGAAGAGAAAGTCCGCGAATGCCTGGAAGCCGACCGCGCTCGCGTGCAGATCGGCCGCATCTCGCGTTTCGGCCTGCTGGAAATGTCCCGTCAGCGCCTGCGTCCATCGCTGGGCGAAAGCAGCGGCATCGTCTGCCCGCGCTGCAACGGCACCGGCATCATCCGTGACGTCGAATCGCTGTCGCTGGCAATCCTGCGCCTGATCGAAGAAGAAGCCCTGAAAGACCGCACTGCCGAAGTGCGCGCGCAGGTGCCGATCCCGGTCGCCGCGTTCCTGCTCAACGAAAAACGCAACTCGATCACCAAGATCGAACTGCGCACCCGTGCCCGTATCGTCATTCTGCCGAACGATCACCTCGAAACCCCGCACTTCGAAGTTCAGCGTCTGCGTGACGACAGCCCGGAAGCTGCGACCAACCAGTCCAGCTACGAAATCGCTGCTGCCGCTGCCGAAGTCGAAGAAGTCCAGCCAGCCGCTGCGACCCGCACCCTGGTTCGCCAGGAAGCCGCGGTCAAGACTGCTCCGGCCCGCGCCAACGCTCCGGTGCCGACCGAAGTCGCCGCGCCTGCCGCCGCTGCACCTGCCCCGGTTGCCGCGCCAGAGCCAAGTCTGTTCAAAGGCCTGGTGAAATCGCTGGTCAGCCTGTTCGCGACCAAAGAAGAGCCAGCCGCTCCGGTCGTCGTTGAAAAACCGGCCACCGAGCGTCCAGCCCGCAACGAAGAGCGTCGCAACGGTCGTCAGCAGAGCCGCAACCGTAACGGTCGCCGCGATGAAGAGCGCAAGCCGCGCGAAGAACGTGCACCGCGTGAAGAGCGCGCCCCACGCGAGCCGCGTGAAGAGCGTCAGCCGCGTGAAGCCCGTGAGCCGCGTGAAACCCGCACCGAAGCACCAGCCGCTCGCGAAGAACGCGCACCACGCGCTCCGCGTGAAGAACGTGCACCTCGTGCGCCACGTGAAGACCGCAAGCCACGTGGCGAGCGTGAAGAGCGTGTCCGTGAACTGCGCGAGCCACTGGACGCCGCTCCGGCCGCACCCCTAGCTGCTGCCGCTGCCGCTGTTGTCGCAGAAGAGCGTCCGGCCCGTCAGCCACGCGAAGAACGCGCACCGCGTCCGCCGCGTGAAGAGCGTCAACCGCGTGCCGAACAGGCTGCTGCGGTAGCCGAAGAAGAAGTCATCACCGGCGAAGAGCAACTGTCGGAAGACGGTCAGGACAACGCCGAAGGCGATCGTCCACGTCGTCGTTCCCGTGGTCAGCGTCGTCGCAGCAACCGTCGCGAGCGTCAGCGTGATGCCAACGGCAACGTGATCGAAGGTTCGGAAGAGTCCGAGTCCGGCGAAAACGCTGAAACAGCACCAAGCGCTGCCGATCTGGCTGCCGGCCTGGCCGTGACCGCCGCTGTTGCCAGCAGCGTGATCAGCGCTCCAGCCGAAGCACAGGCACACGAGCAAGCTGAACGCGCCACCGCCGCCACTCTGGAAACTGCTCCAGTGGAAGCGCCGGTCGTTGAAGCCACTACCCCAGTGGAAGTGGTTGCTGCTCCGGAAGTCGAAGTGGCACCGGTTCGCGAAGCTCAGCCTCAGGCTGAAGTCGCTGCCGAGCCTGCTCCGGTTGTCGAGGCGCCAGTTGTGGTCGCAGAGCCGGTTGCTGAAACCGTCGCTGAAACCGTGACCGAAACCGTGCGTGAAGTTCGCGAAGAACAGACCGCCTTCAACTGGGTTGCCGAGCCTGCCGTCGCTGAAACGCCAGCGCCGGTAGCAGAAGCCCCGGTGGCAGAAGAAACCAAGGCCGCCGCGCCAGTCGTTGAAGTGGCCGAACCTGCTCCAGCGCCAGTGGTTGAAGCACCGGTCGTCGAAGCGCCTGTGGTTGCTGAAGCCCCTGCTCCAGTGGTTGAAGCCGCTCCGGTCAGCGCCCTGACGCCAAACGGCCGTGCGCCAAACGACCCACGTGAAGTGCGTCGCCGCAAGCGTGAAGCCGAGCGTCTGCAGAAGGAAGCCGAACTGGCTGCCGCTGCAGCTCCAGCTGCTGAAGTCGTAGAGGTTGCTGCTTCCGTGACTGAAGAAGCAGTGGTTGAGTCGGTGATCGCCGAAGCACCACGCTCCGTTCAGGACGCGGTCGAGCATCACCAAGAGGCCCAGGAAAAAGAACACGAGCCTAAACCGCTCGTCTGATTCCGAAAGCCAATAAAAAGCCCCGCCTCGGTGAAAACCTGGCGGGGCTTTTTTATTCCATTTAGAAGATCAAAAGATCGCAGCCTTCGGCAGCTCCTACAGGTGATCACATCCCAAATGTAGGAGCTGCCGAAGGCTGCGATCTTTTGATCTGGCTTTTATTTGAACACCAACGCCTCAGGCACATCGATATCCCACAACACCCCGGGATCATCCACCACCACTTCAACCACCCGCCCCTGCTTGAACAACGGTCTGGCCCCGCGATCGCCACTCAACGCCTGCAACGCCGGCCCAAAAGAACGCCCAAACCCCACCGGATGCCCAAACTCGCCCTCCTGCACCGGCACACTCACCGCATCCTCGGCAATCGCCGCCACCACCCGCTCAATACTCGACGGCAAAATAAACGGCATATCCCCCAGCACAATCAACCAGCCATCCGCCTCCGGACAAGCCGCAACGCCCGCCGCAATGCTGTCACCCATCCCGGTCGAATCAATCGAGACCACCTCACAGCCATAGGCCTGAGCCATGCGCATCGCCTGCGGCCGCGCTTCGGTGGTGACCAGCACCCGCTTGTCGAGACCGGCCGGCAGATTCAGCAATACCTGCTCGATCACCGAACGCACCGCACCATCACGCCCGGTGCAATCGGCCAGCAGCTTGTCCTTGTCGTCACCCGCAACCTGACGAAAGCGACTGCCCTCGCCCGCCGCCAGCACAATCACTGCGATGGATCGACTCATGACGCCTCCACAACTTTCTTCTGTTTCAACTCGACGCCGTTCTTGATCGCGACGATCTCCGCCAACAACGACAGGGCAATTTCCGCCGGTGAATGGCTGCCGATGTGCAAACCGATCGGCCCGTGCAAACGGTTGATCGCCTCGGGTGACAAGCCCAGCTGAGCCAGATTGTCCCGGCGCTTCTGACTGTTGACCCGCGATCCGAGTGCACCGACATAAAAGGCCGGCGAATCGAGTGCGGTGAGCAGCGCCATATCGTCCAGGCGTGGATCGTGGGTCAGCGCCACAATCGCCGTGCGCTCGTCCGTCTGAATGCTCAACACCGCGTCATCCGGCATGCCCGGGACAAAGCGACCGTGGTGCTCTTCCCAGCCGTAGACGAACTCGGTACGCGGATCGCAGATCAGCACCTCGAAATCCAGCAGCCGCGCCATGTCCGCCACGTAACGCGACAGCTGTCCGGCGCCGATCAACAACAGACGCCAGCGCGGACCATAAATGGCGCGCAGGGTCTTGCCGTCGAATTCGAGCACATCGGATTTGCTCGCCGCCGACAGCACAACCTCACCGGTTTCGATGTTCAGCTGACGGGCGACAATCTCATGGTTTTCACAACGCGCCAGCAACTCCGCGACCCACGCCGGATCACCGACCCGCTCCTCGGTCAGACGCAGCGTGCCGCCACAGGGCAAGCCGAAACGCGCCGCCTCCTCGCGAGTGACGCCATAGGTAATCAGTTGTACCGGCGGGCCATCGCTGGCGATGCGCCCGTCGTGCAGGCGGGCAATCAAGTCATCCTCGACACAACCGCCCGACACCGAGCCGATCACCACGCCGTCCTCGCGCAACGCAAGCATCGCGCCGGGTGCCCGGGGCGCTGTGCCCCAGGTCTGCACCACGCTGAACAGCACCACTCGCTGCCCGGCGCGGCGCCATTCGAGCACGCTGCGCAGGACGTTGAGGTCGACGCTGTCCATTACGCGTGCGCCTTGTGCCAGCCCTGCAACTGATAACGCACCGGCAAGTTGCGGATGCGCTGACCAGTGGCGGCGAAGATCGCATTGCACAGCGCCGGCGCAATCGGTGGTACACCGGGTTCACCGACTCCACCCAGCGGCACGTCGCCCGGCGGCGTCACCAGATGCACGGCAACTTCCTTCGGCGCCAGCGACATGCGCGCCACTTCGTACATATGGAAGTTGTCCTGCTGGACCTTGCCGTCCTTGAAGCTGATTTCACCCAGCACCGCGTTGCCCAGGCCCATCACACAGGCGCCTTCGAACTGCGAACGGATGCGTTCAGGGTTGATCTGCGGCCCACAATCGACGGCGATGTCAGCCTTGTGCACGATCAGCGTGCCGTCGTCCTTGACCTCGACTTCGATCACCGCCGCCACATAGGTGACGAAGCTGTAATGCACCGCCAGACCGAGGCCTCGGCCCTTGGGCAATTGGCGCCCCCAGCCGGCAGCCTTGGCGGCGGTTTCCAATACCGTGCGCATGCGCCCGGTGTCGATCGGATAGCGCTCGGGTGATTCGCCGTAGTTCCACTCCTCACTCAGGGTACGCGGGTCGATCTGCCGATCCGGGCCGAGCAACCTGATCTGGTATTTCAGCGGATCAACCCCGGCCTTGTGCGCCAGTTCATCGACAAAACTCTGGATCGCAAAGCCGTGGGGAATGTTCGACACCGAGCGATACCAGCCGACCCGGGTGTGCACCGTGGCTTCGGGGTTTTCCAGACGCACGTTGGGAATCGCGTAGGCCATGTTGGTAAAGCCCATGCCCAGTTCGAACGCCGCTTCATGGTTCATGCCCGGGGCGAACAGCGCAGTGATGCTCGGCGCCACTGTGCGATGCAGCCAGCCGGAGGGCATGCCGTCCTTGCCAACAGCGGCCTTCAGGTACTCGGCGGACACCGTGTGGAAATACGAGTTGTGGATGTCATCCTCGCGCGTCCATTGCACCCGCACCGCTTTGCCGGGGAACTCTTTGGCGAGGATCGCCGCTTCGACGACGAAATCCGGCTTGGATTTACGGCCGAAACCGCCACCGAGCAGCGTGACATTAAAGGTGACATTGTCGAACGGCAGCCCGAGGCGCTCGGCGATGCGCTCGCGAGTTACCTGCGGCGCCTGACTCGGCGCCCACGCCTCACACACGCCGTTGTCGTAGCGGGCGATGGCGACCATCGGCTCCATCGGTGCCTGCGCCAGATGCGGCAGATAATAGGACGCTTCGAGACTGCTGGCGGCGCCGCTCAGGGCTTTGTCGATATCGCCGGTGTTGCGCACCACTTTGCCGGGTTTGCGCGACGCCGCTTCCAGTTCCTTGCGATAAGCGATCGAGTCATAACTGGCGTTGGGGCCGTCGTCCCATTCGATTTTCAGCGCCTCACGACCCTTGATCGCTGCCCAGGTATTGCTGGCAATTACCGCCACACCACCCAACGGCTGAAATTCCGAAGGCAGTGGGCGGCTTTCGATCTGCATGACTTTTAGCACGCCTGGGACTTTCAGCGCCGCGCTGTCATCCAGTGACTTGACCTTGCCGCCATACACCGCCGGACGCGCGATGGTCGCGTAGAGCATGCCGTCGAAATGCACGTCGGCGCCGTACACCGCGCGCCCGTTGACGATGTCGGCGCCGTCGATGGCTTTGGTGCCTTCCTTGCCGATGTAGCGGAACTCCGACGGCTGCTTGAGGCGCAGGCTGTCACGGGCCGGCACCGCCAGCGCACTGGCTGCAGCGGCAAGTTCGCCGTAACCCAGCTCGCGACCGGAAGGTTTATGCAGGACTTTGTGCAACTGCGCCTGGCACTCGCCCACCGGCACCTGCCACTGCGCGGCAGCGGCTTGTTCGAGCATGGTCCGGGCCGCCGCGCCGCAACGACGCATCGGCTCATACCAGTGACGCATGCTGCGTGAACCGTCAGTGTCCTGGTTGCCGAAACGTACTTCGTCACCCGGCGCCTGTTGCACTTTGACTTTGGCCCAATCGGCGTCCAGTTCGTCGGCAACTACCATGCTCAGACTGGTGCGCACGCCCTGGCCCATTTCCGAGCGGTTGCAGACCACGGTGACCGTGCCATCCGCGGCAATGCTGACGTAGACCTTGGGATCGTCGATCCAGCCATTGGGCATGCCGTCGGCACCGAACTTCTTCGGTTTGTCTTCAGCCAACGCATCCTGCCAGCCCCAGCTCGCGGCCAGCACCAATGCGCCCGTGGCGCCGACGCCTTTGAGAAAACCGCGACGGCTGAGATTGCTCAGGGCGAAATCATTCGGCAAGCGGCTCATGCCTTCGCCTCCTTCAAGTGAGTGGAGGCCTGGCGGATCGCGGTCTTGATCCGGTTGTAAGTGCCGCACCGGCAAATGTTGCCGACCATTGCCTCTTCGATCTGCTCGTCGCTCGGGTTCGGATTGGTTTTGAGCAACGCGGTGGCGGACATGATCTGCCCGCCCTGACAAAAACCACACTGCGCCACGGCGCTATCGAGCCAGGCTTGCTGCACCACCTGCCCGACCGGATCGGCGTGCAGATTGTCGATGGTGGTGACGTTTTGCCCGACCACCGAGCCGATCGGCGTGATGCAACTGCGCGCCGGCAAGCCGTCGATATGAATGGTGCAGGCACCGCACAGGCCCATGCCGCAGCCGAATTTGGTGCCGTTGTAACCGGCGACATCACGGATTGCCCACAGCAGCGGCATGTCTTCGGTGACATCCAGTAGGTGATCCTGGCCATTTAGTTTCAGGGTAATCATGGGCACGCCCGCATATTCTTGGTGGTTATGGGGTCGAGCAGAACTGGCGGTGGTTCACGCAGATCGACTCAGGCTAATGGGCCAATACACATCAGTGAAGCCGAACACTGAGCCTGTGGCGAGGGTGCTTGCTCCCGCTGGACTGCGGAGCAGGCCCTTCTTGAAAGCGGGGCCGCTACGCGCCCCAGCGGGAGCAAGCTCCCTCGCCACAGGGTCATCGCTGACTGATATGTGGTTGGCACAGGCTCTCTTGTGCCGACGCGAACGTCTGCACCGGGCCTTTGGTGGAGCAAATGACGGTTATCGTTAGCTGGCTAAGTTAACCCACCGTTAACAAAAAAGCCCTGCACTTTTGCTCAGTGCAGGGCTTTGGATGGCGTCTGGAAAGCGTAGCTTCAATAACGGTTCGGCTCCATTTCCAGCTCGACATTGAAACGTTCGGCAATATCTTTCTGGATGCGTTGCGCCAGATCGAGCAATTGCAGGCCGGTCGCGGAGCCGTAGTTGACCAGCACCAGCGCCTGCAATTTATGCACGCCAGCATCGGCCTCACGGAAACCCTTCCAGCCAGCGCGCTCGATCAACCAGCCGGCGGCCAGCTTCATTTGCCCGTCCGCTTGCGCATAGGCCACCAGATCCGGGTGCTGCGCCTTGATCTGCTCGACCAGCGCCGCCGACACCAGCGGATTCTTGAAGAAACTGCCGGCATTGCCGAGCACCGCCGGATCCGGCAATTTTTCGCTGCGGATACTGCAGATCGCGCGGCTGACGTCGGTGGGCGTCGGTTGCTCGATGCCCTGCTCGGTCAGGCGCTGACGCACCGGGCCGTATTCCAGATGCAGGTGGGCAGCTCGATCAAGTTTGAAGCGCACCCGCAGGATCAGCCAACGCCCCGGCTGCTGCTTGAACAGGCTGTCGCGGTAGGCGAAGTTGCATTCTTCCAGGCTGAAGTCGCGCAGCTCGCCGGTCTGGCGATCCAGCGCGGTCAGCCCAGCGAACACATCCTTGATCTCGACGCCGTAGGCACCGATGTTCTGCATCGGCGCCGCGCCAACGGTGCCGGGAATCAGACTGAGGTTTTCCAGACCGGAAAATCCCAGCGCCAAGGTGTGTTGCACGAACGGATGCCACGGTTCGCCGGCTTCAGCCTCGATCACCACGCGGCTGCCGTCATCGCTGATCAGCCGAATGCCACGGCTGGCCATGCGCAGCACCAGCGCCGGGATATCAGCCGTCAGCAGCAGGTTGCTGCCGCCGCCGATCACCAGCAATGGCACGTCATGGGCAGTCGCATAGGCCAAGGCTTCGCGCACGTCGGCATCGCTGTGGGCCTCGGCGAACAACTGCGCACGAACGTCCACACCAAAACTGTTGAACGGTTTCAGCGAAATCTGGGGCTGCACCTGCAAACTCATAACCGGCCCTTCACTTCGATCAACAGTTGGTCACAGGCTGCTTCGATCAGATCCAGCACCTGCTCGAAACCCTGATCGCCGTCGTAGTACGGATCCGGCACTTCATCGACCACACCGGCATAACGGCGCAGGAACAGGTCAAGCTCGGCCTTGCCGGTGGACGGTTGCAGCGCCTTGAGGTTGCGCAGGTTGCTGTTGTCCATGGCCAGAATCAGGTCATAACTGGCGAAATCGGCACGGCTGACCTGCTGCGCACGTTGCGCCGACAGGTCGTAACCACGCAGTTTGGCCGCAGCCTGGCTGCGCTTGTCCGGCGGATTGCCGACATGCCAGTCACCGGTGCCGGCAGAGGCCACTTCGACCTGATCCGCCAGCCCCGCTTCGCGCAGTTTGTGGCGCAACACGCCTTCAGCGGTGGGCGAGCGGCAAATGTTGCCCAGGCACACGAACAGAACGCGCATCAGGCCTCCAGCAGGCGACGAACGCGCTCAAGATCTTCAGCGGTGTCGACACCGGTCGGCGGCGCGATCAACGCATCGGCCACATGAATCCGCACGCCGTGCCACAGAGCACGCAGTTGTTCGAGGGATTCAGTGTTTTCCAGCCAGCACGGGCCCCAGCTCACGAAGTCCTGAAGGAACCCGGCGCGGTAGGCATAAATACCGATGTGACGACGGTACGGCACACCTTCCGGCAACTGCTCGCGATTTTTGGCGAACGCATCGCGGGCCCACGGCAAGGTCGCGCGACTGAAGGTCAGCGCCAGACCATTGAGGTCGCTGACGACCTTGACCACGTTCGGGTTGAACAGGGTTTCGACGTCTTCGATCGGCTCGGCCAGGGTGGCCATGCGCGCTTCGGTGTGGGCGGCGAGGTTGGCGGCAACCTGATCGATCACGCTTGGCGGGATCAGCGGCTCGTCACCCTGCACGTTGACCACGATCGCGTCAGGCTCGAGGCCCAGTTTGGCGGCGACTTCAGCCAGACGATCGGTACCGGAATTGTGATCTTCACGGGTCAGCACCACTTCAGCGCCGAACACCTTGCAGGCTTCGACGATGCGCGCATCGTCGGTCGCGACCACCACGCGGCTGGCGCTGCTTTTGCTCGCCTGTTCCCAGACATGCTGGATCATCGGCTTGCCGGCGATATCCAGCAGCGGTTTGCCCGGCAGGCGGGTCGAGGCGTAACGCGACGGGATGACAACGGTGAAAGCAGTGGTCATTTATCCAGACGCTCGTCAGTGGTCAGGGTACGCGCTTCGCTTTCGAGCATCACCGGGATGCCGTCGCGGATCGGATAGGCCAGGCCGGCGCCCTTGCTGATCAATTCGGTCTTGTCGGCGCTGAGCTTGAGCGGGCCTTTGCAGACCGGGCACGCGAGGATGTCGAGCAATTTGGTGTCCATGAACATTCCCTGGATAAAGAGTTAAGGCAAAAGACGATCGGGCAACAGGCGCATCAACTGGGTGTCGAACCAGACCACGAAGGCCGGTGACGGCACGGCATCGACGGCCAGATACCACCAGTCGTCTGCTGCGAAGGCACGGCACTTCACCGCGTCCTTTTCGGTCATCACCAACGGCAATGACGGTGTGAAATTCAAGGCCTGCACGCTGTATTCGGCGTGGTCGGCAAACGCATGGGGGACTGCTCGCCAGTCTAGCGCTTCGAGGGTATTGAAGAAACGTTGCGGATTGCCGATCCCGGCCACCGCGTGCACCGCTTGACCAGGCGAAAAATGATCGAGCGGCTGGCGCTCGCCACTGCGCAGATTGACCAGCGCCGTCGGTTGCAGGCGAAACGCGAAGCCATCTTCGCGGTCCGCAGTGGCACCGTTGAACAGCACGCCATCGACGCTTTGCAGGCGTTCGATCGGCTCGCGCAACGGACCGGCCGGCAGGCAGCGCTGGTTGCCCAAACCACGGGCGGCGTCGATCAGCACCAGCTCCAGATCCCGCGCCATGCGGTAGTGCTGCATGCCGTCATCGGACAGGATCAGGTCCAGCGGTTCACTGGCGAGCAAGGCTTTGACCGCCGCGCTGCGATCAGGGTCGATCATCAGCGGTACGCCGGTGCGCTGCACGATCAACAGCGGCTCGTCGCCCGCGATCTCGGCGCTCTGCTCGGCGGTGACCCGCCACGGCAGTTGCGGCGGTTTGGCGCCATAACCTCGGCTGACCACACCAACCCGCAGACCGGCGCGTCGGCAATGCTCGATCAGCCACAGGATCATCGGTGTCTTGCCGGTGCCGCCCACCGTGATGTTGCCGACCACGATCAACGGCACCGGTGGCTGATAGATCTGGCCTTCACCGTCGAGAAAACGCTGACGCTTGTTGACCACCACGCGGCGGTAGAGCATTTCCAGCGGCCGCAGCAGCGTCAGGGCCGGATGCCCCTGATACCACGCGGCGAGCAAACGATCGGACAGGCTCATCAGGATTTGGGCGCCGCCTCGACCGTGGTCATGCGCAGATGGCTGAAACCGAGCTTGCCGGCCGCGTCCATGGCGGTGATCACCGATTGGTGTTGGGTCTTGCCGTCGGCACTGATCGACAACGGCATGTTGGTGTCACCGTTGGCTTCTTTCTGCATGGCTTCCATCAGCGTCGCCAGGTCGTTTTTCGGCAGAATCTTGTTGTTCACCGAGAACACGCCTTCGGCGCTGATCGCGACATCCAGTTGCTTGAGCTGCTGGTCTTCGGCGGGTGAACCGCTGACCGATTCTGGCAGATCGACGCGCAACTGTGTCTCGCGGGTGAAGGTGGTGGTCACGACGAAAAACAGCAACAGGATGAACACCACGTCGATCAGCGACGCGAGGTTGATGTCGATCGTTTCCCGGGGTTTGCGACGGAATTTCACGCTTTGTCCCCGGCCAGATCGACGTCACGGTCGCCCTGCACCACTTCGACCAGTTTGATCGCTTCCTGCTCCATGCCCACCACCAGCTCATCGATGCGGCGCTGCAGGAAACGGTGGAAGAACACCGACGGAATACCGACCATCAGGCCCGCCGCCGTGGTGATCAGTGCCTTGGAGATACCACCGGCCAATACCGAGGCGTTGGTCGTCATGCCGGAACCGGTGAAGGCGCTGAAAATGTCGATCATGCCCAGTACCGTGCCCAACAGGCCCAGCAACGGCGACATGGCGGCAATCGTGCCCAGCGCGTTGACGTAGCGTTCGAGCTCGTGAATCACCCGCGCGGCGGCTTCTTCGATGCATTCCTTCATGATCTCGCGACCATGCTTGGAGTTGGCCAGGCCCGCGGCGAGGATTTCACCCAGCGGCGAATTGGCGCGCAATTCCTTGAGCTTTTCTTTATTGAGCTGCTTGTCCTTGATCCAGACCCAGACCTGGCCCAGCAGATGCTCGGGGGTGACGCGGCTGGCGCGCAGGGTCCACAGGCGCTCGGCGACAATCGCCATGGCCGCGATGGAACTCAGAATGATCGGCAACATCATCCAGCCGCCGGATTTGACCAATTCCCACACAGTGACAGTCCCCTCGAAAAAGTGCGCCACTTTACCATACCGGTTGGCGATTAAGACCCGCTGCCCCGACGACCTGATGCCGCATTCGGCGATCCCGCGATCAATGGTGTTTCAACGCCAGAAACGCCGTTGTTGACGCATCAGCCACGGCGCCTGAAAGCTGCCCAGGCGCAGCTGGATGGCGCCGTGCTGCGCGCTGTCGTAGATGCGCAGCCCTTGCTGGCGATAACGCGCGAGCACCAGCGGGTGCGGATGACCGAACGAATTGCCCTGCCCCCGGGAGATCAGCACCGAATGCGGCTTCAATGCCCGAAGCAGCGCCATCGAGGAGGAACTGCGACTGCCATGATGCGGCGCCTGCAGCCAGTGCGTCGGCACGGCCAGCGGACTGGCGAGCAGAACCCGTTCGGCGGCGATGTCGATATCGCCGGTCAGCAGCAGACGCTCGCCGTTGGCCTCGATCTGCAACACGCAGGAGCGCTGATTGCTGTCATTGGCGGCCGACCATTGCCACAGCTGAAAACGGACCCCGTCCCACTGCCACTGCCGCCCGGTTTCACAGGCCTCGGCCCGCAGTATGGCGGGCAGGCCCGGCGGATCGCCGCTGATCACCCGAGTCACTTTCAAGCCCCGCGATACCGCCAGCGCACCACCGGCATGGTCGGCGTCGGCATGACTGAGCAGCATCAGATCGATGCGCTCGATCCCGAGTTTGTGCAGCGTCGGCAGCACCACCCGCTCACCCAGATCGAAATCGCCGAAGCGTGGACCGGCGTCGTAGAGCAACGTGTGATGACGCGTACGGATCAGGATCGCCAGGCCCTGACCGACATCGAGCTGCCAGACATCGGCCAGCCCCTCGGCCACCCGCTCGCGAGGCGGCGCCACCAGAATCAGCAGCAACGGCCAGCCCAGCGGTCGCAATGGCACTCCGCGCGGCAACAGCAGCAAAAAGGCGCCGAGACTGCCAATCAACAAGGCCCACCACGGCAGCGACGGCGAGATCCACGCCGGCCAGGCCCCGGCAATCATCGACAAGCCGCGAAACAGCCAGTCGATCAGGCCACCCGCCAGCCACAACAACCCTGCCCCGACATAAGGCACCGGCAACAACAGCGTGCCGAGCAGCGCCGGTGGCAGCACCAACAGGCTGACCAACGGCACCGCCAGCAGATTCGCCAGTGGTCCGCTGAGGCTGATCGGCAGATTCAGCGCCAGCAGCACCGGGCACAGACCCAGCGCGATCAGCCATTGCGCCCGCGTCCAGGTCTGCCACCATTTCCACGCACCGAGTCGGCCACCGAAGGTGAAAATCAAAATTCCCACAGCGGCGAACGACAACCATAGACCGGGACGCAAACTGGCCAACGGATCGAGCAACAGCACCGCATTGAACGCCAGTAACAGCGGCCACCACGCGCCGAGATGGCGAAATCGCAGACGCCACAGCAGTACCAGCCCGACCATCACACAGGCCCGTTGCACGGGCACATCAAACCCGGCAAGCAAGCCGTAACCGAGCGCAGCGGCAAACGCCAGCCCGCAGGCCCAAGGCAGCCAAGGCCTGCGCAGCGGCCAACATCCGTAGCGCGCCAGCCCGGCGACCAGCAGATACATCACCGTCGCCAACATCCCGATGTGTTGGCCGGAAATCACCAGCAGATGCACGGTGCCGGTGTCCTGCAGGATCTGCCAGTCCTCGCGACTGAGCCCGGAGCCATCACCCAGCACCAGCGCCGCCAATGCACCAGCCCGCCCTTGTGCATCGACTGCCAGCAAGCGCTGGCGAATGCCGTCGCGCCAAGCCCAGTTTGCCTCGGCAAGGCGCTGACCATCCTTGATCGTACCTGTCGCGCCGATGCGTTGCGCCAGCAGCCAGGCTTCGTAATCGAAGGCATCGGGATTGAGCAAACCGCCGGGGCGCTTGAGTTTCACTGCCAGACGCCAGCGCTCGCCACTTTTGACCGCTGGCCCGGCGTACCACGCCAGACGCATCAACGACGGCAGCTTGTCGTGGCGCGAGCGGGCATCGGCCAACTCGAAACGCACCACGCCCTCGCTGGTTTGCGGCAAGCCGACCACCCGCCCCTCGACCCAGCGGGTTTCACCGTCAAGTTGCGCCGGTAATCGCTCATCCAGCGCCCACTGCGCACTGACGCAAGCCCAAGTGAAACCGAACAGCAGAAATGCCAAGGGATAGCTGCGAAACGGCAGCAACATCAGCCCCACCATGGGCAACAACATCATCAACCCGACCGGCGGTAAAACCGGCAAAAAACCTGCAACCAGCAAACCGGCTGCCAGCGCCATCATCCCTGTGCGCATAAGCCTGTCCTTGAGAGTGCCCTCACTAGGCTTAGCTGGCGTGGAGCACAAGCGTCGTCAACAATTGTCACAAAGTCTGAATGGGCGCTTCGTAGAATCCAGACATACTTGCCGCCTTAACCGACCGAGAAGCCTTATGCCCCGGCGCTTATTCAAACGTTACATGCCCGACCCGACGAGCATCAGGGAACACAAATCCTTACGTTTTCTCGGCAAGTTGCTGCATGACCCGAACCTCTGGCACCTCAATCGTCACTCGGTGGCCCGGGCGATGGCCGTCGGCCTGTTCGCCGCGTTCCTGCCGATTCCGGCGCAGATGCTGGTAGCCGCCGCACTGGCGATCACCGTGCGCGGCAATATGCCGATTGCCGTCAGCCTCGTGTGGCTGACCAACCCGATCACCATGCCGGCGGTATTTTTCTGCACTTATCAGGCCGGGGCCTGGTTGATGAATGTGCCTGCCCGTACCCTGCCCGATTCGTTGACCTGGGAATGGGTCAGCGGAGAGCTCTCGACCATGTGGCAGCCGTTTTTGCTGGGGTCGGTGGTATGCGGACTGCTACTCGGCATCCTCGCCTACTTCACGGTGATGCTCTATTGGCGCTGGTGGGTGGCGCGGCAATGGGCGCGGCGCAAGAAAAACCGCATGCGCTGAATGCAAAACGGCCTCCGCAGTGGAGGCCGTTTTTTTGTAGCGCCTGAATAGGCCCCATCGCGAGCAGGCTCACTCCTACATTGGAACGCGCCCTTCTGTAGGAGTGAGCCTGCTCGCGATGGCAGCGACGCGGTTTCGGATCAGGTCCGCATCCCGCGCCCACTCACCAGCAACCGCGCACAACCGAGATACAACACCACCGTCGCCACCAGCATGAAGGTGATCGCGATGCCGATACGGATATCCGACACGCCAAGAATGCCGTAACGGAACGCGTTGACCATGTGCAGCACCGGGTTGGCCAGCGACACGGTCTGCCAGAACGGCGGCAGCAAGGTGATCGAGTAGAACACGCCACCGAGGTAGGTCAGCGGGGTCAGCACAAACGTCGGGATGATCGAAATGTCATCGAAGTTGCGCGCAAACACCGCGTTGATGAAGCCCAGCAGCGAGAAGATCGTCGCGGTCAGGATCACCACCAGCAAGGTCACGCCGAGGTGATGCACCTGCAGATGGGTGAAGAACAGCGACAGGATCGTCACGATGACCCCGACCATCAAGCCACGCAGCACGCCGCCAACGGTGTAGCCGATCAGGATGGTGTGCGGCGACACCGGCGAGACCATCAGTTCCTCGATGGATCGCTGGAACTTGCTGCCGAAGAAGCTCGACACCACGTTGCCGTAGGAGTTGGTGATCACCGACATCATGATCAACCCCGGCACGATGTACTCCATGTAGGTGAAGCCACCCATGTCGCCGATCTGCCGACCAATCAGGTTACCGAAGATCACGAAATACAAAACCATGGTAATCGCCGGCGGCAGCAGCGTCTGCGGCCAGATCCGGGTAAAGCGGCGGACTTCCCGATACACGATGGTATTGAGGGCGACGAGGTTGGGACGGAACTCGGAACTCATACCGCCACCTTCGACAGATTCTTCTCTACCAGAGACACGAACAGCTCCTCGAGGCGATTGGTTTTGTTACGCAGGCTCAGCACTTCGATGTTCTGCTGCGCCAACTGGGTGAACAGCGCGGTGATACCCATGGATTTGTCGACCTGGACTTCCAGGGTATGGCCATCGAGCAACCGGGCGGGATAGCCGAGCAATTGCGGCGCGGCGTTCAAGTCGTTTTTCAGATCCAGCAGGAAGGTTTCGACGTGCAACTGGCCCAGCAGCTGTTTCATGCTGGTGTTCTCGACAATGGTGCCGTGGTCGATGATGCCGATGTTGCGGCACAGCTGCTCAGCCTCTTCCAGATAGTGCGTGGTGAGGATGATGGTGATGCCTTTCTGGTTCAGCTCGGTGAGGAACGTCCACATCGAGCGACGCAGTTCGATGTCGACGCCAGCGGTCGGCTCATCGAGGATCAGCAGGCGCGGCTCATGCACCAGGGCGCGGGCGATCATTAGTCGGCGCTTCATGCCGCCAGACAGCGAACGCGAGGGCACATCGCGCTTGTCCCACAGGCCGAGCTGGGTCAGGTACTGCTCGGCGCGTTCCTTGGCGATTTTCGCCGGAATGCCGTAGTAACCGGCCTGGGTCACGACGATGTCGAAAGTCTTTTCGAACTGATTGAAGTTGAATTCCTGGGGCACCACGCCGATCGAGCGCTTGAGCGCGGCGGGGTTCTTGTCCAGGTCGTGACCGAAGATATTCACCGTGCCGCTGGTCTTGTTGACCAGAGTCGAGAGAATGCCGATGGTCGTGGATTTGCCAGCGCCGTTAGGGCCGAGCAAGGCGAAAAAATCACCTTCGGCGACGTCCAGATCGATACCACTCAAGGCCTGGAACCCGTTGCCGTAGGTTTTGGTTAGCTGCCGGATGGACAGAGCGGAACTCATATCGGATTTACGCACCAAGAAGGGAAGAAGAGGAAAGATTGGGCCGGGCGGCGGACAAAACAACCACGGCGCGTGAACGCAATGGTGCTTGCCGCCGCCACACAAGTACAGTCAAGTGTGTCGATAGTTATTATCAAGTCAACGCGGTCATGACCGCTTTCTGATACGCCGGACGCTGCTTCAACCGTGCATACCAGGCTTCCAGATGCGGCTGCGAGGCACGCTCGATGGGCATCTCGAACCAGGCATAAATGAAACTGCCCAGCGGAATATCGCCCATGCCGATGTCGCTGCCGGACAGATACGGCTGGCGGGCGAGGGCCTGATCGGCCATGGACAGCAGCGCTGTGCACTCCTTGATCGCCGCGTTGATCGCCGGCCAGTCCTGCTTGTCTGCCGGTGTGCGCAATACGCCCCAGAACACCGTGCGAAACGGTCCGGCAAAACTGGAGGTGGTCCAGTCCATCCACTTGTCCGCGATGGCCCGGGCCTGCGGGTCAGCCGAGTACCACGCACGGTCTGGCGCATGTTTGGCCAGCAGATAACGCACGATGGCGTTGGATTCCCACAGCACGAAGCCGTCGTCCTCGATCACCGGTACCCGACCGTTCGGGTTCATCGCCCGATATTCGGGCGTATCAACCACTCCGAAGGCGCCACCGGCATCAATCGCCTCGTAGGCCAGGCCCAACTCCTCGGCGGCCCACAGTGGTTTCCTGACATTCGATGAGTTTTTCCGTCCCCAGATCTTCAGCATGACCGCCTCTTTTCCAATGCGTGGGCAAGCAGCATACGCCGGATCAGGCACGGCTCAAATCACTCTGCAGATCGCCCAGCACCGTCGCCCGGTGTTCGCCGAACAGATGCGGGTAGCACTTTTCCAGGTGTTCGAAAAAAAATCGCTCCGGCACATCGGCGAACTGGCCGTGATCGACCAGATATTCCATCAGCAGCGCGCCATCACGGTTATACGGGTGGAAAACGCTGTCGTTGATCCCGTCGAACTCCAGCGGCGCAACGTTGAACAATTCGCAGAGCTTCTGGTTGAAAGCCGGTGTGGCCTTGACCCAGCGCTCGTTGAGAAACAACTCGGTGTAGCCGTGCATGGCGAACACATCGCTGCGCAACAGCTCCAGCAAACGCGGGGTCGACAGGTGATTCCTGACGTCGGCCAGACCAATGCGCGCGGGAATGCCGCAATGCCGCGCACACCCGGCGAGCAATGTGGCCTTGGGCACGCAATAACTTTCCCCGGCCGCCAGCGCGTAACTGCCACACAAGGTCTGCGGGTCGAGGCTGAAGGTATACGGGTTGTAGCGCACCGCTTCACGCACGGCGTAATAGAGACTGATCGCCTGCGCGAGCGGGTCGCGGCTGGCACCCCGGTGCTGTTCGGCGAACTCCACCACCGCCGGGTGGTCACTATCGATGAAGCGGCCGGGACTCAGATACTCGCGCATGACGATGTTCTCCTGGGTGAGTCCCGAGTCTAGCGACAGCTCAAGCACAGAGATAACGACGTTTCGGCCAAACATGGACGCAAAGACGCGGGAACGGCGAACGATTTCCCACGGATGTTGCCCACCGAACCTACGAAAACCATCCGGGGTTTCCCACAAGTTCAATCACCATGTTCTGACCAACCCGTTTTACAGATGCCGTCTAAGCTCTGGAGGGTCGGTTTGCCCTGGTTCACGGAGGATTACATATGCTGTTGTTGTGGATACTGGTTCTGATCGTCGGTGTGGCGTACCTCGCCCACCGTCGCATCGCCCCCCTGCCCGCGTTGGGTATCGTCGCCATTTACCTGCTGGCGATGGGCATTTTCAGCCATGCTCCGGGCTGGTTGCTGTTGGTGTTCTGGGTCGTGCTCGCAGCGGTTGCCGCGCCTTTGCTGCTGCCTGACCTGCGCCGCAAACACTTCACCGCGCCGCTGTTCAACTGGTTCCAGAAAACCCTGCCGCCGATGTCGCAGACCGAGCGCGACGCGATCGATGCCGGTACCGTCTGGTGGGACGGTGAACTGTTCAGCGGACGTCCGGACTGGGACAAACTGCTGTCCTATCCGAAAGCGCAACTGAGCGAAGAGGAACAAGCCTTCATCGACGGTCCGACCGAAGAACTCTGCGCAATGGTCACTGACTGGCAAATCGGCCAGTCGATGGATCTGCCACCCGAAGCCTGGAGCCACATCAAGGAACACGGCTTCTTCGCCCTGATCATTCCCAAGGAGTTCGGCGGCAAGGGCTTTTCCGCCTACGCCCACTCGCAAGTGGCGATGAAACTCGCGACCCGCAGCGGCGACCTCGCCTCCACGGTGATGGTGCCCAACTCCCTCGGCCCGGCCGAACTGCTGCTGCATTACGGCACCGACGAGCAACGCAATCACTACCTGCCGCGGCTGGCCCGTGGCGACGACATTCCGTGCTTCGCCCTCACCGGCCCGCTGGCCGGCTCCGATGCCGGCGCCATGCCGGACACCGGGATCATCTGCAAAGGTGAATGGGAAGGCCAGGAAGTCATCGGCCTGCGCCTGAACTGGGAAAAACGCTACATCACCCTCGGCCCGGTCGCGACCCTGCTGGGCCTGGCCTTCAAGGCCTACGACCCGGAGCATCTGCTGGGCGACAAGGAAGACCTCGGTATCAGCCTGGCGCTGATCCCTACCGATACCGCCGGCGTGCAAATCGGTCGTCGTCACCTGCCACTGGGTGCCGCTTTCATGAACGGCCCGAACTCGGGCAAAGACGTGTTCATTCCGCTGGACTTCCTCATCGGCGGCCAGGAAATGCTCGGCAAGGGCTGGATGATGCTGATGAACTGCCTGTCCGTCGGGCGTTCGATTTCGCTGCCTGCAGTCGGCACTGGCGCGGCCAAGTTCACCAGCCTGGTGACCGGTCAGTACGCGCAGATTCGTGAACAGTTCAACGTCCCGCTGTCGGCCTTCGAAGGCATTCAGGAAGCGATGGCGCGCATCGGCGGCAACGCCTGGATGATGGACGCGGCGCGCATGCTGACTGCCAACGCGGTGGATCTGGGGGAGAAACCGTCGGTGCTGTCGGCGATCCTCAAGTACCACCTGACCGAACGCGGCCGCGAGTGCATCAGCCACGCCATGGATGTGCACGGCGGCAAGGCGATCATCATGGGGCCGAAAAATTACCTCGGTCGTAGCTGGAACGGCGCGCCGATCTTCATCACCGTGGAAGGCGCGAACATCCTCTCGCGCAACTTGATGATCTTCGGTCAGGGCGCGATCCGCTGCCATCCTTTCGTCCTCAAGGAAATGGCCCTCGCCGGCCGCGAGGACAAGGACCAGGCACTGAAAGAGTTCGATGGCCTGCTGCTCAAGCACATCGGCTTTGCCGTTGGCAACGCGGCCAGCACCCTGGTGCTGAACCTGGGCTTCGGCCACCTCGAACATGCGCCTGGGGACAAGATCAGTCAGGGCTACTTCCGCGCACTCAACCGTCAGGCCGCAGCATTTGCCATGCTCGCCGACTTCAGCATGATGTTGCTGGGCGGCGAACTGAAACGTCGCGAACGCCTGTCCGCGCGTCTGGGCGATGTATTGAGCAACCTGTATCTGGCCTCGGCCGCGCTCAAGCGTTATCACGACCTGGATTCGCCGGCGCATATGGAGCCGTTGTTCCGTTGGGCCATGGAGGAAAGCCTCGGTCAGTCGGAACGAGCGCTGGATGAACTGCTGAGCAACTTCCCGAACAAAGTGTTCGGCTATCTGTTGCGGGTAATCGTGTTCCCGTTCGGTCGTCGCCACAAAGGCCCTTCGGACAAACTGGGTGCCGAAGTGGCAGCTGTGATCGGTCGCGCCAAAGGCGATCCGACCCTCGAAGAACTGCTCGCCGGCTGCTATCGCCCGCAGTCTGCCGACGATGCCGTCGGTGCTCTGCAACACGCCAGCGATCTGCTGATTGCCGCGCAACCGCTGCACAAGAAACTGCACACGGCGCTGAAAAGCGGCCAGGTCAAACCGGTGGCTGGCGAACACGCCATCGACGCTGCGCTGGAGGCCGGGGTGTTGCAAGCGGCGGAAGCGCAGACCCTGCGCGATGCCGAAGCGGCACGGCGCAAGGTGATCGACGTCGATGATTTCGACAAGGAAGAGCTGAAGCTGGCTGAGGGTAAAGTCCGCTGATGCTGACGACCGTGTAGCTGTTTATTTATGAAAAACGGGCGCGAGAGCTTTATACTCCCGCGCCCGTTTTGCTCTTGAGGACTTATCTCGTGTCCAACGTCGTTGCCGATCATCTGGTTTTGCTCGACCATCTGCGCAGTATCCTGGTCGCCGTAGGTGAGGCCGAACAGGTTCCCGAAGAAAGCCATGCCTTGTTCCTGGAGCGCTTCGACGAACTGCTGGCGTCCCTGCCGATCGACCCGATCGAAAGCCAGTACCTGGGCCAGGACATCCTGACCCAAGTGATTACCCGTTATCCGCAAATTGCCCACCTGATTCCACGGGATCTGCTGTGGTTCTTCGCCGGCGACTGCCTGCACTACCTGTCTGATGAAGAAATCGATCTGTATCAGGCACTGGAAGAACGTCGCTACGAAGCCGAACAGAACGACGAACCGTTCGACTGGAATCAGGAAAAACAGCTGATGGCGATGTCTGCTCAGGACAGCAAGCACTGATTTAATGGTTTGAAGATCAAAAGATCGCAGCCTGCGGCAGCTCCTACACAGATCTCGTGTACGCACGTTCAATGTAGGAGCTGCCGCAGGCTGCGATCTTTTGCTTTTAAAGCAGCCCCTCGCTCTCCGGCAATTCATACGCCATCGCCAGATTATTCGGCGCCCCCGCCTTCCCCGGCTTGCTCAACGTCGGCTCCTTCTCCAGGCACTCCACCAGATAATCGATGAACACCCGCAGCTTCGGCGGCAGGTAACGCGTCGGCGAATGCAGCAACCACAGCCCACCGTGATACGAAGCCAGGAACGTCCATTCCGGCAGCACCTGCACAATCAACTTCTGCTCCAAGGCATAGCGCGCGGTGAAGTACGGCAGGCTGCCGATACCGATGTGCTGCAACACTGCCCCGAGCCGCACGCCGGTATGGTTGGCGGCATAGCGGCCACGCACGCCGACGGTCACCGCTTTACTGCCCTTCTTGAATTTCCAGCGTGCATCGCTCGGGGTTTCCCCCAGATAGATGCAACTGTGATCAAGCAGGTCATGCGGGTGGGTCGGCGTGCCGTGTTCGGCCAGGTATTGCGGGGTGGCGCAGAGCAAATGGTCGATGGTCAGCAACTGCCGCCCGACCAGCCCGGCCGGTGGTCGATCGGTGATGCGAATCGCCAGATCGACATGATCGTCAATCAAATCAACCTGCCGGTCTTCCAACAGCAACTCGACATCGACCTTGGGATAACGCCGCAGAAACTCGGGCATGTGCGGATGAATCACGAAACGCCCGACCGCTTTCGGCACACTGACCCGCACCAGTCCTTCCGCCTCGTGGGTGAACTGCCCGCTGATCTCCATCACCGATTTGGCGGCGCTGACCATCTCCTGACAGCGCTTGAACACTTCCTCGCCACCGTCACTCAAGCGCAATTTGCGGGTAGTGCGCTGCAACAAACGCGTGGCCAAGGCCTTTTCCAGACGGGAAATGCTGCGACTGATCGCGGACGGCGACGAACCGAGTTGGCGGGCAGCCTCGGAGAAACTGCCGGTCTCTACGACCTTGACGAAAATCGCCATTTCACCGAGCAGTGGCAGCGGTAGATTGATGCTCACAGCGCACAAGTCCTTTGATGTTTGAACGGATTATCACGTTATTGCACGATTCATATAATAAAAATAGAAACTTTAATAAGGGCATGGAATATGACGCTTCGCCTCTTTTTCCATAGTGATGACCTCAAGGCTAATGTGGAAGTCCTCGACTGCACGCCCCACGAGAACGAATTTGCCGTGGTGCTGCGCGCCACCCTGTTTCACCCGCAAGGCGGTGGTCAGCCTTGTGATACCGGCATGATCGGCGAAAGCCAGGTGCTGCGCGTGGTGCAGGAACCCGACCGGATCGTGCATTACGTCGATCGTCCGGTGAAACTGGGCATGACCTGTATTCACGTCGATGAACAACGTCGCCGCTACAACACCCGCATGCATTCTGCCGGGCATTTGATCGGGCATTTCGTCCAGGCCATGGGCTGGACACCGGTCAAGGCACACCACTGGCCAGACGAAGGCCGGGTGCAGTTCAAGCCGGGCGATGCAGCTCAGGAAGTCGACGCGCCAACCGTTCAATACGGTATCCGACAGTGGATCGAACACGATCTGCCGCGCCTGACCTCGCTACGCGAAGGCGCGCGAGAAATCGGTTTTGGCGAACTGCCGGCCTACGGCTGCGGTGGCACCCATGTACGCAGCCTGAAGGAATTGGGCACAGTCACGATCGCCTCCCTTTCGCAGAAGAAAGGCACGTTATCCGTCCACTACAGCGTGGATTAAGCATCTCGGGCGTTGCTCCACGCAGCGTCCGACGCCGGGGGAACCGCATTCGCTGGTTCCGTTGACTATCGATAGATGGACCTAAAAACAATGATGCTAGACGTCGAGCGTCTCGATGAGACGTGCATAAAAAAACTGGCCAACGAAGAAGTCCTCGCCATCCGCGTCAAAGGCTTTTTGCCCGAGCCGCTGGCGATCCAGATTGGCGACAAGATTCTGGCTCCGGGCTTCGAGGGCTACATCAACGCGCCGAGCATCGGCCGGATCGGCATGGCATTTTACGAGGCGGAAAACCAGCCGTTGCTGATCGAGGACTACTTCGAACGCGCCGCCAGTAACATCGCCGAACTGCGCGAGCGTTGTGCGCCCTACTCCTCGCCGGTCGACACCCTGCGCTGCATGCTCGATGAGTCATGGCCGGCCGGTGCCCATCTGGAAAACCTCTACGGCCGCAAGATGTACGTCGGCCTGTCACGGGTGGTCAAACCCGGCGTGTGCTTTCTTGCCCATCACGACATTTTCGCCAAAGACGCCCCGGACAGCTTTCAGGCCCGCAGCCTGGAGGCGCAGTTCGCCTGCAACGTCTACCTGAACATGCCGACCGAAGGCGGCGCGCTGCAGATGTGGGATGACGACATCACCCCGGACCAGTTCGACGAGATGCGCGGTGACAGTTACGGCATCGACCCGGCGCTGCTCGGCCCACCGACCCTTGAAGTGCGGCCGCAACCGGGAGATTTCATCATGTTCAATTCGCGCTGCATGCACTCGGTCACCCCGGGCGTGGCGGATCCGCGACTGAGCCTTTCGTTCTTTGTCGGCTATCGCGGCAATGCTTCACCCCTGACCTTCTGGAGCTGAGATGTTATCGAACTACCTGGGCGAGTTTCTGGCGCTGGCCACCATTCACTTTCTGGCCGTGGTCGCTCCCGGCCCGGACTTCGCTGTCACCATCCGCCAGAGCGTACGCTTCGGCCGACTGGTGGGGATCTGCACCGCACTGGGGATCGGCGCCGGCATTTCCGTGCACGTTCTCTACACGTTGCTCGGCGTTGGCGCTCTGATGCACACCACGCCGTGGTTGCTGACGGTGGCCAAGGTGATCGGTGGCGCGTACATCTTTTACCTCGGCATCAGCCTGATTCGCAGTAAACCGAAGACCGCGCTCGAGGGCGAAAAGAGTGCGGATGAACCGCTGGTCGAGCAATCGCTGTTCAAGGCGTTCAGCACCGGTTTTCTGACCAATGCCACCAACCCCAAGGCCACGCTGTTTTTCCTGGCGATCTTCACCACCATCATCAGCGCCAGCACCCCGCTGGAAATCCAGGCGCTGTACGGGGTGTGGATGTGCTTCGTGAATGCGCTGTGGTTTGTGATCGTCGCGCTGTTTTTTTCCAGCAGCCGGGTGCGAACACTGTTCATGCGCATGGGCCATTGGTTCGAACGCAGCATGGGCGTGATCCTGATTCTGTTCGCCGGCAGGCTGGTGCTGTCGATGTAAAAGCCGCGTTCAAAGCAAAGGCCCGATCGGTTGAACGCCGATCGGGCCTTTTTCGTTTGTGCGCCGCTTTTGCATTTCTGTGCGACGGATCCCACTTCAGGGGCTCCCCTTCAACACCTTCGCGGTGTTAGTTTGGAAAAGATTTGTTTCATCTTTCAAACACTTCCCACTCAACTGCCTGCAAAGGAATGCCCCTCGCAATGCATTTTCCCCTCAAGCGTCTGGCTGCTGCCAGCCTGGTTCTGGCCAGTCTCTCGTCGTTCACCCTGCCTGCTCAGGCCAACATCACCCCCGAGCAAAGCGCTGCGCTCCTCAAGACCTTCAGCGATACGACGGTCAGCGATTTTCGTCAGTTTCTCGGTGCCGTAGCCAAGAGCGATCTGAGCAAGACCGACAACCTCGCCCCGGCGATCAATGGCTTTCTCGACAACAAGACCCTGACCGCCGAACAGCAGAACGAGATCTATCGCCTGCTGGGCATCTACACCCGCGTGAAGTACGGCAAAGCTGCCCTCGAAACCCTGCGCGAACTGGTGGAAATCCCGACCTTCCAGAAAGAGGGCGTGGCCCAGCACGACAATCCGGAGTTCATCAAGATCGCCGAAAAGATCAAGAACCTGGCCGAATCGTTCAACCTGAAGTTCCGCAACGTCGACAACCGCGTCTATGAAATCTCCCTCGACGGCAGCGGCGACGAAGTTGTGGGCATTCACGCGCATGCCGACGTGGTGCCGGTCACCCCGGAAAACTGGGTACTGAAAGACGGCACCAAACTCGATCCGTTCAAAGTCACACTGATCGGCGACCGCATGTATGGCCGCGGCACCGAGGACGACAAGAACGGCATCGTCGTCGCGATGTACGCGATGAAAGTGATCAAGGAAGAAAAGCTGCCGCTGGCACGCAACTTCAAACTGCTGGTGGACACCACCGAAGAAACCTCCGGCGACGCGATCCCGTATTACTTCGAACACAACCCGACGCCGAACTACAACATGGCGCTGGACGGCGGCTATCCGGTGGTCATCGCAGAGAAAGGCTACGGCACGGTCATGGCCAACTTCCCGCTGCGCAAGGCTGAAGGCAGCGGCGCAGAAATCATCTCGATGACTGGCGGCCTGGCAACCAACCAGATTCCATCGGTTTCGGTTGCGACCCTCGTCACCGACAAGCCTGAGCAACTGGCGGCGAGCCTGCAAAAGGCCGGCAACGAGTACGCGAAAAAACACGGCAGCAACTTCGAAGTCGCGGCCAAGGTTGACGGCAAAGACGTCAAACTGACGATTACCGGTGTGTCCGCGCACTCCTCCGAGCCCGAGTCCGGCGTCAATCCGGTCGCGCGGATGCTCGACTTCATCAACAGCCTCGACGGCAAGGTGGCGCTCAAGCACAACCAGATCACCGACGCTGCACGCTATGCGTCCAACAATTGGGGCCTGGATTACCTGGGCAAGAAACTCGGCGTGGGTTTCTCCGATTCGTTCATGGGCCCGCTGACCACTTCCCTGACCTATGTGGGCGTGGACGACAAAGCCTTCAAACTGGCGGTCAACCTGCGTGTGCCGAAGGGTAAATCACCGGAGGTACTGAAGAAGGAAATCGCTGACAAACTCACGGCCTGGAGCAAGAAAACTCACGTCGCCGTGGACTTCACCTATTCGATCGCCGAACCGATGTACCGCAATCCGGAAGGCGAATGGGTGAAAGCGCTGCTGGCAGTAGCCACCGAAAACCTGGGCATGAAGCACGAGTTCGGCACGTCTGCCGGCGCAACGTCGGTGCATGAATTGCCGAACGGCGTGCAATTCGGCCTGGCCCGACCTGAAGTCAAATACACCGGCCATACCGATGGCGAGTTCAAGACGGTTGACCAGTTCCTGATGGACCTGCAGATCGTCACGGAAATGATGGGGCGTGTCGGGCAACTGCCGAAGCTCTGATAAGACACGGGCCCGTGATTCAGCGGGCCTGACGTGAAAACAAAAAAGGACCCGAAGGTCCTTTTTTGTTGCGCGACAAATACTGCACAAACAAAAACGCCGATCATCACTGATCGGCGTTTTTGTGAAATTGGAGCGGGAAACGAGACTCGAACTCGCGACCCCGACCTTGGCAAGGTCGTGCTCTACCAACTGAGCTATTCCCGCAATGGCGTCCCCTAGGGGACTCGAACCCCTGTTACCGCCGTGAAAGGGCGGTGTCCTAGGCCACTAGACGAAGGGGACAGGCTACAACTTTCACTAATAAAAACGCCGCTCACTGAGCGGCACTTTTAGAATTTGGAGCGGGAAACGAGACTCGAACTCGCGACCCCGACCTTGGCAAGGTCGTGCTCTACCAACTGAGCTATTCCCGCAAATGGCGTCCCCTAGGGGACTCGAACCCCTGTTACCGCCGTGAAAGGGCGGTGTCCTAGGCCACTAGACGAAGGGGACACGCTACCCGGAACACATGGTGTGTGTTTCGGTGTCCAGATCCGCATCCGAAGACTTGGTTCTGGTTTCACTCAGCCCCGCCCGAAAGCAGTGCCGTTTAAAATTGGAGCGGGAAACGAGACTCGAACTCGCGACCCCGACCTTGGCAAGGTCGTGCTCTACCAACTGAGCTATTCCCGCATTGGCGTCCCCTAGGGGACTCGAACCCCTGTTACCGCCGTGAAAGGGCGGTGTCCTAGGCCACTAGACGAAGGGGACACGCTACAACATTCACTCCCTGCGGCGTTTCGCTGTGTGCTTTACGCTGCAAGTGGCGCGCATTCTATGGATGGTTTGAGAGGTCGTCAACCCCCGAATATAAATTTATTTAAATCAATGACTTCGACCTGCTTTACGGGAGCATTCGGGGTTTTCCGTCGCCCGACGATTGACGCCTATATTCCGCCACTCGCCAAGACGCTATAGTCCACCGCTCAGTGATGGCAATCTGCACTTCCAGCGCCAGCATTCATATAAGCAGTGCGCAGCCGATACAGATTGAAGCTGCCGATCCAACTCGTCGAGCGGCGCTAGGCGCCTAAATGCCCAGCCACTAAACTCGCACGCGAACCCTATAAAGAGGTCTTACCGGTGACACCACTCATGATCACCCTGCTAGTCGTAGCCGGGATCGCAATTCTGATCGCCATTGGCTACATGAACCATGTGGTGGAAAACAACAAACTGGAGAAGGCCCGCACCAAGATCGAACTCAACGATCGCCTGCGCCGCTGCGGCGAACTGACCGAAACTTTCCCCGGCCAGTTCATGACCCCGGCGCTCAAGCTGTTGCTGACCCGTCTGGAACTGAACGTCTGCCAGCGCCTGCTGAACCTGGAAAAAACCAGCGCCACGACCAAAGCACGAATCACCGAACTGAGCGCACTGGTGGCCCAGGGCGAATCGATCCCGGTCAACAACCCACCGTCACCGATCCTGACCGAAGCCAAAGCCAAGGACGTCCGCTTCCTGCTCGAAGCCCTGCACGGCCAGATCACCCGCGCCGCCCACGACGGCTTCCTGCCACCAAACGAAGCCAAACACTGGATCAAAGAAGTCCGCCACATCCTGGTCTTGCTGCACATCGAATTCTTCAACAACCTCGGCCAACAATCCCTCCAACAAAACCAGCCCGGCCAGGCCCGCCTCGCCTTCGAACGCGGCGTGCAATACCTGCGCAAACAGCAAGACCCGCAGATGTACTCGGAACAACTGCAATACCTGGAAAAACTGCTGGCCCGCGCCAACGCCCAGGTCATGGACAAGATTGCTCCAGTCGAAGGCGAAGTGAACCAATTGACCGAAGGCCTCAAGGAAGTCGAAGCCGATGCGGACTGGAAAAAGAAAGTGATCTACGACTGATTGTCGAAAGTTGAAGAAAAGCCACCGAGAGGTGGCTTTTTTGTGGGTGATGGGCTGACTGCCATTGCGAACACTCAGTTAGAGATTGGTTGGCAGTAAGGCCGCCTTAGCGAGCAAGCCCGCTCCCAAAGTGGGCATGAGTTTATTCAGTTGGAGATTGGTCGGCTGTAGGGCCGCTATCGCCAGCAGGCTGGCTCCTACAGTGGGGTTGAGGGTGTTCAGTTGGAGATTGGTTGGCTGTCAGGCCGTCTTCGCGAGCAAGCCCGCTCCCACAGTGGGATTGGGGGGAGTCAGTTGGAGATTGGTCGGCTGTCAGGCCGCCATCGCTGGCAAGCCAGCTCCCACAAGATCAAGATCAAAAGATCGCAGCCTTCGGCAGCTCCTACACAGGATGAGCGCAAGCTCGGCTGCAGCTCTTGATCTTGCCGTGCCGGCCCCATCGGCAGGCTGAGTGGAGGGGTTTATCCGGGGGTGGGAGCGCAGCGACGTTTGGCGCAGCCAAACACATCGAGAGGAGGTGCAGCGAAGCAAACCGGAGGCGATGCCCCCGGATGAATCCCGCAACGAAGGAACCCGAGCCTAAGCGAGGGCCGTACGCCGGGGCCAAGCCTTTTGCTTACTTTTCGGCGTCTGGAAAAGTGAGCCGCTGTAAGAGCGGAACCATAAGAAGCCGTTACCGCAGCAACGGATATTCACACCCCCCAACCAAGAACCTGGTCGGCCCGGAGGCCGCCAAGTCAAAGCCGAAAATGCCCAACCATCCCCTTGAGCTCCCCCCCCAACCGCGCCAGCTCAACACTCGAAACCGCATTCCCCCGCATCGCAATCGAAGACTGATCCGCACTCGCGCGAATACTCGTCACACTGCGATTGATCTCCTCAGCCACCGAACTCTGCTCCTCCGCCGCCGCCGCAATCTGCTGATTCATCTGCTGAATCAGCGAAACCGCCGCCGCAATACTGCCCAACGCACTCTCCGTCTGCAGCGCATCACTGACCGCCAGCTTCACCAATTCACCACTGCTCTGAATCTGCTGCACCGACGAATGCGCTGCCGAACGCAAAGCACTGACCAGCCGCTCGATCTCCTCGGTCGATTGCTGGGTACGCCGCGCCAACGCACGAACCTCATCAGCCACCACCGCAAAACCCCTGCCCTGCTCCCCGGCCCGCGCCGCCTCGATCGCGGCGTTGAGGGCCAGCAGATTGGTCTGCTCGGCCACGCTCTTGATCACATCCAGCACCGTGCCGATGTTCTGGATCTGCGCACTGAGGCTTTCGATGCTCGAACTGGCCGACGTCGCCGAATCCGCCAGTTGTTCGATCCGCGCCATACTTTGACGCACCACTTGCTGCCCGCTCTCGACCTTGCCATCCGCCGTTTGCGCGGCCAGCGCCGCCTCCTCGGCGTTACGTGCCACGTCATGCACGGTGGCGGTCATCTGGTTCATGGCCGTGGCCACCTGCTCGGTTTCTTCCTTCTGGCTGTTGACCTCAAGGTTGGTCTGCTCGGTCACTGCGGACAGCGATTGCGCTGAACTGGCCAACTGTTCAATTCCCGCCTGCAAACCGCTGACGATCGTGCTCAGCCCGGCGCCCATCTGTTGCATCGCCAACATCAGTTGACCAATTTCATCACGACGGGTGACCTCTACCCTCGCACTCAAATCCCCGGCCGCAATCTGCTGTGCCACCCGCATCACACTGCGCAACGGCGCGACGATCAACCGGGTAATGACCCACGCGGCAATCAGTCCGACCAGCAATGCCAGCGCCGAAGAACCAATGATCAACACCGAGTTCTTCTTCAGTTCCGCCTGCATCGCGCCATCCTCTGCGCCATACGCCTGATCCACGCGCTCCATCACCTGCGCCGCGCGCTGGTGCAGCTGTTCGTAGACGGTTTTTTCCTGGGCCAGCAGGCCGGTGTACTCGGCGAGTTTGTCGTTGAAACCGGCGATGTGCCCGGACACTTCATTAAGGACCGTCAGGTAGCCCTCATCCTTGACCGTGGTCTTCAACTGCTCGGCCTGAGCCTGGGCCTGAGCGGCCTGCTCGATATTGCCCTTGCCGGCACTGTCGGCATCGCCCTTGCGGCTCTGGTCCAGACGAATTCGCGCCTCGTTCATCGCCTGCAGCATCAACCGCGACACCTGGCTGACCTGACTGGCCTGTTCGATGAACTGCGCACCGTCCTTGCCTTCGGTGTCCTTCAAGGTATACGCGCCATCATCGGCCAGCCCGGCTTGCAGCACATCCAGGTTGTTGGCCACGCTGGACACCGACCAACTGGCCATTTCCAGCGCCAGATCCTTGGCCTGGGTCAGCGAGACGAACTCATCGAAAGCCTTGCGATAGGCGCCCAATGCCTGCTCGACATCGCCCATCACCGCCACGTTGGCCGGGGATTGCGCCTTGAGTTGCGCCGCCTGGGCCAGCAAACCGTCGACACCTTCGTGCAAGGCATCGACGGTTTTCGGGTTGCTGTGCAGCGCATAGTCCTGCTCCAGCAGTCGCACCTTAAGCAACGCGCTGTTGAGTAACGACATCTGCTTCAGCCCATCGAAACGATGACTGATGGTCTGCAGGGACCAAACACCGATGGCAGCCACCAGCGCAGTCAACAGCAACACCAGCACGAACCCGATACCCAGTTTCTTCGCCATACCGAGGTTGGCAAAACGTCCTTGCACGGCGGAAATCATTGCGCTTAGTCCCCTGCCAAAGTCTGTTGCCGAAGATTCGCAACGGCCATGGAGCAGCACAAGTCTCTGGCGTCGGAATAATGGCAAAAAGCTACGCACGCGTCGTTTTCAGAACGCTTGAGGTCGATTCACACGGGTGCTGCGAAAAAACTGTCGGGCGCGCGGATCACAGGCGTAGGCGACATTGATTCGCTGCCACTCACCGACTTCGCCACTCGGACTGAAAGCCCCCGGCGCGCACAGACGCACGCCACTGCACTGCGCCTGACTGTGCAAGCGGGCAAGATCGCTCAGCGGTGCGCGGGCCCAGATGAACAGCCCGCCGCACGGCTTGCCGAAAACCTCCCAGTCGGCATCTTCCAACGCCTGTAATGCGGCAATCCGATCAGTATTCAGGCGCTGACGCTGACGCTGGACCATTTTGCGATACGCCCCATTGGCCAGGAGACTGGCCAGCACCGCCTCGTTGAAGCTCGAGGAGCCCATGCTGCTGATCATCTTCACCCGCGCCAGACGCGCAATCAGCGGGGGGTCGGCGTACACGAACCCGACGCGCAGCGAGCTGCTGAGCGTCTTGGAAAAACTGCCGACATAGATCACTCGCTCATCGAGTGCCGCCAGGCGTGTACCGTTACCATTGTGCAGGTCGGCGTAGACATCGTCTTCGATCACGCGCACATCGTGGGCGTTGCACAACTGCAGGATCTGTTGCGCCACGCCCAGTGTCAGACAGGAGCCGGTGGGATTGTGGTGGTGGCTATTGATGAACATCGCCACCGGTCGGAACTGCCTCAACAGCGTCTCCAGTGCCTGAGGATCAGGTCCGCTCGGGGTGCGACGTACTTCCAGCAATTGCACGCCATGCAGGCGCAACAGCTCGAACAACGGCGCGTATCCGGGGCTTTCGACTACGACGCAATCCCCGGACTTGAATAGCGTGCGTACGAGCAGATCAAGCGCATGGCTGGCACCGGAAGTCGTCAGGGCCTGTTCTGCCCGGGCCTGGACGCCGATCAGCCTGAGGCGCTTGACGATCTGCTCGCGCAGCGCCGGCAGCCCCAGCGGGCTGCTGTAATTGAACAGGCTCGCCATGTCGGTACGGGCCACCTCACGGATCGCGTAACTCAGGTCATCGGACTCCCGCCAGCTTTGCGGCAAGCCACCTTCGCCGAGCTTCAAACAGTTTTCTGCCGGCCCGCAGTCAATTCCGAGCAACCCGCTGCCGTGCGCGGCCACCATGAATCCGGCACCCTGGCGCGAGGCCAGAATGCCTTGCGCCACCAAGCGCTCGCAGGCCTCCGCCACACACGACTGACTGAGCAGATTGGCGCGCGCAATCTGCCTGACGGAGGGCAGCCGCGTGCTCGGCGCCACACCACTTCGCGAGATCCACTCGGTCATGCCATCAACAATCTGCTGTACGACCGGCACCATTGCCTGTCGGTCAATTCTCAATTCCATGAGCACGCAAACTCCTGTCCGTTTTGCTGGCGGCAGTAAATCACAGCCACGTCCTGCAGGCTGTGCGACAACGCCGTCAAAAGCGACCGTTCTAACCGCTTGATACAAATTGTTTAATGGTTTCACGGAACTGACAGGCAACAACGAGAAAACCCGCACGAAGGCGGGTTTTCCTGGGACTTGCGGCAAGACGTCAGAAAGCAGTGACGCCGCCATCCACGGCCAGGGAATGACCGGTGGTGAACGCCGCGCCATCACTGCACAGATACAGCACGGCGCTGGCGATTTCCTCGACTTTGCCGATGCGTCCCACCGGGTGCATCGCATTGGCGAACTCGCCTTTCTTTGGATCGGCCTCGTAGGCGCGGCGGAACATATCGGTGTCGATCACTGCCGGGCATACGGCGTTGACGCGAATTTTCTTCTTCGCATATTCGATCGCCGCCGATTTGGTCAGGCCGATGACTGCGTGTTTCGACGCCGCATAAATGCTCATCTTCGGCGCCGCACCAAGCCCCGCCACCGACGCGGTGTTGACGATCGCCCCGCCGCCCTGAGCGAGCAACAACGGCAACTGGTACTTCATGCACAACCACACACCTTTGACGTTGACGCCCATGATCGCGTCGAACTCGTCCATCGAGCCGTCGGCCAGTTTGCCTTGCTCGATTTCGATCCCGGCATTGTTGAAGGCGTAGTCCAGGCGACCGTAAGTATTGATCACCTCGTCCATCAGATTCTTCACTTCGCTTTCGACGGTAACGTTGCAGCGCACGAAGGTCGCTTCGCCACCGGCTGTACGAATCAGCGCCACCGTCCCCTCGCCCCCTGCCGCATCCAGATCGGCCACCACCAATTTCAAGCCTTCGGCGGCGAATGCCTGGGCGGTCGCCCGGCCAATACCGTTGGCTGCTCCGGTGACTACGACCACCTGGCCGGAAAACGTCATGCTCATTGTTATGTCCTCGAAGGGAAAGATGCAGGAGGTATTTGCAGAGTCGCAGCATAGCCACCGGGGGGCGCGCCCCGTCAGCACTATCAGAAGGCTGTTTATGCCTTCATCCGTCGCAGTGATAAAACCTGTCGGGGGACTATCACTGCACTGGATCATTGCGCATTCGCCGCATCAGCCAACCTTGCAGCATTGGCGTCGAGGGTCTATCAACAAGGCTTCATTCAGTTCGAGTGCCTGCCATGACCAGCCAGACCAATCGCCAGTTCCTCCTCGCCAAACGCCCGGTGGGCGCGGCGACCCGTGAGACGTTTACTTATCAGGAAGTCCCGGTCGGCGAGCCGGGCGCAGGCCAGATACTGGTGAAGAACCAATACCTGTCCCTCGACCCGGCCATGCGCGGCTGGATGAACGAGGGCAAGTCCTACATCCCGCCGGTGGCGATTGGTGAGGTCATGCGCGCCTTGGGCGTAGGCCAGGTCATCGCTTCGAACAACCCGGGCTTTGCCGTCGGGGACTACGTCAACGGCGCCCTCGGCGTGCAGGATTATTTCCTTGGCGAACCCAGAGGTTTCTACAAGGTCGATCCGAAACTGGCGCCGCTGCCGGTGTATCTGTCCGCCCTTGGCATGACCGGCATGACCGCTTACTTCGCCCTGCTCGACGTGGGCGCACCGAAGGCTGGCGACACCGTGGTGCTGTCAGGGGCTGCGGGTGCGGTGGGCAGCATTGCCGGGCAGATCGCCAAGATCAAAGGTTGCCGGGTCGTCGGTATCGCCGGTGGTGCCGACAAGTGCAAATACCTGATCGATGAACTGGGCTTCGACGGCGCCATCGACTACAAGCACGAGGACGTACTGGCCGGACTCAAGCGCGAGTGCCCGAAAGGGGTGGACGTGTACTTCGATAACGTCGGTGGCGACATTCTCGACGCAGTGCTCAGCCGCCTGGCACCGAAAGCCCGGGTGGTGATCTGCGGCGCCATCAGCCAGTACAACAACAAGGAAGCCGTCAAAGGCCCGGCCAACTACCTGTCATTGCTGGTCAACCGCGCACGTATGGAAGGCTTTGTGGTGATGGACTACGCCGCACAGTACGCCAGCGCCGCGCAGGAAATGGCCGGCTGGATGGCCAAGGGGCAGCTCAAGAGCAAGGAAGACATCGTCGAAGGTCTGCAGACCTTTCCGGAGACACTGATGAAGTTGTTCAGCGGGGAGAATTTCGGCAAGTTGGTGCTGAAGGTCTGAAACTTAACTCGACAACACCCTAAAACCATTGTGGGAGCGGGCTTGCTCGCGAAGAGGCCGTGTCAGTCGATATCAATTTCGACTGAACCACCGCATTCGCGAGCAAGCCCGCTCCCACATTGTTGGATCTTGCGTGTTTGATCAGGCCAGTTCGGCCACAACCGAAGCCAGTGCCTTGGCCGGATCCGCCGCCTGGCTGATCGGACGGCCGATCACCAGATAATCGGAACCGGCATCCAGCGCCTGACGTGGCGTCAGGATACGGCGCTGGTCATCTTGCGCACTGCCCGCCGGACGAATCCCCGGGGTCACCAATTGCAGCGACGGGTGCGCCGACTTCAATGCGGTGGCTTCCAGCGCCGAGCACACCAGACCGTCCATCCCGGCCTTCTCGGCCAGTGCCGCCAGACGCAGCACCTGCTCCTGCGGCTCGATATCCAGACCGATGCCGGCCAGGTCTTCACGTTCCATGCTGGTCAGCACGGTCACGCCGATCAGCAGCGGTTGCGGGCCGCTGCGCTTGTCCAGCTCTTCACGGCAGGCCGCCATCATGCGCAGGCCACCGGAGCAATGCACGTTGACCATCCACACACCCATCTCGGCCGCGGCTTTCACGGCCATCGCAGTGGTGTTGGGGATGTCATGGAATTTCAGGTCGAGGAACACCTCGAAGCCTTTGTCACGCAAGGTGCCGACGATTTCCGCGGCGCAACTGGTGAACAGTTCCTTGCCCACTTTGACCCGGCACAGTTTTGGGTCCAACTGGTCGGCCAGCTTCAGTGCGGCGTCACGGGTAGGGAAATCCAGGGCGACGATGATAGGAGTCTGGCAGGCGGACATGGGTGGGCTCTCAGGCAAGTCGAAATCGGCGCGCATTGTAGCGGAAGCGGCGGCGGCGCGGCACCCGATGATCGGTAAATCGTCGACGCTGGCGTGATCAGCTTAGCCTGCGGCGTTATTGTGTCGAATGCGATACACAACCGACACGCGGCCAACAAGCGTGCGCGCTAGCCTCGCCGCCCGCAACACGTCCTTACATCAGCACTTCCCGCTTTACGGCCGGACGCCTATGCTGAAACCACCACCTCGCGCCCATCTTGTGGTTGGCGGGCCTACAGGCAGATGAACAGCCCCATGCACAACACCCAAACGACCGTGATTGATGAGCAGAAAGACGACAAGCGCTGGAGCATCCGCGCGCTGATCGTCGACGACGATGTGCCGATTCGCGAGCTGATGATCGACTACCTGGCCCGCTTCAACATCCACGCCAGCGGCGTCACCGACGGCGCGGCCATGCGCCAGGCGATGCAGGCCGAGCATTTCGACGTGGTGGTCCTCGACCTGATGTTGCCCGGCGAAGACGGCCTGTCGCTGTGCCGCTGGCTGCGCGCCGAATCGGACATCCCGATCCTGATGCTCACCGCCCGCTGCGAACCCACCGACCGCATCATCGGCCTCGAACTGGGCGCTGATGACTACATGGCCAAACCGTTCGAACCACGGGAGCTGGTGGCGCGGATTCAGACCATCCTGCGCCGGGTACGTGACGATCGCACCGAACAGCGGGCCAACATCCGCTTCGACAACTGGCGCCTGAACAGCGTCCTGCGCCAGTTGATCGCCGACGATGGCCTGGTGGTGCCGCTGTCCAACGCCGAATTCCGCCTGCTCTGGGTCTTCATCGAACGCCCGCGTCGCGTACTCAGCCGCGAACAACTGCTGGACGCCGCCCGTGGCCGTTCGATCGAAGCGTTCGACCGCAGCATCGATTTGCTGGTGTCGCGCCTGCGGCAAAAACTCGGCGACGACCCGAAAGCCCCACAGTTGATCAAAACCGTGCGCGGTGAAGGTTACCTGTTCGACGCACGAGACATCGGCTGATGCGAGGGCGCTTCGACACGCTGTTCGGCCGCCTGTTTGGCATGCTGTTCGTGGCGATCGTCCTGGCGCACCTGCTGGCCTTTGCCTGGTTTCATCACTATGGCCCACCCCCACCGCCGCCCCCGCCGGAGTTTGCCGAGGGCGTCGACGGCCAACGGCCACCGCCGGATCCACGTTTCGCCCATCGCCCGCCGCGTCCGTGGTTCGGCGGCCCGCTGGTGCCGCTGACCTTCCAGTTCATCTCGTTGATGATCGCCGCGTGGTACGGCGCCAAACTGCTCAGCCGGCCGATCCAGCGCCTGAGCGACGCCGCCGAACGCCTCAGCGAAAACCTCGACAGCCCGCCGCTGGACGAGTCCGGCCCGCGTGAAGCCCGACAAGCCGCGAACACCTTCAACCTGATGCAACAACGCATTCGTGAACAGGTGCAGCAGCGAGCACGCATGCTCGGCGCCGTCTCCCACGACCTGCGCACGCCGCTGTCGCGGTTGAAGCTGCGCCTGGAACAGATCGACGACGAAAAACTGCAAGGCCAGATGCGCCAAGACCTCAACGACATGATCGGCATGCTCGACGCCACCCTCACCTACCTGCACGAACAGCGCACCAGCGAAGCGTTGCAGTTGATGGACGTGCAGGCGCTGGTCGAATCGCTGTGCGAAAACGCTCAGGATCAGGGCGCCGACGTTGACGTCAGCGGCCATTGCGCACCGTTGCAGGTGCAGCCGATGGCGCTGCGCTCGTGCATCAACAACCTGATGGACAACGCCCTGCGCTATGCAGGGCAGGCGCGAATCGAATTGCAGGATCAACGCGAGCAACTGCTGATCCGCGTGATCGACCACGGCCCGGGGATTGCCGAGGACAAGCGCGAGGCGGTGTTCGAACCGTTCTATCGCCTGGAAGGCTCGCGCAACCGCAACTCCGGCGGCGTCGGCCTGGGCATGACCATCGCCCGCGAGGCAGCGCAGCGTTTGGGTGGCCAATTGAATCTGGAAGAAACCCCGGGTGGCGGCCTGACCGCAATCATCCGCCTGCCGCGCTCCTGAGAAACACACCTATCCCCCTGTGGGAGCGGGCTTGCTCGCGAAAGCGGTGTCTCAGTCGACTTCTGTGTTGAATGATCGGCCGCCTTCGCGAGCAAGCCCGCTCCCACAGGTTTCAGTGGTGTTCACTCCATCGTGTATATCCACCGGTACAAACCCCAAATACCCAGGACAACTTGCCCCTTGAGTCTGCACAAGCCGGTACGCGAACCGGTTTGACAGTCCAAGGAGTGAGCCCATGATCGGTAGCGTCAGCAACTACACGAGCTATACCAGCACCAGCAGCACCACCCAGAACGCCCGCAGCCAGCAACTGCAAAAGCAACTGTTCGCCAAACTCGACAGCAACGGCGACGGCGCGGTGGACCAGGACGAACTGAAAAGTGCCCTGTCGCAGAAATCCGACGATGGCCTGCTGGTCAACCTGAGCAAGCAATTCGGCGATCTGGACAGCGACGACAGCGGCAGCCTCAGCGCCGAAGAAATGACCGCGATGGCGCCCCCGCCGCCTCCGCAGGATCAAGCCCCCAACACCGACCTCGCCGACGCCCTGATCAGCGCCCTCGACACCGATGGCGACGGCGCCATCAGCAGCGACGAACTGAGCACCGGCCTGACCAGCGCAGGCAGCAGCGCCGACAGCAACCAAATATTCTCGGCCCTGGACAAGAACAAAGACGGCACCGTCAGCCAGGACGAACTCACCGCCAGCCTGACCCCACCACCACCTCCGCCCCCGCAACAAGCCTCCAGCGACGCACTGTTCAGCCAACTGGATGCCGATGGTGATGGCAACATCAGCGCTACCGAACTGAGCAGTGCCCTGCAGACCAGCGACAACACCTCGACAACCAGCACCGACACCAGCGCCGCGCTGCTCAAGGTGTTGGATAGCGACAGCAGCGGTGGCGCGAGCAGCGACGAACTGAAAGCGGCGCTACAGACAGGTCGGGAACGCCCGCCCGAAGAACAGACCGCCAGCACCCAGACCACCAGCGAAGCGCTGAACCGGATGATTGCCAACTTGAGCAAACAATACTCACTCGACAATGCCGCGCCGGTGGGCAAATACCTGAATGTGGCGACCTGAGATGATGTCGTGATGGATGATCGTTTCCATGCAGCGGTGTGGGAGCGGTCATTTGGGTGTGGCCGTGACAGGCTGGTTGCCTGATATGCCTCTTCGCGAGCAGGCTCACTCCTACAATTGGATCGAGTACAGGCAGTTAGAGGTTGGTTGGCTGTAAGGCCGCCATCGCTGGCAAGCCAGCTCCCACAGGGATTGAGGCCATTCAGTTGCAGATTGGTCGGCTGTCAGGCCGCCATCGCCAGCAGGCTGGCTCCTACAGAAAAGCAAAAGCCGACCACATGCTTTTCACCACTCAACAGGATGAGCGCAAGCTCGGCTGCAGCTCTTGATCTTGCCGTGCCGGCCCCTTCGGCAGGCTGAGTGGAGGGGTTTGTCCGGGGGTGGGAGCGCAGCGACCGTTTGGCGCAGCCAAACACATCGAGAGGAGGTGCAGCGAAGCAAACCGGAGGCGATGCCCCCGGATGAATCCCGTAGCGAAGGAACCCGAGCCACAGCGAGGGCCGAACGTCGGGGCAAGCGTTTTGGGTTACTTTTTAGGCGTTTGTAAAAAGTGACTCGCCGTAAGGGCGAAACCGCCAGCCGCCACACCCAAACCAACGGATATGCCCACAACCCCAAAAAAGCCAAGGCACCTAAACCCGAGCCCGACTCTTACTCCAATCCGTCAACAAACTATAGGCCACCGCCAACAACGTAGGCCCGATAAACAACCCGATAAACCCAAAAGCAATCAACCCGCCAAACACCCCAAGCAACACAATCACCAACGGCAGATTCCCACCGCGGCTGATCAGATAAGGCTTCAACACGTTATCCACGCCACTGATGATGAACGTCCCCCAGATCCCGAGAAACACCGCCATCCCATACTCACCCTTCCACGCCAGCCAGGCTGTGGCCGGAATCCACACCAAGGGTGGCCCCATCGGAATCAGACTCAACAGAAAGGTCACGATCCCCAGCACCAGAGCCCCCGGAACCCCGGCAATCAGAAACCCGATCAACGCCAGAATCGCCTGCGCCGCCGCCGTACCGATCACCCCGTTGACCACCCGCTGCACCGTACCGGCCACCAACTCGATGTAGTACCCGGCACGCTCACCGATCAGCCGCTGCAGCAGGCTGTGAACGAACGCCGCCAATCGCGGCCCGTCGCGATAGAAAAAGAACACGAAGACAATGCTCAGGGTCAGCTCAAGGATGCCGCCACCGATCTGTGCACTGCGCGCCAGCAGCCAGTTACCCACCTGCCCCAGATACGGCTTGATCGATACCATCAGCGCCGCGCCCTGCTCATCAATGCTGTTCCAGAGGCCCACCAGACGTTCGCCCACCAACGGGATAGTCCCGAGCCAGACCGGCGCCTCAGGCAGACCGTCGACCTGCACGTCCTTGATGAAGACCGTGGCGTCGCGTACGTGATCGGCCAGGTTGAACCCCAGCCACACCAGCGGCGCCGCCACCAGCAACATCCAGCCCAGAGTCAGAATGGCTGCGGCCATCGATTCGCGGCCATTGAGCCAACGGGTCAACAGGCGCATCAGCGGCCAACTGGCAAAGGCCAGCACCGCACCCCAGAACAGCGCCGACCAGAACGGCGCCATCACCCACAGGCTGGCACCGAACAGCACCAGCAGGAGGATTTGCACCAACAGCCGATCGTTATTGAGCATGTAAAGTCTCGAAGAATTCAGTTCGTCAAAGAGTAGGCGAACACGCCACGCGCGCACGCCCGGTGCAGCTTATCGCAACAGATCGATGCGCAGGCCAGAGCCGTCGGCGCTCCCCGCCTCCATCCGCGCCGCGCGCACACCCTGGCCGATCAGCGCCTGACGCCAGGCCTCGGCCTTGGGTCCGGCAATCGTCACGCGCTGGGTGGTGTCGAGGTTCAAGCCACGGGAAATCAGCCGTAGCCAGGTGTCATCCGGATCGCCGGTCAGCTTGGGAAAGTCCAGCTCACCGGTGCTTTTGAGCTGTCGCAGCAACGTGGCCGACGTTGGCAGCAACTCGCCCAACGGTGCGCCCGCTTCAAACTGTTCGACATGCAGGTAGGCTTTGCGATTGCCGCGGGTGATGCTGTAGAGCGCCACCAGGGTGTTGTCCTTCGGCGCGGCCAGACGTAACAGCAGATAGGCCTGTTGCTCATCGGCGCCGTACAGCTTGGAATTGCCGAACACTTCATTGGCCCACAGGCTGCTTTCGCCGCAGTCGCGGGCCTGACACCAGAACAACAACTCGGCGTCCTGCTTTTGCAGGGCTTCGCGAGCGGCGGTGAAGGCTTCGGTGGCGGAATGCTCCGGGGGTAACTCATAGGTGACCGAGGTGGTCTGGCCACGCGCCGTGACCTGGCCGTCAAAGCGTAACTGGCCGCTGATCTTGCGGATCGAGCCCAGCGGATAGATCCGTTCAAGCTCCACGGGAGGGCGATAGTCGACGATCTGCGCGTCGGCCAGACGCGGCACGATCTGCAGATCCTGGCTGCCGGGCACGTCGGCGGCGAACGAAACGGAACTGAAGCAGCACAGCGCCAACAGACTGAGTGACCGCATAGTCAGGCTCATCGGATCGGCATGGCTTGGCGGGTCGGGTTCGCAGCGGTATAGAAATCCATCGTGGTTGTCTCCCATTTCAACCCGCCCAGCCTCGACAGTTGCCCGGTGCAAGTCAAGGAATGGCGAAGAAGCGATTGAAACAGTCTGCGACAAGGTCGGCACCGGACTCCTCGTTCAGGTGCAAATGGTGCCCGCCCGCCAGCTGTTCCTGGCTAAAGGGTAGACGCTCCAGCAACTCCGGATGTTTGGCCAGCATGCCGTCGGCGGCGACCACCAGTTGCGCCGGGCAAGTGATGCGCTGGACGAAGGCCATTGCCTGCTCCTGAGTCAGGCGCAGCGGTGATGGCAGGGTCAGGCGATTGTCGGTGCGCCAGGTATAACCGCCGGGCACCGGCATCAGGCCGCGTTGTGCCAACAGTTCGGCGGCTTCGCGACTGACCGCCACCAGCCCCTTCATCCGCGCGTCGATGGCACGATCGAGGGTGTGGTAGACCGGCTTGCGCTTCTCGCGCAGATCCAGCTGCGCTTGCAGGGCCATGCCCATGCGTTCGGCGGCATTTTCGCCTTTGTCCGTAGGAGGAATCACCCCGTCGATCAACGCCAGGTGAGTGATGCGCTCCGGCAACGAACCGGCCAGCACCAGCGAAACGATCGCCCCCATCGAATGCCCGAGCAGGCCGAAACGTTTCCAGCCCAGTTGCTCGGCGACCTGCAACACGTCGTGGGCGTAATCCCACAGCGCATAACCAGCGCCATTCGGCCGATGCCCGGAATGCCCGTGCCCGGCCATGTCCAGCGCGATGATGCGCAAGCCGTGGAGCTTGGGCGCCAGGCGCGCAAAGCTGTTGGCGTTGTCGAGCCAGCCATGCAGGGCAATCACCGGCAGACCGTCCTCGGGACCGAACAAGTGCGCCGCCAGTTCGATATGCGGCAGGCTCAGGCGCACTTCTTCGAAGGTCGGGTTCATGCGCAATCCTTCTGTTGGCGGCGCTCCCAGCGCGTAAACAGCTCTTTGAGCAGGCGCGCCGTGTCTTGCGGACGCTCGAGCGGGAACATGTGCCCGCCGGGCATGCTCAGCGCTTCACCCTGCGGCAGGCGCCCGACGAATCGGGTGTGATGACGCATGACCACGCGGCTCTTGTGGCCACGCACCACGGCCAGCGGCACCTGCAATTGGCGCGTGCGGCCCGGACTGGTGTGCGGCACGCCGCGATAGATACTGATTTCGGTGGCGGGGTCGAAGCGCAGACGCAGCTTGTCGCCGACCGCATGCAGCCCGTGTTGCAGGTAGGCATCGAAACATTCCGGATCGAAACCGCGAAACAGCGTCTTGCCTGCAAAATAGCTGCGCGCACTGTCGAGATCGGCGAATTCTTCACGCCGGCCCAACGTACGTCCGGCCGGGGTCAGTTTGTCGATGAAGCCGAAACGCTTGGCAGCGCGGATCACCCACTGATCGGTGCGGGTCAGTACCGGCGAGTCGAGCATGACCACACCGCGATACAACTCAGGGCAGCGCAACGCCGCGTGCAGGTGCAACACACCACCAAACGAATGGCCGACGCCCCACACCGGTTGATCCTGCTGCTGTAAATGGTGGATCAGTTCGTCGACCAGGTTGTACCAGTTGTCGTCCGCCGGGAAACGCGGGTCATGGGCATGCTGCTCCAGATGCGCGACCCGGTACTCGGGCGCCAGCGCCGCGAACAACTTGCCATAGGTGCCCGAGGGAAACCCGTTGGCGTGGGCGAAAAAGATCGGTTGCGACATGCCGGTAAATCCATGAGCGGAAAACATGCCGCTGATTGTCCGCAAGACCGCGCCCCGCAGCAATGACCGTAACTGCCAGGAATGATGACAGTCCGGTCATGGCTATGGGCACATCGAACCTCAGCGCGCCGGCGGCTGCTCGCCCAGTGGCACCACCGCCATGGTCAGGCGCGACACACAACTGGCCTTGCCTTCATCACTGGTCAGGCGGATATCCCAGACGTGGGTGGTGCGACCGATGTGAATTGGCCTGGCCACTGCAGTCACCCGCCCGCTGCGCAAGCCGCGCAAATGGTTGGCATTGATCTCCAGCCCCACGCAGTAGAACTTGCTGGCATCGATGCACAGGTAACTGGCCATCGAGCCAACGGTTTCCGCCAGCACCACCGAGGCGCCGCCATGCAGCAGACCGTAGGGTTGGTGGGTGCGGTGGTCGATGACCATGCTCGCTGTCAGCGAAGCTTCGTCGAAGGCTTCAAAACGGATATCCAGCACTTCGCCGATGGTGTTTTTCTGGATTGCATTCAACTGCTCGATGTTCGGAGTGGTGCGCCACAAGGTCATCGCAGGCTTCCTTTGTTGTTTTGATCGTCGCTCAATCCTGCCACAGCACCGCCTCGCTGCGCGCGCTCCATTCCTCAAACCGCGCACCGTAGGTGTCTTCGATGACGTTGCGCTTGATCTTCAACGTCGGTGTAAGAAAGCCGTTCTCCACCGCCCAGCTGTCCTTGACCACCACCAGCCGCCGCAGACGCTCGTGCTTGTCGAGCCCGGCGTTGACCTCTTCCAGCAGTTTTTCCAGACTCGAATGCAGACTGCCCCGCGCTTCCTCCTGATTGACCACCGACAGTACACACAAGCCCAGCGGTGCACTCAGACCATCGCCAACCACGCAGACCTGCTCGATTCGCGAATGCACCGCCAAACGGTTTTCAATTGGCGCCGGGGCCACATATTTGCCTTTGCTGGTCTTGAAGATTTCCTTGAGTCGTCCGGTCAGGCGCAAGCGCCCCTCGGCATCCTGTTCGCCCTTGTCGCCGGTACGCAGAAAGCCGTCCTCGGTCAGGGTTTCGGCAGTTTTCTGCGGTTCCTTGAAATAGCCGAGCATGTTTGCCTGACTACGCACCTGCACCTCTCCGGACTCGTCGATCCGCACCTCGACCTCCGGGCATGGCTTGCCGATCCAACCCTGTTTGTACTGGCCCGGCAGGCAGATGTGCGAGTAGCCGCAACTCTCGGTCATGCCGTAGACCTCCAGCACATCGAGGCCGAGTTTCTGATACCAGTCGAGCAGGGTCTGTGGCACCGGTGCCGCGCCGGACAGCGCCACGCGCAAGGCATCCAGCCCCAGCCCCGCCAACACCTTGCGCCCGACCCGTTTGCCAATGAATGGCAGACCAAGGAGCAAATCCAGGCGTTTAGCCGGGATATTGCCGTACACCCCCATCTGGAATTTGGTCCAGATTCTCGGCACGCCGAACATCGCGGTAGGTCGTGCTCGCTTGAGGTCGGTGATAAAGGTGTCGAGACTTTCGGCAAAGAACACGGTTTGCCCGGTGTAGATCGACGCCAGCTCGACGAACATCCGTTCGGCGACATGACACAGCGGCAGGTAGGACAGCAGCCGGTCATGCTCATTGAGCCCGAACAACCGGGTGCCGTGGGTCGTGGCGAAACCGAGATTGGCGAAGCTATGCATCACGCCTTTGGGCTGGCCGGTGGTGCCGGAGGTGTAAATGATCGTCGCCAGTTGCTCGGCAGCCGGGCGCGGATCGTCCTGGATCGGCGAGCTGCGTTGCAGGTCGTCCCAACTGAAAGCGAACTCGCCCGGCGGATGCAGCGGCAGACTGATGGTTGGCAAATCCGCCGGTACACCGACCGACATGCCCGGCCAGTCATCGAGTTTGCCGATGAACGCCAGCACACTTTCCGAATGCGTCAGGACCTGATTCACCGAGTCTGCCGTGAGGTTGGGATACAGCGGCACCGAGACGTGCCCGGCCATCCAGATCGCCAGATCGGCGATGATCCAGTGCGCGCAGTTTTTCGAGATCAGCGCGATGTGGCTGCCTTGCGGCAGTTCCCGCGCGCGCAGCCAGTGCGCGGCGCAACGGGCCTGATGACCGACATCGGCCCAGGTCAGGGTCTCGACCTGCCCGCCGCCGATGGGCTGCACGAGAAAACGCTGGCGCGGGTGCCGGGCCTCACGCTCGTAAAACACGTCCAGCGGCAAACGGAATGCGGCAGACATGCGACTCGCTCCTGTTTTTTTGGTCTGGAGCAAGCGTAGTCAACCAAGCAAGTGCTTGGTTGGAAAATTCCAACAAATAATTTCAGCCGCATGAAGAACCTGTAGGAGTGAGCCTGCTCGCGATAGCGGTGTATCAGTCAACCTCCATTTCGGCTGACAGGGCCTCATCGCGAGCAGGCTCACTCCTACAAGGGAATGGTGTCAGGGGTGCTTGAGGCTGTTGAGGGTCATCGAGCCGATCAGCAGTTCAGGGCTTTCCAGCTCAGCCAGACCGGCAGTGCCGACCTTCTCCGGCGGATACCCGGCGCCATGCTGCAGATAGCTCAGCAGATTGCCCACCAACGGGTTGTGACTGACCAGCAGCACATCACTCACCGACACCAGTTGATCCGCCACCTTGTCCGGATCGTTCTCCGGCGTCAGCCAGCCGACCGTGCGAATCTCCGGCTCGAATCCCAGGGCTTCGCGGACAATCTGTGCGGTCTGTTGCGCACGCAGGTAAGGACTGGCGTAGATCGCCGTCAGCGGCTGACCAATCAGCCGGGCCGCACTCTTCAAGGCTTCTTGACGACCGTGCCCGGTCAGTTCCCGCTCGGAGTCAGGGCACGAGCCATAAGGCACCGCCTCACCGTGACGCAACACCCAGAGTTTCATAGCTTGGGTTCCTCATCACGGGCCGGATGCGGCGCTGGCGGCACGGCGTGCGGTGCTTCGCCTTCAGGAGTACGCGGGGTTGGCCAGTCGGCGAACGGCCAGGGTTTCTGGTCGCTGTGAAAGCTGCCGAAACGGCCGATCTGCGCCAAAAACTGGCTCAGGCTGTCGCCGAAATTCATCAGGCTTGCGCTCGGCGCGCCATAAATCAAACGATAGATCAGCTGCACCAGCACCACGGCGCCGAGGATGAACTGCGCCACTTGCCAGACCAGCACATAGACGATCATCCACAGCACCCGCAGGAGGATGGATTCGTACTTGGCTTCGGTTTTCGGATCGTTCATGGCTCGCTTCCTGTTGAATCAGTTGAAACCGCTGGTGGAAATAAAGTCGACGTCGGTTTTCGGCTCGGCCCGCATCAGTAGACCGATCACCTGCTCCAGCGTGCGTCCCTCAAACAGGATCGCATGCAGCCCGGCGACCAGCGGCATGTACACGCCCACCTCCTGGGATTTGGCCTTGAGCACCTTCAGGGTGTTCACGCCTTCGGCCACTTCGCCCAGGCGCGACACTGCTTCGTCAAGGCTCAAACCCTGACCGAGGGCAAACCCGACCTGATAGTTGCGGCTCTTCGGCGACGAGCAGGTCACGATCAAATCCCCTACCCCGGCCAGACCGAGGAAGGTCATCGGGTTGGCGCCCTGATTCACCGCGAACCGAGTCATCTCGGCCAGTGCGCGGGTGATCAGCATGCTCTTGGTGTTCTCGCCCATCTCCAGCGCCACCGCCAAGCCGGCGATGATTGCGTAGACGTTTTTCAGTGCGCCGCCCAGCTCGACGCCGAATCGGTCAGCACTGGCGTAAACACGGAAGGTGCGACCGTGCAGCGCCGCCTGCACCTGTTTGCACAAATCTTCGTCCTCGCTGGCGACCACGGTGGCGGTCAGCGCGTGCTCGGCGATCTCTCGCGCCAGGTTCGGCCCGGACAGCACGCCAATGCGCGCCTGCGGGGCGATTTCTTCGAGGATCTGGCTCATCAGTTTGAAGGTGTGAGCTTCGATGCCCTTGGTCAGGCTGACCAGCATCTTGCCGCTCAGGCGCTCGGCGTGGGCGGCCAGCACCGTGCGCAATGCGCTCGAGGGCAGCGCAACGAAGCACAGCTCGCAGGCGTCGAGGGTTTCCTGCAGATCAGTGACGGCCGTCACCCCCGGCAGAATCTTGATGCCCTTGAGGTAACGCGGGTTCTCGCGGTTGACCCGGATGGCCTCGGCCTGCTCGGGGTCACGCATCCACTGCCGGACTTGATGGCCGTTCTCGGCCAAGAGATTAGCCACGGCGGTACCAAAACTTCCGCCTCCCAGGACCGCAATCGGGCGCTGTTCAGTCATATGCAATCCGTTAATCCATACCAGTGGCGATGCCGGCATTATACGGGGCGACCGAAGCGCGGCCAGCCCCTGCGTCAATTACCGGCACTTGTAGGAAGAAGACCAATAAAACCGAGGAAAATGCCCGCATCGTGACTGGAAAAGTCACTGTCCTCGGTTAACATGCGCGCCAATTCTTTGTGATCAAGGCTGTGTTGTGTCTTTTGCCTCTGCCCCCTCGCGTTCGTCGCTGTTGCTGGCGCTGTTGTTCAGCCCGGTGTTGCAGGCGGACGACCTGTTTGTCGACAGCGAAACGCTGCCGCAGGTGCTGACGGCCACGCGCCTGAAACAGACGCCGGCGGAAGTGCCGGGGAGCATGACCGTCATCGACAGTGAGCTGATCAGTGCCAGTGGCGCGCGGGACATCAGCGAGTTGCTGCGGCTGGTGCCGGGGATGATGGTCGGCAACATCAGCGGCAATCAGGCGGCGGTCAACTATCACGGGACCAACGCCAGCGAAGCGCGGCGCATGCAGGTGCTGATCGACGGCCGCTCGGTGTACCGCGCAGGCCTGGCCACGGTGGACTGGAGCGATATTCCGGTGGCCATGGAAGACATCGAACGCATCGAGGTTTTCCGTGGGCCGAACACCGTCAGCTACGGCGCCAATGCGCTGATGGCGGTGGTCAACATCATCACCCGCAACCCGGCGGACAGCCACGGCACGCGCCTGAAGGTCACCCGTGGCCAGCGCGGCATCAACGACTTCTATGCCAGCCAGGGCACGGGGTGGAATGGCGGCGACCTGCGTCTGTCGCTGTCCGGCCAGGAAGACGATGGCTTCGACAGCGACCGCACCGGCGCCGATTACCGTGACAGCCGCCGCTTGAACCGCTTCAGCCTCGCCGTCAGCCAGACCCTGAGCGACAACCAGAGCCTCGACTGGCAGATCAACGCGAAGGACGGCAGCAATCAGCGGCCCTATACCTACCGCCCGGTGTTCTCGGGGATTACCGCTGCCGGGAACAATTCCGACGTGATCGCCAAGGACTACGCCGGTTCGGTGCGCTGGAATCTCGACATCAATCCCGAGCATAGCCTTTATATACAAGGTTCGGCCCAGCACTGGGATCGCCAGCAGGTGTGGCGCGCCTGTGATGCCGAAGTGTCGTTCAGCCCGCAGCTGACGCAGCTGTGGCAACTCAACCCGAACTACACCGAACGCCTGGCGCGCAACATCACCCGTTTCACCGGCCCCGGCCCGGAAGCCGGAACGCCACAGGAAATGGCCCTGGCCAATCAGGTGCTCGACCAATGGCGCAACGGTGCCAGCCAGACCCTGTGTGGCGACATCGATCAAAGCGCCCGCGAGTCGCGCTACGATCTGGAATTGCAGGACACCCTCAGCCTGTCCGACAGCCTGCGGCTGGTCAGCGGCATGAACTATCGTTATGACCGGGCCGATTCCGAAACCTACTTCAACGGCACACTGGACGACACCACCTGGCGCGCGTTCGGCCAACTGGAGTGGCGCGCCAGCGAACATTGGCTGTTGCAGGGCGGCGCAATGTTCGAAAACACCCAACTGATCGGCAGTTCGCTGACGCCCAGATTTGCGGTCAACTATCTGATCAACCCGCGCCATGGCCTGCGCGCGGTGTACTCGGAGGCGATCCGTTCGCCGGACATGTTCGAGAACAACGTCAACTGGAGCTATCAGGTGAGCAACCTGCGGCCCTCGGCCTACGGCCAGTCCTCGGCGCGCTACTTCGTCAAGACCCGTGGCCCGGGCGATCTCGATCAGGAACACATGCGCTCGCGCGAACTGGGCTACAACGGCTATTTCGCCGAGCTGGGGCTGGCCGTGGACGTGAAGCTGTTCTACGACGAAATCACCGGGATGATCAGCGAGCCGTTGCGCAACAACCAATACATCGCCAGCAACGCCAACAGCTCACGCTTTCGCGGCACCGAAACCCAGCTCGACTGGCGCCTGAGCATGATCGATCGCCTGCGCTTCACCTACGCCTTCGTCGACGCCGAAGCGAGCAATCCGCTGGATCAGCAATTCACCTCGCGCAACAGCGGCTCTGCCGGCTGGCTGCGCGACTGGGGCCATGGCTGGAACAGCGCCCTGTTCTATTACGGCGACAACGCGCTCAATGGCTACCGCTTCGAACGGGTCGACACGCGCATCGCCAAACGCCTCCCGCTGGGCAAGGCGCAACTGCAACTGGCCGGCGTGCTGCAACAACGGCTCGACAACGAACCGACCACTTTCGTCGACAACAATTACGACGAACGCCGGGTGCTGTACTTCAGCGCCGAGCTGGAGTTCTAGGGTGCGCTTCGGCACGGCAAACAAGACACCAACCCTGGGCCACTGGCTGGCCGGTGCGTGTCTGTTTTTGACCGCGTGGCTGCACGGCATGGCGGTGCAGGCCGCCGACATTCTGTTGACCGGTGCCGAAGAAAGTCCCGGTGTACAGGCCTTCGTCCAGGCGTTGAGCGAGCTGCGCCCCACCGACAACGTACGTTTCCAGCCACTGGCCAGCCTGCCGGCACCGGGCAAGTTGCCGGCCAATCTGCGGATGATACTGCTCGACCTGCCCAGCCTCGACTGGCGCCTTAAAGAGTCTCAGGGGCCGGCGACGCTGGTGTTGCGCATCAGCCGATTGCAAGCGCGGCAACGCCTGGGTGGCGCACAACCGCCGCACTTGAGTCTGCTGTGGAGCGACCCGCCGCTGGGGAGGCAACTGCAACTGATTCGGCGAATTCTGCCGCAGGTGCGGCGGGTCGGCGTGCTGTTCGACCAGCACAGCGAATTTCTGCTCAAGGAGCTGCACCAGGCTGCTGCGCCGCTGAACCTGCAAATCGTCAGCCAGCGTTGGGACAACACCCAGGACAGTCGCCCGTTGCAAACCGTGCTGAGAAACAGTGACGTGTTGCTGGGCCTCGACGATCCCGATCTGTACAACCCGAAAACCGCGAAAAACCTGCTGCTCAGCAGCTACTCCCGGCAAGTGGCGCTGATCGGGCCGAACGCGGCGTTCGTGCGTGCCGGCAGCCTCGCCAGCACTTACAGCGATCAGCCCGACTGGCTGGCGATCCTTGACCGGTTGCTGGATCGCCCCCCGGCGACGTGGCCGCGCTCGCTCTACCCCGATCGTTTCAAAGTCTCAAGTAATGTGCAGGTCGCTCGTTCCCTCGGTATCGAGCCAATCGATGAAGCGTCTGTTGCCCGCCAGTTGGCTGAAGGAGAAAGCCACCCATGAATCTGCGTCGCCGCTGGGACATCAACACCCGCACGCAATTGATCAGCCTCGGCCCGGCCCTGCTGCTCACGCTGCTGCTGATCAGTTTCTTTACCTTCGTGCGGATTCAGGATTTGCGTCAGGAGCTCAATCACACCGGGCAACTGATCGCCAATCAACTGGCGCCCGCGACCGAGTACGGGGTGATTTCCGGCAACAACGAAGTGCTGGAAAGCCTGCTCAAGGCGACTCTCGCAACACCGAACGTACGCTTTCTGGAAGTGCAGGACAGCGCCAACCGGATTCTGGCCTACGTTGAACAAGCCGCCGACGCGCACAACCGCCCGCATCAGGTCGAGGTGTTCCAGGCCCCGGTGCGCCTGCAACGGATCGCCCTCAACAGCGATTTTTTCCACGACGCCAAAGCCAGCAACAACGTGACCAGCGAGGATTACCTGGGCCGGGTGATCGTCGGTCTGTCCAACGATGCCTTCAGTCAGCGCCAACAGGAAATTCTGCTCAAGGCCGGGATTCTGGCGTTGTTCGCCCTGCTCTTCACCTTTGTTCTGGCGCGGCGTCTGGCCGGCAGTCTGTCGGCGCCGATCCGCGATATCGGCAACGCGGTCAAGGCGATTCAGCAAGGCGATTACAAGACCCCGCTGCCGATCGTCGATGACACCGAGTTGGGCGCCCTGTCGCAGCACATCAACAACCTCGCCCAGGCACTGGAACAGGCCAGCCGCGAACAGCATCAGGCGATGGCGCAACTGATCCAGACCCGTGAAGAAGCGGAAAAGGCCAACAACGCCAAATCCGATTTTCTGGCGATGATGAGCCATGAACTGCGCACCCCCATGAACGGCGTGCTGGGCATGTTGCAGTTGCTGGAAACCACCGACATGACCGAGGAGCAGATCGAGTACGCGGCGCTCGCTTCCGAGTCCACCGAACACCTGCTGAAAGTCATCAACGACATTCTCGATTTCTCGCGGATCGAACGCTCGGAGCTGGAGCTTGAGCACATTCCGTTCAACCTCGCCGACCTGATCGGTGCTTGCGCCCAATCCTTCCAGCACAGCGCGGTGCAGCGTGGCCTCGCCCTGAACCTGCAGATTCCCGAGGACATGCGCGACTTGCAGGTGCAGGGCGACCCGACGCGGATCCGGCAGATTCTGGTCAATCTGGTGGGCAACGCCTTGAAGTTCACCGAGCGTGGCCGGGTCAGCATCGAGGCGCAGTGGCAGTCGCTGGATCACGAGTTGCTGTGGTTCACCTGTTCGGTGCGCGACAGCGGCATCGGCATTTCGTCTGAGAGTCTGGAATTGATGTTCAACGCCTTCCAGCAGGCCGACAGTTCGATTTCCCGGCGCTATGGCGGCACCGGTCTCGGTTTGCCGATCGCCCGCACCCTGGCCGAACGCATGGGCGGCACGTTGCGGGCGCAGAGCGAAGAAGGCCTGGGTTCGGTGTTCACCCTGGAAATCCCGCTGGCGCTATATAAGCAGACGCTGCCGACACTGGCGGCGCCGCGCGCGGCCAATGGCAACGGGCATGGCGAGGGGCGCAATGTGTTGCTGGTGGAGGACAATCCGGTCAACCAGACCGTCATCGAAGCGATGCTGCGCAGCCTGGGCTTTACCGTCAGCGTCGCCACCGATGGCGCGCAAGCGGTGCGCAGTGCTGAAGGCAATGATTTCGAAGTGATTCTGATGGATTGCCGGCTGCCGATCATCGACGGCTACGAGGCGACCCGGCAGATCCGCCAACTGCCCGGACGCCGCGAGGTGCCGATCATCGCGCTGACCGCCAACGCGTTGCAGGGCGACCGCGAAACTTGCCTTTCGGCGGGCATGAACGATTATCTGGCCAAGCCGTTCAAACGCAATGACCTACAACAGATTCTGCAGCGCTGGGTGCAGTAGTGACGGTTTTTCGACCATCTGCGACTGGCGTGAAAAGCGAAAGTGCGGCAGTCTTAGGCACCCGAACGAGCCTCAAAAGAGGCTTGAATAAAAATTTCAGTGCACAAGTGTACATTCATGTCCTTGGTGCTGTGACTTTCACCACAACGCAATAGTCTATGAGTAGGCTGCCGGTACGAGGCATGAACGCGTCGATCGGCCGGGAAGATTTGCCCCACCTGCCGCATGGGATTATTGAGGAGCTCGCATGACCAAACAAAACGCCTTTACTCGGGAAGACCTGCTGCGCTGCAGTCGCGGTGAGCTGTTCGGCCCAGGTAACGCGCAACTGCCCGCCCCGAACATGCTGATGGTCGATCGCATCACCCTGATCAGCGAAGAAGGCGGCAAGTACGGCAAAGGTGAATTGGTCGCCGAGCTGGATATCAACCCTGACCTGTGGTTCTTCGCATGCCACTTCGAGGGCGATCCGGTGATGCCGGGCTGCCTGGGTCTGGACGCCATGTGGCAACTGGTCGGCTTCTTCCTCGGCTGGCAAGGCCTGCCGGGCCGTGGTCGTGCGCTGGGTTCGGGCGAAGTGAAATTCTTCGGCCAGGTCCTGCCGACCGCCAAGAAAGTCACCTACAACATCCATATCAAACGCGTCCTCAAGGGCAAGCTGAACCTGGCCATCGCCGATGGTTCGGTGACTGTCGACGGTCGCGAAATCTACACCGCCGAAGGCCTTCGCGTCGGCGTTTTCACCTCCACTGACAACTTCTAAGGGTTATTCGCATGCGCCGCGTCGTTATCACTGGTCTGGGCATTGTTTCGTGCCTGGGCAATGACAAAGAGACCGTCTCCGCTAACCTGCGTGCAAGCCGCCCTGGCATCCGGTTCAACCCGGAATATGCTGAAATGGGTCTGCGTAGCCAGGTTTCCGGCTCCATCGACCTCAACCTTGAAGAACTGATCGATCGCAAGATCTATCGTTTCGTCGGCCACGCAGCGGCTTACGCCTACCTGGCCATGAAAGACGCCATCACTGACTCCGGCCTGACCGAAGAGCAAGTGTCCAACCCGCGTACCGGCCTGATCGCCGGCTCCGGCGGCGCGTCGACCCTGAACCAGATGGAAGCGCTGGACATCCTGCGCGAGAAAGGCGTGAAGCGCGTCGGCCCATACCGTGTAACGCGGACCATGAGCAGCACCGTTTCCGCGTGCCTGGCCACACCGTTCAAGATCAAGGGCCTGAACTACTCCATCGCCTCTGCCTGCGCCACCAGTGCTCACTGCATCGGTACCGCCATGGAACAGATCCAGATGGGCAAGCAGGACATCGTCTTCGCCGGTGGCGGTGAAGAAGAGCACTGGAGCCAGTCTTTCCTGTTCGACGCGATGGGCGCCCTGTCCAGCAAGCGCAACGACACCCCGGAACAAGCTTCCCGCGCCTACGACGCCGACCGTGACGGTTTCGTCATCGCTGGCGGTGGCGGTATGGTCGTGGTTGAAGAGCTGGAACACGCGCTGGCCCGTGGCGCCAAGATCTACGCCGAAATCGTTGGCTACGGCGCAACGTCCGACGGCTACGACATGGTTGCCCCAAGTGGCGAAGGCGCGATCCGCTGCATGCAGATGGCAATGTCCACCGTCGACACCCCGATCGACTACCTGAACACCCACGGCACCTCGACTCCGGTCGGCGACGTCGCGGAAATGAAAGGTGTGCGTGAAGTGTTCGGCGACAAGGCGCCAGCGATCAGCTCGACCAAGAGCCTGTCCGGTCACTCCCTGGGCGCCGCCGGCGTTCACGAAGCGATCTACTGCATGCTGATGATGGAAGGCAACTTCATCGCCGGTTCCGCCAACATCGACGAGCTGGACCCTGAAGTGGCCGATCTGCCGGTGCTGACCAAGACCCGCGAGAACGCCACCATCAACACCGTGATGAGCAACAGCTTCGGCTTCGGCGGCACCAACGCCACGCTGGTGCTGAAGCGCTGGGAAGGCAAGTAATTCCCCGCTGCTGAGCTCCACATGAAAACGCCCCGACTGGTTCGGGGCGTTTTTTTTGGCCGGTTTGAAACCAGCAGCCACAGCGCAAAACCCTGTGGGAGCGGGCTTGCTCGCGAAAGCGTCGTGTCAGTCGACATCAGTCTGTCTGACACGACGCTTTCGCGAGCAAGCCCGCTCCCACAAAGGATGTCAGTGCGCCTGAAAATGAAACTTCTGTCATGCAACTTCCCGCCCTGCGACCGAATGTCGCGGATTTAGCGGGCTGTAGCACTGTTGCAAAAACCGCAACAACACCTTGCACAAATCAAGCGTTTACTTAGCAAGCTAACAAATCATATAAAAGAGTCCTGCACACGCCTTGCTGCAGATAACTTGAGATTTGGAGCTAGCAGATGACTGTAAAAGTAACTGAACGCGACGATTCACACATGTCCCATGAAGGCGTAGCCGCCGGTGTACGGATCTGGGATGTGCATCAACAAGACTTGCTGGTCGGCATGTTCCACAACGAGATCGACGCCCACAACTACAAGGCCGAACTCGAACTGCAGGAACAGCAACGGGATCTGAAATCCGCTTAGGCGAATATTGAACCTGTGGCGAGGGAGCTTGCTCCCTCGCCACAGTTTGGGTTGTTACAGCTTTATCGGTTTACCACATCAGATCATCAGGGATCTGGTAGGCCGCGTACGGATCATCCTCGGCTGCGACCTCTTCGGTCTGCACGTTGAGCTGCACAATGCGCTGCGGATCACGCTCCTGGATCTTCAGGGCCGCTTCACGGGGGATCACTTCGTAGCCGCCGGCATGGTGCACGATCGCCAGCGAACCATTGCTGAGCTTGTTGCGCATCAGCGTGTTGACGCAAATGCGCTTGACCTTCTTGTCGTCAACGAAGTTGTAGTAGTCCTCGGTGTTGAGCTTCGGCAGACGCGTCACTTCGATCAACTGCTTGACCTGCGCGGCACGGGCCTTGGCCTCGGCCTTCTCCTGCTGCTGACGGTTCAGCTCCTGGTCGCGCTTGACCTTCTCGGCCATGGCTTCCTGAGCGGCGCGCTGCTGCGAATCATCCAGCTCGGCCTGCCCCTTGTGGGCCAGACGCTGTTGCTTCTGCTTGTCTTTGCTGACCTGCTTGGCCTGCTTTTGGTTGACCAGGCCTGCTTTGAGCAACTGGTCGCGAAGGGAAAGGCTCATTAATGCTTACTCACTTGGGCAACGGCTCAGCCGCAGCTGGGCACATTCTTTTCCTGGCGTTTGGCTTCACCCCACAGGGCGTCCAACTCTTCGAGGGTGCAATCTTCCATGGGACGACGGGTGTCGCGCAATGCCTGTTCGATAAATCGGAAACGTCGTTCGAACTTGGCGTTGGCGCCACGCAGTGCGGTTTCCGGATCGACCTTGAGATGCCGGGCCAGATTGACCACGGAAAACAGCAGATCGCCGATCTCGTCAGCCACCGCGTCGGGATCGTTTTCGGACATGGCTTCGAGCACTTCATCGAGCTCTTCGCGCACCTTGTCCAGCACCGGCAGTGCATCCGGCCAGTCGAAGCCGACCTGCCCGGCACGCTTTTGCAACTTGGCCGAACGCGACAGTGCCGGCAACGCGGCAGGCACGTCATCGAGCAGTGACAGCTGCTCGGGCGCGGCGGATTTCTCGGCGCGTTCTTCGGCCTTGATCTCTTCCCAGCGCTGCTTGACCTGTTCTTCATTCAGCCGTGGCACATCCAGCGGCGCGTACAGATCGCCGGTGGGAAACACGTGCGGATGACGGCGGATCAGCTTACGGGTGATGCTGTCGATCACTCCGGCAAATTCGAAGCGCCCTTCTTCCCGGGCCAACTGGCTGTAATAGACCACCTGAAACAACAGATCACCCAGCTCGCCCTGCAAGTGATCGAAGTCGCCGCGTTCAATGGCGTCAGCCACTTCATAGGCTTCTTCGAGGGTATGCGGGACGATGGTCGCGTAGGTTTGCTTGATGTCCCACGGGCAACCGAACTGCGGGTCGCGCAGGCGGTTCATCAGGTGGAGCAGGTCTTCAAGTGAATACATCTGTCATGCCTCTACACAAAACCAATGTGGGAGCGGGCTTGCTCGCGAATGCGGTGTGTCATTCAGCGTAAATATCGACTGACACGCCCTCTTCGCGAGCAAGCCCGCTCCCACATTCGAACAAAGCCATCTTCACGGAGTACGGTTACGCCGCGTCTCGATGATGTTCGGCAACTGCGAAATCCGCCCCAGCAAGCGCCCGAGCGCATCCAGCCCGGGAATCTCGATGGTCAGCGACATCAGCGCGGTGTTGTCTTCCTTGTTCGAGCGGGTGTTGACCGCCAGCACGTTGATCCGCTCGTTGAGCAGCACCTGCGAGACGTCCCGCAGCAGACCGGAACGGTCGTAGGCGCGGATGACGATATCCACCGGATAGGTGAGCACCGGAACCGGGCCCCAGCTGACCTGGATGATCCGCTCCGGCTCGCGCCCGGCCAGTTGCAGCACCGAGGCACAGTCCTGACGGTGAATACTCACGCCGCGGCCCTGAGTGATGTAGCCGACGATCGCGTCGCCCGGCAGTGGCTGGCAGCAGCCAGCCATCTGCGTCATCAGGTTGCCGACACCCTGGATCTGAATGTCGCCGCGCTTGCCCGGTTTGTAACCGGTGGCCTTGCGCGGGATCAGCTCCAGCTGTTCGTTGCCGCGTTCCGGCTCGACCAGTTGCTGCGCCAGGTTGACCAGTTGCGCCAGACGCAGGTCGCCGGCACCGAGGGCGGCGAACATGTCTTCGGCGGTTTTCATGTTGGCCTTTTCGGCCAGCTTGTCGAAATCCACCGCCGGCAGACCGAGGCGATTGAGTTCGCGTTCGATCAGGGTTTTACCGGCCGCAACGTTCTGGTCACGGGCCTGCAACTTGAACCAGTGAACGATCTTCGCCCGCGCCCGCGAGGTGGTGACGTAGCCCAGGTTCGGGTTCAGCCAGTCGCGGCTCGGCGTACCGTGCTTGCTGGTGATGATCTCGACCTGCTCACCGGTCTGCAGGCTGTAGTTGAGCGGCACGATCCGCCCATTGATCTTCGCGCCACGGCAGTTGTGACCGATTTCGGTGTGCACGCGGTAGGCGAAGTCCAGCGGCGTCGCGCCTTTCGGCAAATCGATGGCGTGGCCGTCGGGGGTGAAGATGTACACCCGGTCCGGTTCGATATCGACCCGCAGCTGTTCGGCCAGACCACCGATATCGCCCAGCTCCTCGTGCCACTCGAGCACCTGCCGCAGCCAGGAGATTTTCTCTTCGTAGTGGTTGGAACCGGACTTGACGTCAGTGCCCTTGTAGCGCCAGTGCGCGCAGACGCCGAGCTCGGCCTCTTCGTGCATCGAGTGCGTACGGATCTGCACTTCGAGGACCTTGCCTTCCGGGCCGATTACCGCCGTGTGCAGCGAGCGGTAGCCGTTCTCTTTCGGGTTGGCGATGTAGTCGTCGAATTCTTTCGGGATGTGCCGCCACAGGGTGTGGACGATGCCGAGCGCGGTGTAGCAGTCGCGCATTTCCGGCACCAGCACGCGCACGGCGCGCACGTCGTAGATCTGGCTGAATTCCAGTCCCTTGCGCTGCATTTTGCGCCAGATCGAATAGATGTGCTTGGCGCGGCCGCTGATGTCGGCGTCGACGCCGGTGGCCTGCAATTCGTCCTTGAGCTGGGTCATCACGTCGGCGATGAACCGCTCACGGTCCAGCCGCCGCTCGTGGAGCAGCTTGGCGATCTGTTTGTATTGATCGGGTTCCAGGTAACGGAAGGACAAGTCCTCCAGTTCCCACTTGATATGACCGATGCCGAGTCGGTGCGCGAGCGGCGCATAGATGTCGAAGACTTCCCGGGCGACGCGGTTGCGCTTTTCGTCGTCAGCGGTTTTCACCGCGCGGATTGCGCAGGTACGTTCGGCCAGTTTGATCAGCGCGACGCGAACGTCGTCGACCATCGCCACCAGCATCTTGCGCAGGTTTTCTACCTGGCCCTGGGTACCCATCACCATCGACTGGCGCGGGCTAAGGCTGGCACTGATTGCCGCCATGCGCTGCACGCCGTCGATCAGTTTGGCCACAACGGGACCGAAGCGCTGGCTGACCGCCGCGAGTTCGATCTGGCCTTCGCGGACGCCGCGATACAGCACCGCCGCGACCAGCGAGTCCTGGTCGAGCTTGAGGTCGGCGAGGATCTCGGCGATCTCAAGTCCCGTACTGAAACTGCCGCTGCCCTCAGCCCACAGATTCTTCGCGGCGTTGGACTGCTGTTCGGCCTCGCGAGCGAACTCGCAGGCTTCTTTCAAGGCTTCGCGATCCAGCGCCATGTCGACACTGACCGCGTGATCGAGCCAAGCCTCGAGATTGATACTGCCGTCAGTGTTGATCGGCTGGTGTGCTCTCACCTGTACCATGCTGCTTTACCTTCCCTACGACGCAGATTCAATGCGTCAAATCGCTGACCCCCAATGCCCGGATGCGCTCGCGGGGCTAAAGCGAGCGCCGCCCGGACAGGTCAGACGGATTCAGACGAGCCATCCTGGCTCGCTTCAAATAACGCCATGGCCTCGACATGCGCCGTCTGAGGAAACATATCGAGAATCCCGGCACGTTTTAACCGGTAGCCCTGCTTGATCAATTCGACCGTGTCGCGCGCCAGAGTTGCAGGGTTGCACGACACATACACCAACCGTTTGGCACCCAGGGTCGCGAGCTTGCGCACCACCTCGAAAGCACCGTCACGCGGTGGGTCCAAGAGTACCGCAGAAAAGCCGTTTCCGATCCACTGAGCATCGGTCAAAGGCTGGGATAAATCGGCTTGAAAAAACTTTGTGTTATGCAAATTGTTACTAGCGGCGTTCGCAGCGGCACGGTCGACCATAGTCTGCACGCCCTCCACCGCCACCACTTCACGCACGCTTTTGGCCAGTGGCAAGGCGAAGTTGCCCAGACCGCAGAACAGGTCGAGCACGCGCTCGTCACCGGTCGGCTTCAGCCAGTCCAGCGCCTGCGCGACCATCGCCTCATTGACCCCGGCGTTGACCTGGATGAAATCCCCCGGCCGCCAGGCCAGATCCAGATCCCACTGCTCCAGGCGATAGCCCAGCGACTGCGTGGCATCCACCGGTTGTGGCTCGCCTTCGCCATGCAACCACAGTTGCGCTGCATGGAACTGGCAGAAATCCTTGAGGATCGTCAGGTCGGCTTCGGACAGTGGCGCCATGTGTCGCAGCAATACCGCCAGCGATGAACCACTGAACAACTCGACATGCCCCAACGCCTGCGGTTTGCTCAAACGACGAAGCATCTCCGGCAAACGGGTCATGATCGGCTGCAAGGGCTGTACCAGCACCGGGCATTCGTTGATGGCGACGATGTCCTGGCTACCGGCGGCGCGGAAACCCACTTCGAGTTTCTTCGCCTTCATGTCCCAACGCACGGCGATCCGCGCGCGGCGGCGATAGCCGAACTCCGGGCCGGTCAACGGCGCCGCCCATTCTTCAGGCTCGACCCCGGCGACCTTCGACAGCTGCTCGGCGAGCATGCGCTGTTTCAGGGCAAGCTGTTCGGCGTGGGGCAAGTGTTGAACACTGCAACCGCCGCAGCGACCGGCATGCTGACACGCTGCCGGGCGACGCAACTCGCTGGCCTTGAACACGCGTTCGGTGCGCGCCTCGACCACTTTGCCGTGGGTGCCGAGCACCCGCGCCTCGACTTCTTCACCCGCGAGGGCGCCGAGGACGAACCAGGTGCGACCTTCGAAAAACGCGATGCCGCGACCGTCATTAGCCAGGCGCTCGATGTTCAAGCGCTGTTTTTTGCCGGTCGGGATTTGCGCGGCCTTGCTGCCGCCGGTGGGCTGGAAGCGCAGGCCTCTCTCGTGCTTGGCCATCAGTTGGGCGCGTCGAAAATGCCGGTCGACAGATAACGGTCGCCACGGTCGCAGATGATCGCGACGATGACCGCGTTTTCAACTTCTTTGGACAGGCGCAGCATCGCTGCCACCGCACCGCCCGAGGACACGCCACAGAAGATGCCTTCTTCGCGGGCCAGACGCCGGGTGACGTCTTCGGCCTCGCTTTGCGCCATGTCGACAATACGGTCGACGCGGTCGGCCTGATAGATCTTCGGCAGGTATTCCTGCGGCCAGCGGCGGATGCCGGGAATGGCCGAGCCTTCCATCGGTTGCAGGCCGATGATCTGCACGCTGTCGCTCTGCTCTTTCAAGTAGCGCGACACGCCCATGATGGTGCCGGTGGTGCCCATCGAACTGACGAAATGGGTGATGGTGCCCTGGGTCTGACGCCAGATTTCCGGGCCGGTGGTGGTGTAGTGCGCCTCGGGGTTATCGCCGTTGGCGAACTGATCGAGCACCTTGCCACGGCCTTCGGCTTCCATGCGCTGGGCGAGATCGCGAGCGCCTTCCATGCCCTCTTCCTGACTGACCAGAATCAGCTCGGCACCGTACGCGGTCATCGCCGCCTTGCGCTCGGCGCTGGAGTTGTCCGGCATGATCAGGATCATCTTGTAACCCTTGATCGCGGCGGCCATGGCCAGGGCGATCCCGGTGTTGCCCGAGGTCGCTTCGATCAGCGTGTCACCCGCGTGGATCTGCCCGCGCAGTTCGGCACGGGTGATCATCGACAGCGCCGGACGATCCTTGACCGAACCCGCCGGGTTGTTCCCTTCGAGCTTGAGCAATAGGGTGTTGCTGGTGGCACCGGGCAGGCGCTGCAAACGCACCAGCGGAGTGTTGCCGACGCAATCGGCGATGGTTGGGTACTGCAGGGTCATGGCGTATTCGCAATCCAGACGTGCGGGGGCGCCTATCATACCGGCAAACGTTCGCAGGCCATATCACGCAAAGTGCGGTGCTTATGGTTTCTGGGAATAAGCAGATGAATGTCGCACCGGTGGTGCGACTTTTGAGTTCAGTGGTGAATCGAAGGGGCCCTTCGCGAGCAAGCCCGCTCCCACAGGAGGGTGACGGTGTTGGTTATACAATCTGCGGACGCCCCACATCCACTGTGGGAGCGGGCTTGCTCGCGAAGGCGTCAGCTGTCACGCCGCCGTCATCGGCAATCAGCCGAAAATTCAAGCGGAACCCCGCCCCACCATTCTCCGCCCACAACATCCCGCCCTGCCTTTGCACCGCATTCCTCGCAATGCTCAACCCCAGCCCAAACCCGCCATCCCCCGGGCGCGAGCCGTCGAGGCGGGTGAACGGCGAGAAGATCCGTTCCAGATCCGCTTCAGCCACACCGCCGCCCTGATCTTCCAGCCACAGATGCCAGTAATCGCCGTCACGCCGTCCATCGAGGCGCACGATGCCGCCCTCGGGCGAATGACGAATGGCGTTGCGCAGAATGTTCTCCAGCGCCTGCGCCAAACTATTGAGATTACCGCGCACCCAGCACGACGACGGCACCGCGCACTGCAATTGCAGGCTCGGCCAGCCGCTTTCATAACAGGCGTTGTCGGTGAGCATTTCCCACAGCGCCTGAATCTGGATCGCCTCGTCCGGCAGCGGTGCACGCTCGGTGTCGAGCCAGGCCAGTTGCAGGGTGTCCTCGACCAGCCGTTGCATGCCGTCGACCTCACGGCCGATGCGCTCGCGCAGTTGCCGCAGATCCTGTTCGCTTTCACTGGCCACCCGCAATCGACTCAGCGGCGTGCGCAGTTCGTGGGACAGATCCCGCAGCAGTTGCTGTTGCAGGGCAACGGTGGACTGCAGGCGCTCGGACATCGAGTCGAAAGCCCGTGCCAGCTCGCCGAGTTCGTCCGGGCGCTCGGTAATGCCGCTCGACAGGCGCACATTCAGTTGATCGGCGCGCCAGGCGTTGGCCTGCTCGCGCAGGTTGTTCAGCGGCACCACCAGCAAGCGATACAGGCCGACGCACAGCAGCAAGGTGAACAGCCCCGGAATCACCCCGTTGGTGATCACCCTCCAGAACACCCGGTATTTACCCGGCAGGAAACGCTCGGGCAACTCGATCACCAGACTGCCGGCAGATGGATCCTGGGGAAACGGCACCCGCAGCCACGGCCGGCCCTGCTTGTGGATCGGCCAGTCGAGCCCGCGCAAAAAGGTCAGGTGCTGGATTTCCTGTTCATTCAGCGGATCACTGCTCAACGACTGCAAATTACGGTCGATTACCCCGACCCAACCCGCCTCGCGCAGCTCCATGCTCTGCAACCAGTTATCGACCCCGTCACGCTCACCGCGCTGCCAGGAACGTTCGGCTTCAGCGGCATAACGGCTCAGCGTGCCGCGCGCCTCGTCGGAGAGAAACTGGTTGCGCTCCTCCATGTAGCGGCCCCAGGACCAGCTCAGCCAGATCATCAGCAGACAGAACGCCACCAGCAGGCACGCCAGTTTCCAGAACAGCGAATGCCGCCCCGGCAGGTCAGAGATTTTCATCAGGCGCACTCAGCACGTAGCCCTTGCCCCACACCGTGCGCACTTCACGCTCAAGGTAACCGATGGCCTTGAGTTTGCGGCGGATCTGGCTGATGTGCATGTCGAGGCTGCGGTCGTGGGCCGCGTAACCGCGCTGCAGAACATGCTGATAAAGGAAGGCCTTGCTCAACACTTCTTCATCGTTGCGATTGAGGGTTTCCAGCAGGCGGTATTCGCTGCGAGTCAGGCCGGCGGCTTGCGCGTTATAGAAAACCTCGCACTGTTCATCGTCAAAGCGCAGCGTGCCACTGGCCATCGCCGGAGTAACTGCCGCCGGGCGCCGATCAAGGGCCACCCGCCGCAGAATCGCCTCGATGCGCACGTGCAGCTCGGCCATGCTGAACGGCTTTGGCAGATAATCATCGGCCCCCAGGCGAAAGCCACTGATGCGATCGGCCTCGGCACCCAGGGCGGACATCAGCAGCACCGGCGTCGAATGGCTCTGGCGCAATTGGGTCAGCACATTCAGGCCATCGAGCCCCGGCAACAGTATGTCCATCAGCACCACATCGAACGGCTGGCGACGCGCGATGTTCAGCCCTTCCTGACCGTTCTGGCACCAGGTCACCTTAAAGCCGCTGCGCCCCAGATGTTCGTGAACATAGGCGCCCAGAACCGGGTCGTCCTCGATGGCAAGAATGCGTGGGAAATCGTTGGAGGCAAGCGTCATGAGTATCTGCAAATAATTCTCAGTTGGCCGATTATTCAAGATTGCCCGCTATCGGGCAACCCAAGGTTGACCTGGCGGACAAACGCGCCATGCGCTGTCGACCGATGACGACATCATTTTTCCGGAGATTGCCTGCCTGCAAATCGCTACACTGCGCCAATGTCGCGTGCCGGATGCACGTAAGAGTCAACAGTTCAGCGGGATGCAGGAGATGGGTGTGCTCAAGAAACTGGGAATCAAAGGTCGCGTATTGTTGCTGACCCTGTTGCCGACCAGCCTGATGGCATTGGTTCTCGGTGGTTATTTCACCTGGATGCAACAGTCCGACCTGCAGACCCAATTGATGCAGCGCGGCGAGATGATCGCCGAGCAACTGGCGCCGCTGGTGGCGCCCGCCATGGGCCACGGCAACACCGATCTGCTGGAACGCATCGCCACCCAGTCTCTCGAACAACCCGACGTGCGTGCCGTCACCTTCCTCGCCCCCGACCGCACACCGCTGGCGCACGCCGGTCCGACCATGCTCAATCAGGCGCCCAGCGGCGACAGTGCGCAACTGCAACGGCGCAGCGGCAATGACGCCACCCGTTACCTGATGCCGGTGTTCGGCAAGCATCGCAATCTTGCCGGCGACGTGATTCCGCAAGAGTCCGACCGTCTGCTCGGCTGGGTCGAACTGGAGCTGTCGCACAACGGCATGCTGCTGCGCGGTTATCGCAGCCTGTTTGCCAGCCTGCTGTTGATTGCCGCTGGCCTTGCCGGTGCCGCCCTGCTCGCATTGCGCATGGGTCGCACCATCAACCGCCCGCTGAGCCAGATCAAACACGCGGTCGCCCAGCTCAAGGACGGTCATCTGGAAACCCGCCTGCCACCGCTCGGCAGTCAGGAACTGGACGAGCTCGCCTCGGGCATCAACCGCATGGCCGGCACGCTGCAGAACGCTCGCGAAGAACTGCAGCACAGCGTCGATCAGGCCACCGAAGACGTGCGCCAGAATCTGGAAACCATCGAGATCCAGAACATCGAACTGGATCTGGCACGCAAAGAGGCGCTGGAGGCGAGCCGGATCAAATCCGAGTTCCTTGCCAACATGAGTCACGAGATCCGCACCCCGCTCAATGGCATTCTCGGCTTCACGCATCTACTGCAGAAAAGCGAGCTGACCCCGCGCCAGCTCGACTATCTGGGCACCATCGAAAAGTCCGCCGACAGCCTGCTCGGGATCATCAACGAGATCCTCGATTTCTCGAAGATCGAGGCCGGCAAACTGGTGCTCGACCATATTCCATTCAACCTTCGCGACCTGTTGCAGGACACCCTGACCATCCTGGCGCCGGCAGCCCACGCCAAGCAATTGGAGCTGGTCAGTCTGGTCTATCGCGACACACCGCTGTCGCTGGTCGGTGACCCGCTGCGCCTGAAGCAGATCCTCACCAACCTGGTCAGCAATGCGATCAAGTTCACCCGCGAAGGCACTATCGTCGCCCGCGCCATGCTCGAAGAAGAGCACGAAGACAGCGTGCAGCTACGCATCAGCATTCAGGACACCGGCATCGGTCTGTCGAGTCAGGATGTGCGCGCGTTGTTCCAGGCGTTCAGTCAGGCCGACAACTCGTTGTCGCGCCAGCCTGGCGGTACCGGTCTGGGTCTGGTGATTTCCAAGCGTCTGATCGAACAGATGGGCGGCGAAATCGGCGTCGACAGCACCCCCGGCGAAGGCTCGGAATTCTGGATCAGCCTGAGCCTGCCCAAAGCCCGCGACGACACCGAAGACCTGCCGGCCCCGCCACTGCTCGGACGCCGCGTGGCCGTACTGGAAAATCACGAACTGGCGCGCCAGGCCTTGCAGCATCAACTGGAAGACTGTGGCCTCGACGTCACACCGTTCAATACGCTGGAGAGCCTGACCAACGGCGTCACCGGCGCGCACCAGACCGATCAGGCCATCGATCTTGCGGTGCTCGGCATCACCAGCAACGACATGCTCCCGGAGCGTCTGAACCAGCACATCTGGGATCTGGAGCATCTTGGTTGCAAGGTGCTGGTGTTGTGCCCGACCACCGAACAGACGCTGTTCCATCTCTCGGTACCGAACCCACATAGCCAGTTGCAGGCCAAACCGGCCTGCACGCGCAAACTGCGCCGGGCGCTGGCGGATCTGGCCAACCCGCGCCAACCACGCAGTGAACCGGGCGAACCGCTGTCGAGTCGCGCGCCGAAAGTCCTGTGCGTCGACGACAACCCGGCCAACCTGTTGCTGGTGCAGACCTTGCTCGAAGACATGGGCGCCAAGGTTCTGGCCGTAGAAAGCGGCTACGCGGCGGTCAAAGCGGTGCAGAGCGAATCCTTCGATCTGGTGCTGATGGACGTGCAGATGCCGGGGATGGACGGACGCCAGACCACCGAAACCATCCGCCAGTGGGAAAGCGAACGGCATTGCACGCCGTTGCCGATCGTGGCCCTCACCGCCCACGCCATGGCCAACGAAAAACGCGCCTTGCTGCAAAGCGGCATGGATGACTACCTGACCAAACCGATCAGCGAGCGGCAACTGGCGCAAGTGGTGCTGAAATGGACCGGTCTGGCCTTGCGTAATCAAGGCCCGGAGCGCGCCAGCGACAGCGCAGCAGGCAGCAATGAGCTGCCGGTGCTCGACCATGAGGAAGGCCTGCGCCTGGCCGCCGGCAAAGCGGACCTTGCCGCCGACATGCTGGCAATGCTGCTCGCCTCGCTGGAAGCCGACCGCGAAGCGATTCGTGCCGCCAGCGAAGCCCGTGATCAGAACGCATTGATTGAGCGCGTGCATCGCCTGCACGGTGCGACCCGATATTGTGGCGTGCCGCAATTGCGCGCGGCCTGTCAGCGCAGTGAAACCCTGCTCAAACAGGGCGATCCCAAAGCCGTGGCGGCGCTGGAAGAGCTGGAGCGGGCGATCAATCGCCTCGCGACTCAGGCCAGGATCAGCGCCTGATCCACGGCAATGCCGGCAGCGGAATTCGCCGTTAAAGTGGTGGCAGTCAACGCTGACTCGCTACCCCGTTCCAGGAGGAATTGATGCGCACGATCGTCTTCAGCAGCCAGACCTACGACCGCGACAGTTTCCTCGCCGTCGATTGCCCGGCCGGAATAGAACTGCACTTTCAGCCGGCCCGGCTCAGTCTCGACACCGCCGCCCTGGCCGAACAGCACGAGGTGGTCTGCGCCTTCATCAATGACGATCTCAGCGCGCCGGTGCTGGAGCGGCTGGCGGCCGGCGGCACGCGGCTGATCGCGCTGCGCTCGGCGGGCTACAACCATGTCGATCTGGTCGCGGCGAAACGCCTCGGGCTGGCCGTGGTGCGGGTTCCAGCCTACTCGCCGCATGCGGTGGCCGAACATGCGGTGGCGTTGATTCTCGCGCTCAACCGGCGCCTGCACCGTGCCTACAACCGTACCCGCGAAGGCGACTTCACGCTGCACGGCCTGACCGGTTTCGATCTGGTGGGCAAGACCGTCGGCATCGTCGGCACCGGGCAGATCGGCGCGACCTTCGCGAAAATCATGCACGGCTTCGGTTGTGAGTTGCTGGCGTACGACCCGTATCCAAACCCCGAGGTTGTGGCCTTGGGCGCGCGTTATCTGAGCCTGCCGGAATTGCTCGCGCAGTCGCGGATCATCAGCCTGCACTGCCCGCTCAACGCGCAGAGCAAACACTTGATCAACCGTGAGTCACTGGCACATTTGCAACCGGGGGCGATGCTGATCAACACCGGACGCGGCGGTCTGGTGGACACACCCGCGCTGATCGACGCCTTGAAGGACGGCCAGTTGGGCTATCTGGGACTGGATGTGTATGAGGAAGAGGCGCAGCTGTTTTTCGAGGATCGCAGCGACTTGCCGTTGCAGGATGATGTGCTGGCGCGGCTGCTGACCTTCCCGAATGTGATCATCACCGCGCATCAGGCGTTTCTGACCCACGAGGCGCTGGGCGCGATTGCCGCGACCACCCTGCACAACATCGCGACCTGGGCTGCAGGCGCGCCGCAGAACCAGGTCGAGGGCTGAGGACTACCGGCTTATTTCGGCGACAGCGACGAGGCCAGGATCAGCAGGGCCAGCCAGCCAAAACCGAAAAAACGCTGCTTCATCGAATGACCGTTACGCAGCAGGAACCAGACAAAGACCATCGGCAACAGAAACACCATGATCTTCAACCAGCCTTCCACCGGACGCGAACCGTCGGCGTTGGGCTGAAGTTGAGGGGTTGGCTCGAGCTGCCGACGACGGCGACCGACTGCTGCCGGTGTCACTTTCGGGGCGGGCTCCGGGGCTGGCGGCGGGACGAAGGCTTCAGGCACCGACTTGTTGCGCGGCAGACTGCCAAATGAAATCGTCGTCGCGGCAGCGGCGACCGTCGGCTGCTGCGGATTGTGCCCGTGTTGCTGCGCCATCGGAGCACCACAATGAATGCACGCCTTGACTTCAGAGCTGATGCTCCGCTTGCATTCATAACATTCGATCAGCGCCATGTTCCGTTCCCTCAGATTGAAGGGCGGCAGTTTGCCATGAGCGCCGAGCAATTTGAACCGGATCGAAGGTCGCACACGTACGCCATCCTGCAATCCAGCCCGTGCTAGCATGTCGCGCAGATTTGGAGGACCCATGGTCGAACACGATTTCCGCTACACCCTGATGAACCCGCAACACACCCTCACCGAATGCCGCGCCCTCGTACCGGGCCGCTATCAGGTCACCGGCAACGGTGGCTCGATCCGTAACGGTGACGTCCTGTTGGTCACCCTCAAAGGCAGCAAGGATTTGTCCATGCGCCTGACCGTCGACTCCGTGCGCCACCTGATCAATCCGCCGGGCCAATGGACCGCGATGACCACGGGCCCGGTATTCGGCGAACTGGCAATCCACACCTGGCAGGTCAACTGCGACAGCTGCGCCAAAGAACTGAATTTCGAGTTCGCGGTGGATGCCAAGCTGGGCAAGACTGCCGAGAAACCGGCCGCCACGGCGCGCATCGCCGAGCTGGGCTGGAAAGCCGTCGGCGACAAACACCTGTGCCCGAAATGCCAGGAGCCTGCGTGATGAAACGCCTTGCCCTGCCCCTGTTGGTCGGTGCCGGTCTGGTGGGCTGCGCCGCAGAGCCAGTGCAGTTGCAACAGAACCGCAGCTACATTCTGGAGTGGATCGGCGAGCGGCCATTGATGGATTACAGCCACCTGACCGTGACCCTCGGTGACGATGGCCGCGCGTATGGCAATGGCGGCTGCAACCACTGGTTCGCACCGTACACCCTCGAGGGTGACAAGCTGAGCTTCGGCCCGATCGGCAAGACCCGCAAACTCTGCGCCCCGGCGCTGATGGAGCAGGAACAACGCTTCCTGCAGGCGCTGCAAGGCGTGGAACGCTGGGACATCTCGCCGATCGAGCAGATGCGCTTCTGGCCGGCGGAAGGCAAGCCGTTGCGCTGGTGGCTGGAAGAGGGTTAACCCCCTTAGACGCACACTGAGGTTACTGTGGCGAGGGAGCTTGCTCCCGCTCGGCTGCGCAGCAGTCGCAAAACCGTTAACCGCGCGTTGCCGGAGACACCGAGTCAGCAGGGTTTGGGGCCGCTTCGCGGCCCAGCGGGAGCAAGCTCCCTCGCCACAAAAGCCCATTCAACTCACTTGGCAGCCTGCAACGCCTCCAGCTTGGCCATCACCCCCGCCGCCGTCTGCTCGCCCATCAGTTGCTCACGCACCTTGCCCTTGTTGTCGATGATGTAGGTCACCGGCAAGGCCTCACTGCGCGGCAGGTCGAACAGGTCCGCCGGATCCTGCGCCAGTACGGTGAACTTGATGCCCAGCTTCTCGCTGGCGCTCTTCAGGTCTTCACCCTGCACGTTGTCGAAGTTGACCCCGAACACCCCAATATTCTTGCTCTTGAGTTCGTCAGCCAAATGATTGAGTTCAGGAATTTCCGTGCGGCACGGGCCACACCATTCGGCCCAGTAATTGATAACTACCCATTGTTTATCCAGACGCTCGGACGCCACCTTCTGACCATTCTGGTCAATGCCGTAATCGTTGCCGCAGCCCCCCAGCATCAACGCCCCGATTATCGTCAATGCCGCTGCCAATCGCCGTGTCATGTCGTGTTCCCTGGTCAAAAATTGGATGCGCCTGCGACCCATCGCCTCTGAAGGTTCTGGATTGCGCGCTGCACAGTTAGAATAGCTGCCACTTTACGCCAGAAGCGACCCGCCATGACCGATCTGACGCTTTATCACAATCCGCGCTGCTCGAAATCCCGCGGCGCACTGGAACTTCTCGAGGCCCGTGGCCTGACCCCGAACGTGGTGCGTTACCTGGAAACGCCGCTGGACGCCGCGCAAATCAAGGCCTTGCTCGGCAAGCTCGGCATCAGCGCACGGCAACTGCTGCGCACGGGAGAAGATGAATACAAAATGCTTCAGCTGGCGGACACGAGCCTCAGCGAGGCGCAACTGATCGCCGCCATCGCCGAACACCCGAAACTGATGGAACGGCCAATTCTCGAAGTCGGCGACAAGGCCGTGATCGGCCGTCCTCCGGAGCAGATCCTGGAGCTGTTGCCGTGAGCGCGCCATACATTCTGGTTCTGTATTACAGCCGCAACGGTTCGACCAACGAGATGGCCCGGCAGATCGCCCGCGGTGTCGAGCAGGCCGGCCTCGAAGCGCGCCTGCGTACCGTGCCGGCGATTTCCACCGAATGTGAGGCGGTCGCCCCACAGATCCCGGAAGAAGGTGCGCTCTACGCCACCCTCGACGATCTGAAGAACTGCGCTGGCCTCGCACTCGGCAGCCCGACGCGTTTCGGCAACATGGCCGCACCGCTCAAGTACTTCCTCGACGGCACCAGCAACCTGTGGCTGACCGGCGCGCTGGTCGGCAAACCGGCCGGCGTGTTCACCTCAACCGCGAGCCTGCACGGCGGCCAGGAAACCACCCTGCTGTCGATGATGCTGCCACTGTTGCACCACGGCATGCTGATCACCGGCCTGCCGTACAGCGAGTCGGCGCTGCTGGAAACCCAGGGCGGCGGCACGCCATATGGCGCCAGTCATCACGCTGGGGCCGATGGCAAGAAAGGTCTGGATCAGCACGAGATGGCGCTGTGTCGTGCACTCGGCGCACGCCTGGCGAAAACCGCGCAAAAACTGGAGGGCTGAGGGTGGCGAAGAAGGCGAAAATCCTGCCCTCGGTGGAGTGGCTCGAACCCCGCGTCAAGGCGATGCGGGCCCTCAGCCTGCTGTGCTTCTTCGGCCTCGCCGGGCTGCTCGCCGCTTACTACCTGGTATTGGCCGACCTGCATGGCGCCCGACCGTGGGTGATTTTGCTGGTCGAGCTGATCCCGTGGATCGTTCTCGCCCCGGCAATGATCATGGGCAGCGCCCGTGGGCATTCGTGGATGTGTTTTGTGGTGAATCTGTATTTCATCAAAGGCGCACTGGCGGCGTATGACCCGAACCGGCAGCTGTTTGGCGTATTGGAGATGGTCGCGAGCCTGGCGTTGTTCTGCTCGGCGTTGCTGTATGTGCGGTGGCGGTATCAGTTGAATCGCAAGCTGGCTGGCGAGGGCGAGATTTCCGTCGCCTGAGCTGACGCCTTCGCGAGCAAGCCCGCTCCCACAGTTTTTGTGTCGATCACAATATTGTGTTTCAACAAGGATCCTGTGGGAGCGGGCTTGCTCGCGAATGGGGCGACGCGTTCTTAATGATTGACGGTGTAAGCCAGCATCATCGAAATCTGGCTCATCGGCCGTCCACCACTCTGTTCATGCCACTGGTTGAACGCGTTCTGCACAATCGCCAGATCGCGCAGACTGGTCGGCACCTTGTCGACGATCTTCTGCGCATTCAGCGCCGCGACCACGTCATAGCTCGGCACAAAGGTGTCCTTGCCAACCATGCGCAAGAAGCGTGGCGCCGACAGCCCGCCCAACTGATGGCCGTGCTTTTTCAGGTAGGTCCACAGACCGACGATATCGGTCACCGGCCAGTCGGCGATCAGTGCGCCGAAACTGCCCTTCTCTTTCTCCACATCAAGAATGAACTGCGCATTGCGCGGCACGCTCTTGAGCTTGCCCAGGTGGCGGATGATTCGCGCGTCCTGCATCAGGCGTTCGAGGTGCTCGGCGCTCATCAGCACGACCTTTTCCGGGTCGAACTTGAAGAACACTTCTTCGAAGGCCGGCCACTTGGCGTCCACCAGGCTGTGCTTGAGCCCGGCGCGGAATACCCGCAGGGCCATGGTCGAGAGGTAACGATCGTCGCTGATCTTGCGCAATTGCGCGGGAGTCTTGGGAACGGGCAGATGGGCTTCCAGTTCAGCCGCCGAACCGAAGCGGTTCAGACAGTATTCGTGCAGCCACTTGTAATCGCGCATGCCCTCTCCTATTGAATGAAACGAAGAAACCCATGTGGGAGCGGGCTTGCTCGCGAAGACTGAGTGTCAGTCGACGCATATAGCGACTGATACACCGCCTTCGCGAGCAAGCCCGCTCCCACCTGGAATGGGTTTACAGATTGACCACGTTGACGAAGCGCGAAGCCGCTGTCTCGTCGATCTTCAGGCTGGTGAAGTCGAACAGGTTGCGGTCGGCCAGTTGCGACGGCACCACGTTCTGCAGACTGCGGAAGATGCTTTCAGTTCGGCCCGGAGTCTTGCGCTCCCAGTCCTGAAGCATTTCCTTGACCACCTGACGCTGCAGGTTTTCCTGCGAACCGCAGAGGTTGCACGGGATGATCGGGAATTCCTTGAAGTCCGAGTAGGCCTGGATGTCTTTCTCGTTGCAGTACGCCAGCGGGCGGATCACCACGTTACGGCCGTCGTCGGCGCGCAGCTTCGGCGGCATCGCCTTGAGGGTGCCGTTGAAGAACATGTTGAGGAAGAACGTCTCGACGATGTCATCGCGATGGTGACCGAGGGCCATTTTGGTCGCGCCGATTTCGTCGGCGAAGGTGTACAGCGTGCCGCGACGCAGGCGCGAGCACAGCGAGCAGGTGGTCTTGCCTTCCGGCACCAGTTCCTTGACCACCGAGTAGGTGTCCTTCTCGACGATGTGGTACTCGACGCCCAGCTCTTTCAGATAGGCCGGCAGCACGTGCTCGGGAAAGCCCGGCTGCTTCTGATCCATGTTCACCGCGACGATCTCGAACTTGATCGGTGCAACCTTCTGCAGGTGCATCAGCACGTCGAGCATGGTGTAGCTGTCCTTGCCCCCGGACAGGCAGACCATGACCTTGTCGCCGTCTTCGATCATGTTGAAATCGGCGACCGCTTCGCCGGCCAGGCGGCGCAGGCGCTTTTGCAGTTTGTTCTGGTTGACCGTAAGAGTGCCCATGACGCGAAATCCGTGAGGTGTGACGAAAGGCGGGCATTTTACGCAAAAAACCCGCTGGGGGCGAAGGGCCGTGGGTCTGTCCCTATCACCCGATCCCCTGTGGCGAGGGAGCTTGCTCCCGCTGGGGTGCGAAGCGCCCCCAAACCTGCAGCCGCTATTTTCCTGACGCACCGAACCGGAAGGATTGGCGACTGCTGCGCAGCCGAGCGGGAGCAAGCTCCCTCGCCACAGAGGTGATCCGGCCTCAACCGTGCAAGACCCTGCCGCGATTACACCCCGTGTTTACAGCGCGATTTGCTCTAAGCCCCTATCACCTGTGCGGTTAAGTCCTTTCTATACTGCGACATAAGGTCGCACACATCTGAAGACCTGTATTTGCTCGGCCACCTTGGCCCGTAGGCGCTCCGCTGGGGGGCGATGGCAATAACAAGAGGAGTGACTGGCATGATCCATCACGTAGTGGGACTGTTTACCCACCCCGATCAGGAATGGAAGGAAATCCGTGGCGACCAAGAGGAAAGCATCAGCCACATGTACCTGACGCACACGCTGATCCTGGCGGCGATTCCGGCCGTTTCGGCGTTTATCGGCACCACTCAGGTCGGCTGGGTGATCGGCAGCCGCGCGCCGGTGATGCTCACCGTGGAAAGCGCGATCTGGATGACGGTGATGTCGTACCTGGCGATGCTTGGCGGCGTCGCGGTGATGGGCGCGTTCGTGCACTGGATGGCCCGCACCTATGACGCCAACCCGAGCCTGGCCCGTTGCGTGGCCTTCGCCACCTACACCGCGACACCGCTGTTCGTCGGCGGGCTGGCGGCACTGTATCCGCATATGTGGCTGGGGATGATCGTCGGCACGGCGGCCATCTGCTACACGGTTTATCTGCTTTATGTAGGGTTGCCGACGTTCATGAACATTCCGTCGGACGAAGGCTTCCTGTTTTCCAGCTCGGTGCTGGCGGTGGGCCTGGTGGTACTGGTGGCCATCATGGCGTTCACCGTGATTGTCTGGGGCCTCGGCGTGGGGCCGGTGTATACCAACTGACATGATTCACCCCCGAGAACAACAAGATCTGCCAATACAGGCCGCCGCAAGGCGGCCTTCTCGTATGGCGGATGACCATTCGGCAGGTCAGCGATTCGCAAGTCCGGGAGGTTGCGGCATACTCGACGCCTCTGGAGATCCATCAAGCATGCCCGAGCAACTCAATACCCGCGTCGAAGACTGTTACCAACTCGCTGAAGCCTTTTTCAAACGTCATTTCCAACGCCCGGTCGTCAGCCTCAAGCTGCGCGGGCAAAAAGCCGGTGTCGCGCATCTGCACGAGAACCTGCTGCGCTTCAACCCGCAGCTGTACCGGGAAAACACCGAACACTTCCTCAAGCAGACCGTGGCCCACGAAGTCGCGCACCTGATCGCCCATCAACTGTTCGGCGACCGCATCCAGCCGCACGGCGAGGAGTGGCAACTGATCATGCGCGGGGTTTACGAACTGCCGCCGGATCGCTGCCACACTTATGCAATCAAACGCCGCAGCGTGACCCGCTACATCTACAAATGCCCGTGCGCCGACAGTGATTTCCCGTTTTCGGCGCAGCGCCATAGTCTGGTACGGCAGGGGCGACGGTATTTGTGCCGGCGCTGTCGCAACACCTTGGTGTTCAGTGGTGAGATGCGGGTGGAGTAGCCGGTTTGGTGTTGTCGCCGCCGACGCCTTCGCGAGCAAGCTCGCTCCCACAGGGGGAACGCATTTCAAAATGTGGGAGCGGGCTTGCTCGCGAAAGGGGCGGCACAGACGCTAGAGAATCACCTTGGCACGCCGCAACTCGGCAATCCGCTCAGCACTAAACCCCAACTCCCCCAACACCTGCTCCGTATGCTGCCCCAACCCCGCACCAACATGCCACGGCGCCGGCAGCGCCTCGGAGAACTTCAGCGGACAGGCCATCTGCGCCTGGGTCGTACCGTCTCCCCGCGGCACCTGGGTCACCAATTCACGCGCCTGCAACTGCGGATGTTGCACCGCCTCGCTCAGGTTCAATACCGGCTCGACACAGGCATCAACTCCGGCAAACAACTCGCACAGCTCGGCAAAGTCGTGCTTCTCGAATTCAACTTTCAGCGCGTCCTTCAATAACCGCTGCTGCTCGGGTTTCGGCGACAAGCCCTGCGCCGCCAGCTCCGGCCGGCCCAGCGCCGTGCACAGTTGCTGCATGAACGCAGGTTCCAGACTGCCCACTGACAGCCAGCGCCCGTCGCGCGAGCGGTAGTAGTCATAGAAGCTGCCGCCATTGAGCATCTGCTCTTCCCAATGCGGTTCCTCGCCACAGGCCAGATACCCGGCGCCGGCCATGGCGTTCAGGCTGAAGGCGCAATCGGTCATGCTCACGTCCAGGTGCGTGCCCTGCCCTGTCTGCTGCCGGGCGATAACCGCCGCCAGCAAGCCGATCACGCCATGCAGCGACCCGCCAGCCACATCCGCCACCTGCATGCCCAGCGGCAACGGCCCGCTGTCGGCGCGGCCGGTGTAGCTGGCAAGCCCGGCCAGTGCGAGGTAATTGATGTCATGCCCGGCGCGGTCCTTGTACGGGCCGGTCTGGCCATAGCCGGTGATCGACACGTAAATCAGCTTCGGGTTGATCGCCTTCAGTGCCTCGTAACCCAGGCCCAGACGCTCCATCACACCGGGACGAAACTGCTCGAGGACGATGTCGTATTCAGTCAGCAACTGCCGGACCACCTCCAGCGCCTCCGGCTGTTTGAGATCCAGCGCCAGACTGCGCTTGTTGCGGTTCAGGTAAGCGTGGCTGGCCGACATGCCCTGATCGTGCGGCGGCAACACCCGCAGCAGATCCATGCGCGTCGGTGATTCAATGCGCAGCACCTCGGCGCCCATGTCCGCCAGCAACAGCGAGGCGAACGGCCCCGGCAGCAGGGTCGAGAAATCCAGAATTTTCAGTGAGGCCAGCGGCGCAGACATGGGCGATCTCCTTGGGCGATACACCCAGCCTAGGCAGCGCTGCCGCGCACGGCAATCACCGGATGCATCAGCGGCAGTGACCGTAATGCTCAAATCGCCGGCAATAAAAAACCTGCCGAGGCAGGTTCTTCAGTGCCTGTGTGGCGAGGGAGCTTGCTCCCTCGCCACAAGGTAGTACCAAATTGCAGTTACTTGACGTTGCTCGGAGCCACGCCTTCAGCCACACCCAGATCATCTTCCGGACGGGTATCAACGATACCGCGACCGCCCGAGGCCAGCTCGGATTGCAGTACGTCGGTGTCCAGCTCTTTGACCCACTTGGCGACCACGATGGTTGCCACGGCGTTGCCGACCAGGTTGGTCAGGGCGCGGGCTTCGGACATGAAACGGTCGATACCCAGAATCAGCGCCAGACCGGCCACCGGCAGGTGACCGACCGCCGACAGGGTGGCTGCCAGCACGATGAAGCCCGAACCGGTCACACCGGCTGCGCCTTTGGAGGACAGCAGCAACACCACCAGCAGGGTGATCTGGTGCGTGATGTCCATGTGCGTGTCGGTGGCCTGAGCAATGAACACTGCGGCCATGGTCAGGTAGATCGCGGTACCGTCGAGGTTGAACGAGTAACCGGTCGGGATCACCAGACCCACTACCGATTTCTTCGCGCCCAGACGCTCCATCTTGATCAGCATGCGTGGCAGTACCGATTCCGACGAAGAAGTACCCAGTACGATCAGCAGCTCTTCACGGATGTAGCGAATCATCTTCAGCACGCTGAAGCCGTGCATGCGGGCGATGGCACCCAGCACGATCAGGATGAACAGCACGCAAGTGATGTAGAAGCAGGCCATCAGTTGACCCAGTTGCACCAGCGAGCCGACACCGTAGGCACCGATGGTGAATGCCATCGCACCGAAGGCACCGATTGGCGCGAGCTTCATGATCATGTTGATGATGTTGAACATCACGTGGGCGAAGCGATCGATGAAGTCGAGGATCGGACGGCCGTAGTCACCCAGGCGATGCAGGGCGAAACCGAAGATCACCGAGAACATCAGCACTTGCAGGATGTCACCGGTGGCGAACGCGCCGACGATGGTGGTCGGGATCACGTTGAGCAGGAAGCCGACAACGCTCTGATCAGCACCTTGAGCCACGTAGGTTGCAACTTTCGAAGCGTCCAGCGTGCTGACGTCGATGTGCATGCCGTTGCCCGGCTGCACGATGTTGACCACGATCAGGCCGACCAGCAGCGCGATGGTCGAAACGATTTCGAAGTACAGGAGTGCGTAACCACCGGTCTTGCCGACCGATTTCATGCTTTGCATGCCGGCGATGCCGCTGACCACGGTGCAGAAGATGATCGGGGCAATGATCATCTTGATCAGTTTGATGAACCCGTCACCCAGCGGCTTTACCGCGACACCGAACTGCGGGTAGTAGTGACCGAGTGCAATACCGATGATGATTGCGACGATCACCTGGAAATACAGGGATTTGTAGAGTGGCTGACGAGTCGTCATTGCAAGTTTCCTCAAGCGTCCTGCGGGCAACATCCATCTGTTGAGCGCAAAACCTGAATTGCGAACCCTCCTGCACTGGAGGGATTTGTTGTGTCGAGCGGCGCTTCTCCGGCGGGATAGACGCACACTTCTGTCGCTCTTATCGCAAACGCCGTGCCACATTGGTGCAATTCGCTACAAGCCTTTTGATATCAGGGAGTGCAGGGTAATTTTTGTCACTGCCCGGTGACGTAAGTGTGGCGGATTTCCGCCAACTCGTTGGTTCTCGTCCTACAATTTGGCGGAAATCCGCCTTGTTGCCCTGCGCATGCCCCGGCTACCATCCGGCGCCAGAGGAAGGATCTGCCGCTTATGCGCGAACGCACCATCGCCAGCCATTTCGCCCGTGCCGCCCTCGGTGGCGCACGCCGTTCGGGCTTCGACTATTCGCCACTGCTGCAGCGACTGGGCATCAGTCCCGAGTTGCTGGATGAGCCGCGGGCGCGAATTGCACCGGAGCAATTCACCCAACTGATCCAGAGCCTGTGGCTGGCGCTGGATGATGAGTACCTGGGCTTCGGCAACGTACCGAGCAAACCCGGCAGCTTCGCGATGATGTGCCACGCCCTGATCCACTGCCGCAACCTGGAGAAGGCACTGCAACGCGGTTTATTGTTTTATAGCCTATTCCCGGGGGCCCCGCGCCTGGACCTGAGCCGCGAAGACGAATGGGTGCGCCTGAGCCTCGATGATTCGCAGCTATGGGACCCGGATCACTTTCTCAGCGAGAGCCTGCTGGTGATCTGGCATCGCCTCGGCAGCTGGCTGATCGGCCAGCGGATTCGTCTGGAGCAGGCCACTTTCAGTTACCCGAAACCGGCGCATGGTGCCGAGTACGACCTGCTGTTCCCCTGCCCGCTGGTGTTTGCCGAGGGCCAAAGCAGCCTGCTGTTTCACAGCCGCTACCTGCACATGCCGCTGTTGCAGGACGAACGCACCCTCAAGCACTTCCTTGAACGCTCCCCCGCCGACCTGCTGTCACGCCCGGACGACGGCGACAGTCTCAGCAGCCGCCTGCGCCGCTTGCTCAGTCGCGACAGCGCACACTGGCCGGATCTGGAAGCGGTGGCCGCGCACCTGCACATCAGCCCGCAAACCCTGCGTCGGCATTTGCGTGAGGAAGGCACCAGTTTTCAGGAATTGAAGGATCAGTTGCGCCGCGACATCGCCATTTATCATCTGGGACGGGCGGATCTGTCGTTGCAACAGATTGCCGAGCAGCTGGGGTTTTCCGAGCCGTCGGCGTTTCACCGGGCGTTCAAGAAATGGACGGGGCTGACACCGGGGGCTTATCGGGCGCAGGAGCAGTAAGCCTCCGCAGAGTTTTACGCCGAGGCGGCAGGCCCCTTCGCGAGCAAGCTCGCTCCCACAGGGGAATGGCGAGCGCCGCCGATTCAATGTGGGAGCGAGCTTGCTCGCGAAGAGGCCCGAAAGGTGCCGACTAAACCGCAGGAAACTGAATCCTGAACGCCGCCCCGCCCATCGGCGAATCCCCGAGCATCAGTTTGGCGTTGTAGCTCTCGATAATGTCCTTGACCACCGCCAGCCCGATGCCCTGCCCGGGGTGCTGGCGATCCAGACGCTCGCCACGCTCCAGAATCCGCGCCCGTTGATTCGGCGGTACGCCCGGGCCGTCATCTTCGATGCACAACTCGGTCCCGGCCAGACTCTCGCGAACGCTGATGCGCACTTCGCCCAGACACAGGCGATAGGCGTTCTCCAGCAGGTTGCCCATCATCTCCAGCAAAGCGCCCTGCTCGATCGGCACATAGCAGTGCTCCGGCAGATCGAAGGCCACCCGCACACGTTTGTCGCGGTAGACCTTGTCCAGTGTGTCGCACAGGCTTTTGAGCACCGGCTGCAGACGGACCTGGTGGCGCACCAGCCCGCTTTTGCGCAGGCTGGCACGTTGCAGTTGGTAGCTGATCTGCTGACTCATGCGCTCGATCTGGGTTTGCAGCACCCAGGCTTGATCACGATCTTCGGGACGTTTCGCCATGTCTTCGCTGACCCCTTGTAACACCGCCAGAGGGGTTTTCAGGCTGTGCGCCAGATCATCGAGGGAGTCGCGGTAGCGGCTGCGCTGCTGGCGTTCGCTGAGCAGCAAACGGTTGAGCGAGCCGGTCAGGCGCAGCAGTTCGCGCGGGTGCTGCTCGGTGAGGCTTTCGCGGGTGCCGCTTTCGATTTCGTCGAGTTCCTGGCTGAGCTGGCGCAGCGCCTTGAGGCCCCAGGTCAGGCCGATCCACAACAGCGCCAGCAACACCAGCAATGCGGCACCGAAGCCCAGATAGAGATTTTCGCGCAGGCCTTCGAGGGTATTTTCGTATTCACGCACCGGTTGCAGGGCAACGATACTGAATGCGGCACTTTTACCGCCAAGCAGTTTGACTTCGACGTCGTAGACGAAGAACTCCTGACCGTCGCTCTCGCGGATCCGCGCGAACTCGTTACCCATGCCGTCGTAACGCGGCTTGTAGTTGATCTGCTCTTCCTGCGTGCCTTTCGAGCGCCAGACCAGTTTGCCTTCGCGGTCGTAGATGTAGCCGAGCAAGCGGTTGTCGGTGAGGTTGAAACGCTCATCGGGCAACTGCGACGGCATCATCAGGCGGCCGTTCTCGATGCGGGCGGCAGAGATCAGCGTGGTGGCGTCCGAGGCCAGCCGCTGCTCGATCGAGTCCTGCAACGCCAGGCTGAACGCGCCCTGCATGGCGGGGAGCAAGCCGAGCATGAACAACACCGCCAACGTGGTGGCGGCGAGCATCAAGCGAACGCGAAGAGAACGAATCAAGTGCAAGGCTCATTGAACAGATAGCCGAGACCGCGCACGGTATCGATCGGCTTGAACCCGCGCGTGCCTTCGAGCTTGCGACGCAGGCGGCCGACCAGCACTTCGATCACGTTCGGATCGCGCTCGTCGTCGTCCGGATAGAGCTGCTCCATCAGGCGATCCTTGGGCACCACTTGCTGGTGGTGGCGCATCAGGTATTCGAGGATGCGGTATTCGTAGGCAGTCAGCGCCAGCGGCTCTTCATCCAGCGATGCCTGCTTGCGATTGAGGTCCAGCAACAGCGGTCCGGCGACGATGGTCGACTGGGTGAATCCGCTGGAGCGACGCAGCAAGGCGTTGAGTCGTGCATCGAGTTCTTCGAACTGGAACGGCTTGACCACGTAATCGTCGGCACCGGCGGCCAGGCCTTCGACCTTGTCCTGCCAGTTGCCGCGCGCAGTGAGGATCAGCACCGGAAACGTCTTGCCGGTCGAGCGCAACTGTCGGATCAAGTCCAGACCGCCCATGCCCGGCAGACCGAGGTCGATGACCGCCAGATCGAAGTTGAACTGCCCGGTCTGGTACAGCGCCTCTTCGGCATTGGCCACGGACTCGACCACATGACCGCTCTCCGTCAGGCGGGTTTGCAGGTGATGGCGCAACAGCGCTTCATCTTCGACGACCAACAGTTTCATAACGCTCTCCCGGGTAAATCAAAAGCTCCAACTTCAACAGCATACCTGTGAGAGCGAGTCTGCTCGCGAAGGCGACGGCACGGGCGACAACTTTCTCATTGCTGTTCGACTGGATGCAAGGTTAGCAAGCCGCCCCTGTACCTGCCCTGAACGCTCGTTGAACCTGCACTGAATCAAATCGACTAGGCTGTCCTGACCACTTTCGATAAGGAGACCGACCATGCGCCTGTTCCTCGCCCTCGCCCTGCTCGCCGCCAGCAGCCTGGCCAACGCCGCGATCAAGACCCAGGAGATTCCCTACCAGAGTGCCGACGGCACCAGACTGATCGGCTACTACGCCTACGACGACGCGATCAAGGGCAAGCGCCCGGGGATCGTCGTGGTGCATGAATGGTGGGGGCTGAACGACTACGCCAAACGCCGCGCCCGCGACCTCGCTGAGTTGGGCTACAGCGCTCTGGCGATCGATATGTACGGCGAAGGCAAGAACACCGAGCACCCCAAGGATGCGATGGCATTCATGCAGGCCGCGACCCAGGATGCCGCTGCCTCCAGCAAGCGCTTCGAGGCCGGGCTGAACCTGCTGAAAAAGCAGCCACAGACCGACGTGAATAAAATCGCCGCCATCGGTTACTGCTTCGGCGGCGGCGTGGTGCTCAACGCGGCGCGTCAGGGCGAGCCGCTGGCGGGCGTGGTGAGTTTCCACGGTGCACTGGCGACCACCACCCCGGCGACGCCCGGCAGTGTGAAGGCGAAAGTTCTGGTCGAGCATGGTGCGCTGGACAGCATGGTCACCCCGGCCAACGTCACCACATTCAAATCCGAGATGGACAAGGCCGGCGCCGACTACACATTCGTCAGCCTCGACGGCGCCAAGCATGGCTTCACCAATCCCGATGCCGATCGTTTGAGCCACGGTGAACACGGTGGCCCGGATATCGGCTACAACAAAGCGGCCGATGAAAAATCCTGGGCGGACATGAAAGCGTTCTTCCAGAAAATCTTTGGCTGACATTGCCCCTGTGGCGAGGGAGCTTGCTCCCGCTCGGCGGCAAAGCCGTCGCAAAAACCTGCCGATGCGGTTTACCTGACAGACCTCGTCCACAGTTTTGGGGGGCTTTGCCCCCAGCGGGAGCAAGCTCCCTCGCCACAAAAGTGTGCAGCCTCTACCCAGTCGCGGCTTCAACCGGCAAAATGCCCGCCATGAATTCCAGCCCGATCCTCCCCACCTGCTGCACCGCGCTCGACGCTCACTGGCCGTTGCCCCGGCTGCTGCCCGAGACCGTCCTGCTGAGCACCCGTTTCGACCCGAAACAATTGCTCGGCGACGACTTCCAGCGCAGCGCCATCGAGCCGCCGCCGAGCATTCAGCGTTCGGTTGCCAAGCGCCAGGCAGAGTTTCTTGCCGGGCGGATTTGCGCCCGGGCGGCGTTGCAGCAACTGGAAGGCTCAAGCGTGATTCCGGCGATTGGCGAAGACCGTGCACCAGTGTGGCCGGCGCACATCTGCGGCTCGATCACCCACAGCACCGGGCGTGCGGCGGCGATTGTCGCCAACAAGCAGCATTGGCGTGGCTTGGGCATGGACCTGGAAAACCTGCTCGACACCGACCGCGCCGAACGCCTGGCCGGGGAGATCCTGACGCCTGCGGAACTGCAGCGCATGGCCGCCGGTTCGAGGGAACAACTGGCGTTGCTGGTGACGCTGACGTTTTCGGTGAAAGAAAGCCTGTTCAAGGCGTTGTACCCGATTGTGCAGAAGCGCTTTTATTTCGAGCACGCCGAGGTGCTGGAGTGGACAGAGCAAGGGCAGGTTCGGTTGCGTTTGCTGACTGACCTGTCTGCTGAATGGCGTAATGGCACCGAGCTGGAGGCGCAGTTTGGGGTGCAGGATGGGCAGTTGTTGAGCCTGGTCAGCATTCCTGCCTGAAGATTTTTCAGCCTGTTCCGCCGCCTTCGCGAGCAAGCCCGCTCCCACCCTTGAAATGCATTCCCCTGTGGGAGGGGGCTTGCTCGCGAAGGCATCATCCCTGCCCCCACAAAACTCAGCGGCGCTCCTGATTCCGCGGCCAACTCAGACTGAAGCAGGCCCCGCCCAGACTCTTGCTCTTGTTGATCAGCGCCCGGCCGTCATGCCAATGGATGATCCGCCGCACAATCGACAGCCCCAGCCCATGCCCGCCCGACGCCCGCGTACGGCTGTCATCCAGACGCAGAAACGGCGTGAAGATGCGCTCCCACGCTACCTCCGGCACGCCCGGCCCGTCATCCTCGACATCGACCCGGCAGCGCAACTGCCCGACCTGATAACTCACCGTGACTTTCGAGCGCGCATGGCGCATCGCGTTGCTCACCAGATTCTGCAACGCCCGGTGCAGGAAGCGCGGTTCGGCCTCGACCCAGGCGCCGTCGTTATCGGTGGATGACAGGCACATACCACGCTGTACCGTGACCCCGGCGCGCAACGGCGCCAGCTCTTCGATCACCTGATTGACCAACGCATCGAGGTCGATGCGTTGAAAGGTCAGCGCCGGCGAGCCCTGCTCCAGTCGCGCGTAGGTGAGCATCTCGTCCACCAGCTTATCGAGATCCTCGATGTCGTGATCCATGCCCTCGCGGTACTTTTCCAGCGCCTGCGGGGTGGTGGCCGAGCCGATCATCTCCAGGCCGAAACGCAGGCGCGCCACCGGCGTACGCAATTCGTGGGACACCGCGCGCACCAGTTCGCGCTGGATCGCCAGCAACTGCTGCAAGTGCTCGGCCATGCCGTTGAACGCCGCCGCCAGCCGTCCTACCGAGTCAGCGCCGCGGGCCGGCACGCGGGTTTCCAGGCTGCCCTTGGCGATGCGCGTGGCCGCGGCCTCGAGGCCGCGCAAACGCCGTTCGAGCTGGCGCACCAACAGGTAAACGATCAGGCCGATCAGACTCAGGCCGAGCACGGCGATCAGCACCAGCCATTGCGGCGGGTACGGATTCATCTGATACAGCGGGCCGATTTCCAGCACCCACGGCGTGCCGACCATGCCGGCAAACACCCGGATCGAGTCACCACCCTTGCCCAGCGCCATCACCGTGTCGCCCTCTGACACGCGACGGCTCTGGTCTTCGTCCATGTCGGCCTCGTTGACCGTGACCAGTCGCAGATCAAAACCGAAGCCCTTCTCTTCCTTTAACTGCGCCAGCCGCTTGGGTTGTTCGCCCACCGGAAAACGCACCAGCTCATCGGCCAGCAGATAAATGGTCGCACGGGCCAGTTGTTCGCTGATCTGTTGCACGTCGCCGGTGAGCAGCAACTGCTCCTTGTCGCTGACCAGTCGATAGACCCGCGCCGCATGCGGGCCGGTCTGCTCCACCAACGCTTGACCGCGTTGCACCCGGGTGCGCTGTGACAAGTCCAGATCAGTCTCGGAAAACTTCTTCAGCGCCAGCGGAATCCCCAGCAGCCGCTCCCACACCAACAGCGCCCGATGGCGCTCGGTTTCGTTCATCGGTTGCAGGTTGTCGGCCATCAGCGAAAACGTGCCGTGGGCGAGGCGCTCGCGGTACTGCTCGCTGCGCACCTGATTGAGCAGATGCAACGCCAGCACGCCGAGCACCGCCACCAGAATCAGCGCCGCGCACATGCCGCCGTAGATGCGCAGGAAGATCGAGTTCACAGCACCAGATCCACACAGGCTTCAGGGACGAACAGATAGCCTTTGCTGCGGATGGTCTTGATCAGGCGCGGGTGGTCGGGGTCGTCGCCGATTTTCGGGCGAATGCGCGAGATACGCACATCGATCGAGCGGTCCTGGCCGTCGTAACCGATGCCCCGCAGCGCAGTAAAGATCTCTTCGCGAGAGAGGATTCGCCCGGCATTCGACACCAGCAGCCAGAGCAGGTCGAATTCAGCGCTGGTCAGTTCGATGCCGCTGTCGCTGAGCCAGGCTTCGCGCAAGGCGTTGTCCACCACCAGCGGGCCGAATTGCAGGCGACGGCTTTTCTCCGCGACGGGTTCGGCTGTGTCACTGCGTCGCAGCAAGGCCTGAATCCGCGCCAGCAACAGCCGTGGACGCACCGGTTTGCACACGTAATCGTCGGCGCCGAGGTCGAGGCCCTGGATCTGGTCGGCATCGTCGGTGCGCGCGGTGAGCATCAGGATCGGCCCGTCATAACGGTCGCGCACCTTGCGGCAGATGCTCAGACCGTCTTCACCGGGCAGCATCAGGTCGAGGATCACCAGATCCGGCTGCTCCTTGATGATCCGCGCCGCCGCCAGCGCGCCGTTACCTTCAATCTCCACCTGCAATCCATTGGCTTGCAGGTATTCGCGGGTGAGTTCGGCCAGACGCTGGTCGTCCTCGACTATCAATACCTGCCAGGCTTCTTGCTCCACCGGTGACCTCTGCTTGCTGTTTTTATTAATAAGGAAGAATGCTCGGCCTGACTCAATTCCCCTGTGGGAGCGGGCTTGCTCGCGAAGACGGCGGCACGGTCAACATGGATATTGCCTGACCCACCGCTTTCGCGAGCAAGCCCGCTCCCACATTTCTCCCGTCTTTTTGTCATCTTTCGGGAGGATAAGAATGGGTAAACACTGCCCGATTGTATAAACGGCGTACAACCAGAACACAAGTCGCCAAATGCGTTCGGACAACCCGGTTTTTTGTGATAGGGTTCGCGCCCTTAAAAATCCGCTGAAGCGTTTTTCCCGAGTGAAAAACAGTGACAAACGGTCTAGCTCAGCAGGTTCGCGGCCTACACGGGAATTCCTGGTTTCTTACACAATTTACGCACAGGCTTATCCACAGCTAGTACGTTGCAAGCCCCCTCGAAACGCATTATCTTGTAGCACGGCGCAAGGAGAGACCCTACATATAGGGTTTTCCGCTCAAACGCCCAACCACATTTCGGACCTGAAACTCAAGCGCTTTATTGCCGGTTTCCGGTTGAACCAAGCAAGTTTTTCAAAGCCCAAACCGCACTTGCGGATGGCACCGTTTTTTTGGTTGGAAACAACCGGAACGGTACGGGTGTTGCAGTCATGACTGTCACCCTGGAAGGAATCCGGCTCGAGCCCTGGCTCGCAGCCAAAAACTTCGGCAAGGATGCGGCGTCATTAGCCTTTTTCCTACTGGTCCGAAGTTGTTATGCCCGACGCCCGTCGGTTGTAGTGCTTCGGACCAGAACGGTGAGCACCATGATGGTGCCCAAACAAACATAGAGAATGTGGAGATCACCCCCCATGCAAACCGACACAACTCGCGAGAACCCGCAGGGCACCTTGCCGCAGGCCGCCGATTCGAATTCGGATCTGGCTGCCACCGCGCCTGGTCAACTGCGCGTGATCAAGCGTAATGGCACTGTCGTTCCTTACACCGATGACAAGATCACCGTCGCTATCACCAAAGCGTTTCTCGCAGTTGAGGGCGGCACCGCTGCCGCTTCGTCGCGAATCCACGACACCGTTGCCCGTCTGACCGAACAAGTCACCGCGACCTTCAAGCGTCGCATGCCGTCGGGCGGCACCATCCACATCGAAGAAATCCAGGACCAGGTCGAACTGGCCCTGATGCGTGCCGGCGAGCAGAAAGTCGCTCGTGACTACGTGATCTACCGTGACGGCCGTTCGAAAGAACGCGCTGCCCACGCTCCGGTCGAAGCTGCGGTCGACGCGCACCCGTCGATCCGTATCACCCGCGCCGACGGCAGCCTTGCGCCGCTGGACATGGGCCGCCTGAACACCATCGTTACCGAGGCTTGCGAAGGCCTGGCTGAAGTCGATGGCGACCTGATCCAGCGCGAAACCCTGAAGAACCTTTACGACGGCGTGGCCCTGAACGACGTCAACACCGCACTGGTAATGACCGCGCGTACCCTGGTTGAACGTGAGCCGAACTACTCGTTCGTGACCGCGCGCCTGCTGATGGACACCCTGCGTGCCGAAGGCCTGGGCTTCCTGGGTGTGGCCGAAAGCGCCACTCACCACGAAATGGCCGAGCTGTACGCCAAGGCGCTGCCGGCCTACGTTGCCAAAGGTATCGAGTTCGAACTGCTGAACCCTGTGCTGGCCACCTTCGACCTGGAAAAACTGGGCAAGGCGATCAACCACGAGCGTGATCAGCAATTCACCTACCTGGGCCTGCAGACCCTGTACGACCGTTACTTCATCCACAAGGATGGCGTGCGTTTCGAACTGCCGCAGATCTTCTTCATGCGCGTGGCCATGGGCCTGGCAATCGAAGAGAAGCAGAAAGAAGACCGTGCGATCGAGTTCTACAACCTGTTGTCGTCCTTCGACTACATGGCGTCGACTCCGACCCTGTTCAACGCCGGTACCCTGCGTCCACAGCTGTCGAGCTGCTACCTGACCACCGTTCCGGACGACCTGTCGGGCATCTACCACGCGATCCACGACAACGCCATGCTGTCGAAATTCGCTGGCGGCCTGGGCAACGACTGGACCCCGGTTCGTGCACTGGGTTCGTACATCAAAGGCACCAACGGCAAGTCGCAAGGCGTGGTGCCGTTCCTGAAAGTGGTGAACGACACCGCTGTAGCCGTCAACCAGGGTGGCAAGCGCAAAGGCGCTGTGTGTGCCTACCTGGAAACCTGGCACATGGACATCGAAGAGTTCATCGAGCTGCGCAAGAACACCGGTGATGATCGTCGTCGTACCCACGACATGAACACCGCCAACTGGATCCCTGACCTGTTCATGAAGCGCGTCTTCGATGACGGCAAGTGGACCCTGTTCTCGCCATCCGAAGTTCCGGACCTGCACGACCTGACCGGTAAAGCCTTCGAAGAGCGCTACGAGTACTACGAAGCCCTGACCGAGTACCCGGGCAAGGTCAAGCTGTTCAAGACCATCCAGGCCAAAGACCTGTGGCGCAAGATGCTGTCCATGCTGTTCGAAACCGGCCACCCATGGCTGACGTTCAAAGACCCGTGCAACCTGCGTAGCCCGCAGCAGCACGTCGGCGTGGTTCACAGCTCGAACCTGTGCACCGAGATCACCTTGAACACCAACAAGGACGAGATCGCCGTTTGCAACCTGGGCTCGATCAACCTGCCGAACCACATCGTCGACGGCAAGCTGGACACCGCCAAGCTGCAACGCACCGTGAACACTGCCGTGCGCATGCTCGACAACGTGATCGACATCAACTACTACTCGGTGCCGCAAGCGAAGAACTCCAACTTCCGCCACCGTCCGGTCGGTCTGGGCATCATGGGCTTCCAGGACGCGCTGTACCTGCAGCACATCCCTTACGGTTCCGACGCTGCCGTCGAGTTCGCCGACAAGTCGATGGAAGCGGTCAGCTACTACGCGATCCAGGCGTCCTGCGACCTGGCAGACGAGCGTGGTGCTTACGAGACCTTCAACGGTTCGCTGTGGTCCAAAGGCATCCTGCCACTGGATTCGCAACAGATCCTGATCGAGCAACGTGGCCAGAAGTACATCGACGTTGACCTGAACGAAACCCTCGACTGGGCACCGGTTCGCGCCCGTGTACAGAAAGGCATTCGTAACTCCAACATCATGGCCATCGCACCGACCGCGACCATCGCCAACATCACCGGCGTATCGCAGTCGATCGAACCGACCTACCAGAACCTGTATGTGAAATCGAACCTGTCGGGCGAATTCACCGTGATCAACCCGTACCTGGTTCGCGACCTCAAGGCTCGCGGTCTGTGGGACTCGGTCATGATCAACGACCTGAAGTACTACGACGGTTCGGTGCAGCAGATCGAGCGCATCCCGCAAGAACTCAAAGAGCTCTACGCGACCGCGTTCGAAGTGGACACCAAGTGGATCGTTGACGCCGCCAGCCGTCGTCAGAAGTGGATCGACCAGGCCCAGTCGCTGAACCTGTACATCGCCGGCGCCTCGGGCAAGAAGCTCGACGTGACCTACCGCATGGCCTGGTACCGTGGTCTGAAAACCACTTACTACCTCCGTGCCCTGGCCGCGACCAGCACCGAGAAGTCGACCATCAACACCGGCAAGCTGAACGCTGTTTCCAGCGGCGGCAACCACGGCGACGATTCGGTTCTGGCCGCTCCGGCAGGTCCGGCTCCAGTGCCAAAGGCTTGCGCGATCGACGAGCCGGATTGCGAAGCTTGCCAATAAGCTGAGCTGAGTCAGGCGTCGCGAGGCGCCTGATCTCTCCAGGCAAAAGAAACCCCCGACAGACTTCTGGTTTGTCGGGGGTTTTCTTTTGCCCGCCATTTACCTGTAGGAGCTGTCGAGAGCAACGAGGCTGCGATCTTTTGATCTTCAGTGCTGCTGCCATAGATCAAAAGATCGCAGCCTTCGGCAGCTCCTACAGTGATTACATGAATCTGACGGAGATTAGTTGGCTCGCGGGCCGCCATCGCCAGCAGGCTGGCTTCCACAGAAGAGCAAAAGCCAAGCGCATGCTTTTCACCACTCAATGGCCGAGTGTCAGCTCGCCGAAAGCTTTTGATCTTGCCGTACCGGCCCCGTCGGCAGGCTGAGTGGAGGGGTTTATCCGGGGGTGGGAGCGAAGCGACCGTTTGGCGAAGCCAAACACATCGAGAGGAGGTGCAGCGAAGCAAACCGTAGGCGATGCCCCCGGATGAATTCCGCAGCGAAGGAACCCGAGCCTAAGCGAGGGCCGAACGCTGGGGCCAAGCCTTTTGGTTACTTTTTGGCGTCTGAAAAAGTGACTCGCCGTAAGGGCGAAACCGCCAGCCGCAGCACCCGAAGCAACGGATATTCACTCAATCAAAACAGCTGCCACCCAATAGCCGCCCACAAAAAAGCCCCTCAAAAAGAGGGGCTCTTGCACAACCAGAAACCGCAATCAGGTCATCTGAATGATGGTCTGCATGATAGTGCTCTGGGTCGAAATGGTCTTGGCGTTCGCCTGATAGTTGCTCTGGCCCTTGATCAGATCCACCAGCTCGTTGGTCAGGTTAACGTTGGACTCTTCCAGCGAGTTGGACGCGATCGAACCCAGCGTACCGGTTTCCGGCGCATCGTAGCCCGGGATACCCGAGGCGAACGTCTCTTTCCAACTGGTACCGCCGACTGCCTGCAGGCCTTGTTCGTTGGTGAAGCTGGCCAGCGCAACCTGGCCGATGGCCTTGCTCTGGTTGTTGCTGAAGTTGGCGAACAGCGTACCGGTACCGTCGATGGTCAGGTTGGTGATCTGGCCAGTGGCGTAACCGTCCTGAGTCGGGATCGAACGCGCGGTATCAGCGTTGAACTGAGTGGTCTTGGCCATGGAAATGGTCACGCCATTGGTGTTGGCAGACGCGCCGTTTGGCGTGAAGGTGCCGTTGGTCACGGTACCCGGTACCCAGCCGGTCAGCTTCAAGTCGCTGCTGATGATCGGCTTGGTCGCATCCGCCGGGTTAGGCGTGCTGACCTGAGTGAGATTGCCCGAACTGTCGAACGTCAGTGTCGAAGCAGTCGGGGCGGTCTTGGTTGGATCGCTGCCGGTTGCATCCGGATTGCGCCCGTCCACCAGGGTGTAGACCTTCCAGGTGTTTTGGCCGGTTTTCACCATGTACTGATCCATGACGTGCGAGTTGCCCTGAGAGTCATAGATCGGTGTGCTGAACGACTTGGTGTAGGTTTCGAGTTTTGCCGGGTCGAACTTGCCTGCCGCCACTGTGTCGTCGATCACTGGGGCCGACGAGTTCAGGTTGATGCTCGAAGTCACCAGCGAAGTCGATTTCGGCGCCAGGTTCGAGGTGTCGATCTTCAGGTCGGTCAACACGCCGTTGATGATCTTGCCGTTGGCATCCACACCATAACCTTGCAGGCGCGAGGTGTAGTCGGTGTTGGTGATGAAGCCGTTATTATCGACCTTGAACGTACCGGCACGGGTGTAGGTGATCGCGCCGTTGTTGCTCATGGTGAAGAAACCGGAACCGTTGATACCCATGTCCAGCACGTTACCGGTGTTGTTGATGTCACCCTGGGTGAACTGCTGGGACACGTTGGCCAGGCGCACACCGTTGCCGATGACCTTGCTGCCGCTACCCAGACGAGTGGCCGAGTAGACGTCTTCGAATTCTGCACGGGACGATTTGAAACCGGCGGTCGCGACGTTGGCGATGTTGTTGCCGGTCACGTCCAGTTGTTTGTTGGCTGCATAGAGACCGCTAAGGCCGATATTGAAAGACATATTCCACTCCTTTGTGCCGGTTAGTCGGCTCTATATACCAATGGTTTGTACTTTGGACAGGGCGACGGTGCCCTTGCCGGACAGGTTGAGCATCAGCTCGCCACCGGTCTGGCTGATGGTCACACTGTTGACCGTGGCTGGCAGATAGGTCGCCATATCGGTCGAGGTGCCATTGATCGATGCGTTGGCCTTGACGGTGTAGGTACCGGTCTTGACCAGATTGCCGTCCTTGTCCTTGCCGTCCCAGGTGAAGCTCGCGCTGCCTGCGGCGCGACTGCCCAGATCGATGGTGCGAACGACCGTGCCGCTGCTGTCGGTAATGCTGACGGTGCCGCCGGCAATCGACGACGGAACGGTGACCGAACCGGTCATGCCTTTGCTCGGGTCGTCCAATTGAACGGTGTTGGTCTGCACGATCACGTTGCGGCCCACCAGCGACGACGCCTGAAGGGCCTGCGAGGAGTTGTAGTTGCCGGCCAGCGAGCTGACGGTGCTGTTAAGCGTGGTGATGCCTTCCAGACTGCTGAACTGCGCCAACTGCGCAACGAACGCGCTGTTGTCCTGCGGGTCGAGCGGGTTCTGGTTTTTCAGCTGGGTGACCAGCAATTGCAGGAACGCATCCTTGCCCAGCGCCTGGCCGCCGGTGGAACTGTTAGTCGCAGAAGCAATGCCATCGGCGGTCGAACTGGTCTTCTTCGACGAGTTCGCCAGGATGTCATTCATGCTCAAGCTGCTGGTGGTATCGGAAACACTCATGGCAGTCGCCCCTTATTACTGACCGAGGGTCAGCACCTTCTGCATCATGGTTTTGGCGGTGTTCATCATTTCGGCGTTGGTCTGGAACGACCGGCTCGCGGAAATCATGTCAGCCATTTCTTCCACCACGTTGACGTTCGGGTAGTAGACGTAGCCCTTGGCGTCAGCGGCCGGATGGTTCGGCTCGTAGCGCGCTTCGAGGTTGCTCTGGTCTTCGACCACGCCAAGCACCTGTACGCCCTGCCCTGCGGCGTCCTGGCTCTGGAACAGCGAGTTGCTGCCGCTGTTCTGGCCGCCCTGGAACATGGTGGCGAACACCGGGTGACGGGCGCGGTAGGTCTGGTCGATGCTCGACGAGACGGTTTCGGCGTTGGCGATGTTCGAAGCCACGGTGTTCAGACGCGTGGTTTGTGCGCTCATGCCGCTGCCGGCAATGTTGAAAACGCTGGACAGGGACATGGATTACTCTCCGCGCAGGGCTGACACCAGCCCTTTGAATTTGCTGTTGAGCAGAGTGAAGCTGGCCTGGAAGCCGACCGCGTTTTCCGCGTAATTCGACTGCTCGAGTTGAGCGTCCACGGTGTTCTGGTCGATCGAAGGCTGCATCGGCGTGCGATACATCAGCGACTCGTCGCCATTGCCCACGCCTTCAGCTTCGATGTGACGGCTGTTGGTCATGTTCAGGGCGATGGTGCCGTTGGCGTTCTTCTGGCTCTGTGCTTCGAGCACTTTGGAGAAGTCCAGATCCCGAGCCTTGTAGTTCGGGGTATCGGCGTTGGCGATGTTGTTGGCCAACACTTCGGCGCGCTGGGCGCGGAAGCCCAATGCCTTTTCGTGAATGCCGAGCGCTTTATCGAAGCTGATGCTCATGTCGGGAACCTTCGGGTGACCGGTTTTTCGTACCTGAGCTTTAGCAAGCCGCGTGCCAATGCGAGAACCCCCCGAAAACCGGGGCTTTGCGGGGCGTTGGCAAAGCGGCAATGCCAGAAAAGCGGCAAACGGCTTCCGCTGGCTGCCGCTTTTCTGCCGCTTGCCCTCCCCTCGCACCTACACCACAGACCCACTGTGGGAGCGGGCTTGCTCGCGAAAGCGTCGAGTCAGTCGATATCTGTTTTTCTGACACCCCGCATTCGCGAGCAAGCCCGCTCCCACAGGGGATTTGTGGTGTGTGAGGGAGATAATTCAGGCACAAAAAAACGGGAGTCCCTGAGGCCTCCCGTTTTTTGTATTGCCGATGCAATCACTTCGCCTGGTAAATGATCCCTGGGCTGCACTGGACCATCTGGTAATGATCCGGCAAACCGTTCAGCGCTTCGGAAGCACCGAGGAACAGATACCCGCCCGGCTTCAGCGTGCTGTGAATGCGCAACAGGATGTCTTTCTTCACCTCGGCGGAGAAGTAGATCAGCACGTTGCGGCAAAACACGATGTCGAACTTGCCCAGACTCGCATAGCTGTCGAGCAGGTTGAACGAGCGGAACTCCACGCGATTCTTGATCGGCGCCTTGACTGCCCAGCGTCCCGGCCCTTTCGGGTCGAAGTAGCGCTGCAGACGATCGGCGGACAAACCGCGACCGATCGCCAGACTGTCGTACTCGCCGGTCTTGCAGTTGTTCAGCATGCTGCCGGACAGGTCGGTGGCAACGATCTGCACACCCATCTTCAACTGACCGAGGTTGCTGCGCTCGAACTCATCGATCGACATCGACAGCGAATACGGCTCCTGACCGGACGAGCACGCCGCCGACCAGATCCGCAGACGCTGGTTGGGACTGGCCTTGATCGCCTCGGGCAGCACCTTGTTCTTCAAGACTTCAAACGGATAGGTGTCACGAAACCACAGGGTTTCGTTGGTCGTCATGGCATCGACCACCTGCTCGCGCAAACCGCTGCGCGGCTGGGTCTGGATGCGCTGTACCAGCTCACCCAGGGACTTGATGCCTTGCTGCTCCATCAGTTTGTTGAGACGGCTCGAGACCAGGTACTGCTTGTTTTCACCGAGCAAAATGCCACAGGCTTTTTCCAGGAAGACCCGGAACTGTTCGAAATCCAAATTACCCGTAGACAATGATGCCGCCTCTTAAATCGTGTTGACCGCCAGGGGCAGAAGGCCCCTAGCTGATATCTGCTGCTTTGATCCGGTCGACTACCCGGGATGCCAGGTCATCAGGACGGAATTTGGCCAGGAAGTCATCGGCACCGACTTTCTTGACCATCGCCTGATTGAAAACCCCCGACAACGAAGTATGCAGGATGATATGAAGCTTTTGCATGCGCGGGTCGCTGCGGATCTCCGCCGTCAGGGTGTACCCGTCCATCTCCGGCATCTCGATGTCGGAAATCATCATCAGGAACTCTTCTTCCGGCTTCTTGCCCTCATCGACCAGCTTGCGCAGGTAATCCAGCGCCTGCTTGCCGTCGTTCAGCGCCACCACTTCGACACCGACCGTCTGCAGGCAACGCGTGACCTGCTTGCGCGCCACCGACGAGTCGTCGACCGTCAACACCCGCAGCGACAACGCCTTGCTCTGGGTCTCGACATCGACCACACCGACCGAAATCGCTTCCGGCGTCGGCGCGACTTCCGCCAGCACCTTCTCGACGTCGATGATTTCGACTAACTGGTTGTCGACTCGAGTCACAGCGGTCAGGTAATGATCGCGCCCCGTGCCCTTGGGCGGCGGATGGATCTCTTCCCAGTTCATGTTGACGATGCGCTCCACCGAGCGGACCAGGAAACCCTGGGTCTTGGTGTTGTACTCCGTGATGATCACGAACGGATTTTTCTTGTCTTTCAACGCCCCGGAACCGGTCGCCATTGCCAGATCAAGGATCGGAATGGTCGCCCCCCGGATATTCGCCACCCCGCACACGACAGGACTGGACTTGGGCATCAACGTCAGCGACGGGCATTGCAGCACTTCCCGCACCTTGAACACGTTGATTCCGTAGAGCTGTTGACCGTCGAGACGGAACAACAACAGCTCCAGGCGATTCTGCCCTACCAGTTGCGTGCGCTGGTTCACCGAATCCATTACACCAGCCATGCCCAGACTCCTACACCAACGCCAAGTGTTGTTGCGACGCACATTCATTGCTAAACGGCACGGCGCTTGCTTTTTAACTCGTATGAACGCTCAAACGACATTTTTCCGACGCCTGACCTCCCGCACCCGCAAAGCGTTGTGCGCGACGTCTGCCGTCTGCTTGTTTTTCGCTGGCAGCCCTGCCGGTGCTGATACGGTTACCTTGCCTGACATGCTTATCGGCGTCACTCAGGGCTTTCTTGAGTTCACCGTAGAAGACTATCTGGCTACCAGTCAAACCGAAGGCCGCTACGAAATCGAGGTCAACCAGCTCGATCCACGTATGCGCATGCCTATGTGCGACAAGGAATTGACAGCGTCGCTGGAGAGTCCGGCACGTCCGCTGGGCCGGGTCACGGTCAAGGTCCGTTGCGAGGGAAGCTCGCCCTGGACGGTGTTCGTGCCCGCTCAAGTCCGCCTGTTTCGCGAGATTGTCACCACCACCCGACCGCTCAAACGCGCCGGGATTATCGAGCCGCAGGACGTGACCTTGCGTGAACGCGACGTCAGCCAGATCAATCAGGGTTTCCTGACGTCGGTGGATGAAGCCATCGGGCAAAAATTAACCCGACCAACGGTCGCCGATCAGGTCATTACTCTGGTGCATCTGGAACAGGCTGAAGTGGTGCGCAAGGGCGATCAGGTGGTCATCATCGCCCGCAGCGGTACGCTCGCCGTACGCATGCCCGGCGAAGCCTTGGCCAATGGCGGTCTGAAGGAACAGATCCGGGTGAAAAACCTGAACTCCAACCGGGTGATCAAGGCGCAGGTCATCGCGCCGGGCCAAGTGGAAGTGGCCATGTAAAACGCTCACGCAGAAAACTGGCGCCGGCCTCGACGCTTCCCTAAACTGTGCCGAAGCAGGACACGCTTCGACGCATGCAGCTCATTGCAAATGAGCCTAAAGTTTTCCAGGGGATGGCCGAGAACATGGCAAGCGTCCAAATTCCCAGAGGTTTTTAACATGGTCATCGATTTCAGCCGTTTGAACAGCTCCTCGTCACTTACGGGCAGTACACGTACCAGCAACGCCAAGGAAACCGCCGATACCGGCACCTCCGCGCCGCTGAATACCCCGGCCGAAACGGCCAGTACCGTAAAAAGCGGGGAATCGGTACACCTCAGCAATGAGGCTCAACAGTTGCAGAAGGTCACTGACAAGCTGCGCGATCAGCCTGCCGTCGACAAAGCCCGAGTGGCCGAGTTGAAAGCAGCGATTGCCGATGGCAGCTATAAAGTCGACAGCAACCGTGTAGCCAGCAAACTGCTCAACTTCGAAGCCCAGCGCTAGGCTTTTGCCGGCGCCAGGCTTTTGGACGCTTAGAACCCAAGGCCAGCCATGCACGACACTAATTTATTGCAACTGATCACCGACGACTTTGCTCCAGCTCAACAATTGCTGGAGTTATTGCAAACCGAGTCCCTCGCCTTGCACGGTCGCGACATGCCCTTGCTCGAAGATATTCTGGCGCGCAAACAGGCATTGATCATTCTGCTTGAACAGCATGGCCGCAAGCGCAGCGAAATCCTCGCCAGCCTCAATTTGCCGCTCGATCGTCAGGGCCTGGAGCACCTGGCCAGCCAGTCGAGCATTGGCGATCAGTTGCTGTCCCAGAGCGACGTACTGACAGACCTGATTGCCCAGTGCCAGGCGGCCAATGTCAAAAACGGTCAGTCGATCCAGATTCAGCAGGCCACCACGGCCAATCAGCTGAAAATCCTCACCGGGGGCGAGCCACCAGCGTTGTATGACGCCACAGGCACTTTCGCCAAGCCCACCAAGCCGCGTACGCTCAGCCAGGCGTGAGCCATTCGATGTGCCTGCACTATCAACCCGCGAAACATGCTGGCAAAATGCTGGCTAGTCGTAGTCAAATTTTGTCTGGAGATTGAGAAAACGTGCCAAACGCCCTAAGCGCGGATGATACTCCGCAGCCACCAAAGGTGCTGACCACGCCCCTGGAAATCTCCAGCAACCTGCGCCAGCTGCAAGAAAGCCACGATCCGCTGATCATCACCTTTCACGAGCGCAGTCAGCGCTTCCAGAGCTACCTGATCAAGGTTGACCGGGAAACCGCGACGATTGCCCTGGACGAGATGATCCCGCGCGATGGCGAGCGTTTTCTGCTGGCCGGCGAACCGTTCAAGGTCGAAGGCTTCCACGAAGGCGTGCGCATCGCCTGGGAATGCAACGGCACGCTGAACATTGAAGAATCCGAAGGTGACCGTTTCTACACCGGCGAACTGCCGACCGAAGTGGTTTACCACCAGCGCCGCAACGCTTTTCGCGCGGCCCTGAAGCTGACCGATCTGGTCAGCGTTGAACTCGGCGGCGAAAAGCTCAAGGCACCGATCAACGGTAAACTGCTGGATATTTCCGCCACCGGTTGCAAGCTGCGCTTTGAAGGCGACATCACCGACCGCCTGCAACTGGGCCAGGTTTATGACCGCATGATCGCCACCCCGCTGTTCGGCAATCAGCCGACTTCGGTCGAATTGCGTTATCTGCACTTCGAAGAAAAGCTCAACATCACCTTCGCCGGCCTGCGTTTCCACAACATCAGTGGTCAGGCGGCGCGCAACGTCGAGCGCTTCGTTTATCAACTGCAGCGTGAAGCACGCCGGTTCGATAAAGACGATCTGTGATTCGTACAGGCAAATAGAAAGGGCAGCCCCTCGCGGGACTGCCCTTTTTTATGCCAAAAATCTTTCTGCCAGCAACGGACACCTGTGGCGAGGGAGCTTGCTCCCGCTGGGGCGCGAAGCACCCCCACCCTTTATCTGGCAAGCGGTGCCTGCTGCGCAGTCCAGCGGGAGCAAGCTCCCTCGCCACAGTTACAGTGTCTGTCTCTGAACAGCCTTACTCTCACCCGACTCAGGGTCTGGCCCCACTGATGTCCGGTGTCGGTTTATCACCCTCATCAGCCGAATCAGTTTCTGCCACAGCTTCAGGCTGAACCTCGGGCTCCGGCTCCGGCTCCGGCGTAACCGTGGTCTGCATCTGCTCCTGCACCACCTGCTCATCCACTCGCGGGTCGAGTGCTGCCACCAGCGGCGAACTCGACATGCTGTCCGGCATCGCCACGTGATGCAGCGGTGCGTCGTCGACCTGATGCAGATTGGTCACGGCTTTCGGGCGAATGCGCCACACCAGCACCAGCGCAAAGAAACTGAAGAACGCGTACAGACTCTGACTGCCGAACAGCTTCATCAGCACACCCGCCAGCAGCGGGCCGATACTCGCGCCGACACCGTAGGTCACCAGCAACATCGCCGTCAGCGACACCCGGCGATCGCCCTCGACGTGGTCGTTGGAGAACGCCACCGCCAGCGGATACAGGCAGAACTGCACCAGCGAGCAGAGGAAGCCAACCACAAACAGCACCTCCAGCGGCACCTGCGGCAGGATCGCCAACGGCAACGCCGCCACCGCGAGAAAACCGGCGAAGCAACGGATCAGCAGCGCCCGGTCATAACGGTCGGACAACCAGCCCAACGGCCACTGCACCAGCAGCCCGGCAAAAATGCAGCTACCCATGAACAGACCAACCTGCTCGGTCGACAGCCCCTGCTGCGACGCATACAGCGGCGCCAGACCGTAGAACGAGCCGATGATCAGACCGGCCCCCAGCACCGTGCTCAACGACTGCGGCACCCGCTTGATAAAGAAGCGCGGCTCCATCGGTGCCGGATGCAGTGGCGCCGGGTGGATCCGTCGAGTCAGCGCCACCGGCACCAGACACAAGGCAAAACACAGCGCGACCAGCATCAGCAGTTCCAGGCCGAGGCCCGGGTGCATGACCAGAATCAGCTGACCCAGCACCAGCCCCAGATACGAAGCGATCATATAACCGCTGAACACCAGCCCGCGCTGGTTGGCGTCGGCCTGCTCGTTGAGCCAGCTCTCGATCACCATGTATTGGCACATCATGCCCAGACCGACGATGGTCCGCAGCACCAGCCATGCCGGCAGCCAGTCGACCAGACCATGTCCGAGCACCGCCGCGCCAACGATCCCGGCACACGCCGAATACGCCCGAATGTGCCCGACCCGGGCGATCAGCCGGTGCCCAATCTTGCCGCCCAGCACCAGGCCGAAATAGTTGGCCGCCATCAGCGCACCGACCCACAGCCCATCGACATGGTCAGCGGCCAGGCGCAATGCCAGGTATGTAGATAGAAGGCCCGAACCGATCAACATCATCAGCGAGGCGAAATACAGCGCTCGAAAGGATTTCCAGATTTGGCGCATCGGCGTTCCGAGCGGCTCCTTGCAGTAAGTATCGGGCTATCCAAACGATAGCCCGATGACGACAGTTCGTCAGGCCTGGGCTGCTAGAACACGCCGTTCCCAGGGAGTGATTTCATCAAAGAAGCTGGTCAACTCCATGGTCTTCGAAGCGATGTAGCCTTCGATGAACTCCTGTCCGAACAGTTCCCTGGCCAATTGGCTACGTTTCAGACGCTCGAGCGCGGCATGCAAGGTACACGGCAACGAAAGATTGTCCGGCACTTCGAATTCGCCCTGAATCGCAGCGCTGGGCTCCAGCTCATGCTCGATCCCATGCAAGCCGGCGGCCAGGCTCGCGGCAATCGCCAGATACGGATTGGCATCGGCGCCAGGCAAACGGTTTTCGACCCGCCGGGCCACCGGCGAACTGGCCGGAATCCGCAGTCCTGCCGCGCGATTGTCGTGGGACCAGCAGGCATTGTTCGGTGAAGCATACGGATGACACAGACGCTGATAGGAGTTCACGTTCGGTGCAAACAGTGCGGTGAAATCAGCCATGCCCGCCTGCTGCCCGCCGATGAAATGGCGGAACATTGCGGTCGGCTGGCCGTTCTCGTCGCTGAACACGTTGTTGCCAGTGGCGATCTCGACGATGCTCTGGTGAATGTGCATCGAACTGCCCGGCGTGTGTGCCAGCGGCTTGGCCATGCACACCACGCTCAGACCATGCTTGAGCGCGACCTCCTTGAGCAGATGTTTGAACAGGAAAGTCTGGTCGGCCAGCAACAGCGGATCACCGTGCAGCAAGTTGATCTCGAACTGGCTGACGCCCATTTCATGCATGAAGGTATCGCGTGGCAGACCGAGGGCCGCCATGCATTTATAGACTTCGCTGAAGAACGGCCGCAAACCATTGTTGGAACTGACGCTGAACGCCGACTGACCATCCTCGCGGCGTCCATCAAGGCCTACCGGCGGACGGAACGGCTGAGTCGGATCGGTGTTCGGGGCGAAGACAAAAAATTCCAGCTCGGTCGCCACCACCGGCGCCAGACCGCGCGCGGCGTAACGGGCGATGACTTTTTTGAGTTGGCCGCGGGTCGACAGATTGGAGCTTTCGCCGCTCAGTTCGTCGGCATCGCAGATGGCCAGGGCACGTGGCTCGTCGCTCCATGGCAGAGGATGAATCATGCTCGGCTCGGCCACCAGTGCCAGGTCGCCGTCATCGCTGCCGTAAAACCGCGCCGGCGGATAACCGCCCATGATGCATTGCAGCAGCACCCCCCGTGCCATCTGCAAACGCCGCCCTTCGAGGAAACCCTCGGCGGTCATCACCTTGCCGCGCGGCACGCCGTTCAAATCCGGCGTGACACATTCAATCTCATCAATGCCGGTCAGTCGCTGCGCGAGTGAACGCTGGCCATCGGTTGTCATGACGCAATCCTTGTTATTGTGCGAGCCGCGAACGGCGACCCGTACAAAATAGGCTCCGGCTGTTCGGAATATCAAGCAGCGTCAAACAAAAACCCGGGTCACGGCAGATAAAGGCTGAACACCCCGCCACCCAGTGCTCCGCCATTGCGAATTTCGGTGTGCCCGACCACGCCATTGCGCTGATGCAACGCGGCAATCCGGTTGGCGAAATACAGACCCAACCCGGTGCTGCCACTGCTGTGATTGATGCCCTGCACGTAATCGGCCTGCCGCTCGAGCATCTCGGTCGGGTAGCCGTCGCCGTCATCGTTGATGCTCAACACCAGTTGCCCGGCCTCATCGCTGACGGTAATCAGCAGCGACTCGCGGGCATAACGAATCGCGTTGTTGATGCAGTTGCCCAACACTGAGGCAACCAACTCGCGATCGAAGAAACCCAACGGACTCAGCGGATCGACTTCATAGGTGGCGATGATCCCGCGACTGGCGAACACCTCTTGGTGCGATGCCAGTTGCGCCTCGATGAAATCATCGAGTTCGTGATACGCCGGTTGCAGCGGCATCTGGTTGACGCCGAGCTTGTACAGCCCGAGCAACTGCACCAGCATGCCGTTGAGGTGGGCGAACTCGAAATCGATCACACCCTGCTCCGCCCCACCGCGCTGCCCTTCGGGCAACCGCGCCAGCCACTGGCTGTGGGCCTGCATCAGCATCGCCAGCGAGTTTTTCATATCGTGAACGGTGGAGGCGATCACCGTGGAGAAATCCAGCGCCTGCTCGTCTTGGTTCATTCGCCAAACGCCTTGCTTTTCAGCTTCTGATAACGCGCATAACGCGCGTCGGTGTCGGGCATCAGGCCGACCATTTTCAGGCAGGCCCGACATTCTTCCAGCTCCGCCGACGGCACACTGGTGTCGGTGCCGTGCAGCAGCGACTGGGCCATGTTCAGCGCGATACTGATGTTCTTCGGTTGCATCTTCAACGCCTTGCGGAACACCTCGCGGGCCTCCACCAGATTACCGGTCTTGTACACGCGCACGCCCTGACGGTTGAGGTCGGCGGCGGCGTTGCTCGAACTGAGAATAGTCGGGTCATCGGTGAGCTTGGCGATGTCTTTCATCACTGCCGGATCGTCGCCGTAAATCTCCGCGCAGCTCTTGAGCATCGAAGTGCCCGCCTCGGCCTGACCGAGCATCTGCAACTGCTTGGCGACCAGCAACGCCGCCTCAGGACTCATGAACTGCTCCATGCCGTCGAGGCGCATCAGCGCTTGTTCGGTGAGCTTGTCGGCGGTCTCGGCATCGTTGAGCAGCAGACTGGTGGCCTTCATCAAGCGCGCACGAATCTGCAGGCCCGGGTCAGACGGGTTCTCTTTGGCGACGGCGCTGAGCGTGGTGTTGATCTCCAGCCGCGTGCGCGTGTCGAGACCGCGCTCACTGCCCTTGCTGATCAAGGCATGAGCCAGACCGAGGTTGCTTTCCGGATCCTTGAACCGCGACTGCGCGCCCTGCGCCACTGCCTGGCGATAGGCCCGGGACGCGGTGTCAAAGTCTTCATTGGCCATCGCCAGTTTGCCGAGCAACGCCTGCCGGCGCACCGCCAGCGGCGATAAGCGAATGGCCTCCTCCAGCACTCGCTGCGCGCCTTTGGTATCGCCCTCGGCGACCAGCACATCGGCCATGCCGTCGTACAGCGCCGGCATCATCGGGAACACTTTCAGGGCTTTTTCGTAAACACCCTTGGCCTGCGCCACTTGCCCACGCTTGAACAACAACTTGCCCAGCCCGGCAAACGCCCACGGCAACGGCCGGTCAGCGATGATGCTGTCGTAAAGGCGTTCAAGGGCTTCGTTCTGATTCATGTCACGCAGCGCATCGGCGCGATAACGCAGGCACAGCGGCGAATAACGGATGTCCTGCTTGCACAGCGCAATGCAGGCATTGAGCACCTCGACCGGTTTACCGCGATCAAGGGCTTGCAGAATCGGTTTGAGCAACGTCTTGCGCTGCTCCAGACGCTCCAGGCGCTGCGCCAGGCCGGAGCGGTTGAACGGCTTGGTCAGGTAGGCATCCGGCTCATGCTCCAGGGCACTGAGCACCATCGCCTGACTGGTCTCGGCCGTCACCATGACAAACACCGCTTCATGGCTGATGAGCTTTTCCGACATCAAGTCTTCCAGCACCTGCTGGCCGTTCTTCTTGCCGTCACCGAGGTGGAAATCCTGCAGGATGAAGTCATAAGACTTCTGCGCACACATCTTCAGCGCCTGCTCGCCGGTATCGGCGGTATCCACGTCCTTGACCCCCAGCTCGCGCAGCATCGAGCGTACGGAACTGCGGAAATCCGAGAAATCATCGACGATCAGAAAACTCTTTTGGTGATACGACAGCATCGAGGATTTCCAGGCAATTGAAGTAGGTGAACCGGGGGCGTTTTCACAGGCGCGCAGATGATAGCTGGAGGCCAAATGCTATCAAGCGATTTCGCGCGAGTCTGAGGTCGCCGAAGGAGTTATCGGCAAGGAGTGGGGTTCTCTGAAGTGGAGGGGTTCAAGATTCCTTGTGCAGCGATTACCCTGCGCGCCGAGTCATCTTTTCACTACAGGGTTTATCTCGACTGGCGACACGTGCGATGGCTGAAGGCTATCGACGTCAACCATTCTGGTTTCGCGGTGCTTCTCGCGCACGCGAACCGAAAGGGCTTTGAATTCGCGGTTTACGGAATCGGAAGAACGTTGGCGCGAATGAATTGAAGATGGAGTGCCAAGGAGATTCACAGGTCATGCGGGGTAATCCTCCCAGCCAGGCCCTCCGTAAGGCGTCTTATCCAGCTCGGGAAAATCCGTCGTCCATTCGCCCCAGTCCATGTACTCATAGTACTTGCTCATCGCTTCGAAGTGGCTTGCCGCCTCAACTTCCCAAATCAGTTTCGACCCCGGCTCAAGGAGGGCGCGCGATTCATCGCCATGAGGCCCAGAGGGACAAAACAACTGTAAGCCATCGGGTTCCAGCCATAGTTCATGATTCAAGGTTCATCCTCATTAGTCTGAATGAGCCATCGGCTGGAGTTCACTACGAAGTGGACCTTCAACACAAGCCGAGAGACGCAAGTTCGGTAGCTAGAAAATCTACGTGAGCAGTAGCTATCGTCGACCAAAGACTGAGCTCTTCTCCCAGAGCAATACCTTGATACGAGGTCGCGATTACTAAAAAGCCCCGACAAGCAATTACCTGAGCGGGGCTCTTTGAATGCTTGAAGCGATCCACTTGCACCCACCCTTCACCCCCTTAAGGCTTGGACGTTGGCAGATTAAATCGCTGGAAGCATTGATATGTATATGGTGTCCCAGGGCAGGTTCGAACTGCCAACCTTCCCCTTAGGAGGGGGATGCTCTATCCAATTGAGCTACTGGGACACTGAGTTGTCACGGCCGGACACGGCGCGACGGACGGCGTGCATGTTAACGGCCGGCCCTTGATTTGTCATGTCGTCCGTGGGCTTTTTAAGTGTAGGCAGGCGCCTTGCAATGCTGCGGGAACATTTACCGTGCAATTTGCACTCCTCCAAAAAGCCATCATTGCAGATTGCAACCCGCGCCTTATGAAAAACCCTTCCAAATGCTTGTTTTTAAAGGACTTCACAGCGGTTAGACTGTTGGCACGACGGCTGCTATGTCTGTTCTCATAACAGAACAAACGGAGTCCGCCCCATGAACAGCACTCTCCTGCTCGCAAACGCAATCGCACTGGCGGTTTTGGTTGGCTTTCATTTTGTTCCCGAGAGTGCTGAACCGGTGGCTCAGCGTATGCCGCATTACTTGCAGGTGCAGAAAGCGCCGCAGTGGGCGGTGCTGAGCGATCAGAGCGACTTCGCGGCGCAGGCGGTCAATGAGCCTGAGCAAGCACTGCCGACGCGCGACACCGAACGTCTGGTTTTTTGAAATATCTTCAGGAGTACAGCATGTCCAAATCAGCCGCAGGGTTTCTGATCCTCGCCTTATTGAGTGGCGTTGTGCATTTTTCGCTGTTCGAGGAAACCGCAGTCACCCTTCCCCTGATTGGCTGCGGCGTATTTGCAGTGTTGTTTGTGCTGGCCCTGGTGGCCGGGCGCAAGATCAAATTTGATCCGGTGCTGCGTTAAGCCGGATCAAGTTCAGCAATTGCTTAACGGCGTCCGCCAGGTCGCCCGAGTTGTCGATCAGGTGAACGGGCAAATCAGTTGCCCTTCTGTCCTTGAACAGCGCATTGCGCGCCAGCCTCGCATCGATCTGCTCAGGCGTCTCCCGGCCACGCCTGAGCAGGCGTTCACGCAAGACCTGGTCCTTGACCGTCAGCAGCACCGGCAACAGTGTCGGGTAGCGCTCAAGCGCCTGACGCAGGTTGGCGCGTGAGCCGTTCACCAATACGCATCGCCCGGCACGCAACCATTCGTCCATTTCTGCCGGGATGCCATAAGCCAGCCCATTGGCGTGCCAGGCCAGCGAGAAGCCCCCGGCTTGCTGGCGTCGCTCGAACTCCTCGGGCGTCACGCCGATAGCGTCCTCGCCCACGGATTCCGCTGATCGGGTAATTACTCGACGCATGACTTCGCAATTCAACTCGCGCAAAGGCTCACGCGCGGCCTCGATCAGGCTGTCCTTGCCTGAACCGGAGGGCCCCATCAGATAAATAAGCTTGCCATCCATCCTGAAAACGCCCTCCGGCCGGTGTTTGCCCCTAGTAAATCGGCAAATTGCCACTATCCTGTACAGGTAAGGAACAAGGATCGAAAGCCGCATAGCATGCACGTTCTGACGTCTTTGGACATCAACAGATGTGCACCCGGAAGCGGTCATTGATGCGGACCAAGGCAAAGTTTTCAAACCAGTCCGCATTTCTGATAATTGGTGCTGGCATTACGCCTTTACCCAGCTCAATATTTGTCACAGAATTGACGCCAATGATCTGGCAATTTTGAGGCATGATGCGGGCCTCTTAACAATTCAGGTTGAACCATTTGGCGCGGATGCTTGTCCTACCACACATCCTGCGGCCAATCCCGAGAACCGCTCCCCTGAACTAACCGGTTAAATATATGCGCCCATTGAAACAGGCAATTTATTCCAGCCGTACGGCTGACAAGTTCGTCGTACGTCTGCCAGACGGGATGCGTGAACGCATTGCCGAGGTGGCTCGCAATCATCATCGCAGCATGAACTCCGAAATCATTGCGCGTCTTGAGCAGAGTCTTATTCAGGAAGGTGCACTGGGCGAAGAGTTGAGCATGCGCCTGGACAGCCCGGAGCTTTCGCTGCACGAGCGTGAGCTGCTGCAACGCTTCCGTCAGCTGTCGCACCGTCAACAGAACGCCCTGGTGTCGCTGATCGCTCACGACGCCGAAATGGCCGCAGACGCGTCCTGAGCCACACCGAACATCTCAAGCCAGCTTAAGTGCTGGCTTTTTTTTGCCCGGATTTTAATCACGACAATCCGAGGCAGACTTTGTGGTGAAGGGATTTATCCTCGATGGGCTGCGAAGTAGCCCCTCTACTGGGGTCGCTGCGCAACCCATCGGGGATAATTCCCCTCGTCACAGATAAATACACAGGCACAAAAAAGCCCGCCAATTGGCGGGCTTTTGCATTGCGGCGAATCAGAGCAGGAAGATCGTCGCCAACCCCAGAAAGATGAAGAAGCCACCGCTGTCGGTCATGGCCGTGATCATCACACTGGCGCCCATTGCCGGGTCGCGGCCCATCTTGGCCAGCGTCATCGGGATCAACACTCCCATCAACGCCGCGAGCAGCAAATTGAGGGTCATCGCCGCCGTCATTACCACACCCAGCGACCAACTGCCGTAGAGCAAGTAAGCGACCACACCGATCACCCCGCCCCAGACCAGACCGTTGATCAACGCCACCGCCAGCTCCTTGCGCATCAAGCGCGAGGTGTTGCCCGTGCTGACCTGGTCGAGCGCCATGGCGCGCACGATCATGGTGATCGTCTGGTTACCGGAGTTACCGCCAATACCCGCCACGATCGGCATCAATGCCGCCAGCGCCACCAGCTTCTCGATCGAGCCTTCAAACAGGCCGATCACCCGCGAAGCGACAAAGGCAGTGATCAGGTTGATTGCCAGCCACGCCCAGCGGTTGCGCAGGGATTTCCAGACGGAGGCGAAGATGTCTTCCTCTTCCCGCAGACCCGCCATGTTGAGGACTTCGCTTTCGCTCTCCTCACGAATCAGGTCGACCATTTCGTCAATGGTCAGACGGCCGATCAGCTTGCCGTTCTTGTCGACCACCGGGGCCGAGATCAAGTCGTAACGTTCGAACGCCTGAGCAGCGTCATAGGCGTCTTCGTCCGGGTGAAAACTCACCGGATCGCTGGCCATGACTTCAGAAACCTGTTTGTCCGGATCGTTGACCAGCAGACGCTTGATCGGCAGCACACCCTTGAGCACGCCGTCGTAATCAACCACGAACAGTTTATCGGTGTGCCCCGGCAGCTCCTTGAGACGGCGCAGGTAACGCAGAACCACTTCGAGACTGACATCCTCACGGATGGTCACCATCTCGAAGTCCATCAGCGCACCGACCTGCTCCTCGTCATAGGACAGCGCCGAACGCACGCGCTCGCGTTGTTGCTGGTCTAGCGTCTCCATCAGCTCATGGACGACGTCTCGCGGCAGCTCGGAAGCCAGGTCAGCAAGTTCGTCGGCGTCCATGTCCTTGGCCGCAGCCAGGAGCTCGTGATCGTCCATGTCGGCGATCAGCGTTTCACGAACCGAATCGGATACTTCGAGAAGAATGTCGCCGTCGCGATCAGCCTTGACCAGTTGCCAGAGCGTCAGACGGTCGTCCAGCGGCAAGGCTTCAAGGATGTAGGCAACGTCGGCGGAGTGCAGATCATCGAGTTTGCGTTGCAGCTCGACAAGATTCTGCCGGTGAACCAGGTTCTCGACCCGGTCGTGATGCGCGCCTTCCTGGCGATGGGTCAGGTCTTCGACGACCTTCTGCCGCTGCAGCAGCTCAACGACCTGAGCCAGGCGATCCTGCAGGCTTTCCTGTGTTTTCTTTACTTCGATTTCGGACATAGGCGAACTCCACTCCCAGCAGCGGGGCACGCCGGAAGGATCAATCAGTCAATTCATGATTGGTGAAACGGGTTACTGAGTAACTACTGGGTAAGTCCATGGAGGTTTTCCATAAGCCCCGGCGGGGCTGACGGGCGCAATGATACACCGCCTGACAGTTTTAAACGTTAAAAAATCGCGGTCGAAACAAGCGCTTGCGCGACAAAGCTGAGCACTGTCCTGACCCGTGCAGATGCGACGACTCATCTTGAAAAGAAAACACACCGGCGCTGAAAAATGTAGCGACTACCCTTGAGCGTAGATCGTCATGGAGGACGTCGAATGCTATCCAGAACATTCCGTTTTGTAGTCGCCAGCCTGCTCTGCCTGCCGCCCGCCGGGGTTGCCAACACCCTTCACCGCTGCGAAGCACCCGACGGCGGCATCACCTTCACCACCCTGAGTTGTGCGAACGATGAGCAGCTCTCGCTGCAGCAAGTCAAGCCCTACTCGCCCGGATCTGTCGTGCCGATCATGCCGGAACACAACCACGAGGAAATATCCGGTATGACAATCAGGGGACGTGAACCAGGCATCGTTGGCCGCCTGGAGGACAAATGCGGCAACCTGATCAATGCCAGGCAGCGCCGCGCAGCGATCATCAATCAACGAGTGATTGCCGGCATGAGCCAACAGGATGTTGAAAGCGCTCTGGGCAAACCGGACAAGGTGAATATTCGAACGTCGACGACGAGCTATCGATACGACCTGAAACGAGGCCGCAGTGCTCAAGTCGATTTTGATGAGAAGGGATGCGTGAAAGGAAAAGCCAAATCGCAGACAACAAAAAGCCCGCGTTAAACGCGGGCTTCTTGAATATGGTGCACTCGACAGGATTCGAACCTGTGACCGCTCGGTTCGTAGCCGAGTACTCTATCCAGCTGAGCTACGAGTGCATTTTGTGTTTTTAGACCAGACCACAACTGGTTGAAGCCGAGTTGCCTGTATTGCTACAAACGACTCTTAAATGGTGCACTCGACAGGATTCGAACCTGTGACCGCTCGGTTCGTAGCCGAGTACTCTATCCAGCTGAGCTACGAGTGCATTTGTGTTTTTAAACCAGACCACAACTGGCTGAAGCCGAGTTCTTTATATCGCTATAAACAACTCTTAAATGGTGCACTCGACAGGATTCGAACCTGTGACCGCTCGGTTCGTAGCCGAGTACTCTATCCAGCTGAGCTACGAGTGCATTTGTTGCGCCGCATTATAGCCCGTCTAATCTCTATTCCAACCACTTTTTCTAATAAATTCAACAACTTACAGAAAAAGCCAGATTACAACGTACTAAGCAAATAATGGCGGAGAACGGGGGATTCGAACCCCCGACACCCTTTTGAGGTGTACTCCCTTAGCAGGGGAGCGCCTTCGGCCACTCGGCCAGCTCTCCGCAACACGGGGCGTATATTAACCACCTTCTTCCCCGTTTGCAAACATAAAAATCGATAAAAATTAATGGCTTGGTTCTTCGTCCTTCTCTTTCTTTATACGCAGGTAAATTTCCTCACGGTGCACGGCAACCTCTTTCGGGGCGTTGACGCCGATACGCACTTGATTTCCTTTGACGCCGAGCACGGTCACGGTGATTTCGCCATCACCGATAATCAGGCTTTCTGCGCACCGACGAGTCAGAATCAGCATACCTTTCTCCTCACGCATTTCATTTCAGGGACAACAGTCTGCAAAAAAAAGGCACCCGACCTACAACCGGAGCGATCGTAGCCCTACATGCCTGAGTATTGACCAGCGCGAGCAAAAGAACAGTTCAGGGGCTCGCGCCATTCAAAAATAAAGGGCGCGGTCAGACCGCGCCCTTCAGATGACCGGATTACTCGCCCTGACGGGCCGGAGCGTCCAGTTCGAAAGCCGTGTGCAGAGCGCGCACAGCCAGTTCCAGGTACTTCTCTTCGATCACCACGGAAACCTTGATTTCCGAAGTCGAGATCATCTGGATGTTGATGCTTTCCTTGGCCAGGGATTCGAACATGCGGCTGGCCACGCCTGCGTGAGAACGCATGCCGACGCCGACGATCGAGACCTTGGCAATCTTGGTGTCGCCCACCACTTCCCGGGCACCGATCTCGCGAGCGGTGTTTTCCAGCACGGTCTGTGCGGCCTGGTAGTCGTTGCGGTGCACGGTGAAGGTGAAGTCGGTGGTGTTATCGTGCGCGACGTTCTGCACGATCATGTCGACTTCGATGTTCGCGGCACTGATCGGGCCGAGAATCTTGAACGCCACGCCCGGGGTGTCTGGCACGCCACGGATGGTCAGCTTGGCTTCATCGCGGTTGAAAGCGATGCCGGAAATGATCGGCTGTTCCATGGTTTCCTCTTCATCAATAGTAATGAGGGTGCCCGGACCCTCCTTGAAGCTGTGCAGTACGCGCAGCGGAACGTTGTACTTGCCGGCGAATTCCACCGCACGGATCTGCAGCACCTTGGAACCGAGGCTGGCCATTTCCAGCATCTCTTCGAAGGTGATCTTGTCCAGACGCTGAGCGACCGGCACCACACGCGGGTCAGTGGTGTAGACACCATCGACGTCGGTGTAGATCTGGCACTCGTCAGCCTTCAATGCCGCCGCCAGTGCCACGCCCGTGGTGTCGGAACCGCCACGGCCGAGGGTGGTGATGTTGCCGTGCTCGTCGACGCCCTGGAAACCGGCGACAACCACCACGCGACCTGCTTTCAGATCACCGCGAATCTTCTGGTCATCAATCTGCAAGATACGCGCTTTATTGTGCGCACTGTCCGTCAGGATCCGCACCTGATTACCGGTGTACGACACCGCCGGCACACCACGCTTGATCAGCGCCATGGCCAACAGGGCAATCGTCACCTGCTCACCGGTGGAAACGATCACGTCCAGTTCACGCGGAACCGGTTGCGCGTCGCCACTGATTTGCTTGGCCAGATCGATCAGACGGTTGGTTTCGCCGCTCATTGCAGACAGCACAACCACCAGGTCATCGCCGGCATCGCGGAATTTCTTAACCTTGTCGGCGACCTGCTCGATTCTCTCGACAGTACCGACCGAGGTGCCTCCAAATTTCTGTACGATCAAAGCCATTTCAAAGCCGCCTCTGCCCATGAAGGGCGCCCAATAATCACTCGAACAGCCGCCGGGCCCGCCACTAGACTGCGGGCCCGACGGGCCGTCTTATAAACCCTGCTCGACGAATGGAACGGTCAGCGCCAGCGCGCCATCCAGTGCGCCGGCGTCGACACCGCCGCCCTGCGCCATGTCCGGACGACCACCGCCCTTCCCGCCCACTGCCGCAGCAGCCTGTTTCATCAAATCACCGGCTTTGAGTTGGCCAGTCAGGTCCTTGGTTACACCTGCAACCAGTACGACCTTTTCCTCATGGACACTGCCGAGCAGGATCACTGCGCGGCCGAGTTTGTTTTTCAGCTGATCGACCAGCGCCAGCAGCGCCTTGCCGTCCTGACCATCCAGACGTGCAGCCAGAACCTTCACGCCCTTGACGTCGACTGCCGAGTTCGACAGATCGTCGCCCGCGGCGCTGGCAGCCTTGGCCTGCAACTGCTCGAGTTGCTTTTCCAGCGCGCGGTTGCGCTCCAGCACGGCCGACAGCTTGTCGATCAGATTGTCGCGGCTGCCCTTGACCAGGTTGGCCGCTTCCTTGAGTTGTTCTTCAGCAGCGTTCAAGTAGGCCAGTGCCGCAGCACCGGTGACTGCCTCGATACGACGCACGCCCGATGCCACACCGCCTTCGCTGATGATTTTCAGCAGGCCGATGTCGCCGGTACGGTTGGCGTGGATACCGCCACACAGCTCGACAGAGAAATCGCCGCCCATGCTCAGCACGCGCACGTTGTCGCCGTACTTCTCGCCGAACAGCGCCATCGCGCCTTTCTGCTTGGCGGTTTCGATGTCGGTCTCTTCGGTTTCAACTGCAGAGTTCTTGCGGATCTCGGCGTTGACGATGTCTTCCAGCGCTTTGATCTGCTCCGGCTTGATCGCTTCAAAGTGGCTGAAGTCGAAGCGCAGACGCTGGCTATCCACCAACGAACCTTTCTGTTGCACGTGCTCGCCCAACACCTGACGCAATGCAGCGTGCAGCAAGTGGGTGGCCGAGTGGTTCAGCGAGGTCGCGTGACGCACTTCGGCATCCACGTGAGTTTCCACCGGAGCGCCAATGGTCAGGCTGCCGGAATCCAGCACGCCGTGGTGCAGGAATGCGCCGCCAGTCTTGGTGGTGTCACGGACGTCGAAACGCGCGTTGCCCGCCTGCAGGAAACCGCAGTCGCCGATCTGGCCGCCGGATTCAGCGTAGAACGGCGTCTGGTTCAGCACGATCACCGCCTCTTCGCCTTCACTCAAGACGTCGACCGACTGGCCATCTTTATAGATAGCGACGATTTTTGCCGAACCGCTGGTGTCGGTGTAACCGGTGAACTCGGTGGCCACATCAACCTTGACCAGCGTGTTGTAGTCCAGACCGAACGAACTGGCCGAACGCGCACGCACACGCTGAGCTTCCATTTCACGCTCGAAGCCGACTTCGTCGACCGTCAGGCCGCGCTCGCGAGCGATGTCGGCGGTCAGGTCCATCGGGAAACCGTAGGTGTCGTAGAGTTTGAACACCACGTCGCCCGGCACCACGGTGCCTTTGAGTTCCAGCAGATCCTGTTCGAGGATCTTCAGGCCGTGCTCCAGGGTCTTGGAGAACTGTTCTTCTTCGGCCTTCAGTACGCGCTCGATGTTGCTCTGCTGCTTCTGCAGTTCCGGGAAGGCTTCGCCCATCTCGGCGACCAGCGCCGCCACGATCTTGTAGAAGAAGCTGCCGGTGGCGCCCAGCTTGTTGCCGTGACGGCAGGCGCGACGAATGATCCGGCGCAGCACGTAACCGCGACCTTCGTTGGACGGCAGCACGCCGTCGGCGATCAGGAAACCGCACGAACGGATGTGGTCGGACACCACTTTCAGCGACGACTGATCGCCATTTTCGCAGCCGATGGCTTCGGCCGAGGCTTTGAGCAGGTTCTTGAACAGGTCGATGTCGTAGTTGGAATTGACGTGCTGCATCACCGCACTGATCCGCTCCAGGCCCATGCCGGTGTCGACCGACGGCGCTGGCAACGGATGCAACATGCCATCGGCGGTGCGGTTGAACTGCATGAACACGTTGTTCCAGATCTCGATGTAACGGTCGCCGTCTTCTTCCGGCGAACCCGGTGGGCCGCCCCAGATGTGGTCGCCGTGATCGTAGAAAATCTCGGTGCATGGGCCGCACGGGCCGGTATCGCCCATGGTCCAGAAGTTGTCGGAGGCGTAAGGCGCGCCTTTGTTGTCGCCGATGCGGATCATGCGCTCGACCGGCACGCCGATCTGCTTGGTCCAGATGTCATACGCTTCGTCGTCGGAGGCGTAGACGGTGACCCAGAGTTTTTCCTTCGGCAGTTTCAGAACGCCGGTCAGGAAGGTCCAGGCGAAGGTAATCGCGTCGTGCTTGAAATAGTCACCGAAGCTGAAGTTACCGAGCATTTCGAAGAATGTGTGGTGACGAGCGGTATAACCGACGTTTTCCAGGTCACTGTTCTTGCCACCGGCACGCACGCACTTCTGGCTGCTGGTTGCGCGGGTGTACGCGCGCTTTTCCTGGCCCAGGAAGCAATCCTTGAACTGGTTCATCCCCGCGTTGGTGAACAGCAGGGTTGGGTCGTTGCCCGGAATCAAAGAGCTGGAGGCTACACGGGTGTGGCCTTGCTCTTCGAAGAAGCGAAGGAAGGCTTCACGGATTTCTGCGCTTTTCATTAGGTTCTTCCACGGAGGCTGCGGCCAAAGGCCTGTACGAAACGTCAACAGACGAAACGACGGCAAAGGGCCGCATTATATCGGCCCTTCGCGTGGGGTACAGCGTGTTTATACGATAGTAACGGTCAATTGGGCGGCTAACGCTGTCACTTGCGCGAAAACTCGACGAATGTCGCGATCACTTGCTCGATTTGCGAGCGACTGACGTCCATGTGCGTGACCATGCGCAAGCGCGCCGCGGCGCTCAACTTGATCCCGCGTTTGGCGGCAAACGCCTTGAGCGCTTCAGCCTGATCGCCCATTTGCACGTAAACCATGTTGGTCTGCACCGGCTCGACGCTGAACCCGGCCTCGCGCAAGCCTTCGGCCAAAAACTGTGCGTTGGCATGGTCATCCGCCAGGCGCTCGACGTGGTGATCCAGCGCATACAGTCCCGCCGCCGCGAGCAACCCGGCCTGACGCATGCCGCCGCCAACCATTTTGCGCAGACGCCGGGCCTTGCCGATCAGTTGCTCAGTGCCACACAGCACCGAACCGACCGGCGCGCCGAGGCCCTTGGACAGGCACACCGACACCGAATCGAAATGCCGGGTGATTTCCCGGGCATCCACCCCGAGCTTGACTGCCGCGTTGTACAGCCGCGCGCCGTCCAGGTGCAGCTGCAACCCATGGTCCTGGGTGAATTGGCGCGCGCGGGCCAGATACTCCAGCGGCAGCACCTTGCCTTGCATGGTGTTTTCCAGCGCCAGCAGACGGGTACGGGCGAAATGGAAGTCGTCCGGCTTGATCGCTGCCGCCACGTGAGCCAGATCCAGCGAACCGTCGGCCTGCACTTCCAGCGGCTGCGGCTGGATCGAACCGAGCACCGCCGCGCCACCGCCCTCGTACTTGTAGGTGTGCGCCTGCTGGCCGACGATGTATTCGTCGCCACGTTCGCAGTGCGCCATCAGGCCCAGCAGATTGCTCATGGTGCCGGTTGGCACGAACAGCGCGGCGGCGAAGCCCAGGCGTTTTGCCAGTTCCGCCTCCAGACGATTGACCGTCGGATCTTCGCCGTACACATCGTCACCGGTAGCCGCCGCAGTCATCGCGTCGAGCATGGCAGGAGTCGGTTGGGTGACGGTGTCGCTGCGAAGATCGATAACGCTCATGAACCTGGCCTCAGAGTCAGCAGGGGAAATCCCTTTTCGAAGGTGAATTACTGCGGTCATGGCGCCGATTAATCAACCCCTGAGCGCGAAAAGGTCAGGTTACTTCTTGCGAACACGCCATCCATGTGGGAGCGAGCCTGCTCGCGAAAGCGGTCTGTCAGTGACACATCTGCTGACTGACACACCGCCTTCGCGAGCAAGCCCGCTCCCACAGGTTCTGTGCAAGGCCGGAAAATCTGTGATAAAAACGCTGCGCCGCCCGAGAAAGGGCGGCAAAAACGTTCTCAGGGCGGGGTGTAATTCCCCACCGGCGGTAATTGCGCGCAATGCGCATAGCCCGCGAGCGCTTGGCGACGACACGGCATTGGCGGTGATCGGCGGCAAGGTCAGCAGACCCGGTGTGATTCCGGGGCCGACGGTCATAGTCCGGATGAAGAGAGAACGGGATTGACGCCAAAGGGCCGCCCGCGCGCTTGTGTGCTCGTGCGTACCCTTGAATCCCTTTCGATTCATAACGCCCTGTTTTTCACACAAACAGGAGTCAGAACATGCAACCCACCGCTATCGACAGCAAAACCAAACACCCTCACGGCGAGCGCGTTGCGTTCATCCAGGCCTGCTGGCACAAGGAAATCGTCGACCAGAGCCGTAAAGGCTTCGTCGCCGAAATGCTGGCCCAGGGTTATCAGGAATCGGACATCGACTTTTTCGAAGTCGGCGGCGCCTTTGAAATGCCTCTGCACGCCAAGTTGCTGGCCAAAACCGGTCGTTATGCCGGCATCGTCGCGGCGGCGCTGGTCGTGGACGGCGGCATCTACCGTCACGAGTTCGTTGCCCAGTCCGTGGTCAGCGGCTTGATGCAGGTGCAACTGGAAACCGAAGTGCCAGTGTTCTCGGTGTCCCTGACCCCGCATCACTTCCATGCCGGTGAAGAACATCAGAAATTCTTCTTCGAGCACTTCGTGCACAAGGGTCAGGAAGCGGCGCGGACTTGCGCGGATACGCTGCAGAAGGTTCGTGCGCTGCGTCGCAGTGAGCCGCGTGCGGTCGCCGTCTGATAGACCATGAGTGAGGCTTTTGGTCTCACTCATTCCCCTGTGGGAGCGAGCTTGCTCGCGAAAGCGGACTGACAGCCAACTCAAATGTTGAATGCCAGATTGCATTCGCGAGCAAGCTCGCTCCCACAGGGTTATATATCAGACCGGAAATTGGGTCAGGCGAGATGTTCGTCGGTGGCAGGCACGATCAGGATGCCGGCACGTAAGCCGTTCTTGACCTTGGGATTGGGGAAGATGATCCGCGCGCCCTGCTCCTCGATGATCCATCGGGTATTGGCCAGATCTTCGGCCAGCACATAACCCACATCCAGCTCGGAAAAGTTTTCGATGTCCGCCGGCAGGTTCAGGCGGAACGCATCGCTGTGCTTGATGATTTCCCGGGCGACGCTGAACAGCTGCAAACCATCCAGACCTTCTGCAGCCAGATCCGGCTCATTGCCTTCGATGATCTGCTTCAGACGGGTTTCCAGACGTGAAACATCCACCCCTTCGTTCTGCCCGAACGGCCGCGCCTTGCCCAGTTCCAGGGTGAAGGACTCGGCGCCGAGCTTGTCGTAGGTGTAGGAGCTGAAAACGATCGACGGCTTGTTCTGCAGCAATACCGCTTCCATCCCGGCGGCGCGCAGGCGCGCCAGTTCGCGGCGCGAATGCTGGCGACCTTCTTTCCACGGGTACAGCGCGAACTGCTCGATCTTCGAACCACGAATCGCCGTGTGCAGGTCATAGTGCAGGCGCTGACGATCCGGCAGGCTGAAGAAACTTGCCGCCAGCCGTTCCAGCTCGCAGGCGCGGATGGCTTCGGAACCGCTGGTTTGTTCATGCCGGCCGTTGAACAGCCGATTGACGTCCTGCTCGACGAAGCGCTCGCCTTTGCGAATCGCTTCCGGGTTGCCGAACAGGAACAGAATGCGTGCACGCGGCTTCAGATCGCCGCGAGCGATGTCATGCAGCAGCCGATCGAGCAACTCGATCGGCGCTGTTTCATTGCCGTGGATGCCTGCCGACAGCAGCAGGTCCAGGCCATTGTCGCGCGCTTCGGGTGGCCGGACTTCCAGCGCACCCTCGCTCAACCAGCGCATGCGCACGCCTTCGACAGTCAGTTGAGTCTTCTCCGCCGGTTCGCGGCCGGCGAGGGTCAGTTCAAGCAGTTTGCCGAGGGCGAGCATAGAGCGGTTTCCTTAGTGGTCGTGGTTGCAATCCGGGCCGTGCACATGTTCCTCGTCATCGCCGAGGTCAGCCGGTTCCATTTCCAGTTGCAGACTTACCAGATTAGTTGCCAATGGGCGCAGCAGCAGGTTGGCGTACTCTTCGTCACCTTCCTCGACGTCCACGCCGATCAGCAGTTGGCCACGGCCGTCCTGCTGGATCCACAGCTCTTTGCCTTGCCACATGACCGCGACGCGGGTGCACGAGGTTTGCAGTTGCGTGCCGTCGGTGTCTTCAAGGATCAGCTGCAGGGAATCGCTCATGTTTTTACTCTCTTGGGTAGACAAGCCGCGCGCCGCGTTCAGGCGACGCGCCGGCCGTCAATTGATCTGGAATGGATAAACCGCGCCCAGTTTAAGGATTTGCGTCAGTTCATCCAGTGCCGTCCGGCATTCAAGCAGCAACTGCGGGTCCGCCAGATCGGTTTCGCTCAGGCGGTCGCGGTAGTGCTTTTCAACCCATGCGGTCAACGAACCGTACAACGGGGCCGTCATGATAACCCCTGGATTGACGGCCGCCAGCTCGGTTTCGTTGAGCGCGACGCGCAGTCGCAGGCACGCCGGGCCACCGCCGTTCTGCATGCTTTGCTTGAGGTCGAAGACTTTCACTTCGCGGATCAGGCCGCCGGAGCTGGTCAGCCCTTGCAGGTAGTTCCACACGCGCTCGTTGCCACGGCATTCTTCCGGCACGATCAGCAGCATCGAGCCATCCGGACGCGACAGCAGCTGGCTGTTGAACAGGTAGGAGCGCACCGCATCGTCCACAGTGACCGCCGAACGCGGCACGCAGATCGACTGGAACTTGCCGCCGACCTTGGCCAGTTTGCCCTGCAACTCGGCCAGCATCTGCTCGGTGTCGAGGAACGCATCCTCGTGATAGAACAGCACCTCGCCGTTACCCACCGCGATCACGTCGTTGTGGAATACGCCCTGGTCGATCACCGCCGGGTTCTGCTGCGCGTAAACCACGCCTTCGTCACGCAGACCGTGCAGCCGCGCCACCGCTTGCGAGGCTTCCAGGGTCTGGCGCGCAGGGTACTTCTGTGGCGCCGGGTAACGGGTGTCGAACGCACTGCGACCGAACACGAAAAACTCGACACCGGCCTCGCCGTACTCACGGCAGAAACGCGTGTGGTTGGCCGCGCCTTCGTCACCGAACTGCGCAACGGCTGGCAGTGCGGCGTGATGGGCGAAGTGCTGCTGATCGGCGAACATCGCGCCGAGCACGCGGCTGGTGGTCGGGTGTTCGATGCTGCGATGGTATTTGCAGTTGAGGTTGGCGGCGGTGAAATGCACGCGACCGTCAGCGGTGTCGGCACTCGGGCTGACGGTGGCGGCGTTGGCCACCCACATGCTCGACGCCGAGCAACTGGCAACCAGCAACGGCATGGCTTCCTTCGCGGCGCGCTCGATCACTTGCGCGTCGGTGCCGCTGAAACCCAGACGGCGCAGAGCGGCCACGTCCGGACGCTCCTGCGGCGCCAGCACGCCCTGCTGAAAGCCCATTTCCATCAGCGCTTTCATTTTCGCCAGACCTTGCAGCGCCGCTTCCTTCGGGTTCGAGGACTGCTGGCTGTTGCTCTGGGACGCAACGTTGCCGTAGGACAGACCGCCGTAGTTATGGGTCGGCCCCACTAGACCGTCAAAATTGACTTCATAGGATTTCATCAGCGAGGCTCCACGAGAATCTGTTGTTATAGGCTTCAGTAACTAACTGTTCAGTGCGACCGCGTCGCGGCCTTCGCGAGCAAGCTCGCTCCCACAGGGATCTCATCGCCCTTGTGGGAGCGAGCTTGCTCGCGAATGGGCATCACACCATTTTGATGCCAGGCGTCAGGGCCGCAGGCAACACCAGGCTCGGCGTTTCCAGCGAGGCCACCGGGTACGCGCAGTAATCCGCCGCGTAGTAGGCGCTGGCGCGATGGTTGCCCGAAGCCCCGACACCGCCGAACGGCGCGCTGCTCGCCGCACCGGTCAGCTGTTTGTTCCAGTTGACGATGCCGGCGCGGCTTTCCAGCCAGAACTGCTGATAACGCGCTTCGGAATCCGACAGCAAACCCGCCGCCAGACCATAAGCGGTATCGTTGGCCTCAGCGATCGCCGCAGCAAAATCGGCGTAGCGAATCACCTGCAGCAACGGGCCGAACAGCTCTTCGTCCGGACGCTCGGCCACCGCCGTCACGTCAAGAATGCCCGGGGTCAGCAATGCCGACTGCGCCTGCGGCTGCGTCATCTCCAGCAACGACACCGCGCCATTGGCCAGCAGATGTTGTTGGGCATCCATCAGCGCTTTCGCCGCGCCAAGGGAAATCACCGAGCCCATGAACGGCGCCGGCTGTTGATCGAACGCACCGACTTCAATCGTCGAGCTGACTTCCACCAGACGCTTGAGCAGGCTGTCGCCCCACGCGCCTTGCGGCACCAGCAGACGACGCGCACAGGTGCAGCGCTGACCGGCGGAGATGAAGGCCGACTGAATGATCGTGTACACCGCCGCGTCCAGATCAGCCACCTGATCGACCACCAGCGGGTTGTTGCCGCCCATTTCCAAAGCAAGAATCTTGTCCGGACGCCCGGCGAACTGCTGGTGCAGGTGATTGCCGGTGCGGCTGGAGCCAGTGAAAAACAGACCGTCGATGCCCGGGTTCGCGGCCAGCGCGATACCGGTTTCGCGAGCGCCTTGCAGCAGGTTCAACACACCGGCCGGCAGACCGGCTTCGATCCAGCACTTGACCGTCAGCTCGGCGACTTTCGGCGTCAGTTCGCTTGGCTTGAACAGCACGCTGTTGCCCGCCAGCAGTGCCGGCACAATGTGCCCGTTCGGCAAGTGGCCCGGGAAGTTGTAAGGGCCGAACACTGCAACCACACCGTGCGGCTTGTGGCGCAACACAGCAGTGGCGTCGCCCAGCGGGCCGCTCTTCTCGCCGGTACGCTCGCGGTAGCTCTGCACCGAAATCGCGATCTTGTTGACCATGCTGGTGACTTCGGTCGCAGCCTCCCACAGAGGCTTGCCGGTTTCCTCGCCAATGGTGCGGGCCAGTTCGTCGCTGTGGTTTTTCAGGGCGGCAGCAAAGGCTTCGAGCACGCTGATACGCTCGTCCAGCGAACGCCGCGCCCAGCCCGGAAACGCCTGACGCGCAGCCTGCACGGCGGACTCGACCTGAGCGGCGGTGGCGCCCTCCCCCGACCACAGCACTTGCTGGGTCACCGGGTTCAGCGACTGAAAGGCTTCACCCTGACCGGCCAGCCATTCACCTGCGATGTATAGCGAATTCATTATTTCGACTCCCGAGCAGCAGACAACGCCACGGCGCGCACTTGATCGCCGGCGTTGAGTTGAAGACGTTTGGCGGTCTGCGGATCAACCACCAGCGTGCCAGCGGCCAGACGGGCCGGCGCAGCTGTGATGCGGCAGTCTTCGCGCTTGCGGTTATGGATGATGAACGGCGTGGCGTCATCGCCCGGCGTACCGATCGCCAGCACCAGCGCTTCGCTGTCGCGGACTGCGCGGATCTTGCTGGTTTCGCATTCGATGGCCGGGCCGGCGTCGAAGATGTCGACGTAACCCTGATAGCTGAAACCTTCGCTCTTGAGCATCGCCAGCGCCGGCTCGGTGTCCGGGTGCACTTGGCCGATGACGTTGCGCGCATCCGGTGACAGGAAGCAGGTGTACAGCGGGAATTTCGGCATCAGTTCGGCGATGAACGCCTTGTTGCCAACCCCGGTCAGGTAATCGGCCTGGCTGAATTCCATCTTGAAGAAGTGCCGGCCCAGGCTCTCCCAGAACGGCGAGCGTCCGGCTTCATCGGAGACGCCGCGCATCTCGGCGATGATCTTGTTGCCGAACAGCTCAGGGAACTCGGCGATGAACAGCATGCGCGCCTTGGACAGCATGCGGCCGTTCAGACCGGTGCGGTAATCGGCGTGCAGGAACAGCGAGCACAGCTCGGAGTTGCCGGTCAGGTCGTTGGCGAGGAACAGCGTCGGAATCTCGCGATAGATGTTCAGCTCTTGCGAGGCGCTGACGGTCAGGCCGACGCGGAAGTTGTACCACGGCTCACGCAGACCGACCGCGCCGGCGATGGCGGAAATCCCCACCACGCGACCGTTGTCGTCTTCGAGCACGAACAGGTAGTCCGCATCGCCACGGCCGGCTTCGCCGCGAAAGGTCTTCTCGGCCCAGCCGACCCGGTGGGTCAGGCGCTCTTCGTTGGCCGGCAAAGTGGTCAGGCCGGTGCCGGTGCTGCGGGCCAGGTCGATCAGCGCGGATAAATCGCTGCTGCGTACGGGACGAACAATCATGCTATCTCCTCAAACGGGCCGCCTTCGCCACCCGTGAAACTCGCTAAGGCGTTAAACCGCCACCAGGCGCACGCTGGCACCTTCACCGACGCCCAAGGCTTCGGCTGCTTCCAGATCCAGGGTCACCGGTTTGCCCGGCGCGTAATCGAGTTCCAGCAGCACCGCGCGGTAATCCTGCAACTGCGCGTTGGCCACCAGATACTGGCGCCCGGCGCCTTTGACCGGCTCGCCGATCTTCACCGGCACTACACGGCTCTGAGCGATCGAACGGATCCCCGAAACACGCGCATGCAGGGTCGGGCCACCGTCGAAAATGTCGATGTAGTGATCGGTCTCGAAGCCTTCGCGCATCAGGATGTCGAAGGTGATCTGCGCACGCGGGTGCACCTGGCCCATCGCTTCTTGAGCGGAGTCCGGCAGCAGCGGCACGTAGATCGGGTAATGCGGCATCAGCTCGGCGAGGAACGTGCGGCTCTTCAGGCCGCACAGGCGCTCGGCCTCGGCGTAGTTGAGGTCGAAGAAGTTGCGACCGATGGCATCCCAGAACGGCGAGTCGCCGTTCTCGTCGCTGTAGCCGACGATCTCGGTCACCACCGAATCAGCGAAACGCTCCGGGTGGCTGGCGACAAACAGCAAGCGACCACGGGAGTTGAGCTCAGACCACGGCGAACCGACCAGCTCGCGTTGCACGTAGAAACTGGTCAGCAGGCTGTTGCCGGTCAGGTCATGGCATTGCGAGAGCACGTGGATCTTGTTGTGGATCTTCAGCTCGCGGGACGCGTGGACGAAGGTCTCGTTGCGGAAGCTGTAGAACGGCTCCGAGTAACCGGCCGAGGCAACGATCGCCGAGCAGCCGACCAGTTTGCCGGTGGCGGTGTCTTCGAGGACGAAGAAGTAGCTCTCTTCACCGTTGAAGCTCACTTCGGCGGCGAACGAGGCTTCGCTTGCGGCGATCTTGTCGCTCAGGCGTTCCACGTCATCCGGCAAGGAAGTGACACCAATCGGGCTGTCCGCGGCCAGACGCTGTACCTCGCCCAGATCAGCCATTTGCGCAGGGCGCATCACCAGCATGGTGTCACTCCTTTCTCTTATAAAAATCACAGAAAAAACACCGAACATTGTGGGAGCGGGCTTGCTCGCGAATGCGGTGTATCAGTCAGCGTAGATGTCGACTGACACACCGCATTCGCGAGCAAGCCCGCTCCCACATTTGATATTGCCCGGTATCAAAAATTGGGTTCGACGCCCAAATCCTCGGGCGTCGAAGGGTCTATCAGGCTTGCGTCAGTGTTGCTGCGGCGCGTTCGAAGCGGTCCAGACCGGCGTCGATATCGGCATCTTCCACCACCAGGCTCGGGGCGAAACGAATCACGTCCGGGCCGGCCTGCAGAATCATCAGGCCTTCTTTTTCAGCGGCGTTGAAGATGTCCTTGGCCTTGCCTTTCCAGGCTTCGCTCAGCACACAACCGATCAACAGACCGAGGCCACGCACCTGAGTGAACAGGCCGTACTTCTCGCCGATCTGCTGCAGACGGGTCTTGAATTTGTCGTGCTTGGCGTTGACGCCGTTCAGCACCTCAGGGGTGTTGATCACGTCGATCACTGCCTCGGCGACGGCGCACGCCAGCGGGTTGCCGCCGTAGGTGGTGCCGTGGGTGCCGACGACCAGATGCTTGGCCAGCGCTTCGGTGGTCAGCATCGCGGCGATCGGGAAACCACCGCCCAGGCTCTTGGCGCTGGTCAGGATGTCCGGGGTCACGCCGTAATGCTGATAGGCGAACAGGTGGCCGGTACGGCCCATGCCGGTCTGCACTTCGTCGAACACCAGCAGCGCGTTGTTCGCGTCGCACAGTTCGCGGGCACCTTGCAGGTAAGCCAGCTCGGCCGGCAGTACACCGCCCTCGCCCTGGATCGGTTCGAGCACGACCGCACAGGTCTTGTCGGAAACCGCCGCTTTCAGCGCGGCCAGGTCGTTGTAAGGGACGTGGGTGATGCCGGTGATTTTCGGACCGAAACCGTCGGAGTACTTCGACTGGCCACCGACGTTGACGGTGAACAGGGTACGGCCGTGGAAGCTGTTGAGCGCGGCGATGATCTCGTACTTCTCGCTGCCGAAACGGTCGAACGCCACGCGACGGGCCAGCTTGAATGCGGCCTCGTTGGCTTCAGCGCCGGAGTTGCAGAAGAACACGCGCTCGGCGAACGTGGCGTCGATCAGCTTGTGCGCCAGGCGCAGGGCCGGCTCGTTGGTGAACACGTTGGATACGTGCCACAGCTTGTTCGCTTGCTCGGTCAAGGCACCGACCAGCGCCGGATGCGCATGGCCCAATACGTTAACGGCGATGCCGCCGGCAAAGTCGATCAGCTCGCGGCCGGCCTGATCCCAGACGCGGGAACCGGCGCCACGCACCGGAATGAAAGCGGCAGGCGCGTAGTTGGGAACCATTACCTGGTCGAAATCGGCGCGTTGTACCGCAGCGTGCTCAACGGACATCGGAGTCTCCTGATGAGGGCCACCCGCCTGAAACTGGCGAGCGATGGGGGGATTGTAAGGACAGTTTTCAGCCCGGCCTTGCCGCCAAGCGACAACTTCTTATAGCGCAAACCCCGGATTTTCCCGGGTTTACGGCAATGCGACATATAGCGTCGCAAAGGCGCAGTTTAAACTGCACGCCGCCGTTTGCGCAGACGTACTCGGGATCTTACGCAAGAGAGTTTTATGGGGTGCGGTATATATGTACCGCACATCGAATCAATGGCCGGTGTTTGCTATGGACCTTTCCCAGGCAAATGGCCTCACCCCATGATTCACGAAACCACCTCCACCCTCGCGACACTGCCCGACGCACTGCTGCTTCCCCGGCAGGACGCACACTATCAACCGCTGCTCCAAGCCATTCCGACATGGTTGAGCAAGGCTGCAGCACACAAGCGCGAAGCTTTGAAACAGGCCAGTCCTCTACTGCCCGTCAGCCTCGTGCGAGCATCGCGCAACGACCATGAAAAGCTGCGCACGCTGAATGCCGCGCACTGGACTGCACACAACCGAGTCGAGCAAAGCCTTGTACGCCTGCAAGACGCCAAAACCTTCGCCGAACCGTTACTGCGCGCCGAGCTGCAAAAACGCTTTGGCCTGCTGCTGGATGTCAGACAGGTTTTCCTGCGCCTGTACCTGCCAGCTCATGTTCCGTGGCTGCGAATCAAATCGGGCGCCGCGCGCACCTGGACCGTCTCGCTGCTGGACGCCGCGCTGCACAATTTTGAAAGCAGCGAGACCACCGATGACGCTTTCGAACCCGCTTCGGCCTATATCAGCCAGCCTTCACCCGAAGGCCGGTTCCGCCTATTGCCGGGCATGCTTGAGTCGATGCCGATCATCGCCTTCACCCGCCTGTGCCGCGAACTGGATATCGGCCGGCGCTACAGCGTGTATCTGCAAGACAACCTGGGCTTGAGCAATCCGCTGGTCGCGGCGGTGCTGCAAGCCAGAGTCTACGCAAGCGAAAAAGCCGCGCTGGTCGCTGCCCTGCAGATGGCCTACATGCAAAAAAACCTCGGTGCCGATGTGCATCGCCTTATTCTCGGCCTGCTCGATGGCTTGCAGCATTTGCGCCTCAATCGTCAGGCGTGGCAATGCCATGCGCTGACGATGCTGGACGCCAGCCTGACCGGCATCGCGCTGTTCGCGCCGAACCTTGAAGCAGCAAACGCGCCAGCGCGGGTGGTGGTGTACATTCCCGATGACCCGCTGCACCCGATCAAGGAGTACGCCAGCACCGGCGCCTTCACCGAGGAGCTGGCCCAGCGCCTGCGCGATCCGCAATACCAGGCCTTTTTCAGCCGCTTTATCGAGCATGCCGAGCGCGGTCATTTTTTCGGCCGGTTGAACAACCTCCTCGGCCCTGTCACCTGGCAACCGGTACAGACCGGCGACCCGCGCCCCACCTGGCGCGAGACCTCGACTGAACGCCCGCTCCTGCAAATAGCCGCGACCCCGATTCGCGCTGAGCTATTCACGTATCTGTACCAACGCAAGCTCGACAAGATGCTCAACGATGCCCGCGTCGTCGCCGTTTCGACCGCCACGGTCGATCGCAAAGCGCGCTGGGCACTCTGGGATTCCTTCACCGAAATCGCCCAGACCCTGCTCAATATCGTCGCTTTCGTCGCCCTGCCATTCGTGCCGTTTCTCGGTGAACTGATGCTCGCCTACACCGCCTACCAGATGCTCGACGAGGCGTTCGAAAGTATCGTCGACTGGGCCGAAGGACTGCCACGTGAAGCCCTCGGGCACTTCATGGGCGCCGTGGAATCCGTTGTGCAAGTCGGCACCTTTGCAGCCGGAGGCGTCATCACGGCCGGCGAGTTTCGCGCGCTGCTGCCGAGCGATGTCGTCAAGTTCATCGACCGCTTCATTCCGGTGAAGGCCGCGAATGGCAAGACCCTCTACTGGAAGCCCGACCTGCGCCCCTACGAATTGCCCGGCGCCTTGCCCAAAGACCTGCAAATCGACGCATTGGGCCTGCAACACCACCAAGGCAAAACCCTGCTGCCCCTGGGACAAAAGCGCTATGCCGTCAGCCGCGCCGCCGAAACGGGCGCGCATCGCATCGACCATCCGACGCGTCCCGAGGCCTACAAACCGGCCCTGCGGCACAACGCCGCCGGCGCCTGGCAAACCGAACTCGACCAGCCACTGGGCTGGGACCGCGCCACCGTGCTGAGCCGCAGCAGCCCGTTGATGCAGCGTCTTCCCGCCGAGCTGCAAGAACGCCTGCTGAACATCAGCGGCTGCGAAGAAAACGCCTTGCGCCAGATGCATGTCGAGCTCGGTCAGTTGCCACCGCTGCTGGTCGACACGCTCGAACGCTGGCAGATCGACCAGGACCTTCAATTGTTCATCGAACAGGTCGGCAGCCACCGTGCCGAGGACTACCTCAAGGCCGATCCCGCCAGCCAACTGCAACTGCTGTTTGACCACGGCCACTGGCCCGCCGACTGCGGCCTGAAACTGATTGATCGCCAGGGGCGAACCCTGTGGCGCAGTCCCGTCGCCGATGTGCCATTCATCCAGATTGAAGGAACACGGCTGGACGATGGCGACCTGCTGAAAACCTGGCTGCGACGTCTGACCCCTGCACAAAGAAACACACTGCTGGGCGAAGCACCGCAGGCACCGGCCCCCACACCAGAGGCGGCTGCCACGCGCCTGCGCCAAACCGTTGCCGAACTGGCGCAACAGCAGCGCCAACGCCTGTTCGAAGATCGCTATCGCCAACTGCAACGGGGTGCCGGCGCGCTGACCCAGGCATTGATGGACGCCGAACCCGACCTGCCCAGGCATCTGGCCCAGGCAATCGTCGAAACCGCGAGTGACGCCGAGTGCCAGCAACTACAGCGCTCGACGCTGTCCCAGCGTCTGGTCGAACTGACTCAGGAGGCGCGCCTGCAAGTGCGCGCAAGCCGAGCCCTGGAGGGCCTGACGCTGAAAGCCACAGCGCACAATCTCGACACGGATCGCCTGATCCTGCACACACTGCCACGCCTGCCGGGCTGGTCGGATTCGTTGCGCCTTGAGGTCAGGCATTACAGCCGCAACGGGCGCCTGCTCGACAGCATTGGCCCGCAGAGCGCTACCATTCGCAGGACACTGGTGCTGACTGAACAGGGTGATTATCAGCCCTTCGATGAGACCGACCAACCACTGCGCACCTCCGGCTCACTGTCCTCCAGCCTGCTGCAAGCCTTGCCAGACACCGAGCGCTCGGCGCTGAACATCGGCACTGGCGAAATGACCGAGTTCGAACAGCTGATTCGCCAACACTCGTTGCCCCGGGAAACGCTACTGGCACTGCTCGCACAAAACCCGAACCGCAAACCTGCCTACGACCCGACGATCATGCGCTTGCGCGGAGGCGCCACCGGCCATCGGCGCATGCCCACCGACACGCCGACCTTGCAAACACACGCGCACTGGCTGCTGCCGCACTTGCTTCCGGAAGAGCTGGAAGAATTTGTCACCCGCCTGCAACGCCACCCGAATGGCCCGCGCAGCGAGCTGTACCGGTTGATCACCGAGCGTCAGCGCCTGGTCGCAGTCCTTGATCCGTGGGTCGATGCGGTGCCCCAAGTGCACCCGGAAACCGGGGTCCAGCTCAACACCGAGCAGTACGCCATCCAGCGCCAGCGCCGACGGCAAATGCGCGTCGACCTCATCGACTGCTGGAAGCAACAGGTGGTGCTGCCGGAAGACACCGAGCACACGATCGACCTGCGCCTGTCCCATCCGATTCTCGGCGAGCTGCCGCAAGTGGAGGTCAATTTCAGTCACGTGGATTACCTGACGATCGAAGGTGTCGCCGGCACTCGGGGGGTGCACAGGTTCCTCAACAACTTCTCCGGCCTGCGGCGCCTGGTGTTGCGCAGCATGCCTCTGGGCGAACTGCCGCAAGCCATCAACCGTTCACCGCAACTGCGCGAACTGGTGCTCAGCGAGTGCGGCATTACCCTGACGCCCGAAACTCAAGCAACACTGGCAGCCCAGACAAATCTGAAAATCCTCGACCTGTTCCATAACCCGCTGGGCCTTGCGCCCAACGTCGAGAGAATGGCCAGGCTGAGTTACATCGACGTCTCGGAAACCGGCATTTCGACGCTGCCGGCCGGCCTGTTGTCGCGCCAGCAACTGCGCACCGCATTGCTCAATGACAACGCGATCGAAGCGTTACCCCCGGCACTTTTCGAACTGCCCAACAACATTCCGGAGGGCTTCGACCTCGGGGGTAACCCGATCGGTGCCGCAGACCGCGAACGGATCAAACATCACTTCAATCAAACCCGTCAGGACTTCGGCGTACTGGCCGAGACCGCCGACCTGCAGCGCGTACAAGCGCTGTACACCCAGATGGATCAGGAACAGGCCAGCGAGCTCTTCTACCTGCTGCCCGGCACGCTGGCTGAGGGCCGAGTCGAGCTGACGCGCCGCGAGTCCGAGTTTCGCAACATGAGCGACAGCCTCGCCGACTGGAGCACCGAACACCCCTTGCTGCATCCGATCAGTGGCGAACCCTTTACCCTCGAAGAGGTACTGAACGAGCAGGAAGCACGCCTCGAATTCAAGAACCGCATCGAACAGAGCTGGCGCCGGGAAACCGAACAGGATGAATTTGATCAGGACAGCCAACCGCTCTACGACCTGAACCTGTCCATGACCATCAGCGGTGATCTGCCCGCGCTCAACGCTGACTTTTCCCACCTCACGCATCTCTACATGAGGAGCCGACCGGGACACACCTCCGGCACTGCGGAGTTTCTGCAGACCTTTCCCAACCTGAAGGCGCTGACGCTCTACCAGTTCCGGCTCGAACAGATTCCTGCGGCGATATTCCGGATGGCCGACCTCAGCTACCTGTCGCTCTCGGAATGCCACATCACCCTGACCCGCGAAACGGCTCTGGAGCTGGCGCAAATGGAGCGTCTGGATCATCTGGATCTGAGCGACAACCCACTGGGAGAAGTTCCGGATGTCAGCCAGATGAGCGACCTGTCGACTCTGCTGCTGGACAACACCGGCATTACCGGCCTGCCCCGTGGCTTGCTGCAACTCGAACATCTGGATGTCGTCGCGCTGGATGGCAACGCCATCAGCGATATCCCCAGCGACATCCTTGAACTGCCCGAGGAGCGCGCAGACAAAATCAACCTGCGGGACAACCCGCTCTCTGAAATCAGCATTCAACGGCTGATCGCCTACTTCAGAAAATACCGCATCGACTTTGGCGTGGAGGCGGTCATCGACCGGGCGGAAATGGAGGTGTCGACGTCCGAAGAATCCGAAGCCGACGAGTGATGTTCAGCGCGATTGGCCGGGACGCTCAACCGCGCTCCGGCGGCACCGACGACAGTTCGAACGGACTGCTGCTGCGCCGCTGGTTGCGATCTTCCCGCGGCGTGGCGCCGAAGAAGTTGCGATAGGCACTGGAGAAATGCGGCCCCGAGGAGAAACCGCAGGACAGGCCGATCTGGATGATCGACTTGCTGGTCTGCATCAACATCTGCCGGGCCTTGTTCAGGCGCAGTTCCAGGTAGTACTGGCTCGGCACGCGGTTGAGGTATTGCTTGAAGATCCGCTCCAGCTGCCGACGGGACACGCACACGTGCTGGGCGATTTCGTCGGTGGTCAGCGGCTCTTCGATATTGGCTTCCATCAGCAACACGGCTTGCGTGAGCTTCGGATGGCTGGAACCGAGGCGGTTCTGCAATGGGATGCGCTGACGCTCGCCGCCCTCGCGGATGCGCTCGACCACCAGTTCTTCGGAGACCGCACCGGCCAGTTCTGCCCCATGATCACGGGCCAGCACCGCCAGCAGCAGGTCGAGAACCGACATGCCGCCACACGCGGTCAGGCGATCGCGATCCCAGTCGAACAGGTGACTGGTGGCGATGACTTTCGGGAAGCGCTCGGCGAAATCGTCCTGCCAGCGCCAGTGCACGGCCGCGCGGTAGCCGTCGAGCAGACCGAGTTGCGCCAACGGATACACGCCCGCCGACAGGCCACCGATCACGCAACCGGCACGCACCAGTTGCTTGAGCGCGCTGTTGAGTGCCGGGGCCAGGGTGGTCGGCGGCTCGTCGGCGAGCAGGAACAGTTTCTGGAAGTGTTCCAGCTTGCCGGTCCAGGCCTCGCCGGGCAGTTGCCAGGCGCCTTCGGCCGTGGCTTCGGTGCTGGCTTCGGCCTGCAGGAACGACAGCTCGTAAACCACCTCCGGGTGCACCCGCTGAGCAACACGCAAGGCCTCCTCCGCCAGCGCCAGCGTCAGAGCTTTAGTGCTGGGCCAAATCAGGAAACCAATTCGATGGGCAGTCATGGGCGGGCAATCCGAAACGAAGAACGGTGATGAGGCAAGGGCCAATGCTAGCCCGTAATCGAAACTGTCGCAGATCCATTGTGGGAGCGGGCTTGCTCGCGAATGCGGTAGATCAGACACCAATGATGTCGACTGAAACACCGCTTTCGCGAGCAAGCCCGCTCCCACAGAGGGCCGAGCAAGTCTTCAGGTCGCGAAGCATGACCTAATTTGGTGCATAACGGGAGCGATTACTTGAGGCTACCCGACAGGAATTGTTGCAAGCGCTCGGATTGCGGATTGACCAGCACTTCGCGCGGGTTGCCGCTCTCTTCCACCACACCTTTGTGCAGGAACACCAACTGGTTCGACACTTCACGGGCGAAGCCCATTTCGTGCGTGACCACGACCATGGTGCGGCCTTCCTGAGCCAGCGCTTGCATCACTTTCAGCACGTCGCCAACCAGCTCCGGGTCGAGGGCCGAAGTCGGCTCGTCGAACAGCATCACTTCCGGCTCCATCGCCAGCGCACGGGCGATCGCCACACGCTGCTGCTCGCCACCGGACATGTGCCCCGGGAACGCATCTTTACGATGGGCCACGCCAACCTTGTTCAGGTAGTGCTCGGCCTTCTCGCGCGCTTCAGCCTTGGACACGCCCAGTACGTGGACCGGCGCTTCCATGATGTTTTCCAGCGCGGTCATGTGCGACCACAGGTTGAAATGCTGGAACACCATCGACAGGCGCGAGCGCATGCGTTGCAGCTGTTTCGGATCAGCGGCTTTCAGCGCGCCGTCCTTGTTCGCCACCAGCTTCAGCTCTTCGTTGTTGAGCAGGATCTTGCCCGCGTGCGGCTGCTCAAGCAGGTTGATGCAGCGCAGGAAAGTACTTTTGCCGGAGCCACTGGAGCCGATGATGCTGATCACATCGCCGGCTGCCGCTTTCAGGGACACGCCCTTGAGCACTTCGTGACTGCCATAGCGTTTATGCAGGTCTTGGACTTCAAGTTTGTACATGCGGTCGGTTCTCACAAAAACAGTCAGTCAGTCGTTGAGCAAGCGCCCGTGACGCAGCGCTTCGCGCCCCGCCACCTTGGCCAGCCAGAAACCGGGTTGGGCATAGCGCAGCCGTTCAATGGCAAACAGCACCCCGGACGTACCAGCACACACCGTGCTGACCCGATCGGACACAGGGTCGATCACTTCGAAAATCTCATCCCCGGCGTCAACCCACTCGCCGGGTTTACGCAGAAAACTCACCACACCGGGGTGCGGTGCCAACAGTAATTCAGTGCCTTCGAACGGCATGCCTTCGCACGCTTCGTTGGCCGGCTTCGGCCACTCGCCCGTGATCAGGCCCTGCTCGGCAAGGAACGCCAGAATGCCTTCGGCCCAGGCCACCGCATCCGCGCGGTCGGTATTGGCCTGACCGCCGAGCTCGACGGTAGTCGCCAGGCACGCCAGCGGAATCTGCGCGTCCGGGAACTGCCGCGACAGGCGCAGCCACGGCAACGAGCACGCTTCATCGAAGGAGCTGCCGCCGGAATCTTCCGCCAGCAAACCGACCTTCACATTCAGGTGCGCGGCCAGCGAACGCCACTGCGGCCAGTGCTGCGGCAGCGCATACATATGCAGCGCGGCTTCAGCGTCGCAATGCAGATCGAGCACCACGTCGGCGGTGCAGGCGTGGCTGAGCAAAACGCGCTGCATGCCTTGCAACTGGCTGCTCGCCTCGGGCAGTGCCGCCAGATGATCAGCCATGGCCTGACGGATCAGGCGAATGTTGGCGTGTGGATCGTCACCGAGACGGTCGGCCAGCGCCGCCGCAACCGGCGCGCTCAGCTCGACGAAATCACGGTTGAAATTCTTGCCGCTGCCCGCCTCGAAACGCCCCTGATGATTGCCTTGCAGCAATTGGCCGAGGCCCAGCGGGTTGGCGACCGGCACCAGTTCGATCACACCGTTGAGCAGGCCTTGGGCTTCGAGTTCGCCGAGGCGCTTTTTCAGCTCCCAGGCGGTGCGCATGCCCGGCAGTTCGTCAGCGTGCAGGCTGGCCTGGATGTAAGCCTTGCGCTCGCCGCTGCCGAAGCGGAAGACCGAGATCTTGCGCTCGCTGCCCAGGTGGCTCCACGGCAATACGTGGTCGATGCGTTCCATATCAGTGCTTCCGCGGGGCCAGGTAGCTCAACCAGCGGCGCTCGGCCAGCTTGAACAGCTTCACCAGAATGAAGGTCAGGCACAGGTAGAACACGCCGGCGGTGATGTACGCCTCGAACGGCAGGTAGTACTGCGCGTTGACGGTACGGGCCGCGCCGGTGATGTCGATCAGGGTCACGATGGACGCCAGGCTGGTGGTCTGCAGCATCATGATCACTTCGTTGCTGTACTGCGGCAGCGCCCGGCGCAGGGCCGATGGCAACAGGATGCGCTTGTACAGTTTGAAGCGCGACATGCCCATGGCCTTGGCGGCTTCGATCTCGCCGTTCGGCGTGGCCTTGAGGCTGCCGGCAATGATCTCGGCGGTGTAGGCGCTGGTGTTGATCGCGAACGCCAGGCACGCACAGAACGTTGCGCTGGACAGCCACGGCCACAAGAAGCTTTCACGTACTGCTTCGAACTGCGCCAGGCCGTAGTAGATCAGGAACAGCTGCACCAGCATCGGCGTGCCGCGAATCACGTAGGTGTAGAGCCACGCGGAGCCGTTGACGATCGGGTTCTTGGAGACGCGCATCAGGCCCAGCGGCAGTGCCGCCAACAGACCGAACAACAGCGACAGCGCGAGCAGTTTGAGGGTGGTCAGCAGGCCGCCGAGGTACAGCGGCATGGCCTCCCAAATGACGTTGTAGTCGAAGATCATAGATCAGCCGCCCTTACGCCTACCGAGTAGCGCTTCTCAAGGTGACGCAGCGCCAGCAACGAGACACTGGTAATCACCAGGTACATCGCCGCCACTGCGAGGAAGAAGGTGAAAGGCTCGCGGGTGGCATCCGCCGCCTGCTTGGCCTTGAACATCATGTCTTGCAGACCGACCACTGAAATCAGCGCGGTGGCCTTGGTCAGCACCAGCCAGTTGTTGGTGAAACCAGGGATCGCCAGACGAATCATCTGCGGCACCATCACCCGGAAGAACACCTGAAAACTGCTCATGCCGTAGGCCATGCCGGCTTCAGCCTGGCCCTTGGGGATCGCCATGAACGCGCCACGGAACGTCTCCGACAGGTACGCACCGAAGATGAAACCGAGGGTGCCGATACCGGCGGCCAGCGGGTTCAGGTCGATGTAGTCGTCATAGCCGAGCATCGGCGCGACGCGGTTGAGCAAGTCCTGACCGCCGTAGAAGATCAGCAGGATCAGCACCAGGTCGGGAATCCCGCGGATCACCGTGGAATACAGATCGCCCAGCCACGCCAGCCAACGAATCGGCGACAGGCGCAACGCGACCCCGATCAGCCCGAGAACGATGGCCAGGGCCATGGACGACAAGGCGAGCTGAAGCGTCAGCCATGCGCCATCGAGGATGACAGCCCCGTAGCCTTTCAACATGATTCAGGTCCTCGAAAGTTGGGATGAAAAAATGGCGCAAACCGCAGAGATCCTGTTGCTTGCGCCATTTCTGACTTGTCGCAGAGACGTGTTACTTGCCGTAGATATCGAAGGCGAAGTACTTGTCCTGGATGGCTTTGTATTTACCGTTTTCACGGATGGCCGCGATGGCCGCGTTGATCTTGTCTTTCAGCGCGTCGCCCTTGCGCACAGCGATGCCCACGCCGTCGCCGAAGTATTTGACGTCGGTGAACTGCGGACCAACGAAGGCGAAGCCTTTGCCGGCATCAGTGTTCAGGAAGCCGTCCTGCAAAAGGGTGGCGTCAGCCACGGTACCGTCGAGGCGACCAGCGGCCACGTCGAGGTAGATTTCGTTCTGCGAGCCGTATGGCTTGATCTCGGCACCCAGCGGGGCCAGGACTTCGCGAGCGAAACGCTCGTGGATCGAACCACGTTGCACGCCGATGTTCTTGCCCTTGAGCTCAGACAGGTTGTCGCTGACAACGGTGCCTTGCTTCATGACCAGACGGGCCGGGGTGTTGTAGTACTTGTTGGTGAAGTCCACGGATTTCTTGCGGTCTTCAGTGATCGACATGGACGACAGGATCGCGTCGATCTTGCGCACTTTCAGTGCCGGGATCAGACCGTCGAACTCTTGCTCGACCCACACACACTTGACCTGCATCTGCTCGCACAGGGCGTTGCCGATGTCGTAGTCGAAACCGACGATGCTGCCATCCGGCGCTTTGGAAGCGAACGGAGGGTAAGCCGCTTCGATACCGATCTTCAGAGGTTTTTCATCAGCGAAGGAATTCAGCGACAGCACGGACAGTGCCAGGGCGCCAAGCAGCACAAGTTTCTTCATCTTGGGACTCCATCGGTAAAGGGCAAAAACGGCAGAGTGAGCGACAGCCCAATATGCGAATGGGTGAATCGGGAAAGCGGCGCAGCATCGGTGGGAAATTTCCCATTGAAACCCTCGGGGGTTTCAACGTCAGCCACGATGAGCGAGTGATCGGCATTCTAACGACAGGCCCGAAGCCGATATTTCTTCAATGCGACAACTAATTACAGATGCACAGAGAAACCCGCTTGAGCGCATTGACAGCCTTGCAAATTCATGCAAGAGCGAAAGACAGTGAACCGATCTATGCTGCAAATTGCGGGCCTATTATTCGCAAACCCTTCTAATCCGGCAAGCGCAGCGTTGTGTCTTATTTTTCACTGGGGGTTTTAAGGCTCTAAAACGGGGCATTGCGTTTCCCTTCGCCCCGCGGCGGGGCGGGCGGTTACACATTTGGTTACTCGGATGAGTGCGGGTAACAGCGGGAAAGGGCTTGCGCAGGAAATCGATAATTATTGGTTGGGTGGGTTGGGTTTCTGACAGGGGATTACTGCGGCGTCTGACAGATCGCCTTCGCGAGCAAGCCCGCTCCCACAGTGGCCCTGCATTCTTTCAGACGGACCGCGATCAACCTGTGGGAGCGAGCTTGCTCGCGAAGAGGCCAGCACAGCCACCACAAAACCCCAGCTGGATTGCATTCTTCCAGACAGAACACACATCAACCTGTGGGAGCGGGCTTGCTCGCGAAGAGGCCAGCACAGCCACCACAAAACCCCAGCTGGATTGCATTCTTCCAGACAGAACACACATCAACCTGTGGGAGCGGGCTTGCTCGCGAAGAGGCCAGCACAGCCACCACACCACCCCAGACACAAAAAAGCCCCGCCCGGCATCACCGGGCAGGGCTTCTACAGAGCTAACGCTTACGCCACATTCATCGTCTTGTGCGTATCGATCAAATGCTGCACCACACCCGGATCCGCCAGGGTCGAGATGTCCCCCAACCCATCGTACTCAGCCGTAGCAATCTTGCGCAGAATCCGCCGCATGATCTTGCCCGAACGGGTCTTCGGCAGCCCCGGTGCCCACTGGATCACATCCGGCGAAGCAATCGGGCCGATCTCTTTGCGCACCCAGTTCTTCAGCTCCAGACGCAGTTGCTCACTCGGCTCTTCACCATTCTTCAAGGTGACATAGACATAAATGCCCTGCCCCTTGATGTCGTGCGGCACACCGACCACCGCCGCTTCGGCGACTTTCGGGTGCGCAACCATGGCGCTTTCGATCTCGGCGGTGCCCATGCGGTGGCCGGAGACGTTGAGCACGTCGTCCACACGTCCGGTGATCCAGTAGTAACCATCAGCGTCACGCCGCGCACCGTCACCGGTGAAGTACATGCCCCGGAAGGTCTTGAAGTAGGTGTCGACAAAGCGGTCATGATCGCCATACAGCGTACGCGCCTGACCCGGCCACGAGTCGAGAATCACCAGATTGCCCTCGGCCTCGCCCTCGATGATGTTGCCGAGGTTGTCGACCAGCGCCGGTACCACGCCGAAGAACGGACGTGCCGCCGACCCCGGCTTCAGCGCATGCGCCCCCGGCAGTGGGCTCATCATGTTGCCGCCGGTTTCGGTCTGCCACCAGGTATCGACGATCGGGCAACGCGACTTGCCGACATTCTTGTAGTACCAGTCCCAGGCTTCCGGATTGATCGGCTCGCCCACCGAACCGAGCAGACGCAGACTGCTGCCATCCGCGCCTTCAACGGCGGCGGTGCCCGAAGCCATCATCGCGCGGATCGCGGTCGGCGCGGTGTAGAGGATGTTGACCTTGTGCTTGTCGACGATCTTCGCTACCCGGGTGATGTCCGGGTAGTTCGGCACGCCTTCGAACAGCAGGGTGGTCGCGCCATTGGCCAGCGGGCCATAGACGATGTAACTGTGACCGGTGACCCAGCCGACGTCGGCGGTGCACCAATAGACTTCGCCCGGACGGTAGTCGAACACGCGCTCGTGGGTCATTGCCGCATACAGCAGATAACCGCCGGTGGTGTGCTGCACGCCCTTCGGCTTGCCGGTGGAGCCGGAGGTGTAAAGGATGAACAGCGCCTCTTCAGCGCCCATCTCTTTCGGCGCGCAGACGGTGCCCGCCACTTTCATCAGGTCTTCGTACCAGATGTCGCGATGCTGGTTCCACTTGATGTCGCCACCGGTGCGCTTGCACACGATGACTTTCTGGATGCTGCTGGTTTCCGGATTGGTCAGCGCATCGTCGACGTTGGCTTTCAGCGAGATCTTCTTGCCGGCGCGAATGCCTTCGTCAGCAGTGATCACCACTTTCGATTTGCAATCGATGATCCGCCCCGCCAGCGCTTCCGGCGAGAAGCCGCCGAACACCACCGAGTGAATCGCGCCGATCCGCGTGCAGGCCAGCATGGCGACCACGGCTTCGGGGATCATCGGCATATAGATAGTCACCACGTCGCCGCGGTGCACGTCCTGACCACGCAGGGCGTTGGCCAGTTTGCAGACTTGTTCGTGGAGTTCGCGGTAGGTGATGTTGCGGCTTTCGGAAGGGTCATCGCCTTCCCAGATGATTGCGACTTGGTCGCCGCGCTCGGCCAGATGACGGTCGAGGCAGTTGTAGGAAACGTTCAGGGTGCCGTCGGCGAACCATTTGATGTCGACATGGTGATCGTCGAAAGAAGTCTGCTTCACCGTGGTGAAAGGCTTGATCCAGTCGAGGCGCTTGGCTTGCTCGCGCCAGAAACCGTCAGGGTTGACGACCGACTGCTGGTACATGGCTTTGTAGGTCGCCTCGTCAGTCAGCGTATTGGCCAGAACCTCGGGACGAACGGGATACAGAGAAGCCGCACTCATCTTTCTTACCTCGGTGAAATAGTTGTTTTTGTATGACCCCGTTGTAGCCGGGCCGGGCCCATAGAACCATTCGACGATGGTAGTAACAAGCCCTGCGCCCTCAAGACCCCCACCCCTGTAGGAGCTGCCGAAGGCTGCGATCTTTTGATCTTGCCCTTTAAAAACAGGATCAAAAGATCGCAGCCTTCGGCAGCTCCTACAGGGGATTTTTGGTGTTTTGCGGCGATTGTTACCAAAACCGCGAAAAGTGTTTATCAAAACCCCACCTGTTTACCCCCACCCCTCCTCCCTAAAATCCACCTCGCCGACAAGGCAAACGCGATTAACAACGTTACAGCCCCCACGAAGGCCGTTAATCCAGCTCTCAAGTAATAACTGCAAATGATGAAGTTCCACACGCAACCCTAAAAAGGTTGCGTGACCCCACTCGACCTCAGAAAGGTAAATCTGAAATGAAAGCTTTATTGGTTCTGGCCCTCAGCAGTCTGTGCGCAACCGCCATGGCAGACGAGGTCCCGACTGATGTCGCACAACAACAACCGGCTATCGAGGAATACACTTACTCGACTCACCTGGACATCGCCAACGTAGTTTCCATGAGCGAAGTTCCAAACGTCTGCGAAGTTGTTCCGATGAAAATGGAATACGACGACTCCAAGGGTCAGCGTCACATCCTGCGCTACAGCGTCATGGGTAACGGCTGCACCAATTGATGATCGAGACTGCACCGAATCGGACCGCTCAGCGCCTCATTTGAGGGTCGATTCCAGCCCGGCTTCGGTCGGGCTCAGTTGTGTCTGGAGTCGTCAAAAATGCTTGCAAAACACTAGATGTAGTGAAAAACCGGTTTTTTTGTTCGTTTTTTGAGCAAATCCACAATCGCGAGATTTTTACGAAAAAAAATCTATCCCCGGCAAAGCCCTGTAAACCCGCACTCTCATCGAAAAACCAGCCTCCTCGACCGCTCCATGCGCGGATTCGCCTCAGCACAGCCGTGTTTTTTTCCCTATAATGCCGCCCTAATCGGGTCAGCAATATTCCCTTACAGGGAACAAAAGCCATTCTGAAGCCCCGCAGCAGCGTCAACGCTGATCTGCGCCCGTCAGAGGCTCTCGGAAACCCGTACAAAATTCTGTTTTATTGCCTGCCTTAGCTGCTGCAAAAAACGATTCCTTAAGATCCAACGCGGTCTGTACGACCGTGTGAAAAACCAACCAATCAGGTTTCACACGGGGCGACAGGCCCTCACGCAGGAGACGACACGTCATGCTGAGCTGGGACGAATTCGACAAAGAAGACAGTGAAGTAGCAGCAGTGAAAGGCGCCAACGCCGGCCACGCTACTGAAGCCAACATGGACCGCCTCGACAGCGCCGGCGGTGCCGCAGCGCTGGAAGCCCGCGCCGTGACCGCCGACGACTCGGCCGCCGTGGCCCGCGCCAAGGCAGCACTGGATTCCCTCGACGTCGCCGAAGGCCTCGCCGAACTCGAAGGCGCCTCCGCCCGTGTCGCCGTTGACGAAAAGCGCATGATCAACTGCCGCGCCGACCTCAACCAACTCGTACCTTTCAAGTACGACTGGGCCTGGCAGAAGTACCTGGACGGCTGCGCAAACCACTGGATGCCGCAAGAAGTCAACATGACCGCCGACATCGCCCTCTGGAAAAACCCGGAAGGCCTGACCGACGACGAGCGCCGCATCGTGATGCGCAACCTCGGCTTCTTCTCCACCGCCGACTCCCTGGTTGCCAACAACCTGGTGCTGGCCGTGTACCGCCTGATCACCAACCCGGAATGCCGCCAGTACATCCTGCGCCAGGCCTTCGAAGAGGCAATCCACACCCACGCCTACCAGTACTGCATCGAATCGCTGGCCATGGATGAAGGCGAGATCTTCAACATGTACCACGAGATCCCGTCGGTCGCGAAAAAGGCAGCCTGGGGCCTGAAGTACACCCGTTCGATCTCCGATCCGAAGTTCGAAACCGGCACCCCGGACACCGACAAAGAACTGCTGCGCAACCTGATCGCCTACTACTGCGTTCTGGAAGGCATCTTCTTCTACTGCGGCTTCACCCAGATCCTGTCCATGGGCCGCCGCAACAAAATGACCGGCGTCGCCGAGCAGTTCCAGTACATCCTGCGCGACGAATCCATGCACCTGAACTTCGGCATCGACGTGATCAACCAGATCAAAATCGAAAACCCACACCTGTGGGATGCCGAAATGAAGGAAGAAGCAACCCAGATGATCCTGCAGGGTACGCAGCTGGAGATCGAATACGCCCGCGACACCATGCCTCGCGGCGTACTGGGCATGAACGCGGCGATGATGGAGGACTACCTGAAGTTCATCGCTAACCGTCGTCTGTCGCAGATTGGTTTGAAGGAAGAGTACCCAGGGACGACTAACCCGTTCCCTTGGATGAGCGAGATTATGGACTTGAAGAAAGAGAAGAATTTCTTTGAGACTCGTGTGATCGAATACCAAACTGGTGGTGCGTTGAGCTGGGACTAATGGTCTCGCTTGGCACAATTTGACGATTGCTGCTTGAGTCGCCAAGTCGAGAAAGCAAAAAGCCCCGATCTGATCGGGGCTTTTTTATGGACGATTGGTAATCGTTTTTTACGCCTACGTCACAGCGCTTAATCTCCTACAGCACTTACAGCTGCGTCCCATTGAAGCCCGCTACAAGCACTACTAAGCTCTATCGCAGGTGCCTAAGAAACGCCCAACGTAGAAAGCTCGGTCAGTGACACAGACGTGTAATTCGTCGGTGACAACTGCTCTGCTCGTTGGGATTTCTTAAGTCCGCTCTACGTTGGGGTCAGGCCCTCCCAAAATCTAACGTAGAGGTCATAGATATGTCTGATCCGCTCCCGGTAATAGTGTTCTCTCGCCACAACCTTTCTCTCCATGCCCTTCTATTAGAAAACCAGCCTTGGTTCTCCGCTCGCGATGTCGGCCGCTTGATGGGTTTCCATCTGAATGATCGGGTGGTCAACAAGCTAGATAGCGATCAGCGCCGCCTCATGTGGATTGAGTACTTTCGAGAACCAGAACAGCATCTGCTGATCAGTGAGTCCGGGGTGTACGCGCTGTTGGTCTATCACTACGTTCCGGGTAATCGGTTGTTGCGGGAATGGCTGACCAATGAGGTGGTGCCGACATTGCGCGATGCTGCAGATTCGGGAGATTCAAATCGGCCAATGTTGAGCTTATTGGATTGGCCGGAGATGTCATTGAGTTTGCTGCATTGGCAGGATGAGGGATGGATTCGGCTTCGGGATATGCCTTACCTGTTAAATGATCAGCCGCGACGACGAACGATCGAAGCTAATCCTTGGTGGCGGCGGGTCGTAAATACGTTGCAGTTATATGCACATTCACTTAGGTCAAATCATCGAAAACCCAGCGACCGTTGAGAAGCCCTTTCAATTGCTCAACACTCAGTAATTGCTGAGGCTTTCTATGAACAATTGCGTGGCAATTTGCACAGAGAGGAACAAGGTCAGTTACTGGATCGACAACCTGTTCCTCTTTAAATTCGGAAATGGGCTTCACGTGATGTACATGAATAAAGCCCTTCGCGTGCTCCCCATAGGCTTTCTCAAAGTCAAAATCACATGCTTTGCATAGAAGGCCATGAATAGCGATAGCCTGACGTCTAAGCTTGGGACAACGCTCGTATCTCACACCGTAATAAGTGGATTTTTTACCTTCAGTACCAACGATTACCGTTTCAAAATCCTCTGTACCGTCAACCTGGCTGAAGTCATCTGCCTGCGATGGCGTCAGCACAGCATTGGATGAGATCCGGTCGAACACAGTTTGATCAATGGACCGAACACCGTTACGCCAGTAATTGTTCTTTAGATTTGAGGGAATTTGCTCAAGGTACTCCCCCTCGAGCTTTATTGGGATTGCCGACTCAAACTGACGAAAATCCTCAATGGAGGCAAACAGGTCTCCTCGCTTACTGTTCTTGTCTGCATACACCCTTCCTATCCGAGCCAAACCAAAATAATGAGGTGCAGAACTCAAACGTAATGCTGCAAAAGCCTTATTTTTCAGTTTCCCCTTGTAGTAGAGAACTTCTGTTCCCTGGACAAGGATTTCCTTGTACCGCTTCGGGAAGTGGTAGAGAACCCCAGTTTGATCGGCCCATTTTGACAAATCATTCTCGGCAATTACGGCTGGCATCAACTCATCCTCTTATCAGAGGCTAGAGATTACCAAATCTAGAGAAAAGTCCTACACGACTTACGGAAGGCTCTCACAACTGACTCAAGCCAAGTTTTCAGCCTTTCGGTGAGACATGTGTTCCACCTCTTGCTCTTAAATTGCTTTGACGGAGCCTAGAAAATGACCGCATCACTGCACCAAAAAAAGAATTAGTAGGTGCACCACCACGCGCCTCCCGCTATTAATACCCCTCCCCCACTCAAGGATCCGAGCCCTGCCATGAAATTCGATCTCGCCTACTGCCTCAGTCTCGACGACAAGTTGTCGATCTATGACGTTCGCGATCTCAATTTCGATGAGACGGTGGCGTTCGATTCGGCCAAGGAGCATTTCCAGTGCCCCAACGATGCCTGTCGTTCGACGTTCGATGCTTCCAACGAGTTGGGCACCTTCAATGCCAAGAACGTGAATTACGTGCGCACGCCGCACTTCAAGAATCTGCCCACGACGCAGCATGTGGCGGGTTGTCCGTATGTGAGTTTGAAGGCGTCGGCATCTGGCGTTGAGGCGGCGGATGGCGAAACGGATGACGGGCGGGAGGAGCATTTTCCGTCGGAGTTGTTGCTGACGCGGCGTGAGTATGTGCGCAAGCCTGCTGCGCCTGCGGGTGCGGCGGATGTGTTGCGCGATGATCCGGTGCGGGTGGCACAGGTGAGTTCCAAGGAGTCGCCGGGGCGTGAGACGGCGCCGGACAAGACCAGTGTGTTTGCGCATCCGGTGGAGTGTTTTGTGTCGAACTTCGCCGACAAGGAGTTGCTCAAGCGCATGCCGTTGAAGATCGGCGAGCACACGGCGCCTTATGGCTCGTTCTTCAAGAAGATCGAGTATCTGACGGACAACAAGGGGCTGATTTACTGGGGCAAGATCAAGGAGATCAAGGATTACACCCAGAGTTTTCGCATCGATTTCGAGCAGAAGGTCTGGTTCAAGCAGGCGGATGAGGCGAAGAAGAAGCCGTATTCGGTGAACGTGTACTTGAGCAAGAAGTTGATCGACAACTACCGCAAGCGCAAGGCGTTTCTGGAAGAGATCAAGCACGCGATCGACAGCGACAAGGAGTTGTTCTGTTTCTTCTATGGGGTGACGCCGGAGTTGAAGCAGGTGCCGAGCAAGAAGAACCCCGAACAGACGTTCGGGGTGTTCAGTGCCAACATCGAGAACCTGGATCACTTCATTGTGCGGGAAGCGCCGGGGTTGGCGTGACGGTTAGCCTTTGGGCAATTGCAGTTTGGCTGCGCCACGATGCTGGTTGACCAGCGAGTACGGCAGCACTGACCAATCGGGGTTGTCGCAGTTACGTTGGTAACGGGCGAAGTAAGCGCCCAGGTAAATCCCCTTCGGTGTGAAGTGCCAGTTGGAATAACCCCAGACACTTTCATCGGAGTAATCGCAACTGCCGTCATCTTCGGCGGGCTTCTTCATCTCTTCGGGATAGAGCGTGGTGAACTGTTTGACCAGCCAAGGCGCCATGACTTTCATCTGATCGTATTCGGTGGCCGCGTTATTCGGTTCACCAATCCACAGTACATCTTTGAGTTTCAACAATTCGCCGGTGTGGACGTCGAGGTTGATTGGCGAACTGCCGAAATCCGGGTGGGCGCCGCCGCAGCTGTAACCAGTGGAGATGTCCAGGCTGACCACGTCGGGTGAGAGAAACTCCGGGGCAGCTCCTTGATCGAACTCGGCGTATTCCCCGCCATCCATCATGCAGCGGTGATAGTCGATGACTTCAGTCCAGAGCCGTCCGAGCAAGTGGTTATTAATCCGCTGCTGTTCTTCTTTCGTATAGCCAGACTCGACACTGAACAACGATATCTTCGACTCAGGCTCCGTCCACCATTGCAGGTCGTAGCCCATGAAGTTTTCTTTCTTCTCCGGTTTGAGTTTGAGTCCCTGTAAGCGCAAATACTCGTAGGGATCGCTCTTCGGCAAAGTGGCAATAAAGGGCAGCGTAGTTGCGCTCGGCGCAGGAAGTTTGGCTTCGGTCAGTTGCACCGGCAGCTTCTTGCCCTTGGGGTTTTGCCATTCGCCCTGCCAGCCATTGGCGGTGGATTTCAACTTCAGGGTTGGCAGCGGTTTGTCGTCGCCATAGCGGTTGTTGCCTTCAACAAGGTTCAACGTGCTGTCCTGCAGCGAGCCGCTGAGTTCCAGGTCGCGGTGATACTTCTCGTAGAAGTAGCGGCCGGTGACTTCGTCCTGCCGCGTGGTGTTGAGCTCCACCACAACCGACATCTTGCCCAGCGTACCGGTGAACACGCGCCGGCCATCTTCGGCATGGGTGGTGGTGGAAATCAGTGTGAACAGCGCCGCAGCGTATGGCGCCAGGCGCAGCAGTCCCTTGAGCATGGATCGATCCCTGAATGAATGAGGCTGCGAAGTATGCAGAGGATGCGCGCAGGAATCGAGGCTCTACTTGAGCAGCATGCCCAACATCACGACGATTAACAGACCGATATACACCCAAGCATGCACCCGATCCGGTATCCGCCCGATCCACGGCGTGGCCAAGCGAATCCCGACCAATGACCCCAGCGTCAGCACCGCAAACGCCAGCAAATCCACATACCCGACAAACCATGCGCCCAGATCCGTTTCGCTGAAACCGGCCAGTGCCATGTACGTCAGCGTCCCGGCCACTGCCACCGGCACGCTCAACGGGTTCGCCATGGATGTGGCCTGGGACATGCTCAGTCCGCAGCGGCGTAATAGCGGCACGGTCATGACGCTTCCTCCTACACCGAGGAACGTGGCGATGGCGCCGATGCCTACACCGCCGCCGGATGTTTCTGTACTGCGGAGTCGGCGTGGGATGACGCCTTCGCTGCGGGTGAGGAAGCCGCGTCTGAGCAGGCAGTCGATGATGGTCACGCCGAGGTAGGCGATGAAGGCGTAGCGAATGATTTCGCCGCTGGCCCACACCGCGGCTATCGCGCCGATGATCGCGCCGAGGGCGATGAAGCCGCCGAGCGGCCACAGGTATTGGCGGATCAGGTTGCCGGCGCGGCGGTGTTTGTCGGTGGCGATCAGGGCGTTGACGATCATCACGCAGGTCGAAGTGGCGACGGCGATGTGCATGGCCGATTGGCCGATGGGGTCGTCGGTGCCGTGGCTGGCGCTGAGCATGCGATAGAGCAACGGCACGACGACGAAGCCGCCGCCGAAGCCGAAGAGCACGGCGGTGACGCCGGTCAGGCAGCCGAAGAGAGTCAGCAGGAGGTAGAACATGGCGCGTCTTCCGGTGGTGGGGAGCGGTCGACAATAGAGCGACGCGGCTTGGCCTGCTTCAGCAACTCAGCCAATAATGTTTGCGTTTACGCCAATCACCGGGACGCCCTCGATGCGCAATATTTCGATCAGTCAGTTGGATGACACTCCGCGCCCGGTGGTGGCGATCGGTACGGATTATTCCCACGGCCATCTGTTGCCATTTCATACGCACCGGCGGGCGCAATTGCTGTACGGCGCGACCGGGGTGATGCAGGTTCGTACTCATGACGGCAACTGGGTAGTGCCGCCGCAACGGGCGGTGTGGATTCCGCCGGGAGTAGCGCATGAAGTGCTGATGCTCGGTGTGAGTACGCGCAGTTTGTACATCGAGCCGGGGGCGGTGGATTTGGGCCAGCGTTGTCAGGTGATCAGCGTTTCACCGTTGATGCGGCACTTGTTGATGGAAGCCGTGGAAGTGCCGCTGACTTATGACCTCGAAGGACGCGACGGCGTATTGATCGACCTGCTGCTGCATGAACTGGCGCGCAGTGCGCCCCTGCCCTTGCATATTCCGCTGCCGACTGACGGAAAGCTCCTCGCTTTGTGTCAGACCTTTCTGCTTCAGCCGAACGCCCATCAGTCGCCGCAACACTGGGCCGAGCAGTTGCACATAAGCTTGCGCACCTTCAACAGACTGTTTCGGCAGCAGACCGGGTTGAGCTTCAGCCAATGGCGGCAACAGGCCTGCGTGGTGCTGGCACTGGCCCGTCTGGCGGCCGGTGAAGCGGTGACGCGGATCGCCCTGGATTTCGGTTATGAGAGCCCGGCGGCGTTCTCGACGATGTTCCGGCGCATCCTCGGACAGGCACCGTCCGTCTGGTTGGAGGCGGCGAACTAGGGCAAATCAAAAAATGCGTTTGATCCCGGCCGAAAACAACTGTACAAAAACACAGTACATTTTCAATCAGCACTCTTGAGCCCGGAGCACACCATGGCCTCTCTTGCGATGAACCACATCCTCGAACGCATTGCCCTTTTCCAGTTCACCCCGACGCACTGCGTCCAGGCCCGAGCGATGCTGGGCTGGAGCGTGGAACAGCTGTCGCGCGAGGCGCAGGTTGCGGTGGACGATATTCAGCGGTTTGAAGCGCAGCAGGACGTCGCGGATGCGGCGCGGCTGGCGCTGGCTTACCGGTTTGAGGCGCAGGGGCTGGTGTTCTTTCCGGGGTTTGCGCCGGGTCGCAGTGCGAGTATGGGCGCGCCATCGGAAGCAGTGGGGCGTGGGGATTATGCGATGGCTGAATAAGGACGTGGAAATTGAGTGAAATCGAAGAAAGCAAAGGTTGCGTTTATAAGGATCTGGAAGGCGTGGATGCGGGTGACATGCAAAATAAGGCCCGGCATGTCACACGATTAGCTGCACTCATCGAAACAGCTCCCATGAGCAAAGCCGACGTAGCTCAAAGACTTGGTTTGAATCCGGAAAGTCTGGAAGAGATTCTCCGGGGGAAATTCCGCGACATAAACGTTTCCACGTTGGTGAGCTATGGGGACTTGATGTCGGAAAACAATCTCGAAAAATAAGGTTCGCCTCTATAGAGGCGAACCAGTTTTAACTCATCAGGCGTTCTGAACCACGCCCTCACTCTCCCCTTCAACCGCCAACCACCAAGCACTCCCGCGCTGCGGCTGCATCAAGTTGAACGCCTCGCCCATTTGCGGCGTGGTGATCGCAACACTGCGTTCCCAGGCCAGTGACAGGATGCGATCAAACGGTTCGTGCCAGGCGTGCATCGCCAGGTCGAAGGTGCCGTTGTGGATCGGAAACAGCCAACGGCCCTTGAGGTCGATGTGGGCTTGCAGGGTTTCTTCGGGTTGCATGTGCACGTGCGGCCATTCGACGTTGTAGGCGCCGGTTTCCATCAGGGTCAGGTCGAACGGGCCGTACTGTTCGCCGATGCGTTTGAAGCCGTCGAAGTAGCCGCTGTCGCCGCTGAAGAAGATCCGCGTGTCGCCGTCGATCATCACCCACGAGGCCCAGAGGGTGCTGTTGCCGTCGAACAGGCCACGGCCGGAGAAATGCTGCGACGGGGTGGCGACGAAGCGGATACCGGCAATTTCAGTGCCCTGCCACCAGTCGTATTGACGGACTTTGCCGACGTCGATGCCCCACTTGATCAGGGTATCGCCGACGCCCAGCGGGGTCAGGAAGTAATTGGTTTTAGCCGCCAGTTTCAGTACCGCCTGGTAATCGAGGTGGTCGTAGTGGTTGTGCGACAGGATCACCGCTTCGATCGGCGGCAACTGGTCGATGCTGATCGGCGGCTGGTGAAAGCGTTTCGGGCCGGCCCATTGCACTGGCGAGGCACGCTCGGCGAAGACCGGATCGGTGATCCAGAATTTGTCGCGCAGCTTCAGCAGCAAGGTCGAGTGTCCGAGGCGATAGACGCTGTGGTTGGGGGCTGCCAGCAAGTCTTCACGCGTCAGCGCATGCACCGGGATCGTAGCAGCGGGACGGGTATTGCGTGGCTTGTGAAAGATCATGTTCCACATGATCCGCAGCATTTTGCGCAGGCCTTCGCGTTGCACCGGCGCATGGTTACGGAACAGTCCTTGATCCTGGCGAGAGGCTTCAGGCGTGGAAGTTTGATCCGCAGGGAATTCTGGGTTGGCCATGACTGAGAGACTCCAGAAAAACCGCGCAATTCACGGTTTTTCACGGTGGGACGATAAATGGCCAAGGCACGCACGCATCAGCCGAACTGTTTGGTTTTTAGGTTGCGCGGATTAACGCAACATTACACTGGGCGGTGTAGTTTCTAGGTTGCATCAAACCGGATGACAAGTAAACTGCCAAGTGTAATTCCCCCCCCTTCTCTGCCGAAGCGTACTTATGACAGCTCCAAAGCGCCTCACCGACCGCAAACGCGAAGCCATCATTCAGGCGGCGATTGCCGAATTCCGTGCCAACGGGTTCGAGATCACCAGCATGGACAAGATCGCGGCCACCGCCGGGGTGTCGAAGCGCACGGTTTACAACCATTTCCCGAGCAAAGAAGAACTGTTCGCCGAAATTCTCAACCAGCTCTGGGCACGCATCACTGCCGAACAGGCCGTGACCTATCGCCCGGATCAGCCGCTGCGCGAGCAACTGCAGCAGATGTTGTTGGCTAAACTGCAGATGATGGCCGATGACAATTTTCTCGGTCTGGCGCGGGTGGCGATTGCCGCCACCATCCATTCTCCGGAGCGCGCGCAGGATATGGTGGCGCGCATGGGCGAGCGGGAAGAAGGCTTGACGGTGTGGATTCGCGCCGCTCAGGCGGATGGTCGGCTCAAAGCCGTTGATCCGGAATTCGCCGCGCAGCAGGTGCAGGGGCTGTTGAAGTCGTTTGGTTTCTGGCCACAGATTTCCATGGGCCAGGCGCCGCTGGATGCGGCAACACAACAAGCCGTGGCCGAGTCGGCAATGGAGATGTTTCTGGCGCGATACCATCTCTAGACCGCCCCTCTCCTGCGGACACAGCGATTAAATGGCTCGGAAGGACACTGATTATTCCCGCTGGAATAAATGACAATGTCCGACATTTGACCGACGAACGGTCAGCCTGAAAAAGACACTGCAAAGTATTTCAGGATGAATCTGGCGCAGGACATCATGGAAAACCAACGCGGCAAAGGCTTGTCATTCGCCAGACGCATCTACCTGCCCAGGGCCATCGGTCTGGGCGTCGGCTTTTTCAGCGTCGCGGCAGCACTGTATCCGCTGCACATGCCGGCCTGGCTATGGGCGCTGCTGGTGTTCAACGGTTTTATCTGGCCGCATCTGGCCTTTCAGGTTTCGACCCGCTCGAACTTTCCCTACCACGCCGAACGTCGCAATCTGTTGTACGACTCGTTGTGCGGCGGCTTCTGGACCGCGTGTTTTCAGTTCAACCCGCTGACCACCGTGACCATCCTGTCGATGATGACCATGAACAATGTCGCCGCCGGGGGCCGACGTCTGTTCGTATTCGGTGCACTCGCCCAGTTCGCCGGGTTGCTGCTGGGCTGGGCAATTTTCGGTTTCAAGTTCAGCCTGACCATGACGCAGATCCAGGTCTGGGCCTGCCTGCCGATGCTCACCCTTTATCCGCTGGCACTGGGCATGGTGTCTTATCAACTGGCGATCAAACTCGCCCAGCACAAACGAGCGTTGAGCGCCCTGAGCCGCACCGACAGCCTCACCGGGCTGCTCAATCACGGCGCCTGGAAAGATCTGCTGCACAGCAAATTCGAGCGCTGCCAGCAGCAGCACGTCCCGGACATTCTGGCGCTGATCGACATCGATCACTTCAAGACCATCAACGATAACTACGGGCACATCATTGGTGACGCCGTGCTGCGCCATCTGGCCCGTGAACTCAAACTGCTGGCCGAAGGTGAACCGGCGGGCCGGTATGGCGGCGACGAGTTCTGCGTGATCCTGCCCGACCAACCACTGCTCAAGGCCGAGGCGCGGATGGAACAATTGCGCCAGGCCTTGCACCAGTACCGTCATCCCGATGTGCCGGAATTGCGGGTCAGCCTGAGTATCGGCCTGGCGCGGTTTCAGCCTTCCTACACCGATGCGATTGCCTGGCTGGATGACGCCGACAAGGCGCTGTACACCGCCAAACACACGGGGCGCAACACGATCAGCGTGGCGCTGGGTCGACCGAGCTCAAACGACGCCAGCCAATTCAGCCTTTGAAAAAGCTCTACACATGTTGGCGCGCACTTTCTTGTACAAGACTAATTAGTTTGTATAAGATTGGCGCGTCAGCCTGGATGCTGGCACTTTGCAGTTAATGGCAAATGTTCATCCGGCATTTGCTCTGCCAGCGCGGAAACAGGGACACAAACCTCGTCTTTCCCTACTTCCAGGTACTGCTCACATGTTCTTCAATCGCCATCAGTCCGCTCTCAACGACCTTCAACACACCATCACCGAACAGAATGGCCTGCTCGAAGCCATCAACCGCTCCATGGCGGTGATCGAGTTCGACCTCGATGGCGTGGTGTTGAAGGCCAATGACAACTTTCTCAAAACCATGGGTTACCGCGCCGAACAGGTGATCGGCCAGCCTCATCGCTTGTTCTGCACCCCGGAGTTTGGCCGTAGCGCGCAATACACCGAATTGTGGTCGCGCCTGAAAAACGGCCAGTTCCAGTCCGGCACCTTCGAGCGCGTGGACAGCAAGGGGCAGCCGATCTGGCTCGAAGCCAACTACAACCCAATCAAGGATGCGTCGGGGCGCGTGGTCAAAGTGGTCAAGTTCGCCATGAACGTAACGACCAAGGTGCAGCAGGAAAGCGAGGCCAACGCCAAGCTTCAGGCAATCGACCGGGCGATGGCGGTGATCGAATTCAACCTCGACGGCAGTATTCTCACAGCGAACCAGAATTTTCTGACGCGCATGGGTTACACACTCGCCGAACTCAAGGGTAAACATCACCGCTTGTTCTGCCGACCGGAGCTGGTCAACAGCAGCGCTTACGAGGATTTCTGGCGGCGGCTGAACCAGGGTGAGTTGTTTCAGGGTCAGTTCGAGCGCGTCGACAAGCGCGGGCAGACTGTGTGGCTCGAGGCCAACTACAACCCGGTGTACGACGCCTCCGGGCGCCTGTGCAAAGTGGTGAAATTCGCCACGGACGTCACCACCCGCGTCGAGCAACATGAGCAGGATGCCCGCAGCGCCAGCGCGGCTTATCACATCTCCGTGGAAACCCGGAAAGTCGCCGAGCAAGGCACCCAGGTGATCCAGCAAGCGGCCAGTGAAATGCGGGAGATCGCTGACGACATCGCGCAGTCGTCGACCTTGATCGCGCAACTCGGCGAACGCTCGGAGCAGATCACGGCGATCGTCAACACGATCCGCGCGATTGCCGACCAGACCAACCTGCTGGCGCTCAATGCCGCCATTGAAGCGGCGCGCGCCGGGGATCAGGGCCGCGGCTTTGCGGTGGTGGCGGATGAGGTGCGGCAACTGGCGGCGCGCACCAGCGGCTCGACGGCGGAGATTTCCAACATGATCGGTTTGATCCAGAGCGAAACCCGCCAGGCGATCAAAAGCATGGAAGGCACCCGAGGGCGGGCAGCACAAGGCGTTGAACTGGCGGATCAGGCCGGCAGCGTGATTCTGCAGATTCGCGATGGCGCCAGTGAAGCGGTGCAGGCGGTGAGCATGTTTGCCAATGAGCGGGCGCCGGGGTGATTGCGGTGCTGAGGCTTTAGACCGAGTCGCGGCCTTCGCGAGCAAGCCCGCTCCCACAGGGAAATGCATTCCAGGGTGGGAGCATGTTTGCCGATGAGCGGGCGCCCGATTGATCGCGGTGCTGAGGCTTTAGACCGAGTCGCGGCCTTCGCGAGCAAGCCCGCTCCCACAGGGAAATGCGTTCCAGGGTGGGAGCATGTTTGCCGATGAGCGGGCGCCCGATTGATCGCGGTGATGAGGCTTTAGACCGAGTCGCGGCCTTCGCGAGCAAGCCCGCTCCCACAGGGAAATGCGTTTCAGGGTGGGAGCGGGCTTGCTCGCGAAGGGGCCGTCAGCCTTGATGCAGGGCTATAGTGATCTTCAGTCCCAAATCCTGCCGAGCCCATCATGACCACAGAAAAACCTGACACGCCCGCTGCTGCCCCAGTCGATCACCTGCGTTTCCACCGCACTCACGCCCACTTGAACACCACTTTCGGCAACGACAAGTTCGCCCTGCGCGCCGAGGCGTTCGCGCGATTTTTCGGCACGCCGACGTTTCTGGGCGCGCAAACCCTGATCGTGCTGTTATGGGTTGTACTCAACGTGACGGGCGTCACCACCTTCGACGTTTACCCGTTCATTCTTCTGAACCTCGCGTTCAGCCTGCAATCGGCTTATGCCGCACCGTTGATTCTGCTGGCACAAACCCGTCAGGCCGCGCGCGACAAGGCGCAAGCGGATGCCGATGCACAGCACCGCGAAGCGCTGGCGGAGGCCAACACCGAACGTCAGGCGCAGGCGGCGAAGACCACTACGCAACTGCTCGAGTTGTTGGAGCAGAACACCCAGCTCACCAAAATGACCAAAAGCCTGACCGAACGCATTGAGGGTTTGACCCGCGAGTTGCACGAACACATTTGCCAGACTCGCCAGCCCTGATCACGCCAGTCGCAGCGCCCGCCCGAGTTCATCGAACAGCGTGACCACCGAGCGCAACGCCCGGCAGTCCGGGCGGGTGAGCAACCACAGCGCGGTGTCATAACCGTGCAGCGGTTCGCTCAAGGCCTGTAAACCCTCGGTCATCAGAAAATCCGGCAACGCCGCCACGCCCAGCCCGGCACGCACCAGTTCAGTGACCGAAAGCATGCTGTTGCAGCGATAACTCGGGATCACGCCGGGCAACTGTTGGCGCCGCCAGACGACGGTCGGGTGATCGGGCAAAAACTCGTCCGGAGCAATCCAGGTCAGCGCCGCCAGATCCGTCGCATCGACGTTTTGCAGGTAACGCGCACTGGCGCAGACCCGGTAGGAAACCTTCGCCAATTGCCGTCCGACCAGGTGCTCCGGCGGCGTACGCGTCAGGCGCAGGGCGATGTCGGCATCGCGGCGGCTGAGGTTGGCGAAATCGTTGGTGGTGCTCAGCTCGATGGTCAGCGCCGGATAGTTCGGCATGAACTGCGCCAACGCCGGTAGCAGCAGACCTTGCAGCACCGAATCGGTACAGGTCAGGCGCACCGTGCCGCTGACCACTTCGCCGCCCTGCTCCACGCCGATCCGCGCCGCTTCCAGTGCCTGCTCGGCGCGTTCGGCCTGCTCGGCCAAAGTCTGCGCGAGGGTGGTTGGCAGGTAACCGGCGCGGCTCTTTTCGAACAATTGCTGACCCAGCGCTGACTCCAGACGACGCACCGCGCGAAACACCGTCGACACATCGACCCTGAGCAACTGCGACGCCCGGGCCAGAGAGCCGCCACGCACCAAAGCGAGGATCAGCGCCAGATCCGGGTAGTCGAGCCGATAGTGCGTCGCTGCATTGATCACTTGGGGAAACGCCAATATTGAGTGCGTGAACGCCAATCTATAGTGAGCCCCGGTGATCGACAACTGCACACAGAGATTCATCACTCACTCAAATCAAGGAAATCCCATGGACGCCATTTCCATCGCCCTGATCGGCGATCACGACCCCCAAGTCACCGCCCACCAGGCAATCCCCGTTGCCCTCGGCCTGATCGCCGAGCAGAGCGGCTGCGATGTGCAATTCGAATGGCTGCCCACCGAGCAGATCCACGCCGATGCTCCGCTGCAAAACTTCGACGGTTTCTGGTGCGTCCCGGCCAGTCCCTACAAGAGTGAAGCTGGCGCACTCAGGGCCATCCGTTATGCCCGCGAACAACAGCGCCCTTTCCTCGGCACCTGCGGCGGTTTTCAGCATGCGGTGCTGGAATTTTCCCGCAACGTGCTGGGCTGGGCCGATGCCGAGCATGGTGAAACGTCGCCGGACTCGCAGCGAGCGGTGCTCACGCCGCTTACCTGCTCATTGGTGGAGGCAGTGGACAGCATTCATCTGGTCGCCGGCTCGTTGATTGCCACGGCGTACGAAGCGTCGGAGATTCATGAAGGCTATCGCTGTCGCTACGGTGTGAATCCGCAGTTCGAACGAGAATTGCTGACTCATCAGCTACACGCCGTGGGGCACGATTCGGCGGGCGCCTTGCGGGCGATCGAATTGAAAGACCATGTGTTTTTTGTCGCCACGCTGTTCCAGCCGGAACGCGCCGCGCTCAAGGGCCAGATCCCGCCACTGGTGCGGGCGTTCGTCGAAGCGTGCGTGGAGCTGCGCCCATGAAACCGGACGAAACCTGTTTCGCCGTGATTTTCACCTCGACCCGCACCGAGGGTGACAACGGTTACGCCGCGGCCTCCGAGCGCATGATGGAACTGGTCAGCGAGCAACCGGGGTTTCTCGGCATTGATTCGATTCGCGGGGAAGACGGGGTCGGGATCACCATTTCCTACTGGCAGAGCGAGGCGGCGATTCTGGCCTGGCGCGAGCATCCCGAGCACCGGGTGATTCAGGCGCGTGGGCGGGCGCAGTGGTATTCGAAATTTCAGACGCGGGTGTGTCGGGTGGAGCGGGAGTATCGGTTTGGGCAGTGACGATGGCGGCGTGCTGACTGGCCTCTTCGCGAGCAAGCCCGCTCCCACAGGTACAGCGTTTGAGCTTTGAATTTGGTTGTGTTCTCACTGGCCCCATCGCTGGCAAGCCTGCTCCCACAGGAATTTGTGAACGCCACAGATCCAATGTGGGAGCGGGCTTGCTCGCGAAGAGGCCGCAACAGCCACTACAAAACTTCAGCCTTTCACCAGACTGCGCACCGCCACAATCTCCGGCACCTCAACCTTGCTCATGTACACCCGCAACGGCTCGGTGATGTTGATCCGGTCATCAATGTTCTGATCCAGCAACAACTGGATCAGCTCGCGCTTCAGGGTCATGGTCGTATCCGAAACCCGCGCCCAGACAAATTCGCTGGTGGGAATGATGCCGTCATCAGCCACGTCCATGCCGAACGAATCCTCGCTGAAACGCACGATGTACTGGCCGGTCTTGCGGTTGAGGCCGACAAAGCCCTTGAGGTCATCGGCAGCCTGACAGATGAGTTGAGAAGTGATGCGCATGGTAAACCTCACGAAAAATCATCGATGGTTTACACGCAGGGCAACAGACTCGGCCCGCCCTCTGCCGGGGCGTCTGCCACGGGCAAGCGTACTGCAAACCGCGCCACAAAAGTGCAGGAAAAATCGCTTTTAATACGTTTATGTCGGTCTGGCGATAGCACGCAATCGATTCAGTTGTTAAAAGGTACGTCTTTGAAAATGCCCTGCGAAAGGAACTCGAACATGCCCGCCACTTTCACCAAAAGCGCTCTCATGCTGAGCCTGATGCTCGGTTTCGGCCAGGCCCACGCCGCCGCCCAGACCAACATCGACGCGCTGGCCGCCGCCCATGGCATCCCGCATCCAGCCGTGATCGCCCACCGTGGCGCATCCTTCGATGCACCGGAGTCCACCGCCGCGTCCTACAAACTGGCCCGCGACCTCGGCGCCGATTACCTGGAAATGGACCTGCAACGCAGCAAGGACGGCGTGCTGTTCGCGCTGCACGACAACAACCTGCAACGCACCACGGATGTCGCCAGCAAGTTCCCTGAGCGCAAAGACAGCCCGGCCAATGCCTTCACCATGGCCGAACTGAAAACCCTCGACGCCGGCAGCTGGTACAACAAGGCCTACCCGGATCGCGCGCGTCCGACCTACGCCGGCCTGAAGATCCTGACCCTCGACGAAATCATCGACATCGCCCAGGCCAACCCGCAGCACAAGCCGGGCCTGTACATCGAGACCAAGGAGCCGCAGCTGTTTCCCGGCATCGAGCATGACCTCAAAGAGAAGCTGCAGGATCGCGGCTGGCTGAGCCCGGCCGGTTCGAAACTGGCCAAGAGCGAACTCGGCGTCGGCCAGGGCAAAGGCAAGGTGATCCTGCAGACCTTCGAGAAAAACAGCCTCGAACTGCTGCAAAAGGAAATGCCGCAAGTGCCGAAAATCCTCCTGCTGTGGGTTGGCGAAGGCAGCATCGAGCCGAAGTCGAAAGTGACCTTTGCCGAGTCCGGCGAGAAGGACAAGAACGTGTTCTACGGCAAGCAAGAGCCGAAGTCCGAAGCCGAATTCAAACAATGGGTGGATTTCGCCAAGTCGCAGGGCGCCATCGGCACCGGCCCTTCGGCCAAGCTGACCAAGGGCGGCGACCAGAGCTATTCGGATCTGGTGCAACCGTGGATGAACAAATACACCCACGATCAGGGCATGCTGGTGCACGTCTACACCGTCGATGAGCCGGTGGACTTCGAGAAAGTCATGGCGGCAGGTGTCGACGGCATCTTCACCAACCGCGCCAGCGAACTGTTGAAGTTCTACAAGCGCCCGGCGGCGGCCAGTGTTGATCAGGTGTTGAAGAACAACGGGTTCTGAGTGAACACGCACACCGAGTGGACAGGCCGCCTCTGGCTGGGGAACGACTATGGCCTGATCCACGGAGTGTCGGGGCGCACCGCGCCCCATTCCCACTACGCCCACCAGATCATCCTCGCTCCCGAGCGTCCGGCCACCGTGCTGTTGGACGGCGCGCCTGTCACCGCCTCCCCGCTGCTGATTGCTTCCAATGTGCGCCACGCGATTGTCGACGCGCCGGATCCGCTGTTTACCGTTTACGCCGAACCGCTGCTGTTTGATGCGCAGACGCTTGTCGATCGACTGTCTGCCGCCGAACTGTCGCTGCCCGCACTTGATCGCGCGATACGCCAATGTCCGCGCCGCTCGCTGAGCGATCCACGCATCGAACGCGCACTGGCTGCCATCGATGCTTCGCTGATCGACAAAGTCGCGGCGCGCGCCGTGGCTGACGCTGCACATGTGTCGCTGAGTCAGTTGCAGCGGCTGTTCGTCAGTCAGGTCGGTCTGCCGGTGCGCCGACTGGTGCTGTGGCGCCGCTTGCGCCTGGCGATGGCGGCGATTCTGCTGGGCAGCCCAGTGACCGATGCGGCACATTCGGCGGGGTTTGCCGATTCGGCGCACTTCTCGCGCAGCGTGAAAAAACTCTTCGGCGTCACCGCGTGTCAGGCGTTGCGGCGTATCGATTTGCAACTGCTGGACTGACTCAACGGCGCAACGCTGGCGGCACCACTGGCTCGCGACTCAACGTGACCGTCGCGAACGGATCAAGCAATTGCGCGGCGTAGTCACGGGGAAAATCCGGGCGGCTGCCAATTCCCAGATCGCCTTGGCGGATCTGATAGTCCGGGGTGTAGAAACCGGTGCCCAACAGCCAGTCCCACAGCGTAAAAAACAGCCCGAAATTGACGTCCCCGGCCCGCCCGTACTTCATGTGATGAAAGCGGTGCAGCGGCGCCCAGGCGAAAATCCAGCGCAGTGGCCCCATGCGGATATCGACATTCGAGTGCTGCAAGAGCAGTTGAATGGCAATGGCAAACGCCAGTAACGCCGCGACCTGCGAGGGAATGCCCAGCACCAGCAACGGTAGCAGCCCCGACGTCGCTTCCAGCAGTTGATGCAGCGGATGTTTCATCAAACCGTTGAAACCATACAGTCGCTCGACACTGTGATGCACCGCGTGCAGCCGCCATAGCCACGCCACGCGGTGGCTGGCGTAATGCATCAGGCTGATCCCGGCGTCGGCAATGAATATCGCCAGCGCCAGCTGCAGCCATAACGGCCACTCCCGCGGCCATGCGCCGTCGATCGCAAAAAGCGTTACCAGGCCCGGCAATGCCAGCAGGCCCAGTGCATTCAGTGCTTCGTTGACTAATGCGTGCAGGATGTCGCGGCGCCGGTCCCCGGCCGGATGGTTCCAGCCCGGCTCATAGGGCAGCGACCATTCGGCAACAAACGAAACGAGCAGCGCGCTGACAAACAGCGGCAACAAGCACAACGTCGACACCTCCGACACCCAAACTCCGAACCCGATGAATCCGACCCAGAACACTGGCGCGTACAACCCGGCAACCCTGCGTTTCATGTGCACCTCCGTTGATCGAAGGCACAGCATGCGAGCGCGCGGCGAACGGCAATTGAACAAACGACGCAATCGAACAAGGCCAATTAAGGGTGAATTAAGTTGCGCTGGTTAGTCTGGCCCCACTGAAACAGATCAACCCCATTCGATACCCAAGGAACGAAACGATGAAAACTTTGACTGCCCTGTTCACCGCCGCCGCTCTGACCCTGACCGCTGGCCTGGCCCAGGCTGATGTGCGCGTCGACCAGATCCCGCAACTGGTGAAGGACGGCAAGATCAAGTCGCTGGAGTCGATGAACGCCGAAGCGCTGAAACTGCACCCGGGTGCGACCATCACCGACACCGACCTGGATAACCACTTCAACGGTTACGAGTACGAAGTCGAGCTGAAAACCGCCGATGGCAAAGAGTTTGACGTCGACTTCGACGCCACCACCGGCAAGGTGCTGAGCAACAAGCTAGACACCTGATACACCGTCACCCGAAAGCCGCACGATCACCGATCGTGCGGCTTTTTTGCGTCCGTTTGCCGGCAAATCACGCGGATGCAGCCTGAAGGGATGCCAAAACCGCCATCAGACCGCTAGTATGGCCCCCAATCAATCAACCAATGCAGCCGGGAACGATGGCATGGGGCAGAGCAAAGCAACAGACATCGCCACCATCGGACGCATTAGCGCGGTGCCGGCCATCCTTCAGGTGATCCGCGAACTGACCGGGATGCGTTTTGCCGCCGTGGCGCGGGTCACCGAGGACTCGTGGACCACGTGTGCGGTGCTCGATCAACTGGAATTCGGCCTGCAAGTCGGCGGCGAACTGGATGTGGTCACCACCCTGTGCCACGAGATCCGCCAGTCACATGTCTCGGTGGTGATCGACAAGGCCAGCGAAGACCCACTCTACCGTGATCACCACACCCCGCGCCTGTACAAATTCGAGAGCTATATTTCGGTGCCGGTGTTCCGCACTGACGGACGGTTCTTCGGCACCATCTGCGCCCTCGATCCGATCCCGGCGCAGCTCAGGTCCAGCACTATCCAGAGCACCATGGAGTCTTTCGCGCGGATGCTCGCGTTGCAGATCGAAGCAGAAGAAAACGCGCAACGCACCGAAACAGCGCTGTTGCAGGAGCGCGAAACCGCCGAGCTGCGAGAACAGTTCATCGCCGTGCTCGGCCATGACTTGCGCAACCCGTTGTTCGCCATCAGCGCCGGCGCCGAAATGCTCCTGCGCAAGCACCCGGATCCGGCCATCGAGGTGCGGGTGCGTAATATCCTCGGCAGTGCGCAACGGGCGACACGGCTGGTGGATGACGTACTCGACTTTGCTCGCGGGCGCTTGGGCAAAGGCATTCCGGTGGATATCCAGCCCTGCACGGACCTGACCGAAGCGGTGCAGCAGGTGGTGACGGAGATCCGCAACGTGCATCCCGGACGTACGATCAGTGCGTCCATTGGCGACTTGCAGGGTGTGCGCTGCGACCGTGGACGGATTGCCCAGCTGCTGTCGAATCTGCTGGCCAATGCCGTGGCCCATGGCGACCCGACCGGGGATATCGAAGTCATCGCTCAGGTCGAGCAAGGTGCGTTGATGCTGGCGGTGAAAAATCAGGGGCATATTCCCGATGCGGTCCTGCCGCACCTGTTCCACCCCTACTCGCGCCCTGCCGGCAGCGCGCCCCAGGCCGGCCTCGGGCTGGGTCTGTACATCGCCAGCCAGATCGCGCAGTCCCACGGCGGGCGCTTGCATGTCGCGTCCACCGCCCAAAGCGGCACGCTGTTCACCTTCAGCCTGCCGACAATCTGAAACACACCACAGATCCCTGTGGGAGTGGGCTTGCTCGCGAAGGCGTCGTGTCAGTCAATATTTTCAGTGACTGATACACCGCATTCGCGAGCAAGCCCGCTCCCACATTGGATTTTCAGTGCCTTTGGGAATCAGGCCGAAGTGCTGACCAGCGAACCCGAGCTGCTCGACCCGGAATCCTGCAACGCCTGCAACAACGCCGCCGTCGCGGTCTGCAACGACGCCGAGGTGCTGGAGATTTGCGACTCGGCGGAGGCCACGTCGGCAGCCTTGGCATCAGCGTCTTCCTGCTTGGCCTGAGCCGCTTGCAGCGCCTGCTGCTGTTCCTGCAATTGCTTTTGCAGCTCGGCGATCTGCTTGCGCAGTTCTTTCACCGAATCCGACTCACCGCTGCTGTCGGAACTGCTGTCGCCCGCCGGAGCCGCGCCACCGCCAGCCGCCACTTTGCTGGTATCGGCGCTGACGCCCGCGCTGCTGGTTCCACTGGTTGAGGTGTCGTCACTGGCGTCGCTGATCTTGGTTTTGCTGGTGGCGGTGGTGACGGTCTGATTGATTGAAACAGAGGTGATGCTGACCATGGGATGGCTCCAATGCCGGTTATAGATAACCGGCCATCGGCGGCAGTCGCACGGATTTGAGATCGACTGTGTACCGACTCGGTAACCGAACCGGTACACGTCGGCTGACGTCAGGCGCTCAGGCGCGCGGTGACTTCATTGAGTTGCCCGGACAGGCCATGCAGGTTCTGGCTGGCGCTTTCGGTGCGCTGCACGCTGTTGAGGTTGGTGCTGGCGATCGAGGTGATCTCGGTCAGGTTGCGCGAGATGTCTTCGGCCACCGAGGTTTGCTCTTCGGCAGCAGTGGCGATCTGGCGGTTCATGTCGCGGATCGCTTCCACGGCGTGGGTGATGCGCTCCAGCATGGCGCCGGCCTGGGTCACTTGCTCGACACTTTCGTCGCTGCGCGTCTGACCGCTTTCGATCGCTTGCGCCGCGTCCACGGCACCGGTCTGCACGTTCTGAATGATCTGGTTGATCTCGATGATCGACTCCGCCGTACGCTGCGCCAGGTTGCGCACCTCGTCGGCGACCACCGCAAAACCACGCCCGGCCTCGCCGGCCCGTGCCGCTTCAATCGCCGCGTTGAGCGCCAGCAGGTTGGTCTGCTCGGCGATGCCGCGGATCACTTCCAGCACCTTGCCGATGCGCCCGCTGTCGGCTTCCAGACGACGGATCACCTCTGCGGTGTTGGCGATTTCGCCACGCATCCGGGTGATGCTGTGGATGGTGCTCTGCATGACCTTTTCACCCTGCTGGGCGGACTGGTCGGCATCGTCGGCAGCCCGCGCCGCATCGGCGGCATGCCGGGCGACTTCCTGGGCGGTGGCGGACATTTCGTTCATTGCCGTGGCCACCTGATCGGTGCGATTGAACTGCTCGTTGGTACCGCCGGCCATGGTTGTAGCGATGGCGTTCAGCTCGCCGCTGGCGCTGTCCAGATCACTGGCGCTGCGTTGCAGTTGGGTGAAGGTTTCGGCGAGAAAATCACGCAGGGTATTCGCCGCGGCAGCAAGGTTGCCCAACTCGTCCTGACGGTCGTTGGCGACGCGTTCGGCGAGGCGCCCACGGCTCAATTGGGTGACGTAATCGATCAGCTTGCGGATCGGGTCGATCAGGTTGCGGTTGACCAGCCACAGGCTCAGCAAACCGATCAGCAGACCGGAGCCGAGCATCACCAGAATCCCCAGCAACACAGTACGGTCGGCGCTTTCGCTGATGCTGGCCGACAACACATCACCCTGCTTGCGCAGCTCGGCGACCAGTTCGCTCATCTGATCGCTGGTGGCGCGGTCCACGCCTTTGACGGCGCTGTCGCCGGCCGTTGGATCGCCACCGGCAGCGACGTAGGCATCGCGACCTTTCTGGTAGGCGCTGCCGAGTTGGCGGTGCTCTTCACGCAGACGTTCGATGCGGGTTTTCAGCGCCGGCTCAAGGCCTTTCTGGCCGGCCAGTTCACCGAGAATGTTCTGCACATCGCGCTGACGATCTTCGAACTGGCTCCAGTACTTGGCCAGGTCTGCCGGTTGCTTGCCACGCAGCAAGACGTTTTTCCATTCCTGCACCTGCACCTTGAATTGCAGGTTGGCCTCGTCGATCAGTTGCGAGGTGTGCAACGGGCCGGCGATCAACTGGCTGTAGTTCTGCACGCCGTTGGACAGGAAGTGAAAGCAGGCCAGTGCGATCAACAGCATCGCCAGCAGGCTGCCGCTCAGCAGGGCGAGAATTTGTGCTCTCAGGGATTTTTGCAGCATCGCGAGATACTCAGGACAGGGATGAGGCACGCCCGGTAAGGCGTGGAATTTTGCCGGACATCCGTGTCGGCGAGCCTTGGCTCATGGCCAAGCGCGCGCAACGTAACCCAAGCGTGATCGGCGTACCAGAGCGCTTCTTGAAGAAAATCCGACCATTGGTAGGTGAATTAAGAGACTGTGATCGACCATGGCACAGGGTGGGAGCGGGCTTGCTCGCGAAAGCGGCATGTCATCCACATCATCACTCAATGATCATCCGCATTCGGGAGCAAGCCCCCTCCCACAGGATTGCCGGTAATGATCACGATCACTGTCATTTTGCAGTCACACAAGCGTCATGTGTGATTGCGATGATGCGGCTCAGTGAACCTGCCATTCCGCGACCGACACCCCCTCCTCGCAGCGAGCCTCCATGAATCACAGCCTCGATATCAGTCATCGCGATCCTGATTTGTTCGGTTTGCTTTACGGCTTTCGTTTTCGTCCCGGTGAACGTGGCCGCGAAGTCGATTCGGCGACCGCTCTGCGTTGTCTGCAAGACGACAGCGACAGTGATGAATTCCTCTGGCTGCACCTGAACCTGGCGCACGCCGCGTGCGAACGCTGGATGAAAAGTCATCTGCAATTGCCCGAAGAGTTTTTCGAGGCGCTGCACGAAGGTTCGCGTTCGACACGCATTGAACACGTCGACTCGGCGTTATTGGCAGTGGTCAACGACGTGGTGTTCAACCTCAGCAGCATGGTTTCCTCGGACGTGTCGACGCTGTGGGTTTGCGTGCGCAGCAAACTGATCGTCAGCGCACGCCTGCAACCGCTGCACTCGGTGGACAAATTGCGTTCGTCGGTGAAGGCCGGCGAATGCTTTCGCTCGCCGTCGGAACTGCTGGTGCACTTGCTGCGCGATCAGGGCGAAGTGCTGACGCAGATCGTGCGCAAGACCAGCATGAGCGTCGATCAGGTCGAGGACGAATTGCTCTCCTCACGCCTGTCGACCAACCGCGCCGAACTCGGCGCCAACCGCCGGGTGCTGGTACGCCTGCAACGCCTGTTGGCGCTGGAGCCGGGTTCGCTGCTGCGCCTGCTCAACCGTCCGCCGCCGTGGCTGCAGAAGGAAGACGTCAAGGAGCTGCGCAAATCCACCGAGGAGTTCGCGCTGATCATCAACGACCTCACCGCCCTCGGCGAGCGGATCAAATTGCTCCAGGAAGAAATCGCCGCCAACCTCAACGAACAGAGCAACCGCACCCTGTTCACCCTGACCGTGGTCACGGTGCTGGCGCTGCCGATCAACATCATCGCCGGTTTCTTCGGCATGAACGTGGGGGGCGTGCCGCTGGCAGGTGATCCGGAGGGGTTCTGGATTCTGGTGGCGCTGGTGGTGACGTTTACCGCGATTGCCGGGCGTTGGGCGTTTCGCAAACGTGGGGATTATTGACCCCCTGATTCATGTGTTCACCACAGATCTCTGTGGGAGGGGGCTTGCTCCCGAAGGCGTCAGGTCAGCCAAATTGATGTCGGATCTGCCGGCCTCTTCGTGAGCAAGCCCACTCCCACCCTGGATAGCGACCAGCCCGAATATTTCATCCAAAGCCCCCTCCCACACTGGACCTTCATTCTTCTTTAGATCAGCGGTAGGGCTAATAAAGCAAACACTGACCTGCCGCAGTCTCTCTGTAATATTTAGCAACGATCATGACCGACATTCCTTCCCTCGCTCAGGATTGTCCGCTCATGGCTACTCCCTCCCTGACCGCCCGCCAGGCCTCTGCCCCCAGTGGCAGGCCAGCCCTCGACAAGAAAACCGGCCCGTTCACCTACGTGATCTTTTTCGCGGTGCTCGCGATGGGGATGCTGTTCACCGCTTACAGCCTGATGCACGACATGCATGAGCTGGGCACCACCGTCACCACCTGGACCCCGTTTCTGCTGCTCGGCGTGGCGCTGCTGATTGCGCTGGGCTTTGAGTTCGTCAACGGTTTCCACGACACCGCCAACGCGGTCGCGACAGTGATTTACACCCACTCGCTGCCGCCGAACGTGGCGGTGGTCTGGTCGGGGTTCTTCAATTTCCTCGGGGTGCTGCTGTCCAGCGGCGCGGTGGCGTTCGGCATCATCGCCCTGCTGCCGGTGGAGCTGATTCTGCAGGTCGGTTCGTCCGCCGGTTTCGCGATGATCTTCGCCCTGTTGATCGCGGCGATCCTGTGGAACCTCGGCACCTGGTGGCTGGGCCTGCCGGCCTCCTCTTCCCACACACTGATCGGCTCGATCATCGGCGTCGGCGTCGCCAATGCCTTGATGCACGGACGCGACGGCACCAGTGGCGTGGACTGGGCGCAGGCGACCAAGATTGGTTATGCGCTGATGTTGTCGCCACTGGTGGGCTTCGGCTGCGCGGCGCTGTTGCTGCTGGCCATGCGCGCCTTCATCAAGAATCGCGCGCTGTACAAGGCACCGGAAGGCAACAACCCGCCACCGTGGTGGATTCGCGGTCTCCTGATCGCCACCTGCACCGGCGTGTCCTTCGCCCACGGCTCCAACGACGGGCAGAAAGGCATGGGCCTGATCATGCTGATTCTGGTCGGCACCTTGCCAATGGCCTACGCCTTGAACCGCACCATGCCGGCCGATCAGGCGTTGCAGTTCGCTGCCGTCGCCGAAGTCACCCAGCAAGCGCTGGTGAAAAATACCCCGCTGCCAGCCCCGGTCGATCCGCGCCCGGTGCTGTCCGATTACGTGCGCAGCAAGCAAGCCACCCCGCAACTGATCCCCGCCCTCGCCGCCCTCACCGGGCACATTGGCGAAGAGGTGAAAGGCTATGGCTCGCTGTCGAAAGTCCCGGCCGAAGCCATGGGCAACGTGCGTAATGACATGTACCTGGCCAGCGAAAGCATTCGCCTGATGGACAAGAACAAGGTCGGCAACTTCGACGCCGACACCACTGACAAACTGCAGCTGTTCAAGCAGCAGATCGACAACGCCACTCGCTTCATTCCGTTGTGGGTGAAGATCGCCGTGGCCATCGCCCTGGGCCTCGGCACCATGGTCGGCTGGAAACGCATTGTGGTGACGGTCGGCGAGAAGATCGGCAAGACTCACCTGACCTACGCCCAAGGCGCCTCGGCGGAAACCGTGGCGATGCTGACCATCGGCGCGGCGGACATGTTCGGTTTGCCGGTGTCGACCACTCACGTGTTGTCATCGGGTGTGGCCGGGACCATGGTTGCCAATGGCGGCGGGCTGCAGATGAAGACCATCCGCAACCTGCTGATGGCGTGGGTGCTGACCTTGCCGGCGGCGATTCTGCTGTCGGGCAGCCTGTACTGGCTGTTCACCCAGATTTTCTGACCCCACAAATCCCCTGTAGGAGCTGCGGCACGCTGCGATCTTTTGATCTTGTTTTTAAAAAGCAAAATCAAAAGATCGCAGCCTTCGGCAGCTCCTACATTTGGATTTGTGTTGTTGGCTAGAGCGCGGAACGAATCACCTCCCCCAACCAATCCATGAACACCCGCACCCGCAGCGGCAAGTGCCGTTGCCGCGCATACAGGATAGAAATGCCCATCGCCGGCGCCGTGAACTGTGGCAGCACAGTCAGCAGTTCACCATTGTCCAGATGCGGCTGCATGCCGGTGCGCGGCACCTGGATCAGGCCGAAACCGCCGAGGCACGCCGACTCATAGGCATCGGTGCTGTTGACCGTGACACTGCCAGCCATCGGTAGGCGCCGCACCTGTCCGTCCTGTTCATACACAAAACCTTCGGAACGCGAACCCAGCACGCCGACGTAATGCACCAGCCGATGCTGCGCCAGATCCTCCAGGGTCTGCGGTACGCCATGGCGTTCGAGGTAAGCGGGGCTGGCGCAGTTGATCATCGGAAAGTCGCCCAGATGCCGCGCCACCACCGATTGATCCGGCTGCGCGCCAATGCGCACCACGCAATCGAAGCCCTCGCTGAGCAGATCGACGCGGCGGTCGGTGCTGCTGATCTCCAATTCCAGATTCGGGTGGCGCGCCATGAACTCGGGCAGCAGCGGCATGATCAAGCGACGCGCGAGGATGTTCGGCATATCGACACGAATCCGCCCGCTCAGCGACGCCGGATCCTGACGAAACAGACCTTCGATCTCGTCCATGTGCGACAGCAGATCCTTGCTGCGTTCGTACAGCACCAGGCCGTCCTGAGTCGCCTGCACCTTGCGCGTGGTGCGTTGCAGCAAGCGCGTGCCAAGCAGGGTTTCCAGCGCCTGCACATGCTCCGACACGGTCGAGCGCGGCAGCCCGAGACTCTCCCCGGCGAGGGTGAAACTCGACAGTTCGCTGACCCGGACGAAGGTGTGCAGCAGTTCCAGTTTGTTCATCAGGACACCCGTTGATTGTTCGGCGGAGTCGATCAGTGATTCCGGTTTCAGTCTGTTTATCACCCAATGGCGGATAAATAAACTTTGCTCATCACCACTCACCGCAATCGAGGATTTCACATGAGCCGCAAAATCGCATTGATCACCGGCGCCAGCCGGGGCCTGGGCAAGAATGCCGCGCTGCACCTCGCCGCGCAGGGCGTGGACATCATCGGCACCTACAATAGCCGCGCCGATGAAGCCCAGGCACTGGTCGCAGAACTGGAACAACGCGGCGCCAAAGCCGTGATGCTGCAACTGGATGTCGGCCGCAGCGAAACCTTTGCCGATTTCGCCTCGCGGGTTGCGCAAGCGCTGCAGCAACTGGAGCGTCCGCGCTTCGACTTCCTGATCAACAATGCCGGGATCGGTGTCCACGCGCTGTTCGCCGAGACCACCCCGGAACAATTCGACCTGCTGATGAACATCCAGCTCAAAGGGCCGTTCTTCCTGACTCAGCAACTGCTGCCGCTGATCAATGACGGCGGCCGGATCATCAACATCTCCAGCGGCCTGACCCGCTTCAGCCTGCCGGGTTATGCCGCCTACGCGGCGATGAAAGGCGCGATGGAAGTGCTGACCCGCTATCAGGCCAAGGAGCTGGGCGCGCGGCAGATCGGCGTGAACATTCTCGCGCCGGGCGCGATCGAGACCGATTTTGGTGGCGGCGCGGTGCGCGACAACGCGGCGTTGAACGCGATGGTCGCGAGCAACACCGCACTGGGTCGCGCCGGGCAGCCAGATGACATTGGTGGTGCGTTGTCGATGTTGCTGGCGCCGGGAGCGCAGTGGATCAACGGACAGCGGGTCGAGGCATCGGGCGGGATGTTCCTCTAAACCTAAACATTGTGGCGAGGGAGCTTGCTCCCGCTGGGGTGCGAAGCGCCCCCCAAAACCGGCCAATGCGGTCTGACAGACAGACCGCGTTTATCGGGTTTACGACTGCTGCGCAGCCGAGCGGGAGCAAGCTCCCTCGCCACAGGTTGTGTTCCAGACTTAAGCAGCACGGGCCATCAATAACCGCTCGCGCACCACGTCATACCCCCAGTGATACACATAGGTGTACGGCAGGAAAAACAGCAGCACGCCGATGTCCAGCAAGAACGCCTGCCACAGGCTGACCGACAGCCACCAGGCAATCAGCGGCACGCCCATCACGATCAACCCGCCTTCAAACAACAGCGCGTGGACCACCCGCGTCCAGGCGTTGTGCGCGACGTTCAGGCGCTTGAGCATGCGGTCGAAAAAACCGTTGAACAGCACGTTCCACGCCAGCGCCAGCAGAGCGATCAGCACGGTTACGGCGCCCATGTCCAACAGCGGCTTGTCCATGATCCACGCCAGCAACGGCGTACAGATCAGGATCGCCAGAAACTCGAAACCGATGGCCTGAAAGATACGTTCAACAATGGATTTGTTAGCCGTCATGGCCTGACTCCTTGAGTGAAGAGAGTTGCCATGATCGGCCCTCACACCGATACTTCACAACCAATAACCATCGATCAAGGCGATAGTTCATGGCTTCGCAAGAAGTGCTGCTGGCGTTTGTCCAAGCGGCCACTCAAGGTTCGTTTTCGGCGGCGGCGCGCAAACTGGGGCGCAGTCAGTCGACCATCAGTGCGGCAGTGGCGAGCCTGGAGATCGATCTGGATCTGGTGCTGTTCGACCGCAGCAGCCGCAAACCGACCCTGACCCCGGCCGGTCATGTGATGCTGCAACGGGCCGAGGCGATTCTGGCGGCCACCAGTCGTCTGCAAATGACCGCCCGCCAACTGGCCGAAGGCGTCGAGCCGAAGCTGACCGTGGCGATTTCCGACACCTATCAATCGGCGCGTTTCGAGGCGGCGCTGGTCGGCTTCGAACAGCGTTATCCCGATCTGGAACTGGAATGCCTGATCGCCGAGTGTGACGACCTGATCGAGTTGGTCCAGCGTGGCCGCGCGCATCTGGCGTTTGCCGAAATGCAGGACACCTATCCGCCGGATCTGGTGACCTCGACCGTCGCCGAGCGCACGGACCTGGCGCTGTTCGTCAAACGTGATCATGTGTTGACCGGCATCGAATGTGTCGACCAGCAAGTGCTGGAGCAGCATCGCGAGTTGCGCCTGGCGACCATCGTCAATCCCTATGACAGCCGGGCGAAGGGCCGGGTATGGTCGGCGCCGAGTTACCTGATGCTCATGGAAATGGCGGAAATGGGCTTCGGCTGGGCGGCGCTGCCACGCTGGCTGGTGGCGCGCTTCGGCAACGACACGCTGGTGGAGTTGACGGTGCGTGGCTGGCCGCGGCCGGTGTATGTCGATGCATTGTGGTCGCGGCTGTATCCGCCGGGGCCGGCGGGAAGTTGGTTGCTGAGCAAGATGCTGGAATAGGTGGTGCGCCCCTTCGCGAGCAGGCTAGCTCCCACAAGGATTTTGTGAACACCACAGATCCAATGTGAGAGCGAGCCTGCTCGCGAAAGCGATCGGTCAGGCCGCTGCAATGTCCACCGGCCGGTTCTCCTGAAAATACCCCTGCAACCCACGCATCGCCGGCAACTCCAGCGCCTGCGCCGCGTAGCACAAGCCGACCCGGCGAGTCGGCGCCGGCAAGTGCAGCGCACGTACCACCACCCGCGCATGCCCGCTGACGAGCGACTGCGGCAACATCGCCACGCCGACACCCGCCGCGACCATGTGCAGCGCCTGCTGCAACGAGCCCGCATGCCCCGCCACCGCCTCCGGCGAGCGCCCGTACAACGCCATCAAGCGCTGATGCGACGGATGCTGCGGGCAGGTGATCCAGTCTTCAATCGGCGCCCATCCGGCCTGCGCCACCGCCATCGGATGCTCCAGCGGCAGCGCCATCACATAGGGTTCTTCCCACAGCGGCAGGAACAGTTCGTCCTCGCAGCACATCTCCTCCACCGCCAGCCGCCCGTCACCGTGACAACCCTCCTCCAGCGTCAGCAGCAGATTCGGCAAGGCCTGATGGGCCATGCGCACGAAGGCTTCGATGTGGCTGGCGGCGATGTCGCCTTCGATGCCGAGCATCAGCGGCACGCGATTCTCGCCGCCGCGAAACATCCGGCTCAAGGCTTCGGCCTCAGCGACCATGCGCCGCGCCTGCGGGTACAGCAACCGCGCCTCGGCGCTGACCTCGACCCCACGCGGTTGACGCACGAACAGCGTCGCGCCGAGTTCTTCTTCAAGCTGCCTGATGGTCACCGACAGGGTCGGCTGACTGATGAACAAGCGTTGTGCCGCTGCCGTGATATTGCGTTCTTCGAACACCGCGAGGAAGGCTTTGAGGTGACGGATATCCATAGGTGATTCCGATGACAGACAGAGGAATAAGGCATTTTTCAGCCGAGAACGCGCTAAATATACTGCGCCCAGCATTCAGTCATTTGATTTTCTTATTTCAGGAGTTCACGTATGAGCAAGCCCTTGATCATCATCACCGGCGCCAGTTCGGGCATTGGCGCAGCCGCCGCTCGCCGTTTCAACGCTGCCGGGCATCCGTTGTTGCTGCTGGCGCGCCGGATCGAACGCCTGGAGGCACTGGAGCTGCCGAACAGCCTCAGCCGTCAGGTCGACATCACTGATCGCACCGCCCTGCTCGCGGCAGTCGCCGAAGCAGAAGCAGAATTCGGCCCGGCCGACGCGCTGATCAACAACGCCGGCGTGATGCTGCTGGGGGCGATGAGCGAGCAGGATCCGGCGCAGTGGGAGCAGATGCTCGACGTCAATGTGAAGGGTCTGCTCAACGGCGTGCATGCCGTCGTCGCCGGGATGGTCGAACGCAAGCACGGCACGATCATCAATGTCAGCTCGGTGGCCGGGCGCAAGACTTTCCCGAATCATGTCGCGTATGTCGGCACCAAGTTCGCGGTGCATGGTTTGTCGGAAAACCTGCGCGAAGAACTGGCGCCGCACAACGTGCGCGTAACCACCATTGCACCGGGTGCGGTGGAGACCGAATTGCTCAGCCACACCACCGATGAGGCGATCAAGACCGGCTATCAGGCGTGGAAGCAGGAGATGGGCGGCACGGTATTGAGCGCCGAGGATGTGGCGACGGCGATTGCCTATGCGTATGAGCAGCCGCAGGGCGTGTGCATTCGCGAGATCGTGCTGGCTGCGACCCGGCAGCAGGCCTGATGGTTTGATGCTGCCTTGACGGGCCCCTTCGCGAGCAAGCCCGCTCCCACAGGGATCTGCGGTGGTTATAGATTTTGTGTACACCACGGACACTGTGGGAGCGGGCTTGCCCGCGAAGGGGTCGGCACTGCCACCGAAGATTTCAGATCAATCCAATTGCGCCAGCCGCCCCTCGATAAACCGCCGCTCCGGCTCCTGCCGGGTCAGCTCCAGGACACGCAAATAAGCCGCCCGCGCCTGCTCCACCCGACCCAACTGCCGACAAAACTCCGCCAGCGCCGAATGCGCCAGGTGGTAATCCTGCAACTCGCCGCGATCCAGTATCCCCTCGATCAGCGTCAGCCCCGCCAACGCCCCATCGCGCTTGGCCACCGCCACCGCGCGATTCAACTCGATCACCGGCGACGGCGACGCCCGCAACAACACGTCATACAGCCCCACTATCTGCTGCCAATCCGTTTCCGCCGCTGACGGCGCTTCGGCGTGCACCGCCGCTATTGCCGCTTGCAGACAATACGGCCCGAAGCGTCGGGTGGTCAGCGCCCGCTCCACCAGCGCGCAGCCTTCGGCGATCAACCCGGCATCCCAGTGCGAACGATCCTGGTCATCCAGCAGCACCAGTTCACCACTGGGCGAAGTGCGCGCCGGCCGACGTGATTCGTGCAACAGCATCAGCGCGAGCAAGCCCATGACCTCCGGTTCCGGCAGCAGCTCCATCAGCAACCGCCCGAGCCGGATCGCCTCGCGGGTCAGCTCTTCACGCGTCACCTCCGCCCCCATCGACGCCGAATAGCCTTCGTTGAACACCAGATAAATCACCCGTAGCACGCTGTCGAGGCGCTCGGGCAATTCGCTCAGGCTGGGGACTTGATAAGGGATTCTGGCGTCGCGAATCTTGGCCTTGGCCCGCACGATGCGCTGGGCAATCGCCGCCGGTGCCGAGAGAAACGCGCGGGCGATTTCCTCGGTGGTCAGGTCGCAGACTTCACGCAGGGTCAGTGGCACTTGCGCATCCGCCGCCAGCGCCGGGTGACAGCAGGTGAAGATCAGCCGCAGGCGGTCGTCTTCCACGTCTTCGCCACTCCAGTCGGCCTGCTCCAGTTCTTCGAGCTGCGCCAGCAACAGCGGCTGCGAGGCCTTGAAGCGGGCGCGGCGGCGCAATACATCGATGGCCTTGAAGCGCCCGGTGGACACCAGCCAGGTACGCGGATTGTCCGGCACGCCGTCGCGCTGCCAGCGCTCGACCGCGACGAAGAACGCCTCGTGCAAGGCTTCTTCGGCGAGGTCGAAATCGCCGAGCAGACGAATCAGCGTAGCCAGAATCCGCCGCGAGTCTTCGCGATAGACCTGCTCGACCCGCACCCGGACGTCAGACATTCAACTGCCGGACCGGGCGCACTTCGACGCTGCCGACCCGGGCCGCCGGAATATGCCCGGCGACCTGAATCGCTTCGTTCAGATCCTTGGCGTCGATCAGGTAAAACCCGGCCAGTTGCTCCTTGGTTTCAGCGAACGGGCCATCGGTGATCGACAGCTTGCCGTTGCGCATACGCACCGTGGTCGCGGTCTGCACCGACTCCAGCGCTTCGGCCGCGACCATCCGCCCGCTGCCCTGAATCGACTCGGCGTAGGCCCAGCATTCGGCGTCTTCCGGACTGTCGGGCAGCGTGTGCAACAGGCGCTCATCGCTGTAGACCAAGCATAGATACTTCATGGTTTTCTCCTGAATCGAACGGATCAACTATGGCTGAAGATCAGGGCTGCACATCGAACAGCGTGGCGCCGCTCATCGGATCGAACGGTGCCGACCAGTGCTCGTGAGCGATTTTCCACGTCCCGCCGACCTGCCGATAGCACGCGGTGGCGCGCATCCAGCAGCTCTGGGTTTCGCCCTTGTCGTTGGTGCCGCCGCAATGCGTTACCCAGTGGGCGAAGGCGAGGTTGTCAGTCGTTTCGATGGCGATCTCGTGAAACTCGAAAACGTGCGGGCCGGAACACATTTCCATGCAGGCTTCCCAATGTGCACGGTAGGCCGCTTTGCCCTTGAATTGCAGGGCCTTGATCGCGTCGAAGGAGACGATGTCGTCGGTGTACAACGTCATCACCTTGTCGACGTTCTTGGTCATTACCGCGTCGCGGTAGGTGTTGATCAGGGTCTGGATTTCAGTCTGTGCGCTCATGGTGTTCTCCGTGGTTTTTGTTGTGAAGACACTCTTAGTCGTTCGGCCATCGAGCCTATCGACAGACGAAACAAAAAATTTCCGCCGAAGACAAAATCGCTAGAATCCGAGGCTCATCTTTTGTAGGAAAAAGGAAATTCCCGTGTCAGCCCAACTCGTGCCGTACGACAGCCTGAACGCCTTGCAGCGCCAGCAAGTCGAGGCGATTGAAATCCATCCCGAGCAGATCAAATTCTCCGGCGACATTCACGGCGCGTTGCACACGCTGCTGTCCAAACCCGGTCCTGGCGTAAAAGGTTTCGCGCTGCTGGCCGATCAGGTGCCGGTGGCGTTCCTGCTGCTCAAGCGCCCGCCCGTGCTGCCGGCCTGGGCCAATGAACACAGCGCCACCCTGCACGCCTTGCAGGTCGATCACCGCGCGCAAGGCAAGGGTTACGGCAAGGCCTGCCTGCAAGCGCTGCCCGACGTGGCGCGTGAAGCATGGCCAGAGATCAAGGGGCTGGAACTGTCGGTGGACGCCGATAACGACGCGGCGATTGCGCTGTACGCCAGATACGGTTTCGTCGACAGCGGCGAAGCGTACAAGGGCCGGATCGGGTACGAGCGGCGCATGGGGCTGTTTTTCTAAAATCATCAAGGGATGCACGACGATGTTACGGCCTGCCCACGACCGAAAAAAGTACGTGATCCCCTTGTAGGAGCTGCCGCAGGCTGCGATCTTTTGATCTTGATCTTCTTAACAGCAAGATCAAAAGATCGCAGCCTTCGGCAGCTCCTACAGTTTTGAATGGTGTTGGCTTATAGGGTCAGGATCATCTCGTGCCACGCCATCCCGCCATGGTCTGACTCCGACGGCTTGATATAGGCAAAGCCAAACCCGGCATACAGCGGAATGTGCTTCTCTTTGCACATCAGGTGAATCGTCGCTTTGTCCATCCCGCGCATGCGCTCGATGAACTCGGTCATCAGCCGCTTGGCCAGGCCCTGCCCCTGATAGTCCGGGTGCACCACCACCGACATGATCACCACGTTCGGGCCCTTCGGATCATGGCCGATCAGTTCCTTGAACGCCTCGTCCGACATCTGCACCTCAAACGCCGCGCCCGAGTTGATGAAACCGGCGACCACGCCGTCCACTTCGGCGACGATGAAACCCTCTGGCCAAGTGGCAATGCGCGTGGCGATCTTTTCGCGGGTGGCGGCTTCATCGCCTTCGTAGGCAACGGTTTCGATGGCGTAGCAGCGATCCAGGTCGGCGGCGGTGACGTTGCGGATGACGGTGTTCATGGCAGCTCGAAAATCAGCGGAGAAAAGTGCGCAAAGCATAAAGGAATAAGGTGTTCATATCGATCCGCACGGGCGGCGTAAAGCCTGCGTATAAGCGCTTTTCTTCGTGCGGGCGGCGGGCTATTTCTGCGGTGTGTCTCAGATCACCCTTGAGGGGAACCGCTTATGAGCAGCGTTGAAATCGGCCTGTTGATGGTGTTGGGCATCAGTACCTTCGGCTTTATCACCCTGGGCATTGACCTGTTGCGGGCGCGACGGGTGGGCAAGGGTAAACGCGGTTGAAAACATGAGGCGGATCAGTGATCCGCCTCATGTTTTATGGCTCAGGCCTTGGTATCGACCGGCACGCAGATTTCCAGTTTGCCGGTGTGCAGTCGCGGATTGAAATCGGCGCTGTAGCGTTCCAGCTCCGGGGCATTCAGTTCCACGTAGTGGGAGGTCGGCAGCCAGGTCTTGTAGATGTATTGCAGGGTCTGCGGCAACTGATCGAGCGGGCCCTTGTGCTCGAACACCGCGTACTGCCGGGGCAGCACTTCAACCCACTGGTAGATCTTCTGGTCGAGGTCATCAAGCTTGCTGATTTCCACCCCGGCGATGTAATCAAAGCCACCCTTGCCGTCGAAATTGCTGCAGACGCCGTAGGTCACTTCGTTTTTTTGTCCCTGTATCTTTCCCAGGTGCGGCAAGAACTTTTCCCACAGCGCGGGGATGTCCTTGGCGGTGTCCTGGGTAAATCGACCACGAAATCCTGCGATCAGCAGGAAGTGTCCATGTTCGAAGCGAGGTTCAGCCACTTCGACGCGTTTTTGCTCATCCATGACTCGACTCCTGGAACAAAAGAAGGGGTTCGGCTGCTGAGTATAGAAGCCAAACCCGATTCGCAATGTTACAGGGCGTGCAACTGGTCGGCGGCCCCGGAGCCAACGAACTCGTTATAACCGGATACGATCACGTAAACCGCGAAATAGCAGAAGATCGCCGCCGATGCCATGTAGGAATAGCGCAACAGTTTGTCACCCAGCAGCTTGCCGCCGTGGCTCGCGGCGAAGCACAGACCGGCCGACCACAGCAGCCCGGCGCAGAGGAAACCGCCGAGGAACAACGCCGAGCTCAGCGGGCCGCCGCCACCGGAGCGGGCGATCAGGGTGCCGCCAACCGCGGCGAACCACAGAATCGCGCTGGGCGAGGACATGGCGAGGAAGATCCCGCGAAAGAACTCCTTGCGATGCGAGTTCTGCCCCACTTCCGCCGTCGCTGCCAACTGCGCCTCGTGGTGAATCGCCGAATAGATCATCTTCGCCGCAAAGTAGATCAGCAGCGCCGACCCGCCGATCCACAGCACCCAGCGCACGGTCTCGTACTGCAACAGCACGGTCATCCCGGCCAGCGCCAGCACCGCGTAGATCAGGTCGCCGACGCAGGTGCCGAGGCCCAGCGCGAAGCCCTGAAAGTAACCGCGCTGCATCGCCAACGTGATCATTGCGATGTTGGCCACGCCGATATCCAGGCACAGCGAGAGGCTCAGCAAGAAGCCGCTGGTGAATTCCATTAAGCATTTCCTTGGAAAAATTATTGTCGTGCACGCTGGACAGTCCGCCATCGCTGCCCTTATCTTCCGCCACAGGTCACCGCAGTGACCAGCGTCGCTCGGACGGTTCCGGGCGCTTACGTTATCCGAGGCAACAATGGCTGAACAAGGTTCGCCGCGCCGCTTTGCGCGCATTGATCGACTCCCCCCTTACGTTTTCAACATCACCGCCGAGCTGAAGATGGCCGCGCGGCGTCGTGGTGAAGACATCATCGACTTGAGCATGGGCAACCCCGACGGGGCCACACCGCCGCACATCGTCGAAAAACTGGTGCAGGTTGCCCAACGCGAAGACACCCACGGTTACTCCACGTCCAAGGGCATTCCGCGCCTGCGTCGGGCGATTTCCAACTGGTACAAGGAACGCTACGCGGTCGATATCGACCCGGAAAGCGAAGCCATTGTCACCATCGGTTCCAAGGAAGGCCTGGCGCACCTGATGCTGGCGACCCTGGATCAGGGCGACACGGTACTGGTGCCGAACCCGAGCTACCCGATTCACATCTACGGCGCAGTGATTGCCGGCGCTCAGGTGCGTTCGGTGCCGCTGGTGCCCGGCGTAGACTTTTTCGCTGAGCTGGAACGGGCCATCCGTGGCTCGATCCCGAAACCGAAGATGATGATCCTCGGTTTCCCGTCCAACCCCACCGCGCAGTGCGTGGAGCTGGATTTCTTCGAACGGGTGATCGCCCTCGCCAAGCAGTACGACGTACTGGTGGTGCACGACCTGGCTTACGCCGACATCGTCTATGACGGCTGGAAAGCCCCGTCGATCATGCAGGTGCCCGGCGCCAAGGACATCGCGGTGGAGTTTTTCACCCTGTCCAAGAGCTACAATATGGCCGGCTGGCGCATCGGCTTCATGGTCGGCAACCCGGAACTGGTCAACGCGCTGGCGCGGATCAAGAGCTACCACGACTACGGCACCTTCACCCCGCTGCAGGTGGCGGCGATTGCTGCGCTGGAAGGCGATCAGCAATGCGTGCGCGACATCGCCGAGCAGTATCGCCAGCGTCGCAACGTGCTGGTCAAAGGCCTGCATGAGCTGGGCTGGATGGTCGAGAACCCGAAGGCTTCGATGTACGTCTGGGCGAAGATTCCCGAAGCTTATGCGCATCTGGGTTCGCTGGAGTTCGCCAAGAAGCTGCTGGCCGAGGCCAAGGTCTGCGTCTCGCCGGGGGTGGGTTTTGGTGAGTATGGTGATGATCACGTGCGCTTCGCGCTGATCGAAAACCAGGACCGGATTCGTCAGGCGGTGCGCGGAATTCGCGGGATGTTCCGGGCGGATGGATTAGCACCGAAAGCCGTCTGACAACACGTCACACTGTTGGAGCGGGCTTGCCCGCGAATGCGGTGGTTCAGACAACATTGATGTCGACTGACACGACGCCTTCGCGGGCAAGCCCGCTCCCACAGGGGTAATGTATTGAGCCTGATACCGTCACCCACAAAAAAACCGCATCGCTGCGGTTTTTTTGCGTCTGCAAGAAGCTGCTTAGACGAACAGCGACAACAGCAGGATAAAGCCCAACGCAACCACCGACAGGATGGTTTCCATCGCGGTCCAGGTCTTGAAGGTTTCGGCCACGGTCATGTTGAAGTACTGCTTCACCAGCCAGAAACCGGCGTCGTTCACATGGGACAGGATCAGCGAGCCGGCGCCGGTGGCCAGCACCAGCAGTTCACGGTTGACGCCCGGGATCATCCCCACCACCGGCACCACGATGCCCGCGCCAGTGATGGTCGCCACGGTGGCCGAACCGGTGGCGATACGAATCACCGCCGCCACCAGCCACGCCAGCAGGATCGGCGAGATCTGCGCGCTGACCGCCATGTGGCCGATCACGTCGCCCACGCCGCTGGTCACCAGCATCTGCTTGAAGCCGCCACCGGCACCGATGATCAGGATGATCGCGGCGGTCGGCGCCAGGCTCGCGTCCAGCCACTTGAGGATCTGCTGCGAACCGATGCCCTGCTTGTGGCCAAAGGTGTACAGCGACAGCAGCAACGCCAGCAGCAGTGCGGAGATCGGGTGACCGATCATGTCCATCCAGGTGCGGAAGAAGTGACCGTCCGGCAGCGCCACGTCAGCGAAGGTTTTCAGCAGCATCAGGAACACCGGCAGCAGCACGGTGATCAGGGTGATGCTGAAGCTTGGCAGCTTGGCCGATTCGTCGTTCTCACGGGCCAGTTGATCGACCAGGTCCTGATTCGGCGTGCCGGGAATGTGCTTGGCAATGAACGTACCGAAGATCGGACCGGCAATGATTGCAGTCGGCAGTGCGACGATCAGACCGTAGAGAATGGTCTTGCCGATGTCGGCGCCAAATACCCCGATCGCAAGCAGCGGGCCCGGGTGCGGGGGCACCAGACCGTGTACCGCAGACAGGCCAGCGAGCAGCGGGATACCGATCTTGATGATCGACACACCGGTACGCCGGGCGACGATGAACACCAACGGAATCAGCAACACGAAGCCGATTTCGAAGAACAGCGGAATACCCACCAGGAACGCGGCGAACATCATCGCCCACTGGACCCTTTCCTTGCCGAAGGCGCGGATCAGGGTCTGGGCGATCTGATCGGCACCACCGGATTCGGCCATCATTTTGCCGAGCATGGTGCCCAGCGCAAGGATGATCCCGACGAAACCGAGCACGCCACCGAAGCCGTCCTGGAACGCCTTGATGATGGTGCCGATCGGCATGCCGGACGTCAGCCCGAGAAAGGCAGCGGCAATGGTCAGGGAGATGAAGGGGTGAATCTTGAACTTGGTAATCAGGACAATCAGCCCGATTACCGTGACCACTGCATCAAGCAGCAGAAACGTGTCGTGGGACATGCCAAACATTGGGGGTGTCTCCTGGCTTGTTGTTGTTATTAAAGCGGGTTGAACAGAAATCGTGAGGACTGCGCTATCTGCATGAACACACTCATACCGCCTGTTTCAGACCATGGGCCTGCCACCAGACGTGGGCTTGCGCGGCAAGCTCTTCAACACTGTGGATCGAAGCATTCAGCGCCAGGGTCAGCGGCTCGCCGACCGGCGATTCGAGGGTGGCGAACTGGCTTTCGATCAGCGTCGCCGGCATGAAGTGGCCCGGGCGATGCGATACACGGTCGGCGGCCACTTCCGGGGTCAGCTCCAGGAACACGAAGCCCAGGCCTGGCAAGGCACTGCGCAGCACTTCGCGATAACTGTGTTTGAGGGCCGAACAGGTCAGCACCGGACGCTCGCCAAGGGCGTCGACACGGCGCAGTTCATCGCACAGGCTGTCGAGCCAGCCGGCACGGTCGTCGTCGTTCAGGGGGATCCCCGCGCTCATCTTTTCGATGTTGGCGGCCGGATGAAAAGTATCGCCTTCAATGGCAGTGGCGCCGCTCAATTGGCACAGGGCCTCGCTGACGCACGTCTTGCCGCAACCGGCAACGCCCATGATGACCAGGGCGGTGATGGGATGACTCATATAACACCTCAGCGCGCAGACAGCGCTACCTTTGCTAGCTATGACTCTAGTGCACAGGCAGAAGTTGCCGACGCCTTCTTGTCGTTTTTTTGGGTTGCAGCAGGTTTGCGCCCCAACGCCAAAAAGCGAGATCAGGCAGGACCTCGCTTACGCATTTGCAGCTGCATCAGGACAGCGCTACCTTAGTGCCTTGATTTTTGTTTGGCAAGCCGCCCGATGACCACCCCTAAAAACGATAAAAACACTCGCACCACCGGCCGTCCCACCCTTAATGAAGTTGCCCGCCTCGCCGGCGTGAGCCCGATTACCGCCTCCCGTGCCCTGCGCGGAGTCAGCACCGTGGCCACCGAACTGGTGGAAAAAGTGCAGAAAGCCGCGCTCGAACTCAACTACGTGGTCAACCCTGCCGCCCGCGCATTGGCCTCGGCGCAGAGCCATTCGGTAGTGGTGCTGGTGCCGTCGCTGTCCAACCTGTTGTTCATCGATACGCTGGAAGCCATTCATCGGGTACTCACGCCCAAGGGCTTCGAAGTGCTGATCGGCAACTTCCACTACTCGCGCGATGAAGAAGAAAACCTGTTGCGCAACTACATGGCCTATCAGCCGCGCGGTTTGCTGCTGACCGGCTTCGACCGCACTGAAAGTTCGCGGCGGATGATCGAGGCCAGCAACATTCCCTGCGTGTACATGATGGAACTGGACAGCGCCGCCGGGGTGAATTGCGTGGGTTTCTCCCAGCTCAATGCCGGCGAAACCGCTGCCGAACATTTGCTCTCTCGTGGGCGCAAGCGTCTGGCCTACATCGGCGCACAACTCGATCAGCGCACTTTGTTGCGCGGCGAAGGTTTCCGCAAAGCCCTGCAAAAGGCCGGTCGCTACGACCCGGATCTGGAAGTGCTGACCCCACGTTCCTCGTCTGTTGGCCTGGGCGGCGAGCTGTTCCTGCAACTGCTGGCGGCGCATCCGGACGTTGATGCGATCTTCTTTGGTAACGACGATCTCGCGCAGGGTGCGCTGCTGGAAGCGTTGCGCAACGGGATCAGGATCCCCGAGCAGGTGGCGATCCTCGGCTTCAACGACTTGCCGATGTCCGAGCACATGGTGCCGCGCCTGAGCAGCATCAACACCCCGCGCGAGGCAATCGGCCGGCGTGCGGCGGAGCAGATGTTGACGTTGATGGCCGGCAACAGCGTGGCGCGACCGGTTGAGGATATGGGCTTCGAACTGAAGATTCGCGAGAGTACCTGATCCTTCCCAAATGCTGAGTTGAAACACACCCCCTGTAGGAGTGAGCCTGCTCGCGATAGCGGTGTGTCATTCAACACATGCATCGCCTGACACAACGCTATCGCGAGCAGGCTCACTCCTACAGGGGGTTTGTGTTGGGCTCAGTGGCCGAGCAATTCGACGAGGGCCAACGCGCCCTTCTGCAGCGGCTGGCTCTTGAGCCACACCGCGTGCACCGGCAGCACCAGGCCATTCTCGATATTGCGGAAATTCAGCCGCTTCAAGCGCCCGCTGTCCAGCCACGGCTGCACCACCGACAACGGAAAATTGCCCCAGCCCAGCCCTGCCTCGACCATCTCCAGCGCCGCCTCCAGGGTGTCGGTGCGCCAGTGCGATTCGGCCACCAGCGGTCGGGTCTCGCTGATCGGCAAGTCGCGGCTGGCGACGACGATCTGCCGCACGTGCACCAGGTCTTCGAGAAACAGATCCTGCCCCTGCAACAACGGACTGTCCGACGCCAGCGTGGCGATCATCCGTTCGCTGCCGACAAACTGAAAACGCTCCAGTACGTTCATGCTCAACCCGGCAAACGCCAGACAGACGCTGACGCGACCACTGTGCAGCAGCGCCAGCACGTCGTCCTGCGGTGCGGTCAGCACTTCGATATCGAGCAGCGGATGGCGCTCGGCAATCACCTTGATCGCGGCGAGCAAACGGCGCCGGTCGATATCCGCCACCACGCCAATCGACAACTTGCTCTCCAGCCCCAGCGACAACTCCACCGCGTGCACCTGCAGTTGCTTGAGCTGCTCGGCGATCAGCCGCGCATGCGGCACCAGTGACAGCGCCATCGCGGTCGGTTGGGGTTCGCGATGGCTGCGGTCGAACAAGGGATAGCCAAGCTCCGCCTCCAGATTGCCGATGCCCATGCTGACTGCCGAAGGCACACGGCCCAAAGCGCGGGCAGCAGCGGAGAACGAGCCACGCTCGATCACCGCCAGAAACAGTTCGATGCTGTCGCTGTTGAAATTCACTTCACCTACCTATCACCAAAACTGAAAGCTACTGACTTTTTCTGTCACGTCTATTGAAGCTATCTTTCGCCGTCTTCGCCAGCCCCGCTGGCAAAAACGTTGCAAGAAAGAGGCAAATCCCCATGCAAGGCGTCAAACGCAAACTGGTCTACGTGTCGCTCTACGAAGTGATCGGCATGACCTTCTCGGCCCTCGGTCTGGCGCTGTTGTCCGGCACTTCGCCCGGCAGCACAGGCCCGCTGGCGGTGATCATCACCACCATCGCGGTGACCTGGAATTTCATCTACACCTCGCTGTTCGAGCACTGGGAAAGCCGCCAGAAGTCGCGCACCCGCACGGTCAAACGGCGCATCGCCCACGCCGTGGGTTTTCAACTGACGCTGATCGTGTTCCTGATTCCGCTGATCGCCTGGTGGATGAACATCAGTCTGGTGCAGGCGTTCCTGCTGGATCTGGCACTGATCATCTTCATCCCGTGCTACACGTTTGCCTTCAACTGGCTGTTCGATCGCCTCTTCGGCTTGCCGGCCTCAGCGCTGCCCGATTCGGCCGCTGCGGCATAAATCGTTAATTCGTAAGCAGTTATTGCAAAAAATCGGCGGTATTCCCGGGAAAACCGCCGATATTCACAACCCATCCACTCCGGTAGCAGGCTAAGCTTTTCCATCAATAAAAAATGGATCAGCCGATGACTGCTCATGCCCCCGCCGCCGCGCAACGCGACGGCATCGACCCGATACGCGCCGCTGAGATTTCCGCCCGCATCGACCGCCTCCCTGCCGTCGCCACGATCTGGCGTCTGGTGGCGCTGTTGTCGATCGGCGGCTTCTTCGAACTCTACGACCTGTTCCAGACCGCCTACATCAGCCCAGGGCTGATCCGCGACGGGATCTTTGCCACCGGCAATCAGGGCGTGTTCGGTTTCTCCGATCAGGCGGCCTTCGCTTCCGCGACCTTCCTCGGCCTGTTCCTCGGCGCGAGCCTGCTCAGTCCGTTGGCTGACCGCTTCGGCCGCCGCGCAATCTTCACTTTTGCGCTGGTCTGGTACACGGTGGCCACGGTGCTGATGGGCGTTCAAAGCTCGGCGCTGGGCATTATCTGCATGCGTTTTCTGGTGGGCATCGGCCTCGGGATCGAGCTGGTGACCATCGACGCCTACCTCTCGGAGCTGGTGCCCAAACGCATGCGCAGTTCGGCGTTTGCCTTCGCGTTTTTCGTGCAGTTTCTCTCGGTGCCGGCGGTGGCACTCATGTCCTGGTGGCTGGTGCCGCAGGCGCCGTTCGGTGTGTCCGGCTGGCGTTGGGTGGTGTTGGCGAGTGCGGTGTTTGCGCTGTTCATCTGGTGGCTGCGCAAGCGTCTGCCGGAGTCGCCGCGCTGGCTGGCGCAGCATGGGCGGTTCGATGAAGCGAACAGAATTCTCGACAACATCGAAACACGCTGCGAGAAGGATCACCGCCAACCGCTGGATGCCCCCGAAGCCGTCCCGGTGGATGTCGAAGGCAAGGGTCGTTTCGCCGATATCTGGCAACCACCGTATCGCCGTCGGGCACTGATGCTGATCGTGTTTCACGTGTTCCAGGCGATCGGCTTCTTCGGTTTCGGCAATTGGTTGCCGGCGCTGCTTTCCGGCCAGGGCGTCAGCGTCACCCACAGCCTGATGTACGCGTTCATCATCACCCTCGCCTACCCGCTCGGGCCGTTGCTGTTCGTGAAGTTTGCCAACCGTTTCGAGAACAAATGGCAGATCGTCGGCTCGGCCCTCGGCGCGATGACCTTCGGCACTCTGTTCGCGTTGCAGACCAGCGCCTTCGGCCTGATCTTCTGCGGGGTGATGATCACCTTTTGCAATGCGTGGCTGAGCTTCAGTTATCACTCGTACCAGAGCGAACTGTTCCCGACCAACATCCGCGCCCGGGCGGTGGGCTTCTGTTATTCGTTCAGTCGCTTGTCGACGGTGTTCAGCAGCCTGTTGATCGGGCTGTTCCTCGACCACTTCGGCACGCCCGGGGTACTCGCGTTCATCGTCAGCAGCATGCTGATCGTGATGCTGACCATCGGCTGGTTCGGCCCGCGCACGCGCAATCTGGCGCTGGAAAACATTGCCCATCGCTGACGGCCGCACGGTCATCCTCTGCCGCCTGACGGCAAGGGATGACCGCTTTGTTGCGCATGCCGGAACAGCAACTCCTTGAAATAGCGGAATTTGCTGCAAAGGCACGGTAATTGCTCGGATACGACCGTCAGCAATTATCCAAAGGTCTCCATCATGATGTTGGTCAGTGCCAAACAGCAGCAACTCATCCACCTGCCCAAGCGGCTGGCGGAAGACGCGACCACGACCGCAGCTGCCGGTCTGCAAAGCGGCCTGCACGGCGCCATGCTGCAATCGCTGCAGAATCAGACCCAGTCGCAAGCCACCGATGCGACTTCAACGGTCCAGGATTCAGCCACGCAGATCGCTTCTCAGCAAGTGGCCGCCGCCACGCGTATCAGCGATAACGTCGACGAAGCCTTCGCCAAGACCCGCGTCGGCCTGCAAACCACCGACGCCACGGCGGCCGGCACCACCACCGGGACCTCGGCCACCGACGCGTTCAAGGACTACATGAGCAAGTCGCCGGAACAGCGTCTGCGCGACAGTGTCCTTCAGAGCATGGGCCTCACCGAAGACGACATCAAAGCCATGCCGCCGGAGAAGCAGCAGGCCATCGGCAAGGAGATCGCCGAGCGCCTGCAGGACAAGATGAAACTGGCGCAGTCGGACAAAGAAAACAGCAATGACGTCAAGGACAGCGACAAACTGGCGAACAAGTTTCTCGCTTCGCTGTGATCTGAAAGTTGCTTAGAAACCAATGTAGGAGTGAGCCTGCTCGCGATTGCGATACATCAGTTACTTATCCAGTGACTGATGTACCGCAATCGCGAGCAGGCTCACTCCTACAGTTGTTGATGGGTGTCAGTTCAGTTGCAACGTATCGTTGAACTGGCTGATCGCATCCACCACATGCCGTGATCCCTGCTGAATCTCCAGAATCACCTCCCCCGCCTCATTCGCCAGTTCCACACCCAGCCCGGTGCGGCTCAGGCTCGACTGCATGCTCGACACCGCACTCAGCGACAGGTCATGGTTTTTGCGCACCACTTCAACAATCTCCAGGGTCGCCTGACTGGTCCGCGCCGCAAGGCTGCGCACCTCATCCGCCACCACCGCAAACCCGCGCCCGTGCTCACCGGCCCGGGCCGCTTCAATCGCGGCGTTGAGCGCCAGCAGATTGGTCTGATCGGCGATCCCGCGAATGGTCTGGACGATGCTGCCGATGATGTCCGACTGTTTGCTCACCGCATCGATGCTCAGCGCCGCTTCGTTGAGGTCGCGGGAAATGTCCTGAATGATTTGCACGGTTTGCTGCACCACCTGTGAGCCTTTTTGCGCGCAGGCGTCGTTTTGTACCGAAGTGCTGTGGGCCGATTCCGCGGCGTTCTGCAAGGTAGTCATCTGCTGGGTGATGTCGCTGGCGAACTTCACCACTTTGTACAAACGGCCCTTGGTGTCGAACAGCGGGTTGTACGAGGCTTCGAGATAAACCATCTGCCCGGACTTGTTCTTGCGCTCGAAACGGTGCGAGTGATATTCGCCGCGATTGAGCGATGCCCAGAATGCCTTGTATTGCGCCGACTCGGATTCGGCACGGTGGCAGAACATACTGTGGTGATGACCAACGATTTCGTTGAGCGAGTACTGCATGGTTTTCAGAAAGTTGTCATTGGCGGTAATCACATTGCCTTCCGGGGTGAACTCGATCACCGCCATCGAACGGCTGATCGCCGCCAGCATGCTTTCTTCTTCGTGCTCTTTGTTGACCCGGGCGGTGATGTCCGCCGCGACCTTGATGACACTTTTGACTTGTTTGTCCGGGCCGTACACAGGCATGTAACTGGCTTCGAGCCAGATTTCCCTGCCGCTCTTGTTCAAGCGCAGGAACGTGCCGCTGATCGGTTCACCCCGGGCCAGATCGCGCCACAACTTTGCGTATTCCTCACTGCGGTAAAACGCTTCTTCACAAAAGATCCGATGATGTTTGCCGCGCACTTCCTCGGCGCTGTAACCCATGGTCTTGCAGAAGTTTTCGTTGGCATCCAGAACAATGCCTTCGGGGGTAAATTCGATCATCGCCATCGAACGGCTGATCGCTTCGAGCTTGGCGTTGGCTTCGGTCAAGGCGCAGCTGAAACGCTCGATTTCCTGCAGGTCAGCCTTGTGATGTAGGTTGAACATGGTTGTATCACCTTCCGCGCGGTCTTTTGATTTGATGAAAGTCAGGTCTTTCAGAATCCACCACTACGTTCCACAGAACAGGCACACGCATTCCTCCACGGGAGGAAGTTGTCAGGTGATAAATGATGTTCAATCGGAGTGTCCATGACGCGACGCTCTAATCAAGACATCCTTCTCTTGATAGCCCAGCAGCGGGCCAGCCCTAACGTGCAGAAAACTTCCATGTACAACTTGCTCCTTGTTGGTTCAGTGTCCGGTGCCTTGGGTTGCGCACTCTGGCAGCGTTGAAATCACGGCTAACCGATGACGGTCGACATAGTTAGTTACAGCTAGCATAGCCAGCGCCATGCCGTGCGCAAGGCCACTAGTCGGCCAGTATCTGGCACTTTTTGCACAAGAAACGGTTCAGCGAGCTGTCACGACTGCCGTCTCCGCCACCAGATCCAGCAACGCCTGCACCGCCGCTGGCGGCGTCTGCCCCGCAGGCAGCACCAGCGAAAAGACCCGTTCGATACGTGGCTGCAAGGCAATCACGCGCAAGCCCTGGCGCTCGGCCGGCAAGGTCATTTCCGGCACCAGGGTCACGCCGAGGTTTTCCCGCACCAACTTGAAGGCGCTGCTCCATTCGCGCACCTCGACCCGCACGTCCTGCAGCTGCAACCCGGCTTCGGCGGCGAGGCTGCGGGCGTTGGTCGAGCAGCCACCAGTGGCCAGCACAAAGGGCAGCGCCGTCAGTTCTTGCAGGCTGACGCCCTGCTCGGTTCCTCGCAGTGCCAGCGGATGCCCTGCCGGCACCACCGCTACCCATTCATCCCGACCCAATGGCCCGGCATTGCGCTCGGGCGCCGGGTTGAGCACCACGCCGACATCCACCAGACCGGCCGCGAGCAGGGTTTCGACCTCATCGTCGCTGACCTCCAGCGCCACCACTTCGATTCCCGGGTACAGCCGATTGAACTGGCGCAGCAGCGGCGGCAGAAAACTCGCCAGCACCATGGGGAAACTCGCCAGGCGGATCGTCCCGCGCAGCATCGGGCGAACGCTGTCGACAGTCTGGCGAATGGTCTCCAGTGCACCGAGCATCAGCCGCGCCTGTTCGATCACCGGCAAGCCAATGGCGGTGGGCAAGGTCTGGCGGCTTTCGCGGCTGAACAGCTGCACGCCGAGGGTTTCCTCCATCAGCGCCAAAGCCTGGCTGGCGCCGGACTGGGTCATGCCGACCCGCTCGGCCGCGCGGGTGATGTTGCCGTGATCGGCGACGGCGACCACCAGCCGCCAATGCATCAGGTTCATCATGCCAGTAGCTGTCCTTATGGCAGGTTTCTGAAAGATTAATTTTACCGAGGGTGCGGCGCACTATGACACTGGCGCCAAATCCCTACCAGAGAACTGCCGATGAAGCTGTATTACGCCCCGCAAGCCTGTTCGCTGGCGCCGCACATTGTGTTGCGCGAACTGAACCTGCCCTTCGTGCTGATCCGCGTCGAAAACCGCAGCAAGCGCACGGCCAGCGGCGAAGACTTTCTTGCGATCAACCCCAAGGGTTACGTCGCGGCACTGCAACTGGACAACGGCGCGGTACTGACCGAGGGGGCGGTGATCCTGCAGTATCTGGCGGATCTGCAACCGCAATCAGGGCTGGCTCCGGCGCCCGGCAGTTTTGAACGGCTGCGTTTGCAGGAGTGGTTGAATTTCATTTCGAGCGAGATCCACGGCGGCTTCGGCGCGCTGTTTGATGAGCGTCTGCCGGCCGAACCGATCAAGGAGAAGTTGTTCAAGCGTTTTGCCGTATTGGTCGCGGTGCTGGAGCGGCAGGAGTATCTGCTGCCGAGCGGTTTTAGCGTCGCGGATGCGTTGTTGTTTGTGGTGTTGCGCTGGGCCGGGTTGTTCGGGATCGAGCTAGCGCAGTGGCCGGCGCTGGCGCGGTTTCAGGCGCGGATTGAGCGGCGGCCGACCGTGGTGGCGGCGCTGGCGGCGGAAGCGGTGTAGGTCTTTAGATCATTCGCGAGCAAGCTCGCTCCCACACTGGATTCGGGCAAGCCACAGACCCAGTGTGGGAGCGAGCTTGCTCGCGAAGGCGTCCGTTCAAACAACGCAGATCAACCGGCAGAAACTCAAAGCCCCGCCGTCACCTTGCTCGCCACCTCCCCCGGCACCCACGCCTTCCACACCTGCGGCTGATCGCGCAAAAACGCTTCGGCGACCTGTCGCGGTGGCTGGCGCTTTTCGCTCATGCCGGCCAGGGTCTGGTTCAGCAGATCGATCGGCAAATCGACTTTCTCGAAGAACGACACCAGTTCCGGATACTGCGCCTTGAACGGTGCCGACACGCCAATCGCCAGGCTTGCGGGCATCGAGCGGGTGCCCTTTGGATTCGGGTTGTTGGCATCGGCCAGGGTCTTCCAGGCTTCGGCATCGAACGGCGGCTCTTCGAGCTTCACCAGTTTGAATCGACCGAGCAGCGGTGTCGGCGACCAGTAGTAGAACAGCACCGGTTTGCCGCGTTTGATCGACGACGCCACCTCGGCATCCAGCGCCGCGCCGGAGCCGGTGCGGAAGTTGACGTAGCTGTCGGTCAGCGCATAGGCCTTGAGCTTCTGGCTGTTGACGATCTCCGAAGTCCAGCCGGTCGGGCTGTTGAGGAAGCGTCCACAGCGCGGGTCTTCCGGGTCGCGGAACACGTCCTTGTAGCGCGGCAGATCGGCCACCGATTTCAGCTCCGGGGCCAACGGTTTGATTCCGCGTTCGGGATCGCCCTTGATCACGTATTCCGGCACCCACCAGCCCTCGGTCGCGCCTTTGACCGTATCGCCCAGACCGAAGACCTTGCCTGCATTGGCCGCCTTGACCCACGCCGGACTGCGCCCGGCCCATTCCTCGCCGATCACCTGAATGTCGTTTTTCGCCAGCGCCGCTTCCAGGCTGACGGTGCTGCCCGGCAGCGTATCGGTCGGGTAGCCGTAGCCTTTTTCGACGATCAGGCGCAGCACTTCGGTGATGAAACTGCCGCTCTCCCAAGTGATGTCACCGAAGTGGATCGGTGCGGTTTTTTCCGCCGCCGAAACAGCGCCGACGCTCAGGCTCAGCGCCAGTAACGAACGGCCGAGCAGGGTTTTGATCGATCTCATGCGGACCTCTTGTCTGTCAGGATTTGGTTGGCGCTGTGGCGGTCGCACAGGGCCTGGGAGCGGGTCATGTAAACGCTGACCGAACGTTGCGAGATGCCCAGTTCGGCGGCGATTTGCGGGTAGGTCAGGCCATCGATCCGCGCCAGCAGAAAGGTCGAGCGGACTTTGCCCGGCAGGCGTTGCAGGCTGTGATCGAGGCGCTTGAGGGTCTGGCTCAGTTGGGCGATTTCTTCAGGCGAGAGCGCGACCTCGACGTCGATCTGCTGCGCATGCCGGCGCTCCAGATCCGCCCGGCGCCAGCGCTGATAAAGCAAGCGCTGAGCAATCGTGGTGAGCATGGCGCGGGGTTCACGAATCGCCGTGATACTGGGCGCCTGAAGCAATTGCGCGAAGGTTTCGGCAGCGATGTCTTCCGCGCCTGCGGCGTCGTGCAGCTGTCGGCGCAGGTGAGTGCACAGCCAGCGGTAGTGGGCGCGGAACAGAGCGTCGAGATGATTGCGATGAGCGGTGTCGGCGCCGGACATAAGGGCTCCTGGGTAAGGGTCGCTGAATGTCCGGTGATCCGGTGGCGCGATCCTAGCAAGGCGCCTTATGCATTAATAATATTTATATTTCATTTTTATATTCTTTTTGGATATATAAGAGCAAACAGATCGCAGCCTTCGGCAGCTCCTACAATTGGAAAGCGTTCAACCTGTAGGAGCTGCCGAAGGCTGCGATCTTTAGCGCAAGCGGCCATAGCCCAATTCTTCAGCCTCACGCAGATAGTCGAGCACAACCCGATAATCACTTTCGCTGGCCGCCAGCACCTCAGGCAATCCCAACGTCTGTGCAACATCCGGCAGCTCACGCAACGCCCGATTCATCACCCGGCGCAACTGTTCGATCTGCTCATCCGTGGCAATCGCGGCGGTGATAAAAGGCAAGGTCGGGCTGAGCGCAGTGCGTGCCACAACTCGCAATCCAGTGACTTCTTCAGGCGCATGCCGAGCGAAGTACGCATAGGTCACGCTGTCGATCGCCGCCAGATCAGCGCGCCCCTCACGCACCCAACGCAGACTCTCGCGGTGCGCGCCACTGATGCCGACCGCGCCGAAGAACTGCCCGTCGCGGTGCAGCGGCGCCAGACAATGGCGCAACAGGTTCATGCCGCTGTTGGAGTCGTCACTGTTGATCACCCCGCGACTGCCACAAAAATCCGCCAGGGTTTCGCGCGAATCGTCAGCACGGCTGAGAATCAGGCTGCAATGATTGCCGGCAGTGGCGTCGGGCAATTCGTAGCGCGGGCGACCGACGATGCGTACCTGATCGCGCAGCAAAGTCATCAGGGGATAGCCGCAGGTTTGGGTCAGCAGCAGATCCGGGGATAACCAGAGTTCGGGGAGCGACAGTCTGGCGGCGTTCAAGCGGGAGTGGCCGAGGTGTTCGAGGATGCGGGTGATCCAGCGTTCATTGGCCGCGCGGATGGGTTCGGCGGCGGTGTACATCAGCAGTTCGAGATGGTGTTGGGTCATACACGTTATTTCCCTGCAAATACTTACCCCTGTGGGAGCGGCGGTGCGACGATTCGACTTGCTCGCGAAAGCGGTGTGTCAGACACCAGACATGCCACTGTTCTACCGCATTCGCGAGCAAGCCCGCTCCCACAGGGGTTTTGTGGTGTTCTTGAGATTAGTGGAAGGGATGCTGCGGACTGTCGATCGGCCTCAACCCGTGCTGCCGCCACAACTGCCCATAACCCTGCACCAGAAACCCGCCACTGCGCGCCACCCATTGCTCGCGGCGCATGCGGTAGGCCTGGGGCAAGTCGTACCACGCCAGTCCCGGCAGGTCGTGGTGCACCAGATGAAAATTCAGATTCAGAAACAGCCAGCGCCACGGCCAGCCGGCCTCGTTGAGCACCGTGCGCTGTTCCGGTTGTGCATGCGGACGGTGTTCATAGTAGGAGCGGATCATCGCGATCGACAGTGCCGGTACGCTGATCAGCAGCAGGTAATGCCAGACCGGCAGCACGCTGTAGCGGGCGATGAACCACAGCATCAGTACAGTCATGGCTCCGTGGGTCAGCCACATGAGCCAGGCCTGACGCTCGCGGTTTTTCAGCCGTTGCAGTTCTTCGGCGGCCAGCGCGATCAATCCCAGCGGAGCACCAATGATGAACCGGCCGATTACGGTTTTATTCAGCCAGTGCAGGCTGCGTTCGAACAGCGAACTGCCCTGCCAGCGTGCTGCCGTGAGGTAGCGACTTTCCGGATCAATACCGGGCACGGTCAGGTCTTCATCGCGGTGATGCAGCAGGTGGCTGTCGCGGTAGAGCGTGTACGGATACCACACCGCAAACGGCGCATAACCGAGGACTTTGTTGAACCGCACCGAGCGGGTCGGATGCCCATGCAGCAATTCATGCTGAACCGACAGCCACAGCACCAGCAACGGAATCAGCAACAAGGTGCTCAAGCCGCGACCCAGCCAGGCGCTATTGAGGATGATGGTGAACCAGCCGCCATACACGCCGATCAACAGTAGCCACGTTGGCCACTCGGTGCGGGCGGTGAAGCGCTGGCGCAGGGTTTCGATCTGCTGGCGATGGTCGGCGTCGAAGTAATTCGGCATGGCGTGGCTCGGAACGGGAATCTTCCCCTTCTGTGCAACGAAGCCGAGCAATCTTGCAGATTATTTTTGCGTTGAAACGGGAGCCCGGCGGACGAGCTCCCGAAGGACGGGATCAATGACCGAAAATATCGACCTTCTTGGCTTTCTTCTCTGCACGCTTTTCAATCGCCGTCTTCACCGGTTTCTTCTTCGCGGCTTTCTTTGAATCCATACCTTTGGACATGATGCGTACTCCACTCACAGGGATGTAGGCTCAGGTATACACCTATCGCGCGGCGCGCGTTCTTTTATAATCGGCGCTTTGCCCGCCGCCAGTCCGATCCCATGCCCGATACCCGCTACGTCCTGCTCGACGAGCCTTTGTGGCCGTTGATGAACAAGTTTTACCGCAGCCACCAATCGTCGATGAAGGCGGTGCGCGATGCGCAGTTGTGGGTGGCCCGTCGCGAGGACATCGTTGCCGCATTGTGCTTGCGGCCGGTGGCGGGCGGACACTGGTTGACCGGGTTGTTTGTTGATCCGGGTTGCCGCGAGCAAGGGATTGCCGGGCAGTTGATCGCGGCGGCGGTGAAGGATTTGCAGCAGCCGGTGTGGCTGTTCTGTCATCCGGACTTGCGCGGGTTTTACGAGCGGCGCGGTTTCAGCTTCGATCCCGCCCTGCCCTACGCACTGGTCGAACGGTTGAGCCGGTATGCGCGGAGCAAGCCGATGATTGCGATGGGGCTGGAACCATAAAAATCAATTGTGGGAGCGGGCTTGCTCGCGAAGGCGTCGTGTCAGTCGCTGCATCAATTGACTGATACGACGCCTTCGCGAGCAAGCCCGCTCCCACATTGGGATAGAGGTGTTCTCAGGATTAGTCGTCGGCTGCGGGATCCAGATCCGGGAACATCACTTCGGTAAACCCGAACTTGCTGAAATCGGTAATCCGCGACGGATACAACCGACCGATCAGGTGATCGCACTCGTGCTGCACCACCCGCGCATGAAAGCCTGACGCCACGCGCACGATCGGTTCGCCCTTGGGATCGAACCCTTCGTAGCGAATCTGCTGATAACGATCCACCGCGCCACGCAGGCCGGGCACCGACAGGCAGCCTTCGAAGCCCTCTTCCGTCAGCGGACTCAATGGTGTGATCAGCGGATTGATCAGAATTGTCTGCGGCACTGCTTCGGCGTCCGGGTAGCGTTCGCTGTGCTCGAAACCGAAGATCACCAGTTGCAGGTCGACGCCGATCTGCGGCGCGGCCAGGCCGACGCCTCCGACACTTTCCATGGTCTGGAACATGTCATCGATCAGTTGCCACAGCTCGGGGCTGTCGAACATTTCCGGGGGCACCGGCGGAGCGATGCGCAGCAGGCGTTCATCGCCCATTTTCAGGATTTCACGGATCATGATCAGACTTCGTCGGTATTCGGTTTCAGCGACTGGTCGCGCCCAAGCCCTGAAACGTGTTGTTTGGGATGTTCATCGAGTTCGCCGGGGACTTTCTCGCCCTCGTTCTTGCCCTCGCTGGACATGTGTTCGATCACCGCGTTCATCTCCGCCCCAAGCAGCAGCACAGCGGCGGAAATATAGAAATACAGCAACAGCACGATGATCGCGCCGATGCTGCCATACATCGCGTTGTAGTTGGCGAAGGTTTTGACGTAGAACGCGAACCCCAACGAGGCCACGATCCACACCACCACCGCTAGCACCGAGCCTGGGGTGATGAAGCGGAATTCCTGTTTGACGTCGGGCATCACGTAGTAGATCAGGGCCACGGCAACCATCATCAGAATCACGATCACTGGCCAGCGGGCAATCGTCCACACGGTGACAATGAAATCTTCAAGGCCCACCTGCGCGGCAATCCAGCCCATCACTTGCGGCCCGAGCACCATCAGTGCGGCCGCCACCAGCAACATGCCGGCAATGCCGACGGTGTAGAACACCGACAGCGGAAAACGCTTCCAGATCGGCCGGCCCTCGACCACGTCGTAAGCGGCGTTCATCGCGCTCATCATCAGCCGCACGCCGGCAGATGCCGTGTACAGGGCGATGACGATACCGATCGAGAGCAAGCCGCCCTTGGACTGCTGCAACTGATCGATGACCGGGTTGACCTGTTCCAGCGCCTGCGGTGGCAGCACCAGTTCCGATTGCAGACGCAGCCAGGTGAAGAAGTCCGGCAGGTGCAGGAAACCGATCAGGGCAATCAGGAACAGAATGAACGGGAACAGCGAGAACAGCATCTGGTAGGCCAGTGCCGAGGCGTAGGTCGACATCTCGTCATCGATGAATTCAGTCACCGTGCGCACCATCACCCGGTGCAGTGGCAGACCTTTCATGTCCGGAAAAATCATTCGCGTCTCCTTTCGCCGCATTACAGGTTGAAGTCGTGGCGACTCAGGGGCGGTTTTTTACATCAAGGTAGCTCACTTGGCGACCCTTGGTGGCTCGCGCAAGCTTTTGACACAAGAACGGCCATCCCTGGATGGCCGCTCATGTGTTGCGTTCAAGACTGGATTACGCCTTGTCGACACCTTTTTTGATGGCGTCTTTGGCTTTGCCGACTGCTTGCTGGGCTTCGCCTTTTTTCTCTTGAACCTTGCCTTCGGCTTGCAGCTTGGTGTTGTCGGTGGCTTTACCGACGCCTTGCTTGACGTTGCCGACTGCTTCGTTGGCCATGCCTTTTACTTTATCGCCTGTGCTACTCATGGTGTTTCTCCTTGGTGCATTGAAGGGGAAAAGTCAGTACGTAATGATTGACTGGCCGGGTTTGCCACGAGTTTCATTTATTTTTGCCCTTCATTTCGTCGTGCCATGCAGGTTGGGCTTTATGTTTACCCCGCAAGCCCCGAGAATGCGCACCTATGGGCGCCGTGCGCCAACGATCAGATCCCGCAGGAATGTTATGAAACTCGATAAAAAGCAGGCCATTGCCCGTCGCAACCAGGAACTGGGCGGCGCTGTGCTCGGCACCAACAACTGCCACTTCGCCGAATTGAACCGCAACCGCAACATCTGGTGGTTCGACCTGCCGGTGACGCGCCTCGCCGTCGGTCAGTACGAGTGGATTCACCTGCTGATGCATACCCCGGCCACCGACGAACTGCTGCACCTGAAAGTGCCGACGGTGTTCCTACGGGAAAAGCTCGAAGGTTTGGTGATTCGCAACGAAGGCAAGCGCAAGGCCGCGTTGAGCCTGGAATTGAGTGCGGACAAGGATTCGTATCTGCAGGACATGCGTCCGGCGGGAACCAACGTGAATTTCGCGCCGTTCCGGCAGTAACCGAAAAGCTTCGCGAGCAAGCCCGCTCCCACATTTGACTGTATTCCAACTGGAGGAACGCGGTTGAATGTGGGAGCGGGCTTGCTCGCGAAGGCGGCATCACAGTCACTGCAAATCCACCACCTATTCCAATAAAAAGCCCCGCATCGGCGGGGCTTTTTGCTTTAGGCGGCGGACTTGGCCTTGATCTTCTTCAGCTCTTCGTCACGCAACTCGCGGCGCAGGATCTTGCCGACGTTGGTGGTCGGCAGCGCATCGCGGAATTCCACCGAACGCGGCACCTTGTAACCGGTGACGTTGGCGCGCATGTGCTCCATCACAGTTTCCTTGGTCAGGGTCACACCCGGTTTGGCCACGATGAAGATCTTGATCGCCTCGCCCGACTTCTCGTCCGGCACGCCGATAGCCGCGCACTGCAACACGCCCGGCAGGGTCGCCAGCACGTCTTCCAGCTCGTTCGGGTAAACGTTGAAACCGGAGACCAGGATCATGTCTTTCTTGCGATCGACAATGCGCATGTAGCCATCGGGCTGGATCAGCGCGATGTCACCGGTCTTCAACCAGCCTTCGCTGTCGAGGATCTCGTCGGTGGCTTCCTGACGCTGCCAGTAGCCCTTCATCACTTGCGGGCCCTTGACGCACAGCTCGCCGATTTCGCCCATTGGCTGCTCGACACCGGCATCGTCGATGACTTTGCACAGGGTCGACGGCACCGGAATGCCGATGGTGCCGATCTGAATGTTCTGGATCGGGTTGACCGTGGCCACCGGGCTGGTTTCGGTCATGCCGTAACCTTCGCAGATCGAGCAACCGGTCACCGCTTTCCAGCGCTCGGCCGCGGCCAGTTGCAGGGCCATGCCGCCGGACAGGGTGACTTTCAGGTTGGAGAAATCCAGCTTGCGGAAACCTTCGTTGTTGCACAGCGCGACGAACAGCGTGTTCAGACCGACAAAACCGCTGAACTTCCACTTCGACAGTTCCTTGACCATCGCCGGCAGGTCGCGCGGGTTGCTGATCAGGATGTTGTGGTTGCCGATCAGCATCATCGCCATGCAATGGAAGGTGAACGCATAGATGTGGTACAGCGGCAGCGGGGTGATCAGGATCTCGCAGCCTTCATTGAGGTTGGAGCCCATCAGCGCCTTGCACTGCAGCATGTTGGCGACGAGGTTGCGATGGGTGAGCATCGCGCCCTTGGCCACGCCGGTGGTGCCGCCGGTATATTGCAGCACCGCGACATCACCGCTGTGCGGATTGGCTTCGGCCACCGGCTGGCCCTGGCCCTTGCTCAGCACGTCGTTGAACTTGACGGCTTTGGGCAGGTGATAGGCCGGCACCATTTTCTTCACGTACTTGATCACGCTGTTGATCAGCAGGCGCTTGACCGGCGGCAGCAGGTCGGCGACTTCGGTGACGATGACGTGTTTGACGCCGGTTTTCGGCACCACGGCTTCCGCCAGGTGCGCCATGTTGGCCAGGCACACCAGGGCTTTGGCGCCGGAGTCATTGAATTGGTGTTCCATTTCCCGCGCGGTGTACAGCGGGTTGGTGTTGACCACGATCAGCCCGGCGCGGATCGCACCGAAGACGGCGACCGGGTACTGCAGAACGTTGGGCAGTTGCACGGCGATTCGATCACCGGGCTGCAAGTCGGTATGCTGTTGCAGATACGCGGCAAATGCACCGGACAATTCGTACAGTTCACCGTAGGTGATTGTCTTGCCCAGGTTGCTGAAAGCCGGTTTGTTGGCGAAGCGTTGGCAGGATTGCTTCAACACTGCCTGAATATTCGGGTACTCGTCTGGATTGATGTCGGCAGCAATTCCAGCCGGGTATTTATCCTTCCAAAAGTCTTCGATCATGGAAGCCCACTCCTCAGCAACGCGAATTCTTCACCGCATTTGATGCGATTATTATTGGTGTGTGTTTTGTATTGGTGAATCTGGCTTTCATACAGGCCGAGAAGTCACAAAGCGCGCCGAGAGTAGCAGCTTTGCCGAGGGCCGACTAGAGCCAAAAGCGGCCTTCATGGTCACTTTAATGACTCAAGACTTTCTAACAGTCATTTTAGAGCAAAAATCCTATACCAGCCTGAAAGCCCCGGTTTTCCGGGACTTCACCGCCCAAAAAGCATCGCGGGCAAGCCCGCTCCCACAAGGTTGATGGAGATCCCTGTGGGAGCGTGGCTTGCCCGCGATCCGCGCAACGCGCGGCCATTCACCGATCAGGCGATATCGCGCAACTCCCGCCGCAGAATCTTCCCGACCGGCGTCATCGGCAACGACTCACGCAGTACGATGTGTTTCGGCACTTTGTAAGCGGTGAAATTCTCTTTGCAGTACGCCTTCAGTTCCTCGAGGCTGATCCCGGTTTCCCGCGCCACCACAAACAGTTTCACCGCCTCGCCCGAACGCTCGTCCGGCACGCCGATCACCGCGCAGTTGGCGACTTTCGGGTGGGCCATGACCACATCTTCGATCTCGTTGGGGTACACGTTGAAACCGGAGACGATGATCATGTCCTTCTTGCGGTCGACGATGCGCACGAAACCGTCCGGGTCGATCACCGCGATGTCACCGGATTTGAACCAGCCCTCGGCATCCAGCACTTCGGCGGTGGCTTCGGGTTTGTGCCAGTAGCCTTTCATGATCTGCGGGCCTTTGATGCACAGCTCGCCGCGCTCGCCCATCGGCTGTTCGACACCCTCGTCATCGATGACTTTCAGCAGCGTACCCGGCACCGGCAGACCGACCGTGCCCAGGCGCGACTTGTCGCCATACGGGTTGGTGCAGGCCACCGGCGAGGTTTCGGTCAGGCCGTAACCTTCGGTGATGCGGCAACCGGTGATCTGCTCCCAGCGCTCGGCGGTGGCCTTGACCAGCGCAGTACCGCCGGAGTTGGTCAGCTTGAGGCTGGAGAAGTCCAGGGTCTTGAAGTCCGGGTGATCCATCAGCGCGACGAACAACGTATTCAGGCCGAGCAACGCCGAGAAGCGCCAGTTCTTCAGCTCCTTGATGAAGCCTGTGATGTCTCGCGGATTGGTGATCAGCACGTTGTGGTTGCCGGATACCATCATGCACATGCAATTCGCGGTGAAGGCATAGATGTGGTACAGCGGCAGTGGCGCCACCATCACCTCCTGACCTTCGCGCAGCAGCGGCTGACCGTCAGGCCCCAATTGCGCAAGACACGCGCGCACCTGCTGCATGTTCGCCACGAGGTTGCCGTGGGTCAGCATCGCGCCCTTGGCCAGGCCGGTGGTGCCGCCGGTGTATTGCAACACGGCGATGTCGTCGAGACCGACTTTCAGCGGCTTGATCCCCAGACCACGGCCCAGGCGCAGCGCACTCTTGAACGAGATCGCCTGCGGCAGCGAATAGTCCGGGACCATTTTCTTCACTTTGCTGACCGCGGTGTTGATCAGCCAGCCCTTGGCGGTGGGCATCATGTCGCCCATCTTCGCTTCGATCAGGTATTGAATCTCGGTGTCGGGCAGCACTTCCTGGACCTTCTGCCCGAACATGTTCAGGTACACCAGCGCCCGGGCACCGGAGTCCTTGAACTGGTGGCGCATCTCGCGCGCGGTGTACAGCGGGTTGGTATTGACTACGATCAGCCCGGCGCGCAAGGCGCCAAACACGGCAATCGGATACTGCAGCACATTGGGCATCTGCACCGCGATGCGATCCCCCGGCACCAGATCGGTGTGGGCTTGCAGGTAACCGGCGAATGCCGCGCTTTGGCGCTCGAGTTCCGCGTAGGTCAGGGTCACGCCCATGTTGCTGAAGGCCGGACGGTCCGCGAACTTCTTGCAGGAACGCTCAAACACCTCGATCACCGACTTGAACTCGCCCATGTCGATGTCCAGTGGTACGCCGGCGGGGCGTTTGTCATTCCAGAAATCAGGTTGCATTGTTCTTGTCCTCTTTACCTGAATCGTTCCGGGAGCCGCTTTTCTGTGGTTTCGCGCCGCCCCCTAAAGGGCAGAAAGCAAAAAGCGGAGCTTCACGGACACTAGCAGCTATGGCCAGTGAGGCAAATATGGGCGATGGCGACATTGATCGTATGAATCTTCCTGCCGTGGCGTGAGCTGATCGGACGCGCTATACAATGCTACGACTGCGGGCCGTTGCCGCTCGATAAAAGGAATTGCCATGATCCACCACGCCTTCTGGCTGGACGCGAGTGACCGCAGCCGCCTGTACGTCAACCAGTGGCTGCCATCCGCGCCATTGAAAGCGGTGATCCTGCTGGCCCACGGCATGGCCGAACACAGTGCTCGCTACGAGCGACTGGCGAATGCGTTCTGCGAGCAAGGCTACGGGGTATACGCCCCGGACCTGCGTGGCCATGGCAAAACCGCCGAACACGGGACGCTCGGGCATTTCGCCGATGACGACGGCTGGTGCAAGGTGATTGGCGACCTGGCCAGCCTCAATCAGCATATCGGCCAGCAGCATCCCGACGTGCCGATCATTCTGCTCGGACACAGCATGGGCAGCTACATCGCTCAGGGTTACCTGCTGCATCACAGCGCCAGCCTGCACGGGGCGATTCTCAGCGGTTCGAATTTCCAGCCAGTGGCGTTGTACGGTGCGGCGCGGCAGATCGCCCGTTTCGAGAAACTGCGCCAGGGCGACAAGGGCCGCAGTGCGCTGATCGAGTGGTTGTCATTCGGCTCGTTCAACAAAAAATTCAAACCGGCGCGCACGCCGTTCGACTGGCTGAGCCGCGACCCGGTCGAGGTCGACAAGTACGTCGCCGATCCGCTGTGCGGCTTTCGCTGCACCAATCAGTTATGGATCGACTTGCTCGGTGGCTTGCAGCAGATCAGCAAAGCGTCCAATCTCGCCCAGATCGACCCGGGCCTGCCGCTGCTGGTAATCGGCGGTGAATGTGATCCGGTGAGCGAAGGCAAGCGTCTGACAGATCTGGCCGAGGCGTTGCGCTCGGCCGGCAGCCAGAACCTGCAACTGCAGATCTACCCGCAGGCGCGGCACGAATTGTTCAATGAAACCAATCGCGACGAAGTGATTGCCGATGTGCTGGCCTGGATCAAACAGGCCTTGAGCCATCGTCGCCCTCAACGCAGCGAATAATTTTTTGTGGATTCACTTTAATCCGTCACAGGAATCAAGACCGATGACCCAGGTTACCAACATCCCTTACGAAGCCCTCGAAGTCGGCCAGACCGCCAGCTATAGCAAGACCGTCGAAGAGCGCGACATTCAGCTGTTCGCCGCGATGTCGGGCGACCACAACCCGGTGCACCTGGATGCCGAGTTCGCCGCGGCCAGCATGTTCAAGGAGCGTATCGCCCACGGCATGTTCAGCGGTGCGCTGATCAGCGCTGCTGTGGCGTGCGAACTGCCTGGGCCGGGCACCATCTACATCGGTCAGCAGATGAGCTTTCAGAAGCCAGTGAAAATTGGCGACACCCTGACCGTGCGCCTGGAAATCCTCGAGAAGCTGCCGAAGTTTCGCGTACGCATCGCCACTCGCGTGTTCAACCAGCGTGATGAACTGGTAGTGGATGGCGAGGCCGAAATTCTGGCGCCGCGTAAACAACAGACCGTGACCCTGCCGACTCTGCCGGCGATCAGCATCGGCTGATCATCAGGTACACAAAAAACAAAAGTGGGAGCGGGCTTGCTCGCGAAGCAGTTATGTCAGCAACATCATCGTTGCATGACACAGCGCTTTCGCGAGCAAGCCCGCTCCCACAGTTTTCCCAGCGTGGCTTACGAACGAGCGCGAGCCTGGTTACGCAGGGCTTTCACTTGGTCGTGATTGCGTTGTACGCCGTGGTACTGACGCTCGACCAGGTCACGAATACCCACGAGGCTGTGCTTGTTGATTTTCTCGATGGCTTCACGATAAGCCTTCAGCGCATGGTCTTCACCGCGCTCGGCTTCGTTGAGCACCGCTTCTTCATCTTTGCCCGTGAACATGGCTTTGACGTCGACCCAGCGACGGTGCAGGTCACCGCTGACGCTGGTGGAAGTTTCCGGATCACCGCCCAGTTTACGTACTTCAGCCTGCAGTTCAGCGGCGGCAGTCGCGCAATCGGCAGAACGGGTCACGAACAGGGTTTTCAGTTCTGGATGCTTGATGTCTTCAGCGCAAGTCTTGAACCCTTCCTGACCGTCTTTGCAGGTTTCGATCAGGTCGTTCAGTACAGAGATGGCTTCTTTATTCATGTCAGTCATTTTTCAATTCCTTGCGGTTGGTTGAAGATGCAAGAGTTATTGCAGTGTGCGTGCCAGCTTTTTCAAAAATAAATATCACTTAAAAATCAACAACTTAAAGATAGTTGAACTATCTGTATCACGGTTATTTGCATGAACTGTCATTTGGCCTGCATGCAGAATGCCTGTATTTTCCAGACTGTTTCGACCCCAGATGATTGCCACTGATGAATCCTGAAAAGCTTGAACTACTGATCACCCGTGAAATGCCCTTCGGCAAGTACAAGGGCCGGATCATTGCCGACCTGCCAGAGCCTTATCTGAACTGGTTTGCCCGCGAAGGCTTTCCTCACGGCGAACTCGGCGGACTGCTGGCGCTGATGCAGGAAATCGACCATAACGGCCTGTCGGACCTGCTCGAACCGCTACGCGCCAAACACGGCAAACCTGCCCCGCGCCACTGAAGCGCCCTCCTCCCCCAGAGCCTCGACCATGCCTGACAACACCCGCCGCGCCCGTGACGAAGCTTTCTGGCAAACCTTCGCCGATCGCTACGAAGCGCAGACCGGCCCGCTGAACCTGGAGAACGGTTACTTCGGACGCATGTCGCGCACGGTGATCGAGGACTACCAGCGCAACATCGAAATGATCAACACCAGCAACTCGGTGTATGTGCGCCAACGTTTTGAACAGTACGACAGCCTCGACATCCGTGCGCAACTGGCCGAGTTGATCGGCGTGCGCGCGCAGAGCGTGGCCTTCACCCGCAACGCCAGCGATGCGCTGCAGTCGCTGATCCGTAATTACAATCGCCTGATACCCGGCGATCAGGTGCTGATCAGCGACCTGGAATACGACACCGTCAAAGGCGCCATGCGCTGGCTGGCGCGGCATCGCGGCGTCGATGTGATCGAGATCAACCATGCGCATCCGGCCAGTTTCGACAGTCTGCTGGACAGCTACCGCGAAACCTTCATCCGCTATCCGAAACTCAAACTGATGGCCCTGACCCACGTCACCCACCGCACCGGGCTGGTGATGCCGGTGCAGGCCATCGCCGCGCTGGCGAAACAACACGGCGTGGACATCATCCTCGACGGCGCTCACGCCCTCGGCCAGATCGACTTCAATCTCGAAGCAATGGGCATCGCCTTCGCCGGCTTCAACCTGCACAAGTGGATCGGCGCACCGCTGACCCTGGGCTTTCTGTACATCGCGCCACAGCGGCTGGCCGACATCGACCCGGACATGGGCGAAATGCACTTCCCCGCCAGCGATATCCGCGCGCGCACACCGTACAGCACGCCGAACATTCCGGCACTGATGACCCTGCCGCTGGTATTCGAGGAGCACCGTTCACTCGGGGGCGCCGCAGCCAAAGGCGCACGGCTCAATTACCTGCGCAACCTGTGGGTCAGCGCGGTGCGGCACTTGCCAGGGATCGAGGTCATGACCCCGGACGATCCGCGCCTGTATTGCGGGATCACCTCGATGCGTTTCACTCGCCACGCCGATCAACAGGCAATGGTCGAGCGCCTGCTCAACGAGTACAACCTGTTCACTGTGGTGCGCAACGGCGCAGCGAGCGGGCCGAGCATCCGCATCACCCCGGGACTGACCACCACCGCCGATGACATGCAGTTGCTGACCCGCGCGCTCAACGAACTGCGCTGATCGCTCACACGGTGTACTTGTCGAAGTCCTCGGGTTTGATCTGCGACGAGGCGGCAAAGGTGTCGATGCCGATGGTCAGGTGGCCGAAGAAACCGTCCTCGTGAGAGTCTCGGCCGATCGGCCACACGGTCAGCGTCGAATCTTCGCCGCCCATGTTGCTGTAGTAGCTGTCATCGGCGTTGTTCAAGGGTGCCGAGGCACGCCCGCGATAGTCCCGGGCATTGAGCACCGAGCGTGATACCACTTCGGGGAAATACAGCTGGCCGACCCAGGCCACGTTGCGCTCCGCCAGAAATTCAGTGCCGGCGACAATGCGCACTGCCACATGAATGTGCAGCGCTCGCCCGGCATAGAACCCCGGATAGATCGTGGTGAATCGTGCCCGTCCCTGTTGATCGCAGAACTGGCTGCCGCGCAGGTAGGTGTCATTGTCGGTACGCGGCACTGAACCGACGGCATCGGAATCGACCTCCAGATCCGGATTGATCCGGCTCCAACCCGAATAGGCGCCCCGTGCATTGCAGTGCCAGATGTCCACCAGCGCCCCGCTCACCGGCTCGCCGGTCATCGCGTCGACGATGCTCAGGCGCAACAGCAAGGGCAGCCCTTCGGCGCCTTCGCTGATGTTGCGACGCAGCAGTTTTGGATTGCGGAAATACGGCCCGGCGATCTGTTCGGGGGCCAACTGATAGATCGATGATGACGGTGCGGTTGAAGTATCTCGTTCCATGACGCGTTCTCTCTTCCATAAGAGAACGCAGATTAACGGTGCACGAGCGCCGCAGTGCGGTAACTATGTATCGCGCCATTTCTCGGGGCAAAAAAAAACGGTGCACCGACCAAGCGCACCGTAAAGCCGTAGAACACACAACGAAGTGTCAGGTAAAACGTTTAGTCCAGCAGCGCCAGGGCCTCGGCGGTGCATTCCTGAATGCGCGCCCAATCGCCGTTCTTGATCCACTCGGGATCGAGCATCCAGCTGCCGCCCACGCACATGACGTTTTTCAGCGCCATGTAACTCTTGATGTTGGCCGGGCCGACGCCACCGGTCGGGCAGAATTTCACTTCGCCGAACGGGCCGCCGAGGGCCTTGATGGCTGCCACGCCGCCGCTGACTTCCGCCGGGAACAGCTTGAAGCGGCGATAACCCAGGCCATAGCCTTCCATGATGCCGGAGGCGTTGCTGATGCCGGGCAACAGCGGAATCGGGCTGTCGACGCTGGCTTCGAGCAGGTCACGGGTGATGCCCGGGGTGACGATGAACTGCGAACCCGCCGCTTCTGCCGCCGCGAGCATGTTGCGATCCAGTACGGTGCCGGCACCGGTCACCAGCTCCGGACGCTGTTCACGCAGGATCTGGATCGCCTTGAGCCCGAACTGCGAACGCAGGGTCACTTCCAGCGCGGTCAGGCCACCGGCGGCCAGCGCGTCGGCCAATGGCAGCACGTCCTGTTCACGGGCGATGGTGATCACTGGCAGGATCCGCGCCTTGGCGCAGAGGCTGTCGATCAGGGCAACTTTGTCCGCCATGGAAACGGTCGGGGATGGATTTTTCATAGCGGCTGATCCTTGGCTCATGGGCACCAGTAAATCTCTAACGTAGGTTGCAGAAACGCGCGTACCGGCATGGCCGCGACGTCGTCGGATGCCAGCGCGGCATTCAGGGTGGTCAGTTTCGACTGACCGGAAATCGACAGAATCTTGTGCTTTGCCGAAGCCAGCAGCGCGCGGCTCATGGTCAGGCGTTGACGCGGCACGCTCGGCGCCAGCATCGGCCAGCAGCGACGAGTGCCGTCGATCTGCAAGGCTTCGGTCAGGTTCGGGCTGTCGGGGAACAGCGACGCGGTGTGACCGTCATCACCCATGCCCAGCACCAGCACGTCGATCGGCGGCAACTCGGCCAGCAGCCGATCGGCGTGCTCCGCAGCCTGCTCGACGTTGGCCGCCGCGCTATAAAGGCTTAAGAACGTTGCCTTGGCCGCCGGCCCTTTGAGCAGATACTGCTTGAGCAGGCCGGCATTGCTGTCGGCATGCTCCACCGGCACCCAGCGCTCGTCGGCAAGGGTCACGACGACCTTCGACCAGTCCAGCTCCTGCTTGGCCAGGTGCTGGAAAAACGCCACCGGACTGCGACCGCCAGAGACCACCAGCACCGCGTTGCCGCGTGCAGCGATGGCATCGCTCAGCTGCTTGGCGACATTCAGCGCCAGACCTTCAGCCAACAGCACCGGGCTCTTGAATGGGTGAGCGTGCACGCCCGCAGGCAGTTTCACATCAGATATCGCCATACCACGACCTCCCGTCCCGCGTGATCAGTGCAATCGAGCTCATCGGCCCCCACGACCCGGCCGCATACGGCTTGGGCGCGTCACCGGATTTTTTCCAGCCGGCGATCAACTGGTCACACCACTTCCACGCGGCTTCGATTTCATCTTTACGGACAAACAGGTTCTGATTGCCGTTCATCACTTCCAGCAACAACCGCTCGTAGGCATCGGGGATCCGTGCGCTGCGCCAGGTGTCGGAGAAATTCAGTTGCAGCGGCCCGCTGCGCAGTTGCATGCCCTTGTCCAGGCCCTGCTCCTTGGTCATCACACGCAAGGAAATGCCTTCGTCCGGTTGCAGACGGATGATCAGTTTGTTGCTGATCTGCAGACGTTGTTCCGGCGCAAAGATGTAGTGCGACGGTTCCTTGAAGTGGATGACAATCTGCGACAGCTTCTGCGGCATGCGCTTGCCGGTACGCAGGTAGAACGGCACGCCGGCCCAGCGCCAGTTGCGGATGTCGGCACGCAGGGCGACGAAGGTTTCGGTGTCGCTCTGGGTGTTGGAATTCGGTTCTTCGAGGTAACCCGGAACGGATTTGCCTTCGCTGTGGCCGGCGATGTACTGGCCGCGCACTACCTGAGTGGTCAGGCCTTCCGGGCTGATCGGTGCCAGCGCCTTGAGCACTTTGACCTTTTCGTCACGGATGCTGTCGGCTGACAGGTCGGCCGGCGGGTCCATGGCGATCAGGCACAGCAGCTGCAACAGGTGATTCTGGATCATGTCGCGCAGTTGGCCGGCCTTGTCGAAATAGCCCCAACGGCCTTCGATGCCGACCTTCTCGGCCACGGTGATTTCCACGTGGGAGATGTAATTCTGGTTCCACTGGGTTTCGAACAGGCTGTTGGCGAAACGCAGGGCGATCAGGTTCTGGACGGTCTCTTTGCCCAGGTAGTGGTCGATGCGGTAGGTGCGGTTCTCCGGGAAGAACTGCGCCACGGCGTCGTTCACTTTGCGCGAGGATTCCAGATCGGAGCCGATCGGCTTTTCCAGCACCACACGGGTGTTTTCTGCCAGACCGACTTTCGCCAGGTTCTCGCAGATCGCGCCGTACACCGCTGCTGGTGTGGCGAAGTAGGCAATCATGCGTTGCGTGGTGCCGGCGGCTTCGGCCAGCGCCACATAGTCTTCAGCCTTGAGGAAGTCGACGTGCAGGTAGCTCAGGCGCGCCAGAAAGCGCTCGGCCACGGCCTCGTCCAGCTCTTTGCCGACGTAACGGCGCAATTCGGCGGCGATGAACGCCATGTGCTGCTGCTCAGAGCCGGGTTCACGGGCCAGCGCGATGATGCGCGTGTCTTCGTGCAACAGGTCGGCGCCATCGAGGTGATAGAGGGCAGGAAACAGCTTGCGCAGGGCCAGATCGCCCAGAGCGCCGAACAAGGCAAAGGTGCACGGTTCAACCGTAATCGAAGGCATGATGTTTGTTCTTTTATCAAGTTAAGCTACAAATACCTTTTTTCAAGGCATCACTCAAGGGAAAATGTAGTAATAACCACAACATTTTCGCAAAATACAGATTCCGAGTGGTGGTCGGTCGGAGCCATCAGTAGGATAGGCCACCGTTACGGGCCATATCAAAGGCCCAATTTGCATAGCCCGGCGCACCTTTGCGCAGGTGAATTAGGAATTCCATATGGACCGCGTGCGAAATTTACTGGAACAGATCCAGAGTCGCCTTGAAGAGCTGAACAAGGCCGAACGCAAAGTCGCCGAGGTGATCCTGCTCAACCCGCAGCAGGCCACCCGCTTCAGCATCGCCGCCCTCGCCCAGGCCGCATCGGTGAGCGAGCCGACGGTCAACCGCTTCTGCCGTTCGTTCGGTGTCAGCGGCTACCCTGAACTCAAGCTGCAACTGGCGCAAAGCCTGGCCAGTGGCGCGGCATATGTCAGCCGCGCGGTGGAGGCCGATGACAATCCCGAGGCCTACACGCAGAAGATTTTCGGCAGCGCCATCGCTTCGCTGGACAGTGCTTGTCAGGCGCTCGATCCGAACCTGATCAGCCGCGCCGTCGACCTGTTGATTCAGGCCCGACAGATTCACTTCTTCGGCCTCGGCGCTTCGGCGCCGGTGGCGCTGGATGCGCAGCACAAGTTCTTCCGTTTCAACCTCGCCGTCACCGCCCATGCGGATGTGCTGATGCAGCGGATGATTGCTTCGGTGGCGCACACCGGTGAGCTGTTCGTGATCATTTCCTATACCGGCCGCACCCGCGAGCTGGTGGAAGTGGCGCGCATCGCCCGGGAGAACGGCGCTTCGGTGCTGGGCCTGACCGCCGAGAATTCGCCGCTGGCCAAGGCCAGCACCCTGAGCCTGAACATTCCGCTGCCGGAAGACACCGACATCTATATGCCGATGACCTCGCGGATCATTCAGTTGACCGTGCTGGATGTGCTGGCGACCGGCATGACCTTGCGCCGTGGGGTGGATTTCCAGCCGCATCTGCGCAAGATCAAAGAGAGCTTGAATGCGAGCCGGTATCCGGTGGGTGACGAGTTCAACTGATCCAGAATTTAGGCTGATTGATCCGGCCTCTTCGCGAGCAAGCCCGCTCCCACAGGTGATCGGGTTCCTTCAATTGGAATGCCATCTACTGTGGGAGCGGGCTTGCTCGCGAAGGCGTCAGCCGACTCACCACAAATCTAGGCCGCAGCCCACGCCTGCAAACTCAAATGCGCCTTCTCCCCCGGCGCCAGATGCAGGCTGTCGGTGCCCCCCGCCGCCGCTTCGACACAGACAAACTCCGTCACTTCATCCCAACTCACGCCCAACAGCGGTCGCGAGCCGGGATGCCAGACCACGGTGTCTCCGCTGTCACCGGTATCGATGCACAACTCGCGCTGCCAAGCGTGATCCTTGAGCTGCAATTCGCCGTCGTGCTGGAACACCCGCTGACAACCACCATCGACGCGCAACTCGCCTTCCTGCTGGCAGGACTGGCGGCTCAACTGGTCGTAACCTTGCGCGCCTTCGAGGCCAGACAGCGCTATCTCACCGACATCGCCAATACGCCAGTAAGCGTGCAAAGCCTGGCTCAACTGGCACGGCATGTCGTCCTGATGCTCGGTGCTCAGGCGTAATTCCATGCGTTCACCGAGGTGCGCGTGCAGGTCGACCTGCCAGTCGCACAACTGCAATTGCCAGTGCAGGCGCACGCCATCTTCGGCGCTGCTGCTGTCGAGCAGCTTCCAGTCGAGCAGTCGTGCCCAGCCATGGGATGGCCAGGCGTTTTCGCTCGGATGGCGGCCATACCACGGCCAGCACACCGGCACGCCGCCACGAATGGCGCCAACGTGCGGCCACTTCGCCGCGCACCACAACCACGGTTTCTGCCCGCGTGGCTGAAAGTGCAGCAACTGCGCGCCCTGGCGACTGAACACCGCCTGACACAGCGGATGGTCGATCACCAGCACATCGCGCATCTGATAGCGCTCCCAGGCAAACACCGGTCGTTCGCGCAGGGATTTGAAGAAGCGTTGCAGCGGATGCTCATGCATTGGCCACGGTCCTGAAAATCATGGGTGTACTCAACAATCCACATTGCTCTTGTGGCGAGGGAGCTTGCTCCCGCTGGGCTGCGAAGCGGCCCCGAAACCTTTCACTGCGGTGTGTCATTTAAACCTCATCATCAGGATTTACGACTGCTGCGCAGCCGAGCGGGAGCAAGCTCCCTCGCCACAAATGGGTACGACACAAACCTTGTATACGAGTGTCGCAAAAAAAAGCGGACAGCCTTGGCTGTCCGCAAATATGCGCACATAGAGAGGAGCTTATCGCAGACGCGTTAGAACACCGACTGAATTTTCAGGCCAGCGACCAAAGCGTTGTCCACTGCATCAACACCACCCGGGTGAGTGATGTACTGCAGGTTAGGACGCACCGTCAGCCAGTTGGTGACGTGGAAGCCGTAGTTGATCTCGTAGTTGTATTCGGTATCACGAATCGGCGAGAACACCGGATTGTCGTAGTCCGAAACACCGTTGGAAGCGTTCAGCAGTTCGGCGTTTTTCTTCACGTCATCGTTGACGTGGATACGCGCCGCGCCGATGCCGACGTCATCCTTCGGACGCGCGTCGAACGGGCCTTTGTAGACAAACATCACCGACTGGTAGTTGTCGATGAAGTTGGTGTCCTTGTCGTGGAACGTGGCGTTGGCCGCAATGTTCAGACCGCGCGAGGCATCACCGTTATGGCTGGTGAGTTGCTGTTGCGCGACGAACCAGTAGCCGTGTTTGCTGCTGTGTACACGGTAAGCGTCACCGGTGGTTGCCGCGTCATTGCCGTTGGCGTCTTTGAGTACGTCGTTGGCGTCAGCCGTGCTCTTGTAGTAACCGATACGGTATTCGCCCGGCAGGCTGTTGACCTTCGGCGACCAGACCAGCTCGACGGGCAATACGGTACCGGCAGTACCGCTGCCGCTGAGCTTGAAGCCGTTGCCGTGTTCCAGTTGCGACGGGTTCTGGTTGTACGCACCGATCTGCGCGTAGAGCTCGTCGTTGATGTTGTACTTGACGCGGATCGCGGCCTGGCTGACTGGCCAGTTGTACCAGATGTTGGTCGCCCAGTTACCGACCTGCGAACCGCAGAACGCCAGGTTCTGGAAGTCGCACGGGAAGGTGTTGAAGTCTTCGCCTTCGCCGAAGTAACCGGCCTTGACGTCGAGCTTGTTGTCAAAGAACTGGTGCTGAATCCACAACTGGGTCAGACGCACCATGTGGCCACGACCGTAGACTTCCTGCGAGGACGACAAGGTGCCGGCACGCGGATCGCCAACACGGTCGTTGGAGATGTTTTCGCCATTACGATTGGTCAGCTGGATCTTCGCCTGGGTGTTATCCCAGCCGAGCAGTTTCTGCAGATCCAGCGCCGCGCCGAGACCAAACTGATCGCTGTAACGTGCAGTCTTGTCGTCGTTGTAGCCGCCGTGCAGGTTGCCGCCAACTTCACCGACATAGTCCATCTTGATGTCGATACCCTGCTCGATCAGCTTGGTACGCTCGCCACCCCAGTCGCCGGTCATCCATTTCGAATCGGAGCTGAATGCATCGTCAGCCATTGCATTGCCGGCCAGCACCAATGCCGCCGCAGCTGACACTTGGCAGATCAACCGGGCATTGACGTGTTTCTTTTTCATCCCTACATCCTCGTCTTTATTGTTATTAACTGTTTTTTTCCAACGTGGTTTACATAAAAAGTGCGGCGAACGACAGGCCGAACACCACTTTTCCCCTGTGGGAGCGGGCTTGCTCGCGAAGGCGTCATCTCAGTCGCCATATGTGCTGCCTGACACTCCGTTTTCGCGAGCAAGCCCGCTCCCACATTTTTGATCTTCAGCGACCCTTGAATTGCGCCACGTTCGCCGACCGCGCTTCGGTCTGCGCCTGACCCGCAACGCCCAGACGCTCGCCAGTCTTGGCATCGAACAACAACACTTTCGACGGATCGAATTGCAGTGTCAGAGTCTCGCCCACCTGCGGTGCCACGTCGGGTGCCAGGCGGCAGCAGACCTTGGTTTCATTCAGGTTGACGAACACCAGGGTGTCCGGACCGGTCGGTTCGGTGACCTGCACTTCGGCCTTGATGCTCGGCAGGCCATTGCCCTCGCCGTTTGCCAGAACGATCTGTTCCGGGCGCAGGCCGAGGATCACTTCGCGATCCTCAAGACCGGCGTCCTGCATGCTCATCGGCAACTCGCAACGGGCCTGGCCGCTGTCGAGCAGCGCCAGCAGACGACCGTCCTTGCGTTGCAGGCGCAGCGGAATGAAGTTCATCGGCGGTGAACCGATGAAGCTCGCCACGAACAGGTTGGCCGGGTCGTTGTAGATCTCTTTCGGCGTGCCGAACTGCTGGATGATCCCGTCCTTCATCACCGCCACTTTGTCACCCAGGGTCATCGCTTCGATCTGGTCGTGGGTCACGTAGACCGTGGTGGTTTTCAGGCGCTGGTGCATCAGTTTCATTTCGGTGCGCATCTCGACGCGCAGCTTGGCGTCGAGGTTGGACAGCGGTTCGTCGAACAGATAGATCTTCGGCCGACGCGCCAGTGCCCGGCCCATCGCCACACGCTGTTGCTGACCACCGGAGAGCTGACCCGGCTTGCGGTTGAGCAGGTGTTCGATCTGCAGCAGCTTGGCCACGCGCGCGACTTCTTCGTCGATCGCCGACTGGCTCATCTTGCGAATTTTCAGACCGAACTCGATGTTCTCGCGCACGCTCATGGTCGGGTACAGCGCGTAGGACTGGAACACCATGGCGATGTCACGATCCTTCGGGCTCATGCCGCTGACGTCCTGATCGCCGATCATGATCGCGCCACCCGTGATGGTCTCGAGGCCGGCGATGCAGTTCATCAGGGTCGACTTGCCGCAGCCCGACGGGCCGACCAGGATCAGGAACTCACCGTCCTTGATCGACAGTTCGATGTTCTTCAGGGTGTCCGGCAGGCCGGCACCGTAGGTCTTGTTGACGTTGCGAAGTTCGAGCGTTGCCATGATTACCCCTTGACTGCGCCGGCCGTCAGCCCGCGCACGAAATACTTGCCTGCGACCACATAGACCAGCAGGGTCGGCAGGCCGGCGATCATCGCCGCTGCCATATCCACGTTGTATTCCTTGGCCCCGGTGCTGGTGTTGACCAGGTTGTTCAGCGCCACCGTGATCGGTTGCGAATCACCGCTGGAGAACACCACACCGAACAGGAAGTCGTTCCAAATCTGGGTGAACTGCCAGATCAGGCAGACCATGATGATCGGGGTCGACATCGGCAGAATGATCCGCCGGAAAATCGTGAAGAAACCCGCGCCATCCAGACGCGCAGCCTTCACTAGCGCATCGGGAATACTCACGTAGTAGTTACGGAAGAACAGCGTAGTAAACGCCAGACCATAGACTATGTGGACGAACACCAGCCCCGTCGTGGTGCTGGCCAGGCCCATCTTGCCGAGGGTGAACGACGCTGGCAGCAGCACGGTCTGGAACGGCAGGAAGCAGCCGAACAGCAGCAGACCGAAGAACAGCTGCGAACCACGGAAGCGCCACATCGACAACACGTAACCGTTCAGCGCGCCGATGGCGGTGGAGATGACCACGGCCGGCACGGTGATCTTGATCGAGTTCCAGAAGTAACCGTCAACCGTGGCCCAGGCCTTGACCCAGCCGATGCCGCTGACCACGGTCGGCCAGCTCAGCAGGTTGCCGGTGCTGATGTCTTCCGGGGTCTTGAAGCTGGTCAGCAGCATCACCACCAGCGGAATCAGGTACAGCAGGACCGCGAGGATCAGCACCGCGTAGATCGCGACGCGACTCAGGCTGAAGGCGGGTTTGGCAGCAAGACTAGTCATGACGCTTGGTCCTCAGCTCGGAGTACAGGTAAGGCACGATGATCGCGAGAATCGCACCGAGCATCAGAATCGCACTGGCCGAGCCCATGCCCATCTGGCCGCGACTGAAGGTGAAGGAATACATGAACATCGCCGGCAGGTCGGAGGAATAACCCGGGCCACCCGCCGTCATCGCCGCGACCAGGTCGAAGCTCTTGATCGCGATGTGCGCCAGAATCATTACCGCACTGAAGAACACCGGACGCAGGCTTGGCAGCACCACTTTCCAGTAGATGGTCGGCATGCTCGCGCCATCGATCTGTGCGGCACGGATGATCGACTGATCAACGCCACGCAGGCCGGCGAGGAACATTGCCATGATGAAGCCCGAGGCTTGCCACACAGCAGCGATCACCAGGCAGTACACCACACGATCCGGGTCGATCAGCCAATCCAGACGGAAGCCTTCCCAGCCCCAGTCACGCAACAATTTGTCCAGGCCCATGCCCGGGTTGAGCAGCCATTTCCACGCGGTACCGGTGACGATCATCGAGAGCGCCATCGGGTACAGGTAAATGGTGCGGATAAAGCCTTCGCGACGGATGCGCTGGTCGAGGAACACCGCCAACAGCACGCCGATCACCAGGGTGATGCCAATGAACATGCCACCGAACACCGCGAGGTTCTTGCTCGCGACCCACCAGCGATCGTTGTCGAACAGCCGGGCGTATTGCGCCAGCCCGGCCCACTTGTAGTTAGGCAGAAACGTCGAGGTGGTGAACGACAGCACGAACGTCCACAGGATGTAGCCATAGAAGCCCACCAGCACGATGAACATGCTCGGCGCCAGCACCAGTTTCGGTAGCCAGCGCTGCAGTGCATCGAACGGCGAGGCTTTGCTGAACACAGCAACAGAACTCATGGGGAAATCCAGTACGAGGGTAGAAAATTCACACGCTTTCCCCTTGTGGGAGCGAGCTTGCTCGCGAAGGCGTCCTGTCAGTTGATATTGCGATTGCCTGACACTCCGCTTTCGCGAGCAAGCTCGCTCCCACAGGGGCTGCGGTGCTGATGCTTATTTGGCCGACTGAACCGCCGCGCCCAGCTTCTTGGCCGCATCGGCCGGATCGGCTTTCGGGTCGTTGATGTAGTTGGTCACCACATCAAAGAACGCGCCCTGCACCGCCAGCGTGGTCGCCATGTTGTGCGCCATGCTCGGCTGCAGGCCGCCCGTCTTGGCGTCTGCCAGGAAGTCCTTGGCAGCGGTCTGCGCGCAGGAGTCGAAACCGAGCTTGTCCATGTTGTTCAACATGTCGTTACGCACCGGGATCGAGCCTTTGTTGATGCTGAAGACTTTCTGGAAGTTTTCACCCAGCACCACTTTGGCGATGTCCTGCTGACCAGCCGCAGTGCCTTTGTCTTTCTGCTTGAACACCGCCAGGGAGTCGATGTTGTAGGTGAACGCCTTGTCGGTGCCCGGGAAGGCTACGCACTCGTAATCCTTGCCGGCGACTTTCTTGGCGGCGGTCCATTCGGACTTGGCCCAGTCACCCATGATCTGCATGCCGGCCTTGCCGTTGATGACTTTGGCCGCTTCCAGGTTCCAGTCCTGGCCTTTGCCGTCCTGGTCCATGTAGGTCGCGACTTTCTTCAGCTCGGTCAGCGCCTTGACCATTTCCGGACCGGTCAGCGCTTTGTTGTCCAGATCGACCAGGGCTTTCTTGTAACCATCAACGCCCATGACCGAGAGCACCACGGCTTCGAACACGGTGCTGTCCTGCCAAGGCTGACCGCCGTGGGCGAGCGGGATGAAGCCCGCAGCCTTGAGCTTGTCGCCAGCGGCGTAGAATTCTTCGAGGGTGGTCGGGTTTTTGGTGATGCCGGCTTTCTTGAAGACTTCCGGGTTGATCCACAGCCAGTTCACGCGGTGAATGTTCACCGGTACGGCCACGTAATCACCGTCGTACTTCACGGTATCGGAGACTTTCTTGTCGAGCAGGCTGTCCCACTTCTCTTCTTTGGCCACGTCTTTCAGGACGTCGGTGTCGAGCAGACCGGTGGAGGCCCACTCCTGAATGTCCGGGCCTTTGATCTGGGCGACGCCCGGCGGGTTGCCGGCAACCGCACGGCTTTTCAGTACGGTCATGGCCGTGGCACCGCCACCGCCGGCGACAGCGCCGTCTTTCCAGGTAAAGCCGTCTTTTTCGACTTGGGCCTTGAGCACATCGACAGCGGCTTTTTCGCCACCAGACGTCCACCAGTGCACGACTTCGACCGAACCTTTGGATTCGGCAGCGGACACACTGAGGGGCAGAATTGCGAGCGGGAACAGGGAGGCGACAGAAATGACAGTAGCGAGGCGAGAAATCGCATTCATCTGAGATGTACCTTTCTTGTTGTTATGCATGCAAGTCTGGTGCTTGCGCTGCACAGGAGTTTAAACAGGGCGTTTCCCCCCGCAGGTAACGAAGGGACGCGCAAATGTCACCACATGGTTACACAGGAACGGACCGAGATAATTGCGCCAGAGCCGTTGCCATACTCGGTGACAAGGGTAGACGAGGAATCAGCACTGCTTGCCAGGCGTGATACAGATCCGGCTTGCCGGCCCAGATATCGGCACTCGGGCGGTTCTGCGGATCGAGTTCGTGATGCCAGCTGCCGTCGCAGCGATCGATGAAATACATCTCGCAGAATTCCCAGAACTGGCGGTACCAGATTTCGTATTGCTGATCGCCAGTGCGTTTGAGCAAGGCACTGGCGGCGGCGCTGGCCTCGGCATGGGTCCAGTGCAAACGGTGACGCACAACGGCTTTGTTGTCCCAGTCGAGGGTGTAGACGATCCCCGGGGCGCCATCGACGTCCCAGCCGTTTCGGCAGTTCTGTTCGAAGAGTTTTTGCGCATCGGTCGCCAGCCAGCCCGGCGTGAGCATCCCGGCCTGGACCCGCGCCGCTTCGAGGTGCAGCAACAGCCGCGCCCACTCGAAACCGTGGCCCGGCGTGGTGCCGTAAGGGCGGAAGCCATCGGCGGGATTGTCGTGGTTGTACTCGCGCAGCGGTTGCCAGTCGCGATCGAAGTGTTCGATGACCATGTAGCCATTGGCGGCGGCGTGACCGTGAATCACTCGCTCGACGATGCGTTGCGCACGCACCAGCCAGCGCGGGTCTTCGGTGACATCGGCCAGCGCGAGGAATGCTTCAGTGGCGTGCATGTTGCTGTTGGCGCCGCGATAGGCTTCTTCTTCGCGCCAGTCGCGATTGAAGAATTCGCGCATCGCGCCCTCTTCTTCGCTCCAGAAATAGGTGTCGATGATGTCGATCGCATCATCCAGCAGCGCCTGGGCGCCGGGACGTTGCGCAACCACCGCAGAACTGGCCGCGAGCGCAACGAAAGCATGCAGATAGGCGTTCTTGCCGGTGTTGCCGTCGCGATGTTCGGCGACCGCAAACCAGCCACCGTGCAGCGCATCCCGCAGCGGCCCGCGCAACGCCGCGATGCCGTGATCGACCAGTTCGGCAAACCCCGGCAGCCCCTGAATATGGGCCATGGCGAAACTGTGGGTCATGCGCGCGGTGTTCATGGTTTCGGCCTGCGCGTTCGCCGGCAAACGGCCGCGCTCGTCGAGGTTGCCGAAACCTTCGGGCAGTCTGGAAGCCTTGGCGAATGCCAGCAGACGCAGGCCTTCGTCGGCGAGCCATTGCTGGTGAGCCGGGGCGTTCAGCCAACTGCTGAAGCCTGGGTGGAAATCCATAGGTGGCCTTTTTTGTTGTTATGACTGCGGGGAGTCTAAACAACGGGCCGCGGTGGGCTTGTAACGAAGGGGGCGGGTTTTGTCACCAGCCTGTGACATAGATCAGAAGTGAAACCTGTGGCGAGGGAGCTTGCTCCCGCTGTGGCGCGAAGCGGCACCCAAAAGACGGCCTGCTGCGCAGTCCAGCGGGAGCAAGCTCCCTCGCCACAGGGGTGGTATCAGTCAACACTGCGCGGCAACTGCAACGTCACCCGCAACCCACCCTCACGCAGATTCTGCAACGTCACTTCACCGCCATGGCTGTGAGCGATGTTGCGCGCAATGCCCAGGCCCAGCCCATAACCCTGCTGCTGCCCGGCCAGGCGAAAGTGCGGCTCGAACACCTGCTCCAAGCGCTGCTCCGGCACGCCCGGGCCTTCATCGTCGACGTGCAGGACAAACGCGCGCTCATCGTCATCGATGTGCAGATGCGCGTTCTGCCCGTACTTCAGCGCATTGTCGATCAGGTTGCCGATGCAGCGCTTCAACGCCAGAGGCTTGCCCGGATACGCCGCCAGCGCCTTGCCTTGCTGGGTCACGCGGCCATTGCCGTTGGGCGCCAGATACGGCTCCACCAGACAATCGAGCACATGATTGAGATCCACCGGCTCGATGTTCTCGTGGATGTCGGTGTCTTTCACACATTGCAGCGCGCCTTTGACCAGCAGCTCCAGTTCATCCAGATCGCGACCGAACTTGGCTTGCAGCGTCTCGTCTTCGAGCAGTTCGACGCGCAGGCGCAGACGAGTGATTGGCGTGCGCAGGTCATGGGAAATCGCGCTGAACAACTGGCTGCGTTCGGTCAGGTAACGGCTGATGCGCTCGCGCATGGTGTTGAACGCACGGCCCACTTCCACCACTTCACTGCCGCCGCCCTCGGCCACCGGCTCGACATCGGCGCCCAGCGACAGATCCCGCGCCGCCCGGGCCAGACGCTTGAGCGGCCGGCTCTGCCAGTGCACCAGCAAGCCGATGAACAGCAGCAAAAAGCCGCTGGTAAGGACGATGAACCACACCTGCTGCGCCGGCAGGCCTTGCTCTTCGAGGCTGGTGTAGGGTTCGGGCAACAACGATGCGATGTACAGCCATTCGCCCGGCGCCATCTGAATCTGCGTCACCAGCACCGGCGGATTCACCGGTTCCAGGGTCAACGCGTAATGCGCCCACGAGCGCGGCAGCTCATCGAGTTTCAGCCCGGCATTGAAGATCCGCAGATCCTCGGGGCTGACGAAGGTCACCGAGATATCAGTGTCATGGCCCAGCGACTGACGCAGCACTTCGTCCACGGCCTCGATCACCGCCGCCTTGCGCGGGGTGATCGGCAGCACGTCCATACCCAGCGGCTTGTCGTTGAGCGTCACCACAAAACGGGTGCCGCCCATGCTGCGCAACTGGTCGAGTACCAGCGGCCGATACGCCACCGGCAACGAGCGAAAATAACTGACGCTGGCGGTCATCGAATGAGCGAGGCTGCGGGCGCTGGTGACCAGGCCTTCGAGCTGGGTGGCGCGCAGTTGCGAGACCCAGATCACGCTCGACAACGTCTGCGCGAACAGCACCGCCAACAGGGTCAACAGCAGCATCCGCCCGAGCAGCGAACGCGGCACCGGGACCTTGCTGGCGAGCCTGCGCAGCGACTCAGTGACCATTGCCGGCAACCACATTGGCTGCCAGTTGGTAGCCGCTGCCGCGCACGGTGCGGATCAGTCGTGGCGGTTTTTCCGTGTCGCGCAGACGTTGGCGCAAGCGGCTGACGGCCATGTCGACAATCCGGTCGAGCGGCATCAGGTCGCGGCCACGGGTGGCGTTGCCGATGGTGTCGCGGTCGAGGATTTCCTGCGGATGGTCGAGAAACAGCTTCAGCAGCGCGAAGTCGGCACCGGAGAGAATCACTTCTTCGCCGTCGGTGTGGAACAGTCGATGGCTGACCATGTCCAGCCGCCACTCGTCGAACGCCAGCACGTCGCTGCCGCTGCGCTCCTGACCGAACTGGGCACGTCGCAACAGCGCCTTGATTCGGGCTTGCAGCTCGCGGGGACTGAAGGGTTTGCCGAGGTAGTCATCAGCGCCGAGCTCCAGCCCGATCACGCGGTCGGCTTCGTCGGAACTGGCGGTCAGCATGATGATCGGCACCTGCGCCTGACGCGGATGCTGGCGCACCCAGCGGCACAGGCTGAAACCGTCTTCGTCGGGCAGCATCACATCGAGGATCACCAGATCGCTGGGCGCCTCGTTGAGTGCCTGGCGAAAACTGGCGCCATCGGCTGTGGCCCGCACCTGGAACCCGGCGCGGGTCAGGTAGGTTTCCAGCAACTCGCGTATTTCCTGGTCGTCATCGACCAACAATATCGACTTGTTGACTGAGCTCACTTCGAAGGCATCCTTGTTGTTGGAATTGGGGCGGATTATGCCTTAAGCATCGAACTTGCAAACACCATAGAACCACTGTGGGAGCGGGCTTGCTCGCGAAAGCGGTGTATCAGAGACATCTATGGTGACTGACACCCCGCTTTCGCGAGCAAGCCCGCTCCCACAATTGGATCGTGTTTCAGGCGGGGATTGCTTGCTCCAGTGCCACACCGGCACCCACCAGCCCGGAATACGGCGCTGTCACCAGCCACACCGGGATGCCCTTGAAGTAATCGCTCATGCAGCCCTTGTCGGCAAAGCTGCGGGCGAAACCGCTGTTGACGAAGAAATCGGCAAAGCGCGGAATCACCCCGCCTACGATGTACACGCCGCCACGACCACCGGTGGTCAGCACGTTGTTGCCGGCCACACGACCGAGCCAGCAGCAGAACTGCTCCAGCACTTCCAGCGCAATCGGGTCACCGGCCAGACCGGCTGCGGTGATTGCTTCCGGCGTATCAAGCTTTGGTTCATGTCCGTCCACTGCGCAGATCGCACGGTAGACTCGCGGCAAACCGCCGCCGCTCAGTGCGGTCTCAGCGCTGACATGGCCGATCTCGTTGTGGATGTGCTGCCACAGCTGGGTTTCACGCGGGCTGCTCAGCGGCAGGTCAACATGACCGCCCTCCCCCGGCAACGCGGCAAACCGCCCTTCGCCCAGATCGAGCAAGGTGCCAACGCCCAGGCCAGTGCCTGGACCGATCACCACCGCCGGGCGCAACGGCTCCGGCGTGCCTTCGCAGACCACGCGGAATTCGCCGGGCTGCAAACGGGTCATGCCCAGCGCCATCGCCGAGAAGTCGTTGATCAGCAGCAGTTGCTCGACCTGCAAGGTCTTGCAGAACGCCGTGCGGCTCAGGCGCCAGTGGTTGTTGGTGAACTTGAATTCATCACCACTCACCGGCCCAGCCACCGACAGGCACACCGAACCGATCGAACCCGGCGCCAGACCGAGGCCGCTCAGGTAGAGGCTGATCGCCTCTTCCGGGCTGGCGTGGTCGGCTGTCGCCAGCACCTGAACCGATTCCAGTTGCTGGTTTTTCCACAACGCGAACCGCGCGTTGGTGCCTCCGATATCACCGACCAAAGCCAGTTTCAATTAAGCGTCTCCAGGGCAGAAGTGAAGGCGCTGGCGCCCTGCTCCGCCGAGCTGAAGGCCAAACGCATGAAGCCAAACAGTTCGCGACCGCTGCCGATGTTGTTGCCCAACAGGCCTTTGGCAGGTTCACGCGCTGCAAATTCGGCGGCGTCGACCTTGAGTTCCAAAGTGCCTTTGACGCCATCGACGCGGATGATATCGCCCTCTTGCACCCGCGCCAAAGCACCACCGACATAAGCTTCGGGGCTGACGTGAATCGCCGCCGGGATTTTCCCCGACGCGCCGGACATGCGTCCGTCGGTGACCAGCGCGACTTTGAAGCCGCGATCCTGCAGCACGCCGAGGAACGGCGTCATCTTGTGCAGTTCCGGCATGCCGTTGGAGCGCGGGCCCTGGAAGCGCATGACCGCGACAAAATCTTTCTCCAGCAAACCGGCCTTGAACGCATCGGCCAAGTCCTGCTGATCCTGAAACACCATGGCCGGGGCTTCGACGATCTGGTTTTCCAGCGCCACGGCGGAGACTTTCATCACCCCGCGACCAAGGTTGCCTTCCATCACCCGCAGACCGCCCTCCGGCGAGAATGCACGGGCGACCGGGCGCAGGATGTTTTCGTCGAGGCTTTCGATCGGGCCTTCGCGCCACACCAGCTCACCGTTATCGAGGAACGGCTCTTTGGTGTAGCGGCTCAGACCGTGGCCAAGCACGGTGTTGACGTCTTCGTGCAGCAGGCCTGCTTCAAGCAGCTCACGGATCAGGAACGACATACCGCCAGCGGCCTGGAAGTGGTTGATGTCGGCTTTGCCGTTCGGGTAGACGTGGCTCAGGGTCGGCACGACTTCGGAGAGGTCGGCCATGTCCTGCCAGGTCAGCTGGATGCCAGCGGCCATGGCGATGGCCGGCATGTGCAGGGTGTGGTTGGTCGAGCCGCCGGTGGCGTGCAGCGCGACGATCGAGTTGACCAGCGCCTTCTCGTCGACGATTTCGCCGATCGGCATGAAGTTGCCGTTCTGTTTGGTCAGACGCGTGACCTGATGCGCGGCTTCGCGGGTCAGGGCATCACGCAGCGGGGTGTTCGGGTTGACGAACGACGCGCCCGGCAAGTGCAGGCCCATGACTTCCATCAGCAACTGGTTGGTGTTGGCGGTGCCGTAGAAGGTGCAGGTGCCCGGGCTGTGGTAGGACTTCATCTCCGATTCCAGCAGCTCTTCGCGGGTCGCCTTGCCTTCGGCGTACTTCTGCCGCACGTCGGCTTTTTCCTTGTTGGAAATTCCCGAGACCATCGGCCCGCCCGGAACGAAAATCGTCGGCAGATGGCCGAAACGCAGGGAGCCCATCATCAGGCCCGGCACAATCTTGTCGCAGATGCCGAGCATCAGCGCGCCGTCGAACATGTTGTGCGACAGCGCCACCGCCGTGGACATGGCGATCACTTCGCGGCTCGGCAGGCTCAGCTCCATGCCCGGCTCGCCCTGGGTGACGCCATCGCACATCGCTGGCGTACCGCCGGCGAACTGGCCGACCGAACCGATTTCGCGCAAGGCGTTTTTGATCTGCTGGGGAAAGACTTCGTACGGCTGGTGCGCCGAGAGCATGTCGTTATACGAAGAAACGATGGCGATGTTCGCCGAGTTCATCATCCGCAAGCTGTGCTTGTCTTCGCTGCCACACCCGGCCACGCCGTGGGCGAAGTTGGCGCATTGCAGCTTGCCGCGCATCGGGCCGTCAGTCGCGGCACCGCGAATCAGTGCAAGGTAAGCCTGGCGCGTGGCGCGGCTGCGGGCGATAAGCCGTTCGGTGACCTCAAGAACGCGGGGATGCATGTGTAGAACTCCAGGCTAACGGATGTGGCGACCTGATTGTCTATGCTGATCAAACGCCGTTGTTGTTGGAATGACAGACGGTTTTTTTGACCATTCGGACCAGTTGATTCAGGTCACTCGTTGTAGATAAAACAAAATATTGCCACTAAAAAGGCTTGTTTTCTATTTTTATGCGAATAATCTTGTAATTCCAACAACAAAACGACGGCGGCGCTGTTCAATGACTCTTCGAATCGCAATCAATGGTTTTGGCCGCATCGGCCGTAATGTCCTGCGCGCACTGTATACCCAAGGCTATCGACAGGATTTGCAGATCGTCGCCATCAATGATCTGGGCGACAGCTCGATCAATGCCCATCTGCTCAAATACGACACCGTTCACGGCACATTCGACGCCGAAGTGGCCCATGACAATGAGAGCCTGACGGTCAATGGCGACCGTATTTCGGTCAGCGCGATTCGCAACCCGGCCGACCTGCCATGGGCGGCGGAAAAAATCGACGTAGTGTTCGAATGCACCGGTCTGTTCACCGACCGCGCCAAAGCGGCTGCGCATCTTACTGCCGGCGCCCGCAAAGTCATCATCTCGGCCCCGGCCAAGGGCGCCGACGCCACCGTCGTTTACGGCGTCAACCACGACATTCTGCGCCAGTCGCACCAGATCATCTCCAACGCTTCGTGCACCACCAACTGCCTGGCGCCGGTGGCGCAGGTGCTGCACCGCGAACTGGGCATTGAAAGCGGTCTGATGACCACCATTCATGCCTACACCAACGACCAGAATCTGACCGACGTCTACCACACCGACCCGTACCGCGCGCGTTCGGCCACGCAGAACATGATCCCGAGCAAGACCGGCGCCGCCGAAGCGGTAGGCCTGGTGCTGCCGGAACTGGCGGGCAAACTGACCGGCATGGCCGTGCGGGTGCCGGTGATCAATGTGTCGCTGGTGGACCTGACGGTGCAGTTGAAGAAGGATGCCACGGCCGAGGAAGTCAACGCACTGATGAAGGCTGCCAGCCAGCACTCGAAAATTCTCGGTTACAACACGTTGCCGCTGGTTTCCAGCGACTTCAACCACAACCCGTTGTCGTCGATCTTCGACGCCAACCACACCAAAGTCAGCGGCAAACTGCTGAAGGTGCTGGCGTGGTACGACAACGAGTGGGGCTTCTCCAACCGCATGCTGGATAACTGCCTGGCGCTCTGCAACGCGGAATAATCCCCTTCCCCCATGTGGGAGCGGGCTTGCTCGCGAAGGCGTCGTGTCAGGCAATTGATGTATCGACTGACCCACCGCATTCGCGAGCAAGCCCGCTCCCACAGGTTTTTGATTTCAGTCTGAAATCAACACTTGACCACTCGACTGGATGATAAGCATTATCATTCGCTCGAAATGGATCAGGTTCCCCCGTGAGTCAATCGCGCTTCAATCATGTCTTTCTCTCTCAGCGCACGTCCCTGCTGCGCACGATCGAGCGCATGGTCAACAACCACAGCACCGCCGAAGACCTGTTGCAGGAAACCTACCTGCGCGTGACGCGGGCGCTGAGCGAGCGCGCCATCGATCACCTTGAACCCTTCGTGTTCCAGACCGCGCGCAATCTGGCGCTGGATCATCTGCGCGCGCGCAAGATCCATTCGCGGACCATGGTCGATGACGTGCCGCAGGACGTGGTGCACAGCGTCGCCGCCCCCGCCAGCAGCGCCGAAGACGCCGCCCACGCCGAACAATTGCTGGAGCGCCTGAACGTGAGCCTCAGTCAACTCAGCCCGCGTCAGCAGCAGATTTTCATCCTCAGCCGCCTGCACGGGCACAGCTACCAGGAAATCGCCGACGAGCTGAATGTGTCCCTCAGCACCGTGCAGAAGGAACTCAAGCTGATCATGTCGATCTGCATCGGTGTCGCCGAGCGTTTGAATGGCGACTGAGGCTAAAGGCGTTTGCTGTCATCCAAAGGATCGACTGCACTGATCATCGGGCTTTGTTACCCTTGCCCGACTTTTACGCTTCACTAAAAAAACAGCCGTGCACAGACACTGCCGAGGACACACCGTGACGGACACCCACCGCCCGCCTTCGCCCGCAACGGCGCAGGACGCCGCCCGTGCAATGGACCAGGCTCTGGACTGGCTCATCGTGCTCGGCAGTGCGGACGAAGAGCAGACCCGGCAATTTCACGCATGGCTGGCGGCCGATCCGTTGAATGCCGAGGCGTTCGCCAAGGCTCAGGCGATCTGGGACGGGCCGCAAGTGGTGCAGTGTGCGCAGAGTCTCGCGGCGAAGCCTGCGAAAGTCACGTTGCTCAAACGTCTGCGTCCGCACTGGAAACCGTTGGCGACTGCTGCGGTGCTGGTGCTCGGTCTGTTCAGTTTCAGCAACCTGCCGATGCGCCTTCAGGCCGATCATCTGACCGTGGTCGGCGAGCGTCAGCGCCTGCAACTGGAGGACGGTTCCAAGGTGCTGCTCAACACCAACTCGGCATTCTCCAGCACCATCAATGAGCGCCAGCGAGTAGCAAGGCTGTATCAGGGCGAAGCGTTTTTCGAGGTGGCTGCCAACCGGGCTCAGCCGCTGGAAATCGATGCCGGCCCGGTGCAGGCCAGCGTGCGCGACACCGCGTTCGCCGTGCGCTATCTGGACGGCGTGGCGCAGGTCAATGTGCAACGCGGCGATGTCGATCTGCGCGCCACGCACAACGATGCGCGAGTGCGTTTGAGCGCAGGCGAAAGCATCCGCATCGGCCCCAACGGTTTCGATCGCCCGGGCAAGCTCGATGCCGCGACCGACCTGGCCTGGGTCCAGGGCCGTCTGGTGTTCGAGAACTGCCCGTTGAATCAGGTGCTGGCCGAACTGCGCCGCTACTACCCGGGCTGGATCATCAACACCAACGAACAGTTGGCCGACGTCAACGTCACCGGCAACTACCGCCTCGACCAGCCGCTGGACGTGGTGCGCTCCCTCGCCCACATCACCTCGGCGCGCCTGCAGGAATTCCCGGCGCTGGTGATTCTGAACTAAATGAGAATTATTTTTACTCGATAGCGAAAGCCCGTTCGTCTCGTTATAGCCAATGCAATTGATTCGCATCTTCGGAGACGGATCAGCACCTATAAAGATTCGTGCGACACGGAGCGCTATCGATGTCCTCTCGCCTTACCCGCCAGACTGCTTCCCCTTCCCGCGTATTGTCGTTGCTGACGGCCGCCATCCTTATGGCCGGCACTGCACCGCTGATGGCTGCCACCGAACAACCGGCGCGCAACATGGGTGATTATTCGTTCTCGATCGGCCAGCAACCGCTGGTGTCGGCGCTCAATGCCTTCACCACTGTCACCGGTTGGCAGGTCGGCTTGCCGGCAGAATTGGGTCAGGGCGTGTCGTCGCCGGGTGTGCGCGGTTCGCTGCCGCCGGAAAAAGCCCTGGAGCGCCTGTTGGTGGGGACCAACCTGAGCTTCCGCAAGCTGAGCAACAACAACGTGGTGCTGGAAAAGCGCAACAACAGCGGCGCGCTCAATCTGGATCAGGTGACCATCAGCGCCACCCGCCAGGAACAGTCGGTCAGCAGCGTGCCGGCCACCGTCACCGTGCAGACCCGCCAGGATCTGGATCGCAACAACGTCAACACCATCAAGGATCTGGTGCGCTACGAGCCGGGCGTGTCGGTCGGCGGCGCCGGCCAGCGTGGCGGTATCAGCGGCTACAACATCCGTGGCATCGACGGCGACCGCATTCTGACGCAGGTTGACGGCGTCGAAGTGCCGGACGGTTTCTTCAATGGCCCGTACGCCAAGACCCAGCGCAATTACGTCGACCCGGAAATCGTCAAACGCGTGGAAATCCTCCGTGGCCCGGCCTCGGTGCTGTACGGTAGCAACGCCATCGGCGGCGCCGTCAGCTACTACACCCTCGACCCGGACGACATCATCAAGCCCGGCAAAGACGTCGGCGCTCGCCTCAAAACCGGTTACAGCTCCGCCGATGAGAGCTGGCTGAAATCCGCCACCGTTGCCGGCCGTGCCGAGCAGTTCGACGGCTTGCTGCACTTCAGCCAGCGCGACGGTCACGAAACCGACTCCTACGGCAGCAACAATGGCACTGGCCTTGAGCGCACCGCCGCCAACCCGGAAGACGTCAAAGCCACCAACGTCCTGGCGAAGATCGGCTGGAACTACAACGAAGGTTCGCGCCTGGGCCTGACCTACGAGAAGTACAAGGACGATCGCGACACCGATCAGAAAAGCGCCTACGGCGGCCCGTACTTCAATGGCGCGCCGACCATTCCCAACAGCATGCTGCCCGGCGGCATGTACCAGTGGCGCACCGGCAACGACACCATCACCCGCGAGCGTTTCGGTCTGGAGCACAGCTTCGCCCTCGACAGCCTGCTGGCCGATAACGTGAAGTGGAGCCTCAACCACCAGATCGCCAAGACTGACCAGAGCACCGAAGAGTTCTACTACCCGATGACCCGTAAAGTGCTGCGCACCCGCGACACGATCTACGAGGAAAAACAGTGGGTATTCGATGCGCAGCTGGACAAGGCCTTCGCCATCGGTGACACCGATCACGTGCTGACCTACGGCACCACGATCAAACAGCAGAAAGTCACCGGTTCGCGCAGCGGCGACGGCAAGTGCCTGGCGGTTGGCCGTGGCTGCACCGCCATCGGCGCCACCAGCGCGGCGGATGTGCTGAAAAAATCCAGCGACTTCCCGGACCCGACCATCAACACCTACAGCCTGTTCGCCCAGGATCAGATCAGCTGGAACAAGTGGACCTTCCTGCCGGGCCTGCGCTACGACTACACCCAGCTCAAGCCGCACGTCACCCAGGAGTTCCTCAACACCGTGGCCGCCGACGGCAACGGCACGGTCAGCGACGAGAACAAGACCTGGCACAAAGTCTCGCCCAAGTTCGGCCTGACCTATGCCCTGACCGATAACTACACCTGGTACGGCCAATACGCCGAAGGGTTCCGCACGCCGACCGCGAAAGCGCTGTACGGGCGCTTCGAAAACAGCACCACCGGCTACAACGTGGCGCCGAACCCGAACCTGGAACCGGAAAAAAGCAAAAGCTATGAAACCGGTCTGCGCGGCAACTTCGAGCAAGGCTCGTTCGACGTGGCGGTGTTCTATAACAAGTACCGCGATTTCATCAACGAAGACGCCGTCACCCCCGGCTACGACGAGCTGACCTTCCAGTCGAGCAACATCAAGCACGCGACCATCAAGGGCGCCGAAGTCAAAGGTCGTCTGAACCTCGATGCGTTCGGTGCGCCGCAAGGCCTCTACACCCAGGGCTCGATCGCTTACGCCTACGGTCGCAACAACGACAACGGCGAACCGCTCAACAGCGTCAATCCGCTGACCGGCGTGTTCGGCCTGGGTTACGACCAGGACAACTACGGTGGCCTGCTGAGCTGGACCGTGGTGAAGAAAAAGGATCGCGTCGACGACAGCAACTTCAAGTCGCCGGATGGCGTCAGCAGCCAGTTCAAGACCCCGGGCTTCGGCATTCTCGATCTGGCCGGCTACTACAAAGTCACCGACGACGTCACCGTCAGCGGCGGCATCTACAACCTGACCGACAAGAAGTACTGGCTGTGGGATGACGTGCGCGGTTACGACAGCGTCGGCGAAGCCTCTGTAACGCAACCGGCCAACCTTGATCGTCTGACCCAACCGGGCCGCAACTTCGCGATCAATCTGGTCTGGGACATCTGATCCGGACGGCCCTGCGACGCGCATTGTTCAGCGCATCGCAGGGCTTTTTTTACGGTTTGGCACCTGCCCGTTCGTCTCGTTATCAAGCGCCTCTTTTATCAAGGACACCCCATGACCACATCGGAAAAAGCCCTGCGTTCACAACGCCTGAACCAGATCACCCACGAGCCGCACAGCAAGCTCGACGCCCTGGTCAAGGCCCACGCGCCGTTCGAAACCCGTGCCAACTTCGCGCGTTTCGTGGTCGCGCAATACCTGTTCCAGTCGGAGCTGGTAGACCTGTACAACGACGCCGAACTGGCTGCCATCGTCCCGGATCTGCCGGCCCGATGCCGCGCCGAAGCGGCCAAGGCTGACCTGGCGGATCTGGACACCGACATCCCGGCACCGGTGGCCGGTGCGCTGAAAAACCCGAGCAAGGCCCGCGCCCTCGGCTGGATCTTCGTCTCCGAAGGTTCGAAGCTCGGCGCCGCGTTCCTGATCAAATGCGCGGTGGCGCTGGACCTCAGCGAAACCTTCGGCGCCCGTCATCTGGGCGAGCCGGAAGGCGGCCGTGCCGAAGGCTGGAAAAGCTTCGTGCGCACCCTCGACTCGCTGCAGTTCACTGCCGAGGAAGAAGCCGAAGTCGAGCAAGGCGCGATCGACGCGTTCAACCGCTTCACCGTGCTGCTGGAACAGGCTTACGCGACCGAAGCCGAACCGGCCTGACACACCGCAAATCCCCCTTGTGGGAGCGGGCTTGCTCGCGAATGCGCTGTGTCAGTCACCTGATATGTCACTGACACACCGCATTCGCGAGCAAGCCCGCTCCCACATGGGAACAGCGCTAGCCTGTAGAATCCCCCGTTTCGCCTCACAGCAATCCCGAGCCCATGCCGCAACCCGCCTCCTCAAAACTCGCCCGTCTGCTGTTCGGCCTGCTGGCCTATGTCAGCCTCGGCATTGGCCTGATCGCCATCGTCGTGCCTGGCCTGCCGACCACCGAGTTCATCCTGCTCGCCGCCTGGGCCGCGACTCGCAGCTCGCCGCGCCTGAGTGCCTGGCTGGAAAACCATCGGCTGTTCGGGCCGATCCTGAGCAACTGGCGCAACGGCAAGATCATCGCGCGCAAGGCCAAGGTCAGCGCCACCGTCAGCATGCTGCTGTGCGCGACGCTGATGCTGGTGATGCTTGATCATGGCTGGCCGGTGTATCTGGCGATTGCCGGGATGAGTCTGGGCAATCTGTGGATCTGGTCACGCCCGGAAGCCCTCCCCTCCTCCTGACTCACAGACCCCCCTGTGGCGAGGGAGCTTGCTCCCGCTCGGCGGCGAAGCCGTCGCAACACCTCCGCATGCGGTGAGTCGGTAAGCATGCTGGGGAGCGCTGCGCACTCCAGCGGGAGCAAGCTCCCTCGCCACAACAGCCTCATCACAACACAAGCACTCCGGCGTTCATCAGGCTGAAACTTCCCTGTAATTAATCGCCTTTTCAGCACAATCCCCTGCGCAAACGTTTAGCGCTGACCGTTCGTCGGCAGGCGCCTCATGCGCCCTCGCTGCGCGCCGATGAGCAATGCATGGCGCTGAATGGATTTGGCGAACCGGGTAGTTCATCCCGTGGCCACCTGCTCATTCATTCACGAGATCGCCCCATGTTCGACTCTCTTTCCATTCGCCTGAAAATCGTCCTGCTCTCCGGTCTGTGCCTGCTCGGTGTGGTTGCGCTGATCGTCGGCATAAACATTTACCAGACCAACCAGAACGATGAAGTGGTCAGCGACTCCAGCAGCAAGATGCTCACCGCGAGTGTGCAGAACCTGTTGCAGGCCAAGGCGGCCGAGCAGGCGGTGCGAGTACAGAAGACCTTTGGCGAAAGCCTGACGGTGATCACCGCCCTGGCCGACCAGATCAAGGACATGCGCGTGATGGCCGCCAAGCGTTCGCTGGAGGCCGGGGCCCTGCGTGAAGAGTTGAATCAGAGCCTGAAAACCGCGTTCGAGCGCAACGACAAGGTGCTCGGCATCTGGCTCGCTTTCGAACCCAACGGCCTCGATGGCAAGGACAGCGAATTCGTCAACGATGCGGCGCGCCAGTCCAACGAAGCCGGGCGTTTTGCGACCTACTGGAGCCGCGCCGCCGGCTCGGCGCTGAACACGATCATGGTCGAAGAAGACATGACCAAGACCACCCTCAGCGTCAGCGGCACGCCGTACAACAGCTGGTACACCTGCCCTCGCGACAACAAGCGTACCTGCCTGCTCGACCCGTACGCCGACACCGTCGGGACCAAGGAAATGTTGATGACCACCATTTCCGTGCCGTTGATCGTCGACGGCAAGGCCATCGGCGTGGTCGGCGTCGACATCGCCCTCGATGCCCTGCAAGCGGCGGCGCTCGACTCGCAGCGCGACCTGTTCAACGGCGCCGGGCACATGCTGATCGTCTCCGGCAGCGGCGTGCTCGGTGCGGACAGTTCCGATGCGAAGAAAGTCGGCAAACAAATCAGCGAAACGCTCGGTGCCGAAGGCAAGGATGTCCTGCAACTGGTCAGCAGCGGCACGCCGAAAATTCTCGAACAGGGCGACCTGATTCGCGCCGTGTACCCGGTCGATCCGATTGGTAACTCGCGGGCCTGGGGCGTGGTCATCGACCTGCCGAAACAGGTGCTGCTGGCCGATTCGGTCAAGCTGCAAGCGGTGCTCGACGATGCGCAGAAAACCGGGGTGATCACCGCGTTGCTGGTGGCGGTAGTCGCCGGTCTGATTGGCCTGCTGCTGATCTGGCTCACCGCGTCGGGCGTGACCCGGCCGATCAACAGCGTTGCTGAAATGCTGAAGAACATTGCCAGCGGTGAAGGCGACCTGACCCAGCGCCTGAACTACAGCAAGAAAGATGAACTGGGCGAATTGGTGAACTGGTTCAACCGCTTCCTCGACAAGCTGCAACCGACCATCGCCCAGATCAAACAGAGCATCACCGAAGCGCGTGGCACTGCTGATCAGTCCTCGGAAATCGCCCGCCAGACCAGCGAAGGCATGCAGGTGCAGTTCCGCGAAATCGATCAGGTCGCCACCGCGTCCAACGAAATGAGCGCCACCGCGCATGACGTCGCCAACAGCGCGTCGAACGCGGCCAACGCCGCCAAGGGTGCCGATCAGTCGGCCAAGGACGGCATGTCGATCATCGAGCGCAGCACCCGCGACATCAATCAACTGGCCGATGAAGTCAGCAAAGCGGTGACCGAAGTCGAAGCACTGGCGGTCAACAGCGAGCAGATCGGTTCGGTGCTGGAGGTCATCCGCAGCATCGCCGAACAGACCAACCTGCTGGCGCTCAACGCCGCCATCGAAGCCGCCCGCGCCGGGGAAAGCGGTCGTGGTTTCGCGGTGGTGGCCGATGAAGTGCGCAACCTCGCCAAGCGCACTCAGGATTCGGTGGAAGAAATCCGCATCGTCATCGAACGCATCCAGACCGGCACCCGTGGCGTGGTCGCGACCATGCATTCGAGCCAGACTCAGGCGCACAACAACGCCGGGCAGATCCGTCAGGCGGTGGACGCGCTGGGCAAGATCAGCGATGCGGTCACCGTGATCAGCGACATGAACCTGCAGATCGCCAGCGCCGCCGAACAGCAGAGCGCCGTGGCCGAAGAGGTCAACCGCAACGTCTCGGCGATTCGTACCGTGACTGAAACCCTGACCGAGCAGGCGACTGAGTCGGCGGCGATCAGCAGTCAGTTGAATGCGCTGGCCAGTCAACAGATGAAGCTGATGGATCAGTTCCGCGTTTAACGCCACACCGTTGAGCCCTGTGGGAGCGAGCTTGCTCGCGAATGCGGTCTACCATTCAATGATGATGCTGAATGTGATGACCTCTTCGCGAGCAAGCTCGCTCCCACAGGGTAAGTATTCACCCGCTGGCGTTTTCATCTGCCCCGACATTTTTTTGCACTATCATCCCCCTCTCTCCCGGAGGGCCTTCGATGACTGATTTACTCACGTCCATTCAAGCCGCACTCGGCTTGCCCAAAACGCCGATTCCGTTCACCAACAGCGGCGCCCTGCCCTCGGCGTTCGCCGTCACCGATCTGGCCTGCGCGAGCATCGCCGCTGCCGGTCAGGCCGTCAGCGAACTGCTCCGGCAACAGACCGGGCACTTGCCCGCCGTGGAAGTAGACCGGCGTCTGGCCTCGTTCTGGTTCGCTTCTTCCATCCGCCCCATGGGCTGGGAGTTACCGCCGCTGTGGGACCCGATCGCCGGCGACTACGCGACCCGCGACGGCTGGATCCGCCTGCACACCAACGCCCCGCATCACCGCGCCGCAGCCGAAAGCGTGCTCGGGGCCTGCGCCGATCGTGCAGCGATGGCGGCGAAAGTCGCGCAATGGAGCGGCGCCGATCTGGAGCAGGCGATAGTCGACGCCAAGGGCTGCGCCGCCGAAATGCGCAGTTGGGCGCAGTGGCAGCAACACCCGCAGGGGCTGGCAGTAAATGCCGAGCCGCTGGTGCACTTCAGTGCCGATCACCAACAGATCGCGCGCCCATGGGCAGGCTCAGTCGCGCAACCATTGGCCGGGCTCAAGGTGCTGGACCTGACCCGCGTGCTCGCTGGCCCCACCGCGAGCCGTTTTCTCGCCGGCCTCGGCGCCAATGTGCTGCGCATCGATCCGCCGGGCTGGAACGAGCCGGGCGTCATCCCCGACATGACCCTGGGCAAACGTTGTGCGCGACTGGATCTGCAGCAACCGGCCGATCGTACATTGTTCGAAAACCTGTTGAAAGACGCCGACATCCTCCTGCACGGCTACCGCGCCGATGCCCTGGAACATCTCGGCTTCGGCGCCGAACGCCGCCGACAACTGGCGCCGGGGCTAATCGACGTCAGCCTCAACGCCTATGGCTGGAGCGGCCCGTGGCACAACCGACGCGGCTTCGACAGCCTGGTGCAGATGAGCAGCGGCATCGCCGAAGCCGGGCAGCGCTGGAAACAGGCTGACAAACCGACGCCGTTGCCGGTGCAGGCGCTGGATCACGGCACCGGGTATTTGATGGCGGCGAGTGCGATCCGACTTTTGACCGAACGTTTAAGGACCGGTCAGGGTGGCTCGGCGCGTTTGTCACTGGCGCGTACGGCAAAGCTGTTGATCGAACAGGGGCCGGGGTCGAGCGATCCGTTACGCGCCGAAGATGAGCAGGATCAAAGCCTGTCGCTGGAACAGACACCGTGGGGGCCAGCGCACCGCTTGCTGGCACCGCTGAAGATCAGCGGGACCCCGTTGCAGTGGGCCTTGCCGGCCACCGAATTGGGTTCACATCGCCCGCAATGGTGATGACCATTCGCGCCCTTTCGCGAGCAAGCCCGCTCCCACAGGTGAAATGCGTTCCCCTGTGGGAGCGGGCTTGCTCGCGAAGACGGCTGCACCGACAACACTGATTCAGGCTCAATCCGCCCGACTCAAAGACGTCCACAACACCTGCGCCGCATACCCCCGACAGGGTCGCCAGACTTCAGCGCGATCAGCCAATTCCCGCGCTGTCGGCCGCACACCTTCCAGCACTTCCAGCGCCCGCAGCAACCCGACATCGCCATGAGGAAAGCCATCCATATCGCGCAACTGCCGCAGTGCGATGTACTGCGCCGTCCACTCGCCAATCCCGTGCAACGCCAACAGCCGTGCCACCCCGCCCTCGCGTCCCGGCGCGAACAACAGCGGATCATCGAGCAGCGCCTGCGCCACGCCCGACAACGTTCGCCCGCGACTTTTCGGCATGCCCAGCGCCGCCAGATCTGCCGTCGCCAACACACTCGCCTGAGGGAAAACATGACTCAAACCCGGCAGCGCCGAGCGTAGCGGCGCACCATATTGCGCCACAAGCTTGCCCGCCAAGCGAATCGCTGCCACCACGGTAATCTGTTGGCCGAGCACCGCGCGAAACGCCAGCTCCAGACCGTCCCACGCCCCCGGTACCCGCAGCCCCGGGCGCTCGGCGATCAATCGTGCCAGCAATGGATCTTTCGCCAGATGCCCTTGCATCACTGCCAGATCTGCGTCCAGATCAAACAGCCGGCGCAACCTTGCAACAATCTGCGGCAGCAGCGCCGGATCAGGAAAATCCAGTTCGACCTCCAGCGCATCGCCCGTGCCAGGCCAAACCGAAACCGTGCCATGCACACCGTTCAAGCCGATGCTGCGCGAATACACACCATCAACCACGGTCTCCATCCCGACCACCGCCCGCGTTGCAAGAAAACCGAGCATAGCCTCCCAGTCATACGGCGGCTGATACGCAAGCCTCAACCTCACAACGCTAACAGTCCGCTGTACAAGCCATAGGCCGCCAGCCCCGCGCCAATCACCACACAAGTAAAAATGCCCTTCTCGACATGAGTGAACAGCGGCTCGCCCTGCTCATGCTTGGCCTTGGCAAACAGCACCACCCCCGGTGCATACAGCAGCGCCGACAGCAGCAGGTATTTCACCCCGCCGGCATACAACAGCCACACCGCGTAGCACAGGGCGATGCCGCCAATCAGCAAGTCCTTGGTGCGTTCGGCCGAGGCATGTTCATAGGTTTCGCCGCGCCCGCTGAGCAACACCGCATACGCCGCCGACCACAGGTACGGCACCAGAATCATCGACGAAGCGAGGTAGATCAGACTGGTGTAGGTGCCGGCGGAAAACAGTGTGATCAGCAGGAATAGCTGAATCATCACGTTGGTCAGCCACAACGCATTGACCGGCACATGGTTGGCGTTTTCCTTTTTCAGGAACGCCGGCATGGTCTTGTCCCGGGCCGTGGCGAAGAGGATTTCGGCGCAGAGCAGCGCCCATGACAGCAATGCGCCGAGCAGCGACACCGCCAGACCGAGGCTGATCAGCAGCGCGCCCCACGGCCCGACGATGTGTTCCAGCACCGCCGCCAGCGACGGGTTTTGCAACCTGGCCAATTCGGGCTGGCTCATGATCCCCAGCGACAGCACGTTGACCAATACCAGCAGCGCCAGCACCCCGAGGAAACCGATCACCGTGGCGCGCCCGACATCGGTGCGTTTCTCCGCCCGCGCCGAATAGACACTGGCGCCCTCGATGCCGATGAACACGAACACCGTCACCAGCATCATGTTGCGCACCTGATCCATCACCCCGCCAAAGCTCGGGTTGCTGCGGCCCCAGATGTCGCGGGTAAAGATATCGGCCTTGAACGCTACCGCCGCGATGACGATGAACATGATCAGCGGCACGATCTTGGCGACCGTGGTCACCTGATTGATGAACGCCGCCTCCTTGATCCCGCGCATCACCAGAAAATGCACGGCCCACAACAGCACCGACGCACAGCCGATGGCAACCGGCGTATTGCCTTGGCCGAATACCGGAAAGAAGTAACCGAGCGTGCTGAACAGCAACACGAAATAGCCGACGTTGCCCAGCCAGGCGCTGATCCAGTAACCCCACGCCGACGAAAACCCCATGTAATCGCCAAACCCGGCCTTGGCGTAGGCATAGACCCCGGAATCCAGCTCGGGCTTGCGGTTGGCCAGGGTCTGGAACACGAACGCCAGGGTCAGCATGCCGATAGCGGTGATGCCCCAGCCGATCAGGATCGCTCCGGCATCGGCGCGGGCGGCCATGTTCTGCGGCAAGGAAAAAATCCCGCCACCAATCATCGAACCCACCACCAGGGCGATCAACGCACCCAGTCGCAGCTTTTGCGTCGGTTGCGACATTCTTGTCTCCCTTAATTCATTTGTAACAACTATTAACTAAACGCCTAATACCACACGACGTTTATCAGGTAATACCGAGAAATACCCATTTATATATAGCGACTGACGCTAACGCCTAGCACGCTAAGACAGTTTTGTGCGCGAATCCTAATAAATCAATTCTGTACTGAAAACAGATGGCGAAAATTTGCCAAAAGCTGAAAAAGAACTAGCGTGTTAATTCGAAAGTAATAAGAGCAATTCCCAACCACATCAGGCAAAAGCCTCTAGGACGGGCTTTCCAGGCGATAGCGTTATGCCTCCAGTTGTTTCATAAGTCATTCATTAACAATGGAATGTGGCCATGCACTGATCTATGTCAGCTGATTGAACAGACAACAGATCTACGCTGTGAACTCTTCTCTCCTGCAATGGAGTCATGCAATGTCTGAAGCTCCCGGAAAACTACGACTAGGTGCACTGGTTGCCTTGGTAGTCGGTTCAATGATCGGTGGCGGGATATTCTCCTTGCCACAAAACATGGCCGCCAGCGCCGACGTCGGCGCGGTACTGATTGGTTGGGCCATCACCGCTGTCGGCATGCTCACCCTCGCTTTCGTCTTTCAAACCCTCGCCAATCGCAAGCCAGACCTGGACGGCGGTGTCTACGCCTATGCCAAGGCCGGTTTCGGCGACTACATGGGTTTCTCGTCCGCCTGGGGTTACTGGATCAGTGCCTGGCTGGGCAACGTCGGTTACTTCGTTCTGCTGTTCAGCACCCTCGGGTATTTCTTTCCAATTTTCGGCGAAGGCAACACGGTTGCCGCCGTCATTGGCGCCTCGGTGCTGCTATGGGCCGTGCATTTTCTGGTGCTGCGCGGGATCAAGGAAGCGGCGTTCATCAACCTGGTGACCACGGTCGCCAAGGTCGTGCCGCTGCTGCTGTTCGTCCTGATCGCGATCTTCGCCTTCAAACTGGATATCTTCACCGCCGACATCTGGGGTGTGAAAAACCCGGATCTGGGCAGCGTGATGAACCAGGTGCGCAACATGATGCTGGTCACCGTGTGGGTGTTCATCGGCATCGAAGGCGCAAGCATCTTCTCGGCGCGGGCGGAAAAACGCTCGGACGTCGGCAAGGCCACCGTCATCGGTTTCATCACCGTGCTGCTGTTCCTGGTGCTGGTCAACGTGCTGTCGCTGGGCATCATGACCCAGCCGGAACTGGCCAAATTGCAGAACCCGTCGATGGCCGCCGTGCTTGAGCACGTGGTCGGTCACTGGGGCGCGGTGCTGATCAGCGTCGGTCTGATCATCTCGCTGCTGGGCGCGCTGCTGTCGTGGGTGCTGCTGTGTGCGGAGATCATGTTCGCCGCCGCCAAAGACCACACCATGCCGGAGTTTTTGCGCCGCGAGAACGCCAACCACGTACCGGTCAACGCCCTGTGGCTGACCAACGCGATGGTCCAGCTGTTCCTGATCATCACCTTGTTCTCGGCCAGCACTTACCTGTCGCTGATCTACCTCGCCACCTCAATGATTCTGGTGCCGTACCTGTGGTCGGCGGCCTATGCCCTGCTGCTGGCGGTGCGCGGCGAAACCTACGAAGGCTTCGCAGCCGAGCGGCGCAAGGATCTGATCATCGGCGGCATCGCGCTGATCTACGCGGTGTGGCTGCTGTATGCCGGCGGGGTCAAGTATCTGCTGCTCTCGGCCCTGCTCTACGCACCCGGCGCAATTCTGTTCGCCAAGGCCAAGCTCGAACTCAAACAAGCTGTTTTCACCAACGTCGAGAAGCTGATTTTCGCCGCGGTGGTCATTGGTGCCCTGGTGGCAGCCTACGGCCTCTACGACGGCTTCCTGACTCTGTAACACCTGATTGATTGGTTATCTGGAGGATCTGAAATGACCACGGAAAAAGTTAAGTACGGCGTCCATTCCGAAGCCGGCAAACTGCGCAAAGTCATGGTTTGCTCCCCAGGTCTGGCCCACCAGCGCCTGACCCCGAACAACTGCGATGAACTGCTGTTCGACGACGTGCTGTGGGTGGCCCAGGCCAAGCGCGACCACTTCGACTTCGTGACCAAGATGCGTGAACGCGGGATCGACGTGCTGGAAATGCACAACCTGCTGACCGACATCGTCGCCAACCCCGAAGCGCTGGACTGGATCCTCGAGCGCAAGGTCACCGCCGACTCGGTAGGCCTGGGCCTGATCAGCGAAGTGAAGTCCTGGCTGAAAAGCCTTGAGCCACGACACATTGCCGAATTCCTGATCGGTGGCGTGTCCGCCGAGGATCTGCCGGACAGCTTCGGTGGCAAGACCATCCAGATGTTCCGCGACTTCCTCGGCCACTCCAGCTTCATCCTGCCGCCGCTGCCGAACACCCAGTTCACCCGCGACACCACCTGCTGGATCTACGGTGGCGTGACGCTGAACCCGATGTACTGGCCGGCGCGTCGCCAGGAAACCCTGCTGGCCACTGCCATCTACAAATTCCACCCGCAGTTCACCAACGCCGATTTCGAGATCTGGTACGGCGACCCGGACAAGGATCACGGCAGCTCGACCCTTGAGGGCGGCGACGTGATGCCGATCGGCAACGGCGTGGTGTTGATCGGCATGGGCGAACGCTCATCGCGTCAGGCCATCGGCCAACTGGCGTTGAACCTGTTCAAGAACAAAGCCGTGGAAAAAGTGATCGTCGCCGGCCTGCCGAAGTCCCGTGCAGCGATGCACCTGGACACCGTGTTCAGCTTCTGCGACCGCGACCTGGTGACGATCTTCCCGGAAGTGGTCAACCAGATCGTCGCGTTCACCCTGCGGCCTGACGAAAGCAAACAGGGCGGCATCGACATTCGCCGCGAAGAAACCAACTTCCTCGACACCGTGGCCAAAGCCCTCAACCTGCCGAAACTGCGCGTGGTGGAAACAGGCGGCAACAGCTTCGCCGCCGAACGCGAGCAATGGGACGACGGCAACAACGTGGTGGCCGTGGAACCGGGCGTGGTCATCGGCTACGACCGCAACACCTACACCAACACCCTGCTGCGCAAGGCCGGCGTCGAGGTCATCACCATCAGCGCCGGCGAGCTCGGCCGTGGCCGTGGCGGCGGCCACTGCATGACCTGCCCGATCATCCGCGACCCAATCGATTACTAAACCTCTGAGCCCTGGCCGCGACTTACAAAGCGCGGCCAGGCGGATAACCGACACCGAAGGAGATCCATCATGGCTTTTAACATCCACAACCGTAACCTGCTCAGCCTGGAACACCACACCCCACGTGAGCTGCGTTACTTGCTCGACCTGTCCCGCGATCTGAAACGCGCGAAATACACCGGCACCGAGCAGCAACACCTGAAGGGCAATAACATCGCCCTGATCTTCGAAAAAACCTCGACCCGCACCCGTTGCGCATTCGAAGTGGCGGCCTACGACCAGGGCGCCAACGTCACCTACATCGACCCGAATTCCTCGCAGATCGGCCACAAGGAAAGCATGAAAGACACGGCCCGCGTGCTGGGTCGCATGTACGACGCCATCGAATACCGTGGCTTCAAACAGGAAATCGTCGAAGAGCTGGCGAAGTTCGCCGGGGTGCCGGTGTTCAACGGCCTGACCGATGAATATCACCCAACGCAAATGATCGCCGACGTGCTGACCATGCGTGAGCACGCCGACAAGCCGATCCACGAAATCAGCTACGCCTACCTCGGCGACGCGCGCAACAACATGGGCAACTCGCTGCTGCTGGTCGGCGCCAAGCTCGGCATGGACGTGCGCATCTGCGCGCCGAAAGCCCTGTGGCCGCATGACGATCTGGTCGATCGCTGCAAGAAATACGCGGAAGAATCCGGCGCACGCATCACCCTGACCGAAGACCCGAAAGCCGCAGTCAAAGGCGTCGATTTCATCCACACCGACGTCTGGGTGTCGATGGGCGAACCGGTCGAGGCATGGGCCGAGCGTATCCAGCAACTGCTGCCGTACCAGGTCAACAAAGAGCTGATGAAAGCCACCGGCAACCCACGCACCAAGTTCATGCACTGCCTGCCGGCGTTCCACAACAGCGATACCAAGGTCGGCAAACAGATCGCCGAGCAGTACCCGCACCTGGCCAACGGCATCGAAGTGACCGACGACGTGTTCGAGTCGCCAGCCTGCATCGCCTTCGAGCAAGCGGAAAACCGCATGCACACGATCAAAGCGATTCTGGTCTCGACCCTGGCTGATCTGTAACTGAAATAGCTCCCACTGAAGGAACCGAATCCAAATGTGGGAGCGGGCTTGCTCGCGAAAGCGGTGTGTCATTCAACACTGATGTCGATTGACCCGCCGCCTTCGGGAGCAAGCCCCCTCCCACAAAGGCCCGCGGTTCTGGCATTACGACCGAGTCGTTTGCCTCTCCTCTGATTAGAAGGACATGCACCATGCGTATCGTCGTAGCTCTGGGCGGTAACGCCCTGCTCCGTCGTGGCGAGCCGATGACCGCTGACAACCAGCGCGCCAACATCCGCATCGCCACCGAGCAAATCGCCAAGATCCATCCCGGCAACCAACTGGTCATCGCCCACGGCAATGGCCCGCAAGTCGGCCTGCTGTCGCTGCAGGCGGCGGCCTACACCTCCGTCACCCCCTACCCGCTGGACGTGCTCGGTGCCGAAACCGAAGGCATGATCGGCTACATCATCGAACAGGAACTGGGCAACCTGCTGGACTTCGAAGTGCCGTTCGCCACCCTGCTGACCCAGGTTGAAGTCGACGCCAAGGACCCGGCCTTCCAGAATCCGACCAAACCGATCGGCCCGGTCTACGACAAGGCCGAAGCAGAAAAACTCGCTGCTGAAAAAGGTTGGGCCATCGCTCCGGACGGCGACAAGTTCCGCCGCGTGGTGGCCAGTCCACGGCCGAAACGCATCTTCGAGATCCGTCCGATCAAGTGGCTGCTGGACAAGGGCAGCATCGTGATTTGTGCGGGTGGCGGCGGGATTCCGACCATGTACGACGAGCATCGCAACCTCAAGGGCATCGAGGCGGTGATCGACAAGGACCTGTGCTCGTCGCTGCTCGCCGAGCAACTGGAAGCCGACTTGCTGGTCATCGCCACCGACGTCAACGCGGCGTTCATCGACTACGGCAAGCCGACACAGAAAGCCATCGCCGAAGCGCACCCGGACGAACTGGAACGCCTGGGTTTCGCCGCCGGCTCCATGGGGCCGAAGGTGCAGGCAGCCTGCGAATTCGCGCGCCATACTGGCAAGGTCGCGGTGATCGGTTCGCTCGCGGACATCGAAGCGATCGTCCAGGGCACCGCCGGTACGCGCGTCAGCACGGCGAAGCCGGGCATCAGCTATCGATAACTAGAAACTCCGAGGGCAGGCCCAGGGTCTGCCCTTCTCCCATGCCTTGAAAGGAGAAACCCATGGCCATATTCGAACCGGGTCATTTGCACATCGAGCGGCACGCGTTGAACAAGGACGATGTCAGTTACGACCTGTGCCTCGACTACCAAGTGTTCACCGATCCCAAAGAAGGCAAAGGGATGCAGTTCACCCTGCACGGCAACATCCAGGGCAAGGACATGAAGGAAACCTTCTTTCTGCCCAAGGACCAGGCCTACAACTTCGCCAGGGACGTGACCAGGATTGTCGAGAAATACGGCATTCCCAAGACCCACAGCAGCATCGGCTCGCAGCACAAGCATTACGATCTGATGTTTGAAGATGTACGGGCGCAGCTGAATATGAAGTCCGGGGATCCGGTCAAACCGGAACACCTCGAATAACCCGAACACAGCACATTTCCCCTGTGGGAGCGGGCTTGCTCGCGAAGGCGCCGGGTCAGTCACCATTTATGCAGTCTGACCTGGCGCCTTCGCGAGCAAGCCCGCTCCCACAAGGTATCGGTGTAGCGCTGCCAATCGTTGCAGATTTCACCATTGCCCCGCCCCAAGGCATACTTGCCACCCTCCGCACTGCAGAACACTGAACCGCCCCATGCGTATCCACGTCAGCTTCATCGACCGCGTCGGCATCACCCAGGAAGTCCTGGCTATCCTCGGTGGACGCAATCTCAATCTGGATGCGGTGGAGATGATCCCGCCCAACGTCTACATCGACGCCCCGACCTTGAGCCCGCAAGTGCTCGAAGAATTGAAAGATGCGTTGTTTCGCGTGCGCGGTGTAGAAGCGGTGACGGTGGTCGACATCCTCCCCGGCCAGCGTCGGCACCTGCAGCTCGATGCGCTGCTCGCGGCGATGACCGATCCGGTACTTGCCCTCGATAGCGCCGGCAAGGTGCTGCTGGCCAACCCGGCACTGATCGCGCTGTACGGGCGTGAACCGGCGGGGGAAAGTGTCTCGGAACTGTTCAACGATCCCGGTCTGCTGGAAACCCTGCTCGAACAAGGCTTCCGCCTGCCGCTGCGCGAGATCACCGTCAACGGCCAGACCCTGCTGCTCGACGCCACACCGATCACCGACGCCGGCGCGCTGCTGACCCTGTATCAGCCGAACCGCATCGGCGAACAGCTCTCGGCGTTGCACCATGACCATGCCGAAGGCTTCGATGCACTGCTCGGCGAATCCCCGGCGATCCGCACCCTCAAGGCCCGCGCGCAAAGAGTCGCAGCGCTTGATGCGCCGCTGTTGATTCAAGGCGAAACCGGCACCGGTAAAGAACTGGTGGCCCGCGCCTGCCACGCCATCAGTGCACGACACAGTGCGCCGTTCCTCGCCCTGAACTGCGCGGCGCTGCCGGAAAACCTCGCCGAGAGCGAACTGTTCGGCTACGCCCCCGGTGCCTTTACCGGCGCGCAACGTGGCGGCAAACCGGGGCTGATGGAACTGGCCAACCAGGGCACGGTGTTTCTCGACGAGATCGGCGAGATGTCGCCGTACTTGCAGGCCAAGCTGCTGCGCTTTTTGAACGACGGTAGCTTCCGTCGAGTGGGCGGCGATCGCGAGGTGAAGGTCAACGTGCGGATCCTCAGCGCGACCCACCGCGACCTGGAAAAAATGGTCAGCGAAGGCCTGTTCCGCGAAGACCTGTTCTACCGCCTCAACGTGCTCAACGTCGAAGTGCCGCCGCTGCGCGAACGCGGTCAGGACATCCTGCTACTGGCGCGCTATTTCATGCAGCAGGCCTGTGCGCAGATTCAGCGCCCGGTCTGCCGCCTCGCCCCCGGCACCTATCCGGCGCTGCTCGGCAACCGCTGGCCGGGCAACGTGCGGCAGTTGCAGAACGTGATCTTCCGCGCGGCTGCCATCTGCGAAAGCAGTCTGGTGGACATCGGCGACCTCGACATCGCTGGCACCTCGGTGGCGCGGCAGACCGACAGTGACGTCGACAGCCTTGAACAAGCCGTCGAATCCTTCGAAAAATCGCTGCTGGAAAAGCTCTACGTCAGCTACCCCTCGACCCGCCAACTGGCCAGCCGCCTGCAAACCTCGCACACGGCGATTGCCCATCGACTGCGCAAATACGGCATTCCCAACAAACCCTGAACCACCACAAATCCCCTGTAGGAGCTGCCGCAGGCTGCGATCTTTTGATCTTGATCTTGAAAAACAGAATCAAAAGATCGCAGCCTTCGGCAGCTCCTACAGTGCGGGTTTCCAGTTCAGGATTTATATTTCCTGCGTTAAAAACGACCTCCATCTGTACTGAAAGCGCTACAGCGGAACGATATCACTACACCCTCTTCCAATCGCCGCTGCGCAAGGCTTTGATCCGCTTCAGCTTTTCTCCCCGCCCCAAGCTGTAGCGATTTCGCTACAGCCATTCGATTCCTGCCTTCTCTAAAATCAGACAACCAATTGATTTATATAGATAAATCCAATATGGCCGCGTTCTTGCTAAGTAACCGCTCATAAAATCAGGGCTTTCCTGCCCGAGCCTTCCACCGCGTCCACCAGACGAGTCTGGCCCCCTTAGGAGTTTCCATGAGCGAGTTGCGTTTTACTGAAGATCACGAATGGCTGCGCACCGAAGCTGACGGCAGCGTTACTGTCGGCATCACCGCTTTCGCGCAGAACGCCCTGGGCGACGTGGTGTTCGTGCAACTGCCTGAGCTGCAGGCTTACGAAAAAGGCGCCGAAGCCGCCACCGTGGAATCGGTGAAAGCCGCCAGCGGCGTGTACATGCCCCTCGACGGTGAAGTTGTGGAAGTGAACCCGACACTGGACGGCAGCCCGGAACTGGTCAACGAAGATCCGCTGGGCGAAGGCTGGTTCTTCCGCTTCCAGCCAAGCGACGCCTCGGCGGTGGCGAAACTGCTGGATCAGGACGCCTACGACCGTCTGATCAAAGCCCAAGCCGAAGCCTGAGGAGTAACGACATGACCCAAGTAAACCTCGGCACTGCCAACGAATTCATCGCCCGTCACATCGGCCCGCGCGCCGGTGACGAGCAAGCCATGCTCAACAGCCTCGGCTTCGACTCGCTCGAAGCGCTGAGCGCCAGCGTCATCCCGGAAAGCATCAAGGGCACCAGCGTGCTCGGCATGGACGACGGCCTGAGCGAGGCCGATGCACTGGCGATGATCAAATCCATCGCCGGCAAAAACCAACTGTTCAAGACCTACATCGGCCAGGGCTACTACAACTGCCACACGCCGTCGCCGATCCTGCGCAACCTGTTGGAGAACCCGGCCTGGTACACCGCTTACACCCCGTACCAGCCGGAAATTTCCCAGGGCCGTCTCGAAGCGCTGCTGAACTTCCAGACCCTGATCAGCGACCTCACCGGCCTGCCGATCGCCAACGCCTCCTTGCTCGACGAAGCCACGGCCGCTGCCGAAGCCATGACCTTCTGCAAACGCCTGAGCAAGAACAAGGGCAGCCATCAATTCTTCGCCTCGATCCACAGCCACCCGCAAACCCTCGACGTGCTGCGCACCCGTGCCGAGCCGCTGGGCATCGACGTGGTGGTCGGCGATGAGCGTGAACTGAGCGACGTCACGCCGTTCTTCGGCGCGCTGCTGCAATACCCGGCGAGCAACGGTGACCTGTTCGACTACCGCGAACTGACCGAGCGTTTCCACGCCGCCAACGCGCTGGTGGCCGTGGCTGCCGACCTGCTGGCTCTGACTTTGCTGACCGCTCCGGGCGAGTTCGGCGCCGACGTCGCCATCGGTTCCGCGCAACGCTTCGGCGTGCCGCTGGGCTTCGGTGGCCCGCACGCGGCTTATTTCTCCACCAAGGATGCGTTCAAGCGTGACATGCCGGGCCGTCTGGTCGGTGTTTCGGTTGACCGTTTCGGCAAACCGGCGCTGCGTCTGGCGATGCAGACCCGCGAGCAACACATCCGCCGCGAGAAGGCCACCTCGAACATCTGCACCGCGCAGGTGCTGCTGGCCAACATCGCCAGCATGTACGCCGTGTACCACGGCCCGAAAGGCCTGACGCAGATCGCCAACCGCGTGCATCACCTGACCGCGATTCTGGCCAAGGGCCTGAGCGCACTGGGCGCGAAAGTCGAGCAGACAAGCTTCTTCGACACCCTGACCCTCGCCACCGGTGCACACACCGCCGCCCTGCACGACAAGGCACACGCCGCGCAGGTCAACCTGCGGGTCATCGATGCCGAGCGTCTGGGCCTGTCGGTGGACGAAACCACCACTCAGGCTGACATCGAAACCCTGTGGGGCTTGTTCGCCGACGGCAAGGCCCTGCCGGACTTCGCTGCGCTGGCCGCTTCGGTGCAAAGCACCATCCCGGCGGCGCTGGTGCGTCAGTCGCCGATCCTCAGCCACCCGGTGTTCAACCGTTATCACTCGGAAACCGAGCTGATGCGCTACCTGCGCAAACTGGCGGACAAGGACCTGGCACTGGATCGCACCATGATCCCGCTGGGCTCGTGCACCATGAAACTCAACGCCGCCAGCGAAATGATCCCGGTGACCTGGGCCGAATTCGGCGCCCTGCACCCGTTCGCCCCAGCCGCACAGAGCGCCGGTTATCAGCAACTGACCGACGAACTGGAAGCGATGCTCTGCGCCGCCACCGGTTACGACGCGATCTCGCTGCAACCGAACGCCGGTTCGCAGGGTGAATACGCTGGCCTGCTGGCGATTCGCGCTTACCACCAGAGCCGTGGCGACGAGCGCCGCGACATCTGCCTGATTCCGTCGTCGGCCCACGGCACCAACCCGGCCACCGCCAATATGGCCGGCATGCGCGTGGTGGTGACCGCGTGCGATGCGCGTGGCAACGTCGACATCGAAGACCTGCGCGCCAAGGCCATCGAGCACCGCGAACACCTCGCGGCGCTGATGATCACCTACCCGTCGACCCACGGCGTGTTCGAAGAAGGTATCCGCGAAATCTGCGGGATCATTCACGACAACGGCGGTCAGGTGTACATCGACGGCGCCAACATGAACGCGATGGTCGGCCTCTGCGCGCCGGGCAAGTTCGGCGGCGATGTCTCGCACCTGAACCTGCACAAGACTTTCTGCATCCCGCACGGCGGTGGCGGCCCGGGCGTAGGCCCGATTGGCGTCAAGTCGCACCTGACCCCGTTCCTCCCGGGTCACGGCCAGATGGCACGCAAGGAAGGCGCGGTCTGTGCAGCGCCGTTCGGCAGCGCGAGCATTCTGCCGATCACCTGGATGTACATTCGCATGATGGGCGGCGCCGGTCTGAAGCGTGCTTCGCAACTGGCGATCCTCAATGCCAACTACATTTCCCGTCGCCTCGAAGAGCACTATCCAGTGCTGTACACCGGCAGCAACGGGCTGGTGGCGCACGAATGCATCCTCGACCTGCGTCCACTGAAAGACAGCAGCGGCATCAGCGTCGATGACGTTGCCAAGCGCCTGATCGACTTCGGTTTTCATGCGCCGACCATGTCGTTCCCGGTGGCCGGCACGCTGATGATCGAGCCGACCGAAAGCGAATCCAAGGAAGAACTGGACCGCTTCTGCGACGCCATGATCCGCATCCGCGAAGAAATCCGTGCGGTGGAAAACGGCACGCTGGACAAGGACGACAACCCGCTGAAAAACGCTCCGCACACCGCGGCGGAGCTGGTCGGCGAGTGGACCCATCCGTACAGCCGCGAGCAAGCGGTGTATCCGGTGGCGTCGTTGGTCGAAGGTAAATACTGGCCGCCGGTCGGTCGCGTCGACAACGTGTTCGGCGACCGCAACCTGGTCTGCGCCTGCCCGTCGATCGAAAGCTACGCTTAAAGGGATGCGGGGCAGATTTACCTGCCCCGATTTCAGCAAAACCATAGATCCCAATGTGGGAGCGGGCTTGCTCGCGAATGCGGTGTATCAATCGCCATCAATGTTGCCTGACACACCGCATTCGCGAGCAAGCCCGCTCCCACAGGGGATTTGTGTCCAGCCTCGAGCTTGCGCCAATTCCTATAACAAGAAACCGGAGAACCACTCATGTCGTTAAGCGTGTTCGACCTGTTCAAGATTGGCATCGGCCCTTCCAGCTCCCACACCGTCGGCCCGATGCGAGCCGCTGCGCGCTTCGCCGAAGGCCTGCGCCGCGACGACCTGCTGTCGGCAACGACCTCCGTCAAAGTCGAGCTGTACGGCTCGCTTGGCGCCACCGGCAAGGGTCACGGTAGCGACAAAGCCGTGCTGCTCGGCCTTGAAGGTGAACACCCGGACACCGTCGATACCGAAACCGTCGCCGCGCGCCTGCAGGAAATTCGCGGCAATGGCCGGCTGAATCTGCTCGGCGAACACAGCATCACGTTCAACGAGAAAGAACACCTGGCGATGATCCGCAAGCCGTTGGCCTATCACCCCAACGGCATGATCTTTCGCGCCTTCGATGCGGCAGGTATTCAGATCCGCAGCCGCGAGTACTATTCGGTGGGCGGTGGTTTTGTGGTCGATGAAGACGCGGCCGGGGCCGACCGCATCGTTGAAGACGCCACCCCGCTGACCTTCCCGTTCAAAAGTGCCAAGGATTTGCTCGGTCACTGCGCCACCTATGGTCTGTCGATCAGCCAAGTGATGTTGACCAACGAAAGCGCCTGGCGCCCGGAAGCCGAGACACGCGCCGGTCTGCTGAAAATCTGGCAAGTGATGCAGGACTGCGTTGCCGCTGGCTGTCGCAACGAAGGCATTCTGCCGGGCGGGCTGAAGGTCAAACGCCGGGCGGCGGCATTGCACCGGCAACTGTGCAAGAACCCGGAATCGGCGCTGCGCGATCCGCTGTCCGTGCTCGACTGGGTCAACCTGTACGCCCTCGCCGTCAACGAAGAAAACGCCAACGGTGGCCGCGTAGTCACCGCACCCACCAACGGTGCGGCGGGGATCATCCCCGCGGTGCTGCATTACTACATGCGGTTTATCCCGGGGGCGAACGATGACGGCGTGGTGCGCTTTCTGCTGACCGCCGCCGCCATCGGCATTCTGTACAAGGAAAACGCCTCGATCTCCGGCGCCGAAGTCGGCTGTCAGGGCGAAGTCGGCGTGGCCTGCTCGATGGCGGCCGGCGCGTTGTGCGAAGTGCTCGGCGGCAGCGTGCAGCAAGTCGAAAACGCCGCGGAAATCGGCATGGAACACAACCTCGGCCTGACCTGCGACCCGATTGGCGGGCTGGTGCAGGTGCCGTGCATCGAGCGCAACGCCATGGGCTCGGTGAAAGCGATCAACGCGGTGCGCATGGCCATGCGCGGCGACGGACAACACTTCGTCTCGCTCGACAAAGTCATCCGCACCATGCGCCAGACCGGCGCCGACATGAAAAGCAAATACAAAGAGACCGCCCGCGGCGGTCTGGCAGTCAACATCATCGAATGCTGATTTATGTCCTCTCCCTGTGGTAGAGGACCGCACTTAGCCCCCTCTCCCTCCGGGAGAGGGCTGGGGTGAGGGGCTTTTGATCTTGATCTAAATCTAGCCCCATGCCCCCAAACTCAAACTTTCAAGGAGCCACGCATGTCCACCGAACAACTGTCGAAAACCCCGCTGCACGCTCTGCACCTCGAACTCGGCGCCCGCATGGTGCCGTTCGCCGGCTACGACATGCCGGTGCAATATCCGCTGGGCGTGATGAAGGAACACCAACACACCCGTGAACAGGCCGGGCTGTTCGATGTCTCGCACATGGGCCAGATCCGCCTGACCGGCGCCAATGCCGCCAAGGCCCTGGAAACCCTGGTACCGGTGGACATCATCGACCTGCCAGTGGGCATGCAGCGCTATGCGATGTTCACCAACGAGAGCGGCGGCATTCTCGATGATTTGATGGTCGCCAATCTGGGCAACGACGAACTGTTCCTGGTGGTCAACGCCGCGTGCAAGGATCAGGATCTGGCGCATCTGCAACAACACATCGGCGGTCAGTGCACCATTACGGAGCTGTTCGAAGCGCGCGCGCTGCTGGCGTTGCAAGGCCCGGCGGCGGTCACCGTGCTGGCGCGTCTTGCGCCAGAGGTGGCGAAGATGACTTTCATGCAGTTCAACCGCGTGCAATTGCTGGGCGTGGATTGCTTCGTCAGCCGCTCGGGTTACACCGGTGAAGACGGTTTCGAAATCTCGGTGCCCGCCGCCGACGCGGAAAAACTCGCCCGCGCCCTGCTGGCCGAACCGGAAGTCCAGGCCATCGGCCTCGGCGCCCGCGACTCGCTGCGCCTGGAAGCCGGCCTGTGCCTGTACGGCCACGACATGAATACCGACACCACCCCGATCGAAGCCAGCCTGTTGTGGGCGATCTCCAAGCCACGCCGTGCCGATGGCGCGCGCGCCGGTGGTTTCCCGGGTGCGGAGCAGGTATTTGCCCAACAGCAGAACGGTGTTGCACGCAAACGTATCGGTCTGCTGCCACAAGAGCGTACCCCGGTGCGTGAAGGCGCAGAAATCGTCAACGAAGCCGGCGAAATCATCGGCAGCGTGTGCAGCGGCGGCTTCGGCCCGACCTTGGGTGGCCCATTGGCGATGGGTTACCTCGACAGCGCTTATGTCGCTCTCGACACACCAGTCTGGGCCATCGTTCGTGGGAAAAAGGTGCAAATGCTTGTAAGCAAAATGCCATTTGTTCCACAACGCTACTATCGTGGTTGATTGACTGTTTCTATAAGTAACGCGATTGCGTTACGCGTGCACTAATGTGTAACGCAATCGCCACAAAAAAGTGCATTTTCTAACATCCGATTCGAATATGAACTTTGCTTATAACGTTCGAAAACAATTGAACAAGCTAATCGTCTAAGCCTGCACTAGTGGATTGATTAACTGCCTGCAGGGGCAGGAAAACCGGGGCCTTCGCGGGGCTTGTTTTTTCTCCCGTAGTTGGCGTAGAGTTTGTTCACTGTGTTTGCATGGGTCAGCTTGGAATCGTGACCTGGGCAGTAGCCTACAAAGTTAGCTACATCCCGCTCGACGTCTTCTTACTCTCCTGCAACCAGCCCCAGTACTCTTTCATGAGAAAGAGACTGTCATCAATTTATGCGTCAAAGGATATAAGAAATGTCGACACGTCAGAGCGGTACCGTCAAGTGGTTTAACGACGAGAAAGGTTTTGGTTTTATCACTCCAGAAAGCGGTCCGGATCTGTTCGTGCATTTCCGCGCCATTCAGGGCAACGGCTTCAAGAGCCTGAAAGAAGGCCAGAAAGTGACCTTCGTTGCTGTGCAAGGCCAGAAAGGCATGCAGGCTGATGAAGTACAAGCAGAAGGCTAATCTTCTGTAACGAAAAAGCCCCTGATATTGATATCAGGGGCTTTTTTGTGCGCGCGAATCCGTAAAATGGCGCTTCATTTTGCGTCCAGAGGCTGCCATGTCGAAAAACCTGCTCACTCCCCAGGGCGACTTTCCTGCTGTTGGCCTCGGCCGCCGCTTGGCAGCCATGTTCTATGACTTCCTGCTGTGCACCGCCCTGCTGATCGTTACCGGCTTCGTTTACAAGTTGATCCAGGCAGCGATCATCGGTGAAGAACGCCTGCGCGTACTGACCGACGCCGGGAAAATGGATGGCGATCCGCTGTATTCCACGGTGCTGCTGTTGGTACTGTTTGCGTTCTTCGCCAAGTTCTGGACTCACGGCGGACAGACACTGGGCATGCAGGTGTGGGGCATACGTGTGCAGAACGCCGATGGCAGCGCGATCAGCCTGTGGCAGGCGCTGCTGCGGTTTATGGTGTCGATCGCTTCGTGGCTGTGCGCAGGGCTTGGATTCTTCTGGTCGCTGTACGACAAGCAGAAGCGCACCTGGCACGACATCTATTCCGATACCCGCGTGGTGCGGATTCCGAAGAAGAGCAAATAAATTCCAGACGCCAGATACCAATGTGGGAGCGGGCTTGCTCGCGAAGGCGGTGTATCAGTCACCTTTTGCATCGACTGATACACCGCCTTCGCGAGCAAGCCCGCTCCCACAGGTTTTGCGTGTTGCCTCAACGAGCTTAAGCGTTACCCGCCAGCTTCATCCGCGCCGCCTGAGTGAAATCCAGCATGCGCTTCAACGGGCGGATCGCCTGCGGAATCAACGCCGGATCGACAAAGATCTCGTTCGTCCCTTCCTTCAGGCTCTTGAGCGTGCGCTCAAGGGTGTTCATGGCCATCCACGGGCAATGTGCGCAACTGCGGCACGCTGCGCCGTTACCGGCGGTTGGCGCCTCGATAAAGACCTTGTCCGGGCACAACTGCTGCATCTTGTAGAAGATGCCACGGTCGGTGGCGACGATCAGGGTCTTGTTCGGCAGGCTTTGCGCGGCAGCGATCAACTGACTGGTGGAACCGACGGCGTCGGCCAGTTCGATCACCGAGGTCGGCGACTCGGGGTGCACCAGAATCGCGGCGTCCGGGTACAGCGCTTTCATGTCTTCGAGTTGCTTGGACTTGAATTCCTCGTGGACGATGCAGGCACCGTCCCACAGCAGCATGTCGGCGCCGGTCTTGCGCTGAATGTAAGTGCCCAGGTGCTTGTCCGGGCCCCAGATGATGGTCTCGCCGTTGTCCATCAGGCTTTCGACGATCTCCAGCGCACAGCTCGACGTCACTACCCAGTCAGCCCGGGCTTTGACGGCGGCCGAGGTGTTGGCGTACACCACCACCGTGCGCTCCGGATGCTGATCGCAGAACGCCGAGAACTCGTCCACCGGGCACCCCAGGTCCAGCGAGCAGGTCGCGTCCAGGGTCGGCATCAGCACGCGTTTTTCCGGGTTGAGGATCTTTGCAGTCTCGCCCATGAACTTCACGCCGGCGACCACCACGGTCTTGGCCGGATGGGCATTGCCGAAGCGGGCCATCTCCAGGGAGTCGGACACACAGCCACCGGTTTCTTCGGCCAGAGCCTGAATCACCGGATCGCAATAGAAGTGGGCAACCAGCACCGCGTCCTGAGCCTTGAGCTCAGCGGCGATGGCGGAACGGTAGTAGGCCTCTTCCTCGGCAGTCAGCGGTTTGGGCTGTTTGGCATCGAGGTGGGCTTGAACCAGAAGGCGTTCGGAAATCTGCGTCATGTTCGCAAGACCTGCAGGCGCTTTCGCGCGAAAGTCGAGTATACACCCGGCTCCGGACCGCTTGAGGGTACCGCCGGGAGAGTGAGTTTTTATCAGGCACGGACAGCGTTGAAGCTGCGCAAGGCTACAGAATATCCCGTTGATACAAAAGATGATTCTGACCTGTGTCAGCGCAGGCGATGATGAAAGGAGCGGTGCCCGAATCGCAGGCAAAAAAAAACCCGGAAATCCTCACTTTCGTGGGCCTTCCGGATTTTCTAAACCGCCAAATATGGTGGGTCGTGTGGGATTCGAACCTACGACCAATTGGTTAAAAGCCAACTGCTCTACCAACTGAGCTAACGACCCGCTGTGTGGTGGCGCGTATAATACTGATTTTTAAGGACTATTCAACACCTTTTTGAAAAAAATCAAAAATAAGGTGTTGGATCGCTTACACCGGCCGCTGCGAAGCCTTCTGCACGCAGGCGGCAGCTGTCGCATTTGCCGCACGCACGGCCTTCATCGTCCGCCTGATAGCAGGAAACGGTCAGGCCATAATCCACACCGAGCTTCACGCCAGCCTGAACGATCTGCGCCTTGCTCAGGTTCTGCAGCGGCGCCTGAATGCGGAAGCCGTTGCCTTCCACGCCGGCCTTGGTCGCCAGGTTGGCCATGCGCTCGAACGACTCGATGAACTCGGGACGGCAATCCGGGTAACCGGAATAGTCCACCGCGTTGACGCCGATAAAGATGTCACGCGCACCGAGCACTTCAGCCCAGCCCAGCGCCAGCGACAGGAACACGGTGTTGCGCGCCGGCACGTAGGTCACCGGGATGCCCTCGCCCAGCTCTTCCGGAATGTCGATGCTGGTGTCGGTCAGTGCCGAGCCGCCCATGCCGTTCAGGTTCAGGCCGATCACTTTGTGCTCGACCACACCCAGATCGCGGGCAACACGTGCGGCGGCGTGCAATTCAGCGTGAGAGCGCTGGCCGTAATCGAAGCTCATGGTATAGCAGGCGTAACCTTCAGCCCGGGCCATCGCCACGACCGTCGCCGAATCCAGACCACCCGACAGCAGGATTACCGCACGTTTTTCATTAGTGTTCAGTTGTTCAGTCATATCAGCGCCCCGGCTCGTCATTCCATAGATATTTATGCAGCTGCAATTGCAGCCGCACCGGCAGGTTGTCTGCCACCACCCAGTCCGCCAGATCCCTGGCATTGAGGTCATGATGACTTGGGGAAAACAGCACTTCACCCGCACGGCGATCAAGACCGTACTGGATCAGCTTCGAGACCGCCCAGTCATAGTCGTCCCGCGAACAGATGACAAACTTCACCTGATCGTTGGGCGTCAACAGTTCGATGTTTTCGTAGCGGTTGCGATGCGCCTCTTTAGAGTCCGGCGTCTTCAAGTCGACTACGCGACTGACGCGCGAATCTACCGCCGAGATGTCGAGCGCACCACTGGTTTCCAGTGACACTTCGTAACCGGCATCGCACAACTGTTTAAGCAAAGGGATGGCGTTCGGCTGTGCGAGCGGCTCACCGCCGGTCACACAGACATAGCGCGGACGATATCCGGCCACTTGCTCGAGGATGTCGTCGAGGGTGCGGATCGTACCGCCGCTGAACGCATAGGCACTGTCGCAGTATTGGCAACGCAACGGGCAACCGGTCAGGCGCACAAAAACCGTGGGCAGCCCGGCAGTCCGTGTTTCCCCCTGCAACGAGTAGAAAACTTCGGTAATTCTCAATGTGTCTTGCATAGTCGCCACGGGCGTAACAGCTAAACAGGCTGTCCGCCTCCGTCAGGCACTTCAAGCAACCCCGCCAACGCGTAGATCACCAGAAGCGTGTTTCAGAAAAAGGGCGTGAATTCTAACGAAAAAACCCGCGACAAGCGCGGGTTTCTTCCAAACGGGTCAAACACACTTACATGCGTTGCAGATCGCGTTGGGCCAACTGAGCCGCAGAGGTACCCGGGTATTGGGAAACCACCTGCTGCAGAATGCCTTTGACCTTGTCGGTATGACCGAGGCGGCGCTCTACGTCAGCCAGCTTGTACAGCGAATCCGGCACTTTGGCGTGCTTGGGATAGAGCTGCGACACCTTGGCAAAAGCCTGACCTGCACCTTGCAGATCGCCCTTGGCCAGGTTCACTTCACCCAACCAGTATTGGGCGTTGCCCGCGTACTGGCTGTTCGGGTATTTGCGCAGGAATGCCGAGAAAGCCTGGCTGGCCTTGTCGAAATCCTTGGCTTTGATCAGGTCGAAAGCGGCATCGTAATACAGCTTTTCCTTGGCCGGATCACCCGGTTCACTACTCGCAGCAGGTGCCTGGGCGGCAGCAGCCCCGGCGCCAGCGGCAGCACCGGCAGCAGCACTTGCATCGCCACCGGCAGAAGAATTCTCAGGAGTCGCGGCAGGTGCAGCACCGGATCCTATGCGCCGATCAAGATCCTGGTATCGCTCCAGGGATTCCTGCTTCATGCGCGCAACCTGATTCTGCAGTTCTTCGATCACGCCTTGCTGGCGCGATATCTGATCCTGCATCTGTTGCAGTTGGTTGAACAGCATGCCCTGTGCCGAGGCAGGGGCCGAAGCCGCTCCCCCGGCATAGGCGCCGTTCGTACCGTAACCCGCAGGCGGATAACTGCTCCCGCTATTGTTATAACCGGAGTTGTCATCGACCACAGGAACAGCCCACGCCGCAAGCGGCGCGAGGCTGAGAGCCAGAATAGTTACAGCACGACGGCACGTTCGCATATCGAATTACTTACGCAGTTCGACGCGACGGTTTTGAGCCCAAGACTGCTCGTCGTGGCCAGTAGCAACTGGACGCTCTTTACCGTAGGAAACCAGTTCCAGTTGAGCTGGGGAAACACCTTGCAGTACCAGGTAGCGCTGAACGGCTTTCGCACGACGCTCGCCCAGTGCCATGTTGTACTCACGAGTACCACGTTCGTCGGTGTTGCCTTCCAGAACAACGCGAGCGCCGTTTGCTTTCAGGTCTCTGGCGTGAACGTCCAGAGCGCGCATGGCTTCTGGCTTCAGGTCCGAGCTGTCGTATTCGAAGTAGAAGGTGGTGATTGCGCGCAGAGCAGCTTCTTCGCTCAGGGAGCCGTCAACAGCACCAGTGTTTGCGCCGTAACCAGCGTTTGGATCAACAGCGCCTTCACCGGCGTTGTCGCCGCCTTTGGAAGAGCAACCTACAGCTACAGCCATGGCCAGAGCCAGCGCAGCAAACTTACCAAACTTCAGCATTTCCATCGTGAAACTCCTAATGAACCCCAATGTGTTAAGTAAAACGTGTAGCGCCGCGTCAGTTCAGGAAAGGGGACCAGGAAGGTTCTCTGACTTCGCCTTGTGCGGTAGGAAGCGGGAGCCTCACGCGTCCATTGATAGACACGAGCATCAAGACTCCCCGGCCCTGCTGGGCGGTGGCGTAGATTACCATGGTGCCGTTGGGCGCAACAGTAGCTGACTCATCAAGGTTGGTGTCTGTGAGGATTTTTACGCTACCGCGCTGCAAATCCTGAGCCGCAACCCGGAAATTGGTGAAGCCGTCCTGACGGTGAATCATGACCAGGGTCTTTTCATCAGCCGACAATTTAGGTGCGGCGTTGTAGTTACCGATAAAGGTCACACGTTCCGCACCACCGCCACCGACGCTGGTTTTGTAGATTTGCGGCTTGCCGCCACGGTCGGAGGTGAAGTAGATGGTCGAGCCATCCTTGCCCCAAAACGGTTCGGTGTTGATACCAGGACCAGCGGTGACGCGAGTGATCTGGCGCGAACCAAGGTTCATCACGTAGATATCCGGGTTACCGTCCTTGGACAGAACGAACGCCAGACGAGTGCCATCCGGCGACCAGGCTGGCGCGCCATTCAGGCCTTCGAAGTTGGTGATCTGCTCACGGCGACCGGTGTCGATGTTCTGCATGAAGATCCGTGGACGCTTCTGCTCGAACGACACATAGGCGATGCGCTTGCCATCCGGTGCGAAACGCGGCGACAGGATCGGCTCGCGCGATTGCAACAGAGTTACCGCACGGGCACCGTCGTAGTCCGAACGCTGCAGGGTGTAGCGAGTGTTCTTCTCGGAGAAACGCTCGGCTGTCACGTACAGCAGACGAGTCGAAAACGCACCTTTGATACCGGTAAGTTTTTCGAACGACTGGTCCGAGATGAAGTGCGCCATGTCACGCAGTTGCTCGGTGGTACCGGACACACTGCCGTCAGCCACTTTCTGCTCGGTGGCCACGTTGAACAGTGCCCACTGCACCTGCAGACGACCGCCCGCTGGAGCAATGCTGCCGACCATCATGTACTGAGCACCCACCGCCTTCCAGTCACGGAAGATGATTTCGCTCGGCTGGCTTGGCTGGCTGATCATGTTTTGCTTTGGAATCGGCGAGTAGTAGCCCGAGTTCCGCAAATCGTTACCAATGATTTCTGCCATGTCGTCCGGCAGCACGGCACCGCCCTGCATACCGAACGGTACGACGGCGATCGGAGTCGCCCGATCGCTGCCGCTGGTGACCAGAATGTTCTTTTCATCCGCCATCGCGACCCCTGCCATGCAGCAGATCACGACCAGCATTCCTCGAAGAAGGTTTCTCACAAGGCTAGATCCTCAGGTGTGAATGTCATCTTGAATGAACGATACGGAGCGAAATCGCTCGGCTTCATTCCCTGCATTTCCGTCAAACGTCCAATATTCTTGACCGCCGCGACTGCCGAAGCATCGAACGGACCGTCGCCACTGGACTTGGCCACGCTGACCGAAGTCACCGTACCGTCCGGCAACATGCCGATTTGCAGCACGACCGTCATGCCTTTGCGTGCCGAAGGAGGACGTGCCCAACCTTCCGCTGCGCGAGCACGAATCAGGTCATCGAAACTGCCCGCAACTTCGTCACCCTGTTCATCGGCCAAGGCCTGCTGACGCTGCGGCGTGTCGGAAAGCAAATCTGCGAGGGCCTGAGCCTTTTTCTCTTCGGCGGATTTACGTGCCGCTTCCTGCGCTTTCTTCTTCGCAGCATCGGCAGCAGCTTTCTTCTTCGCTTCGTCGGCGACTTTCTTCTTCGCCTCTTCAGCTTCAGCTTTTTTCTTGGCGTCTTCGGCGGCTTTCTTCTTCGCGTCTTCGACGATCTTCTTCTTGGCTTCTTCAGCGGCCTCTTTCTTGGCCTCTTCTTTAGCCTCTTCTTCGGCTTTCTTCTTGGCTATATCAGCCAATTGTTTCTCTTCTGCCTTCTTGGCCTCGGCTTTCTTCGCATCGTCGGCTTTCTTGGCTTCATCAGCCTTTTTCGCCTCGTCCGCTTTCTTCGCCTGATCGGCCTTCTTGGCTTCCTCGGCCTTTTGAGCCGCTTCTTCTTTCTTTTGTTCCGCAGCCTTCACCGCTTCCTGCTCGACCTTTTTCTGCTCCATCTGCTCGACTTCGGTCTGGCGCGCGGCGGATTTCTTCGCCTCACCCGCAATCTTCTGATTGGTCTGGGTGGTTGCCTGACTTTTCGATTTCAGCTGGTACAGGGTCGCCTGAACAATCGGCTTGGCCGGCGGCAACTCCGGTGTGAAGGCGAAACTGACGAACAGCATGCCGAACACCAGCACGTGCAGGACAATCGCCAGAACACTAGGCCAGAAGTAGCTTTCCGAGGCGGACGGCTCTCGCTGTTGCTGCATCAGGGGGCCTCGGTAATCAAACCAACATTACCGACCCCGGCTTTCTGCAACCCGCCCATGGCCCCCATGACGGAGCCGTAGTCAACCGACTTGTCGCCACGGATAAAGACCTGGGTACGCTTGCCACCTTCGGTGCCGGCACGAATGATCTTGGTCACCGCGTCAGTCATCTGCGGCAGCGTCATTGCCCTGTCCTGCTGCTTTTCAGTGTCGACTTCGCTGCCAAGGTTCCAGTAGTAGGTCTTGTCAGCCTTGATCGAAATGGTCAGCACCTGAGTGTTGTTGTCCTGCGGCAAGGCTTCGCTGGAAACCTTGGGCAGATCCACTTTCACGCCCTGATTGAGCATCGGCGCGGTCACCATGAAGATAACCAGCAGCACCAGCATCACGTCGATGTATGGCACCACGTTCATCTCGGCGACCGGCTTGCGCTTGTTTCGGGCTCGAGCGATTAAAGCCATCGGGAAATACCTGCTTATTCTTCGCTGGTGTGCACTTTGCGGTGCAGGATCGCCTGGAACTCATCGGCGAAGGTGTAGTAGCGGCTCAGCAAGGTTTCGCTGCGGGCAGAGAAACGGTTGTAAGCGATAACGGCCGGGATCGCGGCGAACAGGCCGATCGCGGTGGCGATCAGGGCTTCGGCGATACCCGGCGCCACGGTGGCCAGGGTCGCTTGTTGGGCCTGAGCCAGACCACGGAAGGAGTTCATGATGCCCCACACGGTACCGAACAGACCGATGTACGGGCTGACCGAACCGACAGTGGCGAGGAACGGCAGGCTCTGCTCCAGTTTCTCTTCTTCACGGGAGATGGCGACGCGCATGGCACGCGCTACACCTTCCATCACTGCTTCCGGATCGACGCCTGGCTGCTGACGCAGACGGGAGAACTCCTTGAAACCGGCACGGAAGATCTGCTCCACGCCCGAATCCGGATCCGGGTTGCTGCCGGCCTGACGGTACAGCTTGGACAGATCGATACCCGACCAGAAGCGCTCTTCGAAGCTCTCCAGGGCGCGTCGACCGGCGCGCAACAGATTGCTGCGCTGAAAGATCATGATCCATGAGGTCACCGATGCGGCCACCAGGGTCAACATTACCAACTGCACCACGATGCTGGCATTGCTGACCAGGCTCCACATGGAGGAATGGTCGACGACGTTAGCTTCCACGCTTTATCTCCTGCTTTGAGTGTGTACCCGTGCCGCCCGCGTCGGCAAAGGCCGCACGCAAGGATTCGGGCATGGCCCGGGGTTTCAAACTGTCGGTGCGCACACAGGCCACCAGAAACTGCCCTTCACAGAGCAGCGCATTATCCGTGGCCCGCCTGACCTGCTGTTTAAAGCGCAGGCTGGCACGGTTCAATTCGATTACATCAGCGCTTACCAGCAGTTCGTCGTCCAGTCGCGCCGGCGCGTGGTAGCGCGCTTCGCTGGAATGCACGACAAACAACAGGTCCTCCCCTGCCAGTTCCGACTGGGCAAAGCCCAGCGTCCGGAGCCGCTCGGTTCGAGCCCGTTCCATAAACTTGAGGTAATTAACGTAATACACGATGCCGCCGGCATCGGTGTCCTCGTAATAAACGCGACAACGATGTGCGAACGGCTCAAGCCCGTTTTGCGCGCGCATACTCTAGTGCTTACTCCTCGGGTTGCCAATCCGGCCAGGCAACTGTTTTTTCAGTGTTTAAGGCTTTACCGCAAAAGTACCGTCCTGTGACAGTACAAACGCTGAATAAATCGCCAATAAATGTGTATCAATCGTCCAAGGCATCGAGAAACTCGTCTGCCACGGGCATTTCGCCCATTCGTGACGGAATGTTTAAACCGAAATGCAGATACGCATGCCGTGTCACCACCCTGCCCCGTGGCGTACGCATGATGTAGCCCTGCTGAATCAGGTACGGCTCCAGCACGTCTTCAATGGTATGACGCTCTTCACTGATCGCCGCCGCCAGGCTGTCGATGCCTACCGGACCGCCATCGAACTTCTCGATCATGGTCAGCAGCAGGCGCCGGTCCTGATGGTCGAAACCGTGTTCATCGACGTCCAGCAGGTTCAAGGCCAGATCGGCCACCGACTTGGTGATATGGCCCTTGGCGCGCACTTCGGCAAAATCGCGCACCCGACGCAGCAGGCGGTTGGCGATTCGCGGCGTACCACGGGCACGACGAGCAATTTCGAAAGAACCCTCCGGATCCAGTGGCAGACCGAGAATAGCCGCAGACCGACTGACAATCGTCGCCAGATCCGCCGTGCTGTAGAACTCCAGACGCTGGACGATACCGAAGCGGTCACGCAACGGGTTGGTCAGCATGCCGGCACGAGTAGTGGCGCCCACCAGAGTGAACGGTGGCAGATCCAGCTTGATCGAGCGCGCCGCCGGTCCTTCGCCGATCATGATGTCGAGCTGGAAATCTTCCATCGCCGGGTACAGCACTTCTTCAACGATGGGTGACAGACGATGGATTTCGTCGATGAACAACACGTCGTGCGGCTCAAGATTGGTCAGCAGTGCCGCCAGGTCGCCCGGACGCTCAAGTACCGGGCCGGACGTGCTCTTGATCGACACACCCATTTCCTGGGCGATGATGTTGGCCAGGGTGGTTTTACCTAGACCCGGCGGGCCGAAGATCAACGTGTGATCCAGCGATTCACTGCGACCACGCGCCGCCTGGATGAACAGCTCCATCTGCTCGCGGACAGTCGGCTGGCCAATATAGTCGGCCAGACTGACCGGGCGAATGGCCCGGTCCTGGACTTCTTCGCGCTCACGCGGGCTGTGCGCGGCGGCGATCAGACGATCAGCTTCAATCACTTAAATCATTCCCTTCAGGGCGCGGCGGATCAGGTCTTCACTGCTCAAATTCTTGTCCTTGATGGCGGTAATCGCCTTGCTCGCTTCCTGCGGTTTGTAGCCCAGAGAAATCAGCGCGCTGACCGCATCGTTTTCAGCGGTATTGACCGGCGCCGGGCCGTCCGGCTGATTCGGCACCAGGGCGAACATGGCCGGTGAGGTTTCCCAGGCCTTGAAGCGATCCTTCAATTCGACCAGCAGACGCTCGGCGGTTTTCTTGCCAACCCCCGGCACCTTGGTCAGCGCCGAAGTGTCCTGGGATTGCACGCAGCGGATCAGTTCATCGACTTCCAGGCTCGACATCAAGGCCAGGGCCAGTTTCGGTCCGACACCATTGAGACGGATCAACTCGCGAAAAAAGTCTCGCTCACGCTTGCCGGCGAAACCATAGAGTAACTGCGCGTCTTCGCGTACGACCAAATGGGTATGCAGCGTCAGCGGTTCACCGACCGACGGCAGACGATAAAGGGTGGTCATGGGCACTTCCAGCTCATACCCGAGGCCGTTTACATCCAGAATCAGGTGCGGCGGCTGTTTCTCAGCCAAGGTGCCGCGCAAGCGTCCAATCACGTTTCAGATCCTTGAGCGTTGGCCAGCCGTGGGCTGGCGACAGATGGAAGGCGGGAATCGGGCCGACGACCCAGGCGCGAAATCCGCATTCCGCAAAAATGATTGCTGATGCTATCAGAGACGCAGGCGCCCGCCACGACTGCGTGCGGTTCCCAGGCCATGCGGCAGCAGGCTGGAACGGGTGTGCGCGTGACAAATCGCGATGGCCAGGGCATCCGAGGCATCGATCTGCGGTTTGCTGGTCAGCTTGAGCATGTGCATGACCATCATCTGCACCTGTTCCTTATTGGCGGCGCCGGTGCCGACCACGGCTTGCTTGACCTGGGTTGCGGTGTACTCGGCAATCTCCAGGCTTTCCTCGGCACCGGCAACGATTGCCGCACCGCGAGCCTGGCCGAGCTTGAGAGCCGAATCGGCGTTTTTCGCCATGAACACTTTTTCGATGCCCATGGTCACCGGGCCATAGGTCTGAATGATTTCACGCACGCCGCGATAAACGATTTGCAGCCGCTCATGCAGCTCGCCGGCGCCGGTACGGATGCAGCCCGACGCCACGTAGATGCAGCCGCCGCGGCCGGTATCGCGAACAACCCCGTAACCGGTGATGCGCGAGCCGGGGTCGATACCCAGAATTAAAGTCATAACGCCTGCGGATTCGGTAGAAACACGAAAATCAAAACAGCGAATAACCAATGTGGGAGCGGGCTTGCTCGCGAATGCGGCGTGTCATTCAGCATTGATGCTTGCTGATTCGCCGCATTCGCGAGCAAGCCCGCTCCCACATTGAAGCCTAGTCGCTCTTAACCGAGCTGAGCGGCCACATCTTCCGGAATGTCCGCGTTGGAGTAGACGTTCTGCACGTCATCCAGATCCTCGAGCATGTCGATCAGCTTGAGCACCTTCTCCGCGCCTTCCAGATCCAGTTCGGCGCTGGTGGTCGGCTGCATGACGATTTCTGCGTCGTCACCCTTGAACCCGGCCGCTTCCAGCGCGTTACGCACGGCATAGAAGCTGGTGAACGAGGTGAACACGTCGATCGAGCCGTCTTCATGGCTGACCACGTCGTCGGCATCGGCTTCCAGCGCCGCTTCGGTCAGCGCGTCTTCATCGACGCCCGGGGCGAAGCTGATCTGGCCTTTGCGTTCGAACAGATACGCAACCGAACCGTCGGTACCGAGGTTGCCGCCACATTTGCTGAACGCATGGCGCACGGCAGCTGCGGTACGGTTGCGGTTGTCGGTCATGCACTCGACCATCACCGCCACGCCGCCCGGGCCGTAACCTTCATAGGTCAATTCTTCAACGTTGTCCGCTTCGGTCGCACCGGCGCCACGCGCAACGGCACGGTCGATGATGTCGCGGCTCATGTTCGCGCCGAGAGCCTTGTCCAGGGCCAGGCGCAGACGCGGGTTGGAACCCGGATCGCCGCCGCCCTGACGGGCCGCAACGGTCAGCTCACGGATCCACTTGGTGAAGATCTTGCCTCTCTTGGCATCCTGACGTTCTTTGCGGTGCTTGATGTTCGCCCACTTGGAATGACCTGCCATAACTCGCTCCGAATTCTCTTGAAACGTTGCCCGCCCTGCTCATGCAGCGGCCAGCAAACAAAAAATCTCGACCTGCTCTCTACAGATAGAAAAAAGGCGCATCCGAAGATGCGCCTTCAGGCCCGTCTTACTCAGCCTTTGGCGTTTCGCGCAAACGAATGTGCAGCTCGCGCAGTGCCTTGGCATCCACCACACCCGGCGCTTGCGTCATGACGTCCGCAGCACTCTGGGTTTTCGGGAAGGCGATCACTTCACGGATCGACTGGGCGCCGGTCATCAGCATCACCAGACGGTCCAGACCGAAGGCCAGACCACCGTGCGGCGGTGCACCGTACTTCAGCGCGTCGAGCAGGAAGCCGAACTTCTCTTCCTGTTCCGCCTCATTGATACCCAACAGGCGGAACACCGCTTGTTGCATTTCCTTGCGGTGGATACGGATCGAACCGCCACCCAGCTCGGTACCGTTGAGCACCATGTCGTAGGCGCGGGACAGAGCGCCGGCCGGGTTGGCTTCCAGCTCTTCAGGGGAGCACTTCGGTGCGGTGAACGGGTGGTGCAGCGCAGAGAAGCTGCCGTCGTCGTTTTCTTCGAACATCGGGAAGTCGACGACCCACATTGGCGCCCACTTGCAGGTCAGCAGGTCGAGGTCGTGGCCGAGCTTGATACGCAGCGCGCCCAGGGCTTCGCTGACGATCTTGGCCTTGTCGGCGCCGAAGAACACGATGTCGCCGTCAACCGCGCCGACGCGATCGAGGATCACGTTCAGGTTGGCTTCAGGGATGTTTTTCACGATCGGCGATTGCAGACCTTCAACACCGGCAGCGCGCTCGTTGACCTTGATGTACGCCAGGCCCTTGGCACCGTAGATGCCGACGAACTTGGTGTAGTCGTCGATCTGCTTGCGCGGCATGCTCGCCCCGCCTGGAACGCGCAGTGCAGCGATACGGCATTTCGGATCGTTGGCCGGGCCGCTGAAGACCTTGAATACGACTTCTTTGAGTTGATCGGCGACGTCGACCAGTTCCAGCGGGTTACGCAGGTCCGGCTTGTCGGAACCGTAACGACGCATGGCTTCTTCGAAGGTCATGTGCGGGAATTCGCCGAATTCCAGATCCAGCACTTCCTTGAACAGGTTGCGGATCATGCCTTCGGTCAGGCCCATGATGTCTTTTTCGTCGAGGAAGCTGGTCTCGATGTCGATCTGAGTGAACTCAGGCTGACGGTCGGCACGCAGGTCTTCGTCGCGGAAGCACTTGGCGATCTGGTAGTAACGGTCGAAACCGGCAACCATCAGCAGTTGCTTGAACAGCTGAGGCGATTGCGGCAACGCGAAGAACGAACCGGCGTGAGTACGGCTCGGCACCAGGTAGTCGCGGGCGCCTTCCGGGGTAGCACGGGTCAGGATCGGTGTTTCGACGTCGAGGAAGCCGTTCTCGTCGAGGAAGCGACGGATGCTGGTGGTCATGCGCGAACGCAGACGCAGCTTCTCGGCCATTTCCGGACGACGCAGATCCAGGAAGCGGTAGCGCAGGCGGGTTTCTTCGCCGACGTCGGAGTATTCGTTGAGCGGGAACGGCGGGGTTTCCGACTCGTTCAGCACTTCCAGCTCGTAGCCCAGCACTTCGATCATGCCCGACGCCATGTTGGCGTTGGTCGCACCGGCCGGACGCAGACGCACCTTGCCGGTGATCTTCACAACGTATTCGCTGCGCACGCGATCGGCGGCGGCGAAGCTCTCGGCGCGATCCGGATCGAACACCACCTGAGCCAGACCATCACGATCACGGATATCGAGGAAAATCACCCCGCCGTGGTCGCGACGACGGTGAACCCATCCGCAAAGGGTAATTTCCTGGCCTTCCAGGCTTTCGTTCAGTTGGCCGCAATAATGGCTGCGCATCATGGTAGTGGTTTCGCTTCTCGTAATTCGAAATTCGGTGGAGATCCCGTCGCACTCAAGCACTGCGAAATCTCACGCGTGTCGTTCGACCTGGGCCTGAACCCTAGTCAGATTTGTCGCCACCGGCCAGATTCTTCTTGGCTCCGGTCTTGAAATCGGTTTCGTACCAACCGCTGCCGCTGAGGCGAAAACCCGGCATGGACAGCTGTTTCTTGAGCTCTGGCGCCTGACAGGCAGGGCAGTCGACCAGCGGTGCCTCGCTGATCTTTTGAATGGCTTCCAACTGATGACCACAGGAAGCACATTGATAATCGTACATCGGCATGGAGGTGTCTCGGCGATCAGATTGCCACCGCGCGCAGGGCTTTGCGGCGAAAGAGCGGGATTATATCCATTAAATGCGGGCTGTGCAGCCGTAAGACTGCAGAGCCCGCCACGTCATTTCAAGTATTGGCCGTTCAGGGCATGACGGCCGTCGGGGTATCCCGCAGACCATTCATCACACACACCACCCGCACCAGACCGCTGAAGTTTTTCACCCCGCCGTGGCGCAGGTGCACCTGACGGTCAACGTGGGACAGCAACGTACTGACCGAACAGCCATTGTGCCCGGCCATCTCACCGAGAATGTTCCAGTAAACCTGCTCGAGCCTCAAGCACGTGGCAAACCCGTTCAAGCGCACTGACCTTGCCAGCGGCCGGATCAGCTCGAAGTCGAAATCGCTGACAAACGGGTCGACCTTCATTTCCTGCTGCGAACCGACATGTTCGCTTCGCCTGTCTCCACCTACCATATCGCTGACACTCCTTTGCCATCGCTGCTTTTTATAAAGACAACATCCTGTGTCTTCATAAAAACGCAGACGCAAAGTCAGCGCCAGACGACTAGTTGCCCAGCTGCGTAGGATAAGCCGACATGTTCGGTAAGATTTGAAACAGCGCGCGGACATCTACCACCCCGGGACATCCGCGCACCGGACTATCAGGTCTCGAGCAACGCACGCAGCATCCACGCGGTCTTCTCATGCACCTGCATACGCTGGGTCAGCAGGTCGGCCGTCGGCTCGTCACTGACTTTGTCCAGAAGCGGGAAGATGCCGCGAGCGGTGCGCGTCACCGCTTCCTGACCCTCGACCAATTGCTTGATCATGTCCTCGGCGCTTGGCACGCCGACTTCTTCCTTGATAGAGGAAAGACGCGCGTAAGTCGCGTAGGCGCCCGGTGCCGGAAAACCCAGGGCCCGAATGCGCTCGGCGATCAGGTCCACGGCCAGCGCCAGCTCGTTGTATTGCTCTTCGAACATCAGATGCAGGGTCCTGAACATGGGACCGGTGACGTTCCAGTGGAAGTTATGGGTTTTCAGATACAGCACGTAGGTGTCCGACAGCAGCCGCGACAGCCCCTCGACGATGGACTTGCGGTCTTCTTCACTGATACCGATATCGATTGCCATGTTTACCCCCTAAGGCGATTGAATTCATCCAACAGGTGCAGACCCACTCTAGCAAGGCAGGCGCCACCTCGCAGCCGGCAATCTTCGCTCGCCGTGCGACAAATCGACCGGGCCGGTGCCGCTGGCCGGGGTAATTTGAGTAGCTGCAGGCTTTGCTGTTAAATAGGCAGTGTGTCGCTACGCCCCATTTTTCAGGGGTGTCGTGCATAGGCTGATGCCGGGCACGTGTCCAACGCCTCTTTATTGTTCCGAAGCGAACCGTGCGCCTTCAGCTCTTCCTTGTGAGCCGTCATAACGTGAGCCAATCAAAATGTTGAAAATCGTCCACCTGCTAATGGGCGCAGCGGCCTTGCTGCTGTCGTTCATACCTAGCCTGAAATCCGAAGCCGTTCCTTACCTGCAACAACCCGATGCACTTTACCTGGCCTTTTTCGGCCTGCTGAACCTGGTCATCGCTCCAGTGATCCCTTACTGGAACAAAGGCCCGCGCCAGCATCTGCAAAATCTGGTCAGCGCTCTTCTCGTGCTGACTGTCGTCCTGCAAACCCTGACCCTGATCGCACCGATGCCTGTCATCGCCGGTCAACCGGCCGTGCTGTTCAGCCTGGTGATCGCCCTGGTTGCCGTGGTTGTGCACCTGGCCGTGAGCTTCTACAAATCTTCACCGGCTGCCGCACCTGTCAGCTATGACATGAGCAACCGCGATACCGGTACCGTCAAGTGGTTCAACACGTCCAAGGGTTTCGGCTTTATCTCCCGGGATTCCGGCGATGATATTTTCGTGCACTTTCGTGCAATCCGTGGCGAAGGCCACCGCGTACTGGTCGAAGGCCAGCGCGTTGAGTTCTCGGTGATGAACCGGGATAAAGGCCTGCAAGCCGAGGATGTGATCGCCGCCCTGCCGCGTCGCTGATCCAAGGCAAGAAAAAACCGCGAGCAGCCTGGCTGATCGCGGTTTTTTTACGCCGTTACAAAAGCGCCGACATCAGTAGTGTGGCGGTGGTGCCTCTTCCTCGAAAGCATCGAACTGCCCAACCATTTCTTCCTGACGCTTGAGTACCGCAGCCATTTGCAGTTGCAGGCGCTCGATCACGCGCTGCTGCGCCACCAGTTCGTCGTTCAACGCCTGAATGGTGTCATCCTGAAAGGCCAGGCGGCTTTCCAGATCGGTAACGCGCTCTTCAAGGCTCATCGCTCAATCCTCCAGAAACGTGAAGTGCTCAGTCAGCACCAGGCGCAGCCGTTCACGGATGGCCGCAACCTCCTCGGCGCCATAGGGTTTGGCCGGGTGTTTGCCCCAGACCGGCGCTGGCCATGCCGCATCGTCACGCTTACGCACGATCACATGCATATGCAGCTGGCTGACAACGTTGCCCAGGGTAGCGACGTTCAGCTTGTCGGCATCGAACAGGTCCTTGAGCAACTCGGCCAGCGCCGTGGTTTCCTGCCACAACTGCTGCTGGTCGGCGACATCCAACTGAAACAACTCACTGATATCGTCGCGACGAGGCACCAGGATGAACCACGGGTAATTGGCGTCGTTGGACAGCAGCAGTCGGCAGAGCGGGAAGTCGCCGATGGTCAGGGTGTCCTGTTGAAGTCGTGAATCTAAAGCAAACACTGCGTGCACTCCCGGCTGATCTACATATTCAGCTTAGCGGCCACCCAGACAGGCAACGCACCAAGCGACAGGCAGGCAGCATACCTGCGAATGCGCCGGGCTTCACGATGAGTGCACTCGACCAGGCCACCACAGCCCTGACAAGAGACACCTACAAAGATTGTGCACCATCCCGGAGCCTGAACCGGCCTCGAACGCGAGCAACTAGCTGAAACAGCCTTGGCCATCCGGTGACAGACTCACCGCAAGCTGTATGAATCCGGTACAGCCTGTAAATTTTTTGCACCAAAACCGCACAGTGCGTCTACGCTGAGTGCGTCGGGCATCCGCCAAATACTCACTGACGGGGTGAACCGGTAACGTTTTTGGTTGTCACGCCGCCATGCGAACGTGACAACACGATGCAAAGGTATGCGTCAAGCCCCTGATACAAAAGGGCTTGAACCCCCGTTTTTATGCGGTTTTTACGGCTACAGGCAGGTGTTCAGAAAAATAAACGTGGCAACCCTGCACTTTGTGCACGCTTGTTGCATCAGTACACACATGGTCTATAAGCGCGCCACCGGAAGTGGCAGCTGGAGACCAACCAATACGGTGGCAGGGTTGCCCCAATGGAGATTCAAGTGTTTTGCCAGGGACTCTTTTTTACCGATGCAGAAAGGCCCAGAAACAGCGATAAAGTTGTCAGCCCGGCTGCATGGGTAACGTGAATTTGCGACATCAACCCAGCTGTTTGCGACGTCGTCGTAAAGATCATGAAAGGTTGTATGAGCAAGTATCGCCAACATTGTCGGCGTGATATAAGTTTGCGCCGACACAAAAAGAAAGAGCCGCCCAGATAATAAAACAGGTGGGACGGCAGTACTCTTCTAAAACCAAAGGAGCAAATCACGATGCGCGTGATGAAGTGGAGCACAATCGCACTGGCTGTTGCAGCAGCAGCCAGCACTCAATTGGCTACGGCCGCCCCGTTTGTTAGTGACCAGGCAGAAGCCAAAGGTTTCGTTGAAGATGCAAAACTCACCGAAACGTTGAAGAACTACTACTTCAACCGCGACAACAAGAACGGCGGCCACGACCAGAAAGACTGGACTCAAGGCTTCCTGGGCAATTTTAACTCCGGTTACACCCAAGGTACTGTCGGCGTTGGTATCGATGCATTCGGTTACCTGGCGGTCAAACTGGATGGCGGTGACGGTACTTCCGGTTCCGGCAACATGAGCCGTAGTGACGTAGTCAAGGCTAACGGTTACTCTCACGATGTGGATGACAGCCAAGGCAAAGCCGGTGCTGCCATCAAGTTCCGCATCTCCAAAACCGAGTTGAAAATCGGCGACCAGCAGCCAAGCACTGCTCCAGTGTTCGCTGTCGGTGGTTCCCGCCTCATTCCGCAAACTGCCAGCGGCTTCCAGCTGCAGAGCAGCGAAGTCAAAGACCTTGACCTCGAAGCCGGTCACTTCTACTCGGCGACCAGCCAGGACAAGAACGCCCGTGACGGCGGCCTGTACGCGAACTACGCTGGCGTAGAAGCCAAGTCGATCGACTATTTCGGTGGCAAATACGGTATCACCGAAAACCTGAGCGCGTCGCTCTACGGTGCCAAGCTGCAAGACGTCTGGAACCAGTACTACGCGAACGTGAACCTCACCACCCCATTCGGTGGCGACACTTCGCTGAACACTGACTTCAACATCTACCGCACCACCGATACCGGTGACAAGCTGGCAGGTGACATCAGCAACACTGCCTTCTCCCTGGCAACCGCGCTGTCGTTCCTGAAGGCACACACCTTCACCCTGGCCTTCCAGAAGGTTAACGGCGATACCCCGTTCGACTACGTTGGCGTGGGCAAGAACAACCGTGGCGGCGACTCGATCTTCCTCGCCAACTCCATCCAGTACTCTGACTTCAACGGTCCAGGCGAGAAATCCCTGCAAGCCCGTTACGACCTGAAAATGGCCGAGTACGGCGTTCCAGGCCTGAGCTTCATGGTTCGTTACGTCAAAGGTTGGGATATCGACGGTACCGGTCTGGCTGCAAACAGCCAATACCGCACCAGCACTGGCGCACCGCTGTACGGTGAAGATGGCAAACACCACGAAACCAACTTCGAAGCCAAGTACGTTGTTCAGTCTGGCCCGGCGAAAGATCTGTCGTTCCGCATCCGTCAAGCCTGGCACACTGCCAACGCAGACCAGGGCGAAGGCGACGTTAAAGAGTTCCGCCTGATCACCGAATACCCACTAAACATCTTGTAATCGTCAGTGGTTAGTTTGGAAGCATAAAAAAAGGCCCATCTTCGGATGGGCCTTTTTTATTGCCTGTCACTTGTAATAAATGCCTGACCAACAAGTCAGGCATTTAATTAGCAACCTATCATTACACTGCGGATTCCTGAACCACACGAATCACCCGCTGTGGAAACGGAATATCAATCCCTGCCGTCTTCAAACGATCACGCGACTGTTCATTAAACATGAACATCACATCCCAGTAGTCTGCAGTTTTAACCCACACACGCAGAGAAACAGTGATGGAACTGTCACCCAGAGTCGAAATGACCGCCTGCGGCGCAGGGTCCTGCAGAATGCGATCGTCCTTGGCCAGATCCAGCAGCACCTGACGCGCCTTTTGCAGATCCGCTTCGTAATCCACGCCCACGTCGAACACCACTTTGCGGGTTGGCTGACGGTTGGTGTTGGTGATGATGCCGTTCGACAGATTGCCGTTCGGGACGATGATGGTCTTGTTGTCACCGGTACGCAGCACGGTGTGGAAAATCTGGATGCTGTCGACCGTACCCGCCACGCCTTGCGCTTCGATCCAGTCACCGATACGGAACGGACGGAACAGCAGAATCAACACGCCGCCGGCGAAGTTCGCCAGACTGCCCTGCAATGCCAGGCCGATCGCCAGACCCGCAGCACCAATCGCGGCGACGAACGAGGTGGTTTCGACACCGATCATCGAGGCCACGCTGACGATCAGCAGCACCTTGAGAATGATGTTCGCCAGGCTGCTGATGAAGCCTTGCAGTGCCAGATCGGCATTGCGCAGGGCCAGCAGACCGCCGAGCTTTTGCGTGACTTTGTTGATCAGCCACCAGCCGATGGCCAGGGTAATCACTGCCAGCAGCACGCGACTGCCGTATTCCATGATCATCGGAATCCACGCCTGGGACGCCTTGACCAGGTTGTCTACCTCTGCATTCAAATCCATCTTCCATCTCCTGATGTCCGGCTACCCGGGGCTGTACACAAATTAAAAGTGGGAGCGGGCTTGCTCGCGAAAGCGCTGTGTCATTCAACAATGAGTTGCCTGACACACCGCTTTCGCGAGCAAGCCCGCTCCCACAGCCATCTGACCGGACTTAGTCGCGGAAGTTGTTGAACTGCAATGGCATGCCGAATTCCTTGGCGCGCAGGGCCGCAATGGCTTCCTGCAGGTCATCGCGCTTCTTGCCGGTCACACGCACCTGCTCGCCCTGAATGGCGGCCTGTACCTTGAGCTTGGCGTCCTTGATGTGAGCGACGATCTTCTTCGCCAGCTCCTTGTCGATGCCTTCCTTGAGGATCGCGTCCTGCTTCATCAGCTTGCCCGAGGCGTAAGCGTCTTTTACTTCAAGGCACTGCACATCGATCTTGCGCTTGGTCAGGGCCAGCTTCAGGATCTCGATCATCGCTTCCAGCTGGAACCCGGCTTCAGCGGTCAGGTTGACGGTCAGGTCCTTTTCCTTGAACTCGAAGCTGCCTTTGCCTTTCAGGTCATAGCGACGATCGAGTTCCTTCACGGCGTTCTCGACCGCGTTGGTCAGCTCGTGTTTGTCCAGTTCGGATACCACGTCGAACGACGGCATGTAGTCTCTCCAATAAAAAGGCGCGCTCGATCAGGATGGAGCGCGCTTGGCTTGCGGTTAAAATCCGGCTCATTATAACGGGTCTTTTCCCACCGATACGGCGAGCCTTGCATGCCAGTACCTTACCGAGTGAAAAACTGATGTCCACCCCTTGGCACGTTCTCGGCGCCGGCAGTCTCGGCACCCTGTGGGCCACGCGTCTGGCCCGGGCCGGGCTGCCGGTGCGGCTGATCGTGCGGGATGCCGAGCGCCTGCGCAGCTATCAGGCGGCCGGCGGTCTGACGCTGGTCGAACACGGCGCAGCCACGACCTATGCCGTCCCCGCGCAAACGGCGGACGACCCGGAGCCGATCCGCCGCCTGCTGGTCGCCTGCAAGGCCTATGACGCCGAAAGCGCGGTCGCCCGCCTCGCCCCGCGCCTGAGCGCAGATGCCGAGCTGATCCTGTTGCAGAACGGCCTCGGCAGTCAGGACGCCGTTGCAGCGCAGGTACCGCAGGCACGCTGCCTCAGCGCCTCCAGCACCGAAGGCGCGTTCCGCGACGGCGACTGGCGCGTGGTGTTTGCCGGCCACGGTTTCACCTGGCTGGGCGATGCCAGCCATCCGGTAGCGCCAATCTGGCTGGACGATCTTGAGGCGGCGAAAATCCCCCACGAGTGGAGCACCGACATCCTCACCCGGCTGTGGCGCAAACTGGCGCTCAATTGCGCGATCAATCCGCTGACCGTGCTCCACGATTGCCGTAACGGCGGGCTGGAGCAGCATCAATGCGAAGTCGCCACGCTGTGCAACGAGCTGGCCGAGTTGCTCGAGCACTGCGGTCAACCAGCCGCGGCGGTCAATCTGCAACAGGAAGTCGAGCGGGTGATTCACGCCACCGCAGCCAATTACTCGTCGATGTATCAGGACGTGGCCAACCAGCGCCGCACCGAAATCAATTACCTGCTGGGCCACGCCTGCAAAGTCGCCACCCGTCACCAGTTGAACCTGCCGCACCTCAATCAATTGCAGCAGCGTCTGGTCAGCCATCTGCACAGCCTTGGATTGCCCAGCGACTGAGCAGCGGCTACGCTGCCCACTTGTTCCTTTGCCGTGATAAACCTGATGCCATTGCGCCAGCGCCTTGAAAACCTGCCGGTCGGCCAGAAACTGCTGGCCGCCCTGCTGGTGTTACTGACCACCGTCCTGCTGGTCGCCAACCTGACCTTTATCAGCGCCGCCTATTACATCTCCCAGGAAAGCATGGCGCCACAGGCCCTGCAGACCATAGGCCGACTGGTGTCCAACCCGAGCCTGGTGTCGCAAGCCCTCGAGTCGCCGCAAAGCGCCGAACGCCTGCTCAAGGAACTCGACAGTTATTCGCCGCTGCGCGCAGCGGCTTTGTACGACGGCAAGGGTGACCGGATCGCCCAGGTGCAGCGTGGCGAAAAACTCAATCTGCCGGAGCGCTTTCGACACATCGAAGCCTGGCAACTCACCGAGTTTCGCAGCAACCAATTGATCACCCTGCCGCGCCCCGGCACCGCGCCTGGGCATCTGCTGCTGGTCGCCAGCAGTGAACTGCCGATGGCGTTCTACACCGGTACCCTGACCGCCAGTCTCGGCATCCTGATTTTCAGCGTGCTGCTGTGGCTGGTGATTGCGCGGCAGATCAAACGCCTGATCACTCGCCCGATCCATGAGCTGGAAGAATTGTCGCGGCAAGTCACTCGCGAAGAGAACTACGCCCTGCGCGCCTCGCGCGGTAACCACGACGAGATCGGCAGCCTCGCCGAAGCGTTCAACACCATGCTCTCGCGCATCGAAGCCCGCGAGCAGCAGCTCAAGCGCGCCCGCGACGACTCGCAGGCAGCTTACGATCAGGCTCAGGGGCTGGCCGAGGAAACCCGCCACACCAACCGCAAGCTGGAACTGGAAGTCCAGGTGCGCAGCAAGATCGAGAAGAAGCTCACCGGTTTCCAGAACTACCTCAACAGCATCATCGACTCCATGCCCTCGGCGCTGATCGCTCTCGACGAACAGCTCTACGTGACCCAGTGGAACCAGGAGGCCAGCGCCCTCTCCGGGACGCGCCTGGATGAGGCGCTGAACCAACCGATCTTCCTCGCCTTCGAACCGCTCAAGCCGTTTCTGCCACAACTGAAGCAAACGGTCGAAGAACACACCGTGGCGAAGATCGAGCGGGTGACCTGGTTCAAGGATGACGAACCCAAGCACTACGCCCTGACCTTTTACCCGCTGATGGGCGGTGCCGGGCGCGGTGTGGTGATCCGTATCGACGACATCACCCAGCGCCTGTCGCTGGAAGAAATGATGGTGCAGTCGGAAAAAATGCTCTCGGTCGGTGGCCTCGCCGCCGGCATGGCCCATGAGATCAACAACCCGCTCGGCGCGATCCTGCACAACGTGCAGAACATTCGCCGGCGGCTGTCGGCGGATCTGCCGAAGAACCTCGAAACCGCCGAACAGCTCGGCATCGAACTGGACACGGTCAACCGTTACCTGCAAAGCCGCGAAGTACCGAAATTGCTAGACGGCATCCAGCAGGCCGGCGCCCGCGCGGCAAAAATTGTCACGCACATGCTCAGCTTCAGCCGCCGCAGCACCCGGCAAATGGCCCCGTGCGATCTACCGGCGCTGATCGATCAAGCGGTGGAAATTGCCGGCAACGACTTCGATCTGGCGATCGGTTTCGACTTCAAGGGCCAAGCGATCATCCGCCAGTTCGACCCGGCGCTCGGCCCGGTGCCGGGCACCGCCAACGAACTGGAACAAGTGTTGCTCAATCTGCTGAAAAACGCCGCGCAAGCCATTCACCAGCGCGAAGACGACAGTGAGCCGGGGCGGATCATTTTGCGCACCAAACTGAACCCGCCATGGGCCGAGATTCAGGTCGAGGACAACGGCATCGGCATGAGCGAGAGCGTGCGCAAGCGCACCTTCGAGCCGTTCTTCACCACCAAGGAAATCGGCCAGGGCACAGGCCTTGGGCTGTCGGTGTCGTACTTCATCATCACCAACAACCACAAAGGCCAGATGGAAGTGCAATCGGCGCCCGGTCAGGGCACCTGTTTCACCCTGCGCCTGCCGCTGGCACAACCGGCAGCCATTGCCGCCGAAACCAATCAACTACAGAGGTAACCCATGGGCTTTCGCTTGTCGAAGATCTACACCCGCACTGGCGATACCGGCGAAACCGGCCTCGGCGATGGCCGCCGCGTGCCCAAGGATCACCCGCGCATCGAAGCGATTGGCGAGGTCGATACGCTCAACAGTCAGGTCGGCGTGCTGCTGGCCGGGCTGATCGCCGAGCGCGAGGCGTTTCCGGGATTGAATGAGCTGATCGACGTGCTCGCGCCTTGCCAGCACCGCTTGTTCGACTTGGGGGGTGAGCTGGCAATGCCGCAGTATCAGGCGTTGAACGCGGCGGAAATCGAGCGCCTGGAAGCGGCAATTGATGTGTGGAACGAGGAATTGGGGCCGCTGGAGAATTTCATTCTGCCCGGCGGTTCGCTGCTGATTGCCCAGGCCCATGTGTGCCGCAGTCTGGCGCGCAGTGCCGAGCGCCGTTGTCAGCATTTGAACGCGATCGAGCCGTTGGCCGGGGTTGGTCTGGCGTATATCAATCGGTTGTCGGATCTGTTGTTTGTGGCAGCGCGGTTGATTGCGCGGCGGCAGGGGGTGGCGGAGATTCTTTGGCAACCGGCGGCCAAACCTTCAGAAATCTAGCGCCTGTCAGGACGCCTTCGCGAGCAGGCTCGCTCCCACAGTTGATTGGGTTCGTCCATTTGGAACGCGGTCAACTGTGGGAGCGGGCCTGCTCGCGATGAGGCCGGTAGCCGTTAAACAGAATCAGGCCAGAACGCCCGAATCCCCGCCACACCCTGAGCCCCAACACTCCAAGCCTTCTCACGCTCCGCAGGGCCAACGCCACCAAGCAAGAACACCGGCTTGCCAAAGCCCTCGATCAACGTCGAAGCCTGCTCCCAGCCCAACGGCTGCGCATCCGGGTGGGTCAAGGTCGGCTGAACCGGCGACAGCGTGACGAAATCCACGCCCATCTGCTCGGCCAGCGCCAGCTCTTCCGCGTTATGGCAGGACGCCGCCAACCAGCGCTCCGCCGGTAACGGCCGGCCCGCTGCGGCGTATTTGCGCAATTGCGCGGCGGTGATGTGCCAACCGGCGGACGGGAAATCGCCGAGCCATTCGAACGGCCCCTTGATCATCAACTGCGCCTTGCCGGCGCAGAGGCCGACGGCATCCACCGCCAGATCGCGGTATTTGGGGTCATAGCCGTTCGGCGCGCGCAACTGGATCAGCTTGATCCCGCCGGCAATCGCCTTCTGGATCCCGCGCAGCAAGGCCGGAGCTTCCAGATCTTCCGGGGTGATCAGGTATTCAGCGGGCAGGCGCGCTGCGGCAACGATCGGCTGATTGGCCGCCGGAAACTCATAGTTCAGCAGATCCTTGGCGGTTACCCAGGCCAGTGGCTGGCCCTCGGCACCGTGCGGCTCACCGGTAAACCGGGAGACTTCCCAGACATCCAGCAACACCTGTTTGTCCGGGTAATCGTGGCGAACCTTGATCAGTGGACGAGCCGCGCCGACAACAATGCCCAGCTCTTCCTGCAGCTCGCGAGCCAGGGCGCTTTCGACGGATTCGTCAGCCTCGACCTTGCCGCCGGGAAATTCCCACAGGCCGCCCTGATGCTGGGTGTCGGCACGGCGGGCGATGAGGATTTTGCCGCTGTCGTCACGAATGACGGCAGCCGCGACGTGTACGCGTTTCACGGATTCAACTCCTCCAGTCCAGCCTTCTGCCACGCCTTGAAGGCGGGCCATTGGTAGACGGTTTCAACATAGGCTTGATCAACCGCCGGCAACTGCACCTGGTAGGTACGCAGACGCACGGCAATCGGTGCGAAGAACGCGTCAGCCAGACTCACTCGGCCAAACAGATACGGCCCAGGCTCAGTGGCCGCAGCGCGGCATTCGGCCCACAGCGCGAGCATGCGTTCGATATCGACCTTCACTTCCGGCGGCACCGGATCAAGCGGGGCGTCGTGGTTCAGGTTGAACGGCATATGATTGCGCATGGCGAAAAAGCCGCTGTGCATCTGCGCGCAGGCGGACCGCGCCTGGGCACGGGCATAAACATCGCTCGGCCAGAGCTGCTCGGACGGAAACTGCTCGGCCAGGTATTCGGCGATCGCCAGAGAGTCGGCGATGGTGCCGCGAGAAGTTTGCAGCAGCGGCACCTTGGCGGTCGGCGAATGCTTGAGCAGCCGCTCGCGGGTGTCGGGCTTGCCGAGTTTGATCAGTTCTTCGGTGTAAGGAGCGCCGGTCAGTTCCAGCGCCAGGGCGGCGCGCAGGGACCAGGAGGACAGCAGTTTGTCGCCGATGATCAGGTGCAGGGACATGGTGTGGCGCCTTTTCGTCAGTGGAAAGCTTCAAGACTTGTAATGACTGGACCGACGCGTTCGCGGGCAAGCCCGCTCCCACAGTAGTTTCGGTCGTTCACAAAGGTTGTGTACACCTGAAAACCCTGTGGGAGCGGGCTTGCTCGCGAAGAAGCCGGCACATTCAACATTGATATTGCCAGACACAACGCCATCGCGAGCAGGCTCGCTCCCACATTGGATCGTGTTGTCACAAATCCCTGTAGGAGCGAGCCTGCTCGCGAAAGAAGCGACCCGGTCTTGGATCAGGTGCGGTACTCGGCGTTGATCTTCACATATTCATGCGACAGGTCGGTGGTCCAGATGGTTTCGCTGCAATCGCCGCGCCCCAGCTCGATGCGGATGGTGATCTCTTCCTGCTGCATCACCGCCGAGCCTTGCGCCTCAGTGTAGGTCGCTGCGCGCGCGCCACGGCTGGCAATACACACATCGCCGAGGAACACGTCGATCTTGCTCACGTCGAGGTTCGGCACACCGGCACGGCCGACAGCGGCGAGAATACGGCCCCAGTTCGGGTCGGAGGCGAACAGCGCGGTCTTGATCAGCGGCGAGTGGGCCACGGTGTAACCGACGTCGAGGCATTCCTGATGATTGCCGCCGCCGTTGACTTCAACGGTGACGAACTTGGTCGCGCCTTCGCCGTCACGCACGATGGCCTGGGCCACGTCCATGCACACTTCGAACACTGCCTGTTTCAGCTTGTTGAACAGCTCGCCTTCGGCGCGGGTGATTTCCGGCAACGCAGCCTTGCCGGTGGCGATCAGCATGCAGCAGTCGTTGGTCGAAGTATCGCCATCGATGGTGATGCGGTTGAATGACTTGTTCGCACCGTCGAGCATCAGGTTGTGCAGCACATCGCGGGAGACTTTGGCGTCGGTGGCGATGTAGCCGAGCATGGTCGCCATGTTCGGGCGGATCATGCCTGCGCCTTTGCTGATACCGGTGACGGTGATGGTCACGCCGTCATGCTGGAACTGGCGGCTGGCACCCTTGGGCAGGGTGTCGGTGGTCATGATGCCGGTGGCGGCCGCTGCCCAGTTGTTTTCCGACAGGTCATCCAGTGCGGCCTGCAGTGCGCCTTCGATCTTCTCGACCGGCAGTGGCTCGCCGATCACGCCGGTGGAGTACGGCAGGATCTGGCTGGCATCGACACCGGTCAGCTCGGCGAGTCTGGCGGTGGTGCGCTCGGCAGCCGCCAGGCCCGGCTCACCGGTACCGGCGTTGGCGTTACCGGTGTTGGTCAGCAGGTAACGCACGTCGTTCTGCACACGTTTTTTCGCCAGGATCACCGGCGCGGCGCAAAAGGCGTTCAACGTGAACACACCGGCCACGGTCGAACCTTCGGCGCAGCGCATCACTACCACATCCTTGCGCCCAGGGCGCTTGATGCCGGCCGAGGCAATACCGAGTTCAAAACCGGCAACCGGGTGCAACGTTGGCAAAGGACCAAGACCAACAGCCATGAATGCGCTCCTTACTCAATGATGTCAGCACCGCTTCCTGCTGTTTTCAACAAGAAGGCGGCGGATTAAATGGCAAAACGCCGCGACGGCAGAAGCCGGTCGCGGCGCGGGTATTTCAGCGATTGAAACGGGGTTTACTGGATCTGCCCGTGGCAATGCTTGAATTTCTTGCCCGAACCGCAGTAGCACAGTTCGTTGCGGCCCAGCTTCTGCTCGTTGCGAACCGGAGCGGTGGCGAGGGCCACATCGACCTCTTCACCCAACACTTCCGGTTGATCCAGACCAGGGGCCTCGGCGTGTTCGAACTGCATGCGGGCGGCCAGTGCTTCGGCTTCCTGACGCAGGCGTTGCTCTTCGGCTTCCGGATCTTCGCGGCGAACCTGAACGTGCGACAGCACACGGATCGAGTCGCGCTTGATCGAATCCAGCAGCTCGGAGAACAGCGTGAACGACTCGCGCTTGTATTCCTGCTTCGGGTTCTTCTGGGCATAGCCACGCAGGTGGATGCCGTGACGCAGGTGATCCATGGTCGACAGGTGGTCTTTCCACAGGTCGTCGAGGACGCGCAGGACGATCTGCTTCTCGAACGAGCGCAGTGCTTCGGCACCGGCCTGATCTTCTTTCTCGTTGTACGCGGCCATCAGCTCGACCATCAGCTTCTCGCGCAGCGTCTCTTCGTACAGGTGATCATCTTCGTCGAGCCATTGCTGGATCGGCAGCTTCACCCCGAAGTCGCTTGCCAGCGAAGCTTCCAGACCGGCCACGTCCCACTGCTCTGGCAGCGATTGCGGCGGAATGTGTGCGCTGACGGTGGCGTTGAGCACGTCCTGACGGAAGTCGGCGATGGTTTCACCGATGTTGTCGGCGGCCAGCAACGTGTTGCGCATGTGATAGATCACTTTACGCTGCTCGTTGTTGACGTCGTCGAACTCGAGCAGTTGCTTGCGAATGTCGAAGTTGCGACCTTCAACCTTGCGCTGCGCCTTCTCGATCGCGTTGGTCACCATGCGGTGCTCGATCGCTTCGCCCGGCTGCATGCCCAGGGCTTTCATGAAGTTCTTCACCCGGTCAGAGGCGAAGATGCGCATCAGGCTGTCTTCCAGCGACAGGTAGAAGCGGCTGGAACCGGCGTCGCCCTGACGACCGGCACGGCCACGCAGCTGGTTGTCGATACGACGGGATTCATGACGCTCGGAGGCGATGACCTGCAGACCGCCGGATTCCAGCACTTGCTGGTGGCGCTTCTGCCAGTCGGCCTTGATCTGGGCGATCTGCTCGGGGCTCGGGTTTTCCAGCGCCGCGACTTCCACTTCCCAGTTACCGCCCAGCAGGATGTCGGTACCACGACCGGCCATGTTGGTGGCGATGGTCAGGGCGCCCGGACGACCGGCTTGCGCGATGATCTCGGCTTCTTTTTCGTGGAACTTGGCGTTCAGTACCTTGTGCTCGATGCCTTCCTTGTTGAGCAGGTTGGACACGTGCTCGGAAGTTTCGATGGTCGCGGTACCCACCAGGATCGGACGGCCCTGGGCCATGCCTTCCTTGATGTCGTTGATGATCGCCGCGTATTTCTCTTCGGCGGTCAGGAACACCAGGTCGTTGTAGTCTTTACGCGCCAACGGCTTGTTCGGCGGAATGACCATGACCTGCAGGCCATAGATCTGGTGGAATTCGAACGCTTCGGTGTCGGCGGTACCGGTCATGCCGGACAGCTTGGTGTACAGACGGAAGTAGTTCTGGAACGTGGTCGAGGCCAGGGTCTGGCTCTCGGCCTGAATGTTCAGACCTTCCTTGGCTTCGATGGCCTGGTGCAGGCCTTCGGACAGACGACGACCCGGCATGGTACGACCGGTGTGTTCGTCGACCAGCACGACCTGGCCGTCCTGCACGATGTATTCGACGTTGCGATGGAACAGCTTGTGCGCACGCAGACCCGAGTAGACGTGGGTCAGCAGACCCAGGTTATGCGCCGAGTACAGGCTCTCGCCTTCGGCCAGCAGGCCGACGCCGGTGAGCATTTCTTCGATGAACTGGTGACCGGCTTCGTTGAGTTCGACCTGACGGGTCTTCTCGTCGATGGTGTAGTGACCGGCCTTGGTGACCTGGCCTTCGACTTCTTCGACGTGCAGTTCCAGCTGCGGGATCAGTTTGTTGATCTCCATGTACAGCTTGGAACTGTCCTCGGCCTGACCGGAAATGATCAGCGGGGTACGGGCTTCGTCGATGAGGATGGAGTCGACTTCGTCGATCACGGCAAAATTGAGTTCGCGCTGGAATTTCTCTTCCATGCTGAACGCCATGTTGTCGCGCAGGTAGTCGAACCCGAATTCGTTGTTGGTACCGTAGGTGATGTCGGCAGCGTAGGCGGCGCGCTTTTCTTCCGGCGGCTGGAACGGCGTCACGACGCCGACGGTCAGGCCGAGGAATTCGTAGAGCGGACGCATCCAGTTGGCGTCACGGCGGGCCAGGTAGTCGTTCACGGTCACAACGTGCACGCCCTTGCCGGACAGCGCGTTGAGGTAAACGCCCAGGGTTGCCACGAGGGTTTTACCCTCACCGGTACGCATTTCGGCAATCATGCCTTCATGCAAGGTCATGCCGCCGATCAACTGGACGTCGAAGTGGCGCATGCCCATGACGCGCTTGCCCGCTTCACGGGCGACCGCGAAGGCTTCAGGCAACAGCTTGTCGAGGGATTCCCCTTTGGCGATACGGGCCTTGAACTCATTGGTCTTGGCGCGCAATTGATCGTCCGAAAGGGCCACCATTTGCTCTTCGAAGGCATTGACGAGCTGCACCGTCTTGAGCATGCGTTTGACTTCACGCTCGTTCTTGCTTCCAAAAAGTTTCTTTAACAAAGGCGCAAACATATCGGCAGGATCTTCCACACTAAAGGGATGGAGGGCGGCCCCGTGAGTCGCCCGTGCAGCCCTCATGGCCGCATGCGAACGAGCATTCTACCCGGAAACGGTGGTGAGGAAAGTGGCGATATTCCACGATGCTGGCACTGCGCTTTGACGGGGCTCACTTAAAATAAGGGCGTTTTGCTCAACTTCAACCCATCAAGGGACGAAGTTAGTCGTTGATTTAATGGGTAAAGCAGGGACAAAAGCAATGGGCGAGTGGTTCCGTTGCTTTCTGCTACCATGGCGCTTCTGTTACTTCAGGTGTTCGAACATGGCATTTCGCCCCCTTACAGCCAGGGCACCCGCCGCTCTGCTTCGCGAAGCCAAACCCCTCAAGGCTCTGCTCGGCCACGCCCAACGCCTGGGGCATCTGCAGCGCCTGCTCGAAAGCCAGCTGCAACCTGCCGCCCGCGAACATTGCCACGTGGCCAAGTGGCGCGAAGGCCAATTGACGCTGGTGGTGACTGACGGGCACTGGGCGACGCGCCTGCGCTACCAGCAAAAACGCCTGCAACGCCAACTGCAGCTGTTCGAAGAATTCGCCAACCTGACGCGCATCCAGTTCCGCGTGCAACCGCCGCTGGTCCAGCGCCGGGCAAGCGGACACTCGATGGATCTGTCGACGGATGCCGCGCAGACCATTAAGTCAACAGCGGACGGGATCAGCGATCCAGGCCTGCGTGCGGCACTTGAGCGCCTGGCGGCACACGCCAAAGACAAATCCTGATCTCAATCCAGAAAACTGCCACTTATCCAATGTGGGAGCGGGCTTGCTCGCGAAGGCGTCTTTTCAGTCAACATTATTGTTAACTGGCAGACCGCTTTCGCGAGCAAGCCCGCTCCCACAGTTTCGATCAGCGCCGTTTGCTGCCACCGAGCAACGAGCCCATCAAGCCGCGCACCAGTTGTTTACCCAGATTATTGGCCGCCTGGCGCATGGCTGACTTCAACGCCTGCCCCGCCGCCGTCCCCAGAAACTCCCCGGCACGATCGGCCAGGCTCGGTTCCTCGGCTGCCGGCCTGCCGGCCGGTGTTTCTGCCGGCGGCGCCAGATCCTTGCGGCCCATCAGGATTTCGTACGCCGACTCACGATCGATCGGCTTGTCATAACGGCCCTTGAACGGCGAGCCGGCGATCAGCATCGTGCGCTCGGTTTCGCTCAACGGCCCGATCCGCGATTGCGGCGGTGCCACCAACACCCGCTGGACCATTTCCGGTGTGCCCTTCTCGGCAAGCGTACCGACCAACGCTTCGCCGATGCCGAGCTCCGTCAGCACCGACAAGGTGTCGAACGCCGGATTTGGCCGAAAACCATCCGCCACCGCACGCAGGGATTTCTGTTCCTTGGCGGTGAACGCGCGCAAGCCGTGCTGGATCCGCAGACCGAGTTGCGCCAGCACGCTGTCCGGCAAATCACTCGGCGACTGAGTAACGAAATACACCCCGACGCCCTTGGAGCGGATCAATCGCACTACTTGCTCAAGCCGGTCCTGCAACGCCTTGGGCGTATCGCCGAACAACAGGTGCGCCTCATCGAAGAACAGCGCCAGCAGTGGTTTGTCGGCATCGCCACGCTCTGGCAGCTGCTCGAACAACTCGGCCAGTAGCCACAGCAGGAACGTCGCGTAGACCTTCGGCGCTTCGTGGACCAGGCGGCTGGCATCGAGCAAATGAATGCGTCCACGGCCATCGGCGGCCGGTTGCAGAATGTCTTCCAGTTGCAGCGCCGGTTCGCCGAACAAGGCTTCAGCGCCCTGCTGCTCCAGAGTCGCCAGCCGACGCAACAGCGCCTGACTGGAACCGGTGGTCATCAGCGCGGCGTCTTCGCCCAGCAGTTGCGGATTATCCTTGAGGTGATTGAGCAGCGCCTTGAGGTCTTTCAGGTCCAGCAGCAACAGGCCTTCGCGGTCCGCTACTTTAAAGGCCGCGTACAGCGCGGCCTGCTGGCTGTCGGTCAGCTCCAGCAGGCTGCCGATCAGCAACGGGCCCATTTCACTCAACGTGGTGCGCAACGGATGACCGGATTCGCCGTGAATGTCCCACAGCGTCACCGGATAGGCCTGCGGCTTGTAGTCGAGCCAGGGCATTCCGGCGATGCGCTCGGCGACCTTGCCCTGCGGATTGCCGGCAGCGCCCAGGCCACACAGGTCGCCCTTGATGTCCGCGGCGAACACCGCGACGCCGGCATCACTGAACGCTTCGGCAAGACGCTGCAAAGTCACGGTCTTGCCGGTCCCCGTCGCACCGGCGATCAGCCCGTGGCGGTTCGCCAGGCGCATGGCCTGAGCAATCGGTTGCCCCGCCAGATCGGCGCCGATAACGAGTTGCGATGTGTCAGGCATTTTGTCACCTATGGTTAATCTTTAATCCGGTATGGCCGATAGATAAAGGCGAGAACCTGACTGAAAAGTCGGTCGGACATTTCCCTAAGGAGAGTCGGAAATATCAGTTTGTTTCACCCTTGCCCATATTGCGCGCCTTTATAAAAGCACGCCCAGGACATTAAGACCTTAGCGGAACCCCAAGCCATGAACAAAAATCTGCGCTTCAGCCATAAAATTTTGCTTGCCGCCGCCCTCATCGTCATCGCCGCTTTCGCCTCGTTCACGCTGTACAACGACTGGCTGCAACGCAACGCGATCCGCGCTGACCTGAACAACTATCTCAACGAGATGGGCGAAGTCACTGCCGATAACATCCAGACCTGGCTCAACGGACGCATTCTGCTGGTCGAGAACGCCGCCCAGAACATCGCCATCAATCCGGAACCCGCCAACGTCGCCAGCCTGCTGGAACAGAAATCCCTGACCTCGACGTTCATGGCCACTTACCTGGGCGATGCCACGGGTCACTTCACCATCCGCCCGGACGTGAAGATGCCGGACGGCTTCGATCCACGGGTGCGCCCTTGGTACAAAGGGGCGGAGAGCAGCAGCGCGTCGACCCTGACCGAACCGTACATCGACGCCGCCACCGGGCAGTTGATCATCTCCATCGCCACCGCCTCGAAAAAGGCCGGCCAGAGCGTTGGCGTGGTCGGCGGTGACCTGAGCCTGCAAACCCTGGTCGACACCCTCACCGCCCGGGACTTCTCCGGCATGGGCTACGCGTTCCTGGTCAGCGCCGACGGCAAGATCCTGGTGCACCCGGACAAGGCACTGGTGATGAAGTCGCTGAAAGAAGCCTATCCGCAGGACACCCCGCGCATCAGCAGCGACTTCAGTGAAATCACGGTCGATGGCAAGACTCGTATCGTCAGCTTCACCCCGATCAAAGGCCTGCCGTCGGTCAACTGGTACATCGGTTTGTCGGTGGATAAGGACAAAGCCTTCTCGATGCTCAGTGAGTTCCGCACCTCGGCGGTGATTGCCACGGTGATTGCGGTGGTCATCATCATCGCGCTGCTGGGCATGCTGATTCGCCTGCTGATTCAGCCACTGCACGTCATGACCCGCGCCATGGAAGACATCGCTGACGGTGAAGGCGACCTGACCAAGCGCCTGACCATCGTCAATAACGATGAATTCGGTGTGCTGGGTACCGCATTCAACCGTTTCGTCGAGCGTATTCACGGCTCGATCCGCGAAGTGTCGTCGGCCACCGGCCAGGTCAACGAGGTCGCGTTGCGCGTGGTCGCGGCGTCCAACTCGTCGATGTACAACTCCGATCAGCAAGCCTCGCGCACCAGCAGCGTCGCCGCCGCGATCAATCAACTGGGCGCCGCCGCCCAGGAAATCGCCCGCAACGCCGCGCAAGCTTCGAACCAGGCCAGTGACGCTCGCGGCCTCGCCGAAGACGGCCAGCAAGTGGTGGATCGCAGCATCAAGGCGATGAATCAACTGTCGAGCATGCTCAGCGCCTCCAGCAGCAACATCGAATCGCTGAACAGCAAAACCGTGAACATCGGGCAGATTCTGGAAGTGATCACCAGCATCTCCCAGCAGACCAACCTGCTGGCGCTCAACGCCGCGATCGAAGCGGCGCGTGCCGGTGAGGCCGGACGCGGCTTTGCCGTGGTCGCCGACGAAGTGCGCAACCTGGCGCACCGCACCCAGGAATCGGCGCAGCAGGTGCAGACCATGATCGAGGAGCTGCAGGTCGGCGCCCGTGAATCGGTGAGCACCATGAGCGACAGTCAGCGCCACAGCCAGGACAGCGTGGAAATCGCCAACCTCGCCGGCGAACGCCTCAACAGCGTGACCCAGCGCATCGGCGAGATCGACGGGATGAACCAGTCGGTAGCGACCGCGACCGAGGAGCAGACCGCAGTGGTCGAGTCGATCAACGTCGACATCACCGAGATCAACACGCTGAACCAGGAAGGCGTCGAGAACCTGCAGGCGACGTTGCGCGCGTGCTCGGATCTGGAACAGCAGGCTTCGCGGCTGAAGCAGTTGGTCGGTAGCTTCAGAATTTAAGGCGCTGCCACTGACCTCTTCGCGAGCAAGCCCGCTCCCACATTGGATCTGTGTCGTTCGCAAATCCCTGTAGGAGCGGGCTTGCTCGCGAAGGCGTCCTGTCAAACACCACAACCCCTCACTGACACTCCCCCCGCGCAATCCCGACCGAACATCTATTCTGGATAAAGGTCAACCAAGGGAGAGCAACACAGCGGAGGGTTCGTCATTGTGCACATCGCCGACATCACCATGTTCTACGCCCCGGCCAGCGGCGGCGTACGCACCTATCTGGACGCCAAGCATCGTCGGCTGGGCGTCAAACCGGGCATTCGCCACAGCCTGCTGATCCCCGGCGCGCACTTTAGTGAACACGATGGCGTCTACACGGTGCCCGCGCCTGCGCTGCCGTTTGGCAAAGGCTATCGCTTCCCGCTGCGTCTGGCGCCGTGGCGCAATGTCCTGCAGGATTTGCAGCCCGATCTGATCGAAGTCGGCGACCCGTACCTGACTGCCTGGGCAGCGCTGGATGCACGACGCCAACTGGATGTGCCGGTGATCGGCTTTTATCACTCGGATCTGCCGCTGTTGGTCAGCAACCGCATGGGCCATTGGGTCACGCCGAATGTCGAGGCGTATGTCACCAAACTCTACGGCAATTTCGACCGGGTGCTGGCGCCGAGCCAGGCCATGGCCGACAAACTCACCGGGCTGGGGGTGCGCAATGTCTTCGTGCAGCCACTGGGGGTGGACCTGCAAACCTTTCACCCCGACGCCCGCGACAACGGTTTGCGCGCCGAACTGGGGATTGCCGAAGACAGCCGTCTGCTGATCTTTGCCGGGCGCGGCTCCAAAGAGAAGAACCTGCCGGTGCTGCTCAAATGCATGCGACGCCTCGGCCCGCGCTATCACCTGTTGCTGGTCGGCTCATCGATGCCCGCCGTGGTCCCGGACAATGTCAGCGTGATCGACGGGTTCTGCCCGGCCGCCACCGTGGCGCGATTAATGGCCAGCGCCGACGCCCTGCTGCATGCCGGCGATCAGGAAACCTTCGGTCTGGTGATCCTCGAAGCCATGGCCTGCGGGATTCCGGTAGTCGCAGTGGCGGCCGGGGCGTTCGAGGAAATCGTCAACGAGGACTGCGGCTTGCTGTGTGCACCGAACAATCCACAAGCCATGGCCAATGCCGTGCGCGAACTGTTCAGTCGCGGCTGCGTGAAACTCGGCCAGCAGGCGCGGCAACACGTCGAACGGCATTATTCCTGGGACAGCGTGGTCGACAGCCTGCTCGGTCATTATCACGCGGTTCTCGGCCATTCCTGGCCTCGGGTGGCCAATGGCTGATCCCCTGAACCGCCGCGCCGTGTTGCTGGTGCTGCACGACGTAGCACCGTCGACGTGGGCGGATTATCAGCCATTCGTCGAAGCCGTCGATGCGCTGGGCGGCGTGCCGATGACCTGGCTGGTGGTACCGAATTTCCATGGGCGCGATGCTCTTGAAGCGCATCCGGCGTTCTGTCGCAGGCTCGGCGAGCGGGTGGCCCGTGGCGATGAACTGGCCTTGCACGGTTTTTACCATGACGACCGCGAGCCGGCACCGACCACGCCCCGCGACTGGTTCATGCGCCGGATCTACACCCACGAAGGCGAGTTCTATCACCTGTCCCGCGAAGCCGCGCTTGCGCGACTGCGTGCCGGTATCGAGTTGTTCCAGCGCTACGACTGGCCGTTGCACGGTTTCGTCGCCCCGGCCTGGCTGATGAGCGAGGGTACGCGCCAGGCCTTGCGCGAGTTGCCGTTGCACTACACCAGCGATCCGCAGCATCTTTTTTGCCTGCCGGATTTCACCTCGATCGATGCTCCCGGTCTGGTGTGGAGCGCCCGCAGTGCCTGGCGCCGTGGCCTGTCGAAAGTCCTCAGCGACCAACGCGAGCAGCGCTGGCGTCAGGCCCCGGTGATTCGCCTCGGCCTGCACCCGGTGGATATGCGCTACCGTTACTCGCGAAACTACTGGCTGCAAACCCTCAAACGCCTGCTCGCCGAAGGACGCATGCCGATGACCAAGATTGACTGGCTGGCGCAACAGCGCGGGCAACTCGGGCGCGCCGCATGAGCCGCGGCATTCTGTTGTTGATCGGCCTGCTCGCGGCGCTGCTGATTCCGCTGTTGCTCGGTGGCAATGAAATCTGGTCGCGCCTGCAAAGCTTTCCGCTGCCATGGCTGCTGGTGCTGTTCGGCATGATCCTGCTCTGCTGGGGTATCAACACCCTGCGCTTGCGGCTGTTACTGGGCGATCAACGAGATCGCGTCTCACCGCTGAAGAGTCTCGGGGTGGTGATGGCCGCCGAGTTTGCCTATTGCGCCACCCCCGGTGGCAGCGGCGGTCCGCTGACCATCATGGCCCTGCTGGCCCGTTGCGGGGTGCGCCCGGCGCGGGGCAGCGCGGTGTTTGCGATGGATCAGTTGAGCGATCTGCTGTTCTTTCTCTGCGCCTTGAGCGCAATTCTGATCTACGCGCTGTTCCAGCACCTGAGCGACCGTATGGAATGGCTGCTGATGGTCAGTGCCGTGTCGTTATTCGGCGGCCTGATCGGTTGTGCACTGTTGGCGCGCTATCATCGCGCACTGATTCGCCTGAGCGGGCGCCTGTTGGCCCGCATGAACGTCGAGCACAGCACCCGCCGACGCTGGGCGCGCAAGCTCTTGCACTTTCTTGCAGCGTTCACCGATACCCTGAAATTGCCGTGGCAGACCTTGAGCAAAGTGTTTGCGTTGACGTGCGTGCATTGGCTGCTGCGTTACAGCGTGCTGTATCTGGCGCTGCGCGGGCTGGGTGCGGACTTGCAGTGGGCCTGGAGCTTTCTGGTGCAGATGCTGTCGCTGGGCGCGGGCCAGTTCACGCTGTTGCCGGGGGGCGCAGGCGCGGCGGAATTGACCTCGGCGGCACTGCTGGCGCCCATGGTCGGCAAATCCACAGCGGCGGCGGCAATCCTGATCTGGCGGGCAGTGACGTTCTATTTCTATCTGCTGGTGGGTGGCCCGGTGTTTGTGCTGATGCTGGGACGACCGTTGCTCAAGAAATTGATGAAAGTCAGACAGGCTTCTTAGGTTCGTCCAGCTGTTCCTTCATTTGCTCCCATAACTCGGCAGCCCCGGGAAACTCTGTCCCGTCCTCCGGCGTCATGTCTTCGGGATCATATCTGCTCAGACACCCCTCACCCACGGTGGCCGGCGCTTTGGAAGTGGCTTTGTCCAGTGGATCGCTCATGGGCAGTTCCTCAGGGATGAAATGAAAAAGGGCCTGGACGATTGAACGCCCAGACCCTTGATTTTTCAACCGCAGACTTTCAGACCGATCAGAACACCACGGTCTTGTTGCCGTGCACCAGCACGCGGTCTTCGAGGTGATAGCGCAGACCACGGGCCAACACCATCTTCTCGACGTCACGGCCGAAACGCACCATGTCTTCGATGCTGTCGCTGTGGCTGACGCGTACCACGTCCTGCTCGATGATCGGGCCGGCATCCAGCTCTTCGGTCACGTAGTGGCAGGTCGCGCCGATCAGCTTCACGCCGCGCAGCGACGCCTGATGGTACGGCTTGGCACCGACGAACGACGGCAGGAAGCTGTGGTGAATGTTGATCACCTTGTGTGCGTATTCGCGGCACAGGGCCGGCGGCAGGATCTGCATGTAGCGCGCCAGCACCACCACTTCGGCGTCGTGCTGCTTGACCAGACGCGAGACTTCGGCGAAGGCCGGCTCCTTGTCCTGCGGATTGACCGGGACATGGTAATAAGGAATGCCATGCCACTCGACCATGCTGCGCAGGTCATTGTGGTTGGAAATCACGCAGGAGATTTCGCAATCGAGCTCGTCGCTGTGCCAGCGGTGCAGCAAGTCTGCCAGACAGTGGGATTCGCGGCTGGCCATCAGCACTACGCGTTTCTTCTGTTCGGTATCGGTAATGCGCCAGTCCATCGAGAACTCTTCGGCGATCGGCGCAAACTTCTCGCGCAGTACTTCAATACCGAACGGCAGCGAATCGGCACGGATCTCGTGACGCATGAAGAACCAGCCGTTCTGATTATCCGAGTGGTGGCTCGCTTCGGTGATCCAACCGTTGTGGGATGCCAGAAAGTTACTGACTTTGGCAACGATGCCAACGCGGTCAGGGCAGGAAATCACCAACCGAAAGGTGCGCATGGGGGAAAAACTCCAGAACTTCGCAAAGGCGGCCATTCTAGCGACTGTGCGCGGAAACTGCAGTATTGATGACCGATTCCCCCGAGACGGCGCGACTCAAGGAGTCCGATCGTCCGGCGCGCCAATGTGATGGCACTGCCGTGACGCTGTTCGAGCAGATAATTGTGAATAATCGTGATGAATGCATCACATTATTTAAATGACCATTCAATTTACCGGTTATTTCACGTAACTAATTCAAATAAAAAATCCGGTTAAATGTTTACTTGATGAAACAGCCTGACTATTATTGCGGCACTGTCCCCTGCCATTCAACACATCCGCATAAGGTAGTTACCATGTCCTTGATCAACGAATATCGCGCCACCGAAGAAGCAATCAAAGAGCTGCAAGCCCGTTTGAAGAACCTGTCGCAAGACGACAAACTGCAAGCCGAGCTGGAATTCGAAGGCAAACTGCGCACCCTGATGGGCGAATACTCCAAGTCCCTGCGCGACATCATCGCCCTGCTGGATCCGGAATCGAAAACCAAAGGTACCCGTGGCGCCGCAGTAAAAACTACCGGCACCAAGCGCGCGCGCAAAGTTAAACAATACAAAAACCCGCACAACGGCGAAGTCATCGAAACCAAAGGTGGCAACCACAAGACTCTGAAAGAGTGGAAAGCCAAGTGGGGCGGTGACGTGGTTGAAGGCTGGGCTACCCTGCTGGGCTAAGCCGCAACGCCTGCCGCAGACTGATTCTGCGGCCCATGAAAAACGCCAGCATACGCTGGCGTTTTTTTATGCCCGGCATTTCATGGGCACACTATGTTCGATTTCAAAGATTCAAACGTTTGCGCAATGCCTCGACATAATTCTGCCACTCATTGAGCACTTGATTCTGTATCGGCGTAGCACTAAGCGCCCATTGCTGCGCGGCCTCGGCAAAAGATTGCAGGGTATTAGGCGCGCCCATTTGCGGCTCGGACAAACGCTGCTGACAGAATATTCTCCAGCGTTCTTGCTCCTCGGAATTCAACGTATCGGGAAAGTTGCGTGCGCGATATCGAAAGAGTAATTCCGGCAGACGTTCATCATCGAACGGCCAGTGTTCTTGCGCTAATTGTGCCGGATCCGCCGTCCTCACTTGCTCACATAGACGCCGGTCACGATCACCGATAAATCCATCGTACAACTGCTGTTCCGGATCTTCGCTCGGCGTGAAGTCTTCGCTGGCGTAAATCGCCGCGACTTTATCTTTCCAAACTTGTTGTGCGTCACTTAGCCGCAGCGCACGTGCCTGATACAGCGCCATGTCCAGGCCCAGGCGCTGCTGATCGTCGGCGCGCAATACCGACAACGGCGCCACCACCGGGCAGCGATTGATGTGAATCAGTTTCAGTGGCACCGGCAGTTCACCTTCGGCGAGGTCGTCACGGCGGGTGTACAGGCGCTGGCGCAGGGTTTCGGCGTCCAGATCCAGCAAGCCTTGCGGATCAAGGTGCAGGTCACAGACGATCAGCGCATTGCGATTGCGCGGATGCCAGGCCAATGGCAGCACTACACCGACATAGTGCCGCGCCGCCGAAAAGCGTCCGGAGATATGCACCAGCGGCTGCAACAGACGAATCTGATCCATGACCTTCTGCTTGCTGCGCAATTGAAACAGCCAGTCATACAACTTCGGCTGTTTCTCGCGGATCAACCGCGCCAGCGCGATGGTGGCGCGCACGTCCGACAGCGCTTCGTGCGCATGCCCATGGTCGATATGGTTGGCGGCCGTCAGACGTTCGAGTTTGAGGGTGACCTTGCCTTCGTCATCGGTCGGCCAGACCAGGCCGTCCGGGCGCAACGCATACGCGGCACGCACCACATCGATCAGGTCCCAGCGACTGTTGCCGCCCTGCCACTCGCGGGCATACGGGTCGAAGAAGTTGCGGTACAGGCTGTAGCGGGTCATCTCGTCGTCGAAACGCAAGGTGTTGTAACCCGCGCCGCAAGTGCCGGGCGTCGCCAGTTGTGCATGCACACGGGTCATGAAATCGGCTTCGCTCAGACCGTGCTCGGCGAGTTGCCCCGGGGTAATGCCGGTGATCGCGCAGGCCGCCGGGTGCGGCAGGATGTCTTCGCTGGGCTGGCAGTAGAGGTTGACCGGTTCGTCGATTTCATTGAGGTCGTGGTCGGTGCGAATCCCGGCGACCTGCAGCGGACGGTCGTTGCGCGGATTGATGCCGGTGGTTTCGTAGTCGTACCAGAAGATTGAAGTCACGGGCGGTTCCTGAACTGAAGATCGGCAAAGTCTAGGCGTTGAACCCGCATCGCGGCCAGCGCTGTGTCATTCAACTCGCGCGCGCCACACGATGTGCAATACATAGTGATGTCGTTTTCCCCCAAGAGGCTGCTAGCATCGGACAGACCTCGCCTCCCGATCCGGCCCCATCAGGTAGCCCATGCTCGAGAACACAGCAGCGCCACGGAAAGCACCGCTGAACCCGCCACTCGATACCCGCTATCAAGTGGAAACCCCGGAGGGCATCGACCTGCCGTTGCGCCCGGCCGGCCTGATGGTGCGCAGCCTCGCCTTCGGCATCGACCTGGGCATTCGCGGAGCCATCCTCGGCGTGCTGTTCCTGTTGCTGGCATTTCTCGGTCAGCTCGGCATGGGCCTGGGTTCGCTGCTGCTGTTTGCCGTCAGTTGGTGGTACATGGTGCTGTTCGAAGTGCTGCGTCAGGGCCGTTCGCCGGGCAAGCAATGGATGGGCCTGCGGGTGATCCACGATGACGGCACACCGATCGGCTGGTCGGCCTCGCTGCTGCGCAACCTGTTGCGTTTCGTCGACCTGCTGCCGTTCGGTTATTTCCTCGGGGCGATCAGTTGCCTGCAGCACCCGACCTTCAAACGCCTGGGCGACATCGCCGCCGGCACCCTGGTGGTCTACAGCGAACGCCCACTCGCACGCCCGCAACTGCCCGACGCCCAGCCGCGCCGCTCGCCCGTCCCGCTCACCCTCAGCGAACAACGCGCCCTGCTCGCCTTCGCCGAACGCCAGGGCGAACTGTCGCCAGCGCGGGTCAACGAGCTGGCCGCGCTGCTCGCCCAGCCGCTGCACATTTCGGCGCCCAAAGCGGTCAGCGAACTCAACGGTATCGCCCGCGGCTTGTTGGGGCCGACATGAAGCAGAGTCTTTTCGAAACTCGCCACAAGGCCGAATGGGAGCGCTTCACGCTGGCGCTCGAACGCCTCGAACATGGCAAGGACACCTCGCAAGTGGCCACTTTCCCCAAGGCTTATCGACGCCTGTGCCAGCATCTGGCGCTGGCACAGGAGCGTGGCTACAGCAGTTTTCTGACCGACTCGCTGCAACAACTGGTGTTGCGCGGCCATCAGCAGCTCTATCGGCACCGCAGCCGCTTCGGCGCCAACCTGCTGGGTTTCATCCTCGCTGACTTCCCCCGGCTGGTGCGCGCCGAATGGCCCTTTGTGCTGGCCGCCGGCCTGGTGTTTTTCGGCAGCCTGATCGGTTTTGCCTTGCTGGTGTATGCCTTTCCCGAACGGGTCTACAACCTGATCCCCGCCGAACAGGTGCGCGAGATGCAGAGCATGTACGACCCGGTGGCCGGGCACCTCGGGCGTTCGGCCGAACGCGCGGCCAGTGAAGACTGGGTGATGTTCGGCTACTACGTGATGCACAACATCGGCATCGCCTTTCAGACCTTCGCCAGCGGTTTGCTGCTGGGCGTGGGCAGCGCGTTTTTCCTCCTCTATAACGGCTTGATCATCGGTGCGGTGGCCGGGCATCTGACTGAAATCGGTTTCGGGCAGACGTTCTGGTCGTTCGTGATCGGCCACGGTGCTTTCGAGCTGAGCGCCATTGCACTGGCGGGTGCCGCCGGCCTGAAACTCGGCTGGGCGTTGATCGCGCCCGGACGCCTGACGCGCGGTGAAGCACTGAAAACCGCCGCGCGCACAAGCGTGCTGCTGGTGTGCGGGGTCATGCTGTTCCTGCTGATCGCGGCGTTCATCGAAGCGTACTGGTCGTCGCGGACCGGGGTTACACCGCCGATCAAATATGCGGTCGGTGCCGCGTTGTGGATCGCCGTGGCGGCCTATCTGCTGTTCGCCGGAACGACCCGCCATGCGCCTGAGTGATGCCACTGTAGCGATCCGCCCGCGCAGCACCTGGGAAGCCATGGACCTGGGCGTGCTCATGAGCCAGCAGCATCGTCGGCTGCTGATGACCAGTTGGGCCATCGTCACCCTGCCGCTGTTCGTCGTGCTCAGTCTGCTGCTGTGGGATTCGCCGTCGCTGGCGATACTGATTTTCTGGTGGCTGAAACCGGCCTACGAACGCCTGCCGCTGTACATCCTGTCCAAGGCCCTGTTCGGCGAAACGCCCACTCTGAAACAGGCCCTGCGCGAATTTCCGCGACTGCTCAAACCACAACTGCTGGCCAGCCTGACCTGGCGCCGCCTGAGCCTGAGTCGAAGCTTTCTGCTGCCGGTGGTGCAACTCGAAGGCCTCGACGGCACCGCTCGCCAGCAACGCTTGCAGGTGTTGCTGCAACGCAATGCCGGCGCTGCGCAATGGCTGACGATCATCGGCATGCATCTGGAGACCGCGCTGTGGATCGGCCTGATGGTGCTGTTCTACATGCTGCTGCCGCAGCAGATTGAAACCGACTGGGACTGGCAATCGCTGATCCTCGACGCCGATCATCATTGGCGTTGGCTGGAACACCTGACCAACGCCTTCTACGCGCTGGTGCTGGTGGTCTGGGAACCGATTTATGTCGCCTGCGGCTTCAGCCTGTATCTGAACCGACGCACCGCACTGGAAGCGTGGGACATCGAGTTGGTATTCCGTCGTTTGCGCCAGCGCTTGAACAGCAGCGCTCTGGGTCTGCTGCTGGCGGTCTGTCTGTGGCTGCCGGCGGTGCCACCGGTGTGGGCGGATGCCCCGGCCAGCGCACCGGAGGCACCCCGCCTGCTGCACCAACCGCTGACCAGTCAGGCTGCGCACGACAGCATCAAGGCGCTGCTCGAACAACCGCCGTTCAAGAACAAGGAAAGCGTGACCCGCTACCGCTTTGGCGACGACCCGGCCACCCCGGCCGAGGGCAAACCCGGCGAGCCTCCGCAATGGCTGAAAACCCTGCTCGGCTGGCTGGACAGTCAGCGCTTCAATGCCTTGGCGGTGTTGATCGAAGTGCTGCTGTGGGGCGCGTTGCTCACGGCCGTCGGCTGGCTGATCTGGCGCTATCGCGAGTTTCTGCGCACCTTCGTCAGTCGCCGGGCGAAGTTGCCCGCCCGCGTCAGGCCACCTGCGCCGCAACAAGCATTTGGCCTGGACCTGACCCCGCAATCCTTGCCCGACGACATCGCCGCCAGCGCCGAACAACTCTGGCAGACCCAGCCCCGCGCGGCGCTGGGCCTGCTCTATCGCGGCTTGCTCAGCCGTCTGCTGCACGATTTTGCCCTGACCTTGAAACCCGCCGACACCGAGCATCAGGTGCTGCTGCGGGTCGAGCAATTGCAGCACCCTGAACTGCTGGCGTTCAGTCGCAGCCTGACACAGCACTGGCAGAACATGGCCTACGGGCACCGCGTACCGGCGGCACATCTGCAACAGGAACTGTGTGACGGCTGGCGCGCCTTGTTCGAGCAGGGAGCGCGCGCTTGAACCGGCGCAACGCGTGGCTGCTCGGCGGGCTGATGGTCGCCCTGCTCGCGGCGTTGAGCGTTTATCTGTACCTCAAGGCGCGGCCCTATCAGGAAGTGATCGATCACGGCCCCTCGCCCCAGGCGCAGGCCAATCCTTATCTGGCGGCAGAAATGTTTTTGCGCGAGCGCGGCCTCAACGTCGGCCACGCCGAAACGCTGGCGGTGCTGCCCGACATCGATCCGCGTCGGCACACCCTGCTGTTGTTCGGCGAGCGTTCGCGCATGACCCCGCGGCAGGTCGATCAGGTGTTGAACTGGGCCCGCGCCGGTGGGCGGCTGGTGTTCGTCGCCGAAGCCCTGTGGGATCAGCAGGCCAGACAAAGCGCTGACCTGTTGCTGGACCGGGTGCAGTTGCACCAGTCCCTGAGCAAGGATCTCAAGGAGCCGCCGGCGGAGCTGGCCGATGATCCGTACCCGAACCTGACCAAACTTTATCTGGAAAACGAGGACGCGCCGGCCTACGCCGGTTTCGACACCGCGTTCCATCTGGAAGACCCGAAGAATCTCGCCCAGGCCTGGGCCAACAGCGCCAAGGCCACGCACATGATGCAACTGGCGTACGGCCTCGGCTCGGTCACCGTGGTCACCGATGCCGAGCTGTGGAAGACCCCGGCCATCAGCAAACACGACAACGCCTGGCTGCTCTGGTACCTGAGCGCCGACACCGACGTCACGCTGATTTTCAACACGCTACACGAGGGGCTGCCGAGCTTGCTCTGGCGTTACTTCCCGCAAGCCATCGTCGCCCTGCTGGCGCTGATCGGTCTGGCCCTGTGGCACCTCGGTGTGCGCCACGGGCCTTTGCAGGCACGCGCTCAGCGTGGCCGTCGCCAGTTGCAGGAACACCTGCGCGCCAGTGCCGATTTCATCCTGCGCCACAACGGTCAGCACACGCTGTTGCAAGCCCTGCAACAGGACGTGCTGCGCCGCGCCCGCCGCCGGTATCCCGGTTTCGACCAATTGAACGTGGCCGAGCAATGGCTGGTGCTGTCGCGCCTGACCCGTCAACCGACCCGCGCCATCAGCCAGGCCCTGAGCCCGGTATCGAAACAGCGCATGAGCAGCGCTGATTTCAGTCGCCAGGTGGCCCACCTGCAAACCTTGAGGAACACGCTATGAGTGAACAGATCGAGCCCGGCAGCGCCAGCCACGCCGCCCAGCAACGCCAGCGTGCCAGCCAGTTGGCGCAAGCGGTGCGCGGCGAATTGCAGAAGGCCCTGATCGGCCAGAACGGCGTGATCGACGATGTGCTGACCGCGCTGATCGCCGGCGGCCACGTGCTGCTCGAAGGCGTTCCGGGACTGGGCAAGACCTTGCTGGTGCGGGCGCTGGCGCGTTGTTTCGGCGGCGAGTTCGCGCGCATCCAGTTCACCCCGGACCTGATGCCCAGCGACGTCACCGGCCACGCGGTGTACGACCTGCACACCGAGCAGTTCAAGCTGCGCAAGGGGCCGCTGTTCACCAACTTGCTGCTGGCCGACGAGATCAACCGCGCCCCGGCAAAAACCCAGGCGGCGTTGCTCGAAGCGATGCAGGAGCGCCAGGTCACCCTCGAAGGCCGGGCGCTGCCGATCGCCCAGCCGTTCATGGTGCTCGCCACCCAGAACCCGATCGAGCAGGAAGGCACTTATCCATTGCCGGAAGCCGAGCTCGACCGCTTCATGCTCAAGGTGCGTATGGATTACCCGGAGGCCGAGCAAGAGCTGAACATGGTGCGCCAGGTCAGCCGCTCGACCCGCGCCGACATGCTCGACGTGCAGCCGCTGCGCACCGTGTTGCAGGCCAAGGACGTGCAGGCCCTGCAACGCATCGCCAGCGACTTGCCGATCGACGATCAAGTGCTGGATTACGCGGTGCGCCTGGCGCGCAGCACCCGCTCCTGGCCAGGCCTGACCCTCGGTGCCGGGCCGCGTGCCTCGATTGCGCTGGTGCGTTGCGCCCGCGCCCGGGCGTTGCTGCGCGGCGGCGAGTTCGTGATTCCCGATGACATCAAGGGCTGCGCGCTCGCAGTGCTGCGCCATCGCGTGCGGGTGGCGCCGGAACTGGACATCGAAGGTCTGCCGGTCGATCAGGTGCTGCAGCAACTGCTCGACCAAGTGCCGGCGCCACGCCTGTGAAACCGTCACGCCTGCTGCTGATCTGGCTCGCTGTTCTGCTGGCCGGCGGCACGCTGCTGGGCACCGTGCAGGCGCTCGACATCCCGACCCCCGCCAGCCTTTCGGCGATCAACTGGGGCTTGCTCCTGGCTCTGCTGGTGCTGGCGATCATCGATGCGTTACGCCTCAGGCGCTTGCCCTCGCCGCGGATCAAACGCCAGATGCCCGGCAATCTGGCACTGGGTCGCTGGAGTGAAGTACGGCTGCAGGTCAGTCACGATTTCACTGCGCCGGTCGCCGTGAAGATGTTCGACCACGTGCCCCAGGGTCTGAGTTTCGAAAACCTGCCGCTCCCGGTCGAGCTGCAACCCGGACAATTCAGCGAGGTCGGCTACCGCTTGCGTCCGCTCAAGCGCGGTCACTTCAACTTCGGGCATTGCGAAATCAATCTGCCCAGCCCCTTCGGCTTGTGGACAGGCCAACGCCTGCTGGAAGTGAGCAGTGATATCCGCGTCTACCCGGACTTTGCAAAGCTCTACGGCGGGCAATTGCTGGCGGTGGACAACTGGCTGAGCCAGCTCGGCGTACGTCAACGCCAGCGTCGTGGCCAGGGCCAGGAGTTTCATCAGCTGCGTGAATTCCGCGAAGGCGACAGCCTGCGCCAGATCGACTGGAAAGCCACCGCCCGCCAGCGCACGCCGATTGCGCGCGAGTACGAAGACGAGCGCGACCAGCAGATCATGTTCCTGCTCGACTGCGGCCGACGCATGCGCAGCCAGGATGACGAGCTGGCGCATTTCGACCATGCGCTCAACGCTTGCCTGCTGCTCAGCCACGTGGCACTGCGCCAGGGCGATGCGGTGGGGTTGTGCACGTTCGCCGTCGATCAACCGCGTTATCTGGCGCCGATCAAGGGGTCCAGTCAGCTCAAGGTCCTGCTCAATGCCGTCTACGATCTCGACAGCAGTCAGCGTCCTGCTGACTATTCAACGGCGACCAATCATCTCTTGGCCCGCCAGAAGCGCCGGGCGCTGATCATTCTGCTGACCAACCTGCGTGACGAGGACGACGAAGATCTGCTCGCCAGCGTCAAACGTCTGGGCCAGCAGCATCAAGTGCTGGTGGTCAGTCTGCGCGAGGAAACCCTCGACCGCGTGCGCAATTCCCCGGTTCAGACGCTGCCCGAAGCCCTCGCCTACTGCGGCACCGTGGACTACCTCAATGCCCGGGCCGAACTGCATGAGCGCCTGGCCGCTCACGGCGTGCAGGTACTGGATGTGCGCCCCGGCGAGTTGAGCACGGGGCTGGTGAACCGCTATCTGAGCTGGAAGCGTGCCGGCGTTATCTGATCAAACGATGAGTCCTCAGAAATCCAGCGCGAATTCGTACAGTTGACTGCTCATCCCTATTTCAATGCCCGCGTACACCCTGGTGCCCGTCTGGAACTGAATGTCGATGGAGGTTCTGCCATCCTCGCCCGTGATCGTCGACTCGAGTTGCGAGTTGTCCAGACGCCAGAACACTGTTTTGCGTGCCAATGGCACTTGGCGTCCATCGGTAATGAGCACCTGGAAAACGCCCGCGCTTAATTTTTTCATGTCGCTGATGCGCGCCGAATCCGGCCCGACCACCTCGATATCGATTGATCTCGAGTAGGGGTAATCGACAACGGAACTTGTCAGCGGGAAGACGCCTGGCTCATTCGCCAGGAAGTTACTGGCGGTGGATCCGCCATCAGGCCCTGTGACGGAAGACTTCCGGCCACCGGCAAAATCCCAAACGACGCCGAGCCCGCCCCAACCGCGCCCATCGTCAGATCTGACCACCGTGACCTGCGCTGAAAACTGTTGCCGGGGATAGACCACTGTGCGATCAGCCGAAAACCTTTGGATGATCGGGCCGTTTTCAACAGCCAGCGCCAGCAGCGCGTAGTCCCACCCGCCCTCGCCGCCCCGCACTGTCGCGGCCAAGGCCCGGATGCCGGAGGTATCAAGATTGAACCGTACGATCGCCCGGCCTGCGGCATCGGTGACTGTCGAAGGAAGGGCAACCTCCGCAAACGTCCACATGACCTCAACGCCGCTGAGCGGCTGCCCTCCAATCGCCGAGACAATCGTCGCTTGGGCGAGCACTTGCGCACCGGGATAAACCGCAGATTCCAGCATGATGAGCTCACTGATTTTCCGCGGTTCCTCGAGCGTATACGCCAAGGCAATCGACTCTGAATGCAACGCATCCCCCACCGTTGCCGTCAGCATGGAGGCACCTGGAATCTGCGGTTTGAACTGCACCCTCGCCATGCCGTAAAAGTCAGTCAGACTGGTCAACGTTCCCAGCTCTGTATTGCGCCACGTCACCACGACGCCGGCGATGCCTTGACCGGTGATGGATGAGACGACCCGGACCTCTTCGACGAGTGTCTGCCCCCACTCCAGCACTTGCTGAACGGTGCTGCCGGCGAGCAGTTTGAGCACTTGCTCGCCGGTGCCCAGCGACATCGCATTGGCCGGTGACAGGCTGGCCAGACGCGCGGCGCTCAGGCGCAGGGCGAACCCTCCATCCATGAGGTCGGCGCATCGCAGCGTGTAGCGAAAACCAAGTGCCGATGGCTGACGGGGGACACCCAGTGCGGGCTCGAATGTCAGCCCCAGTTGCGCAGGCCCGGTGCCGGTCAGCCCCAGCGTCAGCTCCTGCTGCAACAGCGGACTGTCCTCCTTGATCAACAACTCGAGCACGTGATTGCCCGAACGCCGCGGGAAGTAGGTGCGCGCGCCCCAGGTCTGCTCGAGATGGCCATCGAAGCGCACGCTGACACCTTGCCAGGGATCACTTGCCAGCGCCGTGACCCTGAGTTCGCGCTGCTCCTGGTAATTATCGAAACGGCTGAGCAGCTGTGCCACGACCTGGTGCTGACCTGCGGAGGTGGGTGCCAGGGCAAAACCCGACCAGCCGAACGCATCGGTATCGACGACCTGATCTGCATTGGCGGCGTGCCAGCGCACCGCGACGCCTGTCACTGGCTCGCCGGTAAACGCTGACACCACTTGCACCCATTGCCAGGCGGCATCCTGATTGATCACCGGATCGACCGGGGTTTCGCGCCAGCCTTCAATCCTCACTTTATTGTGATCCAGCTGCATTGCATTCACTGGCGTTGCCCGGGCCAATCCAGGCAGGCGCAGCAGCAGTGAAAATTGCCCCGCAGCGGCACTGGCGGCGAAATCCAGCGTCCACCCGGTGCCGCCATCGGCGAGGGTCTGCGCCAGCTCAAGCGCCGGCTCGACAACGGCGTTCAGGTCTGCGGGTGGCGTGCCCTGCCACTCCAGAAAGGCCTCAAGTCCCACCAACGGACTCAACGGATTGGGCAGGAACCTGAGAGTGTGCCGCGCGCCAAGACACGGATAGAACATCGACTCGCCCGGCGTGCCGGGTACCTGATCGAGCATCACCGACAGTTCTTGTGCCAGATCAGTGGCAATCAGGCGTCCGAACAATTCCCGTGGTACCGAAATGTAATTCACCGACAACTGCAACGCGAACAGGCTGCTGAGACTGCTGCCCTGCTGTGAACTGAACGTCCACTCAAGGCCTTCGCCAAGTATTCTGGGAACGCCGAGGTCGCTGACCGACAGCCCGATGTGCGGATCCTCGCCCCGCCAGTCCAGGGTGATGGAATAATTGATGAGCGGACTGCCGGGGTTCGGCACAAGTTTCAAGGTATGCGCTGTGCCCTTCCAGCACAGCAGCCCCAACTCGACCAGATCCACCTCGACGTCGTCGAACAGAATCCGCACCTCGCGCTTCCACGGATTGCTCGCCAGTGCCCTCACTGCGAACGCTCGCTGCGTCACGACAGCCTCGGCATGCGCACGCACACGGGCGGTCACCACGTGCTCACCGGCACGGCTCGGCTGATAGAGCACGCTGGCCCAGCCGCCACTGCCACTCACCGTCGAGATCGTGCCCTCGGGCGTGTCCCAGTCCACCAGCGCATGGTTGACCGGATCACCATCGCCGCTGGTGAGCACATGCACCACCTGCACCCGCAGCAGGACGCTTTCGTCCTCATCCACCACCGGAAATTTATTCGCCTCCTGCACGGCGCCGATGCGCACCACATTGCGCGCCAGCGACATCGGCTTCCAGTCCGAGGGCAACAGCAGTTTCGAACAGCGCAGTTGCAACTCGAAGCGACCATCGAGCTGATCGTCGCAGGTCAGGACCCAGTTCAAGTCCGTTGCGCCGACCGCCACCGGTTGCTCCAGCTGCGGCTGCACCTGCACGCCCAACTGTCCGGCAGAAGTGCCTTGCCAATGCAGCGCCAGCGTCGTCGCGCGCAAAACCGGCGGCACCCGCACCCTCAATGGATACGTCGAACCCCGGTTGGGATAACCGGTCTTCTGCGCCCAGGGCAAGGCATTGTCCTCGACCACTGCCAGCAGGTCTGCCCATGGATCGGTCGCCAGGACCTGGACCTCCAGGTTCGTGGTTTCAACCCCGGCGGCATAGTAGGGACTGGCCACCGACGCCTCGATGGCGAACGTGCCTGCGGCTTTGGGCCGATAATCGAGGTACGCCCAGCCCTCGGCATCGGTGGATGCCGTCCCGACAATCCCCTGCCCTTCGCTCGTCCAGGTCACGGTGCGCCCGGCCAGATACTGGCCGGTGTAAAACGAGGCCACCCGAACCCCGAGGCGCACCGATTGCGCGAGTTCCAGCACCGGGTAATACGCGGCCTCCAGCACATCGCTGAACACCAGGCGGTGATGCCCCAGCGAAACCTCGATCGGGTACGGTTCGGCGCTGTACTGGTTGACCAGACTGGCCGTGAACACAAAGGGCTCCTGACCTTCGAGCAGCGGGCAATACAGCGTCCAAAACGATTCGAGTGGCTGCGCGACGCCCCAGTCCGGTGTTGCGCGCACGGCGCCTTGCGGATTGTCGTCGCTGGTCAGGGCGACCGGGGTGTACTGCCACGGGCTGTCGGGCGCGGTCACGCATTCGAGCTGATGCTGGAAGCTGCCGTCGGCGCCCAGACACAGATACAGCGGCGCGTTCGCTGACAGGTGCTCACGATCCAGCACAAATCTGTGCGGCACCAACGGTGCCAGGTGTATCCCCAGATGAATGCGGGTGATGCAGACCTTGCGGTAATACTCCTCAGGGTTTTCGTTCACCGGCGAGATCACGGTGACGCGAATCTTCTGCTGGCGCGGCAGCGGCAGATCGAGCGGAATGTTGTAACTGACTGGCACGAAGTCCAGAGGCTGTCCGCTGTCGATACGAGCCAGTCGCTCCGGGTTGCCCGGCGGCAGGGGAATTTCAGCCAGTGGCGTGCCCTCCAGCGTAGTGATGCTCAGCGTGCCCGGATTGGCGTGGCGCGTTTCACACAGGAAACTCAACACATAACGGGCGCCGGAGCCTTGCTCGACAGGCAAGGTGACCTCCTGCGCAGCCGTGCCCCGATTGGCGGCGGCAAGGAACTTGATCATCGTGCCGTCGTAAAGCTCCCCCGCGATCACCACCTCCGCCGTGTTGCCGCCCTTTGTCCAGCTACTGAAACCTTCGTTGAAGTCACCGTTGAGTATCAGGCTTTGATTGGCCTCGATGTCCCGATCAACCATGATTGCCTGCTCCTTTGCCGTTACGTGGCTGACGCGAAGCCATGGTCCGGGTGACCAGATCCTTGACCGCCAGGGTGAAAGTCGGCTCGCCGGCTTTCGCCGTATAACGCACGCGCACGATGATGTCAGTGACCGAGTTGAGCATCGACGCCTGCGGCTGGTTTTTCGGCCACGGAAAGTTCAACTGCCAGCGCGACACCGCTCCGGTGTTCTCGAAGGGGTTGAGCAGACCTTCGTCCGGTCTGATCGCTGTCATGCCGTTGTCGGCCAGGCCCACCGACAGGCCGATCTGCTGGCCGCTGCGCAGATTGAACTGCACATCGGCCGGAGCGACCTTGCCCGTGGGCTGATGCAGATACGCCACCGACGCTGCCGAAGCCTTGGTCGCGGTCATGCTGCCGATCTGCAACAAGGTGGCCTGGATATCCTCATACGGCCCGACCAGCACCGCCATATCGACTTCGAGCAGATTGAGCAGCCGGCAGTATTCCCCCGGATGGTCGCGGTCGAACAGCAACTGCGTCAGCTGGAACTCCAGCGTGCCCTTGTCGATCAAGTCGGCCAGCGCCTGAGCCCAGTCAGCAAACCCGGCCTGCGGATCGCTGGCATCATCGAACAGGCGACGCAGCGACACCGTCTTGACCCGTTCCAGACGCCGCTCATGGCTTTGCAGGTACTGGCGATCCATGCGCAACAGGTACTCGCGCAGATGCTCGCCGGCCGTCAGCCCATGGCGATTGTCCTGCCAGACCCGCGGCAACGGATCGCCGACCTCATATTCACCGGTTTCGGCGCTCAGCGCCGCGCGAGCACTCAGGCACAGGCTGACCACCGCATCGTAGGCCTGATAGTGCAACGCCTTGAGCTGGCCCAGCAGCCAGCCGAACAGCTCGGCGTTGCTGGCGCGTTTTTTCAGGAAGTTGTACAGAGACTGGGCTTGGCTGTTGCGGCGCAGGGTCTGTTCGAGACTGGCCCTGGCGGCGCCCAGCGCGAACGTCTGCGCGTTGAGCTGTTCATCGATGGCTCGCACTTCCGCTCGTGCCTGATCGCGCTGCAGTTCCCATTCCCGGCGTCGCAGGCGATAGCTCTCGATCAGTGCCTGTTTTTCGGCGTCTATCTGCATGGCCGTGGCGTTGATCTGCAGGCCGAAGACCAGCGCATTGGCGATCGCGTCGAAGCGCATGCCGCCGGAGGCGACGCCGAATATGCACGGCCCGACGGCCAGCGCCGCACCACCACTATTGATCGCCATCGTGCCGAAATTCAGCCATTTGGCCGATTGCAGTTTTTCCATGACCTCATATTCGGTGTCGGTAATGTGCTCATCGAACCAGGCCTGGAACCGGTCGGCGCGCTCCTGCGCCATGCTGCGACTCTGGCTCAGCGCCGTCACCTGGGCCTGCTGCTGCTCGAGCGACTGCTCCTGAACCGTGCGGGCGTACGCCTCCAGTTCGCCCAGATATTCCTGCTGAATCTCTTCCAGTTCGGCGCGGTCGCGTTGTTCGATCAGGCGCAAGACCTGATTGCCGTATTCCTGCAAGGTCTGCACCGCGCGCAACGCCGCTTCATAGGTGACGCGCCAGCGAAACGCGCCGACCACCAGACGGCCGCCCATCGGGCGTGGGGCACCGCCGCCGCTGGCCAGGTCACGGAGCAATTGATCGGGATCGGTCGGCGGACTGAACAGCGGCACATCCAGCGGTTTGCCGTCCAGGGTCAGGTTGTTACGCAAGTTGTTCAGGCGCTGGACTGGCAAGTCGAACAGCTCCAGCAACTGCTCGTTGATTGGACACTTGAACGGTTCGTTCGCCAGCAGCCCCATCAGCGGCGGGGCGTCGGCGGCCGGTGGCACATCGGCCAGAGAAAACACCAGCTCCTGCTCGAACTTTTCCAGTGCCGGACGCGTTGCGCTCTTTGCCAGCAACGCTTCCACGCTTTGCGTCTCCCAACGGGTGACGACCGTTGCAGACGGTGCCTTGCCCATGAGGAATTCGGCCTGCACGTAACACAGCTTGGCTGCCACCAGCGCATCACGGGTGAGTTGACGGTAATACCAGTCACCCCAGGCGACGAGGTTTTTCACGTACTCGCTGAACACCAGAATCTGATAGTGCCGCGGGCTGGCGTAGGCGATGGCATCCGGATCGGTCAACCTCACGGCCTCGCAGCCGGCATTCCCCGCCGCGACCAACGGGCGGCAGCGCCAGTAGTCGGGTCTCTGCGGCTCGCTCGTGTTGGCCCTTGCCTGGGGATCGAACAGGTGATGCAGCCAGTTCTGTGCTTCGAGAAAACGATCCTCGGCCCGCAAGCGCGTCGCCACCAGATGCGGCAGATGGAAGAACAGCTCCCAGAAGAACAGACCGTTGGCGCCGTCGAATGCCCCGTTGGGCTCGCTGATCGTACCGTCGGCCGGTGGCGGCTCCACGAGAAACTGGCTGTCCCACTCGAGCACGGCATCCACGGATATCTGGCTGCGCTCGACCAGTGCCGGGCCGAACAGCGAATTCAGACGCGCGAGTTGCAGCATGCCTTCTTGTCTGAAGGCGATGAACTGCGCCGCATCCAGCGAATTTTTTACCAGTGTCGGCGCGGTGAAACGGCGCAGGTTGGTGAAGTCCACGGTGAATTTCTTGGTGCCTTCGTCAGCGTTACTCAGGGTGAAAGCGAATGACGAGACAAAGCCTCCGGTCGAACGCTTTAGCGTCATCCAGTCAGTGGCCCAGCCGCCAGAGGTGGACTTTTTGACTGTAATCTCTTCGGGATCCCCACTCGCGCCATTGTGGAACGTCAGCTTGAACTCTACGTCGCTGCCAGCGGCTCGCGTCTTCTCTCGGCACAGGCCCCTGATCCACAGAAAATCCTGGTTTCCCACCTCGTTGAACACCACCTGCAAGGCGTAGTAAGCCGTCAGTGCTTTGTCGTCCTGACTCTGTACCGTCACCGTCGGCTGACTCTTCGAGGTCAGCGGATGCTGGACGATCAACTGATCGGTGAAACGGTGTTCCGCCAGGTGATCGAGCCAGCTGCCGTCGTCCTCGGGCAGCGGGCGAAACAGCACATCGCGTGTCGCATGGGCCTTGAGCACCCCGGTGCCGTTGATCAACAACACCCCCAGACGCCCCTTGGGGTGCTGCGCATCCGCCAGCGTGGTCGCAATCAGTCGTGTGTCCTCGCCGAGGTCATTGGCCTCAATGGTGCTTTTCAGACTCAGAGGCGCCGACCATTCGCCGCTCTGATTCATGAACGCCAGATTGATATCCAGCTTGTACGGCACGTCCTGCGCTTCTTCCCGCTCACGCCACTGCGCCCACACCACGCACAACCGCCCGCCCCAGAACACCGGCCGCAGATCCAGCACCTTGCCGGCCACCGGAATATCCACTGGTTGCCATTCACCCCAGGCGGCCGGATTGATCGCAGTGCCACTGGACGTCAGTTCGATGTCAGCCTTGCGCCAGAAATACTGGAACGGCTGCACCCGCTGACGGCCAATAAAATAGTAGGTCGCGCGCGTGGCCGAGTCGGTGTCCAGACACGCACTGATCACGTCGAGGTTGCAGGTTTGCTCGAACGTCTTGAGATAATTCTGCAGGGCACGTTGCACCGAGTCGCCGTTGAGGCGCGTCTGGTTCAGGTCATTCTCGAGGGTTTTGAACAGCCCGCTCTTGCGTTGCCGGACAAACGGATTGATGTAGTTTTCCGGGTACACCGCAATCATCGACAACGCCGCCCAGTCGGGGAAATTGCTGTACAGCTCCCAGAGTTTCAGATGCTCCTTTTCGAAGTCGACCTCGGCGTAGCCTGGCTCGAGCTTGCGGTAGGCGGCATGGATGAATTGCTGGGCGCAACTGGTCGCCTCGGCCACCCATGAGCTTTGCACCGGATAGTTGTCGAGTGGGTCCAGGCGCAACAACTCGAACAGGTCTTGCGGCGTTTTCACGAAGGCGTATTTGCTCTTGGCGACGTGACCGATGCAGTACTCCACCAACGCGGTACGACGTTTTTCCAGCAGTTCAGCCAGGTTGCGCTGAGTCATGGTCGGTTTCTCCTGAGGACGGGCATCCACGCGCCCTCAACGAACGGCTTCATCGGGTGGTTGGCGCGAGGAACGTGATGGCGTCGAACTCGACCATCCTGTTGCTGGCATCGCTCAGGGCTGTAATCGTGAATTTTCCGCCGGTCGGGCTGGAGACAAAGACCCGCGTAACGCCCTGCGCATCGGTCTGACTCTGCACTGGCCGGAACACCAGAACCGCTGAAGGATCCTGGCTCTCGCCGTTCCAGCGCACCGGGCGATGGCGGCCGGGGTTTTGGTAGTTGTCGCGCAGGCTCGCATACAGCTCGACCTCCAGCCCTGCCGGCACCGGGTCCACGGGCACCTGAGCCATCATCGAAGGCGGGAAATCCAGGGTCGCGCTATCGTCGAGAACCTGCAGCGGCGGCGCCTGTTGGGCGTCGATCAGATCCAGCCAGAACAACGGCACCTCTCGCCCCATGACCTTGCCCGGCACGTAATCGACCTTCAGCACGCCGTCGGCATCGGTAGCGGAAGTCGCAACCGTGCCCAAAGTGGTCTGCCAATACACGTAGACCCCTTTCAACGCCTCGTCGGCAGCGTCCTTGAGCGTCACGGTCAGGACGATTTTGTCTGCCGGCTTGTTGGCCACCACCTCGGTCTTGTCGACGGTGCAGGTCATGCTGACGAGGGGTTCAGGCACTTCGTCAGCGAAAGACACCAGCGGGGTGCGCGTCTCCGAAATGCTCAGCAAGGCGCGCTCGGCGGCAATTGCATAAGCACTCTTGTCGACCGTTTCCGGCAGGGTTCCCAGCAGGAAAATCGTCAGGGCGTCCATGCCGCTGTGTTCGGCCAGGACGCGAATACGCATCAGCAAGTCGAGTTGGCTGAGGTTCTTCAGGATCGCGTCGTCCGCCCCCACGCGGCTGACGCACTCACGCACTTCCTGCACGCTCCAGTCAAAGAACGCCGCGAGGCGCTGCACGGCCGCCTGCTGGGCCAGTCGCAGCGCATCTACGCTGATGGAGCCGGGCAAGGCATGAACCTGGCGCAGATAGTCGAGGAGTTTGTCCGCCGGCTGCTGGCTCAGCTCGAACGCCCGGGTCAGCACGCTCAGGTAATACAGAGTGCGCATCGACAGCAGGTGACGGTCGTCCTGATCGATCCAGGCCTTGTGCCCGTATTGCAGAAAGTCTTCGAGCAGGCGCGCGCTCAGGTCCAGCTTGCTCACCACCGCACTGCGCCGTCGCAGATCGGCCAACAGGCTCAGCAACGGATCCGGCTGCTCCGAGGCACGTGCCTCCAGTGCTTCGCGCTCGGCGCGTTCGAGCACCTGCGACAACAACTGATACACCGAGGACTGCGCCCAGCTCAGCACCCGCAGTGCCCGCTCGGCATCAAGTCCGGTGTACACCGTCAGGCATTCCCGGGCGACCGAGACTTGTGCTTCCCGCGCCTGCAACAACACGTTCAGCATGCGCTCGCCAATACTCGCAAGCGTGTCGGCGTCGACCTCACCGAGCCCGTCCTTGATGGCCTGATCGAGTTTTTCCCGGGCAAAATTCAGGTAGTCCGCTTCGGGCAACAACGAATTGACGATCAGTCCGGAAGCGTCGACCAGGTCACCGAGAAAATGCAGCCAGTCCAGGCCTGGCTGCAAGGGCACCCCCGCCGCCTGCAACCCGGCATTGCTGAACAGTGCCGAAGGCAGCAGATTGCGCAGCTGCTCGAACAGGCTCCGCTCCGCCTCGGAGGCAACCGCCAATGCCTGAAGCGGCGATACCTGTTGCAATACCCATTGCACCGGCAGGTCGCGCTCCCGGCACCAGGACACGCAAGAGTGCAACGCATAAATCAGGTTGAGCGCGTCCGGAACACTATCGTTGTCACTGCGCTCGATGATGCGCGGTTTGCCTGCCAGCCCATTGAGCCAGTTCTCACCGCCCAGCAGGGTCAGCATCAGCCCCCCTTCGACCGGCGTAATACCGAGCAGCCGTGGCAATTTCACCAGACGGTAGAAACTCGAAATCACCTCCGGGGTACGTGTGAGCTGGTCACCCAGCCCATGTGCCCGGGCAATGACCACCGCCAGATAAGCGTAGGTCTGCAGGTCGATGTTCAAGCCACTGCACAACTGGCTGACGGTCAGGTCGGTCACGCCTTGCCCCGGCAGCACGCTAAACAATCCCTTGTCCAGCAACAACGGCTGACGGTAGCTGCCCTGACTGTTGAAAGTACGGTCGAACAGCGAGAGCACCGGGCCACGGCCATAGAGCGACAGGTCATCGATAAACGCCGCAAAGTCCTCGGCCGGGCAGTCATAACGCTCGCGCAGTGACTGGAACAGGCCCACGGCATGCACCGTGTGGGTGGAAATCCACCAGGAGAATTGTGGCGGCTTACCGCGTTTTTCTGCGTTGATCGCCGCCACCAGCAGGGCATCGACCTGTTCGGGCGGCAAGCCCAGCCATTGATCCAGACGCAGTTTGCGGTTCATGCGTTCGTAGCGATTGATGCGGACCGGGTCCTCGGTCAGACGATGCGCAAACGTTGCGTCGTTGTAGTTGATGCTCAGCGCTGGAGATTCGGCAGCATTGAGATACACCGAACCGCTCAGCTGGCTCTCGTCACCCGCCAGTGGCGCGCTTGCGGCGTAGGTGACATGGGCCGAGCGTGTCGGGGCGAACTCGCGAATCGACAGCAAGGCCTCGAGCTCTTGCGCGTTCAGGCGGGTGCGTTCACCGAAAAACGGTACTTGATTGAGGTTCTGCCATTCCAAATCCCCCGCGCCAAAATTGTGCAGGTAATACGCCTCTCTATCCTTCTCCACGTTCTGGGTGGGGGCTTCCGTCAGTAACTCACGCTGGTACGGCCCCAGCCGCGAGGCATGGCTCAGGGCCCGTCCAGCATCGTTGTCCCAGGCCTCGGGCTGAAGAAAATACGGATAGGCCAGATCCACCATGTGCGCAAAGTTGCCCACCGACATCCCCTGCTGACGGGCGGCGAAATCCAGCGTGACCCAATGCTGGTAATAAGGCAGGCCGTTGGGGTAGCGGGCGGCGATCAGTGCGTCTTCGAGATCCGTGTCCTTGTCCTTGTTTGCCTCGATGAACGTTTCCAGCACCGGCACGATGATGTCCAGCGCCGAGATCGACTGATGCACCGCACTGAAGTCGACCTGCAGACGCTTCAGGTCCTGGCGACGATCATGCAAATCCAGCTTGCCCGCTTTACCCTCGGCAAAGATCCAGTCCCGGATCCAGCGCAGCAACTCGATCAGATAGGCCACCGGCGATGCGATCGATTCCAGTGCCTGCGGCGGGCACAAATCGCCGAATCCGGGGCTGAACAGTTGCTCGAAACTCGGCCCGTTCACCATCGACAACAGCCCGCTGTCAGGACGCGTGAGCTGGGTGGCCGAACCGCGCAACGTGTGTTCAATGAACTGGCGCCGCACGAACACCGCCAGGGCGTTGGCTCTGCGCAGAAACGCCTGGGCGTCCTCGGGCTGCAGCTGATAGTCCCGGACCAGCCCGCGCACGCCGCGCTCCACCAGCGGAAAAATCGAACCGCCGCTCTCAAGGTAAGTGGAAAGATCGGCGTAGGTCTTGCGTTGTTCGGCATCGAACACCTGCGACAGCAATTGTTCGACAGGGCGAATCACAGGCTCATTCATGGCCGGCTCCCGGTGGGGTTGCGATCTTGTCAAAACGTCCGCTCTCGACCCAGTCGGACAGGGTCGAGCCATCCGCGCCGTCGGTGACGGTCTGCTGGAAGCGGCACCAGTGGCCACCGGCGCGCAGGCCTTGTCCACCCTGGCTGCGCCAGCCTTGCGCGGTGACGGCGATGTTGGCGCTGAGAATCTGTTCGGGGTCGTACCAACTGACCACCTGCCCCACTCCCGCGCGGCCGGTGCCGGCCAATTCGAACTGTCCTGCAACCCAGGCGCCTGCCGCCGGCTCATCAATCCCGGGCAGATAAGTGCCAAGCAATACCGGGTGCGCAGCGGAAGCGTCCGACTCGTAGCCGTCGCGCGAAGAGACCGCTTGCAGGTTGTAGCGTCCAGCCGCCTGACTCAGCGCAAGCGTCAGCGTCCAGGTGCGATCCTCGAGCACCGGGGCGCTGCCCAGTACCGAGCCTTTGCTGTTCGTCAGCGACACCGTCACCGTGTCCTCCGGATCGCCGAACCCGGACACCACCACGCTGCGACCGACAGACGTGTCCCGACCCGGGCTTTCGATAAACGGTGCGGCCGGCACCACGCGGTAGGTGAGCGAAGGGCTGTCCTTCGACTCCCTGTTATCAAGGAATTGCCTGGCCTTGAGGGTGTAGGTGCCGACCGGCAGCACCACCTCGGCCTGCCATTGGCCCTCGGCACTGACCGGTATTTTATCGAGCAGCGGTTCCGGCACCCCTTCACGCCAGACCGACACCTGGCCATAGGGATCGCCGGTTCCCGAGAGCATGGCGGTGCGCGGCAGGGCCTGACCCGGTGCCGGCACCTCGATGACGGGCGGCAGCAGCACCACGTCGAAAGTGCGCACATCGCTGCGCGCTGAAGGCCGGTCGCCGATGGTTTGCGTGGCATCGATCTGATAGGTGCGAAATTCCAGCCCGCTCAGTTCAACGAACCATGCACCCTGACTGGTCAGTTGTTTCGGCGCGCCCAATGCCCAACCGAACTGGGCATCACGCAATTGCAAGGTGGCGCCATTGAACCCCTGTTCGCCACGCACGAGCAGGGTGCGACCGGCCTCGGTGTTTTCCGCAGGTTCGGTGATGAGCAGTTTTTCCGGACTGACCCGGAAGGTTTGCGAGGCCGCCGGCGAAGCATTGCCGGCGACGGTCTGGATCACCGTGACGGTATGCTCCTTGTCCGGCGCAAACCCGGCCGGGCGTTTGAAGGTCCAGTTGCCACTGGCGCCATCGGGGTCATGCACGGTGGTGTCATCGCTGTAGGTCAGCCTCAGTACTGCGCCGGGCCAGCATCTGCCGGAGATTTTCGGCGACAGCCCGTCGTCCTCGATGACGCTGATCTGCGGCGCCACTAACGGCACGCTGATGGTCATCTCCACCGGATCGGATTCCAGGCTGCCGTTCTTCTGAACCACGAGCACGACCTTGGTCGTGTTCGGCTCCCAGGGGCTTGCAGGCCGCGTCGTCCAGTTCTGCGATGTTACCGTTGCCGGCGGCGCCACTTGCGCACCGGTCACCTTGTCCGTCACCACCACCGTCGCCCCGTTGATGCCCTTGCCGGTGAGGATCGGGATGTAGTCGACAACGCTGAAGCCCAGGTCGAACGGTGCCGGGTAACGATCGATCTTGACCGTGTATTCCACTGGCTCCGACTCGGCGTTACCCAGTGTCTGCACAAACAGCACCGTGCGCGTCGAACCTGGTGTCCAGGGCGCATTGGCCGTGGTCGACCAGCCCTGAGCGGTGACCAACGCTGCCGGAGCCAGCGCCGTGCCGTCAGCTTTATCCTTCACCAGGACCGATGCCCCCGCTATGCCCTTTCCGTAGAAGGTCGGTCTGTATTCGTTCACGGTATGGGTAATGTCAGTGGGCGGCAGCAGCTTCGAGGAAGCGGTGAACCGATACGCCTGCGACAGGATATAGCCTCCAACGTTGTCCCAGACTTTTTGCACAGCCGTCAGCTCGTAGGTACCGATGGGCCAGTTCTGTGAAGTGGTTTTCCAGGTGCCTGCGCTCACGACCACGTCAGGTGGCGCTGTTGCACCTTGCGGGCCGCTCACGATCGTGATCTCGACCGTGGCGCCGGTGAAACCGGTACCTGAGAACTCGACGGTGGTGAGGGATGGGTAGGTGACGCTGACAGCCGTCAGTGCTGGAGGGCGGACTTTGAATGAATGGGGCAAACTGAACTCGGAGGCAACGCCGGACACCGTTTGCCGCGCGACAATGGTGAACGCTCCGGGCGGCATGTCCTGAATGAACGTTGTGACGTTCCAGACCCCATTGGCACCTGCCGTGCCCTGGCCAATCCTGAATGAATGCTCGGCATCCTTGACGACTTCGACCATCGCGCCTGAAACAGCCCTGCCCCCTGCTATCGGGCCTCTCGGATCGGTCACCGCACCTTCGGCCGGCGTCGTGATTGTCGGCCGCAGCAGCAACGTGAAGGATTGCACGGCGGTCCAGTCATTCATGTCACGGTGGCCAGCGGTCATTTCGACGCGTCCGCCGACAGGATAGTTGGCCTCGTTGAATCGGCCTTCCCATGAACCATCAGCTTGGACGACTGCCGTGGCGTGTAAAACGGCGCCCCCGGGTGTCATCACATCGATGACTTTGCCCCGAGTACCGCGCCCTTTGATCAGTAAGCCGTTGGCCAGGTTGAGCACTGCGCCGTTTGCCGGGGACTCGATGCGGGGAGCCACGTACGGTGGGGCCACCCGGATGGTGACGGCATTGGAGTTCCCCGAAGACTCTCCGCGAATGACCTGCTCGGCGTGGAAAGACAGGATATTGTCCGGCAGGCTGGTGGTGCCCCCCCAGGTTCCATCCTGCTCCACGTTCAGCTCGCGGAATATGGTTTCAGTATTGTCGTACAGGTACTTCAGACGAATTCTGCCGCCAAAGAAGCCGTTTTTTCCGGCCACAGAGAACGGCATCGTCACTTCTGCGTTATTGGCGGGTACCTCGATGATCGGTTTCTGCGCCGGGTAAATATCATGCCCCCAGCCTTCAGTCGGGCCTACGTCATTATTCTTCCCGTCATAGTTGACCCGGATTGCCAGCGTCACGCCAAAATCAGGAGGCCCGAGCGGGGAGTCGATATACACAACATAGTTATGCCATTTCTCGTCTTGAAGCATTTCGTCAGGGGAATTCAAGCGCACCCATGTGCCGGCCTGCAGGCCAAGATCTATGTTTGCCCTATCTGCGGGGCCATATCGCGTGGTCATCCTGTAACGCAAGGTCCTCACATAGATCCGGTTGTTCTCGAACTTGTACTGGCAAACCATCTGAGTTTGCAGTATCGGCACCCGCGGGTGGGTCTGGTAAAGCGTCGTTTCGACCGCTTGCGCCCAGAACACTTCGGAAAACTGCTCACCGTCGCCCTGCTCCCGGAGCGATCCGTCTTCCATTTTCGTGACCTGAGCAGCACTGATCTGAACTTTTTCGGCATCCAGCCAGGTACTGCCTTTTTCGTCGTCAAGCGTGTCGTTCATGTCAGCAGTGCTCCGGGCAATCAGTCGCTCACGTTGTGGGATCAACATACGTGCGCTGATTGCGCGTCACCACTGTCAGAACTGACAGTTGAAAAGATCAAATACGTCTAAAAAAACGTTGGTTGCTCACCAAAACAGCTAACGTTTGCCACGCCCTACTTCGACACGCGCAGCAAACTACAACGCCTTGCGCCTTTGCCTACAGATCCGCCAGAATCCGCCGGCTTGTGCGCTTTGCTGATGCCCCGTAACGTGGTCCGTGCCGCTGCCAATCAGTGGTCGGGTTTAGTCGTCCGGGGATTCAGTACGTTGCGTATAAGCGTCATCAAGTCGGGTATTCCCTATCCCCGCACTCGATGGTGGCTGTTCGCAGGGCGCCCTCGGGCGCGCCGGTTTACGTACTCCCGGTCGACTAACCTGCTTACAGCCGCCACCCTCTCGTTTAGTCGCGAGCAAGGTCATGGCCTTAACGACGAGTACGAAATCATGTTCAAACCAACTCCAAATCCACCCGAAACAAATCCTGCCGATACCTCGCCCTACGAATCCCCCGATTCACGAAAGCTCCACGAAGCCGCCGAGCGTGCCCTCGATCACTACCTCAAACCTGAACCGCCCTCGCGCAATTCCGTGGATCGCGGCATGCAGATGTTCCGCGTTGCCCCCGACCTCAATCCGGAAGCCATCGCCATCCAGACCTACGAAACCTTTTCGTCGGTGAGCATTCTGCTGCTGGATCTGGCGGACAGCCTGGAAGACAAACCACGTCATCTGGCAATGGCGATTTATCAGTTGAGCGAGATGGGGTTGTTGCTGGCGGAAAAGACGCTGGACAGTGAGCGGGCGATTGCTCTGGGTTAGCCTATAGACAGATGTTGTCTGTGCTGACGCCTTCGCGGGCAAGCCCGCTCCCACAGGGATGGGCGGTGTGTACACATCCTGTGATCAACACCGGACACTGTGGGAGCGGGCTTGCCCGCGAAGGCAATAGACAGAGCGCCGCAGACGTCAGGCAGACGCCGGCAGAGGCTGAAAACTGAAGTACTGCTTCAATGCCCGCACCAGCTGCGCATATTCCGGGGGCGGGCGCTGCAGGCTGAAACCGGCGTCGTAATGCAGGGGGGTCGCGTCTTCGTGGCACCACAGGCAGCACGCGTTGAGGTCGATCACCTGTTGGCAACCATCGCTGGCGGGGATTTTCAGACGCAGATGGAATTCGGCACCGATCATCATCGGCAACTGGCTGATGAGCATCAGCCCGTCTTCAGACACGTTGCCCAGAAAGCCGATGGGTTTGTCGGTGACGCTGTTGAACACTCTGAGGAAGTACGGCAACTGATGCCGTTCGATTCGGCGGTCGGTAAACATGCGCAGTTCGCCATGCAAGGCTCCATCACAGAGCCGCACCTTTGCTTCGGAACGCGCCTGTATGGCAGCCGCGCTCTCCCCGCTTCCGGTGGGATGGTCGCCAATACGCCATCGCCTCAACAACGACCAGTCGCAGGTGTTGCCCCGGCTCAAAGTCAGGCTCTGAACCGGATCACTGGACTATAGCTCAGCTTGTACAACAGGCCAGATTTTGTATGACAACCACCATTAGAAACGCTGTGCCGGTACCACCGCTGCCGAACTGCGGGTCGGATAATGGCCCAGGCTCTGCAGGGTTTCCAGGCGCGCACGGGCGCGGAAGGCGTATTCGCTGGTAGGGTACGAGGCGATGATGAACTGGTAGGTCTGCGCCGCGTCGATGTACATTTTTTGCCGTTCCAGGCATTGGCCGCGCATCATCGACACTTCCGGCCACACATAAGGACGCGCCCGGCTGTCGCGTTCGACCTTGGACAGTTCGAGCATCACCTGCTCGCAATTGCCCCGGTCATAGGCGCTGTAGGCGTTGTTCAGATGGTGGTTCATCGCCCAACGGGTACATCCCGTGGCGGCAAGGGCGCTGAGGGCAAGGGCGGCAATGGGCAACAATCGCATGGGAGTTCTCCTGTCTTGAGTTCTGTATCGACCCCTGGTCGGAAATCTTCAGGCGCGTTTGTCCCAAAGTTGCCACGTTCAATAAAGAAAACGATAAGTAGTGCATTCGAACAATGACTACACCCTCGGAGCATAGTAGCCTTCGCTGGCGCTTGAACTCAGGAGTCTTTGCATGTCCGTCCGTCGTACCAAAATCGTCGCTACCCTTGGCCCGGCCAGTAACTCGCCGGAAGTTCTCGAACAGCTGATTCTGGCTGGTCTGGACGTCGCCCGTCTGAACTTCTCCCACGGCACCCCCGACGAGCACAAGGCTCGCGCGAAGCTGGTGCGTGACCTCGCCGCCAAGCACGGCCGCTTCGTCGCCCTGCTGGGTGACCTGCAAGGCCCGAAAATCCGTATCGCCAAATTCGCCAACAAGCGCATCGAGCTGAAGATCGGTGACAAGTTCACCTTCTCCACCAGCCATCCGCTGACCGAAGGCAACCAGCAAGTGGTCGGCATCGACTACCCGGATCTGGTGAAAGACTGCGGCGTGGGCGACGAGTTGCTGCTCGACGACGGCCGCGTAGTGATGCGCGTCGAAACCGCCACCGCTACCGAACTGCACTGCGTCGTGACCATCGGCGGCCCGCTGTCCGACCACAAAGGCATCAATCGTCGCGGCGGCGGCCTGACCGCGCCGGCCCTGACTGAAAAAGACAAGGCCGACATCAAGCTCGCCGCCGAAATGGAAGTCGACTACCTCGCGGTGTCCTTCCCGCGTGACGCGGCCGACATGAACTACGCCCGTCAACTGCGCGACGAAGCCGGCGGCACTGCCTGGCTGGTGGCGAAGATCGAACGCGCCGAAGCCGTGGCCGATGACGAAACCCTCGACGGTCTGATCAAGGCTTCCGACGCAGTGATGGTTGCCCGTGGTGACCTCGGTGTGGAAATCGGCGACGCCGAGCTGGTGGGCATTCAGAAGAAGATCATTCTGCACGCACGCCGCCACAACAAAGCGGTGATCGTCGCGACCCAGATGATGGAGTCGATGATCCAGAACCCGATGCCGACCCGCGCCGAAGTGTCCGACGTGGCCAACGCCGTGCTCGACTACACCGACGCCGTGATGCTCTCGGCCGAATCCGCTGCCGGTCTGTACCCGCTGGAAGCCGTTCAGGCGATGGCGCGTATCTGCGTCGGCGCTGAAAAGCACCCGACCAGCAAGACTTCCAGCCACCGTATCGGCAAGGAATTCGAGCGCTGCGACGAAAGCATCGCCCTGGCGACCATGTACACCGCCAACCACTTCCCGGGCGTGAAAGCGATCATCGCGTTGACTGAAAGCGGCTACACCCCGCTGATCATGTCGCGTATCCGCTCTTCGGTGCCGATCTACGCGTTCACCCCGCACCGCGAAGCCCAGGCTCGCGCAGCGATGTTCCGTGGCGTGTACACCGTGCCATTCGACCCGGCCTCGCTGGCCCCGAACGAAGTCAGCCAGAAGGCAATCGACGAGCTGGTCAAGCGCGGCGTTGTGGAAAAAGGCGACTGGGTCATCCTGACCAAGGGCGACAGCTACCACACCACCGGCGGCACCAACGGCATGAAAATCCTGCACGTGGGCGACCCACAGGTCTGAGTGATTCGCTGAAAAAACAAAGCCCCGGCATGTGAATGTCGGGGCTTTTTTATTACTCGCTAACACCTGCTGGGCGGACCTGCAACTGTCAGACCTGACAGTTGTGCCGGTGACGCTGGAAGCTTTTAATCGAACCTCGTCCGATCATTAATCTTCAGAGTTTTTACGCTTTTCTATCGTGCGATGAGCTGACGCCCTGCTTTTTCTGCAATTGCACGAGGTCGAAAAAATGACTAGTCAAAAAACTTACGGCGGGATGCTCGATACCGATTTCGGCGACAACGGGATTGTGACGATAGTCAACGGAAATCCGGACTACGGAACTATCCATATCAAACAACTGCTGGCAAAGGATTCCTGGATCTATTTCGGCGGGCATTCCTCCAAAGGAAATTCCAGCTACTTCACCCTGGGCCGTCTGGATCTAAATGGCGATCCTGATCTTGATTATGGCGAGAACGGTTTATTCCAACACCCGCTTCCCGAGTTTGCCGGCCTTTCCTCGTTTGCTTTGCAAGATGGCAGGATTATCGTTCACGCCACATCTACATCGTCTATTTCTACCAATTTTTCTTATTTTTACCGATTGGAAGAAAATGGATCACTGGATAAAACGTTTGGCGAAGATGGCCAAGTCTGTCTGGAACTCGGTTCGCTTTCCTCGCAACCAATTGAAGTTCTGGAAAGCTCTGCCGCTGACCAGACGGGTATGGTGATCTTGCGTGACGGCAAGATTCTCACTATTCATTACTATGGATGGATCATACGCCTGACGCCAGAGGGAGCTCCGGACAAAACATTCTCCCCTACAGGCTTTATCCATATCAAAAACCCTCATAATCCAACGAGTCTGTTGCAGAGCTTGCTGGTTGACGATAAGCAAGAGAAATATGTGGTTGGAGGCTTGACGCTCGCTGCATCAACTCACCATGCCATGCTTGCCTGTTTGCACAAGAATGGCGAGCCCGATAATTCGTTTGGCAAGTTGCAAAACGGTTTTGTGGTGTTCGATGTGCGGGATTCAACTTTCGAACAACTTGTCCGACAGAACAATGGACGGATTCTCGGCGTTGGTAAAGCGGGCGCATTTCCAGATATTAAAGCGTTGCTGATCAGCTCCGAGCCCAATGGTGAACCGAACATTCAATTCCATCAGGGTCGACCGTTGCTGACGGCCCTGGCCAAGGAAACACAGTGGGAGGCCGGCGCATTTCAAGAGGACGGCCGGTCTGTCGTCGTGGGGTCGACAGGCACTTTCATGCCCATGACTCACCAGCTTGTCGTAGCCCGCTTTAACGGCAACGGGACACTGGATGCCGACTTTGCTAATGGAGAGGGTTACGTCAAACAAACTCTACCAACCGATGGAAAAGGAAGGTATATCGCGAGAATTGCCTTGCAACCCGTTGATGGAAAAATCCTCGTGAGTGCCATTCCCTTAGTCCCCAACAACGAGAATCCTGGAAATCCAGTGATCTTGCGGTACTTGCCTGACTGAAGGGCGATGCCCTGAGTAATTCCGGTAAACATTGTTGCTCCTCATCTCAAGGAAATGGCCATGACTTCCCAACAGTCGAGTTCCTCACTCATGTCCGGCAAGCTTGATCCTGAATTTGGTGAAGACGGATTCAAGTATCTGACTTCACCGCTTCCTGACTATCCGAAATACCATTCAACCGTGGTCGCGGTTGGGCCTGATGACATGATTTACGTCGCTGGCGAGGCGTACGGCGACCATGGCGCGTTCTACACGGTCACCCGTCTTGATCAGCGTGGCGCTATCGACGAGAGCTTCGGCAACAACGGGTTTTTCTATAGCCAAACTATTGGCACTCATCGAGCCGACCTTCTCGCTGAGCAAATTGCTTTCTCAGAAGGAAAAATCCTGGTGAGCGGAGAAATGGGTTACTACAACGAAGGTCCGAGATACGACAAAACCATCATCCGTTTTAATTTGAACGGCACCATTGATGAGACATTTGGCGAAAATGGAGCGTTCATTTTCTATACCCCTGACGTCAGTGAGGATTCATCAAACAAAGACGCTTACAATGAAAAACGTAATCGCCGACTCGAGACTACTCAAACATACCCAATCGAATACAACTACACCTTCCACTTCCAATTCAATAATGCTTGCCGATGGACGTCTTTTGTTACTCCATGAGTCTGGCTCTTTCTTTAAAAGCTGCAGCTTTATAATCCGAGTTACCCAAGATGGAAACCTCGACACGACATTTAATAAAACCGGCTTTATCAAAGTCGCTCATGACAAGTTTGATTTTACTGTGCTTAGAAGCCTCACGATCACCAGCACAGGCGACTACATTAGTGCCGGCATCGTCAGGCACGAGTACGGGGGCATCCCTGAAGCCATTATTCTGGTAAAACACGATAAAGAGGGGCAACTGATCACTGACTTTCAAACGGACGGATTCAAGTTAATAAAATCCAGTAATACAACCAGCTACTTCACTCTTCAAGCACGACAAATCAAACCAACAATCGCATCCTCTGTCTGGGTGCGAAAGTTGAAAGAGGCTCGACCAGCCATGAGGGTTTATTAATCAGCCTCGAAGAAAATGGCCACACCAATATTCAATTCAACGGCGGAGAACCCGTTTTTTTCCGGATCAACTCAAAAGACACTTACTTCTCCAAAGCGGACTTTCTTTCTAGCGGAAAGTTTCTGGTTACAGGAATTACAAAAAAAGGCACCCTGAACCATTATGCGGTTACTCGCTTTTTAGCCAACGGCGCTCACGATAAAGAATATGGCAATGGGGGCTGGTTTGAATACAGAGAAACAATAGTTCCTGCCTACGACAGTACAGTTATTTCTCATGAAAAAATCATAATGTCGTCATTCCCCGATGATGATGATTTGGGCAGACGTCCTATTGCACGCGGATTAATGTCTTGACTCATCAAAGCCCGGCATGTGAATGCCGGGGCTTTTTGCATTCTGATCCTGAAGATGTGTTGGCTGATCCAATGCTATCGCGAGCAGGCTCACTCCTACATTTGAAATGCGTTCCCCTTTAGGAGTGAGCCTGCTCGCGATGAGGACGGTACAGCCACCCGAAGACTCAATGGCGTTTGATAAACCCGGTCAACGCCGCCAATGCCTCCGGCGAGCGCAAGCGTTGGGTGAACAACACGCCCTCCTCTTCGATCACTTTACGGATCAACTCGCGCTCCGGCGCTTTGAGCAATTGCTTGCTGATGCGCACCGCCTCTGCGGGCAGCTCATCGAAGCGCAAGGCCATTTCCCGCGCCTTGCTCAATGCCGCTTCGCCGCTGCCCAATGCCTCGGTGGCAATGCCCCACTGCGCCGCCTGTTCACCGCTGAAACCCTCGCCGAGCAGCAACAGCTCTGCCGCTTTGGCATGCCCGAGCAACCGCGGCAGGATCAGGCTGGAGCCGAATTCCGGGCACAGCCCCAGATTGACGAACGGCATACGCAGCCGTGCATCGCGGCTGACATAAACCAGATCGCAATGCAGCAACAACGTGGTGCCAATGCCCACCGCTGCCCCAGCCACCGCGGCGATCACCGGTTTGCGGCATTCGAGAAGGTTGAGCATGAAGTGGAACACCGGGCTGTCGAGGTCGCTCGGCGGTTGCTGGATGAAGTCGGCGATGTCGTTGCCGGCGGTGAAGCACTCGGCGCTGCCGGTGATCAGCACGGCGTTGATTTCAGGATCGCTGTCGGCCTGCCTCAAGGCCTCGGCGAGGCGACTGTACATCGCGCGGGTCAGGGCGTTTTTCTTGTCCGGGCGGTTGAGGCGCAGGGTGAGCAAACCGCGTTCGCGTTCCAGCAGGATGGCTTCGGTCATCAGCGTTACTCAACATTAAAAAGGCTGACAGAGTTCTTTTGTGGTGAGGCAAAACTTCTGTGGTGAGGCCTTGCCCCAGAAATCTTCGAACCTATGAAAGTCAGCGCTCAACCGCGGGACAAAAACACATCCGCCAGCAGTTGATTGCGCGGCAGTCCGGCCAGGTACAGACGTTTGGCAAAGGCGTCGACACTGGCGCTTGAGCCGCAGACTAAGGCCAGGGTCTGCCGGGAAACAAGGCGCAGTTGCGCCAAAGCGGCGGCTGAGTCGGCCGCCGTCCACAGCTCGACGCTAAGGTTTTCGCGCTGTGCGGCAAGCGCCGCCAGTGGTTTGGCCAGATAGTGCTCGCGCTCGTCATGGGCCAGGTGAATGACACGGATGGCGCCTTGGTGATCCTGACGCAAGGCTTCGCGCAGCACGCCGAACAATGGCCCCAGCCCGGTGCCGGCCGCCAGCAACCACAGCGGTCGGGTGTGCCAGTCCGGGTCGTAATGCAGCGCGCCGCCGCGCAATTCGCCGAGGCGGATCGGATCGCCGATCTGCAGGCGCCGCGCCGCATCGCTGAATTCGCCGGGCTGGCGACAGTCGAGGTGAAATTCGAGAAAGCGCTCTTCCTGCGGCAGACTTGCCAGCGAATAGGGCCTGGCGATGTGGTTGATCCACAGCACCAGATGCTGCCCGGCGGCATAGCGCAGCGGACGTTGCGGGGTCAGGCGCAAACGCAGAACGTTGTCGCTGAGCCAGTCCAGCGCCTCGACCACCGCCGGGCGCCCGTCGCTGATCGGGTCGAAGGTGTGCACCTGCAGGTCTTCTGTGACCTGACACTGACAGGCCAGCCGCCAGCCCTCCTGACGCTGTTCGGCGCTCAGGGCATCCGGGCGGCTGTCGGCGGGCAAGCCGTTCACGCACTGCACCAGGCAGGCGTGGCAACTGCCGGCGCGGCAGCTGTAAGGCACCGCGACGCCGTTCTGGTTAAGGGCGTCGAGCAGATTGCTGCCCGCCGCCACCGACCATTGCCGGTCACCGACCCGAAGTTCAGGCATCCACGTTCTCCCACGCCGCCGCACAGCGATTGCGCCCGTCGCGCTTGGCCCGGTACAGCGCCTGATCGGCGCGCTGCAAGGCGTCGTCCAGATCATCGCCCAGTTCCAGCAGAGTCATACCCGCCGACAGGCTGAGGTTGCGCACGTTCAGGCCCACCAGTTCAACGTCGGTAAAAGCAATGCGCAGGCGTTCACAACAGGCCGTCAGGCGTTCGGCATCGCAGTCGGGCAGCAACACCACGAATTCTTCACCACCGTAACGCGCCAGCACGTCGCCGTCACGCAGACAGGCACCCGCCACGCCGGCGAACGCCTGCAATACCTGGTCGCCGGCAGCATGGCCATGCAGATCGTTGATGCGCTTGAAGTGATCGAGGTCGATCAGCGCCAGACCATGCACCACGCCCGGTTCCATCTCATCCAGTTCACGTGACGCCAGGCGCAGAAAATGCCGGCGATTGAACAGCCCGGTCAGCTCGTCGGTGGCCACCAGGTCTTCGAGCTGGCGCATCATCCCGCGCAGGGTGTCCTGATGCGCCTGCAAGGCAAACCGGCGCTGGCGCATGCGTTGCCGTGAAACCTGAACGAAGCGTGCGTAAATCACCAGCCACGCCAGCACCATCGCCAGAATGCACACCTGCAACGCCGCCAGCGCCGGATCCGGCAGACGGAAGTGATAGCCATCCCAAAGGGTGATTGCACAAAAACTGAAGAACACCAGCAGCGCACAGCGAATGAACGCGCGCCGGGATAAATGGAACAGACCGAACAGCAGGATCAGCACGTAAAACACCAGAAACGCGCCGCGTGCTTCATCCAGATGAGCGATCAGCCAGGTCTGCCAGCCGAGCCCGAGCAACACTTGCGCTTCGGTCATGCTCGGGTCGGAAAAACGCAGGTTGCGCCCGGACCAGAACAGCGCAAACAGCGTGGCCTGGCAGATGACCACCAACGCGCTGCCGATGGCCACGCTGTTCAACGATTGCGGGTAATGCCCGGTAAAAAACGCCAGCCACAGCAGCAGCAAAGCCAATCCGTAAGTGGCGGCCGCAAGGGCAAAGCGCTTGAGCAAAAGGCGTTGAATGGCGTTATGGGTCAATCGTTGACTCACCGTGCGATAGGAGGCTGACCGAGTGTCCTACTCTACAGACCGGATGCCACTTTAGAGGGGCGGTCGATAAATGACCACCGATTTTCGGGCTCGAAAATTGACGTCAAAAGTGTGGCCTCAAAAGCCCCTCACCCTAGCCCTCTCCCCGAGGGAGAGGGAACTGACCGCATTGTTTATTTGAGATACGCCGACCTGATACATCATGCCGAACTCAGGTTTTGAATTCGCCACAAATCGGCTCCCTTCCCCCCTCTCCCCCTTGGGGGAGAGGGCTGGGGTGAGGGGGTGGGTATTGAAGTGCAAACCCGATGTTCGATATTCGCCCAACCATGCGACCAACGAATGACTACCGACGCGTGTATGCCCCGAAGAGGCGCGGTATACTGCCGCGCCTTTTTAGCGTCGCGCCAGCAGCCCCGGCGTGCCTTGAAAGGTGCTTGCAACCGACCGATGCACCCAAGCTGCAAGCACCTTATTGAATGTTCCCGTCTTTTAGAGGAGCGCGACTCATGACCGTGATCAAGCAAGATGACCTGATTCAGAGCGTTGCCGACGCCCTGCAATTCATTTCCTACTACCACCCCGTGGACTTCATCCAGGCGATGCACGAAGCCTACCTGCGCGAAGAATCGCCAGCGGCCCGTGATTCGATCGCGCAGATCCTGATCAACTCGCGCATGTGCGCCACCGGCCACCGGCCGATCTGCCAGGACACCGGCATCGTCACCGTGTTCGTGCGTGTGGGCATGGACGTACGTTGGGATGGCGCGACCATGAGCCTGGACGACATGATCAACGAAGGCGTGCGCCGCGCCTACAACCTGCCGGAAAACGTCCTGCGTGCCTCGATCCTCGCCGACCCGGCGGGCGCTCGCAAAAACACCAAGGACAACACCCCGGCGGTCATCCACTACTCCATCGTCCCGGGCAACACCGTGGAAGTGGACGTGGCGGCCAAGGGCGGCGGTTCCGAGAACAAGTCGAAAATGGCCATGCTCAACCCGTCCGACTCGATCGTTGACTGGGTGCTGAAAACCGTTCCGACCATGGGCGCCGGCTGGTGCCCACCGGGCATGCTGGGCATCGGTATCGGCGGCACCGCCGAGAAAGCCGCGGTCATGGCCAAGGAAGTGTTGATGGAGTCCATCGACATTCACGAACTGAAAGCCCGTGGCCCGCAGAACCGCATCGAAGAGATCCGTCTGGAGCTGTTCGAGAAGGTCAACCAGTTGGGCATCGGCGCCCAGGGCCTCGGTGGCCTGACCACCGTGCTCGACGTGAAGATCATGGACTACCCGACCCACGCCGCCTCCCTGCCGGTGTGCATGATCCCGAACTGCGCCGCCACCCGTCACGCGCACTTCGTGCTCGACGGCACCGGCCCGGCCTCGCTGGAAGCGCCATCGCTGGACGCCTACCCGGAAATCGTCTGGGAAGCCGGCCCGTCGGCCCGTCGCGTCAACCTCGACACCCTGACCCCGGAAGAAGTGCAGAGCTGGAAGCCGGGCGAAACCGTCCTGCTCAACGGCAAGATGCTCACCGGTCGCGACGCGGCGCACAAGCGCATGGTCGAGATGCTGAACAAGGGTGAAACCCTGCCGGTGGATCTGAAAGGTCGCTTCATCTACTACGTCGGCCCGGTTGATCCGGTCGGTGACGAAGTGGTTGGCCCGGCAGGTCCGACTACCGCGACGCGGATGGACAAGTTCACCCGGCAGATCCTCGAGCAGACCGGTCTGCTGGGCATGATCGGCAAGTCCGAGCGTGGCCCGACCGCGATCGAAGCGATCAAGGACAACAAGGCCGTGTACCTGATGGCCGTGGGCGGCGCCGCTTACCTGGTGGCCCAGGCGATCAAGAAGTCCAAGGTGCTGGCCTTCGCCGAGCTGGGTATGGAAGCGATCTACGAGTTCGAGGTCAAGGACATGCCGGTCACCGTCGCGGTGGACAGCAACGGTGAGTCGGTGCACATCACCGGCCCGGCGATCTGGCAACAGAAGATCGCCGAAAGCCTGGCGGTAGAAGTGCAGTAAGCGCTTCGCAGCCGTGAAAAAGGCCGGCCCGTCGTATGACGGGCCGGCCTTTTTTTGTGCGCGCATGCCCGTGCGGCCGCCCTGCACATTAATGGCTATTTGGCACCTGTCAGATCTGACAGGTTACGACATCCCCGCTTGCTGTTAGCGTCTATCCACCCACGCGCCTCGCGTGTGCAATGGATCCGACCATGGCCGATCAAGAGCTGAGCATCATCACCCCGTCCATCGCCAGCAGCGCATCGATCACCACGATCGGCAAAAGCTGGGGCGCGGTCGGCGCGACCGGCGCCGCTTCATTTGAACTGCCGCTGCCCCTGTCCGTCGGACGTGGCTGGGACCCGCAACTCTCCCTGACTTACAACAGCCAGGCCGGCAACGGGCCGTTCGGCGTCGGCTGGAGCCTGGGGATTGGTCAGATCAGCCGTCGTACCCAAAAAGGCGTACCGCGGTATACCGATCTCGATGAAATCATCGGTGACGACGGTGAAGAGTGGTTGCCTGAACTCAACGACGATGGCACACCGAAGTCGCGCCTGGAAAAATCCTATAACGGGATTGAGGTCGGCTATCACAACGTGGTCCGTTACTGGCCGAGGGTCGAGGGTGACTTTGCCCTCCGCGAGCGCTGGCAACGGGTAACGGAAACGGCAGCCGAGCCCCCCTTCTGGCTGATCCACGGGGCTGACGGCTCATTGCAGGTATACGGCAAGACCAGCGCCTCGCGCCGGGCCGATCCGGACGATGCGCTGCGGGTCAGCCATTGGCTGCTGTGTGAAAGGATGAACCCGCGCGGCGAGCACATCTGCTTCGACTACCTGGCCGATGATCAGGACCCCGACCCGACTCACGACTACCGAGCCCAGCGCTACCTGCGCGCGGTGTTCTACGGCAACGTCAGCGCCAGCCAGCACTTGTACAGCTGGACCGTGGAAGATCCGGCCGAGCTGGATTGGCACTTTCATCTGCTGTTTGACTACGGCGAGCGCACCCGTGATCTGACGCAGGCCCCCGTGTACGGTGGCGACAGCCTGCAACCGTGGGGGAAACGCCAGGATCCCTTTTCCAGCTATGGCCAGGGTTTCGAGCTGGGCACGCGGCGTCTGTGCCGGCAAATCCTGATGTTCCACCACTTCTCGCGGCCCGCCGGAGACTATCCGCTGCTGGTGCGACGGCTGTTGCTGGAGTATCCACCGGACGCCGGCCCCTGGACTTACAACCGGATCACCGCCGCTCACTATCAAGCCTTCGATGCCAGCGGCGCAGTGGAAACGACCCCGCCGGTGGAGTTCGATTACTCGCCCTTCGCGATCAACAAAACCGCCGCACGGCTGTTCGCCGAAGAAAACATGCCGGGCATTGAGGATGGACAGTTTTACCAGTGCGTGGATCTGTACGGTGAAGGCGTGCCGGGGTTCCTCTGCCGCTACGATCAGTGCTGGTATTACCGCGAACCGTTGCGCGCCCCATCAGGGCCGGACGCCATTACCTATGGCGCCTGGTCGGCGCTGGAGCAGATCCCGGTGGCGAATCGCAACAGCGCCGCCCGGCAGGTATTGCTCGATCTGACCGGCGACGGGCGGCTGGACTGGATCGTCGCCCAACCGGGCATCAGCGGTTATCGCACGTTGAACGCCGACCGCAGTTGGGCGCCGTTCCTGCCGTTTACCGGGATGCCACTGGAGTTTTTCAACACCCTTTCGCAACTGGGCGACCTGGTGGGCGATGGCCTCAACTCATTGGCGATGATCGGCCCACGCGCCGTGCGCCTGTATGCCAACCGCCGGGAAAACGGTTTTTCCAGCGCCGAAGAAGTGCCTCGTGAAGACCATGAGGACAGTTTGCCGCTGTTCAGCAACTCACCCACCGAGCTGGTGTTTCTGGGCAACATGCTCGGCAGCGACATGAGCGAGCTGTGCCGGATCCGCCACAACGAAATCAAATGCTGGCCCAATCTGGGACATGGCAAATTCGGCACAGGTCAGGTGATCAGTGCACTGCCCTTCCAGTATGCCGAGTTCAACGTCGAGCAAATCAGGATCGCCGACATCGACGGCTCCGGTGCACCGGCCCTGTTTTACCTGAAAACCTCCGGCTTCGAGATCTACCTCAATCGCGGCGGCAATGGTCTGGAACAGACACCCGTCTTCGTACCGTGGCCGGAGGGCGTGAGCTACGACCGCCTGTGCCATGTCAGTTTTGCCGATCTGCGAGGCCTGGGTTGTGCCAGCCTGATCCTGACCGTGCGACACATGACCCCGCAGCACTGGCGTTACGATTTCATCGCAGCCAAGCCCTATCTGATGACGGCAACCAACAACAATATGGGCTGCGCCACGCAGGTGGTGTATCGCAGCTCCGCTCAGGAATGGCTGGACGAAAAACAGCAGTGGCTGATCGAACATCCCGCCGAGACACCGGTCTGCCATTTGCCGTTCGCGGTGCAAGTGGTCAGCCGGCAACAGCAGCTGGATGAAATCACCGGCAATTGCCTGACGCAGGCGTGCCTCTATCGCGAAGGGTTCTACGACAGCATCGAGCGCGAATTCAGTGGCTTCGGCCATCTGCAACAGACGGACAGCGAAAGCGCCAGCGGCGATGACGACGTCGGCTTCACGGCACCGGTGCGGGTCTTGACCTGGTTCCTCACCGGGCAAGCCATGGACCGGCCAAGACACGGCTACTTCGATGCCGATGCCGAGGCGCACGCGTTGCAGCCAACGGTCTTCAGCCGCTATCACCCCAACGATGAATGCGATGAACCGGTGACACCGGCGGACGAAGCGACACGCTATAGAATCGCTCGGGCGCTGGCCGGCGCCGTGGCCCGCAGCGAAACCTGGGCCGCCAGCGACGACCCGGCCAGCACACGGCTGCTCGCGGCTGAGGAGCGCCGTTATCTGGTGCGTGACGTGCAGCCCGCGGGCCGACACGAACCGGCCAGCGTGCTGCTGCCCCTGCCGCTGGAAACCATCAGCTATCAGTACGACGGTTACATTGATGACCCGTTGTGCCGTCATGAAGTGTTGCTCAATAGCAGCCAGTTCGGCCACGCCACGCACAGCCTGACCATCAGCTACGCGCGACGTCGCACCGCCGCCGATGCCCCGCCCTTCGACGACCTCGATGAACAACAGTGGTGGCGGGACGCGCATGACCCGGCGCAGCAGTTTTTTTATCTCAACGAAACGCGCGCGCGTGCGATCGATCTGCACGAGAAGTTGCAAGAGTGGCGTCTGGGCCTGCCCTTTGAGCAACGCAGCAATGCGCTGATACTGCCCAAAGGCAAGCACCCCGAGGGCCTCACCCCGCAGGAGGTGTCATGGGAATTACTCAAGGCGCATCAAGACTCGCCGCAATGGAACGCGCTCAGGGTGCTGACCGGGCAAACCGTGCAACGCTATCTCAAGACCGAGGGCGGCAGCCTGCTGCCCGACGGTGCAGCCGACTTCGAAGCGCTGGCCGGGCCGATGGATCTGGCACAGCTTGACCAGACGGCCCTCGACGCTTACGCCAGTCTGCCGCCGCCGTTCGATATCCGGGTCGAGTTGCAGAACATCGGTTACACCGAAATGCCGCGTTTGTTCGAAAAACCGGCTGCAACCAAGGCCTCACAGGACCTCTGGTCCGCGAGCTACAACTACGCGAAGTACGCCAGCGCCGACGATTTCTTCCGGGTCTTTGAATACCGCGAAACCCTGAGCCACGGCTGGACCAAGGCGCAGTACGACGAATACCACCTGCTGATCAAAAGCGTCGAACTGCCCGATGGCTGCGTCACCCGCTGCGAATACGACTACCACGCCCTGGCGCCAGTGCGCATCATCGACGCCAACGAGAATATTCAGGAAGCGCTCTACGAGCCTTCCGGCCAACCGTTGGCCAGCAGTTTCCACGGCACCGAAAACGCGGTCGCCGCCGGCTTCCGCCCGCTCAGCGAATACGTTCGCCCCCTGGACCTGACGCCAGATTCAGCCATCGCCGACCCGGCGGCGGCGGTACAACAAGCCGCGAGTACCTTGCGCAAGGATTTGTTCAGCTGGATGGGACGGCTGCCGTCCGTGGTCAACGCCACGCCGGATCTGCTGGCGCAGTGGCAGGCCAGCGGCGATGTGTTGCCGAGCCTGCACATTCGCGCCAGCGCGCGTCGCCGGCTGGCGCAACTGAAGGCGCCGACGCCGGCAGAACTGGCGCTGCGCAAACTCATGACCAGGGTTGCACGCCAACCGGTGCACAGCGCGGTATTCAACGCCGACCGCTACCCCGATGATCCGGTGCCGGCATTGGTGCAGATCATCATCAACTACGTGGACGGCTTTGGCCGGCCGCTGCAAACCCTGCAACGGGTAGAGCCCGGAATCGCCTATGCAGTGGCCGAAGATGGGTCGCTGATCGTCGATCGCGGACAGCTGCGCGAGGAACACACCGATTCGCGCTGGCGGGTCAGCGCACGGGTCGAGTACAACAACAAAGGGCTGGCGGTGCGGCAGTTCCGGCCGTTTTTTGCCGACAGCCATGGCTATGTCAATGATCAATCCCTGCGTCAGCACGGCTACTTCGACCAGCTGTTCTATGACCCGCTCGGCCGTGCGATCAAGCTGATCAACGCCAAGGGCTATGTTTCCCGCGAGCATTACCATCCGTGGTACCTGGCCAAAGAGGACTTCAACGACACTGACGAGTCTGTCCTGCTGCAACCGCCGACATCAGCACAGACGTTGCAGTGATGAACGCCAATCTGCATCGACGCACACCGTCGCTGATCGCGATCGACGGTCGCAGCTTGCCCGTACGCCAGATTGCCTACCTGCGCGCCCATGCCGATGAGCGCGCCGAGGCCCAGTTCACACGCCAGCAGTACGACGCCGCCGGCCGCTTGATGGCGCGGTTCGACCCGCGCCTGAGTGAACCCGGTGTCGCCAGCCTGTACGACCTCAGCGGCCAGCCATTGAAGATCAGCAGCGTCGATGGCGGATGGCGCCTGAGCCTGCCCGGGCTGGCCGGACAAGCCTTGCAGCGCTGGGATGCGCGCGGCGTGCACTGGCGCTACCGCTACGACGAGCAACTGCGCAACGTCGAGATCAGCAACAGCGCCGAACCGCACAGCGAGACCTTCACCTATGCCGACGCCCGCGCCTCGGCCGATCACAACCAGCGCGGTCGGTTGCTGGAGCAACTCGATGCATCCGGCAGCCTGAGCCTGGACAGCTACAGCCTGGCCGGTGAGGCGCTGCGCGAAAGCCGCCGCTTTGCTGACGCCCGGGTGTTTGTCACGCAACGCCGTTTAAGTCCGCTGGGCGCGGTGCTGGAACAGACCGACGCCGGCGGCCACCGCCAGCAATCGCGCTACGACCTTGCCGGCCAACTCCGCCATCTGCAACTGCTGCTGGCCGGGCACAGCGACTGGCAAGCGGTGTTGCTCGACGCCCGCTTCAATGCCGCCGGACAAATCATCGCGCAGCAGGCCGGCAACGGCGTCGACAGCTATTGGTGTTATGAACCCGGCACCGACCGCCTGCTGCGGCAATGGGCGCAGAAAGGTGCGGAATCACCGCTGCAAGACTTCACCTATGAGTACGATCCGGTCGGCAACCCGACACGCATCCTCGATCACGTTTTCAGCCCCAGTCATTTCGCCAATCAGCGGGTCGACGGCGAACGTGCATTCAGCTACGACTCGCTGTATCGACTGATCAGCGCCAGCGGCTACGACGACGCCGCCCCCAGCGACCTTCCCGGCCGGCCACAGCCGAGCGATCCCAATGATCGGCGCAATTACCTGCAGACCTACCGCTACGATCAGGGCGGCAACCTGACGGAACTGTGCCACGTGCGTGACGGCGCCTGCTACACCCGGCAAATGCGTATCGACGCGGCCAGCAACCGTGGCGTGCGCTGGAACGAAGGTGATCCCGAACCGGATTTCGACCGGTTGTTCGATCGCCATGGCAACCTCACGACTCTGCAACCGGGACAGGCGCTGCAGTGGAATGCCCGCGATCAACTGGCGGCAGTGACCCTGATCAAACGCGAAAACGCTCTTGATGACGCCGAGTTTTATCACTACAGCCAGGGCGTGCGCGTCTACAAACGCCATGAAACCTACGCCGGTTCCAGTCAGCACTTTCACGAGGTGTGTTATCTGCCCGGGCTGGAAATCCGCAGCAAGGACAACGGCGAGGAGCTGCACGTGATCGACCTCGCCACGGGCTCGGGCCACGTCAGTTGCCTGCATTGGCTGAGCGGCAAACCGCCCGGCATTGCCGACGACCAGTTGCGCTACACCCTCGACGATCACTTGGGTTCATGCGTGATGGAACTGGACCGGCAGGCACGCCTGATCAGTCACGAAGGTTATTACCCGTTTGGCGCCACCGCGTGGATGAGCGCGAGCTCGGCCGTGGAGGTCGAGTACAAGACCTTGCGTTATTCGGGCAAGGAAATGGATGTCAGCGGCCTGTACCACTACGGCGCACGCTATTACGTGCCGTGGCTGCAGCGTTGGATCAGCGCTGATCCGGGGGGCGACATTGACGGCCTGAATCTGTACGCGTTCGTCGGCAACAACCCGATCGGCTATTTCGATGACGGCGGCTACAACCGCTCGCCCCAGCAACTCAAGCGCCTGATCAGCGGGAACGCGAAGCAACTGTCCGCCATCGACAGCGGGATGCAGACGCTACAGGGTCAACTCATCGACCTGCAACACCCCGGGCAATGGCGCCGGACGCTGGCAAAAAACACGCTCTATCAAATCGGCAGCGCCGCCACTGGCTGGTTCACTTCGTTCAACGCCGCCACGTTTGCCGCCGAAGCACTGCCGCAGCTATCCGGTGATCTGATCGGGCTGACGCTGGGCAACCAGGTGGCCGACAAAGGCGTCGCGACGTTCGATACGCTGGTAGACAAAATGGCGTTGAATACCCCGATTGTCCCGCAAACCTCCACCTTCAACCGGGATGCCGTTCAGGCTGTCGGGCAGCCTGCGCCATTGCTTCCGCCCCGTGACAAATATGACGTACGCAGCCGCGAAGGCCTGCAGCAACTGGCGGTAGACAGCATCAGCAAAATTGCCGGCGCCTACGTGCCCGGGGTTGGCGAAGCCATGGCCATGGGCAGCATCGCCCAGCAGGCCCAGGAAGCGGAGGAAGGTCTGTCATCGATGAAACTGGGGAAAATCCAAGACACCCTGGATGAGCTCGATACGCTGGTTTCGCAACTGTCGGCTGCGAACAACGCAGCCTTCGCCGAACTGGGTATCAGCGAATTTTACGATGAGCGCCACCACACGCGTGACTACCTGTTCGATCTGGCCCTCAACCGTGTCGGTACGACAAAAGCCAGAACCGTACGTCAGGCAGACCTCACACGCCAGACAGGCCGCGCCCGAGAAAGTATCGCAATCGCCCGCGAGTTCCTGAGCATGTATCGGGAAAAAGTCCCCGCCATCCGTGAACGCTACCGTGCCGGTTCCGGGAGTCGGCCATGACCCTGACACCAGCGGGCGACCCTTGATCATGAACCGCAACATTCACTGGCGCACCCCACAGCTGACAGTCACTGATGGACGTGGCCTGACGGTGCGTCAGGTCGATTATCTGCGGGCGGATGACAGCCAGCCGCAGCAAACCCTCATCAGTCGGCAACGGCATGACGCGGCCGGACGGCTGATCGAACAGTGGGACCCACGCCTGTTCGACACAGCCGCCAGCGCTGGTCTGAGCACCGTGTACGGCTTGAGTGGTATGGCGCTGAAAGTCGACAGCGTGGATGCCGGCTGGCGCATCAGCCTGCCCGGTCTGGCGAATGAGCTGCGGCAACGCCACGATCAACGCGGCAACCGGTGGCGTTACGATTACGACCCGATGCTGCGGTTGATTGCCGTTGCCGAAAATGCGCAAGCCGATGTCGAGCGCTACACCTATGCCGACCACCACGCGGCCCCCGAACATAACTTGCGGGGTGAACTGAGCGAGCGCTCGGACCCCGGCGCCACGGTGCTCATCGACAGCTACAGTCTGGGCGGCCAGGCACTCAGCGAAACCTGCACCCTGGCCGGCGAGCCCAGCGCGTTCATCACCCGAATGGCGTTCGACGCGCACGGCAACGTCTTGCAGCTCACCGATGCCGGCGGTCATCGACAATGCTCACGCTACGACGTCGCCGGACAGTTGCATCAGGCATCGCTATGGATTGCCGGAGCGAACGCCGCGCGATCGGTGCTCGACGCAGCCACGTACAACGCTTCCGGTCAACCACTCGAACAACTGGCCGGCAATGGCGTTCGCAGCCGCCGCGTCTACGATCCCGTCGACGGCCGCCTGCTGCACCTGCTGGCAGGCAAAGATCAGGAAAAACCGCTGCAGGATCTGCATTACACCTACGACCCGGTCGGCAATATCTTACGCATCGAAGACCACACTCTGGGCACGGTGTATTTCGCCAATCAGCGCGTCGATGGCAATCGCCACTTCGTCTACGACTCGTTGTATCGGCTGATCGAAAGTCGCGGCTTCGAAGGCCAGATCCCGCAACAGACGCCAGGCTTGCCGCAACTGATCGAGCCCATCGACCCCGGACGGCGCTTCAACTACACCGAGCATTATCATTACGATGCGGGCAACAACCTCGTCGAGCTTGTCCACGTGCGCGAAGGCCACAACTTCTGCCAAGAGATGAAGATCGACCCGAACAGCAATCGGGGGCTGCGCTGGAAAACCGCTGACCCCGACCCGGTGTTCAGCGATCACTTCGACCACCATGGCAACCAGTTGAAACTGCAGCCCGGCGCCCTGCCTCTGGAGTGGAACAGTTACGATCAACTGGCCCGTGCCACCCTGCTGCAACACGCCAATGGCTTGCCCGACGACGAAGAAATCTACCGCTACAGCCAGGGTGAGCGCGTCTACAAATGCGCGCTGAGCCACACGCCGTCGATCACCCATCGCCGCGAGGTACGTTACCTGCCGGGCCTGGAAATCCACACCCGCAGCGATGGTCAGCAGCTGCATGTCATCTCCCTGCCGGGGGCGCGTTGCCTGCACTGGCTCAGCGGTCGACCGGCAGCCATCGAGGACGATCAGATGCGTTACAGCCTCGACGACCACCTCGGCTCCTGCGCGCTGGAACTGGATCGCCATGCGGGCGTCATCAGCCTGGAGCACTATTACGCGTTTGGCGGCACAGCCTGGTGGGCTGCCCGTTCGGCGCTGGAAGCGAGCTATAAAACCCTGCGCTATTCGGGCCGGGAAATGGACGGTAGTGGCCTCTACTACTATGGCGCCCGCTACTATGCACCCTGGTTGCAACGCTGGATCAGTGCCGATCCGGCGGGAGATATCGACGGGCTGAATCTCTATGCCTTTGTCGCCAACAACCCGGTCGGTTACATCGACACCGATGGCCAGGGGCTGGATGACTTCCTGGCCATCGAAACCCCCGATCAGCGCGATCAGAGGAAAGCGCAGAGCGCCGAGAGAAGGCAGCGCACCCGGGGCATGGAGAACCTGTCACGCCTGGTCATTCGCCACCAGAACATTCTTGCCCTGTCATCGCGCCGTGCTCGGGATGCCCAGCAACAAGTGCTCAATCAGCGCTCGACCGGGCAATTTGCCGGTTCCGTCGCGCGCCGTACCGGTGTGTATGTAGCAGGACACCTTGTCGCCTACGGCGGCGGCATTCTGGTCGGCATTGGCAGTCAGGCGCTGGGTGCAATCGCTCCGGGCGCGGGGAATGTGGTGGGGGTCGCGATGGGCATTGGCGCGAAAAAAGTCATCAGTGGACTATGGGATTACGCCGCAGAGCGCACGGGCGTCGGCGCCTCGATCAAATTCAAGGCCAGCCGCATCTCCAGGGCGAAGATTGTCGAGAAAGCCGAATACAAAACCATGGCCCCGATCGATTACATGCAGCAAAAATACGCAAAAATGATCCCCGATACGCAGAAGGGCGTGCTCAAGGGTTCCAAGGAAGTCGCTTCCACCCTGATCGGCGCCGGGGCCAAGAAAATGGTGCCGGAAGCCGCCTCCGAAATCAGCGCCACGGCGAGTGCAGCGTTGGGGGCCATTGAAATAGCCAACGAAATCATCGGTGCCAGCCATGACCTCACGGCTGAAAAGGTTGCCAGGGGCATCGCCCACGTGAGCGGGCTGATCGACTATTTATCCGCCAACATGCTCGCCATCGAAAACGCCTTTGAGGCCACTGGCGTCAGCGCCATAAACACTGTCGGACTGATTGGCACAAACGCAGGCGACACACCGCAAAGTCTGTGGCAAGCCACGGCGGCCGTGATCAACGAACTGGATTACACGCGAACGATGCTGCGTTCAAAATCGCATCAATTCAGCACGGTCTGATCCACTGACGTGTGAAGCGAGAAGGATCCGCAGCCCCATGCTATCGTGCCCGCCCGTCCCCTTATCCATTAGCCCAGCATGCTGCCGACTTCCCGTATCCTGCGTCTGTCGTTGTACACCCTGCTGATCATTGCCGGTGCGGCCATTGCCGCGACCCTTGCCATCCGCCACGCCGAACGTCAGGCGCTGGAAGAGGACGCCGCCCGCGCCAGCCAGCAGTTAACGCTCTACGCCAATGCGCTGCACACCCTGATTGACCGCTATCGCGCCCTGCCCGCCGTGCTCGCGCTGGACCCGCAATTGCGTGGGGCGCTCGGCGGGCCGGTGAGTGCCGAGCAACAGGACGCGCTGAATCTGAAACTGGAGAAGATCAACGGCGCGGCGCAGTCATCGACCCTCGAACTGCTCGATCACACCGGCCTCGCGGTGGCCGCCAGCAACTGGCGCCTGCCCAGCAGCTACGTCGGCCACAACTACGGTTTTCGCCCGTACTTCAGCCAGACCCGCACTCAGGGCAGCGGGCGGTTTTACGCGGTGGGCGTGACCAGCGGCATCCCCGGGTACTTCCTGTCCAGCGCGGTGCTGGGCGACAACAATGAGTTCCTCGGCGCGATGGTGGTCAAGCTGGAGTTCCCGGAACTGGAGCGCGAGTGGAGCCAGGGCAGCGACACGCTGCTGGTCAGCGATGCGCGCGGGATCATCTTCATCGCCAACCAGCCCGGCTGGCGCTATCGCTCGCTGCGGCCGCTGGACAGCCGCGACATGGCTGAGATCAAGCGCACCCGGCAGTACGACAAACAATCGCTGCTGCCGTTGACGCATCTGTCCCTGCGCCACTTCGACGACAACAGCGACCTGCGGCGGGTCGAAGGCCCGGACGGAACGGCGGACTACCTGTGGGAATCGCTGCCGCTGACCACCGAAGGCTGGACCCTGCACTTGCTGCGACGCCCGCAAGTGGCCTTCGAAGATTTGCGCAATGCCGGGCTGGCCGCTGCGGGTGTGTGGCTGGCGCTGGTGTTTCTGCTGCTGTTCCTCAACCAGCGCTGGCGCCTGTCGAAAGTCCGTCAGCGCAATCGCGAAGAACTCGAACAGCTGGTCGAAGAACGCACCCGCGATCTGCGCACCGCACAGGATGGGCTGGTGCAATCGGCCAAGCTTGCCGCGCTGGGGCAGATGTCCGCCGCTCTCGCCCACGAAATCAATCAACCGCTGACCGCGCAACGCATGCAACTGGCGACGCTACGCTTGCTGCTCGAGCACGGCCGCGTCGATGATGCGTACAAGGCGCTCAAACCGGTGGACGACATGCTCACGCGCATGGCGTCGCTCACCGGCCACCTGAAAACCTTCGCCCGCAAGAGCCCCAGCGGCCTGCGCGAACGGCTGGATCTGGCGACCGTGGTTGATCAATCGCTGCAACTGCTCGACGCCCGCCTGCGCGACGAACAGGTCAGTCTGGTGCTGCACCTGACGCGTCCGGCCTGGGTGCGGGGTGACGCGATCCGCCTCGAGCAGGTGCTGATCAACCTGCTGCGCAATGCCCTCGATGTGATGCAGGGCAAACCGTGCAAGCGTCTGGAAATCCGCCTGGAGGCCGACGAGCAACTGTGGCGCCTGAGCGTGATCGACAATGGCGGCGGGATTGCCGAACAGCACTTGAACCAGGTGTTCGACCCGTTCTTCACCACCAAACCGGTGGGTGACGGCCTGGGCCTGGGGCTGGCGGTATCCTTTGCCATCGTGCATGAATCCGGCGGCCGCCTGAGTGCCGAAAATGGCGAGTCCGGCGCCATCTTCACCTTGACCCTGCCGATCGATCTGGAGGCACACATCTGATGCTCAACTCAGTGATGGTGGTCGATGACGAGAGCAGCATTCGCAGCGCCGTCGAGCAATGGCTGAGCCTGTCGGGGTTCGCGGTGCAGCTGTTCAGCCGCGCCGAAGATTGCCTCGCCGCGCTACCGGCGCACTTTCCCGGGGTGATCCTCAGCGACGTGCGCATGCCCGGGCTCAGTGGTCTGCAGTTGCTGGCCGAAGTGCAGAAACGTGATGCCGATCTGCCGGTGATTCTGCTGACCGGTCACGGCGATGTGCCGATGGCGGTCGAAGCCATGCGTGACGGCGCCTACGACTTCCTCGAAAAGCCGTTCAGCCCGGAAACTCTGCTCGGCAGCCTGCGCCGGGCACTCGACAAGCGTCGGCTGGTCCTGGAAAACCGTGCCCTGCACGAGCAGGCCGACCACCGCGCCAGACTCGATGCAACGCTGCTCGGCGTGTCCCGTGGCATGCAGACCTTGCGCCGGCAAGTGCTGGATCTGGCAGCGTTGCCGGTCAACGTATTGATCCGTGGCGAAACCGGCAGCGGCAAGGAACTGATCGCGCGTTGCCTGCATGATTTCGGCCCGCGCGCCGACAAGCCCTTCGTGGCGCTGAACTGCGCGGCGATCCCCGAGCAGTTGTTCGAAGCCGAGCTGTTCGGCCATGAAAGCGGCGCGTTCACCGGGGCCTCCGGCAAGCGCATCGGCAAGCTGGAATACGCCGACGGCGGCACGCTGTTTCTCGATGAGATCGAAAGCATGCCGCTGGCCCAGCAAGTGAAACTGCTGCGGGTGTTGCAGGAGCAGAAGCTGGAGCGGCTGGGGTCGAACCAGAGCATTCGCGTGGACCTGCGGATCGTCGCCGCGACCAAGCCTGATCTGCTGGATGAGGCCCGCGCCGGACGTTTTCGCGAAGACCTGGCGTATCGCCTGAACGTCGCCGAACTGCGTCTGCCGCCGCTGCGCGATCGGCGCGAAGACATTCCGTTGCTGTTCGAATCGTTCGCCTTCAGCGCCGCCCAGCGTCTGGGCCGCACTTTCCCGCCGTTGAGCGGGGCGCAATTGAGTCACCTGCTCAGCCACGACTGGCCAGGCAACGTGCGGGAACTGGCGAATGTTGCCGAGCGGCAGGTACTGGGCCTCGATGAACCGGTGCAGGGCATCGATCCGGGCCAGTCTCTCGCCGCGCAGCAGGAAGCGTTTGAAGCGCAATGCCTGCGCGCGGCGCTGACCCGGCACAAGGGCGATGTGAAAGCGGTGCTGGAAGAGTTGCAACTGCCGCGCCGGACCTTCAATGAAAAGCTGCAGCGGCATGGGTTGAGCCGGGAGATGTTTGTTCCGGGCAGCTGAATTTTGCAGTGTTTGATCGGGCCTCTTCGCGGGCAAGCCCGCTCCCACAGGGTTTTGTGCTGAACACAGAATGTGTGAACACCACCGACCACTGTGGGAGCGGGCTTGCCCGCGAAGAGGCCCGCAAAGGCAACATTTATCCATCCGCCTGAATGAGCAATTTTCCGCTCACCACAATCCAGACATAAGCGGATTTCCGCTCATTAAATCCCGCCACCCCCTCTAAACCGCCCCTCTCCCCGTTGGCACAGCTCCTGCTATAGCCCCGGCAGGCTGCGTTTCTACGCGCTCCACAAAAACAATTAAACGAAGGATCCTTCAATGGATAACTCCAACGCCCTGCCCCTTGGGTCGGCTGCCGCGCCCGTCAAACAAAGAACCACCGCCAGCCGGATCAAATCGATCTTCAGCGGCTCGGTCGGCAACATGGTCGAGTGGTACGACTGGTACGTCTACGCCGCCTTCTCGCTGTACTTCGCCAAGACCTTCTTCCCCGCCGGTTCCACCACCGCGCAACTGATGAACACCGCCGCGATTTTCGCCGTGGGCTTCCTGATGCGTCCGATCGGTGGCTGGCTGATGGGCCTGTACGCCGACAAGGTCGGTCGCAAGAAAGCCTTGATGGCTTCGGTCTACCTGATGTGCTTCGGCTCCTTGCTGATCGCCCTCAGCCCGAACTACGAAACCATCGGCATCGGCGCGCCGATCCTGCTGGTCTTCGCCCGACTGCTGCAAGGCCTGTCGGTCGGCGGCGAATACGGCACCTCGGCCACCTACCTGTCGGAGATGGCGACCAAGGAACGTCGCGGTTTCTTCTCCAGCTTCCAGTACGTGACCCTGATCTCCGGCCAGCTCATCGCGCTGGGCGTGCTGATCGTGCTGCAGAACATGCTGACCACCGAACAGCTGTACGCGTGGGGCTGGCGTATTCCGTTCGCCATCGGCGCACTGTGCGCGATCGTTGCGCTGTACCTGCGTCGCGGCATGGAAGAAACCGAGTCGTTCACCAAGAAAGAGAAGTCCAAGGAAAGCGCGATGCGCACCTTGATGCGTCACCCGAAAGAACTGCTGACCGTGGTCGGCCTGACCATGGGCGGTACGCTGGCGTTCTACACCTACACCACCTACATGCAGAAATACCTGGTGAACACCGTCGGCATGAGCATCTCCGACTCGACCACCATTTCCGCCGCCACGCTGTTCCTGTTCATGTGCCTGCAACCGATCATTGGTGGCCTGTCGGACAAGATCGGTCGTCGTCCGATCCTGATCGCCTTCGGCGTGCTGGGGACGATCTTCACCGTGCCGATCCTGATGACCCTGCACACCATCCAGACCTGGTGGGGCGCGTTCTTCCTGATCATGGCGGCACTGATCATCGTCAGCGGCTATACCTCGATCAACGCCGTGGTGAAAGCCGAACTGTTCCCGACCGAAATCCGCGCGCTGGGCGTCGGCCTGCCGTATGCACTGACCGTGTCGATCTTCGGCGGTACCGCTGAATACATCGCGCTGTGGTTCAAGAGCATCGGCATGGAGACCGGTTACTACTGGTACGTGACCGCTTGTATCGCGGTGTCGCTGCTGGTGTACATCACCATGAAAGACACGCAGAAACACTCGCGGATCGTGACTGACTGATCGGGGTTTCACAGCCACTGCAACGGTGGCTGTAGGGGCCCCTTCGCGAGCAAGCCCGCTCCCACACTGGAATGCACTCCTCTGTGGGAGCGGGCTTGCTCGCGAGGGGCGCACCCTGGTTCCAGATCAATCAGGACAACTCGGCAGCACCCGCTTGCCAATCGCAAGTATGAAAAATCCCTCACCTTCGGTTAACAACGATTAATCGCTGATTAATGCTGCCCCCTCATTCTGCAATCACCTGATCGATGACCTGCGCGACGCTCGCTCCGACGACGAAAGCGATTTCAACGCGCCGCCCTTAATATCAAGTTAATCGATTGTTTTTAGCATTAATTTGCGCTTTTCAATCAACTTAGTTGGCGTAGCATTAAACCCATGCAAGACACATCCGCCAACGAATCTGGAGTAAAGAACATGAAAACCAAACTGATCCTCGCCCTGACCCTGTCCGTACTGGCCGCCAACACCTTCGCTGCCGATGGCTCGGACAAAACCAAATCCTCCGACTTTATTACCGGCGGTTCCGCAGTCATCGAAACCAGCCACTCGGGCACTTACGCCGCAGATGGTTTTGATAAAACCAACATCGGCAAAACCGTGGCCGCCGATGGTTTCGACAAGACCGGTACTGCTGCAGCCATCAGCTAAGTATGAGCAGTTCTTCCACAGCCCGGCTTCGGCCGGGCTTAGTCATTTCTGAAACATCACATATTCTCAAATCACCCAAATCCCCTGTAGGAGCTGCCGAAGGCTGCGATCTTTTGATCTTGATCTTAAAAAACAAAATCAAAGATCGCAGCCTTCGGCAGCTCCTACAGGGGGATCAGCGTTTGACTGGAAATACGCGGAGCGTCCTTGCACTATGGCCGCATCCGAAACGCAGCCTCAGGAATTCATTCACCATGTCCGATGACATCCACTACTACGAACCCGCCAATGGCCACGGCCTGCCCCACGATCCGTTCAACGCCATCGTCGGCCCGCGCCCCATCGGCTGGATTTCTTCGCAGGATGCCCACGGCCAGCTGAATCTGGCGCCCTACAGCTTCTTCAACGCCTTCAACTACATTCCGCCGATCATTGGTTTTTCCAGCGTCGGGCGCAAAGACAGCCTGAACAACATCGAGCAGACCGGTGAATTCGCCTGGAACCTCGCCACCCGGCCGCTGGCCGAGCAGATGAACCAGAGCTGCGCGATGGTCGCGCCTGAGGTCAACGAGTTTGAATTGGCCGGGCTGACGCCGGTGGCGTCGAAGGTGATTGCGGTGCCACGGGTAGCCGAAAGCCCGGTGTCCTTCGAATGCAAGGTCACACAGATCATTCAGTTGCAGCGTGCCGATGGCGAAACCGTGCCGAGCTGGCTGATTCTCGGCGAAGTGGTCGCCGTGCATATCGCCAAATGGCTGTTGAAGGACGGGATCTACGACACCGCCGCGGCAGAACCGATTCTGCGCGGCGGCGGGCCGGCGGACTATTTCCAGTTGGGGCCTGAAGCCCTGTTCAAGATGTGGCGCCCGGGTGCGGGCAAGTAAGCGCAGTTACCAGATCAGCTCGGCGTCATCGGTGACACCCTTGAGGCGGTCCAGCTCCTGGGTCGCCGCGTCATCGGCAGCGATGGCGCCGGGAAACACCTGATCACCCAGCAGTTTGTGGAAGCGTGGTGCACCGCCATCGACCAGGGCCTTGACCGCGATTGCCGCGTGATAACCCTTGTTGCCGCCCAACTCGACGGGGACGACTGCGGAGACTGCTTCGAAGTGTTCAAACTCTTTACGTGCCATGGCACACATCCTGGCTCAGACGAATAAGCCGGACATTAAACCCTCAACCGGCGAGTTTGTGTATCGGTGCCGGACATTGTCCGAGCGCCTGCGCCGCCGACACCTCTTTGAAGGTGTGGAAATCCAGGCTGTTGACCACCAGGTCCTGGACCAACTCGGCAAAGATCTGCATCGACGGGCTGTTGAAATACGCGGTCATCGCCTGTTGATGGCTCCAGAAACCGGAGACCAGCCACAGCTCCGGATCGCATTGCGAATGCTGCAGGGCAAAGCTCAGGCAACCGGGGGCGGCGCGCGACGGTTCGATCAAGGCACTGAGGCGCACACCCAGTTCAGCGGAGCGTCCGGCGCGCGCTCGAACGAAGGCCATATGACTGACGGGAATCTGCTTGGACATGTTCAACCCTCCCAGGGAGTCGCGTGGCAGCCGGGGGACGGGCTGCGACAGGATCCAAGATTAAGGGCCGGTCGCAGGGTGCCGTTAGTCGATTCCTGCCGCTGCGTTGCACAATCCTGCGAGACTGCACAAATGTCCGGCAACCACCACTAAAACCCTGTCACACCCCTGTCATACGCGTTTTGTGTAGGAGCTGCCGCAGGCTGCGATCTTTTGACTTTCGCTTTTAAAATCAAAAGATCGCAGCCTGCGGCAGCTCCTACAGGGGTATTCGCCGCAAGGGGTAAGGTGGCGGTCGCGGGCTGATGGCCGACGCGCAAAACCAGCCCATGCAGAATCAGGCAAGCATTTGACAGGATGTGTCTACCGCTCGCGCTTGCACAAACTTATGCTCTGCCCCATTCCAGATCCCTTGCCGAGGATGCCGTGCATGACGTCATTCGATCGTTTCCAAGCCCCGCCCGATGCCGACATGGAAAAACAGCGCGCAGAACTCGCGGCGATCATCCGTCGCAACACCACCGACGATGGCAGTTACGCGACCGCCATCGGCTCGCTGTTCATGTCGCGCCACACCCAATCCCACGACTTCGCCCCGGTACTCGCGCAACCGGCGCTGTGCATCATGGCTCAGGGTCGTAAAGAGGTGCGGCTGGCGGATGAGTACTTCAATTACGATCCGCTGAATTACCTGGTGGTCTCGGTCTCGATGCCGCTCAGCGGACGGGTGGTGAATGTCTCGCCGGAGGAGCCGATCCTCGCTGTGCGCCTGGACATCGACCCGGCGGAAATCACCGCACTGATCGCCGACGCCGGCCCGATGGGTGTGCCGACCCGGCCCACGGGACGCGGTCTGTATGTCGAGCAGATCGACAGCGCGATGCTCGACGCGGTGCTGCGGCTGGCGCGCCTGCTCGACGCGCCGAAAGACATCGCCATGCTCGCGCCACTGATTCGCCGGGAAATTCTCTATCGCCTGCTGCGCAGTCCGCAGGGTCATCGCTTGTATGAAATCGCGATTGCCAATAGCCAGAGCCACCGCATCAGCCAGGCGATCAAATGGCTCAACGGCAACTTCGAGCAGCCGCTGCGCATCGATGATCTGGCGAAGGAAGTGAACCTCAGCGTCTCGACCCTGCATCACCGTTTCAAGGCAATGACGGCGATGAGTCCGTTGCAGTACCAGAAGCAACTGCGCCTGCAAGAGGCGCGACGCCTGATGCTGGCCGAAGGGCTGGAAGCGTCGGCGGCGGGGTATCGGGTGGGGTATGAAAGTCCGTCGCAGTTCAGCCGCGAGTACAGCCGCTTGTTTGGCGCGCCGCCGTTGCGGGATCTGGCGCGGTTGCGGCAGTCGGTCTGATCCGGAATCTGCTCTGCTGCGGCTGACGCTTTCGCGAGCAAGCCCGCTCCCACAGTGGACTAGTGTTGATCACACATCCAATGTGGGAGCGAGCTTGCTCGCGAAGAGGCCGGAATGCTCAGCAAAAAATCCGGATCAGATCGCCAAGACCCGACACGCCGTTCAGAGCGCCCGGATCACGTGCTTGATTTCCTGAAAAGCGGCCAGGCCCCACGGCCCCAATTCACGGCCGATGCTGCTCTGCTTGTAGCCGCCCCACGCCGTCTGCGGGAAGATCACCTGCGGCGCATTGATCCACACCAGCCCGGCCTGCAACGCGTTCGCCACCCGATCTGCCGCAGCCGCATCGCGAGTCACCACACTGGCGACCAGCCCGAACTGGCTGTCGTTGGCCAAGGCAATCGCCTCGGCTTCGCAGCTGAAACTGCGCACGCAGAGCACCGGGCCAAAGATCTCTTCACACCACAACGCACTGTCGAGGGGCACTTCGGTGAACACCGTCGGCTGCAGGAAATACCCGCGTGGCAGATCCGCCGGACGATTGCCGCCGCAGATCAATTTCGCCCCGGCGCTCAAGCCGCGATCGATGTGGCCGAGCACGCGCTGGTACTGCGCTTGGTTGACCAGCGCGCCCATCTCCACTTCAGGATCGAACGGATCGGCCACGCGGACTTTTTCCGCGCGGGCCTGCAAACGGATTAGGAATTCGTCGGCCAGCTCATCGGCGACCAACACCCGACTGGTGGCCGAGCACATCTGCCCGGCGTTGAAGAATCCGCCGCCACAGGCCAGCTCCACCGCCAGTTCCAGATCGGCATCGGCCAGCACCAGCAGCGAAGATTTGCCCCCCAGTTCCAGGCTCACGCCCTTCACGGTTTCGGCGGCGCGTTGCATCACTTGCACGCCGACCGCGTTGCTGCCGGTGAAGGAGATCTTGGCGATGCGCGGATCCGCCGACAGCGGCGCACCGACCGCCAGACCGGTGCCGCACACCAGGTTGAACACGCCTTGGGGCAGACCGGATTCGGCGATGATCGCCGCCAGTTCCAGCTCCGGCAGCGGCGTGACTTCCGACGGTTTCAGCACTACGCAGCAACCGGCGGCCAGCGCCGGCGCGAGTTTCCACGCGGTGGTGACCATCGGGAAATTCCACGGCACGATCAGCCCGACCACACCACACGGCTCACGCCGCAGACGCGCACTGAAGTCGTCGCTGGGCAGCGCCACGTTGTTGTCCTGGTGCGCATCGAGACCTTCGGCGAGTTCGGCGTAATACTCGAACGTGGCGATCACATCATCGACGTCGATGGACGCTTCGAACTGCGGTTTGCCGTTATTGCTCGACTGCAGCTGCATCAGGTGATCGCGACCGTTGCGCACGCCATTAGCGATGTTGCGCAGGATCGCGCCGCGCTCGGCACCGCTGGTTTTCGACCAGCTCTTGAACGCTTCAGTGGCTGCGCTGACGGCCAGATCAACCGCGCGTTCATCGCCGCCATTGACCGTGGTCAGCAGCGCTTCGGTGGCCGGGTTGATCACCCGCAGATGCTCGCGACCGGCGGACCATTGGCCGTTGATGTACAGGCCATCGAGTGTGGTTGGGAAATTGATCATTTGGCCACCGCCTGCATCCATTGAGTCTGGTCGATTTCAATCAGGGTCGGGCCCTGACGATCAGTGGCGGCACGCAGCGCACCACGCAGCTGTTCAACCGAGCTGATCGCTTCGGCGGCGCAGCCCAGGGCCTTGGCGACGCCGATGAAATCCGGGGTGTAGATATCGACGCCAACTGGCTCGATGGCACGGTTGACCATGTACTTCTTGATCTCTTCGTAGCCCTGGTTATTCCACAACAGGACGATCACCGGCGTGCGCGCTTCAACCGCACTGGCCAGTTCCGGCAGGGTGAACTGCAAGCCGCCATCGCCGATCAGGCACACCACTGGCGGGCGCGCGCCGCCCTTGATGCGGCCGCCGAGCCATGCGCCGATCGCCGCCGGCAAGGCGTAACCGAGGGTGCCGTAACCGGTCGACGAATTGAACCAGCGGCGCGGGTGATCCGGGTTGAACGTGAGGTTGCCGGTGTACACCGGTTGCGTGGAATCGCCGACGAACACCGCATCCGGCAGTTCATCAAGCACAGTGTCGAGAAAGAGGGTCTGGGCCAGGGTCGGCGCATCCCAGCTTGCGGCCAGTTCAGTGCGCAGTTGTGCGGCGCGAACCTGACCCCAATCGCTGCTGCGTTCGGCGAGTTTTTGCTGTGCCAGCGCACTGAGCAGCGCTTGCGCGGCGTTGCGCGAATCGGCGACCAACGCCACGTGCGGCGGATAGTTGCGCACGGTCTGATCGGCGTCGATGTCGATGCGCAGCAACTTGCCGGGGATCTCGAAACCACCGGCGAAGGTGACGTCGTAATCGGTCTCCGCCAGCTCGGTGCCGATCGCCAGCACCACGTCGGCATCGGCCACCAGTGCACGGGTCGCGACCAGCGTTTGCGTCGAGCCGATCAGCAGCGGGTGGTTCGACGGCAACATGCCTTTGGCGTTGATGGTCAGTGCTACGGGGGCATCGAGGCGCTCGGCCAGTCGGGTCAGCTCGGGTGCGGCGTCGATGGCACCGCCGCCAGCGAGAATCAGCGGACGCCTGGCGTTGGCCAGCAGTTCAGTCATGCGGCTGACGGCACTCGGTGCTGCACCGGCACGATCGATGTTCACCGGAACACTGCCGAGCAATTCATCGGCCTCTTCGACCAGCACGTCCAGCGGAATCTCGATGTGCACCGGACGCGGACGCCCGGCCTGAAACAGTGCGAAAGCACGGGCCAGCACGCCGGGCAATTCCGCCGCCGACATCAGGGTGTGAGAGAACGCAGCGACACCGCCGACCAGCGCGCTCTGGTTCGGCAACTCGTGAAGCTTGCCACGACCGCCGCCCAACTGGCTGCGGGTCTGCACGCTGGAGATCACCAGCATCGGGATCGAGTCGGCGTAGGCCTGGCCCATCGCGGTGGTGATGTTGGTCATGCCCGGGCCGGTGATGATGAAGCACACACCCGGTTTGCCGCTGGTGCGCGCGTAGCCGTCGGCCATGAAACCGGCACCCTGTTCATGCCGTGGAGTGACGTGGTTGATGCGCGAACGGGCCAGCCCGCGATACAGCTCAACGGTGTGCACCCCGGGAATGCCGAACACCTGCTCGACCCCGTAACCTTCGAGTAACTTGACCAGTACTTCGCCACACGTCGCCATGCCGATTGCCCTTCTTGTTGTTCAATACGCCGTGCCAGTGTGGGAGCGAGCTTGCTCGCGAAAGCGGTGTATCAGCCACATTGATGCTGAATAGAAAACCGTATTCGCGAGCAAGCTCGCTCCCACATCGATCCGGGTGGAATGGGCTCATTGAACGGGCGGCGAGTAGCGGCAACAATCGATTAAAAGTCATACTAGCCATGTCCTCACGTCATACCTCGGATCCCCATGAAACGACTGCCTCCCCTGCCCGCCCTGCACACGTTTCTGATCACCGCGCAGTGCTGCAACTTCACCCGGGCGGCCGAGCAGTTGCACATCACCCAGGGCGCGGTGAGCCGGCAGATCGCCGGGCTGGAGGATCATCTCGGTTATGAGTTGTTCATTCGCCTGGCCCGAGGCCTTGAGCTGACCGCTGAAGGACGTGAGTGGCTGCCACGGGTGGAGAAGATCTTTGGCCTGATCAGCGAAGCGACCGAGCAGATCGGTCTCAAGCGGCAAACCCTGCAACTCAAGGCGCCGAGCTGCGTGATGCGCTGGCTGGTGCCGCGCCTGCTGCAGTGGCAAAAGGAACGCCCGGATGTGCCGGTCAAACTGACCACCACACTGGCCCACGGCGTGGACTTTCAGCGTGAGCCATTCGATGCCGCGGTGATCTACGGCACGCCACCGGACAATTCGTCGACCGCCCTGCATCTGTTCGATGAACAACTGACGCCAGTCTGTTCGCCAGCGCTATTGAAGGGCCCACCGGCGCTGAGCGAACCGGCCGATCTGCAACAGCATCTGCTGCTGCATCCCACCCACGATATCCAGGACTGGACCGTATGGCTGACAGCCGCCGGGTTGCAATTGAGCAATGTCGACACGGGGCAGCATTTCGAGACGCTGGATCAGGCGATGTCGATGGCCTCCCACGGGACGGGTGTGGCGATTGGCGACTGGTCGCTGATCGGCGATGACCTGCGCGCCGGGCGGCTGGTGATGCCGTTTGAGTTGAAGGTGAAGACGGGGTTGGGGTACTACGTGGTGATGCCGCAGGGTGGGGAAGCATCGCCGCAGTTGGAGGAGTTGATGATCTGGCTGGTGGAACAGGCGCATACCCGCTGAAACAAACTAATACCCCTGTGGGAGCGGGCTTGCTCGCGAAGGCGGAGTGTCAGTCACTTCAAATGTCGCTGACACACCGCCTTCGCGAGCAAGCCCGCTCCCACATTTGTTCCGCGTCGTTGCTTAGTAGCCGACCGTAAACCGCTGACGCGAATGCTTCGGCGTTTCCACTTCGTCGATCAGCGCGATCGCGTAATCGGCGAAGGTGATCCAGCTACGACCTTCGGCACTCACCAGCAAGTGATCCTTGCCGACGCGGAAGGTGCCGGTGCGCTCACCTTCGACAAACTCTGCCGATGGCGAGAGGAAGGTCCAGTCCAGATCCTGCTCCTGACGCAAGGCATCGAGAAACGCTGCGCCCGCACTGGCCTCGGTTTTGTATTCGGCGGGGAAACCCGCGCTGTCGATCACTCGGGTGTCGTCCGGCAGCAACAGCGAACCGGCCCCCCCGACCACCAGCAGACGCTTCACGCCCGCCTGCTTCACCGGGCCGACCACGGCACTGGCCGGTACGGTGGCGAAATGCGCGGCGCTGATCACCACGTCGTGACCGGCGACGGCGGCTTGCAGCGCCGCCGAATCCAGCACATCGACATTCTTGCTGACCACACCGGCACGGTTACCGATCTTCGAGGTATCGCGGGCGATGGCGGTGACGCTATGGCCGCGACGCAGGGCTTCTTCCAGCAGTTGGCTACCGGCACGGCCGGTGGCACCAATGATTGCGATCTTGCTCATGACATTCTCCAGTTGGCTTGAGAGTTTCAACGACGGCATAAATCTAATCTTGAAGCGGTATTCCCTGTGGTGAGGGAGCTTGCTCCCGCTGGAGGGCGAAGCACTCCCCGCCCGTTTCAGATACAACGCATTGGCAGGTTTTACGCCTGCTGCGCAGGCGGGCGGGAGCAAGCTCCCTCGCCACAAAAGTCCTCTCGACCTCTGTTTCAGATCAATCGGGTTACCACTTCATCTCGCCCTTGGCGACTTTGGCGCTCAGCTCCAGCGAGCTTTCTTCGCCGAGTTTCGGGTAGCGTTTTTGCATGGCCTTGATCAGTGCGGCGGAATCCTTGGCCTTGGCGGTTTCTTCGTCGAAAGCCTTAATGTAGTCGGCGGTGAATTTCACGCTGGACAGCGAGCGGCTGCTCTCGCCCAGATAGTGACCCGGCACCACGGTTTTCGGCTTCAGGGTTTCGATCGAGTGCAGGGTTTGCAGCCAGTCGGCGTGGGATTGCGCGGTCTGGGTGTCGGCCATCCACACATGAATGTTCTCGGCGACCACGACGCCACCGACCACAGCCTTGAGCGACGGAATCCACACGAAGCTGCGATCCGGTTGTTTGCCTTCAAGTCCCACCACCTGCAACTTCTGCCCTTCGAGCATCAGGCTGTCGCCCTTGAGCACGCCCGGCACGATGGTTTTGGCCGGCACATCAGCGCCCATTTTCGGGCCCCAGAAGGCGAGTTTGCCGTCGACGGTCTCTTTGATGTGATCGACGGTCGGCTGCGAGGCCAGCACGGTGGCGTCGGGGAAAGCCTGAGTCAGGGTGTAGAGGCCGAAGTAGTAATCCGGGTCACCGTGGCTGATGTAGATGGTGGTCAAGTGCTTGCCGCTGGCGCGAATCTTTTCCACCACCTGCTCGGCCTGGGCCTTGCCGAATTGCGCGTCGACCAGGATCGCGTCTTTCTCGCCGCTGACCAGCACCGAAGTCACCGGAAAAATCGCGTTGGTGCCCGGGTTGTAGACATCCAGGGTCAGGTTGGCGGCAGCGGCGTGGGCCGCGAAACCGAGGGTGGCGGTGGCCAGCAAAACGCGCTTGAGGGTAGTGAAGCCGATCATCTGTTGCTCCGTGGTCCGAATGCCGTGGTTGGCGATGGGACAGAGCTTAGTTGCCTGACTCGGTACAAAAAATGCGATGCTTGGACATAGTTTGTTTCTGAAAGCGGGCAAATCATGGATCGTCTTCAAGCAATGCGGGTGTTTGTCACGGTGGTGGATCTGGGCAGTCAGTCGGCGGCCGCCGATCATCTGGACCTGTCACGGCCGGTGGTGTCGCGTTATCTGGCGGAGCTGGAAGACTGGGTCGGCGCGCGTCTGATGCACCGCACCACGCGCAAGTTGAGCCTGACCGCCGCCGGCAGTGAAATCCTGCCGCGCTGTCGGCAGATGCTCGAACTTTCGACGGATATGCAGGCAGCAGTCAGTGAACCGCACGATGCACCGCGAGGATTGCTGCGTATCAGCGTCAGCACCTCGTTCGGCCAGGCGCAACTGGCCGATGCGATGGCGGCGTACGTCAAGCGTTACCCCGGGGTCAGCATCGATCTGCAGATGCTCGACCGCACGGTGAATCTGGTGGATGAGCGCATCGACCTGGCGATCCGCACCAGCAATGACCTGGACCCGAACCTGATCGCCCGACGCCTGACCGTGTGCCGCTCGGTGGTCTGCGCCGCACCGGCTTATTTGCGCGACAATCCGCCGCCGCAGCGGGTCGAGGACCTGAGCCGACACAATTGCCTCACGCACTCGTATTTCGGCAAAAGCCTGTGGCATTTCGAGGAGGACGGCGAACCGGTGTCGGTGCCGGTACAGGGCAACATCAGCGCCAATGAGGCCAGCACCCTGTTGCGCGCGACGCTGGCCGGCGCGGGGGTGGCGATGCTGCCGACCTATCAGGCCGGGGTTCACGTGCATGCCGGTGAACTGGTGCGTTTGCTGCCCGATGCCGAGCCACGGCAGATGAACATCTACGCGGTGTATGCGTCACGCAAACACATGCCGGCGGCGCTGCGCAGCATGCTGGATTTTCTCGTCGAACGATTCCCGGAAAATCCAAAATGGGATATTGGCCTGTAAATCCGGTATTCCTGTGGGAGCGGGCTTGCTCGCGAATGCGTCGTGTCAGTCGAGGGCAATCCAGACTGACACACCGCCTTCGCGAGCAAGCCCGCTCCCACAGGTGTCATCCGTGTGCTGAAGGTATGTCACCTACGCGGGAGCCGTGGCTGGCAACTCTGTACCGCTGACCTATGCTGAAAGTAATACCGCAGGGTATGCGTTCAGAGGTCAACGCCATGAACATCAGAACAAGAAGGTACTTCGCGATTTTCATCACCTGCGCCGCCACGCTGGCGCTGTACGGCACCGCGGCCTGGCGGGTCGAGCAACTGCGACAACTGCCCCGCGAGTTCGCGAGTTGCAATTTCGAGCGCTGCATTCCGCATAACGCGACGCTTAATGCGTTGCGCTGATTGACCTGAGTTGCAGTGCGATCCTGTGGGAGGGGGCTTGCTCCCGAATGCGGTGTGTCATTCAGCATTGATGCAAACTGATAGACCGCTTTCGGGAGCAAGCCCCCTCCCACAGGAGACCGCAGCGTCTACAAGATCACTGCTCGGCCTTCAGCCGGTCGCGGAAGGCCTTTGGTGATATCCCCACCCGGCGCCGGAACAGGCGCGTGAAGTTGGTCGGATCGGAAAACCCCAACAACTCCGACATCTCGTAAATGGTCATGCTGGTGTAGGTCAGCAAACGTTTGGCTTCCAGCAACTGGCGTTCGTGCATGATCTGCAGCGCCGGCTGCCCTGCCAGTTCCCGGCAGGTGCCGTTGAGGTGCGACACCGATATCCCCAGGCGATGGGCGAGGTCTTCGACCTTCACATGCTGGCGGTAAGTCTCCTCCACCAATTGAATAAACCCGTTGAGGTATTCGCGCTGGCGTTGCGGTCGCTGGCTGGCGTTATGGCGCACGATCGCCTGTCGGCTGACCCAGACCATGATCACGCTCACCAGCGAATGCATGAGCATTTCCCGCGCTGGCTGATGGCCGTTGTACTCGGCCTGCAACGCTGAAAACAGACTGTTCAGGTACTCCGCATCCTTGCCCGCCGGATAGTGCTCGGCCTGGGCCAGTGCGTGCACCGAATTGCCCAGTTGCGCCTGCAAGTGATTGATCAACGGATTGGCGAGGGTGACGACGAATCCTTCGACGTCCTCGGAAAAGCGGAAGCCATGCACCGACAACGGTGGCAGGACTTGAATGGCGGGTTCGTTGAGCTGCGTGCGTTGACCTTCGATTTCAAGCTCTGCCTGACCTTTGAAGACGAAGAGCAACTGGCACAAATCGGCGTGGCGGTGGGGTTTGATTTCCCATTGATGTTCGCGGCTGCGTTTGGAAATGGTTTCACAGTGCAGCAAGTCAGGGGTCGGCCAGTCCAGGCTTTCACCGTAGAGCTTGAACACCGGAATCGAAGGCAGGTCAGGCTTGTTCATCACTTCAATCCAGGCCTCGAGGTTGCGGGCGATAATCGCACCGATTGGCAGAATGTACAGGTATCGGCTCAGTTTTCACCTTCAATTGACAGACCCGCAAGGGAAAAATGCAAGCACTCGATCCATAAAAATCATTCACCGGCTCCCGTCGCGTGAAGCTTGCGAGTCATAAAAACAATGAAAACGCTGAAAACCCAAGTCGCCATCATCGGCGCCGGTCCGTCCGGATTGCTCCTCGGTCAGTTGTTGCACAACGCTGGAATCGACACCCTGATTGTCGAACGCCAGACACCCGATTATGTGCTCGGACGAATTCGCGCCGGGGTGCTTGAACAAGGCATGGTAGAGCTGTTGCGTCAGGCCGGCGTGGGTGCGCGCATGGATGCCGAAGGGTTGGTGCACACCGGCTTCGATCTGGCATTGGATGGACGTCTGGCACACATCGATCTGCAGGGTTTGACCGGCGGAAAAACCGTGATGGTTTACGGCCAGACCGAAGTCACTCGCGACCTGATGGCCGCTCGTCGGGAGGCCGGGGCGCTGTCGTTTTATGAAGTGAGCGATGTCGTTCCTCACGGCATGAAAAGCGACGAGGCCTTTGTCACTTTCGAAAAGGACGGTGAAACCTGGCGCGTCGACTGCGATTACATCGCCGGTTGCGATGGTTTTCACGGCGTGGCCCGGCAGTCGATTCCCGAAGACTGCCTGAAGGTTTTCGAGCGGGTCTATCCGTTCGGCTGGCTGGGGATTCTCGCCGACACGCCGCCGGTGCACGATGAGCTGGTGTACGCCCGTCACGAACGCGGCTTCGCCCTGTGCAGCATGCGCTCGGCCACCCGCACCCGTTACTACCTGCAAGTGCCGGCCGAGGAAAATGTCGCCGCCTGGTCCGATCAGCGCTTTTGGGATGAACTCAAAAGCCGCTTGCCCACGGCGCTTGCCGAAAAACTGGTGACCGGCCCGTCGATTGAAAAAAGCATCGCCCCGCTGCGCAGTTTTGTCGTCGAGCCGATGCAGTACGGGCGGATGTTTCTGCTTGGCGATGCCGCGCATATCGTCCCGCCCACTGGCGCCAAGGGCCTGAATCTGGCGGCCAGTGACGTCAGCACTTTGTTCAATATCCTGCTGAAGGTTTACCGCGAAGGACGCACGGACTTGTTGGAGAAATACTCGGAAATCTGCCTGCGCCGGGTATGGAAAGCCGAACGGTTTTCCTGGTGGATGACCTCGATGCTGCATCGCTTCGACGAACACGATGATTTCAGTCAGCGCATCAGCGCCTCGGAACTGGACTACTTTGTCAGTTCAGAGGCGGGTCGAAAAACCATTGCAGAAAATTACGTCGGACTTCCTTATGAGGCTATCGAATAGCTTCCTACCGACTTACACTGGCGAGCATTCCCGCTCGCCTGACGATCCGCGGGACTCTCACTGCCCGCAGGTTTCGCCCGTGACCAATCTTCACCAGCCTGAAACACCCAAACCGGCCATTCGCAGCGTGCTGGTCGCGCTGATGCTGGCGATCTTTCTCGGCGCGCTGGATCAGACCATCGTCGCCGTCTCGATGCCCGCCATCTCCGCACAATTCAAGGATGTCAGCCTGCTGGCCTGGGTAATTTCCGGGTACATGGTGGCGATGACTGTGGCTGTGCCGATCTACGGCAAGCTCGGCGACCTGTACGGGCGGCGCAAACTGATGCTGTTCGGCATGGGCCTGTTCACCCTCGCCTCGCTGTTCTGCGGCATGGCGCAAAGCATGGAACAACTGGTACTGGCGCGGATTCTTCAGGGCATCGGCGCCGGCGGGATGATTTCGGTGAGTCAGGCGATCATCGGCGACATCGTCCCGCCCCGCGAACGCGGGCGTTATCAGGGTTACTTCAGCAGCATGTACGCGGTCGCCAGCGTCGCCGGGCCGGTGCTCGGCGGCTACATGACCGAATACCTGTCGTGGCGCTGGGTGTTCCTGATCAACCTGCCGCTGGGGCTTGGCGCCTGGTGGGTTGCCAATCGCAACCTGCGCGGGCTGCCGATTCCGCAACGCAAGCCGATCATCGACTACCTCGGCACGCTGCTGATGATCATCGGTTTGACCGCCCTGCTGCTGGGCATCACTCAGGTCGGTCAGGGCCATTCGTGGCGCAGCAGCGAAGTGCTCGGCTTGTTTGCCTGTGCAGTGCTGGTACTGGCGGTGTTCGTCTGGCATGAACGCCGGGCGCGGGAGCCGCTGCTGCCGATGCACCTGTTCACCAACCGCAATGCGTTGCTGTGCTGGTGCACGATTTTCTTCACCAGTTTCCAGGCGATCTCGCTGATCGTGCTGATGCCGCTGCGCTTCCAGAGCGTCACCGGCGCCGGGGCCGATGCGGCGGCGTTGCACTTGCTGCCGCTGGCGATGGGGCTGCCGATTGGCGCTTATTTCGCCGGACGCCGCACCTCGGTCACCGGTCGTTACAAACCACAGATTCTGACTGGCGCGCTGCTGATGCCGATCTCGATTCTCGGCATGGCGTTCAGCCCACCGGACGCGACGCTGGTCAGCAGCCTGTTCATGCTGCTCAGCGGGATTGCCGGCGGCATGCAGTTCCCGACCTCACTGGTCGGCACGCAGAACTCGGTGGATCAGCGCGACATCGGCGTCGCCACCAGCACCACCAACCTGTTCCGCTCGCTGGGCGGCGCGGTGGGTGTGGCGTTGATGTCGGCGCTGTTGCTGGCCTTTTTGCAGGACTCGAGTTTTGCCCATCTGGCGAGCAACGCGCTGATCAGCGAGGGGCATTCGGGTAATGTGCTGCTCGACGGTTTGAACGCCGCCCCGGGTGATGCACAGAACGCCCTGCGCGCCGAGCTTTCGGTGACGTTCCGGCATTTGCTGTGGGTGAGTACGGCGGTATCGCTGCTGGGTCTGGCGGCGGCAATTGCGATGCCGAACAAGTTGCTGCGCGGGCGGGAGCACGGCGCCAAATAGGCACAGATGCCATGAAACCTGTGGGAGCGAGCCTGCTCGCGAAAGCGGTGTGTCATTCAACTGTGATGTCAGCTGACACTATGCCTTCGCGAGCAGGCTCGCTCCCACAGGGGGGCAAAGGTATTTTCAGGGGCTGTAGTAACCCACCGCCACCAGAAAATGCCCGACCTTCTTCAGGTAGGCATGCTTGTCCTCGACCTTGCCGGTCACCGGGTTTTTCCAGCGGTATTCGTATTCGCCGTCATCCTGCTTGGCGATCAGCGCCAGAATCGGCTCGCCCACCGGTTTGCCTTCCGGGTCGTTGATCTTGCTGAAATCGGTATTGATCAGGCGCAGGTTAGTGCCGTGGGCAACGTAGCGTTGAGTGTTCAAATCAACGACGAACACATACAAGTCATCCTGCAGATAACCGCCCTTGAGCGAGTTGATGGCCGTCAGGGTGCCCTTCTCGTTTTTCCCCAGATCGGTTGCAGCCTTGTCGAGGAGTGCCTTGGCCTGCTCGGCTGAAGCACGCGGCAGGTAATAACCGACCGCCAGAATGCGCTGACCGATGCGCTGGTAATACACATGTTTGCGCTCGACCTTGCCGTCCGCCCAGTTCTGCCAGCGGTATTCGGCCTGTTGAATGCCGTTGCCTTCCGGCACCAGCAAGGCGTCCTTGAAGGCTTTCTGCAAATCCGGCGCAAGCACCTCGCTGACGTCACGGCCGATCAAGGCTGAGGATGGGCCACCACTGGCGAGCATCACGCCTTTGGTATCGACCACGAACACGTAGCGATCCTTGTCGACGAACTCGCCCTGACGGCTGAACGCGGCGAAGGCCTTGTCGCCATTGTCGTGGTAATAGGCCAGGGCCTTTTCCAGCAGCGCAATGGCGGCCTTGCTGTCATCCTTTTGCGCGGTGGCAGCGTTGACCTGCGCTACCCCCACCAAAAGCATCACACCGAGCCACGCCACTTTATGCAAAAAACCCATAACGCATCCCTCGTTCTTGTTGGTGTTTCAAGAGCGTAGACGGCTTGGGGTAGGAAGGCGGTCGAAGATGAATCCAGAAGTTGCGGTATCCCCTGTGGCGAGGGAGCTTGCTCCCGCTCGGCTGCGAAGCAGTCGCAAAACCTGCAAATGCGCTCTACCTGAACGAAAGCAGGGGAGCGCTTCGCACTCCAGCGGGAGCAAGCTCCCTCGCCACAAAGGTTCCTGACTCCGGCCCTATGGCCGGGCATTGATCTGCTGCTGCAGGTTCTGGATCTGCGCCTGCAGGGTGTTGATGTTGCGGGTCATCTGGCCGCGGAATGCGTCGAACTCGGCGGTATTGCCGCCACCCTGCGCAGCGGCCGGGCGGTTGTCCTGTTCACTCTTGAGGACGATGATTTCCTGCTCCAGACGCTCGATCGCCGCGCTCGGGTTGCCTTGCTTCTTCAGCGCGGCAATGTCGGCACTCAGGCTCTTGAGCTGCGCATCGAACTTGCCGGTGTCGACCGGGGCGCTTTTCAGGGTTGCCAGTTCCGCACTCAGGGCTTTGACCTGAGCCTGCAACTGGGTATTGGCGTTCTGTTGTTCGGTGGTCTGCGCGGTCATCTGCGCCAGACGCTTGTCCAGATCGCTGGTCTGACCGACCACGCCTTGCTGCTGTTTACTTTGATCCAGCAACTGGGTTTCCAGCTGTTTGATCTGCTGCTTCAAGGCTTCGCTGTCGCTGTTGACGTTGCTCTGGCTGGCGACGACCTTGCCGGAAATATCCTGCAGGCGCCCCGCCGCTTCCTCGCTGATGCGCGCAAAGCTTTCCTGGGTGGCCACCAGTTGCTGCTCCATCAGCGAAATCTGCTGGAAGCTCCACCAGGCCAGACCGATGAAAGCAAAGAACAGCGCGCCAACCAGCGCCCACAACGGCCCGGTGCTCGCGGCCTTGACCTTGACTACCGGCGGCGTGCGCGAATGCACGGAAGTGCGGGCGGTCGGCGGAATGTCATCGTCGTCAAAGGTGTCGGCCCGCAGGCTCGGTACATCGTCGAAATCGTCGTTGGCATCGTTACGCATGGACATTGAGGCAACCTTTGTGGAACGCGGTGATGGCTGAATGCTGCGAAGTATAACCGCCGCAGCCGCAGGGATTGACCCTCAAGCGGCAGTGCGGTTCATTGCCGGCCGGGCGACTTGTATCAACGGATATCCTGAGCTTTCCACCAGCCACAGAACTCGTCGAGGGCCGACCACAGGCTGACTTTCGGATCGTAGTCCAGATAATGCCGGGCGCGACTGATGTCGAGGGTGAAATTTTTCTTCATGACCTGCATGCCCAGCCGCGACAGGGTCGGCTCCGGGCGTCCCGGCCAGAGTTTGCACACGCCTTCGTTGAGCGCCGCGACACTGTAGGCCAGACCGTACGAGCGGTATTTGGTGACCTGCGGCACTTCCATTTTGCGCATCACATAATTGACCACATCCCACAACGGCACCGGCGCGCCATTGCTGATGTTGTAGGCCTTACCCAACGCGGAACCGGCCGCCAGCAGACTGCTGAGCAGCGCTTCGTTGAGGTTCTGCACGCTGGTGAAGTCGACCTTGTTCAGGCCATCGCCGATGATCGCCAGACGCCCCTTGCGCTGCATGTTCAGCAGGCGCGGGAAGATGCTCATATCGCCGGCACCGGTGACGAAACGCGGGCGCAGGGCGATGGTTTCGAGGCCGAACTCCTGGGCGCCGAAGACCTTTTGCTCGGCCAGGTATTTGGTCGCCGCGTAGTGATGCTTGAAGCGCTTGGGCACTTGCTCTTCGGTCAGGCCGAGGTGATCGCGGCCATCGAAGTAGATCGACGGCGACGACAGATGCACCAGCCGCCGCACGCGCTGCTTGAGGCAGGCTTCGACGACGTTTTCGGTAACCTGCACGTTGCCCTGATGAAAGTCCTGATAACGCCCCCACAAGCCGACGGCACCGGCACAGTGCACCACGGCTTCGACGTCGGCGCAGAGTTCGCGCACCAGATCCGCATCGGTGAGATCGCCCGGGACAAACTCGGCGCCACGGCGCACCAGATGCTCGACGCTCTCGGCCCGGCGACCGTTGACCCGCACGTCCAGGCCCTGCTCCAGGGCGAAACGCGCAAAGCGTCCGCCAATGAAGCCGCTTGCGCCGGTGACCAGAATTTTCATGTAACGCTCCGATGTCTTTCGTTTACCTGATACGTCTGTCTTGACGCTGACCGTCAGCCCAAGGGCACCAGCCATCGTGGTGAAGAACGTAGCAATTGTTCGGTCAGCAAGCCCAGCAACTGACCGCCATTGCGCCAATGATGCCAGTACAACGGCACATCGATCGGTTTATCTGGCAACAGTTCGCGCAAAGTCCCGCGTTGCAACTGCTCGCGCACTTGCAGTTCCGGCACCAGTCCCCAACCGAACCCGGCTTCGGTCAGACGCACAAAACCTTCGGATGACGGGCACAAGTGGTGCTCGAAACCACCGTCGACACCGAGCGATGCAAGGTAGCGATGCTGGAGGAAATCGTCCGGCCCGAACACCAGCGCCGGGGTACGCGGCAACTGTTCGGCACGCACGCCATCGGGAAAATGCCGTTCGATGAACGCCGGACTGGCCAGCGCCCGATAGCGCATCGCCCCGAGCAACACACTGCGCGCACCGGCCACCGGGCGTTCGCTGGCACAGACACACGCCGCGACTTCTCCGGCACGCATGCGCTTGAGGCCGACGGTCTGATCTTCCACCACCAGATCCAGCAATAAATGCTGCTCGGCGCAGAAATCGCCCACGGCTTCGGCCCACCAGGTGGCGAGGCTGTCGGCGTTGAGGGCGATGCGCAAACGCTCCGGCAGGCCTTCTTCGTCGAGCGCCGGCACCAGGGTCTGCAAGTCACGCTCGAGCAGGCGCACCTGCTGGACATGGTTGAGCAGCCGCCGGCCAATCTCGGTCGGCGATGGCGGCGTGCCGCGTACCAGCACCGGTTGGCCGACCCGCGCTTCCAGCAGTTTGATCCGCTGGGAAATCGCCGATTGCGACAAGCCCAGCACCTGCGCGGCGCGTTCGAATCCGGCCTGCTCGACCACAGCGGCCAGCGCGGAAAGCAATTTATAGTCGAACATCAGTTTTCCTAATGAGCGATCAGCACTATTGGTTTTTCTTATACAGCTTTCGACCGGAGAATAGCCAGCAAGCACTCTTTATCAAGGAACACTGCAATGGCTGGCGAAACCTCACTCACGACGTTGCTGCGCAGCATGAGCCCGCAGCTCAATGCCGGCGAATACGTGTTCTGCACCCTGCGTGACGCTCAGTTGCCCAACGGTCTGGAGATTGTCGGCAGCTTTCGTGAACAGGAAGGCCTGACTGTGATCCTCGAACGCTCTCAGGCGGAACACGCCGGGTTCAGTTTCGATTATGTCGCAGCGTGGATCACCCTCAACGTGCATTCGGCACTGGAAGCGGTCGGCCTCACCGCTGCGTTCGCCAGCGCACTGGGCAAGGCCGGGATCAGTTGCAACGTGATCGCCGGTTACTACCACGACCACTTGTTTGTCGGACAGGCCGACGCCGAACGCGCCATGCAAGTGCTGCGCGATCTCGCAGCCAACGCGGAGTAATCGTTATGTGGCAAAGCTATGTGAACGGCCTGCTGGTGGCGTTCGGGTTGATCATGGCGATCGGCACGCAGAACGCTTTTGTATTGGCTCAAAGTCTGCGGCGCGAACATCACCTGCCGGTGGCGGCGTTGTGTGTGGCGTGCGATGCGCTGCTGGTGGCGGCCGGGGTTTTCGGCCTGGCCACGGTGTTGGCGCAGAACCCGACATTGCTCGCAGTGGCGCGCTGGGGCGGCGCCGTCTTTCTGATCTGGTACGGCAGCCAGGCGCTGCGCCGGGCGTTCTCGAAACAGAGTCTGGATCAGGGCGAAAACCACACCGTACGCTCGTTGCGCGCGGTGATGCTCAGCGCGCTGGCAGTGACGTTGCTCAATCCGCACGTTTATCTGGACACGGTGTTGCTGATCGGCTCGCTCGGTGCGCAGCAGTCGGTGCCGGGGGCTTATGTCGTGGGCGCGGCGAGTGCGTCGCTGCTGTGGTTTTTCACCCTCGCCCTCGGTGCCGCATGGCTGGCACCATGGCTGGCAAGGCCGAGTACCTGGCGGATTCTCGATCTGGTGGTGGCGTTGATGATGTTTACAGTCGCAGGGCAATTGATATTGGCGCAGTGATTTATTCCAAACAGCTCTGGAACCTCTATCCCACACAGTTGTTGCGTGGTTAAGCCTTGACCCCGGTGCTATGATCCGAACCCTGCGCCGCAAAGAGTAAAAACTCGTCGGTGCATTTCTGGCCGCCCGTGATCGGCCTTGCGCTCACCGCAACAGACCTGATTAGGAGAATCATCATGGCTTTCGAATTGCCGCCGCTGCCTTACGCACACGATGCCCTGCAGCCGCACATTTCCAAGGAAACCCTGGAATTTCACCACGACAAGCACCACAACACCTATGTCGTGAACCTGAACAACCTGGTGCCAGGCACCGAGTTCGAAGGCAAGACCCTGGAAGAGATCGTCAAGACTTCCTCGGGCGGCATCTTCAACAACGCCGCTCAGGTCTGGAACCACACTTTCTACTGGAACTGCCTGGCGCCAAACGCCGGCGGTCAACCAACCGGCGCACTGGCTGAAGCCATCAACGCGGCTTTCGGTTCGTTCGACAAGTTCAAGGAAGAGTTCAGCAAAACCTCGATCGGCACCTTCGGTTCCGGCTGGGGCTGGCTGGTGAAGAAGGCTGACGGTTCCCTGGCTCTGGCCAGCACCATCGGCGCCGGCAACCCGCTGACCAGCGGCGACACCCCGCTGCTGACCTGCGACGTCTGGGAACACGCTTACTACATCGACTACCGCAACCTGCGTCCGAAGTACGTTGAAGCGTTCTGGAACCTGGTCAACTGGAAGTTCGTTGCTGAGCAGTTCGAAGGCAAAACCTTCACCGCTTAAGCTGCGCGCCAGATAAAAAACCCGGCTATGGCCGGGTTTTTTTATGCCCGAAAAAAGCCGCACCGCATCGAATCCCACTCAGGCCGTTTTCCCACAACGAAAGCAGCCTTCGACCTCTTGCCGCCGCGCCGTAGCGGGCTACCATCAAATCAGTGAAAATTTGTTCCGTACCGCTCAAGTTGAGGGCCGAAACTACCGACACAGTACAAATAGAGCTGAGACTCCAGACAGCAGCATTTCGGCCAAGGCCACGGGCAAATGTTCCGGGGCTTGATTGTCCCTTTGACTGCCAACACGGGATTGCCAATACTCATGGCAACTTGACGCTACCCGCACGGAACAAGGAATAACCCTTTGAAGCTGGAACTCAAGAACAGCTTGTCGGTGAAGTTGCTCCGGGTCGTGCTCCTTTCGGCATTGATCGTCGGCGTAGTCTTGAGCTGCGCCCAGATCGTTTTCGATGCCTATAAAACCCGCCAGGCGGTGGCCGGCGATGCGCAGCGCATCCTCGACATGTTCCGTGATCCCTCCACTCAGGCCGTGTACAGCCTGGACCGGGAAATGGGCATGCAGGTGATCGAAGGCCTGTTCCAGGACGACGCCGTGCGCCAGGCCTCCATCGGCCATCCCAACGAAGCCATGCTGGCGCAAAAATCCCGCGAGTTGCAGCACTCCAACAGCCGTTGGCTGACCGATCTGATCCTCGGTCAGGAACGCACCTTCACCACCCAACTGGTCGGCCGCGGCCCGTACAGCGAATATTACGGCGACCTGAGCATCACCCTCGACACCGCCACCTATGGTGAGAGTTTCATCGTCAGTTCGGTGATCATTTTCATTTCCGGCGTGTTGCGCGCCCTGGCCATGGGCCTGGTGCTGTATCTGGTCTATCACTGGCTGCTGACCAAGCCGCTGTCGCGGATCATCGAGCACCTGACCGAAATCAATCCCGATCGCCCCAGCGAGCACAAGATTCCGCAGATCAAGGGCAACGAGAAGAACGAACTCGGCATCTGGATCAACACCGCCAACCAGTTGCTTGAATCCATCGAACGCAACACGCACCTGCGCCACGAAGCGGAAAACAGCCTGCTGCGCATGGCCCAGTACGACTTCCTCACCGGTCTGCCGAACCGCCAGCAATTGCAGCAGCAACTGGACAAGATTCTCGTCGACGCCGGCAAGCTGCAACGCCGGGTCGCGGTGTTGTGCGTGGGCCTGGACGATTTCAAAGGGATCAACGAGCAGTTCAGCTACCAGACCGGCGACCAGTTGCTGCTGGCGCTGGCCGACCGCCTGCGCGGCCATAGCGGTCGCCTGGGTGCCCTCGCCCGTCTGGGTGGCGACCAGTTTGCGCTGGTGCAGGCCGATATCGAACAACCTTACGAAGCGGCAGAGCTGGCGCAAAGCATCCTCGATGATCTGGAAGCGGCGTTTGCCCTCGACCATCAGGAAATCCGCCTGCGCGCAACCATCGGCATCACCCTGTTCCCCGAGGACGGCGACAGCACCGAGAAGCTGTTGCAGAAGGCCGAGCAGACCATGACGCTGGCCAAGACCCGTTCGCGCAACCGTTATCAGTTCTACATCGCCAGTGTCGACAGCGAGATGCGTCGGCGCCGCGAACTGGAAAAAGACCTGCGTGACGCGCTGATTCGCGATCAGTTCTACCTCGTCTATCAACCGCAGATCAGCTACCGCGATCACCGCGTGGTCGGGGTTGAAGCGCTGATTCGCTGGCAGCACCCGGAGCACGGTCTGGTGCCGCCGGACCTGTTCATCCCGCTGGCCGAGCAGAACGGCACGATCATCGCCATCGGCGAATGGGTGCTGGATCAGGCCTGCAAACAATTGCGCGAATGGCACGATCAGGGCTTCGTCGATCTGCGCATGGCGGTCAACCTGTCCACCGTGCAACTGCACCACGCCGAGTTGCCGCGAGTGGTCAACAACCTGCTGCAGATCTACCGCCTGCCGCCGCGCAGCCTGGAGCTGGAAGTCACCGAAACCGGCCTGATGGAAGACATCAGCACTGCCGCTCAGCATCTGCTGAGCCTGCGTCGTTCCGGGGCGCTGATCGCCATCGACGACTTCGGCACCGGCTACTCATCGCTGAGTTATCTGAAAAGCCTGCCGCTGGACAAGATCAAGATCGACAAGAGCTTCGTTCAGGATCTGCTGGATGACGACGACGATGCGACCATCGTTCGCGCGATCATCCAACTGGGCAAAAGCCTGGGCATGCAGGTGATTGCCGAAGGCGTGGAAACCGCCGAGCAAGAGTCCTACATCATCTCCGAAGGCTGTCACGAAGGTCAGGGTTACCACTACAGCAAACCGCTGCCTGCCCGGGAACTGACTGCCTACCTCAAGCAAGCCCAGCGCAGCAACGCGGCTATTTTATAAAGTCAAAAGATCGCAGCCTGCGGCAGCTCCTACAGGGATCGCATTCCCCTGTAGGAGCTGTCGAGTGAAACGAGGCTGCGATCTTTTGATCTGCGCCATCACACCGGCGTAAACAAGAAATATTTCCAGCCACAGCCCTTTACACATAATGCGAAAGATTTGCATTATGTCGCAGCTTTGCGCACCCCCGCGCCCTGTCCATTCAATTACCGAAGCAGGATGTTCGCCATGATTCGTATGCCTCTGGCTACCGCCAGTCTGCTGGCCATCGCTATTTCCCTCGCCGGTTGCGGCGAAGGCAAAGACAAGGCTGCCGCTGCGGCCACGCCGACTCCAGCCGCCAGCACCGCTGCCGCTGCTCCTGCCGCAGCCGGGAAAGTCGACGAAGCCGCCGCCAAGGCTGTGGTCGCGCACTACGCCGACATGGTCTTCGCCGTCTACAGCGATGCCGAATCCACCGCGAAAACCCTGCAGACCGCCGTAGACGCCTTCCTCGCCAAGCCGAATGCCGAGACGCTGAAAGCCGCCCGTGAAGCGTGGATCGCCGCACGCGTTCCGTACCTGCAGAGCGAAGTATTCCGCTTCGGCAACACCATCATCGACGACTGGGAAGGTCAGGTGAACGCCTGGCCTCTGGACGAAGGCCTGATCGACTACGTCGACAAATCCTACGAGCACGCACTGGGTAACCCGGGTGCCAACGCCAATATCATCGCCAACACTGAAATCCAGGTCGGCGAAGACAAGGTCGATGTCAAAGACATCACCCCGGAAAAACTCGCCAGCCTGAACGAGCTGGGCGGTTCCGAAGCCAACGTCGCCACCGGCTACCACGCGATCGAATTCCTGCTCTGGGGCCAGGATCTGAACGGCACCGGCCCGGGCGCCGGCAACCGTCCTGCTTCCGACTACCTGGAAGGCGCGGGCGCCACCGGCGGTCACAACGATCGTCGTCGTGCGTACCTCAAAGCGGTGACCCAACTGCTGGTCAGCGATCTGGAAGAAATGGTCGGTAACTGGAAGCCGAACGTGGCTGACAACTACCGCGCCACCCTGGAAGCCGAGCCTGCCGAAACCGGCCTGCGCAAAATGCTGTTCGGCATGGGCAGTCTGTCGCTGGGTGAACTGGCGGGCGAGCGCATGAAGGTATCCCTGGAAGCCAACTCCCCGGAAGACGAACAGGATTGCTTCAGCGACAACACCCACAACTCGCACTTCTACGATGCCAAAGGCATTCGTAACGTGTACCTGGGCGAATACACCCGCACCGACGGCACCAAAATGACCGGTGCCAGCCTGTCGTCGCTGGTGGCCAAGGCCGACCCGGCTGCCGACAACGCGCTGAAAGCCGATCTGGCCGCTACCGAAGCCAAGATCCAGGTCATGGTCGATCACGCCAACAAGGGTGAGCACTACGACCAGTTGATCGCTGCCGGCAACACCGCTGGCAATCAGATTGTGCGTGATGCCATCGCTGCGCTGGTCAAGCAGACCGGTTCGATCGAAGCCGCTGCCGGCAAGCTGGGCATCAGCGACCTGAACCCGGACAACGCTGATCACGAGTTCTGATCACGCGCGCTCGACTGAAAAAGGCGACCTCCGGGTCGCCTTTTTCATGCCTGCCATACACAAAACCCTGTGGGAGCGGGCTTGCTCGCGAAAGCGGTGTATCAGTCAATTCATCTGTGTCTGACCCACCGCTTTCGCGAGCAAGCCCGCTCCCACAAGGGGGACTGCGTTTTTCCAAATCACTGCCGCAAATCAAGCAAACGATAATTCCTCTTATTCAAACTCACTCGCCCTGTTAGACTTTGCGCCTTTGTTTTCGCCCGTCCGCAGGATGTCTGATGCCCTCGCTGCTTCTTCGCTTGTCCGCACTGTTTCTGGCCCTGGGCCTGAGTGCCTGCGATGACGCCCCGCGTTTTACCAAGGCTGAGCCCGGTGAAGCGCGTTCGGGTGGGGCGGCGACCGTGCGCAAGACCGATCAGAACGCTTTCTCCCTGCCCTCGGCCAACCTGCCGCCGTCGCGCCGGGTCGACTTCAGCGTCGGCAACAGCTTCTTCCGCAGCCCGTGGGTAATCGCCCCGTCGACCACCACCGCCCGCGATGGCCTCGGCCCGTTGTTCAACACCAACGCCTGCCAGAACTGCCACATCAAGGATGGTCGTGGACACCCGCCAGCCCCCGATGCGGCGAACGCGGTATCGATGCTGGTGCGTCTGTCGATTCCCGATTCGCCGGCCTATGCCAAAGTCATCGAGCAAGTCGGCGTGGTGCCGGAGCCGGTCTACGGCGGCCAGTTCCAGGACATGGCCGTGCCCGGGGTCACGCCCGAAGGCAAGGTGCGTATCGAGTACACCCCGGTGCCGATCCGTTTCAAGGACGGCACCGAAGTGGAGCTGCGCAAACCGGTTCTGCAATTCAGTCAGTTGGGCTACGGCCCGATGCACCCGGACACGCGTTTCTCGGCCCGGGTCGCGCCGCCGATGATCGGCCTCGGCCTGCTCGAGGCGATCCCTGAAGAAGCGATCCTCGCCAACGCCGCCGCGCAAGCCAAAGAGAACAACGGCATTAATGGTCGGGCGAATCGGGTCTGGGATGACGCGCAGCAAAAGACCGTCATGGGTCGCTTCGGCTGGAAAGCCGGGCAACCGAATCTCAATCAGCAGAATGTCCACGCGTTCTCCGGAGACATGGGCCTCACGACCAGCCTGAGGCCCTTCGATGACTGCACCGACGCGCAAACCGCGTGCAAACAGGCACCCAACGGCAATGGTCCGGACGGCGAGCCGGAAGTCAGTGACAACATCCTCCGTCTGGTGCTGTTCTACACGCGCAACCTCGCAGTGCCGGCACGTCGTGGCGTCAGCGACGAACAAGTGCTGGCCGGCAAGAACCTGTTTTTCCAGGCCGGTTGCCAGTCCTGCCACACGCCGAAATACACCACCGCCGCCAACGCGGCCGAACCTGAACTGGCCAATCAAGTGATTCGCCCGTACAGCGATCTGCTGCTGCACGACATGGGCGACGGTCTGGCCGACAACCGCACTGAATTCCAGGCCTCCGGCCGCGACTGGCGCACCCCGCCGTTGTGGGGCATCGGCCTGACGCAGGCGGTCAGTGGCCACACCCAGTTCTTGCATGACGGCCGCGCCCGCAATCTGCTCGAAGCCGTGCTCTGGCATGGCGGCGAAGCACAGAAGGCGCAGCAACAGGTTTTGTCTTTCAACGCCGAGCAGCGTGCCGCGCTGCTGGCGTTCTTGAACTCACTTTAAACACTTAAAAGAATCGGGAGCCCGACATGTTCCGTCCCAAGTTGTTGTTCACCAGCCTTGCCGCACTCGCCCTCGGCGCCTGCTCGCCGCAGGATCCGCAAGCGGTCACGTCGGCGGCCATCGCCAAATCGGTGATCCTGCCGACCTACACCCGTTGGGTCGAAGCCGACAAGCAACTGGCGGTCAGCGCCCTCGCCTACTGCCAGGGCAAGGAAACCCTGGAAACCGCCCGCGCCGACTTCCTGCACGCGCAGAAAGCCTGGGCCGAGCTGCAACCGCTGCTGATCGGCCCATTGGCCGAGGGCAACCGTTCGTGGCAGGTACAGTTCTGGCCGGACAAGAAGAACCTCGTCGGCCGTCAGGTCGAGCAACTGGTCGTCGCCCAGCCGCAAATCGACGCCGCCGCCCTGGCCAAATCCAGCGTCGTGGTGCAAGGTCTGTCGGCTTACGAATACATCCTGTTCGACGAAAAGCCAGACGTCGCCAACGCTGATCAGAAGGCCAAATACTGCCCGCTGCTGATCGCCATCGGCGAGCGTCAGAAGCAACTGGCCGAAGAGATTCTGCAGAGCTGGAACAACACCGACGGCATGCTCGCGCAGATGAGCAAATTCCCTAACCAGCGCTACGCCGACTCTCACGAAGCGATCGCCGATCTGCTGCGTGTGCAGGTCACCGCACTCGACACCCTGAAGAAAAAACTCGGTACGCCGATGGGCCGTCAGAGCAAGGGCGTGCCGCAGCCGTTCCAGGCTGATGCGTGGCGCAGCCAGTCGTCGCTGACCGCGCTGGAGGCCAGTCTGGCCGCGGCCAAAACCGTCTGGGAAGGCGTCGACAACAAAGGCCTGCGCGGTCTGTTGCCGGCCGAGCAGAAGCCGTTGGCGGACAAGATCGACGCCGCCTACGCCGCGTCGCTGAAACTGTTTGACAGCACCCAGCGCTCGCTGACCGAAATGCTGCAGGACGACGCCGGTCGTCAGCAACTCAACGATCTCTACGACAGCCTCAACGTCGTCCATCGCCTGCACGAAGGCGAACTGGCCAAGGCGCTGGGCATCCAACTGGGCTTCAACGCCAACGACGGTGACTGATGAGGGCAAGTGCCATGCTGCGACGCCAGGCTCTGACTTTAGGTAGTTTGCTGCTGGGAGCAGTGACACTGGGCGGCTGGACGCTGTTCAAGCGCAAGGATCAGAGCCCGCTGTTGCTCTCGGCGCGCGATGACACCGACGGCAAGCATTACGCCGTCGGTTATCGGCTGGACGGTACTCGGGTGTTCGCCACCGAAGTCGGCCAGCGCTGCCACGACATCATCAACCACCCGACGCTGCCGATCGCGCTGTTCGTCGCCCGCCGCCCCGGCACCGAGAGCTACCTGATCGATCTGCGCGACGGGACGTTGCTGCAAACCGTGACCTCGCAGCCGAACCGGCATTTCTACGGTCACGCCGTGGTGCACAAGGACGGCGAATACCTGTACGCCACCGAGAACGACACCACTGATCCGGGGCGTGGTCTGCTCGGGGTGTACAAATTCGAAGGCGAGCGACTGGTGCACAGCGGCGAGATTTCCACCCATGGCCTCGGCCCGCATCAAGTGTCGTGGATGCCCGATGGCGAAACCCTGGTGGTGGCCAACGGCGGGATTCGGACCGAGGCCGAAAGCCGCGTCGACATGAACCTCAATGCCATGGAACCGAGCCTGGTACTGATGCAGCGCGACGGCACCCTGCTGAGCAAGGAAACCCTTTCCCAGCAAATGAACAGCGTGCGTCACCTGGGCATCGCCAGCGACGGCACCATCGTCGCCGGCCAGCAGTTCATGGGCGCCTCGCATGAGCGTTCCGAGCTGTTGGCGATCAAGCGTCCGGGCCAGCCCTTCGTAGCGTTCCCGGTGCCGGAGCATCAGTTGCAGTCGATGGGTCACTACACCGCCAGCGTTGCGGTACACAGCGAACTGCGTCTGGTGGCATTGACTGCACCGCGTGGCAATCGCTTCTTTATCTGGGACCTGGACAGCGGCGAAGTGCGTCTCGACGCGCCGCTGCCCGATTGTGCCGGCGTCGGTGCGGTGAAGGACGGTTTCGTCGTGACCTCGGGTCAGGGCCGTTGCCGTTACTACGATTGCCGCCAGGATCAACTGCAGGCCAAGCCGCTGGAATTGCCGGCAGGGCTCTGGGATAACCATCTGCACTTGATGGCCTGAATCAACGCGGTAACTGTGGCGAGGGAGCTTGCTCCCGCTGGACTGCGTAGCAGTCCCTGCTTTTGATAAAACAGCGGGGCCGCTTCGCGCCCCAGCGGGAGCAAGCTCCCTCGCCACAGTTTTTTTGTTCGCCCTCCCCTGTAAAACTGCCAGTTGGAATACCCACCTCACTCGGAGTAATGTTCCCGCCTGTCTCACCTGATTTATCCAAGGAACTGGAAATATGCTGCGTCGCCGCATGCTGATCATGTTGGGTGTTGTCTTGCTGGTCGTCCTGGTATTGGGCGGGTACAAAGCCTTTTCGATCTACACCATGATCCAGGGCTTTGCCAAACCGAAACCGCCGATCAGCGTTGCCGTGGGCCGCGCCACCGAACAGCCGTGGCAGATGCGTCTGCCGACCGTCGGCACGCTCAAGGCGCTGCAAGGCGTCGAGCTGAGCCTGGAAGTCGCCGGCACGGTCACCGAGATCAAGTTCGAATCCGGGCAGAAGGTCAAGGCCGGGCAACCGTTGCTGCAACTCGACAGCGCGGTCGAAACCGCCCTGCTGGAAACCGCCAAGGCCGACCTCGGTCTGGCGCAACTGGATTTCGGCCGCGGCAGCCAACTGGTCGACAGTCGCGCGATCTCCAAGGGCGAATACGACCGGCTCTCCGCCGTGTTGCAAAAGAACAAGGCCACGGTCAATCAGCTCAACGCCTCGCTGGCGAAAAAACGCATCCTCGCGCCATTCAGCGGCACCATCGGCATCCGTCAGGTCGATGTCGGCGACTACCTCGCCAGCGGCACCAAAATCGCCACCCTGCAGGACCTGAGCAGCCTCTACGCCGACTTCTATGTACCGGAGCAATCGGTGCCGAAACTGGCCATCGGTCAACCGGTGCAGATCGGCGTCGCGGCCTATCCCGGGCAGAACTTCCCCGGCGCCATCAGCGCGATCAACCCGATCGTCGAGAGCAGCACGCGCAATATTCTGGTGCGAGCGACCCTGGCCAACCCCGACGGCAAGTTGCTGCCGGGCATGTTCGCCAGCCTCAACGTGTTGCTGCCCGACCCGCAGAAACACATCGTCGTGCCGGAAAGCGCGATCACCTACACCCTCTACGGCAACTCGCTGTACGTGGTCGGGCAACAGAAAGCCGAGGACGGCAGCGTGGTCAAAGACGACAAGGGCCAGCCGGTACTGATCGCCGAGCGCCGTTTCATCGAGACCGGTGAACGCCGCGATGGCCTGGTGATGATCAACAAGGGCGTGCAGAGCGGCGAACAAGTGGTGACCGCCGGCCAGATCAAACTGGACAACGGCGCACACATTGCCATCAGCGACGACAAGACCCTCGGCGAGCAGAACAGTCCGCCTCGCGTCGACTGATCAAGGAATCCCCATGGCTTTTACCGATCCGTTCATCCGCCGCCCGGTGCTCGCCACCGTGGTCAGCCTGCTGATTGTGCTGCTGGGTTTCCAGGCCTGGAGCAAGCTGCCGCTGCGCCAATACCCGCAAATGGAAAACGCCCTGATCACGGTGACCACCGCCTACCCCGGGGCCAACGCCGAGACCATTCAGGGCTACATCACCCAACCGATGCAGCAGAGCCTCGCCAGCGCCGAGGGCATCGACTACATGACCTCGGTCAGTCGCCAGAACTTCTCGGTGATCTCGATCTACGCGCGCATCGGTTCCAACACCGACCGTTTGTTCACCGAACTGCTGGCCAAGGCCAACGAGGTAAAGAACAAGCTGCCACAGGACGCCGAAGACCCGGTGCTGAGCAAGGAATCGGCCGACGCCTCGGCGCTGATGTACATCAGCTTCTTCAGCAAGGAACTGAGTAACCCGCAGATCACCGACTACCTGTCGCGGGTGATCCAGCCCAAACTGGCGACCCTGCCGGGCATGGCCGAAGCGGAGATTCTCGGCAATCAGGTCTTCGCCATGCGCCTGTGGCTCGACCCGGTGAAGCTCGCCGGTTTCGGCCTCAGCGCCAGCGACGTGACCAACGCGGTGCACCAGTACAACTTCCTCTCCGCCGCCGGCGAGGTGAAGGGCGAGTACGTGGTCACCAGCATCAACGCCAACACCGAACTGAAATCCGCCGAGGCCTTCGCGGCGATTCCACTCAAGGTCAATGGCGACAGCCGCGTGCTGCTCAGCGATGTGGCGCGGGTTGAGATGGGCGCGGAAAACTACGATTCGATCAGTTCGTTCGGCGGCACGCCCTCGGTGTACATCGGCATTAAGGCCACGCCCGGGGCCAACCCGCTGGACGTGATCAAGGAAGTACGCAAGCTGATGCCGGAGCTGGAAGCGCAGTTGCCGCCCAACCTCAAGAGCGAGATTGCCTACGACGCCACCCAGTTCATTCAGGCCTCGATCGACGAAGTGGTGAAAACCCTGTTCGAAGCGGTGCTGATCGTGATCGTGGTGGTGTTCCTGTTCCTCGGCGCGTTGCGCTCGGTGGTGATCCCGGTGGTGACCATCCCGCTGTCGATGATCGGCGTGATGTTCTTCATGCAGATGATGGGTTACTCGATCAACCTCCTGACCCTGCTGGCGATGGTGCTGGCGATCGGTCTGGTGGTGGATGACGCGATTGTCGTGGTGGAGAACATCCACCGGCATATCGAGGAAGGCAAGACGCCGCTGGAGGCTGCACTGGAAGGCGCACGGGAAATCGCCATGCCGGTGGTGTCGATGACCATCACCCTGGCGGCGGTGTATGCACCGATCGGCTTCCTCACCGGACTGACCGGGGCGCTGTTCAAGGAGTTCGCCCTGACCCTGGCCGGCGCCGTGGTGATTTCCGGGGTCGTTGCCCTGACCCTGTCGCCGATGATGTGCGCCCTGCTGTTGCGCCACGAAGAAAACCCCAGTGGCCTGGCACACCGTCTCGACCGCATCTTCGACAGACTCAAGCGCCGCTACCAAAGCATGCTCCACGGCACACTGAATACGCGGCCGGTGGTGTTGGTATTCGCCGTGATCGTGCTGTGCCTGATCCCGGTGTTTCTCAAGTTCACCAAGTCGGAACTGGCGCCGGATGAGGATCAGGGCATCATTTTCATGATGGCCAACGCCCCGCAGCCGACCAACCTCGATTACCTGAGCACTTACACCGACGAGTTCATCAAGATCTTCAAGGAGTTTCCGGAGTACTACTCCTCGTTCCAGATCAACGGCTACAACGGCGTACAAGCGGGCATCGGCGGCTTCCTGCTCAAGCCCTGGAACGAGCGCAGCCGCACCCAGATGCAGATCCTGCCCGAGGTGCAAGGCAAACTGGCGAGTATCCCCGGCCTGCAGATTTTCGGCTTCAACCTGCCGTCCCTGCCCGGCACCGGTGAAGGCTTGCCGTTCGTATTCGTGGTCAATACCGCCAATGACTACGAGGTACTGCTGCAAGTGGCTGACCGGATCAAGAAACGCGCGATGGAGTCGGGCAAATTCGCCTTCGTCGACCTCGATCTGGCGTTCGACAAACCGGAAGTGGTGGTCGATATCGACCGTGCCAAAGCCGCGCAGATGGGCGTGTCGATGCAGGATCTGGGCGGAACCCTGGCGACGCTGCTGGGCGAGGCGGAAATCAACCGTTTCACCATCGAAGGCCGCAGTTACAAGGTGATTGCCCAGGTCGAGCGACCGTACCGTGAAAACCCCGGCTGGCTGAACAATTACTACGTGAAGAATACCCAGGGCGAGCTGCTGCCGCTGTCGACCCTGATCAAGGTCAGCGACCGGGCGCGACCGCGCCAGCTCAACCAGTTCCAGCAACTCAACGCCGCGAAAATCTCCGGATTCCCGCTGGTCAGCATGGGCGAGGCCATTGACACCGTGCTGCAGATCGCACGGGAAGAAGCACCGGCCGGTTTTTCCTTCGACTATGGCGGCGCTTCACGCCAGTACGTGCAGGAAGGCAGCGCCCTGTGGGTAACTTTCGCCCTGGCGCTGGCGATCATTTTCCTGGTGCTGGCGGCGCAGTTCGAGAGCTTCCGTGATCCGTTGGTGATTCTGGTGACGGTGCCGCTGTCGATCTGCGGTGCGCTGATTCCGCTGTTCCTTGGCTGGTCGAGCATGAACATCTACACCCAGGTCGGGCTGGTGACGCTGATCGGGTTGATCAGCAAACACGGAATCCTGATCGTTGAGTTCGCCAACCAGTTGCGCAAGGACAAAGGCCTGACTGCGCGCGAAGCGGTCGAGGAAGCCGCGGCGATTCGTTTGCGCCCGGTATTGATGACCACGGCGGCGATGGTGTTCGGCATGGTGCCATTGATTCTGGCGACCGGTGCGGGCGCAGTGAGCCGGTTCGATATCGGGATGGTGATTGCCACAGGGATGTCGATCGGCACCCTGTTTACGCTGTTTGTGCTGCCATGCATCTACACCCTATTGGCGAAACCCGATCCGAAATAACAGCGATTTACCCTTGTGGGAGCGGGCTTGCTCGCGAAAGCGTCAGGTCAGTCAACAGCAATGCTGAATGTGCCGGCCCCTTCGTGAGCAAGCCCACTCCCACCCTTGATCGCGGCCAGCCACAAACCTGCCATCCATCGCCGATCCCACAGGGAAATGGTGTGATCCCTGGAACACGCGCAATAAAAAAGGCCTCGCATCGGCGAGGCCTTTCATTTGGGCTTCAATCGGTTCAACTCTGTGGCCTCATCCCTTGCGAAAGTCCGAACATGAACAACAACAGATCATGGTCAGGTTTTGTCGCCACGGAGGCTTTCGCCACCCGTGGTACTGCGCAGTGAGCATCACTCGTAGTGGCACTTATCACCTGCATGCGGGGCTGCTCCCAGGCAGCCACCGCCAATGACGCAACTGCCAAGGCCCCAACCAGAAACAAACCTCGTGCAATTTCGAGTTTCATCGCTATAAACCTTTGATAGCGCTGCCAAACGCCGTCTCATAAAAGTAGACGAGTTTTTTCCAGTCCGTATCGCTGAACGACGAATGGCGACGCAATTGCTTCATGTCATGGGAGGCGGCGCGATAAGCGGTCAGACGCTGACGGCATTTCTCCAGATCGATCAATGCCACCTCGACCTGAGCCGAATCGCGCTCACCGGTCACTCGTACAAAAACGTGTTTGATGTAGATGCAGCTGTGCTGCCAACGCCCCTTGTGCATGCGCGCAAGGTTTTCGGCCAGGTCTTTGAGGACGCGCTCATAAACGGCTTCCCCATAATGGGCACGGCCGCCGCCGGCTTCCCATTTCTGGAGTTCGTCAAAACCGTCCAGCGACTTGGTCACCAGCAGCGCACGCCACTTGTGTTGCGGATCGGGCTGCGCGCCGCAGAACACGATTTGCGGGACGCGTACACCGAGGCGGCTGACGCCGGTCAGGGCATCCAGCTCTCGCAAGACTGTCGGGCGGCCGAAAGGATGCAGCCAACTGCGATAGATATGTCCGGTCTGGCGCTTGGCATATAACAACTGGCCGTCACGGCCCACGACTCGTTGCACACCACTTTCCCCGCCACGGCGCACATTGGGTTCTTCCACCCATTCACCGCGCTGGTTCCAGTAGTAGTCGAAGCGATCCTGGGGAGCGACTTCCGTTTCTGCTGCTATTTGCACCGCCATCCTGTTACCTCTTGCGTAATACGTAAACCCGCCACATGGCATAGAGCGGAATAAAGTCCAGTTGTTCCTGAATGCGAAAACCTGCGGCTTCGAATTCCTTTTCCACTGTCACAGCCGGTAACACAAATCGATTCTGGTAACCTTCCTGCCCACGCCGCTGTTCGGCGCGTTTGCGTTTCCAGGACTTGAAATTGCCGTCCACCCACAACGAAATGATCACGCTGTCACGGGTGACGCGCTCGAATTCGCGCAAAATCGTCCGCCGATGTTCGGCTTCACCGATGTGATGCAACAAACGCATGCAGAAAATGCTGTCGACGGCGTTATCAGGCAAGGCAATGTCGAACGCTGACGTGTGCAAAGGTTGTACCCGTTTGACCACATCAGCCGGTTGCGCCTGCATCGCAGTCTTGATCATAGACTCGGAATTGTCCGCGCCAATGATCACTCGATTGGGTTTTTCCGCCAGCAACGGCCAGAAGCGTCCTGCACCGCAGGGCAGATCAAGCACCAACCCCGGTTCGCCGGCCAGTGTCAGCGCCTTGCGGGCCAACTGCTCGTCCCGCCAGTGAGACAACCGACGACCGAGACCGTCCTGGTGCTTGCGCAAATATTTTTGAGCATGCTGGTCATCATACTTTTCGGAAAAATCGAGCTTGATCGGACTGCTCATCATCGGGACTCCTGAATGACTGATGCCCCTACCATAGGTAGTGGCGTGTCAGCGTCAGGTCGTCCCTTTGTGAAAATTACGTCAGGTAAACCGGCAATCTATTACAGGGTTTTACACGGGGAAAGCAATAGCGCGGGGCCATCAGCGACCGTCAACGCTGTCCCAGCGTGACTTCGAAACGACAGCCATTGGGCTGCATGGTGCTCAGCGTCACCTCCCAGCCCTGGTTTTCACAGATCCGCTGCACCAGCGACAAGCCCAGGCCCAGGCCTTCGCCACGCTTCTCATTGCCGCGCACGAATGGCTGGAACATGGCTTCACGTTTTTCCTCGGGAATGCCGACGCCCGAGTCTTCGACGACGAAGCCGTTGTCGTTGAGCGTCAGGCGGATGAATCCGTGCTCGGTGTAATGACAGGCATTGCGCAGCAAGTTACCCATGACGGCGCTGAGCAGGGTCGCGTTGAAACGGGTGTCCGGCGGATTGCCCGGTTCAAATATCAGCTGCAGCCCTTTCGACTCGATCGGTTCGCGCCAGATCCCCAACAAGCCGTCGGCCACCTGGCTGAGATTCTGCTGCGGCGCGGAACCGGCGTCTTCGCGCTGGGCACGGGCGAGCATCAGGAAGGTCTGCACCAGCTCGCGCATTTCTTCGCTGGCGCGGGCGATACGCTCGACCTGGGCGCGGCCGCGCTGATCCAGTCCCGGGTTTTCCAGCAGCAGTTCGCAGGAACTGGCCAGCACCATCAACGGGGTGCGCAGTTCGTGACTGACGTCGCTGGTAAACAGCCGCTCGCGCGTCAGCGCCTGACGCAGACGCCCGAGCGTGGCATCGAACGCCACGGCCAGCTCGCCGACTTCGTCAGCCGCATAGTCCGGTGCCAGCGGCGGCGCCAGACCGAGCAGTTGATCGCGGTGGCGCACTTGCCGTGCCAGGCGCACGACCGGCGCCATGACCTTGCGCGCCAACACCCAGCCGAGAAACACCGCCAGCGCCAGACTGAGCACAAAGCCCACCAGCACCACGGCAAACAGCACGCGTTCACGCTCTTCGAAATCGCTCTGATCCTGCAGCAGGACATAACGACGACCGTCGACGATCTCGACCATCGCGTGATACGACAGCTGCTCGCGGAACACTTCGTGGAAGCCCGCATCGAGGTGGCGCAGATCCTTGGGCAGTTCGAAATCACCCGGTCCGCCGCTGAAATAGAACAACTGATCGGGCTCGGGGCGATGGCTCCAGTCCGAGACGTTGTCCATCAGCAGCAGACGTTGCAGGTCGCCGCCCAGCCCTGCCGAAATCAGTTTCTCCTCCACCAGGTGCACCGTCGCCACAATGCCCATGGCGAAGGCCCCGGCCACCAGCGCACTCATCAGCGCAAAGGCGATGATGATCCGCTGGGAAAGGCTTTGCTTAAACTCCATCACGCCCCTCGGCCAAGCGGTAACCCACGCCGTGCACGGTTTGCAGCAACGGTTTGGCGAATGGCTTGTCGATCACCTGACGCAATTGGTGGACGTGGCTGCGCAGGCTGTCGCTGTCCGGGCAGTCATCGCCCCACAGCGCTTCCTCAAGAATTTCCCGGCGCAGGACGTGCGGACTCTTCTGCATCAATACCGCCAGCAGTTTCAGGCCGACCGGGTTGAGCTTGAGCAGCTTGCCATCGCGGGTGACTTCCAGCGTGTCGAGGTCGTAGCTCAGGTCCCCGACCTGCAGCGCACGGCGTCCGCCGCCCTGGGTGCGACGCATCACCGCTTCGATGCGTGCCGCCAGTTCCGACAGCGCAAACGGTTTGACCAGATAATCGTCGGCCCCGGACTTGAAGCCCTGCAGGCGGTCGTCCAGTTGATCGCGGGCGGTGAGCATGATCACCGGCGTGTCGCGTCGGGCATCTTCACGCAGGCGCTTGCACAGGGTATAGCCGTCGATCCCGGGCAACATGATGTCGAGCACGATCAGATCGTAATGCTCGGTGGCCGCCAGGTGCAGGCCCGACAAGCCGTCCTGGGCGCAATCGACGGTATAGCCTTTGAGCCCCAGGTAATCGGCCAGGTTGGCCAGGATATCGCGGTTGTCTTCAACCAATAAAATTCGCATGGGCAGCTCCTCCGCACACAGTAACGGCCGTCTCGGCCCGGCAGCTTAAGGCCAACGCCGGCTCAGGGCTAGGGCCGGTCCTTATGGATATCGGTTTTTCAAGCCAAATTAATTACTTAACAAAGTTTTCACTATCGGTTCACAACCTGATTACAGTAGCGCCGTGAAACTCCCGCGCCATTGATATAAGGAAAACTAGACAATGGACCCTTTCAAGACGGCGCCCATGCGCTTTCTGCTGTTGATCACCGGCGCCTGGCTGGTCATTTTTCTCCTGACTCGAGCGGTACTGCTGCTGACTCACCTGGATGAGGCTGGCGGTTTTGCCCTTTCCGCATTCGGCATAGGCGCGCTTTATGACCTGGGGTTTCTCGCCTACGCCGCCCTGCCGATGGGCTTGTACCTGCTGCTCTGCCCGCCGGGCCTGTGGCGTCGTCGTGGGCATCGCGGGTTCCTGCGCGCCCTGCTGACCATCAGCCTGTTCGCCATGCTGTTCGTGGCGGTGGCCGAATGGCTGTTCTGGGACGAGTTCGGCGTGCGTTTCAACTTCATCGCCGTCGATTACCTGGTGTATTCCGACGAAGTGTTGAACAACGTCCTCGAGTCATACCCGATCGGCAAACTGCTGAGCCTCCTCGCGGTGCTGGCCGTGGTGATCAGTTTTGCCCTGCGCAAGCCGTTCAATGCCGCCATGAATGCCCCGTTGCCAGCGCTGCGCGGGCGTCTGCTCAGCGCATTGGGCCTGTTGATCGTCGCGGGCCTGAGCCTGCAACTGCTCAGCCAGGACGCCCCGCGTGCCCAGGGCGGCAACGCCTATCAGAACGAACTGGCCAGCAACGGCCCGTATCAGTTCTTCGCCGCGTTCCGTAACAATGAACTGGACTACACCCAGTTCTACAAGAGCCTGCAGGCGGAAAAAGTCGCCAGCCAGATCCGCGCCGAGCTGAGTGAAAGCGACGCGCGCTTCATCGGCAAGGACCCGCAGGACATCCGCCGGGTGATCGACAACCCGGGCACCCCGCGCAAGCCGAACATTGTGCTGGTGACCATCGAAAGCCTGAGCGCCAAGTACCTGGGCAGCAATGGCGACGGTCGCAACCTGACGCCCAACCTCGACGCCTTGCGCAAGCAGAGCCTGTACTTCAATAACTTCTACGCCACCGGTACCCGCACCGACCGTGGTCTGGAAGCGATCACCCTGGCCATCCCGCCGACGCCGGGCCGCTCGATCGTCAAGCGCATCGGCCGCGAAAGCGGTTTCGCCAGCCTTGGCCAGCAACTGAGCGCGGTGGGTTACGACAGCGTGTTCGTCTATGGCGGACGCGGCTACTTCGACAACATGAACGCGTTCTTCAGCGGCAACGGCTATCGCGTCGTCGACCAGAGCAGCGTCGATGAAGCCGAGATTCACTTCAAGAATGCCTGGGGCATGGCCGACGAGGATCTGTATCGTCAGACATTGAAACTGGCGGACGCCGACTACGCCAAGCAACAGCCGTTTTTGCTGCAACTGATGACCACGTCCAACCATCGTCCTTACACCTACCCGGACAACCGGATCGACATCAAGTCCGGTAACGGCCGCGATGGCGCGGTGAAGTACACCGACTATGCCATCGGCCAATTCCTCGAGCAGGCGCGGCAGAAGCCGTGGTTCGACAACACCATCTTCATTTTCGTCGCCGACCACACCGCGGGCAGCGCCGGTAAAGAAGACCTGCCGATCAGCAACTATCAGATCCCGCTGTTCATCTATGCGCCGAAAATGATCGAAGCTCGCGAGAGCGCACAACTGGCCAGCCAGATCGATCTGGCCCCGACGCTGCTGGGCCTGCTGAACATGGATTACACCTCGACGTTCTTTGGCCGCAACCTGCTGCAGGACAACCCGCTGCCACCGCGCGTGGTGGTCGGCAACTATCAGCATCTGGGTCTGTTCGATGGCAAGGATCTGGCGATCCTCAGTCCGCGCCAGGGCCTGCGCCGGCATGATGATGCGTTGACCGAGAGCCGTGAATCGCGAGTTACCAGCGACGATCCGCTGGTCAGCCGGGCAATTGCGTATTACCAGGCGGCCAGTTATGGCTTCAAACAGCAGTTGTTGAGCTGGAAGCCTGCGAAGGACAGCACTGTTCAGGTCAGCGAACAGTAACCGTCAATAGAAACGCCCCGGGCTGATGCACCGGGGCGTTTTTTTTTGCACGACCGGTTATCGCAGGAACACAGATCCCAATGTGGGAGCGAGCCTGCTCGCGAATGCTGTGTATGCGTCACAGCTGTAGTGAACGCTGGATGGCTTTCGCGAGCAGGCTCGCTCCCACAGGGGATGGTGTGAAGCCTGGAATCCGGGCAATAAAAAACCCCGCCTGCTCATCGCAGGCGGGGTTTTTCGTTGCAGGGGTAAGGCTGGCTTACATCATGCCGCCCATGCCACCCATACCGCCCATGTCTGGCATACCGCCGCCAGCAGGAGCCGCTTTCTCTGGAGCGTTAGCGACAGCAGCTTCGGTGGTCAGGATCAGACCGCCAATCGAAGAGGCTGCTTGCAGAGCGGAACGGGTTACCTTGGTTGGGTCCAGGATGCCCATTTCGATCATGTCGCCGTATTCGCCAGTCGCAGCGTTGTAACCGAAGTTACCTTTGCCGTTCTTCACTTCGTTGACGACTACGCTTGGCTCGTCACCGGAGTTGGCAGCGATCTGGCGCAGCGGCGCTTCAACAGCGCGACGCAGTACAGCGATACCAACGTTCTGGTCAGCGTTGTCGCCGGTCAGTTCGGTCAGGGCTTCCAGAGCACGGATCAGCGCAACGCCACCGCCAGGTACCACGCCTTCTTCAACGGCTGCACGGGTCGCGTGCAGGGCGTCTTCAACGCGGGCCTTCTTCTCTTTCATTTCAACTTCGGAACCAGCGCCAACCTTGATCACTGCAACGCCGCCGGACAGCTTGGCCAGACGCTCTTGCAGTTTTTCACGGTCGTAGTCCGAGGAAGTTTCAGCAACCTGGGCGCGGATCTGAGTGATACGGGCTTCGATGTCGCCTTGTACGCCAGCACCGTCAACGATGATGGTGTTTTCCTTGGACAGGGTCACGCGCTTGGCGTTACCCAGGTGCTCCAGGGTGGTGCTTTCCAGGCTCAGGCCGATCTCTTCGGAGATCACGGTACCGCCGGTCAGAACGGCGATGTCCTGCAGCATGGCCTTGCGACGGTCGCCGAAGCCTGGAGCCTTGACGGCTGCAACCTTGACGATGCCACGCATGTTGTTCACTACCAGAGTCGCCAGGGCTTCGCCTTCAACGTCTTCGGCAACGATCAGCAGTGGACGGCCGGCTTTGGCAACGGCTTCCAGCACTGGCAGCATTTCGCGGATGTTCGAGATCTTCTTGTCGACCAGCAGGATCAGCGGGCCGTCGAGCTCGGCAACCATGGTGTCTGGCTTGTTGACGAAGTACGGGGACAGGTAGCCACGGTCGAACTGCATGCCTTCTACAACCGACAGTTCGTTTTCCAGGCCCGAGCCTTCTTCAACGGTGATCACGCCTTCTTTACCGACTTTTTCCATGGCTTCGGCAATGATGTCGCCGATGGAGTTGTCGGAGTTGGCGGAGATGGTGCCTACCTGAGCGATAGCCTTGGTGTCAGCGCATGGCTTGGACAGGGCTTTCAGCTCTTTGACGATGGCGATGGTCGCTTTGTCGATACCGCGCTTCAGGTCCATTGGGTTCATGCCGGCAGCGACGGCTTTCAGGCCTTCGTTGACGATCGACTGAGCCAGAACGGTCGCAGTGGTAGTACCGTCACCAGCGTCATCGTTGGCACGGGAGGCAACGTCTTTGACCAGCTGCGCGCCCATGTTTTCGAAGCGATCTTCGAGTTCGATTTCTTTGGCGACGGAAACGCCGTCCTTGGTGATGGTCGGAGCGCCGAAGCTCTTCTCGAGGATCACGTTACGGCCTTTCGGGCCCAGGGTCGCTTTTACCGCGTCAGCCAGAACGTTGACGCCTTTGAGCATCTTGGAGCGGGCGGCATCGCCGAACTTAACTTCTTTAGCAGCCATGATCGATATTCCTTAAATACTTTGTAGTAACGGGAAAATGAGCGGGGAAATCAGCCTTCCAGTACAGCGAGAATCTCGTTCTCAGCCATTACCAGCAGGTCTTCGCCGTCGACTTTCACAGTGTTGCTGCCGGAGTAAGGACCGAACACAACCTTGTCGCCGACTTTAACGGCCAGCGCACGCACTTCACCGTTTTCCAGAGTCTTGCCTGGGCCTGCAGCGACGATCACACCGTGGTTGGCTTTTTCAGCAGCCGAACCTGGCAGGACGATACCGCCAGCGGTTTTCTTTTCTTCTTCGCTGCGACGGATGACGACGCGGTCATGCAGAGGACGAAGCTTCATTGTCGATCTCTCCTAATTGTGGTTTTCATCGGCCGGTGTAGTCCCGGCGGGTTTAACAAATCCGGCCTGCGCCGGTTGCGATTCGTCGAGCGAACCGCGGAAGTCTGTCCGACTCAAATGCCGGAAACCTTTCGGTGACCGATACATAAGGGCGCATATGCTTATTACAAGGGTGGGGGGGCAAAAATTTTTCATCGATTTGCCCCTTGAATGCCGCGCATAAAGAAACGGCACCCGAAGGTGCCGTGTCGATGCAGGGGTTACTTGCTGTCGCGATGTTCGAACTCGCCTTCGATCACATCACCCTCGCGGCCCAGAGGCTGACGCGGTGCAGGACCGCCTCGGGGTTGCAGGTCGTCGGCGAAGGCACGCTGACGCATGGCCTGTTCTTCGGCGCGCTGGCGCATCTTGTTCGCCAGCAGGCGACGGGTGAACGGCAGCAGCATCACCAGACCGACCACGTCACTGACGAAGCCCGGCAGGATCAACAGGCCACCGGCCAGTGCCAGCATCAGGCCTTCAAGCATGGTTTGCGCGGGCAACTCACCACGATTCAGGCTTTCACGGGCACGCAGCGCAGTTGCCAGACCGGCGACGCGCAGTACGAACACACCGAACATCGAGCCGAGAATGATCAGCAGCAGGGCCGGGAAAAACCCGATAGCCCCTGCCACTTTGACGAATACGAACAGCTCCAGCACCGGAAACAGCAGAAAGAGCAACAAAAAAGGGCGCATCAAAGATTCCTCAACGCAAGAAATGCCTTGCAGTAAGCCTTAGATGACGTCGCCCTTTCGTGAATTCAAGCGTCGGCCACCGCATTTTTTGGCCAGACCTCGGCGTGAGCCAGAGAAACCAAGGCTTCGCGCACTTGTATCGGCGTATGACAAGGCGCTTGAAACGGCAGCCAGTACAGCGCCTGACCGATGCGCAGGTGCATGCCTTCGCTGTCGATCCCGGCCAGTTGCGCCGGTTCGGTTTTCGGCAGCCCGCTGAGTTCAACATAGTGGGCGATGGCTTTGGCGTGATCGCTGTTCATGTGCTCGACCATGCTGATTTCAGCCTTGCCGGCGAACGGGTTGGCCAGGGTCAGTTGATCGACCCAGTGAATCGCGCCGAAACCGCCGATGTAGCGGTGACGCACCGGGTTGAGCACCCAGAAATCAAAGTCGTGGGCCTTGTGGTAGTTCTGCGAGTCGGGGAAATAACGGTAGTAACGCTCGGCGGCGGCTTCGATGGCAGTCGGGTCTTCGAGCTTCTGCGCTTCGGCCAGATAGGTCAGGCGACCAACGGCCTGCACGTCGTCGGCATCGCGCTCACCCACCAGCAGCGAACATTTCGGGTCCTTCTGCAGGTTGTGGGTGTGCTGGGCAATGCGGCTGATCAGGATCAGCGGGCGGCCCTGCTCGTCCAGGCAATACGGCACCACTGAGCCAAACGGGAAACCGGGCATCGATTTGGAGTGGGTCGACAATACGCCACGGTATTCCTTGAGAAGCAATTCTCGGGCATTCTTGGCCGCTTCAACGCTCAATTTATGACTCCTTATATAGAATCCGTCGAAAAAACGGACAGGCGCCTGGGGATAAGTCCCGGTCACGCCATCGGGCAATGCTCATGTGCAATCTGGCCATAATCGGTACGGATCGAGCGTCGCCAATAACAAAAACCACTCAGACCGGCTATCGGGGCATGCGAATGCAACTCAACGACAAAGTAATCATTATCACCGGCGGTTGCCAGGGTTTGGGCCGTTCCATGGCCGAGTATTTCGCCGGCAAAGGCGCGAAGCTGGCACTGGTGGATCTCAATCAGGAAAAACTCGACGACGCGGTGGCAGCCTGCAAGGCCAAGGGCGTCGAGGCGCGCAGCTATCTGTGCAACGTGGCCAATGAAGAACAGGTTGAGCACATGGTCGCCCAGGTCGCCGAAGATTTCGGCGCGATCCATGGCCTGATCAACAACGCCGGGATCCTGCGTGACGGCCTGCTGCTCAAGGTCAAGGACGGCGAAATGACCAAGATGAGCCTGGCCCAGTGGCAGGCGGTCATCGACGTCAACCTGACCGGCGTGTTCCTCTGTACCCGGGAAGTCGCAGCGAAAATGGTCGAGCTTAAAAATAGCGGCGCGATCATCAACATTTCGTCGATCTCCCGCGCCGGTAACGTCGGCCAGACCAACTATTCCGCCGCCAAAGCTGGCGTGGCCGCCGCCACCGTGACCTGGGCCAAGGAACTGGCGCGTTACGGTATTCGTGTGGCGGGCATTGCACCGGGCTTCATCGAAACCGAGATGACCCTGGGCATGAAGCCGGAAGCGCTGGAGAAAATGACCTCGGGTATTCCGCTCAAGCGCATGGGCAAGCCGGAAGAGATCGCCCATTCGGCGGCGTACATCTTCGAGAACGACTACTACACCGGGCGGATTCTGGAGATGGATGGCGGGTTGCGGATCTAAGTCCCCACCACAAAACCAACTGTAGGAGTGAGCCTGCTCGCGATTGCGGTCATTCATTCAACATGTTCGTTGAATGTTAATCCGCTATCGCGAGCAGGCTCACTCCTACAGGTTTTCAGCGTTACCGGTGATCAATCGTCGCTGATGCTGATATTAGGCATCGCCGGCGTCGCCGCTTCCTGCAACACAATGCGCGCGCCGACGTGGCGAGCCAGTTCCTGGTAGACCATGGCAATCTGGCTGTCCGGCTCGGCGATCACCGTTGGCTTGCCGCCATCGGACTGTTCGCGGATCAGCATCGACAGCGGCAGCGAGGCCAGCAGTTCGACGCCATATTGGGTCGCCAGCTTCTCGCCACCGCCCTCACCGAACAGGTGCTCTGCATGTCCGCAGTTCGAGCAGATGTGCACCGCCATGTTTTCCACCACGCCCAGCACCGGAATGTTGACCTTGCGGAACATTTCCACGCCTTTGCGCGCGTCGAGCAACGCCAGATCCTGCGGGGTGGTGACGATCACGGCGCCGGCCACCGGGACTTTCTGCGCCAGGGTCAGTTGGATGTCACCGGTGCCTGGCGGCATGTCGATGACCAGATAATCCAGGTCGCCCCACGCGGTTTGCGTAACCAGTTGCAGCAGTGCGCCGGAGACCATCGGCCCGCGCCAGACCATCGGCGTGTTGTCGTCGGTCAGGAACGCCATCGACATGACTTCGACACCGTGGGCCTTGAGCGGCACAAACCACTTCTGATCCTTGACCTCGGGGCGGGTGCGCTCGGGGATGCCGAACATGATCCCTTGGCTCGGGCCATAGATATCAGCGTCGAGAATCCCCACTTTGGCGCCTTCGCGGGCCAGCGCCAGCGCGAGGTTGGCCGCGGTGGTCGACTTGCCCACACCACCCTTGCCCGAAGCCACGGCGACCACGTTCTTGACGTTGGCCAGGCCCGGGATCTGCGCCTGAGCCTTGTGCGCGGCGATCACGCTGTTGACCTCGACCTTGGCGATCGTCACGCCATCGAGGTTTTCGATGGCCAGCTGCAACAACTGCGCCCAGCCGCTCTTGAACAGACCGGCGGCGTAGCCGATTTCCAGCTGAACCTTGACGCGGTCGCCATCGATCTCGATGTGCTTCACGCAACCGGCGCTGACCGGGTCCTGATTCAGGTAAGGGTCGGTGTATTGGCTGAGGACGGCTTCCACCGCTGCGCGAGTGACGGCACTCATGGGCAACTCCGATAACAAGACTGGGAAAAGATGGCGGGTATCGTACCCCGCAGATTGATTTGTGGTCAGGCGATTTATGCTTCGACTCGACTTTGTGGCGAGGGAGCTTGCTCCCGCTCGACTGCGCAGCAGGCGCAATCAGGCTTATCCGGTCTATCTGACATTGCCGGGATGGGGCGGCTGCGCCACCCAGCGGGAGCAAGCTTCCTCGCCACAATTATTGTGTTCAAGTCATCCGGAAACAGGTGCACAGGGTGAAAAATATGCGCCAGCGCTTTATAGTGGCCGACCTCCGTTTCATCAAGTAGCGAAGCCCCACATGTCCGAACCACGCAAGATCCTCGTCACCAGCGCCCTGCCCTACGCCAACGGTTCGATTCACCTTGGCCACATGCTGGAATACATCCAGACCGATATGTGGGTGCGCTTCCAGAAGCATCGCGGCAATCAATGCATCTATGTCTGCGCCGACGACGCCCACGGTTCGGCGATCATGCTGCGCGCGGAAAAGGAAGGCATCACCCCGGAACAACTGATCGCCAACGTGCAGGCTGAACACAGCGCCGACTTTGCCGAGTTCCTGGTCGACTTCGACAACTTCCACTCCACTCACGCCGAAGAAAACCGTGAGCTGTCGAGCCAGATCTACCTGAAGCTGCGTGACGCCGGGCACATCGCCCAACGCTCGATCACCCAGTATTTCGACCCGGAAAAGAAAATGTTCCTGGCCGACCGCTTCATCAAGGGCACCTGCCCGAAATGCGGCACTGAAGACCAGTACGGCGACAACTGCGAAAAATGCGGTGCGACCTACGCCCCGACCGATCTGAAGGATCCGAAGTCGGCGATCTCCGGTGCCACGCCGGTACTCAAGGATTCCCAGCACTTCTTCTTCAAGCTCCCGGACTTCCAGCAGATGCTGCAGACCTGGACTCGCAGCGGCACCCTGCAGGACGCCGTGGCCAACAAGATCGCCGAGTGGCTGGACGCCGGCCTGCAGCAGTGGGACATCTCCCGCGATGCGCCGTACTTCGGTTTCGAGATCCCCGACGAGCCGGGCAAGTATTTCTACGTGTGGCTGGACGCGCCGATCGGCTACATGGCCAGTTTCAAGAACCTCTGCAACCGCACGCCGGAGCTGGACTTCGACGCGTTCTGGGGCAAGGACTCCACCGCCGAGCTGTACCACTTCATCGGCAAGGACATCGTCAACTTCCACGCGCTGTTCTGGCCCGCCATGCTCGAAGGCGCCGGTTTCCGCAAGCCGACCGGGATCAACGTGCACGGCTACCTGACCGTCAACGGCCAGAAGATGTCCAAGTCCCGCGGCACCTTCATCAAGGCCCGTACTTACCTGGATCACCTGTCGCCGGAATACCTGCGCTACTACTACGCGGCCAAGCTGGGCCGTGGCGTCGATGACCTCGACCTGAACCTCGAAGACTTCGTGCAGAAGGTCAACTCCGACCTGGTCGGCAAAGTGGTCAACATCGCCAGCCGCTGCGCCGGTTTCATCCAGAAGGGCAACGGCGGCCTGCTGGTCGACAACAACGCTGCGCCAGAGCTGACCGAAGCGTTCCTCGCTGCCGCGCCAAGCATTGCCGACGCCTATGAAGCCCGCGATTTCGCCCGCGCCATGCGTGAAACCATGGCCCTGGCCGACCGCGCCAACGCCTGGATCGCCGACAAGGCGCCTTGGTCGTTGAACAAGCAGGAAGGCAAGCAGGATGAAGTCCAGGCGATCTGCGCCACCGGCATCAACCTGTTCCGCCAACTGGTGATCTTCCTCAAACCGGTGCTGCCGCTGTTGGCCGCCGACGCCGAGGCATTCCTCAACGTCGCCCCACTCACCTGGAACGACCACACCACGCTGCTGGCCAACCACCAGTTGAACGAATTCAAACCGTTGATGACCCGCATCGACCCGGTAAAAGTGCAAGCCATGACCGACGCCTCGAAAGAAGACCTGACCGCCAGCCAGACCGATACCGGCGCCGCCGCGCCTGCGGGCAATGGCGAACTGGCCAAGGATCCGCTGTCGCCGGAAATCGACTTCGACACCTTCGCCGCCGTCGACCTGCGCGTCGCGCTGATCGTCAAGGCCGAGCATGTGGAGGGTGCGGACAAGCTGCTGCGCCTGACTCTGGACATCGGTGACGAGCAACGCAACGTGTTCTCCGGGATCAAGAGCGCTTACCCGGATCCGTCGAAACTCGACGGTCGCCTGACCATGATGATCGCCAACCTCAAGCCACGGAAAATGAAGTTCGGCATCTCCGAAGGCATGGTGATGGCAGCCGGCCCTGGCGGTGAAGAAATCTACCTGCTGAGCCCGGACAGCGGTGCCAAGCCGGGTCAACGCATCAAGTAAGACCCAGCGGTAAAACGATCCCACAGGCATGTTCTGCAGGCCTGTGGGATTTTTCATATCTGGCCCACCCTTCGCGGGTGCCGGATAATGCCTAACCTTGAGTGACACCCGCCCGTTTCTGCCGGCAGAACCATGACCGAACTTGCGCTTACGCTGATCAGTGCCGCCCTGCTCAACAACTTCGTGTTGCACTGGCCGCTGGGCGTCGATCCGCTGCTGGCCGGCAGTCGGCGCCAGGTACATGCACTGGGGTTGGCGACGGCGTGCCTGATGCTGAGCGTTGGCATCATCGGTTACCTGATCTGGCACTGGCTGCTGGTGCCGCTGCAACTGCAGGCACTGCAGCTGTTTGGGTTCTTGCCGCTCAGCGTGCTGCTGATCGCGCCGTTGCTGAAGCTGCTGGCTCGCGGGCTGCCTGACTGGCCGTTCGCCGGGCTATGGCCGCTGTTGCTGGGCAATGCCGGCGTGCTGGGGCTGGCCTTGATCAATGCGCAAAATGATCGCGGCCTGCTGCAGGCAACGGCGCTGAGCCTGGGTGCCGGGCTGGGTTTCTGGCTGGTGCTGAGCCTGTTCAGCGACTTGCGTGAACGCACCGCGGACAACGACATTCCCCTGCCCTTTCGCGGCTTGCCGATCGACCTGATCGGCGCCGGACTGATTGCAGTGATTTTTCTCGGATTCAGTGGACTGATCAAAACATGAGTCTGATTCAACTCATCGATGCCCTCCTGCCGCAGACCCAGTGCGGCAAATGCGGCCACCCCGGGTGCAAACCCTATGCGCAAGGCATCGTCGATGGCGAACCGATCAACAAGTGCCCGCCGGGGGGCGACGAAACCATTACCGCCCTGGCTGAACTGTTGAAGGTGCCGGTGCTGGAACTGGACATCAGCCGTGGCACGGCACCGCCGCAAGTGGCCTACATCCGCGAAGCCGAGTGCATCGGCTGCACCAAGTGCATTCAGGCCTGCCCGATCGACGCCATCGTCGGCGCGGCGAAACTGATGCACACCGTGCTGATCGACGAATGCACCGGTTGCGACCTGTGCGTGGCGCCGTGCCCGGTGGATTGCATCGAGATGCATCCGCTGCCGCTCGGCACCTTGCCGGTGGTCGGTGGCCTGGCGACCAGCGTTGAAGAACAGCGCGCGCGCACGGCCAAACGCGATCATGCGCGCCAGCGTTTTGAACGCCGCAACGCCCGCCTGCAGCGCGAAGAACAGCAGAAACAGGCTGAGCGCGAAGCCCGGGCACGGCGCGCAGCGCAACCGGCGGTGGCCACCCTCGACCCGGTGCAAGCCGCTCTGGAGCGGGTGCGCGCGCAGAAAGCCGCGACCGCCGACGCGGCGCTGAAAAAAGCCAAGATCGACGTCGCCATGAGCCGCGCGCAATTGCACAAATCGCTGAAAGCCTTCGGCCATCCACCGACCTTCGAACAGCAATCGCAACTGATCGTGTTGCAACAGCAGTTCGAAGCCGCCGAACAGGCGCTGGCGAAACTCGAAAGCAGCGCCACCGCTGCTCCAGCCGCTGCGGCCCCGGCTCCGGCGAAGGACGCGGATCTGAAGCGGGCGAAAATCCAGTTGGCCATGCGTCGCGCCGAATTGAAAAAGGCGCAGACCGCCGAAGCGCCAGCGGAGCAGATCGCCACGCTGGAACAGGCACTGCATGACGCCGAGCAGGCCCTTCACGCTGCCGAAGCGGCAAGTGAACAGCCTGCGCCTGATCTGGTGCGCGTAGAAAAGCGCCCGATCGACAGCCAGCTTCGCCAGTTGAAAACTGAACTGGCCTACGCCCGCGCCGACCTGAACAAACTCGAACGCCGCGCCGACACGCCGAGCGAAGCCCTCGACAAGGCCCGCGCCCGCCTGCAGGCCGCCGAGCGTCAGGTGCAAGATCATGTCGCCCCGTGAGGCACCGGATGATCGCCTGCAACAGGCGATGAAGCGGGTGCTGCTGGCCACGCTGCCGGGGCTGCTGGCACTGTTCTGGTTTTACGGCTGGGGGGTGTTGATCAATCTGACCCTGGCGGCGAGCAGCGCACTGCTGGTCGAGGCCGGTGTCACCCGCCTGCGCCGACAACCTTTGCAACCGACGCTCAGCGATGGCAGCGCACTGGTCAGCGCAACATTGCTGGCCGCCGCCCTGCCACCTTATTGCCCGTGGTGGCTGACCGTTACGGCCGTAGCTTCGGGCCTGCTGTTCGGCAAGCATTTATACGGTGGCATCGGCAAGAATCCGTTCAACCCGGCCATGCTCGGTTTCGCCCTGACAATGCTGCTGTTCCCGCAACCGATGACCCACTGGCCGGCGCATGCCATGAATCTGCAGGCCGCTTTTGCGCAAGTCTTGAATCTGGGCCAGGCGCCGGACGCCTGGGTGCAGGCCACCGCGCTGGACAGTCTGCGCATCAACAAAAGCCTGACCCTGGATGAGCTGTTCGCGGCCAAGCCGGCGTTCGGCCGCTTCGGTGGACGCGGTGCGGAGTGGATCAATCTGGCGTTTCTCGCTGGCGGGCTGTGGCTGTTGCAGCGCCGGGTGATTGCCTGGCAAGCGCCGGTCGGCATGCTGGCCAGCCTGTTTGTCGTCAGCCTGCTCTGCTGGAACGGCTCGGGTTCCGATTCCCACGGCTCACCGCTGTTTCATCTGCTGAGCGGCGCGACCATGCTCGGTGCGTTTTTCATCATTACCGAACCGGTGTCCGGCGCCAAAAGTCCGCTGGCCCGGCTGCTGTTCGGCGTGGGTGTCGGCTTGCTGACCTACCTGATCCGCACCTGGGGCGGCTACCCGGACGGTGTCGCGTTTGCCGTGTTGCTGATGAATCTCGGTGTACCGGCCCTGGAGCGTTTTGCCGCTGCCCGCCAGACGCAGGTGCAATCATGAACCGCGCGGCTACGGTCGTGACGCTTGTGCTGCTGGCCGGCGCCGGTCTCGGTTTGACCTATGTCGTGCAGCGCGCCAGTGCGCCGCAGATTGCCAGCGAGCAACGCCTGCTCGACAGCCGCAAATTGCTGGATGTGCTCGCGGCCGATGCCTACGACAATCAGCCGCTGGAGCAGCCGCTGGCGCTGACTGATACAACGTTGAGCCACAGCACGCTGCTGGCAGGTTACCGCGCAAGCAAATCCGGTCAGCCAGTGGCAGTGTTGTTGCGCACCCAGACCGAGGGCTACGCCGGAGTTATCGAACTGCTGATCGCCATCGATGCCAACGGCAGACTGCTGGGAGTAAAAACCCTGCGGCAAAACGAAACACCGGCGCTCGGCGGACTCATCGGCGACTGGCCGAACCAGTGGCTGGCGACGTTTACCGGCAAGTCGCGCAACGCACCTGACGACGCTGGCTGGGCACTGAAAAAGGATCAGGGACAGTTCGATCAACTGGCGGGCGCCACCATCACATCCCGCGCCACTCTCAATGCCATCCATGACGCTCTGCGCTACTTTGACGAGCACCGGGCAATCTTGCTGGGGACCGAATCATGAACCGGCCGACGAATCTGACGAACACTTTGACGCTGATGCTGCTGCTTGGCACCAGCGCGACACTGGCTGGCGCGCTGGGCATGCTGTTGATGTCGAGTGCCGTTGTGGGGATTTACAGCGTGTGCATCGCCCCACTGCGCTTGCGGTTATCTGGCAACAGCCTATTGCTGGCCAGTCTGCTGCTGGCCGCCACTCTGACCAGTTGTACCAATATCCTCGCGCAGCGCTGGGCGTTGCAGTGGCAACAGTCACTCGGGATCTATGGCGGGTTGATCGCCTTGCAATGCGTGGTGCTGGAATACAATGGATTCTTTCGTCAGGCGCTTGCCCAGCGCCTGAAGTTTTTTGGCCTGTCGAGCGCGCTGCTACTGGCGCTGGCCGTACTGCGTGAACTGTTCGGTCAGGGGCACATCGGCCGCGTTCAGTCCGAGCACTGGCAAGGACTGGTTCTGTTCAGCGACGGGCTGCACCTGCTCACCCTGGTTCCCGGCGCCTTCATCCTGCTCGGACTACTGATCGCTGCCCGCCAGGCCTGGACCCGCTCGAACGCTCTCTCCAAGGAAACACATCATCCATGAATGCCGCAAAACGTCTGGAAATCTTCCGCAGACTTCATGAAGACAACCCCGAGCCGAAGACCGAGCTGGCCTATTCCTCGCCGTTCGAGTTGTTGATCGCGGTAATCCTCTCGGCGCAATCTACCGACGTTGGCGTCAACAAGGCCACGGCCAAACTGTTTCCGGTGGCCAATACCCCTGCGGCGATCCACGCGCTGGGCGTCGAAGGGCTGTCCGAATACATCAAGACCATCGGCCTCTATAACAGCAAAGCGAAAAACGTGATCGAGACCTGCCGCATGCTGGTCGAACTGCACAATGGCGAAGTCCCGCAGACGCGCGAAGAACTGGAAGCGCTGCCCGGCGTTGGCCGCAAAACGGCCAACGTAGTGCTCAATACCGCTTTTCGTCAGTTGACCATGGCGGTCGACACGCACATTTTTCGCGTGAGCAACCGCACCGGCATTGCCCCGGGCAAAAATGTGGTCGAGGTAGAAAAGAAGTTGATGAAGTTTGTGCCGAAAGATTACCTGCTCGACTCTCACCACTGGCTGATTCTGCATGGTCGGTATGTGTGTCTGGCGCGCAAGCCACGCTGTGGCAGCTGCCGGATCGAAGATTTGTGCGAGTACAAACACAAAACCTCGGACGATTGACTGGCTATTGGAATAATTGATTCGTCGATTGAAAAAATCTTTTTTACCCGCAGCAGGAATATCGATATAAGGAGCGCCAAAGGCAGTCTTAGCCTGGAGTTCACCTTATGACTGACACCAAAGAACAACTGGACGTAGATGACGATTTCACAGTTGTGGAAACCGACGACGCCGAACCTGTCGTCGAGGTCGCCAAGACCAATCTGAGCAAACGTCGCACCATCGATAACCTGCTTGAGGAGCGCCGACTGCAAAAGCAATTGGCCGATTACGATTTTGATCTCTGATACTTGAAAGCCTCCCGAACCGGAGGCTTTTTACTTTCCGGGAGTCCGACACCGAGCGGCCCATGATCCGTCAGCAGGCAGGACCATCAGACCAGCCCGTTGCGTTGCGCCAGCTCAATCAGGTCCACCAGCGACCGAGCATTGAGCTTCAATAACAAACGGGTCTTGTAAGTACTGACCGTCTTGTTGCTGAGAAACATGCCGTCGGCGATTTCCTTGTTGGTCTTGCCCCGCGCCAATTGCTGCAACACCATCATTTCCCGCCCGGAAAGGCGGTCTACCATATCGGCCTCACTGGCATTACCGAGGCTGGTTCGCACGGTATGCAGGGCCTGGTTTGGAAAATAGCTGTATCCGGACAGTACGGCCTTGATCGCACTGAGCAACTCTGTCAGATCCTGCTGTTTACAGACATACCCCGCCGCCCCCGACTGCATGCAGCGCATCGAAAAATGCCCGGGTGCCTGAGAGGTCAACACTAGAACTTTCAATGGCATCGGTGTCGAGTTCAGACGGGCAATAACTTCCAGACCATCGAGCTTCGGTATTCCAATATCCAGAATAACGATATCCGGCATTTGTTCACGCGCAAGTTGTAATGCATCCACACCATTATCTGTTTCGGCAATAACTTCGTAGCCATGACGTTCCATCAGCATACGCACAGCAAGACGAATGACGGGGTGATCATCCACGATCAGCACTTTATTCATGGGCAAGTCCAGTTTCGCTGTTCGAATTTTTAGAACCCGCACAATAGCCTAGTCACTTCCGACATGGCACAAGAGAGTTCCGTCACACTCACAGCCAAAGACATTCCCTACATCAAAAAAAGACTATTCCTACAAAAAACCGCCGCTGGTGATATTGGCAAGCCCCGGCCGTTTCTCTGACCACGCCTTGGACGTGAAAATACTACGCACTGCAACCCAAGCCGGCTCACTGATCCAGAGCCTCTCGCGCAAGAAGAGACTGCAAAAATTGCTGTTGTTGCATGACAGCGCACTGCTGAGGCCGGACAGCCTCAGGCTGAAGATCAATTGCAAAAACAACAGCAAGAACGCCACTACACACTTTAAACAATCAACGTCTGAAACAAGATACTTCTACCCAACGAATTTTATTTAATATAAAAAAGAGCATCAGACGCAAAACTTCACCCACATGAAACCATTCAATAAACACATTGGAAAAACACACTTAATGAGCAAACACCATGATAAAAATCAGAAAAAAAATCACCAACCCCATGACGGTAATTGCAATATTTGCATTTATTTCCGAATCGTCGGCGGCCATCTCCCTGCCTTTTCTTGATAACGATGAAAGAGAAGTCTATATCTGGTTCCTGATCAGCTTCCCGTTTTACTTGCTGTTGCTGTTTTTTTTAACGCTGAACTTCAACTACCGTTCATTGTATGCGCCCTCGGACTTCGACAAGGACGACAGTTTTCTAAAAGTCTTTGATGAGTTGAAGCAGACGGAGAATATCCCCTGTTCGTCCCCGGCACGCGGAGCACCAGGCGGTCAGGAGTGGACGATACCTGAACGCGGCATTGACGTATCCTGCCCGGAGCGAGCGTGGATTGAGCACACCATCCAACTGCCCAAATCCATGGGCACGTTGCGCGCCATCGATGTACGTCCGCTGAACAGCACACAGGCGTTCAATGCGCTGGCCGAACACTTTCCTCAGCTTGGCAAGCAATCGGCCAAGGCAGTGGTATTTTTGACCGACTCAGCGTCTGACGCTCTGCTCAAGCAAATTACCCTCAGCCTTGTCAAACAAGCGAAAAAAAACGGAGGCGCCAAACTTTTCGTTGCTTATAACGTGAGCACGCAAAGTACTACGGTGCTGAGGGGGGAATGAGACGCAGAGTAGATGCCTGAAGTGGACATTCAAGAAAATGCTGGAATTGACCGTAACAACATATGTTGCGGGTTAACATCAGACAACCACAAAAAAATGGCGGCTTTGTCACTGGGACAAGCCGCCACTTCTTTACAGGCCCGCGATGCTTAGAACAGCTTGCGGCCCTTGTTGGCAGCAATGCGCATGCGCAGCGCGTTGAGCTTGATGAAGCCCGCCGCGTCGGCCTGGTTGTAAGCGCCGCCGTCTTCTTCGAAGGTCGCGATATTGGCGTCGAACAGCGAATCGTCGGACTTGCGACCGGTCACGATCACGTTGCCTTTGTACAGCTTCAGGCGAACCACGCCGTTCACGTTGACCTGGGAAGCGTCGATCATCTGTTGCAGCATCAGACGCTCCGGGCTCCACCAGTAGCCGGTGTAGATCAGGCTGGCGTATTTCGGCATCAGCTCGTCTTTGAGGTGAGCGACTTCGCGGTCCAGGGTGATCGATTCGATGGCGCGGTGAGCGCGCAGCATGATGGTGCCGCCCGGGGTTTCGTAGCAGCCACGGGACTTCATGCCCACGTAACGGTTTTCAACGATGTCCAAACGACCGATACCGTGTTGACCACCGATCTTGTTCAGCGTTGCCAATACGGTGGCCGGAGTCATTTCGACGCCGTCCAGGGCAACGATGTCGCCGTTGCGGTAGGTCAGTTCCAGGTATTGCGGGGTGTCAGGAGCGTTCTCCGGGGAGACGGTCCAGCGCCACATGTCTTCTTCGTGCTCGGTCCAGGTGTCTTCCAGCACGCCGCCTTCATAGGAGATGTGCAGCAGGTTGGCGTCCATCGAGTACGGAGATTTCTTCTTGCCGTGACGCTCGATCGGGATCGCGTGCTTCTCGGCGTAGTCCATCAGCTTCTCGCGGGACAGCAGGTCCCACTCACGCCATGGAGCAATGACTTTCACGCCTGGCTTGAGCGCGTAGGCACCCAGTTCGAAACGCACCTGGTCATTGCCCTTGCCGGTAGCGCCATGGGAAATGGCGTCGGCGCCGGTTTCGTTGGCGATTTCGATCAGACGTTTGGCGATCAGCGGACGTGCGATGGAGGTACCCAGCAGGTACTCGCCTTCGTAAACGGTGTTGGCGCGGAACATCGGGAACACGAAGTCACGCACGAATTCTTCGCGCAGGTCGTCGATGTAGATTTCTTTGACGCCCATGGCCTGAGCCTTGGCGCGAGCCGGCTCGACCTCTTCGCCCTGACCCAGGTCAGCGGTGAAGGTCACCACTTCACAGTTATAAGTATCCTGCAGCCACTTGAGGATCACCGAAGTGTCCAGGCCGCCGGAATACGCCAGAACGACCTTGTTTACGTCCGCCATGCCATCACTCCACGGGGTTCTACGGAAAGCCGAGGAGTCTACCGCTCAAATACGATAATTTACAGAGGCGCGACAGCTTAAGACGACAAAGCGACAGAATCTGTCGAGAGCGCGACGATGACCGGCGGGTCAGGAAGTCGCCGCGGCGTTGGCAGGCGCGCTGGCTTGTGGCGCTGGTGCGGTGGTCGGTGCCACCCGTGCCAGCTTCACGCTGACCCGGCGATTCTTCGCCCGGTTGGCCGCATTGTTGTTCGGCACCAGCGGGTATTGCTCGCCATGGAAACGCACGGTGATCTGCGATTCGGCGATGCCGTTGGCCTTGAAGAAATCGACCACCGCCAGCGCGCGACGGCGCGACAGCTCTCGGTTGGTAAGACGGTTGCCGCTGTTGTCCGAGTGGCCGTCGAGTTCGATGTGATTGACCGACGGATCGGCCTTCATGTACTCGAGCATCACTTGCAGCTTGGCCCGAGCGGCGGCGTCGAGGTCGGTACCTTCCCCCGGGAAACCGATCTGCGATTGTTTGATCTGGTCGAAATTCTGCGGCAGCAATTTCGCCACACACGTCTGGTAATCGTTGAAGGCCTTGCTGAACTTGACCGGCAGCAGGCGCACTTCCGAAACCCGGCCATCGCCGGACGCACGTCGCACCACCGGGCTGCGACCGTCCAGCAAACCGCTGATCAGCCCGCCGGCCTGGGATTGCGAACTGTTGAACAGCACGTTGCCAGTGCCGATCCTGACGCTGCCCAGGTAGATGTCGTTGCGCCCCGGTTGCCATGGCGCGGCCGCCGCAAGCAACGTCGCTGAACCGCCGCCGAGCATGGCGTTATAGGCATTGAGGCGGAATATCGCCTGTTCGCCGGCCTTGCGCACGAACTGGCCCGAGCCGAAATCGGTGATCGGCTGGGTCAGGCGGCACTCGAACTTGTCGCCCTCGACCGTCCACTCAATGTTCTCCAGACGAGTCTGGTAGGTGAGCGCCATCGCGGGGAGGCTGGCAAACACACTGAGCAAGGCTAAATATCGCTGGCGCACGGGAGGCTCCATTGGCTTCTGTAACACAAAGACCGATTCACACTATGTTTACGGCATACCTACGGGATATCGGAAGGTTCCGGCAAAACTTGATAGCGAGTGCCTGCAAGAGTCTTTTCCGGTAGCATTCCCCTCAGTTTGACCCGCCTGGAATCCCCTCATGTCCGACCGCCTGACCCTGCTGCGTCCCGACGACTGGCACATTCATCTTCGCGATGGTGCCGTGTTGACCAATACCGTTGCCGATGTAGCGCGCACCTTTGGCCGCGCCATCATCATGCCCAACCTGGTACCACCGGTGCGCAACGCCGCTGAAGCCGATGGCTATCGCCAGCGGATTCTCGCTGCCCGCCCGGCCGGCAGTCGTTTCGAACCGCTGATGGTGCTGTACCTCACCGACCGCACCCAGCCCGAAGAAATTCGTCAGGCCAAGGCCAGCGGTTTCGTGCACGCCGCCAAATTGTACCCGGCCGGCGCCACTACCAACTCCGATTCCGGGGTGACCAGCATCGACAAGATCTTCCCGGCGCTGGAAGCCATGGCCGAAGTCGGCATGCCGCTGCTGATCCACGGCGAAGTCACCCGTGGCGATGTCGACGTCTTCGACCGCGAAAAGATTTTCATCGATGAGCACATGCGCCGTGTCGTCGAGCGTTTCCCGACGCTCAAAGTGGTGTTCGAACACATCACCACCGGCGACGCCGTGCAGTTCGTCAACGAGGCTTCGGCCAACGTCGGCGCGACCATCACCGCGCATCACCTGCTGTACAACCGCAACCACATGTTGGTGGGCGGGATTCGGCCGCACTTCTATTGCCTGCCGATCCTCAAGCGTAATACCCACCAGGAAGCCCTGCTCGATGCCGCCACCAGCGGCAGCGCGAAGTTCTTCCTCGGTACCGACTCGGCGCCGCACGCCCAGCACGCCAAGGAAGCCGCCTGTGGCTGCGCCGGCTGCTACACCGCGTACGCCGCCATCGAGCTGTATGCCGAAGCCTTCGAACAGCGCAACGCGCTGGACAAGCTTGAAGCGTTCGCCAGCCTCAACGGCCCACGCTTCTACGGTCTGCCGGCCAACACCGATCGCATCACCCTGGTTCGCGAAGAATGGACCGCCCCGACCAGCCTGCCATTTGGCGAGCTGACCGTTATCCCGCTGCGCGCCGGTGAAAAACTGCGCTGGCGCCTGCTGGAGGAACACGCGTGAGTGAAGACCATTTCGACGACGAACTGGACGGTCAAGGTGGCGGCGGCGGTTCCCGTCACCCAATGGCAGCACGTTTTCGCGGTTACCTGCCGGTTGTCGTCGACGTAGAGACCGGTGGCTTCAATTCGGCCACCGACGCTCTGCTGGAGATTGCCGCGACCACCATCGCCATGGATGAAAAGGGTTTCGTCTACCCGGATCACACCTACTTCTTCCGCGTTGAGCCGTTCGAAGGCGCCAACATCGAAGCGGCGGCCCTGGAATTCACCGGGATCAAGCTCGATCATCCGCTGCGCATGGCAGTCAGCGAAGAAACCGCGCTGACCGACATCTTCCGTGGCGTGCGCAAGGCCCTGAAGGCCAATGGCTGCAAGCGCGCGATTCTGGTCGGCCATAACAGCAGCTTCGACCTTGGCTTCCTGAATGCTGCGGTTGCGCGTCTGGACATGAAGCGCAACCCGTTTCACCCGTTCTCCAGCTTCGATACCGCGACGCTGGCCGGTCTGGCTTACGGTCAAACCGTACTGGCCAAGGCCTGCCAGGCAGCCGACATCGACTTCGACGGCCGTGAAGCGCATTCGGCGCGTTACGACACCGAGAAGACCGCCGAGCTGTTCTGCGGCATCGTCAACCGCTGGAAACAGATGGGCGGCTGGGAAGACTTCGACGACTGATCGTCGTCGGACAAATCCCGTGCATGAAAAAACCGGCCACGTGGGCCGGTTTTTTTGTACCTCGACGTTGTGCCTTACAGGGCAGCAGCGTTCTCGGTCAGGTAAGCCGCAACGCCTTCTGGCGAAGCGTTCATGCCTTTGTCGCCTTTTTTCCAGTTGGCAGGGCAGACTTCGCCGTGCTCTTCGTGGAATTGCAGAGCGTCGACCAGACGGATCAGCTCTTCCATGTTACGGCCCAGCGGCAGGTCGTTGATGATCTGCGAGCGGACAACGCCCTTGTCGTCGATCAGGAACGCGCCACGGAAAGCCACGCCGCCTTCGGACTCAACGTCGTAGGCCTTGGCGATGTCGTGCTTCATGTCGGCAGCCATGGTGTATTTCACCTGGCCGATGCCGCCATTGTTGACCGGGGTGTTGCGCCAGGCGTTGTGGGTGAAGTGCGAGTCGATCGACACAGCGATCACTTCTACGTTGCGTGCCTTGAAGTCAGCCATGCGGTTGTCCAGAGCGATCAGCTCGGACGGGCAGACGAAGGTGAAGTCCAGTGGGTAGAAGAACACCAGGCCGTATTTGCCTTTGATGGCCGAGGACAGGGTGAAGCTGTCAACGATCTCGCCATTGCCGAGTACGGCCGGTACGGTGAAATCAGGGGCTTGTTTGCCTACGAGTACGCTCATGGATATCTCCTGGTGAATAACTTGAAGTTCAGGGTCCGGGCCAGCCTGCCACCCTCAGGCGACAGCCCTGTGACACGAACCCTCTTCGCAAGGGCCGACCATCATACACTGCGTTTTTCGCCTGTCCTTAACGGTTTTTTGCCCAAAGCGGATAACCGTGCCGCATTTTCGGGGCCACGCAAATCGCCATTAAGCACCGTTCGTCAGTCATCGCTGATTCGTTCATAAAGCGTTCAGAAAGCACTTTGACAATCATTCTCGTTAACATTAAGATCCATCGCAATTGAGTCACAACCAGCGACGGTTCTCACTTATGTATGTTTGTCTCTGCACTGGCGTCACCGACGGACAGATCCGCGAAGCGATCTATGAAGGTTGCTGCAGCTATAAAGAAGTCCGCCAGGCCACCGGCGTCGCCAGCCAATGCGGCAAATGTGCCTGCCTGGCCAAGGAAGTGGTCCGCGAAACCCTGACCAAACTGCAAACCGCCCAGGCCGCGATCCCGTATCCGGTAGAATTTACAGCGGCGTAATTACCCCAATTTCGAAGAACCGGACTTATGTCCGGTTTTTTTATGCCCGTAAATCAACTGGTTAGGCGCTAGACGCGGAACACAAACATTCTTATTCAGATTTAATTTCATTTATTATTCAATAACTTAGGTTTGACACTTATAAGTACCAAGCTCAAACTCCGCCTTATATACAGCTATTACAGGGCAGGACTCCCATCATGAAAGGCGACATTACAGTCATCCAGCATCTCAACAAGATCCTTGCCAATGAGCTGGTCGCGATCAATCAGTACTTCCTGCATGCGCGCATGTATGAAGATTGGGGCCTGAACAAGCTGGGCAAGCACGAGTACCACGAATCCATCGATGAGATGAAACACGCGGACAAGCTGATCAAGCGCATCCTGTTCCTTGAAGGCCTGCCGAACGTGCAGGATCTGGGCAAGCTGCACATCGGCGAGCACACCCAGGAAATGCTCGAGTGCGACCTGCGCATCGAGAAGACCGGCCACGCCGATCTGAAAGCCGCCATCGCCCATTGCGAATCGGTTGGCGACTTCGGCAGCCGTGAACTGCTCGAAGACATTCTCGAGTCCGAAGAAGAACATATCGACTGGCTGGAAACCCAACTGGGCCTGATCGATAAAGTCGGTCTTGAGAACTATCTGCAATCGCAGATGGGCGAAGAGTAAGTTAGCACCCGCTGAACTCGCGACACCAAAAAGCCCCGCCCTCTTTCGAGGTGCGGGGCTTTTTATTGGCAAATCCCGGATCAGATGCAGATCCCTGCGGGAGCGGGCTTGCTCGCGAATGCGGTGTATCAGTCAGTTACTATTTTTCTGATACACCGCATTCGCGAGCAAGCCCGCTCCCACAAAGCCGGATCAGGCTTCGGACTTGGCCGCAGCAGCCTTGGCCGATGCTTCCTTGACCAGAGTCTGCAGCTCACCGTTGGCGAACATTTCAGCCATGATGTCGCTGCCGCCGACCAGTTCACCGCCAACCCACAGTTGCGGGAAAGTCGGCCAGTTGGCGTACTTTGGCAGGTTGGCGCGGATTTCCGGGTTCTGCAGGATGTCGACGTAGGCGAACTTCTCGCCACAGCCCATCACGGCCTGCGCAGCTTTCGCGGAGAAGCCACACTGCGGGGCATTCGGCGAGCCTTTCATGTAAAGCAGAATGGTGTTGTTGGCAATCTGCTCTTTAATCGTTTCGATGATATCCATGGAGCACCTCGGCTGAACTTTCCGACTCATGGGTCGGCACGGTGGCGCATTGTAACGGAATCCCGAGCGCCCTGCTCGGTCTCCCCGACAGACATGCTCAAGCCGCCACCACCGTCACCGGCACGCCGTTGAGCGCCGCGTTGCCCGACAGCTCGTCGAGCTGGCATTCATCGGTCAGGTCGTTGGCGCTCGACCCCGGCTGACCGCTGGCAATCGCCATCTGCACCCCCGGACGCGCGTGACCCCAGCCATGCGGCAGGCTGACCACGCCTTTCATCATGTCCAGGCTGCCGAGCACTTCCACTTCGATCTGCCCGACCCGCGAACTGACGCGCACCAACTGCCCGTCGTCGAGCCCGCGACTGGCCAGATCATCAGGGTGCATCAGCAGTTGATGACGCGGCTTACCCTTCACCAGACGATGGTAATTGTGCATCCATGAATTGTTGCTGCGCACATGGCGCCGGCCGATCATCAGCAGCTCATCCGCCGCCGGCGCCTGCAAGGTGGCAAAGCGTGCGAGATCCGCGAGGATCTCCGGTGGCGCAGCCTGCACCCGTTGATTCGGGGTTTTCAGGCGGGCCGCCAGATTAGGTTTGAGCGCGCCCAGATCGACGCCGTGCGGATGATCGAACAGCGTCGCCAGCGACAGTTTGTGCGCCGAAGCATCGCCATACAGCCCCATGCGCAGCCCCATATCGATCATCTTCGCCGGCGGCATCGTCGGTTTCAGCTCCTTGCCGGTCTTCTCGGCAAACGCCTTGGCCAGGCCAACGAAGATCTCCCAGTCGTGTAACGCGCCCTCGGGCTTGGCGAGAATCGCCCGATTGAAGCGAGTGACGTTGCGCACCGCGAACAGGTTGAACGTGGTGTCGTAGTGATCGTTCTCCAGCGCCGAAGTCGACGGCAGGATCAGGTCGGCATAACGCGTGGTTTCGTTGATGTACAGGTCGATGCTGAGCATGAACTCCAGACCATCGAGCGCCTGCTCCAGTTGCCGGCCGTTCGGCGTTGACAACACCGGATTGCCGGCCACGGTGATCAGTGCGCGAATCTGCCCTTCGCCTTCGGTGAGCATCTCTTCGGCCAGCGCCGACACCGGCAACTCGCCGCCGTACTCAGGCCGCCCGGACACCCGGCTCTGCCACTTGTTGAAATGCCCACCCGAGGTCGACGCCACCAGATCCACCGCCGGCTCGGTGCACAGCGCGCCGCCGACCCGGTCGAGGTTGCCGGTGACCAGATTGATCAACTGCACCACCCAGTGGCACAAAGTGCCGAACGCCTGAGTCGAAACACCCATGCGCCCGTAGCACACCGCGCTCGGCGCCGCGGCGAAATCCCGCGCCAGTTGGCGGATCTGCTCGGCCGGCACCGCACACAGCGGGCTCATGGCTTCGGCAGTGAACGTTGCGATGGCTGCACGCACTTCATCGAGGCCATCGACGGGCAAGTGACTGTCGCGGGTCAGGCCTTCTTCGAACAAGGTATTGAGCACCCCGAACAGCAACGCCGCGTCGCCACCGGGACGCACGAACAAGTGCTGATCGGCGATGGCCGCCGTTTCGCTGCGCCGGGGATCGACCACCACCACTTTGCCACCGCGCGCCTGAATCGCCTTCAGGCGTTTCTCGACATCCGGCACGGTCATGATGCTGCCGTTGGATGCCAGCGGATTACCGCCGAGGATCAGCATGAAATCGGTGTGATCGATGTCCGGGATCGGCAGCAGCAAGCCGTGGCCGTACATCAGGTAACTGCTCAGGTGATGCGGCAACTGGTCGACCGAGGTCGCGGAGAAGCGATTGCGCGTTTTCAGCAGGCCGAGAAAGTAGTTGCTGTGGGTCATCAGCCCGTAGTTGTGCACGCTCGGATTGCCCTGATAGACCGCCACCGCGTTCTGGCCGTGACGCTCCTGAATTGCCGCCAGACGCTCGGCCACCAGCGCAAAGGCCTCGTCCCACTCGATCGGCAGCCATTCGCTGCCGACCCGGCGCATCGGCTGACGCAGGCGATCCGGATCGTTCTGGATGTCTTGCAGGGCCACAGCCTTGGGACAGATGTGCCCGCGACTGAAGGTGTCGAGGGCATCGCCCTTGATCGAGGTGATCGCGACGTTGCCATCGGTTTCGGTGGTCTCGATGGTCAGTCCGCAAATGGCTTCGCACAGGTGGCAGGCACGGTGATGGAGAGTCTTGGTCATGGCCAGTCTCTGTCTTGTTCTGGGCAGGCAACGGGCGTGCCTGCGGGAACAAAACTATGGCCCGTGTGCGGGAGCGACGCCAGCGACGTTCGTCTTGTGAATCGACGGCTATCAGGCGAGCCGATAGCTCGTCAGGCTCAGTTGGACGGCAACTGCGGCGGCGCCTGCAACTGGATTTCCTGAATGGTTTCGATCTGCTCGTGGGCGACGTGCACGCCGGTGAGTTCGCCGATCAGTCGCCAGTGCTCGTCGAGCCCTGCACTGATAGTCGCCATGCGATCGATCATCTGGCGACTGGCAGCCTTGACCACATCATCTTCGCTGCGCAGCAGTTCGAAGGACATTGACGTCACCGAGGCGGTGAGATGGGTCAGTGAGCGAGCCGTGTGGCCCAGCAATTCCATTAACAATTGTTCTTTCGATTCCATGCGGAGGCTTCCTGCGTCGCTCGAAAGGTAGTTATAACCCAGCACTTTGCATTAGCAAATGTTTCAACCGGCCATCCGACCAAGCGAAGCCGTGGCCGGGCAGTCGCAAACCGACCCGACCTGCCCCATCCCCGCCACACCGGATTGCCAAGCCCCGCGGCGCCAGTGTACAAATGAGTCCGTTACACGCCTCAACCCGGCTTCTACTGCGCAACTGCAACACTCTGTCGCCGCTGCAAATTCCGCAAAAACCGTAGCCTATTGGCGTAACGCGACATTTAGTGTCAATATCGCGCCTTCCCCTATTTCGTCGCCCCGTGCGGCTTACGCCGCAGGTCTCGCCCGTTGTTCCGTTAAACAAGGCTTTGAGCATCTGCGGTTTGTAGCAAAAAGGTAGTCAATGATGAGCGCAAGGCACTTTCTCTCCCTGATGGATTGCACGCCCGAAGAGCTGGTCAGCGTGATCCGTCGAGGCGTTGAGCTCAAGGACCTGCGTAACCGCGGCGTACTGTTCGAGCCTCTGAAAAACCGCGTCCTGGGGATGATCTTCGAGAAGTCCTCGACCCGTACCCGGATCTCCTTCGAGGCCGGCATGATCCAGCTCGGTGGCCAGGCAATCTTCCTGTCGCCGCGCGACACCCAGTTGGGCCGTGGCGAGCCGATCGGCGACTGCGCCATCGTCATGTCGAGCATGCTCGATGCGGTGATGATCCGTACCTTTGCCCACAGCACCCTGACCGAATTCGCTGCCAACTCGCGCGTGCCGGTGATCAACGGCCTGTCCGATGACCTGCACCCGTGCCAGTTGCTGGCCGACATGCAGACCTTCCTTGAGCACCGTGGCTCGATCCAGGGCAAGACCGTGGCCTGGATCGGCGACGGCAACAACATGTGCAACAGCTATATAGAAGCGGCGATCCAGTTCGACTTCCAGTTGCGCATCGCCTGCCCGGAAGGCTACGAGCCAAATCCTGAGTTCGTCGCCCGCGCCGGCGATCGTGTGACCATCGTCCGCGATCCGCAGGACGCCGTGCGCGGTGCACACCTGGTGAGCACCGACGTCTGGACTTCGATGGGTCAGGAAGAGGAAACTGCCAAGCGCCTGAAGCTGTTCGCACCGTTCCAGGTGACCCGCGCCCTGCTCGATCTGGCGGCCGAAGATGTGCTGTTCATGCACTGCCTGCCAGCGCACCGCGGTGAAGAAATCAGCCTCGACCTGCTTGATGACCCGCGCTCCGTCGCCTGGGATCAGGCAGAAAACCGTCTCCACGCACAGAAGGCCCTGCTCGAGTTCCTCGTCGAACCGGCATATCACCACGCATGAGCCATGAATTACTGCTGAACCTGCGCAACCTCGCTTGCGGCTATCAAGATCAACGCGTGGTGCAGAACCTCAATCTGCACCTCAACGCCGGTGACATCGGTTGCCTGCTCGGCTCGTCCGGCTGCGGCAAGACCACCACCCTGCGCGCGATTGCCGGTTTTGAACCGGTGCACGAAGGTGAAATCACCCTGGGAGGTGAAACCATCTCCAGCGCCGGTTTCACTCTGGCACCAGAAAAACGCCGGATCGGCATGGTGTTTCAGGATTACGCGCTGTTCCCGCACCTGAGCGTCGCGGACAACATCGCCTTCGGTATCCGCAAGCACCCGAACAAGGAGCGCGTAACCGAAGAGCTGCTGGAACTGGTCAACCTGAAGAACCTCGGCAAGCGCTTCCCCCACGAGTTATCGGGCGGCCAGCAACAGCGTGTCGCCCTCGCCCGGGCACTGGCGCCGGAGCCGCAATTGCTGCTGCTCGACGAGCCATTCTCCAACCTCGATGGCGAACTGCGGCGCAAGCTCAGCCACGAAGTGCGCGACATCCTCAAGGCCCGTGGCACCAGTGCGATTCTGGTGACCCACGACCAGGAAGAAGCCTTCGCCGTCAGCGATCACGTTGGCGTGTTCAAGGAAGGTCGGCTGGAGCAGTGGGACACGCCCTACAACCTCTACCACGAGCCAGCGACGCCGTTTGTCGCCAGCTTCATCGGTCAGGGTTATTTCATTCGCGGCCAGCTCGGCAGCCCGGAATCGGTGCAGACCGAACTCGGCGAACTGCGCGGCAACCGGGCCTACACCTGGCCGGTGGGCGGTGCGGTGGATGTGTTGCTGCGTCCGGATGACATTGTTTATGCGCCGGACAGTGGGTTGAAAGCGCGGATCGTCGGCAAGACGTTCCTTGGCGCCTCGACCCTGTATCGCCTGCAACTGCCGACCGGTGCGCAACTGGAGTCGATTTTTCCGAGCCATGCGGATCATCAGGTCGGTGCGGATGTGGGGATTCGCGTAGCAGCTGAACATCTGGTGTTGTTCCAGGCATCGGGCAGCACCGCCGCGCAAATCCCGGCAGTGGAAAACGGCGTCCGCCGCTACAGCACCGCCCTCTGACCCGTTATGGATCAAAACTGTGGGAGCGGGCTTGCTCGCGAATGCGGTATATCAGCCACCATCATCGTTGACTGACAAACCGCATTCGCGAGCAAGCCCGCTCCCACAATTGGTTTTGGGTCAGCCCAAAATCAGCGTACCGCTGGCCACCAGCGTCGCATTCCCGCCAATTTTCACCCGTTCACCTTCCAGCCGACAGAACAACTCCCCGCCCCGCGCCGAGCGCTGGCACGCGGTCAAACTGGATTTGCCCAGACGTTTCGACCAGTACGGAATCAAGCTGCAATGCGTCGAACCAGTGACCGGATCTTCGTTGATACCAATCGCCGGAGCGAAATAACGCGAGACGAAATCGTGCTGATTGCCGCGCGCCGTCACGATCGCACCGAGCCACGGCAGTTTCGCCAGCGCGACCATGTCCGGCTTGCAGTCGAGCACCGCCTGCTCCGACTCAAGCACCACGAACAACTCGTTGGAACCGAGCACATCCACCGCCTCGACGCCCAGCGCACGCTCGACATCCAGCGTCACGCCAATCTCTGACGGCACAATTGAAGGGAAGTCCAGCCACAGGCGATCGCCCTCACGACTGACACTCAACGGCCCGGACTTGCAGATGAAGTCCAGCCGCTCGGTGGTTTCCTTGTAGATCTCGAACAACACATAGGCGCTGGCCAGCGTCGCATGCCCGCACAATGGCACCTCGGTGGTCGGGGTGAACCAGCGGATATGCCACGCCGCGCCTTCGCGCACCACAAACGCGGTTTCCGCCAGATTGTGCTCGGCGGCGATCTTCTGCATCAGCTCATCCGCAAGCCATGCATCGAGCCGATAAACCATCGCCGGATTGCCACTGAACGGCCGATCGCTGAACGCGTCGACTTGATAAAACTCAAGCTGCATAACCTTCTCCCTAAGTCCGTGGGCAGAGCATGCAACGCGGGCCGGATCAGCGCCAGTGACAGAACCGGCCAATTTTCTGCATACAGCGATGAGGGTTACGCACGGCCGATATCGGCAAATTTGGCCTGTGTGTGCTCAGCCAGCACCGCCGGCGCCAGTTCGACTTCGAGGCCGCGTCGGCCGGCGCTGACATAAATAGTCGCAAAGCCCTGAGCCGAGTTATCAATGAAGGTGCGCAGGCGTTTTTTCTGCCCCAGCGGACTGATGCCGCCCAACAGGTAACCGGTGGAACGCTGTGCGGCGGCGGGATCAGCCATTTCGACTTTTTTCACCCCTGCAGCATGCGCCAGGCCCTTGAGGTCAAGGCTTCCGACGACCGGCACCACCGCCACCAACAATTCACCTTTTTCACTGGCGGCGAGCAGCGTCTTGAACACCTGAGCCGGCTCGAGCGCCAGCTTCTCTGCGGCCTCCAGCCCATAGGACGCAGCCTTGGGATCATGTTCGTAACTGTGCACGCGATGTTCGGCACGAACTTTTTTCAACAAGTCCAACGCAGGGGTCATGGCAGCTCCAGGCTCGGCATCAACAGAAAATCCTGCGCCGGATTCTAGGCCATCACCTCGCAAAAGGCTCTAGCGCAAGCCCCGTTTTTCGGGCTTTACAGGCGAATCACCGGGCTATCGCCGCAGTCACCCGCAGGATCATTCAACAGGTTGATAGTTTAATTGTGACCGATGGTTCACTTTCGACCTTTGACAGGTTTGTTTCTTGTCTATATTTTTTCGAATCTGAATAATGTAAGAATTATCATCACCGCAGCACCCAGCAGTAAACCGGGAACAGGATGGGGATCCTGCCTCGGCGAAAATCGCGCCTTGCCCTGACGGCAAATGCGCCAGACAACAACAAAAATCGAGGTTTTCAATGACAACTGCTATTCAGCAACCATCGCTTTCCGGCCAATGCCTGGCCGAGTTTCTGGGGACTGCACTTCTGATCTTTTTCGGCACCGGCTGTGTCGCTGCGCTCAAAGTCGCGGGCGCCAGCTTCGGCCTGTGGGAAATCAGCATCATCTGGGGCGTCGGTGTGAGCATGGCGATCTACTTGACCGCCGGAGTTTCCGGCGCGCACCTGAACCCCGCCGTGAGTATCGCCCTGAGCATTTTTGCTGACTTCGAAAAGCGCAAACTGCCGTTTTACATCCTGTCGCAGATTGCCGGCGCGTTCTGCGGCGCGCTGCTGGTTTACACGCTGTACAGCAACCTGTTCTTCGATTACGAACAAACTCACCAAATGGTTCGTGGTTCGGCTGCCAGCCTTGAGTTGGCGTCGGTGTTCTCCACCTTCCCCAATCCTGTGTTGTCGACTGCCCAGGCATTCCTGGTCGAGATGATCATCACCGCGATCCTGATGGGCGTGATCATGGCCCTGACCGATGACAATAACGGTCTGCCGAAAGGCCCGATGGCACCGCTGCTGATCGGTTTGCTGATCGCTGTGATCGGCAGTTCGATGGGCCCACTGACTGGTTTCGCGATGAACCCGGCCCGTGACTTCGGTCCGAAACTGATGACTTTCTTCGCCGGCTGGGGTGAAATTTCCTTCACTGGCGGCCGCGATATTCCGTACTTCCTGATTCCGATTTTTGCACCGATTGTCGGTGCCTGCCTCGGCGCTGCCGGGTATCGCGGGCTCATCGCCCGTCACCTGACCGGCGCCACACCTGCTACAAAGGATGCAGAACCGGCCATTGACGGCAAACCAAGAACTTCTTGAAACAGTCGGCGCGGGTTCCTGCCCTTTTAGAGCCCGCGCCCCGGCCCACTCTCCCTTATTTCGTCCAAGGCAATCGACATGACCGACATTCAGAATAAGAACTACATCATTGCCCTTGATCAGGGTACAACCAGCTCCCGCGCGATCATTTTCGACCGCGATGCGAACGTGGTCTGCACCGCCCAACGCGAATTCGCCCAGCATTACCCGCAAGCCGGATGGGTTGAACACGACCCGATGGAAATCTTCGCCACCCAGAGCGCAGTGATGGTTGAAGCGCTGGCCCAGGCCGGTCTGCATCACGATCAGGTGGCCGCCATCGGTATCACCAACCAGCGTGAAACCACCGTAGTCTGGGACAAGACCACTGGCCGTCCGGTGTACAACGCGATCGTCTGGCAGTGCCGCCGCAGCACCGAGATCTGCCAGCAGCTCAAGCGCGATGGCCACGAAGAATACATTCGCGACAACACCGGCCTGGTCACCGACCCGTACTTCTCCGGCACCAAGCTGAAGTGGATCCTCGACAACGTCGAAGGCAGCCGCGAGCGTGCGCGCAACGGCGAATTGCTGTTCGGCACCATCGATAGCTGGCTGATCTGGAAATTCACTGGTGGCAAGGTGCACGTCACCGACTACACCAACGCCTCGCGCACCATGCTCTTCAACATCCATTCGCTGGAGTGGGATTCGAAGATGCTGGAAATCCTCGACATCCCGCGCGAGATGCTCCCGGAAGTGAAGGCTTCTTCGGAAATCTACGGTCGCACCAAGAGCGGCATCGCCATCGGCGGTATCGCGGGTGACCAGCAAGCCGCACTGTTCGGCCAGATGTGCGTCGAGCCGGGCCAGGCAAAAAACACCTACGGCACCGGCTGCTTCCTGCTGATGAACACCGGCGACAAAGCGGTGAAATCGCAGCACGGCATGCTCACCACCATCGCTTGCGGCCCGCGTGGCGAAGTGGCTTACGCCCTGGAAGGCGCGGTGTTCAACGGTGGCTCGACCGTGCAGTGGCTGCGCGATGAACTGAAGATCGTCAACGACGCTCACGACACCGAATACTTCGCCAATAAAGTGAAGGACAGCAACGGCGTGTACCTGGTACCGGCCTTCACCGGTCTGGGCGCTCCGTACTGGGACCCGTATGCCCGTGGCGCACTGTTCGGCCTGACGCGCGGCGTGCGCGTGGATCACATCATCCGCGCAGCGCTGGAATCGATCGCCTACCAGACCCGTGACGTGCTCGACGCCATGCAACAGGACTCCGGCGAACGCCTCAAGGCCCTGCGTGTGGACGGCGGTGCGGTCGCGAACAACTTCCTCATGCAGTTCCAGGCCGACATCCTCGGCACCCAGGTCGAGCGCCCGCAAATGCGCGAAACCACCGCGCTGGGCGCAGCGTATCTGGCCGGTCTGGCGTGCGGTTTCTGGGGCAGCCTGGACGAACTGCGCGGCAAGGCTGTCATCGAGCGTGAGTTCGAGCCGAGCCTGGATGAAGTCGAGAAAGAGAAACTGTACAAAGGCTGGAAAAAAGCCGTCAGCCGCACCCGTGACTGGGCGCGTGAAGACGCTGAATAAGCCAACCTTCAGAGACTGATAGGCAACTAACTGGTCGGGAGGAGATTCCTGCGGCATCATGGGCAAATTTTGCACGGCAGCCCAAAGGAAGCCCCATGAATCTGCCTCCCCGTCAGCAGCAAATCCTCGAGCTGGTCCGCGAACGCGGCTATGTGAGCATCGAGGAAATGGCTACGCTGTTCGTTGTTACCCCGCAAACCATCCGCCGCGATATCAATCAGCTCGCGGAAGCCAATCTGTTGCGTCGCTACCATGGCGGCGCGGCCTATGATTCCAGCGTCGAAAACACCGCCTATGCGATGCGCGCCGACCAGATGCGCGATGAAAAACAACGCATCGGCGAAGCCATCGCCGCGCAGATCCCCGATCACGCCTCGCTGTTCATCAACATCGGCACCACCACCGAATCGATTGCCCGCGCCCTGCTCAATCACAACCATCTGAAGATCATCACCAACAACCTGCACGTCGCCTCGATGCTCAGTGCCAAGGATGATTTCGATGTGCTGCTGACCGGCGGCAACGTGCGCCGTGACGGCGGTGTGGTGGGTCAGGCGAGTGTGGATTTCATCAACCAGTTCAAGGTTGATTTCGCGCTGGTGGGCATCAGCGGTATCGACGAAGACGGCAGCCTGCTCGACTTCGACTATCAGGAAGTGCGCGTATCGCAGGCGATCATCGCCAATGCGCGGCAGGTGATTCTGGCGGCGGACTCCAGCAAGTTCGGGCGCAATGCGATGATTCGATTGGGTCCGATCAGCCTGATCGACTGCCTGGTGACCGATCAGCAACCAGTACCGGCACTGGCGCAACTGCTGAGCCAGCACAAGATTCGTCTGGAAGTCGTTTAAACCCTACTTGGCGCAGCTCCCCTGTGGCGAGGGAGCTTGCTCCCGCTGGGCTGCGAAGCGGCCCCAAAACCATCCAGCCCAATTCATCCAGCCACGCCTTGCGCACCGGATTTACGACGGCTGCGCCGCCGAGCGGGAGCAAGCTCCCTCGCCACAACAGTGCTTCAGCAAGTCTAAATGTTCGAAAATTTTCTTTTAACCGCCCTTCGATGAGTTTTTTCAATCGAACGCGACTGGCTGTGCGCGTCTTTATGGGCTACCATTTTCGCAAATGAACATTTATGTTCGATTTCCAAGACAGAAAATCAAAAGAGCCCGAGGCCAGCCGATGTCCACCTCTACCTTGCGTACGCCCCCTATCGCCGAGATCTACGATGTTGCCGTTATTGGCGGCGGGATCAATGGCGTGGGGATCGCAGCGGATGCCGCCGGTCGCGGTCTCTCGGTGTTCCTTTGCGAAAAGGATGACCTGGCCAGCCACACCTCGTCGGCCAGCAGCAAGCTGATCCACGGTGGCCTGCGCTACCTCGAACATTACGAATTCCGTCTGGTGCGTGAAGCGCTGGCCGAGCGCGAAGTGCTGCTGGCCAAGGCGCCGCACATCGTCAAGCCGATGCGCTTCGTGCTGCCGCACCGTCCGCACCTGCGTCCGGCGTGGATGATTCGCGCCGGTCTCTTCCTCTATGACAACCTCGGCAAGCGCGAAAAGCTCCCGGGTTCGAAAAGCCTGAAATTCGGCGCCGACAGCGCGCTGAAAAGCGAAATCACCAAGGGTTTCGAATATTCCGATTGCTGGGTCGATGACGCCCGCCTCGTCGTTCTGAACGCCATGGCCGCCCGGGAAAAAGGTGCCCACGTACACACCCAGACCCGTTGCGTCAGCGCCCGCCGCGCCAAGGGCCTGTGGCACCTGAATCTGGAACGCGCCGACGGCAGCCTGTTTTCGATCACTGCCAAAGCCTTGGTGAACGCCGCCGGCCCGTGGGTCGCCAAGTTCATTCGTGACGACCTGAAAATGGAATCGCCGTACGGCATCCGCCTGATTCAGGGCAGCCACATCATCGTGCCGAAACTGTACGAAGGCGATCACGCGCACATCCTGCAAAACGAAGATCAGCGCATCGTCTTCACCATTCCGTACCTGAACCACTTCACCCTGATCGGCACCACCGACCGCGAATACACCGGCGATCCGGCGAAAGTGGCAATCACCGACGGCGAAACCGATTACCTGCTGAAAGTGGTCAACGCTCACTTCAAGAAGCAGATCAGCCGCGACGACATTCAGCACAGCTACTCGGGCGTGCGTCCGCTTTGCAACGACGAATCCGACAACCCGTCCGCCGTGACCCGCGATTACACCCTGGCGCTGTCTGGCGGCGGCGAGGAAGCCCCGCTGTTGTCGGTGTTTGGCGGCAAGCTGACCACCTACCGCAAACTCGCCGAGTCGGCGATGGCCCAGCTGATGCCGTACTTCACCCAGATGCGCCCGAGCTGGACCGCGACCGCGACCCTGCCCGGCGGCGAAGACATGACTACCCCGCAAGCGTTGAGCGCGCAGATCCGCGACAAGTTCGACTTCGTCCCGACCGAGATCGCCCGCCGCTGGGCCACCACCTACGGCAGCCGCACCTGGCGCATGCTCGAAGGCGTCGAGTCGCTGAATGACATGGGCGAACACCTCGGCGGCGGTCTCTACACCCGCGAGGTCGATTACCTGTGCAGCGAAGAATGGGCCACCACCGCGCACGACATCCTGTGGCGCCGCAGCAAGCTGGGCCTGTTCACCACCCCGGCCGAGCAAGAGAAACTGGCGGCGTACCTGGGCAAGGTCGAGCAGAACCGCAAGATTGAAGCGGCGTGATTTGAACATCGCTTAAAACGAAGCCCCTGAATCTGACGGTTCGGGGGCTTTTTTATTTATCCGCGCCGGACGCTGTACCTGTGGCGAGGGAGCTTGCTCCCGCTGGGTCGCCTAGCGGCCCCGCTCTAAAAGCCGGCCTGCTGCGCAGTCCAACGGGAGCAAGCTCCCTCGCCACAAAGGGCGTGTTGCCGAAAACAACTGGCAACAAAGCATTCGGTTTTCCGAACGCGACCTCCCGGTCGATTCGGATAACCGGATCAGTTTCAGCCAAAAACACCGACACAAAACTTTAATCACCTTAAAAATCAACCAATTAGCTGTCATAGACTGCTCTGGCACGACTCATGCTCTACACTCTCTCGACGAATGCCTGCCGTGCCAACACTTCAGGAGCCGTCAGGCATTCGAAGCACAAAAGGGCCGACGAACTGGCTCCATAAAAAAAACAATTCGAGGAAAATTTGATGCGCATCGTTCCCCATATCCTGGGTGCAGCCATTGCTGCCGCTCTGATCAGCACACCAGTTTTCGCCGCCGAACTCACCGGCACCCTGAAGAAAATCAACGATTCCGGCACCATCACGCTCGCTCACCGCGACAGCTCCATCCCGTTTTCCTACATCGCGGATGCTTCCGGCAAACCCGTGGGCTACTCCCACGACATTCAAGTGGCCATCGTTGAAGCCCTGAAAAAAGACCTGAACAAGCCAGACCTGCAGGTCAAGTACAACCTGGTGACCTCGCAAACCCGTATCCCGCTGATCCAGAACGGCACCGCGGATATCGAGTGCGGCTCCACCACCAACAACGCCGAACGCGCCCAGCAAGTCGACTTCACCGTCAACATCTTCGAAATCGGCACCCGTCTGCTGGTCAAGAAAGACAAGGATGGCAAGCCGTCCTACGCTGACTTTGCCGACCTGAAAGGCAAAAACGTCGTGACCACCGCCGGCACCACGTCCGAGCGCATCATCAAAGCGATGAACGCCGACAAGCAGATGGGCATGAACATCATCTCCGCCAAAGACCACGGCGAATCCTTCAACATGCTGGAAAGCGGCCGCGCCGTTGCCTTCATGATGGACGACGCGCTGCTGGCCGGTGAAGAAGCCAAAGCCAAGAAGCCGACTGACTGGGTCATCACCGGTACTCCACAGTCCTTCGAAGCCTACGCGTGCATGGTTCGCAAGGACGACCCGGCCTTCAAGAAGGCTGTCGATGACGCCATCGTCGCCCTGTACAAGTCCGGCGAGATCAACAAGATCTACAGCAAGTGGTTCGAGAGCCCGATCCCACCGAAAGGCCTGAACCTGAACTTCCCGATGAGCGACAAGGTGAAAGAGCTGATCGCCAATCCAAGCGATAAGCCTGCGCCTGACGTAAAAATCTGATTCCTGACTAACCTGTCGTCTGAGGGAGCAACCTCCCTCAGACGTCTGTTACTACCTGCTGGCTTTACAGTGGAACACTCGACCTGGCGGTTTTCGAGCCGATCGCGTGTGCCCGGCGTTCAACGTCGGACGGGAAAGGATCTTCCCCAAGCGGGTGCTTGTACATCGATCGATTTCGAGGGGAGACCCTAATGAATTACAACTGGGACTGGGGCGTGTTCTTCAAGTCCACCGGCGTGGGCAGCGAGACTTATCTCGACTGGTTCATCTCCGGACTGGGCTGGACCATCGCCATCGCCGTCGTGGCATGGATTATCGCCTTGCTGCTGGGCTCCGTTCTTGGGGTCTTGCGCACCGTACCGAGCCGCCTCGTATCGGGTATCGCGACCTGCTACGTCGAACTGTTTCGCAACGTGCCGCTGCTGGTTCAGCTGTTCATCTGGTACTTCCTGGTACCCGACCTGCTGCCGCAGAACCTGCAGGACTGGTACAAACAGGATCTGAACCCGACCACCTCGGCCTACCTGAGCGTCGTCGTGTGCCTGGGCCTGTTCACCGCCGCCCGGGTCTGCGAGCAAGTGCGCACCGGCATCCAGGCGCTGCCACGCGGCCAGGAATCCGCCGCCCGCGCCATGGGTTTCAAGCTGCCGCAGATCTACTGGAACGTGCTGCTGCCCCAGGCCTACCGCATCATCATTCCGCCGCTGACCTCGGAATTCCTCAACGTCTTCAAGAACTCCTCCGTGGCGTCCTTGATCGGCCTGATGGAACTGCTGGCGCAAACCAAGCAGACCGCCGAATTCTCGGCCAACCTGTTTGAAGCCTTCACCCTGGCCACGCTGATCTACTTCACCCTGAACATGAGCCTGATGTTGCTGATGCGCCTGGTCGAGAAGAGAGTCGCAGTGCCCGGCCTGATCTCCGTGGGGGGTAAATAATGGACTTCGATTTCAGCGGCATCATCCCCGCGATCCCGGGCCTGTGGAACGGCATGGTCATGACCTTGCAGTTGATGGTCATGGGCGTGGTCGGCGGCATCGTGCTGGGGACCATCCTCGCGCTGATGCGCCTGTCGTCCAGCAAACTGCTGTCGCGCGTCGCCGGCGCCTACGTGAACTACTTCCGCTCGATCCCGCTGCTGCTGGTGATCACCTGGTTCTACCTGGCGGTGCCGTTCGTGCTGCGCTGGATCACCGGCGAAGACACCCCGATCGGCGCGTTCACCTCCTGCGTCGTGGCCTTCATGATGTTCGAAGCCGCGTACTTCTGTGAGATCGTCCGGGCCGGCGTGCAGTCGATCCCCAAAGGCCAGATGGCCGCGGCCCAGGCGATGGGCATGACCTATGGCCAGACCATGCGTCTGATCATCCTGCCCCAGGCGTTCCGCAAGATGACCCCGTTGCTGCTGCAACAGTCGATCATCCTGTTCCAGGACACCTCGCTGGTCTACACCGTGGGCCTGGTGGACTTCCTCAACTCCGCCCGCTCCAGCGGCGATATCATCGGTCGTTCCAACGAGTTCCTGATCTTTGCCGGTGTCGTCTACTTCATCATCAGCTTTTCCGCCTCGCTGCTGGTCAAGCGTCTGCAAAAAAGGTTTGCCGTATGATCTCCATCAAGAACATCAACAAGTGGTATGGCGACTTCCAGGTGCTGACTGATTGCAGCACCGAGGTCAAGAAAGGCGAAGTGATCGTGGTCTGCGGCCCGTCGGGCTCGGGCAAGTCGACCCTGATCAAGTGCGTCAACGCGCTGGAGCCGTTCCAGAAAGGCGACATCGTTGTCGACGGCACCTCGATTGCCGACTCCAAGACCAACCTGCCGAAACTGCGTTCGCGCGTCGGTATGGTGTTCCAGCACTTCGAGCTGTTCCCGCACCTGACCATCACCGAGAACCTGACCATCGCGCAGATCAAGGTGCTGGGCCGCAGCAAGGAAGAGGCGACCAAGAAAGGTCTGCAACTGCTTGATCGCGTCGGTCTGTCGGCGCATGCCCACAAGCACCCGGGGCAACTGTCCGGCGGCCAGCAACAGCGTGTGGCGATTGCCCGCGCGCTGGCGATGGACCCGATCGTCATGCTGTTCGACGAACCGACCTCGGCGCTCGACCCGGAAATGGTCAACGAAGTGCTCGACGTGATGGTGCAACTGGCCCAGGAAGGCATGACCATGATGTGCGTGACCCACGAGATGGGCTTCGCGCGCAAAGTGGCTGACCGCGTGATCTTCATGGACGCCGGCAAGATCATCGAAGACTGCCCGAAAGAGGAGTTCTTCGGCGACATCAGCGCCCGCTCCGAACGCGCGCAGCATTTCCTCGAGAAGATCCTGCAGCACTAAAAGCAATACCGATTTGCCCTTGTGGCGAGGGAGCTTGCTCCCGCTGGGTCGCGCAGCGGCCCCAAAACCTGCCAATGCGATCTGTCTGAAACACCGCATTGAATGGATTTACGACTGCTACGCAGCCGAGCGGGAGCAAGCTCCCTCGCCACAGGTTCCAGGCTCGACCAAACCAGTGCGTCGTCCGCGGCAGCGCTGGTTGACCCAAGGCAACTGTGATGAAATGCGACCCCAATCTCTATCGCGCAGCGCCGCCATCACTTGCCGTGAAGCCCCGTCTGATTCGCCATCTGTTCCTGCCGCCGCTGATCATCATCCTGATGATCGGACTGGGTTACATCGGCTTCTGGACCAGTGAACATTTCGGCATCCGCAGCCTCAGCGAAAACGGCCAGCGTCAGCTCGAACTGCACGCGCGTACCGTCGAAAGCGAGATCAGCAAATACACCTACCTGCCCAGCCTGCTGGAACTGGAAACCAGTGTCCCGCAACTGCTGGCCGACCCGACCCCGGAACACCGGCAGACGGTCAATGCTTACCTTGAAGGCCTGAACCGGCGCAGCCGCAGTCGGGCCATCTACGTCATGGACACCACCGGCCGCGTGATGGCCACCAGCAACTGGCGCGACGTCGACAGTTACCTCGGTGAAGACCTGTCCTTTCGCGCCTATTTCCAGAAAGCCGTGCGCGGCGAACCCGGACGTTTCTACGGGATCGGCAGCACCAGCGGCGAGCCCGGTTACTACCTCGCCCATGGCCTGGAAGAACACGGCAAGATCATCGGCGTCGCCGTGGTCAAGGTGCGCCTCGAAGCGCTGGAAGAACGCTGGCAGCGCGCCCGCCTGGAAGCCTTCGTCAGCGACGAGAACGGCATCATCATTCTTTCCAGTGATCCGGCGCGACGCCTCAAGTCCGTAGTACCGCTGAGTGATGAAACCAAAGAAAAACTCGCTCGCAGCCTGCAGTACTACTGGTTCCCGCTCAACGAACTGCAACCGCTGGCCCGCGAAACCCTCGCCGAAGGTGTAGAGAAACTAACCTTCCCGGCCAACAGCGAACTGAGCACCGATGACGACAGCATCAGCTATCTGGCGCAGACCCGGCCGCTGAGCGACACACCGTGGAATTTCACCCTGCTCACGCCGTTGCAGGACTTGCGCCGTGAAGCGATCAACCAAGGCATTCTGGTGGCCGTGGCCTTCGCCCTGGTAGCGTTCCTGCTGATCGCCTGGAACGAACGGCGCAAGGTCATCGCCACCCGCCTCGCCGCTCGCGAAGCCTTGCAGGAAGCCAACAATCAACTGGAGCGTCGGATTACCGAACGCACCGGCGATCTGCGCGCCAGCAACGAACGGCTGAAGAGCCAGATCCGCGAACGGCGCCAGGCCGAGGAAACCCTGCGCCGCGCCCAGGACGAACTGGTGCAGGCCGGCAAACTCGCGGCCATCGGCCAGATGTCGACCAGCATCGCCCACGAACTGAACCAGCCGCTGGCGGCGATGCGCACCCTCTCCGGCAACACCATTCGCTTTCTGGAACGCGGCCAGCTCGACGTCGCCAGCACCAACCTCAAGACCATCAACGACCTGATCGACCGCATGGGCCGGATCACCGCCAGCCTGCGCTCGTTCGCCCGGCGCGGCGACAACGAAGGCCAGGCCAGTCTCGGCAAAGCCGTGGACGCCGCCCTGCAACTGCTCGGCGCGCGGGTCGAGGGCATGACGCTGCAACTGCACCGCCAGTTCAGCGACGTGCAGGTGCAGATCGACCAGACCCGCCTCGAACAGATTCTGGTCAACCTGATCGGCAACGCCCTCGACGCCATGCAGGCACAACCCGCGCCGCAGCTGTGGCTGGAAGGCGAAGAGTTCAACGGCAAATATCGCCTGCGGGTGCGCGACAACGGCCACGGGGTCGACGCCGAAGCGCGCAAGCATCTGTTCGAGCCGTTCTTCACCACCAAACCCGGCGAACAGGGGCTGGGCCTCGGCCTGACCCTTTCCGCCAGCCTCGCTGCCGCCACCGGCGGGCATCTGGGTGTCGAACACCCGGCCAGCGGTGGCACCACCTTCGTCCTCAGTTTACCGTTGGTAAGCCCTACTCCTGCCGAGCCAATATGAACCACGACCTTAGTGTGCTGATCGTCGAAGACGACCCCCATGTGCTGCTCGGTTGCCAGCAGGCGCTGACCCTGGAAGACATTCCCTGCATCGGCGTCGGCAGTGCCGAAGAAGCGCTGGAGCGGGTCGGCGACAACTTTGCCGGGATCGTCATCAGCGACATTCGCCTGCCCGGCATCGATGGCCTGGAACTGCTGACCCGCCTCAAGGCACGCGACCGCAGTCTGCCGGTGGTGCTCATCACTGGTCATGGCGATATCTCCATGGCGGTCGGCGCGATGCAGAAAGGCGCCTACGATTTCATGGAGAAACCGTTCTCGCCGGAACGTCTGGTGGATGTCGCCCGCCGCGCACTGGAGCAACGCAGCCTCGCCCGCGAAGTCTCCTCGCTGCGTCGGCAACTGGCCGAACGCGACTCCCTCGAAGGCCGGATCATCGGGCGTTCGCCAGCCATGCAGAACCTGCGCGAGCTGATCGCCAACGTCGCCGACACTTCGGCCAACGTATTGATCGAAGGCGAGACCGGCACCGGCAAGGAACTGGTCGCCCGTTGCCTGCACGACTTCAGTCGTCGGCATGCCAAGCAGTTCGTCGCGCTGAACTGCGGCGGCCTGCCGGAAAACCTCTTCGAAAGCGAGATCTTCGGCCACGAGGCCAACGCCTTTACCGGTGCCGGCAAACGGCGCATCGGCAAGATCGAACACGCCGACGGCGGCACGCTGTTCCTCGATGAAGTGGAAAGCATGCCCCTGCCGTTGCAGATCAAATTGCTGCGCGTGTTGCAGGAACGCACCCTCGAACGCCTCGGTTCGAACCAGAGCGTGGCGGTGGATTGCCGGGTGATTGCCGCGACCAAATCCGACCTCGACGAAGCGAGCAAGGCCGGCGAGTTTCGCAGCGACTTGTACTACCGCCTCAACGTGGTGACGCTGGAACTGCCGCCGCTGCGCGAACGCCGTGAAGACATCCTGCAACTGTTCGAACACTTCACCCAGCAGTCGGCGCTGCGTTTTGACCGCGCCTTGCCGGAGCTGGACAACCAGACCCTGTCGAACCTGATGAGCCACGACTGGCCAGGCAACGTGCGCGAACTGCGCAACGTCGCCGAGCGCTTTGCCCTCGGCCTGCCGGCGTTCAAGAAGTCCGGCGCCAGCAGCGGCGGTCAAGGTCTGGCGTTCGCCGAAGCAGTCGAAGCCTTCGAGCGCAACCTGCTCAACGATGCCTTGCAACGCAGCGGCGGTAACCTGACCCAGGCCAGTCTCGAGCTGGGCATGGCCAAGACCACGCTGTTCGATAAAGTGAAAAAGTACGGGTTGAGCCACTGATGGATCTGATACTCAAAGCGGCACTTGGCGCGGCAGTGGTGGTGATTCTCGCCGCGCTGTCGAAGACCCGAAACTATTACATCGCCGGACTGGTGCCGCTGTTTCCGACCTTCGCGCTGATCGCCCACTACATCGTCGGCAACAGCCGTTCGATCGATGACCTGAAGGCGACCATCGTGTTCGGCATGTGGTCGATCATTCCGTACTTCATCTATCTGGCGACGTTGTACGTGATGGTTGACCGCATGCGCCTGGAGGCGTCGCTCGCCGTGGCCGTGGTCGCATGGTTGATCGCCGCCACCGTGCTGGTCTCGGTGTGGGTGCGCCTGCACGCCTGAGGCAATGGCTGGCCCGCCCCTTGCATTTACCCGCAAAAGCCCTGCCCGGCTGGTGCTCATGCTCGATGAGGCCGGTGTCTGGCAGGGTCTGCCAAGGGTAAATAGCGACCTTGAATATTTTAGATCTCGACCACAGCCTGACCGCTCAGGCGCCGATTGCGCGACTGCTCGACAGTGGCCGCGCCAGACGCCTGGACCTGCTCGACCTCGGCCCGAAACTCCGGCTGTGGTCCAGCGAACGCACCTGGCGACGCTTCGCCGAACGCTTGCAGCAGCGGCCGCGGCACACCGGCCCGGCGCCGGAAATCTTCTTCGTCGGCTCCGGTGACTATCACCACCTGACCCCGGCGTTTCTTACCGATCTGCCAAGCCCCGTCAGCCTGATCCACTTCGACAATCACCCCGACTGGGTGCGGTTTGCGCCGCGTCGGCATTGCGGTTCCTGGGTCAATCAGGCGCTGAAACTGCCGAACATTCGCCGCATCGTGACCCTCGGCCCGTGCAGCGATGATCTGCAAAACCCGCAACTGAAGGGCGGCAACCTCGCGGCCTTAAAACGCGGGGTTCTGCAGCTGTTTCCGTGGCAGCACGCGCCTTCCAAAGTCTGGGGGCGGATCGGTGACGGCGCCGGGCATGAGCAACAGGAAAACATGCTGCACTGGCACAACCTGTCGCAAGTGGACTGGACCCTGTTCCTCGACAAAATGATCGCCAGCCTGCCGACCGATGCGGTGTGGATCACCATCGACAAGGACGTGCTCGCCAGCGAAGACGCCGCCACCAACTGGGATCAGGGCGGCATGCGCCTGAGCCATATGCTCCAGGCCCTGCGCACGCTGGCGGCGAGCAAGCGGATCATCGGCATCGACATCTGCGGCGAATACGCCCGTCCGGCCTTCAGCAACGTATTCAAACGCTGGGAGGCGAAGACCGATCAGCCGCCGGCCGAGCGCTGGAGCGAGGCCGATATCCTGCGCAACTCCACCACCAATCAAGCCTTGATCGACCTGTTCGAGGAACTGTTTCCATGACTTTCACCGTGATCGTGCTGGTGGCCCTGTCCATTGTTCTGGATGTGATCGGCCAGCTGTGTTTCAAACTGGGCCTTGATCGATTACCTGAGCTTGAGGGTGGTTTTCGGCTTCAGATGTTCTGGGGCCAGGTGTTCAACGCGCCGCTGCTGTGGGCCGGGATCGGCGCTTACGCGATCGAGTTTTTCGTCTGGCTCGGCGCCCTGTCGCGGGCGCCGCTGAGCCTGTTGTTTCCGGCAGCCGCGCTGGCCTATTGCGGCGTGGTGCTGGCGGGCAAACTGGTGCTCGGTGAAACCGTCAGTCGGCGGCGCTGGCTAGGCACGCTGGTGATTACGGCGGGCGTGATGCTCGTGTGTGCCGGCCATGTCTGACGCTCACCTGGAACTGCAAAGGAACGACGCAATGCATTGGCTACACGGGCGCGTGGGCACCATCGTGCTCTGGGCGCTGTTGATCATTCTGGAAAGTGGCGGGCAGATCGCGAGCAAGGTCGGTGGCGATCAGTTGGGCCAGATGGACTTCAGCCTGCAATGGCTGCAAGGCATCGTCATGACGCCCGGGGTGTGGGTCGCGGTTGCCTGCTACATCGGCGCGTTTTTTGTCTGGATGCTGATTCTGCGACGCAGCAGTCTGTCGCTGGCGTTTCCCCTGAGTTCGCTGGTATTTGTCGGCGTGCTGCTGGGGTCGTGGCTGGGGCTGGGCGAGCAGATCAGTCTGCTGCACTGGCTCGGCGTGGCGGTGATCATGGGCGGGATAGCCTTGCTCGCCGAGGGCGAAGAGCACTGAAATCCCCCGGTAGGAGCTGCCGCAGGCTCGGGCCGCGATCGGACGATCTTTGCTTTTCAAGATCAAAAGATCGCAGCCTTCGGCAGCTCCTGCACAAAGCAGTCAGGCGTCAGGCTTTTGGTGGTTCAGCAGGAAGCCCAAACCGTGCGCCAGCGGAATATCCTTCACCCCCGCCTCCTGCTGTTGCCGGGCGATCTGCCGGTGATAGGCCTTGACCTGAGTCCAGTGCATTTTCGGCCGGTAGTGGTGCTCGGCGTGATAGCCGTTGTTCATCCACAACAGGTTGTACAGCGGGCTGTAGGCACTCACGCCCCAGGCAATCGGCAAGTCCGGGTTGCCGCCAAAATGCTCGTAGTAACCGTTGAGCGATGACAGCGCCTGGCCCAGATACCAGAACGGCAACAACACCAGCACCGCCTGCCAGTCATACACCGCCAGCAGCAGATAAAACGCCACCGTCACATAGATCTCGACCTGGACCCAACGCGCATCCTTCGGGCGTTTGCGGCGCATTTCGTTGTAGATCGGCTTGGGGTCGTCGCGGAAAAAACTCAGGAAGGTGTAGGCCCAGGGATTCTCCGGCTGACCGTTCTTGCCGCGCAGATAGATCGACAGCGGATCAATGGTCTTGCCGTCAGGCCCCGGCAGGTCCGAATTGCCCCGGTGATGGCGGTTGTGGATATCGCGATAGAGGGTTTGCGAAAAACCGATGGTCACCGACAACAGCAGATCGAATGCCCGGTTCAGCCACGCCGGGGTGAAGTAGGCGTTGTGAATCTGGTTGTGGGAAATGCTGTTGATGCTCCACGACAGGCTGATCGCATAGCCCAGCGCCAGCGGCACAAAGGCCCACCAGGACAGATCGTGAAAGGCCGCAACCAGCCACAGGACGAAAGCGAAATGGGCCAGGCCCAGAGCGATGGGGATCAGATCCCACAACGAATGAGCCAGCAGACGATAAGCAGGGCGAGCCATGAAGAACATCCTGAAGGAATGGATTCGACATGGCTGTCTGCAAACCGCAGACCAATTCGCCCGTGGCTGAAATCAGTCGAACTTGTAGGCGATGGCCGCCTGCACTTCGCCCTGATTGGTATCACCCACCGCTTTGACGATGCTGCTGTCCGCCGCCGAGCGGGTCAGGTGTATCCAGCTCGCGCTGGTGACCAGCGACCAATGCTGCGCCAGGGGAAACTCGAAGCTTTGGGTCAGCGCCACGTTCTGCAAACCGCCGCCGGCGTTGTACGCGCGGATACCCGAGGCCTGCGCCTCGCTGTCGCTGACACCGAAGAAGGTCTGCGTGCCCTGCGCATCGGCAAAATGTGCGGTCAGGTTGCTGCTGCCGATCACCCCGCCGCCCAGTGGATAACCGATTTCACCGCCCACCTTTCCAAACACGCCGCCCTGCCCGCTGCCACCGCCGACGGCCTGGCCGACGAAGGCGAACACGCGCCAGAAATCGGCCGGGGCGTATTGCACGAAGCCGCCAGCCTCGGCCATGTCGGGCACATCACGCAAGCCGCGCAACTCGCCGTTGGCGGTGCGCCCGGAGAGGTAATTGATGTACGGCCCGGCGCTGAAGCCGTTGCTTTTCAAGGCGCTCCAGGTCAGGCCGTCGTCGGTGCCGAGGCTGACATCGCCCCAGTCCAGATCGAGATACGGTATCGGCCGGGCTTCGTAACGGCTGCCGGTGGGATCATGAGGTTGGTAACTCAGTCCCAGGCCGGCTTCGCCGGTGATGCCATCCGCCAGCGCAGCCCCGGAAAAGCAGGCCAGTGCGGTCATTAACGCCAGTGTATTCCTCTGCATGAGGCCATTCCTTTTCTGAACTTGCGCGCATCAATCCCCGGATAGAGCCCTCGGCGCAAGCACTCATGTTGTTTGTAGCAAGCTACAAAAATTGTAGCTCCACTTCACGAAAACCGTGCATAGGCCCCGCCATTACGGGGTTTTGCCGATTTGGCACAGTCCCTGCTCCCACCCTTGCCAGGCGCAGACCGCGCACCCTGACAACTGCCTCGACCCAACAGGTACTGCAGATGATTGACTGGCATATCGTGTGTGATTTCGACGGGACGATCACCCGTACCGACGTAATCGACAGCATCCTTGAACGCTTCGCCGACCCGAGCTGGGAAGCCATCGAAAACGAATGGCTGGAGGGCAAGATCGGTTCCCGTGAATGCCTCAGCCGTCAGCTGGCGCTGATCAAGGCCACGCCTGCGCAACTGCTCGAATTCTTCGACAGCATCGACATCGACCCTGACTTCCCCGACTTCGTCGACCACGTGATTGGCCTAGGCGCTTCGCTGGAAGTGGTCAGCGACGGCATCGAACAAGGCATCGCGCGGATTCTGGCGCGCAACTACGTGACGCTGCTGCCGATCCTCGCCAACCGCCTGCGCCAGATCGACCACGACAAGTGGCGCATCGATTTCCCTTACGCCAGTGACGCCTGCCGCGCGGCCTCCGGCAACTGCAAATGCAAATCCACCCCCAGCAGCAAACGCGTGCTGGTGATCGGTGACGGCCAGTCCGACATGTGCGTGGCGTCCACCGCCGATTTCGTCTTCGCCAAGGACCGCCTGGCCGAGCATTGCGAGCGCAACGGCATCGCCTACGCGCGCTTCGACAGCTTCGCCGAACTGCCGCAACTGCTGGCCCGCCTGCCTCTGGCCCCGGCCGCCAACGCCGTCAATTTCAGCACCGAATCCACTTCTGAAGCACAGGAAACCCTGCACCATGTCTGATATCCGCATTGCGACAGCCGAAGACAAAGTCCTTCTGGAAAAAGAAGCCAAATACTGCTCCTACGGCGACACCGTTCACTACATCGAACCGCCGCGCATCTTCAGCCGCTGCGAAGGCTCTTACGTCTGGGACACCGAAGATCAGGCCTACCTCGACCTGCAAATGTGGTACTCGGCGGTCAACTTCGGTTACGCCAACCCGCGGCTGAACAATGCGCTCAAGCAACAGATCGACACCCTGCCGCAGATTGCCAGTCAATACCTGCACAAAGGCAAGATCGAGCTCTCGGAAATGATCGCGGTCGATGCCAAGAACAAGTTCGGCCTCGACGGTCGGGTGCACTTCAACGTCGGCGGTTCGCAGTCGATCGAGGACTCGCTGAAAGTCGTGCGCAACGCCACCAACGGCAAGAGCCTGATGTTCGCCTTCGAGGGCGGTTACCACGGGCGCACCCTCGGCGCGTCGTCGATCACCTCCAGCTACCGCTATCGTCGCCGCTACGGCCACTTCGGTGAGCGTGCGCAGTTCATCCCGTTCCCGTATCACTTCCGCGGTCCGAAAGGCATGACCAAGGAAGAGTACGGCAGCCACTGCGTGCAGCAATTCGCGCGGTTGTTCGAGACCGAATACAACGGCGTCTGGGACCCGAAAGTCGGGCAGAGCGAATACGCCGCGTTCTACGTCGAGCCGATCCAGGGCACCGGTGGCTACGTGATCCCGCCGATGAACTTCTACAGCGAACTCAAGCACGTCCTGGATCAACACGGCATCCTGATGGTGGTCGACGAAATCCAGATGGGTTTCTATCGCACCGGCAAGCTGTGGTCGATCGAACACTTTGACGTCAAACCCGACGTGATCGTCTTCGGCAAGGCGCTGACCAACGGCCTCAACCCGCTGGGCGGCATCTGGGCCCGCGAAGAGCTGATCAACCCGAAAGTCTTCCCGCCAGGCTCGACCCACTCCACCTTCGCCTCCAACCCGCTGGGCACTGCCGTGGGTCTGGAAATGTTCAAGATGACCAGCGAAGTCGATTACGGCGCGATGGTCATGGCCAAGGGCAAATACTTCCTCGAAGGCCTGCAGGATCTGAAAAAACGCTACCCGATCATTGGCGATGTCGACGGTCTGGGCCTGGCGCTGCGTTGCGAGATCTGCACCGAGGACGGCTTCACCCCGGACAAGGCCACTCTGGATTACATGGTCGAAGAAGGCATGAAGGGCGACATCGAAATCGACGGTCGTCGCCTCGGTCTGATCCTCGACGTGGGCGGCTACTACAAGAACGTCATCACCCTGGCACCGTCGCTGGAAATCAGCTATCCGGAAATCGACCTGGGCCTGGCCCTGCTCGACCGCCTGCTGCATCGGGCGATGAAACGATGATCGACGCAGAGATCGATATGGGCGAAGGCAACGCCGGTTTCGTTCTCGGCGACGGGGAGGTCGCGGTGCTGTTGATCCACGGCCTCACCGGCACCCCGACGGAGTTGCGTCGGGTGGCCGTGGGCCTGGCGAAAGCCGGGCACACGGTCTATGTGCCGACCCTGGCCGGGCACTGCGGCGGCAATGCCGACCTGCAAGCCACCGGCTGGCGCGACTGGTACGAAAGCGCACGCAACACCTTCGTCGGTGTACGCCGCAAACACCACAAGGTGTATGTCGGTGGTTTGTCCATGGGCGCCGTGCTGTCGATGTACCTGGCCGCCGAACACCCGGGACAGATCGAGGGTTTGCTGCTGTATTCGACCACCCTGCGCTACGACGGCTGGAGCATCAACAAACTGGCGTTCCTCACCCCGTTGCTGATGAAAATCCCGTTCGGCGTGCACCTGTGCAGTTTCGAAGAAAAGCCGCCTTACGGCATCAAGAACGAGCGCCTGCGGGCCATCGTCGAACGCCAGATGAAAGAAGGTCAGAGCAGTCAGGCCGGGTTGCTGACCATGGAAGGCGTCACGGTGCGCGAACTGCACCGGCTCAACGCCGTGGTGAAAAAACGCATGCCGTCGATCACCACGCCGGCGCTGGTGCTGCACTCCATCGAGGACGACATCACCAGCCGCTGGAATGCCGATTACGTCGAACGCAAGCTTGGCGGACCGGTGACCAAAGTGTTGCTCGACGACTGCTATCACATGATCACGGTCGACCTGCAGTACCGCCGTGTCGTGGAGTTGAGCATCGACTTCATACAGCGACGCTTCATGCAGCAGATCAGCAGCCCCGTTGCGCCGCTGGAGTACCGGCAACTGGCTTGAGCAGTTGCCGGCAGACATCCTGCGACACAGGCCGAACACCACGACTCGCCGACATAAGGAAACGACGTGATCACCGCTCAAGCCTTCTCAACGATCGAAGCGATCGACCGCTGCGCCTGGAATGACTGCTTCGTCGATGAGCTGGAGGACTGGGATTACTACCGCGCCGTTGAACGCGCCGGCATTGACGGCTTTCACTGGCGCTACCTGACGCTGCACGAGGACGGCCGTCTGATCGCGGCCACCGTGGCGTTCATCACGGCCTACTCACTCGATACCACGCTGCAGGGCGCGGGCAAACGTGTCAGTCAGTGGCTGCGCCGACATCTGCCCCGACTGTTCGATATCCGTCTGTACGCCCTCGGCTCGCCGGTGGCGGAGCAATGCCATGTCGGCACGGCTTCGCACATTGCGGCGACGCACCGCCCGTCACTGCTCCGTCAGTTGCTGGAGCTGGCAAGACAGGATGCCGAACACGCCGGGATCGGCCTGTTCGCGGTGAAGGATGCCTCGCATCGCGATCCACAGTGGCTGGAGGTCTGTCAGCAGGCCGGCCTGCAAAGCATGCCCGGGTTGCCCGGTGCCGAACTGCCGATCAGCTTCGCCTCGGTGGACGCTTATCTGGGTAGCCTGGGGAAATCCACGCGCAAGGATCTGCGCCGAATCTTGCGCAACCAGGGGCCGCGTACGGAATGGCGACGCTCGGTGCACGACTTGCTGCCGCGCATGATGGAACTCTACGAAGCCACCCTCGCCCGCAGCGATCTGGCCTTCGAGTGCCTGCCTGCGGCGTACTTTCGCGAAGTCCTCAATCACCTCGATAATCGATCGGCGTGCGTGCTCTATTGGGTCGGCGACGAACTGGTGGCGTTCAATCTGGTATTGCTCGACGAGCAGCGGTTGGTCGACAAGTTTTTTGCCCACGATCTGGCCCGCACGCGGCAGTACAATCTTTACACCCGTAGCTGGCTGGAAAATGTCGACTACTGTATTGAGCACAAACTGGCGATCTATGTGTGCGGGCAGGCCGGCTATGCCAGTAAGCTGCGCCTGGGTTGCTCGTTTGTCGGTAACACCGTGTTCTTCCGCCATCGCAATCCACTGTTCGACCAAATGTTGCGTCTGGTGAAAATATTCGTCCGCCCGGATCGCTCCGATCCGGCCCTGGCAGCTGCAATAAGCGAAATCCAATGATCAATGACCGACGCGCCACGCCCCGACCTTTCGCCCTTTCCGGCTGGAGCCTGCAACGCAAACTGGTGTTGGCCTTCTGGCTGGTCAGCGTGATTCCGACCATGATTGCTGCGGAACTGGCGGCCACCACGCTGTCGCAGATCTTCGACAGCAACGTGCGCATCTGGCTGCAGGAATCGTCGAAGATCGTCGAGGACGAAATCAGCGAAATCCTGCGCGACAACGCCCGCGCCGCTCAGCTGTTTCTGCGTTACACGCGCCCTCCCACCGATCGTCAATCGGCCAAGCACAACAAGCTGACCGCCGACGTCGCCGACTCCATGGGCATCGACGTCGTGGCGCTGGTACGCAACAGCGATCACAAAGTGGTGTACAGCACCGCCGCCGACGACATCGTCAGCCAGATCAGCACCGCCCCGAAAGCGGTACTGCAAACCCTGCAGGTGGGCGGTGTGGCCACCGGCACGGTGATTTCGACGTTCGAGACCGAACAGAGCGGCATCGAATACAAATTGATCATCGGCACTTATCTGGACGACAGCTTCCTCACCAGTGTTGCCGACGTGCATTCGCTTGATCTGCGCCTTTACCTGGCCAAGGGCGATGACTTCTCGGAGATCTTCTCGACCCAGCGCTTTGAGGATCACCCCTTGCAAGTGCCGAAAGGCATTGAACAGAACCTGCGCGAAAGCAAGCGGCCGTTCGAGCAATTCACCAACCGCTACAGCGGCATCTACCGGCCGATCTTCAACGAAAACGGCCAGTTGCAAGGGGTGATTTTCAGCGGACTGCTGCGCCACACCAGCCTGGTCGGCCTGGTCAATCAGAGCAACCTGTTCATCCTGATTTTCCTGCTCAGTTCGGCGGCGTCGCTGGCGGTTGGCTGGCTGGTCTCGCAGCGTCTGACCAAGCCGTTGCGCGGTCTGGCCAGAGGCGTACAAGCGGTGATTGCCGGCGACTATCATCAGCGCCTGAGCGTGAATGGCGGCGACGAACTGGCAGAACTGAGCAGCACGTTCAACCACATGAGCGAACGTCTGGAGGAGTTGCAGCATCTGGAGTCGCAACTGCGCCGCCGTGATCGCCTGCACGCGCTAGGCGAAGTCGCCATGGGTCTGGCCCATGAAATCCGCAATCCGCTGGGCATCATCAAAACCGCCACGCAACTGCTGCACCGCCGTGCCGACCTGCCGGAAACCGACAGGCGACATCTGGAATACGTGGTCAAGGAAGTCAGCCGGATCAATGATCTGATCACCGAGTTTCTCGACTTCGCCAAACCCAGCGCGCCGATCCGCGCCACCCAGTCAGCCCGCGCCCTGGTCGACGAACTGGCCGGTTTTTGCGAGCCGGAGCTGGCCAGCCACAACATTGATCTGCACATCGACGATCAGGCGCCGGGGGCGACGATCTACGCCGATGCCAAGCAACTCAAACAGGCCGGCCTGAACCTGATCGTCAACGCCATCGACGCGATGCCTGATGGCGGCCGACTGACCCTGAGCATCGCCAGCGACGCCAAATACACCATCGTCAGCGTGGCGGACACCGGTCAGGGGATCGAAGCCGACATGCTGGAGCGCATCTTCACCCCGTTCGTCACCACCAAGGCCTCGGGCACCGGACTGGGCCTGGCCAAAGTGTTTTCGGTCATGGAAAACCATAACGGGCGCGTAGAATGTGTCAGCGAAAAAGATGCCGGCGCGACCTTCAGCCTGTACATTCCGGCCAATGGCGAGGACTTCGACGAGAGCGACGATGACGCATAACATTCTGGTGGTGGACGACGAACCGAAACTCTGCGATCTGCTGGCCTCGGCCCTCGGGCAGAACGGCATCAGCGTGTTCACCGCCGGCAATGGCCTGCACGCACTCAAGGTGCTGGAAAGCGAAGACATCGATCTGCTGATCAGCGACTGGCGCATGCCCGGCATGGACGGTCCGCATTTGCTGGCAGAGGTGAAGAACCGTTATCCACAGTTGCCGGTCATCGTCATGACCGCCTACAGCACGGTGAAAAATGCGGTGGAATCAATGCGCAATGGCGCATTTGATTACATCGCCAAACCCTTCGACATCGACGAACTGGACATCACCGTCAGCAAGGCCCTGCAATTTCGCGACATCCTCAAAGACAACCAGCGCATGCGCGCCGAGCTCGACGAGCATCAGCAGATCGACAGCCTGATCGGTGACAGCCCGAGTTTTCGCAACGTGCTGCAAGCGGTGGACTCGGTACGCGAAAGCGCCGCGACGGTGCTGCTCAGCGGCGAAAGCGGCACCGGCAAGGAGATGGTCGCCCGGGCCATCCACAAGCATGGCAACCGCGCCGACAAGCCGTTTGTGGCGGTGAACTGCGCGGCCATCCCTGAAGGGCTGCTGGAAAGCGAAATGTTCGGCCACCGCAAAGGCGCGTTCACCGGCGCCGTGGCCGATCGCATCGGGCGCTTTCAGCAGGCCGACAAAGGCACATTGTTTCTTGATGAAATTGGTGAAATGCCGCTGGCACTGCAGGCCAAGATCCTCCGCGCCCTGCAGGAGCGGGTGATCGAGCCGGTGGGCGATACCAAGGAACGCAAGGTCGATGTGCGGGTGATCGCCGCCACCAACAAAGACCTGTTGCAAGCGGTGGCCAACAAGGAGTTTCGCGAAGATCTCTACTACCGCCTCAACGTGTTTCCGATCCCGCTGCCAGCGCTGCGCGATCGGGTCGAGGACATCGCCCCGCTGGCCCGGCATTTTGCCCACACCCTGGGCGCCGCGGCCGGCAAACGCATCAGCGGTTTCAGCGCGCAAGCCTTGCAGGCGATGACCCGCTATTCATGGCCGGGCAACATCCGCGAGCTGCAGAACTGCGTGGAGCGCGCGACCATCGTCGCCTCCGCCAACATCATCGAGGAACAGGATCTGCCGGCCTACCTGTTCGCCGCGCAAGCCTCGGACAGCAGCGGCCCGCTAAGCGAAATCAACGGTGTCCCGGCGGATCTGGACGCAGCACTCGCCGAAGTCGAGAAGGCCTACATTCTTGCGGCCCTGCAACAGAGCAACGGCGTGCAGGCCGCCGCCGCGCAGTTGATCGGCATCTCCGAACGCAGCTTCTGGTATCGCCTGAAGAAACTCGGGATCCACGTCGACAAGATCGTGCGTTAAGAGCGCTGGCTCAATTGACCGTGCCGCCTTTGGTTTCACTCATGATCTGCCGAATCGCCCCGACAAACGTGTCCACCGGTTGCCCGCCCGTCACCGCGTACTGACCGTTGAACACCACGGTCGGCACCGAACTCACGCCGCGTTGCAGCCACAACTGCTCTTCTGCACGCACCTCATCGGCAAACTCGGCGGAGGCCAGAATCGCCTGCGCACGCTGCCGATCCAGGCCCACGCTTTCGGCAATCTGCGCCAGTTGCGCGTGATCGGACGGATTACCGCCGTCAGTGAAATACGCCTTGAACAGCGCCTCTTTCAACTTCAACTGCAAACCCTCAAGACCCGCCCAATGCAGCAGACGATGAGCATCGAAGGTGTTGTAGATGCGGCTGTTGCCATCGGTGCGAAAGGCAAATCCGACCTCGGCGCCACGGGCACGAATCGCCTCGCGGTTCTTCTGTGACTGTTCCGGGGTCGAGCCGTATTTCTCGCCGATGTGCTCGGTGATGTTCTGCCCGTCCGGGCCCATCTTCGGGTTCAGTTCGAACGGCTGGAAATGAATCTCGGCCTGCACTTCATCGCGCAGGATTTCCAGCGCCTGAAGCAGGCCATACAGACCGACGACGCACCACGGGCAGGAAACGTCGCTGACAAAATCGATTTTCAAAGCGGAACTCATCACACACCTCGCGGACGGAAATCGTGCGGGAAAGTTTGCACGATACACCTGCCTGCTCTTGCGATGACAGTGATGGCCCCTTCGCGAGCAAGCCCGCTCCCACATTCGGAATACGGTTGCCCTTGTAGGAGCGGGCCCCTTCGAGCAAGCCCGGCCCCACATTCGGAATACGGTTGCCCTTGTGGGAGCGGGCCCCTTCGCGAGCAAGCCCGACCCCACATTTGGAATACGGTTGCCCTTGTGGGAGCGGGCTTGCTCGCGAAGAGGCCCTAATCAACACCGCCAAAACCTCGCCTACAGCAGGTTGCCGCTTGCCACCGGCTCGATCTGCGCCCAGTGCGACGTGTCCTCACGGTGCTGTTGCAGATACGGCAACACCGCCGCCAGCAATGGCGCCTTGAACGCCTCTTGAAAACGATGGGCCAACCCCGGAATCAGCTTCAACTGACTGCCACGAATGTGCGCCGCCAGATGCACGCCGTGCATCACCGGCAACAACGGATCGGCCGTGCCGTGTACCACCAGGGTCGGCACCCGCAATTGATTGAGCAACGTCACCCGGCTCGGCTCGGCAAGGATCGCCATGATCTGGCGCTTCACACCTTCAGGATTGAACGCCCGGTCGTAAGCAATCGCCGCCTGATGCAGCAACGCCTGCCGATCATCAGTGACTGAGGGGCTGCCGAGCGCCGCCAGCAGATCGGCCTGCTGCTCAAGCGCCACCTCGCGATTCGGCGCGCCGCGTCGGGCCAGCAGTTGCACCAGCGCCGCACTCGGCGCCGGCAATCCTTCGGCGCCGGAACTGGTCATGATCAGCGTCAGACTCTCCACCCGCTGCGGCGCCATCGCCGCCAGGTGCTGGGCGATCATCCCGCCCATGCTCGCGCCCAGTACGTGAAACTGGTCGACGTGCAGCGCGTCCATCAAGCCCAGCGCATCGTCGGCCATGTCGGTCAGCGAGTAAGGCGCCGACACCGGCAATCCGAGCTTGTAGCGCAGCACTTCAAAGGTCAGGTTGGCCTCGGCGGGCGCTTGACGCCAGGTCGACAGACCGACATCGCGATTGTCATAGCGGATCACCCGAAAACCCTGCTGACACAGCGCAACCACCACTTCGTCGGGCCAGTGGATCAACTGACCACCCAGGCCCATGACCAGCAACAGCGCCGGATCCGAGGCACGTCCGATGCTCTGGTACGCCAGGCTCACCTGTGCCAGATCGACCCGTTGGGTCGGTACATTGACGTCGCAACGCGAAGCCGCCATCGACGGCAGGCCGAACAACAGCGCGGCCAACAAAAGAAATAAACGCATGAAGAAACACCGAAACGCAGAACCCCAGTAGAGCGCGAGTCTGATGAAGTTTGTTCAAGCGCGCTGCCACAGTTGCGTGACAGTTTGATGAAGTTTGCCGAGTGGTCATGCGCCACGAGTCCTGACGATCGTCGCGCCTGTCATTTCCGTCAGTTGTACGCAGCAGGACGTCGGTCAGACCTGTTCACCTTGACCGCATGAGGGCGTGGCTGAACGCCTGACCGGGACACCCTCTGAAACGAATGCCCGCGCCAGCGATAAATATGTACCGCAAGGCCCTGTCACGGCTCGCCTCTAATGGGCATGACCAGCGGAATCACCCGGTGGTCATGCCTTTTGGAGCCCCGGCGCATGTTCGATGCCCTTTCCCCTGTAACGGTCGACTTCGGCCTTGATCCGCCACTGCGGCCAACCCCTGACCAAAACCTCTGTCTTCTGGCGACGACGCGCTTGAACGCCTGTCACCAGCAATGGCTCGACCTCATGGCGCAGCGTATCGGGTTGCCCGACAGCGGCTGGTGGAGCGCTCGTGCGCGCGGTACTGCGCTGTCACGGCGCGATCATGCCGCGAGCCTGTACCGCCGGCATTTCGAAGCGGCCTGTGAGCTGGCGATTGCCGAAGGCCGGCTCAGCCGTTCACAACAACCCCGGCTGGCGCAGTTGCTGACGCCATCGAACAAAATCGCGGCGGATCTGCGGGTCGCGCAACCGGTGCTCAACCGTGTCGGTGGCAACCGTGTGCGCCTGCACGGTGCCCTGATGATCCGTCTCGAGGACGCGGTGTATCTGCTTTATATACCTGCCCAGGCACAACCGCTGCTCCGCTTCGAAGATCAGGCCGGGCTTGAGCACTGGCTGATTGAGCAGTACCCGCATCCGGTGCTCGGCACTTCGCTGGACTTCATCGAATTCGGCCACGAACCGTTCACCCGCGGGCTTGAGCCGCTGATGGCCGGCCTAGCAAGCAGCGTCGGTAGCTGGATCGAGGTGGGCAAGCTTTTCCCCGCCGCGCCAGCCCTGCCCGATAGCTCCGGGCAGAATGCCGACGAGGTTGCACCCTTCGGCTTGCTGGTCGCCGACATTCCTCTGGACCTGCGGCGGCAGGCACTGGCTGTTGAACACCTGGCGCTCGATCGTCTGTTTGGCGAATCCGATCTGCACGCCCCGCAGCGTCAGCAACTGGCCGGTGCTTTCGATGCCTTTGGCCAGGCCCGGCAAGCCAGCCACGATGCGGCGTCGGCGCTGCTCGACAGCCGGGATCCGCTGACAATGCTCGAACTGCGCCGCCACTCGAACGTCCATTACACCGCCCTGTTGCAGGCCCGGATCGCGGGGCTGCGCGCCGAAGTCGAATGGCAACGGGCACTGGAACAACTGACGGCGCAGGAGCATCGGCGGCTCATCACACTGCTGGACGCCCCGGGGCACAACCTGCCGGCATCCGAAGGGGTGATCGCGCGCGTGTCGTTGTCGGCGACAGACCAGGGCCTCACCCGGGTCGAAGACCTGCCCGGCGTACTGATCATCGCGGCGCCTTCGGCGCTGGCGCCGGACTCCACAGACAGTCTGCTGCTTTACTGGCCCGGGCAGTGCGGTGGACTGCAACGCTTCACCTCGCGTCAGGCGCTGGAGCAAAACCTGTTCAAGCGCTCGCCGTACGACCGCGAACTGGCCCTGCACCTGACGCCACTGTCCGGCGATGCCCTGACCTGGTCCCTGGATCAGCAGCTCTATCAGTGCGAACAACAGGCCGCGACCATCATCCGCGATCACCCGCTGCCCACGCATGCCGAGGCGCGCAAAGCCGCGATGGAACAGCTGAGTGAACAGCATCTGTCACGCTTGACCGTAGCGCTGGCGCAAGCCCGCGCACGGGCGTTTGCCGAGCGTCAGGAGCAAGACCAGAGCGCTGCGCTGGCCGGCAACCTGCCCGCGTGGTTCAACACACTCGACGACGACAGGCGTACACGGCTCAAGGCGCTGATCAATCGCTATCTCGCAGCAATGCGACACGCTCATGCGCTGCTCGAACGAGAACTGCCACCGCGTCAGACCTTCGCCGATAAACGCATCGACGCGCGCTTGCGCCACGACTTTGCACTGGTAAAAAGCGTGCGTGTGAGCCTTGATCTGCCCGACTCCACCTCCTGGCAAAAGACCCTGATCGCGGGCGCCGCGCCCGGCACTCCGCAACGCAGTGTCCTCACCGCCAGCGCCGGGCGCAGTGATCTCAGCCTGGAACAACTGGCCCAGAACAACATCGACCAGGACATGTGGTGGCGACTGTCGTTCATGCAAGTCAAGGTCAGTGCCGAGGACGAAGGTGATCGGCAGCGTGTCGAGGCGGGCATCAACCCGGTCTATCTGCGCCAGCTGGTGACGCAACTGGATCTGGCCGGACGCTACGAAATCCTGATTCGCCAGGCGTTTTTCGGCACGCCGACAGAATCCGCGTTCACCCAGGCCTGGCGCCGCGAATGCCTGAGCGAACCGTGGCGCCTGATGCTCGAACTGCAGGGTGAGTTCGCCTTGCTGCAGCAGCACATCGACAGCGCCGGCCATGCCGTGCTGAAAATCGCCATCGACGCGACAACGGCTCAAGCCTATGCCGTCGACGGCAAGCGCATCGCGTTGCTGCCGGTGCACCTGACGGTCGGCGGCACCGACACCGCGCATCAGGGACCGAGCACACTCGCCGGGGTCACCTTCATCGTCGAGCAGGTCAGTGGCCTGACCCTGCTGTACCTGCCCGACAGCAGCGACGCGATCTTCCTGCGGCAGTACGCAACACTCGAGCAGGCGCGTCTGGATCTGTTCCGGCGCTGCGTTGACCGCAACATGGTCAACTACCTCGCCGGGCGTGCCCTGAGCGGCGATTTCGCCAGCCATGTCAGCCGGATCAATCAAGCACAACTGCGCAACTTCGATGCCCTGATCGGCGTCGGCATGGCCTGGCCGGCGACCACTTCGCTGGCCAGTCATCTGCTGAACGTACACATGGGCCGCTTGCTGGAAGCTCATCGCGACAGTTCGCGCTCCAACGATGCGTTGTATCTGGAACATTGCGCACTGAAGTCCGGCGCCCTGTTCAACTATCTGAAAATGGCCATCGGCATGCTGCCGTTCGTGGGCACAGCGGTGGCGCTGTATGACGCCTGGCAAAGCGCCAACCTCGCCGTGGCGGCGTTCTTGCGCGGTGAACTCGGCCACGGTCTGGCAGAAGTGGAAGCGGTTCTGTTGTCATTGATCGACGCCGCTATGGACGTGCTGCCGGGCACAGTCAGCGCGCCCGCCGCCGCACGCCTGGCAACCCGGCAGCGGCAACAGGCGACACTGGGCAGGTCCGCCGCACTGCGCACGTCCTGGCAATGGTCCCGACATTCGCTCGACCGTTTCAAGGGCTACGAATACGAACACGACATTTCCCTGGCCGGCCTGAGCCCGGCGACCGAAGGCGTTTACCGCAATGTCTACCGCCATGCCGAGGGCGATTTCATCCTGCGGCTGGGCCGCGTCTATCGCGTCCAGCTCAGCGAACAGCCACGCGGCTGGCGTTTGTACGGGACGTGGATGCGCGGCTACAAACAGCCGATCGCCCTCGACGAATTCGGCCAGTGGAACACCCACTACGCGGTATACGGCACAGTGATGGACGGTGGCGGCGCAGGCGGTGGCGCGGTGCTCGGGCATCTGGCCGATGGCCTCCAACCGCTCTGGCCCGAGGCCATCCGCCGCTGGCTGCCAGAGTGGTGGACCAATCGCCAATTGCGCCGGCAATTGACCCTGAACAACACCATCGACGCCTACGCCCGCCGCCTGCAGAACCAGACACGCACCACCAATCAGTTGCTGGAAAACTACCAGAGACTCGACTTTGTCCAGCGCAAGCCGCTGCTGGCAGAGGTCGACACGGCCTGCGTCAATGACATCGACAAAGCCATCGAGCTGTTCCAGAGCTCGGACGAACTGCTGCACCTGAGCCGCGGCAACAAAGTCCAACAGCTCAAGGAATTGAAGAGCCGCAGTGCCCTGGTGGTGGTGGACCGCGCAGTACAACGCGCGACCGTGGCCCGCGATCGCTTGCTCGAATACCTGAACCGGGTCGATGCGCTGGTCGCCGAATCCGACGCCACGCCTTACAACCAGACGGCAGCGCACGTGCAGCTGCTGGCCCGACGCAAATGGGTGCGCAAGGCTTTTCTCGAGGAGTTCGATCAACTGCACGCGATCATCGAACAGGCCAACCTGTGGAACAGGCGCATCACCAACAATACCCAGAGGGCGAAGATGGCCGCCGACATCACGGCCCTCAACCGCAATTTCGGCGATCGCAATCACCACTACCTCAGAACCGCCCACCTGCTGGAGATCATCACCCGCTACGAAGCGGTCGACGATCTGTACTGGATGTACTTTCACACACAGATGAAGGACGCCCGGATAAAAGTCGGACGCGCACTGCTGACCCAGCATCATCTGCCCGAGACCAATGCCAGCGTGGCCCAGCGCAACCGGATCATCGAGGATTCCCTGGAAATTTATGCCGGTTTCCGCCGTCAGTTGAAGGCCTGGACACTGGGCTATCCGCAGCATCTGGAGCTGGAGCAGATCGCACCGTTTCTCGACAGTCTGAGCAAGGTCGAAGAGCACGCGCGGCATGCGCTCAAACAGCCGCCGCCGATCAGACGCCGAGAGCCTGGGGCCAGGCAACTGTTCGAAACCGAGGACAACCAGTTGCTGATCGGCACCGAGGCCCTTGATGAAAGTACCCGCCAGGTACGCTTCATCGTGGCCGGCGACGGCTTCCATGAAACCTGGCTGCGGCGCCCGAGCGGCAAGTATCACTTGCAGACGCGCCACACCGCGACCACGCCGTCCCTGCCTAGCGATGTCAGACCCTTGCTGGCCGAAGCCCGGCAGCGGCTCGCCGCTGTCACCGCCTACCAGGACAAGGTGAATGGCTACGCCCGTCAGGACATGTTGCCGGTGGACCTGGAACACATGCTCGTCAGCGAAGCGACGGAACTGAGCTCTCGGGCGCAGGCGATCGAGCGGCTGTCGCCGACCGACCCACTGGTCGCGCAATTGCACGCCACCGCGCAGGCGTTGCAACGGGCCGGGCGCAGGTTGCGCATCGACCAGTCACTGCGCAGCAAGACCCCCACTGAAGGCTATCTGGACTATCTGCTGCAACAGCAAGTGGTGGATATCCGCAAGGAAGGTGAACTGCGGGCCCTGGGCAGGCGCGCCGACAGGAGCAAGGATTTCCTCCAGGAGTACGAAGTCCGCGACCTGACCAGCCATCCGCCGCGCACGCTATGGTATGCGCACTTTCACTACACCTCGGACAGGGCGCCGTTCGGGGATTTCGCCAAAGCTCATCTGAAATTGCCTGAACAACGCAATCTCGGCCTGCAATGGCAACAGGCCCAGGGTGCTGGCGGCGCACAGGTCGAGGCGATCTGGCGTGGGGATATCGGTAAACCGCTGGGCAACCAGCACTTCGCTCACCTCTAAAGCAAAAAACAGCGGGGCACGGGTGTGCTCCGCTGTACTTCAAGCAGTCGACAGCCCCGCCAACATGAGACAAACTCACCGCATTCGCCTCAATCACAAATTTTGTTCATGGAGCCTGCGGTGCTTGAAATCCGTCATCTGAAAACCCTGCATGCCCTGCGCGAGGCCGACAGTCTGGTGGATGCCGCCGACCGCCTGCACCTGACGCAGTCGGCGCTTTCGCACCAGTTCAAGGAGCTGGAGGAGCGCATGGGCATGCCGCTGTTCGTACGCAAGACCAAACCGGTGCGCTTCACCAGTGCCGGCCTGCGTCTGCTGCAACTGGCTGACGCGACCCTGCCGCTGCTGCGTGCCGCCGAACGCGACATCAGCCGACTGGCCGGTGGCACCGCCGGGCGCCTGCACATGGCGATCGAATGCCACAGCTGTTTTCAGTGGCTGATGCCGACCATCGACCAGTTCCGCGACGCCTGGCCGGAAGTCGAACTCGACCTCGCCTCGGGCTTCGCCTTCGCCCCGCTGCCGGCGCTGGCCCGGGGTGATCTGGACCTGGTGGTGACCTCCGATCCGCTGGACATCATCGGCATCACCTACGTGCCGTTGTTCACCTACGAAGCGATGCTCGCGGTCGCCAACCAGCATCCGCTGGCAAGCAAACCGTACATCGTTCCCGAAGACCTGCTGAGCGAAACCCTGATCACCTACCCGGTGGAACGCGATCGGCTGGACATCTTCACCCGCTTCCTCGAACCGGCCGACATCGAACCAGCGCAAGTGCGCACCTCGGAACTGTCGGTGATGATGATGCAACTGGTCGCCAGCGGCCGTGGCGTCTGCGGCATGCCGCACTGGGCGCTGCACGAATACAGCTCACGCGGCTACGTGAAGGCCAAGCGCCTGGGCGAAAAAGGCCTGTTTGCCACGCTGTACGCGGCGATTCGTGCGGACATGCTCGATGCACCGTACATGCGCGATTTCCTGCTGACCGCCAAGGACACTTCGTTCTCGACACTGGATGGCGTCAGCGCGGTGCGCTGACACACATCCCACTGTGGGAGCGGGCTTGCTCGCGAAAGCAATCTGTCAGTTGACGGGTTCTGCACTGACCCACCGCATTCGCGAGCAAGCCCGCTCCCACAGGGGAACAGTGTGATTTCAAGAGGTGGTGATGGGCGGTGAAGCGCATGCTCGACAACATTGATCCCCTTGCCTGAAACACACATCCCCTTGTGGGAGCGGGCTTGCTCGCGAAAGCAATCTGTCAGTTGACGGGTGCTGCACTGACCCACCGCATTCGCGAGCAAGCCCGCTCCCACAGGGAATCGTGTGATTTCAAGAGGTGGTGACGGTCGGTGAAGCGCATGCTCGACAACATTGATCCCCCTGCCTGAAACACGCATCCCACTGTGGGAGCGGGCTTGCTCGCGAAGGCAATCTGTCAGTTGACGGGTGCTGCACTGACCCACCGCATTCGCGAGCAAGCCTGCTCCCACAGGGAATCGTGTGATTTCAAGAGGTGGTGACGGTCGGTGAAGCGCATGCTCGACAACATTGATCCCCCTGCCTGAAACACACATCCCCCTGTGGGAGCGGGCTTGCTCGCGAAAGCAATCTGTCAGTTGACGGGTGCTGCGCTGACCCACCGCATTCGCGAGCAAGCCCGCTGCCACAGGGGGACAGTGTGGTGTCAGAGCTGGCGCCACATGTGGATCTTGTCGAAGTAGTCTTCACCCACGCGCACCGCCAGCGGCTCCAGTCCGAACTGGATGAAGCCGCAGCGCTGGTACAGCTTGAACGCGGCGTCGTTGCCGGCGGTGACGGTCAGCTGAATCAGTTTCAGTTCCGGATGGGTGTGTGCTTCGGCGATGGCGGCCTCGACCAGTTTTTGCCCCAGACCGTGCTGGCGAAAGTCAGCTGACACGTACATGCCGAACAAAGTGGATTTGTGCCGGGCCTTTTCCCTGGGTTCGAAAGCCAGGCCGACGATGCCGGCCAATGTGCCCGCTTCGAACGCACCGAGCACCACATCGAGCTTGCTGGTCAGACGCCCTTCCCACCAGCTCAACGGCATCGCCGCACGCTCGCGCACGCTGGAGGTGAACGCCTGCGGGTGGCGGTCGTAGGCCTCAAGCATCAGCTCGCGGTAAGCCAGGGCATGACTGGCGTCCAGCCGTTCGATCCACATGCTCACGCCGTCCTGCGTTGTTCAAGCATCAGGCGCACCGCCAGACCGGCGAGTACAAAACCCATGAAATAACGCTGCAGCGCCAGCCATGTCGGGTTGCGCACAAACCACGAGGCGATACCCGCCGCGAACAGCGCGATCAGCAAATTGACGCAGAAACTGACGCTGATCTGGGTCAGGCCGAGGAGGATGCTTTGAGTGAACACCGAGCCGTGTTCAGGGCTGATGAACTGCGGAAACACTGAAAGATAGAACACCGCGATTTTCGGGTTCAGCGCGCTAGTGAGAAAGCCCATGGTGATCAGTTTGCGCGACGAGTCCGGCGGCAATGGCTGCGCTTCGAACGGCGAGCGCGCACCGGGTTTCACCGCTTGCCAGGCCAGCCACAACAGGTACAACGCGCCGGCCCATTTCAGCACTTCATAGGCCATCGGCACCGCGAGAAACACCGCCGTCAAACCGGCGGCAGCCGCGAACAGGTGCACGAAAAACCCCGCCACCACGCCAAGCAACGAAGTGACCCCGGCCTTGCGCCCCTGACAGATCGAACGCGAGATCAGGTAAATCATGTTCGGCCCCGGCGTCAGAACCATCAACAGCGCGGCGGCAGCGAAGATCAGCAGGTCTGGAAGCGGGATCATGGTAGGCGTCCTGTGCGTGAATGATCAGGCAATCGCGGTGAGCGAGTGGCGATAAAACGGCAGGATCAGATCCCGTGTCAATGGCGCCAGAACGACAGCAGGATCAGTGGCCGGATCGACCCAGATCATTTCCTCGATTTCGGCAGCGGGCGTCACGTCGGCATCGATCGTCAGCTGAAAAATCTCCGCGTGAACAACAAACCCCGGCTCGTTGGCAGCAGGCGCCGAGAACTGCCCGAGAAATGTCGCCTGCGCCGGATCAATCGCCAGCCCCAGCTCTTCTTCCAGCTCGCGGGCCAGCGCGTGCACCGGCAACTCATGCGCTTCGATCTTCCCGCCCGGCTGCATGAATGCCTTGGTGCCGCGCTTGCGCACCAGCAGGGTCTGACCCTCGGGATTGAGCAACAGGGCGGCAGCGATGCGAATGATTTTTTCGTTGAGAAACGTCGACATGAAGAGCAGGCCCCTAGCGCAAAAGCCGCAAGCATCACATGCCCGGCGCCGGACGCAAAGCCTCTGTGGGAGCTGGCGCGGTTGCACTGATTTTTTGGGGGATCAGGCAGGTGTGTTGTCCATGAGACCGCCTTCGCGAGCAAGCCCGCTCCCACAGGACGTGCGCGATCATTGTGAGAGTGTATTTCCACAGGGGAACGCAGTCTCTGTGGGAGCGGGCTTGCTCGCGAAGGCGTCAGCTCGCTCGACACGGAATCCGGATCAGCGCAAAGGAATCAGCAACTCGCGCAGTCCCGAAGCGTGCTCCAGCACCTCCCCCGGCAGCTTCAGCCGCTGATCCTGCAGATAGCGATAATCCTTGCGCGCAACCTCCAATTGACTGAAATCCAGCTCGACGCTGAACTGCCCTTCTTCACGACCGGCCTCGAACAGCAGCGTCCCCAGCGGATCGACCAGCGCACTACCACCGGCAAACATCAAGCCGTCGTCCCCGGCCTCGACGCGGTTGACCATCAGCGCAAACGCCTGGTTCTCCTGAGCGCGGGCCATGATCGCGGTGCGATGGGTCGGGCCGTACGGGTCCATGTTGCCGTTGGTCACGATCAGCAAATCGGCGCCCAGCTGTGCCAGTGCACGGGCGGATTCGGGGAATTCGATGTCGTAGCAGATCAGCAGTCCGACGCGCACGCCGTTCCACTCGCAGGTGGAATAGCGGTCGCCCGCCTCGAACACGCCGCGATCCGAGGCCCACAAATGGGTCTTGCGGTATTTCAGGGCAATGCCTTCCGGGGTGATCAGCAGCGTGGTGTTGTAGAAGCGCCCGTTGTCATTCTCGGCCAGGCCGATCACCACGGCGATGTTGCGCTCACGGGCGGCGGCCAGCACGGCGCTGACGGTCGGGCCGTCCACCGGCTCGGCGATCTGCGCCACGGTCTCGGCCGTCGGGAAGCCCATCAGGTGAGTTTCCGGGAACACGATCAATTGCGTATCGGCCGCGCACGCCGCAATCGCCGCGAGGGCGCGTTCGAGGTTGTACGCGGTGCCAGTGTCACGGCCCGCCAGTTGGGCGAGTTCGACTTTCATGAAGATTCCTTGTTGTGGGCAGCGGGCGCCGAAAGATTGCCCGGTGGCTGTCTGTGGGCCAGTATGCGCAGCTGCGACCGGCCGGGGAATTACGCGGCCGGGGTAACCCGACAGGGGTAGATCCATGACCGTTTCACTTGATGACATCACCTGGCACCGCGCCGTCGGGCAACTGATCGAGGCGCTGGACAAGCCGAATTTCTGGGCGCAACTGGTGCGTCTGCTCGACCAGTACGTGGCGTTCGATAGCTGGGTGGTGCTGCTGTTCAGCGCCGATCAGCATCCACAGGTCTTCGCTGAATGCCCCGGCGAGGACGGCAGTCCCGACCCGTTGTTTCAGGACTATCTGCGCGGGTTGTACCGGCTCGACCCGTTCTACATTGCCTGCCGCGAGCAGTCGCGCACTGGCATGTACCGCTTGTCGGAGGTGGCGCCAGAGCATTTCGAGCTGACCGAGTATTACCAGCGATACTTTCGTCTGAATGTGGTCGCCGACGAAATCCAGTTCAATTGCCAGCTCGAAGGCGAACGCACGTTGTGCCTGTCGCTGGGCAGTGAAAAACGTTTCACTGGCGAACAGATTGCTTTGCTGTCTTTGATCCAGCCTTGGGTACTGGGCCTTTTGCGCCAGCGCCTGCCGTACGAAATCAATGAAACCGTGGCCCTCGCTGCCGCGCCGGCGCAGGTCGACTGGCGGGTGCAACTGGAAGCATCGGTGCAACGACTCAAGGGCGCACACCTGACCGCCCGGGAACTGGATGTCGGGCGTTTGATGCTCAGCGGTTGCTCCAGTAAAGAAATCGCCCGTAAGCTGGAAATCTCCGTAGAAACCGTGAAAGTCCATAAGAAACATATGTACAGCAAGCTGGGGATCAAATCCCAGTCGGAGCTGTTTTCGATTTTTCTCCAGGCGCAGAACGCCTGAAAAGCCTTGGCACGCAGGAGATCTCTGAAGCTTGGAATCCCCTGTGGCGAGGGAGCTTGCTCCCGCTCGACTGCGCAGCAGTCGCAAAGCCTGGTCACGCGATGCATCAGACAGACCGTGATGGCCAGGTTTGGGGCTGCTGCGCAACCCGGCGGGAGCAAGCTCCCTCGCCACAAGAGCAAGCCAGTCTGCGCGCCATGGGTAACCATTGAGTCCGAACCAAGGAAACCGTATGAGCCTGTCACTCCTGAGCCGCTACGCCTTCTTTGCCGTCTGCGTGATTTTCACCCTCGCCAGCCTGCCCTTTCTCGAACACGACTGGCTGTGGCCGATCACCGCCGTCACCGGTGTGTTGAGCCTGCTCGGTGTGTTCGACCTGCTGCAGAGCCCGCACGCGGTGCGCCGCAACTACCCGATCCTGGGCAACATCCGCTATCTGGTCGAAGGCATCCGCCCGGAAATTCGTCAGTACCTGCTGGAATCCGACAGCGACGCCCTGCCCTTCTCCCGCGCCCAGCGCTCGCTGGTGTATTCGCGGGCGAAAAATGAAAGCGCCGACAAACCCTTCGGCACGCTGATCGACGTCTATCAATCAGGCTTCGAATTCATTGGCCACTCGATGCGCCCGGCACCGTTGAGCGACCCCAACAGTTTCCGCGTCACCGTCGGCGGCCCGCAGTGCACCCAGCCCTACTCGGCGTCGGTGTTCAACATCTCGGCGATGAGCTTCGGCTCGCTCAGCGCCAACGCCATCCGCGCGTTGAACCAGGGCGCCAAACTCGGCAACTTCGCCCACGACACCGGCGAAGGCAGCATCAGCCCGTATCACCGCGAACACGGCGGCGACCTGACTTGGGAACTGGGCAGCGGCTACTTCGGCTGCCGCACCAGCGATGGCCGATTCGACCCGGAGCGCTTTGCCACCCAGGCGCAGAATCCGCAGGTGCGGATGATCGAAATCAAGATGAGCCAAGGCGCCAAACCCGGCCACGGCGGGATTCTGCCCAAACACAAGGTCACCCAGGAAATCGCCGACACCCGTGGTATCCAGATGGGCGAAGACTGCATCTCGCCGTCACGCCACAGCGCGTTTTCCACGCCGATCGAAATGATGCATTTCATCCAGCAATTGCGTGAACTGTCCGGCGGCAAACCGGTGGGCTTCAAGTTCTGTCTCGGCCATCCGTGGGAGTTCATGGGCATCGCCAAGGCCATGCTGGAAACCGGCATTCTTCCGGACTTCATCGTGGTCGACGGCAAGGAAGGCGGGACCGGTGCCGCACCGGTCGAATTCACCGACCACATCGGCGTGCCGATGCGCGAAGGCCTGCTGTTCGTGCACAACACCCTGGTCGGCCTGAACCTGCGCGACAAGATCAAACTCGGCGCCAGCGGCAAGATCGTCAGCGCCTTCGACATCGCCAGCGTCCTGGCCATCGGCGCCGACTGGGCCAACTCGGCGCGCGGTTTCATGTTCGCCATCGGCTGCATCCAGTCGCAAAGCTGCCACACCAACAAATGCCCGACCGGCGTCGCCACCCAGGATGCTCTGCGCCAACGCGCCCTGGTCGTCCCGGACAAGGCCCAGCGCGTCTACAACTTCCACCGCAACACGCTCAAGGCGCTGGCAGAAATGCTCGCTGCCGCCGGCCTCGAGCATCCGTCGCAACTGTCGGCCAAACACCTGGTGCGACGCATGTCCGCGACCGAGATCAAACTGTTTTCGCAGTTGCATGTGTTTCTGAAACCGGGGGAATTGCTCACCGGCGAGGTGAATGGCGAGTTCTATTCGCGGATGTGGCAGATGGCGCGGGCGGACAGTTTTGAGCCGAGCGAGGTGGTGGCTGCATAAGCGCAACTGGAGTGCTGGCTTCAGTTGAGGTCGGCACTCCGGTCGCAGGCAAACGAATACAACGAAACGTTCCCCTCCTGCAACGATTGCAAAGGTCTCCTCCCTTTTGCAAAGCGCGGTGGTTCATTCGGCAAAACCGTATCGGTAATCCACCAGATTGTTCGGCCTGCACAATCAAGCACCGTCACACCATCGATATAGGCATTCAATACTGGATCATTGAGCAGGCCAAACACGCCTTGACGGGTGAGCTGCAAGAATCCATCAATTGATGTGCGGATCTCGAACTTTGGATCAATACCTGTGGTGTTGTAATAAGCGAAGCTCGGATACCAGAAAGCACTGGCGATCACGATCTTGTCTCCTGGATGCGCCAGCCGATTCAACTGAGTCACCAATGAGCTGAAGCTTGTGTCCTTGCGTGCGCCTGTCCCGTTTAATCCATCGGTTTGTCGGTACACCATCGTCAGACCGTGAACTTGCATAATGACCAATAACAGCAACGTAGCGCTCGCCAGAATGATTCGACGCCGTCCCCAGATATCCAGCGCCGCCGCAGAAATCAGCGCGAGGGCCGGCGCGCAGAACACCAGGTATCGGGGTACAAAAAAAGGAAGCGCCAAGGCAACCAGATACAGTGCGAGCAGCGGAACAAAGAAGTAACTGACCAGCAAAACACTGAAGTGACGTTTGCCGGGGTTGCTGATGATGATTGTTCCGGCAAACACCAACATCAGCCCACACGGCAACAGTTGCCACGTCAGAGGTATTGAAGCAGCCTCCCCGAGAACGGTGAACTGCCAGACAATCGTCAAGGCTCCCTGCAACGTCACAGGTTTTATCCAGTCGAAGCTGCCCGTGCCACCCAGCTGCTGGATGAAATGGGGAATCCAGGGCAAATACAGAAACACGATCGCAATATTGGCAACTAACCATGAATGCGCTGAAATCGCCGCGCCGTCGCGAGTGGCCCGGCTCTGCCACCAGAACAGCCAATGCACCAGCACACACAATCCTGCGAAGTAGTGGGTATAAAACGCGGCAGTCATCAGCAAAACGTAGATCAACGCAAAGCGTTTTTGCTCAGGCTGTCTTGCCCAACATAGCAATGCCACGGTTGCAGCCATCAGCCAGAATCCAAGCAATGTGTACATCCGTACTTCTTGACTGTAACGCACTGAAATCGGTAGTAGCGCCAGCAGTACCGCAGCAATCCAGGTGGCCCTGCGTGTCGAGATCAGACTCATCAGCTTGATGCAAAGCAGCAACGTGCCGATATCGGCCAACACACTGAATGCACGAGCCGCCAAAGGAGACTCTCCCCACACTGCCACCCAATAATGCAGCAGCACATAATAAAGCGGCGGATGCACATCCAGAGCGGTCAACGCCCAGATGCGCGCCGGCGTTTCTCGAGCCAGCAGCAGACTGTAGGCCTCGTCATTCCAGATCGCGGGGACTGTAATGGAGTAGAACCGCACGCACAGCGCAATAATCAGAACTGCCGCCAGAGCCAGCAGATCGACCCGTACTGAAACATTCGCATCTTTTAAAAAAGGTACGGCCACCAAGGATTTCATGTCCGTTGTCCACGAAACAGCACAAAGCGGAAAAAGCCGTAACCCAACATCAGGTTCAACGCGGTAAACACCGTTACCGTCAGCAGACCACCCCAGCCACGCGTATCGGCAATCCTGCCGATACCAAAGCTTGCGCCCCCCATCAGCCCCATAAACAGCAAGTAGCCGAATACCGGGGTTTTGCTGTCGAAGGTGTAGAGCATGTTCACGTAAAACGAGAACGCCGCCGCCACGCAGAACGCAGCGAAGTTGCTGGCTGCCTGGGTCAGCCCGGCGGCGCTGCACAGGACGAAAAAAATCTGCCAGTGGATCAGGGCATCGGCAATTCCAATCACTGTCAGCGCAGGAAATCCTTTCATTACGGTTCCTTGCCATGGCTTCGTCCGGGGGACTTTCGAAGCTAGGGCAAGGCGCTTGAACGGTCTACTGTCAGAAATTACAGGTAGTGGCCATAATCAGATGAACGGTCGCTCATTCACCACAGCAACAATCTGCCGTGGGGCGGTTCCTTCATGACGATGAAGCCGTAATCACCGATCAGGTAAATCCGGTAATACAGGCTGTCCACCAGCGCTGGAAAACCCTGGTAGCCGACGCGGGTGGCGTTGCGCCGTTCGCGTTCGGCGACCACGTTGGTGATGCCCGCTGCCGGCAGATTTTCCGCAAGCACGAAGTAATCGACGTTGAGCAGATAGGGCAGCACCGGTAGCCGTTTGAATGAACCGGCCGCACTGGCCAGCCAGCGATCGGAGTAGCTCACCGAGAGGTAGATGCGCTTGGCTTCACGCAGCTCGCGATGTTCGGCGATGTCGTGGCTCAGGCTGTACAGCGCACTGTTGGAGAAGGTTTTCTGCAGGCTCAGCACCCGGCCGTACGCGAAGGACAGCGAGAGTGTCGCCAGCAGCGGGATGATCAGCAGCAACGGCAAGCGACGGTGCCCGGATGCCAGCGCAACGTGCGCCAGATAGAACAATCCCGACAGCAACACGCCGAACCCCATCAGGGTCCGCGCGCCTTCATTGAAATCCCGGAACAGCAGGGTGATCCCCGGCACCAGCAAGGCCAGAACGGGCAGCGTCAGCAAGCCCGGCAGCAAGCTTTGCCAACGAGGCTGACGACGCTGAACCAGCCGCACGCAGCCGGCGAGCGCACACAACACCAGCGCAGCGAAAACCCACAGGTAGCCGCCGTGAAACAACAGCGCGACTTTCTCCAGGACCCGCGCGAAGTTGACGCCAATCTGCAGCAGCGGTTGGGCGCCTCCGTTCAGCAGATCCGTTTTTCGTAATGTATCCATGAACGGGTAAGCGGTGACGCTGTAGATCAGGATGCCCAAAACCGCTTGTGCGAGTTTCCAGCCCAGCATGCGCAAGGTGTCCGGCCAGCGGGTCTGCTGGTGGACGGCCCTGAGCAGTTCCACGCAACACAGACCGAGAAACACATTGAAGCTGATCTGATAAAGACCGATCGCCAGCGCTAGCAACGCCGCCGGCACCAGCCAGCGCTGCACCCGCGATGAACCTTCGAACGTGATGGCGTAGATCACCGCAACCATGCTCAGGGCCATGATCGGGCCGTCGTATTGATAAGACAGGTTCTGCAACAGGAACGGGTTGTACCAGAGCGGTAACGGCACCAGACAACAGGCCAGCGTCGGTTCGGCGAAGTAGTGAAAGGTCAGGCGGGTCAGCGCCAGCGACATGGCAAGGGTGGCGAGCAACAGGGGTAACGGATAGATGTTCGGCGCGGAACCCGTGAATGTCAGCGCCTGATAAAACCAGTCGGCAAACAACCGCCCCTGCCCGGCCCAGGCATTGCCGGCGGCCAGCGTGCGCCAGTTGTCGTCGATATAGGAGAAGTCGGCGAGGATCAGTGGCAGGACGTACAACGCGGTGGCGAGCAGGAAGAACAGCAGGGCTTGCCGGTGACTGAGCTCTCGTTCGAGAAATGCGCTCGCCCTCATGTCTGCGCCTCGGTTCACTGCCGCGCGGAATTGCAAAGTGATACAGGTTTGAGCCTTGGATGCGGGGTTTGTATCGCTCTTTCAGACCGGCGGTAAAACGGCAAAAGATCTCAGCCTGCGGCAGCTCCTACAGGGTGAATACATATCCCGTGTAGGAGCTGCCGCAGGCTGCGATCTTTTGCTTTTGCTATCGCGCTACATCAACTGGCCGAACGCACCGCGCCTTGCGCTTCACCGGTCGGCTGCAACTTGAACACGTAGAACAACACCGTCAGCAGCACCAGGAACGCCGGCCCCACATACAGCGCCACGCGAGTGTCCGGGAAGTACGCCATCAGACCGACCACCAGCACCAGGAACGCCAGCGCAAAGTACGAGCTGACCGGGTACAGCCACATCTTGTATTTCAGGCCGGCCCGTTCGCTGGCACTCAGGCCTTTGCGGAATTTCAGTTGGGCCAGCAGGATCATCACCCAGGTCCAGATCGCGCCGAAGGTCGCAATCGAGGTCACCCAGACGAAGACTTTCTCCGGCACCAGGTAGTTGAGCAGCACGCCGATCAGCAGCGCGAAAATCGACAGCAGCAACGCCCGACGTGGCACGCCGTTGGAGGTCTTGGCGAAACCGGCCGGGGCCTGGCCGTTCTGCGCCAGACTGTAGAGCATGCGCCCGGTGCTGAAGATGCCGCCGTTGCACGACGACAGTGCCGCGGTGATCACCACGAAGTTGATGATGCCGGCGGCGGTCTTGATCCCCAGACGTTCGAAGGTCATCACGAACGGGCTGCCCTGGGTGCCGATTTCGTTCCACGGGTAGATCGACAGGATCACGAACAGTGCGCCGACGTAGAACAGCAGAATGCGCCAGAACACCGAGCCGATCGCATCGGGAATGGTTTTCTGCGGGTTCTTCGCTTCACCGGCGGTGAGGCCGATCATCTCGACACCGAGGTAGGCGAACATGACCATTTGCAGGGACATCAGCACACCGGTCACGCCGTTGGGCATGAAGCCGCCGTGGGCCCACAGATTGGAAATCCCCAGCGCCACGCCCTCGTTGCCGAAACCGAAGGCGATCACGCCGATACCGCCAATCACCATGGCGATGATGGTGACGATCTTGATCAGGGCGAACCAGAACTCGAATTCACCGAAGGCTTTTACCGCGATCAGGTTGATCGAACCCATGCTGACCAGCGCCGCGAGGGCCCAGATCCAGCGCGGTACATCGGGGAACCAGATGCCCATGTACACGGCGACGGCGGTGATTTCCGCGACGCAGGTCACCAGCCACAGGAACCAGTAGTTCCAGCCGGTGAGAAAGCCCGCCAGCGGGCCGAGGTAGTCCTGGGCGTAGCGGCTGAACGAACCGGCCACCGGGTTGTGCACGGCCATTTCGCCGAGGGCGCGCATGATCACCAGGATCGCCAGGCCGCCGAGAATGTACGACAGCATGATCGCCGGACCGGCCATTTCAATGGCCTTGGCCGAACCCAGGAACAGGCCGACGCCGATACAGGCGCCGAGCGCCATCAGGCGGATATGCCGTTCACCGAGTTCGCGTTTGAGCGGGCCGCCGTGAGCGGTCTCGCCATGGGGCAGGTGATTGCCGACTGGCATAGGGATACAACCTCGTCTTGTTATTGGATATGACCACCGAGTGGCGAAGCGTCGGCCGATAGGCCTCATCTTCCCGAAACCGCATCCACCTCGTGGGCAGACACGTCTCGCAGGTCCCGACCTGCAAGATCAGCGGGGCGTGCAGTATAAAAAGCTTGTGACAGGGCTTTTCACTCTATAAGCAACAACATTCAGCGGGAACTCTCGGCGCAAAGCCGGTTTACGGAGAGGCATTAACTGCTTCACGTAGGAATAGTCGCCACCAAAAAGGCCGGCGAGTATTGCACAGCGTTGGTGCATCGTCATGTACCTGCTTTGGTGGTATTGCACAGGGGGATGGCTCTATTCAGGCTGTTTCGATGAACTTGACGGTCTAGCCCCCTGTGGCGAGGGAGCTTGCTCCCGCTCGGCTGCGAAGCAGTCGTAAAACCTGCGTACGCGGTTTTTCAGAAAGATCGCGATTACAGGGATTGGGGGCTGCTACGCAACCCAGCGGGAGCAAGCTCCCTCGCCACAGAAGGCGCAACATCTGGATGTTTTCGGAAACTTCGTACAGCCATCGCAGACCCAAGCCTTGAACGAGGCGACTAGCGTGAATCAGGATTGAATTCGCAAAGGACGCACGGAATGCGTAAACACCTACATTCACATCGGCTTCGCCGTGGGCGCTGTTCGGAATACGGACGTGCTTATCTGATTACCGCCGTGGTGTATCAGCGCCGCAGGATATTCAGCGATTGGCAGGTGGGTCGTTTACTGGTAGCGGAACTCAGGCGAGCTCATGACCAACGATGGGTGGACTCGATTGCCTGGGTGGTGATGCCTGATCACTTCCACTGGCTGGTCCAACTGGAGGAAATGCATATGGAAGGCCTGATGCAGGCAGTGAAATCCCGCAGCACATTGTCGATCAATCGCGCCCTGAACCGAAAAGGCGCGTTTTGGCAAACCGGCTATCACGACCGAGCCATCCGTGATGGAGAAGACTTGAAACCCTTTGCCCGTTACATCATCGCCAATCCCCTGCGGGCCGGATTGGTGGAGCGGATAGGCGACTACCCGCTCTGGGACGCCTGCTGGCTCTAAAGCTCCCTCGCCACAGGTACAGTTTTCTTCAGAAACCACCCCACTCAAACCCCGCACTTTTTTTTCCCCATCACCAACCACCGTCTAAGCTTCAGTCAAGTCCGATCAATCTGCGTGAATGGATCAATCGACTATGGGCGCTTTGTGGCAAACCGATTCGAGTAAAGCCGTGGTTCCGACTGAACGTGTGGATGAAGCGCCTATCCCCCCAAAAAAACGCCGCAACCGGCATGGCTGGAAGGCGTTCTGGTTATTGCTGCTGATTATCGCGGTTGTGGTGGGTCTGGCCGCGAACAAGGAAATGCGCACCTCGCGCTTTCAGTCCAGGGAGCTGAGCCAATACGCCGCCTCGCTCAAATATCAGCTCGAACCCGGCCCCAGCGAAGCGATCCGCTATCCGGGCAACGGGCCGTTCGATCTGCGTCTGGGCTACAGCTCCCTCGATGAATTCCTGCCGCGCCTGCTCAAGCGCGACTATGTGATCACCGAGCAGACACGGTTTTCTCCGGCGCTGCTCAGCTACACCGACAAGGGCCTGTTCGTGCCCTATTCGGAAAAGATCCAGGCCGGGCTGTCGATCACCGATTGCCGCGCTGCGCCGTTGTATCAGTACAAGTACCCGCAGCAGCTGTACTCGAGTTTTGCGGCGATTCCGCCGGTGGTGGTCAGCAGTTTGCTGTTCATCGAAAACCGCTTTCTGCTCGACCCCAAACAACCGCTGGCCAACCCGGCAGTGGACTGGCCGCGTTTCGGCATGGCCGCGTGGTCTCAGGTAGCGAAGTTGCTGCACCTGCCGGGGCAATCGGCGGGTGGCAGTACCCTGGCGACACAGCTGGAAAAGTACCGGCACTCGCCCGATGGCCTGACGGTGTCTGGCGCCGAGAAGATCCGCCAGATGATCTCCGCCAGCGTGCGCGCCTATCAACCCGGCCCCGAAACCCTCGGCGCACGGCAGAACATCATCCGCGACTACCTCAACAGCGTGCCGCTCTCCGCCGTGCCGGGGCATGGCGAGGTACACGGCATGGCCGAAGGTTTGCGGGTCTGGTACGGCAGCGATTTCAACAAGGCCAATGAACAATTGAACAGCCCGGCCACCGATCCGAAAACCATGGCCGACAAAGGTCTGGCCCTGCGCGAAATGCTCTCGCTGATGATCGCCCAGCGCCGCCCTTCGCATTACCTGACCAAGGGCCGTGAAGAACTCGCCGACCTCACCGACAGCCACTTGCGCCTGCTCAAACAGAACGGCGTGATCGACAGCGCGCTGGCCGATGCCGCGCTGGCGAGCAAGGTCACTTACCGCGACTGGCAGACCCAGCCGACCATTCAGCCGATCGAAACCAACAAGGGCATCAGCGTCGCTCGCAGCCGTCTGGCAACGATGCTCAATCGCCCACTGTACGACCTCGATCGCCTCGACCTGTCGGCCACCAGCACTTTGCAGGGCGATCTGCAGACCCAAGCCACCGAGTACCTGAAAAAACTCGCCGAACCCGCGTTTGCCGGGCAGATCGGTTTGATCGGCGAACGCCTGCTCACCCCCACCAGTACCACCCAGGTGCGCTACAGCTTCACCCTGTTCGAACTGACCCCGGACGGCTCGCGAGTGCGCGTGCAGACCGACAGCACCGACCAGCCGTTCGACATCAACGAAGGCAGCAAACTGGAGCTCGGCTCGACGGCGAAGATGCGCGTGCTCACCACGTACCTGCAGATCATCTCCGAGCTGCACGACAAGTACGGCGCCATGACGGTGCCGGAGCTGAAGAAAGTCGAGGTGCCGGATCAGGACCGCCTCAGCCAGTGGGTGATCGACTACCTGATCCAGAACAAGGACCACGACCTGTCGAAAATGCTCGGCGCCGCGCTCGACCGCAAATATTCGGCCAGCCCCGGCGAGGCGTTCTTCACCGGTGGCGGCCTGCATGTGTTCCACAACTTCCGCAACGAAGACAACGGCCGTATGCCGAGCTTGCGCGATGCCCTGCGCGAGTCGATCAACCTGCCGTTCATTCGCCTGATGCGTGACGTGGTGCGCTATGTCACCTACTCCGGCCCCAACAGCAGTGCGGAGTTGCTCAAGGATGACCGCGATCCGCGCCGTCAGGAATACCTGGCCAGTTTCGCCGACCGCGAAGGCACTTCGTTCCTGCTCAAGTTCTGGAAGAAGTACAAGAACAAGGACACCCCGGCGCGCCTCGATACCTTCCTCGACAGTATGCGCCCGACGCCGATCCGCATGGCCGCCGTGCACCGCTATCTGCTGCCCAACGCCAGTCAGGAAGATTTCAACAGCTTCGTGCGTTCGCACCTCAAGGGCGCCAAGCTCACCGAAAAACTCACCGATGACCGCCTCATCCGACTGTATGACGCCTATGGCCCGGGCAGCTATGACCTGCCGGATCAGGGCTTCATCGCCAAGGTTCACCCGCTCGATCTGTGGCTGATGGGCTACCTGCTGAACCACCCGGACGCCACCTTCAGCGAGATCGTCAAGGCCAGTCAGTTCGAGCGTCAGGAAGTCTACAGCTGGTTGTTCAAGAGCAAGCACAAGGGCGCCCGCGACAGTCGCATTCGCACCATGCTCGAGATCGAAGCGTTCCTGGAGATTCACCAGCGCTGGCAGAAAGTCGGCTATCCGTTCGACCATCTGGTGCCGTCGCTGGCCACCGCCATCGGCAGCTCTGGCGACCGCCCTGCCGCGCTGGCCGAGCTGATCGGCACCATCCTCAACGACGGCGTACGCATGCCGAGCCTGCGCATCGACAGCCTGCACTTTGCCGCCGGCACACCGTATGAAACGCGCCTGACCAACGACCCACACGTGGGCAAACGGGTGATGCCATCGGAGGTCGCCACGGCGATGCGCGAGGCGTTGTCGCAAGTGGTGGACTCGGGCACGGCGAAACGGGTGTCCGGCAGTTTCAAAACCGCCGACGGCACGCCACTGGTCATGGGTGGCAAGACCGGCACCGGCGACAACCGCATCGAAGCCATCGGCTCTGGCGGGCGGATTCTCAGTTCGAAGTCGATCAACCGCACCGCGACCTTCGTGTTCTACATCGGCAACAACCATTTCGGCACGCTGACTGCGTTCGTCCCCGGTCGCTCGGCGGAGAACTTCAAGTTCACCTCGGCGCTTCCGGTACAGGTGCTCAAGGGCATGGCGCCGATCCTCTCGCCGTACCTGCAACCGGGCACGCACACGATGTGCCAGGCACCGCAGGTCACTGCGGCGCGCTAAGGCATATCGGCACAGAGCCGGTGCGGTAACAGTGTATTTTTCAGCGTTCATTTTTCGAAGTGTCCGCGCCAGACCTACGCCATTCAGAGCGGGTATTTGCGCTTTTTTCGACAGCGGTCGTTGCCTAGTCTGATCGTTCCATTTCGATCAAGGACGATCAGCGCCATGCCCATCCAGCCCCTGCAAGGACCTCAGTCCGAATTGCCCCGCACGCCCGCCGCTCCCGGCGTTCACCATGAGGTGATCGCCAAGGCCCTGCCGGCGTGGCTGCGCGAGACCAGTGTCGCGCGCGTCAACCAGCTTAAAACCCTCAAACCGGGCATCGAGCCTTGGCATCGCGACATCGCGCCCGCCGATCATCAGCACTTGCAACAGGCACTGCAGAGGGCCTGGAAGGCTCAGAACAAAGTCGACCAGGCCCTGAACAATCTGCAAGACGTCTACGCCTTTGCCAAACCGCTGCTGCAACAGGCACTGACGGCGCGCTTCGGTGTCGAGGACGATGTCGAACAGACCTGGCTGCGCCTCTACGCCCCGGTGAACACCTCCTGGTGGGTGCATGATTTCGCCGGCGCCACCAACAGCCGCACGGTCTCGCTGCTGGATGCCGCGCTGCATAACTTTCCCAGCGGCGAGGTGTTCAGCGAGGACTCGGAATTCATCAGCCGCCCGGATGCCAATGGCCACTTCACGGTCAAACCGCTCAAGCACAAAATGCGCATCGAACAGTTCAAAACGCTGTGCCGTGAACTCGACCTCGGCGCGCGCTACCAGCAACACCTGAACGCTTTCCTGTTGCCCGGCGATGGCGTCGCACGCCAGGTTCTGCGGCACAAGGTCGGGCTCAGCCAGAAGAGCGCACTGCACCTCGCCGCACGCATGGCTCTGGCGAAAAAACACATCGACGCGGACGCCTATGACGTCGTGCAAGGCATGCTCGACGACCGCCGTAATTTGCGATGGAAAGGCCGGACCGTCAGTTACTACAACCTGACGATGATGGACACCACGCTGACCGGCATCGTCCTGATCGCCCCGGATCTACTCGGTGCCCGCGCGCCGGTGCCACTCATCGCCTATGTCCCCCACGACCCGGAACACCCGCTCAAGCAATACCCCTCGTCACTCGCGCTGATGACCGAACTGACCCGGCAATTGCGCGACAGCACATCCTCTGAGAGCTACCAGAAATTCTTCAGCCAGTTTGTCGGTCAGCAGCAGCGCGGGCATTTTTTCGCGCAGCTCAATGACCGTCTGGCGCAGGTCAGATGGCAGCCGGTACAGGCCGAAGCCAATATGCCAACCTGGCGCGAAACGCCGGTGGACAACCCCAATCTGCGGTTTCGCCTGAGCAACATCCGCGACGACCGCGAGACCCGCTTCAACGGTGATCTGTGGGGGTATCTCTATCGCCAGAAGCTCAACAAGATCCTCAATGATGCTGCCGAGATCGCGATTTCCACGGCGTATGCAGACCGCATGGCCCGTTGGGCCTGGTGGGACAACCTGGAAAAAATGCTCTCGGACATCCTCAACGTCGCGTTGCTGGTGGTGACGCCGTTTATGCCGTTCCTCGGCCAGTTGATGCTCGGCTACACGATGTACCAACTGCTCGACAGCACATTCGAATGCCTGGTGGATCTGGCCGAAGGACGTAAGGCCGAGGCCGGTGAACAGGCGATTGGCGTGCTGGAAAACATCGTCCAGTTCGGCGCCTTTGCCGCGGGCACGGCCATTGGTCAGACCTTCCGGGTCAAGTTGTCGGCGTTTGTCCAGGAGATGAAACCGGTGCAATCGGCGGATGGCCGCACGCGCCTGTGGAGCCCGGACCTGACGCCCTATCACTTGCCGGAGCAGACACTGCCCGCGCACAGCCAAGCGGATGCGCAGGGCCTGCATGCAGTGGGGGACAAACAGTTACTGAAGTTGGATGGGCAACTGTTCGAAGTGGCGAAGGACCCGGTCACCGGCGCGCATCGCATCCGTCATCCGCAACGGCCCGAAGCTTATGCACCGAGCCTGACACACAACAGCGACGGCGCCTGGGTCTGTGAAACGGAGAACCCGCGCCAGTGGGAGGGAACCCTGCTGATGCGCCGCATCGGCCATCGCACCGAGGGTTTCAGCAGCGCCCAACTGGAGCACATGCGCCTGCTCACTGGCACCGACGATAATCTGCTGCGGCGTATGCACGTGGACAACACTGAGCCGCCGCCCCTGCTCAGCGACACCCTCGATCGCCTCGCTGCCACACCGCCGCAGGCTTCAGCCACTGCGCTTTCGCCGGCAGCCCGTCAGTTGCTGGTGGACTGCCCGCAGTTGACCTCGACCCTCGCCGAACGCGTGGTGGCCCAGGCCACGCCGATGGAGTCGCAGGCGATCGTGGCCCAGCGGCGCCTGCCATTGCGCCTGCGCACGCTGGCGCGCGAGGTGCAATTCGAGTTGCAATCGGTCCGTGCCGCTCAGGGCTTGCAGAGCGAAGCCCTGAGCAACATCGACAGCGAACGGCTGATCCTCGGTGCACTGCGGCACTACAGCGATACCTTCGGCGCATTGCGCGTGGAAATCCGCGAGGGCAGCTTCGATGGCCCGTTGCGGTGCGAGGCCGGTGCCGCGTCCGTCGAACGGGTGCGCGTACTGGTGCGGATCGCTGCTGATCGTTATCAGGTGCGCGATGGCGCCGACCAGCCGATCCACGCCCCGAGCGGTCTGTATGAAGCGATGGCGCAGGCCATCGACCATGAGGGTGGCAATGCCCTGGGCATGCGCACCCACGACGTCGAGCAGTTCCGGCAATGGGTCATCGACAAGACCCTGCCTCCCGAGGAACGCCGCACGCTGCTGGCCACCCCGCCGATCCGCCCGGTCGCTGAACACGCCACGCTGTTTCTGCTGCGCGGCCCGGCCCTGAGCAGGAACGCGGCGACTCTGCAGGAACGCATTCAGGACCTGCATCCGCACTTCAGCCCGGGCGAGGTCAATGCGTTTGCCGACGCGCTCACCGCACAGGGCGAGCCGCTCAAGGCCATCGCAACCCATGAAAACGATCTCGATGAGCTGCGGGCCATCGTCCATCGCTGGCGCTATCAGCAACCGGACAGCTGGGGACCGGGCAGCCAGGGCTTTCGCGACGGTGGCGGGCTGCATATCTACGACAGTCTGCTGGACTGCTTCGAACGCAAGAACCCGGACCTGGGCAATCGTGCCGATCCCTCGTCCTTTGCCCTCGATCTGTCCCGGGAACTGCTCTCCGTGGATCTGGAAGTCTGGTGGGCGAAGCGTCCGGGGCTGAAAAAATTCCTCGATAAGGTCACGGTGCTGAAACTCGACAACACGCGGTTTTCCACCAACCCCGACGGCTTGCTCAAGGACTTTCCGAACCTGGTCGAACTCAGCGCCAAATACTGCGAGCTGACCCGTTTGCCGGAGCGCATCGGCACCACACTGCGGCGTCTCGAACGGCTGCGTCTGAGCAACAACCACATCGTGCTCGATCCGGTCGCGGTCGAACGGTTGCGCAGCCTGAGCTACCTCGAAGTGCTGAAAATGGACGACAACCCGTTGGGCCTGTCACCCGATCTCTCACGCATGCCGCGTCTGAAGGTGGTCGTGCTGAAAAACACCGGGCTGACGACCTGGCCCGAAGGCATTCTGGCCAGGCCGCGCCCCCGGGCGTTGCTGCTCGATTTGCGCGGCAACCCGCTGACGCAGATCCCCGAAGCTCCGACGGGCTCCGATGCGCAGTGGCTGGTGGCCCGCACGCGTCTGGACGTGGTGGCCCTGTCCGACATCAACCGCCTGCGCTATCAGGCCCATCGCCGGGCAATGACTTTGCCTGAGGAGCCGTTGCTGTCCCCGGCCCCGGGGCAGAACACGGCGATCGTCTCCAACTATGGCGCCGACTATTGGAGCGATGTCCCCGGCTGGGGCGTCGACCGCGAAACCCCATGGGCGGAACTGGTGGAGGAGCCCGCCGCACAGCCATTCATGGCGACGCTGCTCAGCGTGCGTGACTTCGCCGACTACCGGGCCGATGGCGCCGCGCGCGCGCAACTGATGCAGCGCGTCTGGCGCATGCTCGACGCGGTACACGTCGACAGCCGCCTGCGGGAAAAACTGTTCACCATGGTGGTCGCACCGGTGGACTGCGCCGATGCCGGTGCGCAGTTGTTCAATCACATGGGCATCAACGTGCTCGCCTACGAGGCCCATGCCTATTCGGTCGACCCGAAGGAGCTGGAGCTGAAACTGGTGACGCTGGCCAAGGGCGCGGCACGTCTTGAGCATGTCAACGAGATCGCCCGGGCCGACGTCGCCAGCCGCGGCGGCAACCCGGACGATGTGGAAATCTATCTGGCCTATCAGACCGGCCTGGCGAAACGCCTCGGCTTGCCGTGGCAGTCCGAAGGCATGCTGTATCGACAGGTGTCCGGCGTCAGTGACGCGATGATCGATCAGGCCTATGGCACCGTGCTGGCGCTGGGCGAAGGCGACGGTCTGGTGAACGCGATGCTCGAACTCGACTTCTGGACGCAGTACCTGGAAGAAAAGTATCCGACACGTCTGGAAAGCAACAAGCGTCGCTTCCAGGCCAACTATGACAAGCTCGAATCGCTGCGCGAAGTGCAGCGGCAGTGGAGCGAGTCGACCCAGACCGAGCAACGTAAGGCCTTGCGCGAACAGCTCCTGGACCTGATGCAGGACCTCCCCGTCCCCCCGACGGTGGTGTTCGACGAAGCGCCGATCAGCGACGCGGTGTTCGATCGTTTGCTGGTTGATCTGGCCGATGACGAAAAAGAACTGGCACGCCGTCTGACCCGTGAGGCACTGCGACGCGCCGGGCTTTGATGCCGGCGTAAACTTCCACGGCCTGCCCACTGGAGAGCGGACAGGCCCGTGGATTCAGGGCGCAGCGGCATTGAAAATCAGCTGTACGTTGCCGTAATAACTCCCCGGTTTGTAGCCACCGGCGGGCACGATCGGCTGGATCTCCAGCACATAGCGCCCGCCGGCCCGGGCCTGCTCCGCCGAGACCACCTGGCGCGGCGACTCGTGACTGAGTTCGGTATCGGCGAAGCTGACGCGCAGATAAATGTTCTGTTCGGCGCGGCCATTGGACAGGTACGCCTGGCTGTCCAGCCGGGCCTCGATGGCACTGGTGTCGTGCCGCACGTCGAAGTGTTTGCGCAATCCACCGAGGCTTTTGCTGCTGACATTCCACGGCAGAATCTGCGCCCGATGAATCCAGTCCGTCTCGGCCGGTATGACGTAAAAACCCAGCGTCGGGATGTCCACCGACACCTCGAAGCGGTGCTCTTCGCGCGCCGCGAACAACGTGCTGCTGAACAGCGTCAGCAGGCCCGCGCTCACGGCCATGAACGATTGTTTGATCATCTCAGGTCATCCCGTGATTAGCGGCCGGCAACGCGCAAGGTTTTCTTGCTGGCGCCTTCCACCAGAATGAAGCGGTATTCGCGCCCGGGCTTTTTCTCGAACTCGAAACTGTTGCCCGCGCGCACGTGGTGCTTGGTGGTCGGTTCGCAGGCGGTTTCATCCGTCAGTGCGCAGTTGCGAAACTCGTCGACCACGACCACGGTGTTGCCGTTATTGCGCACGCGATAGGTGGTCGGGGTGTCTTCGATCACGCTGTCGAAACGGCTGTCTTTCGGGCGTACGAAGAACACCGTACCGAAACCGGTCATGACGTTGACCCCGGCTGACAAGGTGTTTTTGTACTGTTCGCGCTCCTCGGCGGACACCGCGAACTCGTCTTCTTTTTCCGGGACCACGGGGATGAAGCGCACGCGGAAATAGCGCTCCCGGTCGCGCTCGCCCAGCAACACCAGGCGCGTGCCCTGCATGCCATTGGCCGGGACGATCAACCGCGCCGGGCTGGCCATCAGGCCGTCACGGCTGCTCATGTCCGCCTGATTCCTGACTTCGATCTCCCGCGATTTGCCGTCGGCGTCGTAGATGATTTCGAGGATGTTGACCTTGACGAACGCGGTGCTGTCACCGCTGTTGAATACGCGCTTGAGGTAGGTGCTCTTGTCACCCTCGAGATAGTCGTACACCGTCCCGACATTGATCTGTGGAGCGGCCTGCAGAGCGAAGGACAACCCGCTCAAACCGATTGATAACAACAAACGTTTCATCACTTTGATTCCTTGGTCATTGAACACACTGCCGACGTGGCGCTTCGATAGGCGGCCCATCAGATATCCGAATCCCAGATCACAATCACCGTGCCCCTGTAGCTGCCGCTCTCGCCGGGGCGCAGCATGTTGGCCATCGAATGGGGCGGCACTTCGAAATGCAGGACGCCGGGAGCCCGATCCACATAGAACCCGGGTTTGAAATACAGCGCGTTCTCCTCCCCCGATTTCAGGCGCAAGCGTTTTACCGGTTGGCCGGACAGGTCGGTGAGGCCATTGGGCAGACTGACACTGACGAACATCTCGGCCCGGCGATTGGTCTCGGCATCCTCGATGGCGCACTCACCATTCAATCCGGGCCCGCACATCATTTGCATCTTGAACCGCGACGAGGCCGAGATAGTGAACGTCTGGTCACGGAACAGGCTCACCGGCCGCCGCCCGGCCTGCAGCCAGCCCTGCCAGCCACCGGCGGGCACCAGGCGGACTTTTTCACCGCCAGGCGGGATATCGACCTTGAGCTCATGTTCAACGTCGAGGCGAAAGTCCAGAACGATGATGTCGTCAGTCGGAACCATGACATCCCCCAGGTCAAAGTCCTGATTGGGTCCGATCCGAAACACGTGCTGTCCGGTGTATTGCCCCTCAACCATCGCCAACGGATCGGGCGTTACCAGCTCGTAGGTGATATCGAAGGTTTCATATTTGAAGGGTTGGGGAATATTGAACATCGCTTTCTTCGAGCAGGTGCCTGCGTCGATCGGATGCCGCCAGAAACTGTTGAAGCCGATGTTGTTGCCCGCTCCCATCAAGCCAGTACAGGGCGGGCCGGCGAAGCTCCAGGTTCCGTTTTCAAAAAGAAAACTGTGCCCCAAGCCGTTGGTGAGTTCTGGCGCAGGCAGTGGCAGCTTGTATGCGACGCCCATTCCCGCGACACGAAACCTGACCACCTGAGGCGGGGCTGTCGGGTGAGTGACGGTGATGGTTTGCCATTGCGACGGAATGTTGAACATCGCGCCCTGTCTCTCGAGGCTGTGGCCGCCCTGAATGGTCGCATTCGCATGGGACTGAATGGGCAAACGCAGACTGAACAGACTCTCCGCCCGGCATTGCGGCGGGTTATCAAGACAAAAGCCAGTGACCGGGGTTCTGTTCTCGAACCGGTTGAATTGAGGGTTAGCGGGGTTGGGCTTGAACACTGCGCGGATTTCTTGAGTAACCGCTTCGGCGGATGAAGACAACGTCATCATCAACACCCCCGACATGACTAAGACACGTTTTACCGAGCTCCAGGCTCCTGTCATATGCATCACTGATCCAGTCCTCGAGATCTTGTGTGGTGAGTTTTTCATCCTGATTGCTCTGCGCTGAAACCGGCCTCGGCAACGTGTCCGGCGAACAGCGCAAATCACCGATCATCAGCACGTTGTTTTCACGGCGGTGGCTGTCGATATCGAGCCGGAACCGGCAAAGCAATTGATCGGCGTAGCGCACTTCGAGCGTCGGTGCGCCGGCGTGCATTTCCATCGAGAAAAACCCGTCGACTTCGCTGACCCCACGGCTGGCGTGATTGATCACGTGGTGGCCCTTGAGCGGCCGGCCCTGCGGATCGAGCAAGCGCCCGAGCACGGTGACGGTTTGCATCACGCGGACCTTGCGGTACTCCACGCCGCCCTTGTTCAGGTGATAGCGGGTACGGGCCGGCTCGATGCTGGCCGCCGGGACGTGATTGCCTTCGAAATCGAAGCTCACCGAGCTGTTGCGATACGCCGTGAGCGGGATGAAATTGCGCCCCGGGCGCAGCGCCGCGCTGCCGCCACTGAGGTCGTCGGCGCGCAGGGCGACGTCGGTGATATCCGACTCGACATCGACGATCATCCCGGCGCCGCGGCCCTGATGCTGACTGGTCAGCACCAGCCGCTGAGCGCCGACGATCACGCTGCTGTCGAGGTTCACGCCACCGGTGAAGTTGCCGTTATAGGACGAGCGCTGCAGGAAGCCGTCGCCATTGATCCAGTCGGTTCGGAAGTTGGCCAGGCTGGCCAGACCGACGCCGTAGGTATCGCTCAGCGCCGTGAGCGAAACGCTTTGCAGCACGTGGTCCTGCCAGTCCTTGCGATAGCCGAGCGAGGCATTGTTGTCGCGCCCGCCGTCGCGTGCCGTGCGGCTGCCGATGCTGCCCGAGACCTGCTGGCCGGGACCGCCCAGCGCCATGCTGATGCTCAGGTCGACCCCGCGATTGCGTGCATCGCCACTGCTGTAGCTGCCCGGCCGATCGAACAGCGACAACCGCCAGTTGGCATCACTGCCGAACAGCTCGGTGCGTTGGCTCCAGCCAAGGTCCATGCCCACGCCTTCGACGTTGCCTTCGCTGTGCGAAACCCGTGCGCTCAAGGAATTCTTACGGCTGAGGCGATGGTTGATCGCCAGCGACGAATTGCTGGTTTCGCCGATGAACACATTGCGCTGACGCACGCGGGTGCCGTCGGGCAGCGTGTCGTAACTGTTGCGGGTGTCGAGCCAACTGCGGTTGTGGCTGATCACCAGGCTGCCGGCGCCGTAGTTGTACAGGCCCTGCACATCGGCGCCGGTGCCGTGATCCTCGGTCTGATAGAGGTTGGCGAAAAAACTGACGCTGTCGGCCAGGCTCCAGTCGATCGAGGTGCCGTACTGCAAGGTGTCGCGCACCTGACGTGCCGACAACCCGAGGATCACTCGCGGGTGCAGCAGGTAGTTGAGCGCGGCGCCGGCGGTGAATTCACCGCTGTCCTGTTCGTCCCAGTTGCTGAGCAATTTGCTTTCCTGCCCGGCGAACAGGTTGTAGCGCCAGCGCTCGTCGAGGTTGCGCCAGTTCACCGGTTTGTACACCAGTTCCTGGGTGGTCGAGGTGGTCTGGCCGTCTTCGATCAGACGCACTTCGACCTCGTAGATGCCGCCGGGCAATGGCCGGGTGTCGAGGGTCTGCAGGCCGGCAGTGACTGACTGGGTGTTGATCAGCAGGCCATCGCGATAGATCTCCACCGACGCCTGACGATTGGCCGTGACGAAAATCGGGTACACGCTGGGGCGCGGGCTGTCGACAGCGAGGCTGTCGGAGCTGCCGTACATCACGCCCACCGCCGTGTCGGGGCTGGTGCCGAACGACCGTGGCTGGCGGGTCAGGCCTTCGGAATTGGGGGTGAAATAGCCCAGTCGGAAAAAACTGCCCTGCAGTTCGCGCTGGGTGTAGAGCTCGTGTACCGCGTGATAGGTCTGGGTGTCCGGCCCGCCGAGGCGCGCCAGCTGCATGTTGAAGGACTGGCTCCAGTTGCCGAGGCTGGCACTGGCTTCCAGACCGAAACGGCCACCCATATCCTGATCCTGGCCACCGTTGAGGTTGAGCTGATTGCGCAGCATCAGACCGCTGCTGCCGCCCTCCGGCTGCTCATGGAAACGTTGCGCCTGCAAATCACGCTCGGCGTTTTCCGTGACGATCGACAGCAGCGAGCTTTCGAGGTTGTAGTGCACCGCCAGCAGTTGCTCCGGGCATTGGCCGCTGCAACTTCCCAGGGCGATCCCGGGTTTGAGGATGCTCGCCCAGGTTTCACGCTCGGCGGCGCTGATGCGACTGTCACTGGTGTCGGTGAAGTCGAGCAGGGTAATGCGGTCGTCACGCGACAAGACGATCATTGCCTCGCCAAGAGGTTGCTGATCAAGTTCTACGCGAACAGCCAATGGAACATCAAAGAAGTGCTCTTCAAAGTCTGCCGGCAACCCTTTGGCCTGGGCCAACAAACTTCGCGGCGTATTATCAACGGATGCGGGCGCCGCGAGTACGCCGCTGCAAGTCAGCAACGCAAGCGCAGCCGCGATGGGCGTCATCGGAAACATGAACGAATACTCTGATTACCGGAAAGTAAAAGTCCGGCCGGACAACTTCAAAGTTGCAAGTTGCCGACCGGTTACGCCACTTGAACAAGTAACGTCAGGTATTGCCGTTATGCCTCAGACCGAAGGTTCCACGACCAGCATGACCACGCCGGTGTAGTCGCCAGGGGCGGGTTTGGCACCGGTAGCGCTGATCTTGAAGGGTGCGCGATAGCGCGTATTGGACTCGGTGTCACCGACCACTTCCTGAGAGAGGGTGGTCAGCGTCTTGCCGTTGAGTTCGACCTTCAGATCGACGGTTTTGTTGCCGGCAATCAGCTTCGGCACGCCTTCCAGACGGGCGTGAACCTTGCCGGCGGTGTGCAGCACGTCGAAGTGACCGTTGACCTCGCGCATCGAATCGGTGGACGGGTTGTAGCTCATGTCCTGATCCTTGTTGACCAGGTCGGCATCCACCGGCACCGCGTAGAAGTCATCAGGCGGCACGTGCGCCACGATGCTGATCGAGTGCTTGGCTTCGGTGGCGGCAAACGCCATCGAGGCGCTCATGGCCAATACGGTCAGAGGGGCGGCAAAGGCGAGTTTCTTGAGCATCATTGAATACCTGTCTTATATAAATTAGTTGATTCATCGAAAGATCAAGATGAGCACAACAGTCACGAGCAGTTAGTGACTCACCGTTAACTTTCAACGCCGAGGCATGGTCAACCAATTTATATTTAAAGTAAGCAGGCAATGTCCTGCGACCTTGTAGCCTGAGCGCCATTAGATGAGAGAGAAAAAACCGCGAAAATCAGGGAAGTTCCTGTTCAACTGTAAGAGACAGGCTACAACGCGCCACCCATGTGACTCTACGCGCCAGAACTTTGCGGCAACTTCCGTAAGACCGATACCACACTTTCCCGAGATTAAAGGGCGAAACAGGACATTAGAGAGTTAGCACTAAACTGCGCCTTTGCCGCGGGATTTAATACCGGTTTTTTTTGATCGTTTTCCGGTTTTTGCGCCTGCGGATTCGATGAATCTGATCTGCACCGTTGGTCAGGACCTCTTGCGCCGGCGTAAAGATATATCTTAAGTTGTATCTAAACACGACGAGAGAGAAGGCAAAAATGAGAGACCATCATTCCCCCCACCATCACCGCGAACACGGCGACGGCCGTGACGGCTTCGAAAAACGCCCCGGCCGTGAACGCGGCGGGCGCGGCCCACGGGTCTTCGCCCCCGGTGATCTGAAATTGCTGCTGCTGGCGCTGATCGCCGAGCAGCCCTGCCATGGCTATGACCTGATCCGCCAGATCGAAGGCATGTTCGACGGCGCTTACAGCCCCAGCCCCGGCGTGATCTACCCGACCCTGACGTTCCTCGAAGAAAGCGACCTGATCAGCGGCGACGCCGAGGCCGGCAAAAAACGCTACAGCGTGACCGACGCCGGTCGTTTGTCTTTAAGCGAGCAAGCGGTAGCGCTGGATGGCGTGCGCATGCGCATCGACGTCAGCAAGCGTTCACTGCGCGGCCATGACCGGCCGCCGGAAATCCACGAGGCGGTGCACAACCTGCGCCACGCCTTGCAGCTGCACCACGGACGCTGGAGCGCGGAAGAAATCCAACGGGTTGCCGCGCTGCTCAACGACACCGCCAAAGCCATCGTCGACGGCCCTGCCGTTCAATTTGCCCCGGAGAAAGCCGAATGACTGCAGTCGATACGCAAACCATTCACCGTGTGATGCACGAAATCAAACGCCGCAAACTGCAAGTGCTGCGCGTGGTCGACCTGACCCCGCGCATGCGCCGCATCACCCTTGGCGGGCCGGAACTGGCCGGGTTCATCAGCCTGGGCACCGACGATCACGTCAAACTGCTGTTCCCGCAGAACGCCGAACAAACCGCTGCGCTGGAAACCATGGTGCTCGGCGCCGGCAAGGACAACGGCCCGCTGCCCGAGATGCGCGACTACACCCCGCGCCGCTACGATCTGGAAAAACTCGAGCTGGACATCGACTTCGTCCTGCACGGCGACGGCCCTGCCTCGACCTGGGCTGAACAGGCCAGACCCGGGCAATTCCTGCACATCGGCGGGCCACGCGGTTCGATGATCGTGCCGGACATCTTCGACAGCTACCTGCTGATCGGCGACGAAACCGCCCTGCCCGCCATCGCCCGCCGTCTCGAAGGTCTGGCGGCCAATCGCAAGGCGCTGGTGGTGATCGAAGTGGAGAACGGTGCCGAGCAACAAGTGCTGGAGAGTGCGGCGCAGGTCAATGTGATCTGGGTGTTGCGCGAGGGCGGCAAGGACAACCTGCTGACCACGGTCAAAGAGCTGCAGGTGCCCAAGGGCGATCTGTATGCGTGGGTGGCGACCGAGACCAAGGTCTCGCGGCAGATCCGTCGGGTGCTGCTGGATGAGCATGGGCTCAATGAACAGTTCGTCAAAGCCGTCGGCTACTGGCGCGCCGAGGGTACTCCCGAAGAAGAGTGATGTTCACTCCATTGGGAAGATGAACACCTTTGTGGCGAGGGAGCTTGCTCCCGCTCGGCTGCGAAGCAGTCGCAAAACCTGTGAACGCGATTTGCCTGACGCAACTTGTAGTCCGAGTTCAGGGTTGCTTCGCACCCCAGCGGGAGCAAGCTCCCTCGCCACAGGTTTACACCTTATTTTTCAGCCCCACGCCAGCGGTCGATCCCGATCACCAACAACCCAATCAGCACAAACCCCACCAATATCCCTCCGGCATTGATGAACACCTGTGCATAACCCAGCAGCGCCACATCGATGAACGGATACGCATACGCGCCGAGCAGATGCCCGCGCAGCAGCGCGTAAACGAAGTACAGCAGCGGATAGATCAGCCACAGCGCCAGGTGCTTCAGGCGCAACGAACCCTTCGGTACGCAAAACCACCAATAGCCAAGAAACAGCAACGGCATCACGTCGTGCAGCAATTCATCGGCAATAAACTGCCAGCCTTCGGGGTGCCATAAATGCCGCAGCAAAATGCTGTAGGCCAGCCCCACCACGGCAATGCTCACCGCCACCCCGCTGCTGACCCATGGCTGCAGAAACCAGCGTTGCGCAGCGGATTCACGCCGGGTGATCGCGCAGGTCAGCACCGTCGCCACCAGCGTGTTGGTCAAGACCGTGAAGTAACTGAAGAAGCTCACCAGCCCGCCCAGCAGGCTGGCATCGACACTCAGTCGCGCAAGGAAAATCAGGTACAGCTGAATGCTCAATCCGCTCCAGCCGAGGCTGGCGAGGAGCGTGATCAGGCGTCGCCGCGAAACGGCGTTCATCTCAGAGCGGACGCTTGGTGCGCATCAGTTTCACGTACAGGCGCTCGACCTTCTCCCGCGCCCACGGGGTTTTGCGCAGGAACGTCAGGCTCGACTTGATGCTCGGGTCGCTCTTGAAGCAGCGGATATCGATGCGCTCGGCCAACCCCGACCACTCGTAATGCGCCACCAGCGCATTGAGGATCTGTTCAAGGGTTACGCCATGCAGCGGATCGGGAGTGTGGTCGTTCATGCCAGGCCTTTGGACGGAGTGAAAATGCACAAGCCGCGCACCTTAGCCGAGGGGCCGGTCAGGTGGAAGGCCTTGCATCAAATGTAGGCCAACCCGAGAAGATCGCAGCCTGCGGCCATCGTCACAATGCGCCCGTTTGCCGCACTGTTACCGAATCCGAAACGCTGCATGTCTGCAAAAGCCCTTTGTCTTTTTGTTACAGATCATTATCCTGCCGCCCTTCAGCTGAATCGCTTCACTGCCTGCGTCAAATTGAAGCGCTCGGTTTACCCCCGTAAAACACCAAAAAAAGACTGACCCATGCCTGATTTTTCCTTCTCCCGAGACAGCGCTATCTCAACCCTGCGCCTGCTCGGCGGCTGCACCGCGCTCGGCTTCGCCACGTACGCCCAGGCGGCTCCCGCCTTCGACAGTGACTCACCGTGGATGCTCGGTGACTGGAACGGCACGCGTACCGAGCTGGCGGAAAAAGGCTACGACTTCAAACTCGATTACACCGGCGAAATGGGCAGCAACCTGCACGGCGGCTACGACCACGAACGCACCGCGCGCTACAGCGATCAGTTCGGTCTGGGCACGCACCTGGACCTGCAAAAAATCCTCGGCTGGGACGATGCCGAATTTCAGCTGACCATCACCAAGCGCAGCGGCAACAACATCAGCAATGACCGGATCAATGATCCACGCGTTGGCGGCTTCACCTCGGCCCAGGAAGTCTGGGGCCGTGGCCAGACCACGCGCCTGACGCAGATGTGGTATCAGCAGAAATTCTTCGACCAGAAGCTCGACATCAAGGTCGGCCGCTTCGGCGAAGGCGAAGACTTCAACAGCTTCCCGTGCGACTTCCAGAACCTGGCGTTCTGCGGCTCGCAGGTCGGCAACTGGGTCGGCGGCATCTGGTACAACTGGCCGGTCAGCCAGTGGGCACTGCGGGTCAAATATCACCTGACCCCGGAGCTGTACGCGCAGGTCGGCGCCTACGAGCAGAACCCGTCGAACCTTGACCGCGGCAACGGCTTCAAACTCAGCGGCAGCGGCACCCAGGGCGCCGTGTTGCCGGTGGAACTGGTGTGGACGCCGAAGCTCAACGACCTGCCGGGCGAATACCGTGCCGGTTACTACTACAGCAGCGCCAAGGCCTCTGACGTCTATAAAGACCAGAACGGCCAGCCCGCCGCACTGAGCGGCGAAGCCTACCGCAGCGCGTCGAGCAAGCACGGCGTGTGGTTCGGCGCCCAGCAGCAAATCACCAGCATCGCCAGCGATCACTCGCGCGGCTTGAGCGTGTTCGCCAACGCGACGATGCACGACAAGAAAACCAACGCGATCGACAACTACGTGCAGGCCGGCGTGGTCTACAAAGGCCCGTTCGATGCCCGCGCGAAGGACGACATCGGTTTCGCCCTGGCCCGCGTCCACGTCAACCCGGCCTTCCGCAAGAACGCCGAAGCGAGCAATCAGGCGCACGCCGTCTACGACTATGACGACCCGTCCTTCCTGCCGCCGCAGGACACCGAATACAGCGCCGAACTGTATTACGGCGTGCACCTCGCCAACTGGCTGACCGTGCGCCCGAACCTGCAATACATCCGCCATCCGGGCGGCGTGAACGAGGTCGATGACGCACTGATCGCGGGGATCAAGATCCAGTCTTCGTTCTAAAGATTTACGCAAATCCCAAGTTGGGAGCGGGCTTGCCCGCGAAGGCGGCGTGTCAGTCGATGCATCAGCCTTCTGACACACCGCTTTCGCGAGCAAGCCCGCCCCCACAGGGGATTTATGAAATTCGTTAGCTAGACAAGTTTTTATCTGAACCATACCTGCGCCCAATCGTCATCTAAAGTGACTAAAGCGCGGGACTAAATAAACGTCACGGAGAATCACACTATGAGCACTGAAAGTGCTTCGAGTCGGGGCCGTCTGTTACCGAGCCTGCTCGGCATTCTGCTTCTACTGATGGGCCTGGCCATGCTGGCCGGGGGAGTCAAGCTGAGCATGCTCGGCGGCTCGCTGTACTACCTGCTGGCCGGTATCGGCATTGCGCTGAGCGGCATTCTGTTGTTGCTGCGTCGTCGCGCAGCGCTGGGCCTGTACGCCATCGTGTTGTTCGCCAGCACGGTCTGGGCCTTGTGGGAAGTCGGTCTGGACTGGTGGCAACTGGTGCCGCGTCTGGCACTGTGGTTTGTCCTCGGCATCGTGATGTTGCTGCCGTGGTTCCGTCGTCCGCTGCTGCTTGCCGGCCCGGCGCCGATGGGCACGGGTGGTCTGAGCGTGGCTGTGGTGCTGGCCGGCGTCACTGCCCTGGCCAGCCTGTTCACCCACCCCGGGGAAACCTTTGGCGAACTGGGCCGCGACACCGCAGACATGACCAGCACCGCGCCAGCCATGCCGGATGGCGAATGGCAGGCTTATGGCCGCACCGAGTTCGGTGACCGCTACTCGCCGCTGAAGCAGATCACCCCGGCCAACGTCGGCAAGCTGAAAGAGGCCTGGCGCATCCAGACCGGCGACCTGCCGACGTCTGATGACCCGGTCGAGCTGACCAACGAAAACACCCCGCTCAAAGTCAACGGCATGATCTATGCCTGCACCGCGCACAGCAAAGTGCTGGCACTGGACCCGGACACCGGCAAGGAAATCTGGCGCTTCGACCCGCAGATCAAGAGCCCGGTGGGCTTCAAGGGCTTCGCCCACATGACCTGCCGTGGCGTGTCGTACTACGACGAAGCCGCCTACGCGAAAGCTGATAACGCCGCTTCGGCCGTTATCTCCGAAGCCGGCAAAGCCGTTGCCCAGGCCTGCCCGCGTCGTCTGTACCTGCCAACCGCCGATGCACGCCTGATCGCACTGAACGCCGACACCGGCAAGATCTGCGAAGGCTTCGGCAAAAACGGCGTGGTCGACCTGACCCAGGGCATCGGCCCGTTCACCGCCGGTGGCTACTACTCCACCTCGCCAGCGGCGATTACCCGTGATCTGGTGATCATGGGCGGTCACGTCACCGACAACGAATCGACCAACGAGCCATCGGGCGTGATCCGCGCCTTCGACGTGCACGACGGCCACCTCGTGTGGAACTGGGACAGCGACAAGCCAGACGCCACCGAGCCTTTGGCGCCGGGCGAAATCTACAGCCGCAACTCGGCGAACATGTGGTCGCTGGCCAGCGTCGATGAAAAACTCGGCATGGTTTATCTGCCACTGGGCAACCAGACTCCGGACCAGTGGGGCGCCGACCGCACCCCAGGCGCCGAGAAATTCAGCGCCGGCATCGTCGCGCTGGACCTGGCCACCGGTAAAGTGCGCTGGAACTACCAGTTCACCCACCACGACCTGTGGGACATGGACGTTGGCAGCCAGCCAACCCTGCTCGACATGAAAACCGCCGACGGCGTGAAACCGGCGCTGATCGCCCCGACCAAGCAGGGCAGCCTGTACGTCCTCGACCGTCGTGACGGCACGCCAATCATCCCGATCCGCGAAATCCCGGTTCCGCAAGGCGCCGTGAAAGGCGACCACACCGCACCGACCCAGGCCCGTTCGGACCTCAACCTGCTGGCCCCGGAACTGACCGAAAAAGCCATGTGGGGCGCGAGCCCGTTCGACCAGATGCTGTGCCGCATCCAGTTCAAGGAACTGCGCTACGAAGGCCAATACACGCCTCCGTCGGAACAGGGCAGCCTGATCTACCCGGGTAACGTCGGCGTGTTCAACTGGGGCGGCGTCTCGGTCGACCCGGTTCGCCAGATGCTGTTCACCAGCCCGAACTACATGGCCTTCGTCTCGAAGATGATCCCGCGCGCCGAAGTGGCCGCCGACAGCAAACGCGAAAGCGAAACCGCCGGTATCCAGCCAAACACTGGCGCGCCATACGCGGTGACCATGCACCCGTTCATGTCGCCCTTCGGCGTACCGTGCCAGGCCCCGGCCTGGGGCTACGTCGCCGGTATCGACCTGACCACCGGCAAAGTCGTGTGGAAACGCAAGAACGGCACCAGCCGCGACAGCTCGCCAATCCCGATCGGCTTCACCCTTGGCGTGCCAAGCATGGGCGGCTCGATGGTGACTGCGGGCGGCGTCGGCTTCCTCAGCGGCACCCTCGACCAGTACCTGCGCGCCTACGACGTGAACACTGGTAAAGAGCTGTGGAAATCGCGTCTGCCTGCCGGCGGCCAAGCGACCCCGATGACCTACACCGGCAAGGACGGCAAGCAATACGTCCTGCTGGTGGTGGGTGGTCACGGTTCGCTGGGCACCAAGATGGGTGACTACGTGATTGCGTACAAACTGCCGGAATAAGTTTTAGCGGCGGTAATAGAAAGGCGATGTTCCGTGAGGGGCATCGCCTTTTTTGTTGCACACAGCTTTTCTGAACTCACTGAAAAACCTGTGGGAGCGGGCTTGCTCGCGAAAGCGGTGTGTCAGCCAATTAATTTGCCGACTGACACACCGCCTTCGCGAGCAAGCCCGCTCCCACAATGGACGGTGTCCGTCCTACAGAAGCGCGTCACATGCGGGAGTTTTCTGACAAGTCGCGTCGGTTGTGCTTCGGAAGTCGGCTGGATAGGCTTTGAAGATCGCTGGAAATTCAGCGAACGGGCGTCGCGGCCTGATAACTGATGCATAATCGCCAACCTGACAGCACCTGCCGGTGTCTGTTAGTTGTTTCATGGCGGCTGTGCGCGGGATACCTTTCTAGGGAGGTATGCCGATTTCTCAGTTATCGGTCCGCGAACCCGCGTACAGCTGCCACCTCAGATTGCGTCGCGGCAATCGAAGGTAGCTCCACTTCACCAACTGAGAATTCATCATGATCAAACCCACACCGAATCCCCCCGAAACCTCCCCCTACGAATCCCTCGATTCCAGAAAACTCCACGACGCCGCCGAACGTGCGCTGGATCACTACCTGAAACCCTCCGCCGCCGCTGTGAGATTCCACAAACCCAGCAGCATGTTCCAGGTCGCCCCGGACATGGACAACGAAAGCCTGCTGGCCCACGCCTGCGAATCACTGGCCTCGGCGAGCATCATGACCAGCGACATTGCGGCCTATGTAGACAGCCCGCAGCGACAGACGATACTGGCGATCCAGCAGATCATCATGCTGGCTGAACTGGCGGTGAATCGGGTGCTGGATAATGTGGAAATCACCCAATCTGCAGCACACAGCTGAGCCATAGTGGGAGCGGGCTTGCTCGCGAAAGCGTCAGCACACCCAACACTTGCGGTGACTGACACACCGCTTTCGCGAGCAAGCCCGCTCCCACAGTAGAATTGGGTGAGTCAGGTGGAGACTGGTCGGCTCGCAGGCCGCCATCGCGAGCAGGCTCACTCCTACAGTTGGAATGGGTGTGGTCAGTTGGAGATCGGTCGGCTGTCAGGCCGCCATCGCGAGCAGGCTCACTCCTACAGTTGGAATGGGTGTGGTCAGTTAGAGATTGGTCGGCTGTCAGGCCGCCATCGCTGGCAAGCCAGCTCCCACAGTTTTGATTTGTGTATGCCCCATGCGGCGCAGCCGCCCCACTCAACACAATGAGCGCAAGCTCGAGTACCGCTTTTGATCTTGATCCACGGGCGACGTCGGAAGGCTGAGTGGAGGGATTGATCCGGGGGGTGGGAGCGCAGCGACCGTTTGGCGCAGCCAAACACAGCGAGAGGAGGTGCAGCGAAGCAAACCGGAGGCGCTGCCCCACGGATCAATCCCGGAACGAAGGAACCCCGAGCCCCAGCGAGCGGGCCGAACGCAGGAGCAAGCGTTTTTTGCTTACTTTTTTAGGCGCTTGTAAAAAAGTGAGTCGCCGTAAGGGCGAAACCCTAAGTAGCCGTTACCAAAAAAACGGATATGTACAAAAAAAACCAAGAACCTGGTCGGCCCAAAGGCCGCCAAGTCCAAAGCGAGCCCCCTGTCAAAACCCTGAACACACAAGCAGAAACACCCACCCCCATTGAAACCACCCAAAGCCTGCCCCATCTAAGACCCATACCCCATTGCGCAGGTGCCCCAATGAGCGACCAGCAAGAATTCCCGGACAACCCCGACGACTACACCGAAGCTGACCACATCGAACACCACTCCACCGGCAAAGGCCTCGCCCTGCCCGGCCAGAACCTGCCGGACAAGGTCTACGTCATCCCGATCCACAATCGCCCGTTCTTCCCGGCCCAAGTGCTGCCAGTCATCGTCAACGAAGAACCCTGGGCCGAAACGCTCGATCTGGTGAGCAAATCCGAACACCACTCCCTGGCCCTGTTCTTCATGGACACACCCCAGGAAGACCCGCGCCACTTCAACACCAAAGCCCTGCCGCAATACGGCACGTTGGTGAAGGTGCACCACGCCAGCCGTGAAAACGGCAAACTGCAGTTCGTCGCCCAGGGCCTGAGCCGCGTACGCATCAAGACCTGGCTCAAGCACCATCGTCCACCGTACCTGGTGGAAGTCGAATACCCGCACCAGCCGACCGAGCCGACCGATGAGGTCAAGGCCTACGGCATGGCGCTGATCAACGCGATCAAGGAACTGCTGCCGCTGAACCCGTTGTACAGCGAAGAGCTGAAGAACTACCTCAACCGCTTCAGCCCCAACGATCCGTCGCCGCTGACCGACTTCGCCGCCGCCCTGACCTCCGCCACCGGTTCCGAGCTGCAAGAAGTGCTCGACTGCGTGCCGATGCTCAAGCGCATGGAAAAAGTCCTGCCGATGCTGCGCAAGGAAGTTGAAGTCGCGCGCCTGCAGAAAGAGATCTCCGCCGAGGTCAATCGCAAGATTGGCGAGCATCAGCGCGAGTTCTTCCTCAAGGAACAACTCAAGGTCATCCAGCAGGAACTCGGCCTGACCAAGGACGACCGCAGCGCCGACCTTGAACAATTCGAGCAACGCCTGGAAGGCAAAGTCCTGCCGGCGCAGGTACAGAAACGCCTCGAAGAGGAAATGAACAAGCTGTCGATCCTCGAAACCGGATCACCGGAGTACGCGGTCACCCGCAACTACCTCGACTGGGCGACTTCGGTGCCGTGGGGCGTGTACGGCGAGGACAAACTCGACCTCAAGCACGCGCGCAAGGTGCTCGACAAACACCACGCCGGCCTCGATGACATCAAGGATCGCATCCTCGAATTCCTCGCCGTCGGTGCCTACAAAGGCGAGATCAGCGGCTCGATCGTGCTGCTGGTCGGCCCGCCGGGCGTGGGTAAAACCAGCGTCGGCAAATCCATCGCCGAATCCCTCGGCCGACCGTTCTACCGCTTCAGCCTCGGCGGCATGCGTGACGAAGCCGAGATCAAGGGCCACCGCCGCACCTACATCGGCGCGCAGCCGGGCAAACTGGTGCAGGCGTTGAAAGACGTCGAAGTGATGAACCCGGTGATCATGCTCGACGAGATCGACAAGATGGGCCAGAGCTACCAGGGCGACCCGGCCTCGGCGCTGCTGGAAACACTCGATCCGGAGCAGAACGTCGAATTCCTCGACCATTACCTCGACTTGCGCATGGATCTGTCGAAAGTCCTGTTCGTGTGCACCGCCAACACCCTGGATTCGATTCCCGGCCCGTTGCTGGACCGGATGGAAGTGATTCGCCTGTCGGGCTACATCACCGAAGAAAAAGTCGCCATCGCCAAGCGCCACCTGTGGCCGAAGCTGCTGGAAAAGGCCGGCGTGTCCAAGGCCAGCCTGAGCATCAGCGACAGCGCGCTCAAAGCCTTGATCGACGGTTACGCCCGTGAAGCCGGGGTGCGCCAACTGGAAAAACAGATGGGCAAACTGGTGCGCAAAGCGGTGATGAAGCTGATCGACGACCCGAAAGCGGTGATCAAGCTCGGCCCGAAAGATCTCGAAGCCTCGCTGGGCCATCCGGTGTTCCGCAACGAACAGGTGCTGTCCGGCACAGGCGTGATCACTGGCCTGGCCTGGACCAGCATGGGCGGCGCGACCCTGCCGATCGAAGCGACGCGGATTCACACGCTCAATCGTGGGTTCAAACTCACCGGGCAACTGGGTGATGTGATGAAAGAGTCGGCGGAGATCGCCTACAGCTACGTCAGCTCGCACCTCAAATCGTTCGGCGGCGATCCGAAGTTCTTCGACGAAGCCTTCGTCCACCTGCATGTGCCGGAAGGCGCGACACCGAAAGACGGCCCAAGCGCCGGCGTGACCATGGCCAGTGCCCTGCTTTCGCTCGCACGCAACCAGGCGCCGAAAAAAGGCGTGGCGATGACCGGCGAACTGACCCTGACCGGGCATGTGCTGCCGATTGGCGGGGTGCGCGAGAAAGTCATCGCGGCGCGGCGGCAGAAGATTTTCGAGCTGATCCTGCCCGAACCGAACCGCGGTAACTTCGAAGAACTGCCGGACTATCTGAAAGAGGGGATTACCGTGCACTTTGCCAAGCGCTTTGCGGATGTGGCGAAGGTGCTGTTCTGATCATCATGTAGTGTCTGATACACCGCTTTCGCGAGCAGGCTCACTCCTACAGGGTTTTGTAGTGAACACAAATATTGTGAACACCGACTGCCACTGTAGGAGTGAGCCTGCTCGCGATGGCGTCAGTGCTGACAGCACTGGACCTGCCTGACGGTCACACTTTGTCTCATCTTCAGTTATGCTCGCCGTTCGTCGCCAACACCGGAGCCACTGAGCCTATGTCCCCCACTCGCCTGTTCGTCCCCCTCGCCCTTTCCCTGCTGGCCGCCTGCGCCACGCAGCCGAAACACAACGTGACCGTGGAAAAACAGAGCGAATGCCCCGTGCGGCTGACCAACGGACAAAACCTGATCGTGATGCTGCCAAGCAATCCGACCACGGGTTACCGCTGGGCGATTCAGGATTCGGCGGGCGGTGTGCTCCATGCCCTCAGCCCCGAGGTTTACAGCAGCCCGAAAGATTCCGGCATGGTCGGCGCGGGCGGTTTTTCCACCTGGCGTTTCCAAGCCTTTGCCACTGGCACCGGCCGCCTGCGCCTGACCTCGCAGCAACCTTGGGAGCCCGAAGTAACACCAGTGGAAACCTTCGACTGCGCCATCTCGGTGAACTGACCGTGGGCTGGCTGATTCTGGCGCTGATGGGCGCGGTGACCTTTCTCTACGGCGTAAGCACCCATGCGGCGCTATTGTGCCTGTTGGTCAAACCGCTGCCGGTGCTGGCGCTGCTCGGCTGGCTGCACGATGCGCCACCCAGCGACTATCGGCGCTGGATCAGTCTGGGGCTGATTTTCTCTTTGCTCGGTGACGTGTTGCTGGCGTGGCCGGGGGATTTGTTCGTGTTTGGCCTGGGTGCGTTTCTGGTTGCGCACCTGGCCTATCTCAAGGCTTACCTCAGCGATTGCAAACGTCTGGCACTCTTGCCGCTGGTGCTCGCGCTCGGCGTGGGCGCGGTGCTGCTGGGGCTGCTGATTTCCAGCGGTCTTGGGCCATTGCTGGTGCCGGTGGTCGTCTACGGCACCGCGATCAGCGCCATGCTCTGGCGCGCCCTCGCCCGCCTCGGCACCGACGTGCCCAAGCGTTCGGCGCTGCTGGCGGCGGCGGGCGCGGTGGCGTTCGTGTTCTCCGACAGCGTGATCGGCATTGATCGCTTCGTATCGCCATTTCATGCGGCCCCATACGTGATCATCCTCAGCTACTGGCTGGGCCAGTGGGGGATTGCCGCTTCGGCGTTTTCCCCCGCCAAACGATGAAACCGTTGTGGCGAGGGAGCTTGCTCCCGCTCGGCTGCGCAGCAGTCGTAAAACCTGAGTACGAGGTATACCTGCAGTATCGCGTGCCCCGGAATTGGGGTCGCTTCGCAACCCAGCGGGAGCAAGCTCCCTCGCCACAGGTATGTGTTTCAGGCGTGCGTGCGGCGGTTTATCAGACAACCCAAGCATCCCGACGCCACTTTGGCTAAAATGCCGGCCTTTTCCACCGACACCGCCGGAACCGCCGTGAGCAAAGAACCCGATCGCATTTTCGCCCAGCCGATGGCCCAGGTGCCTGACTTCGCCTTCAACGAGGACGTGGTGCGGGTGTTCCCGGACATGATCAAGCGCTCGGTGCCGGGTTACCCGACCATCGTCGAAAACCTCGGCGTGCTGGCTGCGCAGTTCGCCCAGCCAAACAGTGTCCTTTACGATCTCGGCTCATCGCTCGGCGCGGTGACTCAGGCCCTGCGCCGTCACGTGCGCACCGACGGTTGCCGGGTGATCGCGGTGGATAACTCGGCGGCGATGGTCGAACGCTGCCGCGAATACCTCAACGGTCAGGATTCGATGTTCCAGGAGCTGCTGCCGGTCGAAGTGATCGAAGGCGACATTCTCGCGCTCGAATTCAAACCGGCCTCGGTGGTGGCGCTGAACTTCACCCTGCAATTCATCGCCCCGGAACAGCGCACCGCGTTGCTCTCGCGTATCCGCCAATCGCTGCTGCCCGGCGGCGCGCTGATTCTGTCGGAGAAGCTGCGCTTCAACGATGCGCAAGAGCACGCGCTGCTCACCGATCTGCACGTCGCGTTCAAACGCGCCAACGGCTACAGCGAACTGGAAATTGCCCAGAAGCGCAGCGCCATCGAAAACGTCATGAAGCCCGACAGCCTCGAAGAACACCGCGAACGCCTGCTGGCCGCCGGGTTCTCGAAAGTCGTGCCGTGGTTCCAGTGTCTTAACTTTGCCTCGTTGATTGCCTTGCCATGATTGATCTGTCCCCCCTCGCCCGCCGTCTGGCCGGCACGCCGCTGGCCGACTGGGCCAACACCCTGCAAGGGCAACTCGACAAGAAAATGGAGAAAGGCCACGGCGATCTGGAGCGCTGGCAGAGTGCGCTGGACGCGTTGCCGAAGATCCAGCCGAGCGAAGTCGATCTGCTCAACGGCCTGAAACTCGACACCGATTGCGACGATGAAACCCGTGCACAAATGCGCACCGCACTGATGGGCCTGTCGCCGTGGCGCAAGGGGCCGTTCGACCTGTTCGGCGTGCACGTCGACACCGAATGGCGCTCGGACTGGAAGTGGTCGCGGGTCGCTCCGCATCTGGATCTGAAGGGCAAACGCATCCTCGATGTCGGTTGCGGCAACGGTTACTACATGTGGCGCATGCTCGGCGCCGGTGCCGACAGCGTGATCGGCGTCGATCCGAACTGGCTATTCTTCTGCCAGTTCCAGGCCGTGCAGCGCTATCTCTCCGAGCCGAACGCGTGGCACTTGCCGTTCCCGTTCGAAGACCTGCCGCCGAACCTGGAAGGCTTCGATACGGTGTTCTCGATGGGCGTGTTCTACCACCGTCGTTCACCGATCGAGCATTTGCTGGCGCTCAAGGATTGCCTGGTCAAGGGCGGCGAACTGGTGCTGGAAACCCTGGTGGTCGAAGGCGACAAGCATCAGGTGCTGGTGCCGGAAGACCGTTACGCGCAGATGCGCAACGTGTGGTTCCTGCCATCGGTGCCGGCGCTGGAATTGTGGCTGCGCCGAGCAGGCTTCACCGATATTCGTTGTGTCGACGTCAGCATGACGACGGTCGATGAACAACGAGGCACCGAATGGATGAAGTATCAGTCGCTGAGTGACTTCCTTGATCCGGAAGATCACAGCAAGACCATCGAAGGGCTGCCGGCGCCGATGCGGGCGGTGATTGTCGCCCGTAAGTAACCCTCTCAAACACCGCATAACCTTGTAGGAGTGAGCCTGCTCGCGATAGCGGTCTGACAGTCAAAGCAATGTTGCATGTCAGACCGCTATCGCGAGCAGGCTCACTCCTACAGTTGGGGGTGGTGTTTATTCAGATGGCTTTGCGCGCCGGGCGCGGAAGAATTCGGTCAGCACTGCACCACATTCTTCGGCCAGTACCCCACCCTCATACAACACCCGGTGATTCAAAAAGCCCTGGGTAAAAAACTGCCCCTGACTCTGCACAATCCCGGCCTTCGGCTCCAATGCGCCATACACCACCCGCGCAATGCGCGAATGCACGATCAGCCCGGCGCACATGCTGCACGGTTCCAGCGTCACGTACAGCGTGCTGCCGGGCAGGCGATAGTTGCTGACGGCTTGCGCAGCGGCGCGGATCGCGACCATTTCCGCGTGGGCACTGGGGTCGCTGGTGGTAATCGGACAGTTGTAGCCACGCCCGATGATTTCGCCGTCCTGCACCAGCACCGCGCCCACCGGCACTTCGCCCAGGGCTGCGCCTTGCGCGGCGAGGGCCAGTGCTTCTCGCATGAAATCGCGGTCACGGCTGCGGTCGATGATCGTGGCGGGGCGAATCTGGCGCATCACTTCACCTCGATGGCGGCCATCAGGCCGGTTTCCATGTGGTCGATCACGTGGCAGTGAAACATCCACACCCCCGGGTTATCCGCCACCAGCGCCACTTGCGCACGCTCGTTCTTGCCCAGCAGGTAGGTGTCGGTGAAGTACGGGGTGATCTTGTGCCGGTTCGACGCAATCACCTTGAAGCTCATGCCGTGCAGGTGGATCGGGTGCTGATACTGAGTCATGTTCTTCAGTTCGAAGATGTAGCTCTGGCCCAGCTTCAGGCTGGCAATCGGCCGATCGGCGCAGGTCTTGTCAGTGATGTCCCAGGCCTTGCCGTTGATCTGCCACAGGCTCGGCGGTTTGCCGTTGTCGACATTCACCGACACCGAACCGACCCATTCGAAATTGAAGTTGAGTTTCTCGGCATTCGCCAGATCCGGCTCGGCCACCGGGTTGGCGGGCAAGGCTTTCGGCCACTCGGTCGGCGCATCGTTATTGGCCACCGAACGCAAAGTCCCCAGACGCACCGGGCCATTGCGCAGCGACAACTCTTCACCGGCCGGCGGCGCCTTGATCGCCAGACAAATACGCATGCCCGGGCCGAGCCAGTATTCCTTGCCCAGCGGCCGCGGCTCGACCGGGTTTCCGTCCAGCGCATAAATCTGCGCTTCGACGCCGGGGATGTTGATGCGATAGGTCAGCGTGTTATCGAGGTTGAGCAAACGCACCCGGGTGATCTGCCCGGCCGGCAATTCGATCACCGGCGAGGGCACGCCGTTGATGGTCGACAGCCGCCCCGCCGTACCGCCACGCGCCGCTTCGCGCGGAACACTGAACTCGACGAAATGACCCTCATCGTCGATGTGCCAATTCTTCAGACTCAGGGTCTTTTCGTACTTGAAACCGGTCGGCTCGCGCTCTTCGACAATCAACGGCCCGACCAGCCCGCGTCCCAGCTCTTCGCTGCTGCTGACGTGCGGGTGATACCAGTAGCTGCCGGCGTCCGGCACGCGGAATTTGTAATCGAAGTATTCACCGGGCAGCACCGGCAGTTGCGAGACGTACGGCACACCGTCCATCTCCAGCGGCAGACGAATGCCGTGCCAGTGAATGGTGGTCGCCACCGGCAGGTGGTTGATGAAACGCACCCGCAGCCACTCGCCCTGACGCACGCGCAGTTCAGTGCCCGGCGCCGACGGGCCGAACGCCCACGCCTCGGTCTTGTGCCCTGGCACCAATTCAACGTCCAGTGGCGCCGCAATCAGCTCGTAGTCGTGGCCCGCGTCAGCATCGGCCATCTTGCCCAGCCAGTAGCGCGACGCGCCTCCTGCTCCGACACCAACGACAACAAGACCGGCCAGGCCACCGAGGATTTGGCGACGGGTAAAGGACATGAACTCAACTACCTCACGTATCTGCTTCGGGCGCCGGGCCCGCAAAAGGCAAATACGATACACCTGCAATTGCGAAACAGTAAGGGCAGCGCGGCGGATGGACGCAGTTGCGCCTCGCGCGTACACGATTTCGAGCGCTCAAGTGACATAACTATGTAGTGCACATGCCTCAAACAGCCGGGCCATCCTGTGCCACCCGTTTCTCATGGATAGAGAGTTCAACCACATGCCAAGCCCGATGCCCAACGCCGCCGACAAGGCCGCGCTCAAGGCGATTGCCGCCACCGTCATCCAGACCTGCCCGAGCCTGCAGGATGCCGCTCGACAGGTCGCCAACGACTTGCTGAGCAAATACCAGGTTCACGGCCTCGACCCGGATCAAGTGTATTTCCACCGCTTCGACGCCTCGCAAAGCAGTTCGAAAGCCTTCACCGGCTGGGAGCATGTGCACGCCACGCCCACTTCAAGCATGACCCTGACCCAATTGGTGATTCACCGCTTCCGCGTCGCTGATCAGGACAACGCCGACCTGCTCGACGTCTATGGCGGCTTCTACACTGCCGGCCCCGAGGCCCGCACCTTCGATGAGCGCAATGAAGTGCGCCTGCACGGCAACGACGTGCTCAAGGACTTCTGGAGCATCGACTTCAGCGCGCTGTACGACGAACAACTGAACGCTTTCTGGAACACCAGCGGCAGCGACTTTCGTACCCTGGCCAAGTGCAATTTCCTGATCAAAGCCCTGCAGGCGCGGGACCAACGTCAGCTGAGCGACGCGGATTTTCTGTTCGTCACGCGAGCGGTGATCGGCCCGCTGACCTGGCCGGTGAACCTGGCCATGCTGCAGGCACAACAGCGTTGTCCGAACAGCGTGCGCAGGCTGGATCTGGCCGGTTATGCCGCGATCAATGTTCTGCGATTCGTCGCGTCCCAGGGTCGGCAGATCCTCTATCTGCCCGGTGACAGCGACGCTTTTCAGGTACTGGAAACTGCCACCGACCTGCACTTCTGGATCCTGCAGCGGATGAACAAACGCGCTGCCCGCGAAACATTCCTTGCGCATTTCTCGCTGGCCGACCGGCAGCAGATCAACGCCAACCTTGGCGAGCTGATGAATCGCCTGGTAGCAACGTGGGGCCGCTACGACCACTCGCTGATCAATCAGGACAACCTCGCGGTCAGCGGCGACGCCTTCACCTGGCTGAGCGACTCGACCCGCGCGGCGATGTTTGCCGAGGCCAGCCTGTCCCTGACCTCCAATGGCGACCAGCGCAAGAAGCTGTGGATCGGCTACCTCAGCGCCGGGGTCAAGGTGTTCGGGCCGATGGCCGTGGTCGGCTGGCCAATCGCATTGCCGGTGATTGGCGCCAGCATTGCCAACATGGGCTTGAATATTGATCAGGCGGTCAATGGCAAAACCGCCACCGAGCGCAAGGCCGGAATCCTCGGTGCAGTCCTCAGCGGCATCGACATGCTGTTCAACCTGCTGGTCCTCAAGGGTCCGGGATCGCTGGTCGAAGTCGGCCCCGAGGTGGATGCCGCCGAAGCGGCGGAAATGGCCGACCTGATCGAGAGCAATCAATCTGAACCTGCACCACCGGCGGTGCAGGCGCCCCCGATCCCGACTGATCTTCCCGTAGCGCAGACACCTGCCACGGACATCCCGCAATCGTTCAAGATCAACCGGGTCTTGGGCGAGGACACGCTGATCAGCGAGCCGGGCAAATTCCGTGGTATCCATCGACTGGCATCCAATCCCTCGTCCGCAATCAGCCTTGGTGACAGCGCCTACTACGTGCGTTTTGAAGAAAACCTGAATGGACGTGGCAACTGGGCAATCATTGATCCCGCCCGGCCCGACGCCTTTTCCGGCTCGATCCCCGTCCGGCTGAACGCTGACGGTGCCTGGGAGGTGGCGCCCAGGTTGGGGCTTCGCGGCGGTCTCGATATCCCCATGATCGCCGGTGGCAGTGAAGCGAGCGGTCCCGCCGTCGAACCATGGGCGCAAACGCCGGGCATCCATGTTCCCGGACTCGATGATCCCGACATGCGCGCCTGGGCGCTCGGCGGTCCGGATCTGCAAGCCCAGTTCCGCCGCGCCTGGACCCTGGGCGGCATCGACATGCACAGCGTGATCAGGCCCGAAACCGAAGCAGGCAATGCACTCATGCCGCATGCGCATGAGGTGATCTCGTTAAGCGAGTTCGACCTGGCGCAGGAACAAGCACGTGCGACGCTGATCAGCGATGCCAACGCTTGGTATGAACTGCACCCGCCGGCTCCACGCCTGCATGTACTGCCGCCGGAGCCCGTCGCCTCCCCGAGCGAATTGTTCGACGTCGCGCTGGCGGAGAAACCCGGGCTGGTGATCGGTGAAAGCCGTGGCAGCATCGGCAGCAAGAAACTGCTGATCGAACACATGCCGCATCTCGCCCGCAGCGGTGTGAAGACCCTGTACCTGCAAGAGTTGCTGGCCAACGTCAATCAACTGGATCTGGATGCGTTCGCCCGCACCGGGGAAATGTCCGAGGAACTGCGAGACTACCTGAACAGAATCGACTTCCGGGCCGGCAACGACCCGGACGGCAAATTCAACCTGATGGCGCTGGTGAAGGCCGCCAACGCCCAGCGCATCCGACTTCAGGCGATCGACCTGTCGACCACTTACAACATCAACAAAGATTCGCTGCAGCCCTTCCCCAACAACCAGATGGCGCGCAGCTTCTTTGCCGGCGAAGTCATTCGCTTTCATCAGGAACTCAATGGCCCGGGCAAATGGGTGGCATTGGTCAATCAGGAAAACATGAGCGCCTTTCGCGGCTATCAAGGCATCAGCGAGCAGACCGAGGCCTTGAGTGTACGCATCGACGATGTAACGCCGGGACAAGCCGAAGCCATCGGTAGCGACCCTGGGCTGGCGGTGGAATATGCCGATTACCCCGACTCCCCGGTCGAGGAAATTGCCGGAGGCCTGAGCGATCCCGACAGCATTCAAAATCTGATCAAGGGCGACTGGCGGGTGCAAATGGAAACGCCGTGGGCATACCGCACGCCGCAAAATCTGCGCGCACTGTTGCCAGAACCGGGAATGTTCACGTTTCAGCGCTACCGCAGCAGCCTGCTGGTGGTCTACCGCAATGCCGAACGCCACATGGCTGACAGCGCGATCAGAATCACCCCCGCCGGCAGGCTCAACCTCGATACACCGCTGGCCCCGCCCCCTGAATCGCTGACCGTGGACACACTGGACGAGTTGAAACAGGCGCTGATCGAAAAAGGCCTGAAGCCGATGGGTTGGCCTCAGGCGAGCGCCACAACGCTGCTTGAAGACACTCCGCGACCAGTCATCCCGTCGAACTGGCAGGCCAATGAGTTGCTGGACGGGATTACTCCGGTGAACGAGCCAGGAAAATTCCAGGGCATTTATCTGCTCGATTCGAATCCTTCGACCGCGATCTCGATTGACGACACGGCCTATTACGTACGCTACGAAACCGACATCAACGGCAGCGGACACTGGGCTGTGATTGATCCCGAGCATCCCCACGGCTTTACTCGCTCGATCCCGGTACGCCTGAACCCTCAGGGCGAATGGGAAACCATACCCCGCGCCGGCCTCAGTGGCGGTGGCAAGCCTGCGGTGACGGCCGGATCGAGCAGCCGTAGACCGGTGCTCGCCCTGCCCGCCTCGCAGTACGACATGCCGGCGCCGCTTAAAACGGAGTTGGAGGAAGGCGCGGACGGCCTGAATGACGAAGCATTGCGTGATTTCTACGACAGCCTGAACGAGTTCGATGCCTACCGCGACTTCAAGGGCATCCGTAAACGCCTGTACCGCGACGCCCGGGATTTTTTCAGCACCTTGCGCCTGCCCGAACGCCCTCCCGTCCCCACCCTGGCAGCCGACGCGACCGCCGAGGAGATCATCGAGAAAATCCTCGAACATGCCCGGGGCCTGGTGATCGGTGAAAGCCACACCGCCGTAGGCAGCAAGCAATGGCTGATCGAGAACATGGCGTTGCTGGCGAGCAAACAGGTGAAGAGCCTGTACATGGAGCATTTGCTGACGGACTTCCATCAAGCCGCACTGGACGAGTTCTTCCAGACCGGCAACCTGCCGAAAAAACTCGAGGCGTATCTCAAGGCGCTCGACGTCGGCAACATGACCGATCCGCTGCAGCGCTACACGTTTCTGGAGCTGGTCAGGGAGGCCAGAAAACAGGGGATCCACGTGCAAGCTATCGACTGCATGGCTAGTTATCGCCTCAACGGCATGGACATTCCGTCCGGCGATGAGGCAGCGCGGCAGAAAATGATGAATTACTTTGCCCGCCTGGTGATCCGCGCCGACCAGGCTGCACGGGGCGCACACAAATGGGTGGCGCTGATGGGCAATTCCCACTCCAACAGTTTCGAAGGCGTGGCCGGCGTCAGCGAACTGGAAGAGGCGATCGGCATTCGCGTCGAGGATGTCCCCGAAGGGGCTGCGCGGGGCATCGAAGTCGACCCGGGGAAAATCCTGCCGTTGGGCGGTACCGAGCATGATCGCTCGGCACTGGTCAGGGGCGACCTGCGCCTGCAGATGGAAACGCCCTGGACCGCTCACACCATGACGGAATTCGAAACCCTGCTGCCGCGCTACGGCATGTACTCCCTGAAACAGCAACCCAACATGACCTTCATCGTGCATCGCAGCCGCACGCAACAGCTGGTGCGGACCATCATCGAGACCGACGGCAAGCGTTTCTACATCGAACGCCCCGGCTGGCCTTCGGTGAGCGGTAAACGCTACCCGAGCATGAAAGCGCTGCTGCAGGCACTGGATGACATGGGCATGCAACTGGGCGGCTGGTCAAAACCGCTGTAGCGCAAAAACGCAAAAAGCCGTGTGAAACGGATTTCACACGGCTTTTCGGTTGTAGCGATCAAGCCTCTAAGGCTTGCGCGGGATCAATTCGGTTGGCTCGACTCGTCGCAGTTACCAGTCGTTGAACCGTGCAGAATCAATCAACGTGCAACGCTGTAGTTCTGGACAACATCGTTTTCAAAATAGATGGTCAAAACAATGCCTTGGCGCGTGGTTTTGCCACTGGTCACGCTGCCCACCTCATTCAATGTTCCCTGCGCATTGGAGACATGGGACGAAACCTGTGCAATTTGGCCACCTGTCTCGGGCGATACGAATCTGTGGGCGAGATTCATATACTTCTCGACCCCTTCCTCGCTCTTCACATAAGTCCAGTTAGTTATAGTGTCCGAGTCTGCCGCCTCCTGCATGGGAGGGCCAAATAACTGGGATATCTGGCTCTTGGTGGTCTTGCCACGAATGATGGTGGTCTTTAGATAAGCTTCGTCATATTTCTTCGCACCTACACCATTGGGATTCAACGATCCCATTAAATCGTTTGAGTTTGCGCAGCCGATTAAAAGTCCCGTCATCAGACACAGCGCAATTCCGTTTCTAAACGCTTTTCCATGTGTTGGCGACATACGCTTACCTGCATGTATTTCAGGAATTATGGAGATGACGAGCAACGGAGCTCGACGCGATGTTGTTGATCAACACGCATGACTTTGTTATCCGTCAAGACAGTGGCTGTACTTCAGTCAATAGAAGACGCTTCCAGCTTAGGGAGCGAAGATCGACTTAGCTATAGGGCAAGTGTGCTATTGCCGGATGGCCGTGATTGCCAAAAACGCCAAAGCCAAAAACCAGAAAGCCCGCAATTACGCGGGCTTCAAGGTGTTTGTTGCTAGTGGGTGCTGGTCAATGCCGGCTTGGAAAGTCGCCGCCCTTGAAGCCACAGTTGGTCAATAACGCCAATATCCGCCTGGATGATAGACAAGCGACTTGTCGTTCCTCCCCCATTAATATCGTGAATCAGCTTGTTACCGTTGAGAGAAGCAACGACCTGACAAAAATCGAAAACCTTACGTAGAATGCCTCCGTGGCTATGGAACACCTTCCTTCTAACCCCCTATGAACTAGGGGTTCCGCTCTCCACACCGCGCCTGCTTCTAGCAGGCGTTTTCATATCAGTTGCAGGCATGATGCTGCGGCTCGCTCACGACGACGACCCAAGGAGAAAATCAAGCATGAATCAGGAGCTATTCCTGCGTCGCCGTAGCAAAGTTCACGTACCGATGGGTACTGGCGGTGCAACCCGCGCTCAGGTCGCGTCGGCTATCCGGGAGGTCGCGGCGTTCCGGTGTGTACTATCAGAAACGCTGATAGAGCAGATCGGCATGTTGTCACCGACAGAGCTCAAGCACTGGTTGCATGGCATTGTTGAAATCCTTCGGCGGAGGAGTGGCGCGCATGTGCATCACCGGCCGTTCTATCCTGACTTTCCAGAACAGGTTCTGAGGGCCACAGAGGCGGAGTTGTATCTTAACGCGGTCATACATTACCTCACGCTTAGGCGCCTACCACCGACTGAAGAATCTCGACCTCCACTGCTTGAAGGCAACTTCATACACTGGGTTATTGAACCGGGAAGCGTCCATGAGTTCGAGTCACTGCTCGAGCCGCTGGTTTCATCACGCACTTCACTTTCCGAAGAGGAAACGGCTGATGTTGTCTGGTTCGTCAGGGAGTACAAAAGTGATGTGTTCCGTCTGCTGCCCGAGGCCATCCCTTTCCGGGAGATACGTGCACAGGTTGGCGGCGCACTTATCCTGCATGTAGCCGGTGACGCACGGGTGGGCGCATTCCTGGAGCGCAACGTCGAAACGGCGACGGATGTGCTGCGACTCGCGGTTGCCCTGAGTGGAGGTGACGTGTCACTTGCGACAGCTACGACACGTTTCAAAGCGATGAAGCGCTCGATGCGCCGTCTGTTATTACGCCTGCTCGACTCAATACCCAATGCTACAGAAGATGTGATGCGCCACGCCGAGCGCTGGAAGCGTCTGGCTGAAGTGCTGCATCCGGGCGACTACGCCGATAAGTACCCACGAGCACTCGACGCGATCACGGCAGCGCGCCGCGACGAAGCGCCAGCCACCTTTGGTTCACGTGTCGAAACACTGCTGGCCCAGCGCGACATCGCCACGCTCACGCCCTTACTACAGAGCCGTCCCGGTGAATTCGCACGACGGCTGGACGTGAGCCTGCGGCGCGCGACGAACCCCGAGTCGGTTCTCGACGCATTCGAGGCTGTTGCAACACAAGTGTCCTCACCTGTCCTGCTGCAGTTGCTCGCCCAGGTACGCGCTCCACGCCCCCTGTCCCTGCGCGCCTTCACCCCAAAAGGCGCATTCGCCAAGGTCTATGGCATCAAGGATCGCCGCGAGCCTCTCACCGCCGAAGTGTTGGCTCGCGCAGCCCGAATCTGCGAAAACGCGCTTGTATCGCGTTTTGCATCGCTGCCGCCACTCGGTCGCTGTTTCATCGATCCCGCATTACGCGAATACAAGGTGCCGCTGGCGCAGCGTGCATCGTCGAAATCGCTACGTACGCTGGTGCGAGGCAGTCGGTTGCCTATGCCTGATGCACGCTTCATTCGCCTGTTCTTGTGGTGGAAGAATGGCACCGGGCGCACGGATATTGACTTGTCCGCCGCTTTTTTCGACGCCGACTTCGTATTCAAGCAAACGGTCGCGTACTACAACCTGAAGGATTTCGGCGGTTGCCACAGCGGCGACATCACCGACGCGCCCGACGGCGCTTCGGAGTTCATCGACCTCGATGTAGATGCCCTCGTCGACAGAGGTATTCGCTACGTCGTCACGTCCATCAACTCATACACCACACAACCGTACTGCGATCTTCCAGAATGTTTCGCTGGCTGGATGGCCCGCACCGATACGGCATCGGGTGAAATATTCGAGCCGCGAACCGTGTTCGACCGTGTCGATATCGCATCCGACACAATTATCTGTCTGCCCTTCGTGATGGATTTACAGGAACGACGCACGATTTGGGCCGATCTGGGACTCACTTCATCGCCGCGGTGGAACAACGTCGGGAACAATCTCAGTGGGGTATCGTTGATGCTGCGGGCCTTGGTTCATACGCCACGGCCGGATTTGGCAACGCTGTTCGACTTGCATGTACGAGCACGAGGGGAACGAGTTGCTTCGCCGGAGCAAGCAAATGCAGTGTTTGCGCCTGAGCAAGGGATAACACCGTTCGATACAGATTTGATTCGATCACAGTTTCTCTGATACGTACGCCAGCCTTAGCGATCGATTGAGAACTACGCCCCTTGCTCCAGTGCTCCCACCAAAAATGCCAGCAAGTCTCACTGAGTAGCCGTTTGCTCCGAAGCACTAATAGAACCCCAAAAAAAACGCCTGATGTATAAGCACCAGGCGTTTTTTGTTTCAACCGATCCGCCCTGAGGCCGAGGGCATTATTCCCACTCAATCGTCGCCGGCGGCTTGCTCGACACGTCGTAAGTGACGCGGGAGATGCCTTCGATTTCATTGATGATGCGGCCGGAAACGGTTTCCAGCAGTTCGTAAGGCAGGTGAGCCCAACGTGCGGTCATGAAGTCGATGGTTTCTACGGCACGCAGGGCCACGACCCAGGCGTAACGACGGCCATCGCCGACCACGCCAACCGATTTCACCGGCTGGAACACCACGAAGGCCTGGCTGACCTTGTGGTACCAGTCGGCTTTGCGCAGTTCTTCGATGAAGATGTGGTCGGCACGACGCAGCAGGTCGGCGTATTCCTTCTTCACTTCGCCGAGGATGCGGACGCCCAGACCCGGACCCGGGAACGGGTGACGGTAGACCATGTCGTACGGCAGGCCCAGTTCCAGACCCAGACGACGGACTTCGTCCTTGAACAGTTCGCGCAGTGGCTCGACCAGTTTCAGGTTCATCTCTTCCGGCAGGCCGCCCACGTTGTGGTGCGACTTGATCACGTGGGCCTTGCCGCTTTTCGCGCCAGCCGACTCGATCACGTCCGGGTAGATGGTGCCCTGCGCCAGGTACTTGATGTTGTCCAGCTTGCAGGATTCGGCATCGAACACGTCAATGAAGGTACGGCCGATGATCTTGCGCTTCTTCTCCGGGTCGGCTTCGCCGGCCAGGTTGTTGAGGAACTGCTCTTCAGCATTGGCGCGGATCACCTTGACGCCCATGTTCTCGGCGAACATGGCCATCACTTGCTCGCCTTCGTGCAGACGCAGCAGACCGTTGTCGACGAAGACGCAGGTCAGCTGGTCGCCGATAGCCTTGTGCAGCAGCGCCGCAACCACCGATGAGTCAACGCCGCCGGACAGACCCAGCAGCACGTTGTCGGTGCCGACTTGTGCGCGGATGTTGGCGATGGCGTCTTCAGCGATCTTCGACGGGGTCCACAGGGCTTCACAGCCGCAGATGTCCAGCACGAAGCGCGACAGGATGCGACCGCCCTGCTTGGTGTGGGTCACTTCCGGGTGGAACTGCACGCCGTAGTAAGCGCGTTCGTCGTTGAACATGCCGGCGATCGGGCAGCTTGGGGTGCTGGCGAGGATGTGGAAGTCTTCCGGCATCTTGGTGACCTTGTCACCGTGGCTCATCCACACGTCGAGACCGAACAGGCCGTCGGCGTCGATGTGGTCTTCGATGCCGTCGAGCAGGCGGCTCTTGCCGACCACGTCAACGCGGGCGTAACCGAACTCACGCAGCTCGGAACCTTCAACCTTGCCGCCCAGTTGCTCGGCCATGGTCTGCATGCCGTAGCAGATACCGAAAACCGGCACGCCCAGGTCAAACACCGCTTGCGGGCAGCGCGGGCTGTTGGCTTCGTGTACGGACTCGGGGCCGCCGGCGAGAATGACGCCTTTAGGCGCGAATTCGCGGATCGCCTCTTCGTCCATGTCGAACGGGTGCAGCTCGCAGTACACACCGATCTCGCGCACGCGGCGGGCAATCAGTTGGGTGTATTGCGAACCGAAGTCGAGGATCAGGATGCGGTGAGCGTGAATGTCGAGGGCCATGATTCAGTCTCGTCTAAGTAATTCAGAAACAGTCGTGATTCAGAAACAACTCGGGGCTGAATAAAACAGCCCCGGTTGCTTAACGATTTGCTTGAAGCATCAACCTACGCGGTAGTTTGGCGCTTCCTTGGTGATCTGCACGTCGTGAACGTGGGATTCGGCCATACCGGCACCGGTGATCCGCACGAACTCAGGCTTGGTACGCATTTCTTCGATGTCGGCGCTGCCGGTGTAACCCATCGAGGAACGCAGACCGCCCATCAACTGGTGGATGATCGCGGTCAGGGTGCCTTTGTACGGCACACGGCCTTCGATCCCTTCCGGAACCAGTTTCTCGGCGCCTGCCGAGGAGTCCTGGAAGTAACGGTCGGAGGAACCTTGAGCCTGGGACATGGCGCCCAGCGAACCCATGCCGCGATACGCCTTGTACGAACGGCCCTGGAACAGTTCGATCTCGCCCGGCGCTTCTTCAGTACCGGCGAACATCGAGCCCATCATCACGCAGGATGCACCGGCCACGATGGCCTTGGACAGGTCACCGGAGAACCGGATGCCGCCGTCGGCGATCAACGGCACACCAGTGCCTTCAAGGGCAGCGGCGACGTTGGCGATGGCACTGATTTGCGGCACGCCGACACCAGCGACGATACGGGTGGTGCAGATCGAGCCAGGGCCGATACCGACCTTGACTGCGTCGGCGCCAGCTTCGGCCAGAGCCTTGGCGGCAGCGCCGGTGGCGATGTTGCCGCCGATCACCTGCACTTCAGGGAAATTCTCTTTGACCCAGCGAACGCGGTCGATCACGCCTTTGGAGTGACCGTGTGCGGTGTCGACCACCACCACGTCCACACCGGCGTTGACCAGCGCAGCAACGCGGTCACCGGTGTCTTTACCGGTGCCGACAGCTGCGCCAACGCGCAGACGACCTTGATCGTCCTTGCTGGCCAGCGGGTAGGCTTTGGCTTTTTCGATGTCTTTGACGGTCATCATGCCTTTGAGGGCAAACTTGTCATCGACGATCAGAACTTTTTCCAGACGGTGCTTGTGCAGCAGCTCGCGGACTTCGTTCTTGTTGGCGCCTTCACGGACGGTGACCAGACGCTCTTTAGGCGTCATCACTTCACGTACGGTGGCTTCCAGACGAGTTTCGAAGCGTACGTCACGGGAAGTGACGATGCCGACCAGGTCGCCATCGTGCAGCACCGGAACGCCGGAGATGTTGTGCATGCGGGTCAGTTCGAACAGATCACGTACCGTGGCATCAGCCTCGATGGTGATCGGATCCTTGACGACGCCGGCTTCGAACTTCTTGACCTTACGCACTTCGGCAGCTTGCTGCTCGATGGTCATGTTCTTGTGGATGATACCGATACCACCTTCCTGAGCCATGGCGATTGCCAGACGGGCTTCAGTGACGGTGTCCATGGCGGCAGAAACCAGAGGAATATTCAGCTCGATGCCACGGGTAAGGCGGGTCTTGAGACTGACTTCGTTAGGAAGCACCTCGGAATAACCGGGCACTAGGAGAATGTCGTCGAATGTCAGAGCTTCTTGGCTGATACGCAGCATCGCGGGGGCTCCCGAGCGGGAAAATGGAAGCGCGCCATTATAGTCACACACCCCCTGCTGTTCAACGTAAAACTCTGTCTATTATCGATGTTACTGATGTACGGGAACCGCGGCCGCTACAGCTCCACCTTGACCCAAGAGACAGGTTGATCCAGCCAATCGGCGAACTCATCGATAAAGCTCTGCTTGAAACCGGCTTCCAGCCAGTTGTTGAAGATGAAACCCAGGTTGGAAAACGCACATTCCTGCAAGAACAGAAAGCCGTTGATATCGTCTTCATGCCCGCATTCCGGGCAGGTGAAGTTATCGGTGCGCCCGGGCATCCAGTCTTCCAGACTCTCGAACAGCGCTTCGCCGACTTCGCGGCGGCATTCGGCGCACCCGGCTTCTTCGAGAAAACCCTTGGCCGGGGTGTAGATGCAGCGCTTGACGATGATCTCCAGGCCATTGATCGGTTCACCGAAAGGCAGTGCCTCGGGATGCAGTACCACCGCACGCGCGCCGTCGGCAATCGCATGGGCCATGCGGTTGCCGGTGCGGCCGCAGGTAGTCAGCTGTTCTTCGATGATGTTCTTGCGCACCAGCCAGCGCACGATCGCCCGGGCCCGGGGTTCGTGGACCGGCAGGGTGGAGATTTTCGGGACGATGATGCTTTGCGAATTCATGGAAAGTCCTGCGGTATGGCTTCTGACGCCTTCGCGAGCAAGCCCGCTCCCACATTGAAATACAATTCCCTGTGGGAGCGGGCTTGCTCGCGAAGGGGCCCTGAAGGCCGGCAGCTTAATCCCTGACGAAATCCGGTCAAGTGCTCACGCCACACTAATAATGTAGCGCCCGATCAACGCAATCCCGCTGGCCAGCACCAGCCAGGTCACCAGCCGCACGAACGCCTCGCGCGACAGACGCATGGTCAACCGCCGCCCGATCCACAACCCCAGCGCCATGGCCGGCAACAGACACAGCGCCAGCATCAACAAGGGTAGCTCGGCATACACCCCGGCGATGGCGAACAGGCTCAAACGCACCACCGTGCTGCAACTGATCAGCGCACTTTGCGTGGCCCGCGCCGCATCTTTCGGCAAACGGCTGTTGAGATAGATCGCATATAAGAAGCCGCCACTGCCAAACAGCGCGCCAAACAGCCCGCCCACCGTGCCCATCGGCAGCGCCCATGCGGCGGACAGCTGCGTCGGCCGGGCTTTGACCCACAGGCTGTAAATCGCGTAAGCACTGATGAACAGCCCCATCAACAGCAGCAACAGATCGGATTTGAGGTTAAGCAGGAAAATCACCCCCAACGTGCATCCCACCGCCATGCACGGCAACAGCCGCAACAACTCGGGTTTCGCCACGTCCCGGCGCGAAGGCAGCAGATTGCCGAACGCCGCGACGAAATCCAGCAGCACCAGCAGCGGCACGATTTTCGACAACGGCATGAACAGAATCAGAATCGGCCCCGCGACCAGTGCGGTACCGAACCCGGCAATCCCGAAGACGATATAGGCCAGTGCGATGCCCAGCCCGATCACCGCCCAGCCGCCCGCGCCCCACGTCCACTCGCTCAACAACCCCGCCACGCTCATCGGTCCGCTTCCTTTATAAGCCTGTGATGACTTTAGCCAGCGCCAAGCCTTGCGACTAATATGATCAAAGTCGCCCACCCATCTCAAAAAGGCATACCTGGTGCTTTCAACCCGTCAACTGCGCTATTTCGTGGAAATCGCCGAATGCGGCAGCTTCAGCGCCGCGGCTGAACGCTTGTTCATCGCGCAGTCGGCGCTGAGCCGGCAGATCAAGGACATGGAAGCGCGCCTGCAAACCCCGTTGTTCGAACGCACTGCACGCCAGCCCCGGCTCACGGCGGCAGGTGAGGCGTTTTTGCCGCGAGCCAGAAACCTGCTCAATGAACTGAGCAAAGCCAGCGCGATGGCGACCGAAGTCGGTAGCGGGCAATCGGGTACTGTGCGTCTGAGTCATTCCAGCACCGTGTCGATCAGCGGGCACTTATTACGTCGGATCAGCACTTATCTCGATCAGCAGCACGGCGTGTCGCTGGACATCGGCAAACTGTCCTCCGAGGCGCAGCTTGAGGAACTCGCCGAAGGACGTCTCGACATTGGTCTGTTGCGCCTGCCGGTGTTGCGTCAGCGTGAGGGCATTCAGGTTGTGCATCTGTTCACCGAGCGCCTGCTGCTGGCGGTGCCGAGCGATCATCCGCTGGCCGATTCATCCGCTGTCGAACTGGCGCAACTGAAGGACGAAGCGTTCATCTCGATCCCGCATCCGCAGCGCGGCGGACTCAGTTATTTGTGCGCTGACCTGTGCATGCGTCAGGGCTTTTTCCCCAAAGCCGCGCGGGTGATGTCGCGCAAGACCACACAGTTGCAGCTGATCCAGGCTGGTTTCGGAATTGCCCTGCTGCCCGAGTCGATGCAGGACATCGCGCCCAGCGGCGTACGATTTCTACCGCTGAGTGATGCCGATTGCCAAAGCACCGTCGCCCTCGCCTACCGGCAAAACCCCACGCCACTGGTGCAACACTTCATCCAGACCTTCACCCACCCCCTGTAGGAGCTGCCGAAGGCTGCGATCTTTTGATCTTGATCTCAAAAAAACCAGATCAAAAGATCGCAGCCTCGTTTCACTCGACAGCTCCTACAGGGATCGTGCAATGACGGCGACAATGCCTTTAAACTGCGCCCCATGATTAAAGATCCCTTTGCAAGACTTGGCCTGGACCGTGAAGTCCTGACCGTCAGCCAGCTCAACGGCCGCGCGCGGGTGTTGCTCGAAGACGTGTTCAGCAACATCTGGGTCGAAGGCGAAATCTCCAACCTCGCCCGTCCGGCGTCCGGCCACGTGTATTTCACCCTCAAGGACAGCGGTGCGCAGGTGCGTTGCGCGCTGTTTCGCAATAATGCGGCACGGGTGCGTCAGGCGCTGAAGGACGGCTTGGCCGTGAAAGTGCGCGGCAAGGTCTCACTGTTCGAAGGGCGCGGCGACTATCAGCTGATTCTCGACACCGTGGAGCCGGCCGGTGACGGCGCGCTGCGCCTGGCCTTCGATGCGCTGAAAGAAAAACTCAGCGCCGAAGGCCTGTTCAGTGCCGAACGCAAAGTGCCGCTGCCGGCGCATCCGCAACGCATCGGCATCATCAGTTCGCCAACCGGCGCGGTGATTCGCGACATCATCAGCGTGTTCCGCCGCCGGGCGCCGCAGGTGCAACTGACGCTGATTCCGACCGCTGTGCAGGGGCGCGAAGCCACTGCGCAAATCGTCCGCGCGCTGAAACTGGCCGACGCCCGTGGTTTCGACGCGCTGATCCTCGCCCGTGGCGGTGGTTCGCTGGAAGACCTCTGGTGCTTCAACGAAGAAGCCGTGGCCCGCGCGGTCGATGCCTGCGTGACGCCGATCGTCAGCGCGGTCGGGCATGAAACCGATGTGTCGATCAGTGACTTCGTGGCTGACGTGCGCGCACCAACGCCCTCCGCTGCCGCCGAATTGCTGGCCCCGGATTCGAGTCACCTGATCCGTCAGGTCGAAAGCCTGCACCGACGTCTAGTGATGCGCATGCGCGACCGTTTGATGCGCGATCGCCTGCGCCTCGAAGGCATGGCCCGCCGTCTGCGTCACCCCGGCGAACGCCTGCGTCAGCAAGCGCAACGCCTGGATGACCTGGACATGCGCCTGCGCCGGGCGTTCGAACGCCAGCTCAATACCCGCCGCGAACGCCTGATCCGTCTGGAAACCCGCCTCGCCGGGCAACACCCGGGACGCCAACTGGCGATGCTGCGCCAGCGCCTCGACAGCCTCGCCGAACGTCTGCCGCGTGCCATGCGCGAAGGCCTGAAAAGCCGTCGCCTGCAACTGCACAGCCAGATGCAGACGCTGCATGTGGTCAGTCCGCTGGCGACGCTTGGCCGCGGTTACAGCATTCTGCTGGATGAACGCGGTCAGGCCATCCGTAACGCCGCGCAGACCCACAACGGGCAGCGCCTGAAGGCCAAACTCGGCGAAGGCGAACTGCAAGTGCGCGTCGAGGACAACCACCTGACGCCTGTCACCCTCTCTTTACTGGACTGATCCATGCCGCGTTTTTTCGCTCCGTTATTGTTGCTGTGCCTGACCACCTTCAATGCCCACGCCGACAGCTACATCACCCGTCTGCTGAACAAACCGGTGCCGGGCGGCGTGGCCGTGGTTGATCTGGGCAGCGCCACTCAGGCGCCTAAAGCCACCTATCAGGGCAAACCGGTGCTGGTGGTGAAAGAACAGAACAACTGGCTGGCGATTGTCGGTGTGCCGCTGACGGTCAAACCCGGCAGTCAGCAGATCAGCAGCGGCGGACGTAATCTGCCGTTCACCGTCGGCAACAAGAAATACCCGGAACAGCACATCACCCTGAAGAACACTCAGCAGGTCAATCCGAACCCGGCCAACCTCAAGCGCATCGAGGGCGAACTGGCCGAGCAGATCAAGGCTTATCGCAGCTTCAGCCCGAACACCCCGAGCAACCTGCTGCTGGACAAACCGGTCAAGGGGCCGCTGTCGAGCAAGTTCGGTGTGCGCCGCTTCTTCAATGGCGAAGAACGCAACCCACACGCCGGCCTCGACTTTGCGGTGCCGGCCGGTACGCCGATCAAGACCCCGGCGGCGGGCAAGGTGATTCTCACCGGCAATTACTTCTTCAACGGCAACACAGTGTTTGTCGATCACGGCCAGGGCTTTATCAGCATGTTCTGCCACATGTCGAAAATCGACGTTAAGGTCGGTGATCAACTGGCCCGTGGCGCGGTGGTGGGCAAGGTCGGTTCGACCGGCCGGGCCACCGGGCCGCACATGCACTGGAACATCAGCCTGAACGATGCGCGGGTGGATCCGGCGATTTTCATTGGTGCATTCCAGCCCTGACTTTGTGTTGAGGCCACTGGCCTCTTCGCGGGCAAGCCCGCTCCCACAGGTTTCTCGGGTGTACATAATATTCGTGTACGACACGGACACTGTGGGAGCGGGCTTGCTCGCGAAGGCGGCCCATCAACTACCGTAAATCCTGCTGAAACCCCACCAGTTTCAATTGCGCCCCAATCAAACCCCGCGCAAACATCAACACGATCATTCGCCTGAAGCACAATAAAATCGCGCTAATCCCCGCTTTTCGAGTATTCCTCTCAATTTTTTTCGACTGCTTGCCATCCTCTCCCCTCGCGGTTAGGGTTGAGGACATGAAAACCTCTCACACCCTTATTCAGCTTCGCCAGCACCGCAGTCTGTGCCTCGTCAGCGCACGACTGCCGGGCTGAATCGCTGCGCCTCGTCCCAAGCTGTTTCCGAACATTCGTTCCACCGGCAGGCCGCCTCTTTTCGGCCCAGACAATAAGGATTTTCCCGATGAGCATGCTCAAAGACCCGTCTTCGAAATACCGCGCGTTCCCCGTCATCAATCTGCCGGATCGCACCTGGCCGTCGAAAACCATCGACGCCGCGCCGATCTGGTGCAGCTCCGACCTGCGTGACGGTAACCAGTCGCTGATCGAGCCGATGGACGCGGTGAAGAAGCTGCGCTTCTGGAAAACCCTCGTGCAAGTCGGCGTGAAAGAAATCGAAGCCTCGTTCCCGGCCGCTTCGCAAACCGACTTCGACTTCGTGCGTACCCTGATCGAAGAAGGCCACATCCCGGACGACACCACCATTCAGGTGCTGACCCAGGGCCGTGAAGACTTGATCGAGCGCACTTTCGAATCCCTGCGCGGGGCGAAGAAAGCCATCGTTCACCTGTACAACGCCACCTCGCCTTCCTTCCGTCGCATTGTCTTCAACCAGGACAAGGACGGCATCAAGGCCATCGCGGTCAACGCCGCCAAGCTGTTCGTCAAGTACGCGGCGATGCAGCCGGACACCGAGTGGACCTTCGAATACTCCCCGGAAACTTTCAGCGCCACCGAGCTGGAATTCGCCAAGGAAGTCTGTGACGCAGTGATCGAGGTCTGGAACCCGACGCCTGAGCACAAGATGATCCTCAACCTGCCGGCCACCGTTGAATGCGCGACGCCGAACGTCTACGCCGACCAGATCGAGTGGTTCGGCCGCAACATCAATCGTCGTGACAGCGTGATCATCAGCCTGCACACCCACAACGACCGTGGCACCGGCGTCGCCGCCACCGAGCTGGGCCTGATGGCTGGCGCGGATCGCGTCGAAGGCTGCCTGTTCGGCAACGGCGAGCGTACCGGTAACGTTGACCTCGTCACTGTGGCCCTGAACATGTACACCCAGGGCGTCGACCCTGAACTGGACTTCTCCGACATCGACGGCGTGCGCAAAGTCGTCGAAGAGTGCAACCAGATCCAGGTGCACCCGCGCCACCCGTACGTCGGCGATCTGGTACACACCGCATTCTCCGGCTCGCACCAGGACGCGATCCGCAAGGGCTTCGCCCAGCAGAAACCGGACACCCTGTGGGAAGTGCCGTACCTGCCGATCGACCCGGCCGACATCGGCCGCAGCTACGAGGCGGTGATTCGTGTGAACAGCCAGTCGGGCAAGGGCGGTATCGCCTACTTGCTGGAGCAGGAATACGGCATCAGCCTGCCGCGTCGCATGCAGATCGAGTTCAGCCAGGTCGTGCAGCGTGAGACCGATCGCCTCGGCCTGGAAATGACTGCCAAGCAGATTCACTCGCTGTTAATCAGCGAATACCTGCAAGCCAATACCCCGTACGCGCTGGTCAGCCATCGTCTGCAGGAAGAAAACGGCAACAGTGCCGTCGAAGTGGAAGTGGCGAGCCAGGGTCAGGGCGAAACCAACCTGCACTGGCGCGGCAAGGGCAACGGCGCGCTGGAAGCCCTGGTGGCCGGTCTGCCGATTCCGGTGGAAATCATGGACTACAACGAACACGCGATCGGCGCGGGCACCAACGCCAAGGCAGCGGCTTACATCGAGCTGCGTGTGAATGGCGAACGTGCAGTGCACGGCGTGGGTATCGATGAAAACATCACCACCGCCAGCTTCAAGGCGCTGTTCAGTGCGCTGAACCGCTCCCTGAGCCAGCCGGAAGCGAAAGCGGCTTAAGCCTTCGCTGACATGCCAAAAGGCCCCGGAGTGTGAACTCCGGGGCCTTTTTTATGCCTGCTGGTTTTGTGTTGTCTGATCGGGCCTCTTCGCGAGCAAGCCCGCTCCCACAGGGTATTGCGTTCTACCTGTGGGAGCGGGCTTGCTCGCGAAAGCGGTCGCGAATATCAAGTGAGTTCGAAGGTATCCGCGTCCAGATTGGCCGGAAAGCGCTCGCGATACGCCGCCAGTGGCGCGGCTTCCAGTACAACCTTGAACACGCCGTCCGCCTCCCCCGCCGCCAGCAACGTTTCACCCTGAAAATCCAGCACCTGACTGTCGCCGGTATAGGCGAAGCCCTTGCCGTCGGTGCCAATGCGATTCACTGCCGCCACATAGCACAGGTTTTCAATCGCCCGCGCCGGCAACAAGCGGTTCCAGTGCAAACGCCGTGCGCCCGGCCAGTTGGCGGTGTACAGCAGCAGATCGGTGTCGTGCGCGTCGCGACTCCACACCGGGAACCGAAGGTCGTAGCAAATCAGCGGCCGGATGCGCCAACCCTTGAGTTCGAACTGCACCTGGCGCTCGCCTGGCGTGTAGTGATGGTGTTCGCCAGCCATGCGAAACAGGTGGCGCTTGTCGTAATGCCAGACTTCGCCGTCCGGGCGCGCCCACAGCAGGCGGTTGCGATGGCTACCGTCCGCCGCCTGAATGATCACGCTGCCGGTGATCACCGCATTGAGCTTCGCGGCCTGCGCCTTCATCCATTTGCTGGTCGGGCCATGCTCGGCTTCGGCGAGGGTTTCCGATTCCATGGAGAAGCCGGTGGTGAACATCTCCGGCAGGATGATCAGGTCGGCGCCGCGGGCCTGCTCCAGCAGCACGTCGAAGTGCTCGAGGTTGGCCTGACGGTCGTGCCAGGCCAGGCTGGTCTGGATCAGCGCCAGGTGAAGATCGGGCAATGCACTCAGATCACGCATAGTTTTGCCGCTGCCTCGCGCAGCGTCTCCTCGCGTTTGGCGAAGCACAGGCGCACCAGGCGCTGGCCTTCGGGTGGATTCTGGTAGAACACCGACACCGGAATGCTCGCCACGCCATGTTCGCGGGTCATCCAGATCGCCATGTCGACGTCATTCAGGTCAGGGCGAATCTGCGAGTAGTCGACCAACTGGAAATACGTGCCGGTGACGCGGGTGAAGGTAAAGCGCGACGGCGCCAGCAAATCGCAGAACAGGTCGCGCTTGGCCTGATAGAAACCCGGCAGCTCTTCAACGTGCTCCGGGTGTTCGGCCATGTAATCGGCCAGGGCGTACTGCAGCGGCGTGACCCCGCAGAAACTGACGTACTGGTGCACCTTGCGCAGCTCGGCGGTCAGCGCCGGTGGCGCCACCACGTAGCCGGTTTTCCAGCCGGTGACGTGATAGGTCTTGCCGAATGAGCTGACCACGAAGGCGCGCTGATACAGCTCTTCGTGGGCCAGAACGCTGACATGCGGCACGCCGTCGAACACCAGGTGCTCATAGACTTCGTCGCTGATGAGGTAGATGTCCCGACCCCGGATCAACTCCGCCAGTTGATCCAGTTCGGCACGGCTGATCAGTGCACCGCTCGGGTTGTGCGGGGTGTTGATGACGATCATTTTCGTGCGCGGGCTGAGTGCCGCGGCGAGCTGGTCGAAATCGATGGAGAAATCGTTCGGGTTCAGTTGCACATGCACGCAACGGCCGCCCGCCAACTGCGTCGCCGGCTCATAGCTGTCGTAGCACGGGTCGAACACGATGACTTCGTCGCCGCTGTGGATAACCGCCTGAATCGCACAGAAGATCGCCTGGGTCGCACCTGGTGTCACGGTCACTTCGCTATCGGCATCGACTTTCACGCCATAGCTGCGCGCGATCTTCGCCGCGATCTGCTCGCGCAGCGCCGGCAGACCGGTCATCGGTGAATACTGGTTATGGCCGCTGGCGATATGCCGACCGACCGCGTCACGCAGGGATTGTGGGCCGTCGAAATCAGGAAAACCCTGGGACAGGTTGATCGCTCCGGTCTGCGCCGCGAGCTGAGACATCTGCGTGAAAATAGTGATGCCGACATTCGGCAGCTTACTGGTGATCATCGAGGGGTTCCCTGCTCTACACCCGGCTCTGACGGCGGCGCGGGAGAGCCCGAGAATAGCCCATCCGGCGCCCATAAAAAAAGGGCGCCCAACCGGGCACCCTTCTTTATCGCCGAACCCTGCAGGAGCTGCCGCAGGCTGCGATCTTTTGATCCTGCCTTCAAAGCAAAGTCAAAAGATCGCAGGCTTCGCCAGCTCCTACAGAAGCGGTTGAGCATTCCCACGCAATTGTGGGAACAATCAACCTTGATCACTTCTTGTCGCGGCGCTTCTTGCTGGCTTTCTTGTTGTGCGACATCAAGCGACGCTTCTTGTTGACCTGGCGGTCGGTCAGCGTGTTCTTGTTGCCTTCGTACGGGTTCTCGCCGCCCTTGAACTCGATGCGGATCGGCGTACCGACCAGCTTCAGCACACGGCGGTAAGTGTTCTCCAGATAGCGCACATACGACTTCGGCACTTTCTCGATCTGGTTACCGTGAATCACGATGATCGGCGGGTTCGCGCCACCCAGGTGAGCGTAACGCAGCTTGATCCGGCGGCTGTTGACCATCGGCGGCTGGTGCTCGCTGACCGCGTCTTCGAGAATCTGCGTCAGGCGGCTGGTCGGCCAGCGGGTCACCGCCGACTTGAACGAGTTCTGCACCGAGGCGTAGAGGTTGCCCACGCCCGTGCCGTGCAGCGCCGAGATGAAGTGGATATCGGCGAAGTCGACGAAGAACAGACGACGTTGCAGCTCGACCTTCACATAGTCGCGCTCGCTCGGGGTCATGCCGTCCCATTTGTTGATCGCGATCACCAGCGCACGGCCGGCTTCGAGGGCAAAGCCCAGCAGGTTGAGGTCGTGATCGACCACACCTTCGCGGGCGTCCATAACGAAGATCACCACGTTGGCGTCTTTGATCGCCTGCAGGGTTTTGACCACGGAGAATTTTTCGACTTCTTCGTGGATCTTGCCGCGCTTGCGCACACCGGCGGTGTCGATCAGCGTGTACTTCTCGTCGTTACGCTCGAACGGGATGTAGATACTGTCGCGGGTGGTGCCGGGCTGGTCATAAACGATCACCCGGTCTTCACCGAGCATGCGGTTGACCAGGGTCGACTTGCCGACGTTCGGACGGCCGATGATGGCGATCTTGATCCCGTCTTTTTCGCTCGGGCCAGGAATGCGCTTGGCTTCCTCGCCTTCGGCGACGATCTCTTCCTCTTCGCCTTCCTGCGGCTCGTCTTCGTCACGCGGGAAATCGCTCAGTGCCGCTTCCAGCAGTTGAGTGATACCACGACCGTGAGCACCGGCGATCGGGATCGCGTGGCCCATGCCCAACGGGGCGAATTCGGCGCGGGCCATTTCCGGGTCGATGTTGTCGACCTTGTTGGCGACCACGTGGGAACGCTTGTTACGCTTGCGCAAGTGTTCGGCGATCATCTGGTCGGCGGCGGTGAAACCGGCCTTGGCATCTACCAGGAACAGCACAACATCCGCTTCTTCAATGGCCAGCAGCGACTGCTCGGCCATTTTTTCGTCCATACCGTGTTCGTCACCGGAGATACCGCCGGTGTCGATCAGAATGTAGGAACGCCCTTGCCACTTGGCCTCACCGTACTGGCGATCACGGGTCAGACCGGACAAGTCGCCGACGATGGCGTCACGAGTCCTGGTCAGGCGGTTGAACAAGGTGGATTTGCCGACGTTCGGTCGGCCCACCAGGGCGATTACGGGAACCATGCGGCTCTCCACTTCGTTATTTCAGAAAATACAAAAGCCGCTGCGAGGCAGCGGCTGGTGCTCGGGGCAACACTGTGGGAGCGGGCTTGCTCGCGAAAGACCGTAGCAGCACCGCGTTTAATCAGGCTGTACGCGTCTTCGTTGACGCCCTTCGCGAGCAAGCCCGCTCCCACAAATGAAGCTGCCTGGGGCGTTAACCCCAAGCATAGTTGTTACTTGATGGTCAGGGCTTCCAGTTTGCCGCTGTTGCCATACACATAGATCGTGTTGCCCACCACCAGCGGACGGGCACGCAGGCCGTCACTGTCGATACGCTCACGACCCACAAAACGACCGTCCACCTGGCTCAACAGGTGCAGGTAACCTTCCAGGTCACCGACGGCTACGTAGCTGGAGAATACTTCCGGCGCCGACAACTGACGGCGAGCCAGCGAGTCGTTGCTCCACAGTGCAGTGGTCGAACGCTCGTCAACGCCTTCAACGGTGCCCGAAGACAGACTCACGTAGACGTTGCCGAAACCTTGAGCGACACCGGCATAGCTCGATGCATCGCGCTGCCAGAGTTGGCGACCGCTCTGCAGATCAAGTGCTGCAACGCGACCCTGGTAGCTGGCAACGTACAGCGTTTCGCCGGACAGCAGCAGGCCGCCGTCGATGTCGACCACGCGCTCCAGTTCCGAACGACCGGTTGGAATCGCGACCCGTTGTTCCCAGACCGGCACACCGTTGGAAATGTCCAGGGCGACCACTTTACCGGTCGACAGGCCAGCCACCGCGAGGCGGTTGGTCACGACCGGTGCGCTGGTGCCGCGCAGGGTCAGTACCGCTGGGGTGCTGTCGTAAATCCAGCGACGGTTGCCGGTGGCGGCATCCAGGCCGATCAGACGATCGTCCTGAGTCTGTACCACCACGACGTCACCGTTGTTGGCCGGCGGCGCGAGGACTTCGCTGGAAACCCGGGCGCGCCACTTCTCTTCGCCATTGATGGCGTCGAGCGCAACGATTTCACCCTTGAGGGTACCGATCGTGACCAGACCGTAACCCACGCCCACGGCGCCGGAAACAGGCAGTTCAAGCTCTTTTTTCCACTTCACGTCGCCGTTGTTGCGATCCATGGCCATCACGATGCCGTTCACGTCGGCCGCGTAGATGGTGTCACCGTCGATCGCCGGTACCAACATGTTGTAGGTTTCGCCCTGACCGTCACCGATCGAACGACTCCACTGCTTCTGCAGAACGACTTCTTCTTTGAAGGAGGTCAGTTCGGCCGGTGGCAGTTCTTTTTTGCTGTTGCTGCTGCAACCCGCGGCCAGAATGGCCAGAGCCAGCAATGCTGCATGCTTCCAACGGATCACGTCACGCATCCCCTTTGGCCAGGTCGTCGAGCTTGATTTGAAGGCCACCGACTGCCGCTTCATCCGACAGTGCCGCCTTGGCTTTTTGATACGCGGTGTTCGCTTCGTCAGTACGACCCAACTGAACCAGCAAGTCGCCCTTGAGTTCTTCGCGAGTGGCCAGGAACGCCTTGTCAGCATCACCGTCGAGCAGCTTCAGGGCTTCATCGGCCTTGTTCTGCGCACCCAGCACCTGCGCCAGACGCTGACGGGCGATTTCGCCCAGCGCCGGGTTGGCCGGTTTGGCAACGATGGCTTTGAGTTCGGTCGCGGCGTCGTCCAGCTTGCCGCTGTCGACCGCTACTTTCGCCACGAACAGGCTGCCGTACTGCGCGTACGCGGTGCCGCCGAATTCGCTGTTGAGCTTGCCGGCCAGATCCGCAACGCGGGCAGCGTCAGGCTTGCCATCCGGGGTCAGCGTGGTTTCCAGCAATTGCTGATAGAGCACCGAGGCGCCTTGCGACTGGTTGCTCTGATACTTGTGATAAGCCTGCCAGCCGAACACGATGACCAGCGCCAACAGGCCACCGGTGACCAGAGGTTTGCCGTTGCGTGTCCACCAGTCCTTCAAATCCGCCAACTGTTCGTCTTCGGTACTCGACACCCCAATACTCCTTAATCGCTAAATCGGCTGTTTAGACAGCTTCAACCCTGCACGACGCAGGTGGCCAGGTGAGCGGCGAGCGCATCCCAGGCAATGCTTTGTTGTTCGCCCTGGCCACGCAGGGGTTTGAAACCTACCACTTGCTGGGCCATTTCGTCGTCACCGAGGATCAGTGCATACAGTGCACCGCTCTTGTCGGCTTTCTTGAACTGGCTTTTGAAGCTGCCGGCGCCGGCATTGACTTGCAGACGCAGGTTTGGAAGCTGGTCACGTACACGCTCGGCCAGGGCCAGACCGGCCAGTTCGGCCTGCTCACCAAAGGCGCAGAGGTAGACGTCGACCTGACGGGAGATTTCTTCCGGGATCTGCTCCAGGGTTTCGAGCATCAACACCAGACGCTCGATGCCCATGGCGAAACCGACGCCTGCGGTCGGCTTGCCGCCCATCTGCTCGACCAGACCGTCGTAACGACCGCCCGCGCAGACAGTGCCCTGGGCGCCGAGCTTGTCGGTGACCCATTCGAATACGGTTTTGCTGTAGTAATCGAGGCCGCGCACCAGTTTCGGGTTGAGCACGTACGGGATGCCAACCGCGTCCAGACGCGCCTTCAGACCTTCGAAGTGCGCACGGGATTCGTCGTCCAGGTAGTCGGCCATCTTCGGCGCATCGACCAGTACGGCTTGAGTGTCGGCATTTTTGGTGTCGAGCACGCGCAGCGGGTTGGTTTTCAGGCGACGCTGGCTGTCTTCGTCGAGCTTGTCGTGGTGCGCCGAGAGGTACTCGACCAGCGCTTCACGATAGCGACCACGGGACTCGCTGGTGCCCAGGCTGTTGAGTTCGAGCTTGACCGCATCACGGATACCCAGCTCACCCCACAGGCGCCAGGTCATGATGATCAGTTCGGCGTCGATGTCCGGACCGTCGAGGTTGAACACCTCCAGACCGATCTGGTGGAACTGGCGATAACGACCTTTCTGCGGACGCTCGTGGCGAAACATCGGGCCGATGTACCAGAGTTTCTGCACCTGGCCACCGCCGGTGATGCCGTGCTCGAGCACTGCACGCACGCACGCCGCGGTGCCTTCCGGACGCAGGGTCAGGGAGTCGCCGTTGCGATCTTCGAAGGTGTACATCTCTTTTTCGACGATGTCGGTCACTTCACCGATCGAGCGCTTGAACAGCTCGGTGAATTCGACGATCGGCATGCGGATCTGCTTGTAACCGTAGTTATCCAGCAGACGCGCGACAGTACCCTCGAAATAACGCCACAGCGGGGTCTGTTCGGGCAGGATGTCGTTCATGCCACGAATGGCTTGCAGAGACTTGCTCACTATAAATCCTTAAATTCGTTCGGCTTTCAGTCAGGCTCAGCCGCGCGCGATGACCGCTGCGTCAGCTTCGACCTTTTCGGCCGCTTTCTGGCGGATCAGCTTTTCCAGCTCGTCCACCAGATTGTCATTCGTCAGTTTCTGCGACGGCTTGCCGTCGATGTAAATCAGGTTTGGCGTGCCGCCGGTCAAGCCGATATGGGCTTCCTTGGCTTCGCCGGGGCCGTTGACCACGCAACCGATCACCGCGACATCCAGCGGCACCAGCAGGTCTTCAAGGCGCCCTTCCAGCTCATTCATGGTCTTGACCACATCGAAGTTCTGCCGCGAGCAGCTCGGGCAGGCGATGAAGTTGATGCCACGGGAACGCAGATGCAAAGACTTGAGAATGTCGTACCCGACCTTCACTTCCTCGACCGGATCGGCCGCCAGCGAGATGCGGATAGTATCGCCAATCCCCTCGGCGAGCAGCATACCTAGGCCCACGGCGGATTTCACTGTGCCCGAACGCAAACCACCGGCTTCGGTGATGCCCAGATGCAGCGGCTGGACGATTTCCTTCGCCAGCAGACGGTAGGCTTCAACGGCCATGAACACGTCGGAAGCTTTCACGCTGACCTTGAAGTCCTGGAAATTCAGGCGTTCGAGGTGCTCGACGTGCCGCAGCGCGGACTCGACCAGCGCAGCCGGGGTCGGCTCGCCGTATTTCTTCTGCAGGTCTTTTTCCAGGGAACCGGCGTTGACGCCGATACGGATCGGAATCCCGCGATCACGGGCGGCATCGACCACGGCACGCACACGGTCTTCACGACCGATGTTGCCCGGGTTGATGCGCAGGCAGTCCACACCCAGTTCGGCCACGCGCAAGGCGATCTTGTAGTCGAAGTGGATGTCGGCAACCAGCGGCACCTTGACCAGTTGTTTGATCTTGCCGAACGCCTCGGCGGCGTCCATGTCCGGTACCGAAACGCGGACGATGTCGACGCCGGCGGCTTCCAGACGATTGATCTGCGCGACGGTGGCAGCCACATCATTGGTGTCGCTGTTGGTCATGCTCTGCACAGCGATAGGCGCATCGCCGCCAACAGGCACGTTACCGACCCAGATCTTGCGCGAAACGCGACGTTTGATTGGAGATTCGCCGTGCATGACTTATTGACCCAACTTCAGGCGAGCAGTCTCGCCACTGGTGAACGGAGCGATATCGACCGGTTGGCCGTTGTAGCTGACCTGTGCGGCGCGAGCCACACCCAGACGCACCGCCAGTGGCGGCTTGCCGGAAACCGAAACGCTGTCGCCTTTATGTTTCAGACCGCTGAACAGCACCTTGCCGCGACCGTCGGTGACCTGTGCCCAGCAATCGGCGGTGAACTGCAGTTGCACCTGGCCGTCGCCGGCAGCTGGGGCAGCCGCTTCTACGCTTGGCGCAGCTGTGGCCGCGGTCACTGGAGCGGTGACGGTCGGTGCTGGTGTGGCCGGAACGTTAGGTGCTGGAGTCGCCGGGGTGGCCACCACCGGAGCCGGTGTATGAACCGGTGCGGCTGGCGTGGTCGCAGCCGGGGCGGCTGGAGCAGTTGCCGGAGCGGCAGGCTCGGCACCCGTCGCTTCAGCGGTGGTTTCCGATTGCGGCAGTGCGAGAGCGGTTGCGCCCTCGGCCTGACCTTCAGCAACGGCCTGGTCTTCCGGCTCATCGATCGGGTGAATCTGCGTGGTGCCGTCGGCGCCTTCGACTTCGACGTGCTCCGGAACCAGGCTGGTCAAGTCTTTGGTGCGCAGCGAGGTCTGATCCTGCCACCAGACGAAACCGCCGCCGATGACCGCGATCAGCAACAACAGGCTGACGATACGCAAAATGGTATGGGAAACCCGCACCGGCTCTTCGATACGCCCCAACGCATGCACATTGCTGCCTTGGGAGTCGGTACCGGTGGACTGGTCGAATTGCTGGACCAGAACGGTCTGATCCATGCCGAGCAACTTGGCGTAAGCGCGAATGTAACCGCGAGCGAAGGTATGCCCCGGCAGCTTGTCGAAAGCGCCAGCTTCAAGATTGCTCAGGGAAGTCACGGTGAGGTTGAGCTTGAGGGCCACTTCGGCCAGCGACCAGCCATTGCTTTCGCGGGCCTGGCGCAAAGTCTCACCGGGATTAACGCGAGTCGCTGCTACAACTTCGGGATGCGCCGCTTTCATCATTGCTCCGACAGGTATTGCTGATATTCCGGCGTACCGGGATAGAGTCGTTTTAATTGCAGGCCATAACTGGCGGCCTTGTCGCGATCTTCAAACACTTTTGCCAGCCGAACGCCGAGCAATAGACTACGTGCATTTTGCTCGGTTAGCAGGCTGAAACGGTCGTAATAGTCACGCGCGGGCACATAATGCCTGTCTTCGAAGGACAACTCAGCCATTTCCAGCAAAGCACGCGGTTGTTGACGGTTCAGCCGCAGGGCTTTTTCCAGTTGCTGCTGCGCCAGATCCCGCTGCCCGAGCTTCGAAGCGGTCATGCCGAGGTTCTCGAAGACCCGCGAACGCTCAGGATACAGGGTATCGGCGGCTGCCTGCTCAAAACGCTCGTAGGCTTCCTTGTAACGCTGTTCTTCGTAGAGAAAACTGCCGTAGTTATTGAGGATTCGTGCATCGGTGGGACGCGAGGACAGGGCTTTGCGGAAATGTTCGTCGGCCAGTTTCGGCTCCATTTCGGCCTGGAACACCAGCCCGAGGGCGGCGTTGGCATCAGGATCGGAATCGTCCAGTTCCAGCGCCTTCTTCAGCGGCACCTTGGCCCGCTCGGTCATCCCTTGCTGCAAGTATCCCAATCCCAGCTGCACGTAGGCAGCCCGCGCTTCGTCGCGGCCCTTGCTGGTCTTCATCGGGTTGTAGTCACCCGACAGGACACAACCAGCACACAGGCTGGCCATCAGCAACAGCAGCGCAAAGCGCAGGGACATAGAGATCCTCTCTTAGTTAGTGTTCGCGGCGTTCTGTGCCAGATCGCTGTCGGCGCTCAACTCGCGCACGGCGATGTAACGTTCGCTGCGACGGGTGCGATCCAGCACCTGCCCTACCAATTGACCACATGCGGCGTCGATGTCTTCACCACGGGTGGTGCGGACAGTGACGTTAAAGCCGGCCTGATGCAACTGATCCTGGAACCGACGAATGGCGTTGTTGCTCGGCCGCTCGTAACCGGAATGCGGGAACGGGTTAAACGGAATCAGGTTGATCTTGCACGGAATGTCTTTCAGCAGCTCGATCATTTCCACGGCGTGCTCAAGCTTGTCGTTGACGTCCTTGAGCAAGGTGTACTCGATGGTCAGCACACGCTTCTCGCCAAGGGCGGACATGTAGCGCTGGCACGACTCGAGCAGCATCTTAAGCGGATATTTCTTGTTGATCGGCACCAATTGGTTACGTAATGCGTCATTCGGTGCATGCAGGGACAACGCCAGGGAGACGTCGATGTGCTTGGCCAGTTCATCGATCATCGGCACCACGCCCGAAGTGGACAAGGTCACGCGGCGCTTGGAGATCCCGTAGCCCAGGTCATCCATCATCAGATGCATGGCGGCCACGACGTTGTCGAAGTTCAGCAGCGGTTCGCCCATGCCCATCATCACCACGTTGGTGATGGCGCGGTCGATGGTGGCGGGAACACTGCCGAAGGATTTGTTGGCAATCCACACCTGACCGATGACTTCGGCGGCGGTGAGGTTGCTGTTGAAGCCTTGCTTGCCGGTGGAGCAAAAACTGCAGTCCAGGGCACAGCCTGCCTGGGACGAAACGCACAGAGTGCCGCGTTTGCCCTGGGGAATGTAGACGGTCTCGACACAGCTGCCGGATGCCACGCGCACCACCCACTTGCGGGTGCCGTCGCTGGAAATGTCCTCGCTGACCACTTCGGGACCACGGACTTCAGCAATAGCCTTGAGCTTGTCGCGCAAGGCCTTGCTGACGTTCGTCATGGCGTCGAAATCATCGACGCCAAAGTGGTGAATCCATTTCATTACCTGACCGGCACGGAAACGCTTCTCCCCGATTGAGTCGAAGAATTTTTCCATTTCCGGCTGGGTCAGCCCCAGCAGGTTGGTTTTAACAGTCGATGTAGTCATGGATTCACCTTCACTCTTAAGCCAATGCTTAGCGAGTGGTTACTTCAGTAGCTGCGAAGAAGTACGAGATTTCGCGAGCAGCAGCGGCTTCGGAGTCCGAACCGTGAACGGCGTTGGCGTCGATCGACTCAGCGAAGTCAGCACGGATGGTGCCGGCAGCAGCTTCTTTAGGGTTGGTAGCGCCCATCAGCTCACGGTTGCGGGCGATAGCGTTTTCGCCTTCCAGAACCTGAACAACCACTGGACCGGAGATCATGAAAGCAACCAGGTCACCGAAGAAACCACGCTCTTTGTGCTCAGCGTAGAAGCCTTCAGCTTCGGCTTTGGACAGCTGCTTCATTTTCGAAGCAACAACTTTCAGACCAGCCTTTTCGAAACGGGTAACGATTTCGCCGGCAGCGCCTTTAGCAACTGCGTCAGGCTTGATGATGGAGAAAGTACGTTGAACAGCCATGGTGTAACTCCAGAAACAGTAATTTGCGAAAAATTAAACCCGCGAATTATACGCGGGTTCTTGGGTATTGCCTAACCTGCGAGACGATCAGTCCAATTCTGCAGCCCAAAGCTCCTGAACCCTTTCCAAGACCTTCTCGCCAACGCGGCCAGAAGTCTTATCGAAGTCAGGCAGTTCCTCGATCATATGCTGCAGACGGACGAAACCTACAGAGTACGGATCGAGCCCCTCATGGGTCTCGGCCAGCTCTTCTGCAATACGTTGAACATCATTCCAACCGTAGCTCATGACAGTCTTACCAGTCAGTGCGGCGCTTCGGCCGCATGGTTAAGCGAATATTTCGGAATCTCGACGGTGATGTCTTCTTCGCCGACGATAGCCTGACAGGCCAGGCGCGATTGCGCTTCCAGGCCCCAGGCACGATCGAGGAAGTCTTCTTCCAGCTCGTCCGCCTCTTCCAGCGAGTCGAAACCCTCGCGGATGATGCAATGGCAAGTGGTGCAGGCGCAGACACCGCCGCAGGCACTTTCCATCTCGATGTGGTGTTCGTGAGCCAGATCGAGAATCGAAGTGCCGGGTTCGGCCTCGACCACCATGCCTTCAGGGCAGAACTTCTCGTGGGGCAGAAAAATGACCTGCGGCATCAGATATCCTCGATTTCATTCAGATTGCGCCCCGACAGAGCGGCTTTCACCGTCAGATCCATGCGGCGGGCAGCAAAAGCATCGGTCACTTGCGACAGACGCTTGGTCTGCTGCTCGATGGCGTAACCATCGGTGCCTTTCATCAGTTCGGCCAGTTCCTGCATCTGCAGCTCGATGACCATGCGCTCTTCGGCGTCGAGCAAACGCTCGCCATCGGCATCCAGAGCACCCTGTACCGCTTCGATCAGGCGCTGGGCATCGACTTGCTGCTCGCGCAGGACGCGGGCGACCTTGTCGTCATTGGCGTGCTGGAACGAATCCTTGAGCATCTTGGCGATTTCGCCGTCGGTCAGGCCGTAGGACGGCTTGACCTGAATGCTCGCCTCAACACCCGAACCCAGTTCACGCGCCGAAACACTGAGCAGACCGTCGGCATCGACCTGGAAGGTCACGCGAATCTTCGCCGCACCGGCCACCATCGCCGGAATGCCGCGCAGTTCGAAGCGCGCCAAGGAGCGGCAGTCGCTGATCAGCTCGCGCTCACCCTGCAGCACATGGATCGCCATGGCCGACTGGCCGTCTTTATAAGTGGTGAAGTCTTGAGCACGAGCGACCGGGATGGTGGTGTTGCGCGGAATCACCTTCTCCATCAGCCCGCCCATGGTTTCCAGCCCAAGGGACAGTGGAATCACGTCGAGCAGCAGCAGTTCGCCGCCATCGCGCTTGTTGCCAGCCAGCGTATCCGCCTGGATCGCAGCCCCGATGGCCACCACTTGATCCGGGTCGATTTCCGTCAATGGCTGACGACCGAAGGCTTCGGCAACGGCCTCGCGTACACGTGGAACTCGGGTCGAACCACCGACCATGACCACGGCATGCACGTCTTCCAGCTCGACACCGGAATCACGCACGGCGCGGCGGCAGGCTTTCAGGCTGCGCGCAACCATTGGCTCGATCAGCGCATCGAAGGCTTCGCGGGTCAACTGCGCCTTCCAGTCACCGTAGGCGACTTCAACGCTGGCCGCATCGGTCAGGGCTTCTTTCGCCGCGCAGGCAGTTTGCAGCAGATTGCGTTGCGCACCCGGATCGAGATCGGCGGACAGGCCGGCGCTCTCGATGATCCAGCCGGCAATCGCGTGATCGAAGTCGTCACCGCCCAGGGCGCTGTCGCCGCCGGTGGCCAGCACTTCAAAAACACCGCCAGTCAGACGAAGAATCGAAATATCGAACGTACCGCCGCCCAGGTCATAAATCGCCACCAGACCTTCGGCATGCTGATCCAGACCGTAAGCCACGGCAGCCGCCGTCGGCTCGTTGAGCAGGCGCAGCACGTTCAGACCGGCGAGTTTCGCCGCATCTTTGGTGGCCTGACGCTGAGCATCGTCGAAATACGCCGGAACGGTGATCACCGCACCGACCAGCTCGCCACCCAGGGTCGCTTCAGCACGCTGACGCAGGACCTTGAGGATATCGGCGGAGACTTCGACCGGGCTTTTCGGGCCTTGCACGGTGTCGATGAACGGCATGTGCGATTCGCCACCGACGAAGCGGTATGGCAGTTGCTCGCCCAATTGCTTGACGTCGGACAGGCCACGACCCATCAAGCGCTTGACCGACAGCACAGTGTTCAAGGGATCGGAGGACGCGGCCAGTTTGGCCGACTCGCCAACCTCGACGCGGTCGGCGTGATAACGCACGGCGGACGGCAGGATGACCTGCCCGTCAGCGTCGGCCAGTGGTTCGGAAAGACCACTGCGCAACGCAGCGACCAGCGAATTGGTAGTGCCCAAGTCGATCCCCACAGCCAGACGACGCTGGTGCGGTTGAGGACTTTGGCCGGGTTCGGCGATCTGCAGTAGGGCCATCGTGATCAGGACTTATCTGTATATCAGGCGTGCGACCGGAGCGGCACTGGGTTAATCGTCGAGGCGCTCTTCTAACTGGCGCACTTCGTAGGTGAGCTTGTCGAGGAACTGCATGCGCCGCATCAGGCGTTCGGCCTGTTCGCGTTGCGCTGCATCATCCCAACAGGCTGCGAAGCTTTCGTTCAACTGTTCCTGAGCCACTTTCAGGCGACGCTTGAATACCGCGACACCGTCGAGGTCGGCGCTGTCCTGGAGGTCTTCGAGCTCTTCGCGCCACTGCATCTGCTGCAAAAGAAACTCGGGATCATGGACCGTGACTTCCATCGGCACTTCATGCCCGCTGATGGTCAGCAGGTAGCGTGCACGCTGGGCAGGACTCTTGAGCGTCTGGTACGCGTCGTTGAGCCGCGCAGACTGCTCGAGCGCCGACCGCTGTTCGAGCTCGGAGGCGTCGGCAAAGCGGTCAGGATGAACACCGCGCGCCAACTCACGGTAGCGCGTGGCCAACTGCTCGAGATCCAGGCGAAAGCTCGGTTGCAGCTCGAATAAAGCGAAATGACAAGGAATACCCACGACAAGCCTCAGATGTTGAAGCTTTCGCCGCAGCCACATTCACCGCGTACGTTGGGGTTGTTGAACTTGAAGCCTTCGTTCAACCCTTCCTTGACGAAATCGAGCTCGGTGCCGTCCAGGTAGGCCAGGCTTTTCGGGTCGATGATCACTTTCTCGCCGTGACTTTCGAACACCTGATCCTCGGCAACCACCTCGTCGACAAACTCCAGCACGTAGGCAAGGCCGGAACAGCCTGTGGTGCGAACACCCAGACGAATCCCTTCACCTTTGCCGCGCCCGTCGAGGGAGCGTCGCACGTGTCGAGCAGCCGCTTCTGTCATGCTGATAGCCATCGTTGACTCCTTACTCGTCGCGCAATGCTTAGATCAAGCCTTTCTTCTGCTTGTAGTCGCGAACAGCCGCTTTGATAGCGTCTTCAGCGAGTACCGAGCAGTGGATTTTCACTGGCGGCAGGGCCAGTTCTTCGGCCAGCTGAGTGTTCTTGATGGTCTCGGCCTCGTCCAGCGTCTTGCCCTTCATCCACTCGGTGGCCAGGGAGCTGGAAGCGATTGCCGAACCGCAGCCGTAAGTCTTGAACTTGGCGTCTTCGATAACGCCCTGATCGTTGACCTTGATCTGCAGACGCATCACGTCGCCGCACGCCGGAGCGCCGACCATGCCGGTGCCGACATCCGGGTCTTCCGCGTTCATCTTGCCGACGTTGCGCGGGTTTTCGTAGTGGTCGATGACCTTTTCGCTGTAAGCCATGATGCTTAATCCTCACTCATCAGAGAGTCGCTCTTTAAGCCCCGCAACCTGGGGTCGCAGGGCCGGTTCGCGGCGACTTGAAATCAGTGTGCCGCCCACTCGATTTTCGAAATGTCGACACCGTCTTTGTACATGTCCCACAGCGGCGACAGAGCGCGCAGCTTGGTAACGGCCTCGCAGACTTTCTGCGCGGCGTAGTCGATTTCTTCTTCGGTGGTGAAACGGCCGAAGGTGAAACGGATCGAGCTGTGTGCCAGTTCGTCGTTGCGGCCCAAGGCGCGCAGTACGTACGAAGGCTCCAGGGACGCCGAGGTGCAGGCCGAACCGGACGATACCGCCAGATCCTTGAGCGCCATGATCAGCGACTCGCCTTCAACGTAGTTGAAGCTCAGGTTCAGGTTGTGCGGAACGCGGGCGGTCAGGCTGCCGTTGACGTACAGCTCTTCCAGGTGCTCGACCTGCTTGAAGAAACGATCGCTCAGGGCCTTGATGCGTACGTTTTCGGCAGCCATGTCTTCCTTGGCTACGCGGAAGGCTTCGCCCATGCCGACGATCTGGTGGGTCGCCAGAGTGCCGGAACGCATGCCACGTTCGTGACCGCCGCCGTGCATGGTCGCTTCAATGCGCACACGCGGCTTGCGGCTGACGTACAGGGCGCCGATGCCTTTAGGGCCGTAGGTTTTGTGGGCGGAGAACGACATCATGTCGACTTTCAGCTTCTGCAGATCGATCTCGACCTTGCCGGTGGACTGAGCCGCGTCAACATGCAGCAGAACGCCCTTGGAGCGGGTCAGTTCGCCGATGGCAGCGATGTCGTTGATGGTGCCGATTTCGTTGTTCACGTGCATCACCGACACCAGAATGGTGTCTTCGCGCAGTGCCGCTTCGATCATCGCCGGGGTGATCAGACCGTCTTCGGTCGGCTCGAGGTAGGTCACTTCGAAACCTTCACGCTCCAGTTGGCGCATGGTGTCGAGAACAGCCTTGTGTTCGATCTTGCTGGTGATCAGGTGCTTGCCTTTGGAGCCATAGAAATGCGCCGCACCCTTGATTGCCAGGTTGTCGGATTCGGTGGCGCCGGACGTCCAGACGATTTCGCGCGGGTCGGCGTTGACCAGATCGGCCACCTGACGACGGGCATTTTCGACGGACTCTTCAGCTTTCCAGCCGAACACGTGGGAACGGGACGCCGGGTTACCGAAGTTTCCGTCGACCAGCAGGCATTCACTCATCTTTTGCGCAACGCGCGGATCGACCGGGGTGGTCGCAGAGTAATCAAGGTAAATCGGCAATTTCATGGACTATCTCCTAAATCAGGGCTGGCGTTCCGCTAGCTCTTCGGCTGTCATTCGACGGCGGACGCTTCAATCTTGTCCAGGCGTGGCGCCTTGCTGTTGCAACGACGCTGGTCCTGACGCTGGGCTACTTCTTGCACCTCACGGCGAGTCACAAGATCAGCCAAGCTGATACCACTTAGAAATTCGTGAATCTGCAGGCTCAGGTCGCACCACAGGTGATGAGTCAGGCAGGTGTCGCCGGAATGGCAATCGCCCTGGCCCTGGCACTTTGTAGCGTCGACCGATTCGTTGACCGCATCGATCACCTGAGCCACCTGGATGCCCTGCATGTCGCGCGAAAGCTGATAACCACCGCCTGGGCCGCGGACACTGGAAACCAGGTTACTGCGGCGCAGCTTGGCAAAAAGCTGTTCGAGATAGGACAGGGAGATGCCTTGGCGCTCGGAGATATCGGCCAGGGACACCGGCCCGTGCTGCGCGTGCAACGCCAGGTCAAGCATGGCGGTCACGGCGTATCGGCCTTTTGTAGTCAGTCGCATGGACAATTACCACGGAGTTCGGAATGGGCGAGAGTATGCAATTCCCGAGCATTTAAGTCAACTATAAGACCTAGTGCTTTAGTCGGGTTTACCCGCAAAAGAGCGCGCGCATCATAGCAAAGGCTGGCGGCGTACAGCCAGCGGTACCGCGTTATCGTTCTTCGCGAGCAAGCCCGCTCCCACAGGGGGATGCATTCCAATGTGGGAGCGAGCATGCTCGCGAAACGCAGCGCTGCGGTTCAGCCGGCTTTGGATTCGTCTTTGCCCTTCACACAGGCAAAGTCTTCTTCGCGCAGTTCAGGCAGATCTTTCGCACAGTAATTACTGCCCAGATCCTTCAGCGCGCCGCACATCCCTTCCAGCCGCCCATCCACCGCTTGCAGGTGATCGAGCAACTGACCGATGGCACGGGCCACCGGATCGGGCATGTCTTCGCTGACACCATAAGCATCGAAGCCGATCTTCTCTGCCATCGCCTTGCGCTTGGCGTCCTGCTCTTCATCGGTTTTGACGATGATCCGCCCCGGAATCCCCACCACCGTGGCGCCCGGCGGCACTTCCTTGGTGACCACTGCGTTGGAGCCGACTTTGGCGCCAGCACCTACCGTGAACGGGCCGAGCACTTTGGCGCCAGCACCAACCACCACGCCATCACCCAGCGTCGGGTGGCGCTTGCCTTTGTTCCAGCTGGTACCACCGAGGGTTACGCCCTGATAAATGGTCACGTCATCGCCGATCTCGGCGGTTTCACCAATAACGATGCCCATGCCGTGATCGATAAAGAAACGCCGACCGACCTTGGCCCCCGGATGAATCTCGATCCCGGTCAGCCAGCGACCGAAGTTCGACACCAGTCGCGCCAGCCATTTCAGCTCGTTGCGCCACAGCATGCCGGCCAACCGGTGAATCCAGATCGCATGCATGCCGGGGTAGCAGGTCAGGACTTCAAAAGCGTTACGCGCCGCCGGGTCTCGATGGAATACGCTCTGGATATCTTCACGCAAACGCTCAAACATCATTCAGTCCTTCCGCTTAAGAAGCTCACCACGGGCCGCTTTTTGGGTTTCCGTGAGGATGCCACGCAAAATATTCATTTCCGCCCGGCTGACCGAGCTGCGTCCGTACAACCGGCGCAGGCGCGCCATCAAGTGCCGCGGTTTTTCCGGATCGAGAAATTCGATGGCGACCAGCGTCTGCTCCAGATGCTCATAAAAGCGCTCCAGCTCATCCATGGTCGCGAGCTCGGCACTTTTTACCGAGGCCACTTCTTCTTTCTCGATCTTGGTCGGCTGGCCTTGAGCAGCCAGCCAGGCCATGCGCACTTCATAGCTCAACACCTGCACCGCCGCCCCGAGGTTCAGCGAGCTGAACCCAGGATCGGAGGGGATGTGCACGTGAAAGTGACATCGCTGCAACTCCTCGTTGGTCAGGCCGGAGTCTTCACGACCGAATACCAACGCGATTTCCGCGCCCTGCCCCGCCTCTTCGACCACTTTGCTCCCGCATTCGCGCGGATCGAGCAACGGCCAGGGAATGCGACGGTCACGGGCGCTGGTGCCGAGCACCAGATTGCAGCCGACCAGAGCGTCTTCCAGAGTGGCGACGACTTGAGCATTTTCAAGGATATCCCCGGCACCGGAAGCTCGAGCATCGGCTTCGTGGTGCGGAAACAACCGCGGTTCGACCAGCACCAGCCGCGACAGACCCATGTTTTTCATGGCGCGCGCGGCCCCGCCGATGTTGCCGGGGTGGCTGGTATTGACCAGGACGACACGAATGTTCTGCAGCAAGGGAGGCGCTCTCGGACACAGGAAAGGGGTGCAAATCTTACAGAACAGCCTACCGTTAAGCTATGAAAGCGAACAGCGACCTTCACCTGAAGAAAAGTTCTGATAGAATGCGCGGCTTTCTTTAACAACCTTAGGTGACACATCCATGCAGCCCATGCTGAATATCGCGCTGCGCGCCGCCCGCAGCGCCAGTGAACTGATCTTCCGCTCCATCGAGCGCCTGGATACCATCAAGGTCGACGAAAAAGACGCCAAGGATTATGTATCCGAGGTCGATCGCGCCGCCGAACAGAAAATCATCGATGCTATGCGCAAGGCTTACCCGAATCACTCGATCCAGGGTGAAGAAACCGGCATGCACGTCGGTAACGGCATCGAAGGCGAAGAGTACCTGTGGATCATCGATCCGCTGGATGGCACCACCAACTTCCTGCGTGGCATTCCTCACTTCGCTGTCAGCATTGCCTGCAAATACCGTGGTCGCCTGGAGCACGCAGTGGTTCTGGACCCGGTTCGCCAGGAAGAATTCACCGCCAGCCGTGGTCGCGGCGCTCAACTGAACGGTCGTCGTCTGCGCGTCAGCGGTCGCACCAGCCTCGACGGCGCTCTGCTGGGCACTGGCTTCCCGTTCCGTGACGACCAGATGGACAACCTCGACAACTACCTGGGCATGTTCCGCGCCCTGGTTGGCCAGACTGCCGGCATCCGCCGCGCCGGCTCCGCCAGCCTGGACCTGGCCTACGTGGCTGCCGGTCGTTTCGACGCGTTCTGGGAGTCGGGCCTGTCCGAGTGGGACATGGCTGCAGGCGCCCTGCTGATTCAAGAAGCTGGCGGCCTGGTGAGCGACTTCACCGGCGGTCACGATTTCCTTGAGAAAGGCCACATCGTTGCCGGCAACACCAAATGCTTCAAGGCAGTCCTGACGGCGATCCAGCCGCACCTGCCGGCTTCGCTGAAGCGCTAAGCTTCCTGCGAAACGCAAAAAGCACCCTTCGGGGTGCTTTTTTTATGCTTGGAGAAATACCACCACTCCTACAGGGAATTTGTGATGGGGCTTGAATCGCGCGCACAAAAAAGCACCCCGAAGGGTGCTTCTTTTCAAAACGATCAGACCGTTATTGACCTGGCTGATTCTGCGACAGAATCAGCTTGCCTTCCTTGTCGACCGGAATCTGGTTGCCCGGATCGCGATCCATCCGCACTTTGCCTTCCTTGCCATCCAGCGAATAACGCACGTCGTAACCGACTACCTTGTCACTGATGTCATTCACTGTGTTACAGCGAGTCTGGGTGGTCGTGTAGGTGTCGCGGTTCTGCATGCCTTCCTGCACCTTGTTACCGGCATAACCGCCACCGACCGCACCAGCAACGGTGGCAAGCTTCTTACCGTTACCGCCGCCGACCATGTTACCCAACAGGCCACCACCGACCGCACCGAGCACCGTACCCACGATCTGGTGCTGATCCTGAACCGGTTTCTGCCGGGTTACCGCCACATCCTTGCACACTTCACGTGGAGTCTTGATCTGTGTCTTGACCGGTTCTACGGCCAGCACTTGCGCATACTCAGGGCCGCTTTTAACCAGGCTGTAGGTGGCAACAGCACCCCCGGCAGTCACACCGACAGCACCCAATACCGCACCAACCAGCAACGACTTGTTCACATGAACCTCCTGACCATCACATACGGGACGCGTCCCGCGCTTCTCCCAGCCTTGGAGCATAAAAAAAGGCGCGAGTTCAACTCGCGCCTTTTCTGGGCTGACAGCCGGAGAAGCGATGGCCGTTATGGACGGTCGTCGACTTCCTTCTCGGTGTTGGCCGGAGGAATCAGATCCTCGGTGCTCAGGTTCAGCCAGATCAGTACCACGTTCGCGATGTAGATCGACGAGTAGGTACCCGCCAGAACACCGATGAACAGGGCAATGGAGAAGCCGAACAGGTTGTCGCCACCGAAGAACAGCAGCGCAGCGATCGCCAGCAAGGTGGAGATCGACGTCGCCATGGTCCGCAGCAGGGTCTGAGTGGTCGAGATGTTGATGTTCTCGATCAGCGAAGCCTTGCGCAGCACACGGAAGTTCTCACGAACCCGGTCGAACACGACGATGGTGTCGTTCAGCGAGTAACCGATGATCGCCAGTACCGCCGCCAGTACCGTCAGGTCGAAGGTGATCTGGAAGAACGACAGGATACCGACAGTCACGATCACGTCGTGAATCAGCGAAACGATCGCGCCGACCGCGAATTTCCACTGAAAGCGGAAAGCCAGGTAGATCAGGATGCCGCCGAGCGCCAGCAGCATGCCGAGGCCGCCCTGGTCGCGCAGCTCTTCACCGACCTGCGGGCCGACGAACTCGACACGCTTGACCGTCGCCGGGTTGTCGCCGCCGACTTTCTGCAAGGCCTCGGCGACCTGATGACCCAACTGCGGGTCTTCGCCTGGCATACGTACGAGCAAGTCGGTGGTTGCACCAAAGCTCTGCACGATGGCTTCGTGATAACCGGAAGTCACCAGCTCTTCACGCACTTTGGTGACGTCGGCCGGACGCTCGTAGGTCAGCTCGATGAGCGTACCGCCGGTGAAGTCCAGGCCCCAGTTCATGCCCTTGTGGACGACGCTGAAAATAGCCAGCAACGTGAGAAACACTGTGACGCCGAACGCGAAGTTGCGAACGCCCATGAAGTTGATTGTACGTAACATGGCAGCCCCTTAAATCCACAACTTCTTGAAGTCACGTCCGCCGAAGATCAGGTTGACCATTGCGCGGGTCACCATGATGGCCGTGAACATCGAGGTAAAGATCCCGAGGGACATGGTCACTGCGAAGCCCTTCACCGGGCCGGTGCCCATGGCGAAGAGGATGCCGCCGACCAGCAGAGTGGTCAGGTTGGCGTCGAGAATCGCGGTGAATGCCCGGCCGAAGCCTTCGTTGATTGCACGCTGCACGGTCATGCCGGCGGCGATCTCTTCACGGATCCGCGAGAAGATCAGCACGTTGGCGTCGACCGCCATCCCCATGGTCAAGACGATACCGGCGATACCCGGCAGGGTCAGCGTTGCACCCAGCAGCGACATCAGCGCCAGCAGCAGCACCATGTTCACTGCCAGCGCGACCGTGGCGATCAAACCGAAGAAGCGGTAGATGGCGATGATGAACAGCGAGACGAACAGCATGCCCCACAGCGATGCATCGATACCTTTGGTGATGTTGTCAGCACCCAGGCTCGGACCGATTGTGCGCTCTTCAGCGAAGTACATCGGCGCGGCCAGACCACCGGCACGCAGCAGCAGCGCCAGCTCGGACGATTCACCCTGGCCGTTCAGGCCGGTGATGCGGAACTGCGCGCCCAGCGGCGACTGAATGGTCGCCAGGCTGATGATCTTCTTCTCTTCCTTGAAGGTCTGAACCGGCACGTCTTTCTCGACGCCGTCTACAACCTGCTTGACGTAGGTGGTCACCGGACGCTGTTCGATGAAGATCACCGCCATGCTGCGACCTACGTTCGAACGGGTCGCGCGGCTCATCAGCTCGCCACCGTGGCCATCCAGACGGATGTTCACTTCAGGTGTGCCGTGCTCGCCGAAACCGGCCTTGGCATCGGTCACCTGGTCACCGGTGATGATCAGGCCACGCTCGATCTGCGCAGGAGGACGCTTGCCTTCACGGAACTCGAAAGTTTCGGAAGTGGCTTTCGAAGCACCCGGCTCTGCAGCCAGACGGAACTCAAGGTTGGCGGTCTTGCCGAGAATACGCTTGGCTTCGGCAGTGTCCTGCACGCCCGGCAGCTCAACCACGATGCGGTTGGCGCCCTGACGTTGAACGATCGGTTCGGCAACACCCAGCTCGTTGACGCGGTTACGTACCGTGGTCAAGTTCTGCTTGATGGAGTATTCACGGATTTCCGCCAGCTTGGCCGGGGTCATCGCCAGACGCAGCACCGGTTGACCGTTGAGGTCGGCCGGAACAATGTCGAAATCGTTGAAGTTCTTGCGGATCAGCGCACGGGCCTGTTCGCGGGAGTCAGCATCGCTGAAGCCCAACTGAATGGCGCCGCCCAGTTGCGGCAGGCTGCGATAGCGCAGCTTCTCTTTGCGCAGCAGGCTCTTGACGTCACCTTCGTAGACTTTCAGGCGGGCGTCGAGGGCTTTGTCCATGTCCACTTCCAGCAGGAAGTGCACACCACCGGACAAGTCCAGACCCAGCTTCATCGGGTGCGCGCCGAGGTTGCGCAGCCATTGCGGGGTTGTCTGTGCCAGGTTCAGTGCGACGACGTAGTCATCACCCAATGCCTTGCGCACAACGTCCTTGGCCGGCAACTGGTCTTCAGCCTTGGTCAGACGGATCAGACCGCCCTTGCCGTTGGCGGCCAGCGAAGCTGCCTTGACGTTGATCCCGGACTCACGCAGCGCGGTGCTGACGCGATCCAGATCGGCCTGATTGACCTGCAGTGCCGTGCTGGCGCCGCTGATCTGAATGGCCGGGTCATCAGGGTATAGATTGGGAGCGGAATAAATCAGACCGACCGCCAGCACCGCCAGGATCAGAATGTATTTCCACAGAGGATATTTGTTCAGCATCACGCCGCCCGTTATGAACGCGGGGCGCCTTGCGCGCCCCGTCGATTGAGTAGAAGTTGGAACCTTAGATCGCTTTCAGCGTGCCTTTTGGCAGCGTGGCGGCGATGGCGCCCTTCTGGAACTTCATTTCCACGGTGTCGGAAACTTCCAGAACCACGAAGTCATCGGCCACTTTGGTGATCTTGCCGGCGATGCCGCCGGTGGTAACCACTTCGTCACCCTTCGCAAGGCTGCTCAGCAGGTTCTTCTGCTCCTTGGCGCGCTTGGCCTGTGGACGCCAGATCATCAGGTAGAAGATGACCAGGAAGCCGACCAGGAAAATCCACTCGAAGCCGCCGCCCATTGGGCCTGCAGCAGCCGGTGCAGCTGCGTCAGCCATGGCGTTAGAGATAAAAAAGCTCATTTAGCACTCCAGTTGCAAATGTTGAATCTTGGGGTCAGAAAACTCAGTCCAAAGGCGGAACGGGGAGCCCGCGTTTGGCGTAGAAGGCATCGACAAAGGCGGCCAATGTACCCTGTTGAATAGCCTCGCGCAAACCAGCCATCAGCACCTGATAATGGCGCAAGTTATGGATGGTATTGAGCATGCTGCCGAGCATTTCGCCGCACTTGTCCAGGTGATGCAGATAAGCGCGGGAGAAGTTCTGGCAGGTATAGCAATCGCAGGTCGGATCCAGCGGCGAATCATCATGGCGATGGAACGCGTTACGGATCTTCAGCACGCCTGTATCAATGAACAGATGCCCATTGCGGGCATTACGGGTTGGCATCACGCAATCGAACATGTCCACACCGCGGCGCACACCCTCAACCAGATCTTCCGGTTTGCCAACGCCCATAAGGTAACGAGGTTTGTCAGCCGGCATCATGCCCGGCAGATAATCCAGCACCTTGATCATCTCGTGCTTCGGCTCGCCCACCGACAGACCGCCAATGGCCAGGCCATCGAAGCCGATCTTGTCCAGGCCTTCCAGCGAGCGCATGCGCAGATCCTGGTGCATGCCGCCCTGAACGATGCCGAACAGCGCTGCGGTGTTGTCGCCATGCGCGTTTTTCGAGCGCTGGGCCCAACGCAGCGACAGCTCCATCGAAACGCGAGCGACATCTTCGTCAGCCGGGTACGGCGTGCATTCGTCGAAGATCATCACGATGTCGGAACCGAGATCGCGCTGCACCTGCATCGATTCTTCCGGGCCCATGAAAACTTTCGAGCCATCGACCGGAGAGGCGAAGGTCACGCCCTCCTCCTTGATCTTGCGCATCGCACCCAGGCTGAAAACCTGGAAACCACCGGAGTCGGTGAGGATCGGGCCTTTCCACTGCATGAAATCGTGCAGGTCGCCGTGTTCCTTGATCACCTCGGTGCCCGGGCGCAGCCACAGGTGGAAGGTGTTGCCCAGAATGATTTCCGCGCCAGTGGCGACGATGTCACGCGGCAACATGCCCTTGACCGTGCCGTAGGTGCCCACCGGCATGAAGGCCGGGGTCTCGACGGTGCCACGCGGGAAGGTCAGACGACCACGACGAGCCTTGCCATCGGTGGCAAGCAGTTCAAAGGACATGCGACATTCGCGACTCATTCTGTTTCCTCTGGGCCTGTTTGTTTAGGGGCAGTCGGGGCGGGATTACGGGTGATGAACATCGCATCACCGTAGCTGAAAAAGCGGTAGCCGTTGTCGACGGCGGCTTTATAAGCGGCCATGGTTTCGGGATAACCGGCGAACGCCGAAACCAGCATCAACAGCGTGGATTCGGGCAAATGGAAGTTGGTGACCAGGGCGTCGACCACATGGAACGGCCGGCCCGGGTAGATAAAGATGTCGGTGTCGCCACTGAACGGCTTGAGCACGCCATCGCGCGCGGCACTTTCCAGCGAACGCACACTAGTGGTGCCCACGGCAATCACCCGTCCACCACGCGCGCGGCACGCCGCAACGGCGTCGACCACATCCTGGCCGACTTCCAGCCACTCGCTGTGCATGTGGTGATCTTCGATCTTGTCGACGCGCACCGGCTGGAACGTCCCCGCACCGACGTGCAGCGTGACGAACGCGGTCTCGACGCCCTTGGCGGCAATCGCCTCCATCAGCGGCTGATCGAAATGCAACCCCGCCGTCGGCGCCGCCACCGCACCGAGACGCTGGGCGTACACGGTCTGATAGCGCTCGCGATCCGAGCCTTCGTCCGGGCGGTCTATATAAGGAGGCAACGGCATGTGCCCGACGCGATCGAGCAGCGGCAACACTTCTTCAGCAAAGCCCAGCTCGAACAGCGCATCGTGGCGCGCGAGCATCGTGGCTTCGCCACCGCCGTCGATGAGGATCTTCGAACCCGGCTTCGGCGACTTGCTGGAACGCACATGGGCCAGCACGCGGTGCGTATCGAGCACGCGTTCGATGAGGATTTCCAGCTTGCCGCCCGAGGCTTTCTGCCCGAACAACCGCGCCGGAATCACCCGGGTATTGTTGAATACCATCAAATCGCCCGGGCGCAAATGCTCAAGCAAATCAGTGAATTGACGGTGTGCAAGGGCGCCGCTCGGCCCATCAAGGGTCAGCAGGCGACTACCGCGACGCTCGGCCAAAGGGTGGCGAGCGATCAGCGAATCAGGAAGCTCGAAGGTAAAGTCAGCAACGCGCATGATGGGGTTCGTCTAGCAGGGCCGGAAAGTCTAGCGGAATTATCAAAAATTGACCATGAAACGTGATTGACCAACGGTAATCACCTCTCTATACTTCGCCGCCATTGAGCCCTGATGGCGGAATTGGTAGACGCGGCGGATTCAAAATCCGTTTTCGAAAGGAGTGGGAGTTCGAGTCTCCCTCGGGGCACCAAAATTAAGAAAGGTCTTGCTTAGCAAGGCCTTTTTTTTCGTCTGCTGAAAAGTTGGGCAATCATTTTTGCGTAACCGTGGTACGAAAAGTGTGGGCTAAACGATGGGCGACTGGCCGCATCGGTTAAACGTGCTGCAGGTTGTGCCACAACTGAGTCCTTGCCATGGTCGCCTAGTCCATTGAACGCTTGGGTTCAAAGCCTACTGGCGACTTCCTTCCAGATGTAGGCGTAGTTGTATTTCAGCCAACGAATCAGCACTTTATCGAACTGCCTAAGAAACCAGCTGCGCTCTCTAGCTGCCAGCCTTTCTTCTATCGACTGTCTGAGTTTGTCGGGATCGAACCCAGTCCACACCGGAGGCACAGCTGCAACGAGATTGGTGAAGCACACCGGCGCAACCTCTGAATAAAGAATTTCGTAAAGTATTTCAGGGGCGACGCCTCTTACCTTATCCGCCACGTAGTCATATTCGACGGGAAAATCATTGAATGGCTCAGAGAGTGCAGCTCTCACTTCTGTCAGTTGTGGTTCATTCAGAAAATGCTCCAACGAGAAAACTCCTCCAGATGCGTTCCACTGGCGCGACGCAGTTCAAACGACGAACCGAGACAGGAACTCAGATATCTGGATCAGGCGTACGCTCGGCTTGAGACCCTCCCCCAAACAAACGCTCAGCTATCTGACGACCTCGTTCCTGGCCCTCCTCCGTCAACCAGATCGATTTGTTCCTGTTTACCGGATCACTGATGAAGCCCTGCTCATGCAATCGGTTCATGACTTCAAAATCGAACCCTTTCCATGCATTGCCGTCGTCGGAACTGAACGCGGCCAAAAGGCCAAGCACAGCCTCATCAATCAACTTTTCGTCGTATTCCATGATCGTCGCTCCGCTCATATGTCTGAATTAACGTCGAGTTTTTGTGGCACCTCATTCTCACTGGCCATCCTGAGAAACTCGCTCTGTTGCTTAGGTCATTGAATATTCCAGCGCGGTACGTGCAACCTGTATTGCCTCGGGACTGCATCTGATGCGTCCACTCAGTATAATCCCCCCCGTCTACAGGCGGTCTGCCGCCAGTTGCGGCTTTCGTTGGTCGTACCGAATTTCAAGACTCATGCTCAAGGACATCCAAGGCCAACCATGGAAACGTCACTGGAAACCGTCGCCCTGTTCTCCCTTAAGCTCGCTTACGAGGAGGAAGGCCTGAGCCCGATTCTGCGGGATGACATGGTCATGGGCGACTACCAGAAAGACGTGTTCGAATTGCTGGTGCGCCGCGGGGATATCCAAACCATCCAGTTCAAGATGAACGAGTGCCTGGGCTTGGCGATGGATGCGTTGGGCGGGGTCGAGAAACCGCTGGGGCGGGAGCTGCACAAGCTGTCAGCCGATTTCAGTCAGGCGCAGTCGCTGGAGCAGCTTGATCAGCCGCTCCTCGCGCTCAAGGGTTATCTGAAAGACATTCTTTGATCCATCGCGCCGCCCCTACAGCCTTTCAGCGCCGAGCCTTGAGCACCCGAATATCCGTGGGAAACCCATCCGCCCCCACAATCTTCTTCCAGCCCACATACTGAAACTCGCCCCGCTCATCGATGTAATCGCCCTTCTCCACCGACCGGCCACCGACGATCGCCACGCGTTTTTCCTCGCCACAACCGCCATCCGATGGGCGAACGGTATAAATCACATACGGCTTCACATATTGCGTGGCGCGGAAGTATTGGCCGCAGACTTCGTCGACGGTGATCAGCATGGTTTTCAGGCGGGCTTCGCCGTCCATGTCTTCGTGCAGTTTCAGGAAGGAGATGTCGCCGACGTCGCTGTAGCCGAGTGAACGCGCGCGTTGGTATTCGGGGGAGTTCTGGTGGGCGATGCGGCCTTGCTGGGCGGCCTGATTCATTCTGGCGGCGAATTCGGCTTTGCCTTGGGCAATCGTTGCCTCGGCCTGGGCGGCGACGTTTTCGCATTGAGCGAATTCGCGGGAGCCGAGGTATTGGGGCGTCAGGTTCAAGCGGCGCTCATTGATGATCCGCAGGCTGCCTTCCAGATCACCTGCCACCTCAAAGGCGCCAGGTACGCGACCGCTCTGGACGTCGGCCATTTTTTCCTGCATTCGCTGGCAGTTGGCGAGGTAATACTGCCAACTGCTCTCCGGAGGCTCTTTCCAGGCGGCGATTGCCGGAGTAATGGCGCTGGTGAGCGTGATTGCACAGAGCGTGCGCAGAACAGAAGCGACTTTTGACATGCGTAGTCCATTACAGGAATCGAGAAAGTGGCGCGACGCTACTATTTTGCTATCGTGCCGTCCACTGTCGGCAAGGTGCCGAGCGTTTGTACCGCGACTGGTTGCGAAGGGTGGATACGATGGATGTTGTGTTTTTCTTTATCGCCTGTATAGGCATGTGGGTCTGGGTCGTCAGGCAGCGTGGGGCTTGGAACCTGCTACTCGCCAATGTGTTGGGCGCTGCCAGCGGCATGATTGTTGGGCTGGTGGTTTCGCAGCTTTGTATCGGTCTGTTCGGCTCTAGCCGGCCACCGGTCCCGGGGGTCATGGGATCGATTCTGGAAATGCTCGCAACCGCTGCGGCGCTGAGCGGTGTATGGATGCTGGTGGCCCGCCGCTCGCAAGTCGAACACCCTGTCGCGCGTCAGCTACTGGCCGGCCTTTGCGGCGTAGTGGCCGGCATAACGGCGATCATGTTTTTTGCCCAGATCAATCCGCCCAATCTCGGCATGTAAATGTCTTCGTGGCGTCAGACCTCTATTTTGATATCTTGCCGTCCATCTTCAGCACTCACCGCCAGTGAGTGCTGTTTTGCAGGCTATTGAAGGTTTAAGGAAAGGATCGAATGGAGTTTCTGAGTTTTCTGGCATTTGTCGCCGCCTGGGGTTTCATGTGGCGCTGGGTGGTGAAAAACCGCGGCAGCTGGAATCTGTTTTACGGCAACATCGTTGGCGCGGCGGGCGGTTTTATCGTCGGCATGGTGGTGCTGTCGATCTTGCTGTCGATATTCCCGTCGGCGCATAAATCCGCAAAAGCGCCAATCGAAGACGTGATCACACAGAGCGATGTGACCACCAGTCTGTTGCCCGAAGCCGAGTCGGATTCGACGTCCGCGGTGCTGGAAAACGCGCCGGGCTTTGCCGCGATCGAGCCGGATAACCAACCTTCTCCGCCGGATTCCGCACTGCTGCCGAATTACGCCAGCCGGGCACCGAAATCGATATCGGAAAAAACCGTCCTGGATCAGAGCGACGCGCAGGGCCGTAAAGCGCTCACCGCGCTGCGCGACAAGCTTGGGCAAAATGCCGACAGCGATGAATCGATGCTCGCGTATGTCATGTGCGGCACGCTGGTCACCAGCACGCTGCGCTTCCCGGCGTCGGCGCGCTTCGCCGACAGCTCTGCCATTGTCACCAAGCGCTTCAAGGATCAGGTCTACACCCTCAGCAACAAGGTCACCGCGCGCAACATGAACGGCGATGACGTCACTTATAGCTTCGACTGCTCGGTGCAGGAGCAACCCGCGTCCGCCGAATGGCGACTGCTGAATCTGAAGTTGCAGAAGGTCGGTTCTTAAGCCTCGTTTAAGGGTTCAAGGCGCCGGCTGCGCTATCATCGCCAGCCTGTGCGCCTTGAGCTTTGCCCCCGAATGTCCCCGATACCTGCTGACCTGAATCCGCTGCCTCCCGTTTTGGCCGGCCCGCTGCTGCGCCGGCTGGAACCAACGCGAGTGGTGCTGTGGCTGGTCGGTACGAGTCAACTGTCGCTGACCTTACGCCTACAGGGTGTAGGAGACATTCCTCTCAATGCCGGGAAATGCACAGTCATCCCCGTAGGCCGTCACGCGTTCGTCCATTTGATCGACGTTGTGCTCGACAGCACACTGCCCTGCGACACGCGTATCGACTACGACCTGCTGATCGACGGCCAGACGCCCATCGCCGCATGGGCGCCGCATCTGCTGTACGGCAATGCCCACTGCCCGAACCTTGTCGTGCGCTCGCGGATCGATCAGTTGCTGCACGGTTCCTGCCGCAAGCCCCATCACCCGGCGGCAGACGGTTTGCTGTGCATCGATCAACTGTTGGCTGCCGAAACCGATCCGCAACAACGTCCAGCCCTGCTGATGATGAGCGGCGACCAGATCTACGCCGACGATGTGGCCGGGCCGATGCTGCGGGCAATTCACGCCTTGATCGAACGCCTCGGCCTGTTCGACGAACACCTCGAAGGCGCGGTGGTCAGCGACAGCGCCAAGCTTTACAAGCACCCGGCCAGTTACTACCACCGCGCGGATTTGTTACCGGCGCTGGAGAGCAACGAGACCTTGCGCGAGCGATTTTTCGGCGGCGCGCGTAAGCCGATTTTCACCAGCAGTAGCGCCGACAATCACTTGGTGACGTTCGCCGAAGTGGTGGCTATGTACTTGCTGGTGTGGTCGCCGGTTGCCTGGACCCTGATCACCCCGCAAGCGCCGGTAATGACCCCGGAACGGCTCAAGCGCTACACCCTCGAACAGACTCGCATCGATGGATTTAAGGCCGGCCTGAACAACGTCGCCCGAGCCTTGGCGCACCTGCCGAGCCTGATGATTTTCGACGACCACGACATCACCGATGACTGGAATCTTTCCGCGCAGTGGGAGGAAACCGCCTACGGCCACCCGTTCTCCAAACGCATCATCGGCAACGCCTTGATCGCGTACATGTTGTGCCAAGGCTGGGGCAATAATCCGGACGCGTTCAAGGATGTGCTGGAGAACACTCGCCGCCTGAGCGCCAGTGGTGACGATCAATATCTCGACAGCCCGGTGCAGGACGCGCTGATCGATGATTTGCTGCGCTTTCAGCACTGGCATTTCGTGCTGCCGACCAGTCCGGCACTGGTGGTGCTCGACACCCGCACCCGGCGCTGGCGCAGCGAGATGGCACTCAAGCAACCCTCCGGTTTACTGGACTGGGAAGCGCTGAGCGAACTGCAACAGGAGCTGCTCGATCATCCGTCAGCAATCATTGTCTCCCCCGCCCCGATCTTCGGCGTGAAGCTGATCGAAACCGTGCAGAAGGTTTTCAGCTGGTGCGGCTATCCGCTGCTGGTCGACGCGGAAAACTGGATGGCTCATCGCGGTGCGGCGCAGGTGATCCTGAACATTTTCCGACACACCCGCACCCCCGGAAACTACGTGGTGCTGTCCGGCGACGTGCATTATTCCTTCGTCTACGAAGTGCTTATCCGACATCGCAAGGCCGGGCCACGGATCTGGCAGATCACCAGCAGCGGGATCAAGAACGAGTTCCCGAAAACCCTTCTGGAATGGTTCGACCGCCTCAACCGCTGGCTCTACTCGCCGCGCTCGCCGTTGAACTGGTTTACCAAACGCCGACGCATGCGCATCGTGCCCTATATCCCGGAACATGCCGAAGCGGGTGAGCGGCTGTGGAATTCAGCGGGGATCGGGCAGGTGTTTTTCAATGCGCAGGGGCAGCCGAGCGAGATCATTCAGCACAATTCGAACGGGGCGATGAAGACGCGGATGCTGGCGCCGGAGTTGGGGGATTATCCTGATTGATATGGCCTCCATTGCCCACAGTGAGATTGCAATGACGATACCTTCGCGATTACTTATCACCCGCGACAGCGTACATGCCGGCGATGATTGCGAGGCTCCCCATGCGCGCTGGATCAACCTGCAAGAGATTGAAACCCTGGAGGCTGCCCTGCGCCTACTACTCCACAATGGTTATCTGCCAAGCATTGCTGGTGGATGTGCGACATGGATCGTACGCGGGCCTCAGGCCCTTGCTGTAATTGCCCAGCAATGGCAGGAGCCTCGTTTTCTGGTCAATGCCCAGTCGACACTGGTCAATTTGGAAGAGTTGAGGTTTGTATATTGGTGCCAGGTAGATCCGGAGCTTGTTTTCGACTGTCTGCTAACAGGCGCCGAACTTCCTGACAAATACAGCGGATTTAAGACGTCAAAGTAGTCGGAAGGGGACTACAGTTTTTAAGGAAACATCTCTGGAATCGCTGATTCATACTCTGCTTCCCTTACACAGGAAGCAGAGCCATGCGAAAAAGAAAGCCAGACCCTTTAGAAATCGATACAACGACTTACCTTTTAAGCTCCCCGGCCAATGCTAGAAGGCTGCTGAGATCTATCGCAGAAATGCACAATGGAATTCGTGCAAATACGGACGCCTCTTCGTTCAATTTCGTGCCTCTCAGTCAGTTGAGACCGCCAGCCCCACACCTCTGACAATCATCTCCACCTCCCGCTCATCAATCGTCAGTGGCGGCAGCAGCCGTATCGTCTTGCCGCGTGTAACGTTGATCAGCAATCCATGATCCCGCGCAGCAATCAGCGTCAGATCGCGGATCGGCTGTTTCAGTTCGATGCCGATCATCAAGCCCTGCCCACGAATCGCCAGCACGTTGGGGTTGTCTGCCAGTTCGGCACGTAGACGAGCCAGCAAGCGCTCCCCCTGTACCCGAACATTTTCCAGCAAGCCTTGTTCTTCGATGATATCCAGCACCGTGCAGCCGACCCGGCAGGCCAGCGGATTACCGCCGAACGTGCTGCCATGGCTGCCGGGGGTGAACAGATCCGCCGCCCTGCCCCGCGCCAGGCAGGCGCCGATCGGCACGCCGTTGCCAAGGCCTTTGGCCAGGGTCATGACGTCCGGCACGATGCCTTCATGCTGGAACGCAAACCATTGGCCGGTGCGACCGATGCCGGTCTGGATTTCGTCGAGCATCAGCAGCCAGGCGTGACGATTGCACAGTTCGCGCAGGGCTTTGAGGTAGCCGGGCGGCGCCAGTTGCACACCGCTTTCGCCCTGGATCGGCTCGACCAGGATCGCCACGATGCGCTCGCCGTGCTTTTGCTGCACTTGATCCAGCGCGGCAAGATCACCAAAGGGCACTTTGACGAAATCCCCCGGCAAATCATTGAAACCCAGACGCACCGCCGGCCCATCGCTGGCCGACAAGGTGCCCAACGTGCGCCCATGAAAAGCATTGGCCATGACCACCACCAGTGGCTGTTCGATGCCTTTGCTCCAGCCGTACAAACGCGCCAGCTTCAGTGCAGTCTCGTTGGCTTCGGCGCCGGAGTTGTTGAAAAACGCCCGCTCCATTCCTGACAACTGCGTGAGTTTCTGCGCCAGCTGTTGCTGCCAGTCGATGCTGTACAGGTTGGAGGTGTGCAGCAACAGTCCGGCCTGCTCGCTGATAGCAGCGACAATCCGTGGGTGCGAGTGCCCGACATTGGTCACCGCGACTCCGGCGACAGCATCCAGATATTCTCGACCGGCCTGATCCCACAGGCGCGTGCCCAGGCCTCTGATAAAGCTCAGGGCCAGCGGTTGGTAGGTGTTCATCAGGGCGGCGGTCATGACTTCAAACTCCAGTGAAGGTCGGTGTGTTTGCAGTATGGTTAGCCACCAGAACTGGATAAACTCGGCAAAACTTCAATCATTTAAAAGCAGGACTTGATAATGGACCTGTTGCAGGCAATGAGCGTGTACGTGAAGGTCGTGGAAGCCGGGAGCATGACGGCGGCCGCGTTGCAGTGCGAAATGTCCACGACCATGGTCGGAAATCACCTGCGCGCACTGGAGCAAAGGCTCGGCGTGCAGTTGCTGCAGCGCACCACCCGCCGTCAGCGACTGACCGAATTCGGTAGCGTTTACTACCAGCGTTGTCTGGATGTATTGGGCCTGGTGGCCGACTCCGAACGCCTCGCCGAACAGGCCCTCGACGAGCCGCGCGGCTTGCTGCGTATCACCGCGCCACTGACTTTTGGCGTCGAACGTCTGGCCCCGGCGCTCAGCGAGTTTTCCCTGCAATACCCGCAATTGAAAATGGATGTGGTGCTGACCAACCGCCGTCCGGACCTGCTGGAAAGTGGCCTCGACGTAGCGTTTCGGCTGGGGCATTTCGAGCAGTCGAACCTGATCGCCCGGCCGCTGATCGACTACACCCTGACCGTATGCGCCTCCCCGGCGTACGTCGCGCGACGCGGCATGCCGATCACCCCGGAAGACCTGCAGCAACACGACTGCCTGTCGTTCGCCTACCCTGCCGGCGATGACTGGCAATCGGTGGAAAAACGCTGGCGCCTCAGCGGCCCGGACGGCGAGATTCTGGTCGACGTCAGCGGCCCGATGCTGATGAACACCTCTGCCGGCCTGCATCAGGCGGCGCGCACCGGCATGGGCATTGTGATGCTGCCGGATGCGCTGGTGGAACAGGATCTGCGCGACGGCAAACTGGTGACGGTGATCCCGGATTACCAGCCACCGAGCCGCCCATTGCACCTGCTGTACGCGCCGGATCGTTATCGTTTGCCGAAGCTGCGGCGCTTCGTCGAATTCGCGATGAAAACCTGGGGCAGATCCTGATTTGGGCTGCGATTGACTATGCTCCGGTGATTGCCGACAAGGATGCTGCCATTCGATGAAAACCAACCTCACCGTACGCGATCTGTTGCCTGCCGAAGTGGAGCCAGTTCGCCTGTTTCTAGGGCAACATGGCTGGGGACACCGAACGGGTTCCAACGACTACTTCGCCCAACTCATCGAAAACTCGCAATGCACTGCGGTCGCGCTGAGCGGCGAGCAGATCATCGGTTTCGCCCGAGGCCTCACCGATGGTTTGTCCAACGGCTATCTGTCGATGGTGGTGGTTGATGTTCAGCATCGGCGCGCCGGCGTCGGGCGCGCACTGGTCGAGCATGTCATGGGTGACAACCCCGAGATCACTTGGGTCCTGCGCGCCGGGCGTGACGGGGCTGAGGCGTTTTTTGCCAACCTGGGTTTTGAAACATCGACGATTGCGATGGAACGACCAAGGCTCAAGAAACACACCTGAATCAACTTCCGCTTTTCACCAACACCGGCTTATCCTGATAACGCTGCGCAAACAACTGCTTCAACTGCGCCACCTTCGGCATGTCGTTGATCACGATGTACGGATAGCTCGGGTGTTCGGTCAGGAAATCCTGGTGATAGTCCTCCGCCGGGTAGAAGCCGTTGTAGGTTTCCAATTTCGTGACGATCGGTTTGCTGTAGGCATGCGCCGCGTCGAGTTGGGCGATGTAGGCCTGGGCCACCCGTTGTTGATCGGCATTGACCGGGAATAGCGCCGAGCGATATTGCGTGCCGCTGTCGGGGCCTTGGCGGTTGAGTTCGGTCGGGTTGTGGGCCACCGAGAAGTAGATCTGCAGCAGGCTGCCGTAGCTGACTTGCGTCGGGTCGAAGGTAACTTGCACGGACTCGGCGTGACCGGTGTCGCCTTCGCTGACCCGCTCGTATTGCGCCGTGTTCGCTGCGCCGCCGGCATAACCGGAGACGGCTTTCTGCACACCTTTGACGTGCTGGAAAACCCCTTGCACGCCCCAGAAACAACCACCGGCGAACACCGCGGTTTCACTGTGCGCCTGATTGGTTTCGTCGAGGGCTGGTGGCGGTATGACCACCGCGTCTTCGGCGCCGAAAGAGAACGCCGAGCATTGGCCGATCACGCCGGCCATGGCGACGCCGAGCAACACCCGTCGCCAGTTGTTTTGAGCTTTCATGTTGCGCACTCCCGATCAGCCGAAGGTGAAGGCGTAAGCCGATACGCCCGGGTCAAGAAATTCGATGGTGAAGGTGCGATCCTTCACCTCGTCGGTTTGCCGCACCAATTGGTACAAGCGCTGTTCGGTCACGCGACCGCTGCCATCCGCGGCGACATCCACACCGTGGGCATCGCCCGGCGCCTGACCGTCAATCGACACTTTGAAGCGCACCGGTTTGCCATCGGCGTTCGGCCCCAGGACCAGATGCAGGTCGCGGGCGTGGAAGCGATAAACGATGCGACTGGCCGGCGCACTGGCGGTGGCGCGCTCGGCGCCGACAGCCCACTGGCCGCCAAGGCTCCAGTCATTCAAAGTCAGGTCGGCCGGTGGGTTATAGGTCGCGACCTTGTCAGGCACCAGGCTGGTTTGCGGTACGAAATGTTCCGCACGCTGGTAGCCGACGTAGGTTTCCGGCGACAGCACCTGATTCATGTCCGGGGCCATCTGCACGCCTTGGGCGTCAGCGTTGATCAGGCCATCAGCCACGGTTTTCGCCCCGGCCTCACGCAGCAACTGCTGGATGACCCGCTCCGATTCGGCGTAGTCGCCTTCGCCAAAATGGTGGTATCGAATCCGTCCCTGAGCATCGGCAAAATAATGCGCCGGCCAGTATTCGTTGTTGAAGGCGCGCCAGATCTTGTAGTCGTTATCGATCGCCACCGGGTAGTTGATACCCAGCTCCTTCATGGCTTTGGTGACGTTGCCGACATCGCGCTCGAAGGCGAACTCCGGCGCATGCACACCGATTACCACCAGCCCCTGATCGCGATACTTCTCGGCCCAGGCTTTGACGTATGGCAGGGTGCGCAGGCAGTTGATGCAGGAGTAGGTCCAGAAATCCACCAGCACCACTTTGCCCTTCAGTGCCTGTGCGTCCAGCGGTGGCGAATTGAGCCATTGCACGGCGCCAGTGAGCGGTGGCAACTGGCCTTCGACAGGCAATGTTCCGGGCGCGTTGTCAGCGATTTTCATCATCGCGCCTGTGGCTTTCATGCTGCCGTTCGCCGCGTCATCCACAACGGGAATCTGCGCCATCATCGTGCCGCTGCCCGCAGGTGATTTGCCGGAGAGTTTGCCCACCAGCGCTTGTTCGATTCCGCCCGTGGATGCGGTCGACAACCGCGCCAACAGCCCGGTATCGAGGCCCAGCGCAATCGCCGCGACACCCGCCAGCATCGCCGCTCCCAACCCACGACGGATCCACTCCCCCGTACCGATCGAGCGCTTCATCAACGCAAAGACCTTACCGCCCAGCAGCAGCGCCGCCGCCAGTGAAGTCGCGGCGCCCGCCGCGTAGGCGAGCAACAACAGCGTGGTGGCGATGCTTGCCCCTTGCAGCGCGGCGCCGGTCAGAATCAAGCCGAGAATAGGCCCGGCGCACGGCGCCCAGAGCAACCCCGTGGCAACGCCGATCAGAAACGAGGCGCCGGGACGCGGACGATTGTCCTGGCCCGCGGCTTCGGACAGCCGACTGCCGGCCGAGACCAGCGGTCGCGTCAGGCGCTCGGCGAGACGCGGCAGCAGCAGCGTCAGCCCGAACAGTGCTACGAACAGCAACGCGAGCCAGCGCCCGTACTGATTGACTTGCACCACCCAACCGCCGCCCACCGCCGCCAGCGTGGCGACGAGGGCGAAGGTCAGCGCCATCCCGGCCAATAGCGGCAAGCCACTCTTGATAAACGGCTGCCCGGTGCGAGCGAAGACAAAAGGCAGAACAGGCAGGATGCACGGACTGACGATCGTCAGCACACCGCCCAGATAAGCGAGAACCAAGAGCCACATGGTGTCGTCCTGTAGAAAGTGAAGATCGAAAAAGGGCCATGGCTCATGCCGCCACGGGTTTGAACGTCATCGCCAGGCCGTTCATGCAATAGCGCAGGCCGGTGGGTTTCGGGCCGTCATCGAAGACATGCCCCAAGTGTCCGCCGCAGCGCCGACAGTGCACTTCATTGCGCGACATGCCGAAGGAGCGGTCCTGACGCGTGGCCACCGCGTGCTCCAGCGGTGCCCAGAAACTCGGCCAGCCGGTGCGGCTGTCGAACTTGGTCGCCGATGAAAACAGCGCCTGGTCACAGCCCGCGCAGTCGAATGTGCCGTTGCGATGTTCGTTGTTGAGGGGGCTGGTGTAGGCCCGCTCGGTGCCTTCTTCGCGCAGGATGGCGTACTGCTCATCCGAGAGCAGCGAGTGCCATTCACTGTCGCTGTGGCTCACCTCGAAAACCTCATCGGCACGGGCTTGCTCGATCAGTGCGCTGCCCGAGGAAAATTTTGGCAATACACCCGCCACCAGGGCTGCAACCCCCAGCCCGCCGCTCGCTACGAGAATCTGTCGCCGTGAAAACATGGCCGTCTCCAAAAATTCCAGGTGCCTGTCATGGAACACAGCCTAGGCTTGAGTTGATCGCCAAATCCTCACGGGAAGTTAACGAATTCGTGATAACTCGCCCCGAGGAAAACCCGCACAATGCGCTCACTGCGCCGAAGGATTGAGCTTGATGGAACCGACCAGACGCATCCTCGTGGTCGAGGATGACCAACACATCGCCGATTTGATTTGCCTGCATTTGCGCGATGAACATTACGACGTCGTGCACTGCGCCGACGGCGACGAAGGCATGCGCCTGTTGCAACAGGGGCAATGGGATGCGCTGATCCTCGACCTGATGTTGCCGGGGGTCGACGGCCTGGAAATCTGCCGCCGCGCCCGGGCGATGGCACGCTATACGCCGATCATCATCACCAGCGCACGCTCCAGCGAATTGCACCGCATCCTCGGTCTGGAACTGGGTGCCGACGACTACCTCGCCAAACCGTTTTCAATGCTGGAACTGGTGGCCCGGGTCAAAGCCTTGCTGCGCCGGGTCGACGCCATGGCGCGCAACCTGAAAATGGACGCCGGCAGCCTCAATCTCGATGGTCTGAGCATCGACCCGATCACCCGCGATGTCGCCCTCTATGGCGCGCGCCTGGACCTCACCCCGCGCGAGTTCGACTTGCTGTATTTCTTCGCCCGCCAACCGGGCAAGGTGTTCTCGCGCATGGACCTGCTCAATGCGGTGTGGGGTTACAGCCACGAAGGCTACGAGCACACGGTCAATACGCACATCAATCGCTTGCGGGCGAAAATCGAAAGCGATCCGGCGCAACCGACACGCATCCTCACCGTGTGGGGCCGTGGCTATAAATTCGGCACGGAACAACCATGAAACTGACCCTGTCGCAGCGCCTGTCCGTCGTATTCGCCGTGTTGCTGCTGGTGTGCTGCGGCACCTCGGCATGGCTGCAGGTGCGCTCCAGCAAGATGCACGAGCTGGAAGTGGTGCAAGGCCTGTCGCGGGACCTGGCCCAGCACATCGCCCATGACACGGTGCTGATGGACAGCAATGGCTTGATGCCCGGCGCCGTGCGCGAACTGTTCAGCCAGTTGATGCTGGTCAACCCGAGTGTCGAGGTGTACCTGCTCGACACGGATGGGCGGATCGTCGGCAATGCCGCACCCGAGGGTCGGATGCGACGGGAAAAAGTCGACCTCGTACCGATCAAGCGCCTGCTCGACGATCAACCGCTGCCGATCCTCGGCGATGACCCGCGCAGCGTCGACGGCCGCAAGGTGTTCAGTGCCGCGCCACTGAAGGTCAATGGCAAGCCTGCGGGCTATCTGTACGTGGTGTTGCTCAGTGAAGAACATGATCGTTTCGCCGAACGCGGCGCGACCAGTGCTGCGCTCAATACCGCGTTGCTATCAATCGGGCTGGTGGCGCTGTTGTGCCTGATTGCCGGCCTCACGGCATTCAACCTGATTACCCGGCCATTGCGCCGGTTGACTGAAACTGTCAGCCGCTTCGACATCGACGGTACGCCGCAATCTGCGCCCGTCATGCCAGCCGCTGTGGATAAAACCGCTGACCCGGATGAAATCGCTGTGCTCGACGCTGCCTTCCGGCAAATGCAAAACCGCCTAGGGGAACAGTGGCGCTCGTTGACCCGCCAGGATCAGGAGCGCCGTGAACTGGTGGCGAATATCTCCCACGACCTGCGCACACCGCTGGCCTCGCTGCACGGCTATCTGGAAACCCTGTCACTCAAGGACGCCACGCTCTCTGCCGAGGAGCGGCGCCGCTATCTGGGCATCGCCCTTGATCAAAGCCGCAAGGTCGGCGGGTTGGCGCAATCGCTGCTGGAGCTGGTGCGTCTGGAACACGGCTTTGTGCAACCGGTGCTGGAACGCTTCTCCCTGATCGATCTGCTGCAGGACATCTTCCAGAAATTCGAACTGGCCGCCGAAGCCCGCCACGTCGAACTCAAGGCCAGCTTCGGGCCAAACCTGCCGACGGTCTGCGCCGACCTTGGCTTGATCGAACGAGTGCTCACCAACCTGGTGGACAACGCCTTGCGCCATACGCCGCCGGGCGGCGAAATCGAGCTGGATCTGAAACCTCAGGGCGTATTGGTCGAAGTCACGGTTAGCGACACCGGCCCCGGCATCGCCCCCGAGTTGCGCGAAGGTCTGTTCCTGCGTCCGTTCAATATTGGTGGTGCGCGACGCGACGGAGGACTGGGGCTGCGCATCGTCCACCGCATCCTGCAACTGCAAGGGCGAGACATTCAGTTGGTCGATGTCGCTGGGCGTGGCGCAACTTTCCGCTTCACGCTGCCGACCGACCGGCAAACCGCGGAACAGTGGATGGTGCGCTCGATGAACCTGAACACGCCGGACAAATAATCCGCACCACCGGACTGTTGTTCCGTGACAACGCCGCCCCGCTCCCCTAAATTAACCGGCCTGAAAAAGACCCCGTGCTTTCTCGTCTCAACTCAAGTTAAAAAAGTAGTGAAATTTCAATGTCCGATTTCAACACCGCTGAATCCGTAGTCACCGAATCGTCCAAAGCGGAATACGAAAACTCCATCAATCTTTCACAACACCTTCCACAAGCCAAGATCATCAGCGAGATGGTGCTGGATGCTTTCCAGTCGACCCGCGAAAGCGACCAGATCCGCGAGCTGCGCGCCGCGATCCGTCAGGCGCACGACAGCTTCGATGACGACAAGGCCTACGAGCTGATGGGCGAACTCAAGCGCCTCAAGGACGCCGAGGCCGCCGACATCGCCGCCCTCGAAGACCTGAGCAGCAAGTTCTCGATCGGCCGCATCCTGTCCTGCTTCAAGGACGATCCGGCATTCCAGGAAATCGTCTACGGCCTCGCGCTCAAAGTGCTGAACCAGACCCATCAGGCGATCAGCAACCCGAGCGGCAGCAAGAGCAAAGCCGCCCGCGCCAAGAAAGAAGTCGAAATCTTCACCATCAGCAAGGACGGCAGCAGCGTGACCCTGCCGCTGCGCACGCCGCGCTCGCGTATGAACGTTGACCGTGAAGCGCTGGAGTTCCTCGGTTTCACCTTCGTCGGTGAAGGCGAAGAAGCCGAGTTGGAGGGCGAGACCTTCGTCGACAACGCCGGCACCGAACACGCGATCAACCGCAAGAACATCATCACCGCCCTGCAACAGCAGACCGCGTTCGATGGCTACAGCATCGCTGCACAGTAAACCCGTCGCCGACAAAAAAGCCCCGCTCTGAGATTCAGGCGGGGCTTTTTGTTGGGCGGCGTGACGGTCAGACTTCCGGCTGCACCGCTGCGATCATGTCGACTTCAACCGCAGCGTTCTTCGGCAACTGGTAGACACCGACCGTAGTGCGCGTATGTCGCCCGGCATCACCGAGCACATGGCTGAAAACGTCCGATGCACCGTTGGCCACTTCGCTCAGGTCAACGAAGTCCGGAGTGGACTTCACGTACACCGTGACCCGCAATAACGCCCGGATCTTGTCCAGCGAACCGACCGCATCGACGATCAGCGCCAGGCAACGCATGGCACTGATGCTCGCGGCAGCCTGGGCGTCCTTGAGTGTCAACTCCAACCCCACGCGACCGGGATACAGAATCCTGCCATTGACCCGCGGCACCATGCCGCTGATGTACAACTCATCGCGATGGCGGATCAGCGGCGCGTAATTGCCGCCGGCGGTGTTCTCGCCATAGATGTCGTAGTTCAGCTCGTGTGCCAGGGCAATGAAGCGTTCGTCGCAGGTCATCCTCTCAGTCATTTCGCCCAGCCTTTTGATCGATGCATGAAAAATCGCAGGTTAAGACCGATGAAAATCGCGGATTTGACTCGATGTAGATCATCGGCATAGTTGGATCCAAATCTAGGTCTTTTACTGACTGATAGCAACCTGCCGCCACAATAGCAGCGCCTGCCTTTCTGCGCGCAGCAGCCATCTCCTGAATTCCTTGCATCAATTCGTCAAATAGAACGCGTTTTGCCATCCATCAGCGCCTCGATAAAACCAAGTTGTCGAGTGATCGTAACGAAAGAAAAATCTTCTGGCGGTAGGAGATATCCCTCTTTGGAGAAGGCTCCTTCCCAACTGGCAGAAATTATTGAGTGCTGGAAGTATTCTTTGATAGTTACCTAAACCAACAAAAAACCCCGCACATCTCTCAATGTGCGGGGTTTTTCTTGAAGCCATCCAGCCTTACGGCGCGTACGTCAGCAGCAGCTCGGCCGGCACCTTGAAGTCCAGGGACATCATGACGCTCAGGGCGGTGATGGTGAAGATCGAGAACACGAACAGCTTGCGTGCCCAGACCGTGTCATCCACCGCCTTGTAGCCGGTCCAGGCCATGTACAACCAGTACATGCCCATGGCCGCGGCGACGGCGAGGTAGCTCATGCCGGCGTAACCGCTGAAGGTCAGCATCAAGGTCGCCACGAGGAACGCCAGAATGTAGAGCAGGATGTGCTTCTTGGCCACTTCGATTCCGCGCTTGACGGGCAGCACCGGAATCGATGCGGCCAGGTAGTCGTTGAAACGGAAAATCGCGATGGCGTAGGAATGCGGCATCTGCCACAGGCTGAACATCACCAGCAGGGTCAGTGCGGCCATGTCGAAGCTGTTGGTTACGGCAACGTAACCGATCACTGGCGGCATGGCGCCCGACAGACTGCCCACCAGCGTGCCGTGAACCGACTTGCGCTTGAGGTACAGGCTGTAGAAGCCGACGTAGATGATGAAGCCGATTACCGCGAACAGGGCGGCCAACGGGTTGGCCACCTTGTACAACAAGGCAACGCCGAGAACACCCAGGATGGTCGCGTAGACCAGGGCCAGTTTCAGGGAGATCAAGCCCTGCACCAGCACCCGGTTCTTGGTGCGTTCCATCTTCAGGTCGATGTCGCGGTCGATGCAGTTGTTGAACACGCAACCGGAGGCCACAACCAGGGATGTGCCGATCATGGCGGCCAGGAACACCGCCAGATCTACATGCCCTTTCGAGGCCAGGAAGAACCCGCCTGCCACAGAAAGCACGTTACCGAAAATGATCCCCGGTTTGGTGATTTGGATAAAGTGCTTGAGCGACATCGGGTCTACCTCACTTCGCCATCATGTACGTGTGGATGCTGAACATGATCCACAGCGACAGGCCAACCAGCAGCAGGATCACGATGGCCGTAAAGACAAACGCGATCACGTTGTTACGTTGTGCAATCGAACGGTCCAGGTGCAGGAAGTAATACAGGTGAACGATCACCTGGATTACCGCGAACAGCAGGACGATTGCCAGCGTGGTCGACTTCGGCAAGGTCGGGAACATCACCAGGCCGAACGGGATGGCAGTCAGGATCACCGACAGGATGAAGCCGATGGCGTACGACTTTACGCTGCCGTGGCCAGCATCATGGCTGTCATGGGAGTGTGCATTAGCCATTACAGAGTCCCCATCAGGTAAACAACGGTGAATACGCAGATCCACACCACGTCCAGGAAGTGCCAGAACAGGCTCAGGCAGCTCAGACGGGTCTTGTTGGTCGCCGTCAGGCCGTGCTTGTTGACCTGGTACATCATGATGCCCATCCAGATCAGACCCGCGGATACGTGCAGACCGTGGGTACCGACCAGGGTGAAGAACGCCGACAGGAAGCCCGAACGGCTAGGACCGAAGCCCTCGGAGATCAGCAGGTGGAACTCGTTGATCTCCATGGCGATGAAGCCTGCGCCGAGCAGGAAGGTCATGAACAACCAGCCCAGAACCTGCTGCTTTTTACCTTTGTACAACGCCAGCATGGCGAAGCCGTAGGTGATCGAACTGAACAACAGCAGAGCGGTTTCGCCCAGCACGTATGGCAGTTCGAAGATGTCGTGGCCCGACGGGCCACCGGCGACGTTGTTTACCAGTACTGCGTACACCGCGAAGATCGACGCAAACAGAATGCAGTCGGTCATCAGGTAGAGCCAGAAACCGTATACGGTCATCTCGCCCGAGTCGTGGTGATGGTCATCGTGCCCATGGTCACCATGGGCGTGTCCAACATTGGTCACTAAGTTCGACATGGTTTAAGCCTGTTCCAACGAGGTTACACGGGTGGCATTGGCCGGGATTTTCCCTGCCGCGACCAGACGCTTGTGCTGCTCGGCTTCGATGCGCTCGATCGTTTCAACCGGAACCATGTAGCCCTGGTCGTCACGTGCGGCGTGGATCACGAAGTAGATGACAGTGCCGGCCAGGCTGGCGATCGCCAACCACCAGATGTGCCAGATCATCGCGAAACCGAAGACGGTCAGCAGTGCGCCCATCACCACGCCAGTGGCGGTATTGTTCGGCATGTGGATCGGCTCGTACTTGGCCGGAGCCTGGTACGCAGTACCGTTTTCCTTGGCTTCGGTGAACGGGTCGATGCAGTCAGCCTTAGGCAGCACAGCGAAGTTGTAGAACGGAGGTGGCGACGAGGTCGACCATTCCAGAGTGTGGGCATTCCACGGGTCACCGTGTTCGCACATGTTCTCTGGCTTGTTGCGGTCACGCACACTGACGTACAGCTGGATCAGTTGGCAGGCGATACCGACAGCGATCATCACCGCACCGAACATGGCAACGTACAGGTACGGTACCCACTCAGGGTTGGTGGTGGCGTTCAGACGACGGGTCATGCCCATGAAGCCCAGTGCATAGAGCGGCATGAACGCGACGAAGAAGCCCGAGATCCAGAACCAGAATGCTGCTTTACCCCAGCCTTCGTGCAGCTTGAAGCCGAACGCTTTCGGGAAGTAGAAGCCGAAACCTGCGATGTAGCCGAAGACTGCGCCGCCGATGATCACGTTGTGGAAGTGCGCGATCACGAAGAGGCTGTTGTGCAGAACGAAGTCAGCACCCGGGATGGCCAGCAGTACGCCGGTCATGCCGCCGATGGCGAAGGTCACCATGAAGCCCAGAGTCCACATCACCTGGCTGGTGAAGCGCAGACGGCCCTGGTAGATGGTGAACAGCCAGTTGAACAGTTTCACACCCGTCGGGATGGAAATCAGCATCGTCGCCAGACCGAAGAAGGCGTTGACGCTGGCACCCGAACCCATGGTGAAGAAGTGGTGCAGCCAAACCATGAAGCCCAGTACCGAGATCGCGCCCGAAGCGTAGATCATCGAGTGGTGGCCGAACAGTTTCTTGCCGGTGAACGCCGAGATCACTTCCGAGAAGATGCCGAATGCCGGCAGGATCAGGATGTAAACCTCAGGGTGGCCCCAGGCCCAGAACAGGTTGACGTACATCATTGGATTGCCACCAAGTTCATTGGTGAAAATGTGGAAATCCATGTAACGGTCGAGGGTCAGCAGTGCCAGGGTAGCGGTCAGGATCGGGAACGAAGCCACGATCAGGACGTTAGCCCAGGTGCAGGTCCAGGTGAAGATCGGCATGTCCATCAGTTTCATGCCAGGGGTACGCATTTTCAGCACGGTCGCGAGGAAGTTGACCCCCGTCAGCGTCGTACCTAACCCGGATAGCTGTAGCGCCCAGATGTAGTAGTCCATACCCACGCCAGGGCTGTACTGCAGACCCGACAGCGGCGGATAGGCAACCCAGCCGGTCTTGGCGAATTCGCCGACGCCCAGGGACAGGTTGATCAGCACAACGCCGGACACCAGCAGCCAGAAGCTCAGGGAGTTCAGGAACGGGAAGGCAACGTCACGCGCGCCGATCTGCAGCGGCACAGCAAGGTTCATCAGGCCGGTGAAGAATGGCATCGCCATGAAGATGATCATGATCACACCGTGAGCGGTGAAGATCTGGTCATAGTGTTCAGGTGGCAGGTAGCCAGGCGAACCCTCGGTGGCCATGGCCAACTGGGTACGCATCATGATGGCGTCGGCAAAGCCACGCAGCAGCATGACCATGGCAACGATGATGTACATCACACCGATTTTCTTGTGGTCGACCGACGTCAGCCACTCGGTCCACAAGTAGGTCCACTTCTTGAAGTAGGTGATTGCAGCGAACAACGCCAGACCACCGAGCGCGATCATCGAGATGGTGACCATCACGATCGGCTCGTGGAAAGGGATCGCTTCCCAACTTAATTTACCAAACATCGTTTACTCCTCTGCCCCGGCAGCTGAATGCGAATTCGAGTCCATATCCGTTGCCGCCACTTCTTTCTCTTTCTTCTCGTGCTTCAGCGGCTTGCCCGGTTTCATGCCTTCGTACTTGTCGACGATGATCTGAAACAGGTTCGGCGTGACCGAGGAGTAGAGCTCGACTGGATTGTTCTGGCTTGGCTTGGCAAGGGCTGCGTATTCAGCTTGTTCAAGCTGTTTAGGTGCCTTTTTGACTTCACTTACCCAGGCGTCGAAATCTTCCTGAGAAGTTGCGATCGCTTTGAATTTCATACCGGTGAAACCAGCACCGCTGTAGTTGGCGGAGATACCGTCCATTTCAGCGTTGCGGTCAGCGATCAGGTGCAGCTTGGTCTGCATGCCCGCCATCGCGTAGATCTGGCCGCCCAGACCCGGGATGAAGAACGAGTTCATCACGGCGTCGGAGGTGATCTTGAAGTTGATTGGCGTGTGCGCCGGGAACACGATCTTGTTGACCGTGGCAATGCCTTGTTCCGGGTAGATGAACAGCCACTTCCAGTCCAGCGCAACGACTTCGATGGTCACCGGCTTGACGTCGGATTCAATCGGACGGTACGGGTCCAGTTTGTGGGTCGAAATGTAGGTGATGTAACCCAGGGCGATGATGATCAGAACCGGGATGGTCCAGACGGCCACCTCGATTTTGGTCGAGTGCGACCATTTCGGGGTGTAGACGGCGTCCTTGTTGGAAGCGCGATACTTCCAGGCAAACAGGAAGGTCATGACGATAACCGGCACAACGACCAACAGCATCAGCAGCGTGGCGGTGATGATCAGGTTGCGCTGTTCCAGGCCGACCTGGCCCGTTGGATTGAGCAGGGTCATGTTGCAGCCTCCCAGCAACAACGTGCCGAGCAGCGGCACTAGGCCTAGTAATCTGGGGTACCTGTTTTTACTCATCTCACGACCTCTAAAGCAGCTTGCGCAATGCAGTTGGGTTTTGATCGCCAACACTTCACCCTGCCAAGGGTTGGCATTTTCTTTGGATTGAATAAGGGCCGCCCGTCGCGCGTCAGACGCTCGACAAAACCTTGGGACAGCGGTCAGTTCTTATTCGAATTCGTGGTCAAAGGCCTTGTTACAGACCAATTCCATTTGGTGCGGAAAGTTGGAAGGCACCGACACCTGGGTGTCTCAAAAGCCTTTCGGCCTGCTCGACACCCGACTTCCTGCTCGGTTCCTTATAAAGGCCGAGCAGTGCCGGGAATTCAATGCGGGCGATTGTAGATAGGTAGCGCCCTATACACCATGTCTTATCCCGAAATAATTTTTATCGCTCAGAGCAACAATCCATCACCGTTTTTGCAAAAGTTCCGCATGTTATCGAAATCAATTCTCAACAAAAACACCAAAAAATGTAGGCCTATACACCTCAGTTCAGACAGCTCCGAAGGCTTTTTCCCGGCAGCGAATCGGCGCAAAGCCCGATATTCAAAGGCCTCTGGCCATCTGCCAGAGCTTGTTAAAACTGCCTGATCTGGCACATCCGTGCAAAACCAGAAAAATGCCGAAACAGACCAATCCTTTTTTGTAACATTACGCCAATCCGGGTTGCCGAAACGCCCTGCGACATGGCGCGTGTGACAACATGTCGCACACCTGCCGCACTCTCTGTTGCCGTTCGTCACGGTGATTTCACAAACACTCTGAAATGCAAAACGCCTCGATCGGCTGATCCGCAAATCGAGGCGTTTTCTGTATCGGCCAATCAGCCGAAGAGTTGACTCAGCGCAGTGCTTTTCGGTTGCGCGAGGTCAGCAGCGGCACCAGGATCACCACCAGCACGAACGCCACCAGCGCCCATTGCGCCAGCGACAGGCCGAGGATCGGCGGGTACGGCGTCGAGCAGAAACCGTCGACCTGGAAGCCCAGCGGGAAGATCTTCGCCAACGGCAGGTCGTCGACAATCGGCTGCAATACATCGATGCCGCAGCTCACCGCCGGATAGAACTGGGTGTACACATGATGCCCGGCGACACCGGCCCCGGCGATCGCGCAGATCACTACCAGCACTTCGAACACCGTGATGCTGCGTCGGGTGCGCATGGCCGCGCCGATAAAGGCGAACAGCGCAATCAGCAGCAAGGCATAGCGCTGCAGGATGCACAGCGGGCATGGCGCCTCGCCCAGCACAATCTGCATATAAAGAGCGCCACCGATCAGCGCCAGACAGATGACCCCCAACAGCACCAGAAAGCGCCGCTCACGTCCCAGTCGAATCGTTTCCTCGCTCATCGCGTTTCCCTTTCAAATCCATGGTTCAGCCGTTGAACGGCTGATGGTTGCCCGCAAGTCTACACGCGGGACATTACGCCGCGCAGTAGCGGGGGAATAAACGATAAGGCGGTTAAGGAATGATTAACCTTTAAACAGAATTTGATAATAGAGAACGCGTAACGGCCTTCGCGAGCAGGCTCGCTCCCACATTGGATCTGCGTCGAACACAAATCCTGAGGGAGCGAGCCTGCTCGCGAATGAAGGCAACCGCGTTTCAGATCATTCCAGAGCCGCCGCCGGCCCGAAGAACTCATAACGGCTCTGCTGCTCCGGTACACCCAAGGCTTTCAAATGCCGTTTGATCGCCCCCATGAAGCCTTTCGGCCCAAGAAAGTAAGCATCGACATCGCGCTGCTGCGGCAACCATTCACTCAACTGCTCGGCGCTCAGCATCCCGAGCTTGTCCGCTGCCGGACTTACGCCGTCATCTTCGGCGTAGCAATAGAAGCGTTTGAGCTGTGGATGACGCGCCGCCAGACCGTCGACCCAGTCGCGGAACGCATGCACGCTGCCATTGCGCGCGCAGTGGATAAAATGCACCGGGCGTTCGGTTTGCAGCGCTGCTTCAAGCATCGCCAAAGTCGGAGTGATGCCGACACCGCCACTGATCAGCACCAACGGCTTGTCACTGGCCGTCAGGGTGAACTCGCCCGATGGCGGGAACAGCGCAATGCTTGCGCCGACGTGCAGTTGATCGTGCAAGTAGTTGGACGCACGACCACCCGGCTCGCGTTTCACGCTGATGCGGTACTGGCCCTTGTTCGCCAGCGCCGACAGCGAGTAGTTGCGGCGGATTTCCTCGCCATCGAGGATCAACTTCATGCCGATGTACTGGCCCGGCTGCGCAGCAAGGATCGGACCTTTGTCCGCCGGTTCGAAGTAGAACGAGATGATCTCCGCGCTCTCCTCGACCTTGTCCACCACGATGAACTCCCGCGCCCCGCGCCAGCCGCCGACCGCTTGTTCTTTCTGGTCGTAGATCGCCGTCTCCGCGCCGATCAGAATCTCGGCCAGTTGCCCGTACGCCGCGCCCCATGCGCTCATGACCTCAGGCGTGGCGATCTCGTCGCCGAGCACTTCGGAGATGGCGCGCAGCAGGCAGGTGCCAACAATCGGGTAGTGCTCCGGGAGGATTTGCAGGGCGACGTGCTTGTTGATGATCTTCGCCACCAGATCGCCCAACTGGTCGAGCTGATCGATGTGCCGCGCATACATCAACACGCCGTTGGCCAGAGCACGCGGCTGGTCGCCACTGGCCTGGTGCGCCTGGTTGAACAGTGGACGTACCTCAGGGTATTCGGCGAGCATCATGCGGTAGAAGTGGGTGATCAGCGCTTCACCGCCACTTTCCAGCAGAGGCACGGTGGATTTGACGATGGCACGATCCTGGACGCTAAGCATAAGAGTGACTCCTGAGCTTTTTGAGAATTACCTTAGGCTTATCAGTTTTCGTGCCAGATTATTTATCGTTATAAATCAATGGCTTATTTTTTGAGTAGTCATTTAGACTCAAAGCGCCTTATAGTCATAGCGACTACATAGAGTCTCTTTGACTACAAGACCATGACCGCCAAATCCTTGCTCACCGCTCTACTGCCGCTGGTCTCCGACTTGTCCCGCGAACTGCCCGAAGGCGAGCGCTACCGGCGCCTGCTCGAAGCCCTGCGCGCCCTGCTGCCGTGCGACGCCGCCGCGTTGCTGCGCCTCGACGGCGAATGGCTGGTGCCATTGGCGGTGGATGGATTGAGCACCGACACCCTCGGCCGACGCTTCAAGGTCAGCGAACACCCACGTTTCGAGATCCTGCTGGACGGTGCCGGGCCGACCCGGTTCGCCGCCGACAGCGACTTGCCCGATCCGTACGATGGCCTGGTCGATGGTCTGGGCGATCACCTCGAAGTCCATGACTGTCTCGGTTGCCCGCTGTTCGTCGAGGAAAAACTCTGGGGCCTGATTACCCTTGATGCGCTCGACCCGGAGCGTTTCGAGCCGATCGAACTCGACGCTTTGCAAGCCTTCGCCAGCCTCGCTTCGGCCACGGTCAACGCCGCCGAACGCATCGAACGCCTGGCGCTGCGTGCCGAGGACGAGCACCAGCGCGCCGAGGTCTACCGCCAGGCCAGCGGCCAGCAGCCGCGCGAAATGATCGGCCAGAGCAAGGCGCACAAACGCCTGGTGGAGGAGATCAATCTGGTCGGCGGCAGCGACCTGACCGTGCTGATCACCGGCGAAACCGGGGTCGGCAAGGAACTGGTGGCGCAAGCGATTCACGCCGCCTCCCCGCGCGCCGACAAACCGATCATCAGCCTCAACTGCGCCGCCCTGCCCGACACCCTGGTCGAAAGCGAACTGTTCGGCCATGTGCGCGGTGCCTTTACCGGCGCCACCAGCGACCGCCGCGGCAAGTTCGAACTGGCCAATGGCGGCACGCTGTTTCTCGATGAAGTCGGCGAACTGTCGCTGACCGTGCAGGCCAAATTGCTGCGCGTGCTGCAAAGCGGCCAGTTGCAGCGGCTTGGCTCGGACAAGGAACACCAGGTCGATGTGCGCCTGATCGCCGCGACCAACCGCGATCTGGCTGAAGAAGTGCGCAGCGGCCGCTACCGCGCCGACTTCTATCACCGCCTGAGCGTGTACCCGCTGCGGGTCCCGGCGCTGCGCGATCGCGGCCGCGATGTGTTGCTGCTCAGCGGCTTCTTTCTGGAACAGAACCGCTCGCGCATGGGCCTCAACAGCCTGCGCCTGAGCAGCGACGCCCAGGACGCGTTGCTCGCCTACACTTGGCCGGGCAACGTGCGCGAGCTGGAACACTTGATCGGGCGCAGCGCACTGAAGGCGCTGGGCAATTGCAAGGTAAGGCCGAAGATTCTCAGTTTGAGCGCGGTGGATCTGGATCTGCCGCGTGAGGTTGTGGATAACTCGCCCGCGCCTACTGCCAATATTTTAGCCGTGGCACCGTTGATCAATGGCGACTTGCGCAGCGCCACGGAGGAGTATCAGCGCCGCTTGATCAGTGCGGCGCTGGAACGCAATCAGAATAATTGGGCGAGTGCGGCGCGGGAGTTGGGGCTGGATAGGGCGAATCTTGGGCGGATGGCCAAGCGGTTGGGGATGAAGAGCTAAAAGCACACCCTCACCCTAGCCCTCTCCCGGAGGGAGAGGGGACTGATTGGGGGATATTCAAGAATTCCGCCGACGTGAGAGATCTGTACTGAATCCATAATCGACTCGGTCATTCAGGTCGATGTACAGCGCCAGACACCTCGTTCGGCCCCCTCTCCCTTCGGGAGAGGGCTGGGGTGAGGGGCTTTGGATCTGCCGCCAGCCGATAACCGACCTAAAGCCCACCCCGTTAACGCCGATAACCCGGCATCAATAGTTTCTGGCGATTTGCACCCTCGCCCATCACCTTTTTCCACAGAAGGTTTTTATGTCTTCCAACAAAGCCCGCGCAGATTCACTTTCGCTTCTGCTGTTTACCTTGCGCAGCGGCAAGCTGATGGCGATCAACCTGCTGAAAGTCAGTGAAATCATCCCCTGCCCGCCGCTGACCAAAATGCCGGAGTCGCATCCGCACGTCAAAGGCATCGCCACCCTGCGCGGCGCTTCGCTGTCGGTGATCGACCTCAGCCGCGCGATCGGCGAGCGACCGCTGGAAGACCCGAACGGCGGCTGCCTGATCGTCACCGACGTCAGCCGCTCCAAGCAGGGCCTGCACGTTCAGGCGGTGAGCAAAATCGTCCATTGCCTGACCACCGACATCAAGCCACCGCCATTCGGCTCCGGCGGCTCGCGCGCCTATATCACCGGCGTGACGTCGGTCGACGGCACACTGGTACAAGTGCTCGACATCGAGAAAGTCATCCACAGCATCGCCCCGGCGCAGATCGAGATGGCCCCGACCGACCTGAGCATGGAAGACGCCGAAGTCCTGGGCAACGCACGGATTCTGGTGGTCGACGACAGTCAGGTGGCGTTGCAGCAATCGGTGCACACCCTGCGCAACCTCGGCCTGCAATGCCACACTGCGCGCAGTGCCAAGGAAGCCATCGACTGCCTGCTGGATCTGCAAGGCACCGCGCAACAGATCAACCTGATCGTCTCCGACATCGAAATGTCCGAGATGGACGGCTACGCCTTCACCCGCACCCTGCGCGAGACGCCGGACTTCGCCCACCTCTACGTGCTGCTGCACACCTCGCTCGACAGCGCGATGAACAGCGAGAAAGCGCGCCTGGCCGGGGCCAACGCGGTGCTGACCAAGTTCTCCTCGCCGGAACTGACGCAGCGGCTGATCGAAGCGGCCAAACACGTCGCCGCCAACGGTCACTGAGTCTTGGGCCAGACGTACTGCTTTTTGATGCGGCGCGACCTTCGCCAAGACGTGCCGACGATCTACTGGCCGGAAGGCATTGAACTGAGCACTTATCGCCCGGAACTCGCGGCGGCGGTGCATCAGCTGATGCAACTCGGCTACCGTGAGGGCGGCGGTCGTGTGCCGGCACTGGAGGAATGGCAGCTGCGCTTCGAGAGCGATCCCGAATACGACCCGGCGCTGTGTTTCATTGCCAGCGATGCCGAAGGCGTGATCGGCGTGGCGCAGTGCTGGACCAGCTCGTACATCAAGAATCTGGTGGTGCACCCACGCGCTCAGGGCCGAGGATTGGGTCGGGCATTGCTGCTGAATGCATTCAAGGTGTTTCAGCAAAAGCGCGAAGGATTTGTCGATCTGAAGGTGCTGGAAGACAACCTGCGGGCGCAGCGTTTGTATGAGAGTGCCGGGATGTATGTGGTTCGCCGGGAACTTGTACCGGACTGATCGACCGTCTTCGCGAGCAAGCCCGCTCCCACAGGGGGAGCGCATTCCAAATTGTGGGAGCGGGCTTGCTCGCGAAGAGGCCGGCCCAGGCAACTTCTCACCCTCAGGCACACTCAAACCTTGGCCAAACCCAAGGATGCCCAACCATGAAAGCCCTCACCCTAAGCCTGCTCTGCCTCACCGCCCTCGCCTCCCAGGCTCACGCCTCCAGTCCCGACGCCTGGGCCGCGTACGACAAAACCGTGCTCGCCAGTTGCACCAAGGCCAGTGGCCTGAAAGACGCCAAACCGGTCGGCACCCCCGCGCAATTCGATGACCGCGTCGGCTACACCGCCGTGCTGCTGCAAGGCCAATACCCGCAAAAACACATGAAAGGCCAGCAAGGCACCGAGCTGTGCCTGTACAGCAAAACGTCGAAAACCGCCTTCGTCACCGAGTGGGACTCGATCCGTCCGACCGCGAAGCCTTGAGGGCTGGCGCACAACTTGCTTCGATCAGCCTCAGCCTGGCGACTTTACGTCGCCGTTTCACACTCTGATTGAAGATTGATCGTGCAATGAATACGACGTTTTCCTGCGTCGGTTGCGGCAAATGCTGCACCGACCACCATGTGCCCCTGACCCTCGCCGAAGCCCGCATGTGGGCGGCGGATGGCGGTCAGGTGATCGTGCTGGTGGAGGCCTTTCTCGGCAACGGCCTGGGCCTGCCGGCGCAGCAGCGTGAACACGCCGAACGGCGTTCCGCGGTAGTGCGCAGCGGTACCACCGAGGCCCACGTGGCAATCACCTTCGCCGCCTACAACGTCGGTCGCTGCCGGAATCTTGACGAAGACAACCTGTGCCGGATTTACGAACGCCGGCCGTTGGTGTGCAGGATTTATCCGGCAGAAATCAATCCGCACATCGCACTCAACCCTGCCGCCAAGGATTGCCCGCCAGAGTCATGGCAACAGGGGCCGCTGCTGATTGTCGGCGGGGAGTTGGTCGATCAGGCACTGCTGGAGCTGATCCAGCGTTCGCGTCAGGCCGACCGCGATGACATCCGGATCAAGGATGCGATCTGCGCCGCCCTGGGGATTCGCACCACAGCGCTCAAGGGCGATGGGTTTACCGCATATTTGCCGGAGATGGGCGCGTTTGCGGCTGTGATCGATCAGGTTTGCGCACAGCCTCTGAACACAGTATCCAGTGAATGGCTGTTTCATTTGTCAGGGGATGATGTGGCCGGGCAAGTGTTGGCGACCGGAGCGCAAGTGGTGACTGAGCCGGCGCAGACGTATGCGTTTATTTCGCTGCGGGCGGCTTGATCCGGATTTTGTACTGCCTGCAGTGGCCCCTTCGGGAGCAAGCCCCCTCCCACAGGAATCTGAGTTGTACACAGAATAAATGATCACCCCATACACCTGTGGGAGGGGGCTTGCTCCCGAAGGGGCCGGGACAGGCTGCATCAATCTCGAACCTGCCGCCGCCCCCAGAACTCCCGCGCCAGCAACCTCAAATCCCCCGCCAACCCCGCCACATCCTCGGAATTGCGCTGACTCTGCCGCCCCTCATCCACCGTCAATTCCGACGCCGTGCGAATGCTGACGATGTTGCGGTTGATGTCTTCGCTCACCGCACTCTGCTGCTCCACCGCCGCGGCAATCTGCAGGCTCATCTCGGTGATCTGCTCGACCCGCTCGCTGATCCCGTCCAGTGCCCGCGCCGCGCGCTGTGCCTGTTCGACGCTGTTATCCACATGCTCGCTGCTCTGCTGCATCACCCGCACCGCATCGCGCGCGCCGTTTTGCAGGGTGCTGATCATCCGCTGAATCTCGTTGGTCGATTGCTGCGTGCGTTGCGCCAGTCCGCGCACCTCATCCGCCACCACGGCAAAACCACGCCCGGCATCGCCAGCGCGCGCCGCTTCGATCGCCGCATTGAGCGCCAGCAGATTGGTCTGCTCGGCGATGCTGCGGATCACCTCCAGCACCCCGGAAATCTCGCTGCTGTGGCCTTCGAGCTGATGAATCACCTCGGTCGCCCGCCGTAATTCCTCGGCCAGACGCAACACCGCGCTACGACTCTCGCCCACCAGCCAATGCCCCTCGCGCGTTTCCGTGCCAGCCATGTCCGCCGCCACCGAGGCCTGCTGCGCATGGCTGGCAACCTGCGCGACACTCGCGGCCATCTGATGAATCGCTGCCGCCACCTGATCGGTTTCGGCCTGCTGGGCCAGCGAACTGCTGTGGCTGCTTTGCAGATGATCAACCAGTTGCGCCGCGTGCCCGGCCAACTGCTGCGAAGCATCCCCCATGCGCCCGACCACCGCGCCGACCTGCGCCTCGATCATCTGCAGGGCGAACTCGATCTGGCCGATTTCATCGCGGCGCCCGGTGTAAATGCTCTGGCTCAACGGATTGTCCGCAACCTGCCGCGCCCGCTCGGTCAGGCGTTCCAGCGGCCGCAAAATCCAGCGCACGCCCAACGCGCAAAGACTGCTGCCGGCGACAAACGCCACTCCATCAATCCACGCCGACTCCGGGCGCAACCAGGCCTCGATCCCCAACACCAGACCCAGCAACGTGCTGCCCAACGCCGTGATCCTGCCGCGCAGCCCCAGGCTCGGCAGCCGAAGCACCGGACGCTCGTCGCGCAACTGCGCATATGCTCGCTCCGCCGCGGCTACGAGCCGCGCATCAGGCCGGGTGCGCACCGACTGATACTCCACTGCCACACCGCTCTGCGTAACCGGCGTGACATACGCGCTGACCCAATAATGATCGCCATTCTTGCAACGATTCTTCACCAGCCCCATCCACGAACGCCCGCTCTTGAGCGTCTGCCACATATGCGCAAACGCCTGCGCGGGCATGTCCGGGTGACGCAACAAGTTGTGTGGCGTGCCGAGCAATTCGTCGCGGCTATAACCGCTGATCCGGATGAAATCGTCGTTGGCGTAGGTGATCGCGCTGGTCAGATCGGTGGTCGAAAGAATGTTCGCATCGTGCGCCACATCGACGTTACGTCCGGTGACCGGGAGATTGATCTTCATGGAATAGCGCGCTCGTTTTATTGGAAGAGTCGGCAGGGCTGCTGACTCTAAGCGCACCAATTGGTTAAATATTGATCTGGCTCAGGATCTGAGCACTTAGCCATCACTGCGACCGAAAATCGCAGTCGATGGCTGAAGGCGGGATGAAACTCAGCGCTTGCCCATCGAACGACGGGTACCCGGCGGCGCCATGCCCGGGGTCTTGGTGTGGCCATTCTTGGCGCCGTTCTTGTACCACGGCTGATTCGAACCCTTGGCCGCCGCCAGTTCACCCGGTTTGAACGGGAACTTGAAAGCCGCAATCTCGGGTTTGCTCTCGCTGGCGTCAGCCAGTTCAGCCGGGACATCGCTCACAGCGTCGTCAACCGGCGGTTGGGTCGGGGAAGTCATAAAAGCTCCGCAAAGCAAAAAGTCGGGCCCGAACAGTGGGCCGCGAAGGCGCGCAGTATACCTGCGCGCCCAGACTCGGCACCTGAAGATTTGCACCGCTCGCCGAACGGTTTATAGATAAGTGATGGTGACGATGCCTTTGTCGCTCGACGTCTTCAGCGCTTGATAGGTCATGGAAAACGGCAGCGACTGACGACTGCAAGCATTGCGATAGGTATCCACATCAACTTGCAGACCCGGTTTGATTTCAACCTGCCGGGACACATCGGAGGCCAACGACCCGGCACGCTCCACCGCACAACCGGAATCGACAATCTGCCCGGTGAAACGGATCTCGCCGGAAGTCGATTGCGGCGCGGCACAGACTGCCAATGGAAGCAAAACAAGCACACTCGCCAAAGCGGTTTTCAGATTCATTGCACGACACTCCCGAAGAGGCCCGCTCAATTTGACGGCCGGGCTGTACAACGTTTATCCGCGGGTGGGGGCGGATCTTTAGGAGCGTAGATGTTGCGAGGCACAAACGTTCCGATTTAGAGATATTGGGTGGTGGAATTGGGGGGATGGTCACGGTTTTGAATGGCGGTGGCTGGACTGTCATCATCGCCAGCAGGCTGGCTCCCACAGTTGGAATGGGTGTGGTCTGCTGGAAAGTGGTCGGCTCGCAGGCCGCCATCGCGAGCAGGCTCACTCCTACAGTTGGAATGGGTTCGGTCAGGTGGAGAGGGGTCGGCTGTCAGGCCGCCTTCGCGAGCAAGCCCGCTCCCACAGTTGGAATGGGTGTGGTCAGGTGGAGAGTGGTCGGCTGTCAGGCCGCCTTCGCGAGCAAGCCCGCTCCCACAGTTGGAATGGGTGTGGTCAGGTGGAGAGTGGTCGGCTGTCAGGCCGCCTTCGCGAGCAAGCCCACTCCCACAGTTGGAATGGGTATGGTCAGGTGGAGAGTGGGCGGCTGTCAGGCCGCCTTCGCGAGCAAGCCCGCTCCCACAGTGGAATTGGGTGAGTCAGATAGAGATTGGTCGGCTCGCAGGCCGCCATCGCCAGCAGGCTGGCTCCCACAAAAGCGCCAAAGCCGAGCGCACGCTCTTCACCACTCAAATGGCCGAGTGTCAGCTCGCCGAAAGCTCTTGATCTTGCCGTGCCGGCCCCGTCGGCAGGCTGAGTGGAGGGATTGATCCGGGGGTGGGAGCGCAGCGACCGTTTGGCGCAGCCAAACACAGCGAGAGGAGGTGCAGCGAAGCAAACCGGAGGCGCTGCGCCCGGATCAATCCCGGAGCGAAGGAACCCGAGCCTAAGCGAGGGCCGAACGTTGGGGCCAAGCCTTTTGCTTACTTTTCGGCGTCTGGAAAAGTGAGCCGCTGTAAGAGCGGAACCATAAGAAGCCGTTACCGCAGCAACGGATATATCCCCCATCAACCCACAACATGGTCGGCCCAGAGGCCGCCAAGCCAAACGAAACTGACAGCGCTGACAGCTAGCCGTCACTCTCCTGACCCCCAAACAAGCTTATAAATACCCAACCTGCCCAAACTCAACCCCTTGGCGCCCCAATCGCATGCGAATCCAGAAACGAACCGCCCTGCTCGCCACCCCGCTGATCATCGTCGCCGCTCTGGGCCTGTGGTACGCCACCAAACCGGCCCAGACCAAACTCGCCACCCCCACCGCCATCCCGGTCCGGGTCGTGGCAGTCAGCGAAAAGGACGTCCCCCGCTACGTCAGCGGCATCGGTTCGGTTCTCTCATTGCACAGCGTCGTGGTACGCCCGCAGATCGACGGCATTCTGACAAAGATCCTCGTCAAAGAAGGCCAACTGGTCAAAGCAGGCGACCTGCTCGCCACCATCGACGACCGCTCGATCCGCGCCAGTCTTGATCAGGCCCGCGCACAACTGGGCGAAAGCCAGGCCCAACTGGAAGTCGCCCTGGTCAACCTCAAGCGCTACAAACTGCTCAGCGTCGACGACGGCGTCTCCAAGCAGACCTACGATCAGCAACAGGCGCTGGTCAACCAGTTGAAGGCCACCGCCCAAGGCAACCAGGCCTCGATTGACGCCGCGCAGGTTCAACTTTCCTACACCCAGATCCGCTCCCCGGTCACCGGCCGCGTCGGCATTCGCACAGTCGATGAAGGCAACTTCCTGCGCATGACCGACACCCAGGGCCTGTTCACCGTCACCCAGATCGACCCGATCGCCGTCGAGTTCTCGCTGCCGCAACAAATGCTGCCGACCCTGCAAGGTCTGATCAACGACCCGCAGCACGCGCAGGTCAAGGCCTACATCGGCGCCGACACTGACGGCGAAACCGGCAACCTGCTTGGCGAAGGTCATCTGACCCTGATCGACAACCAGATCAACGCCAACACCGGCACCATCCGCGCCAAGGCCGAATTCGACAACGCCAGCCAGAAGCTCTGGCCGGGCCTGCTGGTGACGGTAAAAATCCAGACGGCACTGGATAAGAATGCGCTGGTGGTGCCGCCTACCGTCGTACAACGCGGCCTCGACCAACACTTCGTTTACCGCGTGAACGGCGACAAGGTCGAAGCCGTACAAGTGCAGATGGTTTATCAGGGCAGCGGCCAGGACATCATCAAAGGCGTGAAGGCGGGTGATCAATTAGTCAGTGACGGCCAGTCGCGGCTCAAACCCGGTTCGACCGTGCAGGTGATGACCGAGCCGCCGCAGGTGGTCGAAGCGGAGCCCAAGCCATGAAGGAGCACAAAGGCGTCTCCACATGGTGTATCGACCACCCGGTCGCGACCATTCTGCTGACCTTCGCCCTGGTGCTGCTCGGGGTAATTGCCTTCCCGCGCCTGCCGATTGCGCCACTGCCGGAAGCGGAGTTTCCGACGATCCAGGTTTCCGCGCAGTTGCCCGGCGCCAGCCCTGACACCATGGCGTCCTCCGTGGCCACGCCGCTTGAAGTGCAATTCAGCGCCATCCCCGGCATGACCCAGATGACCTCCAGCAGTGCACTCGGCTCAAGCCTGTTGACCCTGCAATTCACCCTCGACAAAAGCATCGACACCGCCGCGCAGGAAGTTCAGGCAGCGATCAACACCGCCGCCGGCAAACTGCCCAAGGACATGCCGACGCTGCCGACCTGGAAGAAGGTCAACCCGGCCGACAGCCCGGTGCTGATCCTCAGTGTCAGCTCCACACAAATGCCCGGCACCGAACTCAGCGACCTGGTGGAAACTCTGCTCTCGCGTCAGATCAGTCAGATCGACGGTGTAGGCCAGATCAACATCACCGGTCAGCAACGTCCGGCGATCCGCGTGCAAGCCTCGGCCGACAAACTGGCTGCCATCGGCCTTACCCTGGCCGACATTCGTCTGGCGATCCAGCAGACCAGCCTCAACCTCGCCAAAGGTGCGTTGTATGGCGAATCGAGTATCTCCACGCTGTCGACCAACGACCAGTTGTTCCATCCCGAGGACTACAGTCAGCTGATCGTTTCCTACAAGGACGGCGCCCCGGTTCACCTGCGGGATGTCGCCAAAGTCGTCAACGGTTCGGAAGATGCCTACGTGCAAGCCTGGGCCGGTGATCATCCCGGGGTGAACCTGGTGATCTCGCGCCAGCCCGGTGCGAACATCGTCGAAACGGTCGACCGTATTCAAGCGGCGCTGCCGGGCCTAGAAGCCATGCTGCCGGCCTCGGTGCAGGTCAAAGTGCTGATCGACCGCACCCAGACCATTCGCGCGTCGCTGCATGAAGTGGAAATCACCCTGTTGATCGCCATTCTGCTGGTGGTGGCGGTGATGGCGCTGTTCCTGCGCCAACTGTCGGCGACGCTGATTGTCTCGGCGGTGCTCGGCGTGTCACTGGTGGCCAGTTTCGCCCTGATGTACATCCTCGGTTTCAGCCTGAACAACCTGACACTGGTGGCGATTGTGGTGGCCGTGGGGTTTGTCGTCGACGATGCGATTGTGGTGGTGGAGAACATCCACCGGCATCTGGAGGCCGGCGACGGCATGCGTGAGGCGGCGGTCAAGGGCGCCGGCGAGATCGGCTTCACCGTGGTCTCGATCAGCTTCTCGCTGGTGGCGGCGTTCATTCCGCTGCTGTTCATGGGCGGCGTGGTCGGGCGGCTGTTCAAGGAATTCGCCCTGACCGCGACTTCGACCATTCTTATTTCGGTGGTGGTATCGCTGACGCTTGCGCCAACCCTGGCCGCGCTGTTCATGCGCAAACCGGTGCATCACGCCCATGACAAACCGGGCTTCAGTGAACGTCTGCTGGCGTGGTACGAGAAAGGCCTGCGCCGCGCCCTCGCCCATCAGAAACTGATGATCGGCGTGTTCTGCCTGTCCCTCGGGTTGGCAATTACCGGTTACATCTTTATTCCCAAGGGATTCTTCCCAATCCAGGACACCGGGTTCGTGCTCGGTACCACCGAAGCCGCTGCGGATATTTCCTACGGCGACATGGTGAAAAAACACCTGGCGATGGCCGAAATCGTCGCGGCCGACCCGGCAGTCGAAGCGTTTTCCCACTCGGTGGGCGTGTCCGGCAGCAACCAGACCATCGCCAACGGCCGCTTCTGGATCGCCCTGAAAAAACGCGGCGACCGCGACGTCTCGGCCAGCCAGTTCATCGACCGTATCCGTCCGAAACTGATGAAAGTCCCGGGCATCGTCCTGTACCTGCGCGCCGGCCAGGACATCAACCTCAGCTCCGGGCCAAGCCGCGCCCAGTACCAGTACGTGCTCAAGAGCAATGACGGCGCGACCCTGGCCACCTGGACCCAGCGCCTGACCGAGAAGCTGCGCAGCATCCCGGCGTTCCGCGATATTTCCAACGACCTGCAACTGGGCGGCAGCATCACTCACATCAGCATCGACCGCAGCGCCGCCGCGCGTTTCGGCCTGACCGCAAGTGATGTCGACGAGGCGCTGTACGATGCGTTCGGCCAGCGCCAGATCAATGAATTCCAGACTCAGGTCAACCAGTACAACGTGATTCTGGAGCTCGATACCAAACAGCGCGGCAAGGCCGAAAGCCTCAACTATTTCTACCTGCGCTCGCCGTTGAGCGGGGAAATGGTGCCGCTGTCGGCGCTGGCGAAATTCGACGCACCGACCATCGGCCCGCTGTCGATTGCCCATGACGGCATGTTCCCCGCCGCCAACCTGTCGTTCAACCTGGCCCCCGGCGTGGCCTTGGGCGACGCGGTGATCCTGCTCAACCAGGCCAAGGCTGAGATCGGCATGCCGACCGCCATCAGCGGCAACTTCCAGGGCGCAGCGCAGGCATTCCAGAGTTCGCTCGCCAGTCAGCCGTGGTTGATTCTCGCGGCGCTGGTGGCGGTGTACATCATTCTCGGCGTGCTTTATGAGAGCTTCGTGCATCCGCTGACGATCATCTCGACCCTGCCGGCGGCCGGGCTCGGTGCAGTGATCATGCTGTGGATCTGCGGTCAGGACTTTTCGATCATGGCGTTGATCGGGCTGGTGCTGCTGATCGGTATCGTCAAAAAGAACGGCATTCTGATGATCGACTTCGCACTGGAAGCCCAGCGCAATCGCGGACTGGCGCCGCAGGAGGCGATTTTCGAAGCGTGCCTGACGCGGTTCCGGCCGATCATCATGACCACCCTCGCCGCGCTGCTCGGCGCGTTGCCGCTGATGCTCGGTTACGGCACCGGCGCGGAACTGCGCCAGCCGCTGGGGATCGCGGTGGTGGGCGGCTTGCTGGTCAGCCAGATGCTGACGCTGTTTACCACGCCGGTCATATACTTGTGGCTTGAGCGGCTGTTCCACAGGCCCAAACCAATGCCCACGACGGCACTGGCGACTACAGACTGAGGCAGGGTCATGCGCGTTCTGATTATCGAAGACGAGGAAAAAACCGCGGATTATCTGCACCGCGGTCTGACGGAACAGGGTTACACCGTGGATCTGGCCCGCGACGGCGTCGAGGGCCTGCACCTGGCGCTGGAAAGCGACTACGCGGTGATCGTCCTCGACGTGATGTTGCCGGGCCTCGACGGCTTCGGCGTGCTGCGCGCCTTACGTGCGCGCAAGCAGACCCCGGTGATCATGCTCACCGCCCGCGAGCGCGTCGAAGACCGGATCAGGGGCCTGCGTGACGGCGCCGACGATTACCTCGGCAAGCCGTTTTCCTTTCTGGAGCTGGTAGCGCGTTTGCAGGCGCTGACCCGGCGCAGCGGTGGCCATGAACCGGTGCAAGTGAGCATCGCCGACCTGTGGATTGATCTGATCAGCCGCAAGGCCACCCGCGCCGGCACCCGACTGGATCTGACGGCGAAAGAGTTCTCGCTGCTCAGCGTTCTGGCGCGCCGACAAGGTGAAATCCTCTCGAAAACCGCGATTGCCGAGATGGTCTGGGACATCAATTTCGACAGCGACGCGAATGTCGTCGAAGTCGCGATCAAGCGTCTGCGGGCCAAGCTCGACGGGCCGTTCGACGAGAAACTGCTGCACACCATTCGTGGCATGGGTTACGTGCTGGAGAGCCGTGGTGTCCAGTAACTCGATTGCCCTGCGCCTGAGCGGGATGTTTACGCTGGTGGCGCTACTGGTGTTTCTGTTGATCGGCGGCGCGCTGTATCAGCAGGTCGACAAGGGCCTGGGCCTGCTGCCGGAAGCCGAGCTGGATGCGCGGTACAGCGTGCTCGAATCCACCGTCGGTCGTTACGGCACGCCCGATCATTGGGTGAAGATCAACAACAAACTCAAGCTGCTGGGCGAGGAAGACAAGCGCATCAGTTTCTGGATCAGCAGCGGTGACCCGCAGTATGAGTTTGGCAACCTGACCCCGCAGATTCGCGAGTTCGCCAACGGCCCATTGGGCATGCGCGACCTGCAATTGCCCGACCAGCCCTATCCGCTGAAAGTGCTGGTCAGCCAGTTTCCGGCCAAGGACCAACGCCCGCCGCTGCGCTTCATGATCGGCATCGACACCGATACGTTTCACCAGACGCAACATCAGTTGCTGATTGCCTTGATCGGTCTGGCAATTATCGGCGTGGCGCTGGCCTCGGCCCTCGGGTACTGGGTGGCCCGGATTGGCCTGCAACCGCTGATCAAACTGTCCCACGAAGCGCAGCGTCTGGCGCCGCCATTGCGAGCCGGACGCCTGCGCATGTCGCCGCTGCCGCCGGAGCTTGCGCAGTTTGTCGACTCGTTCAACTCGACGCTGGAACGGGTCGAACAGGCATACTCGCGACTGGAGTCGTTCAACGCCGACGTCGCCCATGAGCTGCGTTCGCCGCTGACCAACCTGATCGGTCAGACCCAGGTCGCGCTGACGCGCGGGCGTTCCGCCGAACACTATTTCGAGGTGCTGCAATCCAACCTCGAAGAGCTGGAACGCCTGCGATCGATCATCAACGACATGCTGTTCCTTGCCAGCGCCGACCAGGGCAGCAAGGCGACCAAACTGACCGAGACCTCGCTGGCGGATGAAGTTGCAACCACGCTGGATTACCTGGATTTCATCCTCGAAGACGCGCAAGTGCAGGTGCATGTGAGTGGCGACGCACAGGTGCGAATCGAGATCGCGCATCTGCGTCGGGCGCTGATCAATCTGCTGAGTAATGCGGTGCAGCACACCGAACCGGGCAAGGTGATCGAGGTGCGCATCGAAGTTGAAGACCATCAGGTCAGCATCGGCGTGGCCAACCCCGGATCGCCGATTGCCAGCGAGCACTTGCCGCGCTTGTTCGAGCGCTTCTATCGGGTCGATGCCTCGCGCAGCAACAGCGGCAACAACCATGGGCTGGGGCTGGCGATCGTCAAGGCGATTGCGCTGATGCATGGTGGGGATGTATTTGTGCGCAGTGATCGGGGGATGAATACGTTCGGCATCCACCTCCCGGTTTAACTGAAAAGCAAACCCCTGTGGCGAGGGAGCTTGCTCCCGCTCGGCTGCGCAGCAGTCGTAAATCCTGCACATGCAGTTTGTCTGAATGAATGTGATTGACGGGTTTGGGGCCGCTTCGCAGCCCAGCGGGAGCAAGCTCCCTCGCCACAAGGAATGGCGTTCACCCGTGATTGATCTTTGCTTGTACTGCAACAGTCATTTATGAAAATCAGGCTGTTTCCCAACGTCCGGCAACCTTATCTTTGCCCGCACCAAACAGCACTTGCCAAGCAAGAAGGTTTTCCAGATGTCCAACAGTATGGGTATTGCCAGCGCTTTCGTTTTGTCCTCATTGATCCTGTCGCCCATGGCGATGGCTGAAGAATCGCAGGCGTTCGTCGCGCAGAATGCCGCGCGCGCTCACGCCTTCGAGCAGTCTCAGGCAGAAGTGATGGTCAAGTCGCAGGACGCCTCGCAAGCCCCTCAGGCCGCCACTTCTCAGGCTCAAGCAGCCGAGAAAGACAGCTGAGTCGCGCACCGCGAAAAATTTCCCTCGACGCGGTTGTTTGGCTCTTCCCGTTCAACCGTCGTCCTTCCAGGCCGCTGCTTTTCAGCGGCCTTTTTTCGTTGTGGTCTGAAAGCCGTTTGGTTCGTCTGTAAAAACAAGAAACATCCCGCACCTCAAGACATTGAAGTGTCAGTTGACCCAAGGAGCTCCATCGCAAGTGCGTTACCCAGTCCGCGTCACCCCGCTGTTCATTGCAATTGCCGCAACGATTGCCCCCGCCGCCCATGCCGACGAAGCCGCCAAGGAAGGTTTCGTCGAAGGCTCGAGCCTCAACCTCAACGCTCGCAACTACTACATGAATCGCAACCGTCTGCAGCAGACGGACGACAACATCGAGTGGGGCCAGGGTTTTCTCGGGATCTTCCAGTCGGGTTACACCGAAGGCACGGTCGGCTTCGGCATCGACGCCCACGCCATGCTCGGGCTGAAGCTCGACGGCGGTGGCGGTACCGATGGCTCGAGCATCCTGCCGGTCAGCGATGGCAACGGCAAAGCGCCGGGCTCGTTCTCGACCGCGGGCGGCACGTTGAAAATGCGTGCGTTCGATACCGAGTTGAAGGCCGGTGACCTGTTCCTCACCAACCCGGTGATTGCCGGCGGTGAGTCGCGCATGCTGCCGCAGACCTTCCGCGGTGTCAGTTTGACCAACCACAGTTTCGACGGCTGGATGCTTGAAGGTGGCCAGGCGAGTTTCACCAAGCCGTACAACCAGAGTGGCCACCAGCGCATCGGCACGTCCTACGGCAAACTCGCCGATGGCGACGCAAGCCGGCACCTGAACTGGGCCGGCGTGTCCTGGAGCGGCGTCGAAGGGCTGACCAGCAATCTGTACGCTGCCGAGTTGAAGGACATCTGGAACCAGTACTACTACGACCTGGATTACACCTGGCAGTTGAACGATCTGGTCAGCCTCAACCCGGGCCTGCACTTTTATCACACGCAGGACACCGGCAACGCGCTGCTGGGCAACATCGACAACAACACCTACAGCCTGCATTTCACCGTCGGCATCGGCAGCCACAGCGTTACTGCCGCGTATCAGCGCGTGAACGGCAACACGCCGTTCGACTACATCAGCCAGGGCGACAGCGTTTACCTCGACAACTCGCAGCAATACTCGGACTTCAACGGCCCGAACGAACGTTCGTGGAAGCTCAAGTACGCCTATGACTTCGCCGGGCTGGGGATGCCGGGTCTGACTTCGGCGGTCTCCTATTCGCGCGGCACCGTGGACCTGACCAAGGTCGATCCGGACAGCAAAGGCTATGCTTCGTGGTACAGCGCTGACGGTCGCAACGCCCAGCATTGGGAGCGCGACCTCGATCTGAAATACGTGGTGCAGAGCGGCCAGGCGAAAAATCTCGCGGTACGCCTGCAATGGGCGACCAACCGGGGCGGCAACGGTTATGGCGCGATTGATACCGACACCGATGAATACCGGGTGATTGTCGACTACCCGATCAACGTCTTCTAAGATCACCCCTGCGCCACGGTCTTGAATTGAGAGATATACCCTGTGGGAGCGGGCTTGCTCGCGAATGCGCTGCATCAGTCGACATCAATGTTGAATGACACGGCGCATTCGCGAGCAAGCCCGCTCCCACAATGGAATACCGTCACTGACTTGATGCAACTACGCTAATAAGATCCTCTCAACCGACAGCCCATCATGATCGCGAGCCGTACCCCACCTGTGGCGGGCAAGACCGGACGCCCCGAATTGCTGCTGATCTGCGGCAGTTCGCTGACTGTGATCGCGATTCTGTGCATCGTCACTTTTCTGCTGATTCGTGAGCACGCCAACGCTCAGGAGTCGGCCACCCGCAGCGCCACCACCATCGCCCAGTTGATCGACGCCGATGTCCTGCGCACGGTCGAGTTGTATGACCTGACCCTGCAAGGCCTGATCGCCGCCGCCCAGCGCGATGACTTGCGCGACGTCACCCCGCAGATCCGCCATCTGGCGCTGTTCGACCGCTCGACCACCGCGCGCTTCAAGGGCGACATCCTGCTGCTCGACAAGCATGGCGATGTGGTCGCCGACTCATCGCGGGTCGAACCCAAGCCGGGCAACTTCGCCGACCGTGATTATTTCCTCGCCCATGCCTTCAACCGCGACATGGGCATGTTCATCAGCCGTCCGTTCAAGACCCGTTGTGATTGCGACGAAGCCAACCAGTGGCGTATCAGCTTCAGTCGGCGGATCTCCTCGGACACCGGTGAGTTCGCTGGCGTGGCGGTGGCGTCGATGAAGCTCGACTACTTCGATCAGTTGTTCAACAGTCTCGACATCGGCAAAGGCAGCACGCTCAATATCATCAACAGCGACGGCGTCCTGCTGGCGCAGAAGCCGTATCTGCAAAGCGACTCCATCGGCAAAAGCTTTGGCAACCGTCCCAACGTGGTGCGGATTCTTAGCGACAAGGATGGCAGCGGCAGTTTCACCAGCACCTCGAGCATGGACCATCAGCAACGGCTCTATACCTATTCGCGGGTCGGCAATCTGCCGTTGACGGTGATGGTTGCGCTCTCCAGTGATGAAGTGTTCGGCACCTGGCGCCGCACGGCGCTGTTGATCAGTGGTGCCACCGGCGTGCTGTGTGTCGGGCTGCTGTGGCTGACCTGGCTGCTGGCCCGTGAGCTGCGCTTGCGCCAGCGCGCCGAACGCGAACTGGCGCAACTGGCTGCCACCGATGCGCTGACCGGCGTGGCCAACCGGCGGATGCTCGATCAGGCGCTGCGCCACGAATGGTTCCGCGCCCAGCGTTCGGGCAAGCCGTTGTCGGTGATGATGATCGATGCCGACCACTTCAAGGCGTTCAACGACCGCCACGGGCATCAGGCCGGTGATCAGGCGCTGCGTGAATTGGCCAAGGTGATCACGGCGAACGTGCGACGACCGGGCGATCTGGTCGCCCGTTACGGCGGCGAAGAGTTCTCGGTGATCCTCGCTGAAACCGACAGCAGCGGCGCGCGACAGATTGCCGAACATATCCGCCAGGCGGTCGAGCAGATGCCGAGGGTCGAGGGTGCAGACGTGGCGATGACCGTCAGTATCGGTATCAGCACCTGGACAACTGCGGTCGAGATGTCGCTGGAGCAATTGTTATTTGCCGCAGACAAGGCCCTGTATCAAGCCAAGGAAGGGGGGCGGAACCGAGTGGTGGTGGCTGGCTGATTTTTGCGGCGATTGAACTGGCCTCTTCGCGAGCAAGCCCGCTCCCACAAGGGAACGCATTCCAAATGTGGGAGCGGGCTTGCTCGCGAAGAGGCCAGAACAGACAACATCAAATTCAGGGCATAAAAAAAGGCCATCCAAGGATGGCCTTCAAAAAACTAGAGAGGTTTTTTACTTACACCGCCGCAACCGGGCGCATGTAAGAGATCGGTGCAGTGCTGGCGTCTTCGAACGTCACGACTTCCCACGCATCTGTCTGCTCAATCAACTTGCGCAGCAGCTGGTTGTTCAGTGCATGACCGGACTTGAAGCCTTTGAACTCACCAATCAGGCTGTTACCCAGCAGGTACAGGTCGCCAATCGCATCGAGGATCTTGTGCTTCACGAATTCGTCTTCGTAGCGAAGGCCGTCTTCGTTCAGTACACCATCGGAATCAACCACGATCGCGTTTTCAACGCTGCCGCCGAGTGCGAGGTTGTGCTTGCGCAGGTACTCGATGTCACTCATGAAACCAAAAGTACGGGCGCGGCTGACTTCTTTTACGAACGAAGTGCTGGAAAAATCCACGCTTGCACTTTGGGTGCGGTCCCGGAAAACCGGGTGATCGAAATCGATCTCGAAGCTCACCTTGAACCCTTCGAAAGGGACGAAAGTGGCGCGCTTGTCGCCGTCTTCCACTGTCACTTCACGCAGGATGCGGATGAATTTCTTGGCGGCGTCCTGCTCTTCCAGGCCAGCCGATTGAATCAGGAATACGAACGGTCCAGCGCTGCCATCCATGATCGGGACTTCGGACGCGGAGAGCTCGACGTAGGCGTTATCGATGCCCAGGCCAGCCATGGCCGAGAGCAAGTGCTCTACCGTGTCCACTTTGACGTCGCCGTTGATCAGCGTCGTCGACATAGTGGTTTCACCAACGTTTTCCGCGCGGGCAGGAATCTGCACCACAGGGTCGAGGTCAGCGCGACAAAACACAATGCCAGTGTCGACAGGCGCAGGCTTGAGGGTCAGGTAGACCTTCTCCCCGGAGTGCAGGCCTACACCTGTGGCACGGATAATATTTTTCAGTGTGCGTTGTTTAATCATGGCTTGGGCCGCTTCAGCGCAAATTGCGAACTGGTATCAACAAAGGCTGGCGATAATAGCAGACCGAGCCTTTGCTGAACACCAATCACCGTCATAGCCCTGATACATTCCATCAATCGGCCTGACGACGCAGGAATGCCGGGATGTCCAGGTAATCCAGATCGTCCTGCGGGTTCATCTTCGCGGCAGTCGCAGCACCGGCCTGAGCCTGGTTGCGCATGACGGTCGGACGGTCCAGGTCACGGTAGTTCACCGCCGGAGCTTCCTGACGCGCAGGAGCCGGTTGTTGAACCTGGGCGGAAGCCATGGAGGTGTGAACGGTGTTGTCGATGACCTTCACAGGCTTCTCGATTTTCGCGCCCAGACCGGTGGCAACCACGGTGACGTGCAGTTCGTCGCGCATGTCCGGATCGATAACGGTACCGACCTTGACCATCGCGTGCTCGGAAGCGAAGGCTTCGATGATGCTACCCACGTCGGAGTACTCACCCAGGGACAGGTCAGGACCGGCGGTGATGTTCACCAGAATGCCGCGTGCGCCTTGCAGGTTCACGTCTTCCAGCAGCGGGTTGCGGATGGCCGCTTCGGTCGCTTCACGTGCACGGTTCGGACCGCTGGCGCAGCCAGTGCCCATCATCGCCATGCCCATTTCGCTCATCACGGTACGCACGTCGGCGAAGTCGACGTTGATCATGCCCGGACGTTTGATGATGTCGGAGATACCACGAACGGCACCGGCCAGTACGTCGTCAGCCTTGGCGAAAGCCGACAGCAGGCTGGCGTCTTTACCGAGGATGGTCAGCAGCTTCTCGTTAGGGATGGTGATCAACGAGTCGACGCTTTCGGAGAGCATGCGGATGCCTTCGTCGGCGATCTGCATACGCTTGCGGCCTTCGAACGGGAACGGACGGGTCACGACCGCAACGGTCAGGATGCCCATTTCCTTGGCCACTTCGGCGATGATCGGCGCAGCACCGGTACCGGTACCACCGCCCATGCCCGTGGTGATGAACACCATGTTGGTGCCGGCCAGCACTTCAGCGATGCGCTCGCGATCTTCCAGCGCAGCCTGACGGCCGACTTCCGGGTTGGCGCCGGCGCCCAGGCCTTTGGTCACACCGGTGCCCAGTTGCAGGATGGTACGCGCGCCGATGTTTTTCAGCGCTTGAGCATCGGTGTTGGCGCAGATGAATTCAACGCCTTCGATGTTGCTCTTGACCATGTGGTTGACAGCGTTGCCGCCGCCACCGCCGACACCGATAACTTTGATTACCGGGCTTGCGGGGATGTTGTCTACGAGTTCGAACATTTTCCCTCTCCTTACATTCTCTAGTTTTTTCGCCTACTGCATTTTTGTTGCGGTGTTGCGGTAAAGCTTTAGAAGTTGCCTTGAACCCACTTCTTCAATCGGTCCAGCAACGGCGCCTGCGGCTCATCGTTGCTGTAGCTGTCGCGGCTGCCGATGCCCGAGAACGAGATCCCGTCGGACTGCTTCTGCAGGCCGTACATCAACAAGCCAACGCCAGTGGAATAAATCGGGTTGCGCACCACGTCATCCAGGCCTTTCACGCCGTGCGGCACGCCCAGACGAACCGGCATGTGGAAGATTTCTTCGGCCAGCTCGGTGGCGCCTTCCATCTTCGAAGTACCGCCGGTCAGCACGATGCCCGCCGGGATCAAGTCTTCGTAGCCACTGCGACGCAGCTCGGCCTGAATCAGGGTGAACAGTTCGTCGTAACGCGGCTCAACCACTTCGGCCAGGGCCTGACGCGACAGTTCGCGCGGTGGACGGTCGCCAACGCTCGGCACCTTGATGGTTTCGCCGGCACCGGCCAGTTTGGCCAGGGCGCAGGCGTAGCGAATCTTGATCTCTTCGGCGTACTGGGTCGGGGTGCGCAACGCCATGGCGATGTCGTTGGTCACCTGATCACCGGCAATCGGGATCACCGCGGTGTGGCGGATCGCGCCTTCGGTGAAGATCGCGATGTCGGTGGTGCCGCCGCCGATGTCGACCAGGCACACGCCCAGCTCTTTTTCGTCGTCGGTCAGCACCGAGTAGGCCGAGGCCAGTTGCTCGAGAATGATGTCGTCGATTTCCAGACCGCAGCGACGCACACATTTTTCAATGTTCTGTGCAGCATTGACGGCGCAGGTGACCACGTGAACCTTGGCTTCCAGACGGACGCCGGACATGCCCAGAGGCTCGCGGACGCCTTCCTGGTTATCGATCACGTAATCCTGCGGCAGGGTGTGCAGCACGCGCTGGTCAGCCGGGATCGCCACGGCCTGGGCGGCGTCGAGTACGCGCTCCAGGTCAGCCGAGCTCACTTCGCGGTCACGAATCGCCACGATGCCGTGGGAGTTCAGGCTGCGGATGTGATTGCCGGCCACGCCGACGAACGCCGAGTGAATGCGGCAGCCCGCCATCAGTTGGGCCTCTTCGATCGCGCGCTGGATCGATTGCACGGTCGACTCGATGTTCACCACCACGCCCTTCTTCAGGCCGCGGGACGGGTGAGTACCGATACCGACGATTTCCAGCGTGCCGTCGTCCGCGACCTCGCCTACCAGCGCCACCACCTTGGAGGTGCCGATATCCAGACCGACGATCATTTTGCCGCTTTGCACGTTTGCCATGGGTCCTGCCTCTTCTTAATTCTTTGCGACAGCGGGTTTGTCTGTCGTCGGCGCTGCAGGTTCCCGCCAGCCAACAGCGAGGCCGTTGGCGTAGCGCAGATCGATGCGCGCAATGTTCGTAATCTGGTCTTTAAGCGTCTTGTCATAGATGGCAATGAAGCGGCGCATCTTTTCCACCAGGTTGCCGCGTCCCAGCAGCAACTCGATGCCGGGGCCGGAACTGCCGGCACCGGTGGTCAGGAACCAGCTGCCACGTTCACGCAATTCCAGGCGCGCGATCGAGAAGCCCAGTGGCCGGAGCATCTGGCTCAGCACCTGATACTGCTGCATCACTTGCTGCTGGGCCCGTTGTGGACCGAACAGCTGTGGCAGGTGTTCGTAGTTCGCCAGTTCCTTTGGCGTAAATGCCTGGCCCTGGTTGTTGAGCAACGACTCGTCGCCCCAACGGGCCACCGGCAGTTGCTCTTCGAGGCGGATCACCACTTGATCCGGCCACACCCGGCGTACTTCGGCGTGGGCGATCCATGGCATCTGTTCAAGCTCGGTGCGCATCCCGGCCAAGTCGATGGTGAAAAAGCTCGACGCCACGTACGGGGCGATTCGCTGCTGCACCGCCTGCTGGCTGATGTAACTCAGGTCACCCTGCACGGCGATCTTGGTGATCGGCCGGTCGGCGTACGGCAGCAAGCGCTGCGCACCTTCGTAGGTACCGAACCCGAGCACCACCAGCAGTACCGGCCAGAACAGGCTTTTCAGAAAGCCGAAATTGGCTTTCGGCAGGCGCGCGGACATCGGCTCTTTGGCCACCATTCGGCTGGCACCCCGCGGCACCGGCTTGCGGCCGGGTGCGGGTGGCTGATGTCTGAGCTGAGCGCCTTGCATGGTCTTAACCTCGCGCCTCTGTATGACCGGAGCCTTCAACACTGGCGGCCAGAATGGCCAGAACCAGTTGCTGGAAGTCCAGACCGGCAGCACGGGCCGCCATCGGCACCAGGCTGTGATCGGTCATGCCCGGTGCGGTGTTCACTTCCAGGAACCAGAACTGCCCGTCGGCGTCCTGCATCACGTCCGCCCTGCCCCAACCGGCAATACCCAGCGCCTCACAGGCCTTGGCCGTGAGATCCATGAGTTCCTGTTCCTTGGCGGCATCCAGCCCGCACGGAATGCGGTACTGGGTATCGTTGGCGATGTACTTGGCGTCGTAGTCGTAGAACGTGTGCGGTGTACCCAGGGCGATAGGAGGCAACACCTGGTCACGCAGGGTGGCGATGGTGAACTCCGGACCTTGAATCCATTGCTCAACCAAGACTTGCGAATCGTAGGTACTGGCCGCTTTCCATGCGTCGATCAACTCGGACGCAGAACTCACTTTGGCCATCCCGATACTTGAACCTTCATGCGCCGGTTTGACGATCAAAGGGAAGCCCAGTTCCGTCGCCGCGGAAATACAATCGGCTTCGCTGCACAGCACGGCGTGACGCGGCGTCGGAATCCCGAGGCTGTGCCAGACCTGCTTGGTGCGCAGCTTGTCCATCGCCAGTGCCGAGGCAAGGATGCCGCTGCCGGTGTACGGAATGCCGGCGCATTCGAGCAGGCCCTGCATCGAGCCGTCTTCACCGCCACGACCGTGAAGGATGATGAACGCGCGGTCGATCTTTTCGTTCAGCAGACGCTGCAGAAAATCCTCGCCGACGTCGATCCCGAACGCGTCCACGCCAGCGCTTTGCAGCGCGTCGAGCACGGCGTTACCGGATTTCAGCGAAACCTCACGCTCGGCACTCATGCCACCGAACAGCACGGCGACACGGCCGAAATCTTTCGGCGCGATGGTGGAGAACAGGTTGGCGTAGGCAGCAGTCATTTCAACTTCCCCTCGACCGACGCAGCCACGGCGCCGGCGAACAACTCACTTTTCAACAGTTTTGGTGCGAGACCGCCGATATCACCGGCGCCCTGGCACAGCAGAATGTCGCCGGCACGCAGCAGCGGCTTGACCAGCGGCGCGAGGTCGACACCGCGTTCGATGTAGATCGGGTCGAGCTGACCGCGCTGACGGATGCTGTTGCACAGTTTGCGGCTGTCCGCGCCCGGAATCGGCTCTTCGCCGGCCGGATAGACTTCCATCAGCAGCAGCACGTTGGCGTCGGCCAGTACATTGACGAAATCGTCGTACAGGTCACGGGTGCGGCTGTAGCGATGCGGCTGGTAGACCATCACCAGACGGCGGTCCGGCCAGCCACCGCGCACGGCTTTGATCACCGCAGCGACTTCGGTCGGGTGGTGACCGTAGTCATCGACCAGCATCACATTGCCGCCGTCCACCGGCAGTTCGCCGTAGACCTGGAAGCGTCGGCCGACCCCCTGGAACCCGGACAGGCCCTGGACGATGGCTTCGTCGCTGACGCCTTCGTCGCTGGCGATGCAGATGGTCGCCAACGAGTTGAGCACGTTGTGGTTGCCCGGCATGTTCACGGACACGTCCAGCGGCTCGCGATCCGGGCGCAGCACGGTGAAGAAAGTCTGCATGCCTTGCTGGCGCACATTGATCGCACGCACGTCGGCGTCTTCGCTGAAGCCGTAGGTCACGGTCGGACGTTTGACCAGCGGCAGGATTTCACGCACCACCGGATCGTCCAGGCACATTACCGCCAAACCGTAGAACGGCAGGTTGTGCAGGAACTCGACGAAGGTTTTTTTCAGTTTGTTGAAGTCACCGTCGTAGGTCGCCATGTGGTCGGCGTCGATGTTGGTGACCACGGCCACCAGCGGTTGCAGGTGCAGGAAACTGGCATCGCTTTCGTCGGCTTCGGCGATCAGGTAGCGGCTGGTGCCGAGCTGGGCATTGGTACCCGCTGCATTCAGACGGCCACCGATAACGAAAGTCGGGTCCAGGCCACCGGCGGCGAACACCGAAGCGATCAGGCTGGTGGTGGTGGTCTTGCCGTGGGTACCGGCGACGGCGATGCCGTGGCGATAGCGCATCAGCTCGGCGAGCATCTCGGCACGCGGTACCACCGGGATGCGGCGCTCAAGGGCGGTCGCCACTTCCGGGTTGGAGGTGTTCACAGCGCTGGAAACCACCAGCACATCGGCGGTCGCAGCGTTCTCGGCACGGTGGCCTATATAGATGTGCGCACCGAACGATTCCAGACGCTCGGTCACTGGCGAAGCTTTCAGGTCGGAACCGGACACTTCATAGCCCAGGTTCAACAACACTTCGGCAATCCCGCACATGCCCACACCGCCGATACCGACGAAGTGGATGCGACGGATGCGGCGCATTTCCGGTTGTGGCATGGCTTTCTGATTCTCAACCATGGGCCACCTCCAGGCAGGTATCGACCACGCTACGGGTGGCATCGGGTTTGGCCAGACGGCGGGCCGCTTGGGCCATTTCTTCGAGTCGTTGCGGTTGCATCAAGACCTCTGTCAGGCGCGCGGCAAGGTCCGCGGCACCAGTCGTTCTTTGCGGCATCACGAAGGCTGCGCCTTCACGGGCCAAATAATCGGCGTTGCGGGTCTGGTGATCGTCGATCGCGTGGGGCAAAGGCACCAGCATCGAGGGCAGACCAACGGCAGCCAGCTCACTGATGGTCAGCGCGCCAGCGCGGCACACCACCAGGTCAGCCCAGCCATAGGCCTGGGCCATGTCTTTGATGAACGGCTGCACCTGCGCATCCACGCCGGCGGCGCGGTAGCGCTCTGCAGTCACTTCATCGTGGTTTTTGCCGGCCTGATGAAACACTTCCGGACGCAAATCGGCAGGGACTTGCGCCAGGGCTTCAGGCAGCAACTTGTTCAACGGTTCTGCGCCAAGGCTTCCGCCGAGGATCAGCAAACGCGCTTTGCGCCCGGCCAGAGCCGGTCGCGATGTTTCGAGGAACAGCTCGCTGCGCACCGGGTTTCCGGTGGTACGGCGGGTGTCCGACAGAGTAAAGGTGTCGGGGAACGCTTCACACACCCGGGCGGCGAACGGCACCAGCAACCGATTGGCGGTGCCGGCCACGGCGTTCTGCTCGTGAACGATCACCGGCACACCGGCCAGTTTCGCGGCAATCCCGCCCGGGCCGGTCACATAACCACCGAAGCCGACCACGCAGACTGGACGCAGCTGGCGAATCACCGCCCGCGCCTGCCACACCGACTTGAGCAGCATGAACGGTGCCTTGAGCAGCGACAGCTTGCCCTTGCCACGCAATCCGGTGGCATTGATGCGATGCAGTTCAAGACCTGCAGCCGGCACCAGTTCGTTTTCGATTCCGCGGGGCGTGCCGAGCCAGTGCACGGTGTAGCCGCGCGCCTGGAATTCACGGGCACAGGACAGCGCCGGGAACACGTGGCCGCCGGTGCCGCCGGCCATGATCAATACGTTAGCGCCCATGGTTCGGCTCCTCGGCGAAGTCGCTCTCATGGAACTCCATCTCTTCACTGCCCAGGTGGGTCCGACTCTCCCACTCGATCCTCAGCAACAAGCCGAGGCAGGCACAGCAGATCACCAGGGAACTGCCGCCATAACTGAGGAACGGCAGGGTCAGGCCCTTGGTCGGCAGCAGACCGACGTTCACGCCGATGTTGATCAGGAACTGACCGATCCACAGGAACGACAGGCCGTAGGCCACATAAGCGGCAAAGAACTGCTTGGCTTTCTCGGCCCACAGACCGATGTACATGCCGCGAATACACACGAACACGAACAGCGCCACGGTGCACAGCGAACCCACCGCACCCAGCTCTTCGGCAAGTACGGAGAACACGAAGTCGGTATGCGCTTCAGGCAGGTAGAACTGTTTCTGCACGCTGTTGCCCAGGCCGACGCCCAGCCACTCACCGCGACCGAAGGCAATCAACGCCTGCGACAACTGATAACCGGCGCCGAACTGGTCGGCCCACGGGTCGGCGAAGTTGGTCAGACGCGCCATCCGGTAGGGCTGCATCTGAATCAGCAAGACCACGGCCCCGACTGCGAGTACCACCATCAGCGAGAAGCGGAACAGCCCGACCCCGCCGAGGAACAGCATCGCTGCCGCAGCGCCCATCATTACCACGGTGGCGCCGAAGTCCGGCTCCATCAGCAACAGCCCCGCCATCGGCAGCAGCACGATGAACGGCTTGAAGAAGCCCATCCAGCTCTCGCGCACTTCTTTCTGACGACGTACCAGATAACCGGCGAGGTAGATCACCACAAACACCTTGGCGATCTCGGACGGCTGAACGTTAAAGAAGCTGAAACCGATCCAGCGCATCGACCCGTTCACTTCACGGCCGATCCCGGGGACGATCACCATCACCAGCAGACCGAAGGCGCCGATCAGCATCATCCAGCCCAGACGCTGCCAGGTGGCGATCGGAATCATCATGGTAATGATGCAGGCACCCAGGCCCAGCGCCACATAGATCAGGTGGCGAATCATGTAGTACAGTGCGCTGCCCGACTGCGCCGCCGCCACTTCGGTGGAGGCCGAGGCAATCATGATCAGGCCCAGGCCCAGCAGCGCCAGGCAACCGGCGAGCATCGGGAAGTCGAGGTCGATGCCACGACCGGTGATGATCGGCGACGGGTACGGCTTGATGATATTGCGCAGGCTCATGCCAGATCCTCCACGGCGCGGACGAACTGGTGACCACGGTCTTCGTAATTCTTGAACATGTCGAAACTGGCGCAGGCGGGCGACAGCAGCACCACGTCACCCGGCTGGGCGACCGCGCGGCATTGCTCGACGGCTTCAACCAGCGAACCGGCGCGAATCAGCGGCACCGCATCGCCGATGGCTGCGCCGATCTTGTCGGAGTCGCGGCCCATCAGGATCACGGCGCGGCAGTTGGCCGCCACTGGATCGCGCAGATCCTTGAACTCGGCACCCTTGCCGTCGCCACCGGCGATCAGCACGACTTTGCCGTCGATGTCCGCGCCCAGGCCTTCGATGGCGGCCAGTGCGGCGCCGACGTTGGTCGCCTTGGAATCGTTGTAGTAACCCACACCGTCGAGATCACGCACCCACTGGCAGCGGTGTTCGAGACCGGCGAAATTGCGCAGGGCATCAAGCATGGCGTCGAACGGCAGGCCGACCGCATGCCCCAGCGCCAGCGCAGCGAGGGCGTTGGCCTGGTTATGCGCGCCGCGCACTTTCAGTTCGCGCACCGGCATCAGGTTCTGGAATTCGAAGGCGAGGTATTTCTCGCCGTCTTCTTCGCGCAGGCCAAAGGCCTTGAAATCCGGTTTGTTCAGGCCGAAGGTCCAGCACGGCTGGCCCTCGCCGATCAGCGGACGGCTGAGTGCGTCCTGACGGTTGACCACAAACTGCTTCGCGCCACGGAAGATCCGGTGCTTGGCCAGGTGATACGCCGGCAGGCCGCTGTAGCGGTCCATGTGGTCTTCGCTGATGTTCAGCACGGTGGCCACTTCAGCGTTGAGCTGGTCAGTGGTTTCCAGCTGGAAGCTCGACAGCTCCATCACGTACAGCTCGACGTCGTCGCTGAGCAATTCCAGCGCTGGCGTACCGAGGTTGCCGCCCACCGCCACGCGTTTGCCGGCCGCAGCCGCCATCTCGCCGACCAGGGTGGTGACGGTGCTTTTCGCGTTGGAACCGGTGATGGCCACGATCGGCGCCCGCGCGTTACGCGCGAACAGCTCGATGTCGCCGGCCATTTTCACACCGCGGGTGGCAGCGGCTTGCAGGGCCGGGGTCGCCAGCGCCAGGCCGGGGCTCACGTAGAGCTCGTCGGCACGGCACAGGAATTCGACGTCCAGCTCGCCACAACGCACTTCCACGTGCGGATAGTCACGCTTGAGCGTGGCCAGTTCCGGTGGATTGTCCCGCGTATCGGCGACGGCAAACGACACACCCCGGTTCGCCAGGAAGCGAACCAGGGACATGCCGCTCTTGCCGAGGCCGACAACGATGCGGAAGTGGTCAGAAGCGATCAGAGACACTCGTTCTACCTCAGCTTCAGGGTGGCAAGGCCGATCAGCACGAGAATCACGGTGATGATCCAGAAACGGACGATCACGCGTGGCTCGGGCCAGCCCTTGAGTTCAAAGTGGTGATGAATCGGTGCCATGCGGAACACTCGGCGACCGGTCATCTTGAAAGAAGCAACCTGGATCACCACCGACAGGGTTTCCATCACGAACACGCCGCCCATGATGAACAGGACGATTTCCTGACGGACGATGACCGCGATGGTGCCCAGTGCCGCGCCCAGTGCCAGCGCACCGACGTCGCCCATGAACACTTGCGCCGGGTAGGTGTTGAACCAGAGGAATCCGAGGCCGGCACCGATCAGCGCGCCGCAGAACACGATCAGTTCGCCCGCGCCCGGCACATAAGGGATCAGCAGGTATTCAGCGAATTTCACGTTACCCGACAGGTAGCAGAAGATCCCCAGACCGCCGCCGACCATAACGGTTGGCATGATCGCCAGACCGTCGAGGCCGTCAGTCAGGTTGACCGCGTTGCTTGAGCCGACGATCACGAAGTAGGTCAGCACGATGAAACCGGCGCCCAGCGGAATGCTGTAGTCCTTGAGCATCGGCAGGATCAGCGTGGTTTCCACCGGCGTCGCAGCAGTCATATAAAGGAAGATCGCCGCGCCCAGACCGAACACCGACTGCCAGAAATACTTCCAGCGGCTTGGCAAGCCACGGGAGTTCTTCTCGATCACCTTGCGGTAGTCATCGACCCAGCCGATGGCGCCGAACAGCAGGGTCACCAGCAGCACGACCCACACGTAACGGTTGCTCAGGTCAGCCCAAAGCAGGGTGCTGACACCGATGGAGGACAGAATCAGTGCGCCGCCCATGGTCGGCGTACCCGACTTGGACAGGTGCGATTGCGGGCCGTCATTGCGCACGGACTGGCCGATCTGACGGTTCTGCAGGGTGCGGATCATCCACGGGCCATAGCACAGCGACAAAACCAGCGCGGTCAGCACACCGAGGATCCCGCGCAGGGTCAGGTACTGGAAGACCGCGAAGCCTTTGTAGAACTGTTGCAGATACTCCGCTAGCAGCAGCAGCATTAATGTTTCTCCAGACTGGACCCGCACAGAGCCGCAACGATGTTTTCCATCGCTGCACTGCGCGAACCCTTGATCAAAATGGTGGTGTTTGTGTCCTGCTCGGCGTCGAGGGCCTGGATCAGTTCGGCTTGCGTGCCGAAGTGATGCGCCTCTTTGCCGAATGCGTTCACGGCGTGGACCATGTTCGGTCCGACCGCGTAAAGCGCGGAAACCTTGCCCCGGGCATATTCGCCCACGTCGCGGTGCCCCTGCTCCGCCCAATCGCCCAACTCGCCGATATCTCCGAGCACCAGGACGGTGCGGCCGGAAAAGCCGGCGAGTATATCAACGGCAGCGCACATGGAGGTGGGGTTTGCGTTGTAAGTGTCATCGATCACGCGCATACCGTTCTTCGCCAGTTGCGCGACGGTGCGACCCTTGACCGGTTGTACCGCGCCAAGCCCGGTGGCGATGCCGAACAGCGACACGCCCAGAGCGTGCGCGGCAGCAGCGGCGGCCATGGCGTTGGCGACGTTATGGGTGCCGAGCAGGTTCAGTTGAACGTGCTCCACACCTTCAGGTGTATGCAGGTTGAAGGCCGGGCAACCCCGGGCATCGGTGCTCAGGTCGCTGGCGTAGAAATCTGCCTGAGGATTGCTCAGGGAGAAGGTCAGCACCTTGCGTGCGCCGGCGCGGAGCTTCCAGATGCCAAAGGCCTTGTCATCGAGATTGAGCACGGCGACGCCATCCGCCGCCAGCCCATCGATGATCTCGCCTTTGGCTTCGACGATTTTTTCCGGCCCGCCGAACTCGCCAACGTGGGCGGTACCGGCATTGTTGAGGATCGCCACATGCGGCTTGGTCAGCCCGACGGTGTAGGCGATTTCGCCCAGACGCGAAGCGCCCAGTTCGATCACGGCGGCGGTGTGTTCCGGCGCCAGTTCGAGCAGGGTCAGCGGTGCGCCGAGATCGTTGTTCAGATTGCCACGGGTCGCCAGCACCGGACCGCGAGTACGCAGGATGCTCGCGAGCATTTCCTTGACCGTGGTCTTGCCGCTGGAGCCGGTGATGGCCGCCACTGGCTGAGTGAACGCGGCACGGTTCAACGCACCCAACTGGCCGAGGGCCTGGCGGGTGTCCTTGACCAGCAGTTGCGGCAGGGTGCTGTCGGGCACTTCACGCTCGACCAGCGCCGCGACCGCGCCTTTGCCGGCGACGTCGTTCAGATAGTCGTGACCATCGAAGCGCGGGCCAGTCAGGGCAATAAACAGTTGGCCAGCGGTGATCGCCCGGCTATCGATGCTGACGCCATCAAAACTGGCATCGCTGCTGATCAGACGTGCGTCGAGCACGTTGCTCAGTTCGCTCAACTTCAGGGCCTTAAGCATGAGCCACCTCCCATGCGGTGAGGGCATGATCGGCTTCGACCAGATCGGAGAAAGCGTGACGCTCGCCGTTGATTTCCTGATAGTCCTCATGGCCTTTGCCCGCCAGGACGATCACGTCATCCGCCGAGGCAGCGGCGATCAGCTGGGCGATCGCCTGACCACGACCGGCAACAAAAGTGACTTTATCCACCGCGGTGAAGCCGGCACGGATGTCGTCGAAAATCTGCGCCGGATCTTCCGTGCGCGGGTTGTCATCGGTGACCAGCACGCGGTCGGCCAGACGCTCGACCACTTCGGCCATCAGCGGACGCTTGCCGCGATCACGATCACCGCCGCAGCCGAACAGGCACAGCAACTGGCCTTTGACGTGTGGGCGCAACGCGGTCAGAACTTTTTCCAGCGCATCCGGGGTGTGGGCGTAATCGACCACCACCAGCGGTTGAGTGCCGCCACCCAGACGCTGCATGCGTCCGGCCGGGCCTTCGAGTTTCGGCAGCACCTTGAGAATTTCGTCGAGGGCGTAATCCAGACCGAGCAAGGCGCCGACCGCCGCCAGTACGTTGCTCAGGTTGAAACGGCCGAGCAGCGTGCTACGCAGGTGATGCTCGCCCTGCGGCGTGACCAGCGTGGCGCGCACCCCGTGGTCATCGAACTGCGCTTCACGGCAGAACAGGTAGGCGCTGTTGTCGAGCAGGCTGTAAGTGATCAGGCGCGAATCGCGTTTTTCGGCGGCCAGTTGCCGACCGAAATCGTCGTCGAGGTTGACCACGCGGCACTTCAGGTCATTCCAGGCGAACAGCTTGGCCTTGGCCTCGGCGTACGCCTCCATGGTGCCGTGATAATCCAGGTGATCGCGGGACAAGTTGGTCATTACCGCGACGTCGAACGCCAATGCGGTAACGCGGCCCTGGTCCAGACCGTGTGACGAGACTTCCATGGCCACGGCTTTGGCCCCGGCCTTTTTCAGGTCGCCGAGGGTCGCTTGCACGGCAATCGGATTCGGCGTGGTGTGCAGACCGCTTTCCAGCGCCCCATAGAAGCCGGAGCCCAGCGTACCGACGATGCCGCAGTGCTGGCCGAGCAGATCGAGTGCCTGCGCAACCAGTTGGGTCACGCTGGTTTTGCCGTTGGTGCCAGTGACCCCGACCAGGTTCAGGTGATGGCTTGGCTCACCATAAAAGCGCCCGGCGATATCGGACAGCTGCGAAGCCAGGCCTTTGACCGGGATCAGCGGCACTTCGGTGATCGGCAGCACGGTGGCGCCTTCCACTTCATAGGCAACCGCCGCCGCGCCGCGCTGCAAGGCATCGGCGATGTGCGCACGGCCATCGAATTTACCGCCCGGGACGGCGAGGAACAGGTCACCGGCGCGTACGTTGCGACTGTCCAGCGCCAATTCACGGATCAGCAGATCGTGGCCGGCGTGGGGGAATATCTTGTTCAGACTAAGAGACATCAGCCGCGCCCTCCATTGGCTTTCAGCGGAACGGCCGGCGTAGCGTTGGCCTGTTGGGTGGTCGGCAGGTTGTCCGGGGTCACGTTCATCAGACGCAGAGTGCCGGACATCACACGGCTGAACACCGGCGCCGAAACCAGACCACCGAAGTAACCGGCCTTGGACGGTTCATCGATCACTACCACGATGGCATAGCGCGGATCGCTCATCGGCCCGAAACCGGCGAACAGCGAGCGGTAGGAGTTTTCGGCGTAGCCCTTGGTGCCCACCGAAGTCTTACGCGCAGTACCCGACTTGCCGGCCACGTGATACGCCGGCACCTGCGCACGGAACACGCCGCGCGGTGCTTCGATCACTTGCTGCAACATGCCTTGCATGGTTTTCGCCACCGCCTCCGGCAGGACCTGCGTGGTCTGCGGCGGCTTGTCGGTTTTGATCAGGGTCAGTGGTGCGAGACGACCGTTGTTGGCCAGCGCCGAGAACGCGTGAACCAGCTGGATCGCGGTCACGGAAATACCGTAGCCGTACGACAGCGTCGCGGTTTCAGCCTTGCGCCAGTCACGGTAGTTCGGCAGGTTGCCGACACGCTCGCCCGGGAAGCCGAGACCGGTGTCCTGGCCAAGGCCGACTTTCTGCGCGAGACGGTAAATGGTCTCACCGCCGATATCGAACGCGACCTTACTCATGCCGACGTTACTGGAATTGATCAGGATACCGGTCATGTCGAGTACCGGACCTTCGGTCTTCGAAACGTCCTTGATGGTGTACTTGCCGATCTGCAGCGAGCCCGGGTACACCTCGACGGTGTCGGTCGGTTTCCAGCGGCCGGATTCGATCGCCGCGCTCATCGAGATCGCTTTCATGGTCGAACCCGGTTCGAACACGTCGATCATCGCGCGGTTACGCATCATCGCCGGCTGCAGGTTGCGACGGTTGTTCGGGTTGTAGGTCGGCTGGTTGACCATGGCGAGAATCTCGCCGGTCTTCACGTCCATGATCACCAGGCTACCGGCCTTGGCGCCGTTCTCGATGATCGCGTTGCGCAGCTCACGGTTGGCCAGGTATTGCAGACGCAGGTCAATCGACAACGCCAAGGGCTTGCCGGCCTTGGCGTTCTTGGTGACCTGGACATCCTTGATCAGCCGACCGCGCCGATCCTTGATGACCTGCCGTTTGCCCGGCACCCCGGCCAGCCACTCGTCGTAGGCCAGCTCGACGCCTTCGCGCCCGTGATCGTCAATGTCGGTAAAGCCGACCATGTGTGCGGTGACTTCACCGGCCGGATAGAAGCGGCGGAATTCTTCGATGCCATAGACGCCCGGCACTTTCAGGTCAAGCACGGCCTGGCCCTGCTCAGGGGTCAGCCCGCGCACCAGGTAAATGAATTCTTTGTTGGCCTGGGCTTCAAGACGCTCGGCCAAGGCTTTCGGATCCTGCCCCAGCGCAGCGGCGAGTGCTGGCCACTTTTCTTTGGCCAGTTGCATTTCCTTGGCGTTGGCCCACAGCGTGGTCACCGGCGTACTGACGGCCAGGGGCTCGCCGTTACGGTCAGTAATCAGACCACGGTGTGCAGGAATCGGGATATGACGAACACTGCGCGCGTCGCCCTGCCCCTTGAGGAAGTCTCGGTCGATCACTTGCAGGTCGATGATGCGCCAGCAGATCGCGGCCACCATGACACCGAGCAGACCAACGACCAGACGGAAGCGCCACGGGAAGAGTGCCCCTTCGAGTTTCATCATGGCGCCACCATCTTCACGTCAGCCGCGCCAGGGATGTGCATTTTCAGTTGTTCGGTGGCCAGCACTTCGATGCGGCTGTGCGCGGTCCAGGTGCTCTGTTCGAGAATCAGCCGCCCCCACTCGGCCTGCGCCTTGTCGCGCACGCTGAGTTCGTTGTAAAGGGTGTTGAGCAACTGGCGGTTCCAGTGCGCGCTGTAAGACACGCCGATGGCCGACACGAGCACGCCGATAAACAGCAGCAACATGATAAAGCTGCCGCCAGGCAGGGGCTTGGCGAAAAGCTTGCTCACCGCAACTTCTCCGCGACACGCATCACAGCGCTACGGGAACGTGGGTTGGCTTTGAGTTCGGCGTCGGAGGCCGTCTGCGCTTTGCCATGGATTTTGATTTTCGGTTCGAACGCCACGTGGCGCACGGGCAGGTTGCGCGGCAGGTTGTCGGCTTCGCCTTTCACCAGTTTGCGCATGAACAGTTTGACGATGCGGTCTTCCAGCGAGTGGAAGCTGATGACCACCAGACGGCCACCGACCTCCAGAGCCTCCAGCGCGGCTTCGAGGCCAGCCTCCAGATCGCCCAGTTCGTTGTTGACGTGAATACGCAGGCCCTGAAATGCACGGGTCGCCGGGTTCTTGCCCTTCTCCCACGCCGGGTTGGCGACTTTGAGGACCTCGGCCAGATCAGCGGTGCGCTCGAACGGCTTGATGTCGCGGCGCTCGGCCACGGCGCGGGCCATGCGGCCGGAGAAACGCTCTTCGCCGTATTCCTTGAACACCCGGGCGATTTCTTCCACCGGCGCGGTGTTGACGAACTCGGCGGCACTGATGCCACGGGACGGGTCCATGCGCATGTCCAGTGGGCCGTCATTGAGGAAACTGAAGCCGCGCTCGGCGTCATCCAGCTGCGGCGAAGACACGCCGAGATCGAGCAGGATACCGCTGACCTTGCCGCTCAGACCTTGCTCGGCAACCACCGAACCCAGCTCGGCAAAGCTGCGCTGCACAACGACAAAGCGGCCGTCTTCGGCCGCTAGCGTTTGCCCGGTGGCAATCGCTTGAGGATCCTTGTCGAATCCGATGAGCCGACCGTCCGTCCCAAGCTGGCTGAGGATCAGCCGACTGTGCCCGCCGCGACCGAACGTACCGTCCAGATAGCAGCCATCAGGACGTACGGCGAGAGCCTCGACGGCTTCGTCAAGCAGTACGGTGATGTGGTTAAAGCCGCTATCAATAGTCACAGGATCAAATCACGCAGTTCGTCAGGCATGGCGCCCGGTTGTTGAATAGCAGCAAGGTCAGCGGCAGACACCGCGTTCCATGCATCCTCGTCCCACAATTGGAACTTGTTCAGTTGGCCCACCAGCATCGCTTTCTTATCAAGCTTTGCGTATTCGCGCAGACGCGGTGGAACCAGAAAACGACCACTGCCGTCGAGTTCGAGGTCGACGGCATTACCAATCAATAAACGCTGCAGGCGACGGTTCTCTTCGCGAAGCGAAGGGAGTGCGCGCAACTTGGTTTCAATAATTTCCCACTCGTCGAGCGGGTAGACACTCAGGCACGGATCAACGGCATCAATGGTCACGATCAATTGGCCGGAACTACGCGAAACGAGCTCGTCACGGTACCGGCTCGGCATGGCGAGACGGCCCTTTGCATCGAGACTGATAGCGTTAGCTCCGCGAAACACGTCAGCGTTTCTCCAATTTTTATCGTTTTGAGCTCAAAAAACCCACTTCATGCCACTTTCCGCCACTTGCGCACACTATAGGAATGCGCCCACCACACCGTCAAGGCGCGGATTAAAGGAAAACCCTTACAGAACGGAGATTTAGGAGCTTAAAAGGAGGGGTAACGACAATTTGGCAGATACTTTCGACCAATAACTTGATGCAGCACTGAAAGCTGCGCTCGGAAGTTAAAGTAATTTGTTAAGAGTAAGATTTTTTCGGTATTACAAAAGCGCTTCTGCTGTTGATTGAAGCAAGGTGGGAAATGGCTATTACTGCATTTGCCGCTGCCGGACTTTAGCGCAGGCCTGCCGATAATAACCAGCCCTGATGCCATTGATTCAAGCAGGGAAAGAAAAAGGTGGAGAGTCGATCTGTAAGCCGGGTTCTGTCTTGAACAGTCATTCGTCTACGATGGCCATCACTGGACATCTTTAGCAACCTACCCGGTCCCAGCGCGGGCCACGCCTTGGGACCCTATTTGGTCTTGCTCCAAGTGGGGTTTACCTAGCCACGAACTGTTGCCAGACGTGCGGTGCGCTCTTACCGCACCTTTTCACCCTTACCGGCGCCGAAGCGCTTAGGCGGTTATTTTCTGTGGCACTTTCCGTAGGCTCACGCCTCCCAGGCATTACCTGGCACTTCGCCCTATGGAGCCCGGACTTTCCTCCCCCCCCTAATTTTCATAGAGGGCAGCGACTGTCCGATCGACTCTCCGCCGCGAAGGTTAACGGCAGAGCGCCCGAAGAACAAGCGCTAATAGCCGTGAAACCTGTCTGCGCGACGGTTTACTCGCCCTTCTGCTGATCCAGTGCGACCTGATAAAGCACGTTTTTGCGCTCACCGGTGATTTGTGCGGCCAGGGCGGCGGCACGCTTGAGCGGCATCTCTTCGAGCAGCAGATTGAGGACGCGCATCGCTTCGCTGCTGACGGCGTCTTCGGACTCCGGTGCAGACCAACCTGCGACCAGCACCACACACTCGCCCCGCTGCTGATTGCTGTCGGCCTCGACAAACGCACGCAGCTCAGCCAGCGGCAACCCCTTAAGCGTCTCGAAAGTCTTGGTGATTTCCCGGGCCAGCAATGCCTGACGCTCGCCACCGAACACGGCTTCCATGTCCTGCAGGCATTCGAGAATACGGTGCGGGGCCTCGTAGAAAATCAGCGTGCGCGGCTCTTCCTTGACCGCCTCCAGACGCGCCTTGCGCCCCACCGACTTGGCCGGCAGGAAACCTTCGAAGATGAATCGGTCGGAGGGCAGACCCGCCGCTGACAGTGCTGCAATCAATGCACACGCACCCGGCACCGGCACCACATTGATCCCCGCTGCCCGCGCCTGACGCACCAGGTGATAACCCGGATCGGAGATCAGCGGCGTCCCGGCATCGGAAATCAGCGCGACGTTATCGCCCGCCAGCAAACGGGTAATAAAGCGGCTACCTTCATCACGTTCGTTGTGTTCGTGGCACGCGGCCAACGGCGTCGAAATGCCGAAGTGCTGCATCAACCGCGCCGAGTGCCGCGTATCCTCGGCGGCAATCAGCGCCACTTCGCGGAGGATTTTCAGGGCCCGGGCGCTGATGTCGTCCAGGTTGCCGATGGGCGTCGCCACCACATAAAGCGAGCCAGCAGCGGAATTCAAAGGACCTGGAGCAGTCAAAGCGCACACCTCATGATCGGTAAAAGCCGGCATTGTAGCGCGTCACGAGGCTTGCGATGCGTTCCGGCCGAAGCCGGTTTTGCGCGTCTTTGTGCCGCACAGCAACATTTGCTCCAGCTAAATTGACGGTTTCACACCAGTAACATCGCGCCCCGGCCAGCGCTTGGGTACAATTCCACGCTAATTTGATCGAGTATCAGGAACACTTACATGATCGCTTGCCTGCGGCTGTTCACTGCCCTCTGCCTCGCTGCCTTGCTGGCGGCCTGCGCCAGCTCCCCTTCCTCCAGCCTTGGCGAACTTCCACGGACCCCGGATGCCAGCATCGAGCAACTGCTCGAACAGGCTACCCAGGCCAAGACACCGGAAAAAGCCGCCCTGTTGCGCTTGAGCGCGGCAGACCTGGCTTACCGCCAGGGTAATGCCGGCCAGTCCGCGCAGATCCTGCAACAAGTGCCGATGGAGCAACTCAAGCCAGGCCAGCAGATCTTCGCCAGCACCCTGTCCGCTGAACTGGCGATGACTCGCAATCAGCCGAAAGCCGCGCTGACTGCCCTGAGCCATCCGAGCCTGCAGCATCTGAGCGAAATGCCGGAAGACCAGCAAGTGCGCACCGGCACCGTGCATGCCCGCGCACTGGAAGCCGATGGCCAGACCCTGGCGGCCGCTCGCGAGCGCATCTTCATCGCGCCAATGCTCAAAGGCGAAGCCGCGAGCAAGAACCACGAAGCGATCTGGACCCTGATCGCTTCGCTGCCAACCGATCAACTGCAACCCAATACCTCCGACGACCTCGGTGGCTGGATGGGCCTGGCCCTGGCAGTGAAAACTGCCGGCACCCTGGAACAGCAGCAAGCCGCGATCGATACCTGGCGCGCACAAAACCCGAAACACCCGGCGGCAATCAACCTGCCGCTGCCCCTGACCAAACTCAAGGAGCTGGCCAGCCAGCCCCTGAGCAAAATCGCCCTGCTGCTGCCGCAAGACGGCCCACTGGCCTCGGTCGGCAAGGCCCTGCGTGAAGGTTTCATGGCGGCGCACTATCAAGCGCAACAGGCCGGCCAGAAGCCGCCCGCCATCGAGTTCTACGACAGCTCCAAGCTGACCTCGATGGATGAGTTCTACCGCAAGGCCCAGGCTGATGGCGTGCAACTGGTGGTCGGTCCGCTGGAGAAACCACTGGTCAAACAACTGAGCACTCGTCCGCAACTGCCGATCACCACCCTCGCATTGAACTACAGCGAAGGTGATCAAGGTCCGGCGCAACTGTTCCAGTTCGGTCTGGCGGCTGAAGACGAAGCCCGCGAAGTTTCGCGTCGTGCCCGCGCCGACGGCCTGCACCGTGCGGCAATCATGGTGCCGAAAGGCGAATGGGGCGACCGCGTACTGCGTGCGTTCAGCCAGGACTGGCAAGCCAACGGCGGCAGCATCGTCGCCACCGAGCGTGTCGATCAGCCAGTGCAACTGGCCCAGCAGATCGCCGACATGTTCCAGCTGCGTCAAAGTGAGGCCCGCGCCAAGAGCCTGCAGAATGCTGCCGGCACCAACGTAGCCGCACAGCCTTCGCGTCGTCAGGACATCGAGTTCATTTTCCTCGCCGCCACCCCGCAACAGGCGCAGCAGATCAAGCCGACCCTGAATTTCCAGTACGCCGGTGACGTTCCGGTGTACGCGACCTCCCACGTCTACAGCGCCAGCGGCGATGTGAACCAGTACAACGACATGAACGGCGTGCGTTTCTGCGAAACCCCATGGCTGCTCGAAGCCAACGACCCGCTGCGCCAACAAGTCACCGCACAGTGGCCACAAGCCGCCGGCAGTCTTGGTCGCCTGTACGCGATGGGCGTCGATGCCTACCGTCTGGCACCCCGCCTGGGTCAATTGAAAGCTCTGCCGGACAGCCGCATCGAAGGTCAGTCGGGCAGCCTGGGCATGACCCAGACCCAACGTGTAGTGCGGCAGTTGCCATGGGCGCAGTTCGTCAACGGTCAGGTTCAACGCCTGCCGGACACCCCGCGCTGATGCCCGACAGCTCGCACCTGCAAAGCGGTAAAGATGCCGAGCGCCAAGCGCTCGAGCATCTGCAACACCAGGGTCTGCGCCTGCTGGCGCAGAACTGGTCATGCAAACGGGGCGAGCTTGATCTGGTCATGCTTGATGGCGATACAGTAGTATTCGTCGAAGTCCGCTACAGAAAAAACACTCAATGGGGTGGCGCGCTCGCTAGCATCGATGAGCGCAAACGGCAAAAACTGATTTTCGCCGCACAGTATTTTCTTCAGCGTGAGTCACGCTGGGCCGATTCCCCTTGCCGCTTCGACGTGGTGGCCATCGACAGGCACCCGGATCAATTGAACTGGCTGCAGAATGCGTTCGATGGTTGATTCTCTGCACACCACCCCGGACACTTTCACCGACAATTTTTGCTCTTTGCTTTGCGGGCTGCACATTCACGTGCCGAACAGCCGCGCCACTTAAGGTCACACAGATGGACATGCAATCCCGAATTCGCCAGCTTTTCCAGGCCAGTATCGACACCAAGCAACAGGCGATGGACGTACTTGCACCGCACATCGAGCAAGCCAGCCAGATCATGGTCAACGCCCTGCTCAACGAAGGCAAAATGCTTTCGTGCGGCAACGGTGGCTCTGCCGGCGACGCCCAGCACTTCTCCTCGGAGCTGCTCAACCGCTTCGAGCGCGAACGCCCGAGCTTGCCGGCCATCGCCCTGACCACCGACAGCTCGACGATCACCTCGATCGCCAACGACTACAGCTACAACGAAGTGTTCTCCAAGCAGATCCGCGCACTGGGTCAACCAGGCGACGTATTGCTGGCGATTTCGACCAGCGGTAACTCGGCGAACATTATTCAGGCGATCCAGGCCGCACATGATCGCGAAATGATTGTCGTAGCATTGACCGGACGCGATGGCGGCGGCATGGCGTCATTGCTATTGCCCGAGGACGTCGAGATTCGCGTACCGGCCAACGTCACTGCACGTATTCAGGAAGTCCACCTGCTGGCGATCCATTGCCTTTGCGATCTGATCGACAGCCAACTGTTCGGGAGTGAAGAATGACCCCTAATCGCCTTGGCCTTCTGGCCTTGACCCTGTGCCTCGGCATCAGCGGCTGCACCTCGGTGGTGAATGCCAGCCGTGAAGCGCCGATTGAAGACGACCGCGGCACCCGAACCTTCGGCAGCAAAATCGACGACTCGCTGATCGAGACCAAAGTCGGCGTCAACGTGGCCAAGGCCGACCCAGGCCTGGACAAGGACTCGCATATCGTCGTCACCAGCTTCAACGGCGTGGTGCTGCTCGCCGGCCAGACGCCGCGCGAAGACCTCAAGGCCAAGGCCGAACAGGCCGCCGCCAACGTCCAGCGCGTGAAGAAGGTGCACAACGAGCTGCAAGTGATTGCGCCGTCGAGCTTCCTCGCCCGCCAGAACGATGCCTGGCTGACCACCAAGATCAAGACCCAGATGCTGACCGATGCCAGCATTCCCGGCTCACGCATCAAGGTAGTGACCGAGAATGGCATCGTCTATCTGCTGGGCCTGCTGACCAAGCAGGAAGCGCAACAGGCGACCAATCTGGTGCAGAGCGTTTCCGGCGTGCAGAAGATCGTCAAGCTGTTCGAATACATCGACTGAGGTGCACTTCTGTAGGAGCTGTCGAGTGAAACGAGGCTGCGATCTTTTGATCGTCAAAAACAAGATCAAAAGATCGCAGCCTTCGGCAGCTCCTACGTAATAAAAAAGGCGACCCTTTCGGATCGCCTTTTTTATTACTTCACCACTTTCAAACTTGGCCGACCGCTTGGGCGCGGCGGCTCGCTGTCCGGTGGCGGCAAGTCGTCATCGGGTTCGATATCGTCTTCGTCATCCATCGGCGACTCGAGATCGAAGACCATGCCCTGCCCGTTCTCCCGGGCATAGATGCCCAGAATCGCGCTGATCGGCACATACAGACTGTGCGGAACGCCACCGAAGCGACCCTCGAAGGTCACCACGTCGTTGTCCATGTGCAAGTGACGCACGGCGCTGGGCGAAATGTTCAGGACGATCTGTCCGTCACTGGCAAAACCCTGCGGCACCTGCACCGCCGGGTATTCGGAATTGACCAGCATGTGCGGGGTGCAATCGTTATCCACAATCCACTCGTAGAGCGCGCGGACCAGATAAGGTCGACTGGAGTTCATAGCGGCTCCTTAAGCCTTAGCGCATATCGCGTTCGACGCCAGACAGACTCGCCTGGAAAGCCTCACGCGCAAACTGGCGCTCCATATAATCAAGCAGCGGCTTGGCCGGCCGCGGCAGTTCAATACCCAGAATCGGCAAACGCCAGAGTATTGGCAATAGGCAGCAATCCACCAGACTTTGTTCCTCACTGAGGAAAAACGGCTTGTCGGCAAACAGCGGCGACACGCCCGTCAGGCTTTCACGCAATTCCTTGCGCGCCACGACACGCGCGGCCTCCTTGGTTTTCGGATCAAGAATCAGATCCACAAGACCACACCAGTCACGCTGAATACGGTGAATCAGCAGACGGCTGTTGGCACGCGCCACCGGATAAACCGGCATCAGTGGCGGATGCGGGTAACGCTCATCCAGATATTCCATCACCACGGTCGACTCCCACAACGCCAGGTCGCGATCGACCAGCGTCGGGAGACTGCCGTAAGGGTTCACCTCAATCAGTTTAGGCGGCTGGCGACCAGCTTCCACGTAAATGATTTCGGCGCTGACACCCTTCTCTGCAAGCACGATGCGCACTCGGTGGGAATAGTGGTCGGCGGGGTCGGAGTAACAGGCCAACCGATTGGTCACGCCCATGGCGATCCTCCTCGCTTGTTGAAATTATCGGAACCGGAAAAACGCGCGCGCCCAGAGGGCGCCTCACGCACTGCCTGGCGAACCAGGCGTTGCGTTTTCAGAGGCACGCTTGGGCGCGCGCGATTAACAGCAATGCTTGAAGCGTATCAGTGCACGTCTTTCCAGTATTCACGCTTGAGCAGGTAGGCGAACACAAAGAAGAACGCCAGGTACAGCAAGACGTAAGTACCGATGCGCTGATGTTGCAGCTTAACCGGGTTAGCCGAGTAAGCCAGGAAGGTTACCAGATTCTTGACCTTCTCATCGAACTGCTCTTCGTTCAGAGCACCGGTTTTCGGCACGATGGTCAACTGATCGCACGCTTCATGCGTCAACGGCGTACCGGTCAGCGGATCGTATTGCTTCTTGCCGTCCTCGACGATCTGCACTTGCTTGCAGCCCACGACCTGGCGACCTTGCAGGCCGACCAGCACGTTAGGCATGCCGACGTTCGGGAAGACCTTGTTGTTCACGCCCCATGGGCGCGCAGGATCTTCGTAGAACGAGCGCAGATAACCGTAGAGCCAGTCGGTGCCACGCACACGCGCCACCAGGGTCAGGTCCGGCGGTGCTGCACCGAACCAGGTCTTGGCGTCAGCCGGTTGCATACCGATGTTCATGTGGTCACCGATCTTGGCACCGGTGAAGACGAGTTTTTCCAGCATCATGTCATGCGGGATCCCCAGGTCATCGGCAACGCGCTCGTAACGCTGGAACTTGGCACTGTGGCAACCCATGCAGTAGTTGGCAAAGGTACGCGCACCATCCTGCAGGGCAGCCTTGTCGGAAACGTCGATGTCGACTTTTTCCAGATCCGGACCATGTTCGGCAGCAAAAGACAGCACAGGCAGAGCAGCAAAAATCAGAGCAAAAAATAACTTTTTCATCAGCCAGTCACCCTTTCCGGAACCGGTTTGGTCTTCTCGAGCCTGGTGTAGAAAGGCATCAGAATGAAGTAAGCGAAGTACAGAAAGGTGCAGACCTGCGAGATCAGCGTGCGCTCAGGCGTCGGAGCCAGAACACCGAGAATGCCGAGGATCACGAACGCGACGCAGAACACCAACAGCCAGACTTTGCTCATCCAGCCCTTGTAGCGCATCGATTTCACCGGACTGCGATCAAGCCACGGCAGCACGAACAGCAAGGCAATCGACGCCCCCATGGCGATAACGCCCATGAGCTTGTCCGGGATTGCCCGCAAGATTGCGTAGAACGGTGTGAAGTACCAGACCGGTGCAATGTGCTCAGGCGTCTTGAACGGGTTGGCTTGCTCGAAGTTTGGCTTTTCGAGGAAGTAGCCGCCCATTTCCGGGAAGAAGAACACAATGAAGCAGAAGATGAACAGGAACACCACTACGCCGACGATGTCTTTCACGGTGTAGTAAGGGTGGAAGGCAATGCCGTCCAGCGGGATGCCGTTTTCGTCTTTGTGCTTCTTGATGTCGACGCCATCAGGGTTGTTCGAGCCGACTTCGTGCAGCGCCAGAATGTGCAGCACCACCAGACCGAGGATCACGATCGGCAGGGCCACGACGTGCAGGGCGAAGAAGCGGTTCAGGGTGATCCCGGAAATCAGGTAGTCACCACGAATCCACTGGGTCAGGTCGTTGCCGATGACCGGAATCGCACCGAACAGCGAGATGATCACCTGGGCACCCCAGTAGGACATCTGACCCCACGGCAGCAGATAACCCATGAAGGCTTCAGCCATCAGCGCCAGGTAGATCAGCATGCCGAATACCCACACCAACTCGCGGGGTTTCTGGTACGAACCGTAGAGCAGGCCACGGAACATGTGCAGATAGACCACGATGAAGAACGCCGAAGCGCCGGTGGAGTGCAGCAGACGCAGGATCGAGCCGTACTCGACGTCGCGCATGATGTATTCGACGGAAGCGAACGCCTCTTCTGCCGACGGCGTATAGCTCATCGTCAGCCAGACACCGGTGACGATCTGGTTGACCAGCACCAGCAGCGCCAGCGAGCCGAAGAAATAGAAGAAGTTGAAGTTTTTTGGCGCGTAATACTTGCTGAGATGGTCTTCCCACATTTTGGTTGCGGGGAAGCGCGCATCAACCCAATCCATGAACTTGCTCATCACGCTTTCTCCGTATCGACGCCAATGACAATCAGGTCATCGGTCTCATAGGAATGCGGGGGAACTGGCAGGTTCAAAGGCGCAGGTTGCGACTTGTAGACGCGGCCAGCCAGATCGTAGTGGGAACCGTGGCAAGGGCAGAAATAGCCACCGACCCAGTCTTTACCCAGATCCGCAGGTGCCACTTCGGGACGGAAGGTTGGTGAGCAACCCAGGTGAGTGCAGATACCGATCAGCAGCAGAATTTCCGGCTTGATCGAACGCACTTCAGGGTCGACATAGGTAGGTTGCGTGGAGTTTTTGGAAGTCGGATCGGAGAGCTGGCCCTCGATCTTCTTGAGATTCCCCAGGATTTCCGCAGTACGGCGGACAATGAACACCGGCTGGCCGCGCCACTCGGCAATCATCTGCTGTCCTGGCTCGATCTTGCTGACATTCACTTTCACCGGTGCACCGGCGGCTTTCGCCTTGGCACTGGGAAACCATGACCCCACGAACGGGACCGCAGCCCCCACCGCTCCTGCAGCACCCACCACGGATGTGGCTGCTACCAAGAAGCGACGCCGGCCTGCATTCACGCCGTCATTGCTCATTCAGTCCTCTCCCATCAGCTTTTGTGGCCTGTTAAATCAGGCATCTACTAAATAAATCAATGTTACTTATAAAAATTTTGCCGAGATGGTAATGAAAAGCCCCAATTCTGACAAGGGAATTACCCGGAGCTCCCACCCTCAAGCCTTGTAGTATAGGGGGTCTACGAATGTGGCAAGTTGTCACAGCGCAATTCTTTAATAAATCGCAGGCATAAAAAAACGCCCGGTTCCGTGAGGAATCGGGCGTTCTTTTTTGAACGTGGAAACGAATTAACGCTTCGAGTACTGCGGACGCTTACGCGCTTTACGCAGACCAACTTTCTTACGTTCAACTTCACGGGCGTCGCGAGTAACGAAGCCAGCTTTGCGCAGAGCGCTACGCAGGGTTTCGTCGTAGTCCATCAGAGCGCGAGTGATGCCGTGGCGGATTGCGCCAGCCTGACCACTTACACCACCGCCGATCACGGTGACGTAGATGTCGAATTTCTCGACAGTCTCGGTCAGCTCCAGCGGCTGACGAACTACCATGCGGGCAGTTTCGCGGCCGAAGAAGTTATCCAGCGAACGGTTGTTGATGGAGATGTTACCAGTACCCGGACGCAGGAAAACGCGTGCGGTTGCGGTCTTGCGACGGCCAGTGCCGTAATTTTGAGTCGCCGACATAATGAACTATTCCGTTAAATCTTCAGTTCTTGGGGCTGCTGAGCAGTATGAGGGTGTGCAGCGCCCGCATAGACTTTCAGCTTACGGTACATGTCGCGACCCAGTGGGTTTTTAGGCAGCATGCCTTTAACCGCGGTCTCGATCACGCGCTCAGGGGCTTTGGCGATCAGCTTTTCAAAGTTGATCGACTTGATGCCGCCCGGGAAACCGGAGTGGGAGTAGTACATTTTGTCAGTGGTTTTAGCGCCGGTAACACGGATCTGCTCGGCGTTGATTACGACGATGTAGTCGCCAGTGTCAACGTGAGGAGTGTATTCAGGCTTGTGCTTGCCACGCAGACGGCTCGCGATTTCGGTGGCCAGACGACCCAGGGTCTGACCAGCAGCGTCGACGACAAACCAGTCGCGCTTTACTGTTTCCGGTTTAGCAGTAAAAGTTTTCATTCTTTATAGCCTCAGGGGCCGCCTGTAAATAAGACGGCGGATCTTACTGAATAGTGCGTACTTTGACAAGTCAAAGGCAGCCGGATACAGACGCTTTCGGGGGCTCGGGTCGGCGCGTCCGTTCAACGGCAAGATTCTTCGGCGGCGGCGCATCACTTCCACTGCAGAAAGAGGTCGGCAATTATGCAGATTGCGAAAAATTTTTCAACCTGCTTTTATGATTGTTTTGCCCAAGGAGCACCCGATGGACTATCGCCAGCTAGGCCGGACCGACCTGAACGTGAGTGCAATCTGCCTCGGCACCATGACCTGGGGCGAGCAAAACACTGAAGCTGAAGCCTTCGCCCAGATCGAACGGGCCAAGGAAGCCGGGATCAATTTCATCGACACCGCCGAGATGTACCCGGTGCCGCCGAAAGCCGATACCTACGCCACCACCGAACGCTACATCGGCAATTACTTCAAAACTCGCGGCGACCGCGCCGACTGGATTCTCGCCAGCAAGATCGCCGGCCCCGGCAACACCATCGACTACATCCGCGACAAGAACCTGCGCCACAATCGCCAGCACATTACCGCTGCGGTGGATGCCAGCCTCGAGCGCCTGCAGACCGATTACATCGACCTCTACCAACTGCACTGGCCGGAGCGCAGCACCAATTTCTTCGGCCAGTTGGGTTACAAGCACAAGATCGAAGCCAACCTGACGCCGCTCGAGGACACCCTCGAAGCCCTCGACGAACAAGTGAAGGCCGGCAAGATCCGTCACATCGGCCTGTCCAACGAGACGCCGTGGGGCACCATGCGCTTCCTCGCCCTGGCCGAAGCCCGTGGCTGGCCGCGCGCGGTGTCGATCCAGAACCCGTACAACCTGCTCAACCGCAGCTTCGAAATCGGCCTGGCTGAAATCGCCATTCGCGAACAGTGCGGCCTGCTCGCGTACTCGCCGCTGGCGTTCGGCTTCCTGTCCGGCAAGTACGAAGGTGGCGCTCGCCCGCCGAAAGGCCGCCTGAGCCTCTACAGCCGCTTCAGCCGCTATTTCAACCCGCAATCGGAGGCTGCTTGCAGCCGTTACGTGGCACTGGCCCGGGAACATGGTCTGGACCCGGCGCAAATGGCCCTGGCGTTCGTCACCCAGCAACCGTTCGTCACCAGCAACATCATTGGTGCGACCACGCTGGAGCAACTGGACAGCAACATTGCCAGTTTTGATCTGAAACTTTCCGATGAAGTGCTGGCCGGGATTGAGGCGATTCACAAGGTTCATCCGAATCCGGCGCCTTGATCGACCGCTAAAAGCTTCGCGAGCAGGCTCGCTCCCACAGGTACGGTAATCCCTGTGGGAGCGGGCTTGCTCGCGAAAGGGCCTGTCAATTCACTGCAAAACTCACAGCGACCGCGCAATGATCTCCTTCATGATTTCATTGGTGCCGGCATAGATCCGCTGCACGCGCGCATCCGCCCACGCCCGCGCCACCGGGTATTCCCACATGAAGCCGTAGCCGCCATGCAACTGCACGCACTCGTCGAGCACCTTGCATTGCAGGTCGGTGCCCCAGTATTTGGCCATCGCTGCTGTCGGCACGTCGAGCTTGCCCTGCAGATGCAATTCCAGGCACTTGTCGACAAATACTCGACCGATCTGAATTTCAGTGGCCATTTCCGCCAGTTTGAAGCGGGTGTTCTGGAAGTCGGCAATCGCCTTGCCGAACGCCTTGCGATCACGGGTGTAATCCAGCGTCCATTTCAGCGCGGCTTCGGCTGAGGCCAGACCACCAATCGCCACCGTGAGACGTTCCTGCGGCAATTCCTGCATCAGGTAGGCAAACCCTGCCCCGGCCTGACCCAGCAGGTTTTCTTTCGGTACGCGCACGTCCTGGAAGAACAATTCCGACGTGTCCTGAGCCTTCATTCCGACCTTCTCCAGGCGTTTGCCCTTCTCGAAGCCCGGCGTATTCGCTTCCACCACAAACAGGCTGGTGCCCTTGGCGCCGGCCTTTGGATCGGTCTTGGCGACCACGATCACCAGGTCAGCGAGGAAGCCATTGGTGATGAAGGTCTTGGAACCGTTGATCACATACTCGTCGCCATCCAGCACTGCGGTGGTCTTGACTCCCTGCAAGTCGGAACCGGCGCCCGGCTCGGTCATCGCAATCGCGCTGACCATCTCGCCCGAGACCAGTTTCGGCAGGTACTTGTGCTTCAGCGCTTCACTGCCGTAATGCAGGATGTACGGCGCAACGATGTCCGAATGCAGCGAGAAACCGATACCGGTCAGGCCGAGACGACCGACCTCTTCGATCACCACCGCGCTATACAAAAAGTCCGCGCCCAGGCCGCCATACTCCTCCGGCAGATGCGAGCAGAGCATCCCCGCCTCCCCTGCCTTGTTCCACAGTTTGCGGTCGATGTGGCCTTGTTTCTCCCACTGCGCATGGAACGGCACGGCCTCTTTTTCGAGGAAGGTTCGTACGCTGTCGCGGAACAATTCGTGCTCGGAGCTGAACAAGGTTCTGGGGATCATGCGGCACCTTTCATTCTTGTTGGAGGGATATGACCTTCAGAGACTAAGCCTCACCTCCGATACAGGACACTGGACACATCCGACAAAAAATAAGACGATCCAGCCGTCTGGTGACCACTTTCCCTTATAAAAACAAAACAAAAGTTGAATTATGTCCAAGCAAGTCTCCACGCCCTTGCGGCGCGTCAGCATCCTGGCAATCGACCGGGTTTTCGCCTCCACCCTCATGCAGGCCAAGGATTTCTTCCATCTGGCCAGCCTGCGTTACGGCAAACAACTGGGCCACGGCCTGACTCCGGCGTTCGAAACCCGCCTGGTCAGCCCCGACGGTAAACCGGTGAACAGTTTCAGTGACGTGATGATGCCGGTGGACGGCGCCCTGGAAAACGCCGACGTGATTATCCTCCCGGCGTTCTGGGACGATTTCGATACGCTTTGCGGCCGTTATCCGCAGATCCTGCCATGGCTGCGCGAGCAGCACGCCCGCGGCGCCGTATTGTGCGGCGAAGCCACCGGGGTGTTCTGGCTGGCCGAGGCCGGTCTGCTCAATGGCAAGGAAGCGACCACTTACTGGCGCTTCTTCAATGCCTTTGCCGAGCGCTTCCCCAAGGTGTACCTCAATCAGGACAAGCACCTGACCGACGCCGACAACCTGTATTGCGCCGGCGGCACCACCTCGGCCTGCGACCTCTATATTTACCTGATCGAACGCTTCTGTGGCGCCAACGTCGCCCAAGCCGTGGCCCGCGACATTCTGTATGAAGTGCAGCGCAGTTACTCGCCGGGACGTATCGGTTTCGGCGGCCAGAAGCTGCACCAGGACGTGATCATCCTGCAGATCCAGCACTGGCTCGAAGAGCACTTCGCCGACAAGTTTCGCTTCGAAGACGTGGCCCGCGAGCACGGCATGAGCATCCGCAACTTCATGCGCCGCTTCCAGACCGCCACCGGCGACAAACCGCTGCACTACCTGCAACGCCTGCGCATCGAGACCGCCAAGGGCTTGCTGTCCGGCAGCCGCAAGAGCATCAAGACCATCAGTTATGAGGTCGGCTACGACGATGCGAGCTTCTTTGCGCGGCTGTTCCGCCAGCATACGGAGCTGTCGCCGAACCAGTATCGGCAGCAGTTTCAGCAGGCTGCATAACTCGCTGCCCACGCACAAAACCACTGTGGGAGCGGGCTTGCTCGCGAAAGCGTACTTTCAGTTGGCATCTATTTAGCTGACACACCGCATTCGCGAGCAAGCCCGCTCCCACAGGGGTACTGCGTCGCATAAAAAAAGGGCCTGCAATTGCAGGCCCTTTTTATTTGCCGAATCTGTTTAAGGCTTGTGCGCCCGCGACAGGAATTCGTGCGATTGCATCTCCAGCAGACGGCTGAGCGTACGCTGGAATTCGAACGTCAGGCGCCCGCCGGTGTACAGGTCTTTCAACTCGACTTCGGCAGAAATGATCAGCTTGACGTTACGGTCGTAGAACTCGTCGACCATGTTGATGAAGCGACGGGCGATGTCGTCGGTGGTGACGCTCATCTGCTCGACGCCGCTGAGCAGCACGGCATGGAAGATCTTGCCCAGCTCGATGTAATCGTTCTGGCTGCGCGGGCCGTCGCACAGTTCGCGGAAGTCGAACCAGGCCACGTCGTCGCAAGTGCGCAGGGCACGGATTTCGCGGTTCTCGATGATCAGCACATCGTTTTCCACCGCAGCCGTGCATTCCGGCGTGAGGGCCTTGAAGCTCTTGCGCAGGCTTTCGTGCGCCGCTTCGTCCAGCGGATAGTGGAACAGCTCCGCTTGTTCGAGGTGACGCAAACGGTAGTCGACGCCGCTGTCGACGTTGACGATTTCGGTGTTCTGCTTGATCAGTGCAATGGCCGGGAGGAACCGCGCGCGCTGCAGACCGTCCTTGTACAAGCCGTCCGGGACGATGTTCGAGGTCGCGACCAGGGTCACGCCGTTCTTGAACAGCTCTTCCATCAGCGTGCCGAGGATCATCGCGTCGGTGATGTCGGAGACGAAGAATTCATCGAAGCAGATCACTCGCGATTCGGTGGCGAAGCGCTTGGCGATGATGGTCAGCGGGTTTTTCTCGCCGCCGAGGGTTTTCATCTCTTCGTGCACACGCTTCATGAAGCGGTGGAAGTGAGTGCGGGTCTTTTCCTTGAACGGCAGCGCTTCAAAGAAGGTGTCGACCAGGTAAGTCTTGCCGCGGCCCACGCCGCCCCAGAAATACAGACCCTTGACCGGCGTCTGATCCTTTTTGCCAAACAGCTTGCCCAGCAAACCCGGCTTGTTCTGCTCGGCCGCGATCAGATCGTCGTACAGGCGCTGCAGATGACGCACGGCAGTTTCCTGCGCGGCGTCATGGAAGAAGTCCGGGCGTTTCAGATCAGCTTGGTATCGTTCTAGGGGCGTCATAATTCGTTAGCAAGGCAACAAAAACGGGCCGTCACTGTAGCGACGGCCCGTGGGAATGGCAATCGGCCCTTGGTCGGGCCGCGCCGCGGATTAGTCCTGAACCGGAGTCAGCGCAACGCGCAGAGCCTCGATGGCCGCGTCCCGCGCAGCAGCATCGGCGAACGTCGGGCTGTCGCCAACGCACTCGCCTTCCAGCCACACGCTGAAGCTCAGGTCTTGATTGCGAATGTCCAACGCCTGACCGGCCTGCAGTTGCTTGGTCACCTGGCCGGCGGTTTTGCCGTCGGCGAAGTTGCGCGACAGCAGCAGTTGCTCGCCATCAGCCGCCAGCAGACGGAAACGGAAGCTACCGTCGTCTTCACGGAAGCTGACGAAACGTGCGGCTTTCGCAGCCTTCTTCTTGGTGGTCGCGGCAACCTGAACCTGATTGACGAAAGAACGCAGACCGACCGCTTCGCGCAGCTCGTTGAGGAACGGCGTCGCCACCGCACGGGCCTTTTTCGCGCCGTGTTGCAGGATGTCTTCCAGATCCGCCGGGCGCTCGATCAACTGGTGGTAACGCTCGCGGGACTCGCCCAGCTCGTTATCCAGCAACTGGAACAGACGGTTTTTCGCCTCGCCCCAGCCCAGACCACCGAGCAGTTCGCTACGGAATTCTTCAGCCTGCGCAGGCGTTGCGAAGGCCTGGAACAGAGTGAACAGGTGCGAGTTGTCCGGATCTTTCGCTTCGCCCGGTGCACGGGAGTCGGTGACGATGCGCGAGATCGCGTCCTTCATCTCTTTGGCGCTGGAGAACAGCGGAATGGTGTTGTCGTAGCTCTTCGACATCTTGCGCCCATCGAGGCCTGGCAGGGTTGCCACGCTTTCCTCGATCAGTGCTTCGGGCATGGTGAAGAACTCCTTGCCCTGGCCAAACAGATGGTTGAAGCGCTGACCGATATCACGGGCCATTTCCACGTGCTGAATCTGGTCACGACCGACCGGCACCTTGTGCGCGTTGAACATCAGGATGTCCGCCGCCATCAGCACCGGGTAGCTGTAGAGCCCCATGGTGATGCCGGCATCCGGGTCTTCACCGGTCTCGACGTTCTTGTCCACCGAAGCCTTGTAGGCGTGCGCACGGTTGAGCAGGCCCTTGGCCGCGACGCAGGTCAGCAGCCAGGTCAGCTCGGGGATTTCCGGGATGTCGGACTGGCGATAGAAGGTCACACGGTCAACATCGAGGCCACCGGCCAGCCAGGTCGCGGCGATTTCCAGACGCGAGCGCTGGATGCGCAGCGGGTCATCGCATTTGATCAGGGCATGGTAGTCAGCCAGGAAGTAGAACGAATCGGCATTGCTGTCGCGGCTGGCGAGGATCGCCGGGCGAATGGCGCCGGCGTAGTTGCCCAGGTGCGGCGTGCCGGTGGTGGTGATGCCGGTGAGGATACGGGTTCGGTTCGTCATGGGTAATCGCTTGTCAGACTGCAATCAATTCGAGAGACGCGGCAGGATCAGATCCTTGAGATCGGTCAGCTTGCCATGAAAAAAGTGTCCACATTCTGCCACTTTCAGCAGCTCATGGGGGCGCTGGAGTTTTGCCGACCAGTCGTAGACCACTTGCGGGTCGATCACTTCGTCGGTTTCCGGCTGGATCACGGTCAGCTCGCCGCGCTGTGGCAGTTGATCCTGATCGCCCAGACGCATCACCGCTGGCGCGACCATGAACAGCTTCTTGAGCTGTACGCCTTGGGCTTCTAGACGACCGCCGAGACTTGCTGCAACAAATCCGCCGAAGGAGAAACCGAACAGGGTCAGCGGCAGATCCGGGTGTTTTTCCCGCAGCCAGGCGGCGGCGGCCTGAGCATCGTCGACTTCACCGCTGCCCATGTCGTGCGTACCTTCGCTGGCGCCAACGCCGCGATAGTTGAAGCGCAAGGTAATCAGACCGGCATCGCGCGCGGTGCGCTGCAGGGTCGAGACGACCTTGTTGAGCATGGTGCCGCCCTGCACCGGGTTGGGATGGCAGATCAGCGCGATGCCGATTGGTTGCTCGTTATCCAGGTACAGCGCTTCAATCTGGCCGACTGGGCCGGCAATCACTACAGGGGTTTCACGCATCAGCAAGGAAGGAACTCCGTGACCTCGAATCGGGTCGACTCGTCTAGCAAATTGTCTGTGCCAATCTATTGCGAGTGAATCGCGGTATACAGCGCAGGTTCGAGCCGTTAACGTAAAGCAAAGCCGTTTATAGAGGAAGGACTCGTGGAACACTCGCTCTTAGTTTGGTTGTTACCGACTCTTGCCCTGGTTGTGGGTGTCGCCATTGGATTCCTGATCGCTCGCGTCGCACCGAATGCCGCGCCGAGCCGCACGCAGCGTCAACTGGATGATATCCAGGAGCGTTTCGACAGCTATCAAAACGAGGTGGTCACCCACTTCAACAGCACCGCGACGCTGGTCAAGAAGCTAACCCAGAGCTATCAGGAAGTGCAGGATCATCTCGCCGAGGGCGCCAACCGCTTGGCCCTCGACGAGCAGACCCGTCAACGCCTGATCGCCGCTTTGCACGCCGATGCCGCCCAGGCACCGCGCGAACGCCTGACGCCGCCGCGCGATCAGGAGCCGCCACGCGACTACGCGCCGAAAACCCCGAACTCGCCGGGCATGCTCGATGAGCACTATGGTTTGAAGAAATAACTCACTTCAGTATCAGCGAAAAGCCCTTGGCAAGTGATTGGCCAAGGGCTTTTTTGTTTTTGCGCGGTGTGCATGCGATACGATTTGCTTAGTACTTAATTTCGAACCAACTTATGACGCCCGTCCTGAGTGGACTGCAAAGTCGGGTCTGTTAGAATCCGCAAAATTTTTCCGAGCCCCACCATGAATTCCCTTTACGTAGTGCACACACCAGAAATCCTGGCACTTCTGGTATTTCTGTTCGCTTGCGCAGCGTTGCCGATGTTCATCTTTCAGTGGACCACGCCCTCGCTCGTGCCTGAAGTACATCCAAAATCGCGCTGGCTGGACGGATTGCGTGGAGTGGCCGCCATTTTGGTTTCCCTGAACCACGCCCCTTTTGTACTGATCAATCTTGAAGTGGTGCCAAAGGTTTTTTACTTCGACCCTGCCGACAGTGAACTGCTGAAGTTTCTGGGAGCCATCGGTGTTCAGATATTTTTCTGTATTACCGGGCTGTTATTCGCCAGCAAAATCCTCTCGGGCAAGCTGGTTGACTGGTCGGATTTCTTCGTCAAGCGTATACGCCGCATTGTCCCGGCCTATTTTGCTGCCGCCCTCCTGGCGACTGCCATTGGCTTCTGGTTCTCCTGGCCGAATCATCAGGACATTACTTCGATGGTCGCGGCAATTCCGGCACTGTTTGGCTTCGGGCTGCTTCCGCTTCCAACGCTGAACGAATTTAACTTTGCCCGTCTCTTGGGCGTCTCATGGTCGCTGGCCATCGAATGGCGGTTTTACCTGGTTCTGCCGCTGATTTATATCGCCGTCCGGAAAAGCCGCAACATCACGCTACTATCCATTGTCGCTTTCGCCATTCTTGATCTGACCCTCAACGGCGCCAGTGCATGGGTGTTTTTTATCCCTGGGGCGCTCTGCTCGATGTTCAGCGCACGGGAGTTCAGCAAGAACCTGCGGTGGGGCGCTCTGGTCCTGGCAATTGTGGCGATTTCGCTGATGTTCTATCGAATGGGTGACAAGGGCATCTTCGGTCTGGAGCAATTCCTGAACGTTTCAGTTATTTTTGCCGCGCTGACAATCGCTCGCCCCTCAGTACTGACCATGCGCACGTTGGTGGCAATGGGTTCGGTCAGTTATAGCTTTTATCTGCTGCATGCAATGCTGCTGTTCCTGGTATTCGGTGCGGTGCATTTCTACTGGGTTGAAATCAGTGAACTGTCCCTTGCTCATTTCGCCGTACTGGCCGGATGCACACTGGCGTTCGCCTCTACTGTATCCACCGTGTCCTTTGTCTTTATCGAGCGCCGATTCATGCATGCTGCACCAATGAACAGCCGAGCGATGAGTAAGCCTCAAACAGCCTGAAATTCCGGCCATAAAAAAACCAGCTTACGCTGGTTTTTTTTGCCACCGGTTTTTAACCGGCAATCAAATTATTGATATTGCTGGCCCGGAATCGCTTTCAGGTTGACTTCTACTCGGCGGTTCTGCGCCCGGCCATTGACGTCGCCGTTGCTGGCAATCGGGTTATCCGGGCCGGCGCCGCGAGCCGACAGGTTGGCACCGCTAACGCCTTGCGAAGTCAGGTAGGTCGCCACGCTCTGCGCACGACGCTGGGACAGGTCCATATTGTGCTGACGGCTGCCGGTACTGTCGGTGTAGCCGACGATTTCGATCTGGTTCTGATTGAACTCTTTGAGCGAGCCGGCCAGATTGTTCAGCGGTTGGTAGAAGCTGGGGGCGATGTTCGCAGAGTCGGTGGCGAAAGTGATGTTGCCCGGCATGATCAGCTTGATCTGATCGCCCTGACGCTGCACCTCTACACCTGTGTTGGCCATGCTGGCGCGCAGTTTTTTCTCTTGTTGGTCGGCGTAGTAGCCGTAACCTGCCGCCGAAGCACCGACGACGGCAGCGCCGATCAATGCACCTTTACCGCGGTTGTTGTGGTCGATGGCGGCACCAGCCAACGCGCCGGCCAGTGCGCCGAGGCCACCGTACTTGGCAGTTCTGCTCACGCCCTGGGAGCCGCCGTCGGCCTGACCCTGATTGTCATACGGGTTGGGTGAGGCGCAGCCGGACAGCACGGCGACGGCAGTGGCGACAATAATCAAACGACGCGTGGTGAACATGGGAGCTCCTACTTTTTTGCATTCTGTGGTGCAACGGCCGTTTGGAAACGAACCATTACGGGCGTTAGATCATAACAATGCACAAAAATTCCGCCGTGTACTCGTGACAAAATGTTTACGCACGCACGAACGGGTTTTCGCGCATCTCGTCACCCAGACGCGTATCCGGACCGTGTCCAGCCACAACAATCGCGTCTTCGTCCAGTGTGTATAGCCGCTGCTTGATCGATCGCGTTATGGTCGCCTGATCTCCGCCCCACAAATCCGTGCGCCCTACTTCTCGCCGAAACAGTGTGTCGCCAGCGATCAACAGCTTAGCTTCAGAAAACCAAAAGCTCATGGAACCGGGTGTATGTCCGGGTGTATGCAAGGCCACGCCACAGCCACAGGCAAACTCTTCATCGTCACTCAGCCAGCGATCCGGTGATGGCACCGGTGTTTAGGGTACGCCGAACATCTTGCACTGCATTTCGAGGTTGTCCCACAGGAATTGATCCTCTTTATGCAGATGCAGGGTCGCACCGGTTTTCTCTTTCATCTGTCCGGAAGCCAGGAAATGGTCGAGATGAGCATGAGTGTGAATGATGCTGACCACTTTCAGACCCAAGACATCGAGACGGGCCATGATCAGGTCGGAGTTGCCGCCCGGGTCGATGACGACGGCTTTTTTTGTAACCGGATCGCCAATGATCGTGCAGTTGCACTGCAAAGGGCCGACTGGGAAAGTTTCGCGGACAAGGGCGGAGCCTTGGGTATTCATGAGGTTCCCGATAAGCGTCGACAGACGGTCACTAAAAACATAACGAATCTCTCAGGATTGTACGTTACGGGTCGATAAAGGGCATCAGGCGATAAATTGACGCCATAAAAAATCAAATTAATGGCCAATTGATGTCACCGCTCATTTTTTCGTGCAAAATCAAATTTTTGTAGCGACCGCATTACGGAAGGGTCGCAGCCCAACAGGAACCCCGTATGCCTTCTCCACTTGGTAACACCGATAGCCGCACCTCCTTCCTTACAGGCAACCCAGACGTCAACAGCCTGATTTCCGGGACACAATGGGCTCCATTCGGCTCGTCTCCGACTGTTGATCTGACTTACAGCATTATTGCTCCGCGCACTTCGTACTTTGCCAATGCCTACAGCTCGGTCAATGAGTACAACTCGGTATTTTCCCTCTCGAGTGGGCAGAAAACCGCGATTTCCAATGCACTCTCGACATGGAGCGCGGTTGCCAACGTCACCTTCACAATGGTCCGCGAAAGCGCTGCCAGTGTGGGCGATCTGCGGTTTGGCGGCTATTCGGGAATGGATAGTAAAACCGCCGCATGGGCATACCTTCCAGACAACACCCCTAAAGGTGGCGATGTATGGATCGGTCCGTCCACCGACGAACTCTTTCCGTCGAAGGGCTCTTACGACTATCTGACCTTCGTGCACGAAATCGGTCATGCCATCGGCCTCAAGCATCCGTTCTCGGCCGGCGCACTGAATCCGACGGTGATTCAGCCGCTGCTGGATGACGTCAAGTACACGGTCATGAGCTACAACGACAACTATTCGTACCAGCCAACAACGCCCATGGTTCTGGACATTTTGGCAATCCAGTCCCTTTACGGTGCAAACGGCCTCTGGCAGAACGGCAACACCACCTATAGCTGGGCACCCAATCAGCAGATTTTTGAAACAATCTGGGATGCGGGCGGCAACGACACCATTGACGCAAGCAATCAACTGGCTTCGGTGCGGATCAACCTCAATGAAGGCCAATACAGCCAGATTGGCCAAGCGTTCACCAATCTGACCACCAATACCGCTTTCAATGAAGGTCTGGGGATTGCGTATGGCGCCAAAATCGAAAACGCCGTAGGTTCGGATTTCGGTGACTGGCTGATCGGCAACGCACTGGACAATGTCCTTAATGGCCGAGGTGGTGCAGACACCATGGAAGGTGGCGCAGGCAACGATACTTACTACGTCGACAACGCCGGCGATGTCGTTATAGAGCGCGGTACTTCCTTGTCTGAAATCGATACGGTCATCTCTACCATCAGCTATACGCTGGGTGACAACGTCGAAAACTTGACCCTTCAAGGCGGCGCAGAAAACCTCAATGGCACGGGCAATGCCCTGAACAACACTCTGAGAGGCAACGCAGGCAACAACCTTTTGGATGGTGGCACGGGGGCCGACATCATGATCGGTGGGCTGGGCAACGATACCTATGTCGTTGACAGCCTCCTGGATACCGTGATTGAAACCAGCAACCTACCGACTGAAATCGATACCGTGCTCTCGGCAGTAAATTTCGCGTTGGGTGCCAACCTGGAAAATCTGACGCTTCTTGGCACTGCCGACATCAATGGCAACGGCAACTCGCAGAACAACGTTCTGATCGGCAACGCCGGTAACAATGTACTCAACGGTATGGGCGGCCTGGACACCATGATTGGTGGCGCAGGAAACGACATCTATATCCTGGATCAGGCAGGCGAGCTCGCACTGGTACAAGAGCAGGCCAATGAAGGCAACGATACGCTCTATATCAGCTACGTCGCTGGTGCAGGCACGACGGTCATCGACCTCAACCGCAACAACCTCCTGAACGTGGAAAACGTCACGCTCGATAATATCAACACCGGACCATTTACGGTGCTGGGCAATACATCGAACAACGTTTTGATCGGCAATATCGGCAATAACGTTCTGGACGGCGGTATCGGCGCCGACTATTTGGCTGGCGGTGCAGGCAACGACACTTACTATGTGGACAATATCGGCGATACCGTTGTCGAGACAGGATCTTCACTGACTGAAATCGATACGGTTCTGTCTACCATCAGCTACACCCTGGGCAACAACGTCGAAGTTCTAGCTCTGCTGGGTGCCGATAACCTCAACGGTACCGGTAATGCGCTGAATAACTATATGGTCGGTAACACCGGCGACAATATCCTCGATGGCGGTGCTGGAGCCGACACCATGATCGGCGGTTTCGGCAACGATACCTACATCGTGGATAACGCTTTGGATGTGGTTGTGGAAACCAGCAACGATCCAAACGAGATTGACACCGTTCGCACATCCGTCAGCTGGCAGCTTGGCGCCAACCTGGAAAACCTGACCCTGACCGGCAATTCCAATCTCAACGGCAACGGCAACGAGCTCAACAACGTGCTGATCGGCAATGCCGGCAACAACGTGCTCAACGGCATGGGCGGCCTTGACAGCATGATCGGCGGCGCCGGCAACGACACGTACGTACTTGACCAGTTTGGTGAGCTGGCACTGGTGCAGGAACAGACCAACGAAGGCACCGACACACTCTACATCGCCTACACCGCAGGTTTCGGCACCACCGTCATTGACCTCAACAGCACCAACCTGCTGAACGTCGAAAACGTCACGTTGGACCCCGCCAACACTAGCCCATTCAACATTCTCGGCAATGCCCAGAACAACACGCTGTTCGGCAACGCAGGCAATAACGTCCTCGATGGTGGTGCAGGTATCGACAACCTGATCGGGGGTACCGGTAACGACACCTACATAGTGGACAATCAATACGATGTGGTTCTGGAAACCAGTACCGATCCCAACGAAATCGATACCGTGCAATCCTCAGTGAGTTGGCAGCTGGGCGCCAATGTGGAGAATCTGATCCTGAGCGGCAGTGCCAACCTCAATGGCAATGGCAACGAGCTGAATAACGTGCTGATCGGCAATGCAGGCAACAACGTGCTCAACGGCATGGGCGGTCTGGATACCATGATCGGCGGCGCAGGTAACGACACGTATGTACTTGACCAGTTTGGTGAGCTGGCACGGGTGCAGGAACAGGCCAACGAGGGTACCGACACCCTCTACATCGCCTACACCGCAGGTTTCGGCACCACCGTCATTGATCTAAATAACAGTAATCTGCAGAACCTCGAAAATGTCACACTGGATCCTGGCAACACCAGCCCGTTCACCGTTCTCGGCAATGCTCTGAACAACAACTTGATCGGCAATGCCGGTAATAACGTGCTAAATGGCGGCGCTGGAACCGACACATTGACCGGCGGAGCCGGCGCTGACACCTTCGTGTTCTCGGCAGTCAATGAGATGGGCATCGGCGCCAACCGTGACGTCATCACCGACTTCAGCAGTGCGCAAGGCGACAAGATCGACCTGACGAAGTTTGATGCCAACTTGCTGACTGTTGGCTTCAACGGCTTCACCTTTATCGGTGCCAGCGACTTCAGCGGCGCAGGTCAAGTACGCTTCGTTGATCACATCCTGTCGGGTAACGTCAGCGGCAACGCCGGTGCGGACTTCGAGATCCAGCTGGTGGGTGTGAACAGTTTCAGCGCCAACGATCTGGTGGCCTGATACAACCGTAACCGACCTGTTCGCAGGTCGGGAACCCCAACAAAAACGCCCCGATTGGTTCGGGGCGTTTTTGTTGGGGTCGTCAAAACCAGTGGCTAGCTCAATACGCCCAGTTCCTTGGCCCGGGCCACGGCTTGAGTACGCCGCTCGACCCCCAACTTGCTGTTGATATGACTCGCATGGGTTTTCACGGTATGCAGCGAAATGAACAGTTGTTCGCTGATTTCCTGATTGGAACAGCCTTGAGCAATCAAGCGCAGCACCGCCAGCTCCCGGCTGCTGAGTTGTTCGGCAGCGGTGGACTCAACCACCGGACGAGTCGCCACCAGCGGAAAATGCGCCAGTAACGGCTGTCCTGCCAACGCCGGTGAGGCGTGCAATTGGCTGCGTAACCAGTCCGGATATTCTCTGATCAGCGCGTCAAACGGCTGTATCACGCCGCCAGCCGCCGCTTCCAGCGCCTGACTCAACGCCTTGCGCGCCTCCGGTTCGCGGCCAGTGCCCAGCAACAAGGCGACCTTCTGCGCCAGCGCCATGACACATAGCAACTGGCGTCCGGTTTGCTGACCGTTTTCCAGAAGCACGTTCAGTCGCCCTTCGGCGAGCATCGGCTGGCCCTTGATCACATCAAGCAACGCCTGCTGCAGTTCGACATGCAGCGGCAACTGAGGATGAAACTCCGGTGGCGCCGCTGCGCGTTCGCCGGTGTAGGTCTGCCCCAGACGTGCCAGCCAGGCTTCGGCCAGATCGGTACGGCCCTGCGCCAGCCACAGTTCGCATTTGACCAGGGTGATCATCGCCAGATAGTAGATCGGCGGCACGTCCCAGATGTGCATCAGGCGCTCGGCTTCAGCGAGTTCGGCGAAGGCCTTGGCAAACTCGCCGGCGCTGCCGTCCAGACGGGCGATCACGCAGTGACCGATCAATACGCTGATATCGCGGCAGGCCCGCGCTTCGGCCAGACCGCTCAGCAATCGGGCTCGGGCCTGCTGCGGTTGCAGGCGCATCGACAGCAGAAAACCTTCATACAGCGTCAGCCGCGCACGCACCGCGTACAGACGTTGCGCCGACAGCCCGCGCAGACGATCAAGGCCCTGATGCACCTCATCCAGGGCGCGCAGTATTTCCCCCCGCGATTGCAGGACCCGCGCCCGGTCGTAATGCGCCAAGGCTTCGAACAACGGATTGCCGACCCGCTGCGCCAGCTCAAGCGACTCGCGATTCAGGCCCCGCGCACGCCACAGGTCACCGTCGGCAATCGCCAGATTGGACAGGGTCGACAGGCACATCAGGCGCTGCCCGTAGCGCTTGGCCGGCAGGCTTTCCAGCGCTTCGCTGCAATACTCGATGGTCTGCTCGCGATGGCCTCGCCCGCGGGCGATGATGCCCTTGAGCGCCAGCCATTGGGCCAACATCGATTTCTGTGCGGTGGCCGAAGGTGCCGGCAGAAAACGGCTGAGATGACTGGCGAGTTCTTCGGCAGCATCAAGCTGACAGGCCAGCCCCAGCGCCCAGCTGTACAGCACGATCAAGCGTGGCGTGCTGATCAGCAGGCTGTCGGGCAAGTCCATTTTCCAGCGCAGCAGCATGCCGACGTTCTGCTCGGCGAGCAGTTGTTCCTCGGACAGGTTCTGCACCAGATTGGCCGCCACATCGAGATGCCCGGCGCGCAAGGCCTGTTCGACCGCTTCGTCGAGCAGGCCTTGCGCATTGAACCAGCGACAGGCGCGCAGGTGTAACGTCGCGGCGGGCACCAACGGTCGAGCAACGGGCCGGCTGCGCAGCAGATCGGAAAACAAATGGTGATAGCGATACCAGTGACCGTGTTCGTCCAACGGCACCAGAAACACTTGATGAGCCAACAGAAACCGCAGGATTTCGGCACTGTCGTGGGCTTCGCGCACCGCGTCGCACAGCTCGCTGCAAAAGCGCTCTTGAGGGGCGGTGTCGTAGAGAAACGCCTGCACCTCGGCGGGCAGGCAGTCGATGACTTCTTCCAGCAGGTAGTCGCGAATCAGCCCTTCCCCGCCGTTCAGCGCTTGCGGCAACGCGGCCTCGCTACCGGCTTCGGATGCCGCCAGCAACCAGAAACGCAGCCCGGCCACCCAACCCTCGCTGCGCTGGATCAGGTTTTCCAGCGCCTCGCCGCGCAGGGAACTGCTGTGCCGATCAAGCAGGGTCAGGGCTTCGTCATGGGTCAGGCGCAGATCCTGTTCATGCAGTTCCAGCAGTTGCCGCGACAGGCGCAGGCGCGCCAGATGCCAGTCCGGGCGCTGGCGACTGGTGACCATGACCAGTAAGCCATCGGGCAAATGATTGAGGAAAAACTGCAGGCAGCGATCAAGCACCGGGCCTTGGGCGAGATGATAATCATCGAGCACCAGCAGCAACGGCGCGGTGGGTTGCAGTTGCAGCGCCAACTCGTCGAGCAAGCCGTCGAGCCATTCTTCGAAGGCAAACGGCTGATGGCGCTGGCGCATCTTCAACAGGCCGAGCGCGCGACTGCCCAGATCCGGAAAGTAATCCTGCAGCCCTTCCAGCAAGCGCTCTAGAAAGCGCCCCGGATCGTTATCCCGCGGGCTCAATCCCAGCCACAGGCTTTGCCAGTGCGCCGGCAGGCTTTGACAGAACTCCACCGCCAGCGAGCTCTTGCCGAAGCCGGCGGGGGCGCAAACCAGCAACAGACGTCCACCGAGCCCGGCGCTCAGGCGTTCACACAGACGCGGTCGCAACACATAGCCGTCGGGCAGTGGCGGACGAAAAAAACGTCCGTCCAGTGTCGCGACGGCAACGCTTGCAGGACCCGGAAGCGGGGACAGATCAGTCATGGCCGGCTCTTGTTTGAATGGCTGTTGGCGGCGTAGCAGATGTCCGCAGCCTAGCCTTAAACGTAGCGGTTATGAAGGTTGCTGCTACAAATGGCTACAAAAAGGTTCAGCCAATTACGCCGGGCAAAAAAACGCCCCGAACCAGTCGGGGCGTTTTTTCGAGGATGCGGCCTCGGGTCAAAGCTTAGCGGATACCGTCCTGGCCCAGGTTGCCTGGCTGGAATTCGCTCTTGGTGGCAGAGAACCCGAAGTCATACGCCTGCTTCTCTTCGTTCTTCATGCCCAGTGCCAGGTAGCGACCCGATTGCAGGTCGTACAGGGCTTCCAGCGCGTACCACGGCACTTGCTTGTCGTAGTAGTCCTCGGCATGCGCCTCGGCCACACGCCACAGCTGACCGCGACCGTCGTAGTGGTCGATGACCGCTGCCTGCCAGGTGTCTTCGTCGATGTAGAAGTCACGTTTGGCATAAATGTGGCGCTGACCCGGTTTCAGGGTGGCGACCACGTGCCAGACACGACGCAACTCGTAACGGGTCAGGTCCTGGTTGATGTGACCGGCCTTGATGATGTCGGTGTACTTCAGGTTTGGCGAATCGATCTTGTAGCTGTTGGAGGCAATATAGATCTCTTTCTTGCCATCCAGCGCCCAGTCGTAGCGATCCGGTGCACCGTTGTACATGTCGAGGTTGTCGGAAGTACGCAGACCGTCCGCCGCAGTACCCGGGCCGTCATAGGACACTTGTGGCGCCTGACGGACACGGCGCTGGCCAGTGGCATAGACCCAGGCCTTGCGCGGTTCTTTCACCTGATCGAGGGTTTCATGCACCAGCAGCACGGTACCGGCCAGACGTGCCGGCGCGGTCACTTTCTGCTTGAAGTAGAACAGGATGTTGCCAGGGTTGGCCGGATCGTAGTCCTTCATCTTGTCGCGGAACACGAACTGGTCCTGGAAGTACACCAGGCTGAACGAGCCGTTGGTTTGCGGAGTCGCCTGGGTCACCAGACGGGTCACGCTGCCACCGCGATAGCGAGTGATGTGGTTCCAGATCACCTCCAGACCGCTTTTAGGAATCGGGAACGGCACGGCGGTGTCGAAGTTTTCCAGACCGTTGCCGCCGGCGACCAGATTGGTGGTCGTGGCGTTCTTCTTGATCGCGGCGAATACGCTATCCGGCACGGTCGAACCACGATGGGACGGATACACCGGCATCTTGAAGGTGTCCGGGTAACGTTTGAACATCGCGTACTGGCCTGGAGCAAGCTTGGCCTTGTACTGCTCGACGTTCTGCGCGGTGATGGTAAACAGTGGTTTTTCACCGGCGTACGGGTCTGACAGGAAGCCCTTGCTGTCGACCGTGCCGGCATTCTTCGGCAGCGGTTTCCAGGCCGGGATCGAACCGTCGGCGTTGCCGGCCATTTCGGCGCCCATGGGTGTCAGGCTTTTGCCGAGCTTGTCGGCTTCGGCAGCAGGCACTGCCGCCATGACGCCGGTCGCCAGCAGCGAAAGCCCCAGAACACCCGCGTGGAACAGACTCTTTGTTATTTTCATATGTGTGTTCGTCCTGAAAAAACTGTGCTTAGAAGTTCACGCCAACGCTGAGTGCAACGAAGTCGCGATCATCCACCGTGCTGTAGCGACCACCAAAGAAGTTGGTGTAGTTCAGACTCGCGGTGTAGGTGTTCTGATATTCGGCATCCAGCCCGAGGCTGACGGCCTTGCGACCTTCCTCGAAGTTGCCGCCAGGGCCAGGCGAGTAACCTTTGACGTCATGGGACCAGGCCACGTTCGGCTTGAGGTTCACGCCGGCGAACACGTCGCTGTAATCCCAGATTGCCCGACCGCGATAGCCCCACGAGGTCGCTGTGGTGAAACCGTCGTTGTTGCAGTTGCTGGCCACGTTGCTGTTAGAAGCCCCTGCCCCGGCACCGTTGATGGTGGAGGTGTTGAGGATCTGCGAGCAGGTGTTGAGGCCGCCGGTCGACGGCAGTTCACCCGGACCGAACACCGGATCGCGGCCGTAACGGGCTTCGGATTTGCTTTCCAGACCACCGACGTGGGTCACGCCGACTTCACCCACCAGGGTCAGCCGGTTGGCGCCCATCACCTGATCGAAGAAGTGCGTCAGGGTGGTTTGCAGTTGGGTGATTTCCTTACGGTTGTAACCGTGCAGATCCTGGCCCGGCACGCCGTTGAGGATCGACGCATTGGTCAACGCGCCACCCAGCGGACGTACGCCGGCGAACAGAATGTCGGTGGAGTTCAACTGCACCGGCGCATTCGGCCGATAGCTGACCTCACCGCTCCACGCCGTACCGGTAGGCAGGGTAGTGGAGAAGCTCAAACCGTAGAGGCGGATGTCTTCAGGGTATTCGATGAAGTATTCCGAGTTGCCTGCCACCACCAGCGGACCCAGTGCCTGGAACGGCCCTGGCAATGCCTTGACGCCGTTATAGATCGACTGTGGCGCACCGGTGGCGCTGAAGATCGGCGCACGGCTGTGGTAGTTCATGAAGTAGGCGCCGAACTCGGTGGCCAGCGGGTCGAACATGTACTTGGCGGAAACACCCCATTGCCCGCTGTCACGTGCGTTGCGGTTAGGCGAACGGCGCACCAGCACACCTTCTTCGTTGACGTCGACGCCAGCGTTGGCCAACGGCCCGAGCGCAATACCCGGAATGGTCGAACGCTTGTTCAGCACCCGCAGGTTGTCGTCGCAACCAGTGGTAACGATGTCCGGCTGCGAGAAGAACGTGCCGCAGTTGTCGGTCACGGTCTTCTGCCAGTCGATCTGGTAGAAACCTTCGGCCGAGAGGTTTTCGGTGATGCTCTGGGACACGTAGAACATGTTGACCGGAATCAGGCCTTCCTTGATCTCGGCACCCGGACGGCGGAACGCGGACACGTCGATCGGGTTGATCGAGTTGATGCCGCCGCCGATGAAGGTACTTTCACCCCAGTTCACCACCTGCTTGCCCAGACGTACCGAACCCGGCTCATCGGCAATCGAGTAGTTGTGGTAGACGAAGGCGTCGAGGATCTGCCCGCCGGAAGAACGCGCTGCGACGTCGCGGTTGTGGTTGCTGACGTCCTTGTATTCCAGGTCCTGATTCTGCAGCGCGAAGTCGTACCAGTATTTGCCCCGGACGAAGACCCCGGTGTCACCGTATTTCAATTCGAGATCATGGATACCCTTGAAGATCTTCGAGAAGGCTTGCCCGCTCTTGAAGTTCAAGTGACCGTCGTCGGAGGTCTGGGACAAGCCCTTGCCGCCGTTGTTGACACCAATAAGATCCTTGTTCGGCTGCTGGGTCGAAACACTCATGCCCAGGGAGAGCGAGGAATCGAACTGGCCTTCGATTTCACCGACGTTGAAACTGACGCCGAATGCGGGCCCGGCGAGCGTAGAGGCAAGACTGACGGCCAGAGGCAGTTTAGCCCGGCGCCAGAACTGGTTTACTGATGTCATCGACGCTACTCCATGTGCATTATTGTTATGGCAGTGAGTACTTTTAAAAACGCCTGGAAGACCGGGAGCCAGTAGCCACCCGACGTCACTCCAAAATTGCATCGCCCCGTTTGTGCGTGTGCCCCGTTCTTAAAAATCCTTGAGCGGACTATAGCCAGCAGGTGCTACTGCTTGATCCCTCTAAAGTGTGATTTGCAGCTGCCGGCCACTCTGGAACAGTCCTTTCGCCAGTCCGACAGATGTCGGCCCGGCAAGGATGGCTGATTTTTTCGATTTCACAAGCCAAGCGCTTGCTTGGTGGGTCTGGCGCGCCGTTTTCGGCGCGCCAGCAGACGCTCAGAGCGTCGAGAGGAAGGTGCTGTTGTTGGCCTGCCATTCGGTGATGTCGAGGCGGATGCGCTTCTTGTCGAGTTTGCCGACACTGGTCTTGGGAATTTCCGTAACAAGGGCGATCTGGCTCGGAATCGCCCACTTGCTCAGGTGCCCCAGCTCCACGAATGGCTTGAGGTGTTCCTTGAGTTCGCGCGCGCCGATCTCGTGCCCTTCGCGGATCACCAGCAGGGCAAACGGCCGCTCGCCCCACTGCGGATCGGCAATCCCCACCACGGCTACTTCACGCACCGCCACATGACGGCTGATCAGGTCTTCGAGGTCCAGCGAAGAGATCCACTCGCCGCCGGTCTTGATCACGTCCTTGATGCGGTCGCGGATGTCGATCACGCCCATGCTATCGAGCGTTGCCACATCCCCGGTGTGCAGCCAGCCACCGGCCCAGAGTTCGGCGCCCTTCTGTGGTTCGTTGAAATAGCCTTCGGTCAGCCACGGCGCGCGCAGCACCAGTTCGCCCTGAGTCTCGCCGTCGGCGGGGAGGAAGTTGCCGTCACCATCGACGATCGCCGCTTCCACCAGCGGCCCCGGCACACCGGCCTTGATCCGGTAAGTGGTGCGCTCATCTTCGGTGCCAGCCATGAGTTCGTCGTTCAGATGCGCACACGAGACCAATGGCCCGGTCTCGGACATGCCGTACGCCGCCGTGAGCTGAATGCCTCGGGCCTTGGCGGTCTCATACAGCGTGCGATTGAGCGCACTGCCACCGATGACAATCTTCCAGCCACCGAAATCCGTGCCTTGCGCGCCTTTGGCGTTGAGCAGCATTTGCAGGATGGTCGGCACGCAGTGGGAGAACGTGACCTTCTCCTTGCGCCACAGCTCGACCAGAAACTCCGGATCGTAACGCCCCGGGTAAACCTGTTTGAGCCCGAGCATGGTCGCCACGTACGGCAGGCCCCAGGCATGCACATGGAACATCGGGGTGATCGGCATATACACATCGTTGGTGCCGAGCAGGCGCACGCTGTCGATCGCGCCCATGATCGTCGACACGCCCATGGTGTGCAGCACCAGTTGCCGATGGGTGAAGTACACACCTTTCGGGTTACCGGTGGTGCCAGTGGTGTAGAAGGTGGTGGCGACCGAGTTCTCGTCGAAGTCCTGGAAATCGTACTGCGGGCTCGCAGCGGCCAGCAGTTGCTCGTACTCGCCGACCAGATTCGGCAGCTCGGCGGTCTTTTCCGGCAGATCGGTGAGCAGCAGGGTTTTCTTTACCGTGGTCAGGTGCGGCGCGATGGCCTGATACAGCCCGACGAACTCGCTGTTGACCAGCACGAAGCGATCCTCGGCGTGGTTCATGGTGTAGAGGATCTGTTCCGGCGACAGGCGCACGTTGATCGTGTGGATCACCGCGCCGATCATTGGAATAGCAAACATGCACTCGAGGTAGCGATGGCTGTCCCAGTCCATCACCGCCACGGTGTCACCCGCCTTCACCCCCGCCGCCGTCAACACATTGGCCAGCCGCGCAACCCGCTCGATCAGAGTCGGATAGCTGTAACGCAACTGGTCTCGGTAAATGATCTCGCGGGTTTTCTCGTAACGGGCGCCGGACATCAGCAGCCGTTTGATCAGCAATGGATACTGGTAGGCCCCATCGGCCGGGGGAATGACGCGAGTCTGCAACATATGAATCCCTTTTCTGGCTGCACGGTGTTGGCGTAGAGAGCGTTACTCTAGAGCCGTTATACCCCAGTCAAATCAGCCGAAGGAATGATTTGCACAGCCGTACAAATGCTAGCTTTGAGCCAGCATTTGCCGGTATTCAGCCCCACTCAGGCGGCTTGTCCTACAGCCGCTTCGGAAGGTGTGCGTGGGAAAGCTACGGCAGCGAGGAAGGTCAACGCGCCAAAACCCGCCAGAATCAGGTAAAGCCCGACGAAACCATGGCGCGGCTCGACGTAGGAAATCAGCGGAATCGCCGTTGCGCTGGCGCCGAACGACAGGCAGTAACGCAGGGCGAACACCCGGGATTGCCACTGCGGTGCAACGAAATTGGCGACCATCGAGTCGTTCACCGTGACTTGGCCGAACACCACGAACATGAACGCCGCTCCAAGCACGATCACCGCCCAGCCATCGACCTGGGCCATGCCGTATAACAGCGGTGCCTGAAACAGCGTGAGCACCAGAAACGGCCATTTCAGACTGACCCGATGCAGCACCTGCCCGATGCTCAACTGCGCCACCGCGCCGAAGGCATACGCCAGGCTGACCACCACGCCAAGGGTTTGCGGCGAGGCGAACAGGTCATGCAAACGCTCCTGAAACAGCTTCGGATAGGTCATGGTGGTGGCGTTGAACACCACACCGCCGGTGGCCGTCGCCAGCGCCAGCACACCGAACACCATGAGCATCGAAATCTTCTGACCGGCAGCGCCTTTCAGCACGGTGTGCGGACGCTGCGGGATCGGCTCTTCACGCACCTGCAGGGCAAAACCGATACCCAGCACAATCGCCACCACGCCCGGTAACACAAAGGCCGAGCGCCAGCCGAATTGCGCCACTAGCAACCCGGTGATCAGCGCTGAAAACGCCACGCCGAGGTTGCCCCACATGCCGTTGATGCCGATTTCCCGGCCACGGTTCTGCGCGTAGGCCACCAGCATCGCGGTACCCACCGGGTGGTAGATCGCCGCGAAAATGCCGATCAGGGTCAGCCCGATCACCAGCATCGTCGGGCTGCTGCTCAACCCGGTGAAGATCGCCGAGGCGCCGATGCCGAAGAAAAACACCAGCATCATCTGCCGCCGGCTCCAGTGATCACCCAGCCAGCCGGCCGGCAGCGAACAGGCACCGAAGGCAATGAAGCCACCCAGTGACAGGCCGATCAGCGCGGCGTAGTCGAGGCCGAAGGCCTGGGTCATGCCGAGCACGGCGGCGGGAAAAATCAGCATGAACATGTGATCAATCACATGGGCAGCGTTGACGTAGCGTATGACGTTTCGGGATTGATTCATGGCAGCACGCTTGAGTGTGTTGTGGGCGGATTGTTATGAGCGGCCTATGCTAAGTTGGCGAAAAAGCGCATATCTGCCATTCAGGTCATCAAACCCGACATGTTGATCAGCCATTTCGAACACGGCCCGGTGAGTGCCTATCCCCGGGATTATCTGGACGGTGCCCACCAGCCGCTGCACCTGCACCGCGAGGCGCAGTTGCTGTATGCCGTCAGAGGGATCATGCGGGTGGTCACCGATCTTGGTGCCTGGGTGATTCCGCCGAGCCGCGCGGTGTGGATTCCGCCGCAGGTCGCGCACGAGATTTTCATGTCCGGCGATGTGCAGATGCGCTCACTGTTCATCGCCCCCGAACTGTCACCGGCCAGCCTGCAACAGTGCTGCGTGCTGGCGGTGACGCCGCTGTTGCGCGAGTTGATCCTGCGCGCCGTGCAGGGCCCGCCGCATGCTGACAATCCGTTGATCCAGCAGTTGATGCTGGAAGAACTGGCCGGCCTGGAAAACCTGCCGCTGCACATTCCGATGCCCACCGACCGGCGCCTGCAAAACATCTGCCTGGCCTTGCTGCACACCCCCGATCACCCCAACACCCTGGAAGACTGGGCGCAGCAGGTCGGCGCCAGCTCACGCACTCTGGCGCGGCTGTTCCAGCGACAACTGAAGATGAGTTTCAACGCCTGGCGCCAGCAACTGCGCCTGATGGAAGCCCTGCCGCGCCTGCTCGCCGGGGACAGCGTACAAAGCGTGGCACGGGACTTGGGCTACGGCAGCGCGCGGGCGTTCAGCGCGATGTTTCGCCGTTTGCTTGGAGAAAATCCCCGGGAGTACCTGAACACCCTGAGCAAGCTCAGCCAACTCGTGTAGGAATTCCCCATCTCCCCTGTGGGAGCGAGCTTGCTCGCGAAAGCAATCTTCCAGTCACCTGTGATATCGACTGATCCGACGCCTTCGCGAGCAAGCTCGCTCCCACAGTTTGATCGGGTTTCAGCTCTTAGTGCATCTCGGTGAAGGCGAGTTTCACGCCGATCGCGATCAGCACTGCGCCCATGGTGCGGTCGAACCAGTGGCCCATGCGGGCAAAACCGGCGCGCACGCGCTGCTGACTGAACAGCATCGCCACCAGGCAAAACCAGACAGCCGTCGCGACCGCCAGATAAACCCCGTAACCGGCCTGCACCGCCAGCGGCGTGTGCGGGTTGATCACCACGGTGAACAGGGAGAGGAAGAACAGCGTGGCTTTCGGGTTCAGGCCGTTGGTGACGAAGCCCGAAGTGAAGGCGCCGCGCGCGGTGCGCACGCCGGCTTCCTTGTGCAAGTCATCGGTGACGGTTTTCGCCGGCTGCGCGCGCAAAGCCTTGAAGCCGATGTACAGCAGGTACGCCGCTGCAGCCCATTTCAAGGCGTTGAACAGCACGATCGACTGCGACACGATCAGGCCGATGCCCAGCAGCGAATAGCCCACGTGCAGGAAAATCGCCGTGCCCACACCCAGCGCGGTCCAGGTGCCGGCGCGACGCCCATGGGTCACGCTCTCGCGCACCACCACGGCAAAGTCCGGGCCGGGGCTGGCCACGGCCAACAGGTGGATCAGTGCAACGGTCAAGAACTCGGTCCAGTACATGGGGGCTCCTCTTTAATGAGTAAAAACAATTCATCAACTGGCTCAAACCCTGTGGCGAGGGAGCTTGCTCCCGCTCGGCTGCGCAGCAGTCGTAAAACCTGAAACACCGGTGTGCCTGACACAGTACGGTGAATGGGTTTGGGTCTGCTTCGCAGCCCAGCGGGAGCAAGCTCCCTCGCCACAGGGTATTGCGGGCGCTGTGCGTAACCATTTGTTTCATCTGGTAGGCTCGGCAGATTACGCCTTCCGTTCCAAGCACAAAAGGTACAGTTGATGACGAACCCGCGCCGCGCCGTATTCCTCGATCACCCGTCACTGGATCTCGGCGATCTCGACCTCAGCCCGTTGCGCGCCTGCTTCAGCGATCTGCAACTGTTCGCCCAGACCTTGCCTGAACAGGTCAGCGAGCGCCTGCACGGTGCCAGCGTGGCGATCACCAACAAGATCCGCATCGACGCCGCCGCGATGGCCGCCAACCCGGATCTGCAACTGATCCTGATCACCGCCACCGGCACCAACAACGTCGATCTGGACGCGGCCCGCGCCCATGGCATCACCGTGTGCAACTGTCAGGGTTACGGCACGCCGTCGGTGGCGCAGCACACGATCATGTTGCTGCTCAACCTCGCCACCCGCCTGGCGGATTATCAGAAAGCCGTCGGCGAGGGTCGCTGGCAGCAGGCCAGACAGTTCTGCCTGCTCGACTACCCGATTGTCGAACTGGAAGGCAAAACCCTCGGTCTGCTCGGTCACGGTGAACTCGGCGGCGCGGTCGCGCGCCTGGCCGAAGCATTCGGCATGCGTGTATTGCTCGGACAGATTCCGGGCCGCCCGGCGCGCCCGGATCGTCTGCCACTGGACGAACTGCTGCCGCAGATCGACGCCCTGACCCTGCACTGCCCGCTCAACGAACACACCCGGCACTTCATCGGCGCCCGCGAGCTGGCATCGATGAAACCCGGCGCCTTTGTGGTCAACACTGCGCGCGGCGGATTGATCGATGAACAGGCCCTGGCGGACGCCTTGCGCAACGGTCACCTCGGCGGCGCGGCCACCGATGTGCTCAGCGTCGAACCGCCGGTCAACGGCAATCCGCTACTTGCGGCCGATATTCCGCGGCTGATCGTCACCCCGCACAACGCCTGGGGCAGTCGCGAAGCGCGGCAGCGTATCGTCGGCCAATTGACCGAAAACGCTCAGGCGTTCTTCAGCGGTACAGCGCTGCGGGTCGTCAGTTGATAAACTGCGACACTTTTTTTCCAAGGAGCAGTTATGGATCCGCGCAGTGAAGTACTGCTTCGTCAGGCCGAGTTATTCCAGGGTTCGCTGTTGCTGGCCGGTTTGCCTGCCGACGATTTGCTCGGGCGCCTACCCAATGCGTTCGGCTGGTGCTGGCATGCCGGCGATCAAGCGGCACTCGATGCGCGCTTCGAAGGTCGCAGCCATTTCGGTGTGAATGTGCCGGAGCGCGAATTCGACAGCGCCGTGGTGTTTCTGCCCAAGTCCAAGGATCTGACCGATTACATCCTCAATGCCGTGGCCGCACGTCTGCCCGGGCGCGAGGTGTTTCTGGTCGGGGAAAAACGCAGCGGTATCGAGGGTGCGTCCAAGCAGCTCAACCCGTTCGGCAAGCCGCGCAAACTCGACAGCGCCCGTCACTGCCAACTGTGGCAAGTCACCGTGGCCAATGCACCCGAAGCCAAATCGCTGGAAAGCCTGGCGCAGACTTATGAGTTGCCACTGGCCGAAGGCCCGTTGAAAGTCATCAGTCTGCCGGGCGTGTTCAGCCATGGTCGACTGGACCGCGGCAGCGCCCTGCTGCTGGAGCATCTGGACAAATTGCCGAGCGGTCACCTGCTGGACTTCGGTTGCGGCGCCGGGGTGTTGGGCGCGGCGGTCAAACGGCGTTACCCGCACAATCAGGTGACCCTGCTCGACGTCGATGCCTTCGCCGCCGCCAGCAGTCGCCTGACATTGGCGGCCAACGGTCTGGAAGCCGAGGTGCTGACCGGTGACGGCATCGACGCTGCACCGATGGGTTTGAACGCGATTCTGAGCAATCCGCCGTTCCATGTCGGCGTGCACACCGATTATTTCGCTACCGAGAACTTGCTGCGAAAAGCGGCCAAACATCTGAAAAACGGTGGCGAACTGCGCCTGGTTGCGAACAGCTTCCTGAAGTATCAGCCACTGATCGAAGAGCATCTGGGCGTGTGTGCGATCAAGGCCGAAGGCAATGGTTTCCGGATTTACCGGGCCAAGCGCGGCTGAAAATTAGCACTTGCCGAATGGATTCTGCCTAGGCAGAATCCGCTCCGTCCTAGGGGAGTAGTCTCCCACGAGCGCCAAGCTCGTCCGGCATACGTCAACATACTTGATCCTCAGATCATGGCGTATGCGACCCAAGCGTCCGCACCAGACGGATCGCAGGGTTTGACAAGACCTATGACACGCACACCTTACCCGGGGCGGGAAGGCTGTACGTGTCATAGCCGTGTCGACCCGCCCCTTAGGAAATCCTGATGCTGGACTCGTTACTCGTTCCCACCGCAATCGTTGCCTTGGCCGAAATCGGCGACAAGACGCAACTGCTCGCGCTGATTCTCGCCGCTCGCTTTCGCAAACCCTGGCCGATCATTGCCGGTATTGTCGCTGCGACCCTGGCCAACCACGCAGCAGCCGGTGCGGTAGGCGCCTGGTTCGGCAGCTTCTTCTCAGACTCGGTCCTGCACTGGATTCTTGCCGCGAGCTTTACCGCCACTGCGCTGTGGACGTTGGTCCCGGACAAGATGGACGACGATGAAGCCAGCACCGCACGCAAGTTCGGCCCCTTCCTGACCACGCTGATCGCGTTCTTCCTCGCGGAAATCGGCGACAAGACGCAGATCGCCACCGTGATGCTGGCGGCGCAATATCCGGAGCTGTGGCTGGTGATCATCGGCACCACGGCGGGCATGCTGATTGCCAACGTGCCGGTGGTATTGGCGGGTAATTTTGCTGCGGAGAAATTGCCGCTGACCCTGATTCGTCGCCTGGCCGCTTCGGCGTTCTTCATTCTGGCGATCGTTGCGGTGTACAAGGCGATGCAGAGCAGTGGCTGGATTTAACCCCTGAGCCTTTCACATCATTGTGGCGAGGGAGCTTGCTCCCGCTGGGCTGCGAAGCAGCCCTGATACTGCCAATGCGATCAAACATGAACACCGCATTGGCAGGGTTTGCGACGGCTGCGCCGCCGAGCGGGAGCAAGCTCCCTCGCCACAAAATCAAGTTCGCCTTGCCTTGGTGCTGATCAGGATTTAGGGGCTTTTTCGTACAGCGGCATGACTTTTGGAATCGCCGCCTGCAGCGAGGCGATCCGGCTGGACGAGGCCGGGTGGGTGCTCATGAATTCCGGCGGTGCGCCTTCCGAGGCCTTGCTCATCTTGTCCCACAGGGTGATCGCCGCGTTCGGGTTGTAGCCGGCGCGAGCGGCCAGCTCCAGACCGATCAGGTCGGCTTCGTTTTCATTGCCGCGGCTGTTGGGCAAGGTCATGCCGTATTTGGCCACGGCGTCGGCCAGCGCCAGGCTGTCCTGCCCCAGACCGAACAACGCACCGGCACCCTGCTTGGCCATCTGAATCGCGTAGGCCTTGGACATCGCTTCACGTCCGTGCTCGCGCAGGGCGTGGGCGATTTCATGGCCCATGACTGCGGCGATTTCATCGTCGGTCAGCTTCAGGCTGTCGATCAGCCCGGTGTAGACAATGATCTTGCCGCCAGGGCCGCAGTTGGCGTTGAGCTCATCACTCTTGATCAGGTTGACCTCCCACTGCCATTGCGCGGCATCGGGGCGGAAGGTCGGCGCCTGGGCAATCAGCCGGTTGGCAATCGCCTGAACCCGCTTGGCCTCCGGGCTGGTCTTGTCCAAAACACCTTTGCTGGACGCTTCGCCAACGGTCTTCTGATAGGACTGGGCATACATCTGGTCGACCTCTTGCGAGGACAGCAGGCTGGACATGTACTGCTTGCGCTCGACGCCCACCGCGCCGCCGCTGGTGGTGTTGACCGACTGACAACCTGCCAGCAACAGCGCTGCGCTCAGTGCACTTACAACCAATGTCTTGTTCATTCAAAAGCTCCCTGAAAACATGCCGCGTATCGTAGGGGGTCAATTGTATCGACGCCAGATACAACAGACGCGTTGCATGCACTTTCAGAAATTGGCCGCCGCCCCTGTAGGAAAAAATTCATACGCCTGCGCAAGCCCTGCACAGCTGCGCCGCACACTGATCCATTTGCGACATCTGCCGCGCATTGCTTCGCACCGCCCTCATGGCCCAATGCCTGCTGCCGATACAACAGCGCAGACGTCCTCTTGCGTGCGGAGCTCCCATGAAGTTCAAGTCGATCCAGTTTTCCGTCGCCGCCCTGGCCGGCGCCATCGTGCTCAGCGTGGTCGCCGCGCTGGTGCTGTACGCGCTGTTTTCCGGTGCCCGCACCCAGGACATGGTGCAACAGCGCACCCAGGCGCAGTTCGAACAGGTCATCGAACAACGCCTGACCTCGCTGGCGCAGACTCAGGTCAGCCAGATCCAGCGCGAACTCGAAGCACCGCTGCTGATTGCCGGCGGACTGGTGCGGGTCAACGCGCTGCTCGGCACGCCGGGCGCCGACGGCCAGCCGCGACTGACCATCAGCCGCGAGCAACTGATCAGCCTGATCAAGGAGAACGTCGAGCAGAACCCGAAAATTCTCGGCACCTACATCGGCTGGGAAAAAAACGCCCTGGACCACAATGACGCGGCCTACGTCGGCACCCGCGTGGTCGGTATCGACGCGGCCAACGGACGCTTCCTGCCCTGGTGGTTCCGCAATGACGACGGCACCCTGGGCCTGGACAAACTGGCGGACGTCGACGACCAGAAAGTCCTGTCCACTGGCGTACGGGCCAGCGAGTACTACCTGTGCTCGAAAGAGAGCAAGAAATCCTGCGTGATCGATCCGGCGCCGTACAAGGTCGGCGACAAGATCGTCATGCTCGCCTCCTTTATTGAACCGATCATGCTCAACGGCGCATTCCAGGGCATCGTCGGCGCCGACCTGTCGGTGAACTTCATCCAGGAAATGCTCCTCGGTGCCAACCAGAAACTGTACAGCGGCGCCGGACAAATGGCCCTGATCGGCGGCAACGGCCGGATCGTCGCCTACACCAAGGACCCGAGCAAATTCGGCGAGAAAGTCAGCGACATCCTCGATGCCGAGCAGATCGCCAACATGGCCAATCTCAAGCGCGGCGAAGTCACCTACTCGGTGAACAAAGACAAGGGCCGCATCGAACTGTACCTGCCGTTCGGCATCGGCCAGACCGACGCGCGCTGGACGCTGATGCTGCAATTGCCGTTGAACGCGGTGATGGCCGATCTGCAAAAACTCCAGGCCGATCTCGATGCACAGCGCAAATCCGACACCTTTGGCATGGCCATGGTTGGCCTGATCATTGCGGCCATCGGTCTGCTGGTGATCTGGCTGGTGGGTCACGGCATCGCCCGACCACTGAAGCAGATGGTCGCCATGCTGGATGACATTGCCAAAGGTGAAGGCGATCTGACCCGTCGTTTGAGCAGTGATCGCAGTGATGAACTGGGCTCGATTGCCAAGGGCTTCAACACCTTCCTCGCCAAGTTGCAGGCGATGATCACGCAGGTGGTGACGTCGGTGCAGAGCGTCAGCGATTCCTCCGAGCACACTGCCGACATCGCGATTCGCACCAACATCGGCATTCAGAAACAAATGGCCGAGATCGATCAGGTCGCCACCGCGGTGCAGGAAATGACCGCCACTGCGCAGGACGTGGCGCGCAACGCTACCCAAGCGGCTCAGGCAGCGAGCCATGCGGATCAGGCCGCCGGTCAGGGCATGCAGATCGTCCGTGATACGTCGAACTCGATTGGTGCGCTGGCGCTGGAAATCGGCAAAGCGGTGGACGTGGTGCAGACGCTGGCCAAAGACAGCGAGAACATCAACGCGATCCTCACCGCGATTCGCGGAATCGCCGAGCAGACCAACCTGCTGGCGCTGAACGCGGCGATCGAAGCGGCGCGGGCCGGCGAGCAGGGTCGCGGCTTTGCCGTGGTGGCGGACGAGGTGCGCAATCTGGCGCAGAAGACCCAGAAGGCCACCGAAGAAATCCAGACCATGATTCAGCAACTGCAACAGGGCACCCGCGATGTGGTGCGGGTCATGGAGGACAGCCAGAACCGCACCGACGAAAGCGTGCAGCACGCGGCGAAAGCGGCCGAGGCGCTGGAGACGATTACTCAGGCGGTGTCGGTGATCAATGACATGAACACGCAGATTGCCAGTGCGGCGGAAGAACAGAGCGCAGTGGCCGATGACATCAACCGCAACGTGATCAATATCGGTCAGGTGGCGAATGAAGTCGCGGGCGGTGCGGATGAGTCGAGTTCGGCAAGTGCCGGCCTGACTAAATTGGCGGAGCAGCAGCGGCGGTTGATCAATCAGTTCAAGGTCTGATCCAAAGGCCCCTTCGCGAGCAAGCCCGCTCCCACAGTAATTTTGCGGCGTTCACAAAACCTGTGGGAGCGGGCTTGCTCGCGAAGAGGGCGGCACAGCATCAAATCAACCCGGAGTCAGGCACTCCGGCCCATTGAGCTTCGGATCATTGATCAGATTCGCCAACACCCGCTCGCGCAACGCCGTCGGTTCACTGGCAAGCAAGCCCTGCAGCACATGCAGCGGCGTCGCAGGATCGAGCCATGCCGCCTGCCCTGCCTCATCGAGAATCAACGGTCGGCGCTGACTGGCCGCCGGCTGAGTGATGACGGCGGTGCTCAGCCACACCTGCTCCTGCACCGGATAGGCTTCCCAGATCGCCGCGAAAAACAGCGACGAACCCTCCCCCGGCGTCAGCCAGTACGGGCGCTTGCGCAGATTGCCGCGCCATTCGTAGAAACCGTTGGCCGGCAACAGACAACGACGCAGGCGCAGCGCCTCGCGGAACATCGGTTGCTCGGCGACGGTTTCGGCCCGGGCATGCGCCGGGGTACGCGACAGATCGGTCAGCCACGGCGGCGTCAGGCCCCAACGGGCGCGGGCCAGGGTGCGTTGGCCGTCGGCCTCGGCACGCAGCATCAACACCGAATCATTGGGGGAAATGTTCCACTGCGCCTGCTGATCGGCGGGAAATCCGGGCAGGGCCGCGAAATCGCGGTTCCAGCGAAACAGGGCATAACGTCCACACATGGCGCAACACGACTCAAAAATAAAACGAACGTCAGCCTAACAGACCAGCGTCCCGGGGAAGCTCTCCGGTTCATCGCCGGGCAGCGGCAGCGCGGCATTGTACGCGGTGATCAGTTCGCGGGCGTATTCGGCCTGGTCGTTTTCGACCGACAGGCCGAGCAGGCCGAAAATCGGCAATTCCCCGGTGCCGCCGAGCAGATCCCGGCCCACCAGGTGCGCCTCGATGCCCTCGCTGGCGAGCATGCCCTTGAGCATCTCGCCTTCCATCAGGTTTTCCGGCTCGTAGATTCGCTGCATGGGCGCCCCCTCATTCGTTTTCGCTGAAGACTTCCAGAAACCAATCTTCGCCATGCACCTGCAAGACAAACGTGATCGGTCGACAACACACCTGACAGTCCTCGATGTAGGTCTGATCGCCTCCGGACAAGTCCACTGTCGTCTCGACCTCTTCACCACAATACGGACATTCATACAGTGCGCTTTCCAGCATCGCGGTCTCCCAGGTGACTTGTGCGTATAATCGCCGGTCTATTTGCAGGGCTATTTTTGTCTGGCTACCTTTTCAGACCGTGCCCCGTTGGTTTTCGATCAAAACCTTTACTTACCCTAGCCGTTTCCAACAAGAGAGCATGATGGGCGAATTCGATGCCATCCGACCTTACGACGACAGCGAAGTACCTGCGGTACTGGCAAGACTGCTCGGCGACAAGGCGTTTCTAGATATCCTCACCCACTTCCGCTTCCCGCGTTTTGCCGGTGCCTTCGGCTGGATGCTCAAACCACTTATAGCCCATCGGCTGCGTCGTGAGTTTGCCGACGTGACCTCCGTGGCCACTTTGCAGGACAAAGTCGAGTTTTACGTCGACCACACCATCGAGCGCGCTACTGATGGCGTGACCTACACCGGTGTCGAGCAATTCAAGTCCGGCAGCGCCTACCTGTTTATCGCCAACCACCGCGACATCGTGATGGACCCGGCCTTCGTCAACTATGCCGTGTACCACGCCGGCCTGCCGACCCCGCGCATCGCGATCGGTGACAACCTGCTGCAAAAGCCTTTTGTCAGCGACCTGATGCGCCTGAACAAGAGCTTCATCGTGCACCGCTCGATCACCGGGCGCCGCGAGAAGATGGCGGCGTATCAGTTGCTGTCGGCGTACATTAACCACTCGATCCGCAACGACTGCGCGTCGATCTGGATCGCTCAGGCCGAGGGCCGGGCGAAGGATGGTGACGACCGCACCGAGTCGGCGATCCTCAAGATGTTCCACATGAGCCGCAAGGACGAGCCGTTCGGCGAAGTGATTCAGTCGCTGAACCTGACCCCGGTGTCGATCAGCTACGAATACGACCCATGCGATCAGGCCAAGGCCCGCGAGTTGTACATCCGCGCCACCACCGGCACCTACACCAAGGCACCGGGCGAGGATGACGTGAGCATCGCCAAGGGCATCACCGGCTACAAGGGCCGGGTACACGTGAACTTCGCCGCGCCGATCACCGAGCTGTTCGAAGACACCAAGCAATTGGCGGTCGAGATGGACAAGCAGATTCTCGGCGGTTATCGCCTGTTCCCGGTGCATTACCTGGCGTATGCGATGTGGGCCGATGCCGATCCGCAACTGAACGTGCCGAAGGCCGCCGAGGTGTTCCCGGCGGATGAACTGGCCAAGGCGCAGGAAGAATGGCAGCGCCGGCTGGACGCCTGCCCTGAGGAGCACCGTCCGTATCTGGTGCTGCAATATGCGACGCCGGTGCGTAATCAGTACCGCGTAAAAGCCGGGTTGCCGTTGTAAGCGCTTTCCACTCGACGCAAAAACGGCGCCCTCGGGGCGCCGTTTTTTTATCTGATTCAATCAAACCTTGTGGCGAGGGAGCTTGCTCCCGCTCGGCTGCGCAGCAGTCGCAAAACCAGATCACGCGGTATACCTGAAAAACCGCGTTTACCTGAATCGGGGCCGCTTCGCAGCCCAGCGGGAGCAAGCTCCCTCGCCACAAGGGTTTGTGCTGTCCTTAGAAGCGGGTACTGATCCAGGAAACGATCAGGGCCAGGCCGAGGCAGGCAAAACCGAAGCGGTAGAAAAAGCGGTTCATGCGCAACGTTGCCCAATCCAGAATCGGTTCGGCATTCGGTTGAGCCTGGCGTTGAGCGGCGATGCTGGCCAGAGCACGTTGTTCACGACGGCGGGTCGCGTGCAGCAGCCAACTGCCTGGAAAGGCCAGTGCCAGTGCCAGCAGGTTGATCAATTTGGCGGGATGGGCGGTAAACAGCGTCATCAAGTGCAGCGACATCACAGACCTCGGAACTGAATCGGTGTGGCAGGCGCCAGATCGACGACCGCGGCGCGGATTCTACCGAAACACGCCTCCACTACCCTACCCTTTGCGACAAATAACCTGACAATCGCCCGATGGCTGCCCTGTGTCACGGCATCGTCATTTACATCGGCCACCATGCGCGCCTCGAAACACACATGGAACGCGACATGCTTCACGCCGAAAACCAGGATCGCCTGTACCTCATCACCCCGACCGACGAACAACAGAGCCTCGTCGGCAGTCTTGCCTTCAATGTTCAGGATCGCCACTGGCTGGTGTATTGCGCCCTCGGCGGGCATCAGCACGCGGACTTGCCGGAGACTGATCTGCTGACCGGCGTGAGCATGCTCGACTTCTACTCCCAGGCTGCCTGAATAACACCGCCCCCCTGTAGGAGCTGCCGCAGGCTGCGATCTTTTGACTTTGATTTTCAAAAACGAGATCAAAAGATCGCAGCCTTCGGCAGCTCCTACAGGGGATTAGCGGGGAATCAGTGGACATTAAAAAGCCCGGCGCCATCACTGGCGCCGGGCTTTTGCACATCTGCCGAACAGCTTACTCGGCGAGGATCTGACCTACGGTCGGGTCCTTGAACAGACGGGTCAAGGCATCGCTCAACACGTCGCTGACCAGCTTGGTGTTGGTTTCCTGGTTCGGCGCCATGCCGAAGCGCTGGTCCAGCGAAGCACCGTAGCGGCCGCTGTAGCGACGGTTGCCGCTCTGCACATCGGAGCGGAAGGTCGCGCCGATGGTGGCTTCGGTCACGTACATGCCTTCTTTCGGCGACTGGTACTTCAGCTCGGTCAGGGTCACGGTCAGTTGCGGCGCGTTCATCCCGTTGCTGGTCGGGGTGAAGCCGAGCAGACGCACCGCGGCTTCAGCCTGCGCCTGCAGCTTCGGCAGGATCTGCTCACGCTGCACGGTGATGGCGCTGGTTTCCGGGTACAGGCCGCCACGGGTGCCGAGGGTTGGCGACGGACGACCGTCAACCACGCGCACCACCACTTGCTGGCCATGGCCGACCGGGGCCAACTGAGTGGTCAGCTTGGGTTCCGGGCTCAGTTGTTGCGGGCTGTGGGCGCAGCCAACCAGGGTCAAACTGGTCACAGTGATCAAACCGAACAACAGGCGTTGCAACATGCTCTTTTCTCCAGAATCAGGCACAAACAGGCCGGCAGTATAGCGGTGGGCCACTGCGGGTAACCAGCACTCGACAGTGAATACTCGAATGTCTGACCCGCCCATGGGAATGCGGTTCCTGTCACAGATTATTCACCGCCCATACACCTTGGCGTCACGGCCACTTGGCAAGCTTCAAACCAGTCCTCCAACAAGGTACCTGGCCATGCGTTATCTGATCTCGTTGTTCGCTCCACGTCCGCTGCACCGCAGCTTTGCCCTGCTCGACCGCAACGGTCACTGCCAGGCATTCAAGCAGTGCAGCCTGCAACCGATGGGCGATGGCTGGGTGGAAATCGAAGAAATCCGTCTCAACTGGTTGCACCAGCCACTGCCCGCCAGCGCCCGCGTCATAGCGTCGCAGCCCCGCGCACGCGTGCAAGCGATGTTGAGCATCTGACCGGATGCCTAATAAAAGTCATTAAACACGAGCAACTGCCAGCATTTCTTCGATACAATCTCCCCCCGATTATAAGGACGTCTCCTGATCGGGCCCCGCAACACCGGCAATGCCCAGCATTAGCCATCAAAATCGCCCACAGAGAGCCGCCCACACAGATCGAGTGAAGTTGGCGCGCTTGCCTGTTCTTCCGGCAAAACCCCGCTTTTCGCGAATCTGCAGAGCTGTCATACGCTCGGCCACCGCGTTGTTTTGCCTTTGCGGGCACGGTGCCAGGCCTGGACAGCCCTTTTTGAGGTTCACGTCTTCAAAAGAGCGTGAAAAAAACGGGTTTTCACAACTTCACAAGAGTGTGGCGAGCAAATGAATAGTTTTGCGTCTGAACATGCACCATTAGCGTCTGAAACAGCCCAACGACACAGGACCGGGGATACCTCGAACATCGGAGCCTGAAGCCTGTCCGCTACGGATTTGGTTGCACAAAACGGATGTCTCGACCATAAGTCGAATTGCCAGCCGCGTGCTGAAATGAGTTCATGCAACTCTTGAAGCCAGGCCGCATGCATCCGTCGAAGTTGCGAAAAATTGCGAAGATTCGGACATGACGAACCTGACCATGGGTATCTGGGGCGCAACTGACTTGCCCCGTCACTCCCTGGCAGCCATGCCGACAATTTGGTGCTGCAGATTTTGGAGACGCGTTAAATGGCGCATAACGAAGCAGTCGACGTAGTTCTGGTTGGGGCCGGCATCATGAGTGCCACCCTGGCAGTACTGCTCAAAGAGCTCGACCCGGCGATCAAGCTGGAAGTCGTCGAGTTGATGGATTCCGGTGCTGCGGAGAGTTCCAACCCGTGGAACAACGCCGGTACCGGCCACGCCGGCCTGTGCGAGCTGAACTACACGCCGCAGGCAGCCGACGGCAGCGTCGACATCAAGAAAGCCGTTCACATCAACACCCAGTTCGAAGTGTCCAAGCAGTTCTGGTCGTACCTGACCAAGAAAGGCACCTTCGGCTCGTGCAAATCCTTCATCAGCCCGGTGCCGCACCTGAGCTTCGTTCAGGGTGACAAAGGCGTGTCGTTCCTCAAGGAACGCTTCAACGTGTTGCACAAGCACCACGCCTTCGCCGACATGGAATACACCGAAGACAAGGCCAAGATGGCCGAGTGGATGCCGCTGATGATGCCGGGCCGCTCGCCGGACGAAGTGCTGGCTGCCACCCGCGTGATGAATGGTACCGACGTCAACTTCGGCGCCCTGACCAATCAGTTGCTCAAGCACCTGACCAGCGCACCGGACACCCAGGTCAAATACTGCAAGCGCGTGACCGGCCTCAAGCGCAACGGCGCCGGCTGGACGGTGAGCATCAAGGACGTCAACAGCGGCAGCAGCCGTGAAGTCGACGCCAAATTCGTCTTCCTCGGCGCCGGTGGCGCGGCCCTGCCGCTGCTGCAGGCTTCGGGCATCGAAGAAAGCAAAGGCTTCGGCGGCTTCCCGATCAGCGGCCAGTGGCTGCGTTGCGATAACCCGGAAGTGGTCAAGCATCACCAGGCCAAGGTCTACAGCCAGGCCGCGGTCGGTTCACCACCAATGTCGGTGCCGCACCTGGACACCCGCGTGGTCGACGGCAAGAAATCCCTGCTGTTCGGGCCATACGCCGGCTTCACCACCAAGTTCCTCAAGCACGGCTCCTTCATGGACCTGCCGCTGTCGGTTCGCGCCAGCAACATCGGCCCGATGCTGGCAGTGGCGAAAAACAACATGGACCTGACCAAGTACCTGGTCAGCGAAGTGATGCAATCGATGGAGCAGCGCCTGGACTCCCTGCGCCGCTTCTACCCGGAGGCGAAAGCCGAAGACTGGCGCCTGGAAGTGGCCGGCCAACGGGTACAGATCATCAAGAAAGACCCGAAAAAGGGCGGCATCCTGCAATTCGGTACCGAACTGGTTGCGGCGAAAGACGGCTCTCTGGCTGCACTGCTCGGCGCTTCGCCAGGCGCTTCGGTGACCGTTTCGATCATGCTCGAGCTGATCGAGAAATGCTTCCCGGCCAAGGCCAAGGGTGAGTGGGCAGCCAAACTGGCGGAGATCTTCCCGGCCCGCGAGAAGGTCCTGGAAACCGATGCTGCGCTGTATCGCAAGATCAACACGCAGAACAACATCGCGCTGGAACTGGTTGAAGAAAGCAGCGAGACCCCAAGCTTCGCTTGATCTTGCAGCATAAAAAAACGCCCCATCCGGGGCGTTTTTTTATGCCTGACAGAAGCAAAAGATCGCAGCCTTCGGCAGCTCCTACAGGGCAAGCACAAATCCCATGTAGGAGCTGCCGCAGGCTGCGATCTTTTGATCTTAACCGCGAGCCTTGTCGATCAGCTCGATGTACTCAGGGGCGTTGCGCTGATCGGCGATCAGCTCAACGAAGGTCTTGCCCTGCTCATCCTTGCCATCGACGTCGTAGCCAGCGGCAACGAAGAAGGTCAGAAAGCGTTCGAAGTCATCGATGCGCAGGCCGCGATAGGCCTTGACCAGTTTGTGCAGCGACGGCGAAGTGGCGTCGACCGGCTCAAAATCGAGGAACAGCTTGATCTGCTCATCGCCGATCTCGTCACCAATCACCTGTTTCTTATCTTTACGCATTGCCGACTCCAGCTCGCAGACATTACACGGGGCGGGCAGTTTACCCCTGCCCCGCTACAAGGCTCAACGCGAACGAACGGCCCCGGTGTGCAGATCGGCCCAGATGTGGCCGTTGGCGTAACTGAGGAATTGCACATAGACGGTGTCGTTGCGCAGCAGATCGATCACTACCCGGTACTGGGCCAGCGGGTAATACAGGGTCAGGGTCTTGCTCTTGTCGTCATAAACCGGTTTTTTCAGGCTCTTGCTTTCGCCATCGAAATTGACCAGCACCTGGGTGATGGTCGCGCCCTTGTTCAACGACTTGCCCTTGAGGCGGATCATCAGCGGCGACGTGACCGGAATCGGCTGTTGATTGGACTGGCGTTGCGCACCGACCACCACCGAATAATCGGTGACTTGCAGCAGTTGTTGCTGCTCGGGCTCGGCATCGCGCAGGGTCAGGTCGTCTGGCGGCAGAAATTGACTGTGCATCGGCGCCGGGGCGGCGGCCAGGGGCAGGCTGAGGGTCAGCAACAGGGCGGCAAGGCTGCGGATCAAAAGGCTCATGACATGCTCCGGGGGCGGGGCCGAGCACTCTAGCATGGGGGTAGCAGATGGATCAGCACACACAAAACAACTGTAGGAGTGAGCCTGCTCGCGATAGCGTCGTATCAGTCAACATCAACATTGCTGACAGATCGCTATCGCGAGCAGGCTCACTCCTACAGGGGATAGTGCAGGGTTCTTACATGCCTTTAACGGCAAAGATCCCGTTGGCGTTGCGCCAGTAGCCTTTGTAGTCCATGCCGTAACCGAAGATGTAACGGTCAACGCATGGCAGGCCGACGAAGTCTGCTTTCAGGTCAGGACGCGCCTTGCGGTCGTGATCCTTGTCGATCAGCACGGCGGTGTGCACTTTGCGCGCGCCGGCGTGTTTGCAGAAGTCGATGATCGCGCCCAGGGTGTGACCTTCGTCGAGGATGTCGTCGATGATCAGCACGTCGCGGTCGATGAACGAGACTTCCGGCTTGGCTTTCCAGAACAGGTCGCCGCCGCTGGTTTCGTTGCGATAACGGGTCGCGTGCAGGTAGGACGCTTCCAGCGGAAATTGCAGGTGAGTCAGCAGTTTGCCGGAGAAGATCAGGCCGCCGTTCATCACGCAGAACACCACCGGGTTGCTATCGGCCAGTTGTTCGTTGATTTGTGCACCGACGCGGGCGATGGCGGCCTCGACTTCAGATTCGGTGTACAGGCAGTCAGCCTCTCGCATGATTTGACGGATATGCTCGAGATCAGCGGACATGGCGCTCTCCAGGGGGATGTTTTCGGAAAAGCGGGCAAAGGTACGCATCCCGTGAGGTCGAATCAAGCCTTAATGGACTAACGTACTCAATGTCCTATAGGACATCACCCTCGGATAGATTAATCTAGGCCGGTTTTTTTGCCCGCCGCCGGAGTTTTTCCATGCCCATCCTCGAGATCCGCCATCCGCTGATCCGCCATAAACTCGGCCTGATGCGCCGCGCCGATATCAGCACCAAGAATTTCCGTGAGCTTGCTCAGGAAGTCGGCGCTCTGTTGACCTATGAAGCTACAAAAGATCTGCCGCTCGAATCCTACGATATCGCAGGATGGTGCGGCACGGTGTCGGTGGAGAAAATCGCCGGCAAGAAAATCACCGTCGTGCCGATCCTGCGCGCCGGCATCGGCATGCTCGAAGGCGTGCTGAGCCTGATCCCGGGTGCCAAGGTTTCCGCTGTGGGCGTTGCCCGCAATGAAGAAACCCTGCAAGCGCACACTTATCTGGAAAAACTGGTTCCGGAAATCGACGAACGGTTGGCGATGATCATCGACCCGATGCTCGCCACCGGCAGCTCCATGGTTGCGACCATCGACCTGCTGAAGAAAGCCGGTTGCAAGGACATCCGCGCCATGGTCCTGGTAGCCGCGCCGGAAGGCATTGCTGCCGTAGAAAAGGCTCACCCGGACGTGACCATCTACACCGCGTCCATCGATGAGCGTCTGAACGAACACGGGTACATCATCCCAGGGCTTGGCGATGCCGGTGACAAGATCTTCGGTACCAAGCAGAAGGACGCGTGAGCATGCAGCAAGAGTTCAACGATCCGCTCTGGCGCACGGTGCTGTCCGGCGCCCAGATGCTGTTCGTAGCGTTCGGCGCCCTGGTGCTGATGCCGCTGATCACCGGCCTTGACCCGAACGTGGCATTGTTCACCGCGGGTCTGGGGACGATTCTGTTCCAGATCGTCACCGGGCGTCAGGTGCCGGTATTCCTTGCATCGAGCTTTGCCTTCATCACCCCGATCATTCTCGCCAAGGGCCAGTTCGGCCTCGCCGCGACCATGGGCGGCGTGATGGCAGCCGGTTTCGTCTACACCTTCCTCGGCCTCGCCGTGAAGATCAAGGGCACCGGTTTCATCGATCGCTTGCTGCCACCGGTGGTGATTGGTCCGGTAATCATTTCCATCGGCCTGGCCATGGCGCCGATTGCCGCGAACATGGCAATGGGCAAGGCGGGCGACGGCTCCGAGCTGATCCACTACCAGACCGCGATGATGATCTCGATGCCGGCGCTGCTGACCACGTTGATCGTGGCGGTGTTCGGTAAAGGCATCTTCCGTCTGGTGCCGATCATTTCCGGGGTGCTGGTGGGTTTCGCCATGTCGTTCTATTTCGGCGTGGTCGATACCGCGAAGATTGCGGCGGCGCCATGGTTTGCGCTGCCGCACTTCACCGCGCCGGAGTTCAACTGGCAGGCGATCCTGTTCATTGTTCCGGTAGCCCTGGCTCCGGCCATCGAGCACATCGGCGGCGTGATTGCCGTAGGTAGCGTGACCGGTCGCGACTATCTGAAGAAGCCTGGCCTGCACCGTACCCTGCTGGGTGACGGCATCGCCACCACGGCGGCCGGTCTGTTTGGCGGCCCGCCAAACACCACCTACGCCGAAGTGACCGGCGCGGTAATGCTGACCAAGAACTACAACCCGAAAATCATGACCTGGGCGGCGATCTTCGCCATCACCCTGGCGTTCATCGGCAAGTTCGGCGCGCTGCTGCAAAGCATTCCGGTGCCGGTGATGGGCGGGATTCTGTGCCTGCTGTTCGGTTCGATCGCGGCGGTGGGGATGAACACCCTGATCCGCCACAAGATCGACCTCGGCGAGGCGCGTAATCTGGTGATCGTGTCGGTGACCCTGGTGTTCGGTATCGGCGGTGTGCTGGTCGGCACCGGTACTGGCCCGGATGACTTCGGCCTCAAAGGCATCGCGCTGTGCGCGGTGGTGGCGATTGCGCTGAACCTGATCCTGCCAGGCAATGATGGCTGGAAGAACAAGAAGGCGGATGAGCCGCTGATCTAAAATCTGGCGCCTTACCTGTGGCGAGGGAGCTTGCTCCCGCTTGACTGCGAAGCAGTCATAAACTCGGCGGATGCGGTATTTCTGTGAACCGCGTCCGCAGGGTTTGGGGCTGCTTCGCAGCCCAGCGGGAGCAAGCTCCCTCGCCACAACAGCTACAGGGCCAGCGGCGCTCTTTCGCAGAGGGTCGCCAACGCCTTCGCCCATTGCGGCTCATCATTCAGGCACGGCACCAGCACCAACTCCTCGCCCCCCGCTTCGCGGAACTGTTCCTTGCCGCGATCACCGATCTCTTCCAGCGTCTCGATGCAGTCGGCAACGAACGCCGGGCACATCACCAGAATCTTCTTCACGCCGCTTTTCGCCAGCTCATCCAGCCGCGCTTCGGTGTAGGGTTCGATCCACTTCGCCCGCCCCAGACGCGACTGAAACGACACCGACCATTTGCCATCGGCAATGCCCGCGCGCCTGGCGAATTCAGAGGCGGTGCGCATGCACTGGGCGCGGTAACAGGTGGCAAGCACGGCCGGCGAAGCATTCTGGCAGCAATCCGCGTTTTTCAAGCAGTGGTTACCGGTCGGATCGAGCTTGGTCAGGTGCCGTTCCGGCAAGCCATGGAAGCTCAGCAGCAAGTGATCGTAGTCCTGCTGCAAATGCGGCGTGGCGCTGGCGACCAGTGCGTCGATGTATTCCGGCTGGTCGTAAAACGGTTGCAGCACTGAAAGCTGCACGTCGAGTTTCTTCTCGCGAATCACCCGCCTGGCTTCTTCGATCACCGTGGTCGTGGTGCTGTCGGCGAACTGTGGATAGAGCGGCGCCAGCGTGATGCGCTTGTGCCCTGCTGCGACCAGCTGCAGCAACCTGGTTTCAATCGACGGCTCGCCGTAACGCATGGCCAGCTCTACCGGACCGTGGCTCCACTGGGTGGTCATCTGCTGTTGCAGACGACGGCTGAGCACCACCAGCGGCGAGCCCTCCTCCCACCAGATCGAAGCGTAGGCATGGGCCGATTGCTCGGGGCGCTTGATCAGGATCAGCGACACCAACAACCGCCGCACCGGCCACGGCAGGTCGATCACATACGGGTCCATCAGAAATTGATTGAGGTAGCGGCGTACATCGGCCACCGAGGTGGAGGCCGGAGAACCCAGGTTGACCAGAAGCAAGGCGTGATCGGTCATGCATCGTCCTATTTCAAAGGCGGCCGGAGAGATCATCCAGGGCCGCGCGCAAATCCGTGAACTGGAAAGTGAAACCCGCTTCCAGCAAGCGTGCCGGCATGGCGCGTTGGCCACCCAGCAACAGCGATGACATTTCGCCAAGCCCGACCTTCAAGGCCAGGGCCGGCATCGGCATGAACGCCGGGCGGTGCAGCACGCTGCCCAGCGTTTTGGCAAACTCGCGATTGCGCACCGGTTTGGGCGCGCAGGCATTATAAGGACCGCTCGCCTGATCGCGGTGCAGAAGAAAATCAATCAGGGCGATTTGATCATCGATGTGAATCCACGGCATCCACTGCCGGCCATTGCCCAAAGGCCCGCCCAGACCGAGTTTGAACATCAGCAACAGCCGCGACAAAAAGCCGCCCTCGGCCGACAGCACCAACCCGGTACGCACCAGCACCACACGGATGCCCTGACCTTCGGCACGCTGGGCGGTTTCTTCCCAGGCAATGCACAACTGACTGGCAAAGTCGTCGATCACTGGCGGCGAATCTTCGGTCAGCTCACGTTCACCGCCATCGCCGTACCAGCCGACAGCAGAGCCGGAGATCAACAAACCCGGTTTCTGCTGACGCGTTTCCAGCCAGGCCAGCAGGGTTTCGGTGAGGGTGATGCGGCTGCTCCACAACAACGCCTTGCGCCGATGGGTCCATGGCCGATCAGCAATCGGCGCACCGGCCAGGTTGACCACCGCGTCCAGCGGCTCGTCGCCGAAGTCTTCGAGACGCGCAATCGCGCGCACCTGCGCGCCACAGATTTTCGCGACTTTTTCCGGACGCCGACTCCACACCGTCAGCTGATGGCCCTGTCCCGACCAGTGTCGGCAGAGCTGACGGCCTATCAAACCAGTACCGCCGGTCAGCAATATGCGCATGACATCTTCCTCGCGTGGCGTTTTACCCGGATCACTAGTCTATTTTTATAAGCAGGGATCTTTTCTATCGGGCAGGCTCTATTGTTTAACCATAGGCCAAGCTGTCAGAACGAGAACGCTAGAAGTTATACCAAAAAACAAAATTGTACAGGTTTCATTGACGGCGTAGTCTGTACAGAAAGGTAAAACGAGGCCCCTATGACTGTACCTATCGCAATCATCGGCACCGGCATCGCCGGACTCTCCGCCGCCCAGGCCCTGACAGACGCCGGACACACCGTCCAGCTCTTCGACAAAAGCCGCGGCAGTGGCGGGCGCATGTCGAGCAAACGCAGCGACGCCGGTTCTCTGGACATGGGTGCGCAATACTTCACCGCCCGTGACCGGCGTTTCGTCACCGAGGTGCAACGCTGGCAAAGCCTGGGCTGGGTCGCCGAATGGACGCCGCAGCTCTATACCTTTCAGGGTGGAAAACTGAACCTGTCGCCGGACGAGCAGATCCGCTGGGTCGGCACACCGCGCATGAGTGCTATCACCCGAGGCTTGCTCGGTGATCTGGAAGTCCACTTCGCCTGCCGCATCACCGAAGTCTTTCGCGGGGAAGAACACTGGCACCTGCAGGACGCCGAAGGCTTCACCCACGGCCCGTTCAGCCACGTGGTGATCGCGACGCCAGCACCGCAAGCCACTGCATTGCTGGCCGCGGCGCCGAAACTGGCCGGTGCGGCCGCCGGGGTGAAAATGGACCCGACCTGGGCCGTCGCCCTCGCCTTCGATACGCCACTGGATACGCCGATCGAAGGTTGCTTCGTGCAGGACAGCCCCATCGACTGGCTGGCGCGCAACCGCAGTAAACCGGGGCGCGACACCACTTGCGACACTTGGGTACTGCACGCCAGCAGCGCCTGGAGCCGACAACACATCGATCTGCCCAAGGAAGCGGTGATCGAGCAACTGCATGGCGCTTTCGCCGAACTGCTGCACAGTGCAATGCCCCCTCCGACCTTCAGCCTCGCCCACCGCTGGCTCTACGCTCGCCCTGCGACCGGCCACGAATGGGGCACGCTGGCCGATGCCGACCTGGGCCTGTACGCCTGCGGCGACTGGTGCCTGTCCGGCCGTGTCGAAGGCGCCTGGCTCAGCGGTCAGGAAGCCGCGCGCCGCTTGCACGAGAACCTGCAGTGAACCGTATCAATCCGCAAAAACTGCTGCTGTCGAAGTGGACAGCAGCCCACCCGCAAAACCGCGAAAAGCATTTTCTGGTCACCGAGCTGTTCCGCGATGAGGAAGGTACGGTGCTGGAGATTGAGTTGCAGGCGGTGTTGACCAAGCGCGCAGAACGCCTCGATTGGCAGACGCTGAAGAACAACGATCACTGGTTACTGGGCTGGAAATGATTTCCCTGTGGGAGCGGGCTTGCTCGCGAAAGCGCTGTGTCAGTCACATTGATCCAGCTGAGCTGACGCCTTCGCGAGCAAGCCCGCTCCCACAGTCGATCGTGTAAACCTGGAAAAACTTATACAAATGATTTGACTTGTACACGTATGAATCTATGCTGAAGAAAAGTTGTACAGAGCTAACTGTCTGTACAGGAATAGATTCGAGGTGTGCATGTCCGACCTTTCTGCATCCCGGCCCAAAATCGCCATCAGCGCCTGCCTGATGGGCGCTGAAGTGCGCTACAACGGTGGGCACAAAGAATCGCGGCTGTGCAGCCGCACCCTGGCTGAACATTTCGAATTCGTTCCGGTGTGCCCCGAAGTTGCCATTGGCCTGGGCATCCCTCGTGAACCGATCCGTCTGGTCGGCGATCCGGATGCTCCCGAAGCCGTCGGCACAGTCAATCCGCAAATCAATGTGACTGAACCGCTGGCCGCCTACGGGCAGAAAATGGCCGGTGAACTCGATGACATCTGCGGCTACATCTTCATGCAGCAGTCGCCTTCGTGCGGTCTGGAGCGGGTCAAGGTCTATCACGCCAACGGCGCCCCGGTGAATGGCGGCGGCCGTGGCATCTATGCCCAGGCGTTCTGCGCGCAGCACCCTGACCTGCCGGTGGAAGAAGCCGGACGCCTGAACGATCCAGTGCTGCGGGAAAACTTCATCACCCGCGTGCTCGCCTACAGCGCCTGGCAGCAGGTGCTCGAACAAGGCTTGAGCCGCCGCGCACTGACCGAATTTCACTCGCGCTACAAATACCTGCTGATGGCGCACAACCCGGAGCAATACAAAGCCCTGGGCAAACTGCTGGGCAACATGGGCAAGACCAATCCGGTCGAACTCGGCCCACACTATTTCAGCGAGTTGATGAGCGCGTTGAAGAAATGCGCCACCCGCCGCACCCACAGCAATGTCCTGCAACACATCAGCGGCTACCTGAAACAGGCGATCAGCCCTGAAGACAAACAGGAAATGCAGCATGTGATCGGCCAGTACCGCCACGGCATCGTGCCGCTGGTGGTGCCGTTGACCTTGCTCAAGCACCACTTTCGCCTACACCCGGATCCCTACATTGCGCAGCAGGTTTACTTGCAGCCGCATCCGGAAAACCTCAGCCTGCGAAACGCCATTTGATGAACGACACACTCGACACCAGCGCCCAGGAAGACCTGGGTGCAGACTTCAAGAAAGCCCTCGACGAGGGCTGGCTGCCGATCCGCGAAGTGGCGCGGCAGACCGGCGTCAACGCCATCACCCTGCGCGCCTGGGAGCGCCGTTACGGGCTGATCGTGCCGCAACGCACACCCAAGGGCCATCGCCTGTATTCCAGCGAACATGTGCAGCAAATTCTGACCATCCTGACCTGGCTCAACCGGGGCGTGGCGGTCAGTCAGGTCAAGCCGTTGCTCGACACCCCGCAAGCCTTTACCGAAACGGTGGAAAACGACTGGCAGCGCCAGCGCAACGTATTGCTCGACGCCGTCACCCACCTCAACGAGCGCAACCTCGACGACAGCATCAACCAGGCCATGGCCCTGTATCCGCCGCGCACCCTGTGTGAGCAGTTGCTGCTGCCGCTGCTGACCGAACTCGAGCAGCGCTGGCAATGCCAGTTCGGTGCGCAGATGGAGCGGGTGTTCTTTTATTCCTGGTTACGCAGCAAATTCGGCGCGCGCATCTACCATAACAATCGACAGTTACACACTGCGCCGCTGCTGTTGATCAATCACTCGGACCTGCCGCTGGAACCGCACCTGTGGCTCTGCGCGTGGCTGATCAGCAGCGCCGATTGCCCGGTGCAAGTGTTCGACTGGCCGCTATCGGCCGGAGAACTGGCGCTGGCGGTCGATCATCTGCAAGCGCGCGGCGTGCTGCTGTATTCCAGCAAGGCGATGAACCTGGCGCAGCTGCCAAAACTGCTGAATGGCGTCAGTGCCCCCACATTGCTGGTCGGACCAACGGTATGCATCCACCAGACCGAGTTGTCCGTAAGAACTGGCGAAACCGCTGATTTGATCCTGGCCGAAGATCCGCTCTCGGCGCATCAGGCACTCGTCCAGCGTGGGCTGATTTAATGGAATCCGCTATGCAAATGATCTGGCTGCGCAGCGACTTGCGCCAACATGACAACACCGCTCTCGCGGCCGCCGCAGCGCGCGGGCCGACGGTTGCCGTGTATCTGTTGAGCCCGCAGCAGTGGCTGGAACACGACGACGCCGCATGCAAGGTCGACTTCTGGCTGCGCAACCTGCGTGAGCTGAGCAGCCGCCTCGGCGAGCTGAACATTCCGTTGCTGCTGCGCACCGCTGATCATTGGGATCAGGCCCCGGCGGTGCTGCTTGAGCTTTGCGTGCAATTGAATGTCCAGGCCGTGCACGTCAATGAGGAATATGGCATCCACGAAAGCCAGCGCGACGCCGCCGTGGCCGTGGCCCTGAAGACCAAAGGCATCGTTTTCCACAGCTACCTTGACCAACTGCTGTTCAAGCCCGGCACGGTGCTGACCAAAACCGACACCTACTTTCAGGTGTTCAGCCAGTTCCGCAAGGTCTGCTACGAACGCCTGCATCGCTCGATGCCGGCGCTGGTGAAGACGCCCGGCAAACAGGCAAAGCTGAATATCGACAGCGATCCGGTACCGGCAGCCGTCGCCGGTTTTGCAACGCCGAGCGAGTCCTTGCGTGCGCTGTGGCCGGCCGGCGAGCAGGAAGCCCGGCGCCGCCTCGATACCTTCGCCGACGCGCAGATCGACTACTACCAGAGCGAGCGCGATTTTCCGGCCAAGCCCGGCACCAGCCAACTTTCGCCGTATCTCGCCGCCGGGGTGATCTCGCCACGCCAATGCCTGCAGGCGGCCCTGCAAAGCAATCAGGGCGAGTTCGACAGCGGCAAGGTCGGCGCGGTGACCTGGATCAACGAGCTGCTGTGGCGCGAGTTCTATAAACACATTCTGGTCGGCTACCCACGGGTTTCGCGCCACCGCGCGTTTCGCCCGGAAACCGAGGCGCTGGCCTGGCGTGATGCGCCGGGCGATCTGGCGGCCTGGCAAGAAGCACGCACCGGTTTGCCGATCATCGATGCGGCCATGCGCCAACTGCTGGAAACCGGCTGGATGCACAACCGCCTGCGGATGGTGGTGGCGATGTTCCTGACCAAGAACCTGCTGATCGACTGGCGTGAAGGCGAGCGCTTTTTCATGCGTCACTTGATCGACGGCGATCTGGCGGCGAACAACGGCGGCTGGCAATGGAGCTCATCGACCGGCACCGATTCGGCGCCGTACTTCCGCATTTTCAACCCGATCAGCCAATCGGAAAAATTCGACAGCGAAGGCCTGTTCATCAAGCACTGGTTGCCCGAACTCGCCGGCCTGAACAAGAAAGAAGTACACAACCCGGCCAGTGTCGGTGGACTGTTCGGCGTCGCCAACTATCCGTCGCCGATCGTCAATCTCGGGGCTTCGCGCGAACGGGCGCTGGCGGCCTTCAAGAGCCTGCCGTCGCGTTCGTCCACGGGAGAAGTCCATGAGTGAATTCCTGCGCCGCTTCGCCCGTCAGTTCGCCGAGCTGGACAAAGACAACTTGCAGCGTCTGGGCGAGCTGTACAGCGATGACATTCACTTCACCGATCCGCTGCATGAAGTGCAGGGGCTGGCGCAACTGCGTCATTACTTCAGCGAGCTGTACGCCAACGTCAGCGAGCTGCGTTTCGATTTCCACGGCTTCGACCAGATCGGTGACTGTGAAGGTTACCTGCGCTGGGTCATGAGTTACCGCCACCCGCGTCTGGCCGGTGGTCGTTTGATTCGCGTCGCCGGGTGTTCGCATCTGCTCTGGCGCGACAAGGTTTATCGCCACCGGGATTACTTCGATGCCGGGGCCATGCTGTATGAACATTTACCCGTATTGGGCCGGGTGATCGCCTGGCTGAAAAGGAGAATGGGATGAGTCGTACACCTCCACGGCGTTATTGGCTGACCGGAGCCAGCAGTGGCATCGGCGCCGCGCTGGCCGAAGAGATTCTGAAAAGCGGCGCGCATCTGGCCGTCAGTTCGCGTCAGGTGGCGCCCTTGAAAGTCTTGTCCCAGCGCTACCCGGGCCAAGTGCTGGTGGTGCCCGGAGACTTGACCAATAGTCAGACCGTGCGTGAGATCGGTCAGCAGATCAGCGAGACCTGGGGCTCGCTGGATTCGGTGATTCTCAATGCCGGGACCTGTGAATACGTCGACGCCCGGCAATTCGACGCGTCGATCATCGAGCACGTGGTGCGTACCAATCTGCTGGCCAGCAGCTATTGCATCGAAGCCGCCCTGCCGTTGCTGCGCAAGGGCACCGCGCCGCATCTGATCGGCATGGCCAGCTCGGTGACCTACCTGCCGCTGCCCCGGGCGGAAGCCTACGGTGCCTCCAAGGCCGGTCTGCGTTACCTGTTCGAATCGCTGCGCATTGATCTGGCGGATGAAGGGATCGAGGTCACCATCATCAGCCCGGGGTTCGTCGATACCCCGCTGACGGCGAAAAACGATTTCCCGATGCCACTGAGCTGGCCTGTGGATAAAGCCGCGCGGCACATCTACGCCAAACTCAAGGATCGACCACTGGAGATCGCTTTCCCGGCATTGTTCATGGCGGCGTTGTGGCCGCTGTCGAAACTGCCGTCGCGGGTGCAACTGGCGATCGGCAAACGCATGGTGCGTAAACCGCCACCGCTGCAGGAACCCTCGTGAAAATCGCCATCATCGGCAGCGGAATCGCAGGCCTGACCTGCGCCTATCTGCTCAATCGCCAACACGATGTCACGGTGTTCGAAGCCAGCGACTGGGTCGGCGGCCACACGCACACCGTGGAGGTGACCGTCGAAGGCCGCGAATACGCCGTGGACACTGGTTTCATCGTGTTCAACGACTGGACCTACCCGAACTTCATCCGCTTGCTCGGCCAGCTCGGCGTGTCGTTCAAACCGACGGAAATGAGCTTCTCGGTCACCGATCCGGACACTGGCCTGGAATACAACGGCAACAACCTCAACAGTTTGTTCGCCCAGCGCAGCAACCTGTTGTCGCCGGGGTTCTGGGGCATGTTGCGCGATATCCTGCGCTTCAACAAAGAAGCCCAGCGCGACCTCGCCGAACAGCGGATCGCCGCCGACACCACGCTCGACGATTACCTCAAGGCCGGCGGTTATGGCGAACGTTTCATCCTGCATTACATCGTGCCGATGGGCTCGGCGATCTGGTCGATGCCCATGGCCGAGATGCTCAATTTCCCGCTGCAATTCTTTGTGCGCTTCTTCAAGAATCATGGGCTGCTGTCAGTCAGTGATCGCCCGCAATGGCAGGTGATCGAGGGCGGCTCAAGTGCCTATGTCGCACCGCTGACCGCTGCGTTCAAGGACAAGATTCGCCTCAGTTGCCCGGTGACGCGCATCGATCGCGACGAACACGGCGTGGTTATCCACAGCCCGGCCGGCATCGAGCGTTTCGACAAGGTTGTGCTCGCCTGCCACAGCGACCAGGCCCTGCAATTGCTGGCGACGCCAAGCCAGGCGGAACGGTCGATCCTCGGTGCCCTGCCCTACGCCGATAACGAAGTGGTGCTGCATACCGATACCCGTCTGCTGCCGACCCGCAAACTGGCGTGGGCCAGCTGGAACTATCGCTTGAGTGGCGCCGGCCATACGCACGCGGCCGTCACCTACGACATGAACATCCTGCAGGGCATTCAGAGCGACACCACGTTCTGCGTCAGCCTCAATCAGAGCGCCGGCATCAGCCCGTCCAAAGTGCTTGCCCGATACACCTACGCCCATCCGCAGTTCAGCCTTGCGGCCGTGGCGGCGCAGAACCGTTGGGCCGAACTCGACGGTCAGCGGCACACCCACTACTGCGGCGCCTACTGGGCCAACGGCTTTCATGAGGACGGTGTCGTCAGCGCCTTGCGCGTGGCTGCCGCCTTCGGGGAAAGCTTATGAACAGCGCCCTGTACAGCGGCTGGATCGGCCATCGGCGCTTTTCACCCAGACGCCACGAATTCCGTTACCGGATCGGTCTGTTGTACCTCGATCTGGCGGAACAGGACGCCGTATTCGGCCTGTCGCCGCTCGCCAGTCGTAGCCGCTTTGCGCCGTTTTCGTTTCGCGAAACCGACTACCTGAAAACCTTCACCGGCAATGGCATGCGCCTGATCGATGCGGTACGCCAGCAAGTCGGTGCCGCCATCGGCCATCAACCGCAGGGATCGATCTGCCTGCTGACCCAACCACGCAGTTGGGGTCTGGCGTTCAACCCGGTGAGTTTCTTTTATTGCCACGAGGCCGACGGGCAACTGGCGGCGATTCTTTGCGAAGTCACCAACACGCCGTGGCGCGAGCGTTATCACTACGTGCTGCCGGCCCGCACACCGACCGACCTGCAAGACTTTCACCAGCACTTTGCGGTCGCCAAGGCCTTTCATGTCTCGCCGTTTTTGCCACGCGATCTCGAGTACCGCATGAGCTTCAGCCCGGCGGCGCAAAAGCTCGGCGTGCACATGGCCGACTGGCAGGGTGAGCACAAGCTGTTCGACGCCACGCTCAATCTGCAGCGCGAACCCCTCGACCGCCACAGCCTGCACCGCTACTTGCGACGTTTTCCGTGGATGACCGCGAAAACCTGTCTGGCGATTTACTGGCAAGCCGTGCGCCTGTTGCTCAAGCGTGCCCCGATTTTTGCTCATCAGGCTGCCGACGGCAGCTTTCAAATCGCCACTGTGCCTCCCAAGGAGCACCGCCATGAAATCCTCTAGCCTGTCGGCCAGTCGCTTCAGCACCAACGGTTTGACCGGTTCGCTGCTGCGTCGTGGCGTTTTGCGGCAACTGAGTCAACTCAAACACGGGCAATTGCTGGTGGTGGAGGACGGCGAACGCCTGATGTTCGGTACGCCGGGCAGCCACCTGCTCGGCGAAATCCATGTCCAGGACGCGGCGGTCTGGGGCATGGTCGCCGGCAACGGATCGATTGGCGCTGGCGAAGCGTTTATCCACGGTTACTGGAGCTCGCCAGACCTGACGGCGGTCGTGCGCGTGTTCGTCAGCAACCTCGACGTGCTCGACGCCATGGAGCGCGGTCTGGCCCGCCTCAGCCGGCCGCTGGTGCAAGGCCTGCACTGGCTCAACCGCAACACGCGCAAGGGCTCGCAGAAAAACATCGCGGCGCACTATGACCTCGGCAACGATCTGTTCGAACAGTTTCTCGACCCAACCATGATGTACTCGGCCGCGCAGTTCCTCAGCCCCGAAGACAGCCTGGAACAGGCGCAGTTGAACAAACTGGAACGGATCTGCCAGAAGCTCGCGCTCAAACCCGAAGACCATTTGCTGGAGATCGGCACCGGCTGGGGCAGCATGGCGCTCTACGCCGCGCAGCATTACGGTTGCCGCGTCACCACCACGACACTGTCGAAAGAGCAGTACGCGTTCACCGCCAAGCGCATTGAAGCACTGGGGTTGCAGGATCGGGTGACGCTGCTGCTCAAGGACTACCGCGACCTCACCGGCGAATACGACAAACTGGTGTCGATCGAGATGATCGAAGCGGTCGGCCATCGCTTCCTGCCGACCTACTTCAAACAGTGCGCGCACCTGCTCAAGAGCAACGGCCTGATGCTGTTGCAGGCAATCACCATCCGCGAGCAGCGCTACGAGCAGGCCAAGCGCGGCGTCGACTTCATCCAGCGCTACATCTTCCCCGGCGGCGCCCTGCCCTGCGTGCAGAAGATGCTCGAAGTGGTCAGCCGCGAGACCGACATGAACCTGCTGCACATGGAAGACTTCGGCCTGCACTACGCCCGCACCCTGCGCCTGTGGCACGAAAACTTTCGCCGCGCCCATGGCCGGTTGAGCGAGTTGGGTTACGACGATTACTTCCTGCGGCTGTGGGAGTTTTACCTGTGCTACTGCGAAGGCGGGTTCCTCGAGCGCACCATCGGCACCGCGCAATTGCTGTTGGCCAAACCGGCGGCAATGCCAGCGCCGTTGCTCGGCCGCTTCGATGCTTGAGCGGCTGATCAACGCCGTGCTGTTCCAGGTCGGCTGGCTGGCCTGCGTGATCGGCGGCAACAGTCTGTGGTTGCTGCTGGCGCTGGCGGTGCTGGTGATCCATCTGGGCTGGATCAGCAGTTGGCCGGCGGAGGGTCGCTTGATTCTCAGCGTAGTGATTGTCGGCACAGCGGTGGACAGCCTGTTGCGCGCGACGGGCGTGTTCGAATTCCAGGATCCGTCGCCGCTGATTCCGCTCTGGCTGATGCTGCTCTGGGCACTGCTTGCCACCACGTTGCGCCACTGTCTGCAATGGACGGCTCGTCCGTGGTGGCTGGCAAGCGCGCTGGGCGCGGTCGGCGGCGCTGTTTCCTATTACGGTGGCGGGCGCCTCGCCGGGGTGCAATTTCCTTACGGGGAAATTCCGACCCTGATCGGCATCGGCCTGCTGTGGGCGGTACTGTTTCCGGTGCTGCACGCGATGGCGCGGCGGCTCAGCCACTGAGCGTCTGTCAGGCCTTTCACACAGCCACAGGCGACTGGCTTACACTGGCACCATGAAAACCATTCCCCACCAGCAAATCACCGAGCCAGCGGTCACGTGTTCGACCTGCGCGGCGTGCTGCTGCCAGCTTGAAGTGATGCTGATCACCGACACTGGCGTGCCCGAGCGTTTTATCGATACCGATGAATGGGGTGGTGAGGTGATGCTGCGTCTGGACGACGGCTGGTGCGCGGCGCTGGATCGCGACAGCATGATGTGCACGATCTACGAGAAACGTCCGCTGATCTGTCGCGAGTTCGAGATGGGCGCGCCGGAATGCATTGAAGAACGCAAAGGCATTGCCACTGCCTACCGCTGATTTCAACAGCAGCTCAAAACCAATGTGGGAGCGGGCTTGCTCGCGAATGCGGTGTGTCAGTCAATAGTGTTGTCGACTGACACACCGCGTTCGCGAGCAAGCCCGCTCCCACAAAGATTTGTGCAAGCTGCAGTTACAGCGGCATCGAGTAATGCAGCGCGTAACTTTCTACACCGTCGTTGTTGCTGTTCAGACCGGCGTTGGAATAGTGCGTCGCACGGATCCCCACTTCATGTCCGCCGTTGAAACGCAGGCCGAAACCAATACGGTCTTCGAACTGGAAGGACTGACCGATGTTGTTGCTTTCATATTTGGTGTTGGAAAAGGCCGCGACACCAATACCGGCCTCGACATACGGTTTGACCGACTGACCGGCAAACTCGTAAACAAATACCGGCGAGAACGACAGGCTGTTGTTGCTGGAAGTCTTGTCACCTTCCCAGTAAGTGTAAGCGCCGCTCCAGTAACCGGTCAGGCGACCGACGTCGCTTTGCAGCCAGCTCTTGTCCCAATCGAAATTCATGCCCAAGCGATAAGTCATTGTCGAATCGCTGGTTGCCCCCACTGCAAACTCAACGTTTGCCGCTTGTGCAGTAAAACTTTGCCCCATCAGTGCAGCCGCAATCGCGGCCAAGCAGAATAGTCGCTTCACGTTGAAAACTTCCTTTTCCGGAACGATCGTTTTGGTTTTCTAGTAAACCCAGCGGTATAGAAATCGGCGCTTGAGCAGAAGTTCAGCTGACTTTTTAGATATTTCACACTTTTTTTACAAGGTGAATTTTTCAACGTCACCGGCAACTTGGCCCAGCAGGGGCAAGGTTTTGCGAAAGGACTCGGGATCGGCGCTGGTCCAGAATCTGACCGGTTGGTTCGGGCCTTCGGCGAGCAGTTCACGCTCGGCCAGCAGTCGCTGCAATTGACGGGCGACGGCGGCACCGGTGTCGATCAGACTGATGTGGTCCGGGATCATCGACTTGAGCAGCGGCTTGAGAAACGGATAGTGGGTGCAGCCGAGAATGATCGTGTCGCAACCGTTGGCCAGCAGCGGATCGACATAATGCTTGAGCAACGTGCGCAACTCGGCGCTGTGCAGATCACCGCTTTCAATCAGTTCCACCAGACCGGGACACGGCTGGGTGACGACGCGAACGTCTGTGGCAAAGCGATCGAGCAATGCGGCGAACTTGGCACTCTGCAAGGTGCCGGTGGTGGCGAGTACGCCGACCACACCGCTGCGGGTGGCGGCGGCAGCAGGTTTGACCGCGGGTTCCATGCCGACAATCGGCCACTGGGGGAAATCCCGGCGTAGATCGGCAACAGCGGCCACGGTCGCCGTGTTACAGGCGATCACCAGGGCCTTGGCGCCCTGCTCGCGGAAAAAACCGGCCATCACATTGCAGCGCTGGCGGATGAACTCCGGGGTTTTCTCACCGTAGGGGATGTGCCCGCAATCGGCGAAATACAGCAGTGACTCATGGGGCAGCAAGCGCTGGATCTCGGCCAGTACCGACAAGCCGCCGACACCGGAATCGAACACCGCGATCGGTGCCTCACGCATGCTGCGAACCACAGACGCTGCACCCCGGGTCGCGCTTGACCCGCAGTTCACGGAAGCGCGAACCCAGGGCATCGATCAACAGCAAACGCCCCACCAGTGGTTCGCCAAAACCGACCAGCACTTTCAAGGCTTCAAGCGCCTGCAGGCTGCCAACCAGCCCCACCAGCGGCCCGACTACACCGGCCTCGCTGCAGGTCAGTTCGGCTTCGCTGCCGTGTCCGTAGAGACAGTGGTAGCACGGACTTTCCGGGCGGCGCGGGTCGAACACCGACAACTGCCCTTCCAGACGAATCGCCGCGCCACTGACCAAGGGTTTGCGCGCCGCCACGCACGCGGCGTTGACCGCTTCGCGGGTGGAGAAATTGTCGGAACAGTCGAGCACCAGATCCACCGCGGCCACGGCGGCGGCCAGGGAATCCTCATCCAGCGCCTGACGATGGGCCACCAGTTGAATCTCCGGATTGATCGCGCTCAGGCGCTTGAGCGCCGAGTCGACCTTGCTCATGCCGACGCTGTCGGTGTCATGAATGATCTGGCGTTGCAGGTTGGTCAGGTCGACCGTGTCGAAATCCGCCAGATGCAGTTCACCGACACCGGCCGCCGCCAGGTACAGCGCGACCGGCGCACCGAGCCCGCCGAGGCCGACGATCAGTACACGACTGTCTTTAAGCTTCAGTTGCCCATCGATATCGATGTGTTGCAGCAGAATCTGCCGGCTGTAGCGCAGCAATTCCTGATCATTCAGCACGTCAGGCGCCCCAGGCTGATCCGTTGATGGCCGCCCAGATCGGTGCGGCTGTGAACTTCTTCGAAACCGCGGGTCAGCAACAGATCACGCACGGCTTCGGCTTGATCATAGCCGTGTTCGAGCATCAGCCAGCCGCCGGCTTCGAGATGATCCGGGGCTTGGGCGACGATCAGCCGCAGATCGTCGAGCCCGTCGACACCCGCCACCAGCGCACTGGCCGGTTCGAAGCGCACATCGCCCTCGACCAGATGCGGGTCGGCGGCGGCGATGTACGGCGGGTTGCTGATGATCAGATTGAAACGCTGGCCTTCGAGGGCGCTGAACCAGTGGCTGCTCAGCACCGTGGCGTTGTTCAGGTTCAAGCGCTGGCGATTGCGTTCGGCGAGGGCCACGGCTTCCAGCACACGATCCACCGCCGTGACCTTCCACGCCGGTCGCTCACTGGCGAGGGCCAAGGCAATCGCGCCGCTGCCGGTGCCCAGATCGAGAACGTTCGCCGGCGTTGCCGCCAGCAGTTCCAGCGCGGCCTCGACCAGCAATTCGGTGTCCGGACGCGGGATCAGTGTGTGCGGAGCGACTTCCAGATCGAGCTTCCAGAACCCCTGCTGACCAAGAATGTAGGCCACCGGCTCACCGCCACGACGCCGTTGCAGGTACTCGGTAAAAATCAGCACCGCTTCGCTGGGCACGATGCGCTCGGGCCAGGTGTGCAGGAAACTGCGCGGTTTGCCCAGTGCCGCAGCCAGGAGCAGTTCGGCATCCAGACGCGCCGTGGGCGAGTCCGGCAATTCGGCGGCGCGCAACAGACTGGCAATGATGGTCATTTATTCACCTATCGCTGCAAGTTGGTCGGCCTGGTATTCGGCCAGCAAAGGCTCGATCACCGCTTCAACGCCACCGGCGAGGATTTCATCAAGGGAGTACAGGGTCAGGTTGACGCGATGGTCGGTGACCCGGCCCTGGGCAAAGTTGTACGTGCGAATGCGCTCGGAGCGGTCGCCGGAACCCACGAGCAATTTACGTTCGCTGGCAATCGCGTTGGCCGCCGCGGCAGTCTGCTGATCGTTGAGCTTGGCCGATAGCCAGGCCATCGCCCGCGCACGGTTCTTGTGCTGGGAACGTTCTTCCTGGCATTCGACCACGATGCCGGTCGGCAAGTGGGTAATGCGGATCGCCGAGTCGGTCTTGTTCACGTGCTGACCACCGGCCCCGGAAGAACGGTAGGTGTCGACGCGCAGATCCGCCGGGTTGATCTCGATCGCTTCCTGCTCGTCCGGCTCCGGCAATACCGCCACGGTACAGGCCGAAGTGTGGATGCGGCCCTGGGATTCGGTGGCCGGCACGCGCTGCACACGGTGCGCGCCAGACTCGAACTTCAGCTTGCCGTAGACATTGTCGCCTTCGACCCGGGCGATGACTTCTTTATAGCCGCCGTGTTCGCCCTCGTTTTCCGAGAGGATTTCCACGCGCCAGCCACGTCGTTCGGCGTAACGCGAGTACATGCGGAACAGGTCGCCGGAGAAGATCGCCGCCTCGTCGCCACCGGTGCCGGCGCGGATTTCGAGAAACACGTTGCGACCGTCGTTCGGGTCCTTGGGCAGCAGCATGCGTTGCAGATCCGATTCCAGGGTGATCAACAGCTCTTTGGCTTCGCGGACTTCTTCCACGGCCATTTCACGCATGTCCGGGTCGCTGTCCTTGAGCAGTGCCTGGGCACTCTCCAGATCATTTTGTACGCCGAGCAGCTTTTTATAAGCGGCGACGACCGGCTCGACTTCGGCGTATTCCTTGGAATAAGCGCGAAATCTGGCCTGATCGGAAATGACTTCAGCGTCGCCAAGCAGCGCAGTCAGTTCCTCGAATCGGTCCTGGAGGATGTCCAGCTTGTTGAGCAGTGACGCTTTCATTGCGGTTTTTTATCCGAAAAACTATCCGGTGAGCCCTCAAGGGCAAAGAGTTCCTGGGCCATGGCCAGCGCATCGAGGCGGCCTTCGGCAGAAAGCTTTTTCAGTTGCACGCTTGGAGCATGCAGCAGTTTATTGGTCAGGCCGCGAGCCAGTTGCCCGAGCACATCTTCGGCGTTGCCGCCGTTGGCCAGCAGACGCAGGGCTTTTTGCAGCTCCTCGTCGCGCAGGCGCTCGCTCTGTTGCCGATAGGCCTTGAGCACATCGACCGCGGCCAGCTCGCGCAGGCGCACCATGAAATCGTCGGCGCCGACCGAGACCATCTCTTCCGCGGCCTGGGCTGCGCCCTGACGACTCTTGAGGTTCTCGGCGACCACTTCGTGCAGATCGTCGACGCTATACAGGTAAACGTCGTCGAGTTCGCCGACTTCCGGCTCGATGTCGCGGGGTACGGCGATGTCGACCATGAAGATCGGCTTGTGCTTGCGCTGCTTCAGCGCACTTTCCACCGCGCCCTTGCCGAGGATCGGCAACTGGCTGGCGGTCGAACTGATCACGATATCGCTGCGCACCAGCTCCGCCGGAATGTCCGAGAGCAGCACCGCATGAGCGCCGAACTGCTCGGCCAGCAGGCTGGCGCGCTCCAGCGTGCGGTTGGCGACCACGATGCGCTTGACCCCCAACTCATGCAGATGGCGGGCAACCAGGGTGATGGTCTCGCCGGCGCCGATCAGCAGCGCCTGGCTGCGCTGCAGGTCGCTGAAAATCTGTTTGGCCAGGCTGACGGCGGCAAACGCCACGGACACCGGGTTTTCGCCGATGGCAGTGTCGGTGCGCACTTGCTTGGCGGCATTGAACGTCGCTTGAAACAGCCGCCCCAGCAGCGGGCCGATGGTCCCGGCCTCGCGAGCCACGGCGTAGGCCGACTTCATCTGGCCGAGAATCTGCGGTTCGCCCAGCACCAGCGAGTCGAGCCCGGAGGCGACGCGCATCATGTGACGAACTGCCGCATCATCTTCATGCACATAAGCACTCGCGCGCAGCTCATCGAGGCTTAAATGGTGATAATCGGCCAGCCAGCGCAGGACCAGATCAGCTGAAACCTGATCCTGTTCTATATAAAGCTCACTGCGATTGCAGGTGGAGAGGATCGCGGCTTCGCGGCTGTCGGTCATTCTGCAGAGCTGCTGCAAGGCCTCAACCAGTTGCTCAGGGGTAAAGGCCACGCGCTCGCGGACGTCTACTGAAGCAGTCTTGTGGTTAATACCGAGTGCGAGGAAGGCCATTCAAGGTCGCTGATAGTGACGTGAAGCCGGCAATTGTCCTACTTCGTCAGATTCAGAACAACTACCGCTGACTATTGTCCCAATGGTTGGTGCCTATAATGCTCACAACTGAGACTCGGTTATGTTTGGCCGAAGGCTTGTGTCATGATGATCCGACCGCAGGTTAGTCGTCCTCTTCCTATATGAATAGATCTTCCGCGTTGCTCCTAGCTTTTGTCTTCCTCAGCGGCTGCCAGGCCTTGGCCCCCGTTTCGCCGGACGGTACCCCGCCGGTCGAAGACACCACGCCCACGCCTGAAAAGCCCAAGGTTTACAGCTCGTTCAGCGAGGAAACCGTATACAGCCTGTTGACCGCCGAACTCGCCGGCCAGCGCAATCGTTTCGACATTGCCCTGGACAACTACGTGACCCAGGCCATCAACACCCAGGATCCGGGGGTTTCCGAGCGCGCGTTCCGCATCGCCGAATACCTCGGTGCCGACCAACCTGCGCTGGATACCGCGCTGATCTGGGCGAGAAACGCCCCGGACGATCTGGAAGCGCAACGCGCCGCCGCCGTGCAACTGGCCCGCGCCGGGCGTTATGACGACTCCATGGTCTACATGGAAAAAGTCCTGCAGGGCAAGGGCGACACCCATTTCGATTTTCTCGCGCTGTCCGCGGCCGATACCGATCAGGAAACCCGCAACGGCCTGATGAAGAGTTTCGACCGCCTGCTGCAGCGTCATCCGAACAACAATCAGCTGATTTTCGGCAAGGCCCTGCTGCTGCAGCAGGACGGCGACAATAAAGCGGCGCTGCGCCTGCTTGAAGACCATCCGCCGGAAGACGGCGAAATCGCCCCGATCCTGTTGCGCGCCCGCCTGCTGCAAACCATGAATCGTGGCGACGAGGCACTGCCGCTGCTGCGCAAAAGCATCAAGAAGTACCCGGACGACAAGCGTCTGCGCCTGACCTACGCACGTACATTGGTTGAACAGGACCGGATGGACGACGCCAAGGTCGAGTTCTCCACGCTCGTTCAGCAATACCCGGAAGACGACGAACTGCGTTACTCGCTGGCGCTGGTCTGCCTGGAAGCCAAGGCCTGGGATGAGGCCAAGGGTTATCTGGAAGACCTGATCGCCCGCGAAAGCCACGTCGACTCGGCGCACCTGAACCTCGGTCGCATCGCTGAAGAGCGCAACGACCCGCAGGGCGCGCTGATCGAGTACGCCCAGGTCGGCCCGGGCAACGACTATCTGCCGGCGCAACTGCGTCAGGCCGATATCCTGATGAACAACGGCAAGACCGCCGAAGCCCAGAGCAAACTGGCCGCCGAGCGTGACGCCCAGCCAGATTACGCGATCCAGTTGTATCTGATCGAATCCGAAACCCTGTCGGCCAACAAACAGGACGACAAGGCCTGGAAAGTCTTGCAGCAAGCCTTGCTGCAATACCCGGACGACCTGAATCTGCTCTATACCCGCGCCATGCTCGCGGAAAAACGCAATGACCTGGCGCAGATGGAAAAAGACCTGCGCCTGATCATCAAGCGCGATCCGGACAACGCCATGGCGCTCAATGCGCTGGGCTACACCCTGTCCGATCGCACCACCCGTTACGCTGAAGCCAAGGCGCTGATCGAACAGGCGCACCAGATCAATCCGGAAGACCCGGCGGTACTCGACAGCCTCGGCTGGGTGAATTTCCGCCTGGGCAATCTGGACGACGCCGAGAAATATCTGCGTCAGGCCCTCGAGCGTTTCCCTGACCACGAAGTCGCCGCGCACCTGGGCGAAGTCCTGTGGGTCAAGGGCAATCAGCGCGAGGCGAAGCAGATCTGGGGCAAGTACCTCAAAGATCAGCCCGACAGCACCATTCTGCGCAGCACCATCAAGCGCCTGACCGGATCCGAGACTCTTTAACTCATGTTTTTGCGCCACGTTATTGTTTTCAGCTTCATCGCCCTGCTCGCCGGTTGCGCGGGCTTCGGCGCTCGCGAATCGGTCGAGGGCCACGGCAGTCCGGCTCAGTGGGCCGCGAACAAACAACAGCTGACCGCCCTCGACGGCTGGCAGATCGACGGCAAGATCGGCATCCGCGCACCGAAAGATTCCGGTAGCGGCACGCTGTTCTGGCTGCAACGCCAGGACTACTACGACATTCGCCTGTCCGGCCCGTTGGGTCGCGGCGCGGCGCGCCTGACCGGGCGCCCGGGCAAGGTCTCGCTGGAAGTTGCCAACCAGGGCCGCTATGACTCCGAATCGCCGGAAGCGCTGCTCGAAGAACAACTCGGCTGGAAACTGCCGGTGTCCAATCTGGCCTGGTGGGTTCGCGGCCTGCCGGCGCCAAGCAGCAAAAGCAGTGTGTCCCTCGATAACGACAGTCGCCTGGCCAACCTGGAACAGGACGGCTGGAAGGTCGAATACCTCAGCTATGCCGAGCAAAACGGTTACTGGCTGCCCGAGCGGATCAAGCTGCACGGCACCGATCTGGACGTGACGCTGGTGATCAAGACCTGGCAACCGCGTAAATTGGGGCAATAAAGCATGACCGCTCCACGTCTGACGCTGCCGTCGCCGGCCAAGCTCAACCTGATGCTGCACATTCTCGGGCGCCGTGCAGACGGCTACCACGAACTGCAGACGCTGTTTCAGTTTGTCGATTACGGCGACGAAATCACCTTCGCCGTACGCGATGACGGCGTGATTCGGCTGCACACCGAATTCGCGGGCGTGCCCCACGACAGCAATCTCATCGTGCGCGCGGCAAAAATGCTTCAGCAACAGTCCGGCTGCACACTCGGCATCGACATCTGGATCGACAAGGTGCTGCCCATGGGCGGCGGCATCGGTGGCGGCAGCTCCAACGCGGCGACCACCCTGCTCGGCCTCAATCACTTGTGGCAACTGGGCTGGGATGAAGATCGCCTCGCGGCACTGGGCCTTTCGCTCGGTGCAGACGTGCCGGTTTTCGTCCGTGGCCATGCAGCATTTGCCGAAGGCGTGGGCGAGAAACTGACCCCGGTCGACCCCGAAGAACCGTGGTATCTGGTACTCGTGCCGCAAGTCTCTGTAAGTACGGCAGAAATTTTTTCCGATCCTTTGTTGACACGTAACACGCCGCCCATTAAAGTGCGCCCCGTTCCCGAGGGAAACAGTCGAAATGACTGCTTGCCGGTGGTTGCAAGGCGTTATCCAGAGGTACGTAACGCATTGGATTTGTTAGGTAAATTTACCGAAGCAAAACTCACCGGAACTGGAAGTTGTGTGTTTGGGGGCTTCCCAAGCAAAGCTGAAGCTGATAAAGTCTCGGCCCTTCTGACAGAGACCCTTACAGGGTTTGTAGCGAAAGGAAGCAACGTTTCGATGTTGCATCGCAAGCTGCAAAGTCTGCTCTAAAAGGAATCAAGTGCCAGGCACTTGAAGCAACAGATACAGGGGCGTCGCCAAGCGGTAAGGCAGCAGGTTTTGATCCTGCCATGCGTTGGTTCGAATCCAGCCGCCCCTGCCATTTTCTATACTCATCCAGGTTACCCTCAGCCTCTAGGTACTGCGCGTGTCCAAGATGATGGTCTTTACGGGGAACGCTAACCCCGATCTGGCTCGGCGTGTTGTACGTCAGCTGCATATCCCTCTCGGTGACATCTCTGTCGGCAAATTTTCCGACGGCGAAATTACTGCCGAGATCAATGAAAACGTTCGCGGTAAAGACGTTTTCATTATTCAGCCGACTTGCGCTCCGACCAACGATAACCTGATGGAACTGGTAGTGATGGCTGATGCCTTCCGCCGCTCCTCGGCTACTCGTATTACTGCTGTTATTCCTTATTTTGGTTATGCCCGTCAGGATCGCCGTCCGCGTTCCGCACGTGTGGCTATCAGCGCGAAAGTCGTTGCTGACATGCTTACCGTAGTCGGCATCGACCGTGTTCTCACGGTTGATCTGCATGCTGACCAGATTCAGGGTTTCTTCGATATTCCGGTAGATAACATCTACGGCTCCCCGGTTCTGGTGGATGACATTGAAGATCAGCGCTTCGAAAACCTGATGATCGTGTCCCCGGACATTGGTGGCGTCGTGCGTGCACGGGCTGTTGCCAAATCCCTGGGCGTGGATCTCGGGATCATCGACAAACGCCGTGAGAAAGCCAATCACTCTGAAGTGATGCATATCATCGGTGATGTCGAAGGGCGTACCTGTATTCTGGTCGATGACATGGTCGATACCGCCGGCACTCTGTGCCACGCGGCCAAGGCCCTGAAAGAGCATGGCGCAGCCAAGGTCTTTGCCTACTGCACACACCCTGTGCTGTCGGGTCGGGCCATCGAGAATATCGAAAATTCCGTGCTGGACGAGCTGGTGGTGACTAACACCATCCCGCTGTCCGCTGCAGCACAAGCCTGTGCACGTATCCGTCAACTGGATATCGCACCGGTTGTTGCCGAAGCGGTTCGCCGCATCAGCAATGAAGAATCGATCAGCGCGATGTTCCGTTAAGGGCCCTGCCCTTCTCGAAATGTCTCGTTGACGAAAAGCGCCCCGCCCCGGCATTCCTGTCGGGGCGGGGCTTTTTTGCCCATACCGTGTTTGGCGCTGGTCGCAAACGCCACTCGGTCATGGCTATTTTGGAGATACAAAATGAACGATTTTACTCTGAATGCTGAAGTGCGTTCCGACCTGGGGAAAGGTGCGAGCCGCCGCCTGCGTCGTCTCGCAAGCCTGGTTCCAGCTGTAGTTTACGGTGGCGACAAAGCCCCTGAATCCATCAGCATGCTGGCCAAAGAAGTTGCCAAACTGCTCGAAAACGAAGCGGCTTACAGCCACATCATCGAGCTGAACGTTGGTGGCAAGAAGCAGAACGTCGTGATCAAAGCTCTGCAACGTCACCCGGCCAAAGGCCACGTGATGCACGCTGACTTCGTACGCGTTGTAGCTGGCCAGAAACTGACCGCTATCGTTCCTGTGCACTTCATCAACGAAGCTGCTCCAGTGAAGAAAGGCGGCGAAATCTCGCACGTTGTTGCCGAGATCGAAGTTTCCTGCCTGCCAAAAGATCTGCCTGAGTTCATCGAAGTCGACCTGGCTGACGCTGAAATCGGCACCATCGTTCACCTGTCGGACCTCAAAGCTCCTAAAGGTGTCGAGTTCGTTGCTCTGGCACACGGCGATGACAAGGCAGTAGCCAACGTCCACGCTCCACGTGTTGCTCCAGAAGCTACCGAAGAAGGCGCAGCAGAGTAATTTCACTCTGTTTCGTCGGAGTGAGTGAAACATCGCGGACTGGAACGTAGCGAGAAAGCGGGCGAGAACGCGGAGTTTACATTCATGGTAAATGAGCAATTTCCGTCCACTTTCGCCGCCTTCACTGCTTGCGGCGATGTTATCCACCACTCCAAGGAAGGGCCCCTATCGTGACTGCCATCAAACTGATCGTTGGCCTGGGAAATCCAGGCGCTGAATACGAACAGACCCGGCATAACGCAGGGGCCCTTTTTGTTGAGCGCATCGCTGCCGCGCAAGGTGTGAACCTTGTGGCCGATCGCAAATATTTCGGCCTGACCGGGCGCTACTCGCATCAGGGTCAGGATGTTCGTCTGCTGATTCCCACCACCTACATGAACCGCAGCGGCCAGGCCGTGGCGGCACTCGCCGGTTTCTTCCGCATCAAGCCTGAAGAAATCCTGGTGGCGCACGACGAACTCGACCTGCCTCCGGGCGTCGCCAAGCTCAAGCAAGGCGGCGGCCATGGCGGTCACAACGGGTTGCGCGACATCATCGCGCAACTGGGCAATCAGAATACTTTCTACCGCCTGCGGCTTGGCATCGGCCACCCGGGCGTCGCCAGTATGGTTTCAAATTTCGTCCTGGGTCGTGCGCCACGCGCCGAACAGGAAAAACTCGATGCCAGCATCGACTTTGCCCTCGGCGTGCTGCCGGATATCCTCGCCGGTGAATGGAACCGCGCGATGAAAAACCTGCACAGCCAGAAGGCCTGACTCTAATCCGAGGGGAAACACCATGGGATTCAATTGCGGCATCGTCGGCCTGCCTAACGTCGGCAAGTCCACCCTGTTCAACGCCCTGACCAAATCCGGTATCGCGGCCGAGAACTTCCCCTTCTGCACCATCGAGCCGAACAGCGGCATCGTGCCGATGCCGGATCCACGTCTGGAGGCTCTGGCGGCCATCGTCAATCCGAAGCGCATCCTGCCGACCACCATGGAATTCGTCGACATCGCAGGCCTGGTGGCCGGCGCGTCGAAAGGTGAAGGTCTGGGCAACAAGTTCCTGGCCAACATTCGCGAAACCGACGCCATCGCTCACGTCGTGCGCTGCTTCGAAGACGACAACGTGATCCACGTGTCCAACAGCGTCGACCCAAAGCGCGACATCGAAATCATCGACCTGGAACTGATCTTCGCCGACCTCGACAGCTGCGAGAAGCAACTGCAGAAAGTCGCGCGCAACGCCAAGGGTGGTGACAAGGACGCCGTGGTTCAGAAGGCTCTGCTGGAGCAACTGATCGCGCACTTCACCGAAGGCAAGCCTGCGCGCAGCCTGATGAAGAACATGAGCGCTGACGAAAAGGCCGTGATCAAGGGCTTCCACCTGCTGACCACCAAACCGGTCATGTACATCGCCAACGTCGCTGAAGACGGTTTCGAGAACAACCCGCACCTGGACGTGGTCAAGGCTATCGCCGAAGAAGAAGGCGCCATGGTCGTTCCGGTGTGCAACAAGATCGAAGCGGAAATCGCCGAGCTCGACGACGGCGAAGAGAAGGACATGTTCCTCGAGGCCCTGGGCCTGGAAGAGCCTGGCCTGAACCGCGTGATCCGCGCCGGCTACGAAATGCTGCACCTGCAGACCTACTTCACTGCTGGTGTCGAAGAAGTCCGCGCCTGGACCGTCCGCGTCGGTGCCACCGCACCACAAGCCGCTGGCGTGATCCACACCGACTTCGAAAAAGGCTTCATCCGCGCCGAAGTCATCGCCTACAACGACTTCATCCAGTACAAAGGCGAAGCCGGTACCAAGGAAGCCGGTAAATGGCGCCTGGAAGGCAAGGACTACATCGTCAAAGACGGCGACGTGATGCACTTCCGCTTCAACGTCTAAGCGACACGCCGAAGAAAAAGCCGCGTTTGATACGCGGCTTTTTTGTGCCTGACAGATTTGTATGCAACACCAGCAAGTCCCTGTGGGAGCGGGCTTGCTCGCGAAGGCGATGTGTCAGCCACATTAATATCGACTGATACACCGCATTCGCGAGCAAGCCCGCTCCCACAGTTGGAATTGTGTAGGTCAGGTTTTTTTGGTGCGCGGCAAGAAAATCGCCAGCACGCCAAACAACGGCAAAAACGAGCACAGGAAATACACGTACTCGATGCCATGGACATCCGCCAGATGCCCAAGCAGCGCCGCGCCAATCCCGCCAAACCCGAACATCAAGCCGAAGAACACCCCGGCAATCATCCCGACATTGCCCGGCACCAGTTCCTGCGCGTAAACCACAATCGCCGAGAACGCCGAAGCGAGAATGAAGCCGATCACCACGCTGAGGACAGTGGTCCAGAACAGATCGACGTGCGGCATCAGCAAGGTGAACGGTGCCACGCCGAGGATCGAAAACCAGATCACCGCCTTACGCCCGATCTTGTCGCCAATCGGGCCGCCGAAGAACGTCCCCGCCGCCACCGCGCCGAGAAACAGGAACAGGTGCAGCTGCGAACTGGCCACCGACAGGTCGAACTTCTCAATCAGGTAAAAGGTGAAATAGCTGGTGAGGCTGGCCATGTAGAAATACTTGGAGAACACCAGCAAGCCGAGCACCACCAGCGCACTGGTCACCCTGCCCTTCGAGAGCCCGTGAGTCGCCGCCTGCCCGGCCTTGAGCTTGAACAGGTTGAGGTGATGGGCGTACCAGCGGCTGATGCGATACAGCACGAACAGCGCAAACACGGCGAACAGACCGAACCACGCCACGTTGCCCTGACCGAACGGAATGATGATCGCCGCTGCCAGCAACGGGCCGAACGCAGAACCGGCGTTACCACCGACCTGGAAGGTCGACTGCGCCAGACCGAAGCGCCCGCCCGAGGCCAGCCGGGCAATCCGCGAGGCCTCGGGGTGGAAAGTCGAGGAGCCGATACCGATCAGCGCCGCCGCCAGCAGAATCAACGGGAAACTGCCGACCATCGACATCATCACGATGCCGATCAGTGTGCAAACCGAACCTGCCGGCAACAGCCACGGTTTCGGATGGCGGTCAGTGTGATAACCGACCCACGGCTGCAGCAACGATGCTGTCAGTTGAAAGGTCAGGGTAATCAAACCGACTTGGGTGAAGCTCAAACCATAGTTGGCCTTGAGCATCGGATAGATCGACGGCAGCACCGACTGAATCAGGTCGTTGATCAAATGCGCCAGCGCCACCGCGCCGATGATACGCATCACCAACGGGCTGCTTTGGGGAGGAGCGGACGCCGAGGCAGCGGCGGTCTGAGCGTTGCTGATAGCCATGAAAGTTTCCGTACAGCAGATGGGTGCACGCAGGCAGGTGCGCCAATGTGCCATTTTTCGGTGCGCCAGCGCCATCCCCTTAGCCAGCTAACTAACGTCCAACTCCATAACTCATCAACCCCTGTAGGAGCTGCCGCAGGCTGCGATCTTTTGATTTTGTTTTTAAGGGCAAGATCAAAAGATCGTCCGATCGCGGCCCGAGCCTTCGGCAGCTCCTAAATGGGATAGGTGATAGCTCAACGCCATGGTCTGAATCTTGCCTTGCTTCTCTCCTCGAACGCGGCCGCCTTACAAAGGCAGCCGAGAATGGGAAGTTTCGCTACAGAGCCGGCCTACAGAGCGGGCGAGAGTGAACTTTCGAGGCCTTTTAGCAGGGCACGACATCGAGGTCGCACGACCGCGATGCACGCCATTGGTGCGTGGTGTCCAGAGGAGTCATGAGGCATGCAGGCTTTCTTGTCACCGGGGATCAAATTGCTGGGGCGGTTTGGATTCGCGCGTAAATTCCAGCTGTTGTTTCTGCTGTTCATTCTGCCGTTGGCCGGCAGTCTGTTGATGATCGGCCAGGACTATCGCGACAAGCTCAACCTGATTTCCGGCGAACGTGCCGGTGTACGCCAGTTGCTCAGCCTCGATGCGCTGGACAACCTGCTCGCCGCCCAGCGCGACCGCGCCGCCCGTTGGCGCGCCACCGAAACCAATCGCCAGCCGACCCCGGCAACCCTCGCCGCCATGGCTGCGTTCGACAAGGTTCAGCCCGCTGTTCTGCAAGCCACCACGGATCTGGGCAACGCCCTGAAAAATGAAGGCGCCGAAGGCGAAACCCTCGCTCGCTATCAAGCTCTGCAAACCGCACTCGGCGGTCTGGATTCGAAAAGCCTGAGCAGCGTCGGCTGGTGGCCGGACGGTTATGAGCGTTTCACCAACGCCCTCAGCGCCCTGCAAGCCTTGCGCGAGCAAATCGTCATGGACAACCGCCTGACGTTGGCGCCATGGCTGGAAACCTATCTGCTGACGCAGATCTCCACCCAGCATGCGCCGGATCTGATCGAGCGCGTGGGTCGCCTCGCCGCCGTCGGTCAAGCTTCGGTGGTCTCGGGACAATTCACTCTGCAAAGCCGCTTGCAGTTGCGCGACCTGCGCGGCCGCATCGGCGACGCCCGCGAGCAGCTTGTCAAAACGGCAGGCCTGCTCGAAGCGCGCCTGCCGAGCGATCTGCAAACCTGGGCCGGTCAGTACCACGACAGTCTCAAGCGTCTCGACGCTGGGCTGAAAGTGCTGGATGACGGCGTGTTCGGCGGCAGCATTACCCTCAAACCGGAAGACTTCGAACGCAGCCTCGATGCACTGCTGGGCGATCTTGCGTCGTTGCGCCAGCAATCACTGCTGTCGCTGGATCAGCGTCTGGACGCCTACCACGCTTCGGCGATTCGCCAGTTCATCGTGGTCGCGGCGATCTTCGGTTGCCTGCTGTTGGCGGCGCTGTACCTGTTCGTCTGCCTGCAGGCTTCGATCCGCCGCAGCGCCAGCGGCATTACTCTGCTGGCCGAGGCCCTGCGTGACGGCAACCTGAGCCTGCAAGTGCCGGTGGTGGGCCGCGATGAGCTGGCGGCGATCAGCACCGCGCTCAACGTTGCCGTGGTGCAACTGCGCGCCAGCATGCTCGGGGTCGATCACGAGACCTCGCAACTGAGCCACGCGGTGCGCAGCCTCAACGATCACTCCAGCGGCGCGCTCAGTGAAGTCGAAGCGCAGCAGTTGCAGATCAGCCAGATCGCCGCCGCTGCCACGCAACTCGCCGCCACTTCGCAAGGTGTGGCGCAGAGTTGCGAACAAGCTTCCGGCAGCGCTCAGCACACCCGGCGCATCGCCGCTGACAGCAGCCGCGACAGTCAGCGCACCACGGCGAGCATCCAGCAACTCAACCAACGCCTCAACGACACCGCAGCGGCACTCGGTCGAGTCAGCGAGCAAGGTCAGCAGATTCAACTGGTGGTCGACACCATTCGTGGCGTCGCCGAGCAGACCAACCTGCTGGCGCTCAACGCTGCGATTGAAGCGGCACGCGCCGGCGAACAGGGACGCGGCTTTGCCGTGGTCGCCGATGAAGTGCGCAGCCTGTCGCAGCGCACCCAGTCATCGACTGCGCAGATTGCCGGCACGGTCGACAGCCTGCGCGCCACGGTCAACGAAGCGGTGAGTCTGATGGAAGCCGCATGCGGCCAGGCGCAATCGGATGCCGAAGCGGTGACCGGTCTTGGTGAACGTCTCGGCGAAATCGCCAACGCGGTGCAGAGCGTCACTGACACCCTGGCGCAGATCGCTACCGCCGTCGAAGAACAGGCAAGCACCGCCGATGAAGTCAGCGGCAATATCCAGCAGGTCGATCAGGCCGCGGTGCGTCTGCTGGAAGGCGCCCGTGCAGTGAACCTGGCGGCGGACACCCTGAGCCAGGGCAGCAAGGCCCTGAGCGACAACACCGCACGCTTCCGCCTCAGCTGATCCGCGCCTCGGGGAAGTCCGCTTCCAGCTCGGTCTTCAGCCACTGAATAAACCACGCCGCATCCGCCGACAGTTCGGCGGACGGCGTGAGAACCCGATAGCTTTCCAGCTTCACCTGGGCGTCCACCGCGCGCACCAGTTTGCCGGATTTGAGTTCCTCGCGAACCAGCACTTCGTTGGCCAGGGCAATGCCCTGCCCGCTCTCGGCCACCGACAGCGCGTGATCGTTGTTGACGTAGAGCATGTCCGAATTGAGGTGAATATCCAGGTCGTGCGCGGCGAACCACAGGTTCCACCATTCGCCGTCATCGACGTGGATCAGCTCGTGACGAACCAGATCGGCCGGGCTGGTCACAGGTCCGATGCTGGCGAGATAGTGCGGGGTGCAGATCGGAAACACGCGCGGGCAGATCAACGCTTCACGGGAGTCGGCGTACTGCCCGTCGAGCCCGTAGACGATGCCCAGATCGGCGCTTTTGCCATCGACTTCGGTGAAGGTCGAGTTCGGCTCGATGGCGAATTTCAAACCCGGACGCAAATGGCGCATCGCTTCGATGCGCGGCATCAACCAGCGCTTGGCGAAGCCCGGCACCACCATGATCCGCAACCAGCGCTCGGCCTCTTTGGGCTGCGCTTCCTTGCCGGCCTCGATGATCAACTGCAGGGCGGCGGCGATCTTGCGGTGGTACTTCTCCCCCGCCGACGTCAGGTTGACCCCGCGCGAGGTACGCTCGAACAACTGAATGCCCAGCCACTCCTCCAGCAACTTCACGTGCCGACCAATCGCTGGCTGGGTCACATGCAGGGCTTTCGAGGCTTCGACGTAGCTGCCCAAGCGCGCGGCGGCATCAAAGGCACGCACCGCGTTGAGCGGCGGCAAACGGTGGTCGGGCATGATTCCTGGCACCTTTGGCTGTTAAATTAACTAACACCTGCCATGTTTAAATTGAAGTTTCGCCCCGCGCAAGCCCTCGCTGATAATCGAGCCACAGCAGAACAAAAAAACAGCTGGTTTCACCCCGAACGCAATCTCGATCCTGCCCAGAAAAATAATATCCATGGCCCGACGACGTCGCTGATTCACAGCGCCATTGCAGGCGATGGGGGAATCGGAGGTAACGCATGAATGCCCTGCATTCGCTGCAAACGCTGGCGGTGTCGATCCGCTCGGTGCGCAAGGTTTACGGTGATCCGAACACCGGTCCGGTGGCGTTGAAAAACATCGACCTAGACATCCACGACAACGAATTCTTTACCCTGCTCGGCCCTTCCGGCTGCGGCAAAACCACCCTGCTGCGGATGATCGCCGGCTTCGAGTTTCCCACCGAAGGCGAGATTCTGCTGTACGGCGAAAACATCGCTGATCGCCCGCCGTTCCAGCGCCCGGTCAATACGGTGTTTCAGCATTACGCACTGTTCCCGCACATGACCATCGCCGAAAACCTGGCCTTCGGTCTCGAATCGCAGCCGATGGGCAAGGTGCTGAACAAGGCACAGATCGCCGAGCGCGTACGCGAGATGCTCGCGCTGGTGCAGATGGAACGCTTCGCCCAACGCAAACCGGCGCAGCTGTCCGGCGGTCAGCAACAGCGTGTCGCCCTCGCCCGCGCACTGGCGCCACACCCCAAAGTGCTGCTGCTCGATGAGCCACTGTCAGCGCTCGATCTGAAGCTGCGCCAGGCCATGCGCGAAGAGCTGAAATCGATTCAGGCCAAGACCGGCATCACCTTCATCTTCGTCACCCACGACCAGGAAGAAGCGCTGACCATGTCCGACCGCATCGCCGTGTTGTCCGAAGGCGAAGTGCAACAGGTCGGCCGCCCCGAAGACATTTACGAACGCCCGCGCAATCGCTTCGTCGCCGACTTCATTGGCGAAACCAATTTCATCGAGGGCACGGTCACGCAAGTCGAGGACGGCATGGCCTGGTTCGCCGGGCCGGCCGGGCATCCGTTGCCGGCGCAAGCGTGCAGCGATGTGGCGGTCGGCGCCAGCGTGACCTTGTCGGTGCGCCCCGAGCGCCTGCATCTGGTCGCAGCCGACATGGAAAACGCCTTGCCGTGCCGGATCGAAGCGCAGATCTACCTCGGCACCGATCTGCAATATCAGGTCAGCCTCAGCGACGGCTCGCGCCTCACCGTGCGCACGCCCAACTGCGTCGACCAGAGCCTGCGCTTTGCCGTCGGCAGTCAGGCCGGTCTGTTGTTCGACCGGGGAAGCGCCAGCGTCCTGCACGATTGAGCCCGAGGAGTTGCCATGCACGCCTTACCGATTGCCAACACGCTGGAACGCCGCAAGGCTTTCCAGAGCTTCCTCGGAGTGAGCCCGGCGCTGCTCGCCATCGGCTTGTTTCTGGTGGTGCCGATCCTGATCGTCATCGGCTATTCGCTGATGGAAGCCAACCCCTACGGCGGGGTCAATAAAGTCTTCAGCAGCGATGCTTACACCTCGTTGCTGTTCGAACGCCAGATGGACGACAGCCTCGCGTTCGCCGACTCCTATCTGATCATTGCCCTGCGCTCGATCGGCATCGCCGGGCTGACCACGATCATCACCTTGCTGATCGGTTTCCCGGTTGCGGTGTGGCTGGCGATGCAACCGGCGCACCGGCGTGGCTTGCTGATCTTTCTGATCACCGTGCCGTTCTGGGCCAACCTGCTGATCCGCACTTACGCGTGGATTCTGCTGCTGCGTAACACCGGAGTGATCAACAACAGCCTGATGGGCATGGGCGTCATCCACGAGCCGTTGCAGTTGTTGTACACCGACGGCGCGGTGCTGCTGGGGCTGGTTTATACCTACGCGCCGTTCGTGGTGTTGCCGATCTACGCGACGCTGGAAAAGATGGATATCCGCCTGCTCGAAGCGGCTCAGGATCTGTATGCCGGCCGCGTGCGCACCTTGCGCAAAGTGGTGTTGCCAATCGCCAAACCGGGAATTCTCGCCGGCGCCATCCTCACTTTCGTGCCCTGCCTGGGCGCGATGATCGCCCCGGAACTGCTCGGCGGCGGCACGCGGATGATGCTCGGCAATCTGATTTTCCGGCAGTTCAGCGATGCCCGTAACTGGCCGTTCGGCGCCGCACTGTCGCTGGTGCTGATGGCCGCCGTGATGCTGGTGCTGACCGTGTATGCCCTGCGCGCCGAGCGCCAGCGCATCGCCAAGGGAGGTGCGTGATGCTCGGATTATTCAAACGCAAAGGGCTGGGCGTGCAGGACTTCCCCGGCTTCGGCGGCTTCAGTTTCCTGTTCTATCTGTACCTGTATGCGCCAATCGTGGTGCTGGTGGTGTTCTCGTTCAACGCCAACCAGTCGGCGACGGTGTGGACCGGGTTCAGCCTCGACTGGTACCGCGCCGCGTTCGCCAATCAGGCCCTGCGCCAGGCCGCCGGCAACAGCCTGTTGATCGCGGTCTGCGCAAGCATGATCGCCACCGCGATTGCCACCCTCGCCGCCCTGGGTACTTCGCGCGGCGCCAGGTTCAAGGGCCTGCAATTGTCGATGGGCGCAATCATGCTGCCGCTGGTGCTGCCGGAAATCGTCGTCGGTGTGGCGACGCTCGCCTTGTTCTCCACCATTGGCCTGTCGCTGGGTTACGGCAACCTGATCATCGCCCATACGGTGTTCTGCATTCCGTTCGCCTACCTGCCGATCCGCGCTCGCCTCAACGACATGGACCTGTCGCTGGAACAAGCCTCCGCCGACCTCTACGCCGGCCCGTGGCGCACCTTCCGCAAAGTGACCTTGCCGCTGCTGATGCCGGGGATTTTCTCCGGGCTGATGCTGGCCTTCATCGTCTCGCTGGATAACTTCGTGATCTCGATGATGGTCTCCCAGGCCGGCACCACCACCCTGCCGATTTTCATCTTCGGTCTGTTGCGCATGGGCGTGACACCCGACGTCAACGCCGTCTCGACCCTGATCCTCGGCGTCTCGGTGCTGTTCGTCAGCCTCTCTTACCTGCTGGGCAAAAAGCCCGCCTGAACCTTCTACGAACCGTGGGGAAATAACATGAGCAAGTGGATGAAAAGCGTCGGCACCGGGTTGTTCCTGACAGTGCCGCTGGTGATGACCGGCAGCGTTCAGGCCGCGGAAAAACTCAACGTGGTGAGCTGGAGCGGGTACTTCTCGCCGCAGATTCTCGCCAAGTTCCAGAAGCAGACGGGCATCGAAGTCACGGTCGATTCCTACGACTCCAACGAGACCCTGCTGGCCAAGCTGAAACAGGGCGGCGCGGGCTATGACGTGGCGATTCCGTCGCACCAGTTCATCCCGATTCTGATCAAGGAAAACCTGCTCGAGCGTTTCGATCCGGTCAAGGAACCGTACTACGCCAGCGTTGTGGATAACCTGAAAAAACCGAGCTGGGACCCTGAAGGCGCGTACTCGGTGCCGTTCATCTGGGGCACTACCAGCGTGGTGCTCGACAGTGCGCGCTACCAGGGCCCGGCCGACAGCTACAAGGTTTTGTACGAGCCGCCAGCCGAGTTGCAGGGGCGGATCAACATGTTCGATTCGGTCAGCGACATGGTCGACATGGCCAGCCTGTACCTGAACATTCCGCTGTGCAGCGAAGACCCGAAACAGATGCAGCAGATCCTCACGCTGCTCAAGGCGCAGAAGCCGTTCGTGAAGACTTACAGCTCCAAGGCCGGCTCGATCCGCGAGAACCTCGCCTCGGGTGAAATCGACATGTCGATGTTCTGGGGCGGCTCGTCGATGCGCGCCCGCGAGATGAAACCGAGCCTGAAATACCTGTACCCGAAAGAAGGCGTGCTGGCCTGGGTCGACAACATGGTCATCCCCACCGGTAGCAAGAATCCGGCGAATGCCAAGGCGTTCATCGCGTTCCTCAGCCAGCCGGAAAACTCGGCGATGACGCAGAACTTCCTCAAGCACCAGAGCCCGATCAAAGGCGTCGAACCGTTCCTCGATGCGGCGCTCAAGGATGCGCCGGAATTGCACATTCCCGAAGGCACTAACGTGGTGTTCAGCAAGACCTGCGGCGAAGGCGCGATCCGCCTCGCCGACCGTCTCTGGACCAACCTGATGCGTTGATTCCTGCCCGCCCCGGCATGCGGCCGGGGCGTTTCTCCAGCCGTCTGAAAGGCGCCGTTGTCATGAATTCCAATAACATCAGCGAACTGGTCCTGCTGCAGGCCCACGCCCTCGCCGACCGCATCCGCCTGCGCCAGGTGTCCTGCCGCGAAGTGATGCAGACTTATCTTGCCCATATCGAACGTTTCAACCCGCAGGTCAACGCGCTGATCAGCCTGCAGGCGCCCGATGTTCTGCTGGCTCAGGCCGATGCGCGCGATGCCGAACTGGCGCGCGGTGAATACCGTGGCTGGATGCACGGCCTGCCCCACGCAATCAAGGATCTGTCGCTGACCCAAGGCATCCGCACCACGCTGGGTTCGCCGCTGTTCAAGGACTTTATCCCCGAGCGCGACGGCATCATGGTCGAGCGGATCAAAGCGGCCGGCGCGATCATCATCGGCAAGACCAACACCCCGGAATTCGGCCTCGGTTCGCAGAGTTACAACCCGCTATTCGGTGCGACTGGCTGCGCTTATGACCCGAGCAAAACGGCGGGCGGCAGCAGTGGCGGCGCAGCGGCGGCGTTGGCGATGCACCTGGTGCCGGTGGCCGATGGCAGCGACATGATGGGGTCGCTGCGTAATCCGGCGGCGTTCAATAACATCTTCGGGTTCAGACCTTCTCAGGGCCGCGTGCCGTTTGATGACAGTGCAGATCTGTTTTTCGATCAACTCGGTTACGAAGGGCCGATGGCGCGCAGCGTGAGGGATGCAGCGTTGTTGCTGTCGGTGCAGGCCGGGGGCGATGCGCGGGCGCCGCTGTCGATCAGCGAATCCGGGGAGGCATTTGCCGAACCGCTGGAGCGCGACTTCAAAGGCACTCGGTTGGGGTGGCTGGGGGACTTCAATGGCTATCTGCCGATGGAGAGAGGTGTGCTGTCGCTGTGTGAGAAAACCTTTGCCGACTTTGAAAGCATCGGTTGCCATGTTGAGTCGGTTGAGCCGGGTTTCGCGCCTGAGCGGCTGTGGAGCAGTTGGCGGACGCTACGACACTGGATGGTCGCGGGGTCATTGGGCGCGACGTATGCCGATCCGCAAAAACGCGCGTTGTTGAAACCGGAAGCGATTTGGGAAGTGGAAAACGGCTTGAAGCTCTCGGCCAGCGAAGTGTTCGCCGCATCCGCGGTGCGCAGCGATTGGTATCGGGCGATTTCGCGCTTGTTCGAACGCTACGATTACCTGCTGCTGCCCAGTGCCCAGGTCTTCCCGTTCGATAAAACCCAGCCTTGGCCGACGTCTATCGAGGGCGTGAGCATGGACACGTATCACCGCTGGATGGAGGTGGTCATCCCCGGCACGCTGTCGGGTTGCCCGGTCGCCAACGTTCAGGCGGGATTCAATTCAAATGGTTTACCGATGGGCCTGCAAATCATCGGCAAGCACCAGGCCGACTTCGCTGTCCTGCAATTGGCGTACGCGTATGAACAGGTCAGCCGCTGGTTCCAGCGCTGCCCTTCGCCGCTGCTGAGCCAGTGATTTTGATAAACGGTTGAAAGCGTAGAAAAAATTTTTAAATTTACGCTTGACGCTTTTCCATTTCAGGGGAATAATGCGCGCCACTTGGCTACATAGCTCAGTTGGTTAGAGCATAGCATTCATAATGCTGGGGTCCGGGGTTCAAGTCCCTGTGTAGCCACCAAGTACTAAAAACGGCTTACCGAAAGGTAGGCCGTTTTTTTATGCCTCGAAAAAACATCATCTGTGGTGAGGGAATTTATCTCCTCACCACAATGCCAAACCTGACCTATTCAGGCTGCTCTGCCGACAAGGCCATCAACCCCCTCGCCCAGATCTGCCGAGTGCGCAACCCGACCATCGCCCGCCAGTCCGGATCAGCCGGATAGAACTGCTCCAGCAGTTTCAACTTGATCGCCCGCCCCGTCGCATCCAGCGGATCGCCATGCAGATGCAGCCAATGGTCATCACGCAAATAACGATGCACCTGCGGCCCCGGATACGTTCCGCACTCGATCACGAACGGCATCAGCTGCACGCCCGGCAACGCATCGAGCAATGCCTGTGAGGTGTAGCCGGTAGCCGTCGCTGCGACACCGGTTTCGCTCAACGTTTCGGCGCCGGTGTGCAAGGTGTACAGCCACGGGCCGTAGATCGATTGCGCCTGGGTCAGTGCCGGGTAAGGCGCTTTGGTGATGGTCAGCAACATTGGATGGCCGTACTCGCCGGCGCCGGTGTGCAGGTCGAAACACATCACGGTTTCCGCGTCCGCCAGATGCGCGTCGATGATCTGGTGCAGCGTGCGATTCGACCAGCTCGGCGCGCGGCCGCCATAGAACAGTCCATCGGGATGGCTGTGCTGACCGCCCTCGACAATCGACATCACCGCCGGCCAGCCGTGTTCGGCAATCTGTGCGTCGAGCAAAGCGTCGGCGCGCTGACGCTCGGGGCCGTGCAAATCGGTGCAGGCGTAGATCTCGTGCAGCGTGGCGTAGGCGCGGTTGTCCGGCAACGGGGCGGTGAAATCCAGATGATTGCGGTTGAGGTCGATGTTGTCTTCGTTGACCCGCCGCAGCCACGCGGTTCCCCATGGGTTGATCAGGTGAATCATCACCACCGCAACATCCTTGGGCAGCAAGCCGGGAACGAAAGCCTGCAGCCAGTCAATCTGACATTCCGAACCGTAATAGCCCTCGACCCCATGGGTGCCGCTGAGTGCGACCAGCCGGCGCTTGGCTTGCGGGTCTCCGAGCACCGCGACATCGGTGCTCAGCGGTTCGCCAAAAGGGCCGCAACGCGGGTGGGCGTATGAAGTCAGGATTGCGCCGGCAGCTGTTGCGGCCGCCAGAAACGCTTCGCGTTGTTGGCGGTAACTGGACTGGGTTGGAAACTCGCTGTGCATATCGGCCTCTTGTGATTTTTATGGCTTGACCTGTGTAGGAGTGAGCCTGCTCGCGATAGCGGTGGGTCAGTCAGCAATGATGTTGAATGTGATGACGCTATCGCGAGCAGGCTCACTCCTACAAGGGATCGTATGCGTCCGATCAATTGCGGTTGACCCTAGCGAACATCCGCCCCGAAAAGAAAGACAAAAATGCCCACCGGTTTGCGTCGCGACCGACCGGTCGATAAAGTCCGTCAGACCTTTCACCCCACGGACGGAGAGCCCCACGTGTTTCCAGCCCTGCCCCTGAGCCGCTTTCGCCTGCCTGCCCTGACGCTGATCATCAGCGCCCTGACCCTCACCGCGTGCAACGCCCCACCCTCCTCGACCTTGCCGCTGGCGCCGGAAGCCGCTTCCGGCTACCGCACCGATCTGCAGACTCGCCACGCCAGTCAACACATGGCCGCTGCCGCCAATCCGCTGGCCGCCGAGGCCGGGCGCGAGATGCTGCGCAAGGGTGGTTCGGCCATCGACGCGGCGATTGCCATGCAAGCGGTGCTGACTCTGGTAGAACCGCAATCCTCCGGGATCGGTGGCGGTGCGATGATCGTGTTGTGGGACGGCAAACAGGTGCGCACTTATGACGGGCGCGAAACCGCCCCGGCGGGTGCCACCGAGAAGCTGTTCCTGCAGGCCGACGGCAAACCGATGCCATTCCCGCAGGCGCAGATCGGCGGTCGGTCGGTGGGTACTCCGGGCGTGCTGCGTGCGCTGGAAATGGCACACAAGCAACACGGTCGCCTGCCATGGGCCACGCTGTTCGAGCCGGCGATCAAACTCGCCGAGCAGGGTTTCGCGATTTCGCCGCGCCTGCATTCGCTGCTGGAATCCGACCCGGCGATCCGTAAATCACCGGATATGGCCGCCTACTTCCTCAACCGCGACGGCAGCGTCAAAGCCATCGGCACCCGTCTGCAGAATCCGGCATTGGCCGCCGTGCTCAAGCGCATCGCCAACGAAGGCCCGGACGCGCTGTACAAAGGCCCGATTGCCGAGGAGATCGTCGCCAAGGTGCAGGGCCACGCCAATCCCGGGAGCCTGTCGCTGAATGATCTTCAGCGCTATCAGGCCAAGGAACGCGCACCGCTGTGCACCGACTACAAGCGCTGGCAGGTCTGCGGCATGCCGCCGCCGTCTTCGGGTGGGATCGCCGTGGCGCAGATTCTCGGCACCTTGCAGGCGCTGGAAAGCCGCGACCCGCGCCTGTCGCTGACGCCACTAAAACCTGTGAAAACCAACAAACCGGCCGGTATCGAACCCGATCCCCAAGCCGTGCACCTGATCGCCGAAGCCGAACGCCTGGCCTACGCCGACCGTGCGCAATACGTCGCCGACACCGATTTCGTTCCGGTGCCGGTCAAAGGTCTGGTCGACTCGGTTTATCTGGCCAACCGCGCCAGCCTGATCGGCGAACGCAGCATGGGCAGCGCCCAACCGGGCACCCCGTCGGGCGTGCAAGTGGCCTACGCGCCGGATCGCTCGCCGCTGCGCATTTCCACCTCGCAAGTCGTCGCCGTGGATGACTTGGGCGGTGCGGTGTCGATGACCACCACCATCGAAGCGGCGTTCGGCTCGCATCTGATGGTGCAGGGCTTTTTGCTGAACAACCAGATGACCGACTTCTCGTTCATCCCCGAAGAGCATGGGCAGAAAGTCGCCAACCGCGTCGAACCCGGCAAACGCCCACGCTCGTCGATGGCGCCAACGCTGATCTTCGACCGCAACAGCGGCGAATTCCTCGCCAGCGTCGGCTCGCCGGGCGGTTCGCAGATCATCGAATACGTAGCCAAGACCACCGTCGGCCTGCTCGACTGGAACCTCGACCCGCAAAGCGCCATCAGCCTGCCCAACTTCGGCAGCCGCAACGGCCCGACCGAACTGGAACAAGGCCAGTTCAGCCCGGCGCTGATTCAGACGCTGAAGGACAAGGGCCACACAGTCAATGAAATCGACATGACCAGCGGCACCCAGGCGATCGTTAGGGTCAAGGATGCGCAGGGTAAAGCGTCTTTGGAGGGTGGCGCGGATCCGCGGCGTGAAGGGGAAGCGTTGGGGGATTGAGGTTACGCAGAAACAAGAAAAGGCTTACCGCGAGGTAAGCCTTTTTTCATGCAACGGGTTTAACGCGCAATATCACCCGGCTCAGCGATTAGCCACCAGATGCGCCCCAAACAGCAGATAACAACCACCGGCCAGGCGATCCAGCCATTGCCGTGAACGCTCGTAAACACTCGCGATCCGGCGGCTGGCGAAGAACAGCGCAACGCTGCAATACCAACTGAACGACAGCGTGGCCATGGTCAGCACGGCCAGTGTCAGCAGTAGCGGCGGGACGTGGGCCGGCATTGCGGTGGCGAAGATGGTGGCGACGAACAGTGCCGACTTGGGGTTGGTCATGTTGCCCAGAAAGCCCCGCCCGTAGGCGCCCAGCAGGGTCTGTTGCGACTCATCCAGCGTACCGGCGGCAATCGGCGCTTTGCGTTTGAACTGCTTGAGGCCGAGGTAGATCAGGTAGCAGCCACCGGCGATCTTGAAGCTCAGGTACAGGGTTGGCGCCGCGCTGAACAAGGTCTGAATCCCCAAACCGCCGGCCAGGCCCCACAACACGGTGCCGGTGGCGACGCCCAGCGCCGCGACCACGCCATGGCGTCGGGAACGGCTGACCGCCAGTTGGGCGATATTGAAGAAGTTCGGGCCGGGGGTGACCACCGCGACCGTCCACAACAGCGCCAGCGACAGCAACGGGGCGAGATAAAGCGAAAGGTCCATGGGGCGAGCGCCTGATTGGTTCGACAATGCCCCACACCTTGCTACATCCGGCGCGCGTTTTCCATCAGATGCAGGTCACAGCGGCAGGGTTTTACCGTCCACCGCATCGCCAATCGTCAGGAAATGTCCGCCGGCCACGTGGTGCAGCGTGCGCAAGCCATCATGCCCGTCGAAATGCCAGCGGCCGTCGCTGAACACCCGCTCATCGGCCTGGGCGGCGATGACTTCGGCGAGGAACAGGTCGTACTGCTCGTGGTTGCGCGGTTCTGGCAGCAAGCGGCATTCGAGCCAGGCCACGCAGCCTTCGAGCAGAGGCGCCTCGACGGTTTCACCGGCGAAGGTTTGCAGGCCATAAGCCTGAAACTTGTCCTGCCCCTGATTCTGCTGGATCTCCAGACCCGAGGTATTGCCGACGGTTTGCACGATGTCTGCCTGATTGACGCACGGCACGTTGAGCACAAACGTGCCGGACGCTTCGAGCAACTGGCGCGTCCAGGTGGACTTGTCGAGGACGACGGCGACTTTCGGCGGTTCGAAATCCAGCGGCATCGCCCAGGCGGCGGCCATGATGTTGCGCTGGCCGTCATGGGCAGCGCTGACCAGCACGGTCGGCCCGTGATTGAGCAGACGATAGGCTTTGTTCAAGGGCACCGGGCGGCGGTGGGAAGCACTCATGGGGATCTGCTCCGGGGAAAAGGAACAGATTGTAGCGCCAGACCACAGAAAGAAGGCGGATGAAAAACCTGTGGGAGCGAGCTTGCTCGCGAAGGCGATAGGTCAGTTACATCGATGTTGAATGACACACCGCATTCGCGAGCAAGCTCGCTCCCACATGGGATCAATTGAGATTAGTTAGAGAGTTGATTGGCAAACTGACCGACCGCATCCACCACTTTCTGCGCGCCGTCCTGGATCTCGACGATCACCGTGCCCGCCTCCGCCGCCAGCGCCAGGCCTTGCTCGGCCTGCAGCTTGCCATCGGTCATCAGCGCCACAGCATTGCGCGCCATCTCCTGATTCTGTCGCACCACGGTGACGATCTCTTCGGTCGCCTGGCTGGTGCGCGAGGCCAGTTGCCGTACTTCGTCGGCCACCACCGCAAAACCTCGGCCCTGTTCACCAGCGCGAGCCGCCTCAATGGCGGCGTTGAGCGCCAGCAGGTTGGTTTGCTCGGCAATGCCGCTGATGGTTTTGACGATGGTGCCGATCACCTGCGACTGCTCGTTCAGCGCCTCGATGCCCTCACCGGCCGCCTGCATGTGTCGCGACAGATCGCGCATCACATTCACCGCCTCGGTGACCACCGTGGTGCCACGTTGCGCGGTGTTGTCGGTTTGCTGCGAAGTGCTGTAGGCAATGCTCGCCGCGTCGGCAACCGCTTGTTCGCGGTTGACCTGATCGGTGATCACCGTGGCGAATTTCACCACTTTGTACAGTTTGTTGTTGGCATCGACCACCGGGTTGTAAGACGCCTCCAGCCACACCGTACGACCATGGCTGTCGACCCGCTTGAAGCGCTCGGCGACAAACTCACCGTTGTTCAGGCGACGCCAGAAATTCTGGTACTCGGCGCTGTTGTACTCCTCGGGTGTGCAGAACATCCGGTGATGTTTGCCTTTGATCTGCGCCAGGCTGTAACCCATACCGTTGAGAAAACGCTCGTTGGCATTGAGCACGTTGCCATTGAGGTCGAACTCGATCACCGCCGTCGAGCGCACCAGCGCACCGATCAGGTTTTCGTGTTCGCGAGAGGCTTCGATGGTGCGGGTCAGGTCGCTGGAGAAAATCGAGAAATGCTTGATCCGCCCGTCCGAGGAACGCACAGGTTGCACGATGGAGCGCAGCCACGCCTCTTCGCCATTACCGCGCGAGAGGCGCACGGCCCCGGCGAAATGCTCGCCCCGCGTCAGTGCGGCCTTGAAGCGATGATGGAATTCGTCGGACTTCACATGCGCCGGGACGATGTCTTCAATGGCACGCCCCACCAGGTCCTGGCTCTTGTAGAGCATCTCGGTCAGGAAGTTCTGGTTGACCGACTGGATCCGCCCATCGGCCTCCAGGGTCAGCACCAGCATCTCGCTTTCCAGGCTTTCCTTCACCTGCAGCAGGCTGGAGAGTTCTTCACGAAGAGTGGCCAGCTCTTGCTTGAGGCGTTTGTTGAACATGGGAAAGTACCGATAGGCAGGGTAGAAAGCGGGATGCAGCCTAACCATCGGCCTTGGAAAAGTTTTCTGAAGAGCGATTGAGACCGGTCGGTCAAAAATAATCCCATCGGGCTTTTGCTCCTATTCATCGCCCTCACTGAGCCGTTACAAAAGCCACCGCTCTGGACCGGCCACTTCAGGTATTCTCAGGGAAAATTGCAACAACATGTTGCCGGTAACTGCCCGATAAGGAGTCCCGTTTTGGATTTATCGACCGCTGCCTGGATGGTTCACGATACCCGTCTGATTCTCTGCTGCCTGTTGGCGATTGCCACAATTATCGTGTTGATCAGCGCCACCAAACTTCCGCCCTTTCTCTCGATCCTGATCGGCACTTTTATTGCCGGTGTCGGCGCCGGTTTGCCCCCGGAAGACGTGGCCAAGGCGTTCAGCAAAGGCGCCGGGGCGATTCTCGGTGAGGCCGGCATCATCATTGCCCTGGGCTCGATGCTCGGCGCGCTGATGGCCGAGTCCGGCGCGGCCGACCGCATCGCTTCAACCTTGCTCGGCCTGGGTAAAGGCAAGTCCCTGCCGTGGGTCATGGCGCTGGTGGCGATGGTGATCGGCCTGCCGCTGTTCTTTGAAGTGGGCCTGGTGATGATGGTACCGATCATCTTTGTCATGGCCCGTCGTTCGGGTCAGCCACTGTTGAAAATCGCGATTCCGGCCCTGGCCGGGATGACCACCCTGCATGCCTTGATGCCGCCGCACCCCGGGCCGCTGATCGCGGTCAGCGCGCTGCATGCGGACCTTGGGCTGACCATGTTGCTGGGCTTCAGCATCGCGATTCCGGCGGTGATTCTGGCGGGGCCGCTGTACGGCAACTGGCTGTCGAAACGCATGCACGTCGATGAACCGGCAGAGCTCGGCGCACTGTTCAGCGCCCCACCGAAAGCGCCGCGCCAGCCGAGTTTCGGCATGTCGCTGCTGATCATTCTGTTGCCGGTGCTGCTGATGCTCGGCAGCACCCTGGCGAAAGTCGCGATGAGTCCGGAAAGCAGCGTCGCCCTGACCCTGAAGTTCCTCGGCGAACCGTTGGTGGCGCTGGGCATTGCGGTGATGGCGGCAGTGATCTGCCTCGGTTGGGCCAACGGCATGCCGCGCGAGCAAGTTGGCGGCACGCTGCGCAAAAGCCTGGCACCGATTGCCGTGTTGCTGCTGACGATTGGTGCCGGCGGCGGCTTGAAGCAGACCTTGCTGGATGCCGGCGTCAGCCAGACCATCAGCAAAGTCGCCGAAGGCGCGCACATGCCCTACCTGCTGCTGGCCTGGCTGATTGCCGTGGCGTTGCGTCAGGCTACGGGTTCGGCGACAGTCGCGACCACGACGACGGCGGGGATTCTGGCGCCGATGATGGCCGGACTCGCCGCGACGCAGAGCTCGTTGGTGGCGCTGGCGATTGGCGCCGGCTCAGTGTTCTTCTGCCACGTGAACGATGCCGGTTTCTGGATGGTTCGCGAGTACTTTGGCTTGCAGCTTAAGCAGACGATCTGGGTCTGGTCGATTCTGCAAACCATTGTCTCGGTGGTGGGACTGGTCGGGACGTTGCTGTGGTGGCACTGGCTGACCTGACACTCGTCAGGAACAGGGCGCCACGGATTGGCGCCCGACACCGCTCATGCGCGAACCGAAATACGCTGCACTGACAATGCCGACCGCACCCATCACCGCACAGAACATCACGCAGATCCATGGGCTCCACGGCATCAGACCGATCAGCAACAGCGGGGTGATGCTCGCCCACGCGGCGTAGGCAATGTTGTAGGTGAAGGAGATGCCCGACACGCGAATCCGCGCCGGAAACAATCCGACCATCACCGACGGCACCGCGCCGACCACACCACAGGCCAGACCGGCGATGGCGTATGCCAGGCCTACCCAGTTGCCGCCCGTGATCAAACAGCTGTAAAGCACGCCAACGCCCAATGGCAGCAGCAGGCTATACAGCATGACCGTGCGCCAGGCACCGATGCGATCGACCAGCAACCCGGCAATCACACAGCCGATGTTGAGGAAGACAATGCCCAACGCGCTCAGGGCAAAGGTGTGACTGGCGGTCATGCCGAAGGTTTTCTGCATCATGGTCGGGGTGATGACCACGAACACCACCACCGCCGACGTCAGCACGCAGGTCAGCAGCATCGCTGGCAACATCGCCAGACGATGCCCGCGCAGCACCGTGCGCAGCGGCAGTTCGACCCGCGCTTCACGCTGGGCTTCCATGGCCATGAACACCGGGGTTTCGCTCAACCAGCGGCGCAGGTAGACACCGATCACGCCGAACACACCGCCGAGCAGGAACGGATAACGCCAGGCGTAATCAAGGATCTCCGCCGGGGTGAACACCTGCGCGAGGAACGTCGCGGTCAGCGCGCCGATCAAGTAACCGAAGGTCAGCCCGGCCTGCAAAAAGCCCAGCGCGTAACCGCGATGCCCGGCAGGCGCGTGCTCGGCGACGAACACCCAGGCGCTCGGGACTTCGCCGCCGACCGCCGCGCCTTGCAGGATGCGCAGCGCCAGCAACAGCAGCGGCGCGAAATAGCCGATCTGGGCATAAGTCGGCATGATCCCGATCAGCAGGCACGGCAGCGCCATCATCAGGATGCTCAGGCTGAAAACCTTTTTACGGCCCAGGCGATCGGCGAAATGCGCCATCAGAATTCCGCCCAGCGGGCGCGCCAGATAACCGGTGACGAAGATCCCGAAGCTTTGCAGCAGACGCAGCCACTCGGGCATTTCCGGCGGAAAGAACAATTGGCTGAGGGTCAGGGCGAAGAACACGAAAATGATGAAATCGTAGATCTCCAGCGCCCCGCCGAGAGCCGCAAGGCCGAGGGTCTTGTAGTCGGAACGGCTGAACGGCGCCGGTCGCGCTGTGGATTGGGCAGTCATGGCAAAGAACTCTGGCAGGCAAAAAACCAAGGCGCCCATGGTCTACGCAAATCCGCCTGGGGACAACCCGTTAGACCATAGTCCCGGATGGGCAAAACCTGCTCACAAAATGGCGGCGGTTGATTTACTGTTGAGGCTTGTCTGCAGCCACAGTCCAGTGAAAACCTGTGGGAGCGGGCTTGCTCGCGAATGCGGTGTGTCAGCCAAATCAGCGTCGACTGACACACCGCATTCGCGAGCAAGCCCGCTCCCACCCAAAGCACTCAGCGTGCTGCAGACCTGAAAATAACCATAAAAATCCGAGGTACTCCCTGTGGCCGTTGATATCGAAGATAGCCGCTCCGCGCGCTTTGCCTTGCGCTGTTCAAGCTTTGCCGAACGTTGGTTCCCCGATTCCTGGGTGTTCGCCGCACTGGCGGTGATCATTGTCGCGCTGGCCACTTTGGCCATGGGCGCCAAACCCACCGATGCCGCGATGGCCTTCGGCGACGGGTTCTGGAGCCTGATCCCGTTCACCATGCAAATGGCTTTCGTGGTAATTGGCGGCTACGTCGTCGCCAGTTCGCCGCCGGCGGTCAAGCTGATCGACAAACTGGCGCGCATCCCGAAAAACGGCCGCTCTGCCGTGGCCTGGGTCGCGCTGATCTCGATGGTCGCCTCGCTGTTGAACTGGGGCCTGTCGCTGGTGTTCGGCGGTTTGCTGGTGCGCGCCCTCGCCCGTCGCACCGATCTGAAAATGGATTACCGCGCGGCCGGTGCGGCGGCGTATCTGGGCCTGGGCGCGGTCTGGGCGCTGGGCCTGTCCTCATCGGCGGCGCAGTTGCAGGCCAACCCGGCTAGCCTGCCGCCGGCGATCCTGTCGATCACCGGGGTGATTCCGTTCACCCAAACCATTTTCCTCTGGCAGTCCGGCGCCATGCTGCTGGCGCTGATCGTGATTTCGATCATAGTCGCCTACGCCACCGCGCCCGGCCCGAACTCTGCGCGCGATGCCAAGGATTGTGGCATCGACCCGGCGTTCAACCTGCCACCGCTGCAACCGCGCACCCGGCCCGGCGAATGGCTGGAGCACAGTCCGCTGCTGATCATCTTGCTGGTGCTGCTGGCCGCCGGCTGGCTGTTCCACGAGTTCTCGAGCAAACCGGCGATCACCGCGATTTCCGGGCTCAACACCTATAATTTCCTGTTCATCATGCTCGGCGCCCTGCTGCACTGGCGTCCGCGCAGCTTCCTCGATGCAGTGGCCCGGGCGGTGCCGACCACCACTGGCGTGCTGATCCAGTTCCCGCTGTACGGCTCGATCGCCGCGCTGCTGACCACGGTCAAAGGTGCCGACGCACAGACCCTGGCGCATCACATCTCGACCTTCTTCGTCAGCATCGCCTCCCACGACACCTACGCGTTGCTGATGGGCGTGTACTCGGCGATTCTCGGCTTCTTCATCCCGTCCGGCGGCGGCAAGTGGATCATCGAAGCGCCGTACGTGATGCAAGTCGCCAACGATCTGCAATACCACCTCGGCTGGGCGGTACAGATCTACAACGCCGCCGAAGCCCTGCCGAACCTGATCAACCCGTTCTACATGTTGCCGCTGCTGGGCGTGCTCGGCCTGAAGGCGCGCGACCTGATCGGTTTCTCGTTCGTGCAATTGCTGGTGCACACGCCGCTGGTGCTGTTCTTGCTGTGGGTGCTGGGGACGACATTGGCGTATACGCCGCCGGTGATGCCGTAGATTGACGAAATTGCACCTGCCTCATGGCAGGTGCAATCAATGTTGCTCGGAGGGCAGGAATCTCAACAGTTCAGGCAAAGCAACTTGAACCGTTTCCCAGACGACATCCAGATTGATGTCGAAGTAGCCATGAGCGATCCGGTTACGCATCCCGCGCATGCTGCGCCGGTTCTCGATCATACGGGACGGGCCTGTTCAAGAACCTGCTGACGAAATTTCAGCGGAAGGTCTCCCGGCGTCACCAGGTCGACTGTAACTCCAAGCAAATCTTCAAGCTCGACCTGAAGCCCGCCGAGATCAAACAAGGTGGCACCGGGCAAGGGATCCACCAGTAGATCAAGGTCACTACCTTCCATATCGGTACCCAGCAAGGTCGAGCCAAAAACTCGCGGATTGGCCACACGGAATCTGCCGACAACCTCGCGAACGGCAGCTCGTTGCAGATCAAGAGCAATGGAGGGTTTCATGGTTCACTCAGGCCAGTTTCGATATCGCAGCAGTCTAGCAGTGCCGAAGAGCAGTAGACACCGCACCATTTGTCACCTAACTGTCACATTGCCTTGCTAGCGTCCGCCCGAAACAAACTGAAACAATTAAGCAGAACGGGCTGACAGATGAAAGACGAGACAGACGGCACTGACGCACCTGAATCCGACAACCCCACCGACACCAGTCGCCGCCGCTTTCTCGGCGGTGTCGCCGTCCTCGGCGTGGGCGCGACCCTGGCCGGCTGCGGCAACGCCAGCGATCAACCGGGTAAACCAGTCGAGCGCCCGCTGACCCCGACCGAGCTGGACAAGGCCCTGCGCGATCAGGTGAAAACCGTGGTGGTGATCTACGCCGAGAACCGCAGCTTCAACAACCTGTTCGGTGATTTCCCCGGTGTCGAGAAACCGCTGTCGGCGCTCAAGCCTGCCGATTACCAGCAACGTGACCGCGACGGCAGCCTGCTGCAGACGCTGCCGCCAGTCTGGGGTGGCGTGCTGCAGATCGGCCCGCAAACGCTTGATGGCGTGACCTACCCCAGCGCCACGCAGTTTCAGGAAAACCTGCCCAACGCGCCGTTCGCCCTCAAGGGCCCGAATGCCGAAGATTTGCCGTTCGGTCTGGTGACCCGCGATTTGTGGCACGTGTTCTATCAGAACCAGATGCAGATCAATGGCGGCAAGAACGATGGTTTTGTCGCCTGGGCCGACTCCGGTGGTTTGACCATGGGGCACTACGCCCAGAGCCGCTACTCGCTGCGCCTGTGGGATGTGGCGCAGGAATTCGTGCTGTGCGACAACTTCTTCCAGGGTGCCTTCGGCGGCTCGTTCCTCAACCACCAGTACCTGATCAGCGCCACCGCGCCGTTCTATCCGGACGTAGCCAATTCGGTGGCCAAGTCACAGATTGCCGTCCTGCAAAGCGATGATCCGACTGACCCGCGCCTCAAGCCACTGGAACAGTCACCCGCCAGCGCCATGACCGGCCCGCCGCAGTTCGGCCCGAGTGCGCTGACCCCGGACGGCTTCGGCGTCAACACCCTCGCTCCGCCGTACTGGCCGACGTGGATTCGCGATCCGGAACGTCCGGAATATTCCAAGGCCGATCTGCCGAACGTCATGGTGCCGCAGACCCACGAGCACATTGGCGACAAGCTGTCGAAGAAGAACGTCGACTGGGCCTGGTACGCCGGCGCCTGGCAGGCGACGCTGGAGCAGTACAAGGATTCCGGCGGCATTCCGAAAATCCCCAACTTCCAGTATCACCACCAGCCGTTCAACTACTTCAAGCAGCAAGGCCCGGAAAACCCGGACGAGCGCAACAAACGCCTGCGCGATGCCGGCCTGGGCGATGAATCAAGCACCAACAAGTTCTTCGCCGATGCCGAGGCCGGCAAGTTGCCAGCGGTGACGTTCTACAAGCCCCAGGGCAACCTGAACATGCACGCCGGTTATGCCGACGTCGCCTCCGGTGACCGGCACATCGTGCGCGCCCTGAAGGTGCTGCGCGAAAGCCCGCAGTGGAAAAACATGGTGGTGATCGTCACCGTCGATGAAAACGGCGGCTGGTGGGACCACGTGGCACCACCCAAGGGTGATCGCTGGGGCCCGGGGTCGCGGGTGCCGGCGCTGGTGGTATCGCCATTCGCCCGCAAAGGCACGGTGGATCACACGGTCTACGACACGGCGTCGATCCTGCGCCTGATCACCCGAGTGTTCCAACTGGAAACCCTCGACGGCCTCAAGCAGCGCGATGAAGCGATGATCGCTCGCGGCCAGAAACCCATGGGCGATCTGACCAACGCCCTGCATTTTCAGGTCTGAAAAATGAGTTCTGCGGGCTGACGCAAAAATCCGTGAATGACGGCTTCTCTGTGCAACACGGCTGATCCACTATGAAGCGCCCCGAAACCCCGGGGAACCCACGCTGAAAAGGATCTGAGCATGTTCAAACTCGCAGGATTTACCCCCGCAGTGCTTACCCTCGCCGCGCTCACCCTGAGCGCGGCTGCCCACGCCGATGTCGACCTGAAGCTGGGCAGCACCGAGCGCGTCACTCGCCTCTTCGCCTACCCCAACAACTGCAGTGTGATCTGCTATCGCAACTGGTCGCTGGAGCAGACCGTCGCCCATTACCTGAGCCAGAGCGTGCAGCGCGATGGCTACACAAACGCCAAAGTCCTGGTGAAGAACGATAACGGGCAGGTTTACGCCGAGATCAGCGGCGTCCCCGAAGGCTACGACAAACCGTTGTCGGCGCTGCTGGATGCCGGTGACCTGGCCTATACCGGCGCCAGCAAGCTCAATGCCGATGGCAAATGGGCGTACAGCTGGTATCTGTTCCTGCCGCTGGGCATGGCCCTGGAAAACCGCAAGAGCGTCGAACTGCTGCACTTCCCGCCGGATTACTCGCTGACCCAGGCCCAGGATTATCTGCGCTCGAACACCACCGATCGCTGGGCCACCCTGCTGACCGTCAACGGCATCCCGACCGACCAGACGCCGGCCTATCAGACCATCATCGACATTGCACCAATCGCCGCGCCATCCAACGCCGGCAGTGATCTGGAAGGCGTCTACGACTACTTCAAGGACTACCAGACCACGCTGGTCAAGCAGTTCAGCCAGACCGCCGCCGGCACCACCCTGCCGATGGTCGCCTTCGGTGCGCCGGTGCGTAACTGGATCAAGCAGCAATACGGCCCGACCGTGGCCGTATTGGGTCTGGCGACCATCAGCCCGAGCGCAGGGGTGAACGTGCCGGTGCTGGGTTCGAACCACCCGAGCTACATCTGGTACGCCGCCGACCCGGCCAGCTACGACGGCGATGAAGCGAAAGCCGATGCCGCCGGTTTGAAGGTCATGGGTCAGGACTTGAGCGCCGCTTGCTGGCAAGCCGGGATGGGCAGTAAACCCGGCACCGATGCGAAAGCCCTGCTCAACAGCTGTACGCAGACCTGGCAAGTGACGCAGAAGGTCAAGACCTGCGAGCTGTTCTACACCTCGATCCGCAACCTGACCCCGGCACAGGCCGCCGCCAAGTGCTCGACCACGCCAATCAAGGCCCAGTTGCAACAGCTACAGGGCGAATTGCCGGCCCCTGCTGTTCCCGCGCCACACCTCTGATCTGCAGAAAAGACTTCCCGTGTCAGCCATTGCTGACGCGGGAAGCAGCCAATTACGCCTGTCAGATCTGACAGTAGACGGTTTGTGTCAAACACTGGAGGATTGGATCCAAACATGTTGCAGAGCTGACAGGATGTCAGACCCGAGAAGTCGCAGCATCTGGCTGACAGGGATCGTTATGAAAAACCAGGCACATCAGCACCACGTTCCACGCGACGCGCCAGGCATCTACCCGTTCGCCGGGTTGCCTGTGCGTCTGGGTTTTCCGTCCACTGTCGATTTCGAAATCGTGCAGGACGAACATGGCCGCGCTGCCGTTGTGGCGCGTCGGGAGTTCCTGCGCATCACCAGAATGTGCCGCATTTCCGGACAACTGCTGCCCTACCGCTGCCGCCAGAGCCGTCAGTTGCTGAGCGGCATCCATATCTACGACCCGCGCTTTTGCGGGTTGCTCGAACATGCCTGCGATCCGAATGTGTTTCTGGACATGAGTGAACTGTGGCTGTGGGCGCTGCGCGACATTCAGCCGGGTGAACGCCTGAGCATCGACTTCGCCTCCACCGAAGACCGCTTGCTGCAGCAGTTTGCCTGCGACTGCGGCTCACCGCGCTGTCGTGGATGGATCACCGGTTACGATGAACCACCCACGATCGAGGGCCAGCACTTTTTACAGCGCTGGCGAGGTGCGCACTGATCGGGATTACAACGCGCCGACCGGACGCAGACGATATTGCGGCGGCAGTTGCTCGAAACCACTGATGGTGGTGTTCAGGCTTTTCCAGCGACCGTCCTTGATGCCGTAGATGCAGCCGTGAATCGACAGGCTCTGGCCGCGATGCCAGGCGTTCTGGATGATGCTGGTGTGGGCGACGTTGGCCACTTGCTGGACGACGTTGAGCTCGCAGAGGCGGTCGACCTGCTCTTCCTCGGTCGGCAGCTTGGCCAGTTCTTCACGTTTTTCGTAATACAGGTCACGGATCGAGCGCAGCCAGCCATCGATCAGGCCGAACTGGCGATCCTGCATCGACGCGCGCACACCGCCGCAGCCATAGTGGCCGGTAACCAGGATATGTTTGACCTTGAGCACGTCGACCGCGTACTGAATCACCGACAGGCAATTGAGGTCGGTGTGCAGCACCACGTTAGCGACGTTACGGTGGACGAACAGATCGCCCGGCAGCATGCCGACGATCTCGTTGGCCGGCACCCGTGCGTCGGAGCAGCCGATCCACAGATATTCCGGGGTCTGCTGGCGCGCCAGCTTGGCGAAGAAATCCGGGTCTTCCTTGGTGATCGCGTCAGCCCAGCGCTCGTTGTTATCAATCAGGTCTTGTAAGTCGTGCATGGTTAAGGCCTCAAGAAAGATGCGCAGGTATGACAAACGACCGCCCGTCGGGGTCACGCAAGGATCGCAAGTGTTTTCGTTGGAATTCTCGTGTTCCCGGTGTGTCCACCTCAGTAAGGCCCACAGTATGAGGATTTGCCATGACTGATTCACGACGTCCGTTCGATGCGGTGCAACCGGAACCCATCGATGATAACGAAGACCGCATGGGCTCGGTGCATGAGCTGGATTTCGATGAAGACGAACCCAGCGCAAAAATCGGCGACGAGATTCCCGAGCGCGAGCGCGAGCAACTGATGCCCGACGAACGGGTGCGCGAGGCGGGTTTTACCGGCGCATCAACCGCTGACCATGAGCCGACCGACGATGACCTGAGCCCGGAAACCCTGATTCATGAGGACGGTGCACGTGACGCCGAGGAGGCTGGCGAAGGCAATCAGGCGGATTGGGATCTGAGCATTGTCGACGAGGACGACATTGGCGGGGGTAACGGCCTGGATGAGGCGGAGCTGGCGCGGCGTGATCCGCTGGATGGCAATCGCTGATCTGTATTGCCTGTAAGGACGCCTTCGCGAGCAAGCCCGCTCCCACAGGGAATTGAGACACTACTCAAAACCAATGTGGGAGCGGGCTTGCTCGCGAAGCTTTTAAATATGTTCAGTCGACCAGGGTGCAGGCCATCACTACGGCATCTTCACGCCCGCCCACCGCCGGATAATAATCCCGCCGCCGGCCAATCTCGTTGAAACCATAGCGCTCATACAGCTTGAACGCTGCAGTATTGCTGTCGCGCACTTCCAGGAAACACTCCCGCGCTTCAGCCGCGTATGCCCGCGACATCAGATGCTCAAGCAGCGCCAGCCCCAGCCCACGCCCCTGATTCTCCGGTTTGACCGTGATGTTCAGCAGGTGCGCCTCATCGAGAATGATCTGCACCACCCCGTGGCCGACCTGTTGCTGACCTTCGAACATCAGCCAGATCTGGTACTTGCCCAGCCCGTCGAGAAAAATCCCGCGGGTCCATGGATGGCTGTACGCCGCGTATTCGATCTTCAATACCGCGTCCAGGTCCGCCTCGGTCATCGGGCGGAACGATACAGCTTCACTCATTCGATGGTTTCCAGCGCGCCATCAGCCGACGCATGGCTTGCCACACAGCGGCTTTGCGCTGTGGCTCTTCCATTAACAATTCCAGACCGGGGATGGCCCAGGCCAGGCCCAGGCCTTCGATCTGCAATTCACTATTGAACGCTTCGGCGTCCGCTTCACCGGCAAAACGTACCGCCGGCAGGCCGATCAGCCACAGGCAGGCGCAAGGCGCCGCTTCTATTTGTACCGAGAGAAAACCCTGAACGAAGTCGCGTGCCGCTTCCGGGCCCTGATCCAGGGTGCCGCGGTTCAGCCACGGCCAGCGCACCGGCTCGCCGACGATCTGCGGCGCATCCGGCAGACCGGCGGCGCGCAACATGTCCTTGAGCAACAGATAGGCCGGATCGCGGCTCTGGAACGCTTCGCCTGTGGGTAACTCGACCAGCAGCAGGCAAGCCCCGGCGCGCAGCAGTTGCAGGGCAAACCGCGGTGGCGGCACGGGGTCGGGTTTGACCACCACTGGCGCCTCTTCGACCTCTGCCACCGGTTTGGCACCGGTACGGGTACTGGCGAGCGACGGGCGCGGCACCTCGATTTTCGGCCGTTCGACCGGGCGCGGTGCACTCTGCACCGGGGCTTCGGCCTGAACAACCGGCACCGCCGCCACCTCTGGCTCAGGCTCGGGCATGTCCAGCAGTTCGGGCCGCGACGGGGCGGCGAAAGGCAATTCGGTGCGCGGCAGCCAGTTGACCACCTGCATGGCGTTCAAATAGGCGCGGCGGCGGGACTCGATAAGCAAAGGTCGGCCACTTGTGGATAACTGAAAGTGTGCTGATTCTACCGCCCTTCGCTCAAGATCGCCCGTTGTTGATCGATAGTCTTGATCCCGTCTTTAATCCGGGAAAAAGCGACAGCCCGTCCCGAGAGTGAATCGCATCCCTCCTGATGCAGTACAATCGCGGCTTTTAATCGCCAACCAGCCGGCCATTCCGATGATCGAACCCAAGCGCGTCTTGCGCGCCCTCGCTGAACACTGGGCACTTCTGGAGCCACTGTGCGAGCACTTCGACCAAGGCACCCTGAGCCTCAACGAACTGCGCACGCAACTGGCCGCCCAACAACTGGACAGCACGCCGCAGGACATCACCAGCCTGCTCGACGTGTGGATTCGCCTGGACATTCTGGTGCCCGTGGCGAAAAGCCCGAACCGTTTCGAGCTGAACGCGCAGATCCACGACTTCCTCGCCTACCTGCGCCGTGAGCACCGTCTGGGCCTGTGCCTGGAGATCGAAGCCTATCTGCGCCACCTCGAACGGCTGGCCGGCTACATTCAGGACGCGTTCGACGTGCGCGACGGCAACGATCTCGCCCGTCAGCTGCGTTTGCTCGACATGCGCGTGCGCGACGTGCTGAAGAAACTCGACAACGACGAACAGGCGCTGGTGGCCGTCGCCGAACGGGCCAAGACCAGCGACCGGCAGATTCCGCTGCGTCAGCGTTACGCCGAAGTCCTGGCGACCTGGGACGAATACGTCGAGCCAATGATCGATCTGGTGAACGCCGACGGCGCCTTCGAACAAGGCGTGCGCAAGGTTGAAACCGTGCTGTTGAAGATGCTCAGCGAACAGCAGCGCCTCGGCCATCTGGTCGACGACGACATGCTGCTGCGCACCCACGCGCGCATCCTCGAAATGCAGACCAGCGCCCAGTTGACCCTGCGTCACGCCCGCGAACTGCTGTTGCCGCTGCGTGAAGAAGCACGCCGCCACAACGCCGTGACCCGTGGTGCCGCGCTGGCGCTGGCAGCGATTCGCCGCAAAGGCATCGATGCCGTGCCGCAAGCGGCGATGCCGCTGTTCACCCGGCCGCAAAGCACCTTCCTTGGCAGCGCCAGTCAGGTCGAGGCTTACGTCTACGCCCTGGCGCGTTTCGAGCCGAAACCGGCGCGTTTCCCCAAGGCGCACAAAACCCAGAAGTCCGGCGATGCCCCGCGTGCACCGCGCACCGTGCGCGAGATGGTCGAGCGTTGCGAAGAGTCCCTGCCAATGCCGGATCTGATGACCTGGCTGCTGGAGCAGGAACCGGACGGCGCCACCGACGAATTGCTCTACTGGTTCTCGCGTCTGTCGCGGGAAAAACGCTTCAAGCGCGAGCGTCTGGAACGCCGCGAATACCACACTCACGAGCACCAGGTCAGCCTGCGCTCCTTCGCCCTGCTCTCGGCCCGCGACTCCGCCGCCGAGGATTCTGCGAGCATCCCCAATGCATCTTGATCTATCCGAACTGTCCCAACTGGCGCCGATCTTCCGCGAGCTGTTCAAGGGCTATCACGTCAGCCGCCGCGACCCGGAACTGTACGCGCAACTGTCGAACTTCCAGGATCAATACCGCACGCTGTTCAAGGCGCTGGGGTTCGAGCTGGTCTGCGACACCCGTGGCTTCTACTACTTCGTGCCGGACATGGCGGCGGCGGCGGTGAACAAGACGGCCCAGCGTCTGGCGCTGTTCACCTTCATCCTCGTCGAGCATCTGGCCGATCAGGGCCGTGACCCGATTGCCGTGCTCGACGGCGGCAGCCTCGGCCGTGAAGAGCTGCCATCGCTGCTGGAGAAATACCGCGACCTGTTCATCCAGGCCGAAGTGCAGACCGTTGAAGAGCTGGAAGAAAAAATCATGCGCCGCATGACCCAGCTCGGTTTCGCCGGTGAAGAAAACGGCGTGTACCGTTTCCTGCCGCCGATGCACCGCTTCCTCGATGTGTGCCTGTCGGTGCAGCAGGACCGCGATCTGGCGGCCAGCGTACACAGCGTTCTGCCGCTGCCGGCACCGGTGCTGATCGACGAAGCCGCCGAAGCCAAATTCCTCGAAACCGACGATCCGCTTGATCTCAGCGAATTTGAGGAAGAGAGCGAAGAAGAGAGCGAAGAAGACGCATTGGCTAGAGCCATTGCCGAAGAACAGGAGTCCGACGCATGAGCCAGGAACGCTACGGCATCCGCCGCTTTGCCCTTTTGAACACCGCCGGTTACAGCCTCGGCCTGTTCCCGCTGGAAGAACCGTTGTCGGTTTACGGCGCGAACAACCTCGGGAAATCGGCGTCGATCAACGCCTTGCAGTTCCCGATTCTGGCGCGCATGTCGGACATGAGTTTCGGCAAGTACAGCCTGGAACAATCGCGGCGTTTCTACTTCGCCTCCGACACCAGCTATATCCTCGTCGAAGTCAATCTGCCCCACGGTCCACACGTGATCGGCGTGGTCGGTCGCGGCCCGGGCGGTGGCTTCGGTCACCAGTTCTTCGCTTACGCCGGCAAGCTCGACCTGGCGCATTACCAGAAGAACGACACCTGCCTGCGGCAGAAAGAGCTGTTCAGCAACCTTGAGAAGGAAGGCCTGAAAGCCTACGAACTCAAGCCGGACGAACTGCGTCGTTTGCTGGTCGGTGGTCACACGTCGATCCCGCTCGACCTGACCCTGATCCCGCTGCGCTCCACCAGCGAGCAGAGCCTGAAGACCTTCCGCGCGCTGTTCATCAACCTGCTGCACATGCGCGAAATCACCGCGGCCAAGTTGAAGCAGCTGTTCCTCGATGCCTTCGAGCACAGCCTGCGTTCCGGCAGCGTCGACTACATCGCCGCGTGCGAAGAAGCCTTCCGCGATGTACGCCGGATGGAGCAGGACTACAACTCGCTGGTCGCCGCCGGGCCGCTGGTCGAAGCCTTGGCCAACGGCGTGAAGCAGCGCGATGTGCTGCGCGGCAAACTGCATCGCCTGTCGCCGCTGCTCGATTCGTTGCTCGGCACCTGGTCGGACTACGCCATGGCGCGCAAGGAAGAGCTGACGATCCAGGCCGAACACTACCGTCGCGAGCAGGACGATCTGCAAAACGATCAGCGCGGTGGCACCCAGGAACTGATGCGTCTGGAGCGGGAAATCTCCGGCATCCAGCGCTGGCTCGGTGAGTTGTCGGTGCTGAAAAACCGCTTCGCGCTGGTCGATGACGTCAAGGTGCTGGAGCAGCAACTGCTCGCCGCCAAGGACGCGCACGACGAACTGGCCGGTGCGCTGGCACAGTCCCGGCAGTTCAGCGCCGAGGATCTGGAAGAACGTCTGCGCGATCTGGAAAAACGCCTGAAGTCGGTGAAGCAGCAACTCGATCATGCCGACAACAACAGCTATGCGCGTCTGCGTGAGGAGTTCTCGCAGCAGGACGTCGAGCGCCTGATGCGCCTGTTCAACAGCGCGCTGTTCAGCCTGCCGCTGGGCGAACATGGCATCACCCTCGACGAGGATGGCGAGTGGGTCAAATCGGTCGAGCTGATCCTCGATGGCTTCAAGGGCGAGCGCTTCGAAGTGCCGGGCTTGTCGATCGACATCTCGCACATCGAGCCGCCGGCCCTGCAAGCGCTGGCCGACCGCGCCGCGCTGCGTGATCAGAAAGAACGTCTGGAAAAAGAGCTCAAGCAACTCAAGACCCAGCAAGCCGTGGCCGCCGACCGCGCCGCGAGCAAGACCCAGACCGAAGCGCTGTACCAGCAAGTGCTGGATGCGCAGAAAGCCCTGGAAGATTTCCGTCGCACCCAGACCCTGAGCGCCGAAGAAGGCGACAAGCTCGAGCAACTGGCGCAGATGGAAGCCGCGCAAGACGAACTCAAGCGTTCCAGCGATGCGTTCACCGAGCGCGTCCAGCAACTGTCGGCCAAGTTGCAATTGGTCGGTCGGCAGATCGCCGACATGGAAGCCAAGCAGCGCACCCTCGATGACGCCCTGCGCCGTCGTCAGTTGCTGCCGGCCGACCTGCCGTTCGGTACGCCGTTCATGGATCCGGTCGACGATTCGATGGACAACCTGCTGCCGCTGCTCAACGACTATCAGGACAGCTGGCAAGGCCTGCTGCGCGCTGACGGGCAGATCGAAGCGCTGTACGCGCAAGTTCGCCTCAAAGGCGTGGCCAAGTTCGACAGCGAAGACGACATGGAGCGCCGTCTTTCGCTGCTGATCAACGCTTACGCGCACCGCACCGACGAAGCCCTGACCTTGGGCAAGGCGCGGCGTGCGGCGGTCACCGACATCGCCCGGACTCTGCGCAACATCCGCAGCGACTACGACAGCCTCGAGCATCAACTGGCGCTGTTCAACCGCGAGATCAACAAGCGTCAGGTGTCCAACCTGCAGAGCTTCCGCATCGTCCTGGCGCCGAACAAGGAAGCGCTCAAGCACATCGACCAGATCATCCACAGCGCCGGTCAATACGAAGAAGGCGAAACCCTGTCGGTGTTCGACCTGAGCCAGAGCGCGGAACAAGACAACAAGAACGAAGAGGCCAAGGAGTACCTGGCGCGGCTGGTGGCGGCGAACCACAACCAGCTCGGTCTCAAGGACTTGTTCGAACTGGCGTTCGAGATCACCAAGGTCAACGGTCAGCCGGTGATCCACACCGACATCGACGGCGCGGCGTCCAACGGCACCACCATGACCATCAAGGCGCTGACCAACATGTACTTGTTGCTGCACTTGATGGATCGCGATCTGGCCGGTCGCGTGCGCCTGCCGTACTACCTCGACGAGGCGGCGGACATCGACGAGAAGAACCAGGCAGCCCTGCTGGAAACCAGCCTGCAACTGGGCTTTGTGCCGATTCTGGCGAGTGTGAAGCCGCAGGTCTGCGCCAGTGTCGCCATCGACCTGGAAGGCGGCAGCGGCCCGGCGGGGATCTACATCGACGAGGCGGACTGGAAGTACATCCGCCGCCATGACGTGGTGAAAGCCACCGTCAATGTGCAAGCCGATGAGCCGGAGCTGGATGAAGTTTGATCGGCTTTAGCTGAAAACCAAAAAGGGCCGCGATCTGTTGGGATCACGGCCCTTTTTTATGGCTTTGGATTTGTGCGGACTTTTAGTGCCCTATCGCGAGCAGGCTCACTCCTACCATTTGGAACGCGTTCCCCTGTAGGAGTGAGCCTGCTCGCGATGGCGCCACTTCAGACACCACAGAATTACTTACCGAGCGAAATCTTCGGCGCCCAGGTCAGCCACTCATCCTCGAACTTGTCGAACAGCGGAAACGTCTGCTCAGGCCGTGCCGGGTTGCCCATGCGCTCACCGTCCGGTGTGGCGAAGGCGATGCCACCCTGAATCGCCGTCTCCAGCGACTCCGTGCGCACCGTCAGGCCATTGAACAAGCCGATGTCGAAACCGACGCCGCTGGTGTTCCAGAATCGGCTGCCGCTACGCACCAGCGGCGCGTATTTCGGTTCGATCAAAATGTGCACCAACACCCGGTCAGCCGTCTGTCCCAGTTCATAACCGGTGACCTTGCCCACGGTGATTTCGCGGTAGGTCACTGGCACACCAGGCTTCAGAGAACCACGGCGCGCGGCGCTCAAGACCAGACTCAAGCCGGCCTCTTGCTTGCTCACTTCCGGCGGATTGGCCAGTGCGACGAAGTTCTTCTGTGGGCCGAGGTTTTTCGCCGCCGGCTGCACTTCCACATACTGCCCGGTGACCAGGGTTTCCAGGTTGGAAGTCTTCATCAGACCCAACTCGGGCTTGACCACCCAGAACTGACTGCCGACCCGCGCAATGCGCTCCGGCACTTCGGTGATGCGCGCAGTGAGCAGCACCGATTGCAAGTCATCAGCCAGATCAACACTTTCGATCTTGCCGACGTCCAACCCTTTGAACCGAACCGGGGTGCCGCTGCGCAGGCCATCGGCGCGATCAACCTTGATCGTCACCAAAGTGCCTTTCTGGTTCGCCTCATCGTGGTTGGCGAACAGACGGAAGCGCGGAATACGCTTTTGCAGCGGCGCCTTGGCTTGCGGTGTTTCAAAGGCAATGCCGCCGGCCATCAACGTCTGCAACGACTCGCTCTTCACTTGAATCCCGCCCGTCAGGCCACCGGTGAGGGTGATGCCGCTGACATTCCAGAAGCGTGTCGACGCGTTGACCAGGTTTTCGTATTCCTTCTCGATATGCACGCCGATGACGATTTGTTTTTTGGTCTTGGAGAACTGATAGCTCTGTACCGAACCGACCTTGACCTGTTTGTACAGAATCGGACTGCCGACTTCGATCGAACCCAGAACATCGGTGAACAGCACCAGGTGCAGACCAGGTGAACGCAGATCCAGCGGCGGCGCTTTTGGCCGTGCCTCGAATTCGCGTTTCGGCGCGGCACCTTTGTCGCCCGGACGCACGGCGATGTAATTGCCTTTGACCAGCGCTTCGAGCCCGGTGATACCGGCCAGGGAAATCGACGGTTTGACCACCCAGAACTGTGTGCCCTCGACCAGATAGTCTTCCGCCAGAGGATCGAGCGTCAGCTCGGCCGTGGCGCTGTTCAGATCCGGATCGATTTTCAACGCTTTCATGTTGCCGACCTGAATGCCCTTGTACATCACCGGCGTACGGCCGGCCTGCAGACCTTCGAAGTCACTGAGTTTGACCTTGACCCGAATGCCGGCAGCGGCGGCGTCGAAGTCTTCATAGAGACGGAACGGCAGGCTTGGATCGGTGGGCGGACTATCCTTGCGATTCTCTGGTGTGGCGAAGGCGATGCCACCGGCGACGATGCTCGCCAGAGACTCGCTGCGTACTTTCACCCCGGACAGGTTGGCGTCGATGCTGATGCCGCTGGCATTCCAGAAACGCGTGTGTTTGCGCACCAGTTTGGCGTAGGTCGGCTCGATGAACACTTTGAGTTCAACGGTGCTCTGGTCTTCAGACAGCACGTAGCTTTTGATCTGACCGACTTTGATCTGCTTGTAGAACACCGGGCTGCCACGGTTCAGCGAACCGAGGCGATCGGCCTTGATGGTCAGGTGCAGACCCGGCTTGGAGTCCGACAGCGGCGGCTCTTCGGCCAGTGCCTTGAACTTGCGGGTGGGCTCGCCTTCGCCGGGGCTGATAGCCACGTAGTTACCCGAAACCAGGGTTTCCAGACCGGTGATACCGGCCAGCGTCACGCTCGGTTTCACCAACCAGAAGCGCGTGCTGGTCTTGAGGTATTGCTCGACGTCCTTGTTCATCTCGACGGTGGCAATTACCCCTTTGGAGTTGCCCTCGTCATCAAGTTTGAGCGTCTTCACCTTACCCACCGGCATGCCCTTGTAGACCACTTCGGTCTTGTTGGCCTGGATGCCTTCACCGCTTTCGAAACGCACCTGAATCTCGATGCCGGTTTCGTTGTAGGCACGCCAGCCGAGCCAGCCGCCAATGATCAGGGCAATCAGGGGCAGTACCCAAATGGCAGACCAGTTGGAGGCCGGTCGGGTTTTCGCTACAGGCAAATCAGTCATGGTCGTCGTCCGACTCCGTGTTATCCCAAATCAGTCGGGGATCGAAAGTTACTGCGGCAAGCATCGTCAGAATCACCACACTGGCGAAAGCGATGGCGCCAAGATTGGCTTCGACACTGGCAAGCCGGCCGAAATTGACGACCGCCACCAGAATGGCGATCACAAAGATATCGAGCATCGACCAGCGACCGATGAACTCGATAAAGCGGTACATCCAGATCCGTTGCCGCGCGGACAACGGCTGACGTCGCTGCACCGAAAACAGCAGCAGCGCGATGCCCACGAGTTTGAAGGTCGGCACCAGAATACTGGCGATGAACACCACGGCGGCAATCGGAATCATGCCGTGTTGTACCAGCTGGATCACGCCGGACATGATGGTGCTCGGATCGCCCTGACCCAACGAGCTGACGGTCATGATCGGCAATACGTTGGCCGGGATGTAGACAATCGCGGCCGTGATCAGCAAGGCCCAGGTGCGGGCCAGACTGTTCGGACGACGAGCGTGAACCAGCGCACCGCAGCGGGTGCAGGTCTGCTCGTCGGTATCCGCATCCTGTTTGTTCAATTCATGGCATTCGGTACAGATCAGAATGCCCGCATCAATCGCCCGCATGGGCATCCTCTCCTGATAACGCCTGCCAGATCTGGTGCGGTGACATCACCACTTCCAGCCAGACCTGAACCAACAACAAACCGATGAAACACGCCAGACCGAGGCCGACGGTGATGGCCGCCATGTCCGCCAGTTTGACGATCGCCACGAGGACGCCCATGAGGTAAACCTCGAGCATTCCCCAGTCTTTGAGGTGGTGATAAATGCGGTAGAGCAGCAAGCCGTAGCTGCGGCCGATATCAAAACGGATCGACAGCAATACCATGAGCTGACACAACAGCTTGAGCAGTGGAATCGCCATGCTGCAGAGGAAGACAACGACTGAAACGCCGCGCATGTCGGTATTGAACAACCCGACAACGCCAGTCCAGACCGTGTCCTGCGAAGACTGCCCGAGTACATTGAGCTTCATGATCGGTAAAAAGTTCGCCGGCACGTAGAGCAACAGTGCGGCGATGACCAGGGCCAGGCTGCGTTGCACAACATTGTGACGATGGGCATACAACTCGTAACCGCAGCGCGGGCAGAGCGCTTTCTCGCCATGGGCAAGCTTGGGCTTGCGCATCAGCAGGTCGCACTCATGACAGGCCACCAAGTCTTCCAGCGGTAAATCTGACAGCCCTGGGGCGTCAACCGGATCTGACATAAAGGCTCTGGCTCCGAAAAAGATGGGGGCTATTCTAGTGTTCTGATTCGAAAATAACTGTGCAAAATTGTTCGCTGGCTAAGCAAAAATACTTTCCTGCGGGCAAAACAAAACCCCAACTGCTTTCGCAATTGGGGTTTCGGAATTTAATCTTGACGATGACCTACTCTCACATGGGGAAACCCCACACTACCATCGGCGATGCATCGTTTCACTTCTGAGTTCGGGATGGGATCAGGTGGTTCCAACGCTCTATGGTCGTCAAGAAATTCGGGTACTGACTCGTGACCTGTTGGCCTCGCTTCAGCAAATCGGGTATGTGATACAGGTGTTTGTGAGCATCGCGAACTTTCGGTTCATTGCGTCTTCACACACCGCAATCTGATGCTCTTTCGAGTAGTCAAATTGCTTGGGTGTTATATGGTCAAGCCTCACGGGCAATTAGTATTGGTTAGCTCAACGCCTCACAGCGCTTACACACCCAACCTATCAACGTCGTAGTCTTCGACGGCCCTTCAGGGAACTCAAGGTTCCAGTGAGATCTCATCTTGAGGCAAGTTTCCCGCTTAGATGCTTTCAGCGGTTATCTTTCCCGAACATAGCTACCCGGCAATGCCACTGGCGTGACAACCGGAACACCAGAGGTTCGTCCACTCCGGTCCTCTCGTACTAGGAGCAGCCCCTCTCAAATCTCAAACGTCCACGGCAGATAGGGACCGAACTGTCTCACGACGTTCTAAACCCAGCTCGCGTACCACTTTAAATGGCGAACAGCCATACCCTTGGGACCGGCTTCAGCCCCAGGATGTGATGAGCCGACATCGAGGTGCCAAACACCGCCGTCGATATGAACTCTTGGGCGGTATCAGCCTGTTATCCCCGGAGTACCTTTTATCCGTTGAGCGATGGCCCTTCCATACAGAACCACCGGATCACTAAGACCTACTTTCGTACCTGCTCGACGTGTCTGTCTCGCAGTCAAGCGCGCTTTTGCCTTTATACTCTACGACCGATTTCCGACCGGTCTGAGCGCACCTTCGTACTCCTCCGTTACTCTTTAGGAGGAGACCGCCCCAGTCAAACTACCCACCATACACTGTCCTCGATCCGGATAACGGACCTGAGTTAGAACCTCAAAGTTGCCAGGGTGGTATTTCAAGGATGGCTCCACGCGAACTGGCGTCCACGCTTCAAAGCCTCCCACCTATCCTACACAAGCAAATTCAAAGTCCAGTGCAAAGCTATAGTAAAGGTTCACGGGGTCTTTCCGTCTAGCCGCGGATACACTGCATCTTCACAGCGATTTCAATTTCACTGAGTCTCGGGTGGAGACAGCGCCGCCATCGTTACGCCATTCGTGCAGGTCGGAACTTACCCGACAAGGAATTTCGCTACCTTAGGACCGTTATAGTTACGGCCGCCGTTTACCGGGGCTTCGATCAAGAGCTTCGCGTTAGCTAACCCCATCAATTAACCTTCCGGCACCGGGCAGGCGTCACACCCTATACGTCCACTTTCGTGTTTGCAGAGTGCTGTGTTTTTAATAAACAGTCGCAGCGGCCTGGTATCTTCGACCGGCATGAGCTTACGGAGCAAGTCCTTCACCCTCACCGGCGCACCTTCTCCCGAAGTTACGGTGCCATTTTGCCTAGTTCCTTCACCCGAGTTCTCTCAAGCGCCTTGGTATTCTCTACCCAACCACCTGTGTCGGTTTGGGGTACGGTTCCTGGTTATCTGAAGCTTAGAAGCTTTTCTTGGAAGCATGGCATCAACCACTTCGTCACCCAAAGGGTAACTCGTCATCAGCTCTCGGCCTTAAGATCCCGGATTTACCTAAGATCTCAGCCTACCACCTTAAACTTGGACAACCAACGCCAAGCTGGCCTAGCCTTCTCCGTCCCTCCATCGCAATAACCAGAAGTACAGGAATATTAACCTGTTTTCCATCGACTACGCTTTTCAGCCTCGCCTTAGGGACCGACTAACCCTGCGTCGATTAACGTTGCGCAGGAAACCTTGGTCTTTCGGCGTGGGTGTTTTTCACACCCATTGTCGTTACTCATGTCAGCATTCGCACTTCTGATACCTCCAGCAAGCTTCTCAACTCACCTTCACAGGCTTACAGAACGCTCCTCTACCGCATCACTTGCGTGATACCCGTAGCTTCGGTGTATGGTTTGAGCCCCGTTACATCTTCCGCGCAGGCCGACTCGACTAGTGAGCTATTACGCTTTCTTTAAAGGGTGGCTGCTTCTAAGCCAACCTCCTAGCTGTCTAAGCCTTCCCACATCGTTTCCCACTTAACCATAACTTTGGGACCTTAGCTGACGGTCTGGGTTGTTTCCCTTTTCACGACGGACGTTAGCACCCGCCGTGTGTCTCCCATGCTCGGCACTTGTAGGTATTCGGAGTTTGCATCGGTTTGGTAAGTCGGGATGACCCCCTAGCCGAAACAGTGCTCTACCCCCTACAGTGATACATGAGGCGCTACCTAAATAGCTTTCGAGGAGAACCAGCTATCTCCGAGCTTGATTAGCCTTTCACTCCGATCCACAGGTCATCCGCTAACTTTTCAACGGTAGTCGGTTCGGTCCTCCAGTCAGTGTTACCTAACCTTCAACCTGCCCATGGATAGATCGCCCGGTTTCGGGTCTATTCCCAGCGACTAGACGCCCTATTAAGACTCGCTTTCGCTACGCCTCCCCTATTCGGTTAAGCTCGCCACTGAAAATAAGTCGCTGACCCATTATACAAAAGGTACGCAGTCACCCAACAAAGTGGGCTCCCACTGCTTGTACGCATACGGTTTCAGGATCTATTTCACTCCCCTCTCCGGGGTTCTTTTCGCCTTTCCCTCACGGTACTAGTTCACTATCGGTCAGTCAGTAGTATTTAGCCTTGGAGGATGGTCCCCCCATATTCAGACAAAGTTTCTCGTGCTCCGTCCTACTCGATTTCATGACCAAGAGATTTTCGCGTACAGGGCTATCACCCACTATGGCCGCACTTTCCAGAGCGTTCCGCTAATCTCAAAGCCACTTAAGGGCTAGTCCCCGTTCGCTCGCCACTACTAAGGGAATCTCGGTTGATTTCTTTTCCTCAGGGTACTTAGATGTTTCAGTTCCCCTGGTTCGCCTCTTGCACCTATGTATTCAGTACAAGATAACCATCTTATGATGGCTGGGTTCCCCCATTCAGACATCTCCGGATCAAAGTCTGTTTGCCGACTCCCCGAAGCTTTTCGCAGGCTACCACGTCTTTCATCGCCTCTGACTGCCAAGGCATCCACCGTATGCGCTTCTTCACTTGACCATATAACCCCAAGCAATCTGGTTATACTGTGAAGACGACATTCGCCGAAAATTCGCAAAACTCTTAAGAGTCACTCACAAATTTTACCTTAGCCTGATCCGTTACCAGTGAAAGTAACGTTCAGTCTATCTTTCTATCACATACCCAAATTTTTAAAGAACGATCTAATCAAAGACTAGAAATCAATATTCACACTGGAATATTCATTTCTAAACTCTAACAAGCAGAAGCAGTTAATGGTGGAGCCAAGCGGGATCGAACCGCTGACCTCCTGCGTGCAAGGCAGGCGCTCTCCCAGCTGAGCTATGGCCCCATACAAAATTGGTGGGTCTGGGCAGATTCGAACTGCCGACCTCACCCTTATCAGGGGTGCGCTCTAACCAACTGAGCTACAGACCCAATTTCGAGCGCGTAACTGATTAGCTAAGAGCTATCAGCTTGGAGCTTAAAGCTGCTTCTATCGTCTTCTTCAATGAATCAAGCAATTCGTGTGGGAACTTATGGAGCAGCTGATGTCGTCGATTAAGGAGGTGATCCAGCCGCAGGTTCCCCTACGGCTACCTTGTTACGACTTCACCCCAGTCATGAATCACACCGTGGTAACCGTCCTCCCGAAGGTTAGACTAGCTACTTCTGGTGCAACCCACTCCCATGGTGTGACGGGCGGTGTGTACAAGGCCCGGGAACGTATTCACCGCGACATTCTGATTCGCGATTACTAGCGATTCCGACTTCACGCAGTCGAGTTGCAGACTGCGATCCGGACTACGATCGGTTTTGTGGGATTAGCTCCACCTCGCGGCTTGGCAACCCTCTGTACCGACCATTGTAGCACGTGTGTAGCCCAGGCCGTAAGGGCCATGATGACTTGACGTCATCCCCACCTTCCTCCGGTTTGTCACCGGCAGTCTCCTTAGAGTGCCCACCATTACGTGCTGGTAACTAAGGACAAGGGTTGCGCTCGTTACGGGACTTAACCCAACATCTCACGACACGAGCTGACGACAGCCATGCAGCACCTGTCTCAATGCTCCCGAAGGCACCAATCCATCTCTGGAAAGTTCATTGGATGTCAAGGCCTGGTAAGGTTCTTCGCGTTGCTTCGAATTAAACCACATGCTCCACCGCTTGTGCGGGCCCCCGTCAATTCATTTGAGTTTTAACCTTGCGGCCGTACTCCCCAGGCGGTCAACTTAATGCGTTAGCTGCGCCACTAAGAGCTCAAGGCTCCCAACGGCTAGTTGACATCGTTTACGGCGTGGACTACCAGGGTATCTAATCCTGTTTGCTCCCCACGCTTTCGCACCTCAGTGTCAGTATCAGTCCAGGTGGTCGCCTTCGCCACTGGTGTTCCTTCCTATATCTACGCATTTCACCGCTACACAGGAAATTCCACCACCCTCTACCATACTCTAGCTTGCCAGTTTTGGATGCAGTTCCCAGGTTGAGCCCGGGGATTTCACATCCAACTTAACAAACCACCTACGCGCGCTTTACGCCCAGTAATTCCGATTAACGCTTGCACCCTCTGTATTACCGCGGCTGCTGGCACAGAGTTAGCCGGTGCTTATTCTGTCGGTAACGTCAAAACAGCAAAGTATTAATTTACTGCCCTTCCTCCCAACTTAAAGTGCTTTACAATCCGAAGACCTTCTTCACACACGCGGCATGGCTGGATCAGGCTTTCGCCCATTGTCCAATATTCCCCACTGCTGCCTCCCGTAGGAGTCTGGACCGTGTCTCAGTTCCAGTGTGACTGATCATCCTCTCAGACCAGTTACGGATCGTCGCCTTGGTGAGCCATTACCTCACCAACTAGCTAATCCGACCTAGGCTCATCTGATAGCGCAAGGCCCGAAGGTCCCCTGCTTTCTCCCGTAGGACGTATGCGGTATTAGCGTTCCTTTCGAAACGTTGTCCCCCACTACCAGGCAGATTCCTAGGCATTACTCACCCGTCCGCCGCTGAATCCAGGAGCAAGCTCCTTTCATCCGCTCGACTTGCATGTGTTAGGCCTGCCGCCAGCGTTCAATCTGAGCCATGATCAAACTCTTCAGTTCAAACATCTTTGGGTTTTTAAGAAACCCTAAACTTGGCTCAGCAATCGTTGGTTACATCTTTGATTTCTCGCGGAGTAACTTGTGATGCTGATAATCTTGTTGACTATCAGTCTGACCCCACAAGCACCCACACGAATTGCTTGATTCAGTTGTTAAAGAGCGGTTGGTTAAGATCTTTCGTCTCAACCGAGGCGCGCATTCTACAGCAGCCTCATTTGCTGTCAAGTGATTATTTTCAGAAGTTTTCGAAGATTTCTTCAACAACTTCAACCACTTGCGCTTCCGATCTCTCGTTAGCGGGAGGCGAATTCTACAGCGTTACACGCTGCTGTCAACACCTCTTTTTCTCCGCTTTCGACCGAGAAGATCGAACCGTTAAAAGAGCCAAACATCACTGCCCTTTCAACTCCTTCCAGGCTTCGGTGAACTGAAGCAAGCCGCTGTCGAAAACCGCATAACTCATTGAATCTCAAGGAGTTTTCCGTTTCGACTGCGCCGGAAGTGGGGCGAATTATAGACCTCCAGAATCTGCCGTCAACCGTTAATTTCAGTTTTATTGCAAAACCCGCTTTTTGGTCAGCAAACGCGGGATTCGACGCGCAACCGCAGGTACACGCATCAGTAAAAGCATCGCACCTATAAAGGCATAGATCGCCCACTCCTTGAGATCAGCACGCACGATCCACAGCATATGCAGCAATCCCAGCCCGAGAATCACATACACCAACCGATGCAATTTCTTCCAGCGCACACCCAAACGGCGCTGACTGTAGCGATTGGAAGTCACCGCCAACGCCAACAGACCAAGGAAACCCAACGTCCCCACAATAATGTACGGCCGCTTACGCAACTCCACGCCCAACTGCGACCAGTCGAAACCGAGGATAAACGCCATATAGCTGAACAGATGCAGAACCACATAAGCAAAACACCAGAGCCCCAATTGACGGCGCACAGCAATCCACCCTGCCCACCCCGTCAATTTCTGCAGCGGCGTCATGCTCAACGTGATCAACAGCAATACCAGCGTCCCCAGCCCCAATCGATCAACCAGCACCTTGCCAGGATCCGGACCGAGCACATCGGCAAACGCCTGATAAAACCAAAGCATTGGACAGATCGCCGCCGCAATGAACACGCCTACACGCCAGAACGGATATCGCATCAGTAGTTCTTCCGCAGATCGAGCCCTGTATATAAAGAAGCAACTTCATCCGCATAGCCGTTGAACATCTGTGTATCACGCACATTCGGCTTGAACAGACTGTTCGGCAGACGCCGTTCCCGCGCCTGAGTCCAGCGCGGATGATCGACCGTCGGATTCACGTTGGCATAAAACCCGTATTCATCAGCCGCGATGCTCTGCCAGGTGGTCTTGGGCTGTTCGCTGACCAGACTTATCCGCACAATCGACTTCACACTTTTGAAGCCGTACTTCCACGGCACCACCAGACGCAGCGGCGCACCATTCTGATTCGGCAACTCGCGGCCATACATGCCTACCGCCAGAATCGCCAAGGGATTCATCGCCTCATCAAGGCGCAAGCCTTCTACATAAGGCCAGTCGATCAGGGCAAAACCCGAGCGCTGCCCTGGCATGCTCTTGGGATCCTGCAGGGTTTCGAAGCGAATGTATTTGGCCTTAGAGGTCGGCTCGACCTGCTTGAGCAACGCAGAAATCGGAAAGCCAATCCACGGGATGACCATCGACCACGCTTCAACACAGCGAAGGCGATAGATACGCTCCTCCAACTGGTACGGCTTCATGAAGTCTTCCAGCGCATAACGCCCGGGCTTACCCACTTCCCCATCGACGACAACGCTCCACGGCTCGGTTTTCAGCGAACCGGCATTGGCAGCCGGATCGCCCTTGTCGGTGCCGAACTCATAGAAGTTGTTGTAATGGGTCGCGTCTTTATAAGGCGTGATCGCCTCATCCTTGACGTTGACTGCGCCCCACTTGGTAGAAGGGAGCTTATCGGCAAACCAGGCAGGCGCCTTGCCCGGCTCGACATCGGCATAACGCGCCGCGTCTTCAGCGCTGGCCCAACGCGGCAGGCTGCTCACGGCGATACCGGCAGCGGTAGCTCCGAGCAATTGGCGACGAGAAAGATAAATGGATTCAGGCGTGACATCCGACTCATGGCAGTCGGACGCTTTGGGGATTTTGATCAGCATGGCGACTCCGCAGCTTTGGAGGACAGATGCACCCATAGACTGCGGAGTATGCGGGAAATTACATCACTCGGCGTTTTTGTGACGACGAAGATGCAACAGATATTGCACCGGGCCGGAAGCCGCGTAAGCGAGGAACACCAGCAGCAAAATGCGCGGTGGATCGCTGAACACCACGGCGAACACCAGCACCACGGCGAGAATCGCCACGAACGGCACACGGCCCTTCAAATCCAGCTCCTTGAAGCTGTTGTACTTGATGTTGCTGACCATCAGCATGCCGGCAGCCGCCACCATCAGCGCGACCAGGAACGACATCTTCGAACCCTGAATGCCGTAATCGCTGAACGCCCAGACAATGCCCGCGACCACGCCGGCAGCTGCCGGACTGGCCAGACCGATGAAGTAGCGCTTGTCCGCCGTACCGACCTGGGTGTTGAAACGCGCCAGACGCAAAGCGGCACCGGCTACATAGATGAAGGCAACCATCCAGCCGACCTTGCCCATGTCTCCGAGCGCCCAGCCAAAGGCCAGCAGCGCCGGTGCCACACCGAAAGCGACCATGTCCGATAGCGAGTCATACTCGGCGCCGAAGGCACTTTGCGTATTGGTCATGCGCGCGACACGCCCATCAAGACCATCGAGCACCATGGCCACAAAGATTGCGATCGCGGCGAAGGCGAAATACTTGCTCGCGTTCGCAGAGTCCCCGGCGCTCAAGGCAGCCTGGGCACTCATCGAGTTGATGATGGAATAAAACCCTGCGAACAGGTTCGCAGTGGTGAACAGATTCGGCAGCAGATAGATACCACGATGCCGGACTTTACGACCTTCTGCGTCGTGCCCTTCCTCGACATGTTCATCGATGGGCAGCAGGCTTTCGGCGTCAGAAGCCTGGTTCGGCTCTTCGGGACGTTCGCTCATGGACATTACCTTGCAACGGTTTGGAAAGTTTCGACAGGTGCCTGTGACGACGGTTCGGCCACAAACGATGCAGCTTTATACCAGAACCATCGGTTTCAAACGAAAAAACGCGGCCGAAGCCGCGTTTTTCGTACAAGGATGACGACTTAGTTTTTGGCTTTGTCGACGATCTTGTTGGCACCGATCCACGGCATCATGGAGCGCAGTTGCTCGCCGATGATTTCGATACCGTGGGCGGCGTTGTTACGACGCTTGGCGGTCATCGAAGGGTAGCCGGTTGCGCCTTCGCTGATGAACATTTTGGCGTATTCGCCGTCCTGAATACGTTTCAGGGCATTGCGCATGGCCTGACGGGATTCGGCGTTGATCACTTCCGGACCGGTCACGTACTCGCCGTACTCAGCGTTGTTGGAGATCGAGTAGTTCATGTTGGCGATACCGCCTTCGTACATGAGGTCAACGATCAGTTTCAGCTCGTGCAGGCACTCGAAGTAGGCCATTTCCGGCGCGTAGCCAGCTTCAACCAGAGTTTCGAAACCGGCTTTGACCAGTTCAACGGTACCGCCGCACAGTACGGCTTGTTCGCCGAACAGGTCGGTTTCGGTCTCGTCCTTGAAGGTGGTTTCGATGATGCCGGTACGACCGCCACCCACACCAGCTGCGTAGGACAGTGCAACGTTTTTGGCGTTACCCGAGGCGTCCTGGTAGATCGCGATCAGGTCAGGGATACCGCCGCCCTTCACGAACTCGGAACGTACGGTGTGACCCGGAGCTTTCGGCGCGATCATGATCACGTCGAGGTCGGCACGCGGAACAACCTGGTTGTAGTGGATCGCGAAGCCGTGGGAGAAGGCCAGGGTGGCGCCTTTCTTGATGTTCGGCTCGATTTCGTTCTTGTACAGCGAGGACTGGAACTCGTCCGGGGTCAGGATCATGACCAGATCGGCAGCAGCTACAGCGGAAGCAACGTCGGTCACTTTCAGGCCGTGGGCTTCGGCTTTGGCAACAGTGGCCGAACCTTTACGCAGACCGACGGTAACGTCGACACCGGAATCTTTCAGGTTGCACGCTTGAGCGTGGCCTTGGGAGCCGTAACCGATGATGGCAACTTTCTTGCCCTGGATGATCGACAGGTCGCAGTCTTTATCGTAGAAAACTTTCATGAATTTCCCCTATATATCCAGGCCGTTCAGGCCATTCGCTAATTTGGTTTAGATGCTGAGTACTTTGTCGCCGCGGGCAATGCCGGTCACGCCGCTACGGACGGTTTCCAGAATCGATGCGGTGCCGATGGACTGAATGAAGCTGTCGAGCTTGTCGCTGGTACCGGTCAATTGAACGGTATACACGCTGGCGCTGACATCGACGATCTGTCCACGGTAAATATCGGTGGTGCGTTTGATCTCGGCGCGCTGGGCACCAGTGGCCTTGACCTTGACCAGCATCAGCTCGCGCTCGATGTGAGCGCTTTCCGACAGGTCCACCAGCTTGACCACTTCGATCAGCTTGTTCAGGTTTTTGGTGATCTGCTCGATGATTTCATCGTGGCCGACAGTGGTCAGCGTCAGACGCGACAGCGTCGGGTCTTCGGTTGGGGCCACCGTCAGGCTTTCAATGTTGTAGTTGCGCTGCGAGAACAGGCCGACTACGCGAGACAAAGCGCCGGGTTCGTTTTCCAGAAGCAGGGAAATAATGTGCCGCATGATTAAGTACGCTCCGTCTTGCTCAGCCACATATCGCGCATGGAGCCGTCTTTGATCTGCATCGGGTAGACGTGCTCGCTGGTATCGACCGAAATATCGATCACCACCAGACGATCTTTCATGGCGAACGCCTCTTCCATCTTCGACTTCAAATCTTTCGAATCAGTGATGCGCACACCGACGTGACCGTAGGCTTCAGCCAGTTTGACGAAGTCAGGCAGCGACTCCATATAAGAGTGCGAGTGGCGGCTGCCATAGCTCATGTCCTGCCACTGACGAACCATCCCCAGAACGCCGTTGTTCAGGATGACGATTTTCACCGGCAAGCCGTATTGCAGGCAGGTCGACAGTTCCTGGATGTTCATCTGGATGCTGCCTTCGCCGGTGACGCAGGCAACGTCGTCATCCGGGAAGCTCAACTTGATGCCCATGGCCGCCGGGAAACCGAAGCCCATGGTGCCCAGGCCACCGGAGTTGATCCAGCGGTTCGGCTTGTTGAACTTGTAGTACTGCGCAGCGAACATCTGGTGCTGGCCCACGTCGGAAGTGATGAAGGCATCGCCCTTGGTCACTTCGCAGAGGGTCTCGATCACGGTCTGCGGCTTGATCAGGCTGCCGTCGCCCTTGTCATAAGGGAACAGGCCGCGATCGCCGCGCCATTCATCGACTTGCTTCCACCAACTGGCAACGGACTCCTTGTTCGGGGTCTCGCCGATTTCCTTGAGGATCGCGACCATTTCGGTCAGGACACTCTCAACCGGACCAACGATTGGCACGTCGGCCTTGATGGTCTTGGAGATCGAAGCCGGGTCGATGTCGATGTGAATGATCTTGGCGTTCGGGCAGAACTTCGCCGCGCCGTTGATCACACGGTCATCGAAACGTGCGCCGACAGCCAGGATCACGTCGGCATGGTGCATCGCCAGGTTGGCGGTGTAGCTGCCGTGCATGCCGAGCATGCCGATGAACTGACGGTCGGTACCCGGGAAGCCACCCAGGCCCATCAAGGTGTTGGTCACTGGCAGGTTGAGCATTTTGGCCAGTTCGGTCAGCGGTGCGGAACCGTTGCCCAGGATCACGCCGCCACCGGAATAAAGCACTGGGCGCTTGGCCGCCAGGAGCATTTCTGCCGCTTTGCGGATCTGCCCGGAGTGGCCGCGAACGGCCGGGCTGTAGGAACGCAGCTTGGCTTTTTTCGGGAAGACGTATTCGAACTTCTCGGCCGGGTTGGTCATGTCTTTCGGGATATCGACCACGACCGGACCTGGACGACCGGATTGTGCAAGGTAGAAGGCTTTCTTCATGACTTCCGGGATTTCCGAGGCGTGCTTGATCATGAAGCTGTGCTTCACGATCGGCCGGGAGATACCGATCATGTCGGTTTCCTGGAACGCGTCGGTGCCGACCATGGTGCTTGGCACCTGACCGGAAATGATCACCATTGGAATCGAATCCATATAGGCGGTCGCGATACCGGTGATGGCGTTTGTGGCGCCTGGACCGGAAGTCACCAATACCACGCCGGCTTTACCGGTGGCACGGGCGTAGCCGTCAGCCATATGGGTAGCCGCTTGCTCGTGACGAACCAGGATGTGGGTCACTTCCGGTTCTTTGAACAGGGCATCGTAAACATGAAGGAGAGCACCACCAGGGTACCCGTAGATATATTTGACGCCTTCGTCACGCAAGAAGCGGACGAGCATCTCACCGCCAGATAAAAGCTCCACGTTGTTCACCTCTAAAACGCCAGAATACCGTCCACACAAAAGGGGCGGGTCTTAATAGGTTTACTTCTCGGCAGAGCATGAGCGACGGTGGTCGCCGACTACGTCAGCACTGACTGAGCAAGTATTGGGATCGTCCCAAGTGTTGCGGGCCTTTCCCACCCAGCGCGAGGTAACGCGTTGCGGGTGTAACAGGTCGACGCGGATATGCGCCTCATGATCTACCGAGTGGGTCTGCTTCTGGCAGTCCCTCTACAGCGGACTTTGGATTCTTCTGTTTCGCCCTCTCCAAGTCAAGCCGTCAATGTGCTTAATTGTGGGTAAGCACATGAGAACGCAAGAAAAAACCTGAAAACCGCTACTCTGTTAGTGTCAATTGCGCAATTTTGCCAAGGAATCAGCATGCGAACGCTCCTCGTCACACTGCTGATCGGTCTCAGCCCGTGGTGCATGGCCGGTCAGATCTACAAATGGGTCGATGCCCAAGGCGTCACTCACTTCGATGCGCAGCCGCCGCAAGGTCAGCCAGCGACGACCATGCAGACGCCCTCCTCGCCCCCGCCGAAACCTGCCGCCATACCTGGCAGCGGTGCGTTGGGCGATCAGAAAGCCATCGACGACAAGGTGAAGAAACAAGTAACCGAGCAGCAGGCGCAGCTCAAGGCGTTTTGCGAGCAGGCACGGACGAACCTGGCGCAATTGCAGAACAATCCGCGTTTGAGGGAGGAAGTGGATGGAGAACTGAGGCGTCTCGACGATGCACAACGGCAAGAGCGCATTGTCGAAGCGCAGAAGCAGATTGCGCAGAACTGCGAATAGGACACCTGTAGGAGCTGCGATCTTTTGACCTTGCTTCCAAGAGCAGATCAAAAGATCGCAGCTTGCGGCAGCTCCTACAGGGGATCGGTTCTAGCGGGAAGCGGTGATCAGCAGGTCAAACTCTTTGAGCAACACCTGCAATTGCCGATCCTTGCCCTGCAGATTGCGCTGGGCAAAGACCATTTCGGCCATTTCCTGAATGCCCGAGGCATTGGGTAACGGCAGATCCTGCTCGAGAATCATCTTCATCCGAGGCAGGAAGATCCATTGCAGCCACTGCTCGAAATCCAGCGTGTCGACCGAAAACGGCTCGACACTGCTCAAGGCTTCGACCGATGGCTGAACGTCATCCCACCAACCCTGCGCGCGCAGTTCGCGCTCGATCAACAGCAACTGATCGGCAATTTTCGGGAAACGGCGATCCATCACAGCGAAACCTTGGCCTTCTGACGGGCCTGAGCGGCGCCGGCGGAATCGCCTTGTTTCTCACGGGACTGAGCGATGATTTCCCACAGGTTGGCCTGCAAGTCCGGACGACCGTTGGCCATGGTCAGCGCCCGACGGGCGAACTGCTCGGCCTGTGGCGCATCACCTTGAGCCATGCGTACTTGCGCCAAGCGGTAAAGCACTTGCGGCTCACGCGGGGCAACGCGTTGAGCGCGTTCAAGGCTGGAAGACGCACCGTTGAGGTCACCACCCGCCTGCTGCTGTTGCGCGGTGGTCAGCAAGGCGAGCACCGGGCCATCGAGCTGTTCGTCAGCCGACAGACCGCCGCCACTGCTGGCCGAAGGAATGCCGCTTGGTGTCGAAGGCATGCTGTAGCTGCCGGAGTTGATCGGCGCCGACTCGACCGGCGACGGGTTGTACGGCCCCGCGGTGATACCGCCGGACGCCGGCCCCGGAACGATCGGCGACGAGCTGATCGGCGTCGAAGTTGTAGCGCCACCGCCCGGCACCATCACTACCACACCGGTGTCGCCTTGCGGGATGGCCTGGGATTGCGCCTGATCCTGCACCGGGCGTTTGACTGTCGTCTTGCGGAAGCCGCCGTTGGCCGACAGGCGTTCGCTGTTGGACACGGTCGTGCCGGCATCCACCACCGGGATCGAACCACGCTGTACGGTAGAGCAGCCGCTGAGCAAAGCCACGGCAGTCACCGCTGGAATCAACCACTTGTTCACTTGAAACCCTCTTTGCTTAATTCATCCAGCCCTTGACCCAATCCATCACCGACTCTGGCGAAGCAGGCGTTTCGCTTGCACACGAGGCGCCGGGTGGCGGTTCGCTGCCGCGAATATACGGCATCTGCACCGCCCCCGGACAGTTGGCATCGGAGCCTTGCCCGGTACGCGAATCGACCCACGCCTGGACGATGTTGTCCGGCTGCGGCATGTCCAGCGGCAGCGGATCGGCCTTGCGCATGAAACTGGTCCAGACCTGCAACGCGCCGGTTGCACCGGTGAACGGGGTCTTGCCGTTGTCGTCACGACCCAACCAGACCACCGCCAACAGATCCTGACTGAAACCGGCGAACCAGCTGTCGCGCGAATCGTTACTGGTACCGGTCTTGCCGGCCAGCGTCAGGGTCTTGGGCAGCACGTTGTAAACCGAGCTGCCGGTACCTTCACGCATTACCCGCTGCATGGCGTTCTGGATCAGGTAAATGGAGGCCGGATCGAAACGCTGTTGAATCTGGAACGGATAACGCTTGAGCGGTTCGCCATCGGCGGTCAGTACGCTACGGATCCCGCGCATCGGCGTATTGAAACCGCCGTTGGCCAGGGTCTGGTACATGGTCGCCACTTCGATCGGCGTCATGCCGCCAGCACCCAGCAACATCGACGGGAATGCCGGGAATTCCCGCGTAACGCCCAGGCGTCCCAAGGTCTTGAGCACGTTCGGCACGCCTACTTCCAGGCCCAGACGCGAGGTCGACAGGTTGTAGGAATGCGCCAGCCCCTGATAGAGGAACACGGTGCCGTGGGAGCGACGGTCATAGTTCTGTGGTTTCCACACCTGACCGTCCGCACCCTTGACCGCCAGCGGTTCGTCCGACAGCCAACTGGTGAGCGTGTACTGGCTCGGTTTCTCCAGCGCGGTCAGATAGACCGCCGGCTTGATCAGCGAGCCCACCGGCCGCACCGCATCCAGCGCCCGGTTGAAACCGGCAAAACTGGCCTGCCGGCTGCCGATCATGGCCTGGACTTCGCCGGTCTCCGGGTTGGTCACGACCATCGCCGCTTCCACGTCATCGGAGCCCTTGCGTCCGGCCAGGCGTTTAAAGGTGTCATTGACCGACGCCTCGGCCTTCATCTGCAGAATCGGGTCGAAACTGGTGAAGATCCGCAGGCCTTCTTCGGTCAAGTCTTCGTCGCGGTAGTCTTCACGCAACTGGCGTTTGACCAGATCGATAAAGCCCGGGAACGAGCTGTCGGCGAGCTTGCCGCGAGTGGTGACACCCAGTGGCATTTTCTTCGCCGCTTCGACCTGTTCGGCAGTCGCCACGCCTTGCTGCTCAAGCACGTCGAGCACCAGGTTACGCCGCTCCAGCGCGCGTTCCGGGTTGCGACGCGGGTTGTAGTAGGACGGCCCTTTGACCATGCCGACCAGCAACGCTACCTGATGCAGCTTCAGCTCGGACAATGGCTGACCGAAGAAGAACTGACTGGCCAGACCAAAGCCGTGCACCGCACGCTGACCGTCCTGCCCGACGAAGACTTCGTTGAGGTAGGCCTCAAGAATTTCCTTCTTGTCGTAGTGCAGCTCCAGCAGCATCGCCATCATCGCTTCGGTGAGCTTGCGGCTCAGGCTGCGCTCGTTGGTGAGGTAGAAGTTTTTCACCAACTGCTGGGTCAGCGTACTGCCGCCCTGGGTCATCTTGCCGCCAGAGGTATTGACCCAGATCGCTCGGGCAATCGACTTCGGCGACACGCCCCAGTGACTGTAGTAGTCCCGGTCTTCCACCGCGATCAGAGTATCGAGCAGGTACGGCGGCACTTGATCGATCTTGATCAGGATGCGGTCTTCAAGGTTTTTCGGATAAATACCGCCGATCAACAGCGGCTCCAGCCGCACCACGGACAATTTCGCACCGTTGAGCCCCGAGAGTTCGGCCACATAGTCGCCGGAGAAGCGCACGCGCACCGGCTGGGCTTTTTCCAGGCCTTCATAGAACTGGAAGCCACGAGTGTTCAGATCAACGGTATTGCCGTTGACGGCAGCAGCGCCGGGGCCATTGCTCACGGCTTCGCGGCGATAGCCCAAGGCATCGAGCTCGGTGAGGAAATCTTCCTTGCTGAGCTTTTGTCCGACGAACAGCTCAAGCGGACGCGCGTATACCTTGGCCGGGATGGTCCAGCGCTTGCCGGAGAACTTCTCCTGCACCACGGCATCGAGGTAAACGGCGAAGCCAGCCAGCACCACAAGGCCGACCAGACTGAGTTTAATGGCCCAACCCAGCCATGGGCGCAGGCCCTGGGAAGGTGGTTTTTTCTTGGTACGGGGGGATCGAGTTCGAGTCATGGCGGCGGATTATACGCACTTTATTCATACTCAACAGGAGCGCTCCGAGGTTTGCGTCAGGCTGGCGAGCGGCCATAATGGCGACCTCGAATTTCCCAGTCTCTGAAGGATCGCCCGTGAGCCAGTCACTGATCGCTGCCCTGCAAAACCCGGCCCTCTACCCGCACCCCGTCGAAGGGTTCCAGGTCATCGAAACCCATATCTCGTGGGTGATCCTCACCGGCCCGTTTGCTTATAAAGTGAAGAAGCCGGTGAATTTCGGCTTCCTCGACTTCACCAGCCTCGAATCGCGCGCGCACTTCTGCGCTGAAGAACTGCGTCTGAACCAGCGCCTGACCGAAGATTTGTATCTGGACGTGTTGCCGGTGACCGGCAGTGTCGAAGCGCCACAACTGGGCGGCGACGGCCCGGTGATCGAATATGTGCTGAAAATGCGTCAATTCCCACAGACCGGCCTGCTCAGCACCTTGCAAGCCAACGGCGAGCTGACCACTCAGCACATCGACGAAATGGCCGAGCAGATCGCCAGATTCCACCTCAGCGCGCCAAAAGTCCCGGCCGAACACGACGCCGGCACGCCGGACAGCGTGATGGCCCCGGTGCGCCAGAACTTCGAACAGATCCTGCCGTTCCTCAGCGACAAAAATGATCTGTTGCAACTCGAGGCACTGAAAGCCTGGGCCGAAAGCAGCTTCGATCGTCTCAAGGCACTGTTCAGCCAGCGCAAGGCCGAGGGTTTCACTCGCGAATGCCACGGCGACATCCACTTGGGTAACGCCACCGTCATCAATGGCAAAGTGGTGATCTTCGACTGCATCGAGTTCAACGAACCGTTCCGCTTCACCGACGTCTGGGCCGACACCGGTTTCCTGGCGATGGACCTGGAAGACCGTGGCCTGAAATCCCTGGCCCGCCGCTTCATCAGCCAATACCTGGAGCTGACCGGCGACTATCAAGGCCTGGAAGTGCTGAACTTCTATAAAGCCTACCGCGCGCTGGTTCGTGCCAAAGTCGCGCTGTTCAGCATGCCGGCGGATGCCACCCCGGTGCAGCGCGCAACCACCCTGCGCCAGTACCGCAACTACGCCAACCTGGCGGAAAGCTACAGCACCATTCCTTCGCGCTTCATGGCCATCACCCACGGCGTATCGGCTGTCGGCAAGAGCCACGTGGCGATGCGTCTGGTCGAAGCGCTGGGCGCGATTCGCCTGCGTTCCGACGTCGAGCGCAAGCGCCTGTTCGGCGAGCAGACAGTAGCTAACGACGTGCAGGCCGGGATTTACAGCGCCGATGCCAGCGCCGCCACTTATGCCCGCCTGCATGAGATTGCCGGAGTGATTCTGCACGCCGGTTTCCCGGTAGTGATCGATGCGACCTACCTCAAGCGCGAGCAACGCGACAACGCTGCTCAAGTCGCCGAAGCCACCGGCACGCCGTTCCTGATCCTCGACTGCAACGCACCGCAAGCCGTGATCGAAAGCTGGCTGGCGATTCGTCAGGCAGACAAGAAGGATCCTTCCGACGCCACGCTGGCGGTAATCGAGGCCCAGCAGGCCAGCCGCGAAGCGCTGACGCCAGAAGAAATTCTGCGCAGCAAACGCGTGCAGACCAATGAAAGCGGGACCCTCGACACCGTAGTGGCGCAGATCCGCCAGCGCCTGCCAGGCCTGTAAGAAACTATTTCGGCCGTGAAGCCCTCGCTTGCTTCACGGCCGTCAAATAGTGGCACTATACTGGCGTCATAAAACCAACAGGTGATGTGACATGAGCCAGCCGAAACTTCTCGACACCCCGCTTTATGCCTTGCTGCACAAAGACGACATCGCAGGCTTCAACAAGGAACGCCCGAACGACGGCCCGATCGACATGGTCGGTGGCGACTTCCGTGGTCTCGACTTGCGTGAACTGAACGCCGATGGCGTGGATTTCCGGGACGCCTACTTCCGCTCTGCCGATTTGCGTGGCATTGACTTCCGTAATGCATCACTCGAAGGCGCGAGCCTGGCCCATGCGCAGATTTCCGGAGCGTACTTCCCGCCGGAACTGAGTGCGGACGAGATCCTGATGTCGATGAATTTCGGCACCCGCCTGCGCTATCGCACTCGCTGATAATTTTTATCTTTCTCTGACCCGACGCCTTTCCCGTGTGGGAGCGGGCTTGCTCGCGAAGGCGTAGTGTCAGTCGATACATCTGGTGGCTGACAGGACGCCTTCGCGAGCAAGCCCCGCTCCTACATGTTTCCGCGTTTCTTCCCTCCTTTCTGCGTTCGCAGCCCCTTTCTTAGAAGCGTTTGCGTCGAATCCGACCAAACAACCACGCTTTTCCTACTGATGGCTACACTCCTGAGAAGATCGCCCACGCACCATTCGGCCGTCGCAAGGAGGCTTGATGAATGATGAACTGCAACACCTGAAGAATCTTGGCAAGACGTCGGCGCAATGGCTGCATGCCGTGGGTATCCACAGCGCCTCGGACTTGCGTCGCCTGGGGGCGGTGGACGCCTATCGGGCCGTGCGTACCCGCGGGTTTCGCGCATCAAAGGTGTTGTTGTACGCGATCGAAGGGGCGCTGATGGATGTGCACTGGAATGACATCCCGGCCGAACGCAAAGACGCCTTGAACAAGCAGCTCGAAGCCATCTCCTCGCGTCACAAGAACTGAACAGGCGCTGACGGCCATGTATCTGCTCGGGGAACAATCGGCACCTGTCGATGCACTGATCAATCGTTTGCAGAGTTTGCCTGCAAGCTGGCTCGAGGGGCTTTCGCCATGCGGGCCAGCCTTTGAGCCAGAAATCTCTGACGACCTGACGGCACAGCTCCCACATGATCAGCTGTTTCTACTGACAGAAGGCGTAATCAACGGCTACATCGGCGGCCGTGCGCTGTTTTACTGGCAGGAAGGCGATCTGATCGGTCTGCAGCAAGGTGACGCCTGGGCCGATTGCCGTCTGCGCAGCGACGGGCCATTGCGCTTGCTGCCCTATCGGCGAACCGAACTGTTCCAGCATTTATATGCCGAGCCGGGCCGGGCCGAGCAGTGGCTTGAGTACCTGCTGGGCCAGATGGCGCTGCTGGCTCACGCGGTGGCCGAGCTGAAACCGCGGGAGTTCCGCAGCACCAATGGTTTTAAACGGGTCGCGAGCGGTGAGGTGCTGATCCAGCAGGGCGATGCCGCCGATCACGTCTTCGTGATCATCGATGGGCATGCCGAAGCGTTCGTGGATGGACACAAGGTTGGCGAAGTGCCCAAGGACGAGATTTTCGGCGCCATGGCGGTGTTCACCGGTGAGCCACGCAATGCGATGGTCATCGCTCGCGAGCCGAGCACGGTGATGCTGATTCCCGGAGAGCAGTTTCTGAGCATGACCCGCACCAATCCGAAGATCGCGCACAGCCTGATTGAGAGCATGGCCCGGCGCATCGGCCAGCTCAATCAGCAGATCACGCAACTGAGTGCGATCAAAGCTCCACGTTGAGTCCCTTGTTTCCGGGGCATTCCAGCCATTTGCACGACTAAATCAAGCAAACGGGAAAACAGTGGTTGACTCGGTAATGAGAATCGCTATGATTATCACAACTGGTCGCGAGATCAGTCGATATTCTGAAAAGCCCTTGGTTCGGACTCTCAGATTATCTCCTCATCAGGCTAATCACGGTTATTTGACCCGGTTTTTACCGGGTCTTTTTTTGCCTGTGGAAAAGTCATTGGCCAAATTGTTTGCGCATCTGCACGCAGTAATCCTGCGCGGGCGTGGCCGGGGTGTACCAGACGAAATCAGCCATCGCCGCAGTCACTTCAGCGCCCTGCTCGGCCAGCATCAGCACCGTTGGCGCCCGGGCTGCGCCCAGATCCAGCACATACAGCGGCACGCCAACATCCTTGCGCGCATGCCAGCCCCCCGCCAACAGTAACGCTGGCGTCGGCGCAGCCATCAAGCGTTCGGCCATACGCCGATCCCGCTGTTGTTGAACAGCAAGCATCGCCGGCATCTGTGATTTGGGCAGCAAGCCGCAATGTGAGTCGCTGATCTGTTCGAGCAGCGTGGCTTTCACCAATGCCGCATTGCTGCGAACACCGCTCATGGCTGGCGACTGGCGGTAGACAGCGCGGATTTCACTGTCATCCAGATTCGCCGCCAACAGCGGATAGGCTTGCGTGAGGGCAAACCGAACGATCGGTCCATAGAGATTCCAGTCCCAGCCATCCTGCCAGGCCAACGAGGCGGGAAGATCAGTAGGGGGCGCTGCTGCATGGCGAACCTGGTCAACGTTCGGCTGTTGCTTCGGCGTGAGCATTTCCAGCAGCAGACTGCCCTGAGGACGCTGCTCCCCAAGTGCCTGCAACAGCCACAACTGCGCGGCGTGGTGATCGGCGTTGTCATGCTGCTCGCCGATGATGAGCAGTTGCGGCCCCGACAGACGCGTCAGCAGTTCCTGTGCCGTCAGTATCTGGCCGCTGTGCAGATCACGAATTTCGCCACTGATTGGCGGGGGCGGGGCAACATGCTGACACCCTGCAAGCAGCAACACCGCGAACAACCACATCCCGCGCATACCATCACCTCGATGAGAAATCAGCGGGCGATGATCAGCGGATGCCCACGCTCCGGGTGCGGCTGCACCAATACCTCGAGACCGAACACAGCCTTGAGCGAGTCCGGTCGCAAGACTTGCTGCGGCGTATCCAGCGCCACCGGGCGCCCGCCTTCGAGCAGCAACACCCGATCACAATAGCGCGCCGCCAGATTCAGATCATGCAGGATGACCAGCACCGCCGCGCCACGATCGGCAAACTCGCGCACCGCCTGCAACGTGGTGTGTTGATGCAAGGGATCGAGCATCGAGGTCGGCTCATCCAGCAACAGGGTTTGCCCGGCCTGCCCAGGCCATAACTGCGCCAGCACCCGCGCCAGATGTACACGCTGGCGCTCGCCGCCCGACAGCGCCAGATAACTGCGCCCGCTCAGATGCCCGGCATCCGCAGCGGCCAGCGCTGCCGCAACGATCTCGTCGTCGCGCGCCCGACCGCTTTGATAAGGCAAGCGGCCCATACCAACCACTTCTTCCACGCGGAAGGCAAAATCCAGCGTCGACACCTGCGGCAACACCGCCAGACGCTGGGCGCGCTGCGTACCTGTCCAGTGACTCAGCGCCTTGTCATCGAGCAACACCTCGCCCTCACCCGCAGCCAGTTCACCGCACAACGCACCGAGCAAGGTACTTTTGCCGGCACCGTTCGGCCCGAGCACACCCAGCACCTCACCGGGTTCAAGTTGCAGGGTGACGTCGCTGAGGACTGTCTTGCGCCCGCGACGGATATGCAGATTGTGCGCACGCAGCATCAGGCACGTCCTCGCAGCAGCAAATAGAGGAAGAACGGCGCACCGATAAACGCGGTGACAATACCGATCGGCAACTCCGCCGGCGCCAGCGCCAGCCGCGCCACCAGATCCGCCAGCAACAACAGGCTCGCCCCCGCCAACACTGATGCTGGCAGCAGCACCCGGTGATCGGGCCCGGCCAATAAACGCACCAGATGCGGCACCACCAGCCCGACGAAGCCAATCATCCCCGCTGCTGCCACCGCTGCGCCAACACCCAACGCCGTGCAGAACACCAGTTCACGCTTGAGCCGTTCGACATCAATCCCCAGATGCCCGGCTTCGGACTCACCGAGCAACAGCGCATTCAGCGCTTTGGCACGACGCGGCAGCCACAACGCAACGCCGGTGCTGATGATCAGCAATGGCCACAGCCGCGCATAACTGGCGCCATTGAGGCTGCCCAGATTCCAGAAAGTCAGCGTGCGCAAGGTCGCGTCATCCGCCAGATAGGTGAACAGACCCACCGCCGAGCTTGCCAACGCCGTCAGCGCGATCCCGGCCAGCAGCATGGTCGCGACGTTGATCTGGCCGTTGCGCCGTCCGAGCCGATAGACCAGCGCCGTCACGCCCAGGCCACCGAGAAACGCGCACGCCGACAACAGATACGGCCCGAACCACTCTGGCAAACCGCCAAAAAACGAACCGCCGACAATCGCAATCGCTGCGCCGAGTGCCGCGCCGCTGGACACCCCGACCAGCCCGGGATCGGCCAACGGATTGCGAAACAAGCCCTGCATCGCCACGCCCGACAGCGCCAGCACGCCGCCGACGGCCAGGCCGAGCAAGGTACGCGGCAGACGGATCTGCCCGAGAATCAGCTCAGCCTGCTCCAGACCGTCCGGCGCCAGCGGCACGCCGAGCATGCGCAAGGCCGCGCGCAACGTATCGAACAGCGGCAGGCTCACCGGCCCCAGCGCCAATGACAGCCAGATGGCCAGCAAACACAGGAGCGTCAGGCCGATAAACAGGCTTCGTGGTTTGACCAGCGTGGTCATTGGCCGCTCGCGGTCGGGTAGAAACCGTCAGACAAATTCTTCAGTGCCGCCGGCAAACGTGGCCCAAGCCCGCCGACCAGCAGCGTCGGATCCAGCTCCAGCACCCGTCCGGCCTTGGCCGCACGGCTTGAATTGAGAATGGGGTTTTCCTTGAACAACGCCGCTTTTGCCGCCTCGCCGCTCAACGCGCGATCAGCAAACACCAGCACCTCAGGATCGAGCCCGGCCAGCGATTCCACGGAGAACGGCTTGTAACCGGTATGCGTCGCCAGGTTATGTCCGCCGGCCCGTTGCAGCAGCCAGTCGGCGGCAGTGTCCTTGCCGGCAATCAACGGTTTACCGCCAGCATGCCCGATCAGTACCAGCACACCGGGCGCCTTATGCCTGGCCTGCAAATCGGCGACTCGCGCTTTCTGCGCGGTGAGCTGCTGTTGATAGTTTTCCAGCAACTGCGCGGCCTGCGCTTGCGCGCCCAGTAACTGTCCGAGATGCGTAACGTTTTTTTCCAGGGTCGGCAGATCCGGCTGCGCCGAGAACAGTTCGACCTGTACCTTGGCGCTCTTCACCTGAGCAATAACCGGCGGCGGGCCCATTTCTTCGGTACCGATGAGAATGTCCGGGCGCAGGCTGAGAATGCCTTCAGCCGAGAGGCTGCGTTGATAACCGATGCTTGGCAGCTTCTTCAGCGACTGCGGATGCTGGCTGGTGGTGTCGACCCCGACCAGTTTGGATTCGCCACCCAATGCACTCACCCACTCCGAAAGCGCCCCACCGGCACTGACCCAACGCTGTGGCAAATCGGCAGCTGTCGCCTGAAGGCTGGCGAGCAGTCCGACACACAGCACAGCAACGCGGGTAATCAGGCGCATACGCAGCTTTCCTTGAACAGTTTTCCCGGGCAGCGAACCGGCAGGCCAAGTATCCTTGGCGGCGGCTGCGCACAGTGGGCGAAGGCGGCCATTTGATAATTGTTTGCATTTAAACGTCAAGCTCGGACATTTCCTGAAACGAGCCGACACTTGAGGATAGCCATGAAGTTCTTGTGCGCCGGCACCGATCTCGCTGAGGCCGGCAGCCGTGGGTTCGACATCGACGGCAACAAACTGTTTGCCGTACGCCGCAATGGTCAGGCCTATGTTTATCTCAACCGTTGCCCGCATCGTGGTGTGGGCCTGGAATGGCATCCCGACCAGTTTCTCGACCCGAGCAACAGCCTGATCCAGTGTGCCACCCACGGCGCACTGTTTCTGATCGAGGACGGCGAATGCGTCGCCGGGCCTTGCGCCGGGCAATCCCTGACCACCATCCCCTGCCGCGAAGATGCCCAAGGGTTGTGGATAGATGTTTAACCGTTGAGCAAAACGTCCAGCCGCCGGTCGATCACCATCTCTTCGTGGTTCAAACGCACGCCGTAGGCCAGCACCTCGACCCCGCACGCCACCGCTTCACGCAGGGCATCGGCGTAGGCCGAATCGATTTCCTCGGCCGGCCGCACCGCTTCAATCCCGCTGAGATTGACGCAGTACAACTGCACCGCACGAATACCGTCACGAGCCAGATGCGCCAGTTCACGCAGATGCTTGGCACCGCGCTGGGTGACCGCGTCGGGAAACGCCGCCACGCTGGTTCCATCGAAGCCTAACGTGACGCTTTTTACTTCCACGTAGGCCGGACCGCTCGGGTATTCGAGGCGAAAGTCGATGCGGCTCTTTTCCTGGCCGTACGGCACTTCGCGTTTAAGCGCCGTAAAGCCGTTCAACTCGCTGATGACTCCGGCTTGCAGCGCCTCTTCGACCAGCGCATTGGCGCGCCCGGTGTTCACGCAGAACAGCCGCCCCTGCGGGGTTTCGCCGATTTCCCAGGTACCGGGCAGCTTGCGTTTCGGATCGTTTGAGCGACTGAACCACACCTGCCCGCCCTCGACCTGACAATTAAGCATCGAACCGGTGTTCGGGCAGTGCAGGGTCAGCAACTCGCCTTTGACCGTTTCAACATCCGCCAGAAAACGTTTGTAGCGGCGAATCAACCGCGCCTCTTCCAGAGCCGGATAAAAGCGCATCAGCCTTGCCAGCTCTTCAGGCCGCGAGCGATGCGCTCCACCGCTTCTTGTAAGCGAGGGAGGTTTTGCGTGTAAGCAAAACGCACATGGTGGCTGGCCTGATAACGGCCGAAATCCAGCCCCGGGGTGAAGGCAACGTGCTCGGTTTCGAGGAAATGTCGGCAGAACGCGAAGGCATCACCGCCGAACAGGCTGATATCGGCGTACAAGTAGAACGCACCTTCAGGCTCGACGGCGATGTTGAACCCCAACTCGCGCAACGCCGGCAGCAGGAAGTCGCGGCGGCGGCCAAATTCAGCGCGGCGCTCTTCGAGGATGGCGATAGTGTCCGGCTCGAAACAGGCCAGTGCGGCGTACTGCGCCATGCTCGGGGCGCTGATGTAGAGGTTCTGTGCGAGCTTTTCCAGCTCACTGACCGCCGCGTCCGGCGCCACCAGCCAGCCGAGACGCCAGCCGGTCATGCCGAAATACTTGGAAAAACTGTTGAGGACAAAGGCGCTGTCATCGACTTCCAGCACGCTGGCGGCATCGGTGCCGTAAGTCAGGCCGTGGTAGATCTCGTCCACCACCAGATGCCCGTGGCGCGCCTTGATCGCTGTGGATAACCCGGCCAGTTCATCACGGGTCAGAATGGTACCGGTCGGGTTGGCCGGCGACGCCACCAACGCACCGACGCTGTCGTGATCCCAATGCCGCGCCACCAGATCCGGGGTCAGTTGGTAACGCACCTCCGGTCCGACCGGAACCAGTTGCGCCGCGCCTTCGACCAGACGCAGGAAGTGCCGGTTGCACGGGTAGCCCGGATCCGCCAGCAGCCAGTGTTTGCCCGGATCGACCAGCAAGGCACTGGCCAGCAATAGCGCACCGGAGCCACCCGGGGTGATCAGGATCCGCCGCGGATCGATGTTCAGGCCGTAACGCGATTGATAGAACCCGGAAATCGCCTCGCGCAGCTCGGGAATGCCGCGCGCGGCGGTGTAGCGCGTCTTGCCCGCCGTCAGCGCCGCTTGCCCGGCACGGATGATCGGCTCGGCCGTGGTGAAGTCCGGCTCGCCGATTTCCAGGTGGATCACGTCGTGACCTTCGGCCTGCAGTTCGTTGGCCCGCGCCAGCAGCGCCATCACATGGAACGGTTCGATCGCACGACTGCGCGCACTGTAGGGCTGAGCCATTGGCCTTCCTTCGACGGGGAAAAAGAAACGATTCTACCCATCTGCCGGAACGAGCGAGAACCCATCGCGGTCACAGCCTCAAGAACGCTGGACTGTAACGATATGAGCGTACGCTCCAGGATTGACTAAAATCAGTGATTGAACAGGCTTTCAACAGCGCCAGACACGGCTTGCCAAACATCTGCAAGCGCCACCCGCCGGGGCCTCGACATCCGGGAGTAGCGCGGGCCGAATTGATCTGGTAAGTTCGCCCGCTTGCAGCCGCAGGGCCGGCAGGTGTCGGTGATGGAGCAATCCTGCGCAATGGATTACAAGAGTAGAGGCGGTCCATTTCATGCCCACCCAAGCAAAGCAACAGCAGCAAGCGACGATCAGCGGCTTCGAACCTTACGTTCCGAAGGCCGGCGAAGAGTACATGGGCGCCCCCATGCGCGCGCACTTCACCAAGATCCTGAACAAGTGGAAACAGGACTTGATGCAGGAAGTCGACCGTACTGTTGATCACATGAAAGACGAAGCGGCCAACTTCCCTGACCCGGCCGACCGTGCCAGCCAGGAAGAAGAATTCGCCCTCGAGCTGCGCGCCCGCGACCGCGAGCGCAAGTTGATCAAGAAGATCGACAAGACCCTCGAACTGATCCAGGACGAAGAGTACGGCTGGTGCGAATCCTGCGGCATCGAGATCGGCGTCAAGCGCCTCGAAGCCCGTCCTACCGCCGATCTGTGCATCGACTGCAAGACCCTGGCGGAAATCAAGGAAAAGCAGGTCGGCAAGTAATCTCGACCTGAACGAAAAACGGAGCGTGCGAACGCTCCGTTTTTGTTTCTGCCTTTTGCCTTTGCCCTTTTGCCTTGCTTTTGTGGGAGGGGGCTTGCTCCCGAATGCGGCCGGCCATTCAACATCCAGGTTGTCTGAACTGACGCTTTCGCGAGCACGCCCGCTCCCACAGGGGTAATCTGCGCGAATCCTGAAAAGTTATATTGTCCACATGACTGCCAAAACCGCCCCCGCCTACATCGGCCGCTTCGCCCCGACCCCCAGTGGCCACCTGCACTTCGGTTCGCTGGTCGCCGCCCTCGCTTCTTATCTCGACGCACGCGCGGTCGGCGGGCGCTGGCTGGTGCGCATGGAAGATCTCGATCCGCCCCGGGAGGAACCCGGCGCGCAGGCGGCGATTCTCAAGGCGCTGGAAAGCTACGGTTTCGAATGGGACGGCGAGATGGTGCGCCAGAGTGATCGGCACGACGCCTACGCCGAAGTTCTCAACAGTCTGTTCAACCACGGCCTGGCCTACGCCTGCACCTGTTCGCGCAAACAGCTGGAGCCGTACCACGGCATTTACCCGGGCTTGTGCCGCAACGCCGGCCATGAGCAACAAGAGGCGGCGATCCGCCTGCGCGTGCCGGAGCTGGAATATCACTTCATCGACCGCGTGCAGGGCGAGTTTCGCCAGCATCTGGGGCGCGAAGTCGGCGATTTCGTGATTCGCCGCCGCGATGGCCTCTACGCCTATCAACTGGCCGTGGTGCTGGATGACGCCTGGCAAGGCATCACCGACATCGTGCGCGGCGCCGACCTGCTCGACTCCACGCCGCGCCAGCTCTACCTGCAAGAACTGCTGGGCCTGCGCCAGCCGCGCTATCTGCACCTGCCATTGATCACGCAGCCGGACGGCAACAAGCTCGGCAAATCCTACCGTTCGCCGCCGCTTGAGGCCGATCAAGCCACCCCGCTGTTGCTGCGGGCCCTGCGTGCACTGGGGCAAAAACCAGGCGCCGAGCTTGAACACGCCTCACCGCAGGAATTGCTCAACTGGGGCGCAGCCCACTGGGATGCATCGAAGATCCCGCGCACACTGACCCTGCCCGAAGCGCAACTGCAATGACGACACTTGCAGTCGCGCCGCCATCCGTTACCATCGCCGCACGTTTTCGGGCACGCGCATAAAAAAGAGAGGCCGGGATGTACATCTATCGCTTGGTCCTGCTTCTGGTCGTGGGAATCTATCTGTTTTCGCCAGCCATCATGGATTGGTGGATCGACGCCACGGGCGCCTGGTATCGGCCGTATCTGCTCTGGTTGATCCTGATTGTCGTGACCTTCATCCTGCAGAGCCAAAAAGATGCCGATGAGCTTTAGCCTGACCCAGATGATCCTGATCAGTGCCGCGTACCTGGCGGTGCTGTTCGGCGTTGCCTGGATCAGTGAACGGGGCATGATCCCGCGGGCGATCATTCGCCACCCGTTGACCTACACCCTGTCGCTGGGGGTCTATGCCAGTGCCTGGGCGTTTTATGGCACGGTGGGGCTGGCCTATCAGTACGGCTACGGCTTTCTCTCCAGTTATCTCGGGGTGTCCGGCGCGTTTCTGCTGGCACCGGTGCTGCTGTATCCGATCCTGAAAATCACCCGCACCTATCAACTGTCGTCGCTGGCGGACCTGTTCGCTTTCCGCTTTCGCAGCACCTGGGCCGGCGCGCTGACCACGATCTTCATGCTGATCGGCGTACTGCCGTTGCTGGCGTTGCAGATTCAGGCGGTGGCCGATTCCATCGGCATCCTGACCGGCGAGCCGATCCAGAGCCGCGTCGCGCTGGCGTTCTGTGCGCTGATCATTCTGTTCACGATTTTCTTCGGCTCCCGGCATATCGCCACCCGCGAGAAACACGAAGGGCTGGTGTTCGCGATTGCCTTCGAATCGGTGATCAAACTGATCGCCCTTGGCGGCGTCGGCCTCTATGCGTTGTACGGTGTGTTCGACGGCCCGCAACAGCTTGAGCTGTGGCTGCTGCAAAACCAGACCGCCCTCGCTGCGTTGCACACGCCGCTGCAGGAAGGACCGTGGCGCACGCTGTTGCTGGTGTTCTTCGCCTCGGCGATCGTGATGCCGCACATGTATCACATGACCTTCACCGAAAACCTCAATCCGCGCTCGCTGGTCAGTGCCAGCTGGGGCCTGCCGCTGTTCCTGTTGCTGATGAGTCTGGCGGTGCCGTTGATTCTCTGGGCCGGCCTGAAGCTCGGCGCCACCACCGATCCGGAATACTTCACCCTCGGCATTGGCATTGCCGCCAACAGCAAACCGCTGGCCCTGCTGGCGTACGTCGGCGGATTGTCGGCGGCCAGTGGCCTGATCATCGTCACCACGCTGGCGCTGTCGGGTATGGCGCTGAACCACCTGGTGCTGCCGCTGTACCAGCCGCCGGCCGAAGGCAATATCTACCGCTGGCTGAAGTGGACCCGCCGGGCGCTGATCGTGGCGATCATCATGGCCGGTTTCTGCTTTTATCTGATGCTCGGCGCCGGGCAGGACCTGGCCAACCTCGGCATCGTCGCCTTCGTCGCAACCCTGCAGTTCCTGCCCGGCGTGCTCTCGGTGCTGTACTGGCCGACCGCCAACCGGCGCGGCTTTATCGCCGGTCTGATGGCGGGGATTCTGGTGTGGGTGGTGACCATGCTGCTGCCGCTGGTCGGCAATCTGCAGGGGTTCTACATTCCGCTGCTGAACATGATCTACGTGCTGGACGACACCAGTTGGCACATGGCGGCCATCGCCTCGCTGGCGGCCAACGTGCTGATGTTCACGCTGATCTCGCTGTTCACCAACGCCAGCCCGGAAGAAGCCAGCGCCGCCGAAGCCTGCGCGGTGGATAACGTGCGTCGTCCGCAACGTCGCGAACTGCACGCCGCCTCGCCCCAGGAGTTCGCCACGCAACTGGCGAAACCGCTGGGCGCCAAGGCGGCGCAAAAAGAAGTCGAGCAAGCCCTGCGCGACCTCTATCTGCCGTTCGACGAACGCCGTCCTTATGCCTTGCGCCGCTTGCGCGACCGTATCGAAGCCAACCTCTCCGGCCTGATGGGGCCGAGCGTGGCGCAGGACATGGTCGAAACCTTCCTGCCATACAAGGCTGGCGGCGAAAACTATGTAACCGAAGACATCCACTTCATCGAAAGCCGCCTCGAGGACTACCACTCGCGCCTCACCGGGCTGGCCGCCGAACTCGACGCCCTGCGCCGCTACCATCGCCAGACCCTGCAGGAGCTGCCGATGGGCGTCTGCTCGCTGGCGAAGGATCAAGAGATCCTGATGTGGAACAAGGCCATGGAAGAACTCACTGGCATCGCCGCGCAACGGGTGGTCGGCTCGCGCCTGAGCACCATCGCCGATCCGTGGAAGCAATTGCTGCAAGGCTTCATCAACCTGCCCGACGAACACTTGCACAAACAGCACCTGGCCCTCGACGGCCAGACCCGCTGGCTCAATCTGCACAAAGCCGCGATCGATGAACCGTTGGCCCCGGGCAACAGCGGCCTGGTGCTGTTGGTGGAAGACCTGACCGAAACGCAGATGCTCGAAGACAAACTGGTGCACTCCGAACGACTGGCGAGCATTGGCCGACTGGCGGCAGGTGTGGCCCATGAAATCGGCAACCCGATCACCGGCATCGCCTGTCTGGCGCAGAACCTGCGCGAAGAGCGTGAAGAAGACGGCGAGCTGACGGAAATCAGCGGGCAGATCCTCGAACAGACCAAGCGTGTGTCGCGCATCGTGCAGTCGCTGATGAGCTTCGCTCACGCCGGCAGCCACCAGCACAGTGACGAACCGGTGTGCCTGGCCGAAGTCGCGCAGGATGCGATTGGCCTGCTGGCGCTGAACCGGCGCAACTTCGAGGTGCAGTTCTACAACCTGTGCGATCCGGATCACTGGGTCGAAGGCGATCCGCAGCGGCTCGCCCAGGTACTGATCAATCTGCTCTCCAACGCCCGTGACGCTTCGCCTGCAGGCAGCGCGGTGCGGGTCAAGAGTGAAGCCGGCGAACACACGGTCGATCTGATCGTCGAGGACGAAGGCAGTGGTATTCCGCAGAACATCATGGACCGATTGTTCGAACCTTTCTTCACCACCAAGGATCCTGGCGAAGGCACCGGTCTGGGCCTTGCACTGGTCTATTCCATCGTTGAAGAGCATTATGGACAAATCACCATCGACAGCCCGGCTGATGTACAAAGCCAGCGCGGCACCCGTATCCGGGTGACCTTACCGCGTCATGTCGAAGCGACGTCCGCTGTGAACTGAGACCGTCGAGAGTATCGAATCAATGCCGCACATTTTGATCGTCGAAGACGAAACCATTATCCGCTCCGCCTTGCGCCGCCTGCTGGAACGTAACCAGTATCAGGTCAGCGAAGCCGGTTCTGTGCAGGAAGCACAAGAACGCTTCAGTATTCCCACATTCGATCTGATCGTCAGCGACCTGCGCCTGCCTGGCGCCCCCGGTACCGAGCTGATCAAGCTTGGCCAAGGCAAACCGGTGCTGATCATGACCAGTTACGCCAGCCTGCGCTCGGCGGTCGACTCGATGAAGATGGGCGCGGTGGACTACATCGCCAAGCCTTTCGATCACGATGAAATGCTCCAGGCCGTCGCGCGGATCCTGCGTGATCACCAGTCGGCGCCTGCCGCTGGCGAAGCCGTTGTCGGCAAACCGGCCAATGGCAGCGGCAAGTCCGCCGTCGATAACAGCAACGGTGAAATCGGCATCATCGGTTCGTGCCCACCGATGCAGGATCTGTACAGCAAGATCCGCAAGGTCGCGCCAACTGATTCCAATGTATTGATTCAGGGCGAGTCCGGTACCGGTAAGGAACTGGTGGCCCGCGCCCTGCACAATCTGTCCAAGCGCGCCAAGGCACCGATGATTTCGGTGAACTGCGCAGCCATCCCGGAAAGCCTGATCGAGTCCGAACTGTTCGGCCACGAAAAAGGCGCGTTCACTGGCGCCAGCGCCGGTCGCGCCGGTCTGGTGGAAGCGGCGGACGGCGGCACGCTGTTCCTCGACGAGATCGGCGAACTGCCGCTGGAAGCCCAGGCCCGCCTGCTGCGCGTGCTGCAGGAAGGCGAGATTCGCCGTGTGGGTTCGGTGCAGTCGCAAAAAGTCGATGTGCGCTTGATCGCCGCGACCCACCGCGACCTCAAGAGCCTGGCGAAAATCGGCCAGTTCCGTGAAGACCTGTATTACCGCCTGCACGTGATCGCTCTGAAATTGCCGGCTCTGCGTGAACGTGGCGCCGACGTCAACGAAATCGCCACCGCGTTCCTCGCTCGCCAGAGTGCGCGCATCAACCGTACCGACCTGAAATTTGCCGCCGATGCCGAACAGGCCATCCGGCATTATTCCTGGCCAGGTAACGTGCGCGAGCTGGAAAACGCGGTCGAGCGCGCGGTGATCCTGAGCGAAAGCCCGGAAATCTCTGCCGACCTGCTGGGCATCGACATCGAGCTGAGCGACCTGGAAGACGACGAATTCATCGGCTTGCCCGCGCAAACCGCGGGTAACACCAGCAACAGCAGCCATGAGCCGACGGAAGACCTGTCACTGGAAGACTACTTCCAGCACTTCGTTCTCGAGCATCAGGATCATATGACCGAGACCGAACTGGCGCGCAAACTGGGCGTCAGCCGCAAGTGCCTGTGGGAACGCCGCCAGCGCCTGGGTATTCCACGGCGCAAGACCGGGGTCACCAGCGAGAGCTGAACGTTACCTGTCGAGTGTGCGGGTAACGCTTGAGGATGTGAAAAAACTGTTACCTCAGTCCTTTCACGTAACAGAAGCCGGGGTTATCGGTAACGAAACCCCGGTTTTTTTTCGCCCCGAGAAAACCGTTATATCGACCTAACCCCTTGTTTTATTGGGCTTCGCAAAAGTTGGCACGGCACCTGCTATATGTTTGGTACAAGAACAATAACAAGCAATGCACAAGACAATAAAAATAAGACGAATCGACTCACGCACAATAAAAACAAGACGGCGAGAGGCGCAGCTAACTGATTCTTTTGGAGAGGCGTTGTATTTGGGGCTAGCCCCACGACCAGGCCGAGAACAACAAAAACTGTCCTAAGACAGAGCCTGTACTGGTTGGATCGCAAGATCACTGCAACACAGCGACCAAAGCAATCCGTTTGCTCTTGGCTCCCGATTGGGAGGGTCATGAAGGAACAGCTTCATGGCGAGGGCACTCAACAAAAACAAGAAGCCCGAATCAATAATAAAAAGAGCACGCAACTACTTCTGGGGGAGCTTCGGCTCCCCTTGTAGTTTCTGTCTTCCGGCAAATCCCCCCGTTTCTAGCCTGCTCGATGCCTGTAGCCTGCGGCTTGCAGCGCAAATCTTCTGCGTCCTACACCATCCCCCGACTAAATGCTAGAATCTGCGCCCATCATGCGGTCATTCTTTGGTATGGCCGAACATTCCTTCAAACAGTGCATCCCATGCTGAAGAAGTTGTTCCAGTCATTCCGAACACCCGTGCGTCGTACGCAACACATCCGCAGCACCCCTGAAGTGCTCAATAGCGGCCAACACTCGCTGCAAAAAGGGCAATTCAGCCGCTATGCGGTCAATATCGTCGAACGCTTGCAGGGCGCCGGCTACCAGGCCTATCTGGTCGGTGGTTGCGTGCGTGACATGCTGTTGGGCATCACGCCCAAGGACTTCGACGTCGCCACCAGCGCCACCCCCGAGCAAGTCCGTGCCGAATTCCGCAATGCGCGGATCATCGGTCGCCGCTTCAAACTGGTGCATATCCATTTCGGTCGCGAAATCATCGAAGTCGCGACCTTCCGCGCCAATCACCCGGTCAATGAAGATGACGAAGACAGCAACCAGTCTTCGCGCAACGAGAGCGGGCGGATTCTGCGCGACAACGTCTACGGCACCCTGGAAGAAGACGCGCAACGCCGCGACTTCACCATCAACGCCCTGTATTACGATCCGGTCAGCGAGCGCATTCTCGATTACGCCAACGGCGTACACGACATCCGCAATCACCTGATCCGACTGATCGGCGATCCGAAGCAGCGTTATCAGGAAGACCCGGTGCGCATGCTGCGAGCCGTACGTTTCGCCGCCAAGCTGAATTTCGGCATCGAGAAGCACACCGTGCAGCCGATCCGCGAACTGGCGCCGATGCTGCGCGAGATCCCGTCGGCCCGTCTGTTCGAGGAAGTGCTCAAGCTGTTCCTCTCCGGCCATGGCGCGATCACTTTCGAGATGCTGGTCGATCTGCAACTGTTCGCCCCGCTGTTCCCGGCCAGTGCCGACGCACTCGAGCACAACCCGGAATACACCCACACGCTGATCAGCGAAGCGCTGACCAACACCGACCTGCGCATCAAGCAGAACAAACCAGTGACCCCGGCGTTCCTGTTTGCCGCCCTGCTGTGGCCTGCCCTGCCGGCCCGCGTGTTGCGTCTGCAGGAACGTGGCATGCCGCCGATTCCAGCGATGCAGGAGGGTGCGCACGAGCTGATCGCCGAACAGTGCCAGCGCATCGCCATTCCAAAGCGTTTCACCATGCCGATCCGCGAGATCTGGGACATGCAGGAACGCCTGCCACGGCGCAGCGGCAAACGCGCCGACCTGCTGCTGGACAATCCACGCTTCCGCGCCGGTTACGACTTCCTGCTGCTGCGTGAAAGCGCTGGCGAGCAGACTGACGGTCTCGGCGAATGGTGGACGGATTATCAGGACGCCAACGACAGCGAACGTCGCGACATGATCCGCGACCTCAGCGGCAAAGGTGATGACGCCAGCGGCGCGCCGCGCAAACGTCGTCGCAGCAGCGGTTCCAAGCGCAAGCGCGCCGGGGCTCCGAGCGCATCGGGCGAATAAGGCATGGAACGCATCTATATCGGCCTGGGCAGCAACCTCGCTGACCCGGCCGAACAATTGCGCAGCGCGCTCAACGCGCTGGGCCAATTGCCGCAGACCGCCCTCGCTGGCGTCTCGGCGTTCTATCAGAGCGACTCACTGCTGCCAGGGCAACCGCGTTACACCAACGCGGTCGCAGCCCTCGACAGTGACCTCGCGCCGCTGGACCTGCTCGATGCGCTGCAAGCCATCGAGAACGATCAGGGCCGCGAGCGACTGGAACGCTGGGGGCCGCGCACGCTGGATCTGGATATCCTGTTGTTCGGCGATCGCCTGATCGACCAGCCACGGCTGAAAGTCCCGCACTATCAGATTCAGGAACGTGCGTTCGTTCTGTATCCCCTGGCCGAACTGGCCCCCGCAGATCTGCGCCTGGCCGATGGCCGCACCCTCGCCGATCTGCTCGCCGCCTGCCCGTTCGTCGGCCTTGAACGCCTCTCCCACGCCTGAAAATAGTCCCCCCTGTGGGAGCGGGCTTGCTCGCGAAAGCGTCGAGTCAGTCACTCAATCAGTCAACTGACACAGCGCTTTCGCGAGCAAGCCCGCTCCCACATTGAGTATTCCAAATCTGATTTTTTGTCGGACAAAAACCCCGTCAATCAGCCCTGCCGCACCGCTGAATCGCATCAGTAACGCCGGTAACACTCCCCTCGTAACAATGCGGTAACACACGCAATTGACTTCCGCTTGGCTCCTCACGACTATAGGCGTCCCGCTGCCGCCAACCCGGCACATACGGGCGCAATCCAGGCCTTATAAGCACGACAAAAGACCGTGCGCCTGAGTAGATGAAGAATCACGCGCGTTACTCGCAGTAGTTTCCAGAGCGCCTGAACGAGGATTTTTTACATGCCAGCCATCACCCTGACCACGCTCCAGAGCCTCAAGCAGAAAGGTGAAAAGATCACCATGCTGACCTGCTATGACGCGACCTTCGCCCACGCCTGCAACGAGGCCGGTGTCGAAGTGCTGCTGGTGGGCGACTCCCTCGGCATGGTTCTGCAAGGTCACGACAGCACCCTGCCGGTGACCGTCGCAGAAATGGCCTACCACACCGCCTGCGTCAAACGCGGCAACACCGACGCCCTGATCCTGGCCGACCTGCCGTTCATGGCCAACGCCACTATTGAGCAAACCCTGACCAACAGCGCCATGCTGATGCAGGCCGGCGCGCACATGATCAAGGTCGAAGGTGCGCTGTGGCTGGCGGAGTCGATCCGCCTGCTGGCCGAACGCGGTGTGCCGGTCTGCGCGCACATGGGCCTGACCCCACAGGCCGTGAACATTCTTGGCGGCTATAAAGTGCAGGGCCGCAACGAGAACCAGGCGCGGCAGATGCGTGCCGACGCGATCTCGCTGGAGCAGGCTGGCGCAGCCATGCTGCTGCTCGAATGCGTGCCGAGCGAACTGGCTGCGGAAATCAGCCAGGCCGTGAAGATTCCGGTCATCGGCATCGGCGCCGGTAGCGATACCGACGGCCAGGTACTGGTGCTGCACGACATGCTCGGCCTGTCGATCACCGGTCGCGTGCCGAAATTCGTGAAGAACTTCATGAACGGCCAAGACAGCATCCAGTCAGCATTGAAGGCTTATGTTAATGAAGTCAAAGCCGTCACGTTCCCTGGCATCGAACACGGATTCTCTGCATGAACACCGTTAAAACCGTACGCGAACTGCGCGCCGCCGTGGCCCGCGCCCGCAGTGAAGGCAAGCGCATCGGCTTCGTGCCGACCATGGGCAACCTGCACAGCGGCCATGTCGCGCTGATCACCAAAGCCACCCAGCGCGTGGACTTCGTGGTTGCGAGCATTTTCGTCAACCCGCTGCAATTCGGCGCCGGCGAAGATCTCGACAAGTACCCGCGCACCCTGGCGGCTGATCAGGAAAAGCTGCTGCAAGCCGGCTGCCACTTGCTGTTCGCCCCGACCGTCGAAGAGATGTACCCCGACGGCATGGCCGGGCAGACCCGGGTCAGCGTGCCGCAACTGTCCGAAGGCCTGTGCGGCGCCAGCCGTCCGGGGCACTTCGAGGGCGTGGCGACGGTGGTCAGCAAGCTGTTCAACATGGTTCAGCCGGATCTGGCGATCTTCGGCCAGAAGGACTTCCAGCAGCTGGCGGTGATCCGCGCGCTGGTGCATGACCTGAACATGCCGATCCAGATCATCGGTGAACCGACCGTGCGTGCGGCCGACGGCCTGGCGCTGTCGTCGCGCAACGGTTTCCTCAGCGAAGATCAACGTGCCGTGGCCCCGGTGGTCTATCGCACCCTGAGCGCGATTGCCGAGTCGATCAAGCACGGTGAGCGTGACTACCCGGCGCTGATCGCTACGCAGGTGCAACAGCTGGAAGCCGCAGGCCTGCGTCCGGATTACCTGGAAATCCGCCACGCCCTGACCTTGCGTCCGGCTACGGCAGAGGACCGCGATCTGGTGATTCTGGTGGCCGCGTTCCTCGGCACCACGCGGTTGATCGACAACCTGCACCTGAACCTCGATACCCCGACTTAAAAAACAGCGCAATACCCCCTGTAGGAGCGGGCTTGCTCGCGAATGCGGTGTGTCATTCAGCAGATAGGTTGACTGACACACCGCCTTCGCGAGCAAACCCGCTCCCACATTGGTTTCTGGTGTCCACACAGACCATATTGCCGCCCCCAAAGCCTTCGGGCACACTGCCCGCCGTTTGCTTCCAACCCGGGAAAACCCTCATGCACGCCATCATGCTCAAGGCCAAGCTGCACCGCGCCGAAGTCACTCATGCGGTACTCGATTACGAAGGTTCCTGCGCCATTGATGGCGAGTGGCTGGACTTGTCCGGCATCCGTGAGTACGAGCAGATCCAGATCTATAACGTCGACAATGGCGAGCGCTTCACCACCTACGCGATTCGTGGCGAAGAGGGTTCGCGGATGATTTCGGTCAATGGCGCAGCCGCGCATAAAGCCAAGGTCGGCGACCGCGTGATCATTTGCGCCTACGCCCATTACAGCGAAGCGGAACTGCTGAATTTCAAGCCGCGCATGCTGTACATGGCGCCGGGCAATGAGCTCAGCCACACCAGCAACGCCATTCCGGTTCAGGTGGCCTGAGCCGCTTCGACGCGCCACTCCCCTTCCGTTGGTCGGCTTGTTCCCGGTATTGATGTTAAAAAAGTACAGGGAACAGGTCAGAAGAAGTCAAGACAGATCGCAGCGTGAGGTTTACTGTATTCGCCCTGCGTTGAAAAATCGTGTCGACGCATTTGACCCTCGCCCAAACATGGCGTATCGGTCTGTTCTGTGTTCAAAAGGCCGTTCAAGTAAAAAGGAAAACCGCAGCGATGGCGTACTACCGCACTCCTCATGACGTTACCGCTCTGCCTGCCTGGCAAGCGTTGAAAGATCACCGCCAAGCCATGCAGGATTTCAGCATGCGCGAAGCCTTCAACGCCGATCCGCAGCGCTTCAATCAATTCACGCTCAGCAGCTGCGGACTGTTTCTCGATTATTCGAAGAACCTGATCAACGCCGAGACCCGCAATCTGCTGGTGGGTCTGGCCAATGAAGTCGATCTGAAAGGCGCGATCAAAGCGCTGTTCGACGGCGAAATCGTCAACGCCTCCGAAGGCCGCCCGGCGCTGCACACCGCCCTGCGCCGCCCAGTGGGCGACAAGCTGTCGGTCAACGGCGTCAACGTGATGCCGGAAGTGCACAAGGTGCTGAACCAGATCACGGATCTGGTCGGCCGCATCCACGACGGCCTGTGGCGTGGTTACACCGAGAAGCCGATCACTGACGTGGTCAACATCGGCATCGGTGGTTCGTTCCTCGGCCCGGAGCTGGTCTCCGAAGCGCTGCTGTCCTACGCGCAGAAGGGCGTGCGTTGCCACTACCTGGCGAACATCGACGGCAGTGAGTTCCACGAACTGACGCAAAAGCTGCGCGCCGAAACCACGCTGTTCATCGTTTCGTCGAAATCCTTCAACACCCTCGAAACCCTGAAGAACGCCCAGGCCGCCCGCGCCTGGTATCTGGCTCAGGGTGGTTCGGAAGCCGAGCTGTATCGCCACTTCATCGCGGTGTCGAGCAACAACGCTGCGGCAGTCGCGTTCGGTATCCGTGAAGAAAACATCTTCCCGATGTGGGACTGGGTCGGCGGTCGTTACTCGCTGTGGTCGGCCATCGGTCTGCCGATTGCCCTGGCCATCGGCATGTCCAACTTCAAGGAACTGCTGTCCGGTGCCTACACCATGGACCAGCATTTCCAGAGCGCACCGTTCGAGCAGAACATGCCAGTGCTGCTGGCCCTGCTCGGCGTGTGGTACGGCAACTTCTGGGGCGCGCAAAGCCACGCAATCCTGCCGTACGACCACTACCTGCGTAACATCACCAAGCACTTGCAACAGCTGGACATGGAATCCAACGGCAAGAGCGTGCGTCAGGACGGCACCTCGGTGTCGACCGATACCGGTCCGGTGATCTGGGGCGGCGTCGGCTGCAACGGTCAGCACGCCTATCACCAGTTGCTGCATCAGGGCACCCAACTGATCCCGGCCGATTTCATCGTGCCGATCGTCAGCTTCAACCCGGTCTCCGATCACCATCAGTGGCTGTACGCCAACTGCCTGTCGCAAAGCCAGGCGCTGATGCTCGGCAAGACCCTGCCGGAAGCCGAGGCTGAGCTGCGCGACAAAGGCATGAGCGAAGAACAGGTGCACAAACTCGCACCGCACAAGGTGATCCCGGGCAACCGTCCGAGCAACACCATCGTGGTCGAGCGCATCAGCCCGCGTCGTCTGGGTGCGCTGGTCGCCATGTATGAACACAAAGTGTTCGTGCAGAGCGTGGTCTGGGGCATCAACGCCTTCGACCAGTGGGGCGTGGAACTGGGCAAGGAACTGGGCAAAGGCGTTTACAACCGTCTGGTCGGCAGCGATGAAACCACCGCTGACGATGCTTCTACCCAGGGCCTGATCAACTACTTCCGCGGTCGTCACCGCGGGTGATGTGAATGGGTTGCCCACAAATCCTGTGGGCAACCCATTTCCAATGTGGGAGCGAGCCTGCTCGCGAATGCGGTGTGTCATTCAGCATCTTTGTGACTGATACACCACATTCGCGAGCAGGCTCGCTCCCACAGTTGTTTTAGCGATGACTTGAACCTCCGGGCCGCTCGGCGCATCTTTATTCCTGTCGCACAACAAGAATAAGGAACCGTCATGTTCGATATCAGCACGTTCCCCAAAGCCGATGCCGTCCGCCGGGCTGCGCAGTTGAGTCAGGACGACTATAAGCGTCTGTACCGCGAATCCATTGAACACCCCAGCGCCTTCTGGGCCGAACAGGCCACCCGCTTCCTCGACTGGAGCACACCGTGGCAAACCGTTCAGCGTTACGACCTGAAAACCGGTGAAGCATCCTGGTTTGCCGGCGGCCAACTGAACGTCAGCTACAACTGCATCGACCGCCACCTCGCCCAGCGCGGCGAGCAGACCGCGATTCTCTGGGAAGGCGACGACCCGGCCGAATCGGCGCAGATCACCTACAAAAAACTCCACCATCACGTCTGCCGCCTGGCCAATGTGCTGAAAAGCCGTGGGGTGAAAAAAGGCGATCGGGTGTGCATCTACATGCCGATGATCCCCGAGGCGGCCTACGCCATGCTCGCTTGCGCGCGGATCGGCGCGATTCATTCGGTGGTGTTCGGCGGCTTCTCCCCGGACTCATTGCGTGACCGTATCCTCGACGCCGACTGCCGCACCGTGATCACCGCCGATGAAGGCGTACGCGGCGGCAAGTTCGTGCCGCTCAAGCACAACGTCGACAAGGCCCTGCAAAGCTGCCCGGACGTCAGCACCGTCGTCGTAGTCGAGCGCACCCAAGGCAAAGTCGATTGGGTCGAGGGCCGTGATCTCTGGTATCACCAGGCCGTGCGTGACGTCAGCGACGATTGCCCGCCAGAACCGATGGACGCCGAAGATCCGCTGTTCATCCTCTACACCTCCGGCAGCACCGGCAAACCCAAGGGCGTGCTGCACACCACCGGCGGCTACCTGCTGCAAGCGGCGATGACCTTCAAGTACGTGCTCGATTACCGCGAAGGCGAAGTGTTCTGGTGCACCGCCGACGTCGGCTGGGTGACCGGCCACAGTTACATCGTCTACGGCCCGCTGGCCAACGGCGCAACCACGCTGATCTTCGAAGGCGTGCCAAGTTATCCGAGCACTTCGCGCTTCTGGCAGGTGATCGACAAACACCACGTCAACATTTTCTACACCGCGCCGACCGCCCTGCGCGCGTTGATGCGCGAAGGTGCCGGGCCGTTGCAGGAAACGTCGCGCCAAAGCCTCAGATTGCTCGGCAGCGTCGGTGAGCCAATCAACCCGGAAGCGTGGGAATGGTATTTCAACGTGGTCGGCGAGCAGCGCTGCCCGATTGTCGATACCTGGTGGCAGACCGAAACCGGCGGGATCATGCTCAGCCCGCTGGTCAGTGCGCAACGCATCAAGCCGGGTTGCGCCACGCAGCCAATGTTCGGCGTGCAACCGGTGCTGCTCGACGAGCACGGCAAGGAAATCAAAGGCGCCGGCAGTGGCGTGCTGGCGATCAAGTCCAGCTGGCCGGCGCAGATCCGCAGCGTCTACGGCGATCCGCAACGCATGGTCGACACCTACTTCAAGCCCTACCCCGGCTACTACTTCACTGGTGATGGCGCACGCCGCGACGAAGACGGCGATTACTGGATCACCGGGCGCATCGATGACGTGATCAACGTCTCCGGCCACCGCATCGGCACCGCCGAAGTGGAAAGCGCGCTGGTGCTGCACGACAGCATCGCCGAGGCCGCCGTGGTCGGTTACCCGCACGACGTCAAAGGCCAGGGCATCTACGCCTTCGTCACGCCCATGAACGGCTTCGAGCCGAGCGATGAGCTGAAGAAAGAACTGCTGGCCCACGTCAGCAAGGAAATCGGCAGCTTCGCCAAACCGGACCTGATCCAGTGGGCGCCGGCCTTGCCGAAAACCCGCTCAGGCAAGATCATGCGGCGGATCCTGCGCAAGATCGCCTGCAACGAACTCGACAGCCTCGGCGACACGTCGACCCTGGCCGATCCGAGCGTGGTCCAGGGCCTGATCGACAAGCGCCTGAATCAGTAACATCTCCGGCGCGGGCCAACCGTCCGCGCCCTCCACCACCAATGAGTTGTCATGGAATTCATCCGCAGCCGTATCGAAAACCAACTCATGAGCCTGACCGGTCTGTCCCTCGGTCAGCTCGATCTGGAAAATCCCAAGGGCGATCCCGGGCTGTTCGGGCCGGACTCGGTCAGTTGGCAAGTCCACGGAGATTTCAGCAGCATGCTGATCGGCGGCATCAGCGCGTTGTTGCTGCAAGCCCTGCATCCGCTGGCGCTGGCCGGGGTCTGGGATCATTCGAACTTTCGTCAGGACATGCTCGGACGCCTGCGCCGCACCAGTCAGTTTGTCTCCGGCACCACGTTCGGCTCGCGCCGGGATGCCGAATGGCTGATCGACAAGGTGCGCACCATACACCTGCAAGTGGTCGGCACTGCGCCGGATGGCCGGCCGTATGCGGCCAGCGATCCGGACCTGTTGACCTGGGTGCATGTGGCCGAGGTCAGCCATTTTCTTGCGGCGCATTTGCGTTACCGCAATCCGCAATTGTCGGGGGCGAATCAGGATCGCTACTACGCGGAAATCGCCGTGGTCGCCGAGCGCCTGGGTGCGCGGGATGTGCCGAAATCGCGGCAAGCCGTGGCCGACTATCTGCAACGCATGCGCCCGCAATTGCTCTGTGATGAGCGCAGCCGCGAAGTCCTGCGCCTGTTGCTCGACGCGCCAGCCCCGAGCGTTCTGGCCCGGCCGTTTGGCGACCTGATGATGAAGGCCGGCATCGATCTGCTGCCGGACTGGGCCAGTGACCTGTTCGGCATACGGCAGAACCCGCTGCAACGCCAGCTGATCCGCGCCAGCGTCAAGCGCAGTGCGCCGATGCTGCGCTGGGCGATGCGCAATGGTTCGGTGCAGCGGGCCAAACGCCGAATGGGACTGCTCACCTGATCTATACACAGAACCTGTGGCGAGGGAGCTTGCTCCCGCTGGGTTGCGCAGCGACCCTCGGAATGTTGCGAGCGCTTCGCACTCGAGCGGGAGCAAGCTCCCTCGCCACAGATCTGCGCAATGTCTCAGGGCTTCGGTAACTGCTAAACTCCCGCGCCCCAATTCTCACCAGCAAGGCGCACGCATGTCTTCCTTGAATCAGGCGCTGCGCGCCGCCCTCGATCAACGCCTGGATCTGCTCGCTGAGCTGCACCGCCAGGGCACCGATTGCTATCGCCTGTTCCACGGCAGCCAGGAAGGCGCCGGAGGCCTGACCGTCGACCGCTACGGCCCGCAATTGCTGGTGCAAAGTTTTCACCAGACGCTGGAGCGTGACGACCTGCTGCAACTGCACGCCATGGTCAACCAGACCCTGGGCTTTGAAACGCTGCTGGTCTACAACGACCGCTCCCGCGGCAACTCGCGGATCGATCGCGAAGACAGCGTCTACCGCGCCGACGAGGCCGCCCTGGCGGATCTGGTCGGGCACGAATGGGGCCTGAACTATCGCGTGCGTGGGCGCCATGCCGGGCAGGACCCGCTGCTGTTCCTCGACCTGCGCAACACCCGCGGCTGGGTCAAGGATCACGCCAAAGGCAAAAGCGTGCTCAACCTGTTCGCCTACACCTGCGGCGTCGGCCTCAGTGCAGCTGCCGGTGGCGCGCGCGAGGTGTGCAACCTCGACTTCGCCGAAGGCAATCTGGCAGTCGGCCGCGAAAACGGTCTGCTCAATCCACAGTTGCCCGAGATGCAATTTATCCAGTCCGATTACTTTCCGGCGATCCGCCAACTTGCCGGGCTGCCGATCAGCCAGCGGCGCGGGCAAAAACTGCCGAGCTATCAGCGCCTCGACCAGCGTCAATACGATCTGGTGCTGCTTGATCCACCGGCCTGGGCCAAGAGCGCGTTCGGCACCGTCGACCTGCTGCGCGACTATCAGAGCCTGCTCAAACCGGCACTGCTGAGCACCGCCGACAACGGCGTACTGATCTGCTGCAACAACCTGGCAAAAGTCAGCATGGATGACTGGCGTGAACAGGTCCTGCGCTGCGCCGAGAAGGCCGGGCGCCCGGTGCGCGAATGGAGCGTGATGACCCCGGGCGCCGACTTCCCGTCGCGGGATCAACAGCCACCGCTGAAAACCCTGATCCTGCAGCTGTAACCCCCCCTGCGGGACTGGCAACCATCCAATGTGGGAGCGAGCTTGCTCGCGAAGGCGGCGTGTCAGTCAGCATATTTCTCGACTGATCCACCGCTTTCGCGAGCAAGCTCGCTCCCACAGTGTCTTGGTCCTACAGAACAATCTGAACAATCCTGCAGCCCACGTTGTACTTCGGAACCAGAATCGCGTGCCATACTCCAAGGCACTCCGATTCAGACAGATGAAGCCGCACATGCCCAAAGGATTGATTCGCGCGATTGGCGCCTTGTTGACTGCTCTGGCCCTCTACAGCCTGCTGGGGTTTCTGATTTTGCCGGGCATCGCCCTGCGCATCGCCAACCAGCAGTTGGCCAACTACGCCACGGTGCCGGCGCATATCCAGCGCATCGAACTCAATCCGTTCAGCCTTGAAGTCACCCTGTGGGGGCTGGTCATCGGTGAGCCGGGCAAGGAACAGGTCGGTTTCGAGCGGCTGTACGCCAACCTGCAATTCGACAGCCTGTGGACCAAGGCGCTGCATCTGGCCGATATCGAGCTGGACAAGCCCAAGACCGAAGTCCTCTTCGCCAAGGACGGCCAGCTCAATCTGCTGGGCCTGTTCAAAATTCCCGCCAGCGAGCCGACCCCGGCCGACCCGAATGCCAAGCCGTTCCCGCTGCGCATCGACCGCATTCAACTGGCCGGGGGCAACGTGCATTTCCAGGACGCCCGGCCGAGCGAGCCGATCGAGTTCCTCTACGACAAACTCGACTTCGAACTGAAAAACCTCAGCACCCTGCCCGAAGACAATGCCGACATGACCCTGGTGGCTGCCGGCCCGGCCGGTGGGCAGATCGACTGGAAAGGCAACTTCAGCCTGATCCCGTTCACCTCCGAAGGCACTTTGAAAGTCACCGACGGCAAGATGAAATCCTTCTGGCCCTACGTGCGCGATGCGCTGCCCTTGGTGCTCGAAGACGGCGTGATCAACCTCAGCACCGAATACAAACTGAATCTGTCGAAAGAAACCGAACTGCTGTTGAACAACGTCGCGGTGAGCATTGCGCCGTTCGCGATCAAGGCGCCGGACGGCCGCCCGCTGGCGAATCTCGAACGCCTGGATGTCAGCGAGACCTCGGTCGACCTGGCCAAACAGCAAGTGGTGGTCGGCAAGATCCGCAGCAACAAACTGGAAACCTGGGCCGCGCTCGAAGCCGACGGCCAGCTCGACTGGCAGAAACTGTTCGCCAGCCAGCCATCGAAACCGGCCGCCAAGGCCGCCGCCGAACCCAAGTCCACTCCGGCCGCCGCCGATTCGCCGAAAGCGCCGGCCGCGCCGAGCAAGCCTTGGCAAGTGCTGCTCAAAGACGTACAGCTACGCAACTACACCGTGCATCTCGCCGACCGTTCGGCCAACCCGCCGGTGGCGCTGGACATCACCCCGCTGAACATCGACCTGCAGGATTTCGACAGCCTCAACGGCTCGCCTTTCAAGGTCAGACTCGACAGCGGTCTGGGCAAACAGGGCAAGATCAACGCCGATGGTGTAGTCAACCTGGCCTCGGTCACCGCTCAGCTCAACGTGAAAACCCAGGATATCGACCTGCGCGTCGCACAGTCCTACATCAATCCGTTCATTCGCCTGGAGCTGCGCAGCGGCATGCTCGGCAGTGACCTCAAGGTCAACCTCAAGAGCACCGCCCCCCTGGCACTCGGCGTGACCGGGCGGGCGCAGATCGATCAACTGCACACCCTCGACACCCTGAAAACCCGCGACTTCCTCAAGTGGCAGCAAGTGGTGGTTGAAGGCATCAACTATCAACACGGTGACAGCCTGTCGATCGACAAGGTCAACCTGTTCCAGCCGTATGTGCGGTTCATGATCAACGATGACCGCACCACCAACATCGACGACCTGCTGATCCCGCAGCCCGCCGACAGCGGTGCGAAAACCGCCGCGGCGAAGCCGGCCAGCAAGGACAAGCCGCTGGGCATTCACATCGGCGCGATTGCGATCAACGACGGCTCGGCCAACTTCGCCGACTTCAGCCTGACGCCGAATTTCGCTACGGCGGTGCAACAGCTCAACGGCCAGATCGGTACCATCGACAGCCGTCAGGCGAAACCGGCCAGCGTCGACGTCAAGGGCAAGGTCGATCGCTATGCACCGGTGACCATCAAAGGTGCGGTCAACCCGTTCGATCCGATGGCCAGCCTCGACATCGCCACCAGCTTCAAACGTGTCGAACTGACGACACTGACGCCGTACTCCGGCAAGTTCGCCGGTTACCGCATCCGCAAGGGCCGGCTCAACCTCGACCTGCACTACCTGATCACCAAGGGCCAGTTGAAGGCTGAAAACAAAGTGGTGGTCGAGCAGTTGCAACTCGGCGAGAAAGTCGACAGCCCGGATGCCGTGAGCCTGCCACTGAAGCTGGCGATTGCCCTGCTCAAGGACGTCGATGGCAAGATTTCCATCGAGCTGCCGGTGACTGGCGATTTGAATAACCCACAGTTCAGCGTGATGCCAATTGTCTGGCAGACCCTGCGTAATCTCATCGTCAAAGCTGCCGCGGCACCGTTCAAGCTGATTGGCGGGCTGATCAACGGCGGCGGTTCCGAAGACCTCGGCACCGTGTCCTTTGCCCCGGGGTCCAGCGACCTGAGCAAGGACGCCCAGTCGGCGCTGGACAAACTGTCCCAAGCCCTCAAGGAACGTCCGGCCCTGCGCCTGGAAATCGAAGGCACCGCCGCGCAGAGCAGCGACGGTCCGTTGATCGCCGAACAGCGTCTGGAGCGCGAATACCAGTACAACTACTACAAGATGCTCCAGCGCCGAGGCGACAAGGTCCCGGCTCAGGCTTCCCTGCTGCAGGTGCCGGACAGCGAAAAAGGCCCGCTGCTCGAAGGCATCTACCGCACCCGACTGAAAACCCAGCCACCGGCCGAATGGAAGGATCTGGGCAAGGAAGAACGCACGGCGAAAATGCGTGACGGCGTAATCAAGTTCTGGAGTTCAAGCGATGTGCTGCTGCGGCAGTTGGGTCAGGAACGCGCCAGCAGCATCAAGGACTACCTGGTCGACAAGGGCCAACTGGCGGATGACCGGGTGTACTTCATCGACGCCAACCTTGGCGAAGCCGAAAGCGATGGCCGAGTGGTGACGCAAATGCACCTGGACGCCGAATGATGAACCACAAGTGGCTGCTTGCGCTGATGCTGATGCTCGCCGCCAGCCCGGCCCTGGCCTCCGACACGCTGCGCTGCGGCAGCCAACTGGTCAGTCTCGGCGACCGCACCAGCGAAGTGCTGCAGAAGTGTGGTGAACCGGTCAGCCGCGATGTCCTCGGTTACAAGCGCAGCGCCAATCGCCGCGAAGAGTTTCAGGTCGAGGAATGGACCTACGGCCCGAGCAACGGCATGTACCAGTACCTGCGCTTTGAAGGCAATCGCCTGCGGCAGATCAACAGTAAGCGCGGTAACTGAACCACAACCTATATCCCTGTGGGAGCGGGCTTGCTCGCGAATGCGGTGTGTCAGCTGATGAATATGCCTGCTGACACACCGCATTCGCGAGCAAGCCCGCTCCCACATTTAGCTTTTGCTGACCTGAAATAGAACAGGCCCCGACACAAGTGCCGGGGCCCGTAATGGTCACGTCCGTGTGACCGTTCGCATGAACTCTAAAGTTGCGGCAGACGTATTGCTCGGCCCGTCTGTCGCGCCTTCTCCCGGTCCAGGCGAGAAGTCATGCCTTACTCGGCTTTCAGGCCGTCAGCGGAGACCGCTTTGACGCCTTTGATTTTCTTGGCGATAGCCACGGCGGTGGTTTTCTGAGCCTCGGTCACTGCAACAGTGGAGGACAGGGATACAACGCCTTTGTTGGTTTCAACTTTGATATCGGTACCTGGAATGCCTTTTTCGGTTACCAGGTCGCTTTTGACTTTGGTAGTGATCCAGGTATCGGAAGTAGCTTCTTTAGCCTTGGTCATTTCACCAGCAGCCAGAGTCATTGGAGCCTGAGTAGCCTGGGTGGTTTGTGCGAAAGCACCGGAAGCCATGGTCAGGGTCAGCGCGGTAGCAGCAGCGGCAGTGATAGCGAACTTCTTCATACGAGTAACTCCTGTTTTTCTGGAAAGTCTGCTGGTTGTCTTGTCAGCAGGGTTACTGGGTATATTGCGAAGGCTGTGCCAACTTTTCGAAAGACAATAAATCGTTATAAATCAGTTAGTTATGAATTAGCCAAATTTTCGGAATCATGCAATTTGCATGACGCATGCATTATCGACATGCAAGTTGCGGCTTTTTGGAAAGTTCCTAACACGCTGAAATTATTGAAGCTTTTTCCAGCGCAAAAAGGCAAAAAAAATGCCCCGCATCGCGGGGCATCTCAGGACGCTTGCTGACTTGATCAGGCACCGGTACCCGCACAACCTTTAGGCGCGTAGTCCGGGTTGACGGTCGATGCACAGCTCCAGACGCCGGAGGTGTTGCCGGTTGCAGCCCCCGTGCGGGTAAGGGTGATGGTTTTACCCAGCACCGGGCCCGGGGCGTTCACCAGTGTGCAGGTAATGGTGCCGGCACCTGTCGTAGCTGTTCCCGAAGCCGCCAGTGTGCAGTTGGAGGTGGTCGCTGTGGCACTACCGGCCACGAGTAACAGGGTTGGATCGGTACCTTGATTAATGGTGTCCTCGAACGGCACCTTCAGCGCGCTGATTTCGGCCAGACCTGCCGTCACCTTCGAACGCGCCTGATACTTGGAGTATTGCGGCAGGGCGATGGTCGCCAGAATGCCGATGATCGCCACCACGATCAGCAGCTCGATCAGAGTGAAACCTTTTTGGTTGTTCATAGACAGGCTCTCCATGCATGAGTCGGAATCTCATGATCTGCAAAGGGCTCAGCATAGGCCGTGCCAACCGCTTGCAGACCCCGTGCGCTCGGCATAAAGGGGCCGTGTCGCGCTTTCCTACAACCCGTAACCGCACTATCTGACACTTTTTGTCACCTGTACCGGGCGTGTTTGGCGCTGTCACTTGACTAGGCTATAAGTCATGAACTGTCAGCATCCGGAATCCCCATGAATGACATCGCTCTGAGCGGTCTGGCCAAGCAATTGGTACAGGCCGAACTGCTTACGGAAAAAAGCGCCCAGCAGGCCTGGCAACAGGCGCAGCGCAATCGGCTGTCGCTGGTCAGTTACCTGGTGCAAAACAAACTGGTGAAGAGCTCACAGGTCGCCGAGATCGCTTCCGAGCATTTCGGCATGGCCTTCATGGACCTCAATTGCCTGGACAAGGAAACCCAGCCCAAAGGCCTGGTCAGTGAAAAACTGGTGCGCCAACATCACGCCCTGCCCTTGTGGCGGCGTGGCAACAAACTGTTCGTGGGCATTTCCGACCCGAGCAATCATCAGGCGATCAATGACATTCAGTTCAGCACCGGGCTGAGCACCGAAGCCATTCTGGTGGAGGACGACAAGCTCACCGAGGCCATCGAGAAATTCTTCGACACCCACGCCAGCGGCCTCGAAGAAATGGCCGACGTTGATCTCGACGGCGTGGATGTCGAGTCCGTCGACGACAGCCGCCAGGACGCCATCGGCGGACTCGATGCCGATGACGCGCCGGTCGTGCGTTTCGTGCACAAGATGCTGCTCGACGCGATCAAAAGTGGCTCGTCGGACCTGCACTTCGAACCCTACGAAAAAAACTTCCGGGTGCGGGTGCGTACCGACGGCATCCTGCGCGAGGTGGCCAAACCGCCGATCCAGTTGGCCGGGCGAATCGCCGCACGCCTGAAAGTCATGGCCAGCCTGGATATCTCGGAGCGCCGCAAACCCCAGGACGGGCGGATCAAGATGCGCCTGTCGAAGACCAAGTCCATCGACTTCCGGGTCAACACCCTGCCGACGCTGTGGGGCGAAAAAGTGGTGATCCGGATTCTCGATCCGTCCAGTGCGCAGATCGGCATCGATGCGCTGGGCTACGAACCGGCGCAGAAAGACCTGTACATGGCAGCGCTGAAGCAACCGCAGGGCATGATTCTGGTGACCGGGCCTACCGGGTCGGGGAAAACCGTATCGCTGTACACCGGCCTGAATATCCTCAACACCGTCGACATCAACATTTCGACCGCCGAAGACCCGGTGGAAATCAACATGGAAGGCATCAACCAGGTCAACGTCAATCCCAAACAAGGGCTGGATTTTGCCCAGGCCCTGCGATCGTTTCTGCGGCAGGACCCGGACGTGATCATGGTCGGGGAAATCCGCGATCTGGAAACCGCCGAAATCGCGATCAAGGCCGCGCAGACCGGCCACCTGGTCCTGTCCACGCTGCACACCAACAGCGCCGCCGAAACCCTGACCCGCCTGCACAACATGGGCATTCCCGGGTTCAACATCGCCACCTCGGTGAGCCTGATCATCGCCCAGCGTCTGGCGCGCAAGCTGTGCAGCCACTGCAAGAAACCCATCGAGATCCCCCGCGAAACGCTGATCAAGGAAGGTTTCCCGCCGGAACAGATCGGCAGTTTCACGATCTATGAGCCGGTCGGTTGCGACCTCTGCAACGGCGGCTACAAAGGACGCGTGGGGATTTACGAAGTGGTGAAAAACACCCCTGACCTGCAACGGCTGATCATGGCCGAAGGCAATTCGCTGGAAATCGACAGCCAGATGCGTCGCGACGGCTTCGACGACCTGCGCACCTCGGGCCTGCACAAGGCCATGCAAGGCATCACCAGCCTGGAAGAAATCAACCGGGTCACCAAGGACTGAACATGGCGGTCAAGGCAGCGAAAATCAGCATCTACGCCTGGGAAGGCACGGATCGCAAAGGCAGCAAGGTCACGGGCGAGTTGAGCGGGCAGAACCCCGCGCTGATCAAGGCCCAGCTGCGCAAACAAGGGATCAATCCAGGCAAGGTGCGCAAGAAATCCACCTCCTTGCTCAGCCTCGGCAAACGCATCAAGGCCCAGGACATCGCCCTGTTCACGCGGCAGATGGCAACCATGATGAAGGCCGGCGTACCGCTGTTGCAGTCGTTCGACATCATTGGCGAAGGCTTCGACAACCCGGCGATGCGCAAACTGGTGGACGAGGTTAAGCAAGAGGTGGCCGCCGGCAACAGCTTTGCTGCGGCCCTGCGCAAGAAGCCGCAGTATTTCGATGAGTTGTATTGCAACCTGGTGGATGCCGGCGAGCAATCCGGCGCCCTCGATACGTTGCTGGAACGGGTCGCGACCTATAAGGAAAAAAGCGAAGCGCTCAAGGCCAAGATCAAGAAAGCCATGACCTATCCCGCCGCCGTGGTACTGGTGGCGATGGTGGTCACGGGGATTTTGCTGGTGAAAGTGGTGCCGCAATTCCAGGCGGTATTCTCCGGTTTCGGTGCTGAACTGCCGGCCTTTACCCTGATGGTGATCAGCATTTCGGAGTTCATGCAGCAATGGTGGTGGATAGTGCTCGGCGCCCTGATTGCGGCGGTGTTCGGCATTCGTCACGCGCTGAAGAAATCCCAGGCCTTGCGCGACCGCAAAGACACCTGGCTGCTGAAGCTGCCGCTGGTGGGCACGCTGATGTACAAATCGGCGGTGGCGCGATTCGCCCGCACCCTGTCGACCACCTTCGCCGCTGGGGTACCGCTGGTGGAGGCACTGGATTCGGTGGCCGGCGCTACTGGCAACGTGGTGTTCAAACGTGCCGTGCTGCGCATCCGCCAGGACGTCGCCACTGGCATGCAGCTGAATTTTTCCATGCGCAGCACCGGGGTCTTCCCCAACATGGCGGTGCAGATGACCGCCATCGGTGAGGAGTCGGGCGCACTGGATGACATGCTCGACAAGGTCGCCAGTTTTTATGAGGACGAAGTGGATAACATGGTCGACAACCTCACCAGCCTGATGGAGCCGTTCATCATGGTGGTGCTCGGGGTCATCGTCGGCGGGCTGGTCGTGGCCATGTACCTGCCGATTTTCCAACTCGGCTCAGCGATCTGACATGCCTATCGACGAACTCTTCAGTCTGTATCCGCTGGCCTTCGTACTCGCCGCCCTGCTGCTGGGGCTGGTGGTCGGCAGTTTTCTCAACGTGCTGGTCTGGCGTCTGCCGAAAATGCTCGAGCGCGATTGGCGCCAGCAGGCGCAGGATGTCCTTGGCCTGCCGAGCGAAACACCGCTGCCAACCTACAACCTGATGCTGCCGCACTCCCAGTGCCCGCACTGCGGCCACCGGATTCGGGCGTGGGAGAACATTCCACTGCTCAGCTACCTGCTGTTGCGCGGACGCTGTTCGGCGTGTGCCGCCCCCATCAGCAAACGTTATCCCCTGACCGAACTGGCCTGCGGCCTGCTCTCGGCATTCGTCGCCTGGCATCTGGGGTTCGGCTGGCCGGCCGGTCTGTTGATCGTGCTCACCTGGGGGCTGCTGGCGATGAGTCTGATCGACACCGAACATCAACTGCTGCCCGATGTGCTGGTGTTGCCGTTGTTGTGGCTGGGGCTGATCGTCAACAGTTTCGGCCTGTTCGTCTCGCTATACGCGGCGCTATGGGGCGCGGTGGCCGGTTACATGGCGCTGTGGTCAGTGTTCTGGCTGTTCAAGCTGCTGACCGGCAAGGACGGCATCGGCCACGGCGATTTCAAGCTGCTGGCGCTGCTCGGGGCCTGGGGTGGCTGGCAGATTCTGCCGCTGACGATCCTGCTGTCATCGCTGGTGGGGGCGATTGTCGGGGTGATTCTGTTGCGTCTGCGCGAGCAGAAAACCTCGACGCCGATCCCCTTCGGCCCGTATCTGGCAATTGCCGGCTGGATTGCCTTGCTCTGGGGTGGTCAAATAACCGACTTCTATTGGCAGTTTGTCGGTTTGAAATGAATACCCCTGTGGAAAAACCCTGGATTCTCGGTCTGACCGGCGGCATCGGCAGCGGTAAAAGCGCCGCGGCCCAGCACTTCATCGATCTCGGAATCCATGTGGTCGACGCCGACCATGCGGCGCGCTGGGTAGTCGAGCCGGGCCGCCCGGCACTGGCAAAGATTGCCGAGCACTTCGGCGCGGATGTGTTGCAGGCTGACGGCACGCTGAACCGCGCCGCCCTGCGCCAGCTGATCTTTGAAGTGCCGGAGGAACGCCGCTGGCTCGAAGCCCTGCTGCATCCGTTGATCGCCGAGGAAATCGCCCATCATCTGGCGCTGGCAAAATCGCCGTACGCGATTCTGGTGTCGCCGCTGTTGATCGAATCCGGGCAACACGCGATGACCCAGCGGATTCTGGTGATCGACGCCCCGCAACAACTGCAGATCGAACGCACCTTGCAGCGCGACCAGACCAGCGAACAGCAGGTCCAGGCGATCCTCAAGGCCCAGTCGAACCGCGAAGATCGCGTGAGCCACGCCGACGATGTCGTGGTCAACGACCGCGACCTCGCCTGGCTGCACAGCGAAGTCGAGCGTCTGCATCACTTTTATCTGACTTTATCCGGAGGCCAGTCATGAGCCCTACAACCGTCGAATGCCCAACCTGCGGCGCCCCCGTGGAATTCACCCCCGAGAACAAATTCCGTCCGTTCTGCTCCGATCGCTGCAAGCTGATCGACCTCGGCGCCTGGGCGTCCGAAGAGCACAAGATTCCGGTCGCCCCGGATGCCGAAGATGAAATGTTCTCCGGCGATTTCGACCCGCGTCACTGAGATCAGGGCCGCATGAAGCCGTAGTCCTGATCGTCGTCGAGGTTTTCCGCGAGAAAGCGCAACTCGTCGGCCAGGTCTTCGGCGTTGCGCACCGTCTTGCTCTGTTGCACCACCGCGCTGAGCAAGGCGCGCAAACTCAGGCCCGGATCGAAGCCCACCTCCAGCGCCATGTCCAGACTCTGCCGTGTCTCCTGCCTCGCCCACTCGTAAACACTCATACCGCTGCTCCTGAAGGAATTTGGCCGAGCATGAAATGCCATGCGGGTGGCGGGTTTGATGTGGATCAAGACTTGGGATCGTCGTCCTTCCAGGGCGCCGAAAGGTAGCGGGTGCGGTTGAAGGTTTCCAGCCACTCGGGACTGAACACCACCAGCGCACTGATCACCATGCCGTTGATAAAGGCTTCGGGGAAAATCAGCAGCCACAGGTAGCCAATGAAGTCTTCCAGCCATTCCGGCATGGCGAACAGACCGTCGTACCAGAGCAGGCCCAGGCTCAATGTCAGGCACAGCAACGCCGACAACGCCGCCGCAAAGAACCCGGAACAGAAGATGTACACAAACGGATTACGCGGCTGGGCACGCTCGACGATGATCGCCACGCACTCGGTGATCAACACCGGCAACAGGATCAGCAACGTACCGTTGACCCCGACCGCCGCCAGATCCTGACGCCCGAGCAACACCAGCCCGAGCTGCGCCACCAGCCCGCCGATGATCGCCAGCGGCCAGTCGAGCAGCAACGTCACGGCGGTCATGCCGATAAAGTGATAAGAAACCCCGGTGTCGAAATCCCTGCGCACCATCCACAGCAGAAACAAGGCGAACACCGTGCCGAACAGCAGATGCTGGCGGCGACTGTCAGTGAACAACTCGACCCACGGCGCACGACAGATCGCCCAGACCAGCACCGGCAGGTAAATCAGCCAGCCAAGTGTCAGGCTTGTCGAAGACAGCAGTTCTGCACCGATCATGAATCCCTTACCTTCTCCATGGGTTTGATTCCCTTATCGGAGTTTACACCGCCCTCTTTCAGGCATCAGCCGATGCAAAGCTTTCTGCTTGTCGCATTTGAACGCTAAGCTTGGGCCTATGGATGACTCAGATTACTTACGCCTGCTGACCATTGCGGCCGAGCAAGCCAACGCGTTCCTGTCCAATGCCCGCAAATGGGAGCGTGAGCGTTGGGTCTGCCAGCGCCTGCTGCAAGGCTTGAACATCCCTTACCGCGCCGATGAGTTCGCCCCCGCCGGCGAGCCGCCGGACGTGCTGTTTCGCGATGCCAATTTCGAAGTGTTCTTCGTTCTCGATGAAGGCCGTCGACTCAACGACGAATGGCGCGATGAACTGCAACGCCGCCGCAGTGCGTTTTCCCTCAGCCAACTGGTGCGCCGTGAAGCCAAGCCACGGCGGATCCCGGCCAATGAGTTCTTGCTGCGACTGGCGCCGACCCTGCGCAAAAAAGCGCACAACTACAAAGAACGCGGTATGGATCTGGGTGAACTGGACATCATTGCCTTCGCCAGCCTCAAGCGCGAGGTGCTGGACCTGAACAGCCATTTTCCACCGCCGACCGAGTATCTGCGTCAGGGTTGGCGCTCGCTGTCGCTGGTCGGCCCGACCTTCGCCCGAGTGCTGTTCGCCCATCCCGATGCGCCGGACTTTCTGCGCAGCAACCTCGGTCGCAGCATCGTCTTCGATGTCGGGATCAGCCTGTGACGCCGCTGCAGCAGTTGATTGCCGACGTCCCGCAGACTGGCCGCGTACGCTGGATCGGCGTGCGCCCCGAGTCTCGCGGCCCGATGATCGAGCTCGACGCCGTCGAGGCACGGCTCGAAGCCGGATTGACAGGTGACCACGCCCGCCCCGGCGTGCGCAATGCGCGGCAAGTGACGTTGATTCAGTTCGAACACCTGGCGGTCATCAGCGCGTTGATGGGCCGGCCTGAAGATCAACCCGTGAGGCCTGAAGACCTGCGGCGCAATCTGGTCATCAGCGGTATCAATCTGTTTAGTCTCAAGGGTCGGCGCTTTCGCATCGGTCAGGCAATATTCGAGACCACCGGCTGGTGTCAGCCCTGCGCGCGCCTGCAAAACAACCTTGGCCCCGGCACCTTTCAAGCGGTGCGCGGGCATGGCGGAATTACCGCGCGGGTGTTACAAAGCGGGATCATTCGCCTCGACGACGGTGTTTCTGTCGAACCGGTTCCGGCCAGTGGCTATGCTGCCTTCAACCCGGGTTAAAAACCGCTGTAGCTTCCCCACCTTCAGCAACGTCTACCTGACGAGGCCTTTATGACCAGCCGCCTGAACCCCGAAGACCAGAAGCATGTCGAAGAGTACCTGCAGTTGTCCCAACACCGTGTCGAGCGCCGGCCTTTCCGGCCGTGGATGCTCCTGGTGCTGGTACTGGCAGTGACCATTGGTCTGGGCTTGCTGAGCCGATTAATCAGTTACCTGACGCTATGAGCTGCCTCGCGCTCGCTCGGGTAACCGCACCGATTTCCTTTAAAAACCTTGCGAGTTATCCCTATGTCCCATCGTATTGTTATTGTCGGCGGCGGCGCCGGCGGTCTGGAGCTGGCTACCCGTCTGGGTAAGACTCTGGGCAAGCGCGGCACGGCCAGTGTGATGCTGGTCGACGCGAACCTCACGCACATCTGGAAACCACTGCTGCACGAAGTGGCCGCCGGATCGCTGAACTCTTCCGAAGACGAACTCAACTATGTTGCCCAGGCGAAATGGAACCACTTCGAGTTCCAGCTTGGGCGCATGAGCGGGCTTGATCGCGCGCAGAAGAAAATCCAGCTGGCCGCCACCTACGACGAGAATGGCGTGGAACTGGTACCGGCTCGTGAAGTGGCCTACGACTCGCTGGTGATCAGTGTCGGCAGCACCACCAACGACTTCGGTACCCAGGGCGCGGCGCAGCACTGCCTGTTCCTCGACACTCGTAAACAGGCCGAGCGTTTTCACCAGCAACTGCTCAACCACTATCTGCGCGCGCATGCCGGGCAGACCGATGTGATCGAGCAGATCAGTGTGGCGATCGTCGGGGCCGGCGCCACGGGCGTCGAGCTGGCGGCAGAACTGCACAATGCCGCACACGAACTGGCGGCCTACGGCCTGGACCGGATCAAACCGGAAAACATGCACATCACCCTGATCGAAGCCGGCCCTCGGGTGCTGCCAGCCCTGCCGGAGCGCATCAGCGGCCCGGTGCACAAGACTCTGGAGAAACTCGGGGTCAATGTGATGACCAACGCTTCGGTCAGCGAAGTGACCGCCGACAGCCTGATCACCGCCGATGGCAACGTGATCAAGGCCAGCCTGAAAGTCTGGGCTGCCGGGATTCGCGCGCCGGGTTTCCTCAAGGACATCGACGGTCTGGAAACCAACCGTATCAATCAGCTGCAAGTGCTGCCGACGTTGCAGACCACCCGCGACGAAAACATTTTCGCCTTCGGTGACTGCGCCGCGTGCCCGCAACCGGGTTCGGATCGCAACGTGCCACCGCGTGCGCAAGCCGCGCACCAACAAGCTTCGTTGCTGGCCAAGTCGCTCAAGCTGCGCATCGAAGGCAAGACCCTGCCGGAGTACAAATACACCGACTACGGCTCGCTGATTTCGCTGTCACGCTTCTCGGCTGTGGGTAACTTGATGGGCAACCTGACCGGCAGTGTGATGCTCGAGGGCTGGCTGGCGCGGATGTTCTATGTCTCGCTGTACCGCATGCACCAGATGGCGCTGTACGGGCCGTTTCGCACGGCGATGCTGATGCTGGGCAGCAAGATCGGTCGCGGTACCGAGCCACGCCTGAAGCTGCATTGATTTAAAAACGGTGGGAGCAGGCTTGCTCGCGAAGAGGTCGTGTCATTCAACATTCATGTCGACTGATACACCGCTTTCGCGGGCAAGCCCGCTCCCACATTGTTTTGCGCAGCTCACAAATCCAGCTCACCCCTAAAATCGATCTCTGTTCATCAGAGCTGGAAGCGCCGCACCATGCCTTGCAGCGCGTTGGCCAGTTGCGACAGTTCGTGACTCGACGCGCGGGTCTGATCGGCGCCCGCTGCCGAACGGACCGACAGGTCGCGAATGTTCACCAGGTTACGATCCACTTCCCGCGCAACTTGCGCCTGCTCTTCGGCGGCACTGGCGATCACCAGATTGCGCTCATGAATCTCATGCACTGACGCGGTGATGGTTTCCAGCGCCTCCCCGGCGCGCTCGGCCAACGCCAGCGTGGTCGTGGCCCGTGCAGCGCTGGCCTGCATCGAATCCAGCGCCAGGCTTGAACCACTGCGCATGCCCTGCACCATCTGCTCGATCTCCTGCGTCGATTGCTGGGTGCGATAGGCCAGCGCCCGCACTTCATCGGCGACCACCGCAAAACCTCGTCCGCTCTCCCCTGCGCGGGCCGCCTCGATGGCGGCGTTGAGCGCAAGCAGGTTGGTCTGCTCGGCAATGGCACGGATCACATCCAGCACTTTGCCGATGTCCTGTGACTGGTTGGCCAGCGATTGCACCAACTCGCCGGTGTGCTGCACGTCGCTGGCCAGCGCATTGATGGCCGATGCGGTGTCGCTGACCCGCGCCTGTCCCAGTTGCGCCGACTCACTGGATTGACGGGTGGCATCGGACGTCGACACGGCATTGCGAGCGACTTCTTCAACGGCCGTGGTCATTTCATTGACCGCCGTGGCGGCCTGTTCGATTTCGTTGCTCTGCTGTTGCAGGCCTTGTGTGCTGCCGAGCGTCACCGCATTCAGCTCATCAGCAGCGGTGGCCAGTTGCGTGGCCGAACCGCTGATGCCTTGCAGCGTTTCCCGCAGGTTCTGCTGCATGGTCGCCAGCGCCTTGAGTAAACGACTGACCTCATCGTTGCCGTGGGTTTCGATCGGTCGGGTCAGATCGCCCCGGGCCACGCTTTCGGCAGCGCTGACAGCGGTGCTCAGCGGACGGACGATGCTGCGGGTGAGCAACATGGCCAGGGCCACCGTGGCCAGCGCCGCCAGCGCGATGAACAGACTGACGATGGTGCGCGAGGTCTGATAGTGGTCAGCGGATTTCTGGCTTTCAGCGGCCACCTGTCTGGCGAACAGATCCGCCAGGTCATTGAGCTGCTTGCCGGAGCCGTCGACCACGGTTTTCATATCAATCAGCAGCAGTTTGGTCAGTGCGTCACGCTGGCCTTGATCGGCCAGGGTGAAGGATTGCGCGATACCGGTGCGATACGCGGCAAAGGTTTTTTTGAACTGGTCATAGAGCTGCTGGCCTTCCGGCGTCGTGACCAGTTTGTCGTAGGCGGCGATCTTCTCGCTCAGCTCTTTGTCGCGGGTGTCCATCTGGCTGCGGTAAGTCGCGATGTTCTTCGGATCCTGATCAAGCGCCATGCGCAGGGAAATCGTGCGGATCCGCAGCATCAACTCACGAATCTCGTCGCCGCCGCGAATGCTCGGCAGCCACTGGCCCTCTACCGCAACTTCACTGTCACGGATGCTCGACATCTGCCCCAAGGCAAATACCCCAAGCAACGCCACCAGTACCGCGATCAGGGCAAAACCCAGTGCGGCACGTGGAGCAATATTCAACTGACGAAGCAACATGAGGAACGCCCTTATTCTTGTATTGGCCAGATTGAAGGGGCGAACAGCGGCAGTCCCCTCTCGTTAGCGGGCTATCGGCAAGTTGTACGATGACTTGAAGAGAATTGTCTTTTGCGAGGACAAAAAAAATCCCCGTATCTTTCGATACGAGGATTTTCAATATGGTCGGGGTAAGGGGATTCGAACTCCTGACATCCTGCTCCCAAAGCAGGCGCGCTACCGGACTGCGCTATACCCCGGTAAAAAAAAGGCGACCTTTCAAAGATCGCCTTCTTCGATCAGCGCTTTTGGCCTCTGATCTTAAGATTCGATCCCAGCGCTAACTGGTTTCAAAAATGGTGGGTCGTGTGGGATTCGAACCTACGACCAATTGGTTAAAAGCCAACTGCTCTACCAACTGAGCTAACGACCCAAAAATGGTCGGGGTAAGGGGATTCGAACTCCTGACATCCTGCTCCCAAAGCAGGCGCGCTACCGGACTGCGCTATACCCCGGCTTGAAATTGGCTCCGTGACCAGGACTCGAACCTGGGACCCAATGATTAACAGTCATTTGCTCTACCGACTGAGCTATCACGGAACTACATATTTCAATTTACAACGGTGAATCTTACAGCTCTTAGACGTCGTTCGCATCGCTGCGTTCGTGTGTCTGAGGCGCGCTATTCTACAACCTAGAACACCTCTGTCAACCCCCTAAATCGCTTTCAAGTTAATGATTTGCAACTTATTTCAGATTTCAGCTCAGTGAGCTGAGATGCTGCGGGTGACTGACTGCGGGGCGCACTTTACAAGCCTTTTCCTTAGAGTTCAACAGCCTAACGAAAAAAAGGCCTCGCAAAGCGAGGCCTTCCTTATTTCATTGGCTTTGCCGCTCAGTCGAAAACGATTTCGTCGTTCACGACCTTGCCGGTCGCCGTATCGCCCGGCAGGAAATGCCCTGACAGGATCAACTGCGCCAACGGGTTTTCGATCCAGCGCTGGATCGCACGTTTGAGCGGACGTGCGCCATAAACCGGGTCGTAACCCACGGCAATCAACTTGTCCATCGCTTCCGGACTCAGTTCCAGCTTCAGCTCGCGCTCGGCCAGACGACTGCGCAGACGGCCCAGCTGGATCTCGGTAATGCCCGCGATCTGATCCCGCGCCAGCGGCTCGAAAATCACCACTTCGTCGACCCGGTTGATGAACTCCGGACGGAAGTGCGACGTCAGCGCGTCCATCACCGCTGCACGCTGGGCCTCACGATCACCGACCAGTTCCTGGATCTGCGACGAACCGAGGTTCGAGGTCATGACGATCACGGTATTGCGGAAATCCACCGTGCGCCCGTGACTGTCAGTCAGACGGCCGTCCTCCAGCACTTGCAGCAGGATGTTGAACACATCCGGGTGCGCCTTCTCGACCTCATCCAGCAGGATCACCGAGTAAGGCTTGCGACGCACCGCTTCGGTCAGATAACCACCCTCCTCGTAGCCAACATAGCCTGGTGGTGCGCCGATCAGCCGTGCCACGGAATGTTTCTCCATGAACTCGGACATATCGATCCGCACCATCGCCTCTTCAGTATCAAAGAGGAATTCGGCCAGCGCCTTGCACAGCTCGGTTTTACCGACACCGGTCGGGCCGAGGAACATGAACGAGCCGCTTGGACGATTCGGATCCGCCAGCCCGGCACGCGAGCGGCGTACCGCGTTGGCGACCGCAACCACCGCTTCGTCCTGACCGATCACACGCTGGTGCAACAGGCTTTCCATCTTCATCAGCTTGTCGCGCTCGCCTTCAAGCATTTTCGACACCGGAATACCGGTCCACTTCGAAACGACTTCGGCGATTTCCTCTTCGGTCACCTTGCTGCGCAGCAACTGGTTTTCGCTCTTGCCGTGCTGGTCGACCATTTGCAGGCTGCGTTCCAGATCCGGGATCACCCCGTACTGCAATTCGGCCATGCGGTTGAGGTCGCCTTTACGACGTGCCGCTTCCAGCTCCTGACGCGACTGCTCGATCTTTTGCTGAATCTGCGCCGAACCCTGTACCTCGGCTTTTTCCGAGTTCCAGATTTCTTCCAGATCCGAGTACTCACGTTCGAGGCGGACGATTTCTTCCTGGAGTTTTTCCAGGCGTTTCATCGCCGCTTCATCGCTTTCTTTCTTCAGTGCCTGAGATTCAACCTTGAGCTGAATCAGGCGACGCTCCAGACGATCCAGCACTTCCGGCTTGGAGTCGATCTCCATGCGGATACGGCTGGCGGCCTCATCGATCAGGTCGATGGCCTTGTCCGGCAACTGCCGATCCGTGATGTAACGATGGCTGAGCTTGGCCGCGGCGATAATCGCGCCGTCGGTGATCGCCACTTTATGGTGAACCTCATAACGCTCCTTGAGGCCACGCAGGATGGCGATGGTGTCTTCTTCACTCGGCTCGTCCACCAGCACTTTCTGGAAACGCCGCTCAAGCGCCGCATCCTTCTCTATATATTGGCGGTACTCGTTGAGCGTGGTTGCGCCGACGCAGTGCAGCTCACCGCGCGCCAGTGCCGGTTTGAGCATGTTGCCGGCATCCATCGAGCCTTCGCCCTTACCGGCGCCGACCATGGTGTGCAATTCGTCGATGAACAGAATGATCTGCCCTTCCTGCTTCGACAGCTCATTGAGCAGGGCTTTCAGGCGCTCTTCGAACTCACCGCGATACTTGGCACCGGCAATCAGCGCGCCCATATCCAGCGACAGCAGACGTTTGCCCTTGAGGCCGTCCGGCACTTCGCCGTTGATGATGCGCTGGGCCAGACCTTCGGCAATCGCGGTTTTACCCACGCCAGGTTCACCGATCAGCACCGGGTTGTTCTTGGTGCGACGCTGCAGAACCTGAATGGTGCGGCGAATTTCGTCATCACGGCCGATCACCGGATCGAGCTTGCCTTCTTCGGCACGCTTGGTCAGGTCGACGGTGTATTTATCCAGCGCCTGACGCGACTCTTCGTGGTTGGCGTCATTCACCGCCTCACCGCCGCGCAGGTTGTTGATCGCGTTTTCCAGGGCTTTTTTGCTCACGCCCTGGCCGAGCAGCAATTTGCCGAGCTTGCTGTTCTCGTCCATCGCGGCGAGCAGCACCAGTTCGCTGGAAATGAACTGATCGCCCTTCTGCTGGGCCAGACGATCCGCCTGATTGAGCAGACGCGCCAAGTCCTGCGACATGTTCACGTCGCCGGTCGGGTTCTGGATTTTCGGTAATTGGTCGAGCTCTTTGGTCAGCTCTTTGCGCAAGCTGTTGACGTCGAAGCCGACTTGCATCAACAGGGGTTTGATCGAACCACCCTGTTGTTCAAGCATGGCTTGCATCAAGTGCGCCGGCTCGATGGCCGGATGATCGTGGCCGACAGCCAGGGATTGGGCGTCGGACAACGCCAACTGAAGTTTGCTGGTTAAACGGTCTATACGCATGGGGTCACCTTCCTTTTGAGCAGGCCGGACCTAAAAACCATCCTGAATAAAGAAACCTGCCAGATACCACTGTAGATGTGGTCGATTCTGGGAGATTCAAGCGGCGGACAGTTGATGCAGATCAGTCAGTCTAGCGGGTGAGCCAGATTAAGGAGGCGAACCGACCTGTGCGCGACGCACGGCGGTAAGAAAAGAAGCGCGGGTCGGTCACGGTGCAGAAACCGCCGCCATAAACCGCGGTGACACCGCGTTCAGCCAGACGCAGGCGCGCCAGCAGATAGATGTCAGCCATGAACTTGCCTGCATTGTGGCTGGGCACGAAGGCGGCTGCCGCTTCGGGGAGTTGATTGACGAAGACCTCGCGTACTTCCGGGCCGACTTCGAAGGCTTTCGGGCCGATGGCCGGGCCGAGCCAGACCAGCACGTCCGCCGCAGCGGTATCGAGATGATCGAGGGTGGCTTCAAGTACGCCCGCCGCCAACCCGCGCCAGCCGGCATGGGCCGCCGCAACCCTGGTGCCGGCACGGTTGCAGAACAATGCCGGCAAGCAATCCGCGGTCATCGCCGTGCAGGCAACCCCGGGAGTTGCCGTCCAACTGGCGTCGGCGGTGGCAACCACGCCCGGATCAGCATGAGCCACGTCAATTCCGTGCACTTGCTGCAACCACGCAGGCTTGATCGAGAAGTGTTCGGTCAGACGCCGACGATTCTCGGCTACTGCTTCCGGGCGATCATCGACGTGATCGCCCAGATTGAGGCTGTCGAACGGTGCCTCGCTGACACCCCCCTCGCGGGTGGTGACACAGGCCCTGACGCTGGCCGGCGCAGGCCAGTCCGGCGTCAGCCAGTTCATCCGACGAATGCCTCGCGATCCTGCTTGAGCAGGGTCAGCAGCCAGACGAAATCTTCCGGCAGCGGCGATTCCCAGCTCATGCGCTCACCGCTGGTCGGATGATCCAGTTCAAGGAAGCGCGCGTGCAATGCCTGACGCGGGAAGTGCTTGAGCGATTCGACCATGGTCGGGTTCGCAGCAGGCGGAATACGGAAACGCCCGCCGTACGCAGGGTCGCCGACCAACGGGAAGTTGATGTGCGACATGTGCACACGGATCTGGTGAGTCCGGCCGGTTTCCAGTTTGACCCGCACGTGCGTGTGCGAACGGAAACGCTCCAGCACGCGGTAGTGACTGACGGCCGGCTTGCCGCCTTCCATCACTGCCATGCGTTGGCGCTGCTGGCCGTGACGGCCGATCGGGGCGTTGATCTTGCCCCCGGCGGTCACGACACCAATCACGATGCACTCGTAGATCCGGCTGACGCTGCGGCTTTGCAGCTGGGCAACGAGCTTGGTCTGCGCCTGAATGGTCTTGGCCACCACCATCAGACCGGTGGTGTCCTTGTCCAGGCGATGCACGATACCGGCGCGCGGGACATTGATGATGTCCGGCACGTGGTGCAGCAAGGCATTGAGCAAGGTGCCATCGGCGTGACCGGCAGCCGGGTGCACCACCAGGCCCGCAGGCTTGTTGATCACCAGGATGTCGTCGTCTTCATAGACGATGTCGAGTTCGATGTCCTGGGCGATCCACTCGCCCTGGGCTTCCTGCTCGGCAGTCAGCTCAAGGATGGCACCGCCATGAACGATGTCGCGCGGGCGGATGACCGCCCCGTCCACAGTCAGGCGACCTTCTTTGATCCAGGCGGAAAGGCGCGAGCGAGAGTGCTCAGCGAAGAGTTGGGCGGCGACTTGATCGAGGCGTTGGCCGCCCAAATCGGACGGCACCTCTGCGCGAAGTTCAATTTTATCGGACATGCTCTGACTGGGCGTCGGCACAGCCTTTGGTTTCGGCTGCGCGCTTGTGGTTAAATACGGCGTCTTTTGCCCCGAGGCTTTTCAACGGGGCGCTCATCATAACAGGACGGCCCCGCCCAAGACAGCGGCCGTCATAGGGACGCAAGCCGCCATGCAAGTGAAACACCTGCTGCTGATCGCCATCCTCGCATTGACCGCTGCTTGCTCATCGAAGGAAGTCGTAGACGAAAACCTCAGCGAAGCCGAGCTGTATCAGCAGGCTCAGACTGACCTGGACAACAACAGCTACACCAGCGCCACAGCCAAGCTGAAGGCCCTGGAGTCGCGTTATCCGTTCGGTCGCTACGCCGATCAGGCACAGCTGGAGTTGATCTACGCCAACTACAAGAACGCCGAGCCGGAAGCTGCAAAGTCCGCCGCCGAGCGTTTCATTCGTTTGCATCCGCAGCATCCGAACGTGGATTACGCGTATTACCTCAAGGGTCTGACCTCTTTCGACCAGGACGTCGGCCTGCTGGCGCGCTTCCTGCCGTTGGACATGACCAAGCGTGACCCGGGCGCTGCCCGCGACTCGTACAACGAGTTCGCGCAGCTGACCAGCCGCTACCCGAACAGCCGCTACGCGCCGGACGCCAAGCAGCGCATGATCTATCTGCGCAACCTGCTGGCGGCCTACGAAATCCACGTAGCCGACTACTACCTGACCCGTCAGGCCTACGTCGCCGCCGCCAACCGTGGCCGCTATGTAGTGGAAAACTTCCAGGAAACCCCATCGGTCGGCGACGGCCTGGCGGTGATGACCGAGGCTTACCAGCGTCTGCACCTGGACGAGCTGGCCGCCACCAGTCTGGAAACCCTGAAGCTCAACTACCCGAACCACCCGAGCCTGAAGGACGGTCAGTTCGTGCCATCGGTCGCCGAAGCCGACAACCGTTCGTTCCTGAGCAAGGCGACTTTGGGCCTGATCGAGTCGCGTCCGCCGCTGCCGCCGGGAGAAACCCGCGCCAACCAGGACGTGCAGAAGCAGTTCCAGGATGCAAAAGACGCAATCCCGAACGAGCTCAAGCCAAAAGACGAAAACGGCGAAGTGATCGAAGAAACTCACGAAGCCGCCGGCAACAACGACGACCGCTCGTGGTTCAGCTACATGACTTTCGGCATCTTCGACTGATCACACCGGGTACACAAAAAAGGGAGATCTGCGGATCTCCCTTTTTCATTGCCGGGCGTTAATAGTCTGTGCGCCTGACGACTCCTTGGCTAAACTGCCGAATCATTAGCCGAAAAGCCGCCCATCATGCTTCGTTTACTGTTCTGGATTGTCCTGATTTTCGCTGCAGTATGGTTGTGGCGAAAATTCAAGGCGCCCTCCGCGTCTGCCCAATCGCCCCGCGAGCAAGACGCCGCGCCGATGGTGCGTTGCGCTCATTGCGGCGTGCACCTGCCCCGCGATCGCGCGCTGAACCTTCAGCAACAGTGGTATTGCAGCCAGGCTCACCTTGAGCAAGGCCCAGGCACCAGTGATCGCTGAGGCCGCCAACGCCGACAGTAAACAGGCGCAGCGCCTGCTGCGCCTCTATCATCTCTACCGTTTAAGCGTCGGCATCACCCTGGTGCTGCTGATCTCCAGCAACATGGACAACCGCCTGCTGACGTCGGCCGACGACGAACTGCTGCGCAGCGGCAGCTGGTTGTATCTGGTGCTGAACATTCTGCTGGTGGTGTTCCTGGAGAACACCCGCCGCCCGGCGCAGCTGTTCACCCTGGCGCTGGTCGATGTGCTCTTGCTGTGCGGCCTGTTCTACGCGGCGGGCGGCGTGGCCAGCGCCATCGGTAACTTGCTGATTGTCTCGGTGGCGATCGCCAACACCCTGCTGCGCCGACGCATCGGCTTGCTGATAGCCGCCATCAGCGCTCTCGGTATCATTGGTGCAAGTTTCCTGCTGAGTTTCAACCACCCCCTGAGCGCCAACAATTACCTGCAAGCCGGAACCCTGGGCGCCTTGTGTTTCGCCGCTTCACTGCTGGTACAGGGTCTGGTCAGACGCCTGGAAGTCAGCGAAAACCTCGCCGAAAAGCGCGCCAGCGAAGTGGTCGGCCTCGAAGCCCTCAACGCCCTGATTCTGCAGCGCATGCGCACCGGCATCCTGGTGCTCGATGACCAGCGCCGGGTGCAACTGGCCAATCACAGCGCGAAAAGCCTGCTGGCGCAGTCGCACCTTGAGGGGCATTTGATCGATGACTACTCGCCGGCACTGGTCGAGCGTCTGCAACTGTGGCTGAGCAACCCGACCCTGCGCCCGCAGAGCCTGAAGATTCCCGGCAACGGCCTGGAACTGCAACCGAACTTCATCGCCCTCGCACAGAGTCCGAACCAGCAAACCCTGGTGTTTCTCGAAGACCTTGCACAAGTCGCCCAGCAAGCCCAGCAACTCAAGCTCGCCGCGCTCGGGCGCCTGACCGCCGGCATCTCCCATGAAATCCGTAACCCGCTGGGCGCCATCAGTCACGCCGCGCAGCTATTGGGTGAGTCCGAGGAACTCGATGGCGCGGATCGGCGTCTGACGCAGATCATTCAAGACCACTCCCAGCGCATGAACCGAGTCATCGAAAACGTCCTGCAACTGTCGCGCCGCCAGCAGAGCGCTCCGCAACGCCTGGATCTCAAACCGTGGCTGGAACGCTTCGTCTGCGAGAGCCGCGAACAGGCGACTGAGCGCCAGTTGATTCATTTGCGGATCAACTCCGGGGACTTCATCACATTGATGGACCCCGACCAACTGACGCAAATTCTCGACAATCTGCTACGCAACGGCTGGCGGCACAGCGCCCTGCTGCACGAGCAGGCCGAGGTCTGGCTGGCACTGTTCATCGACCCCGACAGCCAGCTGGCGGTGCTCGAGGTGCAGGACAACGGCCCCGGTGTACCACCCGATCAGCAGGCCGATCTGTTCGAGCCGTTCTTCACCACCAGTAGCCAGGGCACCGGCCTTGGGCTTTATCTGTCCCGTGAGCTGTGCGAAAGCAACCAGGCGCGCCTAGACTTCAAACCACGCCAAGGCGGCGGCTGCTTTCGCATCACCTTTGCTCACGGACGGAAACAAAGTTGAACACGAGCCCACGGCAAAAAATCCTTATCGTCGATGACGAGCCGGATATCCGCGAACTCCTGGAAATCACCCTGGGTCGGATGAAACTCGACACTCTAAGTGCACGCAACCTCGGCGAAGCCCAGGCGCTGTTGCACAACAACACCTTCGACCTGTGCCTGACCGACATGCGCCTGCCCGACGGCACGGGGCTGGACCTGGTGCAGCACATCCAGCAACGTTATCCACAACTGCCGGTGGCGATGATCACCGCGTACGGCAGTCTGGAAACAGCGATCAACGCCTTGAAAGCCGGGGCCTTCGACTTCCTGACCAAGCCGGTTGATCTGACGCGCCTGCGCGAACTGGTCAGCACTGCGTTGCGCATGCCGGCAGCCGGAGGCAGCGTGACCTCGATCGACCGGCGCCTGCTCGGTGATTCGCCACCGATGCGCAATCTGCGCAAACAGATCGACAAACTGGCGCGCAGTCAGGCACCGGTCTACATCAGTGGAGAATCGGGCAGCGGCAAAGAACTGGTCGCGCGGCTGATCCACGAACAGGGGCCACGCGCCAGCAAGCCGTTTGTGCCGGTCAACTGCGGGGCGATTCCGTCCGAATTGATGGAAAGCGAATTTTTCGGCCATCGCAAAGGCAGCTTCACCGGCGCAGTGGAGGACAAACCTGGGCTGTTCCAGGCCGCACACGGCGGCACCCTGTTTCTCGACGAAGTGGCGGACCTGCCGCTGTCGATGCAGGTGAAATTGCTGCGGGCGATTCAGGAGAAAGCCGTGCGCAGCGTCGGCGGCCAGCAGGAAACGGTGGTCGATGTGCGCATTCTTTGCGCCACCCACAAGGATCTCGACGCCGAGGTCGCCGCCGGGCGCTTTCGCCAGGACCTGTATTACCGCTTGAACGTGATCGAACTGCGCGTGCCATCCCTGCGCGAACGGCGCGATGACATCGAAGTGCTGGCGGCGCACATGCTCCAGCGTCTGGCGGCAGGCAGCGGCCGCGCGGCGGCTCGTTTGCACCCGCAGGCGCTTGAGGCGCTGAAGAGTTACCGCTTTCCGGGAAATGTTCGAGAGCTGGAAAACGTCCTTGAACGGGCGCACACGCTGTGTGAAAACCAGTTGATCGAGGCCGCAGATCTGCGTCTCAGCGAAGGTAATTGCACGGTCGAGGGCGGTATTGCCGACCTGACGCAGATCGATAACCTGGAGGATTATCTGGAGAACGTCGAGCGCAAGCTGATCCTGCAGGCGCTGGAGGAAACGCGCTGGAATCGTACGGCGGCGGCGCAGCGGTTGAGTCTGTCGTTTCGCTCGATGCGCTACAGGCTGAAGAAACTAGGTCTGGATTGAGGCCCCTTCGCGAGCAAGCCCGCTCCCACATTGGATTTTGTGAACGACAAAAATCAACTGTGGGAGCGGGCTTGCTCGCGAAAGCGGTCTGCCAGCCAGCAGAGAAAAATCTGACTAAATGCGACCTGCAGGCGCATACGGCGCCGGATCAATAATCGGCGCACGCCCCAGCATCACATCGGCAAACAACTGACATGACGCCGGCGCCAGCACCAGCCCGTTGCGGTAATGCCCGCAGTTCAGCCACAAACCCTCAAACCCCGGCACCCGGCCAATATACGGAATCCCCTCAGGCGAGCCCGGACGCAACCCGGCCCAATGCCCCACCACTTCGGCATCCGCCAGCGCCGGCAGCAGCTCGACCGCCGAAGCCTTGAGGCTCTCCAGCGCGACATCGGTCGGCGTCTTGTCGTAGCCTTCGTGCTCCAGCGTACTGCCGATCAGAATGTGCCCGTCGCGACGCGGAATCGCATAACGCCCCTTGGCCAGCACCATGCTCGGCAGGAAATCCGCCGCACATTTGTAGAGAATCATCTGGCCCTTGACCGGCTCGACCGGCAACGTCAGATCCAATGTCTTGAGCAGATCACCGCTCCATGCCCCGGCCGTCAGCACGATCTGCTCACCGCGGATCAGGCCTTTGGACGTCTCGACGCCAACCACTCGCTCCCCTTCGCGAACAAACCCGCTGACTTCGCATTGCTCGTGGATGGTCACGTTCGGCAGCGCCAGCAAAGCGGCTTTCAACGATTTGACCAGACGCGGATTACGCACATTGGCCACATCGGCCATGTAGATCGCCCGGGAGAATCCGCCACCCAGCACCGGCACCGCATCGTGCGCCGCCGAAATATCCACAGCCCGCAGCGGACGGTTTTCCCGTTCGGCCCAGGCCAGCGCCTCGGCTTCATCATCCAGATCCAGCCAGTACAGGCCGGTGGTATGCACTTCGGGATCAACCCCGGTATCGGCAAACAGCCGCTCGCCCAGCTGTGGATAAAAATCCTGCGACCAATGCGCCAGCGCGGTGACTGCCGGGCTATAGCGCCACGGGTACAGCGGCGAAACGATCCCGCCGCCGGCCCAGGACGACTCCTGACCGACATTCGAACGATCCAGCAGCACCACGCTGCGCACTTCTGAGGCGAGGTTGTAGGCGGTCAGCAGGCCAATCACCCCGCCACCGACAATCACCACTTGCTGTTGCCTGGTCATGTTTGATCCAACCGTAAAAAAGACAGTGGGCGCAAAAAGGCGCCCTTGAGAAGGTACCTCAGCGGCCCCAGCAATCCTTGGTGGTCAGCCCGGTGGTTGCGTTGTTCATACTTCTGACGCCAGTGTTGGTCAGGGTGAAATCCCCGCACTTGTCGGTGGCCATGGTCGTGCCAGCATTACGGGTGGCCGTCAGCAGGAAGGTCTGGTCAGTGATCGTCGGGGTGATGGTGTAGAAATCATTGCCCGTGCTCAGACCGGTGATGCCGGTATAAACATTGTTCTTGGTGTAGAAGCGCTCGAGGATCTGCGCCTGTTCCGAGAGCAGCGACACCACTTCGGCGCGCCGACCTTTTTTCAGGTATTCGGTGTAGCTCGGTGCGGCGATGGTGATGATGATCCCGATGATCGCAATCACGATCATGATTTCGATCAGGGTGAAACCCCGGTTGAATCTGCGCATGCCTCAAACTCTCACTTACTGTATTTGTCGCCACATGATACGACGGCTGCCGCCACCGGGTTTTTCCACCAGCGTGGTCACGGTGCCACTGGAATCGTTGACGATCTTGCGGGTCGCGCCATTGACGATGGCGTTCAGGGTCGGAATTCCGCCGGTGAACACCACGCCGCTGGAAATCGTGTCGTTGCTGTCGACCACGCCATCGGCGTTGGTGTCGAGCACCGCGTAGTTGAGCATCTTACCGCTGAACGCATCCAGTTCGACCAGTTTGCCGGTGCCGAAACTGGCACACGGGTCGGTGGTATCGACACTGGCGGTGGTAAACACGATGCGTCCGAGCACCAGACTGGCCTGATTGATCACCCGCTCGCCGGTCAGCACGTTGTTGTACACCAACGGCAGATACCAGCCCTTCTCCGCCGGATAGGTCGTGTCGTTCTGGCTGGTGGTGATGAACTGTCCGGCGCTGCCGGAGAACACCCCGGTCACTGCTTGCGCCTGCAAACTGCTGACGGTCAACTGACCGGAACCACCATCGGCGTCCCACACCGAGTAGAACGCCTGCAAATCCTTGTTGGTCTTGTCGGCGGTCTCGTTGAATTTGCCGGTGCCGACGAAGATCTGTTTGCCCCCCAGCGAATTGTCCGCCAGCAGCGGCTGCGCGGTGATCGGCTGAGTCGCCCCGCCCGCCGTAGTGAAAAGTGGTTTGCCGGAAAACGCCACGCCCCAGCTGTCGGTCGACGTCGCGCTCAGATCGAATTTCCACAGACGCCCTTTCAGATCACCGCCATAAGCGGCCTGCACCACGTTCGACGAATTGACCTTGAGCTTCACCGACGACAGGCCATTAGTGGTTTCGGTACTGTCGATGACGATCTTCTTGATCAACGAACCGTCACGCACATCCAGCACATACAAAGCCGCCACTCCGGAGTTGCTGCCATAACCATTGGCAATGAACGCCGCCCAGCGACCATCGGCCAAGCGTGCCACTTCCGGCCGGGCATAGGCGTAACCCAGATCATTGAATACGTTGGCAGTGTTCACCGTGGCAGGTGCACTGACTTCCCACAGGGCATTGAGCACATTGCCCGCGGACGCGTCGAACAGCTGCAGTGCATAGAAAGTCTTGCCGCCGGCACCGGTGCCGCCGATGGCCACGGTTTTCCAGGCACTGTTGAACTGAAGATCGTAGACCCCGACCTGGCCGTCCACCAGAAACTTGTGGCTGACGCCATTGATGTACGCCGGATCGGCAATCAGCCGCAGCGACGGCAACACGCTGGACGGCATGTAGGCATAGCGTCGAGTGCCGTTGGCCGAGTTGATCACGTTGACGAAACCGTCATTGGCGTTCACCACCAGATTGGCATTCATGTTCGCCGCTTTGGTGGTCAGGTACGTGGTGTAGGTGGTGTCGCCCGACAGGTCGGAGGCGGTTTTGTCGCTGGGCGAGGCCAGCACCAGCGGCGAGTTGATGATGTCGCCGAGCAACACGCTGCGCACCTTGAGCCCGGTCTTGTTGGTGCCCTTGCTCCACTCCACCAGATCACTGCCGCTGATGCCGGTGGGCAGGCTCTGGCTGAGCGTCGTCTGTTGGGTCGCGGAAAAGTTGCCGTAGGCCAGAGTCACGGCGGCATTGCTGCTGGTGTTCCACGATTGATAGGTCGGTGCGGTCGCGCCCGGCACGATGGTGGTATCGGTGGTCCACAACGCTGCCGAGGTGTTCACCGCTCCAGCCGAAGTGAAGCCAAAGGATTTGATCGTGCCGCGCCAGTCCTTGGGGTCGTAACTGGTCTGGAAATAACTGGTGCCACTGGCCAGCGTGGTGCCGCTGGTGACACCGCTGCCGCCGGAGCCGGCCTTGGAAGTGATTTCACTCAATGCCGACGACAGTGCGGCGTTGAGGCCGGTACTGTCGTTCGCCAGGTAATACTTGCCCTGCCCGTAACTGGCGGCGTCCGACAGCATCGTGTTGGTCGCGGTGAACCCGACGGTGTAGGTGTTCATGTTCTGCTTGGGAAAATCCGCCGAACTCCAGCTCTTGCCCGCCGCATCGACGCCGGTCGAACGCATGTCGATGTCGTAGGCGAACTTGGCGATGTCATCCAGATACAGCGTGTCGCCTTCATTGTCGCCATTGAGGTTGTTGCCGTCATTGTTGATGCCGTCCCAGTTCGGCAAGCGACTTCCGCCCAACGGGTCATTGGTGGGAAACGTGCGGTCATACGTCGGAAGGCCGTCGGTGATCACTACGCCATAGTTCTTCTGGCAGCGGTACTGGATCGGACTGGTGTAAGTGGTGGGTGTGCTGTTGTAGTACGGCGTCATGCCGCGCATGTACCGGGTGATTTCGTAATAGGTTTCCGCCAATGGCGTGTTGGCCACGGCCCCCAAACCACCGATCGCCGAAATCAACGCATTGTAGTTGGCGTCGGCCTGCGCCTGGGTCACGCTGCCGGAGACCGGCGACAGATCACTGATGGAACGAGCGATGTATCCACCGTTCCCGGGGTTGTTGCTGGTCACCGGGTTGAAGGTCGACAGGCCCATGCGCAAGTTACGGTTGCTGGTGACCAGTGCGGTGGACACGTTGCGCGCGACGTTGATCCGATAGTCGTTGGGAATCGCCCCGGTGGTGAAGTCGCGAGTGCCATTGTTGATCGCCAGCCCGACCACGTAGGCGATGTAATCCCCCGTGTAGCGGGTGTTACCACCGCCCACCGGGTCAGGCAGCTTCAGGCACAGCGGCGCAATGCTGTTGTTGTAGAAGGCAAAGGCGCCGCCGGAACAGCCAGAGGTCGGCAGACTCGATAAAAACACCGGATCACCGGTAATCGCTGGCGCATTCAGTGCCGAGCACAGCCCAAGAAAGGCATTGCATTGCCGCGCCGGTGTACGCGTGACGGTCGGATCGAATCCCGCCGCGTAAATGATGCTGTTCATGCTGCCGGAATCGTCGATCAGCAACATCACGTTGGGCGGTACCGCAGCGGCACTCAGCAGCGGCGAGTCGGAAGGCGTGAACGCATAAGCCGGCGCTGCCAGATAAAAGCTCAGCAGCATGCCGGCCAACAACGTCCGGCAGCGCTCAATACTTCGCATAGACGCTCTCCACCACACTGCGCGAAGTGCCGGCGATGCCGACTGCGGTCACTCGATACAAGGTCGCCGAGGTGTTGCTCGGCACGTTCACCGCCGTCAGCGTGGTACCGATGTTCTGCACACCATAAAAGCCGTTACCTGCGGCGACCCACGTCACCCCCGAGGTCGAGTTGAGCCCCGCCGCACTGACCACCGAGGACTCCGCTGGCGGCGCACATTGCGTGGCGCTGGCGCACACCGCCAGCGAATAACTGTCGAGTTGCACCGCACTCTCGCCGATGCGCAACGCCGCCTCGGCGGTCTGGAACGACTGATTACGCAGGCTGACGCTACCGGCCATTTTCTCCTGCAGGTTGGCACTCTGCATCGAGGACAGCCCGATCAAGGTCAGCAGCAACAGAAACACCAGACTGACCAGCAACACCATGCCGCGCTGGGTTTGCCTCTGGTTGAACGTGATCCTCATCATTCCGGCCTCACTGCAAGCGGTTGCGCAAAGCGGCAACCACATTGAAGGTTTGATTGGCCACCCGGTTGTTCGGGTCGGTGAGGGTCAGGCTCAGGCGCACACTGCGGATGCGCGCCGGGTCACTGGGGTTGGCGCTGTAGGAGGACGCCGCGACATCGGTGGCGGACGTCGCCAGACCGAACATGACGCTGAACGCACTGACATTGTTCACCAGCACCTGCTGGATCGGAGTGCCGCTGCCGGTGCCCATGAGAATCTGGTTGTTGCTGAAGCTGTAGATCAAGCGGCGGATCGGAAAGGCGATCTGCCCGCTCGCCGCCGCCCGCAACCCGGTATAGGCCGTGGCGCTGTTGCGGCAGTCGGAGACCACCGTCCAGGTTGGCGTACCACCATTGCCACCGACATCGGCAGTGACCAGGGTCAGCTTGAGGTTGCTGTTGTCCCAACTGATCGGGATGATCTGCGCCGCGTTGAAATCCCCCGCCGAGCTCGCGTCAGTAATCGTGCCCAGGCAGCCGAACATGCCGACCATACGCAGTTCCTGAATCATCTTGCTCAGGACAAAACGTGCGTCTTCCTGCATGGCGGCAGCGGTGTTCTGGCTGACGTAAGTGTTTTTAGCGGCGAGAAACGTCTGCACCACCCCCAGCACGATGATCAGCCCGAGCGCCAGGGCGATGAGCATTTCGATCAGGCCGAAACCCCGGTTGGCGTGCTTCATGGGCCGGCCACCGGATCGACCGTGGCACGGCTGGTCAGGACGAAGCTGCGGGTGGTACCGGTGGCATTCGCGGCCCGTGAGTCATTCCAGTTGATGGTGATGGTGTACACCCGCTGATTGAGGGTGATCGTACCGGTGGCGGTCGGCCCGCCGAAATTGACGATGTTGGTGGTGAAATCGTAGAGATCCTGATCGCGGGCGACGCTGAGGTTGCCTGCGGTCGGCGGCGTGACCGTGTAATCGGCAGCGGAATTGGCGCGGATGCGGTCCATCATGTCGTAGGCGATGAAGCTCGCCTGACTGGTCATCCGGGAACTGTCGGTGTACTTCAGCGCATTCACTTGAACGGCGGCCGCGCCCAATATGCCGACGGTCAGAATCAGCAACGCGACCAGTACCTCGATCAGCGACATGCCCTCCTGTGTCTGTGTGCTCCCTGCCCTCATCCGCAACTTCCACCCAATTGAATTCGTCCGTTCAGACACACGTTCAGCGTCCTGCTTTGTGTTCCCAGCACATAACTGATGGCCACCGCCGTCGATGGCGCCGCCAGGCCGCCCAGATTGTTGAAATCCAGTGCGGTCACTCCTGAGGGTAGCGTCAGAGTCGCGCCGCTGCTCATCGCTGGAACAACCCGTAATACATTGGCCGGAGTGCCAGTACTGTCGTAGACCGACAATTCGCCGGTCCACACGCTGCCGCCGGCGCTCGGGCGCAAGCGTGTGGTCACGCCGCGATCAATCGCCTCCAGCCGCGCGTAGTTGATGGCGCGCTGCAGGTCACCCATTTCGGTGTCGGCCTTGCTGCTCTGGATCGAGCGAGTGAAGCCTGGCACCGCCAGGGTGATGAGGATCACCAGCACGGCGACCGCGGCCAACAGTTCGGGCAGCGTGAAACCTTTTGTACGATGATCCATCGATGCCCTCCGTTGCCGTCGGCTATACCTGCTTCTACAAGCTAGAACATTCAACCGGCCTGCGTCGGTTGATTTGCCCTGGCCGGCGAAAAGGATTGCGCCGGGCTTCATGCTCCACGGAGGGAGTCGTCATGCCGCAACAGGGTTTCAGTCTGATTGAATTGCTTATGGGACTGGCGATTGGCGCAATTGTTCTGTCGCTGGTCAGTCCGACCTTCGCGGCCTTCACTGAATCGACTCATCGCGACCTGGCGGCCCGGTCGCTGCTCGAGGGCATTCGCAACGCCCGCACACAGGCCATCACCCGCAATCAGAGCGTGGTGATCCATGGCATCAATGGCGACTGGAGTCAGGGCTGGCGGATCATTCTGGATATCAGCGGCAAGGGGCCGCTGGACAGCAGCAACCCACTGCTGCTGGAGCACGCGAGCGACGGGCGAATACCGATCGTCGGCAATTGGCTGGTCAGTCGTTACGTGCGATTCAGCAGTCTGGGACAACCGCTGATGCCCGGGCGGGCATTTCAGGCAGGGACGTTACATCTCTGCTCGGCACAGGAGCCGGTCAGCCAGCTCCAGGTGGTGCTGGCGGCAACCGGTCGGGTGCGCCTGACCAGCGCAAAGGCTGAGCAGGCGCTGTGCCTGAAGGCGAAGAGCGTCAGATCGAACGGACGCGCAGCTCTTTCGGCATCGAGAAAGTGATGTTCTCTTCGCGACCGGCCAGTTCATCGGCACCGGTCGCGCCCCAGGCTTGCAACTGCTGGATCACGCCGCGAACCAGCACTTCCGGTGCGGAGGCACCAGCGGTGATGCCGATGCGCTCGACACCCTCGAACCAGCTCTTCTGCAGGTCTTCGGCGCCGTCGATCAGGTAGGCCGGCGTGGCCATGCGTTCGGCCAGTTCACGCAGGCGGTTGGAGTTGGAGCTGTTCGGACTGCCCACCACCAACACTACGTCGCACTCGTCGGCCAGTTGCTTGACCGCATCCTGACGGTTTTGCGTGGCGTAGCAGATGTCGTCCTTGCGCGGGCCACCGATGGCCGGGAAACGTGTGCGCAGGGCATCGATCACGCGGCTGGTATCGTCCATCGACAGGGTGGTCTGGGTCACGAACGCCAGTTTTTCCGGATTACGCACCTGCAGTTCGGCCACGTCTTTTTCGTCTTCGACGAGGTAGATCGCGCCGCCATTGCTGCCGTCGTACTGGCCCATGGTGCCTTCGACTTCCGGGTGACCGGCGTGGCCGATCAGGATGCACTCACGGCCGTCGCGGCTGTATTTGGCGACTTCGATGTGTACCTTGGTAACCAGCGGACAGGTGGCGTCGAATACTTTCAGGCCACGACCGGCGGCTTCGCTACGCACGGCCTGAGAAACGCCGTGGGCACTGAAGATCACGATGACGTCGTCCGGCACCTGATCCAGTTCCTCGACGAAGATCGCGCCACGACTGCGCAGGTCCTCGACCACGAACTTGTTGTGCACCACTTCATGACGCACGTAGATCGGCGGCCCGAAGACTTCCAGGGCGCGGTTGACGATTTCGATCGCCCGGTCCACGCCGGCGCAGAAGCCACGGGGGTTGGCGAGTTTGATTTGCATGCTGTGCCTCGTGTCTTGCGCGCGAAATAAATTTACGTCCTGCTGATCGAGCACATTGCTCAAATCCAGCAAAAATCCAATGTGGGAGCGGGCTTGCTCGCGAAAGCAGTGTGTCAGACAACTTCTATGTTGAATGTCAGTCAGCATTCGCGAGCAAGCCCGCTCCCACAATGTTCTGAGGTGTAACTCAGATCGCTTTGACGGAGATGATCTCTACGTCAAAGGTCAGCGTTTTGCCCGCCAGCGGGTGGTTGAAGTCGACGGTCACTTGCGCGTCGTCGAATTCTTTCACCACACCCGGCAGCTCAGTATTGGCCGCATCGTTGAAGATCACCAGCAGACCCGGTGACAGTTCCATGTCGGCAAACTGCGAGCGCGGGATGATCTGTACGTTTTGCGGGTTCGGCTGGCCGAAAGCGTTTTCCGGCTCGACGGTCAGCGTACGCTTGTCGCCGGCCTTGAAGCCGAACAATGCCGCTTCGAAACCCGGCAGCAAGTTGCCGTCGCCGACCTTGAAGGTCGCCGGGGCCTTGTCGAACGTGCTGTCGACCGTATCGCCGTTCTCCAGGCGCAATGCAAAGTGCAAAGTGACTTCCGTGTTCTGGCCGATGCGTTGCTCAGCCAATACCTGTTCAGTCATGAACGGCTTCTCCGGTTTTCTTACTTTTGAACATGTCCAGTGCCAGCATCACCGCACCGACGGTGATGGCGCTGTCGGCGAAGTTGAACGCCGGGAAGTACCAGCGGTTCTGCCAGTGCACCAGAATGAAGTCGATCACATGGCCCAGGGCGATGCGGTCATACAGATTGCCCAGCGCGCCACCCAGCACCAGCGCCAAAGCGACGGCCAGCCAGGTTTCGTTGCGACCCAGGCGTTTGAGCCAGACCACCAGCACCGCACTGACCACAATCGCGATCAGGGCGAACAGCCAGCGCTGCCAGCCGGAGCTGTCAGCCAGGAAGCTGAAGGCAGCGCCGGTGTTGTAGGCCAGCGTCCAGCTGAAGTAATCGGGAATGATCACGATCTGCTGGAACATTTCGAGCTTGTTTTCGAAGTAGAACTTGCTGGCCTGGTCGATGACCAGAACCAGCAAACTCAACCAGAGCCAGCTCAACCGTCCGAAACGGCCAACGGCATTAGGCATAGTGACGAACCTCGCCGGCGCCGCTGATGTTGTCGACGCAACGACCGCAGATTTCCGGATGCTCCGGGTTCACGCCGACGTCTTCACGGCAGTGCCAGCAACGGGCGCACTTCGGGAAGGCCGATTTGACGATCTTCAGTTTCAGGCCGCTGACTTCGGTGGCGACCGCGTCCGCAGGTGCCTGAACGAAAGGCGCCACGCTGGCGGTCGAGGTGATCAGGACAAAGCGCAGCTCGTTGCTCAGCTTGGCCAGGTCGGCGCTCAGCGCGTCTTCGGCGAACAGCGTCACTTCGGCTTGCAGGTTGCCACCGACGGCTTTGGCCGCGCGCTGGATTTCCATCTCTTTGTTGACCGCCACCTTCACTTCCATGATGCGATCCCAGTAGGCGCGACCCAGCTCGAAGCCTTCCGGCAGCTCGGTCAGACCTTCGTACCAGGTGTTGAGCATCACCGATTCGTTGCGCTCGCCCGGCAGGTACTGCCACAGCTCGTCGGCAGTAAACGCGAGGATCGGTGCGATCCAGCGCACCAGCGCTTCGGAGATGTGGAACAGCGCGGTCTGGCACGAGCGACGGGCCTTGCTGTCGGCGCCGGTGGTGTACTGGCGGTCCTTGATGATGTCGAGGTAGAAACCACCCAGCTCCTGCACGCAGAAGTTGTGGATCTTCGAGTAGACGTTCCAGAAACGGTATTCGCCGTAGTGCTCTTGCAGTTCGCGTTGCAGCAGCAAAGTACGGTCCACCGCCCAGCGATCCAGTGCGAGCATGTCTTCAGCCGGCAGCAGGTCGGTGGCCGGGTTGAAACCGGTCAGGTTGGAAAGCAGGAAACGCGCGGTGTTACGGATGCGACGATAGGCGTCCGCGCTGCGTTGCAGGATCTGCTCGGACACGGCCATTTCGCCGGAGTAGTCGGTCGACGCGACCCACAGACGCATGATGTCGGCGCCCAGGGTGTCGTTGACTTTCTGCGGCGCGATCACGTTGCCCAGCGATTTGGACATCTTGCGGCCGGACTCGTCGACGGTGAAGCCGTGGGTCAGCAGTTCGCGGTACGGCGCGTGGTTGTCGATGGCGCAACCGGTCAACAGCGACGAATGGAACCAGCCGCGGTGCTGGTCGGAACCTTCCAGGTACAGGTCGGCGCGTGGACCGGTCTCGTGGCCCATCGGGTGCGAACCACGCAATACGTGCCAGTGGGTGGTGCCCGAGTCGAACCAGACGTCGAGGGTGTCGCTGATCTTGTCGTACAGCGGCGCTTCATCGCCCAGCAGTTCGGCGGCGTCGAGTTTGAACCAGGCTTCGATGCCTTCGACTTCAACGCGCTTGGCGACTTCTTCCATCAGTTCGACGGTGCGTGGGTGCAGCTCGCCGCTTTCCTTGTTGAGGAAGAACGGGATCGGCACGCCCCAGTTACGCTGACGGGAGATGCACCAGTCCGGACGGTTGGCGATCATCGAGTGCAGGCGCGCCTGGCCCCAGGCCGGAACGAACTTGGTCTCTTCGATGGCTTTGAGCGAGCGCACGCGCAGGGTGTCGCCGCTGACCGGCTCTTTGTCCATGCCGATGAACCACTGCGCGGTGGCGCGATAGATCAGCGGGGTCTTGTGGCGCCAGCAGTGCATGTAGCTGTGTTCGATGACGGTGGTGTGCATCAGCGCACCGACTTCGGTCAGTTTTTCGACGATGGCCGGGTTGGCCTTCCAGATGAACTGGCCGCCGAAGAACTCCAGCGACGGCACGTACACACCGTTGCTTTGCACCGGGTTGAGGATCTCGTCGTTGACCATGCCGTATTTCTTGCAGGTCACGAAGTCGTCCACGCCGTAGGCCGGGGCGGAGTGAACCACACCGGTGCCGGCGCCCAGCTCAACGTAGTCGGCCAGGTACACCGGCGACAGACGGTCGTAGAACGGGTGACGGAAGTTGATCAGTTCCAGCGCCGAACCCGGCGCGGTGGCCAGTACGGTGCCTTCAACGCCGTAACGCGACAGGCAGGACTCAACCAGCTCTTCAGCCAGGATCAGCAGCTTGTCGCCGATATCGACCAGGGCGTAGTTGAATTCCGGGTGAACGTTCAGTGCCTGGTTGGCCGGGATGGTCCAAGGGGTGGTGGTCCAGATCACGATCGAGGCAGGCTTGCTCAGCGACGGCAGACCGAACGCGGTAGCCAGTTTGGCTTCGTCGGCGATCGGGAAGGCCACATCGATGGTCGAGGACTTCTTGTTCTCGTACTCGACTTCCGCTTCGGCCAGCGCCGAACCGCAATCGAAGCACCAGTTCACCGGTTTGAGGCCCTTGAACACGAAACCGCCCTTGACGATTTCGGCGAGGGCGCGGATTTCACCGGCCTCGTTCTTGAAGTTCATGGTCTTGTACGGGTTGGCGAAGTCGCCCAGCACGCCGAGGCGGATGAACTCGGTCTTCTGCCCTTCGATCTGCTCGGTGGCGTAGGCACGGCACAGCTCGCGGGTCTTGTCCGCGCCCAGGTTCTTACCGTGGGTCACTTCAACCTTGTGCTCGATCGGCAGGCCGTGGCAGTCCCAACCCGGAACATACGGCGCGTCGAAACCCGACAGGGTTTTCGAGCGGATGATCATGTCCTTGAGAATCTTGTTCAGCGCATGACCGATGTGGATCGTGCCGTTGGCGTACGGAGGGCCGTCGTGCAGGACGAACTTCGGACGATCCTTGCCAATCTCGCGCAACTTTCCGTACAGGCCAATACTGTCCCAGCGCTGCAGGATCTGCGGTTCGCGCTGTGGCAGGCCGGCCTTCATTGGGAAGGCGGTGTCCGGAAGGTTTAGCGTGGCTTTATAGTCGGTCATTTAAGGCTCTTCATTAGCGATGGGCGCTAGGTGCGGCTAGTGCACGGGCGGCGGCGACATCCGCGTTGATCGCCGTTTTCAGTGCCTCCAGAGAGGCAAAACGCTGCTCTTCACGCAGCTTTTGGTGGAAAACCACCGTCAGACGCCGGTCATACAGATCGCCGGCAAAATCCAGTAGATGAACTTCAAGGTGGGCTTTGCCATCACCTTGGACCGTAGGCCGCACGCCGATATTGGCGACGCCGGGCCAGGTCTTGCCGTCGATATCCACATCCACCAGATAAACCCCGGTGAATGGCACGCGACGACGCTTGAGTTGAATATTGGCAGTGGGCGTACCCAGTTGCCGGGCCAGTTTCTGACCGTGCAGCACGCGACCGGCGATCCGGTACGGGCGGCCGAGCAAGCGTTCGGCCAAGGCAAAATCGGCGGCGGCCAACGCGTTGCGCACCTGAGTGCTGCTGACGCGAATGCCATCCAACTCGACGGTTTGCGCGGCTTCCACGGTAAAACCGTGAACCTGCCCGGCCTGCAGCAGGAAATCGAAATCGCCGAGGCGGTCGCAGCCGAAGCGGAAATCGTCACCGACCTCCAGATGCTGCACGCCGAGACCGTCCACCAGGATGGTATCGACAAATTCACTGGCGCTGAGCTTGCTCAGGCGCTGGTTGAACGCCAGGCACAGCACCCGGTCGACGCCTTCGGCGGCCAGCAGTTGCAGCTTGTCACGCAAGCGGGCCAGACGTGCCGGCGCGGTCTCCGGGGCGAAGAATTCCCGTGGCTGCGGTTCGAAAATCACCACGCAGCTGGGTACGCCCAACTCCAGCGCACGCTCACGCAGACGGGCCAGGATAGCCTGGTGACCACGGTGAACACCGTCAAAGTTGCCAATAGTGGCGACGCAGCCCCGATGCTGGGGGCGCAAGTTGTGGAGGCCTCGAACCAGCTGCATAACGCGCTTCTTGCTCATAAAGTGGTCGATTATAACCACACCCGACGGTCGACGACAGGCAACACCGTAACGCAAAGTGATCGAGCCGACAAAACTGCCGGCCCGCGCCCGTTGATAAAGGCTGAAACCTCAGCTCAAAGCCTTGCGATTGAAGTCACGCAGGCGGAAACCGAGCAGCAGCAACATACCGAAATACGCCACCACACCGGCAATCACCAGCGCACCCAGTCGCAGGAAGCGCTCCAGCATGTGCCCCTGATCCCAGGCCGGCATGAAATGCATACCGAGCAGCAACACCGCCGACATCACCGCGACCGCCACCACCAGTTTGAAGCCGAACAGGTACCAGCCCGGTTGCGGCTGATACATCTTTTGCTTGCGCAGTTGATAGAACAGCAGCCCGGCATTGAGGCAGGCACCGGCACTGATCGCCAGCGCCAGACCGGCGTGAGCCAGCGGGCCGATCAACACCAGGTTGAACAGTTGAGTGACGATCAGGGTGAAGATTGCGATTTTTACCGGAGTGCGGATGTTCTGTTGCGCGTAAAAGCCCGGCGCCAGCACTTTGATCACGATAATCCCGAGCAGGCCGACAGAATAGGCAATCAGCGCACGCTGAGTCATGGACGCATCAAACGCACTGAACTGGCCGTACTGGAACAGCGACACGGTCAGTGGCTCGGCAAGAATCCCCAGTGCCAGCGCACACGGCAGCACCAGCACGAAGCACAGGCGCAGGCCCCAGTCGAGGATCCGCGAGTATTCGTGACGATCCTTGCTCGCATAGGTCTTGGCCAGCGTCGGCAGCAAAATGGTGCCCAATGCCACGCCGAGCACGCCGGACGGCAATTCCATCAAGCGGTCGGCGTAGTACATCCACGACACCGAACCGGCCACCAGGAACGAGGCGAAAATGGTGTTGATGATCAGCGAAATCTGGCTGACCGAGACACCGATGATCGCCGGCAGCATCTGCTTCATCACCCGCCAGACACCGGTATCACGCAGATTCAAGCGCGGCAGCACCAGCATGCCGATTTTCTTCAGGTGCGGCAGTTGATAGAGCAACTGCGCCAGACCACCCACCAGCACTGCCCAGCCCAGGGCCATCACCGGCGGATCGAAATACGGCGTCAGGAACAGCGAAAACACGATCATGCTGACGTTGAGCAGGGTCGGCACGAAGGCCGGCACCGAAAAGCGGTTCCAGGTATTGAGGATTGCCCCGGCCAGCGAGGACAGGGAGATCAGCAATATATAAGGGAACGTCACCCGCAGCAGATCGGAGGTGAGCTGGAATTTTTCTGGCGTATCGGCAAACCCCGGCGCGGTGGCCCAGATCACCCACGGCGCGGCAATCATGCCCAGCGCTGTGACCAGCGCCAGCACCAGGGTCAGCAGGCCCGAGACATAAGCAATGAAGGTGCGGGTCGCCTCTTCGCCTTTCTGACTCTTGTATTCCGCCAGAATCGGCACGAAAGCCTGCGAGAACGCCCCCTCGGCGAAGATTCGCCGCAGCAGGTTGGGCAATTTGAAGGCGATGAAGAAGGCGTCCGTCGCCATTCCGGCGCCGAATGTGCGAGCGATGAGCGTGTCACGGACGAACCCCAGAATCCGGGAAAGCATCGTGATAGAGCTGACAGCGGCCAACGATTTGAGCAGATTCATTGAGGGAATTAGTGCCTGTCGATAAACAGCAGGCGAACAATGCGCCCACTTGTGCGATACTCCGCGCCGCAACAGCACAGAGCCAAAGCTCGCGAGTTTACAGGTCAAGCGCCGGAAATAAATATCCCGCCTCTTTACACCTACCACTTAGCGGAACGTTTCAAGCGCCCTTGACAAGACTTCAACTCATCGGCATGATTCGCGGCCTATTTTGTTTGCTATTTCCTAAAAAGTCTTTCGAGGAGCTCGACGGTGGCCAACTCACCTTCCGCCAAAAAACGTGCAAAACAGGCTGAGAAGCGTCGCAGCCACAACGCCAGCCTGCGTTCCATGGTTCGTACCTACATCAAGAATGTAGTTAAGGCCATCGACGCAAAAGACGCTGAAAAAGCTCAAGCTGCATACGTTCTGGCTGTGCCAGTTATCGACCGTATGGCCGATAAAGGCATCATCCACAAGAACAAGGCTGCTCGTCATAAGAGCCGTCTGAATGGCCACGTCAAGGCACTGAAAGAAGCTGCTTAATCGACGTAGTCATTAAAAAACCGACCTTAGGGTCGGTTTTTTATTGCCTGCGATTTAGTAAATCCCGCACATAAAAAAGTGGGAGCGGGCTTGCTCGCGAATGCAATCTGTCAGCCGACATCTCTAGCGACTGACACGACCTATTCGCGAGCAAGCCCGCTCCCACATTGTGGATTTGCGGTGTTATTGCTGAACAGGAACCCACGGCACGATCGGAATCGCCGTCACCGCATTCTGCGGACTACCTTCGATCACGCGATCGCTGTAGACCAGGTACACCAGCGTATTGCGCTTCTTGTCGAGGAAACGCACCACCTGCATGGTCTTGAATACCAGCGACGTGCGCTCCTTGAATACCTCGTCGCCATCCTTCAGTTCACCCTTGAACTTGATCGGGCCAACCTGACGACAGGCAATCGACGCCTCGGCACGATCCTCGGCCAGGCCCAAACCACCCTTTACCCCACCCGTCTTGGCGCGGGACAGGTAGCAGGTCACGCCATCGACTTTCGGATCATCGAAAGCCTCGACCACAATCCGGTCATTCGGACCGACAAACTTGAATACCGTCGACACCTGACCGATTTCCTCGGCCGAGGCCAGCAGTGGCAACGCCATCAGCAACCCCAACAATCCTTTTGCCATACGCATCGCGCTTTTCCTCAGACCAGAATCAGGTTGTCACGGTGAACCAGCTCCGGCTCAGCCATGTAGCCCAGCACGCCGACAATCGCGTCCGACGACTGACCAATGATTTTTTGCGCCTCTAGAGCACTATAGTTGGCCAAACCGCGGGCGATCTCACGACCGTCCGGCGCCACGCAAACCACCATCTCGCCGCGACGGAAACTGCCCTGAACCAGCTTGACGCCGACCGGCAGCAGACTCTTGTTGCCCTGCGACAATGCCGACACCGCACCCTCGTCAAGCACCAGCGTGCCACGAGTCTGCAAATGCCCGGCCAGCCACTGCTTGCGCGCCGCCAGCATGCCGCGCTCAGGCGACAGCAGCGTACCGATGCGCTCGCCAGCCTTCAGGCGATCGAGCACTCGCTCCAGACGCCCACCAACGATGATCGTGTGCGCCCCGGAACGCGCCGCCAGACGCGCCGCACGCAGCTTGGTCTGCATGCCGCCACGTCCCAGCGCGCCGCCGGTACCGCCCGCCACCGCATCAAGCGTCGGATCATCGGCGCGCGCTTCGTAAATCAGCTGCGCATCGGGGTTGTTGCGCGGATCGGCGTCGAACATGCCGTCGCGATCGGTGAGGATCACCAGCAGATCGGCCTCGACCAGATTGGCCACCAGCGCCGCCAGCGTATCGTTGTCGCCGAAACGGATCTCGTCGGTGACCACCGTGTCGTTTTCGTTGATCACCGGGATGACTTTCAGCTCAACCAGTGCGCGCAGGGTACTGCGGGCGTTCAGGTAGCGCTTGCGGTCGGACAGGTCGTCGTGAGTCAGGAGAATCTGCGCGGTGTGCCGGCCATGTTCGGCAAAGCTCGATTCCCAGGCCTGCACCAAGCCCATCTGGCCGATTGCAGCAGCGGCCTGGAGCTCGTGCATCGCACTGGGTCGCGAGGTCCAGCCCAGGCGGCTCATGCCGGCAGCCACTGCGCCGGAGGACACCAGCACCAGCTCGACACCCGCCTCATGCAGGGCAACCATCTGCTCGACCCAGACACCCATTGCCTTGCGATCCAGCCCCTTGCCGTCCGCCGTCAGCAAAGCGCTGCCGATCTTCACGACCCAACGCTGCGCACCTGTCACTTTGCTCCGCATCATCTTCAACCTTAGCTTGAGGGCCGCGCGACCCAGCGCTGCCCGTGACGTTAATCGTGGCTATTGGTGACCAACGATCGATTTCCAGATACTAAAACGCCGCTCGATTGAGCGGCGCTTAAGTTTACTGCAACGAATCAGTCGCGCACGTAAATGATTTCCGGACCGTCTTCATCATCCACATCTTCTTCGTCCCAGTCATCGTCACCGATGTCATGGACCGACTTCACGCCGCTGCGACGCAGGGCACGCTTGTCATCCAGCGCCTGCAACTGCGCACGGGCTTCGTCTTCGATGCGCTGATCGAGATCAGCCAGTTCTTCCTTGTACGCCGGGTCGTTGGCCAGACGATCAGCACGATCTTCCAGATAACGCATGATGTCGCGCGTCAGGCGCTCGGTGCCTTCTTTGGCGATGGCCGAGATCACGTAGACCGGACCTTCCCACTGCAGGCGATCAACGATTTCCTTGACGCGCTCTTCGTGTTCTTCCTCGAGGATCTGGTCACACTTGTTCAGCACCAGCCAGCGATCACGCTCGGCCAGCGACGGACTGAATTTGACCAGCTCGTTGACGATCACTTCAGCCGCATCCGGTGCACTGGTGTCATCCAGCGGCGCCATGTCGACGAGGTGCAGCAACAGACGCGTACGCGCCAAGTGCTTGAGGAAGCGAATGCCCAGGCCGGCACCGTCGGAAGCACCTTCGATCAGCCCCGGAATGTCGGCGATGACGAAGCTTTTCCAGCGATCAACGCTGACCACACCCAGGTTCGGCACCAGCGTGGTGAACGGGTAGTCGGCGACTTTCGGCTTGGCCGCCGACACCGAACGGATAAAGGTACTTTTACCGGCGTTCGGCAAGCCCAGCAGACCGACGTCAGCCAGCACTTTCATTTCCAGTTTCAGGTCGCGCTGCTCACCCGGCTTACCCGGAGTGGTCTGGCGCGGCGCACGGTTGGTACTGGATTTGAAACGGGTGTTGCCCAGACCGTGCCAACCGCCCTGCACCACCATCAGTTTCTGGCCGGCCTTGGTCAGGTCGCCAATCACTTCCTGGGTGGCCGAGTCGATCACGGTGGTACCGACCGGCACGCGCAGGATCAGGTCTTCACCTTTCTTGCCAGTGCAATCGGTGCTGCCGCCGTTGGAGCCACGCTCGGCATCGAAGTGCCGGGTGTAACGGTAGTCGACCAGGGTGTTGAGGTTTTCGTCGGCCATCATGTAGATGGAACCGCCGTCACCGCCATCACCGCCGTTCGGGCCGCCGTTTTCAATGAATTTTTCCCGACGGAAACTCATGCAGCCATTGCCGCCGTCACCAGCTTTTACGCGGATCGATACTTCGTCTACAAACTTCATAACTCAACGCCTCTCGCCATACGGACGAGCCGAAAAACAATCAAGACATAAGACTCTTGCAAAAATGAGCGCAGCGACCCCAAACCACGACCTGCATCGCACGCCGACAGCCCATACAAACAGTTTTGCAAGAGACTCACCCCACAAACGAAAAAGCCCCGTCGCAAGACAGGGCTCTTCCAGCGATCTCGCGATTAAGCCGCGACAACGCTCACGTAACGACGACCGAAGGCGCCTTTTACTTCAAACTTGATCACGCCTTCGATTTTCGCGAAGAGAGTGTGATCTTTACCCATGCCAACGCCGTAGCCAGCGTGGAATTGGGTGCCGCGCTGACGCACGATGATGTTGCCGGCCTTGATGACCTGGCCGCCATACATCTTCACGCCAAGGCGTTTGGCTTCTGAGTCGCGACCGTTACGGGTACTACCACCAGCTTTTTTGTGTGCCATGAGTTCAATTCTCCTAGTGAGGAATTAGGCTGTAATTAAGCCTGAATACCGGTGATTTTGATCTCGGTGAACCACTGGCGGTGGCCCATACGCTTCATGTGGTGCTTACGGCGACGGAACTTGATGATGCGGACTTTATCGTGACGACCTTGGGAGATCACTTCAGCCTTGACGGTTGCGCCAGCAACAACAGGTGCGCCGATGTTCACGTCGTCGCCATTGGCGACCAGCAGAACGCGGTCAAAAGTCACGGATTCGCCAGTAGCGACTTCCAGTTTTTCGATCTTCAGGTATTCACCTTCAGCGACCTTGTATTGCTTACCGCCGGTAACGATTACTGCGTACATGGTATTTCTCCGATAATCCTGCTCACCCAGCTCTTTATAAGAAGAGGTATTGGCTGGCATGGCTGCATGGGGCTGGAACGGCCCAAGTGCAATTGCGTAAGGCAGGTGCTGCCCAGGAAGTTCAGGGTGCGCGATTGTACGCAAGCCGCGAGAGTCACGCAAGTGGCCGTCCATCGCGCCTTGACAGGCCCCGGTGTGGGTCCTAGCATGCCGCGCAACCCTTCTGGAGCAACTGTCGCTGATGCAACCCCAAGCTTTCTACCGCGCGGTGGCGGACGATTTTAACGCCGTCGACGGCATCATCAAGAAGCAGCTGACTTCCCGAGTGCCGCTGGTATCGAAAATCGGCGATTACATCACCTCGGCCGGCGGCAAACGCCTGCGTCCGTTACTGGTGCTGCTGTGTGGCAAGGCCCTGGGTCGCGAAGGCGACGACATGCGTCTGCTGGCCGCCACCATCGAATTCCTGCACACCGCGACCCTGCTGCATGACGACGTGGTCGACATGTCCGGCATGCGCCGTGGCCGCTCCACCGCCAACGCCATGTGGGGCAACGCCCCGAGCGTGCTGGTCGGCGACTTCCTGTACTCGCGCTCGTTCGAAATGATGGTCGAGCTGGGTTCGATGCCGGTGATGAAGATCCTGTCCCAGGCCACGCGCATCATCGCCGAAGGCGAAGTGTTGCAGCTGTCCAAGGTACGCGACGCCAGCACCACCGAAGAAACCTACATGGAAGTCATCCGCGGCAAGACCGCGATGCTCTTCGAAGCCTCGACCCACAGCGCTGCCGCACTGGCCGGTGCCACCGCCGAGCAGAGCGAAGCCCTGCGCACCTTCGGTGATCACCTGGGCGTGGCGTTCCAACTGGTCGACGACCTGCTGGACTACAAGGGCGACGCTGAGACCCTGGGCAAGAACGTCGGTGACGATCTGGCCGAAGGCAAGCCGACCCTGCCGCTGATCTACACCATGCGTGAAGGCACACCTGAGCAGGCTGCACTGGTCCGCCAGGCAATCCAGAAAGGCGGGATCGAAGACCTCGAAAGCATCCGCTTCGCCGTGGAAGCCTCCGGTTCGCTGGAATACACCGCGCAACTGGCCCGCGACTACGTGGCTCGTGCGATCAAATGCCTCGACGCGCTGCCAGCCAGCGAATACCGCGATGCACTGGTAGAGCTGAGCGAGTTTGCGGTCGCCCGCACGCACTGATCTGCCTTCCGTGGGAGCGGGCTCGCTCGCGAAAGCAACCTGTCATTCAACATTCATGTTTAATGACATACCGCATTCGCGAGCAAGCCTGCTCCCACAGTTGTTTCTGCGCTATGCCCTCCTGCGCATAAAACCCTATACAATGTGCGACTTTTAGCGATCCCCTATCAAGGAGCCTTAGTGAGCACGTTGCCACCCTGCCCGAAATGCAATTCCGAATACACCTACGAAGACGGTGCCCAACTGATCTGCCCCGAGTGCGCCCACGAGTGGTCGGCCAATGGCGAAGCCGAAGTGGCGTCCGATGATGCCGTGAAGAAAGATTCGGTCGGCAACGTGCTGCAGGACGGCGACACCATCACCGTGATCAAGGATCTCAAGGTCAAAGGCACTTCGCTGGTGGTCAAGGTCGGCACCAAGGTCAAGAACATCCGCCTGTGCGATGGCGACCATGACATCGACTGCAAGATCGACGGCATCGGCCCGATGAAGCTCAAGTCCGAGTTCGTCAGAAAGGTCTGATCCTTCTGTCAGCCATCCCGCGCCCGGCGTGGGATGGTGAATCGCCCTCCCCGCTTTCCCCTCCTGCATTCTCGCGTGATAGCCAGACGCCAGGCGTTTTGACCTTACGCAATCTTTACCCGGAAAAAATCGCATTCCGCCAATAGGCACTTGCTATTTGACGAATAAGAATTATTCTCATTGAAACCTTTCAAGGAGATGAGACCCATGACTTATTTGATCGACGCCTGGCTGGATCGCCCACACCCATACCTCAGGATCCTGCATCGGGAAACCGGAGAAGTCTGTGCGGTACTGGAAGAAGAAGCCCTGCATGAGCTGCAGGATCAGGGTGATCTGGACGTCAGCAGCCTGAATTCCAGCGAACCGCTGGTGCTCAAGGAGCTGGTGCGCAATCTGTTCCTGTTCTGCTATGCCCGGGCGTTGCGCCCGACCAATGAGCTGCATCACAAGATCGAAATATGATCAGCGCGGTAAAAACTGTGGGAGCCGGTCTGCTGGCGAAAGCGCTGTGTCAGGCAACGAATGGGTTGCCTGATAGGACGCCTTCGCGAGCAAGCCCGCTCCCACATTATTGACCTGTCATAGGGACAGGCCAGGTCTTACAGAACGTCCAGCAGCTCGACGTCGAATACCAGAACGCTGTGCGGCGGGATGCTGCCAACGCCTTGAGCGCCGTAAGCCAGTTCGCTCGGCACGTACAGGCGCCATTTGCTGCCGGCATTCATCAGTTGCAGAGCTTCGGTCCAGCCAGCGATCACGCCGCCAACCGGGAATTCTGCTGGCTGGCCACGATCGTAGGAGCTGTCAAACACGGTCCCGTCGATCAGCATGCCGTGGTAGTGAGTACGCACGGTGTCTTCACGGGATGGCTTGGCGCCTTCACCCTGGGTCAGCACTTCGAATTGCAGACCGGAAGCCAGCGTGGTGATGCCTTCTTTCTTGGCGTTTTCAGCCAGGAAAGCACGGCCTTCACCGGCAGCGGCTTCAGCTTTGGCGGCGGCTTCGGCTTGCATGATCTCGCGGATCACTTTGAAGCTGGCGGACATGGCTTCCTGATCGACACGGCTTGGCTTGCCGGCGAATGCGTCGGTCAGACCGGCCAGGATGGCGTCCAGGCTGACACCCGGTGGCGGGTTGTCGCGCAGCTGGTCACCCAACTGACGGCCGATGCCGTAGCTGACGCGAGTTTCGTCGGTGGACAGATTTACTTCGGACATGACACTGCTCCGCTGTGCGGACGGCCATCAGACTTGCCGTGCGTGCACAGCGCGTCCCGGCGCGCCCGGAACCAAAAGGGCGAGCAGACTAGCACAGATGCCCAGCGATGGCGCGCAAGGCCTACAGGGCCGAGCGCCAGGCCAGCGGTACTTTCAGGCTTTCATCGGCACTGACGACCAGTCCGCACATTTCATCGTGCACCAAGGTGTGTACGAGGTTGAACGGTAGCACCGGAAAGTTGTGCAACACATCCCGCGCATGCTCCACCGAACGCAGCATCAGCATGTTGCCCTTGAGATCACTCAGCGGATACGCCGCCCCATGCATCCGCGCCTCGAGCAGATAAAGCCCGCCCTCCATGGAGATCAGGTTCAGCTCATCGACCTTCCTGGCGATGGCAAACGCATTCAACTCTTGCAGGTTCATGAACGCACCTCACACGGTGGCGAGCCAAGACCTCTACAGGGATATGCCCGCACGCACCAAAGCACAAGCCACAAACGACACCGCCCGTCTGTTTCGCAACAGACGGGCGGTGTTTTTGCAGCGATCAATCAATGATCAGTGCTTGGTGACCTTGTCCAGGTAACCCATGGCGAACGCCGAGATCACGAAGGTCATGTGGATGATCACGTACCACATCAGGTGCTCGGGATCGACGTTCTTGGCGTCCATGAAGATGCGCAGCAGATGGATCGAAGAAATCGCCACGATCGATGCCGCCACTTTCATCTTCAGCGACGAAGAGTCCATGGTGCCCAGCCAGTTGAGCTTTTCCTTGTTGTCGTCGATGTCCAGCTGCGAGACGAAGTTTTCATAGCCGGAAATCATCACCATCACCAGCAGGCCGCCAACCAGTGCCATGTCGATCAGCGACAGCAGCACCAGGATCAGATCCGATTCGGCCATCGAGAACACGTTGGGGATGACGTGGAAGACTTCCTGGAAAAATTTCAGTGCCAGCGCCAGCAGCCCGAGGGACAGGCCGAAATAGATCGGCGCCAGCAGCCAGCGCGAGGCGTACATTGCGTTTTCGAAAAAGCGTTCCATTGAATCTCACACAAGGGGGGGGTTGTAATCGGAGGCGAGTATACCAGCCCCCTGTGACAGCCAGAAACCGCCCGGCTCGCACCTCCAATCACCGCCACCTGCGTGTGTATGTGATTTTTTTTCTGCTACTGTCCAAACCATTGAACACCTAGCGAAAGTGGACAGGACGACTGGAAATGGATGTGCGATTGCCGTTTAAGACTGCCGGGATTTGCCTCGCTCTGCTGCTGGGAGGCTGCTCTCCGGGTGATGAGAAAAAACCATCGGTCAGCCTCGAAGCAAAGACGGCAACGTTCGAACATTCACTGGACGCCATCGCCGACCCGAAGCTCAAGGAGGCCGTGACCGAGCTCGGCGGATCGTTGCTGTTGCTCGAACGCGCGCAGCTCAAACTTGACGGCGCACCGCTGAAAACCGTCTACGGCGAAGACATTCTCGGCGTCCTCAAGCATTACCCTTCACCGCAGGCGCTGGTCGATACCTTCATCAATGGCCTGTTCGTGCTACACAAGGATGCCAGCTCCGACTACCTCACCGACCTGCAACCGGTGTTTCCCTTCAACCTGAACATTCCCGGCGGCTTCCTGTTCCCGCATGGTGTGGAATGGCAGTCAGTCACGCTGAGCAACAAACGCGTGATTGCCTATCAGCAGGAGTGGTCGGAAACCGATCCCGGCATTCAGCTGAGCCCGTCCAGCTCCAACGTCACCAACCCCGAAGACCTGACCGTGACCTACCCGTTCATCGAGGGTCTGGACGTGGACAGGAAGAGCCAGCCGCAGCCGGTGAGCCTGCAAGGCAAAGTGGAAGTGATTGCGCCGCGACGCTTGTTCAGCTTCAACCTGAACCAGAAGGATGTTGGCCAGACCCGCACCGACGACAACCTCAGCGTCACCCTGCTGAAGCTGGAAAAGAACTACGCCGAAATCGAAGTCAGCAACAGCCTGCCACTGGCTCCCGAAGTTGAGGGGGCACAGCTCAATCCAGTGATCGTTCAGGCTCGCGACACCAGCGGGCAATACCTGGAGCGCGCCGGCTCAATCAATGAAAGTCCGGCACAGGTTGCCTTCTACGAAAAACAACTGGCGTACCTGCAACAACAGAAAACCTGGAGCGAAGGCCTGGAAAAACAGCTCGAGAACGAACAGCATACCTTCGAGCAGCAACACCCACGGCGTTACAACAAGATCTACTTCAACGGCCCTATCGACACTCTGGAAATCAGCGTGCTCGACTTCTCATCGGCGACCGTGACTCGCAAAGCCCTGGATCTACCGGTGCGCACCTTCAGTCAGCACACCACGGAAAAGGCCATCCAGCCGCTGGACCCGGGGGTGGTGGTGTATGACGATCTGGCGCCGAACTGGCTCAAGGGCGCGAGCCTCACCGAGGAAGCGCTGAAGGCCGGCATCCGCATCCATCAGTCCACGGAAGACCCGAGCGCTGCACGCATCGAATTCTCCCACCGACGCACCTTCAACGATGAATTGCTCGGCGATGACTTCAGCCCAGGCGACAGCCCCGTGACGTTCTTCACCGAGAAACGCAGCGGCAAACTCGATGAACCGATCGAACTGCCGCCCGAGGCGTACCAGGTCGATCCGCTGCAAGCGACCATTACTTACGATTTGAATCTGTTTCCGGAAACCCCGGCGATTGCCGTGGGCTCGATGCCATTGTTTCTCGCCAGCGTGGACAAAAAAACCTACGACGCCAAGTCCTTGCCCAAAGGCCTGGAGATCAAGAACAACATGCTGGTGGTGGACCTGAAACTGTTCCCGGCCAACGCCTGGCGATTCTTCGTCAAAGATGACAGTGGCAACTACCTGAAACAGATTCTGTCGGTCAGTCACGACGCGAGCGCACAAGGTCCGGCGCTGTTCGGCGTGCATTACTTCTATGGCCGTCCAACGCACGTGGAGACCTACCAGCGAACCGAACTCAATACCGTGCAATACGGCTTTGAGGTCAAGCTCGACAAGGCGCAGCTGCCCGACACTGCGCCATGATGGCGCCTAATGGTCGAACACGCCGACCGTACGCCCACGCCCACCGTTGATCTGGCGCAGCTGTGCTTGCAGGTGCAGGCTCCAGATCTGCGGATCGTCGGCCAGTTCGTAGCCGTGCATCGTCAGGCTTTCAACAATGGTGTCGAGAATCGACTCGGCGGCGACCGGCCCGTGAAACGGACCTTGGGCCTTGATGGCGGAAGGTTGTTCGCCGGCCATGCCGGCAGCGAAGAGCAGCGTCCACATACCGGTATCGCCGGCCAACGGCTTGATGACGCATTCGATGCGGGTCACAAGACCCAGGCATTGACGGGTGAGGCAGAGGTTGCGCGACATGGCGGCGACCCTCGGTAAAGCCTGTATTCAGCCTTCACGCGAAGGCTGTTTCGATCCAGTGATACTGTCGATGTCCTTGAGCTGAGAATAGAAGAAAAGTCCGCCCAGCAAGCCGGATAGAACCAGAAGGCGCCGAATGGTCATTGTGTGAATTCTGACGTCAGAGTAGTGGCACTTTTCCCGATGATCACCGCAAAATCCAATTTGAAAACAACTGTGGGAGGGGGCTTGCTCCCGAAGGCGGTGTATCAATCGACACATTAGTTGATTGATACACCGCCTTCGGGAGCAAGCCCCCTCCCACAATGTTTACCACGTCAGCGTTCAGGCCGGTTTGGCCTCTGCCAACGCCTCCTGCGCCAGTTCCTTCTCGGCCTCTTTCAAGTCATCTTCGCTGATCATCTCGGCAATCACCCGCAGACGCTCGACCACGCGGGCGTTGACGCTGCCCTCCGGGAACTGGCCTTCGGCGTCCGGCTCACCGGCCGGCTCGCCGACCAACAGGCTCAGCGCTTCGTCAGCCTGACGCACCGCGTACACGTGGAACTGCCCGGCACGTACCGCCGCCAGCACCTTCTCGTCGAGCATCAGCGTAGCGACGTTGGCCTGCGGAATGATCGCGCCCTGCTCGCCGGTCAGCCCGCGCGCCTCGCAGAGACGGAAGAAGCCTTCGATCTTCTCGTTGACCCCGCCGACCGCCTGCACTTCGCCGAACTGGTTGATCGAACCGGTGATCGCAAAACATTGCTTGAGCGGAGTTTTCGACAACGCTGAAATCAGCGTGCAAGCCTCGCCCAGCGACGCGCTGTCGCCATCGACATAACCGTAGGATTGTTCCAGCGCGATGCTTGCGGAAATCGCCAACGGGAATTCCTGAGCGTAACGACTGCCCAGATACCCGGTGAGGATCATCACGCCCTTGGAGTGAATCGGCTGGCCGAGATTGACCTCACGCTCGATGTCGACGATGCCGCTGCCGCCCGGATACACCGTGGCGGAAATCCGCGCTGGCACACCGAACGCCGAATCACCGACTTCCAGCACGGTCAGCCCGTTGCACTTGCCGACCGCCGCACCATCGGTGTCAATCAGGATGATCCCGGCGAGCATGTCGTCGAGGATCCGCGCCGAGACCCGACCGGTGCGAGTTGCCTTGGCTTTCAGCGCACGCTCGATGTGGCCGGCGTCGGTCATTTCATCGCCGGCCAGATGACGGATGAAGTCCGCTTCGCTGACCAGTTGGAACAGGTCGCCGATCCGCGCCGACAACCGCCCCTGATGTTCGGCCAGCCGCGCGCTGTAGGTCGCCAGACGCGCGACCGCATCGGCAGTCAGCGGCGCCATGCCTTCTTCCGAGGTACGGGTCTTCAGTAACTGGGCGAATTGCTCCAGGCTTTCGTCGACCATCGGGATGTCTTCGTCGAAGTCGACCAGCACCCGGAACATCTCCTGGAAGTCCGGATCCAGATCCTGCAGCGTGTAATACAACTGGCGCGCACCGATGATCACCACTTTGACCTGCAACGGAATGTGCTGCGGATTGAGGGTCACAGTGGCGAAACGGCCCATCTCGCCCAGCGGCGATTCCATTTTCAACTTGCGCGATTGCAGGGCGCGCTTCAGCGCGTCCCACACAAATGGCTCGCTGAGCATTTTTTCTGCTTCAAGAATCAGGAAGCCGCCGTTGGCGCGATGCAATGCACCTGGGCGCAACTGACGATAAGTGGTGTAAAGCGCGCCCTGATCGGTGGTGTATTCGATACGGCCGAACAGGTTTTCGTAGGTCGGATGCGGCTCGAACACCACCGGCGCACCGCCACTGTGCGGATGCCCGACCACCAGGCTCGGCGCGTATTGCTCTTCGAGCAGCTTGCGCGCCACCGCGTCGGTCTTGCTGTCGTCGACCAGTTGCTCGACCACGGTTTTCAGCAGATACACCTGCATCGCTTGCAGGTAACCACAGACCGCGGCGTTCTCCGCGTACTTCTCGGACAACGGCGAGAGCAACGGCTGCAAGGCCAGGGTGATGGTTTCTTCATTGAGCTGACGCAGCTGATTGTTCGACTCGCGCTTCCATTGCGGCAGGCTCGCGAGTTCTTCGTTCAGGCGTTCTTCGAGGCCGGAAATGTCCTCGTGAAAGCGTTCGCGCTCGGCTTCCGGCAGTTGCGAAAACTCGGCCTCGTCCAGCGCCTTGCCTTCAAGCATCGGGGTGAACGCGATGTTGCTGCTGTCGCGATACAGGGCGACGTCTTTTTCCAGGGCCAGACGCTCGATGACGTCCAGCGCCTTGTCGTAGCGCTGGTTGAAGGCGCGGTCGATGGCGCTTTTCTTTTGCTGGTAGGACGGGTGTTCGAACACCGCCGGGAAAGTCGCCAGCAGGTTGTCGATCAGACCGTTGATGTCGCCGATGAATGCGCCGGCGGTGCCCGAAGGCAATTCCAGTGCGCGAGGTTCACGCGGTTCATCGAAATTGTTGACGTAGACCCAGTCCGCCGGGGTCTGCAGGCGTTTGCCTTCGGCCTTCAGGTAGCGTTTGACGAACGAGAAACGGCCGGTGCCGGGTTCGCCCATGACAAAGACGTTGTAACCGGGGCGTGGCATGGCCACACCGAACTGCAAGGCTTCGACCGCACGTTCCTGGCCAAGCACACCGCGAAAGGGCTCCAGATCATTGGTGGTAGTGAAGCTGAACTGTTCAGCGGAAAACGGACGGGTCAGCGCTTCGGGCGCTAGACGCAAGCTGGCAGCAACAGGATCAGGCATCGGGCTTCCTTAACAATCAGGCGGGGCAGATAGCGGCATTCTGGCGCTGCCCGTACCCCACTGGCAAGGCGCGCCACACGACAAAGCATAGACAAGCGCCCTGCTCCGCAGCCGGCCCCGTGAAACCGGGGACATCAACGAATAATCAGCAAAAAATCACGGAACCACAGGAACGTGCCTAAACTCCAAACTGCGCGGCTGGAACAATAACCGGCCCACTGGCTTCAAAAGAGTCTGTCTAGACAGCGCTTGGGGGGCCAGAACCCTGTCCATTGGTATGCACACAAAGAGAACAAAGCTATGAAACGGATTCTTCTCGGTACTCTCTTCACCGTTGTTTCCCTCAACGCCATGGCTCAGGCGCCAGGCGGTCCGGATTGCGGTTGGGGCAACATGCTGTTCGAAGGTCAGCGTGGCACCCCGGCACACTTCCTGGCATCCACCACCAACGGCACCTCCGGTAACGCTACGTTCGGTATGACTTCCGGCACCAACGGTTGCTCGACCAACGCGTCGCTGACCTACGGCGGTAAATCCTGGTTCGCCATGAATGGCATGATGAACGAGCTGTCCGAAGACATGGCCAAGGGCAACGGCGAAGCGCTGACGACCTACGCCGTGGTACTGGGCGTGGCGCCGGAAGACCGTGCGCACTTCGCGGCTGTCACTCACGAGCACTTCCAGCAGATCTTCAGCAAAGCTGACGTGACCGCAGAAGACGTGCATACCAACACTCTGGCCGTACTGAAAAACGACCCTCGTCTGGCCAAGTACGCGACTCAAGCTTAAGCTCGACCCCACCCGCTTCTTTCGGGAAGCGGGTTTTGTTTTTTATGGCCCGCCCTTTTTGAGCGATGCAGGTCAGTTGTGACATGCGCTGAACCCTGTGGCGAGGGAGCTTGCTCCCGCTGGGGCGCGAAGCGGCCCCAATCTTCAAGAAGAGGGAGCGCTGTGCACTCCGGCGGGAGCAAGCTCCCTCGCCACAGGTTTGGTGCAGTTTGAATTGTCTGTATTAACGCCCGGGGTCTTTGTTTTTCTTTCGACTTAAGTTGCCACCTATGCTCAAACGCCTTGCCTGGCTGGCGCTCTGTGTCTGCGCCCCGCTGTCCGCCGCGCCTCACGTCGACCCTCAACGTTTGCAGCAACTGGCCAACGACCGCTTCTGGATTTCCCTCGGTCACTACGAAACCGCCAAGCTCGGCGGCTGGCGCAGCTATGTCAGCGACAAGAAGTTCTTTCTCGCGCCCGATGGCAACGAACACCCCGACCATGAACTGGCCGCTACCGTGCAAGCGCTATACGCCCCGGCCAGTCTCGGCGAGCAGCACGCCCAATGCGTCTACCCGGCCCGCACTCGCTGGTTGAAAGCACAACTCAATCTGACCGACCTGCCCGCCCCCGATTGCGCCGAATTCAAGAAGTGGTTCAAGGACGTCTCGCCGCACAGCGCGGTGATGATTTTTCCAGCGGCCTACCTCAACAGCCCGTCGTCGATGTTTGGCCACACTTTGCTGCGCATCGACCAGGCCGACGTGCAGGCCGACAAGACGTCGCTGCTGAGTTACGCAATCAACTTCGGCGCCTACATCGAAGGCTCGGACAACAGCATCCTCTACGCCTGGAAAGGCTTGATGGGTGGCTACCCGGGGCTGTTCGCGCTGGTGCCGTATCAGGAAAAACTCTCCGAGTACCGCAGCCTGGAAAACCGCGACCTGTGGGAATACCGGCTGAACCTGACACAAGAAGAAACCGCACGCATGGTCGAGCACGTGTGGGAGCTGAAGCAGATCCAGTTCGACTATTTCTTCTTCGACGAAAACTGCTCCTATCGCCTGCTCGAACTGCTGCAGGTGGCGCGCCCAAGCCTGCGCCTGACCGAACAATTCCCGCTGACCGCCATCCCTACCGACACGGTCAAAGCGGTGAAAGAGGCCGGGCTGGTGGAAAGTATCGAATATCGCCCGTCACGCGAGCGTGAACTGCTCAGCCGCGCCGAGCCGTTGAACAAGGAAGAACAGCAATGGGTGCTGAAGGTCAGCGCCGATCAACAGGTGTTGCAGGACCCGACGTTCAAGGCCCTGCCCCGGGATCGCCAGGCGCTGATCATCGACGCCGCGTATCGTCTGGAACGCTATCGGGCCAACGGTCAGGAACGTGATCCGCAACGGGCGCAGCGCAGCTTCGAACTGCTGCGGGCAATCAACAAGAACCCGGCGCCGGACTTGCAGATTCCACAACCGGGCCTGCCCGAAGACGGCCATGAATCGCGCACCTGGCAGGCCGGCATCGGCACCCGGGGCGATCGTGCCTTCGGCGAATACGGCTTGCGCATGGCCTATCACGATCTCAACGACAACGCCGAAAGCTTCCCCCTCGGCGCGCAGATCGAAATCCTGCAGATGAAATTACGCCAGTACGAAGGTAATCAATGGCAGTTCCAGCAACTGGATCTCGCAACCATCCGCTCGCTGACCCCGCGCAATGAGTTGCTGCAGCCACTGTCGTGGCAAGTCACCGGCGGCCTCGAGCGCGTACCCGGCAAGCATGATGACGAAAATCTGGTCAGCCACGTCAACGGCGGCGGTGGCGGCACCTGGCAACTGGGTGAAGACACGCTCGGCTTTGCCCTCGGTACGGTGCGGATCGAACACAACAATGACTTCGCCGGGTTCGTCACGCCGGCCGCCGGTTTCAACAGCGGCGTGCTGTGGAAAAACCCGTTGGGCAATCTGAGCGTCGAGGCCAAGGGCGATTACTTCACCAACGGCGAGGTACGCCGCAGCCTGAGCCTGAACCAGCAGTGGGAACTGTCGCGCAACCTCGGTTTGCGCCTGACGGCACAGCGTGAGTTCAGCCACGTTGCCACACCGGAGACCGAAGTCATGCTTGAGGTGAAGTGGTATCACTACTGACTGAAGCCTAATCCATAACCCCTGTGGGAGCGGGCTTGCTCGCGAAGGCGTCGTGTCAGGCGATTCAAATGTCGACTGACCCAGCGCTTTCGCGAGCAAGCCCGCTCCCACAGGGTTCTCCGGTGTTTAACGAATTACTCACATGCCTTTCACCAACGTCCGACGAATCCGCTTCTAGACTTTCCCCATAAGCCGAGAAGCGGCGCGGGAGAGTGCGATGTGGCGGTGTGCGGGGCTGTTGGGTGTTGTGCTGTTGCTCGGGGGTTGCCAGACCACCCACGAAGATTTGATCGCCAAAGGTTATCCACCGGCCTTCGCCGACGGTTTTGACGATGGCTGCGTCAGTGGCCGGCAAGCCGCCGGTTCGATCAGTGGCGAGTTTCGCAAGAACGTGCCGCGCTATCTCAAGGACAAGCAATACGCCGAAGGCTGGACCGACGGCTTTCGCCAATGTCAGGCGATGCTGGAAAACAAGGACCGCGAAGAGTATCGCAACGAGCACTGGGACGAACGTGAGCGCGCCTGGCAGCAGCAGAAAGATCAGGACGCCGGGCGGGCTTATCGCTCGCAATAGGTCGTTTCCAGACATCCAGTGAAACCAAATGCCGGCGACCATGGCCCAATTCCTATAACAGGAGGACACCATGAGCCGCGCTTTCGTCAACGAAGACAACGCCGCCGCGCAAGCCGATCAGCCCGTCGAACGGCAGGTCAGTGCGCAGCCCAATTACGTCACACCGCAGGGATTGGCACAGTTGCAGGCCAAAGTCGCCGAGCTGCAAAGCCTGCACGCCGAGCAATCGGCCCAAGGCGAACAGGCCGACAAGCAGCGGCTGGCCGATCTGGAACGGGATCTGCGCTACTTCAATCAACGCCTCGCCAGCGCACAGGTCGCTGCCCCCGCGACTTCCACCGACAAGGTGCAGATTGGCAGCTGGGTGACCTACGCCGACGAACACAACACCGAAAGTCGGGTGCAATTGGTCGGCGAAGATCAGGCCGACGCCAGTCAGGGCCTGATCAACTGGGCTTCGCCGCTGGGCCGGGCATTGCTCGGTGCCCGGCTCAATGACGAAGTGCTGTGGCAGCGCCCCGCCGGCGATCAGGTGATTGAAGTGATTCGCATCGAACCGGCTTAAACCACACCCTGCGCGAGCATCGCATCCGCGACTTTGACGAAGCCGGCGATGTTCGCGCCTTTGACGTAGTTGATCCGCCCGTTCTCTTCGCCGTAATGCACGCAGGCGTGGTGGATCGACTGCATGATCGCGTGCAGCTTGCTGTCCACCTCACCCGCCGTCCACAGCAGGCGCATGGCGTTCTGCGACATCTCCAGCCCGCTGACCGCTACGCCGCCAGCGTTTGACGCCTTGCCCGGGGCGAACAGAATGCCGGCCTCGATGAAGATATCCACAGCCTCCAGCGTGGTCGGCATGTTCGCGCCCTCGGCCACACACACGCAGCCGTTGCGCAGCAGCGTACGCGCAGCCTCGGCATCGAGTTCGTTCTGCGTGGCACAGGGCAGCGCGATGTCGCACGGCAGCGACCACGGCAACTGACCGGCGCGGAACTCCAGACCGAACGCCGTAGCCAGTTCGCTGATGCGTCCGCGTTTGACGTTTTTCAGTTCCAGCAGTGCCTGCCACTGTTCTTCGCTCAGTCCCGATTCGCAGTACAGCGTGCCTTCGGAGTCGGACAGCGAAATCACCTTGCCGCCGAGGTCCATGACCTTGCGCGCCGCGTACTGGGCGACGTTGCCGGAACCGGAGATCGCCACACGCTTGCCTTCGACGGTCTGCCCGCGGCGCTTGAGCATTTCCTCGGCGAAGTACACGCAACCGAAACCGGTGGCTTCCGGGCGAATCAGGCTGCCGCCGTAGGTCATGCCTTTGCCGGTCAACACGCTGGTGAACTGGTTGCTCAAGCGTTTGTACTGGCCGAACAGGAAACCAATCTCCCGCGCCCCGACACCGATGTCACCGGCCGGTACGTCAACGTCGGCGCCGATGTGGCGGTACAGCTCACTCATGAACGCCTGGCAGAAACGCATGACTTCGGCGTCGCTCTTGCCCTTCGGATCGAAGTCCGAACCGCCCTTGCCGCCGCCCATGGGCAATGAGGTCAGGGAGTTCTTGAAGGTCTGTTCGAAGGCGAGAAACTTCAGCACGCCCAGGTTCACCGAAGGATGGAAGCGCAAGCCGCCCTTGTACGGGCCGATGGCGCTGTTCATCTGGATGCGGAAACCGCGATTGACCTGAACCTTGCCCTGATCGTCGACCCACGACACGCGGAACACCACCGCCCGCTCCGGCTCGCAGATGCGCTCCAGAATCCCAGAGGTCAGGTAACGCGGATTGGCTTCGAGAAACGGCCACAGACTGCGCAGGACTTCTTCGACAGCCTGGTGGAATTCGGGTTGATCCGGGTCGCGTTTTTTCAGTCGGGCAAGGAAGGATTCGACGGATTCGATCATGGGAAAAGTCTCGGCAAATTTATTGTCGTTGGAAGCGATTGAGCCGGACTGTAACAAACGATTTGCGCACAGCAACAGCGCAAAATGTCGCAGTTATGAAATTAAATGGTGCGCAGGATATAAATCAGGTGGTTTTTTGGGCTGGTTTTGCACCTGATTGGGGAGATCAGATTGAAGTGATGCACCAACAGTTATACCGCCTTCGCGAGCAAGCTCGCTCCCACACTTGAAATGCGCTCCCCTGTGGGAGCGAGCTTGCTCGCGAAGGGTTCGACTCGGTTGCATCTGAAAAACCCAGGCAAAAAAAAACGGAGCCCGAAGGCTCCGCTTTTTCATCCAACCAACCCGAATCAGGCCAGTTTCTTGTGGCGTACCCGATGTGGCTGGGCGGCCGCTTCGCCGAGGCGCTTTTTGCGGTCGGCTTCGTACTCGGTGTAGTTACCTTCGAAGAACACTGCTTGCGAGTCGTCTTCGTACGCCAGGATGTGCGTCGCGACGCGGTCCAGGAACCAGCGATCGTGAGAGATCACAATGGCGGCGCCCGGGAAGTCCAGCAGGGCTTCTTCCAGCGAACGCAGGGTTTCAACGTCGAGGTCGTTGGACGGTTCGTCGAGCAGCAGGACGTTGCCGCCCTCCTTCAGGGTCAGCGCCAGGTGCAGACGACCGCGCTCACCACCGGACAGATCCTTGACGAACTTCTGCTGGTCGCCGCCCTTGAAGTTGAAGCGACCGACGTAAGTGCGCGACGGAATCTCGTAGTTGCCGATGCGAATCTGATCGGAACCGTCGGAGATCTGCTGGAACACGGTCTTGCTGCCGTCGAGGTCTTCGCGGCTCTGGTCAACGCAGGCCAGTTGCACGGTTTCGCCGACTTCGATGGTGCCGGAATCCGGAGTTTCCTTGCCCATCAGCATGCGGAACAGGGTCGATTTACCGGCACCGTTACCGCCGATCACGCCGACAATGGCGCCCTTCGGCATGGAGAACGACAGGTTGTCGATCAGCACGCGATCGCCGTAGCCCTTGGTGACGTTCTTGAACTCGATGACCTTGTCGCCCAGACGCGGACCGGCCGGGATGTAGATCTCGTTGGTTTCCGAACGCTTCTGGAATTCCTGCGACTGCATTTCTTCGAAGCGTTGCAGACGAGCCTTGGATTTCGACTGGCGGGCCTTGGCGCCTTTGCGCACCCACTCCAGTTCTTCCTTCATGGCTTTTTCGTGAGCCGACTGCTGCTTGGATTCGGCCGCCAGACGATCGGACTTGGCTTCGAGCCAACCCGAATAGTTGCCTTCGTACGGAATGCCCGCGCCGCGGTCGAGTTCCAGAATCCAGCCAGCGACGTTGTCGAGGAAGTACCGGTCGTGCGTGATCGCGACCACGGTGCCCGGGAAGTCGTGCAGGAAGTGCTCCAGCCATGCCACGGAGTCAGCGTCCAAGTGGTTGGTCGGTTCGTCGAGCAGCAGCATGTCCGGGGCGGACAGCAACAGACGGCACAGGGCCACACGACGCTTCTCACCACCAGACAGGTGTTCGACCTTGGCGTCCCAGGCCGGCAGACGCAGGGCGTCGGCCGCGACTTCCAGTTGACGCTCCAGGTTGTGACCATCGCTGGCCTGCAGGATCGCTTCGAGCTTGGCCTGTTCGGCAGCCAGCTTGTCGAAGTCGGCATCCGGGTCGGCGTAAGCGGCGTAGACCTCGTCCAGACGCGCTTGCGCGTCCTTGATCACGCTGACCGCTTCCTCGACCACTTCACGCACAGTCTTGGTCGGATCAAGTTGTGGCTCTTGCGGCAGATAACCGATGTTCAGGTCCGGCATCGGACGGGCTTCGCCCTCGAACTCGGTGTCGACGCCGGCCATGATTTTCAGCAGCGTGGACTTACCCGAACCGTTGAGGCCGAGTACGCCGATCTTGGCGCCGGGGAAGAACGACAGCGAAATGTTTTTCAGGATTTCCCGCTTCGGCGGAACAACTTTGCCCAGCCGATGCATGGTGAAGACGTATTGAGCCATGGAGAACCTTGGGTCAGTGACAGATGAATGATTGGAGCGCAGGCGATGCCCGGCCAGACCGATGCGCGTCGTTCACTTGATGGTCATCAATGCGTGCGCGCTGAAAAAGTCTGAGTCTAGGAGCTGGGCCAGACGCTGTTAAAACGTAACGAGCGAAGGAAAGACAAGGCGGAAACAGGCGAGGACGCGGAGTTTACGGGTTGTAAATGAGCAGTCCGAGCCTGTTTTCAACGCAGTATTTCCGAGCGCAGTAGTTTTAACAGTGTCTGGGCTCCCGCGTAACCGGCAAAGCTACCTGAATGACGGAAGGCAGTCCAGCCGAGTGGGGCTGGCACTTCGCCACAACTCAAGGCATGCTAGCCGCCCTTCGGGCGTCCGGCTTATAGTGCACGTCGCGCCAGTCCAGCCAAACCGCAGGATTACAGCTTGTCCAACGTTACCCCGCCAGCTTCTGTGAGCGCGTCCAATCCGGGGACCGGCTCGCCCCTGCGCGGAACACTGAAGGGTGCATTGGCGACGCTGGTACTTTTGCTGCTGGCATTGCTGTTCTGGCAGTTGCTCGATCAACTGCGCGAGACCCAGAAAAACCAGCGCCAGTACACCATCGACTACACCGCAGACCTCGCCTCGCAGGTCAGCCTGAACATGTCGCTGAATGCGCAGATCGCCCTCAACCTGTTACCGATCGTCGAACAGCCGCAGTCGTCCGACGAACAGCAGGCACTGCTGCGCAAGCTCCAGCAATCGCTGCCCGACCTGCGCAGCCTGGCCCTGCTCAGCCCGTCCGGGAAAATCATCAACGACAGCGCCAGCGACAGCCACGACGCCGATTACCTCGGTGAACTGGTGCGCCGCAGCCGCGCCCAGGCGCATTACTTCAGCAACGCCGACGACGGCTCGGTAGTGCATCTGTTATTGCATCAGGCCAGCGGCAGCACGCGCGGCTACTGGGTTTTGCGCCTGACCCCGACCTTCTTCGACTCGCTGACCAAGCAGGGCGAAACCGGCATCCGCCCGTTGTGGCTGGTGGAAAACCGTCTCAACCATCAGATCATCAGCCGCGACGAAGCGCTGTCCTCAGCCAGGCCCGGCGTGCTGAGTCCGGACGACATGGCCAACACCGTGCTCACCGTGCCGCTGAGCAGCAGCGACTGGCAGTTGCGCGGGCTGTTCGACCGCCAGCGGGTGCTCGAAGAACTGCTGCCGGCGTTCATCGGCAAATGCCTGCTGGGTCTGGCGTTCTCGATGCTGCCGGTGATCGCGCTGCTGAACATGCGTCGCCGTCAGCGCCAGTTGCATGAAGGTCGCCGGCGCTATCAGGACATTTTCGAAGGCACTGGCGTGGCGTTGTGCGTGCTCGACCTGTCCGGCCTCAAGCAGGTGTTCGACAAGGCGCAGATCCAGACCAGCGACCAGCTCAAGGCCTGGCTCGACCAACCGGCCCAGCGCCAGCAACTGCTGCAAGAACTGCGCGTCACCGAGGTCAATCAGGTGGCGCTGCAACTGCTCAATGTCAATTCCTGCGAGCACGCCTGGCAGTTGCTGATCGACGGTCATCCGCACAGCCAGTGCGCCATCGGCAACCAGGTGCTCGACGCCGTTCTGCAGCAACAAAAACAGCTGGAACTGGAAATCAAATTGCCGGACATCAATGGTCGCGATCAGCACCTGTGGATGGTCCTGCGCCTGCCTGAAGAACAGCACGACTATAAAGCGGTGATCCTGAGCATCAACGACATCACCAGCCGCAAGCTGATCGAACTGTCGCTGCTGGAACGCGAAGGCTTCTGGTCGGACGTGGTGCGCACCGTGCCGGATCATCTGTATGTGCAGGACGTGATCAGCCAGCGGATGATTTTCAGCAACCACCACCTCGGCCAGACCCTCGGGTACAACCGCACCGAACTGCACCAGATGGGCGAGTATTTCTGGGAAATCCTCCTGCACCCGGAGGACGCCGACTACTACCATCGCTCGCGGCAGATGCAGCGTCACGCCGGTTACAGCCAGTTGTTGCAATGCCAACTGCGTTTCCGACATCGCGATGGCGAGTGGCGGCGCTTCGACATCCGCGAACAGGCGCTGGCCCGCGACAAGCACGATCAGGTCACGCGGATCATCGGCGTGGCCAAGGACATCACCGAGCAGATCGAGGCCAGTGAATCCCTGCGCGACAGCGAACAACGCTACCGCATGCTCGCCGAAAGCATCAGCGACGTGATCTTCTCCACCGACAGCAAGCTGTCGCTGAACTACGTCAGCCCGTCAGTGCAAGCGGTACTGGGTTACGACGCCGAGTGGATTTTCCAGAACGGCTGGCAATCGACCATCGCCAACCCGCAGCAACTGAGCGGCATCTACTCCCTGATGGATCGGGTCAGCAAAGCGCTCGACAAACCTGAACAACTGGCAGTGTTGCGCAACCAGGTGCAGACCCAGATGTTCCTGTTCGACTGCCTGCGCGCCGACGGCCGCAAGATCCCGATCGAGCTGCGTCTGGTGCTGGTGTGGGACGAACACGGCGCGTTCGAAGGCGTGCTCGGTGTCGGCCGCGACATCAGCCAGCAACGCCGCGCCGAGAAAGACCTGCGCATGGCGGCCACGGTATTCGAGCACTCGACTTCGGCGATCCTGATCACCGACCCCGCCGGTTACATCGTGCAGGCCAACGAAGCGTTCAGCCGGGTCAGCGGTTACGCGGTATCGGAAGTGCTCGATCAGTTGCCGAACATGCTCACCGTCGACGAGCAACAGGACGCGCACCTGCGCTATGTGCTCAAGCAACTGCACCAGCACAGCACCTGGGAAGGCGAAGTCTGGCTCAAGCGCCGCAACGGCGAGCATTACCCGGCGTGGGTCGGCATCACGGCGGTACTCGACGATGAAGGCGACCTCGCCAGTTACGTGTGTTTCTTCAGCGACATCAGCGAGCGCAAGGCCAGCGAGCAACGCATCCACCGCCTCGCCTACTACGACGCCCTGACCCACCTGCCGAACCGCACACTGTTCCAGGATCGCCTGCACACTGCGCTGCAATCGGCCGAACGGCAGAAGTCGTGGGTGGTGCTGATGTTCCTCGACCTCGACCGCTTCAAGCCGATCAACGACTCGCTCGGCCATGCTGCTGGCGACCGCATGTTGAAAGACATGGCCACACGGCTGCTGGCCTGCGTCGATGATGACGACACCGTGGCGCGCATGGGCGGCGACGAGTTTACCTTGCTCCTGCAACACCGCTCCAGCCGGGAAATGGCGCTGAACCGGGCGATTCATGTGGCCGAGCAGATCCTCGCCAGCCTGGTGCGTCCGTTTGTGCTGGAAGGCCGCGAGTTCTTCGTCACCGCCAGTATCGGCATCGCCCTGAGCCCGCAGGACGGTAACGAACTCAGCCAGCTGATGAAGAACGCCGACACCGCGATGTACCACGCCAAGGAGCGCGGCAAGAACAACTTCCAGTTCTATCAGGCCGACATGAACGCCAGTGCGCTGGAACGTCTGGAGCTGGAAAGCGACCTGCGCCATGCGCTGGAGCAGAACGAATTCGTCCTGTATTACCAGCCGCAGTTCAGCGGCGACGGCAAACGCCTGACCGGCGCCGAAGCGCTGCTGCGCTGGCGTCATCCGCGTCGTGGACTGGTGCCACCGGGGGATTTCATTCCGGTGCTGGAAGAGCTGGGTCTGGTGGTCGACGTTGGCGACTGGGTGATCAGCGAAGCCTGCCGTCAGCTCAAGACCTGGCACCAGAATCGGGTGCGCGTGCCGAAGGTCTCGGTGAACATCTCGGCGCGGCAGTTCTCCGACGGCCAGCTCGGCACGCGCATCGCCACCATCCTGCGCGAAACCGGACTGCCGCCGGCGTGCCTGGAGCTGGAGCTGACCGAAAGTATCCTGATGCGCGAAGTCAGCGAGGCGATGCAGATCCTCGCCGGGCTGAAAAACCTTGGCCTGAGCATCGCGGTCGATGACTTCGGCACCGGTTATTCATCGCTGAACTACCTCAAGCAATTCCCGATCGACGTGCTGAAGATCGACCGTACCTTCGTCGACGGCCTGCCGTCCGGCGAGCAGGACGCGCAAATCGCTCGAGCAATCATCGCCATGGCCCACAGCCTCAATCTGGCGGTGATCGCCGAAGGCGTGGAAACCCATGAGCAACTGGACTTCCTGCGCGAGCACGGCTGCGATGAAGTGCAGGGCTACCTGTTCGGACGACCGATGCCGGCGAGCCGCTTCGAGGCGCAGTTCAGTAACGACGCCCTCTTCATGTTCGACTGAATTTTTGCGGTGCCGCTCATGACGCCTTCGCGAGCAAGCCCGCTCCCACAGTGAACCGCATTTTTCCTGAAGGAACCGGCTCAAAGGTGGGAGCGGGCTTGCTCGCGAAAGGGCCGGTACAGACGCATGAAAAATCTGCGGTGCAGTCATCCCCAGCAGGCTGGCTCGCCCAAGGACTTGCCGTAGATCAGTATTCTTCGGTTGAAACGCGGCCATTGTGGAGGCCTTCAAAAGCACCGCACATCTGTCATGAACGCCACTTGTCTGCGACATGATGTCGTTTCATATGCCATCCAAAACCCATTGGGTTAGAATGCCCCCCTTTTCTGCCCCCGATCCTTGAGGACCGCCATGTTCAGCCGTGATTTGACTATTGCCAAGTACGACGCCGATCTCTTTGCCGCCATGGAGCAAGAAGCTCAGCGCCAGGAAGAGCACATTGAGCTGATCGCTTCGGAAAACTACACCAGCCCTGCGGTGATGGAAGCTCAAGGCTCGGTACTGACCAACAAGTACGCCGAAGGCTACCCGGGCAAGCGCTACTACGGTGGTTGCGAGTACGTCGACGTTGTTGAACAACTGGCCATCGACCGCGCCAAAGAGCTGTTCGGCGCCGATTACGCCAACGTTCAGCCGCACGCCGGTTCGCAAGCCAACGCCGCTGTCTACCTGGCCCTGCTGCAAGGTGGCGACACCATTCTGGGCATGAGCCTGGCCCACGGTGGTCACCTGACTCACGGTGCCAGCGTTTCCTCCTCCGGCAAGCTGTACAACGCCGTGCAGTACGGCATCGACGCCAACGGCCTGATCGACTACGACGAAGTCGAGCGTCTGGCGGTTGAGCACAAGCCGAAAATGATCGTGGCCGGTTTCTCTGCCTACTCGCAGATTCTGGACTTCCCGCGCTTCCGCGCCATCGCTGACAAAGTCGGTGCCTACCTGTTCGTCGACATGGCGCACGTGGCCGGTCTGGTCGCCGCTGGCGTCTACCCGAACCCGGTGCCATTCGCTGACGTGGTCACCACCACCACGCACAAGACCCTGCGCGGTCCTCGTGGCGGTCTGATCCTGGCGCGCGCCAACGCCGAGATCGAGAAGAAGCTGAACTCCGCAGTATTCCCGGGCGCCCAGGGTGGCCCGCTGGAGCACGTGATCGCCGCTAAAGCGATCTGCTTCAAGGAAGCGCTGCAGCCTGAGTTCAAGGCTTACCAAGAACAAGTGGTGAAGAACGCCCAGGCCATGGCCGAAGTGTTCATCGAGCGCGGTTTCGACGTAGTTTCCGGTGGCACCAAGAACCACCTGTTCCTGCTGTCGCTGATCAAGCAGGACATCTCCGGTAAAGACGCCGACGCCGCGCTGGGCAAAGCGTTCATCACCGTGAACAAGAACTCCGTGCCTAACGACCCACGCTCGCCGTTCGTCACTTCCGGCCTGCGCTTCGGTACTCCGGCTGTGACCACTCGCGGCTTCAAAGAAGCCGAGTGCAAAGAGCTGGCCGGCTGGATCTGCGACATCCTGGCTGACCTGAACAACGAAGCGGTGATCGACGCCGTTCGTGAGAAAGTCAAAGCCATCTGCAAGAAACTGCCGGTGTACGGCGCGTAATAGCGACGTTAAATCCGCAGCATGAAAAACCGGCCAGCGATGGCCGGTTTTTTTTCGCCTGTCGGAAAGATCAAAAGATCGCAGCCTTCGGCAGCTCCTACATTTGGAATGCGCTCACCTGTAGGAGCTGCCGAAGGCTGCGATCTTTTGATCTCTGGCCACTGGTCAGACCGGTCATGCCAATTTAGCGATTTTCACTTGTCATCCCGAAAAAACCGAGCGTAGACTGCGCCTGCACTGGACATACCGGTAAGACCACAATAATTAAGTCCTGAATCTGATGTGCCCCGCACACGGCAGCCAGGACACCGACCAGGATTCCTCCCATGCTCAGATGGTGCTCGCGTTCAATCTTCCTCCAAGTGGTTCTCGGACTGGTGCTCGGCATCGTCTGCGGGCTGACCCTTCCCGAATATTCCGCTCAGCTCAAACCGCTGGGCGACGGCTTCATCAAACTGATCAAGATGCTCATCGGCCTGATCGTGTTCTGCGTGGTGGTCAGCGGCATCAGTGGCGCGGGCGATCTGAAGAAGGTCGGGCGCATCGGCCTCAAGTCGGTGATCTACTTTGAAGTGTTGACTACCATCGCCCTGGTGATCGGTCTGGTGTTCGCTTTCAGCACCGGAATCGGCAGCGGCGCGAATATCCATCTGGAGCAGTTGTCCGCCGCCGACATGGGCGATATCGCCGAACGCGGCCAGCACATGCACACCACCACGCAGTTCCTGATGGACCTGATCCCGACCTCGGTGATCGGTGCCTTCGCCGACAACAACATTCTCCAGGTGCTGCTGTTCTCGGTGCTGTTCGGCAGTGCGTTGAATCTGGTGGGCGAAGCGGCTTCCGGGATCTCGCGGCTGATCAACGAACTGAGCCATGTGATCTTCCGGATCATGGGCATGATCGTGCGTCTGGCACCGATCGGCGTTTTCGGCGCCATCGCCTTCACCACCAGCAAATACGGCCTCGATTCACTGCAACACCTGGGCAGTCTGGTGGGCTTGTTCTACCTGACCTGCATGGCATTCGTCAGCGTGATTCTAGGGCTGGTGATGCGTGCGTCAGGCCTGCGCCTGTGGCCACTGCTCAAGTACCTGCGTGAAGAATTGCTGATCGTCATGGGCACCGCTTCTTCCGACGCCGTGCTGCCACAGATCATGCGCAAACTGGAACACCTGGGCATCGGCAGCTCGACCGTCGGGCTGGTGATTCCCACCGGTTACTCGTTCAACCTCGACGGCTTTTCGATCTACCTGACGCTGGCCATCGTATTCATCGCCAATGCCACCGGTACGCCACTGGCAATGACCGACCTGCTGACGATTCTGCTGGTGTCGCTGATCACTTCGAAAGGCGCCCACGGCATTCCCGGCTCGGCGCTGGTGATTCTCGCGGCGACGCTGACGGCGATCCCGGCGATTCCGGTGGTCGGGCTGGTGCTGGTGCTGGCGGTGGACTGGTTCATGGGCATTGGCCGGGCGCTGACCAACCTGATCGGCAACTGCGTCGCCACCGTGGCCATCGCCCGCTGGGAAAAGGACATCGATGTGCAACGCGCAAACAAAGTACTCAGCGGTCAGCAGGGCTACACCTTTCAACCGCGTAAAACCGGAACTCCGGCGCACCAGCAAGAGTTCTGATTTTCAACCCCGCAGGAGCTGCCGCAGGCTGCGATCTTTTGATCTCGTTTGCGGCATCCCCTATGGGCTTACGGAGCTAGACAAGTGATAACCACATCAACCGTCGTCAACTCAGTCGTAGAAAAACTGCGCGCAGCGCTGGCCCGCGGTCAGTGGCGCTCCGGCGACATGCTGCCGGGTCAGCGTGAACTGGCCGAACAACTGGGCATCAGCCGTCCGAGCCTGCGCGAAGCGGTGATCGTTCTGGAAACCCTTGGTCTGGTGCGCTCGATGCCGGGCAAAGGCGTGGTGGTGCTCGACGCCCAGCTCAGCGACAGCCAGAGCCACGACAGCGCGGTGGCCGGCGCCAGCCTCGAAGACGTGCTGCAACTGCGTTACACCCTTGAGCCGTTCATCGTCGGGCTGGTCGCGCAGTCGATCAGCAGCAAGGAAGTCGGGCAATTGCGCCTGACCCTGATGGACATGCGCGAAGCCCTTGAAGCGGGCGACAGCGAAGCCGGGGTCAGCGCCTACATCGCCTTCCACGAAGAGCTGTTCACCCTGACCTCGAACCCGATCTTTCAGAGCGTGGTGCAGCAAACGAGCAACGCGCTCAAGCAAAGCGCCGAAGTGCTGCGCAATTCACCTGAGCATCTGGCCGAACGCCTGGAAGAAAACGAAGCGGTGGTGCGCGCGATCCGCAGCAAGAACAGCGCCCAGGCCAGCGCCGAAATGCGCCGGCACATTCTGCGCGAAGGTCAGCGCATGGGCATTGAGTTGAACATTCCGGATGACCACCTCAGCAACTGACTTTCTTCACACTGGAGACCGGCCATGAACAGCCTTGCCACATCGCTGCACACTCGTCAGATGTCGGCGCCCCTGCCCTTCTCCCGCGTGCGGACGCCGGCAGATGATCTGTACCCGCGGCTGTTCGACGCGATTCTGGACCAGCGAATCGATCCAGCCAGCCGCTTCACCGAAGACAGTCTCAAGCAGATGTTCGGGGTCAGCCGCGCCGATGTGCGCCGGGTGCTGACGCAGTTGTCCCACGAGCAGGTGATTGTGCTGCGCGCCAATCATCGGCCACGGGTGGCCGCACCGGATGCCGAGCAGACCCGACAGACCCTGCATGCGCGGCGCCTGACCGAAGCGACACTGGTGCGCCTGGCTTGTCAGAACGCATCAGTCGAGGGTTTGAAACGCTTGCGTGCACTGGTCGAACGCGAACGCCTGGCCGTGGTTCAGGAGCGGCGTGCGGCGGCGATTCGGTTGTCCGGCGAGTTTCATCTGCAGTTGGCGCAAATGGCGGGCAATGCACCGTTGGCGCATTTCCTTGGCAGCCTGGTGCCGTTGACGTCGCTGGCGATTGCGCGGTGTGATGGATCGACGCCGGGTTGCTGCGCGTGGCAGGAGCATTTGGCGATTGTCGAGGCGGTCGCGTCTGGGGATGTGTCCATGGCTGAGCGACTGATGAATCAACACCTGGATCATCTTGAGCAGACTTTGCTGGGTACAGCCCTTGAGCATCGTGTCGCCGGTTAGATCGCCTTCGCGAGCAAGCCCGCTCCCACAGTGAATTGCATTCCTCCTGACAGAATGCGGCCTACTGTGGGAGCGGGCTTGCTCGCGAAGACGTCAGCCCTGGCGCCGAAGACCCATCAGGCAGAAGTCACTTTGGCAAACCCCGCCCGGATCTTCTCTTCCGGCAAATCATCGGCAATAAACACAAGCACACTTTCCCGCGCTTCACCCTCGGCCCACTCGGTGTCCCAATCAAAGCCGTAGAGTTTCAGTACGCCCTGAAACACCAGCCGCCGATCCTCGCCAGCGATGTTCAGCACGCCCTTGTAGCGCAACAACTGCTTGCCGTGTTCTTCCAGCAGCTCATTCATGAACTCGCTGAGTTGATCGATATCCAGTGGCTGGTCAGTGCGCAGCACCAGACTGGAGATGCGGTCGATGGAGGGCGCCTTGCTCACCGGACGCAGGCTCACCCCGCCGCCGAGGTCGGCATTGAGGTTGAAACCACGCACGTCGAGCAGTTCGGCCAGATCGATGTTGCCATGCTCGACCACGCGGATCGGCGCGCGACGATTGATCCGCGTCAGGCGTTCGCTCAACGCGGTGAACGTGGCCTCATCCACCAGATCGGTCTTGCTCACCAGCAGGCGGTCGGCGAAACCGATCTGCGCCTGGGCGATGGTCTGGGTCAGGTGCTGGTCGGCGTGAGCCGCATCCACCAGGGTGATGATGCCGTCGAGCAGATAGCGTTCGCGCAGTTCTTCGTCGATAAAAAAGGTTTGCGCTACCGGGGCCGGGTCGGCCAGACCGGTGCACTCGATCACCAGCCGGTCGAAGGCAATTTCACCGCTGTCCAGGCGTTCGAGCAGCAGGTACAGGGCCTTGGTCAAATCGGTGTGGATGGTGCAGCAGACGCAGCCGTTGGCCAACGTCATGACTTGCACCGGTTCGTCGCCAAGCAACTGGGTGTCGATGCCGGCGTCGCTGAATTCGTTTTCGATCACGGCGATTTTCAGGCCGTGCTCGGCTTTAAGCAGATGGCGCAGCAAGGTGGTCTTGCCGGCACCGAGGAAACCGCTGAGTACCGTTACGGGTATGGGAGAAGACAAAACACGATCTCCTGAAAGAAACACAAAACAAATGCGGGAGCGGGCTTGCTCGCGAAGGGGTCGTGTCAGTCAAATCATTCATCAACTGACACTCCGTATTCGCGAGCAGGCTCGCTCCCACAGGGGGGATTGCATCAACCGCAGGCTGTCAGCTCAACAGCACTTCGGCCCACCCTTGCCACCGTAACGCGCTTCCTGACGTTCGCGGAAGAACATCTCGTAGCTCATCACCGGTTTGTCCGGGTGTTTGGTTTGCATATGCTCGACGTAGGTGTCGTAGTCGGGCATGCCGACCATCAGGCGTGCGGCCTGACCGAGGTATTTACCGAGGCGACTCAGGTCATTGAACATGGTGCAATCCTCTGGTTACGCGTCCGGCAGGGCCTGGAATGGCGATTCTTTATCCGTACGCTCTTTTTTGCCCCAGGCGGCGATGCCGACCTTGAGCGCATAGAACAGGATGCTGAACACCACGAACAGGAACAGCGCGGTAAGCGTTGCGTTGGTGTAGGCGTTGAAGATCACGTGCTGCATCTGATCGATGCTCTTGGCCGGCGCGATGATTTGTCCGGCGGCCAGGGCATCGCTGTACTTCTTGGCCAGCGACAGGAAGCCGATCGCCGGGTTGGCGTCGAACAGCTTGATGAAGCCTGCAGTGGTGGTGCAGATCAGCAGCCAGGCGGCTGGCAGCAGGGTCACCCAGATGTAGCGCTGACGCTTCATCTTGATCAGGACCACGGTGCCGAGCATCAGCGCGATACCGGCCAGCATCTGGTTGGAGATACCGAACAGTGGCCACAGGGTGTTGATGCCGCCCAGTGGATCGATCACGCCTTGATACAGCAACCAGCCCCACATCGCCACACAACCGGCGGTGGCGATCAGGTTGGCGGTCCACGATTCGGTACGTTTCAGCGCCGGCACAAAGGAGCCGAGCAGATCCTGCAGCATGAAACGCCCGGCACGGGTGCCGGCGTCCACAGCGGTCAGGATGAACAGCGCTTCGAACAGGATCGCAAAGTGGTACCAGAACGCCATAGTGTTTTCACCCGGCAGGACACTGTGCAGGATCTGCGCGATGCCGACCGCCAGGGTCGGCGCACCGCCGGCACGGGCGAGGATGGTGGTTTCACCGATGTCATGCGCCACCGCTTGCAGCGCCTCCGGCGTGATCGCGAAGCCCCAGCTGCTGACCATCTGCGCCACCGAAGCCACGTCACCACCGACCACGGCGGCCGGGCTGTTCATGGCGAAGTACACGCCCGGCTCGATCACCGAAGCGGCAACCATCGCCATGATCGCGACGAACGATTCCATGAGCATGCCGCCGTAACCGATGTAACGCGCGTTGGTTTCGTTATCCAGCAGCTTCGGCGTGGTACCCGACGCGATCAACGCGTGGAAACCGGACACCGCACCGCAGGCGATGGTGATGAACAGGAACGGGAACAGACCGCCCTTCCACACCGGCCCGGTGCCGTCGACGAACTGGGTCAGCGCCGGCATTTTCAGCTCGGGCATGGTTACCAGAATGCCGATCGCCAGGGCGATGATGGTACCGATCTTGAGGAACGTCGACAGGTAGTCGCGCGGTGCCAGAATCAGCCACACCGGCAGCACGGCGGCAACGAAGCCGTAACCGATCAGCATCCAGGTGATTTGCACACCGGTGAAGCTGAAGGCCTTGGCCCACACCGGATCAGCGGCAATCTGCCCACCGAGCCAGATCGAACCGAGCAGCAGCAACACACCGATGACCGAGATCTCGCCGATGCGCCCCGGACGGATGTAGCGCATGTAAATGCCCATGAACATCGCGATCGGGATGGTCGCCATCACGGTGAAGATGCCCCATGGGCTCTCCGCCAGTGCCTTGACCACGATCAGCGCCAGCACCGCGAGGATGATGATCATGATCAGGAAGCAGCCGAACAGGGCGATGGTGCCGGGAATGCGGCCCATTTCTTCGCGCACCATGTCGCCCAGGGAACGGCCGTTGCGCCGGGTCGACATGAACAGAACCATGAAGTCCTGCACCGCGCCCGCCAGCACCACCCCGGCAATCAGCCACAGCGTGCCGGGCAGATAACCCATCTGCGCCGCCAGTACCGGGCCGACCAGCGGGCCTGCGCCGGCAATGGCCGCGAAGTGGTGACCGAACAGAATGTGTTTGTTGGTCGGCACGTAGTCCAGACCATCGTTATTGAGCACGGCGGGGGTGGCCCGACGCGGATCGAGTTGCATCACATTGTTTGCGATGAACAGGCTGTAGTAACGGTACGCAACCAGATAAATGGCCACTGCCGCGACCACGATCCACAAGGCGTTGATCGCCTCTCCTCGGCGCAATGCCACTACGCCCAGGGCGCACGCTCCTACGATTGCCAGCACTAGCCAGGGTAAGTGGCGTAGCAGGCTATTATTATTTTTCATTTTATTATTCCAGCCAGGGTGGACAAGAAAGACAGCCACCCCGAGTTTAGCGCTTACGGCGCCAAAGGCCATACCCCGACGTTGGTCTAGACGCCTTGTCGATTGGCCGCCACCCGTCGGTCGGGTCTATAGTCAGCGAACTCTTCCGAGGATTGCGCCATGAGCGAACACCCAGCCAATCGCCGTCGCTTCAAACGTATTGCGTTCGATGCCAGAACCGAGCTGAGTCAGGGCCACTTCATCTGGCCGGTGAAGTTGATCGACCTGTCGCTCAAGGGCTTGCTGATCGAGAAGCCGCAGCCGTGGCTGGGGGACAAGGAGCAGGATTTCTTCGTCGACATTCATCTGAGCGATGACGTGAATATTCAGATGGATGTGCATCTGGCCCATGAGGATCACGGGCAACTGGGGTTTGTCTGTCGGCATATCAGCCTGGAATCGATCCAGCGCTTGCGGCGGTTGATCGAGCTGAATCTGGCGGATGAAACCGAGCTTGAGCGCGAATTGGGTGCCTTGATCGAAATCTAAAATAATGCTGCTCAGGTAAGGGGGACGCTGCCACCGTGGCGAGGGAGCTTGCTCCCGCTGGGTCGCGAAGCGGCCCCTGCTCTTCACTAAAAAAGCAAGGGACTGCTGCGCAGTCCAGCGGGAGCAAGCTCCCTCGCCACAGATTATTTTCGCGGAATGGGCAGTAGTTGCGGCTGGAGAGAGCGTAAGCGGTTACTCGAACAATGCGTCGAGCGCCTGCTCCAGGCGGGTCACGGCAATGATCTGCAACCCCGGCGGCGCTTCCTTCGGCGCGTTGCCCTTGGGCACGATCGCGCGTTTGAAGCCGTGCTTGGCCGCTTCCTTCAAGCGCTCCTGACCGCTCGGCACCGGACGCACCTCGCCGGACAAACCGACTTCGCCAAACACCAGCAGATCATGCGGCAACGGCCGGTTGCGCAGGCTCGACATCACCGCCGCCATCAACGCCAGGTCGGACGCGGTTTCCAGCACCTTCACCCCGCCGACCACGTTGAGGAACACGTCCTGATCGTGGGTCGGAATGCCGCCGTGGCGGTGCAGTACGGCGAGCAACATCGCCAGACGATTCTGATCCAGCCCCAGAGTTACCCGCCGTGGGTTCGCCAGATGGCTGTCATCGACCAGCGCCTGCACTTCCACCAGCATCGGCCGGGTGCCTTCCCACGTGGCCATGACCACACTGCCCGGGACTTCTTCCTGGGCACGTGTCAGAAAAATCGCCGACGGGTTGGAGACTTCCTTCAGGCCCTTGTCGGTCATGCCGAACACGCCGAGTTCGTTGACCGCACCGAAACGGTTCTTCACCGCCCGCAACAGACGCAAACGCCCATCGGACTCGCCTTCGAAATACAGCACGGTGTCGACCATGTGTTCGAGAACCCTTGGGCCTGCCAATGCGCCTTCCTTGGTGACGTGACCGACGAGGAAAATCGCCGTACCGCTTTGCTTGGCATACCGCACCAGCAGCGCCGCACTCTCGCGCACTTGTGATACACCACCCGGCGCCGATTGCAGCTGTTCGGTGAAAATGGTCTGGATCGAGTCGATCACCATCACCTTGGGTTTTTCCTGGCGGGCCGTGGCGATGATGGTTTCGATGCAGGTTTCGGTCATGACCCGCAATTGATCCTGAGGCAGCCCTAAACGTCGGGCGCGCATGGCCACTTGCTGCTGGGACTCTTCGCCGGTGACGTACAGCGCCGGCATGCTCTTGGCGAGGTTGCACAGGGTCTGCAACAGAATCGTCGACTTGCCGATGCCCGGATCACCACCGATCAGCACCACCGAACCGTCGACCAGACCGCCACCCAAAACCCGATCCAGCTCACCGGACGCGGTGGAGAAGCGCGGAATCTCCTCGATGCTGACTTCGGCCAGGGTCTTGATCTGCGCCTGCTGCCCGGCCCAACCGGTACGCCCGGTGGGCGCCGTGGCCCCGCCGCTTTCGATCATGGTTTCGGTCAGGGTGTTCCAGGCGCCGCACTCGCCGCACTGGCCCGCCCACTTGGGAAAGGTTGCGCCGCACTCGGTGCAGCCGTACATGCGCTTGGCCTTGGCCATCTGGATCCCCCGGCAAAAACCGCGATGATAACGCAGCCACCGCTCAGCGCGGCGCGGCGGTGCGGATTTCGCCGTTGGCCAGACGCGCGGCACTGTTGCCCAACGGGTCTTCGGCATTGAGGTCGGCACCCTTGGCCTTGAGTGCGTCGAGCAGTTCGACGCGCTTGAACAACCCGGCGTACATCGCAGCGGTTTGTCCGGCGCCATTGCGCTGATCCGGGCTGCAATCGGTGGCCATCAACCGTCGGGCAATCTGCATCTCGCCCTTGAAAATCGCGCCCATCAGCGCCGTGTTGCCACGTTGATCCTGCGCGCAGGCATCTGCGCCCGCCGCCAGTAACTGATCAACTGCCGCGCCCTGGCCGTGATACGCCGCCAGAATCAAAGCGGTGTACCCCTTGCTGTCGCGGGTATCGAGGGAATAGCCGGACTCGATAAAGGTTTTGAGCATCGGCACATCACCGCGCCGGGCGGCATCGAAATAGTAATCCTGCAACTGGGCCTTGATCGCCTCGGGGTTCTGTTCGGCCAGCGCTGTAAATGACAGGCAACCGAGCAGCAATAACAGACAAAATCGCATCAGCCGTCTCCTTGAGCAGAACGGGGCCTGAGTCAGGCCCCGCATGACATGGCGTCGAGATCAGTCGACCAGTTTCGCCGCCAGCGCCTTGACCCGGCTCAGGTCACCGTTGGCGACTTTGGTCACACCGCTGCCGTATTCCGGATCGGCCTTATAAAGGAAGGACAGGATGATGTGCTTGCTCTCGTCATCGGTGGTGGCCAGCGAGCCGCCGAAGCTGGCGATCAGGTCCTGACGCTCCTGCTGGCTGAACGAGCGATACAGATCACCGGCCTGCTTGAAGTTCTGCTCACGCTGGATCTTCGCCTGCTGGGTGCTGCCCGACAGCGCCATTTGGCTGTAGCGCGCATTTTGTGGCTCATCACGCGGTTGCAGACGGCTCGGCTGATAATTCACCCCGGACTGCGTGGCAGCGAAGTTCATCGCACCGTCCTGATTGCCATTGTTGACGGCAACTTTGGGCGCGTTGATCGGCAACTGCAGGGCATTGGCACCCAGACGATACATCTGCGTATCGGCATAAGAGAACACTCGGCCTTGCAGCAGACGATCTTCGGAAGGTTCGATACCCGGAACAACATTGGCCGGGGCCATCGCAACTTGTTCGGTTTCCTGGAACACATTGGCTGGGTTTCGGTTCAACACCATTTGTCCAACTTTTCGTTCAGGAACATTCGGCCAGATCTTGGTAGCGTCCAATGGATCGAAATCAAACTTGGACAAATCTTTCGGATTTAGCACTTGGATGTACAAGTCCCACTTCGGGAAATCACCCTTGCTTATATGACTGACCAGATCATTAGTCATATGACTGTAATCTTTCCCCTGAACTTTTGTAACTTGTTCGGGCGTCAGATTTTTGATGCCTTGCAAACTTTTCCAGTGAAACTTCACGTAGTGCACTTCGCCCTTGGCATTGACCAACTTGTAGGCATGCACACCATTACCGTCCATTTCCCGATAACTGGCTGGAGTTCCCGAATTGGAATACAACTCGGTCAGCGTGCGCGTGGCTTCCGGTACGTGGGAGAAGAAGTCGAAACGACGCGAGTCATCGTCCAGGTTGGTACGCGGATCGGGTTTGAACGCGTGAACCATGTCCGGAAACTTCATTGCGTCGCGGATGAAGAAGGTCGGAAAGTTGTTGCCCACCAGGTCCCAGTTGCCATCGGCGGTGTAGAACTTGGTGGCAAACCCCCGTGGATCGCGAAGGGTTTCCGGGGAATGGTTGCCATGCACCACCGCGGAGAAACGCACAAATACCGGAGTGACCTGGCCTGCAGCGAACACCTTGGCCTTGCTCAGGTCGCTGAGATCATTGGTCACCGTGAAGGTGCCATGGGCACCGGTTCCGCGGGCATGCACCACGCGCTCGGGAATGCGCTCGCGGTCGAAACGCTGGAGCTTCTGGATCAGTTGCACATCCTGCAGCAGCACCGGGCCGGTGGCGCCGGCGGTCTGCGAGTTCTGATTGTCGCCAACCGCTGCGCCGTTATCTCGGGTCAGGGGTGCGGCGTTCACGGAAAAAGTCAGCAGGCTGGCGGTCAGTACGCCGAGCGTACGGCGATGGGGAAAAGCCCCCAGTCCAAGAGTGGAATTCATATCAGGTTCCTCTGGTTTTTTTGGGCGCATCCAGGTGCGCCAACCAGAGGCTAGAGGGCTATGCCGGTGAACATAAATAGAAAGTTCGCAACTCGACGATTGAAAAAAATGGCTTCCTGATCAGAGGTTTACGGCGTATTTCGCGCGCGATTAGTGGCACTTTGCAAACTAATCGTGGATTCATGTGTCGATAAAAACGGGCATTGTAAGAAGGTGTTTCGCGCAGGACGCGTTTTGCTGATTTACACTGCGTACACCAACCTCATCTGTAACAAGGAAATAACCTATGGGCGTGCTAAGTGAGTTCAAGGCCTTCGCGGTCAAAGGCAATGTGGTCGACATGGCCGTCGGTATCATCATCGGTGCCGCCTTCGGCAAAATCGTTTCGTCGTTTGTCGGCGACGTGATCATGCCGCCAATCGGCCTGCTGATCGGTGGGGTGGACTTCAGTGATCTGGCCGTTACGCTAAAAGCCGCCGAGGGCAGCGCCCCGGCCGTGGTATTGGCCTACGGTAAATTCATCCAGAGCATTCTGGACTTCGTGATCGTCGCCTTCGCGATTTTCATGGGCGTCAAAGCCATCAACCGCCTGAAACGCGAAGAAGCCGTGGCCCCTTCCCTGCCACCGGTTCCGACCAAGGAAGAAGAATTGCTCGGCGAGATTCGCGATCTGCTCAAGGCCCAGAACAACCGGCCTTGACCGCGTAATGAATGAAATCGGCGCCTGATGGCGCCGTTTTTCTACCAGTAGTTTTCCACCGCTACCTGCCCCGGCCGCCGCGACAGGCTCAGGCTCATGTGGCGTTTTTTCAGCAGTGCCCGAGTGTCATCGATCATCTGTGGATTGCCGCAAAGCATGACGCGCGAGTGCTCAGGGGTCAGTTCAACACCGGCTGCCCGTTCCAGCTCGCCGTTTTCAATCAGGCTGGTAATCCGACCGTGCAAGGCGCCACGCATTTGTTCGCGGGTAACCGTGGGAATGAATCGCAGTTTATGGGCATGTTCTGCCAGGTAATCACGCTCGGCCAACCCCGCAATCAAAGGCTGATAGGCCAGCTCCCGTGTCTCACGCACGCTGTACACCAGGATGATCCGCTCGAACCGCTCCCAGACCTCGAAGTCCTGCAGGATCGACAGAAACGGCGCGACCCCGGTGCCTGTGGATAACAGCCACAGATCCCGACCATCGACAAACCGGTCCAGTGTCAGGTAGCCAAAGGCCTGGCGCTCCACCAGCAAGGTATCCCCCACCTGCAAGCGGCTCAGCTCGCTGGTGAACTCGCCCCCCGGCACCACGATGGAAAAGAACTCGAGAAACTCGTCGAATGGCGACGAGACCATCGAGTAGGCGCGCCACACGGTACTGCCGTCGGCCTTGGTCACGCCGAGGCGGGCGAATTGTCCGGCGCTGAATCGAAACCCGGCGTCGCGTGTGGTACGCAGGGTGAACAGGCTGGGGGTCAAGCGCTGCACGTCGAGCAACGTCTGGGCCGTGAACTTATCTGCGCTGGCGGTCATGGGGCACTCCATTCAACGAATGCCCCCAGTGTCGCGCAAAATCAACAGCTTAAACACCGACAGTTTGTGCTGTTGTACGCTCGGCATTTCACAATTAAATTTATTTTCATATTGTGAATGTTAACTAACTGGAACCGCTCAGCTTTTGAATTAAGGATGACATTTTATAAATAACCCCACTAATAACCCTTTATTTAATTTTCAAAGCAGCCAAGAGCGAAAAGATCAGAACACCACGTAAGAAACATCCTACACTCGGGTTCGTGCCGGATCCTTTGGATCCAAACCGCACTCCCAGGAAAAGCCTCACGGAGTTTGTAATGGAAATGTGGAAGGAGTCGCAACTGAAGCAACTGACTTTCGCAAAGGAGATAGAGACTGCCTATCCGATCCTTTTGAGATTCGCTGAGAATATCGGTTTTAATTTCTGCGCGATCTCGTTGACTTCGAATAATCGGAACGACAACTTAAACCCCTTGCAAATCAACAACTACCCTCAAGAGTGGAACGAACTCTATGAACTTGAACGCTACGGCAAGATTGATCCGGTAATATCACACTGCAATCACTGTATGTTGCCGGTGATGTGGAGCGAAGACCTGTACTCGCAAACACCAGAACTCTGGCAGGCCTTGCAAGAACATGGCTTGCGCCACGGCTGGTCACAGTCGTTCCATCATGAAGCATCCGGGCTCTGCACCACGCTGAGCCTCGCCAGAAAAAAGGGTCCTTTGAGCCCTCTCGAGCTGTACGAGCATTTCGGTTACATGTTCTACGTAACCGGCCATCTGAGCGAGTTGTTCGCCAGAACCTTGCCCAGGCACAGCGACCCTCTCACCCGACCGAAGCTTTCACCCCGGGAACTGGAAGTGCTGAAGCTTTCGGCCGTCGGCAAGACCGCTTATGAAATTTCGCGGATCCTTTGCCTCAGCGAACGGACTGTGAACTATCACGTGCAGAACGTGATTTCGAAGTTGAATGTGTGCAACAAGATTTCCGCAGTCATTGCGGCCACGCGCATCGGCCTGCTGGACACGCCGTAAACGCTAAAACCTGCGAGTATTCGAGCGCAAAAAAAAGTACCATTTGCGACCTTCCTGAGTGATGACGGCAACTTTGGCGTCGTGGTCCACTCGGACGGTTCCGCAGCACGCTCACCTGGGCCGCGGGCCACCCGTTGATTACCCAGAGTCCCCGTCCCATGCCCTTGCTCGATACGCCCTTTGCCCAACTCGATCTGATCCGCCAGCCTGAACAGCAGAATGAACCGCTGCAAGCCTTCGATGCGGCCGACGAATACCTGCTCAATCATCTGGCCGCCGAGCAACCGGCAGCGGATACCCGGGTACTGGTGCTCAACGACAGCTTCGGCGCCCTCGCGGCCAGCCTGGCGGGCAAGGTTCAGGTCAGCAGCAGTGGTGACTCGTTCCTGGCTTTTCAGGGCCTTGAGAAAAACCTGGTGCGCAATGGCCTGGCGTTTGATGCCGTGCGCGGCACACCGGCCAGCGAGCCGTTGGTCGGCCCCTACGACCGGGTGCTGATCCGTGTGCCGAAAACCCTGGCGTTGCTTGAAGAGCAATTGATTCGCCTGCAAGGTCAACTGGCTCCGGGCGCGCAAGTGGTGGCTGCGGCCATGGTCAAGCATTTGCCACGGGCGGCTGGCGACCTGCTGGAGCGCTACATCGGTCCGGTACAGGCGTCGCTGGCGGTGAAGAAGGCCCGCTTGCTGATCGCCACACCTGAAGCGAAAGCCCCGACGGTCTCGCCCTACCCGTCGCGTTATCTGCTCGACGAACCGGCCATCGAGTTGCTCAACCACGCCAACGTGTTCTGCCGCGAAGGGCTGGACATCGGCACCCGTGCGTTCCTCCCGCACTTGCCGAAAAACCTTGGTTCGGCCCGGGTCGCCGACCTGGGCTGCGGCAACGGCGTATTGGCGATCGCCAGCGCCCTGCACAACCCTGACGCGCATTACACGCTGGTCGACGAATCGTTCATGGCGGTGCAATCGGCCGGCGAGAACTGGCGGGCGGCACTGGGCGAACGAGAAGTGATCGTGCGAGCCGGCGATGGTCTGGCCGGACAAGAGCCGCAATCGCTGGACGTGGTGCTGTGCAATCCGCCGTTCCATCAACAGCAAGTGGTCGGCGACTTCCTCGCCTGGCGCATGTTCCAGCAGGCCCGCGAGGCGCTGGTGGTGGGCGGTGCGTTATACATCGTCGGCAACCGTCATCTGGGTTATCACAGCAAACTGGCGCGGCTGTTCCGTGGCGTCGAGCAAGTAGCGGCCACGCCGAAATTCGTGATTCTCAAAGCCCGCAAGTAAAACCTCAGGCAAAAAAAACCCTCCGTGGTACGGAGGGTTGTAAACCGTGCCCAGAGGCAACGGGACGGGATGTTTCAGTGCGTGGTCAGGCCCGCCGCGCTCATGAACAGGCGCATCAGGCTGGCCGCAATGAACAGCGCGCCGACGCTACCGATCCAGATCAGGGCCAACCAGCCGAGCCGCTGCCACAGCGGCTTTTTTTCGGCCTCTTCAATCTCGTGCAGGGAATGTTTGCCGTTCATTGCATCGTTCCTCCGTCAGGCGATGGCGTCACTGACGACACCATCGCGAGCAGGCTCGCTCCCACTGGGTGAGCGGAGCGCAGGCTAGTGGTAACCGTCTTCATGGGTGACCTTGCCGCGGAACACGTAGTAGCTCCAGAAGGTGTAACCCAGGATGAACGGGATGATGAACAGCGTACCGACCAGCATGAAGCCTTGGCTCTGCGGCGGTGCGGCGGCGTCCCAGATCGAGATCGACGGCGGCACGATGTTCGGCCACAGGCTGATGCCCAGACCGCTGTAGCCGAGGAAAATCAGCACCAGGGTCAGCAGGAACGGCATGTAGTTGGCGTTGCGCGCCACCGCGCGGATCAAACCGTAAAGGGTGATCAGCACCAGAATCGGCACCGGCATGAACCAGAACAGGTTCGGCATGCTGAACCAGCGTGTCGCGATTTCCGGGTGAGCCAGCGGCGTCCACAGACTGACGATGCCGATCACCGCCAGCAGCACGAACGCCAGCGGCCGCGCGAGGTTGTGCATCTGTTCCTGCAACTTGCCTTCGGTCTTCATGATCAGCCAGGTGCAACCGAGCAAGGCATAGGCCACCACCAGTGCGGCGCCGCAGAATAGGGTGAAGGGCGTCAGCCAGTCCAGTGAACCGCCGGCATATTGCCGATTGACCACTGGCAAGCCGTCGATGAATGCCCCCAGTGCCACGCCCTGAAAGAATGTCGCCGCCACCGAACCGCCGATGAACGCCTTGTCCCACAGGTGGCGCTTGTCGTCCTTGGCCTTGAAGCGGAACTCGAACGCCACACCGCGAAAAATCAGGCCGATCAGCATGAAGATCAGCGGCAGGTACAGCGCCGACAGCACCACCGAATAGGCCAGCGGGAACGCGCCAAACAACGCCGCGCCGCCCAGTACCAGCCAGGTTTCGTTGCCGTCCCACACCGGGGCCACGGTGTTCATCATCACGTCACGGTCGGTCTTGCCCGGGATGAACGGGAAGAGAATCCCGATTCCCAGGTCGAAACCGTCCATGACCACGTACATCATGATGCCGAAGATGATGATCACGGCCCAGATCAGCGGAAGATCAATACCCATGAGTCAAATCTCCTTTTCCAGGCTGCGCTGCGAGTCAGCGTCGGTGCCTTCGTCATCGGCGGCGGACAACGGCCGCGCCGGTGTGCGTTTCTGGCCAGGACCACCGTCGTTGGTTTCCTTGCCCTCATCGGTTTTCGGCCCTTTGCGCACCAGACGCATCATGTAGCCGAGCCCGGCACCGAACAGCGCGAAATACACCACGACGAACATGATCAGGGTGATGCTCATCTGCATGAAGCTGTGGTTGGAAGACGCATCCGCCGTGCGCATCAGCCCGTAGACCACCCACGGCTGACGCCCGATCTCGGTGGTGAACCAGCCGGCGAGGATCGCGATCAGGCCGGACGGTCCCATCCACAACGCCAGATACAGGAACGGGCGCGAGGTGTAGAGGGTGTCGCGCTTGCGCAGCCACAGGCTCCACAGACCGGTGAAAATCATCAGGAAGCCGAGACCGACCATGACCCGGAACGACCAGAACACGATGGTCGAGTTCGGCCGGTCTTCAGGCGGGAACTCCTTGAGCGCCGGTACTTGCTTGTCCAGCGAGTGGGTCAGGATCAGGCTGCCGAGATACGGAATCTCCACGGCGAATTTGGTTTTCTCTTCTTTCATGTCCGGCCAGCCGAACAGGATTAACGGCGTCGCTTCGTTGCCTTTGTTTTCCCAGTGGCCTTCGATCGCGGCGATTTTCGCCGGCTGATGCTCAAGGGTGTTGAGGCCGTGGAAGTCACCGATGACCGCCTGGATCGGCGCGACGATCAGCGCCATCCACATCGCCATCGACAGCATGGTGCGGATCGCCGGGTTGTCCTTGCCGCGCAGCAGGTGCCAGGCCGCCGACGAGCCGACGAAGAACGCCGTGGCCACGAACGCAGCGGTCGCCATGTGCATCAGGCGATACGGGAACGACGGGTTGAAGATGATCGCCAGCCAGTCGGTCGGGATCACCTGACCGTTGACGATCTCGAAGCCTTGCGGCGTCTGCATCCAGCTGTTGGAAGCGAGGATCCAGAACGTCGAGATCAGCGTACCGATGGCCACCATTACGGTGGCGAAGAAGTGCAGTTTTCGCCCGACCTTGTTCCAACCGAACAGCATCACCCCGAGGAAACCGGCCTCGAGGAAAAATGCCGTGAGCACCTCGTAGGTCAGCAACGGTCCGGTGACGGAACCGGCGAAGTCCGAGAAACGGCTCCAGTTGGTACCAAACTGGTAGGCCATGACCAGACCGGAGACCACACCCATGCCGAAGTTGACGGCAAAGATCTTCGACCAGAAGTGGTAGAGGTCACGGTAGGTATCGTTATGGGTTTTCAACCACAAGCCTTCGAGCACCGCCAGGTAGCTCGCCAGACCAATGGTGATGGCCGGGAACAGGATGTGGAACGAGATGGTGAATGCGAACTGAATTCGGGCGAGATCGAGCGCCTCTAAACCGAACATACGTCTTCCTCTGTCAGGTAATACCGGCGATGGGGCTTGCGGCCCCTGCACCTACTGCCCCCACGAATATCGAGTGCGGCGAATTCTGATTCGTTCTTTTTTAATAACCATCGCAACGCAGGGAGTCTGGCCATCGGGCCACCAGACCATGGCCCGGGAGGGTCTTGATCTGGATCAAGCAATGTTGAAAGAGTAGTCCCATTTCCGACGAAGAACGGCGTGGTCGTTTGCCGCGTGACAAGTTGCCTCATTGCCTGAGCAACGTTCTGAAAGACATTCCCGGAGCGGCGAAATCCCTGTGGCGAGGGAGCTTGCTCCCGCTCGGCTGCGCAGCAGTCGTAAAGCCTGCCACCTTGACCTATCCAGAGAAATGCTCGGGAGTGCTTCGCCCTCCAGCGGGAGCAAGCTCCCTCGCCACAAGAAACTGAGGGTTTTGGACGATAGATGTCTGGCTAACTAAATTTTTTGTCATAGCAACTTCCTGTTACAGACTGGTGATAACCTCGCGGTTCCCCCCCGAGCCAGACTTGCCTTCAGATGCCCAGCCAAGAGCCCCTGCTGTTACGTCACCATCGTCCATTTCTCGCGTTCTGGTTCGCCCGGATCTTCACCGCCAGCGGTTTTCAGATGCTCACGGTGGCGATCGGCTGGAATCTGTATCAACTGACCGGCAACGTGCTCGACCTGGGTCTGGTGGGTCTGGTCGAGTTCGCGCCACGGGTGTTGTTCATGCTGCACACCGGTCACGTCGCCGACCGCTATGACCGACGCCGGGTCGCGGCGATCTGTCAGTCGTTGCAGGCGATGATCGCCCTGGCGCTGGCCATCGGCAGCGCCACCGATCACATCACCCGGGAAATGATCTTCATCCTCGCCTTCCTGCTCGGCGGCGCACGCTCCTTCGAGCTGCCGACCACCCAGGCACTGCTGCCGAGCATCGTGCCCAGTGCCCTGTTTCCACGGGCGGTCGCCGCAGCGCAGTCGGCACAGCAGTCGGCCACCATCGTCGCCCCGGCGATGGGTGGCCTGCTCTACGCGTTTGGCAGTGTCTGGGTCTACGGCCCGACGGTGTTGCTCTACGTTATCGCCTGCACCTTGATGCTCAATCTGCCCGCGCGGCAGACGCCGCTGAACAAAGGCAAAGCCACGCTGGACTCGCTGCTGGCCGGGATTCGCTTCATCCGCAGCCGCCCGGACATTCTCGGGGCGATCTCGCTGGATCTGTTCGCCGTGCTGCTCGGTGGTGCCACCGCGTTGCTGCCGGTGTTCGCCAAAGACATCCTGCTCACCGGCCCATGGGGCCTGGGCCTGCTGCGTTCGGCGCCGGCGGTTGGCGCGCTGGGGATGTCGCTGTTCCTCGCCCGGTTTTCCGTCGAACGCAACGTTGGCCGGGTGATGTTCACCGCGGTCGGCGTATTCGGCGTCGCGACCATCGCCTTCGGCCTGTCGACCTCATTCTGGTTCTCGCTGGCGGTGCTGGTGGTGCTCGGCGCGGCGGACATGATCAGCATGGTGATCCGCGCCTCCTTTGTGCAACTGGAAACCCCGGACGAAATGCGCGGCCGGGTCAGCGCGGTGAACGGCCTGTTCATCGGCGCCTCGAACCAGTTGGGCGAATTCGAATCCGGCCTCACCGCGCACTGGTTCGGCACCGTACCGGCCGTGGTGATGGGCGGGATCGGCACGCTGGTGGTCACCGGGACCTGGATCAAACTGTTCCCGACCCTGGCCAAACGCGACCGGATGCATGTGCCGGTGGAAGAGGCGAAGGTCTGAGGCACATCAGCGAAATCAACACGCCAAGCACAAATTGATTGAAAAGGTGCGGTACATAGTTACCGCACAGAGTGTAATGTATCGCCTTACACTCGCCGCCATGATCAAATCCTTCAGGTTTCCCATGCACAACCCGCCACACCCCGGTGAAACACTGCTCGTGGATGTCTTGCCAGAGTTAGGCATCAGTGTGAGTGAATTGGCCAGACATCTGGGCTTCGCCCGCCCTCACCTTTCCCGCGTATTGCACGGCCATGCACCGATCAGCCCGGATCTGGCAGTACGGCTGGAGCGAGCAGGCATTGGCAAGGCGCGTGTGTGGCTAGGCGTTCAAACCGATTACGATCTGTGGCAAGCAGAGCATCGGGAGCAACCAGCCATTACGCCTATCGCTGCCCACGCCTGAAGCCATCACACCAACATCTCCCCCGCCACTTTCGCCCGCAACGCCTTGCCGCCAAGCTGCTCAACCAGCGTCAGGGCAAACGCCAGTGCGCCACCAGAGCCTTGGGCGGTGATGCAGTTGCCGTCGACCACCACCGGTTGATCAACAAACGTACAACCCGACAGTTGATGGCTGGTAGCCGGCAGGCAGGTCATGCGCCGTTGGCGTAATACGCCAGCGGCTTGCAGGGCGATGGCCGGGGCTTCGCCAATGGCGGCGAACAGGCGTCCGGCGCTGGCCTGATCCTTGAGCAATTGCTGCAGCGGTTGATGTGCTGCCAGGTGTTGTGAACCGACAACACCACCGGGCAGGGCAATCAGGTCAAAAGTCTGTGCCAGCACATCGACCAGCATGCCATCCGCCGTCAGGCGGGTACCGCGCGCGCAGGTCAGCATGCGCCGGCCTTCGATGCTGGCCGCTACCACTTCGATACCGGCGCGGCGCAGCACGTCGATCAGGGTCACGCTTTGCAGATCATCGATGCCCTCGGCGAGGGTAATCAGGGCTCTAAAGGTCATGGGCGCCATCCGCTGGGTGATCTTCCAAGCGTAGTCAGCTTTGTCCTGCCCCGTCCGGTGATAGCCGTTACTTGATGTAAAGCTGGGTCGACAGGGTGTTGCGCGGCGCGTTGAGCGAGGTGTTGCTGAAGCTGAAGGTGCCTTCCTGCTTGCCCGCCAGATCGAAGGTATACAGCGAGCCGACAGTTTTGCTGCCGGGCGTGCACTCGGTCAGATTGCCGTTATCGTAGGCACACACCGGGGCCCGGGTGCCGTTGACTTCAAAACCGTCCAGCGTGGCGTGCGGCTGGTTCTGGCCATAGCCGACTTCCAGCACATACACCTTGATGCTCGGGCCGCTGTGATTGCACTGGGTTTGCGGCTGGTTATCGCCGATGTCTTCGAGGCCGCAAGCCGGCGACTGAACCTTGATCACCTTCACTTCAGTCAACGGTGGCGCCGAGGCTGCCAGCGCCGCCGTCGACCCGACCATCAGCCCAGCCATTACCCCCAAAGCCTTTATCCAGCGCTTGCCCATGTGATCGTATTTCCCCAAAAATTCAGCGCGCAGTATGGCGCAGATAACCCTCCGGCAAAACTTCGACGACGTTCGGCACCAACAACCGCCATATTCCTCACGCTGCTGGTATGATGCGCGGCTTTTTCCGGCCCACCACAAATTCCCAGGCGCTTGCGACGGTCTGTGCTTTGCTGTTGAGGTCGATACATTCACGGCGCCGCGCGCGCCACGGGGAGCAGACATGCTGGAAAGGCTGTTTCAACTCAAGGCACACAACACCAACGTGCGTACCGAGATTCTGGCGGGCGTCACGACCTTCCTGGCCATGGCCTACATTCTGTTCGTCAACCCGAGCATTCTCGGCGAGACCGGCATGGACAAGGGCGCGGTGTTCGTCGCCACCTGTCTGGCAGCCGCCATCGGCTCGACCATCATGGGCCTGATCGCCAACTACCCGATCGCCCTCGCGCCTGGCATGGGCCTGAACGCCTTCTTCACTTACACCGTGGTCCTGCACATGGGCCACACCTGGCAAGTGGCGCTGGGCGCGGTGTTCATCTCGGCAGTGTGCTTCTTCCTGCTGTCGATCTTCCGCATCCGCGAATGGATCATCAACAGCATCCCGCTGCCGCTGCGCTCGGCGATTGCCGCCGGTATCGGCCTGTTCCTGGCGCTGATCGCCCTGCACAACGCCGGCATCGTAGTCAGCAACCCGGCGACCATGGTCGGTCTCGGTGACCTGAAAGCCCCGGCGCCGATCCTCGCCACCCTCGGCTTCGCCCTGATCGTAGCCCTCGAAGCGCTGAAAGTGCGCGGCGCAGTGCTGATCGGCATTCTGGCGGTGACCATCATTTCCATCGCCATGGGCTTCACTCCGTTTGGCGGCGTGACCTCGATGCCACCTTCGCTGGCCCCGACCTTCATGCAACTGGACATCAAGGGCGCACTGGACATCGGTCTGGTCAGCGTGATCTTCGCCTTCCTGTTCGTCGACCTGTTCGACAACTCCGGCACCCTGATCGGCGTCGCCAAGCGCGCCGGCCTGATGGGCAAGGACGGCCACATGCCGAAAATGGGTCGTGCACTGATCGCCGACAGCACCGCGGCGATGGCCGGCTCGCTGCTGGGTACTTCGACCACCACCAGCTACATCGAATCCGCGGCTGGCGTAAGCGCTGGCGGGCGTACCGGCCTGACGGCTGTAGTGGTAGCGATCCTGTTCCTGCTGGCGCTGTTCTTCTCGCCACTGGCGGCCAGCGTTCCAGCCTTCGCCACCGCACCGGCGCTGCTGTTCGTCGCCGTGCTGATGACTTCCGGTCTGGCGGAAATAGACTGGGAAGACATCACCGTGGCCGCACCGGTGGTGGTTACCGCGCTGGCGATGCCGTTCACTTACTCGATCGCCAACGGCATCGCCTTCGGCTTCATCTCCTGGACCGTGATCAAGTTGCTGTCGGGCCGCGCCCGTGAGCTGAACCCGGCGCTGGTGATCCTGTCGATTCTGTTCGTGATCAAGTTGGGTTGGTTCAACGCATGACATTCGATTCCCAGGCCTACGCCACTCAGCTCGAAGACAAGGTCACGCGTTTGCGTGACCTGCTGGCCCCGTTCGATGCGCCAGAGCCGACCGTGTTCGACTCGCCGCTGCAGAACTTCCGTCTGCGCGCGGAATTTCGCCTGTGGCGCGAGGCCGGTGAGCGGCACTACGCGATGTTCTCCCAGGACGACAAACGCACGCCGATCCTGATCGAAGAATTCCCGATTGCCAGCCTGCGTATCAACCAGTTGATGCCGCAACTCAAGGCGGCGTGGCAGGCCAGTTCGGCGCTGAGCCACAAGCTGTTCCAGGTGGAATTCCTGACCACCCTGGCCGGCGATGCGATGATCACCCTGTGTTATCACCGTCCGCTGGACGAGCACTGGCATGCGGCCGCGTCGAAGTTGGCGGCTGATCTCAACGTCAGCGTCATCGGCCGCTCCAAGGGCAAGCGCGAAGTGATCGGCCACGATTACGTGGTCGAGAAGCTTGAAGTCGGCGGTCGCACCTTCAGTTACCGTCAGCCGGAAGGCGCGTTCACTCAGCCCAACGGCACCGTGAACCAGAAGATGCTGAACTGGGCGTACGAAGCATTGGGCGATCGTCCCGACGATCTGCTGGAGCTGTACTGCGGCAACGGCAACTTCACCCTGCCGCTCGCCACCCGCGTGCGCAACGTGCTGGCCACCGAGATCAGCAAGACCTCGGTCAACGCCGCACTGAGCAACCTCAGCGAAAACGCTGTGGATAACGTCACGCTGGTGCGTCTGTCCGCCGAAGAGCTGACCGAAGCGCTGAACGAAGTGCGTCCGTTCCGTCGCCTGCAAGGCATCGACCTGAAAAGCTACGAGTTCGGCAGCGTGTTCGTCGACCCGCCGCGCGCCGGCATGGACCCGGACACCTGCGAGCTGACCCGACGCTTCGACAACATCCTGTACATCTCCTGCAACCCGGAAACCCTGGCGGCCAACATCGCCCAACTGCACGACACGCACCGCATCACCCGCTGCGCGATGTTCGACCAGTTCCCGTGGACGCATCACATGGAGTCCGGGGTGTTGCTGACCCGGCGTTGATAGCGAATGCCAGATACGAGAAAGCCGTCGTGATTGACGGCTTTTTTGTGGGTGATGTTTTGTTTTGTGCGATTAACGAACACTAAGCGCCAAGCGCAACGTTGCTCAATTGACCATGGTAACCATCTGGTACATTTTACCTCCACAGGCTGAGACCCTCGGCCCAAGCCAAAAACAATAAGTGGAGTTTGCCCCCATGCCCCCTATCGTTCTGGTGCTCAACGGCCCGAACCTGAACCTGCTCGGCACCCGTGAACCGGCGACCTACGGCCACGAAACCCTGGCCGATATTTCTGCACTGTGCGGGCGCGCCGCTGAAGAATTCGGCCTGACCGTGGAGTTTCGCCAGACCAATCACGAAGGCGAATTGCTCGACTGGATTCACGCGGCACGCGGGCGCTGCGCCGGGATCGTGATCAACCCGGCGGCCTGGACGCACACTTCGGTGGCGATCCGCGACGCGCTGGTGGCCAGTGAGTTGCCGGTGATCGAAGTGCACCTGTCCAACGTGCATGCGCGTGAGCCGTTCCGCCACCACTCGTTCGTCTCGGCCATCGCCACGGCGGTGATGTGCGGCTTCGGCAGCCATGGCTATCGCCTGGCCCTGGAGCATTTCAGTCAACGGCTGAAAGGACGCGCAGCATGATCCGTAAGAACGTAATACTCGCCGGGCTGATTGGCGCGGGCATTCAGGCCTCGCGCACGCCAGCACTGCATGAACACGAGGGCGATGCCCAAGGCCTGCGCTACCTGTATCGACTGATCGACCTCGATCAGTTGCAACTCGACAGCAACGCGCTGCCCGACTTGCTGCTGGCCGCCGAGCGCATGCACTACACCGGCCTGAACATCACCTTCCCGTGCAAGCAGGCGATCATCCCGTTGCTCGATGAACTGTCGCCGGAAGCCCGGGGCATCGGCGCGGTCAACACGGTGGTGCTCAAGGATGGCAAGCGCATCGGCCACAACACCGATTGCCTGGGTTTTGCCGAAGGTTTTCGCCGAGGCCTGACAGACGCTGCGCGTGAGCGTGTCGTCCAGATGGGCGCCGGTGGTGCCGGGGCGGCGGTGGCCCACGCGCTGCTGAGCGAAGGCGTACAGCAACTGAGCATTTTCGACGTCGACCGCGAGCGTGCCGAGAGTCTGGCGAACAACCTCAACCAGCATTTCGGCTCAGGCCGCGCGGTGGCCGGGCGAGATCTGCCGGGCACGCTGAATCAGGCCGATGGTCTGGTGAATACCACGCCGATGGGCATGGCCAAACTGCCGGGCATGCCGGTGCCGGTGGAGTTGCTGCGCAGGGAATTATGGGTCGCGGAGATTGTTTACTTCCCGCTGGAAACCGAACTGCTGCGCAACGCCCGCGCCCTCGGTTGCCGCACGCTGGACGGCGGCAACATGGCGGTGTTTCAAGCGGTGAAGGCGTTTGAATTGTTCAGCGGCGTGGTGCCGGATGCGCAGCGGATGCTTGCGCATTTCCAAAGCATGAATAGCTGAAGATCAACATCAATTCTGTGGGAGCGGGCTTGCTCGCGAAAGCTGTGTGTCAGGCGCCAGATGTATAGGCTGACACATCGCCTTCGCGAGCAAGCCCGCTCCCACATTGGAGGGTGTCAGGCTTGCAAGTAGCGCAACACCGACTCGCAGATCATCTCGCGATGACGCTGCTTGATGCTTTCGTCCGGCAGGTCGATCTGAAAAATCTCACCGAACGTATGACGGTTCGAGACGCGGTAGAAGCAGAACGAACTGATCAGCAAGTGCACGTCCAGCGCGTCCAGCCCGGCGCGGAACACACCCTCCTCGGCACCGCGACGCAAAATCTCGCCCAGTGAATCGAGGATCGTATTGTTCATCGCCTTGATCGTGTCCGAACGCTTCACGAACTCGGCGTTGTGGATGTTTTCGATACAGACGATGCGCACGAAATCGACATTGCGGTCGTGGTGATCGAAGGTGAACTCCACCAGTCGGCGGATCGCCACCACCGGCGGCAGCTCGGCCAGGTGCAGGCGGTTTTCGGTGCTGCGGATGTCGCCGTAAAGCTTCTCCAGCACCTCGACGTACAACTGCTCCTTACTGCCGAAGTAGTAATAGATCATGCGTTTGGAGGTGTGGATACGCTCGGCGATCGCGTCGACGCGGGCGCCGGACAAACCCTGCTGGACGAACTCGACGATCGCCTCCTGCAGGATGTTCTCGCGAGTCTTTTCCGGGTTGTTCTTGCGACTCTTGCGCGGCTCGATGCCAGATACGACGGGGGCTGCGGGGAGTTCTGAAGTCATTGTCATTGCGGGCTCACGGCCATCACTGCACAGGCTGGCGATTATGGGCCGCACAACTGCGCTAAGGAAGCTGCGCGACCCGTGTTTAATCCCGCGTTTACGAATTTCCTACAACTTCGCCTGGCGCACCGCGCCGCTGCGTGATTTGGCCATCGCCGCCAGACGCACCGCGACGTTCGCCGCACCATAACCGGCATAACCGTTTTTACGCTGGATGATCTCGAAAAAGAAGCGCCCCTCGAACGGCTCGGTGTACACGTGAAACAACTCGCCACCCTGCGCGTCACGGTCGTAGAGCACGTTGTAATACGCCAGCTCGCTGAGGAATTCGTCGTCAAAATCGAAGCGCGCGGCGAGGTCGTCGTAATAGTTGAGCGGGATATCCAGCAACGGCACACCGGCTTCTTTGGCGCGGCTGACTTCGGCGAAGATGTCATCACAATCGAAGGCGATGTGATGCACACCGGAGCCGCGATAACTCGACAGCGCGTGGGAGATCGCGGTGTTACGGTTCTCCGAGATGTTCAGCGGCAGGCGGATCGAACTGTCGCGGCTTCTCAACGCCCGGCTCTTCACCAGCCCGTACGGATCGGGCAGCACCACTTCATCGTCAGCCTCGAAATCCAGCAGGCTCTTGTAGAACAGCACCCAACTGTCGAGGCTGTCGGCCGGCAACGCCATGGCCATGTGATCGATGCGCTTGAGGCCGCCACGGGCCTGAGCGTTCGGCAGCAGATTGAAGTCGGTGCCATAGACATCCGCCGCTTCATCCACCAGATAAATCAGGCTGCCGTCCGGCGCACGCACCGCGGCCAGTTCCAGTTCGTTGGGGCCGACCAGACCGCGATAGGGCTGGCCCTTGTAAGCGACCGCACGAGCGAGTGCGCTGGCGCTGTCCTTGACCCGCACGGCGGTGGCGCACAGCGACGGGCCGTGGGCCTCGAAAAAACTGTGGCCAAACGAATACGGTTCGGCGTTGAGGATCAGGTTGATATCGCCCTGACGCAGCAGGCTCACGCTCTTGGAGCGGTGCTGCCCGGCCTTGACGAAGCCCAGCCGCTCCAGCCAGTTGCTCAGTTTGGCGCCGAGGCTTTCGTCGACGGCGAACTCAAGAAACTCGATGCCGTTGTATTCGCTGGCCGGCGGCGTTTCGAAGAGGATTTCGCGGTTGGCCACCGGCGTTGCTTGCTGTTCCAGGCGCTGACGGGTTTTCTCTTCCAGATACAGCAGCGAACGCAGACCATCGGCGGCATTCGCCCGTGGCGGTGCGGCGCGGAAACCATCGTTGAAGATCTCCAGCGACAACGGCCCGGTGTAGCCGCTCTGGATGATCGGCGCGAGGAACCCCGGCAGATCGAATTCGCCCTGCCCCGGGAAGCAACGGAAATGCCGGCTCCATTCCAGAACATCCATGGCGAGGATCGGCGCGTCGGCCATTTGCACAAAGAAGATCTTGTCGCCGGGAATGTCGGCAATCGCGCTTGGGTCACCTTTCAGCGACAAGGTGTGAAAGCTGTCGAGCAGCACGCCGAGGGCCGGGTGATCGGCCTGGCGGACGATGTCCCAGACCTGTTGATAAGTATTGACGTGCCGGCCCCAGGCCAGCGCTTCATAGCCGATGCGCAACCCGCGAGCGCCGGCCCGTTCAGCCAGCAGGCGCAGGTCATCGACGAGAATCTGTTGATCGCCGATGCTGTCCGCCGAGGCGTTGCTGCAGACCAACACCAGATCGGTGCCCAGTTCCTGCATCAGGTCGAATTTGCGCTCGGCCCGCTCCAGATTGCGCGCCAGTCGATCACGGCGGCAGCCCTCGAAATCGCGGAACGGCTGGAACAGGGTGATGGCGATCCCCAGGTCAGCGCACATCTGCCTGATTTCCCGCGGGCTGCCGTCGTAATACAGAAGATCGTTCTCGAAAATCTCGACGCCGTCGAACCCGGCGGCGGCAATGGCTTCGAGCTTTTCCGGCAGGGTGCCGCTCAGGGAAACGGTGGCAATGGAACGCTGCATGTTTCTACTCCCGGGACTGCGCTGCAGTTTTTTACAGGGGATCGTTTTTATCGTGAGGAAATTATTGGCTGCATCGTCTTCAGCAGCAATTTAAAGTGTACCAGCCGGTTAGTTTTGCGTGCGATTATCGAACACTATGGCGTTTCGACGAATTGACGATTTTTCGTCCACTGCCCACCATCGACTTCACATTGAGTCCGGAAATGAACCTTCGGTCGCAGTGCGTGCAAACAACACCACATAACAAATTCAAAAACGGGTGGAACAATGATTCCTTCACAGACTTCCCGCATGGCCCCGGCCATGAGCACTGCCACGGGTGGCATCGGCGACAAGATCCGCGGCGCCATGGCTGTCGGCAAGACCCGTTGGGGCATGCTGGCGCTGGTGTTTTTCGCCACGACCCTGAACTACATCGACCGCGCCGCCCTCGGCGTCATGCAGCCCATCCTCGCTAAGGAAATGAGCTGGACGGCGATGGATTACGCCAACATCAACTTCTGGTTTCAGGTCGGCTACGCGATTGGTTTCGTCCTGCAGGGACGCCTGATCGACCGGGTCGGCGTGAAACGCGTGTTCTTCTGCGCAGTGCTGCTCTGGAGCCTGGCCACCGGCGCGCACGGTCTGGCGACTTCGGCCGTCGGCTTCATGGTCTGCCGGTTCATCCTCGGCCTGACCGAAGCGGCCAACTACCCGGCCTGCGTGAAAACCACGCGCCTGTGGTTCCCGGCCGGTGAACGCGCGGTGGCCACCGGCATCTTCAACGCCGGGACCAACGTCGGCGCCATGTTCACGCCGATGCTGTTGCCGCTGATTCTCCACGTGTGGGGCTGGCAGGCGGCGTTCCTGTGCATGTCGGCCCTCGGCGGAATCTGGCTGCTGTTCTGGGGCTTGAAATACTTCAACCCGGAAGACCATCCACGAGTGAAGAAATCCGAACTCGACTACATCCAGCAGGAAGTCGAACCGGAACAGGCCCGCGTACCGTTTTCACGAATCCTGCGCATGCGTGGCACCTGGGCGTTCGCCCTCGCCTATTCGCTGACAGCGCCGGTGTTCTGGTTCTACCTGTATTGGCTGCCGCCGTTTCTCAATCAGCAATACAACCTGGGCATCAACGTGACCCAGATGGGTATTCCGCTGATCATCATCTACGTGACGGCCGACTTCGGCAGCGTCGGCGGCGGCATTCTGTCGTCGTTCCTGATCGGTCGCGGGATGAACTCGATCAAGGCGCGGCTGCTGTCGATGTTCCTGTTCGCCTGCTGCATCATCGGCGTGATCATGGCCGCCGGTTCGAGCAATCTGTGGGTCGCCGTCGCGGCAATCTCTCTGGCCATCGGCGCGCATCAGGCCTGGACTGCGAACATCTGGAGCCTGGTGATGGACTACACGCCCAAGCACATGATGAGCACGGTGTTCGGTTTCGGCGGCATGTGCGCAGCGATCGGCGGGATGTTCATGACCCAGATCGTCGGCCACATCCTGACCGTCACCAACAACAACTACACCGTGTTGTTCACGCTGATTCCGGCGATGTACTTCCTGGCGCTGACCTGGATGTACTTCATGGCGCCGCGCAAGATTCCAGACGTTACCGAGTAACCTGCCTACACCACCCTCACCCTGTGGGAGCGGGCTTGCTCGCGAAAGCGGATTGACATTCAACATTGATGTCGACTGATCCACCGCCTTCGCGAGCAAGCCCGCTCCCACAGGGTTGTGTCTTTATCTCACTTACGGCTCTGCTGCCACGCCGCCGCCAGGCCGCTGCAACAGATCACCGCAATCCCGATCACCGTCAACAGACTCGGCGTGTGATTGAACACCACCCACCCCAACAACCCGGCAAACACGATCTGGCAATAACCGAACGGCGCCAGCAATGCCGGCGCGGCATGGCGGAACGCCTGGGTCAGAAACAGGTGCGCGGTCATCCCGCAGCTGCCCAGCGCCAGCATCAACACGGCGTGAGACAACGTTGGCACTTGCCAGAAGAACGGCACCAGCGCACTCATCACCAAGGTGTTGCACAACCCGGCGAAGAAGTTGCTGGTGGTCGGGCTGTCGACTTCTGCGAGCTTGCGCGTCAGCAGTTGATAGAAGCAGAAAAACAGCGCCGAGCAGAACGGCAGCAGCACCGCCGGAGTGAACAGCTCGCCGCCCGGATGGACGATGATCAGCACCCCGATAAAACCGCAGATCACCGCGATCCACTGTCCGCGCGTCACCCGTTCCTTGAGCAGCGGCACCGACAGGGCCGTCACCAGCACCGGCGCAAGAAAGTTGACCGCCGTGGCCTCGGCCAGCGGGATGTACAGCAGCGCAGTGGTGAAAAACAGACTGGTGCCGAGCAGGCACAACGCCCGCGCCAACTGCCACAACGGCCGCTTGGTGCGCAGCACGCGCAACCCCGACTGCGGCAGGAAAATCCCCGCCATCAGCAAGGTGTGCACCAGATACCGCGCCCACACCACCATGATGATCGGGTAGAAACCCGAGAGGTATTTCGACAGGGCGTCGTGGCTGGAGAACAGGAAAGTCGCCACGACAATCAGCAAGATCCCCTTGAAGGGTTGGTTGACACCAGAGAGCGGGGTGCTGACGGTCATCGGATTTCCTTGTGTTGCAAAAAAGATCAAAAATCTTCGCAGGCAAGTCTCGTCGCCACTGGAACAACCCTGTCCCTGTGGCAACGGGGTTGCCCGCGACAGGTGCGCAGCAGCGCTTAAAGCTGCGCCAACAACGCTCGGGTGCTATCAATCGCCATCTGCGCCCGCTGCAATCCACTCACGCCCTGCTCGAGCAATTTCACCGCAGGAATTTCCAGGCTCAACGCAAGATTAGTCGGCAGCGCTTTCAGCAACCCGAGCAAGTCACAATCGCCCTCGCCGGGAAACCGCCGCTCATTGCGCGCCTGACGCAAGATCTCGGCCATGTCCGCCGGTCTCGGGCCCGCCACATCACACAATTGCGCATAACGCAGGCGCGCAGGCGCGACGTGGGCCAGATCCTCCAGCCGTGAGCCGGAGCGATCGAAATGAAAGGCATCGACCAGCACCGCGGCATTTTCCCGGTCGGCGTTGGCAACGATGCGCAACGCCTGCTCGAGGTTGCGCGCATCGGTCCAGGGCATGAACTCCAGATGCGGATGCAAGCCGTAAGGTGCCGCCAGATCACACAGCGCAGCAAAATTGTCGGTGAGCCGTTGCTCGTCAGGATCGTTGCCGGCGACCAGTAACTCACTGGCGCCGAACTCCGCACCGACGGCCAGCAATTGCTCAAAATCGGCGACCACGGTTTGCGGTTTCAAGCGCAGGATTTCCACATCGAGCACAGCGATGCCAGTGTCGCGCAAACGCGCCAGTGTCTGACGCCGCAAATCAGCATCGGCCACCAACGGAAAGTGATATTCCTCGGGCGTCGCCGGCTCGAGACGCAAGCCGACATGGCTGTAACCGGCACGCGCCGCCACCTCGACCATTTGCGGTGGCGACAATTCGAGTACGGCGAGACTGGCCAGGGACAGGATTCGTTCGTTCATGTTCAAGCCTCGACCACTGCAGGGGAACAGGTACGACCGCTGGCCGCCGCCTCGCGAATCGCCTCGACCAGCGCCAATGTTCGCGCGGCATCGGCGGCACTGACCAGCGGTTCGACTTCACGCCGCGCGACCTGCACAAAATGTTGCAGTTGCAAACGCAACGCGTCCCCGGCCGCGCAATGTTCCTGCACCGCGAGCAAAGGCTCGTGCCAACCGGCATCGACTTGATCGGCAGCGTAATGCCAGCGCTTGAGTTGCGGAATGCTCAGCGCCCCGGCGGTACCCGCCAGCAGATAACACGGCTGATCGACTTGACGTGGGTAGACCGGGTTTTCCCCGGAATTCAGCTCCCAGCTCCACGGCGCGGCGACCGCATCAGAACCGCTCAGCGTACCGAGTGCACCGTCGGCAAATTGCAGCAACAGCGCCACGCTGTCCTCGTTGGCAAAACCACGCACCGCGTTGTCGGTGACGGCCTGCACCGATTGCACTTCACCGCACAGGTGACGCAGCAGATCGAGGTCGTGAATCAGATTGGTCAGCAACAGGCCCGCCCCCGGTTCACGGCGCCACGGGATCTCGAAATATCGGTCGGGTTTGCGTAACTGGAACAGCGCGGTAACCGTGGTCAGCCGCCCGAGCGCGCCGCTGCGCAACAACTCATGGGCGCGCACGATCAGCGGATTGTGCCGCCGATGATGGCCGACCAGCACCGGCACGCCACAGCGTTTGACCGCTGCCACCAGCTCACGCACCTCATCCAGGTGCACGCCGACCGGTTTCTCCAGCAACACTGGAACCCCGGCGGCGAGGCAATCCAGGGCGGTGCTGACGTGCTGATTATTCGGATTGGCCACGATCACCGCGTCTGGCCGCGCCTGCTCCAGCATCTGCCGATGATCGGCGAAATACGCCACGCCCCACTGCCCCGCCAGCGCGGCAGCCTGCGGGCCGGGATCGGCCACTGCGCATAAGCGGGCTTCGTTGAGGGTTTGCAGGTGCTGGTAATGCTGCTGGCCCATGTTGCCAGCGCCGATCAGGGCGATACGAAGGGGCGGAGTCAAGACGCGATCCTTTTGTGATTGTTGTTGGAAAAGTCACTCCAGCAACAATTTAGAACCACGTTCCACAATCAAACACCCAGTGATGGGAAAACCGTGCGAACACCGCACAACTTCATACCAACGCCTGACCTGTAGGAGCTGCCGCAGGCTGCGATCTTTTGACTTTGTTTTTAAGGTCAAGATCAACAGATCGCAGCCTTCGGCAGCTCGTACAGGGGATAGGTCAGATGAATAACTCAGACGCCAGACTCGCCGCCGACAACTCCTCGGTGAACTTCACCAGCAACGGCGCCAATTCGTGCAGTCGCGCGCCGGGCATCCGTGCGCTTGGCCCGGCAATGCTCAGTACGCCGATCACTCGCCCGTCCACCGGATGCTTGACCACCGCGGCAATCGCCGAGGTGCCCACCGCCGAACTTTCCTCGACACAGGCATAACCCTGTTCCCGCGCCAGGCGCAGGCGCTCCAGCAGTTCGATATTGGAGCGCGGCGCATTCGGCCCGACGCCCACCGGTACTTCCGCGCCCTGGCGCTCGACCAGCGACAACGCCTCGGCATCGCTCATGCAGGCCAGCCATGCATGCCCGGAGGCGGTGTAGAACAGCGGCGCATCGCGCCCCATGTCCGGGTCATAACGCAAGCCCGTGCGTGCGCCCTGTGCCTTGGCGATCCAGGTCTGGCGCTCGCCATCGATCACCCCCAGACGCACCAGTTCACCGGTTTCCTGAGCCAGTCGATCCAGCACCGGCTGCACGATGTCGGCACCGCTGCTCGACAGATACTGAAACCCCATCGCCACCAGTTTGGTCGACAAGTGATAGCGCAAAGTGTCGGCATTCTGCCGCACGTAACCCAGGCGAATCAGCTCGGCGAGCATCCGGTGAGTGGCACTTTTCGGGATGTCCAGTTGTTCGGCGAGGGTCTGCATCGGCAGCCCGCGCGGCTCACTGGTGAGGCTTTCGAGCACGCTGAAAACCCGTTCGATCTGACTGCCGGCCATGGGGAAATCCAAGTGAAATTTTGCCGATTCTAGAAGACATCTCACACAAAGCGAAATCCGGAACTGGCCGGGCGATAACCGCCCACTTTACTGAAACAAGCCTTGTTGCAGCCACGCTTCATTGGTTAGTTTCTGGAATCCAATTCCAATAAACCCTGCTGCGGAGCTTTGCCTGATGCCTGCCGAACTTCCCGAAATCGACTGCGACGTTCTGGTCGTCGGCTCCGGTGCCGCCGGTTTATCCACAGCGGTCACTGCGGCGTGGCATGGTCTGAAAGTCATCGTGGTTGAAAAAGATCCGGTATTCGGCGGTGCCACCGCGTGGTCCGGCGGCTGGGCGTGGGTGCCGTGCAATCCGCTGGCCCGGCGCGCCGGCATCGTCGAGGACGTTGAGCAACCGCGCACTTACCTGCGCCACGAACTCGGCGAGTATTACGACCCGGCAATGGTCGATGCCTTCCTCACCGCCGGGCCGCGCATGGTCGCGTTTTTTGAACAGCACACCGCTCTGCAATTTGCCGACGGCAATACCATCGCCGACATTCATGGCGATACACCCGGCGCGGGCACGGGCGGTCGCTCGGTCATCGCGGCGCCTTACGACGGACGACAAGTCGGACGCCTGCTCAAGCGCCTGCGTACAACCATGCGCGAAACCTCCTTCATGGGCATGCCAATCATGGCCGGCGCCGACCTTGCGGCGTTCCTCAATCTCAGCCGATCACTGAAAGCCGCGTGGCACGTAACCCGGCGTTTTACCCGGCACTTGCTTGACCTCGCGGTACACGGCCGGGCCATGCAACTGGTCAACGGTGTGGCGCTGGTCGCACGACTGGCGAAGTCCGCCGAGGACCTTGGCGTCCTGCTCTGGGCGTCGGCGCCAGTGACTGAACTGCTGCGCGATGAAGCAGGGGTTTGCGGCGCGCTGGTCAGCAGCGCCAAAGGTCCGATCCGCATTCATGCACGCAAAGCCGTGGTGCTGGCCGCCGGTGGATTTGCCAACGACATCGAGCGACGCAAGGCCTTGTTTCCGCGCACGCCCACGGGTCATGAACACTGGGCACTGCCGCCGCTGGCGGTGAATGGCGACGGCCTGCGCCTGGGCGAAAGTGTCGGCGCCACGGTCAACACCGACGTGGCTTCGCCCGTGGCCTGGGCGCCGGTCTCGCAAGTGCCCCATGCCGACGGCAGCATCGGCCATTTCCCACACATCATCGAACGCGGCAAGCCGGGAATTATTGGCGTACTGCGCAACGGCCAACGCTTCGTCAACGAAGCCAACGGTTACTACGACTACGTCAGCGCCATGGTTGCCGCCACGCCTGAAGGCGAAGAAGTCGCCTCGTGGCTGATCTGCACCCGCGCCTTTCAACGGCGTTATGGCTTGGGCATGTCGCGGCCATTTCCCGTACCGGTGTCAGGATTTATCCGCAGCGGCTATCTGAAAACCGGCAACACCCTTGAAGAATTGGCCAGCGCCTGCGGTATCGACCCCAGCGGGTTGCGCCACACGGTGGAGGACTACAACCGCCATGCACGCCACGGCGAGGACCCGTTGTTCGGTCGCGGCGCAACGCCCTACAACCGCAAACAGGGCGATCCGGCGAACCTTCCCAACCCTTGCGTTGCCCCAATAGAGACAGGCCCCTTCTATGCCGTGAAAGTCCAACCGGGCTGCTTCGGTACCTTTGCCGGGCTCAAGGTCAACCCGCATGCGCAAGTGCTCGACGCCCATGCCCGCCCCATCGCCGGGCTCTACGCCGCCGGTGGCGACATGGCCAGCATCATGGGCGGGCACTATCCGGCGGGCGGGATCAACCTCGGCCCGGCGCTGACTTTCGGTTACATCGCCGCCCGGCATATCGCCGGCATCACTGCTTTCGAACAGGAGATCGACCATGCAGCACATCGTTAACGCCCTGGGTTTGAACATGCCGAAACTCGGCCTCGGCACCTGGCCGATGCTCGGCGACGAATGCACCCGTGCCGTCGAGCAAGCGCTGGAACTCGGCTACCGGCACATCGACACGGCAGCGGCCTACAACAACGAAGACGCCGTCGGACAAGCATTGGCGAACACACCGACACCCCGCGAGCAGATTCATGTCACCACCAAGGTCTGGTGGGATCAGTTACAACCCGACGCGATGCGCCACTCGATGCAGCGCAGCCTCAAGGCCTTGCGCAGCGATTACGTCGACCTGTTCATGATCCACTGGCCGAGCACTGACTGGGATCTGCCGCGCACCCTCGACACGTTGGCCTCGTTCAAGGAACAGGGTCTGGCACGCAATATCGGTGTGGCGAATTTTCCTCTGCCGCTGCTGCGCACAGTCGTCGAGGAATACGGTATTCCCCTCTCGGCGATCCAGGTCGAGTACCACGTCCTGCTCGGCCAGAACGCCCTGCTCGACTATGCCCGCCAACACGATCTGGCACTGACGGCCTACACGCCATTGGCGCGTAACAAGGTCTCGGAGATTCCACAGATTCAGCAGATTGCCGAAAAACACGGCGTGCTGCCGACTCAGGTCGCGTTGAAATGGCTGCTGGATCAGGACAGCGTGGCGGCGATTCCCAAGGCCAGCAGCCGCGCCAATCAACTGGCGAACCTGGCTTCGCTGCAGGTTGAACTGGACGCTGAAGACCGCGCACTGATCGCCGCACTGCCGAAGAATCAGCGTCAGGTCAGCCCGGATTTCGCCCCGGTGTGGGATGCATTCGATCGCTGACGCACAGCGCGCCGAGAGAAATCCGCCAACGGATTGAATTAGTCGCGTACACGCTCGTCAATAACAGGCCCGCCCTCGTCACCCGAGGCCGGGCCTGTTGGCGTGTGCGCGAATAGACGGACGACCGGACTGGCGCCACACTCTCACACCAGCAACACTCATCACCACGTACAGAAAGAGGATTTCCCACATGCTATGGAAAAAAGGCCGACGCAGTGACAACGTCGTCGATGCCCGTGGCGATGATACCGGCGGTGGCGGCGGCATGCGTTTCGGTGGCGGCAAGGGTCTGAGTCTGGGGGCGATTTTGCTGATCGTCGGCATCGGCTGGATCACAGGCCAGGATCCGTTGCAGATCCTCGGCCAGCTCACCGGGCAAATGACCGAGCAATCGGCACCGGCTTCGACGCAAACCCGTCAGGCGCCACCGGCCAACGACCAGCAGGCCGAATTCGTGCGGTCGATCCTTGGCGATACCGAAGACACCTGGGGCGCGATTTTCCAGCAGGCCGGCCGCCAATATAAGGACCCGACCCTGGTGCTGTTCAGCAATCGGGTGAATTCCGCCTGCGGTCTGGCGACTTCGGCGACCGGCCCGTTCTATTGCCCGGCGGATCAGAAGGTTTATCTGGACATGGCCTTCTTCCAGGAAATGGCCCAGCGCTTCAAGGCTGCCGGCGACTTCGCTCAGGCTTACGTGATTGCGCACGAAGTCGGCCACCATGTGCAGACGTTGCTCGGCGTCTCGGCAAAAATTCAGGCGGCCCGTCAGCAAGGCCGGCAGATGCAGGGCGACGGCGGTTTGCTGGTGCGCCAGGAATTGCAGGCCGACTGCCTCGCCGGCGTCTGGGCCTACCATGCGCAGAAGCGCCTGAACTGGCTGGAACCGGGTGACGTCGAAGAGGCCTTGAATGCGGCCAACGCCATCGGTGATGATCGCCTGCAACAACAGGGTCAGGGCCGTGTGGTGCCGGACTCGTTTACCCATGGCACGTCGGCGCAAAGGGTGCGCTGGTTCAAAACCGGTTTCGCCCAAGGCCAGGTCGGCCAGTGCGATACCTTCGCGGCGAAAAACCTGTAAATGCGCAAATGGCTTTTGGCTTTACTGATCATCGGCGGCAACGCCCATGCGGCGGGCGTCGATGCCATCAGCCCCGGACGCCTGCAATTCGAGGCCGGCGAAATGGCCGTCGGCATCAGCCCGGCACCGGAAAAAATCGAGCGGGTGCTGATCGTCATTCACGGTCGTCTGCGCAATGCCGAGACCTACCGCAAGAGTGCCGAACGCGCCACTGAACTGGCCGGGCAAACGGCGCACACGCTGGTGATCGCGCCGCAGTTTCTCAACGAAAGCGACGTCGCCCTGTACTCCCTGCCCAACACTTTGCTGCGCTGGAAAGGCAACGAGTGGATGGGCGGCGGTTTATCCACAGGGCCGAAGCCGCTGAGCTCCTACGCCGCACTCGACGCCATCGTCGCCCGGGTCAGTGATCGCAAACAGTTTCCGGATGTGCAGCAGATCGTGATTTTCGGCCATTCCGGTGGCGGACAAGTGGTGCAGCGCTACGCCCTGCTGGTCAAGGATCAGCCGGCGCTGAAGGCCAACGGCATTCGCCTGCGGTATGTGGTGGCCAATCCGTCGTCGTACGCTTATTTCAACGAACAGCGGCCAGTGGCGTTCGATCACGCACAGTGCCCGGGCTTCAATCGCTGGAAATACGGTCTGACCGACATGCCGGTGTACGCCGGTGGGCAAACGCCGATGCAGCTTGAAAGCAGTTACATCAAACGCGAGGTGATTTATCTGCTGGGGCAGCAGGACACCGACCCGCAACATCCGGCGCTGGACAAGAGTTGCGCCGCCGAGGCGCAGGGCGCGTATCGACTGGAGCGGGGCAAGGCGTTTTTCAGTTACCTACTGCGCCGCCATCCGGAAGGGGTCAATCAGCGGCTGGTTGAAGTGCCCGGTGTCGGGCATAACGGCGATGGGATGTTGACGTCGCCTGAGGGGCAGAAAGCGCTGTTTGATCAGTAATCCTTGCGGTGGCCGTTCTGGCCTCTTCGCGAGCAAGCCCGCTCCCACAGTTGGAATGCATTCCCCTGTGGGAGCGAGCTTGCTCGCGAAGGCAATCTGACAGGCACCGAAGATCTCAGGCCAAAAGCATCCGCCGCAACTCGAGACAATCTTGCGCATGCCAGTCCGTCAGCTCCGGCCACGGGTTGTCCGGCAGATTCACCAGCACCGTCCGCGCCCCTGCCGCCCGCCCGCAATCGAGGTCGAAGCGGTAGTCCCCGACCATCACCATCTCGTTGGCCGGAACGTTCCAGGCTTCGGCCAGTTTCAGCAATCCGCCGGGATGCGGCTTCGGTGGCGCTTCATCGCGGCCCAGCACATCTTCCACGGCGAAGCAGTCGGCCAGGCCGATGGCGTCGAGCGTCACATGCGCGAGTTCCCGCGCATTGCGGGTCAGAATGCCCAGGCGATAGCCACGCCCGTGCAGGTCGCGCACCAGCTCCACCGCACCGGCAGCCGGTTTCGAACCCAGCGCCAGATCGCGCTCATGCTCCAGCAACCACGCGTGTTTCGCCGCGGCCTCCTCGGCCGGCAGCGAAGCGAGGTGGGTGAGAATGTCGTCCTCGGGCGGAATCTCCAGCGCCACGCGGATCGCCGCAAAGTCATGCACGGCGACGGTCAGGGTGCCGTCCATGTCGAACACCCAGTGCTTCACATCGCTCAGGCTCATGCCCAGTCCTTGCGGTGACGAATCAGGCCTTCCTGGGTCACCGACGCCACCAGTTGCCCGGCGCGGTTGTACACGCTGCCACGGGAGAAACCCCGGGAATTGCCGGCCCACGGACTGTCCATCGCATAGAGCAGCCAGTCATCGGCGCGCAGATCATTGTGGAACCACAGCGCGTGATCGAGGCTGGCGACCTGCATGTCTTTCTGCCAGACCGACTTGCCGTGCGGCAGCATCGAAGTGGTCAGCAAACCGAAGTCCGAGGCATAGGCCAGCAGGTATTTGTGCAGCGCCGGAATATCCGCCAACGCGCCGTCGGCACGGAACCACACGTATTTCACCGGATCCGCCGGTTGTGGGTTGTACGGGTCTTTTTCAGTGACCGGGCGCACTTCGATCGGTTTCGGGCACAGCAGTTTTTCGCGCATATGCTCGGGGATCAGGTGCGCGCGTTGCTGGGTCAGTTCCAGCTCCGACGGCAGGTTTTCCGGGCCGACCATCACCGGCATCTGGCTCTGATGCTCAAAGCCTGCCTCGTCATACTGAAACGACGCGCTGCAGGTGAAGATCGGGTGGCCCTTCTGGATCGCTGTGACCCGACGGGTGCTGAAGCTGCCGCCATCACGCACGCGATCCACCGAATACACCACCGGCAACTTGGCATCGCCCGGGCGCAGGAAATAGCCGTGCATCGAATGCACATGGCGCGCCTCTTCAACCGTCTGACTGGCCGCCGACAGCGACTGACCGAGCACCTGCCCGCCGAACAACTGACGGAAACCCAAGTCCTGGCTGCGGCCACGGAACAGGTTTTCCTCGATCGGTTCCAGGGTCAGCAGGTCGACCAGATCTTCCAACACTTGGCTCATTCAGACTCTCCTCACACAACGCTATGCCGCGCAGTCTTGGCTGCGGCGGCCCATTCAGGTTCTGGCGCGAGCCACTGTCGCGCCATTGTAAACGTCCGTGTCGGCTTAGCCATGCAGGGTTTGCAGCCATTGCTCCCTGGTAATTCGGTACAACAAATGCCGGCGCAAGGGGTGATCGACAGCAACTTTGGGGTGATCGAAATCATCGGCCGGATCGTGCTGCATGCCAATCGCCTGCATGACTTTCTCCGACGGCAGATTGCTCTGCGCGGTGAAGGACACGATCTCCTTCAGCCCCAGCCGATCAAAGCCTGCGCGCAATGCCGTCCACGCCGCCTCACTGGCATAGCCGAGGCCCCAATGCTCGCGGGCCAGACGCCAGCCGATTTCCACCGCCGGAGTGAACGGCGCATCGAAACCGACCACGCCGAGGCCGGTAAAACCGATGAACTCACCGCTGTCCTTGCGCTCCAGCGCCCACAGACCGAAACCGTGCTCGGCAAAATGCCCGCGCACCCGGCCGATCATTGACGCACTTTCCAGGCGGCTGAGCGGGGCCGGAAAGTAGCGCATCACCTGCGGATCGGCGCACATCGCCGCAAATGCCGGCAAATCCTCGTCGCGCCACTGACGCATCAACAGGCGTGCGCTTTCGAGTTGCTGAATCGGCTCCATCATGCCCCTCCATTTCCATGCCGCAAGTCTACATCGCTGGTAGGATCGTTCACTCTTTCCTGCGTTCCCAATCTTCAACAGCCATACGAAATCACCATGCCACTGCCGCTGATCTACCACGAAGACTACAGCCCCGAGTTTCCGGCGGATCACCGCTTTCCCATGGACAAGTTCCGCTTGCTGCGCGATCACCTGGTCGACAGCGGCCTGACCCGCGACGCCGACCTGCTGCGTCCCGAGATCTGCCCCAACGACATCCTCGCCCTGGCCCATGACCGTCGCTATATCGAACGTTACATGAGCGGCGAGTTGTCCCGCGAAGATCAGCGGCGCCTCGGCCTGCCATGGAACGAAGCCTTGGCGCGGCGCACGGTGCGTGCGGTCGGTGGCTCGATTCTGGCGGCGGAAAAAGCCCTGGAGCATGGTCTGGCCTGTCACCTGGCCGGCGGGACCCATCACGCCCACTACGACTACCCGGCCGGGTTCTGCATCTTCAATGACCTGGCGATCATCAGCCATTACCTGCTGCAAAGCGGTCGAGTGAACCGAGTGCTGATCTTCGATTGCGACGTGCATCAGGGCGACGGCACCGCGCGGATCCTGCAGGACACCCCGGAGGCGATCACCGTTTCCCTGCACTGCGAAAAGAACTTTCCGGCACGCAAGGCCGAAAGCGACTGGGACATTCCGCTGCCCAAAGGTATGGGCGATGCCGACTATCTGCAGGTGGTGGATGACACCCTTAACTACCTGCTGCCGCTGTATCAACCGGACCTGGTGCTGTACGACGCCGGGGTCGATGTGCACAAGGACGACGCCCTCGGTTATCTGCAGCTGACAGACGAAGGCGTCGCCGCCCGCGATGAAAGCGTGATGCGTCACTGCCTGGGCCGCGACATCCCGGTGGTCGGCGTGATCGGCGGCGGCTACAGCAAGGATCGCCACGCCCTCGCCCGCCGCCACGGCATCCTCCATCACAGTGCGCAACGGGTCTGGACGTCACACGGTTGTCACTAAGCTGTGCTGCGTTACCCACAATGGCTGTGGAACGGCCTGTGGATAACCTGAGCGAAAGGGACTACAGACCATATCGCTCATGGCCTGCAGCACACTGACTAATTTTTAACCAGGTATCGAATCCACTAAATACCCCTGTGGGAGCGAGCTTGCTCGCGAAGGCGGTGTGTCAGTCAACTGGATGTTGAATCTACCGACGTCTTCGCGAGCAGGCTCGCTCCCACAGAGATCTCCCACATTGCTCTGCGCTGTTAGAATGCGCGCCTTATCCCGCCATACCGCAGCGCACGCCATGACCCAGACTTCTGCCCCCCTTCCCGCTCACGTCGCCATCATCGGCGGTGGCCCCGCCGGCCTGATGGCCGCCGAAGTGCTGAGCCAGGCCGGCGTGCGCGTCGATCTGTATGACGGCATGCCCTCGGTCGGTCGCAAGTTCCTGCTGGCCGGGGTCGGCGGTATGAACATCACCCACTCCGAGCCTTACCCGGCGTTCCTCGCGCGCTACGCCGAACGCGCGCCGCAGATAGCGCCCTTGCTGCGCGGTTTCGACGCCGACGCGTTGTGCCGCTGGATCCATGATCTGGGCATCGAAACCTTTATCGGCAGCTCCGGCCGGGTGTTCCCCACCGACATGAAAGCCGCACCGCTGCTGCGCGCCTGGCTCAAACGCCTGCGCGACAGCGGCGTGGTTATCCACACCCGCCATCGCTGGCTCGGCTGGGATGAACACGATGCGCTGCGCATCGCCAGCCCCGACGGCGAAATCACCGTCAAACCCGACGCCACCCTGCTCGCCCTCGGCGGCGGCAGTTGGTCGCGGCTGGGTTCGGATGGCGCGTGGATGCTGCCCCTTGAGCAAAAAGGCGTAGGACTGGCGCCGTTGCAGCCGAGCAATTGTGGCTTCGAGGTGCAGGCCTGGAGCGAGTTCCTTGTCAGTAAATTCGCCGGCGCACCGCTGAAAAATGTCGCCATCGGTTTGAACGACGATATCCCGCGCCTGGGCGAATGCGTGATTACCGCGACTGGGGTCGAAGGCAGCCTGATCTATGCGCTGTCGGCACCGATTCGCGAGGCGATCAATACGCAGGGTTCAGCCACCGTGCACATCGATCTGCTGCCCGGCCGTCCTGTGGATAAATTACAGGCCGCGTTGAGCAAACCCCGCGGCTCGCGTTCGATGGCCAAGCATCTGTACAGTCAGGTCGGGATTGATGGGGTGAAAGCGGCGTTGTTGCGAGAGCTGAGCGATGCAGCAACGTTTGCTGATCCGGCGCTGTTGGCGCGGGCGATCAAGGCGTTACCGCTGACTTTGGTAAAAACGCGGCCGCTGGATGAAGCGATCAGCAGTGCCGGTGGCGTGACGTTCGAAGCGCTGGATCAGCGTTTGATGCTCAAGGCGTTGCCGGGAGTGTTTTGTGCGGGCGAGATGCTGGATTGGGAAGCGCCGACGGGCGGCTATCTGCTGACCGGGTGTTTTGCCAGCGGGCGGGCGGCGGGACTGGGGATGTTGGAGTGGTTGCAGCGCCAGCGCTGAAGACCGCGGCGCGCCCTTCGCGAGCAAGCCCGCTCCCACAGGAGTTCTCCATTTCAATGAAGACCCATGTGGGAGCGGGCTTGCTCGCGAAGGCGTCCTTACAGACGCCACATCAGATCAAGGCTTGCGCTTACGCGGCCCGGTATTGAACACCGGCACTTTACGCACAGGCTTGATCGACGGCTCCGGCGCCTGGGTGTCGCCACTGTCGACCCACTTGCCCAGATTGCGCTTGCCACCGCCGCCGGATGCTTTCGGCTTTTTCGGTTTCTTCGGCTTCTTGATCACCTGACCGCTGGCGTCGGTATCCGGCACGCGGTGCTCAGGTTCGAAGTCCGGCTCGTTCTGACGCTTCAAGGTCTGACGCGTGAGCATCTCGATCGCCGAGAGCATGTTCACTTCATCCGCGCACACCAGCGAAATCGCCTCGCCCGTCGCGCCCGCACGGCCAGTACGACCGATGCGGTGGATGTAATCCTCGGCCACAATCGGCAGGTCGAAGTTGACCACCAGCGGCAAATCTTCGATGTCCAGACCACGCGCGGCGACGTCGGTCGCCACCAGAATCTGCACTTCACTGAGCTTGAAACGATCCAGCGCACGCTGGCGGGTCGCCTGCGGTTTGTCGCCATGGATGCCGTCAGCGTTGATGCCCAGGCCCTGGAGTTTTTCCACCAGCGCATCGACGCCATTACGGGTCTTGGCGAACACCAGCACCTGCTTCCACTTGTTCTTGCGCATCAGGTGCACGAACAGTTCCGGCTTGCGCTTCTTGTCCACCGTCACCACCCACTGCTTGACGGTGTTGGCCGCGACGTTGCGCGGGCTGACTTCGATGCTCAGCGGATCGTTGAGCATCTGCCCGGCGAGCAGGCGGATGTCATCGGAGAAGGTCGCAGAGAACAGCAGCGTCTGGCGCTTCTTCGGCAGCATGCGGTAAATGTTCGCCAGTTCTTCGGAGAAGCCCAGGTCGAGCATGCGGTCGGCTTCATCCAGCACCAGGGTTTGCAACTGATCGAGTTTCAACGCGTTCTGGCGGAACAGGTCGATCAGGCGACCCGGCGTGGCGACCAGCACATCAACGCCGCCGCGCAGCTTCATCATCTGCGGGTTGATGCTAACGCCGCCGTACACCGCATACGTGCGCAATGGCAGGTTTTCAGCGTATTGGCGCACCGACTCATGAACCTGCTCGGCCAGCTCGCGGGTCGGCACCAAAATCAGCGCACGCGCCGAATTGGCGGCCACTTTCGGCCCTTCCATGGCCAACAACTGCAACAACGGCAAGGCGAAACCGGCGGTCTTGCCGGTACCGGTCTGGGCCGCAGCCATCAGGTCGCGACCGGCCAGAACGGCCGGAATGGCTTGCGCCTGGACCGGCGTTGGAGTCTGGTAGCCGAGCTTCTCGAGGGAGCGCAGCAAGGGTTCGATCAGGCCAAGGGAGGCGAAAGTCATGGGAGTACCGTAGGAAAAATCAGCGCGGTTGCGCAAAACAAGGGTGCAATGGCGCGCAGTTTACCCTAATTCACACGTTGCTCTGCTGGAATGGCGGTCTTCGGCGTCTCCACGACGAGCGGCCGCGCCGGGCGCCGCCACTGCGGCAGACCGATCAGCACCACCGCGCTGATGATCACCAGCATCGCCAGCGCCTCTTCCATGCCAATGCTCTCGCCAACAAACACGATCCCCAGCAACACCGCCACCGCCGGGTTGACGTAGGCATAACTGGTGGCCGCTGCCGGACGCACGTGCTTGAGCAGGTACATGTAGGAATTGAAGGCGATGATCGAGCCGAAGAAAATCAGATAACCCAGGGCCAGCCAGCCTTCCACCGGCGGCAAGGCTTGCAGGTGTTCGCCGCTGACCGCGCTGCCGATCAGCAGCACCACGCCACCCACCAGCATCTCGACCGCGCTGGCCATCGCCCCTTGCGGCAACGGCAGGTGTTTGCTCCACACCGAGCCGAACGCCCAGGTTGCCGCCGCAAAAATCAGCAGCGCCGCGCCCATCGGGCTCGATTGCAGGTTGGAACCCATGTTGAGCATGGCGATGCCGATAATCCCCAGCGCCACCCCGGCCCACTCCAGCCGAGTATTGCGCGCGCCCCAGAAATAGCCGCAGAGCAACGTGAACAACGGCACCGTCGCCACCGCCAACGCGGCCACGCCGGACGCCACGCCGGTGTGCTCGGCGACACTGACCGCGCCGTTACCGAAACTGAGCAGCAAAATCCCGATGATCCCCGCCGCTTTCCACTGCGCCCAGGTCGGCGCCGGCGCCCCGCGCCAGCGCAGGAAGGCATACATCAGGCTGCCGGCAATCACGAAGCGCACGCCGCCGAGCATCAGTGGCGGCCAGTATTCGACGCCGATACGGATCACCAGATAGGTCGATCCCCAAATCACGTACAGCGCGAAAAACGCGGCGATCAGCGGCAGAGAAAAACGGCGCAAGGCAGGCATGGGCAGCTCGACAGTCAGAGGCAGGGTGTGAATTATTCTAGAAAGGCCGGCGCGCAAAAATAAGTTACAAAACCTGTTTATCGCGCCGGTACACTTTTGAAACAACGGAGATCGACGGGATTAACCGCGATTTCGAAAGTCTGGCAATTTCAGGAGTCCGGCCTTGGACAAATACGACCGCATGCTGCTCAGCGCCCTGTTGGAAAACGGTCGCGCGTCCTACGCCGATCTGGCGCGCAAGGTGAACCTCTCTGCCCCGGCGGTGGCCGAACGCGTCGCCAAGCTTGAGGCGTCCGGGGTGATCACCGGGTATCAGGCAAACATCGACCTGTCGAAAATCGGCTTGCCGATCCAGTGCATGATCGAACTGCGCCTGCACCAGAATGGCAGCCAGAAGGTGTATGACGAACTGGTGAAAATCCCGCAACTGACCGAATGCTTCCGAGTGACCGGCGATCCATGCGTGATGATGAAGGGCGCGGTGGGCTCGATGCCGGAGTTGGAAGAGTTGATCAATCGGGTGGCGAAGTTCGGCTTCAGCAAGACCTCGATTGTGTTGTCGAGCGCAATAGAGAAGCGCGTGCCGTTGAGCCATATCGAAGGCAACGGCAAGTAATCAGCAACTCAGAGGATCCAAATGTGGGAGCGGGCTTGCTCGCGAATGCGGTGTGTCAGACAACGTTTTTGTCGAATGACACACCGCATTCGCGAGCAAGCCCGCTCCCACAGGGGATTTGTAGCGTTCTTGGGATCAGCGGTAGCGCTGTAGATGCTCGCTGACTTTGGCGGCGGGGACTTTCTGCAGTTTGCACAGCAGGTCGTGGTTCAGCTCACGCACCCCATGCTTGTGCCGCAGTTCTTCCGCCAGATGCGCCATCAGGTTGGCCGCCATCTCGGCATCCGCCATCGCCCTGTGCGCCTGGCCGGTGTGCGGCAGGCGGGCGAAGGTGGTGAGGGTGCCGAGCTTGTGATTCGGTGCCGCCGGCATCAGGCGCCGGGCCAGCAGCAGTGAGCAGGCGAAGTTCTGCAGGCGGGTGCGTTTGATCCGCCCCAGTTCGAAGTCCCAGAACTTCTGGTCGAATGACGCGTTGTGCGCGACCAGTGGTGTGCAGCCGACGAATTCGTTGACCTCTTCCATCACCCGCTCTGCCGGCGGCGCACTGCGCAGCATGGCGTTGCTGATGCCGGTCAGTTGTTCGATGAACGCCGGGACGCGCACGCCGGCGTTCATCAGGCTCTGGTAACGCTCGACGATACGGCCGTTTTCCAGCATGACCACGGCGATTTCCGTCGCGCGACAGCTGCTGTTCGGCGACAGGCCGGTGGTTTCAAAGTCGATGACTGCAATGCGTTCCAAACCGGGTTCAACTCCGTACAAAAATCAATTTTTGAGCAACAGCGCGCCTTCGATCGGCACATAACGGCTGGCGGCGCGGATCAGCGAGTTGGCGGTCAGGCCCGGCACACCGTAGGCCACTGCCTGCACGCCGTGCTTGTTGATGATGCGTTCGAGCAGCATGTCGAAGTCGCCGTCACCGGAGGCCAGGACGATTTCGTCGACATGGTCGGCGGCGTCCATGATGTCGAGGGTGATGCCCACGTCCCAGTCGCCCTTGGCCGAGCCATCACTGCGCTGGATGTAGGGTTTGAGTTTCACGGTGAAACCGAGGTTGCGCAGGATCTGCTGGAACTGCTGCTGCTTGCTGTCGCCACGGTCGATGGCATAGGCATAGGCCTCGACGATCTGCCCTTGCTTGCTAATGTCAGCCCACAGCGCGGCGTAGTTGAAATGGCAACCATAGGCCTGACGCACGGTGTAGTAGAGGTTCTGCACATCGGCGAACACTGCGATTTTTTTCACCGGAATTCCTGTGAGCGCGCGAGCGCACGAAGCGGAATCAGGCACCAGGCCCGAAAAAGGCGCTCAGTATGCCAGTAAAAAGCAGTGTGGCGAGGGAGCTTGCTCCCGCCGGACTGCGCAGCAGGCCCTTCTTTTTAAAAGAAAGGGCCGCTGCGCGCCCCAGCGGGAGCAAGCTCCCTCGCCACAGAAACGGTGTTGCCTGGTGCCTGACCGTTAGTCAGACGAACGAATCGTCGTCATCGAAGAACGACGAGTTGTCATCGCTGTAGTCGGTGTCAGTGAATCCGCCCTGGTCATTGCCGGAGAAACCGTTATCCGCCACACGCTGGTCATTGCCCCAGTCATTACCGCTCTGGTCAGCCACTTGCGCCGGCTCTTCCTTGATCACTTCAACGATTTCTTCGGGCTGCTGGTTGTGATGGAACAGACTGCTGATGCCCTGCGCCAGCATCACGCCACCGGCCACGCCAGCGGCGGTTTTCAGGGCGCCGCCGAGGAAGCTGCTGCCCGCAGCCGGTGCTGCTTGCTGCGGGGCATAGTTAGGCGCAGGCGCACCCCAGTTCTGTTGTGGCGGCGTCGCACCAAAATTCTGTTGTGGCGCCGGTTCACGCCAGCCGCCGGTGGAAGCCGGAGCGCTCGGGGCAGGTGCCGGGCGCGAGGTGCCGCCGCCGAAGATGCTCGACAGGAAACCACCGCCGCCGCTTGGCGCCGGGGCCGCGCTCTGGGACTTGGCCGCTTGCAGTTCAGCCTGCAATTGCTGGACTTGCTGGGTCAGCTGCTTGTTCTGTTCGTCGAGGCTCTTGATGGCCGCCTCTTGCACCAGAATCGCCTGGGTCATGAAATAACCTGCCGCCGGCTGGCGGGTCAGGTGTTCCTTGATCCGCGCCTCGGCCTGGGCGTCGCGCGGGGCTGCCTCCGTTTCGGCCTGTTGCAGCCGGGAAAACAGTCCATCGATCAGGGTTTGCTCTTCGCTGTTCATGGCGACCTCGTAGATTGCCGGGGATAACGTTGCCCGTGTCCACTGTGGACATGGCGCACCTCTGTAATGGAGGCAGTGACAGGATGTTTCAACGACCTTTACCGAATGTTTACGTTTGTGTCGGCCCGCCCATCATCGGTTAAAGTGAGCCACTGTTTTCGACCTGCGATACCGACTGATGAATGCCTTCGATGTACTGCGCGACTCGCTGTATTTTTTCAAACGCCATCTGGCCAGCATCGTGCAGTTGTGTCTGCCGCTGGTGATCTTCGAGGCCGCGCTGCAGCAAGTTGTGGATCACGCCACTGACCCCGACAGTTTCTCCGCCGCCAGCGTGGTCGTCGGCCTGCTGGTGTATCCGCTGTACACCGCTGCGCTGATCCTGTTCCTCGACGCCCGCACCCGTGGCGAAGCCCCGCGCACTCTCGACCTGCTGGCGATGTCCGCCCGCCTGTGGCCGCGCTTCGCCCTGCTCACGGCGCTCAATACGTTGCTGATCCTGCTGGGGCTGTCGCTGTATTTCCTGCCGGGCCTGATGCTGATGGTGATGCTCGCGTTCGGTGAATACCTGCTGGTGTTGCGCGGCATGGGGCCGTTGCAGGCGATGAAGGAAAGCCTGCGCCTGACGCGCGGGCATTTCTGGCGCATCCTGCTGTGCATTCTGTGTGTGATGGGGCCGTTGTGGCTGCTCAAGGGCGCGACGCTGGCGGTGTACCCCGACCCACAGAATCCGCTGATCGCGGTCATGATCGACAGCGCGCACAGCTTCCTGCAACTGTTCACCAGTGTGGTGCTGTTCCGCCTGTTCATGCTGATCAGCGAATTGCCTGACAAACGTAACGGCGCGGTCTGACCTCGTGGCCCTTGGGCCAAGCGTTCACCGTCAGGTATGCTCGAAGCCACCTTTGTAACGCGATAAGCCGAGCCATGCCCCGTCTACTGCGCTACACCCTGTTGCTGATTGTGCTCGCCAGCGTCCTGATCGGCGGGCTGATCTACAGCCTGACCTGGCGCCCCGGCGCCCGCGAAACCCTGCCGGTCAGCTGCATCGGTACGCCGCCGACCCTGGTGCCCGGACAAGCCCTGAAAGTCATGACCTGGAACGTGCAGTACCTGGCGGGCAAGCGCTACGTGTTCTGGAACGATCTGGCCCACGGCGACGACGAGTCGCCAACCCTGGAAGACATGGCTTTCAGCCTCGACGAAGTGGCGCGGGTGATTCGCGACGAGCAGCCCGACGTAGTGCTCCTGCAGGAGGTGGATGACGGCGCCAAGGCCAGCGATTACCAGAATCAGCTCAAGTTGCTGCAAGAACGGGTCACCGACCTTTACCCATGCAGCGCCCACGCCTTCGACTGGAAGGCCGATTTTGTCCCCGACCCGCACATCTTCGGCAGCGTCGGCCGGCAACTGGCGACCCTGAGCCGTTATCGCATCGAACATGCCGAACGCCTGCAATTGCCGGTACCCCCGGCGAATTTCATCTCGCGCCAGTTCGAACCCAAGGACGCCCTGCTCGCCACCAAACTGCCGCTGAGCGACGGCGGGCAACTGACGGTGTTCAACACCCATCTGGATCGCGCCAGCCAACCGGACGACACCTTGCGGGCGCAGGTAACGGCGGTGGCCAAAGTGCTCGACACGTACGAAAGCCAGGGCCTGCCATGGCTGATCGGCGGTGACTTCAATCTGCTGCCGCTGGGCCAGTACCAACGCCTGCCCACTGAACAGCGCAAGCCCTACTCCGTGGACAGCGCGCTGCATCTGTTATGGGACAAGTACCCGATGATCCCGACCAACAACGAAGCCAGCGGCATCGACCGCGCCCACTGGCTGACCCATTACCCCAACGACCCCGGCCTCGATGGCCCGGATCGCACCGTCGACTACCTGTTCTACAGCCCGAAGATCAAACGGATCGAGGCGATGGTGCGCCAGGACGATACGCTGCGCATCTCCGATCATTTGCCGGTGATTGCGCGGTTCCTGCTGCCCGCCACCCCCTGATCACCAATTGCCCCCTGTAGGAGCTGTCGAGTGAAACGAGGCTGCGATCTGTTGATCTTCAAAAACAAGATCAAAAGATCGCAGCCTTCGGCAGCTCCTACAGGGGTTCATGTGATCAATGCACTTCCTCGAGGTCGTCATGCAACAACCCGAAAATCTCGCGTTTCATATCGATAAACGAGCGCTCCATGACCATGTCCAGTGAGCGCGGGCGCTCGATCGGCACGTCGAGGATCTGCTTGATCCGCCCCGGCTTCGCGCCCATCACATAGACCCGATCGCCGAGCAGAATCGCCTCGTCGATATCGTGGGTGACGAACAGTACGGTCTTTTTGCTGTTGCCCCAGACCCGCAGCAACAGCTGTTGCATCTGCAAACGGGTCTGGCTGTCGAGTGCGCCGAACGGTTCGTCCATCAGCAGGATCTGCGGATCATTGGCCAGCGCCCGGGCAATCGCCACGCGCTGCATCATCCCGCCGGACAGTTGTTTGGCGTAGCTGTCGGCGAAGCCACTGAGGCCGACCTCATTGACGTAATAATCGACAATCTCCTTGCGCCGCGCCGCCGGCATGCCGCGCCGCTTGAGGCCGAACTCGACGTTCTGCCGCACGGTCAGCCACGGAAACAGCGTGTAGCTCTGGAACACCATGCCGCGATCGGCACCGGGGCCTTGCACTTGCTGACCGCCGACGTAGATCTCGCCAGAAGTCGGCTCGGCGAGGCCAGCGGTCAGGTACAACAAACTTGATTTGCCGCAACCCGACGGCCCGACCAGCACCGCGAACTGCTGATCCGGCACGTCGAACGACACCTGTTCCAGCGCAGTGAACGTACCGCCATCGGGCTTTTTGTAGCGCAGGCTGACCTTGTCCACTTGCGGCGCGGCAGCACGCGGTTCGATGAAACGATGATTGGCGGCGGTTACTGAGCCCATGCGGCAACCCTCAAGCGGAGAAAGCGGAACAGTTGATCGGTGACCAGACCCAGCAGACCGATGATCGCGATGGCGAGGAAAATCACGTCGACCTGAAAACCGCGCATGGCTTTCAGACTCAAGTAACCGAGGCCACTCGACGCCGCGACCAGTTCAGCCACCACCAGATAGGTCCAGGCCCAGCCCATGGTCACGCGCAAGGTGTCGAGCACGCCGGGCACCGAGGCCGGGGCGATCACATGCAGCACCGCATCGCGGCGATTGGAGCCGAGGGTGTAAGAGGCGTTGATCAGGTCCTTGGAAATCCCTTTGGAGACGTCAGCGATCATCACCAGTTGCTGGAAGAACACGCCGAAGATGATCACCGACACGCGCTGCTCCAGACCGATGCCGATCCACAAAATGAACAGCGGCACGAACGAGGTCACCGGCAGGTAGCGAATGAAGTTCACCAGCGGTTCGAGGAATGCCTGGACGATGCGAAAGCTGCCCATTAACAACCCCAGCGGCACCGCCACCAGCGACGACACAATGAAGCCGACCATCACCACTTCGACACTGGCCCACACATGCGTGCCGAGGGTGCCGTCGCGGCTCAGGCGCACCGCCGCTTCGAGCACCGCGCCGGGCGTTGGCAGGAACATCCCCGGGACGATGCCGCCGTAGGACAACCCGGCCCACAGGCCGATCAACAACACCCAGGCCAGACCGCTGGCGCTCCACACCACCGGCACCGGCAAACCGGTCTTGGGCGTCAGGCAGCGGCTCAGCCATGATTTGCGCTTGAACATGCGGACCTCCTAGAGCGGGCTGACGAAACGGTTGTCGACCAGCTCGTCGTGGCTGACGTTGTAGGGCTTGCCTTGCAGTTCACTGGCGGTCTCGTTGGCGAGTTTGATCAACGCGGCGCTGTCACCCGGTTTGCCCGGCGAGCCGAGAAGTTTTTCGCTCATGGCCTGATCGTAGAAACGCACACCTTTGGCGGCAGCGGCCAGTTCCTTCGGATCGGAAAGATAACCGCCGACGCCTTTGGCCATGATCGCGTAGGCCTCGTCCGGGTGTTCCTGGGTGTACTTGACCGCCTTGTACAAACCGGCGACCAGCGCCTTGACGTCCTGCGGCTGTTTTTCGATGACGCTGCAATTGAGCGCCACCACATCGACGATCACACCCGGCGTGCTGCTGCTGTCGATCAGCACCTTGCCCTGCTGCTTGTCGCGGACCATCGACAGGTGCGGTTCCCAGGTCACGGCGGCTGGCACGCGACCGGCGATGAACGCGGTGGCGGCATCGTCGGCCGTCATGTTCTGCACGGTGATGTCGCTCATTTTCATGCCATTCTTTTTCAGCAGGTACGACAGCCAGAACTGCGACGTCGAACCTTCGTTGACGGCCACCGCCTGGCCCTTGAGCTCTTGCAACGACTTCACGTCCTTGCCGACCAGCACGCCGTCACCACCATGGCTGTCATCCAGCGCCGCCACAGCCTTGAAGCAGAACTGCGGACGGTACTTGAGCACTTCGTCGATGGTCGAGGCCGAGCCGGACAGTTGCCCGGAGGCCTGGGCGGCCATGTACATCGAAGCTTCCTCAACCACCGGCAATTCGACAGTCAGACCGTTTTCCTTGAAGTAGCCCAGGTCCTGAGCCAGGTACAGCGTGCCGTAGCCGACCCAGGTGGTATGGCCGATGGACAGGGTGCCGGCCTGGGCGCCAGTCGCGACCGTGGCGGCCAGGGCGGTGATTGCCAGAGGATGGGTGAGACGGATACACAAGGACTTGATCATGGAGCACTCCCGACGCTGTTGATTTAGTTTTGTCATGGGCAGTACGGCCGGCCCCGATGAGGTGAATTCACGCTGCGGTCTCTGCTGGACTCTGGCGGGAAACACCGGGCTGGCAAGATCGATGGTGGCCCATGTGCGGGCTGAGGAAAATCAGGAAATTGTTGGCTGCAAATGATGAAAAAACTGCTTAAGACGCACCGTAAAAGCGCGACCTGAGCGGAGATGGTGCACAGCTTTGAAAGCAAAAGATCGCAGCCTTCGGCAGCTCCTACACAGAGCAACACTGGCCCATGTAGGAGCTGCCGAAGGCTACGATCTTTGCTTTTGAATCAACCGCAATCAGCGCAACTGAAACCAGGTGGTTTTCAACTGGGTGTATTTGTCGAACGAATGCAGCGACAGGTCACGGCCGAATCCCGATTGCTTGCCACCGCCGAACGGCACCGTCACGTCGAGGGCATCGACAGTGTTGACCGACACTGTGCCGGCACGCAGTCGTCGCGCCACGCGGTGTGCGCGATGCAGATCATCGGTCCACAGCGACGCCGCCAGCCCATACACGCTGTCGTTGGCCAGGCGCACCGCCTCGTCTTCATCATCGAACGGCACCACCGCCAGCACCGGGCCGAACACCTCTTCGCGAAACAGCGGCATGTCGGCACTCACGCCGGTAAAAATCGTCGGTTCGATGAAGTTGTCCGAGCCATTCAAGCGCCGCTGCCGACCACCAAACACAAGACTCGCACCCGCCTGCTCGGCACCGCGAATGGCGCGCATGATGCTCGCCGTCTGCCGCTGATCGACGATCGCCCCGGCACGACTTTGCGGGTCGAGCGGATCCCCCGGCAACCAGAGTTCGGCCTGGGCTTTCAGGCGCTCGACAAACTCATCATGAATCGAACGCTCGACCAGCAACCGCGAGTTCGCCGAGCACACTTCGCCCTGGTTGAAGAAGATCCCGAACGCAGCTTTTTCCGCCGCCAGATCCAGATCCTTGCAATCGGCAAACACCAGATTGGCACTCTTGCCGCCGCACTCCAGCCACACCTGTTTGAGGTTGGATTGCGCCGAGTACTGCATGAAATACTTGCCGACCTGCGTTGAGCCGGTGAATACCAGGCAATCGACATCCGGGTGCAGGCCCAAGGCTTTGCCGGTCTGCTCACCCAGCCCCGGCAACACGTTGAGCACACCCGGCGGCAGGCCCGCTTCCAGCGCCAGCTCGGCCAGACGCAACGCGGAAAACGGTGATTGCTCGGCCGGCTTGAGGATCACTGAGTTACCCGCCGCCAGTGCCGGCGCGAGCTTCCACGCGGCCATGTCCAACGGAAAATTCCACGGCACCACCGCCGCCGCCACGCCCAGCGCTTCACGGGTGATGGTCGCCAGCACATTGGCGGCGCCGGGGGCGATCTGGTCGTAGAGTTTGTCGATGCTTTCGGCGTACCAGCGAAACACCCCGGCGGCGCCCGGCACATCAATGTTGTAAGCGTCCATCACCGGCTTGCCCATGTTCAGCGAATCGAGCAGGGCCAGCTCTTCGCGATGCTCCATCAGCAGATCGGCCAGCCGCAGCAGCACCTGCTTGCGCTCGGCAGGCGGACGTTGTGCCCAGATGCCGGCCTCGAACACTTGTCGCGCATTAGCCACCGTCGCGTCGACATCGTCCTCGCCACACGCGGCGACATTGGCCAGTAACCGGCCGGTGGCGGGATTGATCGCGGCGAAGGTCTGCCCCGATTGCGCGGCGCAGTGTTGACCATTGATTACGGCTTTATCGGGAAACTTCAAGGCAACGGCCTGGCGCTGCCACTCTGCAAGTTCGAACACGTCGAATGCTCCTTGGACGTTATTGTGCAGTCGATGGTGGCGCAGGCCCGGACGGGCGAAAAATAGTAAAAATGTCTTCGCAGGCAATGAAAAAACTGCTCAATCGGTTTCCCCAAAAACGCTGTGGGTGACTACTGTTCAAGGACAAAAACATCGTCGCGCAGCGGACGCGGCGGCGCACAAATTGCTTGGAAGTCGAGTCCGCTCGTCCTGAGGTTTGCCGTGGCCGCCTACAATTTGCGTCAGCTGAAATACTTCATCACCACCGTCGAATGCGGCAGCGTTGCCGAAGCCTCGCGCAAGCTGTATATCGCGCAACCGGCGATCTCTACGGCGATCAAGGGTCTGGAAGACAGCTTCGCCGTGCAACTGCTGATCCGCCATCACGCCCAGGGCGTTTCCCTGACGCCCAGCGGTGCACGGTTTTTTCGCAAGGCGCAGGAGCTGTTGCGCATGGCCCGGGAGTTCGAGCAGAACGCCCTCGCCGACAACGATATCGTCGCCGGACAGATCGACATCGGCTGCTTCGAAACCGTCGCGCCGCTGTACCTGCCGCAGTTGATTGCCGGATTTTCCGCGCTGTATCCGGGAGTGAAAATCCGCATCCGCGACGGCGAGCAGCAGGAACTGGTGCAAGGCCTGACCTCGGGTACGTTCGATCTGGTGATCCTCTACGAACACGAACTTGATGCCACCATCCAGACCGAACCGCTGATGCCGGCACAACGGCCGTATGCGCTGCTGCCGGCCGATCATCGCTTCGCCGAGTACAAGCAAGTATCGCTGCGCGATCTGTGCCTGGAACCGATGATTCTGCTCGACGTGCAGCCGAGCCGAACCTACTTCGTCAGTCTTTTCGAAGAACTTGGCCTGACCCCGCGCATCGAGTTCAGCTCGCCTTCGATCGAGATGGTGCGCGGCATGGTCGGCCAGGGTTTTGGCTTCTCGGTGCTGGTGACGAAGCCGCACTCGGAGTGCACCTATGACGGCAAGAAAGTAGTGTGCGTCGACATTGTCGAAGATGTCACCGGTTCAGGCCTGGTTGCCGCGTGGCTCAAACGCGGGCAACTGACCAAACCGGCGCAGTTGTTCGCCGATTATTGCCGGGAACAACTGACGGGCAAGGCCCACACTAGAGCACTAGGTGATGCATTGTAAGGCCAAGATACTAGTAACGATCCGTTAAACCATTTGATTATTAATTTTGAGTGAGGCTTCAGACTTCACTTTCGCGGATAGTAGCTTGGTATAGTAAACATACAGTTTTACATTTAACTCTTCGTGATTCTTGTAAGTTAGAATCCTCTCACTCTGAAGATCAAACGCAACATCCTCAAGCGTCTCGGAAACCAAAACTATATTCTTACCCAAACTATGAGCAATCCCCAACTCGTAGTGCACATTAGGATTCCGACCGTTAATATTTGCTATAACAAACGGAGAAACGAGTATTTGCTCGATAATATGCTTAAGTATATTCCCCGACTTAAAAACCTCATCTCCCCTTACAGCAACGAGATGATTGAGAGCGCAGGCCGACTTAATAGCAAGATATGTAGACTCATACATATCATGAAATGGGGTCAATACAAAAACCTGATTAGGCACTACCTTTAAAGATTCAACCTCAATACCTAGCTCTTCTAAAAAATGCAATGGATTTAATTTTGGCGAACCACTAGACCTGTCATAGTGCGCAGGAGACCTAGAATTGCCATCCAAAACCAAGTGATTAACTTCCTTCCACCTGTCTGAATTAGACTGCATCCGCTGTGTCAGCTGATATATCTTTTCTTCAAAGGAGCGCCTCATGATGTCCATTTCTACCCTTCTAGTATCTTCATTGTAGAAAGACCTGCTACGTCTAAAATACAATATGCAGAACAGGGAAACTATAGAAATAAAAACAGATGCGATCGCAGCATATAAAACTGCTTCCGGTACAAAATCAGCCGACATTTTGTTTACCTACCAGTAGTGAAACTGCGAAAATTGCCATTAGAATAGTAAAAAAGAAATTTAGAATGGTACCAAGCGTAATACCTGCCAAATCCCAACCATCAAGATTCCCCCGATCCAAAACCAACATCGACTTGCGCCAAACCGCTATAGCCACGACTTTCAAAAAAAAGAACAAAAGGAGAAAGAACATTAGTTTCGACAAGCTCCCTCCCTCTCCAACCAAGATCATAAAACTAATTAAAGTAGAAACACCAAAAATAGAAATATCAACAGGCACTTCCATTGCCGCCCGCCAAACATCCAACAAATTACATGCCCTACCAATTACCAATTTCAAAATAAACACTATAAATAACAAAGCGATGGGGAGTATCGCCGTGTAAGTAGCGGGGGTCATCCGGGTTTTCCCTATCCGACGTTAAACTAAATCAAGAATGCGTTAAACAATCCATTTATCCATTGCCCTGTGAGGGAATAGACGTAGCATTGTGCCACCAAACCATCCGAAAGGCTCGTGCGCCGTGAGAGGAAATCCTGAGCCCCATAGGCATCCATCGCCCATTTTGATTGTCGTCTCCGCCCTCCTATCAGTTTTTCCCAAACCTTCATATGCTGTGGCACCAAGGATATTTCGCAGTCACAACCAGCAGAAAAGACCACCAGTGCGGCGTATTGGCTATGCAACTCAAAGCATATGGGGCAGTAGGTCTGAGCTGTCAGATGCAATCGACTTGAGAAATCGTTGATTACCTGACGAAATCGCCACTCGTGCGGAGTCGAGAACATCTATGTTCAGCTCTTGGATTTTCTGAAGGCGTTCCCCCGTCGCCCTCAGATTCGATTTTATTTACGGTCATCGTTAAAACTAAGCGTTGAAATCTACGTACCACGCGGCTTGGCTCGCGCCGTGGCCTCGGCCACCAACGGATCGTCCGGCCAATAATGCTTCGGATAACGCCCCTTCAGATCCTTCTTCACCTCGGCATAGGTGCTGCGCCAGAAGTTGGCCAGATCCTGCGTCACCTGCACCGGCCGGCGCGCCGGGGACAACAGGTGCAGCTTGACCACTTGCCGGCCGCCGGCAATTCGCGGCGTCTCGGCGAGGCCGAACAGCTCCTGCAAACGCACCGCGAGAATCGGTGGCTGTTCGCTGTAATCCAGACGAATCGATGACCCCGACGGCACGCTGATGTGGTGCGGCGCCAGCTCATCAAGCTTCTGCGGCAACGGCCACGGCAGCAGATTGCGGACGATGCTCGACAGGTCAAGATTGGCGAAATGGCTGAGCCGCGAGACCTTGCCCAGGTAAGGCATTAACCAATGCTCGAGGGTTTTCAGCAAGGTTGCGTCGCTGACATCCGGCCATTGGCTTTCAGCCTGAGCGTTCAGATCCAATTGCCGCAACAGGGCAACCCGCGCCTGCCACTGGCGCAATTCCGGCGTCCACGGCAACAACTCCAGCCCCTTGCGCCGCACCAGATTGACCAGCGCCTGACTGCGCGCCGCTTCGTCGAGACCGGTCAACGGTTCGCGGCTGAGGATCAGTTCGCCGACCTTGCGCTGACGCTCGGCGCGCAGCACGCCTTCGCGCTCGTCCCAGTCCAGTTGATCGACGACGTGCACTTGCTCGGCGAGCACCGAATCGAACAGCGCCGGATCGAAATCCGCCGCCAGGTAAATCCGTTCCTCACGCTGACCCTGACGGCTGCCGAGGTCGGCAATAACGATCCACGCTTCCTTCATCAGGCTGTCGGCTTCGGCGAACAGCGCAGCGCGACCATTGGCCAGACGATATTCAGCGCCACCGGCACGCCGCTGTTGGGCGACGCGATCCGGGTAGGCCAGCGCCAGCAGCGCTCCGAGCCAGCGCGGGTGATCGGGATCGCTGACCGGCGCGCTGGCCTTGCCGCGCAGGTAACCCCGATATTGTCGCGCCAGTTGCCGCGCACGCTGCACGCCGCCCTGAGTACCGCGTGCCGCGCGTTCTTCGCCGGAGAGCAGCACCAGGCGGCTGTGCAGATCGGCACCGGCACCGCGCAAAATATCGCGCTCGCCGAGCAGTGCGGCGACGTCGCACGCCATGTTCGCCAGCCCCAGCGCCTGACCGCGCAGCAACAGATGGGCGATGCGCGGATGCGCCGGCAATTCGGCCATGGCCTGACCGTGGGAAGTCAACGCCTCGCCTTCAAGTGCGCCCAGGCGCTGCAACAAATCCTGCGCCTGTGCATAGGCCGCTGCCGGCGGAACATCCAGCCACACCAGTTCGCCCGGGGTCACGCCCCAGCGTCCGAGTTGCAGCGCCAGACTCGCCAGATCCGCCGACAGTATTTCGGCACTGCCGTAAGCGGCGAGTTGCTCGTGCTGATCCTGCGACCACAAGCGGTAACACACACCCGGCTCCAGACGCCCGGCCCGGCCCGCACGCTGGGTGGCACTGGCCCGGGAAATGCGCTGCGTATCGAGGCGGGTCATGCCGCTGCCGGGATCGAAACGCGGCACCCGCGCCAGCCCGGCGTCGATCACGACGCGCACGCCGTTGATGGTCAGGCTGGTCTCGGCGATGTTGGTCGCCAGCACCACTTTGCGCTGGCCGGTCGGCGCCGGGTCGATGGCAGCGCGCTGGGCATTCAGATCCAGTTCGCCGTGCAACGGGCAGAGCAATACGTCTTCACGCTCGCCGATGGCATCGCTCAGTTGCTGATGCACGCGACGGATTTCCGCCTGCCCCGGAAGGAACACCAGCAAGCTGCCGCTTTCATCGTGCAGGGCTTCAAGTACGGTCTGGGTCACGCGCTGATCGATGTATTCGCCGGGCTGGAACGGCCGCCCCCAGCGCATCGTCACCGGGTACATGCGCCCTTCGCTGCGCAGGATCGGCGCGTCATCCAGCAACCCGGCCAGACGCTCGCCTTCCAGCGTGGCGGACATCAGCAGAATCTTCAGCGGCTGTTCAGCGCGGAACAGTTCACGACCGTTCAAACTCAGGGCCAAGGCCAGATCGGCGTCGAGGCTGCGTTCGTGGAATTCGTCGAAGATCAGCAGACCGACGCCTTCCAGCGCCGGATCATCCTGCAGACGCCGGGTGAGAATGCCTTCGGTGACCACTTCGATACGGGTATTGGGGCCGACCTTGCTGTCGAGGCGGATGCGATAGCCGACGGTTTCGCCAACCTTCTCACCCAGTTCGCTGGCCAGACGTTCAGCCGCCGCACGCGCCGCAAGACGGCGCGGTTCGAGCATCAGAATGGTCTGCCCGGCCAGCCACGCTTCATCGAGCAAGGCCAGGGGCACGCGGGTGGTTTTACCGGCGCCGGGCGGTGCTTCGAGCACGGCTTCGTGGCGTGTCGCCAAGGCTTCACGCAGGGCGGGTAAAACTTCATCGATCGGCAAAGAAATCATGCTGGCTCCCAAACAGAGGCGCGAGTATAACGGCGAACTGCGTGGTGTTCGTCAGGGTCTTAACTTCACAAGACGAAGCTTCGTTAATAGATGACTCAGGAGATTTTCCATGCGCTTACCTTCTCGCCTGATCGGCGGTGTACTGGTCGCCACCCTGCTCACTCAACTCACGGCCTGCGGTTCGATTTTCTACCCGGATCGTCGTGGCCAGATCGACGGCAAGATCGACCCGGCGATTGCCGTGCTCGACGCAGTGGGCCTGCTGTTCTACGTCATTCCCGGCCTGATCGCTTTCGCGGTCGACTTCACCACTGGCGCGATCTATTTCGAACCGGGCCATACCGCCCAGGTCGATCCGGCCAAGCTCAAACAGGCGGTCGGCCCGGACGGTCAGGTCGATAACCTCAAGTTGCAGGCTATTCTCGAAACAGAATTGGGCCGCAACCTGCCGCTGGACGATCCACGCCTGATCCAGCACAAGGGCAGCACTCAACAACTGGCGATGTTTGGCCTGCAACCCGCCGCATAAGGAAATCACATGACCACCAGCCCCGAACACGCCCGCCTGCTGCGGCTGGCAACCCGCGCCTCGGTGGCGGTGGCTTGCACGCTGATCATCGCCAAAGCCATCGCCTGGTGGCTGAGCGGTTCGGTGAGTATGCTCGCCGGCCTCACCGATTCGGCGCTGGATGGCGTCACCTCGTTGCTGAATCTACTGGCGGTGCATTACGCACTGCGCCCGGCCGATGACGATCACCGTTACGGCCACGGCAAGGCCGAATCGCTGGCGGGCATGGCGCAGGCGCTGTTCATCGGTGGCAGTGCGGTGCTGATTGCGTTTCAGGCGTATGAGCGCATTCAGCAACCGGAGCCGCTGGGCGCGCCGTGGCTGAGCATCGGCGTGATCGTGTTCTCGCTGCTGCTGACCGCGGCGTTGCTGACGCTGCAACATCGAGTAATCAAGCAGACCGGCTCCAACGCCGTGCGCGCCGACTCGCTGCACTACCGTTCGGACATGCTGCTCAACGGCAGCATTCTGATCGCGCTGATCCTCGCCGGCATGGGCTTTCATCAACTCGATGCGTGGTTCGGCCTGGGGATTGCCGGGTACATTTTGTGGAGTGCGATCCAGATCGCCCGAGAAAGCTTTTCGGTGCTGATGGATGAAGAGCTGCCAACCGATGTCAGTCAGCACATGCTCGAACTGGCTTGCGCGGTGCCCGGTGTGTTGGGCGCGCATGACTTGCGCACAAGGATCTCGGGTAACCACTGGTTTGTGCAGTTGCATCTGGAATTGCCGGGAGAGCTGACCTTGTCAGTCGCCCACGGCATCAGCGATCAGGCGGCCGATGCGATTCACGCCGCCTACCCGCGGGCCGAAGTGCTGGTGCACGCCGACCCGCAGGAAGTGGTCAAGACCGAACGGGCACAAACCCGGATTCAGTAAGACACCTGATAACCGCGACTGCTCAGGCAATTACCCTGAGCCTGACGGTACGCCTGCACCACTTGGGGCGCCGGCTGATATGTCGCGGTGCGCGGATCGAAACCGCTCTGCTGCACGGCGTATTGGTAGCACTGATAACCGTCCTGCTGCACCTGTTCCGGCGACTGACCGTTGGCCGGATAAGCCTGCACGTCATACCCCTGGCTTTGTGGTTGAGGTGACGGCGGCTGAACCGGCGGCTCGACCACCACGTAATCCTGGGTCGACTCCTCATACGCATAGTACGAACCGGCAGCGAGGAACAGCAGCGCACCGCCGATCCACACTTCACGGGCGTAGTCCGGCAGATAGTGGGTACGAATGCCCCGTGGCGGCTGCACGACGATGTAGCGTGGGCCTTGCGGGCGATACCAGTAGCCACCGGAATAGAAGTAGTCTTGGCCGCGATACGGCACGCGGTATTCGCGATCCGGGAAGCGGTCGATCACATGCCCCGGGCGGTATTGCGGGCCGGGGCCCCAACCGTTGCCATGCCCGTCCGGGCGACCCGGCCAGCGATTATCGTTGGGCCGATTGTTGCCGGCCTGCCAGTGCTGGTTGTTGTAGCCGTTTTGCGGACGCTCGTCGCGGTAGTAACCCTGGCGCGGCTCCTGAGTCTGGCGCACGGCGTCGGGCCGTGGCTGGATCGGCAGGTTGTTGGCCGGTGGCGGTGGCGTCTGATGAACCGGAGCAGGCGAGTTCGGCGCACGGTTCTGGTTCTGCCACTGGCCATTGTTGTGCTGCTGGCCGTTGTGCTCGAACTGGCGGCTGTTGTCGCCCCGAATGATTTCATTGTTCTGCGGCCGCGGCTGGTTTTGCGGCGGCGGATTGTTCTGCCCGTGCGGCGGATTGTTGCCACCATGGCCTTGATTGTTGCCCTGATGCTCCGGACCACGCCCGTCATTCTCGGGACCACGGTTCTGCGGCTCGTCGGCCAGCGCTTGCGCACCGACGCTCACACACAGCAAACCAACACCGGCCAGACGCCAGATGCGCGACTTCATGCTTTTCCTCACTGCGGGTATTAAGAGGGCTTGTAGCTAAGACCGGGAATACGCACACCGGGTTCTGCGACAGGTTATCAGTCACGAAACTTATTTATTGAGGAAGGCCGTGCAGCGAGGCACAAAAATCGCAGGCAAGAAAAAAGGGAGACCCGTCGGCCTCCCTTTAGAGAACTTCGTCCTGGCTCGACGCTTTTGACGTCGGCTCACCTCACGCCGTCTTCTGGACAGTGTGCAGCTCGGGGGCCGGCACATCCCCGGTGGGGGTGGCGGCCGCGGCGGGCCTGATTGGGCGGGCCGCAGTGGACTGTGTTACCGAGCAGTGATTCTGGTGATAAGAATAGGCCGCGAAGCGCGACAGAGGATTGCGAAGATTGCTCAAATAAACACCGCTTGCGCAATTTTTAACCCTGGATAGATAATCCGCCGCAATAGTTACAACCAAGGACAGATTCATGAGCAAACTCGACCGTTATGACCTGAGCATTTTGGCGGAATTGCAGCGCGACGCCCGCATCTCCAACCAGGAACTGGCCGAGCGCATCGGTCTGTCGCCCTCCCCCTGCTCGCGCCGGGTCAAGCAACTGGAAGACGACGGCTACATCTCGCGCCAGGTCGCCCTGCTCGATCGCAAGATGCTCGGCCTGAGCCTGACCGCCTACGTGCTGATCGGCATGGACCGGCACACACCGGAGCGTTTCGAGAACTTCGAAGCGGCGATCCGCACCCTGCCGCAGGTGCTGGAATGCAGCCTGGTGACTGGCGTCGATGCCGACTATCAGTTGAAAGTGGTGGTGCCGGACATGGATCACTATCAGAAACTGCTGCTGGGGCATCTGACCCGGATTGAAGGCGTAACCAGCGTGCGCTCCAGTTTTGTGCTGAATCAGGTGCTCAACAGCACTGAACTGCCGCTGACCCATCTGCGCAGCTGACATCGCCTTCGCGAGCAAGCCCGCTCCCACAGGGAAATGCATTCCAACTGTGGGAGCGGGCTTGCTCGCGAAGGGGCCGGCACAGGCGACCACCATCACTGCGGCACACCGACACAGGTCAATGCGCCCGCAATTCCCCTCGGCGTATAATCGCCCAGCCCTTTCAGCCCTGTGCGCGCCGGAGATGCCCGATGGATCCTGCAGTATTCGAAGAGTGGATGATGACTGGCCTGGTCAGCATCCTGATCATTTTCATGGGTTTCATCGTCTGGGATCTGGCGAAGAAGTCCAAGGCCGGGCGTTTCGGCTCGTTCATCCTGTTCTTCGTCCTGGGCCTGGGCGTGGCCGCATTCATCATCAAGAGCGTGGTGATCGGCCTGATCGAATCCGGCGCTCTATAGGCGCGCCGGCACTTCTCTCCACTGGCCCTGATCAAGCCCTTCGAGCGTCCAGTCGCCAATCCGCACCCGCACCAGCCGCAGCGTCGGCAACCCCACCGCGGCGGTCATCCGCCGTACCTGACGGTTGCGCCCTTCACGAATCACCAGCTCCAGCCAACGGGTCGGCACCGTCATGCGAAAGCGCACCGGCGGATTGCGCGGCCACAGTTCAGGTTCCTCCAGTTGTCGCGCCTCGGCAGGCAAAGTCATGCCGTCATTCAGCTCGACACCTTCGCGCAGACGCTGCAACTGCTCGCCTGTCGGCACGCCTTCGACCTGCACCCAGTAAGTCTTCGCCAGTTTGTGTTTCGGATCAGCGATGCGCGCCTGCAACTGGCCGTCATTAGTCAGCAACAACAAGCCTTCGCTGTCGCGATCAAGGCGTCCGGCCGGATAGATACCGGGCACGTCAATGTAATCCTTGAGCGTCGCCCGCCCGCCTTCGTCGCTGAACTGCGTCAGCACATCGAACGGTTTGTTGAACAGAATCAGCTTCGGCTCGGCCGGCGGCGCCTTGGCGACACGACGCGGAGCTGAGGAGGATGGCTTCGCACCGGGACGGCGGGAAGGAGGACGCGGGGGACGGGACATGGGTAAAACAACATCTGGCGATCTGGGCTGACAATGCTAGTGCGCCGACCGCCAAATGACCACGACTAACCGTTAACGGAACGGCGGCTCGTCGAAGCTGCGCAGTTTGCGCGAGTGCAGCGAGTTGAGTTCGGTGCGCAGCAGATCCACCGCCTCGATGCCGATCTTCAAGTGCTGGCTGACCGCACGCTCGTAGAACGCGTTGGCCGAGCCCGGCAGCTTGATTTCACTGTGCAGCGGTTTGTCCGAAACGCACAGCAACGTGCCGTACGGCACCCGCAGGCGATAACCCTGGGCGGCGATAGTGCCGCTTTCCATGTCCACCGCCACGGCGCGGGACAGGTTGATCAGCGGACGTTCCTGCGCCCAGCGCAGTTCCCAGTTGCGGTCGTCGTAGGTCAGCACGGTGCCGGTGCGCAGGCGCTTTTTCAGCTCTTCGCCCTTCTCGCCGGTGATATTGGCCGCGGCTTGTTGCAGCGCCAGCTGCACTTCGGCGAGCGCCGGGATCGGAATGTTCGGCGGCACCACACGGTCGAGAATCCCGTCGCGACGCATGTAGGCGTGGGCCAGCACATAGTCGCCGATGGTCTGCGACTGACGCAGCCCGCCGCAGTGACCGATCATCAGCCAGCAATGCGGACGCAGCACCGCCAGGTGGTCGGTGATGTTCTTGGCGTTGGACGGGCCGACGCCGATGTTGACCAGGGTCACACCATGGCCATCGTTGGCGATCAGGTGATAGGCCGGCATCTGGTAGCGGTGCCAGACCACGCCAGCGGCGATCGCCGAGGCTTCGCCGTGATCCATGCCCTTCTCGATGATCACATTGCCCGGCAAAACCATGCGCACGAAACGCGGGTCTTTGCGCAGTTGTTCCAGGCCATGAACGATGAACTGGTCGACGTAGCGGTGGTAGTTGGTCAGCAGGATCCACGGCTGCACATGGCGCCAGTCGCTGCCGGTGTAGTGCACCAGGCGACGCAGGGAGAAGTCGACGCGCGCGGCGTCGAACAGCGCCAGTGGCAGCGGATCGGTGTTTTCCCAATCGTAGAGACCGTCGGCGATGCCATCGGTGGCGGCGGACAGGTCGGTACTCGGGAACACCCGCGCCAGCACCGCAGCGGTAACGCCGGAGCCGGCCAGTTCATCGCCCTGCTCGACCACGTACGGATACGGAATGTTCTGCTGACTGACGCCGACTTCCACGGTCACGGTGAAGTCGTGCATCAACGGCACCAGCTGTTCCAGCAGGTATTTGCGGAACGCCTTCGGATGGGTGACGGTGACGCTGTAGGTGCCCGGCAATTGCACCTTGGCGTAGGCGCGGGTGGTCTGCGGCACTTCGCCCTGACACAGGTAGGTCAGACGCAGTTCGGGGTAACGAAACAGAGCACGCTGTTCGGCGTCGGGCTCGACGCGATCCTTGAGATACCGCTTGAGTGCCGAGTTCAGCGCAGTGGTGGCCCGCTCATGCAGCTCGGCCAGACGATCCACGGCTTGTTCGGCGGTTTGAACGACAATAAACGCTTCGGTCACGATCAGCTTCCTGTGTTCTGACTTGCAGAGCTTCATCTTGCCTGCATCGTGGCGTCACGGGAACAGTGGCGTTGTGGCTATACCCAAATCTCCCTATCAATGGAGATCCCCCTGTGGGAGCAGGCTTGCTCGCGAATGCGCAGTGTCAGTCGACCTATCCATTGACTGACCCGACGCATTCGCGAGCAAGCCCGCTCCCACAAGGGGATTTGTGTTGAGTCAGAAACCCTGCGGGGTTGAGCGGGCGACGATGGCTTCGACGTCCAGGCCGCGCGGCAATGCACCGTAGACCCGGCCACCACCGCTCAAACGGCTGGCAATAAACGCATCACTCACTGCTGAGTTTCCGGCCTCCAGTAACAGCTTGGCCTGCAGCCCCAAGGCAATATCCTCGGTCAACTGCCGCGCCCGATACTGAATGTCGCTGGTGTCCTTGAACTGTGCCTGCAACTGCTGGATATGCGCGGCCAAACGCTTATCGCCATGGCCATCGCCCAATTCGCTGAACAACACATCGAGCACACCCGGTTCTTTCGACAGCGCACGCAATACGTCCAGGCACTGCACATTGCCCGAGCCTTCCCACGTCGAGTTGACCGGCGCTTCGCGATACAGGCGCGGCAGAATGCTCTCCTCGACATACCCCGCGCCACCCATGCATTCGGCAGCTTCATTGATCATTCCGGGGGCGCGTTTGCAGATCCAGTATTTGCCCACCGCCGTCACCAGCCGGGCGAATTGCGCTTCATGGCGATCATCCAGATGATCCAGCGCCTTGCCCATGCGCAGGCTCAGCGCCAGCGCCGCTTCGCTTTCCAGGGCCAGATCGGCCAGCACGTTCTGCATCAACGGTTGCTCGCTGAGCAGCTTGCCACCGACCTTGCGGTGCGCGCAGTGGTGGCTGGCCTGGGTCAGCGCCTGACGCATCAAGGCGCTGGAGCCGACCATGCAATCGAAACGGGTCATCGCCACCATCTCGATGATGGTCGGTACGCCGCGCCCCTCTTCGCCGACCATCCATGCCAGCGCGCCGCGAAACTCCACTTCACTGGAGGCGTTGGACTGGTTGCCGAGTTTGTTTTTCAGGCGCTGGATGTAGAACTGATTGCGCGTGTCGTCCGGGCGATGGCGCGGCAGCAGGAAGCAGGTCAGGCCCTTGTCGGTCTGCGCCAGCGTGAGGAACGCATCGCACATCGGCGCCGAGCAGAACCACTTGTGCCCGAGCAGTTCATAGGCCTGGCCCGGACCACTGGCACCCACCGGATAGGCCTTGGTAGTGTTGGCCCGCACGTCGGTGCCGCCCTGTTTTTCGGTCATCGCCATGCCTATGGTCACGCCGGCCTTGTGCGCCATGCCGATGTTGCGTGGGTCATATTCGGTGGCGAGGATCTTCGGCAGCCACTGTTCGGCCAGATCCGGCTGCAAGCGCATGGCCGGAACGCTGGCGAAGGTCATGGTCAACGGGCAACCGCTGCCCGCCTCGGCCTGGCTGTGCAAATAGCTCATGGACGCGCGGGCGACATGCGCGCCGTCCTGCGGATGCGCCCATGGCAACGAGGTCAAGCCATGTTCGATCGCGGTGCGCATCAGCTCGTGATAAGCGGGATGGAATTCCACCAGATCGATGCGATGACCGTAGCGGTCATGGCTGACGAATACCGGTTTGTTCTGATTGGCGAGGAACCCGGCTTCCATCAGCGGCCCACCGGCCAGAGCGCCATAGGTGTCGATCCGCGACTCGGCCCAACCGGCGCCAAAACGGCGCGACCACTCCTGCAATGGCAGGTCGATGCGGTAAAGGTTGGCACCCTCCAGCGACGGTGGCTGGTTGGTGACTTCGTGGGTTTCGGCGAACTGATGCAGGTTCATGACGGGGCTCCTTTGGTCAGCCAAGGAATCCAGTTAAGCACCGGGCCGCTGCCGATCAAAGTGTCATATGCGCCGAACTTCCGGCGCTTTCACCCTATTACGCGCTGAGCACCCGACGCTCCAGCGCCGTTTGCAGGTCTTCGAATTTCACCGGCTTGTTCAGGTAATCGATGCGCGTGCCCGGTGCGCAATGCTCGCGATCCGTGCCCAGGGCCAGCATGAACACCGGCAGATTGGCGCAGCCGGGCAACCCATGAATCTGGCAGCACAACGAGGCCCCTTCGTGGCTGGGCAACTGGCAATCGATCAGCACCGCATCGAAGGCCTCGCGCTGCAGATAATCCAGCGCCGCCGCGCCGTTGTCCGCCGTGCGTACGCGGAACCCCAGTTTGAGCAGCATGCCGCGCATCACCAGTTGGTTGACGCTGTTGTCATCCACCAGCAACACCGTGCAGTCCTGCGGCGCACGGCTGCGCTCGTGCAGCGCGTCCGCGGTGGGTGCCGCTTCGACTTCCGGCAGCTCGAACTCGACATCCAGTTGAAAACGGCTGCCGCTGCCAGGTTGGGAGCGGTGCGTGAGCTTGCCGCCGAGCAGTTCCACCAGTTGCCGACAGATCGCCAGCCCCACGCCCAGCCCACCGTATTCGCGGGTCATCGAGCCATCGAGCTGGAAGAAGCGCTGGTACATCGTCGCCTCGCCCAGATCGGTGAAACCGATGCCGGTGTCGATCACCGCAAACGACAACGCCAAGCGATTGCCCGCCGACGGTTTGCCGGTCACTCGCAGCGCGAGACCACCGACCCGGGTGAACTTGATCGCGTTATCCAGCAGGCACTCCAGGCACTGCGCCAGTTTGGCGCTATCGCCGTGCAAGCGATCCGGCAGGGTCGGCAGCACCTCGACCTTGAAGTCCAGCGACTTGCTGGCCGCGTTGCCATCGAACTGCACGCGCAAGGCCTCGACCACCGCGCGCAGGCTGAAGCTGCCCGGCGTCGCCTTGAGCTTGCCGGCCTGCAGTTCGGTGAGGGTGAGGATGCCGTTGACCATGCGCATCATGTCCCGGGCGGAACCGGCGGCGGTTTGCTGGTATTGCTCCAGTTCAGGTTCCAGCTCGACGGTCTGCATCAGTTCCAGCGAACCGATCACGCCGTTCATCGGCGTGCGCAATTCGTGGGTCAGCGTCGCGAGGAATTCATCCTTGAGCTTGTTGCTATGGGCCAACTGCTGGTTGAGTACTTCGAGTTTCTGCCCGGCATCGAACAGAGTCTGCGCCTGTTGCTCGCGCATGGCGTTGATGCGGTCGGCCAGCGCCAGCGACAGCAGCGCCACTTCGATCGCCGAGCCGATCTGGCTGGCGTACATGGTCAGGAACACGTTCGGCAGCAGGCCGAGCACCATCAGCGTATTGACGATGCCGCCGAGCAGGAATGCCGACCAGGCAATGATGAAATAACGCGCCACCCGCAAGCCGCGCCACCAGGCGAGAATCCCGGCGGCGAAGATCACCACGGTGAACACCAGCGCCAAGAGGGTCGCCAGGCGCAGCGACAAGGCGTAACTGGTCATCAGCGACAGCCCGACCACCAGCGCGCCGAATGCGATCAGGGCGATCAGCAGATAGTCGAGCCAGCGGCTGTGGGTTCTTGTCTGCAGGAAACTGCGGGCGAACTGGCTGCCGAACAGGCCGGCGCAGCCGATGAAAAACGGTGTGGAGGCGTTGGTCCACCACGGATTGTCCGGCCAGAAATACTCGACCGCCGCGCCGTTCACCGACAGTTGATAAAGGCCGAACGAGGCAATGTAGAAGATGTAATAGAGGTAACTGGTGTCGCGCACGCTCAGGTAGATGAACAGGTTGTAGACCAGCATCCCCAGCAACACGCCATAAATGATCCCCAGCACATACAGGCGCACCGGTTGATCCTCGAGGTACGCGGTGCTCGACCATAAGGTCACCGGCGCCTGGATCGAACCTTCACTGGCCAGGCGCAGGTACACGGTGCGTTGTTGCTCCGGCTTGAACTCAAGGTCGAACAGGTAGTTGTTCTGGCGAATCTCGCGACTGGCGAACGGCAAGGCGTCGCCGGTTTGCCGGATCAGTCGGTAGTTGCCATTGGCATCGGCCATATAAAGGTCGAGGTGATCGAGCGGCGGATACGCCAGTTCCAGCAGCCAGGTGCGCTGGGCGGCCGGGTTGTTCGGACGGTAATGCAGGTCGATCTTCAGCCAGAACGCCGAGCGCGAGTAACCGGCATTGAGCGTGGCTTTATCGTGGGGTTTGAAATTGCCCGCCGCCGCTTGAGCGCGGACGTCGGCGATGCTCGCCTGACCGCTTGGGTCCTCGAACACTTGCAATGAGCGACCCAGGGGAAGGCTCTGGGTATTTTCGTCGAACTCGACGGCGCTTGCGAAGAGGGGCAAGCAGAACAGCAACATCAGCAAATAGCGCATTGAAGCCCCAGCGTGGCTCGTCCGGTTGTGTCAGGAAGCCCCCCATTCCCTTTGAGTAGACGTAAAACCGGTATTACCTGTTATTGGTTTGGATCCAGACTAGCATAGCCGTTGATGGCCATTGAGCACCATCGAAATTTTTCCTACAAAGGCTCTAGAACGGGCGTTTCAGAGCAAAGCAGCGAGCTAGAGCTATTGAGTTGGTCAGCTCAATCATTGCGATCCGCTTTTGTGGCGAGGGAGCTTGCTCCCGCTCGGCTGCGCAGCAGTCGTAAAACCTGTAAATGCGCGGTGCCTGAATAAATGCAGGGGGCTGCTTCGCAACCCAGCGGGAGCAAGCTCCCTCGCCACAATGGTAGCTGCAGTGTTGTCCGACAATCTGCTCGCAAACACCGTCAGGACTGAACCCCAAAATCAGGTTTGGTGGTAAGCTCGCGCACCATGAATATCTACAGCTCCCGCCCCGTTGTCCTCTGTCTCTCCGGCCACGACCCCAGTGGTGGCGCCGGCTTGCAGGCAGATATCGAAGCCCTGCTCGCGCAGGGTTGCCATGCGGCTCCGGCCGTCACCGCCCTGACCGTGCAAGACACCGTCAACGTCACTGACTTCCGCGTCCTCGACCGTGAGTGGGTACTGGCCCAGGCCAATGCCGTGCTCAACGACTCCGAAGTCGCTGCGGTCAAACTGGGCATGCTCGGTTCGCTGGAAATGGTCGACACCGTGGTCGAACTGCTTTCGGCGCACCCGCACCTGCCGGTGGTCTGCGACCCGGTGCTGCGTGCTGGCGGCGGCGGACGCCTGGGCAAGGACGAAGTCGGTTATGCGATGCGCGAGCGTCTGCTGCCGCTGTCGATCATTGCCACCCCCAACCTTCCCGAAGCGCGGATTCTCGCCGAATTGCCCGAAGGCACGGCGGACGAGTGCGCGGAAAAACTTTTGCCGTTCGTCAAAAACCTGCTGATCACCGGCGGCCATGGCGACGAAACTGAAATCCACAATCGCCTGTACAGCCGTGACGGCCTGCGTGAAACCTTCTATTGCCAGCGTTTGCCGGGCAGTTATCACGGTTCCGGCTGCACATTGGCCAGCGCCCTCGCCGGTCGGCTGGCCCAGGGTGAAAACCTTGCCAGCGCCGTGCGTACTGCACTGGATTACACCTGGCGCACCCTGCGCGACGCCGAACAACTGGGCAAAGGCCAGTTCGTGCCGCGTCGCCTGCCGCTGGATTTTTGCTCGTAACGTCGTGAGGTCTGCCTGATGAAACTCCGTGGCCTGTACGCCATCACCGACAGCCAATTGCTGGCGGGCAAGTTTCTGTCTTACGTGGAGGCGGCGCTGGAAGGCGGCGTCACCCTGCTGCAATACCGCGACAAAAGCAGCGACGAGGCCCGCCGTCTGCGCGAGGCCGAAGCGCTGCGTAACCTGTGCGAGCGCTACAAGACGCAGTTGATCATCAACGATGACGCCGAGCTGGCCGCGCGTCTCAACGTCGGCGTGCACCTGGGCCAGACCGACGGCCCGCTGTCACCGACCCGCGCCCTGCTCGGTTCCAAAGCCATCATCGGGTCGACCTGCCACGCGCAGCTCGAACTGGCTGAACAGGCCGCCAAGGAAGGCGCGAGTTATGTCGCCTTCGGCCGCTTCTTCAATTCCAACACCAAACCCGGCGCGCCAAGCTGCAGCCTCGATCTGCTCGACGAGGCCAAACGCAAGCTGCACCTGCCGGTCTGCGCGATCGGCGGCATCACCCTCGACAACGCCGCGCCGCTGGTGGCCCACGGGGTCGACCTGCTGGCGGTGGTCCACGGCTTGTTCGGTGCCGAGAGCACCGCCGAAGTGACCCGCCGCGCCCGCGCCTTCAACGAACTTCTGAAAATCTGATTTGAGAGCCCGATCATGTCTCGTTCCGAAACCCTGTTTGCCAATGCCCAAAAACACATTCCCGGTGGCGTGAACTCGCCGGTTCGCGCGTTCAAGAGCGTGGGCGGCACACCGCTGTTCTTCAAGCATGCGGAAGGCGCCTACGTCACCGACGAAGACGACAAGCGCTATGTGGATTACGTGGGTTCGTGGGGGCCGATGATCCTCGGCCACAGCCACCCGGACGTTCTCGACGCGGTTCGCAATCAGCTGCAACACGGCCTGTCCTACGGCGCGCCGACCGCGATGGAAACCGAGATGGCCGATCTGGTCTGCTCGCTGGTGCCGTCGATGGACATGGTGCGCATGGTCAGCTCCGGCACCGAAGCGACCATGAGCGCGATTCGTCTGGCCCGTGGTTACACCGGTCGGGACAGCATCATCAAGTTCGAAGGCTGCTACCACGGCCACTCCGACAGCCTGCTGGTCAAGGCCGGTTCCGGCGCGCTGACCCAAGGTGTGCCGAGCTCCGCCGGTGTACCGGCAGCGTTTGCCAAACACACCCTGACCCTGCCCTTCAACGACATCGACGCAGTGGAAAAGATGCTCGCCGAAGTCGGTCAGGACGTCGCCTGCATCATCGTCGAGCCAGTCGCGGGCAACATGAACTGCGTACCGCCGGCGCCGGGTTTCCTCGAAGGCCTGCGTTCGCTCTGCGACAAGCATGGCGTGGTGCTGATTTTCGACGAAGTGATGACCGGTTTCCGCGTTGCCCTCGGCGGCGCCCAGGCGCACTACGGCGTGACCCCGGACCTGACCACGTTCGGCAAGATCATCGGTGGCGGCATGCCGGTCGGCTGCTTCGGCGGCAAGCGTGAAATCATGGAGCGCATCGCGCCGCTGGGCCCGGTGTACCAGGCCGGCACCTTGTCGGGCAACCCGCTGGCGATGGCTGCCGGTCTGACCACCCTGCGCCTGATCAGCCGTCCGGGGTTCCACGCCGAACTGACCGACTACACCACGCGCCTGCTCGACGGCCTGCAACAACGCGCCGATGCCGCGGGCATTCCGTTCGTGACCACGCAAGCGGGTGGCATGTTCGGCCTGTACTTCAGCGGCGCCGACGACATCGTCACCTTTGAAGACGTGATGGCCAGCGACGCGGCAATGTTCGGGCGCTTCTTCCACCTGATGCTCGAAGGCGGCGTTTATCTGGCACCGAGCGCTTTCGAAGCCGGTTTTACGTCGATCGCCCACGGCGAAACCGAGCTGAAAATCACCCTGGACGCTGCCGAGCGCGCCTTCGCCGCACTGAAGTAATGGCCGTCCCGCTGACGTTGGCCATGGCCAGCGTCAGCTTTTACCTACACCCACGCCGTTTTTCCCACGCCTCTGCTAAAAATCCGCCAGAAAGTGGGCGATATATTCCCCGCGCAGCAGAAAAACGAGTAAAGACTTTGTAAGGTTGGCCCCGCTTATTTCATAATGCGCGCTTATTGGATCCCTCGATGGGTCCGCGTGCCCTTCAGAGGTAAGTCGATTCCCATGAACCGCACCGGCCGCACCCTTGCCTTGGGCTGCCTGTTGCTCCTTCAGCCCCTGCTCGCGCATGCACAAGCAGGCGGCAACTCGTTGTTGATCCCGGCGATGGGTCGTTGCACCCTCAATACTCAGCCGCAAGACGTCACGCAGGCACTGGCTGCCTGCCAGAAAGCGGCGGATGAAGGGGATGCGCAAGCGCAATACGAGTTGGGTGAGTTCTACTACGACGGCAAGAATGCGCCCCGCGACCTCAATCAAGCCCTGAGCTATTTCGAAAAGGCCTCGTTGCAAGGCCATGCTCAGGCGCAGTTCAAGCTCGGTACCATGTTCTTCCACGGCGAAGGCGTGCAGGCCAACAACATTCAGGCGTACATCGTGCTGAAGATGGCCGCGGTCAACGGCGCCGAAGATGCGCTGGACACCGCCGACGAAGTCTCGGAAAAAATGTCCCGCGAAGACCTCGAAACCGCGACCCAGGTGCTCGGGCAAATTTTCCGTAAATACCTGATGGAACTGCAGAGCGCCGACGGGCGTACGCCGTTTTCGCCACTTCCCTGATTTTTGCGCCGACCTTTCCGGCCCCTTCGCGAGCAAGCTCGCTCCCACAGTAGATCTCCAGTGTTCAGAAGATCCCCTGTGGGAGCGACGGTGCGACGATTCGACTTGCTCGCGAATGAGACGACTCGGTTTTGCGGCTTACTTCTCAGGCATCGGCATCGGAAACGGCATCACATTGCCGACCGCGCCACGGGCTTCGCTGATTTTCGGGGTGCCCAGACGCTCCACCTCGTCGATGCGCACGATCGAATGCATCGGCACAAAGCTGCGCACCACGCCTTCGAACTGCGCCTTGAGCTTCTCTTCGCTCGGATCGACGACCACTTGCGTGCGCTCGCCAAAGACGAACTCTTCCACTTCCAGAAAACCCCACAGATCACTTTGATAGATCTGCTTGGCGTACATTTCGAACACCTGGCCCTGGTTGAGGAAAATCACCTTGTAGATTGGAGCTTCGCGTTTGGTCATGGCGGGCGGATAACATCGGGGATAAAAATGAGGGCGCAAACTATAGCATAGCCACCGGACGCACAGCGGTAGGAACCTGAGGGCTTGTTCCCTATAATGCGCGGTTCTTTGAATCACGTGACGACCCAACTCCATGGCCAAGAAGCTTTACATCGAAACCCACGGTTGCCAGATGAACGAGTACGACAGCTCGCGCATGGTCGATCTGCTGGGCGAACATCAGGCCCTGGAAGTCACCGCGCGTGCGGAAGACGCCGACGTGATTCTGCTCAACACCTGTTCGATCCGCGAACGTGCCCAGGATCGGGTGTACTCGCAGCTCGGCCGCTGGCGTGAACTGAAACTGGCCAATCCGGACATGGTGATCGCCGTCGGCGGTTGCGTGGCCAGCCAGGAAGGCGCGGCGATCCGTGATCGCGCGCCGTACGTCGACGTGGTCTTCGGCCCGCAGACCCTGCACCGCCTGCCGGAAATGATCGACGCGGCACGCAGCAGCAAGCTGCCACAGGTCGACGTGTCGTTCCCGGAAATCGAAAAATTCGACCACCTGCCCGAGCCGCGCATCGATGGCCCGAGCGCCTACGTGTCGGTGATGGAAGGTTGCAGCAAGTACTGCACGTTCTGCGTGGTGCCCTACACCCGTGGCGAAGAAGTCAGCCGGCCGTTCGATGACGTGATTGCCGAGATCATCCACCTCGCGGAAAACGGCGTGCGTGAAGTGACCTTGCTCGGGCAGAACGTCAACGGCTATCGCGGCCTGACCCACGACGGGCGCCTGGCCGATCTGGCCGAGCTGATCCGTGTGGTCGCTGCCGTTGATGGCATCGACCGCATTCGCTACACCACTTCGCACCCGCTGGAGTTCTCCGACAGCCTGATCCAGGCCCATGCCGAAGTGCCGGAGCTGGTCAAACACCTGCACTTGCCGGTGCAGTCGGGTTCCGACCGGATCCTCGCGGCGATGAAGCGCAACCACACGGCGCTGGAGTACAAGTCCAAACTGCGCAAACTGCGCGCTGCGGTGCCGGGGATCTGCATCAGCTCGGACTTCATCGTCGGCTTCCCCGGCGAGACCGAAAAAGATTTCGAGCAGACCATGAAGCTGATTGCCGACGTCGGTTTCGACTTCTCCTATTCCTTCGTCTACAGCCAGCGCCCGGGCACCCCGGCGGCCGATCTGGCCGATGACACCCCGGAAGAACTGAAAAAAGAACGCCTGAACGCCCTGCAGCATCGCTTGAATCAGCAAGGGTTCGAGATCAGCCGACAAATGGTCGGCTCGATCCAGCGCATTCTGGTCACCGACTATTCGAAGAAGGACCCGGGCGAGCTGCAAGGGCGCACCGAGAATAATCGTATCGTCAACTTCCGCTGCGATAATCCGACCCTGATCGGCCAGTTCGCCGACGTGCACATCGACGCGGCGCAACCGCACTCGCTGCGCGGCTCGCTGGTCCAGTAAACGTAAGGCGTCAAAGTGCCTCTGTGGCGAGGGAGCTTGCTCCCGCTCGGTTGCGAAGCAGCCGCAAACCAGACACCTCGATCATCCTGAATGATCGAGGCTGGAGGATTTGGGAGCGCTGCGCACTCCAGCGGGAGCAAGCTCCCTCGCCACAGTTATCCGGTGAGACCGTTTTAAGAGCTTTCGCACCTACGCCACTGGCGTTATCCTTGATTTCATCTTAATTGCCCCAGGGCGGCTAAATACGACCTTGAACGCACCCATAGAACCACATCGTTTTATCCTCGAGCCCTTTGAGGCTCGCCGCTTCGCCAATCTGTGCGGGCAATTCGACGAGCACCTGCGCTTGATCGAGCAACGCCTGGCCATCGAGATCCGCAATCGCGGAAACCAGTTCGAGCTGATCGGCGACCCCAAACACACCACGTCTGCGGAAAACCTGCTGCGCCGCCTGTACCGGGAAACCAAGGGTACCGAGCTGTCGCCGGACATGGTGCACCTGTTCCTCCAGGAATCGGCCGTCGTCGAACTGGACAACCACGCCCCCGCCGAAGCCTCCGTCGCCCTGCGCACCAAGAAAGGCATGATTCGCCCACGTGGCTTGAATCAGCTGCGCTACGTGAAGGAAATCCTCGGCAACGACATCAACTTCGGCATCGGTCCGGCCGGTACCGGCAAGACCTATCTGGCCGTGGCTTGCGCCGTTGATGCCCTGGAGCGCGAGCAGATCCGCCGCATCCTGCTGGTGCGTCCGGCGGTTGAAGCGGGTGAAAAACTCGGCTTCCTGCCCGGTGACCTGAGCCAGAAGATCGACCCGTACCTGCGCCCGCTGTACGACGCGCTGTACGAAATGCTCGGCTTCGAATACGTGGCCAAGCTGATCGAACGTCAGGTGATCGAAGTCGCGCCGCTGGCCTACATGCGCGGTCGGACGCTGAACAACAGCTTCATCATTCTCGACGAAAGCCAGAACACCACCGTCGAGCAGATGAAGATGTTTCTGACCCGGATCGGCTTCGGCTCCACCGCCGTCATCACCGGCGACATCACCCAGGTCGACCTGCCGCGCGGCACCAAGTCCGGGCTGCATCATGTGATCGAAGTGCTCAAGGACGTTCCTGGCATCAGCTTCACGCACTTCCAGCCCAAAGACGTTGTGCGTCACCCGTTGGTGCAACGGATCGTCGAGGCCTACGAGCGCTTCGAGACCCGTGCCGAAGCCGCCAAGGAAACCTCGCGCGATGCTTGAGCTGGATCTGCAAATCGCTACCGAAGCGAACGCCCCGAGTGAAGCCGACTTCCGCAAATGGTGCGAACTGGCCCTGCGCCAGCGCACCGCCGACTCGGAAATGACCATTCGCCTGGTCGACGAGGAAGAAGGTCGCGAACTCAATCACACCTGGCGCCACAAGGATTACGCGACCAACGTCCTGTCGTTCCCGGCCGAAGTCCCGGACGAGTTTCTCGACATCCCGCTGCTCGGCGATCTGGTGATCTGCGTGGCCGTGGTCGAGCGCGAAGCTGCCGAACAAGGCAAGGAACTCCAGGCCCATTGGGCACATCTAGTCATTCACGGCTGCTTGCATCTGCTCGGTTACGACCATATAGATGACGACGAAGCCGAAGAAATGGAAGCACTGGAACGCGAGTTGCTTGCCGAACTGGGCTATCCCGATCCGTACGCGGACGACGAAGCCGAAACCTCCCCTATCGTTACAACAAAGGATTCAGAGTAATCGCTATGAGCGAAGATCGATCGAGCAACGGGCAGAAGTCATGGCTGGGTAAACTGACCCAGGCTTTTGCCCACGAGCCGAAGAACCGTCAGGAGCTGCTTGAGCTGCTGCGTGATGCACATCAGAACAAACTGCTGGACAGCGAAGCGCTGGCCATCGTCGAAGGCGCCATTCAGGTGGCTGACCTGCAAGTACGCGACATCATGGTCCCGCGCTCGCAGATGATCAGCATCAAGGCGACCCAGACCCCTCGTGAATTCCTGCCTGCCGTGCTCGACTCGGCCCACTCGCGCTACCCGGTCATCGGCGAAAGCCACGACGACGTGATGGGCGTGCTGCTGGCCAAGGATCTGCTGCCGCTGATCCTCAAGGAGAACGGCGACAGCTTCAACATCAAGGACCTGCTGCGCCCGGCCACGTTCGTGCCGGAGTCCAAGCGTCTGAACGTGTTGCTGCGTGAATTCCGCGCCAACCACAACCACATGGCCATCGTCATCGACGAGTACGGCGGCGTGGCCGGTCTGGTGACGATTGAAGACGTGCTGGAGCAGATCGTCGGCGACATCGAAGACGAGCACGACGTCGAAGAAGACAGCTACATCAAGCCGCTGCCCAGCGGTGACTTCCTGATCAAGGCCCTGACCCCGATCGAGAACTTCAACGAGTTCTTCGACAGCGAATTCTCCGACGACGAGTTCGACACCGTCGGTGGTCTGGTGATGAGCGCGTTCGGGCACTTGCCAAAACGCAACGAAATCACTGAAATCGGCGCCTATCGTTTCCGCATCCTGAATGCCGACAGCCGTCGGATTCATTTGCTGCGACTGACGCCAATCGCTCGTTAAATCTAAGGACTGAAATGCGCTGGACAACCCGCCCCGGCTGGCCCGGTAACCTGCTGGCCGTGGCGGCCGGTGCAATCACCACTTTCGCCCTGGCCCCGTTCAACATCTGGCCGCTGGCCTTGCTGGCGGTCGGCCTGTTCTATGCCGGCCTGCGCGAGCTGAAGCCGCGTCAGGCGCTGGGCCGTGGCTGGTGTTTCGGTTTCGGCCTGTTCGGCGCCGGCACCAGTTGGATCTACTACAGCATTCACCACTTCGGTGGCGCCTCGGTGCTGCTGGCCGGGTTCCTGATGCTGCTGTTCACCGCAGCGATCGCGCTGTTCTTCGCCCTGCCCGCGTGGGTCTGGGCGCGCTGGTTGCGCCGCAACGAGGCACCGTTGGCCGATGCGCTGGCGTTTGCTGCACTGTGGGTCGGTCAGGAGGCCTTTCGCGGCTGGTTCCTCACCGGTTTCCCGTGGCTCTACTCCGGTTACAGCCAGCTCGACGGCCCATTGGCCGGGCTCGCGCCGGTCGGTGGCATGTGGCTGGTGTCCTTCGTTCTGGCACTGACTGCCGCGCTGATCTACAACGCGCCGCGCCTGCTGCAATCCGCTCGCAAAGGTTTTATCGCGGCCGGTTTGGTGTTGCTGGTCGGACCTTGGGTGGCGGGCATTGCGCTCAAGGGCCACGCCTGGACCAGTCCGGCCGGTGCACCGCTGACTGTCGCGGCGATTCAGGGCAACGTCGAACAAAGCATGAAATGGGATCCGGCGCAGCTCAACGCGCAATTGGCGCTGTACCGCGACCTGAGTTTCCGCTCCAAACCGGTGGACCTGCTGATCTGGCCGGAAACCGCGGTACCCGTGCTCAAGGAGTCCGCCGAGGGCTACCTGAACATGATGGGCACCTTCGCCGCCGAGCGTAAGTCAGCACTGATCACCGGCGTGCCGATCCGCGAGACGGTGCGCCACGAAAAACGCTTCTTCAACGGCATCACCGTGGTCGGCGAAGGCGATGGCACCTATCTCAAACAGAAACTGGTGCCGTTCGGTGAGTACGTGCCGCTGCAGGATCTGTTGCGCGGTTTGATTGCGTTCTTTGATTTGCCGATGTCCGACTTCGCTCGCGGCCCGGCGGATCAGCCGTTGCTGCAGGCCAAGGGTTATCAGATCGCGCCGTTCATCTGCTACGAAGTGGTGTACCCGGAGTTCGCCGCCGGTTTGTCGGCACGCAGCGATCTGCTGCTGACGATCAGCAACGACACCTGGTTCGGCACCTCGATCGGCCCGTTGCAGCACCTGCAAATGGCGCAGATGCGCGCACTTGAGGCAGGCCGCTGGATGATCCGTGCTACGAACAACGGCGTGACCGGACTGATCAACCCGTTCGGGCAGATCACCGAGCAGATCCCGCAGTTCGAGCAGGGCATTCTGTATGGCGAAGTGGTGCCGATGCACAACCTGACGCCGTACCTTGAATGGCGTTCGTGGCCGCTGATTATTCTGTGCGTGCTGCTGTTTGGCTGGGCACTGATGGCGAGCCGGATGTCGAAAACCCTTTAAAAGCAGGTCACTGACCTGTGGCGAGGGAGCTTGCTCCCGCTCGGCTGCGAAGCAGTCGTAAATCCAGCGCACGCGATCTGTCTAAGACAGTGCGTTTACCTGGATCAGGCCTGCTGCGCAGGCCAGCGGGAGCAAGCTCCCTCGCCACAAAAGGCCTGACTGCCACTGAGTGATTCAGCGGTAAAACAGCGAATACCCCACCTGCCCCACCGCCTCATTCAGCAACTGTCCGCTCTGCCAGATCGATTTGAACTCCGGCAGCCAGCCACCAAACGGTCGTGCATTGTCGGTCCCGAGAAACCCTACGGGCGCCGGCACCACTTCAAACCCTGCCTGCTGAAAACACCAGACGGCGCGCGGCATATGCCAGGCCTGGGTCACCACCACGACGCGTTTGATCCCCTGTGGCAGCAACATATCGGCGCTGAATTTGGCGTTCTCCCATGTGGTACGGCTCTCGCCTTCCTGCCAACGCGTTGTCACGCCGAAATCATCGCGCAGCGAATCGGCCATCAGCTTCGCTTCCGTCGGCGGTGTGCCGTAATGCAAACCACCACTGGTCAGGATCGGCAAGCCAGACGCCTTGGCCAGCCGCGCGGCGTAGCGCTGACGCTCCAGTCCAACGCCGGTCGGCTGATCCTCGCCCCAGGCCAGATCGCCGCGCTCACGCCCGGAACCCAATACCACGATGGCGTCAGCCCGCTGCGCCAGCATCGACCACGCGTCACGGGGCAGCGGCGGCTCACGCTCCAGCGCCTTGGCGCCCCACTGCACCACCACTGGCAGGCTCATCAGCCAGAAACCACCCAGGCCAATGGCGAAACACGCAGCGGCCAGCCGCGGTCGGGAGCGGCGCAGCCACCAGGCGACCAACAACAGCAGCAAAAGAATGCCGGGCGGCAATAAAAGTTGTTTGATGAAGTAACGAAAAGGCATCGGGGCATCTCCAGAGATGCCCGAAGCCTAAGAGTGTTAATAGAGCGTTACAACCGATAGGGTCGGATCCTGTTGAAAAAGATCCGTTTCCTGCTGCCTTGCGCTTACTTGGCCTGCAAAGAGCGAACCTTGATGGTGTCTTTGCCGGGCGCCTTGTCCTTGAGCCAGATGACCTTGGCCGATTGTGGTGCATCGAGCTGCTTCACTGCCTGAGACAAGCTTCCATGCGTTTCACGTTCACAGCGATCCAGGTAGGCCTTGACCAGTTTGAACTCGGCGGGGCTCAAGCCACGCAATTCCAGTTCCAGGGGGCGCTCGTCGCGCAGCCGGCCAGCGGTTTTGGCAGCGTCGAGGGCCATGCCCAGACGATCCATCAACCGTTCGTACAACTCGGGTTTCGTCACGTTTTTTTGCCGTTGCTCCACCATCCCTCACCTCATTGAAGATAAGACTCACTCCCCAATAAGAGCTTAGCTTCGCTGCACAAACCGGCTGAACGCCGCGACCAACGGCCCTCGCCACGGTTTTCCGGGGCCAGACAGCTGTAATCAGGGTTTCCCTAGGCCAAGCGCGGTCATGTATGCTACGGCGCTTCCTGTAATTCCACTTCCAGCTTGTCCGGAGCATCCCCGGAGGGCGCGTTGAAGAGGATTAGGCCACCCCTATCCAGTACAAAAGTAGCCATGCACGAACAATATCAGCCCCGTGAAATCGAAGCCGCCGCCCAGTCGTTCTGGGACGAGCAAAAGTCCTTTGAAGTCAGTGAACAGCCAGGCAAGGAGACCTACTACTGCCTGTCGATGTTCCCTTACCCCAGCGGCAAGCTACACATGGGGCACGTGCGCAACTACACCATCGGCGACGTGATCTCCCGCTACCAGCGCATGCAAGGCAAGAACGTTCTGCAACCGATGGGTTGGGACGCCTTCGGCATGCCGGCGGAAAACGCCGCGATGAAGAACAACGTGGCACCCGCCAAGTGGACCTACGAAAACATCGCCTACATGAAGTCCCAGCTGCGCAGCCTGGGCCTGGCGGTGGACTGGTCCCGTGAAGTGACCACCTGCAAACCGGATTACTACCGTTGGGAACAATGGCTGTTCACCCGCCTGTTCGAAAAAGGTGTGATCTACCGCAAGAACGGCACCGTGAACTGGGACCCGGTCGACCAGACCGTTCTGGCCAACGAACAGGTGATCGACGGCCGCGGCTGGCGTTCCGGCGCGCTGATCGAAAAGCGCGAAATCCCGATGTACTACTTCAAGATCACCGCCTACGCGGATGAGCTGCTGGAGAGCCTCGACGAACTGACTGGCTGGCCGGAACAGGTCAAGACCATGCAGCGCAACTGGATCGGCAAGTCCCGCGGCATGGAAGTGCAGTTCCCGTACAACGTCGACTCGATCGGCGAAGCAGGCACCCTCAAGGTCTTCACCACCCGTCCGGACACCCTGATGGGCGCAACCTACGTTGCCGTGGCAGCCGAACACCCGCTGGCCACCCAGGCCGCGCAGAACAATCCTGAGCTGCAAGCGTTCATCGCCGAATGCAAGGGCGGCAGCGTCGCTGAAGCCGACGTCGCCACTCAAGAGAAGAAAGGCCTGCCGACCGGCCTGTTCGTCGAGCATCCGCTGACCGGTGAAAAACTCCCGGTATGGGTCGCCAACTACGTGTTGATGCACTACGGCGACGGCGCGGTGATGGCGGTTCCGGCGCACGACGAGCGCGATTTCGAATTCGCCCACAAGTACAACCTGCCGGTCAAATCGGTGGTGCGCACCAGCTCCGGTGACACCAACCCGGCTCCGTGGCAAGACGCCTACGGCGAGCACGGCACGCTGATCAACTCCGGCGAGTTCGACGGTCTGGACTTCGCTGGCGCGTTCGATGCCATGGAAGTTGCACTGATCAAGAAAAACCTCGGTGCCTCGCGCACCCAGTTCCGCCTGCGCGACTGGGGCATCAGCCGTCAGCGCTACTGGGGCTGCCCGATCCCGATCATCCACTGCGCCACTTGCGGTGACGTGCCGGTCCCGGAAGACCAGTTGCCGGTGGTTCTGCCGGAAGACGTGGTGCCGGACGGCGCCGGTTCGCCGCTGGCGCGCATGCCGGAATTCTACGAGTGCAGCTGCCCGAAATGCGGCCAGCCTGCCAAGCGTGAAACCGACACCATGGACACCTTCGTCGAGTCGTCCTGGTACTACGCCCGCTACGCTTCGCCGCACTTCGAAGGTGGCCTGGTGGAAAAATCCGCGGCTGACCACTGGCTGCCGGTGGATCAGTACATCGGCGGTATCGAACACGCGATTCTGCACCTGCTGTACGCGCGCTTCTTCCACAAGCTGATGCGTGACGAAGGCCTGGTCAGCTCCAACGAGCCGTTCAAGAACCTGCTGACCCAGGGCATGGTGATCGCCGAGACTTACTACCGTCGCGAAGCCAACGGTGCCTACACCTGGTTCAACCCGGCGGACGTGGAACTCGAGCGTGACAGCAAGGCCAAGGTCATCAGCGCCAAACTGAAATCCGACGGCCTGCCGGTGGAAATCGGTGGCACCGAGAAAATGGCCAAGTCCAAGAACAACGGCGTCGACCCACAGTCGATGATCGATCAGTTCGGCGCCGACACCTGCCGCCTGTTCATGATGTTCGCTTCGCCGCCGGACATGAGCGCCGAATGGTCCGACTCCGGCGTGGAAGGCTCGCACCGCTTCCTCAAGCGCGTCTGGCGTCTGGCTCAGGCCCACGTCACCCAGGGCCTGCCGGGCAAACTGGACATCGCCGGCCTGAACGACGAGCAGAAAGCCGTGCGCCGCGCCATCCACCTGGCCATCAAGCAGGCCAGCCATGACGTCGGCCAGAACCACAAATTCAACACCGCCATCGCTCAGGTGATGACGCTGATGAACGTGCTGGAAAAAGCCGCGCAAGGCACCGAGCAGGATCGCGCACTGATTCACGAAGGCCTGGAAGCCGTTACGCTGCTGCTGGCTCCGATCACGCCGCACATCAGCCATGAGCTGTGGAATCAACTGGGCCACGCTCACCCGGTGATCGACGCTGGCTGGCCAGCGGTTGATGAAAGCGCCCTGGTGCAGGACAGCCTGCAACTGGTCATTCAAGTGAACGGCAAGCTGCGTGGCCAGATCGAAATGCCGGCCAGCGCCACTCGCGAGGAAGTCGAAGCGGCAGCCCGCGCCAACGAAAACGTGCTGCGTTTCGTCGACGGTCTGACCATTCGCAAAGTGATCGTTGTACCGGGGAAACTGGTCAACATCGTCGCCAGCTAAATTGGATTGGGCGTCAGGTTCGCCTGACGCACTGTAAAACCTTTCGGGCCGCAGTGTCGGCCCACATGGTTTCAAGGGGAGCAACACAATGATCAAACGCAATCTGCTGGTGATGGGCCTCGCTGTTCTGCTGAGCGCCTGCGGTTTCCAGCTGCGTGGCACTGGCACCACCGAACTGGCAATCAAGGAACTCGACCTGAGCGCCCGCAACGCCTATGGCGAAACCGTCACCCAGCTGCGTCAGGTGCTGGAGTCCAGCGGCGTCAAGGTCTACAGCGGTGCACCGTACAAGCTGTATCTGGCTGACGAGCAGGAAAGCCAGCGCATCCTCAGCTACGCCGGCGCCGGCCGTACTGGCGAATACCAGGTCAACACCGTGCTGAACTACAACATCGTGGGCGAACACAATCTCAACCTGTTGAGCGACAAGCTTGAAGTACAGAAAGTGTTCATTCACGACGGCAACAACCTGGTCGGCTCCGATCAGGAAGCCAACGACGCCCGCAACGAAACTCGTCGCGAGCTGGTTCAGCGCATGATGCTGCGCCTGCAACAGCTGACTCCGGGTCAACTGGAGAAACTGCAGCAAGCGGCCAACGATCGCGCCCGGGCTGAAGCCGATGCCCTGAAAGCGGCACAGAAGGCTGAAGCGGAAACGCCGCGTCAGTCGCCGCTCGAACTGCCGCAGCAGTAAGACGTACGGGGCGCTCAGGCGCCCCGTTCGCCCTCTCTTATGAAGCTCGCTCCCGCTCAACTCGGCAAACACCTGCAAGGCGCTCTTGCGCCCGTCTATATCATCAGCGGCGATGACCCGCTGTTGTGCCAGGAGGCCGCCGACGCCATCCGCAGCGCCGTCCGCCAGCAAGGTTTCGACGAACGCCAGGTGTTCGCCGCCGATGCCAATTTCGATTGGGGTACCTTGCTGCAGGCCGGCGCCAGCATGTCGTTGTTCGCTGAAAAGCGCCTGCTGGAGCTGCGTTTGCCCTCGGGCAAACCCGGTGACAAGGGTGCTGCCGCGCTGATCGAATACTGCTCGCGCCCTGCCGAAGACACTGTGCTGCTGATCAGTCTGCCCAAGCTCGATGGCAGTGCGCAGAAGACCAAGTGGGGCAAGGCGCTGGTCGAAGGCCAGCAAACCCAGTTCATTCAGATCTGGCCGGTGGATGCCAATCAGCTGCCGAGCTGGATTCGCCAACGCCTCTCGCAGGCCGGATTGTCGGCCAGCCAGGACGCGGTTGAACTGATCGCCGCGCGCGTCGAGGGCAACCTGCTCGCCGCCGCGCAGGAAATCGAAAAGCTCAAGCTGATGGCCGAAGGTGGGCAGATCACCGTCGAAACCGTGCAGGCCGCGGTGGCCGACAGTGCGCGCTTCGACGTGTTCGGCCTGACCGACGCCGTGCTCAACGGTGAACCGGCCCACGCCTTGCGCATGCTCGAAGGCCTGCGCGGTGAGGGTGTCGAGCCACCGGTGATTCTCTGGGCGCTGGCGCGGGAGTTGCGACTGCTGGCCAATATCTCGCTGCAGTACAGCCAGGGCACACCACTGGACAAGTGCTTCAGCCAGGCAAAACCACCGGTCTGGGACAAGCGCAAACCGCTGATGAGCAAAGCCCTGCAACGCTATTCGGCACAACGCTGGGCGCAGTTGCTGCTCGAAGCCCAGCGCATCGATGCGCAGATCAAGGGGCAAGCCGCCGGTTCGCCGTGGATGAGCCTGAGTCGGCTGGCGTTGTTGATGTCCGGCCAGCGTCTTTCACTGCCCGCCGAGTAAGACGTTCAACCGCATAACGCCCTTTCGCGAGCAAGCCCGCTCCCACAGTCGACCGAGTTCTATCATGTGAATGCGATCGACTGTGGGAGCGGGCTTGCTCGCGAAGGCGTCGGAATATTCCTACGCAATAGAGACTGGACAGACGCACGGCTTCGGCAGATTATTTCCCCCGCAACACCCACCCACCGAGAGATCCATCATGAGCAAAAAGCCATCGAAACATGGCCCCAACAAGGCCAAATCCATCATCGCCCAACCCCTGTTCCGCAGCCGCCAGGAACGACCAACCAAGGGCAAAGGCAGCTACCGCCGCGAAGCCTTCCAGTCTGATAGCTGGGAGGCTTCTTACTTTCTGGCTGCCTGAAGCACAGTACCCCCCGGTCATGTTAAGGTCTGCACCTGATTCGTATCCCCTGGAACTGTGCATGCCCTTCAGTCTTTCCCGTCGTTGGCCCGTTCGCCAACTGATCGCTGCCTCCAGCTTCATTCTGCTTGTCGCCTGCGCGGAAAAACCTACCGCCGCCGATGCGCAACCATTACAGACCGTTCCTGCAGTCACGGCCCCAGCGATCATCCCGCCGGTAGTGCCGTCCGCCGACTCTCTCGACTTGCAGCCAACCCAGACCTTTGCCGAATGGCAGGCAGGTTTCCGCAAGGATGCGCTGGCAGCCGGTATCCGTGCAGATGTGTTCGACCGCGCGTTTGCCAATGTCAGCTTCGATGCCAGCGTGATCAAAGCCGACCGCAGCCAGCCGGAATTTTCCCGTCCGGTATGGGAATACCTCGACGGCGCCCTGTCGCCGCTGCGGGTGCGCAAGGGGCAGGCGCTGATCAGTCAGTACGCCGACATCCTGCAAAGTATCGAACAGCGCTATGGCGTGGATCGCCAGGCACTGGTGTCGGTATGGGGCATGGAAAGCAACTTCGGTCAGTTCCAGGGCACCAAATCGGTGATCAACTCGCTGGCGACCCTGGCCTACGAAGGCCGTCGCCCCGCATTTGCTCATGCACAACTGATCGCGGCGCTGCAGATCCTGCAACAGGGCGACATCACGCCAGAAAAGATGCTTGGCTCGTGGGCGGGTGCGATGGGCCAGACCCAGTTCATTCCGACGACCTACAACACCCACGCCGTGGATTTTGACGGTGACGGTCGCCGCGACATCTGGGGCAGCCCGGCCGATGCGCTGGCCTCCACCGCGCACTACCTGCAAAGCTCAGGCTGGCAGCGTGGTCAGCCGTGGGGCTTCGAGGTGCAACTGCCGAGCGGTTTCAACTACACCCTGGCCGATGGCTCGATGCGCAAGACCGTTGCCGAATGGCGTCAACTGGGCGTGATCCTGCCCAATGGCGGTCAGGCCCCTGCCGGCTCGGAACAGCTGTCTGCCGCCCTGCTGCTGCCGGCCGGCTACCGTGGCCCAGCGTTCCTGATCCTCGATAACTTCCGGGCGATCCTCAAGTACAACAACTCGTCGTCCTATGCACTGGCGGTCAGTCTGTTGTCCGAGCGTTTCAATGGCGCAGGCCTGATCAATGGCACCTGGCCGAAAGACGACCTGCCACTGAGCCGTTCCGAACGCATCGAATTGCAGAACCTGCTGAGCGCGCGTAATTACGATGCGGGCACGGCGGACGGGATTATCGGCGCCAATACCCGCAAGGCGATCCGCAGTGCCCAGCAGTCGTTTGGCTGGCCGGCGGACGGGTATCCGACGCATAAGCTGCTTGAGAGCCTGCGCTCCCAATAGAAAGATCGTCGTATGGCTGAAGCCGCCTTCGCGAGCAAGCCCGCTCCCACATTGGTTCTGTGTACGACACGAATCAAATGTGGGAGGGGGCTTGCTCCCGAAGACTGACTCACTGGCAACCAAACCCTAGCGTTTGATCACTACATCCTGTTCCAACATCAATTCCTTCTTCCCGGCATCCAAGCGAACCAGCGCCCCCATCGGCAGCGTCAGGTTCGGATCACAATGCCCGCTGCGCCACCCCGACAGCACCGGAATCCGTAACGGCTCGAAGGTCTGCTTGAGCAAGCGATTCAACGCCTCGACATCCACCCCGGCGACATCCCCCACCAGCACACCGCGCAATCTGGCCAGCTTGCCAGCCAGGCGCATCTGCGTGAGCAAACGGTCGATGCGATACAGCGGCTCGTTGACGTCTTCGATCAGCAGAATCACGCCCTCGACGTCAATCTCATAAGGTGTGCCCAGCGTCGAGGCAATCATCGCCAGATTGCCGCCAAGCAAGCGCCCGTGAGCGATGCCGGGTTCGACCGTGGTCAATGGATAAGCCACCGGATGGCTCAACACACTCCCCGCCTTCAACTGACCGCGCAACATGGCGAAGAATGAGGTGACGGTGGGTGGCTCCTTGTCGCCCAGCAGGTCGGCATTGAGCAGCGGGCCATGGAAGGTCACGAACCCTGCGTAGCGACTGATCGCCAGATGCAGTGCGGTAATGTCGCTGTAGCCGACAAACGGCTTGGCGTGACGACTCAGCAAGTCGTAATCGATCCGGTCCAGCAGGCGCGGCGTACCGTAGCCGCCGCGCAGGCAAATGATCGCGTCGACTTCAGGGTCGACGAAAGCGGCGTGCAGGTCGTTGAGGCGCACGTCATCGCTGCCGGCCAGATAGCCGTCCTTCTCGTAGACACCGGGGAACACCTTCAGCGCATAGCCGCGGGCACGCATCCACTGCACAGCCTTGTCAGTGTCCAGCACGCCGGGGCCGGCGGGGGCAATCACGCCGATCTGCCCTTCGGACGGCAGCGCCGGCACAGGCTTATGCGGAAAAAGGGTGTGAGTCGGTCGAACGGTCATCCATGGGTCTCCCTGTGAATTCATGAACACACAGTAGTCAGGTACAGAGACAAACAAAAGAGTGCTCGGCAGGCCCAAACAAAAATACCCGCCGAGGCGGGTATTTTTGGAGGCAATCAGCGCCGGATCAGGAACCGAGCAGCTCGGCCTTGACCAGTTTCGCCTGCTCGTCCGCGTGATACGAAGAACGTACCAGCGGGCCGGAAGCAACGTTCTTGAAGCCCATCTTGTAACCTTCCTCGGCGAACCAGGCGAAGGTGTCCGGGTGCACGAAACGCTGCACCGGCAAGTGGCTGCGCGACGGTTGCAGGTACTGGCCGAGGGTCAGCATGTCGATGTCGTGTTCGCGCATGCGCTTCATGACTTCGATGACTTCTTCGTCAGTCTCGCCCAGGCCGAGCATCAGGCCGGATTTGGTCGGGATGTGCGGCATCATCTGCTTGAAACGTTGCAGCAGGGTCAGCGACCACTGGTAGTCCGAACCCGGACGCGCAGCCTTGTACAGGCGCGGTACGGTTTCCAGGTTGTGGTTGAACACATCCGGCGGCTCGGCGGCAGTGATTTCCAGGGCGATGTCCATGCGGCCACGGTAGTCCGGAACCAGGGTTTCCAGCTGCACGTTCGGCGACAGCTTGCGGATTTCGCGAATGCAGTCGGCAAAGTGCTGGGCACCGCCGTCACGCAGATCGTCGCGGTCAACCGAGGTGATCACCACGTATTTGAGCTTCAGGTCGGCAATGGCGATCGCCAGGCTTTCCGGCTCGTTGACGTCCAGTGGCTTCGGACGGCCGTGGCCAACGTCGCAGAACGGGCAGCGACGGGTGCAGATGTCGCCCATGATCATGAAGGTCGCGGTGCCGCCGGAGAAGCACTCGCCCAGGTTCGGGCAGGACGCTTCTTCGCAGACGCTGTGCAGCTTGTGCTTGCGCAGCAGGCTCTTGATCCGGTCGACTTCCGGCGAAACCGGGATGCGCACGCGAATCCAGTCAGGTTTCTTCGGCAGTTCGGTGGTCGGAATGATCTTGACCGGAATGCGTGCAACCTTCTCGGCGCCGCGCAGCTTGACGCCGGCTTCAACCTTGGGACGCGGGGCCGGGCGCTCGGTCACGTCGAGCGTCGGGATCATGGTTTGCACTGCATCAGTAGTCATATCAGTCGATTCCGCCCGTCAGGGTCGTCTGCTCAGCATAGTCGAGGTGTTTGACGAGCTGCGCGCGCAGCCGGGCACTTACCTCGGCAAATTCAATCGATCCTGCGTGATCGCTCAGCTGGGTCATCGCCAGCCCGGCATAGCCGCAGGGATTAATCCGTCGAAACGGCTCCAGGTTCATATCCACGTTCAGGGCCAGGCCATGAAAGGAGCAACCGTGGCGAATCCGCAAACCCAGAGAAGCGATTTTCGCTCCGTCGACGTAGACGCCGGGAGCATCTGGTTTTGCTACAGCGGTCACGCCGTAGCTGGCCAGCAGTTCGATCAGGCAGTGTTCCATGCGACTGACCAGATCACGCACACCAAAACCCAGCTTGCGCACGTCCAGCAACAGGTAAGCCACCAATTGGCCGGGGCCATGATAGGTCACCTGCCCGCCGCGATCGACCTGTACCACCGGGATATCCCCCGGCAGCAGCAAATGTTCGGCCTTGCCGGCCTGGCCCTGGGTGAACACCGGAGGGTGCTCGACCAGCCAGATTTCGTCGGCGGCATCGCTGCCGCGTTCGTTGGTGAAGCGTTGCATGGCATGCCAGACCGGCTCGTAAGCCATCTGGCCAAGTTCGCGAAAGCCCAGCGTGCCCGGCATCACAACACCATGTGTACGAAACCGGTCGCCCGCAGTTCGCTGTTGATGTTGTACAGCTGATCCTGATCGGTCGCGACGATGTGCAACTGGATGGTGGTGTACTTGCCGTTGGTGCTTTGACGTTCGACATCAAGCTTATGATTGATGTCCGCATGCTTCTCAACGATTGCGACGATCTTGTCCCTGTTCCCAACCCCTGTCTCACCGATCACTTTAATCGGGTAGTCCTTAGCGGGGAATTCGATCTTTGGCGCCTTTACTTCGGTATCGGTCATGGCGTAACGGCCTCGTAAGCGTAAGCCGTGGTAACGCACATGGCCCCGCGCCGGATCGGGGCGGGGCCATGCAGGTCAACACTCAATCAGTTGAACAAGCCGTAGAAGAATAGACGGATGCTATCCCACATGCGACGGAAGATACCACCCTCCTCGACAGCGTCCAGGGCGATCAGGTCGGCGCTGTGCACCACCTTGTCGTCCAGTTTCACTTCGACTTTACCGATCACGTCGCCCTTGGCGATTGGCGCGGTCAGTTGCGGGTTCATGGTCATGCTGGCAGCGAGCTTTTTCAGCTGGCCTTTTGGCAGGGTCATGGTCAGGTCTTCAGCCAGGCCGGCCTTGACTTGACTGGTGGTGCCTTTCCACACCGGGGCCTGAGCCAGTTCGGTGCCCTTCTGGTAGAAGGTCTGGGTTTCGAAGAAACGGAAACCGTAGGTCAGCAGCTTCTGGGTTTCAGCAGCACGGGCCACTTCGCTGTTGGTGCCGAACACCACGGCGATCAGACGCTGGCCATCACGCACAGCCGAGGACACCATGCAGTAGCCGGCTTCGTCGGTGTGACCGGTTTTCAGACCGTCAACGGTCTTGTCGCGCCACAGCAGCAGGTTGCGGTTCGGCTGCTTGATGCCGTTCCAGAAGAACTCTTTCTGCGAGTAGATCGCGTAGTGAGCCGGGTCTTCGTGGATGATCGCGCGCGCCAGGATCGCCATGTCGTGAGCCGACGAGTAGTGCTCAGGGTTCGGCAGACCGGTCGGGTTCATGAAGTGGGAGTTGGTCATGCCCAGATCGGCGACCGTCTTGTTCATCAGGTCGGCGAACGCGTCTTCGCTGCCGGCGATGTGCTCGGACAGCGCCACGCTGGCGTCGTTGCCGGACTGGATGATGATGCCGTGCAGCAGGTCGCTGACGGTTACTTGCGAGCCGACTTTGATGAACATCCGCGAACCGCCGGTACGCCAGGCGTTTTCGCTGACGGTCACCGGGTCGTTCTCACCGATCTGGCCACGACGGATTTCCAGCGTAGCGATGTACGCAGTCATCAGTTTGGTCAGGCTGGCTGGCGGCAGACGCTGGTCACCGTTGTTCTCCACCAGCACGTTGCCGCTGCTGGCGTCCATGAGCACGTAGGCTTTTGCAGCCAGTTGAGGTGGCGACGGCATCATCTCGGCCGCGAAGGCGGCTGGCGAGAGGAGCAGCGGGACTAGCAGACACAGGCGTTTGGCAAAGGTGGTGATGTTCATCCGTCTCTCGAAATCGCTAATGGAAACTTGCCCGAGGGCAAAACTATTCAGACAGCCTTCTAACGGGCCATCGCGTGTTCAGTTGCTCACTCCAGTCACCCTTGCCGGGCTTTTGTTCTTCGACGAGCCAACAACCTGGTTCACCCCCCAAAACCGCAAGTGAACCGTCAATCAAGTGCTACGTTTCTTACTCTGTGACCACACTCGGCGAACCGAGGTTGGCCAGGCGCACGCTGTTCTGCACCTGGGCGATTTCACCCGGCGAACCGATCGGCCCCAGGCGTACCCGGTGCAGGGTCTGCTGATTGCGCACGATCGAGCTGATGAACACCGGAGCGCTCACCATCCCGCTGAGCTTCGACCTCAGGAGTTCTGCAGCGTCCGGGTTGGCGAACGCGCCCACCTGCAGATACTGGCCAGACGCTGGTGCAGAAGCGTTTTTTTTTGCGCTGATCTGTACAGGTACAGTGTCAGAGGCATGTTGCTGCGGCGGCGGGGTCCACTGCTCGATGGTACCGGCCGACGCCGTGATCACCGGGGCGCTATTCTGCGCGACTTGCGGCTCGTTGAGCATCAAAGGCGCCGGACGGCCCTTCGCGGCCCACCATTGCTGCGGATCGATGCCCTCGACCTTGACCCGCGCGGTGCCGATTTCGGCATAACCGAGCTTCTTCGCGGCCGCGTAGGACAAGTCGATGATCCGGTCCGAATAGAACGGCCCGCGATCGTTGACCCGCAGGATCACGCTCTTGTTGTTGTCCAGGTTGGTCACCCGAACGTAACTTGGCAGTGGCAGAGTCTTGTGGGCGGCACTCATGCCGTACAGGTCATACACTTCGCCGTTGGCGGTGTTCTGCCCGTGGAACTTGGTGCCGTACCAGGACGCCGTGCCCGAGGCGACGTAGGTCTTGGATTCCTGCAACGGGAAATAGGTCTTGCCCAGCACGGTGTAAGGGTTGGCCTTGTACGGGCCGGTGTGCAGGGTCGGCGTGGCGTCCGGGATCCGCGAAACATCGACATCCCACCACGGCGCGCCGTCTTTGTGCGCGCGGTTGATGTCCAGCCCCGGCTGCGCACGTACGGCGGTAGACGAGGTCTTCTGGGTTGGCGCGCGGCTGGTCGAACAGCTGGCGACCAGCACCGCCAACGCGGCGAATGCCACCAGCTTCAGGGGTTTATTGATAGGCAATGCCCGCATTACTTGACGCCCCGTGCTTTTACCAGCTCTTCAGACAGTTGATGTACGGCCATGGCGTACATCACGCTGCGGTTATAACGCGTGATCGCGTAGAAATTCTTCAGGCCCATCCAGTATTCAGGGCCGTTGTCGCCTTCGAGGCGAAATGCAGTAACCGGCATATCATCGCGCAGCGCATCATGACTTGACCAGCCCAGCGCCCGCAACTCTCCGACCGTTTTCGTCGGCTCGATGCCGGTGGTCAGGCCTTCATCGACCTGCTCGCCGCGCACATCGGCGCGACTGACCACCGGTTCCCCGGCGACCCAGCCATGCCGTTTGAAGTAACTGGCCACGCTGCCGATCGCATCGTCCGGATTGGTCCAGATATTGATGTGACCGTCACCGTCGAAATCCACCGCATAGGCGCGAAAGCTGCTCGGCATGAATTGCGGCAAGCCCATCGCCCCGGCGTATGAGCCTTTGAGGGTCAATGGATCGACCTGTTCTTCACGGGCCAGCAGCAGGAACTCACGCAATTCCTTGCGGAAAAATTCGGCACGGGGAGGATAGTCGAAACCGAGCGTGGACAATGCATCAATCACCCGGTAATTGCCGGTATTACGTCCGAAAAAGGTCTCGACGCCGATGATCGACACGATGACTTGTGCCGGTACGCCGTATTCCTGCTCGGCACGGGCCAGTACGGCCTCGTGCTGGCGCCAGAAGTCCACACCACGGGCGATGCGCGCGTCGGTGATGAACATCGGGCGATATTCTTTCCACTGTTTGACCCGCTCGGCGGGTTTGGAGATGGCGTCGAGAATCGCCTGCTTGCGCTGGGCCTCGCGAAACACCGCCATCAGTTGCTCACCGGCAAAACCGTAGTCGCGGGTCATTTCACCGACGAATTCGGCCACCTGCGGCGAGCCTTCGTAATCGCCGGCCAACGCTTCCTGCGCGCTGCCAAGGATGCCGACCAGGCCGACCCACGGCGCGTAACGAGTCGCCCAGCTGCGCATGACTTGCATTGAACTCTTCACCTTATTCAAACCTGTGCGATCCACTTGCGATGCGTATGAATCGACATCAAAACCCCAAACGCTGACAGCAGTGTCACCAGCGAAGTTCCTCCGTAGCTAATGAACGGCAACGGCACCCCCACCACCGGCAACAGGCCACTGACCATACCGATGTTGACGAAAACATAAACAAAAAACGTCATGGTTAACGCGCCGGCGAGCAGTTTGCCGAACAGCGTCTGCGCCTGGGCGGTAATCACCAGCCCGCGACCGATCAACAGCAGATAGATCAGCAGCAGCGCGCAGATGCCCACCAGACCGAACTCTTCGCCGAGGACGGCGATGATGAAGTCGGTGTGGCTTTCCGGCAAAAAGTCCAGGTGCGACTGGGTGCCCAGCAGCCAGCCCTTGCCGAACACACCGCCGGAACCGATCGCGGCTTTCGACTGGATGATGTTCCAGCCGGTGCCGAGCGGATCGCTTTCCGGGTCGAGGAAGGTCAGGATCCGCTGCTTCTGGTAGTCGTGCATGATGAAGAACCACATGGCGATCGCCACCGGTACGGCGGCGGCCAGCACGCTGAGGATCCAGCGCCAGCGCAGCCCGCCCATGAACAGCACGAACGCGCCGCCGGCCAGAATCAGCAGCGACGTACCAAGGTCGGGCTGGCGCACAATCAGAATGAACGGCACACCGATCAGCAACAGGCTGATGCCCACATGCTTGAGCTGCGGCGGCAGTGTGCGCTTGGACAGATACCAGGCAATTGTCGCCGGCATCAAAATCTTCATGAATTCCGAGGGCTGGAAGCGGATCACCCCGGGGATGTTGATCCAGCGCGTCGCGCCCATGGCGTTGTGGCCCATGATGTCCACCACCATCAGCAGCACCACGCCGACCACGTAACCGAGCGGCACCCAGCGCGCCATGAAACGCGGTTCGAACTGGGCGATGACGATCATCGACACCAGGCCGATGCCGAACGAAGTGGCTTGTTTGCCCAGCAGATCCCAGCTCTTGCCGCTGGCCGAATACAGCACGAACAGACTGCCTGCGGCGAGAATCAGCAGCAGGATCAACAGCGGGCCATCGATATGCAGACGTTGCAGCAGCGTCGCGCGGCGACGCATCACATCCTCGCTGGAGAGCATGCGATCAAAATTATTCATCACGGGCCGTAGCCTCCGCACTGATAGGACCGGCGTATTCGGCCTTCAACCGACCATCCTGGTCCAGAAGCCAGGCATCCATGACCTGACGCACCACTGGCGCGGCGACACCCGAGCCGGACTCACCGTTCTCGACCATCACCGAGACCACGATTTTCGGGTTGTCGGCCGGGGCGAAACCGACGAACAAGGCGTGGTCGCGGTGGCGCTCCTGAACTTTGGAGCGGTCGTATTTCTCACCTTGCTTGATCGCGACCACCTGAGCCGTACCGGACTTGCCGGCGATGCGGTATTGCGCACCGATCGCCGCCTTGCGCGCCGTACCCCGGGCGCCGTGCATAACCTGTTGCATGCCGTGGTTGACCTTGGTCCAGTCCGACGGATCGCGCAGGACAATATCCGGCATCGGGTTTTCGTCTACCGGTTTGGCGCCTTCGATGGTCTTGGCCAGGTGCGGCCGGTTCCAGATGCCTTTGTTGGCCACCAGCGCCGTAGCCTGCGCCAGTTGCAACGGGGTGGACTGCATGTAGCCCTGGCCGATCCCCAGAATCAGGGTTTCGCCCGGGAACCACGCCTGTTTGCGCGTCGCGCGTTTCCACTCGCGGGACGGCATCAGGCCGGGGGATTCTTCGAACATGTCCAGCGAGACCTTCTGGCCGATGCCGAACTTGTTCAGGTAGGCCGACAACCGATCGATGCCCAGCTTGTGCGCCAGGTCGTAGAAGTAGGTGTCGTTGGAACGCATGATCGCCGTGTCGAGATCGACGAAGCCGTCACCGGTACGGTTCCAGTTGCGGTACTTATGATCGTAGTTGGGCAGCATGTAGTAACCGGGGTCGAACACCCGGCTCGACGCTGTCACCACACCGGCATCGAGACCGGCAATCGCCACCGCTGGCTTGATCGTCGAACCCGGAGGGTACAGACCGCGCAGCACCCGGTTGAACAGCGGCCGGTCGATGGAATCACGCAGCTCGGCATAGGCCTTGAAGCTGATGCCGGTGACGAACAGGTTCGGGTCGAAACTCGGCTGACTGACCATCGCCAGCACTTCGCCGGTATTCGGATCGAGCGCTACCACCGCGCCACGGCGCCCGCCCAGCGCGGCCTCGGCCGCTTCCTGCAGTTTGATGTCCAGGCTCAGGACGATGTCCTTGCCGGGAATCGGATCGGTACGCTTGAGCACGCGCAATACGCGGCCTCGGGCGTTGGTCTCGACTTCCTCGTAACCCACCTGCCCGTGCAATTCCGGCTCGTAGAAACGCTCGATGCCGGTCTTGCCGATGTGGTGAGTGCCGCTGTAATTGACCGGGTCGAGGGTCTTCAGCTCTTTCTCGTTGATGCGCCCCATGTAACCCACCGAGTGCGCAAAGTGAGCGCCCTGCGGGTAGTGGCGCACCAGCTGCGCGACCACTTCCACCCCTGGCAGGCGGAACTGGTTCACCGCGATCCGGGCGATCTGCTCTTCGGTCAGCTCGAACAGGATCGGCACCGGCTCGAACGGCCGGCGCCCCTGACGCATGCGCTTCTCGAAGATCACCCGGTCCTCGGGCGTCAACTGCAGCACTTCGACGATCACATCGAGCACTTGCTGCCAGTCGCCGGAACGCTCGCGGGTCATGCTCAGGCTGAAGCTCGGGCGGTTGTCCGCCACCACCACGCCGTTGCGGTCGAAGATCAAGCCGCGGGTCGGCGGAATCGGCTGCACGTGGACGCGATTGTTTTCCGAGAGCGTCGAGTGGTACTCGTACTGGATCACCTGCAAGTAGTACAGCCGCGCAATCAATACGCAGATCAACAGCATGACCGCAATGGCCCCGAACACGACGCGGCTACGCACCAGGCGGGCGTCCTTTTCGTGGTCCTTGATGCGGATCGGCTGAGACATGAGGGCAGGACTACTTGTGGTAAGGGTGACCGGACAGCACGGTCCAGGCACGGTACAGCTGTTCGCCGATCAGGATCCGCACCAGCGGGTGCGGCAAGGTCAACGGCGACAACGACCAGCGCTGATCGGCGCGGGCGCAGACTTCCGGCGCCAGCCCTTCGGGGCCGCCAACCATGAAGTTGACCGTGCGCGAATCCAGCCGCCAACGGTCGAGTTCGACCGCCAGCTGCTCGGTACTCCAGGGCTTGCCGTGGACTTCCAGCGTGACGATCCGCTCGTTCGGCCCGACCTTGGCCAGCATGGCTTCGCCTTCCTGACGGATGAAACGGGCCACGTCGGCGTTCTTGCCACGGGTATTGAGCGGAATTTCCACCAGTTCCAGCGCCAGCTCGGACGGAAGACGCTTGGCATATTCATGCCAGCCTTCTTCCACCCACTTGGGCATGCGTGAACCGACGGCGATCAGTCGCAGTCGCACAGCAATCCCTTACAGCTGGTCTTTGTTGAGCTTGGTGAAATGCTCGTGGGTGTTTTCCGGGCTGTGGTGCCTGGCGTCTGCCGCACGGCTTTGCTCGGCACCGGCCCACAGGCGTTCCAGGTCGTAGAACTGACGCGCCGAGGCAGTCATCATGTGCACGATCACCAGGTCGAGGTCGAGCAGCACCCAGTCGCTGTCGCCCTTGCCTTCTTCGCCCAGCGGCTTGGCGCCCTGCTTTTTCACTTCTTCACGGACCTTGTCCAGCATCGCGTTGATCTGGCGATTGGACGTACCGGTAGCGATGATCATGTAGTCGGTGATGCTCTGCTTGTCGCGAACATCGATGATCTGGATGTCTTGTGCCTTGACGTCTTCCAGGGCGGCCACGGCAACCTTGACCAGTTCGTCGCCTTTCAGCGGCTCGTTGGTGTTGGCCACTTCCGGCAGCGGCGCGCTCTTGAACGTGCCTTTACGCTTAACTTTGCTTACATCTTTGTCAGTCATATAAAACTCGTTTTGCTCATGTATTCGGCGGCTTGGCGATACGTGGATTCGTATCAGTGAAGCACGCCTTGTTCAGTTCGACGCACGGTACAGACCGTGCGCATCGATGTAGGCCAGGACCGCGTCGGGCACCAGGAAACGTACCGACTTACCGCTGGCCAGCAGTTGACGGATCTGGGTGGCGGAAACCGCGAGCGGTGTCTGCCAGACGAATGCAATCTGTCCGCTCGGCCCTTTCAGGGCCAGCGGGTCGCTCACCGAACGCGCTGCCAGCAGGTTGCGCAAGGCATCCGGCGGTTCGCTGTCGGCGTCCGGGCGCTGTAGCACCAGGATGTGGCAATGCTGGAGCAACTCTTCCCAGCGGTGCCAAGTGGGCAGGCCGCAAAATGCGTCCCAGCCCAAAAGCAGAAAAACCTGGGTCTCGGCGGCCATTTCGGCACGCATCAACTCCAGGGTATCGATGGTCCAGGACGGCTTGTCCCGCTGCAATTCGCGGGCGTCCACCACCAGCGGCGGCACTCCGGCCACCGCGCATTCAACCATTGCCAGCCGATCCTGCGCCGATACCTGCGGCGTATCGCGATGCGGCGGCCGGGCGCTGGGCATCATGCGCAGCTCGTCGAGCGCCAGCGCTTCGGCGACTTCCAGCGCACCGCGCAAATGGCCGATGTGCACCGGATCGAACGTGCCGCCCAGTACGCCGATGCGCCGGGGTCGGAGTTCGCTGTCAGGCAGCGGCGCTGTCAGGTCGAGGTCGGTCAAGTCAGACCGTCGCCTGGCCGCGCAACTGGCCATCACCGACCACGATGTACTTCTCGCAGGTCAGCCCTTCGAGGCCCACCGGGCCGCGGGCGTGCAGCTTATCAGTAGAAATGCCGATCTCGGCACCCAATCCGTATTCGAATCCATCAGCGAAGCAGGTCGGGGTGTTGATCATCACCGACGCCGAGTCGACTTCCGCGACGAAACGCCGGGTGTCCGCAAGGTTTTCGCTGACGATCGAGTCGGTGTGATGCGAGCCGTAATGGTTGATGTGTTCGATGGCCTGGTCCAGTCCGTCGACCACGCGGATCGACAGGATCGGCGCCAGATACTCGGTGCTCCAGTCGTCTTCGCTGGCCGGCACCGCGTCGATGAGCGCCCGGGTGCGTTCGCAGCCACGCAGCTCGACGCCTTTCTCGCGGAACTGGGCAGCCATCGACGGCAGGAAATCCTTGGCAACACTTTGATCGACGAGCAAGGTCTCCATCGCGCCACAGATGCCATAACGGTAAGTCTTGGCATTGAAGGCGATGCGCTGGGCTTTCGCCAGATCCGCGTGCTCGCTGACATACACGTGGCAGATGCCGTCCAGATGCTTGATCACCGGCACGCGCGCATCGCGACTGATGCGCTCGATCAGGCCCCGACCACCGCGTGGCACGATCACGTCGACGTACTCGGGCATGGTGATCATCGCGCCGACGGCGGCGCGATCCGTGGTTTCGACCACTTGCACCACGGCTGCCGGCAATTCGGCCTCGGCCAGACCGCGCTGAATGCACGCGGCAATCGCCCGGTTGGAATGAATCGCCTCGGAACCACCGCGCAGGATGGTCGCGTTACCGGACTTCAGGCACAGGCTGGCGGCATCGATGGTCACGTTGGGCCGGGATTCGTAGATGATCCCGATCACGCCCAGCGGCACGCGCATCTTGCCAACCTGAATGCCGGACGGACGAAAGCTCATGTCGCGGATCGCACCGACCGGGTCCGGCAGTGCCGCGACCTGACGCAGGCCGACGATCATCCCGTCGATGCGTGCCGGGGTCAGTTCCAGACGTTCCAGCAAGGCCGGCTCCAGACCATTGGCGCGACCGGCGGCCAGATCGCGCTCATTGGCTGCTGCCAGCTCGGCGCGCGCGGCGTCCAGCGCATTGGCAGCAGCCTGCAGGGCGCGGTTTTTCTGCGCGGTGCTGGCACGGCCGATGACCCGGGAAGCTTCGCGGGCGGCGCGACCCAATCGGGTCATGTAGTCAAGAACGGACTCAGTCATGGTCTGCTGGGGTCTTGGCAAAGAGGAAAGCGGCAGATTATAGCTGTCGCGTCCCGGGACTAACAGCGGTGACAGGCGGATGGTCGAAATGGACTGCAATTTGCCGACGTTCAGCCGTAATTAAGCCTCGGATTGCTATCATCACGACCTCTTCCGCCTGGATAAACCTCGTTTGCCATGTCCAACCTGACCGTTCGCGCCACCGCCGAGCGCTTGCCACTGGGCCTTCCGGACGCTTTTTTCGACCGTGACGCGCAAGTGCTGGCCTGCGATCTGCTCGGCAAAGTCATCCGCCACCGGGTCGGCGATCTGTGGCTCAGCGCCCGGATCATCGAAACCGAAGCCTATTACTGCGCGGAAAAAGGCAGTCATGCGTCGCTCGGTTATACGGAAAAGCGTAAGGCTTTGTTTCTGGACGGTGGGCACATCTATATGTACTACGCCCGGGGCGGCGATTCGCTGAACTTCAGCGCCCAGGGGCCAGGCAACGCGGTGCTGATCAAGTCCGCCTACCCTTGGGTCGATGAAATCAGCGGGCAGGCGAGTCTGGCGCAGATGCTGCTGAACAACCCTGACACTCAGGGTCGGCCGCGCCCTTCACAAAAGCTTTGCGCCGGACAGACGCTGCTGTGCAAGGCGCTGGGCCTGAAAGTACCAATGTGGGACGCCAAGCGTTTCGATCATGAGCGGATACTGGTGGAAGACACCGGGCCGGCGCCGTCCCAGATTATCCAGACCACTCGCCTGGGCATCCCCCATGGCCGTGACGAACACCTGATGTACCGCTTCGTCGACGCCACGTATGCCCAGTGGTGTACGCGGAACCCGCTGCGCCGGGGTCAGGTCGAAGGTCGCGATTATTTTTTGCTGTCCTGAAGTGACGGATTTGAAATAGATGAAATCCCCCTGTGGGAGCGGGCTTGCTCGCGAAAGGGCCGTGTCAGGAGCGGATAAGTTGAATGACACAGCGCATTCGCGAGCAAGCCCGCTCCCACAGGGGAACTGAGTGCTGTTGAAAGTAGCCTGCACCCTTTGGGGCCAATTTGAAGATTTGATGGAGTTGCTTGTATGGGCCCATGGCTCGATAGCGTGACCGGGTGGCTCGCCGCCAATCCGCAGTGGCTGGCCGCTGCGGTGTTTATCGTCGCATTCGTGGAGTGTCTGGCGATTGCCGGAATTATCGTGCCCGGCACTGTGTTGTTGTTTGCCGTGGCCGTACTGGCCGGCAGCGGCGCACTGTCGCTGAGTGAAACCTTGCTGCTGGGCTTTCTCGGCGGGATTCTGGGCGATGCGGTGTCGTATTACCTGGGCCGGCATTTCCACCAGAACATCCGCCGTTTGCCCGGCCTGCGCCATCACCCGGAATGGATGGCCGGGGCCGAAACCTACTTCCAGCGTTACGGCATTGCCAGCCTGCTGGTCGGCCGTTTCATTGGCCCGCTGCGGCCAATGCTGCCGATGGTCGCCGGCATGTGCGACATGCCCTTCCCACGCTTCGCCGCCGTCAGTCTGCTGGCCGCTGCCGGCTGGAGCGTCGCCTACCTGCTGCCGGGTTGGGCCACCGGCGCGGCAATCCGCCTGCCATTACCGGAAGGTTTCTGGCTGCAAGCCGGGATCGTCGCCGGCAGTATCGCGGTGATGGTCGGCCTGAGCGTCAACAGCAGCCTGCGTCAGCATCGCCGCGCCACGCTGTGGATCAGCAGCATGAGTCTGTTGATTCTGCTCGGCCTGTTCGTCGGCTATCCGTATCTGAGTGCGCTCGATCAGGGTGTGATGACGCTGGTGCAGGAGCACCGTCAACCCGTGCTGGATGAGATTGCGGTCACCTTCACGCTGATCGGTGAGTTCCGCAACATGTTCGTGTTCAGTGCATTGCTGACCGGCCTGCTGTTGCTGTGCAAGCAATGGCGACAGGCTATTTTCGTCGGCGGCACACTGCTGTTCACGGCGCTGGCAAACACCGCGACCAAGCAATTCTTCGCTCGTGTTCGACCGGAAGTTCTGACCGAACCGCTGACCAGCTTCAGCATGCCCAGCGGCCATGCGTCAGGGTCGTTTGCGTTGTTCCTGACCCTCGCCGTGCTGGCCGGACGCGGACAACCGCCGCGCATGCGCCTGACGTGGCTGCTGCTCGGCTGTATTCCGGCCATGGCGATTGCGCTGTCACGGGTGTATCTGGGCGCGCACTGGCCGACCGATATTCTGGCCGGGGCGATGCTGGCAGCGTGCGTCTGCGCTGCTGCCTTGTGGCTGAGCCAGCGCAACACGCCGCTTGAACCCATGCCGCAGAAAGTCTGGTGGCTGGTGCTGCCGGCACTGGTCGCGCTGTTCGGCTTCTTTGTTCTGCGGCATTTGCCGCATACGATGCTGCGCTACGCCTACTGACGCTCAGGCGAACAACTCGCCCTGCAGTTCATCAAGCAGCGCCTGGATCGCATCCAGCCGCTGCTGCGGATCGTCGAGTTGCAGCAGGTCGATCTTGTCCTCTTCGGCGAACGGCAGCAGATACGCCAGTTGATTGGCCAGTGACTGCTGGCCCAAGGCCTCAGTGCCCATGTTCAAAGCCTCGACCATCGGGTGTTCGGCCAAGGCCTTGAGCAGCGCCACCAGATCGGCGTCTTCGTCCTGCAGCGGTTGCTCCGGCTCATCGTCCAGCCACTCGACGTCGGCGAGTATCAACTGATCACGCTGCACATCAGTGCGCAGCACCTGAAAACGCCGCCCGCCCTGCACGCGAATCCCCAGCAGACCGTTGTCCTGTTGCTGGAAATCGGTGATCCGCGCCTCGCAGCCGACCAGGGCAAAGCCTTCTGGCGCAACGCCGACTTCGTGGCCGTCAAGGATGCACACCACGCCGAAACCGCCGCCCTGTTTCATGCAGCGGCCGATCATGTCCAGGTAGCGCGCCTCGAAGATCTGCAAGTCGAGGTTGCAGCCGGGAAACAGCACTGTGTTGAGCGGAAAAAGCGGCAGACTCATAGACATTTCCTTAGACCACCATCGACACCGCCAACGGCAGGAACACCGCCGTGGCCACGCCCATCAGACTCATCGCCAGCGCCGCGAAGGCGCCGCACTCATCGCTTTCCTGCAACGCCACCGAGGTGCCGACCGCATGAGCGGTCATGCCCAGCGCCATGCCGCGCGCCTCGGGGCTGTGGACACCGAGCCGGGTCAGCATGGCCGGGCCGAAGATCGCCCCGATCACCCCGGTGATCAGCACGAACACCGCCGCCAGCGCCGCGACGCCACCGATCTGCTCGGCCACCAGCATCGCAATCGGTGAGGTCACCGACTTCGGCGCCATGGTCATCAGGATCATATGATCGGCACCGAACCACCATCCCAGCAAAACCCCCATGCCGGTGGCAACCACCCCGCCTATCACCAGCGTAGTAAAAATCGGCCAGAACAATTGGCGGATGCGTTTGAGGTTCAGATACAGCGGCACCGCCAGTGCCACCGTGGCCGGGCCCAGCAGAATGCTGAGGATCTCGGTGCTTTTGCGGTACTCGGCGTAAGTCAGGCCACAGCCGACCAGCACGCCGATCACCAACAGCATGGAGACCAGCACCGGTTGCAGAAAGATCCAGCGGGTTTTCTCGAACGCCGCCAGCACCAGCTGATAGGCACCGAGGGTGATGCCGATGCCGAATAGCGGATGATGGATGACCGAAGCCCAGGCACCTTGCCAATCGAAGAGCATCAGGTTTCCTCCGAGCGCGGTGCGTGACGTTTGACCAGGCGTTGCATCAGCACCCCGGCGAACGCCATCGACAGAATCAGCGACAGCACCAGCGCACCGACAATCGCCCAGAAGTCAGCGGCAATCGCCGAGGCATACACCATCACGCCCACCGCCGGCGGCACCAGCAGCAACGGCAGATAGCGCAGCAGGCTGCCGGCAGCAAGGTTCAGCGGTTCAGCGACTTCGCCGCGAATGATCAGGAACACCAGCAACAGCAGCAGGCCGATGATCGGCCCCGGCAGCACCGGCAGCAGCAAGTGGTTGAGCGCGGTGCCGAGCAATTGGAACAGCACCAGCATGGTCAGGCCACGTAACAACATCCGACATCCCCTGTGAAAAAGCGCCCCGCATTATAAGCACGCCGGCGCTATGCATCGGCATTCGCCAAAAGCATGGTCGGTTGACCGGAGCAAATCGCCATGTTGATCTACAGTGGTTCGCAGGGCGGTCAAATCCCCCACCTGAAAAACTATAAAACCGATGAACCCAAGGAGAGTCTCAATGCCCTATGTTCCAGTTGCAGAGCTCAAAGATTATGTCGGCAAGGAACTCGGACGTTCCGAATGGCTCACCATCGATCAGGAGCGCATCAACCTGTTCGCCGAAGCCACCGGGGATTATCAGTTCATCCATGTCGATCCCGTCAAAGCCGCGCAAACGCCTTTCGGCAGCACCATTGCTCACGGTTTCCTGTCGCTGTCGCTGATCCCGAAACTGATGGAAGACATCCTCGTGCTGCCGCAAGGCCTGAAGATGGTGGTCAATTACGGCCTGGACAGCGTGCGCTTCATCCAGCCGGTGAAGGTCAATTCGAAAGTTCGCCTGAAAGTCGATCTGGCCGAAGTGACCGAGAAAAAACCCGGTCAATGGCTGCTCAAGGCCACCGCGACACTGGAGATAGAAGGCTCGGACAAACCGGCCTACATCGCCGAACCGCTGTCGCTCTGCTTCGTCTAAGTGCCCCGGATGCGAAGCGGCTCACGCTGTTTCGCGTTCCCTCTCTATATATGCGACACATAGCTGCGGCATACTCGGTCGCCTAATTGCCCGGATCCCGCTATGCGCCCACTCGCTTCTCTTGCACCCATTGCCCTGACCCTGATGCTCACCGCTTGCGGCGACGGCGAATCGCTGTTGCCCCCGGACGCACGACTGCCGGACGGCGGACGCTATCGCGGCGAACTGGTCAACGGCTTGCTGCAAGGCCAGGGCCGCGTCGACTACCCCAACGGCAGCTGGTACGCCGGCCAGTTCGACAAGGGTCAGTGGCATGGTCAGGGCGAGTGGCACGGCAGCAACGGCGAGGTCTATCGCGGCCAGTTCCAGCAGGGACTGTTCGACGGTCAGGGCAGCCTGACCACCAACGCCAGCAGTTACACCGGCGGTTTCAAGCAGGGCCGACGCGATGGCGAAGGCACGCTGAAAGAAAACGCCATGACCTACCGTGGCGAGTTCAAGGCTGACCAGTATTCCGGTCTCGGCCGTCTGGAAATGGACGACGGCAGTTCCTATCAGGGCCAGTTCGCCCACGGCAAACCCAATGGCGAAGGCCAGCGCGGCGATTCTAGCGGCAACACATTCAGCGGCCACTTCGTCAACGGCCAGCTCGAAGGCAATGGCACCTTCAACAGTGCCGATGGCGACATCTATGTCGGCGGCTTCAAGAACAGCCAGCTGCACGGCAAGGGCCGCTATGAAAACGCCGACGGCGACGTATGGCTCGGCCAATTCAAGGAAGGCGCACTGACCGGCAAGGGTGAACTGATCGGTGCCGACGGCAGCCATTACGTCGGCTACTTCAACGACTGGCGCTTCAGCGGACAGGGCCGTTTGAACCTGGCCGACGGCAGTTTCTACATCGGCGAATTCGACAGCGACAGCTACGCGGGACGCGGCACTCTGGTGCTGACCGACGGCACCGTCCTCAGCGGCACCTGGATCAACGGCCAGCGCGTACGTGACGCCGACGGCAAGCTGCTGCCCGACACCCTCGAACTCGGCCTGCTGGCCCAGGGTCGTCTGCTGGACGAGGCGCTGGCCGCCGTGCCCGCGTCAACGCCTGCGGTGGAGTTGTACACCCTGACCCTCGGTGGCGACGGCAAGCAAAGCGTGTTCCTGCGCGAGTCAGATTATGTCGCCAACATGCTCTCCACGCGGTTTGGCGCCTATGGACAAATCCGCCTGGTGAACCATCGCGACCATCTCACCGACCGACCGATGGCCACCCGCGAAAACCTGCGCCGCGCCGCGCAGACCCTGGCCGAGCGCAGCGGCCCGGAAGATCTGGTGTTCATCTACCTGACCAGCCACGGCACCGCCGAACACGAACTGGTGCTCGACCAGCCGCGCATGGAACTGGCCGACCTGCCCGCCGACGAACTTGCCACGGTGCTGGCCCCGCTGAAAAATCGCGACAAGGTGATCGTGATTTCCTCGTGCTATTCCGGCGGTTTCATCCCCGCGCTGAAAGATGAGCGCACCCTGATCATGACCGCCTCGCGCGCCGACCGCGTGTCGTTCGGTTGCTCGGAAGAAGCCAACTTCACCTACTTCGGCGACGCCTTGTTCGCTCAGGCCCTGAACCAGACCGACGATCTGGAGCAAGCGTTCAAACTGGCCAAGGCCACCGTCGCCGAGCGCGAACTGGCGGACAACTTCGAAGCCTCGGAGCCGCAGATCTGGGCACCGAAAACCGTACTGGCGCACTGGCAACTGCTGCGTAAACAGCAAGCGAGAAAAGCGTTGCAGAGTGCTGCATTGAACGACGGCGCAACAAACAGCAACTAAGCTGAACAGTATCAAGGGAGAAACACTATGTACTTGACGCCTCAGCACGTTTTGCTTGCCGGAGCCACCGGACTGACCGGTGAGCATCTGCTCGACCGTTTGCTCAACGAGCCGACGATCACCCGCGTGCTCGCGCCGTCCCGCCGGCCGCTGGCGGAACATCCGCACCTGGAAAACCCGGTGGGCGACCCCCAGACCTTCCTGCCGCAACTGAGCGGACGCGTCGATATCGCCTATTGCTGCCTCGGCACCACGATCAAACAGGCTGGTTCCGAAGCCGCGTTCCGCGCGGTGGATCTGGACATGGTCGTGGCCTTCGCCAAACGCGCACGGGAGATGGGCGCGCGGCACTTGATCGTGATCAGTGCGCTGGGCGCCGATCCGAAATCGTCGATTTTCTACAACCGGGTCAAAGGCGAGATGGAGCAGGCATTACGCGCACAGGACTGGCCGCAACTGACCATCTGCCGGCCATCGCTATTGCTGGGAGATCGCAGCGAGCCGCGCCTGGGCGAACAGCTTGCGGCGCCGTTTTCCAAGCTGATTCCCGGCAAGTACCGCGGCATCGAAGCCTGCCAACTGGCCCGGGCGATGTGGCGTCTGGCGCTGGAAGAACAGGACGGGGTGCGGATAGTCGAGTCGGATGAATTACGCAAGCTCGGCAAATAACAGCGGGACTTTGTGGCGAGGGAGCTTGCTCCCGCTCGACTGCGCAGCAGTCGCCAACCCTGAAAGATGCGGTGTATCTGAAGGATTTAATCGCGGGGTTTTGGGGCCGCTTCGCAGCCCAGCGGGAGCAAGCTCCCTCGCCACAGGAGTGCGACACACTCCCCTACAACCCGCCAGTCGCCTGAAATCCCACGCCAATCACGGTCAGCAAAGACAACGGCAACAGCAGCGTATCGAGCAATGCACTCGCCGGCAGATCCACGCCCGGATAGCTCGGCGCCTCAGCGCCGAAGCGATCCATCGCGCAGCACCCGCCATTCATCGCATACAAATCCAGGCGCGTCCCGGAATACACCACCGGCGCCCCCGGCTTGGCCGCATCCAGCGTGCGCGCGGTGGCGCAGCCGGCCAGTTGCAGGGCCAGCGCAATTGCCAACAGCTTATTCATCGCTGCTCAGATGATGTTCGCCCCAGCGCGGCAGCATGTCCTGCGGAATGCCCAACAGATTGAGAATCCGCGCGACGACGAAATCGATCAGGTCGTCGATGGTCTGCGGCTGGTGATAGAAGCCCGGCGAGGCCGGCAGGATGGTCACGCCCATGTTCGACAGCTTGAGCATGTGTTCCAGATGAATGCTCGAATACGGTGCCTCGCGTGGCACCAGAATCAACTGGCGACGTTCCTTCAAAGTGACGTCCGCCGCGCGCTCGATCAGGTTGTTGCACGCGCCCGTGGCAATCGCCGACAAGGTACCCGTGGAACACGGCACCACGACCATCGCCGCCGGCGCGCCGGAGCCCGAGGCTACCGGCGACATCCAGTCTTCCTTGCCGTACACACGGATCTGCCCGGCAGCGGCGCCGGTGTATTCGGTAAGGAACGCCTGCATCATCTGCGGCTTGGGCGGCAGCGTGACATCGGTTTCGGTGGCCATCACCAGTTGCGCAGCCTTGGAGATCAGGAAGTGCACTTCGCGATCTTCACGCACCAGACAATCGAGCAGGCGCAAACCGTACTGCGCGCCGGACGCGCCGGTCATCGCCAGCGTGATGCGTTCCGGGCCGCCGCTCTGGGAAAAAGTGTTCATTGCAGCGCCTCGGCGAGCTTGCCGTGCAGACCGCCGAAGCCGCCGTTGCTCATGATCACCACGTGAGTGCCAGGCTGAGCCTGACTCTTAACGCGCTCGATGATGCCTTCGAGCGAATCGCTGACAATCGACGGCACCGTGCACAGCGCGGCAGTGGCTGCCAGATCCCAACCGAGATTGGCCGGGGCGTACCAGATCACCTGATCGGCATCGACCACGCTGTCCGGCAGACCGTCACGGTGCGCGCCAAGCTTCATCGAGTTGGAGCGCGGCTCGATGATCGCGATCAACGGGGCGTCGCCGATGCGCTTGCGCAAGCCATCGAGGGTGGTGGCAATGGCGGTCGGGTGGTGGGCGAAGTCGTCGTAGATGGTGATGCCGCGCACGTCGGCGACTTTCTCCATCCGGCGTTTGACGTTCTTGAATGCGCTCAACCCGGCGATGCCCATCGACGGCACCACACCGACATGCCGCGCCGCTGCCAGCGCAGCCAAGGCGTTGGCGACGTTGTGCTGACCGGTCAACTCCCATTCGACAGTGCCCTGGGACACGCCCTCGAACATCACTTCGAACGCCGAACCGTCATCCTTGAGCAACTTGACCTGCCACTGACCGCCGACGCCGGTGGTTTGCACCGGGGTCCAGCAGCCCATTTCGATCACACGCTGCAGGGCAGGTTCGGTGGTCGGGTGGATCACCAGACCTTCGCTCGGGATAGTGCGGACCAAGTGGTGGAACTGCCGCTCGATCGCCGGCAGATCGGGGAAGATGTCGGCGTGATCGAACTCAAGGTTATTGAGGATCGCGGTGCGTGGACGGTAGTGGACGAACTTCGAACGCTTGTCGAAGAACGCGCTGTCGTACTCATCGGCCTCGATCACGAAGAACGGCGTCCCGCCCAACCGCGCCGACACCGAGAAATTCTGCGGCACCCCGCCGATCAGGAACCCCGGGCTCATGCCGGCGTGCTCCAGCACCCAGGCGAGCATGCTGCTGGTGGTGGTCTTGCCATGAGTACCGGCAACCGCCAGCACCCAGCGCCCTTGCAGCACGTGATCGGCCAGCCATTGCGGGCCGGAGACGTACGGCAGGCCTTTGTTCAGCACATATTCCACCGCCGGGTTGCCGCGGGACATGGCATTGCCGATCACCACCAGATCCGGCGCCGGATCGAGCTGGGCCGGATCGTAGCCTTGGGTCAGCTGAATGCCCTGGGCCTCAAGCTGCGTGCTCATCGGCGGATAGACGTTGGCGTCGGAGCCGGTCACGTGATGGCCCAGCTCTTTGGCCAGAACCGCCATCGAGCCCATGAAAGTCCCGCAGATACCCAGAATATGAATGTGCATAGTCGACCTCGTAAAACATGGCCGCAGGTTAGCGCAGGGAGGGGGAAATCGCACCTTGTGTTTCGCCTGCGCCGACGCCTTCGCGAGCAAGCCCGCTCCCACAAGGATGGCGCTAATCCTTTGGGAGCGGGCTTGCTCGCGAATGGCGCGACGCGGTTTAACGGGAGATCGCGTGCTTACGCAGCTTTCTATAGAGGGTGTTGCGGCTGACCCCAAGCTGCTGCGCGGTCTGGGTCATATGCCAACGTGTCTGTTCCAGCGCATTGAGTAGCGCCACACGTTCAGCGTCTTCCAGCGGATGCTCGGACTCAACCGACTTCAGCTCCAGCGTCGGCCGCGCCTGCCGAATCATCGCCGGCAAATCCTCCAGCCCGATCCGCCCCTCATCGCACAACGCCGCCAATGTGCGCAGGACATTGCGCAACTGCCGCACGTTGCCCGGCCAGTTGAAGGTCAGTAACGCCTGACGCGCCGGTTCGTCGATCACAATCACTTCGCCATCCGCCTCCTCGGCCAGCAGGAAATCCAGCAACTGCGACTTGTCGCTGCGCTCACGCAACGCCGGCAACGCGACCTCCAGGCCATTGAGCCGGTAATACAAATCTTCGCGGAAACTGCCGTCCGCCACGCGCTCCAGCAGATTACGGTGAGTGGCGCTGATGATCCGCACGTTGACCGCTTCCGGCTCGCCGCCGATCGGCACCACCTGCCGGTCTTCCAGCACCCGCAACAAACGGGTTTGCAGCGCCAGCGGCATGTCACCGATTTCATCCAAAAACAGAGTACCGCCATCGGCCTGCTGCAACTTGCCGCGCATGCCGTCCTTGCGCGCACCGGTGAAACTGCCGCCGCGATAACCGAACAGTTCGCTCTCGATCAGGCTTTCGGGGATCGCCGCGCAGTTGAGGGCGACGAAGGCTTTGTTGGCGCGCTGGCTGGCGTGATGCACAGCCTTGGCAAAGGCTTCCTTGCCCGAGCCGGTTTCGCCATTGATCAGCAGCGGCACGTCGCGTTCGAATACCCGCAGCGCCTTGCGGAAATCCGCTTGCAGCGTTGCGTCACCGAGGCAAATGCCCGCCAGTGGCTGAGCCTTGGCCACTACTGGGGCCGGGGTGATCGGCAGCGGCTTGCGCGATTCGCCGCGCAACAAGGCAAACAGATGTCGCCCATCGCGGGTGCGCAGCGGCCAACTGGCGCTGGCATTGGCGCTGGCACGACCGAGCAGCTCATCCAGCGAACAATCGAAAAACGCTTCCACCGGTTTGCCGAGCAAACCACCGCGAATATGCCCGAGCAGGTTCAGCGCACTCTGGTTGACCGCGCTGATCCGCCCTTCCCCGTCAAACGCCAGCAGCCCTTCACTGAACAGGCCGACCGATTCGGCCTGAAGATGGAAACGCAGCAGCCACTGATTATCGAAGCAGCGCAGGAAATAGCAGCTCTCGATCATCTTCGCCGACAGATTGACCAGCGCCATGGTGTGGAACTGGCTCTGCCGCGAGACGTCATGGCGCGCCGAGGACACGTCGAGCACCGCCAGCAGTTCGCCGTGCGGGTCGAACACCGGGCTCGCCGAGCAGGTCAGGCCGGTGTGGCGGCCGCGAAAGTGTTCGTCCTGATGGATGGTCAGCGCCTGGCGTTCGACCAGGCAGGTGCCAATGCCGTTGGTGCCTTCGCAGGCCTCGCTCCAGTCGGCGCCGAGCCAGAGCCCGGCCCGTTCGAAAATCTTGCGCTCGGCAGGTGCGGTGACGCAGTTGAGGATCACCCCGCGCGCATCGGTCAGCAGCACCGCATGACCAGCGCCGGACAGTTGCTGATGCAGGCTGCTCATTTCATTGCCGGCGATCTGCAGCACCTGTTGCAGGCGTTCACGACTTTCGAGCACACGCCCGTGCTCAAGCACGGTGGGCGCCATGGTCAGGGCCGGATCGAGGTGATAGTCCTCAAGACAGCGCAGCCACGAACGGGCAATCGAAGGGTCGGCACCGGGCCCGTGCAGGTGCGGCTTGCCCTGAGTGACGGTGAGCACCTGTTGGGCATGGCGACTCAAATGGTTGTCGTGCATTTCTTATTATTCTCCCCGAAAGGTCGACCCTTTCAGACTACCAACACTGACCTGTGGCGAGGGAGCTTGCTCCCGCTCGAGTGCGAAGCGCTCGCCAAAGTATATGAGCGGTAAACATTTCAGGACTGCTGCGCAGCCCGGCGGGAGCAAGCTCCCTCGCCACAAAAATCAACCGCTGGGCGATTGGCAGTCAGCATCCTCCAGCCATCGGCGCATTGCAATGCTGGCAAGACCACCCGGTCACAGGCTGTGCCAAAAGCGGTACAAACTGTCACCCCCTCTGTACCGAAACCATCACAGGCGCCGCCCGCCCGTCCGACAAAAAATACGCAAGGCCTTGATTTGCCTGCCCTGCACGGCAGTGGCCCGACCTTTGCTCTACGCTTATAGCAAGCGCACTTGCGCGTTTCTCTAATAAGTACAAAGCCAAGGAGAACAAATCATGCGTTACGCTCACCCCGGTACTGAAGGCGCCAAAGTCTCGTTCAAGAGCAAGTACGGTAACTACATCGGCGGCGAGTTCGTCGCGCCTGTCAAAGGTCAGTACTTCACCAACACCTCGCCAGTGAATGGCCAACCGATTGCCGAATTCCCGCGCTCCACTGCCGAAGACATCGACAAGGCACTGGACGCCGCCCACGCCGCTGCCGATGCGTGGGGCGCGACCTCCGTGCAGGCGCGCTCGCTGATCCTGCTGAAAATCGCCGACCGCATCGAACAGAACCTCGAACTGCTGGCGATCACCGAAACCTGGGACAACGGCAAAGCCATCCGCGAAACCCTCAACGCCGACATCCCGCTGGCGGCCGACCATTTCCGCTACTTCGCCGGCTGCCTGCGCGCGCAGGAAGGCAGCGCTGCCGAAATCGACGGCAACACCGTGGCCTATCACATCCATGAACCACTGGGCGTGGTCGGCCAGATCATCCCGTGGAACTTCCCGCTGCTGATGGCCGCGTGGAAACTCGCTCCGGCACTGGCCGCCGGTAACTGCGTGGTGCTCAAGCCTGCCGAGCAGACTCCGCTGGGCATCTGCGTGCTGATGGAGCTGATCGGTGATCTGCTGCCACCGGGCGTGCTCAACGTGGTGCAAGGTTTCGGCAAAGAAGCCGGCGAAGCACTGGCCACCAGCAAACGCATCGCCAAGATCGCCTTCACCGGCTCGACCCCGGTCGGCTCGCACATCATGAAGTGCGCAGCCGAGAACATCATTCCGTCCACCGTGGAACTGGGTGGCAAGTCGCCGAACATTTTCTTCGAAGACATCATGCAAGCCGAGCCGACTTTCATCGAGAAAGCCGCAGAAGGCTTGGTGCTGGCGTTCTTCAACCAGGGCGAAGTCTGCACCTGCCCGTCCCGCGCGCTGGTACAGGAATCGATCTACGACGAGTTCATGGCCGTGGTGATGAAGAAAGTCCTGCAGATCAAACGTGGCGACCCGCTGGACACCGACACCATGGTTGGCGCGCAGGCGTCCGAGCAGCAATTCGACAAGATTCTTTCGTACCTGGAAATCGCCAAGGGCGAAGGCGCCGAGCTGCTGACCGGCGGCAAGGTGGAAAAACTCGAGGGCAATCTGGCGACCGGGTATTACATCCAGCCGACCCTGCTCAAGGGCACCAACAAAATGCGTGTGTTCCAGGAAGAAATCTTCGGCCCGGTGGTGAGCATCACCACCTTCAAGGACGAAGCCGAAGCCCTGGCGATCGCCAACGACACCGAGTTCGGCCTCGGTGCCGGCCTGTGGACCCGCGACATCAACCGCGCCTACCGCATGGGCCGTGCGATCAAGGCCGGTCGTGTGTGGACCAACTGCTACCACCTGTACCCGGCGCACGCCGCGTTCGGCGGGTACAAGAAGTCCGGCGTCGGCCGTGAAACCCACAAGATGATGCTTGATCACTATCAGCAGACCAAAAACCTGCTGGTGAGCTACGACATCAATCCGTTGGGCTTCTTCTAAAACCCTGGGCAACACAGATGATTCTGTGTTGCCTGTTCAATCGTCTTCGCGAGCAAGCCCGCTCCCACAGGGATCTGTATTCGATCTCAATATTGGGTTCACCACATAAACCTGTGGGAGCGGGCTTGCTCGCGAAGGCGCCCTCAATGACACAACAATAGGTCTGGCCGCTCTGGCACGGCCCTTGCGTACCCGTCATTCAGGAATTGTCGTGAAAACTGCCGCTGCGTGAACAGCTTCCATCCACCTCAACCACTGCACCCGAAAGTCCAACAGATCGAACAATAAAAAACAGAGAGGACTTATGACTTCCACCACACAGCTCAAACCCACACTCGGCACCCTGCATCTGTGGGGCATTGCCGTCGGCCTGGTGATTTCCGGCGAATACTTCGGCTGGAGTTACGGCTGGGGCACGGCCGGCACCCTCGGATTTCTGGTCACGGCGCTGATGGTCGCGACCATGTACACCTGCTTCATCTTCAGCTTCACCGAACTGACCACCGCAATTCCCCACGCGGGCGGGCCGTTTGCCTACAGCCGCCGGGCGTTCGGCGAAAAAGGCGGGTTGATCGCCGGGATCGCCACGCTGATCGAGTTCGTCTTCGCCCCACCGGCCATCGCCATGGCCATCGGCGCCTACCTCAACGTGCAATATCCGGGGCTCGATCCGAAAATCGCCGCGGTCGGCGCTTACTTCGTGTTCATGACCCTGAACATCCTCGGCGTCAGCATCGCCGCCACCTTCGAACTGGTGGTCACCGTGCTGGCGGTCGCCGAATTGCTGGTGTTCATGGGCGTAGTCGCGCCGGGCTTCAGCTTCAGCAACTTCGTGCTCAACGGCTGGTCGGGGTCCAACGAGTTCACCCTGGGCTCGATCCCCGGAATCTTTGCCGCGATCCCGTTCGCGATCTGGTTCTTCCTCGCCATCGAAGGCGCCGCCATGGCCGCCGAAGAAGCCAAGGACCCGAAACGCACGATTCCCAAGGCGTACGTCAGCGGCATCCTGACCCTGGTGTTTCTCGCCATCGGCGTGATGGTGATGGCCGGCGGCGTCGGCGATTGGCGCCAACTGTCGAACATCAACGATCCGCTGCCGCAGGCGATGAAAGCCGTGGTCGGCAACAACTCATCGTGGATGCACATGCTAGTGTGGATCGGCCTGTTCGGTCTGGTGGCGAGTTTCCACGGCATCATTCTTGGCTACTCGCGACAGTTCTTCGCCCTCGCCCGCGCCGGTTATCTGCCGAAAAGCCTGGCCAAGCTGTCACGCTTCCAGACCCCGCATCGGGCGATTCTGGCCGGTGGGGTGATCGGCATCGCGGCGATCTACAGCGACGGTCTGGTCAATCTGCAAGGCATGACCCTGACCGCAGCGATGATCACCATGTCGGTATTCGGCGCGATCGTGATGTACATCATCAGCATGCTCAGCCTGTTCAAACTGCGCAAAACCGAACCGAACCTGGAACGCACCTTCCGCGCCCCGGGCTATCCGCTGGTGCCGGCGATTGCGCTGTTCCTGGCGGTGGTGTGCCTGGTGGCGATGGCGTGGTTCAACACGCTGATCGGTTGTGTGTTCCTTGGATTCATGGCCGCTGGCTATCTGTACTTCCAGCTGACCGCCAGGCAACGCGCCGAAGCCCCGGCAGACGCTATGCTCGAAGGTATCTAGTTGCACCGGCACCGGGCTCATCGCCCGATGCCCGCTATATAAAAGTGCATGAAGATCCCTCTGTGGAAGCGGGCTTGCTCGCGAAGGCGTCGTGTCATCCAACAACGATGTCGTCTGACACGACGCCTTCGCGAGCAAGCCCGCTCCCACAGGGAGACCGAGTTACCCACAGAATCAGGAGGACACCGCCCCATGGCCACATTTGCCCATTCCGTCGGCGCCCAGACCTACCGTTTCGACAGCCTCAAGGACGTCATGGCCAAGGCCAGCCCGGCGCGCTCCGGGGACTTTCTGGCTGGCGTCGCCGCGCTCAACGACGGCGAACGCGTGGCCGCACAAATGGCACTGGCCGACATCCCGCTCACGCACTTCCTACAGGAAGCGCTGATTCCGTACGAGTCTGATGAAGTCACCCGACTGATCATCGACACCCACGACAAACAAGCCTTCGCCGTGGTCAGCCACCTCACCGTCGGCGGCTTCCGCGACTGGCTGCTCAGCGACGCCGCTGACGAAACCAGCCTGCGCGCCCTCGCCCCCGGTCTGACCCCGGAAATGGTCGCCGCCGTATCGAAGATCATGCGCGTGCAGGATCTGGTGCTGGTGGCGCAGAAGATCCGCGTGGTCACCAGGTTTCGCGGCACCCTCGGCCTGCGCGGGCGCCTGTCGACCCGTCTGCAACCGAACCATCCGACGGACGAGCCATCCGGCATCGCCGCGAGCATTCTCGACGGCCTGCTGTACGGCAACGGCGACGCGATGATCGGGATCAACCCGGCCACCGACAGCATCGCCTCGATCTGCGCGATGCTGGAAATGCTCGACGCGATCATCCAGCGCTACGACATCCCGACCCAAGCCTGCGTGCTGACCCACGTCACCACTTCGATCGAGGCGATCAACCGTGGTGTGCCGCTGGATCTGGTGTTTCAGTCGATCGCCGGCACTGAAGCGGCCAATGCCAGTTTCGGCATCAACCTCAATGTCTTGCAGGAAGGCTATGACGCCGGGCTGAGCCTGAAGCGCGGCACTCTGGGGCAGAACCTGATGTATTTCGAGACCGGTCAGGGCAGCGCGTTGTCGGCCAACGCCCACCATGGTGTCGACCAACAAACCTGCGAAACCCGGGCCTACGCCGTGGCGCGGCATTTCAAGCCGTTTCTGGTGAATACCGTGGTCGGCTTCATCGGCCCGGAATACCTCTATAACGGCAAACAGATCATCCGCGCCGGCCTCGAAGACCATTTCTGCGGCAAGTTGCTCGGCGTGCCGATGGGCTGCGACATCTGCTACACCAACCATGCCGAAGCCGATCAGGACGACATGGACACCCTGCTGACCCTGCTCGGTGTGGCCGGGATCAACTTCATCATGGGCATCCCCGGCTCCGACGACATCATGCTCAACTACCAGACCACCTCGTTTCACGACGCGCTCTACGCGCGCCAGACCCTGGGCCTGAAACCGGCGCCGGAGTTCGAGCAATGGCTGGCGAACATGGGCATCTTCACCCAGGCGGACGGCAAGGTTCGCTTTGGCAACAACCTGCCGCCGGCCTTCCGCCAGGCGCTGGCGCAACTGGGATGAGTGTTATGGAAAAACCGCCTGTCGACCCGCAAAACCCATGGCTGGAACTGCGCCGCCTGACCCCAGCGCGCATCGCCCTCGGCCGCACCGGCACCAGCCTGCCGACCAGCGCGCAACTGGATTTCCAGTTTGCCCACGCTCAGGCACGGGATGCGGTGCATCTGCCGTTCGATCATGCCGGGCTCAGCGCGCAACTGCGCGAACGCGGGCGCGAGAGCCTGTTGCTGCACAGCGCGGCAACGGATCGCAACAGCTATCTGCAACGGCCGGATCTGGGGCGCAAGCTCAGCGACGCGTCGGCACAGACCCTGCGTGATTACGCTGCGGCGCACCCTGGCGGCGTCGATCTGGCGATTGTGGTGGCGGACGGTCTGTCGGCACTGGCAGTGCACCGGCACACCCTGCCGTTTCTCGGCCGTCTGGAGGAACAAATGGCCAGCGACGGCTGGTCCGTTGCCCCGGTGGTACTGGTGGAACAGGGCCGTGTCGCCGTCGGTGACGAAATCGGCCAGTTGCTCGGCGCGAAAATGCTCGTAATGCTGATCGGAGAGCGCCCGGGCCTCAGCTCGCCCGACAGCCTGGGGTTATATTTCACCTACAATCCAAAGATCGGGCTGACCGATGCCTACCGCAATTGCATCTCCAACGTGCGGCTCGAGGGTTTGAGTTACGGGATGGCGGCACATCGCTTGCTGTATCTGATGCGCGAAGCCTGTCGGCGGCAGCTGTCGGGGGTCAATCTGAAGGACGAAGCACAGGTTCAGACGCTGGAGTCGGACGCCGGTGCGGACATGAAGGGAAACTTCCTACTTGATCCGCCCACAACCTGAACCGTTTCCGCATTGCGTTTCTGCGCTGCTTTAAGGCAGGATCGATGCACGGCCGCAGGGTTTCCCATCGCCGTCAGAGCAGTTGAAGACAGCCACTTGAAGACGAGACCTATCATGCGGATTATTCAAGCGACCCTCGAACACCTGGATTTGCTGACCCCGTTGTTCGTCAAATATCGCGAGTTCTACGGTTCCCTGCCTTACCCGGATTCCTCCCGCGCGTTTCTCGAAAAACGCCTGCGCCGCAAGGAATCGGTGATTTATCTGGCCCTGGCCGATGATGACGACAAGAAACTGATGGGTTTCTGTCAGCTGTATCCAAGCTTTTCCTCGCTGTCGCTCAAGCGCGTGTGGATCCTCAACGACATCTATGTCGCCGAAGACGCCCGCCGCCAACTGGTGGCCGACAACCTGATCCGCACCGCGAAGAAAATGGCCAAGGAAACCCAGGCCGTGCGCATGCGCGTTTCCACCAGCAGCAATAACGAAGTGGCGCAGAAGACCTACGAGTCGATCGGCTTCAAGGAAGACACCGAGTTCAAGAACTACGTGCTGCCGATCAGCGACGAGCTCTAGCACTCATCAAGGGCCTGTTGTGGCGAGGGAGCTTGCTCCCGCCGGGCTGCGAAGCGGCCCCACCTCAGTCATCTCAACAGGTCAGGCAAATCAAGGCTTGGGAGTGCTCCGCCCTCCAGCGGGAGCAAGCTCCCTCGCCACACCCACCTTGCCGCCACCATCAATGCCTGCCTGACATTTGTTCACACCCCGACATCCCTCGCTACAAAACCAACGCGCTTTTCACCTCTCAGCCCGTATAATCCCGAGCTTTCCGGCTTGTAAGAAAAACTACACCCCGCTGTAGGCTTACACCCGAATCATCCGCACAGGCTTGCCGAGTCAGGCCATCACCACAGGTGCCCCCATGGATTTCAACCCGCTCGACCTTATCCTGCATCTCGATGTGTATCTCGATTTGCTGGTAACCAACTACGGGCCGTGGATCTACGCGATTCTGTTCGCTGTGATCTTCTGTGAAACCGGACTGGTGGTGATGCCGTTCCTGCCGGGCGATTCGCTGTTGTTCATCGCCGGTGCCGTTGCTGCGGGCGGTGGCATGGATCCTGTGCTGTTGGGCGGTCTGCTGATGCTCGCGGCGATCCTCGGCGACAGCACCAACTATGTGATTGGACGAACGGCGGGCGAAAAACTCTTCAGCAACCCGAATTCGAAAATCTTCCGCCGCGACTACCTGCAGAAAACCCACGATTTCTACGACAAGCACGGTGGTAAAACCGTGACTCTGGCGCGTTTCCTGCCAATCATCCGCACGTTTGCCCCGTTCGTCGCCGGCGTCGGGAAAATGCCGTACCCGCGCTTCTTCGCTTTCAGCGTGTTCGGCACCATCCTCTGGGTCGGCGGCCTGGTGACCCTGGGTTACTTCTTCGGCAACGTGCCATTCATCAAGAAAAACCTGTCGTTGCTGGTGGTCGGCATCATCCTGCTGTCGCTGATTCCGATGATCATCGGCGTGGTGCGCAGCCGTTTCGGCGGCGCCAAAGCCGAAACCCACTGATCCGATGTGGTCACTGAGCGCCTGGCGTCGCCGGCGCATTCTGGCCAGGCACCCGATTGCCGACGAGATGTGGCAACGGGTGCGTCATCACCTGAGCTTTCTCGACGGCATCAGCGCCGCCGAAGACCAGTGGCTGCGTGAAGCCAGCGTCCTGTTCCTCGAAGAAAAACACCTGACCGCCCTGCCCGGTGTCGAACTGCATCAGGAACAACGCCTGCTGCTCGCCGCCCAGGCCCAGTTGCCGTTGCTCAATCTGGGCGACTTGAACTGGTATCAGGGTTTCCACGAAATCGTCCTCTACCCCGATGACTTCCTCAGCCCGCAACGGCATCGCGATGCCAGCGGGGTCGAGCACGAGTGGGACGGCGAGCACAGCGGCGAAGCCTGGCAACAGGGGCCGATCATCCTCGCCTGGCCGGGCGTGATGGCCAGTGGGGGCTGGGAAGGCTATAACCTGGTGATCCACGAACTGGCGCACAAACTCGACATGCTCAATGGCGACGCCAACGGCCTCCCGCCGCTGCACGCCGACATGCGCGTCAGCGACTGGGCCGAGGTCATGCAACACGCTTACGATGACCTCAACCGCCAGCTCGACCGCAACCCCGATGCCGAAACCGCCATCGACCCCTACGCCGCCGAGAACCCGGCGGAGTTCTTTGCGGTCACCAGCGAATACTTCTTCAGCGCCCCGGATCTGCTGCACGCGGCTTATCCACAGGTCTACTTGCAGCTGCAGCTTTTCTACCGGCAGGATCCGCTGGGCAGGCTGCGGCAACTTCAGGCCACAGACCCGGTCTATCAGGCGCACGAGTAAGCGCTGCACGACTTCTGGTACGTGGCGTCGGCTTAGGAATATGCCTATAATCGCCGCCACTTTTTGGTCAATCCGGCCAAGTGTTTTTGGTCAACTACGGGGGCAACGCCCAATGAGCTACAGCAAGATTCCGGCTGGCAAAGACCTGCCGAACGACATCTACGTCGCGATCGAGATCCCGGCCAACCACGCGCCGATCAAATACGAAATCGACAAAGACAGCGATTGCCTGTTCGTTGACCGTTTCATGGCCACCCCAATGTTCTACCCGGCCAACTACGGTTACATCCCGAACACCCTGGCTGACGACGGTGATCCCCTCGACGTGCTGGTTGTGACCCCTTACCCGGTTGCTCCAGGCTCGGTGATCCGCGCGCGTCCAGTCGGCATCCTGAACATGACCGACGACGGCGGCGGCGATGCCAAAGTCATCGCAGTCCCACACGACAAGCTGTCCCAGCTGTACGTCGACGTGAAGGAATACACCGACCTGCCACCGCTGCTGATCCAGCAGATCGAGCACTTCTTTGCAAACTACAAAGATCTCGAAAAAGGCAAATGGGTCAAGATCGAAGGCTGGGACGGCGCTGACGCCGCTCGCGCTGCGATCACCAAGTCGGTTGCTGCCTACAAGGGCTAAGCGCCTGCTTGCTGCATGACGCTTGAAGAAAACCCCGGTTGATCCGGGGTTTTTTGTGCCTGGGAAAAGTCGTCTTAAACAGTGTGTTTACGACGGACTACAGAAAAGTTTTAAGGCGTGTAATTTCCCACAAGCACGTCTTACATCCAGTCGCAAAATACAGCCGCTTTTTGAACACCCAGTTTATTCAAACCGCTCTAGCACGGCCGTAGACTCCGTGTTTATGAGAAAGAACACTAGCGGTCCAAGATTCAAGGCACTCCTGGAAGCAGCGAACATCACCACCACGGGATTCGCAAAGTTCTGGGGCACGGAAGCCCAAAATATTCATAACTGGTACACCCGGGGCGCCCCGGCGTATCGCATGGAGGAAGTCTCACGCCTGCTCTCGGTCAACAGCGACTGGCTGAAAACCGGCGAAGGCACCAAGGAGTCACCCCGCCTGCACACCCCTGCCAGCAACGGCGACATCTTTGACGCGCAGTCCGTCAACGGCGTCTATTCGATCATCGACCCTAACGACATCGAACTGCCGTTTTTCAAGGAAACACCGCTCAGCGCCGGCGCCGACAAAACCCACGTCATCCTCGACCCCGAACATACCGTCCGCCTGCCCCGCGCCCACCTCGCCCAACTGGAAATCCGCCCCGGCGACGCCATCTGCGCACACATGATCGGCAACAGCATGGCCGAGCGCATCGAAGACGGCTCGATCATCGGCATCGACCGCGGCCTGACCCAGGTGGTCGACGGCGAAATCTACGCCATCGAACACGACGGCATGCTGCGCATCAAATACCTGCACCGCATGCCCGGCAACGCCCTGCGCCTGCGCAGCCACAACAGCGCCGAATACCCGGACGAAATCTTTCGCGCGGCGCAGATCGATGAGCAGCGGATACACATTCTGGGCTGGGTATTCTGGTGGTCGACTCTGGGCAAACGCCGGCCGGTGGTGCCGTTTCTCTGATCGGATACGGATCTTCAACCCTGCACCAAACCCTGTGGGAGCGAGCCTGCTCGCGAAGAGGCCCCGAAAATCAGTACAAATTACAAATATCGACCGCCGCAGTGGCTCTATTCCGCAGTTGAGACTGGGAATCCCCCACAAAACTCAGTATCCTGCGCCCCACATTTGCGCATCCCCCGCTCCCGCGGCCCAGATGACGCCCGACGCGGCAGACCAACGTCTGACCAAGTCCCACAGCCGGACGCAGATCCGGGTGTACGTTTTGAAGGCTGGCGCGGTTTACCAAAAATAAACCAAGCCAGTCCCCGAGAAGCCGGCCACAAGCCGGCTTTTTAATGCCCGCTAAAAAATGCTCTATTCAGCCATTCGGCATACAAATGAGCCGAGACACGGCGTGAAGAACAGCTCGCGAGTGGGCAGTTCACCTACAAGAACCGGTCAGGCTGGGCACACGACCGTCTCAAGCGTGCCGGTCTTTCCAGCAGTGCCAAACGCGGCTACTGGAAATTGACCGATGCAGGTGTGCAGTACGCCAAGGAGCATGCATTTCCGCTGTCGGCCAAGGATGTGGAGCATTTAGCAATCGGCTACATGAATGTGAAGCTGAAAGTCGCGCCTGATGCCGAGCCACTGGATAACCAACCAAACGTTGAGCCAGATCTGGCCTCCGCCACCGAAAGCCCCGACGACCGACTGGAGCGAGCGCTAAAAGAATTGCGCGATGCCACGGCGGCCGACCTTTTGGATAACTTGCTGCAAGTCAGCCCCAACCGCTTCGAAGTGATCGTGCTGGATGTGCTTCATCGCCTGGGTTACGGCGCCAGTCGTAATGATCTGCAACGTGTCGGCGGTTCCGGTGATGCGGGTATCGACGGCATTATCTCGCTCGATAAATTGGGGCTGGAGAAGGTTTACGTTCAGGCCAAGCGCTGGCAGAACACGGTTGGCCGGCCTGAACTGCAGGCGTTCTACGGAGCGCTCGCGGGGCAAAAAGCCAAGCGTGGCGTTTTCATCACTACGTCCGGCTTCACAGCGCACGCTGTCGACTTTGCCAAATCGGTGGACGGAATTGTGCTGGTAGACGGTACGCGGCTGGTGCATCTGATGATGGATCATGAAGTGGGCGTGACATCGCGTTTGTTGCGGCTGCCGACGCTGGACCGCGATTACTTTGATGAAGAGTGAGATCAAAGGTCTTGCTGACGGATCCTGCTAACCAATTTCCACGTTGAGCTTGTGGCTAAAAGTGATGGCACACTAGAATCACACCAACTGTTCTACCAACCCCCACGGATCGAGGGTTACATCAGCGCGGGGCAAGGTCGGGACTGAATCCAGCTTAGGTTGATGTGCAGGTCAAGGAGACCACTATGTCGGACGTTAAGAGCATCAAGGATCAGAAGCTTCTCTACCATCTCACTTCAGTTGAAAACCTGGATGGAATTTTCAGGGAGGGCTTGAAACCTCGCGCCGGCCTCTCGGGCTTCAAAGACGTCGCAGATGCTGAAATCCTGAAAAAGCGGCAGACTCTGCAGCTCGACAACTACGTTCCCTTCCACTGGTTTGCGAAGAATCCATTTGACGGAAGCGTACAGCGCAACAGGCCAGAGGCCCAATTTGTGTTGATCTCGGTCTACAGATCAACAGCCAAGCAATACGGCTGGAAAGTCATTCCACGCCACCCGTTAGCAGGCGACTCAATACAGCTACTTGATTATGAACAGGGTTTCGAAGCCATCGAGTGGGATGTCATGAGCAGTCGCGATTATCTGGACCCTCATTGCAAAAGCATCTGCATGGCAGAGTGTCTCGCACCGGGGGTTGTTAAACCTGATGCCTTCTTCAAAATCTTCACCCCCAGCGAAGAAGTCGATGCACTTTGCGTAGCTAAATTGCAGGCGGCCGATGTTAATGTGCAGACCAGCGTGAACCAGAGAATGTTTTATCAATGATCTACACCAACCTGAATCCAGAGAAAGCTCTGATTTGGCGTATCGTCCACCGCGATAACCTGCACTGGATTCTGGACAACGGTCTGCATTGCGCAAACTCGGAAGCACAGGCACCTCAGTACGTGAATATCGGTAACGTCGATTTGATCGACAAGCGCCGTTCCCGTCAGGTGCCCATCGCTCCCGAAGGTGTTTTGGCCGACTACGTGCCCTTCTATTTCACGCCCTTCTCGGTGATGATGCAGAACATTCACTCTGGCTGGAGTGTTCAGCAACGCAGCAACGACGAGATCGTGATTCTGGTCTCAAGCCTCTATCGCGTTGAAGAGCTCGGCCTACCGTTTGTCTTCACAAACGCGCACGCCTATCCGAGCTGGACAAACTATTACAGCGATCTGGCGAATCTCGACCAGATCGATTGGTCTATCCTTCAACAGCGCGACTTCAAGCGCGACCCTGATGACCCTCGAAAAATGGAGCGTTATCAGGCTGAGGCTCTGATCCACCATCACTTACCGATTACGGGACTACTGGGCATCATGTGCCACACCGATGCAATGAAAGTACGCATAGAAGCAGACGTTGCCGCCAGAGGCCTGACGTTGCCGGTTCATGCGCGCCCCAAATGGTATTTCCAATGATCAGATTCACCCAAGGCAACCTGCTGGAAGCCAAAACCGAGGCCCTCGTCAATACGGTGAATACCGTGGGCGTGATGGGTAAGGGCATCGCGCTGATGTTCAAAGAGCGCTTTGCGCAAAATTACCGCGTGTATGCAGCGGCATGTAAGGCCGGGGAAGTAGAAACCGGCAAGATGCACGTGACGGCCACCAATGAACTCGATGGCCCACGCTGGATCGTGAACTTCCCTACCAAACGCCATTGGCGTTCACCGTCGCAAATGGCGTGGATAACTGAAGGCTTGCATGATCTGCGTCGGTTTCTGCTTGAGAACGACGTGAAATCTGTCGCCGTCCCACCTCTCGGTGCTGGTAACGGCGGTTTGAAGTGGCCTGAAGTACGCGAGCAGATTGTAGAAGTGCTGGGTGACCTGGATGTCGATGTATTAGTGTTCGAACCCTCTAATCAGTATCTGAATGTCGCTAAGCGCGATGGCGTTGAGCAACTCACTCCGGCACGCGCACTGATTGCTGAACTGGTCCGGCGTTATTGGGTTCTAGGCATGGAATGCAGCCTGCTCGAAATTCAGAAACTGGCTTGGTTTCTTGAGCGTGCCATCGAGAAAATTCCAGGTACCGAGAATCCGCTAAACCTCAAATTTGTCGCTCATAAGTTCGGCCCGTATGCCAATCGATTGGAGCATCTGCTCAACAATCTTGATGGCAGCTATCTACATTGCGACAAGCGCATCAGTGATGCAGGAATCACCGATGTCATTTGGTTTGATCAAGATCGCAAAACGTTTTTGCAGACCTACCTCAAAACCGAAGCCAAGGAATACTCCCAGGCTTTAGAGCGAACGGCTGAATTGATCGATGGTTTTGAGTCACCTTTCGGCATGGAGTTGCTGGCCACCGTTGATTGGTTGCTGATTCGGGAAAGGATTGCTCCAACCGTTCCTGCGGTACGTAAAGCACTGAAGAACTGGGACGGTGGGTCAGGAGCTGCGGTGCGTAAAAACAAGTTATTCGATGATCAGGCACTGGGAATCGCGATCACTCGTCTGACATCCAGCAGTTTCAGCCCGGAACTAGCGGCCTGATATCGTTATGAAAGGGGGCAAGAAGTACTTGCCCCCTTACCGTCCCCAGACTGAAACGGGCATTGCAATAAGCCATTAGCACATCCGCCCTAATTGCCCCGCGCCCAACCTCACCACTAAATTTCCATTCTGTTTTTGTGCATTACAAAAGCGCCAAGGAATGGAGCAACACCATGTCGTCGGTTTTCAAACTCAATCAATTCGCTGTTCTACTGACCGCACTCCTGACCGCTAGCACTTCAGCCTTGGCAGAGGAGCAGAAGCTCGTAGGTGACTGGTGGATCATTTACGGCAATGGCATACCCCAAAAGAACATCATGTATGTAGCCGACAGCACTTCAGTCGTGCCGTCGAAGCAAACCAAGGGGGCCAAGTTGGTCGCCGTAACGCTGGTGTATGAGGAACCCGGCAAACCGATGATCGATGCCTACAACCTCGAAGTTCAGTGTTCAACGAACAAGGTCCGAATTCTCAACGGCCAGTCGGTTGATCGCATCGCTTACATGATGCGCAACCTGAAAGTTAATGAGCAATGGCAGCAGCCGAAGGAGTTCTGGGTGCAGCGCACCAGCGAGTTTGTTTGCTCACCCAATAAAAAGGACATGATTGCGCTGGGCAAGATGGAGTATCTGCAGATGATTCAGGGCTTGCAGCAGATGTTCTTCAAGCTCGCGCCGATTCAGGAAAAAGGCCAGATGATGGACAACCTCGACTCGATCCTGGGTAACAAGTAAGCGGCGGGCATCATGATGAATCAATGGACTAAAACGTTATTGGCGCTGCTGATAACGCCCGCTGTTTTGCTGATCAATGGCTGCCACTTGATTGCGCAGTCGCGCTGGGAAGGACGTGATGTTCAGGAAGCGCTAGACCTGTTCGGCAAACCGGACTCGATGAAAAAACAGACCGGTGCCAACGGCGAGAATCTGGCTGTGCTCACCTGGTATAAATCGTCCAGTTGGACCACCACGGAAGCGGCCGGTACTTCAATGAATCACACCGGCAACGGCATGGTTTATACCGAGTATTACGAGACGGTCGGCCACAGCTCGGATTGCAAACTCGAAGCTACCGTCAACAAGGCGAAAAAGATCGTGCTGTTCAGGATCGAGGACGGAAAGATCATTCACGGCAAGTGCATCAACGTCCCGTTCGTGCCCGGTTACATTCCGCCCGGTTTCTAGTGCAACCCTGAGCAGGTAGCTGCTCAGGGATAACTAAACGCCTTCACCAACGTCAACTCCCCCACCGCCCGCATCGGCACCACAAACGTCTCCATCTTCTCGCTCGGCGTACCTTCTTCGGTAATCACCGTCACCTGCGCCGTGGTCAACGGCTGCACCGCCTCTTCCCCACCCTCGTCATCCCCACGATAGCCGCCACCAAAATAATTCACATACACCAGATACTGCCCTTTGATCGGTGCCGGCATGGCGAAGATTTCCGGGCCATAACCTGTGGTGACGTCGACGTCGAGCGTACCGCCGTTGGGTGCGACGCGGTCGCCGTACCAGATGTGGGCGCCGTCGGGGGTGATCAGGTGCAGGTCGAGGTCGGTGCCGTCGCTGTCCCACGACAGCAGCACGCGCAGTTTGGCCGGGGTGGCGCCGCCGCTGGCGTTGAGGAATTGGGTGCGATGGCGTTGCTGACCGTCAGGGCTGCGTACTTCGACGCTGTTGCTGCCGTTGGGGAAGGAGAACGGACGGTCGAAGTGGCCGCTGTCGTCGATTTTCAGCGGCATGCTGACGCCGTTGACGATCAGTCGGCCCGGCTCCTTGCTCTTGGGGGTGGCTTTGATTTCACCGCTGATGCGTGCGGTGTTGGCCTGGCCAACCGGTGTATTGACCGAGGAGGCCGGGTAGTTGACGGTCTGGCGGAAGTTTTCGCCTTCGCCCTCGGGCGCGCCGGTGCGCCAGCCGCCGACCGGGGTGTCGAGTTTGACGCTGTCGGCGGCCATTGCCATCGGCAATGCATTGAACGCGCAGAGCAACAGCAAGACCTGTGGATAACGGAGTGTCATGGTCTATTCCAGCAAGAGGTGACGGGCGAGCCCTTCAATGTAGGTTTCATCCTGGCCATTGGGATGTGCTTCAAAGGCCAGGTGCAGGTATTCGTGAGTCAGGTCGAGGCGATCCTGCAGCGTCAGCACGCCACGCACGTAAATACGTTGGCGTTCGCGATCGACAAAGGGGCGACCGAAAGCGAGTTTGCACACGGCGAAGGTGCTGACTTCGTTGTAGCCGGTTTCGCTTTCAAGCTTAGGACGCCAGCCACGACGCTGCTTTTGCAGCCAGTCTTGCGCGGCGGGCAGTGCTTCGCAGGAGGCGACCGGGTTGTCCCAGCGGCTGAGACTGGCGCGCGGGTAGGCGTGCAGCAGAATCGCATCGTAGCGCTGGCCGGCGTTGGCCTGTTCGACGGCTTGTTGCCAGGCGAGTTTGTCCGGGCCGGGTTGATCGGAGTGATAGGTGACGGTGCTGCCGGCCAGCACCAGATCCGCTGTCCACGCCGCGATGTTGCGCGACTCGGCGGAAGCCGGGCGTGGCGCGACGCGCTGACGGTTACTGCTGTCGTCGATACTCAGACAATCGCCATTGCGCGTGGCGTTTTGCAGCAAGTAGGTGCGGATCGCCACGGCCAGCGCCTTGGCGGCTTCGGCGGGTTCGGGTTTGGCTTCACGCTCAAGGACGCGGGCGACGTATTCTTCGCGATCGAGCCGTGCGACGAGTTTGTCGTTGAGCAGAAACAGTTCGCCGGCGCTGTGGATATCCAGCGCATTGCCGTTGGCGAATTCCACGCGGTAGTCGCCCTGCAATGGGCCAGAAGTCACCACCTGCTCGCCAGCCAGAACCCGCATCAACGGATAACGCGAGAACAGTCCGACCTCGACACAACGCCCCGCTTCCGCCGGCCACGATGAAGGCAACACCGAAGCCAACGCCTGCCCGTAATGGCGCAAAACCATCTGACTGGTGCCACGTCCACCGGCCCAGATCGGCGAGCCATCTGCCGTCCAACCGGCGAAACCACCCTGCCGCGATTGCGGATCCTGATCGCCGAGCCAGCTCCAGGTTTTCACCCGCAGGCGACCACCGAGTTCGCCGACGACATTGCCATCCGCCGCATTCAGCACGACGTCGAGCAATACTCGGCGCATCTGCTCCTGCGCCGGCAGCACCGACAACACCTTCAGCAAGTCAGCCACGGAAACCCGGGTAGCCGGTTGCACGGCTGGCAAATCCAGCAACCACGCCGGTGCCTGCCGCGATTGCCAATACGTGCGCCAATCGGCAGCAGCAATGCCCAATCGCGCCGGCTCAAAGTACAAGCCGCAGGATTTGACCAACGCCTGATCGCGCTCGATCTTGCCGCCCGCCGAGCAGCAATAAACCTCCTCCTTCGACTGCCCGCGACATTCATACGCTGGCTCGCGCGCGCCGGTATCCACCAGCCACGCATAGACGAACAATTTCCACAGACTGCCCAGCGGCGTATCCAGCGTCGACGGCAAGGGCTCGCGGGCGATCAGTTGCGTCTGATTCAACGACAGCAACTCGCCCTTGTACGCCAGCCGCAACGGCTCATCCTGCGCCGTCGCCAGCGCAGGCATCACACACATCAGCAGCCACAGCAGCGGCCGGTTCATGTCAGTTGACCGTGACCTGACCGAGGGCGGCTTTCGCTTCCTGGGCCTGATGCTGCGGGGCGTAGACCTGAGTGAAGCGCACCGGCGGCAGGTTGAATTGACCCTTCTGCGAGAAACGCACCAGATGGCGCAGACGCAATTCGCCGCTCAGCGCATCCACCGGCACCGCATAAGCCAGTTGCCCCGGCTCGAAACGCGCTTTCTCCAGCGCGGTCGGTTCGGTGCCATCCTTGCCCTGCAACTTGATGCCCCAGGTGGTGCGTTCGACATCGGCACCCGGTGGCAGCGGCACTTCGAGCATGCCGTAGCGCAGCGGTTTCGGCGCCTTGCTGGTGAGGATCACTTCGTCCAGGTACAGGCTGTCGCTGGACAGCGGTTTGCTGCCGACCGGTTCCAGCTTGAAGGTGAAGGCTTCATCGCCCGGCACCAGTCGCGACAGGCGCCGGGTGATGGTCACGGCCATTGGATCGACCGCCGGTTGCCGGGTCTGGAAGCTCAGCGCCGCCCGCAGCGGACGCTCCTGAGTGCCGGACACCGACAACACGCTCGGCACCGGCGTCGCACCCTGCCACGTCCAGAACATCTCGCCGGTCGCGCCGTAGTTTTTCTTCCAGCCTTCACCCGGCATCAGCGCGATGGTCGGCGAGGCCTGGGCGATGCTGCGTTGCAACCAGCTCAGCGCCAGGGCGCGTTCGAGGGTCGATTGCTGTGGCAGCAGACGTTGCAGCAACGCCGTCGCACGGGCCTGATCGAACGCTTGCAGCGACAGGTTCAGCGCTTCGGCAAACGGCTGCGAACTGACCGCCAGACGCTGTTGCGCCGCGCCAACCTGACGATTGAATGCGTCCGGCAACGCGACTTTCGACTGCGTCGCCAGCGACGCGGTCAACACCCGCGCCGCCGCCAGACCGAGCGCCGAATCCGGGTCGCTCATCACCAGGCTGTCTTCGCCGTCGTCCATCAGGGTTTCGGCATTGCCCTCACCGGCCTTGGCCAGATCGTCCATCAAACCGCTGAGCAGGGTATTCACCGGCAGGTGCATCTGCTTGGCGAACGACAGAATCAGTGCCCGCTGCAGCAGCGGCGTGTTCGGCGCTTGCTTGGCGTAGACCTCCAGCACTCGCTGCCAGTGCTCCGGTGGCAAGGTCAGCTCCAGCACTTGGCTGGCGTTCCAGTCGGCGTAGTAGGCGTAAGCGGTGAGGAACGCGTCCGGCTCGCCGTCGAAGCCCCACCAGGTGAAGCTCGCCGACGGGCCGGCCATTTGCACCAGACGCAGACGGCTGTTCTGCATGATCAGGCGCAGGCGATCGCGGATCTGCGGGCTCGACGCCAGCGACGGATAAGCGATGCTCAGCGGCAGCAAACGACTGGCCGTCTGCTCGACGCCGCCGTACGGGTAGCTCAGCAGATCGTCGAGCGCGGAACGGAACAGCGCTTGCGGACTGTCATCCAGACGCAGACGAATGTCAGTGGCGTCCGCCGGCAGGCTCAACGGAGTGTCACCGCTGGCCACGTCGAGGCTCTGGGTTTGCGTGACTTGCCAGCCGTCACCGGTCGCGCTCAGGCGCACAGCCAGGGAGTCCGCGGTTTTGCCATCCTGCACCAGCTCGGCAGTCCACTCACCCGTCGCCAGCGCAAACGCTGGCAGCGGCACGTAGTTGATGCCGTTATTCAGGGTCACCGGCAGGCGTTGTTCGGCGCCAGCGTAATGGGTGACCAGCTCAGCCTTGACCGGTTTTTCCGCCTGGCTGAAGGCGAACACACCGAGTTGCGGCTGATCGCCCTTGCGGAATTTGCTCGGCCCGCTCCATTTCAGGTACAGCGGTTTTTCCGAACGGACGAACTGCTTCTTCTGCCCGACCTGACCGTCATCGGCAATGGCGCGGGCGGTGATGCGCCAGCGGGTCAGCGAGTCCGGCATCTTGAAGGTGAACCGGGTTTTGCCGTCGGCACCGGTCAACAATTCCGGCTGCCAAGCAGCGGTGTCGACGTCTTCGCGACGCGGACGCTCCAGCACTTTCACCCCACGCTCGCTGCGGTTGGCCTTGCCCGGCGCGCCGGGGCTGCCCGGCAACGCCACGTCGTAACTGATGAACGACAGGCTGGCGCTGGTGCGCACGTTGTTGCGGCGTGGGTGGTAGAAGAACTGGTCGATGGTCGGTGCGACTTCCGGTTGCAGCGCGTAGACCATTTCATCGACGACGCTGACGGTCAGGTGCGCCGGGACCGCTTTGCCGGCGAACTGCGTGGTCAGGTCAACCGTGACCGTGTCGCCCGGCAGATACACCGCTTTGTCGGTGCTGATCGCCACGTCGATTTGCGGTGCGATCACTTTGATCCCGGCGTTCTGGAAGCTGTACTGCCCGCCCTTGGTGTAGAGCACCGAGAAGGTCAGGTTCGGCGCGAAGTTATCCTTCACCGGGATGCGTGCGCGGTATTGAGTGTCGCTGAGTTTTTCCAGTTTCAGCCAGTCGCCGCCCTTGGCCAGCAGCGCGGTGGCTTCGACCTTGTCACGCTCCAGCGACAGCAGGGCATCGCTCACCGGCTCCGGGAACGTGATCAGCGCCAGCGCTTCATCGCCAGCCTTGTACTCGGGCTTGTCGAGGACGATTTCCACAGTGCCCGGCACCGCTTTGACGCCGTCGCCAGTGACCGAATGGCCGGTGGCGCCGAGGACGCGACCGTGCTGATCCTTCAGCGTCAGGTTGTAAGTACCCGGACGTTCGAAAGCAATGCTGAAGCCCTTGTCCGTCGCCGCAAGCTTGCCTTCAGCGGTGCTCTGGTCTTCCAGGCGCACCCAGCTGTAGCTGCTCGGGGTGACGGCTTTGCTTTGCTCGCTGCCGCCCTCATTGGCGTAGCTGAACGCTACCTTGTCGTTGACCGCGCTGAAGCGTTGCGGCGCGCTCAGACGGAAGCTTGCGGCGCCACGGTCAATGAGGATTTCCTTGGTGGTCTTGACCCGATACGCCGCGCCATCGCTGGCAAACACGGTGAGCATGTAACGGCTCGGTTTGTCGGCGGCCGGCAGGTCGAGGGTCGCGTTGCCCTTGCTGTCGGTGGTCAGTTCAGTGCTGGTCAACTCCACCGGGAATTGCCCGAGGTATTGCAGCTCATTGTCGACCATCGACAGTTGCTGGGCACGCAGGCTCAGGCTCAGTTTGGCGTTGGCCACCGGTTTGCCGTCCGGGTACAGCAGCACCAGACTGCCCTTCACCGGCTCGCCGGTGCGGTAATCCTGCTTGGCCAGGTTCAGCGAAATCTCGAAGTGCGGCTTGATGTATTCAGCCACGCGGAAGGCGCTGCTGTAGGCCTGATCCTTGTAGTTGAAGCGGATCTCGTAACCACCGGCCACAGCGTTGTCCGGCAACTGGAACCGGCCCTGCGTGCCGGCCTTGGAATCGAGTTTCAGGTCGAGGCGTTGCAGCTCGGTGCCGGTGGCATCCAGGACGCTGACCGTGACGTCCGCCGCACCCGGCAATACCGAATCCCGCGCATTCTTGAACTCGCGACCGACGATTTTCAGCGACACCCAATCACCCGGGCGATACAGCGGTCGATCAGTGAACGCGTAGAGTTTGGTGTCGTAGATTTCGCTGTCGTAATAGAAGTTCTCGGAGACGAACACCCCGCCCTCTTCGTCCTCGCCGATCACGAACGAGCGCTCGGGGCTGACGTGTTTCAGACGCAGCAAACCATCGGCATCGGTGGCGCCGCTGCTCATCACGCCGAGGCCGTCAGTCCACAGCACATTGACCTTCGGCACCGAACTGCCTTCGTGTTTGCGTGCGGCCCAGACCAGCAATTCATCACCGGCAATCTTGCTCACTGCCACGGTGTTGGAGACGAAAACCATGGTGGTCGCGCGGTACTTGCCGATCAGCGCTTCGACCAGATACAGGCCCGGTTTCAGCTTGCCCAACGGGATGTAGACGTTACCCGGTGCAACGCTGACGAACTCGCTGGAAGACCCTGCCAGATTGACCCCGGCCGGCGGCTGGATCGGTTTGGCCTGCCACAGTGGATAACGGAACTGGCTGACCAGCGGCAGACCCGGAATCAACGCGAATTGCGGCTGTGCGTCGTACGGGGTCGGCGCGGCGATGGCGTTGCCCATCTTCAGTTCCGGCACTTCCTCGGTGACCTGCTTGCGCGATTCGTAGGAGAACGCACGCTGCATCACCCGTCGCGATTTGCGGTACCAGTTGTCCCACAGGTACGCGAGGGTGTTGGACAGGCCTTCGCCCTTGAACTGACCGTCGCTGACCACGCGGTGCAGGTTCTTCTGGCGCTTGAGGAAATCCAGCGGTTTGTCGATGCGGTACACGCGGATGTCGGCACCGCCGTACGGTTCCATGCGGAAGCGGCGGTAGTCGCGACCGGGTGCTTCGAGACGCACCATCGCCTGCTCGTCCGCCGCGAAACTGCTGTCAGCCAGCAGGAAAAAGCTTTCGCCAGAGACCGGCGTGTAGCCGCTCGGCTCCACCGAGTCTTCGGCGTTGACGGTCGCCAGTGGCAGCAACAGCGCCAGCAGCAGGGGAATTCGAGCGCAGAGTCGCAGCATGCGGGCACCGGTCATTGGGAGAGAAAGTTCAGTCGATAGACGCCGATGAAGTTGGGGTTGGCTGCGTCGGGTATCCATCGGGTGTCCTTCCATGTCATGAGTTGCTGCAGGCTTGCCGAACGCATGCCGTTGTCAGTGGGGGTGGTCGTGCCGGTGTGATAGGCGATGTAGCGGCCCATCCAGATCATCAGGTGCTGGTCGTCGCCCTGATCGAAAAACATCAGGTCGCCGGGGCGTGCCTGGGACACGTCACGGCTGACCAGATGGCTGTTGAACTGAATCAGTTTGATCGCGTTGACGTACGGCCCGACCTTGCCGCCGCCCTGCTGCCATTGCTGGGCGAGCTTGCGCTGCTCATCGCTGAGCGTCAGCTCCGGGGGCAGGTAGCGATTGGACAGGCCATTGCTGCGCAGCCATTTGTCGTCGTGGACTTTCAACGCTTCGTTGGCAGCGAAACGCACCAGCCCCGCGCAATCCTGCTGATACCAGCGCGGGCTCGGCCCCTGGCTCAGTTGCTCCTGAGCGATGCGCACGAACCAGGCGCGGAACACCTGGGACTGCGCCGGATCCAGCGCCGGCGCTTCGACGGCTCGGGCGCCGGCGCTGAGTAACAGCGCGAGCAGGCCGAGGCTGCGGATCAGTGTCGTCACAGCGCTTTCCATTCCAGCGGCAGCCATTGCCAGTGGCCGTCAGGCTCGCTGCCTTCGGGCAGGGTCAGCGCGTATTTGCCATAACCGCCGAGGGTGCGCAGTTTCGGGATCAGGTAGGTTTGCGCGGCGTTGTAGAACACCGGCTCCATGTCCTGCGGCAGGCTGTCGAGGGTTTCCTGCTGCATCAGTTGCGCCATCGCATCCGGACCGAAGTAGATCGGCATCAGCACGTCTTTGGGCAGCACGTCGGCCATCGGCGGGAAGCGTTTGTCGAGGGTGCCAATCGCCTTTTCCACCAGTTTGTCGTCGAGGGAAAACAGCAGGGTCGAGTTGTGACGCGCCATGCTGACTTTCATGAACGCCTTGCCGGTGATCGCGTCCGGGTTCTCGGCATCCTTGGCCGGGTACTGGCCAAAATTCGAGCTGACCTGACGCTGCCACACGTGGCTCTGGCCTTCCTGTTTCTCGACCACCGGGAATGCGTGGTACTCAACGTTGTTTTCATACGCGCCGATCATCGAACTGAACAATGCACCCAGTTCACCGTCGATCCGGCCGGTGTCCTCGTTCTTCAGGCTCGCCACCAGCAACGGCGTGTACAGGCGTGAGTCGGCATACCAGCACAGCCCGGCGGCACCGGCGACGTGGGTGATCATGCGTCCGGCCACAGCCTCGTCGGCGCCGAGTTTCACCAGCAATGGTTTCTGCGGTTCGGCCGCCACCGGCAAGGTCACGCAGGCACTGGCGCCCAGCGGCATGGCCTGCCACACCGGTTTGAAATCGAAGTCCGGTTGATTGTCCAGTTCGTCCATGGCCAGAAAGCTGTGCCAGCCCTTGTCGTCCATGTCGAAACGCAGTCCGGCGAAGTTCGGGATGAAGCGCTGATACCCCATGGCAAGCACGCTGGAGCTCACCGACAGGCGTTGTTTGATTTCCGGCGCTTTCGTTGCCAAACCGAAGGCTTCGGGGAACAGTTTGTCGCCATTGAGCAACGCTGCCAGCGCTTGTGAAGACACGTGGCCCGACTCCTCCGAGGCGCCGTTGTCGGCGTCGTAGTATTTGGCCGGATTGGACAGCACCACCAGCTTGTCGCCGCGCGAAGCGAACAGCAGCGATTTGCTGGCGTTGTAGCTGAGTTGATAGAGCGTCACCTCGTCGCTGCCGACTTTCAGTGTGCCGAACTTGCTCAGTTGCGAGTCATCCAGCGCGACTTTCGCCAGCGGCTCCAGCAGTTTCGCCAGACCGCCGCGATCCATCACCAGCAGGAAATCCTTGAGTCGGCCATCGGCGCCGCGCCACAACGCGACATCGGCTGGCTGATCGAAAAGCTGCTCGATCAGGCTGTCCTGCAGCTTCAGGTCGTGCTCGTAGATGATCCGTCGCAGGCTGCCGATCAGGCCGAGGCGGTCAGCGTGGGTTTCGTAATAGAAGACGAAATCTTCGGTGAGCGTGGCCTTGAGGAACGGCACCGTCAGCAGGTCCTTGGGCAACTGGCTCAGGGAGCGGGTTTCCAGCAGTGCGTCCGGGCGGCTCAGGCCGAGCTTGTCGCTGGCAAGTAGAGCCGCCGGCAACTTGGGCTTGTGCAGCAGCCAGCCGAGACCACCCGCTACCCCGGCCACCAGGACCAGGCCAATCAGCAGCGCCGGCCAGCGCCGGGAAGGTTTGCCGGCAGGTGTCGGGACGGCCGGAGAAGCAGCGTTATCACTCATGTTCACAAAACCCGAAGTTCATCCGTGGAGCGGGATGCTTAATAGTTGAAAGTCTTGACCAGCAGCAGATCACCGATCGCCCGCAGGGGCACGATGAACGTTTCACGTTTTTCGTCGACCGTGTTTTCGTTGAGCACCAGCGTGATTTGCGAGGTGATGACCTCGTTCTGATTGCTGGCCTCCTCGAAGTTATAGCCGCCGTCGCCAAAGTTGCCCCAATAGTTGACGTAAACCAGATAGGTGCCATGCAGCGGCGCGGTCATGGTGAACATTTCCGGGCCGGGGCCATCGACGCCGTCCGGGTCCAGACCGCCGCCGTTGGTCAGCGCCGTGTGGGCGAAAAACGCGTGCTGACCGTCGGGCGTAATGATGTGCAGGTCGAGTTCGGCCTTGGGATCGTCCCAACCCAGCACCACACGGATTTTCGCCGGAGTGCGCAGGTTGTTCGCTTCGTAGAACTGCACGCGCTTGAGCGACTGCCCCTCGGCGCTGCGCACTTCGACACTGTTGGAACCGGCGCCGAACGCATACGGGCGGGCAAATCGCCCGTCATCGTCGGTGTACAGATTCAGTGGATTGCCATTGACCGCCAGCGTGTGCGGCCCGCGCTGATTGCCGATGGCCTTGAGCTGGCCCTGGATCATCGTGCGATTGCGCTGGATGCCTCGGTCGATTGGCGGCGTCGGATAGGCGACTTGCGGGTTTTCACTGCGATCAAGCAGACCGTTGTAGCGCCAACCGCCCGACGGTTCCGACAGTTCGGCAGTCGGCGCCGCCAGCAGCGCAGGCGCGCCAGCCAGACCGATCAGCAACAAAAGAAATGAACGCATGTAGTGCCTCCTGCCATGCCTGAACGAAACCTTGCACCCGATCCTCGGTACTTCACAGCGGTGGAAACTGCGTTTCGTCTGAAAGACCCCGTGACCAGCGGGTCGTAGAAGGCGCGAAGATTAGCGATTCGGCAGTTTTTTAACAATCGGATACATCTGGATTTGCTGTGGGAATCACGCAGGTTTGTTGGGCGTGAGCCGAATAGAAGCGTTATTCGGCTCACAAAATGAGCCGAATAAGCTCCAACCTTCATAAGTCACCACAAATACTGTGGCGAGGGAGCTTGCTCCCGCTGGACTGCGCAGCAGGCCCAATCCGGTCATTACAATCTGCCTGAAGAACTGCGGCGGCGGGTTTTGGGGTCGCTACGCAACCCAGCGGGAGCAAGCTCCCTCGCCACAGTAAAGCGGGGTCGTCCGGGGCTCCTCATTTGCCCATAAACCCCCTATCTGCTAGTGTCGCGCCGGTTTAACGTCAACCGGAAATCGCCGCCATGGCCCGCAAAAAAGCTGCACTGGATTTCGAACAGTCCCTCGCCGACCTGCAAACACTGGTCGAGCGTCTGGAGAACGGTGAATTGTCGCTGGAAGACTCGCTGACCGCTTTCGAGCAGGGCATCGGTCTGACCCGTGACTGCCAGGCAGCGCTGGCCCAGGCCGAGCAGAAGGTGCAAGTGCTGCTGGAGCGCGATGGCGAACTCGCCGAGGAACCCTTCGACGCGGAACAGCCAGAATGATTGCGGCGTATTCGGCGACCAGTCAGGCGCGGGTCAATGCGGCACTGGAAATCCTCTTCAAGGCTCCGCTGCCGGAACTGTCGCGCCTGTATGAGGCAATGCACTACAGCGTGATGATCGGCGGCAAACGCGTGCGCCCGCTGCTGGCCTACGCCGCGTGCGAAGCGCTCGGTGGCAAGGCTGAGCAAGCCAACGGCGCGGCCTGCGCGGTGGAGCTGATCCACGCCTATTCGCTGGTGCACGACGATTTACCGGCGATGGACGACGACGATTTGCGTCGCGGCCAGCCCACCACCCACAAGAAATTCGACGAAGCCTGCGCGATTCTCGCCGGTGACGGTTTGCAGAGCCTGGCCTTCAGCGCCCTGCTCGACCCGCGCCTGAGCAACCTCGACGCTGACATCCGTCTGCAACAGGTCACGGCGCTGGCGCACGCGGCAGGCCCGGCGGGCATGGTCGGCGGTCAGGCCATCGACCTCGGTTCGGTCGGTCTGAAGCTGGATCAGCAAGCACTGGAGCAGATGCACCGGCACAAGACCGGCGCGCTGATCGAAGTCAGCGTCAAACTCGGCGCCCTGGCCAGCGGCCGTGCCGAGCAGGATCAACTCAATGCCCTGCAGACTTATGCACAGGCCATCGGTCTGGCCTTCCAGGTACAGGACGACATTCTCGACGTCGAAAGCGATACCGAAACCCTCGGTAAACGCCAGGGCGCCGACATCGCCCGCGACAAACCGACCTACCCGGCCTTGCTGGGGCTGGACGCGGCCAAGGTCTACGCCCTGGAACTGCGCGATCAGGCACTGCACGCGCTGCGACCGTTTGACGCGGCAGCCGAGCCTTTGCGCGACCTGGCCCGGTATATCGTCGAGCGGCGTAACTGAACGCCAACCTGCCAAAAAAGACCAACGCGTGGGCAGGGGGCGATGCATCAGGTAAACTGCCGCATCTTTTATACCTATAACGATTCGCCTGATGCCCACGACGTTTCATGAGATTCCCCGCAAGCGCCCGACCACGCCCCTGCTCGACCGCGCGAACACGCCGGACGGCCTGCGCCGGTTAGGCGAAGCCGAGCTGGAAACCCTGGCCGATGAGTTGCGCCTGGAATTGCTCTACACGGTCGGCCAGACCGGTGGGCATTTCGGTGCCGGCCTGGGCGTCATCGAGCTGACCATCGCGTTGCATTACGTCTTCGACACCCCGGATGACCGGCTGGTGTGGGACGTCGGTCATCAGGCGTATCCGCACAAGATCCTCACCGGTCGCCGCCAGCGCATGGAAACCCTGCGCCAGAAGGACGGCATCGCCGCTTTCCCGCGTCGCGCCGAGAGCGAGTACGACACCTTTGGCGTCGGCCACTCCAGCACCTCGATCAGCGCCGCGCTGGGCATGGCCATTGCCGCCCGCCTGCAAAACAGCGATCGCAAGGCGATTGCGGTGATCGGCGACGGCGCGCTGACCGCCGGCATGGCCTTCGAGGCGCTGAACCATGCGCCGGAAGTCAACGCCAACATGCTGGTGATCCTCAACGACAACGACATGTCGATCTCGCGCAACGTCGGTGGTCTGTCGAATTATCTGGCGAAGATCCTTTCCAGCCGCACTTACGCGAGCATGCGTGAGGGCAGCAAGAAAGTCCTGTCGCGCCTGCCCGGCGCCTGGGAAATCGCCCGTCGCACCGAAGAATACGCCAAAGGCATGCTGGTTCCCGGCACCCTGTTCGAAGAGCTGGGCTGGAACTACATCGGCCCGATCGACGGCCACGACCTGCCAACCCTGATCGCTACCCTGCGCAACATGCGCGATCTGAAAGGCCCGCAGTTCCTGCACATCGTCACCAAGAAAGGCAAAGGCTTCGCCCCGGCGGAAGTCGATCCGATCGGTTACCACGCGATCACCAAGCTCGAACCGCTCGACGCTCCGGCCGCGGCGCCGAAAAAGGCTGGCGGGCCGAAGTATTCGGCGGTGTTCGGCGAATGGCTGTGCGACATGGCGGCGGCTGATCCGCGGCTGGTCGGCATCACCCCGGCGATGAAGGAAGGTTCGGACCTGGTGGCGTTCAGCGAACGTTTCCCGTTGCGCTACTTCGACGTGGCGATTGCCGAACAGCACGCGGTGACGTTCGCCGCCGGCATGGCCTGCGAAGGTGCCAAGCCTGTGGTGGCGATCTACTCGACGTTCCTGCAACGCGGCTATGACCAGTTGGTGCATGACGTCGCGGTGCAAAACCTCGACGTGCTGTTCGCCATCGACCGCGCCGGTCTGGTGGGCGAAGACGGCCCGACCCACGCCGGCAGCTTCGATCTGTCCTACCTGCGCTGCATCCCGGGGATGGTCATCATGACCCCGAGCGATGAAAACGAATTGCGCAAGATGCTCACCACCGGCCACCTGTACAACGGCCCGGCGGCCGTGCGTTACCCGCGCGGCACTGGCCCGAACGCGACCATCGATAAGGATCTGGAGCCGATCGAAATCGGCAAGGGCATCGTCCGTCGCCAGGGCAGCAAAGTCGCCCTGCTGGTGTTCGGCGTGCAACTGAGCGAAGCGCTGAAAGTCGCCGAGAAGCTGGATGCGACCGTGGTCGACATGCGCTTCGTCAAGCCGCTGGATGAGGCACTGGTGCGCGAAATCGCCGGCAACCACGAGTTGCTGGTGACGATCGAAGAGAACGCGGTCATGGGCGGTGCCGGTGGCGCGGTCAGCGAATTCCTGGCGCGCGAGAACATCCTCAAGTCGATGCTGCATCTGGGCTTGCCGGACATCTACGTCGAGCACGCCAAACCCGCGCAGATGCTGGCCGAGTGTGGGCTGGACGAAGCGGGAATCGAAGCTTCGATTCGTGAGCGTCTGGAACTGCTCAACAAGTAACACGCAATACCCATGTGGGAGCGGGCTTGCTCGCGAAGGCGCCGGTTCAGTCGATGATGAGTTGACTGAGCCGGCGCCTTCGCGAGCAAGCCCGCTCCCACATTTGATTTGTGTACATCAGAAATATCCACTGGATCACCGATGAACCTCTCGCGCCTCGCCCTGCCCCTCCTCCTGCTGCCAGCCGCCAGTGCCTTCGCCGACACCTTCGAACGCGACGAAGCCCTGAAACTGCCGGACACGCTGATCAGCGCCAACCGCCAGGTCGAAGCGCGCAACGACAGCAGCGCCGCCAACACCGTGTTTACCCGCGAAGACATCGACCGCCTGCAACCGGGCAGCGTCACCGACCTGCTGCAACGGGTGCCGGGCGTGCAGGTGGCGCAGGCCGGTGGGCGCGGCAGCCTGCCGGGGATCTACATTCGCGGCACCCAGTCGGCGCAGAGTCTGGTGCTGGTCGACGGCCAGCGCATCGGCAGCTCGACCTCCGGCGACAGCAACCTGCAGCACCTGAACATCGACCAGATCGAACGTGTGGAAGTGCTGCGCGGTTCGCGTTCGGTGATTTACGGCAGCGATGCGATTGGCGGGGTGATTCAGATCTTCACCCGACGCGGTAACCAGCAAGGTTTACAGCCTCGCTTGCACGTCGGTTTCGGCAGCAACCAGACCTGGGAACGCAGTCTCGGCCTGTCGGGTGGCGACGAGAAAACCCGCTTCAACCTGGGCGCCAGCCTCGATGACACTGCCGGTATCGACCGTACGCACGTGTCCTACCCCAGCGACGGCGATCACGATGCGTACCGCAATCAATCCGTCAGCCTGAGTCTCAGCCATGCGCTGACCGATGACATCGAAGTCGGCGCCAACCTGCTGGATAACCGCGGCAAAAGCGAGTTCGACAACCCGTTCGGGCGCTTCGATACGACCACTTTCGAGTCGGTGCAACAGCAGCCCTACAGCGACTTCAACGTCAGCAGTGTCAGCAGCTACGTCGATGCCCGGGTCAACGAAATCTGGAAAACCCGCGTCGAATTCGGTCACAGCGAGAATCGCGAGAAAACCTTCGACAAGCTCAGCGACGAGCGCACGGTGTTCAACACCTATCGCGATTCGCTGAACTGGCAGAACGACCTGACTCTGGATGCGCGCAACAGCCTGATCCTCGGCGGCGACTGGTACGAAGACCGGGTCAACAGCAGCACCGCGTTCGACGAGGACAGCCGCTGGAACCGCGCCGCGTTCATCCAGCATCGCTATCAGGCCGACAGCTTCTCCACAGAGCTGGGCCTGCGCCACGACGACAACCAGCAGTTCGGCAGCCAGAACACCTGGAGCGGCACCTTTACCCTGCCGCTGAACCCGGACAACGATCTGCTGCTGAGCTACAGCGAAGGCTTCCGCGCGCCAACCTTCAACGACCTGTACTACCCGGATTTCAGCAACCCGAACCTGAAACCGGAAACCTCGAAAAGCTACGAGTTGCAATGGCGTAGCCAGTTGAGCGATTCCAGTCGTCTGGAAACTTCGATTTATCGCACCGACCTGCAAGACGCGATCATCTTCGGCAGCAACTCACGCCCGGAGAACGTGGCCTCGGCACGGATCAACGGTTTCGAAGCGGCATTGAAGCAGGAGCTGTTCGGCTGGCAGAGCAATCTCGGCGTGGCGATCATCGATCCGCGTGATCGCGATACCGGGCACACCTTGGCCCGCCGCGCACGGCGCACGATGAGTTGGGATCTGGATCGACAGTTTGACCGACTGGGTCTGGGCGCCAGTTGGCAGGCGGTAAGCAGTAGCTACGACGACAAGGACAACACCCAGTCACTGGGCGGCTACGGCTTGATCGGATTGCGCAGCAGTTGGGCACTGAACCGCGAGATCAAACTGGATATGAAGGTCGAGAACCTGTTCGACAAAAGCTATAGCCGCGCGCTCTACAGCTATGACGGCAGCCAGTATGGCTATCGCGAGGAAAGTCGGGCCTGGGTGTTTGGGGTGACCTGGACGCCGGAGCTCTGATCCAGAATTTGCGCTGCTTCGACTGGCCTCTTCGCGAGCAAGCCCGCTCCCACAGGGGGAACGCATTCCAAATGTGGGAGCGGGCTTGCTCGCGAAGAATTCACCTCGGTCTCAGCGGTCAGGCGCAATCAAATGGCAGAGTTTGGCGGTTGCCTCGATCATCTGCCCACTCGGGCGCTCAAGGCCTTTATCAGTAACCAACAGTAGTTTCCCCTGCTTCACCGCCGCCACCTGCGGCCAGGCTTTCCAGGCATCAAGCTGGGCCTGATCACCGGCCAGAATCACCGCGGGATCGCGCTGCAACACCGCTTCGATACTGACCTGCGGCGCCGGCAAACTCAGATCGGCAAACACATTGCGCGCGCCGCATACCTCAAGCGCATCGCTGATGATCTGCCCACCACCGACGGTGTACAGCGGCTTGTCCCAGACTTGATAGAACACTGTCAGCGGCGTCTCCCGGCGATAGCGTTGGCGCAGGTCATCGAGTTTCTGGCGCAGATCCGCCGCCAGTGTCACCCCACGTTCAGGCCGGCCGAGTTGCGCGGCAATGGCTTCGATCTGTGCAGAAAGCTGTTCGAGATTGTGCGGTTCGGCGACGTAGGTCGGGATGTTCAGGCGTTTGAGTTGATCGCGTTGCGCGGGGCCGACACTGCCGGGCCACAACAGCAACAAATCGGGCTTCAAACTGAGCAGACGCTCCATGTCCAGCTGACCGTAGCGGCCCACTGACGGGACATCCTTGAGCGCGGCAGGACGCTCGCCGGCATCGAGCACGCCAACCAGCAGATCGGCCGAGTCCAGCTCAACGACAATTTCCGACAGCGAAGGCGCGAGGCTGACCACCCGCAGGCTCGCCAGCGCCGGGCCGGCGACGGCCAGCAGCAGAAGCGCCAGCCACAGACGACGCATCAGCCGAGTTGACGCGGGATGCGATAGAGGTAGAACAGCACGGCCGTGGACAGCGCCAGCAGCATCAGCGGTACGGCTTCGAGGCCGACGAACACCGCCAGCGCACCGATCCACGCCGGAAGCGATGCAGCGAGGAACGCGACACGACGACGGGCCGCGAGCGCGATCCAGGCCGCCGGCTCGGCAGGCGTATCGAGGGCTTTCTGGGTGGCGATCAGTGCGTGTTTGTAGCCACCAAAAAACTTCAGACTGACAAACATCGAGGCGACACCGGCAATGAACATTGGCATGGTCAGTACCGGCAGAAACGCTTCATATTGGCCGAACAGTGCGTTGAGCACGAACAGCGGCAGCAGCGCCAACGCCAGATACTTCCACCAGTCGACCGCCAGGCGGCGGCGCACCTGACCGCGGGTCACGCGCGGTCGACCTCGCCCTGATGCTCGTTGCCCATCATGTGGTCGAGCTTGCTGGCCTTGGTCGCCAGGTACAGTTTGTTGTGCGGATTGTGGCCGGTGTGCAGCGGCACGCGCTCGGCGACGACGATGCCCATGTCGGTCAGGGCTTTGACCTTGCGCGGGTTGTTGGTCATCAGGCGCAGCGACTTCACGCCCAGGTGCTCGAGCATCGGCAGGCACATCGCGTAGTCACGCTGGTCGGCGGCGAAACCCAGACGCTCGTTGGCTTCCACGGTGTCGGCACCGCCGTCCTGCAACTCGTAGGCGCGGATCTTGTTCAGCAGACCGATGCCACGACCTTCCTGGCGCAGGTACAGCAGCACGCCACGGCCTTCGCGGGCGATGGCCTTGAGCGCCGCTTCGAGTTGCGAACCGCAGTCGCAGCGCTGGCTGAACAGGGCGTCACCGGTCAGGCACTCGGAATGCAACCGGCCAAGGACCGGGGCACCGTCGTCAATTTCACCCAGGCTCAGCACAACGTGCTCGCGGCCGGTGGCTTCATCGAGAAAACCGTGCATGGTGAATTGCGCAAAAGGCGTTGGCAGCTTGCAAGCGGCGACAAAAACGACAGGCACCTGTGTGCTCCTGATCTAAAAAGTCTGAAGATTCGCAGGCCGGCATTGTAACAGCAGGTTCCGGCAGGCGCTTAGGCTGAATTATCGGGCATAACGATCAAAAAGTTTGATAACACCCGACTTGCCTGGCCCCCCCTGTGGGAGCGGGCTTGCTCGCGAAGGCGTCGTGTCAGTCGGCAATAGGCTGGCTGAACTACCGCATTCGCGAGCAAGCTCGCTCCCACAGAGGGGACAGTGTTGGGCACAAGATTCGCAATCAGGGCGTATCAAACGGATACGGCTGCTTCCACTGCTCGAAAATCGGCTTCAGCTCGCCGCTCTTCAGCAACTGCTCCATGCGCCTGTCGAACAGCGCCATCAGCGTGCGCGCTTGCGGCGTATCGGCGAAGCACAGGTACAGCGGCAATTCGGCGATGTGGGTCTTGCGAAACTGCGTTGGATCCTTGGCCCGGCCAACCACGTAATCGATTTCGGTCTGCGCATCGATGCAATAGTCAGCGCGGTTGTGGGTGAGCATCGACAGGATCCCGGTACGTCGCATGACTTCGTTAAAGTTATGCACATTGGGCAAATAATCCTGATAGTCATAGCCGCGCACCCAGGCCAGGCGATAGCTGCCGAGAGTGTCCGGGGTCGGTGAAGGATTGCTCGCCAGGCCCAGGGCGTAGATGTGGTCGGTATCGAAATTCCAGCGCGGGTATAGCAGGTCGCTGGCCTCGTTTTTATACGAGCCGACGCAAGCATCGACTTCGCCGCGCTGGGCCAGGCCCACGGAGCGCGTGTAAGGCTCGGTGCGGATGTCGAGTTGCACCCCGGCCGGTTCGAAGACCTTGCGCAGCACGTCCCAGCCCAGGCCGTGACCGTCAGCGGCGGTATAGTCTTCCCAGTCTTCGCTGGCCAGATGGATGACCGTGGGCGTCGGCGCAGCTTCCTGCGCACTGGCGACAGTGCCCAGCAAGGTAAAAAACACCAGCGCCAGCCAGCGACTAACCATCCTTAGTCTCCCCACTTAACCCTGACAATCCGGATCAGGCGAAAATCCACACCAGTCCCTGCATCGCCAGCCAGGCGAACACGCCGGCCAGCACGTCGTCGAGCATGATGCCGACGCCGCCATGGACATGCCGATCGATCCAGCGGATCGGCCATGGCTTGAGAATGTCGAAGAAGCGGAACATCAGGAACCCCGCGAGCAACCAGTACCAGCCTTCCGGCACCAGCCACAGGGTGATCCACATCCCGACCATTTCGTCCCAGACGATGCCTTCGTGGTCGTGTACCCGCAGATCGTCGGCGACCTTGCCGCACAGCCAGAAGCCGAACAGCATGGTGATCCCGAGCATCAGCCAGTAACCCCAGTCGGGCAACATCTGCCACAACGGAATAAAGGGTAGCGCAACTAACGAACCCCACGTGCCCGGCGCTTTCGGCAAGGTGCCGGAGCCGAAGCCGAACGCGAGGAAATGCCAGGGATTGCGCCAGACCGACGGCGGAACGAATTCGGCCGGAACCTGTTTCGGGTGATCTGTCACGGTGTCTCCTGAAAATGTTGATAACCCCGGATTTGCGGGGTGATGTCGTGTCCTTCGCGATCCAGCAGCACCACACCCTGGCCCTGCGCCACACGCCCGATCACATGGATCGGCCAACCATCGGCCAGCAGTGCCGGCAACTCGACGGACGGTAGCGTGAAGGCCAGCACATAGTCATCGCCGCCGCTCAACGCCGCCCGTTCGGCGCCACGCTGGCCGAGAAACGCCACTAAAGCATCGGACAACGGTACGCGCTCGCGTTCAACCTCAAGCCGCACCTGCGAAGCCAGAGCGATATGGCCGCAATCGGCAAGCAGGCCATCGGAGATATCCAGGGCCGAGGTGGCCTTGCCGCGCAAGGCCTGACCAAGCCCGAGTTGCGGTTGCGGCGCCCAGTAATGACTGAGCAGCGGCTCGGCAATATCAGTGTCGGCTTCACGCTGGCCAAGCACCAGCGGCAAGGCACCGGCGGCATTGCCCAGTTCGCCGCCAACACAAAGCAGGTCGCCCGGTTGTGCGCCGCTGCGGGTCAAGGCCTGCCCGGCCGGAACGCGACCGAACACGGTGACGGTCAGGCTTAACGGCCCACGGGTGGTGTCGCCGCCAACCAGCGCGACGCCGCAGCTCTGCGCCATGCGGTTCAAACCGCGAGCATAGGCTTGCAGCCAATCGGCGGTCACCGTCGGCACAGTCAGGGCAAGGGTAAAGGCAACGGGCGTGGCGCCCATGGCGGCCAGGTCGCTGACCGCAACGGCCAGCGAGCGCTGACCGAGCAGAAATGGATCGCAGGGATCGGCGAAGTGCACGCCGGCCACCAGCGTATCGGTGGAAATCGCCAACTGCTCCCCGGGGGGAACCGCCAGCAAGGCGCAGTCGTCGCCGATCCCCAGGGCAACGCCCTCGCCGCCCTGCGCACAAGGCGCGGCGGCGAAGAAATTGCGGATCAGCTCAAACTCGCCCATTGCGATATCAAGCGCTGATCAGCGCTTGAACGCCTTGACTTCAGCTTCACGCAGGCGCGGAGCCAGCTTGTCGAGTACACCGTTGACGAACTTGTGGCCATCGGTCGAACCGAAGACTTTCGCCAGCTCGATACCTTCGTTGATCACCACGCGGTACGGCACGTCGACGCGCTTGAGCAGTTCCCAGGTGGACAGGCGCAGAACCGCCAGTTCAACCGGGTCCAGCTCTTCGATTTCGATGTCCAGGCACGGCTTGAGCGCGGTGTCGATTTCGGTGCGGCTCGCCGGAACCCCGTGGAGGATTTCGCGGAAATACGCGCCATCGACATCGGTAAAATCGTTATCAACGCGGAACTGCGCTTCGATTTCGTTCAGCGAAGCCTTGGCCATGTGCCATTGATACAGGGCCTGAGTCGCGAGCTGACGGGCTTCGCGACGCTTGACGCTTTTCGATGGCTTGCCGGCATCCGCAGGTTTCGGATCGCGCGGGTTGAAACGATCGCTATCGTCGCTAATCACTTGGCCTCCAACTGCGCCAGCAGGCTGACCATTTCCAGAGCGGACAGGGCAGCTTCAGCACCTTTGTTGCCGGCCTTGGTGCCGGAACGTTCGATGGCTTGCTCGATGGAATCAACGGTCAGGACGCCGAACGCGACCGGTACGCCGAACTCCATGGACACCTGGGCCAGGCCCTTGGTGCATTCGCCAGCCACGTATTCGAAGTGCGGAGTGCCGCCACGAATGACCGCGCCGAGGGCGATGATGGCTGCGAACTCGCCTTTCTGAGCGACTTTCTGCGCAACCAGCGGGATTTCGAAGGCGCCAGGTGCGCGGATGATGGTGATGTCGCTTTCGCTCACGCCGTGGCGAACCAGGGCATCAACTGCACCGCTGACCAGGCTTTCAACCACGAAGCTGTTGAAACGGCCCACTACCAGAGCGTAGCGGCCTTTAGGGGCGATGAAGGTACCTTCGATGGTCTTCAGGGTCATTCGTCAGATCTCTTAAAGAGCCGGGACGCGTTTCGTACGCATCCCTCAGTGATATTAGCCACAAATTCATGACCGGAAACACCGCATTGCTGTTCGATGACGAACCTGTGGCGAGGGAGCTTGCTCCCGCTGGGCAGCGTAGCGCCCCCCTTTTGTGGGCGCTGCGCACCCAAGCGGGAGCAAGCTCCCTCGCCACAATCGTTCTACGTCAACAATGCCGAATTCACCGGGTCATTATTCGGAGGGCACGTATTCTACAACTTCCAGATCGAAACCGGATATCGCATTAAATTTCATTGGCGCAGACATCAAGCGCATTTTGCGCACGCCGAGGTCACGCAGGATCTGCGAACCGGCACCGACGATGCTGTAAGTGGTCGGTTTTTTCACCGCTGCCTGCTCACCGGTTTCGCGGATATGCGCCAGCAGCACGTCGCCGTCGAGCGGGTGACCGAGCAACAGCACCACACCGCTGCCGGCCTCGGCGACCGCAGCCATCGCGGCGCGCAGGCTCCAGCGGCCCGGTTGCTTGACCATCAGCAGGTCGCGCAGCGGATCCATGTTATGCACGCGAACCAGGGTCGGCTCTTCGGCGCAAACCGTGCCCAGAGTCAGGGCCATGTGCACATCGCCTTCCACCGAATCACGATAGGTCACCAGGTTGAATTGGCCCAGTTCGCTGTCCAGCGGCTGTTCGGCAATCCGCTGAACGGTACGTTCGTGGATCATCCGGTAGTGAATCAGGTCGGCGATGGTGCCGATCTTGATGTTGTGTTCGGCGGCAAACGCTTCCAGTTCGGCGCGACGGGACATGGTGCCGTCGTCGTTCATCACTTCGCAGATCACGCCGCTTGGTTCGAAACCGGCCATGCGCGCCAGGTCGCAGGCGGCTTCAGTGTGACCGGCACGGGCCAGGGTGCCACCGGCCTGAGCCATCAGCGGGAAGATGTGCCCCGGGCTGACGATGTCTTCCGCCTTGGCGTCTTTCGCCGCAGCCGCTTGCACGGTGCGCGCACGGTCGGCGGCGGAAATACCGGTGGTGACGCCTTCGGCGGCTTCGATCGATACGGTGAACTTGGTGCCGAAACCGGAACCGTTGCGTGGCGCCATCAGTGGCAGCTTCAACAGTTCGCAGCGCTCGCGGCTCATCGGCATGCAGATCAGGCCACGGGCGTGCTTGGCCATGAAGTTGATGTGCTCGGCCTTGCAGCATTCGGCGGCCATGATCAGGTCGCCTTCGTTCTCGCGGTCTTCGTCATCCATGAGGATGACCATCTTGCCTTGGCGGATGTCTTCAACCAGTTCTTCGATGCTATTGAGCGCCACAAGGCACCCCCTTCAGTCAGGATTTGAGGTAGCCGTTGGCGGCCAGAAAGCTTTCAGTGATCGTGCCACCGGATGCAGGCTCTGCGGCCTTGTCACCCAACAGCAACCGCTCCAGATAACGCGCCAGCAAATCGACTTCCAGGTTCACCCGGCGGCCCGGCTTGTAGGAAGCCATGATGGTTTCGCTCAGGGTGTGCGGAATGATCGTCAGCATGAATTCGGCGCCATCGACCGCGTTCACGGTCAGGCTGGTGCCATCGACGGTGATCGAGCCTTTATGGGCGATGTACTTGGCCAGTTCTTTCGGCGCGCGGATGCGAAATTCCACCGCACGGGCATTGTCGCTGCGTGACACCACTTCGCCGACACCGTCGACGTGACCGCTGACCAGATGGCCGCCGAGACGGGTGGTCGGGGTCAGGGCTTTTTCCAGATTGACCGGGCTGCCGCTTTTCAGGTCATTCATGGCGGTGCAGTCGAGGGTTTCGCGGCTGACGTCGGCGGCAAAGCCGTTGCCCGGCAGCTCAACCGCTGTCAGGCACACGCCGTTGACGGCGATGCTGTCGCCGAGTTTGACGTCGCTCAGGTCGAGCTTGCCGGTTTCGACATGCACCCGCACATCACCGCCCTTTGGGGTCAGTGCGCGGATACTGCCGATGGATTCGATGATGCCGGTAAACATGGGGTTCTCCTTGAGAACGAAGCCAGCGCTAACGCGATGGCCGGGAATTATACGCTCGCCGAAACGACTGGCGTCGCAGTGACTCGCCAGTCATCGCCAACCGCGCGGATTTCAGTGATTTTCAGCTCGGGAGCGTCCTTCATATAGGCCAGCGGCCAGTCCAGCAACGGCCGCGCCGTGGAACCGAGAAACTTGCCGGCAATGAAGATCACGAACTCATCGACCAGACCGAGCTGGGCGAATGCGCCAGCCAGACGCGGACCGGCCTCGACCAGCACTTCGTTGACGCCACGGTTGGCCAGTTCGATCAGCAGTTGATGCAGATCGACCTGACCGTCGTCACCCGGCACGATCAGGCATTCCGGGCCATTGGCGTATTGTTCTTCGACTGCCATGCACGTCGCGACCAGCGCCGGGCCGGCCTTGAAGAACGGCGCGTCCAGCGGCACCCGCAGGCGCCCGTCGACCAGCACCCGCAGCGGCGGACGGCTCATGGCCCGTGCAGTTTGTTCGGCATCCAGACCCAGTTCGTCGGCGCGTACGGTCAGGCGTGCGCCGTCAGCCAGTACGGTGTCGGCGCCGGTCAGCACCACGGCGGCCTGCGCGCGCAAACGCTGCACGGCGGAACGCGCAGCCGGGCCGGTGATCCACTGGCTCTCTCCACTTTCCATCGCCGTGCGGCCGTCGAGGCTCATCGCCAGCTTGACCCGCACGAACGGCAAGCCGTGTTCCATGCGTTTCAGGAAACCTTGATTGAGCTGGCGCGCCTCGGCTTCGAGCACGCCGCTTTCGGTGGCGATCCCGGCATCGCTCAGACGCTGCAAGCCACGCCCGGCGACCTGTGGATTCGGATCGCGCATCGCGGCGACCACCCGAGCCACCCCGGCAGTCACCAACGCATCGGCGCACGGCGGTGTGCGGCCATGGTGGCTGCACGGCTCAAGGGTCACGTAAGCCGTGGCGCCCCGGGCCAATTCACCGGCAGCGCGCAGGGCGTGGACCTCGGCGTGGGGTTCGCCGGCGCGCTCGTGAAAGCCTTCGCCGACAATCTGCCCGTCACGCACGATCACGCAGCCAACCCGTGGATTGGGGTGGGTGGTGTAGTGGCCCTTGCGCGCCAGTTGCAGCGCGCGCGTCATGAAGTGGGCGTCGAGGATCGCCTGCTCGGCGGCGCTGGTCATTCTTTCACCGGTTCGCGGGCGAGACGGTCGATCTCTTCGCGGAACTCATTGAGATCCTGGAAGCGCCGGTACACCGAGGCGAAACGGATGTAGGCCACTTCATCGAGCTTTTGCAGCTCGGCCATCACCAGTTCGCCGACCACGAGGGATTTGACCTCGCGCTCGCCGGTGGCGCGCAGCTTGTGCTTGATGTGAACCAGAGAGGATTCGAGGCGCTCGACGCTCACCGGACGTTTCTCCAGGGCGCGTTGCATGCCGGCACGGAGCTTTTCTTCGTCGAACGGCTGGCGGCTGCCGTCGGTTTTGATCAGGCGCGGCAACACCAGTTCGGCCGTCTCGAATGTCGTGAAACGCTCGCCGCAGGCCAGGCATTCACGCCGGCGGCGCACCTGTTCGCCCTCGGCGACCAGACGCGAGTCGATGACCTTGGTGTCGTTGGCACCGCAGAAGGGACAGTGCATGGTGGCTGGCAACAAAAAAAGGGAGGGCCATGGTAGCGCATCCCGGTGGCAAGACAAGCCATAGGGTTTGCGGTATACAGACTGCCATGATCATTTGATCCATGGATTTCATTTTGCTGGAGCAGCCCATGCCGCTACGACCGCTCGTTTTGCTCAGTCTTTTCGCCCTGCTGGTGGCCTGTGGCAGCGATAAACCCAAGCCGCAGCCGCCCACGCCGGGCCCGGCGCCACAACAGGCGCAGAAAAAAGCCCGGGAAGCCGCTGACCTCGGTCCGCTGCCGGCTTATCAACGGGAACTGAGCGGCACCCTGCAAGGCGTGCCAGCCGGGGCCGAAGTCGAACTGGCGTTGCTGGTGATCGACGATAAGTCCCGCCCGCAACAGTTGCTCGCCAGTTCCACGCTGATAGGCAATAACCAGGCGTTGCCGTTCCGTCTGCGTTTCAACCCCGAAGCATTCCCCGCCGGCGCGCGGGTTGAGCTGCGCGGCCGCGCCACGCAGTCCGGCCAGTTGATCCTGCATCTGCCGTCGCAACCCATTACCCAGCCGACCACTCAGGCGCTGGGCCAACTGCAATTTGTCAAAGCACCATGACGCCACCGCTCGACCTGCAACTGGCGTTAGGTGAATTGCTCGGTGATGCCCGGCTCAAGGCCTGTGCATTGCCGGGTACCGATTTGCAGCTGTGGCTGATCGACGGCGACAACATGGATCGCGAATTCAGTCCCGACGAAACCCGGCGCATCCTCCACGAACCGCCATATTGGAGTTTCTGCTGGGCCAGCGGCCTGGCGGTGGCTCGCTATCTGGCGGAGTTTCCCGAGTGGGTGCGCGGCAAGCGGGTGCTGGATTTCGGCGCCGGCTCCGGGATCGCCGCGATTGCGGCGGTGAAGGCCGGGGCGTTGGAGGTGGTGGCTTGCGATCTTGATCCGCAGGCGATTGCTGCGTGCCGGGCCAACGCCGAACTCAATGATGTGCAGATGAGTTATTCGACGGACTTCTTTGCCGAGGCTGATCGCTTCGATCTGATCCTGGTGGCGGATGTGCTCTACGACCGTGAGAACCTGCCGCTGCTCGACGCGTTTCTCAGCCGTGGCCGCGAGGCGCTGGTGGCGGATTCGCGGGTTCGGGATTTTCGTCATCCGTTATATGAGCGCATCGAAATGCTTGAGGCGATGACCTTGCCGGATCTGGCGGAGCCGGAAGAATTTCGGCATGTGAGCCTGTACCACGCGCGGCGGAGCTAAAAAGCTTCGTCGGATCGCCGCCCGGAGCAAGCCCGCTCCCACATTTGGATTGCGTTCCCCCTGTGGGAGCGAGCTTGCTCGCGAAGGCGTCCTATCAGGCAACACATCTCTAAACCTGCCCCCGCTTCCGGCCCCCCCCGCCAAGCCGTATAGTTGCCCCATCCACGCTTTTACGAGATCCCCCATGAGTCAGCAAACGCCGTACATCTTCGACGCCACGACTGCCGATTTCGACCAGTCGGTGATCGAAGCTTCCTTCAACAAACCGGTGCTGGTGGATTTCTGGGCCGAGTGGTGTGCGCCGTGCAAGGCGTTGATGCCGATGCTGCAAGGCATTGCCGAGAGCTATCAGGGCGAACTGCTGCTGGCCAAGGTCAACTGCGACATCGAGCAGGACATCGTGGCCCGCTTCGGTATCCGCAGCCTGCCGACCGTGGTGCTGTTCAAGGACGGTCAGCCAGTCGACGGTTTTGCCGGTGCGCAACCGGAATCCGCCGTACGCGCCTTGCTTGAGCCGCATGTGCAGATGCCGCCGCCGGCCGCCGCCGATCCGTTCGAGCAGGCGCAGGCGCTGTTCGATGAAGGGCGTTTCGCTGAAGCAGAAGCCGCGCTGGTGGTGATGCTCACCGAAGACAACAGCAACGCCAAGGCGCTGATCCTCTACGCCCGCTGCCTGACCGAACGCGGCGAACTGGGCGAAGCGCAAACCGTGCTCGATGCGGTCAAGAGCGATGAGCACAAGGCTGCACTGGCCGGGGCCAAGGCGCAGATCAAATTCCTGGGACTTGCCCGTGATCTGCCGGACGCTGCCGACCTCAAGGCGCGTCTGGCCAAAGATCCGCAGGACGACGAAGCGGTGTATCAACTGGCGATCCAGCAACTGGCGCGTCAGCAATACGAAGCGGCGCTGGAGGCCTTGCTCAAGCTGTTCATCCGTAACCGCAGTTATGGCGAGGGTCTGCCGCACAAGACGTTGCTGCAGGTGTTCGAACTGCTGGGCAACGATCACCCGCTGGTGACCGCTTACCGCCGTAAAGTATTCGCTGCGCTTTATTAAGATCAAAAGATCGCAGCCGTCGGCAGCTCCTACATTCGATCGTGTTCACCCGTATTTGCGGATGAACGCTGACCTGTAGGAGCTGCCGCAGGCTGCGATCTTTTGCGGCTCACTCGACCCAGCTGTAGAGCGGCGTATCGCCGCCGCTCGCCACTTTCACCTGTGAACTGTGGCGCAAGCGCACCAGCAGGCGTTTGCCTGCGGCCGCGCTGCCGGTCAGGCCCTCAAGCTGCTCCAGAAGATCCGGCCCGCTGAGTTGCCTGGCCTTGCGCAACAGATCCTGCGCGACCTGCCACAACGCATCGTCCTGGTTCAGCGGTTTCGCTGCCGGCGCGCTCAATGCCGCTTCAGGCTGATTGCCCTGCGACTGCGTGCCAAGGGCTGCGCCAAGCTTTGCCCAATCGCTGTCATCCAGTTCCACCGTCAAATCCACCGGCATCGCGCCGACGGTTCCGCGTATCCGCAACATCTGCATCGCTCCTGCACATTTCTGACCTGCATGCTCCCACGGGACTTGTGCAACGCCAAGCGCACGGGCAAACTCTGCGGACTTTCGTTATAAGATTACATAACAAACTCTTCACTTTACTTTCCGGAGACCGCCATGCGTCGTCTGCTGCTCGCTTTGCCGTTTGCCCTGTTGCCGCTGGCCATCGCCCATGCCGCCGATGAACACGATCATGACCATGAGCACGGCAGCCTCGGCGCCCACGAACATGGCGTCGGCCGACTGAACGCCGCACTCGACGGCCAGACCCTGGAACTGGAACTGGAAAGCCCGGCGATGAACCTGGTGGGCTTCGAACACGCCGCCACCAGCGACGCCGACAAGGCCAAAGTCGCCGCCGCCCGCACCAAACTGGAAAACCCGCTGGCGCTGTTCAGCCTGCCGGCCGCCGCTGGTTGCAAAGTCGCCAGCCAGGAACTGGAAAGCCCGCTGTTCGGCGACAAACCGGATGCCGCCGAGCATGACGATGATGATCACGATGCCGCCGCCAAGAGCGGTGAAGCGCATCACCATGAACACAGCGAAATCCACGCGCACTATCAATTCAGTTGCGCTGCACCGGGGGCTTTGAAGACTCTGGATCTGGCAAACCTCTTCAATACCTTCCCGGCCACCCAGAAAATTCAGGTACAACTGATCGGCCCGAACGGCCAGCAAGGTACGGAAGTGACGGCCAAGGCTGCTGCCCTGAAATTCTGATCACACCGACAATCCCCTGTGGGAGCGGCTTGCTCGCGAATGCGGTGGGTCAGTCAACATGGATTTGGCTGATCCACCGCATTCGCGAGCAAGCCCGCTCCCACAAGGGGTTACGTGTTCACTTCATGAAATTGGTGCCATGACCCAAGCACTCATCGAACTGTCCGACCTGGGCTTCAACTGGCCCGGTCACCCGCCGCTGCTGGACATCCCGGCGTTTCGCCTGGAGCCGGGCGAAACCCTGTTCCTCAAAGGCCCCAGCGGCAGTGGCAAGACCACCCTGCTCGGCCTGCTCGGTGGCGTGCAGAAACCCGGGCGCGGCAGCATTCGCCTGCTCGGCCAGGAACTGACCGAACTCGGTGCCGGCGCCCGCGACCGCTTTCGCGTCGATCACACCGGCTACATCTTCCAGCAGTTCAACCTGCTGCCGTTTCTCTCGGTACGCGAGAACGTCGAGTTGCCCTGCCACTTCTCCAGACTGCGTGCCGAACGGGCGAAACAGCGTCACGGCAGCGTCGATCAGGCCGCCGCCACCCTGCTCGCCCACCTGGGCCTGAAGGATGAAAGCATCCTCGGTCGTCGCGCCGATTCGCTGTCGATCGGTCAACAGCAACGGGTTGCCGCCGCACGCGCGTTGATTGGCCAACCGGAACTGGTGATCGCCGACGAACCGACCTCGGCGCTGGATTACGACGCTCGGGAAAACTTCATTCGTCTGCTGTTCGCCGAATGCCGCGAGGCCGGATCGAGTCTGCTGTTCGTCAGCCACGACCAAAGCCTGGCGCCGCTGTTCGACCGTCACCTGTCCCTGGCCGAGCTCAATCGCGCCGCCACGTCTGCCGAGGTCTGAGATGTATCTGTTTCGTCTGGCCATGGCCAGCCTGGCCAACCGCCGCTTTACCGCCCTGCTCACCGCGTTCGCGATTGCCCTGTCGGTCTGCCTGTTGCTCGCCGTCGAGCGCGTGCGCACCGAGGCCAAGGCCAGTTTCGCCAGCACCATCAGCGGCACCGACCTGATCGTCGGCGCCCGCTCCGGCTCGGTGAACCTGCTGCTGTACTCGGTGTTCCGCATCGGCAACGCGACCAACAACATCCGTTGGGACAGCTTCGAACATTTCGCCAGCAACCCGAAAGTGAAGTGGGCGATCCCGATGTCCCTCGGCGACTCGCATCGCGGCTACCGCGTGATGGGCACCACCGGAGCCTATTTCGAGCATTACCAGTACGGCCGTCAGCAGCACCTGGAACTGGCCGACGGCCGCGCCTTCGCCACCGATCCGTTCGAAGTGGTGCTCGGCGCCGAAGTGGCCGAAGCGCTGCATTACAAGCTCGGCGACCAACTGGTGCTGGCCCACGGCGTGGCGGCGATCAGTCTGGTCAAGCATGACGACAAGCCGTTCACCGTGGTCGGCATTCTCAAGCGCACGGGTACCCCGGTGGATCGCACGCTGCACATCAGCCTCGGCGGCATGGAAGCGATTCACATCGACTGGCACAACGGCGTGCCGGCGCGCGGCACCGGCCGGATCACGGCGGATCAGGCACGCAACATGGACCTGACGCCACAGGCGATCACCGCGTTCATGCTCGGCCTCAACAGCAAGATTTCCACCTTCGCCCTGCAACGCGAGATCAACGAATACCGTGGCGAGCCGATGCTGGCGATCCTGCCGGGCGTGGCCTTGCAGGAGTTGTGGAGCCTGATGAGTACTGCGGAAAAAGCCTTGTTCGTGGTCTCGCTGTTCGTGGTGCTGACCGGGTTGATCGGCATGCTCACGGCGATTCTCACCAGCCTCAACGAGCGTCGCCGCGAGATGGCGATTTTGCGTTCGGTCGGTGCCCGGCCTTGGCATATCGCAAGCCTGCTGGTGCTGGAAGCCTTTGCCCTGGCGCTGACCGGCGTAATCGCCGGACTGGCATTGCTGTACATCGGCATCGCCGCCGCGCAGGGTTATGTACAGGCCAATTACGGTTTGTATCTGCCACTGGCGTGGCCGAGCGAGTATGAATGGACGCTGCTCGGTGGCATTCTGGCAGCCGCGCTGCTGATGGGCAGCGTGCCGGCCTGGCGCGCGTATCGCCAATCCCTGGCCGATGGCCTGTCGATCCGTTTATGAGGATGTTCACCATGCCCCGCGCCGTGCTTGCGCTGCTGTTGCTGGTTGCCCTGCCCGTGTGGGCAGCGGCGCCGAAAGACCTGACCTGGTCGGAGATGATCCCGCCGGACGCCGCGCCGGAAGTGCCGAACATGACGCCGTTGCACGACATGTCGAAGATGAGTGATGCGCTGTCCGCCGAGTCGGCGCCGGCGGCGAAACAGGACATGCCCAACGCGCCGGTGGTGCAGAGTCTCGACGGGCAGAACATACGCCTGCCGGGTTACATCGTGCCGCTGGAAGTCAACGAAGAGGGGCGCACCACCGACTTCCTGCTGGTGCCGTACTTCGGCGCCTGCATCCATGTGCCGCCACCGCCGTCGAACCAGATCGTGCATGTGAAAAGCGAGTTGGGCGTGAAGCTCGACGAGCTGTATCAGCCGTACTGGGTCGAAGGACCGTTGCAGGTCAAGGCGTCCACCAGCGAACTGGCCGATGCCGGGTATCAGATGGCGGCGGACAAGATTTATGTGTATGAGCTGCCGGAGTAATTCCGGTAATTCTGCACTGTTCGGCCCATTGTCTTCGCGAGCAGGCTCGCTCCCACAGTTGACCGAGCTCTAATGTGGGAGCGAGCTTGCTCGCGAAGGGGTCGGCCAAGGTTCCACAAATAAACCCGCCATCACTGTTTCATTGAGCTGAGTCAAAAGACCGTATCAGTTGGCTTCATACCATAGGACATCAGACATTTTTAACGTCCTTTTGGAGCTCCCATGAACAAGTCCTTGCTCAGCGCCGCGCTGTTTGCAGTCGCGCTCGCAGCCCCGCTCGCCCACGCCCACGAAGCCGGCGACATCATCGTTCGCGCCGGTGCGATCACCGTCAACCCGAAAGCCGACAGCTCCAGCGTCAAGGTCGATCAGGGTCCGTTGAGCGGCACCAACCTGGGCGGCAAGGCGACCATGAGCAGCGACACCCAACTGGGTCTGAACTTCGCCTACATGCTGACCAACAACATCGGTATCGAGTTGCTGGCCGCCTCGCCATTCGAGCATGACGTGAAAATCAAAGGCACCGCGTTGCCAGCCGCCAACGGCAAACTCGGTACGCTGAAACACCTGCCGCCGACCCTCAGCGTCGTGTACTACCCGCTGGATTCCAAGTCGCCGTTCCAGCCGTACATCGGCGGCGGCATCAACTACACCTGGATCTATGACGAGCACGTCGGCAGCGAAGCCCAGTCCAACGGCTTCAGCAACTTCAAGGCGAAAAACTCCTGGGGCCTGGCCTGGCAGGTCGGCGCCGACTACATGCTGACCGACAACATCATGCTCAACGCCCAGGTGCGTTACATGGACATCGACACCCGCGCGACTGTCGAGAACAACGCCGTGGCGCCGGGCACCCGTGCCAAGGTGAATGTGGATGTCGATCCGTTTGTGTACATGGTGGGTCTGGGCTACAAGTTCTAAGCAACAGTCGAACATTCGCGTGGTGGTGAATGAGGCTTTGGGTGAGCAGGCTTAGAACTGACGACGATCACTTCGTGATCGATCGGGGATAAATCCCCTCGCCACAGGATTAGCGACAAATTCCGGCCGTGAAAAAGGCGCCTGTAAAAAGGCGCCTTTTTCATGTCTGCGATAAACCTACTTGCCGAGCAACCGCGCCAGCCCCACACGCATCGGCGTCGGCTCTGGCAGCTGGAAGCGTTGCAGCAAACGCGCGTTGTTCGCCCGCGAATGGCGAATGTCGCCGGAGCGCGCCGGGCCGTAGCTGACCGGGGGCAACTCGCCGACCACTTCCTGCAGCGCTTGCAGCATCTGCTTGAGGTTCATTGCCTGATTCCAGCCGACGTTCATCGCCCCCACTTCCACTTCAGGCTTGTCGATCGCCTGCACCAGCACGTCGACCAGATCCTCGACATAGAGGAAATCACGGGTCTGCTCGCCATCGCCGAACACCGTGATCGGCAGGCCTTTCTGTGCCCGCTCGCTGAAGATGCTGATGACCCCGGAGTACGGCGAGGACGGATCCTGGCGCGGGCCGAAGATGTTGAAGAAGCGGAAGATCACCGGTTCCAGGTCATGCTGGCGACGATAAAAATCGAAGTAGTGCTCGCCGGCCAGTTTGTCCGAGGCATACGGCGTCAGCGGGGCTTTTGGCGTGTCTTCGTCAATCGACTCGCCTTCACCGTTGTTACCGTACACCGCTGCGCTGGACGCGTAGAGCACACGCTTCACTCCGGCCTGGCGCATGGCTTCGCAGACATTCAGGGTGCCAATGAAATTGCTCTGGTGGGTCTTCACCGGATCGTCCACCGAAGCCTGCACCGAGGCCACCGCCGCCAGGTGCGCGACGGCGCTGCAGCCTTGCATGGCCCGCGCAACCAGCGCGGCGTCGGCAACGTCACCGACGATCAGTTCGACCTGCGGATTGTCCAGCGGCAGGTTGGCGCGTTTGCCGGTCGACAGATCATCGAGAATCCGCACCGAATGGCCGCTGGCGAGCAATGCATCCGTCAGGTGCGAGCCGATGAAACCGGCGCCGCCGGTGATTAAAACAGGGCCTTCAGCCATGACGATAAAACCTATCCAGTAAAGCCGGGAGCCCGGCGCGCCAGGCGCGGGGCTTGATCCCGAAAGTGTGCAGAATTTTCTTGCAGGCGAGTACCGCGTGTTGCGGTTCCTCGGCAGCGTCCGGCCGCGCGGCATGGGCCTGCGCGGTCGGCGCTTCGATCGCCAGCGGATGCAGGTTGCGCGCTTCGCTCAGAATCGCCTGACCCAGCGCCAGCGGCGTGGTCGCCTCGTGGCCGGCGTAATGGTAAGTACCCCACAGCGGCGCGGCGCAATCGAGTTGCTTGAGCACCGAAATGATTACCCGTGCCGCGTCATCGACCGGTGTCGGATTGCCACGGCGGTCATCGGCCATGAGCAATTCGTCCGGTTGTTCGGCGCGGGCGAGGAAGCGTCCGAGGGTGCCTTCAGGACTGTCATCGAGCAGCCAGCCGAAGCGCAGCAGCACGTGTTGCGGGCAAGTGGCGCGAACACTTTGCTCGATGCGCCACAGCGCCTGACCGCGCAGGCCCAGCGGCACCGGCTCGTCTTTCTCGCTGTAGGCGGTCGCCCGTGAACCGTCGAACACCCGATAGCTGGAAGGCTGCACGAGGATGATGTTGTGGTGCTGGCACAGTTCGGCCAGCCGCTCGATGGCGCGTTCCTGCCCGGCCAGACGGCTTTCGCTGACGGTCTCGGCCTGGAACCAGTCGAAATAGTAGGCGAGGTTGATCAACGCATCCGGACGGGTATCGTCGAGCAGTTGCGTCAGGCTCGCGGCATCCCAGCCGTCTTCTGGCGGGCGGGGGGCGAGGAAACCGATGTCTTCTTCCGCACCGAGGCGAATCAGCGCCTGCCCAAGGGCATTTCCGCCGCCCAGTAACATAAGGCGCATTCGCATAGAGTCAGCAGGCCCAGTCTGATTGGAACGATGGCTTTAGCGACGGTGCTGGTGACACCGTCATCGATAATTGCCGGAATCGTTGCATTTTGCGGGTTTAGTGCGCAACCGTCACCCGTAAAGTGTAGATCGCCGGGAATTGTGCTGAATCAACTGGCCCCATCGCGAGCAGGCTCACTCCTACAGTTGATCGCGTTCCCCTGTGGGAGCGGGCTTGCTCGCGAAGAGGCCCGGCCAAACGCTGAAGATCCCAGCGGTACTTGCATCTTGCCGCCCCCACCCGCATAACTTGAGCCATGAATCTGCCCATTCCCAAGGACGCGGCCCTGGCAGGCTTCCACCCCGCCGTCAGCGCCTGGTTCAGCAGCACCTTCCCGACGGTCACCGCCGCCCAGGCCCGCGCATGGCCGTTGATCCGCCAGCGCCACTCGACGCTGATCGCCGCGCCCACCGGCTCCGGTAAAACCCTCACCGCATTCCTCGCGGTACTCGACGACCTCGTCCACCGTGGCCTGGAAAACCCCGAAGGCCTGCCCGACGCAACCCTCGTCGTCTACGTTTCGCCGCTCAAGGCGTTGTCCAACGACATCCGCATCAACCTGCAAAACCCGCTGGCGGGAATCACCGAACAATTACGCCAGATGGGCCTGCCCGAACTGCAAATCACCACCGCCGTGCGCACCGGCGATACCCCGCAAAAAGACCGCGCCGCCATGCGCAAGCGCGCGCCGCACATTCTGGTGACCACCCCGGAATCGCTGTACGTGCTGCTCGGCTCCGAGTCCGGACGCAAAATGCTCGGCAGCACACGCACGGTGATCATCGACGAGATTCACGCCATCGCTGCCGGCAAACGTGGCAGTCATCTGGCGCTGAGCCTCGAACGCCTGCAGGCGCTGTGCGCAGAACCACTGACCCGCATCGGTCTTTCGGCCACGCAAAAACCCATCAATGCCGTGGCGCGGTTTCTGGTCGGCACTGATCGCCCCTGCGAAATCATCGACATCGGCCACGCCCGGCCACGGGATCTGGGCATCGAAGTGCCGCCGGTGCCGTTGTCGGCAGTGATGGCCAACGATGTCTGGGAATTGGTCTACGACCGCCTCGCCGAGTTGGCCCGCGAGCACCGCACCACACTGATTTTCGTCAACACCCGGCGTCTGGCCGAACGCCTCAGCCGACACCTCAGTGAACGTCTGGGCAAACAGGCGGTGGCGGCGCACCACGGCAGCCTGGCCAAGGAGTTCCGTCTCGACGCCGAACAGCGGCTCAAGCGCGGTGAGCTGCAAGTGTTGATCGCCACTGCGTCGCTGGAGTTGGGCATTGATATCGGCGAAGTCGATCTGGTCTGCCAGATCGCCTCGCCGCGTTCGATTGCCGGGTTCCTACAAAGAGTCGGTCGCTCCGGGCACCAGGTCGGCGGCACACCCAAGGGCCGCTTGTTCGCCACCACCCGCGACGACCTGATCGAATGCACCGCCCTGCTCGACTGCGTGCGCCGTGGCGAACTCGACACCCTGCACATCCCCGAAGCGCCGCTGGATGTGCTGGCGCAGCAGATCATCGCCGAAGTCAGTTGCCGGGAATGGGCGGAAGAAGCGCTGCTGGCGCTGTTCCGCAAAGCCTCGCCGTACCGCGATCTCGACGAAAAACACTATCAGGCGCTGCTGACGATGCTCGCCGAAGGCTACAACGGTCGTCAGGGCATTCGCAGCGCCTATCTGCATCGCGACGCCGTCAGCCGCACTCTGCGTGGCCGCCGTGGCGCGCAACTGACCGCCGTGACCAGCGGCGGCACCATCCCCGACAACGCCGACTACAGCGTGCTGCTGGAACCGCAGGGTCTGAACATCGGCAGCGTCAACGAAGACTTTGCCGTGGAAAGCATCGCGGGTGACGTGTTCCAGCTCGGCAATACCTCCTACCGAATCCTGCGGGTGGAAACCGGCAAGGTGCGGGTCGAGGATGCCCAAGGCCAGCCGCCGACCATTCCGTTCTGGCTCGGCGAAGCACCGGGGCGCAGTGATGAATTGTCTGCGGCAGTGGCGCGCCTGCAAGCGATCCTCGACGAGCTGCTTGGCGTCCGCCCCGGCGATCTGCAACCGGCGCTCGACTGGCTGACCGCAACCCTCGGCCTGAACCTCGCCAGCGCCGAACAACTGGTGGACTATCTCGCCCGCGCTCGCTTGACCCTCGGCGCCCTGCCCTCGCAGGACACGCTGCTGATGGAGCGATTTTTCGATGAATCCGGTGGCACCCAACTGATCATCCATTCACCGTTCGGCAGCCGCATCAACCGTGCCTGGGGCCTGGCCTTGCGCAAGCGTTTCTGCCGCACCTTCAACTTCGAGTTGCAGGCCGCCGCCAGCGAAGACGCGATTGTCCTGTCGCTGTCCACCAGCCACAGTTTCGAGCTGGATGACGTCTGGCGTTACCTGCACAGCAACAGCGCCGAGCACATCCTGATTCAGGCGATTCTCGACGCGCCGTTGTTCGGTGTGCGCTGGCGATGGAATGCCGGGGTAGCGCTGGCGTTGCCGCGTTTCACCGGCGGGCGCAAAGTCGCGCCGCAGTTGCAGCGGATGAAAAGCGAAGACCTGATTGCCAGCGTGTTTCCCGATCAGATCGCCTGTCTGGAAAACCTCGCCGGCGAACGGGAAATTCCCGAACATCCGCTGGTGGAACAGACCCTCGACGATTGCCTGCACGAGGCGATGGACAGCGACGGCTGGCTCAATCTGCTGCGGCGCATGGAGCGCGGCGAGGTGCGGTTGATCAGCCGCGACCTGCCGGCGCCTTCACCGCTGGCCGCAGAAATTCTCAGCGCGCGGCCGTACAGCTTTCTCGACGATGCGCCGCTGGAAGAACGCCGCACCCAAGCGGTGCTCAACCGGCGCTGGAGCGACCCGCAATCCACCGATGATCTCGGTGCGCTGGACGCAGACGCCATTAACGCGGTGCGTGAAGAAGCGTGGCCGACGCCGGCCAACATCGATGAAATGCATGAGGCGCTGATGAGCCTGGCCTGCGTCAGCGACCTTGAAGTTCAGGCTGGCGAACACTGGCGCGAATGGCTTGACGCGCTGACTGCGAGCGGTCGCGCCTGCCGCTTGGCCGTTCCGCCAGTAACGGCAAAAGAAAAGCTTCGCGAGCAGGCTCGCTCCCACATTCAACCGCGTTCCGCCAGTTGGAACACAGTCAACTGTGGGAGCGAGCCTGCTCGCGAAGACGGCCTCACCGTCACTACACATCCACAGCCTGGCTCGTTGTGGCTGGCGCGAGAACGCCTGACCTGCCTGTTGGCGCTTTATCCACAGGCCACGCTGCAACCGCAGCAAGAGGCCTTGCCCGGTTTCAACGAGCCGTGGACGTTCGAGGAAGCGCTGGTCGAAGTGGTCCGCGTGCGGCTCGGCGCGTTTGGCCCGCTGCCGTTAGCCGCCATTGCCGAACCGCTGGCGCTGCCCGCCACACAAGTCGCGCAGGCGCTCGCGCAACTGGAGCGGGAAGGCTATGTGCTGCGCGGTCATTTCACTCCGAATGTGGCCGTTGAAGAATGGTGCGAACGGCATCTGCTGGCGCGCATTCATCGCTACACGGTCAAGCGTCTGCGCCGGGAAATCGAGCCGGTGGCCCTGCAGGATTTCATGCGTTTTCTGTTCGACTGGCAGCATCTGTCCCCCGCTACGCGCGCTCAGGGCAGCGTGGTGTTGCCGGCGATTGTCGGTCAGTTCGAAGGTTACCCGGCGGCGGCCTCCGCGTGGGACAGCGACATTCTCCCGGCACGCCTGAAGGACTACTCGCCGAGCTGGCTGGATGAGCTGTGCCGCAACGGCAAACTGGTGTGGACGCGGCTCAGCGCCCGACAGAAAGTCAGCGGCACGGCGTTGCGCAGTACGCCGATTGTGCTGCTGCCGCGCAGTCAGGTCGGACTGTGGAGTGGATTGGCCGAGCAAACGCCGGTCAGCGAACTGTCAGCGAAAACGCAGAAGGTCTACGAGGCGCTGAGTCAGCACGGCGCGCTGTTTTTCGATGAACTGATCCATGAAGCGCACCTATTGCGCACCGAGCTGGAAATCGCCTTGCAGGAACTGGTCGGTGCCGGCCTGGTAAACGCCGACAGCTTCGCCGGTCTGCGTGCGCTGATCACCCCGGCGAGCAAGCGCCAGCAACGCAGCAGTCGACGCGGACGCGGAGCGTTTATCGGCGGCATGGACGATGCCGGGCGCTGGGCGTTATTGCGACGCGGGCCGCTCATGGAGAACAGCCAGAGCGCTTCGCCGGAAACCCTCGAACATGTCGCCATGACCTTGCTGCGCCGCTACGGCGTGGTGTTCTGGCGTTTGCTGGAGCGCGAGGCGGATTGGCTGCCGAGCTGGCGCGAATTGCTGCGCACGTTTCATCGGCTGGAGGCCCGTGGCGAGATTCGCGGCGGGCGGTTTGTCAGTGGTCTGGCGGGGGAACAGTTTGCCTTGCCGGAGGCGATTCCGTTGCTGCGCGAAGTTCGGCGGCGGGCGCATGACGGCAGCTTGATCGCGGTGTGCGGGGTGGATCCGTTGAACCTGGCCGGGACGCTGTTGCCGGGGGCGAAAGTGCCGGCGCTGGCGAGCAATCGGTTGGTGTATCGCGATGGGGCGCCGGTTGCTGCCGAGATTGCCGGCAAGCAGGTTTTCTGGACAGATCTGGATCAGGTGGCCATGGAGCAGGTGCGGAGCAAGCTGATCCGGCATTGATGTCGACAGTTCCGGCCCTTTCGCGAGCAACCCCGCTCCCACAGGGGATCGGCGGCGTTCACCAATCCAATGTGGGAGCGGGCTTGCTCGCGAAGAGGCCGGCAATCCCACCACAAAATCCGGCGGTCAGGTATTCGACCGTTGTGGCGCCTCGCTCGCCAACAGCGCCCCCTCACCCTGCCGCTTGGGCAACAAAACCTGCTGTGGATAAGTCTGCGCGAAATGCACGTCGGGACTGTTATCCACAAGCTTTTTCAAACGCTGGTTGAACGCCCGGCTCACCGCATATTGCCCGCCCGACACGGTACGGAATTGAGCGGTCAGCACCACGCCGTTCAAGTCCATCCGGTCCACCCCGAACACATCCAGCGGCCCTTGCAGGTTGTACTTGAGGAACGGGTCTTCGCGGATCGAATCGCCAGTCTCGCGGATCAGTTCGATGGCCTTGTCGACGTCGGTGTCGTAGGTGAACTGCACCGAGAAAAACGCGTAGGCAAACTGCCGTGATTGATTGGTCACTGCCTTGATCTGACCGAACGGCACCGAATGCACAAAACCCTTGCCGTCACGCAGACGCAGGGTGCGGATGGTCAGGCCTTCGACGGTGCCGGCATGTCCGGAATCAAGCACCACCCAGTCACCGATCGACAGCGTGTCTTCGATGATGATGAACAACCCGGTGATCACGTCCTGCACCAGTTGCTGCGAACCGAAACCGATGGCCAGGCCGACCACCCCGGCACCAGCCAACAGTGGCGCAACGTTGATCCCGAGGTTGGCCATGGTGGTGATCGCGCAGATCACCACCAGGATGATTTTGATCGCGTTACGCAGCAGCGGCAGGATGGTTTTCACCCGAGTGCTGGGCTGACGCGACGAGCGTTTGCTGACCGGTGGTTTCAACGCTTCCTGAATCGCCGTGTCGAGCACCACCCACAACAGCCACGTGACGAGGAAGATCAGGCCGATGCTGCTCAACGCATTGCTGATCGCCCGTCCGACCGTGCTGCTCTGGGCAAAATCGAGCAGCGAAACGCCCCAGATCCGCCCGAGAATATCGATGAAGGCAATCGCTATGACGATCCGCAGCAATGCGTGCAACAGGCTGAGAAAGCGCTCCTTGTAGGCACTGCTGCGCTGGATCGCTTCGGCTTTTCGCGACTTGAACAAATGCTGGAGGATGGTGCTGAGGAACACCGTGCCGATCAGCAGCACCGTGGTGAACAACGCGCAGCGCAGGGCCTTTTGGTTGTCCTCGCCGATGCCGATCAGATTGACCGCAGAGACCAGCACCATCAACACGATCGGCCAGTACCAGAGCCCGGAAAAAATCCGCAGCGACTCCTGCAACGACGGCTGTTTCAGACGCTGCGCCAGCGGTCGGTTGCGGATCAGGTGCGCCACCGGCCGGCGCAGGCGAATCACCAGCAGACCGAAGATGATCGAGGCGATCAACCCGGTGAACACCGCGACGCTGCTGGTGATGTTGCCGCCTAACTGACGGGCGATCTGTGGGCTGGTCAACGCGTCACTGAGGGCGGCGAGAAAACCGATCAGGAACAGCGGTTTCGGGCAGTAGTCGCGGATGATCCGCGCGGCGGGCCGTTTGTGGCCGACGTTGAACATCACCACCACGCACAACAGCATCGAGGTGGAGAAAATCCCGCTGCTGGTGGCGTAGGCAAAACACAGCGCCAGCGCCCGACCGACCGAGGCTTGCAGAAAGTGGCTGACGTATAGCGTCAGCGGCAAGCAGATCAGCGCTGGCAGCGTGTACGGCAGCAGGTAGCCAACCAGGTCCTGACTGCGCTGGCGGGTGCGCAGCCAACGACCCTGACTCAGCCGCTTGGCCAGCAGGCTGCCGAGCACCGTGAGCAGCGCAAAAGTGCCAAGCCAGACGCCGGACAACATCAGGAAATCCCCGGCGACGCTCCAGCCCGAACGATCCGACGGCTGGTTGACCAGTTTGTCGACCTCGTCCGCCGCGCGATCGGCACGCAGGCGCCAGGCGTCGACCAGATGCTCGTTGAGATCGAGTTTGTCCTGCACGTCGTCGATGCTCGTACTGATCGCGCCGAGCAGACCGCCCTGCACGATCGGCTCGGGTTTGGCCGGTTCTTCAGCGGTGGCCGGAACGCCCGGCAACGCGGCGGCTTGCACCATCTGGCCAGCGCCCAACAGCAGCGCCCCCAGCAAAACAGCGACCCTGAACTTGATCAAAACTCCGATCCCCCTTGGCTGAACCTGTAAGGAACTGATCGGTAATTGTCTGGCAAGTTCAAAAGCACCCTCACCCCAGCCCTCTCCCCGAGGGAGAGGGAGCCGACCGAGTTGTACTCTCGAGCTACATCGACCTGAAATATCCAGCCGAACTCAATATTGAGTGCAACCGAGATCAGCTCCCTTCCCCCTCGCCCCTTTGGGGGAGAGGGTTGGGGTGAGGGTGAGCGCTTTTGACCTTTGCGTCCAAGGCAAATATCAAATGCCCAACCCCGTATTTTTCCGCACAAGCCAAACCCCGACACTGCGCTCCATTCAAACCTCTACCGGAGTGCTGTCATGCCCATTGCCTTGCTCGCGCTGACCTCAGCGCATTCGCCATCGGGACGACCGAGTTCGTTATCGTTGGCCTGTTACCCACCATTGGCGCCGATCTCGGCGTCAGCCTGCCGTCCGCCGGGCTGCTGGTCAGCCTCTATGCGTTGGGCGTTGCCATTGGCGCGCCGGTGCTGACCGCCCTCACCGGCAAAGTCCCGCGCAAACTGTTGCTGCTGTCGCTGATGGTGCTATTCACCCTCGGCAACCTGCTGGCGTGGATGGCGCCGAGTTACGAATCGCTGGTGCTGGCGCGGATCGTTACCGGCCTGGCGCATGGGGTGTTCTTCTCTATCGGCTCGACCATTGCCACCAGTCTGGTGCCCAAGGAAAAGGCTGCCAGTGCGATTGCGATCATGTTCACCGGCCTCACCGTGGCGTTGGTCACCGGCGTACCGCTGGGCACTTTCATTGGTCAGCATTTCGGCTGGCGCGAAACCTTCCTCGCCGTCTCGGCGCTGGGTGTGATCGCCTTCATCGGGAGCCTGCTGTATGTGCCGAACAACATCGCCCACAGCAAACCGGCGTCCCTGGTGCAACAGCTGCAAGTGCTGAAGCAACCGCGTCTGTTGCTGGTGTACGCCATGACTGCGATCGGTTACGGCGGCTCGTTCATCGCCTTCACCTTCCTCGCGCCGATCCTTCAGGACATCTCCGGCTTCAGCGCCGGCACTGTCAGTCTGGTGTTGCTGGTGTACGGCGTGTCGGTGGCGGTCGGCAACATCTGGGGCGGTAAACTGGCGGACAAACGCGGGCCGATCAGCGCCCTGAAAATCATCTTTGCCCTGCTCGCCGCCGTATTGTTCGTACTGACCTTCACCGCCGGCAATCCATGGCTGGCGCTGGCCACGGTGCTGGTGTGGGGCGCGGTGGCGTTCGGCAACGTGCCGGGTCTGCAAGTGTATGTGGTGCGTCAGGCTGAACATCACACACCGCAGGCAGTGGACGTGGCATCGGGGCTGAACATTGCTGCGTTCAACCTCGGGATTGCCGGCGGTGCGTGGGGCGGCGGGCTGATCGTCGAGCATCTGGGCCTGATTCATACGGCGTGGATCGGTGGTCTGGTGGTGCTGGTGGCGCTGGCACTCACCGCATGGAGCGGTCGACTGGATCGGCTCGGCCCGGTCTATGCCAAACCGGCTCAAAGCCGAGTATTCACGGGTCACTGAGTAACCCTGTGGGAGGGGGCTTGCTCCCGAAGGCGGAGGGTCAGTCAGCATCAATGGCGACTGATACACCGCTTTCGGGAGCAAGCCCCCTCCCACATTAGCTTTGTGTTGCTCTCAGGGATGTACCGTCCGTAACGCCACCGAAACTTTCCCGAACCGCCCACAGTCATCAACAGACACAGGCTGTACGAGGACTGACAACGGGAGGGCGACATGGCAACGATTCACATCGGTATTTCCGGCTGGCGCTACGCCCCGTGGCGCGGGGATTTCTACCCGAAAGGACTGGCGCAGAAACGCGAATTGCAATTCGCTTCGCGGGCCGTCAACAGCATCGAAATCAATGGATCGTTCTACGCCCTGCAACGGCCCGAACGTTATGCCCAGTGGTACGCCGAAACGCCCGACGACTTCGTGTTCAGCGTCAAGGCGCCGCGCTTCATCACCCACATTCGCCGTTTGCGCGAGATCGAAAAACCGTTGGCGAATTTCTTCGCCTCCGGGGTGCTGGAACTCAAGGAAAAACTCGGGCCGATCCTCTGGCAGTTCCCGCCGAACTTCAAATTCGATCCCGAGCGTTTCGAACACTTCCTCGCCCTGCTCCCTCACGACACTGAAGCGGCCGCCGCCCTCGCCCGCCAGCATGACTCGCACCTGCACGGCCACGCCAGCCTGAAGGCCTGGCGCAAAAAACCGCTGCGCCATGCCGTGGAAATTCGCAACGACAGCTTCATCGACCCCGACTTCGTGCGCTTGTTGAAACGCTACAACACCGCGCTGGTGATTGCTGACACCGCCGGCAAGTGGCCGTACCGCGAAGACCTCACCAGCGATTTCGTCTACCTGCGTCTGCACGGTGCCGAGGCACTTTACGCCAGCGGCTATAGCGAACCGGCGCTGCAGAGTTGGGCCGAACGCATCGACGCCTGGCACCACGGTCAGCAACCGCGCGATGCGCATCTGATCGCGCCGCGCCTCAAGCCTCGGGCACGTAAATCCCGTGAAGTGTTCTGCTATTTCGACAACGACATCAAAGTCCGCGCGCCCTACGACGCCCGCAGTTTGCTGCACCGTTTTGAGCTGGATAAAACGCTCGCCACCACCCCCGGCGAACCGGCAGCCGAAGGGGTGTTGGCATGAGTATTCCAGAGCCGGTCGGGTTCACCGACGAGCAGACCAGCGTTGAAGTGTCGGTGCGCCGTTTCACCGTGCTGACGGTCAACACCCACAAGGGCTTCACCGCCCTCAATCGACGCTTCATCCTCCCGGAGTTGCGCGACGCGGTGCGTAGCGTGGCGGCCGACGTGGTGTTTTTGCAGGAGGTCCACGGCACCCACGAACACCATCCAAAACGCTACAGCAACTGGCCGACGATGCCGCAATACGAGTTCCTCGCGGACAGTCTGTGGCCGCAATTCGCCTATGGACGCAACGCGGTGTATCCGGAGGGCGATCACGGCAATGCGTTGCTGTCGAAATTCCAGATCATCCGCCACGACAACCTCGACGTCTCGATCAACGGCCACGAAAACCGTGGCCTGTTGCATTGCGTGCTGCGCCTGCCCGGCGATGGCGTCGAGGTGCATGCGATCTGCGTGCATCTGGGCCTGCGCGAAAGCCATCGCAATGCGCAACTGAAGCTGCTCGGCGAGCGTCTGGCGGAGCTGCCGGTTGACGCCCCGGTGATCGTCGCCGGTGACTTCAATGACTGGCGCCAGCGTGCCGATGCGTTGCTCGAACCCTGCGGTCTGCGCGAGGTGTTCGCCGAGCATCACGGCAAACCGGCGCGCAGTTTTCCGGCACGCCTGCCGACGCTGCGGCTCGACCGCATTTACGTGCGCAACCTCAAGGCCAGCCAGCCGACAGTCCTGGCGAATCGGCCCTGGTCACACCTTTCCGACCACGCCCCGTTATCGGTGGAGATCGAATTATGAGCAGCGCACCGCTGGAGAAATCCGCCCTGGCACCGATCAGCATCAACCCGCCGGTGCGCGAGCCCGGGCATGTCGATGTCGAGTATGGCTGGCAGGGCAACAACCGCGTCGAGTTGCTGGAAAACGGCGAGGAATATTTCCCCCGGGTGTTCGACGCCATGCGTGCGGCGAAGAGTGAAATCCTGCTGGAGACCTTCATCGTTTTCGAAGACAAGGTCGGTGCAGAGTTGCAGCAGATCCTGATCGACGCCGCACGACGTGGCGTGCGCACCACTGTCAGCCTCGACGGTTTTGGTTGTGGCGAATTGTCCACCGGTTATCTCGCGGCTTTGAGCGATGCTGGCGTGCACCTGCAAATGTTCGATCCGGCGCCCAAACATCTGGGTTTTCGCACCAACTGGTTCCGCCGCCTGCACCGCAAGATCGTGGTGGTCGACGGATTGATTGCGTTCATTGGCGGGATCAACTTTTCCGGCGATCACCTGGCCGATTTCGGCCCCGAGGCGAAACAGGATTACGCGGTGCAGATTCAGGGGCCGGCGGTCGCTGACATCCATCACTTCGCCCTGCTGCAAAGCGGTCGCCCGGGACGCGCACGGTTCTGGTGGCAACGTCGGCGTCAGCGCCGGGCGGACATGGCGTTCAATGAGCACGACGGTCAGGTACGGCTGGTGTTTCGCGACAACGATCAGCATCACACCGACATCGAAGATGTGTACTTGCACGCATTGCGTCGGGCCAAACGTCGGGTGGTGATCGCCAACGCCTACTTCTTCCCCGGCTACCGCCTGCTGCGTGAGATCCGCAATGCCGCGCGCCGTGGCGTCGAGGTGCGGCTGATCCTGCAAGGCCAGCCGGACATGCTGGTGGCGAAACTGGCGGCGCGCATGACCTACGACTACCTGCTCAAGGCGGGCGTGCAGATCCACGAATATTGCCAGCGCCCCCTGCACGGCAAAGTCGCCTTGGTGGATGAGGAATGGAGCACGGTCGGCTCGAGCAATCTCGACCCGCTGAGCCTGTCGCTCAACCTCGAAGCCAACGTGCTGATCCGCGACCGCGCGTTCAATCAGCATTTGTTCCAGCGCCTCGAAGACCTGAGCCAGAACCACTGCAAGGCCATGGACGCCGACATGTCGCCACGCGGGCGGATCTGGCACATGACCGTGGGATTTCTGGTGTTTCACTTCCTGCGGCATTTCCCGTCGATGGCCGGTTGGTTGCCGGCGCACAAACCGCGGCTCAAGCCGTTTCGGGGGCGCACGTCATGAGCCATTCCCATGCGCAATCGGCGCCTGCCGTGCAATCTCGATGGAGTCGTTGGAAACGTCCGCTGACGCTGCTGTTCTTCCTCGCGCTGATCGTGTTGCTGACGATGTTCGCCAGCCGCATCGAATGGGCGGAAGTCCTGCAAACCTTGGCCGACTTCAAGGTCCGCACGCTGATCATCGCCGCCAGCCTGACCCTGCTGAGCTTTCTCACCTACGCCAGTTTCGACCTGATCGGCCGCACCTACATTCGCCAGGACCTGACCTGGAAGCAGATCCTGCCGGTGGGGATCATCAGCTATGCGTTCAACCTCAATCTCAGTGCCTGGGTCGGCGGGATCGCCATGCGCTATCGGCTGTATTCGCGCCTGGGTGTGAGCAAAGGCAACATCGCCAAAATCCTCGGCCTGAGCCTGGCGACCAACTGGTTCGGCTACATGACGATTGCCGGCGCGGTGTTCAGCAGCGGTCTGGTGAGCATGCCGCCGGGCTGGAAAATCAGCAGCGATGCATTGCAGGGCATCGGCGTGCTGTTACTGCTGTTGAGTGCCGGTTACCTCGCCGCGTGCCAGTTCTCGAAGCGCCGCGAGTGGTCGATTCGCGGGGTGGAAATCAACCTGCCGTCACTGCGCATGGCCGTGCTGCAGTTGCTGCTCGGCGCATTGAACTGGTCGCTGATGGCTGCGGTGATTTTCACTCTGCTGCCGAGCAAACTGGATTATCCGTTGGTGCTTGGCGTACTGCTGATCAGTGCGATAGCCGGGGTCATCACGCACATTCCGGCGGGACTCGGGGTGCTGGAGGCGGTGTTCGTCGCGCTGCTGCAGCACGAAGCTTCGCGGGGCAGTCTGGTGGCGGGGTTGCTGGCGTATCGGGCGATTTATTTTCTGCTGCCGTTGTTGATTACGGTGGTGATGTATTTGTTGGTGGAGGCCAAGGCCAAGGCGTTGCGGATCGAGAAGAAACCGTCCTGATTTTGTGGCTATGGCTGATGGCCCCTTCGCGAGCAAGCCCGCTCCTACAGGGGGAGCGCATTTCAAATTGTAGGAGTGAGCCTGCTCGCGATGGCGTCCGAAAGGGCACCAAAGATCATGTGGACTGGATGATGCTCAACCGCTCACCGACCACCATCTCGGTAATCCAGTCCACCAGAATCGAGGTATAGGCCTGCTGCGAAACCGGCTCGCTCAAGGCATGGTCGGCGCCGTCGATAATCCGGTGCGTCAGCGAATGCGTCTGCTGACACGCGGCGCGGTAACTCATGATCGTCGCGTGGGGCACGTAGTCGTCGGTTTCCGATTCCACCAGCAACACATCCCCGGTGAATTGCGAACAGGCGTGCAGCGCACGATTACTGTCAGCACGGACCAACGTCGCCCGGTAATCCCGCAGGTCAGCCTTGTCCAGATCACGCTTGGGCGTGTGCCATTGCTCGTCGCGATACAGCGCCGGCACTCGCAGCGCCAGCCAGCGCACCGGGCGCAACGAGGTGAGGATTGAGGCGAGATAACCGCCATAACTGGTGCCGACCACCGCAATCGCCGAGGTGTCGAGCGCCGGGTGCGCGAGCAGGCGATCGTAGGCCGCGAGCAAGTCGCGCAGGTTGTCCTCGCGCGTGACCCGAGTCAACGGAATGCCGGTGCCACCGGTGTGCCCGCGCAGGTCGAAGGTCAGGCAGACACAGCCAAGCCCGGCGATGCCCTTGGCGCGCTCCAGATCGCGCTCCTGGCTACCGCCCCAGCCGTGAACAAACAACACGCCGGGGACTTTCGATTTGGGACTGAGAAACGTCCCGCTCATCTGCTCGTCATCAATGTCGATCTGAATGCTTTCGCTTCTAGCCGTCATAGGATTTGACCGTTACGTATTTGAGAAGGAAGTCGCTGTTCTCTGCTGGCCCGCGATAGATTTCGATGGCGTCGGCCGGCAGGGTCTGATCGTTGTAGGTCTCCACCGTCGACACACGGATCGCCGGCATATCTGGATCGTTGACAAAGCTTTGCAGCGCGGCCAGTTCAGCGCTGCTGGCACCGCCCATGCGCCAGGACTGTTCGAGTACCCCGCTACGGGGTTTGCCATTGCTGTCCAGTCCTTGGGCAATGTCGTAGTTGCGCCGCGAGGCGTAGAAATCTGGATAAGCCTCATCCGCCGCTCGGTCGAAAATCTGTGCCTGCTTGATGGCCAGTCGCACGTCATCCGGCAAGTCCAGCGCCAGCAAATCGGCGTAACCGCCCTGCACGACCAGCAGATTCGAACCGCCGTAGACGTCTTCACCCTGAGCATCCTTGGTCAAGTATTGATCACCGCAGTAGCTCAGCACTTTGTCGCCGATGAATGACTGGCCGACGCTGTGGGTGAAGACCTTGCTCAAGTCCTGTTCCAGCACCACGCCATCGCGGAACAGCTCGGCGACCTCCGCTCGGGCGAGCACTTCATCGAATGCGTCGAGGCTATTGATAACTTCCTGGCCGCGACCGGCGCAGGCGTGAATCGGCTTCAGACGGATCGGCCCGCCGTACAGCAGATGCTCGGCAGCGGGTCGCGCATCTTCCACGGCAAACACGGTCAATCCGTCGAGCACCACATCGCGCACGCGCTCAGAGAATTGCGGCGCCCAACCTTGTGGCGCGTGAGCCAGATGACTGCGCAAGCCGTGGCTGATGGCCTTGGTGCAGATGAAATCGTGTTCGACGAATCCGCCCCACAAGTTCTGTGCGCCTTTGATGCCCAGTGCCTGCGCCTGTCTGGCGCCGACAATGGTTTGCGTGGGTAGCCAGTACAGGTCGCGACCGCGGTGTTTTTCCGGGTCGTAGCTACCAGCAAATTTGAGCCCGAGAATTTGCGCCAGCCAACGGGCCAGTGCCTTGTTGGTCTGCACTTCATGTTGCGGCGCGCCAGCGCGCACCGAGTGTGCGACGACGATTTTTCTGCCTGGCGTCGGGGTCATGCGTCCCCCTTGCAGCGGTTCGGTGAATGTAGCGGTGAAGGGTGCAGAGATCAGGCCAACGACCGTCCTGTGGAAAACTCTGGCCGATCAAAGGCTTGCTAAAACGGTGATGGCACCACGCCCGTTTCAATCTGCACGAAACAGCGCAAATTCGCGGCAATTTGCACGACCGCTGCTCACACAGAACCCTGTAGGAGTAAGCCTGCTCGCGATAGCGTTGGAACAGTCACCTGATTTCCGGCTGACAGATTGCAATCGCGAGCAGGCTCACTCCTACATTAGATATTCGCCGCTTTTTCGCCTGTCATAAAAATCTCACGCGTGAGCCATTGATGGCATTTTGAATTGGTTGTAGTGTGGCTCACGCGTGAGATGTTCATAACGGAGTCATTGCCATGAAAAGCCGCTCCCCCACTGTTGCGTCAGAGAGCCCAAAGGGAGAGCGCTCGAAACCGTCCGCGAAAAAGCCGTCGAGCTTCTACATGAAGCAGATGCGCGCGGGCCTGGCTGCCGCCGGTTATGTGAAACACGAAACTTGGGTACTTCCGGAAAACCGAAGCTTGCTCAAGCAGATGGAGCAACAGCTACGCCAACCGATTCTGGCTGGCTCATTCATGTCGGAGAATTACATGAGCGCAGGCAACAACTGGAACATCGATAGCCTCTTCAACGCCCTCAAGGCACTGGACGAGGTGGCTTCGCACGAGATCACGCTGTCTCTGATCCAGAGCTCCGAACCCAGCATCAAGCTGGAAATGAACGAATTCGGCGGTCTGCCGATTCACATCGCCGTGGCCGGTGCACAGATCATCGTTGACACCGTGCTGGTGGATATCGATTCGATCACTGACGTACGCGCCTTCAACGACGCCGTGTTGCGCAGCCGGGAAATGTTCCCGCTGTCGTCGATCGGTATCGAGTCGATGCCTAACGGCCAGACCGTTTACAACATGTTTGGCGCCCTCAGCGCCGACTCGAGCCTGACCAACGTCGTCACCGAGGTGAAAACCCTGGTCGACAACGTGCAGCGCGCGAGCGAAGCCTTCGAACACTTCTTCAAGTAATCAACAGGGAATATCCAATGACTCAGTCCATCTGGAGCAAGTTGTTCACCGCGCTGCGCGGTGGCGCCAATGAAGTCGGCGAAGCGATCGTCGACCAACAGGCTCTGCGCATCCTCGACCAGGAAATCCGCGACGCCGACACCGCGCTGTCCAACGCCCGCCGCGAGCTGGTCACCATCATGGCCAAGCACAAGCTGGCCGCCGACCGCGTGAGCGAGTACGACGCGAAGATCAAGGATCTGGAAGCCAAGGCTGTTTCCGCGCTGAACGCCGGCCGCGAAGACCTGGCGATGGAAGTGGCCGAAGCGATTTCGACCCTGACCAACGACCTGACCGCCGAGAAAGCCCAGAGCGACGAGTTCGGCACCTACGCCGAAAACATGCGCAAGGACATCAGCAAGGCCGAGTCGCGAATCAAGAGCCTGCGCCAGCAGGTGGACATGGCCAAGGCCCGTGAAAGCGTGCAGAAGGCGCAGGTCAGCGCATCCATCGCCAGCGGTGGCGCCAACGGCAAACTGGAAACCGCGGTCGGCACCCTGAACCGTCTGCAGGCCAAGCAACAGCAACGCGCCGCCGAGCTGAGCGCCGCCGATGAGCTGGCTGACGCTTCGACCGGCAACGACCTGGAACGCAAACTGCGCGACGCCGGCATCACGCCGAACGAAGGCAGCGCCAATGCGATTCTTGAGCGTCTGAAGCAAAAATCAGCGCAGTAAGCAGCATCGCAATACTTTGTAGGAGTGAGCCTGCTCGCGATGAGGCCGGAACATTCAACCTCAGCGTTGTCTGCACCGCCGCCATCGCGAACAGGCTCACTCCTATATGGTTTACGCCATGCAATTGCTTCTGCTTGTTTACCGCCCGGCCCGGTACACTAGCGGCGCTTTTTACGACGAACACCTCCACCCGCCTCAAGGAATGTACCCATGGGATGGTTCAAAGATTTGCTGGGCACCAGCAACTGGCAGTCCGCTGCGCCAACGCCAACCGTTGCCAGTGGCCCACTCGGGATGGCGCAAGGCAAGGCTGTCAGATTCGATTCGACTCTCGCCCTGCTGCTCGACGGCTCGACGTCAGTGCGAGTGCCATTCGATCAGGCAATCTGGAGCGCCGGCTGGGTCGACCTCGGCCAATCCAACAAACTGCACCGCTATTACATGAATGACGAGGATTTCTGGCTACAGATCCACGTCACCGGTGACGACCAGATCGAGTCGGTCACCCTGTTCAACTACCTCAGTTACGTGACCGTCAACAGTGACGCCGAACTGCAGCGCCTGGCCGGCCCCGCCAGCCCGATCGGCCTGCCGACCTACACCCACGACGGCGTCCAGTACAGCCGCGAATGGGGCACCGAGCAGGGCCAGACCGAACTGGTGCCGCTGACCGAACACGTGATCAACCCGGACGAGTCCTACACCATCGAGCACCACTCGATGCTCTACGCCCGCGAGACCGGCCTGACCGATCGCCGCGAGCTGCTGCTGTTCTCCGTCGAACAGGACGAGGAAGGCACCGTCAGCCTGAGCACCTCGCTGGGCATTTCGCTGTACACGACTGATTTGAGCACCATTTAAAAAAGGAAGTTTTCCATGCTGGAAGTGCTGGCCGTTTCCCTGAACAAGACCGCGCTGGTCGGTTTCGTCATCTACCTGCTCGGCGCCGTGCTGTTGTTCATGCTGTTTCAGTTCGTCTACACCCGCATCACGCCACACAAAGAGTTCGAGCTGATTCGCTCCGGCAACATCGCCGCCGCCATTGCCCTCGCGGGGGCGATCATCGGTTTTGCGATTCCGGCCAGCAACGTGATCGCGTTTTCGGTCAACGTCCTCGATTTCGTGCTGTGGGCAGTGATTGCGGCCGTGGTGCAACTGCTGGCCTTCCTCGCCACAGGGCTGGTGCTCAAAGGCACGTCCCAGCGCATCGCCAACGGTGAAATCGCTTCCGGTATCTACGTGGCCGCGGTGGCCATCAGCGTCGGCATGCTCAACGCCGCGTGCATGACCCCGTCCAACTGATCGGCAGGAAGCCTTCGATGAAACGCAGCAAGTACGTTCAACTGTCTCTCGCCGCTTCGGTGGCGCTGGCGATTTCCGGCGAGGTTGCCGCGCAGGATCAGCAACGCTTTCAAACTGTCGAGGAGTGCGTCGGCGCCGAAGTGGCCGCCGATGTCTGCTCGAACGCCTATGTCGCGGCATTGACCGAGCACCGACGCATTGCACCGGCCTACGACGACAAAGCCAAGTGCGATGCGGATTTTGCGGCCGACTGGTGCCAGAAGAATTCCGACGGTCGCTTCGTGCCGAAGCTCGGCGGTTTCAAGGTGCCACAGAGCGGTGAGGCGCCGCAGGACCTGAATGCGATTGCCAATGCGCAGATGCCTGCCGGTGAAGCCGCCGCTGCGCAGAATGCGCAAAGCACTTCCCACTCTTCCGGTTCCGGTGGCGCAGGTAACGGCTGGCTCACAGGCTGGTTGATCGGCAATGCGATGAGCAACAACGCCAACCGCACGGTCTATCGCGACCGCGATACCCGCCAGACCTACAACACCTCGACGCAGTACCGCAAAATCGAATCGGCGCCGGCAACTCGCACCGACACCCGCTACGACAACTCCCGAAGCAAACCGGTCAACGTCGCTTCGTCGACGTCCCGCGGTGGTTTCGGCAGCCAGTCTTCCGCCCGCAGCGGTTGGGGCGGCTGGGGCAGTTCGAGCAGCTGACCATGAAGAAGATCCACTGCGCCGAGCGCCCCGACTGGAAACAGACGGCCGAAAGCCTCGGCTTTCTGTTCCACACCATCGACGACGAACCGTACTGGGACGAAAGCGCCTACTACCAGTTCACGCTCGCGCAGATTGAAAACGATCTGGAGGATCCGACCACCGAACTGCACGAGATGTGCATGGACCTGGTCGATCGCGTGGTGCATAGCGAAGAGTTGCTGGATCGCCTGAGCATCCCGGCGCCGTACTACGACATGATCCGCACGTCCTGGCTGGAAGGTCATCCGCATCTGTACGGGCGCATGGACTTTTCATACAGCGGCAACGGCCCGGCGAAGCTGCTGGAGCTCAACTACGACACGCCGACCAGCCTCTATGAGGCCGCGGCGTTTCAGTGGGGCTGGCTGGAACAGTGCATCGAGCGCGAGATGCTGCCGCGTCACGCCGACCAGTTCAACAGCATCGACACCAAGTTGCATCAGGCCTTTGCCGAATTGCAGCTCAAGCGGCCGTTCTACTTTGCCTCGATGAAAGACTCGGTCGAAGACAAGGGCACCACCGATTACCTGCGCCTGATCGCGGAAAAAGTCGGCATCGAATCCCGGCATATCGACATCGAAGACATCGGCCTGACCGCCGAGGGTCGCTTCGTCGATCTGCAAGATCGCTGGATCCCGCACCTGTTCAAACTGCACGCCTGGGAATTCATCTTCCACGAGCCGTTCGGTGCTGCAATTGCCGACAGCGATACGCAGTTCTTTGAGCCGGCGTGGAAATCGATCCTGTCGAACAAAGGCGCACTGCCCTTGCTGTGGGAGCTGCACAAGGGGCATCCGAATCTGCTCGCGGCGCACCTTGATCCGAATCCGACCCGTGCGGTGCCCAAGGGCTGGGTACGCAAACCGTACTTCTCCCGCGAAGGCGCCAACATCGAACTGCAAACGGCGGAAGGTCTGATCGTCAAAGAGGACGGGCCCTACACCGATGCGCCGTTCATCCTGCAGGAATTTGCGCCATTACCGAAGTTCGATGACAGCTACACCCTGATCGGCTCGTGGGTGATTGGTGATCAGGCGGCTGGGATTGGCGTGCGCGAAGACAACAGTCTGATCACCAAGGATTCGAGCCGGTTTCTGCCGCACCTGATCCTCGACTGAGACATACATCCGCACCGGTGGGAGCGGGCTTGCTCGCGAAAGCGGACTGCCATTCAACAAATGCTTTGACTGACCCGACGCCTTCGCGAGCAAGCCCGCTCCCACAGTAGATCAGCGCTAATCGCGGACCTTGCGCCACAAAAAAGGCCCGTCGTGTTGAACGACGGGCCTTTTTATTCAGCGCGGATGCAGCATCGAATCAGAACGGAATGTCGTCATCGAAGCTGTCGAAATCCGGAGCCGGTTGCGGTGCAGCCTGCTGTGGAGCCGGGGCTGAACGCTGTTGCGGAGCCGACTGCTGCGGGCGTGGAGCCTGTTGACGTGGCGCCTGCTGCTGGTAGTTGTTGCCACCGCCTTGTTGATCGCCCTGTTGAGGACGGCCGCCGAGCAGTTGCATGGTGCCTTGCATGTCGACCACGATTTCGGTGGTGTAACGCTTGATACCGTCTTTTTCCCACTCGCGGGTCTGCAGCTTGCCTTCGATGTACACCTGTGAACCTTTACGCAGGTATTCGCCGGCGATTTCGGCAACCTTGCCGAACATCGAAACACGGTGCCATTCGGTCTTCTCGACCTTCTGACCGGTTTGCTTGTCGGTCCATTGTTCGCTGGTTGCCAGACTCAGGTTGGTCACGGCGTTACCGTTAGGCAGGTAGCGAACTTCGGGATCCTGGCCGCAAGTGCCGACCAATATGACTTTGTTAACCCCACGGGCCATAACGTTCTCCTAGGCTTCGCAAGCAGCCTCGGCCGGGTTGTTCACCAGGCGTTCGAGGGTGTCGCGATCCACTAATTCTTTGTCCAGTTTGATGTAAACAGCCGCTTCATCAGCAACTATCACTGCATCTGTTACCCCTACGAGGGCCTTGAGGCGCTCGACCAGACCCGCTTCGCGGATCGCCTCGGGCGACAACGGCAAGCGCAGGCTCGTCACGTAGGGAGGTTCGCGCATGGTAACAGCAAAGGCCAGCCAGATGGCAGCCAGACCGGCACATCCAAGGAACACAACCGACAGACCGCCATGCTGAAACAGCCAGCCGCCGAGTATCCCGCCGAGTGCCGAACCGAGGAACTGGCTGGTGGAATACACGCCCATGGCCGTGCCCTTCCCGCCTGCCGGTGAAACCTTGCTGATCAGCGACGGCAACGAAGCTTCCAGCAGATTGAACGCGGTGAAGAACACCACCGTGCCGATCACCAGCGCCCGCAAGCTGTCACCGAACTGCCAGAAGAATAGCTCAGTGAGCATCAACGTCAGGACGGCGCCGAGCAAAATTCGTTTCATTTTGCGTTTTTTCTCGCCGTAGATGATGAACGGGATCATGGCGAAGAAAGAGATCAGCAGCGCAGTCAGATAAACCCACCAGTGCTGTTCCTTGGGCAACCCGGCCTTTTCCACCAGTGCCAGCGGCAGGGCGACGAAGCTCGACATCAGCATTGCGTGCAACACAAAAATGCCCAGATCCAGGCGCAGCAGATCCGGATGTTTTAGCGTCGGCATCAAAGCCTGACGCGCCACGCCGGATTCACGATGGCTCAACGGCCCGGTGGATTTCGGCACCATGAACATCACGATGACGATCCCGAACAGGGCCATGCCGCCCGTCGCGAGGAACAGCCCGGACAGGCCGAATGCACGGGTCAGCAGCGGCCCGACCACCATGGCCACGGCGAACGACAGGCCGATGGTCATGCCGATCATCGCCATGGCTTTGGTGCGGTGTTGTTCACGGGTCAGGTCGGAGAGCAGGGCCATCACCGCGGCAGAAATCGCCCCGGCGCCCTGCAGGATACGTCCGGCAATCACGCCCCAGATCGAATCAGCCTGGGCCGCCAGCACACTGCCGAGGGCGAAGACCACCAGCCCGAGGAAAATCACCGGACGCCGGCCGATGCGGTCGGAAATGATCCCGAACGGAATCTGGAAAATCGCCTGGGTCAAGCCGTAAGCGCCAATCGCCAGCCCGATCAGGGCCGGGGTCGCTCCCGCCAGGTCCATGCCGTAGGTCGCCAGTACCGGCAACACCATGAACATGCCAAGCATACGGAAGGCGAACACCAGGGCCAGACCGCTCGCTGCGCGGGTCTCGCTGCCACTCATGCGTTCGCTGTGGGGATCGTGCATGGAAAAACCTCGTGTGAACCGGCGGCGATTCTACCAGTCCCATCGAAAGACGGGGTATATCGCGACGCTATGACGCGTATAGATGAAACTCTCTTCATGCAAGGTAAAAAACCCTTCGTTTGATAGTGTGCATCCATCCAGTATTTGCCCGTATACTCCTACGTTTTCGACGCCCGCCGAGCGAGGCCACTTTGGACAAGATCCTGATACGTGGGGCCCGTACCCACAACCTGAAGAACATCGACCTGACCCTGCCACGGGACAAACTGATCGTCATCACCGGCCTGTCCGGATCCGGCAAGTCGTCCCTGGCCTTCGACACGCTATACGCCGAAGGTCAGCGCCGCTATGTCGAATCCCTGTCGGCCTACGCCCGACAGTTCCTGTCAATGATGGAAAAGCCCGATGTCGACACCATTGAAGGTTTGTCGCCGGCCATCTCCATCGAACAGAAGTCGACCTCGCACAACCCGCGCTCCACGGTCGGCACCATCACCGAAATCTACGACTACCTGCGTCTGCTCTATGCACGCGTCGGTACGCCGCGCTGCCCCGATCACGACATTCCGCTGGAAGCGCAGACCGTCAGCCAGATGGTCGACCTGGTGCTGGCCCAGCCGGAAGGCAGCAAACTGATGTTGCTGGCCCCGGTGATCCGCGAGCGCAAGGGCGAACACTTGTCGGTGTTCGAAGAACTGCGCGCCCAAGGCTTCGTTCGCGCCCGGGTCAACGGCCGAATCTGCGAGCTCGACGAACTGCCGAAACTGGACAAGCAGAAGAAGCACTCCATCGATGTGATCGTCGACCGTTTCAAGGTCCGTGCCGACCTGCAGCAGCGTCTGGCCGAATCGTTCGAGACCGCACTGAAGCTGGCGGACGGCATTGCCCTGGTGGCGCCGATGGACGATGAGCCGGGCGAAGAGATGATCTTCTCCGCGCGCTTCGCCTGCCCGATCTGTGGCCACGCCATCAGCGAGCTGGAGCCGAAGCTGTTCTCCTTCAACAACCCGGCCGGCGCCTGCCCGACCTGCGATGGTCTGGGCGTGAAGCAGTTCTTCGACATCAAGCGCCTGGTCAATGGTGAACTGACTCTCGCCGAGGGCGCGATTCGCGGTTGGGACAGGCGCAACGTCTATTACTTCCAGATGCTCGGCTCGCTGGCTTCGCATTACAAGTTCAGCCTGGAGAAGCCGTTCAACGAGCTGACCGCCGAACAGCAGAAACACATTCTGCATGGCAGCGGCTCACAGAATGTCGACTTCAAATATCTGAACGATCGCGGCGACATCGTCAAACGTTCGCACCCCTTCGAAGGCATCGTGCCGAACCTTGAGCGTCGTTACCGCGAAACCGAATCGGCCAGCGTGCGTGAAGAACTGGCCAAGTTCCTCAGCACCCAGGCCTGCCCGGATTGCCGCGGCACTCGTCTGCGCCGCGAAGCGCGGCACGTGTGGGTTGGCGAGAAAACCCTGCCGGCAGTGACCAACCTGCCGATTGGCGATGCCTGCGAATACTTCGGCGAGCTGAAGATGACCGGCCGTCGCGGCGAAATCGCCGACAAGATCCTCAAGGAAATTCGCGAGCGTCTGCAGTTCCTGGTCAACGTCGGCCTCGACTATCTGTCGCTGGATCGCAGTGCCGACACCCTGTCCGGTGGCGAGGCGCAGCGCATTCGTCTGGCGAGCCAGATCGGCGCCGGCCTGGTCGGGGTGCTGTACATCCTCGACGAACCGTCCATTGGTCTGCACCAGCGCGATAACGACCGTTTGCTCGGCACCCTCAAGCACTTGCGCGACATCGGCAACACGGTGATCGTGGTCGAGCACGACGAAGACGCGATTCGCCTGGCTGACTATGTGGTGGATATCGGCCCGGGCGCCGGGGTGCACGGCGGGCAGATCGTGGCTGAAGGTACGCCGGCCGAAGTCATGGCGCACCCGGACTCCCTGACCGGTAAATACCTGTCGGGGCGGGTGAAGATCGAAGTGCCGGCCAAACGCACGCCGCGTAACAAGAAGCTGACGCTGTCGCTCAAGGGCGCGCGCGGCAACAACCTGCGCAACGTCGACCTGGAAATCCCGATCGGCCTGCTGACCTGCGTGACCGGCGTTTCCGGCTCGGGCAAATCGACACTGATCAACAACACGCTGTTCCCGTTGAGCGCTACTGCACTTAATGGTGCGACTACGCTGGAAGCGGCCGCGCACGACAGCATCAAAGGCCTGGAATATCTCGACAAAGTCGTCGACATTGACCAAAGCCCGATCGGCCGTACGCCGCGCTCCAATCCGGCCACCTACACCGGGCTGTTCACGCCGATCCGCGAACTGTTCGCCGGCGTGCCCGAGTCACGCTCCCGAGGTTACGGCCCGGGGCGCTTCTCGTTCAACGTCAAGGGCGGTCGCTGCGAGGCGTGCCAGGGCGACGGCTTGATCAAAGTGGAAATGCACTTCCTGCCGGACATCTACGTGCCCTGCGATGTGTGCAAGAGCAAGCGCTACAACCGCGAAACCCTTGAGATCAAATACAAGGGCAAGAGCATCCACGAAACCCTCGAGATGACCATCGAGGAAGCCCGGGAGTTCTTCGACGCGGTACCGGCGCTGGCGCGCAAGCTGCAGACGTTGATGGATGTGGGCCTGTCGTACATCAAACTCGGGCAGTCGGCGACCACGCTGTCCGGTGGTGAAGCGCAACGGGTCAAGCTGTCACGCGAGCTGTCCAAGCGCGACACCGGTAAGACCCTGTATATCCTCGATGAGCCGACCACCGGCCTGCACTTCGCCGATATCCAGCAATTGCTCGACGTGCTGCATCGCTTGCGCGACCACGGCAATACGGTAGTGGTGATCGAACACAACCTGGACGTGATCAAGACCGCCGACTGGTTGGTGGACCTAGGGCCGGAGGGCGGCTCCAAGGGTGGGCAGATCATCGCCACCGGCACGCCTGAGGAAGTGGCCGAGATGAAGCAGTCTCACACGGGTCATTACCTCAAGCCGTTGTTGATTCGCGACCGGGCTTAAAAGCCAGGAACGAAAAAGCCCCTGTCACTTCAACAGTGACAGGGGCTTTTTTGTGTCTGTGCAATCAGGTGTGGGATTGCAGGTAATTCTCGAGACCGATGAGTTTGATCAGGCCCAACTGCTTTTCCAGCCAGTAGGTGTGATCTTCTTCGGTGTCGTTGAGCTGAACACGCAGAATCTCGCGACTGACGTAGTCCTTGTGCTGCTCGCACAGTTCAATGCCTTTGCACAGTGCGGCGCGAACTTTGTATTCAAGACGCAGATCGGCTTCAAGCATCTCCGGCACGGTGGTACCGACGTCAAGATCGTCCGGGCGCATGCGCGGCGTACCTTCGAGCATCAGGATCCGGCGCATCAGCGCGTCTGCGTGACCTGCTTCTTCTTCCATCTCGTGGTTGATTCGTTCGTAGAGCTTGGTGAAACCCCAGTCCTCATACATCCGCGAGTGCACAAAATATTGGTCACGCGCGGCCAGTTCGCCGGTCAGCAACGTGTTGAGGTAATCGATAACGTCTGGGTGGCCTTGCATCGCCCTACATCTCCCTGCTTGAAAGTCTGTAGTTTGAACCAAGCTGACCGGAAGGTCACCCCGTATCGCGCAATAAAAGCGAAGATATTCTGAGAAAATCAACCTAAATAACGCAAAAACCGCCCTAATGAGGGCGGTTCTGCTTCTCGTTTAGACTTCGTTAAGCTGTACGTTGAGCAGCTTTGCGACTGCTTCTCCATACGCCTGGTCAGCTTTGAAGAAATGTTGCAACTGACGGTCAACCACATCAGGCGAAACACCATTCATGGCGCCGGCGATATTGCTGACCAGCAAGGCCTTCTGCTCGTCATTCATCAGGCGGAACAGCGCACCGGCGTGGCTGTAGTAGTCCGTATCTTCGCGATGATCGTAACGATCAGCAGCACCGCTCAAGGCCAGCGCGGGTTCGGCGTAGTGCGGGGCTTGCTTCGGTGATTCGATGTAGCTGTTCGGTTCGTAGTTAGGCGCTGCACCACCGTTGCTGCCGAACGCCATCGAACCGTCGCGCTGATAAGTGTTCACCGGGCTGCGCGGCGCGTTTACCGGCAATTGTTGATGATTGGTACCCACGCGGTAACGGTGCGCATCGGCGTAAGCGAACACGCGTCCTTGCAGCATGCGATCCGGCGACAGACCGACACCGGGCACCATGTTGCTAGGGCCAAATGCAGCTTGCTCAACCTCGGCGAAGTAGTTCAGCGGATTGCGGTTCAGCTCCAGCTCACCGACTTCGATCAGTGGGAATTCCTTCTGCGACCAGGTCTTGGTCACGTCGAACGGGTTCTCGTAATGCGCCGCAGCCTCAGCTTCGGTCATGATCTGAATGCACACACGCCATTTCGGAAAGTCGCCACGCTCGATGGCTTCGAACAGGTCACGCTGCGCGTAATCCGGATCGGTACCGGCCAGACGAGCGGCTTCAGCCGGCGCGAGATTCTTGATCCCTTGCTGGGTCTTGTAGTGCCATTTCACCCAGTGACGCTCGCCTCTTGCGTTGATCAGGCTGTAGGTGTGGCTGCCAAAACCGTGCATATGACGGTAGCCGTCGGGGATGCCGCGATCCGAGAACAGGATGGTCACCTGGTGCAGCGCTTCAGGCGAATGCGACCAGAAGTCCCACATCATTTGCGCGCTTTTCAGGTTGCTCTGCGGCAGACGCTTCTGGGTGTGGATAAAGTCGGGAAACTTCAGCGGGTCACGAATGAAGAACACCGGAGTATTGTTGCCAACGATGTCCCAGTTGCCTTCCTCGGTGTAAAACTTCAGGGCAAAACCGCGCGGATCACGCTCGGTGTCAGCCGAACCACGCTCACCGCCAACGGTAGAGAAACGCAGGAATGTCGGGGTTTGTTTGCCTACAGATTCGAACAGCTTGGCGCTGGTGTACTCGGTAATGTCGCGGGTAACAGTAAAAGTACCGTAAGCACCCGAGCCTTTGGCGTGTACGCGGCGCTCAGGAATATTTTCACGGTTGAAATGGGCAAGCTTCTCGATCAGGTGAAAATCGTCGAGCAGCAACGGGCCACGAGGGCCGGCGGAGCGAGAATTCTGGTTATCAGCGACAGGTGCGCCACTGGCGGTCGTAAGCGTTTTGATCTGGCTCATACGGTCTTCTTCCTCTGTCAGTCTTGAAACTGCCGGCTAATCGGCTTGCTGGGAAGTATTGATCATCGATGTGACACCTACAAATTCATTAACTTGCATCCATCGATAGATAATTACTAATGATTTTTCCCAGCACATAGTGACAACTGAACAATGTCAGAATCTTGTACGAACAGCGCTTTTTCTTGCGGACACAAAAAACCGGGCACTAGGCCCGGTTTTTCGTTTCAGACTGACGTCTTACTCGGCGGATACAGCTTCGCCAGCAGTAGCACGATCAACCAACTCGACGTACGCCATAGGCGCGTTGTCGCCAGCGCGGAAACCGCACTTGAGGATGCGCAGGTAGCCACCCTCACGGGTAGCGTAACGCTTGCCCAGGTCGTTGAAGAGCTTACCAACGATAGCTTTCGAACGAGTACGGTCGAAAGCCAGACGGCGGTTAGCCAGGCTGTCTGTCTTGGCCAGAGTGATCAGCGGCTCGGCAACGCGGCGCAGTTCTTTGGCTTTTGGCAGAGTAGTCTTGATCAGCTCGTGCTCGAACAACGACACCGCCATGTTCTGGAACATGGCCTTGCGGTGCGAGCTGGTGCGGCTCAGGTGACGCCCACTTTTACGATGACGCATGGTTCATTCCTTACCAAACACTACGTTCGGTGATTACGACGATCAGGCAGTCGCCTTGTCGTCCTTCTTAAGACTTGCAGGCGGCCAGTTGTCGAGGCGCATGCCGAGGGACAGACCGCGGGAGGCCAGAACGTCCTTGATTTCAGTCAAGGATTTCTTGCCCAGGTTCGGAGTCTTCAACAGCTCTACTTCGGTACGCTGAATCAGGTCACCGATGTAGTAGATGTTTTCCGCCTTAAGGCAGTTAGCCGAACGTACAGTCAGTTCCAGATCGTCAACCGGGCGAAGCAGGATCGGATCGATCTCGTCTTCCTGCTCGACAACCACTGGCTCACTGTCACCTTTGAGGTCGACGAACGCAGCCAACTGCTGTTGCAGGATGGTTGCAGCGCGGCGGATAGCCTCTTCAGGATCCAGAGTACCGTTGGTTTCCAGATCAATAACCAGCTTGTCCAGGTTGGTACGCTGCTCGACACGGGCGTTTTCCACCACGTATGCGATACGGCGAACCGGGCTGAACGAAGAGTCAAGCTGCAAGCGACCAATGCTGCGGCTTTCATCTTCATCGCTCTGACGCGAGTCGGCTGGTTCATAACCACGACCACGAGCTACGGTGAGCTTCATGTTCAGGGCGCCGTTAGACGCCAGGTTAGCGATTACGTGATCGGGGTTAACGATCTCGACATCATGATCCAGCTGAATATCGGCAGCGGTAACCACCCCCGAACCCTTCTTCGACAAGGTCAGCGTAACTTCGTCACGACCGTGCAGCTTGATGGCCAGACCTTTAAGGTTCAACAGGATTTCAATTACGTCTTCCTGTACACCTTCGATGGCGCTGTACTCGTGGAGCACACCGTCAATCTCGGCCTCGACTACTGCGCAGCCGGGCATTGAGGACAACAGGATGCGGCGCAGCGCGTTGCCCAGGGTGTGGCCAAAACCACGCTCGAGAGGCTCGAGAGTGATCTTGGCGCGGGTTGGACTGACAACCTGCACATCAATGTGGCGGGGTGTCAGGAACTCATTTACCGAAATCTGCATGGATGCACCTATTTTCTAGCCCTTACTTGGAGTAGAGCTCGACAATCAGGCTTTCGTTGATGTCGGCGGACAGATCACTGCGAGCAGGAACGTTCTTGAAAACGCCCGACTTCTTCTCAGTGTCTACTTCTACCCATTCTACGCGGCCACGTTGGGCACACAGATCGAGAGCTTGGACAATGCGAAGTTGGTTTTTTGCTTTCTCGCGAACTGCGACCACGTCACCAGCACGAACCTGATACGACGGAACGTTTACGGTCTGACCGTTAACGCTGATCGACTTGTGCGATACCAGCTGACGGGATTCGGCACGAGTCGAACCAAAGCCCATACGGTATACAACGTTGTCCAGACGGCATTCGAGCAGTTGCAGCAGGTTTTCACCGGTTGCACCTTTCTTGCCAGCAGCTTCTTTGTAGTAGCCGCTGAACTGACGCTCGAGAACGCCGTAAATACGACGGACCTTCTGCTTTTCACGCAGTTGGGTGCCGTAGTCGGACTGGCGACCGCGGCGTTGGCCGTGGATACCAGGTGCTGCTTCAATGTTGCACTTCGATTCGATCGCGCGCACGCCGCTCTTCAAGAAGAGATCGGTGCCTTCGCGACGAGCGAGTTTGCATTTTGGACCAATGTAACGAGCCATTCTTTACAATCTCCTGGATTACACGCGGCGCTTCTTCGGCGGACGGCACCCGTTGTGCGGGATTGGCGTCACGTCGGTGATGCTGGCGATCTTGTAGCCACAGCCGTTCAAAGCGCGGACTGCGGATTCACGACCTGGACCTGGACCCTTGACGTTAACGTCGAGGTTTTTCAGGCCGTATTCCAGCGCAGCTTGACCAGCACGCTCAGCAGCTACTTGAGCAGCGAACGGGGTGGACTTGCGGGAACCGCGGAAACCCGAACCACCGGAGGTAGCCCAGGAAAGAGCGTTACCTTGACGGTCGGTAATGGTCACGATGGTGTTGTTAAAAGAAGCATGGATGTGGGCGATGCCATCAACCACTGTCTTTTTAACTTTTTTACGAGGACGAGCAGCAGGTTTTGCCATGATTAAATTCCTGTCGATTCGCTGGGGCGATTACTTGCGGATCGGCTTACGCGGACCTTTACGGGTACGCGCGTTGGTCTTGGTACGCTGACCGCGTACTGGAAGACCGCGACGATGACGCAGACCGCGATAGCAACCGAGGTCCATCAAGCGCTTGATTTTCATGTTGATTTCGCGACGCAGGTCACCTTCAGTGGTGAACTTCGCCACTTCGCCACGCAGCTGTTCAATTTGCTCGTCGCTCAGATCTTTGATCTTTGCTGCTGGGTTTACCCCAGTGTCTGCACAGATTTTCTGCGCAGTAGTGCGACCAACACCATAGATGTAGGTCAGCGAGATAACAGTATGCTTGTTATCTGGAATGTTAACGCCTGCAATACGGGCCATTCAGTGGGACTCCAATTGACAGCTACCTACGCCCCGGAAGCCAAGAAATAGGGCGCGAGATAATATCGCTGTAATAACAAATAATCAACCCGGCAGCGCACTAGCTGCCGGGCTTGAAGCACAATCACACTCAGCCTTGGCGCTGTTTGTGACGCGGTTCCGCGCTGCAAATTACTCGAACAACACCTTCGCGGCGAATAATCTTGCAGTTACGGCACAGCTTTTTCACCGATGCACGAACTTTCATCACCAACTCCTCGAACCTTATGGGTACTCAGCGCAACATGCCGCTGCCGTAACCCTTCAGGTTGGCTTTCTTCATCAGGGATTCGTACTGGTGCGAAACGAGGTGCGATTGTACTTGGGACATGAAGTCCATCACAACCACGACCACGATCAGCAACGAGGTCCCGCCAAGGTAGAACGGAACGTTTGCTGCAACCACCAGGAACTGGGGCAACAGGCACACGGCCGTCATGTAAAGAGCACCGAACATGGTCAAGCGAGTCAGTACGCCATCAATGTAGCGCGCAGACTGCTCACCTGGACGGATGCCCGGAATAAAGGCACCGGACTTCTTCAGGTTTTCCGCTACGTCTTTCGGATTGAACATCAACGCCGTATAGAAGAAGCAGAAGAAAATAATCCCTGCACTAAACAGCAGAATATTCAACGGCTGACCAGGAGCGATCGACTGCGAGATGTCCTGCAACCAGCCCATACCTTCAGACTGACCAAACCAGGCACCCAACGAAGCCGGGAACAGCAAAATGCTGCTCGCGAAAATAGCCGGAATAACGCCGGCCATGTTCACCTTCAGCGGCAAGTGGCTTGTCTGCGCAGCAAAAACCTTACGGCCCTGCTGACGCTTGGCGTAGTGAACAGCGATACGACGCTGACCACGCTCAATGAACACCACGAAACCGATAATCGCTACTGCCAGCAAACCGATGGCAACCAAGGCGAAGATATTGATATCACCCTGACGCGCAGACTCGAAAGACTGCCCGATTGCTCTCGGAAGACCGGCGACGATACCCGAAAAAATCAACATCGAGATACCGTTGCCTACACCACGCTCAGTAATCTGCTCACCCAGCCACATCATGAACATCGCACCAGCCACAAAAGTGGATACCGCGACGAAATGGAAGCCAAAGTCACCAGTGAACGCAACGCCCTGCCCCGCCAGACCAATGGACATGCCAATAGCCTGAACGAGAGCGAGGACGACGGTGCCGTAGCGGGTGTACTGGCTGATCTTGCGACGGCCAGCTTCACCTTCCTTCTTCAACTGCTCCAGCTGCGGGCTGACGGCTGTCATCAGTTGCATGATGATCGATGCCGAGATGTACGGCATGATCCCCAGTGCAAAGATGCTCATCCGTTCCAGCGCGCCGCCGGAGAACATGTTGAACAAGCTAAGAATGGTCCCCTCATTCTGTCGAAACAGGTCTGCGAGTCGGTCAGGGTTGATACCTGGAACCGGGATGTGTGCGCCTATTCGGTAGACGATAATCGCCAGGAACAGAAAACGCAGACGAGCCCAGAGTTCAGACATACCGCCTTTGCCGAGCGCAGAGAGAGCACCTTGCTTAGCCATTTATTCCTCGAACTTGCCGCCAGCTGCTTCGATAGCCGCACGCGCACCTTTGGTGGCGCCGATTCCCTTGCCGATAGTGACAGCGCGAGCCACTTCACCGGACAGCATGATTTTCACACGCTGTACGTTGACGTTGATCACGTTGGCATCTTTCAGGGACTGCACGGTGACGATGTCGCCTTCCACTTTAGCCAACTCGGACAGACGCACTTCTGCGCGGTCCATGGCTTTCAGGGAAACGAAACCGAACTTCGGCAGGCGACGATGCAGCGGCTGTTGACCGCCTTCAAAGCCTGGAGCAATGGTGCCACCGGAGCGGGAGGTTTGACCTTTGTGGCCGCGGCCACCAGTCTTACCCAAACCGCTACCGATACCACGGCCCGGACGATGCTTTTCGCGACGGGAACCCGGCGCTGGACTCAGATCATTGAGTTTCATCGATTAACCCTCGACACGCAGCATGTAGTAGGCCTTGTTGATCATCCCGCGATTCTCGGGAGTATCCTGGACTTCTACAGTGTGACCGATGCGACGCAGACCCAGACCCTTAACGCACAATTTGTGGTTAGGGATGCGGCCGGTCATGCTTTTGATCAGCGTTACTTTAACGGTAGCCATGATCAGAAGATCTCCTTGACAGTCAAGCCACGCTTGGCAGCGATGGACTCAGGAGATTGCATGGCTTTCAGACCCTTGAAAGTGGCGTGAACCACGTTTACCGGGTTAGTCGAGCCGTAGCACTTGGCCAGAACGTTCTGAACGCCAGCAACTTCGAGGACAGCACGCATAGCGCCGCCAGCGATGATACCGGTACCTTCAGAAGCAGGCTGCATGTACACCTTCGAAGCGCCGTGAGCGGACTTCATTGCGTACTGCAGGGTAGTGCCGTTCAGGTCAACTTGGATCATGTTGCGGCGAGCAGCTTCCATTGCCTTCTGGATCGCAGCAGGCACTTCACGCGACTTGCCACGGCCGAAGCCAACACGCCCTTTACCGTCACCAACCACGGTCAACGCGGTGAAAGTGAAGATACGGCCGCCTTTAACGGTTTTGGCTACGCGGTTAACTTGAACCAGCTTCTCGATGTAGCCTTCGTCGCGCTTTTGGTCGTTATTTGACATAACTTAGAACTCCAGCCCAGCTTCACGAGCAGCATCAGCCAGCGCTTTAACGCGGCCGTGGTACTTGAAGCCAGAGCGGTCGAAAGCCACCTGCGAGACGCCAGCGGCCTTAGCACGCGTAGCGACCAGCTGGCCAACCTTAGTGGCCGCGTCGATGTTGCCAGTGGCGCCATCACGCAGTTCTTTATCCAAAGTCGAGGCGCTTGCCAGGACTTTGTTGCCGTCGGCCGAAATGACCTGGGCGTAGATGTGCTGCGAAGAGCGGAACACGCAGAGACGCACGACTTCGAGTTCGTGCATTTTCAGGCGTGCTTTGCGAGCGCGACGCAGTCGAGTAACTTTTTTGTCGGTCATTTGCTATGCCCTACTTCTTCTTGGCTTCTTTACGACGGACGACTTCGTCCGCGTAGCGCACACCTTTGCCTTTGTACGGCTCTGGTGGACGGAAGTCGCGGATCTCGGCGGCCACTTGACCTACCAGCTGCTTGTCGATGCCCTTGATCAGGATATCGGTCTGGCTAGGAGTCTCAGCGGTGATGCCTTCCGGCAGTTCGTAATCCACTGGGTGCGAGAAGCCAAGAGCCAGGTTCAGCACCTGACCTTTTGCTTGCGCCTTGTAACCAACACCGACCAGCTGGAGCTTGCGCTCGAAGCCTTGGCTTACGCCTTGGACCATGTTGTTTACCAACGCACGCGTGGTACCGGCCATTGCGCGAGTCTGTTGATCGCCATTGCGAGCAGCGAAACGCAGCTCACCAGCTTCTTCAACGATCTCAACGGACGAATGGATGTTCAGTTCAAGAGTACCCTTGGCACCCTTCACCGAAAGCTGTTGGCCTGCGAATTTTACTTCGACACCGGCTGGCAGCTTAACGGGGTTCTTAGCGACGCGAGACATGCTTATCCCCCCTTAGAACACAGTGCAAAGAACTTCGCCGCCGACACCGGCAGCGCGCGCAGCACGATCAGTCATCACACCTTTGTTGGTGGAGACGATAGACACACCGAGACCGCCACGTACTTTAGGCAGATCTTCGACGGACTTGTACTGACGCAGGCCTGGACGGCTAACGCGCTTGACTTCTTCGATAACCGGACGGCCTTCGAAATATTTCAGCTCGATAGACAGCAGTGGTTTGGTTTCGCTGCTGATCTGATAACCCGCGATGTAACCTTCGTCCTTCAGGACTTTAGCTACAGCCACCTTCAACGTGGAAGAAGGCATGCTTACGACGGACTTTTCAGCCATCTGGGCATTACGGATTCGAGTTAGCATGTCCGCTAACGGGTCCTGCATACTCATGGGCTAGACGCTCCTAATACAGAAAAATTAGCCTTGCGGCTACTACTTGTCGCCGAGAAACTCCGGGCATGAAAAACACGGGCTCAGGCGAGCCGGTCATTCTAGACACACCCCAGAAATGAATCAAGCCCCAAAAGGGGCTTGATTCAGATTCAAGGCCACCGATGGTCAGGTTCTTGCGACCCCGACCATCAAGGCTTTGACAGCGATTACCAGCTGGCTTTAACCAGACCTGGAACGTCACCACGCATTGCCGCTTCACGCAGTTTGTTACGGCCCAGGCCGAACTTGCGGTAAACGCCGTGCGGACGACCAGTCAGGCGGCAACGGTTACGCATGCGCGAAGCGCTTGCGTCACGTGGTTGCTTCTGCAGAGCTACGGTAGCTTCCCAACGCGCTTCTGGACTTGCGTTCAGATCGACGATGATAGCTTTCAGCGCTGCACGCTTGGTGGCGTACTTGGCAACAGTGAGCTGACGCTTCAGCTCACGGTTTTTCATGCTCTTCTTGGCCATTTTCCTACTCCAATCAGTTGCGGAACGGGAATTTGAAAGCACGCAGCAGAGCGCGGCCTTCATCATCGTTCTTGGCAGTGGTGGTCAGGGTAATGTCCAGACCGCGGAGAGCATCGATCTTGTCGTAGTCGATTTCCGGGAAAATGATCTGCTCTTTCACGCCCATGCTGTAGTTGCCACGACCATCGAAGGACTTGGCATTCAGGCCGCGGAAGTCGCGAACCCGAGGCAGGGAGATCGACAGCAGACGATCCAGGAACTCGTACATACGCTCACGGCGCAGAGTCACCTTGACGCCGATCGGCCATCCTTCACGGACTTTAAAGCCAGCGATGGATTTACGAGCGTAGGTCACAACGACTTTTTGGCCGGTGATCTTTTCCAGGTCAGCAACAGCGTGCTCGATGACTTTTTTGTCGCCGATCGCTTCGCCCAGACCCATGTTCAGGGTGATTTTGGTAACGCGCGGAACTTCCATCACGTTCGAAAGCTTAAGTTCTTCCTTAAGTTTCGGAGCGATTTCCTTCCGGTAAATCTCTTTTAGTCGTGCCATGGTCTTCTACCTAGCAGTGTTCAAGCATCAACCGCTTTTTGGGTCGACTTGAAGACACGAATTTTCTTACCGTCTTCTACTTTGAAACCAACGCGGTCAGCCTTGTTGGTTTCGCCGTTGAAGATGGCGACGTTGGAAGCGTGCAGTGGCGCTTCTTTCTCGACGATACCGCCCTGTACGCCCGACATCGGGTTAGGCTTGGTATGACGCTTGACCAGGTTCAGACCACCAACAACCAGACGGTTGTCAGCAAGAACCTTCAGCACCTTACCGCGCTTACCTTTGTCTTTGCCGGCGATCACGATGATCTCGTCGTCACGACGAATCTTTTGCATGTCGGATCTCCTTACAGCACTTCTGGGGCGAGCGAGACGATCTTCATGAACTTCTCAGTACGAAGTTCACGGGTCACTGGCCCAAAGATACGGGTGCCGATCGGCTCTTGCTTGTTGTTCAGAAGAACAGCAGCGTTGCCATCAAAGCGGATAATGGAGCCATCAGCACGACGTACGCCGTGACGAGTGCGGACTACAACAGCAGTCATCACTTGGCCTTTTTTCACCTTACCGCGAGGAATTGCTTCCTTCACGGTAACTTTGATGATGTCACCGATACCAGCGTAACGACGATGGGAGCCACCCAGCACCTTGATGCACATAACGCGGCGAGCGCCGCTGTTATCGGCCACATCGAGCATGGATTGAGTCTGAATCATATAATTTCTCCGACCCCTAGCCCTTAGACTTCCACAGCGCGTTCGAGAACATCAACCAGCGCCCAAGACTTGGTCTTGGCCATCGGACGAGTTTCACGAATAGTGACTTTGTCGCCGATGTGGCACTGATTGGTTTCGTCGTGCGCGTGCAGCTTAGTCGAACGCTTAACGTATTTACCGTAGATCGGGTGCTTAACGCGACGCTCGATCAGAACGGTGATGGTTTTGTCCATCTTGTCGCTGACAACACGGCCAGTCAGCGTACGGACAGTTTTTTCGGCTTCAGCCATGATCACTTACCTGCCTGCTGGTTGAGCACAGTCTTCACGCGAGCGATGTCACGCTTAACTTGCGAGAGCAGATGAGACTGCCCCAACTGGCCAGTTGCTTTCTGCATGCGCAGATTGAACTGGTCGCGCAGCAAGCCGAGCAGTTGCTCGTTCAGCTGCTGTGCGGATTTTTCACGAAGTTCATTCGCTTTCATCACATCACCGTCCGTTTAACAAAGGAGGTGGCGAGCGGCAGCTTTGCAGCAGCCAGGGCGAAAGCCTCACGCGCCAGCTCTTCAGAAACACCCTCGATCTCATACAGGACTTTACCTGGCTGAATCTGGGCAACCCAGTACTCCACGTTACCCTTACCTTTACCCATACGAACCTCGAGAGGTTTTTTGGAGATCGGCTTGTCCGGGAATACACGGATCCAGATCTTGCCGCCACGTTTTACGTGACGGGTCAGAGCACGACGCGCTGACTCGATCTGACGAGCGGTGAGACGACCACGAGCAACAGACTTCAGCGCGAACTCGCCGAAGCTGACTTTGCTACCGCGCAGTGCCAGACCACGGTTGTGGCCGGTCATCTGCTTGCGGAACTTCGTACGCTTTGGTTGCAACATTTGGCGTACCCCTTACTTAGCAGCTTTTTTACGAGGCGCTGGTGCTTGTGGCTTCAGCTCTTCTTGGCGACCACCAATTACTTCGCCTTTGAAGATCCAAACCTTTACACCGATCACACCATAAGTGGTGTGAGCTTCGTAGTTGGCATAGTCGATGTCGGCACGCAGGGTGTGCAGTGGCACACGACCTTCGCGATACCATTCAGTACGTGCGATTTCAGCACCGCCGAGACGACCGCTCACTTGGATTTTGATGCCTTTGGCACCAATGCGCATGGCGTTCTGTACTGCGCGCTTCATAGCGCGACGGAACATTACGCGACGCTCCAGCTGCTGAGCTACGCTCTGCGCAACCAGCATACCGTCGAGTTCCGGCTTGCGGATCTCTTCGATATTGATGTGCACAGGCACACCCATTTGCTTGGTCAGGTCCTGACGCAGTTTCTCAACATCTTCACCTTTCTTCCCGATAACGATACCTGGACGAGCGGTGTGGATGGTGATACGTGCAGTTTGGGCCGGACGATGGATATCGATACGGCTTACGGACGCGCTTTTTAGTTTGTCTTGGAGATACTCACGCACCTTCAGATCAGCGAACAAGTAGTCCGCATAAGTCCGACCGTCTGCGTACCAGACGGAGGTGTGCTCCTTGACGATTCCCAGGCGAATGCCAATGGGATGTACTTTCTGACCCATCTCTTCGACTCCGTTACTTGTCAGCAACCTTGACAGTGATATGGCAAGACCGCTTGACGATGCGATCAGCACGGCCTTTGGCACGTGGCATGATGCGCTTCAGCGAACGCCCTTCGTTGACGAAAACGGTGCTGACCTTCAGGTCATCAACGTCTGCGCCTTCGTTATGCTCGGCGTTGGCTACGGCCGACTCCAGCACTTTTTTCATGATCTCGGCGGCTTTCTTACTGCTGAAAGCCAACAGGTTGAGCGCTTCGCCCACCTTCTTCCCGCGGATCTGGTCGGCGACCAAGCGGGCTTTCTGGGCAGAGATTCGAGCGCCCGACAACTTAGCGGCTACTTCCATTTCCTTACCCCTTAACGCTTGGCTTTCTTGTCAGCCACGTGCCCACGATAAGTGCGGGTACCGGCGAACTCGCCCAGTTTATGGCCAACCATGTCTTCGTTCACGAGAACTGGGACGTGCTGACGGCCGTTGTGTACTGCGATGGTCAGACCGACCATTTGTGGCAGGATCATCGAACGACGCGACCAGGTTTTAATTGGTTTGCGATCGTTCTTTTCCGCCGCCACTTCGATCTTCTTCAGTAGGTGAAGATCAATAAAAGGACCTTTTTTCAGAGAACGTGGCACTGTCGTATCCCTCTATTTACTTGCGACGACGGACGATCATTTTGTCGGTACGCTTATTACCACGAGTCTTCGCGCCCTTAGTCGGGAAGCCCCATGGCGATACCGGATGACGACCACCAGAGGTACGACCTTCACCACCACCATGTGGGTGGTCAACCGGGTTCATGGCAACACCACGAACGGTTGGGCGAACGCCACGCCAGCGTTTGGCACCAGCTTTACCCAGCGAACGCAGGCTGTGCTCGGAGTTCGAGACTTCGCCCAGGGTCGCACGGCATTCAGCCAGGACTTTACGCATTTCACCGGAACGCAGACGCAGGGTAACGTACACGCCTTCACGAGCGATCAGCTGAGCCGAAGCACCAGCGGAACGAGCGATCTGTGCGCCTTTACCTGGCTTCAGTTCGATGCCGTGTACGGTAGAACCGACTGGAATGTTGCGCAGTTGCAGAGCGTTGCCTGGCTTGATTGGAGCCAGAGCGCCTGCGATCAGCTGGTCGCCAGCACTCACGCCTTTAGGGGCGATGATGTAGCGGCGCTCGCCGTCTGCGTAGCAGAGCAGTGCGATGTGAGCAGTACGGTTTGGATCGTATTCGATACGCTCGACAGTGGCGACGATGCCATCTTTGTCGTTGCGACGGAAATCGACCATACGGTAATGCTGCTTATGACCACCACCGATGTGACGAGTGGTAATACGGCCATTGTTGTTACGACCACCAGTCTTCGATTTTTTCTCGAGCAGCGGTGCGTGAGGAGCGCCTTTATGCAGCTCCTGGTTGACCACCTTGACCACAAAACGGCGGCCAGGGGAAGTCGGTTTGCATTTAACGATTGCCATGATGCACCCCTTCCTTACTCAGCACTGCTGCTGAAATCGAGATCTTGGCCTGGCTGAAGGGAGATAACTGCCTTCTTCCAGTCATTACGCTTGCCCAGACCGCGAGCAGTGCGCTTGCTCTTACCCAGAACGTTCAGGGTAGTGACGCGCTCTACTTTCACGCTGAACAGGCTTTCGACGGCCTTCTTGATTTCCAGCTTGGTTGCATCAGTAGCAACCTTGAAAACGAACTGGCCTTTCTTGTCTGCCAGAACCGTAGCCTTCTCGGAAACGTGCGGGCCAAGCAGAACTTTAAATACGCGTTCCTGGTTCATCCCAGCAGCTCCTCGAATTTCTTCACGGCCGACACGGTGATCAACACCTTGTCGTATGCGATCAGACTAACTGGATCGGAACCTTGCACGTCACGTACATCTACGTGTGGCAGGTTACGAGCAGCCAGGTACAGGTTCTGATCAACAGCGTCCGACACGATGAGAACATCGGTCAGGCTCATGTTGTTCAGCTTGCCCAGCAGATCTTTGGTTTTCGGAGTTTCAACAGCGAAATCCTGAACCACGACCAGACGATCAGTACGCACCAGCTCAGCAAGGATGGAACGCATTGCTGCGCGATACATCTTCTTGTTCAGCTTCTGGGAGTGATCCTGTGGACGAGCTGCGAAAGTGGTACCGCCGCCACGCCAGATTGGGCTACGGATAGTACCGGCACGAGCACGGCCAGTACCTTTCTGACGCCATGGGCGCTTGCCGCCACCACGAACGTCGGAACGGGTCTTTTGCTGCTTGCTACCTTGACGGCCGCCGGCCATGTAGGCCACGACTGCTTGGTGAACCAGCGTCTCGTTGAATTCGCCGCCAAATGTCAGTTCGGAAACTTCGATCGCTTGAGCGTCATTTACATTTAATTGCATGTCAGCTTCCCCTTAACCGCGAGCCTTGGCTGCTGGACGTACAACCAGGTTGCCGCCAGTAGCGCCAGGAACAGCGCCCTTGACCAACAACAGATTGCGTTCAGCGTCCACGCGCACTACTTCCAGGGACTGCACGGTCACGCGCTCAGCGCCCATATGACCGGACATTTTTTTGCCCTTGAATACACGACCAGGAGTCTGGCACTGGCCGATAGAGCCTGGGACGCGGTGGGATACGGAGTTACCGTGGGTGTTATCTTGCCCGCGGAAATTCCAACGCTTGATCGTACCCTGGAAGCCTTTACCTTTGGACTGACCGGTTACATCAACCAGTTGACCAGCGGCGAAGATTTCAGCGTTGATCAGATCGCCAGCCTGGTACTCGCCTTCTTCAAGACGGAATTCCATGGTAGTGCGACCAGCGGCAACGTTCGCTTTAGCGAAGTGGCCAGCCTGAGCTGCTGTTACACGCGAAGCACGACGCTCGCCGACAGTGACTTGCACTGCACGATAGCCATCGGTCTCTTCAGTTTTGAACTGGGTGACGCGATTCGGCTCGATCTCAATGACCGTGACCGGAATGGAGACACCTTCTTCGGTGAAAATACGGGTCATACCGCATTTACGACCGACTACACCAATAGTCATGTTGTAAACCTCATGAGTGTACGGGGCTTTCACCCGCTATGGCCGCCCATTTCAGAGCGTTACACGACCAAGACCGAGTCTTAGCCGAGGCTGATCTGCACTTCCACACCGGCCGCAAGATCAAGCTTCATAAGAGCATCAACGGTTTTATCCGTTGGCTGGACGATGTCCAGAACGCGCTTATGAGTGCGGATTTCGTACTGGTCACGCGCGTCTTTGTTGACGTGCGGGGAAACCAGAACGGTGAACCGCTCTTTACGGGTAGGCAGTGGAATTGGACCACGCACTTGAGCACCAGTACGTTTCGCGGTTTCCACGATTTCCTGGGTTGATTGGTCGATCAGGCGATGGTCAAAAGCCTTCAACCTGATACGGATTTGCTGATTTTGCATTGGATTTCAGACTCCGGCTGCTATTCCCACCGGGCGCAATACGCCCGTTAAAAGGAGGCGCAATTCTATAGACGCCCCAGATAGGTGTCAACCCAATAAAAAAGCCCCCGCTGAGCGGGGGCTTTTTCAATTCATCAGGCAGACTCTATAAAAGAGAATTACTCGATGATTTTGGCTACAACGCCAGCGCCGACGGTACGACCGCCTTCACGGATAGCGAAACGCAGACCGTCTTCCATCGCGATGGTTTTGATCAGGGTAACAGTCATCTGAATGTTGTCACCTGGCATTACCATTTCAACGCCTTCTGGCAGCTCGCAGTTACCAGTCACGTCAGTAGTACGGAAGTAGAACTGTGGACGGTAGCCTTTGAAGAACGGAGTGTGACGACCGCCTTCTTCCTTGCTCAGAACGTAAACTTCTGCGGTGAACTTGGTGTGCGGCTTAACCGAACCTGGCTTGACCAGAACCTGACCACGCTCAACGTCGTCACGCTTGGTACCACGCAGCAGAACGCCGCAGTTCTCGCCAGCACGACCTTCATCGAGCAGCTTGCGGAACATTTCAACACCGGTGCAGGTGGTGGTGGTGGTGTCGCGCAGACCAACGATTTCCAGTGCATCTTGAACGCGAACGATACCGCGCTCGATACGACCAGTCACAACAGTACCACGACCCGAGATCGAGAATACGTCTTCGATTGGCATCAGGAATGGCTTGTCGATCATACGAACTGGTTCTGGGATGTAGCTGTCCAGAGTTTCAACCAGTTTCTTGACGGCAGTGGTGCCCATCTCGTTGTCGTCTTTGCCTTCCAGCGCCATACGAGCCGAACCGATGATGATTGGAGTGTCATCGCCCGGGAAGTCGTAGGTGGACAGCAGGTCGCGAACTTCCATCTCAACCAGTTCCAGCAGCTCAGCGTCGTCTACCAGGTCAGCCTTGTTCAGGAAAACCACGATGTACGGAACGCCTACCTGACGGGACAGCAGGATGTGCTCACGGGTTTGTGGCATCGGACCATCAGCGGCCGAGCAAACCAGGATAGCGCCGTCCATTTGAGCAGCACCGGTGATCATGTTCTTCACATAGTCAGCGTGACCTGGGCAGTCAACGTGAGCGTAGTGACGGATCAGCGAGTTGTACTCAACGTGTGCGGTGTTGATGGTGATACCGCGAGCTTTTTCTTCTGGAGCGCTGTCGATCTTGTCGAATTCAACTACGGCCGAACCGAAAACTTCGGAGCAGACGCGAGTCAGAGCAGCGGTCAGAGTGGTTTTACCGTGGTCAACGTGACCGATGGTGCCAACGTTGACGTGCGGTAGGGAACGATCAAATTTTTCTTTAGCCACGACAATTAACTCCTAGCCTAAAGGGGCTGAATCAGCCTTGTTTTTTGGTTACGGATTCGACGATGTGCGACGGAGCCGTATCGTATTTTTTGAATTCCATAGAGTAGCTTGCGCGACCCTGAGACATGGAACGAACGTCGGTCGCATAACCGAACATCTCACCCAGTGGAACCTCGGCACGGATAACCTTGCCGGACACTGTGTCTTCCATACCCTGGATCATGCCGCGACGACGGTTAAGGTCGCCCATTACATCACCCATATAGTCTTCAGGCGTAACAACCTCTACCGCCATGATCGGCTCGAGCAACTCACCACCACCCTTCTGGGCCAGTTGCTTGGTCGCCATGGAAGCAGCCACCTTGAACGCCATCTCGTTGGAGTCGACGTCGTGGTAAGAACCATCGAACACGGTAGCCTTCAGGCCGATCAGCGGATAGCCGGCAACAACGCCGTTCTTCATCTGCTCTTCGATACCCTTCTGGATAGCCGGGATGTATTCCTTAGGAACCACACCACCTACTACTTCGTTCACGAATTGCAGACCTTCCTGACCTTCGTCAGCAGGAGCAAAACGGATCCAGCAGTGGCCGAACTGGCCACGACCGCCGGACTGGCGAACGAACTTGCCTTCGATTTCGCAGTTCTTCGTGATGCGCTCACGGTACGAAACTTGAGGCTTGCCGATGTTGGCTTCGACGTTGAACTCACGGCGCATCCGGTCAACCAGGATGTCCAGGTGCAGCTCGCCCATGCCGGAGATGATCGTCTGACCAGTCTCTTCATCAGTCTTAACGCGGAAAGACGGGTCTTCCTGAGCCAGTTTGCCCAGAGCGATACCCATTTTTTCCTGGTCATCCTTGGTCTTAGGCTCTACGGCAACCGAAATAACCGGCTCCGGGAAGTCCATACGAACCAGGATGATTGGCTTGTCAGCGTTGCAGAGGGTTTCACCAGTGGTGACGTCCTTCATGCCGATCAGGGCCGCGATGTCGCCAGCGCGTACTTCCTTGATCTCTTCACGGGCGTTTGCGTGCATTTGCACCATACGACCCACGCGCTCTTTTTTACCTTTAACCGAGTTGATCACGCCGTCGCCGGAGTTCAACACGCCCGAGTAAACGCGGACGAAGGTCAAGGTACCCACGAATGGGTCGGTAGCGATTTTGAACGCCAGTGCCGCGAACGGCTCGTCGTCACTTGCGTGACGCTCCATTTCCTCTTCCTCGTTATCAGGGTTGGAACCCTTGATCGCAGGAATGTCGGTTGGAGCAGGCAGGAAGTCGATAACGGCGTCGAGAACCAGGGGAACACCCTTGTTCTTGAACGACGAACCGCACACAGCCAGAACGATTTCGCCAGCGATAGTGCGCTGACGCAGAGCAGCCTTGATCTCTTCGATCGACAGCTCTTCGCCTTCCAGGTACTTGTTCATCAGCTCTTCGCTGGCTTCGGCCGCAGCCTCAACCATGTTGCTGCGCCATTCGGTGGCGAGCTCGAGCATGTCCGCAGGGATTTCCTTGCGAACAGGAACCATACCCTTGTCAGAGTCGTTCCAGTAAACAGCCTGCATGTTGATCAGGTCGATCTGGCCCTGGAAGTTATCTTCCGAACCGATAGCCAACTGAATCGGCACCGGAGTGTGACCCAGACGCTGTTTGATCTGACCGATCACGCGCAGGAAGTTGGCACCAGCACGGTCCATCTTGTTTACGTAAACAAGACGTGGAACGCCGTATTTGTTGGCTTGACGCCATACGGTTTCCGACTGAGGCTCAACACCCGAAGTACCGCAGAATACAACGACAGCGCCGTCGAGTACGCGCAGGGAACGCTCAACTTCAATAGTGAAGTCTACGTGGCCTGGGGTATCGATAACGTTGAAGCGGTGCTCATGCGCATACTGCTTCTCGGAACCTTTCCAGAAGGCGGTGATAGCAGCAGAAGTAATGGTAATACCACGCTCCTGCTCCTGCACCATCCAGTCTGTGGTCGCGGCGCCGTCATGCACCTCGCCCATTTTGTGACTTTTGCCGGTGTAAAAAAGGACGCGCTCGGTGGTGGTGGTTTTACCAGCATCCACGTGAGCGACGATACCGATGTTACGGTAGCGACTAATCGGAGTAGTACGAGCCATAAAGCCCTCGCAAAATTAGTGAAGCTAAAATTAGAAGCGGTAGTGCGAGAAAGCTTTGTTGGCTTCGGCCATACGGTGCACGTCTTCACGCTTCTTAACAGCAGCACCTTTACCTTCAGCAGCATCCAGCAGTTCGCCAGCCAAGCGCAGAGCCATAGACTTCTCGCCACGCTTACGGGCGAAGTCTACCAACCAGCGCATTGCCAGAGCGTTACGGCGGGAAGGACGAACCTCGACCGGAACCTGGTAAGTAGCACCACCAACGCGGCGCGACTTCACTTCGACCAGCGGAGCGATGGCGTCGAGTGCTTTTTCGAAGAGTTCCAGGGGATCGGTGCCGGCCTTACGAGCCTTCACGGTTTCCAGGGCACCATAAACGATACGCTCGGCAACGGCTTTCTTGCCGCTTTCCATAACGTGGTTCATGAATTTGGCGAGGATCTGGCTTCCGTATTTCGGATCGTCCAGAATCTCACGCTTTGCTGCTACGCGACGTCTTGGCATGATAAGCCCTCAAGCGGTCTTCAGGTTAGTTCGGGACAGATCCATTGGATGCAAGCCCGACCTTACTCTTATCGACTCAATAAAATGAAAATCTGCAAAACGGCCGATTACTTCGGACGCTTGGTACCGTACTTCGAACGACCCTGGTTACGGCCTTTAACGCCGGAAGTATCCAAGGAGCCGCGAACGGTGTGATAACGAACACCTGGCAAGTCTTTTACACGACCGCCGCGGATCAGTACCACGCTGTGCTCTTGCAGGTTGTGGCCTTCACCACCGATGTACGAGGAAACCTCGAAACCGTTGGTCAGACGTACACGGCATACTTTACGCAGTGCCGAGTTAGGTTTTTTCGGCGTAGTGGTGTACACACGGGTGCACACGCCACGACGTTGCGGGCAGTTCTGCAGCGCAGGTACGTCGGATTTCTCGACGATACGCTTACGCGGCTGACGTACCAGCTGGTTGATAGTTGCCATCTACTAGCTCCACTGTTGTCTTGCGACGCTATTGTCTTGCAAGAAAAGCAAAATGGCAGGAACGGATTCCCGCCAAATTTAGGGGATCAAGAGTCTAAAGAGGATCTTGTCCCCAGTCAAGGCAAGGCCCCGACCTCCCCGCCCGTCGAACCTTGACAATTTGTCTCGATTCGACGAACGGAGCGATCAGGGCCTCAGCTTATTTACCGCAGAACTCAGTTACCGCTCGAGTTCAGCGCTTCGGTCAGTGCAGCTTCCACTTCACTGGCGCTTACGCGCAACGGTTTGTCTGCATCACGGCGACGCTTGCGCTCGCTGTGATAAGCCAGACCGGTACCGGCCGGGATCAGACGACCCACAACCACGTTTTCTTTCAGGCCGCGCAGGTAATCGCGCTTGCCGGTGACTGCCGCTTCGGTCAGTACGCGGGTGGTTTCCTGGAAGGAAGCCGCCGAGATGAACGATTCGGTCGACAACGACGCCTTGGTGATACCCAGCAGAACGCGGGTGAACTTGGAGACAAACTTGTCTTCCGCGTTCAAACGCTCGTTCTCTACCAGTACGTGAGTCAGTTCCATCTGGTCGCCCTTGATGAAGCTGGAATCGCCGGACTCGGAGATCTCAACTTTACGCAGCATCTGACGCAGGATGGTCTCGATGTGCTTGTCGTTGATCTTCACGCCTTGCAGACGGTAAACGTCCTGGATTTCGTTCACGATGTACTTGGCCAGCGCGCTCACACCCAGCAGACGCAGGATGTCGTGCGGATCGCTTGGACCGTCGGAGATAACTTCGCCGCGGTTTACCTGTTCGCCTTCGAACACGTTCAGGTGACGCCACTTCGGAATCAGCTCTTCGTACGGATCGCTACCGTCGTTCGGGGTAATGACCAGACGGCGCTTGCCCTTGGTCTCTTTACCGAACGCGATGGTGCCGCTGACTTCAGCCAGAATCGACGCTTCCTTCGGACGACGAGCTTCGAACAAGTCAGCAACACGCGGCAGACCACCGGTGATGTCGCGAGTCTTCGAAGTTTCTTGCGGGATACGAGCGATAACATCACCGATCGCAATCTTCGCACCGTCAGCAACACCGACCAGGGCGTTGGCTGGCAGGAAGTACTGAGCGATAACGTCAGTGCCTGGCAGCAACAGATCCTTGCCGTTGTCGTCGACCATCTTCACTGCAGGACGAATTTCCTTGCCGGCAGCTGGACGATCTTTCGCGTCGAGTACTTCAATGTTGGTCATACCGGTCAATTCGTCAGTCTGACGCTTGATCGTGATGCCTTCTTCCATGCCCACGTAGGTCACGGTACCTTTCATTTCGGTAACGATCGGGTGAGTGTGCGGATCCCACTTGGCCACGATTGCGCCAGCGTCGACCTTGTCACCTTCTTTAACCGAAATCACGGCACCGTACGGCAGCTTGTAACGCTCGCGCTCACGACCGAAGTCATCAGCGATTGCCAGCTCACCGGAACGGGACACAGCAACCAGGTGGCCATCCACACGCTCAACGTGTTTCAGGTTGTGCAGACGGACGGTACCGCCATTCTTCACCTGAACGCTGTCGGCAGCGGAAGTACGGCTTGCCGCACCACCGATGTGGAACGTACGCATTGTCAGCTGGGTACCCGGCTCACCGATGGACTGGGCAGCGATAACGCCGACCGCTTCACCGATGTTCACCTGGTGACCACGCGCCAGATCACGGCCGTAGCACTTGGCGCAAATGCCATAGCGGGTTTCGCAGCTGATCGGCGAACGCACGATCACTTCGTCGATGCTGTTCAGCTCGATGAACTCGACCCACTTCTCGTCTACCAGAGTACCGGCAGGAACGATGACGTCCTCGGTGCCTGGCTTGAATACGTCACGGGCAATAACACGACCCAATACGCGCTCACCCAACGGCTCTACAACGTCACCGCCTTCAATGTGCGGAGTCATCAGCAGACCGTGTTCGGTGCCGCAATCGATCTCGGTTACAACCAGATCCTGCGCCACGTCTACCAGACGACGAGTCAGGTAACCGGAGTTCGCGGTTTTCAACGCGGTATCCGCCAGACCTTTACGAGCACCGTGAGTCGAGATGAAGTACTGGAGTACGCTCAGACCTTCACGGAAGTTCGCAGTAATCGGCGTTTCAATGATGGAACCGTCCGGCTTGGCCATCAGACCACGCATACCGGCCAGCTGACGAATCTGTGCTGCGGAACCCCGCGCACCCGAGTCGGCCATCATGTACATCGAGTTGAAGGACTCTTGGTCGACTTCATTGCCGTGACGGTCGATGACTTTCTCTTTCGAGAGGTTGGCCATCATCGCCTTGGAAACTTCGTCGTTCGCCTTCGACCAAAGGTCGATCACTTTGTTGTACTTCTCGCCCTGGGTTACCAGGCCGGAGGCGTACTGGCTCTCGATCTCTTTCACTTCGTCGGTGGCTGCACCGATGATGCGGGCTTTTTCGTCCGGGATAACGAAGTCGTTAACACCGATGGAAACGCCGGAGATGGTCGAGTAAGCGAAACCGGTGTACATCAACTGGTCAGCGAAAATCACGGTCTCTTTCAGACCAACCACGCGGTAGCACTGGTTGATCAGCTTGGAGATCGCCTTTTTCTTCATCGGCAGGTTGACGACGTCGTACGACAGACCTTTTGGCACAACCTGGAACAGCAGCGCACGGCCGACAGTAGTGTCGACGATACGGGTACCACTCACGCTGTTGCCGTCACGGTCGTTGACGGTTTCGTTGATACGAACCTTGACCTTGGCGTGCAGTGCGGCTTCGCCGGCACGGAACACACGGTCAACTTCCTGCAGATCCGCGAATACTCGACCTTCGCCCTTGGCGTTGATCGCTTCACGAGTCATGTAGTACAGACCCAATACAACGTCCTGCGACGGAACGATGATTGGCTCACCGTTGGCTGGCGACAGAATGTTGTTGGTCGACATCATCAACGCACGCGCTTCGAGCTGGGCTTCCAGCGTCAGCGGTACGTGCACGGCCATTTGGTCGCCGTCGAAGTCGGCGTTGTACGCGGCACAGACCAGAGGGTGCAGCTGGATAGCCTTACCTTCGATCAGTACCGGTTCAAACGCCTGGATACCCAGACGGTGAAGGGTCGGTGCACGGTTGAGAAGAACCGGGTGTTCGCGAATCACTTCAGCGAGAACGTCCCAAACCTCTGGCAGTTCGCGCTCGACCATTTTCTTGGCCGCTTTGATGGTGGTCGCGAGACCACGCATTTCCAGCTTGCCGAAAATGAACGGTTTGAACAGCTCGAGAGCCATCTTCTTCGGCAGACCGCACTGGTGCAGACGCAAGGTCGGACCTACGGTAATTACCGAACGACCGGAGTAGTCAACACGCTTACCGAGCAAGTTCTGACGGAAGCGACCTTGCTTACCCTTGATCATGTCAGCCAGGGATTTCAAAGGACGCTTGTTCGAACCGGTGATAGCGCGGCCACGACGACCGTTGTCGAGCAGTGCGTCGACAGCTTCCTGCAACATACGCTTTTCGTTGCGCACGATGATGTCCGGAGCGGACAGATCCAGCAGGCGCTTCAAACGGTTGTTACGGTTGATCACTCGACGATACAGATCGTTGAGGTCGGAAGTCGCGAAGCGACCGCCATCCAGCGGGACCAGTGGACGCAGATCTGGCGGCAGAACCGGCAGAACGGTCAGCACCATCCACTCTGGCAGGTTGCCGGAACCCTGGAAGGCTTCCATCAACTTCAGACGCTTGGACAGCTTCTTGATCTTGGTTTCGGAGTTGGTTTGCGGAATCTCTTCGCGCAGACGGCCAATCTCGTGCTCCAGGTCGATAGCGTGCAGCAGTTCACGGACAGCTTCTGCACCCATGCGGGCGTCGAAGTCGTCACCGAACTCTTCCAGCGCCTCGAAGTACTGCTCATCGTTCAGCAGCTGACCTTTTTCAAGGGTGGTCATGCCCGGGTCGATAACGACATAGCTCTCGAAGTAGAGAACGCGTTCGATATCACGCAGGGTCATGTCCATCAGCAGGCCGATACGGGACGGCAGCGATTTCAGGAACCAGATGTGGGCAACCGGCGAAGCCAGTTCGATGTGCGCCATGCGCTCACGACGAACCTTGGCCAGTGCAACTTCAACGCCGCACTTCTCGCAGATCACACCACGGTGCTTCAAGCGCTTGTACTTACCGCACAGGCACTCGTAATCCTTTACCGGGCCAAAGATCTTGGCGCAGAACAGACCGTCACGCTCAGGTTTGAACGTACGGTAGTTGATGGTTTCCGGCTTTTTAACTTCACCGAACGACCACGAGCGGATCATCTCAGGCGAGGCCAATCCGATACGGATGGCGTCGAACTCTTCGACTTGACCCTGGTTTTTCAGCAAATTCAGTAGGTCTTTCAAGGCCTTTCCTCCTGGCGGAGCAGAGAGCGGGCAATCCTGCCCCGCTCTCGATCGCGTCACGTGTTATTCGGTTTCCAGATCGATATCGATGCCGAGGGAACGAATTTCCTTGATCAACACGTTGAAGGACTCGGGCATGCCCGGCTCCATACGGTGATCGCCATCCACGATGTTTTTGTACATCTTGGTACGGCCGTTCACATCGTCCGACTTCACTGTGAGCATTTCTTGCAGAGTGTATGCAGCACCGTATGCTTCCAGTGCCCAGACCTCCATCTCCCCGAAACGCTGACCACCGAACTGTGCCTTACCACCCAGCGGCTGCTGAGTAACCAGGCTGTACGAACCGGTAGAACGCGCGTGCATCTTGTCGTCTACCAAGTGGTTCAGCTTCAGCATGTACATGTAGCCAACGGTAACTGGACGCTCGAACTTGTTGCCGGTACGGCCGTCAGTCAGCTGCATCTGGCCGCTTTCCGGCAGGTCTGCCAGTTTCAGCATGGCCTTGATTTCGCTTTCCTTGGCACCGTCGAACACTGGAGTGGCCATTGGAACACCGCCACGCAGGTTCTTCGCCAGATCCAGGATTTCCTGATCGGAGAAGCTGTCCAGATCTTCGTTACGACCGCCGATCTGGTTGTAGATCTCGTCCAGGAAGGTGCGCAGCTCAGCGACTTTACGCTGCTCTTCGACCATCCGGTTGATCTTCTCGCCCAGACCTTTGGCCGCGAGGCCCAGGTGGGTTTCAAGGATCTGACCAACGTTCATACGCGAAGGTACGCCCAGCGGGTTGAGAACGACGTCGACCGGGGTGCCATTGGCATCGTGCGGCATGTCTTCAACCGGCATGATCACGGAGACCACACCTTTGTTACCGTGACGACCGGCCATCTTGTCGCCCGGCTGGATGCGACGACGGATTGCCAGGTAAACCTTGACGATTTTCAGCACGCCTGGAGCCAGGTCATCGCCCTGCTGCAGTTTGCGCTTCTTGTCTTCGAACTTGTCGTCCAGCAGACGGCGGCGATCAACGATGTAGGCCTGAGCCTTCTCGAGCTGCTCGTTCAGAGCATCTTCAGCCATGCGCAGTTTGAACCACTGACCATGCTCAAGACCGTCGAGAACTTCGTCGGTGATGTCCTGACCTTTCTTCAGACCGGCGCCGCCTTCAGCCTTGTGGCCTACCAGAGCGGAGCGCAGACGTTCGAAGGTCGCGCCTTCAACGATACGGAACTCTTCGTTCAGATCCTTGCGGATCTCGTCCAGCTGGGACTTCTCGATCGACAGTGCACGAGCATCACGCTCAACGCCGTCGCGGGTGAAGACCTGTACGTCGATGACAGTACCTTTGGTACCGGTAGGTACACGCAGGGAGGTGTCTTTAACGTCGCTGGCTTTTTCACCGAAGATCGCGCGCAGCAGTTTTTCTTCCGGAGTCAGTTGGGTCTCGCCTTTCGGAGTGACCTTACCTACCAGGATGTCGCCTGCGCCGACTTCAGCACCTACGTAAACGATACCGGCTTCGTCCAGCTTGTTCAGTGCAGCTTCACCCACGTTCGGGATGTCTGCAGTGATTTCCTCTGGGCCAAGCTTGGTGTCACGGGCCACACAGGTCAGTTCCTGGATGTGGATCGTGGTGAAGCGGTCTTCCTGAACCACACGCTCGGACAGGCAGATGGAGTCTTCGAAGTTGAAGCCGTTCCATGCCATGAACGCGATGCGCATGTTCTGACCCAGTGCCAGTTCACCCATGTCGGTGGACGGGCCGTCGGCCATGATGTCGCTACGCTGAACGCGATCGCCCTTTCTCACCAGCGGACGCTGGTTGATGCAGGTGTTCTGGTTCGAGCGGGTGTATTTGGTCAGGTTGTAGATGTCGACACCAGCTTCACCGGTTTCAACTTCGTCATCGGCAACACGAACCACGATACGGCTGGCATCAACAGAGTCGATCACGCCGCCACGACGAGCCACGACGCAAACGCCGGAGTCGCGAGCCACGTTACGCTCCATGCCGGTACCTACCAGCGGCTTGTCAGCGCGCAGGGTTGGTACAGCTTGACGCTGCATGTTCGAACCCATCAACGCACGGTTGGCGTCGTCGTGCTCGAGGAACGGAATCAGCGAGGCAGCAACCGAAACTACCTGCTTCGGCGATACGTCCATCAGGGTGACGTCTTCCGGCGCCTTGACGGTGAATTCGTTCAGGTGACGTACGGCTACCAGCTCGTCGATCAGGACTTTCTGGTCGTTCATGGTCGCCGAAGCCTGCGCGATCACGTGATCGGCTTCTTCAATGGCGGACAGGAACACGATCTCGTCAGTGACCACACCCTCTTTCACCACGCGGTACGGGCTTTCCAGGAAGCCGTACTGGTTGGTGCGGGCATAAGCAGCCAGGGAGTTGATCAGACCGATGTTCGGACCTTCCGGCGTTTCAATCGGGCAGACACGACCGTAGTGAGTCGGGTGTACGTCACGGACTTCAAAGCCTGCGCGCTCACGAGTCAGACCGCCAGGGCCGAGTGCAGAGACGCGACGCTTGTGGGTGATCTCGGACAGCGGGTTGTTCTGGTCCATGAACTGCGAGAGCTGGCTGGAACCGAAGAACTCTTTCACCGCCGCAGCCACTGGCTTGGCGTTGATCAGGTCTTGCGGCATCAGGCCTTCGCTTTCAGCCATCGACAGACGCTCTTTGACCGCACGCTCAACACGTACCAGGCCAACGCGGAACTGGTTCTCGGCCATTTCGCCTACGCAGCGAACACGACGGTTACCCAGGTGGTCGATGTCATCGACGATGCCTTTACCGTTACGGATGTCGACCAGAGTCTTCAGTACCGCGACGATGTCTTCCTTGCACAGCACGCCCGAACCTTCGATCTCGGTACGACCGATACGACGGTTGAACTTCATCCGGCCGACCGCAGACAGGTCATAGCGCTCAGGGCTGAAGAACAGGTTGTTGAACAGGGTTTCGGCAGCGTCTTTGGTTGGCGGCTCGCCTGGACGCATCATGCGATAGATCTCGACCAGCGCTTCCAATTGGTTGCTGGTGGAGTCGATCTTCAGCGTGTCGGAGACGAACGGACCGCAGTCGATGTCGTTGGTGTACAGAGTTTCGATACGAACGACGCCGGCCTTGGCGATTTTCGCCAGGACTTCAGTCGACAGTTCGGTGTTGCACTCTGCCAGGATTTCGCCGGTGGCCGGATGCACGATGACCTTGGCGGTGGTGCGACCCAGGACGTAGTCCAGAGGCACGTCCAGCTCTTTGATCCCGGCTTTTTCCAGCTGGTTGATGTGGCGGGCAGTAATACGACGGCCCTGCTCGACAATAACCTTGCCTTTATCGTCCTGGATATCGAGGACAGCCACTTCACCGCGCAGACGCTGAGGCACCAGTTCCAGGCTCAGGCCTTCGCCTTTAACGTGGAATACGTTGGTGGTGTAGAACGCGTCGAGCACTTCTTCGGTGGTGTAGCCGAGCGCGCGCAGCAGTACCGAAGCCGGCAGCTTGCGACGACGGTCGATACGCACGAACACGCAGTCTTTCGGGTCGAACTCAAAGTCCAGCCACGAACCGCGGTAAGGGATGATGCGCGCGGAGTAAAGCAGTTTACCGGAGCTGTGCGTCTTGCCGCGGTCGTGGTCGAAGAACACGCCCGGGGAACGGTGCAGCTGGGAAACGATAACACGCTCGGTACCATTGATTACGAAGGTACCGTTCTCAGTCATCAATGGGATTTCGCCCATGTAGACTTCTTGCTCTTTGATGTCCTTGATCGCTTTGTTCGACGATTCTTTGTCGAAAATGATCAGGCGCACTTTTACCCGCAAAGGTACGGCGAAAGTTACACCGCGCAATACGCATTCTTTGACATCAAATGCCGGTTCGCCCAGGCGATAACCGACGTACTCCAGCGCAGCATTGCCGGAGTAGCTGATGATCGGGAAAACGGATTTGAAGGCCGCATGCAGGCCCACGTCGCGGAACTGATCTTTAGTCGCTCCCGCTTGCAAGAATTCACGATACGAATCCAGCTGGATGGCCAGGAGGTACGGCACATCCATGACGTCCGGCAACTTGCTAAAGTCCTTGCGGATACGTTTTTTCTCAGTATATGAGTAAGCCATCAGCGTTCCCCAGCTTGGTCACCTGCTTGTTTGGCCCCTCCCGACGGGAGCAGCCAGAAAATCGTGCAAACCCCATGGTTTGCGCCACCGCATCGGGTGGTTACAGCACCTTTATCAGCACCGACCCAGTCGGCTGCCAATAACGGAAAAAGGCCGGTGGCAAGAGCCACCAGCCATCAGCCTGTCGCTTGACGCTCGGGCTGGAGGAGCAAAGTCGATACTTATTTCAGTTCGACTTTAGCGCCTGCTTCTTCCAGCTTCTTCTTAGCGTCTTCAGCAGCTTCTTTCGAAACGCCTTCAGCTACAACCTGAGGAGCGCCGTCTACTTTCTCTTTGGCTTCTTTCAGGCCCAGACCAGTCAGTTCACGAACTGCCTTGATCACGTTAACCTTCTTCTCGCCAGCTTCCAGCAGAACAACGTTGAACTCGGTTTGCTCTTCAACAACAGCGGCAGCAGCAGCTGGACCAGCCGAAGCGGCAGCAGCGGTAACGCCGAAGGTTTCTTCCATCGCTTTGATCAGCTCAACGATTTCCACTACGGATTTCTGGCCGATTGCTTCGATGATTTGTTCGTTAGTCAGAGACATGACTCAATTCCTGAATTGGGGGACGGCCTACGCGACCATCGAAATAAACAAAAAACGCGAGAAGTTGACGAGCCTTAGGCTGCAGCAGCTTCTTTCTGGTCGCGAATTGCCGCCAGAGTACGAGCCAATTTGCTGGTAGCGCCTTGAATCACGCTCATCAGCTGAGAAATTGCTTCGTCACGGGTCGGCAGAGTTGCCAGTACGTCGATCTGATTAGCTGCGAGGAACTTGCCCTCGAACGCAGCTGCCTTGATCTCGAACTTGTCCTGACCCTTGGCAAACTCTTTGAAGATACGGGCAGCAGCGCCCGGATGTTCGTTCGAGAATGCAATCAGGGTCGGGCCGGTGAACACGTCGTTGAGAACACTGTATTCAGTGTCAGCAACAGCGCGCTTGAGCAGGGTGTTACGTACAACACGTACGTAAACGCCAGCTTCACGAGCCTCTTTACGGAGTCCGGTCATTGCGCCTACTGTTACGCCACGTGCATCAACCACGACAGCGGACAGAGCGACTTTGGCAGCCTCGTTGACTTCAGCGACGATGGCCTTCTTGTCTTCGAGATTAATTGCCACGGGTTTAACTCCTGCTTGTTACCGTTTCACTCGATCGAAACCGAATGTCGTTTTGGTGTCTGATTCGGTAAGGAACCGGGAGCACCATCTGCGTAGGCTTGTGGTTTAAGGCTTGCGCCGCCTACGGTCTTGGATAGCCCCCGCCAGGCAGGGACCCCAATCTTTCAATTGGCGCGAATAATCGCACCAACCTTTGTCTTACGCGTCCAGCGAGCTCTGGTCGATTACCAGACCTGGGCCCATAGTGGTGCTCAGGGTAACGCGCTTGACGTAAATACCTTTCGAGGAAGCTGGCTTGATACGCTTCAGATCAGCGATCAGGGCTTCAACGTTTTCCTTCAGCTTGACGGCATCGAAGCCGATCTTGCCAACGGAGGTGTGGATGATGCCGTTTTTGTCGGTGCGATAACGAACCTGACCAGCCTTGGCGTTTTTAACCGCGGTGGCTACGTCTGGAGTTACGGTGCCGACTTTCGGGTTAGGCATCAGGCCACGTGGACCGAGGATCTGACCCAGTTGACCTACAACGCGCATGGCATCCGGGGATGCGATCACTACGTCATAGTTCAGGTCGCCGCCTTTCATTTCGGCAGCCAGGTCGTCCATACCTACACGGTCAGCGCCGGCAGCCAGAGCGGCCTCAGCAGCTGGACCCTGGGTGAACACAGCAACGCGAACGGTCTTGCCAGTGCCGTGTGGCAGCACAGTAGCGCTACGAACAACCTGGTCGGATTTACGCGGGTCTACACCCAGGTTTACAGCAACGTCGAACGACTCGCTGAACTTGACAGTCGACAGCTCAGCCAGCAGAGCAGCAGCGTCTACAATGTTGTAGGCCTTGCCTGCTTCGATTTTGCCGGCGATAGCCTTTTGACGCTTGGTCAGCTTAGCCATTACACACCCTCCACGTTAAGGCCCATGCTACGAGCAGAACCGGCGATAGTACGCACGGCTGCATCCATATCAGCTGCAGTCAGATCCGCGTTTTTGGTTTTCGCGATTTCTTCCAGCTGAGCACGGGTAACAGTGCCAACCTTAACGGTGTTCGGACGAGCGGAACCGCTGGTCAGACCGGCCGCCTTCTTCAGCAGAACCGAAGCAGGGGTGGATTTGGTTTCGAAAGTGAAGCTACGGTCGCTGTAGACAGTGATGATCACTGGAGTCGGCAGACCTGCTTCAAGACCCTGAGTACGGGCGTTGAAAGCCTTGCAGAATTCCATGATGTTCACGCCGTGCTGACCCAGAGCAGGACCAACAGGTGGGCTTGGGTTAGCCTGAGCGGCCTTCACTTGCAGCTTGATGTAAGCGGTAATCTTCTTGGCCATGAGGCACTCCAATTACGGGTTCGAACGCCTCGAAAGGCTCCCCGGTTACTTGCGCGTTTATCCCAGTGACGACAAAACCCCACAGCCTAGGGCTGCGGGGTTGGGATGCTTGTTCAGCTAGACCTTTTCGACCTGACTGAACTCCAACTCTACCGGGGTAGAGCGACCGAAAATAAGCACTGCCACCTGGACACGGCTCTTTTCGTAGTTAACTTCTTCGACAGTGCCATTAAAGTCAGCGAATGGGCCGTCAGTAACACGAACCACCTCACCCGGCTCAAACAGAGTCTTCGGCTTCGGCTTATCGCTACCATCGGCCACGCGACGCAGAATGGCTTCCGCCTCTTTGTCGGTGATTGGAGCGGGCTTGTCGGCGGTACCGCCAATGAAGCCCATCACCCGAGGAGTGTCCTTGACCAAGTGCCAAGTACCCTCGTTCATATCCATCTGTACCAGCACATAACCTGGGAAGAACTTGCGTTCGCTTTTGCGCTTCTGGCCATTACGCATTTCAACCACTTCTTCAGTGGGAACCAGAATTTCGCCGAAGCCATCTTCCATGCCAGCCAGCTTTACGCGCTCAATCAGCGAGCGCATTACATGCTTCTCGTAACCCGAGTAAGCATGCACAACGTACCAACGCTTAGCCACGGGACACCCTTAGCCGACAATCAAGGAAACAAGCCAGCCGAGCAGGGAGTCAACACCCCACAACAGCAACGCCATAACGATAACCACAGCAACAACGATCAACGTTGTCTGCGTGGTTTCCTGGCGAGTTGGCCATACGACTTTACGAATCTCGGTGCGAGCTTCCTTAACCAGTACAAAGAACGACTTGCCCTTTGCGGTCTGCAGGCCTACAAAGGCAGCTACAGCAGCAATTACGAGCAAAGCGAGTACACGGTACAGGATCGGCGAAGCAGCGTAATACTGATTGCCAACAACGCCAACAATCACCAAAGCAACTACTACAAGCCACTTGAGCAGATCGAAGCGAGAGCCTTGAGCTTCAGCCTTAGGAGTCATCTATGAAGATCCTGTGAAAAGAAAGCCAGACACACCGAGTGAATCTGGCAGGTCAGGAGGGAATCGAACCCCCAACCTACGGTTTTGGAGACCGTCGCTCTGCCAATTGAGCTACTGACCTAAAACAAAATCAGGCCGACCATTATGCCGGCCCGAAAAATACATTACAACCGCTTATTCGATGATTTTAGCTACGACGCCAGCACCGACGGTACGACCGCCTTCACGGATAGCGAAACGCAGACCGTCTTCCATCGCAATGGTTTTGATCAGGGTAACAGTCATCTGAATGTTGTCACCTGGCATTACCATTTCAACGCCTTCTGGCAGCTCGCAGTTACCAGTCACGTCAGTAGTACGGAAGTAGAACTGTGGACGGTAGCCTTTGAAGAACGGAGTGTGACGACCGCCTTCTTCCTTGCTCAGAACGTAAACTTCTGCGGTGAACTTGGTGTGCGGCTTAACCGAACCTGGCTTGACCAGAACCTGACCACGCTCAACGTCGTCACGCTTGGTACCACGCAGCAGAACGCCGCAGTTCTCGCCAGCACGACCTTCGTCGAGCAGTTTGCGGAACATTTCAACACCGGTGCAGGTGGTGGTGGTGGTGTCGCGCAGACCAACGATTTCCAGTGCATCTTGAACGCGAACGATACCGCGCTCGATACGACCAGTCACAACAGTACCACGACCCGAGATCGAGAATACGTCTTCGATTGGCATCAGGAATGGCTTGTCGATCATACGAACTGGTTCTGGGATGTAGCTGTCCAGAGTTTCAACCAGTTTCTTGACGGCAGTGGTGCCCATCTCGTTGTCGTCTTTGCCTTCCAGCGCCATACGAGCCGAACCGATGATGATTGGAGTGTCATCGCCCGGGAAGTCGTAGGTGGACAGCAGGTCGCGAACTTCCATCTCAACCAGTTCCAGCAGCTCAGCGTCGTCTACCAGGTCAGCCTTGTTCAGGAAAACCACGATGTACGGAACGCCTACCTGACGGGACAGCAGGATGTGCTCACGGGTTTGTGGCATCGGACCATCAGCGGCCGAGCAAACCAGGATAGCGCCGTCCATTTGAGCAGCACCGGTGATCATGTTCTTCACATAGTCAGCGTGACCTGGGCAGTCAACGTGAGCGTAGTGACGGATCAGCGAGTTGTACTCAACGTGTGCGGTGTTGATGGTGATACCGCGAGCTTTTTCTTCTGGAGCGCTGTCGATCTTGTCGAATTCAACTACGGCCGAACCGAAAACTTCGGAGCAGACGCGAGTCAGAGCAGCGGTCAGAGTGGTTTTACCGTGGTCAACGTGACCAATGGTCCCTACGTTGACGTGGGGCAGGGAACGATCAAATTTTTCCTTAGCCATCGATAACACCCTCAACAGAAGAATTAGACGAACGATATCTACCATTAAAACAAAGGCAGATATTTTCATATCTGCCTTGTTATATGGAGCTCTTGAGCGGATTTGAACCGCTGACCTCACCCTTACCAAGGGTGTGCTCTACCAACTGAGCTACAAGAGCGTAACACTTTGCACAACCTGCAAACTTGGAGCGGGTAGCGGGAATCGAACCCGCATCATCAGCTTGGAAGGCTGAGGTTCTACCACTAAACTATACCCGCGGAGCTTGCAGCTCACGCTAAAAATGGTGGAGGGGGAAGGATTCGAACCTTCGAAGTCGTAGACGTCAGATTTACAGTCTGATCCCTTTGGCCGCTCGGGAACCCCTCCTAAGCGAGCCGGCATTCTATACTATGCCGACCTTCTGTCAAGCATTTTCTCATTAAAAACCTGAGGTTAGCTGCGTTGACACTGCTCCGCTTTGACAACCTGTTTAGGTGTTCGCTGTGGAGCGGGCGCCATTCTATGCAAACTATTCCAGCGGTGCAACCCCTTCACACAGCATTATTTTATGTTTTAACTCATTGAATTCCTTGGAAAGGTTCTGCAACTGCACATCCCCCAATAAACGCTGGCTTTCGGGCGCAATGCGCAACCAGTAACCAGGCTCAGGGAGATCCTTTTGCGATGGTTGAGCCTTCACATTCATGGCCACCAGCCGCTGCTGCAGTCCGGAAACGCCCTCCTCGCGACTCAAACCGCCCAAGAACAGACAATCCTGTCCGGCGCGGCGCGCGCCCGGCACTTCTCGGGAGTCACCACCAGCTTCGCTCAGCAAGCGAATGTCCTGCTGAGATCCACGGTACATGCTGAGAGGCGTGACATCTTTTGCACGCAAGGGCGCTTCCTGCTGATGCCAGACGTAATAGAACACATTGAGTACAACAAGCAGCAGGAACAACCAACGCATACAAACCTCAAGATAAAGGACACGCCATGGCCAGCCCTACAAACACCAGGTCAGGGACAATCCGAGCATCAGGCACGACGTCCGCAACCAATCCAGCGTCGCCGCCTGTAATAAAGACGGTGAAGCCCTCCCCCCAATAGGATCGAGCCATTTCCATTTGAGTCAGGACAAATCCTCTCAACATCAAGGAGCATCCACGCTCCACCGCCTCGACAGTGCTCCGCCCCGGGGCATGACTCGTCAAAGCTCGCTCAGCGGCCAAATCTCCGTAACGGATATTCCGGGTGTGAGTGCGCAACTGATTACGCATCAATGGCATCCCAGGGCAAATAAAACCGCCGAGATGCTCCCCTTCAGCATTAATAAAATCCGCCGTCACAGCAGTGCCGAAATCCAGAATCAGACAGGCGCCTGCAGCCAGGTGAAAACCACCAAGCATCGCCAACCAGCGATCCAGCCCCAGACGCTCGTAGTCGTCATAGCCATTCCTGACACCAGACATTTCACTGGCCGACTTGGCACACACGACCGAGACGCCGAACGTCTGCTCAAGAATCCGACTGAGTGCGGCTGTTTCTTCACCGGTTCTGACGCTGACCAAGCGACATTTGCGCAGCAATAGGCCGTCAAATGCACGCAGGCTATCCACCAGCGCTTGATCCGAGTCGACCACGCCTTCCGCGAAAAGACCTCCAGCCGCAGTACTCAATACGCGCCACTTGATAAAGCTGTTCCCACAGTCGAGCTCAAGAATCATCACGCAACCTCAGGCTGAGCTCACCACCACTAAATACTTTTTCCACGCCATCCACCATCAAGCGCAACGCACCTCGACCATCAATGCCGAGCACTACACCTTCTATATGACTAACGCCGGCAATCAAAGAAACCGGTCGACCCTGCCACATATGACCCTTCTCCCACTCCTCCTGGAGCGCCGAAAAGCCATCGACCTGCTGGCGCTGGATATAGCCGCGCAGTTGCTCGCTCAGCTCAGCCACCAAGACGTTGCGATCACAGCTTTTACCTGTCTCCAGCCGTATCGATGTCCATTGCTGGTCAACCTCATCAGCAATCTGCATGTTTACATTGATGCCTATACCCAACACCACATGGCATACATCTGCTGGATCACCTACAAGCTCGAGGAGGATACCGGCGATTTTCTTGTTTCCAACCAGCACGTCGTTTGGCCACTTCAATCCAGCGCCCGACACGCCCAGCCTTCGCAGGGTATGCATAACCGCCAAACCGACCACCAGACTCAAGCCCTCAAGCTGGCGCATGCCACCTTCGATGCGCAGGACAAGGCTGTAATAGAGATTTTCAGCGAAGGGGCTTACCCACTTACGCCCCCTACGGCCACGACCAGAAATCTGCCGCTCTGCCAATACCAGGAACGGTGCCACTCGACCTTGATTGATCGCGCGTAGCGCTTCTGCATTGGTGGAATCAATGGAATCAAAGACTGTAATTGGCCAAACCGCTGCCAAGGCACCAATTTTGAGAGGATCGAGCAGCGTCAAGGGCGCAGCCAGCTGATAGCCTCTGCCCCGCACTTTGTTAATGGACAACCCGAGTTCAGCCTCAAGATGCTGAAGCTGCTTCCATACCGCACTCCGACTGATACCCAAGGCAAGCCCGAGAGCCTCGCCAGAATGGAATCGACCATCCTTCAAAAGATTCAACAACGTCAGCATGCAGGTCTCGCCTCACAATGAGGCCCGAATAATAGCCATGAGCCGGGCGATTGCATAGAAATCAAGCAAACCACTTTCCTGCGGGCAAAACAAAACCCCAACTGCTTTCGCAATTGGGGTTTCGGAATTTAATCTTGACGATGACCTACTCTCACATGGGGAAACCCCACACTACCATCGGCGATGCATCGTTTCACTTCTGAGTTCGGGATGGGATCAGGTGGTTCCAACGCTCTATGGTCGTCAAGAAATTCGGGTACTGACTCGTGACCTGTTGGCCTCGCTTCAGCAAATCGGGTATGTGATACAGGTGTTTGTGAGCATCGCGAACTTTCGGTTCATTGCGTCTTCACACACCGCAATCTGATGCTCTTTCGAGTAGTCAAATTGCTTGGGTGTTATATGGTCAAGCCTCACGGGCAATTAGTATTGGTTAGCTCAACGCCTCACAGCGCTTACACACCCAACCTATCAACGTCGTAGTCTTCGACGGCCCTTCAGGGAACTCAAGGTTCCAGTGAGATCTCATCTTGAGGCAAGTTTCCCGCTTAGATGCTTTCAGCGGTTATCTTTCCCGAACATAGCTACCCGGCAATGCCACTGGCGTGACAACCGGAACACCAGAGGTTCGTCCACTCCGGTCCTCTCGTACTAGGAGCAGCCCCTCTCAAATCTCAAACGTCCACGGCAGATAGGGACCGAACTGTCTCACGACGTTCTAAACCCAGCTCGCGTACCACTTTAAATGGCGAACAGCCATACCCTTGGGACCGGCTTCAGCCCCAGGATGTGATGAGCCGACATCGAGGTGCCAAACACCGCCGTCGATATGAACTCTTGGGCGGTATCAGCCTGTTATCCCCGGAGTACCTTTTATCCGTTGAGCGATGGCCCTTCCATACAGAACCACCGGATCACTAAGACCTACTTTCGTACCTGCTCGACGTGTCTGTCTCGCAGTCAAGCGCGCTTTTGCCTTTATACTCTACGACCGATTTCCGACCGGTCTGAGCGCACCTTCGTACTCCTCCGTTACTCTTTAGGAGGAGACCGCCCCAGTCAAACTACCCACCATACACTGTCCTCGATCCGGATAACGGACCTGAGTTAGAACCTCAAAGTTGCCAGGGTGGTATTTCAAGGATGGCTCCACGCGAACTGGCGTCCACGCTTCAAAGCCTCCCACCTATCCTACACAAGCAAATTCAAAGTCCAGTGCAAAGCTATAGTAAAGGTTCACGGGGTCTTTCCGTCTAGCCGCGGATACACTGCATCTTCACAGCGATTTCAATTTCACTGAGTCTCGGGTGGAGACAGCGCCGCCATCGTTACGCCATTCGTGCAGGTCGGAACTTACCCGACAAGGAATTTCGCTACCTTAGGACCGTTATAGTTACGGCCGCCGTTTACCGGGGCTTCGATCAAGAGCTTCGCGTTAGCTAACCCCATCAATTAACCTTCCGGCACCGGGCAGGCGTCACACCCTATACGTCCACTTTCGTGTTTGCAGAGTGCTGTGTTTTTAATAAACAGTCGCAGCGGCCTGGTATCTTCGACCGGCATGAGCTTACGGAGCAAGTCCTTCACCCTCACCGGCGCACCTTCTCCCGAAGTTACGGTGCCATTTTGCCTAGTTCCTTCACCCGAGTTCTCTCAAGCGCCTTGGTATTCTCTACCCAACCACCTGTGTCGGTTTGGGGTACGGTTCCTGGTTACCTGAAGCTTAGAAGCTTTTCTTGGAAGCATGGCATCAACCACTTCGTCACCCAAAGGGTAACTCGTCATCAGCTCTCGGCCTTAAGATCCCGGATTTACCTAAGATCTCAGCCTACCACCTTAAACTTGGACAACCAACGCCAAGCTGGCCTAGCCTTCTCCGTCCCTCCATCGCAATAACCAGAAGTACAGGAATATTAACCTGTTTTCCATCGACTACGCTTTTCAGCCTCGCCTTAGGGACCGACTAACCCTGCGTCGATTAACGTTGCGCAGGAAACCTTGGTCTTTCGGCGTGGGTGTTTTTCACACCCATTGTCGTTACTCATGTCAGCATTCGCACTTCTGATACCTCCAGCAAGCTTCTCAACTCACCTTCACAGGCTTACAGAACGCTCCTCTACCGCATCACTTACGTGATACCCGTAGCTTCGGTGTATGGTTTGAGCCCCGTTACATCTTCCGCGCAGGCCGACTCGACTAGTGAGCTATTACGCTTTCTTTAAAGGGTGGCTGCTTCTAAGCCAACCTCCTAGCTGTCTAAGCCTTCCCACATCGTTTCCCACTTAACCATAACTTTGGGACCTTAGCTGACGGTCTGGGTTGTTTCCCTTTTCACGACGGACGTTAGCACCCGCCGTGTGTCTCCCATGCTCGGCACTTGTAGGTATTCGGAGTTTGCATCGGTTTGGTAAGTCGGGATGACCCCCTAGCCGAAACAGTGCTCTACCCCCTACAGTGATACATGAGGCGCTACCTAAATAGCTTTCGAGGAGAACCAGCTATCTCCGAGCTTGATTAGCCTTTCACTCCGATCCACAGGTCATCCGCTAACTTTTCAACGGTAGTCGGTTCGGTCCTCCAGTCAGTGTTACCTAACCTTCAACCTGCCCATGGATAGATCGCCCGGTTTCGGGTCTATTCCCAGCGACTAGACGCCCTATTAAGACTCGCTTTCGCTACGCCTCCCCTATTCGGTTAAGCTCGCCACTGAAAATAAGTCGCTGACCCATTATACAAAAGGTACGCAGTCACCCAACAAAGTGGGCTCCCACTGCTTGTACGCATACG
>NZ_CM146900.1:4870000-5662500 GCF_055755035.1 Pseudomonas sp. Ors-4-3C
CTCGAGTTCGAACTGAACCCGCAAGGCCAACTGACCAGCCTGCACAGCAAGGTCAGCGACGTAGAAACCATTACCCTGACCAAGAACGACAAGGGCTATGCGTTCAACCGCGTCACCGCTAAACCTACCGTTCGCACGGCTTACGTGCACGGCGTGATCAATAGCTCACTGTCACAATCCGCTGCCCGCGCAGGCCTGTCCCATAGCCTGACCATGGATATGGCCAGCGTATTCGGCTACGACGTCGACTTTGCACAGGACATCCGCCAGGGTGACGAATTCGACGTGATCTACGAGCAGAAAGTGGTCAACGGCAAGGCAGTGGGCACCGGCCCGATCCTGTCTGCGCGCTTCACCAACCGCGGCAAGACCTACACCGCCGTGCGTTACACCAATAAACAAGGCAACAGCAGCTATTACACCGCCGATGGCAACAGCATGCGCAAGGCGTTCATCCGTACCCCGGTGGACTTCGCCCGCATCAGTTCGAAATTCTCCATGGGCCGCAAACACCCGATCCTCAACAAGATCCGCGCCCACAAAGGCGTCGATTACGCAGCGCCACGCGGTACGCCAATCAAGGCTGCCGGTGACGGCAAGGTGTTGCTGGCTGGTCGCCGCGGTGGCTACGGCAACACGGTGATCATCCAGCATGGCAACACCTACCGCACGTTGTATGGCCACATGCAAGGCTTCGCCAAGGGCGTGAAAACCGGCGGCACCGTCAAGCAGGGCCAGGTAATCGGCTATATCGGTACCACCGGCCTGTCCACCGGACCGCACTTGCACTACGAGTTCCAGGTCAACGGCGTTCACGTCGACCCGCTGGGCCAGAAGCTGCCGATGGCTGATCCGATCGCCAAATCCGAGCGCGCACGCTTCCTTGCACAGAGCCAGCCATTGATGGCCCGCATGGACCAAGAGAAGGCCACCATGCTGGCTTCGAGCAAGCGCTAAGGCATGGCTCTTTATATCGGCGTGATGTCCGGCACCAGTCTCGACGGGCTGGACATCGCCCTGATCGAGCAGACCTCGGCGATCAGACTGATCGCCACGCACTACATCCCCATGCCCGAATCCCTGCGCACCGAGCTGCTTGGCCTGTGCGTCAGCGGCCCTGACGAGATCGCCCGCTCGGCGCTCGCCCAGCAGCACTGGGTAAAACTCGCCGCACAGGGCATCAACACCCTCCTCGATCAGCAGCAACTCAAACCTGAAGCCATTCGCGCAATCGGCAGCCACGGTCAGACCATTCGCCATGAGCCCGCTCGCGGCTTCACCGTGCAAATCGGCAATCCCGCACTACTGACCGAGTTGACCGGCATCACCGTGATCAGTGACTTCCGCAGCCGTGATGTGGCTGCTGGCGGCCAGGGTGCGCCGCTGGTGCCTGCCTTCCATGAAGCTTTGTTCGAAGAGCGTAGCGGTAACCGTGCAGTCTTGAATGTCGGCGGTTTCAGCAATCTGAGTCTGATTGAGCCGACCAGGCCTGTAGCCGGTTTCGACTGTGGCCCTGGGAATGTGCTGATGGATGCCTGGATTCATCAGCAACGCGGCGAGAACTATGATCGCAACGGTCAGTGGGCAGCCACCGGCACTGTCGAGCCAGTCTTGCTGAAAGCGCTGCTCAGCGATCCGTTCTTCGTGACCAAAGGTCCAAAGAGTACTGGCCGGGAAGTGTTCAACCTGCCCTGGCTGGAACACCATCTCTCAGAGCTACCGAGCTTCGCCCCTGAAAACGTCCAGGCAACGCTGCTCGAACTGACGGCGCTGACCATTGTCGAGTCGCTGCAAACCGCTCAAGCCGATACCCGGGAAATGCTGGTCTGCGGCGGCGGCGCTCACAACGTCACGCTGATGAAGCGTCTGGCCGACCTGTTGCCAAACGCTACCGTGGCCAGCACCGCCACTCACGGCGTCGATCCGGACTGGGTCGAGGCAATGGCCTTCGCCTGGCTGGCCCATTGCTGCCTCGAAGGCATTGCCGCCAACCGTCCGAGCGTCACCGGCGCCAAAGGCCTGCGGATACTCGGCGCCATTTACCCCAACTGAACAAAACGCCGACAACAAAAAAAACGCCGCAGAACCGTAAGGCTCTGCGGCGTTTTGTTGTGTGTAGCGAGGTGCGATCAGATCGAGAACGAAGAGCCGCAACCACAGGTCGTGGTGGCGTTCGGGTTCTTGATCACAAAGCGCGAACCTTCCAGACCTTCCTGGTAGTCCACTTCGGCACCCGCCAGGTACTGGAAACTCATCGGATCGACCACCAGACTCACGCCTTCGCGCTCGACGATGGTGTCGTCCTCGGCCACATCCTCATCGAAGGTGAAGCCGTACTGAAACCCCGAACAACCGCCGCCCGTAACGAATACGCGCAGCTTCAAGCGATCATTCCCCTCTTCATCGACCAGGCTCTTCACCTTGTGCGCAGCACCTTGGGTGAATTGCAAAGCCGTGGGGGTGAAGGATTCGACGCTCATGCTGACTATCTCCCGGCGTTACGCCGCCATAATGCGTGATGACGCGCATTATCCGCTTGTCCTAGAAAATCGGTCAACTATTGTTACGGTATATCAATAAACCCGACCAACTGCCCAGAATGCAAAAAGGCCCGTTTGACGGGCCTTATTGCTGTGTTGCCGAAAGTGTTACGGCAGCATGCCGGCGTGGGACAGGCCGAAGCGCTCATCCAGGCCGAACAGGATATTCATGTTCTGCACCGCCTGACCCGACGCGCCTTTGACCAGGTTGTCGATCACCGACAGCACCACCACCAAATCACCATCCTGCGGACGATGTACTGCAATGCGGCAGACATTGGCGCCACGTACGCTGCGGGTTTCCGGATGGCTGCCGGCCGGCATCACATCGACAAACGGTTCGTTGGCATAACGCTTTTCAAACAGCGCCTGCAGATCCACCGAACGATCGACCACGGTCGCATAGAGCGTGGAGTGAATGCCACGGATCATCGGCGTCAGGTGCGGCACAAAGGTCAGACCAACGTCCTTACCGGCAGCGCGACGCAGACCCTGGCGAATTTCCGGCAGATGACGGTGACCTTTTACCGCGTAAGCCTTCATGCTTTCCGACGTCTCGGAGTACAGCGAGCCTACAGACGCGCCGCGACCGGCACCGCTGACGCCGGATTTGCAGTCAGCGATCAGACGCGAAGTGTCAGCCAGCCCCGCCTCAAGCAGCGGCAGGAAACCCAACTGCGTAGCGGTTGGATAGCAGCCGGGAACGGCGATCAGACGAGCCTTCTTGATCTGCTCGCGATTGACTTCCGGCAGACCGTAGACCGCCTCGTCCAGCAATTCCGGCGCACCGTGTGGCTGGCCGTACCACTTGGCCCATTCTTCAGCGTCCTGCAGACGGAAGTCCGCTGACAGATCGATGACCTTGGTGCCCGCCGCCAGCAATTCACCGGCCAAGGCATGGGCAACACCGTGCGGAGTGGCGAAGAACACCACATCACAAGCGCCAAGGGTCTTGATATCGGGAACGCTGAACGCCAGACCGTCGTAGTGGCCGCGCAGGTTCGGGTACATGTCAGCCACGGCCAGACCGGCCTCGGATCGGGAAGTGATCACCACCACTTCTGCCTGCGGATGCTGTGCCAACAGACGCAGCAGTTCGACACCGGTGTAACCCGTGCCGCCGACGATACCGACCTTGACCATAAACCTGCCCTCAACGAACCCACTGGAAAGCCGTCGATAATAGGGGCCGCGCGCCCCTGCGACAACCATCAAGGTGACGTGCGGACGCTCAAGCCTCTACTATCCCGGCTACCGTGAACCTGGGAATAACTAAAAATGCTCTATCTGTGGATCAAAGCGTTTCACATCGTCAGTGTCGTGTGCTGGTTTGCCGGGCTGTTCTATCTGCCCCGGCTGTTCGTTTATCACGCGCAAAGTGAAGACGCGATCAGCAAGGAACGCTTCAGCGTCATGGAGCGCAAGCTGTATCGCGGCATCATGGGCCCGGCGATGATCGCCACGCTGATCTTCGGCGGCTGGCTGATCTACCTCAATCCGGGCATCTTCAGCATGGGCGGCTGGATTCACGCCAAGCTGACCCTGGTGGTCTTGCTGATCGGTTACCACCACATGTGCGGTGCGCAGGTAAAACGCTTCGCCCGTGGCGAGAACACCCGCAGCCATGTCTTTTATCGCTGGTTCAATGAAGTGCCGGTTCTGATATTGCTGGCTATCGTAATTCTGGTCGTGGTCAAGCCGTTCTAACTTCTATACAGGCATAACACCTCGGGGGATTTCCAATGTCGCTGCCCGCTCTGCTCGAACAACGTCTGCGCCTGCCGGTAGTGGCAGCGCCGATGTTCCTGATCTCCAACCCGGAGCTGGTACTCGCCTGCTGCCGTAACGGCGTGGTCGGCAGTTTCCCGGCGCTGAACCAACGCGAAAGCAGCGGATTCAAAGCCTGGCTGGAGCAGATCGAAGCGGGACTGGCGACGCTGGACAACCCGGCGCCGTATGCCGTGAACCTGATCGTGCACAACAGCAACCCGCGCCTGCAGGCGGACCTGAACATTTGTGTCGAGCACAAGGTGCCGATTGTCATCACCAGCCTTGGCGCAGTGAAGGAACTGGTCGACGCAGTTCACAGTTACGGTGGTCTGGTGTTCCACGATGTGACCACGCGCCGGCATGCCGAGAAGGCCGCCGAAGCCGGAGTCGACGGTTTGATCGCTGTTGCGGCGGGCGCCGGGGGCCATGCCGGCACCTGGAGCCCGTTTGCGCTGATCGCCGAGATCCGCGAGTTCTTCGACAAAACCCTGCTGCTTGCAGGATGTCTGAACCACGGTCATGAGATCCTGGCCGCACAACTGCTCGGCGCGGATCTGGCCTACTTCGGCACGCGATTTATCGGCACCACCGAAAGTCATGCGCCTGACGCCTACAAGGACATGCTGCTGACGGCCAAGGCGGCGGACATCATTCATACTCCTGCCGTCTCTGGCGTGCCGGCCAGCTTCATGCGCCAAAGCCTGGAGGCGGCAGGTTTCGACATGGCCGCGCTGCAAGGCAAGGGCGAAGTCAACTTCGGTGACAAGCTCAAGCCGATCAACGACGAAGCCAAGGCCTGGAAGACTGTGTGGTCGGCCGGCCAGGGCGTAGGCCAGATTGACGACCTGCCGAGCGTCGACCAGTTGATCGCCCGGCTCGACGCGGAATATCGTCAGGCGCTGGAACGCGCGGCGCAATTGCCCAAACGCTGGCCGCGCTGAGAAAAATCAGGCCAGTGATCGACCGACTGGCCTTACACTTGCTGACTTTCAATTGATTCGCGACAAGGATGCCCCGACCATGAGCGAACCTCGTTACAAGATCGTTTTCGACGGTGCTCTGCAGCCCGGCGTCGATCTCACCACCGCCAAGCTCAATCTGGCGGCCCTGTTCAAAAGCGATGTCGCTGCCATCGAGCGCCTGTTCAACGGCAGCACCGTCGCCCTCAAGCGCGACCTGACTCACAGTGATGCGCAGACGTATCTGCAAGCACTGAGCAAAACCGGGATCGACGCGCGGATCGAGGCGGAAACGGCAATCGCGCTGAATCTGGCGGACGTGCACGAACATCAGCCCGTCATTGCAGAACCAGCATCCCCCTACGCACCACCACGCGCCGAGGTTGGCGAGAACCTGCCGGCCTTCGCTGTGCTCAAGCCCTTCAGCGTTGAAGGCCGGATCGGTCGCCTGCGGTTTTTGGCCTGGACAATGGTACTGAGCCTGGTAACCCTGCCGATCGTTGGCATATTCGCTCTGCTCGCGCTCGGACTGGTCAGTGGCGACTCCACCACCGGTCTGATCATCGGCGGGATATTCGCGTTCTTCCTGTTCCTCGGCTTCATCATTGTCAGCATCCTGTTCAGCGTGCAGCGCCTGCACGATATCGGATGGTCCGGCTGGCTGTGGCTGCTGAACCTGGTGCCGTTCGTGGGCAGCTTCTTCCCGCTGGTGATCATGGTCGTACCGGGCAACACTGGCGCCAACCGCTACGGCCCGCCGCCGCCGCCCAACAGTACCGCGGTCAAAGTGTTGTGCTCGTTGTGGATCGTGTTCTTCGCCCTGGTATTTGCCGGCGGCATGCTCGGCGGCATCTCGGCCATTCAGCAGGAATACGAAAGCAACCTTGAGAGCAGCTACGAAAGCGGCTCGGTCACCACCGATGAAGTCGAGGTCGAGACTGAACCGGCGAATTCCGTGGACGATGCAGCCGAAGCGGCCCCGGCCCCTGTAGACTCTGCGAAAGAATGAACAGCGCTCCCCGCCGTGACACCTGCGTCGCTGGCGCGGAGCTGTTGCGATGGAGAATTGCATGACCCGTTACGCTCTGATCACTGGCGCCTCCAGCGGCATCGGCCTGGCCCTGGCTGAAGCTCTGGCCCGGCGCGGCCGCAGCCTGATTCTGGTGGCTCGCCAGCGTGATCAGCTGGAAAGTATCGCGATCGAACTGACCCAGCGCTTTGGCGTGGAGGTGTTGTTCCGTGCCTGCGACCTGGGCGAGCCATTGCGCTTGTCCGGGTTCCTGCTGGAACTGGAAGAAGGCGACCGGCAGATCGATCTGCTGGTCAATTGCGCTGGCATCGGCACCTGCGGCCCATTCCTCGCCCAGGACTGGATGACCGAGCAGGACCTGATAGAAGTCAACATCCTCGCCCTCACCCGCCTGTGCCACGCCATTGGCAACAGCATGGCGCTGCAGGGCGGCGGGCAGATTCTCAACGTCGCCTCGGTGGCGGCTTTCAATCCCGGTCCGTGGATGAGCACTTATTACGCCAGCAAAGCCTACGTATTGCACTTCTCCGAAGCCCTGCGGGTCGAGCTCAAACAGAGCGCGGTCAAGGTTTCGGTGCTTTGCCCCGGCCCGACCCGCACTGCATTTTTCCGCACGGCGCAGCTCAACAGCGACAAACTCAAGGACAGCAAGCTGCTGATGAGTCCCGAGGAAGTCGCGCTGTACACCGTGCGGGCGCTGGAAAAAAACCGCGCCATCATCATTCCCGGGAGGCGCAATCGCTGGTTCGCCTTCCTGCCACGCCTCGGCTCGCGCTGGCTCAATCGCACCCTTGTCGGCATGGTCAACAAGGCTTACTGCCCGCGCTGAACTGTCCTACGGCAAAACACTGGGCGGGGGCATTCCCCATGCGTACACTCAGGCCAGCCCACACAACGGAGAAAACAGCAGTGGATACTCTGTTCACCAAGATCATCAACCGGGAGATCCCGGCCAAGATCATTTACGAAGACGACCAGGTTCTGGCGTTCCACGACATCGCTCCTCAGGCACCGGTGCATTTTCTGGTGATCCCGAAGAAACCGGTGCGTACCCTCAATGACCTGACCGAAGACGACAAGGCACTGGCCGGGCACATCCTGTTCACTGCCCAGCGTCTGGCACTGGAGCTGGGCTGCGAGGAAGGCTTCCGGGTCGTGATGAACTGCAATGAAAAGGGTGGGCAGACCGTCTATCACATTCATATGCACGTACTCGGTCAGCGTCAGATGAACTGGCCACCGGGCTGATTCACTGCATCAGACCCTGTGGGAGCGGGCTTGCTCGCGAAAGCGGATTGTCTGGCACTGATACTTTGAATGTGCTGACGTCTTCGCGAGCAAGCCCGCTCCCACACAAACACCACCGTGCTCTCCGCATGGCAAATGACCCAGCGCAAACCTTCCCCGGCCGATTCGGTTAAACTGGCCGTCGAGATTTTTCCCGGAGGTCAGCATGACTACCCAACGTCACTACTCGCCGATTGACCGTCTTCTGCTGCAAGCCGATGCCGCGATGCGCACCCTGCTGCCCTTCAGTGGCCAGCCGTACCGCCCGTCACCCGCCATCGTGCAGCCGGATGTGCAGATGAGCGAAGAAGACACCCGCCACGTCGCCGGCCTGATGCGCATCAACCACACCGGTGAAGTCTGCGCCCAGGCGCTGTACCAGGGGCAGGCGCTGACCGCCAAGTTGCCGCAGGTACGTGCGGCCATGGAACACGCCGCCGAAGAAGAAATCGACCATCTGGTGTGGTGCGAACAGCGCATCCATCAACTGGGCAGCCATACCAGCGTGCTCAATCCGTTGTTCTACGGGATGTCGTTCGGCATTGGCGCTGTGGCCGGCCTGATCAGTGACAAGGTCAGCCTCGGTTTCGTCGCGGCCACTGAGCATCAGGTGTGCAAGCACTTGAACGAACACCTGGAGCAATTACCGGCCGAGGACGAGAAGTCCCGGGCGATTCTGGAGCAGATGCGCATTGATGAAGAACATCATGCGGAGAGTGCACTGGATGCGGGTGGTTTCCGCTTTCCGGCGCCGGTGAAGTTCGGAATGAGCCTGCTGGCGAAGGTGATGACCAAGAGTACTTATCGAATTTGAGATCTGTATTGCCACAAAGGGCCTCTTCGCGAGCAAGCCCGCTCCCACAGGGTTCTGTTTTTCGGCAATAAAAAGGCGACTACCGCACGGTAGTCGCCTTTTTTGTGCCCGGGAATCTTACGTCGGCATGTTGCGCGCGTAGAAGATTTCCAGCATTTCGTGTTTCACACGTTCGGTCACCTGAGCGCGCTGCTCGGACGACAGATTGCTGGTGGCGTCGCCGAACAGGTAGTTGTCCAGTTCGAAGTTCTTCAGCAGCATTTTCGTGTGGAACAGGTTTTCCTGGTACACGTTCACGTCGGTCATCTGGTACGCGTCGCGAGTGTCTTCGGAAAGGTAGTTCTGGATCGAGTTGATCTCGTGGTCGATGAAGTGCTTGTTGCCTTCAACGTCACGGGTAAAGCCGCGCACACGGTAATCCACGGTCACGATGTCCGAATCGAACTGGTGAATGAGGAAGTTGAGCGCTTTAAGCGGTGAAATGACACCACAGGTCGACACGTCGATGTCCACACGGAACGTCGCGATACCGGCGTCCGGATGGATTTCCGGATAGGTATGCACCGTGATGTGACTCTTGTCGAGGTGGGCAAGGATGATTTCGGGCAATGGACCCGGGGACTCTTCGATCTGGCTGTCAGTCGGGGTCACCGGCTCTTCCGAGATCAGAATCGTGACGCTGGCACCCTGAGGCTCATAATTCTGACTGGCAATGTTCAGAATGTTGGCACCAATGATTTCGACAACTTCCGTGAGAATCTGCGTCAGGCGTTCGGCGTTGTACTCTTGATTGATGTACTCGACGTAAGCCTGCTGGTCTTGCGGGGTTTCCGCGTAGCAGATGTCATAGATGTTGAAGCTCAAGGTCTTTGTCAGGTTATTGAACCCGTGGAGCTTGAGTTTGCTTTTCACCGTTAAAAACTCTCTATGTATGCGGCCCGGCCGCGTGATCAAGCATGCCCGTCAAGTGCGAACAACGCACCTGCGTAGGACGGTTAACACCTCTTCGCGATGGCGATTTTGGTTATCTGTTCAGGCGGATGACCCGTCGGCTGACCGATCACTGCCCTGAAAAAAGTGGCGCATTATGCAGACGTCAGCGAGGGATCGCCAGAGTCTGCACTGCTTTTATGATAGTTGAATGTCGGCTCAGCCGAGTTCGACGATTTCATAATCGTGAGTGATCGCCACGCCGGCCGCGCCGAGCATGATCGAGGCCGAGCAATACTTCTCGGCAGACAGTTCGATGGCGCGCTTGACCTGGGCTTCTTTCAGGCCCCGGCCCTTGACCACGAAGTGCATGTGGATCTTGGTGAACACCTTCGGATCTTCGGTCGCGCGCTCGGCTTCGAGGAACGCTTCGCAGCTTTCAACCGCCTGACGCGACTTCTTCAGAATGCTGACCACGTCGAAGTTGCTGCAACCGCCAACGCCCAGCAGGAGCATTTCCATCGGGCGAACACCCAGATTACGACCACCGGCGTCCGGCGGACCGTCCATGACCACGACATGACCGCTACCGGATTCGCCGAGGAACATGGCTTCGCCAGCCCATTGGATGCGTGCCTTCATCGCCAAGACTCCACTGTAGAAAAAAGGGTCGCCAGCTTAGCACAGGCCCTTGCTCTGACAGCGCTTGGCGTTCCTAGGACGGATGCCTCTGCGGTGTAGGTAATTTCTCGAATTTTCGACGAAGTGTCTGGTAAGCTGGCGCCAATTCGCTGGCGCCAATTGTCAGCCTGTGTAGCGACCGCCTTCAGCGCCTCATAAAAAATCAAACATCACCGTGCAGTCTTTTCGGGATACAACCATGGTTGCTATTACCCCCACACCCAAAATCAAGAACCTCGACAAGCTGTTGATGCATTGCCAGCGCCGTCGCCATGCGGCCAAGAGCAACATCATCTGCGCCGGCGATCGCTCGGACACGCTGTACTTCATCATCAAGGGCTCGGTGACGATCCTCATCGAAGATGACGACGGTCGCGAAATGATCATCGCCTACCTCAACGCCGGGGACTTCTTCGGCGAGCTGGGGCTGTTCGAACAAGCGGGTCAGGAGCAGGAGCGTAGTGCCTGGGTGCGGGCCAAGGTTGAATGTGAAATCGCCGAAATCAGCTACGTGAAGTTCCGCGAATTGTCGCAGCAGGATCCAGACATTCTTTACGTTCTCAGCGGACAAATCGCACAACGCCTGCGCAATACCACGCGCAAGGTCGGCGACCTGGCGTTCTTCGATGTCACCGGTCGCGTGGCCCGTTGCCTGCTGGAGTTGTGCAAGCAACCTGACGCGATGACCCACCCGGACGGCATGCAGATCAAGGTGACGCGTCAGGAAATCGGGCGGATTGTCGGTTGTTCGCGGGAGATGGTCGGTCGCGTGCTCAAGGATCTTGAAGAACGCAACCTGGTCGATGTGAAAGGCAAGACCATGGTGGTCTTCGGCACGCGCTAAGCGCGCTACTCAGGCGCCGTAGACCTGCGCCAGCATCAGTCGAAACAGTTCATCAAGACGCGCCAAAGCCGTTGGCGCGACGAACTTCTCATGCAGGGCGATGTGGCTTTCGGCCCGTACCCGCTGCTCCAGACCGCAAGCCTCGTTGAAGCGATTGACCGCCGCGACCATCGACTCGCGCTCGTTATCCATCAGCATCGCCCCATGCACCAGCCCCACCGGACGCTGACCGCCCTGACTCTGGCGCCAGCGCTGAGCGGTGCCAACCATCTTGCGGCCATCGAGATTGACATTGAAACGACCGTCGCAGAACGCGCCGGCGATTTCGCCCAACGACGACGTGCCGCCCAACTCATCCAGCAACTCGCAGATCGGATCGCACAGACGCCGGTAGCCGGTTTCGATGCGGTTCAGATCACCCTCGCTGCGGGGCGGGGCGTAGACCAACGCGATGTTGACGGTTGAGGCGGATTGCGGGACCGGTTCACCACCGGTTTCCCGCAGCAATACCGGCCAACCGGCAGCAGCGGAGACTTCGCAGGCATGCTCGAAACCGGGCAGACGATTGAGGCGACGCGGCATGACCAAGGCGCGATCACTGGGTTGCCAGAACAGCAGGCCGAATTCGGCATCGCCGGCACAGATCGAGGCCAACAAGTCTTGTTCGGCTTGCAGGCCGGCTTCGATGGTGAGGGAGGCAGGGATCATAAGGTTTCCGTAGGACGTTCAGTCTGAGGTGAAACTTATGTCGTCATCGCGAGCAGGCTCACTCCTACAGGGGGAACGCATTCCAAGTGTAGGAGTGAGCCTGCTCGCGATGGCGTCTACTCGGTCTGACTGAGTCAGTCGAGGGTCGAACCACTGACCGGTACACCACGCTCCGGGAAGAACAGGCGCTGCAGTTCGGTGCCCGGGCTTTCCGCGCGCATGAACGCTTCGCCGACCAGGAATGCGTAGACGTCGCTGATTTCCATCAGCTCGACATCGGCACGGTTGAGAATGCCGCTCTCGGTGATCACCAGGCGATCGCGCGGGATGCGCGGCAGCAGGTCGAGGGTGGTTTCCAGGCTGACGTCGAAGGTGTGCAGGTTACGGTTGTTGACCCCGACCAGTGGCGTGTCGAGGGTTTTCAATGCGCGTTCCAGCTCATCGCCATCGTGTACTTCCACCAGCACATCGAGACCGACGCCTTTGGCAACCGAGGCCAGCTCGGCCATTTTCACGTCGTCCAGTGCGGAGACGATCAGCAGCACGCAGTCGGCGCCCAGCGCGCGGGCTTCGACGATCTGGTACGGATCGATCATGAAGTCCTTGCGGATCACCGGCAATTTGCACGCGGCGCGGGCCTGTTGCAGGTAGACATCAGCGCCCTGGAAGTAGTCGATATCGGTCAGCACGGAAAGACAGGTCGCCCCGCCCTTCTCGTAGCTCTTGGCGATATCGGCAGGCACGAAGTTTTCGCGGATCACGCCTTTGCTCGGCGAAGCCTTTTTGATTTCGGCGATCACCGCCGGTTGCTTCGTCTTGGCCTGCGCCAGCAGGGCCTGGGCAAAACCACGGGGTGCATCGGCCGCCTTGGCCAGACTTTCCAGCTCGCTCAGGCTGACGCGAGCGCTGCGCTCGGCGACTTCCTGGACTTTGCGCGCCAGAATGTTTTCCAGAACCGTCGGTACACTCATCCCTCATTCTCCACTTTGAATACCGCGGTAAAGGCACCCAACTCCTCGAGTTTTTCCCGAGCAAGACCGGTGTGCAGAGCATCGTGCGCAAGTGCCACGCCTTCTTTGAGACTGGTCGCCAGGTCAGCCGCGTACAGCGCCGCACCGGCATTGAGCACAATCATTTCGGCAGCCTTCTGGCCGTTTTCGGTCTTGCGCTTGCCCAGTGCATCGCGGATCAGCGCCAGCGAAGCTTCCGGGCCTTCGACCGACAGACCGTGCAGGCTCTGGCTCTTCATGCCCAGATCTTCCGGCTCGACCCAATATTCGGTGATTTCGTTGTTCTTCAGTTCAGCGACGAAGGTCGGCGCGGCGAGACTGAACTCGTCCAGACCGTCCTTCGAATGCACCACCAGTACGTGCTTGCTGCCCAGGCGCTGCAAGACTTCGGCCAATGGCCGGCACAGCGCAGGCGTAAACACGCCCACCACCTGATGTTTCACACCGGCCGGATTCGTAAGCGGGCCGAGCATGTTGAACAGCGTACGCAGGCCGAGATCGCGGCGCGGGCCGGCGGCGTACTTCATGGCTTTGTGGTGAGTCTGGGCAAACATGAAACCGATGCCGACGTTGTCGATGCAACGGGCGACCTGTACCGGCGTCAGGTTCAGGTAGATACCGGCTGCTTCCAGCAGGTCGGCGCTGCCGCTTTTGCCCGACACTGCACGGTTGCCGTGCTTGGCCACGGTGCAACCGGCTGCCGCGACGACGAACGCGGAGGCCGTCGATACGTTGAAAATGTTCGCACCGTCACCGCCGGTGCCGACCACATCGACCACGCCGTCGAGGGTCTTGAGTTCGACCTGATCGGCCAGCTCACGCATCACGGAAACCGCGCCGACGATTTCGTCGATGCTCTCGCTCTTCATGCGCATCGCCATCATGAACGCGCCAATCTGCGCCTCGGTGCATTGACCGGTCATGATTTCGCGCATCACGTCGCGCATTTCTTCGGTGCTGAGGTCGAGGTGTTCGACGATACGGCTCAGGGCTGTCTTGATGTTCATGGAAGTCCTTAGCGCGTGCCGCCGGTTTGTTTGAGGAAGTTGGCAAACAGTTCATGGCCCTGTTCAGTCAGGATCGATTCAGGGTGGAACTGTACGCCCTCAATGTTCAGGGTCTTGTGACGCAGGCCCATGATTTCATCGACCGAGCCGTCGTCGTGCTGCGTCCACGCGGTCAGCTCCAGGCACTCGGGCAAAGTATCGTGTTTGACGATCAGCGAGTGGTAGCGGGTAACCGTCAGCGGATGATTCAGACCGGCAAAAACGCCCTTGTCCTCGTGGAATACCGGGCTAGTCTTACCGTGCATTACCTGACGGGCACGCACGACATCGCCGCCGAAGGCCTGACCGATGGACTGATGGCCCAGGCAGACGCCAAGGATCGGCAGTTTGCCGGCGAAATGTTTGATGGCTTCGATGGAAATGCCGGCTTCAGTCGGCGTGCATGGGCCTGGCGAGACCACGATGCGCTCCGGGTTGAGCGCTTCGATTTCAGCGATGGTCAGTTCGTCGTTGCGCACGACCTTGACCTCGGCCCCCAGCTCGCCGAGGTATTGCACAACGTTGTAAGTAAAGGAGTCGTAGTTGTCGATCATCAGCAACATGGCGTTTCGAACCTCTTGAATTCTGACTTGAAGACAGCCTTCGAATGACTTGCCCGCAGGGCGCTGCACGATGTCGGACGCACAGGTGGCGTCGGCACAGCGGTATTTCAAACGGGCAAGGAAGGCAAAGCGATACAGATCCGGCCGGGCCGGCAGAAAAGATTCAGGCGCGCCAACGCCAACGGGCGTGTGCCTTGATGACTTGATCCAGAAGTTTGCTGACGATCAACACGGGGAAGGTCTCGTTCATACGTTCCGGCACAGTAACTTAGCTGGGCAGAGCGTGCAATATGGCGGGGCTGACGGGGGGCAAAACAACAGGGGTGTTCGCGACCGATGGCAAAAGGCCGGAAGTTTTTGGTACTGTCGTTTTGTTCACTACAACAATAAATAAACGGACTTGCTCATGATCAAACAGACGTTGTTCGTACCGCTTGCCGGATGCCTGCTCGCCATGGCTTGCGCCCAGGCTTACGCAGCACCCGCGCCCTATTCCAACTTCATCGTGTTCGGCGACAGTCTGAACGATGCCGGGACCTTCAGCGACCCGGGCGGCCCTGCCGGCGCCACCCAGCGCTACACCAACCGCACCGGCCCGCTTTACAAGGATGGAACCGGGGAAAACCGAGATCTTAATGCCACCCAGATCATTGGCGGCAAGCTGGGTTTCAATCCGAACCAGACCGCCTCTTCATCCTCGGCGGTACGCGCCAGCGAAGGTTTGCCCGATGGCAACAACTGGGCGGTCGGCGGCTATCGCACTGACCAGATTCTCGACTCGATCACCACGGAGTCGGCCACCGGTGAACGCACCCGCGCCGGTTACCTGCCGTCGAACGGCTTCCGTGCCGATCCGAACGCGCTGTATTACCTGTCCGGTGGCGGCAACGACTTCCTGCAAGGTCGCGTGCTCAGCCTCGATCAGGCCAGTTCAGCAGCCGATCGCCTGGCCGACAGCGTACGCACACTGCAAGGCGCCGGGGCCAAATACATCATGGTCTGGCTACTGCCGGACATCGGTCTGACCCCGGCGATCAACGGCTCGCCGCTGCAGGGTTTCACCTCGCAGCTCAGCGCGCAGTTCAACACCGAACTGGTCAGCCAGCTGCAGGGCATCAACGCTGAAATCATCCCGCTCAACATTCCAGTGCTGCTCAAGGAAGTGTTCGCCAACCCGGCGCAGTTCGGTCTCGCCACCGACCAGAACCTGACCGCCACCTGCTTCAGCGGTAACAGCTGCACCGAGAACGCCCGATACGGCATCAACAGTGCCACGCCGGATCCGTACAAATTGATCTACAACGACTCAGTACACCCGACCGAAGCCGGCCAACGCCTGATCGCCGACTACGCCTACTCCCTGCTGGCCGCCCCGTGGGAACTGACCCTGCTGCCGGAAATGGCTCAAGGCGCCTTGCGCGCGCACCAGGACGAATTGCGCAATCAATGGCTGGCCGACTGGGAAAACTGGCAGGGCATCGGCCAATGGCGGGCGATTGTCGCCGGTGGCGGCCAACATCAGGATTTCGACAGCCAGCACAGCGCAGCCAGTGCCGATGGCAATGGCTATAACCTGAACATCGGCGGCAGCTATCGCGTCAACGAAGCCTGGCGGGTCGGTCTGGCCGCGGGTCTCTACCACCAGAAACTCGAAGCCGGCGACGCTGACTCCGAATACAAACTCAACTCCTACATGGGCACCGCGTTCGCCCAGTACCAGCAAGATCGCTGGTGGGGCGACCTGGCGATGACCGCCGGCAAACTCGACTATGACAGTCTCAAGCGTAAATTCCAGCTCGGGGTCAACGAGCGCGGGGAGAAAGGCGACACCGACGGCTATGTACTGGCGATCAGCGGCCGCATCGGCTACGACATTGCGCAGCAGGCCAGCAGTCCGTGGCACCTGTCGCCGTTTGTCAGCGCCGACTTCGGCAAGACTGAAGTCGATGGTTATTCGGAAAAAGGCGCGGACGCCACAGCGCTGACCTTCGATGACCAGTCACGCAACTCGCGGCGTCTGGGCCTGGGTATTCAAGGCAAGTACCAGATCACCGCGCAGACCGAAGTGTTCGGCGAATTCGCTCACGAGCGTGAGTACAACGACGACCGCCAGGATCTGACCATCAACCTCAACAGCCTGCCAGGTAATCGCTTTACCCTCGAAGGCTACGAGCCGCAGACCAACCTCAATCGCCTGAACCTGGGCGTGAGCCACAAGCTCACGCAGGATTTGGCGTTGCGCGCCAGCTACAACGTGCGCAAGGATGATGACTTCACCCAGCAAGGGGTGAACGTGGGGGTCAGTCTGGATTTCTGATCTGTAGGCATAAAAAACGCGGCGCCCTCACAGGCGCCGCGTTTTTTTATGCCAGACCACAATCCAATGTGGGAGCGGGCTTGCTCGCGAAAGCGGTGTATCAGCCGACATCCATTTTGAATGTCAGGCCGTATTCGCGAGCAAGCTCGCTCCCACAGGGGGACTGTGTGAACTCAGCTTTCCGGGGTCTGCTCGGCCAGGGCCACGGCACGGAACATCGCGCGGCGCTTGTTCAGGGTTTCTTCCCATTCCAGTGCCGGCACCGAGTCGGCAACGATGCCGCCACCGGCCTGCACGTGCAGTTCGCCGTTCTTGATCACCGCGGTACGAATCGCAATCGCGGTGTCCATGTTGCCGTTCCAGGCGAAATAACCGACCGCACCGCCATACACGCCACGCTTGACCGGCTCCAGTTCGTCGATGATTTCCATCGCACGGATTTTCGGCGCGCCAGACAAGGTGCCCGCCGGCAGAATCGCCCGCAGCGCGTCCATCGCGGTCAGCCCGGCCTTCAACTGGCCGGTGACGTTGGAGACGATGTGCATCACGTTGGAATAACGCTCGATGACCATTTTCTCGGTGAGCTTCACCGAACCGATTTCCGAAACCCGGCCAGTGTCGTTACGACCGAGGTCGATCAGCATCAGGTGCTCGGCGATCTCTTTGTCGTCCGACAGCAGATCCTCTTCCAGCGCCAGATCCGCCTCTTCGGTAGCTCCGCGTGGACGAGTGCCGGCAATCGGGCGCACGGTGATCAGGTTGTCTTCGACCCGCACCAGCACTTCCGGCGAACTGCCGACGACGTGAAAGTCGCCGAAGTTGAAGAAGTACATGTACGGCGTCGGGTTGAAGCAACGCAGAGCGCGATACAGATCGATCGGCGCCGCCTTGAAGTCGATCGACATGCGTTGCGACGGCACGACCTGCATGCAGTCGCCCGCGAGGATGTATTCCTTGATGGTGTCGACGGCTTTTTCGTAGTCGCTCTGGGTGAAACTGGAGCGAAACACCGGATCAGCCGCTTGTTGCTTGCTGAAATCCAGGCCACGGCGCGGGGTGATCGGCTGGCGCAGTTTCTCCAGCAGTTCCTGCAATTGCGCCTGCCCCTGCTCGTAAGCATCGGCTTGCGCCGGGTCAGCGAGGACAATCGCGTGCATCTTGCCGGCGAGGTTGTCGAACACCACCACCGCATCAGAGACCATCAGCAGAATGTCCGGCACGCCCAGTGGATCCGGGTTCGGGCATTTGCCCAGACGTTTCTCGACATAGCGCACGCAGTCGTAACCGAAGTAGCCGACCAGACCACCGTTGAAACGCGGCAGACCGGCGATGGTCGGCACGTTGTAGCGGGCCTTGAAGGTTTCGACGAAGGCGAGCGGGTCTTCGACGTCATGGCTTTCGGTCTCGACGCCATCGACGGTGATGCTCACGTGATGGTCGTGCACCCGCAGCACAGTGCGGCACGGCAGGCCGATGATCGAGTAACGGCCCCATTTCTCGCCACCCTGCACCGATTCGAGCAGATAGGAGTTGGGCTGGTCGGCCAGTTTCAGGTAGATCGACAGCGGCGTGTCGAAGTCGGCCAGGGTTTCGCAGGCCAACGGAATGCGGTTGTAGCCGTCAGCGGCCAAGCGCAGGAATTCTTCGCGGATCATGAGGTGCCTCGTGGTGTGAGGTGCTAACAGTCAGGTATGCAAACGCGCCGGCAAGCCGGCCAGGAACCAGTCAGGCGCGCCAACGCCAGCGGGCCAGGGCCTTGATGACTTTCATCCAGAGTTTGCGGGTGACCACCACGATGGCGTTTCCAGAAGGAGATTGAGAAGCGTCGGGCAACGTTATCTCAGCGGCAGTACCGAGGCAACCGGGAATTAGCTTGCGCAGATCGTCGATCACCAGTGCCGGGGATTCCTCGGCAATCGGTCGACCGTGGTTATAGCCGTAGCTCAGCGCCACACACTTGACCCCCGCCGCTTTCGCCGCCTGCACGTCACTGCGCGAGTCGCCGACGAACAGCGATTGCGAGGCAGGAATGTTGGCCATTTTCATCACGAAGAACAGCGCGGCCGGATCAGGCTTCTTCTGCGGCAGGGTGTCGCCGCCGATGATCCATTTGAAGTAGCGGCCGATCTTCATCTGATCCAGCAGCGGTGCGACGAAACGCTCCGGCTTGTTGGTGATCAGCGCCATGGCCACGCCCTGTTTGTGCAACCACTTGAGGGTGTCGCGCACGCCGGGATAGACCACGGTCAGCTCATGACTCGCGCCGTAGGCTTCCATGAACACTTCCAGCGCGTGCTCGGCCTCGACGTCGTCCACCGCCGAATGATCGATGCCACCGGCCAGCGCCCGGCGCACCAGCACCGGTGCGCCGTTGCCGACCCACTCGCGCACCGCCTCGATGCCGGCAGGCTTGCGGCCGAGGGAGAGCAGCATGGTGTCCACCGCGGCCGCCAGGTCGGGAACCGAGTCGATCAACGTGCCATCCAGATCGAACATCACCAACCGTGGCAGTTGCCCCGGGAACAGCTGCTCAAAACCGCTCATGGGCGCGCCAGCGCCAGTTCGGAACGCATCTTGTCGATGACTTCCTGATAGTTCGGCGCATTAAAGATCGCCGAACCGGCGACGAAGGTGTCAGCACCGGCCGCGGCGATTTCACGGATATTGTTGACGTTGACGCCGCCGTCGATTTCCAGACGGATGTCGCGGCCCGAGGCATCAATGATCGCCCGCGCTTCGCGCAGTTTATCGAGGGTGCCGGGGATGAACTTCTGCCCGCCGAAGCCCGGGTTGACGCTCATCAGCAAGACCATGTCGACCTTGTCGATCACGTACTTGAGCACGTCCAGTGGGGTCGCCGGGTTGAACACCAGACCGGATTTGCAGCCGCCTTCACGGATCAGTTGCAACGAACGATCAACGTGCAGCGTGGCTTCCGGGTGGAAGGTGATGTACGTCGCACCGGCCTCGATGAAGTCGCCAACGATGCGATCCACCGGGCTGACCATCAGGTGCGCGTCGATCGGCGCGGTGATGCCGTACTTGCGCAATGCCGCGCAGACCATCGGGCCAATGGTCAGGTTCGGCACGTAGTGGTTGTCCATGACATCGAAGTGGACGAAGTCGGCACCGGCGGCCAGAACATTGTCCACTTCTTCGCCGAGGCGGGCGAAGTCGGCGGAGAGAATCGACGGAGCAATTACGAAGGGCTGCATGACGCACCTTTTCTGAGCTAAATCACGATGGCGCGCATTGTATACCTCAAGTTTCCGTGCGCGCACCGTGACCGCGATGATCAGTACGCCGCTCGGTAGATCTTCTCGATATCCGCAGCGCTGAGCTTGCGCGGGTTGTTGCGCATCAAACGCTCGATTCCCGCGGCCTCCACAGCCATGGCCGGGATCGCCTCTTGCGGCACACCGAAACTGCGCAGCCCGGCCGGAATTTCCACCGCCGCACACAACTCGGTCATCGCCTGCACGGCTTTGTCCGCCGCCTCAGTGGCGCTCAGATGAGCGGTCTTCACCCCCATGGCTTCGGCGATATCCTGCATGCGCTCGACACAGGCCATCTTGTTCCAGGTCATGACATACGGCAGCAACAAGGCGTTACTGACGCCATGGGCAATGTTGAAACGCCCGCCCAACGGATAGGCCAACGCATGCACCGCGCCGACCCCGGCATTGCCGAACGCCATGCCGGCCATCAGGCTGGCGGTGGCCATGTCTTCCCGGGCTTGCAGATTGCCGCCATTGGCGTAGGCCTTGGGCAGCGCCCTGGCGATCAACTTGATTGCGCCGAGCGCCAGCGAGTCGGTGATCGGCGAAGCGTTGACCGACAGATAGGATTCGATGGCATGCACCAGCGCATCGACGCCACTGGCGGCGGTGACGCTGCGCGGACAGGTCAGGGTCATTTGTGGACTGACCAGCGCCACATCCGGCAGCAGATAATCGCTGACGATGCCTTTCTTCAGTTGGGCAACCTTGTCGGAGAGGATGGCGACGTTGGTCACTTCCGAGCCGGTGCCGGCGGTGGTCGGGATGGCGATCAGCGGCGGACCTTTGCGCGGCACCTGATCGACGCCGAACAGGTCTTCCAGCGCGCCGTGATAGCCGGCGTACGCGGCAACGCTCTTGGCGATGTCGATGGCACTGCCGCCGCCGAGACCGATCAAGCCGTCATGCCCGCCCTCGCGATACACGCGCATGCAATCTTCGACGATGGCGATTTCCGGGTCCGGCAGCACCCGATCGAAAATCTCGTACTCGCGCCCGCCCAATTGGCACAGCGCCAGCTCCACGGTGCCGGACTTGACCAGCGCGGCGTCGGTGACGATCAGCGGGTTGTCGATATCCAGCCGCGTGAGTTCCGCCGCCAGTTGCTCGATGGCCCCGGCGCCGGTGATCAGTTTGTGAGCGATTTTGAACTGGGACAGACTCATCGTGCGCAGCCTCTTATAGATGTGGGAGCTGAGCACAAGCGTAGTTGAGGGTTTGGGGTTGTCTGGTATTCAGTTGGTGAATAATCAAGAGCAAAAGCCCCTCACCCTAACCCTCTCCCGGAGGGAGAGGGGACTGACCGAGCTGCACTCTCGAAGTCCATCGACGTGCAATACCGAGTCGAACTCAGATTCTGAACAGCATGAAGATCTGCTCCCTTTCCCCCTCGCCCCCTTGGGGGAGAGGGCTGGGGTGAGGGGGTGGCTTTTGATCTGGGCGTCAGACCTGCGCGGTACGCAGTTTTTCGCTACGACCGCGCAGCCATTCGAGGGTTAACAGCAGGATGACGGAGAAGGCGATCAACAAAGTTGCCGCAGCAGCAATCGTCGGACTGAGGTTCTCGCGAATCCCGCTGAACATCTGCCGTGGCAGCGTCGCTTGCTCGGGGCCGGCGAGGAACAGCGTCACCACCACTTCATCGAACGATGTGGCGAAAGCAAACAACGCCCCGGAAATCACTCCCGGCGCAATCAGCGGCAGGGTCACCCGGCGGAACGTGGTCAGCGGCGATGCGCCGAGGCTGGCCGCCGCCCGCACCAGATTCTGATTGAAACCCTGCAACGTCGCCGATACGGTGATGATCACGAACGGCACACCCAACACCGCGTGCACCACGATCAGCGAGAAGAAGCTATTGCCCAGTCCCAGCGGTGCGAAGAACAGATAACTCGCCACACCAATGATCACCACCGGCACCACCATCGGCGAAATCACCAGCGCCATCACCAGCGCCTTGCCGGGGAAGTCGCCACGGGTCAGGCCGATCGCGGCCAGGGTTCCGAAGACCATCGCCAGCACCGTGGCCGCGGGGGCGACGATGATGCTGTTCTTCAGCGAACGCATCCATTCCGCTGAGGCGAAGAAGTCCTGATACCAGTGCAGGGAAAAGCCCTGTAGCGGATACACCAGGAAACTGCCCGAGTTGAACGACAGCGGCACGATGACCAGTACCGGCAGAATCAGGAACAGCAGGATCAGGCCGCAGAGGATCCGCAAGCTGTAGAACCACACCCGTTCGATGGGCGACATGTAAGGACTCAGCATTTCAAATTCCCCTTAGCTCAGGCGCAGGCGACTGGCGCCCACCAGCCAGCTGTAGATCAGATACAGCACCACGGTCGCCAGCAGCAACAAGCCGCCCAGTGCAGTGGCCATGCCCCAGTTGATGCTGGTGTTGGTGTAGAACGCGACGAAGTAACTGACCATCTGATCGTTCGGGCTGCCGAGCAGCGCCGGGGTGATGTAGTAGCCGATGGCGAGAATGAACACCAACAGGCAACCGGCACCGACGCCGGCATAAGTCTGCGGGAAATACACCCGCCAGAAACTGGCGAACGGATGGCAGCCCAGCGAGATCGCGGCGCGCATGTAGGTCGGCGAGATGCCTTTCATCACGCTGTAAATCGGCAGAATCATGAACGGCAGCAGAATGTGCACCATCGAGATGTAGACCCCGGTGCGGTTGAACACTAGTTCCAGCGGCTTATCGATGATGCCCATGGCCATCAGCGCGCTGTTGATCAGCCCGCCCGATTGCAGCAACACGATCCACGCCGCGACCCGCACCAGAATCGAAGTCCAGAACGGCAGCAGCACCAGAATCATCAGCAGGTTGCTCTGCCGCGATGGCAGGTTTGCCAACAGGTAGGCCAGTGGATAGGCGAGGAACAGGCAGATCACGGTGATGACCAGCCCCATCCAGAAAGTCCGGGCAAAAATGTCGAGGTAGATCGCCTGATCCGGGGTGGCCGGCGCCACTTCACCAAGGTCGTCGATGCGGTGATCGACTGCCGCCAGCAGGTAGTAAGGCGTGATGTTGCTGGTGTTGCGGCGCACCGCTTGCCAGTAGGCCGGATCGCCCCAACGCTCGTCGAGCGCTTCGAGGGCTTCTTTATAGGAGGCCGGCTCGCTGGCGAAAGGCAGCGCGCGGGCGGTTTTGGTCAGCAGGCTGCGATAGCCGGCCAACTCCATGTTCAAGCGCTTGGACAGATCGCCCAAGGTCTGGTTTTTGCGGGCTTCGGCGAGGTCTTCGCCGGCGGCTTTATAAACCGGTTCGGCGGGCAGGCCGCGGCCGTCCCAACTGGCGATGGCCGCCACGGTGCGCGGCATGCCGCCGACCACTTCCGGGTTGCCGACGCTTTTATAGAGCAGCGCCACAATCGGCACCAGGAACACCAGCAACAGAAACAGCACCAGCGGCGCAATCAACGCCTGGGCCTTCCAGCGGTTGACCCGCTCGGCGCGCTTGAGCTTCTGCTTCAAGGTGGGGCTGGTGCCCTCGTTCAAGGGAACGGCGATGGCCATGACGTACTCCGCAAATCTTTGATCGTTACAGAGGTGGCGAACCACCTCTGTTGTGTTGAAACACCATGCCTGAGGATGGCGATTCCCTGTGGCGAGCGAGCTTGCTCGCGCTGGGCTGCGAAGCGGCCCCAAAATTGTGTTGGCAGTGCCAATTTTGTGAGTGCTGCGCACTGGTGCGCCAGCCCGGTCAAGCGGGAGCAAGCTCCCTCGCCACAGGAGCCCTCATAGTGGGAGCGATGGTTATTTCGCAGCCCACGAATTGAAACGCTGCTCCAGTTGCTCGCCGTTGTCAGCCCAGAAGCTGACGTCGATCTGCACCTGGTTGGCGATGTTTTCCGGGGTGGTCGGCATGTCTTTCAGTACGTCTTTGCTCAGCAGCGGTACCGCTTGCGTGTTGGCCGGGCCGTAGGCGATGTTTTCCGAGTAGGTCTTCTGTTGCTGCGGCTGAACCGAGTAGGCAATGAAATTCTTCGCAGCATCGGCGCGGGTCTTGTCCAGACCTTTCGGGATGGCCCACGCGTCGAAGTCGTAGATGCCGCCGTTCCAGACGACCTTGAGGTTGGATTCCTTCTGCACGGCCGCGATGCGACCGTTGTAGGCCGAGCTCATGACCACGTCACCGGAAGCGAGGTATTGCGGCGGTTGGGCGCCCGCCTCCCACCACTGGATGTAAGGCTTGAGTTCGTCGAGTTTCTTGAAGGCGCGATCCTGACCGTCCTTGCCGGCCAATACTTTGTAAACGTCTTTTGGTGCAACACCGTCAGCCATCAACGCGAATTCCAGAGTGTACTTGGCGCCTTTACGCAGGCCGCGCTTACCCGGGAATTTCTTGGTGTCCCAGAAATCTGCCCAACTGGCGGGTGGCGCTTTGAGCTTGTCGGCGTTGTATGCCAGCACGGTCGACCAGACGAAGAAGCCCACGCCGCACGGCTGGATCGCGCCTTTTACATAGTCTTCGGTCTTGCCGAACAGCGCCGGGTCGAGTTGTTCGAACATGTCTTCATCACAACCACGGGCCAGCTCCGGGGATTCAACTTCCACCAGATCCCAAGACACACTCTTGGTATCGACCATGGCTTTGACTTTGGCCATTTCGCCGTTGTACTCGCCAGCAACGATCTTGCCGTTGCCCGCCGCCTGCCACGGTGCGTAGAACGCTTTTTCCTGGGCGGCCTTGTTCGCCCCGCCAAACGACACCACAGTCAGATCAGGGCCGGCGGCCATCGCGTGTGCCGCACCCATCAGGCCCAGGGTCAGGGCTGTCAACTTCAGGGATCTCAACATTTATTGTTCTCTCCACGTGCAGGGTTGGTGTTGGTATTGCGGGGGGCGATCAGTTCGCCTCTAACAGCGGATCGAGTGCACGAACGTGCTCGACCTGCCAGCCAAGCGGTACCACGTCGCCGACCGCGAGCGCTGGATCGAGCTCGGCAATCGGCTGTTTCACGAAGAAGTCGGTCTTGCCGCAGACTTCCAGGCGCACCCGGACGTGGTCGCCCAGATAGATGAATTCCGCCACCCTCCCTGAGAAGCGGTTGACGCATTGGTCGCTCGAACCGTTGAGGCTCACGCGCTCCGGGCGAATCGACAGGGTCACGGGTTCGCCGGTCTGGCCGACGTTGACAGCCAGCGCCTCGACCTTCTCGCCACGGCCCAGCTCGACCACGCAGCGCTCGCCGCTCTGACTGAGCAGACGGCCGTTGAGGCGGTTGTTCTCGCCGATGAAGTTGGCGACGAAGGTGTTTTTCGGTTCTTCGTAAAGGGTGCGCGGCGGGGCGATCTGCTGGATTTCGCCCTGATGGAACACGGCGACGCGGTCGGACATGGTCAGGGCTTCACCCTGGTCGTGGGTCACGTAGACCACGGTCACGCCGAGGCGCTGGTGCAGGTGCTTGATCTCCATCTGCATGTGTTCGCGCAATTGCTTGTCGAGTGCGCCCAGCGGTTCGTCCATCAGCACCAATTGCGGTTCGAACACCAGCGCCCGGGCCAGCGCCACACGCTGCTGCTGACCGCCGGACAGTTGCGCCGGATAGCGCGAAGCGAACGCGTCGAGCTGGACCATGCTCAGGACTTTCTTGACCTTGTCCCTGACGTCACTCTTGTTCAAGCCACGGACGGTCAGCGGGAAGGCGAGGTTCTCGGCCACCGTCATGTGCGGGAACAGCGCGTAGTTCTGGAACACCATGCCGATGTCGCGCTTGTGCGGCGGCACGTTGTTGATCGCACGGCCGGCCAGGAGGATTTCGCCGGCGGTCGGGGTTTCGAACCCGGCGAGCATCATCAGGCTGGTGGTCTTGCCGGAGCCGGACGGCCCGAGCAGGGTCAGGAACTCGCCTTTGCGAATGTCCAGGTTGAGGTCTTTGACGATCAGGTTCTCGCCGTCGTAGCTCTTCTGCACTCCACGAAAGCTGACCAGCACGTCACTGGTCCCTGCGTTTGAATCGACCTGGCTCATACCCACACCTTTGTTATTGGTAACTGCTGTGGATCAAGCCTAGTGGCTGGCGCCAGTCACGCAAATCGGGGCGCAGGAGAGAATCGCCTCAGCCGGATGGAAGGTTGGGGGTAGGGATTGCCCTACAAGGATGGCGCGTTTTGGCAAACGCAGCGGAAGCGACAAGCGGCGAGCCGCAAGAACAGGCAAAAGCGCCTGTCGCTAATGGATATGTCCGCAATTGCAGGCCAGATGGAGATTCCCTGTGGGAGCGGGCTTGCTCGCGAACGCGGTGTGTCAGTCACTGAATGATTGGATGACACACCGCATTCGCGAGCAAGCCCGCTCCCACAGTAGAAATACGGTGTGCTTAGAGGAGTTTATGTTCCATCGCGTATTTCACCAGCTCGGCCAGCGAGGTGATGTTGAGCTTCTGCATCAGCCGCGCCTTGTGGGTGCTGATGGTCTTGCTGCTCAGGGCCAGTTGCTGGGCGATGTCGTTGACGTTGGCGCCTTGGGCCAGGCGCTCGAACACCGAGAACTCGCGTTCGGACAACAGCGAATGCAACGGACGTGTGTCAGTCAGGCCGACCTCGAAGACCATCCGGTCGGCCAGCTCCGGGTCGATGTAACGCCCGCCGGCCGCTACCTTGCGAATCGCCGTCAGCAACAGTGCCGGATCGCTGTCCTTGGTCGCATAGCCAGCGGCGCCGACCTTCAGCGCACGGGCAGCCATTTGTGCTTCGTCGTGCATCGACAACACCAGAATCGCCGGCGGATTGTTCAGCGCGCGAATCCGCGGAATCGCTTCCAGTCCATTGACCCCGGGCATCGAGATGTCCAGCAACACCACTTCACATGGCACGCTGCGCAGGGTTTCGAGGAGTTGTTCGCCATTACTCGCCTCCCCCACCACTTGCAGATCCTTGGCCAGGCCGATCAATTGCTTGATGCCTTCACGGACGATGGTGTGGTCTTCGGCTACCAATACACGGATCACGTTCTTCTCCATTATTCTTATTCAGCGCCAGGGTCATTCGCGAGCAGGCTCGCTCCCACAGGGAAGTGCATTCCAATGTGGGAGCGAGCCTGCTCGCGAAAGCGTCGACCCAAACACCACATAACCATCAGACCTCATTCACAGGCACCCACACATGCAGACTGGTGCCCTCCCCCGGCTCACTCTCAAGTTGCAAGCGCCCGCCCATGATCAGCACCCGCTCGCGCATACCGACCAAACCAAAGGAAGTCGGCCGATCCGCAGTGGCGACAAAGCCTACGCCATCATCGCTGACCGTCAGACACAACTCATCGCCTTCCAGCACCAGCGTCAGCTCCACAGTATGCGCCTGGGCATGGCGCATGACGTTGGTCAGCGCCTCCTGCAGGATACGGAACAGGCCAATCGCCTTGGCATCGCTGAGCGCCGGCAGATTGTCCGGCACCTGCACCAGACACGGAATCTGCGTACGCGCCTCGAAGCGCCGCGCCTGCCACTCGATCGCCGAGGCGATCCCGGCATCGAGGATCGGCGGGCGCAGCGCCGTCGCCACATCGCGCACCAACTGGAACAACTGGGCGATCAGGCGTTTCATGCTGTTCAAGCGCTCGTTCAGCCCCGGGTCGAGCTGCGCATAGGCCAGCTCGCACATGGACGTTTCCAGTTTCAGCACCGTGAGCATCTGCCCCAGCTCATCGTGCACTTCCCGGGCGATTCGCGCCTTCTCTTCTTCGCGCACGCTTTCCAGGTGCGCCGACAATTCGCGCAGTTGCTCGCGGGACGCGGCCAGCTCCAGTTCAATGCGCTTGCTTTCGCTGATGTCCCAGACGATGCCGTCCCAGACATAGGCGCCATCCTCCAGTTGGCGGGTGATCGCCTTGATCTCGGCCCACCTCTGTTCGCCCTGGCGAGTGAGGATGCGGCCCTGCCACGACCAGTCACTGTCGGTGTCCAGCGCCTGATCCTGGGTCTGGTGGTAACTGGCCCTGTCGTCGGGATGCACCAGACTGCGCAAGCCCATGTCACGGTGCGCGATGGCGGCCGGCGCGTAACCGACCAGACTCTCGCTGCCCTCACTGATGTAGGCGAAATCGATCTGCCCGGTCACCGCCGCCCGCTCCAGACGGAACACCAGCCCCGGTACGTTGGCGGCGATGCCTTGCAAGCGCGCTTCACTTTCCTGCAGGGCGGCCAGAGCGCGACGCCGCTCGGTGACGTCGTTGAGGTAAACCACCAGATACTCGCTGTCGCGAAAACGCAGAAAACTCTGCGAGACGTCCGCCGGCAGGATGCTGCCATCAGCGCGCACGCAACTGGTTTCAAAGCTCAGCGGCCCTTCTTCACTGGCCCGCGCGCGTTTCCACAGGTTGAGCCAGCGGTCCATGTGCAGGCCGGGTTCAAAGTCGATCAGCGGCCGCTCGATCAGCGCGCCCTGTGGATAACCGAGCATGTGTTCCGCCGCGCGGTTCGCGTAGCGCACATGGCTGTCCCAGTTGACCCAGAGAATGCCGACGGTGCTTTGATCGATGGAAAACTGGGTCAGGCGCAAGGCTTCTTCGCTGGCCGCGCGCAGGGCAATATCTTCCCGGGCCGCCAGCAGGCGCTGTTCGAGGCTATGTTGCTGGCGTCGCTGCCAGACCACGATGGCCACACAACTGAGCAGCAACACGGCAAACAGCAGACTGAGGTTCTGCCAGAACCCCGGCGATTCGGTGAGGCGCGGGTACTTGGGTTGCAGCCATTGGTTGTGCAGGCGCTCCAGATCCTTGGCCGGGATCGCCCGCAAGGCGCTTTCGATAATCCCGGCCAACTGTGGCCAGTCCCGCCGCGTGGCGACTCGCAACAGCTGCGGCAAGCCGATATCGCCGACCACCACCAGCCCGGCGAACTCCGGCTCGGCGGACAATCGCCCGAGTTGCGCTTCGTCCACCACGGCGTAGGACGCTTGCTGAGTCAATAACAGTTGCAACGCCTGACGCTCCAGCGGCACGCCTTGCAGATTCAGGTGCGGATAATTGCTGCGCAAATAATCGGCGGTGACGCTGGGCATGCGCACGGCGACGCGGGACAGGCTGTCGAGCTTTTCCAGCTCGACCACTCCGCCGCTCTTCTGGTCGCTGACCACCAGTTGCGGCACACGCATGTAAGGATCGGAAAACAGCCACAGGCGCAGTGCCTCCGGGGTCTGGGTCAGGCCCGGGGCGATGTCGATTTCACCTTCGCGAGCGGCCTCCTCCAGTTGTGTCAGATCCTGAAAATTGCGCCAGCTCAGATCGACATTCAGGGTTTTGGCCAGTGACTTCATCAATTCGACATTGGCCCCGGACAAGCGCTGCAGACGCCGGTCGTACTGCGCGTACGGTGCCTGCAAGACCAGACCGACGCGCAGCTCTCGGTGCTGCGCCAGCCATTGCTGCTCGCCGGGCGTCAACAGCGCCGCGTGCGCCGCCGGCGCAGACGCCGCCCAGCCCATCAAGGGAAAACACAACCAGCCGATAACCCACAGGCAGCAAAAACGCATCATTGAAGTCTCGTACACTGACAAATTCTGACCAACCCATTAGGCTGCCGGGATACTTTTCTGGCCTGGAATAACCGATGCCCTCTGTCTACCGCCTGGCAATGCCAGCATTGTGCCTGTCGCTGATCCTGCCTTGTGCGTTTTCCGTCGAGGCTGCCGATCCGGCGCCCGCCTCCACCGCCGAGCAACCGGCTACCGAAAAACCGGCCGAACGCCAGCCACTGCTTGAGCGTAGTCAGGAAGAAGCCGCGGCACTCGAACGCAAAGTCCCGGCGCAAGAACAGCAGCAACTGCAGGCCGGCGCCGACACTTTCCTCGCCCTGTGGAAACCGGCCAACACCGCCGACCCGAAAGGTGCGGTGATTATCGTCCCGGGCGCCGGCGAAACCGCTGACTGGCCGCAAGTGATCGGCCCGCTGCGCAACAAATTGCCCGACGTCGAGTGGAGCAGCCTGAGCATCACCCTGCCGGATCTGCAAAGCGATGTCATCGCCCCGCGGGTGATTGCGCCCGCCGCCGCGCCGAAAGCCCCGGAAAGTGGCAGCAAGGATTCCACCACCGCGCAACCGATCGAACAGGCGGCGGGCGGTGAAGCGGAAGTGGCGGATCAAGTGGTTGCCGAAACGACTGAAGAACAGTCCAAGGCGGATGCCGAGCGCATCTTCGCGCGGATCGACGCGGCGATTGCCTACGCTGAGCAACAAAGCGCACGCCGGGTCGTCGTCCTCGGTCACGGCACGGGCGCGTACTGGGCAGCGCGCTTCCTCAGCGAGCGGCAGAGTTCGCAGGTCGAGAAGCTGGTGATGGTCGATGCGCAAACGCCAAGCAAGGCCAAACCCCCACTGGCCGAGCTAACGCCGACCCTGAAGTTGCCGACGGCGGATATTTTCTACATGGACAAGGCGCTGGATCGCACCGCGGCGCTGGAACGCATGCAGGCCAGCAAGCGCTTGAAGACTTCAGCGTTCAGCCAGGTGGCGCTCAAGGCGTTGCCGGATAAAAAGGCTGAGCAGGAACAGTTGTTCCGGCGGGTGCGTGGCTGGTTGAATCCGCAGAAGACTGACTGATAGACCGAGTCGCCCCATTCGCGAGCAAGCCCGCTCCCACCCTGATCGCGTTCCTTCAGCTGAAATGCGATCAAAGTGGGAGCGGGCTTGCTCGCGAAGAGGCCCTCATCAACAACTAACTTCTAACGATCAGCGAAAATCCCGTCGCGCCCGAATCAACGTAAACGCGTTGTGCAGCTCGCGGGTTTTCTCGGTCGCGTCACGCACCTGCTCCGACGTTGCGCCGCTGCCGGCGATCTTGTCCGGGTGATGACGGCTGAGCAGTCGTCGATAGGCGCGCTTGATCTGCGCCGGCTCGCTGGTCGCCGACACGCCGAGCAGGCGCATCGCTTCCTGATAACTCATCGCCGCACTGACAATCGGCCGTTTGTTCGGCTCGTAATCATTGGCCAGCGCCTGGATCTGGTGCGTTGTCCACCCCAGCCACTTGCCCCACTGCGCCAATAATTCACGCTCACTGACGCCCGCGCGACCGTCGGCCCAGACCATCCGCCAGCACGCGCGCAACACGCCTTCGGCAGCATGCGGCTGAGCACTCAGGCGTCGCAGATAACCGCGCAGGCGGTCGCCGCCGGACTTGCCGCGATTGAACGCGGCAATCGCCCGCCGCCGCGCCGGTTCGCTCATTTCCAGGGCGTTCATTTCATTGCGCGCCTGCTGGATATGACCGTCCGTCACCCGCCCGTCACTCTTGGCCAGACGCCCGAGCAACACGAACAGCAATTCGTCGTTGCGCAACATCGGCCGGCCGCCGAGTTTTTCCCGCAAGTGCCCCCAGCTCTGCAAGTGCAGACGCCGATCCAGCGCCTGTCCCAACAATGCCCCAAGCATGGCCCCCGGAATGCTGGCGATCGCAAAACCTGCTCCGGCTCCAATCAGAGTCCCTGGCCACAACATATCAACGACTCGCTTCTATCAATGCTTCAGCTTCGGCCAGACGCTCATGCGTACCGACATCCACCCAATGGCCTTTCAGACGCTCGCCCGTGACCTGTCCATCGGCCATGGCTTTGCGCAGCAATGGTGCGAGCTTGAATGCGCCGTCGGCGCAGCCATCGAACAACTGCGGATGGAGCACGGCAATGCCGCTGTAGGTCAGGGTTTGCGCACCGGGCTGACCATCGCTCACCCGACCATCAGACAGGGTGAAATCGCCCGTCGGATGATGGGCCGGGTTGTCCGCCAGTACGAGATGCGCCAGACCATTGATCGGTTGATGCAGCACGCTGAAGTCGTAATCGGTCCAGATGTCACCGTTGACCACCAGGAACGCGTCGTCACCGAGCAATGGCAAGGCGCGGAAAATCCCGCCGCCGGTTTCCAGCGGCTCACCTTCCGGCGAGTACTGGATGCTCACGCCGAACTGCGAACCGTCGCCCAGATAATCCTCGATCTGCTGACCGAGCCAGGCATGGTTGATCACGATCTCGCTGAAACCGGCCGCTGCCAGCGCGCGCAGGTGATATTCGATCAACGGTACGCCGCCGGCACGCACCAGCGGTTTGGGGGTGGTCAGGGTCAGCGGGCGCATGCGCTCGCCCTTGCCTGCCGCCAGAATCATGGCCTTCATGCAGTCACTCCGCCACGCAGACTGGCGAGCAACGCCTGCAGATCCGCCAGTTCAGGACGACGAGCGATCACCGCTTCTATATAGGCGAAGAAACGCGGCACGTCGGCCAGATAGCGCGGCTTGCCATCGCGATGGCAGATGCGGGCGAAGATGCCGATGACTTTCAGGTGACGCTGTACGCCCATCAGGTCGCTGGCGCGCAGGAAGTCTTCGAAATCGGCCTGCACCGGGATGTTCAGCGCAGCGGCTTGCTGCCAGTAACTTTCCAGCCAGCCACGCACACGCTCTTCAGGCCAACTGAGGAAGGCGTCCTTGAACAGGCAGGTGACGTCGTAGGTGACCGGGCCGTAGACCGCGTCCTGAAAGTCGAGCACACCGGGATTCGGCGCGCTGAGCATCAGATTGCGCGGCATGTAGTCGCGGTGCACCAACACTTTCGGCTGGGCCAGAGCGCTGTCGATCAGCAGATCGCTGACGGCTTGCCACTGTTGCTGCTGTGCTGCATCAAACTCGATGCCGAGTTCGCGCTTCACGTACCACTCGGGGAACAGTTCCAGTTCGCGGCGCAGCAGTGCCACGTCGTAACTCGGCAGTGGTGCGACCATCGGCAATTGCTGAAAAGCCAGCAGAGATTGCAGCGCATCGCTGAACAAAACGTCAGCATTTTCGCTGTCGATTACGTCGAGATAGGTCTTGTTGCCCAGGTCATTGAGCAAAAGAAATCCGCGTTCGAGGTCTTCTGCATAAATTTTCGGCACATTAATTCCGGATTTCGCCAGTAAAAAGGCGATATCCACGAACGGTTTGCAGTTTTCCTGGGGTGGCGGAGCATCCATCACGACGAAGCTGCGGCCCGCTCCTTCCCAGCGGAAATACCGCCGGAAACTCGCGTCGCTGCTGGCCGCGGTCAACGTGGCCGGGGGTACGGCGCCCCAGCCCTGATCTGCAAAAAGGATTGCCAACTGTTCATCGAGCCAAACTTTCAGGTGTTGCAAGCGTACATCTTGGTCAGGCATTGCAAGGGTCTCCGACGGCGCTAGCCGTCAAGCGGGTCATGCTTTATTATCCAGCATCTTTTTCAGACCATCGAGAGGCGTGCGGCCCACACCGCGGGCAGATGGCACGCAGGAAGCCCGGACTAATAAGATGGCATTGAAATCCCCCGCGTTTCGTAAAAAATTTCCGTTGTTGGTAACCGGCAGTCTGCTGGCTATGCAACCTCTGGCCAGTCAATTCGTTGTCGCCGCCGAGCAGTATGACTGCGCCGTCTCGGCAACGGGTGGCTGGGCTTGTGCGCCCAAGACGCCGGCAGCTGCATTGCCGCCGCGTCCGGTGCATGACGGCAGTGCCGTCAGCGCCGCTGGCGAAGCCCCGGCCCAGAACGGTTCCACTTCCGACACCGGCGCCAAGCCTGTGCTGGTCACCGAAGCCAAAGGTCGCGGCCTGAAATCCCGTAGCGAAGACTACAGTCACCTCGACTGGGTTCCGCGCGAGAAGCTCACCGCCGCCCAATTGGCCGAGACCGGTCCTTACTGCTCTGGTTCCTATATCGAACCGATTCGTCCTGGCATGAATGACAAGACGAATAAAAGTGACGCACCGACCTTTATCGGCGCCAAAGCCTCGCGCTACAACACCGAAGATCAGGTGGGTACGCTGGCCGGCGACGTGGTCCTGCGTCAGGGCAGCATGCAGGTCGAGTCCGACGAGGCCAGCCTGTACCAGGCCGAGAGCCGCGCCGAACTCAACGGCGACGTGCGCATTCGCGACAACGGTGCACTGATCGTCGGCGACCACGCCGATGTGCAGCTCGATACCGGTGAAGCCAAGGTCGACAACGCCGAATACGTGCTGCACAAATCGCGCATCCGCGGTAACGCGCTGTACGCCAAGCGTGCCGAAAACGCGATCATCCGCTTGAAGGACGGCACGTACACCACGTGCGAACCGAACAGCAACGCCTGGCAGCTCAAGGGCAACAACATCACCCTGAACCCTGCCACCGGCTTCGGTACCGCGACCAACGTGACACTGCGGGTCAAGGACATTCCGATCCTGTACACGCCGTACATCTACTTCCCGATCGATGACCGTCGTCAGTCGGGCTTCCTGCCGCCGACCATCGGCACCGGCAGCGACACCGGCTTCATGCTGGTCACCCCGTACTACTTCAACCTGGCACCGAACTACGATGCCACGTTGTACCCGCGTTACATGAGCAAGCGCGGCATGCTGGTCGAAGGCGAGTTCCGCTACCTGACCAAGTCCAGCGAAGGCCAGTTCGGTGCGGCGTATCTGAACGACGAAGATACCGATCGCAGCAAACAGTCTGATTACGAAAAAAATCGCTACATGTACAACTGGCAGCACAAGGGTGGTCTTGACTCCCGTGTGTTCACCCAGGTTGACTACACCAAGATCAGCGATCCGTATTACTTCCAGGATCTGACCACCGATCAGATCGGTGTGAAGAGCTCTGACTATGTGAACCAGCAGGGTTCGGTGACCTACCGCGGCGACAGCTACACCGCTCGCCTGAATGCGCAGCAGTACCAGTTGGCAACCGTTTCGAACATCACGCCTTACGGCCGTCTGCCGCAGATCACCTTCAATGGTCAGCTGCCGTATCACCCGGAAGGTCTGAATTTCGATTATGAGACCGAAATTGTCCGGTTCGATCGTGACCTGCAAAACGGCAACTTCACGGATGAAGATGGCACCGTTACGCCGCGCCTGGACACCAACGTACAGGGCCTGGCGCGTGCCAACGGCGACCGTCTGAACCTGAAGCCTGGCGTCAGCCTGCCGATGAACTGGACCTACGGTTTCCTGAAGCCGTCGCTCAAGTACCAGTACACCCAGTACCAACTGGATCTGGACGGCACTGGCAAATCGCAGATTGCTGCAATGTCGCCGGAAAACCAGAAGCTCAATGGCAAGTTCGACAGCAACCAGAACCGTGGCGTACCAATCGCCAGCGTCGACAGCGGCCTGTACTTCGACCGCAACACGTCGTACTTCGGCACGAACTATCGCCAGACCCTGGAACCGCGTCTGTTCTACCTCTATGTACCCAAGGTTGATCAGGAAGACATTCCAGTATTCGACACCAGTGAATACACCTTCAACTACGCGTCGTTGTTCCGCGACAACCGCTTCTCCGGCTCCGACCGCGTCGGCGACGAGAACAAGCTGTCGTTGGGTGTGACCAGCCGCTGGATCGAAGACAACGGTTTCGAGCGTCAGCGCATCAGCGTCGGCCAGGCTTACTACTTCAAGGATCGTGAAGTACAACTGCCAGGCATCGCGTTCAAGGATCGCAAAGATGCCCAGTCCGACGTATCGCCATACGCACTGGAATACGAATACCGCTGGAACCGCGACTGGCGCACCACTGCCGACTACAACTGGGACCCGGACAGCCGCAGCCCACGCTCCGGCAGTGCGATGTTCCATTACCAGCCTGAGGACAACCCGAACAAGGTCGTCAACGTCGGCTATCGCTATCGTAACGACCAGGTTCGCTACGACCAGACCACCGGTAAGTGGTCGGTGGGCGGTGGCGATTACGGCACCCCGGGGCAGCCTGGCTACGTGAAGGACTACTACAAAATCCAGCAGCATGACTTCTCGGTCATCTGGCCGATCGTTCCACAATGGAGCGCAATCAGCCGCTGGCAGTACGACTACAACCGCAACCGTACGCTGGAAGCCTTCGGTGGTTTCGAGTACGACAACTGCTGCTGGAAACTTCGCCTGATCAACCGTTACTGGGTTTCCTACGACGAATTCAGTCAGGAAGCTCCGCAAAACGAAAAAGGCGACCACGGCGTCTTCCTCCAAATTGTTCTGAAGGGACTCGGCGGCCTTACCGGCGCCAAGACTGAAACCTTCCTCGACAAAGGCATCCAAGGTTATCGTCAACGTGAAGACCAAGCTTTCTGATTGTCTGCGCCCGCTGCTGCTGGGCGCGCTGTTCCTGGGTACTGCGGCGAACGCCGCAGTACAGTCCATCGATAAAGTGGTCGCGATCGTTGATAACGACGTGGTCATGCAGAGCCAACTGGACCAGCGTGTCCACGAAGTTCAGCAGACCATCGCCAAGCGCGGGGGCGGCATGCCGCCTCCCGGCGTGCTGGATCAGCAGGTGCTCGAGCGTCTGATCGTCGAAAACCTGCAATTGCAGATCGGCGAACGCTCCGGCATCCGCATTACCGATGAAGAGCTGAACCAGGCGGTCGGCACTATCGCTCAGCGCAACAACATGACCGTGGATCAATTCCGCGCTGCTCTGGCTCACGACGGCTTGTCCTACGACGACGCCCGTGACCAGATCAAGCGCGAAATGATCATCAGCCGTGTGCGTCAGCGCCGCGTGGCAGAACGCATCCAGGTCTCCGAGCAGGAAGTGAAGAACTTCCTCGCCTCCGACCTGGGCAAGATGCAACTGTCCGAGGAGCTGCACCTGGCGAACATCCTGATTCCAACGCCGGAAAGTGCCAACTCTGAAGCGATTCAGAGCGCTTACCGTCAGGCCATGGACGTTTACCAGCAACTCAAGCAAGGCGCTGACTTCGGTCAACTGGCCGTTGCCAAGTCCGGCAGCGACAACGCTCTGGAAGGCGGCGACATGGGCTGGCGTAAAGCCGCTCAACTGCCACCTCCGTTCGATCGCGAGCTGAGCAACATGGCGGTGGGTGATATCACCCAACCGGCACGCACACCAGGTGGATTCATCATCCTGAAAGTGCTCGGCAAGCGTGGCGGTGAAACCCAGATGCGTGATGAGGTGCATGTGCGCCACATTCTGGTCAAGCCAAGCCCGATCCGCGACGAAGCCAAGACCAAAGCGCTGGTGCAGTCGCTGTACGAGCGCATCCTGGCGGGTGAAGACTTCGCTGAACTGGCGAAGAACTACTCCGAAGACCCGGGTTCGGCGCTCAACGGCGGTGACTTGAACTGGATCGACCCGAACGCACTGGTACCGGAATTCCGCGAAGTGATGGCCAAGACCCCACAAGGTCAGCTGTCCAAGCCGTTCCAGACTCAGTACGGCTGGCACGTTCTGGAAGTCCTTGGCCGCCGCGCCACCGACAGCACCGAGCAGGCCCGCGAGCAACAGGCAATGACCGTTCTGCGTAACAAAAAATACGATGAAGAGCTGCAAAACTGGCTGCGTCAGATTCGTGAAGAAGCCTACGTAGAAATCAAACTCCCTGGTGCAGACCAGGCAGCGCAGTGAAACCCAAGCGTTTCGCGCTGACACCCGGCGAACCAGCCGGCATCGGTCCCGACCTGTGCCTGCTGCTCGCCTCGCAAGCCCAGCCACACCCCCTGATTGCCATCACCAGCCGCGACCTGCTCCTCGAGCGGGCCGCGCAGCTGGGGCTGGCCGTCACTTTGCTGGAGGTGGCGCCAGATCACTGGCCGGATGTACCGGCACCCGCCGGCAGCCTGTACGTCTGGGATACCCCGCTCAGCGCCCCCGTGGTTGCCGGGCAACTGGACAAGACTAACGCCGCATTCGTTCTGGAAACCCTGACCCGCGCCGGCAACGGCTGTCTGAACGGCGATTTCGCCGGGATGATCACCGCTCCGGTACACAAAGGCGTGATCAACGAATCAGGCATCCCGTTCTCCGGGCATACGGAATTCCTCGCCGACCTGACCCATACCGCACAAGTGGTGATGATGCTCGCCACCCGCGGTTTGCGCGTGGCGCTGGTCACCACTCACCTGCCGCTGCGCGAGATTGCCGATGCAATCACCCCTGATCGGCTGGAGCGGGTCACACGGATTCTGCACGCCGACCTGCAAGACAAATTCGGCATCGCCCAGCCACGCATCCTGGTCTGCGGACTCAACCCGCACGCCGGTGAAGGCGGACACCTGGGCCATGAAGAAATCGACATCATCGAACCTACATTAGAGCGCCTGCGCGGCGAGGGCATGGACCTTCGTGGCCCGCTGCCTGCCGACACTCTGTTTACCCCCAAATATCTGGAGCACTGCGATGCAGTGCTGGCGATGTACCACGACCAGGGCCTGCCCGTGCTGAAGTACAAAGGCTTCGGCGCCGCGGTCAACATTACCCTTGGCCTGCCGATCATCCGCACCTCGGTCGACCACGGCACCGCCCTGGATCTGGCCGGCAGCGGCAAGATCGACACCGGCAGCCTGCAGGTCGCCCTGGAAACCGCCTACCAGATGGCCGAGACCCGTTTATGACCGAGCAATACCAACACAAGGCGCGCAAACGCTTTGGCCAGAACTTCCTGCACGATGCCGGCGTCATCGACCGCATCCTGCGCTCCATCAGCGCCAAATCCGGCGACCGCATGCTGGAAATCGGCCCGGGCCAGGGCGCACTGACGGCTGGCCTGCTCAACTCCGGCGCGCAACTCGACGTGGTGGAACTGGACAAGGACCTGATCCCGATCCTCAACCAGCAGTTCGCCGGCAAGAGCAACTTCAACCTGCATCAGGGCGATGCGCTGAAGTTCGACTTCAATACACTGAACGCCGCGCCGAACAGCCTGCGCGTGGTCGGCAACCTGCCGTATAACATCTCCACGCCGCTGATTTTCCACCTGCTGAATAACGCCGGCATCATTCGCGACATGCACTTCATGCTGCAGAAGGAAGTGGTCGAGCGCCTGGCCGCGGGCCCCGGTGGTGGCGACTGGGGTCGTCTGTCGATCATGGTTCAGTACCATTGCCGCGTGGAACACCTGTTCAACGTCGGCCCGGGCGCGTTCAACCCGCCGCCGAAGGTCGACTCGGCCATCGTCCGTCTGGTGCCGCACGCCGTATTGCCGCACCCGGCCAAGGATCATCGCCTGCTCGAGCGCGTGGTACGCGAAGCGTTCAACCAGCGCCGCAAGACCCTGCGCAACACCCTCAAGCAATTGATGACCGCTGCCGAGATCGAAGCCGCCGGCGTCGATGGCAGCCTGCGCCCCGAGCAACTGGACCTGGCCGCATTCGTGCGCCTGGCCGACAAGCTCAGCGAACAAGCCCCGCAAGCCCCCGCCGCCGACTGACCGGCGATGAACGCTATCGGGCAGGACGCCACTCTGGTTTACTGCCCGATACTTGCCTAGACTGATTCCCCATCAGCTACGCCTCGCGTTCCGCTTTGCTTAAGGCCCTTTTGCATGTCCGATTCTCGCTATCAGGTCGATGTCAGTGTCGTCACCCACTATCTGGCAGACCAATCGCAACCCGAGCACAACCGCTTCGCCTTCGCCTACACCATCACCGTGCAAAACAATGGCGCGCTCCCGGCCAAACTGTTGTCGCGGCATTGGGTGATCACCGACGGTGACGGGCATGTCGAAGAAGTGCGCGGCGCCGGTGTCGTCGGCCAGCAACCGCTGATCGACACAGGCAAGAGCCACACTTACAGCAGCGGCACAGTGATGACCACCAAGGTCGGCACCATGCAGGGCTCTTATGAAATGGTCGCCGACGACGGCAAGCATTTCGACGCGATCATCAAGCCTTTCCGCCTCGCCGTACCCGGAGCCTTGCACTGATGACGACGTACGCCGTCGGCGACCTGCAAGGCTGCCTCGAACCGCTCAAATGTCTGCTCAAGCAAGTGGCTTTCGACCCGAAGCTCGATCGGCTGTGGCTGGTCGGCGACCTGGTCAACCGCGGCCCGCAATCGCTGGAGACCCTGCGTTTTCTCTACGGCATGCGCGACTCGCTGGTTTGCGTACTGGGTAACCATGACCTGCACCTGCTCGCTGCGGCCAACAACATTGAGCGCCTGAAGAAGTCCGATACCCTGCGCGAGATCATTGAAGCCCCCGACGCGGCCGATCTGCTCGAGTGGCTGCGCCAGCAAAAGCTCATGCACTACGACGAGCAACGTGAAGTGGCCATGGTGCATGCGGGCATCCCTCCGCAGTGGTCCTTGCGCAAGGCCCTGAAGTACGCGGCCGAGGCCGAAGCGGCATTGCGTGACGACAACCTGTTTCCGCTTTACCTGGACGGCATGTACGGCAATGAGCCGGCGAAATGGGACAGCGAGCTCACGGGCGTGACCCGCCTGCGCGTCATCACCAACTATTTCACCCGCATGCGCTTCTGCACCGCCGAGGGCAAGCTCGACCTCAAGAGCAAGGAAGGCCTCGATACCGCCCCGCCCGGCTACAAACCGTGGTTCCAGCACAAGGAGCGCAAGACCCGCGGCCTGCGGATCATCTTCGGTCACTGGGCTGCGCTGGAAGGCGATGTCCACGAACCGGGCATCTCGGCACTGGACACCGGTTGTGTCTGGGGCGGCAGCCTGACCCTGATGAACGTCGACAGCGGCGAACGCGTGTCCTGCAAGTGCGATGAACACGGCGGCCTTGCACCATCAGTCGCACCACTTAACCCCGAAACGTCGCCAGTCAGCGCGCCGCGTTAGACTGCGCATTCTGCCGAGCAACAGGAACCCGCCATGAGCGAATTCAAACGAATCCCCCCGGAACAGGCCCAGGCCCTGCGTGAACAAGGCGCCGTCGTGGTTGATGTCCGTGATCCCGCCACCTTTGCCGCACTGCATATCAGTGGCTCGAAGCATTTGGACAACCATTCCTTGCACGCTTTTATCCAGGGCGCCGACCTTGATGCACCGACTGTCGTCGTTTGCTATCACGGCAATTCCAGCCAGGGTGCCGCCGCGTACCTGATCAGTCAGGGCTTCTCCGACGTCTACAGCATGGACGGCGGTTTCGAGTTGTGGCGTACGACTTATCCTGCAGAAACCGCGCAAGGCACGCCCGAATAATTTTTTTTGTCCCGCGCAGGCCCCGGCTGCCGTGGGCCTGCGCGGGGCAGACGAACGGTCTGCCACAACTAATTACGTATCTCCCCTTTACCTCCCGAATTCCCAACTATCCTTAAGCCCAGGCCATCCAAAACAGGGGAGAGCCGGTACACCGGCGCACGGGTCATCGGGAGTGACTTTCAAGGTTGTCGACCGCGAAAGTGTTCTGGGGGGTAAACAAGTGGCCACAGCGGCTGCTTGCCAGCATCGACTGAGTGATCCGGCGTCGGCTCCACGTATCGAGCGAGGTGACGTCATGAGTATCTTTAGCCACTTCCAACAACGCTTCGAGTCCACACGCCAGGAAGAACTCTCGCTGCAAGAGTACCTGGAGCTGTGCAAGAAAGACCGGAGCGCCTACGTTTCCGCAGCCGAGCGTCTATTGATGGCCATCGGCGAACCGGAACTGCTCGACACATCGACCAATTCGAGGCTGTCGCGCATCTTCTCCAACAAGGTGATCCGTCGCTATCCGGCCTTTGAAGACTTCCACGGGATGGAAGAATGCATCGACCAGATCGTCTCGTATTTCCGCCATGCCGCCCAAGGTCTGGAAGAGAAGAAACAGATCCTCTACCTGCTCGGCCCCGTCGGTGGCGGTAAATCGTCCCTGGCCGAGAAGCTGAAACAGCTGATGGAAAAGGTGCCCTTCTACGCGATCAAGGGTTCGCCGGTATTCGAATCGCCCCTGGGTCTGTTCAACGCCACCGAAGATGGCGCGATCCTCGAGGAAGACTTCGGCATCCCACGGCGCTACCTGAACACCATCATGTCGCCCTGGGCGACCAAACGCCTGGCCGAATTTGGCGGCGACATCAGCCAGTTCCGCGTGGTCAAGTTGTACCCGTCGATCCTCAATCAGATCGCCGTGGCCAAGACCGAACCGGGCGACGAGAACAACCAGGACATCTCGGCGCTGGTCGGTAAGGTCGACATTCGCAAACTCGAGGAGTACCCACAGAACGACGCCGACGCCTACAGCTACTCCGGTGCGCTGTGCCGGGCCAACCAGGGCCTGATGGAATTCGTCGAAATGTTCAAGGCACCGATCAAGGTGCTGCACCCTTTGCTGACCGCCACCCAGGAAGGCAACTACAACAGTACCGAAGGCCTCGGCGCGATTCCGTTCACCGGGATCCTGCTTGCGCACTCCAACGAATCGGAGTGGCACACCTTCCGCAACAACAAGAACAACGAAGCCTTCATCGACCGGATCTACATCGTCAAAGTGCCGTACTGCCTGCGGGTCAGCGACGAGGTGAAAATCTACGACAAGTTGCTGTTCAACAGTTCGCTGGCGAAGGCCCACTGCGCACCCGACACCCTGAAGATGCTGGCGCAGTTCACCGTGCTGTCGCGCCTCAAGGAGCCGGAAAACTCCAACATCTATTCGAAGATGCGCGTCTACGACGGGGAAAACCTCAAGGACACCGATCCAAAGGCCAAGTCGATTCAGGAGTACCGCGACTCGGCGGGCGTCGACGAGGGTATGAACGGTCTTTCGACCCGCTTCGCGTTCAAGATCCTGTCCAAGGTGTTCAACTTCGATCCGCATGAAATCGCCGCCAACCCGGTGCACCTGCTGTATGTGCTGGAACAGCAGATCGAACAGGAACAGTTCCAGGCCGAGACCCGCGAACGCTACCTGCGCTACCTCAAGGAATACCTGGCGCCGCGTTATATCGAATTCATCGGCAAGGAGATCCAGACCGCGTACCTGGAGTCTTACAGCGAATACGGGCAAAACATCTTCGACCGCTACGTGCTATATGCGGACTTCTGGATTCAGGATCAGGAATACCGTGACCCGGAAACCGGCGAGATTCTCAACCGTGTCGCCCTGAACGAAGAACTGGAGAAAATCGAGAAACCGGCCGGCATCAGCAATCCGAAGGATTTCCGCAACGAAATCGTCAACTTCGTATTGCGCGCCCGAGCCAACAACAACGGCAAGAACCCGACCTGGCTCAGCTACGAAAAACTGCGGGTGGTCATCGAGAAGAAAATGTTCTCGAACACCGAAGACCTGCTGCCAGTCATCAGCTTCAATGCCAAGGCCAGCAAAGAGGATCAACAGAAACACAACGACTTCGTTACTCGAATGGTCGAACGCGGCTACACCGACAAACAGGTACGACTGCTGTCCGAGTGGTACCTGCGGGTCCGGAAGTCGCAGTGAAGCAGTTGCAAGCTTCTAGCTATCAGCTGCAAGAACAAAGCGCGTAACCCACAGATGCCCGGGAACCTGCTTTTACTTGCAGCTTGAAGCTCACAACTTGAAGCTGCCCGGAGGGCTTCCTATGAGTTATGTGATCGACCGACGTCTCAATGGCAAGAACAAGAGCACGGTGAATCGCCAGCGCTTCCTGCGGCGTTACCGTGATCACATCAAGAAGGCTGTCGAAGAGGCGGTCAGCCGGCGTTCCATCACCGATATGGAACACGGCGAACAGATCAGCATTCCCGGTCGCGACATCGACGAACCGGTGCTTCACCACGGTCGCGGCGGCAAGCAGACCGTGGTTCATCCCGGCAACAAGGAATTCACTGCCGGCGAACATATCGCCCGTCCACCGGGGGGTGGCGGCGGACGCGGTCCGGGCAAGGCCGGCAATTCCGGCGAGGGCATGGACGAGTTCGTCTTTCAGATCACCCAGGAAGAATTCCTCGAATTCATGTTCGAAGACCTCGAACTGCCGAATCTGGTGAAACGCAACCTCAGTGGTACCGACACGTTCAAGACTGTGCGCGCCGGGATCAGCAACGAGGGTAACCCGTCGCGGATCAACATCATCCGCACCCTGCGCTCGGCTCACGCCAGGCGCATTGCGCTGTCCGGCAGCAGCCGTGCCAAACTGCGCGAGGCCAAAGAGGAACTGGCGCGATTAAAGCGCGAAGAGCCGGATAACTTCGGCGATATTCAGGAACTCGAAGCGGAAATCGAAAAACTCAGCGCGCGCATTCATCGCGTGCCGTTTCTCGACACCTTCGACCTCAAGTACAACCTGCTGATCAAGCAACCCAACCCCAGCTCGAAAGCGGTGATGTTCTGCCTGATGGACGTTTCCGGCTCGATGACCCAGGCGACCAAAGACATCGCCAAACGCTTTTTCATCCTGCTGTACCTGTTCCTCAAGCGGAATTACGACAAGATCGACGTCGTGTTCATCCGCCACCACACCAGCGCCCGGGAAGTGGACGAGGAAGAGTTCTTCTATTCACGGGAAACCGGCGGCACCATCGTCTCCAGCGCGCTGAAGCTGATGCAGGAGATCATGGCCGAGCGTTACCCGAGCAACGAATGGAACATCTATGCCGCGCAGGCTTCCGACGGCGACAACTGGAACGATGACTCGCCGATCTGCCGCGACATCCTGATCAACCAGATCATGCCGTTTGTGCAGTACTACACTTATGTGGAGATCACCCCGCGCGAGCACCAGGCCCTCTGGTACGAATACGAACGCATTGCCGAAGCCTTTTCCGACACGTTTGCCCAGCAGCAGCTGGTCTCGGCCGGGGATATCTATCCCGTCTTCCGTGAACTCTTCCAGCGCAGGTTAGTGACATGACCGCCAAAGAGCAGAAACGCCAACCCATCTCCACCGGCTCCGAATGGACGTTCGAGCTGATCCAGGCCTACGACCGCGAAATCGCCCGGATTGCGGCCGGCTACGCGCTGGATACCTATCCCAACCAGATCGAAGTGATCACCGCCGAGCAGATGATGGATGCCTATGCCTCGGTCGGCATGCCACTGGGCTATCACCACTGGTCCTACGGCAAACACTTCCTCAGCACCGAGAAATCCTACAGCCGCGGCCAGATGGGGCTGGCCTACGAAATCGTGATCAACTCGGACCCGTGCATCGCCTACCTGATGGAGGAAAACACCATCTGCATGCAGGCGCTGGTGGTCGCTCACGCGTGCTACGGGCACAACAGTTTCTTCAAGGGCAACTACCTGTTCCGCACCTGGACTGACGCCAGCTCGATCATCGATTACCTGGTGTTCGCCAAGCAGTACATCATGCAATGCGAAGAGCGCCACGGTATCGACGCGGTGGAGGACCTGCTCGACTCCTGCCATGCGCTGATGAACTACGGGGTCGACCGCTACAAGCGTCCGTATCCGATTTCCGCCGAGGAAGAACGCCGGCGGCAGAAGGATCGCGAAGAACACATGCAGAAGCAGATCAACGATCTGTGGCGAACCATTCCCAAAGGCGCGGACAAATACAGCGACAAGGACAACGCCCGTTTCCCGGCCGAGCCACAGGAAAACATCCTGTACTTCATCGAGAAACACGCGCCGCTGTTGGAGCCGTGGCAACGGGAGATCGTGCGGATCGTGCGCAAGATCGCCCAGTATTTTTATCCACAGCGCCAGACTCAGGTAATGAACGAAGGCTGGGCGACGTTCTGGCACTACACACTGATGAACGACCTGTACGACGAGGGCCTGGTGACCGACGGGTTCATGATGGAATTTCTTACCTCGCACACCAGCGTGGTATTCCAGCCCGGCTTCGACAGTCCTTACTACAACGGGATCAACCCCTACGCACTGGGTTTCGCGATGTATCGCGACATCCGCCGCATGTGCGAAAACCCCACCGAGGAAGACCGGCGCTGGTTCCCGGACATCGCCGGCTCCGACTGGCTGTCGAGCATCAAGTTCGCCATGAGCAGCTTCAAGGATGAGAGTTTCATCCTGCAATACCTGTCACCGAAGGTGATCCGCGATCTGAAGCTGTTCAGCATCCTTGATGACGATCAGAAGGACGATTTGCTGGTACCGGCGATCCATGACGAAACCGGCTACCGGATCATCCGCGAAACCCTGGCTGCGCAGTACAACCTCGGCAACCGCGAGCCCAACGTGCAGATCTACAGCATCGACCGGCGCGGCGACCGCTCGCTGACCCTGCGTCATCAGCAACATGACCGCAAACCCTTGGGCGACTCCACCGACGAGGTACTGAAACATCTGCACAGGTTATGGGGCTTCGACATTCATCTGGAAACCCTGCAGGGTGACCAGATCATGAAAACCCACCATGTACCACCGCGAAGTGAACACAGCGAAGGCGATTACGGTCGGCTCGACCTGGCCGTGATTCATCTTTAGATGCGGCTCTGACCTCCGAAAGTCCGGCGCAAGGGTTATCCTGTCGGGCTAACGGAGGTTTTTTATGCAGATTTTCAAGGTTGGCGGTGCGGTGCGCGATCGCTTGCTCGGCTTACCGGTAACCGATATTGATTGGGTGGTGGTCGGCGCCACGGCAGACGAGATGCTCGCCAAGGGTTATCGCCCGGTTGGAGCGGATTTTCCGGTATTCCTTCACCCCAAGACCGGCGAGGAATACGCCCTCGCCCGCACCGAACGCAAAAGCGGTCGCGGTTATGGCGGCTTCACCTTTCACGCCAGCCCCGAAGTCACCCTCGAAGAAGACCTGATCCGCCGTGATCTGACGATCAACGCGATCGCCGAGGACGACCTGCAAAACCTGACCGATCCGTATCATGGCCAGCGCGATCTCGAAGCGCGCATCCTGCGCCACGTTTCCCCCGCATTCGCCGAAGATCCGCTCCGTGTGCTGCGCGTTGCGCGCTTTGCTGCCCGATATGCCAGTCTTGGCTTCACTGTCGCACCAGAAACACTGGAACTGATGCGCCAGCTCAGTGAGTCCGGTGAACTGCAGGCGCTGACCGCCGAACGCAGCTGGAAAGAAATCTCCCGCGCACTGATGGAAGATCAGCCGCAGGTATTCATCCAGGTGCTGCGCGACTGTGGCGCCTTGAAAGTATTGATGCCGGAAGTCGACGCGCTTTTTGGCGTACCGCAACCGGAAGCGCATCACCCGGAAATCGACACCGGCCTGCACACTCTCAGCGTTCTGGAGCAATCAGCGCTGCACGAACAACCGCTAACGGTACGCTGGGCTTGTCTGCTGCATGACCTCGGCAAAGGCCTGACGCCGGAAGAAGAGTGGCCACGACATATCGCCCATGAACACACCGGGTTGAAGCTGATCAAAGCGGTCAACGAACGCTTCAAGGCACCGAAGGACTGCCAGGAACTGGCGTTGCTAGTCGGCGAGTACCACACCCATGGCCACCGCGCCCTGGAGCTGAAGGCGTCGACCTTGCTGGAGCTGCTGCAGAGCTTTGACGTGTATCGCCGCCCGCAGCGTTTTGAGGAATTCATCGTCGCCTGCGAGATGGATGCCCGTGGACGCAAGGGCCTGGAGCAACGCAGTTACCCACAGGCGGATTATCTGCGCGGCGCTGCCAAGGCTGCACGGGAAGTCGCGGTGCAGCCGTTGCTGGAGAAGGGATTCAAAGGCCCGGAACTGGGCGAAGCGCTGAAGCGAGAACGACTGAAGGCGCTAAAAGCCTACAAAGACGAGGCGTCAGCCTGAAAAGCTTCGCGAGCAAGCCCGCTCCCACAAGGGCAAGGCATTGCAAATGTGGGAGCGGGCTTGCTCGCGAAAGCGGCAGTTAATTCAACGCAAATCCGAAGACGTCAGCTGCTGCCCACGCCACTCAAAGGCCACCGGCGCCAACACCTGATCAATCTGCGCCTCGGCCCACAACGTCGCGAAGCTTTTTCCCACACCCGGATGTACCCGATCCGGCGCAATCAGCGACAGCGGCCACAGCACAAAGGCGTTTTTCAGGATTTCGGCACGCGGCAGAATCAAGCCGTCGAAGTTACCGGTCAGATCGCCGTATAACAGCACGTCGATATCCAGCGGCAGCCCCTTGCGATCCGGTGCATAGCGACCGTTATCGGCTTCGATGAATTTCAGGCGCCGATCCAGCTCCATCAACGGCAGATCGGTCAGCGCCGAAACCACGAAGTTGTAGAACGGCCCGCTCTTGATCCCCACCGGCTGACTCTCGAACACCGCCGAACAGCGGATATCCACCAGAAACGTCGCCAATGCGTCGAGTCCGGCGCGCAAATGGGTTTCGCGCTCGATATTGCTACCGAGCCCGAGGTACACCTGAGTCAGCGACATCCGCGCTCGATCTCCACACCCACACCACCCTTGGCGGCCGGCACGGCGCCAGGCTTGGTCAGCTTCAGACGAACCCAGGTGATCTTGAATTCAGCCATCAGCACTTCGACCAGACGCTCGGCAAAGGTCTCGACCAGTTGATACTGGGATTGCTCGGCAAAGGCCTGGATGCGCGTGGAAACGCTGGCGTAATCGAGCGCCAGGGTCAGGTCGTCACCGGCCGCCGCCGGGCGATTGTCCCAGGCGAAGCTCAGATCAAGACGCAAGCACTGTCGGATGCCGCGCTCCCAGTCGTAGGCACCGATCACGGTGTCAACTTCCAGGCCCTCGATAAACACTCTGTCCAAGCACTTTTCTCCGCTGCACGACAAGGGCGCAATGCGCCGTTAGAATCAGGGCGTCCTCGCCCGGAATAGTTAGCATGTTTTGGTTAGTGGCGATCCTCGCCTACCTGCTCGGCTCTCTGTCCTTCGCCATTTTGCTCAGCCGCCTGACCGGAAATCCGGATCCGCGAATGAGTGGCTCGGGTAATGCCGGCGCCACCAACATGCTGCGCCTGGCCGGTCGCAAACTGGCGATCCTGACCCTGCTGGGTGATCTGTGCAAAGGCCTGGTACCGGTGCTGATCGCAGCGGCCATAGGCCTTTCGCTGCAGGATCAGGCCTGGATCGGCGTGTGCGCCGTGATCGGTCACCTGTTCCCGCTGTATTTCCGTTTTCGCGGCGGCAAAGGCGTCGCCACGGCTGCCGGCATGTTGCTGGGCCTGTATCCGCCCGCCGCACTGCTGGCGGTGTGTGCCTGGCTGCTGACGTTCTACCTGACCCGCACCAGCTCGCTGGCGGCGCTGATTGCCACGCCCCTGACCCTGCCCTTGCTTGCGTGGCAAGAACCGGAGGCGCTACTGCCGATGAGCGCGTTGACACTGCTGATCGTCTGGCGCCACCGCGGCAATCTACGCGACCTGTTTGCCGGGCGCGAACGGCATTTTTAAATACCGCTCAGCCACACCGCCCATCACAGCGCCGACAACTGCTCCATCGGCCAGCGCGCCTGCACGCTGATCGCCAGACTTTCCTGCTGACCAGCCTGCAAACGCTGACAACCGGCGAACGCGATCATCGCGCCATTGTCGGTGCAGAACTCGGGACGGGCGTAGAACACCTCGCCCTGCATGTCGCCGAGCATCTTTTCCAGCGATGCGCGCAACGCCTTGTTGGCGCTGACGCCGCCGGCGATCACCAGACGCTTCATGCCCGCATGTTTCAGCGCGCGCTTGCACTTGATGGTCAAAGTCTCCACCACGGCCTGCTGGAACGCCAGCGCGATGTCGCAACGGGCTTGCTCGCTGTCGTCCCCGGCGCTGACGCATTGCTGCCAGGTGTTGAGGGCAAAGGTTTTCAGACCGCTGAAGCTGAAATCCAGACCCGGGCGATCACACATCGGACGCGGGAAGGTGAAACGCCCTGCGGCGCCCTTCTCGGCCAGCTTGGCGATTTCCGGCCCGCCCGGATAATTGAGGCCCATCATTTTCGCAGTCTTGTCGAACGCTTCGCCGGCAGCATCGTCGAGTGTCTCGCCGAGCAGGCTGTATTGGCCAATGCCATCGACCTGAACCAGCTGCGTATGACCACCGGAAACCAACAAAGCGACGAACGGGAATTCCGGCGGTTTTGGCTCCAGCATTGGCGCCAGCAAGTGGCCTTCCATGTGGTGCACTCCGAGTGCCGGAATACCCCAGGCAAACGCCAGCGCCTGCGCGCATGAGGCACCGACCAGCAGCGCTCCGACCAGGCCGGGCCCCGCGGTGTAAGCGATCGCGTCGATCTCGGTCGGCACGCAGTCAGCCTCGGCCAACACCTGACGAATCAAGGGCAGCATGCGTTTGACGTGGTCACGCGAGGCCAGCTCCGGCACCACACCGCCATAAACGCGGTGCAGGTCGATCTGACTGAACAGCGCGTCGGCCAGCAGGCCGCGTTCGCTGTCGTATAATGCGACGCCGGTTTCGTCGCAGGAAGTTTCTAATCCCAGTACTAGCATGGGTTTGCGCCTTGTTTAGGCTGAATTCGAAGGCGCGCATAATAGTCGCCATGCGATGCCCCGACTAGCGGTTTTCGATCAGAGGCTTTGCATTCCGAGCGATGAGGGGTTAACATCCGCAACCCTTAAAAACCGACGTCTTCAAGTGCTCTTTTGCCGCGAGGATGTTGACCCCGGTAATGAATGAAGGTAGCTCTGGATGCCAGCCGTCAAAGTTAAAGAGAACGAACCCTTCGACGTAGCTCTGCGTCGTTTCAAGCGCTCCTGCGAAAAAGCCGGTGTACTGGCTGAAGTTCGTAGCCGCGAATTTTACGAGAAGCCAACTTCTGAGCGTAAGCGCAAAGCAGCAGCCGCTGTTAAGCGTCACGCCAAGAAAGTTCAGCGCGAACAGCGCCGCGCCGTTCGTCTGTACTAATACACAGACGATCGTAGCAAGCTTCTTGCCTAAGCCCGGCCCTCAGCCGGGCTAATGGCATTTGCGTAAAACGCTTGATGCTTCACCGTCGAAGCCGCACATGCGATCGAGACAAAACTGCTTCACCGCGTCAGGCCTGGCTCTTTTGCCAGCGGTGCACGTCTTTTCTGACGAGCCTTTCAAGGCTACTGACGAGCACACCCACTGATTCCTCTCACGACGATCAGCCCAAGGCACCTGCATGCGTGCCCGTTTTATTGAGCTATCCGAGGCCATTTATCGGCCGTCAGCGGATTCAGCGCAACACTTTCAAATAGTCGAAGACTGATAGGCACTAACGTCAGTGGATTTTCGGCAGATACACTTCCCGACAGCGATCACGCAAACGACACCGGTCGAGCCGCCCATTTTGTGCGCCTCACTCAAGACCTGCGTCCGGCCGCCCTTCGCATCGGACTCATTACAAGCACAGACGAGAACGCCATGGCCGGGCTGATTCCCCAGAGCTTTATTGACGACCTCCTGAACCGCACCGACATCGTCGACGTGGTCAGCTCGCGTGTGCAACTGAAAAAGGCCGGCAAGAACTACACCGCCTGCTGCCCGTTTCATAAAGAGAAAACCCCGTCGTTCAGCGTCAGCCCCGACAAGCAGTTCTATTACTGCTTCGGCTGCGGCGCCGGCGGCAACGCCCTCGGCTTTCTCATGGACCACGACAACCTGGATTTCCCCCAGGCCGTCGAGGACCTGGCCAAAGCCGCCGGCATGGAGATCCCCCGCGAGGAAAGCGGTCGCCCGCACAAACCGCGGCAACCGACCGATTCGCCACTGTATCCGCTGCTCACCGCCGCCGCCGATTTTTACCGGCAGGCGCTCAAGAGCCATCCCGCACGCAAAGCCGCCGTGGATTACCTCAAGGGCCGCGGCCTGACTGGCGAGATCGCCCGGGACTTCGGCCTGGGTTTCGCACCGCCGGGCTGGGACAATCTGTTCAAGCATTTGAGCAGCGACACGTTGCAGCAGAAAGCCATGATCGACGCCGGCCTGCTGATCGAGAACGCTGAAACCGGCAAACGCTATGACCGCTTTCGCGATCGCGTGATGTTCCCGATCCGTGATACCCGTGGCCGGATCATCGCTTTCGGTGGCCGGGTACTGGGTGACGACAAGCCGAAATACCTGAACTCGCCGGAAACCCCGGTGTTCCATAAAGGCCAGGAACTCTACGGCCTCTATGAAGCACGCAAGAACAACCGCAATCTCGATGAAATCATCGTCGTCGAGGGTTACATGGACGTCATCGCTCTTGCCCAGCAAGGCTTGCGCAATGCCGTCGCGACCCTGGGCACAGCGACCAGCGAAGAACACCTCAAGCGCCTGTTTCGCGTCGTGCCGAACGTTCTGTTCTGTTTCGACGGCGACCAGGCCGGACGCAACGCCGCATGGCGCGCACTGGAAGCAACACTGCCGTGCCTGCAGGATGGACGCCGCGCACGCTTCCTGTTTCTCCCGGAAGGCGAAGACCCGGACACCCTGGTTCGCGCCGAAGGCACTGACGCTTTCAAGGCACGCATCAATCAGCATGCGCAGCCGCTGGCAGACTATTTCTTCCAGCAACTGACCGAGGAAGCCGATCCGCGCTCGCTCGAAGGCAAGGCTCACATGGCCACCCTCGCCGCACCGTTGATCGACAAAGTGCCGGGCGCCAACCTGCGCATCCTGATGCGTCAGCGCCTGACCGAAATCACCGGTCTGAGCAGCGAAACCGTCAGTCAGCTGGCCCAAAGCGCACCACAGGAAGCGCCGCCCGCCTACGATCCGGGCATCGATTACGACGCAATGCCGGACTACAGCGACTACCATCAGCCGCAGGCACAGGATATGTACGTGCCGCAGCAGGAGTGGACGCCAAAGAAACCCGGCGCCGGCGGCAAGAAATGGGACAAGAAACCCTGGGACAAGAACGGCAAGCGCGGCGGTGATCGCGATCAACAGCGCCCACGCACGCCGATTGGCGTCGAGTCGCCAACCCTGACCGCCCTGCGTACATTGCTGCACCACCCGCAACTGGCCAAGCGCGTTGAAGACGCCGGACACATTGCGGACGAAAATCAGACCAACGCACAGTTACTTGTGGCGCTGCTCGAGGCCGTACAGAAGAATCCCAAGCTAAACTCATTTCAGTTGATCGCGCGATGGCACGGCACTGAACAAGGTCGGTTGCTCAAGGCACTGGCGGAAAAGGAGTGGCTGATTGACGGAGAAAACCTTGAACAACAGTTTTTCGACACCATTACTAGCTTGTCAGCCCGCCAACGCGAGCGAAATCTGGAACAGTTGCTCAGGAAAGCGCGTCAAAGCGAACTGAGCGCCGAAGAGAAAAATCAACTGCGCGACCTTCTAAGTCGCAATGTTTCCGCATCAAACCCGACCTCAACTGGCGCGTGAGGTCATAGCTCAGGTATAATCCTCGGCTTGTTTTTTGCCCGCCAAGACCTTCAGTGGATAGGGTGTTATGTCCGGAAAAGCGCAACAGCAGTCTCGTATTATTGAGTTGATCAAACTGGGTCGTGAGCAGAAGTATCTGACTTACGCCGAGGTCAACGACCACCTGCCCGAGGATATTTCAGATCCGGAGCAGGTGGAAGACATCATCCGCATGATTAACGACATGGGGATCCCCGTACACGAGAGTGCTCCGGATGCGGACGCCCTTATGTTGGCCGACGCCGATACCGACGAGGCCGCTGCGGAAGAAGCAGCCGCCGCGTTGGCAGCGGTGGAGACCGATATCGGTCGCACCACTGACCCTGTGCGCATGTATATGCGTGAGATGGGTACGGTCGAGCTTCTGACTCGTGAAGGCGAAATCGAAATCGCCAAACGTATCGAAGAAGGCATCCGTGAAGTGATGAGCGCAATCGCGCACTTCCCTGGCACGGTTGACCACATTCTCTCCGAGTACACTCGCGTCACCACCGAAGGTGGTCGCCTGTCCGACGTTCTGAGCGGTTACATCGACCCGGACGACGGCATTGCGCCGCCGGCTGCCGAAGTGCCACCGCCGATCGACGCGAAAGCCGCGAAGGCTGACGACGATACCGACGACGATGACGCCGAAGCTTCGGATGACGAAGAAGAAGCCGAAAGCGGTCCGGATCCGGTCATCGCTGCCCAGCGTTTCGGCGCTGTGGCCGATCAGATGGAAATCACCCGCAAGGCCCTGAAAAAGCACGGTCGTCACAACAAGGCAGCGGTTGCCGAGTTGCTGGTCCTGGCCGAGCTGTTCATGCCGATCAAACTGGTGCCGAAGCAATTCGAAGCCCTGGTCGAGCGTGTTCGCAGTGCCCTGGATCGTCTGCGTCAGCAAGAGCGCGCGATCATGCAACTGTGCGTACGTGATGCACGTATGCCACGCGCCGATTTCCTGCGTCAGTTCCCGGGCAATGAAGTCGACGAAAGCTGGTCCGACGCCCTGGCCAAAGGCAAGAGCAAATACGCCGAAGCCATTGGTCGCGTACAGCCGGATATCATTCGTTGCCAGCAGAAGCTGACCGCGCTGGAAACCGAGACCGGCCTGACCATCGCTGAAATCAAGGACATCAACCGTCGCATGTCGATCGGTGAGGCCAAGGCCCGCCGCGCGAAGAAAGAGATGGTTGAAGCCAACTTGCGTCTGGTGATCTCGATCGCCAAGAAGTACACCAACCGCGGCCTGCAATTCCTCGATCTGATCCAGGAAGGTAACATCGGTCTGATGAAAGCGGTGGACAAGTTCGAATACCGTCGTGGTTACAAGTTCTCGACTTATGCCACCTGGTGGATCCGTCAGGCGATCACTCGCTCGATCGCCGACCAGGCCCGCACCATCCGTATTCCGGTGCACATGATCGAGACGATCAACAAGCTCAACCGCATTTCCCGCCAGATGCTGCAGGAAATGGGTCGCGAACCGACCCCGGAAGAGCTGGGCGAACGCATGGAAATGCCTGAGGACAAGATCCGCAAGGTATTGAAGATCGCTAAAGAGCCGATCTCCATGGAAACCCCGATCGGTGATGACGAAGACTCTCATCTGGGTGACTTCATCGAAGACTCGACCATGCAGTCGCCAATCGATGTTGCAACCGTTGAAAGCCTGAAAGAAGCGACCCGCGAAGTGCTGTCCGGCCTCACTGCCCGTGAAGCCAAGGTACTGCGCATGCGCTTCGGTATCGACATGAACACCGACCACACACTCGAAGAAGTGGGCAAACAGTTTGACGTAACGCGTGAGCGGATCCGTCAGATCGAAGCCAAGGCGCTGCGCAAGCTGCGCCACCCGACGCGAAGCGAGCATCTGCGCTCCTTCCTCGACGAGTGATACCAGACCCCCCGGCCCAGGCCGGGGGTTTTGTTTATGGGCAGATTAAATCCCTCTCACCGCCCCTCCCCTGCATACCCCGTCTACACTCGAAAACAATGAATCCCGTGCCATAACGAGACGGTTATGCCCAGACTGGCGCCCTTGCTTTTCTTGCTGTCACTGATGATCTGGACCGCAACGGCTGACGCGCTGACTCTGACCGATGAAGAACGTAGCTGGCTGGCGGCTCACCCGGACTTGCGCCTGGGTGTCGATGCTTCGTGGCCGCCTTTCGAGTTCCGCGATGATGAAAACCGCTATCAGGGCCTGGCCGCCGACTATATCGGCGTGATCCGCCAGCGACTGGCGATCAATCTCACCCCCGTCGAACCGTCGAGCTGGACCGAAGTACTGGAGCAGGTCAAACACGGCAAGATCGATCTGCTGCCGGGCATCATGTCCACCCCGGAGCGGCAAAACTATCTGTCATTCACTCGCCCCTACCTCGACTTCCCCATTGTCATCCTCGCCCACGTTGGCGGCGCCCAGCCACGCAAGATAGAGGATTTGTACGGTTTGAAAATTGCGGTCGTGGAAAACTACGCCCCCCATGAGCTGCTGCGTACACATCACCCGGATCTGAATCTAGTGGCCATGCCCAATGTCAGCTCGACCTTGCAGGCATTGGCCACCGGCCAGGTCGACGCGGTTGTCGGCGATCTCGCTTCCAGTGTCTGGAGCCTGCGTCAACTCAAGCTCGAAGGCTTGTACGTCAGCGGCGAAACACCGTACCGCTACCAGTTGGCGATGGCTGTACCGCGTGACAACAAAATGCTGGTGGAGATTCTGGACAAAGTCCTCGCCGACATGACCCCGGACGAGATCAGCAGCATTCAGGAACATTGGGTCGGCAACGTCCTCGACCATCGGACATTCTGGTCGGACCTGCTGATTTATGGTCTACCCGGTCTGTCGCTGCTGGTGATCATTCTGGCGGTGGTCATTCGCATCAATCGCCGCTTGAGTTCGGAAATTGCCCGACGTGTCGACCTCGAACAGGAATTGCGCAGCAGCGAATACCACTACCGCGGGCTGGTGGAAAGCCTGTCGGCCATCGCCTGGGAAGCGCGCATAAGCGACTTCACCTACAGCTATGTGTCGCCCCATGCCGAGGATCTGCTCGGTTATCCACAGGCGCACTGGCTGATTCCGGGCTTCTGGCGCAACATCATCCACCCCGCCGACCTGACCCGCGCCCAGGCCTTCTGTGATGACGCGGTACGTGAAGGACGCGATCACACCCTCGACTATCGGGTGATCACCGCAGACGGGCGCTGTCTGTGGGTGCGCGACATCGTCAGTCTGATTGAACATGGCCATGAGCCGGTGATGCGCGGCTTGATGATCGACATCAGCGAAACCAAACGGACCGAAGAAGCGCTGCGCCTGTCGGAACAGAAGTTCGCCTCGGTGTTCCAGCAATGCCCGGACATTCTGGTGATCGCGCGGCTGTCCGATGGCTGCCTGCTGGAAGTCAACGAGGCCTTTGAAGAACAGATAGGCCTGAAAGCGGAAGAAGTCGTCGGCCAGACCGCCACTGAACTCAACATCTGGGGCATTCCCGGGGTCGGCCCGGGACTGCTGCAGCGCTTGCAGGCCGGCAGCATCCGCAACCTGGAGATGCCTTTTCGCCGCAACAATGGTCATGTGTTCACCGGCCTGATTTCCGCCGAGCCGTTCGATCTCGACACCACTCCGGCGCTGGTGGTCGTAGTGCGCGACATCACCCAGCTCAAGGAAACCCAACAGCAACTGCAAACTTCCGAAGAGAAGTTCGCCAAGGCCTTCCACGCCTCGCCGGATGGATTACTGTTGTCGCGGCAAAGCGATGGCCTGTTACTGGAGGTCAACGAGGGCTTCAGCCGCATCACCGGCTTCAACAGCGCGATGTCGGTGGATCGCTCGGCGCTGGACCTGGGGATCTGGGTTAACCTCAACGAACGCAAGCAGATGCTCGACCTGCTGCACCGCGACGGCTTCGTACGCGACTTTACCTGCCATATCCGTCGCAGCGACGGGCAGATCCGTCTGTGCGAAGTGTCCAGCCGCCCCCTGCCAATCGGCGACGAAGACTGCATGCTGACCATCGCCCGGGACATCACCGAGCGCCATTTGATGCAGGAAAAGCTGCAGCAGGCCGCCACCGTATTCGAGAGCACTGCCGAAGGCGTACTGATCACTGACACCCAGCAGCACATCAGCGCGGTCAACCGCGCGTTCACCGAGATCACCGGTTATAGCGAAAGTGAAGCCCTCGGCCACACCCCGCGCCTGCTCGCCTCCGGCCTGCACGACAGCGCGTTCTACGCGGCGATGTGGCACCAGTTGACCGACGAGGGACACTGGCAGGGCGAGATTTCCAACCGGCGCAAGAACGGCGAACTGTACCCGAGCTGGCTGACCATCAGCGCCGTGCGCAACCGCGACAAGTTCATCACCCACTTCGTCGCGGTATTTGCTGACATCTCCAGCCTTAAACACGCGCAAGCCAAGCTCGACTATCAAGCGCACCATGACCCGCTCACCGGCCTGCCGAATCGCACGCTGTTCGAAAGCCGCCTGCTGACCGCGCTGAACAGTCAGCAGGAAAACGGTGGTCAGGGCGCCGTGCTGTTCCTTGATCTCGACCGTTTCAAACACATCAACGACAGCCTCGGCCACCCGGTCGGCGACCTGCTGCTCAAGGGCATTGCCGTGCGCCTGAAAGAACAACTGCGCGATATCGACACCGTCGCGCGGCTGGGGGGCGACGAGTTCATCATCCTGCTGCCGGGCCTGCAACAAGTCAGCGATGCCGACAACATCGCAATCAAACTGCTCAACTGCTTTAGCGCACCGTTTCAGGCTGGTGAGCACGAGTTTTTTATCAGCGCCAGCATCGGCACCAGCCTGTATCCACGGGACGGCTGTGATGTCGCCACCCTGGTGAAAAACGCCGACGCGGCGATGTACCGCTCCAAGGCCAAGGGCCGCAACCGCGTCGAAAGCTACACCCGTGACCTCACCGCCCAGGCCAGCGAGCGCGTGGCACTGGAGCACGAACTGCGCCGGGCGATCGAGCGCGAAGAGTTGTTCCTTTATTACCAGCCGAAAATCAGCCTCGACGACCATCGCCTGGTCGGTGCCGAAGCGCTGATCCGCTGGCGCCACCCGACCTTCGGCGAAGTGCCGCCGGAGCACTTCATCCCGTTGGCCGAAGAGAACGGCATGATCCTGCAGATCGGCGATTGGGTGCTCGAGACCGCCTGCCGGCAGATGTTCGAGTGGAATCAGATCTACGACAGCCTTGGCCCGCTGTCGGTCAACCTGGCCGGCGCGCAACTGCGGCAGCCGAATCTGCTCGGGCGCATCGAACAACTGCTCAGGGACAACCGTCTGCAGCCGGATTTACTGCAACTGGAAATTACCGAAAACTTCATCATGAGCCAGGCCGAAGAAGCACTGGCGGTGCTGCACCAGCTCAAACATCTGGGCGTTCAACTGGCGATCGACGACTTCGGCACCGGTTATTCTTCGCTCAGTTACCTGAAACGCCTGCCGCTGGACATCCTCAAGATTGACCAGTCATTTGTCCGCGGACTGCCCGATGACCCCCACGATGCGGCGATTGTCCGCGCGATCATCGCTCTGGGCCGGAGCATGCAATTCACCGTGATTGCCGAAGGCGTGGAAACCCAGGCCCAGCAACAATTCCTCGCCGCCGAAGGCTGCGAGCAGATTCAGGGCTACATCGTCAGCCTGCCACTGCCCCCGGATGAATTCGCCGCAACGTTTCTTCGTGTAACCGTATCGGATTATTCGGATAGCACAGCCGCCAAACCGTCGCTATAATCCGCGGCCTACTGAGGGCCTATAGCTCAGTTGGTTAGAGCAGAGGACTCATAATCCTTTGGTCCACGGTTCAAGTCCGTGTGGGCCCACCACATTTGAAAGCCGCGCTATATGCGCGGCTTTTTCTTGGGCGATCGGTTGAGGGGACAATCTTTGCGAGCGCAATGTTCGGAAGACCTCCCCGAAGGCTGTAGGAATGTTCCGAAGCGATGTTTTCTCCCCTCCCCGTGCCTTGTTGACTGTTTCTCCAGACAAGTAATCTCCGGACGCCACCGCCCGTCCAGGATTGTTTTTATGCTTGTGAATGCTGCGCCACTGATAAGGGAAGCAGCCGACCAACTAACCTGGATCGACCTTGCTCTACCAGATCTGAGAACATTGCCCAGAGAAATTCGGTCAGCCGCAATCGGAGAAGTCAAAAGGGCTGACGACGCAAAAGACGCTCTCAAAATCCTTCTGAATCACTTCGGGTTCGTCGACGATTCCGTGCTGGCCGTTACTATCCTCACGCCTATTGGAAACGTTGCAGTCATGCGAGACAAACTGGCCCATATCGTCGAGAAACGTCCAGACTCCCGAGAACGCTATGTTCGACATGCCATCGATACGCTCACGGGACCATTCGAAGTATGGAAAGTCCTCTACGATAACGGCGGTTTCCGATTGGCATTCATCAACGCCTATGAGGCAAAAAACGACATGCTCGTCGTGGTCGATGTGCGAAACGGGCACGTCCTCTGGAATTTCATGCACGCTCCGTCAAGAGCAATGAACAAGCACCGCCAAGGCGATCTTTTGTACAAGCGGTACATTCTTGAAGACAAAGAAAAGGGCAGCCCGTTGGCTGCCCTTGATATTTGAATCCTGATATTTGCATCCTCAGGAAATGGGATGAAGAGGTCTCACCTTACACCGATGTTGCAGCATCGCTGAGGTACCTACGTCCGCTAAAGCCCTGCAAGGCAGCAGATTTCGCGCTCTTGTTGGCATTCTTGATAAATAGGCCAGGCAAGTCAAACCAAATATTTGATGTTTGTTTTGGCGCAACGAGTGCCTCCACGCATAAGTGACGTGCTCAGTCAGCGCCAGCAGCGTGTCGCTGATAGTGCCTGTAACATGCAAACTCATCCGCCCTCGACAGTCATGGAGCTACACCGTTGCCCGACACCCGCCCCCCCGCACTCGACGAAATCGACCGCCAGCTGATCGCCGCCCTGCAAATCAACGCCCGCGAAAGCGTGGCCATGCTTGCCCGGCAGTTGGGTATTGCGCGGACCACCGTCACATCGCGGTTGGCGCGGCTGGAGAAGGCCAAGGTAATCACCGGATACGGCGTGCGCCTGGGGCAGCGCGTGGTCGATGGCGGGTTGCAGGCGTATGTCGGGATCAAGGTACAGCCGCGTTCTGGCAAGGACGTGCTGCGTCGCTTGAGTGCAATGGCGCAGGTGCAACAGTTGTGTGCGGTGAGTGGCGAATTTGATTATGTGGCGTGGCTGCGCACGGACTCGCCGGAGCAACTGGATCAGTTGCTGGATCAGATCGGCAGTGTGGACGGGGTGGAGAAGACCACGACGTCGATCATTTTGAGTAGCAAGATTGATCGAGGGCAGCCGGTTTGAGTGCTGGTGAGCTTGATGGCCTCTTCGCGAGCAGGCTCACTCCTACATTTGGTCGGTGTGTAGTCAGCAAACGTCATATTGATCAATTAATTAGCAAAACGACGACACTTTGCGTCTTATTAACGTGTTCTACGCTCCCTAGAATGGCTGGCATCTTTTCCTATACTCAGACGCGCATCCTGCGTCGGGTCGCCAGCAAGGTCAGCCATGAACAAGAACAATCGCCATCCTGCAGACGGTAAGAAACCAGTCACCATTTTCGGCCCGGACTTCCCGTTCGCCTTCGACGACTGGATCGAACACCCGGCCGGTCTCGGCAGTATTCCTGAACAGCACCATGGCGCTGAAGTGGCGATTGTCGGCGCGGGTATCGCTGGCCTGGTGGCCGCTTACGAACTGATGAAGCTCGGTTTGAAACCGGTGGTGTACGAGGCCTCGAAACTGGGTGGCCGTCTGCGTTCGCAAGCGTTCAACGGCACCGATGGCATCGTCGCGGAACTGGGCGGCATGCGTTTCCCCGTGTCCTCAACTGCGTTCTACCACTATGTAGACAAGCTCGGTCTCGAGACCAAACCCTTCCCGAACCCACTGACGCCGGCCTCCGGCAGCACGGTGATCGATCTCGAAGGCAAAACCCATTACGCACAAAGCCTGAAGGATCTTCCTGCACTGTTCCAGGAAGTGGCTGACGCCTGGGCGGATGCACTGGAGGCTGGCTCGCAGTTCGCCGATATCCAGCAAGCGATCCGTGACCGCGACGTACCACGCCTCAAAGAACTGTGGAACAAACTCGTTCCGCTGTGGGACGACCGCACCTTCTACGACTTCGTTGCCACCTCCAAGGCCTTCGCCAAACTCTCGTTTCATCACCGCGAAGTGTTCGGTCAGGTCGGTTTCGGCACTGGCGGCTGGGACTCGGACTTCCCCAACTCGATGCTGGAAATCTTCCGCGTGGTGATGACCAACTGCGATGATCACCAGCATCTGGTGGTCGGCGGTGTGGAGCAAGTGCCGCAAGGCATCTGGCGGCATGTGCCGGAGCGCTGCGTGCACTGGCCTGAAGGCACCAGCCTGAAATCCCTGCACCGTGGCGCGCCGCGTTCCGGGGTGAAGAAAATCGCCCACGCGCCGGACGGCCGTTTCGCCGTCACCGACAACAACGGCGACACCCGCGAATACGCCGCCGTGCTGACCACCTGCCAGAGCTGGCTGCTGACCACCCAGATCGAATGCGACGAAACCCTGTTCTCGCAGAAGATGTGGATGGCGCTGGACCGCACGCGCTACATGCAGTCGTCGAAGACCTTCGTGATGGTCGACCGGCCATTCTGGAAGGACAAGGATCCGGAAACCGGTCGCGACCTGATGAGCATGACCCTCACCGATCGCCTGACCCGTGGCACCTATCTGTTCGATAACGGTGACGACAAGCCGGGCGTGATCTGCCTGTCGTACTCGTGGATGAGCGACGCGCTGAAGATGCTGCCGCACCCGGTCGAGAAACGCGTGGAACTGGCGTTGAACGCGCTGAAGAAGATCTACCCGAAAGTCGACATCGCCGCGCGGATCATCGGCGATCCGATCACCGTGTCGTGGGAAGCCGACCCGTATTTTCTCGGCGCATTCAAAGGCGCCCTGCCCGGCCACTATCGCTACAACCAGCGGATGTACGCGCACTTTATGCAGGACGACATGCCAGCCGAACAGCGCGGGATTTTCATCGCCGGCGATGACGTATCGTGGACGCCGGCATGGGTCGAAGGCGCGGTGCAGACCTCGCTCAACGCGGTGTGGGGCATCATGAAACACTTCGGCGGGTCGACACATAAAGCGAACCCGGGCCCGGGTGATGTGTTCAAAGACATCGGCCCTATCGCCCTGCCCGAGTAAGAGGATTCCCCGATGCGCGTAGCCCTTTACCAATGCCCACCGCTGCCTTTGGATCCCGCCGCCAACCTGCATCGCCTGCAGCAACTGGCGATGGAGGCCAAGGGTGCCGACCTGCTGGTGCTGCCGGAAATGTTTCTGACCGGCTACAACATCGGCAAGGAAGCGGTCAGCACCTTGGCCGAGGTCTACAACGGCGAATGGGCGCAACAGATCGGTCGAATCGCCAAAGCCGCCGGGCTGGCAATTGCTTACGGGTACCCCGAGCGCACGGCCGACGGGCAGATCTACAACGCCGTGCAGTTGATCGACGCGCACGGCGAGCGCCTGTGCAACTACCGCAAGACCCATCTGTTCGGCGACCTGGATCGTTCGATGTTCAGCCCCGGCGAAGATGCGTTTCCGCTGGTCGAGCTCAACGGCTGGAAGCTCGGTTTCCTGATCTGCTACGACCTGGAGTTTCCCGAGAACGCGCGGCGTCTGGCGCTGGCCGGCGCCGAGCTGATTGTGGTGCCGACGGCGAACATGATTCCGTTCGATTTCGTCGCTGACGTCACCGTGCGCTCCCGCGCCTTCGAAAACCAGTGCTACGTGGCGTACGCCAACTATTGCGGGCATGAAGGCGAGATCCACTATTGCGGGCAAAGCAGCATCGCCGCGCCGGACGGCAGCCGTATCGCCCAGGCTGGCCTCGATGAAGCATTGATCGTCGGTGAGCTGGATCGCCAGTTGATGGCCGACTCCCGCGCCGCCAATCGCTACCTCAACGACCGTCGTCCCGAGCTTTACCACGCGTTGAACAAGCGCTGACCCCACGCAATCCGCTAGCATTGGCACTTCACTGTTCTGGAAGTGCCCATGCCTGCGCCAACTCCCCCTCGCCCCCACACTGAAACCCTGGCCAACGGCTTGCGCGTGACCCTGCGTCAGGTGCCCGGCTTGAAGCGCAGCGCCGTTGCGTTGCGGGTGGCGGCCGGTAGCCATGATGTGCCACTGGAGTGGCCGGGGCTGGCGCATTTCCTTGAGCATCTGCTGTTTCTCGGCACTGAGCGTTTTCCTGCGAGTCAGGCGCTGATGGCCTACGTGCAAAGTCACGGTGGGCAAGTAAATGCCAGTACCCGTGAACGCAGCACCGACTTCTTCTTCGAATTGCCGACCTCGGCCTTCAGCGCCGGGCTTGAGCGTCTGTCAGACATGCTCGCCCAGCCGCGTATGAATCCGCACGATCAGTTGCGCGAACGGGAAGTGCTGGACGCGGAATTCGTCGCGTGGTCGCAAGATCCGACGGCTCAGCAGGAACTGGCGCTGTACGAGGGATTGCCGGCCACACATCCGTTGCGCGGGTTTCATGCGGGGAATCGCGATAGCCTGAAAGTTGAGTTACCAGCGTTTCAGCAGGCACTGAAGGATTTCCATCAGCAGTTTTATCGCACCGGGCAAATGACGCTGAGCCTGGTCGGGCCGCAGAGCATTGAGGAGTTGAGCGTACTGGCACAGCAGTTCGCCGTGGCGCTGCCGGTTGGGGATAAAGTCCAGCAGGCAGCGCCGCTGCCATTGACGGTGAACAGTTATCAACAGGTCGGCGAGCGAAGCAGCAATCTGTTGTTCGCTTTCGAAGCACTGCCCGACTCATCCGCCGAAGCACTGGCGTTTCTCTGCCATTGGCTGAACAGCGCCAAGCCCGGCGGGCTGTTCGCCCATCTGCAACAACAAAGCCTCGCGGACGGTTTGAAAGCCGTGCCGCTGTATCAGTTCGCCGGGCAAGCGCTGCTGCATCTGCAATTCACCGCCCCCGCCGAATCCCTCAACGCCATTCGCGAACAGCTGCTGGACTGGTTGAGCTTCTTTGCCGCGCAACAGGACTGGGCAGCGTTGCGCGAGGAGTACATCAAGTTACTTGAGCGTCAGCAGCAAATCAGCGGTGCTCTGCCACTGGCGCGGCTCGACAGTGAACAACGCGAAAGCGGTCTGTCGGAAAACGGCGTCGTTGCGCTCAAACAGATCCTGCGCGACCTCGGTGTTGTGGATAACTTCAGCGACCATTGGCATCTGCCTGCCGCCAACCCTTTTCTGGGTTCCAACGAGCCGCTGGCCAACGCCGGCCTGATTCGCGGCCAGACCAGCGCCCATCGTGGTTTGCGGACTTTCGCTCAGGATCGCTCGCGCGGGCGGCGTGAGCGTTCACCGATGCAATTCAGCCAGGCGTTGCCGGACACCAGTGATCTCGGCGCGATTTACCTGCGCTGGCAAACCGAAGCGGTGGCCAGTGTAAAACTGCAAGCCAAGCTGCAACGCAGTCTGCGGGAAACGCAGGAAGATGCGCGGCAGGCCGGCGTCGAGTTGGCGTTCAGTGCCACCGGTACGCAGTGGCTACTGAAACTGACCGGCCTGCAGGAGCCGATGCCCAGTGTCCTCGAACACGCGCTGAAATGCCTGACGCAAATTGACGTCGATTCCGCCAACGCAGAGCCGGAAGCACCGCTGATACCGATCCGCCAGTTGCTCAAGGCATTGCCTGAGCATTGCCTGCCATCGGCCGTCGAGTCGGACGACGTCAGACAGCTGTGGACAACTTCGAGCTGGGACGGACTGGCCCTTGGCCTCAACGCGCAGACGCAATCGGCCATGGGCCTGGCGCTGAGCCGCATCCCTGGCACACCCGATAATCAATTGCCGGCAACGCCCGCGATCAACACGCAACATCTATGGAGCCACATCGACACCGCGTCCAGCGAGCACGCCTTGCTGCTGTTCTGCCCGACCGCCAGCCACGAGATTGCCGATGAGGCCGCCTGGCGCCTGCTCGCGCAACTGTGCCAGACCCCGATCTATCAGCGTCTGCGGGTCGAATTGCAATTGGGCTACGCGGTGTTCAGCGCCCTGCGGCAGATGCATGGCCAGAGTGGATTGCTGTTTTGTGTGCAGTCGCCAAATACTGCGCCAGTTGAACTGCTTGGGCATATCCAGCAGTTCCTCGAGGGCATTCCTGCGCTGATCGAAAACCTCGATGAAGACGACCTCAACCAGCAACGCCAGTCACTCGCGGATCAGTTCGATGAGAGTCATCTGTCCGGCAAAGACGCCGCCGAGTTGCTGTGGCAGGCCAAGCTCGCCGGCCACTCGTCGGATTATCTGGCGCAACTGCACACAGCCATTGGTCAACTGGAACGCTCAACATTGCTGGCGGCAGCGCAGCGCTTGCTCAACGCCGAGGGCGGCCGGCTGTGCCTGGCCAGCGAATCGGTACCCGGCGCACCTTGGCAAGCGACAAAATGATCATTACCAAGGCTGCAAGGAGCTTTCTCAAAGATTCACGGGCAATCGTGCTGAAATTTTGAGTAACATAGCAGCCTAACTATTTGGAACATCCCGGCGCGGCCATGGACTATACCTATGGATAGCGCTATCCCACCCACCCAATGAGGAGTCACCTTATGTCCTGGACAAAACCGGCTTACACCGACCTGCGTATCGGCTTCGAAGTCACCATGTACTTCGCCAGCCGCTGAGTTCTGCCTACGCAGACTTGCAGTGCAACGCCTCGGCTCGCCGGGGCGTTTTATTTTCAGCGTTGAAAGATGGGAGCGTTCATGTTCGTCCAGATTCTGGGTTCGGCCGCCGGTGGCGGATTTCCGCAGTGGAACTGCAACTGCGTCAATTGCGCAGGCTTTCGCGACGGCAGCCTGAATGCCAAGGCCCGCACCCAATCGTCCATCGCGATTTCCGATGACGGCGTGAACTGGGTGCTGTGCAACGCTTCGCCGGACATCCGCGCGCAACTGCAGAGCTTCGCCCCGATGCAACCGGGCCGTGCACTGCGCGACACCGGCATCAGCGCGATCATCCTGATGGACAGCCAGATCGACCACACCACTGGCCTGCTCAGCCTGCGCGAAGGCTGCCCGCATCAGGTCTGGTGCACGGACATGGTTCACGAGGATTTGAGCACCGGTTTCCCGCTATTCAAGATGCTGACCCACTGGAACGGCGGACTGAACTGGAATCGCATCGAGCTCGACCAGAGCTTCACTGTCGCTGCCTGCCCGAACCTGCGCTTCACCCCGCTGCCGTTGCGCAGCGCCGCGCCACCGTATTCGCCGCACCGTTTCGACCCGCACCCGGGCGACAACATCGGCCTGATCGTCGAAGACCTCAACACCGGCGGCAAACTGTTCTACGCCCCGGGCCTGGGCAAGGTCGACGCGCCGCTGCTGGAGATCATGGCCGGCAGCGATTGCCTGCTGGTTGACGGTACGCTGTGGGACGACGATGAAATGCAACGCCGTGGCGTCGGCACCCGCACCGGTCGGGAGATGGGCCACCTGGCGCAGAACGGCCCCGGCGGCATGCTCGAAGTGCTGGAGCAATTGCCTGAGCAGCGCAAGGTGCTTATCCACATCAACAACACCAACCCGATTCTCGATGAGGATTCGCCGGAGCGCGCGGAGCTGGCGCGGCGTAATGTTGAAGTGGCTTATGACGGCATGAGTATTGTGCTGTAGCGGATGGCCTCTTCGCGAGCAAGCCCGCTCCCACATTGGATCTGTGGCGTTCACAAACCCTGTGGGAGCGGGCTTGCTCGCGAAGACGTCCGAACAGACACCCAGAATTCCAACGGTTGTTCCCCCGGAGAACCGCAATGACCGACACCCCGCTGTCCCCCACCGAATTCGAAGCGGCCCTGCGCGCCAAAGGCGCCTATTACCACATCTACCACCCGTATCACGTGGCGATGTACGAGGGCCGTGCCACCCGCGAGCAGATTCAGGGCTGGGTCGCCAACCGCTTCTACTATCAGGTGAACATCCCCCTGAAAGACGCGGCGATCCTCGCCAATTGCCCGGATCGCGAAATCCGCCGCGAGTGGATTCAACGCCTGCTCGACCACGACGGCGCTCCCGGTGAAGACGGCGGGATCGAAGCCTGGCTGCGTCTCGGTCAGGCGGTCGGCCTCGACCCGGATCAACTGCGCTCCCAGGAACTGGTGCTGCCCGGCGTGCGTTTCGCCGTCGACGCCTACGTCAACTTCGCCCGCCGTGCCAGTTGGCAGGAAGCCGCCAGCAGCTCGTTGACCGAACTGTTCGCGCCGCAGATCCACCAGTCGCGCCTCGACAGCTGGCCGCAGCATTACCCGTGGATCGACCCGGCCGGTTACGAATATTTCCGCACCCGCCTCGGTCAGGCGCGGCGCGATGTCGAGCATGGTCTGGCGATCACGCTCGAGCACTACAAGACCCGCGAGGGCCAGGAGCGCATGCTGGAAATTCTCCAGTTCAAACTGGACATTCTTTGGAGCATGCTCGATGCCATGAGCATGGCTTACGAACTGAACCGCCCGCCCTATCACAGCGTCACCGAGCAGCGGGTCTGGCACAAAGGAATCACCCTATGAGTTTTGATCGCAGCAAGATCCCGACCTGGCGTCCCGGCTACCGTTTTCAGTATGAACCGGCGCAAAAAGGCCACGTGCTTCTCTACCCCGAGGGCATGATCAAGCTCAACGACAGCGCCGCGCTGATCGGCGGCTTGATCGACGGTGAACGCGATGTCGCGGCGATCATCGCCAAACTCGACGAGCAGTTCCCCGGCGTGCCTGAGCTCGGTGAAGACATCGAGCAATTCATGGAGGTTGCCCGTGCGCAGCACTGGATCGAACTTGCCTGAGGCATCGGCGCAAGTACCGCCTAAATCTGAAGTCGGCCTGCCGCTGTGGCTGCTCGCCGAGCTGACTTACCGCTGCCCGCTGCAATGCCCATACTGCTCCAATCCGCTGGATTTCGCCGAGCAGGGCAAAGAGCTGAGCACCGAGCAGTGGATCAAGGTGTTCCGCGAAGCGCGGGAGATGGGCGCGGCGCAACTGGGCTTTTCCGGTGGTGAGCCGCTGGTGCGCCAGGACCTCGCCGAACTGATCCGTGAAGCGCGGCAGTTGGGTTTCTACACCAACCTGATCACTTCCGGCATCGGCCTGACCGAGCAGAAAATCAGCGACTTCAAAAAGGCTGGCCTCGATCACATCCAGATCAGTTTTCAGGCCAGTGACGAACAGGTAAACAACCTGCTCGCCGGCTCGAAAAAGGCCTTCGCGCAGAAGCTGGAAATGGCCCGGGCGGTGAAGGCCCACGGCTATCCGATGGTGCTGAACTTCGTCACCCACCGGCACAACATCGACAAGATCGACCGCATCATCGAGCTGTGTATTGCGCTCGAAGCAGACTTCGTCGAACTCGCCACCTGCCAGTTCTACGGCTGGGCGCAGCTCAACCGTGTCGGCCTGTTACCGACCAAGGAACAACTGGTGCGTGCCGAACGCATCACCAACGAATACCGCGCCAAACTGGAAGCCGAAGGGCATCCGTGCAAGCTGATATTCGTCACCCCGGACTACTACGAAGAACGCCCGAAAGCCTGCATGAACGGCTGGGGCAGCATCTTTCTGACGGTTACTCCGGACGGCACTGCCCTGCCCTGTCATGGCGCCCGACAGCTGCCGGTACAATTTCCCAACGTGCGCGACCACAGCATGCAGCACATCTGGTACGACTCGTTTGGCTTCAACCGCTTTCGCGGTTACGACTGGATGCCCGAGCCGTGCCGCTCGTGCGACGAGAAGGAACAGGACTTCGGCGGCTGCCGCTGTCAGGCGTTCATGCTCACGGGGGACGCGAGCAATGCCGACCCGGTGTGCAGCAAGTCCGAACATCACGGCGTGATTCTCAAGGCCCGCGAAGAAGCCGAGACCGCCACCCAGACCATCGAACAACTGGCCTTCCGTAATGAACGAAACTCACGCCTCATCGCCAAGGGCTGAGCCTTTCAGCGCCGCTCAGGCCGTCGCCGCCGGAATGGATTTCGCCGAGCTGCAACTCGGCGTCCACGGTTTGTTCTGGAATGAATATCGCCCGCAAGACGCCGCGTGCCGGATCTGGCACTGGCGCGACGGCGTGGCGAAATGTCTGACGCCGAATGGCTTCAGTGTGCGTAGCCGGGTGTACGAATATGGCGGTGGCGCGTTTTGTCTGACGCCTGACGGAGTGGTTTTCGTCAATGAGGCGGATCAGCAGTTGTATCGGCAAGCGCTGGATGGCGCGCCTGAAGCGCTGACGTCTGGCGAGTGTCGTTATGGCGATCTGCATTTTGCTTTCGGCCAGGTGCTGACGGTTGAGGAGCTGCGCGACCAGCATCGACTGGTAGCAATTGATCTGGCTGAAGGCACCCGGCATTTGCTGGCTGAAGGTGCAGATTTCTATGCAGCACCGGTGATCAGCCCGGACGGTTCGCGGTTGGCGTGGATCGAGTGGAGTCGGCCGCATCAGCCTTGGACCTCCACGCGATTGATGGTGGCCGAGCGTCTGGCTGAGGGTGGCTTTGGCGCACCGCGTTGCGTGGCGGGGGCTGACCTTGAAGAGTCGATCCAGCAACCGCGGTTCGACGCGAAAGGACGCTTGTTGTGCCTGACTGATCGCGGCGGTTTCTGGCAGCCGTGGGGCGAAACGTCCGACGGTTTGCATCGACTGCCCTGTGCCGAGGCCGATCATGCGCCCGCCCCGTGGCAGATGGGTGGCTGCACCTGGTTGCCGGTGGGCGATTCGTTTCTGGCGAGCTGGAGCGAAGGCGGTTTTGGTCGTCTGGCGCTCGACGGCGAGGACTTTACTGGCGACTACAGCCGCTTCCGGCATCTGGCGCTGGATCAGCAGTTCATCTACTGCATCGCCGCTTCGCCGATCAGCCCTTCGGCGGTGATCGCCATCGATCGCTCGACCCGCTCGGTGCAAGTGCTGGCCGGTGGTGTTGCACCTCTGCCGGCGGAGCGCATCAGCCGCCCGCAGACCTTGCGCTACCCGAGTGGCCGCGGTGAGGCTCACGGCTTCTTTTATCCGGCGATGAACGACGAAGCGCGACCGCCACTGGTGGTGTTCATCCACGGCGGCCCGACCTCGGCCTGCTACCCGATGCTCGACCCGCGCATTCAGTACTGGACGCAGCGTGGTTTCGCCGTCGCCGACCTCAACTATCGCGGCAGCAGCGGTTACGGTCGCGAATACCGTCAGGCGTTGCATTTGAGTTGGGGTGAGGTGGATGTCGAGGACGCCTGCGCGGTGGTGGCATATCTGGCCGAACAAGGTCTGATCGATGGCGAGCGGGCATTTATTCGCGGTGGCAGCGCCGGGGGTTACACCACGCTGTGCGCGCTGGCGTTTCAGCAAGTGTTCCGCGCGGGCGCCAGCCTCTATGGCGTCAGCGACCCGGTGGCACTGGCCCGGGCGACCCACAAATTCGAAGGTGATTATCTCGACTGGCTGATCGGCGATCCCGAACAGGATGCCGAGCGCTACGCCGCCCGCACGCCGCTACTGCACGCGAGCAACATCCGTGTGCCAGTGATTTTCTTTCAGGGTGAGCTGGATGCGGTGGTGGTGCCGCAACAGACGCGCGACATGGTCGCGGCGCTGGAGCACAACGGCATCCCGGTCGAGGCGCATTACTACGCCGAGGAACGCCATGGCTTCCGCCGGGCGGTGAACCAGGCGCATGCGCTGGAACAGGAGTGGAGGTTTTATCGGCGGGTGATGGGGTTGGCTGACTGACACCCGCATTCACAATTCAAAATATCGGTGCCTCTATCGCGAGCAGGCTCACTCCTACAGTTGACCGTGTTCACAACACAAATCTCCTGTAGGAGTGAGCCTGCTCGCGATGGCTGTTTATCTGACTCGGCAATACTCAGCGCTTGGCGATGATGTACACCGCATGCACGATCCCCGGGATATAACCGCACAGCGTCAGCAGAATGTTCAGCCAGAACGCCCCGCCGAACCCGACCTGCAGAAACACACCCAGTGGCGGCAACAGAATGGCGATGATGATACGAATGAAGTCCATGGGTCAGCTCCTGAATGGGGGTTGGCTCACATGAGCCATACAAGCTAATCGACCTGCGCCGTTCTTCAGGGTTCACTGCCAATCAAAGTCTCAGTGCCAAATTGATGGCTCAGGCAAGAATTTGCAGCCCATGCTTCTGCACGATGCTCAGCAGTTTCAGCGCCATTCCGCTGGGATGTTTATCTCCCGACTCCCATTGCTTGACTGTCGATGCACTGGTATTCAAGTAGCGTGCAAATACCGGCTGGCTGACGTTATTACGCTCGCGCAGCGCCTTGATCTGTTCCGCCGGGATCGCGTCAGGCACCGTCGCCAGGCAGGACTCGTCAAACTCACGCATCGTCGCCTTGCTGATGGCTCCGACCGCGAGCAAAGCCTTGGCCGACTCATGTACCGACTGAAAAACTTCACTTTTGTATTTCTTACTCATGGGAAATCTCCACAAACTCCTTCATCGCCAGCAATCCCTGAAGCTGCTCATGCGACAGTTGCGCATAAGCCTTGGCCAATTTGCGTAAATCCTTTAGCTCTGCGGTACTGATATTGCTCCGGTCCTTCTTGGCGAACAGCACTTGATAAATCCAGTAACGACCGCCCTTCGCCAGAACAATCGAGCGGTGGCGATTGGCATTCAGACGTTTCTTCCAGACCCCACCGCCAAGATTGTCAGCCTGTCCATCGAGCATCTCGGCGAATGCCTCCAGTAGTTCCTCATCCGTGATCCATGCCTTACTAGCCTGTACCGCAAAGCCTTTGGTCTTGAACAATCTGAATGACATCGGTATCCCTTCCAAAAAACATACCACCTGGTGGTACATATTACAAAGCCAGTCTTGGTGACACCGCACTCCCTGTCGGCACCCTCTAAAAGAGCATTCGTCCGATAAGTTCTCAAGTGCCAGAAAGCACTTGGCAAAACCCGGGCACAAAAAAAACGCCCCACGCGAAAAGAATCAGGCGTGGGGCGTGCGTTATACCGCGAGACGGTTCTTGAAATCGGGTAGGAAACTTCAGCTCAGACGGCAATCCCTTTACGGCATTGCAGTTGCGCGGTGCGCACTCGTGAGAAGGCGCGGGTCAGGCGCAGGAGCATTTCGTCGATGTTGGCCTTGCTGACGGTGAGTGCCGGGGTGAAACGCAGGCAGTTGGCCTGCGGCGCGTTGAGCAGCAGGCCTTCATGCAAGGCGGCTTTGACTACGGCATCGGCGGAATCCTCTGACAGGCTCAGTCCCCAGAACAGACCTTGCCCGCGCAACTCGCCATGTCCGTAACGGTGCGCCAGTCGCGCGAGTCCCTCGCGCAAGTGCTGGCCGTGGTCTTTGATCTGCTCGAGAAATGCTCGGTCCTGCACGCTGTCGAGCACCACCAGACCGGCCGCGGTCATCAGTGCATTGCCGTGATGAGTGCCGCCCAGTTCCCCCGCATCAAAGCAGCAGGCCTTGCCACGGGCCAATAACGCCGCCAGAGGAACACCACCACCAAGGCCCTTGCCGAGTACGACGATGTCGGCGCGCACGCCGTAGGACTCTTCCGCGAGCAAAGTGCCGCAGCGGCCGATGCCGGTCTGCACTTCGTCGAGGATCAGCAGAATGCCCAGCTCGCGGCATAAGCGTTCGACGCCTTTGAGGTAATGCTCGGTGGCCGGAATCACCCCGGCATCGCTCTGGATCGGTTCGAGCATAATCGCCACGGTTTGCGCATCGACGGCGGCATGCAGCGCCGGCAAATCGTTGAAGGGCACCCGATCGAAACCCGGCAGCAACGGTGCGAAGCGGTTGTGCAGGTTGCAACTGTCCGACGCGGAAATCGTCGCCAGACTACGGCCGTGACAGCCTTGTCTGGCAACAATGATCCGCGAGGCGCCGCCACGATGCAGTTGGCCCCATTTGCGCGCCAGTTTGATCGCCGCTTCACAGGCCTCGCTGCCGCTGTTGAGCAGGTAAGCCTGATCGCTGGAGGTGCTGGCGCACAGGCGCTCGGCAAGGCTGAGCATGCCGCGATTGTGCAGATTGAAACCGGGGTTGATCAGCGCCTGGGCTTGGCCGGCGATGGCTTTGACCAGTGCCGAAGGGCTGTGGCCGAGGCTGTTGGCACCGCCGGCCTGGGAAAAGTCGAGGTAGGCGCGGTCATTGCTGTCCCACAGCCAAGAGCCCTGACCGCGAACGAACACCTGCTGCGGCCGTTCGACACTGGGCATCAGGCGCTCGGCATTCAGGCTGTCGCCTGCCTGGGGTGAAGCGGCCTCGAAAGCGAGGTCATCAAGACTCGGCGCCTGGCGCCGCAAACTGAACAGATTCATTGAAAAAAACCTCGATTGAGGTTTTTTGAACTGCCTATGTAAACACTGTCGAAGCAAACGCTATTCATCGCGCTGTCTGGCCCTGTAAGCCTTGTGATTGCGGTTAGACTAGGCTCACTGACGGCTTCGGGCCATTTCGATTTACCAGCATTTTCGATAAGCGCTACTTATGGATTTCAAACAACTGCGTTATTTCGTCGCGGTCTACGAAGAGGGCCATGTCGGCCGCGCTGCCGAGCGCCTGTCGATCTCGCAACCGGCGCTGTCGCAGCAGATTCGCCAGCTCGAACAGAACCTCGACGTCACCCTGTTCGAACGCAGCAGCAAACGTCTGTTGCCGACACTCGCCGCGCACACGCTGTACAACCACGCCCTGCCGCTGCTCGACGGTCTGCAGCGGGCGCGGGAAGCGCTGGGCAACTTCAAGGGACAGGCCCTGCGCACGCTGGCGATCGGCGTACTGCAAACCGTGCACACCAGCCTCGTGCCGCAAATGCTCGAACGGGTGCGCAAGGCGCAGCCGCATCTTGTGGTGCAGATCTATGAACTGACGGGGCTGGAGATCGAGCGCCGTTTGCTCAACGGCTCTCTGGACATCGGCATCAGCTACCTGCCGCCGCGCCAACCGGGGCTGCATGGCGTGCTGCTGTACGAAGACGAACTGACGCTGGTCATCCCGGCGGATCACCCGCTGCGTGAATTCAAGAAAGTCTCGATGCGCCAGGCTGCGGAATTGCCCATGCTGCTGCTGGGCGAGGAGTTTCAGATCCGGCAGATCTGGCAGGCGCAACTGACCAGCCTGGGTCGGCGCCCGCAAGTACAGGCTGAGCTGAACAACATGCTGGGGATTCTCGACAGTCTGCCGCACACCAAACTGGCGACGGTGTTGCCCGGTCGCTCACAGAGGGAATACGACGAACAGGATCTGCTGTGGAAGCCGTTGAGCGAACCACGGGTGCCGCTGAAGGTTGGGCTGGTATGCCGCGACGTGCAGCGCCAGCAGGCGTCTTTGGCGTTGCTGCGTACGTTGCTGGAAGAGGTGATTCAGCGTGAGGACAAACCGCTTAAAGCTGCGCCGCCACTGGATCCGCTGGCCTGAAAACTTTTCTGCAGGCAAAAGAAAACCCCGCCGAAGCGGGGCTTTGCAGACTGTTTCCCTGACATCCATTTCACTCCGCCACCCTGGCAGAATCCTACGTGTCCGTGTTGTTGCTTTGCGCTTCCTGCGCGACGTCCATGAGTTGTAGATTAGCTGTGGATCCAATCTGCGCCTATGGGAGAACAGCAGCACGTCATGTAAGAGAATGCTTACATGACGTTACATCATCAAAACTGTTCAGCGTTCAGCAGGAACAACGACTCGCTGCCAGCCTTCACCGATGCACTCAGTGAGTGGATACGCGGCAGCAGACGGGCAAAATAGAAGCGCGCGGTGCCCAGCTTGCTGGCGTAGAAATCGTCTTGGGCTTCTTTACCCAGCGCGGCTTTCGCCATCAGTGCCCACATGTAGGCATAAGCGGTGTAGCCAAACGCTTGCAAGTATTCGACCGAGGCTGCGCCGATTTCGTTCGGATTGGTTTTCGCCCGATCCAGCAGCCATGCAGTCAGTTCATCGAGGGTGCTGACGGCATCGTTCAGCGGCTTGGTGAATTCGCCGAGGTCAGCGCTGGCCGTTGCGGTGAAGTGGCGGATCTCGTCAGCGAACAGCTTGTAGAACGCGCCGCCGCTGCCGACGATCTTGCGCCCGACCAGGTCCAGCGCCTGAATGCCGTTGGTGCCTTCGTAGATCTGGGTGATGCGCACGTCACGCACCAGTTGCTCCTGACCCCACTCGCGGATGTAGCCGTGGCCGCCGAAAATCTGCTGGCCGTGCACGGTGGTTTCCAGGCCCAGGTCCGTGAGGAATGCCTTGGCCACCGGAGTCAGTAACGCGACCAGGTCTTCTGCGCGCTTGCGGGTGGTCGCGTCTTCGCTGAACTTGGCGGTGTCGAGTTGCATCGCCACGTAGGTGGAGAAGGCGCGACCGCCCTCGTTCGAGGCTTTCATGGTCAGCAGCATGCGACGCACGTCCGGGTGGACGATGATCGGGTCGGCAACCTTGTCCTTGTTCTGCGCGCCGGTCGGCGAACGGCTCTGCAGACGATCACGCGCATATTCGACGGCGTTCTGATAAGAGCGCTCGCCGCTGGCCAGGCCTTGAATGCCGACGCCCAGACGCTCGTAGTTCATCATGGTGAACATCGCCGCCAGACCCTTGTTCGGCTCGCCGACCAGATAACCCACGGCTTCGTCGAAGTTCATTACGCAGGTCGCGGACGCCTGGATGCCCATCTTGTGCTCGATCGAACCGCAGTTCGCCGGGTTGCGCGCGCCCAGGCTGCCATCGGCATTGACCATGAACTTCGGTACCAGGAACAGCGAAATGCCTTTCGGGCCGGCCGGGGCGTCCGGCAGTTTCGCCAGCACCAGGTGAATGATGTTCTCGGTCAGGTCGTGCTCACCGCCGGTGATGAAGATCTTGGTGCCGCTGACCTTGTAGGAACCGTCGGCCTGCGGTTCGGCCTTGGTGCGGATGATGCCCAGGTCGGTGCCGGCGTGCGGCTCGGTCAGGCACATGGAACCGGCCCAGATGCCGGCGTACATGTTCGGCAGGTACGCGGCCTTCAGCTCCTCGCTGGCGTGGGCGTTGATCGACAGGCAAGCGCCGGCGGTCAGCATCGGGTACAGGCCGAACGACAGGCTGGCGGAGTTGACCATTTCTTCGACTTGCGCCGAGACAGCCTTGGGCATGCCCATGCCGCCGTAGGCCGGATCGCCACCGACGCCGACCCAGCCGCCTTCAGCGTAAGTCTGATAGGCCTGTGGGAAACCGGCCGGGGTGCTGACAGCACCGTCCTTCCAGTGGCAGCCTTCTTCGTCGGCTGCGCGGCTCAGGGGGGCAATACTTTTGCTGGTGACCTTGCCGGCTTCTTCGAGAATGGCTTCTACGGTTTCTGCATCGACGGTCTCGGCCAAGGCCGGCAGTTCGGCCCAGAGTTTGGCGACTTCGAATACTTCATTGAGGACGAAGCGCATATCGCGCAGCGGCGCTTTGTAGTCAGCCATGGCAAACCTCGCAAGATCTAAACAGGTGATTCGTGGAAGAGTGTTTTCGTTGAGGCCGAGTGTACCTCAACAACTTTTGCGACACATAGGGTCAACCGGTGACTGATTTGTTATTTTTGGTCACCAGCATTCAGCGATAAAACAAAGCCCGCAATCAGCGGGCTCTTTAGTGATGGCTGTGCCTGGATTCAGCCAGCGGCGCTGTCCATGCGCACTGCGCCGCGACGGTTCTGTCCGAACGCCATGACGCAGTTACGCCCGGCGCCCTTGGCGCTGTACAACGCCTGGTCGGCGGACTTGAGGACTTCTTCCGGCGTCCGCTGCTCGACCCGTTCGGCAACGCCGATACTGACCGTGACCGAGACACTGGAAGCACCGCTGCCGCTACGGCGCTGGCGACCTTGCTGGTCGTCCTGCGGGCGGTTCTCCTGATTGCGCAACTGGATGTTGTAGGAGGCAATCGACTCGCGGATCACTTCCAGGTGCGGCATGCATTCCTCGAGGGTTTTGCCCGCAAAAACCAGGGCGAATTCCTCACCACCATAGCGATATGCCCTACCGCCGCCGCTGATTTTCGACAGTTTGCTGGCGACCAGTCGCAGCACTTGGTCACCAACATCGTGACCGTGAGTGTCGTTGAATTTCTTGAAGTGATCGACGTCGCTCATCGCCAGCACATAGTTGCGCCCCAGGCGCTGCATCCGCTCATTGAGCGCACGGCGCCCCGGCAGACCGGTGAGTTCATCGCGGAAGGCCATTTGATAGGCCTCATGCGCCACGGCAGCCGCAACCATCAGCATCACCTGACTGCACATGATGTTCAGGGTGAATGGCAGGATGAAGGTTTTCGGCAGCATCCAGAACAAACCGAGCAAGCCGACCAGCTGCGCCGCATGCAGCGGGCGCGGGTTGCGCCAGTACTGCCAGGCCAGCAGCAGAAATGCCGAGAGGAATACCGGATAGGACATCTGGATCAGGCTCATCCAGGCGCCATGCAGCGCCGGCCAGCGGATTTCCGAGAGCCACATGAGCAGAGCCTGGGGATAACTCTGCTCAAGGCCGAGGGCGACGCTGCCGAAGGCCAGCAACACGGCGAACCGCGCCACCATGTCCTGAAACAGATGGGTACGTTCCTGCCACGCGGCGAACAGCCCGAACAGCAGCGGCAACAGCAGACAGACAAGGTGGAATACCACGGCGGCGTCTTCGCGCACTTTGCCATTGTCGCGGTAATAGTCGGTCTGGGTGTCGAGCAAAAAGTAGGCGATGTACACCGTGAGCATCAGAAATAGTTCGCGCTGACGTCGGTAAACCGCACAGTAAGCGCCGCCCAACAACAGCACCAGGGTCGGCAACACGTTGAACAGCGAAGTGAAAAATACGTTGAGGTCTTTGACGTACGCAGCCGCCAACCCCGCAAGTAACAACAGCAGTGAAGGTAGGAAATGGCTGAAACGTACAGCAGAAGAACGCGGCAAGGGTAAAGCTCCGACCCGTCATATCAAAGAGATGGCATTGTGCCTGCAATGTGGCCAGTTAAGCACACACAATGTGATCCAGATCACACGCAGTCTCTTTAACGGCAGAAAACTCGGGTTTCTGAGCGATTCAGAAACAAAAAAACCGCTGCCCCATGGGAGCAGCGGTTTTCGTCAGACCGCGTTGAGGCTTAGTAGCCCAGTGCGAAGTCTTCTTCTTTCATGTCCATCAGGTTGTTGGCGCCCGACAGCATGGTGGCCACGTGAGTACGGGTACGTGGCAGGATGCGCTGGAAGTAGAAGCGCGCGGTTTGCAGCTTGGCGGTGTAGAACGCTGCGTCGCCGGTGCCTTCTGCCAGCTTCTCGGCCGCCACACGTGCCATGTCGGCCCAGAAGTAGGCCAGGCAGGCGTAACCGGAGTACATCAGGTAGTCCACGGAGGCCGCGCCGACTTCTTCGCGATCTTTCATGGCTGCCATACCGACCTTCATGGTCAGCTCGCCCCATTCCTTGTTCAGTGCAGCCAGCGGTGCAACGAATTCTTTGACGGCTTCGTTGCCTTCGTTGTTCTGGCAGAACTTGTGGACGATCTTGGTGAAGCCTTTCAGAGCCTCGCCTTGAGTCATCAGCACTTTACGGCCCAGCAGGTCGAGTGCCTGGATGCCGGTGGTGCCTTCGTACAGCATCGAAATACGGCTGTCGCGAACGTTCTGCTCCATGCCCCATTCGGCGATGAAACCGTGGCCACCGTAGATCTGCACACCGTGGTTGGCGGCTTCGAAACCGACTTCGGTCATGAACGCTTTGGCGATCGGCGTCATGAACGCCAGCAGAGCGTCGGCCTTCTTCTTCTCTTCTTCGTCCACGCCATATTTGACGATGTCGACCTGCTTGGCGGTGAAGTACACCATCGCGCGGTTGCCTTCGGCGAAGGCCTTCATGGTCAACAGCATGCGACGTACGTCAGGGTGCACGATGATCGGGTCAGCAGCCTTGTCCGGCGCTTTCGGGCCAGTCAGGGAGCGCATTTGCAGACGATCGCGAGCGTATTTCAGGCCACCCTGGAAGCCGATTTCGGCGTGGGCCAGACCTTGCAGCGCGGTACCCAGACGTGCGGTGTTCATGAAGGTGAACATGCAGTTCAGGCCTTTGTTCGCCGGGCCGATCAGGAAACCGGTCGCGCCGTCGAAGTTCATCACGCAAGTGGCGTTGCCGTGAATGCCCATCTTGTGTTCCAGCGAACCGCAGCTCACTGCGTTGCGCGCACCGAGGGTGCCATCGGCGTTCGGCAGGAACTTTGGAACGATGAACAGGGAAATGCCTTTGGTGCCAGCCGGTGCGTCCGGCAGACGAGCCAATACGATGTGGACGATGTTGTCGGCCATGTCGTGTTCACCGGCCGAGATGAAGATCTTGGTGCCGGAAACTTTGTAGGAACCATCAGCCTGAGGCTCGGCCTTGGTACGCAGCATGCCCAGGTCGGTGCCGCAGTGCGGTTCGGTCAGGCACATGGTGCCGGTCCACTCGCCGGAAACCAGTTTGGTCAAATAGGCTTCTTGCTGCTCAGGGGTGCCGTGCTCGGAGATGGTGTTCATCGCGCCGTGCGACAGGCCTGGGTACATGCCCCACGACCAGTTGGCTTCACCGACCATTTCGCTGACGGCCAGACCCAGCGACTCCGGCAGGCCTTGACCGCCGTGCTCGACGTCGTGCGCCAGGCTTGGCCAGCCGCCTTCGACGAATTGCTTGTAGGCTTCTTTGAAGCCAGTCGGGGTCTTCACGCCGGACTCGCTCCAGGTGCAGCCTTCGAGGTCGCCCACGCGGTTCAGCGGTGCCAGTACCTGCTCACAAAACTTGGCGCCTTCTTCGAGAATGGCGTCAACCATGTCTGGCGTTGCGTCGGCGCAAGCCGGAAGGCTCTGATAGTGCGCTTCGTAGCCGAGCAGTTCGTCACGAACGAAGCGAATATCACGCAAGGGGGCCTTGTAGTCAGGCATAGCGATAAACCTCTGCTGATGTAACCGGGAATGAACGACCGTGTTGATTTGTTGTGACGGTCAAACAGTTGTTTGAAACATACGTTTACGCCGAAATCTTGTCAAGCGTCGATCTTTTGCCGTTCGTCATCACTTTTTTCAAACGCCGGACACAGCAAACCGCCATGGACTGCACAGAGCCACGGGCCATAAAAAAAGATTAGTTGAGGGAGAAGGACTTACAACGAAAAACGCCGCGACAAGGCGCGGCGTTCAGCAGGCGAGAGACGCGAAAAATCAGGCAAACGTATCGATGATCGTACCGAGCATTTCATCGGAAGCCTTCGCGACCTTGGTGCCCAGCTCTACCTGAAACTTGCCCTGGGCCATCTCGGCCATGGCGCTGCCCGGATCCATTTGCTGACTGCGGTCGATACCACGCAGACGATCGACCTGAGCCTCGGAAGACTGGCTGGTGACCGAACGCTCGATGGTGTTGTTGGCGATCTCGCTCGCGGCCTGGTCGACACGGTTCTGCCCGGTCTGAATAGTGCTCAAACCTGCATAAAAAGCTGTGTTACCGGAGATTTCCATAGCGCTCTCATCCTTGGGAAGGATCAATGGTGGTCATTGAAGCAGAGGCGCCAGAAAAACACCCGTCAAAAATACTGATGGCACAGTGCCTTGTCATAGCCAAAAACATTAATCCAGCAGATCGAGTTGCAGATGATCGGCCACAGCCTCGGCGCTGAGCGACTTCAGTTTCGGTACCCGCCCCAGACACGGCGCCGGAAGCCGCTCGGCCAACGTCGCCAGATTCTCCTCCAGCCGTGACGTCTTCGGATCGATGATATTCGCCACCCAACCCGCCAGTTGCAGGCCATCGCGAGCAATTGCCTCGGCCGTCAGCAACGCATGGCTGATGCAACCCAGGCGCACACCCACCACCAGAATCACCGGCAGCTTCAACGCGATGGCCAGATCCGACAGATTGTCCTGATCGGCCAACGGCACCCGCCAGCCACCCGCCCCTTCGATCAACGTGAAATCGGCATTCAGCGCCAGAATTTCGCGCATCGGCGCCAGCAACGATTGCACGGTCAGCGCGACGCCGGCCTCACGCGCTGCCAGATGCGGCGCGATAGCCGGTTCGAATGCCACCGGATTGACCTGTTGATAGGTCAGCGGCACCGAACATTCAGCCAGCAGCGCCAGCGCATCGGCATTGCGCAAACCCTTGGGGGTGACCTCGCAGCCCGAAGCAACCGGTTTCCCCGCCGCCGTACTCAGCCCTGCCGAGCGCGCAGCATGCAGCAACCCGGCAGCCACGGTGGTCTTGCCGACATCGGTGTCAGTCCCGGTGATGAAATAGGCTGCGCTCATAAGGGTTTCTCCAAAACGGCGTAGACCACCTGGTAAGTCGCCGGCAATCCCTGCGCCTCACGGAACTGCTCGTAAGCCTCGATCAAGCCGAGAATCCGCGCGCGCCCGGTCAAGCCACCCGGCCGACCAGGGTTCAGATTGTGCGCGCCGAGCGCCTTGAGTTCATGGGTCAGGCTGCGCACATCCGGGTAGTGCAGCACATGCGCCTGATTCTGCAGACTCACCGTACGCAAGCCACTGGCGGCACACAACTGCTCATACCGGGCGAACTCGCGAAAGCGGTTGACGTGCACCAGACCATCGACCTGCCGCCAGCTGTCCCGCAACTCGTACAACGTCCCTACACAAAGACTAGCAAACGCAAAAATCCCACCGGGTTTCAGTACACGAAAAGCCTCACTGAGCACCGATTCGAAGTCCGCACACCACTGCACCGCAAGGCTGGAAAAGATCAGCTCACAGGTCGAATCCTGCAACGGCAGACGTTCCGCATCGCCAGCGATGAAATGCTGCGCCCCCCCCAAAGGACGGGCGTGATTGAGCATGCCCTCGGCGATATCCAGTGCCAGACCATGACCCTCGACAAATCGCTCGGCCATTGCGCGAGTGAAATACCCGGTGCCGCAGCCCAGATCCAGCCACCGCGCCGGCACAAAACCCGCTGGCAAGCGTGCGAGCAACTGCGAACCGACATCACGCTGCAGCTCGGCAACGCTGTCGTAGCTGGCCGCCGCACGTGAGAAAGACGCCGCGACCTGGCGCTTGTCAGGCAAGCCACCAGGCAGCGCAACAAGAGACAAATCAGTCATCACCGCACTCGTGTAGAAAAGCCTGGATCGCACCCGCCACGCCATGGGGGTCTTCCAGAAGAAATGCATGACTGGCCTGTTCGATCAGACCAATTTCGATATCCGGCAACAACGCGAACAACGCCCCTGCTGCTTCTGCCGGCACCAGGCCGTCCTGCCCGGCGAACAGATGCAACTGCGGGCCGCGAAAGGCCTGCAACGCTTCACGGGTATCCAGTTGTGCGAGCAATTCCAGGCCGGCCATCAAGGTCTCGGGGGCTGCATTCGGCGCCCCGCCCAGCATCAGCCGCGACAAGCCGCGCGGATCTTGCGCGCCTTGGGCACACAGCAGCGAGAAACGCTTGAGGGTCATTCGCGGGTCGGTCTGGCAGCCGGCGAGAAACGCATCGAACGTCTCGCCGGGCATCGCGCTCGTCCATTGTTCATGGGCGACAAACGAAGGATTGCTCGCCAGTGTCAGCAGCCCGCAGCAATGTTCTCCACGTCGCGCCGCCAACTCGCCGGCAAGCATGCCGCCAAGCGACCAGCCGCCCAGCCACACGTCCTGAGGGATCCGTTCATCGAGTTCGTCGAGCCAATTCTGCAAGTCGCAAGAATCGAGTTCCGGCAACGGCTCGATCTCGACATGCAGGTGCTCGTCGAGCCCTTGCAATGCCGCGGCCAAGGGCTCCAGCGGCGAAACGCCGAGGCCCCAGCCGGGCAGCAGAATCAGGCGATCACGCATGGCTTGGCTCCGACGACAGTTGGGCAAAGCAATCGGCCAGTCCTTCTAACAATAGCTGCACCTGCGCCTCGCTGTGGGCGGCGGTCAGGGTCACGCGCAGGCGTGCACTTCCCGCCGGAACGGTAGGCGGACGGATGGCCGTGACCATCAAGCCGCGTTCGCGCAGCATCCGCGACAGGCGCACGGCGCGACCGGCATCGCCGATCAGAATCGGCTGGATCGGGGTGAAGCTGTCCATCAGTTGCAGACCGATCTGCTCGGCCCCTCGACGAAATTGGCGGACCAGCAGGTTAAGGTGCTCACGCCGCCAATGCTCGGTGCGCAGTAATTCCAGACTTTTCAGGGTCGCGCAGGCCAGCGCTGGCGGCTGGCTGGTGGTGTAGATGTAGGGCCGGGCGAACTGGATCAGGCTTTCGATCAGCTCTTCACTGCCAGCGACAAAAGCGCCAGCAGTACCGAACGCCTTGCCAAGGGTGCCGACCAGCACCGGCACATCCTCCTGACTCAGACCAAAATGCTCGACGATCCCGCCGCCATTGGCGCCGAGCGGGCCGAAGCCATGGGCATCGTCGACCATCAGCCACGCGCCTTTGGCTTTGGCCTCGCGCGCCAGCGCCGGCAGATCGGCGAGATCGCCGTCCATGCTGAACACTCCGTCAGTCACCACCAGCGTATTGCCGGTGGCTTTCTCCAGCCGCTTGGCGAGGCTGTCGGCGTCGTTGTGCAGGTAACGATTGAAACGCGCACCGGACAACAGACCGGCATCCAGCAACGACGCGTGGTTGAGCCGGTCTTCCAGCACCGTATCGCCCTGCCCGACCAGCGCCGTGACCGCACCGAGGTTGGCCATGTAGCCGGTGGTGAACAGCAACGCACGGGGCCGGCCGGTGAGATCGGCAAGGGCTTCTTCCAGTGCGTGATGCGGACCGCTGTGACCGATCACCAGATGCGACGCGCCGCCGCCCACGCCCCAGCGCTCGGCACCGGCGCGCCAGGCTTCGATCACTTGCGGATGATTGGCCAGGCCAAGGTAGTCATTGTTGCAGAACGCCAGCAACGGCTGGCCGTCGACCACCACTTCAGGCCCCTGCGGGGACTCGAGCAGCGGGCGCTGGCGATAGAGATTTTCGGCACGGCGGGCAGCAAGGCGTGCGGCGAGATCGAAAGACATGCAGGCCTCGAAAAGTCAGTGATAGCTCTGTAGGAGCTGCCGAAGGCTGCGATCTTTTGATGTTGATTTTTTACAGCAAGATCAAAAGATCGCAGCCTTCGGCAGCTCCTACAGGGGGTTTTGCGTTTCGAGCGAAGATCAGACCGCAGCGTTATAGAACTGCTCGCTGCTCTTCTGCTCCACCAACGCCTGCTCGATTGCGGCCTGATGCACCTCGTCGGAATGCTCTTCGCGCGCTTCCGGTTGAATGCCCAGGCGCGCGAACAGTTGCATGTCCTTGTCGGCCTGCGGGTTGGCGGTGGTCAGCAGTTTGTCGCCGTAGAAAATCGAGTTGGCACCGGCAAGGAATGCCAACGCTTGCATCTGCTCATTCATCGCCTCACGGCCGGCGGACAGGCGCACGTGGGATTGCGGCATGAGGATGCGCGCCACGGCGAGCATGCGGATGAAGTCGAACGGATCGACGTCATCGGCGTTTTCCAGCGGCGTGCCGGCGACCTTCACCAGCATGTTGATCGGCACCGACTCTGGATGCTCAGGCAGGTTGGCCAACTGGATCAGCAGGTTGGCGCGGTCGTCCAGCGACTCGCCCATGCCGAGAATGCCACCGGAGCAGATCTTCATCCCCGACTCACGCACGTAGGCCAGCGTCTGCAAGCGTTCGCTGTAGGTGCGGGTGGTGATGATGCTGCCGTAGAACTCCGGCGAGGTGTCGAGGTTGTGGTTGTAGTAATCGAGGCCAGCCTTGGCCAGCGCCTCGGTCTGTTCCTGATCGAGACGACCGAGGGTCATGCAGGTTTCCAGGCCCATGGCCTTCACGCCTTCGACCATCTTCAGCACATACGGCATGTCTTTGGCCGACGGGTGCTTCCACGCCGCGCCCATGCAGAAACGGGTCGAGCCGATGGCTTTGGCGCGGGCAGCCTCTTCGAGGACTTTCTGCACTTCCATCAGCTTTTCTTTTTCCAGGCCGGTGTTGTAGTGACCGGACTGCGGGCAGTACTTGCAGTCTTCCGGGCAGGCACCGGTCTTGATCGACAGCAGCGTGGAAACCTGCACGCGGTTGGCGTTGAAATGGGCGCGGTGCACCGTCTGCGCCTGGAACAGCAAGTCGTTGAATGGCTGTACGAAGAGCGCTTTGACTTCGGCTAAAGACCAGTCGTGACGCAGGGTGGCAGAGGTGCTGGCGCTCATGGGCAGTTCCTTGGTTATGCTTGGCTGGCGGCTGCGGGAACGGAATACCCACAGGCGCGACACGGATGTTCGGCATATTTAAGGAAGAGTCATGCGCTGTCAACCACGACACGAACAACAGGTTTACATCTGTTTAAAAAACGTACAGACCTGCTTGCTGTGCGATGAGCCCGCAGAAGCAGAAATGCCAATCTGCGTCGCCTGCGAAACCGATCTGCCCTGGCTCGGCGACCAATGCCAGAGCTGCGCCTTGCCGCTGCCCAGCACTGGCCTGACCTGCGGCGGGTGCCTGCTAGAGCCGCCGGCGTTCGAACAGGTGGTGGTGCCATGGCGCTATGACTTCCCGGTGGACAGTTTGATTACGCGCTTTAAACACAACGCGAAATGGCCGTTTGGTCACCTTCTCGCCGACGTTGCCGGACAATACCTGCAACATCGCTTCGACGAAGGTTTGCCGCGACCCGACCTGTTGGTGCCGGTGCCACTGGCCAGCAAACGTCTGCGTCAACGTGGGTTCAATCAAGCGGCAATGCTGGGGCGATGGTTGAGCCAACAGCTGGATCTGCCTTTTGAGGAACAGGCTCTAAGGCGGATTCACGACACCAGCGCCCAACAGGATCTCGACGCCAAGGCGCGCAAGCGCAACTTGCGTCACGCCTTCGCCCTGGCCCCTGACGCAGAGGTGAAAGGTCGGCACTTCGCATTGATCGATGACGTGCTGACCACCGGCGCCACGGCCCAGGCACTGGCGCGACTGTTAAAAGATGCCGGTGCAGCGCGGGTTGACGTGTATTGCCTGGCGCGCACGCCAAAGCCGGGGACTTGAGAATCGGCACAATCCCATTGTGGGAGCGGGCTTGCTCGCGAAGGGGCCTGTACATTCAGCATCTATGGCGACTGACACACCGCCTTCGCGAGCAAGCCCGCTCCCACCGGGGGACAGCGTGTGGCTTGACTCTTGTGGTGCAAGCCGCCAACTTCACTTCCCACCGTCACTGTGAAAAAGCCCCCATCCATGTCCCTGCCCACCCTGTTGTCCCAGCACATCGTCCGCCGCCCGCAGCGCATCGCCCTGCTGCAACACATTGCCGAGCAGGGCTCGATCACCCGCGCCGCGAAAAGCGCCGGGCTCAGTTACAAAGCCGCCTGGGATGCAATCGATGAGTTGAACAACCTGGCGCAGAAACCGCTGGTGGAACGTGCGGTCGGTGGCAAGGGCGGCGGTGGCGCCAAACTGTCCAGCGAAGGTGAACGGGTGTTGCGCCTTTATCAAAAGCTGCAGGCCTTGCAGGCACAGGTGCTGGAAGCCGCCGAAGACGCCAGCGATCTGGACCTGCTCGGGCGCCTGATGCTGCGCACCAGCGCGCGCAACCAGTTGCACGGCAAAGTCGTCGCCATCGAAGGTCAGGGTCGCAATGACCTGATTCGCCTCGAACTGGCCGAAGGCCTGTGGATCAACGCGCAGATCACCCACGACAGCACCGTGCACCTGGAACTGCAACCGGGCACCGAAGTGGTGGCACTGATCAAGGCCGGCTGGCTTGAATTGCTGGCCCCGGAGCAAGTTGCAACATCTGGACACAATCTTCTGCAGGGCACCATTGAAGCCATTCTCGATGCCGAGGACGGCCCCAGCGAAGTGCGCATCACCCTGCCCAACGGCCAGACGCTCTGCGCTCTGGCGGAGCCGCTGCAGCTTCGCACCCGCAAGCTGAGTGTCGAGCAACCGGTGCAGGTTCAATTCTCGCCGTCCAATGTGCTGATCGGCACGCCGCTGTAACGGACTTTCTGCAACAAAAGATTCATCGCCCCCCATTAAGGTTGCTGCCAAAACCAAGCAGGGAGCCTGATGTGAGCCTATTAGAAGAAAACCAATCGACTGATCTGGAAAAAATGGTCGGCCTCAGCCGTCGCGGTTTCATCAGTGCCGGGGCACTGTGCGGCGCCGCCATGTTCCTCGGCGGCAACCTGCTGAGCCGCAGCGCGCTGGCCACCGGCATCAGCGCCGGCAACAGCCGCCTGCTCGGTTTCGAGAGCATTCCCGCCGCGACCACCGACGTCATCAGCCTGCCCAAGGGCTACAAGTCCTCGGTGCTGATCAGTTGGGGTCAGCCATTGCACAAGAACGGCCCGGCATTCGACCCGAGCGGCAATGGCACCGCCGCCGCCCAGGAAGTGCAGTTCGGCGACAACAACGACGGCATGAGCCTGTTCGAATTCCCCGACGACCGAAACCGTGCGTTGATGGCGATCAACAACGAATACACCAACTACCGCTACCTCTACCCGCACGGCGGCATGCCGCAATCGGCCGAAGACGTGCGCAAGGCGCTGGCCTGCGAAGGGGTGTCGGTGATCGAAGTGCAGCGCAAGAACGGCCAATGGCAGTTCGTCCAGGGCTCGCGCTACAACCGCCGCATCCATGGCAACTCGCCGCTGCGCATCAGCGGCCCGGCGGCCGGTCATGAGCTGATGAAGACGGCCGCCGACAAGCACGGCAAAAAAGTCCTCGGCACCTTCCAGAACTGCGCCAACGGCAAGACGCCGTGGGGCACCTACCTGACCTGCGAAGAGAACTTCACCGACTGCTTCGGCAGCAGCAACGCGCAGCAGCAGTTCGACCCGGCACAAAAGCGCTACGGCGTGTCGGCCGCCAGTCGCGAAATCAACTGGCACCCGTTCGACCCGCGTTTCGACATGGCCAAGAACCCCAACGAACTCAACCGTCACGGCTGGGTGGTCGAGATCGATCCGTTCGATCCGCAATCGACCCCGGTCAAGCGTACGGCGCTGGGTCGCTTCAAGCATGAAAACGCCGCCCTCGCCGAGACCGATGACGGTCGCGCCGTGGTGTACATGGGCGACGACGAACGCGGCGAGTTCATCTACAAGTTCGTCAGCCGCGACCGCATCAACCATCGCAACCCGAAAGCCAACCGCGACATTCTCGACCACGGCACGCTGTACGTGGCCAAGTTCGACGCCGGTGACGGCAACCCGGATCACCCGAAGGGCCAGGGCCAGTGGATCGAACTGACCCACGGCAAGAACGGCGTCGACGCCAGCAGCGGTTTCGCCGATCAGGCCGAAGTGCTGATCCACGCCCGCCTCGCCGCCAGTGTCGTCGGCGCCACGCGCATGGACCGCCCGGAGTGGATCGTGGTCAGCCCGAAGGACGGCCAGGTTTATTGCACCCTGACCAACAACGCCAAGCGCGGCGAAGACGGGCAGCCAGTGGGTGGGCCGAACCCGCGCGCGAAGAACGTCTACGGGCAGATCCTGCGCTGGCGCACCGACCGCGACGATCACGCGTCGAAGACGTTTGCCTGGGATCTGTTTGTGGTCGCCGGCAATCCGGGTGTGCATGCCGGCACGCCGAAGGGCGGCTCGTCGAACATCACCCCGCAGAACATGTTCAACAGCCCGGACGGTCTGGGCTTCGACAAGGCCGGGCGCTTGTGGATTCTGACTGACGGCGACTCGAGCAACGCCGGCGACTTCGCCGGGATGGGCAACAACCAGATGCTCTGTGCCGATCCCAAGACCGGCGAGATTCGCCGGTTCATGGTCGGGCCGATTGGTTGCGAAGTCACCGGGATCAGCTTCTCGCCGGATCAGAAAACCCTGTTTGTCGGGATTCAGCACCCGGGCGAAAACGGCGGTTCAACCTTCCCCGAGCATCTGCCGAATGGCAAGCCACGGTCTTCGGTGATGGCGATTACTCGTGAGGATGGCGGGATCGTCGGCGCCTGATAAACCGCTTTCGCGAGCAAGCCCGCTCCCACATTGGATCGTCTGAGTGCATGAGATGGTCGGCACACCGGAGATCCACTGTGGGAGGGGGCTTGCTCCCGAAGAGGCCCTTCCAGGCAGCCCACTATTCAAGGCAAAACCCTCAACCTCCACAGTCTGCGCTACCATGCTGGGCCGGACGCGGCAGCCTGCTGCGCGCAGGAGTCAGCATGGCCCACCCGTTTGAAACCCTTACCCCCGACCTTGTACTCGATGCCGTCGAAAGCATCGGGTTTCTCAGTGATGCGCGCATCCTCGCGCTCAACAGCTATGAGAACCGCGTCTATCAGGTCGGTATCGAAGACTCCGAACCGCTGATCGCCAAGTTCTATCGCCCGCAGCGCTGGACCAACGAAGCCATCCTCGAAGAACACCAGTTCACCTTCGAGCTGGCCGACGTCGAAATCCCGGTGGTGGCGCCGCTGATCCACAACGGCCAGACCCTGCACGAACACGCGGGTTTCCGCTTCACCCTGTTCCCCCGTCGTGGCGGTCGCGCGCCGGAGCCGGGCAACCTTGATCAGCTGTACCGCCTCGGCCAATTGCTCGGGCGCATTCATGCGGTCGGCGCGACCAAGCCGTTCGAACACCGTGAAGCACTCGGCGTGCAGAACTTCGGCCATGCCTCGCTGGCAACATTGCTTGAAGGCAACTTCATCCCCAAGAGCCTGCTGCCAGCCTACGAGTCCGTGGCCCGCGACTTGCTCAAGCGTGTCGAAGACGTCTACGCCGCCACGCCGCACCAGAACATCCGCATGCACGGCGACTGCCACCCCGGCAACATGATGTGCCGCGATGAAATGTTCCACATCGTCGACCTCGACGACTGCCGCATGGGCCCGGCCGTGCAGGACATCTGGATGATGCTCGCCGGCGACCGTCAGGAATGCCTGGGCCAGCTCTCGGAGCTGATGGACGGCTACAACGAATTCCACGACTTCGATCCGCGTGAACTGGCGCTGATCGAACCGCTGCGCGCCCTGCGCCTGATGCACTACAGCGCCTGGCTGGCGCGGCGCTGGGACGACCCGGCGTTTCCGCACAGCTTTCCGTGGTTTGGCACCGAGCGTTATTGGGGCGATCAGGTGTTGGCGTTGCGTGAACAGCTTTCGGCGCTCAATGAAGAACCCCTGAAACTGTTCTGATTCACCACAAACCATTGTGGGAGGGGGCTTGCTCCCGAAGGCGGTGTGTCAGGCAATTATTCTGCTGCTGATACACCGCATTCGCGAGCAAGCCCGCTCCCACATTTGGCCAGTGTTCACAAATTCAAAACTCATTCGCCACCAAATCTCCTTACAATCCCTGCTTTGTCAGCTGCCTAAGCAAGGATTCTGCATGCAAGCCGCCAACCCGCGTCGCGGGTACATTCTGGGCCTGAGTGCCTACATCATCTGGGGCCTGTTCCCGATCTACTTCAAAGCCATCGCCGAAGTTCCCGCTGTCGAGATCATCATTCACCGCGTGCTGTGGTCGGCGCTGTTCGGCGCCTTGCTGCTGATGGTGTGGAAGCATCCCGGTTGGTTGCGTGAGTTGCTCGACAACCCGAAACGTCTGGCGATTCTGGCCTTGAGTGGCACCTTGATTGCGGCCAACTGGCTGACATACGTGTGGTCGGTGAACAACGGGCGCATGCTCGAAGCGAGCCTTGGTTACTACATCAACCCGCTGGTCAACGTGCTGCTGGGGATGCTGATTCTCGGTGAACGTCTGCGGCGCATGCAGTGGGTCGCGGTGGGCCTGGCGGCCATCGGTGTGGCGCAGCAGGTGTGGCAGGTCGGCAGCCTGCCGTGGGTGTCGCTGGTGCTGGCGCTGACCTTCGGTTTCTACGGTTTGATCCGCAAACAGGCGCCAGTCAAGGCCTTGCCGGGGCTGGTGGTGGAAACGTGGATGCTGGTGCCGATCGCCTTCGCCTGGTTACTGTTCAACCAGACCGCGACCAGCGCACAACCGGAATTCTGGACCACCTCCCAAGCCTGGTGGCTGGTGGCTGCCGGCCCGGTCACGCTGGTGCCGCTGGTGTGCTTCAACGCCGCTACCCGCCACCTGCCCTACACCACCATCGGCTTCCTGCAATACCTGGCGCCAACGCTGGTACTGCTGCAGGCGGTGCTGCTGTTTGGTGAGCATTTGTCGTCGAGCACGCTGATCGCGTTCATTTTCATCTGGGCCGGTCTGGCCGTTTACAGCGTCGATGCAGTGATCAGTTTGCGTCGGCGCAGCTGATCAAAAAACGCACAAAGCTTCGCAGGCCACGGTTCTCGTGGCCTGCAACGTTCCTTCCCAAGGTTATCCACAGCGTGATCCCCGCCGTTTGTGCGCAAGTCACTGAATGCTGGCGGTTTTTTGATCAGTTCCCGGCAAGCCACGGCTGACGCGGGGTTGCGCCCGGTCTCTACAGGTTATCCACAGGCAGGTGCACGTTAAAACTGGATAACCCGGCGGCGCTTAAAGGTCTGTGCGTAACACCAGTTCGACCATCAGATCATCGGCCAGGGTTTCCAGCCGCGATTGCAGCACGTCCAGCGACAGGGTCAGCGGCACCGCCAGAATCGCTTCGGCGTGAAACAACGGCTCGCTGCTCATCGGTGCCGGGCGCACTTCGGTCACCAGCCGTTCGAGGTTCACCCCCTGCTCGCTGAGCAACCGGGTGATGTCGCGCACGATGCCCGGGCGGTCATTGCCCACCAGCTCCATGGCGATCGGTTTCCAGGTGCAGGACTGCTCGATGCCACTCTCGGCGATCAGCACGCGAATGCCCTGTGCCGCCAGTGCTTGTAAGGCATCGACTAATTCGTCGTAAGCCTCCGCCGGTACGCCCACCCGCAGAATCCCGGCGAACTGCCCGGCCATCCGTGACATGCGGCTTTCCAGCCAGTTGCCGCCGTGTTCGGCGATGCATTGGGCGATGCGCTCGACCTGCCCGGGCTTGTCCGGGGCAAACACAGTGAGTACGAGATGGTCCATGGCGCCGCCCTCTTGTCATGACTTTTGTTATAGAAAGGCAAGTATAGGCAAGCACCGACATTCAGCCGCCATGCTCAAGTGAACAACACCTGTGGCGAGGGAGCTTGCTCCCGCTGGCGGCCGCAGGACGCCCTCTCCAGTCAGTCATAGCTTTTGCGGGTGCTTTGCACCCGAGCGGGAGCAAGCTCCCTCGCCACAAATGCAGACTCAGCGACGCTGAATGGAAGCGGCACAGGATTTATGTGTACAACTTTTTATATTTAGCTGGAACAATCCGATGGTTTTTTGAGAACATCCCGTTCCGCGACGTGACCGCAATGCGTCATGAGGTCGCAGAACGACGTAATTAGTCTGATTTTCACAAGCGCAACGCATCATGTAGTATGCCTCGGCACGCACTACATAACGCTGGATCGATGTCTGCCCAAGGCACGTTCGCAACCTTGAAAGCCCCGTCAGCAAGGCCCCCAAGCCGTTGATTGGTCCCAGCCCAGCCGCCAGCAATGGCATGTACTGGTCGGAAGGTTTGTGGTTTAAATGGCCAGAGGCTTCATTGTCAAATTGAAGAGCTGAAAAGCGAAATAGCTGAGCAGAGTGAGGCAAGCAATGACTGAACACGTTCAAGTCGGTGGCCTGCAGGTCGCCAAAGTCCTGTTCGACTTCGTGAACAACGAAGCCATTCCCGGTACCGGCCTCACCGCCGAAAAATTCTGGGAAGGTGCCGACAAGGTCATTCATGACCTGGCGCCGAAGAACAAAGCCCTACTCGCCAAACGCGATGACTTCCAGGCTCGCCTTGATGCCTGGCACCAGGAACATGCCGGCCAGGCGCACGACGCCGTGGCTTACAAAGCCTTCCTGCAAGAAATCGGTTATCTGCTGCCAGAAGCGGCTGATTTCCAGGCAACGACGCAAAATGTCGATGATGAAATCGCCCGTACCGCCGGCCCGCAACTCGTGGTGCCGGTGATGAACGCCCGCTTTGCCCTCAACGCCTCGAACGCCCGCTGGGGTTCGCTGTACGACGCCCTCTATGGCACCGACGCGATCAGCGAAGACGGTGGCGCGGAAAAAGGCAAAGGCTACAACAAGGTGCGTGGCGATAAAGTCATCGCCTTCGCCCGTGCGTTCCTCGACGAAGCGGCGCCCCTGGCTGCCGGTTCCCACGTCGATTCGACGGCTTACAAGATCGTTGACGGCAAACTGCTGGTCACCCTCAAGGGCGGCAGCAACACCGGCCTGCGCAACGATGCACAGCTAATCGGCTTCCAGGGCGATGCCAATGCCCCGATCGCGATCCTGCTGAAGAACCACGGCCTGCATTTCGAAATCCAGATCGACGCCAGCACCCCGGTCGGCCAGACCGATGCCGCCGGCGTCAAAGACATCCTGATGGAAGCGGCACTGACCACCATCATGGACTGCGAAGACTCCGTGGCCGCCGTCGATGCCGACGACAAAGTGGTGATCTACCGCAACTGGCTCGGCCTGATGAAGGGCGACCTGTCCGAAGAAGTCGCCAAGGGCGGCCAGACCTTCACCCGCACCATGAACCCGGATCGCACCTACACCAGGGTCGATGGCAGTGAACTGACCCTGCACGGTCGCTCGCTGCTGTTCGTGCGTAACGTCGGTCACCTGATGACCATAGACGCGATCCTGGACAAGGACGGCAACGAAGTGCCGGAAGGCATCCTCGACGGTCTGGTGACGTGCCTCGCGGCGATGCACAACCTCAACGGCAACACCTCGCGCAAGAACACCCGCACCGGCTCGGTCTACATCGTCAAACCGAAGATGCACGGCCCGGAAGAAGCGGCGTTCACCAACGAGTTGTTCGGTCGCATCGAAGATGTGCTGGGCCTCAAGCGCAACACCCTGAAAGTCGGGATCATGGACGAGGAGCGCCGCACCACGGTCAACCTCAAGGCCTGCATCAAGGCTGCCAGCGAGCGCGTGGTGTTCATCAACACCGGTTTCCTCGACCGTACCGGCGACGAAATCCACACCTCCATGGAAGCCGGCCCGATGGTGCGCAAGGCCGACATGAAGGCCGAGAAGTGGATCGGCGCCTACGAAAACTGGAACGTCGATATCGGTCTGAGCACCGGCCTGCAGGGTCGTGCGCAAATCGGTAAAGGCATGTGGGCGATGCCCGACCTGATGGCGGCGATGCTCGAACAGAAAATCGCTCACCCGCTGGCCGGTGCCAACACCGCCTGGGTGCCATCGCCGACCGCGGCTGCGCTGCACGCGCTGCATTACCACAAGGTCGACGTGTTCGCCCGTCAGGCCGAACTGGCCAAGCGTGCCCGTGCTTCGGTGGACGACATCCTGACCATTCCGCTGGCGGTCAACCCAAGCTGGACGCCTGAGCAGATCAAGAACGAACTGGACAACAACGCCCAGGGCATTCTCGGTTACGTGGTGCGCTGGATCGACCAGGGCGTAGGTTGTTCGAAGGTGCCGGACATCAATGACGTCGGCCTGATGGAAGACCGTGCAACGCTGCGGATCTCCAGCCAGCACATCGCCAACTGGCTGCGCCACGGTATCGTTACCGAAGCGCAAGTGATGGAAAGCCTCAAGCGCATGGCGCCGGTGGTCGACCGTCAGAACGCGAACGACCCGCTGTATCGTCCGCTGGCACCGAACTTCGACAGCAATATCGCCTTCCAGGCGGCGGTCGAACTGGTGATCGAAGGCACCAAACAGCCGAACGGCTACACCGAGCCGGTACTGCACCGTCGTCGTCGCGAGTTCAAGAAGGCCAACGGCCTGTAACTAGCGCTGAATGCCGGACATGAAAAAGCCCTGATCTTGCGATCAGGGCTTTTTTGTTTGGACTGAAATCCCAAACAGGCAGTAATCCCTGTGGCGAGGGAGCTTGCTCCCGCTCGGCGGCGCAGCCGTCGTAAATTCAGCGAATGCGATGTGTCAGGATTGATGTGGATGCAGGGTTTGGGGCCGCTTCGCAGCCCAGCGGGAGCAAGCTCCCTCGCCACAAGGGTAGCGGCTAAACACGATTACGGATCAATGCCCAATTCGTGTTTGACCAACCCCAGCAACTTCGCCGTATCAATCGGCTTGAGCAGAAAATCCACCACGCTCAGGTGCATCGCGGCAATCGCGTCCTTCACATCGGCATCGCCGGAAACAATGATGATCGGCAACGCCGCCCGCTCCGACTCACGCACCTGCCGAATCAGATCCAGCCCACCGACGTGGCCCATGCGCAGATCAGTGATCACCAAGCCAATCGAGGGTTTTTCCGCGAGCATCTTCAGCGCGGTTTCACCGCTGGCGGCGGTCATGCAATGAATGCCATCCAACGCGAGTATCTCCGACAAAAGCTCCCGGGCGTCCTTGTCGTCATCGACGATCAGTACACGCTGCGGCGGCAGATCGGGTTCGAGCATTACAGCACTGAGCGCTTCACGCTCGGCGTCGCTCAAAATATCGTGGTCGGACATGGGATTCTCTACGTTTTCAATTCAGTCACCTGGCACAGTCGTCAGACATCGCTAAGCAGAGCTTCAATGTGCACTTCGTCGGATTTTTTTCCAAGAGGCTGGTGGGAGAATTTCCGACTGTTTTTGTAGGGCACTTCCCAAATGTGCCGAACGGCAGCGCAAACCTAGACTTACGTCCAATGGGCACCCCGCGCGCAGGGGCCGACCATGGCTGCAACGATCCGACAACAACAATTCAAAAAAGACTGCGGTAATGGTTATGAGTAAAGCGGACGCCTTCACCCAGGCAGGGAAAACCGCGGTGTTGCAGAACATTCAGGGCACCCTGCAATTCCTTCAGCGCTTCCCGCCCTTCAATCAGATGGAACACGCGCACCTGGCTTATCTGGTGGAACAATGTCAGCTGCGTTTCTATGGCCAGGGCGAGAGCATCATCAAACCCGCCGACGGGCCGGTCGAATATTTCTACATCGTCAAACAGGGTCGCGTGGTCGGCGAACGCCAGCACATCACCCGGCCCGGCACCGAAACCACCTTCGAGATCACCACCGGGGAATGCTTCCCGCTGGCCGCGCTGATTGGCGAACGGGCGACCCGCACCGAGCATCTGGCCAGCGAAGACACCTTCTGCCTGCAACTGAACAAACCGGCGTTCATCAAACTGTTCGCCCTGTCCAACAGCTTCCGTGATTTCGCTTTGCGCGGGGTCAGCAGCCTGCTCGATCAGGTCAACCAGCAAGTCCAGCAAAAAGCCGTGGAAACCCTCGGCACCCAGTACTCGCTGAACACCCGCCTCGGCGAATTGGCGATGCGCCATCCGGTGACCTGCAGCCTGGACACGCCACTGCGCGAAGCGGTGAAGCGGATGCACGAGCAACAGGTCGGCAGCATCGTCGCGGTGGATGAACACAAGACGCCGCTGGGGATTTTCACCCTGCGCGATCTGCGCGAAGTGGTCGCCAATGGCAGCGGTGATTTCAGCGAAACCATCGAGCGACACATGACCTGTTCGCCGTTTTTTCTGTCGCCGGATCACAGCGCATTCGACGCGGCGATTGCCATGACCGAACGGCACATCGCCCACGTTTGTCTGGTCAAGGATCAGCGTCTGTGTGGCGTGGTTTCCGAGCGCGACCTGTTCTCGCTGCAACGGGTCGATCTGGTGCACCTGGCCCGGACCATCCGCAGTGCCCAGCGCATCGAGCAACTGGTGAGCCTGCGCGGCGAGATCGGCCAACTGGTCGAACGCATGCTCGCCCACGGTGCGTCTTCGACGCAGATCACCCACATCATCACCCTGCTCAACGACCACACCGTGTGCCGGGTGATCGAACTGACCCTCGCCGAAAAAGGCGACCCCGGCGTGCCGTTCAGTTGGCTGTGCTTCGGCAGCGAAGGCCGGCGCGAACAGACGCTGCACACCGATCAGGACAACGGCATTCTGTTCGAAGCGCGGGACGCGGCACACGCGGCGGAGATTCGTGGCAAGCTGCTGCCAATCGCCCAGCAGATCAACCAGAGCCTGGCGCAGTGCGGCTTCAGTCTGTGCAAGGGCAACATCATGGCCGGCAACCCAGAGCTGTGTCTGTCGCGAGCAGAATGGGCGCGGCGCTTTGCGGCGTTCATCCGCGAGGCGACGCCGGAGAACCTGCTCGGTTCGAGCATTTACTTCGACCTGCGGGTGGTCTGGGGCGACGAGAAAGGCTGCGCTCAACTGCGCCGGGGGATTCTCGATCAGGTCGGCGACAACCGTTTGTTCCAGCGCATGCTGGCCGAGAACGCCCTGCGCAATCGCCCGCCCGTAGGGCGTTTCCGCGAGTTTGTGCTGGCGCGCAAAAACGGCGAGAAAGCCACCCTTGATCTCAAGGTTCAGGGCCTGACGCCCTTCGTCGACGGCGCACGCCTGTTGGCACTGGCCAATGGCATCGAAACCAACAACACCCTCGAACGCTTGCGCCAACTGGTTGAAAAAGAGGTAATCGAACGTCTCGACGGCGCTGCGTATGAAGAGGCCTACCATTTCATCCAGCAGACACGCATGCAGCAGCATCAGATCCAGACGCGTGAGAATCTGCCATGGTCGAACCGGGTCGACCCCGACAGCCTCAATCATCTGGACCGGCGCATCCTGCGTGAATCCCTGCGCCAGGCGCAGCGCCTGCAAAGCAGCCTGGCCTTGCGGTATCAGCTATGAGCCTGTTCTCGTGGCTGCGGCCGGCCAGCCCTCTGCTGTCGGCAGACCTGCAACAACGTCTGGCAAAACTGCCGGCGATCAGCGAACTGAAAGAATGCAGCCTGCGTGAACAGCGCTGGGTGGTGCTCGATCTGGAAACCACCGGGCTGAACCTGAACAAGGATCGCGTGCTGTCGATCGGCGCGGTGGTCATCGAAGACGGCGCGATCGACTTCAGTCAGCAGTTCGAGCGCACTCTGCAATGTCGGGAGCTGAAGCTCAGCCCGAGCGTGTTGATCCATGGCCTGGGGCCGAACGCGATTGCCGCCGGCAGCGACCCGGCCGAGGCGTTGCTGGAGCTTATGGAATTTATCGATGACAGCCCGGTGCTGGCGTTTCATGCGCCCTTCGATCAGCACATGCTTGGGCGCGCGCTGCGGGAACACCTGGGTTACAAGCTGCAGAATGTGTTTCTGGATGTCGCGGACATGGCGCCGCTGCTGTGTCCGCAGGCGAATATCCGCGAGGCCGGGCTGGACGAATGGATCGACTGGTTCAGGCTTGAGGTGTTCGAGCGGCACAACGCGAGTGCCGATGCGCTGGCCACGGCAGAGCTGGCGTTGATTCTGTTCAGCCGCGCGCGACAGCAGCAGATTCATAGTCCGCTGAACCTGCAGCAGCGTTTGAGTCAGTGGAAACGTCGTCAGCAGGCGCCTTCCTTGTAGATTTTCGGCGCCTGCTCCGGCCCCTTCGCGAGCAAGCCCGCTCCCACCCTGGAATGCATTCCCCCTGTGGGAGCGGGCTTGCTCGCGAAGAACGATGACGCGGTCCTGCTGATACCACCCGACCAGTGGCCAATTGCTAACCATTCCCACCTCTGCGAGAATCGCGAACAATTCTCGTTGGTTAACATTTCCCAATCGGTGCGTCTGGTGTCGTCAGTCCCAAGCCCTCACAGTGAACTCGTCGGTGCGTTGTATCGTGACCATCGCGGTTGGCTGCTGAGTTGGTTGCGGCGCAATGTGGCTTGCCCGCAACGGGCCGAAGACCTGAGCCAGGACACCTTCGTCCGTCTGCTCAGTCGCGATGAGTTGCTGACGCCGCGCGAACCCCGGGCGTTTCTGGTGGCGATTGCCAAGGGCCTGCTGTTCGACTACTTCCGCCGCGCCGCACTGGAGCAGGCCTACCTCGCCGAGCTGATGCTGATCCCCGAAGGCGAACAACCGTCGGTCGAAGAGCAGCAACTGATCCTCGAAGACCTCAAGGCTATCGACCGCCTGCTCGGCAAGCTGTCGACCAAGGCCCGCGCCGCCTTCCTTTATAATCGCCTCGACGGCCTCGGCCATGCTGAAATCGCCGAGAAGCTTGGCGTCTCCGTGCCCCGTGTGCGGCAGTACCTCGCGCAGGGCATCCGCCAGTGCTACATCGCCCTGTACGGTGAGCCGACATGAGTCCGGCCAGCTCCAAACCGGTCTCCGCGCAGGTGCTGGATGCGGCGATTGCCTGGCAGTTGTCGCTGGATTCCGGCAGTCCGCTGGAGCGCGAGGAGTTCGCCAAATGGCATGCCGCGAATGAAGAACACGCCCGCGCCTGGCGGCAGTTGGGCATGCTCGATCAGCGCTTCAGCGTCGCCAATGGCCCGGCCCGCGCGGCCCTGCTGCAATCGCGCGAAGGCATTCGGCGGCGCGTGCGCAAGCTCGGCAGCGGATTGGCCAGCGTGGTGGCGCTCGTCGGTCTGGCGTTGTTTGCCGGTGATCGCTACTTGCCGCTGGATTACTGGCTCGCCGATCAACGCACCGCCACCGGCGAGCAGCGTACCGTGCGCCTGGCCGATGGCACCGTGCTCAACCTCAACACCCACAGCGCGGTGGATGTGCGTTTCGATGCCAGGCAGCGGCTGATCGTGTTGCAGGAAGGCGAGATCATGGTCGAGACCGGTCACGGCGATGCGCGGCCGTTCATCGTCGAAACCCGCGAAGGCAGCATGCGCGCATTGGGCACACGGTTTCTGGTCAAGCGCGAGGAACAAGGCACGCGCCTGAGCGTGTTGCAATCGGCGGTGGCGGCGCATCCACAAAGTCACCCCGAAGAGCAGATCCTGCGCGAAGGCCAGCAAGTGCTGATTCGCAACGACGGCCTCGACACAGTCGCTGCGCTCACGCCCGGCGCCGATGCCTGGACCCGCGGCATGCTGGTGGTGGACAACGCGCGGCTCGCAGACCTCGTGCATGAACTGGCTCGTTATCGCCGCGGATATCTGGGCGTGGCGCCGGAAGTCGCTGACCTGCGCATTACCGGCAGCTTCCCGCTGCACGACACCGACAAGGCCCTGAGCGCCCTGCTGCCGACCCTGCCGGTGCAGATCGAGCAGCACACGCCGTATTGGGTCACGGTGGCGAAGGCTGATAACAAACCCTGAGGCGGCACAACCTGTGGCGAGGGAGCTTGCTCCCGCTCGGCTGCGCAGCAGTCGTCCAATCAGTAAGTGCGATTTATCTGAAAGACAGCAGGGACCGCTTCGCGCTCTAGCGGGAGCAAGCTCCCTCGCCACAGGGTCTCGGTCACTTTTCAGTCAATCGAAATTATTTTCATCCAGCCCTATCACTTTTCAATTCTCGTCCGGCACACAGGCAATTGAGAAATATTTCCATTCAGGAGCCTTCGCATGTCCCGTTCGCTAGACACCTTGCTGCGCCCCAGTCTGCTGGCCGTCGCCATCGCCCTCAGCGCGCCGCTGATCAGCAGCCCGCTGCTCGCCGCCGAACAGGCCTCCAGCGTCCGCGCCTACAACCTGCCGGCGGCGCCGCTGTCGACCACCCTGAACCAGATCGCCAGCCAGGGCGGCCTCGCGCTGTCACTGAATCCGTCGCTGGCGGCGGGCAAGACCTCCGCGCCGGTCAGCGGCCAATACGATGCCGCCGGTGCGCTACGCGCTGCCCTGCGTGGCACCGGTCTGCAACTGGAACAAAGCAGCACCGGCACTTACACCCTGGTGGCGGTGCCGGAAGGGACACTGGCGCTGCCGGAAACCGCAGTCATCGGCGTGGAAAACCTGGAAACCGCCTGGGGCCCGGTCGAAGGCTACACCGCCACCCGCACTGCCGCCGGCACCAAGACCGACACCGCGCTGGTCGAAGCACCGCGCTCGATTTCGGTCGCCACCCGTCAGCAGATGGACGACCGCAGCGTGCACAGCCTCGATGACGCCGTGCGCTACATGCCGGGCATCACCGCCAGCAGCTACGGCAGCGACACGCGCGCCGACTGGCTGCGCGTGCGCGGTTTCGAGCCGACCCAGTTCCTCGACGGCCTGCCCCTGCCAAAAGGCGTGTACGCCAACCCGAAACAGGAAACCTGGAACCTCGACCGTCTCGCCCTGCTGCGTGGCCCGGCCTCTTCCGTCTACGGCCAGACCCCGCCGGGCGGCCTGCTGGACATGGTCAGCCGACGCCCGAGCAGCGACGCCAGCAGCGAAATCCAGTTGCAGTACGGCAGCGACAACCACCGTCAGATCAACTTCGCCAGCACCGGCAAGATCGACGACGCCGGCCAGTTCCTCTACGGCATCAGCGGCGTGGTGCGTGACAGCGGCACCCAGATCGACCACATCGACAACAAGCGCTACAACATCGCGCCGAGCCTGACCTGGAACATCGACGACGACACCAAATTCACCCTGCTGAGCCAGTTCACTCGCGACGATACCGGCATCACCAGCCAGTTCCTGCCGGTGCAGGGCACCAAGATCGACATGCCGTTCGGTAGCGTCTCGCACCACAAAAATCTCGGCGATCCGGATTGGGAATACTACGACCGCACTTACTACGCGCTCGGTTATGCCTTCGAACACCGGCTGAACGATGTCTGGCAGTTCAAGCAGAACCTGCGTTACACCAAGTCGGACCTGTCGTTCCAGGCCCTGACCGTCGGTTCTTACCCGTACACCATGGTGGACGATCAAGGTAACGTCGGGCGCACCAGCACCAGCGTTGACGAAGACATCAGCCAGTTCGCGGTGGACAACAACTTCCAGGCCGACTTCGCCACCGGTGATATTCGCCACACCGTGCTGTTGGGGCTGGATCACCAGCGCAGCAACACCAACTACCTGTCGATCTACGGTGACGGCCTGAAAACCAACGTGCTGAACCCGATCTACGGCCAGCCGATCGTTCGTCCGGATCGCTCGACGGCGTATTACGACTACGACCAGAAGACCTACCAGACCGGCCTTTACGTGCAGGACCAGATGGCCCTCGACCAATGGCGCCTGACGCTGGGCGGTCGTGAAGACTGGGTCCACACCGGCACCACGTTCTTCAACAAGGCCGACGCGACCAACACCCAGCGCGACAAGAACTTCAGCGGTAACGCAGCGCTCAGCTACGTGTTCGACTCGGGCTTCGTCCCGTACATTTCCTACGCCGAATCCTTCCAGCCAACCACCGGCGCCGACGCCTCCTCCAGCGGTTCGCTGAAACCGACCGAAGGCAAGCAATGGGAAATGGGCGTCAAGTACCAGCCACCGGGCAGCAAAACCCTGCTGACCGCCGCCGTGTATGACCTGACGCAGAAAAACGTCGCGGTCACCACCACCGTCGGCAACACCCCGATCACCAGCCAGACCGGCGAAGTGAAAGTCAAAGGCCTGGAACTGGAGGCGACCTCGGACGTCACCGATAACCTCAAAGTGATTGCCGCCTACACCCTGGCCAAGTCCGAAGTGCAGAAAGGCGACTACAAAGGCAACCGCCTGCAACTGATGCCGAACCAGCAAGCCTCGCTGTGGACTGATTACACCTGGCACAGCGGTGTGCTTGACGGCTTCGGTATCGGCGGTGGCGTGCGTTACACCGGCAACACCTATGGCGATCAGGGCAACACCTGGCTGGGCAAGGCCAATGCCTACACCGTGTTCGATGCCTCCGTGCATTACGACCTCGGGCGTCTGGACAACAGCCTCAAAGGTGCGTCGCTGGCCGTCAACGCCACCAACCTGTTCGACAAGGACTACATCTCCACCTGCGACGGCTTCTACTGCTACTACGGCGACCAGCGCAGCGTCGTCGCCAGCGCCACCTACAAGTGGTAAGCGACTGAGTGCCAACCGGTCCTGTCATCAGGCCGTCCCTGCGGGGACGGCTTTGGTGTTTTTGAAGGTCACGAAATGAAAAGTAAAACCATCCGCCGCTGGTCGTTCATCCACACCTGGACCAGCCTGATCTGCACCGTGTTTCTGCTGCTGTTGGCATTGACCGGCCTGCCGCTGATTTTCCATCACGAGATCGAGCATTTGCTCGGCGATGCGCCGCAAGTGCGCGAGATGCCCGCCGACACGCCGCGCCTGAATCTGGCGCAACTGGTCGACGCCGCAGAAAAACATCGCCCCGGTGAAGTGGTGCAGTACTTCGGTTTCGAAGACGACGAGCCCAACGCCGTGCTGACGATCATGGCGAAAACCGCCGGCACCGAACCGAACTCTTCGCACACCTTCATGCTCGATGCGCGTACCGGTGAAGCGCTGGAAACCCCGTCGGCCAATGGCGGCCTGATGCTGTTCATCCTGCGCCTGCACGTCGACATGTTCGCCGGGTTGCCGGGCAAGTTGCTGCTGGCATTCATGGGCCTGCTGTTTGTGGTCGCGATCATTTCCGGGACGGTGCTTTATCTGCCATTCATGCGCCGCTTGCCGTTCGGCACCGTGCGTCAGGACAAGTCCACCCGCCTGCGCTGGCTCGATCTGCACAACCTGATCGGCGTCGTCACCCTGACCTGGGCCTTGGTGGTCGGCGTCACCGGAGTAATCAGCGCCTGCGCCGATCTGATCATCGCCGCGTGGCGCAATGACACGCTGACCGCCATGGTCGCGCCCTACCGCGATGCCCCGCCGCTGACCCGACTGGCCCCGGCCACCCGCCTGCTGGACATCGCCCGCGACGTGGCGCCGGGCATGAACCCGGATTTCATCGCTTTCCCCGGCACGCGGTTTTCCAGCGAGCATCATTATTCAGTCTTCATGAAGGGCGGCACGCACCTGACCTCGCACCTGCTGACGCCGGTACTGATCGATGCCAGCACCCTGCAAGTCACCGCCGTCGGTGAACGCCCGTGGTACATGGACGCCATGGGCATGTCACAGCCGCTGCACTTCGGCGACTACGGCGGCATGCCGATGAAAATCCTCTGGGCGACCCTCGACGTGCTGACCATCATCGTGCTCGGCAGCGGCGTGTACCTGTGGGTGGTGCGGCGTAAAGCGGCGAAACCGGTGACGGCGGAGGCTGCTGCATGAAGCCGCGTCAGTCGAGTTTCTGGAAAGTCTTCAGCACCCCGCTGGTGATCGCGCTGCTGAGTGCGGCGGGGCTGTTCGCGGCGTTGTTGGGGGATGGAATCTGGGATGCGTTGAGCTGGGTCGGGCTGGGTGTGCCGGCGTTTCTGGCCGTAAGAGGCTTGCTGCCGCGTGGGTGATTTTTGTGCTGCCTGACAGGGCCTCTTCGCGAGCAAGCCCGCTCCCACAGGGGATTTGTGAACGAAACAGATCCAGTGTGGGAGCGGGCTTGCTCGCGAAGGCGGCCTCATGAGCACCCGCAAATCCCTCGCCAGCCGCTCTGTATCTGACTAGGCTAACCTCCTGCTCTTCGATGACCACCGAGGTTTGCCAATGTCCGCCCCCAGCATGACCCTGTTCCACAACACGCTCTCCCCGTTCGTGCGCAAAGTGATGGTACTGCTGCACGAGACCGGCCAGCAGGATCGTGTCGCTCTGCAAGACTGCGTCCTCAGCCCGGTCAGCCCGGATCCGGCGCTCAACGCCGACAACCCGCTGGGCAAGATTCCGGCCCTGCGTCTGGCCGACGGCAGCGTGATTCATGACAGTCGCGTGATTCTCGAATACCTCGACCAGCAGCACGTCGGCAATCCGCTGATCCCCCGCGAAGGTGCGGCCCGCTGGCGGCGTCTGACCCTGGCGTCGATGGCTGACGGGATCATGGACGCCTCGGTGATGGTGCGTTACGAACTGGTGCTGCGCGCCCCGGAAAAGCACTGGGATGAATGGCTCGACGCCCAGCGCGACAAGATTCGTCGCGCCCTGGCCTATCTGGAAAGTGACGCCATTGCCGAGCTGACCAGCCACTTCGACGTGGCGGCGATCAGCGTCGCTTGTGCACTGGGTTACATCGATCTGCGTCATCCGGATCTGGACTGGCGCAGCGCCAATCCACAACTGGCCAACTGGTATTTCGACGTGAGCCAGCGACCGTCCATGGTCGCCACCATGCCCAAGCCTTAAGGCTGCGGCGTCTGATCCGGCCCCTTCGCGAGCAGGCTCGCTCCTACAGTTGACCGCATTCCCCTGTAGGAGTGAGCCTGCTCGCGATGGCACCACCTGGGTTCCGGCGGCAGTGCTGCAACAATCAGCGTCACCAACACCTCTGCCTCCCGCTGCTCCTCTCGCAATCCACTCATTGCATCCCCCCCACATCAAACTCCAGCGGCTTGGCCGGTTTCTGCCCGATCCCGTACCAGTCGAGTTTGCGCGTCAGCACCATGAACACCCCGAGCAGGCCGAACAACAGCAGCGAGCCCATCAGCAACGCGTAATCCTCGGCGCTCAGCAAGCCATACAGCAGGCCATACAACGCCGCCAATCCCGCGGAAAAACTCAGGCCGTGGCGCACACTGTGCAGCACGTGGCAGACATAAAACCCGATCAACAACACACAGCCACTGGCCGACAGCAGATACGCCAGAGCAAAGCCGATGTGCTCCGACAACGACAACAGCAACAGGTAGAAGAACGCCAGCGCCACCCCGACCAATGCGTATTGCACCGGGTGCACCGCCAGACTCTTGAGCACTTCGAACAGGAAGAAACCGGCGAACGTCAGGACGATGAACAACAGCGCATATTTGATCGCCCTATCACTCTTCAGGTACTGATCCACCGGATCGATGAAGCTCACACCAAAGCTGCGCCCGTTGAACGCCTCGCAGTCATTGCCCATCACGCAACGGCTCATGGCTTCTTGCAGGTTGGTGGAGAAGAACGTGGTCTGCCAATCGGCGCTGAAACCCTGATCGCTGATCTCGCGTTTGCCCGGCAGGAAGTTGCCGACAAAGCTTGGATGCGGCCAGTTGGCGGCAAGGCTGACGTGACTGCTTTTGCCCACCGGCAACACCTGCAACGAACCGGTGCCTTGCAGACGCAGGTCGAAACCGAAGGTCAGCTCGGTAGCGTTGCGAGTGTCCAGCACCGGCAGCGTGACCCGTACACCTTCGCCGAGCCAGCCGACCTGGGTGCCGGGTACGAAATCCAGGCGTTGACCATCGAGTTCCAGTTTCAGCGCGTTTTCGATGCCGCGAATATCGCTGATGCCCACCGCCAGAAACGGCGCATCGAACTGGTAGTCGGCAAAATCTTCCTGGATCCCCAACTGCGCCGGCAACGAGAAATGCCCATTGATGCGGTTGTCGGCGTGGAACAATCGCGCTTCGTAAATACCGCGATTGCGCAACTCGGTCTGCACCTGGCCATCGAGCTCGAAGCGCTCCGGCAAAAAATACAGACGACCGCGTTCTTCACTTGGCTCGTCGTAGCGCTGGTTGGTTTTGTCGTTGAGCTTCCAGTTGTGAATCACTTTGCGATACGGCACCACCATCACCGGCCCGCTCAGTTGCTGGCTGTTACTGGAGCTGCGGGCAATGTCTTCAAGCACGCCATCGCGCCGTTGCTGGCGGTCATCGATGATGCCGTCAATCATCAGCAGCGGTATCAGCAACAGCAGGATCAGCAGGGCAATCGCCCCGAGCTTTATGGTCAGATTCTTGTTCATAGGACTCTCCCTGTTTGGATGGGCAGAGTCTGGTGTTGATGTATGAGGGGAATGTGGGGGGAATATGGAGATTGTGTGGAGACTGCACCGGCCCCTTCGCGAGCAAGCCCGCTCCCACAGTTGATCTTTGGTGTGACAGAGACCTGTGTTTCAACACCCCCCCCTGTGGGAGCGGGCTTGCTCGCGAAGGCAGCGACGCGGTTTCAAGGCAGGCGCAAAATCACTTCCACACCGCTCTCGACATTGCGGATATGCATCGAGCCACCATGCAACTTCATCACCTCCTCAACGAAGTTCAGCCCCAAACCGGTGCTCTTGCGCCCACTGTCCGGACGCGGCAATGAGTAAAACCGTTCACTCAACCGCGGCAAGGCGTATTCGGGAATCGCCGCCGCTTCGTTGAACAAGCGCAACTCGACCTGCTCTCCAACACGCTCGGCACTGAAACGCAGCAACCCGCCGATCGGGGTGAAATCCAGCGCATTCTCCAGCAGATTGCCCAACGCCTGACGCAGCAGAAACGGCTCGCCGATCAGCAACAGATCCGACGCAATCGTCTGCTCGACCTTGAGCCGCCGGCCTTCGATCCGCGCTGCCTGCGCCTGCAATAGTTCATCAACCAACGCCGCCAGCGGCACCGCCACCCGCTCCTCAAGCCCCTGCCGCTGCTCGACTTGCGCGAGGTTCAACAGGCGCTCGATCAACTGCTGCATCCGCGCGCTTTCGCTGTCGATATTGCCGACAAAACGCAGGCGCTGAATCGCTGGCATGTCACCCTGCAGCAATTCCGCCGCACCACGAATTGCTGCCAGCGGACTTTTCAATTCATGGGTCAGGGTGTGCACGTAGCGTTCGACGTAAGCCTTGCCTTCGAGCTGGGTGCGCATCTGCTCCAGCGCCGTGGCCAGTTGCTCCAGCTCGCCGCCACGGTAATGCGGCACTTCAACCCGGCGCCCTTCACTCACCGCTTTGGCGTACCCGGTCAAACGGTGCAGCGCGCGGCTCAGCCACCACGACAGCAAGGCGCCGAACAGCAGGCCGAGGCCGATCAGCCCGGCACCGTAAAACAGCAAGCGCCGCTCGGTGCGATCGACATAAGGCTGCAATGAGCTGTTGGGCTTGGCCACCGTGACCACACCGATGATCCGCCCGTTGTCGCGGATCGGCGCGCCGACGTGCATCACCGAGGACGCCGGGTCGTTCGGATCGCTGCGGGTCGAGCGAGCGCCGTATTCGCCGCGCAGGGTCAGGTAGACGTCGTTCCAGCGCGAATAATCCTGCCCGACCGCCACCCCGCTGGAATCCAGCACCACGATGCCTTTGGCGTCGGTGACGTAGATGCGATGGTTGACCTGGTTTTTCGCCAGGCCCCAGATCGTCGCCTGTGGCTGGCGCTCACCGTAGGCGCGCAGCAATTCGGGCCAGCGGTTCTCGCTGAGCGTGCCGGCCTTGAAATCATCACGGAGAATTTCCGCCATCAGGTTGGCGGTGTCGACCAGGGTTTCTTCGGTGGACTGGCGCACACCCGGGCGGATTTCTTCCATCACCGTGTTGAGCACGAAGTAACCGGTCAGGCCGACAAACAGCACATACACCAGAAAAATCCGCAGCCCCAGCGACATCAGCTGTGCCCCGGGCTGTAGCTGTAACCGAGGCCGCGATGGGTCTGGATCGGCTCGGCGTCGGCCCGCACCAGACGCAGTTTGGCGCGCACGCTCTTGATGTGGCTGTCGATGCTGCGCTCGTAGCCGGCGTCGGCGGCAACCCCCAGCGCGTCGAGCAATTGCTCGCGGCTGAACACCCGCTGCGGTTGTTCAAGCAGGCATTGCAACAGGCGGAATTCGTGGCGGGTCAGATTCAGCGGCTGGCCCCGGTAGACGATCTGCACGCGCTCGGGATCGATGCGAAACAGCGCCGAGGAGGCTTCAACCACGGGACGCGGCGCCATGCGCTTGAGAATCGCCCGGACCCGCGCGGCGACCTCGCGCGGGCTGAACGGCTTGACCACGTAATCGTCGGCGCCGATTTCCAGCCCCACCACCCGGTCGATCTCGGCGTCCCGGGCGCTGAGGAACAGCACCGGCACTTCACTGAAGCGCCGCAGCTGTTTGCAGGTTTCGAAACCGCTGATGTCCGGCAAGCCGATATCGAGAATAATCAAGTCAGCCGGGGTCTGCCGTTGATGCTCCAGTGCCGCCGCGCCGAGGCTCAGCCACGTGGTGGCAAACCCCTCGCCCTGCAGGGCAAAAATCAGCGTGTCGGCAATTGCCGCTTCGTCTTCGACAATCAGGATATGAGGCATGGCGTCCGAGCCCATGGGTTAAGTGCGCGAACGGTGCCCCAAGCCTGACCTTACGTCAATGAGACCACTTAGCAGTCCGGCTTGTCGGCGGTGAAACGCCGTGCCGGGTTCACTGCCGCGCCGAACTCGCGCAGGGCCTTGGCGCCGATCAGCAGGGGATAGTTGAAGTGACTGCGGTCGGTCAGGTTGACCTCAACGGTGCGCTTGACGTTGCCCAGGCACAGCTCCAGATCGACCACCGGACGCTTGGCGACTTCGGTGACGTCGCGCTCTTCATCGTCCTCGTCGGAGCGACTCTTGATCTTGCTGATCCGCGCGACCTTGTGCTCGTAGACCTTGTTATCGGCATCCTTGGTAGCGAGGCGAAAACGCACCCAGTCTTCGCCATCACGGGTGAAGGTCTCGATGTCCTTGGCCGACAGCGAAGCGGTCAGTGCGCCGGTGTCCATCTTGGCCTTGAGCACCTCACCACCGATTTCCGGCAGCGCGATGTATTCGTAACGCCCGTACAGGGTCGGCTCGGCGGCCATGACCGGCAGGGCGACGAGGGCAAACAGTGCAAGGAGGGATTTCACGTAGAGGGCTTCCTTGGAAAATGAGGGCGTCAGACGCGAGATTTTAGACAGCCATTGGGCAATTCGTTCGCCCTGAATCCGCCTTCGCGAGCAAGCCCGCTCCCACAGGGGATCGGGGTTCTGTTGAAGATGGCATGCACACTGAAGATCCACTGTGGGAGCGGGCTTGCTCGCGAAGAGGCCAGCCCTGCCAGCACAGTAATCAGCTCCAGCATAGCCAGCCAAAAGTGAAACATTCGTCACCATCGATTTGGCCTCTCACCCGAAGCCACTTATCATGGCGCGCCCATCCGCCTTCATAGAGTTGCTTATGCGCCGCCTGCTCACCGGCTGTTTCGTCACCCTGCTGCTGTTGCTCAACACCCTGATTCTGATCGGGCCGTTGCTGGTCTTTGCCCTGCTCAAACTGATTGCGCCGGGGCGCTGGCGCGATTACGCCTCGTGGGCGGTGATGTGGATTGCCGAGACCTGGGCGGAAATCGACAAGCTGATCTTTCGCCTGTGCATCCCCACTCAATGGGACATTCGCGGCGGTGACAACCTGCGTGGTGACACCTCGTATCTGGTGGTCAGCAACCACCAGTCGTGGGTCGACATTCCGGCGTTGATCCAGACCCTCAACCGGCGCACGCCGTTCTTCAAGTTCTTCCTCAAGAAAGAACTGATCTGGGTGCCGTTCCTGGGTCTGGCGTGGTGGGCGCTGGATTACCCGTTCATGAAGCGCTACAGCAAGGCGTTCCTCGCCAGGCACCCGGAGCTGGCGGGCAAGGATCTGGAAATCACCCGACAGGCCTGCGAGCTGTTCAAGCGCCAGCCGGTAACGGTGGTGAATTATCTGGAAGGTACTCGCTACACCGCGGCGAAAAGCGCGCAGCAGCAGTCACCGTTCAAGCACCTGCTCAAACCCAAGGCGGGTGGCGTGGCATTTGTTCTGGCGGCGATGGGCGAACAGCTGGACGCGCTGCTCGACGTGACCGTGGTCTATCCACAGCAGAAGATCCCGGGATTCTGGGATTTGATCAGCGGCAGCGTGCCGCGGGTGATCGTCGACATCCAGACCCGCGAACTCGACCCGGCGCTGTCGCAGGGCGATTACGAGAATGATCCGCTGTTTCGCCAGCAGGTCCAGAACTGGGTCAACCAGCTCTGGACCGAGAAGGATCAACGCATCAGCCAACTGCGCGGCGAGCGCTACGAGCGCGCCTGAATCAGCTACCGGTGCCGGCGCCCCAGATGCTGCCCAGGCTCTGCAGCAGCGGGCCGCCGACGCCTTGATCACCCAGGTACTTGAGCAGCACCGGGGCAAACTGGCCGACCATGCCGCTGTCCATGCCCAACGCGCCGAAGGCATTGTTCAGGTCGCTGGTGTTCTTGACGTTACCCAGCGCGTTTTCCAGCCCGGCTGATTTGCCCGACGAGCCGAGCAACCCGCTCAACGCCGCCAGGTTGCCGCTACCGCCCGACAGTTTGTCGATGCCCGGCACTTCTTTGGCCAACTGCGAATAATCGGTGCTGCTCAATTGGTTCTTGGCCAGGCCAAGCATGGCGCTGGTGCCACCGACGGCTTGCTGCGGCGTAACGCCGAGATCGGTGACCGCTTTCAGCAAACCAGCCGTTTCCGAGGTCGGCGCGGCGGCGGTGGCAGCGTTGCCACCCTGCATGCTCGAAGCCGCTTTGGTCACGTCGTCCAGACTGAACCCTGCGAACACCGGGCCAGCCGCAAGGGTCATCAGTGAAGCCAAGGCAATACCGCGTGAAATCTTCATTCAGACATCCTCTTGCGCTGTGGTGACCGCCCCTCAATGGGCGGCAAAACTGCCGATTTGACCGGGTTTCAGCCAGCATGTTCCTCGCCGGCGCATCCATTTTCAGCATGCCCACGTATATAAAACGTGAAACCGCGGATAACCCGAGATGAATGGCACAAGCGCTGTCCCTGAACTAGCCTGTGAACAGCCCGAGCACCGCCCTCGTCGCCCGCCCATTGCCTGGAGAGCCGTCATTTCCATCGCCGACCCTGATCAGTTGCGCCAGCTGCTGGCCCAGTGCTCACTGGGTGACCGTACTGCGTTCGAAACGCTCTATCGCAGCGTCGGCCCGCGTCTGCACGGCGTGGCCCTGCGCATCATGGGCCGTGCGGATCTGGCCGAGGACGTGGTGCAGGAAAGCTTCGTGCGGATCTGGAACAACGCCTCGCGCTACGAAGCCCACTTGTCGGCGCCGCTGACCTGGATGATCAACATCACTCGCAATCAGGCCATCGACCAATTACGCAAACAGCGCGAACGGCCGCTGACCGACTTCGAACAGGACACCCTGCCGGACGATGGCCCTTCAGCCCACGACCTGTTGAACAGCAGCCGCGAAGCCAGCGCGCTGCACCGCTGCCTGGACACCCTCGACGGCATGCAGCGCCAGTCGATCAGCGTCGCCTACTTCCAGGGCCTTTCCTGCTCGGAACTGGCCGAACACCTGGCCGCACCGCTGGGCTCGGTGAAGTCGTGGATTCGCCGCGGCATGGAGCGTCTGCGCAGGTGCCTTGAATCATGAACTACCAGACCCCCTCCCTGCGCCGCGCCCTCGCTGCCGATTACGCCATTGGCCTGATGTCTGCGGCAGCGCGCAGGCGCTTTGAACAATTGCTGCTGGATGACGCAGCACTGCGAAGCGAGTTGGCGCAGTGGCAGGAGAGCCTTGCCAGCCTTACCGAAACGCTGCCGGAGCACCCGGTGCCGGATCGGGTTTGGCAAGGCATCACCGCGCGGATCGAACCGCAAGTGCTGCACGTCCCGGAAAAACGTCCGTTCTGGAACTGGCTACGGGTCACCGCCGCGCTGTGTTCGATCGTGATCCTGGTATTCCTCGGCTCGCTGTACAACCGCGATGACGCCCGCTACCGCGCCACCCTGCTGACCGCCGACGCGCAGCCGGCACTGAAGGTCGAGGCGCATGCCGATTATCTGCAAGTCGAGCCGCTGACATTGGCGGCAGTCGGGCCTGATCGCAGCCTGGAATTGTGGGCGATTCCAGCGGATGGCAAGCCGATTTCGCTGGGGGTGATTCCGGCGGGAGGCAAGGGCAAGGTTGAGTTGAGCGAAGCGCAGCGGGCGTTGATCGGTAAACCGATTGCCCTGGCAGTGAGCCTTGAGCCGAAAGGTGGCTCGCCGACCGGGCAGCCGACCGGGCCAGTGTTGTATCAGGGAGCATTGGCAGAGCTATAGCACTACGCGTTATTTAAACCTCCACTTCCATAGCGAACCCAACTAACAGACTGTCATAAATGACAGTTCACAGCTAATCATGACAATGCAAGCATAAGTACTCCAATCAATGTAACGGAGTACAAACAATGAAACCAAGAATTGTTACAGGGGCCGTTCTGTGCCTCGCAATGATGAGCACTGCCTATGCGGCGACTTGCCCCACTTTCACGGTCAGCAGTGCTCAGGGTGCTACTGAGTTCAAGTTCACCTCAGTAAGCCTGAAAGACAAAGACAGTGAAAAATCAGTTGTCATCTGCCGCTATGACGGCGCGGATGATGAAGGCGCGTCAGCCGGTCTCAAGCTTGGACATGCTGTGAAAGGCACTGGAGACAATTGGAAAAACGATCAATGCGCCAGCAATGATGCCAACCAGTGCGAGTTCAAATAGAACTATTTATTCGAGAATCAACAGGGCAGCCCATAGGTTGCCCTTTATTGTTCAAACCCACGCCCAGCTGAAGTAACCGGTGCACCTGTCAGACCTGACAGTTGTCAAAGGCGAGTTCGCCATTAGTCATCGCTACGCCATGGACTACAGGAAACAGAGTGATGAAAATTTCAAAAACGCTGGCTGTCGCTGCAATAGTCGCAGGCATCGGAAGCGTGCACGCCCAATCGCTTCTTTGCCCCAAGATTGACCGGATCAAACAAGAAAGCGCTGTCGATGGTGATTTCAGTTACGGCGCACTGGCGCCGAATAATGCGAAATGGCTGGGTAAAACAGCCGGCGCGATCGATTTGAACACATTGCAGTTCACCGGTGCCTCTATCAACTCGACCTTGCTTGCCTGCAACTACAGGAATCAAGCGGACGTCACACTGCAATTGCAGTTACAAGTCACCGACAAAGTACAACCCAATAGCCAGAGCAACTGGAAGGACGGTGAATGCCTCAGCGACAAGCTCTCCGCCTGCGCATTCCAGACACCATAAAAAACGGCGACCCGAAGGTCGCCGTTTTACATTGCGTGAAGCCTTACGCCGCACTGAACAATTTGTGCGGATCGATCACAAACTTCTTCGGCACACCGGCATCGAACTCGCCGTAACCTTCCGGCGCCTGATCGAGGCTGATCACCTGCACGCCCACCACTTCGGCGATGTTGATGCGGTCCCACATGATCGCCTGCATCAGTTGGCGGTTGTACTTCATCACCGGGGTCTGGCCGGTGTGGAAGCTGTGGGATTTGGCCCAGCCCAGACCGAAGCGGATGCTCAGGCTGCCCATTTTCGCGGCGGCGTCCACGGCACCCGGATCTTCGGTGACGTAGAGGCCCGGGATACCGATCTTGCCGGCGACACGCACCACGCCCATCAGCGAGTTGAGCACGGTGGCCGGGGCTTCGGATTTCACCCCGTCATGGCCGTGGCCGCGGGCTTCGAAGCCCACGCAGTCCACCGCGCAATCGACTTCCGGTTCGCCCAGCAGCTCGGCGATCTGCTCGTGCAGCGGCGTGTCCTTGGACAGGTCGACCACTTCAAAACCCTGAGCCTTGGCGTGCGCCAGGCGGATGGTGTTGACGTCGCCGATGATCACCACCGCCGCGCCCAGCAGACGCGCCGAGGCAGCCGCAGCCAGACCGACCGGGCCGGCGCCTGCGATATAAACGGTGCTGCCCGGGCCAACGCCCGCCGTCACCGCACCGTGATAGCCGGTCGGCAGAATGTCGGAGAGGCAGGTCAGGTCGCGGATTTTCTCCATGGCCTTGTCGCGATCCGGCAGTTTCAGCAGGTTGAAGTCGGCGTACGGCACCAGCACGTATTCGGCCTGGCCGCCGGTCCAGTCACCCATGTCGACATAACCGTAGGCACCCCCGGCACGAGCCGGGTTGACGGTCAGGCAGACGCCGGTGTGTTGCTCCTTGCAGGAACGGCAGCGCCCGCAAGCTACGTTGAACGGTACGGAAACCAGATCGCCGATTTTCAGGTTCTCGACGTCGGAACCTTTTTCGATCACTTCGCCGGTGATTTCATGGCCCAGCACCAGACCGGTCTGCGCCGTCGTACGGCCGCGCACCATATGCTGGTCGGAGCCACAAATGTTGGTGGATACCACACGCAGGATTACACCGTGCTCGATCTTCCTGCCGCGCGGGTCCTGCATTTTCGGATAGTCGATTTTCTGCACTTCGACCTTGCCAGCGCCGAGATACACCACACCACGATTGCCAGACATGCTTTCACCTCGCTGTTGTTTTTATGGAACCGCGTTGCCCAGGCAGGCAGCGCGTTAAGTGCTCGGGTTATTGCTTGTTGGTCTTGCGTTGTCAGTTATGGCCCCTTCGCGAGCAAGCCCGCTCCCACAGTTGATCTTTTGTGTGACAGAGACTTGTGTTTCAACACAAATCCCCTGTGGGAGCGGGCTTGCTCGCGAAAGCGATCTAGAGAACGACCGTGCGATTGGCGTTCAAAAACACCCTTCTTTCGATGTGATAACCCACCGCCCGGGCCAGGGTCAGGCCCTCGATATCGCGCCCCTTGGCAATCAGATCCTCGGGGTAATGACTGTGATCCACCGCCTCGACGCCCTGGGCAATGATCGGCCCTTCATCGAGGTCGTTGTTGATGTAATGCGCCGTCGCGCCGACCAGCTTCACGCCCTTGTTGTAGGCCTGGTGATACGGCTTGGCACCCTTGAACCCCGGCAGCAGCGAGTGATGGATGTTGATCGCCTTGCCATCGAGCTTGCGGCACAGCTCCGGCGACAGCACTTGCATGTAGCGGGCGAGGATCACCAGTTCGGCGCCGGACTCTTCGATCACCTGCCACACCTGACGCTCCTGCGCCGGCTTGTCGTTGGGGTCGAGGGGGAAATGGTAGTAGGGAATCTGGTGCCAGTCGGCCAAAGGCTTGAGATCCGGATGGTTGGACACCACCGCCGCGACGTCCATCGACAACTGGCCGATGCGCTGGCGGTAGAGCAAGTCGTTGAGGCAGTGATCGGCCTTGGAAACCATGATCACCACTTTTGGCCGGTAGTTCGGCGCGGTCAGCTCGAAGACCATGCCGAACGCCTGACCACGCTCGGCGAGGCCGGCGCGGAAGGACTGCTCGTCGAAGCCGTCGGGCTGACGGAATTCCACGCGAATGAAGAAACGGCCCGAGAGCCGGTCATCGAACGAATGGTGCTCGGTGACGTAGCAACCCTGCTCGAACAGAAAACGCGTCACCGCGTCCACCGTGCCGAGCACGCTGGGGCAGTCGGCGGTCAGAATCCATGTGTCTGGGGCGCGGCTCATGGTGCGGTGACTCCTGTTTCAACATCTGTGAGCAGAGTGAACTCTGTGGCGAGGGCGTTCTGTGGCGAGGGAGCTTGCTCCCGCTGGGTTGCGAAGCAACCCCAAGATCAGCAACCGCGTTCTTCCAGAAAGAATGCGCTCGCAGGTTTTTGCGACTGCTTCGCAGCCGAGCGGGAGCAAGCTCCCTCGCCACAAGAAGCAATCGCGGCAACCACTTAGTGTTACGCCTGAACGCTCAGGCCGTATTCGGCCGACGCATCCTGCAACCACAACCACCAGTAATCCGAGAAGCTGCGACGGATCAGCAGTTCCCAGGTGTCTTCGGCGGTGTGGCGAATCATCAGTTGCGATTTGGCGAACACCGTGCCCACCGCTTTGCCGACCGGGAAGTTGTTCGGGTGCACGTCATAGCTGGTGGATTTCATCAGCACCTGACGCACGTTCGGCCCGCTCAGTTCGAGCACTTGCTGGCCGCCGCTGACGTTGACGATCGCGATGTGCAGATCGCCCAGCGCCTCGCGCAGTTTCTGCTCGGCGGCGAACTCTTCACCGCTTGGCACGATCAGCAGCCACTCGTCCGGGCCCATCCACTGCAGGCTGGTTTCGCCTTTGACGATCACGCTCAGGGCGCCGGGCAATTCAATGCCGAGGGCCTTGTGCACGCCGGCGGCGAAAGCTGCATCGTGGCCATCGCCACGAATGGTCAGGTGACCGAGGAGTTTCTTTTCACGCACGATGACGCCGGCGTTCTTGCGACCCTTGCCGACCAGGCTGGCGAGGTCGGCATGGTGCAGCGACGACTCGGCCTTGGCACCGGTGGTCGGGCGTTGTTGGTACACGTTGGCTGTGGTCATAAAGCACCTATCTCAATTCTGTTGGTCCGGTCCTTGTGGTGGCTGTACTGCCGCCTTCGCGAGCAAGCCCGCTCCCACAGGGGACTGATGCCTGACACAAATTCCATTAACGACCCGGAACCTGTGGGAGCGGGCTTGCTCGCGAATCGATCAGACGACTCGCACCCACTGACACCCCACCGTCCCCCGAGCAATCAGATGTTCTGCCGATCCCCCTTCGGATCGAAGAACACCGAAGACACAATCTCCGCCTCGATCACGCTGCCATCGGCCAGCGGTGCAAACACCCGCTCGCCCATGCGCTTGAGACCGCCCTTGACCACGCCCATGGCAAACGAATAACCGAGGGAGTTGTGCGCGTAGCTGGAGGTCACGTGGCCGACCATGGTCATCGGGATCGCCTGCTTGGTGTTGAACACCAGTTGCGCACCCTCCGGCAGCCAGACATTTGGATCGATCGGCTTCAGGCCCACCAGTTGCTTACGCTGATCCTTCACGCAGTCTTCACGATTCATGCCGCGCTGGCCGATCCACGAGAACGGCTTGGTGCGACCGACGCACCAGCCCATGTTCAGGTCATCAGGGGTCATCGAGCCGTCAGTGTCCTGACCGACGATGATGAAACCTTTCTCGGCGCGCAGAACGTGCATGGTTTCAGTGCCGTACGGCGTCAGGTTGTACTGCTTGCCGGCCTCGACGATTTTCTCCAGCACGCCCATCGCGTAGTCGGCCTGGACGTTGACTTCGTACGACAGCTCACCGGTGAACGAGATGCGGAACACCCGCGCCGGCACGCCGCCGACCAGACCTTCTTTCCAGGTCATGAACGGGAAGGCTTCGTTGCTCAGATCGATGTCGGTCACGGCGCTGAGCAGCTTGCGGCTGTTCGGCCCGGACAGGGTCATGGTCGCCCAGTGATCGGTGACGGAAGTGAAGTACACCTTCATCTCCGGCCATTCGGTCTGGTGGTACAGCTCCAGCCACTGCAGCACGCGCGCCGCGCCGCCAGTAGTGGTGGTCATGACGAAATGGTTGTCGGCCAGGCAGGCCGTTACCCCGTCGTCGAAGACCATGCCGTCTTCTTTGCACATCAGGCCGTAACGCGCCTTGCCCACGTCGAGCTTGGTCCAGGCGTTGGTGTAGACGCGGTTGAGAAACTCGCGGGCATCCGGGCCTTGAATGTCGATCTTGCCGAGGGTCGAGGCGTCGAGCAGGCCGACGCTGTCGCGCACGGCTTTGCATTCGCGCTTCACCGCGGCGTGCATGTCTTCACCGTTTTTCGGGAAGTACCATGGACGTTTCCACTGGCCGACGTCTTCAAACTCGGCGCCGTTCTTCACATGCCAGGCATGCAGCGCGGTGTAGCGCACCGGTTCGAAGATGTGCCCACAGTGACGACCGGCCACGGCGCCGAACGTTACCGGCGTGTAGTTGGGACGGAACATCGTGGTGCCCATCTGCGGGATGGTCACGTTCAGCGAACGCGCGGCAATCGCCAGCCCGTTGACGTTGCCGAGCTTGCCCTGATCGGTGCCGAAGCCCAGCGCGGTGTAGCGTTTGACGTGCTCGACCGACTCGAAACCTTCGCGGGTCGCCAGTTCGATGGCGGCGGCGGTGACGTCGTTCTGCAGGTCGACGAATTGCTTCGGCGCCCGCGCAGTGCCCTTCTCATGCGGCACCTGGAACAGCGCCAAAGTCGCTTCTTCGAGACGGCTCAGGGCCTTGGGCAGCGTGCCTTCGACCACACCGAAACCAGCTTCACTGGCAGCGCGAGCGCCCCCTTCGAAACCATCGGCCAGCGAATCGCCGAGGCCGTAAACGCCGTTGATGCCACCGACGCACACACGCTTCTGCGGTGCTTCGCCCGATACGAAACCGAGGATGTCTTCACGCCAGATCGGCTTGCCACCGAGGTGCGAAGCCAGGTGAACCACCGGGCTGTAACCGCCGGAACTGGCGATCACGTCGCAGTCGAGCCATTCGCCCGGGCTGGTCACGCTGTGCGCCTTGACGTCGATCGCAGCGACGCGGGCAGCGGTCACGCGCTTGCTGCCACGGGCCTCGATCACGGCGCTGCCGGTGAGGATACGAATGCCTTTGGCGCGGGCTTCTTCCACCAGCGCACCCCGCGGATTGCTCCGCGCATCGGCGATGGCCACCACTTGCAGGCTGGCGTCGAGCCAGTCCAGCGCCACGCGGTAGGCGTGATCGTTGTTGGTGCTCAGCACCAGCTTCTTGCCCGGTGCCACGCCGTAACGGCGCACATAAGTCGAGACTGCACCGGCAAGCATGTTGCCCGGCACGTCGTTGTTGCCGTAGACCAATGGACGCTCGTGAGCACCGGTCGCCAGCACGACACGCTTGGCGCGAACCCGGTGGATGCGCTGACGTACCTGACCGATTGGCGCACGATCACCGAGGTGATCGGTGAGGCGTTCGTGAATGGTCAGGAAATTGTGGTCGTGGTAACCGTTGACCGTGGCGCGCGGCAACAGCAGCACGTCCGGGGTGTCCTTGAGTTCAGCGATAACGCTGGCCACCCACTCCATCGCCGGTTTGCCGTCGAGGCTTTCGCGGGAATCGAGCAGGCTGCCGCCGAACTCTTCCTGCTCATCAGCGAGGATCACCCGCGCACCGCTGCGCGCAGCCGCCAGGGCAGCGGCGAGACCCGCAGGGCCGGCGCCGACGATCAGCACGTCGCAGTGCTGGTTCATGTAGTCGTAGGTGTCCGGATCGACTTCGGTCGGCGAACGGCCCAGACCGGCAGCCTTGCGAATGTACTTCTCGTACGTCATCCAGAACGATTGCGGGTACATGAAGGTTTTGTAGTAGAAACCCGGCGGCATCAGCTTGCCGCCGACCTTGCCGAGAATCCCCATCATGTCGTTGTTGACGCTCGGCCAGCCGTTGGTGCTGGTGGCGATCAGGCCTTGGTACAGCGCCTGTTGCGTGGCGCGCACGTTGGGAATCTGCGTGGCTTCGGTGGCACCGATCTGCAGCACGGCGTTCGGCTCTTCTGCACCGGCGGCGAAGATCCCGCGAGGACGCGAATACTTGAAGCTGCGACCGATGATGTCGACGCCGTTGGCGATCAGTGCCGAGGCCAGCGAGTCGCCCTCGAAGCCTTTGTAGCTCTGACCGTTGAAGGTAAAGCTCAGCACTTTGTTGCGGTCGATCCGTCCACCGTTGGACAGGCGATTGGTCTGGCTCATACCTTCTCTCCCAGCGCCGTCGTGGCTGTTTTCGCCGTATCAGCCTTGTCGGTGAATTGCGGCTTGGTGCCGATCTTGTAGGTTTCGAGAATCTCGTAGGTCACGGTGTCGCGGGTGACGTTGAAGTACTGGCGGCAACCGGCGACGTGATCCCACAGCTCGTGGTGCAGGCCGCGCGGGTTGTCGCGGAAGAACATGTAGTCGCCCCACTCTTCATCAGTGCAGGCGTTCGGATCCAGCGGACGCGGGATGTGCGCCTGACCGGATGCGTGGAATTCCTCTTCGGAGCGCAGTTCGCCGCAGTGAGGACAGAAGATATGCAACATGGGGATTTCTCCTGTTAGTGGGCGACGGCAGCAGCGCCGTGTTCGTCGATGAGTGCGCCGTTGTGGAAACGGTCGATGGAAAACGGTGCAGCCAACGGGTGCATTTCACCCTTGGCGAGGCTGGCGGCAAACACGTTGCCCGAGCCGGGAGTCGCCTTGAAGCCACCGGTGCCCCAACCGCAGTTGAAGAACATGTTCGGCACCGGGGTTTTCGAAATGATCGGGCAAGCGTCCGGGGTGGTGTCGACGATGCCGCCCCACTGGCGGTTCATGCGCACCCGCGACAGCACCGGGAACATCTCGACGATGGCCTGGATGGTGTGTTCGATCACCGGGTACGAACCGCGCTGGCCGTAGCCGTTGTAGCCGTCGATACCGGCGCCGATTACCAGGTCGCCCTTGTCCGACTGGCTGATGTAACCGTGCACGGCGTTGGACATGATCACGCTGTCGATAATCGGTTTGATCGGCTCGGACACCAGCGCTTGCAGCGGGTGGGATTCGATCGGCAGACGGAAACCGGCGAGCTTGGCCATGTGCCCGGAGTTACCGGCGGTGACCACGCCGACGCGCTTGGCACCGATGAAACCCTTGTTGGTTTCAACGCCGATGCACACACCGTTTTCCTTGCGGAAACCGATCACTTCGGTCTGCTGGATCAAGTCCACGCCCAAGGCGTCGGCGGCACGGGCAAAGCCCCAGGCCACGGCATCGTGACGAGCAACACCACCACGACGCTGAACGGTCGCGCCCATCACCGGGTAGCGAGTGTTTTTCGAGCAGTCGAGGTACGGAATCTCGTCGGCCACTTGCTTGGCATTGAGCAGTTCGCCGTCAACGCCGTTGAGGCGGTTGGCGCTGACCCGACGCTCGGAATCACGGATGTCCTGCAGGGTGTGGCACAGGTTGTAGACGCCGCGCTGGGAGAACATCACGTTGTAGTTCAGGTCCTGCGACAGGCCTTCCCACAGTTTCATCGCGTGTTCGTACAGGTGCGCCGACTCGTCCCACAGGTAGTTGGAACGCACGATGGTGGTGTTGCGCGCAGTGTTGCCGCCGCCCAGCCAGCCCTTCTCGACCACAGCCACGTTGGTGATGCCGTGCTCTTTGGCCAGATAGTAGGCGGTCGCCAGACCGTGCCCGCCGCCGCCAACGATGACCACGTCGTAGACTTTCTTCGGCGTTGGCGTGCGCCACATGCGCTGCCAGTTTTCGTGGTGGCTGAGGGAGTGTTTGAAGAGGCCGAAGCCCGAATAGCGTTGCATAGTCATTTACTCCAAACCGCTCAGCGATAAACCGGGTAGTCGGCGCACAGTGCCGCGACGTTCTTGGCCACATTCGCTTCAACGTCGGCGTCACCGAGGTTGTCGAGGATGTCGCAGATCCAGCCGGCCAGCACTTCGCACTGGGCGACCTTGAAGCCACGCGTGGTGACGGCCGGGGTACCGATGCGCAGGCCCGAGGTCACGAACGGCGATTGCGGGTCGTTCGGCACGGCGTTCTTGTTGACGGTGATGTGCGCACGGCCAAGGGCGGCGTCAGCATCCTTGCCGGTCAGGCCCTGACGGATCAGGCTGACCAGGAACAGGTGGTTGTCGGTACCGCCGGACACTACATCGTAGCCACGTTTGATAAACACGCTGGCCATGGCCTTGGCGTTGTCGATCACTTGCTGCTGATAGGCCTTGAAGCCAGGCTCCAGCGCTTCCTTGAAGCACACCGCTTTACCGGCGATGACGTGCATCAGCGGGCCGCCCTGGGCCCCGGGGAATACCGCGGCGTTGAGCTTCTTCTCGATCTCTTCGTTGGACTTGGCCAGGATCAGCCCGCCACGCGGACCGCGCAGGGTCTTGTGCGTGGTGGTGGTGACCACGTCGGCGTACGGTAGCGGGTTCGGGTACAGGCCAGCAGCGACCAGACCGGCGACGTGGGCCATGTCGACGAACAGCAGCGCACCGACCTTGTCGGCGATCTGGCGGAAGCGCGGGAAATCCAGGGTCTTGGAGTAGGCGGAGAAACCGGCAACGATCATTTTCGGCTTGCACTCGACGGCCAGACGCTCGACTTCGTCGTAATCGATCAGCCCGGTATCGGTGTTGATCCCGTACTGCACCGCGTTGTACAGCTTGCCCGAGGACGACACTTTCGCGCCGTGGGTCAGGTGACCGCCGTGGGCCAGGCTCATGCCGAGAATGGTGTCGCCCGGCTGGATCAGCGCCAGGTACACCGCGCTGTTGGCCGAGGAACCGGAGTGTGGCTGGACGTTGGCGTAATCGGCGCCGAACAGCTGCTTGGCGCGCTCGATGGCCAGCGCTTCGACCTTATCCACATGCTCGCAGCCACCGTAGTAGCGCTTGCCCGGATAGCCTTCGGCGTACTTGTTGGTCAGGCCGCTGCCTTGCGCTTCCATCACGCGTTTGCTGGTGTAGTTTTCCGACGCGATCAGCTCGATGTGATCTTCCTGACGCTGCTCCTCGGCATTCATCGCCGCCAGCAGTGCATCGTCATAACCCTGGATCTGGTCTTGCTTGCTGAACATCGCGTCTCTCCCAGCGGCGGCAGTGCGCCATTTTGTCTTGGTCAGGCACGCGGCTTGCGACGGTGCCCTTTGATGCGATGGTATGGCCGGCGCAGACAGCCCAGATGCCTACGGACGCCACACAAAGGTGCGTTTACGACATGGCGGGAAATGACCGAATGAATCCACGCAGATCCCTTGTGGGAGCGGGCTTGCTCGCGAAAGCGGTGTGTCAGTCGACATCTATGCCGTCTGATTCACCGCTTTCGCGAGCAAGCCCGCTCCCACAGGGGTTATGTGCAGGCCGCGCGAATGGCGAGCAGCAAGAGGAAATGCAGGGGATAGAGCGCGTACGCCCAACGGCGCATGGGCAGCGGATGGATAGATCTGAAGTGTCGCAACAAGAACAGCCCGAGCATTGGCGCAATCAGGCATGCCGCGATGCCGAACATCGCCACGTAGTTGCCAAACTCCGCCGCCTCATACAGCACCTGCCACTGATTCCCCGCCAGACACACCAGCCCCGGCAGCAGGCCGAAGTACCAGGGGCGACGGATCAACCACAGCAGCGCCAGCGGCAGCAACACGCCAAACACGCCGAACATCAGCCACTGCGAAAACAGCGCCGCCAGCAGCAAGGCACCGACGCCCAACAGGCGCGATAGCAAGGTTCGATCCTGCCACCCTCGCGCCACCAGCAAACCGAGCGCCAGCGTGGGCATCACGTTCAAGGTGTCGGGATCAGGAATGTACAAGCGGTAGGGAATCTCGCTGACCAGGCTGAATAGCAACAACCAGCCCAGATAGCGCCACTCGGTCTTCTGCGCACCGGCCCGGGCAAGGTTCGCCGCCATCGCCAGACAGAACCACGGGAACGCCAGACGCCCCGGAACATACAGCCAATCGGCGCTGATTCCGACATATCGCAGGTGATCGAGCAGCATGCTCAGCAGCGCCAGCCACTTGAGCAAATCCAGCGCGCCGTCGCGTTTAGTCACGTGCATAATCGGGCAACAAACTGGTAATTTTCTGACAGCGACATCCCGTGTGCTCCCCGGAAGATCTTCGGTAAAGTGCGCACCATCATTGACCACGAGCCTTCACAAGAGTCTCGACCACGGAAGCCGGCCATGACCGACAAGAGCCAACAATTCGCCAGCGACAACTACTCCGGTATCTGCCCTGAAGCCTGGGCTGCCATGGAACAGGCCAATCACGGCCACCAGCGCGCTTATGGCGACGATGAATGGACCGCACGCGCTTCGGACTATTTCCGCAAATTGTTCGAAACCGACTGCGAAGTGTTCTTCGCCTTCAACGGCACCGCCGCCAACTCGCTGGCGCTGTCGTCGCTGTGCCAGAGTTACCACAGCGTGATCTGCTCGGAAACCGCCCACGTCGAAACCGACGAATGCGGCGCACCGGAATTCTTCTCCAACGGCTCGAAACTGCTGATCGCTGGCACCGAAAACGGCAAGATCACCCCGCAGTCGATCCGCGAAGTCGCGCTCAAGCGCCAGGACATCCACTACCCGAAACCGCGAGTCGTGACCCTGACTCAGGCCACTGAAGTCGGCAGCGTCTACACCCCGGAAGAAGTCCGCGCCATCAGCGCCACCTGCAAGGAACTGGGCCTGCACCTGCACATGGACGGCGCGCGTTTCTCCAACGCCTGCGCCTTCCTCGGCTGCTCGCCGGCCGATCTGACCTGGAAGGCCGGCGTCGACGTGCTGTGCTTCGGCGGTACGAAAAACGGCATGGCCGTGGGTGAAGCGATTCTGTTCTTCAACCACAAACTGGCCGAAGACTTCGACTACCGCTGCAAACAGGCCGGGCAACTGGCGTCGAAAATGCGCTTCCTCTCGGCACCGTGGGTCGGCATCCTCGAAAACGACGCTTGGCTCAAATACGCTCGCCACGCCAACCACTGCGCGCAGTTGCTGGCCGAACTGGTCAGCGACATTCCGGGCGTGGAACTGATGTTCCCGGTGCAGGCCAACGGCGTATTCCTGCAACTCTCGGAACCGGCCATCGCCGCGCTGACCGCGAAAAACTGGCGCTTCTACACCTTCATCGGCAAGGGCGGCGCACGTTTCATGTGTTCGTGGGACACCGAAGAAGAACGCGTACGCGAACTGGCCCGTGACATCCGCGAAGTGATGTCGGCCTGATTCCTTGGCAAATGAACGCCTGTAACGAGTTGATCCCCTGTGGCGAGGGAGCTTGCTCCCGCTGGGCTGCGTAGCAGCCCCAAAACCTGAGTGTGCGGTTCGTCAGACACACCGCATTGCCTGGGTTTACGACTGCTGCGCAGCCGAGCGGGAGCAAGCTCCCTCACCACAAGTCATCTTCGCTGCCCCTATCGCGCCAGCTGCTTGGTCTACATTGTCTGTCGAGCCCCCCGCTCACATAACAACAAGCAGGAGCATCGGCATGTCGCTACAAGGCAAAACCCTGTTCATCACCGGCGCCAGCCGTGGCATCGGGCGTGAGATTGCGCTGCGCGCCGCCAAGGACGGGGCCAATATCGTGATTGCGGCCAAGAGCGCCGAAGCTCATCCGAAACTGCCCGGCACCATCCACAGCGTCGCCGCAGAGGTCGAAGCGGCGGGCGGCAAGGCATTGGCGCTGCAAGTCGATGTGCGTGATGAAGACGCGGTGCGCAGTGCGCTGGCCCAGGCCAACGAGCATTTCGGCGGCATCGATGCGCTGATCAATAACGCCGGGGCGATCAAGTTGACAGGCGTGCAACACATCGAACTCAAACGCTTCGACCTGATGCACCAGATCAACACCCGCGCGGTGCTGCTGTGCAGCCAGGCCGCCCTGCCCTATCTGAAAAAATCCGCCGGACACATCCTCAACCTGTCGCCGCCGCTGAACCTGGCGAGCAAATGGTTCGCCCAGTACAGCCCGTACACCGTGACCAAATACGGCATGAGCATGCTGACGGTGGGCATGAGCGAGGAATTCGCCAATTACGGGATCAGCGTCAATTCGCTGTGGCCGCAGACCATGATTGCCACGGCGGCGATCGAGTTTCAGCTGGGCAGCCGCGAGTCGTTCAAGCATGCGCGCACGCCAGCGATCATGGCGGATGCGGCGCATGTGATCCTGAGCAGCAGCGGGCGGCAGATCAGCGGTCGGCTGTTGATTGATGAGGAGATTTTGCGAGAAAACGGCGTGACCGAATTCGATCAATACCGATTCGAGCCGGACAGCAACGCAACCCTGATGCCCGACCTGTTCATCGACTGAAAACACATCCCCCTGTGGGAGCGGGCTTGCTCGCGAAAGCGGTGTGTCATTCAACACGCTTGCCGACTGATCCGACGCTTTCGCGAGCAAGCCCGCTCCCACAGGGGATTTGCACCGACCCTTAGAATTCGATCCGCACGTCGCCCTTCGGCACGCTGCAGCACGACAGGATGAACCCTTCCGCCTCGTCGTCCTCGGTGATCCCGCCGTTGTGCTCCATCTCCACCTCGCCACCGAGCTTGAGCACCTTGCACGTGCCGCAGATCCCCATGCCGCAGGCTTTCGGGATCATCAGGCCAAGCTTGGCCGCGGCTGCGTGCACGGTTTCGCCCGGGGCCACGCGAATGCTCTTGCCGGAGGCGGTGAACTCGACCTGATGCAGATCCGCTGCGTCGATTTCCGGTGCCTCGGCCGCCTGTTCGGCCTGTTCCACCGCGTCGGCACGGGCTTCGGGTGGTGTGGCGCCAAAGGATTCCTCGTGATACCGCGACATGTCGTAACCGGCGGCTTCCAGCAAGCGCTTGACCGCGGTCATGTACGGCGTCGGGCCGCAGCAGAACACTTCGCGCTCAAGGAAGTCCGGCACCATCAGTTCGAGCATCTTGTGATTGAGGTAGCCGCGATAGCCGGCCCACGGCTCGCCCAGCCCGTGTTTCTCGCAGATCAAGTGCAGGCTGAAGTTATCGATCCGCGACGCCATGTGCTCCAGCTCACGGTGATAAATGATGTCTTTCGGCGAGCGCGCGCTGTGGATAAAGGTCATGTCGACGTTGGCGTTGGTGTCGTAGAACCAGCGCGCCATCGACATGCACGGAGTGATCCCCACGCCGCCGCTGAGATACAGCACTTTCGGACTCGGGAAGTCGATCGCGTTGAACAGCCCGACCGGCCCGTGCACCGCCAGCTCCTGGCCTTCATGCAAGGTGTCGTGCAGCCAGTTGGAGACCTTGCCGCCCGGCACCCGTTTGATCGTCACCGAGAAGCTGTACGGCACCGACGGCGAACTGGAAATGGTGTACGAACGCATGATCGGCTGGCCGTCGATTTCCAGCTCCAGGGTCACGAACTGCCCGGGCTTGAAGAAGAACAGGATCGGCTGGTCGGCCATGAAACAGAAGGTGCGCACGTCCCAGGTTTCCTGGATGACTTTGACGCAACGGACGATGTGTCGGCCATTGGCCCAGGTCTGGGTGGTGACCGGATTCAGGAAGCTGTTGGACATGCTGTTCTCCACGGCCGACTGTCGGCCTTCATGTGGCGATTCTGCGTATAGCGTGAACCGTCCGTTTACCTATCCGCGACATCGGCATGCTTATCGCGACCAGCCCCCAACCACCGGGGGTTGCGCGTCGGGAACAGATTGCACCATGTCGCCCATGGATAAGGTTCCGCCCAGCGCCGGCCCCACACTCGCCTCACATCAAACAGTTTCTTTACACCTTGCGTAGCAACCCTGATCAGCCACTTTCGCGGCCACGCAGATGGCCTTGAGGAATACATCGATGGACGTCACCGCAAAAATCAGCCTGGGCGATCCGCTGGAACCCGCACGCAAGGCCACCGCACAGATGCTGCAGGAGCGCGAGCGCACCTTTTCCCTGCCGCAGCCGTTCTACAGTGACGAGCGCCTGTTCGATATCGACATGCAGGAGATCTTCCAGAAAGAGTGGTTGATCGCCGGCATGACCTGCGAGATCCCGGCCAAGGGCAACTACCTGACCCTGCAGGTCGGCAAGAACCCGATCATCGTCATCCGTGGCGCCGACGGCGTGGTCCACGCCTTCCACAACGTCTGCCGCCACCGTGGCTCGCGCCTGTGCACCAGCGACAAGGGCAAGGTCGCCAAACTGGTCTGCCACTACCACCAGTGGACCTATGAGCTGGACGGTCGTCTGCTGTTCGCCGGCACCGAGATGGGCGCCGACTTCGACATGAAGCAGTACGGCCTCAAACCGGTGAACGTGAAGACCGCTGGCGGCTACATCTTCATCAGCCTCGCGGAGAATCCGCCGGCCATTGATGACTTCCTGTCGACACTGAACCACTACATGGAACCGTACGACATGGAGAACACCAAGGTGGCGATCACCACCACCTTGATGGAAAAGGCCAACTGGAAACTGGTGCTGGAAAACAACCGCGAGTGCTACCACTGCAACGCGTCGCACCCGGAACTGCTGAAAACCCTGTTGGAGTGGGACGACGTCACCGACCCGCGCGCCGATCAGGCGTTCAAGGATCACGTCGCCGCCTCCGCCGCGGCGTGGGAAGCCGAGAAGATCCCTTACGCCCACGCCAGTTTCGGCCTGCGCAACCGTATCGTGCGCATGCCGCTGCTCAAGGGCACCGTGTCGATGACCCTGGACGGCAAACAGGGCTGCGCCAAACTGATGGGCCGGATCAAGAACCCCGACCTCGGTTCGATGCGCATCCTGCACCTGCCGCACTCGTGGAACCACTGCATGGGCGACCACATCATCGTCTTCACCGTGTGGCCGATCAGCGCCCAGGAAACCATGGTCACCACCAAATGGCTGGTGCATAAGGACGCGGTCGAAGGCGTGGATTACGACGTCGAACGCATGCGCCAGGTGTGGGACGCGACCAACGATCAGGACCGGCGTCTGGCCGAAGAGAACCAGCGCGGGATCAACTCCACCGCCTATCAGCCTGGGCCGTACTCGAAGACCTATGAGTTTGGCGTGGTCAACTTCGTGGATTGGTACAGCGAGCGGATGCTCAACAACCTTGGGGCCGAGCCGGCGCCGTACCTTAAAGGGGTGCCTGTCCAAGGCTAAAAGCAAAAGCTTCGCGAGCAAGCTCGCTCCCACAGGGACTGGCGGTGTACACAAATTCTGTTATCACCGCCGACCACTGTGGGAGCGAGCTTGCTCGCGAAGAGGCCGGTCCGGTCACCGCCTCACTTGGATGACCACCTCACACTGCCATCCTCGCCAATAAACTCCTCAAAAATATCCTCCCCCACCAGCCTGATTTTCGCGTAGCCATTCAACACCCGCAGCGGATACGCCGGATCGTTGGCATCCTGCGTCTCCGACCACAACACCCGAGAATGCCCGTCCAGCTCGCTGGCGTTGCCGTATGGAATCGCCCCGTGCCCGGCGCAGCGCGCATGCAAACCGCCCTGTTGTGCGTAGACGATGCCGTTGTGCAGATGTCCCCAATACCAGTAATCCGGCTCGCGCCCCAGGGCATCGCACACCGGTTGATACAGCGCGGTCTTGTTATGCCCGGAAATGTCGAAACCCTGATGATGGCTGAGCACCATGATCTTTTTGCGTTTCGGCAGGCCTTTCATCCAGACGATCTGTGGCTCGTTCAGGGTGCCATCCATGTACAGGTTCATCGCATCCGAGGCGTAGGCCGAATCGAGGCCGACCACCAGCCAATCGTCATTGATCAAGGCGAAATAACTGGTGCCCTGCTGCCCCGGAAAGCGCTTGGCCAGTTCCTTGAAATAGCCGTGGGCGCCGCTGTACATCTCGTGGTTGGAGTTGAGGGTGAACGAGCCGTGGCTGCCCATCGGCCAACCGGCCATGTCGACGTCTTCCTGCGAGTGGCTGCCGGCGTAGTAGACGTCGCCCAGATGGATGGTGAAATCGGCCTGGGCCAGTTGCATCTGGTTGGCGACTGAAACCGCCGGCGCATGACTGTCAAAGGGGCCGGTGCCCCAGTCGCCGGCAATCGCCAGGGTCACGTCGCGCTCCATCTGCACCACCGCCGGATCGGTGCCGAAGGTCGCGTGGTGACGCAGGTTTTCGATCCATTTCAGCAGCGCCTCGCTCCACAGCAGATCGAGCAGTTCCCACTTGCGACAACCCAACAAGCTGCCGTCCTTCAGCACCCGGGTTTGCAGCTGATCACTCGACTGCGGCAAAGGCGCAGCGTTGCCGATGCGCAGGATCGACAGGCCATGGGACAACTCCCACGGCACCGCCGGTTCGTCGCCCGGCAACTCGCCGTTTTTCAGCACGTACTGCGCCTGATCGTGACCACGCTGTAGCAACTTGATAATGGCCTCGAACTCCTTCGGTTCAAGTTCGCTGATGAGCTTCATCCAGGCCATTTCCATGCGCGTGAACAAGCCGTGAATGCGCACTTTGACCTTGTCGTATTCGTGTTTCAGATGACCGACCGCTGACATGGCGTATTCCTCTATCCGTAAGGGCTCACAGGGTTTTCATGAATTCGATCAACGCACGCTTGTCGTCATCCGACAGCTGCGTGCCATACAAGTGACCGGTGTTGTGGTTGCCCTCCAGCCGCGTGTCGTATTTGAAGTCCGCCGAGGCCTTGGCCTGGGCGCCGCTGGTGACGAAACCGACGTTGACCGGGTCGTAGACGTCGGACCCGGTGATGAACACCACCGGACGTTTTTCCGGCGGTTGCAACAGATCCCACAGGGTCGGTACCGAACCGTTGTGCAGATACGGCGCGCGCAGCCAGATGCCGTCGGTCGGCGTGTTGCTGTAGCTCTGGGTCTTGCGATAGGCACCGAAGTCGAACGGTGGTTTCTTGAAGGTATGGAACGCCGTCACCAGACCGGTGGTAAACGAGTCCAGCCGATGCGGATCGGTGCCGAGCTGATCGATGTTGGTGGTGACCTGCCCGGTGTCGGCACGCCCGAAGTCATGGCAACCGGCGCAATTGGCTTCCCAGATCGGTTTGCCCTGCGCGACTTTCGCTTGATCCAGCGCCCACGGCCACGCCGGCGGCTTGTGCCCGAGCAGCCAGTTGGTCACCCGGTTGAAGCTCGGCGGCAGCACCGATTCCGGGGTCGCGCCCACGGCCATGGCGGCGGCGTAGTTGCGCTCGTGGATCTTGTTGTTATTGCCGTCCCAGTGCAGGTACATCGATTCCCGCGGTTTCTGGTTCCACACTTGCGGCAGGTCGACGGTGCCGATGGTCGAGTCATCCGGGAAGCCGAACACCACCATTTTCGTCGGGTTGAAGGTGTCGGTGCGACCCGGCCCCTGAGCGGGCCGCAACTTCTGCCAGGCATAGGCCTGTTTCTGTTTGAGCAGCGCGCTCTTGGCCATCGGGATGATCAGGTAGCGGTTGTAGAGCTTCTCGAAAAAGCCCAGCTGGAACTTGCTGTTGATCGCCGCCATCACCGCGTCGGTGGTGAATTTCGGATCGCTGGCGCAATCGTAGGCGTACCACTGGAAGGCTTGCAGTTGCAGGGTGTTGGCCGGCGCGCTCGGCACATTGACCGCGACGTCGCTGGCATTGGCCCGGTAGGAGCCGGTGTGGCACAGCGCGCAGTTCGGCTCTACGGTCGGGTAACCGATTTGTCGCTTGGCCATGCCGATCGGCAGGTCCTTGCCGTTCTCATAGAGAAAGCCGAACACTTCCCAGCCGCCGGGTTTGGGCATTTTTTCCGGGCACATCTGCGGCAGCACGGCGAACAGGTAATACGGGATCCGCGCTTCGATGCCCAAGCCGATGGCGGCGTATTTGTAGTGGTCTTCGTCGGAGGCGTATTCCTGCTCCGGCACCACGCGCAGCATCTGGTACCAGGTTTCGTAACCGATGAAACCCAGTAGCGCCACCACGATCAAGGTGCCGACCTTGAAGGCGTGGCTCTGCCATTGCCGCGCCCAGGCCGCGCGCCACTCGCGCCAGCCATCGCACAGCAACGCCCATGGTCGGTGCTCGGGCGTGGTGCCCAGGTACAGCAGAATGCCGAGGATCAGAAAGAAGCTCAGATCGCCCATCAGCATCGGCACGAACACCGAACCCTGAATGCTCGTATTGATCAGGTAAATCCAGAACACCACGGCGATCAGCCGCGTCAGTACGCACAACCAGGAATGCACCACGTAGCGCGGCGCGTTGAAGCCCGACGGCATGTAAAACACGCTGATGCCCACCAGCAGCATCCCGGCGTTTTCCAGCCACGGGTCGGAGAGTTGCGGCGGCAGGCCGACCACCGATGTCAGCAACCCCGGCGCAAACAGCGCCGGGATCGCGAACACCATGTTCATTGCAATGCCGATCCAGATGAAGCGTTGAAACCAGCGGATACAGGTATCCATGTCATCCATTTCCTTGTGCAGACCTTAGGAGAGTCCCTCTGTGTGATGAGCTTTTGTGGCGAGGGAGCTTGCTCCCGCTCGGCGGCGAAGCCGTCGTAAACCCGGCAGATGCGGTGTTTCAGGAAAACCGCACACTCAGATTTTGGGGCCGCTTCGCAGCCCAGCGGGAGCAAGCTCCCTCGCCACAGGAAAACTTCATCAACCGAGGGCCGTTTTCTCCAGGTGTTCAAGGATGATCGGATACACATCCACCACCGCGTTCTTGCCGAACATGCAGTCGATGTGGCCGTAGCCCGGCACCACATGCCGGCTGTAGCGCTCCGGCCCGTGGACTTCGCAGACTCGCTGGTAAGTCTTCAGCGTGCTTTCTGGCAGGTAACACTGGTTCTCCGCACCGCTGATAAAGCAGATCGGCATACTCAGCCGGTCGAAGTGCGGCATGTACACATCGTTGCCCTTGAAATCCACCAGGTGCCCTTTGCGCACGATCAGCGCCAGGTGCTCGAAGGTCTCGATGTTCGACTCGCCGAACAGTTCGTGCAGGTTGTCGTGCAGGGTTTCGTTGAGGGTGTCGTGGCGATACAGCGAGGCGTACATGAAGGTGATGCGGTGGCACACAGGATTGGTGCAATAGCCCTGCGCCTCGATCCGCGCGTAGCCGTTGAGGGCTTTGTCGTAGAGGCGGTTGAACCAGTTTTCCTTGCTGTCGGCGTAAGCCGTCATCGATTTGATGCCGATCGCATCGAGCATGCCCGGCAGGTGCAGACCAGCCTTCAGTCCCGTGGCAGTGGCGACCACGGTGTCAGCGGCAATCTGCGAGCAGACCACCGAACGCACGCCCTGCAGCCCTGCCAGCAACGACATGAAGAACGTGGTTGCGCCGTAGCAATGCACCACGCACTGCACGTCTTTGGCCTGGGTCTCCTGCTGAATTTGCGCGATGGCAGCCTTGAAGTCGTATTGGGCAATCTGGTCGCCGTTCCATTCTTTCTTGCTCGCCGGCAGCAGAATGCTCACGCGGAAATCCAGTAGCCACACGTCGTAGTCGTGCTTGCACAGGTACTCCAGCAGGTTGGTCTGGATGGTGTCGGTGGAAAAGATATTCGAACCGACACCCAGGCCATGCACCAGCATCACCGGGCCTTTGCTGCCGGCCTGATAGCGGGTCAGGCGCAGTTCGACGCCGTCCTCGGTGGGGAAGAAATGCACCGCCGGGGTCGGCGCATCCAGCGGCCGTTTCAACCGTGGCGGCGCGTCGGGATTGAAGTAGACATCACCGGCAAACACTCCGCCGTAACTCTCCCAGAGGATTCCGGCGAAGAACTTGCCGAAGCGCGCCAGGCCTTCGATGCGCTCGCGCTCGTTGCGCGCGTTGAGCACTTTCATGGTGGTCATCTGCTTGGCGAAATCGGTCGGATGAATGTGCATCACCCCGGAGCCGATCACCTCGCCGCTCTTGTCCGGCCCGCGATAAAGCGTCACGTAAAGGGTGCTGGTGTCGTGCCAGATATTCAGCACGCCATTGTCTTCCGGCACAGTCTTGAATGCGCTGAAGAAATAGTCGTTGCCGTCCTCGGCGGTCAGTTTCATGTCGTATTTCATGTGGCGTGTGTCGACCTGCTGCTCGAACTGCTCGAACAGGTTGAACACGCCATTGCTGGCGGTCAGCGGATGTGGCGACAGTGCCGGAGCGTTCACGGTGCCGACGATAGTCGCGGCGTGTTCCGGTTCCTTGATCATCCGGTTCAGGTCATTGGCGGTGATGGTCAGGGTGAAGTCGATCGGCGAATTGTCCGCCTCGCCGCGTTTGGCCGCCGCTTCGTAGACTTTCAGATCGGTGCTTTGCGCGGCGGTGAAGGCCCGGGAGAAATAGCCTTTCATGGTCTCGGTGAACTGCACGCCGAGAGTCGGTGGTGCCACCTGTTTGCGCGGTGCCGACGGCAGCGTGTAGTCGATCTTCCAGCCACGGTCGGCGGCCAGCAGGCCCATGTTGCGTTCACTCACGGCGGAGATGGTCAGCAGCGGATTGACCGCCAGCGAGGTCGGGATCACCGCGCCGTCGGTCACGTACAGGCTGGCGTAGACATCAATGCCGTTGGCGCCGCTGAACACCTGGCCCTTGTGATTGACCACGCCTTGCGCGGCGTCCTCGCCCATCACGCAACCGCCCAGCGGATGCACCGAGACGATGCTGTGCTTGAGCAGTTGGGTCCAGATCGGATTCTCGACCCAGACCCCGCCCAACGCCTTGGTGCTCTGGTACAGACGTTCGTTGCCGAGCTTGAAGTTTTCCTGTTCGCCGACACCCGGCCAGTCGATACGCAACTGGTCCTTGTTGTCGAGAAGCATCCGGCCCTGGCCGCTGTCGTGGCTCATGATCAGGTAGGTCTGCATGTTGTGCAGCGCGCCGTAATACGGGCCACGCAGGAAGCTTTCGGCTTCGCGTTCCTTGTAGCCGAGCTTGCCGCTGAAACTGTCGTCAGTGGCCACACCGATCATCTCGGCAAACCCGGCCATCGCCGGCACCATCGGCCGGCCGAGGGCGCCAGGGATCGAGCCTTCCTCGATGACCATGCGGCTGCGCCAGTCACCTTCGGTGCGCATGTCGATGATCGAGGTGATGCACGGGCCGACCGGGTGCAGTTCCTTGGCCGAATGCGCACCGAAGCCGATGCCGTTGATGGTCTGCTCGCAGTTGTGGCCGAAGCCGAGAATGTCACCGTTGCCGCTCATGTTCTCGCCGAGCTGACCGGACATCACCAGGCCCTTGTCCCGCGAGCGCAGAAGAATCTCGGTCGAACCAAGAGTGCCGGCGGAGACCACGACGATATCGGCCTTCACAAACAACGTTGGCGCGTCGAATTTCTCGCGACCACTGTCGAGATACTGGAAGTGCACGATCCAGCCATCGCCATCGCGTTCCAGATAGCGCACCTCGGCCTGACAGAAAATCTCCGCGCCGTGGTTCCAGGCGTCCGGCAGATAGTTCATCAGCGTGGTGTTCTTGGCTTTGTTGTTACAGCCCGAGACACAGTCGCCACACTGATTGCACGGCAGCTGTTCGACGCCGACGTGGTTGAGGTTGTTCGGCAGTTTGTCGAAGGTCACGTTGATCGGCGGCTTGTAGAAATGCGCGCCCTGCTTGAGGTAGTCCGCAGACTTTTTGTTGGCGTCGAGCTTGGGCAGGTTCGGCGCGTTGTTCGGGTACGGATTGGGCTTGAGCATTTCCCGGGCGCGGGCGTAACCGTCCTTGAGCAAGGTGTCGCGGTGTTCGCGCACGGCTTGAGGCCAGCGTGGGTCATCAAATACCCCGGGCTCGGGTTCAAGCGCGACGTTGGCATTGATCAACGATGTGCCGCCGAGGCCGCAACCGACCACCACGTTCTGCTGCGCATTCACGTGCAGGTCGAACAGTCCGGTGCGCGAACCGATATGGCCGTCGGGGTCGTGCACCTGCAATTCTTCGGTCGCGGCAATCATCGTGTTGGGGTATTCGCCGGGCTGGATCTCCCGGCCCCGCTCCAGCAGGCACACCTGCTTACCCGCCCGGGACAGGCGCGACGCAGCAATGCCGCCGCCATAACCGGAGCCGATGACAATGACGTCGTAGTGTTCCTTGATCTCGCTGATGGGCGTTGCGATGCGTGTCATGAGACTGATCCTTTCTCAGGCTGATGGGGCAACTCTGCGGTTGCCTGCAATCAATGGGCGAACGAGCACCTGGCCTCCGGGGCAAACCCGGCGACAGCACAGCGGTATGAACAGGAATCGACGCTACAGGCGAGCGTGTTGATTGGCCGCACGACGTAACGTGCGCTTGCGTGGCGAGGGGGTCGGGCGATGTGGCCGGCTATCCATCATGCGTTCTCCCAGAACCAGATGTGGATAAGTGATAGCGATCCTTGTGCAATGTCCAGTGAAGACAGGCACCGCATCCAAGTCAAGGCAACGCCTTAGAACTGTATGAAATCTGATCAATTGCTGTTTGGACTATGCCTGGCGGGGCCTGCAGGGTTTGGCGAACAAGTTATCCACATAGCCACCCACAGCAAATGGGGGTAACTGTGGATGAGTGGAAAAATAACTGGCTGATTTGTGAAGAAAAATCGTGACTTATCCAGAAGGACGGATTGCGCGCCGGATTGGCTGTTTTTTAATCAACACCCTGCAAGCCACGTTTCACTTGACCTGTAGAGGATGGCGAACACGTTATCCACAGAAGCGCCAACAGACTTCGGGGGTAACTTTGCGGATGCTGTGGAAAAGCGGCGGGAGCTGTGTGAAATCGGGGTTTGCGCAGGAAATATCAGCCTGAAAAGCCCAATTGATCACTTATTGAACAAATCTCTACAGACCACGTTTTATATGGCTTGCAGCGGACAGCGAACATCTTGTCCACAGAAGCGCCAACAGAGATTGGGGGCAACTTGCAAAGTTATTCAGGAGAAAAAGCCCGGAAAAACCGTGACTTAGGTTGGTCGTTTTTTAACCGGACGGCTACAGGGCTTGATTGGCGTGGGGTCTGGGGATGGGCGAACACGTTATCCACAGATCCGCCAACAGGGATTGTGGGTAAACACACTGAGATCTGCTGCCCCCTTAACCAATGTGGGAGCGGGCTTGCTCGCGAAAGCGGTGGGTCATTCAACTTTGATGCAGCTGAAACGACGCTTTCGCGAGCAAGCCCGCTCCCACAGGGGGTGTTCAGTGTCTGGAGGATTGTGGCTAGCGGACGACGCCTTCTTCGATCAGGAGTTTGAGAATCGCGTCCGCCCCGGCCTGCGCGGTCACGCCTTTGAGCACCTGCCCACCGCCGCCACTCGCTTTGGCGGTGGCAGCTTTCATCCGGTCAGCGCCGCTCTTGGCCTTGATCACCTTCAGGCGTTTCGGCCTTGGCTTGGCCGGTTGCAACGTGGCAACCGCCAGCAATTCATCATCCAGCACCTCCACGTCTTCGGCGTTCAACACGCCACGCTGCGCCGGGCCATACGCACTCTGCCGCGGCTTGGGCGCGGCGTTATCCACAGTCGCCAGAAACGGCAAGCGCACCTTCAAACGCCGCCGCTGCCCACGGGGCAAGGCTTGCAGCACCAGCGCCGAGCCGTCGGTGATCGACTCGACCTGCGCCAGCCCCACCACCAACGGCCAGCCCAGCCCTTCGGCGAGCAGGAACGGCAACATGCCCGAGCCCTCACCTGTTTCCGCCTGAGTGCCGGTCAGCACCACCTGTGCGCCAGCCTCGCGCAGATACGCGGTCAGCGCCGGCAAGGCGTCGGCGCCAGCGGGTTGCTCCAGCACATGCAGCTGTTCCAGGCCCATGCCCAGATAGGCGCGCAGCGCCGGTTCCGCGACATCCCCGGCATGCAGCACTTGCAGGTTATCCCCAGCCAGTTGCAGGCCCAGTTCCACGGCGCGGGCGTCCTGTTCGGCGCGGCGTGGCCGGCCCGACGTCGGGTGCGCACCGATGGAAACCAGACTGATGATCTTTGTGCTCATAACCCGTTCCTTAAGCCGCATCGCGCTTGGCTTCGTTGCGGTAAGCCGCTACCGCCGCGATCAACGCCTGAAGAATTTCTGCGCTTTCGCCAATCACCGAAAGATCGGCGCGTTTGATCATGTCGCAACCGGGGTCGAGATTGATCGCCACCACCTTGTCGCAGGCACCAATGCCCTGCAGGTGCTGGATCGCCCCGGAGATACCCACAGCCACGTAAACCCGCGCGGTGACCCAGGTACCGGACGCACCGACCTGCCGATCACGCGCCATGAAGCCGTCGTCCACCGCCACCCGCGAGGCGCCTTCGGTGGCGCCGAGCGCCGCTGCGGTCTGGTGGAACAGTGCCCAGTCCTTGACCCCGTTGCCGCCGGAGAAAATGAATTCGGCCTCGGCCATCGGAATCGCCGCCGGGTCCACCGCCACCGCGCCAAGATCCTCGATCCGCGACAGGCTGCGCGCAATCGTTGTGGATAACTCCACTGGCAAGGCTTCGTGACGGGTTTCGCTGACCGGTTCTGCGCATTCGGCGGAAGCCAGAATCAAGCGTGCGACCGGCCGCGCCAAATCTTGCAGGCCCGCTCCGGCGCGGCCGATGCATTGCTGATCCTTGACCTGCCACACCCGCGTCGCCGGGCGTTCGCCCAGTGCCGCGGCAAAACGTCGGCCGAGTTCACCGCCACCGCTGCGGCTGTCCGGCAGCAGCCAGTGGCGCGGGTTGAACTGGTTATCCACAGCCCGCAGGCCCTGCACCCGTTGCTCCGGTGCATAACCGCTGAATTGGTCGCCCTCCAGTACCAGCAAACGATCGACGCCGGCCGTGGCGAAGGCGTTCTCTTTGTGTTCGCCAAACACCACCGCCAACACCGCGCCGTCGTTGCCGGCCAGTTGATGAGCGAGGCCGAGCAAGTCGCGGTCGTGGCTGCTCAAGCGACCGCCGACCATGTCCGGCACCACACTGATGTAGAACGCCGGGGCCGGTACCTGATGCAGCGGCAATTGCACTGCAACCGTGGCCGAGCGTTTGACCGCCCCGCCCTGTTGCGCGCCGCTGCGGTCGATACGCTTGATGCCGTTGGGGCCGATGAAACCGATGCCGTGCAGGTTCTTGCGGATGACGCCGTTAGGCCCCATCCAGCTGTGTTGCGCCGGTTGCATCGCCGCGTGCAACGGGTGCAGGCGGTTACGCGCAATCCATTCGGCGCGTGGGTCGCGGCGGATAATGTCGCTCATCAGTGGGCCTCCGCAGGTTCACGTTTGGCCGGTGCAGTCGGCTTGCCTGGCGCGGCGTCTTCGAGCAGCGCGTCGGCCACCAGCTCGGCGATGTCCTTGATCAACGGACGCGGTTCGACCACGCCTTCGAGCATCGCCGTGCACTGTGGACAACCCACGGCCACCAGCTCGGCGCCGGTCTCGCGGATGTCGTCCATGCGCATGTCGGGAATCCGCTGCTTGCCCGGAATATCAGTGATCGGCGCGCCGCCACCACCGCCGCAGCAGCGCGAGCGGAAGCCGGAGCGTTGCATCTCTTTGACCTCGATGCCGAGGGCGCGCAGCACTTCACGCGGCGCCTCGTATTCGCCGTTGTAACGGCCGAGGTAGCACGGGTCGTGATAGGTCACGCTGTTGCCTTTGTGCTGACCGAGATTCAGCGCGCCGGCCTGAATGATTTCCGCCATGTAGGTGCTGTGGTGCTGCACCAGGTAGTTGCCGTCGAACGCGCCGTACTCGTTTTTCAGCACATGGAAGCTGTGTGGATCGCAGGTGACGATGCGGTTGAAGCTGTATTTGGCCAGGGTCTGGATATTGCGTTTGGCGAGCAACTGAAAGGTCGCTTCGTCGCCCAGACGACGGGCCACATCGCCGCTGTCGCGTTCTTCCAGGCCGAGTACGGCGAAGTCGACTTTCGCGGCTTTCAGCACTTTGACGAACGCACGCAAGGTGCGCTGGTTACGCATGTCGAAGGCACCGTCGCCGACCCAGAACAGCACGTCGGTGGATTTCTTTTCGCTAAGCAGAGTGAGGTTCAGATCCGCCGCCCAGTTCATCCGCCCGCCCGGGGCGAAACCGCCGGGGTTGTCGGTGGCGATCAGGTTCTCGAGAACTTCGGCGCCCTTGTTCGGGGTCGCGCCTTTTTCCAGCGTCAGGTGGCGGCGCATGTCGACGATGGCATCGACGTGCTCAATCATCATCGGGCACTCCTCGACGCAGGCGCGGCAGGTGGTGCACGACCACAGGGTCTCGGCATCGACCAGACCGTTGACGATCGGCTGATGCGGATTGCCGCTGTGTTCGCCAATTGGCTTGCCCGGATACGGGCTGCCGGCGAAGTTGGCATCGGTGCCGCCAGCGAGGCCGACGACCATGTCCTGAATCAGCTTTTTCGGGTTCAGCGGCTGGCCGGCAGCGAAGGCCGGGCACGCCGCTTCGCACTTGCCGCACTGCACGCAGGCATCAAAACCGAGCAACTGGTTCCAGGTGAAATCCTTGGGTTTTTCCACGCCCAGCGGTGCGGATGGATCGTTGAGGTCCAGCGGTTTCAAACCGGTGGAGCGACCGCCGCCAAAGCGTTCGGCGCGGCGGTGCCAGGCCAGGTGCAGCGCGCCGGCGAACGCGTGCTTCATCGGCCCGCCCCAGGTCATGCCGAAGAACAATTCCGACACGCCCCACAAAACGCCGAGCCCGAGAATCGCCACGAGCAACCAGCCGCCGAAGTTCTCCGGGAGGATTCCGGCCACCGGCAGGGTCACCAGGAAGAACGACGCGGAGAACGCCAGCAGGCTTTTCGGCAGGCGCATCCACGGGCCTTTCGACAGGCGTGCCGGCGGATTGAGCCGGCGCCGGTAGACGAAGATCGCCCCGACGAACATCACTGCCGTCATCAGCAGCAGCGCATAGCCGAGGATACGGTTATGCAGGCCGAAACCGTGCACCAGAATCGCCAGCACGATCGACGCCACCGCACCACCGGCCGTGGCGACGTGAGTGTTGGCGATGTATTTGTCTCGCGCCACCACGTGGTGCAAGTCGACCATGTAGCGCTTGGGCATGGCGAACAGGCCGCCGAGCAGATCGACCTTCGAGGCCCGGCCCCGACGCCACATGGCCACCCGCCGCAACGCGCCGAGGACACCAAGGCCCAGGGCGGCGAACAACAGGATTGGAAGAAGGGTGTTCAACATGGTGAAGCTCCCAAAGACCTCGGGTCTTGCAGGTCGAGTTGCCTTACTCGGTCACTGTGGGAGCGAGCTTGCTCGCGAAGGCGGACTGACATTCAACATCGATGTCGACTGATCCACCGCTTTCGCGAGCAAGCTCGCTCCCACAGGGTTGTGTGCAAGCCTTTAGAAGTCTTTACACAGTCTGAGCGCGTCGTAGATGGCGGCGTGGGTATTACGCTGCGCCACGCAGTCGCCGATACGGAACAGCAAGTAGCCGTCGCCGGTGGTACTCAGCGATGGCTGCGGCTTGATCGCGAACAAGGCATCGATGTCGATCTGCCCCTTGTTGCGCGAGCCGTCCTTGAGTCCGTAATACAGCTCTTCGTCCGGACGCACGCCGTTTTCCACCACCACCTGATCAACCACCCGCTCCTCTTTGGCGCCGGTGTATTCGTTCTCCAGCACCGCCACCAGCTTGTCGCCTTCGCGGTAGACCTTCTCCAGCATCATGTCACCGGTCATGATCACTTCTTTCGGGTACATGCTGCGGTAGTAAGTCGGGAACGATGTCCCGCCGATGGCCACACCCGGCTTGATATCGTCGGTGACGATCTCGACCTGGCTGCCCTTGTCGGCGAGGAAGTCGGCGACCGACATGCCGGTGAACTCGCAAATGGTGTCGTAGACCAGCACGTTCTTGCCCGGCGCCACCTTGCCGTCGAGCACGTCCCAACTGCTGACCACCAACCCTTCGGCGGCGCCCCAGTGCTCGTTCTGCTCGAGGAACGGATGCCCACCGACGGCCAGCACCACCACGTCGGGACGCAGATCGAGGATGGTTGCTGCATCGGCCGCTGTACCGAGACGCAGGTCGACTTTCAGCCGCGCCAGCTCCAGCTGGAACCAGCGGGTGATACCGGCGATCTGGTCACGCTGCGGCGCTTTCGACGCGGTAGTGATCTGCCCACCGATGAATTCTTTCTTCTCGAACAGGGTCACGTCGTGGCCCCGTTCGGCCGCCACGCGCGCGGCTTCCATCCCGGCCGGGCCGGCACCGACCACCACGACTTTGCGTTTCGGCCCGGTGGATTTCTCGATGATGTGCGGCACGCCCATGTATTCACGGGACGTCGCGGCGTTCTGGATGCACAGCACGTCCAGACCCTGGTACTGACGGTCGATGCAATAGTTGGCGCCGACGCATTGTTTGATCTGGTCGACCTGGCCCATCTTGATCTTGGCGATCAGGTGCGGATCAGCGATGTGCGCGCGGGTCATGCCGACCATGTCGACGTAACCACCTTCAAGGATGCGCGTGGCCTGGTTCGGGTCCTTGATGTTCTGCGCGTGCAGCACCGGTGCTTTCACCACTTCCTTGATCCCGGCCGCCAGGTGCAGGAACGGCTCCGGTGGATAACTCATGTTGGGGATCACGTTGGCCAGGGTGTTGTGGGTGTCGCACCCTGAACCCACGACACCAATAAAATCGATCATGCCGGTGTCGTCGTAATACTTGGCGATCTGTTTCATGTCCTCGTGGGACAGGCCGTCCGGGTGGAATTCGTCACCGCAGATACGGATGCCGACGCAAAAATCGTCGCCGACTGCCTTGCGCACAGCCTTGATCACTTCGAGGCCGAAACGCATGCGGTTCTCGAAGCTGCCGCCCCACTCGTCAGTACGCTTGTTGACGCGCGGGCTCCAGAACTGGTCGATCATGTGCTGGTGCACGGCAGACAATTCGACGCCGTCCAGGCCACCGGCTTTGGCCCGTGCCGCAGCAGTGGCGTAGTTGCCGATCACCCGCCAGATTTCTTCCGGCTCGATGGTCTTGCAGGTCGCACGGTGCACCGGCTCGCGGATGCCCGACGGCGACAGCAGGGTCGGCCAGTGCTCGCCGTCCCAGCGCGAGCGACGGCCCATGTGGGTAATCTGGATCATGATCTTGGCGCCATGCTTGTGCATGGCGTCGGCCAGATTCTGGAAGTGCGGGATGATCCGGTCGTCTGCCAGGTTCACCGATTTCCACCAGCCTTGCGGGCTGTCGATGGCCACACTGGAAGAACCGCCACAGATCGCCAGGCCGATGCCGCCCTTGGCTTTCTCTTCGTAGTATTTGACGTAACGGTCGGTAGTCATACCGCCGTCAGTCGCGTAGACCTCGGCGTGCGCGGTGCTGAGCACGCGGTTGCGGATGGTCAGTTTGCCGATCTGGATCGGCTGGAACATTGCTTCGAAAGCCATGGCGGGTTCCTCGACTTACAACGGCTTGACGGTGAACAGGCCGTCGTCGTGGCCTTCTTCGGAGCCACCGTAGACTTGCTCGGCCACCGTACGAATCTTGCTGCCACGTGCAGCGAGGATCTGATCCATGGCCCCGGCAAACCAGCCGGTGAACATGTAGTCGACCTTGCGCCCGACCTTGCCGTACACATAGACGAATGCCGAGTGTTCGAGCTTGACGCTGGCGGTGCCTTTGTCGAGGTCGATGTCCTGAATCTTGAACAGGCCCCAGCCGCGTTGCGACAGGCGTTTCATGTAGTGTTCGAACACCGCGACGCCTTCCAGGCCGTGGCATTCGGCTTCTTTTTCACACCAGTGCCAGGCGGACTTGTAGCCAGCCTTGTAGAGGATTTCGGCATAGGCTTCGGCGCCCAGCACTTCCTCGATACCCATGTGGTTGTTGACGAAGAAATGCCGTGGCACATAGAGCATCGGCAGGGCGTCGGAGGTCCAGACACCGGTCTCGCTGTCGACTTCGATTGGCAATTGCGGGGCGATCTTGGCCATGGAAACTTAACTCCAGAAAAATTCGTGGTCGGTGCAGAGCAAAGCTTTTGCTTTGCTCTTATAAAAAAGCCGTATGAATGACTTTGGAGCCGTAGCGAGCACGTCGAGAGCAAGGAAGGACCGGAGCGACAAGCGAGACAGTACGGGACGTACGGCGAGTTTGGCGCGAGGACCTGACGCAGCTATCGGCGAGCGGAGTAGGCTCCAGAGTTATTCATTCGCCCCAGACGTCCTTTAGGACGTTCACCCAGTTCTCGCCCATGATCTTGCGCACCACGCGCTCGGAGTGGCCGCGCTTGAGCAGGGTTTCGGTCAGGTTCGGGAACTCGCCGACGGTGCGGATGCCCAGCGGGTTGATGATCTTGCCGAAGCTGGTGAGACGACGGGCGTAGCCCTTGTCGTGGGTCAGGTATTCGAAGAAGTCCTGGCCGTGACCCTGGGTGAAGTCGGTGCCGATGCCGATGGCGTCTTCGCCGACAATGTTCATGGTGTATTCGATGGCTTCGGCGTAATCGTCGATGGTCGAATCGATGCCCTTGGCGAGGAACGGCGCGAACATGGTCACGCCGACAAAACCGCCGTGGTCAGCGATGAACTTCAGTTCAGCATCGGACTTGTTGCGCGGGTGCTCTTTCAGACCCGACGGCAGGCAGTGGGAATAGCAGACCGGTTTTTTCGATTCGAGGATGACTTCTTCGGAAGTCTTGGAGCCGACGTGGGACAGGTCGCACATGACGCCGACGCGGTTCATCTCGGCGACGATTTCGCGACCGAAGCCCGACAGGCCGCCATCACGCTCGTAGCACCCGGTGCCCACCAGGTTCTGGGTGTTGTAGCACATCTGCACGATGCCGACGCCGAGCTGCTTGAACACCTCGACATAGCCGATCTGGTCTTCGAACGCGTGGGCATTCTGGAAGCCGAAGAGGATGCCGGTCTTGCCCTGTTCCTTGGCGCGACGAATGTCGGCGGTGGTGCGCACCGGCATCACCAGGTCGCTGTTTTCGCGGATCAGCTTCTGGCTGGCGGCAATATTGTTCACGGTCGCCTGAAAGCCTTCCCACACCGACACAGTGCAGTTGGCCGCCGTCAGACCGCCCTTGCGCATGTCTTCGAACAGCTCGCGGTTCCATTTGGCAATGATCAGACCGTCGATAACGATGCTGTCGGCGTGTAATTCGGCTGGGCTCATCAGGCGTCCCCTTATTGGCGATTCATGCGCCGAATCGTCTGCCGGCGCTTTGGGGCCAGCATATGCCTCGGTGCCGGGGCGACCGGGTGCAAAAACGACAGGGGAATTGCCGAAAGCGTCAATCCGCGACAAAGCGTCATCAGGCGACCCGACCAGCCACCTGTTCAAGCCCGCAAGCTTGAGCCAGAATCTGGCGCATCTTGGATACACCACTGGATTAGAGCGGCGACATCAATGAAATCGATCTTCCTGGCTTTGGCACTGATTGCGACCGGCGTACACGCCGCCGAAGACACCGACAACAACCCGTGCGACGCGGTGGAAAACGACGTCCAGACCCTGGAATGCTCGACCTACAGCCGCACCACCGCCGAAGACCTGCTCAAGGACAACTACGCCAGCCTCAACGAGCGCATGCAGGCCACCTACGGCAAAAACGCCGCGCAACTGGCCGACATCACCGCCAAACTCAAAACCGCCCAGCAACAATGGCTGAAAACCCGCGATGCCGATTGCGCAGTAGAAGCGTTCCCCGCCACCGAAGGCAGCAAGGCGTTCAAGATTGCGCAGAATGACTGCGTGGCACGGATGAGTGACGAACGGTCGGAGTTTCTGGAGTCGATTGGGCAGGAGTGATCCTGGAAGTTCGGCAACATGCCGACAAACGTTGTTGATTGGCCGACTGGGAAATATAAGTAAAGATTCGAAAATCTTATAAAAGACTTATATTTCCAACGCCATGAATCCACCTGCCGACATCCAGATCATCAAAGATGCCGAGGGCAACCCGGCCTTCGTAGTCATACCCTACGCTCAATACGTCGCACAGAAAATGCAGCCCGATCTGATCCCCCATGAGGTGGTCAGTCGCATGGTCGACGGGGCGACACCGATCCGTGCCTGGCGCGAACACCTGAAGCTGACTCAGGAAGAAGTGGCGAAACGTCTGGGAATTTCCCAGCCGGCGTTCGCTCAACAGGAAACGGTAGCGAAGCCACGCAAGGCAACCCGCGAGAAAATTGCCGCAGCATTCGGCATCACCGCCAATCAGCTTGAGTTGTAGGCTGCCCTCTTTATTCAAAGGAATTCCCATGAACATCTGCGGCATCGAAATCAAAGGCAGCGAAGCGATCATCGCTGTGGCCTCCCTTGACGGTTCGGCCTTGAGCCACGTTGCACTGAACACCAAGAAAATCGCCCTCGACGATGATGACGAGGCGGCCAACGTCAAACGTTTCGCGGCGCAGGTTGCTTCGTTTGTACGCGAGCATTCGATTGACCGCATTGCGATCAAGAAGCGCAGCAAGAAGGGTGAGTTTGCCGGTGGGCCGACCACGTTCAAGATCGAGGGTGTGTTTCAACTGCTGGACGGGTGTGAGGTGACGTTGTTGTCGCCGCAGACGATCAATGCGCAGGCCAAGAAGCACAACTTTGAGCTGCCGGGGACGCTGAACAAGTATCAGCATGAGGCTTACAAGGCGGCGTGTTCGGCGTTGGTGAAGAAGTAAGCGTCCTGTCTGGCAACATAAAACCAATGTGGGAGCGGGCTTGCTCGCGAATGCGGTGGATCAGTCAACTCATGTTTCGACTGACACTCCGCATTCGCGAGCAAGCCCGCTCCCACATTGGGTTTTGGTGCGCCCATCAAGCCTGTACGGTACGCCGGTCTTCCCGGGGGCAGCGGGCGAACTTCGCCCGGTAGCTGCGGGTGAAATACGACGGTGATTCAAAGCCGCAGGCGATGCTGACTTCCAGCACGCTCATGTCGGTCTGGCGCAATAACTGCCGGGCCTTTTCCAATCGCAGACGCAGATAGAAATTGCTCGGCGTGTCGTTCAGGTGCAGCCGAAACAAGCGCTCCAGCTGTCGCCGCGTCACCTTGATCGATTCCGCCAGTTGCAGTGTGGTCAGCGGTGGTTCGCTGTGCTGTTCCATCTCGCCAATCACTTGCACCAGTTTCTTGTTGCTGATGCCGTAGCGCGTGGCGACTTCCATGCGCTGGTGGTCTTTGCGCGGACGAATCCGCCCCAATACAAACTGCTCGCTGACCTGAATCGCCAATTGCGGGCCATGGGCCTGGGCGATGAGGTCGAGCATCAAATCGATGGAGGCGGTGCCGCCCGCCGAGGTGATACGCCGCCGATCGATCTCGAACAGCTCCTGGGTCACGCTGAGCTGTGGATAAAATTCCTTGAACGCATCGATGGCTTCCCAGTGCAGGGTCAGGCGATGGCCGTCGAGCAGGCCGGCTTCGGCGAGGACGAAACTGCCGGTGTCGATGGCGCCGAGGGTCACGCCTTCGTTGTCCAGCCGGCGCAGCCAGTGTTCCAGCGTTGGCGTGGCGAACTTCAGCGGCTCGAACCCGGCGACCACCAGCAGCGTCGCGCCCTTCTTCAGCGGCTCCAGCGCCGCGTCGGCATTGACCGACATGCCATTGCTCGCCAGCACCGCCCCGCCGTCAGCGCTGAGCACATGCCAGCGGTACAACTCGCCGCAAAAGCGGTTGGCCACCCGCAGCGGTTCGATCGCAGAGATGAAGCCGATGGCGGAGAACCCCGGCATCAGCAAGAAATAGAAATCCTGGGACATGGGCGCACTCGATTCGCGGGTAACGAGAGGGAGGGGGAGCGTGGCTCGTTGATACGCCGTTTGGCGTCGGCGTTCAAGCGCACAGGTCGCTACAGTGCAACAGCCAGTCGCCGCAGTGCGCTTTCAAGGGCGTCCAGCTGCGTAACTTGGCATCACCGGCGCGCAGATGCCGGAACTCACAATAACGACCTGCCGAGGAACCCGACATGAAACGACTGATCAGCAGCTGCGTTCTTGCACTCAGCGGTACCGCTTTCTTCAGCGCCAGCGTCATGGCAGCCGAACCCGCGTCGTGCCAGAACGTGCGCATGGGCGTGGTCAACTGGACCGACGTGATCGCCACCAGTGCCATGACCCAGGTGCTGCTCGATGGCCTCGGCTACAACACCAAACAAACCAGCGCCTCCCAGCAAATCATCTTCGCCGGGATTCGCGATCAGCGTCTGGACCTGTTCCTCGGCTACTGGAACCCGCTGATGACCCAGACCATCACCCCGTTCGTCGACGCCAACCAGGTCAAAGTCCTTGAAGCACCGAGCCTGAAGGACGCCCGCGCGACCCTCGCCGTGCCGACTTATCTGGCCGACAAGGGCCTGAAAACCTTCGCCGACATCGCCAGATTCGAGAAGGAACTGGGCGGCAAGATCTACGGCATTGAACCGGGCTCGGGCGCCAACACGCAGATCAAGGCAATGATCGCCAAAAACCAGTTCGGCCTCGGCAAGTTCCAGCTGGTCGAGTCCAGCGAAGCCGGGATGCTCGCCGCCGTCGACCGCGCCGTACGCCGCAAGGAGGCCGTGGTGTTTTTCGGCTGGGCGCCGCACCCGATGAACGTCAACGTGAAAATGACTTACCTCACCGGCAGCGACGACGCCCTCGGCCCGAACGAAGGCATGGCCACGGTGTGGACCGTCACCGCGCCGAAATACGCCGAGCAATGCCCGAACGTCGGTCGTCTGCTGAGCAACCTGACGTTCACCGCCGAAGAAGAGAGCCGGATGATGCAGCCGCTGCTCGATCACAAAGACGCCTTCGAATCGGCCAGGCAATGGCTCAAGGACCACCCCGAAGACAAGCAGCGCTGGCTCGACGGTGTGACCACCTTCGACGGCAAACCGGCGGCTGACAACCTGCAACTGACCAGCCAATAACGCACCCCGAATCAACCCTTCGCAGCCTGAAAAAGGGCTGCGAACAGACCCATCACGCCTGAAGGAAACCGCACCATGAACCACGACGTCATCATCACCTGCGCACTCACCGGTGCTGGCGACACGACCGCCAAGAGCCCGCATGTGCCGGTCACCCCGAAACAGATCGCTGCCGCCGCCGTGGAAGCCGCCAAGGCCGGTGCCACGGTTGTGCACTGCCATGTGCGCGACCCGCAGACCGGCAAGTTCAGCCGCGACGTGGCGCTATACCGCGAAGTGATGGAGCGCATCCGTGAGGCTGACGTCGACATCATCGTCAACCTCACCGCCGGCATGGGCGGCGACCTGGAAATCGGTGCCGGCGAGTACCCAATGGAGTTCGGCCCGAACACTGATCTGGTCGGCCCGCTGACCCGCCTGGCCCACGTCGAAGAGCTGCTGCCGGAAATCTGCACCCTTGATTGCGGCACGCTGAACTTCGGCGACGGCGACACCATTTACGTCTCGACCCCGGCGCAACTGCGCGCTGGCGCCAGACGCATTACCGAGCTGGGGGTGAAGGCCGAGCTGGAGATTTTCGACACTGGTCACCTGTGGTTCGCCAAGCAGCTGATCAAGGAAGGTTTGCTCGACAACCCGTTGTTCCAACTGTGCCTGGGCATCCCGTGGGGCGCGCCGGCTGACACCACCACCATGAAAGCCATGGTCGACAACCTGCCGGCCGATGCGGTCTGGGCCGGGTTCGGCATTGGCCGGATGCAGATGCCGATGGCCGCGCAAGCGGTACTGCTCGGCGGCAACGTGCGGGTCGGGCTGGAGGACAACCTGTGGCTGGACAAGGGCGTGCTGGCAACCAATGGCCAACTGGTCGAACGCGCCAGCGAGATCCTCAGCCGCCTCGGCGCCCGCGTGCTGACCCCGGCTGAGGGCCGCAAGAAGATGGGCCTGACCCAGCGCGGCTAAATCATCACTCATTTCCCCCCTGTGGGAGCGGGCTTGCTCGCGAAGGCGGTGGCTCTGCCCATAAAGATGCGTCGGATGTACCGGCCTCTTCGCGAGCAAGCCCGCTCCCACAGTTTTTTGTGCCAAATTCAGGAAATCACCATGAGCTTTATCACCGACATCAAAACCTTCGCCGCCCTTGGCAGCGGTGTCATCGGCAGCGGCTGGGTCGCGCGCGCCCTCGCCCATGGCCTCGACGTGGTGGCCTGGGACCCGGCGCCTGGCGCTGAAGCCGCGCTGCGCAAACGTGTGGCGAATGCCTGGGGCGCGCTGGAGAAAAACGGTCTGGCGCCCGGCGCCTCGCAGGATCGCTTGCGCTTTGTCGCGACCATCGAGGAGTGCGTGCGCGACGCGGATTTCATTCAGGAAAGCGCCCCGGAACGCCTTGAACTGAAACTGCAACTGCACAACAAAATCAGCGCAGCGGCCAAGCCCAATGCGCTGATCGGCTCCAGCACCTCGGGCCTGTTGCCGAGCGAGTTCTACGAGAGCTCGACCCACCCGGAACGCTGCGTGGTCGGCCATCCGTTCAACCCGGTTTACCTGTTGCCGCTGGTGGAAGTGGTCGGTGGCAAGCACACCGCACCAGAAGCGGTGCAAGCGGCAATGAAAGTCTACGAATCCCTCGGCATGCGTCCGCTGCATGTGCGCAAGGAAGTACCGGGATTCATCGCTGACCGTCTGCTCGAAGCGCTGTGGCGTGAGGCGCTGCACCTGGTCAACGACGGCGTAGCGACGACTGGCGAGATCGACGACGCGATCCGTTTTGGCGCCGGGCTGCGCTGGTCATTCATGGGCACTTTCCTGACCTACACCCTTGCCGGTGGCGATGCCGGAATGCGTCACTTCATGTCGCAGTTCGGCCCGGCGTTGCAGTTGCCGTGGACCTATCTGCCGGCACCGGAACTGACCGACAAGTTGATTGACGATGTGGTCGATGGCACCAGCGACCAGCTCGGCCGCCACAGCATTTCGGCGCTGGAGCGCTATCGTGATGATTGCCTGCTGGCGGTGCTGGAGGCGGTGAAAACCACCAAGGAGAAGCATGGAATGAGTTTCAGCGAGTAATCCTTGCTCAGCAGTTCCGGCCCCTTCGCGAGCAAGCCCGCTCCCACATTGAAATGCGCTCACCTGTGGGAGCGGGCTTGCTCGCGAAGACGGCAGCCCAGCCACCATCAATGTTGGATCTGACACCATGCCCAGCCTCACCACCTACCAAACCCGCATCATCCCCGACTGGGTCGACTACAACGGCCACCTGCGCGATGCCTTCTACCTGCTGATTTTCAGCTACGCCACCGATGCCCTGATGGACCGTCTCGGCATGGACAGCAACAACCGCGAAGCCAGCGGTCATTCGCTGTTCACCCTCGAACTGCACCTCAATTATCTGCACGAAGTGAAGCTCGACGCCGAGGTCGAAGTGCGCACGCAGATCATCGGTCACGACAGCAAACGCCTGCACCTCTATCACAGCCTGCACCTTCCCGGCGACGACAAGGAACTGGCCGGCAACGAGCAGATGCTGCTGCACGTCGACCTCGCCGGCCCGCGCTCGGCACCATTCACTGTGGACACCCTTAGCCGCCTGCAAGCCATGATCGCCGAGCAGTCCGATCTACCCGCCCCCGCCTACGTCGGTCGCATCATCGCTTTGCCACCGGCACGGTAAGCATGCGGCACGCAAAAAAAGCCCCGATACAAGCCGTGACAGGATCGGGGCAGAGAGTACTGTTGAGGAGCTGCCAGTCGAGGGTGACCAAACCGTCGTGTAGCGAGCTGAGGCCAGTGTGCCCACTCCCCTGGGCGGTCAGTTAGCCGAAAACGACCTGTTCATAGCCGTCGCAGCCACTGCGACAAATCGCCCTTGCCGTCACTTCCCGTGCCTACCAGAATCGAGCCACGACCTCCGTTACCGAAGAAGGATGCGCGCCATGATGTACGCCGATTTGATCGATCAGGAAGACCTGTTGGGCCAGCTCAAGGCATTGGGGTTTCAGGTGCCGAGCGGCTCAACCGCCGAGCAGGCCTGTGAGTGCGCGGTGCGCGGTCTGGATAATGTTCGCGCGTTTGAACTGCGCAAGATGGTCAAGGACATGTACACCAGCGGCGCCAGTATCCAGCCAGCGGTGCGTCAGGCGATCGACAAGCAGTTGTTGCCGGCATTGGCGCAATACCAACAGACCCACAGCGCCTGACGAACAACTGTGGCGAGGGAGCTTGCTCCCGCTGGGCCGCGAAGCGGCCCCAAACCGGCAGATGCACTGTTCCAGATAAATCGCATTCGCAGGTTTTACGAGCGCTTCGCGCTCGAGCGGGAGCAAGCTCCCTCGCCACAAAAACTTTCCGGTCTACAACCTTACGCTGGCAAACGTCGACTCATTACGCGCCTGACTCAACGCCGACAGCGGCCCCGACAGCGGCGACATCACGATTGCCTGCGGCAGTGGCAGCATCGCCACTTGCTGGGTGGTGTTAGAGCCTACGCGTTCGTCACGCGGTGGAATGCCGAAGTATTCGCGGTAGCACTTGGAGAAGTGCGGGGTCGAGACGAAACCACACACCGACGCCACTTCGATGATCGACATCGGCGTCTGCTTCAGCAACTGCCGCGCACGAATCAGGCGCAGCTTGAGGTAGTAGCGCGACGGCGAGCAGTGCAGGTATTTCTGGAACAGGCGCTCCAGCTGTCGACGCGACACGGCGACGTACACCGCCAGTTCGTCGAGGTCGATCGGCTCTTCCAGGTTGGCTTCCATCAGCGCGACGATTTCCTGCAGCTTCGGCTGGTTGGTGCCGAGCATGTGCTTGAGCGGCACGCGCTGGTGATCCTGCTCGTTGCGGATACGCTCGTAGACGAACATTTCCGAGATCGCGGCAGACAGTTCGCGACCATGATCGCGGCTGATCAGGTGCAGCATCATGTCCAGCGGCGCGGTGCCGCCGGAGCTGGTGAAACGGTTACGGTCGAGGGTGAACAGACGAGTGCTCATCGCCACGCGGGGGAAAGCTTCCTGCATCGCCGCCAGACATTCCCAGTGCACGCTGCAATCGAAACCGTCGAGCAGACCGGCGCAAGCCAAAGCCCAGCTGCCGGTGCAGACGGCGCCGAGACGTTTCGATTGACGGGCCTGGCTCTGCAACCAGGACACGTGTTCACGGGTCACGGTACGTTGAATGCCAATGCCGCCGCAGACGATCACGGTGTCCAGGGGCGGGGCTTTGTGCATGGAGGCATCGGGGGTGATTTGCAGACCGTCACTGGCCCACACCTGGCCGCCATCGACCGTCAGGGTGCTCCAGCGATACAGCTCACGACCGGACAATTGGTTGGCCATGCGTAGCGGTTCAACCGCAGAGGCCAGAGAAATCAGCGTGAAATTGTCCAGCAGCAGAAAGCCGATGGATTGAGGCGCACGGTTCTGGGGTTGGGCCCCGGAGTTGAACGACGTCATCGCGGTATCTCCTCACACAAAGCGGGTGATGGCCTCAGGCGGAGGCTCTTGTTATTGCCGGCGTTCTCGCGTGGGAGACGGGCTTTGTTATGACAGAGCAATTGCCATGCCTAAAATTGAATGGCTGTTCAATAACTCCTGAAAACGACGTCGCGACGTGTCTATTCAAGACGTCCGACGAAAGGTATTTCGAAGTGCCATCAGCGGCGGTGAAAGCCCTGCCCCGCTGCCTGTGAGCAGATCGGTAGCACTTGTGGGAACAGGCTTGCGCGTGGTTGTTTCAGAGTGTCACCGCAAGCACGGGTGACGGACGGTAGGGGGTGCGAATGGCGCACTGTGGGTGGGAAACACTCTTATCTGATTGCGACGCGCCAAAAGGTGGCGCGATTTGATTAGCGTGTGCACTTGGTGAGCAGTTTTGACTGGTCTGGCCCCTTCGCGAGCAAGCCCGCTCCCACATTGGAAGCGGGTGTTCACAAATTCTGTGTTCACTGTAGATCCACTGTGGGAGCGGGCTTGCTCGCGAAGAATTCCACTCGGTATTGCTGATTCAGCACTCAACCGCACTGACCGCCAACCCACCACGTGACGTCTCTTTATATTTGTCATGCATATCCGCGCCGGTATCGCGCATGGTGCGGATCACCCGGTCCAGCGAAATGAAGTGCTGACCATCGCCACGCAAGGCCATCTGCGCCGCGTTGATCGCCTTCACCGCGGCAATCGCGTTGCGCTCGATGCACGGCACCTGCACCAGGCCGCCGACCGGATCGCAGGTCAGACCAAGGTTATGTTCCAGGCCGATTTCCGCCGCGTTGCACAATTGCTCCGGCGTCGCGCCGAGAATCTCCGCCAGTCCCGCCGCCGCCATCGCGCAGGCCGAACCGACCTCGCCCTGGCAGCCGACTTCGGCACCGGAGATCGAAGCGTTCTTCTTGCACAGAATGCCCACCGCCGCCGCCCCCAGAAAGTAGTCGACCACGTTGGCGTCGGTGACCGCTTCGCTGAACTTCATGAAGTAGTGCAACACCGCCGGGATAATCCCCGCCGCGCCATTGGTCGGTGCGGTGACCATGCGCCCACCCGCCGCGTTTTCTTCGTTGACCGCGAGGGCAAACAGGTTGACCCACTCCATGGCACTGAGGGTCGAGCCGATCACGTTGGGTTTGTTCAATTCCTGCAGGCTGCGATGCAGCTTGGCCGCGCGCCGCCGCACATTCAAACCGCCAGGAAGAATGCCTTCGTGCTTGAGGCCCTGCTCGACGCAATCCTGCATCGCCCGCCACAACTTCATCAGCCCGGCACGGATTTCCTCTTCGCTGCGCCAGACCTTTTCGTTGGCCATCATCAATTCGGCGACGCGCAGATTGTTCTGCTTGCACAGCTCCAGCAGCTCCACCGCGCTGGAAAAGTCATAAGGCAATTCGGTGCGATCCAGATCGACCACGCCGCTGGATGCCTGCGCTTGATCCACGACAAAACCGCCACCGACCGAATAGTAGGTGTCACGATGAATCTCGCCGTGATCGCCTTCGGCAATCAGGGTCATGGCGTTGGGGTGGAACGGCAGGTTCTCGTCGATCAGACGCATGTCGCGGGCCCAGACAAACGGCACCGACAAGCGCCCATCCAGCAGAAGTGTGTGGGTTTCGCGCAGCGCCTGAATCCGCGGGCCGATCTGCGAGGGGTCGATTGCGTCCGGCCACTCGCCCATCAGGCCCATGATCACTGCGTTGTCGCTGCCGTGCCCGATACCGGTGGCCGACAGCGAACCGAACAGTTGCACCTCTATACGCCGTACCTGCTCCAGCAGGAATTTGTCGCGCAACGACTCGACAAACAGGGCGGCGGCGCGCATCGGCCCGACGGTGTGAGAACTGGACGGGCCAATGCCGATCTTGAACAGGTCGAAAACGCTGATAGCCATTGCTGCAGAGCTCCTGAGGATGCCGTTCCCGGGCATTAAGCGCCCGCTGGCGGAGCTGCTACGCTCAAGCTGCGATCCGCCGGAATGCCCGCATCATCAGGCTTTTGCCGGGTCGCTCGGCGTCTGACACCGACGCACTCATGCCCACCAACGCCGTGCCGGTTTTCTCCCGTGTTTTCGCCGTTTTTATGCGGTTCAGATGGCCAGACGGGGCAGAAAAAAGCTGTAAACGACGTCACTGACACTGGATGCGACCATCCCTGTACTGGATACGACCCACCCTGTAGGCGTCAGATTTTCACTGGTACATGATCGTTATGACTCGATTGCAAGGCGCCGTGGTAGAGCTGTCTCCAGAACGCCATCCAACCGCAACCTATAAGTGCGGTGGTCCAGTCGGAACACTGCCAAAAAAAACACCAAGGAGTCCATCCATGAAAGGTTCCCCGTCGTTGTTGTTGGCCGCCATGCTGAGTCTGCCGTTACTGGCTCAAGCTGCAGAACCCGCTCAGTGCAGTACCGTGAACTTCTCCGATGTCGGCTGGACCGACATCACCGCCACCACCGCCACCACCTCGGTGGTGCTCGATGCGCTCGGCTACAAGACCAAGACCACCATGATTTCCGTGCCCGTGACCTACAAGTCGCTGGCCGACGGCAAGAACATGGACGTGTTCCTCGGTAACTGGATGCCGACCATGGAAAACGACATCAAGGCCTACCGTGACGCCGGCACCGTGGAAACCGTGCGCACCAACCTCAAGGGCGCCAAGTACACCCTCGCCGTACCGCAAGCCTTGTATGACAAGGGCCTGCATGACTTCGCCGACATCGCCAAATTCAAGAAGGAACTCGACGGCAAGATCTACGGCATCGAGCCTGGCAACGACGGCAACCGCCTGATCCAGAGCATGATCGACAAAGACGCCTTCGGTTTGAAAACCGCCGGCTTCAAGGTCGTCGAGTCGTCCGAAGCGGGCATGCTCTCGCAGGTCGACCGCGCACAGAAACGCGACACCGCCGTGGTCTTCCTCGGCTGGGCGCCGCACCCGATGAACAAGCGCTTCAAGATTCAATACCTGACCGGCGGCGATGACTTTTTCGGCCCCGATTTCGGTGCTGCCACCGTGGCGACCAACACTCGCAAGGGCTACAGCACCGAATGCAGCAACGTCGGTCAGCTGCTGAAAAACCTGGAGTTCACCGTCGACATGGAAAGCGAACTGATGGGCAACATCCTCGACGACAAGATGAAGCCTGACGCGGCCGCCAAGGCCTGGCTGAAAAAGAATCCACAGGTGCTCGATACCTGGCTCGCTGGCGTGACCACCATTGACGGTAAACCAGGCCTGGAGGCCGTGAAAGCCAAGCTCGCACAGTAATTGCCTTACGCCGGGCGAGTTCGCTCGCCCGGGCTGTTTATTCCTTGCATGCGGACGTTCACTACCATGCTGATTGATCAGAAAATCCCTTTAGGCCAGTACATCGCGGGCTTCGTTGAATGGTTGACGCAACACGGCGCCAGCACCTTCGACGCAATCGCCGTGACACTGGAAACGATGATCCACGGCGTGACGTTTGCGCTGACCTGGTTCAATCCTTTTGTGTTGATCGGCCTCATTGCCCTGCTCGCACATTTCATCCAGCGCAAATGGGGGCTGACTGTTTTTGTGATTGCCTCGTTCCTGCTGATCCTCAACCTGGGGTACTGGCAGGAAACCATGGAAACCCTCGCCCAGGTCATGTTCGCGACCCTGGTCTGCGTGGTCATCGGCGTGCCGTTGGGCATCGTCGCCGCGCACAAACCGATGTTCTACACACTAATGCGTCCGGTACTCGATCTGATGCAGACCGTACCGACCTTCGTTTACCTCATTCCTACCCTGACCCTCTTCGGGCTGGGTGTGGTGCCGGGCCTGATCTCCACGGTGGTGTTCGCCATCGCTGCGCCGATCCGCCTGACCTACCTGGGCATCCGCGATGTCCCGCAAGAACTGATGGACGCCGGCAAGGCCTTCGGCTGCTCGCGTCGCCAATTGCTCTCACGGATAGAACTGCCTCACGCCATGCCGAGCATCGCTGCCGGCATCACCCAGTGCATCATGCTGTCGTTGTCGATGGTGGTGATCGCGGCACTGGTGGGCGCCGACGGACTCGGCAAACCGGTGGTCAACGCACTGAACACTGCTGATATCGCCCTGGGCTTCGAAGCAGGCCTGGCGATCGTACTGCTGGCGATCATGCTCGACCGTATCTGCAAACAACCCGACGCCAAAGTAGGGGGTGACGCATGAGCATAATTCGCTTCGAAGACGTCGACGTAATCTTCTCCAAGGATCCACGCGAGGCGCTCAAGCTGCTGGATCAGGGCATGACGCGTAACGAGATCCTGAAAAAGACCGGACAGATCGTCGGCGTGGAAAAAGCCACGCTGGATATCAACAAGGGCGAGATCTGCGTGCTGATGGGCCTGTCCGGCTCCGGCAAGTCGAGCCTGCTGCGCTGCATCAACGGCCTCAACACCGTGAGTCGCGGCAAGCTGTTCCTCGAGCACGAAGGCAAGCAGATCGACATCGCCTCCTGCACCCCGGCCGAACTGAAGATGATGCGCACCAAACGCATCGCCATGGTGTTCCAGAAGTTCGCTCTGATGCCGTGGCTGACCGTGCGCGAGAACATCAGCTTCGGTCTGGAAATGCAGGGCCGACCGGAAAAGGAACGGCGCAAGCTGGTCGACGACAAGCTCGAACTGGTCGGCCTGACCCAATGGCGCAACAAGAAGCCCGATGAACTCTCCGGCGGCATGCAGCAGCGTGTCGGCCTGGCCCGGGCGCTGGCGATGGACGCCGATATTCTGCTGATGGACGAACCGTTCTCGGCACTCGACCCGCTGATCCGTCAGGGCCTGCAGGACGAACTGCTGGAGCTGCAACGCAAGCTGAGCAAGACCATCGTGTTTGTCAGTCACGACCTCGACGAGGCGCTCAAACTGGGCAGCCGCATCGCGATCATGAAGGACGGCCGGATCATCCAGTACAGCGTGCCGGAAGAGATCGTGCTCAATCCGGCGGATGACTATGTACGCACCTTCGTGGCCCACACCAATCCGCTCAACGTCCTGTGTGGCCGCAGCCTGATGCGCACGCTGGACAACTGCAAACGCATCAACGGTTCGGTGTGCCTCGACCCGGGTGGCGATTCGTGGCTGGATCTGGCCGAAGGCAACACCATCAAAGGCGCGCGGCAGAACGGTTCGGTGCTGAACCTGCAGAACTGGGCACCGGGGCAAGCGGTGGAAGCGCTGGAGCGCAAGCCGACACTGGTGGATTCGAATATCGGCATGCGCGATGCGTTGCAGATTCGTTATCAGACCGGCAACAAACTGGTGCTGCACGACAACAACCATGTGGTGGGGATTCTTGGCGACAGCGAGCTGTATCACGCGCTGCTGGGCAAGAACCTGGGGTAAGAACCCCGCAGACACAAAAACGCCGCGAGAGGATCGCGGCGTTTTTGTTTGTACAGAAATTTGACCTGAAACACGGACAACTGTGGCGAGGGAGCTTGCTCCCGCTTGAGTGCGCAGCACTCACAAATTCTTGGGGTCGCTTCGCAACCCAGCGGGAGCAAGCTCCCTCGCCACAACAGCTTTGCCGCATTCACTCAAGGTTTAGCTATACACCCGGCCAAGGAGCTGCCGATGGCTTTCAAACTGATCGAGCACATCGCGTGTGATCTGATCCTGCGTGAAGCCCATCAGGTCGTAATCCTGGCTGCCGTTGTGCAGGTACACCTCGGCGCGGTAGTAACGCTGGCGCGCTTCATCGGACTGGGCCGATTCGGTCGGGGTCGCCAGATAACCGTCCAGGCTCACTTCGTAGACGAAAGGGTTGCCCTCTTCCATCTCGACGCGCACGCCCATGCAGCGCTTGGATTTGCCCAGCAGCGTCTGCACTTCCAGACCCTGCGCACGCATTTGTGCGGCAGCGTCTTCCAGCGCCGGGCTGACCTGCTTGTCCATGAAACGCTGCACCACCGATTGGCTCGGTTGCAGGTCCAGCTGCGTCAGACGCTCGCTGAAGCCACGACGCCCGCGCTCGGCCAGTTGCGCCTGCTCCTGTTCGATCTGCACGTCCTGACGCATCGCCTTGTGCAGGCCGAACATGAAGAACACCAGCACCACCGAGAACGGCAGACCGGCCAGCACCACCATGGTTTGCATGGCTTCGAAGTTACCGGCGAACAGCAGACCGATGGTCACCAGCGTGATCACCACCGACCAGAAGATCCGCAGCCAGTGCGGCGCATCTTCATCAACGTTGCCGCCCTTGCAGGACAGATTCGCCATCATCACCGCGCCGGAGTCGGCCGGGGTCAGGAACAGCACGAAACCGACGAAGATCGACACACCGATGACGACTTTCGACGCCGGGTAGTGTTCCAGCAACTGGTAGATCGCCATCGACGGCTGTTCCAGCGCCGTCTTGCCGAGTTCCACCGCCCCCTGGTTCATCACCAGATCCAGCGCCGAGTTACCGAAGATCGACAACCAGGCCAAGGTGAAGCCCAGCGGGATCAGCAGCACGCCGGCCACCAGTTCACGCACGGTACGACCGCGGGAAATACGCGCGATGAACATGCCTACGAATGGCGCCCAGGAAATCCACCAGGCCCAGTAGAACAGGGTCCACAGGCCCAGCCAGCGGTCGGACTTGGCGCTGTCGCCTTCATAGACGTACAGGTCGAAGGTTTTCAGCACCACGCCGTTGAGGTAGTCGCCGATGTTCTGCACGAAGCCGTTGAGCAGGTGCAGGGTCGGGCCGAACAGCAGAACGAAAATCAGCAGACCGCTGAACAGCACGATGTTCAGGTTGGACAGACGACGGATGCCGTTTTCCACACCGGACACGGCAGCGATGGTCGCCACGGTGCTCATCACGATGATCACGATCAGCAGGTTGGTGTTGCTGTGTTCCATGCCGAACAGGTTTTCCAGGCCGGAGGACACTTGCAGCGAACCGATCCCCAGGTTGGTCACCAGACCCAGCAGGGTCACGAACATGCCGAAGCCGTCCACTGCGTGACCGGCCGCGCCTTTGACCCAACGCTCGCCGACCAGTGGATACAGCGCCGAGCGCAATGCCAATGGCTGGTTATGACGGTAAGCGAAGTACGCCACGGCCAGACCGACCAGTGCGTAGATCGCCCAGCCGTGCAGGCCCCAGTGCAGGAAAGTCAGTTGCACCGCCTGACGCGCGGCCAGGTTGGTGGCCGCTGCGCCTTCCGGCGGATTGAAGTAGTGATCCAGCGGCTCGGAGGCGCCGAAGTACAGCAGCGAAATACCGATACCCGACGAGAACAGCATCCCCGCCCAGGCGCCGTAACTGAAATCCGGGGTGTCGTCCTTGCTGCCCAGTTTGAGTTTGCCGTAGGAGGAAAACGCCAGGCCCACCACAAACACCAGGTAGGCGGCGATCACCACCATGTAGTACCAGCCGAAGCTGCGCGACAACCAGGCCTGAGCGATACCCAACAATCTGCCGGCCTCTTGCGGGGCGATGATCAGAATGGCGGTCAACAACAGAATCAACGCGGTAGAGGTGTAAAACACCCAACCGTTGACCGTCACCTTCTCGGGCGGGGTCTTTATAAGAGAGGCAGAACTCATGGCACAAATGCTCCAGGCAGTGCGAGAGAAGAACACAAGGCAACACGGAACCCGACCAATCGGTTAGTTGGCAGCCGACCGGCGGGTGATATAAAGACACCCCGAAAAAAGCCCGAACCTGCCGAAATGGCGTTGCGAATCGCTTTCGTGGCCAAAGCTGTGCGGACGTTCATCCGAAACCTGGCCCCGAGCGTCTTGCCCTTTCAACACGTCCATCGAATAGCGAACCGCGCCATGCCCCACGCAGGTTTCAAGCATTTTCGGATGTCGTTTTATCGCCATTTACAAGCAGAAAAAATCTGTAGGCAGCGACGATTTGTCGCAGATCTTATTCTTTGTTGATTGAACGTTCAATCAAAACAAAATAGACTGGCCCTCAATCCGATAGGCGTTTATCGCCCGTCGGAAGGCCTAAGGAGATGTGCAAGATGCCCAAGGTCGGTATGCAACCCATCCGCCGCCAACAACTGATCGAAGCCACGTTGCAAGCGGTCGATCAGGTCGGAATGGGGGACGCCAGCATTGCGCTGATCGCCCGTTTGGCCGGTGTCTCGAATGGCATCATCAGTCATTACTTTCAGGACAAGAACGGCCTGATCGCCGCCACGATGCGGTATCTGATGAACGTCCTCAGCGAGAACGTCACCGCGCGCCGTCAGGCGCTGGCAGACAGCAGCCCACGGGCGCATCTGCAGGTGATCATCGAAGGCAACTTCGACGCCAGCCAGGTCAATGGCCCGGCAATGAAAACCTGGCTGGCCTTCTGGGCCACCAGCATGCACCAGCCGTCTTTGCACAGGTTGCAGCGGATCAACGATCACCGTCTGTATTCCAACCTGTGCTGCGAGTTCCGCCGTGTGTTGCCGCTCGAAGAGGCGCGCAGCGCAGCGCGTGGACTGGCAGCGTTGATCGACGGCTTGTGGTTGCGCGGCGCGCTGTCGGGAGACGCTTTCGACACGGCGCAGGCGCAACAGATCGCTTACGAATACATGGATTTCCAATTGGCCAAGCAGGTGAGCCAGAGCACACAGAAAACGCTCGGCACCTGAACCGCCACCGCAGTTTCAGCGCGGTGGTCGACGCCAACCACTAATGCACTTGCGAGGACACTATGGCCCGTTTCGAACTGCAAAAACTCTACATCGATGGCGCGTACTCCGACGCTGGCAGCGATGCCACCTTCGAAGCCATCAACCCGGCGAACGGTGAAGTCCTCGCCCAAGTGCAACGTGCGACCAAGGAAGACGTCGAGCGCGCTGTGGTCAGCGCTGAAAAGGGCCAGAAAATCTGGGCTGCGATGACCGCCATGGAGCGTTCGCGCATCCTGCGTCGCGCCGTCGACATCCTGCGCGAGCGCAACGATGAACTGGCTGCTCTGGAAACCCTGGACACCGGCAAGGCTTACTCCGAAACCAAATACGTCGACATCGTCACCGGCGCCGACGTGCTGGAATACTACGCAGGCCTCGTGCCGGCGATCGAAGGCGAGCAGATCCCGCTGCGCGACACGTCCTTCGTCTACACCCGTCGCGAACCGCTGGGCGTGGTTGCCGGTATCGGCGCGTGGAACTACCCGATCCAGATCGCGCTGTGGAAATCCGCACCAGCCCTGGCGGCCGGTAACGCGATGATCTTCAAGCCAAGCGAAGTCACCTCGCTGACCACCCTGAAACTGGCCGAGATCTACACCGAAGCCGGCCTGCCAAACGGCGTGTTCAACGTACTGACCGGCAGCGGCCGTGAAGTCGGCACCTGGCTGACCGAGCACCCGCGCATCGAAAAAGTCTCCTTCACCGGCGGCACCGACACCGGCAAGAAAGTCATGGCCAGCGCTTCGGCTTCGTCGCTGAAAGACGTGACCATGGAACTGGGCGGCAAGTCGCCGCTGATCATCTGCGACGACGCCGACCTCGATCGCGCCGCCGACACCGCGATGATGGCCAACTTCTACAGCTCCGGTCAGGTTTGCACCAACGGTACTCGCGTATTCGTACCGAGCCACCTGAAAGCCGCTTTCGAAGCCAAGATCGTCGAGCGCGTAGCGCGCATCCGCATCGGCAACCCGGAAGACGAAAACACCAACTTCGGCCCACTGGTCAGCTTCGCCCACATGGAAAGCGTGCTGGGTTACATCGCCAAGGGTAAAGAAGAAGGTGCCCGCGTCCTGTGCGGCGGCGAGCGTCTGACCGACGGCGAATTCGCCAAAGGCGCCTTCGTCGCGCCGACCGTGTTCACCGATTGCACCGACGAGATGACCATCGTCCGTGAAGAAATCTTTGGCCCGGTGATGGCGATCCTCTCCTACGAGACCGAAGAAGAAGTGATCCGCCGCGCCAACGACACCGACTTCGGCCTGGCCGCCGGTATCGTCACCAAAGACCTGAACCGCGCACACCGCGTGATTCATCAACTGGAAGCCGGTATCTGCTGGATCAACGCCTGGGGCGAGTCCGACGCAAAAATGCCGGTGGGCGGTTACAAGCAGTCGGGCGTGGGTCGTGAAAACGGCATCAGCTCGCTGACCAACTACACACGCATCAAATCGGTACAGGTCGAGCTGGGCGATTACGTTTCGGTGTTCTAAGCCCCGAGTCTTGTATTGCCTGCGAGGGCCTCTTCGCGGGCAAGCCCGCTCCCACAGGTCTGGAGTCGTCCATCAAATCTGTGGCAGCTCCCAATCCTTGTGGGAGCTGGCTTGCCAGCGATTCGAGTGCGCAGCACTCGCCGAGGTCCTACCTGACCACATCTAAAGAGGGTGCATTCAATGTCCCAAGAATTCGATTACATCATCATCGGTGCCGGCTCGGCCGGTAACACCCTGGCGACCCGTCTGACTGAAGACGAAGGCGTCACCGTGCTGCTGCTCGAAGCCGGAGGCCCGGACTACCGTTTCGACTTCCGCACACAAATGCCGGCCGCGCTGGCATTCCCGCTGCAGGGTCGTCGCTACAACTGGGCGTACGAAACCGATCCAGAGCCACACATGGACGGTCGCCGGATGGAATGCGGTCGCGGCAAAGGCCTCGGCGGCTCTTCGCTGATCAACGGCATGTGCTACATCCGTGGCAACGCGATGGACTATGACAACTGGGCGAAACTGCCAGGTCTGGAAGACTGGACCTACCTCGACTGCCTGCCGTACTTCCGTAAAGCGGAAACCCGCGACATCGGCCCGAACGACTACCACGGTGGCGACGGCCCGGTCAGCGTGACCACGCCGAAGGCGGGCAACAACCCGCTGTTCCACGCCATGGTTGAAGCTGGCGTGCAGGCCGGTTACCCGCGCACCGAAGATTTGAACGGCTACCAGCAGGAAGGCTTCGGCCCGATGGACCGCACCGTGACGCCGAACGGCCGTCGTGCTTCCACCGCCCGTGGCTACCTCGACGTCGCCAAAAAGCGTTCGACCCTGACCATCGTCACCCACGCCCTGACCGACAAGATTCTGTTCGAAGGCAAGCGTGCGGTTGGCGTGCGTTACCTGGTCGGTTCGGCGGAAGAGCGCGTTGAAGCCAAAGCGCGCAAAGAAGTCCTGCTGTGCTCCGGCGCCATCGCTTCGCCACAGATTCTGCAGCGCTCCGGTGTCGGCCCGGCAAAACTGCTGGAAAGCCTCGACATCCCGGTCGTCCACGACCTGCCGGGCGTGGGTGAAAACCTGCAGGACCATCTTGAGCTGTACCTGCAATACGCTTGCACCCAACCGGTCTCGCTGTACCCGTCGCTGCTCTGGTACAACCAGCCGGCCATCGGTGCCGAGTGGCTGTTCAACGGCACCGGTATCGGCGCCAGCAACCAGTTCGAAGCCGGCGGTTTCATCCGGACTCGCGAAGAGTTCGAATGGCCGAACATCCAGTACCACTTCCTGCCGGTGGCGATTAACTACAACGGCAGCAACGGTGTAAAAGAGCACGGTTTCCAGGCGCACATGGGTTCCATGCGTTCGCCGAGCCGTGGACGCATCCAGGTCAAATCCAAGGATCCGCGCCAGCACCCGAGCATCCTGTTCAACTACATGGCCACCGAGCAGGACTGGCAGGAATTCCGTGACGGCATCCGCCTGACCCGCGAAATCATGCAACAGCCGGCACTGGACGCCTTCCGTGGCCGCGAAATCAGCCCGGGCATCGAAGTGCAAACCGATGAGCAGTTGGACAAGTTCATCCGCGAGCACGCCGAAACCGCGTTCCACCCGTCCTGCTCGTGCAAGATGGGCACCGACGAGATGGCCGTAGTGGATGGCGAAGGTCGCGTGCACGGCATGCAGAGCCTGCGTGTGGTCGATGCTTCGATCATGCCGATCATCACCACCGGCAACCTGAACGCGCCGACGATCATGATGGCCGAGAAAATCGCCGACAAGATCCGTGGCCGCAAACCGCTGCCGCGCAGCACCGCAGCGTACTACGTCGCTGGCAATGCGCCGGTGAAAGGCAAGCCGATGCGTGATATCACCCCGGCTGCTCAGTAAGACGTAATACCGAGGCGCTACCTTCGTCGGAACGCCGCCCGGAGACAAGCTCGCTCCCACATTGGAATGCATTTCAAATGTGGGAGCGAGCCTGCTCGCGAAGGAGCCCTCACATTCAGCACAAATTCCCCTGCTGCACAGTAAATCCTCCTACACCCCCTCTTCACTTGATCCTACCCCCACGCAGGCCTACTCTAGACCTCGCGCAACCGTTTCACCCCTCCCCGCCGAATCGCTTCACCCCGCAACTCCATAACAAGGAGGTTCCCGAATGTTCGATTTCCACCCCCAGCTCAAGCAGCGCTTCGCTGCCTTGCGCACGGGCGCCGAGTTTTTTTCCCTGCGGTATGTACGCGAGTCCGGCCAATACCTGTCGGTGCGCAAGAACGTCGCCGAGCCACCAAGCCTGAGCCGCGACGAAGGGGCGATGCTCACCGTGCGCGTCAACGGCGTTGAAGCCTACGCGGCGACCAACGACCTGTCGCAGCAAGGCCTGCAAGCCGCCCTGGAACGCGCCGAACAACAGGCCCGGCGACTGAAACCCCACGCCCTGCTCGACCTGCGCGACCAGCCAGTGTCGAGTGACCGCGCTGATTACTTTTCGCCCAATCTCGAGCAACCCTTCCCGTCCCTGAGCGAATGCTTCGAGCTGCTCGGCGCGGAATCCGCCTCGGTGCCAAAGGATGAGCGCCTGGTGAATTGGGAAGCGAGCATCGGCATCACCCATGTCGAACAGATCTACCTGAGCAGCGCCGGTGCCGAATTGCGCCAGGCCCAGCGCTTCGTCTACCCGAGCCTGGATGTCACCGCCTACGACGGCAACGACAGCCAGACCCGCTCCCTCGGCCGCGAGAACTTCGGCCAGCAGGGCGGCGCGGACGTGATCAGCCGTTGCGGCCTGGTCGGCGCCGGCCCGAAAGTGGCCGATCAGGCCCTGCAACTGCTGCTCGCGCCGAACACCCCGCAAGGCCCGCGTGATCTGTTGCTGATGCCCGACCAGATGATGCTGCAGATCCACGAGTCCATCGGTCACCCGCTGGAGCTGGACCGCATCCTCGGTGACGAGCGCAACTACGCCGGCACCAGCTTCGTCAAAACCAGTGACTTCGGCAGCCTGCAATATGGCTCGAAGCTGCTCAACGTGACCTTCGATCCAGACATTCCCGAAGAACTCGCCAGCTACGGCCACGATGACGACGGCACCAGGGCCAGCAAACAATTCCTGATTCGCGAAGGCTTGCTGCTGCGGCCACTGGGCGGCGCGCTGTCGCAGTTCCGCGCCGGTCTCGACGGCGTTGCCAACAGCCGCGCCTGCGGCTGGAACCGGCCGCCGATCGACCGCATGGCCAACCTCAACATCGAGCCGGGCGATCAGTCGCTGACGCAACTGATCAGCGGCATCGAGCATGGCATTCTGATGAGCACCAACCGTTCGTGGTCGATTGACGACGCGCGCAACAAATTCCAGTTCGGTTGCGAGTGGGGTCAGTTGATCGAGAACGGTGAACTTAAAGGTGTGGTGAAAAATCCGAACTACCGGGGCATATCCGCGCACTTCTGGAAGAGTCTGCGCGCGGTCGGCGATGCCGGCACCCGGATGGTGCTGGGCACGCCAAACTGCGGCAAGGGCGAGCCGAACCAGGTGATCCGCGTCGGCCACGCTTCGCCGGCCTGCGTATTCAGCAACGTTGATGTGTTTGGGGGAGACGCCTGATGAGCATTTCGAAGAGTCAGTCCGACGCCTTCAAGGTCATCGTCAATTGGCTGCGCGACAGTGTGCGCGAGCCGGAACAGTTCACGCTCAGCTATGCCGCCGAATCGTCGGCGTTCGTCCGTTTCAACCACGCCAAGGTGCGTCAGGCCGGCCAGGTGCAGCAAGCCGACGTCGGGCTGAAACTGATCAACGACGGCCGCCACGCTGACCTGCACATCACCCTGTCAGGTGATCAGGAAGCCGATCTGCAACGCCTCGCCGAAGGCCTGCAGCAACTGCGCGAAACCCTGCCGCTGCTGCCGCAGGATCCGTACCTGCTGCTCAACCACAACGGCTGGCAGAGCAACAACGTGCAGGAACACCCGTTGCCGGACACCGAGCAGGTGGTCGAGGAAATCTGCACCGCTGCTGAAGGTCTGGATCTGGTCGGTTTCTATGCTGCCGGCCCGATCAGCCGTGGTTTCGCCAGTTCCTCGGGGGCGTTCGGCTGGCATCAGGCCAACAGCTTCAACTTCGACTTCAGCCTGTTCCACGAAAATGGCGAAGCGGTAAAGGCCAGCTACGCCGGGCACGACTGGAGCAGCGAAGGCTTCGCCCGACGCTTCCAGCAGGCCCGCGAGCAACTGGCGTTCCTCGGTCGCCCGCTACGTACTCTGGCACCGGGGCAATACCGGGCTTATCTGGCGCCGGCCGCGCTGGAAGAAATCATGGGCATGCTCAGTTGGGGCGGTTTCTCGGCGCAGTCGATTGCCAGCAAGAGCAGCCCGCTGCAGAAGCTGTATGTCGGCGATCAGACGTTCAGTCCACTGGTATCGCTGGATGAGAAAGTCAGCGAATCGTTGAGTCCGGCGTTTTCCGCCGAGGGTTATCCGCGCAGCGATCTGCGGCTGATCGTCGAAGGCAAGGCCGGTGATCAATTGGTCGGTTCACGCAGTGCCGCCGAATACGGCCTGACCGCCAACGGTGCCAGCGGCGGCGAATCGCCGAGCGCACTGAACATGGCGGCCGGTGATCTGTCACAGGCAGAGATTCTCAAGCAGTTGGGCACCGGGTTGTACATCAGCAACCTGTGGTACCTGAACTTCTCGGATCAACCGGCGGCGCGCCTGACCGGCATGACCCGCTTCGCAACGTTCTGGGTCGAGAACGGCGAAATTCAGGCGCCGGTCAGCACCATGCGTTTCGACGACAGCGCCTACAACCTGCTGGGTTCGCAGCTGGAAGCGTTGACCGCCGAGCGCGAGTTGCTGCTGTCGGCGAGCACGTACAGCCAGCGCAATACCTCGTCGGCACTGCTGCCGGGGGCGCTGGTGAGCCGACTCACGCTAACGCTATAACACTGTGGCGAGGGAGCTTGCTCCCGCTGGGGTGCGAAGCGCCCCCAAAACCTGTCAACTCGGTGTTCCTGTAATACCGGGTTGGCTGAATTTACGGCTGCTGCGCAGCCGAGCGGGAGCAAGCTCCCTCGCCACAAAAGCTTCAAGCCAGGACAAGCATTCGGATCAATAACCCACAAGAGGTTCCATGCCCACACGCCCGCCTCTCGACGCCATTACCGCCCGCTGGTTGCCGTGGGTCGTCGCCATTGCGTTCTTCATGCAGTCCCTCGACGGGACCATCCTCAACACCGCCCTGCCGGCCATGGCCAAGGATCTGGCCGAAGACCCGTTGCGCATGCAGGGCGTAGTCATCGCCTACATGCTCACCGTCGCCTTGCTGATTCCGGCCTCGGGCTGGATCGCCGACCGCTTCGGCACCAAGAAAATCTTCTTCGGTGCGATCCTGCTGTTCAGTTTCGGCTCACTGCTCTGCGCGTTATCCAGCAGCCTGACCATGCTGGTCGGCGCGCGGGTCATTCAGGGCCTCGGTGGTGCGCTGATGTTGCCCGTCGGGCGGCTGGTGGTGCTGCGCGCCTACCCGCGTTCGGAACTGGTGCGGATCATGGGGTTCATCACTATTCCCGGACTGCTCGGCCCGCTGATCGGCCCGACCATGGGCGGCTGGATGGTGCAATACCTGACGTGGCACTGGATCTTTCTGATCAACCTGCCGGTCGGCCTCATCGGTTGCTACGCGGTGTGGAAATTCATTCCCGACCTGCGCGGCACCGAGCGCACGCGTTTCGATAGCCTCGGTTTCCTGCTGTTCGGCGCGGCGATGATCCTGATCACCATCGCCATGGAAGGCCTGGGCGAACTGCACTTGCCGCACCTGCGGGTGATGTTGCTGCTGTTCGGCGGGCTGGCCTGTCTGGCGGCTTACTGGCTGCGTGCCGGGCGTGTCGAAAATCCACTGTTCTCGCCATCACTGTTCAAGACCCGGACCTTTGCGGTCGGAATCATCGGCAACCTGTTCGCCCGTCTGGGCAGCGGTGCCCTGCCGTTTCTGGTGCCGTTGCTGCTGCAAGTGGCGCTGGGTTATTCACCGGCGCAAGCCGGGATGAGCATGCTGCCACTGGCGGCGGCGGCAATGATCGCCAAGTGGGTGGCGCGACCGTTGATCGAACGTCTTGGCTATCGCATCGTGCTCACCGGCAACACCCTGGCGCTGGGAATCATGCTGGCGAGCATGGGCCTGGTCAGTGAGCAGACGCCGTACTGGTTGCTGCTGTGCCTGCTGGCGATTCTCGGCGCGATCAACTCGCTGCAGTTCACCGCGATGAACACCGTGACCCTGATCGACCTCGACGACGCCAGCGCCAGCAGCGGCAACAGCTTGCTGTCGGTGGTGGCGCAATTGTCGCTGAGTCTGGGCGTGGCCTGCGCCGGTGCGTTGCTTGGCGGGTTTACGGCGGAGATCGGCAACGATGGCGTCGAAACCGTGCTGGGCGCGTTCCAGCTGACGTTTGTCACGGTCGGAGTGATGGCGATGCTGGCGGCGACGATCTTCTCGCAACTGTCGAAAGAAGACGGCCGCCGGGTCAAACGCCCGGATGAACATCCCGATGAGCACATCGAACACTGAAAAACAGTGAATGCTTTTGTGGCGAGGGAGCTTGCTCCCGCTGGACTGCGCAGCAGGCCCCCGCTTTTTGAGTTGAAAAGCGGGGCCGCTTCGCGCCCCAGCGGGAGCAAGCTCCCTCGCCACAGATAAATCACCTTGCCTCGGTTTTTAGTCACTGTTCGTCCAGAACTTTCGAGGAAAGTGGCACGGGGCTGCTACACTGCGCGACATTTTGTTTTGCAGGCCAGTCCCGTGACCACCATCGCCACCGCTTTTAATACTCTGCCGCTGTCCGCCGCCATGCTGGCTAACCTCGAATCCCTCGGTTATGCCCAGATGACGCCGATCCAGGCGCAGAGCTTGCCGGTGATCCTCAAGGGGATGGACCTGATCGCCCAGGCCAAGACCGGCAGCGGCAAGACCGCCGCGTTCGGCATCGGCCTGCTGAACCCGATCAACCCGCGCTACTTCGGTTGCCAGGCGCTGGTGATCTGCCCGACCCGTGAGCTGGCCGACCAGGTCGCCAAGGAAGTCCGGCGTCTGGCCCGTGCCGAAGACAACATCAAGGTCCTGACCCTGTGCGGCGGCGTGTCGTTCGGCCCGCAGATCGCTTCGCTGGAGCACGGCGCGCACATCATCGTCGGCACCCCGGGACGTATCCAGCAGCACCTGCGCAAGGGTTCGCTGGTGCTCGACGGTCTGAACACGCTGATCCTCGACGAAGCCGACCGCATGCTCGACATGGGCTTCTACGACGCCATCGAAGACATCATCGAAAAGACTCCGGCACGCCGTCAGACCCTGCTGTTCTCCGCCACGTATCCGGTGGGCATCAAGCAACTGGCGTCGAAATTCATGCGCGATCCGCAAACGGTGAAAGCCGAAGCGTTCCATGACGACACGCAGATCGAACAGCGCTTCTACGAAATTTCTCCGGAAGAGCGCATGAGCGCAGTGACCAAAGTCCTGCACCACTTCCGCCCGGACTCCTGCGTGGCGTTCTGCTTCACCAAGCAGCAAGTGCAGGAAACCGTTGACCACCTGACCTCCAAAGGCATTTCCGCCGTCGGCCTGCACGGCGATCTGGAACAGCGTGACCGCGATCAGGTGCTGGCGATGTTCGCCAACCGCAGCACTTCGGTACTGGTTGCCACCGACGTTGCTGCCCGTGGCCTGGACATCGATGCGCTGGACATGGTGATCAACGTCGAACTGGCCCGCGACTCGGAAATCCACATTCACCGCGTCGGCCGTACCGGTCGTGCCGGCGAGAAAGGCATTGCGGTCAGCCTCGTTGCGCCGTCCGAAGCGCATCGCGCGCAAGCCATCGAACAGCTGCAGAAAGCTCCGCTGAACTGGGATCAGGTCGACAACCTCAAGTCCCAGGGCGGCGCCCCGCTGCAGCCACCGATGAGCACCCTGTGCATCGCCGGCGGGCGTAAAGACAAAGTGCGTCCGGGCGACATCCTCGGCGCACTGACTGGCGACGCCGGCATCCCCGGCGCCCAGGTCGGCAAGATCGCGATCTTCGACTTCCAGTCGTATGTGGCGGTTGAACGCACCGTGGTCATGCAGGCGCTGCAGCGCTTGAACAACGGCAAGATCAAGGGCCGTTCGCTGCGCGTGCGGGTTTTGTAAACGATCTTCGCCCCAAAGAAGATCTCCTGTGGGAGCGGGCTTGCTCGCGAATGCAATCTGTCAGTCGACATCATGTTGAATGACACACCGCTTTCGCGAGCAAGCCCGCTCCCACAGTTTGTTTTGTAGCGACCCACCAAGAGGACACCGTTTTGCGCTCTACCGAAGTCGTGATCATTGGCGCTGGCGCCGCAGGGTTGATGTGTGCACTGACCGCTGCCGGGCGTGGGCGTCAGGTGTTGCTGCTCGACCACGCGAACAAGGCCGGCAAGAAAATCCTGATGTCCGGTGGTGGCCGCTGCAATTTCACCAACATGTACACCGAGCCGAGCAATTTCCTCTCGCACAATCCGCATTTCTGCAAATCGGCACTGGCGCGCTACACCCAGTGGGATTTCATCGGCATGGTCGCCAAGCACGGCGTGCCGTACCACGAGAAGAAACTCGGCCAGCTGTTCTGCGATAACAAATCCAGCGACATCCTCGGCATGCTGCTCGACGAGTGCGATCAGGTCGGCGTCGAGCTGCACCTCGACACCTCGATCCAGACCATCGAGAAAGTCGAGAACGGTTACCTGCTCGACACCACCCTCGGCCAGCTCCAGTGCCAGTCGCTGGTGATTGCCACCGGCGGTCTGTCGATCCCGACGCTGGGCGCTACAGGCTTCGGTTATCAGGTGGCCAAACAGTTCGGCCATGAACTGCTGCCGACCCGCGCCGGACTGGTGCCGTTCACCATCACCGACCAGCTCAAGGAACTGTGCACCGAGCTGTCCGGTACTTCGGTGGATTGTCTGGTCAGCTGCAACGAGCAGAGCTTTCGCGAGAACATTCTGTTCACTCACCGTGGCCTCAGCGGCCCGGCGATTCTGCAGATCTCGTCGTTCTGGGAGCCGGGCGATACCGTGGAGATCAACCTGCTGCCGGACCACGACACCGCGGCATGGCTGCAACAGCAAGTCGCCGAGCGCCCGAACAGCGAGCTGAAAACTTTGCTTGGTGAAATCTTCACCAAGAAGATGGCCAATCTGCTGGCGGACAACTGGTTCGTTTCCAAACCGATGAAGCAGTACACCCATGCCGAACTGGCGCAGATCGCCGACAAGCTCGGCAGCTGGAAAGTCGTCCCGGCCGGCACCGAAGGCTACCGCACCGCCGAGGTCACGCTGGGTGGCGTCGACACCCGCGAAGTGTCGTCCAAGACCATGGAATCGCTGAAAAGCCCTGGCCTGTATTTTGTCGGCGAAGTGCTCGACGTCACCGGGCATCTGGGCGGTTTCAACTTCCAGTGGGCCTGGGCCTCCGGCTACGCGGCTGCGCAGTACGTCTGATCCAACACAAATCAAAAACTGTGGGAGCGGGCTTGCTCGCGAATGCGCTGGATCAGTCGACATACATGTTGAATGACACACCGCTTTCGGGAGCAAGCCCCCTCCCACAGTTGTTATGTGGGATGCAGTAAGGAACACTTTTTGCTGTCAGATGTGATCGGCGCCATTGCGTCGGCGTCATTACTGGCTCAATTTAGCGGCATCGCCTCGGAAGGCCTTCGCACTTCATGTCCTCGACCTCGTTTCGTCAGTCTTTGCGGCGCCTGTGGGCGCTGGATAAATTCAGCTACAGCGTGCGGGTGTTCATCGCCCTGACCGGCAGCATGGCGCTGTGTTGGTATCAGGATGAAATGGGCCTGTTGATCCCGTTGTTCCTGGGGATTATCGCCAGCGCCCTGGCCGAGACCGACGACAGTTGGCAGGGCCGTCTAAACGCACTGGCAGTGACACTGGTGTGTTTCAGCATCGCCGCGCTGTCGGTGGAACTGCTCTTCCCCTACCCCATCGTATTTGCCATTGCTCTGGCACTGGCCAGCTTCGGCCTGACCATGCTCGGCGCGCTCGGCGAGCGTTACGGTGCGATCGCCTCGGCGACGTTGATTCTGTCGGTCTACACCATGATCGGCGTGGATCAGCGCGGCGGCGCGGTCACCGATTTCTGGCACGAACCGATGCTGCTGGTGGCCGGTGCCGCGTGGTACGGCCTGCTCTCGGTGCTGTGGCAAGCGATGTTTTCCAACCAGCCGGTGCAGCAGAGTCTGGCGCGGCTGTTCCGTGAACTGGGTTTCTACCTGAAGCTGAAAGCCTCGCTGTTCGAGCCGATCCGCCAACTGGACGTCGAGGGGCGGCGGCTGGAACTGGCGCAGCAGAACGGTCGAGTGGTGGCAGCGCTGAACAGTGCCAAGGAAATCATCCTGCACCGGGTCGGCAATGGCCGTCCGGGCTCGAAAGTCAGCCGTTATCTGAAGCTGTACTTCCTCGCCCAGGACATCCACGAACGCGCCAGCTCTTCGCACTATCCGTACAACGCGCTGGCCGATGCGTTCTTCCACAGCGACGTGCTGTTCCGCTGCCAGCGTTTGTTGCGCCAGCAGGGCAAGGCCTGCCGCGCGTTGGCCGAATCGATCCAGATGCGCCAGCCGTTCGTCTACGACGCCAGTTTTGCCGAAGCGCTGACTGACCTCGATGCCTCCCTTGAACACCTGCGCATCCAGAGCAATCCGGCGTGGCGCGGCCTCCTGCGTTCGCTGCGCGCACTGGCAGCCAACCTCGGCACCCTCGACCGTTTGCTCAGCGACGCGAGCAACCCGGATGCCTTGGCGGACGCCACCGACAGCAGCCTGCTCGACCGCTCGCCGCGCAACCTCAAGGACGTGTGGATTCGTCTGCGCACGCAACTGACGCCGACTTCCCTGCTGTTCCGCCATGCCCTGCGCCTGCCGCTGGCGCTGAGTATCGGCTACGGCATGGTGCACCTGATTCACCCGTCGCAGGGTTACTGGATCATCCTCACCACCCTGTTCGTCTGCCAGCCGAACTACGGCGCAACCCGGCGCAAACTCGGGCAGCGGATTCTCGGCACCGCCATCGGCCTGACCGTGGCCTGGGCACTGTTCGATCTGTTCCCCAGCCCGCTTGTGCAGTCGTGCTTCGCGATCGCCGCCGGGGTGGTGTTCTTCACCAACCGCACCACGCGCTACACCCTGGCGACCGCCGCAATCACGATCATGGTGCTGTTCTGCTTCAACCAGATCGGCGATGGCTACGGGCTGTTCCTGCCGCGCCTGTTCGATACCCTGCTCGGCAGCCTGATCGCCGGCCTGACGGTGTTCCTGTTCCTGCCGGACTGGCAGGGTCGACGCCTGAATAAAGTGCTGGCCAACACCCTGACCTGCAACAGCATCTATCTGCGCCAGATCATGCAGCAATACGCCGCCGGCAAGAGCGACGACCTCGCCTATCGCCTAGCCCGCCGCAACGCGCACAACGCCGATGCGGCGTTGTCGACCACCTTGGCCAACATGCTGATGGAGCCGGGGCATTTCCGGAAGGAGGCGGATGTCGGCTTCCGTTTCCTGGTGCTGTCACACACTCTGCTCAGTTACTTGTCCGGACTGGGCGCGCATCGCGAAACGCAGCTACCGGCGGACGTGCGCGAACAGCTGATCGACGGTGCCGGGGTGAAACTGGCCGCGAGCATCGACGATATCGCCCAGGGGCTGGCGAACAAGCAGCCGGTGGCGATTCAGAGTGACGAAGAGGAAGCACTGGCCAACGAGCTGGAGCAGATGCCGGACGAGATCGATGAAGGGCAACGGCTGGTGCAGACCCAACTGGCGTTGATCTGCCGGCAGCTGGGGCCATTGCGGACGTTGGCGGCGCATTTGATCAAGGACACCAGCGAAGCCTGAGTTTTGCGGTGTTTGTCAGGGCCTCTTCGCGAGCAAGCCCGCTCCCACAGGAGAACGCATTCCAAATGTGGGAGCGGGCTTGCTCGCGAAAGGGCCATCAGCCACACAGCCATTTCCGGATCAGCCCCTACATCCCATGCTGACGCAACAACCGGTCATAACTCCCATCCGCCTTCATCGCCGCAATCGCCTTATCAAACCCGGCCACAATCTGTTCATGCTCAGGGTTCTTCAGGCTCACCAGAATGTGCAGGCTGTTCTCGCTCAACGGCTTGGGCAAAAACTCCACGGCGTTGCGCACTTTGGGTGACTCCCGGGCCAGGTAATAACGCGCGACGTATTCATCTTCCAGGGTCAGTTTGACTCGATCCGCCGCGAGCATGCGCACGGCCATGGCGAAGTTATGCACAGGGACTTTCTCGAGCGCGGTATCCGCATCGAACGCCTGCGAGTAGGCATAGCCGCGCACCACCGCCACCGGATAGGTGTGCAGTTGCTCCAGGTTGCTGTAGTCCAGCGGCGTATCTTTGCGCTTGAGAAAGCGGATGCGATTGAGCAGGTATTCGCCAGAGAACTGGCCGAGTTTGGTGCGTTCGTCGTTGTACCAGGCGTTGACCAGAACGTCGTAGCGCCCCTCGCCAACCCCCAGCAGCGCCCGCGCCCACGGCACCTGCTCGTAGTCGCTGGCATAACCGGCCCGCGCCAGCGCGGTGCTGACGATGTCGGTGGCCAGGCCGCCGTTGACCAGCGTGTCGTCGGTAAACGGTGGCCAGATATCGAACACCAGCCGCAACTTGTCCGCTGCGGCGGTTTGGGCCAGCAAGAGCAATCCGACCAACGCAAAGGCTCGATGCAGTCGCGGCATGCTTGAAAATCCTTAGCGGGCGAGTTGCCCGGCGTGTTTTCAGTCAAAACCCCAAGGCCCCTTACCGGCGAAACCCAGGCCCTAACATTAGCTCATTGAAGCCAGTGCACAGCGCTTTCCAGCAGATTACACAAAGCAGCCGCCGCCGCGAGAAAGGAATGATGGCATTTTGACCTTTGTCACAGACTCTTCCGCCATACAGACATCCAGGGCCTGTGCGCTTAGTATCGGGCGACGGAGTTCAAGGAGTCGGAAGATGACAATCGAGTGGATCTGCAAGCATCACAGCGATTTGGGCAAAGAGCAGTTGTACGCGCTGTTGAAGCTGCGCTCGGAGGTGTTCGTGGTCGAACAGAAATGCGCCTACCCCGACCTCGACGGTCAGGATCTGGACGGCGACACCCATCACCTCATGGGTTGGGAAGATGATCAACTGTTGGCCTATCTGCGCCTGCTCGATCCAGAGTCCCAGGGCGGTGACGTGGTGATCGGCCGCGTGATCATTGCGCCGCAGGGCCGTGGCAAAGGGCTGGGGCATGTGATGATGGAACACGCACTGAAGCAGGCCGAGAAGCATTGGCCGCAGGTGCCGATCTATCTGTCGGCGCAGGCGCATTTGCAGGGATATTACGGCAGGTACGGGTTTGTCGTGGCGGGTGAGGAATACCTGGAGGATGACATTCCGCACATAGGCATGCGTCGTCCTTGAGGGCCCCTTCGCGAGCAAGCCCGCTCCCACATTTGACTGCATTCCATCTGAAGGAACTCGGTCTACTGTGGGAGCGGGCTTGCTCGCGAAGGCGTCAGCTCAGGCACTGCGAAACTCAGGGATACTCCAGCACAGCCTTGATCTGCCGCAGATTACGCTCGATCCACCCGCGATCAATCGCCCCCCACTCGCGAATCCGATAGCGCCCGGCATGGTTGCGCGCGCCCTCTTCCTGCTCGAATTCACAGACGATATCCAGATCCGCCAGCGCGGCGATCGTGTCCTGCGCCGTGCGCCGGGGCATGCCGGTCACTTCGGTCAGCGCCGGGACGCTTGGGGCCAGGCCGCTGTCGATCAGGTAGGCCACATACAGGCGCCGGTAAAAACTGCTTTTGGTCTTGCTGACGTCCATCCACACGCTCCTTGTTAACAGCTATTGCAGATCCCGCCACGTCAGGTACACCCGCAGATCGAACTCGACCTGGTGATACCCCGGCAGCATGTGCTCGCACAATTTATAGAAGGCCTTGTTGTGGTCCGATTCCTTGAAGTGCGCCAGTTCATGCACGACGATCATCTTCAGGAACTCGGGCGCTGCCTCCTTGAACAACGAGGCGATGCGAATCTCTTTCTTGGCCTTGAGCTTGCCGCCCTGCACTCTTGAAACCGTGGTGTGCAGGCCCAGCGCGCGGTGCGTCAGGTCGAGGCGGTTGTCGAACAGCACCTTGTCGATGGCCGGCGCGTTGCGCAGGTATTCCTGCTTCAGGTCCAGCGCGTAGCTGTACAGCGCCTTGTCGCTCTGCACATCGTGACGCCCCGGATAGCGTTGGCTCAGGTAGTCACCCAGACGCTGTTCGGCGATCAGTTGGCGCACCTGATCCTGCAATTGCGCGGGATAGGCCTGGAGGTATTTCAACGCAGTCATGGACACGGCAACACGGTTCGAAAAGAGCGCCAGTGTAGCGAATTCAAACCGGCAGCGCGCCCCAGTCGAAGGGCTCGGCGAAGCTGGCGGCGTCTTCGGAGGTCAGCGGGCGCGCCACCAGGAAACCCTGCACATATTCGCAGCCATGCGCTTGCAGCCATTGGTACTGTTCGATGGTTTCCACGCCTTCGGCGATCACCAGCAAACCGTACTGCTTGCACAGATTGATCACGTTGCTGACCAGCGCCGCGTCGCGCGTCGAATCCGGCAGCCGCGCAATCAGGTGTCGATCGAGCTTGAGTGTGTCCAGTTCCAGATCACGCAGATGCGCCAGCGAGCACGGTCCCGAACCAAAATCATCCAGCGCCACGCGCACCCCGAGATTACGCAGCAGGCGCAGCTGTTTGCGGGTCTCGTCGGGGTTGTGCATCAGCGCGTCTTCGGTGATTTCCACCTCCAGTTGCCGCGGCTGCAACGAGTGCCGCTCCAGCACCTGGCGTAACTCGGTGACCAGGTTCGGCAGCCCGAACTGGGTGTTGCTCAAACTCACGCCAAGCACCAGATCCTCGGCGAACAGGGTTTCCCAGGCTTTGCGCTGGCCGGCGCCGCGATGATAAATCCAGCTGCCGAGCCGACTGATCAGTCGCGCCTCTTCCAGCAACGGCAGGAACAACCCCGGCGGCACATCGCCGACGCTCGGATGCTGCCAGCGCAGCAACGCCTCGAAACCGCGGATCTGCCCGCTGTCGATCGCGACCTGTGGCTGATACACCAGATTGAAATCGCGGTTCTCGATGGCGTTGCGCACGCTTTCCTCGAGCATCAGCCGCGAGCGGGCGCGGCCGTTCATTTCGTGATCATAAAAGCGATATTGCTGACGCCCGGCGCGCTTCGCCTCATACATGGCGATGTCCGAGGCGCGCAGCAGGCCGTCGAGGTTAGAACCGCAGTCCGGGTAGGTGGCAATGCCGATACTCGCGCCGAGGGCGATGTCCAGCCCTTCAATTTGCTGACAGATCGACACCCGTTCGATGAGTTTCTCGGCGATCTTCGCCGCTTGCTCGGGGAATTCCAGATCGAGCAGCGCAGTGAACTCATCACCGCCCATGCGCGCGAGAATATCGAACGGTCGCAGACAGGCCTTCAACTGCTCGGAGACCCAGCGCAGCACCCGGTCGCCGGCATCGTGGCCGAGGGAATCGTTGACCCGCTTGAAACCATCGAGGTCGAGGTACAGCAGCACCCAACTGCTGTCGCTGCGTTCACCGCGCAGCAGCAGGTTTTCCACTGTCTGATAAAAGCCCCGGCGATTGAGCAGACCGGTCAACGGATCGGTGACCGCTTGAAATTCCAGCTGCTGATGCAGGTGACGCACCACCGACATGTCCAGCACCGTCACCACCATCGCGTGTTGCTCGGCGGGCAACGGCGCGCAGGACAACGCCACCGGCACCTGTTGCCCCGGTGCCGTGCGCAACAACGCATCGTGCAGACGCAAGGTCTCACCGCGTTTATAGCCGGCCAACAACTCGGAATCGGCCCACAGCGGGATGTGCGGTTTCTGCAGGTAATCGAGAAACTCTTTGCCCGCCAGCTCCTTCACCGGCGCATTCAGCAGCCGCGAAATCGCCGGGTTGGCGAAGCGGATCAAGCCGTCCTCGCCGAGTACCAGAATGCCTTCCGCCGCGTTATCCAGTACCGAGGCATTGAAGGCCCGCGCGACCTCCAGATCATGACTCAGGCGCTGCAAGGCGCGGCGGTTGCGCTGGTGTTCGAGCAACGCCTGGACTTTCGGTTTGAGGATCTGCGGATCAAACGGCTTGAACAGATAATCCACCGCACCACTGGCGTAGCCCTTGATCACAGCGTCCTGGGACTGTTCGTTGGCGGTGAGGAAAATGATCGGCGTGAGGCGTGTGCGCTGACTGCCGCGCATCAATCGCGCGACTTCGAAGCCGTCCATGCCCGGCATCTGCACATCCAGCAGCACCAGGTCGACGTCGTGTTCGAGCAGCAGATTGAGTGCCTCGAAGCCGGAGGCGGCGGTCATGACGTGCCAATCCTGACGCTGCAGCAACGCGCGCATGCTGATCAGGTTTTCAGGGTAATCATCAACGATCAAAAGGACAGAGCTGCCTTCACCTGGCTGGGGTTGCGCGCATTCCATGCTGCTTCTCTTGTCGGGACATCTCTTGTCGGGATATCGGTCGGTTTGTTGTGAAAACCGTACAGTTACTGAGTCATCACTCTAGTCCCGGAACTGTGAAAGCAGAAGCTGTCACGCCGCCATCATTTAGCCAAAGCGACGATTTACCGACTAACGGTCACCCCTGCAGCCCGCGGAAACCGGCACAGATGGCATTTCGACAGGATGTTGACGCCAATCATCTGCCAAACGGGCGTTAACAAAAAAGTCCTCTACGCTTATAAAGGCCGCCCGAAAAGGCGCGGGCTAGAGCTTCTGGCACTCGCGTTCAGGATGAATTGAGTGGAAGAACCGACATGATCGATCTCGCAACCTGGAACCTCAGCGTTCCCGTCGGCAATCCGCCGTACACCGTCGAAACCTCCAAACTGGTGAATGGCTTCAAGGATCAGTACTTCCATTCCGACACCGGCACGCTGTTTTTCTGGTCCCCGGTCACCGGGTCAAAAACCGAAAACGCCATCTACCCGCGCACCGAACTGCGCGAAACCTTCAGCAACGGCACCCTGCGCAACTGGTACTACCCGGACGCCGACAACACCCTGCGCGCGACCCTCGCAGTGAACAAGGTGCCCAGCTCCGGCAAGATCGTCATCGGCCAGATCCACGCCTATGAAAGCCAGAAGCCGATGGTCAAACTCGAATACCAGTACAAGGAAAAGACCCAGACCGGCAACCTGGTGATCAAAGTGCGCATGCACCCGGACGATGACGAAAGCCGTGTCATCACCCTGGCGACCGGTATCAAGCTGGACAACGAATTCAACTACCTCATTCACCTCAGTCCCGGCGGTGCGCTCGGCGTGAGCGCGGCAGGCTATCAGTGGGATTCACAGATCAGCGCAACCTGGCGGAATAAGCCGCTGTACTTCAAGGCCGGCGTGTATGTGCAGGACAACACCGGGTACACCAGTGAGGGTGGGCAGGTGACATTTACCAAGCTGGATATTGATCACGACAAATAAAACTGGCGCGCATCCACAGGTGATGCAAAACCCAAAAAACGGCAGACTCTATGAGTCTGCCTTACGGCATCAGACCAATGTCAGCTACGGTTTTCATAGAACTCAAAATCACCTTCTACTTCAAAGACCCCTTTCTCAAATAGATTAAAGACTCCTTTGGGCCGGTGCCCGCTTCTGGTCAATTCAAAGGTACCACTCGCATGTTTATCACCGGCTTCCGAGTCTAATTCTAGTTGCGCCCAAATCGGGCCATGATCATTCCCCTCTAGTTTGTATTCTTTACCAACGACAAGGTCTTTTTTAAATCTAACCGCCATATAATATTCATGCCCCCCAAAAGTCCTATACCGGGGATTAAGAAAAAAAAACTCTTCGTCAGCGTACAACCCTTCATCCTTAAGATTAAGCGGGTGAGAACCATACTCTGGATGCTTGTAAGTGATATTCAGTTTACCCAAAAATCCCTTACCAGCTTCAAATTCGTTTTTCATATCTTCGCCCTACAAAATAAGTGAGTTCGAAGCTTAATGTTTCAACTGGCCCGGCACACCTGTTATATCTGACAGGTTTTTATATTAATAAAGCATATATTCAATACTTCTAATACCCAAAATATCCACTGATCGGGTTTAGACGCGGACGCGTGCGAGCGGACTCATGACGGTCAAATGTAGCGTTTACGCCACAGTTAACTTTGAAAGTTAAAGAGACAGTACATGGTTCACGCTCTATTAATAAGCCGCCTCGCCGCCCAGTTACGCATAAAGCGTCTGAATCGCGGACTAACGCAAGCGCAACTCGCCGACCTCGCGATAGAGAAAGGCACCCATTCCGTGGGCATGAACGTCTATGCACGTATTATTGCCGCTCTCCGTCGTTCCGGCAGTGATGCTTACGCTTGAAGCGCTAGCGGAAATATTTGTTTAATTACGCCCATAAAAAACCCGCCTCTCGGCGGGTTTCTCACATGGACAGCTATTGCCTCAATACTTCACTAAGTAAAAAGAATTCACATGTCTGTGGATTCTAAAGCCAGAGGGCTTACTCCGGTTGCTTAGGGAGTGTGACAGGAGCTGGCCCCTTGGAGTTTTTGAGGTTTTCCGTTTTTGGCTCAACTGGCAGGGTAACCGGGGCCGGGCCTTTGGGTTTAACGTCCTTAATAGTCATTGCTGTGTACTCCATTACGAGGTGGAACCTTATCTTGTGAGTATCGCTTGAGGCTGCCTACTGTCAGATCTGACAGTCATTGAGATCTATTGGAAATAAGCAAAACTCAGTTAGATCAATTTATCAGGCACTCCTCATGAACAGTGTCGCTACACGAAGAAATCACCACCCATAAAAAAACCCGCCTCTCGGCGGGTTTTTTATCAGCGCAGCTCAACGTTCAGGCTTAGTTCACCTTGGCATTCAACTCACCCTTCAGATAACGCTGGAACATCGCTTCCAGCGAGATCGGCTTGATCTTCGAAGCATTACCGGCAGTACCAAACGCTTCGTAGCGAGCGATACATACATCACGCATCGCCGTCACGGTCGCACCGAAGAATTTGCGTGGGTCGAATTCGCTCGGGTTGGTGGCCATCAGGCGACGCATGGCGCCGGTGGATGCCAGGCGCAGGTCGGTGTCGATGTTGACCTTGCGCACGCCGTACTTGATGCCTTCGACGATTTCTTCAACCGGTACGCCGTAGGTTTCTTTGATGTCGCCGCCGTACTGGTTGATGATCGCCAGCCACTCTTGCGGAACCGAAGAGGAACCGTGCATCACCAGGTGGGTGTTCGGGATGCGTTTGTGGATTTCCTTGATGCGGTCGATCGCCAGCACGTCGCCGGTAGGTGGCTTGGTGAACTTGTAGGCGCCGTGGCTGGTGCCGATGGCGATGGCCAGGGCATCGACCTGGGTCTTCTTGACGAAGTCAGCGGCTTCTTCCGGGTCGGTCAGCATCTGGCTGTGATCCAGAACGCCTTCAGCGCCGATGCCGTCCTCTTCACCGGCCATGCCGGTTTCCAGCGAACCCAGGCAGCCCAACTCGCCTTCAACCGAAACGCCGCAGGCGTGAGCCATGGCCACGGTCTGCTGGGTCACGCGGACGTTGTATTCGTAGTCGGTCGGGGTCTTGCCGTCTTCGCCGAGGGAGCCGTCCATCATCACCGAGCTGAAGCCCAGTTGAATCGAACGCTGGCAGACATCAGGGCTGGTGCCGTGGTCCTGGTGCATGCACACCGGGATGTGCGGGAATTCTTCGATCGCGGCCAGGATCAGGTGACGCAGGAATGGCGCGCCGGCGTATTTGCGAGCGCCGGCCGAAGCCTGGACGATCACCGGGGAGTCAGTCTTGTCAGCGGCTTCCATGATGGCGCGCATCTGCTCAAGGTTGTTGACGTTGAAGGCTGGAACGCCGTAGCCGAACTCGGCTGCGTGGTCCAGCATCTGGCGCATGCTGATAAGTGCCATTGTGTGTGTCTCTCCCGGTTGAGGGTCGTTAATCGTGCCAGCCTGCCGGAGCGGCGGCGGCTATTCAAGTGATTGCAGATCGGGGGTCGAAGCCCGGTCTGGTGATTCGATAAAGCAAATTCTCAAGAACTACACAGAGCCCTTGCAGGAGTGAGCCTGCTCGCGATAGCAATCCTGCAGCCAGTACTGCAGCGACTGTCATACCGCTATCGCGAGCAGGCTCACTCCTACAATGGGCCTGCGGTGTGTCAATTACTGCGCCTTGCAGCCGCGGCCGATCAGGTCATTGGTGGCGACCCAGTACACCAGGCCTTCCTCACCCTTGACGTGAAACGCCAGCATGCCGTCGCTGTACAGCACGCCCGAGGCGCCCGGTTCTTCTTTCAGGCGATAGACCTGATCGCCGCCGCCCAGTCGAACATCGACTTCCTTCTGGCTGGCATCGGTGTAGCGCCACAGCACTTTGGCCTGGCTGTCGCAGGTCCATGTCGTCCAGTTGTCAGCAGGGGCGGACGACTGAAACAGATTCATCTGCGCGCAACCGCCCAACAATGCCAACGCCGCAATGGCGATCAAGCCTTTCATCCGTGTTCCTCGACTGACGGCGCACGCCGCCAGCCCTGAGTTAAAGAGCCAGACCGGTCAAGGACAACCATGTTCCTTGGCCGGGGTTTGCGTCTCGTACTTGTCCAGGCCATCCGGCCCCGAGCGCTTGTTCAGCACCGGGTTGGTTTCGGCCTGCCAGTCGGCCTGGTAGCAGCCTTTCTGCACCGCATCCGGCGCAGGTGTCGCCTCGGCCTTAGGGTTACTCCCGCAGGCCGCCAATGTACCGGTCAGCAACAACAGCACTAACGACTTGACCATGTAACCACTCCTTTGCCTGGCCAAACGGGCGGCCTCAGGCCTTGGCCCGGCTTTCCAGAACTTCAACGGCCGGCAGCACCTTGCCTTCGACGAATTCGAGGAACGCGCCACCACCGGTGGAAATGTAGGAGATTTGCTCAGCCACGCCATATTTATCGATGGCTGCCAGGGTGTCGCCACCGCCGGCAATGGAGAACGCCGCGCTGTCAGCGATGGCCTGGGCCAGCACTTTGGTGCCGTTGCCGAACTGGTCGAATTCGAACACGCCGACCGGGCCGTTCCACAGGATGGTTTTCGACGATTTCAGCAGTTCGGCGAAGTTGGCGGCGGTCTGCGGGCCAATGTCCAGAATCATGTCGTCAGCAGCCACGTCAGCAATCAGCTTGACGGTGGCTTCGGCGCTTTCAGCGAATTCCTTGGCGACGACCACGTCCACCGGCAGCGGCACGCTGACCTTGGCGGCGATGGCGCGCGCGGTGTCCAGCAGGTCCGGCTCGTACAGCGACTTGCCGACCGGGTGACCGGCGGCAGCGAGGAAGGTGTTGGCGATGCCGCCACCGACGATCAGTTGATCGCAGATCTGGCTCAGGCTGTTGAGTACGTCGAGTTTGGTCGACACCTTGGAGCCGGCAACGATCGCGGCCATTGGCTTGGCCGGTGCGCCCAGCGCCTTGCCCAGTGCGTCCAGCTCAGCGGCCAGCAGCGGGCCGGCAGCGGCGACTTTGGCGAACTTGGCCACGCCGTGGGTCGAACCCTCGGCGCGGTGCGCGGTACCGAAGGCGTCCATCACGAACACGTCGCACAGGGCGGCGTATTGCTGGGCCAGGTCGTCGGCGTTCTTTTTCTCGCCCTTGTTGAAGCGTACGTTTTCGAACAGCACGATGTCGCCGGCCTTGACGTCAACGCCGCCCAGGTAATCGGCCACCAGCGGCACTTCGCGACCCAGGGCCTTGCTCAGGTAGTCGGCGACTGGCTTGAGGCTGTTCTCGGCGGAGAACTCGCCTTCGGTCGGACGGCCCAGGTGCGAACACACCATCACCGCCGCGCCTTTTTCCAGGGCCAGCTTGATGGTCGGCAGCGAAGCCAGGATACGCGCATCGCTGGTGACAACACCGTCCTTAACTGGGACGTTGAGGTCTTCGCGGATCAATACGCGCTTACCTTGCAGATCGAGGTCGGACATCTTCAACACGGTCATGGGTCGCACTTCCTGAGTAGCTGTTCTTAGAGAGCAGGTTTTTTTGAAATCGCTGTTTGCAGATAGTGTTCTGCAACGTCCAGCATTCGGTTGGCAAAACCCCATTCGTTGTCGAACCAGGCCAGGATGTTCACCAGCTTCGGGCCGGAAACACGGGTCTGACTGGCATCGACGATGGCCGAATGTGGGTCATGGTTGAAATCACAGCTGGCATGCGGCAACTCGGTGTAGGCCAGCAGACCTTTGAGCGGGCCATTGGTGGCGGCCTCGCGCAGGATCCGGTTGACCTCGTTCGCGTCGGTCGCGGTGGCGGTCTGCATCGTGATGTCGAGGCAGGACACGTTGACCGTCGGCACGCGTACGGCTTTGGCCTGAATTCGCCCGGCAAGTTCCGGCAGCAGGCGCTCGATGCCACGCGTCAGACCAGTGGACACCGGGATCACCGACTGGAACGCCGAACGGGTGCGGCGCAGGTCTTCGTGGTGATAGGCGTCGATCACCGGCTGATCGTTCATTGCCGAGTGAATCGTGGTGATCGACACGTAATCCAGGCCAATCGCCTTGTCCAGCAGACGCAACAGCGGCACGCCGCAGTTGGTGGTGCAGGAGGCGTTGGACACCAGCAGTTCGGCGCCGGTCAGGCAATCCTGATTGACGCCGTAGACGATGGTGGCGTCGACATCCGCCTCGCTGGCCATCGGCTGCGAGAACAGCACGCGTGGCGCGCCGGCGTCGAGGAAACGCTGGCCGTCTTCACGGGTGTGATAGGCGCCAGAGCACTCCAGCACCAGATCGACGCCAAGAGCGGCCCAATCGATGCCTTCGGGGGTGGCACTGCGCAAGACCTTCACGCAGTCGCCATTAATATGCAGACAATCGCCTTCTACTCGCACTTCGCCGGGAAAGCGGCCGTGGGTGGAGTCGAAGCGTGTCAGGTATTCGATGCTGGCCATGTCCGCCAGATCGTTGATCGCGACAATTTCAAACCCTGCCTTCGCCCCTCGCTCAAACAATGCACGCAAGACGCAACGACCAATCCGGCCGTAGCCGTTGAGTGCAACTTTGTAGGGACGCGGTTGAGGCATGGGGTTCTCGATTACCGTTTGAATCGGTTATTGCAGTGGTGTCTGAACCACCGATTTCGCGAGCAAGCCCGCTCCCACACTGGATCAGGGTTGTGAACACTGCTTGTGTCACACAACAAATCCCCCTGTGGGAGCGGGCTTGCTCGCGAAGGCGTCAGTCCAGACGACGCGACTTCTGGATCAGTCTTCCAGCAGTTCTTCAGCCTGACCCAGGATGTTTTCCAGGGTGAAGCCGAACTCTTCGAACAGTGCCGAAGCCGGAGCCGATTCGCCGTAGGTGGTCATGCCGATCACGCGACCTTCCAGACCCACATACTTGAACCAGAAGTCGGCGTGAGCCGCTTCGATCGCAATACGTGCGCTGACCTGCAGCGGCAGAACCGATTGCTTGTAGCCAGCGTCCTGAGCGTCGAACACGCTGGTGCAAGGCATGGAAACCACACGCACCTTGCGGCCCTGCTCGGTCAGTTTGTCGTAGGCCTGAACGGCCAGACCGACTTCCGAACCGGTGGAGATCAGGATCAGCTCAGGCTCGCCTGCGCAGTCCTTCAACACGTAGCCACCGCGGCTGATGTCGGCGATCTGGCCGGCATCGCGTTCCTGGTGCTGCAGGTTCTGACGCGAGAAGATCAGCGCCGAAGGGCCATCTTTACGCTCCAGCGCGTTTTTCCAGGCCACCGCCGATTCCACGGCGTCGGCTGGACGCCAGGTGTCGAGGTTCGGTGTGGTACGCAGGCTGGTCAGTTGCTCGATCGGCTGGTGCGTCGGGCCGTCTTCGCCCAGACCGATGGAGTCGTGGGTGTAGACGTGAATCACACGCTTCTTCATCAGCGCCGACATGCGCACTGCGTTGCGCGCGTATTCCATGAACATCAGGAAGGTCGCGCCGTAAGGCACCAGGCCGCCGTGCAGGGACACGCCGTTCATGATCGCGGTCATGCCGAATTCGCGCACGCCGTAGTACATGTAGTTGCCGCTGGCATCTTCAGCGCTGACGCCTTTGCAACCTTTCCACAGGGTCAGGTTGGAACCGGCCAGGTCAGCCGAACCGCCGAGCAGCTCCGGCAGCAGCGGGCCGAACGCGTTCAGGGTGTTCTGGCTGGCTTTGCGGCTGGCGATGGTTTCGCCCTTGGCAGCCACTTCAGCGATGTAAGCCGAGGCTTTTTCAGCGAAGTCAGCCGGCAGTTCGCCGCTCAGACGACGGATCAGCTCGTTGGCTTCGGTCGGGAACGCCGCGGAGTAAGCAGCGAAACGCTGATCCCACTCGGCTTCGGCAGCGCGACCTTTTTCCTTGGCATCCCACTCGGCATAGATGTCGGCCGGGATTTCGAACGGGCCGTAGTTCCAGTTCAGCGCCTTGCGGGTCAGGGCGATTTCGGCGTCGCCCAGTGGCGCGCCGTGGCAATCTTCCTTGCCCTGCTTGTTCGGCGAACCGAAACCGATGGTGGTCTTGCAGCAGATCAGGGTCGGCAGCGGGCTCTTGCGCGCAGTTTCGATGGCGGTCTTGATCTCTTCCGGATCGTGACCGTCGACGTTGCGGATCACCTGCCAGTTGTAGGCTTCGAAACGCTTCGGGGTGTCGTCGGTGAACCAGCCCTCGACTTCGCCGTCGATGGAGATGCCGTTGTCATCGTAGAAGGCGATCAGCTTGCCCAGGCCCAGCGTACCGGCCAGGGAAGCGACTTCGTGGGAAATGCCTTCCATCATGCAGCCATCACCGAGGAACACGTAGGTGTGGTGATCCACGATGTCGTGGCCAGGACGGTTGAACTGCGCGGCCAGCACTTTTTCTGCCAGGGCAAAACCCACAGCGTTGGCCAGACCCTGACCCAGCGGGCCGGTGGTGGTCTCGACGCCCGGGGTGTAGCCGAATTCCGGGTGACCCGGGGTGCGGCTGTGCAGCTGACGGAACTGCTTGAGGTCGTCGATCGACAGGTCGTAACCGGTCAGGTGCAGCAGCGAGTAGATCAACATCGAGCCGTGGCCGTTGGACAGCACGAAGCGGTCACGGTCGGCGAACGACGGGTTGCTCGGGTTGTGCTTGAGGTAGTCGCGCCAAAGTACTTCGGCGATATCTGCCATACCCATGGGGGCACCGGGATGGCCGCTGTTGGCTTTTTGCACGGCATCCATGCTGAGGGCACGAATGGCGTTGGCACGCTCACGACGGCTAGGCATCGCTGATCTCCTGGGTGTGAATAATTGAAACGGAAAAAAGGAGGGCATTTTCCCTCACCGGAGCGCCTCGGGGCAATGACAGATAGTCATACGGAGGCGTTTTTCCCATGGTTAACAGTGGATTCGCTTGGTGAAACCTTTCCGCTGTTCGTTTGTAGAGTTAACCAGCCAGTGAGAAGTGCCATCTATCGTGCAATATCAAAACTTTTTGATATTGCCCTTGCGGCGATTTCCCGCCGTCACTAGACTGCTGGCCCTATGAACTTACGCGTGCCTTCCATTCGCCATGACGACTGCGACGAGCTGGCGGCCCTGTGCAAGGCCGGTGGCGACCCGCTGCGCCTGAATGTATTGCGCGCGCTGGCCAACGATTCGTTCGGTGTACTGGAGCTGGCGCAGATTTTCGGTATTGGTCAGTCCGGCATGAGCCATCACCTGAAGGTGCTGGCCCAGGCCGATCTGGTGGCAACGCGCCGCGAAGGCAACGCGATTTTCTATCGTCGCGCCCTGCCTCACACCGAATTGCTGGGCGGTAAACTGCACGCAGCATTGTTAGAAGAAGTCGACAACCTGGCGCTGCCAGAGGACGTGCAAGCGCGTATCGCCCAGGTTCACGGGCAACGTGAAGCGGCCAGCCAGGAATTTTTCGCTCGGGTCGCAGAGAAATTTCGCGCCCAGCAAGACTTGATCGCAGGCCTGCCGCAGTACCGCGACAGCGTGCTGGCCCTGCTCGACAAACTGAACTTCAATGGTGCTGCCACGGCCATTGAAGTCGGCCCCGGCGATGGTGCTTTTCTGCCGGAACTGGCCCGTCGCTTCGGCACCGTAACCGCGCTGGACAACAGCCCGGCGATGCTCGAACTGGCGCGTCAGGTATGTGAACGTGAACGGCTGGCTAACGTCAGCCTGCAATTGGCCGATGCATTGAATGGCTCCAGCCTTCAGGCCGATTGCGTGGTACTGAACATGGTGTTGCACCATTTCGCCGCGCCGGCCGAAGCGCTCAAGCACATGGCCGGCCTGCTGCAACCGGGCGGTAGCCTGCTCGTGACAGAGTTATGTAGCCACAACCAGAGTTGGGCCAGGGAGGCCTGCGGTGATCTGTGGTTGGGGTTTGAACAGGACGATTTGGCCCGTTGGGCCACCGCTGCGGGACTCGTTCCCGGGGACAGCCTCTATGTAGGCTTACGTAATGGTTTCCAGATCCAGGTTCGCCACTTTCAGCGACCGGCTGGCGACACTCACCATCGGTAAATTCAGGAAAACATCGAGATGAGCGAATACTCCCTCTTCACCTCCGAGTCCGTGTCCGAAGGGCATCCGGACAAAATCGCCGACCAGATTTCCGATGCGGTGCTGGACGCCATTATCGCCCAGGACAAACACGCACGCGTTGCCGTGGAAACCCTGGTCAAGACCGGCGTAGCCATCGTGGCCGGTGAAGTGACCACCAGCGCCTGGGTCGACCTGGAGCAGATCGTTCGTGACGTGATCTGCGACATCGGCTACACCAGCTCCGAAGTCGGCTTCGACGGCGCGACCTGCGGCGTGATGAACATCATCGGCAAGCAGTCCCCAGACATCAACCAGGGTGTTGACCGTGCCAAGCCTGAAGATCAGGGCGCCGGCGACCAGGGCCTGATGTTCGGCTACGCCAGCAACGAAACCGACGTTTTGATGCCGGCTCCGATCACCTTCTCGCACCAGTTGGTGCAGCGTCAGGCCGAAGCCCGCAAATCGGGTCTGCTGCCGTGGCTGCGTCCGGACGCCAAGTCGCAAGTGACCTGCCGTTACGAAGGCGGCAAGGTTGTCGGTATCGACGCCGTCGTACTGTCGACCCAGCACAACCCTGAAGTGTCGTACAAAGACCTGCGCGAAGGCGTGATGGAGCTGATCGTCAAGCACGTACTGCCTGCCGAACTGCTGAGCAAGGACACCCAGTTCCACATCAACCCCACTGGCCAGTTCATCATTGGCGGCCCGGTAGGTGACTGCGGTCTGACCGGTCGCAAGATCATCGTCGACAGCTACGGCGGCATGGCCCGTCACGGCGGTGGCGCGTTCTCCGGTAAAGATCCATCGAAGGTTGACCGTTCGGCTGCCTACGCTGGCCGTTACGTGGCCAAGAACATCGTCGCTGCCGGCCTGGCCGAGCGTTGCGAGATCCAGGTGTCCTACGCCATCGGTGTCGCTCAGCCGACTTCGATCTCGCTGAACACCTTCGGTACCGGCAAGATCAGCGATGACAAGATCATCAAACTGGTGCGTGAAGTGTTCGACCTGCGTCCATACGCGATCACCACCATGCTCGATCTGCTGCACCCGATGTACAAGGAAACTGCAGCCTACGGCCACTTCGGCCGTGCTCCGCAGACCAAGACGGTTGGCGAAGACACCTTCACCACATTCACCTGGGAAAAAACCGACCGCGCCGACGCTCTGCGTTCTGCCGCTGGTCTGTAAGCCCTCCCCGGCTGCACAAAAAGCCCCGCACGGTTCGCGCCGTGCGGGGCTTTTTCATGCTTGCCAAGATCAAAAGATCGCAGCCTTCGGCAGCTCCTACAGAATGCATTCCCATGTAGGAGCTGCCGAAGGCTGCGATCTTTTGACTTTAATGCTGCGCAACACCCCGCAAAACACCCAGGCTACCCGACCCGCAATCCTCACCTAGCCTTCAAGCATTGCCCCTGAGCAAGGACGCTCAAAATGCTTGTCACGCTGCGCCTGTTTTCAACGCTTCTGCTGAGTTTCACCCCTCTGATCGCTTACGCAGCCTGCCCGGACTGGTCAGCCAGCAAGGCGCAAATTGAAGTCTCGGCCCTGCAAAAGCAGATCGATCAATGGGACGACGCCTACCACCGCGAAGGCCGCTCGCTGATTGCCGACGAGCTCTACGATCAATCGCGCCTGCGACTCAACGAATGGCGCCAGTGCTTCGCGCGGCACTCGGCGCCCGCCCCTTTGCGCACAGCATCAGGCTCCGTCGCGCATCCGGTCGCCCACACTGGCCTGGACAAGATTCACGAGGCATCGGCCATTGAAACCTGGCTGCGGGATCGAAAGGATGTCTGGGTACAACCCAAAGTGGATGGCGTTGCCGTGACGCTGATCTATAGCGGTGGCGTCTTGCGGCAGGCGATCAGTCGCGGCGACGGGGTCAACGGTCATGACTGGACTCCTTCCGCGCAGAAGATCAGCGCCATTCCCCAACGCTTGACACGCCCGGTGGATCTGCTGGTTCAGGGCGAACTCTATTGGCGCCTGGACAAGCATGTTCAGGCCAGTTCCGGCAGCGTCAACGCCCGTGCGACCGTTGCCGGCCTGATGGCGCGCAAAACCTTGAGTGCCGAACAAGCGGCCGGGGTCGGCCTGTTCGTCTGGGACTGGCCGCAAGGGCCGATCGAACTGCCGGATCGAATTTCCATGCTGGCGACATTGGGCTTCGCCACGACCGCACCTTACAGCCAGCCGATCAGCCATTTCGCCGAGGCTCAGACATGGCGCGAACACTGGTATCGCTCGCCCCTGCCGTTCGCCACGGACGGGATCGTTCTGCGCCAAAGCCAGAGGCCTCCCGCCGAACGCTGGCAGGCGCGCTCGCCCTATTGGGTCATCGCCTGGAAATATCCGTTCGCCCAGGCCTTGGCGCAGGTGCGCAAAGTCAATTTCAAAGTCGGTCGCACCGGGCGTATCACCCCCGTTCTGGAACTGAAGCCCGTTGCCCTCGATGACCGTCAGATCAAACGTGTCAGCGTCAGCTCGCTGAAGCGCTGGCAGGAACTGGACATTCGTCCCGGCGATCAGGTTGCCATCAGCCTGGCCGGACTGACCATTCCGCGACTCGACAGTGTGGTGCTGCGCAGTGTCGAACGCGTCGATCTGGAGATCCCCGACGCCCACGACTTTCATGCCCTGAGCTGCTGGCAACCGACGCCGGAATGCAAAAGCCAGTTTCTCGCTCGACTGACCTGGCTCAGTGGCAAACAAGGACTGGCGCTGCAGAATGTCGGGCGCGGCACTTGGGAGAAACTTCTGGAAACAGGCCGCCTGAACAACCTGCTGGATTGGTTGACCCTTGATGAGCCAGAGCTTGCTAACATTGCCGGCTTCGGCGAGCGCAGCAGCGCACGCCTGATCAACAGCTTTCACAGCGCCCGGCAACGGCCGTTCGCCCAGTGGCTCAAAGCGTTGGGCATGCCGCCGACAGGTCAGGCCCGACTGGCCGACTCGTGGCAGGCGCTGGCGCAACGCGACACCGAACAATGGCAGGCACAAGCCGGAATCGGCCCGGGCCGCGCGGCGCAATTGAGCGCATTCTTCCGCGACCCGCAGGTGCTGGCCTTGAGTGACACATTACGCGCCGCCGGAATCGACGGTTTCTGATCACGCAATCCCCGGCAGCCGGGAACCCAAGGGCCGTCAGACGCTCAAACAGCGCAGTGCCCCCGACCCGACTGCCTTTGCACATGGAGCTTTTATGAAATTTCTTGCACCGCTCGCCTTGCTGACTCTCTGTGGCGTCCTGGCCGCGCCTGTGATGGCCGACGAAGATGCACCGGGCCTGACCGGTTGCGCCGCCAAGAAGCAGGGCATCATCAATCAGCTCGAACAGGCCAAGTCCCGGGGCAACACCGATCAGCAGGCCGGCCTGCAAACCGCCCTGGATGAAGTGACGAAGAATTGCACCGATGCCGGCCTGAAGAAAGAACGCGAGAACAAGGTGCTGGAAGCCAAGCACGAAGTGAGCAAGCGCCAGGCCGATCTCGACAAGGCCATGAAGAAAGGCGATCCGGAGAAGATCGACAAGCGCAAGAACAAGCTCGCCGAGTCGCGCAAAGAACTGCAGGACGCGCTGGACCAGATCGACAAGTAACCGAAGGTTGGGTCAGGAGATTTGTGTGGTGAGGTTTTTTTGTGGTGAGGGGATTTATCCCCGATGGGCCGCGAAGCGGCCCCAACTCCATTCAACCGCGCTGCACCAGACTCAACTCGGTTGAATGGGTTCACGACGGCTTCGCCGCCGATCGGGGATAAATCCCCTCGCCACAATTGCTCAGCAGTTCAATGATCCCGAAACTCTTTATGGCAAGCGCTGCAGGCATCTTCAACCTTCTGCACCGCCGGCCCGAGGTTACTGGCCTTGTACGGCTGAACCTTGCTGGCGGTCACCAGTTCACCGGTGGCGGCCTCAAGGTTGCGGGCCAGTTCCTGAAAGCGTGCCTGACGCGACCAGACATCGTCCTTGGCGCTGGTGTGATCTTCTTCACGCACCTGCGGGAAATGCTTCCACGGCTCATGGGACAGCGCGTCGAGTTTCACTGCACCCTCGGTGAATTTCGGCCCGTCGAACGGAATGCGTCCGCGCAACATGCCGCCCAGGTCTTCGCCGGTCTTGAGCATCTGCTTGAAGATCGCCTTGCGTTGCCCCAGCGGAGAATTCGGATCGACGCCGCCACAGGCGGACAAGGTCAGACAGGCCAGCAATACAACAGAAATTCTTTTAAGAGTCATGGTGGCTTCAAGTCACGGAATTCGGCGGCCAGTATCCTCGCGTCGCCGACAAACACCAATAGCCCTATTAAAAATACGGGTTGCCCGAGCGCATGGAGCACTTGGGCAACCGGCACAGGAATCACTCCATGAACAGCCGTTTCAAGGCCTGGCGTCACCCACTGATCGCAACCCTGCCGCTGCTGGCAATCCTTGCCGGCTGTACGGGCGGCGACAATGCCAAACCGAAAACCCACGCCTTGGCCACTTATTCCAGCACCACCTGGGAAGCCCTGCCGGCGGTGTCCGACAGCGATCTGATCGCCGGTTTCGGCTCGTGGCGCAGCGCCTGCACCCGACTCAAGGCCGACCCGGTCTGGGGCGGCACCTGCGCGGCAGCCGCCAACGTGCCGCAAAGCGCCAACGAGATTCGCGCGTTCCTCAAGCAGAACCTCGACGTGTTCGGACTGCGCGCCGAGCATGACAACCCCAACGGTCTGATCACCGGTTACTACGAACCGGTCTACCCCGGCAGCCTGACCCCCACCGAGGTGGCGAACGTGCCGGTGTACGGCGTGCCGGAAGACATGATCATCGTCTCGCTGGACAGCATTTATCCGGAACTCAAGGGCAAACGCCTGCGTGGCCGTCTCGAAGGCCGAGTGCTCAAGCCGTATGACGACGCGGCAACCATCGAGTCCAAAGGCGTCAAAGCGCCGGTAGTGGCGTACCTGACCGATCCAATGAACCTGCAGTTTTTGCAGATCCAGGGCTCGGGGCGGATTCAGACACCGGATGGCAAGCAACTGCGCATCGCCTACGCCGACCAGAACGGCCACCCGTACCGACCGATCGGCCGCTGGCTGGTGGAACAGGGCGAGTTGAAGAAAGAAGACGTGACCATGAGCGCGATCAGCAACTGGGCCAAAGCCAACCCGTCGCGCATCCCGGAGCTGCTGGGCAGCAACCCGAGCTACGTGTTCTTCACCCGTAACCCGGACAGCAACGAAGGTCCGCGCGGTTCGCTCAATGTGCCGCTGACCGCCGGCTACAGCGCAGCGGTGGATCGCAAGGTGATTCCGTTGGGCAGCCTGCTGTGGCTGTCGACCACCCGCCCGGATGGCACCGCTTTGGTTCGCCCGGTCGCGGCGCAGGACACAGGCGGCGCGATTGCCGGCGAGGTGCGCGCGGACCTGTTCTGGGGCACGGGCGACGCCGCCGGGCAGTTAGCCGGGGACATGAAGCAGCAGGGGCAGATCTGGATGCTCTGGCCTAAAGGTGCGGCGTTGCCGCAAGTGCCGCAAGTCGCCGATACGGTGAAGGACAAACCTTAAGCACTTCGGTGCCTGAGCTATCGCCTTCGCGGGCAAGCCCGCTCCCACAGGTATCAATGGCGAGCACAAATCCTGTGTACACCAAAGAACCCTGTGGGAGCGGGCTTGCTCGCGAAGAGGCCAGCAGCAACACCCGAGATTCAGACAGACACAAAGAAGAACGCAGCAATCAGCCCCATCCCGACAAACCACACCAGCGACCGCAGAATCGCCCAGTCCGCCAGGTAGCAGATGATGTACAGCAGGCGGCTGGTGATGAACATCACCGCCAGCACATTCACCGTCACCAACTGCGCCGTGCCCACCAGATGCGCAACGATCACCGCTGCCGCAAACGCCGGCATCACCTCGAAACTGTTCAACTGCGCCGCATGCGCCCGTCGGGCCACGCCGTTCAGGCTTTCGAGAAAGTCCCGGGGATCATGGTTGTCCTGAAGCCTGAAACCGCCGGTGGCCTTGGCCACGATCGTGCACACATACGGCAGGAAAATCGCGATCAATACGCACCACAGAGCCACCGTCATAAAGCCGTCCTTCTTCGAGTGATAGAGAATTGCGGGCGGTCAGAACTTCATCACCAGCATGCCGATCAGCACCAGCCCACAGGCTAAGAGCCGCGGTCTGCCGAAAGGTTCTTTCAGGTACCGCATGCCGAACAGCACCACCAGGATCACGCTGATCTCACGCAACGCCGCCGCCTCGGCAATCGAGCCCAACTGCATCGCCCACAGCACCAGAGCGTAGCTGAACAACACGCAGAACCCGACCGCGAGACCCAGCTTCCACTGCTCGCGCCAGAACACCAGAAACGCCGGGCGCTTGGCCACCCACGCCAGCAACGGAAAGGGCCAGGCGCTGAGCAGCGTGACCCAGACCAGGTAATCCAGTGGGTGCGACCAGCGCCGCAAAGCCTGGCCATCGATGTAGGTGTAGCAACCGATGCACAGCCCGATCAGCGCCACCACCGGCAGCATCGACCACGGCAGATGCTTTCCGCCACCGCCCTGCCAGAGCAGGCAGGCCATGCCCAGCGGAATCAGCATGATCCCGAAGATCTGCTGCGCGGTAAGCACTTCGCCGGCGAAGATCAGGGTCAACGCCAGCACCACCAGCGGCGACAAGCCGCGCATCAGCGGATAGACCAACCCGAGGTCGCCGACCCGATAGGCTTGAATCAGCAAATAGCGATACAGCAGCTCGAACGCCGCCGAAGCCAGAATCCACGGCCAGATTTCCGCCGGCGGCAGGCTGATGAATGGAAATGCGAGGGCGACAAACAGCAGCGCCACCGTGTCCATGCACGCCACCACCAGCAGCCTTTCGGCGCTGAACTTGATCAGGGTATTCCACGTCGCATGCAACAGCGCCGCCATCAACACCAGAACTGTCGCCAGCACGTTCCACTCCTTGATTTTTATTGTTGACCCTACACCAATGTGCGCGGCCGACCAACCGAGGGGACACAGTTGTGTCCCCTCCCCGAATCAGCCCATCCAACCTTTGCGCCGAAGAATCGGGGCGCTGTCTTTCCACCCCCATCCAAAGGAGCCCGGATGCTTGAACTCGTAGCCGCATTCATCTGCCTCACCACCCTTCTCACCTTCGTCAACTACCGCTTCATCGGCCTGCCGCCGACCATCGGCGTGATGGTCACCGCGCTGATGTTCTCCCTGTTGCTGCAAGGCCTGAGCCTGCTCGGCTATCCCGGCCTCGAAGAACGCGTGCAGCAACTGATCGGCCAGATCGACTTCGGCGATCTGCTGATGAACTGGATGCTGTCGTTTCTGCTGTTCGCCGGCGCCCTGCACGTCAACTTGAACGACTTGCGCAGCTATCGCTGGCCGATCGGCCTGCTGGCCACGTTCGGCGTGCTGATTGCGACCGTGGTGATCGGCAGCCTCGCCTATTACATTTTTGCCCTGTTCGGCTGGCACGTGAGCTTCCTCTACTGCCTGTTGTTCGGCGCGCTGATTTCGCCGACCGATCCGATTGCGGTGCTCGGCGTACTGCGCACCGCCAACGCTTCGAAGCCGCTGAAAACCACCATCGTCGGCGAGTCGCTGTTCAACGACGGCACGGCGGTGGTGGTGTTCACCGTGCTGCTGGGTATCGCCCAATTGGGTGAAACGCCGACGATCAGCGCCACGGCAATGCTGTTCGTGCACGAAGCCATTGGCGGCGTGCTGTTCGGCGGGCTGATCGGTTATGGGGTGTACCGGATGATCAAGAGCGTCCAGCAGCATCAGATCACCGTGATGCTGACCCTCGCGCTGGTGATCGGCGGTTCGGCGATGGCCACCGAGCTGCACGTCTCGGCGCCGATTGCGATGGTGGTCGCCGGTCTGATCATCGGTAACCTGGGGCGCAACCTGGCGATGAACGACATGACCCGCAAGTACCTCGACGGCTTCTGGGAGCTGCTCGATGACATGCTCAACGCCCTGCTGTTCGCGCTGATCGGCATGGAGCTGTTGCTGCTGCCGTTCAACTGGGCGCACGTGGCGGCGGCCAGTCTGCTGGCGTTGGCGATTCTGCTGTCGCGCCTGCTTACCGTGGCCCCGGCCATCGTTCTGCTACGCCGTTGGCGCACAGTGCCGCGCGGCACCATTCGGATCCTGACCTGGGGCGGTTTGCGCGGTGGTGTCTCGGTGGCACTGGCGCTGGCCCTGCCGCTGGGCCCGGAGCGCGATCTGCTGCTGAGCATCACCTACATCGTGGTGCTGTCGTCGATCCTGTTGCAGGGTCTGACCATCGGCAAACTGGTCAAGCACGCCACCCGTGACGAGCCGGCCACAGCGGCCGAGCCCGCGCACCACTGATCATTTTCTGATCTGCTGCGGGTCAGGCTTCTCGGCCTGATCCGCAGACCCTTTGCCTGTTTCTTTCGGCGCGCCGCTCTCGCTGCGGATCTGCGCATGGCTGATCAGGGCGAAGATAAAACTGCCGCCGATGATGTTCCCCGCCAGCGTCGGCCCGGCAAACACCATCCAGAAATCACTCCACGGCAGCTCGCCGGCAAACACCAGATACGACACTTCCGCCGAACCGACCACGATGTGGGTGAAATCGCCCAGCGCCATCAGGTAGGTGATGAGGATGATGATCCACATCTTCGCGCTCTCCATGGACGGGATCATCCAGACCATGGTGGCGATCATCCAGCCGGAAACGATGCCTTTGGCGAACATCTGACTGGCGTGGTTCTCCATGACCTTGCGGCCGATTTCAAGGAAGGCGTGATCGGTCTTGGCGTCGAAGATCGGCAGCTCGAGCATCACGTACGCCACCAGAATCGTCCCGCACAAATTGCCGAACAGGACCACGCCCCACAGGCGGATCAACCGGCCGAAATTGGCCAGGGTCGGTTTGCTCATCACTGGCAGGACGGCGGTCAGGGTGTTTTCGGTGAACAGTTGCTGGCGGGCGAGGATCACCGCGAGGAAACCGGCGCAGTAGCCGAAACTGGCGATCACCTTGAATTCCTCGCCCTCGGGCAGGCGCGAATTGAGCAGGCCCATGCCCATCAGCGACAGGCCCATGGTCAGCCCGGCGGCGAGCGCCGACCACCACAGCGCGGCAATGCTGCGCTCCAGTTCCTGATCGCCTTGAGTGCGGATGATTTCATGCAGAACCGCCGCGCGGGGCGGCTGGTTTTTCTCGACTTCGTGTTGTTCATCGGTCGAGAGGTTGGGGGTCTTGCCGTCTGTAGGCGTGGTCATGGCGTGGGAACCGGGTGGGGGGCTTTTAGCTACGACCCCGACGGTTCATGGCTGTTCAGTGGTCAGATGATTCTTCGCTGACTGAACAACCGCATTCGCGAGCAGGCTCGCTCCCACAGGTACAACGCAATCCATGTGGGAGCGAGCCTGCTCGCGATGAAGCCACCGCCAATGTCACTTGGTAACGAGCTCATCTTCCTTGAACTGGTCTTTGACGTACTTGATCTCGGTCCGTCCGTGCGGGGCTGGCAAACCATCTTCGCCGAGGTTGACGAACACCATCTTCTCGACCGTGAGGATGCTCTTGCGGGTGATCTTGTTACGCACTTCGCAGGTCAGGGTGATCGAGGTGCGACCGAACTCGGTGGCGGTGATGCCCAGCTCGATGATGTCGCCCTGGCGCGAGGCGCTGACGAAGTTGATCTCGGAAATGTACTTGGTCACCACGCGCTGATTGCCCAACTGGACGATGGCGTAGATCGCCGCCTCTTCGTCGATCCAGCGCAGCAGGCTGCCGCCGAACAGGGTGCCATTGGGGTTGAGGTCTTCGGGTTTTACCCATTTGCGGGTGTGGAAATTCATGTTCACTCCTGAGCGTTTGCCGAAAGATGGCGCCATCTTGGCAGACCGGACGGTCATGCTCCATGAGCCTTCTACTATGGTCGCTATTAGCGATCTTCATTTGGCCGACAGAAACCCTTTGGAAGATCAGTCTAGACGGCTATAATCGCCCCCGTTTCAAAACGGTAACGTTCACCTGCTACCGTTTTCCCGCCACCTGTCCGAGGGGCGCTGCAGCAGGATCAACCTGTCAGGCTCGGATGGGGCGTTGACTGGCCACGGCCGGACACTAAACGCACAACGGCGCCCATTCGCATACATTACGAATGGAGGCTCTTCATGAGCGCTGTTATCACGCCTGCAGATTTTAACGATTACAAAGTTGCCGATATGTCCCTGGCCGCCTGGGGCCGTCGCGAAACCATCATCGCCGAATCGGAAATGCCGGCCCTGATGGGTCTGCGCCGCAAGTACGCCTCCGAGCAGCCGCTCAAGGGCGCGAAAATCCTCGGCTGCATCCACATGACCATTCAGACTGCCGTGCTGATCGAAACCCTGGTTGCCCTGGGTGCCGAAGTACGCTGGTCGTCCTGCAACATTTTCTCGACTCAGGATCAGGCCGCTGCGTCCATCGCTGCCGCCGGCATCCCGGTTTTCGCCTGGAAAGGCGAGACTGAAGAAGAGTACGAGTGGTGCCTGGAGCAGACCATCCTGAAGGATGGCCAGCCATGGGACGCCAACATGATCCTCGACGACGGCGGCGACCTGACTCAGCTGCTGCACGACAAGTACCCACAGGTGCTGGACCGCGTTCACGGCGTGACCGAAGAAACCACCACCGGCGTTCACCGCCTGCTGGACATGCTGGCCAAGGGCGAGCTGAAGATCCCGGCGATCAACGTCAACGACTCGGTGACCAAGTCCAAGAACGACAACAAGTATGGCTGCCGTCACAGCCTGAACGATGCGATCAAGCGCGGTACCGACCACCTGCTGTCCGGCAAGCAAGCGCTGGTCATTGGTTACGGTGACGTGGGCAAGGGCTCTGCTCAGTCGCTGCGTCAGGAAGGCATGATCGTCAAGGTTTCCGAAGTTGACCCAATCTGCGCCATGCAGGCCTGCATGGACGGTTTCGAACTGGTTTCGCCGTTCATCGACGGTATCAACGACGGCACCGAAGCAAGCATCGACAAAGCGCTGCTGGGCAAGATCGACCTGATCGTGACCACCACCGGTAACGTCAATGTTTGCGACGCGAACATGCTCAAAGCCCTGAAGAAGCGCGCTGTTGTCTGCAACATCGGTCACTTCGACAACGAAATCGACACCGCTTTCATGCGCAAGAACTGGGCATGGGAAGAAGTGAAGCCACAGGTACACAAGATCCACCGTACCGGCCCGGGCGCTTTCGACGCACAGAACGACGACTACCTGATCCTGCTGGCCGAAGGCCGTCTGGTGAACCTGGGCAACGCCACCGGTCACCCGAGCCGCATCATGGACGGTTCGTTCGCCAACCAGGTACTGGCGCAGATCTTCCTGTTCGGCCAGAAGTACGCCGACCTGTCGCCAGCCGAGAAAGCCAAGCGTCTGACCGTTGAAGTACTGCCGAAGAAACTCGACGAAGAAGTGGCCCTGGAAATGGTTCGCGGCTTCGGCGGCGTGGTCACTCAACTGACCAAGCAACAGGCTGACTACATCGGCGTCACCGTCGAAGGCCCGTTCAAGCCGCACGCTTACCGCTACTGATTGACGCGGCGGCCTGCTCTCCCTGTGGGAGCGGGCTTGCTCGCGAAAGCGGTCTGTCATTCAGCATTGATGTTGCCTGACCCGCCGCTTTCGCGAGCAAGCCCGCTCCCACATGGGCGGTGCAAGCCTCACAGGCTTCGTGTTTCCAAGGGTATTTCCCATGTCCCAAGACCGTCGCTACAGCTTCGAGTTCTTCCCGACCAAGACCGATGCTGGGCATGAAAAGCTGCTCAACGTTGCCCGTCAGTTGGCAACGTACAATCCCGATTTCTTCTCCTGCACTTATGGCGCTGGTGGTTCGACCCGTGATCGCACCCTCAACACCGTTCTGCAACTGGAAAGCGAAGTCAAAGTACCGGCCGCACCGCACCTGTCGTGCGTCGGCGACAGCAAGGACGACCTGCGCGGCCTGTTGAACGAATACAAGGCTGCCGGTATCAAGCGCATCGTTGCCCTGCGCGGCGACCTGCCGTCCGGCATGGGCATGACCAGCGGTGAGCTGCGTCACGCCAATGAACTAGTTGAATTCATTCGTGAAGAAACCGGCGATCATTTCCACATCGAAGTTGCCGCTTACCCGGAGATGCATCCGCAAGCGCGCAATTACGAAGACGATCTCGCCAACTTCGTGCGCAAGGCCCGCGCCGGTGCCGACAGCGCGATCACCCAGTACTTCTTCAACGCCGACAGCTACTTCTACTTCGTCGACCGCTTGCAGGCACTGGGCGTGGATATTCCGGTGGTACCGGGGATCATGCCGATCACCAACTACAGCAAACTCGCGCGCTTCTCCGACGCCTGCGGTGCGGAAATCCCGCGCTGGATCCGCAAGCAACTGGAAGCCTACGGCGATGACAGCCAAAGCATTCAGCGCTTCGGCGAGCAAGTTGTCAGCGAAATGTGCGAACGCCTGCTGCAGGGTGGCGCACCGGGGCTGCACTTCTATTCCATGAACCAGGCTGAACCTAGTCTGGCGATCTGGAATAACTTGAAGTTGCCGCGCTAAGCACTAAAAGAGAGATCAAAAGATCGCAGCCTTCGGCAGCTCCTACAGGGGTGTCGTTGCTGCGATCTTTTGCTTTTGAATCCCCGAATTAGAGCTTGTGCAGGCACTTTCTGGCTCTTTCGCGTTTCTCGTCGTAATCTCAAGTCATGCCTTTGATCGCGCAACTATTCACGGTACTGGTTTTTGCTTGCCTGAGCTTTGCCGCTCGGGGCGAGAAGTTGCGTATTGTCACCGAGCCGTGGGCCCCTTACGTGTATGAGGAGGACGGCAAGAACCTCGGGCTGGACTACGAAACCACCGCCATCGTGTTCAAGCGTTTGGGAATCGAAGTCGAATGGCAGTTCCTGCCGTGGAAACGCTGCCTGTCGATGCTCGAGACCGGCCAGGCTGACGGCGCGCTGGATATCTTTCACAGCGACGAGCGCGACGCCACCCTGCTCTATCCGAGTGAACCGTTGTCGGACGTCGAGTTCGTGATGTTCTATGCCAACGACCGGCCACACCCCTTCAGCAAGCTCGAAGAACTCAAAGGCCTGACCATCGGCACTTCGCCGGGCTATCTGTACAGCCCGGACTTCAGCGAATCGACATTATTCACCCGCGAGCCGGCACCGACCCACGAGGCCAACTTCGGCAAACTGCTGCGCGGACGCATCGACTTGCTGATCACCGATCGCCGCGTCGGTCAGCATTTGCTCGATCAGCTGAATATCCGCGATCAGATCAGCGAAAACCCGACGATCATCAGCCGTCAGAGCCAATATCTGGCGGTTCGACGCAATGCCGGGATGGATCTGCTGGTGCAGCGCTTTGGCGCTGAACTCAAGCGATTCAAGCGTGAACCGGCCTACGCCGAGCTCAGCGCACGCTACGGCGCTGCCCCTACAGGCACAGCGCTGCCGGGCAATGCCTCGGCCAGCCATAAAACCGTTGAGCAGCAGGAAAGCAGCGCGCAGTGATTGCTCTGTTATACTCCGGCGTTCCCGCCAGGCTCACGCCCGGACGCCCGGAACCGTAACAGGCCTCTCGACCCGCTACAGCGCAGCTTTCAGCCCGCGCGAGCGCTCCTGACGTGCCTTCGGAACCGCAGCAGGACCGGACGGGATTGCGTCCTCTTAAACGTGATTCGCGCCAGGCAAGACTCCCATTGGGCCAAGCCCTAACTAAAACAGGATTACTCATGTCCTTTGCTTCCCTCGGTCTCTCCGAGGCTTTAGTCCGTGCCATCGAAGATGCGGGCTATACCGAGCCTACTCCGGTGCAACAGCGGGCCATTCCCGCCGTGTTGCAAGGTCGCGACCTGATGGTTGCGGCACAGACAGGTACCGGTAAAACCGGCGGTTTCGCCCTTCCGATCCTGGAGCGGTTGTTCCCCAACGGTCACCCGGACAAATCCCAGCGTCATGGCCCGCGCCAACCGCGCGTTCTGGTCCTGACCCCGACCCGCGAACTCGCGGCCCAGGTACACGAGAGCTTCAAGATCTACGCCCGTGACCTGAAATTCGTCAGCGCCTGCATCTTCGGCGGCGTCGGCATGAACCCGCAAGTCCAGGCCATGTCCCGTGGCGTTGACGTACTCGTCGCCTGCCCGGGTCGTCTGCTCGACCTCGCAGGCCAGGGCAGCGTCGATCTGTCCCACGTCGAAATCCTCGTCCTCGACGAAGCCGACCGCATGCTCGACATGGGCTTCGTCCACGACGTGAAGAAAGTCCTCGCGCGTCTGCCGGCCAAGCGCCAGAACCTGCTGTTCTCGGCGACGTTCTCCAAAGACATCACCGATCTTGCCGGCAAGCTGCTGCACAACCCGGAACGCATCGAAGTGACGCCGCCGAACACCACGGTCGAGCGCATCGAACAACGCGTGTTCCGTCTGCCGGCCAGCCACAAGCGTGCCCTGCTGGCGCACCTGATCACCGCCGGCGCCTGGGAACAGGTACTGGTGTTCACCCGCACCAAACACGGCGCCAACCGTCTGGCCGAGTACCTGGACAAACACGGCCTGCCGGCTGTGGCGATCCACGGCAACAAGAGCCAGAACGCCCGCACCAAAGCCCTGGCCGACTTCAAGGCCGGTGAAGTGCGCATTCTGGTAGCGACCGACATCGCCGCGCGCGGTCTGGACATCGACCAGTTGCCACACGTGGTCAACTTCGAACTGCCGAACGTCGATGAAGATTACGTGCACCGTATCGGCCGTACTGGCCGTGCCGGTCGTTCGGGCGAGGCGATCTCGCTGGTGGCCCCGGACGAAGAAAAACTGCTGAAAAGCATCGAACGCATGACCAAGCAGAAAATCGCCGACGGCGACCTGATGGGCTTCGATGCCAGCACCATTGAGGCCGAGAAGCCTGAAGTGCGCGAGCGTCCGGACATGCGCAACCCGCGCAATTCCCGTGGCCCGCGTGGCGACGGTCCGAATGGCGGCGGTGGTGGCGGCGGTCGCAAGGACAAAGGCAAAGACAAGGGCAAGGAAAAACCCGCCGGCGAACGCGGCGAGCGCCCTGCCCGTCAGCAGAAGCCACGTGAAGGCACCCCGGCCCGCGAACAGCGTCCGAGCCAGCCACCACGTGCGGCGGCTGATCGTGCACCGGACGAGTTCCTCGACGACGATATCGATAACTTCGGTAACCGCGTGGATTACGTGCCGAAAGCCGCCCCTGCCGGTGGCCGTGGCCGTCGTCCGGGTGCGCCGGCACAAGGTGCAGGCGCTGGCGCCCCTCGTGGCGGTCAGCCGCAAGGTCGCCAGAACGGTCCGCGCAACAGCAACGGTTCGAGCACCGGCACCCCGCCGGCCAAACGCAACGGCCCGCGCAACGGCGCACCGCGTGATGGCCAGGGCCGTCGTGACGAGTCCTCGTCGCGCAACCGCCGCCCGGCTCGCGACGATCAGCCACGTACCGAGCCAGCCGTGCAGAACCCGCGCAGCAACGGGCCGAAGATCATGCACAAGGAATCGAAAGCCGACCGCTTCCCGACGCCTGAGCAGCTCGATCAACTGCCGACCCGTCCGCGCGGCGAAAAACCAGCACTGCTGACCCGCAATCGCTGAGTTATCGCTGCCATGAAAAATGCCCCGGCTCGCAAGAGCCGGGGCATTTTTCATGAGCAAGCCAATATCCCTGAATCACCACATCACCTGTGGGAGCGGGCTTGCTCGCGAAAGCGTCGGATCAGTCGAGACCTCTGGTGAATGACACACCGCATTCGCGAGCAAGCTCGCTCCCACAGTGGATATGCGGTGGTCTCAAGTCATCTGGCGGGCAATAAAAAACGCCCCCGGCCTTGCGACCGGGGGCGTTTTGCATGGCGGCGAAAGTTATTTCGCTTTCACACCTTCGAACGAGATGTACAGGTCGACCTTGTCGGACTGTGGACCCAGATCCATCATCTTGCCGAAATCAGAGCGCTTGATGCTGGTGGTGCCTTCAAAGCCGGCACGGTAGCCGCCCCATGGATCCTTGCCTTCGCCCAGGAACACAGCCTTGACCACGATTGGCTTGGTCACGCCGTGCAGGGTCAGGTCGCCGGTCACGTCAGCAGTGTCTTTGCCCTCGGCGTTCTTGCCGGTGGATTTGACGCTGGTGGAGACGAACTTGGCGTCAGCGTATTTGCCCACGTCCAGGAAGTCTTTGCTGGAGATGTGCTTGTCGCGCTCGGCGTGGTTGGTGAACACGCTGGCGGTTTTCACGTTGAATTCGATTTTGCTGTCTTCAGGCTTGGCGGCGTCAAAGCTGAACTTGCCGTCGATGTCCTTGAAGGTACCGGTGATGTAGCTGTAGCCCAGGTGGCTGATCTTGAAGTCGACGAAAGCGTGCTGGCCTTCCTTGTCGACAGTGTAATCAGCAGCCATCACGTTCGCGGACAGTACGGCAGAACCGATTGCCAGAGCGGCCAGAGTCTTTTTCAACATGCTTTCTTTTCCTTTGAGTCGAGGTTGAATTTCAGGCTTTGCGACCGAGCATTCGTGTCAGGGTCGCATCACGATCGATAAAGTGGTGCTTCAATGCTGCCAACGCATGGAGACCGGAAAAAATTACCAGCGCCCACGCCAGCCAGAGATGAATCACCCCAGCGGTATCTGCCTGATCCGGTAGTCCGGAAACCAGTGCAGGAACTTCAAACAGGCCAAACACCGGGATCCCGACACCGTCTGCGGTGGAAATCAGGTAACCGGCAATCATCACGGCGAACAGCGCGAGGTACAGAAACCCGTGGCCGAACCTGGCGCCGATGCGGGTCATGCGGCTGTAGCTCTGCAGCGTTGGCGGCGGCGGACTGACAAAGCGCCAGAGCACCCGCAACACCATCACGCCCAGCAACACCAGACCGATGCTCTTGTGCAGATCCGGCGCGTCTTTGCGCCAGCTGCTGTAGTAATCCAGCCCCACCATCCACAGACCCAACGCGAACAGTCCGAAGACCGCCAGCGCCACGCCCCAGTGCATGAAGATGCTGACCCAACCATAGCGAGAAGCAGAGTTACGTAGCTGCATTGCCCAAATCCTGTGAGAACTGCGAACCAAGACTAGCGAGTTATCTATCGAATTAAAGCGGAAAATTTTGCTTTGAAATATCGAGAAATGCGATCAAGAGTCTTGAACACATGAGTTAAGGAAAGATTAAAGGGGATTCGTTGCTGGCTCTCGAGTGTTTTTTGGCAGGCATGACAACGCCATCTGCGTCCTCTATCAGCCCATACAAAGTAGCTCAATCCACACAATGGGTTGTCCCGGCGCGATGCATTGCATAGGCTTGCGCGATTGTTTGCCCGCGCCTGACGCGAGCCGCCTCGAGGAGACTGTAAATGGGCCTGAATAACCAGTGGATGCAACGCGACCTCGCGGTGCTGTGGCATCCCTGCACCCAGATGAAAGACCACGAACAGCTGCCGCTGATCCCGATCAAACGCGGTGAAGGCGTCTGGCTCGAAGATTTCGAAGGCAAGCGCTACCTCGATGCCGTCAGCTCCTGGTGGGTCAACGTGTTCGGCCACGCCAATCCGCGGATCAACCAGCGCATCAAGGATCAGGTCGATCAGCTGGAACACGTGATCCTCGCCGGTTTCAGCCACCAGCCGGTGATCGAGCTGTCCGAGCGTCTGGTGAAGATGACGCCCGAAGGCCTGAACCGGGTGTTCTACGCCGATAACGGTTCGTCCTGCATCGAAGTCGCGCTGAAAATGAGCTTCCACTACTGGCTCAACCGCGGCCAGCCGAACAAGAAACGCTTCGTCACCCTGACCAACAGCTACCACGGTGAAACCATGGCGGCGATGGCGGTCGGCGACGTGCCGCTGTTCACCGAAACCTACAAAGCGCTGCTGATGGACACCATCAAGGTGCCAAGCCCGGATTGCTACCTGCGCCCGCAGGGCATGAGCTGGGAAGAACACTCACGCAACATGTTTGCGGCGATGGAACAGACGCTGGCCGAAAACCATGACAGCGTCGCGGCCGTGATCGTCGAGCCGTTGATTCAGGGCGCCGGCGGCATGCGCATGTACCACCCGGTGTACCTCAAGCTGCTGCGCGAAGCCTGCGACCGCTATGGCGTGCACCTGATCCTCGACGAAATCGCCGTCGGCTTCGGCCGCACCGGCACCATGTTTGCCTGTGAACAGGCCGGCATTCGCCCGGACTTCCTCTGCCTGTCCAAGGCCCTGACCGGCGGCTACCTGCCGCTGGCGGCGTGCCTGACCACCGACGAGGTCTACAGCGCGTTCTACGACGACTACCCGACCCTGCGCGCCTTCCTCCACTCGCACAGCTACACCGGCAACCCGCTGGCCTGTGCGGCGGCGCTGGCGACGCTGGACATCTTCGAGCAGGACAACGTCATCGAGAACAACCAGGCCCTGGCCCGGCGCATGGCCTCGGCCACTGCGCATCTGGTCGATCACCCGAACGTCTCGGAAGTGCGCCAGACCGGCATGGTGCTGGCCATCGAGATGGTCAAGGATAAAGCCACGAAAGAGGCCTACCCTTGGCAGGAGCGACGCGGCCTGAAGGTGTTCCAGCATGCGCTGGAGCGCGGCGCGCTGCTGCGTCCGCTGGGCAGCGTGGTGTATTTCCTGCCGCCGTACGTGATCACCCCGGAGCAGATCGATTTCCTCGCCGAAGTCGCCAGCGAAGGCATCAACATCGCCACCCGTGACAGCGTCAGCGTGGCCGTGCCGAAGGATTTCCACCCGGGGTTCCGCGATCCGGGCTGATTTGAATTGTTCAAGATTGTGGTGCCTGGGCTGCCGCTTTCGCGAGCAAGCCCGCTCCCACATTTGGAATGCATTTCCCTGTGGGAGCGGGCTTGCTCGCGAATGAAGTCGACACCGTTCCAACTGATTCACATCTTTCCAGAGACCCGAAATGAGACTGTCCCGCTTCTTTATCGACGCCCCCCTGAGCACCGGCGAACACGAACTGCCGGAAGCCCAGGCGCATTACATCAGCCGCGTGCTGCGCATGGCCGAGGGCGATGCGGTGCAGTTGTTCGACGGTTCCGGCCATGAGTTTCGCGGCTCGCTGGTGGAAGTCGGCAAGAAACGCGTCGTCGTGCAGATCGACGAGCAACTGCCCGGCCAGATCGAATCGCCGTTGCAGATCCACCTCGGTCAGGGCCTGTCCCGGGGCGAGCGCATGGACTGGGCGATCCAGAAAGCCACCGAGTTGGGCGTGAGCGAAATCACCCCGATCTTCAGCGACCGCTGCGAAGTGCGGCTCAAGGACGAACGCGCCGACAAGCGCCTGCTGCACTGGCGTCAGGTGGCGATCAGCGCCTGCGAGCAGTGCGGTCGTTCGCGGGTGCCGGTGATTCACCCGCCGCTGCTGCTGGCCGACTGGCTGAAGCAGACCCAGGCCGAATTGAAACTGGTGCTGCACCCGGTGGCCGAGCCGCTGGTGAGCCATGCCAAACCGGCGACACTGGCGTTCCTGATCGGGCCGGAGGGTGGTTTGTCGGATGCCGAGGTTGAGCAGGCCAAGGGCAATGGTTTTCACGCGGCACGCCTTGGGCCGCGCGTGTTGCGTACCGAGACCGCGCCGGTGGTGGCGCTGGCGGTGGCTCAGCAGCTTTGGGGTGATTTCTAGAATACGTAACCCCTGTAGGAGTGAGCCTGCTCGCGATAGTGGTCTATCAGTCACAAACGCTGTCGACTGACAGGACGCCATCGCGAGCAGGCTCACTCCTACAGGGGGATGGCGGGGCGTTCAGAGGACATAAAACAGAATCGCCACAAAGTGCAGCAGACTCCCGGCGATCACAAACAGATGCCAGATCCCGTGCGCATGCCGCAACCGGTGATCGAGGGCAAAAAAGATGATCCCCACGGTGTACAACACCCCGCCCGACGCCAGCCAGGCAAAGCCTGCCGTGCCCAAAGCAGCAATCAACGGCTTTACCGCCACCAGCACGATCCAGCCCATCACCGCATAGATCACGATCGACAGGATCCGCGCCTCGGAGCGTGGCTTGATCTCCTGCAAGATGCCGATCAGCGCCAGCCCCCAGACAATCCCGAACAGCGTCCAGCCCCACGGCCCGCGCAGGGTCACCAGACAAAACGGCGTGTAACTGCCGGCGATCAACAGGTAGATCGAAAAGTGATCGACCTTCTGCATGATCGCTTTCTTGCGCCCGCGCACGCTGTGGTACACGGTCGAGGCGCTGTAGAGCACCAGCAAGGTGAAGGCGTAGATCGCCACGCTGACAATTTTCCACGGACTGCCGTCGAGGCTGGCAATCACCAGCATCCACACGCCGCCGATAAACGCTGCCACTGCCCCGACCAAGTGCGTCCAGGCGTTGAGTTTTTCTCCGTGATACATGTGTCACTCACCTCGTTATTCGTCACCGCAGCGCGCAAGGCTCGGGCCTTGAGCGTAAAAGCGCAATGTTTCCATTCAAAGCCAGGATCAAAAGATCGCAGCCTGCGGCAGCTCCTACAGGAAAATCGCATTCCAAAGGTAGGAGCTGCCGAAGGCTGCGATCTTTTGATCTTCAAGGCACAATCGGCCGACATAAAAAAGAGTCCGCGCCATGCTGATCGACGAAGAATTGACCCTGAAAAAACTCGAGGTGTTCCTCGCCTTCATGCGCACCGGCAATCTGGCGCGCGCCGCTGCCGAGCTGCAGACCAGCAATGTCAGCGTGCACCGGGCGATCCATTCGCTGGAAAGCGCCCTGCGCTGCCCGCTGTTCAAGCACGAAGGCCGCAACCTGACGCCACTGGAAAGCGCCTACGTGCTCGAAGAGCGCGCGCAGAAGCTGATCCAGGACGTGGTCGAAAGCGTACGCCTGACCCGCGAGGCTGCCGGATTCTCCGCTGAACGCTTCAAACTCGGCTCGCTGTATTCGCTGACGGTGAAAACCGTACCTCAACTGATCATGGGCCTGAAGATCCGCCGCAGCGAACTCAACATCGACCTGATTCTCGGCTCGAACATCGACCTGCTGTACAAGCTGAAGAACATGGAAGTCGACGCGATTCTGGTGTCGCTGGACGACACAGTCAGCGATCCGGACTGCGAGCAGATCCCGCTGTTCTCCGACGACATTTTCCTCGCCACGCCAGCAGATTCAAGATTCGCCCAGCGTCAGGAAGTTGATCTCGCGGAAGTGCGCGACGAAACCTTCATCACCCTGACCCAAGGCTTCGCCACCCATCAGGACGGCATCCGGGTGTTCAAGCAGGCGGGGTTCGAGCCGAAGGTGGCGATGCAGGTCAACGACATCTTCACCCTGCTGAGCATGGTCAGCTCGGGGGTGGGTTATGCGTTGCTGCCGGGGCGGATTGCAGCGGTGTACGAGAACCGCGTGAAGCTGATTCCGTTGCAGGAGAAGTACCGCTTGCAGCAGCACATTGGCGTGGTGTTTCTCAAGGCCAAGGAGCGCGATCCGAATCTGCTGGCGTTGCTGGCGGAGTGTCGGATGTATGCCAATCGCCAGACTTGAGACCGAGTCGCGCCCTTCGCGAGCAAGCCCGCTCCCACAGGGGAACGCATTCCAAATGTGGGAGCGGGCTTGCTCGCGAAAGCGTCAGCCCAGACAACTCAAATTCCGGATCTAGCCAACAATACCGCGAACAATGAAGAACAACAGCGAAGGCCCGAGCAAACAGCCAAGCCCAGTATGGAACGTAGCGGTCAACGCCCCATAAGGCACCAACCGCCGATCCGTCGCCGCCAGCCCCGCGGTCACCCCGCTCACCGTCCCGGCCAGACCACCGAACACCATCGCCGAACGCGGGTTATCCAGGCCCATCCAGCGCGCTGCGACCGGGGTGCCGACCATCACCAGAATCGCCTTGATCAATCCGGTGGCAATCGACAGCGCCATCACATCCGAAGTCGCGCCAATCGCCGCGCCGGTCACCGGGCCGACGATGTAGGTCACCGCGCCCGCGCCGATAGTGGTCATGCTCACCGCATCGCGATAGCCGAAGGCCCAGGCCATGCACGCGCCGACAATGAACGGCAGGATCGTACCGAGCAGCAGCGCGATCACGCCGATCAACCCGGCCTTCTTCGCCTCGGTCGCCTGCACTTCGAACGCCGTGGCGACAATTGCGAAATCACGCAGCATCGCCCCGCCCATCAGGCCGATGCCGGAGAACAGCGTCAGATCCGCCAGGCCTTTCTGGCCGCCGGTCAGGGTGCCGCCGACCCAGGCCAGCACCAGACCGATGACGATGGCAATCGCCGAGCCGTGAATGCGCCCGAACGTCAGGCGTTTCGAGAGAACCACCGAGACCCACATGATCACGCCGACGAAGGCGAAGGCAGTGACCAGACCGTTGTGTTCCAGACCATTTTCAATGAGTGCCCACATGTCAGCGACCTCCTACCGGAGTGCCGACCGGAGTGACTTCCACCGGTTCGTCGGGCAACGGTTCGCCTTTATGGGTGCGGCTGATCAAGGCAATCGTGCAACCACAGACCACTACCGAACCGATTGCCGCGAGCACCGCCACCGGGCCGCCGTGCAGGGCGGTGACGACGTTCTGTTGCGCGGCCATCGCCACCACCACCGGAATGTACATCGCGCCCCAGAAGCCGACGCCCATTTCGCAATCCTTGGTCATGCCGCCGCGTTTCTGCATCCACAACCGCGCGCAGATCAACAGGATCATGGCGATGCCGACCCCGCCGACGTTGGATTTGACGCCCAGCAACACGCCGAGCATGTCACCCATGATCACCCCTGCCAGCGTACAGATCGCCAGCAGCGCCACACCGTAAATAATCATTGTTGTAGTCCTCAAAGTGCATCGTCGAATGTTGTTTTTGTTGTTCGAAGCCTGAGTCGCGGCGGTTTATGGTCGGCGGCCACCCTCCTCTCGCAACAGCGCCTGCAAGGTGTCCAGACGCGCACTGTCGAAGGCAGTGACCGTGCCCGATTCGAACACCCGGCGCGCCAGCCCGGTCAGCACCGCACCGGGCGACAGTTCGATCTGTAGCCGCACGCCGCGCTCGTAAGCGCTTTGCACGGTGCCGCGCCAGTCCACCACGCGGCACATGTTGAAAGCGAGGTCGTCGCGCAAGGCATCAGGCTTGATCAGCGGACGCGCGCGGCTGCCACTCAGGTAAGCGATTTTCGGGGTCTTCAGTGCAACGTTGGCGAAGGCTTCGGCGAGGGTTTGCGCCGGCGCTTCCAGCAACGGACAGTGTGACGGCACGCTCACCGCCAGGCGTTTGGCCAGACCGGCGCCACGACTGCGCGCCAGTTCGGCCACCGCTTGCATCGCCGCGTCGCTGCCGGCAATCACCACCTGGTTATCGGCGTTGATGTTGGCCAGGTACACCGGCGACTCCGCACTGTGCACCTGCGCCAGCAGCGTTTCGACGGTGGCTAATTGCAGACCGATGATTGCGGTCATGCCAAAGCCTTGTGGATAAGCCTGCTGCATCAACTCGCCACGCAGGCTGACCAGATGCAACGCGTCACTGAAGCTCAAGGCCCCGGCGACCACCGCTGCCGGGTACGCACCGATGGACAGGCCGGCGACGTAATCCGCCGTGAGTCCGTCCTGCAGCAATTGTCGTGAAGCAGCGACCCCGGCGATCAACAGGCACAGCTGAACCGCCCGGGTGCTGCGTAACGCATCGGCAGAATCGAGCAGCGCGACGTCTTCACCGAGCACGTCGCTGGCCTCGGTCAAGGTTTCCCGAGACAAATGCTGGAGCATGCCCGGTTGCTGGGCGCCTTGGCCGGGGAACACCAACAGGCTGCTCACGCTGCCTGCTCCTGCGGGTTCCACGGATCAGCGACCAGACAGGCTCGATGGGCGTTTTTCAGCAGCACCCGTGCAGACCCACTGGCCCATTCGCGTAACGCGACTGCACCGAACGGCGCCTGCAATTGCATGTCGACCCGGCACACGGCTTGATCAAAAACCGCGACCAGTTTGCGTGCCTGATTACGCGTGATCAGTTGCGGTGTCCGCAGAATCAGATCGAGGTCACTGGCCGCGTGCATCGCGGTAAAACCACTGGCCAACTCAAACCCGACACCGCCGCTGACACCCCAGACCCAACCGCAGTCATCGAGCATTGGCCGCAGTTGTTTGAGGGCCTGCATCACTGGCAGATCGCGCTCGCAATCGACATGACAAAGCGCTTCGGGGCTGACCCGACAGGCAATCGAATCGAGCGCCATAAACGCCGCCAGCCGCTGCTCACGCAACACACCGCGAATGCCCACCGCGACCCAAGCTTCAGCGCCCACCGCGCGCCGCACCACCACCGGTTGCCCGGCAGCCAGCGACTCGATTGCCCACTGCGGCGCATCCGCCGGTAGCTGCGCTGGTGTCATGCCCCACAGCAGGTCGTGGGCCAGTGGCATGTTCACCACTGCGCCCTCAACAGTTCGCGCACGCGGCTGGAGGCTTGGCGATTTTTTGCGCCGAGACGATTGCTCAGGTCAGTGCTGGCGATATCGCCGATGGCCTGTTTCAGGCACTCGGTCACCCGCGCCAGATCCTCCGCCGTCGGCTGCTCGATCTGCTGCACCAAGAGGGTTTCCCAGAGCAAACCGAGGCTGGCGTAGCTGTCGATGTCATAGGCCATCGGCGGCACGCTGGCGGCCAGTGCTTCCAGTTCCTCGACACTGCGCAGGGTCACGCGCGCCGCCGAGGCCTTGCCCATCGCATGCACCATCACCCCTGGATCGCGCAGGGCAATCATACGGTTGGCCTGATAACCGTGAGCCAGAAACGCCCCGGACATGGCCTTGCCCACCAGCAGCGCAATCACCGGATGCCCGGCCAAACGGGCGCGGGCATAACTGTCCGCCGCCCCGGCCAGGGCCTGATGAATACCGAGGGCTTCTTCGCGCCGACCGTAAGCCTGGCTCGGAACATCGACGATGGCGATGATCGGGCGCTTCTGCGCTTCGTCGCGATCTGCCGTGATCACGTCATCCACAGCCTTGGCCAGACCCCAGCCTTCGAGCAAGCCAACTTCACCGTTGCGAGCCCGTGGGAAACGGTTGTCCGGGTCAGCGACCACCGCGATAAACCGCCCAAGTTCGCCGTCGGCGACCTTCAACGATGGCGGCAAACCTTCGACCGCTTTCGCACCAGCGCTCAGGGCGTTGAACCAGTTCAAACCGCGCACGGAATAACCACTCATGAGCGCTCTCCTTGATACAGATCGCGAACCACCGACGGTTCGATTTGCTTGGCGGTGTCCAAACGGTTCAGGCGTTGCAGGAACCAATCAGCGCGCTGACTGCGTGGCTGGGTTGGCAAGCCTTGTTGCAACAACTCGCCCACCTGCTGGCGGATCTGCGCCACATCATCGGCGACATAACGATCCACCAGACCACTGGCGAAACGCTGCTCGCCACCGGTCAGGCTCCAGATGAAGGGCCGGTCGCGGGAGTCGTACTCTTCGATCCCGGCTTCCTGCTCGATCACCTGCGGCCCGTTCAAACCGAGACGCGCTTCCTGGGTCACCAGCAAATAGCTGCACAGCGCAGCGGCAATCGACATGCCGCCGAAGCAACCAACACTGCCCGCGACCACGCCGACCACCGGTTGGTACTGCTGCAAATCGACAATCGCCGCATGAATATCGGCAATCGCCGCCAGCCCGAGGTTGGCTTCCTGCAAACGCACGCCACCGGTTTCCAGCAGCAACACAGCGCGAGTCGGGATGCCTTTGCGGTTGTCATCGGCGGCCAGCTCCAGCGCGCCAGCAATCTTCGCCCCGCCGACTTCGCCGAGGCTGCCGCCCTGAAACGCGCCTTCGATGGCGGCAATAACCACCGGCAAACCGTCGAGGCTGCCCTTGGCGATCACCACGCCGTCATCGGCTTGCGGCACCACGCCCTGGCGTTCGAGCCATGGCGACATGACCCGTTGAAACGGGTCGAGCAATTCGCGGAAGGTCCCGGCGTCGAGCAAGGCTTTCGCCCGTTGCCGCGCGCCGAGTTCGACGAAGCTGTGTTTGTTGAGCAACGCTGCGCTGTCAGTCATGGCCGAGCTCCTCGAAACCTTGTTCCAGTCGCAAACGCACCACACCCGGCGTGGCGCCGAAATCGTGGATATCGATGGCCATTGCCGGCGGCGTGGTGCCGTCGAACATCCGCGCGAACAGATGCTGCCAGCGCTGCTGCGCACCGTTGACCGAGGTCTGCACATTGATCGTCAGTTTGCCGGCCAGCCCCGGTTCGATCAGCACTTCCAGATCGCCCGAGCCGACACAACCGACCAGCGCGCGCCCGCGCGGCGGCTGCCCGGCGGGGAATTCAAAGGATAAGGTTTCCATCAAAACGCTCCCTGAAGGATGCCATCGCGCTCGATACGGTCGAGCAACAGCGTGGCGGCGAGCAAGTCGGCGCCGCCACCGGGCGAGGCATTCAATGCGATGAGTTGTTGATCCAGTTCGTGCAGGCGACGACGCCCGGTGAGGCTGGCGCTGCCACCAGCGTCGAGCACCGCTTGCGCACCTTGCTGCATGGCGTGCAGGCCCTGTTCACCGGCGCGGTAGAGCACGCAGGTGTCGGCCAGATCGGTCATGATCGCCAGCAGCGCATCGAGCCGGGCGTTCTGTTCGCCGTGGCCGTTGGCGCGGCTGCGCTTGAGTTGCGGCAGGCCACGTTGCAGCACGGACGGAAAGCCGAGTTGCGCTTCTTCGCGGGCACCGCGTGCGCCGTAGCGCAGGGCGACTTGCGCGCCGTGGCTCAATGGCTTCGGCGCGTGACGGTCATCCAGCAACGCCAGACGCGCAGCGCGCAGGGTCACGGCATTGGCGCTGGAGAATTGCGGTTCCAGTGCAGCAGCCGTCACCAATAATCCCAGCGCCCAAATGGCACCGCGATGGGTGTTCACGCCGTTGGTGGTCGTGAGCATGGCTTGCTCGCCTTCACGGCCGATCCGACCAATCGCTTCGCGCAACGTTGAATCGACTTCGCCGATGTCTACCGCCGCTTCAGCCATTTCCTTGAACGCCGGCCATAACGACAACGCCGAAGCGTGCATCAGGCCCAGGTGCAGATCGGTGTGCGCGCCATTGCCGCGACGGTCGACCAGCGCCGGCTTCGGCGACAGATCGGCTTCGTCGATCAGCGCATCCACCGCCAGATCGGCCAATCGATCAGCCAGGGACAGCGGTTTCGCTTGCAGGTTGAATGCGTGCATTACCAGCTCCTGAATTTGGCGGGCGGGTTGTACAAACCGCCGGACCACTCGACCAGATCGGCCACACTTTTCGCCGCCAGCAGTTCGCGGGTGGCGTCGGTGCGGCGGATGCCGAGGTCTTCGGGCAAGGCAATCAGGCCTTCGCGGCGCATGCGTTCGGTGTCTTTCGGGTTGTGGCGCAGACCGATGGCGGTGACGCCGGCCACCGCGGCGATCATCGCCTGACGCTCTTCCAGCGAGCGCGCCTTGTACAGGTAGGCGATGCCTTCCTCGGTGAGCAGGTGGGTGACGTCGTCGCCGTAAATCATGATCGGCGCCAGCGGCATGCCGCTTTTCTTCGCCACTTCCACCGCATCGAGGGTTTCGACGAAGGTCGGTTTGCCGCCCTCCTGGAAGGTCTCGACCATTTGCACCACGAGTTTCTTGCCGCGTTCGAGCATCGGTTGCTGTGAATTGTCGTGGCGCATGTCGAGCCACGCCGGGGTGCCGTGACGCCGACCGCGCGGGTCGTGGCCCATGTTCGGTGCACCGCCGAAACCGGCGAGACGACCACGGGTCACGGTCGAGGAATGGCCGTCGCCATCGACCTGCAACGTCGCGCCGATAAACAGATCCACCGCGTACTGCCCGGCGAGTTGGCAGAACATCCGGTTGGAACGCAGCGAGCCGTCGCGCCCGGTGAAGAACACGTCCGGGCGCGCGGCGATGTAGTTTTCCATGCCCAGTTCAGTGCCGAAGCAATGCACGCTTTCGACCCAGCCGCTTTCGATCGCCGGGATCAACGTCGGGTGCGGGTTGAGCGTCCAGTTGCGGCAGATCTTGCCTTTGAGGCCGAGGGATTCGCCGTAGGTCGGCAGGATCAATTCGATGGCAGCGGTGTTGAAACCAATGCCGTGGTTGAGCGACTGCACGTTATGTTTTTCATAGATCCCGCGAATCGCCATCATCGCCATCAACACGTGCACCGGTTTGATGTGCCGTGGGTCGCGGGTGAACAGCGGTTCGATGTAGAACGGCTTGTCGGCCACCACCACGAAATCCACCCATGAGGCCGGGATGTCGACGCGCGGCAGTTTGCTGACGTCATCGACCAACTGGTTGACCTGGACAATGACGATGCCGTCGCTGAACGCGGCCGGTTCGATCAGTGCCGGGGTGTCTTCAGTGCTGGGGCCGGTGTAGATGTTGCCGGCGCGGTCGGCCATGAACCCGGCCGAGAGCACGACGTTGGGGATCAGGTCCACCACCAGCCGGGCGTAGAGTTCGATGTAGGTGTGAATCGCGCCGATTTCCAGCAGGCCGTCTTCGAGCAACTGGCTGATGCGCAGGCTTTGGGTGCCGGCGAAGGAGAAATCGAGCTTGCGGGCGATGCCGCGTTCGAACAGATCAAGGTGCTCGGAGCGACCGACGCTGGGCATGATCATGTGCAGATCATGCAGCTTGGCCGGATCGGCTTTGGCCAGCGAACGGGAAAGGAAATCCGCCTGCTTCTGGTTGTTGCCCTCCAGCACCACCCGGTCACCGGGATGGATCAACGCTTCAAGCGCCGCGACGATCCTGTCACTGGGCAACACCACACCGTCGGCCAGCCCGCGCACCTTGTCGAGACGCCGCTGCTTCTCGTCACGCCGCCGCGTCCAGCGCGAGTCGGGGGAAATTGTTGTTGTCATGCTCACTCCACGGGGTTCGCTGTCGTGGAGCCAAGGTAGGCGTGTGAGCGGGGCGCATCAATCAAGCGCGGTGGTGAATCATTACGGTCAGCGTAATGGTTGAGCAATGGGGGAGCTCAAGCACGAGATAGCAAACCCTCAGGACTAAAAGCAGCGGTTTTAATTGCCAAACACATTAACGAACTGTCAGTTCTTACAGGTTCAGCATTAGACGATTACTGCTAAAAAGGACTCACGCCCCTGTTGGGTTCTCATCCAAAAGTTACTCGTCATAAATTCGAATGACGAAGGGAGATTGAAATGGCCGACATCAAGGATCCCAAAAACACAATTGTCATGGAGACAACTCAAGGCAAAGTCTGGATTGAGCTTTTCCCCGATCTTGCGCCCAATCATGTTGAACGCATCAAGACACTGACGCAGGAACACTATTATGATGGTTGCAATTTCCATCGAGTCATTGGTGGTTTCATGGCTCAGACTGGATACCGTAGCGACAAACACTTCGGGAGCGGCTACGGTTTTCTCAAGTCCGAATTTTCGAAAAGTAAACACCTTCGGGGCACTTGCTCGATGTCTAGGAAATCCGACCCTGACTCGGCGGATTGTCAATTTTTCATTTGTTTTGAGGACTCTCCTGTTTCGGACGGGCAGTACACGGTTTGGGGAAAGGTCATCGAAGGAATGGAGAATATCGACCGGCTCGAGCGTGGCGATCCTGTGAGAAATCCCGACAAGATCATATCGATGAACATTGTCGAAGACCCTGTCGTAACTCCAGGTCGGAATCAAGACGAAGATATCGATCCAGAAACGAAGTTGATCAAGCAACAAACCGTGCAACAGTCCTCCACTTCTGTCTTAGGGCCAACCAAACAATTACCAGTAGATGTTCTGAAATTGCTTCAATAAAAAGCCTGTAGGAGCTGTCGAGTGCAACGAGGCTGCGATCTTTTGATCTTCAGGATCAAGATCAAAGGATCGCAGCGTGCCGCAGCTCCTACAGTGGCACGCATTCCAAATGTGGGAGCGAGCCTGCTCGCGAAGAGGCCAGTGCAATCGCCGCATTATTCAGCCGGCCGGCACCAGCTTATCCAACACCCGATTGACCGCCATCTCCGCCACCATCACCACCTGAGCAATGCCCTGCAGCGTCTTGCGGTGCGTGCCTTGCACCAGCGCCGCATGGTTGTTGAGCATGACCGTGGCTGAGCCGAGCGATTCGCTGGCGTCGGCCAGCAGGGATTCGCTGTCGGCGTCGGGGTTGGCCATGTACAGCGTGTTGGGGGTGTAGGGCGTGGCCATGAGGTCGGGTTTTGGCGGGCCGAGGTAATGGTCGAGGGCGCGTTCGGCGGCTTCGTGGAATTTCTTTGATTCGGGGGCTTCGTAGGGGGATGCCGCATCTGTTGGCGGCGGACTTGGTGTTGGTTTAATCATTTTCAGGTTCCGAAATAAAGCTGGAACCGCTTCTCTGCTAAAAGAAGGGGTGGCAGCTGAACGCAGGTTAGCAGACCGGGGAACCTAAGGAAGCCGGCGCGCCGAAGCGCCCTGCGCACAGCCGCCATCGAATGCAGGCACTGAGCCTGACGATGATGTATGTGCACCCTTAGATTAACCACGGGCTGCTAAACCCGATCACTGGGAATCAGTGACGGGATCAAGTTACGCAGCCTGCCGAGGGCGCACAAGCCGGCGGATTCTGGTGCATGCGTAGGCAGTGGCGCAAGGATTTGTAGGCGGATTAGGCGTAACACTGAGTGTCTTTAAACAGCTGTGCTGAATGGTGTTTATTGCGCTGTAGAGATTGGGATTTGTCTGTCGGATTTTGGGCGATGCCGCAGGCGCTATCGCGAGCAGGCTCACTCCTACAGGGGGAACGCATTCCAATTGTAGGAGTGAGCCTGCTCGCGATGAGGCCAGTCAGAGCACCACAAAGGATGGATCAGTGAACCAGCCCAGCCTCCACCAACAACTGCTCCAACCCCAACAAATCCGGCACCTTCGCCACCTGTTCCCCGACCTGCACCGCCGCCTGTTCCAGCGCACACAACGGCACATCGACATAACTCAACTGACTGTCGAGCTTGTACGAACGCGGGATCCCCTGCACCAGCAGCGCAATGAATTTCAGCTGCGGCAGCCCACCAAGGGCATTGAGGATGACGATCCGCGCGCGTTCGCCGATGACGATTTTCTGCCCGCAGGCTGACTCGAAACTCAGTAGCGGAATCTGCCGTTCGCGCCAGCTCACCCGCCCCAGGTACCACGGCGGTGTGTCGAGGTCGAAGGCGCTGGCCTGGTAGTCGATCAGCTCGGCGACGGCGACGTTGGGCAGGATCAGGTTGCGGTCGGCCAATGGCAGCAGCAGGCCGGTGAGTTGGCTGGTGCGCGCGTTGTGGCGGCGCTCATGCATGTTTCTTGCTCCAGTGGGCAATGCTTTCGAGCAGCACCGATTCCTGATACGGCTTGCCGAGGTAGTCGTTGACGCCGATGGCCATCGCGCGGTCGCGGTGTTTCTGCCCGGTGCGCGAGGTGATCATGATGATCGGCAGGTGTTGCAGACGTTCGTCGTTGCGCACCTGAGTGGCGACTTCGAAGCCGTCCATGCGCGGCATTTCGATGTCGAGCAGCATCAGGTCGGGCATGTGTTCTTCGAGCAGCAACATGGCGTCGACACCGTCCTTGGCGGTCAGCACGTTCATGCCGTGGCGTTCGAGCAAACGGCTGGTGACCTTGCGCACGGTCACCGAGTCGTCGACCACCATTACCAGCAACGGCTTCTGCGGTTCACTGTCGATCTCCGCATGGGCCGGACGCTGCGCAACCCGCGCCTGCATCGCGCGGATCGGTGCGAGCAAATCAAGAATCAGCACCACCCGGCCATCGCCGAGAATCGTCGCCCCGGACACGCCCTGCACTGCCGCGAACTGCGGGCCGAGGCTCTTGACCACGATCTCGCGGGTGCCAGCCATCGCATCGACCTGCACCGCGATGTGCCGGTCATTGCACTGCACCAGCAGCACCGGCAACGGCAGGCTCTGGCCGAGCAGTTTCGGGCGTGGCGCGGTTTTCAGCAGCTCGCCCAGATAGCACAACTCGTAGCGCTGACCGGCGTAGTGATAGCTCGGCGGATCGTTGCGGTAATGCCCTTCCAGATCATTCGGCAACACGCGGACGATGCCTTCGATGGTGTTCAGCGGAATCGCGTATTGATCCTCGCCGCATTGCACCATCAGCGCGCGGTTGACCGACACGGTGAACGGCAGACGAATGCGGAAGTGCACGCCCTGCCCCGGCACCGAATCGATGCTCATGGTGCCGCCGAGCTGGCGGACTTCCTCATGAACCACGTCCATGCCAACGCCGCGCCCGGAAATCTGGGTGATCTTTTCCGCCGTGGAGAAGCCCGGCTGCAGGATGAATTGCAGCACGTCGCGGTCACTGAGTTCGGCGTCCGGTGCCAGCAGGCCGCGCTTGATTGCCTTGCGCCGCACCGCGTCCAGCGGCACCCCGGCGCCATCGTCGCGAATATCGAAAACGATGTCGCCACCCTCGCGGGTCAGGTCGAGGGTGATCGTACCCTGCGCCGGTTTGCCCGCCGCCAGCCGCACTTCGGCTGACTCCAGACCATGGTCGACGGCGTTGCGCAGCATGTGCTCCAGCGGCGCGGCCATGCGCTCCAGCACGTTGCGATCCATCTCGCCTTCGGCGTTGCCGATGATGAACGCGACGTCTTTGTTCAGCTCTTCGGCGACCTGCCGCACGATGCGTTTCAGGCGCGGCAGCATCCGTTCGAACGGCACCATGCGCGTGCGCATCAGGCCTTCCTGCAACTCGGTGTTGATCCGCCCCTGTTGCTGCAACAGGTTCTCGGCGTCGTGGTTGCGGCGGTCGAGGGTTTCCTTGAGATCGAGCAAGTCGGAAGCGGATTCGAACAGTGCTCGCGACAGTTGCTGCAACTGTGAATGGCGGTCCATTTCCAGCGGATCGAATTCTTCGTAACCGAGGCGTTCGGCATCGACTTGCTGACGGCTGAGAATCCGCCCCTGGGTTTCGGTGTCGAGCCGGCGCAACTGATCGCGCATGCGTTCGATGGTGGTTTCCATCTCGTTCAGCGCGGTTTGCGCATCGCTGACTTGCTGCTCGATACGCCCACGGAAAATCGAGGTTTCCCCAGCCAGGTTGACCAGCTCATCGAGCAGTTCGGCGGAGACCTTGACCATGTCCGCGCCGGCATCAGCGGCGGGTGCCACAGGCTCGGTCTTGGTTGGAATCGGCAGCAGCGGCGGCGTGTCAGGGGTCGCCGGGTGGCTGAAATTCTGGATCGCATTGATCAGCCGATCCGCCGGTGGGCATGGCTGCCCGGCGCGCACGCCGTCGAGCATCTGCGCCAGCCGGTCATGCCCGCGCTGCACCAGCGCGAACAGTTCGGCGGAGGGTTGCAGCACGCCGGTGGCGAGGCTTTCGTAAAGGTATTCGAGCTCATGGGCGAGGTCGCCGATCGGGCCGATCTCGACCATCCGCGCGCCGCCCTTGAGGGTGTGCAGATCGCGCAGCAGGGTTTCCACTTCCTGGCGATTGCCGGGTTCGGCCTGCCAGCGCAGCAGCGCCGCGCCGGAGCTTTCGATGATGTCGAAACCTTCTTCGAGGAAGATTTCCAGCAGCTCCGGGTCATGCGCCGCGCTGTCGGGTTCAGCCGTCGGCTGCGCCGTTTCGGGACTGCCGGACTGGCCCTGGCGGAACTGGCGGATCGCTTCGATCAGGTCTTGCGCCGGGGTCAGCGCCTGGTGGTTCTGCAACTGTTCGAGCAACTGCGCCAAGCGGTCGTGACTTTTGTGCAGCAAGCGCCCAAGCAGCTCGCTGTAACTGTGGCGACGATCCACCAGACCTTCATAAAGACTTTCCAGCTCATGGGCCAGATCGCCGATGGCATCGACTTCGGCCATCCGCGCGCCGCCCTTGAGGGTATGCAAATCGCGCTGCAACGACGACAGCGGCGCAGCGTTGTCCGGGTCGCTCACCCAACGCTGCAAGGCCTGACCGGCACTGTCGAGAATATCCACCGCTTCTTCGAGGAAGATTTCAACGATCTCGTCGTCGGGTGCGGTCTCGGCATGGGTGTGGGCGAGTTCGGCGGTCGCGGCGCCCAGTTCGCTGATGCTCAAGGTACGGCTGCCGTCGCTGCGGATCAGCCCCATCGCCGTCGGGTCGAGGCTTTCATCGAGCAGTTCGTGCAAGGCGCGGACGCGCTGCGGCTGTGGGGTGATTTCCTGGCCTGCAGCCAGTTCGTCGAGCATGTTGATCAACGCTTCGTGGGCGTTCTGCGCCTCCTGGAAAAACCTGTCGCTGACCGCCAGGCTGCTTTCTTCGACGGCGCCATAGAGGTCGAGCAAGGCTTCGCACAACACGTCCACCGGCAGCAGATCGGCGAGGTGCGCGCCTTCGCCAAGGGTGGTCAGTTCGTCCAGCAGCGCGCTGAGTTCCTGACGTTCGCCGGGGTGTTGCTGCCAGCGTTGCAACAGGCTTTCGGCGTCGAGCAGGATGTCCATGCCCTGGGCGAGGAAGTTGTTGATCAGTTGCGCATCGCGCTTGATCCGCAGACCGGTGTTCGGCGCGTTGAGGATCGCTTCCAGGCGCTCGGCCAGCAGCGCTTCGGTGCGTTTGATCAGCGACTGTGCGCCGACAATCGGCGCCAGCGGATCGTGCTTGAGCTGGCGCAGACCGACGCGGAACAGGCCTTCGGCTTCGAGGAGCAATTCCACTTCATCGAGATCCAGCGGCAACTGATGTGCCTTGAACTCGCGCGCCAGCTTATCCAGCGGCGCCGCCAGTTCGGCAATCGGCAACACCCCGGCCATCGACGCACTGCCCTTGAGCGTGTGCAAGGCGCGCTGCAATTCGTCGCTGGCCGGCAGCGGCACATGCTCGGCAGCCTGATCGAGGAAGCGGTTGAGGCTGGCGAGGTGGGTCTCGGCTTCGTTGCGAAAGATCTCCAGCAACAGCGGGTCGAGGGCCGCCACGTCGTCGACGTCTTCGGCTGCCAGCGGCTCGACACCTTTGGCCAGCGCATGCGCACGGACCGCCAGTTGATCGACATCGCTGCGCTGACGCTGGCGGTGCGTGGCGAATTCGCTGATCAGCTCCGGCAGCAGCAACACTGTGTCGGTGAGCAACTGCTGCACCTGCGCGCCGGGCTCGACACTGTGCTCCAGCACGCGGTTGAGCAGGTTTTCCACGGCCCACGCCAGCTCGCCAAGGATCAATGCGCGAACCATGCGCCCGCTGCCCTTCAATGTATGAAAGGCCCGACGCAATTCAGTCAGTGCGGCGCGGTCATGGGTGTCGGCCGACCAGCGCGGCAGGTATTCGTGCAGAATCTCGAGCACCTCGTCGGTCTCTTCGAGGAACACTTCGCGCAGTTCATCGTCCACCGGTTCTTCGTCGGCGGGCGGCGGCATCAGGTTGCCGGGGGTGATCAAGGCCGGCGGGTTGACCGCCGACACCGGGCTGGCCAGCACCTCGGCCAGCGACTTCACGGTCTCGGGGTCATCCAGTGCCTGCAGGTCCTGCATCACCAGCGCTTCGCTGGGGCTGAGTACATCGTCGAGCAGCGGCACGTGCTGCTCATGTGGAAAGAACCCCAGGCTGGCGAGGCTTTTCTGTGCAACATCCAGCAGTTGTTCATTCGGCGCTTGCGGGTCGTCGCTCAGGCGTTCGAGGTAATACTCGAGGCTGGTGATGACGTCGGCGAGGTGATCCAGTTGCTGCCAGCCCGGCTCATGCGGATCCAGCAGCAAGTGTTCGCGAATAAAGCTGTTGCAGGCCTCGACCAGACTCGCCGCGCGGCTCAGCGGAATCATCGCCAGCGCGCCGCGCACCTGGGTCAGCAGTTCCGGCAGCGGTTGCAGTTGCTGGCGATCCCAGTCGGCGTCGATGTAGTCGACGATCATGTCCTTGGCCTGTTGCAGGCAGATGCGTGCTTCCTTGATCACGATCTGATGGATCTGCGTCAGATCAGTGGTCGGCAGGCGCGCGTCTTCGGGGCTTTCCGGCTCTACGGTGCCGACCATTCCGGCGAGGTTGGCTTCGACGTAGAGCAGCGCGCCGGCCACGTCCATCAGGGTCGCGTCGTTCGGTTCGCGCTGGCCCTGAACGAGGCCGAGTACCACCGCCAGTTGATCGATGATGACTTTGCGCGGCTGGCCGAAACCGAGCACCGCGAGGGTGTCGGCGATCTGCCGCAGCGGCGCCAGCAGACTCTCCAGATCGGAGGTGTGCTGACGGTCGCTGCGCACGAACAGGTCGAGGCGTTCCTTGACCCGCACCAGTTCTTCGCACAATGCCGCCAGCACCGAGCGCATCGCATCGCGGTCGGGACCGGCCAGACGCGCGCGTTCTTCGTCGACCATCGCGCTGTCGGGCAACGCGTCGTCCAGGGAGTAGCGATCTTTCATGGTCAGCATCTGCCCGGTGGGATGTTCGGCTTTGGCAATATAGAACAGCAGGCTTTTCAGCAGCTCCGGCGGGGGCGGCTGGTTGAGGCCGCGCATGCCCTGTTCGAGCAGGCGCTTGAGCTCCTTGTCGGCGTCCTTGAACAGGCTGCGCAACGCCGGACTGTTGGCGATGGCGCCTTCGCGCATGCCTTCGACCAGGGCTGAAGCGACCTGCCACAGCGGACTCAACGGCGCGTCAAAGCTCAGCGCTTCGAGGCGCTGGAAGACTTTCGCCAGGTATTCGAGGTGGGTCTGGTCATCCTGCTCGCGCAGCAAACCGACCAGCGCCATTTGCAGCATCTGGCGCAATTTGCGCAGCACATTGGGCAGGTCGGGAGGCTCCAGCGCGGCCAAGGCTTGTGCGCTCAACGGCGGCAAGTCCGGCAAGGGCGGGCTGAACAGGCTGGTTTCCGAGAGCAGGCTGTCGCCGCGCGCACTGCGCAGATCGTTGATCAGCGGCAGCACCACCAGCGGCAGGTCGCGGCGGGCGCTCTGCACGCGATCGAGGTAGATCGGCAATTGCCCGAGGGCTTGCAGCAGCAGGTGCAGGGCTTCGTCACGATGGCTGACGCGCTCCTGCTGCAAGGCTTCGACCAGATGTTCCATCTCTTCGGCGAGCAAAGCGGCGCCGTAGAACTCGACCATCTGCAGGCTGCCGTGCACCTGATGAATATACGTCAGACACTCGTCCAGCCCCGGTGAGGCCTGCGGGTCATCGAGCACGGCTTCAATCGCCTGATGCGCCTGCCTCAGCGTTTCGGCAATTTCACCCTTGACCCATTCGAGGGCCACGTAGTCGTGCCGGTCACCCATAACCACTCCACTCACGCCTTGTCCGTCGCGGACGCCGACGGCAAGGTGAAACCGGATACCGAACGACGCAGCTGACTGGCCATCTTCGCCAGATTGCCGATGCTCTCGGCGGTGGCGGTCGAGCCGGATGACGTCTGCGTGGTGATCTGCTGAATCACGTTCATCGTCATGGAAATCTGCCCGGCCGAAGAGGTCTGCTGCTGCGCCGCATTGGAGATGCTTTGAATCAGCGCGGCAAGGGTCTTCGATACGCCTTCGATTTCTTCCAGCGCCACTCCGGCATCCTGCGCCAGTCGCGCGCCGCGCACCACTTCGGTGGTGGTCTGCTCCATGGAAATCACCGCTTCGTTGGTGTCAGCCTGAATCGCCCGCACCAGCGTTTCGATCTGCCGGGTGGCCGCGGACGAGCGCTCGGCCAGCCGCTGCACTTCGTCGGCGACCACAGCAAAACCGCGTCCGGCATCTCCGGCCATCGAGGCCTGAATCGCCGCGTTGAGCGCGAGGATGTTGGTCTGGTCGGCAATGTCGTCGATCAGGCTGACGATGTCGCCGATTTCCTGCGACGACTCGCCCAGGCGCTTGATGCGCTTGGCGGTGTCCTGAATCTGCTCGCGGATGTTGTCCATGCCGTGGATGGTGTTGTGCACCACCTCGTTGCCCTTGTTGGCGATTTCCACCGAACGCTCGGCCACCGCCGATGATTCAGCGGCGTTGGCCGAGACCTGATCGATGGACTGGGCCATGTCGCTGATCGCGGTCGAGGCTTCGGAAATCTGCTGCGCCTGATGTTCCGAGGCCTGGGCCAGGTGCATGGCGGTGGCCTGGGTTTCCTGCACGGCGGCCGCGACCTGGCCGGCGGTGAGGTTGATGGTCGCGACCAGATCGCGCAGTTGATCGACCGAGTAGTTGATCGAATCGGCGATGGTCCCGGTGAAGTCTTCGGTCACCGAGGCGGTCACGGTCAGGTCGCCGTCGGCGAGGTCTTCGATCTCGTCGAGCAGGCGCATGATCGCGTTCTGGTTGCGCTCGTTTTTCTCGGCGGTCTCGCGCAACTGGCGATTGGTTTCACGGACCATGACCATGCCGATCAGGATGATCGAGGCCAGCGCCAGCAAACCCAGCACGTAGCCGCCGATGGTGTCGGTGTTGCGCCCGCCGGCAAGGTTTTCGAAACCGGTAGCGAGGTGCGAGGCTTCGTCGAGCAGGGTCTGCGACAGGCTGAAAATGTTGCTCGCCGACTCCCGGACCTTGAACAGCTCCGGTGAGGTTTCGAGGATTTCATCCACGGAGCCGGAGACGAACTGGAACAGCTCGGAAATTTCACTCAGCCGCGCACGGGCATCACGGTCTTCAACCTGGCTGATTTTCAGGGTCGGGTTGCCCTGCAACATGCCGTTGAGGACTTGGCCGAAACGGGTGGCATCGCGGCCAAAAGCGTCGGCAGCCTGCTGCGAGTTTTCGTCGCCGGCCAGCACGGTGTTGACCGCGCCGAGAATGCGTTCAGCGAGCAGCGACTGGCGCTGGGCCATTGCCACTTGCGCTGCCGGGGCGCCGCGTTGCAGAAGGATCTCGACGACTTTTTCGTATTCGATCTGCAACTGCGGCACGGTTTCGGCCAGCGTCGCGGCGACTTGATGCAGCGAGAGCACGGTCTGTTCGCTGGAGAGAATCGCGTCGGTGTTTTTCAGCAGGCGTTCCCAGTCCAACTGCACCGCGCGCATTTCCGGGCGCACGCTGGCCGGCGCGGGTGGCAGGCCGGTGGCCGGATCGCCCTTCTTCAGGTAACCCCAGCGCTGGGCGAAATCGTTGCGCGCATCGCTCAGCAACTTGAACGCGGCAGCCTTGCCGGCGGCGGCTTCAGTGGCGTTCTTGGCAATCCGCTGCGACAGCACGCGCAGCTCACCGGCGTGGCCGATGTACTGCTTGTCGTAGTTGGCCTGGGTGTTGAGGTAGGCGAAGTTGGCGAACAGCAGCATGATGAACACGATCAGTGCGATGAACAGCACAATGATCTGCGAACGACTGCGCGACCCTTCCGCCGATTTGCCTGTTTTTGCTTTTGTCATCGGTCCTCGCCCTTAACCCACGTCTTTGAGGCCTGCTGCAATCCCTGTGGGAGCGAGCCTGCTCGCGAAAGCGTTGGGTCAGCCAATATTCATCTTGCCTGACACGCCCTCTTCGCGAGCAGGCTCGCTCCCACAGGGGACAGTGTTGAATCGGTTATATCGCGACGCTCATGAACACCGGCGATTTGGCCAGTGCAAACAGGCTGAACACCCGCCAGTTCTGCTCGCGCCGGAAATAGCCTTTGACGAACTCCGCCTTGGAACCCTGGCGTTTGCTGATCGAGATCGGCTCGAAGCTGTCCTGCTCGAAGTGCTGCAAACCGAACACCTCATCCACCAGCAACCCGGCGAACACGTCGTTGTGCTCCACCACCAATACCCGCCGCTGTTTGCGCAGCGGCGACAGCTCATGGCCGAAGAAGCCGCACAGGTCCATGATCGGCAGCAAGCGCCCACGCAGGTTAGCCACCCCTTTGACCCACGGCTTGACCCCGGGCAACTGAGTGCAGCGCGGTTCGTGCAGCACTTCGCTGACTTCGCCCATCGGCGTCACGTACCAGTGCTCGCCGAGGCGAAAGCCGATACCGCTCCAGCGATCCTGACGGCCGGCTTGCGACGGCAGGTCCGCCGCCAGCAGGCGGCAGCGCTGGTCGATCTGCCACAGCAGCTCGAACGCGGTCAGCGACTGGTTCATGGCGGCGCGATCAACCGGCCAATACGTTGTTCAGGGTCTTGATCAGGGTGTCTTCTTCGACCGGTTTGGTCAGGTAATCCTTCGCGCCCTGGCGCGTACCCCAGACCTTGTCGGTTTCCTGATCCTTGGTGGTGATGATGATCACCGGAATATGGCTGGTCTCGGCATCCTTGGTCAGTTGCCGGGTGGCCTGGAAGCCATTGAGGCCGGGCATGACGATGTCCATCAAGACCGCGTCGGGCTTTTCCTGACGGGCCAGGGCCACGCCGTCGGCGCCGTTTTCGGCCTTGAGCACTTCATGGCCGTGCTTTTCGAGCATGCCGGTGAGTTTGTACATTTCAGTCGGCGAATCATCGACGATCAGGATACGTGCCATGGTCTTCCCCATTTTTCTTGTCGACATCCGGCCCGCTGGCCGAGCGTCACTGTACGTGTCTTACTGCGGCAAAACGGCGGCAAAGCCCGGAACGTGGGCCTGAATCGCGTCAAGCAGCTCTTCCTTGCTGAAAGGCTTGGTCAAAAATTGATCAGAGCCGACAATCCGCCCCTTGGCCTTGTCGAACAGCCCGTCACGCGACGACAGCATGATCACCGGCGTGGCCTTGAACGCACTGTTGTTCTTGATTAAAGCGCAGGTCTGATAACCATCCAGACGCGGCATCATGATGTCGACAAAAATGATCCCGGGGTGGTGGTCGGCGATCTTCGCCAAAGCGTCAAAACCATCAATCGCCGTGATGACTTCGCAGCCCACATTTTTCAACAGTGTTTCGGCGGTGCGACGAATCGTTTTCGAGTCATCGATCACCATGACCTTCAAGGCGCTGGACTGCTGTTCCATAAGGGGGCTCTACCGTCGCCTTTGCGAATCAAATTGTCCGTTTTGCAATGAGTAATGGCTGGAAACCCTTGATGCTCAAGGGCCAGCACGATATGCCAGCCTTTTTAGCACAGTCTCCAGAAGCAATCTATCGACGGGTTTTTCCTTGACCGAAAACCCGCCCGGCGCCACTCTGGCGGCACTTTTTCAATACCGATCCGGTAGCCAATTTTCGAGGAAAACCCAATGAGCGTTCGCGTCGGGATTGTCATGGACCCTATCGCCAGCATCTCCTATAAAAAGGATAGCTCGCTGGCCATGCTGCTGGCCGCGCAGAAACGTGGCTGGGAGCTGTTCTACATGGAGCAGCGCGACCTGTATCAGGCCGAAGGTCAGGCCCGGGCGCGCATGAAGCCGCTGAAAGTCTTCGCCAACCCGGAAAAATGGTTCGAACTGGACGCCGAGCAGGACAACCTGCTGAGTGATCTGGACGTGATCCTGATGCGCAAGGATCCGCCGTTCGACATGGAGTTCGTCTACTCCACCTACCTGCTGGAACAGGCGGAAACCGCCGGCGTGCTGGTGGTCAACAAGCCGCAGAGCCTGCGCGACTGCAACGAAAAACTGTTCGCCACGCTGTTCCCGCAGTGCACCCCGCCAACCGTGGTCAGCCGCCGCGCCGATGTGCTGCGCGAATTCGCCGCCAAGCACGGTGACGTGATCCTCAAGCCGCTGGACGGCATGGGTGGCACTTCGATTTTCCGCCACCGCGCGGGCGATCCGAACCTGTCGGTGATCCTCGAAACCCTGACCGCCCTCGGCAATCAGCAGATCATGGGCCAGGCCTACCTGCCGGCGATCAAGGACGGCGACAAGCGCATCCTGATGATCGACGGCGAGCCGGTGGATTACTGCCTGGCGCGGATTCCGGCCCAGGGCGAAACCCGTGGCAACCTCGCGGCCGGTGGTCGTGGCGAAGCGCGGCCGCTGACCGACAAGGATCGCTGGATCGCCGCTCAGGTCGGCCCGACTCTGCGCGAGAAAGGCCTGCTGTTCGTCGGTCTGGACGTGATCGGTGAAAACCTCACCGAAATCAACGTCACCAGCCCGACCTGCATCCGCGAAATCGACAACGCTTTCGGTACCGACATCGGCGGCCTGCTGATGGACGCGATCGACAAGAAGCTGCAAGCCGCCGGCAAAAAGCCGCAAGCTTGACGTGTGTCACATGCAGCTTGTCGCTTGAAGCGTGAAGCCCAAGGCGTGAAACCAACATTGCGTTATCATGCGCAGCCTCTGAAAAACGCGATGTTGGTTTTCTTGTCATGACCCTCCCGTCCGATCTGCCCGCAGAACTCGCCCATCGTGGCGTGCGCCCGGCCGATCGCCTCGGATTTACCCTGTTTCTCGCGGCGCTGATTCATTTGGCGCTGCTGCTCGGTGTCGGCTTTACCATGGTCGAGCCCAAGCAGATCAGTAAAACCCTGGAAATCACCCTTGCCACCTTCAAGAGCGAAACCAAGCCGAAAAAGGCTGATTTCCTCGCTCAGGAAAACCAGGAAGGCAGCGGCACCCTGGACAAGAAGGCGATTCCCAAGACCACCGAGGTCGCGCCGTTCCAGGACAATCAGGTCAAGAAGGTCACCCCGCCACCAGCCGCCAAGCCTGAAGTGCGCGAGGCCGCGCCCAAGGCTGCGGTGACCACGGTGGCGCCGAAACAGCAAAAGGCGCCGACCAAGAAAGAAGAAACCAGGACCGAGACCAAACCTGCGGTCAACGCGCCGACGTTCGACAGCTCGCAACTGTCCAGCGACATCGCCAGCCTCGAAGCGGAACTGGCCAACGAACAGCAGCTGTACGCCAAGCGCCCGCGCATTCACCGTTTGAGCGCCGCCTCGACCATGCGCGACAAGGGAGCCTGGTACAAGGACGACTGGCGCAAGAAGGTCGAGCGCATCGGCAACCTCAATTACCCGGAAGAAGCGCGGCGCAAACAGATCTACGGCAATCTGCGGCTGATGGTCTCGATCAACCGCGACGGCTCACTGTATGAAGTGCTGGTGCTGGAATCCTCCGGCCAGCCACTGCTGGATCAGGCGGCGCAGCGCATCGTCCGACTGGCGGCACCATTCGCGCCGTTTACCGGCGATCTGTCGGATATCGACCGACTGGAAATCATCCGCACCTGGAAATTTGCCCGGGGCGACAAGCTTTCCAGCAACTGACCGCCTGCATAAGGGCTTTTGTGGCGAGGGAGCTTGCTCCCGCTGGGCTGCGAAGCGGCCCCCTGCATTTATCAGATACACCGAGATATCAGTTTTTACGACTGCTGCGCAGCCGAGCGGGAGCAAGCTCCCTCGCCACCAGTGGGCGGGAAGACCATTCGCAACGCATCCCCAGCTTGTCAGTTCGCCCCTTGAACGCCACACTATCGCTCATGAAAAACGTCAGCCCCAGCTACCTCAAGCATCACTTCCTGATCGCCATGCCACACATGGCCGACCCGAACTTTGCCCACACCTTGACCTACATCGTCGAGCACACGGCTAATGGCGCCATGGGGCTGGTGGTCAATCGACCGCAAGAGCTGAATCTGGCTGACATCCTCGAGCAATTGCGCCCGGACATCGATCCGCCAGCGCTGTGCCAGCATGTGCCGATCTTCATTGGTGGCCCGGTGCAGACCGATCGCGGTTTCGTCCTGCACCCGGCGGGCAAGACCTTTCAGGCCACCGTCGAGCTGGACGGTGATCTGGCGCTGTCCACGTCCCAGGATGTGCTGTTCGCCATCGCCGACGGTGTGGGCCCGGCGAAAAGCCTGATTGCCCTCGGCTATGCCGGTTGGGAAGCCGGGCAACTGGAAGCCGAGCTGGCCGACAACGCTTGGCTGACCTGCCCGTACGACGCCGACATCCTGTTCAACACCAGCAGCGAACTGCGGCTTGAGGCAGCGGCCCGGCACCTGGGGATCAACCTCAGCCTGCTGACCAGCCAGGCGGGGCACGCCTGATGGCCCTGCGCCTGATTCTCGGCTTCGACTACGGCACCAAACAGATCGGCGTTGCGGTCGGCCAGGTGATTACCGGCCAGGCCCGCGAGCTGTGCACCTTGAAAGCGCAGAACGGCGTGCCCGACTGGAATCAGGTCGAAGCGCTGTTCAAGGAATGGAAACCCGACGCTGTGGTGGTCGGCCTGCCGCTGAACATGGACGGCACGCCGAGCGAGATGTGCCTGCGCGCGGAGAAATTCGCCCGGCGCCTCAATGGCCGCTTCAATGTGCCCTTCTATACCCACGACGAACGCCTGACCACCTTTGAAGCCAAGGGTGAGCGACTGGTGCGTGGCGGGCAGAAAGGCAGTTACCGCGACAACCCGGTGGACGCCATCGCCGCCGCCCTGCTGCTGCAAGGCTGGCTCGACGAAAACACTGCATTGTTTGAATCCTGACAAGCGCTTCGGCGCTTTTCTTTTGAGCTACGACCCGAGCCGCGTCCAAGGACCCGGCTCGGCCCCAAGAAGGAGCAACCATGAGCCTGCCCAATCCCGCCGATCTGATCAGCCAGATGGCGTCCCGCCTCAAGGCGCACCTGGCCCAGCGTGATATCCGCGAACCGCGTTACATCGGCATCCGCACCGGTGGCATCTGGGTCGCGCAGGCCCTGCTCAAGGAATTGGCCAGCGACGCGCCGCTGGGCACGCTGGATGTTTCCTTCTACCGCGACGACTTCAGCCAAAACGGCCTGCACCCGCAAGTGCGCCCGTCGGCCCTGCCCTTCGAGATCGAAGGCCAGCATCTGGTGCTGATCGATGACGTACTGATGAGCGGCCGGACCATCCGCGCCGCCATGAACGAATTGTTCGACTACGGCCGCCCGGCCAGCGTGACCCTGGTCTGCCTGCTCGACCTGGACGCTGGCGAACTGCCGATCCGCCCGAACGTGGTCGGCGCGACCCTGTCGCTGGCCGCCAACGAGCGCGTCAAGCTGTCCGGCCCGGAGCCGCTGACGCTCGAACTGCAAGACCTGAATCCTTAACCCGCCCTTATTGAGAGTCCCCCTCGCGATGACGCCTCTAGATACCAAGCGCCCGCTGCAGCTCAATGATCAGGGCCAGCTGCGCCACTTCCTCTCGCTCGACGGCCTGCGCCGCGAGTTGCTGACGGAAATCCTCGACACTGCCGACTCGTTCCTCGAAGTCGGTGCCCGGGCGGTGAAGAAGGTCCCGTTGCTGCGCGGCAAGACCGTGTGCAACGTGTTCTTCGAAAACTCCACCCGCACCCGCACCACCTTCGAACTGGCGGCCCAGCGGCTGTCGGCGGACGTGATCACCCTGAACGTGTCGACCTCCTCGGCCAGCAAAGGTGAAACCCTGCTCGACACCCTGCGCAACCTCGAAGCGATGGCTGCCGACATGTTCGTCGTGCGCCACGGTGACTCCGGCGCCGCGCACTTCATCGCCGAGCACGTCTGCCCGCAGGTGGCGATCATCAACGGCGGCGACGGCCGCCACGCGCACCCGACCCAGGGCATGCTCGACATGCTCACCATCCGTCGGCACAAGGGCGGTTTCGAAAACCTCTCGGTGGCGATCGTCGGCGACATCCTGCACTCGCGAGTGGCGCGCTCGAACATGCTCGCCCTGAAGACCCTCGGCTGCCCGGACATCCGCGTGATCGCGCCGAAGACTCTGCTGCCGATCGGTATCGAGCAGTACGGCGTCAAGGTCTACACCGACATGAACGAAGGCCTGAAGGACGTCGACGTGGTGATCATGCTGCGCCTGCAGCGTGAGCGCATGACCGGCGGCCTGCTGCCGAGCGAAGGCGAGTTCTACCGCCTGTTCGGCCTGACCACCGCGCGTCTGGCCGGGGCCAAACCCGATTGCATCGTCATGCACCCGGGGCCGATCAACCGTGGGGTAGAGATCGAGTCGGCGGTGGCCGACGGCCCGCACTCGGTGATCCTCAATCAAGTCACCTACGGCATCGCCATCCGCATGGCCGTGCTGTCGATGGCCATGAGCGGGCAAACAGCGCAACGTCAATTCGAGCAGGAGAACGCCCAGTGAAGCTCAGCATTCTCGGCGCCCGCGTCATCGATCCAAGCAGCGGCCTGGATCAAATCACCGACATCCACGTTGAAGCCTGCAAGATCGTCGCCCTCGGCGCCGCACCGGCCGGTTTCACCGCAGTAGAAACCATCGACGCCAGCGGTCTGGTTGCAGCCCCGGGCCTGGTCGACCTGAACGTGGCCCTGCGCGAGCCGGGTTACAGCCGCAAAGGCAGCATCGCCAGCGAAACCCGCGCGGCAGCGGCCGGCGGCGTGACCAGCCTGTGCTGCCCGCCGAAGACCAAACCGGTGCTCGACACTTCGGCCGTGGCCGAACTGATCCTCGACCGCGCCCGCGAGGCCGGCAACACCAAGGTGTTCCCGATTGGCGCACTAAGCAAAGGTCTGGACGGCGAGCAACTGGCCGAACTGGTGGCGCTGCGCGACGCCGGTTGTGTGGCGTTCGGCAACGGTCTGGAGAGCTTCCGCAACACCCGCACCCTGTGCCGGGCGCTGGACTACGCGGCCACCTTCGACCTGACGGTGATTTTCAATTCGCAGGATCACGATCTGGCGGATGGCGGTCTGGCCCATGAAGGCCCGGTCGCCAGTTTCCTCGGTCTGCCGGGGATTCCGGAAACCGCGGAAACCGTGGCCCTCGCTCGCGATCTGCTGCTGGTCGAGCAGACTGGCGTGCGCGCGCACTTCAGCCAACTGACCAGCGCGCGCGGCGTGGCCCTGATCGCTCAGGCGCAGGCCCGTGGCTTGAAGGTCACCGCCGATGTCGCTCTGTATCAGTTGATCCTCACCGATGAAGCGCTGATCGACTTCAGCAGCCTGTATCACGTGCAACCGCCGCTGCGCACCCGCGCCGACCGCGATGGCCTGCGCGAAGCGGTGAAATCCGGGGTGATTTCGGCGATTTCCAGCCATCACCAACCGCATGAGCGCGACGCCAAACTGGCACCGTTCGGCGCGACCGAGCCGGGCATCAGCAGTGTTGAATTGCTGTTGCCGCTGGCGATGACGCTGGTTGAGGATGGCTTGCTGGACCTGCCGACCCTGCTGGCGCGCCTGAGTGCCGGGCCTGCGGATGCGCTGCGTCTGCCGGCGGGCAAACTGGCGGTGGGCGGTGCGGCGGATATCGTGCTGTTCGACCCGAAGGCGTCCACCGTGGCCGGTGAAGGCTGGCTGTCGAAGGGCGAGAACTGCCCGTTCCTTGGGCATAGTTTGCCGGGTGTGGTGCGCTATACGCTGGTGGACGGGCGAATCAGCCACCAGGCGTAACTCTGTGGCGAGGGAGCTTGCTCCCGCCGGGCTGCGCAGCAGACCTTCTTTTGGATCAAGAGAGGGGCCGCTTCGCGGCCCAGCGGGAGCAAGCTCCCTCGCCACAATTACTGGAAGGCGCCGCGGTTCTGCGCGTTACGCACCGACACCTGATCATTCAGTGTCCAGAAGTCATACAGCACGCCGACAAAGAACAACCCGCCGGTCAGCAGATACAGCAACCCGCTGATCCACTTGCCCTGGTACATCCGGTGCACGCCGAATACGCCCAGGAAGGTCAGCAGAATCCACGCCACGTTGTATTCGATCGGTCCTGCGGTGAAACGCAGATCCGCCTCGCGATCCATCGCCGGGATCAGGAACACGTCGATCAGCCAGCCAATACCCAGCAGACCGAAGGTGAAGAACCAGATCGTCCCGGTCACCGGCTTGCCGTAATAGAAGCGGTGCGCGCCGGTGAAACCAAAAATCCACAGCAGATACCCGATGATTTTGCTGTGCGTATCGTGCGGTGCAGCAACCTGCTGATAGCGGTTCATGAAGACCTCGATTCACCCAATAGATAAATTTTCTTTAATTCTTTGTGACTTTTTTACATGTGGCCGACGTACGGCAAATGTTACCGTGTCGTCCGTCAAAGCCTTATAGCACCGGACTTCTGTCCGACAATTGCGTCCATTTGCCGCTTGTTTGGTTCCGTTGCCCTCAGATGGAATCGACCAACGGCCTCGGAAGGGACGAAAAAGCTGTTATAAAGTTGCGCGCTACCACATAAGAGCCACGCCTAATGCGACCATTTTTCAAGACATGGCTAACTATTTGCCTATTAATGCCACTGGCCGCCCACGCCACCAATCGTGAGCAACGTCTTCCCAACGTTAACGGTTTCACCCCTAAATCCCACGCTTCGGCTCCTTCGAGCAAGAGCAGCAAACAAACGAAACACACCACGCTCGCCAGCAAGCATCACGGCAAGCTGGTGCCACCGATGGCCAACAAGGAAAGCAGCAACGTCCTGAGCCGTGCGGTGAACGTCCTTGGTACTCCTTATCGTTGGGGCGGCAGCAGCCCAAGTAAAGGGTTCGATTGCAGTGGTCTGGTGAAATATGCGTTCAACGACGCGACCTTCGACCTGCCACGTACGTCCAACGCGATGGCCAGCGGTCATGGCGAGAAAGTCGAACGCAAGGATCTGAAACCGGGCGACCTGATTTTCTTCAACATCAAGAGCCGTCGGGTAAACCACGTTGCCATCTACCTGGGCAACGACCGCTTCATCCACGCCCCACGCCGTGGCAAAGCGGTGAGCATCGATACGCTGAACAAGCCGTACTGGGAACAGCATTACGTGGTTGCCAAGCGTGTGTTGCCGAAAGAACCGGCCGGCAAGCAGATGCGCGTGGTTCAGCGCTGAGCTGACTGATCCAGAATCTGTTCAAGCAGTACTGACCCCTTCGCGAGCAAGCCCGCTCCCACATGGAAATGCATTCCAATGTGGGAGCGGGCTTGCTCGCGAAGAGGCCAGTGAAAGCAACACAAGCCTCTCTCAGAAATTATCCGGCGTACGCGCCTTCTCCCGCGCATGCTCGCGGCTGATCAGGCCCTTGGTCACCAGCTCCTTCAGGCACATGTCGAGTGTCTGCATCCCCAACGACCCGCCGGTCTGAATCGCCGAATACATCTGCGCCACCTTGTCCTCGCGGATCAGGTTCCGGATCGCCGACGTTCCCAGCATGATCTCGTGCGCCGCCACCCGTCCGCCGCCGATCTTCTTGATCAGGGTCTGCGACACCACCGCCAGCAATGACTCGGACAGCATCGAACGCACCATGGACTTCTCGTCGCCCGGGAACACATCGACAATACGGTCGATGGTCTTGGCGGCTGACGTCGTGTGCAGCGTGCCGAACACCAGATGCCCGGTCTCGGCAGCGGTCAGAGCCAGGCGAATGGTTTCCAGGTCGCGCATCTCGCCCACCAGAATCACATCCGGGTCTTCGCGCAGCGCCGAGCGCAACGCCGTGGCGAAGCTGCGGGTATCGCGATGGACTTCGCGCTGATTGATCAGGCATTTACGCGATTCGTGGACAAACTCGATCGGGTCTTCGATGGTGAGAATGTGGTGATGGCGATGGGTGTTGAGGTAATCGATCATCGCCGCCAGCGTGGTCGACTTGCCGGACCCGGTCGGCCCGGTCACCAGCACCAGCCCGCGCGGCGCATCGGTGATCTTGCGAAAGACGTCGCCCATGCCGAGGTCTTCCATGCTCAGCACTTTCGAGGGAATGGTGCGAAACACCGCGCCAGCGCCACGGTTCTGATTGAACGCATTGACCCGAAAGCGCGCGACGCCGGGGACTTCGAACGAGAAATCCGTTTCCAGGTGTTTCTCGAAGTCGACCCGCTGGGTGTCATTCATGATGTCGTAGATCAATTCGTGCACTTGCTTGTGATCCAGCGCCGGCAGATTGATCCGCCGCACATCGCCATCGACGCGGATCATCGGCGGCAGACCGGCCGACAGGTGCAGGTCGGAAGCGCCCTGTTTGGCGCTGAACGCCAGCAGTTCAGTGATATCCATAGCGTCCCTCAATTCCAGTAGAATGCCGCGAACCTTCAGACCGCCGGCGCCTCTTGATGTCCACGATAGCAGACAACATTCTTCAGGTTAGTTCGCGTATCCAGGCAGCGGCCAAAGCTGCAAACCGCGATGAACACAGCATCCAGTTGCTGGCCGTGAGCAAGACCAAACCGGCGCAGGACCTGCGTGAAGCCTACGCCGCCGGACTGCGTGACTTTGGCGAGAACTATCTGCAGGAAGCCCTGGGCAAACAGCTCGAACTGGCCGACCTGCCCTTGATCTGGCACTTCATCGGCCCCATTCAATCGAACAAGACTCGCGCCATCGCCGAGCATTTCGACTGGGTGCACTCCGTGGATCGCCTGAAAATCGCCCAACGCCTGTCCGAACAGCGCCCGGCCGAGCTGCCGCCGCTGAACATCTGCATTCAGGTCAACGTCAGCGGTGAAGCCAGCAAGTCCGGCTGCACCCCGGCCGACCTGCCGGCGCTGGCCGAGGCCATCAGCGCCCTGCCCCGGCTGAAACTGCGCGGGCTGATGGCGATTCCCGAGCCGACCGAAGATCGCGCCGAACAGGATGCCGCTTTTGCTGCCGTGCAACGTTTGCAGGCCAGCCTGAATCTGCCGCTCGACACACTTTCCATGGGCATGAGCCACGACCTCGAGTCGGCCATCGCCCAAGGCGCCACGTGGGTGCGGATCGGTACCGCGCTGTTTGGCGCCAGAGATTACGGTCAGCAATGACCGACAGCCATCTGAAAAAGGACCTGACATGAGCAACACACGCATTGCCTTTATCGGTGCCGGCAACATGGCCGCCAGCCTGATCGGCGGCCTGCGGGCCAAGGGTCTGCAAGCCAGCCACATCCGCGCCAGCGATCCGGGCGAAGAGACCCGAAAGCGCGTCAGCGCCGAACACGGCATCGAAACCTTCGCCGACAACGCCCAGGCCATCGATGGCGTCGACGTGATCGTGCTGGCGGTCAAGCCACAGGCGATGAAAGCCGTGTGCGAAGCCATCCGCCCAAGCCTGAAACCGCAGCAACTGGTGGTGTCGATCGCCGCCGGCATCACTTGCGCGAGCATGACTGCGTGGCTTGGCGAGCAGCCGATCGTGCGCTGCATGCCGAACACCCCGGCGCTGCTGCGTCAGGGCGTCAGCGGCCTGTACGCCACCAGCGAAGTGACCGCCGAACAGCGTCAGCAGGCCGAAGAGCTGCTGTCCGCCGTGGGTATCGCGCTGTGGCTGGACGAAGAGCAGCAACTCGATGCGGTGACCGCCGTCTCCGGTTCCGGCCCGGCGTACTTCTTCCTGCTGATCGAAGCGATGACCGCCGCTGGCGTCAAACTCGGCCTGCCAAAGGAAATCGCCGAGCAACTGACCCTGCAAACGGCTCTGGGCGCCGCGCACATGGCGGTATCCAGCGATGTTGACGCTGCCGAACTGCGCCGCCGCGTGACCTCGCCAAATGGCACCACAGAGGCCGCGATCAAATCATTCCAGGCTGATGGCTTCGAAGCCCTGGTAGAAAAAGCACTCGGCGCCGCCGCGCACCGCTCGGCCGAAATGGCCGAACAACTGGGCAAATAAGGAGCCTTACATGATTGGATTGAACACTGCAGCGGTTTACGTGCTGCAAACCCTCGGCAGTCTGTACCTGCTGATCGTGCTGCTGCGCTTCGTCCTGCAACTGGTGCGCGCGAACTTCTACAACCCGCTGTGCCAGTTCGTGGTCAAGGCTACCCAGCCACTGCTCAAGCCACTGCGCCGGATCATCCCGAGCATCTTCGGCCTCGACATGTCGTCGCTGGTGCTGGCGATTCTGGTGCAACTGGCGCTGATGGCCCTGACGCTGCTGCTGACCTACGGCACCACCGGCAACCCGCTGCAACTGTTTATCTGGTCGATCATCGGCGTCACCGCGCTGTTCCTGAAGATTTTCTTCTTCGCCCTGATCATCAGCGTGATCCTGTCGTGGGTCGCCCCGGGCAGCCACAACCCGGGCGCTGAACTGGTGAACCAGATCTGCGAGCCGGCGCTGGCACCATTCCGCCGCATCCTGCCGAACCTCGGCGGTCTCGACCTGTCGCCGATCTTCGCCTTTCTGGCGCTGAAGCTGATCGACATGCTGGTGATCAACAATCTGGCGGCAATGACCATGATGCCGGACATCCTGCGCCTGCTGATGTGAGCTGGTTTCGCTGGGACGGCGACGACCTGATCCTCGAATGTCACCTGCAACCGGCAGCCCGTAGCGATGATTTCGCCGGGCTGCACGGTGACCGCCTGAAGATCCGCCTCACCGCGCCGCCGGTCGAGGGCAAGGCCAATGCGTATCTGATGGGCTTTCTGGCCAAGGCGTTTGGGGTGTCCAAGAGCCAGGTCAGCTTGCTCAGCGGCGAGTTGAACCGGCAGAAACGGGTGAAGATCTGTGCGCCGAAGAAGCTGCCGGAGTTGCCCGGACTGGTGCGTCCAGCCTGATCCACCGAGTCGCCCCATTCGCGAGCAAGCCCGCTCCCACACTGGTTCTGTGATCGACACAAATCCAATGTGGGAGCGGGCTTGCTCGCGAATGGCCGCGCCTCGGTCCAAAGCGAACAAACAGGCCCGATCGTTGCTTGCCGCTAACCCCCATGCTCTTTAGACTTACGCCTCATTTCAACGAGAGCAGGGTCGATGCCAGCTGCCTTTCCCCCCGATTCTGTTGGTCTGGTGACGCCGCAAACGGCGCACTTCAGTGAACCTCTGGCTCTGGCCTGTGGCCGTTCGCTGCCTGCCTACGACCTGATCTACGAAACCTACGGCACGCTGAACGCACAGGCGAGCAACGCCGTGCTGATCTGCCACGCCTTGTCTGGTCACCATCACGCTGCCGGCTATCACAGCCCCGACGACCGCAAGCCCGGTTGGTGGGACAGCTGCATCGGCCCCGGCAAACCGATCGACACCAATAAGTTCTTCGTGGTCAGCCTGAACAATCTGGGCGGCTGCAACGGCTCCACCGGCCCGAGCAGTATCAACCCGGAGACCGGCAAGCCGTTCGGCGCCGACTTCCCGGTGCTCACCGTGGAAGACTGGGTGCACAGTCAGGCGCGTCTGGCTGACCTGCTCGGCATTCGTCAGTTCGCCGCCGTCATCGGCGGTAGCCTGGGTGGCATGCAGGCGTTGCAATGGACCATTACTTACCCGGATCGCGTGCGCCACTGCCTGGCCATCGCCTCGGCCCCCAAGCTGTCGGCGCAGAACATCGCCTTCAACGAAGTGGCGCGCCAGGCGATCCTTACCGACCCGGAGTTCCACGGCGGTTCGTTCCAGGAAGCGGGCGTGATCCCCAAGCGCGGGCTGATGCTGGCGCGGATGGTCGGGCACATCACCTACCTGTCCGACGACTCGATGGGCGAGAAATTCGGCCGCGGCCTGAAGAGCGAAAAGCTCAACTACGACTTCCACAGCGTCGAGTTCCAGGTCGAAAGCTACCTGCGCTATCAGGGTGAAGAATTCTCCGGGCGTTTCGATGCCAACACTTACCTGTTGATGACCAAGGCACTGGACTACTTCGATCCGGCGGCGAACTTCGACGATAACCTGGCGAAAACTTTCGAAAACGCCACCGCCAAGTTCTGCGTGATGTCGTTCACCACCGACTGGCGCTTCTCCCCGGCCCGCTCGCGGGAGCTGGTGGACGCGCTGATGGCGGCACGCAAAGACGTCAGCTACCTGGAAATCGACGCGCCACAGGGCCACGACGCCTTCCTGATTCCGATCCCGCGCTATCTGCAGGCGTTCGGCAATTACATGAACCGAATTACGGTGTGAACAAGCCATGAGAGCTGATCTGGAAATCATCCAGGAATGGATCCCCGCCGGCAGCCGCGTGCTCGACCTCGGTTGCGGCGACGGCGAACTGCTGACCTGGCTGCGCGACAACAAGAACGTCACCGGTTATGGCCTGGAAAACGACGCCGATAACATCGCCGAGTGCGTGGCCAAGGGCATCAACGTCATCGAGCAGGACCTGGACAAGGGGCTGGGCAACTTCGCCAGCAACAGTTTCGACATCGTCGTCATGACCCAGGCCCTGCAAGCCGTGCATTACCCGGACAAGATCCTCGACGAAATGCTGCGGGTCGGTCGTCAGTGCATCATCACCTTCCCCAACTTCGGTCACTGGCGCTGCCGCTGGTATCTGGCAAGCAAGGGCCGGATGCCGGTCTCCGAGTTTCTGCCGTACACCTGGTACAACACGCCGAACATTCACTTCTGCACCTTCGAAGATTTTGAAGAACTTTGTCGCGAACGTGATGCGAAGGTCATTGATCGGCTTGCCGTGGATCAACAGCACCGTCACGGGTGGGCCAGTAAGCTATGGCCTAATCTGTTAGGTGAGATTGGTATCTACCGCGTCAGCAGCCCGGTGCTTGCAGATCATCGGGTCGCGGTCTGAACCACGACATTTCGAGGAGAACGATCATGGGTCGTCTAGCCCTGTTGTTACTGACCGCCTGCCTGAGCGCCAGCGCCATGGCGGCGGACGTCATCAAAAGCGAGCGCCAGGAAACCTTCGGCGACGTGACGGTGCACTACAACACCTTCAACTCCACCTACCTGCAGCCGGACATCGCCGAGGCAGCGAAGCTGATCCGCAGCAACAATCAGGGCGTAATCAATGTCTCGGTGATCAAGGACGGCAAACCGCTGGTCGCCAGCGTCACCGGCACGGTCAAAGACCTGACCAGCCAGAGCGTGACCCTGAATTTCCGTCAGGTGAGCGAACAGGGCGCGGTCTACTACCTCGCCCAGTATCCGGTGGAACAACAGGAAACCCGCACCTTTGAAATCAAGGTGCAGACGGGCGACAAGATCAACACCATCAATTTCAACCAAGAACTCTTTCCCGGCGAATGATGAACATCAAGCAGCTCGTACTGGCCAGCCATAACGCCGGCAAACTCAAGGAACTCCAGGCCATGCTCGGCGACTCGGTGCAACTGCGCTCGATCGGCGAATGGAGCAAGGTCGAACCGGAGGAAACTGGTCTGTCGTTCGTCGAGAACGCGATCCTCAAGGCGCGCAATGCCGCGCGCATCTCCGGTCTGCCGGCGCTGGCCGATGACTCCGGTCTGGCGGTGGATTTCCTCGGCGGCGCGCCGGGCATCTATTCGGCACGCTACGCCGATGGCAAGGGCGATGCGGCGAACAACGCCAAACTGCTCGACGCCCTCAAGGATGTGCCTGAAGCCGAGCGCGGCGCGCAGTTCGTCTGCGTGCTGGCACTGGTGCGTCACGCCGATGATCCATTGCCGATTCTCTGCGAAGGTCTGTGGCACGGACGCATCCTGACCGCCGCCAGCGGCGAGCACGGTTTCGGCTACGACCCGCTGTTCTGGGTGCCGGAGCGTGACCTGTCCAGCGCCGAGCTGAGCCCGGCCGACAAGAACCGGATCAGCCACCGCGCCCGTGCAATGGATCTGCTGCGCCAGCGTCTGGGCCTGAAATGACCGATACCCCCTCCGCGTCGTCGCTGATCATCGGCGGCGCCGCCTCTTCGCCGCGGGCGCCGCTGCCAACGCTGCCGCCCCTGGCGCTGTACATCCACATCCCGTGGTGTGTGCGCAAATGTCCGTATTGCGATTTCAACTCGCACACCGCCAGCCCAGTGCTGCCGGAACAGGAATACGTCGACGCGTTGCTGGCCGATCTCGATCAGGATCTGCACGCGGTGTACGGCCGTCAGATCAGCTCGATCTTCTTCGGTGGCGGTACGCCGAGTCTGTTCAGCGCCGAAGCGCTCGGGCGCTTGCTCAAAGGCGTCGAGCAGCGCATCCCGTTCGCCCACGACATCGAGATCACCCTGGAAGCCAATCCCGGCACCTTCGAGCAAGAGAAGTTCGTTGCGTATCGCAAGCTGGGGATCAATCGCCTGTCGATCGGCATCCAGAGCTTCCAGCAGCAGAAACTCGAAGCCCTCGGACGAATCCACAACGGTGACGAAGCGGTACGCGCGGCGGGTATGGCGCGCCAGGCCGGGTTCGATAACTTCAACCTCGACTTGATGCACGGCTTGCCCGATCAGTCGCTGGACGATGCCTTGAGCGACCTGCGCCAGGCCATCGAACTGAAACCGACGCACATCTCTTGGTATCAACTGACACTGGAGCCGAACACGGTGTTCTGGAACCAGCCGCCGGTGCTGCCGGAAGACGACACGCTGTGGGACATTCAGGAAGCCGGGCAAGCGCTGCTGGCCGCGCACGGTTACGTGCAATACGAAGTCTCGGCCTACGCGCAGCCTGGGCGCCCGGCGCGGCATAACCTCAATTACTGGAGTTTCGGCGACTTCATCGGCATCGGTGCCGGCGCCCACGGCAAGCTCAGCCACCCGGACGGGCGCATCGTCCGCACCTGGAAGACACGCCTGCCGAAGGACTATCTCAACCCGGCCAAGAGCTTCCAGGCCGGCGAGAAAGCCCTGAGCAACGACGAGATGCCGTTCGAGTTTCTGATGAACGCTTTGCGCCTGACGGCCGGGGTGGAATCGCACCTGTATCCCGAGCGCACCGGCCTGCCACTGGAAAGTCTCGCCGAACACCGCCGCGAGGCCGAACAAAGTGGCCTGATGCAGGTCGAACCGTCACGTCTGGCGGCCACCGAGCGCGGACAACTGTTTCTCAACGACTTGCTGCAGAAATTTCTGAGCTGAGCCCTAACGGCCGCCCCAAGGAAAACCGCATGGATTTGATACTCGATCTGCTCGCCACCGTGTCCCGCTGGAGCCGCAGCAACCTCTCGGAAATCGCCCTGGCGCTGGTGGGCTGCCTGCTGGTGCTGTTCGGCGCCGACTTCAAGGGCTGGGTCGAACAACGCCTTGGCAGCATCGCCGGCGCCCTGCGCGTACCGCTGATGGCCCTGCTGTGCGTGATCGGCAGCGGCGCCGCACTGATCTACGCCACACCGTGGGTGGTCAAGGGCCTGAGCCAGTTCAACAACTACAGCCTGGCGCCGGTGTTGCTGGTGGTCCTCGTCCTTATTGGCGTAGTCGCCGACCGCCGCTGAATCCAATACCCCCCCCAAAACAACTGTGGGAGCGGGCTTGCTCGCGAAGGCGTCGGATCAGTCAACATCAACGTTGAATGATCCACTGCTTTCGCGAGCAAGCCCGCTCCCACAGTTGATCGCAATGACAGGGACGTTCATGAGCAAAAAACTGTTGGACGAGACAAGCAAATTTCTCAGCTTCGTGTTGCGCCATGAACCTCAGGCGGTTGGCCTGACGCTGGATTCTGAAGGCTGGGCGAATATCGACGCACTGATCAGCGGCGCTGCGCGTGACGGGCGTAAACTGGATCGCGAACTGATTGAAGCAGTCGTTACAAGTAGCGACAAAAAGCGCTTCTCGATTTCCGAGGACGGCCAACTGATTCGTGCGGTTCAGGGCCATTCAACGAAAAGCGTGGATCTGCAGTTCGAGCAGAAACAGCCCCCGCAAATGCTGTATCACGGCACGGCGACGCGCTTTCTTGAGTCAATCAAAGAACAAGGCCTGATCTCGGGATCACGCCATCACGTGCACCTTTCCCAAGACATCGACACCGCTACGGCGGTCGGGCAGCGCTACGGCACCGTGGTGATTCTGAAAGTCGCCGCACGACAAATGGAAGAACAGGGCTTCAAGTTCTATCAGGCCGAAAACGGTGTCTGGCTTACAGAACAGGTGCCGGCTCGATTTCTTTCCACCCTGTAATTTCTGAGCACACAAAACAACTGTGGGAGCGGGCTTGCTCGCGAAGGCGTCGGATCAGTCAACATCAACGTTGAATGATTCTCCGCTTTCGCGAGCAAGCCCGCTCCCACATTGGGTTTTGCGTGATGCTTAGGAGATTTTCTCGAACTTCAGATCCCACACGCCATGCCCAAGACGTTCGCCGCGGCGTTCGAACTTGGTGATCGGCCGTTCGGCCGGGCGTGGTACGCATTTGCCGTCTTCGGCGAGGTTGCGGTAGCCCGGGGCGACGTTCATCACTTCCAGCATGTACTCGGCGTACGGCTCCCAGTCGGTGGCCATGTGCAGGATGCCGCCAACCTTCAGCTTGCTGCGCACCAGTTCGGCGAAGGACGCCTGAACGATACGACGCTTGTGGTGACGGCTCTTGTGCCATGGATCCGGGAAGAACAGCATCAGGCGATCGAGGCTGTTGTCGGCGATGCAGCGGTTGAGCACTTCGATCGCATCGCAATCGTAGACCCGCAGGTTGGTCAGGCCCTGAGTCAGCACGCCATTGAGCAGCGCGCCGACACCGGGACGGTGCACTTCCACACCGATGAAGTCCTGATCCGGCGCCGCCGCGGCCATTTCCAGCAGCGAGTGGCCCATGCCGAAACCGATCTCCAGCGAGCGCGGCGCCGACCGGCCGAACACCTGATCGTAATCCACTGGCGCGTCGGCCAGCGGCAGCACGTACAGCGGCGCGCCCTGATCCAGACCACGTTGCTGGCCCTCGGTCATGCGCCCGGCGCGCATCACGAAGCTCTTGATGCGGCGGTGTTGGCGCTCGTCGCCCTCTTCCGTCTGGAGAGGCGTGTCGTTCGATTCAGTCATCAATGGCTCTTACTTGATCAGACCATCCAGCGGCGAAGAGGCGCTGGCATAGAGTTTTTTCGGCATGCGGCCGGCGAGGTAGGCCAGACGGCCCGCGACGATCGCGTGTTGCATGGCTTGGGCCATCATCACCGGTTGCTGGGCGTGGGCGATGGCCGAGTTCATCAGCACGGCGTCACAGCCCAGCTCCATGGCGATGGTGGCGTCGGAAGCGGTACCGACACCGGCATCCACCAGCACCGGAATTTTCGCTTCTTCGAGGATGATCTGCAGGTTGTACGGGTTACAGATCCCCAGACCGGAACCGATCAGACCGGCCAGCGGCATGACCGCGATGCAGCCGATTTCCGCCAGTTGGCGAGCGATGATCGGGTCATCACTGGTGTAAACCATCACGTCGAAGCCTTCCTTGACCAGCGTTTCTGCGGCCTTGAGGGTTTCGATCACGTTGGGGAACAGGGTTTTCTGGTCGGCCAGCACTTCCAGCTTCACCAGGTTGTGACCATCGAGCAGCTCACGGGCCAGGCGGCAGGTGCGCACGGCTTCGATAGCGTCGTAGCAACCGGCGGTGTTCGGCAGGAAGGTGTAGCGATCCGGCGACAGCACGTCGAGCAGGTTCGGCTCGCCTTCGATCTGACCGAGGTTGGTACGGCGCACGGCGAAGGTGACGATCTCGGCACCCGAGGCTTCGATGGCCTGACGGGTTTCTTCCATGTCACGGTACTTGCCGGTACCGACCAGCAAACGCGACTGGTAAGTACGACCGGCCAGAACAAAAGGCTTGTCGCTACGAACGATGCTCATGGGGAATCCTCTTTAAGGGTGAGGGTCTTGCAGAATTCTGTGCCCTTGCGGACCCGGCGGCTAGCCGCCACCGATGGCGTGCACCACTTCGACGTTGTCGCCGTCGTTGAGAACGGTCTCGGCATGCTGGCTGCGTGGAACGATGTCCAGATTGAGTTCGACTGCCACCCGGCGTCCGGTCAGTTCCAGGCGGGTGATCAGGGCCGCAACGGTTTCACCGTCGGGCAGTTCAAGGGATTCGCCGTTCAACTGAATGCGCATGCGCCAGGCCGCCATCATTTTTAGGGGGTGGCATTCTAGCCCGATCATGACCTAAAGGTCAGCACCAAGCGTCAAGCGGTTACTGCAGGCGCCAGGCGGCCAGTCCAAGGCACAGCCAGCCGAGCAGAAACGCCAGACCGCCGAACGGGGTGATGATGCCGACCTTGCTGATGCCGGTGGTGGTCAGCACATACAGACTGCCCGAGAACAACAGGATGCCGACGGCGAACGAAATACCGGCCCAGGTCACCAGACGTCCCTGAATCTGCGTGGCGAGCAGCGCAACGCCGAGCAGCGCCAGGGTGTGCACCAGTTGATAGGTCACGCCGGTGTGGAAAATCGCCAGATACTCGGGGGTCAGGCGGCTCTTCAGGCCATGAGCGGCGAAGGCGCCCAGGCCCACACCGGTAAAACCAAAGAAAGCGGCCAGCATCAGAAAGCCACGCAGCATGTGGAACTCCAGTCAGACTCGTTCGGCAGGGTCTGTATAATGGCCCGCTCTATCGGTTCGGCCAAGCCATCTCTATGCTGCGTTCACTTTTGCGTCGTCTCACGAAGGCCCTGCTCTGGTTCGCGGGCGGCAGTGTATTGCTGGTGTTGCTGTTTCGCTTCGTGCCACCGCCGGGCACGGCGCTGATGGTCGAGCGCAAGATCGAATCCTGGGTCGACGGCGAGCCGATTGACCTGCAGCGCACCTGGAAGCCGTGGGACGAGATCTCCGACGACCTCAAGGTCGCGGTCATGGCCGGCGAAGACCAGAAATTTCCCGAGCACTGGGGTTTTGACTTCGGCGCGATCCAGGCTGCATTGGCCCACAACGAGCTCGGCGGTTCGATTCGCGGCGCCAGCACTTTGAGCCAGCAAGTCTCCAAGAACCTGTTTCTGTGGTCGGGCCGCAGTTACCTGCGCAAAGGCCTGGAGGCGTGGTTTACCGCACTGATCGAGGTGTTCTGGCCCAAGCAGCGGATTCTTGAGGTTTATCTGAACAGCGTCGAGTGGGACGACGGGGTGTTTGGTGCCGAAGCGGCGGCACGCCATCACTTTGGCGTGAGTGCCAAGTCGTTATCGCGGCAGCAGGCGAGTTATCTGGCGGCGGTGCTGCCCAACCCGCGAGTGTGGAGCGCCAGCCATCCTACGGCTTATGTGTCACGCCGGGCCGGGTGGATTCGGCAGCAGATGAGCCAGTTGGGCGGGACCAGTTATCTGCTGGGGCTCAACGACTCGCGCCGGGCGCCTTGGGCCGAATAACCACATTCAATTATTCAGACACCATCAATCACTGTGGGAGCGGGCTTGCTCGCGAAAGCGGTGTGTCAGCTTGCATTGATGTCACTGATAAACCGCATTCGCGAGCAGGATCGCTCCTACAGGGGTTTGTGTTGAGCCAGAAACGAAAACGCCCCGATCATCACTGATCGAGGCGTTTTTTATTGCCTGACCGCCGGTTATGCGGCGATCGACAACTTGAGCTTGTTCATCGCGCTCTTCTCGAGCTGACGGATTCGCTCGGCCGACACGTTGTACTTCTGCGCCAGGTCGTGCAGCGTGGCTTTTTCTTCTGCCAGCCAGCGCTGGTAGAGGATGTCGCGGCTACGTTCGTCCAGCACTTCCAGCGCTTCGTGCAGGTTGTGGTTGGAGTTGTCGCTCCAGTCGGCATCTTCCAGTTGACGCGCCGGGTCGTACCGGTGGTCTTCCAGGTAGTTGGCCGGCGACTGGAAAGCACTGTCGTCATCGGCTTCAGCAGCCGGATCGAAGGCCATGTCATGACCGGTCAGACGACTTTCCATCTCGCGCACTTCACGTGGTTCGACGCCAAGGCTTTCCGCCACACGGTGGACTTCCTCGTTGTTCAGCCACGCCAGACGTTTCTTCTGGCTGCGCAGGTTGAAGAACAGCTTGCGCTGGGCCTTGGTGGTCGCGACTTTCACAATGCGCCAGTTGCGCAGGATGAACTCGTGAATTTCCGCCTTGATCCAGTGCACGGCGAACGACACCAGACGCACACCCATTTCCGGGTTGAAGCGCTTCACGGCCTTCATCAGGCCGACGTTGCCTTCCTGGATCAGGTCAGCCTGAGCCAGACCGTAGCCGGAATAGCTACGGGCAATGTGTACGACAAAACGCAGGTGGGCGAGCACCATCTGCCGAGCCGCCCCCAAATCCTGCTCATAGTAGAGACTCTCGGCCAGTTCACGCTCCTGCTCCGGCGTCAGCAATGGAATGCTGTTGACGGTGTGCACATAGGCTTCCAGGTTCGCACCCGGAACCAACGCATACGCAGGTTGCAAAGAATTGGTCATGCGAAAAAACCTCCCACTTACATACTCGTGCCTCTCGGCACTGCGAAAAATTGACCGGGAATTCAAGTACAAGTTCCCAAAAAAACCGCAAGGTCAATCACGCGCAAAAAAGATTCTACTTCGGCGCCAGCTCCCTGAGATGACGTGCGACTGCAATCCATGCACCGATATAACCCAACAGCACCGCGCCAAGCAAGAGCGACAGACCGTCGGCAACTGGCACTCCGGCCAGTGCGAAATCACTGCCGTACAAACCGGCCAGTCCAACCACCGCGTCGTTCAGCCAGTTGAGGCCGAACGCCAGCACTCCCCAGGACAGAACACCCGCACCGAAGCCATACAACGCGCCCATATAAAGAAAGGGACGACGCACATAGCTGTCAGTGCCGCCGACGAGTTTAATCACTTCTATCTCTGTTCGGCGGTTTTCAATATGAAGACGAATGGTATTGCCTATCACCAAAAGTAATGCAGAAACCAGCAGCACCGTCAGACCGAAGACAAAACGGTCACCGAGCTTGAGGATAGCGGCCAGACGCTCGACCCAGACTAGATCAAGTTGCGCCTGTTGTACCTTCGGCAGCTCGGAAAGTTTTTGTCTTAATGCTTCCAGAGTCGGCTTGTCGACCTCGTTCGGGGTCACCAGCACCACGCCCGGCAGCGGGTTTTCCGGCAGCTCGCGCAGGGCCTCGCCCAGACCGGACTGCTGCTGGAACTCCTCCAGCGCCTGATCACGGCCGACATATTCGGCATCAGCAACGCCGGGCATGCCTTTGATCTGCTCGCGCAACGCCTCACCCTGCGCGGGCGTGGCATCCAGCTGCAGGTACAGCGAAATCTGCGCCGCACGCTGCCACGAACCGCCGAGACGCTCGACGTTGTTGATCAGCAGCGACAGGCCCATCGGCAGGCTCAACGCCACGGCCATCACCATGCAGGTGAAAAAGCTGCCGATCGGCTGCTTGCCGAGGCGACGCAGGCTGTCGAGCAGGCTGGCGCGGTGACTTTCGATCCACGAACGCAACAGCGTGGAAAAGTCCGGGCCGTCGTCATCGTCGTGTTTTTTCTTCTTCGGCGGCTGCGGGTCGGCGGCTTTCGGGGCCACGCGCTCGGAAACCTTCGGACTGCGTGTCGCACTCATACGCCGGCCTCCCCGTCGCCGATCAATCGGCCGCGCTGCAAGGTCAGCATGCGGTGGCGCATACGCGCAATCAGGGCCAGGTCGTGACTGGCGATCAGCACGCTGGTGCCCAGCCGGTTGATGTCTTCGAACACGCCCATGATCTCGGCCGCCAGACGCGGGTCGAGGTTACCGGTCGGTTCGTCCGCCAGCAGCAGGGCCGGACGGTGCACGATGGCGCGGGCGATGCCGACGCGCTGTTGCTGACCGGTGGACAGGTCGCCCGGGTACAGATCGGTTTTATCCGACAACGCCACGCGCTCCAGCGCCGAATCGACGCGCTTGGCGATCTCGGCCTTGGACAGTCCGAGGATCTGCAGCGGCAGCGCGACGTTGTTGAACACCGTGCGATCAAACAGCAACTGGTGATTCTGGAACACCACGCCGATCTGTCGACGCAGGAACGGAATCTGCGCGTTGCTGATGGTGCTCAGATCCTGCCCGGCCAGCAGCAGTTTGCCGCTGGTCGGACGCTCCATCGCCAGCAACAGGCGCAACAGCGTGGACTTACCGGCACCGGAGTGACCGGTGACAAACAGAAACTCGCCACGACGGACTCGAAAGCTCAGCTCATGCAAGCCGACGTGACCGTTCGGGTAGCGTTTACCGACCTGTTCGAAACGAATCATGAACGCTCCCGCTCGGCAAACAGTGCCTGGACAAAGGGTTCGGCTTCAAAGGTACGCAGATCGTCGATGCCTTCACCGACGCCGATGTAGCGGATCGGCAGGCCAAACTGCTTGGCCAGGGCGAAAATCACCCCGCCCTTGGCGGTACCGTCCAGCTTGGTCAGCGCCAGGCCGGTCAGTTCGACGGTCTGGTTGAATTGCTTGGCCTGGTTGATCGCGTTCTGACCGGTGCCGGCATCGAGCACCAGCAGCACTTCGTGCGGCGCGTCGGCGTCGAGCTTGCCGATCACCCGGCGAACTTTCTTCAGCTCTTCCATCAGGTTGTCTTTGGTGTGCAGACGACCGGCGGTGTCGGCGATCAGCACGTCGATGCCACGGGCCTTGGCGGCCTGCACGGCGTCGAAGATCACCGACGCAGAGTCGGCGCCGGTGTGCTGGGCGATCACCGGGATCTTGTTGCGCTCGCCCCAGACCTGCAGCTGCTCAACGGCAGCGGCGCGGAAGGTGTCACCGGCAGCGAGCATGACTTTCTTGCCTTCCAGTTGCAGCTTCTTCGCCAGTTTGCCGATGGTGGTGGTCTTGCCAGCGCCATTGACGCCGACCACCAGAATCACGAACGGCTTGTGCTGCGAGGCAATTTTCAGCGGCTGCTCGACCGGCTTGAGCATCGCCGCCAGCTCGGCCTGCAAAGACTTGTACAGCGCGTCGGCGTCGGCCAGCTCTTTGCGGGCGACCTTCTGGGTCAGGCGCTGGATGATCTGGGTGGTGGCTTCGACACCGACATCGGCGGTCAGCAGGCGGGTTTCCAGCTCATCGAGCAGGTCGTCATCGATGGTTTTACGGCCGAGAAACAGGCTGGCCATGCCCTCGCCGATGCTGGCGCTGGTTTTCGACAAGCCTTGCTTGAGGCGGGCGAAGAAGCCGACTTTGGTTTCTTCGCTGCGCGTCGCTTCGACTGGCGTTTCAGCAACCACTTCCACCGGCACAACCGGAGCAGCAACGACCGGTGCAGGTGCAGGTGCAGGTGCAGGTGCAGGTGCAGGCTCGAGTTGCTGAACGACCGGCGAAACAGGGGCAACGAACACCGGGGCCGCCGGCTCGGCAACAACCGGTGCAGGCTCGACAACTGGCTCAACCACAGGCGCCGGAGCAACTTCAGGAACGAACGCTGCCGGCGCCGGAATCGGCGGCGTCACATGCGGCGCGGCCTCTTCGACCAAGGCCACCGGTTCTTCCGCCACCGGCAAGGTCAGCCACGGCTCGGTCGCCGGGGTCAGTGGCAGCTCGGCCGCCACCGGGGTTTCAGGTTCTGGCTCGGGCTCGACCGGTTGCAGCACCGGCTCGGCAATCGGCAGCACGATCGGCGCCGGCTCTTCTTCTATAGCAGGCGCTGGCGTCGGAGCCGACTCAGGAATCGCGGGCGGCTGTTCGACGACGGGTTCCTGCGGTTTCTTACGCAGCCATCCGAACAGGCTTTTCTTCTCGCCAGCCGCAGCTGGGGTCTTCTTGTCGTCGTTGGAACCAAACATGGAGGACGGCTATCTCACGGTAGCGACGCGCCATAAGGGCGCCCCGGCAAATAAATATTCGATGCAGAACAGACTGTGTTTCATCCAGCTTGTTCACGCGCAACATTTTGTCGAGGCGCCAGCGGCACCTCAAAGAATCGTATAAACGAAGGACTAAACCGGCAAAATCGGCGAAAAAGCGAAGTCTAGTCGATAAACCGCAGCTTTCTGCCGCAAACCCATACAGCCGGTTCAGGCCTGAAAACCTGATAGGCGTGGTCGCCGGTAAAACGGATCAGTATCCTAGCACCCTCTCGCCCGCCGACGCTAAGACCAAGCGGGCAGCCCAACAGGTTAAAAAACGAATGAATGCTCTAGCCCGCCGCGCTGCAGGCCTGCTGTTCAGCACAGTCTGCCTGCCCCTTTCGGCCCTGGCGGCCGACCCGCAACCGACCCACGAATTCACCCTCGACAATGGTCTGAAGGTCGTCGTGCGCGAAGACCATCGCGCGCCGGTGGTGGTGTCGCAGGTCTGGTACAAGGTCGGTTCCAGCTACGAAACCCCGGGCCAGACCGGCCTGTCCCACGCGCTTGAGCACATGATGTTCAAGGGCAGCGAGAAAGTCGGCCCCGGCGAAGCCTCGTTGATCCTGCGCGATCTGGGCGCCGAAGAAAACGCCTTCACCAGCGACGATTTCACCGCGTATTACCAGGTGCTGGCCCGCGACCGTCTGGGCGTGGCCTTCGAACTGGAAGCCGACCGCATGGCCAATCTGCGCCTGCCGGCCGACGAGTTCGCCAAGGAAATCGAAGTCATCAAGGAAGAGCGTCGCCTGCGCACTGACGATAAGCCGATGTCCAAGGCTTACGAGCGCTACAAGGCGATGGCTTACCCGGCCAGCGGCTACCACACGCCGACCATCGGCTGGATGGCGGACCTGGACCGGATGAAAGTCGAAGAGCTGCGGCACTGGTATCAGTCCTGGTATGTGCCGAACAACGCCACGCTGGTAGTGGTCGGTGACGTCACCCCTGATGAGGTGAAGACCCTCGCCCAGCGCTATTTCGGGCCGATTGCCAAGCGCGAGGTGCCGCCAGCGAAGAAACCGCTGGAACTGGCCGAGCCGGGTGAGCGCCAGATCACCCTGCATGTGCAGACTCAACTGCCCAGCCTGATGCTCGGTTTCAACGTGCCCAGCATCGCCACCGCTGAAGACAAGCGCTCGGTCAACGCCCTGCGCCTGATCTCGGCGCTGCTCGACGGCGGCTACAGCGGGCGTATCCCGACGCAACTGGAGCGCGGCGAAGAGCTGGTCTCCGGCGGTTCGTCGAGCTACGACGCCTACACCCGTGGCGACAGCCTGTTCACCCTGTCGGCGACGCCGAACACGCAGAAGAACAAGACCATGGCGCAAGCTGAAGCCGGTCTGTGGAAACTGCTGGAACAGCTGAAAACCACCGCACCGTCCGCCGAAGAACTGGAGCGCGTGCGTGCGCAAGTGATCGCCGGTCTGGTGTTCGAACGTGACTCGATCACCAGCCAGGCCACCGCCATTGGCCAACTGGAAACGGTCGGTCTGTCATGGAAATTGATGGACACCGAACTCGCCGATCTGGAAAGCGTGACCCCGCAAGACATCCAGAACGCCGCCAAGCTGTATTTCACCCGCGAACGTCTCAGCGTCGCCCATGTCCTGCCACTGGAGACGACTCATGAGTGAGCGTAAAACCCCGCGCCTGTTGCTCGGCCTGATCGCCATCGCTGTGATCGGCTCTGCCGCGTTCTATCTGATGCCCGGCGTTAAAACCGACGCCAGTGAAGCACTGGACAACGCCAAGTCCAGCCAGAAGCTGCAATCGCTGGCCGAACTCGATGGCAAGGCCCCGGCCAGCCGCAAGCTCGACGTGCAGAGCTGGAACACCGCCGAAGGCGCCAAGGTGCTGTTCGTCGAAGCCCATGAGCTGCCGATGTTCGACATGCGCCTGATCTTCGCCGCGGGCAGCAGCCAGGACGGCAATGCGCCGGGCCTGGCAATCCTGACCAACGCCATGCTCAACGAGGGCGTGGCGGGCAAGGACGTTGGCGCCATCGCCCAGGGCTTCGAAAGCCTCGGGGCGGATTTCGGCAACGGCGCCTACAAGGACATGGCGCTGGCTTCGCTGCGCAGTCTGAGTGCCGCCGACAAGCGCGAGCCGGCGCTGAAGCTGTTCTCCGAGGTGGTGGGCAAACCGACCTTCCCGGCCGATTCCTTCGCGCGCATCAAGAACCAGATGCTCGCCGGTTTCGAATACCAGAAACAGAACCCCGGCAAACTCGCCAGCCTCGAGCTGATGAAGCGTTTGTACGGCGACCACCCGTATGCGCATTCCAGCGACGGTAATGCGCAGAGCGTGCCGAAGATCACTCTGGCGCAACTGCGTGAGTTCCACGCCAAGGCCTACGCGGCCGGCAACGTGGTGATCGCGCTGGTCGGTGACTTGTCTCGCGCCGAGGCCGAGGCGATTGCCAATCAGGTCTCCTCTGCCCTGCCGAAAGGCCCGGCACTGGCGAAGATCGCCCAGCCGCAGGAACCGAAAGCCAGCATCAATCACATCGAGTTTCCGTCGAAGCAGACCAACCTGTTGCTCGCGCAACTGGGCATCGACCGTGACGACCCGGATTACGCGGCGCTGTCGATGGGCAACCAGATCCTCGGTGGCGGCGGTTTCGGTACCCGTCTGATGAGCGAAGTGCGCGAGAAGCGCGGCCTGACCTACGGCGTGTATTCCGGGTTCAGCCCGATGCAGGCTCGCGGCCCGTTCATGATCAACCTGCAGACCCGTGCGGAAATGAGCGAAGGCACCCTGAAACTGGTGCAGGACGTGCTCGCCGATTACCTGAAGACTGGCCCGACCCAGAAAGAACTCGATGATGCCAAACGCGAACTGGCCGGCAGCTTCCCGCTGTCCACCGCGAGCAACGCCGATATCGTCGGCCAGCTGGGCGCCATGGGTTTCTATAATCTGCCGCTGAGCTATCTGGATGACTTCATGCGTCAGTCCCAGAGCCTGACCGTCGAACAGGTCAAAGACGCGATGAACAAACACCTGAGCACGGACAAACTGGTCATCGTCAGCGCTGGCCCGACCGTGCCGCAAAAGCCGTTACCGGCCCCATCTGATAAACCTGCCGAGCAACCGCTCGGGGTTCCGGAGCATTAATGGCTACTCGCCCTAAAAAACCTGCGCAGAACGTCCACAACGGTGTGAACCAGCTGCGCATCATCGGCGGCGAATGGCGCAGCCGCAAACTGAGCTTCCCTGATGCCCCCGGCCTGCGCCCGACGCCGGATCGCGTGCGCGAAACCCTGTTCAACTGGCTCGCGCCATATGTGGCCGGGGCCAAGGTGCTGGATCCGTTCGCCGGCAGCGGCGCGCTGTTTCTGGAGGCATTGTCCCGCGGCGCGGCCATGGGCCAGGCGCTGGATGCCAGCAACGTTGCGGTATCGAGCCTGAAGGAACACCTTGGCACCCTGCGCTGCACCAACGGCCAGGTGCAGACCGCCGACGCGCTGCGTTATCTGGAAACCCAGGTCGCCACGCCGTTCGATCTGGTATTTCTCGATCCGCCGTTCAACCAGAACCTGTTGCCAGCCGTCTGCACTTTGCTGGAAGAACGCCAATGGCTGGCGCCGGATTCGTGGATCTACACTGAAAGCGAGACCGCGCCTTCGACGCTGGGCCTGCCGGGCAACTGGCGCCTGCACCGCGAGCAGAAATCCGGGCGGGTGTACTACGCGTTGTGGCAACGTATGGCAGTCAACTGAACGTATTGAACAACCCTGTGGCGAGGGAGCTTGCTCCCGCTGGACTGCGCAGCAGTCCCAAAAAAGGGCCGCTTCGCGCCCCAGCGGGAGCAAGCTCCCTCGCCACAAAAGGTGTGTGCACTCTGGAAACTGAACGCTTCACCCCCGCCTTCGGCCTCGGCAATCCGCACCTGCAAACCTTGTGGGGGCCGCTGTGGCGCAAAACCGTCCACCTTGAACGCGAGCGTGAACGCCTGTGGCTGGACGACGGGGACTTCCTCGACCTCGACTGGCATGGTCCGCACAGCGCCGACGCGCCGCTAGTGCTGGTGCTGCACGGATTGACCGGTTCTTCCAATTCGCCCTACGTCGCCGGAATTCAGGCTGCCCTCGCCGCACAAGGCTGGGCCAGTGTCGCGCTGAACTGGCGCGGCTGCTCCGGTGAACCCAATCTGCTGCCGCGCAGCTACCACTCCGGCGCCAGCGAAGACCTCGCCGAAGCCATCCAACACTTGCGCGCCAAACGCCCGCTGGCGCCGCTGTATGCGGTCGGTTATTCCCTCGGCGGCAATGTGTTGCTCAAGCATCTCGGCGAGACCGGCAGCGACAGCGGCGTGCTCGGTGCGGTGGCGGTGTCGGTGCCGTTTCGCCTTGATCAGTGTGCGGACCGGATCGGTCAGGGTTTCTCCAAGGTCTATCAGGCGCATTTCATGCGCGAGATGGTCGCCTACATCAAGAACAAGCAACGGCAGTTCCAGCACGACGGGCGCGAGGATGGCCTGGCGGCTCTGGCGGCGCTCGGTTCGCTGGAGAACATGCGGACTTTCTGGGACTTCGACGGCCGGGTCACCGCGCCGCTGCACGGTTTTACCGATGCCGAGGATTACTATCGCCGGGCGTCTAGTCGCTACTTTCTCGGCGAGATCCGCACCCCGACCCTGATCATTCAAGCCGCTGACGATCCGTTCGTGTTCCCCCACAGCCTGCCGACGGCCGAGGAGTTGTCCGCCACCACCCAGTTCGAGCTGCAGGCCAAGGGTGGGCATGTCGGGTTTGTCGATGGCACGTTGCGCCAGCCCGGTTACTACCTGGAACGGCGCATCCCGCAATGGTTGGCCCGTGTGACGTCATGAGCGACCAGGGCGAGTCGATCCGTTTCTGGCAGACCGCGCCACTGGCCGGGGTCGAGTTGCTGTCGGCGCGCTACATCGAGCATCGCTTCGCCCCGCACGTCCACGACGGCTATGTGATCGGCATGATCATGGCCGGCGCCCAGCGTTATCGCTATCGCGGCGCCGAACACCTGGCTGGCAGCGGCACGCTGGTGCTGATCAACCCGGACGAATTGCACACCGGGCACAAGGGCACCGAGGACGGCTGGCTGTACCGGGCGTTTTATCCCGATACCGGTCAGATCGTTTCCCTGCTCGAAGAACTGGAACTGCCGACCGCGCCGATGCCGGCGTTTGGCGCGACGCTGTACCGCGACCCGGATCTGGTCAACGGTTTCTGTCAGCTGCATCGCTTGCTGGAAAGCCCGGCCACCGCGCTGCAACAGCAGACGATGTGGCGCGAAATGATGATGCTGCTGTTGCAACGGCATGCGGCGGTGCAGATCAACGGCAAACCGGGCAAGGAACACCGCGCGGTGATGATGGCCAAGGAGTTGCTGCATGCCCAGCTCGCCGCGCCGCCGTCGCTGGAAGAACTGGCGGCTGCGGTGAATCTGTCGCCCTTCCACTTCGCCCGGGTATTCCGCCGCGCCACCGGCATGCCACCGCACACCTGGCTGATGCAGCAGCGCATCGCCACGGCCCGGGGCTTATTGCAGCACGGTTGCCTGCCGGTGGAAGTCGCCATGCAGTTGGGCTTTGCCGACCAGAGTCATCTGAGCCGGCAGTTCAAGCAGGTGTATGGCGTGGGGCCGGCGGCGTATCGCAGTGCCCGACAATCTATCGGCGACGATTAACCCCTGTGGGAGCGGGCTTGCTCGCGAAAGCGGTGTTTCAGCACACATCATGGTTGACTGACACACCGCTTTCGCGAGCAAGCCCGCTCCCACAAGGGTGATTTGTGGTGGTTATTCGCCGGTGGCGATGCCCCGAGAAGGCTCGTTGATCCACTCACTCCACGACCCGGCATACAACGAACCCAGCGGATACCCCGCCAGACACGACGCAAACAGGTTGTGACACGCCGTCACCCCGGAGCCGCAATAGGCGACCAGTTCCGCAGGTGAACGCTCGCCGAGTTTCGCGGCAAAGCGCTGCTTGAGCTGCTCCGCCGGCAGGAATCGCCCGTCGCTGCCGAGGTTTTCGGTAAACGCTGCGCATTGCGCACCGGGAATGTGCCCGGCAATCGGGTCAATCGGCTCCACCTCACCCTTGAAACGCGGCAAGGCCCGGGCGTCGATCAGGGTCAAGCTTGGCTGACCGAGGCGTTGCTGCAATTGCTCGGCACTCAGCAGCAGTTTCATGTCCGGCTGCCCGCTGAAGTTGCCCCGGGTGACCGATGGCGCATCCAGGCTCAGTGGCAAACCCACCGCGTGCCAGGCCTTGAGCCCGCCGTCGAGAATGAACACGCCGTCGCGCTTTCCCAGCCACGCCAGCAACCACCAGGCCCGAGCCGCATAGGCACCGGGGCCGTCGTCGTACAAAACCACATCGCTGTCGGCATTGATGCCCCACGTCTGCAGACGCTCGATCAGCGCCGCCGGTTCAGGCAGCGGGTGACGTCCGGTGACGCCTTTGATCACCTTGCCGCTGAGGTCGCGCTCAAGGTCGGCGAAGCGGGCGCCGGCGATGTGCCCTTCGGCATAGCTGCGCTGCCCGTAGTCCGGGTCTTCGAGGGCAAAACGACAATCGAGAATCACCAGCTCCGGCTGCTCCTTGCGGACATCCAGTGCATTCGGGCTGAGCAGTTGCGCAATCGGCATAACGGACTCCTGTGAGCGACTTCGAAATGGTTTACCGCCCTTCCTCGAGGGCCTGGGCCAGCGGCACGTAGAACTCGTCGAACAAGGCATTCACCTCTTCGCGCGCCTGATCGGTAACGAATCCGGCTTCCAGCACCAGCACCTGATACACGCCACGCTTGATGGCCTGTTCGCTGAGGTGATTGGAGTTTTCCCGGGTGGTGCACAGAAAGCGCACCCACGAGGTGAGGATGATCCAGGCATTGATCGTCAGGGATTCGATCTGCACCCGATCCATCTTGAGGATGCCAGCGGCGACGAAGCCCTCGTAGATCGCCATGCCCTGGATCACGCAGCGCTGGGAAAAACGCCGGTAGCGCGCGGCCAGGTCCGGATCGCTGTCGAGCAGGTGCTCGAGATCCCGATGCAGAAAGCGGTAGCCCCACATCGCCGACAGCAGCTCCTTGAGGTAATAGCGCTTGTCTTCGACGGTGGCGGCACGCCCCTGCGGCGGGCGCAGAAAGCTGTCCACAAGCGTCTCGTACTCACTGAACAGCACGGCGATGATCGCCTGCTTGTTCGGGAAGTGGTAGTACAGATTGCCCGGAGAAATCTCCATGTGGGCGGCGATGTGATTGGTGCTGATGCTGCGCTCGCCCTGCTGATTGAACAGTTCGAGGCTGTTCTGCACGATGCGCTCGCTGGTTTTTATTCGTGGGGCCATGGCTTGAGCTTTAATTCAGAGTGCGGTGAGGAGCATCTTACGACCTAACCGGAATGGGATAAAACAAAGCTGTGTCGGGAAGTCATTTGACTTTCTAGAGCATATACTCTAGAACGTCATCACTACAATAAATCCGGAGCCGACGATGACTGCCGACATTGCTTATCTGCAAACGCTGCAACAGCCCCTGGAAGAGCTGGATCGGCTGTTCGCGGCACAGCGCGCCGCCTATGCCGCCAACCCGATGCCGCCGGCAGATCAGCGCCAGCAGTGGCTCAAGGCGTTGCGTGAATTGCTCAGCAACGAGCGGCAGGCGCTGGTCGAGGCCATCAGCGCGGATTTCAGTCATCGCAGCGCCGATGAAACCCTGCTCGCCGAACTGATGCCCAGCCTGCACGGCATCCATTACGCCAGCCGCCACCTCAGAGGCTGGATGAAGTCTTCGCGGCGCAAAGTCGGCATGGCCTTCCAGCCGGCGTCGGCCAAAGTCGTGTACCAGCCGCTCGGCGTGGTCGGCATCATCGTCCCGTGGAACTACCCGTTGTATCTGGCCATCGGTCCACTGGTCGGCGCGCTGGCAGCGGGCAACCGGGTGATGCTCAAGCTCAGTGAATCGACCCCGGCCACCGGCCAGTTGCTCAAGACCCTGCTGGGACGGATTTTCCCCGAAGATCTGGTCTGCGTGGTGCTCGGCGAGGCCGACATCGGCGTGGCGTTCTCCCGCCTGCGTTTTGATCACCTGCTGTTCACCGGTGCCACGAGCATCGGCAAACACGTGATGCGCGCTGCGGCGGAAAACCTGACCCCGGTGACCCTCGAACTGGGCGGCAAGTCCCCGGCCATCGTCTCTCGCGACGTGCCGCTCAAGGACGCCGCCGAACGCATCGCCTTCGGTAAAACCCTGAATGCCGGGCAGACCTGCGTCGCCCCCGATTACGTGCTGGTGCCGCAAGACCGCGTCGGCGCGTTCGTCGAAGCCTATCGTCAGGTGGTCAACAATTTCTATCCAACCCTCGCCGACAACCCGGACTACACCGCGATCATCAACGAGCGCCAACTGGCTCGGCTCAACGGTTATGTCAGCGACGCCACGAGCAAGGGCGCGCTGCTGATCCCGCTGTTCGAACAGGGCCAGGGCCGGCGCATGCCGCACAGCCTGCTGCTCAATGTCACTGATGAGATGACCGTGATGCAGGACGAAATCTTCGGCCCGCTGCTGCCGATCGTGCCGTATCAAGACCTCGATCAGGCGTTTGCCTACATCAATCAGCGCCCGCGTCCTCTGGCGCTTTACTACTTTGGCTACGACAAGCGCGAGCAGGATCGCGTGCTGCACGAAACCCACTCCGGCGGCGTGTGCCTGAACGACACCCTGCTGCACGTGGCGCAGGACGACATGCCGTTCGGCGGCATCGGCCCTTCGGGCATGGGCCATTACCACGGCCATGAAGGCTTCCTGACCTTCAGCAAGGCCAAGGGCGTGCTGATCAAACAGCGCTTCAATGCAGCGAAGCTGATTTATCCGCCCTACGGCAAATCGATTCAGAAACTGATCCAGAAGCTGTTCATCCGCTAATCGTCGTCACCGCCGGGTAATAACAACAATGCACCCAAGCCTGACCGAAACTCCTGCCCTGTCGCGCCGTGGCCTGCTGAAATTCAGCCTCGGCGCCACAGCGTTCCTCGCCACCGCCGGCCTTGGCGCCAGCCTCAGTGGCTGTTCATCGAGTGTCGCGGCCAATGGCTTCGTCACTTTGCGCGACGGCGACCTGCTGTTTCTGCGTGCACTGATTCCGGTGATGCTCGAAGGCGCCGTGGCCGCCGAGAAAATGCCCGGTGCGGTGGATGGCACCCTGAAGTCGCTGGACTACAGCCTCGATCACCTGTCGCCGGAAATGCTCAAGCTCACCCGACAACTGTTCGATGTGCTCGGCATGGCGGTCACCCGTGGCCCGCTCACGGGCATTTGGGGCAGTTGGGAAAACGCCAGCCCCGAGGCGTTGCGCCACTTCCTCGAGCGCTGGCAGAACAGTTCATTGAGCCTGCTGCGTATGGGCCACAGCTCATTGCAGCAGATGGTGATGATGGCCTGGTACACCCGCGCCGAGTCCTGGGGCCATTGCGGCTACCCCGGCCCGCCCAAGGTCTGAAATCGAGTCGCGCCGTTCGCGAGCAAGCTCGCTCCCACAAGGGAATGCATTTCAATGTGGGAGCGGGCTTGCTCGCGAAGAGGCCCGCAAGAACAACAAAAACAAGAGAACCTGATCCATGCCCGTACCCGACCCGTTCCGCGAAGGCCTCGCCCGTGGCTGGAAAACCTACAACGGCGCCCAACTGACCGGTGACCTGACGCTGCAAGCCGACGTGGCCATCATCGGCAGCGGTGCCGGTGGCGGCACCACGGCAGAAATCCTCAGCGCCGCCGGTTACAAAGTGCTGCTGATCGAAGAAGGCCCGCTCAAGACCAGTTCCGACTTCAAGATGCTCGAAGACCAGGCCTACAGCAGCCTCTATCAGGAAGGCATCGGCCGCATGAGCAAGGACGGCGCGATCACCATCCTCCAGGGCCGTGCGGTCGGCGGCACCACGCTGATCAACTGGACCTCGAGTTTCCGCACGCCCGAGCCGACCCTCGAGCACTGGGCCAAGGAGCACAACGTCAAAGGCCACAGTCCGGCCGAGATGGCGCCGTGGTTCGAAAAAATGGAACAGCGCCTCGGCGTCGCGCCGTGGATGGTGCCGCCCAACGCCAACAACGACGTGATCCGCAAGGGCTGCGAGCAACTCGGCTACCGCTGGCACGTGATCCCGCGCAACGTCCGTGGCTGCTGGAACCTTGGCTACTGCGGCATGGGCTGCCCGACCAACGCCAAGCAGTCGATGATGGTCACGACCATCCCGGCGACGCTGGAAAAGGGTGGCGAGTTGCTGTACCTGGCCCGTGCGGAAAAGCTGTTGATCAGCGGCGACAAGATCACCGGCCTGCAATGCGTGGCGATGGACGAGCGCTGCGTCGAGCCGACCGGACGCAAAATCACAATCAAGGCCCGGCATTACGTGCTGGCCGGCGGCGGCATCAACAGCCCGGCCCTGCTGCTGCGTTCGGACGCGCCAGACCCGCATCAGCGCCTCGGCAAACGCACCTTCCTGCATCTGGTGAACATGTCCGCCGGGCGTTTCGACGAGGTGATCAACCCGTTCTACGGCGCGCCGCAGTCGATCTACTCGGATCATTTCCAGTGGAAGGACGGCACCAGCGGGCCGATGGGCTACAAACTCGAAGTGCCACCGCTGCAACCGGCACTGGCCGCGACCTTGCTCGGCGGCTTCGGCCAGCAGAACGCCGAACACATGGCCGACCTGCCGCACACCCACGCGATGCTCGCGTTGCTGCGCGACGGTTTCCACCCGGACAGCCCCGGTGGCAGTGTCGAATTGCGCGGTGACGGTTCGCCAGTGCTCGACTATCAAGTCTCGCCTTACGCCTGGGAAGGCTTGCGCCGCGCCTTTCACAGCATGGCCGAGATCCAGTTTGCCGGCGGCGCCAAAGCCGTGATGCCGATGCACGCCGATGCGCGTTACGTGAAAACCCTGGCCGAAGCCCGCACTTTGATCGACAGTTTGAGCCTTGAGCTGTACCGCACGCGCCTGGGCAGTGCCCACGTGATGGGCGGTTGTGCGATGGGCGAAGAGCCGAAAAACGCGGTCACCGACAGCCTCGGCCGGCATCATCAACTGAGCAATCTGTCGATTCACGACGGCTCGCTGTTCCCCACCAGCATTGGCGCCAACCCGCAATTGTCGGTGTATGGGCTGACTGCACAATTGGCGACGTCCCTCGCTGATCGGCTGAGAAATCCGTGAAAAAACCGGTTTATCGCGTCGTCTATAGTGCTTTCTTACCCAACAGGCGACTTGGCCGACCGGGACGGCTGCGATACCATCCGACTCCCCAACGGACTCCCGCCAGGACGACGCGATGAACCGAGTGTTGTACCCAGGTACCTTCGACCCTATTACCAAGGGCCATGGCGATCTGGTCGAACGCGCCTCGCGCCTGTTCGATCACGTGATCATTGCGGTCGCCGCCAGCCCGAAGAAAAATCCGCTGTTCCCGCTGGAACAACGGGTTGAGCTGGCTCGCGAGGTCACCAAACACCTGCCCAACGTCGAAGTGGTCGGCTTCTCGACGCTGCTGGCGCATTTCGCCAAGGAGCAGAACGCCAATGTGTTCCTGCGTGGCCTGCGTGCGGTGTCGGACTTCGAATACGAATTCCAGCTGGCCAACATGAACCGCCAGTTGGCCCCGGACGTCGAGAGCCTGTTTCTCACCCCGTCCGAGCGTTATTCGTTCATTTCCTCGACGCTGGTGCGGGAAATCGCCGCGCTGGGCGGCGATATCAGCAAGTTCGTGCACCCGGCCGTGGCCGATGCCCTGACGCTACGCTTTAAAAAGTAGGAGCTGCCGCAGGCTGCGATCCTGGCTTTTGATTTCAGCCCTTGATCGCAGCCGCGTGCACTGCGCTCGCCAATGCGGCACAATTGCGCGCATTGATTTATAGCGCCCGGGCCTGCCGCCCCGGCTGGAGTTAGCATGTCCCTGATCATCACCGACGATTGCATCAACTGCGACGTCTGCGAACCCGAGTGCCCGAACGCCGCCATTTCCCAAGGCGAAGAGATCTATGTGATCGACCCGAACCTGTGCACCCAGTGCGTCGGTCACTACGACGAACCGCAGTGCCAGCAGGTCTGCCCGGTGGATTGCATTCCACTGGACGAGGCGCATCCGGAGACTGAAGAACAGTTGATGGAGAAGTACCGCAAGATCACCGGCAAGGCCTGATCCGGCAATTTTGTAGCGCTCTTTCGGGCCTCTTCGCGAGCAAGCTCGCTCCCACATTTGAAATGCGCTCCAATGTGGGAGCGAGCTTGCTCGCGAAAGGGCCATCAGCAACACCACACCATCCTGATCAGCTCACTCGCGCTGTTCGAACCCCTCCCCCGTACACCCCAAACAGCGCACAAACGCCGCTTTCGCCGGATCCACCACCAGCGCCTGTCCCGCATCACCTACCCCGCCACCCAGCGCGGTAAACGGCAATGACACCACAAACACCCCCGCACCCAGCACCGTTGCCACCACCAATAAAGGTCGGGCAATCAGCAAATCGCCGATCATGGCGTAGGCGGGAGGGTTCTGGATGGTGTAGCGCGGATCACCGCTGCCGTTTTCCGTGGCCTGAACGGCCAGGCTGGAACACAGCAGCAGTGCTGCAAACAGGACTTGCAAGGACTTCATGGCACGATCCTTCGGGCTGAACAGTGAGACAACTCACTATAGACCGTAGGACTTTTTCAGCTTTTTGCCTCAGGTCTGGCAGCGCGGACAGAACACACTGGCCCGTTGCCCCAGCTTCACTTCGCGCAGGCCGGTGCCGCAGACCTTGCAGTGCTCACCGCCGCGACCATAGACAAACAGTTCCTGCTGGAAGTAGCCGGGCTGCCCGTCACCGCCGATGAAATCCCGCAACGTGGTGCCGCCGCGCTCGATGGCTGCAGCGAGAATCCGTTTGATCTCGATCGCCAGCTTCAGATAACGCGCCCGGGAGATGCTTTTGGCTTCGCGGCGCGGATCGATCCCGGCAGCGAACAGCGCTTCGGTCGCGTAAATGTTGCCGACGCCCACCACCACCGCGTTGTCCATGATGAACGGCTTGACCGCCATCGAACGCCCGCGCGACAACTGGAACAGGCGCTCGCCGTCGAACAGATCGGTCAACGGCTCTGGCCCGAGGCGAATCAGCAGTTCGTGATTGAGCGGGTCGGTACTCCACAGCATCGCGCCGAAACGGCGTGGATCGGTGTAGCGCAGCGCCAGACCGGATTCCAGCTCGATATCGACGTGCTCGTGCTTGAGCGCCGGCACGCCGACTTCCACCAGCCGCAGGTTGCCCGACATGCCCAGGTGACTGATCAGCGTGCCGACCTCGGCATTGATCAACAGGTACTTGGCCCGCCGCTCGACCAGCACGATGCGCTGCCCGGACAGGCGCACATCGAGGTCTTCAGGGATCGGCCAGCGCAGCCGGCGGTCACGCACGATCACCCGGCTGACGCGCTGGCCTTCAAGGTGCGGGGCAATACCCCGGCGGGTGGTTTCGACTTCCGGCAGTTCAGGCATGGTGTCCTCGAATCAATGCGCGCCGAGGTCGCGGATCGTTTGTTTGAGGGTTTCGAAGTCGTAATCCGACAGCCCCACATAGTCGAGTACCAGTGGACCGACAGCGTTCCATTCGAAGTCTTCGGTCTGATTGCCCAGCACCCGGTAGGACGCGCAGATGTGCTCGGCCATCTTCAGGATCGCCAGCAGGTTTTTCAGTTGGCTGTTGCGTGACGACTCGTCGCTGAAGATCGCCAAGGCGTTGTGGTGATTGGCGATCGCCGCGCTGACGTGCTCCGGCAGGCGCCACGACTTGGCGGTGTAGTAACCGACCACGGCGTGGTTGGTGTTGAACTCGCTGTTTTCGGTGTCCACCACCCGGCACTCGGCGCTGGCATTGGCATAGGCCTTTTCCAGCACCGACATGTAATTGGGGAAACGCTGCAGCATCAACGGCACGCCACAGTCATGGAACAGACCCAAGGCATAGGCTTCATCACCGGCCTGGGTGCCGATGCGCTTGGCCAGGGTCAGGCAGGTCATCGCCACGTCCTGAGCGGTGTCCCAGAAGCGGTTGAGGGTAACGATGGTGTCGTCGTTCATCTCGCCCTTGATCGACTGCGCGTTGATCAGGTTGATGATCGAGCGGCTGCCCAACAGGTTCACCGCACGCTGGATCGAGGTGATCTTGTTGCTCAGGCCGTAATACGGCGAGTTGACGATTTTCAGCAGCGAGCCGGACAGGCCTGGGTCCTGGGAGATCAGCTTGGCGATCACCTCCAGGTCCGGGTCGGGCATGTACTGCTCCATTTGCAGATCCACCATGATCTGCGGCTGCGCCGGCACACTGATGCCTTGCAGGGATTGTTGAATCTGTTCGGTGGTCAGCTCTTGGGACATAAGTACACACTCTGGGACAGGCGGCGATTCTAACCTCTAAAAACCGCACGACGACACACCGGTGGGCATTTGTCAGGAACTTTCATTCCCGCTCAGGCTTCGGACTTTGTAATGCCGACCGGACACTCAAGCACCGGCTCGGCGGCAATTTCCCGCAGACTCAGGAGCTTAATCATGGCTAATTCCCTCAGCGGCAAGCGTGTCGCCATTTTGGTAACAGACGGTTTCGAACAGGTCGAACTGACCGGTCCCAAGCAAGCACTGGAGCAGGCCGGCGCCCAGGTCGACATCCTTTCGGCCGAGGCCGGCAAGGTCAAAGGCTGGAACCACGACAAACCGGCGGACGACTTCAAAGTCGACCAGACGTTTCAAGGCGCCAGCAGCGAGCAGTACGACGCCATCGTCCTGCCGGGCGGCGTACAGAACTCCGACACCATCCGCATCGACCAGGATGCCCAGCACCTGGTCAAGACGGGCGCCTCCGCCGGCAAACCGATCGCGGTGATCTGCCACGGCAGCTGGCTGCTGATTTCCGCCGGGCTGGTCAACGGCAAGACCCTGACCAGCTACAAGACACTCAAGGACGATCTGGTGAATGCCGGGGCCAACTGGGTCGACAAGGAAGTGGTCAAGGACGGCCACCTGATCAGCAGCCGTCAGCCGGACGATATTCCGGCGTTCAACCGTGAGTTGATCGACGCGCTCTCTGCCTGACGCGCCTCTGTGGCGAGGGAGCTTGCTCCCGCTCGGCTGCGCAGCAGTCGCAAGCCCTGCCAACCGGTTCTTTCTGATGAATCGAGTTGCATGAATTGGGGCCGCTTCGCAGCCCGGCGGGAGCAAGCTCCCTCGCCACATGTCCAGCGCTGAACCTGCACACGCATCAACACGGTATACTCCCGCTCTTTTTTCCGGAGCGACGTCATGTCCCTGCCTAGCCTGCGCCTCAAAGCCAACGCCGACCGTCGCCTGCGCAACGGCCACTTGTGGGTCTACAGCAACGAAATCGATGTGGCCGCCACGCCACTGCACGGCTTCAAGGCCGGCGATCAGGCGATTCTCGAAGCCGCCGGTGGCAAGCCGCTGGGCATCGTCGCGATGAGCCCGAACAACCTGATCTGCGCTCGCCTGTTGTCGCGCGACATCAAGCTGCCTCTGGACAAATCGCTGCTGGTGCATCGTCTGAACGTGGCCCTGTCGCTGCGCGAGCGCCTGTTCGACAAGCCGTTCTACCGCCTGGTGTACGGCGATTCCGACCTGCTGCCGGGTCTGGTGGTCGACCGTTTCGGCGACATCCTTGTGGTGCAGATTGCCTCGGCAACCATGGAAGCGCACAAGGATGACGTGATCGCTGCGCTGACCCAAGTGCTCAAGCCAAGCGGCATCCTGTTCAAGAACGACTCCGCCGCCCGTGACGCCGAAGGCCTCAACCGCTACGTCGAAACCGTGTTCGGTCTGGTGCCGGAGTGGGTCGCGCTGGAAGAGAACGGCGTGAAGTTTGAAGCGCCGGTGATCGGCGGCCAGAAAACCGGCTGGTTCTACGACCACCGCATGAACCGCGCCCGCCTGGCCCCCTATGCCAAAGGCAAACGCGTCCTCGACCTCTATAGCTACATCGGTGGCTGGGGCGTGCAGGCTGCGGCATTCGGCGCCAGCGAAGTATTTTGCGTCGACGCATCCGGCTTCGCCCTTGACGGTGTCGAGCGTAACGCTGCACTGAACGGCTTCGCCGACAAGATGACCTGCATCGAAGGCGACGTCTTCGAAGCCTTGAAAGAACTCAAGGCCAGCGAAGAACGTTTCGACGTGATCGTTGCCGACCCGCCGGCGTTCATCAAACGCAAGAAAGACATGAAGAACGGTGAAGGCGCCTACCGTCGCTTGAACGAGCAAGCCATGCGCCTGCTCACCAAGGACGGCATTCTGGTCAGCGCTTCGTGCTCCATGCACCTGCCGGAAGATGATCTGCAGAACATCCTGCTGACCAGCGCCCGTCACCTGGACCGCAACATCCAGTTGCTGGAACGTGGCGGTCAAGGCCCGGATCACCCGGTACACCCGGCCATCGCCGAGACCCGCTACATCAAGAGCATCACCTGCCGTCTGCTGCCGAACAGCTGATTGGCCATGAAACGGGGAGCCTGCGGGCTTCCCGTTTGCTTACGGCGATGCAATGTCGTCGAATTCCTTAGCTTTTTCCTACAACCAACTTCCTACATGTACGCAGGACATTTCCCTGCGCATTAAATTTTAAGAATTAAAACTTACAAGCCCGCCCCTGCAGCATGCCCGCTCCGACAAAATTAATAGAAATTTCCTACCCAAGTATCGCTTGCCAATAATTCATTACAACCTATTATTAAGTTGTCACCACGACGGTGACATTCACTCTCAATGAACAAGGAGTTCATACTTATGAAAGCAATTACTCTGGAAACCAACAAAATCGCAAACCTGGCCTTCCTGGTTGCGCCTAAAGCCCGCTAAGTGAGCCAGAACGCTGGGGAGTGCCGGCACCCCAGCGTTCTTTCGACCCTTTCCAGAGCGATCTATATAACATGCACATCAATCCTTACTTATTCATATTGCCGCGCACACCCGGACAAATAGTCTGGAATTATAAAGACCATACTCAGCATGAGCTGGACCTGACTTATTCTTGTCGACTTGCACAACTTATCAATAATCCGGAGCAATTCGACAGACGCAACATAATAGACTCACAACTTCTGAATGCGGGCATATTAACCGTTGCAAAAATAGACAGCCCGCCATGGGGCTGGGATGAGTTGTCGAAGATTTATCATATCGGCACCCAGAACATTCCCTGCGAACAGATACCCCAGAATATTCATGAGTGGTCCAGGCAATACCTGAACCATTGCAGCGCCGTGCTGACCACACCGGCACCCGCGCAAGATCGTCCGATACAACAGGACGAACCCCGAATCGCCCTCCCAGCCTCCGCCGCCCTGACCGTTGCCAGTCTTGGCAATGTCCTGCGCCTGAGAAAAACCTGCCGCTCCTTTACTGGCGCATCAATCACCCTCGGTGACGTCGGCACACTGATGTATCTCTCGCTGGGTTTTCTTCGCCACCGCGACCATGACCGCGACGAGAGCATCGCCGAGGGCCTTGGCGCCCGTCGCAGCAGTCCTTCGGGTGGCGGGTTGAACGCCTGTGAAGGGTTTCTCCTGGCTCGCAATATCGAGGGCCTGGAACCCGGCATCTATGCCTATCACCCGGCAGAACATGCGCTTAGCCGGATCAATCCCTTGCCTGAACCCGCGCTCGGTCATTTGCTGGCGGGCCAGCATTTCATCAATAACCTGCCGCTGGGTCTGTTCATCACCGCCCGCTTCGACAAGCTCTGGTGGAAGTATGAACACTCGCGCGCCTATCGCATGGCGTTCGTCGAAGCGGGTCACCTGTCGCAGACCTTTCAACTGGTGGCCACGGCACTGGGCCTGGGAACGTGGCTGACCGGCGCGTTTGCCGATCGGCAGGTCGAAGCCCTGCTCAAACTCGAAGGCAGCGCTGAACAACCGTTGTTCTTTGTCGGCTGCGGCGCCAGTGACGGTCAGGCGATGTGTCAGGAAATGCGTGACCTGTTGCAGGAGACGCGTACATGAACGTGCCAACCGCGGAACAGCCCGAAACACCTGAGTCCTGGATGCTTCGCTTCACGCTTGGCGATTGGGACAACCGCGCTTCGGTGCGTACGAGCCGGCACGACTACCAGTTGCCGGCAGACCTGCAGTTACAACTGCAGACCCGCTTCTGGTTTCCGCCGGCCTTCCTGCCGTACCTGTCCCACCCGGCCATCGAAGCCGCAGGCAGCAGGGTCATGCATCGACTGGCGGCCAATCACCTGGTGCACTTCCTCGACTACACCACGCTGCTTGAACATCGCATCGTCAACCGCGCCGTGGAAACCATCGTCCACGGCGAGTTACCTGCCTACATTCCTTCACGGATGAAAACCGCCGCGCTGCAGCTCTATACCGACGAGGGTTATCACGCGCTGTTCTCTCATCGACTGGCCGAACAGATCGCCGAACTGCATGGTTTCACCGGCCGACCGCAGATGCCCCTGCGCATTACCCGCCTGACCGGTCAGATCGCTCGAACGCCGGAGAGCAAACGCCCGCTGGCATGGTTTCTGCTCGGTTTCGTCTCGGAAACCATCATTGCCCGGGAGCTGCTGGATGTTTGCCGGGAAACGCTGGTCACCAGCGTGAGTGACATGTTGCGCGACCACCTCGCTGACGAAGCGCGCCACAGCCGGTTTTTTTCCGAAGTCTTTCACTACCTCTGGCTGACCCTGAACAGCCGTCAGCGCGCCTTCGCGGCCAGAACCTTGCTGGAGACCTTGGCGACCTTCTTCGAAGTCGACGAGCAATGGCTACATCAGAGCCTGCGCCGCGCCGGCATTGGCGAAGGCGCAATCAAGGAGATTCTCGATGACCTGACCAACGAACAGGCCAGCCGCCAGCGTGCCAGATCCGGAGCCACGGCTACGCTTGCTGCACTCGAAAGGGCCGGATTCTTCGCGCACCCCAACAACCGCAAACTTTTCGCCAAGGCAGGACTGATCGATGCTTGAAGGAAGAACGGTGGTAACGACCCGACAACGACGCGGGGCGGTCAGTCTGCTGTTGGCCATGGTGCTGCTGGGAGTGTTTCCGCTGGACGTCCTGCTGCCGTCGTTCCCGGCGCTGGCCGAACACTTCGCCAGCACCCCGACCGACATCGCCCTGTCGATCAGCCTGTTCGCGGTGGGCATCGCCTTTGCCCAACTGCTGATCGGGCCGTTGTCCGACGTCATCGGGCGCAAGGGCTTGCTGCTCGCCGGCATGGCTGTCTCGATCCTCGGCGCCATCGGCTGCGTCATGACCAGTGACTACACACTGTTCATGACCTTTCGCATCGTGCAGGCCATCGGCTGCGGCTGTTTCGTCCTGTCGCAGGCACTGGTGCAGGACCTGTTCGAAGGCGAACAGCGCGATCGCCTGCGAATCCTGATGGTGACCGCCACCGGGATCTTCATCTCGGTATCGCCGCTGGCCGGGACCTTTCTGCAGGCGACCCTGGGCTGGCGCGGCAGCTTCTGGCTGTTCATCGCACTGGCGGCTGTGGTGTTGCTCAAAGCCTGGGTGTTTCTGGACAACAGTCGGCCCGCTGTCAGAGATACACCGATCCATTTTCTCAAGGCTTACCGACGGGTGCTGGGGGACTTCGACTTCGTTGGCTACTGGCTGATCTCGGCTTTCGCATTCGCCTGCCACTTCTCGTTCATTGTCATTTCGCCGCTGATTTTCATGGATCAATTGCAGCTGTCAGCCTATGACTTCTCGCTGATCCTGCTGATCTACGGCGCGGCCTATGTCGCTGGCGGCATCGTCGCCACGCTGCTGAGCCGGCGCATTTCGCCCGGGCAGCAAATGCTGGTCGGGCTGAGCCTGATCCTGCTGGCGGGGCTGGTGATGCTGTTCATGGCCAGGCACCTGGCGCTCTCGGCGGCCACGGTGCTGATCCCGATGCTGATCTGCACCGCCGGTACGACCATCGCGCGCCCTGCTGCCACTTCGCGGGCCATGAGCCTGTTCCCGGAAAATGCCGGCACCTCGGCCTCCGCAGGCAGTACGATCATTTTCATCTGTGGTGGCTTGATCAGCGCCTTGATCAGCCTGAGCCCAAGCAACCTGCAAGCCACCCTCGGCTACTGTTTTATCCTGCTCAGCTGCATCGCACTGGCGTTGAACAAGCGGATCAGCCACCGCGCCAGAGTCATCGAAACCAGCGCCATCACGCCCTCTGGCAGCGATTGAGCCTGCCGGTCGTCATGCCACACGCACCGTCGGCACTGGAACAACGCTTTGCGCCATTCCCTCCAGACGCCAGCGGTGTAGAATCGGCTGATTCATCGCCATTCATCCCCCGGCGGGTTTATGAGCTCAGGCTGAGGCAAGCGGCGATCCCGCAAAGTCATCGGCAACATCCAGGACACACGGCCATTTCTGAGTGTTCCAGACGTCAATAGAAGCTCACTCCCTTTTGATACCTGATTAGCCGCCCGGAGTGCTCCATGCCAGATTACCGCTCGAAAACATCCACCCACGGCCGCAACATGGCCGGCGCCCGCGCACTGTGGCGCGCCACCGGGATGAAAGATGACGACTTCAAGAAGCCGATCATCGCCATTGCCAACTCCTTCACCCAGTTCGTGCCGGGCCACGTGCACCTCAAAGACCTCGGTCAACTGGTTGCCCGGGAAATCGAACGCGCCGGTGGCGTCGCGAAAGAATTCAACACCATCGCCGTGGATGACGGCATCGCCATGGGTCACGACGGCATGCTGTATTCGCTGCCGAGTCGCGAGATCATCGCCGACTCCGTCGAGTACATGGTCAACGCCCACTGCGCCGACGCCATCGTCTGCATCTCCAACTGCGACAAGATCACCCCGGGCATGCTGATGGCCGCCCTGCGCCTGAACATTCCGGTGATCTTCGTTTCCGGCGGCCCGATGGAAGCCGGCAAGACCAAACTCGCGTCCCACGGTCTCGACCTCGTCGACGCCATGGTGATCGCCGCCGACTCCAGCGCTTCTGACGAGAAGGTTGCCGAGTACGAGCGCAGCGCCTGCCCGACCTGCGGTTCGTGCTCCGGCATGTTCACCGCCAACTCGATGAACTGCCTGACCGAAGCCCTCGGTCTCGCATTGCCGGGCAACGGTTCGACCCTCGCGACCCACAGCGACCGCGAACAACTGTTCCTGCAGGCTGGTCGTACCATCGTCGAGCTGTGCAAGCGTTACTACGGCGAGAACGACGAGTCGGTGCTGCCGCGCAACATCGCCAACTTCAAGGCGTTCGAGAACGCGATGATGCTCGACATCGCCATGGGCGGTTCGACCAACACCATCCTGCACTTGCTGGCTGCGGCTCAGGAAGCCGAGATCGATTTCGACCTGCGCGACATCGACCGTCTCTCGCGCAGCGTGCCGCAACTGTGCAAAGTGGCGCCGAACATCCAGAAGTACCACATGGAAGACGTGCACCGCGCTGGCGGCATCTTCAGCATCCTCGGTTCGCTGGCCCGTGGCGGTCTGCTGCACACCGACCTGCCGACCGTGCACAGCCGCAGCATGGAAGAAGCCATCGCCAAGTGGGACATCACCCAGACCGACGATGAAGCCGTGCACCACTTCTTCAAGGCCGGCCCGGCAGGCATCCCGACCCAGACCGCGTTCAGCCAGTCGACTCGTTGGGAAACCCTCGATGACGACCGTGAAAACGGCTGCATCCGCAGCTTCGAACACGCCTACTCGAAAGAAGGCGGCCTGGCCGTGCTGTACGGCAACATCGCCCTCGACGGCTGCGTGGTGAAAACCGCCGGCGTCGATGAGTCGATCCACGTCTTCGAAGGCAACGCGAAGATCTTCGAAAGCCAGGACAGCGCCGTGCGCGGCATCCTCGCCGACGAAGTGAAGGAAGGCGACATCGTCATCATTCGCTACGAAGGCCCGAAAGGCGGCCCGGGCATGCAGGAAATGCTCTACCCGACCTCGTACCTGAAGTCCAAAGGTCTGGGCAAAGCCTGTGCGCTGCTCACCGACGGTCGCTTCTCTGGCGGTACTTCCGGCCTGTCGATCGGCCACGCTTCGCCAGAGGCTGCGGCCGGTGGCGCGATCGGTCTGGTGCAGGACGGCGACAAAGTGTTGATCGACATCCCGAACCGCTCGATCAACCTGTTGGTCAGCGACGAAGAACTGGCTGCGCGCCGGGTCGAACAGGACAAGAAAGGCTGGAAACCGGTCGAGCAGCGTCCACGCAAAGTGACCACTGCCCTGAAGGCCTACGCCCTGCTGGCGACCAGCGCCGACAAGGGTGCGGTGCGCAACAAGGCGATGCTCGACGGGCTGTAAGTTTTAGCCGCCGAATAAAAATGCCCCGCCAAATGCGGGGCATTTTTTTGCCCGACCAAAATATCCCAGACACAGAAGATCAAAACGGTGGGAGCGGGCTTGCTCGCGAAAGCGGTCTACCGGTCAAAAAACCTCTCGCCTGACACTCCCTCTTCGCGAGCAAGCCCGCTCCCACAGGGGACTGTCAGTGATTCTGGAATCTGCGCTCCAACACAGAATTGGGTCTTACTGAATTTCTTCTGGCTTCACGATCACCCAGTTCTTGTCCGCCGTCACCGGCAACCCTTCCTTGGCCTGCGCTGCCGCGTTCTTGGTCATCATGCCGTTGAGCTGGGTCATGTATTTGTCTTTGCGGTTGACCCACAAGTGGATGCCGCCCTTGGCCACGTCAACACTGTGGAACAACATGTAACCGTCGCTGGTCGGGGTATCGCCGCCCACCAGTACAGGTTTTTTCCACTCGTCGATGTAGGTCAGGATCGCCGCGTGCTTGCCGGCCATCCAGGTCGCCGGGGTCCACAGGTACGGGGTCAGTTCGAGACCGAGGTTGGCTTTCTCGTCATATTTGCCGGCGGTGATCTGTTTGCGTGCGGTGGTCAGCTCGCCAGTTTCTCGGTTCTTCAGCAATGTGCTCACGCCGATCACGTTCTGCGGTTTGACGTTGTAGCCGTACTTCGGATCAGCCGCGACCATGCGCACCAGCTCTTCGGAGGCGGCGGTCATCACGTAGACCTCAATGCCGTTCTCCATCAGTTTGTTGTACAGCTCGGCCTGACCGGTAAAGACTTTGGGTGGCTGCACCTCAAGGTTCTTGACCACGTCACCGTCGTAATAAGTGGTCGGCACCGGTTTGCCCGAGGCCATCAGCTCATCGACGTAGCCTTTGAGTTCCTTGAGGGTGAAGCCGGAGAACACCTGCGCCACCCATGGGTAGCAGACCATGTCGTCGACTTCGCACAGGCGATAGTAATAGCTGAACAGGCTTTCCTTATGGTCAGCGGTGTCCTTGAACGGCATCAGTTTCAGGGAGGGATCAAGCGTCTCGCGGGTGATCAGCCCCTTGTTTTCCATGAACGGCAACAAGGACTCTTCGAGGTCATAGCGGTAGCTGGTGTTGTCCATGTCGAACACCGCGTAGTTACCCTTGTTGGCGTTGGCCGCGATCATCGCGTCCAGTGCCTTGGCCTGATCCGCCGGCCAGTGCTTCAGATCGGTGGCGAATGCGTGAGCGGCCAAGCCCAGTCCAAGAACCACAGCGAGCATTTTCGGTGCGAACTTCATCGGCGTTTTCTCCCTGACTGAAAGACATCGACGCTAACAAATAAGTGTGACAATCCTCGTCTGTCAGCGACCGCTTACGTCTCCTCAACGCCAGCTGCATTGCCGAGAGCGACAGGCGCTTATTCCAAAAACGACGGACGACCTGCGATTTCGGTATTAATTCATTGGAAATCAAACTGTTAGGCTTGCCGGTTCGCAGTTGCCCAAGAAGGCGACTGGCACAAGTCTTATCGGAGTCTTCATGAATCTGCCGCTGATCCTCAATCTGCTGGTGTTCCTCGCCCTGCTCTTCGGTCTGGCGCAAACCCGCCACACTACGTGGAGCCTGGCGAAAAAAGTCCTGCTCGCGCTGGTGCTCGGCGTGGTATTTGGTGTTGCCCTGCACACCGTTTACGGTGCCGGCAACCCGGTGCTGAAAGCCTCGATCGGCTGGTTCGATCTGGTCGGCAACGGCTACGTGCAGTTGCTGCAAATGATCGTGATCCCGCTGGTGTTCGCCTCGATCCTCAGTGCGGTGGCACGGCTGCACAACGCCTCGTCGCTGGGCAAGATCAGCTTCCTGACCATCGGTACGCTGCTGTTCACCACTGCGATTGCGGCGCTGATCGGTATCGGTCTGACCAACCTGTTCGGCCTCACCGCCGAAGGTCTGGTCGCCGGCACTCAGGAAATGGCCCGTCTGCAAACCATTCAGACCGACTACGCCGGCAAGGTTGCCGACCTGAATGTGCCGCAGCTGCTGCTGTCGTTCATTCCGCAGAACCCGTTCGCCGACCTGGCCCGGGCCAAGCCGACCTCGATCATCAGCGTGGTGATCTTCGCCGCGTTCCTCGGGGTCGCGGCGCTGCAACTGCTCAAGGATGATGTCGAGAAAGGTCAGAAAGTGATCAACGCCATCGACACCCTGCAAGCCTGGGTGATGCGTCTGGTGCGTCTGGTGATGAAGCTGACCCCGTACGGCGTGCTGGCGCTGATGACCAAAGTGGTCGCCGGTTCCAACCTGCAGGACATCATCAAGCTCGGCAGTTTCGTGGTGGTCTCGTACCTCGGTCTGGGCCTGATGTTCGTGGTGCATGGCCTGCTGGTGTCGGCGGCCGGGATCAACCCGCTGCGGTTCTTCCGCAAGATCTGGCCAGTGCTGACGTTCGCGTTCACCAGCCGTTCCAGCGCGGCGAGCATTCCGCTGAGCATCGAAGCGCAGACCCGTCGCCTGGGCATTCCGCAGTCGATCGCCAGTTTCGCCGCCTCGTTCGGTGCGACCATCGGCCAGAACGGTTGCGCCGGTCTGTACCCGGCGATGTTGGCGGTGATGGTTGCGCCAACCGTCGGCATCAACCCGCTGGACCCGCTGTGGATCGCGACGCTGGTGGCGATTGTGACCCTGAGTTCCGCCGGTGTGGCTGGTGTTGGCGGTGGCGCGACGTTTGCTGCGCTGATCGTGCTGCCGGCGATGGGCTTGCCGGTGTCACTGGTGGCGCTGCTGATTTCGGTGGAGCCGCTGATCGACATGGGTCGTACGGCGTTGAACGTGAGTGGTTCGATCACGGCCGGTGCGATTACCAGCCAAGTGATGCAGCAGACCGATAAAGCACTGCTGGATGCGGATGAGCATGCGGAGCTGGCGCAGGCTTAAATTCTTCTTTGCCTGACCTGCCCTCTTCGCGAGCAAGCCCGCTCCCACATTGGATCTGTGATCGACACAAATCCAATGTGGGAGCGGGCTTGCTCGCGAAGCTCTTAAGCCTTTTCCCAGACTTCGAAGCTGTACGCGGGCTTGTCGCCCTCAGCCGGATTCGGCACATTCGACACCAGTCTCCACTGGTTCGGATCGAACTCCGGAAACCACGCATCACCCTCCGGACTCAGCGCCACTCGGGTCAGGTACAGACGATCCGCCTGCGCCAGCCCTTGCGCATACAACTGCGCGCCGCCAATCAGCATCAACTCATCGATACCCTGCGCTTTCGCCCACTCCTCGGCGCGAACCAGCGCGGTTTCCAGTGACGGATACACCTCCGCCCCTTCCAGCAGCAGATCCGGCTGACGGCTGACCACGATGTTCAAGCGCCCCGGCAGCGGACGGCCGAGGGAATCCCAGGTCTTGCGACCCATGATGATCGGCTTGCCGAGGGTCGTGGCCTTGAAGTATTTGAAGTCCCCCGGCAGGTGCCAGGGCATGCTGTTGTCGACGCCGATCACGCGGTTTTCACCGAGGGCTGCGATCAGGCTGAGGGGGAGTGATTTAGTCATGCCGGCGAGGATACCAGAGCCTCGCTTGACCCGATAAGCGCCACAGCGGTTATGCTCACTGCTCAATCGAGCAACGGAATGGCGCGTGACTGAACTGACTCCACTGCAAAACCTCTGGCTGACCGAAACCATCCGCCTGCACGAAGAACACGCAGGTCCCCTGGAGGATCTGGAAGCCAATCGACTGGCCCGCGCGGCCGGCGGCGATCTGCCGGGCCGTATTCAACGCCGCGCCGTGTGGCTGGCCGAGCGCGACGGGCTGAGCGCAGCACTCCACCACTGGCTGCAAGGCGCGCGTCTGGCGCTGGTGCTGCTGGTCATTTTCGCGTTGCTGAGCGGCGCCGGTCTGGCCTTCGCCGCGCTGAGCCAGACGCCGGTCAATGTGTTCTGGGCCCTGGGCAGTCTGCTCGGACTGAACCTGATTCTGCTGCTGAGCTGGGCGCTGGGGCTGATCTTTGCCGGTGAACACGGCGCCACCCTTGGGCGCTTGTGGCTGTGGCTCAGCGAAAAACTCGCCCGCGATGCCAAAGCCGCGCAACTCGCGCCGGCCCTGCTGCTGATGTTGCAGCGCAGGAAACTCAATCGCTGGGCGCTCGGCACTTTGGTCAATGGCCTGTGGTTGCTGGCGATGCTCAGCGCGCTGCTGTTGCTGCTGACACTGATGGCGACCCGGCGCTACGGTTTCGTCTGGGAAACCACCATTCTCGGCGCCGACACCTTTATCAACCTGACCCAAGCCCTCGGCGCGCTGCCGGCACTGCTCGGCTTCAACGTACCAACCGTGGAGATGATCCGCGCCAGTGGCGGTGCAGCGCTGGATATCGAAAGCGCGCGACAGGCCTGGGCGACCTGGCTGGTCGGCGTACTGGTGGTCTACGGCGTGCTGCCGCGCCTGCTGCTGGCGCTGTTGTGTTTCTGGCGCTGGAGTCGCGGCAAAGCCGCGCTGACGCTGGACCTGAACTTGCCCGGTTACGCCCAGTTGCGTGAGCGGCTGATGCCGACCAGCGAACGCCTCGGCATCAACGACGCGGCGCCTGCGCAGTTGCATCGCGTTGAAAGCAGCGTCAGCGAACACGCCAGCGACGGCGCTTTGCTGGTGGCCATCGAACTCGACGATCAGCGCCCGTGGCCACCGGCCCTGCCGAAAACCGTGAGCAACGCCGGGATTCTCGACAGCCGCGAATCACGGCACAAACTGCTCGAACAGCTCAGCCGTTTCCCTCCGGCGCGCCTGCTGATCGCCTGCGATCCTCGGCGCTCGCCGGATCGCGGCAGCCTCGCGCTGATCGCCGAACTGGCGCGCAACGCCAGCGCCACCCGGGTCTGGCTGCTGCAAGCACCGCCCGGCGAAGCGCTGGACAGTGCCCGTCTCGGCGACTGGCACGTTGCGCTGCAACAACTGGAGTTGCCGTTCGCCGATTGCGCACCGATGAACTGGCTGGAGAGCGGTCATGACTGATGCCCGGAAAGCGCCGCTGAAACTCGCGGTGGTCGGCCACACCAACGTCGGCAAGACCTCGCTGCTGCGCACCCTGACCCGCGACGTCGGCTTCGGCGAAGTCTCGCACCGGCCGAGCACCACTCGACATGTCGAGGGTGCGCGGTTGTCGGTGGACGGCGAGCCGTTGCTCGATCTCTACGACACCCCGGGGCTGGAAGACGCCATCGCCCTGCTGGATTTCCTTGAGCGTCTGGAACGCCCCGGCGAACGCCTCGACGGCCCGGCGCGACTGGCGCGGTTTCTCGACGGCAGCGAAGCACGTCAGCGTTTCGAACAGGAGGCGAAAGTGCTGCGACAGCTACTCGCCTCCGACGCCGGTCTGTATGTGATCGACGCCCGCGAACCGGTGCTGGCCAAGTATCGTGACGAACTCGAAGTGCTCGCCAGTTGCGGTAAACCGCTGCTGCCGGTGCTGAATTTCGTCAGCAGCGCCAACCATCGCGAGCCGGACTGGCGCGAAGCGTTGGCGCGGCTTGGCCTGCATGCGCTGGTGCGCTTCGACAGCGTGGCGCCGCCGGAAGATGGCGAGCGGCGACTGTACGAAAGCCTTGCGCTGCTGCTGGAAAACGCCCGTCCGCAACTGGAGCGCTTGATCGCCGATCAACAGGCCCAGCGCCTCGCCCGCCAACAAAGTGCGGCGCGTTTGATCGCCGAATTGCTGATCGACTGCGCCGCCTGCCGACGCAGTGTGGTCAGCGAGGCCGAGCAGGAGCAGCAAGCGATCAGCGAACTGCGCAAGGCCGTGCGCCAGCGTGAACAGAAATGCGTCGAAGCGTTGCTCAAGCTCTATGCGTTTCGCCCGCAGGATGCGGCGGCCAGTGATCTGCCGTTGCTCGATGGGCGTTGGGGCGATGATCTGTTCAACCCGGAAACCCTGAAGCAACTCGGCGTGCGCGTGGGCGGCGGGATTGCGGCCGGTGCCGCGGCGGGGGCTGGCGTGGATTTGCTGGTCGGCGGCATTACCCTCGGTGCGGCGGCATTGGCCGGGGCGATTGCCGGCGGCGCCCTGCAAACCGCGCGCAGTTATGGCAGCCGCTTGCTGGGCAAGATCAAGGGACAGCGGGAATTGACCGTGGATGACGGGGTGCTGCGGCTGTTGGCGTTGCGTCAGCGCCAACTGTTGCTGGCGCTCGATCAGCGCGGACATGCGGCGATGGAAGCGGTTCAGGTCGCCACCCCGCAGGACAAGACCTGGCGCGAGGGCAAGCTGCCTGAAGCGTTGCACAAGGCACGGGCGCATCCGCAGTGGTCTTCGCTCAATCCGCATCCGAAGTTGAATCAGGCGGAGCGGCAGGAGCAGATTGATCTTTTGGCTGCAGATTTGTAGCGCCTGATCTGGCCTCTTCGCGAGCAAGCCCGCTCCCACAGTTTGATCGCATTCCTTATGGTGGAACTCGGTCGAATGTGGGAGCGGGCTTGCTCGCGAATGGCGCGACTCGGTGACACGGATTACGCCGCCAGCAGGCGCACCGCCTTCTTCTTCAATACTCCCAGATCCATCACCGGCACCGCCCTCTCCTTGGCCAACTCATCCCACTGCCGCATGCGCAAACTCACGGTACACAACGGATCGCGCTCAAACGCATCCGCCTCAGCCTCGCTCATCACCCCGCCCTGATATTCCAGGGTCCGGCGACTGGCCTCACTTAACCGCTCGAAATACCCCGGCTCGCGTAAGGTCAGATACCGCTTGGCCTCAACGTGATATTCCACCAGCCGCGCCATACGCTCGCTGAATCCCGCCTCACGCAAATAATCCGCGCCCAGCCGCTCATGGCTGACCACGCCATAACCGCCCATGTTCTCGGCACCTTCGGCACACAAATGGCCGATGTCGTGGAAGAACGCGGCGAGCACCACTTCATCATCAAAGCCTTCAGCCATCGCCAACTGCGCGGCCTGAGACATGTGTTCGATCTGCGACACCGGCTCGCCGATGTAATCACTGGCACCAAAGCGTTCATACAGCGCAAACACCCGGTCAACGACTTGCGCATGCCCCGCCATCACATTTCCTCCAGCAATTGCGCCACGTTGCGCTCGGCCAGTGCCGGACCGACGCTCATGCCGACGCCGGTGTGCATCAGCGCCACACTCAAGCCCGGTGCCGGGCGCAGGAATGAGAACGGCCCCGGCCCACGGGCACCGTAGACGCCCTGCCAGCGCTCGACCACTTGCACCTTGCAGCCCAGCGTGTGCTCGGCCAGTTCGAGCATCCAGTTGTCCACTTGCTCGGCGTTGAACGGCGACGGATCGCTGCCGTAATGGTGCGAGTCGCCGATGATCAGCTCGCCATACGGCGTCGGACTGATCAGCAGGTGAATGCCGTTGTCGTGCAGGTGCGGTTGTTCGCGCAGGATCTGTGCCTGCACCGCTGCCGCCTCTGGCAAATCGGCGAAGGCGCCGTAGTGCACGCAGCTCAAACCGGTGAGCAAGGCGTGTTGCAGATTCAGCTCGATCTGCGGTTTGGCGCGGAGCATTTGCAGGCAGCAGATCTGCGGGTCGAGCGTGGCAATCGGCTCGGCCAGCAGGGTCTGATAATCGTGGCCGGAGCAGACGATGATTTGCTGCGCCGTGAAACTACCGGCGGTGCTGTGCAGACGTCCTGGCTCGACGTCACGCACCAGCGTGCTGAAGTGAAACTCGACGCCGAGGTCGCGGCGCAGATAATCGATCAGCGCCGGGATCGCTTCCCGCGAGTACAACTGTTGATCGTCCACGCCGTGTAACGCAGCGCGATGATGGCTGAACTGGCCGTGGTACAGATCACGCAAGGCGGCGCCACGCAGCAAGGCGACGTTGTAACCGTGTTCCACGGCGCGGCCGTTGCAGAAGGCTTCGAGCAATTGCTCTTCGGCTTCGCTGCGGGCGAACAGGTACGAGCCGTTGCGCTTGATCTGCAGACCGGCGAGTTGCGCCCAGTCGCCCCAGATCTCGCGGCTGGCCTTGGCCAGTTCGAGCATCGGCCCGGGTGGCTGGCCGGTGACCAGCGCCTGACCGAAGTTGCGCACCGAGGCGCCGAGGGGCGTGGCGGTGCGCTCGAAAACGCTGACCTTGAGGCCGCGTTTAGCGGCGGCGTAAGCGTGGGACAGGCCGAGGATGCCGGCGCCGACGATCAGCAGGTCTTTGTGTTGGGTCATGGAGATTTTCCCTGAATGGGAGACCGCCTTCGCGAGCAAGCCCGCTCCCACAGGGGATTCTTGGTGCCCACAAAATAGGTGTTCACTGAAGATCCAATGTGGGAGCGGGCTTGCTCGCGAAGAGGCCCTGTCAGTCGATAAAGAACTTACTTGGCAACGACTTTCTCGGACTTGCCGTCATAACGCTTGCGCCATTCGGTCAGGATCTCGTCGCGGTTCTTCGAGGCCCAGGCGAAGTCGTTCTTGATCAGACGCTGCTCGTAGTCGGCCGGCAGTTCGGTCTGCGGCTTGGCGATGCCCGGCTGAGCGAGGACGGCGAAGTTCTCTTTGTACAGATCCATCGCCTCGGCGCTGGCGGAGAAGTCCGCGAGTTTTTTCGCCGCTTCTTCATGCGGGGTGCCTTTGATCACGGCAGTCGCCTCGATCTCCCAGCCCAGGCCTTCTTTCGGCAGGATGATGTCCAGCGGCGCGCCCTGACGCTTCAGCTGAACGGCTGGATACTCAAAGGAAATGCCGATCGGGAACTCACCCGCAGCGGCCAGTTTGCAAGGCTTGGAACCGGAGTGAACGTACTGGCCGATGTTCTGGTGCAGACCGTCCATGTAGGCCCAGCCCTGTTTCTCACCGAAGGTTTGCAGCCAGGCGCTGACGTCGAGGAAACCGGTGCCGGAGGACGCCGGGTTCGGCATGACGATCTTGCCCTTGTACTCAGGCTTGGTCAGATCCTGCCAGCTCACCGGTTTGCTCAAGCCCTGCTTCTCGGCTTCGACGGTGTTGAAGCAAATGGTCGCGGCCCACACGTCCATGCCGACCCAGGCTGGCGGGTTGGCGGCGTCGCGGTAGTTCGCGCCGATCTTGCCCAGATCCTTCGGTGCGTAGCTTTGCAGCATGCCTTGCTGATCGAGGATCGCCAGGCTCGAAGCGGCCAGCCCCCACACCGCGTCAGCCTGCGGACGGGCCTTTTCGGCCAGCAGTTTGGCGGTGATGATCCCTGTGGAATCACGCACCCACTTGATCTCGACGTCCGGGTTGGCCTTCTCGAACGCGGCTTTGTAAGCGGTCAGTTGCTCGGCTTCGAGGGCGGTGTACACCGTCAACTCGGTTTTTGCCGCGAAGGCATTCAGGCTGAAAGTAGCGAGCACAGCAGCGGCCAGGGCCATAGGCTTGAACATGATCGTTTTCCTGTCGGTGAGTTGAGGCTGTAGGGATAAATCGTCAATCAGTGACCGGGCGCGGTTTGCCGCCAGGCCTGGGAACGGCGCAGCAAGCCGCGCGAAGCCCACGCCAGCAGCAAGGACACGCCTGCCGAGGTGAACAGAATCAGGGTCGACATCGCCGCCGCGCCGCCGACGTTGCCGGCGTCATCCATGTTCAGCACCGCCACCGCCGCGAGGATGGTGTCGGGGCTGTAGAGGAAGATCGCCGCCGACACCGTGGTCATCGCCGAGACAAACAGGTAGCGCACGATGTCCAGCAGCGCCGGCAGGCAGATCGGCACGGTGACGCGCAGGTAATGGCGATACAGCGGCGCCTTGAGCGACAGCGCGGCGGCTTCGAACTCGGCGTCGAGCTGGCGCAGCGCGGTGGTCGCGGTCATTTGCGCGGTGGTCAGATAGTGCGCAATGGTGCAGACGATCAGCAGCGTCATCGTGCCGTACAGCACATGCAGCGGGTTGCCGCTGAGGTTGAAGAAGAAGACGTAACCCAGGCCAAGCACCAGCCCCGGCACCGCCATCGGCACAAAACTGAGCATGCGCAGGGTCAGGTTGAGGCCGCGTTGGCTGCGGGTTTTCTCCATCAGGTAAGCGCCAGTGAAGATCAGCACACTGCCGATCAGTGCCGTGCCCAGCGCCATCTTCAAGCTGTTGCCGTAGGCCAGCCAGCCACCGCCGGCGGTCTCGTTGAACTGATAGTGATTGAGCGACAGCGACAGGTTGTACGGCCAGAACTTCACCAGCGAGGAAAACACCGCCATGCCGAACACCAGCAACAGCGCCGCGCTGATCAACAAAACAATTGCCAGATAACAGCCATCACGCAATTTCGACGGTGCCGGTTTGAACACCTGGGCGCGGCCGCTCATGGAATCGCCGTGACGCCGACGCAGCCAGGCATCGACGCCGAAGCTGAACAGCGCCGGCAGCAACAGCACCATGCCGATCAGCGCCCCGCGACCGAATTGTTGCTGGCCGACCACGGCTTTGTAGGCTTCCAGCGCCAGCACTTGATAGTCGCCACCGACCACCACCGGCACGCCGAAATCGGTGATGGTCAGGGTGAACACCAGACAGAACGCAGCGAATACCGCTTGGCGGGTCGCCGGCCAGGTGATGCTGCGGAACGCCTTGGCCGGACTGGCGCCCATGCTCGACGCCGCATCGAACAGCCGCGCATCGGCCAGCGACAGCGCCGAGAGCAGAATCATCAGCGCATGCGGAAAGGTGTAGATCACCTCACCCAGCACGATCCCCCAGAACCCGTAGATGTTGTCCGAGAGCAGCCCGCGCAACATGCCCTGATTGCCGAAAAGATAGACCAATGCGATACCCGGCAGCATCGACGGCGCCATCAATGGCAGCAGGGAAATCCCGCGCCAGATGCCCTTGGCCGGAATCAGTGTGCGTTGCAGGGCGTAGGCAAACAGGTAGGCCAGCGGTACGACGATGGCCGCAACGCTGAGCGAAACTTTCAGGCTGTTGCCGAGCAGCCAGTGGAAATTCTCGCTGGTCACCAGCTCCTTGGCGGCGAGCCAGCCACCGCCCTGCCCGGCCTCGCTGCTGAAGCCGCGCCAGAAGATCGCCAGCAATGGCAGCAGCACGGCGACACCGAGCAGCAACAGCAGCAGGAGTTTGCCGCCGAGGACGAAGATCCGGTCACCGACCTCGGCCCCGGACACTCGCCGCGCCTGCTTGTGCGGTAGCGGCAGTGCGATGTTCGCGCTCATCAGGCAAACACCTGCAGGCTGCGCGGTGGCAAGGCGACCATGATCTGCTGGGCACCGAGGCGCGGCATGGCTTCCGGCGCCAGTTCAGCGAGCAGCGCGTGGCCCGGCAATTGGTCGAGTTCGAAGCTCATGCGGCAGCGATTGCCGAGAAAGGTGATCTCGCGAACCTTGGCCGGGAACAGGTTTTCTTCGTGCACTAGCGGATTGACGCTGATTGCTTCCGGACGGCAGAACAGTCGGCCCGAGGCGCCGCTGACGCTGCCATCAGCCAGACGCACATCCATCCCGCCAACCCGGGCGTGACTGGCGCTGCTGCGCTGGAACGGCAACCAGTTGCCCTGCCCGACGAACTCGGCCACGAACGGCGTGGCCGGGCGGTTGTAGATTTCCTGCGGGGTGGCGTACTGCTCGACCCGGCCGTTGTTCATCACGGCGATGCGGTCGGCCATCAGCATGGCTTCGTCCTGATTGTGCGTGACCATCAGGGTGGTGATGCCGAGGTTGCGCTGCAGTTGGCGCAGCTCGGTGCACAGATGCTCGCGCACTCGGGCATCAAGGGCCGACATCGGTTCATCGAGCAACAGCAGCGACGGCGCCGGGGCCAGGGCACGAGCCAGTGCGACCCGCTGTTGCTGACCGCCGGACAATTGGCCCGGGTACTTTTTTTCACTGCCGGTGAGGCCGACCAGTTCCAGCATCTGACCGACGCGACGACGTACTTCGTCACGACCACTGCCGGCGAGGCCGTAGGCAATGTTCGCTTCGACGGTCAGATTGGGGAACAGCGCGTAGGACTGAAACAGGATGCCGTAGTCCCGGGCCTGCGGCGCGAGGTGCGAAACATCGCGGTCGCCGAGGTACAACTCGCCGCTGTCCTGCTTCTCCAGCCCGGCGATGCAGCGCAGCAGCGTGGTCTTGCCACAGCCCGACGGGCCGAGCAGACACACCAGCTCACCGGCCGCGACATCGAGGGAGACGTTATCCAGTGCGGTGAACGCGCCGAAGCGCTTCTGCACGCCGCGCACTTTCATCGGCGCACCGGGGTTGGTCAGGGCAGTTGCGATTGCAGGATTCATGGACAGACCTCATCAAGCTGATGGGGCCAATCCTAGAGTTGTAATGCGTCCGTCATGTGGCAGTGAGGCAAAAACGGCTGATAGTGGTATTCGGGGATTTTGGTTCAGGTTTCAAGTCATGTGTTGCCTGGCCTGACGCCTTCGCGAGCAAGCCCGCTCCCACATTGGATTTGTGTTGTGAACACTATCCTGTGGGAGCGGGCTTGCTCGCGAAGAGGCCGGCATGGGCACTGAAGAAATCAGGCCGGAGACATTTCCTGAGCCAACCCGAGAAACGCCGCCGGCAACCGCGCACCCTTGCGCTCCTTGAGGCAATACAGATACTCGGGAATCTGCGGCGCATTCTCGATGGTCAGCACCCGCAATTGCGGATCATGCGGCACTTCCTGGCGGGCAATGATGCTGATGCCGATATTGCGCAGCACCGCCTCGCGGATCGACTCGCGGCTGCCGATCTCCAGCAGCGGGCCAAAACTGACTCCGGCGCTTTCCAGCAACTCCTCGGTCAGGCGGCGGGTGGTCGAACCGGACTCGCGCATCAGCAAGGTATGCCCGGCCAGCGCGCTCAACGCCACATGTTCCTGCGCCGCCAGCGGATGGTTGCGATGCACCGCCAGCACCAGCGGATCGCTACCCAATACCCGGCGAATCAAGCGCGCATCCTCAAGCAACTGCGACGACGCCGCGACATCCACCCGGTAATCCTCCAGCGCTTCGAGCACCTGCTGCGAGTTGCCGATTTCCACCGACACTTCCACCTGCGGCAAGCGCTCGCGGAAGGTTTTCACCAGATCGAGGATGTAATACGGCGCGGTGGCAGCGATGCGCAGCGTGCCCTGCACCTGACCGCTGTTGCGCAGGAAGAACTCGATATCGGCCTCCTGCTGCAACAGCGCCTTGACCATCGGCAGCAGCCGCGCGCCTTCGTCGCTGACACTCAGGCGCCGACCGCCACGGTAGAACAGCTCCACCGAGTACTGACTTTCCAGATTACGGATCTGCGTGGTCACGGTGGGTTGGCTGAGGCCGAGCTTTTTCGCCGCCAGCGTAATGCTGCCCAGGCGGGCGACCATATAAAACGCTTTCAGCTCGGCACTCAGCACAACCATCCCTCATCGTCTATTTGCGCAGCAGGCGCAAACCGTTGAACACCACCAGCAGGCTCACGCCCATGTCGGCAAACACCGCCATCCACATGGTGGCGAGTCCGGCGAAGGTTACCCCAAGAAAGATAGCCTTGATCAGCAGTGCCAACGCGATGTTCTGTTTCAAGATGCTCGCGGTGTCGCGCGACAGGCTGATGAACGCGGGGATCTTGCGCAGATCGTCGTCCATCAGGGCGACATCGGCGGTTTCAATCGCGGTGTCGGTACCGGCGGCCGCCATGGCGAAACCGATTTCGGCCCGCGCCAGTGCCGGCGCGTCGTTGATACCGTCGCCGACCATGCCGACCCGATGGCCTTTGCCGTAAAGCTCTTCTATAGCTTGCAGTTTGTCGGTCGGCAGCAAGTCGCCCTTGGCCTGATCGATGCCGACCTGCGCCGCAATGGCTTGCGCGGTGTGCACGTTGTCACCGGTGAGCATCAGGGTTTTCACGCCCAGCGCGTGCAACTGGCGGATCGCTTCGCGGCTGGATTCCTTGACCGTGTCGGCCACGGCGAACAGTGCCAGCGGGCCGGAACTGTCGAGCAGCAACACCACGGACTTGCCCTGTTTCTCCAGCGCAAACAGCTTCTCTTCCAGTTGCGGCGAGCACAGGCCCAGCTCTTCAACCAGACGGTGGTTGCCCAAGTGATAGGTCTGGCCGTTGACCTGGCCCTTCACACCACGCCCGGCCAGCGCTTCGAAGTTATCCACAGTCAGCACGGCGAGGTTTTTATCCACAGCCGCATTGGCGATGGCCAGCGACACCGGGTGATCGGAACGCCCGGCCAGCGCGGCGGCAATCGCCGGGGCTGTGGCGTCAGCGGTCGGGTCCAGCGACAGGTAATCGGTCTGCACCGGTTTGCCGTGGGTGATCGTGCCGGTCTTGTCCAGCGCCAGATAATCGAGCTTGAAACCGCCCTCCAGATACACGCCACCCTTGACCAGAATGCCTTTGCGCGCCGCTGCCGCGAGGCCGCTGACGATGGTCACCGGGGTGGAAATCACCAGTGCACAGGGACACGCCACCACCAGCAGCACCAGCGCACGGTAGATCCAGTCGAACCACACTGCGCCCATGAACAGCGGCGGAATGATCGCCACGGCCAGCGCCAGCACGAACACCACCGGGGTGTAGATTTTCGAGAACTGATCGACAAAGCGCTGAGTCGGTGCCCGTGCGCCTTGAGCCTGCTCAACGGCGTGGATGATCCGCGCCAGGGTCGAGTTGTTCGCCGCCGCAGTCACCGTGTACTCCAGCGAGCCGGCCTGGTTGATGGTGCCGGCGAAGACTTTGTCGCCGATGGTTTTCTCCACCGGCAGGCTTTCGCCGGTGATCGGCGCTTGATCGATGGTCGAACTGCCGCTGACCACTTCACCGTCCAGCGCGATACGCTCGCCGGGTTTTACCCGCACGCGGGCGCCAATTTGGACGCTTTTAACCTCTTGTTCGACCCAGTTGCCGTCGGCTTGCTGCACCGTGGCCTGTTCCGGGGTCATCTGCATCAGACCGCTGATGGCGTTGCGCGCACGATCCAGCGAGCGCGCTTCGATCAGCTCGGCCACGGTGAACAGGAACATCACCATCGCCGCTTCCGGCCACTGCCCGATCAGCACCGCACCGGTCACCGCGATGCTCATCAGTGCGTTGATGTTGAGATTGTGGTTCTTCAGGGCGATCCAGCCCTTTTTATAGGTGGTCAGGCCGCCGCTGAGGATCGAGATCAGCGCAATGATCGCCACCACCCAGGTCGGCGCGGCGTTGGTGAAGTGGATCACTTCAGCCGCCAGCGCACCAACGCCGGACAGCGCCAGGGGCCACCAGTGTTTTTTCACCGGCGCCGGGGCCGGGGCTTCGACGCCCGCCTCCAGCGGTTCGGCGTGCATGCCCAGCGAGGTAATCGCCTCGGTAATCGGCGCGGTGTCCGGCAGATTGTGGGTCACGCCGAGCACGCGGTTGATCAGGTTGAATTCCAGCTGCTGCACACCGGCCAGTTTGCCGAGCTTGTTCTGGATCAGCGTCTGCTCGGTCGGGCAGTCCATCGCCTCGATGCGGAAACTGCTCAGTCGGGCGTCAGCGCTGGTCTTTTCGCTCAGTTGCACCCGCGCAGGCGCGGCGGCTTTCGACGCGCAGCAGGAATCGCCACCGTGGTCATGCTTATGCACAGGCTGCAATTTGTGGCTGTGGTCGTGTCCCGCGTGGGATTTGTGGTTGTGCTGGGAATCGCTCATTGGTCGCGTCCATAAAGGTGCCTGTTGCCAAGTAAAGACCCTGTAGCCACTATAGGGTCAAGCACCCTTTTGGAGATTGCCGTCATGAAGATCGGAGAACTGGCCAAACTCACCGACTGCGCCGTGGAAACCATCCGCTATTACGAGCGCGAAAACCTGCTGCCGGAACCGGCGCGCAGCGACGGTAACTACCGCGTCTACACCCAGGCCCACGCCGAACGCCTGACTTTCATCCGCAACTGCCGCACCCTCGACATGACCCTCGAAGAGATCCGCAGCCTGCTGACCTTGCGCGACAGCCCGCAGGGCCAGTGCGAAAACGTCAATGCGCTGATCGACGAGCATATCCAGCATGTAAAGGCGCGAATTGATGGCTTGCTGGCGTTGCAGACACAACTGCTCGACCTGCGCCAACGCTGTGGCGAAGGGCCAGGGGCGGATCAGTGCGGGATTTTGCAGCGGCTGGAGGTGAGTGGCGGGGTTGTGGCGACGGAAGTCGAACACTCCCATGTGGGCCGTAGCCACGGCCATTAAGAACACCCTAAAACACTGTGGGAGCGAGCTTGCTCGCGAAAGCGGTAGTTCAGTCAATATTTCTATCAACTGACACTCCGCCTTCGCGAGCAAGCTCGCTCCCACAGGTTTTTGTATTGCTTGTCAGACCGCCATCGGCGCGGTCATTGGCGCGTGGTGCTCATAGCCTTCCAGCGAGAAATCGCTCGGTTCTACCAACTCCAGCCACTCCGGCTGATACACACCGGTCTTGGCGAACTCCGGCACGCGGTCGGAGATCTTCAGTTTCGGCATGGCGAACGGTTCGCGCTTGAGCTGTTCGTTGAGCATGTCCAGGTGGTTTTCGTAGACGTGGGCGTCACCGATGAAATAGGTGAACCAGCGCGGCGTGTAGCCGGTCAGGCGCCCGATCAGGCTCAGCAGCGCAGCGCCTTCGGTGAGGTTGAACGGCGTGCCCAGACCCAGGTCGTTGGAGCGGATGTACAGGGTCAGGGAGATTTCCTTGGTCTCGACGTTCGGGTGGAACTGGTACAGCAGATGGCACGGCGGCAGGGCCATCTCATCGAGCTGGGCGACGTTCCAGCCGTGGAACAGGATGCGGCGACTGCCCGGGTCCTTGATGATCGTGTCGACGCACTGGCGTACCTGGTCGATGGCTTTGTACAGCACCACGTAAGCCTGGCCGTCTTCTTCGCCCTGGGCGATCTGCTTGTAGCCGTTGCTCAGGGTTTGTTCGATGGCGGCGGTGTTGCTCAGCGGGATCTGCTTGTACGCCGGCCATTTGCGCCATTGCACGCCGTAGATTTCGCCGAGGTCGTCTTCGCCCTGACGGAACGGGTTGGCCAGCCACTGCGCATTTTCGTTGGCGTTCTGATCCCAGACCTTGCAGCCCAGCGCACGGAATTCAGCGGCGTTGTTCACGCCACGCAGAAAACCGCACATCTCGCCGATGGCCGATTTGAAGGCCATCTTGCGGGTGGTGATCGCCGGAAAGCCTTCCTGCAGATCGAAACGCAGCATCGCACCCGGGAAGCTGATGGTGTTGATGCCGGTGCGGTTGGCCTGTTTGGTGCCGTTCTGAATGACGTGCGAGACCAGTTCGAGATATTGCTTCATGAGTTACCTGTGTCCTTTGAGCCCCGGCGTCGCGCGCCGGGGTTCGTAGTTTAAGCGGTCGGCGCGAGCGGTGCTGCCGGCGCGCGACGATAGGCCAGCCAGATCAGGAACAGTCCGGCGACAATCATCGGTACGCACAGCACTTGCCCCATGGTCAGCCAGTTCCAGGCCAGGTAGCCCAGTTGCGCGTCCGGCACGCGGACGAACTCGACGATGAAACGGAAAATGCCGTAAAAAAGCGCGAACATGCCGGATACCGCCATGGTCGGGCGCGGTTTACGCGAGAACAGCCACAGGATCAGGAACAGCGCCACGCCTTCGAGCGCGAACTGATACAGCTGCGACGGGTGACGCGGCAGCTGCGCCGGATCGCTGAACGGCGGGAAGATCATCGCCCACGGCACGTCGGTCGGCTTGCCCCACAGCTCGGCATTGATGAAGTTGCCGATGCGCCCGGCGCCCAGACCGATCGGCACCATCGGCGCAACGAAGTCCATCAGCTGGAAGAAGGTCTTGCCGTTACGCTTGCCGAACCACAGCGCGGCGAGCATCACGCCGATGAATCCGCCGTGGAACGACATGCCGCCCTTCCACACTTCGAAAATCAGCGTCGGGTTGGCGATGTACGCGCTCAGGTCATAGAACAGCACGTAACCCAGACGTCCACCGACAATCACCCCCATCGACAGCCAGAACACCAGATCGGAGAGCTTCTCCTTGGTCCAGGTCGGGTCGAAACGGTTGAGCCGGCTCGACGCCAGCAGCCATGCGCCGCCGATGCCGACGAGGTACATCAGGCCGTACCAGTGGATTTTCAGCGGACCGATGGCCAGGGCCACCGGGTCGATCTGCGGGTAAGGCAGCATTGCGACTCCTCGTTAGAGTTGAAACCAAAATTCCCGGGCGACGCTGCCACCTCAGGATTAAGCCAGGATTGCGGCCTGCTCTGAACCAGCAGGTCAGAGCAGGAAATTCAGGCCCACGCAGAACAGCAAAGCGGCGAACAGCCGTTTCAGCAAGCGCGGCGACAATCTGTGGGCCAGGCGCGCGCCGAGACGGGCGAAGACCATGCTGGTCAGGGCAATGCCCAGCAGCGCCGGCAAATAAACAAAACCGAGACTATGCGGCGGCAACAACGAATCGTGCCAGCCCAGAATCATGAAACTTAATGCACTGACCAGAGCGATCGGCAGGCCACAGGCTGACGAGGTCGCCACGGCTTGCTGCATCGGCACGCTGCGCCAGGTCAGAAACGGCACGGTCAGCGAACCGCCGCCGACGCCAAAAATCGCCGAGGCCCAACCGATTATGCTCCCGGCCACGGTCAGACCGAGTTTGCCGGGGACGGTTCGACTGGCCTTGGGTTTGATGTCCAGCGCCAACTGCAGCGAGATCACCAAGGCAAACACGCCGATGATCTTTTGCAGGTTCGGCCCGGAAATCGCCTCGGCCGTCAGCGCACCGAAACCGGCGCCGAGCAGTATGCCAACCGCCATCCACTTGAAAATCGGCCAGCGCACGGCGCCACGCCGGTGGTGTTCGCGCACGGCATTGACCGAGGTGAAGATGATCGTCGCCAGCGACGTGCCAACCGCCAGATGTGTAAGGATCGACTGATCGAAACCCTGCAAGGTAAAACTGAACACCAGCACCGGGACAATAATGATCCCGCCGCCCACCCCGAACAGCCCGGCCAGCACGCCTGCACAGGCGCCCAGCGCCAGATAGAGCAGAAATTCCACGGCCGTCTCCCAGACGCATCCCCAAAACCGGAGCGGCATGGTAACGGATGCACACCCTCTGGCGGAACTGGCGATGGATGCACGGACGCTGACTGCGTAGAGTGAGCAAAAAACACACAAGGACCACCTTATGTGCCTGATTGTTTTCGCCTGGCGCCCGGGCCATGCCCGGCCGCTGATCGTCGCGGCCAACCGTGACGAGTTCTACGCCCGCCCGAGCCTGCCGCTGGCGCCATGGGCCGACGCGCCGCACGTGCACGCGGGGCGCGATCTTGAGGCTGGCGGCACCTGGCTGGGAATCGGCGCCAATGGGCGCTTTGCCGCGCTGACCAATATCCGCGATCCGCACCAGCCACCGGCGCGCAAGTCGCGGGGGGAGCTGGTGGCGCGGTTTCTCACGGGCGATGCGTCGATTGATGATTATTTGCGCGATGTGGTCGCTCGCGCGCCGGAATACGCCGGGTTCAACCTGCTGCTGGGCAATGCCCATGAGCTGTGGCACTTCAATGCGCGGACGTCCGAGCCGGTGATGCTCGAGCCGGGGATCTACGGGCTATCGAATGCCGGGCTGGATACGCCGTGGCCGAAACTGCTCAAGGCCAAGGCTGCACTGAGTGCGGTGCTGGATGATCCACAGCCTGCGCGGTTACTGGAGCTGCTGGGCGATGCGCAGACCGCGCCGTTTGCCGAACTGCCGGATACCGGGGTCGGGCTGGCCACCGAATCGCTGCTGTCGAGTGTGTTCATTGCCAGCCAGAGTTATGGCACACGGGCGAGTACGGCGTTGATTGTGCAGGCGGACGGCACGCGGCGAATGGTCGAGCGCAGTTTCGGGCCGTATGGCGGGCATTTGGGCGAGGTTGAAATCAATACCTGAAAACGTGCAACCATTGTGGCGAGGGAGCTTGCTCCCGCTCGGGTGCGAAGCAGCCGCAACACAGCAAATGCGATCTCTCAGAAGAATCTCATTGACCGAATTGGGAGCGCTCCGCACTCCAGCGGGAGCAAGCTCCCTCGCCACAGGGCCATTAGCCTTTTAAAGGGCCTTGTTGACCGCCGGCGGATTCATCTTCGACAACCCGAGATTCTTCAGCGCCAGTTGCAGCGAGCTGTGGATCACTTGCGGGTTGTCGATGGTCATCAGCTCGGCCAGCAGATCCTTGGCCTTGCTCAGGTTGATCTGACGCAGCATCCACTTCACTTTCGGCAGGTTGGTGGCGTTCATCGACAGGCTGTCGAAGCCCATCGCCATCAACAGCACCGCCGCCGCCGGATCACCGGCCATTTCGCCGCAGATACTCACCGGTTTGCCTTCGGCATGCGCGTCGCGCACCACGGTTTGCAGGGCTTGCAGCACTGCCGGGTGCAGGTAGTCGTAGAGATCGGCCACCCGCGGGTTGTTGCGGTCGACCGCCAACAGGTACTGGGTCAGGTCGTTGGAGCCGACCGACAGGAAGTCCACCTGCCGCGCCAGTTCCTTGGTCTGGTACACCGCGGCCGGAATTTCGATCATCACCCCGATCGGCGGCATCGGCACGTCGGTGCCTTCGTCGCGCACTTCGCCCCAGGCCCGGTGGATCAGGTGCAGGGCTTCTTCGAGTTCGTGGGTGCCGGAGATCATCGGCAGCAGGATCCGCAGATTGTTCAGGCCTTCGCTGGCCTTGAGCATCGCGCGGGTCTGCACCAGGAAGATTTCCGGGTGGTCGAGGGTCACGCGAATCCCGCGCCAGCCGAGGAACGGGTTGTCTTCCTTGATCGGGAAGTACGACAGCGACTTGTCACCGCCGATGTCCAGGCTGCGCATGGTCACCGGTTGCGGGTGGAACGCGGCGAGCTGTTCGCGGTAGATCGCCAGCTGTTCCTTTTCGCTCGGGAAGCGCTGATTGATCATGAACGGCACTTCGGTGCGGTACAGGCCGACACCTTCGGCGCCACGCTTTTGTGCCCGCGCCACATCGGCCAGCAGGCCAGTGTTGACCCACAGCGGCATGCGGTGGCCATCGAGGGTCACGCACGGCAGATCACGCAGGGTGTCGAGGCCCAGCGCCAGTTGTTTCTCTTCTTCGACCACCTCGGCGAACTGCTTGCGCAGGACGTCGCTGGGGTTGGTGTAGACCTCGCCGCGGGTGCCATCGACGATCACCTCGATGCCGTCGACCTTGGCGTACGGCAGGTCGACCAGGCCCATCACCGTCGGAATGCCCATGGCCCGGGCCAGGATCGCGACGTGGGAGTTACCCGAACCAAGGACCGACACCAGACCGACCAGCGTGCCTTCCGGCACCTCGCCGAGCATGGCCGGCGTCAGCTCTTCGCTGACCAGAATGGTTTTTTCCGGGTAGACCAGGTTCTGCTGACGCTCTTCCTGCAGATACGCCAGCAGGCGCCGACCGAGGTCTTTGACGTCCGACGCGCGCTCGCGCAGGTAGGCGTCGTCCATCAGTTCGAAACGGTTGACGTGATCGGTGACCACCTGACGCAGTGCGCCCTGGGCCCATTGGCCGGTCTTGATCACGGTGGTGACTTCGCTGCCCAGCGAGGCATCGTCGAGCATCATCAGGTAAACGTCGAACAGCGCGCGTTCTTCCGGGCGCAGCTGGGTCGCGAGCTTGGCGGACAACGCGCGCATGTCGGCGCGCACGCCTTCGATGGCGGTCTTGAACAGCGCCAGCTCAGCGTCGATGTCGGTGATGTGCTTGTCCGGCACCACGTCCAGATCCGCCGGCGGCAGCATGACCACCGCGGTACCGACGGCAGCACCCGGCGAACCCGGTACGCCGACGAACTTGGCTTCCTGAATGCCCTTGCCCTGACGGCCCAGACCGCGGATCGAGCCGGTGGCCTCGGCGTGGGCGATAACGCCGGCGAGCTGCGCGCTCATGGTCACGAGGAAGGCTTCCTCACCTTCGTCGAACTGGCGGCGTTCTTTCTGCTGGATGACCAACACGCCGACGACGCGGCGGTGGTGAATGATCGGCGCCCCGAGGAACGAGGCGTAGCGCTCCTCGCCGGTCTCGGCGAAGTAGCGGTAGCGCGGGTGATCCGCGGCGTTTTCGAGGTTCAGGGGTTCTTCACGCGTGCCGACCAGACCCACCAGACCTTCGTTGGGTGCCATGCTGACTTTGCCGATCGAGCGCTTGTTCAAGCCCTCGGTGGCCATCAGGACGAAGCGGTTGGTCTCGGGATCAAGCAGGTAGACCGAGCAGACCTGGCTGCCCATGGCCTCTTTGACGCGCAACACAATAATCCCCAACGCCGCCTTGAGATCCTTGGCGGAGTTAACTTCCTGGACGATCTTGCGCAGCGTATTGAGCATGGCTCGGGGTCGAACTCCGTCGTCAGTCGCGCGCTAAAAGGCGCGGGGCAAGCTCTTTGAGGGCGCGTCGATACACCTCGCGCTTGAATGTCACCACCTGGCCCAACGGATACCAATAACTGACCCAGCGCCAGCCATCGAACTCCGGTTTACCGGTCAAATCCATCCGCACCCGCTGCTCGTTGGAGATCAGGCGCAGGAGAAACCATTTCTGTTTCTGGCCGATGCACAGCGGTTGGCTGTGGGTACGCACCAGACGTTGCGGCAAACGATAGCGCAACCAGCCACGAGTACAGGCCAGTATTTCAACATCTTCACGTTCCAGGCCAACTTCTTCGTTCAGCTCGCGGTACAAGGCGTCCTCCGGCGTCTCCTCGGGGTTGATTCCCCCTTGTGGAAACTGCCAGGCATCTTGATTGATACGGCGAGCCCATAGCACCTGGCCGGCGTCATTCGTCAGAATGATCCCGACATTGGGGCGGAAACCATCGGGGTCGATCACGGCAACAACCTCGCAAACGCATGTCGCCGCATTGTTCCACAAAGCTTGATAAGGCGGCAACGAAGGTTCCTACCTTATGTGCACTCTTGTGAAAAGACCGTATTCTTGTCGCCTTTTTACTGACTTTTCAGCGGGTAACTGCAATGCGCCTGGCTCTATTCGATTTGGACAACACCCTTCTGGGCGGCGACAGCGATCACGCCTGGGGCGACTATCTGTGCGAACGCGGCTTCCTCGACCCGGTGGCGTACAAGACGCGCAACGACGAGTTCTATCAGGATTACCTGGCCGGCAAGCTGGATAACGCCGCGTACCTGAACTTCTGCCTGGAAATCCTCGGCCGCACCGAAATGGCCGTGCTCGAACAGTGGCACAACGACTACATGCGCGACTGCATCGAGCCGATCGTGCTGCCCAAGGCGCTGGAACTGCTGAAACAGCACCGCGACGCCGGTGACAAACTGGTGATCATCACCGCCACCAACCGCTTCGTCACCGCCCCGATTGCCGTGCGCCTGGGCGTTGAAACCCTGATTGCCACCGAGTGCGAGATGGTCGATGGCCGCTACACCGGGCGCAGCACCGACATTCCGTGCTTCCGTGAGGGCAAGGTGACACGCCTGAATCGATGGCTCGAAGAAACCGGGTATTCGCTGGATGACAGCTATTTCTATAGCGATTCGATGAATGATTTGCCGCTGCTGGAGCAGGTGGCGAACCCCGTTGCTGTAGATCCGGATCCGAATCTGCGCGCTGAAGCCGAGAAGCGTGGCTGGCCGGTGATTTCGTTGCGCGACTGATATCGCTATCGCGAGCAGGCTCACTCCCACATTTTATCTGTGTCGTTCACAAATCCCTGTGGGAGCGAGCCTGCTCGCGAATGGGGCAACGCGGTGTGAAGCCTTAAACAGGCTTGGCGCCCATCAACCCGGCAATGGCGATAAAGCAGACGAAACTGAACAACGCCAAGGCAAAGGTGAACTTGCCAACGCCACCCGGTGCCTTGCGCAACCGATTCAACCGCACCAGCAACCAGAACCACGCCAGTGCCGCCACGGTGTACAGCACGCTGGAGGCCAACAACCAGGTTTGTCCCAGCGGCCAGCCGACCAGATGCACCATGCCCCAGCCAGTGAACGGCATGCTCAACAGCGCCAGGCCCATCAACAACCAGATGAACACCCGTGGCCGTTGCAAGGTGCGGCTGCCCGCCGTGGCATCACCTTTGCGCCGCGCCAGAAAAACCCAGATTCCCAGACCCAGCGCACTGGCCAGCAACACCACGGTGGCGACCATGTGCGCGGTTTTCAGGGCAGTTAACGTTTCCATTGTTCGATTTCCTTATGGCCTGCCCATCAGCGTAGCCGCTCAGCCAAGAAACAGCTGATAGGCCGGGTTTTCACTTTCATCCCAATACGGGTAGCCGATTTCCTCAAGCGCCGCCGGCACCAGATGACGCTCGTCATGCGGTACTTGCAGGCCCGCGACCACCCGGCCGTCCGCCGCGCCGTGGTTACGGTAGTGGAACATCGAGATGTTCCAGCGCCCGCCGAGTTTGTTGAGGAAGTTGAACAGCGCGCCAGGGCGCTCCGGGAATTCGAAGCGAAACACCACTTCGTCGATGACGTGCGCCGCGTGGCCGCCGACCATGTGGCGAATGTGCAACTTGGCCAGCTCATTGTCGGTCAGATCGAGCACCGGGAACCCCTGCCCGGTCAGGCTCGCCAGAAGTGCACTGCGCGGGTCGTTTTCCGGGTGAGTCTGCACGCCAACGAAGATGTGCGCTTCGCTGCCGGTGTTGTAGCGGTAGTTGAATTCGGTGATCTGGCGCTTGCCGATGGCTTCGCAGAAGGCCTTGAAGCTGCCGGCCTGTTCCGGGATGGTCACGGCGATGATCGCTTCGCGGCCCTCGCCCAGCTCGGCGCGTTCGGCAACATGGCGCAAACGGTCGAAGTTGACGTTGGCCCCGGAGTCGATGGCGACTAAGGTCTGGCCGCTAACGCCGCGCAACTCGACGTACTTCTTGATCCCGGCCACACCCAAGGCGCCGGCAGGTTCGGTGATCGAGCGGGTATCGTCGTAGATATCCTTGATCGCCGCGCAGATCTCGTCGGTGCTGACGGTGATCACTTCGTCGACGTAATCCTTGCAGATGTCGAAGGTGTGCTGGCCGATCTGCGCCACCGCCACGCCGTCGGCGAAGATGCCCACGGTCGGCAGCACCACGCGCTCGCCGGCGGCCATGGCCGCTTGCAGGCAGTTGGAGTCGTCCGGCTCGACGCCGATGACCTTGATGTCCGGACGCAGGTATTTCACGTACGCCGCGATGCCAGCGATCAGCCCGCCGCCGCCGACCGGCACGAAAATCGCGTCCAGCGGTTGCGGGTGCTGGCGCAAAATTTCCATCGCCACGGTGCCCTGCCCGGCAATGGTGTGCGGATCATCGTACGGGTGAATGTAAACGTAGCCCTTTTCATCGACCAGTTTCAGCGAGTAGGCCAGGGCTTCCGGGAAGGAATCGCCGTGCAGCACCACTTTGCCGCCGCGCGAACGCACGCCTTCGACCTTGATCTCCGGGGTCGTCTTGGGCATCACGATGGTCGCTTTCACGCCCAGCACTTTCGCCGCCAGCGCCAGACCCTGCGCATGGTTGCCCGCCGACGCGGTGACCACGCCACGGGCGCGCTCTTCGTCAGACAGCTGGGTCAACTTGTTGTACGCGCCGCGAATCTTGAACGAGAACACCGGCTGCAAGTCTTCGCGCTTGAGCCAGATGTCATTGCCCAGCCGCTCGGAGAGCTGGCGAGCGTTCTGCAGCGGGGTTTCTACGGCAACGTCATAAACGCGCGAGGTGAGGATCTTTTTGACGTACTGTTCGAGCATCGGAAAGCATCACTGAGCGGTTGGGCAGGGCCAAGGAGTCTAACCCGGCTTTTGCCCGGGCGACCACACTGAACAGGGGGTTTTAGGGTGTGGAGAACTATTGTGGCGAGGGAGCTTGCTCCCGCTCGGCTGCGCAGCAGTCGTAAATCAGAACATTCGATTTGTCTGAAAGAATGCAAAGGACCGCTTCGCGCTCCAGCGGGAGCAAGCTCCCTCGCCACAGGGGTGTTTCCCCCTTCACCACCGCGAGGCCTATAATGCCGGCCTTTCCGCACTCACCTTGCCCGCTTCCGGAGCCCGCATGACCCAGGATCAACTCAAACAGGCAGTGGCTCAGGCCGCCGTCGACTTCATCCTTCCGAAACTCGACGACAAGAGCATCGTCGGGGTCGGCACCGGCTCCACCGCCAACTGCTTCATCGACGCACTGGCCCAGCACAAGGGCGCGTTCGATGGCGCGGTCGCCAGCTCCGAAGCCACTGCGGCGCGCCTCAAGGGCCACGGAATTCCGGTGTATGAGCTGAACACCGTGAGCGACCTGGAGTTCTACGTTGACGGCGCCGATGAGAGCGACGCGCACCTGAACCTGATCAAGGGCGGCGGCGCCGCCCTGACCCGCGAGAAGATCGTCGCGGCCGTGGCCAAGACCTTCATCTGCATCGCCGACGCCAGCAAACTGGTGCCGGTGCTGGGCGAATTCCCGCTGCCGGTCGAAGTGATCCCGATGGCCCGCAGCCACGTGGCCCGTCAACTGGTGAAACTGGGCGGCGACCCGGTGTACCGCGAAGGTGTGCTGACCGACAACGGCAACATCATCCTCGACGTGTTCAACCTGCAGATCACCAACCCGGTGGAGCTGGAAGCGCAGATCAACGCGATCGTCGGCGTGGTCACCAACGGTCTGTTCGCGGCGCGGCCGGCGGATCTGCTGTTGCTGGGCACCAGCGAAGGGGTGAAGACGCTGAAGGCTGAGTAAGCCCGGCCGCCCCATTCTTAGGGTAATTGCATCACCCCCTGTGGGAGCGGGCTTGCTCGCGAATGCGGTGTGTCAGATACATTAATTTGTCTGATACACCGCATTCGCGAGCAAGCCCGCTCCCACATTTGGTTTTTTGGGGTGTCAGTCAGTTTTGCGCAGGTTTCTTGAAGACGTAAAACAAGTTCGGTTCACTCACCAGATACAACGTCCCATCGTCATCCATCGCAATGCCTTCGGCCTGCGGTACGCTCTTCTGTAAACCCTGCCGTCCCTTGTTCAGTGACAGTGTGCTCAACGGCCGCCCGTCCACATCCAGCTCCAGAATCAGCCCCGACTCGTCGGACAGCGCCAGCAAATGGCCGCTGCGCTCGTCGTATTGCAGGCTCGACAGATCGCGCACGAACATCCCGGCATCGCGCTTGGGGTTGTTGATCACGTGCACCGCGTAGGACTTTTCCGGATTGAAGTGCGGAAATCCGTGCACTTCATAAATCAGCATCGGATCGCGCTCCTTGGCGACGAACAGGCGCTTGCCCACCGAGTCATACGCCAGGCCTTCGAAGCCCTTGTTGCCACTCATGTGTACGCCGAGGGTCATTTGTTCGGCGTCCGCCGCATCGAGGAAGGTCGTGCCCTGCTCCAGATGGACCTTGATCAGCCGTTGCTGACGCTCGTCGGTGATCACATAGGTGTCGGCGCTGATGAACTCCACCGCTTCCGCATCGCCGAAACCGATCAGCGCGATGCGCCGCAGGATCTTGCCTTCAAGCGACAACTCGACCAGTTCGGCATTCTTGTTGGTCACGGTGAACAGGCTCTTGCGCACCGGATCGTAGGTCAGCGCCGAAACATCGTCGTTCAGCCCTTCGATGACCCGAGCTTCGACCTCGACCCGGTATTGACCCAGACCAATGGCCTCGCTGCTCAACGGCTGCCACAAGGTATGCAGATTGAACCAGGCGCGCTCGAACAGGCGCAGGTATTGGCCGATCGCAATCAACGCGATCAGGGCAACAACCGACAGGATGACGATCAGGGGTTTGGGACGGGCAAGTCGACGCATTCGGGCAGGCTCGGGATCAAAACAGGCGGATGAAATATCACGCCTGTCTGAACTGAAGCTTAATGGCCACTTGCCCTTGCCCACAACAGAACCGTGTAGGAGCTGCCGAAGGCTGCGATCTTTTGATCTTGAAAAACAAAATCAAAAGATCGCAGCCTGCGGCAGCTCCTACAGGGAGAGGTTCAGGCTGCTACTTCTGCTTTTCAAAGCGATAGAACAGGTTCGGCTCACTGACCATGTACAGCGTACCGGCGTCGTCCATGGTCACGCCTTCGGCACGGGGAATGGTGTTCTTCAATCCGTTGAAGCCGCCGAGCAGGGTCATGAAGCTGACTTGCTCGCCCTTCTCGTCCAGCTCCAGCAACAGGTGCGAATCGGCGGACAGCACCAGGGTGTGGCCGGTACGCGGGTCGATGGCCAGTGCCGAGAGGTTGCGGATATCCAGTTCATCATTGGCCAGCTTCTGCTTGTCGCCCTTGAGGATCTGGCTGCCGTCGCTTTTCCAGGTGAACAGCGCCGGCGGCCGTTCTTCGCCCAGCAGCAACTGCTGGTTGCGCGGATCCCAGGTGATTGCCTCGAACGCCTTGTTCTGGTTTTTCGACGGACCGAGATCGTATTTCGGGAAGTCGGCGATATTCAGCTCGCGGGTATTGGCATCGACCTTGACGATAGTCAGCAGGTGCTCGCGCTCGTCGACAATCGCCATCAGGCCATTTTCCATCACGGTCACGCCTTCCGGATTGATCCAGCCCACCAGTGGCATCTTGCGCAGCACATCACCCTGCAAGCTCAGTTCGACCAGGAACGGGTTCTTGCCCATCACCGAAAACAGGGTTTTGGTCTGCGGGTTGTAGGACAGGTCCGAGGCCTCGTCCTTTTCCATGCCCGGCAGCAGCTTGCCGTCGATGACCGCCCGATAATCCGGCAACCAGATGCTTGCCTTCTGCTCGGCCTGGCTCTCAAAACGTTCGCGCAGCCACAGCAGGCCACGGTCGTCCCAATGCATGATGTGCGCCAGGCCATAAACGGCGGCGAGCACCAGCAATAGCCAGACATACCAGCGCAGGGCAAAACGTGAGCGACGGGAAGTTTTGAGCTGAGTTTGAGCTGACATCAGGGACGCGTTCCGAAAATTCAGGCTATGGGTAATAGCACAAAGAGGCCGGCTCAGACGCCAGAATGAGAGGAATTATCCGGACAGGATGTGAAAAAAACGGCAAATGACGGGATTGTCGTGCGGCTTTGCGAGCCGCGACACAGAGCCAATGCAGGAGCGGGCACTTGTGGCGAGGGAGCTTGCTCCCGCTGGGGCGCGAAGCGACCCTGCTTTTCACTTCAAAAAGCAGGGGCCTGCTGCGCAGTCCAGCGGGAGCAAGCTCCCTCGCCACAGTTGCTGTGTATCGAATGCGTTCGGTCAGCGCACGCTGCTGCTGAAGCGGCTCGCGCCAACCAGTTCCAGGACGATGTCGTCACCGACATTCAGCGGGCCGACGCCCACTGGCGTGCCGGTGAGGATTACGTCGCCGGCCTGCAGCGAGAAGCAGCCGGCCATGTGCTGGATCATCGGCACGATCGGGTTGAGCATCGCGCTGCTGTTGCCGTCCTGGCGTACTTCGCCGTTGATGGTCAGGCGGATGCCGATGTCGGTCAGGTCGGCGAAGGTGCTGCCGACCACGAACGGGGCAATCACCGCCGCGCCGTCGAACGACTTGGCGATTTCCCATGGCAAGCCCTTGGACTTGAGCTCGGCCTGCTTGTCACGCAGGGTCAGGTCCAGCGCCGGGGCGAACCCGGAGATCGCGTCGAGCACTTCTTCACGGCTCGGCTTGGTCGACAGTGGCTTGCCGATCAACACGGCGATTTCCGCTTCGTAGTGCACCGAGCCGCGCTCGGTCGGAATGCTGAAGCCGCCTTCCAGCGGCACCACGCAACTGCCCGGCTTGATGAACAGCAGCGGCTCGGTAGGCACCGGGTTGTCCAGCTCCTTGGCGTGTTCGGCGTAATTACGGCCAATGCACACGACTTTCCCGATCGGGAAGTGAATGCGCGTGCCGTCGACATACTGGTGCTGATAGCTCATTTACCGACTCCTGCCTTCATTGATTCAGGGGATTGCCAATCAAACCGCGAAAATCTTGCCCGGGTTCATGATGCCGTTCGGGTCGAACACCGCTTTGACCGCTTTCATGTACTCGATTTCGACCGGAGAGCGGCTGTACGTCAAGTAGTCGCGCTTGGTCATGCCCACGCCGTGTTCGGCGGAGATCGAACCGTTGTACTTCTCGACGGTTTCGAACACCCACTTGTTGACGGTGGCGCACTTGGCGAAAAACTCGTCCTTGCTCAGGTTATCCGGCTTGAGAATGTTCAGGTGCAAGTTACCGTCGCCGATATGGCCGAACCAGACGATTTCGAAATCCGGGTAGTATTCGCCGACGATCGCGTCGATTTCCTGCAGGAATGCCGGCACTTTCGACACGGTGACCGAGATGTCGTTCTTGTACGGCGTCCAGTGCGAGATCGTCTCGGAGATGTACTCGCGCAGCTTCCACAGATTCTGCAGCTGGGTTTCGCTCTGGCTCATCACACCGTCCAGCACCCAGCCTTGCTCGACGCAGTGTTCGAAGGTTTCCAGCGCCGTGTTGGCCACTGCTTCGCTGGTCGCTTCGAATTCCAGCAGCGCGTAGAACGGGCAGTCGGTTTCGAACGGCGCCGGTACGTCGCCACGCCCCAGCACTTTGGCCAATGCCTTGTCGGAGAAGAATTCGAACGCGGTCAGATCAAGCTTGCCCTGGAAGGCGTGGAGCACCGGCATGATCGAGTCGAAGTCGGCGGTGCCGAGCACCATGGCGGTCAGGTTTTTCGGCGCGCGATCCAGACGCATGGTCGCTTCGACCACAAAGCCGAGGGTGCCTTCGGCGCCAATGAACAACTGGCGCAGGTCGTAACCGGTAGCGTTCTTGATCAGGTCCTTGTTCAGCTCCAGCACATCGCCCTTGCCGGTGACCACTTTCAGGCCGGCGACCCAGTTACGGGTCATGCCGTAACGAATCACCTTGATCCCGCCGGCATTGGTGCCGATATTGCCGCCAATCTGGCTGGAACCGGCCGAAGCGAAGTCCACCGGGTAGTACAGGCCGTTTTCTTCGGCGACGTTCTGCAGGTGCTCGGTGACCACGCCCGGCTGACACACGGCGGTGCGATCGGTGAGGTTCACGTCGAGAATCTGGTTCATGTAGTCGAACGACACCACCACTTCGCCATTCGCGGCCACGGCGGCGGCGGACAGCCCGGTGCGCCCGCCCGACGGCACCAGCGCCACTTTATGGGTGTTGGCCCAGCGGACGATGGCCTGCACCTGCTCGATGGTCTTGGGGAACACGATGGCGCTCGGCGCGGGGGCGAAGTGCTTGGTCCAATCCTTGCCGTACGCGTTCAGGGAGTCGGCGTCGGTCAGGACCTTGCCAGGCTCGACCAGGGTCTTCAGTTCATCAATCAGGGCAGGATTGGTCATCGACAGAACTCTCGAACAATTCATGGTCATCCTGAAGACGCTTCACGTCGCAGGAATGAGTGTTTAGCGGGGTGGCTATGCTAGCATACCGACCCCGCAGGCCAGTGCCCAAGGCCAGTTCTGCGGTGACGGCTTTCTTGTCGTCCAGGTCAATGTCTGTTGACCATTTCCTGCCATTTTTCTCCGGGATACAGGTTTACGCAGATGAGCAAGACTTCTCTCGATAAGAGCAAGATCAAGTTCCTTCTTCTCGAAGGCGTCCACCAATCGGCTGTCGACGTCCTCAAGGCGGCGGGCTACACCAGCATCGAATACCTGACAGGCTCCTTGCCGGAAGCCGAGCTCAAGGAAAAGATCGCTGATGCTCACTTCATCGGCATTCGTTCGCGCACCCAACTGACCGAAGAGATCTTCGATCACGCGAAGAAGCTGGTCGCGGTCGGCTGTTTCTGCATCGGCACCAACCAGGTTGACCTGAGTGCTGCCCGCGAGCGCGGCATCGCCGTGTTCAACGCGCCGTACTCCAACACCCGCTCCGTCGCGGAACTGGTGCTGGCCGAAGCGATCCTGCTGCTGCGCGGCATCCCGGAGAAAAACGCTTCATGCCACCGTGGCGGCTGGATCAAATCCGCAGCCAACTCCTTCGAGATCCGTGGCAAGAAACTCGGCATCGTCGGCTACGGCTCGATCGGTACGCAGCTGTCGGTTCTGGCTGAAGGTCTGGGCATGCAGGTGTTCTTCTACGACACCGTGACCAAGCTGCCGCTGGGCAACGCCACTCAGGTCGGCAACCTGCACGAACTGCTGGGCATGTCCGACATCGTCACCCTGCACGTTCCGGAAACCGCTGCGACCCAGTGGATGATCGGCGAGAAGGAAATCCGCGCCATCAAGAAGGGCGGCATCCTGATCAACGCCGCGCGCGGCACCGTGGTCGAGCTGGACGCCCTGGCGGACGCGATCAAGGACAAGCATCTGATCGGCGCGGCCATCGACGTATTCCCGGTGGAGCCTCGCTCCAACGACGAAGAGTTCGAAAGCCCGCTGCGTGGCCTGGACAACGTGATCCTGACCCCGCACATCGGTGGCTCGACTGCCGAAGCGCAGGCCAACATCGGTCTGGAAGTGGCGGAAAAACTGGTCAAGTACAGCGACAACGGTACGTCCGTTTCGTCGGTGAACTTCCCGGAAGTGGCCCTGCCGGCTCACCCTGGCAAGCACCGTCTGCTGCACATCCACGAGAACATCCCGGGTGTGATGAGCGAGATCAACAAGGTCTTCGCCGAAAACGGTATCAACATCTCCGGTCAGTTCCTGCAGACCAACGAGAAAGTCGGTTACGTGGTAATCGACGTCGACGCCGAGTACTCGGAGCTGGCGCAAGAGAAGCTGCAACACGTCAACGGCACCATCCGTAGCCGCGTGTTGTTCTGATTCCGCGCTGAGCCACAAAAAAGGGAGCTCCTCGGAGCTCCCTTTTTCATGCCTGCGGAAAAGTCATTTCACCGTCACGGTGATCTTTTCCGAAACGATTGGCGGATCGAAGGCCATGTGGCCCTTGTCGCCCAGTTCCAGTTGCAAGGTGTGCTTGCCTGGGGTCAGCGTCAGTTCGGTTTCGGTCTGCGCCTTGCCGAAGTGGATGTGGTTGGCATCTGCCGGAATCACCGCGCCCGCCGGGATGATGTCCTTGGCATCGACCAGCAGGTGATGGTGGCCGGTGTTCGCGGTCGGATCGCCTGCCGGCGCCAGTGCGATGCCTTTGACTTCAAACTTGACCTTGAATGTCTTGTCGACAACGGCGCCACTGCTTGGCTCGACGATACTCACTGAAGCGCCCGCCGGCGCCTCTGTGGCGGCGCTGGCCATCATCGAAGCACCCAACAGAAGGCCAGCCAGCGCTGCACGTGACATGAATGTATTCATTCTCTTCTCCAGTTTTTTCGTAAAATCCGCGCGGTCATGACAACTTCATGACCATTCGTTGTCGAAGGCACTCGACAACCATAGCAAAGCGAGCCTGACTCAGAGCATCGCGATAATGATTTCAAAGGAGTGACCATGCGTTTTCTGCCTGGCCTGATCTGCCTGCTACCCCTTCTGAGCCCGCTGGCTCACGCCGAACTGATTGATGACGTCAACGACCGTGGCGAGTTGCGCATAGCCCTTGAGGCTAATACACCGCCCTTCAATTTCAAGGACGGCGACACACTCAAGGGATTCGAGGTCGAGCTTGGGCAACTGCTGGCCAACGAGCTGGATGTACGCGCCGACTTCATCGTCACCGACGATGCCGACCTGCTTCAGGGCGTTGAAAGCGGCAAGTACGACGTTGCGCTCAATCACATAGCACTGACACCTGAACTCAAGGATCGTTTCGACTTCAGCGAGTCTTACGGCAAGGTCGACTCGCAGCTATGGGCGAAGAAGGATGAGCAGCCACGGCCGATGGTGCTGGTACAGGCGCTGACCGAGGAAAAGCCGAAGGCGACCCCGGTGGAGCTGGCGATTCCGTTTCAGAAGGGCAACCCGGCGTTTCAGGCGAGCCTTGCGGGTGCGTTGCAGCGGATCAAGGCGGATGGGCGGTTGGCGGCGTTGTCCGAGAAGTGGTTCAGCGAGCCCAAATGAACACTTAAACCCTGTGGGAGGGGGCTTGCTCCCGAAGGCGTCGTGTCAGGCAATACACAGGTTGGATGACCCGCCGCTTTCGCGAGCAAGCCCGCTCCCACATGGGTTTTGTGGGTGGCTTTCAGTCGAGTTGGGTCAGGGCGATTGCGGCCTCAGGCAGTTCGAGCTCACTGAACACCTGAACCCCGTGGCGTTTGAGCAGCGCCGCCGTAACGCCTTCTCCCGAGACCTTCACCCCACTGAACGTCCCGTCATAGGTCAGCAAATTCCCGCAGGAAGGACTGTTGGCCTTGAGTACCGCAATGCGGATGTCATGCTTTTGCACCAGCTCCAGCGCTTGCCGCGCACCATCGAGAAACTGCGCGCTGACGTCCTCGCCCTCGCTGGTGATCACCGCCGCCTGGCCATCGAGCACTTCCGCGCCCTGCCCACCCGGGATCTCCGCCGCTGCCCGCGGGGTTGGCAAACCGCCAGCTACTTCCGGACACAGCGGTACCACGCGGCCCTCGGCGATCCACTGTTCGAGCAAATCGAACGGCCCGCTGGCCCCGCCGTCGTAACGCACGCGGTGGCCCAACAGGCAGCGGCTGACCAGAATCTTCTGCATGTCAGAACGGCTCGTTGCCACGGCGACGGAACCAGCCGGTCAGCGACAGGCGTTCGCGGTGCGCCGGCAGCACTTCATGCGGCACCTCGCTGGAGAGGAACACCACCAGACAGCCGCCGGTGGGTTGCACGTCGTGGACGCGCTCATCGTCCAGGTACATGCGCAGCTGACCGCCGTCTTCCGGCAACCACGCGTCATTGAGGTAGACCACCGCCGAAACCATGCGCCGGTCATCGTCGCGAAAACGGTCGACGTGCTTGCGGTAAAACGCGCCCGGCGGATAGAGGGCGAAATGACATTCGAAATCCTCAAGCCCAAGGAACAGCCCACGATTGAGCGCCTCGCGCAGACTGTCCATCAGGCTCAGATAACGGTCGCTGGCCTCGGCCTGGCCCGGGTCGATCCACTGGATGTGGTCGCCGCGAATGCCCTCGCGAATCTCCGAAAACGGCCCACGGCCTACCCCCGCCGGCGCCAGCTCACCCTCGGCCTCACGTTTGCGGCACTCGGCCGCCAGCTCACGGGTCAAACCCGCGGGCAGGAAAATGTTCTGCTGCGACCAGCCATGTTCGGCCAGGTCGTCGACGATACGTAACAGCAGCGGGTGTTCAGAGGATATTTGCATGGCGCGCATAGTATGCCGGCGGCAAGAAATCCGACAGAGCCACGCAGCGGCTTGCTACGAATTCTCGACAAGTCCCGGCACCGCACGGAGAATAGTCCGCTGCTGACAGGAGTCCCTATGCGCCGTTTGCTTTTTTCACTGTTGATGTTCTGCGTTTTGCCCGCCTGGGCGGACGGCCACGATCAGCTGTACAAGATCGCCGGCTGGCCAGATCAACGTGCGCATTTCAATGATGCCCTGAGTGCCGCGCAGCAGCGCTACCAGAACAACCTGCCGCCAGCGGTGTTTCAAGCCCTGGTCAACAACAGCAACCAGCGCTTCGCCCCCCAGGCCATGGATCAGCGTGCCGAAGCGCAACTGCGCCAGCACCTTGCCGATCCACAACCGGCGCTGACGTTCTTTCAATCGCCGCTAGGCAAAAAAATCGTCGCCGCTGAATTGCTCGCCACCCGTCGCGATCAACTGGCGAAGAACGCCAAGGGCTTGCCGAAAATGCAGGCCAGTGACAGCCGTCTGTTGATCATCGGCCATCTGGCCCAGGCCCTGCCCGCCCGCGAGGCCGGCGCCGAAGTCAGCCTGGCGATTGCCGGGGTAGCGGCGGACAGTTTGAGTTCGATGATTCCCGGCCTGCTTGGCGGCGGTCAGGCACAGGGCATGCTGAACGGTCAGCGCCAGCGCCTGATGGAGCAGATCGGCGCCGACTTGAACAACACGCTGCTCTACGTTTATCGCGATCTGTCGGATGACGAACTGGAGCAGTTCGCGACCTTCGCCGAGTCCAGCGAGGGCAAGGCGTATTACCAGGCGGCGCTGGCGGCGATTCGGGCGGGGTTGGCGGTGGGGCAAAGCTCCTCGAACCTCAGCCAGTGATCTTCATCGCCTGACCGGCCGCCTTCGCGAGCAAGCCCGCTCCCACAGGTGATCGCGGTCTCCTGTGGGAGCGGGCTTGCTCGCGAAGAGGCCCTTACAAACACTACAAATTTCTGCCCCTGATCCGCTTGTTCAGAAACTCGAAATACTCCTCGCGCATTTCCAGCGTCTCATTCGCCAGATGATGCCGCGCCTCCGGCAGCAACAGAATCTGCGGCCGATCGAACTTCCACTTCAGCACCTGCAAGTTGTGCTGCCAGTCCACGGTCATGTCCGCCTGCCCCTGAATGATCAGCGGCCGTCGCGGACTTTTTTTCGCGTGTTCCACACGGATGATCCAGCGCGACAGCGCACCGACCCACGCCGTCGGCAAGCGTTTGGGCTGCAACGGATCGGTCTGCAGAAACGGCAGGAAATCCGGGTCGTTGGAGTTCTCGCTGAAGCGCCGGGTGACGCCCCGCACGAAAGGCCTCAGCAAGTAATAACTGAGCTGCGACCAGCCCCAGGCGCGCGGACGCACCAGCGGCGCCAGCAGAATCAACTGGCCCTGCGCCGGACTGTTCTCGCCATGGTTGAGCACATGATCGACGACGATCGCGCCGCCAGTGCTTTGTCCGCACAGGTGCCAGGGTTGCGGCAGGGCAATCGAACTGGCTTCGGCGAACAACGCCTGCAACGTGTCCTGATATTCGGAGAAGTCGCGGATGCTCGCCCGCGGCCCACTCGACAAACCATGGCCCGGCAAGTCGCAGGCGATGACGGCAAAATCCTGATCCAGCGCCCACTCGATCACATGCCGATACAGCCCGGTGTGATCGTAAAAACCGTGCAGCAGAAACAGCGTGCCCTTGACCTTCTCCGGCCACCAGCAATGGCTGACCAGCTCATAACCGTCCACCTCGAACCGGCCCATGCCGCGCCAGACATCGCGCTCGGGAAAGTCGGTTTTATAGAACTGCTGATACGCCTTGGCCTCGTCCGACAACGGCTGCCACTGGGCCAAAGGCTTGAGGCTGGCGCGTAAATGATCGGCATCGAAAGTGTCAGGCATGCGGGTATTCCAGAGCGGTAAACAGACTTTATCGGCCTGCGATATTCATCTGTTGCGGCAAGCATGGCAAGCTAGCCCACCTCTTCGGGAACGAAAACCATGCGCTCGCCCTACCGCACCGCACTGTTTGCCAGCCTGCTCGCGCTTGTGTGTGCCGGGGTGCTGTGGGCGGCGTACGACTGGTTTCAGGGGCGTTATCTGCGCGCGTTCAGTCAGCACACCGCGGTGTTTTCCGGTGATCCATTGCGCCTGCCGGATGAACTGGCCGGCCCCGGCAAAATCCGTCTCGTGCATTTCTGGGACCCGGCCTGTCCGTGCAACGTCGGCAATCAACAGCACCTGACCGAGATGGTCGAGCAGTACGGCACGCGCGGTGTGGAATTCTTCGCCGTGCAACGCGCTGGCTCCCACGGTCAGTTGCCCACCACCCTGAGCAACCTGAAAACCATCGCCGTGCTGCCCGGCTCCGAGCAGATCCCGGCCAGCCCCGCCGTGGCGATCTGGGACCGCAGCGGCAAACTGGCGTACTTCGGCCCGTACAGCGAAGGGCTGACCTGCAATTCCAGCAACAGTTTTATCGAACCGATCCTCAATGCCCTCACGCAAGACCGCCCGGTCAACGCCACGCACACCCTGGCGGTCGGTTGTTATTGCCCGTGGCCGATAGTGGCGCAGTAAGGCATTCCGGACTTTTCAAGGACAGCGATGCACGGCACGGAAGGTCTGTGCTAATTGTTTGCAGCCCGACGGGCGGCAATCCCGCATGCACAAGGAGTCACCATGAAACGCGTCTTCACCGTTCTTGCCTTGCTCATCGTTATCCTGCTCATCGCCATCGGCGGTTACGTCTACAGCAAGCAACCGACGCGTCAGGGTCAAGTGGAGCTGCGCAATCTGCAGGGCTCGGTGACCGTGCGCTATGACGATCGCGGGGTGCCGCACATTCGTGCCGAGAACGACACCGATCTGTATCGCGCCCTCGGCTACGTGCATGCCCAGGACCGCCTGTTCCAGATGGAAGCCATGCGCCGCCTGGCCCGCGGCGAGCTGGCCGAAGTGCTGGGGCCGAAGCTGCTCGACACCGACAAACTGTTCCGCAGCCTGCGCATCCGCGAACGCGCCGCCAGTTATGTCGCCAGTCTCGATAAGCAGTCACCGGCGTGGAAGGCCCTGCAAGCCTATCTGGACGGCATCAATCAATATCAGGACAGCCACGCCGCACCGGTCGAGTTCGACGTGCTGGGCATCCCCAAGCGGCCGTTCACCGCCGAAGACAGCATCAGCGTCGCCGGTTACATGGCCTACAGTTTTGCGGCGGCGTTTCGCACCGAGCCATTGCTGACCTACGTGCGCGATCAACTCGGCGCTGATTACCTCAATGTCTTCGACCTCGACTGGCAGCCCAAAGGCGTGCTCGCCAAAGGTCACGCCAACAAGACCCCGGCCCTCGCCGCCGGCGACTGGAAAGACCTCAATGCCCTTGCCCGTCTCAGCGAGCAGGCGCTGATCGACAACGGCCTGCCGCAATTCGAAGGCAGCAACGCCTGGGTGATTGCCGGCAGCCGCAGTCAGAGCGGCAAACCGCTGCTGGCCGGTGATCCGCATATTCGCTTCTCGGTGCCGTCGGTGTGGTACGAGGCGCAACTGTCGGCGCCGGGGTTTGAGTTGTACGGCCATCATCAGGCGCTGGTGCCGTTTGCGTTCCTGGGGCACAACCTGGATTTCGGTTGGAGCCTGACCATGTTTCAGAATGACGATCTGGATCTGATCGCCGAGAAGGTCAACCCGGACAACCCGAATCAGGTCTGGTACCACGGCCAGTGGACCGATCTGGTCAGCACTCAGCAGCAGATCGCGGTGAAGGGCCAGGCGCCGGTGACGCTGACCTTGCGCCAGTCGCCCCACGGCCCGATCGTCAACGACGCCCTCGGCACTGCCGCCGGTAAAACGCCGATCGCCATGTGGTGGGCGTTCCTCGAAACGCCGAACCCGATCCTCGAAGGTTTCTACCAGCTCAACCGCGCCGACACCCTGGCCAAGGCCCGTGCGGCGGCGGCCAAGGTGCAGGCGCCGGGGCTGAACATCGTCTACGCCAACGCCAAGGGTGACATTGCCTGGTGGGCTTCGGCGCTGCTGCCCAAACGTCCGGCGGGCGTGCGCCCGGAGTTCATTCTCGACGGCAGCGGCAATCAGGCGGACAAGGACGGCTACTACCCGTTCAGCGCCAACCCGCAGGAAGAAAACCCGGCACGCGGCTACATCGTCTCGGCCAACTTCCAGCCGCTGTCGCCCACCGGCATGGCGATCCCCGGTTACTACAACCTCGCCGATCGCGGGCAGCAACTCAACCGTCAGCTCAGCGACAAGAGCGTGAAGTGGAGCAACGAGGCCAACCAGAAACTGCAACTGGGCACCACCACCGGTTACGGCCCGCGCACCTTGGCGCCGTTGCTGCCGGTGCTGCGTGAAGTGGTGAGTGATCCGGCACAGCTGAAACTGGTCGAGCAACTGGCGCAGTGGCAAGGCGACTATCCACTGGATTCGGTGAGCGCCACAGTGTTCAACCAGTTCCTCTACGACCTCGCCGATGCGGCGATGCGCGATGAGCTCGGCAACGACTTCTTCGAGACGCTGCTGTCGACCCGGGTGATCGACGCCGCTCTGCCGCGCCTGGCGGCGAATGCGGACTCGCCGTGGTGGGACAACCGCAACACACCGAACAAGGAGACCCGTGCCGACATCGTCAAAGCGGCGTGGCAGGCGAGCATGGCGCACCTGAAACAGACCCTCGGCGACAACCCGTCCGACTGGCAATGGGGCACGGCGCACACCCTGACCCACGGTCATCCGTTGGGTCAGCAGAAGCCGCTGGATCACATTTTCAACGTCGGGCCGTTCGCCGCGCCGGGTAGCCACGAAGTGCCGAACAACCTCTCGGCCAAGCTCGGCCCGGCGCCATGGCCGGTGACCTACGGGCCTTCGACGCGGCGGCTGGTCGACTTCGCCGACCCGGCGCACAGCCTGACCATCAACCCGGTCGGCCAGAGCGGCGTGCCGTTCGACAGCCACTATGACGATCAGGCCGAGGCGTATGTCGACGGGATGTATGTGCAGGCGCACTTCAGCGAGGAAGAGGTGACGGCCAATACCCGGAGTACCTTGAAGCTGTTGCCGGCGCGGGCTGCGCGATAGTTTTGTACTTTCTGCGCTGAACCCTTCGCGAGCAAGCTCGCTCCCACAGGGGAGTGCATTTCAACTGTGGGAGCGAGCTTGCTCGCGAAGGGGCCCTCAAGAACAACACTGGAACTCAGAGCAGCACTGCAAAATTCAGCCGAAACTGCTGCGGCGTCACGCCCAATCGACGGTTGAACACACTGCGCATGTGCTGCGCATCGCGAAACCCGCACTGATAGGCCACGGTCTTCAGCGGTGCCGTGGTGCTTTCCAGCAGCACCCGCGCCGCATCCACTCGCGCACTTTCGACGAACTCTGCCGGGGTGACCCGAGCCTCACGGGCGAACACCCGGGAGAAGTTGCGCGCACTCATGTTCGCCGCGTTCGCCAGATCGGCAATCGTCAGATCGCCGGTGAGGTTGGCCAGCACATACAACTGCACCATCGCTACCGCTGACGTCGGCTCCGCGTGCGGTGTGAGGAACGGGCTGAACTGCGATTGCCCGCCCGAGCGCTGAGTGAACACCACCAGCCGCTTGGCCACGCTCAGCGCCACCTCGGCGCCGTGATCGCGGGCCAGCAGATACAGCGACAGATCGATCCCGGCGGTGACCCCGGCCGAGGTGTAGAGCGCACCGTCCTCGACGTACAGGCGATCGGCCTCGACCCGGGTTGATGGGCACAACTGCGCCAGGGCCTCGGCGTCGTTCCAGTGGGTGGTGACCGTGCGCCCTTCCAGCAGCCCCGCCCGCGCCAGCATGAACGCGCCGTTGCAGATCGAGCCGAAACGCCGTGCACGCGCGCAGGCCTCGCGCAGCCAGGTGTCGAAGCCTTTGCCGAAATCCATGAAGGGTAACTGCGGCCCTCCGGCCACCAGTAGCAGGTCATAAGCATCGTGCGCTTCACTGAAGTGTCGGTGAGCGCTGAGGTTCAGGCCATTGGAGCAAGCCATCGGCCCACGTTCGAGGCCGATCACCTCCAACTGGTAGTGATCCTCGGGCGGCAGAAACCGGTTGGCCTCGGCGAACACATCCATCGGCCCGCTGACATCCAGCGCCTGCACGCCGGGGAATACCACGATGGCGATGGTTTTGTTCATAAGCCTCCAATGTCCTCAATGCCCTGGCAAACACAAATCCCTGTGGGAGCGGGCTTGCTCGCGAAAGGGCCCTTACATTCAACTTATCTGTTGAATGACACACCGCTTTCGCGAGCAAGCCCGCTCCCACATGGGCCGTGCCTGCCTTGTTGATTGAGCCAACCCTAGCCAATCCTCGTCCAACAAGCGAGATTGGCACGATTTGCAGGTCGATTGGCAAGGATCGCAGCCATGCGTTGATTGTCCGTTTAGTGCCTCGGGGAACAGACTTTGCCCATCAGCGCCACGACGGCGTTTTCGATGAGGATACCTTCATGAGCACGACCATTGCCGGCATCAAGATCCCCGACAGCGCCCTCGCCCGGGCCACCACCGAGTACATTCGCGACATTGAATCCGACCTGCTTTACCACCACTCGCGCCGGGTATTTTTGTTCGGTGCGTTGAGCGGGGAGCGCCAGCAATTGGCCTATAACCCGGAGCTGCTGTACGTCGGCGCGATGTTCCACGACCTCGGTCTGGTCGAAGGCTATCGCAGTGACGACGAGCGCTTCGAAGTGGATGGCGCCAACGCGGCCGCGGCATTTCTCAAGCCGTACGGGCTGAGCGATGACGACATCGAGCAGGTCTGGCTGTCGATTGCCCTGCACACCACACCGGGCGTGCCCAAGCATCTGCGACCGACCGTGGCGCTGGTGACGGCGGGTGTCGAGATGGATGTGCTGGGCATGGATTACGCGGCGTTCAGCAGCACCCAGCGCGAGGCGGTGGTGCATGCGCATCCACGCGGGGAAGGTTTCAAGGAGTGCATCATCTGCGCGTTTGCCGACGGCTTGCGCCATCGTCCGCAGACTACATTCGGTAACGTGAAGACCGATGTGCTGAAGGATAAGGAGCCAGGGTTCAAGCCGATGAACTTTGTTGAAGTCATCCGCCAATCTCCCTGGACTGCCTAATACCCAATGTGGGAGCGGGCTTGCTCGCGAATGCGGTGGATCAGACAACATTTCTGTCGACTGACACGCCCTCTTCGCGAGCAAGCCCGCTCCCACATTTGGATTTGGGTTGGCCCTCAGAAAGTGACCAACCCGATATGGCTTAAGCCGCTTCCGGCGCAGGCGCGCGGCGTACGTCCGGTTGCTTCCACGAATCGGCGGCGCCTTCTTCGATGGCTTGCTGGATGGCTTTCTTGCGCGCTTCTTCGGCACGGCGGCTGAAGAACCACACCAGGAACGTCACCAGCGACACCGCCAGCAGAATCAGACTGGCCACGGCGTTGATCTCAGGCTTCACGCCCAGACGCACCGCCGAGAACACTTCCATCGGCAGGGTGGTCGAGCCCGGGCCGGAAACGAAGCTCGCCAGCACCAGGTCGTCCAGCGACAGGGCGAACGACATCATCCCGCCCGCTGCCAGCGATGGCGCGATCATCGGGATGGTGATCAGGAAGAACACCTTCCACGGCCGCGCACCCAGATCCATCGCCGCTTCTTCGATCGACAGGTCCAGCTCACGCAGACGCGCCGACACCACCACCGCCACGTACGCCGCACAGAACGTCGTGTGGGCGATCCAGATGGTGACGATGCCACGTTCCTGCGGCCAGCCGATCATCTGCGCCATCGCCACGAACAACAGCAACAGCGACAGACCGGTGATCACTTCCGGCATCACCAGCGGCGCGGTGACCAGGCCACCGAACAGCGTACGGCCCTTGAAGTGGGTGATGCGGGTCAGCACGAAGGCTGCCAGCGTACCCAGCGCCACCGCCGCCACGGCGGTGTAGCAGGCGATTTCCAGCGAACGCACCACCGAGCCCATCAGTTGTGTGTTGTCGAGCAGGCCGACGTACCATTTGATCGACCAGCCGCCCCACACCGTCACCAGTTTCGAGGCGTTGAACGAGTAGATCACCAGGATCAGCATCGGCGCGTAGATGAACAACAGACCCAGTACCAGCATCAGGCTGGAGAAACGGAAGTTCTTCATTCTTTGCCCTCCATTTCCTTGGCCTGACTGCGGTTGAACAGGATGATCGGCACAATCAGGATCGCCAGCATCACCACCGCCAGGGCGGACGCCACCGGCCAGTCACGGTTGTTGAAGAACTCTTGCCAGAGCACTTTACCGATCATCAGGGTTTCCGGGCCGCCGAGCAGTTCCGGGATCACGAACTCACCGACCACCGGGATGAACACCAGCATGCAGCCGGCAATGATCCCGTTCTTGGACAGCGGAATGGTGATTTTCCAGAAGCTGTTGAAGGTGCTCGAACCGAGGTCGGAAGCGGCTTCCAGCAGGCTGTGATCGTGCTTCACCAGGTTGGCGTACAGCGGCAGGATCATGAACGGCAGGTACGAGTAAACGACGCCGATGTAAACCGCCAGGTTGGTGTTGAGGATCTGCAGCGGCTCATCGATCCAGCCCATGCTCATCAGGAAACCGTTGAGCAGGCCGTTGTTGCTGAGGATGCCCATCCACGCATAGACGCGGATCAGGATCGCGGTCCAGGTCGGCATCATGATCAGCAGCACCAGCACCGTCTGCAGCTCTTTACGGGCACTGGCGATGGCGTAGGCCATCGGGTAGCCGATCAGCAGACACAGCAGCGTGCTGAAAAACGCCATCTTCAGCGAGCCGAGGTAGGCGGCGATGTACAACTCGTCGTCGCCGAGCATCGCGTAGTTACCGAGGTTCAGCAGCAGTTGCAGCTTCTGCTCGGCGAAGGTGTAGATCTCGGTGTACGGCGGGATGGCCACGTCGGCTTCAGCGAAGCTGATCTTCAGGACGATGAAGAACGGCAGCATGAAGAACAGGAACAGCCAGATGAACGGAACCCCGATGACCAGTTGCCGGCCATTGGGAATTATTCGGTTGAGCCGTCGTTTGAACTTGCGCATGTTCATGAGCGAAGTACCACGCCGCTGTCGTCTTCCCACCACACGTAAACCTGATCGCCCCAGGTCGGACGCTGACCGCGACGTTCGGCGTTGGCGACGAACGACTGCACCAGCTTGCCGCTCGGCAATTCGACGTAGAACACCGAGTGACCGCCGAGGTAGGCGATGTCATGCACCTTGCCGCTCGACCAGTTGTATTCGCAGGTCGGCATCTCGGCGGTGACCAGCAGCTTCTCCGGACGAATCGCGTAGGTCACGGACTTGTCCTGCACCGAGGTGCTGATGCCGTGGCCGACATAGATCTGCCGGTCGAGGTCCTTGCAGGTGATGGTCGCGTGGCCTTCGGCGTCGTCGATCACTTCGCCTTCGAAGATGTTCACGTTGCCGATGAATTCGCAGACCAGACGGCTGGTCGGGGTTTCGTAGATGTCGATCGGGCTGCCGATCTGGGCGATCCAGCCCAGGTGCATGATCGCAATGCGCTCGGCCATGGTCATGGCCTCTTCCTGGTCGTGGGTCACCATCACGCAGGTCACGCCGACGCGCTCGATGATCTCCACCAGCTCCAGTTGCATCTGCGAACGCAGTTTCTTGTCCAGTGCGCCCATCGGCTCGTCGAGCAGCAGCAGCTTCGGCCGCTTGGCCAGCGAGCGTGCCAGGGCCACACGCTGACGCTGACCGCCGGACAGTTGATGCGGCTTGCGCTTGGCGTACTGGCTCATCTGCACCAGTTTGAGCATTTCGGCCACACGGGCGTCGATCTCGGCGTTGGGGATCTTGTCCTGCTTGAGGCCGAAGGCGATGTTCTGCGCCACGGTCATGTGCGGGAACAAGGCGTACGACTGGAACATCATGTTGATCGGTCGCTCGTACGGCGGCATGTCGGTGATGTCGACGCCGTCGAGGAAAATGCGCCCCTCCGTGGGCCGTTCGAACCCTGCCAGCATCCGCAGCAGCGTGGATTTGCCCGATCCCGAACCGCCGAGCAGGGCAAAGATCTCGCCCTTCTTGATTTCCAGGGACACATCGTCCACGGCAATCGTCTCGTCGAACTTCTTCGTGACCCGGTCGATTTTGACCAACACCTGCTTAGGTGTCTGGTCGCCCTCGAGGGCTTTCTTATAGGCGCCGGAGGCAACTGCCATTTACGAAACTCCCAGAAAAAAACAGTGCAGTTCGCCCAACGCGGACGAACCCAGGATAGTTTGTGCCTTACTTGCCCGACTTGACCTTGGTCCAGCTACGGGTCATCAAACGCTGAATATTGGGTGGCAACTCGACCGACACGTAAGTCTTGTCGAGGACTGCTTGCGGTGGATAAACCGCTTCATCGGTGCGGATGGACTGTTCCATCAGCTTGTCCGACCCTGGGTTGGGGTTGGCGTAACCGACGTAATCACTGACCTGAGCGATCACCTCAGGTTTCAGCAAATAGTTGATGAAGGCGTGGGCCTCTTTGACGTTGGACGAGTCCTTCGGAATCGCCAGCATGTCGAACCACAGCGCGCCGCCTTCTTTCGGGATCGAGTAGGCGATGTTCACGCCCTTCTTGGCTTCTTCGGCACGGTGTTTGGCCTGGAAGATATCGCCGGAGAAGCCGATGGCCACACAGATGTCGCCGTTGGCCAGATCACCGATGTATTTCGACGAGTGGAAGTAGGTGACGTAAGGACGCACCGCCAGCAGTTTGTCGGTGGCCTTGGCGTAGTCCTTCGGATTGGTGCTGTTGGCGTTCAGGCCCATGTAGTTGAGCACGGTCGGCATCATTTCATCGGCCGAGTCGAGGAACGCGACGCCACAGCTGTGCAGCTTCTTGATGTTCTCAGGCTCGAACAGCACGCTCCAGGAGTCGATCTTGTCGATGCCGAGCACCGCTTTGACTTTCTCGACGTTGTAGCCGATACCGTTGGTGCCCCACAGGTACGGCACGGCGTACTGGTTGCCCGGGTCGTTCTGTTCCAGGCGCTTGAGCAGCACCGGATCGAGGTTCGAGTAGTTCGGCAGCTGTGTTTTGTCGAGCTTCTGGAACGCGCCCGCCTTGATCTGCTTGCCGAGGAAGTGGTTCGACGGCACGACCACGTCGTAACCGGTACGCCCGGCCAGCAGCTTGCCTTCCAGGGTTTCGTTGGAATCAAACACGTCGTACACCGGTTTGATCCCGGTGGCTTTCTCGAAGTCGGCCAGGGTGGTCTCGCCGATGTAATCCGACCAGTTATAAATATGCACCGTACCGGCGGCCTGGGCTCCGACTGCGATCGTCAGGCCGGCAGTGGCCAGCAGGGCTTTGCGCAAAGAAGAAAAAATAGGCAAGTGGAGGTCCTCTAAATTAGTTGGGCCCAAGTTGCCCCGCGCTACATGACAGCCATGGCTGCCCGGCAACAAAACCGGCGCGCAACTTACCCTCGAAAAACCGTTCCAGCAAAACTTTCTGTCATTTAATTGATCCGCTGGTCGCCGTCACGGCGACGACGGCCAGCGGTTGTTGCCTCAAACCGGCTTATTTACCGGATTTGATCTTGGTCCAGCTGCGGGTCAGTTCACGCTGGGTAGCGGCCGGCAAGTCGGCGATCGCATACAGCTTGGCCTGCACATCGGCTGGTGGGTAGATGCCTGGATCGGAGGTGATGTCCTTGTTCACGTACTGAGTCGCTTCGGCGTTACCGTTAGGGAAGCGCACAGCGTTGGTGATCTCGGCCATCACTTTCGGTTGCAGCAGGTAGTTCATGAACTTGTAGGCGCCGTCGATGTTTTCCGCATCTTTCGGAATCGCGACCATGTCATAGAAGCTGCCGGCGCCTTCCTTCGGAATGGCGTAGCTGACTTTGACCTTGTCACCGGCCTCGGCGGCACGGGACTTGGCCTGCTGCACGTCACCCGAGTAGCCGACTGCTACGCAGATGTTGCCGTTGGCCAGGTCCGAGATGTACTTGGAGGAGTGGAAGTAGGTGATCGAAGGACGAATCTTGAGGAACAGGTCCTCGGCTTTCTTGATGTCCTCTTTCTTCTGGCTGTCGGTTGGCAGGCCCAGGTAGTGCAGCGCGACCGGAAGCATTTCGGTCGGCGAATCGAGGAAGCTCACGCCGCAGCCCTTGAGCTTGGCGATGTTCTCTGGCTTGAGCAGCACGTCCCAGGAGTCGATGGTGTCGACGCCCAGCGCAGCCTTGACCTTCTCCGGGTTGTAACCGATGCCGATCGAGCCCCACATGTACGGGAAGGCGTGCTTGTTATCCGGGTCGCTGACCGAAACGGCCTTGAGCAGCGACTTGTTCAGGTTGCCGTAGTTGGACAGCTTGGACTTGTCCAGCTCCTGATAGACGCCGGCCTTGATCTGCTTGGCCAGGAAGTTGTTCGACGGCACAACCACGTCGTAACCGGACTTGCCCGCCAGCAATTTGGCTTCCAGGGTTTCGTTGCTGTCGAATACGTCGTAGACGACCTTGATCCCGGACTCTTTCTCGAAGTTGGCGATGGTGTCAGGAGCGATGTAGTCGGACCAGTTGTAGACGTGCAACACCTTGTCGTCCGCGTGGACCGCACCCGCCATCATGCCCGCAACGGACAAAGCGAGAAGAGTCTTGCCAGCAAGCTTTTTACCTAATGCCTTCATGCGTCATGCTCCAAATTTTTCTTTTTTGAACCACTTTGTTCAGCGGCCGAACCCCGACAACTGGAACTGCGGCTAGTCTGGCAAGATCGGAGGCGGTCTTTCAAGAAAAGGCCAACCTTTCTGACACCTTCGAGCGAGAGCGCCACAGCTCCCCCGCTCGAAGCCTAGCACTTAGGCCTGCAACGCACTGAGGGTCAGGTCCAGGCACTTGCGCGCCTTGGTCACCAGCTCATCGATCTCCGCCTTGCTGATCACCAGCGGCGGCGCAATGATCATGGTGTCGCCCACGGCGCGCATGATCAGGCCGTTATCGAAGCAGAACTGCCGGCAGATCATGCCCACGCCCTTGCCTTCGTAACGTTTGCGAGTGGCCTTGTCCTGCACCAGCTCGATCGCCCCCAGCAGCCCCACCCCGCGTACTTCACCCACCAGCGGGTGATCGTTGAGTTCGCGCAGACGTTTCTGCAAATACGGTGCCGTTTCGTTATGCGCGTTCTCGATAATTTTCTCGTCGCGCAGAATCCGGATGTTTTCCAGCCCCACCGCCGCCGCCACCGGGTGCCCGGAGTAGGTGAAGCCGTGGTTGAAATCGCCGCCTTCGTTGAGCACTTTCACCACTTCGTCACGCACGATCAGGCCACCCATCGGGATGTAGCCGGACGTCAGGCCTTTGGCGATGGTCATCATGTCGGGTTTCAGGTCATAGAAATCCGAACCGAACCACTGACCGGTACGGCCGAAACCGCAGATCACTTCGTCGGCGACGAAGAGGATGTCGTACTTGGCGAGGATTTCCTTGATGCGCGGCCAGTAGGTGTCTGGCGGAATGATCACGCCACCGGCGCCCTGGATCGGCTCGGCAATAAAGGCACCGACGTTGTCCACGCCGACTTCGAGAATTTTCTCTTCCAGTTGATTGGCCGCCCAGATGCCGAACTCTTCCGGCGACATGTCGCCGCCCTCGGCGAACCAGTACGGCTGCGCAATGTGGACGATGCCCGGGATCGGCAAATCGCCCTGCTCGTGCATATACGTCATGCCACCGAGGCTCGCGCCCGCCACGGTTGAACCGTGGTAACCGTTCTTGCGGCTGATGATGACTTTCTTGTTCGGCTGGCCCTTGATCGCCCAGTAGTGGCGAACCATGCGCAGCATGGTGTCGTTGCCTTCGGAGCCGGAACCGGTGAAGAACACGTGGTTCATGCCTTCCGGCGCCACGTCGGCGATGGCCTTGGCCAGTTCCAGTGCCGGCGGGTGCGCGGTCTGGAAGAACAGGTTGTAGTAAGGCAGTTCGCGCATTTGTTTAGCGGCCGCGTCGGCCAGTTCATCGCGGCCATAACCGATCGCCACGCACCACAGACCCGCCATGCCATCGAGGATCTTGTTGCCCTCGCTGTCCCACAGGTACACGCCCTTGGCGTTGGTGATGATCCGTGGACCCTTCTCTTTCAGCTGCTTGAAATCGCTGAACGGGGCCAGGTGGTGATCGCTGCTCAGGGCTTGCCACTCACGGGTTTGCGGGTTGTTGCTGGTCATGCCAATTCTCCTTGTTATCGGTGAAGGCGCGGCGGCTGGCCACCGCGCCCGGCGTATCAGACGGCGAAGAGCAGGTACTCACGCTCCCAGGAACTGATCACGCGCTTGAAGTTTTCATGCTCGGCCCGCTTGACCGCGACGTAGCCGGTGATGAAGGTCTTGCCCAGGTATTTCTCGATGGTCGCGCTGTTTTCCATACGCTCCAGCGCGTCCTCGATGGTCAGCGGCAGGCGCAGGTTGCGGCGTTCATAGCCACGGCCTACGACTGGCGCGCTCGGGTTCAGCCCCTCGACCATGCCGATGTAGCCGCAGAGCAGGCTCGCGGCAATCGCCAGGTACGGGTTGGCGTCGGCGCCCGGCAGGCGGTTTTCCACCCGACGGTTCTGTGGGCCGGCATCCGGGACGCGCAGGCCCACGGTGCGGTTCTCTTCGCCCCACTCCACGTTTACCGGCGCCGAGGTGTCCGGCAGGAAGCGGCGGAACGAGTTGACGTTCGGTGCGAACAGCGGCAGCAATTCCGGGATCAGTTTCTGCAGGCCACCGATGTGGTGCAGGAACAGCTGGCTCATGGTCCCGTCTTCATTGGAGAACACGTTCTTGCCGGTCTCGATGTCGATGATGCTCTGGTGCAAGTGCATCGCACTGCCCGGCTCGCCCGTCATCGGCTTGGCCATGAAGGTCGCGGCCACGTCGTGTTTGAGCGCGGCTTCGCGCATGGTGCGTTTGAACACCAGGATCTGGTCGGCCAGCGACAGTGCGTCGCCGTGACGGAAGTTGATTTCCATCTGCGCCGTGCCGTCTTCGTGGATCAGCGTATCGAGGTCCAGCTCCTGCAGTTCGCACCAGTCGTAGACGTCTTCGAACAGCGGATCGAATTCGTTCGCCGCTTCGATGGAGAACGACTGACGGCCGATTTCCGGACGCCCGGAGCGGCCGATCGGCGGCTGCAACGGATAGTCAGGGTCGTCACTGCGTTTGGTCAGGTAGAACTCCATCTCCGGCGCCACGATCGGCTGCCAGCCCTTGTCGGAATAGAGCTTCAGGACTTTCTTGAGGACGTTGCGCGGCGACAGCTCGATCGGGTTGCCTTGCTTGTCGTAGGTGTCGTGGATCACCTGAGCGGTTGGCTCGATGGCCCATGGCACCAGGTACACGGCGTTCTGGTCGGGACGGCAGATCATGTCGATGTCGGCCGGGTCGAGCAGTTCGTAATAGATGTCGTCTTCGACGTAGTCGCCAGTCACGGTCTGCAACAGAACGCTTTCTGGCAGGCGCATGCCCTTCTCGGCGATGAACTTGTTGGTCGGCGAGATCTTGCCCCGGGTGATACCGGTCAAGTCGCCGATCATGCATTCGACTTCTGTGATCTTGTGGTCTTTCAACCAATCGGTGAGCTGGTCGAGGTTGTTACTCATAAATGCCTCTGGGCTGAGTCTCCTGACATCGTGTCAGGCAAAGTTTGACGCCGTGGCGTCGCGTTAAAGGGGGCTTGCTTGCGCGCAGTACCGGCTTACGCCCGGCACCGCGCATCGACAATGAAAGAGGAGCTTACCTGCCCTTTACGCTGGCGTTGCATTTCCTGTGCACATTCAAGGCGTGCAGAATCGTGAGCACGGCTCGGGGAGCGGCACAGGCTTTGGGGCTCAAAGAGATCTATATTGAAAGGAAACGCCATAAACAGGATGCTGTCGCGTGCGTCCAGAATATCGGACGTTGCCGTTTGGCCTGATGCGCACGAGAACCTCGTCGACCCGCCGCGAGCCATGCTGGCTGCATTTCGGACGGATTTGTCGCCACTGATGTGATGAGCATGCAGACCGGACTGTTGCGAGCAGTCGGTGATGCCGATTAACGGCAGGCGAGACATGAAGCACCCCGGTATTATTGCTGTTATGGGTTTGGTCGGAGCTTAGCCTTGTTCATTTTTTTACACAACACCCCCGTAAAAAATACAACACGGCCTGCTCAAGCCTGCGGGTGCCACGTGTTTCAAGGACAAAAAACCGCCCCAAAGTGCCCCATAAATGCCCTTGCAGCGCTTTTTTAGGGCAAAAAAGGCCTCGCTTGACTTCGGCAGGCCGTTCGGGTTGACTGAAACCAGAAAAGATCAATGATTGATATTTTTAACAACAAAGGTGTTGCATCATGTCGGTACCCCCGCGTGCCGTTCAGCTTAACGAAGCGAACGCGTTCCTTAAGGAACATCCTGAGGTTCTGTACGTTGACCTTCTGATTGCGGATATGAATGGTGTGGTGCGCGGCAAGCGCATCGAACGCACCAGCCTCCACAAGGTTTACGAGAAAGGCATCAACCTGCCGGCCTCTTTATTTGCTCTGGATATCAATGGTTCTACGGTGGAAAGCACCGGCCTGGGTCTGGACATCGGCGACGCCGACCGGATCTGCTATCCAATCCCCGATACCCTGTGCAACGAGCCATGGCAGAAGCGCCCTACCGCGCAACTGTTGATGACCATGCACGAACTCGAGGGTGACCCTTTCTTCGCCGATCCGCGCGAAGTGCTCCGTCAAGTTGTTGCAAAGTTTGACGAGCTGGGCTTGACCATCTGCGCCGCGTTCGAACTGGAGTTCTACCTGATCGACCAGGAAAACGTGAACGGCCGTCCACAGCCGCCACGCTCGCCGATCTCCGGCAAACGCCCGCACTCGACTCAGGTCTACCTGATCGACGACCTCGACGAATACGTCGACTGCCTCCAGGACATTCTGGAAGGTGCCAAAGAGCAAGGCATCCCGGCCGACGCCATCGTCAAGGAAAGTGCCCCGGCGCAGTTCGAAGTGAACCTGCACCACGTCGCCGACCCGATCAAGGCGTGCGACTACGCGGTCCTGCTCAAGCGTCTGATCAAGAACATCGCCTACGACCATGAAATGGACACCACCTTCATGGCCAAGCCGTATCCGGGCCAGGCGGGTAATGGTCTGCACGTCCATATCTCGGTGCTCGACAAAGATGGCAAGAACATCTTTGCAAGCGAGGATCCCGAGCAGAACGCCGCGCTGCGTCACGCGATCGGCGGTGTGCTCGAGACCCTGCCGGCGCAGATGGCTTTTCTCTGCCCGAACGTCAACTCGTACCGTCGCTTCGGCGCGCAGTTCTATGTGCCGAACTCGCCGTGCTGGGGCCTGGACAACCGCACAGTGGCGATCCGCGTACCGACCGGCTCTGCCGATGCCGTGCGTATCGAACACCGCGTGGCGGGTGCCGACGCCAACCCGTACCTGCTGATGGCTTCGGTCCTGGCCGGTGTGCATCACGGTCTGGTGAACAAGATCGAGCCAGGCGCTCCGGTCGAAGGCAACAGCTACGAGCAGAACGAACAAAGCCTGCCGAACAACTTGCGCGATGCCCTGCGCGAGCTGGACGACAGCGAGGTGATGGCCAAGTACATCGATCCTAAGTACATCGATATCTTCGTCGCCTGCAAGGAAAGCGAGCTGGAGGAGTTCGAACACTCCATCTCCGACCTTGAGTACAACTGGTATCTGCATACCGTTTAAGCGAATTGCAGGAATAAAAAGCGCTGCCGGCCATTTCAGCCCGCAGCGTTTTTTTATGGCCGAATACATTCCCCCTGTGGCGAGGGAGCTTGCTCCCGCCGGGTTGCGCAGCAACCCCCAAGACCATTCGACTCCGTATGTCAGGAAAAACTGGTCGTCTGGTTTTACGACTGCTGCGCAGCCGAGCGGGAGCAAGCTCCCTCGCCACAAGGACTGTGTTGCACTGGGGATGGGCGCTCCGCGTACAATGCCCGCTGCCCCGCAGGAGACTTCCATGACGCGTCCCGCCCCCGTTCGCAAACCCCGTGCCCGCAGCCAGGCGCGGATCGACTCGATACTCGACGCCGCGCGTACGCTGCTGGCCGCCGAGGGCGTGGCCAGTCTGTCGATCTACAGCGTCGCCGAACGCGCGCAGATTCCGCCGTCCTCCGTGTATCACTTCTTCGCCAGCGTCCCGGCGCTGCTCGAAGCCTTGACTGCCGATGTGCACGCAGCCTTCCGCGCCTGCCTGCAAGCGCCGATCGACCACGAGGCGCTGCGCGACTGGCGTGACCTGTCGCGGCTGGTCGAGCAGCGCATGCTGGAGATCTACGACGAAGACGCCGCCGCTCGCCAGTTGATCCTCGCCCAGCACGGCCTGACCGAAGTGACCCAGGCCGACCGCCAGCACGACATCGAACTCGGCGACCTGATGCACAAACTGTTCGACCATCACTTCGAATTGCCGCGCCTGCCAAGCGATGTCGACGTGTTTGCCCTGGCGATGGAACTGGGCGACCGCGTGTATGCGCGCTCGGTGCAGCAACACGGGCAGATCACCCCGCGCATGGCCGAGGAAGGGATGCGGGTGTTTGATGCCTATATCGGCCTGTATCTGCCGCCGTATCTACCCAAGAGAGTTCTCTAGCGCATTCACCGGCCCCTTCGCGAGCAGGCTCGCTCCCACAGGGGAACGCACTCCAAATGTAGGAGTGAGCCTGCTCGCGATGGCAGCGCCGCCGATTCAAATCCGTGCACAAAAAGAAAAACCCCGAAGGGCTCACGCCCTCCGGGGTTTGTTTTTTTCCACAGGCTTACAACTTGGCGATCGACACCTCGGTGGATTTCACGAAGGCGATCACCTCACTGCCCACCACCAGTTCCAGCTCCTTGACCGAGCGGGTGGTGATCACCGAAGTGACGATGCCGGAAGCGGTCTGCACGTCGATTTCCGACAGCACGTCGCCGAGAACGATCTCCTTGATCGAGCCTTTGAACTGGTTGCGCACGTTGATGGCTTTGATAGTCATGGCTTTGATTCCTGTCGTTGGTTGTAACTTGAGTTATTGCGCCCAACGCAATTGCGTAGGCAGTGGTGAAACAGGTTCCGGCTCCGGCGGCTCGCCGGGCAGGGACAGAACACGGTTGAGCACTTCGGTTTCCAGCGCCGCCAGTCGATGCGATCCACGCACTCGCGGACGAGGCAACTCCACTTGCAGGTCGAGGCCGACTTCACCGTCCTCGATCAGAATCACCCGGTCGGCGATCGCCACCGCTTCGCTGACGTCGTGGGTCACCAGCAGCACGGTGAACCCATGCTTTTGCCAGAGGCGTTCGATCAGTTGCTGCATCTCGATCCGGGTCAGCGCATCCAGCGCACCCAGCGGCTCGTCGAGCAGCAACAGGCGCGGTTGGTGGATCAGCGCCCGGGCCAGCGCCACGCGCTGCTTCTGCCCACCGGACAAGGCTGCCGGCCACTCATGGGCGCGATCCGCCAGACCGACTGCTTCCAGCGCTTCCAGTGCTTGCGGGCGCCAGTTGCCTTTAAGGCCGAGACCGACGTTGTCGATGATCTTTTTCCACGGCAGCAGCCGTGCTTCCTGGAACATCAGCCGGGTGTCTTCCCGTGCCTCGCTGAGCGCTGCGGCACCGGCCAGCAGGTCGCCGCCAGTCGGTTGATCGAGGCCGGCGAGCAAGCGCAGGAAAGTGCTCTTGCCGCACCCGCTGCGCCCGACCACGGCAACGAATTGCCCCGCCGGAATGTGCAGGTCGATGTCGCGCAGCACCTGCCGCGCACCGAAGGTTTTCTGCAGGTTGCGCACCACCAGTGGGATCCCGCGCAGCAGGCGTGGAGGTTGTTGAGCGGTCATGCTGCACCTCCCTTGGCCACCTGATAGGCCGGATGCCAGCGCAGCCACACACGCTCAAGTCCACGGGCGGCGAGGTCAGCGAGCTTGCCGAGTACCGCGTAAAGCAGGATCGCCAGCACCACCACATCGGTCTGCAAAAACTCGCGGGCGTTCATCGCCAGATAACCGATGCCGGAGCTGGCCGAGATGGTTTCGGCGACGATCAGCGTCAGCCACATGAAGCCCAGCGCAAAGCGCACCCCGACCAGAATCGAAGGCAGCGCGCCCGGCAGAATCACCTGCCAGAACAGGCTGAAACCGCTCAAGCCATAACTGCGCGCCATCTCCACCAGCGCCGGATCGACGTTACGGATGCCGTGATAGGTGTTGAGGTAAATCGGGAACAACGTGCCCAATGCCACCAGGAAAATCTTCGCCGACTCGTCGATGCCGAACCACAGGATCACCAGCGGAATCAGCGCCAGATGCGGCACGTTGCGGATCATCTGCACCGAGCTGTCGAGCAGGCGTTCGCCCCACTTCGACAGGCCGGTGATGAAACCCAGCACCAGGCCGATGCTGCCACCGATGGTGAAGCCCAGCGCCGCGCGCCAGCCGCTGATTGCCAGATGCGTCCAGATCTCGCCGCTGCGCACCAGGCTGACACCGGCCTCGATCACTGCCACCGGTGCCGGCAGGATCCGCGTCGACAACCAACCGGCCGACACCGACAACTGCCACACCGCCAGCAACAGCACCGGCAACGCCCAGGGCGCGAGGCTGTGGATAATTTTCTTCATGGCGCGCCTCAGCTCTGCGACGCGGCTTTGGGAAGAATGTCGTTGGCCACCATCTCGCCGAACGGGCTGACGTAACCGGCGCTTTTCGGCAGCTCCGGGCGCTCGATGTCGAGGTGCGGGAACAGCAGTTCAGCGACGCGATACGACTCTTCGAGGTGTGGATAACCGGAGAAGATGAACGTATCGATACCGAGATCCGCGTATTCCTTCACACGGGCGGCCACGGTCGGGCCATCGCCGACCAGCGCCGTACCCGCACCGCCACGCACCAGACCGACGCCGGCCCACAGATTCGGGCTGACTTCGAGGTTGTCGCGGCTACCGCCATGCAGCGCGGCCATGCGTTGCTGACCGACCGAATCGAAGCGCGCCAGCGATGCCTGCGCACGCTTGATGGTGTCGTCGTCCAGATGCGAGATCAGCCGGTCTGCCGCTTGCCAGGCTTCGGCGTTGGTTTCCCGCACGATCACATGCAGGCGAATGCCGAAGCGCACGGTACGCCCGAGCTTGGCGGCTTTGGCGCGCACCTGCTCGATCTTCTCGGCGACGGCCGCTGGCGGCTCACCCCAGGTCAGCACCATCTCGACCTGTTCGGCGGCCAGATCCTGCGCCGCTTCGGAGGAGCCACCGAAGTAAAGCGGCGGACGCGGTTGCTGGATCGGCGGATAGAGCAGTTTGGCGCCCTTCACGCTGATGTGTTCGCCGTCGTAATCGACGGTTTCGCCTTCCAGCACCCGACGCCAGATGCGGGTGAATTCCACCGAGGCTTGATAGCGCTCTTCGTGGTTGAGGAACAGACCATCACCGGCCAACTCTTCCGGGTCGCCACCGGTCACCAGGTTGAACAGCGCACGACCGCCGGACAGACGATCCAGCGTAGCTGCCTGTCGCGCCGCGACCGTCGGGGAAATGATTCCGGGGCGCAGGGCGACAAGGAATTTCAGACGCTGGGTCACCGGGATCAGCGACGCGGCCACCAGCCACGAGTCCTCGCAGGAACGGCCGGTGGGGATCAGCACGCCGCCAAAGCCCAGACGATCCGCCGCTTGCGCGACCTGTTGCAGATAACCGTGGTCAACGGCGCGTGCGCCTTCGGCGGTGCCAAGGTAATGGCCGTCGCCGTGGGTAGGCAGGAACCAGAAGATGTTGAGGCTCATGGAGTGGTCTCCTTGGGGATTCGATTTACTGGGCTTGGGTAACCGAGCTTTGGGCCACAGCGGCCGGTGGTGTCCAGATCACGTCCTTGATGCTCAACGGCTTGGGAATCAGCTTGAGCTGGTAGAAGGTGTCGGCGATTTTTTGTTGCGCGGCGACCACATCCGGGGTCAGGAACAGCGCACCGTAGCCCTGGCGTTTCACCGAGGTCAGGGTGATCTCCGGCGACAGGCCGAGCAGCGGCGCGACCTGTTGGGTCACGTCCTGCGGGTTGGCCTTGGACCACTCGCCCACCGCGCGCACTTCTTCGACGAGGGTCTTGATCACCTCGGGATTTTTCTGCGCGTAGGGTTTGGTCGCGAGATAGAACTGGTGGTTGTCGACGATGCCTTTGCCGTCACGCAGGGTGTGCGCCTGCAACTGGTTTTCGGCAGCGGCCTGGTACGGATCCCAGATCACCCAGGCATCGACGCTGCCACGCTCGAACGCGGCGCGGGCATCGGCCGGCGGCAGGAATACGGTCTGGATATCGGAGTATTTGAGACCGGCGTCTTCCAGCGCGCGCACCAGCAGGTAGTGCACGTTGGAGCCTTTGTTCAGGGCGACTTTCTTGCCCTTCAGATCGGCCACCGATTTGATTGGCGAGTCCTTCGGCACGAGGATCGCTTCGCTGTTCGGCGCTGGCGGTTCGTAGGCGACGTAAAGCAGATCAGCGCCGGCAGCCTGAGCGAATACCGGTGGGGTTTCGCCGGTCACGCCGAAGTCGATCGAGCCGACGTTCAGGCCTTCCAGCAGCTGCGGGCCGCCGGGGAATTCAGTCCATTGCACGTCCACGCCTTGGGCGGCCAGACGCTTTTCCAGAGTGCCTTTGGCTTTGAGCAGCACCAGCGTGCCGTATTTTTGATAACCGATCCGTAGAGTCTCGGCCTGAGCTTGAGTGATGGCGCCGAAGGTGACAGCCGCAGCAAACAGAGCGACCAGACCACGACGCAAAAATACAGTGCGCATAGCGCTCTCCTTTTTGCTGTTGGGTTGTGGCTGCACCTGCTTGCCCGTTGGCGGGCGAGTAAGGCCAGTACTTCAATTTCGGTGAGGCTTAAATGCTCCAGCGAGCACTCAACAAACGTTCATTCAACAGGCCCGGCTCCAGTGGTTTCGGCCGGCGGGCCATGGCACTGACAAACTGATCCAGCGCTTCATGCAGACGCTGCTCCAGCGCGGGTGCCAGTTGCGCCGCGGCACTGCCTTCGCCGTAAGCGATCTGGCTGTCCTCGGCAAAAATTCCTTGCAGCATTTCCTGCGCTTTCAATGCCGACAGCACCGGTTTGAGCGCGTAATCGACCACCAGCATGTGGGCGATGCTGCCGCCGGTGGCCATCGGCAAAACGATCTTGTGGTTCAGGGCACGTTCCGGCAGCAGATCCAGTACGGTTTTCAGCGCACCGGAAAACGACGCCTTGTACACCGGCGTGGCGATCAGCAGGCCATCGGCGTTTTCAATCTGCGCCAGCAGGTCGAGTACTTTCGGGCTATCGAAGCGGGCATGGAGCAGATCTTCGGCCGGGAAGTCCCGCACCTGATAACTCACCACTTCGACCCCTTGCTGCCGCAACCAGTGTTGCGAGCGTTCCAGCAGCACCCCGGAACGGGAGCGCAGGCTGGGACTGCCACCGAGTGAGACGACCAGCATTCAGACGATTCCTTACGCGTTACAGGCGATTCGCGGGTTGCGATCTCGCTTCGATGGGAGTGACCTTACCAGCTGATTTATATATCCATAAATCATATTTATTCATTTGGTTATGCGTTTTAGAGATATGTTATTTGCTTTGTTCCGGGCAAAAAAACAGGCCGTGAAAACGGCCTGAAATTCCCTGCTTTGTGGTTCCGTGGTGGCTGGACTAACGCCTTCGCGAGCAGGCTCGCTCCCACATTTTGGAATGCGTTCCCCTGTGGGAGCGGGCTTGCTCGCGAAGGCGGCGGTAGCTACAGCCCAAATCTCACTGATTCACTTATTCGGCTGCGGCGTCAGACGCAGGTAGGGCTTCACCGCGCGATAGCCTTTGGGAAAACGCCGCTTGATCTCTTCCTCATCCTTGAGCGACGGCACGATCACCACCTCATCACCGTCCTGCCAGTTGGCCGGGGTTGCCACTTTGTAGTTGTCGGTGAGTTGCAGCGAATCGATCACCCGCAGGATCTCGTGGAAGTTGCGCCCGGTACTCGCCGGATAGGTGATGGTCAGGCGAATCTTCTTGTTCGGATCGATCACGAACAGCGAACGCACGGTGAGGGTGTCGTTGGCGTTCGGATGGATCAGGTCGTAGAGGTCGGAAACCTTGCGATCGGCGTCGGCCAGGATCGGGAAGTTGACGATCGTGTTCTGGGTTTCGTTGATGTCCTCGATCCACTTGTGGTGCGAGTCCACCGGGTCAACCGACAGGGCGATGGCTTTGACGCCGCGCTTGCTGAACTCATCCTTGAGCTTGGCGGTGAAGCCCAGCTCGGTGGTGCACACCGGGGTGAAGTCGGCCGGGTGGGAGAACAGCACGCCCCAGCTATCGCCCAGCCACTCGTGAAAACGAATCTTGCCGGCGCTGGAATCCTGTTCGAAGTCGGGGGCGATGTCGCCGAGTCTGAGGCTCATGGTGCTGCTCCTGATGAGTTGTTGGAGAACTCAACTGTAGCTCGGGATTCGACATCATGAAAAAGAATAAATAAATAGATATCTAGAATCTAAAGGAATATTAAACATCGTTCACTGGACGCTCGACGGCATCGCGACGAACATCGTTCTCAAGGTTCGAGAAGGCCTTGAGTTGCTGCAAAGAGGGAATTTCGGGACAGGCTTACGGGGGTGAGCCTGACTCGAAAACGCAAAAGCCCCGTCCGGCACGGTGCCGGACGGGGCTTTTTTACATCAGCCGTTTGAACGCGCTATTACAGCAGCGGGATCGAGTAGCTGACGATCAGGCGGTTTTCGTCCTGGGAACGAGTGTTCGCCAGGTCGGTACGCCACATCGCGTTTTTCCAGGCTACGCCGAGGTTCTTCAGCGGGCCTTCCGGGATTACGTAACCGATGGTCAGGTCGCGTTCCCACTCCATCTTGTCGCCCAGCGGGGTGTCGATGTTATCGCCACGCAGGTAGATCACGTTCGCGGTCAGGCCAGGAACGCCGATCTTGGCGAAATCGTAGCCGTAGCGAGCCTGCCAGGTACGCTCACCGGCGCGACCGAACTTCTGGATCTGCATGTCGGTGATGGTGCTGTTGGACGAGCCGTCACCCTGGTTCAGCCAAGGGAAGTCGCTGTCGCCGTTGGTGTACTGGTAACCCGCACCGAAGGTGTGACCTTCAACCGAGTACAAAGCCAGGTAGCTGTACAGGTTGTTGTCGACTTTGCCCTTGGTGGTAGTGCCACCGTAGTAACCGCTGGTGTAGTAAGCGGCAGTGTCACCGTTGGCACCGTTGTCACGGCTGCGGTAGTAACGCAGGTCACTTTTCAGTACGCCCGGGCCGATTGCCCAGTTATGTACCAGACCCAGGAAGTTCTGCGAGTAGAAGTCCTTCAGCTCGCCGTAGTAGTACGAGGCGGTCAGGTCTTTGGTCAGCTTGTAGTCAGCACCAGCGTAGTAGAACTTGTTGCTGAACACGCCTTTGTCGTAGTTCGAACCGGCGTTGGCACCAGCAATCGACATGTTTTCGTTGTTGCTGGAGTTACGACCTTTCACGGCCTCGACCTGACCGGCAGTCAGCGTCAGGTCCTTGATCTCGTTCGAGGTGATCGCTTCGCCCTGGAAGGTTTGTGGCAGCAGACGACCGTCGTTGTATTTGATGACCGGGTTGTTCGGCAGCAGAGTACCGACCTTCAGCTCGGTCTGGGAGATCTTGACCTTACCGGTCACACCCAGGCTCGCGAAGTCATGCACTGCACGGTTGCCATCGCTTGGGAACACGGTGCCGCCCGAAGCAGTACCGGTCGAGTTGCCGCTGGTGGCCGGGCTGGAATCCAGACGCACGCCGTACAGGCCGATCGCGTCAACACCGAACTGCACGGTGCCTTGGGTGTAACCCGAGATGAAACGCAGATCGAAGCCTTGACCCCATTCTTCGTTCTTGTTCGGGCCAGTGCCGTCACGGTTATCGGTGTTGATGTAGAAGTTGCGCAGGCCCAGAGTGGCCTTGCTGTCTTCGATGAAACCGGCGGCGCCTGCCTGCTGCGCCAAAACCCCTACGGCCACAGCCAGGGCCAAGGTGGACTTGTTCATGTAAAGCTCCTCTCGTTTCTAATTCTTGTGTTCCTGGTCCTGGTCGAATGCCCGGATCCGTAGGTTCGCGATTAGCGCCAGAGCGTGACTGACAAGTCAATCGTAACCTTGTGTGTCTACGACCAAGGTCTAATCGCAGTATTTGGGTCCCTGCACAGTACTGACTTTCCTGATAACCCCAAAAAGAATTATTTCATTCTTTTTTATACTATCTAGCTATATGGCCCAGTAATGGCCACCTGCAGCGCAACACAGGATATCGGCTACTAAGCTAATTACTAAATGGTATTTGTTCGCCCTTTTTTAGATCGCTTAGCGTTGACGTATTCGAATCACGTCAAACCCTATCCAAAAGGCGACGCCATCATGGCCAAACGGGCACTATCTAGTCAATTTGTTACAGTTTGTGTGTCAGCGATAATTTCTTTCTCCGCTCAAGCCGCCGACCTCACGGTGGGTTATCAAACCGGTATCGACCCGAGCAAAGTCCCTCAGGCCGACGGTACTTACGAAACCACCATCGGCCAGAAGATCGACTGGCGACGCTTCAATAGTGGCCCGGAAGTTGTGACAGCCATTGCATCGGGCGATGTGCAGATCGGCAATCTCGGCTCCAGCCCTTTGGCAGCGGCCGCCTCACGCAATCTGCCAATCGTCGCCTTCATTGTTTCAGCACAAATTAATGCCGCCGAAGCCTTGGTGGTGCGCAATGGCAGCGGGATCACCACCCCGCAGGACCTGGTCGGCAAGACCATCGCCACGCCCTTCGTTTCCACGTCCCATTACAGCCTGCTCGGCGCACTCAAGCACTGGGGCCTGGACACCTCGAAAGTCAAAGTGGTGAACCTGCAACCGGCGGAAATCGCTGCGGCATGGAAGCGTGGCGACATCGACGGCGCATTTGTCTGGTCACCGGCACTGGGCGAAATCCGCAAGACCGGCAAGACCCTGACCGATGCTGCACAAGTCGGCCAATGGGGCGCGCCGACGTTCGAAGTCTGGGTCGCACGCAAGGACTACGCCGAGAAGCATCCTGAGGTGGTGGCCAAATTTGCCAAGGTCACTCTAGACGCGTTTGCCGATTACGCCAGCCATAAAGACCGCTGGACCGCCGAATCCGAGCCGGTACAGAAAATCGCCAAATTGACCGGTGCCAACGCCGCCGATGTGCCGGAACTGCTCGCCGGTTCGGCGTTCCCGGACGCCAAGGCGCAGCAATCCACTGCGTTGCTGGACGGCGGCACGGCGAAGGCGATTGGTGAGACCGCGAAGTTTTTGAAGGAACAGGGCAAGGTTGAAACGGTGCTGCCGGACTATTCGCCGTATGTCAGCGCGAAGTTTGTAACTGAATAAAGATACATATGTGGCGAGGGAGCTTGCTCCCGCTGGAGGCCGAAGGACTCCCAATTCCGGCAAACACCGGTTTGGGGCCGCTTCGCAGCCCAGCGGGAGCAAGCTCCCTCACCACAAGAATCACTCGCTAATCTTCAGAGGGTCTTTTCGAAGATCTTCGAGTTGCGCTGATAGTTGTACAGCGACGCCCGCGCCGCCGGCAGGCGCTCGACGCTGCTGGGTTCGAAGCCACGCTCGCGGAACCAGTGCGCCGTGCGAGTGGTGAGGACGAACAGGGTTTTCAGGCCCTGCGCCCGGGCCCGGGTCTCGATGCGCTCCAGCAGCTCATCGCCGCGACCACCGTGACGGTACTCCGGATTCACCGCCAGGCACGCCAGCTCACCGGCATCCGAATCGGCGATCTGATACAGCGCCGCACAGGCAATGATCATGCCTTCACGCTCGACCACGCTGAACTGCTCGATCTCGCGCTCCAGCACTTCACGCGAACGGCGCACCAGAATCCCCTGCTCTTCCAGCGGACTGATCAGGTCGAGCAGACCGCCGACGTCTTCAATCGCCGCCTCGCGCACCAGCTCGAATTGCTCCTGGGCCACCAGCGTACCGCCGCCGTCACGGGTGAACAGTTCGGTCAGCAGCGCACCGTCCTCGGCATAACTGACGATATGGCTGCGCGCCACGCCGCCACGGCAGGCTTCGGCGGCGGCATCCAGCAATTCCGCCTGATAGTTATTGCCCAGACGTTGCAAATGCGCCGGCACCTGCTGCGGACGCAGTTCGCGCACCAGTTTGCCATTCTCGTCGATCAGACCGAGGTCGGCGCCGAACAGCAGCAGCTTGTCGGCACCGAGGTCGATGGCGGCACGGGTGGCGACGTCTTCGCAGGCCAGATTGAAAATTTCACCGGTCGGCGAATAACCCAGCGGCGATAGCAGCACGATCGAACGCTCGTCCAGCAGACGGTTGATACCTTTGCGATCCACCCGGCGCACTTCGCCGGTGTGGTGATAGTCGACGCCTTCGAGCACGCCGATCGGCCGCGCGGTCACCAAGTTGCCGCTGGCCACCCGCAAGCGCGAACCCTGCATCGGTGATGAAGCCATGTCCATCGACAGCCGCGCTTCGATGGCGATGCGCAACTGGCCGACCGCGTCGATCACACATTCCAGCGTCGCCGCGTCGGTGATGCGCATGCCGTGATGGTAGTGCGGGGTCAGGCCGCGGGCGGCGAGGCGGGTTTCAATCTGCGGGCGCGAACCGTGGACCAGCACCAGGCGCACGCCGAGGCTGTGCAACAGCACCAGGTCGTGGACGATATTGCCGAAGTTCGGATGCTCCACGCCGTCGCCGGGCAGCATGACGACGAAGGTGCAGTCGCGGTGGGCATTGATGTAAGGGGACGCGTGACGAAGCCAATTAACGTATTCGGGCATGAACCTGGGCCTGTAATAAATAGCAGCCGGAAAAAGGGCGAAACGGAAAACGCACAGCGGGCTGATGGTTATCGTCGGAACAGGCTTGGCGACACGCGCGCTCTCCTCATGAATACGGGTTGGGGTGCTGGCAATTTACAGCGTTTGGTCAGACAAAACACAATCCCTGTGGGAGCGAGCTTGCTCGCGAAAGCGGTGTATCAGATACATCAATGTCGAATGACCCGACGCCTTCGCGAGCAAGCTCGCTCCCACATCGACATTGTTCAATTCATAGAACTTTGTCCGGGCTCAGGCAGTAATGTTCAATCAACTGCCGCAATAGATGCACGGTAGGCTGCAAACGTGACATTTCAAGGTATTCGCCGGGCTGGTGCGCACAGGCAATGTCGCCGGGGCCGAGCACGATGGTTTCGCAACCCAGGCGCTGAAGATAAGGCGCTTCGGTGCCGAACGCTACTGCTTCGGCACTGTGACCGGTGAGCTTTTCGGCGATGCGCACCAATTCGGTGTCTGCGGCCTGCTCGAATGGCGGCACTTCCGGGAACAACGGCTTGTAATCGATCTTCACCTGATGCCGCTCGGCCACCGGATTGAGCTTGCGCAGGATTTCCGCACGCAGGACATTGGGGTCCATGCCCGGCAGCGGACGCAGGTCGAACTCCAGCGAACACTGGCCGCAAATGCGATTCGGGTTGTCGCCGCCATGAATACAGCCGAAGTTCATGGTCGGTTGCGGCACGCTGAACTGCGGGTTGTTGAATTCACGCTGCCACAACAGACGCAAACCGCGCAGTTCGCCGATGGCATCGTGCATCGCTTCGAGGGCGCTGTGGCCCAGGCGCGGATCCGACGAATGGCCGCTCTGCCCGAGGATGTCGATGCGCTCCATCATCACACCTTTATGCAGGCGGATCGGTTTAAGCCCGGTCGGCTCGCCGATTACCGCTGCACGCCCCAGCGGCTTGCCGGCCTCGGCCAGTGCCCGGGCACCGGACATCGAGCTTTCTTCATCGCAGGTGGCGAGGATCAGCAGCGGTTGCTTGAACGGTTGGTCGAGCAACGGCTGCACGGCCTCGATGATCAGCGCGAAAAAACCCTTCATGTCGCAACTGCCCAGCCCGACCCAGCGGCCGTCGACCTCGGTGAGTTTCAGCGGATCGGTCTGCCACAGCGCATCGTCATAAGGAACGGTATCGCTATGCCCGGCCAGTACCAAGCCACCGGGGCCGCTGCCGAAACTGGCGAGCAGGTTGAATTTACCGGGGCTGACCTGCTGGATATCGCAGTTGAAGCCCAGATCGCCCAGCCAACCGGCGAGCAAATCGATCACCGCCCGGTTGGACTGATCCAGGCTCGGTTGGGTGCAACTGACCGACGGTGCGGCGATCAGTGCAGCGAACTGGTCTTGCATGGATGGCAAAGGCATCGCTGACTCCAACTCCCGATTTGAAGTCCATCATAGAGCCATCCGGCGCTCGGAATAAACCGCCGCAGGGCGTAGGAAGTTTGAGTCCTGTACACTGCACGGCCTTGGCAGCCACACATTCCCCCGGCTGCGCTCCCGATCCTGGATTTTCCGGCCATGCAGAAAGAAACCGAAATCAAACTCCGCGTCAGCCGCGAAACCCTCGCTGCCCTGCGCGAGCACCCGCTACTGAAGAAACGCAACAAAAATGGCTGGGAACGCCGTGAGTTGATGAACCAGTACTTCGACACCCCCGAGCGCGATCTGGCTCAGGCCAAAGTCGCCCTGCGTCTGCGCAAGGACGGTGACGAAGTGATTCAGACCCTCAAGACCCGTGGTCAGAGTGTTGCCGGTCTGTCCGAGCGTAACGAGTACGACTGGAAGTTGCCCAAAGCCAAGCTCGACGTGAAGAAACTCGACGGCGAATGCTGGCCCGAGTCGCTGGCCGAGCTGGACAAGAAAACCCTGAAGCCGATCTTCACCACCGATTTCGTCCGCGAGCGCGCGGAAATCGCCTGGGGCCGCGGCAAGGCCAAAGTGGTCATCGAAGCGGCGCTGGACCTCGGTCACGTGGTGGTCGGCAAACAGAAAGAAGAAATCTGCGAGCTGGAACTGGAGCTGCGCGAAGGCGAGCCTGCCGCGCTGCTGGAACTGGCCGCCGAACTGGCCGAGACCCTGGCCCTGATGCCGTGCGACATCAGCAAGGCCGAGCGCGGCTACCGTCTGTACGACGCCAACAGCTACTCGCTGAGCCTGCCGGCGCCGCAACTGACCCCGGAAACCCAACTCGACGACGCTTTCGCCGCGCTGGGCTGGCACTTGCTCGGCAGCAGCCAGCGTCTGGCCGAACAATATCGTTTCAACGGCCACTGGCGCCTGCTGCAGGACTGGGTTGAGAACCTTGCGGAGATGCGCGCCCTGCTCAGCAGCCTCGGCCAGGCCGCACCGCGTCCGGCCACACACGACCTGCGCGTGGCGCTGGACGCATTGCTCGAAGACTGGCGCCCGCTGGTTCAGGTCGGCATCGAAGACGAAGACGTGCGCAAAGCGGCGCCGGAACAGTTCCTCGAGGAGCTGGAAGACCCGCGCTGGGGTCTGTTCTCGCTGACTGCGTCGCGCTGGTTGCTGGCCCGCACCTGGACCGCCGAGCGCAACACCCGCGGCAACCGCCAGGGCGCCGCGCAACTGCACAGCTGGCTGCCGCGCCTGCTGGGCGAAGAAGCCACGTCCCTGCAATTGCAGCGCTATCAGCAGCAACCGGAAGATCTGGCCGAACAACTGCCGCGCATCGAACGCATCCAGGTCTGGCTGCACCATGCGCGTAACGTGCTGGAGATCGCGGAAATGGATCGCCTGTACGGCGAGCTGAACAAACTGGCGCAACTGGCCAACGAACCGACCATCACTGACGAACTGCTCGATGCGCGCAAGCAGCAGGCGATTGCGGTTTACCAGAATCGTGCGTGGAAAATGCTGCTGCGCATGTGATGCTCAGCAACACCTGAAAACTGTGGCGAGGGAGCTTGCTCCCGCTGGAGGCCGAAGGACTCCCGATTCCTGCAATTGCAGATTTTGGGGCCGCTTCGCAGCCCAGCGGGAGCAAGCTCCCTCGCCACAGAGGCCATCCGTGCTAGACCGGGAGGCTGGTCGTCGACTTGATCTCCGACAACGCCACAATCGAGTTCACTTCCTGAATCCCCGGCACCAGCGACAGTTTTTCGAAGAAAAACCGCTCATACGCCTCGATGTCCGCCGCGACAATGCGCAACAGAAAATCCACCGCGCCCATCAGCACATAACACTCCAGCACTTCCGGAAAACCGCGAATCGCCTCGGTGAATTCGGTGAAGTTCGAACGCCCGTGGGCGTTGAGTTTGATCTCGGCGAAGATCTGCGTGTTCAGGCCGATCTTCTTGCGATCAAGCAAGGTCACCTGCCCGCGAATGATCCCCTCCTCCTTCATCCGCTGAATCCGCCGCCAGCACGGCGATTGCGACAGTCCCACCTGCTCGGCGATCTGCGCGCTGGACAGTGACGCGTCCTCTTGCAGCAAGGCGAGAATCCGCCGGTCGTAGCTGTCCAGCTCGCTATGCATAATCAATCCTCAAAATGATCATTTTACGAATCGCTCCAGTCGAGTAATCCGCGAATCCGCTCATCTTAGACAAGAAATGCCCGACACCGAATGTAAAAATTCCTCCACTGATTCTGGAGACCGGACATGCCTCACCTCGAAGCCGTGAATACCCCTGCGCCCCGCGCCGATGTGTGGAACGTCAACAACGCCCACTGCTGTGCGCGTTATCAGCTGCTCGCCGAAGCCGAGCCGGATCTGCTGGTGCGGGTGCTGAACCTGTTCGCGCTGCAGTTCCTCACGCCGCAGCAGGTCCACGTCGAACGGCTCGACGATCTGCTGTCGATCGACATCGTCATCGACGGGCTGAGCTGGCATCGCGCGCAGGTGATTGCGGAAAAACTTCGTAACCTGATCAGCGTCTGCTCGGTGAACCTGCAAAACGCTGACACGGCGTGGGCTGCGCCAGCCCAGGCGGCCGGCTGACAAATCCGGCAACGGCTTTGTCGGGTAGTGGCCCAACAGTCTGCGGGGCCACGACTATCCTTTGCGCACAGTCGTTCAAAAGGAGCCCGCATGTCCGTTCAACTCGCCACTCAGGACCGCTGGCTGGATCTCAACGATGTGTTGCGTGAACTGGTCGCCCAGGGCTTTATCAGCCAGGATTCGGCGGAGCAGGCGCTCAATGCCCGGCGCCGCCACGCGCCCCACGGCCAGCAGCATCCGCTGGAATTCATTGCCAGCCAGCAACTGGATGACCTCAGCCGTCCGGGCAAGCATCTGGATCTGGAAAGCCTGACCCTGTGGCTGGCGCAACAGGCCGGCCAGCCGTACATGCGCATCGACCCGTTGAAGATCAACGTCGCCGCCATCACCCCACTGATGTCCTACGCCTTTGCCCAGCGCCACAAGATTCTCGCGGTAGCGGTCGACCGCGACGCGGTGGTCGTGGCCAGCGCCCAGCCCTACGTCACCGGTTGGGAGGCTGACCTGACCCACGTGCTGAAGCTGCCGATCAAACGGGTCGTCGCCAACCCGGCGGATATCCAGCGCTTCAGCGTCGAGTTCTTCCGCCTCGCCAAATCGGTCAGCGGCGCCAGCAATGCCGACGCGCAGAGCGGCAACCTCGGCAACTTCGAACAACTGCTCAACCTCGGCGCCAGCGATCAGGAGCCGGACGCCAACGATGCGCACATCGTCAACATCGTCGACTGGCTGTTCCAGTACGCCTTCCAGCAGCGCGCCAGCGATATCCACATCGAACCGCGCCGCGAACAGGGCACCGTGCGTTTCCGCATTGATGGCGTGTTGCACAACGTCTATCAATTTCCGCCGCAGGTGACCATGGCCATTGTCAGCCGCCTGAAAAGCCTCGGGCGGATGAACGTCGCCGAGAAGCGCAAACCCCAGGACGGCCGGGTCAAGACCAAGACCCCGGACGGTGGCGAGGTGGAGCTGCGGCTCTCAACGTTGCCCACCGCGTTTGGCGAAAAAATGGTCATGCGGATTTTTGACCCGGAAGTGCTGCTCAAGGACTTCGATCAGTTGGGCTTTTCCGCCGACGACCTGCGCCGCTGGCAGGACATGACCCGCCAACCCAACGGCATCATTCTGGTCACCGGGCCAACCGGTTCGGGCAAGACCACCACGCTCTACACCACGCTGAAGAAACTGGCGACGCCGGAGATCAACCTCTGCACCATCGAAGACCCGATCGAAATGGTCGAGCCGGCGTTCAACCAGATGCAGGTCCAGCACAACATCGACCTGAGTTTCGCCGCCGGGGTACGCGCGCTGATGCGGCAAGACCCGGATATCATCATGATCGGCGAGATTCGCGACCTGGAAACCGCGGAAATGGCGATTCAGGCTGCACTCACCGGCCACCTGGTGCTGTCGACCCTGCACACCAACGATGCCCCCAGCGCGATCAGTCGGCTATTGGAACTCGGCGTGCCGCACTATCTGATCAAGGCCACGGTGCTCGGGGTCATGGCCCAGCGTCTGGTGCGCACGCTGTGCCCGCACTGCAAGGCGCCGCTGACGCTGGAAGAGGAAGACTGGCAAACCCTGACCCGGCCCTGGCAGGCGCCGCTGCCGGGCAATGCGCAACGCGCTATCGGTTGTCTGGAATGTCGCGACACCGGTTATCGCGGACGCGCCGGGGTCTACGAAATCATGCAACTGAGCGACAGCCTCAAGGCCTTCATCACCCCCGACGCCGACCTCACCGCGATCCGGCGGCAAGCCTTCAAGGAAGGCATGCGCAGCCTGCGCCTGTCGGGCGCACAAAAGGTTGCGGCGGGGCTGACCACCATTGAGGAGGTGCTGCGGGTAACACCGCAGAGCGAACAGAAATAACCGGCTACCAGTCGAGATCATCAATCTCGGCATTGGGCTTGATCCATAGCACCTGCCCATTTGGCACACGTTGCAGGATCGAGTAATTGGGCTTCAGGGTCTCACCGGTGCGCACATTTTTCGCGGTATACGTCTGGCTCGACGTCATGCGCAATGTTTGCGGCTTGCCCTGGGCTGCCCGAGTGCCTCGGGGGTACCGCCAATCACCCAGCGCCATTGGATTGCGCAACTGACCACTCCAATGCAGAGGATTGCGTTGCTGATCGAGCTCCACGGTCGCGGTCATCAACTCAATGCCCTGAATCGAAACGGACTCCGATGCCTGCCAATAGCTGACACTGTATTCGTTGCCCTGCTTCTGCACTCCACTCTTGGTTGGCCAGGCCAAACCGGCGACTTTTGCACCGGCGACCAAAGTACAGCCGTCAAACTGCCAGAGGTCGGGGCGCAACCGGGTTTCTTCGCTGAAGTTCACGGTCAGCAACGTGTCGCGGGCACAGGGCCAGCCATCAATTATCTGGTCACCGACGAGGCGCATCTCTCCGCTCGTCAGGTGATACATCTGCAGTGAAGAAACCCGCGCCCCCATGAGGGTTTGCGGCGCAGGAAACCTGGCAGTGTCCAGACTCGCCAGGCCATGGATCTGCGGTTGACCGTTCGCGTCCAGTGGATCGATGGTCATTAGATGCAACCACGTGCCCGCAGGCAATTTGAGACCCTCGACCTGAACCTCGTGCTTCAGTCTTAAATTGCGGGCAAGAGTGTCTGCGATGCTGCTGGTGATCTGGTTGATGGTCACACCGACAACCGATAGACAAAGCAGCCCCAGAACACTCACTTTGCGTGGATGACGCAACAGTGCACGACGCCACGTCGGCACACACAGCATGATCACCAGTACCGTAAGCCCGATAAAGGCCGCCGTGCATACTGTCCACACCATCACGTACATCAGAGAAATAAAAGCCAAGGCAGCGTCCATGCATGAAAAACCGGGGTGCATGGTGCCAAACTACCCTGCGTACCTCCAGCTCATCAGCTCCATGACTGAGCAGTCATGGAACCGGATCGGGTAAATGACGATCCAACGCCTTAGATAACCCCCAGGAGTCACTCAATCATGCGTCTCAAACTTGCTGTCGCGACCCTTGCCTTGCTGTCCCTTCCCGTTGGTTCAGCGATGGCCGACGGCTTTTGGCGTAACGTCATTTCCTCCGGTGCCACCACCGGTTCGACCTACCTGACTTTCAAGGATCACAAGCTGATCGTCGCAGCACAGGACGACGCCGGCAGCTTCGTCGCCAGCGACGGCGGTATCCGCGGGCCGTACCTGGAAGCGGCGATGCAGAAAGTCCGCGCCGACAACCCGGGCCTGCAGGCCACGGACATGGAACTAGCGAATGCGATTCTGGCGAAGAACGCGGTGGAATCCGAGTAAGCCTTGCGCCGACAAAAATGCCGCTCGATCGAGCGGCATTTTTTTGCCTGTCATTCCGAATTCACCACGCCACCCTGTGGGAGCGGGCTTGCTCGCGAAGGCGTCCTGTCAGAAAAAATACATATGCCTGACCCACCGCCTTCGCGAGCAAGCCCGCTCCCACAATGGGTCTGTGTGTTTCCTGAGGATCAGCGGTAATCGTCCACCGGGACGCAGGCACAAAACAGATTGCGATCCCCATAAACGTTATCGACCCGATTCACCGCCGGCCAATACTTGTGCGCCTTGGTGTGCGCATCCGGGGTGATCCCCTGCTCGATGCTGTAAGGCCGCTCCCACACTCCGGTGACATCCGCCAGGGTATGCGGCGCGCGCTTGAGCGGGTTGTCCTCCGCCGGCCAGTTGCCGTTCTGCACTTCGGTGATTTCCGCGCGGATGCTCAGCATCGCGCCGATGAACCGATCGAGTTCAGCCTTGGACTCGCTCTCGGTCGGCTCGACCATCAACGTCCCTGGCACCGGGAAGGACATGGTCGGCGCATGGAAGCCATAGTCCATCAGGCGCTTGGCGACGTCCTCTTCGCTGATCCCGGTCTGCGCCTTCAACGGCCGCAGATCGAGAATGCACTCATGGGCCACCCGCCCGTTGCGTCCGGTGTACAGCACCGGAAATGCGCCGGATAAATGCTGCGCCAGATAATTCGCGGCGAGGATCGCCACTTCGCTGGCATCCGCCAGTTGCGGCCCCATCATCGCGATGTACATCCAGCTGATCGGCAAAATGCTCGCACTGCCCCACGGCGCCGCACTGACTGCGCCGTTCTGTGGCAACGGGCCGTCAATCGGCACCACCGGGTGATTGGCAACGAACGGCGCCAGATGCGCGCGAATGCCGATCGGCCCCATGCCCGGCCCGCCACCGCCGTGGGGGATGCAGAAAGTCTTGTGCAGGTTCATGTGCGACACATCGGCGCCAATGTCCGCCGGCCGCGCCAGCCCGACCTGCGCATTGAGATTGGCGCCGTCCATGTACACCTGCCCGCCGTGCTTGTGGATAACTTCGCAGATCTCGCTGATACCCTCCTCGTACACACCATGGGTCGAAGGATAGGTCGCCATCAGACACGACAACTTGTCCCCCGCCGCGGCAGCCTTGGTTTTCAGGTCGTCCAGATCGACATTGCCGGCCTCGTCGCACTCGACGATCACCACGCGCATCCCGGCCATCTGCGCCGAGGCCGGGTTGGTGCCGTGGGCCGAAGACGGAATCAGGCAGATATTCCGCGCGCCCTGCTGTCGGCTCTCGTGATATTTGCGAATCGCCAACAGCCCGGCGTATTCGCCCTGGGCTCCGGAGTTGGGCTGCATGCAGATCGCATCGAACCCGGTGATCGCGCACAACCAGCGCTGCAGTTCTTCGATCATCAAGGTGTAACCGACCGCCTGCTCCCGAGGCGCAAACGGGTGCAGGTTGGCGAACTGCGGCCAGGTGATCGGGATCATCTCGCTGGTGGCGTTGAGTTTCATGGTGCAGGAGCCTAACGGGATCATCGACTGGTTGAGCGCCAGATCCTTGTTCTCCAGTTGCTTGAGGTAGCGCAGCATCTCGGTTTCGCTGTGATGCGCATTGAACACCGGATGGCGCAGGTACGGCGTGTTGCGTTGCAGGTGCTCGGGAATCCCGGAAACCAGCTCTTCTGCATCAATTTCGTCGACGTTCAGCCCATGATCGGCACCCAGCAGCACATCAAACAGTTTGGCCACCGTGTTTGCATCGCAAGTCTCGTCGAGGCTCAACCCCACTCGGCCACGGCCGAGAATCCGCAGGTTGATCTGCGCGGCCCTGGCGCTGTCGATGATCGCGCTCTGCGCGCCGCCCACCTCCAGCGTGAGGGTGTCGAAAAACTGCCCGTTGACCCGCTGGATGCCATGGCGCTCAAGGCCCGCCGCCAGAATGCAGGTCAAGCGGTGCACACGCTGGGCGATGCGCTTCAAGCCTTGCGGCCCGTTATACACCGCGTAGCAACTGGCGATGTTGGCCAGCAGCACCTGCGCGGTACAGATGTTCGAATTGGCCTTCTCGCGGCGAATATGCTGCTCACGGGTTTGCAGGGCCATGCGCAACGCCACATTGCCTCGGGCGTCTTTCGACACGCCGATGATCCGCCCCGGAATCGCCCGTTTGTACTCTTCGCGGCTGGCAAAAAACGCCGCATGCGGGCCGCCGTAGCCCATCGGTACGCCAAAGCGCTGGGACGACCCGAACACCACATCCGCGCCCAGTTCACCCGGCGGCGTCAACAGCAACAGGCTCAGCAGATCGGTGGCGACACAGGCCAGCGCCTGCTGCGCGTGCAGCTGATCAATGACCGGGCGCAGATCACGGATCTCGCCGTGGGTGTCGGGATACTGCAGCAACGCGCCGAACACCTGATGCTGGCTGAGGTTATCCACAGCGTCGATGATCAGCTCGAAACCGAAGCCTTCGGCGCGGGTCTGCACCACGGAAATGGTCTGCGGATGACAGTTTTCATCAACGAAAAACAGATTGCTCTTCGACTTCGCCACACGCTTGGCCAGCGCCATGGCTTCCGCGGCGGCCGTGGCTTCGTCGAGCAACGAGGCGTTGGCCAGTTCAAGTCCGGTGAGGTCGATGGTCAGTTGCTGAAAATTCAGCAGCGCTTCGAGACGGCCCTGGGCGATCTCCGGTTGATACGGGGTGTACGCGGTGTACCAGCCGGGGTTTTCCAGCACGTTACGCAAGATGACGGTTGGCGTCAGCGTGCCGTGGTAACCCATGCCGATCAGGCTGGTCCAGACCTGATTCTGCTCGGCATACCCGCGCAGTTTGGCCAGCGCCGCCTGTTCGTCGAGGGCCGGCGGCAAATCCAGCGCCCGATTCAGACGAATGCCCGGCGGCACCGTCTGCTCGATCAGTTCGCCCCGGCTGCCGAGGCCGAGGCTGTCGAGCATTGCCTGTTGTTCGGCGGCGTCGGGGCCCAAATGGCGGCGCAGGAAGGCTTCGGGGTCGCGTAACTGGCTCAAGGATGGCAACTGGGACATGACGGGCTCTCTCTTGGCTGGCGCTCGGCGTCAATGCAACACGGTCAAACCAGCATAGCAGCCGATACCGACGCGCACGGCTTGGCGGCAGAGGGGGTTCCGGGGCATGCTGTAGCGCCTGCATCAGGCGTCCAACTTTCGGATGATCGAATCCTCATGAGCCAACTGCCGTTCCTGCCGTTTTCCAAACCTGTCATTGATGAAGCCACGATTGCCGCCGTCGGCGATGTGCTGCGCTCCGGCTGGATCACCAGCGGGCCGAAGGTCCAGGCCTTTGAAGCACAACTGTCGGAATACTTCGGCGGGCGCCCGGTACGCACCTTCAACTCCGGCACCTGCACCATGGAAATCGCCTTGCGCATCGCCGGCATCGGGCCGGGTGACGAAGTGATCACCACGCCGATTTCCTGGGTTGCCACCGCCAACGTGATCCTCGAAGTCGGCGCCACGCCGGTGTTTGCCGACATCAATCCGGTGACCCGCAACATCGATCTGGACCAGTTGGAAGCGGCCATCACCCCGCGCACCAAAGCGGTGATTCCGGTGTACCTCGCCGGCCTGCCCGTGGACATGGAACGCTTGTACGCCATCGCCCGCAAACACAACTTGCGCATTGTCGAAGACGCCGCTCAGGCCCTGGGTTCGAGCTGGAACGGTCAGCGCATCGGCGCCACCGGCGATTTCGTCTCGTTCAGTTTTCAGGCGAACAAGAACGTTACCTGCTCCGAGGGTGGCTGCCTGGTGCTGAACACCCCGGAAGAAGCGCGGCTGGCGGAGAAGTACCGCCTGCAGGGCGTAACCCGCAACGGCTTCGATGGTCTGGACGTCGACGTGCTCGGCGGCAAGTTCAACATGACCGACATCGCCGCCACCATCGGCCTCGGCCAGTTCGCCCATATCGAGGCGCTGACCGCCCATCGTCAGGAACTGGCCCGGCACTACTTCAAATGTTTTGGCGATGACTTTGAAGCGACTTATGGCGCCCAACTGCCACCGGCGGACTTCACCCAGAGCAACTGGCACCTGTTCCAACTGGTCCTGCCGGAGCGCAAGGACGGCTTGCCGGCCCGCGCCACGTTCATGGAGCAGATGCAGGCCAAAGGCATCGGCATCGGCTATCACTACCCGCCGATCCACTTGCTGAGCCTGTACCGCGAGCGCGGGTTCAAGGAAGGCATGTTGCCAGTTGCCGAGCGCGTTGGACGCTTGATCGTGTCATTGCCGATGTTCACCACCATGACCAAGGACGACGTCGAGCGTTCGGTGGCGGCAGTGAAAGCCGTATTGAAACCCTGAAGCGCTCTTAATGTAGGAGCTGCCGCAGGCTGCGATCTTTTGATCTTGTCTTTAAAAACAAAATCAAAAGATCGCAGCCTGCGGCAGCTCCTACAGGGGGCGAGGATTATTCGCCGATGGCAGCCTTGTAGGCAGCAGCGTCCAGCAGGTTGTCCAGCTCGGCCTTGTCGCTTGGCTTGAGCTTGAAGATCCATGCAGCGTACGGATCGTTATTCAGTTCTTCCGGCGAGTCAGCCAGCGCTTCGTTGACCGCGATCACTTCACCGCCGACCGGGGAGTAGATGTCGGACGCGGCCTTCACCGACTCGACAACACCGGCAGCCTCACCGGCATCAAACACCTTGCCGACTTCGGCCAGTTCAACGAACACCACATCGCCCAGCGCTTCCTGCGCGTGATCGCTGATGCCCACGGTAACGGTGCCGTCGGCTTCCAGACGCGCCCACTCATGACTTTCGGCAAAACGCAGTTCAGCGGGGATATTGCTCATGCTCGGTGTCCTCAAGAAATTGTCAGCGGTCAGGCCCGCCGGGAAAGGTTAGATCAAGGTTTTGCCATGGCGCACGAAGGTCGGTTTGACCACTCGTACCGGATACCACTTGCCACGAATTTCCACTTCGGCGCGGTCGGCTGTGGCCATCGGTACACGCGCCAGGGCAATCGATTTGCTTAGCGTAGGAGAGAAACTACCACTGGTGATCTCTCCTTCGCCAACATCGGCGATACGAACCACTTGATGGGCGCGCAAAACACCCCGCTCCTCAAGCACCAGCCCCACCAGTTTGTGGGCAACACCGGCAGCTTTTTCCGCTTCCAGCGCAGCACGGCCGATGAACTGCCGCGAGGCCGGTTCCCAGGCAATGCTCCAGGCCATATTGGACGCCAGCGGCGAGACATCTTGATGAATGTCCTGGCCGTAGAGGTTCATCCCGGCCTCGACCCGCAGCGTATCGCGGGCACCGAGACCGATGGGAGAAATGCCGGCGCCGACCAGATCGTTGAAGAAGCCCGGTGCCTGCTCGGCCGGCAAGGCGATTTCCAGCCCGTCTTCACCGGTGTAACCGGTGCGCGCGATGAACCAGTCGCCATCGACTTCGGCTTCGAACGGTTTGAGGTGCTGGATCAGTGCGGCGCGGGACTGGGTCACCAGTTCGGCAATCTTGTGCCGGGCCTGCGGGCCTTGAATGGCGAGCATCGCCAGTTCCTGGCGTTCGTGCAGTTGCACCTCGTAACCGGCGACATGCGCCTGCATCCACGCCAGATCCTGGTCGCGGGTGGAGGCGTTGAACACCAGGCGATAACGGTCTTCGAGGCGATAGACAATCATGTCGTCGACGATGCCGCCACGCTCGTTGAGCATGGTGCTGTAGAGCGCACGGCCGGGGCGGTGCAGGCGTTCGACGTCATTGGCCAGCAAATGCTGCAGCCAGGCCTTGGCCTGGGGGCCATCAACGTCGATCACGGTCATGTGGGAAACATCGAACACCCCGCAATCGCGGCGCACCTCGTGGTGTTCCTCGACCTGCGAGCCGTAATGCAGTGGCATGTCCCAACCGCCAAAATCGACCATCTTCGCGCCGAGGGCAAGATGCAGGTCATACAGAGGCGTACGCTGTCCCATGGGTTTCTCCTTCCGGGCGTGGCGAAGGTGCGGACAGCCGCTGTACGGGGTGAAAGCCACGAAATAGAAGGCTTTCAGCCGATTTCAGCGAACGGGTCTATCAGACGAACCGCACCGAATGCCGCGCATTGTAGCCGCATGATTCAGGACTCACTACTAAGTGTTTCGGTGCGCCGAGCGGCGGATCAGGCCGATGACCGGCAATAAACCAACCAACACCAGGGTCAGCGCCGGCAGCGATGCACGCGCCCACTCGCCCTCGCTGGTCATTTCAAAGATCCGCACGGCCAGTGTGTCCCAGCCAAACGGGCGCATCAGCAGGGTCGCGGGCATTTCCTTGAGCACATCGACAAACACCAGCAACGCCGCGCTCAGCGTGCCGGGCAGCAACAACGGAAGATACACTTTGAAAAACAGTCGCGGCCCACTGACACCCAGACTACGTGCCGCTTCGGGCAATGAAGGCCGTATACGCGCCAGACTGTTTTCCAGCGGCCCGTAGGCCACCGCGATAAAGCGCACCAGATAGGCCATCAGCAACGCGGCCAGACTGCCCAGCAGCAGCGGCTTGCCGGCGCCGCCGAGCCAGCCCGACAGCGGAATCACCAATGCGCGGTCGAGATAACTGAACGCCAGCATGATCGACACTGCCAGCACCGAACCCGGCAACGCATAACCGAGATTGGCCAGACTGACTCCGGAACGGATCGCCCGGGTCGGCGCCAGACGTCGGGCAAACGCCAGCAACAGCGCGACGCTGACGGTGATCAACGCCGCCATAGCGCCCAGATACAGGGTGTGCAGGATCAGCCCGGCATAACGCTCATCCAGATCGAAGCGCCCGCGCTGCCAGAACCACACCAGCAGTTGCAACAGCGGAATCACGAACGCGCAGGCAAACACCACCAGGCACCAACCGGTCGCCGCGAACGCTTTGAGTCCGCGCAGCTGATACAGCGCCTTGACCCGTGGTCGCTCGTTGCTTGCCCGGTTGGCGCCGCGCGCGCGTCGCTCGCCGTAGAGCACCAGCATCACCACCAGCAGCAACAGACTGGCCAGTTGCGCCGCGCTCGGCAGGCTGAAGAAGCCGTACCAGGTCTTGTAGATGGCGGTGGTGAAGGTGTCGAAGTTGAACACCGACACCGCGCCGAAATCCGCCAACGTCTCCATCAGCGCCAGTGCGACACCGGCGCCAATCGCCGGACGCGCCATCGGCAACGCCACCCGCCAGAACGCCTGCCAGGGCGACTGGCCGAGTACCCGCGCCGCTTCCATCAGGCCTTTGCCCTGCGCGAGAAACGCGGTGCGCGCCAGCAGGTAAACGTAGGGATAAAACACCAGCACCAGCACCACGATCACCCCGCCGGTGGAGCGTACCCGTGGCAGGCGCAAGCCGCTGCCGAACCACTCACGCAGCAGCGTTTGCACCGGGCCGGCGAAATCCAGCAGGCCAACGAAGACGAACGCCAGCACGTAGGCGGGGATGGCGAACGGCAGCATCAACGCCCAGTCGAGCCAGCGCCGTCCGGGGAATTCGCAGAGGCTGGTGAGCCACGCCAGACTGACACCGAGCAGCGTCACGCCGACACCGACGCCAAGCACCAGCATCAACGTGTTGCCCAGCAGGCGCGGCATCTGGGTTTCCCACAGGTGCGACCAGATTTGCTGATCGATGGTCTGCCACGACAGCAGCAGGACACTCAGGGGTAGCAGCACCAGCGCGGCAATGGCGAGGACGATGGGATACCAGCGGCGTTGGGCGGGGTGGGCCAAGGGGGTTCTCTGCAAGAGGGCCAACGCCCATTCGACGTCGACCACATGTTGTGGCGAGGGAGCTTGCTCCCGCTCGGCTGCGAAGCAGCCGCAGGAAGTTAACAGTTCAATTCACGCCAGACGCAAGGGCGCCAGGGGCCGCTTCGCGACCCAGCGGGAGCAAGCTCCCTCGCCACAGAGGGCTCGCCGTGGTGGCCGGCTTAGTTCCAGCCCGCGCGATCCATCATCCGGATCGCTTCCGCCTGACGCTTGCCCGCCACTTCCACCGGCAAGGTATCAGCGACGAACTGGCCCCACGCCGCCACTTCCTCCGAAGGCTTCACCGCCGGGTTGGCCGGGAATTCCTGGTTCACGTCAGCGAAGATCTTCTGCGCCTCAGGCGTGGTCATCCACTCGACCAGCGCCTTGGCTGCTTCCGGGTGCGGCGCATGCTTGGTCAGGCCGATGCCCGACAGGTTCACGTGTACGCCGCGGTCGGCCTGATTCGGCCAGAACAGTTTCACCGGCAGGTCCGGCTTCTGCTTGTGCAGGCGACCGTAGTAGTAGGTGTTGACGATGCCGACGTCGCACTGGCCGGCATTGATCGCCTCCAGCACTGCCACGTCGTCGGAGAACACATCGGTGGACAGGTTGTTGACCCAGCCCTTGAGGATCTTTTCGGTCTTCTCGGCGCCGTGCACTTCGATCATGGTCGCGGTCAGCGACTGGTTGTAGACCTTCTTCGCCGTGCGCAGGCACAGGCGCCCTTCCCAATTCTTGTCGGCCAGCGCTTCGTAGGTGGTCAACTCGCCCGGTTTCACCCGTTCGGTGGAATAGGCGATGGTCCGCGCGCGCAGACTCAGACCTGTCCAGGCATGCGTGGATGAGCGGTATTGCGCAGGAATGTTGCTGTCGATGGTCTTCGAGGTGAACGGCTGCAGGATGCCCATCTGCTCGGCCTGCCAGAGGTTGCCGGCGTCGACGGTGAGCAGCAGGTCGGCGGTGGCGTTTTCGCCTTCGGCCTTGATGCGCTGCATCAGCGGCGCTTCCTTGTCGGTGATGAACTTGATCTTCACCCCGGTTTTCGCGGTATAGGCGTCGAACACCGGTTTGATCAGCTCATCGATACGCGAGGAGTAGACCACCACCTCGTCGGCGGCCTGGGCGGTGGCGCTGCCGATCAGGGTCAGGGCCAGTGCGGTCAGAAGACGCTTGGGTGCCAACATGGGAGTGGTCTCTCGGTCGGAAAATGTGGGCCAAATGATAAGGACTCACATTTACCAGCTCAATCGAACACTTGAGCAAGGAGTTACCAGATGTTGCATGACTTCCAAATTGCTGGCCTCTGTGGCGAGGGAGCTTGCTCCCGCTGGAGGCCGAAGGACTCCCAATGCTGCCAAAATGGCTTTTGGGGCCGCTTCGCAGCCCAGCGGGAGCAAGCTCCCTCGCCACAAAGAAATAATTGCCTTCAGGGTTTGGCCAGCGCTGGGAGATCCCGGGTCAACCCCAGCGCCTCACGCACAAACAACGCCTTCGCCTCGGGCATCTGCTCCACCAGTTTCAACCCGGCGTTGCGCAACCAGCGCAGCGGCAGCGGATCGGCCTGGAACAGACGCTCGAAGCCCTCCATCGCCGCCATCAACGCCAGGTTATGCGGCATGCGCCGGCGTTCGTAGCGGCTCAGCACTTTCACATCGGCCAGACGCTCGCCACGTTCGGCGGCCTGCAACAGCACTTCAGCCAGCACCGCCGCATCGAGGAAACCAAGGTTCACACCCTGCCCGGCCAACGGGTGAATGGTGTGCGCCGCGTCGCCGATCAGTGCCAGGCCTTCGGCCACGTAACGTTTGGCGTGGCGTTGACGCAACGGCACGCACAGACGCGGATCAGCGCTGATCACCTCGCCCAGGCAGCCTTCGAACGCCCGCTCCAGTTCACGGCAGAACGCGGTTTCATCCAGCGCCATCAGGCGTTCGGCTTCACTCGGGGTGGTCGACCAGACAATCGAGCACCAGTCCTGCTGCCCGTCACGCTCCAGCGGCAGAAACGCCAGCGGCCCGTGATCGGTGAAGCGCTGCCACGCGGTCATCCGGTGTGGCTTGCTGCTGCGCACACTGGTGACGATGGCGTGGTGCAAGTAATCCCACTCGCGGGTGGCGACGCCGGTCAGGCGGCGCACCGCCGAGTTGGCGCCGTCCGCGGCAATCACCAGCGGCGCACGCAACTGGCGACCATCGGCCAGGGTCAGCAGCCAGTCGTCGCCGGAGCGGCGCATCTGCTCCAGCCGTGCGTTGGCCAGCATGCCCAGATCGCAATCGTGCAAACGATCGAGCAAGGCATCCTGCACCACGCGGTTTTCGACGATATGACCGAGCACTTCGGCATGCACACTGCTCGCCGAAAAATGAATCTGTCCGGTGCCGCTGCCGTCCCACACGTGCATGTCGGTGTACGGGCTGCTGCGACGTTTGGCGATGCCGTCCCAAACGCCGAGGCGTTCAAGAATCCGCTGGCTGGCCGCCGACAGCGCGCTGACCCGCGGCTCGAACGGCGCGTCGGCATCGAACGGTTTGACGCTCAGCGGGCTGCCGTCGAGCAGCAGCACTTCCAGGCCGCTGTCCTGCAACGCCAACGCAAGGGCGCTGCCGACCATTCCGGCTCCGACAATCAGCAGATCTGCGCGCATTTCCATGCTTTAAGCCTGTCTCGCTTGCGGCTTGAGCCGCACGTAAAGGGTTTTTCCGACTCGCGCCACGAGGTTGCCGGCGCCGTCATGAATGTCGACCTGCAATTGCGGCAGGTATTTCTCGCCACTGGCGGTCTGCCGGCGGATCTCGTCGAGCAGGGTGTCGTCGATGTTGAACCGGGCAAACACCGGGCCCTTGCCGGGGGCGATGAAATCGATGTCGGCCGCTTTGTCCCAGACGATGTAACGCGGCCCGAGGTTCTCCATCAGCATCAGCATGTAGAACGGATCGACCATCGAGTACAGGCTGCCGCCAAACTGGGTGCCGACGTAGTTGCGGTTGTACCAGCCCAGCCCCATCGACACCTGAACGTCGCGAAAATCATCGCTGATGTGCCGCACCCGCACCCCGGAGCCGAGGTACGGTGGGTAGAAGGTCATCACCCAGCGCATCAAGCGCGCCTTGCCGAACGAACGGCTCAACCACTCAAGCATCCGGCCGCGTCCCGAGCCCCATGGCCTGACGGGCGAACCAGCGTTTGGCCGGCGGCAGCAGATCGAGGCCGAGCAGGCCGATGTTGCGCCCCAGCGAGACCAGCGGCTGGGTGCTGCCGAACAGTCGGGTGACCTGATCGGAGAAGCCCACGGTAAGCTCCTGGTCCAGGCGCTGTCGCTCGCGATACGCCTGCAATGTAGGGAAGTCGCCCAGCGGTTTGTCGCTGGCGAGCAGTGCGGCGGCCAAGGCATCGGCGTCGCGCAGGGACAGGTTGAAACCTTGTCCGGCAATCGGGTGCAGGCTGTGCGCGGCATTGCCGAGTACGGCCAGATGCGAGCGTACTTGCTCCTCGGCCTCGACCAGCGACAGCGGATACAAATGCCGCGCGCCGACCTGTTTCAAGGTGCCGAGTCGGTAGCCGAACACGCCTTGCAGTTCGCTGAGGAAATCGCGTTCGCTCAAATCGGCCAGGCGTTGCGCGTCCATGCCCAGGCGGGTCCAGACCAGCGCGCAACGGTTGTCTGGCAGCGGTAGCAAGGCCATCGGGCCTTCGTCGGTGAAACGCTCGAAGGCCATGCCGTTGTGCGCTTCGCTCGGGGTGATGTTGGCGATCAGCGCGCTCTGGTTGTACGGACGCTTGCGCACGTTGATGCCCAGTTGCTCGCGCAGACCGGAGCGACCACCATCGGCGAGCACTGCCAGATCACACTCGACGGTTGTTTCATCGTTGAGGGTCAGGCGATAGCCGTCGGGCAGCGGCTCCATGCGCGTGACTTCCGCCGGGCAGCGCCAGCTGATCACGTCTTTATCCAGATGCTGCCACAGGCATTGGCCGAGCCAGGCGTTTTCCACCACGTAGCCCAAGGCCGGCACGCCCTCTTCCATCGCCGACAGACGAGCGGTGGAGAACCGACCACGGTCAGAGACGTGAATCTGTTTGATCGGCTCGGCGCGGCGGGAAATGTCCTGCCACACGCCCAGCCGCTGATAGATCTGCCGCGAACCGAAGGACAGCGCCGACGAACGTGCGTCGTAGCTCGGCTGCCAGCTGTCGCCGGGGGCGAACGGTTCGATCAGGACGATTTTCCAGCCACGCGCCTTGGCCCCGGCCTGCAAGGCCAGCGCCAGGCTGGCGCCGACCAGGCCGCCACCGATGATTGCCAGATTGACTCGACTCATGCCGCGTGTGTCCGTGCTTGCGCCATCAGCGCTTCGATTTCGGCGACGGTTTTCGGTACGCCGTTGGTCAATATTTCACAACCGGTCTTGGTCACTACCACGTCATCCTCGATGCGCACGCCAATGCCGCGCCATTTCTTCGCTACGTTCTGGTTGTCCGGGGCGATGTAGATGCCCGGCTCGACGGTCAGCGCCATGCCGACCTCCAGCACCCGCCATTCGCCGCCGACCTTGTACTCGCCAACGTCGTGTACATCCATGCCCAGCCAATGGCCGGCACGGTGCATGTAAAACGCTTTATAGGCTTCGGTCGCGATCAACTCATCGACCTCGCCTTGCAGGATTCCGAGTTTGACCAGGCCTGCGGTAATCACCCTGACCGTGGCTTCGTGCGCCTGATTCCAGTTTTTGTTCGGGGCGATTTCAGCGAACGCGGCTTCCTGCGAAGCCAGCACCAGTTCGTAGATCGCTTTCTGCTCGGCGGAAAACTTGCCGTTGACCGGCCAGGTGCGGGTGATGTCGCTGGCGTAGCAGTCGATCTCGCAACCGGCGTCGATCAACACCAGGTCGCCGTCCTTGAGCAGCGCGTCATTCTGCTGGTAATGCAGGATGCAGCTGTTGCGCCCGGCAGCGACGATCGAACCGTAGGCCGGCATCTTCGCCCCGCCCTTGCGGAACTCGTAATCGAGCTCGGCTTCCAGGCTGTACTCGTACAGTCCCGGCCGGCTGGCCTGCATAGCGCGGATATGCGCCTGAGCGGAAATCCGTGCGGCTTCGCGCATCACCTTCACTTCTGCCGCCGATTTATACAGGCGCATGTCGTGCAGCAGGTGATCCAGGGCAACGAATTCGTTCGGTGGCTGGGCGCCGAGGTGCGCCTTGGAGCGGATCACGTTGATCCAGTCCATCAGGTGCCGATCGAATTCCGGGTTGCTGCCCATTGCCGAATACACTCGGTCGCGGCCTTCGATCAGGCCCGGGAGGATGTCGTCAATGTCGGTAATGGGGAACGCGTCGTCGGCGCCGTAATCACGGATCGCGCCTTCCTGGCCGGCGCGCAGGCCGTCCCATAACTCGCGTTCGGCATTGCGTTCACGGCAGAACAGCACGTACTCGCCGTGCTCGCGGCCGGGCATCAGGACGATGACCGCCTGTGGCTCGGGGAATCCGCTGAGGTACTGGAAGTCGCTGTCCTGGCGATAGACGTGCTCGACGTCGCGGTTGCGGATCGCGACCGCGGCGGCGGGCAGGATCGCGATGCTGTTGGGTTCCATCTGCGCCATCAGGGCCTTGCGGCGACGGCTGTATTCCGCTTTGGGGATATGGGTCATGGGCAGATGGCTTTCCCTGGCACGCGATTAATGCAGCGACGGTTTGGCGGCTGGCGGCACGTCGGCTTTTTTGGTTTCCGAGAACAGCAGCAGTGGCGCGACGCGCAGGTATTCCATGACTTCCATGTAGTCGCTTTCGCCGTCTTCGGATTCTTCCAGAGCGTCTTGCACCTGGGAGATCGCCGCCAGATCCTGCAGCACTTCGGTGGCTTCGGTGCTGAGCATGCTGCTGTCGCGGCAGTTCAGGCCGAAACCGCTGAGGAAGCCCTGGCACCATTGGCCCAGTGCGGCGGCGCGGTCGGCCAGCGGCGCGTCATCGGTCGGCAGTAGCAGAACGACGGTGACGTCGCTGCCGGTCAACTCACCCTTGACCATCTCTTGCAGGCCGATCAGGGCGTTGCGGACGTTGTCCTGGAGGTCGCCTTCGAGCAGTTCGGCGGCATCGATCAGCCACTCGTCGGCGTCGAAGCCGGCACCGGCGCAGCTGCGGCCGAGCAGCAGGCCGTGCAGTTCGGCAGGCGAGACGTTGTGGCCGCTGGCAGTCAGCAGGGTGGCAAAGGCTTGGTACGGGGAATTCGCAATGGTCATGGGCAGCTAGGCGCCAGACGGCGCTATGTCTAGAATGAAGGCCTTGTATCCTACATCGACAGACTCGCCAAGACTATTAAAGGCTGTCCGCCAGCCAGGCGCCTGCCGCCCATCAGATGAATTCAGTGGACACAATGGAAGACACCGACCTGCAAGCGCTGATGGCCAGACTCGAAAAGCTGATTACCCGAGTCGAGCAACTAAAGAGTCAAAACGCACTCTTACTAGCTCAGGAAAAGACCTGGCGCGAGGAACGCGCTCACCTCATTGAAAAAAACGAAATCGCCCGGCGTAAGGTCGAATCGATGATTTCGCGCCTCAAGGCCCTGGAGCAAGACTCATGAGTTCAAGCAATAGCGTTACCGTGCAGATCCTCGACAAAGAGTATTCGATCATCTGCCCCCAGGAAGAACGCAGCAATCTGGTCAGCGCCGCCCGCTACCTGGACGGCAAGATGCGCGAGATCCGCAGCAGCGGCAAAGTCATCGGCGCCGACCGTATTGCGGTGATGGCCGCGCTGAACATCACCCACGACCTCTTGCACAAAGAAGAGCGCCCGGACATCCAGGCCAGCGGCTCGACCCGTGAACAGGTGCGCGACTTGCTCGATCGTGTCGATCTGGTGCTGGCCGACGATCCGGACATCAGCAAGGGCTGATTCGCCAGGCCGCTTGAGGTATACTCGCCGCACTCCCTGGGGTGCTTGCCAGTTGACGATGTCCCTGAGCCGATTCGCACTACCCTGGAAGTTGCACGTTGGGCTGGTGTGCATGTCCGCCAGACGGAAAGCCTTAAAGTCTACTGCATCTTCCACCTTGAACTTTCGGGTTCAAGGGCTAAGTTGACAGCGGTTCATCCGGGGAGCCTGATTCGAATCCGATGCCGGTTTTTGCCGGCATCGGATTTTTTATGCGTGCGTTTTCGCCCTCACCTGCCGAAGCCGAACCATGACCGAACCTGCGCTGCTGCCCCGCCCGCAACTCCGCCGCCTGCTGCGCAAGGCGCGCCGTGCACTGACTCCCGGTGAACAACGGCAGGCCGCCAAAGGCTTGTTCCGGCAACTGGCGCAAGACCCGCACTTTCGCCGGGCCAGACACATCTCTCTGTACCTGCCCACCGATGGCGAAATCGATCCGCGCCTGCTGCTGCGCGAAGCCCAGCGTCGCGGCAAGGCCACCTACCTGCCGGTGCTCAGCGCCTGGCCGCGCACCAAAATGGTGTTCCAGCGGATTCGCCCCGGCGAAAAGCTCAAGCCCAACCGCTTCCGCATTCTCGAACCACGAGCCAATCTGGCCCATCAGCGCAAGATCTGGACCCTGGATCTGGTGTTGTTGCCACTGGTGGGGTTTGACGATGCTGGCGGACGCCTGGGGATGGGCGGCGGTTTCTACGACCGCAGTCTGGCGTACCTGGCCCGGCGCAAAAACTGGCGCAAGCCGACGTTGCTGGGCCTGGCCCATGAATGTCAGAAGGTCGAACGCCTGGCGCAGGCCAGCTGGGATGTACCGTTGCAAGGCACGGTCACCGATAAGGCGTGGTATTTCGCGGGATAGACGCCGCGCAGATCAGCGGCGTCGGGAAGGCAGTTTCAGCGCTTGAAGGCGGTCGATTGTTGGACCTGTTGCGCGACTTCAACCGGAGCATCGGTCTTGCTCGTCCATAGACTTTGCGCGTAACCGGTGGTCACGACGCCAAGGCCGAACAAAATAACCAAAGTCCATAGCAAATCCGGTTTGCGTTTCATCGATTGCCCCCCTCAAGGCACATCATCACGATGACAGCAGCGGTTTCCATTCGTAGGCCGTGCAGCAGCGTCAAGCTTTAAAGGCCGGCATTTTGCGACAACGTGAACCTCGGCGCAAACGCTGACGTCAACCGACCGTCGGTTTGTCATAAAATTGCCCGACAACCTGCCCAATGACCGCTTGAGGAGCAAAAGACATGGCCTATTGGCTGATGAAATCCGAGCCCGACGAACTCTCGATCAAAGATCTGGAGAAACTCGGCAAAGCGCGCTGGGACGGGGTTCGCAACTATCAGGCGCGCAATTTCCTGCGGGCGATGGCGGTCGGCGATGAGTTCTTTTTCTACCACTCCAGCTGCCCGGAGCCGGGTATCGCCGGAATCGGCAAAATAATCGAGGCGGCGTACCCGGATCCCACCGCACTGGAACCCGAGAGCCATTACTTCGACCCGAAGGCCACACCCGATAAAAACGCCTGGACTGCGATTGATGTTGCGCATGTCGAGACGTTTGCCCGAGTGCTGAAGCTCGATTATCTGAAACAGCAGACCGCCCTGGCTGAAATGCCGTTGGTGCAAAAAGGCAGTCGTCTATCGGTCATGCCGGTGACAGCCGAACAGTGGGCCGCCGTGCTCGGCTTGCGCTGAGAACTTGCCGGTCACGGTTTTTACCGACAAAAGGGGCTAGGCTTGACGCTCATTTGACTGACATCAAGCGAACGGAACGCTTGAACAGTCAGACTGCAAGCCACTGCCGCAGGATGCCCCCATGTCGACGCACAGCCGTTCTTCACTTGTATACGCCGGTTCGCTCCTGGTGTTACTCGCCGCCGCTGGCGGATTGGGTTACTGGATGTCCATCAGCAGCCGCCTGGTCGAAGGACTGTCGATGGGCAACGGGAGGCTGGAAGCCACCGAAGTGCAGATCGCCAGCAAGACTCCCGGGCGCCTCGCCGAGGTGCTTGTGGATGAAGGCGACAAGGTCAGTAAAGGGCAACTGCTGGCGCGCATGGACACTCGAACCCTCGAAGCCCAGCGCAATCAGGCCGAAGCCGAAGTGTTGCGCGCCCGGGAAAATCTCAACGCCGCTCAGGCCAATGTGCAATTGCGCCAGAGTGAGCTGTTGCTGGCCCAGCAAGAGCTCGGGCGTTCGCAATCACTGTTCAAGCACGGTTATGTCAGCGCGCAAATCATCGATCAACTGCAGTCACGTCTTGGCACCGGTAATGCCGCCGTTGTCGCCGCCCGGGCCCAGGTGTCTGCTGTCAGTGCGGCGATTGGCGCGGCACAGGCTCAAGTCGCGCAGTTGACCAGCGAAATTGACGACAGCAGTCTGCGCGCGCCGATTGATGGCGTGATCCAGCTGCGCATGGCCGAGCCCGGCGAAGTGCTGGGAGCCGGGGGCCGGGTCTTGCTGCTGATCGATCCCAACGACCAGTACATGAACCTCTATCTGTCAGCCGCGGTGGCCGGACGCCTGGCGGTGGGCGACGAGGCGCGAGTGCTGCTCGATGCCTTGCCCGATAAACCGCTGCCGGCAAAAATCAGTTTCGTCGCGGCCAAATCGCAGTTCACCCCCAAAGAGGTCGAGACCCGCGACGAGCGGCAAAAACTGGTGTTCCGCGTCAAGCTGCGCCTGGTCCAGCCCAGCGCCGTGCCGCAGGCCAAACCCGGCATGCCCGGCGCCGGCTACGTGCGGATCGCGCCCGTCGAATGGCCGGCCAATCTGCAATGAGCGGCCTTGCGGTTCAAGCGAACGGTATCGCCCACCGCTACGGCAAACAGCAAGCGCTGAGCGACATTGCCTTTAGCCTGCCCACCGGCACCCGCTGCGGGCTGATCGGCCCCGATGGTGCGGGCAAGTCCAGCCTGCTGGGATTGATTGCCGGCGTGAAGACCTTACAGCAAGGGCAACTGGAGGTGCTCGGTGGCGCGATCGAGGATCGCCGGCATCGCGACACACTCTATGCGCGCATCGCCTTCATGCCGCAGGGGCTGGGCGGCAACTTGTACCCCGAGCTGTCGATCCGCGAAAACATCCAGTTCTTTTCGACGTTGTTCGGCCTGTCCAAGGCTGAAAGCGAGCAACGCATGCATAGCCTGCTGCTCGCCACGGATCTGCTGAAGTTCGCCGAGCGCCCCGCCGGCAAGTTGTCCGGCGGCATGAAGCAGAAACTCGGGCTGTGCTGCGCGCTGATCCATGAACCGGATCTGCTGATCCTCGATGAGCCTACCACCGGCGTCGACCCGCTCTCGCGCCGGCGCTTCTGGGAGTTGGTCGACGATGTGCGACGCCAGCGCCCGCAACTGACGCTGCTGGTTGCCACGGCCTATATGGAAGAAGCCGAGCAGTTCGAGCATTGCCTGATGCTCGACGCCGGCAAGTTGATCGCCACCGGCCTGAGTCGTGAGCTGGCGACCGTCACCTCCAGCGGCAAGCTCGATGACGCCTTCACTCATTTTCAGGGTGACAGCCATCACGACGCTCAACCGCTGGTGATTCCACCGCGCACCGGCAACAGCAGCGACATCGCCATCGAAGCCCACGATCTGACGCTGCGCTTCGGCGATTTCACCGCTGTGGATCACGTCAGTTTTGCCATTGGGCGTGGCGAAATTTTCGGCTTTCTTGGCTCCAACGGCTGCGGCAAGACCACCACCATGAAAGTCCTGACCGGGCTGATGCCGGCCAGCGAAGGCAGTGCAACGCTGCTCGGCAACCCGGTGAACGCCAAGGATCTGGCCACGCGCAAGCGGGTAGGCTTCATGTCGCAGAGTTTTTCGCTGTATGGCGAACTGAGTGTGCGGCAGAACCTCGAGCTGCACGCGCGGCTGTTCGATCTGCCAAAAACCGAGAGTGCACAACGCATCGAGTCATTGATTCAGCGCTTCAATCTGCTTGCGGTCGCCGACCAGCCTTCCGGGGCGTTGCCATTGGGACTGCGCCAACGTCTGTCATTGGCGGTGGCGGTGCTGCACCGCCCGGAAGTGCTGATCCTCGATGAGCCGACTTCCGGCGTCGATCCGGCGGCTCGCGATGACTTCTGGCGACTGTTGATCGAGTTGTCCCGCGAGCAAGGCGTGACGATCTTCCTCTCCACGCACTTCATGAACGAAGCGCAGCGCTGCGACCGCATCTCACTGATGCACGCCGGCAAGGTCCTCGCGTGCGACACCCCGGAGGCGCTGCAACGCCAGTTTGCGGGAGAGACGCTGGAAGCGGCCTTCGTCACCTGCCTGGAACAGGCTCAGGGTGCTCAGGCATCAGCGCCTGTGGCCGAGCCGCAAATGGCGCCGCCGAGCGCTGCGACAACACCAGTGCCCCAGCACGGTTTCAGCCTCGGTCGCCTGTTGGCCGTGGCCAGTCGCGAAGGCAAGGAGCTGCTGCGCGACAAAGTGCGTATGGCGTTCGCCTTGGCCGGGGCGATTTTCATGATGGTGATCTTCGGTTACGGCATCTCGCTGGACGTGGAAAACCTCGCGTTCGCCGTGTACGACCAGGATCAGACACCGCAAAGCCGAGCTTATCTGGAGGCGTTTCGCGGCTCCCGGTACTTCGACGAACAGCCGGCCATTCATGACCCGCAGGAACTGCACCGGCGCCTGCAACGCTCGGAAATCAAACTGGCGCTGGAGATTCCCCCCGGATTCGGCCGCGATTTGTACGCCGGGCGCCAACCCGCCGTGGCGGCGTGGCTGGATGGCGGCATGCCGTTTCGCGCCGAAACCAGCCGTAACTATGTTGAAGCCGTGCACCTGGGCAATCTGCAACAGCTGGCCGAGCAGAGCAGCCCCGCGCTGGCCCACCCGGCGGCAGCTAGTCTGGAAACCCGCTTTCGCTACAACCAGGACGTGGTCAGCGTCAACGCCATCGGCCCCGGGGTCATGGCGCTGATCCTCGCCTTCATTCCGGCGATGCTCACGGCGCTCGGCATCGTCCGCGAAAAGGAGCTGGGGTCGATCACCAATTTCTACGCCACGCCCCTGACCCGTCTGGAGTTTCTGCTGGGCAAACAGGCGCCGTACCTGCTGGTCAGTCTGGTCAACCTCGCAGTGCTGGTGGCGATGAATCGCTGGCTGTTCGGCGTGCCGTTCAAGGGCAGCCTGCTGACACTGGCATTCGGCGGACTGCTGTATGTGTTGGCCACCACCAGCATGGGCCTGCTGATTTCGGCATTCACCCGCACACAAATCGCCGCGATCCTCGGCACCATGATCATCACCAGCCTGCCGACCATCCAGTTCTCCGGATTGATCGTGCCACGCTCTTCACTGGAAGGTGCGGCAGCAGTGATGGGCATGCTGTTTCCGGCGGGGCACTTCCTCGACATTGCGGTGGGCACGTTCACCAAAGCGCTGGACTTGCGTCAGCTGTGGCCGCAGTGCCTGGCGCTGTTCGGGTTCTTTGTCGGGTTCACCGGGCTGAGCCTGATCATGCTGAAAAAGCAGGAGGCCTGATGCACAAGTTCGCGCACATCCTGCGCCTGGGACTCAAGGAACTGACCAGCCTGCGCCATGACAGCGTGTTGCTGCTGTTTCTGTTCTACGCTTTCACCGTGGCGATCTACATGCCCGCCGCCGGTTCGGTGATCGGCGTGCACAACGCCAGCGTGGCCATCGTCGACGAAGACCACAGCGCCCTTTCACGCCAATTGGCCCAGGCCCTGCAGCCGCCGGAATTCCAGACGCCGGTGCTGCTGCCTTACGCGCAACTGGATCAGGTCATGGACAGCGGTCAGTACACCTTCGTGATCAATATTCCGGCGGGCTTTCAAACCGACTTGCTCGCCGCGCGGCAACCGACGATTCAGGTCAACGTCGATGCCACAGCCATGAGCCAAGCGTTCATGGGCGCCGGCTACATCGGCCGGATCTTCCAACGCGAATTGCTCGACTATGCCGGTCAGGGCAACGCAGCGGCCAAGGCGCCCGTGCAACTGACTACTCGCGCCCTGTTCAACACCAATCTGGAGGGTGGCTGGTTTCTGGCGGTGATTCAGATCGTCAACAACATCACCATTCTGGCGATCATCCTCACCGGCACGGCGCTGCTGCGCGAACGCGAACACGGCACGCTCGACCATTTACTGGTGCTGCCGCTGACGGCGCTGGAAATCATGCTGGCGAAAATCTGGAGCAACCTGCTGGTGGTGGTGCTGTGCACCTGGCTGTCGCTGGAGGTGGTGGTCAAAGGCGCGTTGGGCGTGCCGTTGGCCGGCTCGATGAGCCTGTTTTTGCTGGTGACTGCGGTTTATCTGTTTGCCAGTACCGCGCTGGGCATTTTTCTGGCGACGCTGGCGCGTTCGACGCCGCAGTTCGGTCTGCTGGCGATTCCGGTGATCATCCCGATGTTGCTGCTGTCCGGCGGCAGCACGCCATTGGACAGCATGCCGCAGTGGCTGCAATGGGTCATGCAGGGCTCGCCGTCCACACACTTTGTCAGCCTCAGCGCCGCGATTCTGTTTCGCGATGCCGGGCTGAGCGTGGTCTGGCCGGACTTGCTGGCGCTGACGGCTATCGGCCTGCTGTTCTTCGTCATCGCATTGGCGCGCTTTCGCAAAAGCCTGGCGTCCTGAACAGCGGCCAGCGTGGTTACTGAATGATCAAGTTGTTGAACAACAGATCTTCAACCACCGGTTTGCCGGTCTCGTCATTCATCACTTGCTGAGTCTGCTTCAGGGCTTCCTGACGCAGTTTCTCCTTGCCTTCGATGCTGCCCATCGCCTCGGTCGTCTGCTGAGTGAACAGCGCCACCAGTTGATTGCGGATCAGCGGCTCGTTGGCCTTGACCAGTTTGGTCGCCTCGTCGCCGGTCACACGCAGCGCCACGTCGGCCTTGTAGACCTTGAGCTTGGGCGTGCCGTCCAGCCCGTAGTTACCCACGAACGGCGGGTTCAGGGTGATGTAGTTGACCTTCGGCGCCTCGCCTTCTTTGGCTTCTTCGGCCAGCGCTGCCATAGGCAGAGACAGGGCCAGCAACAACATGATCCACGCTTTCACAATTCGCTCCTTATCCGGTTTGCGGCCTAGCATAACGACCCGCCGCGCAAGCACAAGCTTATGGCTGACTATCAGGGTCGGGCATGCTCGTTGACCCGTTGACTGACACACCTACACTTATCGGCCATCACTCCCAAAGGAATAGCCCTGATGAAAGCCGTGCTGTGCAAAGCCTTCGGCCCTGCCGAATCGCTGGTGCTGGAAGACGTCGCCAGTCCTGTCGCGAAGAAGAACGAAATCCTGCTGGAGGTGCACGCCGCTGGGGTCAACTTCCCGGACACGCTGATCATCGAGGGCAAGTATCAGTTCAAGCCGCCCTTCCCGTTTTCTCCGGGGGGCGAAGCGGCCGGCGTGGTCAGCGCCGTCGGTGAGAAAGTCAGCCATCTGAAAGTCGGCGACCGGGTCATGGCCCTGACCGGCTGGGGCAGCTTCGCCGAACAGGTCGCCGTGCCGGGCTACAACGTGCTGCCGATCCCGACGTCGATGGATTTCAATACCGCTGCGGCGTTCAGCATGACCTACGGCACTTCGATGCACGCCCTCAAGCAGCGCGCGAACCTGCAACCGGGCGAGACCCTGCTGGTGCTCGGCGCTTCCGGCGGCGTCGGTCTGGCGGCGGTGGAAATCGGCAAAGCCATGGGCGCCCGGGTGATTGCCGCCGCCAGCAGCGCGGAAAAACTCGCCGTGGCCAAGGCCGCCGGCGCCGATGAACTGATCAACTACAGCGAAACCAGCCTCAAGGACGAAATCAAACGCCTCACCGACGGCCAGGGCGCCGACGTGATCTACGACCCGGTCGGCGGCGACCTGTTTGACCAGGCCATTCGGGCCATCGCCTGGAACGGCCGCCTGCTGGTGGTCGGCTTCGCCAGCGGGCGCATCCCCGAACTGCCGGTCAACCTCGCCCTGCTCAAGGGCGCGGCAGTGGTCGGCGTGTTCTGGGGCTCCTTCGCCCAGCGCCAGCCGCAGGATAACGCGGCGAACTTCCAGCAGTTGTTCAGCTGGTTCGCCGAGGGCAAGTTGAAACCGCTGGTGTCGCAGGTGTATCCGCTGAGCAACGCGGCGCAGGCGATCAATGATCTGGGGCAACGCAAGGCTGTGGGCAAGGTGGTGGTGCAGGTGCGCTGAGTTTTTCAGGCCGGTGACTTCCCGCAACCAGCTTGAGCCGCGCACAGCAGCGACGCAGCGTCACCCTCAGCGGCGCTGCGTCGCCACCTGTCAAAGCAAATCGCGAACCTCCCCCGGCAGAAAACTCATGTATCTACGCATGGGGTTTTCCCGGCAGCCCCTGACGATCATCGGTACGCGCCGGTTCATCTCGGCGATGATCGCCAGTCGCTGCTCATAGGCCAACTGACTCTTGTGGATCACGTTCGAAATGTACGCACGGGTGTAGTCGAACACCTTCGCGTCAACCAACGCGTGCTCTGGCATGTTTCTGAAACCGCCATTGATGACGTGACACTTAACTGACTTCAGCCACTGATTGATGTCGATCGGCTGGTCCAGATCCAGGCGAAAGACTATCGGCGCAACGACCGACTGCTCCGCCGGCCGCTCTCCCGCTACCGTCCAGGGTTTGAATCGCCACTGTGTTACCGCATCTTTAACCACCTCAGCCAGCTCGGGATGAGCACTTTGCACAATGTTGATCCCGCTGACCGAACCATCCGCCTTGACGATGAAGCTGACCCTGACCTCGCCTTCGACCCCGGCTCTGGACAACACCTTGGGGTAAATCGGCATGGGATTGTTTTCGGGTATGAGCAACCCTTCCGCTGCCAGCGCGAGGCTGAAGATCATCAATAAAAGCCCAGCAAAAAACCATCGCATGATCCCGCCCCTTCCCTAGTGAAATGCCTGTTCGGCAACTACAGAAAGGTTACGGAGCAAGGTCCTTTAACTGAATGGCGCAGCTTCGCTTTGCGATGCAGGACATTTCCTGATCTCGGTGAGAATTCTGGCGAGCCCCCTGCGCAAAGGGCTTCAGGTACATTTTCTGACGGACGTTTAGCCGCCGCTTGCACCAGCGAGGTCGCCCGGCAACAGGTGTTCCTGCACTTTATGGCTGCGAGACGGGATCAGTCGCCCGTTCTCATCGAAGCGCAGGACGATCAGCCAGTCGAATACATCATCCGGCCATTTTTCCTGTCCCATCAGCGCTGTCGCGTCGCCGCCGAACGCCTTGATCAGCTTATTGATATGGCCGTGATGCCAGGCGATCAGCACCGTCGGCGCCTGATTGCTCTTGCGCAACAACCCGACCAGTTGATGGAGATCACCATTGACATAGGGCTGCTCGATCGGCAGTTTCAAACGCTCGGACAGCGGCGTCAGCGTCAGGCGCGAACGCGAACTCTCCGGGGTGTCGCCGGCAGCGATCAAGCGCTGGGGGGTGAGCGTCTGGCCGTCGAGTTTCAGCGGATTGAAATAGTCGACGTAGGCGGCCGCACGCTGTTCGCCGCGGGCATTGAGTAGCGATCCCGCATCCGGCTTTTCCGCGTGCCGAATGATCAGCACCGTGGCGTTGCGCAGACCGGAATGGGCCGGATGATCAGTGACGATCAAGATCAGCATGACAACGGCGATTCCAGCCGCCACCAAAAATCTCGGCACCAACATGCGAACCTTCAGTGACATTTCTTATCTCGGCTGATCAATCGGCTGAACGGGCCGCGAGTCTAAGTCACCCAATGTTGATAAGGGGTGAAAACGCCCTGTTCTTACAGCTGAGCGACAGGTTCGTAAAAGAACGTGCGACTTCCAACATTTTCCGCTGTTTTGCCGATGCGAACCGGTGCTATTTTCGGTAACGAAACTGTAACATTCGCATCCGCAGTCAAAACAAGAAATCTGGAGCTCTTGAATGTTTGCTTTCTTTCGACCTGCCGCACATCAGGCTCCATTGCCTGAAGAAAAAATAGACAGTACTTACCGACGCCTGCGCTGGCAGATCTTCGCCGGTATCTTCTTTGGTTACGCCGGTTACTACCTGCTGCGCAAAAACTTCTCGCTGGCCATGCCGTACCTGATCGACGAGGGCTACAGCCGTGGCGATCTGGGTCTGGCGATGTCGGCCATCGCCATTGCCTACGGCCTGTCCAAGTTCCTGATGGGCCTGGTCTCCGACCGTTCCAACCCGCGCTACTTCCTGCCGTTCGGTCTGCTGGTGTCGGCGGGAGTGATGTTCATTTTCGGTTTCGCGCCGTGGGCGACGTCCAGCGTGACCATGATGTTCATCCTGCTGTTCATCAACGGCTGGGCCCAGGGCATGGGCTGGCCGCCGAGCGGTCGCACCATGGTGCACTGGTGGTCGCAGAAGGAACGTGGCGGCGTGGTTTCGGTATGGAACGTGGCGCATAACGTCGGCGGCGGCCTGATCGGCCCGCTGTTCCTGATCGGCATGGGCCTGTTCAATGACTGGCACGCAGCCTTCTACGTTCCGGCAGCGGTGGCGCTGGGCGTGGCGGTGTTTGCCTTCATCACCATGCGCGACACCCCGCAATCGGTCGGCCTGCCGCCGATCGAAAAGTACAAGAACGACTACCCGGAAGGCTACGACGCCAGCCACGAAGACGAATTCAGTGCCAAGGAAATCTTCGTCAAATACGTGCTGCGCAACAAAATGCTCTGGTACATCGCCATGGCCAACGTCTTCGTCTACCTGCTGCGTTACGGCGTACTGGACTGGGCGCCGACCTATCTGAAAGAAGCCAAGCACTTCGACGTCGACAAGACTTCGTGGGCCTACTTCTTCTACGAATGGGCGGGAATTCCGGGCACGCTGCTGTGCGGCTGGATGTCGGACAAGATCTTCCGTGGCAACCGTGGCCTGACCGGCATGGTGTTCATGGCGCTGGTGACCGTTGCGACCCTGGTTTACTGGCTGAATCCGGCCGGCAACCCGACCGTGGACATGATCGCGCTGTTCTCCATCGGCTTCCTGATCTACGGCCCGGTGATGCTGATCGGCCTGCAGGCGCTGGAACTGGCGCCGAAGAAAGCCGCCGGTACGGCAGCGGGCTTTACCGGTCTGTTCGGCTATCTGGGTGGTTCGGTCGCGGCAAGTGCGGCGATGGGCTACACCGTTGACCACTTCGGCTGGGACGGTGGTTTCGTGCTGCTGGTGGGCGCTTGCCTGCTGTCGATGGCCTTCCTGGCGCCGACGCTATGGCACAAACAAGTCGCCAGTCAGAGTCGTGAAGCCGTCGCCTGATCGGCTTTTGACTGACAGCGCTTGAGCCGCGCCTCCAGATTTCGATCCGGCATGGCGTGGCTGCGCAGGGCGTGGGCGGTCTGCTCGACATAATCGCGAGTGGTGCCGTAGCGCCCGCAAGCGCTTTCGAACACCTGACTCAGCACATGATCCGGCAAGTTGCCGGCATAGCTGGGCAGGTGTCGCTCCAAAACAAACCCCAACGCCTGAACCTGGCTACCGTCCTCAAGACGGCAGTTGAGCCAGTGCGGGCGATAGGACGGGAACGGCATCTCGCGTTTCCACAGTGCGTACAGCGCAGCGTCGAGATTCTCTTCCGGTAGCCGATAGGCGAAGCCGCTGCACGAACCGCCACGATCCAGACCGAACACCAGCCCGGGCATTTCCGGCGTCCCACGGTGCTCGTGCGACCACAGATACAAACCGCGATGATAGCCATGCACCCGCCCGCGCACCCGCTCCACCGCCGAACATTCCGGGCGCCAGATCAGCGACCCGTAGGCGAACAGCCACACCGGCCCGCCCTTGTGGCGCGCCATGGTCGATTGCATGGAAGCGAGAAGTTGTTCGTGAGTGAGCTGCGGCCCCAGATCGAGCCGCGGAGGATAAGCCAGATTCAGAAAAGCAGATTCTATGGCTGTCATGACGGAAGTGTTCGGCCCCGCAAGTATTACAAGATGTAAGCGCAATTCGTTCGATAGAACATATAGCAGTAAATCTAAAACGAAAAGTGCTAAAGGATGTATGACCTGCTCGATAGCGCTAAATCGGGTGTATCAGTCAACGCTATGCGGTTTCATATAGCCTAATACCATTGCGGAAATATCTTAAATACCCGAATGAAATATGCATAAGCCTTCGCTTGTTCAGGATTGGTTCAAGAAAGCGCAGGAATCTTCCTACTAAACTGTCGGACTTTCTGTCTTTCCCGTCGCTGAACGCCTACGTATAACGGCCTTCCTCTGGCGCAAGCCATCCCGTTTAACCGAGGCTGCACAATGAAGAAACCAAGGCTTTTGGCCGCATTGCTATTGATTCAAACCGACCAGGCGCTGGCCGAGGATGACACTCAAAAAGACCAGGGCTTCTGGTATGCACAGACCAGTGTCTATACCCGACATTATGCGCCCGACCCCGAACACAATAATCATCAGGACTTGATCGGCATCGAACGCAATCAGGCTTCCGGCTGGGTATTTGGCGGGGCAACTTTCCGTAACTCGTTCCGCCAGCGATCGAATTACGCCTATGCCGGCAAACGCTATGACAGCAGCGAGTATCCGGTGTATCTGAAAGTCACGGGTGGGCTGTTGCAGGGCTATCGCGGTGATTACAAGGACAAGATTCCGTTGAACCGCTACGGCGTTGCGCCGGTGATCATTCCGTCCGTCGGCACTCACTACGGCCCATTGGCCGCCGAGCTGGTGTTTCTCGGCGCCAATGCGGCGATGGTGACGACCGGCGTGCGTTTCTAAGGGCGCGGCTCAATTCGCACGGATCAGGATCGAGGCGCGTAGGCAAATACGTCGGCGCGCATCTGGTGTGCATCCATGCCGGCTTCAACTAACGCATCCAGCGTGCCATAGACCATCGCCGGCGAGCCGCTGGCGTAGACGTGCAGGGACTTCAGATCGGCGAAGTCTTCACACACGGCCTGGTGCAACATCCCGCAGCGCCCTTCCCAACCGCACTGGTCGCTGACGACTTTGTGCAGGAACAGATTGGGCAGCTTCAACCATTCGTCCCAATGCTCGATCTCGTAGAAATCTTCCGGACGGCGTACACCCCAATACAGATGCACCGGGTGTTTGAAGCCGTTGGCACGGCAGTGTTCGATCAGGCTGTGGATCTGGCCCATGCCGGTACCGGCGGCGATCAGCACCAGCGGCCCGTCGGGCAATTCGGCGAGGTGAGTGTCACCGAACGGCAATTCGACGCGCACCAGCGGGTTGCGCTGCAGTTGCTCGATCAGACTCAGGGCACTGGCTTCGCGGGCGAGTACGTGGATTTCCAGGTCGCGCCCGCCGTGCGGCGCCGAGGCCATGGAGAACGCCGACTTCTCGCCGCTCTCACGCTCGATCATCAGGTACTGCCCGGCGTGATAACGCGGCGGCTTGCCGGCCGGCGCCCGCAGACGCACGCGCCAGGTGTCGCCGCCGACGTCCCGGCATTCGATGACCTGACACGACAGGCTGCGCACCGGCAGTTCTCCCAACGCGAGCACGCCATCCCACAGCAGGATGCAATCTTCCAGCGGCTCGGCTATGCAAGTGTAGAACTCGCCGTGGTCGTGCACCTTGCCGGCCTGTTCGACCCGGCCTTCCACCAGCAACGCCGCACACACATGGCAATTGCCGTTGCGGCAGCTTTGCGGGCAGTCGTAGCCCAGGCGCCGCGCACCATCAAGAATCCGCTCACCGGGCCGTATCTCAAGCACCGCTCCGGAGGGCTGCAGGGTTACACGCATCAATCTATTCCTAACTGATTCCAGATGGCATCGATCCGCTGGGTGACGGCGTCGTCCTTGACGATCACACGGCCCCACTCGCGAGTGGTTTCGCCCGGCCACTTGTGGGTGGCATCGAGGCCCATTTTCGAGCCCAGGCCGGACACCGGCGAGGCGAAGTCGAGGTAGTCGATCGGCGTATTGTCGATCATCACCGTGTCGCGCTTGGGATCCATGCGCGTGGTGATGGCCCAGATCACGTCGTTCCAGTCCCGGGCGTTGATATCGTCGTCAGTGACGATAACGAACTTGGTGTACATGAACTGTCGCAAAAACGACCAGACACCGAGCATCACGCGCTTGGCATGCCCCGGATACGACTTCTTCATCGTCACCACGGCCATGCGGTACGAGCAGCCTTCGGGCGGCAGGTAGAAGTCGGTGATTTCCGGAAACTGCTTCTGCAGGATCGGAACGAACACTTCGTTCAGCGCCACGCCGAGAATCGCCGGCTCATCCGGCGGACGACCGGTGTAGGTGCTGTGGTAGATCGGCTTGATCCGGTGAGTGATGCGTTCGACGGTGAACACCGGGAAGCTATCGACTTCGTTGTAGTACCCGGTGTGGTCGCCGTACGGGCCTTCGTCGGCCATTTCGCCCGGATGGATCACGCCTTCGAGGATGATCTCGGCAGTGGCCGGCACTTGCAGGTCGTTGCCACGGCATTTGACCAATTCGGTGCGGTTACCGCGCAACAGACCGGCGAAAGCGTATTCGGAAAGGCTGTCCGGCACTGGCGTCACTGCACCGAGAATGGTCGCCGGGTCTGCACCCAGCGCCACGGACACCGGGAACGGCTGACCCGGGTGCTTCTCGCACCACTCACGGAAGTCCAGCGCACCGCCACGGTGGCTGAGCCAGCGCATGATCACCTTGTTGCGGCCGATCACTTGCTGACGGTAGATACCGAGGTTCTGGCGGTCCTTGTTCGGGCCTTTGGTGACGGTCAGGCCCCAGGTGATCAGCGGGCCGACGTCGCCAGGCCAGCAGGTCTGCACCGGCAGCATCGCCAGGTCGACGTCGTCGCCTTCGATGACCACTTCCTGGCACACCGCGTCTTTGACGACTTTCGGCGCCATTGAGATGATCTTGCGGAAGATCGGCAGTTTCGACCACGCGTCCTTCAGGCCCTTCGGCGGCTCCGGTTCCTTGAGGAAGGCCAGCAGCTTGCCGATCTCGCGCAGCTCGCTGACCGACTCGGCGCCCATGCCCATGGCCACCCGCTCAGGAGTGCCGAACAGGTTGCCGAGCACCGGAATGTCGTAACCGGTCGGTTTCTCGAACAGCAGCGCCGGGCCCTTGGCCCGCAGTGTGCGGTCGCACACCTCGGTCATCTCCAGCACCGGCGAGACGGGAATCTGGATGCGTTTCAACTCTCCGCGCTGCTCAAGCTGCTGCACGAAATCCCGAAGATCCTTGAATTTCATTGACGATGGCACCCTCAAAATAGGCGTACATCCTACCTGCTCTGACGGGCAAACAGCAGCCCGTCAGTGCCCGGCATCGCTCAATTCTGGCTAGCGCCCAGCAGCATTGGCGCAAATAACGGGCTCAATCGGGCGCTGCCGACATCCGACAGGTGATCCTCGTCCCGGTACTGCGAGTGACCGTTGATTTCAATGCTGCAAACGCCGTTCGCGCACATCATCGGCGTCGGGTCGATCACATGGACCCCCGGGTCGGCAGCACTCATGGCGTCGAACAATGTACTGATGAAATGCTGTCGCGCCAGATGTTCTTCCAGCGGGCGACCGAGGCCCTCGGCCGAACGCCCGATCCGCGCCAGGCTGGTGAGGCGGTTGATGCTGCCTTTGCGTTGCAGCGGCACATCCTTGAACAGCCAGACTTGCACCCCAGCCTCTCGCAACGCGGCCACGCGCGCCTTGAGCCCGGCAGCCATGCGTTGTTCGGCTTCGGCGGTATTGTCCCGGGGGTTGAGCAAAACCTTTTTGTCGCCGTCTTCGCGACCATACATGTACAGGCTCCAGTTGGACGCCAGCACCACATCCTTGATCCCGAGGCTGCGCACTTTTTCCATGGTGTGGACGTTGAAGTCTTTGCACCGTTGACGCTGGTCATCGGCGATAATCGGCGAGCAGGCGCTCATGCTGAACAACCAGACAGGGCGGCCTTCGTGACGTGCATTGCTATCGATGGCCGGCAGCAGCGCAGCGGCGTGACTGTCACCCCAAACCATTTGAGTGGCCGGTACATCCTGATTGTCACCAAGCAGACAGGCCTTGTCCGGCACCGTGTCCTGGGTGACCAACATGCATTTCATCTGCCCGTTCCGCCATTCGCGGGACTGTGCATATTCCAGGGCCTTGCCGGTCAACCGCTGCGGAACACCGTCAGACTCGCGGATCATCGTGCCTGTCGTCGCCAGTACCACTATGGCAGCGACAGCCCCGGTCAACACCGCCTTACGGCTGGCGAGCAGACGCTTCTCCCGGAACGGCAACTCGACATAGCGCAGGCTCAGCCACGCCAGGCCCAGCGACAGGGCAATCCAGCCCAGCGCCTCCAGCGGCTGAATACCGTCGATGGAAATGGCATTGGCGTAGACGTAGACCGGCCAGTGCCACAGGTACAGCGAGTAAGAGAGCAAACCGACCCAGACCAGCGCACGCAGACTCAACAGGCGCGCCGTCCAGCTCGGCCCTTGCGCACCCGACCAGATCAGCGCCGTGGTGCCCAGGACCGGCAACAGCGCGGCCCAGCCCGGGAACACGGTGGACTTGTCGAACGTGAACACCGCGACCAGCACCGCCGCCAGACCGGCGAGTCCCACCCCTTGGTAAACCCAGCCACGCACGGCCTGCCTTGGCACCGGGATCACTGCCAGCATGGCGCCACAGAGCAGCTCCCAGGCCCGGGTTGGCAGCGAAAAGAAGGTGAATTCCGGCTTGTACCCGATGTGATGAATATTCAGGCCGAACGACAACAGCAGCACGGCGAACAACATCCAGCGCCAATGACGGGCATAACGAATCAGGGCTGCCATCAGCAACGGGAAGAAAATGTAGTACTGCTCTTCCACCGCCAGCGACCAGGTATGCAGCAGCGGCTTCAGATCGGAGGCAGGCTGAAAGTAGCCGTCCTCGCGCATGAACAGAATGTTGGAGATGAACAGCGACTGATAGCGCACCGTTCGTCCCAGTTCGGCAAAGTCTTTGGCTGTCAGCAGCAGCCAGCCGAACGCCAGCGTGACCAGCATCACCACGGTCAGGGCAGGAATGATGCGGCGGGCACGGCGCGCCCAGAAATCAACGAAGCTGAAACGCTGTGCACTGATTTCACGGAACAGGATGGTGGTGATCAGGAAGCCGGAGATGACGAAGAACACATCAACGCCGACAAAGCCGCCACTGAATGTATTGAATCCGAAATGAAAAAGTACGACGGGAATAACCGCCAGTGCCCGTAATCCGTCGATATCACGGCGATTGCCAAACGTGTGCATGAAAGCCCTTTCTCGTTTTTCGGATACAAAGTCCAAGGAAAGGGCGAAAGTTATCAGTCGTACAAATTTCAATCCAGATACAAATATACCGGTACAAAAAAAAGCGCCCTTGCGGGGCGCTCTTTTTAAACAGCTTTCGTCTTACTTGCGCTTCATCGACAGGAAGAACTCGTCGTTGGTCTTGGTCGTTTTCAGCTTGTCGACCAGGAACTCGATGGCAGCCACTTCGTCCATCGGGTGCAGCAGCTTGCGCAGGATCCACATGCGCTGCAGTTCGTCGTCGGCCGTCAGCAACTCTTCGCGGCGGGTGCCGGAGCGGTTGATGTTGATGGCCGGGAAGACGCGCTTTTCCGCAATCTTGCGGTCCAGCGGCAGCTCCATGTTGCCGGTACCCTTGAACTCTTCGTAGATCACTTCGTCCATCTTCGAGCCGGTTTCAACTAGCGCGGTGGCGATAATGGTCAGCGAGCCGCCTTCTTCGATGTTGCGCGCAGCACCGAAGAAACGCTTCGGTTTCTCCAGGGCGTGGGCGTCAACACCACCGGTCAGCACCTTGCCGGAGCTCGGGATCACGGTGTTGTAGGCACGGGCCAGACGGGTGATGGAGTCGAGCAGGATCACCACGTCCTTCTTGTGTTCGACCAGGCGCTTGGCCTTCTCGATCACCATTTCGGCAACCTGCACGTGACGGGTCGGCGGCTCGTCGAAGGTCGAGGCAACCACTTCGCCACGCACGGTGCGCTGCATTTCGGTCACTTCTTCCGGACGTTCGTCGATCAACAGCACGATCAGGTGAACTTCAGGATTGTTCCGGGCGATGTTCGCGGCGATGTTCTGCAGCATGATCGTTTTACCGGCTTTCGGCGGTGCAACGATCAAACCACGCTGGCCTTTGCCGATCGGGGCGCACAAGTCGATCACACGACCGGTCAGGTCTTCGGTGGAACCGTTACCGGCTTCCATCTTCATGCGCACGGTCGGGAACAGCGGGGTCAGGTTCTCGAAGAGAATCTTGTTCTTCGCGTTCTCCGGACGATCGAAGTTGATCGTGTCGACCTTGAGCAGAGCGAAGTAACGCTCGCCTTCCTTTGGAGGGCGGATCTTGCCAACGATGGTGTCACCGGTGCGCAAGTTGAAACGACGGATCTGGCTCGGCGAGACGTAGATATCGTCCGGGCCGGCGAGGTAGGAAGCGTCAGCGGAGCGCAGGAAGCCGAAGCCGTCCTGGAGAATCTCCAGCACGCCATCACCGGAGATTTCCTCGCCGCTTTTCGCGTGCTTTTTCAGCAGGGAGAAAATCACGTCCTGCTTGCGCGAACGGGCCATATTTTCTATGCCCATCTGTTCGGCCAATTCGAGCAGTTCGGTAATCGGCTTTTGCTTGAGTTCAGTCAGATTCATATAGGAATGACGTAATCATTTATGGAGGGGGGAAATTAAGCTTTTGGCTTAATGAGGCCGCGCCGCGGAGAAGGCGACAGGATCGCGAACTTGTTCGAAAAGGAGTGCGTCGGCGACGGCTAGCAGGGGGCAGTGGAGAAACCAGTGCGGGGCCGAATGTACCACCTGAATTTCGGAGCGTCTAGCCCTGAATACGCAAAAAGCCCCGCAATTTGCGGGGCTTTTTCAGGGCACTTTGCAGCGACGCTTAGATGTTGGCGTCGAGGAAAGCAGCCAGTTGCGACTTCGACAGAGCGCCGACCTTGGTCGCTTCAACGTTGCCGTTCTTGAACAGCATCAGCGTCGGGATACCACGCACGCCGTGCTTGGCCGGGGTTTCCTGGTTTTCGTCGATGTTCAGTTTGGCGACGGTCAGCTTGCCTTTGTAAGTCTCGGCAATCTCGTCCAGAACCGGAGCGATCATTTTGCAAGGGCCACACCATTCAGCCCAGTAGTCGACCAGTACAGCGCCTTCGGCCTTGAGTACGTCGGCTTCGAAGCTGGCGTCGCTAACGTGTTTGATAAGATCGCTGCTCATGGAATTCTCCAGGTTGTAAGCAAAAAAACGTGGCCCATCATATCCGCCCTTCCCTTGTTCAGGAAGCCGCAGATGATTGAGTCTTGCTATGGCGGCCCATGAGTCTGGGTATAGCTCAAGTCACGCGGTGGCGGGGGCGATGAAGGCGATCCCGGTGCGCAGTGCCGCGTTGCGCACGTGCTCCTGCATGGCTTTCTGGGCGGCGGCGGACGCCCGGCGGGCCAGGGCACGAAGGATCTTGCGGTGCTCCTGCCAGGTTTCCATCGCCCGTTCGGCGCGGATGAACGGTAGTTTCTGACTCTCGAGAAAGATTTCGGCGCTGGCGGTGAGGATGCTCAGCATCGCCTGATTGCCGCTGGCCAGCAGAATGCGCCGGTGGAATTCGAAGTCGAGTTTCGCCGCGGCCTCGAAGTCCCCAGCCTTCAATTGCTCGCGCATCGCCGCGACGTTGTCCTCCAGCGCATCCAGATCGAACGTGCTCAAGGTCACCGCCGCCAACCCGGCGGCGAATCCCTCCAGTGCATAGCGCAACTGAAAGATATCCAGCGGCGAGGCCTGCGCCGCAAACGGCCAGCCCGGGGCATTTTCACCGTGCCCAAGTTCCACCGGCGCCTGCACGAACACGCCTTTGCCCGGCTGGATGCTGATCACCCCCAGCGCACTGAGCGACGACAGCGCCTCGCGCAACGATGCGCGGCTGACCCCCAGTTGCACCGCCAGGTCCCGTTGCGACGGCAACGCATCGCCCACGCCGAAACCCTGTTCGGTGATCAGTTTGCGGATCGCTTGCAGCGCCACTTCGGGTACCGCACGGGAGATCGAGTTCATGGTTTTTCAGACGAGCCAGGCCAAGGTGCGGCTAGTTGTAAAGCTATTCGCCGGATCCGGCAAGTCGTGCCCCAGCGGGGTTCGGCGTCCGCTGTCGATGCGCTATCGAGGTGCGAAAAACCACCTGACTGTTCAGACCAGTAAGACCGAACAAACCCGGCAAACCCGCGGCCTGCCGGGGATAAATCCGGGTATTGGCACGGCGCGTGCTCTGTCCGATCGCAGAAAACACTTCCCGCCGATCTGGAGATTTGCCATGAGCCTGCGTTACAGCGCCCTCCTCACCGCCCTGTTTGCCAGCCTGATGCTGAGCCAGGCCCCCGCCCACGCCGACGGTCTGGACGACGTGGTCAAACGCGGCACGCTGAAAGTCGCGGTGCCCCAGGACTTCCCGCCGTTCGGCTCAGTCGGCCCGGACATGAAACCCCGTGGCCTGGACATCGACACGGCAAAGCTGCTGGCCGACCAACTCAAGGTCAAACTAGAACTGACCCCGGTCAACAGCACCAACCGCATCCCGTTCCTGACCACCGGCAAGGTCGATCTGGTGATCTCCAGCCTGGGCAAGAACCCGGAGCGCGAGAAAGTCATCGACTTCTCCAACGCCTACGCGCCGTTCTACCTCGCCGTGTTCGGCCCGCCGGACGCGGCAATCAGCAGCCTCGACGACCTTAAAGGCAAGACCATCAGCGTCACTCGTGGCGCCATCGAAGACATTGAGCTGACCAAGGTCGCCCCCGAAGGCGTGACCATCAAGCGCTTCGAAGATAACAACTCGACCATCGCCGCCTACCTCGCCGGGCAAGTCGACCTGATCGCCAGCGGCAACGTGGTGATGGTCGCCATCAGCGAGAAGAACCCGAAACGCGTACCGGCGCTGAAAGTGAAGCTCAAGGATTCGCCGGTCTACGTTGGCGTGAACAAGAACGAGCCGGCGCTGCTGGGCAAGGTCAACGAGATCCTCGCCACCGCCAAGGCTGACGGCGCGCTGGAGAAAAACTCGCAGACCTGGCTCAAAGAGCCGCTGCCGGCCGATCTCTGATCGATCGCGCGGGAGACAATTGATGGCTTATCAGTTCGATTTCATGCCGGTGCTGCAAAACACCGATCTGTTGCTGCGCGGCGCACTGTTCACCCTGGAACTGACGGCCATTGGCGCGCTGTTCGGGGTCGGCGTGGGCATTGTCGGCGCGCTGGTGCGGGCGTGGAACATCCGCCCGTTCTCGGCAATCTTCGGCGTCTACGTCGAGTTGATCCGCAACACGCCGTTTCTGGTGCAACTGTTCTTCATCTTCTTCGGCCTGCCCTCGCTCGGGGTGCAGATTTCCGAGTGGCAGGCGGCGGTGCTGGCGATGGTGATCAACCTCGGCGCGTATTCGACCGAGATCATCCGCGCCGGCATCCAGGCGATTCCGCGCGGACAACTGGAGGCCGCCGCCGCACTGGCGATGAGCCGTTTCGAGGCGTTCCGTCACGTGATCCTGCTGCCGGCGCTGGGCAAGGTCTGGCCGGCCCTGAGCAGCCAGATCATCATCGTCATGCTCGGCTCGGCGGTGTGTTCGCAAATCGCCACCGAGGAGCTGAGCTTCGCCGCCAACTTCATTCAGTCGCGCAATTTCCGCGCCTTTGAAACCTACGCGCTGACCACGCTGATCTACCTGTGCATGGCGCTGCTGATACGCCAACTGCTGAACTGGGTCGGTCGCCGCTATATCGCGAGGAGCAGCCGATGAGCGACTTCACCTTCTGGGACATCCTGCGCAACCTGCTCACCGGCCTGCAATGGACGCTGGCGCTGTCGCTGGTGGCGTTCATCGGTGGAGGGCTCGTCGGGCTGCTGATTCTGGTGATGCGCATTTCGAAAAACCGCTTGCCGAGCAACATTGCCCGCACCTGGATCGAGCTGTTCCAGGGCACACCGTTGCTGATGCAACTGTTTCTGGTGTTCTTCGGCGTGGCGCTGGCCGGGATCGAAATCTCGCCGTGGATGGCCGCGGCGATTGCCTTGACGCTGTTTACCAGTGCGTACCTGGCGGAGATCTGGCGCGGCTGCGTCGAAGCGATTCCCAATGGTCAGTGGGAAGCCTCGTCGAGCCTGGCGCTGAATCCACTGGAGCAGTTGCGCTACGTGATCCTGCCGCAGGCGCTGCGCATCGCCGTGGCGCCGACCGTGGGCTTCTCGGTGCAAGTGGTCAAAGGCACTGCGGTGACCTCGATCATCGGTTTCACCGAGCTGACCAAGACCGGCGGCATGCTCGCCAACGCCACCTTCGAACCGTTCATGGTCTATGGCCTCGTCGCCCTCGGCTACTTCCTGCTCTGCTACCCCTTGTCGCTCAGTGCGCGCTACCTGGAAAGGAGACTGCATGCCTCTGCTTAGAATTTCCGCCCTGCATAAATACTACGGCGATCACCACGTACTCAAAGGCATCGACCTGAGTGTCGAGGAAGGCCAGGTGGTGGCAATCATCGGCCGCAGCGGCTCGGGCAAATCCACCCTGCTGCGCACCCTCAACGGCCTGGAGTCGATCAACGACGGGGTGATCGAAGTCGACGGCGAATACCTCGACGCCGCCCGCGCCGACCTGCGCAGCCTGCGGCAGAAAGTCGGCATGGTGTTTCAGCAGTTCAACCTGTTCCCGCACCTGACCGTCGGCGAAAACGTGATGCTCGCGCCGCAGGTGGTGCAGAAAGTACCCAAGGCCAAGGCTGCGGAGCTGGCGCGCAAGATGCTCGAACGCGTGGGCCTTGGAGAGAAATTCGACGCCTTCCCGGATCGTTTGTCTGGTGGTCAGCAACAGCGCGTGGCGATTGCGCGGGCACTGGCGATGTCGCCGAAAGTGTTGCTGTGCGACGAAATCACCTCGGCGCTGGACCCGGAACTGGTCAACGAAGTGCTCGCTGTGGTGCGCCAACTGGCCAAGGAAGGCATGACCCTGATCATGGTCACCCACGAAATGCGCTTTGCCCGCGAGGTCGGCGACAAACTGGTGTTCATGCACCATGGCAAGGTGCATGAGGTGGGGGATCCGCAGGTGTTGTTCGCCCATCCGCAGACGGCGGAGCTGGCGAATTTCATTGGGACGGTCGAAACGACAGCCTGAAGGATTTGCAGTGGCTGTAATAGCCTCTTCGCGAGCAAGCCCGCTCCCACATTGGAACGCGGTCACCTGTGGGAGCGGGCTTGCTCGCGAATGGCCGCGCCGCGGTCTCAAGCTTTTATGCGCAGGATCAACGGTTTGAGCCATGCGCGTTGGCGCCAGCGTTTGATCGTGGCACGATGGCGGGGTTATCGACCGAGACCCCCAGACCATGCCGCAATCCAAAGCCAAGAATCTGTCCCTGATCGCCGCAATCGACCTGGGCTCCAACAGCTTCCACATGGTCGTGGCCAAGGCCCAGAACGGTGAAATCCGTATCCTGGAGCGCCTCGGAGAGAAAGTGCAGCTCGCCGCCGGTATCGACGATGAGCGCCATCTCAACGAAGAATCGATGCAGCGTGGCCTCGACTGCCTCAAGCGTTTCGCCCAACTGATCAACGGCATGCCGCTGGGCGCCGTGCGGATCGTCGGCACCAACGCCCTGCGCGAAGCGCGCAATCGCCTGGAATTCATCCACCGCGCCGAAGAAATCCTCGGTCACCCGGTGGAAGTCATCTCCGGCCGTGAAGAAGCGCGGCTGATTTATCTGGGCGTTTCGCACACCCTCGCCGACACCCCGGGCAAGCGCCTGGTGGCCGACATCGGCGGCGGCAGTACCGAATTCATCATTGGGCAGCGTTTTGAACCGCTGCTGCGCGAAAGCCTGCAAATGGGCTGCGTCAGCTTCACCCAGCGCTACTTCAAGGACGGCAAGATCACCCCGGCCCGTTACGCTCAGGCGTACACCGCGGCGCGGCTGGAGATCATGAGCATCGAGCACGCCCTGCATCGCCTGACCTGGGATGAAGCCATCGGCTCCTCGGGCACCATCCGCGCCATCGGCCTGGCGCTGAAGGCCGGCGGGCATGGCACCGGCGAAGTGAATGCCGAAGGTTTGGCATGGCTCAAGCGTCGTCTGTTCAAACTGGGTGATGTCGACAAGATCGACTTCGAAGGCATCAAGCCTGACCGCCGGGCGATCTTCCCCGCAGGTCTGGCAATTCTCGAGGCGATCTTCGATGCCCTCGAACTGCAACGCATGGATCACTGCGAAGGCGCGCTGCGTGAAGGAGTGCTCTACGACCTGCTCGGCCGCCATCACCACGAAGACGTGCGCGAACGCACCCTGACTTCGCTGATGGAGCGTTACCATGTCGACCTGGAACAGGCCGCGCGGGTAGAACGCAAAGCCCTGCACGCTTTCGATCAGGTCGCCAAAGACTGGGAACTGGACGACGGCATCTGGCGTGAACTGCTGGGCTGGGCGGCGAAAGTCCACGAAGTCGGCCTCGACATTGCGCACTACCACTACCACAAGCACGGCGCCTACCTGATCGAGCACTCGGACCTCGCCGGCTTCTCCCGCGAAGACCAGCAAATGCTCGCCCTGCTGGTGCGCGGCCATCGCCGCAACATCCCCAAGGACAAGTTCGCCGAATTCGGTGACGACGGCGACAAGCTGATCCGCCTCTGTGTGCTGCTGCGCTTCGCGATCCTGTTCCACCACATCCGTGGCACCCAGGCGATGCCGCAAGTGACGCTGCATGCCAAGGGCGACAACCTCGACGTGGAATTCCCGGAGAACTGGCTGGATGAGAATCAGCTGACTCAGGCCGACTTTGGTCTCGAAGCCGACTGGCTGACGCGGGTTGGCATCGTCCTCACCGTGCACTGATCCTCGTGGTGAGGGAGCTTGCTCCCGCTGGGGCGCGAAGCGGCCCTTTCTTTTAAAGCGTGGGCCTGCTGCGCAGTCCAGCGGGAGCAAGCTCCCTCGCCACAGGTGGGTGAACGACAGGTACAAAAAAGGCGATCCCGAGGGATCGCCTTTTTTATTGCGCTTGCGGCTTAGCTGCTCACCGGCAGAATCGGGCTGCCCAGCCGCTCCAGCAACGTCGCCTGCGCACTGCGCGGGTTCTGGTTGCCGGTTGGCGTGTTGCGGATGTAACGGCCATCCGACTGCAGGCTCCAGCTGTGGGTGTTGTCGGTCAGGTACAGCTCCAGCTCTTTCTTGACGCGGGTCAGCAGCTTCTTGCCTTCCACCGGGAAGCAAGTCTCGACGCGTTTGTCGAGGTTGCGCTCCATCCAGTCGGCGCTGGAGAGGAACATCTGCTCCTCGCCGCCGTTGAGGAAGTAGAACACCCGGGTGTGCTCGAGGAAGCGACCGATGATCGAGCGCACATGGATGTTGTGCGAAACCCCGGCGATGCCCGGACGCAGGCAGCACATGCCACGCACCACCAGATCGATGCGCACGCCGGACTGGCTGGCCTTGTACAGCGCGCGGATGATCTTCGGATCGGTCAGCGAGTTGAACTTGGCAATGATGTGCGCCGGTTTGCCATCGAGGGCGAACTGGGTCTCCCGGGCAATCATGTCGAGCATGCCCTTCTTCAGGGTGAACGGCGCATGCAGCAGCTTCTTCATGCGCAGGGTTTTACCCATGCCGATCAACTGACTGAACAGTTTGCCGACGTCTTCGCAAAGCGCGTCATCGGAGGTCAGCAGGCTGTAGTCGGTGTACAGACGGGCGTTGCCGGCGTGGTAGTTACCGGTGCCGAGGTGCGCGTAACGCACGATCTCGCCGGCCTCGCGACGCAGGATCAGCATCATCTTGGCGTGGGTCTTGAAGCCGACCACACCGTAAATCACCACCGCACCGGCCGCTTGCAGACGGCTGGCCAGTTGCAGGTTGGACTCTTCGTCGAAGCGTGCGCGCAGTTCGATGACCGCGGTCACTTCCTTGCCGTTACGCGCGGCGTCCACCAGCGCATCGACGATTTCCGAGTTGGCGCCGGAACGGTACAGGGTCTGACGCACGGCGAGAACATGCGGATCTTTGGCGGCTTGGCGCAACAGGTCGACCACCGGGGTGAACGACTCGAACGGGTGCAGCAACAGGATGTCCTGCTTGCTCACCACGCTGAAAATGTTCTCGCTGTTCTGCAGCAGTTTCGGGATCTGCGGGGTGAAAGGCGTGTATTGCAGCTCCGGGTGGCTGTCCAGACCGGTGATGCTGAACAGACGGGTCAGGTTGACCGGGCCGTTGACCTGATACAGCTCGGTCTCGCTCAGGTTGAACTGCTTGAGCAGGTAGTCCGACAGGTGTTTCGGGCAGGTGTCGGCGACTTCCAGACGCACCGCATCACCGTAGCGCCGCGAGAACAGCTCGCCACGCAGAGCGCGCGCCAGGTCTTCGACGTCTTCGGAGTCGAGCGCCAGGTCGGCGTTTCGGGTCAGGCGGAACTGGTAGCAGCCCTTGACCTTCATGCCCTGGAACAGGTCATCGGCGTGGGCGTGGATCATCGACGACAGGAACACATAGTTGTCGCCCGGGCCGCCGACTTCTTCCGGAACCTTGATGATCCGTGGCAGCAGGCGCGGTGCCGGGATGATCGCCAGACCGGAGTCGCGACCGAAGGCGTCGATGCCTTCCAGTTCGACGATGAAGTTCAGGCTCTTGTTCACCAGCAACGGGAACGGGTGCGTCGGGTCGAGGCCGATCGGGGTGATGATCGGTGCGATCTCATCGCGGAAATAACGGCGCACCCAGGTCTTGATCTTGGTCGTCCAGTGACGGCGACGGATGAAGCGCACCTGATGCTTTTCCAGCTCCGGCAGCAGGATATCGTTGAGAATCGCGTACTGGCGGTCAACGTGACCGTGCACCAGCTCGCTGATCCGCGCCAGCGCCTGATGCGGTTGCAGACCGTCGGCACCGGCCTGTTCGCGGGCGAAGGTGATCTGCTTCTTAAGGCCGGCGACGCGGATCTCGAAGAATTCGTCGAGGTTGCTGGAGAAGATCAGCAGGAACTTCAGCCGCTCCAGCAACGGATAGGACTCGTCCAGCGCCTGTTCCAGCACGCGGATGTTGAACTGCAGTTGCGAGAGCTCGCGGTGGATGTACAGGCTGCTGTCATCCAGCCCCGGGATCGCAATCACTGGCGCCGCCGCGACGGGTTCGGTGACCGGCGCGGGTGGCGCAGGCTCCAGTTCCGGCGGGGTTTCGGTGATTTGCTCCACCACCGGTTGAGCTTCTTTTACTGCAGTTTCAGTGAGTCCTTCGGTATTCATCGAATGTTCCTGGGAGGGCTATTTCTGCTCTCGTAACAATTGAGCGGCACGGACAGCAAAGTAAGTCAGGATGCCATCAGCGCCGGCACGTTTAAAGGCGGTCAGTGATTCGACAATCACCGCCTCGCTCAACCAGCCATTCTGGATCGCCGCCATGTGCATGGCGTATTCGCCGCTAACCTGATAGACGAAGGTCGGCACCTTGAAGGCATCTTTTACCCGGAAAAGAATGTCCAGGTACGGCATGCCGGGTTTGACCATGACCATGTCCGCGCCTTCAGACAAGTCCGCACCGACTTCGTGCAGCGCTTCGTCGCTGTTGGCCGGGTCCATCTGATAGGAGGCCTTGTTGGCCTTGCCCAGATTCGCTGCCGAACCCACGGCATCACGGAACGGCCCGTAATAGGCGCTGGCGTACTTGGCCGAGTAGGCCATGATCCGCACGTTGACGTGACCGGCCAGCTCCAGCGCCTCGCGGATCGCCTGGATGCGACCGTCCATCATGTCCGATGGGGCCACGACCTGAGCGCCGGCTTCGGCGTGGGACAAAGCCTGTTTGACCAGTGCGTCGACGGTGATGTCGTTCTGCACGTAGCCGTCTTCGTCGAGAATGCCGTCCTGACCGTGGGTGGTGAACGGATCAAGCGCGACGTCGGTGATCACTCCCAATTCCGGGAAACGCTCACGCAAGGCGCGGGTGGCGCGCTGGGCGATGCCCTGCGGGTTCCAGGCTTCGGCAGCGTCGAGGGATTTCAATTCGGTTGGCGTGACCGGGAACAGCGCCAGCGCCGGGATCCCCAGTTCGACCCATTGCGCCGCCTCTTCAAGCAGCAGATCGATGGTCAGACGTTCGACACCGGGCATCGAGGCCACGGCTTCGCGACGGTTTTCACCCTCAAGCACGAACACCGGCAGGATCAGGTCATCGACCGTCAGCACGTTTTCCCGTACCAGCCGGCGTGAAAAATCATCACGACGGTTGCGGCGCAAACGCGTGGCTGGGAACAAACGGTTGGCAGGGGTAAAGCTCACGGCAGACTCCTGAGCCCGCGCAAACGGGCGAGCGTGACAGTTATAAGCGGCCATTATGACCAACAGATTACAGTTGTGCGCACCCCGTGACATGTAGCCGCATTCCATTGTCAGCGTAGGAATTGTTCACGTCGAGACACATTTCGACACTTTCCTGAATGTGTCCGAAGGGTTAGGCTGCGCGTTCATTTCGCCAGCACCCAGACAATGCTCCAACAATTTCTGCATGACTTCGGCTACTTTGCCTTGTTCCTCGGCACGTTCTTCGAAGGCGAAACCATCCTGGTGCTCGCAGGCTTCCTCGCGTTCCGTGGATACATGGACATCAACCTGGTGGTGGTCGTGGCGTTCTTCGGCAGCTATGCCGGCGATCAGCTGTGGTACTTCCTGGGGCGCAAGCACGGGCGCAAATTGCTGGCGCGCAAACCGCGCTGGCAGATGATGGGCGACCGCGCGCTGGAACACATCCGCAAGCACCCGGACATCTGGGTCCTGAGCTTTCGCTTCGTTTATGGCCTGCGCACGGTGATGCCGGTGGCGATCGGTCTGTCGGGGTATCCGCCGGGACGTTATCTGCTGCTCAACGGCATCGGTGCGGCAATCTGGGCCACCGCCCTCGCGGCCGCTGCCTACCACTTCGGCGCGGTGCTCGAAGGCATGCTCGGCAGCATCAAGAAGTACGAACTGTGGGTCCTCGGCGCGCTGTTGGTACTGGGTGTCGGCCTGTGGCTGCGTCGCCGCTTCAAGAATGCGCGCCTGGCCAAGCAGGTTTACGCCGACGAGCAAGCCGCAAAAGCGGCGCACCTGCTTCAAGCGGAGCAAGCCAAACCCGCCGAACCTAAGACGCCAGCCGAGTAACACGCTGGCGACAGCCATACAGCCCGATGCCGCTGAGCAGGCTGTAACCGAGCAAACCAGCCCAGGCCAACGGGCTGGCCGGCCATAGCCCGAGCAGCGGCGCCAGCCACACCAGCGGCAGGTTCGACGCCAGCCGCAGCAGCTCGACCGACAACGCCCATGGGCGACTCTCCAGCGCCACCCCCAGCACAAACAAACCCCACGCCACCGCGCCCCACCCCAGCAGCAACGCGGCGATCGGCAGATGCTGCGCCTGCCCCATCAGGTAACTGCCCAGCGCGATATAGACGCAGAACTGCAAGGCCACATACCACTGACGGCGGCTGTCGAGCGGCACTTCGAATTTGCGGAAGCGGCTCAGGTCCGGCTTGTTGAGCGGGTACTTGGCCGCGACATCCGCCGGACGCCAGCCAGTGCGCATGAACCAGATTCGCAGCTTGTCCCACGGGCGTTCGGCGCGGCGGGCGTCGTCCCACAACTGCGCATAAAACTGCACATTGGCCCACAGCGGATTCCAGCTCGCCAGCGGCGTAGTTACACCGAATATCACTGGCTCGTTATCGTCCTCTTCCTGAAACGTGCCGAACAGTCGATCCCAAAGAATGAACACCCCGCCGTAGTTGCGATCCATGTAGAGAGCGTTCTGTGCATGGTGGGCCCGATGATTGGATGGCGTAACGAAGAACCACTCGAACCCGCCGAGCTTGGGAATGTGCCGGGTGTGCACCCAGAACTGATACAGCAGATTCATCGCCGCGACGCTGACAAACACCAGCAGCGGCACGCCGAGCACGGCCATCGGCAAATAGAAGATCCAGCCCAGCAGAAAACCGGTACTGGTCTGGCGCAACGCCGTGGAGAGGTTGTACTCCTCGCTCTGGTGATGCACCGAGTGCGCGGCCCAGAGAATGTTGCGCTCATGGCCCAACCGGTGCAGCCAGTAATAGCAGAAGTCATAGAAGACGAAGGCCAGCACCCAGACCCAGAGGCTGTCGGCCGACAACCTGATCAGCGCCAGATGATCCAGGGCAAACGCATACGTCAGCAGCCCAAACCCCTTGGTCAACAGGCCGGTGCTGGTCGACAACACCCCGGCGCTGAGGCTGTTGACCGAATCGGCGAGGCGATAGTGGCTGGTCCCGCGCCAGCGATCGGCAAGCAGCTCGGCGGCCATCAGCACGAAGAAAAACGGCACTGCATACAGAATGAAGTCCATGGCGCGCCCCGGTCGGATTCTATGGACAGATCCTAGGTGTAGCCGCCCTTTCCCCCTATGGCAACGCGCGACAATTTAGTGGACATTTAGCGCCATGAATCTGGAGAGAAACCCATGAGCAAAAAAGTTGCAGTGATCCTGTCCGGCAGCGGCGTGTACGACGGCGCCGAGATCCACGAGAGCGTCATCACCCTGCTACGCCTGGATCAACGTGGCGCGCAGGTGCAATGCTTCGCCCCGAACATCGCGCAATTGCATGTAATCAATCACCTGACCGGTGAAGAAATGCCCGAGACGCGCAACGTGCTGGTCGAGTCGGCGCGCATTGCCCGCGGCAACATCAAGGACATCCGCGAGGCCAACGTCGATGACTTCGACGCGCTGATCGTGCCTGGCGGTTTTGGTGCGGCGAAGAACCTCTCGAATTTCGCCGTCGAAGGCGCCGGCTGCAGCGTGCAGCCGCAAGTGCTGGAACTGGCCGAAGCGTTTGCCGAAGCGGGTAAACCGGTAGGCCTGATGTGCATCTCGCCGGCACTGGCGGCAAAGATCTACGGCCCGGGCGTGACCTGCACCATCGGCAATGACGCCGACACTGCTACCGCGATGAACAAGATGGGCGCCACCCACGAAGACTGCGCGGTGACCGACATCATCGAAGACAAGGCACGCAAACTGGTGACGACCCCGGCTTACATGCTGGCGCAGAACATCAGTGAAGCGGCTTCGGGGATCAACAAACTGGTCGATCGGGTGCTCGAACTGACCCACGACAACGATGTTTGATCTCTGACTGCATGCAGAGCGAAATGTGGGAGCGGGCTTGCTCGCGAAAGCGGTGTGTCATTCCAATCAATGTTGTCTGATACGACGCCTTCGCGAGCAAGCCCGCTCCCACATGGGATTTGTGTTTGGCTCAGGGTTTGCGGATCAGGCGCGTTAGGATCCGGTCCAGCGCATTGGCAAACGCCTGCTTCTCGCGCTCGCCGAACGGTGCCGGGCCGCCGCTGATCTGGCCCTGTTCGCGCAGGTCGGTGAACAGGTTGCGCACCGCCAGGCGCTCGCCCATGTTCTGCGCGTCGAACTCCTTGCCGCGCGGATCCAGCGCCGCCACGCCCTTCTTCACCAGACGATCGGCCAGCGGAATATCGCTGCAGATCACCAGCTCTCCGGGCACCGCGTGTTCCACCAGATAATCGTCCGCCGCATCCGGGCCGCTGGGCACCACGATCAGTTTGACGATGGCCAGCCCCGGTTTGGTCTGCGGCTGCCCGGCCACCAGCACCACTTCGAACTGGCGCTTGAGGGCGAACTTCACCACCAGATCCTTGGCAGCCCGGGGGCAGGCGTCGGCATCGATCCATACACGCATCTTCTTTTCCTCTCTTAAAAGCATCGCGGGCAAGCCACGCTCCCACAAGGTTAACGCTAAACCTGTGGGAGCGGGCTTGCCCGCGAATGTGAGCGCCAGCGAATGCTTTTTAAGCGACGACCCGCCGCTTCTCGGCCATCCGGCTGCGCCCATACAACACAACAATCGCCAGAATCGCCAGCGCCTGCGCCGTCAGCGAATAGGCATCGGCATGAATCCCCAGCCAGTCGAATTCAAAGAACGCCACTGGCCGCGTGCCAAAGATCCCGGCTTCCTGCAGCGCTTTCACACCATGCCCGGCAAACACCACCGACAGCGCACAGAGCAGACCGGCGTTGATGCTGAAGAACAACGTCAGCGGCAGTTTCGCCGAGCCACGCAGGATCACCCAGGCCAGACCGATCAGCAGCACCAGCGCCGTCGCACCACCGGCCAGCACCGCGTCGTGCCCGGCGGGGCCGGCCTGCAGCCACAGGGTTTCGTAGAACAGGATCACTTCGAACAACTCGCGGTACACCGAGAAGAACGCGAGGATCGCGAAGCCGAAACGCCCGCCGCCGCCCACCAGACTCTGCTTGATGTAATCCTGCCAGGCCGCCGCGTGCCGCCGGTCGTGCATCCACACGCCGAGCCACAGCACCATGACGCTGGCGAACAGCGCCGTAGCGCCCTCAAGCAGTTCCCGCTGCGAGCCGCTGACGTCGATCACATACGCCGCCAGCGCCCAGGTACCAAGCCCGGCGAGCAGCGCCAGGCCCCAACCGATGTTGACGCTGCGCACTGCCGACTGCTGGCCGGTGTTGCGCAGGAACGCGAGGATCGCCGCCAGCACCAGAATCGCTTCGAGGCCTTCACGCAGCAGAATCAGCAGGCCGGAAATGAAGCTCAGCGACCAGCTCAGGCCATCGCTGCCGAGCAGTTCGGCGGACTCTTTCAATTTGCCCTTGGCCGCGTCCAGACGCTGTTCGGCCTGCGCCACCGGCAAGCCGTCCTGCAACGATTGACGGTAGGCCATCAGCGATTTTTCAGTGTCCTTGCGCAAGTTGGCGTCGACGTTATCCAGCGAGCTTTCGACCAGTTCGAAGCCTTCCAGATACGCCGCCACCGACAGGTCGTAAGCCTGATCGTGATCGCCGGCGCGATACGCCGCCAGGCTCTTGTCCAGCGTGGCGGCGGTGTAATCGAGCAACTGCGCCGGGCCGCGCTTGACCTGCGGTGGCTGGGCGCGCTGAGCACGGAAGGTCGCCGCCGCTTGCGGGCCTTCGGCGGCCTGCACCTCGGCCGGGGTCTGGCGCGCCAGATCAGCGATGTTGAAGGTCTTGTCGGACTTGGCTGCGGCCGGGTCGGCACTGAAACCGGCAATGTAGGTCGCCAGATCCCAACGCTGACGGTCGTCCAGTTGATCGGCGAACGCCGGCATGTCGGTGCCTTCGACGCCTTGGCCGAGGGTGCTGTAGATCGCGTACAGGCTCAGGTGATCGATGCGTGCGGCATCGCGCAGATTGGCCGGCGGCGGCGTCATGCCGAGGCCCGCCGGGCCGTCGCCGGCACCGCTGGCGCCGTGACACACCGAGCAGTTCTGGGCGTACAGCGGCGCGCCCCGGGTCGGATCGGGAGTGATGATCGGCGCCTGGCTGACTTCATACGCCACCGCCAGTTGCGCCCCCAGTTGCCGGGCCTGACGCGCGACTTCAGCGCCGTCCTGCTTCGCGGTGATAGCCGCATGCAAAGCCTCGACGCCCTGCTCCAGCGCGGCCTTCTCCGGTTTGGCCGGCAGGCCGCCGATCAACCCCTGCAACACCTGGGTGAATTCCAGTTGCTCACGGTACTCGCCGTCGTCGACGACCTTGCCCGCCTCGACCGTCGGCGGGTAGTCGGCGCTGATGTAATCGAGCAGGTGCAGCGCCTGCGGGGCGCCTTCCACGGTGTCGGCCAGCAGGCTGGAACTGCTCAGGGCCAAAAGAGGGAACACCAGCCAGGCCAGGAATCGGGACGCGGCAGTCATGAATGAGTCTCAAATGGAAATGCGAAGTTACATATTGTTCACTTCGAACGCTTTTCACTCAAGCTCTGTCGATGTCTCGTGGCGTTTTAACGCAGCGCGACGGGTGTGTTGCGGTAATGCTCCAGCATGAATTCGACGAACACCTGCACCTTCAGCGCGACGTGCCGGGCATGCGGATAGAGCGCGTAATAGTGGCGCTGCCCCAGGTTATAGTTGGGCAGGATCTGCACCAGCCGACCACTGAGCAGATTCTCCTGAACCGTGGCCCGGGTGAACGCGGCGATGCCGACCCCGGCCAGCGCGGCAGCATGCAACGCACTGATCGAATCGGCCTTGAAGCGGCCCTGCGCGCGCACGCTGCTGGTGAGCCCGCGCGCATCGGTCAGCGTCCAGTCGCTGCCACCGGCAAACGCCAGCAACTGATGCTCGGCGAGTTCGCGCACCAGACGCACCAGACCATTGCGCGCCACGTAAGCCGGCGAAGCCACCAGCAACATGTCCGAGACGGTCAGCAACCGCGCCACCATGGATGAATCGGCCAAGGGTCCGCAGATGCGCAGGGCTACATCGAAGCCCTCGGCGATCAGATCGACGAAACGGTCATCGCAGGACAGGTCCACCTCAATCTCGGGATAGCGCTGCTGGAATGCCGGCAGCCAGCTCGCCAGTTCCAGCGTACCGATCACCATCGGTGCACTGATGCGCAGCACACCGCTGGGGCTTTCATGGGCCTGACCAACCGCCAGCGCGGCTTGATCGAGGCGTTCGAGAATGTCCACGCACGCCGCGTAATACTGCTGCCCCGCCGTGGTCAGGTTGAATCCCCGGGTGTTGCGATTGATCAGCCGCGTGCCGAGTTCGCTTTCCAACTGCTGCAACTGTCGGGAGATCGTCGAGTGGGTGGTGTCGAGGCGCTCGGCAGCGGCGCTGAACCCGCGACACTCGACGATGCAACGAAACGCGCGCATGGCTTGCAGTTGATTCATTGAAGTCCCGCAATGGTTAAGCGTCAGGCCAGCAAGGCTAGCCCAAACCCCGCATCCATCCCACCGGTAAATCCGCCGCGTGATCCCAATGATCTGTGCAATCAGCAAACAAAAACCACGCATCACTTGGCCACTATTGCCGCCTATAATGCGCCACCTCGTCGCATTTCCCGCTCAAGGATGAACCCCCTCATGCGCCACCGCTTGCTGCTGCCCCTGTTGATCACCGCTGTTGTGCAACTGAGCGGCTGCGCCGCGTATCGCAACTACGACCTGGAACTGCAACAGACCACCGACCAGTTCAAGGCCGGCAATATCGACGGCGCCCTAGCGCTGATCGAAGCGCACAACCCGGATCCGGAAAAAGACCTGCTCTACTACTTCGAAAAGGGCGCCGTCCTCAGCGCCGGCGGCGCGCTGCCGCAGAGCCAGACAACCTGGCGCAGCGCTGAGCAGATGATCATCGAGCGCCAGGACACGATCGAGACCACCGGTGACAAGTTGCTCGCGACGATGGGCGATCACTGGGGCGGCATCATCAATGACAAGCTGCGGCGCTACGATGGGCACGACTATGAAAAAGTCATGTTGACCACGCAAATGGCCCTCAACCAATTGGCGCTGAATGACTTCGACGGTGCCCGTGCCGACATCAAGAAAACCCACGAACGCGAAGCGCTGATCGCCCGGCAGCGGGAGCTGGAATACGAACGTATCGAAGATGCGGCCAAGGCCCAGGGCGCGCGCGTGCACTACAAGGACCTGCAGGGTTATCCGGTGGTGATGCTCGAATCCCCGGCAGTGATTGCCCTGAAAAACGGTTACCAGAGCGCGTTCAGTCACTACCTCGCCGGCTTCACCTATGAGGCGCTCGGCGAAAAAGACCTGGCGGCGCCCGGTTATCGTCAGGCCATCGAGCTGCGCCCGGACATGCCGTTTTTCCAACAGGCACTGCGCGACCTCGACAGCCCCGGACTCAAGGCCGACGAAAGCGATGTGCTGATCATCGTGCAAAGTGGTCTGGCACCGGCCCGCAGCTCGGTGCGCGTACCGTATCCGGTGCAGCTCAAGGACGGTCAGGTGATCGTCGCCAACATTTCCTTCCCGGTGATGGTGCCGGATAACTCCACCGCGCCGTTCAATCAGGTCCGCATCGACGGTCGCGAGAAAAAGCTGATCGCGGTCAACAGCATCACCGATATGTCTTTGCGCACACTGCGTGACGACATGCCCGGGATTATCCAGCGCACCACCTACCGGGCGTTCCTCGCGGCGGACGTTCAAGGTACCGACAATCGCCGCAATCCGGCCAAGGCCTCCTACGTCACCCAGTGGGATGGTTTCGAGCAGGCCGACACCCGCACCTGGCGCACCCTGCCCAACCTGACACAGGTCGTGCGCCTGCGTCTGAAAAAGGGCGAGCACCAGATCAGCCTGCCGAACACTTCAGGCGCTCCACTGAACATCCGCATCGACCAGAATCGCCAGATGATCGGCCTGCGCGTGCTGGGCGAGCGGATTTACGCAAACGGCAGCGCTTTTCAACCTGCCACGTCGGTGGGAAATCGCGTATCCGCCGTGAAATAAGTGATGGCACCAAACTAACAAGTGCGATTAAAAAGCTATTACATGGCCAGCATCGCCCGCTTATAATGCCGCGCCCGCGCTATAGCGACGCGGCATAAAAGCTCCTCTGGTTATGAGGAATTGGCAGGAGGCCAGCGCCACTGTCGATGGGTCACACCAGCCCGACCAGCACCGGCGGCTGATGCAGTTTCTAGCTCAGGGAAGAAGTACCCCCATGGCATTGCGCACTCCCACCTTGATCGCGCTCAGCGCTGTCACCCTGCTGTCCGGCTGTTCGGCGTTTCGCAACTACGATTCGGAACTGGCCCAGACCAACCAGCAACTGGCCACCGGCAACGTCGATGCCGCGCTGACCCTGCTGGAAAAAAACAACACCGGCCCCGACAAAGACCTGCTCTATTACTTCGAGAAAGGTGAGTTGCTGCGCGCCAAGGGCGACCTGTCCGGCAGTCAGAACGCCTGGACCAGTGCCGATCAGGTGGTCGGGCAGTGGGAAGATGCGGTCAAGCTCGACTCCGGCAAATACCTGGCGCAGTTCGGCAGCTTCATCGTTAATGACAAGGTCCGCCGCTACGAAGGCTACGACTACGAAAAAGTCATGCTGACCACGCAGATGGCCCTCAACCTGCTGGCGGTCAACGACTTCGACGGCGCCCGCACCGCGATCAAGAAGACTCACGAACGTGAAGCGGTGATCGCCGACCTGCGTGACAAGGAATACCTCAAGAGCGAGGAAGAGGCCGAAAAAGAAGGCATCAAGACTCAGTACAAGGATCTGCAGGGTTACCCGGTCGCCAGCCTCGATGCGCCAGAAGTGGTCAGCCTGAAAAACAGCTACCAGAGTGCGTTCAGCCATTACCTGGCCGGTTTCGTCTACGAAGCCCTGGGCGAGAAAGACCTGGCTGCGCCAGGCTACCGCAAAGCCGCCGAACTGCGTCCGAACACGCCGCTGCTGGAGCAGGCGCTGGTCAATCTCGACAAGCCGACCAAGAGCGACGACAGCGACATCCTGATCGTGGTGCAAAGCGGTCTGGCGCCAGCGCGCGACTCGATCCGCGTGCCGCTGCCGTTGCCGATCTCCAACAACGTGGTGATCACCCCGCTGTCGTTCCCGATCATCAAGCCTGACACCTCCACCGCACCGTTCGCGCAGATTGGCGTCGATGGCCAGCAACTCAACCTGACCGCCCTCAACAGCACCACCGCCATGTCCCGTCGCGCCCTGCGCGATGACATGCCGGGGATCATCGTGCGCACCACCGTGCGCGCGATCACCAAAGGTGTGGCGCAGAAGAAAATCAACGAAACCAACCCGCTGGCCGGCCTCGCCGTGGGTATTTCTTCAGCGGTGCTGGAAGGTGCCGATACCCGTACGTGGCGCACCCTGCCGGACAACACCCAAGTGGTGCGTCTGCGCTTGAAGAAAGGCGAACACCAAGTCAGTCTGCCGAGCGCCGTCGGTGGCTCGGTGGTCAAGGTCACCGTCGATCAGCGCTACCAGGTGATCAGCCTGCGCGCCGTGGGCAATCAGGTGTTCGCTGCGGGCCTCGCCGCCCACGTCATCCCGAGCGCCGGCGCGACCAACGTCGCCAGCCTCAAACAACCTTAAGAACGGAGTCTTTGCATGCGCTTCAAACTCTTCGCCGTTGCCGCTCTCGCCGTCCTGGCCAGCGGCTGCGCCACCCCGCCACCACCGGAGCCGGGCAGCGCCGCGAGCAAGGTCGTGGCCATGGGTCCACAGAAGCACATCGCGGTCGGCGCCATGCGCGTCGCCCGCGAGAACGGCTTCATGACCGTCAATGTGCAGTTGACCAACACCCTCAACAGCAACAAGACGTTCTACTACCGTTTCGCCTGGCTGGGCCCGGAAGGTTTCCCGATCGCCGAGGAAGAAGTCTGGAAAAGCCAGATGATGTACGGCGCCCAGACCAGCTTCATCCAGGGCATCGCCCCGACCCCGAAAGCCGTGGATTTCCGCCTGGAACTCAAGACGCCTTAAGTCCGCCACCCTATTTCTGTTTTAGAGAGCATTCCCATGTTTGCACGCTTTTCCTTGATCGCCGTCCTCGCCCTGCTGGCTTCCGGTTGCGCCAACACCTCGCCGACCCTGGGCAGCAAGAACATCAGCTACGGCGATACCAAAGCGGTTGAAACCGTGACCAACGAATTCGGTTCGACCGACCTGCAAATGATCGCCGAATCGATGACCCGCTCGCTGGCCCAGTCCGGCATCCTGCAGGGCCGCCCGGTGGTGCAGGTCTACGACGTGAAGAACAAGACCAGCGAGTACATCGATACCCGCGAAATCACCACCAGCATCAAGACTCAGCTGATGAAGTCCGGCACCGCCCGCTTCGCCAGCGACAACACCGCAATGCAGAGCCAGGTCGATCAGCTCAAGCTGCAAAACCAGAGCGGCCTGTACAAGAAGAGCACCGTGGCCAAGACCGGCAACATGATCGCTGCCAAATACCGCCTGGAAGGCTCGATCAGCTCGATCGTCAAGCGCAGCAGCGACTACAAGGACGTCTTCTACAAATTCAGCCTGCAACTGATCGACGTTGAAAGCGGTCTGGCCGAGTGGATGGACGAAAAAGAGATCCGCAAAACCACGGAGCGTTAATTGATGCGCACATGGATTGGCATGATGGCCCTGGCTTGCGCGTTCAGCGTGCAAGCGGCCCCGAAAGTCGCGGTAACGGATCTGGCGTATCAGGAACGGGTGGAGCAGTACATCCACATCGTTTCGGCGCAGAACAATTATCGCGAGGGTTATTACAGCTCCAGTGGTTCCTCGAACTACAACGAACTGGAAGCGACCACCAGCTACATCGAACAAGTTGAGCTGCGTAAATTCACCGGCGACATCAAGGGTGAAATCCTCCGCACCGGGATGTTTCAGCTGGTGCAGGGCACCCCGTACACCGCATCGTCCAAGGGTGACGTGTACGACGTGATCAAGCGGATCAAGGCCGGCAACTTCAAGGGCGCCGACTATGTGCTGTTCGGCACCGTGTCGGACATCGACTTCACCCAGGACATGAACGAGCTGGCGCACACCGACAGCTATTCGGCGGTTTTGGGCCTGACGCTGGTGGCCGATTTCAGCCTGATCAACACCAAGACCTACGAGATCACTTCGGCCTTCACGGCGATGGGCGAAGCGCAGGACACCAAACTGGTGAACGGCCGCGACATCAAGATCTCGCTGAACCGCCCCCGGGTGGTGCGTGAAGTGTCCAAGGCTTTGGGTGAGGACGTTGCCGGGCAGCTGAGCCAGCAGCTCGGTGGCGGCGGGTACGAGCAGCCGCGCGAAGCGCCGCAGCGCAACAACTTGCCGCGTGATACCGCGCCGGTGATCTTGCGCTGACTCTTGGCTGAACGCGTTCTGTGGCGAGGGAGCTTGCTCCCGCTGGGCTGCGAAGCAGACCCAAAAGCTTGTGAGCGCTGCGCACTCAAGCGGGAGCAAGCTCCCTCGCCACAATTGAGCGTCACTCCAAAGTCTAGGCGGATAAAAAAAGGCGACCTCATCAGGTCGCCTTTTTTCTGCCTGCGGGTTTTACACCACCGCTTTACGCAACGTCGCCATGAACGCCGCCGCGCCAATGAACAGCCCGGCAAACGTGCGGTTCATGCGCTTCTGCTGCTTCGGTGTGCGCAACAGGCGCAGCACCTTGGACGCCAGACCGGTGTAGCCGGCCATGACGATCAGATCCACGCAGATCATGGTCACGCCGATCACCAGGTACTGCATCAGCAGCGGTGCGTGCGGATTGATGAACTGCGGCAGCACCGCGAGCATGAACACCAGTGCCTTTGGGTTGCTGATGTTCACCAGAAAGCCGCGGAACACCAGCGCCAGCGGCTTGCCGATCGGGCGCACGGCGGCGTCATCACTCATGTCCATGGGCAGCGCACGCCATTGCTTGATCGCCAGGTAGACCAGATAGGCCACGCCAAACCATTTGATCGCATAGAACGCGGTGGCCGATGCGGTGAGGATCGCGCCGACCCCGGCGCCGACAATTGCAATCTGTACCGCCAGGCCGACTTGCAGGCCCAACGCGTTCCAGTAGCCGCGCCAGAAACCGTATTGCAGACCGCTGGACATCGACGCAATGGCGCCTGCGCCCGGGGACAGACTGATCACCCAGCAGGCGGCAAAGAATGCCAGCCATGTTTGAAGCTCCATCGCACACCTCGACTGTGAATCGTGACAGACGTCAAAGCTAATGCGGTTTGGCGCGGATGACTACCGATTTTTGCTGGATGGTCCGGGCGCGGCTGATGGCCTCTTCGCGAGCAAGCCCGCTCCCACACTGGATTTGTGTCGATCACAGATCCAATGTGGGAGCGGGCTTGCTCGCGAAGGCGTCAGATCAGACGCCCGAAGACTACTTTTCGAAACCGCTCGAAGGAAACACATCACTCCCGCGCCAGCGCCGCACCGAACGCTGGAAGAACAGGCTGTTCGGCACCTGCACCATGGCGCTGCCCGTCCCGAGCTCTTCAGCCTCGATCAACGTGGTGTACAACAGATTGATCGCCACCACCCGACCCTTGACGCCGGGCTTGTCGGTGGTGTCCACCAGTTCGACCACATCGCCGAGGCGGAACGGGCCGACGGTGAAGATCAGAATCGCGCACAGCAGGTTCGACAGCACACTCCACATCGCGAAGAACGCCACCGCCGCTACCGCGACGAAACCCGACAGCGCCGTCCACAGCACCGTGGCCGACACCCCGAGGCGTTCCAGCACAAAGATCAGCGCGCTGCCCATGATCAGCCAGCGCAGACCGCCACGCAGCGGCATCAGCAGCTGCGGCGGAAACGGGTAGCGCTCACCCAGACGGGTCAGGCCTTTGGCAACGAAGCGCTGAGCGAGATAACCGGCCAGCAGGATCAGCAGAATCTGCACACCGAGCCAGATCGGCTCGACCCACACCGCCGGCAATGGCCACTTGAACGCGTCCATCAGGACAACGCCTCCAGCTCCGCCTGCATGCTTTCCAGGGTTTCCAGCGCTTCCATCCACGCTTCTTCGAGCTCGGCTTCACGCACCTTCAACTTGGCCTGTTCGGCCAGCAGATCACGCAACTCGTTCTTGCGTGCCGGCTCGTAGATGTCGCTGTCGCCGAGGCTGGCATCGACCTTCGCCAGCTTCTCGTGGAGCTTGCCCAGTTCGGCTTCAAGCTTGTCGGCCTCGCGCTTGTGCGGTGCCAGTTGCTGACGCAATGCAGCAGCGGCCTGGCGCTGAGCCTTCTTGTCGGTCTTGTCCGGATTGACCGGAGTGTTGCTGACCGGCGCATTGCGCTGACGGTATTCCACCAGCCAGCGCGCGTAGTCTTCGAGGTCGCCATCGAACTCTTCGACCTTGCCATCGGCGACCAGGTAGAAGTTGTCGGTGGTGCTCTTGAGCAAGTGCCGATCGTGAGATACCACCAATACCGCGCCGCTGAATTCCTGCAGCGCCATGGTCAGCGCCAGGCGCATTTCCAGGTCGAGGTGGTTGGTCGGTTCGTCGAGCAGCAGCAGGTTCGGCCGTTCCCAGGCGATCAATGCCAGCGCCAGACGCGCTTTCTCGCCACCGGAGAAATTCAGCACCGGCTCGTCGATGCGTGCGCCACGGAAGTCGAAACCACCGAGGAAGTCGCGCAGAGTCTGTTCACGTTCGGTCGGCGCCAGACGCTGCAAATGCAGCAGCGGGCTGGCCTTGGCATCCAGCGAGTCGAGCTGATGCTGGGCGAAGTAGCCGACCACCGTGTTCTCGCCACGGGTCAGACGCCCGGCCAGCGGTTCGAGCTCGCCGGCGAGGTTCTTGATCAGGGTCGATTTACCGGCGCCGTTCGGCCCGAGCAGACCGATCCGCGCACCTGGGGTCAGTTGCAGCTTGACCTTCTCCAGGATGGTTTTATCGCCGTAACCCAGACGCGCATCGGACAGGTCGATCAGCGGACTGGAGATCTTGGTCGATTCGCGGAACACGAAATCGAACGGCGAATCGACGTGGGCCGCCGACAGCTCTTCCATGCGCTCCAGGGCCTTGATCCGGCTCTGCGCCTGACGGGCCTTGGTGGCCTGGGCCTTGAAGCGGGCGATGTAGCTTTCCATGTGCGCACGTTGCGCCTGCTGCTTCTCGTAGGCCTGTTGCTGCTGGGCCAGACGTTCGGCACGGGCGCGTTCGAACGCGGTGTAGCCACCACGGTAGAGGGTCAGTTTGCGCTGATCGACATGGGCCACGTGATCGACCACTTCATCGAGGAAGTCGCGGTCGTGGGAAATCAGCAGCAACGTGCCCGGGTAGCTTTTCAGCCACTCCTCGAGCCAGATGATCGCGTCGAGATCCAGGTGGTTGGTCGGTTCGTCGAGCAACAACAAGTCCGACGGACACATCAAGGCCTGCGCCAGGTTCAGACGCATCCGCCAGCCACCGGAGAAATCTCCTACCTGACGATCCATCTGTTCATTGGTGAAACCGAGACCGGCCAGCAACTTGCGCGCCCGCGCATCGGCGGTATAGCCGTCGGCGCTGTCGAGTTCGGCGTGCAGACGGGCCAGAGCCGTGCCATCGTGGGCCGCTTCGGCGGCGGCGAGGTCACGTTGCACTTCGCGTAGACGCAGGTCGCCATCGAGCACATAGTCGACCGCCAGGCGTTCGAGCGTGTCGACCTCCTGGCGCATGTGCGCGATCCGCCAGTCGGCCGGAAGCAGGCAATCGCCCGAGTCCGGGTGCAACTCGCCGCGCAGCAAGGCAAACAGGCTGGATTTGCCGGCGCCGTTGGCACCGATGAGGCCGGCTTTGTGGCCGGCGTGCAGGGTCAGCTCGGCGTCTTCTAGCAGACGTTGCGGGCCACGCTGTAAAGTCAGGTTCTGAAGTCGGATCATAATGGCGGCGGAGTCTACCAGCTTCGCTCACAACTGGCGCGAGTAGCACGATGTCCTCTGACCTGTGGAGCTTTTCCCTTGCCATCTACGCCCGACCGGGCGTGGAACCTGCTTGCCTGCAACTGCAAACGGCGGGGGCCAATGTCTGCCTGCTACTGTGTGGTTTATGGCTGGAACAGCGCGGCGCGGCCTGCGACGAACAGCGCGTGCAGCAGCTGAAAATGCTGGTGGGGCCGTGGGATGTGGAGGTGGTGCAGCCACTGCGTGCGTTGCGTACTCAGTGGAAAACCCTGGCCGAGGAAGATCCGGTACTCAAGGGGCTGCGAGCACAAATGAAAGCGCTGGAGCTGGAAGCCGAACGGCATCTGCTGTGGCAACTGGAACAGGTTGCACAGGATTGGCCGCGCGATGACGCATCAGCGTCGGGGGAGTGGCTGGAGAGTCTGACGGGATCGGCCGCCAGCCCGAACCGCGACGCGCTGCAAGTGCTGCGCGTCGCGGCAACCGGCACTTAGGAAGCGCTGGTCGGGTTGCTGCTGGCGCTCGACGCAGCGGCTGGCGTTGGCGCAGTCGTGGTGGTCGAGGTGGAAGCGGCTGGAGCAGGCGCGGCGGCCGGCGCCGGAGCGGCTGGCTTGGCGCCAGGTGCAGTCGCCGGTTTGGCGGCAGCTGGTTTGGCAACGGCCGGTTTTTTCGCGGCAGGTTTGGCAGCTGGCTTGGCGGCTGGTTTAGCGGCTGGCTTTGCGGCTACTGGTTTGGCGGCAGGCTTGGCTGCAGCGGTCGCAGGTTTTGCTGCTGCAGGTTTGGCAGCGGTTTTAGCGGCAGGCTTGGCCGCTGGTTTGGCAGCAACCTTGGCAGCAGGTTTTGCCGCGACCGGTTTGGCCGCAGTCTTGGCTGCCGGTTTTGCAGCGGCGGTTTTCGCGGCAGGTTTGGCAGCCGGTTTTACCGCTACTTTGGCAGCTGGTTTAGCAGCAGAGGTTTTTGCCGGAGCGACTTTGCGCGCAGCAGGTTTTGCTGCTGGCTTGGCAGCCGGTTTTGCCGCTGCAGGTTTGGCAGCGGCAGTACGTGCGGCCGGTTTCGCAGCGCTCGCCGCAGCCGGTTTTTTCACTGCGGTTTTTGCAGCAGGTTTGGCGGCGGTTTTAGCCGGTGCCTTGGCTGCTGGTTTGGCTGCCGGTTTTGCCGCAGCGGTTTTCGCCGGGGCTTTCGCCGCAGCAGGTTTGGCTGCCGCTTTTTTCGCAGGCGCTGCTGCTGGTTTGGCGGCGCGGGAGGACAGCGCTTTGCCGGCAGCCTCTTGCACACGGCCGACACCCTGGGCCAGTTTCAGGCTTTCCTGGGCATCACGCTTGAGTTGCAGAATGTAGCCGCGAGTGTCGGACTGACGCCCCTTCAGCGCGTCGAGCAAGTCTTCGAGTTCTTTGACGGCAGCCTTGGCCTTGTTCTGCGCCTTGGCTTTACCGGCAGTGGCCGCGTCCTGCAATTTGGTACGGGACTTGTGCAGTTTTTCTTGCGCCTTGCCGCGTTGCTTTTCCAGTTTGGCGAGCAGTTTTTCAGCATCAGCCAAGGCTTGGGAGCAAGCGTTTTCCAAATGCTCGAGCAGGCTGCCCGAGAGTTGTTGGAGTAGGTGCAACGGAGTGTTTACAGGCTTCTTGGTGGCCGACATGGTTTACCTCCTGGCTGACGTGAGTGCGGCTCATACTAGACCTCTGCAGTTACCGCCGCTAGGTCATCTTGACAGTATCGAAACCGTTGCGTTGCAACGAAGTGAAAATGTTCTGCACAAAGACAAAAGCAGTTCACCGTTGCAGACCTTCGCGCTGGCATAATCGCCCGCATCTCAGGACGGAGAGTGCCCATGTCGCGCTACCTTTTTTTATCCCTCTGGATGATTTTTTCCGCCGCCCACGCCGACGAAAAAACCACCGCGAACGATGCTCACGATCTGGCCTACAGCCTCGGTGCCAGCCTCGGTGAACGCTTGCGCCAAGAGGTGCCGCAATTGCAGATTCAGGCATTGGTCGAAGGTTTGCAGCAGGCCTATCAAGGCAAGCCGCTGGCCCTGAGCGAAGCGCGGATCGAGCAGATCCTGGCGGATCACGAATCGCAAAACGCCGAACACTCGTCGCTGCCTTCCAGTGATGCCGCGATGGAAAACGAGCAGCGTTTTCTCACCGCCGAAAAAGCCAAACCGGGTGTGAAGGAATTGGCCGACGGCATCCTGCTGACCGAGCTGAGCCCGGGCACTGGCCCCAAGGCCGGGCCGGATGGAAAAGTGCAGGTGCTGTATGTCGGTCGCCTGCCGGATGGCACCGTGTTCGATCAGAACACTCAGCCACAATGGTTCAGCCTCGACAGCGTGATTGCCGGGTGGCGTACGGCGTTGCAGAACATGCCGGTTGGCGCGAAGTGGCGACTGGTGATTCCATCGGATCAGGCCTATGGCGCCGATGGTGCGGGCGATCTGATCGCGCCGTTCACACCGCTGGTGTTTGAAGTCGAATTGCGCGGCGTAACGAGCTGAGCGCAGCCGACGTGCAGGCATGAAAAAACGCGGTGCGCTTTCGGCACACCGCGTTTTTTCATGTCGGCGAGAAACGAATCAGGCCTGAACCGGATCTTCCTGCTTGTGTGCGGTGTGCAGCACTTCAATCAGGCAATCTTCCAGCTCGAAGCGCTCGTGCAGCAGGCCACCCAGCTCCTTGAACTTCTCGGCAACGCATTTGCCTTCATCGCAAAGGTCGTTGAAGGCGAGGAGTTTTTCGGTGATGACGTCGATACGCGGATAGAGGGTTTCGGCAAGCTCGAGGCCGCGCTTGTCGTTGAACGCCTTGGCTTCGCCGGTCAGCTGTTCGTAGATTTCGAAGTGCCCGGCCGAGACGTAATCGACCAGCACGCCGCAGAATTCAAGCAAGGGTTTACGGTTCTCGGACAGAGCCTGGGGTTTGTCACCCAACTTGTCGTAGGCACCGATCAGATCTTCACGCTCCTGCAACCAGCGGTCGATCAGCAGATGAACTCCACCCCAGCGTTCCTGAGCATTCTGACAACTTTCGAGCATGGCGATCTCTCTTCCCTTGTGGGTCATGCTGCTCTACACCCGCGCCCCTCTTCTGGCTTTTATCGCTTGGAGGCCGACCGGGCAGAGCGTCATCGAGCAACATAAATCCAATGACACGTGCGGGCCAGATTATGCCCGCACGCCTATGGCTTCAAGGTACGCAGGAGATAAAGTTCATACAAGTGTTTAATCCCCGACCAGCGCCCGGTGCGACGCTTCGCCGCTGAGCGGTCGTTGCAGCGCGCTCCAGACCAGACGCAGTAACTGGTAAACCGCAAGGATCGACATCGCCACAAAGAACAGCAGACTCCATTCCGGGATGCTCAAATCGAACAGCGTCCAGGAAATTTCCGCGCAATCGACACCGCCCTTGAACATCCGTAGCGTTGCGCACAACCACGGCAGGTTGCTGAACAGCGCTTCGGAATCGGGCGCGCAACTGGTCATTTGCACCAGCGGATCACTCTGCAACAACACCTGCCGCCAGGCCGCCGTGGTCCCGCCCAGGCTCAGGCCAAGCGCGGTCGCCCAATAGAGCGACAGGCCGACACGCCGTGGGCCATGAATCGCCGCCAGCCCGCAACAGACCATCAGCAACGCCATGAAGAAGCGTTGCGCCAGGCACAGGCTGCAGGGCGTCAGCCCGACCGCATATTCGAGGTAATAGGAAGCTCCCAGGGCCAGTGCGCCTGCAGTGAAAGCCGTAAAAAACAAGGAGCGTGAACAGGCCAACGACATGGCTTTTCCGTAGCAGTGGAGACAGGCAGTTACGGTAGAGGAAAGCTTGTCAGCCTTTCAAGGCAGGTGCCTGGCGACAGTTCACCAGAAGTGTAGGGAAAACCCGACAGGCGCGAGAGGAATAGGTGTAGTCCGCTGTAGGACTTTGCCCAACACGCCCGCCAGAGGTAATTATTCGCTCACTGAACGTTGACGAGGGAGTGGCCTCCCTCGTGATTTCAGGCGCGAACCGGCACCGGTAACGGCGCGGCCAGCAGGCGTTCATCCAGCAGGCCAAGACCTTCCTGGAACAACTGGTTGCTGCGCTCGGTATCACCCAGTTGCGCGAGCAGGCGCGCCAACTCGGCGCAGGCTTCCGGGTTACGCTGCACCCGCAGACTGCTTTCCAGATAATCCCGTGCCTTGCCCCACAAGCTGGTTTGCAGACAGAGACGACCGAGGGTCAGCAACAGGCTTGGATCAGCCGGATGCTCCTTGAGCCAGCCTTCGGCGGTCTGCAACTGACGCGCCGGATCGCTGCCGCGCACCAGGCCATAAAGGCGTGCAAGGTGGCTGTCGTACTTGCGCTTGAGGGCGCTGCGCAGGACTTCTTCCGCCTCGACCTGGGCCCCCAGCTGACGCAGTTGTTCGGCGTATGCCAGCACCAGCGCCGGCTCCTGACGCTGCGCGGAAGTCAATTGCTCCCAGGCACGCGTGAGTGACTGCAGACCGACTTTGCCGTCCTCGTCACGATGCGCCGCCAGGGACAGGTTGTTGCCCCAGGCACGCCGTTCGAGTTCCGCCAGCTCGGCCGGCGGCAACACCTTGTCCTTGCGTAGTTCCGGCAACAGGCGAATGACCGCCGCCCAGTCACCACGCTGCTGATGCAGACGCTGCAACTGTCGCAAGGTCTGTACGTTATGCGGATGCCGCTCGTGCATCGCTTGCAGGGTCACCAGGGCGCCGTCAGTGTCACCACGATCGGTCTGCAACTGCGCGTGACTCAAGGCAATCGCCAGTTCGGCCTGAGGCTGGCGCTCCAGGGCACGCTCGAGCAACTGATCACACTCCTCGTACTTGCCTTGTTCGTTGGCCGCGCGTGCCGCGCCGAGGTAATACAACAGCGGCTGGCGCTCGGCCTCGGCGGCGCGAGCGAGGTGACGTTGCGCGCTGGCCCAGCGACCTTCGGCCAGATCCAGCTGACCGTGTTCGATGGCCACCTGCACCCGCCGGCTGCGGTTGCGCCGTGACCACGGATTGACCACGCCACCGGACGTCATGACCAGCTCGACCAGGGCCTTGATGCCCCAGATCAGCAGCCACAACACCGCGATCAGCGCCAGCGTCGCCCACAGGCTCGATTCATAGCGAAAGCTCTTGTAGGCAACCAGCACGTAACCGGAATGCTCGGCAATCGCCAGGCCCAGCGCCGCCGTCGCGGCGATCACCAGAAACACGATCACATACAGGCGTTTCATGGCGTGGTCTCCTGCGCGGTGTTGGCGGCAGGTTTGGCGAACGGTTTGACCGATTCTTCGGCGTTGACGTTACGGCGTTCCAGATAAGCCTGCACCGCGCTCAACGTGCCGGTCAGGTCCGGGGTCTTGACCGTCACAGGTTGCTGGCTCAGCTCGGCAACCTGTTCGAGCATGATTTTGCTCTGCGGATTATCCGGATTGAAATTGCCCTTGAGCACGTCCCGTGCTTCGGTCAGTGCCTGGCTGTAGACCGGCCCCTGACCATTGAGCGCCGCCCATTGCGCCTGCTCCAGCGCCAGACTCAGCGCCAGGCGTACCTGACTCAGACTTTGCCCGGCGAGCAGTGGCTTCACATTCTTGTCGGCATTGAAATCGATGCGGATGTAGCGCGACACCTTATCCCACCACTGCGCCCAGCGACTGGCACCATCGCCGTCAGCGGTCAGGCCCAGCAGCGATTCGCCGCGATCCTTGTACTCCGGCGCCAGTTCGGTCAGTTGGATGACCTGATCACGCAAGGCCCCGATGCGCAGGAACAGACCGGTGCGATCCGGCTGCTCGGTGCTGCGCAGGGCGACGAGGGTCTTCGCCACTTGCTCGCGGGCGGCGAACGAGCCGGGATCGTTCTGTTCACGGAGGATTTCGTCGGCCCCCTGCACCAGCGCCTGGGCGCTGCTGATGTCCTGCAGGGCCGAGAGGCGCAGACTGGCCAGACGCAGCAGATGCTCGGCCTCGGCCAGACGCCAGTCCTTGCGGCTGGCGCCGAGAACGGTTTCCAGGCGCTGGTTGAGGCGCTGCTGATCACCCTGCAGTTGCGTCACCAGACGCTGGCGCTCGGCGAGTTCATCGGCACCGGGCAGTTGCGCGAGGCGCTCGGTCAGGCGCTGTTCGTTGAGCTTGAGGCTCTGCGCCTGATCGTTCAACGCCTGCACCTGATCGGACTGTTGTGCGGTGTTGGTCTGCAGGTGACGCACCTGCCAGACACCCCAGCCACCGATCGCCACGCCGGCAGCGCCGAGCAACAGGGCGACAATGGCCAGTCCGTTGCCTCGGCGCGGCTCTTTGGCCGGCGGTGGAGTTTCAACCTGGGCATCGATCACAGGCTGGACATCATCTTTAGGCAAGGCTGTTTCGCTCACGTATCCATCCTTTGCATTAGAGAACGGGCACGGGATGCTCCCGTAACGCCGTCAGCAAAGCCGCGGCACTCGCGCCGCGGCAATCCACAACTGTTCGGGCCCCGGCGGCACGCGCCAGCTCGGCGACCCTTGGGCTCGGCACAAACAACGGCAACTGCGCAATTGAAGGCCAGGCATCGCCGGCCATCTGGCGCAAGTGCTCGAAACCCTGTCCACTGCTGACCACCAGCCCGTTCAAGCGTTCCGCTGCAATCCGCCGCGGCAGCTCTTGCGGCGGGTAGGCCGGCAGGTCACGCCGATACAACTCCAGATACTCGACACTAGCACCAAGCGCGCGCAGGCGCTCGGCGAGCAGCTCGCGGCCACCCTCGCCACGCAGGATCAGCACCTGCGCGCCGGGCTCGGTGACCGCCTCGCGCAGACGCGACAATTGCAGCAAGGCTTCACTGTCATCGCCGTCGGCGGGAAAGTGTACGTCGAGACCGTGATCGCGAAGAATCTGCGCGGTCGCCGCGCCGACGCTGAACCACGGCATCGACAACGACCGAGGTTCATAAGCGTCCAGCAGATCAAGCGCAATCCGCGCCGCCGGTTTGCTGACCACGATGACCGCGCTGCAACCCGAAAGCCGCGCCAGCGCCTGACGTATCTTGGCAGAGACCGGCAGCGGCGCTATGTCCAGAAGCGGCAGGCAACTGCTGAAAATCCCTTGTCCGGCCAACTCCGCGGCCAGCGCCGCACAGTCATCCGCAGGGCGCGTCAGCAGCAGGCGCCAGCCAGTCACTCGTGACCTGCCTCGCCATACACCGCTTTGAGAATGTCGTCGGCACCCTGGCTGAGCAAGTCTTCGGCAACCTTCACCCCCAGCGTCTCGGCATCGGCACGCGGCGCGCGCGCCTCGGCGCTGAGCAGCTTGCCACCACTCGGCTCGCCCACCAGCCCACGCAACCACAACTGCTCACCTTCGAGCACGGCGTAGCAGGCAATCGGCACCTGGCAGCCGCCATTCAGATGTTTATTGAGCGCGCGTTCAGCGGTCACGCGCGAAGCGGTGTCGGCGTGATGCAACGGTGCGAGCAAGGCGTGGATTTGCGTGTCGGCGCTGCGGCACTCGATGCCAACGGCGCCCTGGCCACCGGCCGGCAGGCTGTCGTCGACGCTGATGGCCGAGGTGATGCGGTCTTCGAAACCGAGACGGATCAGACCGGCCGCCGCGAGGATGATCGCGTCGTACTCGCCGGCATCGAGCTTGGCCAGACGAGTGTTGACGTTACCGCGCAGGAAGCGGATTTCCAGATCAGGACGACGGGTCAGCAACTGCGCCTGACGCCGCAGGCTGGAGGTGCCAACGATGGCGCCGGCAGGCAGCGCATCCAGGCTGGCGTAGGTATTGGAAACGAAAGCATCGCGCGGGTCTTCGCGTTCGCAGATGCAGAACAGGCCAAGGCCTTCGGGGAAGTCCATCGGCACGTCTTTCATCGAGTGCACGGCGATGTCGGCTTCGTTTTCCAGCAGCGCGGTTTCCAGTTCCTTGACGAACAGGCCCTTGCCGCCGATTTTCGACAGCGGCGAGTCGAGCAGCTTGTCACCGCGACTGACCATGGGCACCAGCGTCACCAGCAAACCCGGATGGGCCGCTTCCAGACGGGCTTTGACGTATTCGGCCTGCCAGAGGGCCAGCGCACTTTTACGGGTGGCGATGCGGATTTCGCGAGAGGACATGGATCAATCCGTACTGAATAGATACGGCGGATAATAACAGCTCAGCCAAATCCACTTTGACTTGAATCAGAAACGGCGTGGCCTCCCTGGCCTGCGATGCCCGGTAGAAGAAAGTGAAACCAAGCGCGAAGGCCGGGTCAGAGGCCCTGCATCATCTTGCGCACACCGGCCACATGTCGACGACTGACGATCAGCGCATCACCATTGAGGCCTTTGAGGAACAGCTGGAAATGCCCCAGCGGCGTGCGTTGCAGACGCTCGATGCGGTCACGGGCGACCAGCGCGTTGCGATGGATACGCACGAAACGCTCGCCGAATTCGTCTTCGAGGGCTTTCAGCGGCTCGTCCAGCAGAACCTCGCCGCTTTCATGGCGCAGCGTCACGTATTTGTGATCGGCAATGAAATAGACCACCTGATCCAGCGGGATCAGCTCGATGCCTTTGCGGGTCCGGGCGCTGATATGGCTGCGCGGGCCGTTACCGCTTTCGGCGGCGGGACGGGTCAGGGCCGAGAGTTGCGCCCGGTTGGGACGTTCAGCCCGTTTCAGGGCGTCATGCAGATGTTCGGTTCGCACGGGTTTCACCACATAGCCCACGGCGCTGGCCTGCAGGGCTTCCACGGCAAATTCATCGGGGCCGGTGCAAAACACCACGGCCGGCGGCGTTTCGCGCTCGCACAGACGGGCAGCGACCTGCAGGCCATCGAGGCCCGGCATGCGGATATCGAGTAGCACAATATCCGGCTTGTGGCTGTCGATCAGCGCCAACGCCTCTTCGCCATTCGTGGCGCTGGGCTCCAGGACTGTATAACCCTCGAGCTCGCTTACCATTCGGCTTAGGCGCTCGCGAGCCAGTGGTTCGTCATCAACGATCAGGACATTCATATTGCGCTGGATTCCTGCGTGAGTCTCGCACAAGGATAGCGTAGACAGGTGAAGTGACGTCCGTCACCGCGATCCACGCTAAGACTAGCCCGAGCGCCAAAAAGTGCCGTACGTCGGCCAGCAATATTTGCCAGTGTCCGGGTCGTACTGCTCAAAGCCCGCTGTTTCCTGCGTTTTTCACGGGGTATGCCAAAGGACAAAACCACCCACCCCCTCTTCTTATAGTCGGCACTTGCGCGATCCGCAGTCGCGCCGACCCTTATGTCCAACTGTAGACGCTTGCCGGGCCGATATTGCTCAATCGAAAAATATCCTTGCGCAAATCCCCCGCAGACAGCGCCGACTATGAATGAGCAGATGAGAAAAAAACGTATCGACCGGTGTCAGCGACAGGATTGGCAACCCTGTTATTATCCGCGCCAGCGTTTCACGCCTTCTTTCTTCAAGCCGATACGAGCGAATTCATGAGCACTGACAAGACCAATCAGTCCTGGGGCGGCCGCTTCAGTGAACCCGTCGACGCCTTCGTCGCCCGCTTCACCGCCTCCGTCACCTTCGACCAGCGCCTGTATCGCCACGACATCATGGGCTCGATCGCCCACGCCACTATGCTGGCCAAGGTCGGCGTGCTGACCGATGCCGAGCGCGACAGCATCATCGACGGGCTGAAGACCATTCAGGGCGAAATCGAGGCCGGCCAGTTCGACTGGCGCGTCGACCTCGAAGACGTGCACATGAACATCGAAGCGCGCCTGACCGATCGCATCGGCATCACCGGCAAGAAACTGCACACCGGGCGCAGCCGTAATGACCAGGTCGCCACCGACATCCGGCTGTGGCTGCGTGATGAAATCGACCTGATCCTGGCCGAGATCACCCGCCTGCAAAAAGGCCTGCTGGAGCAGGCCGAGCGCGAAGCCGCGAGCATCATGCCCGGCTTCACTCACCTGCAAACTGCCCAGCCAGTGACCTTCGGCCACCACATGCTGGCCTGGTTCGAAATGCTCAGCCGCGACTACGAGCGTCTGGTCGACTGCCGCAAGCGCACCAACCGCATGCCACTGGGCAGCGCCGCGCTGGCCGGCACCACCTACCCGATCGATCGCGAATACACCGCGCAACTGTTGGGCTTCGACGCCGTCGGCGGCAACTCGCTGGACAACGTTTCCGATCGCGACTTCGCCATCGAATTCTGCTCGGCCGCGAGCATCGCGATGATGCACCTGTCGCGTTTTTCCGAAGAGCTGGTGCTGTGGACCAGCGCGCAGTTCCAGTTCATCGATCTGCCTGATCGCTTCTGCACCGGCAGCTCGATCATGCCGCAGAAGAAAAACCCGGACGTGCCGGAACTGGTTCGCGGCAAGACCGGCCGTGTGTTCGGTGCGCTGATGGGCCTGCTGACCCTGATGAAAGGCCAGCCTCTGGCCTACAACAAGGACAACCAGGAAGACAAAGAGCCGCTGTTCGACGCAGCCGACACCCTGCGCGATTCGCTGCGCGCCTTTGCCGACATGATCCCGGCGATCAAGCCGAAGCACGCGATCATGCGTGAAGCGGCCCTGCGCGGCTTCTCCACCGCGACCGATTTGGCGGACTACCTGGTGCGCCGTGGCCTGCCGTTCCGTGACTGCCACGAAATCGTCGGTCACGCGGTGAAGTACGGCGTCGACACCGGCAAGGATCTGGCCGAGATGAGCCTGGAAGAACTGCGTCAGTTCAGCGACCAGATCGAGCAGGACGTGTTCGCCGTGCTGACCCTGGAAGGCTCGGTGAATGCCCGCGACCATATCGGCGGCACTGCGCCGGCACAGGTCAAGGCAGCTGTGGTTCGCGGTCAGGCCCTGATCGCCAGCCGCTAAAGGTCAAAAGCTTCGCGAGCAGGCTCGCTCCCACATTTGGATTTTTGTTAAACACAAAATTTGTGGCCGACAAAAATCCCCTGTGGGAGCGAGCCTGCTCGCGAAGGCTTCCTTCAGAGCGCTATAAAACTCACTTTTTGGCAGCGATCATCGCCAAAAACGCCGGCATCGCCAATTCTTTGTCCGCCGCAATCTTCTGCACATGCGGATTCTGCTCAAGCCGCTCCAGCAGCGCCTTGGCCTTCGGCATCTCTGCCAGCAAATCGATCCCGAACAGTTTCTGCCCGACCGCACACGCCAGCGGCACGCTGTACAGGAAGTACACATCCGCGATGCTCAAACTGTCGCCCGCCACGTACGGGGCGAATTTGCCGTGTCGACCCAACGCCGCGAAACCCAGCAGCAACTCGGCTTTGGTTTTCTCCTTGATCGCCTCCGGCACCGCCGCGCCAAAGAACGCTTCGCCATAACAGGCGCGGCCCGGCAGCTCGATGTACAACTCGATTTCCTTGGCAATCGCCAGCACCTGCGCCCGCTCGAATGGATCGCTCGGCAGTAGCGGCGTGCCCTTCTGGGTCTGTTCGAGGTATTCAAGGATGATCGCGGTTTCGTTGATGAAACCCGCCTCGACGCCCAGCACCGGCACTTTGCCGCGTGGACTGATCGCCAATGATTCAGGCGTCGGCGTCGGGTAGAAGGTGACTTCTTCGAACGCCAGGCCCTTTTCCAGCAGCGCCAGCTTGACCATGTTGTAGTAGTTGCTGACAGCGAATCCGTAGAGCTTGAACATCACATAGCCTCCAGGCCGTGCGGGGTGGGCAGTGCTTTTTTATAGATCGCAACGGTTAATCTCGCCAGTAACATCACGTTACTGAATGCGGATAAACTGGCGCCTTTCCTTGAGGAGCCTGCCATGAGCGAGCCGACAGACATCGACAACGACGAAGAAGAGTTCACCGAGGCGACGTTGATCGAAGCCATCGAGAACCAGATCGAAAGCGACAACCCGCCAGCGGCCAAGGCGACCTACAACAAGCTGACCCTGGTGGGCGTCGAGCGCGAAGAGATCCTTAATCTGATGGCCCATGTGCTGGCCTACGAGATTGACGCAATGCTCGACGAAGACCGCGCGTTCAATACCGAGTGGTACGAAGCGGCGCTGCGTAAGTTGCCCGAGTTGCCACCGGAAAAGCAGTAAACCCCGATCCTGTAGGAGTGAGCCTGCTCGCGACTGCGTTCTTTCAGCAAAAAATCAGCTGACTGACACGGCGCAATCGCGAGCAGGCTCACTCCTACAATGTTTGTTACGTATCTGCCGCACCATCTCCTGGCCCCTGACTACACTGCACTCCACCTCGAAAGGAAAAACCCGGCCACCGGCACTGGACATGCCGCAAAAGCGGGTTCACCTTAGGGGCGCTGTCGTCCAATTCCTAGAAAGTCTGGAGTCCTTATGTCGCTTACCCCTGAGCTGGTTGCCGAACTGGAAGTCCTCGCACTCTTCAACCTGGACAGTTCCCAGGAAGGTTTGAAAATTCATCAGACCGCTGCCCCGAAACATATCGCCGCCGCCAAACGCCTCTTCGAGAAAGAACTCACCGACCAGCCTGATGGCGGGTATCTGACCAGCCTGGGTCGTGATGCCGCGCAAAATGTGCAAACCGTGCTGACCATTCTGAGAGAGCAGGAAACCGCCTGATTCCCCCCGTCTTTGCCCACGGGAACTCCTGCCACGGGATTTCCGCGGGCCCACCCGGCACCCCGCGCTAAAAATCTGACGTCAAAAAACAAATTCAGCTTAAAAGTCCCGCTGCGCAAAGGCTAAACTGCCCCCCATTCCGAGACCCTCTTCGTCCGAGCCTGCGAGCCGGTTTGAGCTGACATGACGCGCACCCATGAAATCCGCCCCGACCTGGACGAAGGCATCGACCGCAAGGTGCTCAGCCAGCTGCGCGCGCGTTTTCTCAAACTCAATGAAGGCCGGCTCGGCCGGGCACTCGAAGGTCTGTCGAGCCGCCAGCAAGGCGTGCTGACCCTGCTGCCACTGTTCTTCCACGTCAATCACCCGCTGTTGCCAGGCTATGTTTCCGGCAGCACCCCCGCCGGGCTGTCCAACTATGAGCCGGACGCCAGCGCCCTCGCCGAAGCGCAGCGCCTGACCCGCTCGTTCTCCTACAAGCCACGCCATGGCAGCAACCCGCCTCGGCCGATTCACGGACTGTTTCTGATGGGCAGCCTCGGCACCCTGGCCCAGGCCGATCAGAGCGACATGGACGTGTGGGTTTGCCACGCACCGGACCTGAGCGAAAACGAACTCGCCGAACTGCGCAAAAAATGCCAGCTCCTCGAAGCCTGGGCCGCGACCCAGGGCGCCGAGGCGCACTTCTTCCTGATCGATCCGGTGCGCTTCGTCAAAGGCGAACGCGACACTCAGCTCAGCTCCGAAAACTGCGGCAGCACTCAGCACTATCTGTTGCTGGACGAGTTTTATCGCACCGCGATCTGGCTGGCCGGGCGCACACCGATCTGGTGGCTGGTGCCGGTCTACGAAGAAACCGCTTACGACCAGTACACCCACACCCTACTGTCCAAGCGCTTCATTCGCGCCGACGAGACACTTGATCTCGGGCATCTGGCGACGATTCCACCGGGCGAGTTCATCGGCGCCGGCCTGTGGCAATTGTTCAAGGGCATCGAGTCGCCCTACAAGTCGGTGCTCAAGCTGTTGCTGACCGAGGTCTACGCCAGCGAGCACCCGAACGTGCGGTGCCTGAGCCTGCGCTACAAGCAGGCCGTGTTCGCCAATCAGCTGGATCTGGATGAGCTCGATCCGTACATGGTCGTGTACCGACGCATCGAGGAATACCTCAGCGCCCGCAACGAACCGGAGCGGTTGGAGCTGGTGCGGCGCGCGCTTTATCTCAAGGTCAACCGCAAGCTTACCGGCAACAGCCGCACCCAGAGCTGGCAGCGCTCGCTGCTGGAACGCCTAGCCCACGAGTGGCATTGGGATCAGCGGCAACTGGCCTTGCTCGACAGCCGCAGCCAGTGGAAAGTCCGCCAGGTCAGTGCCGAACGCCGCGCCCTGGTCAATGAACTGAACTACAGTTATCGCTTCCTGACCCAGTTCGCCCGCAGCGAACAGACCGTCAGCCTGATCAACAAGCGCGACCTCAATGTGCTCGGCCGCCGCTTGTACGCCGCGTTCGAACGCAAGGCCGACAAGGTCGAGTTCATCAATCCCGGCATCGCCCCGGATCTGGCCGAAGACACCTTGACCCTGGTGCAGTCGCCGAACAAAAAAGAGCCCGGGCAAACCCAGTGGGGCCTGTACAACGGCAGCCTGACCGCGCTGGAGTGGGAGCACTTCGCGCCGATCAAGCGCAGCCGTGAGTTGCTCGAACTGCTGACCTGGTGCCACCGCAACGGCGTGATCGACAGCAGCACCCGTCTGGCCCTGCACCCCGGCACCAGCGACTTGAGCGAGTTCGAACTGTTCAACCTGCTCGGCAGCCTGCAGCAGTGCATCGCCCTGCCCTTGCCGACCGTCGCCGAAGAACCGCTGCTGCGCGCCGCGGTGCCGAGCGAAGTGCTGATCCTGGTCAACGTCGGTGTCGATCCGCTCAAGCATCACCGCGACCTGAACATCCTGATGACCACCGAACGCACCGACTCGCTGAGTTACGCCGGGGTGCGCGAAAACCTTGTGCTGACCCTCGATCAGGTCACGCTCAACAGTTGGAACGAAGTGTTGGTCAACCGTTTCGACGGCCCCCACGCGTTGCTCGATTGCCTGCGCGACTACCTCAATAATCTGCCGCGCGGCCCGCAGCAGCCGACATTGAAAGTGCGCTGCTTCTGCCACAACCGCGCGCAGTTCATTGCCCGGCGCGTCGAAGAAGTCATCGACACCGCGCAGACCCTGCTGCTCAGCGAGCTCAATCACCGCTACCTGATTCAGGTGCAACAGCACTATCACGTGCTGGAGCTGGTGCCGGGCCAGGTCAACCATGTCGCGCTCGCTACCTTGCCGGCGCTGTTGGATTACCTCGGCGAAGAACAGCCGCGCTACAGCCCGCTGCACCTGGACCCGATGGCGCTGGAGGATCACGATCTCGCACTGATCCTGCCGATGGGCCAGCCGGAATCGATTCAGGTGTTCTACCGGATCACTGAACAACAGGCCGAACTGTACGTGCTGGATGAGTTCAACGCGCTGTGGCAACAGCATCTGCCGTATCACGACGAACAGAGCCTGCTGGTGCCGCTGCAGCGTTTTCTGCAATCGATCCAGTACCGCCGTGAAGCGCTGCTGCCAATGGATGCCAGCCCGGCGGTTCTCGATATTTTGTATTACCAGCTGTTGCCCTCGGGCCCGGGCAGGGCTCGACGGGTCGAGGCTCGGCCAACGCCGCAGACACCGGTCAACAAACCTTTCTACGACGTACAGGCGATTGTCGGCAAAGCCGCACCCGGAGAGGTGCAGGTCACGCTGTATTGCAATCAACGGGAATTCAGCGAGCTGGAACATGGCGACCAGTTGTTCCGCGTGGTCGCCCGGGAGATCGTCGAGCAACGCCGCGAGACCGAGCGCTATCGCTGCTACATCACCGACCTGGACCTCTCGGGCCTGCTCGGTGATGGTCAGAGTTCAAGCAATTTGTATCTGCGCTACAAGGCCGACCTGGAGCGCGCCCTGAACGAGGCGCTCGAACAAGTCTGAGGCGGGTTTATTCGCGGAATTCACCGCCGTTGGCCGGCTGCGATTCCACTTCCAGCAAGGTCAGTTTCAGGGTCTTGCCACCCGGTGCAGGCCAGTCGATGTGCTGACCGACTTTCAGGCCGAGCAGCGCGCTGCCGACCGGCGCCAGGATCGAGATCTTGCCTTCGTCGGCGTTGGCGTCCTTGGGATAGACCAGCGTCAGGTGATAGTCCTTGCCGCTGCCTTCTTCGCGGCAGTGCACGCGGGAATTCATCGTCACGACATCAGCGGGCACTTCATCGTGGCCGACCAGTGTATCGGCGCGGTCCAGTTCGGTTTGCAGCGCGATCACGCCCGGCAGCGTGTCATCCAGGCTGTCGATCAGGCGCTCCAGACGTTGTACGTCCAGACGGGTAAGGGTGATGGAAGGTGCGGTCATGATCCGGGCAGACTCCTTTCTTCTGCACACAAAAAAAGCAAAACCCCGCCAAAAAAGACGGGGTTTTCACCAGGCCTCGATGGGTTGAGGCGTGTTCGGACACTATCACAGCTCAAAAAATATACAAGCCACCCTCCAGACCGGAGGAGACCCTTGTGGCGAGGGAGCTTGCTCCCGCTGGGGCGCGTAGCGGCCCTGAAATGCCTACGACTGCTGCGCAGCCGAGCGGGAGCAAGCTCCCTCGCCACAGATCGGATCAGGCTTGTGATTTTCGTGCGGCAGCCTGCTGGCAGATGATCCGACGGCGCTGATCGTCTGCCGAGCGCCATTCGCGAATATCCTCGACATGGCGGAAGCAGCCGAGACAAACCTTCTGTTCATCCAGCCGGCACACGCCGCTGCACGGCGAAGGCACGGCCGGGCTGATGTTGCTGTAAAGCGGCTTTGGCGGACGAACAGGTGCGGTGTCAGTCACGAAATCACAGACCTTCGAAATCGAATTCGACACCGGCCTGCTGCTTGACGATGCGCTCGAGCATCTCGCCCAGTTGCTCTTCGCTCTTGTCGCACATCCAGCGCTCGCTCTCTTCGTCGTAGTCGAAGTGGAAACCGCCGGAGACCGCCGCCAACCACAGCTGACGCAACGGCTCCTGACGGCTGAAGATCAGCTGCGTGCCGTTTTCAAACTTCACAGTCAGTACACCGGCCGAGCTTTCCAGGTCGATATCCAGGTCGCTTTCGTCAAAGATGTCCTCCAGTTTTTCCTGGGTTTCATCGACCAGATCGTGGAAACGCGCTTCGGACAAACTCATTGTGGCAACCTCAAAAAATGTCTGATCAGGCTCAAGCGCCGCAAGATACGGACGCTGCCGGCCGATTGCAAAGGATAACGACCAAGCACCTGCCCCACTCCCGACACCAAACCCTGTAGGAGTGAGCCTGCTCGCGAATGGCCGGCACATTCAACATTATTGCTGGCGGACACACCGCAATCGCGAGCAGGCTCACTCCTACAGGGCATTGCGCAAGCCCGGACAGCTTTGGGCAAGCCCCGCCGGACGGGAACCCCCTCGCATAGGCAAGCTGCCGGGTGGCCGGTATACTCCGGCGCAATTAACGCATTTTCAAGGATTTCGCCATGAAGCGCCTGATCTCTTCCCTTGCTGCGCTCGTCGCGGTTGCCTGCCTCGTTTCCGCCTGTGGTCAAAAAGGCCCGCTGTACCTGCCGGATGACGATCAGGATCCGGCCGAGCAAGCCAAGTCGTCGCAACAACAACCTGCCTCCAAGGCGCACAAGCACGACGTTTACCAATAAGGGATCGCCATGGACGCTTTTAACTACCGTGGCGGGGAGCTGTTCGCGGAAGGTGTGGCCCTGTCCGCCATCGCCGACCGCTTCGGCACGCCCACTTATGTCTACTCGCGTGCGCACATCGAAGCCCAATATCTGGCCTACGCCGATGCGCTGGCCGGCATGCCGCACCTGGTCTGCTACGCAGTCAAGGCCAACTCCAACCTCGGCGTGCTGAATGTCCTGGCCCGTCTCGGCGCCGGTTTCGACATCGTTTCCCGTGGCGAGCTGGAACGTGTGCTGGCCGCTGGCGGCAGCGCCGACAAGATCGTGTTCTCCGGCGTCGGCAAGACCCGTGACGACATGCGTCGCGCGCTGGAAGTCGGCGTGCACTGCTTCAACGTCGAATCCACCGACGAGCTTGAGCGCCTGCAAGTCGTGGCTGCCGAGCTGGGTGTTCGCGCACCGGTTTCGCTGCGCGTGAATCCGGACGTCGACGCCGGCACCCACCCGTACATTTCCACCGGTCTCAAAGAGAACAAGTTCGGCATCGCCATTGCCGACGCCGAAGACGTGTACGTGCGTGCCGCGCACCTGCCGAACCTGGAAGTGATCGGTGTCGACTGCCACATCGGCTCGCAACTGACCACGTTGCCACCGTTCCTCGATGCCCTCGACCGTCTGCTGGATCTGGTCGACCGCCTCGGCGATTGCGGCATTCACCTGCGCCACATCGATCTCGGTGGTGGCCTGGGCGTGCGTTATCGCGATGAAGAGCCGCCACTGGCCGGCGACTACATCAAGGCTGTGCGCGAGCGTCTGAACGGCCGTGACCTGGCGCTGGTGTTCGAACCGGGCCGCTTCATTGTCGCCAACGCCGGCGTGCTGCTGACTCAGGTCGAGTACCTCAAGCACACCGAACACAAGGATTTCGCCATCGTCGACGCGGCGATGAACGACCTGATCCGCCCGGCGCTGTATCAGGCCTGGATGGACATCACCGCGGTCAAGCCGCGCGACACCGCCGCACGCCAGTACGACGTGGTCGGCCCGATCTGCGAAACCGGCGATTTCCTCGCCAAGGATCGTGAGCTGGCGCTGGAAGAAGGCGACCTGCTGGCCGTGCATTCGGCCGGTGCCTACGGCTTCGTGATGAGTTCCAACTACAACACCCGTGGCCGTGCCGCTGAAGTGTTGGTAGACGGTGATCAGGTTTTTGAAGTGCGCCGCCGCGAAACCGTGGCCGAGCTGTTTGCCGGCGAAAGCCTGCTGCCGGAGTAACCCATGCTGCTGCGTTTTACCAAAATGCACGGCCTGGGCAATGACTTCATGGTTCTCGACCTGGTCAGCCAGCACGCGCATATTCAGCCCAAGCACGCCAAGCAATGGGGCGACCGGCACACCGGTATCGGTTTCGACCAGTTGCTGATCGTCGAAGCGCCGAGCAACCCGGACGTGGATTTCCGTTACCGGATCTTCAACTCCGATGGCTCGGAAGTGGAACAGTGCGGCAACGGTGCACGCTGCTTCGCGCGCTTCGTTCTGGACAAGCGCCTGACGGCCAAACGGCAGATTCGCGTCGAGACCAAGGGCGGCATCATCGAGCTGGACGTGCGTAACGACGGCCAGATCGGGGTGAACATGGGCGCGCCGCGCCTGGTGCCGGCGGACATTCCGTTCGACGCGCCGGCGCAGGCTACCAGCTATCAACTGGAGGTCGACGGCACCACGGTCGAGCTGGCCGCCGTGTCGATGGGCAATCCCCATGCTGTGCTGCGCGTACAGGACATCAACAACGCACCGGTGCATGAACTGGGGCCGAAAATCGAACACCACCCGCGCTTCCCGGCGCGGGTCAATGTCGGTTTCATCCAGGTCATCGACCGCAACCGTGCGCAGTTGCGCGTCTGGGAACGCGGCGCCGGGGAAACTCAGGCCTGTGGCACCGGCGCCTGCGCCGCCGCTGTAGCTGCAATCAGTCAGGGGTGGATGGATTCGCCGCTGATGATCGACCTGCCCGGCGGGCGTCTGTCCATTGAATGGGCAGGCCCAGGCCAACCGGTGCTGATGACCGGCCCGGCAGTGCGTGTATACGAAGGACAAGTGCGTCTTTGAGTGAGCAGAAGCCATGACCGATAAGCCTCAGGTACCCGCCCGACAGTCCGACGAATCAGCGTCCGAGAGCCTGGAGGCGGCAGCGGTTGCCGCATACCTCGAGGCTCATCCGGACTTCTTCGTCGAGCACGAAGAACTGCTGCCCGCCCTGCGCATTCCGCATCAGCGCGGTGACACCGTATCGCTGGTCGAACGGCAGATGAGCATCCTGCGCGACCGCAACATCGAGATGCGGCATCGCCTCTCGCAGTTGATGGACGTGGCCCGCGACAACGACCGCCTGTTCGACAAGACCCGCCGCCTGATCCTGTCCCTGATGGACGCCGCCAGTCTGGAAGACGTGGTGATCAGCGTCGAAGACAGCCTGCGTCAGGATTTTCAGGTGCCCTTTGTCAGCCTGATCTTGCTCGGCGACAACCCGGCGCCGGTTGGCCGCTGGGTGACCCATGCCGACGCGCAGACCGCCATCGGCGGTCTGCTCACCGAAGGCAAGAGCGTCAGCGGCACCCTGCGTGAACATGAGCTGGACTTCCTGTTCGGCGAAGAACAGCGCAAGCAGATCGGCTCAACTGCAGTGGTTGCGGTCAGCCATCAAGGCATCCACGGCATTCTGGCAATCGCCAGCCGTGACCCGCAGCATTACAAGAGTTCGGTCGGCACGCTGTTCCTCAGCTACATCGCCGAAGTCATGGGCCGCGTGCTGCCACGGGTCAACAGTTCCCTGCGCTCGGTACGCTGAGCATGGAACGACAACTGGACGCTTACTGCGAACACCTGCGCAGTGAGCGACAGGTGTCGCCGCACACCCTGTCGGCCTATCGCCGCGACCTCGATAAAGTCCTCGGCTGGTGCCTCAAGCAGAACATCGGCAGTTGGGCGGCGCTGGATATTCAGCGTCTGCGCAGCCTGATCGCCCGCCTGCATGCCCAGGGGCAGTCGTCGCGCAGCCTCGCCCGATTACTTTCAGCGGTGCGCGGGCTCTATCACTATCTGAATCGCGAAGGCCTGTGCGACCACGACCCGGCGACCGGTCTGGCGCCGCCGAAAGGCGAGCGGCGCCTGCCAAAAACCCTCGACACCGACCGTGCGTTGCAACTGCTTGAAGGTGCGGTCGAGGACGATTTTCTCGCCCGTCGTGATCAGGCGATTCTCGAACTGTTCTATTCCTCGGGCCTGCGCCTGTCCGAGCTGACCGGGCTCAATCTCGATCAGCTGGATCTGGCCGACGGCATGGTTCAGGTGCTCGGCAAGGGCAGCAAGACCCGTCTGCTGCCGGTCGGCAAAAAGGCTCGCGAAGCACTCGAGCAATGGCTGCCGCTGCGGGCCATGACCAACCCGGCCGACGACGCCGTGTTCGTCAGCCAGCAAGGCCGGCGTCTTGGTCCGCGGGCGATTCAGGTTCGGGTGAAACTGGCCGGCGCGCGCGAACTGGGGCAGAACCTGCACCCGCACATGCTGCGGCACTCTTTCGCCAGCCACTTGCTGGAATCCTCGCAGGATCTGCGCGCGGTGCAGGAACTGCTCGGCCACTCGGACATCAAGACCACGCAGATCTACACCCACCTGGACTTCCAGCACCTGGCGGCGGTCTACGATAGCGCCCATCCACGGGCCAAACGCAGCAAAGGCGACGATTCATGAACATCCAGTTGATCACCTTCGACCTCGACGACACCCTGTGGGACACCGCCCCGGTGATCGTCAGCGCCGAAGCGGTATTGCGCCAGTGGTTGAGCGAACACGCACCCAATCTGGGCGCGGTGCCGGTGGAGCATCTGTGGGCGATTCGCGAGCGGGTGCTGGCCAGCGAACCGGGCCTCAAACATCGCATCAGCGCGTTGCGTCGGCGCGTGCTGTTCCACGCGCTGGAAGAAGCCGGATACACCTACGGTGAAGCTTCCGATCTGGCCGACAAGAGTTTTGAAGTGTTCCTGCACGCGCGGCACCAGATCACGGTATTTCCCGAGGTCGAACCGACTCTGGAAATCCTCGCCAACCACTACGCCCTCGGCGTGGTCACCAACGGCAATGCCGACGTGCGTCGATTGGGCCTGGCGGATTACTTCAAGTTTGCGTTGTGCGCGGAAGACATCGGCATCGCCAAGCCGGATGTGCGGCTGTTTCACGAGGCGTTGCAGCGTGGTGGTGTGAGCGCTGATCTGGCGGTACACATTGGTGATCATCCCGGCGATGACATTGCCGGGGCGCAACAAGCGGGCATGCGCGCGATCTGGTTCAACCCGGCGGGCAAGGTCTGGGAAGCCGAGCGCCTGCCGGACGCCGAGATCCGCAGCCTGACTGATTTGCCGGCAGTACTGGCGCGCTGGAATGCCCTCTCGAACTGATCCACTATCCCCTGTGGGAGCGGGCTTGCTCGCGAAGAGGCCGTGTCAGCCGACATATAATTTGAATGACACACCGCCTTCGCGAGCAAGCCCGCTCCCACAGGGGATTGCGTGCATCCATGACTTTATTTCAGGCATGAAAAAGCCCGCAGCGACGGCGGGCTTTTTCAGCAAGCAAGCGGCACGCCTCAGATAGGGCGGCTGCCGTACTTGTTGTCCGGCTTCTTGGGCGGATCGGCGACCACGTTGGCCTCCACTTCCTGCACCTTGCCGCCGCGCGCAAGGAATTCTTCCATGGCCTTGGCCAGGGCGTCGCGCTCCTTGTTCTTGGCTTCGATGCTCGGCAATTCGTCGATCGACACCGCAGCCTTGGCTTTGCCTTTGGCAGCCGGGGCCGGCGTATCGTCACCGCCATCGTCGTCAGCAACGTCTTCCGCTGCTGCTTCCAGGCCTTCCTCGGCCTCGTCTTCGTCGCCTACTTCGAGGTCGTCGTTTTCCAGATCATCGTCGCTCATGTTCTACCTCATGACTTGCGAAAAGCAGATTAGTTATAGACCAGCTTTGGCGACTGTCGAAAGTCGCCGTAAAAAAATCGGTAACCGCTGGTGACCAACGGTTTACGCCCCTTCACCGTGCAGGGTGGCGAGGACTTTACGGGCACCGCCATGATCACGGTGCTCGCCCAGATAAACGCCTTGCCAGGTTCCCAGAGCCAGTCGCCCTGCCGAAACCGGCAGACTGATCTGGCAGCCAAGTACGCTGGCCTTGAAGTGCGCCGGGAGGTCGTCCAGGCCTTCGTCGTTATGCTCATAGCCGTCTGTTCCTTGTGGGATCAGACGATTGAAAAATCGTTCGAAGTCGCGACGGACCGCCGGATCGGCGTTCTCGTTGATGGTCAACGACGCCGAGGTATGCTGCAGCCACAAATGCAACAGACCGACCCGGCACGCCTTGAGTTCAGGCAGGCCGGCGAGTAACTCGTCCGTTACCAGATGAAAGCCCCGGGGCCGTGCCCGCAGGGTTATCAGAGTCTGTTGCCACATACAGTTCTCCGCACGTTCGGGGCGCATTCTAGCGCGCTCTGGGAAAAAACAAAGGCCCTAATATTCCTGCAATGATGTAAGCCATTGGCCGCAGAAAAACGCTTGTCGTAAACACGACCAAAGCCGTACGAAAAATCCTTTCAGCCACTACCTGAATGACAAATTCCAGACAAAAAAATGCCCGGCAAGCCGGGCAAGTTTTTTCGATGCGCGTACTTACAGGTTGTAGCCGCGTTCGTTGTGTTGTGCCAGGTCCAGACCCACTGCCTCTTCTTCCTCGGTGGCACGCAGGCCCATGACCACGTCCAGTACCTTGAGGATGATGAAGGTGACGATCGCGGTGTAGATCACCGTGAAGCCGACGCCTTTGCACTGAATCCACACTTGCGAAGCGATGTCGGTCACGGTGCCGAAGCCACCCAGCGCCGGCGCGGCGAACACGCCGGTGAGAATCGCGCCGAGGATACCGCCGATACCGTGCACGCCGAAGGCATCCAGGGAGTCGTCGTAACCGAGTTTGCGTTTCAGCGTGGTCGCGCAGAAGAAGCACACCACACCGGCCGCCAGACCGATGATCAGCGAGCCCATCGGGCCCACGGTACCGGCTGCCGGCGTGATTGCCACCAGACCTGCAACCACACCCGAGGCAATGCCCAGTGCGCTAGGTTTGCCGTGGGTGATCCACTCGGCGAACATCCAGCCCAATGCTGCAGCAGCGGTAGCGATCTGAGTCACCAGCATCGCCATGCCGGCAGTTCCGTTGGCGGCCGCGGCGGAACCGGCGTTGAAGCCGAACCAGCCGACCCACAGCATCGCCGCGCCCATCAGGGTGTAACCAAGGTTGTGCGGTGCCATCGGGGTGGTCGGGAAGCCTTTGCGCTTGCCCAGCACCAGGCACGCCACCAGACCGGCGATACCGGCGTTGATGTGAACCACGGTGCCGCCGGCGAAATCGAGCACGCCCCAGTCGCCCAGCAGCGAACCCGGACCGCTCCAGACCATGTGCGCGATCGGCGCATACACCAGAGTGAACCAGACGCCCATGAACACCAGCATCGCGGAGAACTTCATGCGCTCGGCGAAGGCACCGACGATCAGCGCCGGGGTGATGATGGCGAAGGTCATTTGATAAGTGACGAACACCGCTTCAGGGAACAGTGCTGCCGGGCCGGTAATGCTGGCAGGCGTGATGCCCGCGAGGAAGGCCTTGGCAAAGCTGCCGACGAAGGAGTTCAGGTTGACGACGTTGGCTTCCATCCCGGTGGTGTCGAACGCCATGCTGTAGCCATAAAGGAACCACAGGATGGTGACCAGGCCGGTAATGGCGAAGCACTGCATCATCACCGAAAGAATGTTTTTCGACCGCACCATGCCGCCGTAGAACAGCGCGAGGCCGGGAATGGTCATGAACAGCACGAGGGCTGTGGAGGTCAGCATCCAGGCGGTGTCGCCGGAATTGAGGACTGGAGGCGCCACCGGATCTGCCGCCATAGCCAGGCCGGGCATTACGATGGACAACAGGGCGCCTAGCCCTGCGAATTTACGCAGAGTCATATTGTTTTCTCCTGGGGCGTTGGGTTTGTGGCGGCGTTTAGATCGCGTCGGTATCGGTTTCGCCGGTACGAATGCGGATCGCCTGTTCCAGATTGACCACGAAGATCTTGCCGTCACCGATCTTGCCGGTGTTGGCAGCCTTGGTGATCGCCTCGATCACCCGATCCAGATCCTTGTCGTCGATGGCAACGTCGATTTTCACCTTGGGCAGAAAATCGACCACATACTCCGCGCCGCGATACAGCTCGGTGTGACCCTTCTGCCGGCCGAAGCCTTTGACTTCAGTGACGGTAATGCCCTGCACGCCGATTTCGGACAGCGACTCGCGCACGTCGTCCAACTTGAACGGCTTGATGATGGCAGTGACTAGCTTCATGAAACTCTCTCCCGAATTGGTGGACTTGCCCCAGGAAAACAAACCCGACTCAAGTCTAAGCGCAGTGCCTGGCTTTGTAACGCATCGTCGGCCTTACCTGCCCGACTGACGCCAGCTAACCGCTGCCGGCGAAACTCCCCGTCCCGCCTGCCGCACTGCATTCGTCACAGCGACTGCATCAGTGCATGGGTCACTACCGACTAAGCAGAAAGCTTGCCATCTCGCGAAATTCCCCTGATTTCAATCCCTTGGCCGCAGCCGCAGGCGCTCGCGCACAAAACCCGCGATGGATACGCACAACAACGGTGCGCTGCCGTCCGTCCGCTTGCGCGAAAAGCGTGCATCCATGCCTGCGCAAATGACTATAGACACTGCGTGATACACTGCCCGCCATTGTTTACAGGACATCCACCATGCTCGCGCCCAAAGACTTCCTCGACGCCCTGAGCGGCACTGCCTCCCGCCTGTTCAGCGGTGACACCCCGCTGCCGAAAGCCGAAATCGAAAGCCAGTTCAAGATGCTGTTGCAAAGTGCATTCAGCAAACTGGATCTGGTGAGCCGGGAAGAGTTTGACAGTCAGATGGTCGTACTGGCCCGTACCCGCGCTCGCCTCGAGAGCCTCGAAGCGAAAGTTGCCGAGATGGAAGCGAAGCTGACACCGCCCGCTGAATAATCCGCTCCCCCTGTAGGAGCTGCCGAAGGCTGCGATCTTTTGATCTCCAGCCCTTCAACCATCCCGGCAACGTCCTACAACTTGCACCGCCGTCCGATTGCGCCGAAAAGCCCAGGTCTCCAAGCTCACCCGATGCTGAATGTTCAGCACCGGGTTTGGCGACCCGAACAGCTCAAGGCGCACGACGACCATGATGGCGGCTACATTTACCGCACATCGTTTCATGGCGATTGTGCCTGGGAGACCTTCGGGTCTGCCGGGTTCCTTTTGCTCCGGTTCGCTAACCCGCGTACCTGATCTGAGCTCGGCGTAAATCGTAAGTCGATTGAAGATTCATCCAGAACTCAGGCGTGGTTTTGAGGTGGATCGCCAGCCTGATTGCCAGATCGGCGCAGATCCTGAGCTGGCATTTCACAAGCTTCTCGATCTCGGTTTCAGGCCATTTCGTGGGCATGGCCAGGTCCATGACAGTCATGCCCAACGGTTCCAGCAAGCTATCGAAACCGTTTCGCCGGCGTCCTACAACTATCAGGGCATGGCCCTACAAAAATCAGCTCCTACGCCTGATTACGTAAGCATCAATGCCTTCGATATCGTCTGCAGATTGATCCCACAGAACAAGACGATGCGACGAAAAGGAAAAGGTACCGAGCTTCGAAATCAGACACTCAAATCTGATTCCCGCAAACTCGCACATCAAACAATGTCCATGGACCCAGAAGCCCTGGCAGCTGGAGTTGATCCTCTATCACTCAGGATCGATCCGATTACTCCATTAGCAATCAACGCATATCACCAGTGGAGCGGCCCAATTGGATTTCCTTGGGAAGCTGTTCTGGACTGGAAGACCAAAGATGCAAAAGGACTGGACTTGGCGTTGTGGTACGAAGAAGAACTGTGCGGATTGTGCTACGCAACGCCGCGAAGAAGCACGATCTGCATGAAAATCGTCCTTTTGCAGGGACACACCTGCAAGACGAATACCTTGCGGGGCTGGATCGCTCCGATGGCATTGCTGACAACAGAGTTCTACGCCCGGAAGCTGGGGTACACGCAAATCGAAGTCCAAGAGCCAGACTCAGGCGCCATCCCTTACTATCAAACACTGGGATTTTATTTTGATACAACCGGTCGCCTGTCTTTCCATTGGACGACCAATAAGATCGAATCAAGTGTCCCGGCACCTGAGGTGTTTATGAAGCAGAAGAAGCAGAAAGCTCAACCGGCACGGGTTTCCAAACCGGGTACCGAGGCACTCGGTTTGCCGGACAGAGTTTCAGCCAGTCAGCGGCATTTTCTGAAAGTGGCCGCGACCTATGGCAAGGAAATGGAGCCCGATGGTTGGCTCGCCGGTGGTGGAACCTGAGTACCGCAAAAATGACCGCCTGACAGGCGGTTTTTTTATGCCTGAGGATTAGTGCCCTCAGAAACATCAAGTGAAAGTTCGACCTTAAAACTGTCCGACCAACGCCCTCTCCCCAGACTACCCTTCAAAAACCCGCAGGAAGCGGCCCCCGATTCAGCTCAAGGAACGACCATGTCCCTCTCCATCGTCCACAGCCGCGCCCAGGTTGGCGTGGAAGCCCCTGCCGTCACCGTCGAAGTTCATCTCGCCAACGGTCTGCCGTCGCTGACCATGGTCGGGCTACCCGAGGCGGCGGTGAAGGAGAGCAAGGACCGGGTGCGCAGCGCGATCATCAATTCCGGGCTGCAGTTTCCGGCGCGGCGGATCACCCTGAATCTGGCGCCGGCGGATTTGCCCAAGGATGGCGGACGGTTTGATCTGGCGATTGCCTTGGGGATTCTATCGGCGAGTGTGCAGGTGCCGTGTCTCACACTGGATGAGGTGGAATGCCTCGGTGAGCTGGCGTTGTCCGGTGCGGTGCGACCGGTACGCGGGGTGTTGCCGGCGGCACTGGCGGCGCGCAAGGCCGGGCGGGCACTGGTGGTACCGCGGGCGAATGCCGAGGAGGCGTGCCTGGCTTCGGGCCTGAAGGTGTTTGCGGTGGACCATCTGCTGGAGGCGGTGGCGCATTTCAACGGGCATACACCGGTCGAGCCTTATGTGTCGGACGGGCTGATTCATGCAGCGAAACCCTATCCCGACCTCAATGAAGTGCAAGGTCAGATGGCCGCGAAACGCGCGCTGCTGATTGCCGCAGCGGGCGCGCACAATTTGCTGTTCAGCGGGCCACCGGGGACGGGCAAAACATTGCTGGCTAGTCGCTTGCCGGGGCTGCTGCCGCCGCTGTCTGAATGCGAAGCACTGGAAGTGGCGGCGATTCAATCGGTCGCCAGCGGCGTGCCGCTGACACACTGGCCGCAGCGCCCGTTTCGCCAGCCGCACCACTCGGCATCCGGTCCGGCGCTGGTCGGAGGCAGCTCAAAACCACAACCCGGCGAGATCACCCTCGCGCATCACGGTGTGCTGTTTCTCGACGAACTCCCGGAGTTTGATCGCAAGGTGCTGGAGGTGCTGCGCGAGCCGCTGGAGTCCGGACATATCGTGATCGCCCGAGCCAAGGATCGCGTGCGCTTTCCTGCGCGTTTCCAGTTGGTGGCGGCCATGAATCCTTGCCCCTGTGGATATCTTGGCGAGCCGAGCGGCAAGTGCTCGTGTACACCGGACATGGTGCAGCGCTACCGCAACAAGCTATCGGGGCCGTTGCTGGATCGGATTGATCTGCACCTGACGGTGGCGCGGGAAGCGACGGCGTTGAATCCGGCAGTGAAGCCAGGCGAGGACAGCGCCAGTGCGGCAGCCGTGGTGGCCGAGGCACGCGAACGCCAGCAAAAGCGTCAGCTTTGTGCCAATGCCTTTCTCGATCTGCCGGGACTGAAACGCCACTGCAAGTTATCCACAGCCGATGAAACCTGGCTGGAATCGGCCTGCGAACGGCTGACCCTGTCACTACGCTCAGCCCATCGTTTGCTCAAAGTCGCCAGAACCCTGGCAGACCTTGAGCAAGTCGATGCAATCCGCCGTGAGCATTTGGCCGAAGCGCTGCAGTATCGGCCGGCGACGCCTTAATGCTCGGTCAGATCCACCAACGGCGCCTGCCGCACTTCGGTTTCACGCCCGGCCTGAATCTCGGTCACGCGCTTCAGCGCGTTATCCACAGCGCCTTTGTCTGCCAGCAGGCTGTAGCTGATCTGAAACTGTTGGCTGGCCTTTGGCGCAATGGTCGGCACCAGATTCAACGGACGCTGATAGCGGCGGTTGTAGGAAAAACTGGTGCCCGGCTCAAGGCCCGTGACATAGCCCTGCCCTTGGGTATCGGTGTTTTTCCACAGGGAAAAAACCGGCAGCTGCTGCGTATTGAAGCCAACAGAAACGCCAAGACTGCCGGCCTTGTTGTGCAGCACGGCCAGGGTTTCGCCTTTGGCGTCCGCATACGGCACGACGTTGTAGACGGTTTCGTCGTAGTCCTTGGTCGGCGCGCGGTAGGTCTGCCAGTCGGGCAGATCGCCCTTGGCCTTGTCGTTAAAAGGCGAAACCTGTTTTACCGGAGCCGCAAAACGTGCGCCCTGCTCAAGGAATGGCGTACTGAAATTGCTGTGGTACAGCGCCTGGTATTCCTTTGGATAATCGCCGTTGTTGGTCAGTGTGTCGTTCAGCGCGAACGCTGTGCTGCCTGGCACAGTGACCAGTTCGGTGACGACCGAGAAGTCGACTTTCTTGAATGCCTGCTCTTTCAGTTCGCCGCGCAGACTGATGGCGTAGGGTGGTTTTTCGTCAATGTGCAGGGTGACGCTGCTGGCCGGAATGTTCGCGGCGCGGCCGTGCAGAGTCAGCAACTCACCATTGTCCATGCCGGGATGGCCAACCCATTCGTAACCGCAGCGGGCCACCAGCTCGTTGAAGCCTTCCAGCCAACCCAGGCCACCGCGCCCGTTGAGTTCGATGTAGGCCGGGTTGACCACTTCCTTGACCGGCGAATCCCAGCCCATGCGCACACTACCAACAGAGGCTTGCAGGACATTCATGCCACGGGTCGGTACCACCGAGAGTTTCATTGTGCCGTTATCGATATCGACGATGCTGACACCTTCCTGTCGACCGCCGTGCAAGGTTCGCAGACTCACGGAAAAGGGTTTGTCGGTTTTCACCCCGAGCTGCTCACTGGTGATGCTCCAGTTTTGCGCGGGTTTGTTGGTATCGAGGAGTACGTAATCCCAAGCCATGGCGTGGGAAGCAGCAGAGAGTGCGCCGAGTGCAACGGCGAGTTTGAACGGGGTCATGGCAGCAGCCTTTATTGGAGTTGTGCCATTTTTATAGCGCTGCGGAAACGTTTCAGCAAGTGTGAAAGAGCAAGAGATCGAGTGTTTTACCCAGGATTGGCAGTGAAGCGATCGCGAGCAGGCTCACTCCTACAGGGATCTTCAGTGATCACAAACATTGCGACCAACCGATATACCTGTAGGAGTGAGCCTGCTCGCGATAGCTATTTCAGCTGTACATCAACGGAAGCGATCAACCTCGGAACGCAAGTCCGCCGCCAGTTTCTCCAGCTCCTTGGCCGTCACCGCCAGGTTCGACACCACCTCACGCTGCTCACTGTTGGCCAGCGCAATGCTTTGCAGGTTACTGCTCAGCAACGTAGCGGTACTGCTCTGCTCCTGGGTCGCCGTAGTAATCGCAGCAAACTGTTGCCCTGCCGAACGGCTCTGTTCATCAATCCGCGCCAGCGCCGATGCGACATTGGCGTTGCGCGACAGGCCTTCCTGCATCAACAGGTTGCCCTGCTCCATGGTGCTGATGGCGTTGCCGGTTTCCTGCTGGATGCTGTGAATCATCCCGGAAATTTCGTCGGTGGCCTGACGGGTGCGCGACGCCAGGTTGCGCACCTCATCGGCCACTACGGCAAAGCCACGCCCCTGCTCACCGGCACGCGCTGCTTCGATGGCCGCGTTGAGTGCCAGCAGGTTGGTCTGTTCGGCAATCGAGGTGATCACACTGACGATGCCGCCGATTTCCTGGGAACGCTGACCAAGGGTGTTGATCACGGTGGCAGTGGTGTTCAGTGCGCCAGCGATTTGCTCCAGCGAGGAAGAGGCCTCGTCCATCGAGGTGCGACCGATCTGGGTCTGCTGCGCGTTTTCCTGGGCCAGACGCTGGGTTGCGCCCATATTGTCGGCGATGTTCAGCGAGGTGGCGCTGAACTCTTCCACGGCGCCGGCCATGCTGGTGATTTCGCCCGACTGCTGCTCCATGCCTTCATAAGCACCACCGGACAAACCGGACAGCGCCTGGGCCCGGCTGTTGACCTCTTCCGAGGAGCGGCGGATATGCTCGACCATGGTCGACAACGCCTGGCTCATCTGGTTGAACGCGCGGGCCAATTGACCGATTTCATCGTGGCTCGACACATTCAGGCGCACGCTCAGATCACCGGCGCCCAAGGCTTCGGCCTGACGCACCAGGTCGCCCAGCGGTTGCAACTTGCTGCGCAACAGCCACATCGCCGCCCCCACCGCGATCAACATCGCCAGCAGGCTGCCGATGGCGAGTTGGGTGCCGACGCTCCAGGTCACGGCGCGGATTTCCGCTTTCGGCATGCTCGCCACCACCGACCACGGCCCGCCTTCGAACGGCACGGCGATGCTGTAGAAGTCTTCAGCGGTGTCGCTCCAGAACTCACCCTTGCCCGGTTTCGCCGCCAGACCCTTGATCACCGGAACGGCCTGATCCAGCGCTTGCACACCGGCCGGGGCGACCAGCCATTTGTTTTGCTCATCGAGCAACGCCAGCGAACCGTTCTGACCGATGCGGAAGCGCTTGAGGTTATCGAACTGGGCGTTCTGCGCGTCGGTGTAATCGAAGCCGACGAACAGCACCGCAATCACCTTGCCGCTGCCATCGCGCACCGGGGTGTATTGGGTCATATACGAGCGATCGAACAGCAAGGCACGGCCGACATAGCCCTGCCCCGCCATCAACTTCGCATAAGCCGGGTGCGCATGATCGAGCAAGGTGCCGATGGCGCGCGTACCGTCCTGCTTAGTCAGCGAGGTGCTGACCCGCACGAAGTCTTCGCCGCTGCGCACGAACAGCGTGGCGACGCCGGCCGTCATCTGCTTGAACTCGTCGACTTCCTTGAAGTTGTTGTTCAGCACTTCGCCGCCCAGGTGCAGGCCCGGGGTCTGCGTACCCGCAACTGCCACCGGCTGATCCGGGTGAATGCTCAAACCCGCGCTGAAGCGCTTCTCGAACAGCCCGCTCAGGCGCTGGGTGCTTTCGCGCAGCGTGCCGTGGAAGGTGCTCAGTTGGTCGGCCAGCAGCCGCGCCTCACTGGCGAGGTGCTCTTCACGGGTGGCGAGGTTGGCGGTATCCAGCGAACGCAGGGCAAACACCGTACTGCCGCTGATGACAATCGCCAGTATCACAGCGAGCGCAAGGCCCAGCTGCGAGGCGATCCGGGCGCGAGGTTGAGACATGGACAGCTCCTGGCCGAGCCACCGGATCCTCCTTGATCGCAGCACTTGCTCGGAAAATTCTAATAATGGGGGTGAAATCGTGGCGACCGGCACGACGGTTCCACATGCTCATTTTCGGCGGTGAAACCGAATACTTGAGTAAATAGCGGGGTTATGGCGCAAGGCCGGCATTGTGCGGGCTCGAACGTTTCAGCTCAAGCGCTTGACCAGCGGCAACGCCATGGCGCGCACTTCGCCTTGCAGGAAGTCGCTGAGGCGGCGCAAACGTTCACCTCCCGGACGGGTCTTCGGCCACACCAGGTAGTAATTCAGTCCGCTGGCGACCGCGGTCGGCCATGGCAGGCTCAGTCTTCCTTGCGCCACATCTTCGGCGACCATCAGCAAATCGCCCATCGACACCCCGTAGCCTCGGGCTGCGGCGATCATCCCCAGCTCGAGGGTATCGAACACCTGTCCGCCCTTGAGCGAGACCTGATCGGACAGGCCCATGTGCTCCAGCCAACTGCGCCAGTCGCGCCGATCCGGAGTCGGGTGCAACAGTTCGGTGGACGCCAGACGCGCAACATCCCACGGCTGGTCGTTCAACAGATTGGGCGCGCCCACCGGTATCAGCTCTTCCGGGAATAGCAGGCTGGCTTCCCAGTCCGGCGGGAAATGCCCATCACTGAGCAGCACAGCGCAGTCGAACGGCTCGTTGTTGAAGTCCACCGAATCCACGTCCATCCAGGCGCTGGTCAGTTGCACCTCGTTACCCGGTTGCAGATGGCGGAAGCGGCTGAGGCGCGCCAGCAGCCAGCGCATGGTCAGGGTAGACGGCGCTTTCATGCGCAGGATGTCGTCTTCGGCGCGCAAGGTGTTGCAGGCGCGCTCAAGGGCCGCGAAGCCGTCGCGGATTCCAGGCAACAGCATCCGCGCCGATTCCGTCAGCTGCAGGTTGCGCCCGCTGCGATGAAACAGCTTGCAAGCGAAATGCTCTTCCAGCGTCTTGATGTGCCGGCTGACTGCACTCTGGGTGATCGACAGTTCCTCGGCCGCGCGGGTGAACGAGCTGTGCCGCGCCGCCGCTTCGAATGCGCGCAGGGCATACAACGGAGGAAGACGACGGGACATTCGCAAAGCTCCTATAGCGGGTTAAGACCAACCCGGCAGGATCTTCTCATGATGAGTTTTAATCATGCCACCCATCCTTTTTATCCCTTTGTGCAAACCCTGCCAAGCGCCGAGAATCGTCGGCTCTCTGTTCCCTCTTTGAATGAGTGGTGATGACCATGCAGCATCCCGTGCGTACCGAACTCTGGGCCATCCTGCGGCTGGCCGGGCCGCTGATTGCCTCGCAGTTGGCGCACATGCTGATGGTGCTGACCGACACCCTGATGATGGCGCGCCTGAGTCCCGAAGCGCTGGCCGGTGGCGGTCTTGGCGCGGCGAGCTATTCGTTCGTGTCGATTTTCTGCATCGGCGTGATCGCGGCGGTCGGCACCCTGGTGGCGATCCGTCAGGGCGCCGGCGACATCATCGGCGCGGCACGCCTGACCCAGGCCGGGTTGTGGCTGGCGTGGCTGATGGCGCTCGGCGCCGCACTGCTGCTGTGGAACCTGAAACCGGTGTTGCTGCTGTTCGGCCAGACCGAAACCAACGTCCATGCCGCCGGGCAATTCCTCATTGCCCTGCCCTTCGCCCTGCCCGGCTACCTGAGCTTCATGGCCCTGCGCGGCTTCACCAGTGCGATCGGCCGGGCGACACCGGTAATGGTCATCAGCCTGGGCGGCACCGTGGCCAACTTCCTGCTCAACTACGCGTTGATCACCGGCATGTTCGGCCTGCCGAAACTGGGGCTGACCGGTATCGGTCTGGTGACGGCGATCGTGGCCAATTGCATGGCGCTGGCGCTGGCCTGGCACATTCGTCGGCACCCGGCGTATGACGCTTATCCGTTGCGCGCCGGTCTGTCGCGGCCAAATCGGCAGTATCTGAAAGAGCTGTGGCGCCTCGGCCTGCCGATTGGCGGCACCTACGCGGTGGAAGTCGGCTTGTTCGCCTTCGCCGCGCTGTGCATGGGCACCATGGGCAGCACGCAGTTGGGCGCGCACCAGATCGCTCTGCAGATCGTTTCGGTGGCGTTCATGGTGCCAGCGGGCATGTCGTATGCGATCACCATGCGCGTCGGCCAGCATTACGGCGCCGGGCAACTGAGCGATGCACGAATGTCCGGACGGGTCGGCATCGTCTTTGGTGCGGTGGTGATGCTGGGCTTCGCCATGGTGTTCTGGCTGCTGCCGAATCAACTGGTCGGGCTGTTCCTTGATCACAACGATCCGGCGTTTGCCGAGGTGATTCGTCTGGCCGTAAGCCTGTTGGCGGTGGCCGCGTGGTTCGAGCTGTTCGATGGTACGCAGACCATTGCCATGGGTTGCATTCGTGGGCTGAAGGACGCGAAAACCACGTTTCTGGTCGGGCTCGGCTGCTATTGGCTGATCGGCGCGCCGGCGGCGTGGTGGATGGCGTTTCACCTGCATTGGGGGCCGACTGGCGTCTGGTGGGGGCTGGCGCTGGGGCTGGCATGCGCGGCGGTGAGCCTGACGCTGGCGTTTGAATGGAAGATGAAGCGGATGATTCGGCTGGAGCCGCAATCTCGAGGCTTCAACATCCCTCAACCTGAATGAAGTTTCCCTGTGGGAGCGAGCTTGCTCGCGAAAGCGGTGTACCTGACACATGTATATTGAACGTGTCGCCGCCTTCGCGAGCAAGCTCGCTCCCACAGGGGTTATGTGTTCAGCTCACGATTTCGAGGGCTGGCTGCTGGCTGGCACCAAACGTCAGGTACTCTACCAACTCCGCCAATGGCAACGGCCGGCTGATCAGATAACCCTGCACCTGATCACAGCCAAACCCGCGCAGCAGATCCAGCTGCTCCGGCGTCTCCACCCCCTCGGCCACCACTTCCAGATGCAGGTTGTGCGCGAGGTTGATCATCGCATGCACCAGTTTGCGGTTCTCTTCGCGTTGCTCCATGCCGCCGACGAAGCTTTTGTCGATCTTCAGCAGCGTGATCGGCAGGCTGTTGAGGTGTACGAACGAGGAGAACCCGGTGCCGAAGTCATCCAGCGAGAAACGCACGCCGAGGCGGCCGAGGGCGTCCATGGTCTGCTTGACCAGATCGCTGCGGCGCATCACGGCGGTTTCGGTGAGTTCAAATTCGAGCCACTGCGCCTCGACCCCACGCTCGGCAATCAGCCGGCTGAGCGTCGGCAGCAACTGGCTGTCCTGAAACTGGCGGAACGACAGGTTGATCGCCATGTGCAGCGCCGGCAGCCCGCGCTCGCGCAGTGCCTGCATGTCGCGCAACGCGCGGGAAATCACCCAGTAGCCCAGCGGCACGATCAAGCCACTCTGCTCGGCCAGCGGCACGAATTCGCTCGGTGGCAGCAGCCCGCGCTCGCCATGGCGCCAGCGCACCAAGGCTTCGAGGCCGACGATCTGCCCGTCTGCAAGATTCAGCCGCGGCTGGTAATGCAGCTCCAGCTCATCGCGACGCAACGCCCGGCGCAGCTCGCTTTCGAGGTCGGCCATGCTCCGGGCGTTGCGATTGATGCGTTCGTTGAAGATATGGAAGGTGCAGCCCTGCGTGCTCTTGGCCTGCTGCATGGCGATGTGCGCGTGCCACATCAGCGGGTCGGCACCACCTTGTGCGCGGGCATGGGCGATACCGAGACTGGAACCGATCAACAGGCTTTCGCCGTCGACCCAATAGGGTTCGGACAAGGCTTCTGTGATGCGTTCGGCCATCCACTCCGCGCGTTGCGGCGCGCGGCGGGTGTCGATCAGCAGGGCAAATTCGTCGCTGCCCAGGCGCGCCAGTTGATCACCGGCCTCCAGCTGACTTTTCAGCCGGGCGACGACTTGCAGGATCAGCCGGTCGCCGGCCTGATGCCCGAGGGCGTCGTTGGCATGACGAAAGTTGTCGAGATCGAGATGTCCGAGGGCCAGACCGCGCCCGTCGTTTTCTGCCAGCCGCGCGGTGAGCAGGGTCTGAAAGCCCTGGCGATTGGCGATGCCGGTCAGCGGATCCTGTTCAGCGAGGCGTTGCAGAGTGTTTTCGAGAACGCCGCGCTCTCGCACATGACGCAGGCAACGGCGCAGCATGCCGGCATCGAGGGCGTCGAACACCAGCCAGTCGCTGACGCCAACGGGCGCAGTGGCCGGTTCGTGTTCCAGCAGCAACACGGTCGGCAGGCTGCAACGGCCCGGGGCCGGCTGCAACGCGGGAACGGTCAACAACACCGCATGACGGTTGTCTTCGAACAGACTGCTGACCGACTCCCAGCTCGGCGCGCTGATCAGCACCGCCGCGCTCCCCATCGGAGCCAGACACTCGCGCAATAACGCTGTCCACGCTGGCTCTTCGGCCAGTAGCAGCAAACGCAAGGGTTCGACAGGCGTAGACAAGCTAGCTCCCTAGACTCTGCAATGATGTGGGCGGGGCATTATGCCGTTGCGATGATCAATGACCAAATGACAACGGTTATCAAACCGTTATTTTGTGTCATGAATGAGTACATTAGCCGCAAAATCACCGCGCATCCTGCGTGAAAGTAACAAAACCGGCAAATTTGAATCGCGTGGTGCGTCACAAGTCGGACAGAGCAGCACAAATCGCTGAGCCTGTTAAAATGCCGGCCCATTTCGTCAACGACTCCCGAATTTTCGTATGTCCCGACTCAATCCCCGGCAGCAAGAAGCCGTGAACTACGTCGGCGGCCCTCTATTGGTGCTCGCCGGCGCTGGCTCCGGCAAGACCAGCGTGATCACCCGCAAGATCGCGCACCTGATCCAGAACTGCGGCATCCGCGCCCAGTACATCGTCGCCATGACCTTTACCAACAAGGCCGCGCGCGAGATGAAGGAGCGGGTCGGCACCCTGCTGCGTGCCGGCGAAGGTCGCGGCCTGACGGTCTGCACCTTCCACAACCTGGGCCTGAACATCATCCGCAAGGAGCATGCGCGGCTGGGCTACAAACCCGGTTTCTCGATCTTCGACGAGACCGACGTCAAAGCCCTGATGACCGACATCATGCAGAAGGAATACGCAGGCGACGACGGCGTCGACGAGATCAAGAACATGATCGGCGCCTGGAAAAACGACCTGATCCTGCCGGCCCAGGCGCTGGAAAACGCACGCAATCCGAAAGAACAGACTGCCGCCATCGTCTACACCCACTATCAGCGCACGCTCAAGGCTTTCAACGCGGTGGACTTCGACGACCTGATCCTGCTGCCGGTGAAGCTCTTCGAAGAGCACGCCGACATCCTCGAAAAGTGGCAGAACAAGGTGCGTTACCTGCTGGTCGACGAATACCAGGACACCAACGCCAGCCAGTACCTGCTGGTGAAGATGCTGATCGGCAAGCGCAATCAGTTCACCGTGGTGGGCGACGACGACCAGTCGATCTACGCCTGGCGTGGCGCGCGGCCGGAAAACCTGATGCTGCTCAAGGACGATTACCCTTCGCTGAAAGTGGTGATGCTCGAGCAGAACTATCGGTCCACCAGCCGCATCCTGCGCTGCGCCAACGTGCTGATCTCGAACAACCCGCACGAATTCGAAAAACAGCTGTGGAGCGAGATGGGCCACGGCGACGAGATCCGCGTGATCCGCTGCCGCAACGAGGACGCCGAAGCCGAGCGCGTGGCCATGGAAATCCTCAGCCTGCACTTGCGCACCGACCGCCCGTACAGCGATTTCGCAATCCTCTATCGCGGCAACTACCAGGCCAAGCTGATCGAGCTGAAGTTGCAGCACCACCAGGTGCCGTACCGCCTGAGCGGCGGCAACAGCTTCTTTGGCCGTCAGGAAGTGAAAGACCTGATGGCCTACTTCCGCCTGATCGTGAACCCGGATGACGACAACGCCTTCCTGCGCGTGATCAACGTGCCGCGCCGGGAAATCGGCTCGACCACCCTGGAAAAACTCGGCAACTACGCCACCGAACGCAAGATCTCGATGTACGCCGCCACCGACGAAATCGGTTTGGGCGAGCATCTGGACAGCCGCTTCACCGATCGCCTGTCGCGCTTCAAGCGCTTCATGGACAAGGTCCGTGAGCAGTGTGCCGGCGAAGATCCGATCTCGGCGCTGCGCAGCATGGTCATGGACATCGACTACGAGAACTGGCTGCGCACCAACAGTTCCAGCGACAAGGCTGCGGACTACCGGATGAGCAACGTCTGGTTCCTCATCGAAGCCTTGAAGAACACCCTGGAAAAAGACGAAGACGGCGAGATGACCGTCGAGGACGCCATCGGCAAACTGGTCCTGCGCGACATGCTCGAGCGGCAGCAGGAAGAAGAGGACGGCGCCGAAGGCGTGCAGATGATGACCCTGCATGCGTCCAAGGGCCTGGAATTCCCTTACGTGTTCATCATGGGCATGGAAGAGGAAATCCTCCCGCACCGCTCCAGCATCGAAGCCGACACCATCGAAGAGGAACGCCGCCTGGCCTACGTGGGCATCACCCGCGCGCGTCAGACCCTGGCCTTCACCTTCGCCGCCAAGCGCAAACAGTACGGCGAGATCATCGACTGCGCGCCAAGCCGCTTCCTCGATGAGCTGCCGCCGGACGACCTGGCGTGGGAAGGCAACGACGACACACCGACCGAAGTCAAAGCCGTGCGTGGCAATAGCGCATTGGCTGATATACGCGCGATGTTAAAGCGCTAGAATTGACCACTTTTTTAAAGCTTAGGGCGCACAGGCGCTGAACGAGGACAGCTTCATGGAAGCATTGCACCAGAAAATCCGCGAACAAGGCATCGTGCTTTCCGACCAGGTCCTGAAAGTCGACGCCTTTCTGAACCATCAGATCGACCCGGCCCTGATGAAGCTGATCGGCGACGAATTCGCCACGCTGTTCAAGGATTCGGGCATCACCAAGATCGTCACCATCGAAGCCTCGGGCATTGCCCCGGCGATCATGACCGGTCTGAACCTGGGCGTGCCGGTGATCTTCGCCCGCAAGCAACAGTCCCTGACCCTGACAGAAAACCTGCTGTCGGCGACCGTTTATTCGTTCACCAAAAAGACCGAAAGCACGGTGGCCATCTCGCCACGGCACCTGACCAGCAGCGACCGCGTGCTGATCATCGACGACTTCCTGGCCAACGGTAAGGCCTCGCAGGCGTTGATCTCGATCATCAAACAGGCTGGCGCCACCGTTGCCGGTCTGGGCATCGTGATCGAGAAGTCGTTCCAGGGCGGCCGGGCCGAACTGGACTCGCAGGGCTACCGCGTTGAATCGCTGGCCCGCGTGAAATCGCTGAAGGATGGCGTCGTTACCTTCATCGAATAATCCACGCCGCATTACCCCCTGTGGGAGCGGGCTTGCTCGCGAAGGCGTCGTGTCAGTCGAGCTATTCTTTGACTGACACGACGCCTTCGCGAGCAAGCCCGCTCCCACAGTTGGTTTTGGGTGAGCCGTTACTGCGCGGTGGCTTTGAGGCCGGTGAGTAGCAGGCGCTGGAACAGGTCTTCTTTCAGGCCTTCCGGGTGGGTCAGTTGCATACGTTCAAGGTGTTCAGGGAACGTCGAAGCCTCCGGCGCATCCAGCGCGGCCTTGCCCAGCTCCAATATCTCGCTCAGCTTGAACTTGCTCTTCAGCCAGTTCAGCGCCCGCAGCAGATCCCGCTCGATCACGGTGAAATCACAGCCCAGCGGATACTCCGGAAACAGATTCGGATGCTTTGCGGCAATCGCCTGCAAGCGTTGCGGCGTGTTATCGGCGAAACGCGGATCGAGACGGAAATCCTGCGGCAGTTTGCCGACCTTCTGCGCCTGCTCGATCAGTTCTGGCTGGAAGCGTGAATCGCTGATGTTCAGCAACGACTCGATCACCACCGCATCGGTCTTGCCGCGCAGATCGGCGATGCCGTACTCGGTGACCACGATGTCGCGCAGGTGCCGTGGAATCGTGCAATGCCCGTATTCCCAGACGATGTTCGAACTGACCTCGCCGCCGGACTCACGCCAGCTGCGCAGGATCAGAATCGAACGCGCATCGTGCAGCGCATGGCCCTGGGCGACGAAGTTGTATTGCCCGCCAACACCGCTGAGCACCCGCCCGTCTTCCAGTTGATCGGCCACGCCCGCGCCCATCAGCGTCATGGTGAACACTGTGTTGATGAACCGTGCATCAAGCCGTTGCAAGCGCTTCAATTCTTCCTGCCCGTACAGCTCGTTGATGTAGCTGATGCGGGTCATGTTGAATTCGAGGCGCTTGCTCAACGGCAATTCGCGCAGGCGCTCGTAGAAACTGCGTGGGCCGAGGAAGAAGCCGCCGTGCACCGAGATGCCATCGGTCTGCGCCGACTCATCGAGGGTGCCGGCGTTGGCCTGCTCCTGAGTGTGCACGTCGGGGTAGACCTTGCGCCGGATGATCCCGGCATCGGCCAGCACCAGCAGGCCGTTGACGAACATTTCGCTGCAGCCATACAGGCCTTTGGCGAATGGGGCGGTACCGCCCTCGCGCTCGATCAACTGTGCCCACTGACTGAGATTGAGATCAGCCAGTACCGCCTGATAACCGGCGTTGTCCGCTTGCCGCGCGAGCAATGCGGCGGTGAGCGCGTCGCCCATCGAACCGATGCCGATCTGCAAGGTGCCGCCATCGCGCACCAGGGTGCTGGCGTGCAGGCCGATGAAATGATCCTGAAAGCCCACCGGCATGTTCGGCGTGGAAAACAGCGTGCTGCTGTCCTTCGCGTCGATCAGCAGGTCGAAGGTGTCGATATCGACTTCGGCATCACCGGGCATGTACGGCAGATCGGTGTGCACCTGGCCGACCAGCAGAATGGTCTCCCCGGCGTCGCGGCGCTTGGCGATCATCGGCAACAGGTCGAGGGTGATGTCGGGGTTGCAGCTCAGGCTCAGGCGATCAGGATGTTCGCTGCTGCTGGCGAGCAATTGCGCCACCAGATTGAGGCCGGCGGCATTGATGTCGCGGGCGGCGTGGCTGTAGTTGCTGCTGACGTAATCCTGCTGGGCCGGCGGGCTGTTGAGCAGACTGCCGGGCTGCATGAAAAACTGTTCGATGCGGATATTGGCGGGCAGGCTGTCGCGGTGCAGGTCGGCAAGGAAATCGAATTCGGGGTAGTCGCCGAATACACGATCGACGAAGGGTTCGATGAAGCGCTTCTGCAGACCGTCACCCAGCGTCGGCCGACCGAGGCACAGCGCGGTATAGATCGTCAGTTGCCGCTCGGGCAAGTCCTTGATCCGCCGGTACAGCGCGTTGACGAAGTGATTGGGCTTGCCCAGCCCCAGCGGCATGCCCATGTGGATGTGCGCCGGCAAGCGTGCAAGCACGTCGTCCACTGCCTGTTCGATCGAACACAACTGCACCATCTGAAGCCTCCTGCCCGTTCCGTGAATAGGGGTAGACCGAGCTTGCCTCGACTTTGCTGCAAAGGACAGCGAAAGCCGTGAATCGCAGGCACAAAAAAACCGTCCGAAGACGGTTTTTTTCGTCAGAAGCGCGCCTTGTTACAGGCCGGACATCTTCTTGATCGCGCCCTTGAGCTCGTCGTCCGAGCAATCGGCGCAGGTGCCTTTTGGCGGCATGGAATTGATCCCGGTGATGGCTTTGGCGAGAATGCCATCGAGGCCGCCCTGATGATCGGCGCGGTCTTTCCAGGCGGCGGTGTCACCGATTTTCGGTGCACCCAGCAGGCCGGTACCGTGGCAAGCGTTGCAATGTTTTGCAATCACTTCGTCCGGCGTCTTTGCACCACCGCCGCCGCCAGTGGAGGCAGCGACTTCCATTCCTTTGCATTCCTGCCCCTGAACGCACACCTGGCCGACCGGCTCGAGGCGCTTGGCAATGTCGTCATTCGTCGCAGCTTGAGCGCTGACAGCCCAGAGGGCCAGTACGGTTGCTGGTGCGGCCAGCATTTTCATAATTAGATTCACGCGTTCACCCTCAATGGTGGCTATTCACGCCTGCGGCCACGGTTCGCAGGCGGGCGCAAGTATAGCGGGTAGCCCGCCACACTGAAACAACCCCATAGTCGAAGGGGTTATACCGCGCGATGGAAAAACTCTGCGGATGCCTTCGCCGTCATGGCTTGGCGCCTCTATCGTTAAAAATTTGCCGGCGTGGCTGCGCTGATTAGTCGCGCAGGCGCGTCGAACGGATTACGGAAGCGATGCGGCTTGGTACTTTCAAAATAGTAGCTGTCGCCGGCTTCGAGAATAAAAGTTTCCAGGCCCACCACCAATTCCAGACGACCTTCCACCAGAATCCCGGTTTCCTCGCCTTCATGGGTGAGCATTTCTTCGCCGGTATCGGCGCCCGGCGGGTAGATTTCGTTGAGGAACGCGATGGCCCGGCTCGGGTGTGCGCGGCCGACCAGTTTCATGGTCACGGCGCCGTCGGAAATGTCGATCAGCTCGTTGGCCTTGTAGACGATCTGGGTCGGTTTTTCCTGCAGGATTTCTTCGGAAAAGAACTCGACCATGGACATGGGAATCCCGCCCAGAACCTTCCTCAGCGAACTGATCGAAGGGCTGACGCTGTTCTTTTCGATCATCGAAATGGTGCTGTTGGTGACGCCCGCGCGCTTGGCGAGTTCACGCTGGGAAAGCCCTTTGAGCTTGCGGATCGATTGCAGTCGTTCACCGACGTCCAAGGCGGGAGCCTCCTGATGTTGTAAGAATATTGAGCGTTATCATGGCGACAGCGTTCAGTATTTACAACACTTGGCCCCCGCAGCGGCGTCAACCCTCGGAATAGAGCCTTGGCACGCGACGCAGGTTGCAGAAGATCTGATACGGAATGGTGTCCGCCCACTGCGCCACTTCGCTGGCGAGGATGTTCTTGCCCCACAGCTCGACGGTCGAACCGAGGTCGGCTTCCGGCACATCAGTGAGGTCGATGCACAGCATATCCATCGACACACGGCCAAGAATCCGGCTGCGTTTGCCGGCCACCAACACCGGAGTGCCCGTCGGCGCCTGACGCGGGTAGCCATCGGCATAACCCATGGCAACCACGCCGATGCGCATCGGTTTGTCGGTGACGAATTTGGCGCCGTAGCCGATCGGCTCGCCGGCGGGCAATTCGCGCACACAGATGACTTTCGATTCGAGGGTCATCACCGGTTGCAGGCGCTCGGCCACGGCGTTGGCTTCTTCGAACGGTGTGGCACCGTAGAGCATGATGCCCGGACGCACCCAGTCGCTGTGGATCTGCGGCCAACCGAGCACGGCCGGCGAGTTGCGCAGGCTGACTTCGGCGGCGAGGCCCTGACGCGCCGCCTCGAACACCGCAACCTGATCGGCGCTGCTTTGCTCATGCAGTTCATCGGCGCGGGCGAAGTGGCTCATCAGCACGATCTTCGCCACTTTGCCGCTGGCCAGCAGGCGCTGGTAGGCGGCCGCGTAATCCTTCGGATGCAGGCCGACGCGGTGCATGCCCGAATCAAGCTTCAGCCACACGGTGATCGGCTTGCCCAGGGTTGCCTGCTCGATGGCTTCGAGCTGCCACAGCGAGTGCACCACAGTCCAGAAATCATGCTCGACGATCAGCGCCAGCTCATCGGCTTCGAAGATGCCTTCGAGCAACAACACCGGGGCCTTGATGCCGGCCGCGCGCAGCTCCAGCGCTTCTTCGATGCAGGCGACGGCAAACCCGTCGGCCTCGGCTTCCAGCGCCTGGGCGCAACGCACCGCGCCGTGGCCGTAGGCATCCGCCTTGATCACCGCCAGCGCCTTGGCGCCGGTGACTTCGCGGGCAATTCGGTAGTTGTGACGCAGGGCTTGAAGGTCGATCAGGGCACGGGCAGGACGCATGGCAGCAGACTTCTTGGCGGTCATGGGAAGAAAAACCGGCGCTGGCTGACGGCGTGAACCGCCAACAGCGCCGGGAGAGGGATCTTTGAAACGGTTACGGCAACGCGGCGACGATGGAAATCTCGACCAGGATGCTCGGCTTGGCCATCTTCGCTTCGACGGTGGCACGGGCCGGGGCGGCGCCTTTAGGCAACCACTGATCCCACACCGAATTCATCCCGGCAAAGTGCGCCTCGATGTCGTTCAGGTAGATCGTCGCCGACAGCAGATGCTGCTTGTCAGTCCCGGCCAGATCGAGAAGGCGCTCGATATTGGCCAGAACTTCGCGGGTTTGTTGTTCAATCCCGGCGTTGAAGTCGTCGCCGACCTGTCCGGCCAGATACACCGTACCGTTGTGGCTGACGATCTGACTCATGCGCTCATTGGTGAGCTGGCGCTGGATTGCCATGTTTTGCGGACTCCTGAGGCTTGTTGCCGTAACGGGAAATATCGAGGCCTTCGGCGCTGATCTGCGGTTTTTTCTTCGCCATCAGATCGGCCAGCAAACGACCGGAACCGCACGCCATGGTCCAACCCAGGGTGCCGTGACCGGTGTTGAGGAACAGGTTCTTGAACGGCGTGGCACCAACGATCGGCGTGCCGTCCGGCGTGGTCGGACGCAGACCGGTCCAGAAGCTCGCCTCGGCCAGATTGCCGCCCTGAGGATAAAGGTCGTTGACGATCATCTCCAGGGTTTCGCGCCGACGCGGGTTCAGCGACAGGTCAAAACCGGCGATCTCGGCCATGCCGCCGACGCGGATGCGGTTGTCAAAACGGGTGATCGCGACTTTGTAGGTCTCGTCGAGAATGGTCGAAGTCGGGGCCATGTCCGGGTTGGTGATCGGCACGGTCAGCGAATAACCCTTGAGCGGATACACCGGCGCCTTGATGCCCAGCGGCTTGAGCAACTGCGGCGAGTAGCTGCCGAGGGCCAGCACGTAGCGGTCGGCGGTTTCCAGTTTGCCGTCGATCCACACGCCGTTGATGCGGTCACCAGCGTGGTCGAGGCGCTGAATGTCCTGGCCGAAGCGGAATTCCACACCGAGTTTCACCGCCATTTCCGCCAGGCGCGTGGTGAACATCTGGCAGTCGCCGGTCTGATCGTTCGGCAGACGCAGGGCGCCGGCGAGGATGTCGGTGACGTTGGCCAGTGCCGGCTCGACGCGGGCAATGCCGGCGCGGTCGAGGACTTCAAACGGCACGCCGGATTCTTTCAGGACGGCGATGTCCTTGGCGGCGCCATCGAGCTGTGCCTGAGTGCGGAACAGCTGGGTGGTGCCGAGGCTGCGGCCTTCGTAGGCGATGCCGGTTTCGGCGCGCAGTTCGTCGAGGCAGTCGCGGCTGTACTCGGACAGACGCACCATGCGTTCCTTGTTCACCGCGTAACGGTTGGCGGTGCAGTTGCGCAGCATCTGCGCCATCCACAGGTATTGGTCGATGTCGGCAGTGGCCTTGATCGCCAGCGGCGCGTGGCGCTGCAGCAGCCACTTGATGGCCTTGAGCGGCACGCCCGGCGCGGCCCACGGCGAGGCGTAGCCCGGCGACACCTGACCGGCGTTGGCGAAACTGGTCTCCATGGCCACGGCTGGCTGCCGGTCGACCACCACCACTTCAAACCCGGCACGGGCCAGATAGTAAGCACTGGCGGTACCGATGACGCCGCTACCCAAGACCATTACGCGCATTTTTGTATCCCTCATCGCGGCAGGGCCGCGTACGTCTGTTGTTAGAGCAATGATGCGCGCAGTGTAAAAAAGAATGGCCAGTGCATTTCACTATATAAGCGCCTATATTTGGCGACAATTCTCGGCAAAAACCCTTTTCACGGAGGCGCATCCCCTATGCGTACCAACACTCAGACCAAACGTGAGCTGGACAAGATCGATCGCAACATCTTGCGGATCCTGCAGGCGGACGGGCGCATATCGTTTACCGAACTCGGGGAAAAGGTCGGGCTGTCCACCACGCCGTGTACCGAGCGGGTGCGGCGGCTGGAGCGCGAGGGGATCATCATGGGCTACAACGCCCGCCTGAATCCGCAGCACTTGAAGGGTAGCCTGCTGGTGTTCGTCGAGATCAGCCTCGACTACAAATCCGGCGACACGTTCGAAGAGTTCCGCCGCGCGGTGCTGAAATTGCCGCACGTGCTGGAGTGCCATTTGGTGTCAGGGGATTTCGACTATCTGGTGAAGGCGCGGATTTCCGAGATGGCCTCGTACCGCAAACTGCTGGGCGACATTCTGTTGAAACTGCCGCATGTGCGTGAGTCCAAAAGCTATATCGTGATGGAAGAGGTGAAAGAGAGCCTGAGCCTGCCGATACCGGACTGAGATTTGGAAGATCAAAAGATCGCAGCCTTCGGCAGCTCCTACATGGAAATGCGTTCTCCTGTAGGAGCTGCCGAAGGCTGCGATCTTTTCAGACCAGCACCTGCCGATTCGAAGCCATGTACTCGAAGATCTGCCTTTCAACCCGCGGATGAATCAACTCCACCGGCCCCCGCCCGTTCGGGCACGGCAACGTCTTCGTCGTCCCGAACAACCGGCAAATCAGCGGTCGCTCTTCATACACCGTGCAACCATTCGGCCCCAGGTGCACACAGTTCAGTTCTTCCATCGCCGCATCCTGCTCGGCGCGGGTCTTGCGCGGCAGGCGTGACATTTCTTCCGGCGAGGTGGTCACCGGCCCGCAGCAATCGTGGCAACCGGGTACGCACTCGAACGAGGGGATCTGCTGACGCAGGGTGCGGATTTTCTGGCTGTTGCAGCTCATCGAAACAGTAACCCACATGAAATAGGCGGCAATTGTGCCGCAAAAGCCGTGATCCAGACAGCAACGGCCGACCAGTGTTGCCCGTCTTTGGCCGTGCGGCTTATGCTCCGTCAAATTTTCTCGACACCCAGCCGTTGGATGATGCCCATGAATGCCCGCGCCCGAACCTTCGCGAGCCAACCCCACGTTGCCTCTTACTACGCCGCCAGCAGCCTGCCGCAGCCTGACCATCCGGTGCTGCAAGGCGAAGTGATTGCCGACGTGTGCGTGGTCGGCGGCGGCTTCTCGGGGTTGAACACCGCGCTGGAACTGGCCGAACGCGGCCTCAGCGTAGTGTTGCTGGAAGCGCATCGGATCGGTTGGGGCGCCAGTGGTCGCAACGGCGGGCAGTTGATTCGCGGGGTCGGCCACGGGCTCGACCAGTTCACTAATGTCATCGGTGCCGACGGCGTACGCCAGATGAAACTGATGGGCCTGGAAGCGGTGGAAATCGTCCGCCAGCGCGTCGAACGTTTCCAGATCCCGTGCGACCTGACCTGGGGCTACTGCGACCTTGCCAACAAACCTGCCGACCTTGAAGGCTTTGCCGAAGACGCCGAAGAGCTGCGCAGCCTCGGCTATCGCTATGAAACCCGTCTGCTGCAAGCCGATGAAATGCACACCGTGGTTGGCTCCAAGCGTTATGTCGGCGGCTTGATCGACATGGGTTCCGGGCACTTGCATCCGCTGAATCTGGCGCTGGGCGAAGCCGCTGCTGCGCAACAAATGGGCGTCAAACTGTTTGAACAGTCGGCCGTCACCCGCATCGACTACGGCCCCGAGGTTCGCGTACACACCGCTCAAGGTTCAGTGCGGGCGAAAACCCTGGTGCTGGGCTGCAACGCTTATCTCAACGACCTCAATCCACAACTCAGCGGCAAAGTACTGCCCGCCGGCAGTTACATCATCGCGACCGAACCGCTTTCCGCAGAACTGGCGCACAGCCTGCTGCCGCAAAACATGGCGGTCTGCGACCAGCGCGTGGCGCTGGATTACTACCGGCTCTCGGCGGATCGACGCTTGTTGTTCGGCGGCGCCTGCCATTATTCCGGGCGCGATCCGAAAGACATCGGCGCATACATGCAGCCGAAGATGCTTGAAGTGTTCCCGCAACTGGCAGGCGTGAAGATCGACTATCAATGGGGCGGGATGATCGGCATCGGTGCCAATCGACTGCCACAGATCGGCCGGCTCAATGATCAGCCGAACGTGTATTACGCCCAGGCCTATTCCGGGCATGGGGTGAATGCCACGCACCTGGCGGGCAAATTGCTCGCCGAGGCGATCAGCGGGCAGCACAGCGGTGGCTTCGACCTGTTTGCCAAGGTGCCGCACATCACTTTCCCCGGCGGCAGGCACTTGCGTTCGCCGTTGCTGGCGCTGGGGATGTTGTGGCATCGGCTCAAAGAGCTGGTCTGAGGTTTTTGCACCAGCCTTAATGCCCTCATCGCGAGCAGGCTCACTCCTACAGTGGGAGCGTATTCCCCTGTAGGAGTGAGCCTGCTCGCGATGGGGTCAGAAACAGCACCACATCCTTCAGATCCGCCAGAACGGCTTCAACCCCTCTTCATGCGCCTGCTCCCGGGTCAACCCGACATCCTTGAGCTGCTCCGGCGTCAGGTTCAACAGCGCCTTGCGCGTGTGCAGACGATGCCAGAACAGGCCCCAGCGACTCAGGCCGGACGGCGCGTTGCGCATGGCGGTATTCCATGCACTGTCCTCCTGCCCTGCCTCCAGTTCCTGACTGTGTAACGTCAGCCGCACATCGCTCAAGCCGTTCATTTTTGTCGCTCCTGTTTACTTGGGTAGCCAGAGATTCCATGATGCGCGGGTCGGCAAAAGCATTACAGATTCAACACTTCTGTATTAACTCCATACAGATTTGCCATTCCTGAGACTGAATCACCGATTTTTGCCGCATCTGTACTGGTTTAACGAATCACCTGCATCGAGGCAGTGCCATGACCCTGTATGTGAACCTCGCCGAGCTGCTCGGCACCCGCATCGAACAAGGCTTCTACCGTCCTGGCGATCGCCTGCCTTCGGTGCGCGCCTTGAGCGTAGAACATGGGGTCAGCCTCAGCACGGTGCAGCAGGCCTATCGCATGCTCGAAGACAGCGGCCTGGCCACACCGAAACCCAAGTCCGGCTACTTCGTGCCGGTGGGTCGCGAGCTGCCGGAGTTACCCGCAGTCGGGCGGCCGGCGCAGCGGCCGGTGGAGATTTCGCAGTGGGATCAGGTGCTGGAGCTGATTCGTGCGGTGCCACGCAAGGACGTGGTGCAACTGGGGCGCGGCATGCCCGACGTAACCACGCCCACCATGAAACCGCTGCTGCGCGGACTGGCGCGGATCAGCCGCCGCCAGGACATGCCCGGTCTGTATTACGACAACATTCACGGCACCCTCGAACTGCGCGAACAGATCGCTCGATTGATGCTCGACTCCGGCTGCCAGTTGAGCGCCAGCGACCTGGTGATCACCACCGGTTGCCACGAAGCGCTGTCCACCAGCATCCACGCCATCTGCGAGCCGGGCGACATCGTCGCGGTGGATTCGCCGAGCTTCCACGGCGCCATGCAAACGCTCAAAGGCCTGGGCATGAAAGCCCTGGAAATCCCCACCGATCCGCTCACCGGCATCAGCCTCGAAGCGCTGGAACTGGCGCTGGAGCAGTGGCCGATCAAGGTCATCCAGATCACCCCCAACTGCAACAACCCGCTGGGCTACATCATGCCGGAGTCGCGCAAGCGCGCCCTGCTCAACCTGGCACAGCGTTTCGACGTGGCGATCATCGAGGACGATGTGTATGGCGAGCTGGCCTACACCTACCCGCGCCCGCGCACAATCAAATCCTTCGACGAAGATGGTCGAGTGCTGCTGTGCAGCTCGTTTTCCAAGACCCTGGCCCCGGGCCTGCGCATCGGTTGGGTGGCACCGGGTCGTTATCTGGAACGGGTGCTGCACATGAAATACATCAGCACCGGTTCCACCGCACCGCAGCCGCAGATCGCCATCGCCGAATTTCTCAAGGGCGGCCATTTCGAACCGCACTTGCGGCGGATGCGCACGCAATACCAGCGCAATCGCGACGCGATGATCGACTGGGTCACTCGCTACTTTCCTGCCGGCACCCGCGCCAGTCGCCCGCAGGGCAGCTTCATGCTCTGGGTCGAACTGCCCGAGGGTTTCGATACGCTGAAACTCAACCGTGCGCTGCTCGATCAAGGTGTACAGATCGCCGTCGGCAGCATCTTTTCCGCCTCGGGAAAATACCGCAATTGCCTGCGAATGAACTACGCTGCCAAACCGACACCGCAGATCGAAGAAGCAGTGCGCAAGGTCGGCGCAGCGGCGAGCAGATTGCTGGCCGAAACCGAGTCATTCGAGCCGAAACGTACCGTGCCCGTCGAAGCGACGAAGGTCGGCGACACGGCTTGAGGCATCGCTGACGCGGGCCTCGATGTCCAGCTCCACGTCGAGATGACGGCCGGTGGCGATGCTGCCCGCGCGCCAGCTCACGATGCGATCGCCAGGCTGCAGCAAATCCGCCGCGCCCGCCCGCTCTCCCTCGCGCTGCCACTGCACCGGCGCGCCGTCCAGACGCACCGTCACTATGCGTACCTGCAACCGTCCCGGTGCCCAGCGATAATGCAGCGCATCGCTGCTCGGGGCAGCAAAGGACCAACTGATCGAGCGCACATCCGGACATTGAATCCGCAGATGAACCCTGCGCACCCCGAAGCTGCCGTCGTCGCCACTCGATGGCCGCGCCAGCAGTTGCGCCCTCGTCAGGACGCCATAGTCCACAGCGTCCGGCGACAGCGTCATCTGGCAGCTCGCACTGGCCATGGCGGATGCGGACAACAGCCATGCCAGCATGATCTGGACAATCCATCGTTGCATGGGAAAAACCTCAGTCATGTATTGCTCAAAGGCTGACAGAGCGCTTCGACAGGCTCGATCAGTGCGTGCTCGTCAGGCGATTCGGCCAGGGTGAATTGCAGCTCGCAGTGCGTGGTGTCCGATAGCTGCACCCGCAACGGTTGCCCAGGCTTGATGTCCGGCACAAAGATCGTCCCGGCCTCAAGCACCGTGGTCACGTATTCACCTTGCCCGTCCTGTACGGCCAGGCCACTGGACAGCCATTGCCGATCAACCGTCCTGGCCTTCAACAGCACGCGCCGCACGCGGGTGATGGAGAACTCCAGGTGCTGCACCGACCCACGCCCGGCTTCCACTTCTTGATAACCGTCGAGCACCTCGACGTTGCGCGGCAGGCTCAACGGGTCGACTTCCAGCCGGGCGGTCGAATACGCCGGCAGACTCGCCACAGCCCGGCCCGCTCCGTCCGTCCACACCGGACCTTGCGGCGTGGACAACTTCAGACCCGCACGATCGCCGGCCTTGAGCACGCCAAAGGTCTCGCGCAGCGGATAGGGCGACAGCGTGACGCCATCGCGATGCAGTGCCATGCCGCCACGCAGGCCCACGTCGAATTCGCGCGCTTCGTCCCGCTGGCTCATACCGAGGTCCAGACGGGTGTAACGGGCCAGAGCGTTGACTCGCAATCCGAGGGACGGCGCCGCGTCTTCACGGTGTTCGGCACTGGCGCTGTAGGCCAGGGTTTCACTGAGCACTTCGCTCATCGACACGCCACTGCGCACCCCGGATCGTGGGTCGCTGCGCAGGTAGCTGCGAACCCGGCGCTGTTCGCCCAATGGCATCGCCGCCGTCAGGTAAGCCGAGGTGCCCCGACGCCCCGCGTCGGCATCGCCGATTCCCCGTTCCAGGCTCAACGACAGACTGATCCGCGCGGGCAGCGTCTGCGACCACGACAGCCCCAGGCGCATATGCGGCGGCTGATCCACGCGGGTGTACCGCGACCAGGTCATGCCGAACGCGCCCCAGCGTTCGACGGAACCGTTGAGGGCAAACGTCCAGTGCTCGCGCCCGGGCAATTCGGCACGGCCCTGCTGCGAGTTCCAGCCAGTGTCCGACAGCGTACGAAAGCCCTGGCCACGACGCACAGCGACCACGCTGGTGGACAGGCTCGGCGCCAGCACGGCATTGACGGTCATTTGCACCTGATGACCCGCAACGCCTGTAGCCCGGTCGCTGGACAGCAGCTGGCGCACACCGGTGGTCAGATTACCCGGCCATTGCCGCTGCAGCCCCCACCCCGCCGACAGGTAGTCCGAACCACCGAGTACACCGCCACTCATGCGCAGCGCTCGCGACAGGCTCCATTCCTTGCCAAGGGTGGCGAACGACGGCGCCCGACGATCATCCGAGCCCTGGCGTCGCACAGTGCCCAGCGCCAGATTGAACGTGTCGGCCCGCTCGAACCGGGCATCCTGCAGGCTGGCGGCCGGGACGCGAAAGCGCCGCACCTGCCCTTCTTGCTCGTGCACGCTCACCTCAAGGTCAAGCTGGTTGCTCAACAACGGCAGCGCGCGCAGGGTGAACGGCCCGGCAGGAACTCGCGTGGTGTAGATCGGCACGCCGTTCTGCCGGACTTCGATCCGCGATGGCGACCAGGCAATGCCCTCGACCTCACCACGCGCACCCCATTGTGCCGCACGCATTTGCGCGAACGCGTCTTCCGGCAGGATCTGCACGCCGCTGAACGATTCGCCGGCAAACAGGGGCGACTGCAGATTCAACTGGCCGATCTGCACGCTGGCTTCGTCGTCTTCCAGGGTGTGCATGCCATAGGCATACAGATGCTCGAAACGCGTGCTGTCCGGAAGTTGCGTGTAGGACTGCCGGCTACGCAGGATCCAGTCACCGGCATTCAAGCCAATCTCCGAGCCCAGGCTGCGAAAGTCGCTGCGCTGTCCCTCGTGCCGGCTGCCCATCAGCAACGCATCGTAGTTAAACACACCGCCCACACCACCATTGGCGAAGCTGCGCGATTGAAACTCCGGCAACGCCAGCAGGTCGGTCGGCAACAGCAGGTCGATCTGTTCCTGGCCGGGATGCAACTCAATGATGGCCGAGGGCAGACCTTCGCGCAGTGTCAGGCACGGCTGTCGGTCTGCCGACGCCGCAGAGGTTTGCGAGCGCACGCCGGCAGCCTTGAGCAAGGCCGGCTGCAGGCACGGCTCGCCCTCGGCATCGAACGTCACGAACACGCGGCCGCGAGGCTGTCCATTGACCTCCAGTGCTACCAGGCGCGTGCCCTGGGAGAAACGCGGTGCCTGGCGGAAGTACGCAGCCAATGCGGGGTCGAGTCCGCGCTCGCGAAGCAGCTGCGCATCGAACTCCACCACCTCGCCGGCCAGCGCTGCGCCTGCGCCCTGAACCATCACCAGTGCCAGTCCCCGACGGGCAGGCCTGCGCATCAGTGCGTTACCGGAGCATCGAAGTGATCGACCGCAAAGCCATAGGTGGTGGCCGGAAAAATCCGCACGCCCATGGTCCGCACCGTCGAACTCAAGGGCAACGCGACAGACAGGCGCTCGCCAGGCAGGATCCAGGTGCGCGGCAGATCCACCGCCTGTGTGCCCGGCAGCGGAACAATCGCCTTCGCCAGGCGAACGACGTAAGGACTGGGATTACTGACCAGCAAGCCTTCAGCAGTGGCCGACCAGCTCAGGCGATGCCATGGCTCGCGCTCCACCGGCAGGCCGGCGGGGCGCAGGATCACCGGCAAGTTTTGCCGCACGCCCAGATTGACCCGGGCGCCGTCAGCACTTGCCACAGGATTGATCCCTTCAAAAATCACCCGCTTCAGACGCTCGGTCTGCAACGGTTCGGCGCTCTGCAAAATGAACCGCACTTGCTGCACTGCCCCGGCCTCGACACGGGTTACCGACGGGCTGAACAGCAACTGCGTTTGATCATGCGGCTCGATGTTTACCACCGTGGTGTGCAGCAGGGCCGGACGGGACTCGGTATTTCGGACATTCATCGTCGCCTCCCCGAGACCTTCATCCACCACCAGCACAGGTGTTTGCGGCACCATTCCGGCAGCGTGGGCGTTGGGCATCAAAATCACGGCGAGCAGGCACAGTGGCAGCGCCCTGAAGCCAGGACGGCACATTGAAATCGGCATCGGGATTGTTCCGCTGGAAAGTTTCAGCGCCCCCGTCTAAGGACGCGCCGAATGAACCTGAAAGAACCCGGCAACGGCCGGGCTCTGTCGATCAGAGGTAGTACATGTCGAAGGTGACCGAGCCATCGAGCGGGATCTCGCTGGCGATCGGCAGCGCGTTACTCGGGCCAATGATCGGCAACAGGCTCATCGGAAACCCGTGATGGCGCGCCGCGACCGGGCCGGCTGCCACGGTACCCCAGGAGTACAGCGCCGGGGCATTGCTCACCAGCGGCGAGGAAGGCAATTGCCACGCCGGCGCCGCCAGGGTGCGGGTCATCAGGGTCTGCTGGATACCGTCGGCTTCCGGACGCCCGTGGCGCAGAGCGAAGCCGCCGATACGGATGCCGCCGATTTCGCCTAGCCCGTAAAACAAGGCCGGATCGCTGTTACCGGCGCCATCGTTGATGCCCGGCAATTTGGTTGCCGCACGATTGTCTCTGACCGACACCTCCACCGGCGCCGGCGCATCGCAATTGATGTGCAGCGAAATATCGTGAGTCGGCAGCAGCGTTTGCGTGGTCTTGTTCAGTGTGGCCGCCGAAATCTTGCGCAGATCGACGGTGCCACCACCGGCAAATGCCGGGATGCACGAGGTCGGAATAATGGTTCCGATCACGTTCAGATCCAAGCTCTCGGCAGCGGCCAGCGTCGGCAATACCGCGGCCGCGATGGCCGCCATCCATGTTGTTTTTTTCATCAGTCCCTACTTGTTCGGCTATTTATAAATGGCAGGTATTCAGGGCATCGCTTTCACCGGGGCCGTGAATACCGGGGGCGATGATTTCCTTTTTTGCAGGATCCGTATGTAGGAATAGGCACCAACCAAGAGCGGAAAAAACGACATGGCAAATAGTCCAAAAACACATGCGAACTCATTCCTACTTTCGAACGACTAATTGTTTACACAGTGTGGCGAGGATCCGCCTGGAAGCGGTCTTTGAAATCCTCTGCATGCCATACTCCGTCACCCCCAGCCCCAGCCGAGAAAGCAACGTGCGCCCCGGAAAAAAATTGCTCGCTGTCTTTGTCCTGTGTTCGTTGGCCAGTGGTTGCGCCAATCTCGATGTAGCACGTGAACCCAGTCAGGCGTTGCCGGCTGCCGGCTCCGCATTCGGTCGCTCGATTCAGGCACAGGCGGCGCCCTATCAGGGCCGCTCCGGGTTCCGCCTGCTGTCCAACAGCACTGAGGCCTTCACCGCTCGCGCCGAACTGATCCGCAATGCGCAAACCAGCCTCGACTTGCAGTACTACATCGTCCACGACGGCGTCAGTACACGGATGCTCGTGGAAGAACTGCTCAAGGCCGCCGACCGCGGCGTGCGCGTACGCATCCTGCTCGACGACACCACCAGCGACGGTCTCGACACGATCATCGCCACGCTGGCGGCGCATCCACAGATCCAGATCCGCCTGTTCAATCCACTGCACCTGGGCCGCAGCACGGGCGTGACCCGCGCCGCCGGCCGCCTGTTCAACCTGTCGCTGCAACACCGTCGCATGCACAACAAGCTGTGGCTGGCGGACAACAGCGTGGCCATCGTCGGCGGGCGCAATCTGGGCGACGAGTATTTCGATGCCGAACCGAACCTGAATTTCACCGACATCGACATGCTCAGCGTCGGCCCGGTGGCCGAGCAGCTCGGACACAGTTTCGATCAGTACTGGAACAGCGCGCTGAGCAAGCCGATCAACGAATTCCTCTCCAGCAAACCGAGCGCCAAAGACCTGCAGAACACCCGCACGCGCCTCGAAGAATCGCTGGATGAAACCCGCAAACAGAACCACGCGCTGTATCAACAGCTGATGACGTTCAAGACCGCGCCGCGCATGGACATCTGGCGCAAGGAACTGATCTGGGCGTGGAACCAGGCGCTGTGGGACGCGCCGAGCAAGGTGCTGGCCAAGGACGAGCCGGACCCGCAACTGCTGCTGACCACGCAACTGGCGCCGGAACTGCGCGGCGTCAGCAAAGAACTGATCATGATCTCGGCGTATTTCGTACCCGGCCAGCCGGGACTGGTGTACCTGACCGGGCGTGCCGACGCCGGGGTCTCGGTGAGTCTGCTGACCAACTCGCTGGAGGCCACCGATGTACCGGCGGTGCACGGCGGTTATGCGCCCTATCGCAAGGCGCTGCTGGAGCACGGGGTGAAGCTGTATGAACTGCGCCGTCAGCCTGGGGATAACTATGGCAGCGGCCCACACCTGTTCTACAGCAAGTCATTCCGGGGTTCGGATTCCAGCCTGCACAGCAAGGCGATGATTTTCGACAGGCAGAAAGCGTTCATCGGCTCGTTCAACTTCGACCCGCGCTCGGTGCTGTGGAACACCGAGGTCGGGGTCCTGGTGGACAGCCCGGAACTGGCCGAACGCGTACGCGAACTGGCCTTGCAAGGCATGGCACCGGCACTGAGTTATGAGGCGAAACTGCAGGATGGCAAGATTGTCTGGGTGACCGAGGACAACGGCCAGATGCACACGCTGACCAAAGAGCCGGGGAGCTGGTGGCGGCGGTTCAATGCGTGGTTCAGCACCACTGTCGGTCTGGAGCGGATGTTGTAGTCAATTGTGGCGAGGGAACTTGTCGAGTCGTCGCACCGTCCCGCTGGGCTGCGCAGCGGCCCCGGAATTTTGTGAGTGCTGCGCACTCAAGCGGGAGCAAGCTCCCTCGCCACAGGTAATCATTCAATTGGAAATCGAATCAGGCCGGCTCGGCGACCGCCCCGAACGCACCTTGGCGCATCAGCAGAATCACCAACCCGAACGCCCCGACCGCCATCAACAGCGGCAACGCATGCCCGCTGATCCACTGGCTGCCCGCCCCCGCCATCAACGGCCCGATCAGACAACCGACACCCCACAGCTGCGCAATGTGCGCATTGGCGCGCACCAGCGCATCGTCGCGATAACGCTCGCCGATCAGGATCAGTGACAAGGTGAACAGCCCACCGGCACTGGCCCCGAACAACACCCACAACGGCCAGATCAGCAGCGTGTCGATCAACAGCGGAATCGCCAGGCTCGACAGCATCAACACCACCGCGCAACCGGTGAACAAGGTACGTCGCGACAGGTAGTCCGCCAGCGCACCAATCGGCAGTTGCAACAGCGCATCGCCGACCACCACCGTGCTGACCATTGCCAACGCGATCTCGGCAGTAAAGCCCTGCTGCAGGCAATACACCGGCAACAACGTGAGGATCATCGCCTCGAACGCGGCGAACAGTGACACCGCCCAGGCAATCGCCGGCAGCTCGCGGGCAAAACCCCACAGATCGCTGAACGTCACACTGCTGGCTTCACTACTCGGCGCACCGCTGCGGCCCATCAACAGCAATGGCGAGACCGTCAGCAGCCCGACGCCGACCCAGAACCCGTAATCGTGCTCAGTGCCGATCGCGCCCAACAGTAACGGACCAGACAGTTGGCTCAGCGCATAGCTGCTGCCATACAGCGCCACCAGACGACCGCGCCAGTGTTCGACCACCAGTTGATTGATCCAGCTCTCGCCAAGGATGAACACGATGGTCAGGATCACCCCGATCATCAGGCGCAGCACCAGCCAGACCGGATAACTCGGCAACAGCGCGAGCAAGCCGATCGACAACGCACCCGCCCACAGGCACAGACGCATCAGGTTCGCCGTGCCGAAACGTGCCGCCAGATGACTGGAAATCTTCGCCCCCAGCAGCACGCCAATCGCCGGCATCGCCGCCATCACACCGATGGCAAAGGAGCCATAACCCCAGCCTTCCAGACGCAACGACACCAACGGCATGCTGACCCCCAGGGCCAGGCCGACACTCAAGACAGACGCCAACACGGCGAAATACGTCGCCCAACGCATGTTCCACGCTCCTGTGGATATTCTTATGTGCGCCACAAAATCACTGTGGGAGCGGGCTTGCTCGCGAAAACGGTTTCACATTCAGCAGATGTGCTGACTGATACACCGCTTTCGCGAGCAAGCCCGCTCCCACAGGGAATCTCTGTTTCGTCAGGGAGCCCGGAGTGACCGGGCTCCCGCTAACGGCTTACAGCTTGATCCACGTCGCCTTCAGCTCGGTGTACTTGTCGAACGCGTGCAGCGACTTGTCACGACCGTTGCCCGACTGCTTGAAGCCGCCGAACGGTGCGGTCATGTCGCCGCCGTCGTACTGGTTGACCCACACGCTACCGGCACGCAGCGCCTTGGCGGTCAGGTGCGCCTTGGAAATGTCCTGAGTCCATACCGCTGCGGCCAGGCCATACGGCGTGTCGTTGGCGATCTGGATCGCTTCTTCGGCGGTGTCGAAAGCGATGACCGACAGCACCGGGCCGAAGATCTCTTCCTGGGCGATCTTCATCGCGTTGCTCACGCCGTCGAAAATCGTCGGCTCGACGTAGGTACCACCGGTTTCCTGGAGGATGCGCTTGCCGCCGGCCACCAGTTTGGCGCCGTCGCTGTGACCGGATTCGATGTACGACAGCACGGTGTTCATCTGCTGGGTATCGACCAGCGCACCGACGTTGGTCGCCGGGTCCAGCGGGTTGCCCGGTTTCCAGGCCTTCAGCGCCTCGATCACCATCGGCAGGAATTTGTCCTTGATCGAGCGCTCGACCAGCAGACGCGAACCGGCGGTGCAGACTTCGCCCTGGTTGAAGGCGATGGCACTGGCGGCGGATTCGGCAGCGGCTTGCAGATCCGGCGCATCGGCGAAGACGATGTTCGGGCTCTTGCCGCCGGCTTCCAGCCATACGCGCTTCATGTTCGATTCGCCGGCGTAGATCATCAACTGCTTGGCAATCTTGGTCGAACCGGTGAACACCAGAGTGTCGACGTCATTGTGCAGCGCCAGCGCCTTGCCGACGGTGTGGCCGTAGCCCGGCAGCACGTTGAGCACGCCTTTCGGAATGCCGGCCTCAACGGCCAATGCAGCGATGCGGATGGCGGTCAGCGGAGATTTTTCCGACGGCTTGAGGATCACCGAGTTACCGGTCGACAGCGCCGGGCCGAGTTTCCAGCAGGCCATCATCAGCGGGAAGTTCCACGGCACGATGGCACCGACCACGCCCACCGGCTCGCGGGTGACTAGACCCAGTTGATCGTGCGGCGTGGCGGCGACTTCGTCGTAGATCTTGTCGATCGCCTCACCGCTCCAGCTCAGCGCTTGCGCCGCGCCCGGGACGTCGATGTACAGCGAGTCGCTGATCGGCTTGCCCATGTCGAGCGTTTCGAGCAACGCCAGCTCTTCAGCGTGCTGCTTGAGCAGGCTGGCGAAACGAATCATGGTGGCTTTGCGTTTGGTCGGCGCCAGGCGCGACCAGACGCCGGAATTGAAGGTGGCACGAGCGTTTTCCACGGCGCGCTGAGCGTCGGCGGCGTCACAGCTGGCGATCTTGCCCAGCAGACGGCCATCGACCGGGCTGATGCACTCGAAGGTCTCGCCGGAGACGGCGTCGGTGTATTCGCCGTTGAGGTAGGCGCGGCCTTCAATCTTCAGGTCGCGAGCACGTTGTTCCCAATCGGCACGAGTCAGGGTGGTCATTCGAGTGTCCTCCTCTTGTTGAATACGAGCGCCGCGTTCTTCGCGGACGTCTTCAGGAATGCTGCCCGGCCGGCCTGCTTTTTCGGCCCAAGGCACCCGCCACCCTAAACCAGCGACCGGGGTTGTTTCAATATATTTGACATAAGCACGCCATACGGCCTTGCGGTGTTCATTTTAATAAACATAGACTTTGGCCCTTTCAAGCCACCGCGCCGTCATCACGGGAGAAAACAACAATGAACATCCAGAACGTCGTCGATATCAGCCTGACCACCAGCACAGCCGAACGCTATCGCCCGGACCCGGCCAAAGTGCTCAAGGGCGATCCCGAGCAAGCGGTGTTCAATCAATACGACAGCCCTTGTGGGCAAATGGGCGTCGGCGTGTGGGAAGGCGCTGTCGGGCAGTGGACGGTGAACTACACCGAGCATGAATACTGCGAAATCCTGCAGGGGGTTTCGGTGCTGCGCGACAGCGACGGCAATGCCAAGACCTTGCGTGTTGGCGACCGCTTTGTGATTCCGGCCGGTTTCCGTGGTACCTGGGAAGTGCTGGAGGCTTGCCGCAAGATCTATGTGATCTTTGAGCAGAAGGCTTGAGGATTTTCGCTGACTGATCCGGCCCTATCGCGAGCAGGCTCACTCCTACAGGGAACCGAATTCCAATGTAGGAGTGAGCCTGCTCGCGAAGAGGCCCGACGAGACACCACAGAAATCCGAGACAACAAAAAAGGCCCGTATCGTGAGATACGGGCCTTTTTTGTAAGTCGGGAAAAATCAATTACTTGATTTTGCCTTCCTTGTAGATCACGTGCTTACGAACAACCGGATCATATTTCTTGATCTCGATTTTGTCCGGAGTAGTACGCTTGTTCTTGTCGGTAGTGTAGAAGTGACCAGTACCGGCGCTCGAGATCAAACGAATCAATTCACGCATGATTAGCTCCCTTAAATCTTGCCATCGCGGCGAAGTTCGGCGAGCACGACACTGATGCCACGCTTGTCGATGATGCGCATGCCTTTGGCAGATACGCGCAGACGCACAAAACGTTTCTCTTCTTCAACCCAGAAGCGGTGATGCTGCAGGTTCGGCAGGAAACGACGACGGGTTTTGTTGTTTGCGTGGGAAATGTTATTCCCGGTTACCGGACCCTTACCGGTAACTTGACATACTCTCGACATGCCTCAGCCCTCTAAAACCACATGCCCAACCCGGCATGGGTTGGCCGCTTAATCTCTCAGTCATTTGGCGCCAGGCGCCGCGTTTCTTTAGAGGTCTTACCGGCTACACCTACAGTGAAGGAACCGGGCCCCTAGAAAAGAGCGCTGCTTTATACCAGAAAGACCGGGGTGCAACAACAATCGATGTGCAATCAACCGCTAAAAAAGCGCATTTTCCGGCTGCGGACGCTTTGGATAAAGGCTGGCGCGAGTTTTGACCACTCGTCGCAGAAAACCGCTCTGACAGAGGTTTCCGACTTTTCCTGGCGCACTGCGGTCTGAAAAACGCCAATGCCCGGCCCCGAAAAATACAAAAGGGGATAGTCATTTGCAATCCAGCCCTCTAGGGTAACCCTTTTCCAGACTGCACCTGCAGATGGCCTTCGATCTGTAAAGGAAGCCGACCATGCGCCTCGCTGCCCTACCCCTGTTGCTCGCCCCGCTTCTGCTGAGCCCCCTGGCCCAGGCCGCCGCCCTGAGCGTCTGCACCGAGGCCAGCCCTGAAGGGTTTGACGTGGTGCAATACAACTCGCTGACCACCACCAATGCCTCGGCCGACGTGCTGATGAACCGCCTGGTGGACTTCGACACCGCCAGCGGCAAAGTCGTGCCGAGCCTGGCCGACAGCTGGGAAGTCAGCACCGACGGCCTGACTTATGTGTTCAAGCTGCACCCGCAGGTGAAGTTTCACAGCACCGACTATTTCAAACCGACCCGCGCCCTGAGCGCCGAAGACGTCAAATTCAGCTTCGACCGCATGCTCGACCCGGCCAACCCATGGCACAAAGTGGCGCAAAGCGGTTTCCCGCACGCCCAATCCATGCAGTTGCCGGCGCTGATCAAGAAAATCGACGCACTCGATCCGCTGACCGTGCGCTTTACCCTCGATCACCCGGATTCGACGTTCCTCGCGACCCTGAGCATGGGCTTCGCCTCGATCTATTCCGCCGAATACGCCGACAAGCTGCTCAAGGCCGACGCCACCGACAAGCTCAACAGCCAGCCGATCGGCACCGGCCCGTTTGTGTTCACGCGCTTCCAGAAAGACGCTTCGGTGCGCTACAAGGCCAACCCGGACTACTTCGGCGGCAAGCCGGCGGTCGACCCGCTGATCTTCGCCATCACCCCGGACGCCAACGTGCGCCTGCAAAAGCTGCGGCGCAACGAGTGTCAGATCGCCCTGTCGCCGAAACCGCTGGACGTGAAAGCGGCGCAGGAAGAACCGACCCTGAAAGTGGAAAAGACTGACGCGTTCATGACGGCTTTCGTCGGCATCAACAGCCAGCACCCACCGCTGGACAAGCCGGAAGTGCGCCAGGCGATCAACCTCGCCTTCGACAAGGCCAACTACGTCAAAGCCGTGTTCGAAGACACCGCCGAACCCGCCAACGGCCCTTACCCGCCGAACACCTGGAGCTACGCGAAGAACCTGCCGGGCTATCCACATGACGTGGCCAAAGCCAAGGCGTTGCTGGCCAAGGCCGGACTCAAGGACGGCTTCCAGACCACCATCTGGACCCGTCCGTCCGGTAGCCTGCTCAACCCGAACCCGAGTCTGGGGGCGCAGTTGCTGCAATCGGATCTGGCGGAAATCGGCATTCAGGCGGAAATCCGCGTGATCGAGTGGGGAGAACTGATCCGCCGCGCCAAGGCTGGCGAACATGACCTGCTGTTCATGGGCTGGGCCGGCGACAACGGCGACCCGGACAACTTCCTCACGCCGCAGTTTTCCTGCGCGGCGGTCAAGTCCGGCACCAACTTCGCGCGCTACTGCAATGCCGATCTGGACAAGCTGATCAGCGCCGGCAAAACCACCAGCGAACAAGGCGTGCGCACCAAGCTGTATGAACAGGCCCAGGCGCAGATTCAGCAGCAGGCGCTGTGGTTGCCGCTGGCGCACCCGACCGCCTATGCGCTGACGCGCAAGGATGTGCAGGGTTATTCAGTGAGCCCGTTCGGTCGCCAGGACTACTCCAAGGTCAATCTCAAATAACCCGCCCTGCACAAAACCTGTAGGAGTGAGCCTGCTCGCGATAGCGATCTTCCAGTCACTGAATAAGCTGACTGAAATGACGCCATCGCGAGCAGGCTCACTCCTACATGGATTTGCGTTTTGCCCGTGAGAGCTACATCCAGCCACACTCCGCCATCGACAGCGGCTCCCCTTCGCCAATGATGAAGTGATCCAGCACCCGCACATCAATCAGCTCCAGCGCCTTCTGCAAACGCTTGGTCAACTGCCTGTCCGCCTGACTGGGATCGGTATTGCCCGACGGATGGTTGTGGCAGAGGATCACGGCCGCGGCGTTGTTCGCCAAGGCACGTTTCACCACTTCTCGCGGATGCACACTGGTGTTGTCGATGGAACCGCGAAACAGTGCCTCGAACGTCAACACTTGATGCTTAGAGTCCAGAAACAGGCAACCAAACACCTCGTGTGGCTCGTGTCGGAGCATGGATTTGAGGTAATCGCGAACAGCCTGCGGATTCTCCAGCGCCGGCTCTCTGCGTGAGCGCTCGGCCAGATACCGCCGGTTCATTTCTTGAGCAGCCTGCAACTGTGCAAACTTTGCGGGTCCCAATCCCAACTGTTTGCTGAATGCTTCCTGATCGGCCTCAAGCAACAAACGCAGGCTGCCGAACTGATTCAACAAGTGTCGCGCCAAGTCCACTGCGCTTTTTCCAACCACCCCCGTGCGCAAAAAAATCGCCAGTAACTCGGCGTCCGAAAGGCTCGCAGAACCCTGTTCAAGTAACCTTTCCCGCGGCCGCTCCGCCGCTGGCCAATCGCGAATACTCATACACCTTCCTTGTCTGTGGGCGCCGCTGTTCCGTAGCGGTCGCTGTGATATCGTAGCCCATCTTTTTTGCGGGCGAATTCACCCTGGGGAGGGGGTTTCGCCACGTATGTCACCCACGAAATGAAAGGCAGACCTATGCAGCGGCTGTATCGGAAACGCATCGTTCTGGGCGTCGGCGGCGGCATTGCGGCCTACAAGAGCGCCGATCTGGTTCGTCGCCTGATCGACCAGGGCGCCGAAGTGCGCGTGGTCATGACCCATGGCGGCGCCGAGTTCATCACCCCGCTGACCATGCAGGCCCTGTCCGGGCACCCGGTTCACCTCGACTTGCTCGACCCGGCCGCCGAAGCGGCGATGGGCCACATCGAGCTGGCCAAGTGGGCCGATCTGGTATTGATCGCCCCGGCCACCGCCGACCTGATCGCCCGTCTGGCCCAAGGCATCGCCAACGATTTGCTGACCACTTTGGTTCTTGCTACCGATGCCGTAGTAGCCGTCGCGCCGGCGATGAACCAGGCGATGTGGCGCGACCCGGCGACCCAGGCCAACCTGCAACTCCTTGAAAGCCGTGGCCTGAAGACCTTCGGCCCGGCCTCCGGCAGCCAGGCCTGCGGCGACGTCGGCATGGGCCGGATGATGGAAGCCACCGATCTGGCGCAGTGCGCGGCGGATTGCTTTCAGCGTCAGGCCCTGACCGGCAAGCACGTGGTGATCACCGCCGGCCCGACTCAGGAAAACATCGACCCGGTGCGCTACATCACCAACCACAGCTCCGGGAAAATGGGCTTCGCTCTGGCCGAAGCCGCGGTGGAAGCCGGCGCCCGCGTGACCCTGATCAGCGGCCCGGTACACCTGCCGACGCCGGATCGCGTCACGCGCATCGACGTGGTCAGTGCCCGCGACATGCTTGCAGCGTGCGAATCAGCCATCCCGTGCGATGTGTTCATCGCCTCGGCCGCGGTGGCGGACTACCGTCCGGAAGTCGTTGCCCCGCAAAAACTCAAGAAAGACCCTACAAGCGGCGACGGCTTCGTCCTGCAAATGGTGCGTAACCCGGACATCCTGGCCACCATCGCGACCCTTCCCGACCGTCCGTTCAGTGTCGGCTTCGCCGCCGAGACTGAACACCTGCTCGACTACGCTGCACGCAAGCTGAAAGACAAGAATCTCGATTTGATCGTCGCCAACGACGTCGCCAACCCGAGCATCGGTTTCAACAGCGAAGAAAACGCCTGCAGCGTGATCGACCGTGAGCTTCATGCCACTGTTTTCGCCCAGACCAGCAAGAGCAAGATCGCTCGCCAACTGGTCACTTTTATCGCCGAACGTCTGAACCAGGTTTAATTTACATGCACGCTTTGCAAGCCAAGATCCTCGACCCACGCATCGGTACCGAATTCCCGCTGCCGCAATACGCCACCCCAGGCTCCGCCGGCCTCGACCTGCGCGCCATGCTGGAACAGGACATCGTGATCAAGCCGGGTGAAACCGTGCTGATCCCTACCGGTCTGTCGGTCTACATCGGCGACCCGAACCTCGCCGCACTGATCCTGCCGCGCTCGGGCATGGGCCATAAGCACGGCATCGTGCTGGGCAACCTCGTCGGCCTGATCGACTCGGATTATCAAGGACCGCTGATGGTGTCCTGCTGGAACCGTGGCCAGTCCGACTTCACCATGACTGTCGGAGAACGTCTGGCGCAACTGGTGTTGGTACCCGTGGTGCAGGCGCACTTCGAAATGGTTGAAGAGTTCGTCGAAACCGAACGCGGCGCGGGCGGTTTTGGCCATACCGGCACTAAATGATCCACGGGTAATTTCTGTGGCGAGGGAGCTTGCTCCCGCTGGGCTGCGCAGCAGACCCGAAATCTTGTGGGCGCTGCGCCCCAAGCGGGAGCAAGCTCCCTCGCCACAAAATTTGTGCAGCAGGTTTTAGCACCGAAAATCAAGGTTTTGCCGGCCGCAGGCCACGCCAGACAAGGCGTCATGGCCCTTTCACACCACGAACTCTCTGCGGAAAACGCCGTCATACCCTTCAGTTTGAGCCTGCCGCCGAGTGAATCGTCGGTGTGTCCCGCCACTTTCGAGATGGAGCATTTGTGCAGATGAGCACCCCCGCCAAGATCGCCCCGAAGCTTCCCGACAGCATCTTCCGCGCCTATGACATTCGCGGCACCGTGCCGGAATTCCTCAATGCCGAAACCGCTTACTGGATCGGCCGCGCCATCGGCTCGCAGAGCCTGGCCCAGGGTGAGCCGAACGTTTCTGTCGGCCGTGACGGTCGCCTGTCCGGCCCGGAGCTGGTTGCCGAGCTGATCCGTGGTATCGCCGAAAGCGGCTGCCATGTCAGCGATGTCGGCCTGGTCCCGACCCCGGCGCTGTACTACGCGGCCAACGTGCTCGCGGGTAAATCCGGGGTGATGCTCACCGGCAGCCACAACCCGTCGAACTACAACGGCTTCAAGATCGTAATCGCCGGCGACACCCTCGCCAACGAGCAGATCCAGGTGCTGCACGAGCGCATCAAGACCAACGATCTGAGCAGCGGCCAGGGCAGCGTGACCCAGGTCGAAATCCTTGACCGCTACACCACCGAAATCGTCCGGGACGTCAAACTGGCCCGGCGCATGAAAGTCGTGGTCGACTGCGGCAATGGCGCGGCCGGGGTGATCGCTCCGCAACTGATCGAAGCACTGAACTGCGAAGTCATCCCGCTGTTCTGCGAAGTCGACGGCAACTTCCCCAACCACCACCCGGATCCGGGCAAGCCCGAGAACCTCGTCGACCTGATCGCCAAGGTCAAGGAAACCAATGCCGACCTCGGTCTGGCCTTCGACGGTGACGGCGACCGCGTCGGCGTAGTGACTAATACTGGCAGCATCGTCTACCCGGATCGCCTGCTGATGCTGTTCGCCCGCGACGTGGTGGCGCGCAACCCGGACGCGGAAATCATCTTCGACGTCAAATGCACCCGCCGTCTGGTGCCGTTGATCAAGGAATACGGCGGTCGCCCGCTAATGTGGAAGACCGGTCACTCGTTGATCAAAAAGAAAATGAAACAATCCGGTGCTCTATTGGCCGGTGAGATGAGCGGCCACATCTTCTTCAAGGAGCGCTGGTTCGGTTTCGACGACGGCATCTACAGCGCCGCACGGCTGCTGGAGATCCTCAGCAAGGAAAAATCCACCGCGGAAGAACTGTTTGCGACCTTCCCGAACGATATTTCTACGCCGGAAATCAATATCCATGTGACCGAGGAGAGCAAATTCAGCATCATTGATGCACTGCACGACGCACAGTGGGGCCCAGGCGCTGACCTGACCACCATCGACGGCGTGCGGGTCGATTACGCCAAAGGCTGGGGCCTGGTGCGCGCCTCCAACACCACACCGGTGCTGGTGCTGCGCTTCGAGGCCGATGACGAGGCTGAATTGCAGCGCATCAAGGATGTGTTCCACGCCCAATTGAAACGCGTTGCACCTGATCTCCAACTACCGTTCTGATTCACCCGGAGCCCTGAATGACCCTCGAACGCGAAGCCGCCGCCCACACCGCCCAGGTTCTGTCCGAAGCGTTGCCTTACATCCGACGTTATGTCGGCAAGACCTTGGTGATCAAATACGGCGGCAACGCGATGGAAAGCGAGGAGCTGAAAACCGGCTTCGCCCGCGACATCGTCTTGATGAAAGCCGTGGGCATCAACCCGGTCGTGGTTCACGGCGGCGGCCCGCAGATCGGTGATCTGCTCAAGCGTCTGTCGATCGAAAGCCACTTCGTCGATGGCATGCGCGTCACCGACGCCGCGACCATGGACGTGGTGGAAATGGTCCTCGGCGGTCAGGTCAACAAAAGCATCGTCAACCTGATCAACCGTCACGGCGGCAGTGCCATCGGCCTGACCGGTAAAGACGCCGGGCTGATTCGTGCGAAGAAACTGACCGTCACCCGCCAGACCCCGGAGATGACCCAGCCGGAAATCATCGACATCGGTCAGGTCGGTGAAGTGGTCGGGATCAACACCGAACTGCTGAACCTGCTGGTCAAAGGCAACTTCATCCCGGTGATCGCGCCGATCGGCGTCGGTGAGAACGGTGAGTCGTACAACATCAACGCCGACCTCGTGGCCGGTAAAGTCGCCGAGGCGCTGAAAGCCGAGAAGCTGATGCTGCTGACCAACATCGCCGGCCTGATGGACAAGTCGGGCACCGTATTGACCGGCCTGAGCACCCAGCAGGTCGACGACCTGATCGCCGACGGCACCATCTACGGCGGCATGCTGCCGAAGATCCGTTGCGCGCTGGAAGCGGTTCAGGGTGGCGTTGGCAGCTCGCTGATCATCGACGGTCGCGTACCGAACGCAATCCTGCTGGAAATCTTTACCGACACCGGTGTGGGCACACTGATCAGCAATCGCAAGCGTCCGTAAGGCGTCGCGCAAACAAAAAGACCCCGCTCAGCCTGGCTGAGCGGGGTCTTTTTTTGCCTGCGGCCTTCCATCTATTGTGGCGAGGGAGCTTGCTCCCGCTTGAGTGCGCAGCGCTCACAAGCTTTTCGGGTCTGCTACGCAGCCCAGCGGGAGCAAGCTCCCTCGCCACAAAAGCTCATTCCACAGTTCAGACGCCGAACTGGGCGCGATACGCTTCCACGGCGGGCAGATGCTGCTTGAGCTGCGGGTCGTCGGCGAGGAATTCCAGCACCTGGTTCAGCGAAACGATGCTGATCACCGGAATACCGAAATCACGCTCGACTTCCTGGATCGCCGACAATTCGCCGTTGCCACGCTCCTGACGGTTCAGGGCGATCAGCACGCCGGCCGCCTTGGCGCCCTCCTGGGAAGCGATGATCTGCATCACTTCGCGGATCGCGGTGCCGGCGGTGATCACGTCGTCGATGATCAGCACGTCACCGGTCAGCGGCGCACCGACCAGGCTGCCGCCTTCACCGTGGGCCTTGGCTTCCTTGCGGTTGAAGCACCATGGCAGGTCACGGTTGTGGTGTTCGGCCAGCGCGACGGCGGTGGTGGCTGCCAGCGGGATACCTTTGTAGGCCGGGCCAAACAGTACATCGAAGGGAATGCCGCTTTCGGCGATGGCTGCAGCGTAGAAACGCCCCAGCTGCGCCAGGGCCGAACCCGAGTTGAACAGGCCGGCATTGAAGAAGTAGGGACTGGTGCGCCCGGACTTCAGGGTGAACTCACCGAAGCGCAAAACGCCGCGATCGATGGCAAAACGAATGAAATCGCGCTGATACGCTTGCATGAAAAAAACCCCAAATACCACGGATTTAGCTAATTAGCTTGACGCCGTGTATCATACACGCACGCGATTTTTGGGGCCATTTATGCGGATCATCAGTGTGAACGTCAATGGTATTCAGGCTGCAGTCGAGCGTGGTTTGCTCAGTTGGCTGCAGGCACAGAATGCCGACGTCATCTGCCTGCAGGACACCCGTGCCTCCGCCTTTGAACTGGATGACCCAGCCTTCCAACTGGATGGCTACTTCCTTTATGCCTGCGATGCTGAAGTCCCTGCCCAAGGCGGCGTGGCTTTGTATTCGCGGTTGCAACCGAAGGCTGTCATCAGCGGTCTCGGTTTCGAGACGGCCGACCGCTACGGGCGCTACCTGCAAGCAGATTTCGACAAAGTCAGTATTGCCACCTTGCTGCTTCCTTCGGGGATGAACGGCGATGAGGACTTGAACCAGAAGTTCAAGCTCATGGACGACTTCGGCAAGTACCTGGACAAGCAGCGGCGTAAACGTCGCGAGTACATTTATTGTGGCTCGCTGTACGTTGCGCAGCAGAAGCTCGACATCAAGAACTGGCGCGACAGCCAGCAATCCCCGGGCTTCCTGGCGCCAGAACGCGCCTGGATGGACGAGATTGTCGGCAACATGGGCTACGTCGATGCCCTGCGCGAAGTCAGCCGCGAAGGCGACCAGTACAGCTGGTGGCCGGACAACGAACAGGCCGAGATGCTGAATCTGGGCTGGCGCTTCGACTACCAGCTGCTGACCCCGGGCCTGCGCCGCTTCGTACGCAGCGCACGCCTGCCGCGTCAGCCACGGTTCTCGCAGCACGCGCCGCTGATCGTCGACTACGACTGGACGCTGACCATCTGAGCGTCGATCCGTGAATGCAAAAAAGCCGACATTGCTGTCGGCTTTTTTGTGGGTAACTGCTTTTCAAATGTGGGAGCGGGCTTGCTCGCGAAGGCGTCGTGTCAGCCACCTACTCGTTGACGGATACACCGTCTTCGCGAGCAAGCCCGCTCCCACAAGGGAAATCGTCGCTGGTTATTATTTGATCAGTCGCCAGGTGAATGGATAACGGTAGGGAAAGCCTTCGTTCGCCTTCACCCCGGCAATGATCGTCAGCACCAATGCCCCGATGGCCAGCAGCCCCAGCAAGAAGAAGCCGATGATCAACACCATCAGCAGCAGACAGATCGCGGCAGCAATCGCCACGGTGATCTGAAAATTCAGCGCTTCCTTGCCCTGAGCGTCGATGAACGGATCGGTTTCGCGCTTCATCTGCCACAGGATCAGCGGCCCGATCAGGTTGCCGAACGGAATCCAGATCCCCAGCAAGGCGGACAAGTGACAAAACATCGCCCATTGGCGAACCTCCTGGCTCGGCTTAGGCAGCAACTCTTGCTCATCACTCATCGCGTCCTCCTTGCGGGTTACGAACCTGCTCAGTCGGCCAGTGCGGCCTTTTGCAGTTCGAAGATTTCGTTCATGCCTTTCTTGGCCAGTTCCAGCATGGCGTTCAGATCTTCCGGCTGGAACGGCGCGCCTTCGGCGGTGCCCTGAACTTCGATGAAGCCACCAGTGCTGGTCATCACCACGTTGAGGTCGGTCTCGGCGGCGGAATCTTCAAGATAGTCCAGATCCAGCACCGGCTCGCCCTGATACATACCGACCGACACGGCGCCGATCATTTGCTTGAGCGGGTCGCCGCCTTTCAGGCCGCCGCGCTTCTTGATCACTTTCAACGCATCGACCAGTGCCACCATCGCGCCGGTGATGGACGCGGTGCGGGTGCCGCCGTCAGCCTGGATCACGTCGCAGTCGACGTACAGGGTGACGTCGCCCAGCTTGGACATGTCCAGCGCAGCGCGCAGGGAACGACCGATCAGACGCTGGATTTCCAGAGTGCGGCCGCCCTGCTTGCCACGGCTCGCTTCACGCTGATTACGCTCGCCAGTGGCGCGCGGCAGCATGCCGTACTCGGCGGTCAACCAGCCCTGGCCTTGCCCTTTGAGGAAGCGCGGCACGCCGTTTTCGACGCTGACGGTGCAGATGACCTTGGTATCACCGAATTCGACCAGTACGGATCCCTCGGCGTGTTTGGTGTAGTTGCGGGTAATGCGGATCGAGCGAAGCTGATCGGCAGCGCGACCACTTGGACGTTTCATAGGGAATACCTGTACTGGGGACGGAAAACTGCCGAGCATTATAGAGCGCTGCACCGCGCCTGGGCACGGGTTAAAAATTCCGACCGTCGACCCAGAGGCCTGAAACGCGCATAACCGACGGCCTGCAGCCCTTTGTCACACCGTGTGTTTGGGCGCATCCGCCGCACTGCGCTACAATCCTGCGCCTTTGCTGCCAGTCGGCTTAAATTCATTGATATCGAGCCTGCGGAACATCCCTTCTGCGCCGATCTGCATTGCGAGGTCACCGCCATGGTGCACAGCATGACCGCCTTCGCCCGCGTCGAAAAAGCCGGCGTCCAGGGCACCCTGAGCTGGGAGCTGCGCTCGGTCAACAGCCGCTATCTCGAACCGCACCTGCGCCTGCCGGAGTCGTTCCGCGACCTTGAGGGCGCGGTGCGTGAAGCCCTGCGTCAGGGCCTGTCGCGGGGCAAACTGGAATGCACCCTGCGCTTCACCGAAGAAAGCACCGGCAAACCGTTGCAGGTCGACCGAGAGCGCGCCGCGCAACTGGTCGCCGCCGCCGAAACCGTTGCCGGCCTGATCAAGAACCCGGCGGCGCTGAACCCGCTGGAAGTGCTGGCCTGGCCAGGCGTGCTGGTGGCCGACGCGACCGATCCGCAAGCCCTGAACGCCGAGGCGCTGGCCCTGTTCAATCAAGGCCTGAAAGAACTCAAGGCCGGCCGCGAGCGCGAAGGCGCGGAGCTGGCACGCCTGATCAACGAGCGCCTGACTTCAATTGAAGAGGATGTCGTGACCTTGCGCGAACTGGTGCCGCACATGCTCGCGACCCAGCGCCAGAAAGTCCTCGACCGCTTCACCGACATGAAGGCCGAACTGGATCCGCAGCGTCTGGAACAGGAAATGGTCATCCTCGCGCAAAAGAGCGATGTGGCCGAAGAACTGGATCGCCTGAGCACGCACATCATCGAAGTTCGCCGGGTGCTCAAGTCCGGCGGTGCCGCCGGCCGGCGCCTGGACTTCCTGATGCAGGAACTCAACCGCGAAGCCAACACACTGGGCTCCAAGGCCTTCGACCCGCGCAGCACCCAGGCCGCCGTCAACCTCAAGGTGTTGATCGAGCAGATGCGTGAACAAGTGCAGAATATTGAGTAAGGCAACAGACATGACCCACAGCACCGGCACCCTGTACATCATTTCCGCCCCATCGGGTGCGGGCAAGAGCAGCCTGGTCAAGGCTTTGACCGATGCCAATCCGGAGATCCGCGTCTCGATCTCCCATACCACCCGCGCCATGCGTCCGGGTGAAGTGGACGGCGTGAACTATCACTTCGTGACCCGCGAAGAGTTCGTGAAAATGGGCGAGCACGGCGACTTCCTCGAACGCGCCGAAGTCTTCGGCAACTTCTACGGCACCTCGCAAAGCCGCTTGCAGCAGACGCTGGACGAAGGTCACGACCTGATTCTGGAAATCGACTGGCAAGGCGCCGAGCAAGTGCGCAAGCTGATGCCGCAGGCACGCTCGATTTTCATCCTGCCGCCGTCGCTTCAGGCCCTGCACCAGCGCCTGACCAACCGCGGTCAGGACAGCGACGAGATCATCGACGGCCGGATGCGCGAAGCCGTCAGCGAGATGAGCCACTATGTCGAGTACGACTACCTGATCATCAACGACGATTTCGCCCATGCACTGGACGATCTGAAGGCGATTTTCCGCGCCAACCAGCTGCAACAGAAACGTCAGCAGGTACGTTTTGGCAAATTGCTGGCCGAACTGCTGGGTTAATCAGCACTTCCCAAAACCGCTGCAAGGGCTTTACATTGGTGCTTGCAGCGCGTTGAAGGGTCTGGTCAAAAAATCAGCGCTTCCCTAATCGCTGGTGATTTTTTAAACTGCTCAGTCCGCTCGCCCAACCGGGCAGCGCGCATATTGCATTCGCTCCGAGGAATACCATGGCCCGCGTAACCGTTGAAGACTGCCTAGAACACGTGGAAAACCGCTTTGAGCTGGTCATGCTCTCTACCAAGCGTGCCCGTCAACTGGCCACCGGCGGCAAAGAGCCACTGGTCCAGTGGGAAAACGACAAGCCTACCGTTGTCGCCCTGCGTGAAATCGCTGAAGGCCTGATGAGCTACGAGTTCATCGCCGAGCAGGAAATCGTCCACGAAGACCCGGTCTTCGCTGCGTTCGAGGACGAGTCCAACGAGGCCGTCTAAGCCTATGCCTGGTCGACGTAGCACGGCGCGGGAACACAGCCTACGGCAGGAGTCATCATGCCGAGCATAGACGCCCTCGCCGATCGCTTATCGACCTACCTCGGCAACGACCAGGTCAACCTGGTCCGCCGAGCGTATTTCTACGCCGAACAAGCCCATGATGGTCAGCGCCGTCGCAGCGGCGAGGCGTACGTCACGCATCCTCTTGCGGTGGCGAATATTCTTGCCGACATGCACATGGACCATCAGAGCCTGATGGCCGCGATGCTGCATGACGTGATCGAAGACACCGGTATCGCCAAAGAGGCGCTGCAAGCGCAGTTCGGTGAAACCGTGGCCGAACTGGTCGACGGGGTCAGCAAACTGACCCAGATGAACTTCGAGACCAAGGCCGAAGCCCAGGCCGAAAACTTCCAGAAAATGGCCATGGCCATGGCGCGCGACATTCGCGTGATCCTGGTCAAACTCGCCGACCGCCTGCACAACATGCGCACGCTGGAAGTGCTGTCCGGGGAAAAACGCCGCCGGATCGCCAAGGAAACCCTCGAAATCTACGCGCCCATCGCCAACCGGCTGGGCATGCACGCGATTCGTATCGAATTCGAAGACCTCGGCTTCAAGGCGATGCACCCGATGCGTTCCGCGCGGATCTACCAGGCGGTCAAGCGCGCCCGGGGCAACCGCAAGGAAATCGTCAACAAGATCGAAGAGTCCCTCGGCCACTGCCTCGCGATCGACGGCATTCAGGGCGAAGTCAGCGGGCGCCAGAAACACCTCTACGGCATCTACAAGAAAATGCGCGGCAAGCGTCGGGCCTTCAACGAGATCATGGACGTCTATGCGTTCCGGATCATCGTCGACAAGGTCGATACCTGCTACCGCGTGCTGGGTGCTGTGCATAATTTGTACAAACCGTTGCCGGGGCGCTTCAAGGATTACATCGCGATCCCCAAGGCCAACGGCTATCAGTCGCTGCACACCACACTGTTCGGCATGCACGGCGTACCGATCGAGATCCAGATCCGCACCCGCGAAATGGAAGAGATGGCCAACAACGGCATTGCCGCCCATTGGCTGTACAAATCCAGCGGTGACGAGCAGCCGAAAGGCACTCACGCCCGCGCCCGTCAGTGGGTCAAAGGTGTGCTGGAAATGCAGCAACGTGCCGGCAACTCGCTGGAATTCATCGAGAGCGTGAAGATCGACCTGTTCCCGGACGAGGTCTACGTGTTCACGCCCAAAGGCCGGATCATGGAGCTGCCCAAAGGCTCCACGGCGGTCGACTTTGCCTATGCGGTGCACACCGACGTCGGCAACAGCTGCATTGCCTGCCGGATCAACCGCCGTCTCGCACCGCTGTCCGAACCGCTGCAAAGCGGCTCCACGGTCGAGATCGTCAGCGCGCCAGGCGCGCGGCCGAACCCGGCGTGGCTCAACTTCGTGGTCACCGGCAAGGCACGCACGCACATCCGCCACGCGCTGAAACTGCAACGCCGCTCCGAGTCCATCAGCCTCGGCGAACGCCTGCTGAACAAGGTGCTCAACGGTTTCGACAGCTCGCTGGAGAAGATCCCGGCCGAGCGCGTCACGGCCATGCTTACCGAGTACCGCCTCGAACTGATCGAAGATTTGCTCGAAGACATCGGCCTGGGCAATCGCATGGCCTATGTCGTGGCGCGCCGTCTGCTCGGCGAAGGTGAACAGTTGCCAAGTCCGGAAGGTCCGCTGGCGATTCGCGGCACCGAAGGTCTGGTGCTCAGTTACGCCAAGTGCTGCACGCCGATCCCGGGCGACCCGATTGTCGGCCATCTGTCGGCGGGCAAAGGCATGGTCGTGCACCTGGACAACTGCCGCAACATCAGCGAAATCCGGCACAACCCGGAAAAATGCATCCAGCTCTCGTGGGCCAAGGATGTCACCGGCGAATTCAACGTCGAGCTGCGCGTCGAGCTGGAACACCAGCGCGGCCTGATCGCCCTGCTGGCCAGCAGCGTCAACGCGGCCGACGGCAATATCGAGAAAATCAGCATGGACGAGCGCGATGGCCGCATCAGCGTCGTCCAGCTGGTGGTCAGCGTCCACGACCGTGTGCACCTGGCCCGCGTGATCAAGAAACTGCGCGCCCTGACCGGGGTCATCCGCATCACCCGCATGCGTGCCTAACTCACACCTAACAAGGAGTCATACATGACCAAGACTGTTATCACCAGCGACAAGGCCCCAGCCGCCATCGGTACCTACTCCCAGGCGATCAAGGCCGGCAACACTGTCTACATGTCGGGCCAGATTCCTCTGGACCCAAAAACCATGGAACTGGTTGAAGGCTTCGAAGCCCAGACCGTCCAGGTGTTCGAGAACCTCAAAGCTGTGGCTGAAGCCGCTGGTGGTTCGTTCAAGGACATCGTCAAGCTGAACATTTTCCTCACCGACCTGAGCCACTTCGCCAAGGTCAACGAGATCATGGGCAAGTACTTCGACCAGCCGTACCCGGCCCGCGCCGCCATCGGCGTTGCTGCCCTGCCGAAGGGTTCGCAAGTCGAAATGGATGCCATCCTGGTCATCGAGTAATGCACACGGCGCAGCCCTCACACGCTGCGCCGACTGCTCTGCGGTAAAGAAAAGGTTTTGAAAGGATTCCACCATGCGCAAAGCGCTTGCTCTCTCGCTGCTCGCCATTTTCCTCGGCGGCTGTGCCAGCGACCCCGCCGACCGTGACATCAGCGGCACCTGGATCAACCAGGTGGCGATCGATGCTGCTGCCAAGGGCGGCCCCCTGCGCGAAGCGCTTCAGGCCTATGGCCCGAACCTGGAGTGGGACGTCAACACCAAGGCCGGTCAGGCCCGCTACACCAACGGCTTCGAGAACGTCGAAGGACGGCTGCAGGGCGAACAGTCCGGCGCCTGGAAAGTCGACTTCTATGGCAGCTCCGGCAGTGAGCTGAAACGTGACGGCGGCCGGATGAAACAAGCCGCCACCGAGAACGAACCCGACCAGTTGTTCGACCGCGCACAAATCCCCGTGCCGGAAGGCGCGCCAATCGGCGCCAGCTTCGAGCGCGCACTGTATTCGGCCTACCTGGGCGGCAGCTGGAAGATTGCCAGCGGCGACGGCGAAGGCGGCACCGTGCAGTTCCAGGCCGACGGCCAGGTGTCCGGTCTGCCCGGCGCCGACCGCTATGCCCTGTGCCTGGCAGGCGACTGTGCCTCGATGAACAGCGACCACGACAGCATGTGGCTGCAACTCAACGGCCAGGGCAACAACTGGATCTTTGCCCGCAAGGGCAAGGCGCTGGAGATTTTCCAGGCAGTGAATACCGCACTGGCAGATGAAATGCCGCAGTTCACCCCGGGTGAACGCAAGTGGTTGCTTGAGAAGCAGTAACCGCGCCTGAGAGCAACACGTAACCCTGTGGGAGCGGGCTTGCTCGCGAAGGGGGTGTGTCAGTCGACATCAATGTTGCCTGACACACCCTCTTCGCGAGCAAGCCCGCTCCCACAGTGGTTTGTGGCGTTAGAAGGTCAGCATTTGCCTTCAAGAATCGCCGCATAGCCTTCGCGGTAGCTTGGATACTTCGGCGTCCAGCCCAGCGCCTTCGCCCGGGCATTGCTGCAGCGCTTGCTGCCGGTGCGACGTACGCTGGCGTCTTCCGCCCACTCGGTAACCCCCAGATAGTCCCGCAGCCAGGCGACCACCTCGGCCAGCGGCGCCGGCGCATCGTCCACACCGATATAGATATCCTGCAATGGCTCGCCCCGGTGAGCCGCCTGCAGCAGAAACGCCATCAGACCTGCCGCGTCATCGGCGTGAATGCGATTGCCGTACAGCGGCGGCTCGACCGCCACCCGATAACCGCGACGCACCTGGGTCAACAGCCATTCACGACCCGGGCCGTAAATGCCGGTCAGACGCACAATGCTCGCCGGGATGCCGCTGTTCAGCGCCACTTGCTCGGCCTCAAGCATCAGTCGCCCGGAATAGCCGCTGGCGACAGTCTCTGAGTTCTCGTCGACCCACTCCCCTTCCTGCTGCCCGTACACACTGCTGCTGGAAACGAACAGCAGCCGCTCAGGGGTCTGCCCATAGTCGTCCAGCCAGCTCAGCACGTTCTGCAAACCCTGCACGTAAGCCGCACGATAACCGGCCTCATCGTGATCGGTTGCCGCTGCGCAATACACCAGGTAATCCACCGCCCCGACCGGCCAGGTCTCTGGGCAATCTTCCTTGAACAAGTCACCGGCCACGCCGATGACGCCGTCCGGCAAACGCGAAACATCACGGCGCAGACCATGCACCTCCCAGCCGGCGGCCAACAATTGCGTAGCCAGACGACTGCCGACGTCACCACAACCGGCAATCAAAACAGAAGGCGCAGACATCAAAAAACTCCCAAACGAAAGGAACAGACTAGCCCTCGCAAAGGACGAACGGCTAGCAATGAAGGAAAAAAAGAAACTCTATTACTTTTGTTAACAAGAATTACTTGCAATAATGCACCCCACTTTTGTTCTCGGCCTCACGAGGCCTGGAAGAGCATCACCGTTTTTCTACCTCAGGTCCGGCCAGCATGACACGTAATCAAATCCCCGCTTCGCCAACCAAACGACCTCGCGCCTTCAGCGCGGTGGCGGCCCTGCTGCTCAGCCTGATGCTGGCACCGACCGCTGCTTTCGCTGACGCACAAGCGCCAGCCGCTCCGGCTGCCACCGAACAGCACGCCCCTGCTGCCGCCGCGCCAGCCGCCACCGACCCGGTACAGGCTGTAGACGCCAGCGCAGCAGACGCGCCTGAAGTGCTCGAACCCGACAACACCCTGGGCATGGCCCACGACCTGTCGCCATGGGGCATGTACCAGAACGCCGACATCATCGTGAAAATCGTGATGATCGGTCTGGCAATTGCTTCCATCATCACCTGGACCATCTGGATCGCCAAAGGCTTCGAGCTGATGGGCGCCAAGCGTCGTCTGCGGGGTGAAATCGCTGCGCTGAAGAAAGCCGCGACCCTCAAGGAAGCCAGCGCCACCGCAGCTAAAGAAGGCACCCTGGCCAACCTGCTGGTGCACGACGCGCTCGATGAGATGCGCCTGTCGGTCAACAGCCGCGAGAAAGAAGGCATCAAGGAGCGCGTCAGCTTCCGTCTTGAGCGTCTGGTCGCTGCCTGTGGCCGTAACATGAGCAGCGGCACCGGCGTCCTCGCCACCATCGGTTCCACCGCGCCGTTCGTCGGCCTGTTCGGTACCGTGTGGGGCATCATGAACAGCTTCATCGGCATCGCCAAGACCCAGACCACCAACCTCGCCGTCGTGGCGCCGGGCATTGCCGAAGCGCTGCTGGCCACCGCGCTGGGTCTGGTTGCTGCGATTCCTGCGGTGGTGATCTACAACGTGTTCGCCCGCTCCATCGCCGGCTACAAGGCGCAGGTGTCCGACGCTTCGGCGCAGGTTCTGCTGCTGGTCAGCCGTGACCTCGACCACCAGCCTGAGCGCAGCAGCTCGCAACCGCACATGGTGAAAGTGGGGTAATCGGCCATGGGCCTGCATTTGAAAGAAGGCGCAGACGACGATCTGGCCGAGAACCACGAAATCAACGTCACGCCGTTCATCGACGTGATGCTGGTACTGCTGATCATCTTCATGGTGGCCGCGCCGCTGGCCACCGTGGACATCAAAGTCGATCTGCCGGCCTCGACCGCCAAACCGGCGCCGCGCCCGGAGAAACCGGTGTTCCTCAGCGTAAAAGCTGATCAGCGTCTGTACATCGGCGACGACGAAGTCAACGCCGAAACCCTTGGTGCCGTCCTCGACGCCAAGACCCAGGGCAAGAAAGACACCACCATCTTCTTCCAGGCCGACAAGGGCGTGGACTACGGCGACTTGATGAGCGTGATGGATAAATTGCGCTCGGCCGGTTACTTGAAGGTCGGTCTGGTGGGCCTCGAGAGCGCAGCCAAGAAATGATCACGACGCGCCATAAGCTGACGCGTTACAGCGGTAGCCTGGCCGTGGTGCTGGGCGTTCACGCGCTGGCCATCGCGCTGGCGCTGAACTGGACCGCCCGCCCGCCCATCGAACTGCCGCCGCAGGCAATGGTGGTCGAGCTGGCACCGGTTCCGGCCCCGCCACCGCCTGCTCCGCCGAAAGTCGTCACACCGCCGCAGCCACCGGCTCCGGTTGAAGAGCTGCCGATTCCGAAACTGGCTGAAGCACCCAAGGCCGAGATTGCCGTACCGAAGCCGAAACCCAAGCCAAAGCCGAAACCGCAGCCACCCAAACCGGTCGAGAAAAAACCGGAACCCGTGAAGGAAAAACCTTCCGAGGAAAAACCGGCCGACACGCAACCGACCCAGGCACCGACGGAGAAATCCGCCCAGCCGGCACCGGGCCCGTCGCCCGCACAATTGGCCGCCAAGGCCAGTTGGCAAGGCACCCTGCTCGCGCACTTGGCCAAGTACAAAAAGTACCCGCAAAGCGCACAGGCACGGGGCAAGGAAGGCCTGAACCGTCTGCGTTTCGTGGTGGATGCCGAAGGTAATGTGCTGTCGTTCGAACTGGTGGGCCGCTCCGGCAATGCCGATCTGGACCGGGCTACCCTGGAAATGATCCGCCGCGCCCAACCGCTGCCCAAGCCACCGGCGGACATGTTGACCAACGGCTCGATCGAAATTGTCGCGCCGTTTGTGTACTCCCTCGAGAGACGCCGCTGATCCAATGTGGGAGCGGGCTTGCTCGCGAAAGCGTCATGTCAGTCGACATCAATGGTTCTGACACACCGCATTCGCGAGCAAGCCCGCTCCCACAGGGGTTATGTATCGACAGTGGGATCGAGAAGGCACCGAAAGGTGCCTTTTGCCTATCTGGCAACGGCAAACTCACATTGCCCGGTGTCGCATTCCTCACTCAGTCTGATAACGTGCGTCTATCGATTGCAGCCGTTATGCTTGGCCCGCAACTTCATGGACGCTTGCTATGACTCTCACAGAATTACGCTACATCGTTACCCTCGCCCAAGAGCAGCACTTCGGCCACGCCGCCGAGCGTTGCCACGTCAGTCAGCCGACCCTGTCGGTGGGCGTGAAAAAACTTGAAGACGAACTCGGTGTGCTGATTTTCGAGCGCAGCAAAAGCGCCGTGCGCCTGACTCCGGTCGGCGAAGGCATCGTCGCCCAGGCGCAGAAAGTCCTGGAGCAGGCCCAAGGCATCCGTGAACTGGCCCAGGCAGGCAAGAACCAGCTGACCGCCCCGCTGAAAGTCGGCGCGATCTACACCGTCGGGCCGTACCTGTTCCCGCACCTGATTCCGCAACTGCACCGGGTCGCCCCGCAGATGCCGTTGTACATCGAAGAAAATTTCACCCACGTGCTGCGCGACAAACTGCGCAACGGCGAACTCGACGCGATCATCATCGCCCTGCCGTTCAACGAAGCCGACGTGCTGACCCTGCCGCTGTACGACGAGCCGTTCTACGTCTTGATGCCGGCCCAGCACCCGTGGACGCAAAAGGAATCCATCGACGCTGCCCTGCTCAACGACAAGAGCCTGCTGCTGCTCGGCGAAGGCCACTGCTTCCGCGACCAGGTGCTTGAGGCCTGCCCGACCCTGACCAAGGGCAACGACGGCGCCAAGCACACCACGGTGGAATCCAGTTCGCTGGAAACCATCCGCCACATGGTCGCGTCCGGTCTGGGCATCTCGATCCTGCCGCTGTCGGCGGTGGACAGCCACCACTACGCCCCCGGCGTGATCGAAGTGCGTCCACTGTCGGCGCCGGTGCCGTTCCGCACCGTGGCGATTGCCTGGCGCGCGAGCTTCCCGCGGCCGAAAGCCATCGAAATCCTCGCCGACTCCGTTCGCCTGTGCTCGGTGGCCAAGCCCGCCGCACCGGTTACGGCCGGTTAAGCCAGGGTCATGACCGAGCTGTCGCAAGTGTCAGTGACGGCACTCAAGGGTGTCGGCGAAGCCATGGCCGAGAAACTGGCCAAGGTCGGCCTGGAAAACCTCCAGGACGTGTTGTTTCACCTGCCGCTGCGTTATCAGGATCGCACTCGCGTGGTGCCGATCGGCCACTTGCGACCGGGCCAGGACGCCGTGGTCGAAGGCACCGTCAGCGGCGCCGACGTGGTCATGGGCCGGCGTCGCAGCCTGGTGGTGCGCATGCAGGACGGCACCGGCGGGCTGAGCCTGCGCTTCTACCATTTCAGCAACGCGCAGAAAGAAGGCCTCAAGCGCGGCACGCGGATTCGCTGCTACGGCGAAGTACGGCCCGGCGCTTCGGGGCTGGAAATCTACCACCCGGAATACCGCGCCATCACCGGTGACGAACCGCCGCCCGTGGATGAAACCCTGACCCCGGTCTACCCGCTCACCGAAGGCCTGACCCAACAGCGCCTGCGCCAGTTGTGCATGCAGACCCTGACGCTGCTCAAGCCAAACACCCTGCCCGACTGGCTGCCGACCGAACTGGCCCGCGACTACCAACTGGCGCCGCTGGCCGACGCGATCCGCTACCTGCACAACCCGCCCGCCGACGCCGATGTCGATGAGCTGGCCCTCGGTCATCACTGGGCCCAGCATCGGCTGGCCTTCGAAGAACTGCTGACCCATCAACTGTCGCAACAACGTCTGCGCGAGAGCATGCGTTCGCTACGCGCGCCGGCGATGCCGAAGGCGAAAAAGCTGCCACCGAAATACCTGGCCAACCTCGGCTTCAACCCGACCGGCGCCCAGCAACGCGTCGGCAACGAAATCGCCTACGACCTCAGCCAGCACGAACCGATGCTGCGGCTGATTCAGGGCGATGTTGGCGCGGGCAAAACCGTGGTCGCCGCCCTCGCGGCGCTGCAAGCACTGGAGGCCGGTTATCAGGTCGCACTGATGGCGCCGACCGAGATCCTTGCCGAGCAACACTTCATCACTTTCAAGCGCTGGCTCGAACCGCTGGGCATTGAAGTCGCGTGGCTGGCCGGCAAGCTCAAGGGCAAGAATCGCGTCACCGCGCTGGAACAGATCGCCAGCGGCACGCCGATGGTGGTCGGCACCCACGCGCTGTTCCAGGACGAAGTGCAGTTCAAAAATCTGGCACTGGTGATCATCGACGAACAACACCGCTTCGGCGTGCAGCAGCGCCTGGCGCTGCGGCAGAAAGGCGTCGGCGGGCGCATGTGTCCGCACCAACTGATCATGACCGCCACGCCGATCCCGCGCACGCTGGCGATGAGCGCCTACGCCGACCTCGACACCTCGATCCTCGACGAACTGCCGCCCGGGCGCACCCCGGTCAACACCGTGCTGGTCACCGACACCCGTCGCGTCGAAGTCATCGAACGGGTGCGCAGCGCCTGCGCCGAAGGGCGTCAGGCCTATTGGGTGTGCACCCTGATCGAAGAGTCGGAAGAGCTGACCTGCCAGGCCGCCGAAACCACGTTCGAAGACCTCACTGCCGCCCTCGGCGAGCTGAAAGTCGGGCTGATTCACGGGCGCATGAAGCCCGCCGAAAAAGCGGCGGTCATGGCCGAATTCAAGGCCGGCAACCTGCAACTGCTGGTCGCCACCACCGTGATCGAAGTCGGCGTGGACGTGCCCAACGCCAGCCTGATGATCATCGAAAACCCTGAGCGTCTGGGCCTCGCGCAGTTGCACCAATTGCGCGGCCGCGTCGGCCGGGGCAGCGCGGTCAGCCATTGCGTGCTGCTCTACCATCCGCCGCTGTCGCAGATCGGCCGCCAGCGCCTGGGCATCATGCGCGAGACCAACGACGGTTTCGTCATCGCCGAAAAAGACCTCGAACTGCGCGGCCCCGGCGAAATGCTCGGCACGCGCCAGACCGGTCTGCTGCAATTCAAGGTCGCCGACCTGATGCGCGACGCCGATCTGCTGCCCGCCGTACGCGATGCCGCACAAGCTTTGCTCGAGCGCTGGCCGACTCACGTCAGCCCATTGCTCGACCGCTGGTTGCGCCACGGGCAGCAATACGGCCAAGTGTGAGCACCGTCGCAGTTTGTGCAGGATCGTTCCTACAGAGCTGGTTATACTCCTGCCATTGTTTCAAAAACGGATACACACCATGACCGAAGCCGCTCTCGCCCCCGAACTCCCGCACGCTCCGTCCGTCATTCGGCTGCTGCTGGGCAAGCTGGGCATCGCTTACGAAGAAGTGCTCGACCACCACGGCCTCAATGCTTCGCGCAAGGTACAAGCCGTATTGCTGGACGATGCTGTGGGCGCGCTGATGGTGCTGTTTCCGCAGAGCCAGTTGCTCGACCTCAATCGCCTCGCCGAACTCACTGGCCGACGCCTGACCGCCGTGTCCACCGAGCGCCTGGAAAAGATGCTCGGCAAACATAGCCTGAGCCTGCTGCCGGGCCTGCCGGCGCTGACCAGCTCGCCGTGTCTCTACGAAGAAAGCCTGCTGCGTGAGCCGAAGCTGCTGATCAACTCCGGCGAGCCGGGCCTGCTGCTGGAAATCGCCAGCGAAGACTTCAAGAGCATGCTGACCAAGGCCAGCGCCGCCAATTTCGGCGAAGCCCTGAGCAGCATCCGCCCGAACCTCGACCGCCCGGACGATGACCGCGAGGAAATCACCCAGGCTGTGCAGGCGTTCACTGCACGCCGGATTCAGCAGCGTCTGGAAGCGACCATCGAGATTCCACCGCTGGCCGAAACCGCGCAAAAAATCATCAAGTTGCGCGTCGACCCCAACGCCACCATCGACGACATCACCGGCGTGGTCGAAACCGATCCGGCGCTGGCTGCACAAGTGGTGAGCTGGGCCGCATCGCCGTACTACGCGTCGCCGGGCAAAATCCGTTCCGTGGAAGACGCGATCGTTCGCGTGCTCGGTTTCGATCTGGTGATCAACCTCGCCCTGGGCCTGGCCCTCGGCAAGACCCTGAGCCTGCCCAAAGATCACCCGCAACACACCACGCCGTACTGGCAGCAGTCGATCTACACCGCCGCCGTCATCGAAGGCCTGACCCGCGCCATGCCGCGCGCCCAGCGCCCGGAAGCCGGCCTGACGTATCTGGCCGGTCTGCTGCACAACTTCGGTTACCTGCTGCTGGCCCACGTGTTCCCGCCGCACTTCTCGCTGATCTGCCGTCACCTGGAGGTCAACCCGCACCTGTGCCACAGCTACATCGAGCAGCACCTGTTGGGCATCAGCCGCGAACAGATCGGCTCGTGGCTGATGCGCTACTGGGACATGCCCGATGAACTGGCCACCGCCCTGCGCTTCCAGCACGACCCAAGCTACGACGGCGCCTACGCCGAATACCCGAATCTCGTCTGCCTGGCCGTACGCCTGCTGCGCAGCCGCGGCATCGGCTCCGGCCCCGACGAAGACATCCCCGACGCCCTGCTCGAACGCGTCGGCCTGACCCGCGACAAGGCCAATGATGTGGTCAGCAAAGTCCTCGAAGCCGAAGTCCTGCTGCGCGAACTGGCCTCGCAGTTCAGCCAGGCCTGAAGGCAAACAGGCCCGCTCCCCCAGGATTTATACAAATCCCTGTGGGAGCGAGCCTGCTCGCGAAGAATCCAACTCGGTTTCCTGGATGTACTGAACCCCTGTGGCGAGGGAGCTTGTCGAATCGTCGCACCGTCCCGCTCGACTGCGCAGCAGTCGCAAAACCAGCCAACAAGATATGCCTGACACAACAAGGCCTCAGGGTTTAGGGCCGCTCCGCAGCCCAGCGGGAGCAAGCTCCCTCGCCACAAAAGCTCTTCTGATCAAGACTCGGCTCAAGCCTTAGGCTTGGCCTTCCTCGGCTTCAAATACTTCATCAATCCCTGAAACCACATCACCAGCGCCGGATTACCCTTCAGCTGGATCGACTTGTCCTGAATCCCCTGCATAAACGCCAGCTGCTTGTTCTTCGCCTGCATCGTGGCAAAGGCATAACCCGCATCCTTGAACGCAATCGCAAACGCCGGCTCCGCCACCACCCCAGACTTGCTGGTAACGCGCTGATTCTTCACCACGAAATGCCGCGCCACTTTCCCGTCCAGCGTCTGCAGCTGAAACACCAGATCCTTGTCACCCAACTGCTGCTGGAATGCAGGATTTGTCCGGCTGGCCTTACCCATCAACAAACCCATCATCCACAGAAGAAAACGAAATTTCATGCGCACAGCCTCAAAAGGAAAATGAACGGCCGGGGCAGTGTAAGGGATTCAGACGATAACGCCACTATCTGCCTCTAATGGAAGATGATGCAGCCCATTTCCCGCACGATGACTGCCAAGTCACGCCTCAGCACCTACCGTCCTACACCTGTTGAAACACATCCCTGTAGGAGCTGCCGAAGGCTGCGATCTTTTGATCTTCCGGCCTGCAAACCTATGGGAAATTTCCTGCAAAGTGCCGCGATACCTATGAACTAGGCAGGTTGGCAGTTCGTCGATAGCCTCTGTGTGTCGCCGCCAAATCGGCGACTCGGACGTGCAAGTCCGGTTCAGGTGCACATTCGTTGATGGCATTTCGCCGAGCGTTTTCCTATGCTCGCGGATCGTTATGGCGGCTGTGCGTCGGAGACCTTCGGGTCTGCCGGCCACCTGGACCGGTCTTGCACACCAACGCACAGCTGCCACCTCTTTCGAAGTGCAAAGCGAATAGGTGTCGGCCTCACAACTCCAGGAAGCTGCACCATGATCAAACCAACACCCAATCCCCCCGAAACCCCAGACATATCGCCCTACGAATCGCTGGAATCCAAGAAATTCCACGAAGCCGCCGAACGCGCCCTCGACCACCACTTCAAACCGCGCACCGAATCCCAACCCAAACGCGAAACCGGCCTCTTCAGCCTCACCCCCGGCACCGACGCCGAAGCCCTCATGGCCAACGCCTCCGAAGACCTCCTGTCCATCAGCGCCATCGCCTGCGACCTCGCCGACGACCTCCACGGCTCCCGCCGCTCGGTCGCGCTGGCCCTGAGCAGAATGGCGGATGGGGTGCGATTGATGGTGGAAGGGACGCTCGACCATATTGAAGTGCGAAACCTGGCGGCCAAGTCGTAGCGGGATTTGCGAATGAAAAAAGGGGACGTTAAGTCCCCTTTCTGCACCTATCGGTAAAAAATCCAGACACAAAAAAACTGCCAATCAGGCAGCTTTTTCGAGAATCCGAAACCTTCAGCCGGCCAGTCGACCGACAGGCTCGAAATCACTGCCTTTGGACAGTGCGACATCCAGAAAGCGGCTGCGCTTACCGGAACGTTTGGCCAAAACCTCACGAGCTTCGGCCTGGAACCGGGCAGCCATCATAGGCTTGGGTTCATGTTTGGACTTTTTCATGGAAACCTCTCGGGTCTCGAAATTTGACTGGATAGTATTACCGCTCAACCCCAATAACAAGCCGGCCCGTCGGATCAAAGCCAAACCCTAAACTCTCATACAATGGTATAGCAGCGGCGGCTGGTTCTTGAACTTCAATTTCCGTACAACCTATTAAGATCGCGTAGTTTTCAATCGCGGTTAGCGCCAAAGCAGCCACGGTGCCTCGCAACGGATGAGATCTGTCCGGCTTGCCCTCCAGAATCACAATCTTGATGCACAGCTTGCTCTTGCGAGGCGAGGCATAACACAACCCACATAATTCCCGGTCGAACCAAAGCGAGACATCAAAGCCTCGGATGTCAGCCTGCTTCCATTGATGCACGTCATGCCATGGGTATAGCGTAGCCTCATCCCCCCACAGATCGGCGGCTTCGATGGCAGCAAGAGTAATGGGCTCATATCGAATTTGAGTTGTATCAATACCTCTGGTTATGAGGTTCTGGTTCTCGCGCGCCAGGGCTTCCGCTGCCTTACGCGCCTCAGATCTCCAGATCTGGTAGCGATACCCGTTCCCTCGACTCTTGGACATGGACAACCACTGGCAATTTTCAAGGTCGAGAGAGTAACGGCGTTTGAAAGCTTTTGAACATCAACAGAAATACCCTGACATTGATTATCTGGTCCGAGCAATCCGCGGCCTCTAGCTTCAGCCGCCTACGCCATCGCCCAACGGCAGGACGACACCAACACCACTTCAACACCGCCACATTGCATAACATCGCGCTGGGTGTAGGCGTCCTTCCGGAGCGGCGAAAGCTGGAAGCGAAAGCAGCAGCGCAAGGCTGCCCGCCAAATAACGATGACTTATGAAGACATCCTTTTCGCCGTTAACCGACCTGCTGTTTAGTCATGCACTTTGCATAGCCGTCGGCGAACTTGGCATCGAATGACAGCTCCACTGGGTCCTCCAGTTCCGCCGAGGTGTTGAGCAATACCCGAGTGGCCGGGGTGTATTTGATCCAGCCGATGGTGCCGGTACCGTCGGTGTCAAAGAGCAACTTCGCACGCACCACTTCGCCGTCATCTTCATCAATCAGCAAGTTGACCTTGTCCTTGCTGACATAGCGAAACGGGAAATTGCTGCTCCTGACCATTTCGGTGAGATAGCCATAGCAATTCGCTGCCTCGGCGGATGCCGGGATGGCGCAGATAAGTGGCAAGAGTAAAAGAGCATTCGGCGTGAGCCGAATGGAAAAACGGTTCATCCAATCATCCTTAATCAAGCGGCGGCGATTACAAGTCTTTGAACATCAGCAATCGGAACTCGTTGTTCACAAACTCGTAGTAGCGAGTCCTGTAGCGGGTTTCCAGCTCATTGCCCTGTGCGTCTTCTTCAGTATCGGCGGAAATGCCGGAAACGATGAGCATGCGACTATCGGGCTGGTAGACAATGCCGAAGGTGCTGCCGTCGTAGGCATTCGGCAGACCACCAACGACTTCCCCAGTCTGGGCGTCCAGCACTTCGCCGCAAATGGCGTTGCCGCCGCAGCCGAGCCTGTGCAGGATGTAATGGCCGGCGAAGTTGACCTTGCCTTTCAGGGCTTGTGCCCGCGCTTGGTCCATCATTGGGCTGCTGTTTTCTTGCGGCACCAGCTTATGGTTGGGGCCGGTGAAAACTGGCGTGACGGTGTAATCCTTGAAGGTTGGATCTGCAGCGAAGGCCATGGCGGTTGAAATTGCCAAGAGACTGCCCGCTACCAGTGACAGCCAGTTCATACGCAACAATAGTGTTTTCACTTCCTATCCTTCGAATTGATCAATTCCAACTCACCATCCCGATACAACACCTCACACCCCATCCACGCCGGATCCACCTGCGGCATCACCGCCGAGGGCTTGCGCAGTTCCCGCAACAACGTCGAGCCATGGGACAGCCGCCCGCCCATCCGCGCAATCACCGCCCGGGCGGTTTGGTAGTGCGCATGCCGCCCGGGATCGAGGGTGTCTTCGAGCAAGATGTCCTCGCCGAGAATGCCTTGCACCTGCCCCGGATAAATCATGAATCCGGTCGCTTGCTCCGCACCTTCGCGACCGTCCTGCCAAAAGCTGCCATCGCGGGTGCGCACGTCGGGATGCGGCGCGAACCAATGCTCGCGATCCGCCATGGGCATGGCGTGGTGCAGACGGAAGAAGATGCGCATCAGATTGTCGCGATACCACTCGCGTACTTGCAGGTAGTAACCGCGCAGGCCCGGCAGGCCGGTCGAATGCGCGAGGCGGATCAGCCCGGACCATTGCGGGAATGGCTGTAGCGGCAGTTCGCTCGACGCGGGTCGCGGGGTGGCCGGGTCGGTCTCCCATGGCAATCGATGCGGACTGTTTTCCAGGTTGTCGTACGCGGTCGGCGGGCGGCCCAGCCAGTCGCCGCCACTGCTGGCCAGTGCAGTGGCAATGCACAAATTGCCTTGCACCACGAACACGTAGAACCGGGTGAACCAGTCTGCTAATTGCTGGCCATTGGCACCTTGGGCGACCAGTTCGGCCAGCTCCCGATCGAAGCGCTGCAAACCGTTTTCAAGGTTCAGCAAATGGCCGCGAGCCTTGCGTTGCATACGCAAAAACAGCGGCAACGAACGCAGCATCTTCAGCGGTTGCCACGGCAGATGCGGCGTCGCACCACCAACTTCACCGGCGTAGTTATCGGCGCTGATGCCCCAGTCGGCCAACCGGGCAAGAAACAGGTCATTGTTGATGTAGGACGCGCCGCCGAACACAGCAGTGAACGGCTCGTTGTCCTGCAACACTCGCGCATCCCAGCGCGCCATGATCGCCGGGATACTCACCGCCGCGCGGCGCTGGGCGTACTCCACCAGCACGCTCGGTTGCGGCGGCAGGATCTCGGCGATGTTCGCGGCGGTCAGGTGCCGGCGCCAGCCGTAGTCGCTGATCGGCCGGTATTGCAGCAGCCACAATTGCGCACCGTCCCAGGCCCATTCGACGTCGCCGGGCACGTAGTGGAACACGCGCAACACCTCTTGCAGAAAGCGCCAGAGCCGGTCTTCGGTCAAGCCGTGGGACGGCGTGAACGTGCCGCTACGCCACGCATCGCCGAGTCGCGAAAGCGTTGCTTGTGAGGGGCTGACGTGACCGTCGGCCAACGATTCGAGATGGCCTTCAACCCATTCCAGTTCTACCGAGAGATGGCGCACGAACGCGATGCCGGAAACTACCGGCGTGATGAAGCGCTGCACCACCACTTCCTCGACGCCTTCGGCCGTCAGTTCGGCGATGCGTTTCGGCACATTGGCTTGCGGCTCGCGCAGATAGGTTGTGCTCAAACCGGCATTCGCCGAATCGGCCTGATCCTCGCCATAACTGGAGGAGCGCACCGCCCAGGTCACGTCGGGTTGGGCAGCGAGAAATGCCGGCAGACGCGGATCGCTGCAATCGTTGAGGGTCAGCGCGGCCGGCACCGCTTGCCGGGCCAGTTCAGCCAGGCGCAAACGCCCGCCCTTGGTGTGCGCAACAAACCCGCGCTCGCCCGACTCCAGCCATTGCGCGAACTGCGCGGGCGAGTCGATCCATGGGTAATGGCCCCAACCGGGTTTGAGACTGATAGTCAGATCAGCGCGAGCGAGAATCGCCGACCACGCCGCCGCTTGCTCGATGCCGAGCACCGCATCCTGATCGCCCCAGACCAGCTCGACCGGATCGGTGATCCACTCCAGCAGCGGCAACGCAGTATCTGCGCGAATCACGTCCCAATGCGGCACGAACGCACGGCAACGCGCATAGCCGGCGCCCATGCGCTGGTACTGCGCGGGCGTCCAGGTCTGGTTGGAGAACTTGCGCGCGAACAGCGTGGGTTTGTTCGAGAGCAACCAGTGAATGGTCTTGCGAATCGGCAGCGGCGACATCAGCGCCGGCAACCGCCGCTGCCACAGAAACGCACCGACCGGCGCCAACAAAACGCTACGCGAAAAATGCCCCGGCCGACGTTGCAGCGCATGCAGCACCAGCAACGCATTGACCCCGACCGCCATGATCGCGCTGCCCTGCTGTGTCATCGCCAGCAAGGTCTGCGCGTAGCCCGCCAGATCCTCACAGGGCGGCTGCGGATTGGCGCCGAAGCCCGGCAACTCCAGCGGCACCACTTCGTAACGCTGAAAATGCGGCAGCGCGTCATCCCACCAATCGGCGGCGCTGCCGTTGCCGGCCAACAGGTACATCAGGGGCTTGCTCATGGGCGATCCTCAGGTCAGATCGTGCAGAGCCGCGTCGAGGGTCGGATAGCGGAACGTGTAGCCCGCCTCCGTTAAACGCTGCGGCACCACGCGCTGACCGTCGAAGAATAGCTGCGCCATCTCCCCTGCCATTGCACGCACTGGCGCGGCGGGAATATGGAACCACACCGGACGCTTGAGGACCTTGCCGGCCTGCTCGGCGAACGCTGCCTGACTGACCGTTTCCGGCGCCACCATGTTGTAGGTGCCGCGCAGACTGTCGTCATTGAAAGCCCTTGCGATCACCTGAAGCACATCATCGCGATGCACCCAGCTCATGATCTGCCGACCATCGCCCATGCGCCCGCCGAAGCCCAAGCGGAACGGCAGCAGCAACGGCGTCAACGCGCCGCCCGGGCCGAACACCACGCCAAGACGCAGCACCACCTGACGCACGCCAAACTCAGTGGCCGGTTGCGCGGCGGCTTCCCAACGCGCACAGAGTTCGGCCATGAAACCGTCCCCCTTGCTGGCGTGTTCAGCGAGGCTTTCGCTGGCATCGCGCACGCCGTAGAAACCGATGGCTGAGGCTTGAATCCACAGCGGTGGTTTTTGCTTGGTGTTCTTCAGCCAGATCATCAGGGCTTCGGTGGTGCCGACTCGACTGGCGAGCAGTTGCGCCTGACGCTTGGGAGTCCAGCGTGGACCGGCGACGGGTGCGCCGGCGAGATTGATCACTACGTCGAAGGCTTCGTCGCGGCTGAGTTCGCTGAGCGAGTGCACACAGCGGACGCGGCCGTTGAATAAATTGGCGGCGTTCGACGGATCTCGCGTCAGGACGCTGATTGAATGACCGGCATCGAGCAGTTGGTTAACCAAGGCTTCACCGATAAACCCGGTGCCGCCGGTGATCAGTACGCGCTTGAAAGCGCCGCCAGCAAACGGACTGGATGAGCTCGGAGTCTTTACTGAAGGGGATTTTCGGCGGTCATGGCGATATAGCCAAACCAGCGGCGGCAACAACACCAGCAACGCAAAACCATCGAGCCACAGATGCGACCAGACCTGCCGTTGCGCTGAAAGCCACATGTCCTGCGGCGCCCATAACAGGATGCCGGCGATCAACCATCCCCACACTGCTGGGGCTTTCAAGCGATTACCCAAATGCACCAACGCGAGCATATACAGCGCATAACTTTGCAGCGTCGCGCCGAACAGCGCGAGCCACCAGACCTGTTGTTCGTGGCCGGCGGCGGGCACCGCATCGGCGCCCCAGAATGCGAGTTCCAGGGTGTGCAGGTAGCCGTCGAGTAATCCGGAATGACCGGCCCAGGTCAGGGTGAGGCCGGCGAGAATGTGCACGATTGAGGCGGCGTATAGCCAGAGTACTAACGCGGGGCGAAGGGAGATCGAGGGGGCTGGCATTCCGTGTCCTGAGCGCATTCCTTGGGGGTGGGGAGTTTAAAGGAAAATCGCAGTCGTCAGATGCTCAAGCATTAAACGTTTTAGCGTGAGGGATTCAGGCTCAACGCGTGCGAAAGCGCATCAAACATGCCCCCAAAACTCAGATGCAGCGACTAGCCTTGATCGGCGCGGTGCCTGACGATCCCAATCGCCCCACTTGAAGAGACCCAACTGATTACCTTTGTCAGCCGCCATTTGATAACAGGCTAACGCCCGAGACATACCCTTCGTTCTAAGCTCGCCACAACAAACCGTTTCACTGTGTTCTTCCTTGAGTCATTCAGGCTTTGCGTTTGGAGAACCGGGTGACGCATTGCTTGGGTATGTTCATTTCCCAGTAGGTGCTGAGCAACGCTTTACGCTTTTTGTCGACGCGCAAATTAACGAAACCATCGCCGCAATCCGGCTGCAATTCTTCGAAGGTGCCGGTTCTGGCTTGGTAAATGAACACCCGGTAGTAGTCGTAAGTACCCATGCCGTCATCAAGCTGCCAGATCGCGAAATCCTGTGCGCCGTCGAAATTGAAATCGTCGAACTGCATGTGGAGTTCGTTTACGGCTTCAAAATCGACCGTCCGCGACTCGTTATGCGTTTCGCCTTTAACCGCGACGTTCAGCGTGGAGCCTTTGAGAACCAGCGTTGCTTCAACGCCTTGGGTTGGGCTGAACGTAGCGGTTTCGGCTAGCGACGGGATCGTCCACAGCAGGCCCAGCAGTGATAACGCTAAAGTTTTGAAATGCATGTACTCGCCCTATTCCCACTTGCATCCGGACTCCGGAGAGGAGTCGATGCTGGTATTCATTCCGAAGCTGTACACCTTGCCGTTGGACTGCTTTGTGTAAGACATCGAGACGATCTGCGAGCCTTGTGTCATCAACTCATAAGTGCCCGTGACCTCGCCGTTGATGACTTCGGACCAAGTTCTGGTGTACTGCCAAGGCGCGTCCGGATCGAGGATTTCATTCTGAGAATCCGTCAACACAATGGAAATAGGCTCGCTGGATTTGGCGTACTTCACAAAACCACCGGACCATTTGCTGGCTTCGTCGTAGTAGGTCCGGAGTTCGAACTTTACCGGGCTCGATTGGGATAGTTCGAAGCAAAGTGATTCGGTGGTGACTGCGCTTTGAGCGCCTAAAGGAAATAGCGCAAAAAAGAGAAAGAAAAGTTTGTTCATGCTCATCCAAGTAGACGCTTTCGCGCCAATGCTCTGACTTGTCCGTTTCAACGTCTGTTCTTGTCCGGTGCCAAAGCCAATTGGCGAGCACGCTCTATCGTCGCGCGAATCAGGCAGGCATCGGACCACTCACCGAAAACTGATTTATGCAATTTCGGGTCGGCCTGGCACTCCGCATCTCGAAATTTCATCCAGGCTCTTTGAGTTTCCCTCAGTGCTTTCTGATCGCTTTCGTCCAGCCGGCTCATACGATCCCGAAATACAGAATTCAACAATGCATCCGCGTCAGGAACCATCAGATCAAGAACACCATTTCCCGAGGGAAACCACTCTACGTCCGCCAATGCCTGTTCGCTCTCATTGTTCCAATTGTAGAGGCCGTTTTCTTCGATCTTCAGTGTGGCGGATCGCTGATGGTGATTCGTCGGATCGCTTTCGCTGACCTCCGAGCGATAAACAATTTCCAAATAGATAGGATCGGTTGTGCGCTGAGGATCATTCAATAGCGTTTGCCGAACAATGGCCCGTTGCTTATCGCTCTCAGTGATCTCTATCGAAAAGCACGGATCCGGCCCAGGACGTTCTGCGGACGCCTTCCTCTCCAGGCATTGATTACGAACCGCCATTGAAGGGGTATCCGAACCGCCACCCACATCAACGACTCTGACAAGCAACCGGACTTCCGGGTCCTTGGAAAAGTCGGCCTGAAGGATGGTGGCAATCATCGTGCCCTCAGCCATGACCACAGGCGACAGTATTGAAAGTAAAAAAATGAGGCTGAATCTGAAAATATGCATTCCTTGGCGTCCGTAAAAAAGCACAGTGATCCGTTCAATTGTGAACGGGCCTGCGAAAGAAGATAGAGTCAGAACCGACAAACGGGCCAGATCTATTTAAGTTCTCAACCAAACTCAAAGCGATCGAGCGCAACAAATAAATCCGTCCCCTTTACCAATCACCGCACATACGCCTCGGTGGTGCCCATGCCGCCCAGGATCGAAACCTCCCTCGCGTCGCTATTTCGCCCGTTCAGCAACGCGTGCAGGCACTTTTCCGACTTTACCTTCCGCGATCATGGCGTCAGAGTATTTTTTGTAATATTTCGCAGCCTCGGAAGTTTCTTTCAAATTCCACAAAGAGTCCGCGATATTGAGCATCAGCACAGTCCGCTTACCAACTACTTCGATTCCCCGATAAATCCTCAGTGCGGACGAATCATCACCTGCTTGTGCTAGATAGAAACCGACATTGTTCAAGGCTTGGACGTTCTTACTGGCTGGGTAGCAACTCATATAAGATTCGACCCCCATGAATAGTTGGTCTTTTACAGCAAGTCCTCTCGCAGAAGCATTATTAATCGATTCCACTGACTTTATTAGATTGTTAGGAGAAATCGTTTCCAAGTTCGGCACAATCACCTCTCCCCCATCAGTCAACCAATTTCCCCCTTTCCAACTTCCAGAACACGCTTCAGCGGAGCGTGACAAAAGTACGCAACCAGTATCCATTGAAACCATATCGCAATAATTATTCTCGGTGGCAACCACCTCTTGCCCATTGCTCAACTCTCCAAATACAGTTCGCTGAACCAACGCATATTTTTTGCTGGGTGAAAGAGAATCAGAGTTAATACCTACGTCAACTGAAGCTTTGCTCCCACTATCGTATAAATCATAGCTTTCGTTCATCTTGGAGAAGGTAGCGCGCTTCCATACAGCGGCACCTTGATCCCAAGAAGAAAACTTGAGCATCGCACCATCGGCACTCGTCAAACTCGAATCTGCGGCATTACAAAAAGATCCAATTGAAAAAATTAGACACGTACCTATAAAAAATTTTGCCTTTAACATTTTCAAAGCCCTGCCTTTAAGTAAAAATGGGGACAGACCACGTTTTTCGGATCATTATTAAAACGTGGTCTGTCCCCATTTCATACTCTCAACAATCAGTATACAGTTAGGGGAAACATGAAAAAGCTATACTTTTTATTATCTCCGGCTTTCGATACCCAATCGCCTTTATAACCGTCACCATCTGCCTTCCCTACAAACAGAGCTCGCTGCTTTTTCCCATCTTCTGCGTACTCAGTTACATTCAATCCCGCCGCGTCTACACATCCTTCAAAAACAATCCTCTCTGAAGAAGGTTTATATTTATAACCGCCTTTACTAGAGCACGAATTCTTTTTTATATCGCCTATAAACCAAGCCTTCTCAGCAACCCTTCCAATATATGCTATCGCCACACCATCAGACTTAAGCTCGCAATTTGAATAACATGCCATCTGAAAAATATCGGGCTTATTAGAGTCGAAAAACAAATACGTAGCTGAACCGTCAATTTTTCCTGCTTTATAGACTGGAACCTTTATTGCGATATCCACCCCCATGGACGAATCTGGCGTTTCCTTTTTTAATTCGAGATTATCCTGAACAGCGTCACCACACAACGAACTTATTGCTGCATCACTAAATGTTTGACTCTTAGAAATTATTTGACTTTTTTCGCTAACACGGCACTCATACCCATACCAAGCAGGTATCGATGCAGGTGAAATAACTTGTGAAAAGCTGTAGACCCTATCGAGAGAAATTTTCTTGTCAACATAGGAAAATACAACCCAACTCCGGCTTTTAGATGATGAAAAATCCAAGTGCTCCAAGACATATTTTTCACCATATTTATAAAGCCAGTTAGAACTCATCGCTCCCATATTCTCGGAGACTTCAGAAAATTTACTGCCTGTAGATGCCTCAACTAAAAACCCATTTTCATTGAGCAAAATTTCGCAATTTTCTGACTTTTCCTGGCCATCAGTACATGACCCATGCTTTGGGAAAAAAGGCTTAGCGCAGCTTATGGACGGCAATAAAATAGCTAAAATAAAAAATAATGTTTTCAACTTTTAATCCTCGTCAAAAGCGCTTCGAATTTTTGCGCATAAAAAGCAAATACATCTTTCCGGTCAGTACCATTGATAATTTTACGAGCCGAAACATAGTTTTTACTACCAGGCGACAAATGTGCTGCCAGTGTATTTCCAGTTGAGAACAAACCGTCACGCATGCCACCAAGCATAATTCTGGTCGCATACTCCAGATCCAACGCAAGGTCTGGGTTACCCGTAAAGTCAATACCCAAACCTGCGGAGAACTTCTCATAGTTTATCTTCCAAGTGATCTGGCTAAGCCCTCGCCCTCTATACTTGTAACCATCACCAATTTCAATATTATGATTCAATCTCGCCATATTAGCGCGTCGCCCAGTTGGACCTGAACCGTAGTCAACCTCAGCATCCGCATAGGAAATTTTTTCGCTAACAGGTGCAAAAAATACTACCCTATTCCAGTCATAAGACTCAACCCTGATAGTTGCCAGCATGTAAGATAGATACACATCATTACATTCATCAAAATACTCTCCCCACAACTTCATCATCATGGAGAGCAATTTTTTAAGATTATCTTCTGACTCTTGATTTAGCGGATGCACCAATGAAACATGAGTGACATTATTGCTAGCGAACCAACCAAATACATGCTGATGCTCTTTTTTGTACTCCTCCACGAACTTTTCAATATTCAAGCAGCCGCAAGAATACTTCATGCAATTTGAAATCAAACCAACCGGATGAATATGCTGAACGCTAGCATCAGCAGTAATACCATGTTGTCCTATAAGCTTACCCCACCAACTTAGACGCTCAATCCTTGCTTTTTCCTCAAGCCAAGCCTTGTGAGGATCAGAATCACTATGGCCAATAATTTCATCCAGAGTATCCCAATTTTCTTTTTTATAGTCCCATTCATTTTCATATCGCGTCACCATCTGCGATATGGGTTGGGAGAACCACGGTTTGCCCAACGCCTCCGCAATTTCAGACGGCGCGAGTTTTTTATCTCCATTTCTGTCGAGAATTTTGTACAGCGTCTCGTTAACAGAACCCGCTAGGGCGGTCTCTACATTCGGCAGATACGACTCACGCTCTTGCTCATCGAGACTCTCTTGAGCATGCAGAAAAGCTGCTAGGTGGTCGACATTGCTTGTGGTTTCGTTAATAAAGGTGAATCCGTTCCACTCAAACGGAGAGTGCCGCGAGAGCACTGTATCGGGTTCTGCAAACCATCCATCAATTCCATTACCATTTTTGTCGCCTAACAAACCATCTAGGCGCCACCAATAGGTGGTGGAAGTCGATGTACCCATCACTACAGATTCTTTGATTTTCTTCTCCGCGGGTAGTGCTTCAAGCAGTCCAACGGGAATATAGAAGTCATAGCCCACTTTGTTGCCTGGATCTGCTGCTTTAGGAGGAGTCGCGGCATTCATATGTGGTGCATGAGTAACTAACCACGTATCTGCTGGTATCTTGACTATTGTTTTTTCAGCAGCGGGAAGGCCTACAGCCTTCTCTTTACTTTTACTAGTAAAAGATTCCACGTCCTCACAGCTGAAAACTTCCAGGTGTAATAAATTTTTCGGAGCGGCATCTGTATGGGTCTGATATTTCCCAACATGCCCCAACACCTCACCGGCCTTAATTTTGTAGGTCTGAGGCAGTGGAACCACCTGCCCAATAGGGGCATGTGGCTCGTTCTTGGCTTCCAAATCTTCAAGCCAAACAAATCCAGGCAATTTACCGTCACTACTAACCTCAATTGCTGGAATAGGCTGACCACCTACAATCTCAACTAGCTTTCGATACTGCCTCGCGGCTTGTTCATCGCTAATTCTGATTTGCGTACCCGCCGGTAATAACGCAATAGGTTGCCCACCGCTGGTCGCATCACGAACGTTAGCACCGCTCTTTTGGTTCGGAGGAGCGTCTTTTGCTTCCTCTCCTACCAGATAGCTGTCTCCCCCCAAATGCTTCATTTGCCCCTTAAATACCCATCCAGTATTGACAGGCAAGCTTGGGAACTCAGGAGTGACACTGACGACTTCCAGCCAGTTTTGGTTAGGTGGTCCCGGTTTGGTGAGTACCTTAGTGCCACGGGGTAGTACTGCCAAAATAGGTGTTTGAGACGAATTGCCTTCACGAACCCTAAGTCCCAATGATTTGGTTCGAAGATTTTCCTTTACTTGATAAAGGCCTTTCCCCCAGAAACCCGGAGGCTTAAGCGAAGGATTCGCTTTATAGGTTTCCCAATCAAGTAGGTGCATATAGAGACTGAAGAACGTCAGGCTTGGCCCAGTCGCAGCAGCCGTACCAGTAGCAGGAGCCGGCGTAGACGGTGCCGGTAACTCAAGTCGATGCTTAACCAGCACAAACCCCGTCGAATAAACCGAGTGCGTCGAGCCAAAATCAGAAGTCGGATATTTCTCGTCAATACGGTATGCGACGACTTCTCCATCAGCGATGCACCTGACCTCCGTCAGATCCTTCACCAACCCCGAAGCTTCATCGAAATGAACACCACCATGCCAAAGACCATTGGCCCCCAGCGGATAATAGCCATCCTTCGCTTTGGCTAACGCCTTGTAGAACTGCTGCGGATCGGTCGCTTCGGCCGTCCCTACTTTCAAGGGATACGACCATTTTTCTACTTTCTTGGTTGTCTCTGTCATTACCAATTACCTGAATTCTGATCCTTGGTGGCTTGGATTGCCGTCGATGTCTTACCCGGAAAAATTGAGCATGCGCTTCGGTTTGCGTTTGATCTTTTCCTCAGACGCATTCAACAACGCCTGATCCATCAAACTCCCCGCCTTATCCTTATCCGCCGCCCCCGGCAGTACCGGCGGTTTAATCCCGATGCCAGTCCCACTCCCCGGCGAGCCACCCGCATTGATCTTCACCACCGGCCCAACCACCGTCACACCACCGCCATCGAGCTTGATAAAGCTCCCACCACCAAGAATGGTCAGCTCCGTCCCCGCCTCAATAACAATCTTGTCCCCAGCCTTGAGGTGAATCTCTTTCCCCACGCTGGTGAGCTGCGCAGTCCCCAGCTTCACATGCTGGTTCTGCCCAACCGTGAGGTGATCATCCAGCTTCGCTTCGATCTTGCGGTCGCTGATGGTGGTGCGGTGCTCTTCGGCCTTCAGCTCGGTGTAGGTGTTCTTCACCACGGTGTCGTGACGTTCGTTGCCGACGCGGATTTTCTGGTCGTGCTCGATGTTTTCGTCCCAGTCGCGCTGGGCGTGGATGTAGATTTGCTCGGCGCCTTTTTTGTCTTCGATGCGCAGTTCGTTGTAACCGCCGCCACCCGGGGAGCTGAGGGTTTTGAAGACGCTGCGGGTTTTGTTTGCCGGCAGGGCGTACGGCACCGGGTTTTCCTTGTGGTACAGGCAGCCGGTGACGAGGGGTTGGTCGGGGTCGCCCTCGAGGAAGGTGACGAGGACTTCCATGCCGACGCGCGGAATGCTGATCGCACCGTAGCGGTCGCCGGCCCAGGAGCTGGAGACGCGCAGCCAGCAGCTGGTTTTGTCGTCGGCGAGGCCTTCGCGGTCCCAGTGGAACTGGACTTTGATGCGGCCGTATTGGTCGCAGTGAATTTCTTCGCCTTTGGGGCCGGTGACCATAGCGGTCTGGCTGCCGAGCACCCGCGGTTTCGGGTGTTCGAGGGCCGGGCGGTAGAACACGTCCCACGGGGTGGCGAGGAAGGTGTTGCGGTAGCCCTGGTGGAAGTCGTCCTTGTTGTCAGTGGTGTCGCTGGTCACGCCTTCTTCGAGGACTTGCGGCTGTTTGCCTTCGTGGAAGATTTCGGTGAGCAGCCACAGGTCGTTCCACTCGCTGCGCGGGTGGTCGGACAGGGCCATGAAGTGGCCGCTGACCAGTTTGGTCTGGTCGCCGCGACCTTCGGCCTGGCGGTAGTCGGCGCGGTGGCGTTCGAGGGCACGCTGGCTGAGGAACTTGCCGCGCGCACGGTCGATGAAGCGGCCCGGGTAGTCGTAGTCTTCGAGATCCGGTTCAGTGCTCTCGCCATCCGGTTTGTACGCCGCTTCCATTTGCAGGCGCGGTTTTTCGAAGTCGTAGTCGCGGCGCGTGGTGCGGCTGGTGCGGGTTTCCAGGCGCAGTTTGAAACCTTTGATCACCGGTTCTTCGGCGACCATGCCGCTGCCCTGCACGTACGCGGTCGGCTGGCCGAGGTCGGGGAACACGGTCTGGTCGTCGCCGAACACCAACAGGTGGGCTTTTTCGCTGTGCTGGAAGTGGTAGTGAATACCCTCCTCTTCGCACAGGCGCTGGACGAAGTGCAGGTCAGTTTCGTCGTACTGCACGCAGTAGTCGCGATCCGGGCACGGCTGGCTCAGCTGGAAGCTGTAGGCGTTGCCCTTGATCCCGTGTTCGTCGAGGATCAGCGCGATGATTTTCGGCGCCGACATCTGCTGGTAGATGCGCTGGTTGGTGCGGTGATGCAGGTATTGCAGTTGCGGTACCAGCGAGACCTTGTAGCGGGTCAGGCGCTTGCCGGCATCGCCCTGGGCGACACGGTATATCTGGCCGTGAATGCCCGAGCCCTGTGGATCGAATGCGAGAAACGCCTGCTTGTGCAGGAGTTTTTCCAGGTCCAGATCGGGGTTTTCGCTGACCAGTTCGAGGTCGAAACGAAACGGCTGGCTGATGCCTTCGGTGCCGGTGAACGACAGCACTTGCAGGTCGCCCACGTAGTCTTCGACCTTGAGGCTGAAGTGGGTTTCGTTAGCTGGGTTGAACATAAAGCGCTCCCTGTTCGAATGTCGTCCGTTACGCCCGAAGTCGCAACCGTTGCAGCCAGGACGAAGTGGCGCCCAAGGCGTCACGCAATTGTTGGGCAGTGATGGTGCGTTCTGCCGCATTGAAGCTCAGCGCGGTTCGCAGCGCTGGCCAGCCGTGTTTCGGTAAGTTCGCCGGGGCTTGCAGCTCGCGCTCCAGGTGCTCGTCGCGGGCCTGGGTCGAGGGCAAGCGGCGGAACGGGTGTTTGCCGCTCGCCAGTTCATAGATCACGCAGGCCACGCCATACACGTCCGCGCTGGCCGACAACGGTTGGCCCTCAAGCAGTTCGGGGGCGGCGTAGCCCGGGGTCCAGGCGTTGAAACGCTCGCGGCTCAGGTGCGGCAGGCCGGGCAACACGCCTTCGTCTGCCTGGCCGAGACCGAAGTCGAACAGGCGCAGGCCGTCTTCGCTGAGCATGACATTGCTCGGTTTCATGTCACCGTGCAGCACGCCGCGACGGTGGGCGTAGGCCAGCGTATCGAGCAGCGGCAACGCGATGTCGCGCAGTTCTTTCCACGGCAGGCCCAGAGGCCGCTCGCAGAGCAATTTGTCCAGGGTCAGGCCACGCATGTATTCCATGGTGATGAAGGCCCGCTGGCAGTCGGTATCGACTTCAAAAGTATGTGCACGCACGACGTTGTCGTGGCGCAGGCGTCGGGTCAGGGCGAACTCGCTGTAGAGCAAGGCACTGGCGTCCGGCGATTCGGCAAATTCTTCGCTGAGGATTTTCAGCGCAATGTAAGGGTCGGGATCGCCGAACTGCTCGTGCAGCAGATCTCGCGCCCTGTAAACCGCACCCATGCCGCCCGCCCCGAGCAGACGCTCGAGGTGGTAGCGGCCGGCGAGTACGTCCGGCAATTCACCGATGCTGGCCTTGGTCGGCGCCAGCAGCGGCTCGGCGTTGTTTGCCTTGGCGAAGGCGAAGTAGGTCAGGTTGCTGGCCTGCTCTTCGCTCATCAGCAAGTCATCGACTGAGGATTCGATTTCAGTCATTGGCGGATCACCACGGCAGTCAGGTTGTCCCGGGCGGCGCCACGCAGGGCGCCGTCGAACAGACGTTCCAGCGCCACGTGCGGCGCGCTGAGGCTGAGGGCGTTGCCGAGGGCATCGCTGCTCAGGCCCTGATACAAACCATCGCTGCACAGCAAAAACGCATCGCCCGGATAGACCTCGAGTTCGAGGACATCCAGGGTCAGCTGTTCGGCGGCGCCGACGGCTCGGGTCAAGGCCTGAGCCGCCGGGTGCGCCGCCGCCTGTTCGACGCTCATCTGTTGCTCGTCGATCAGTTGCTGCTGCAGCGAATGGTCCTTGGACAGCTGATACAGCCGCTGCCCGCGCCACATGTAGCAGCGGCTGTCGCCGGCCCAGATGCAGGCCGCGCGATTGCCTTCCACCAGCAGCGCCACGACGGTGCTGCCCATGATGCTGTCGTGGCGTCCGGCGGTGACCGTCAACTCCTGCCCCAAACGCCGGTTCAGCCAGTGCAGGCACTGGCGGATGGCCTTGAGGCGTTCGTCGAAGTCCTCGTGCTGCGGCAGCTCAGCCAGGCTGGCGACGATCAACTGGCTGGCGATGTCGCCACCCTGATGACCGCCCATGCCGTCCGCGACCACCCACAGCCCCTGCTGTGGATTATCGAGGAAGGCATCTTCGTTGCGCGCCCGCACCTTGCCCGGGTCGGTACGCGCCGCGCTGCGCCAGGAACTGGCCACCAGCATCAGAGCTGCACCGGCATACGGAAGGTGCGCAGCACGCCCATGTCGAACGGGTTCGGCGTGCGCTGGCTGGTCAGCAGGTAGTTGGCGCGCAGGCCACCCACGTCGGCTTTCAGCACCAGCACGTCGCGACCGGTCAGGTACTCGGTCTGCATCAGGTCGAACAGACGGAACAGCGACCATGGGCCGGAGTTCTTCTCGATACCGATCGGACGCCCCGCCATCTTGTCCATCACCAGACTGGTGCGACCGTCTTCAGCATCGGTCGGCCACTTGAACGACACCGGCACAATCGGACCGTGACGGTATTCGATGGTCTTGTCGCCGAACTTGAACTCGGAACGGCTCACCGCCGGATCGAGGGTGTACGGTTCCAGTTTGAACTGCACGGTCGGCTCGGCCGGGTTGATCGAGAAGAAGCTCTGGCGAATCGTCAGCGCCGCCGCCATCTGGTCGAGGTACATCTTCGATACCGGCAGGCTGTGACCGTCGACGCTGCGCATCCGGTAGTTGCCCGGATCACCGCTGACGAACGGACGCATGTAGCTGTCGAAGAAGCGGTCGACGGTGCCTTGAGCGCGGAAGAACTCGCGGAAGTCGCTGATCGCCACGTCGCTGGTGCTGCTGGCGCTGAACGGATAACGCTTGCTGATGGTTTTGCCATACACGCTGTACAGCTCGTTCTGATAACGGCCGTTCAGGTATTGGTAAGCGTCGTTGAGCACCAGGCGCCACGAGTCCTCGGCCAGCACGTTGAACCACACGCTCAGCGGACGCGGCAGGCGACCCGAGGCCGCACGCAGGTTGGTCAGCGCATCACGCTGGCCGCTCATGCGGGTTTTCGCCATTTCGAACGCGGCCTGTTCCGGCGTGCTGGAACGGGCCAGACCGGACAGTTGCAGTTGCAGGTCGTTGAGCGCGGTGAGGGCCGGGGTCAGGTCAGCGGCCGGGCCGTTGTTGTCATCGAGCAAACGATGCAGCGGCTCGAAGCGACGTTGCAGGGATTTCTTCGCGGTATCCGGGAGGCTCTTCGCCACGTTCAGCGCCGAAGCCTTGTCGGCGACAGCCGAGGCCAGTTTGCCGACCTTGCCCAGTTTGCCCTTCTGCCCTGCCAGTGCATCGGCGGCATCACCAGCTTCATCCACCGGATCGGCAGCCGCCGGGAAGCGCGTGTTCTCGCGCACTTCAGTGAGCAATGCCAGCACCGGCGAGTTGGCCGACGTCAGGCCCGCCAGTTGCTCGGCGCCTTCACCGGCGTCGCTGATCGGCGGCAAGGCCACTTGGCCAACGGCTTCGCTCCAGTAATTGGCGTAGTCGCGGAAGTACAGTTGCTCCAGTTCGACCATCAGGCGACGCAAGTCCATGTCGCTGATGCCCGCGCCTTCGCCCAGCACCCAGTTGTCACGCAGGATGTCGGTGACCAGCGCCGAGCCCTGCACCGAGAAATACTGCTGATAACCCTGCTGGGTGTAGAACCCCGGGATCACGTATTCGGTGCCGATGAACAGCGAGCCCTGCGGGCCAAGGTGTTGGCTGAAACGGTATTCCGGCAGGTTGCGTGCCTGCTCGCGGAGCATGCGGTAGACCACGGTGGCCAGCGATTCGGCGCGCAGCACCTGACGTGCCTGAGTCACCAGTTGATCGTTCAGCGGGTAGATGAACGGCTGCTTCAGCAGACGCTCAAGGTGGGTGTTCAAGCCGTTCTGCACCGCGGTGTTGCCGGTGTAGCGCTGTGACCAGTCAGTGGCGACCCAGTCCTTGAGCCACGCCGCGTCACGACGGTCTTTCATGTTCAGCATCAGGTACGCACGCAGGCTGTTGAGCAGCTTGTCGCGGTCCTTCATGTTGGCGCGGATCTGCCCTTCAAGCAGGGTCGCGACCCGTGGCAGCAATTGCGCTTCGAGCTCATGCTCGTAGGCTTGCCTGACCACCGGATTGACGTCTTCGCCCTGATACAGACCGCCACGCTCGTGGTACGAGACGTCGCCTTTCTTCGGGAACACCTGAGTCGCGGCGTAGCTGGTGTCGAGGGTTTTCAGCACGCCCATCGCATCATCACGCGGAGTCAGCGCTGAACGCTGCTGAGTCCAGTTCTGCGCCAGTGTGCGCAGGTTTTCCAGACGCTCATAGTTGGCCGAGAAACCACCGGCCCAGAGCATGCCGAACAGCGCCAGTGCCGCCAGTGCACCGACGTACAACGCACGCTGGCCCCAATGAATGCGGCTGCGCTCGCGCTTGTCCAGACCGGCCAGATCCGACTCGGGGAAGATCACCCGGCTGAGCAGATGATGGATGAAGCGCGAACGGCCGCTGCGCAGGGTCGGCAGCACACCGGCATTCATGCCCAGGTTGGCACCGATGCCGGCGGTGTTCGCGTCCATTTCCTGCGTCAGATGCGGAGCGCTGGTCAGGTAGAAACCACGCAACAGCGTCGCACGCTGGTAGCGGTTGCCGGTGAACGCCAGGTCGACGAACAGGCACAGGCGCTCGCCGATCTGCCCCAGTTGATGCGGGAAGTCGAGGATGCGGCCACGGCGCTGGGTATCGCGCTCGGAGTGCATGCGCATGATCACTTGATTGTTCAGGCGCCGCAGCAGCTCTTCGAACTCGCTGCGCAGTACCGCCACGTCGGTGCCGACCTGATCCTTGCGGAAACTGGTCCCCAGCACCTGATCGCTTTCTTCGCGGGTCAGTTGATCGAAGAACTCGTCGAAACCGAGCAGCTTGTCCGCCTTGCTCAGCACCAGATACACCGGCACATCGACGTGCAGTTTCTGATAGACGTCTTGCAGACGACCGCGCACCTGGCGCGCCAGGGTGTCGATGTCCTGCTCGCTGCCACCGGTGAGGGATTCCACAGGAATGGTCACCAGCACACCGTTCAACGGACGCCCGCGACGACGCTTGCGCAGCAACTCGAGCAAGGTGGTCCAGGCGCTGCCGTCGACTTCCGCGTCCGGCTGTGTGGTGTAACGTCCGGCGGTGTCGATCAGTACACCGTGGTCGGCGAAGTACCAGTCGCAATGACGGGTGCCGAGGGTGTCGCGGGTCAGCTTGCGGTCGATCTTGTTGATCGGGAATTCCAGCCCGGAGAAGTCCAGCAGGCTGGTCTTGCCGGAAGCCTGCGGACCGATCAGCAGGTACCACGGCAAGTCGTTGCGCCAGCGTTCGCTGCGGCCGCGATACAGGCTCGAGGTCTTCAGGGTTTTCAGCGCGTCCTTGAAGCGCGCCTTCAACTCTTTCTGCTCTTCTTCGATCAGCTCGTCACGACGAATGCGATCCTGACCGTCTTCGGTTTCTTCGACGGCTTTCTTGCGGATGCCCGCGCGCCAACTGACGAAGACCATGGTCAGGCCCCAGATCAGGAACAGCACGCTGATGGTCAGCAGGCGCGAGGTCGCGCTCTCCCAGAACTTGTAGTCATCCACCGCCAACAACGGGCCGACGAACCACACCAGCAATGCCACGAACAGCACCAGCAGCAAGGTCCAGACCCAGGTCTTGCGCAGGAAGGCGCCGACTTTCTTGAAAAACTTTTTCATCACACGTCCCTGTTACGGCTGCGACTGCGGTTGAACCGCGGCCGGATCGATCGGCTGATAGGGTTGCAGAACAGTGTCGCGCTGCTCGCCCAGAACCCAGGCGAAGCCCGAATACATCACCACCAGGCAGACGACAGTGAACAGCACCACCATCCACGCCGGCACGATGCGCACCAGGTTGCGGCGCTGATCGTTGAGGCCTTCCCAGTGCGGCGACAACTCGCGCGGCACGTCGCCACGCAACTGGCGGATCTGCCGGTACAGGGCGTCGCGGATGCCTTCGAGCTCGAGCATGCCACGCGCCTGCACGCGGTACTTGCCCTCGAAACCGAGGGACAGGCACAGGTACATCAGCTCTAGCATCGGCAGGTGTTTGACCGGGTTCTTCGACAGCCGATCAAGCAGCTGAAAGAACTTCTCGCCGCCGAACGTCTCGTTGTGGAAGCTGCTGAGCAGGCTCATCTGCGACCACTCGCTTTCGTTGCCCCACGGTGTGGTCACGACAGCTTCGTCGACCACGGTGCAGAGCACGTAACGGGCGGCCATCACCTGACTGCTTTCGGCGCCGTTGTGCAACGCGCGCACTTCAAACAGCTTGAGCCCGGCGGTCAGGCGCTCGTTGAGCGCGTAGAGGTCTTCGCGGGTTTCGCTGTGCTTGAGGCGCACCACTTCCGAGAGCAGTTCGGACGACGCCGCCACCAGCGAATTGAGGCTGATGTTGAACGCCTCCGCCGGGCGCAGGCGCGCGGCGTAGATCATCCGTTCTTCCAGTTGCTCGAAGCGCGGCGGCGCGGCGAAGTCGGTCAGCGGACTGGCTGCCGGTCCGTGGCCCTGACGATCGAGCAGGACGGTTTTGTCGTCCTGGTTGTAATCCGTTTCCTTGATCATGTCGGTCAGTTCCTGATGGCCCAGAATTTCAGTTCAAGCTCGGCGAATTCGCCGGACACGTGGAACGCGAAGCCGCCGGAGCGCTCGAGTTGCGCCAGGTCTTCGGAACTGAGTTCGAGGATGAAGTAGGTTTTGTTCGAGTGGAACGCGATCTGCCGCGGGGCCACCGGCAACGGTTTGACCTTGATCCCCGGCAGGTGCAGGTTGACCAGTTGGCGGATGCGCTCCACCGGGCCGACCTTGAGGTGCGCCGGCAAGCGGTGGCGCAGTTCTTCGGAGTCGCAGTTGGCACTTGCCGCCAGCACGAACGACGCCGAGCCGAGCAGTTTGTGGTCGTGCAACGGCGAAACGATGATCCCGTACTGACGCGCCTGCAGGATCAGTTCGATGGCGTGCTGTTCCAGCACCATCGACAGCACCTGACGAATCGCTTCCATCAGTTTGCGGAAGCTCGCGCCCTGATCGGCGTGGGAATAGCGGCTGTCCAGACGCGGGCGCTTGCTGTCGCTGGAGAAGGTCGCCAGATCACCAAGCATGGTCAGCAGCGTGCGGTACAACTCTTCCGGGTGCACCTGCTCCAGACCGAGGTAGTGGCGCAGCAGCAGTTCGGTACGGTTGATCAGTTGCAGCATCATGAAGTCGCCGACTTCCGCGCCACCGACCTTGCCGTTGGAGCGAATCCGCTCGGCAATCGTGTCGCCACGGTGGTTGAGCATGCTGATGACTTCTTTCAGGCACGACAGCAGATAACTGGAAGCGTGGGCCTGGATGTAAGTCGGTACGAAATCCGGATCGAGGCTGATCACGCCGTCCGGCGTAGTGTCGAGCACGTCGCAGATCTTCAGCTTCACATAGGCCTGATCGCTCTGCTGCTCGCCGAGCAACAGCTTGAAGTCCGGGCGGCCACAGCTGACCTGGCTGGCGGAATCGTCGCCGGCGTTGGAGTCAGCCACTTCGGCGTCATACGCGGTGTACCGCGCGAGCACATCGGACTGCTCCGGACGGCGCGCCTCGATGTGATTACCGGTGACCAACGGCAGCGCCAGGTAAATCGGCGTGTTGCCGGTGTTCGGCGGCACGTCCAGCGCCAGCGGCTCGGTGTTGCCGCCGAGTTCGAACAGGCTGCCGTCCGGCAGGATCCCAGAGGCGGCACTGATCACCAGTTTGCCCATGTTGAGGAACTGCAGGTCGATCTCCAGATTGAGGAAACCCCAGGTGTAGCCACCCAGCAACTGGGTGCGGGTTTTCATCTGGTGATCGTAGTAGCGATCGTTGTGCTGGAAGTGCTGCGGCCGCAGCAACATGCCTTCCTGCCAAATGACTTTATGGGTATTCATGTTCAGTCATCCGCCTTGGCGAGCGCTTCATGGGTGTTGCGGATACCGGCCTGATCCAGGGTCAGATCGGCATCGGTCAGTTCCAGCGGCGTGACCTGCACGGTGTAGCGCCACTTGGTTTCCGGCAGATCACGGTAGGCGGCAAGAACGCCGACGTAGCGGCTACCCTCCTCCACGCTGAGCTTCATTTCCACGGTCTCACCCGGGCGCAGTTCGAGTTCTTCGCTGGCCACCAGATCCGGGTTGAGGGATTCCTTGGCGCGCTCGTAGAGGCTGAAGAAATCAGCGTTCTCGAAGGTTACCGGGTGCTTGAGTTCGAACAGGCGCACAACGATCGGCGACGGACGACCGTTGAGGTCCGGGTTGAGCTGATCGCTGCCGGTCAGCTTCAGATTGACTTTGGTCACTTTCGAGTACGGCGACAGCGACGAGCAACCGGCGAGCAGCACCAGTACGGTGAGCGCAGTCAGCGTCTTGAAAAAAGCGGTCGAGCGGCGAGACATGCGCATCATCCTTGGTGGTCGGTGTGGAGGGTGGAGATCAGGCGGATCTGTTCTTCGTAGGCCTGGGCGAAATCGCGGGCCAGCAGGCGCTCGCTCCAGTCATCGTCCTGACGCAGTGCCTGGTGGTAACGGCCGAACGCTCTCCAGCGCCCGCCCGACGTGGCGATCAACGGCTTGTTGTCGCGCTCGAACCGCAGGGTCAACTGCTCTGGCGAGAAGTGCTCCAGGGTGCCGCGCACGGCGGCGCGGCTGGCGGTGAGCAGCGCGACCTGATGCGCTTGCAGATCGCGGAACGCACGGGAGATCGCCTGCTCGGCTGGCAAGTGCCCGGGCTTGTGCGGCTGCAACAGAATCTCCAGCGCTTCGCTCGGATCGACGGCGAATTTCAGCGGGTTCTTGTTGGTGCCTTGCACGGTGGTCTGGGCCAGACGCAGTTCGTTTTTCAGCTCCGAACGGGTGCGCAGGCTCTGCTGCAAACCGCCGATGCTCTGCCGCAGCAGGCGTGCGGCGTTGAGTGCCAGCGCTTCGCGGGCGTCGTGATCCAGGCCTTTGACGTCAACGCCCAGCGCCGCGCCGAAATGCTCCCAGAAACCCTCGCTCTGCCGCTCGACGACCTTCGGGGCCGGAGCTGGCTCGGGCTCAACCGGGGCGATCAGCTCCGGCACCATCAGGCTTTCCATGTCGATGCGCGCATAGTCGGCGCGCTGACGGGAGTCCTCGGGCTTGGCGGTCGGGGCCAACAGTTCGTCGATTTCCGAATAGACGCGCTCTTGCTGTTCAATCGCGTTCAGCGGATCAAGATCGAGGAAGGCGTCGTCCGGAATGATGCTGCCAGCGGCACGCGGACGGCCGACTTCACCGTCGAAGGTCGCCGGGTCACGCACCAGCCGCGCACGAATCTCGAAGTCACCGAGCACGTAGGTGCTGCCGTGCTCGATGCGCACCGGTTCGCCCTTGTGCAGGCGTGCGCCGCTGTCGCCGTCCTGGACACCGTTGCTGCTGGTGTCGGTGAGGAAAAACGTGCCCTCGCGGTAGCTGACAATCGCGTGGTGATTGGACAGATGACGCTTGCGATCAGGAATGATCCAGTCGCAGTCCTCGCCCCGCCCGATCACGCCGCCAGCCTGTTTGAAGGTCTTCTGGCACAACTCGGTGGGCACGAACTGCTTGGTGTTCAGCATTTCGAAAACCAATTCCATGTTTGATGCTCCTTGCGGTCACTTGCCGCGATTGACCGCTTGCGGATCACCCAACGGGCGATAGTCGTTGTCGTTGAATTTGTAATTGCCGCTACAGCCGCCAAGGCCGCATAGAACGACGAGGGTCAGCAGGACAGCGTGCCAGTGACGAACAGACATCAGAGGGTCTCCAGGGGTAGACAAAGCACAAAGCGCCGACCCTTGCGGGCGGCGCTGAAATTAATTCTTTGGGTGGTCTCGAAGGCTCTACATCGGGGCCTTGAGCCAGACCAGCGAGGTGCACGCACCTCTTGTGGCAAATGAGCAATTTGTGGCGAGGGAGCTTGCTCCCGCCGGGGTGCGCAGCAGCCCCAAAACCAGACACTGCGGTGCCTCAGGGAAACCGAGTTCATCGGGTTGCGACTGCTGCGCAGCCGAGCGGGACGGTGCGACGATTCGACAAGCTCCCTCGCCACAGGGGAATATTCCGATTCAGGACACTTCTGCAGATCAACCATCGAAGTCACCCAGGTTGATATTCAGGCGCCCGAGGCGGTAGAGCAGCGTGCGGCGCGGCAGGCCCAGTTCGCGGGCAGCGAGGGTCTGGTTGCCGTCGTTCTTGCGCAGGCAGTCGAGCAACAAAGTCCGTTCGACTTTCTCCAGGCGTTCGCGCAGGTTCAGGCCGCTATGGTCTTCGGGCATCGGCTCCATGCGCAGGGAGAAATGCTCGGCCAGCAATTCGCCGCCCTCGCACAACAGCACCGCGCGCTCGACCAGTGCCTTGAGTTCCCGCACGTTGCCGGGGAAGGTGTAACCGGACAGGTGTTCAAGCGCCGCGTCGGACCAACGCACCGGGTCGCGCTGCAGGTAAGCGCAGGCCTTGTCGGCGAAGTGCCGGGCCAGATCGAGGATGTCGCCTTCGCGCTGACGCAGGGCCGGCAGTTCGATCGGGAACTGTGCCAGGCGGTAGTACAAGTCCTCGCGGAATTTGCCTTCGCTGACCAGCACCGCCAGGTCGCGGTGCGTCGCGGCGATGATGCGCACGTCGATCTTGTGCGTGTCGTTGGAACCCAGCGGGCGGATCTCGCCTTCCTGCAACACCCGCAGAATCTTCGCCTGCAGCGACAGCGGCATGTCACCGATTTCATCGAGCAACAAGGTGCCGCCGTTGGCCGCATCGAACAGTCCGGCGCGGTCGCGATCAGCGCCAGTGAAGGCGCCCTTGCGGTAGCCGAACAGCTCGCTTTCCAGCAGGTTTTCCGGGAACGCTGCGCAGTTCTGCACGATGAACGCCTGGGAGCGACGGGGACCGCAATCGTGAATCGCCCGCGCCACCACTTCCTTGCCGGTGCCGGTCTCGCCGCGCAACAGCACGGTGTACGGGCTGTGCAGGACTTTGCTGATCAGCGAGTGGGTCTGGCGCATCGCCGCGCTTTTGCCGATCAGGCCATAGCCGTTGAGACTCGGCACGCTACGACTCACTGGCGTCTCGACCCCGACCGGCTGACGCAGGCGTTGCAGCAAGTGCAACTGACCAAGGACGAACGAGCCGAGCTGGCCGAGGGAATCGGCAAAACCCTGCAGGTCAACGTGACGACGACTGGCGCACAGCAGCAGGCCTTCTACCGCCTTCTGCTGATTGACCAGCGGCACGCACAGCAGCGATTGCCAGGCTCCGGCGGTGGCCGGCAGGAAACTGGTTTCGTGCAGGCTGGCACCCAGATCATCCAGGCACACCACGCGGTTCTGGCACAGGGCAAACTGCAGCAACTGCTCACCGTTGTAGTCCGCCGGCAGGCTGGTGGCGGCGCGCGGTTGCAGCGCGCCGTCGAGGCATTCGGCGTTCATCCCCAGGCAGGTGTGGGTGGCGTCGAGCAGGTACAGCTGGGTCAATTCGCAACCGCTCAGCTCGGCCAGACCACGCACGAAGTCACCCAGCAGCGCAGCACCGTCCGCCGCGCGCGACAGGCTGGCGAACTGCGCCAGCAAGGCTTCGGCATAGACCAGTGGCTGCGGCACTTGAGTGAACATCACACCCACCTCAGGCGAACTCGCACGTCACGCTGGCGTTGCCGTCGAGCGTGGCATGCACACGCTTGAGGCTTTCACCGGTGGCCATCGCATCGAGCAAGCGGTCGGCTACCAGCGGCAGCACGTGCTGGTCGAGCAGATGGTCGATCAGGCGCGCGCCGCTTTCGCTTTGCGTGCAACGCTCGGACAGGTGGTCGACGAGGTTCTGGCACCAGCTGAAATCCAGCTGACGACGGTTGAGGCGCTCGCCGAGACGACCGAGCTTGATCTCGATCAGCTCGCGCAGCACCGGGCCGCCGACCGGGTAGTACGGCACCACTTTCATCCGCGCCAGCAGCGCCGGTTTGAAGTGTTTGCTCAGCACCGGGCGAATGGTCTCTTCCAGCAGCTCGGCGGTCGGGCGGGCGCCGTCTTCGCAGAGGTCGCTGATCTTGTCGCTGCCCAGGTTCGAGGTCATCAGGATCAAAGTGTTGCGGAAATCGATTTCGCGACCTTCGCCGTCGTTCGCCACGCCCTTGTCGAAGATTTGGTAGAACAGGTTGAGTACGTCCGGATCGGCCTTCTCGACTTCATCGAGCAGCACCACCGAATACGGCTTCTGCCGCACCGCTTCGGTGAGCATGCCGCCCTCGCCATAACCGACGTAGCCCGGTGGCGCACCGATCAGACGCGAGACGGTGTGCTTCTCCTGGAATTCGGACATGTTGATGGTGGTGATGAAACGGTCACCGCCGTACAGCAGGTCAGCCAGGGCCAGCGCGGTTTCGGTCTTGCCGACGCCGCTCGGGCCGACCAGCAGGAATACGCCGACCGGCGCGTCCGGTTTGTTCAGGCCAGCGGCGGTGGCGCGCATCGAGCGATCCAGAGCGTGCACGGCTTGTTCCTGACCACGGATGCGCGTGCGCAGGTCGGTGGCGAAACTCGCGACCTTGGCGTTGTGTTCGCGGGCCAGTTGCGCCAGCGGCACGCCGGTCCAGGCGCTGATCACTTCGGCCACCAGACGCGGGCAGACTTCGAAGCTGACCAGACGCTCTTTGACCTGCGCAGCGGTCAGGGCGCTGTGGGTCTGGTGCAGCTCGGCTTCCAGCGCTTCGACGCTCTGGCCTTCCTCGACCTCGGCGGCGAGGGTTTCGATCACCGTGCCTTCGGCGTCTTCTTCAACGCTGACGGTCGGCTCGACGGCAGCAGCTTCACGAGCCTTGGCCAGTTGCTGACGCAGTTCCAGCAGGCGCTCGGCCAGCTGCTTCTGTTCGGTCCACAGGCTTTCCAGCGCGACCATTTCGCTTTCGGCTTCGTCCAGTCGCGCTTCCAGCGCATCCAGCGCTTCGTAGTCAATCAGCAAACCGGCCTCGGCATCGCGGCGCAGAGCCTGACGTTGACGGCCACCTTCGGCCAGTTCGCCGCGCAGGCGTTCGAGGCTTTCCGGGGCGGCGGCGAGGCTGATGCGCACGCGGGCACACGCGGTGTCGAGCACGTCGACGGCTTTGTCCGGCAGTTGGCGACCGGCCAGATAGCGGGCGGACAACTCGGCAGCGGAAACTACCGCGTCGTCCCGCAGGTAGATGCCGTGGCTCTTCTCGTAGACCTGCGCCAGACCACGCAGAATGGTCACCGCTTCGCTGACGGTCGGTTCGTGCAACTGCACCGGTTGGAAACGCCGGGCCAGCGCCGGATCCTTCTCGAAGTATTTCTTGTACTCGGCCCAGGTGGTGGCGGCGATGGTCCGCAGCTCGCCACGGGCCAGCGCCGGTTTCAGCAGGTTGGCTGCGTCGGATCCGCCGGCATTGCCGCCCGCGCCGATCAGGGTGTGGGCTTCGTCGATGAACAGGATGATCGGTTTCGGCGAGGCTTTGACCTCGTCGATCACGCCTTTGAGACGACGCTCGAATTCACCTTTGACGCTGGCACCGGCCTGCAGCAGGCCCATGTCCAGCGACAGCAGCTCGACGCCCTTGAGCACCTGCGGCACTTCACCGGCAGCGATGCGCGAGGCCAGGCCCTCAACGATGGCGGTTTTACCGACGCCGGCCTCACCGACCACGATCGGGTTGTTTTTGCGGCGACGGGCAAGGATGTCGACCATCTGCCGGATCGCGCCATCGCGGCACAGCACCGGGTCGAGTTTGCCGTCGCGGGCCTGTTGGGTCAGGTTGTGCGTGAAGCGCTGCAGCAGCGATTCGCCTTGCGCCGCCGGTTTGCCGTTGGCGGCCGGTTGCTCCTGTTGCGACAGGGCAAATTCCTTCAGGCGATCGATGTTCAGTTTTGCGAGCAGCGGCTGGTAACGGCTGCCGGCGTAGCGCATCGGGTTGCGCAGCAGCGCGAGGATCAACGCGGCGTCTTCGACCTGGGTCTGGCCCAGTTCGAGGTTGGCCACCAGCAGCGCGTCTTGCAGCCACTGCACCAGTTCCGGGGCGAATACCGGGTTGCGCGAGGCGCTGTGTTCAACGCGAGATTGCAGCGCGGCGCTCAGTTCACCGGCGTCGACATCGGCATCCTGCAAAGCGCGGGACAGCAAGCCATTCTGACGTTCCAGCAGACCCAGCAGCAGGTCTTCGACGAGGATCTTGCTGCCGCCACGGGCCACGCAACGTTCAGCGGAACGCTCCAGATCGCGACGGGTTTCGGCGTCCAGCGCCTGGATGAGTTGTTGCAGGTCTACGTTGATCATGGCTCACGTCCTTAATGAATTTTGCTGCCCAGGGTGACCACGCCGTCTGCCTTTTCGCAGCCCAGCCAACTGGTCCACCCCAGGCGACAGTCGTTCTTCTCACCAATGCGCAGTTCGCGGATTTCTTCCGGGCGCAGCACCAGGCGAATGTCGTAATCGAGCGGGTCACGCAAGGTGAACCGCACCAGCGCGCACAGCGGCTGGTAACCGAAACCGATCGGCAGGAATTCGTGGAATCGCTCCCAGTCGAGTTCGGTGATGTGAATGCGGAATTTGCCGCTGCGGTCGCGCACCTGTTCGCCCAGCACCAGGTCTTCACCGAGCAGGCTGTTGGCGCGACCGAGACGGTTGCGCTGCTCGTCGAGGATCTCCACGCGACGCTCGATGCACTGCTCGATGACCAGGTCTTCGTGCTTGAAGTAGTAACGCAGCACGGCTTCGATCAGCGCCGCGGAGTGCGCGCGCAAGCTGAGCAACCCGAGGTATGGCAGCAGACGCTTCCAGTTCAGTTCCTTGGCCTTGCGGATCTCGTCGCCACCCAGACCGATCAGCGCGAACAGCTGCGAGGAGAACGGGTCGATCGCTCCGCTCTGGAAGCTGGCGCGATAGCGGTACTTGCGCCAGATCGGCAGCATCAGTCGTTGCAGGCGATGGTGGAACAGGTCGAGGAAGTTGCGCGTCGGGTTGCCGTCCTCGCTGTCGCCCAAGGCCTGTTCGCCGTAGAACGCCGGCAGCGGCGAACCGGAGCCGACCAGCCCGATCAGGTTGAAACGCATGCGCGCGCGCATCTGCCCGTGCTCTTCGAAAAACTCCACGCGATCGACGTCGCTGCGCGGAAAGCCCAGGCTAGGGTTGGCCTGGAACTCCACCTGATCGTACAAATCGTCTTCGCTGAGGTACGGGTGCGCCTCGCGCAGCCGGTCGATCACCAGCAGCACGGCCTGAAACAGCGAGTACTCGCGTATTACCTTGGTCAGCCCGCTTAAAGCAGGGGCTGCAGGCCCATACGTGGTGTCCATTGGTACACCTCTCCCTGTGTGCTTTTTACCCGCAGCTCGTGGTACGAATTGAGACTGGCGTAAAGCGCGAAAAACTCGTTAAGAACCGAAGCGAAAACGAACAGGTCGCCTTCGCCGATATACCCTTCCGGGTCGATGGTCAGCTCGGTGCGCAGACCGCGCACCGGCAAGCCACGGTGCAGCCGGTCGACGTGATGGTGCTTGATGTGCTTGAGGCCGCCGAGCAGGCGTTTGCTGACCTTCTCCGCGTGCTGGTCGTAGTAGCGCGGCAGGTCGTAGGTTTCGAGAATCACCTTCAACGCGTTGACGTCGGCCAACGACAGATAGTTGAGCGACATGTTGCTGATCAGCTTCCACAGGAAGTCACGGTTCAGCGGCGGCGCGAAACTCGAAGTGGCCGGGGTGATGTTGCGGAAACTCAAGAACTCCGGAGTCTCTTCGCAGGCCATGCAGATGTCGCCGAGCTTGAGCTTGCGCGGCAGGTTCTGGTTGGTGCACATCAGCTCGATCGACAGGGTTTCGTGGGCTTCGGTGTGGCGGATGCCGAAGCTCAGGTAGGTGTCGAGGCCGTCATGCAGCAACGACGAACGCTGGCGGATGCTGTAGTGCGGACGGCTGTTGGGCACGTCGAAACTCGGGTCATGCTCGAAGGATTCGAACGGCACGTACTCCTGATAACCGAGGCCGCCGGGCTTCCAGCCGGTGACGGTTTCCACCGAGAACACGCCGCAGTTTTCCAGATCGTATTCCGCCGGCAGCAGCAGGTATTCATCCTGCTTGCCGTCGAGGCGGATCGGCAAGGCGTCGTGCGCGAACAGGTTGGCAATCGGCGTGCAGAACAGCTTCACGTTATCCAGGGTCGGACGCATGCGCATGATGCCGCTCTTGCGGATATCGAAACGCAACTCCAGGCCGCGCATCTGCTTGAGGGTGTCTTCCGGCAGCGCCTTGAGGATGTCCAGACCGTTGACGTCGACGAACAGGAACTTGTCCTGGAAGGCGAAGTATTCCTGCAGGTAGCGATAGCCACGGAAAGTGTTCAGCGGATACGGGATCAACGCTTCTTCTTCGGCAAAGCCCACCGGCTTGACCCGGTCACCGGGAATCTTGAACGCCATCGGTTTGCCGGCCACGCCATCGATTGGCTTGCCGGCGCCGTCGAGCGGGATCAGCTCGATGCCTTCCAGGTTGCGCAGCAGGCTCAGGTAGAGCATCTGGCTGATGTAGCGTTCGCCGGCAAAGTGCAGGCGCAGTTTGCTCAACTCCAGCTCACCGAGGTGACCGTCGGCGCTCATCTCCAGACGCAGGCTGAGCAGCGAACCGTCGCCCTTCACCGAGTAGTTCAGCGCGGCCAGATCCAGAGGCAGCACTTCGGTCGGGTAGCAGGTGCGGAAACGGCAACGCACGTCTTCGATCGGTTTGCTTTCAATCGGCGTATCGCGCTCGACCAAAAGCGCCGGCCCGGAACGCTTCAACGGATCGAACTGCAAAATGCTGAACGCCGGCAGCGGGCGCATGTAGTTCGGCCACAACAACTGCATCAGCGAATGGCTGAGCTCCGGCAGCTCGTCATCGAGCTTCTGCCGCAGCCGCCCGGTGAGGAACGCAAAGCCTTCCAGCAACCGCTCCACATCAGGATCCCGCCCAGCCTGGCCCAGGAACGGCGCCAACGCCGGACTACGCTCGGCGAAACGGCGACCGAGTTGGCGCAGTGCGGTGAGTTCGCTTTGGTAGTAGTGGTTAAAGGACACGGGTTACCTGCCTGGTAGTGGAACTCATGGAATAACTGTCCTGCGGATTACGCTGGATGTCCGACCTGGTCATTGGATTGCACCTGCAGGCTGACTTGGCTGAATGCGACCTGCGATGTTTCGCAAAGCCCAACGCAACTCGATGACTTGAGTGGTGAGGATCGCCAGCAACGTGACGCAGCCTTGAGCTACGCCGTAAAACAGGGCTCTTAACGGGTTGTCGGGTAGCATCCAGAGCAGGATGAAGCCCACCATCAGAAAAAGGATGGCCAGCTTGGCGACCAGACCTGGAATCAGCGCAACGATCAGGTTGACGCCCAGAAAAATGTAAAACAGTGCGTAACTCGCAATGCCGATGGCGACACCATGGGAGGTAAATCCGCCGTTAAAAAGCCTGTAAGCATGCACAACCGCGTCATTCAAAAATGCATAAGCCACGCATCCGAGGGCGTGGATTAATAGGCATAGGGCGAGACGAACGTAGCTACTCATGCAAGCCTCAAATTCCCATACCACGAACCAAAGCCATGGATAGCAACAATGGCTACCAGAACCGAAAACGTCATCACACGGTGCAGGCGCGATTTCCGAGCAGCGGGAAAAATTGCTGCCGCGAGTAAAAAAAAGCTCAACAGGGCCAGCCAGCCGAACAGGTCGCTGTCGGCAACAAAGGCGAGGTAGCCTTGAATTTCACCTGCTTCAGATATTTTCATCAGCTTCCAACGTATACCCAAGAATGCCTTTCAATATTTGCTCATAGCTATTTCGCTTTAGCTTTTTCAGAACTTAGGACTTTGCGTTGCTGAAGATAAATAACACCTTCTCCTGAAAAGGCAATTACACTGTTAGATGTGAGTGGCTCGCTATTCTCGTCTCCAAACTTGAGCCATCCTTCATCCCACAACTCACCACTTTCATGCCTGACTTGAACGAAATAATATGGAGGTTCTGACTTAGTCACTTCAATGTATTGACCTCCATCAGCACCACCTCTCCAATGAGCATTTGGATATTCGCTGAGTACATGCGGCTTATCTTCTGAAAAATCCATAAAAAACATTACCCCGAATGCTATCAACAGAGACAGTGCACCAACGGCCATCAGAAAACGCTTCAACCAGATCAATCTTTTATCTCCAACGTATCGCTGCTGAATGTGTAATCCAGATCTGGCTTTGTTTCTTGGAAATCCTCCATATAATCTTTTGGTATCACTGCAAAATAGGATCTTTTAGGCGCACCGAGATCCAGACTATCAACTAAATCAGCCACAAACGTCATGCAGTTGTGGCTTCTTATGCTGTACGGTTCTCTATTCATGTTGTCGTTGTCTTTTTCTTTATTTTTAAGCCACGCTTCGGCCTGAGAAAAAGCGGCCCCCCTGAGCACAACCCCAGACACATTGCTCGACTGACCATAAGCTAAAGACATACTTCTCAACGTTTTTTTGAGTGATGACTCAGTAATCGCTCCGCCTTTGATCGTCACATTAGGAACGGGGCGTAACCTCACAATTCCCGGTGGACCTGCTCCTTCATAACGCCCGTACTCTCCGTACTTCGTCAGCCCCGTTTTACCGTTGACAATTAGTACACCTGCGTGACCTAGGTCAGAGAACTTATGACTAATACCCAAAGCCTCCACATGAATTTTGTAGTCCGGAAACACAACAGGAATCACAAAATCATGATCACTTACCAAGTAAATTTGTACTGGGGTCTTATCCTTAGCAGGAGTGGTCGCTACAGTTGCGACTTTTACGGCTTGAGGCATTTCACTCTCCCCTAACCAACCAATTTGGTATAGCCGAAATTTGTATATTTTGGACTTGAGCTTTTGAGCCCAGCGACTTGGATAGTCCGGTATCGTCTGTTACGCCTCGAATTTCCGAACCATCCTCAAGCGTAGCGGTGTATGCAATATTTTTAAGTGGGGCTCCCGATACTGGGTCCATTAACTGAACACGTACATCAAAGCCAAATATGTTCAACGGAATTGGTGGCACAAACGGCGCCGGCGAATGCGAATTCCCGATAATCACCGTCCCGGAACCTGCCGTGACTTTATTGCCGTGAGAACCAACCGAACCTACGGTCGCAGCTGGTTTGCCATTGATCAAAACGGTGGTCGCCAGATCGCCAACCAACGCACCACCACACGCCGAGGCATCGCCTTGGCGGGCGGCCGCGAGGCCGTCGAAGAACACGTCGCCGGAACCGGCGGCGATCGGGTTGGTACCGTGGCCTGGAAGTGGGCAAGCGGTGGGGTCGGATACGCGTGCTGCGGGTTTGCCAGACATCGGGAATCTCCTTAGGTGACCTTCACTTGACCGCTGCCATCCAGGCGCGCGGAAAAACTGACCTGACGCTTGAAACCCTCGACTTCCAGCAGGCCTTCGATGCTGAAGGCCAGCCGCAGCTGGTCGTGGTCACGCGGCAGGGAAATGACACGCACGTTGCTCAGGCGCGGTTCGTAGGCTTCGATGAAGCTTTCGATGGCCAGGCGGGCCTGACTCAGGGAGTCGTGCAGGCTCAGGCGCATGTCATTGAGATCGGGCAACCCGTAGTCGGACAGCGTTTGCACGCTGCCCGCCCGGGTGCTGAGCATTTTGGCCAGATGGGCAGCCACCGACGCCATGGCAGAAGCCTCGAGGCTCCTGCCCTTGCGTAGTTCCGCATCGCCGTTGAGGCGTTCGAAAAGGCTGCCGTATCCGTCCATGAGCTGCTCTTACTCTTTGTCCAGCTTGCCAACCAGCGACAGGGTGAAATCGGCACCCATGTACTTGAAGTGCGGACGCACGTTCAAGCTGACGCGGTACCAGCCCGGCTCGCCTTCAACGTCGCTGACGATCACTTGCGCAGCACGCAGCGGGCGACGGCCACGGACTTCGGCGCTCGGGTTTTCCTGGTCGGCCACGTACTGGCGGATCCACTTGTTCAGTTCCAGCTCGAGGTCGGTGCGTTCTTTCCACGAACCGAGTTGCTCGCGCTGCAGCACTTTCAAGTAGTGAGCCAGGCGGTTGACGATCATCATGTACGGCAGTTGGGTGCCGAGCTTGTAGTTCAGCTCTGCCGCCTTGCCTTCTGCGCTGATGCCGAAGAACTTCGGCTTCTGCACCGAGCTGGCGGAGAAGAACGCCGCGTTGTCGGAGCCTTTGCGCATGGTCAGGGAGATGAAGCCTTCCTCGGCCAGTTCGTATTCACGACGGTCGGAGACCAGAACCTCGGTAGGGATCTTGGTTTCGATTTCGCCCATGCTTTCGAAGTGGTGCAACGGCAGGTCTTCAACTGCGCCACCGCTCTGTGGGCCGATGATGTTCGGGCACCAGCGGAATTTGGCGAAGCTGTCGGTCAGCTTGGTGCCGAACGCGAACGCGGTGTTGCCCCACAGGTAGTGCTCGTGGCTGTTGGCGACGGTTTCCTTGTACACGAACGATTTCACCGGGTTTTCTTCCGGATCGTACGGGTTACGCAGCAGGAAACGCGGCACGGTCAGACCGACGTAACGGGAGTCTTCCGAAGTACGGAAGCTCTGCCATTTGGCGAATTGCGGGCCTTCGAAGTGGTCTTTCAGATCTTTCAGATCCGGCAGGCCGGTGAAGCTTTCCAGACCGAAGAATTTCGGGCCGGCCGCCGCGATGAACGGCGCGTGGGACATGCACGAAACGCTGGCCACGTACTGCATCAGTTTCACGTCCGGCGAGCTTGGGGACATGAAGTAGTTGGCGATGATCGCGCCCACCGGCTGACCACCGAACTGGCCGTATTCAGCGGTGTAGATGTGCTTGTACAGGCCCGACTGCATGACTTCCGGCGAGTCTTCGAAATCGTCCAGCAGGTCTTCTTTGGAGACGTTGAGGATTTCGATCTTGATGTTTTCGCGGAAGTTGGTGCGATCGACCAGCAACTGCAGGCCACGCCACGACGATTCCAGAGCCTGGAAGTCCGGGTGGTGCAGGATCTCGTCCATCTGACGGCTGAGCTTGGCATCGATCTCGGCGATCATGCGGTCAACCATGGCCTTCTTGACCGGCTCACCGTTGTTCTGCGGCTTGAGCAGTTCTTCGATGAACGCCGACACGCCACGCTTGGCGATGTCGTAGGCTTCGTCGTCCGGAGTCAGACGGGTTTCGGCGATGATGCTGTCGAGAATGCTGTACTCACCGCTTTCGGCGCTCTTCTCTTGTGCTGCGCTAGTGCTCATTGTGTTGGCTTCCTTGGCTGGAGTCTCAGGCGTCCGGGGCTGCGGCGTTCAGGCCCAGCTCACCGAGTACGCGACCGCGGGATTCGTCGTCGGCGAGCACGCCTTCGATCGCTTTACGGAACGCAGGTGCGTTACCCAGCGGGCCTTTGAGGGCCACCAGCGCATCGCGCAGTTCCATCAGTTTTTTCAGCTCAGGCACTTGCTCGACCAGGCTGGCCGGGTTGAAGTCCTTCATCGAATTGACGCGCAATTGCACAGCCAGCTCGTCGGCCTCGCCATCTTCCTGCAGACGGTTCGGCACGCTCAGCGTCAGACCCAGTTCTTGCTTGGCCAACACTTCGTCGAAGGTCATCTTGTCGATGCTGATCGGCTTGCGATCTTCGATTTTGCGATCGTCCTTGCGGTGGGTGTAGTCACCGATTGCCAGCAGCTTCAGCGGCAGTTCAATCTCTTCCTGAGCACCGCCGGTGGCGGGTTTGAAGGTGACGTTGATGCGTTCCTTGGGGGCTACCGAGCCTTCTTTGGCCATGGCTTTTCTCCTTGCGGTTGTGGCCCTGGGGCCTATTCGAGTACCACTTCGAGATCGAGGTGGCACAGCCTGCGATAAATCTCTTCCTTGCGTTCACGCACTGCATGGTTCTGCGGTAACAACTCGCAGCAACTGTGCAGCAGGTGCAGCACTTCCAATGCAAGATCGGGCTCCCAGGCGTGCAGGCCTGAGTCCTGTAATGTCTGATCGAGGGTTTCGAGCTGGTTCTTGGCCAGTTCGTACTTCTTGGCCATGAAGCACAGCCGGGCGAGGGCGAACTGCCAGAAAAACCGCTCGCGGCCACCGTGGGCCGACTGCAGCCCCTGCTTGAGAATCTGTACGGCAGGCTTCAGGCCTTCCTTGCGCAGCAGCGGCAGCACTTCCTGCAGGGCCTTTTCCCAGGCCGGCTGGGTTTCAACGTCGTCGGTTTCGACCTTGCGCGGCGCACTGGCGCTTTGCAGGTGCGGCATGACATTGCCGGCGATCCACGCCCGGGTGGACGGATCGGCAAACGGCGCGCCGTCATGGAAACGACATTCGATGATGCCGGGCAGGCGCTGAACCAAAAGCGCGAAGTGGATTTCCACTTCGCGCATTGCCATCTCGGCGTTGAGGTTCTGGAGACATTCCCAGACCATCCTCTGACCATCGAACCAGAACGGCGCCTTCGCCAGGCTCGCCTCCAGTTCCACCAGCAGGTCGGCGTATTTGCCCTGATCGAAGCGATCCTGATACTGCTTGAGCTTGTCGACAGGCAGACCGCGCAGCACGGTGATCTGCTCGGCATTACGCTCAGGCACCGCGTCGATCGGCAGCCAGAGCAAAGTGCGGTTCAGACGCAGGGCGCGCAGGTCGGTGGCCTTCTGCTTGAGCCACCAGGCACACAACGGACGCGCGCTTTCCTGCTGGGCGCGCAGGGCCTTGTAAGCGTCTTTTTCGTTGTCGATCGGTGCGCCGGGGGTCAGCAACTGGCTCGCGGCCTGCTTGACCTGCGCCACCGCTGCGCCCACCACACCGGGGGCCGGCTGGTTGTCGGCGGCGCGCTGGATCATGGTTTTCAAGCGACGCGAGAGCGGCAGCAACAGCGGCGCGTCGTCGCCCAAGTGCTCGGTGCACGCGGCATCGAGGCCGGCCAGATGCTCGGACAACTGCCGGAACATCGGCAGCTGTTCCTTGATCGCGATGTTTTCGGTGAGCACCTGCTCCAGACGCGGCACCAGCCAGCCGATGGCGGCGGCACGGGTGCGTGGTTTGAGCGGGTGAACGTCGGCCCAGTGATTTTCCGACAGATGGTGCAGCAGACCGAGGCCGGCCAGCAGCCCGGGGAAGGATTCACGCTGGTACAACGACCAGGTCAGCCAGGCGCCGACGCGCAAATCCTTGGATTGGGTGCGCAGCAGATTTTCGCTGTTTTCACGGATTTTCAGCCAGTCGATCTGCCCGCTTTCGTGCATCGACGAAGCCTTGGCCAGCTCGCTTTCCAGCGCCTCGAATTCGCTCGAAAAACGAACGTCTTCGCCCGCGAAATTCTCTTTGGAAACAGAGACTTTTGCGAGTTCGAGGTAATGGGCGGAAAGTTTGCTTGAGTAGGACATCCATGGCCTTTAATTAGGATTACAGTCATGCGCCTATTGGAGTTGCCACGGCGCGGGACAGTATCGAAGAGCGGTGAAGCGACTCATCCAATTGAGATGTGCTCTTTCAAGTGGGCGCATCGTAATCACTATGATGGCCACTAGCAAGCATCTGGTTAAACAACAAGACGAAGTGTTCATTGGGCCGTGTAGGAGATCGCCCTATATGTGGCAGGGGAATCCCTGATGGCGAATTATATTGTGAACATTTGCCCTGCGCCCTCAGAACCCTTGATCCAGAGCGGCCCGATCCAGCCTGCGCGAATCGCGTCGAACATCCGTCCTATTACACGGGGGCCAGCATGACAACTCTCGAAAAAAATAGAAGTAGGATTTTTCCGAAAACCCGCTGGAATTACAAACAATTCAGCGGCGACAACGCTCAACAAAAAAAGTGCCATCAATTTGATGGCAATTCATTTTTCTGAAACTTTATTCATCTCGTGAATGCTGTACTTCAGTGCCAACTCAATAATTATCGAAGTGACTTCCTACAGTCATTTCCTTCAATCCGCACAACACTTTCACTTCGGAATACTCTGACAAATGTCAGGGATATTTCTTACATCAATTTATTTCTCGCATTGCTAGCTTGCTTGGGCAAATTCTTTTCGCGTGGCGATCAGGGACGCTCGAACACCGCGCATCGACTCACCTGCTTAAGGACAAGCGTATGTTCAGCACGGGCAGTTGCGCGCCTTTTACCCTGCAGAATCCCGGCTTTCGCCACGACTCCAAGGTGCTCGCATTTGATGGTGCAGAAGCCATCAGCTGCCTATACGCGATCCGGGTCGAGCTAGCCAGCGAACGTGCAGATATCGATCTGGAAAGCCTGCTCAGTCAGCCGGCATTTCTGCAATTCGGGTTCGACAACGAAGGTATTCACGGGCGCATTGAAGATGTGCGGGTGGGTGAAAGCGGAAACGCCTGACCCACTATGAGCTGACGCTGATGCCTGCGTTGCATTATTTGCAGTTCAGTCATGATCAGCGGGTTTTCCAGAATCTGACGGTCGAGAGACTCTATAGCGGGCAAAAACTGCTGATTACCGGACACAGCCTGGGCCGGGGCAATAGTACTGATCTTGTCCGAGATGCTGCGCCGCGACCCTCAGTACTCACCGGATATCTTGCTCTACACCTACGGCGCACCGCGCGCCAGCGATTCGACTTTCATCAACAGCGTCCAGCCACTGGTCCACCACCGCATCGTCAACCAGGACGACCCCGTGCCGAGCTTACCCGCCGCCTGGATGAACTCCTGCGCCAGACCCAAGCCGATGCATACCGCAAACGGAGTGGTACTAACTCCTAATCCGGTCGCCGGTTTTGCTTTGCGCTTTGCGCAACCAGCGAGTCACCGAGGCTTATGTTTACGGCAGCCATGCCGAACAGCCCGAGTGGGTGCAGGAGAACCTGCTGCGCCGGGATGCACACCCGGAAAACCTCGTTCAGGAGCAACTGGCGATGATTCCTCCCGGCGCCCAGGGCCACGATGCAGCGATCGCGGCAATGACGGGGGACATGCCGTTGGAGCGCCATCTCAGCTGGAGATTGATTCGTTCGTCTAAATCAATTTAGTCAATAAGGAAGTACTGATGCTCTTGTTAACGCCTAGCCTGTACCTCGCCACTGCAGCGCATTGGTTTCGAACCTTGATATTGGCCAGCGTCATAATATTCGGAACTGCATGCGGTTCACTTTCAAGCTCTGCGACACTGAATATGGATGTCCCTGCGAATATCAGGGTTGACGCCGAAGCGTACTATCAGCCAATTTCATCTCATTACTGTTTTGTACCCGAGAACTACCCGAGCGCCCCCAACGTTGGGGTCAAGAAATTTAGCCAACCCGCAAAGCCCACTGCACATACCTCTAAATTCGACGTGAAACTACTCCCCAGTCTTGGCGGCTGCCTCTCGCTACTGAGCGGAATAAAACTCTGGATTATGGACATGACCGAGGATCCAGAGAGGCTTGGCTTAAGCGCTGTCTGGATACACGTTGATGACTTGGCCGATGAAGAACTGAGAAGGTTTGGGCCAGATGAGAATTTGCTGTCAGTCGACTGCAAGTACTCAGACTCCCGATTAAGTAAAGTCTTCAAACAGGAACTTGAATGCAAAGGGCAGACGTCGAACGATAAAGTTTTGGGCACGCTAGGGTTGGAGCAAATCCAAGATAAGACATTGCGTTTAAGAGTTCGCATGACCGAATAGACGGCACCTTGCCCGGCACTGCGATCCAAAGACTGCTGCACGGTAGGTAACTACTAATTATTCGATGTTCACGCTGCTGATGCCGGTGCATGCCTTCCTCTTGCTGCCGGCCACTACCTTGCTGAGCCAGGACATCGAGGGTTTTCTGGAGCGTATGGCGAAAATTCAGTGGGACGTGATGATCTGCATTTACTGCATCAGTCACGCGCCGGCGCTCTCGTTGCTGGATTTGCAGGGTTTCCAAGGGCAGAGCGCACTGCTGTTGTTCTATCTGGTTTTCGTGGTGCAGATGAGCGATGTGCTGCAGTAAGTGTTCGGCAAGCTCTTCGGTAAACACAAAGTGGCGCCGCTGGTGAGCCCGTCGAAAACCGTCGAGGGGCTGATTGGCGGCGGCTCGAGAGCGACGCTGATCGGTGGCTGCATGTTCTGGATGACGCCGTTCAGTTTTTGGCAATCATTGCTGATATCACGGGTGATTGTAGTGATGGGCTTTCTCGGAGAGCTGGTCATGTCCGCGATCAAACGCAGCCTGAGTGCTAAGGACTGGGGCACGATGATCAAGGGCCACGGCGGCATGCTTGATCGAATGAACTCGATTTGCTTCGCCGCACCGACCTTCTTTCACCTGACCCGGTACTTCTTCTCGGCTTGATCCGGCTAATCGTCAGCCACAAAAAATGGGCACCCGACCGCAATCGGTGTGCCCATTTTTTATTGCGGTACTCCCCGTCATTCAGGGAGTTCGCCGCAATTTAAGGATTGACGCTGTCTTTCAACGACTTGCCTGGCTTGAATGCCACGGTGTTGCTGGCCTTGATCTTCACCGGCTCACCGGTTTGCGGGTTCTTGCCGGTGCGGGCGCCGCGGTGGCGTTGCAGGAAGGTGCCGAAGCCCACCAGCGTGACGCTGTCCTTGCGGTGCAGAGCGCCGGTGATTTCTTCGAGGACGGCGTTGAGAACGCGGTTGGCCTGTTCTTTGGTCAGATCCGCTTTTTCAGCGATTGCAGCGGCGAGTTCTGGTTTACGCATTAGTGAAGCCCCTTTGACGGTTTTTTGTTGTTATGTCCGTGCTGTTCTCGTTGGAACAGCGCCCAAGGCGCCGCAGGCTCTACTCTGCGGCAGACGGGAGTGAGAATGGCACGCGGATACCGGCGGCGCCAGTCTCCCCGCGACCTTTGTAGGGGCAAAAGCGGGGTGATTCCGACAGAACGACCGGTATTTACGCCAGCAGGGCCGGAAGCTGTTTGTTCAGAGCAAGTTTTTCCATCACCGCCGCGCCGGTCAGCGCATAGCCGAGCAACTGACCATCGGCACTGTGGCACAGGGCCTTGATGTCGGTGCCCTGCCCTTCGACGGTCCAGACGCCTTCGCTGCCCCGTGGCGGTGGCGAAACGACCAACGGGCACACCGGAGTTTTCACCGTGATCGGCATCGGGCCGTAACTCACGGCCGTCGGATTGCCCGCCAGGGTTTGTGCCAGCGCACGCGCACAGCTCATGAGGGGCATCACGTACAACAGATTCAGCCCATCGACCTCGGCGCAGTCGCCCAAGGCGTAGATATTGGCGTGGGAAGTCTTCAGGTAGCGGTCGACAACAACGCCGCGATTGACCTGCACCCCGGCCGCCGCGGCCAGATCGATGCGCGGGCGCAGGCCAATGGCCGACACCACCACATCGCAGGCAATCACCTGCCCGTCGGACAGATGCGCTTCCAGCCCGTCTGCGACTTTTTGCAGGCGGGTCAGCACCGGGCCGAGGTGAAAACGCGCGCCGAGGCTTTCCAGCCCGGCCTGCACGGCGGCCGCAGCGGCCGGGTGCAGCAGCATCGGCATCACTTGCTCGCACGGCGCCACCAGTTGCACCTCGTAACCACCGAGAATCAGGTCATTGGCGAATTCGCAGCCGATCAGGCCCGCCCCCAGCAGCAATACGCGGCGTTTGCCCGCAGCGGCGGCACGAAAGCGCGCATAGTCTTCGAGATCGTTGATCGGGAATACCAGCTCGGAGCCATCACCCTCGATCGGCACACGCACGGTTTCTGCGCCCCAGGCAAGGATCAGGTCGCGGTAGTACACCGCTTCTTCGCCGATCCACAGGCGCTTGTGGCCGGCGTCGATGCCGCTGATGCGCGTGTGGGTGCGCACTTCGGCCTTCAATTGCTCGGCCATGGCGCCGGGTTCGGCCATGCTCAGGCCATCGGCGTCCTTGTTCTTGCCGAAACCGGTGGAAAGCATCGGCTTGGAGTAAGAGCGCCCGTCATCGGCGGTAATCAGCAGCAGCGGGGTTTCGCCATCGAGTTTGCGAAACTCCCGGGCCAGGTTGTAACCCGCAAGCCCGGTGCCGACGATTACGACAGGTGCGTTCATGCCTTACTCCTTGGTTTTTCTCAGTTGATTTCGATCATTTCGAAGTCCGACTTGCCCACGCCGCAGTCCGGGCACAGCCAGTCTTCCGGCACGTCCTGCCACAGGGTGCCCGGCGCGATGCCGTCATCCGGCCAACCGTCAGCTTCGTTGTAGATCAGGCCGCAGACGATGCATTGCCACTTTTTCATTCAGGTACTTCCTCAGGATTCAGGCTTTTGTCGGCGCGGATGGTCGATGGTGGTTGCGCTGCCATCCGGCTCAGGGCGTTTTGTACTGAGGGTGCCGGGCAGATGCAAGCCTGTTCGGCGCAACGGCGCCCCGGATCCATCAAATTCGCAGCACGCCATGTTAAGCTCGCCGCCTCATTTGCGGCCAATAATGACTCATTGTGCAACATTCAAATGCCTGCCCGGCCCCGCTCTGGCTGACTCAAAGCCGACTGACGCCCCTTCCCGATTCGTTGACCCTGGACTGGTTGTTCGACGAAGGTTCGCTGACCCGCCGCCTGACGCGGCTGTCGAACGACGGCTTCAGCGTCATGCCATTGTTCGAAGGCTGGGACACCCTGCGCAGCGACGAATGCGCGGCGCTGGATCTGGCCGAAGGCAGCGAAGGCTGGGTGCGCGAGGTGTATCTGCGCGGTCACGGCGAAGCCTGGGTGTTCGCCCGCAGCGTGGCTTCACGCGCCGCCCTGCAAGGCGACGGCTTGCACATGGACGAACTCGGCAGCCGCTCGCTGGGCGAACTGCTGTTTTGCGACCACGCCTTCCAGCGCCGCGCCATCGAGGTCTGTCACTACCCGCAGGACTGGTTGCCGCCAACCTGCCGCGCCCCCGAGCTGTGGGGCCGCCGCTCGCGTTTCGACCGTGGCGCCTTGAGCGTACTGGTGGCGGAGATTTTCCTGCCGACCCTGTGGAACGCCGCCCGCGCCCATCCGGAGAACTGCTGATGTACCAGAGCCTGCTCAAGTCCCTGAACCGCTTGAACCCGCGCGCCTGGGATTTCATTCAGTTGACGCGCATGGACAAGCCGATCGGCATTTACCTGCTGCTGTGGCCGACGCTGTGGGCACTGTGGATTGCCGGCAAGGGTTCGCCATCGCTGGCCAACATCGCGATTTTTGTCCTCGGCGTGGTGTTGACCCGTGCCGGTGGCTGTGTGATCAACGACTGGGCCGACCGCAAGGTCGATGGCCACGTCAAACGCACCGCGCAACGCCCTCTGGCCAGCGGCAAGATCAGTTCGAAAGAGGCGCTGGTGTTCTTCGCGCTGCTGATGGGCGTGAGTTTCCTGCTGGTGCTGTGCACCAACGCGCCGACGATCTGGCTGTCGCTGGGCGGTCTGGCACTGGCGTTCACCTACCCGTTCATGAAGCGCTACACCTATTACCCGCAAGTGGTGCTGGGCGCGGCGTTTTCCTGGGGCATGCCAATGGCGTTCACCGCCGAGACCGGCGCGGTGCCCGCCGCCGCCTGGCTGCTGTGGATCGCCAATCTGCTGTGGACGGTGGGTTACGACACCTATTACGCGATGACTGACCGTGACGACGACCTGAAGATCGGCGTGAAATCCACGGCGATTCTATTCGGCGATGCGGATCGGGTGATCATCCTGACGTTGCAGGCGCTGTCGCTGGGCTGCCTGTTGCTGGCCGGGTCGAAGTTCGAGCTGGGCATCTGGTTCCATCTCGGCCTGTTGGTGGCCGCTGGATGCTATGCGTGGGAGTTTTGGTACACCCGTGATCGCGACCGCCTGCGTTGCTTCAAGGCGTTTTTGCACAACCACTGGGCCGGGTTGGCGATTTTTGTCGGGATCGTGCTGGATTATGCATTGCGCTAAACACAACCTGTAGGAGTGAGCCTGCTCGCGATGACGGTGTATCAGCCACATTGCTGTTAACTGATACACCGTCATCGCGAGCAGGCTCACTCCTACAAGGGGTCTGCGTTTACTTGGCTTTGGCGACGTGCCAGGCGCCGTCCATTTTGCCCTCACCGGTCATGTCACCGGCCTTCTTGTCCATCACGAAGGTGTACAGCGGTTTGCCCTCGTAGGCCCATTGCATCTTGCCGTCATCGCGCTTGATCACGGTCCAGTCGCCCATGGACTTGTCGCCGGACGTAGCCATCAGCGGTGGCCAGTTCGCTGCGCACTTGTCGTTGCACATGGACTTGCCCGCCGAGTCTTTGGCGAACGTGTACAGGGTCATGCCCTTGTGATCGGTAAACATGCCGTCCTTCTCCATCGCTGGCTCAGCAGCAAACGCCATGGTCGGTAAAGCAACGGCAGCAGCCAGCAGCAGAGCTTTGAAAGAAGCAGTCATTTGTGTCATGGAAACCTTCTTTTGTGGTTGTCAGGATTCGGACTTAGAGCTTAGTCCAGGATCGCGCCAACCGCCGGGCGACTAAAATACTGTCACACGACTGCAATAATTCCGTTATCTAATGCGGCGCAAGACAGTTAAATGACAAGAGGATTAAGGCATGGTTGGCAGGAGCATTCTGATCGTCGACGACGAAGCGCCCATTCGCGAAATGATCGCCGTTGCGTTGGAAATGGCCGGCTATGACTGCCTCGAGGCGGAGAACTCGCAGCAGGCACACGCCATCATCGTTGACCGCAAACCGGACCTGATCCTGCTCGACTGGATGCTGCCCGGCACCTCCGGCATCGAACTGGCCCGCCGCCTCAAGCGTGACGAGCTGACCGGGGACATCCCGATCATCATGCTCACCGCCAAGGGCGAAGAGGACAACAAGATCCAGGGTCTTGAAGTCGGCGCCGACGACTACATCACCAAACCGTTTTCCCCACGCGAACTGGTCGCCCGCCTCAAGGCTGTACTGCGCCGCGCCGGTCCGACCGATGGCGAAGCGCCGATCGAAGTCGGCGGCCTGCTGCTCGACCCGATCAGCCACCGCGTGACCATCGACGGCCGTCCGGCCGAGATGGGCCCGACCGAATACCGTCTGCTGCAATTCTTCATGACCCACCAGGAACGCGCCTACACGCGCGGACAGTTGCTGGATCAGGTCTGGGGCGGCAACGTCTATGTTGAAGAGCGCACCGTCGACGTGCACATCCGCCGCCTGCGCAAGGCCCTCGGCGACGCCTACGAAAATCTGGTACAAACCGTGCGCGGCACCGGCTATCGGTTTTCCACCAAGGCCTGATCCGACCGCCAGACTCGCTGACAAGGACCGTATTTTCCGTGAATCAAAACTGGCATGGCACCCTGATTCGCCACATGCTGTTGCTGGTCACAGCGTGTCTGGTGATCGGCCTGATCACCGGCTACTACGGCTGGAGCCTCTCAGCAGGCCTGGGCATTTACCTGGCCTGGACGCTCAAGCAACTGTTGCGTCTGCACGAATGGCTGCGCCTGCACCAACCCGATGAAGCACCGCCCGACGGCTATGGCCTGTGGGGCGAGGTGTTCGACAGCATCTACCACCTGCAACGCCGCGATCAACGGGTACGCGGGCGTCTGCAAGCGGTGATCGACCGGGTGCAGGAGTCCACCGCCGCGCTCAAAGACGCGGTGATCATGCTCGACAGCGACGGCAACCTGGAATGGTGGAACCGCGCTGCCGAAACCCTGCTCGGCCTCAAGACCCCGCAGGACAGCGGCCAACCGGTGACCAACCTGGTACGGCATCCGCGCTTCAAGGAATACTTCGAGCAGGAAAGCTACGCCGAACCGCTGGAAATCCCTTCTCCGACCAATGATCGCGTGCGCATTCAGCTGTACCTGACGCGCTACGGCAACAACGAACACTTGATGCTGGTACGCGACGTCACGCGCATCCATCAGCTGGAACAGATGCGCAAAGACTTCATCGCCAACGTCTCCCACGAACTGCGCACACCGCTGACAGTGATCTGCGGCTACCTGGAAACCCTGCTCGACAACGTCGAGGAAGTGAACCCGCGCTGGAGCCGCGCGCTGCAGCAGATGCAGCAACAGGGCGGACGCATGCAGACGCTGCTCAACGACCTGCTGCTGTTGGCGAAACTGGAGGCCACCGATTACCCGTCGGACAACCAGCCAGTGCAGATCGACGCCCTGCTGCAGTCAATCAAGAGCGACGCCCAGCAGTTGTCCGGGCAGAAGAACCAGAAAATCACCCTCGAAGCCGATGCGCGCATCCTGCTCAAGGGCAGCGAGGCGGAACTGCGCAGCGCCTTCTCCAACCTGGTGTTCAACGCGGTGAAGTACACCCCGGCCGAGGGCAACATCCGCATTCGCTGGTGGGGCGACGAGCAAGGCGCGCACCTGAGCGTGCAGGATTCCGGGATCGGTATCGACAGCAAGCACCTGCCGCGCCTGACCGAACGCTTCTACCGCGTCGACTCCAGCCGCAACTCCAACACCGGCGGCACCGGGCTGGGCCTGGCGATCGTCAAACACGTGTTGCTGCGCCACCGCGCGCGGATGGAGATCAGCAGCGTGCCCGGTCATGGCAGCACGTTCACCTGCCATTTCGCCCCGGCCCAGGTGGCCCAGGCACGGGCCATCAGCGCCGCCGAGTGATACCGGCCAGCACGCGCCACTAGGCAATCGCCATGTCAGCCGCTACATTGGCTGACTTGCGTCTGCCTTTCAGGCGCGATTTCTTCTCTCTTACGAATCACACGGAACCTGCAAAACTCCATCATGGACCCTTCCCCTGGCTTGTCCCTCGCTACGATTTTCGCCGATTTCGGCATGATTCTTTTCGCTCTGATCCTGGTTTTGCTCAACGGCTTTTTCGTTGCGGCGGAATTTGCCATGGTCAAACTGCGCTCGACCCGGGTCGAGGCCATCGCTGACAAGAACGGCTGGCGCGGGCACATCCTGCGCACCGTCCACAGTCAGCTCGATGCGTACCTCTCGGCGTGTCAGCTCGGTATCACCCTCGCCTCCCTCGGCCTCGGCTGGGTCGGTGAGCCGGCATTCGCGCACATTCTCGAACCGCTGCTGAGCGCGGTCGGCGTGCAGTCGCCGGAAGTGGTCAAGGGCATTTCGTTCTTCACCGCGTTCTTCATCATTTCCTACCTGCACATCGTCGTCGGTGAGCTGGCACCCAAGTCGTGGGCGATCCGCAAACCCGAGCTGCTGTCGCTGTGGACGGCGGTGCCGCTGTACCTGTTCTACTGGGCGATGTACCCGGCGATCTACCTGCTCAATGCCAGCGCCAACGCGATTCTGCGGATCGCCGGCCAAGGCGAACCCGGCCCGCACCACGAACACCATTACAGCCGCGAAGAACTGAAACTGATCCTGCACTCCAGCCGTGGTCAGGATCCGAGCGACCAAGGCATGCGCGTGCTGGCCTCGGCGGTGGAGATGGGCGAACTGGAAGTGGTCGACTGGGCCAACTCTCGCGAAGACCTGATCACCCTCGAATTCAACGCGCCGCTGAAAGAAATTCTGGCGATGTTCCGTCGCCACAAGTTCAGCCGGTATCCGGTGTACGACAGCGAGCGCCAGGAGTTCGTCGGCCTGCTGCACATCAAGGACCTGCTGCTGGAACTGGCGGCGCTGGACCACATTCCGGAGTCGTTCAACCTGGCTGAACTGACCCGTCCGCTGGAGCGCGTGTCGCGGCACATGCCGCTGTCGCAGCTGCTGGAGCAGTTCCGCAAGGGCGGCTCGCACTTCGCCGTGGTTGAAGAGGCCGACGGCAACATCATCGGCTACCTGACCATGGAAGACGTGCTGGAAGTGCTGGTCGGCGACATTCAAGACGAACACCGCAAGGCCGAGCGCGGGATCCTCGCGTATCAGCCGGGCAAGCTGCTGGTGCGTGGCGATACGCCGCTGTTCAAGGTTGAGCGCCTGTTGGGGATCGACCTGGACCACATCGAAGCCGAAACCCTGGCTGGCCTGGTTTACGAAACCCTGAAACGGGTGCCGGAAGAGGAAGAAGTGCTGGAAGTCGAAGGCCTGCGGATCATCATCAAGAAAATGAAAGGGCCGAAGATTGTGCTGGCGAAGGTGTTGATGCTGGATTGATCGCGATTGCAGGACAGCTTTTGTGGCGAGGGAGCTAGCTCCCGCTCGGCTGCGCAGCAGTCGCAGAACTGTGTGCTAGGTGTATCTGATCGAAAGCGGTTTCAGGTTTTTGGGGCCGCTTCGCAGCCCAGCGGGAGCAAGCTCCCTCGCCACAGTTGAGCTCCACTGCCTTTACTGTTTGCCCAACGCAAAGTTGGGCAGCGCCCCCAGCGGCTGGTTGAACTGATACGGAATCGACACCAGCCCCTGCCCCGTATTGCGCTGCACCACAAAGTGCAGGTGCGGGCCGCTGCTGTTGCCGGTGTTGCCGGACAGCGCCAGCGGGCTGCCGACCGTCACTCGCTGCCCCTCACGTACGCTCACCGAACCTTGCTTGAGATGCAGGTACACGCCCATGGTGCCGTCGTCATGCAGCACCCGGACGAAATTGCCGGAGGCATCATTGCCGCGCCCGCTCTGCGAGTTTTCGGTTTTCACCACCACCCCGGCCCGTGCGGCAATGATCGGCGTGCCCACCGGCATGGCGATGTCCATCGCGTACTTGTTCTTCGGCCCGTAGTGGCTGTACTGGCCGTTGGCGCCCTGACTCAGACGGAACGGCCCGCCCCGCCACGGCAACGGATAGCGATAGCTCTGCGCGGCGCCAGCGGGGTCGCCCAGCGAGTACTGGAACTGCGGCGTATACACCAGCGGCTGGCTGCCGCTAATCGCCGTCAGCAGTGCCAACCGGGTATTGCTGCGCGCCGGCAGCACCCGGCGGATCGTTTGCGCCGGGGCGCCACGCACATTGCTCATGCCGGTGAACGCCAGCGCCACCTCGACCGGCGCATACAGGTCGTTGCGCACGAACACCACGTCGGTACCCTTCTGCTTCTTGATATCGAGATACACCTGGCGCTCGAGGTGCTCGACCATGCGGTCCTGAAACACGAACACCTGCGAGCCTTTGCTCGGCCGGTCGCTGTACGAGACCACGCCGTTGGCATCGGTGGATTTGTAGATGGTCATGGCCACAGTCGAGGTGGAGGCCATGAAAAGACCACAGAAAAACAGCAGGCGCGCGAGCATGGGCAAAGGTTCTGTCGAGTAAGGCCTGGAAAAGAGCCTAGCAGCTGAGACAGACCAGGCTAGTCGACAGATGTTTCAAATTGGGCAGTCTGGAAAATGGACGTCGTCAGTGATGACCCCTTCGCGAGCAAGCCCGCTCCCACCTTGGAATGCATTTCAAAGGTGGGAGCGGGCTTGCTCGCGAAAGCGGTGTGTCAGGCGACGAAGATCAAGCGCCCGGAACGAAGTGCTTCTGCGCCGTGCCGCGGGCGATCAGGCGGGAGATGTAATCGAGCTTCTGCGCATCCTGGTCGACGAAACGGAAAGTCAGTTGCAGCCATTCACTGTCCGGCTTCGGCTCGTGTGCGACCACAGCGTGCAGATAGCCATTGAGACGGGCGATTTCGGCGTTGTCGCCCTGCTCCAGATCGAGCACGGCGCTGTCGAGGATCTGTGGCAGGGTGTCGGTGCGTTTCACCACCAACAGCGCTTCCTTGATGCTCAGGGCCTTGATCACGCATTGCTGGGTGCCGCTCGGCAAGCGCAACTGGCCCTGGCCACGACCGCCGACCGGCGCTTTCGAGGCAGCCGGTGCCTGCACCGGCGGGCTGTTGAGCAAACCACGCGACGGCGCAGCGGCTGGCGCTGGCGCGACAACAGCAGGCTTGGCGAACGGATTCACCGCAGCAGCGGCCGCCGGCGCAGCACCGACCACGGCAGGCTTGCCGCCGGTCAACGCGCTCAGGGAGTCGTTACCGAATGCCGAGTTCATCTTGGTCGGCGCGCTGTTCATCAGGGTATCGAGCTTGCCAACCTTGTTCAGCACCTGCTTGACCTTGGTCAGCAGCTGTTCGTTGGTGAATGGCTTGCTGACGTAGCCGGTAACGCCAGCCTGAATCGCCTGCACCACGTTTTCCTTGTCGCCACGGCTGGTGACCATGATGAACGGCATGGTCTTGAGGTTGTCCTGCTCGCGGCACCAGGTCAGCAGTTCCAGGCCGGACATTTCCGGCATCTCCCAGTCGCACAGCACCAGGTCGAACGCTTCCCTGGCCAGCATCGCCTGGGCCTTTTTGCCGTTGATGGCGTCCTCGGTACGAATCCCCGGGAAGTAGTTACGCAGGCACTTTTTCACCAGGTCGCGAATGAACGAAGCGTCGTCCACGACCAACACACTGATCTTGCTCATCCAACACCCCTATAAAAATCCCGGCAAGCATACCGCTTTGCTGATGGCACATTGCCAACAATCTTCAGTCACGCCGGGACTTTTCGTTCGCGGGTGCTGCTTTTTAATTCGGTTTCCTGATTCTAGCGCCCAAACAAAAACGCCCGGCCAAAGGGCCGGGCGCTTTTCTCAGGCAATCTTACTTATCGTCAGCATTGCCGGGAACATTAGCGGTTTCGCCGCTTGTGCCCTCAACTTCTTCCTTCATGCGCTTGAGGCCCAGATGACGCACATCGGTGCCGCGCACCAGGTAGATCACCAGTTCCGAGATGTTGCGCGCGTGGTCGCCGATCCGCTCCAGCGAACGCAGCACCCAGATGATGCTCAGAACCCGCGAGATAGAGCGCGGGTCTTCCATCATGTAGGTGGCCAGTTCACGCAGCGCGGTCTTGTATTCGCGGTCGATGACTTTGTCGTACTGCGCCACCGACAGGGCCAGATCGGCGTCGAAACGGGCAAACGCGTCCAGCGCATCACGGACCATGTTGCGCACCTGGTCGCCGATGTGACGCACTTCGACGTAACCACGCGGCGCTTCGCCTTCTTCGCACAGCTGAATGGCGCGACGGGCGATCTTGGTCGCTTCGTCGCCAATGCGCTCCAGGTCGATCACCGACTTGGAGATGCTGATGATCAGACGCAGGTCGGACGCCGCCGGCTGACGACGGGCGAGAATGCGCAGGCATTCTTCGTCGATGTTGCGTTCCATCTGATTGATCTGGTCGTCGATCTCGCGCACCTGCTGGGCCAGGCCGGAGTCGGCCTCGATCAGCGCGGTGACCGCGTCGTTGACCTGCTTCTCGACCAGCCCGCCCATGGCCAGCAGGTGGCTGCGCACTTCTTCCAGTTCAGCGTTGAACTGCGCGGAAATGTGGTGGGTAAGGCCTTCTTTACTAATCATGTTGGCGTCCTTGGAGCGTCCGGTAAGGTGCGGCGGGCCGCAGTCAATTCAGTGAGCGACAACCAGCATCTGCTAGCCGTAACGACCGGTGATGTAGTCTTCGGTCTGCTTCTTCGCCGGATTGGTAAACAGGGTGTCGGTATCGCCGAATTCCACCAGTTTGCCCATGTACATGAACGCCGTGTAGTCGGACACCCGCGCCGCTTGTTGCATGTTGTGGGTGACGATGACGATGGTGAACTTGGACTTCAGCTCGTAGATCAGCTCTTCGACTTTCAGGGTCGAGATCGGGTCGAGGGCCGAGCACGGTTCGTCGAGCAGCAACACTTCCGGCTCAACGGCGATGGTGCGGGCAATCACCAGACGCTGCTGCTGACCGCCGGACAGGCCGAGTGCCGAGTCGTGCAGACGGTCTTTGACTTCGTCCCACAGCGCCGCGCCTTTCAACGCCCACTCGACCGCTTCGTCGAGGATGCGCTTCTTGTTGATGCCCTGGATGCGCAGACCGTAAACCACGTTTTCGTAGATGGTCTTGGGGAACGGGTTGGGCTTCTGGAACACCATGCCGACGCGACGACGCAGTTCGGCGACGTCTTCGCCCTTGCGGTAGATGTTGTTGCCGTACAGGTTGATTGCGCCTTCGACACGGCAGCCGTCAACCAGATCGTTCATGCGGTTGAAGGTACGCAGCAGCGTGGACTTGCCGCAGCCGGACGGGCCGATGAACGCGGTCACGCGCTGTTTCGGGATGTTCATGCTGACGTCGAACAGGGCTTGCTTGTCGCCGTAGTACAGGCTCAGGCCCGGCACTTCGATGGCCACGGTTTCCTGCTCGAGATTCAGGCTCTGCTTGTCGCGCCCCAGGGCCGACATGTTGATGCCGTGGGTAGGTGTTTCGTGCTGCATGGGAGGCTCCCTGTGCTAACAAATTCGGTTCGGTTAGCCGCTTGGTGCGGCTGTACTCAATCTAGGGTGGGAGCGGGCTTGCTCGCGAAGAGGCCGGCACACTCAACATCAATGTCGCCTGACCCACCGCTTTCGCGAGCAAGCCCGCTCCCACAGGGATATCAACTGTCCAAAGCTTTGTATTTTTCGCGCAGGTGGTTACGAATCCACACCGCCGACAGGTTGAGGATCGCGATCACCAGCACCAGCAGCAGCGCCGTGGCGTACACCAGTGGCCGTGCCGCTTCGACGTTCGGGCTCTGGAAGCCGACGTCATAGATGTGGAAGCCCAGGTGCATGATCTTCTGGTCCAGGTGCAGGTACGGGTAGTTGCCGTCCACTGGCAGCGACGGCGCCAGTTTCACCACACCCACCAGCATCAGCGGCGCCACTTCACCGGCGGCGCGGGCCACGGCGAGGATCATGCCGGTCATCATCGCCGGGCTGGCCATCGGAATAACGATCTTCCACAGGGTTTCCGCCTTGGTCGCACCAAGGGCCAGCGAGCCCTCACGGACGGTACGCGGGATACGCGCCAGACCTTCCTCGGTCGCCACGATCACCACTGGCACCGCCAGCAGCGCCAGAGTCAGCGACGCCCAGAGCAGGCCCGGTGTACCGAAGGTCGGTGCCGGCAGAGCTTCCGGGAAGAACAGACGGTCGACCGAACCACCCAACACATAAACAAAGAAGCCCAGACCGAACACGCCGTAGACGATCGCCGGAACACCGGCGAGGTTGTTCACCGCGATCCGGATGATCCGCGTCAGGGTGTTCTGCTTGGCGTATTCGCGCAGGTACACCGCCGCCAGTACGCCGAACGGAGTCACGATCATCGCCATGATCAGGGTCATCATCACGGTGCCGAAAATCGCCGGGAAAATGCCGCCTTCGGTGTTCGCTTCACGCGGGTCATCCGAGAGGAATTCCCAGATCTTGCTGAAGTAGAAACCGACCTTGGTGAAGGTGCTCATCGCGTTCGGCTGATAGGCGTGAACGACTTTGCCCAGGCCGATTTCGATCTCTTTGCCGTTGGCATCGCGAGCGGTCAAAGCGTCGCGGTTGAACTGCGCATGCAGATCGGCCAGACGCGCTTCGATGTCCTGATAACGCGCGTTCAGCTCGGCACGTTCGGCGTCCATGTCCGCTTGCGCAGTGGCATCAAGCTTGCCGTCCAGCTCCAGTTTGCGACCGTGCAGACGGATGCGTTCCAGGCCTGCGTTGATCGCCCCGATATCAGTCTTTTCCAGCGACTTGAGCTGCGCGGCGAGCTTGTTCACGCGGTCGATCCGCGCTTGCAGCTCAGGCCAGGCCGCTTCGCCTTCGGCGATCACCTTGCCGTCCTGTTTGACGTTGACCAGGTAGCCGTAGAAGTTGCCCCACTCGCGACGCTCGATCGCCATCAGTTCCGGCGGCGTGGTCTGGTTGGTCAGCCACTCGCCGACCACCCAGGTGAAGTCGTTGCCGTTCAGGTCACGGTTGCCGACCTTGATCAGCTCGCGAGTCATGAATTCCGGGCCCTGATCAGGCACCGGCAGGCCGGCGCTTTTCAGGCGTGCACGCGGCACTTCTTCTTTCTGTACCACTTCGCCGATGACCAGGTGATTGGCCTGGCCCGGTACGTCGTAGCTGGCATGGATCAGGTCCGCCGGCCAGAAGTGACCCAGACCGCGCACGGCAATCACCGCCAGCAGGCCAATGGTCATGATGACCGCGATGGACACCGCGCCACCGCTGATCCAGACGCCCGGGGCGCCGCTCTTGAACCATCCATTCAGGGAGTTCTGTTTCACAGACTTCTACCTTTCTTAAAGCGACGAGTATTTCTTGCGCAGACGCTGACGAATCAGTTCTGCCAGGGTGTTCATGACGAAGGTGAACAACAGCAGCACCAGCGCCGAGAGGAACAGCACGCGGTAGTGGCTGCCGCCGACTTCCGACTCGGGCATTTCCACCGCGACGTTGGCGGCCAGGGTGCGCAGGCCTTCGAACAGGTTCATTTCCATGACCGGGGTGTTACCCGTAGCCATCAGCACGATCATGGTTTCGCCGACCGCACGGCCCATGCCGATCATCAGTGCCGAGAAAATGCCCGGGCTGGCGGTGAGGATCACCACGCGGGTCATGGTCTGCCACGGCGTGGCACCGAGTGCCAGGGAGCCGAGGGTCAAGCCACGCGGCACGCTGAACACGGCGTCTTCGGCGATCGAGTAGATGTTCGGGATCACCGCAAAACCCATCGCCAGACCAACCACCAGAGCGTTGCGCTGGTCGTAGGTGATGCCCAGGTCGTGGGAGATCCACATGCGCATGTCACCGCCAAAGAACCAGTTCTCCATGTACGGGCTCATGTACAGCGACAACCAACCGACAAACAGGATCACCGGAATCAGCAGCGCACTTTCCCAGCCATCCGGGACTTTCAGGCGGATCGACTCAGGCAGACGACTGAAGGTAAAACCGGCGACCAGAATGCCGATCGGCAGCAGCATCAGCAGGCTGAAGATGCCCGGCAGATGCCCTTCCACATACGGCGCGAGGAACAGACCGGCGAAGAAACCGAGGATCACCGTCGGCATCGCTTCCATCAGCTCGATCACCGGTTTGACCTTGCGGCGCATGCCCGGGGCCATGAAGTACGCGGTGTAGATCGCTGCGGCAACCGCCAGCGGCGCGGCCAGCAACATCGCGTAGAACGCGGCTTTCAGGGTGCCGAAGGTCAGTGGCGAGAGGCTCAGTTTCGGTTCGAAATCGGTATTGGCGGCGGTCGATTGCCAGACGTATTTAGGCTCGTCGTAGTTTTCGTACCAGACCTTGCTCCACAACGCGCTCCACGATACTTCGGGGTGCGGGTTGTCGAGCAGCAGCGGTTGCAGCTTGCCGCCGGCCTCGACGATCACCCGGTTGGCACGCGGCGACAGACCGAACAGGCCCTGGCCTTCGGCGACCGGCTCGACCAGCAGGGTGCGGTGCGCGGTGCTGTGGAACACGCCGAGCTTGCCGCTGGCATCGAGGGCAACGAAGCCCTTGCGACGCTCTTCGGCAGTGATTTCAACGATCGGCGCAGTGCCCATCTGGAAGGTGCGGATCTGCTTCAGACGCAACTCGCCATCGGTATCGCGAGCCATGAACCATTGGGCCAGACCACCCGTGGAATCACCGATGATCAGCGAGATACCGCCCACCAGTTGGGTCGAGGCCGTGACTTGGGCGTCGGCGTTTTCCAGCAGTTTGTAGCGACCGTTGAGGCTCTTGTCGCGCAGGCTGAACACGTCGGCCTGGGCCCGCCCGTTGACCACGTACAGCCATTGCTGGCGCGGGTCGACGAAGATGTTCTTCACCGGCTCGGTCATCTGCGGCAGCTCGATACGCTTCTGCTCGTTGGTGACTTCGCCGGTCATCATGTTTTCTTCGCTGGTCAGCGCCAGCACATTGAGCTGCGAACCGGTCGAACCCACCAGCATCAGGGTCGAATCGGTCGCGTTGAGGCTGACGTGCTCCAGCGCCCCGCCGCCCTCGTTCACCGCGATCGGCGCTTCGCCATACGGGTATTCGATGGCCGGAGTGATGGTTTTCTTGCCATCGGGGTAGCTGACTTTATAGGTGTGACGGAACACCAGCGCCTGACCGTTGGACAGGCCCACGGCGACCAGTGGATGACCTGGCTGGTCTTCACCGATGGAGGTTACGCTGGCGCCGGCAGGAACCGGCAGATCGACGCGCTTCAATTCAGCGCCACTGTCGATGTCAAAGAACAGCGCCTGGCCCTTGTCGGAAACGCGCATCGCCACCTGATTCTGCTCTTCGAGCGAAATCATCAGCGGCTTGCCAGCGTCCTGCATCCAGGCCGGGGTAATGGCATCCTTCGCGGTCAGGCTGGCGCCGTGGAACAACGGTGCAACGACGTAGGCGAGGAAGAAGAAGATCAGGGTGATGGCTGCCAGCACGGCGAGGCCGCCGACGAGGACGTACCAGCGGGTGAAGCGATCCTTGAGCGCGCGAATGCGGCGCTTGCGTTGCAGCTCAGGCGTATTGAAATCAATGCGCTTGGGAGGGGAAGTCGTAGTCATTGGGGAATTGGCCAGATCATTCATGCGCACACCCTAGCGATCCTGTATGACAGAAAGATGACAATGCAGTGACGCACCAAATCCGCCGCCAGCGGGGTACTGGCAGTGGATAGAAAAATTCGGAGGGTGTGGGAGCCGGCCGCTTGCGGGCCGGGCCCCACACTTGAGTCAGGCGGGGTTCACCCCTGACTCAATTTGTTACTTCTTTGCGACTTCAGCGCCGCCTTCCTGCAGACCCAGGTCAGCCAGTGCTTTTGCAGCAACCTTGGCCGGCAGTGGGATGTAGCCGTCTTTCACTACGACTTCCTGACCCTGTTTGGACAGAACCAGTTTCACGAACTCGGCTTCCAGCGGGGCCAGAGGCTTGTTCGGGGCCTTGTTCACGTAAACGTAGAGGAAGCGCGACAGCGGGTACTTGCCGTTCAGGGCGTTTTCTTCGGTGTCTTCGATGAAGTCAGTGCTGCCTTTCTTCGACAGAGCAACGGTTTTCACGCTGGCGGTCTTGTAGCCGATGCCCGAGTAACCGATGCCGTTCAGCGAGGAGCTGATCGACTGCACGACCGACGCCGAACCTGGCTGTTCGTTGACGTTAGGCTTGTAGTCGCCTTTGCACAGGGCTTCTTCCTTGAAGTAGCCGTAGGTGCCGGATACCGAGTTACGACCGAACAGTTGCACCGGCTTGTTGGCCAGGTCGCCTGTTACGCCGAGGTCGCCCCAGGTTTTCACGTCGGCTTTGGCGCCGCACAGACGGGTGGACGAGAAGATCGCGTCAACCTGTTCCATGGTCAGGTGCTGGATCGGGTTGTCCTTGTGCACGAACACCGCCAGGGCGTCCACGGCAACCGGGATTGCGGTTGGCTTGTAGCCGTATTTCTGCTCGAAGGCCGCCAGTTCGGTGTCCTTCATCTTGCGGCTCATCGGGCCCAGGTTGGAGGTGCCTTCAGTCAGCGCAGGTGGCGCGGTGGCGGAGCCAGCGGCCTGAATCTGGATGTTTACGTTCGGGTATTCTTTCTTGTAGTTCTCAGCCCACAGGGTCATGAGGTTGGCCAGAGTGTCGGAACCAACGCTGGACAGGTTGCCCGAGACACCGGTGACTTTGGTGTAAGCCGGAATTGACGGGTCAACGCCAGCGGCTACCGCGTGGGCAGTCGCAACGCCAGCAGCGACAAAAGTCATTGCCGCCATCAAACGCTTCAGTTTCATGCCTTACTCCTAGCAGATAGGGGGTGTTAAGTCGGGGCCAAGTATCAGCAGGCCGTGTGAACACTCTATGGCTGAAATATGACAATTGGATGAAAGGCCAGTATCGGGGTTTTGCAAGATGATTCGAAGATCTCAGAGAACAACACAGAACCAATGTGGGAGCGGCTTGCTCGCGAAGAGGCCGTGTCAGCCTATTCATATGCAGACTGACACAACGCATTCGCGAGCAAGCCCGCTCCCACAGGTAAAGATTTTCAGCGCCCCTTCTTCCAGAGCCACGCCCCCACCAGAATCCCCATCGTGCAAAGGACGGCCACATAGTAAGCCGGGCCCATCGCACTCTCTTTAAGCAGCAGGCTGACCACCATTGGCGTCAGGCCACCGAAGATCGCGTACGCCACGTTGTACGAGAACGACAGCCCACTGAAGCGCACCACCGGCGGGAACGCCTTGACCATCACGTACGGAACCGCACCGATGGTGCCGACCAGCAGACCGGTCAGCGCATACAGCGGGAACAGCCAGTTCGGGTGATCAGCGAGGCTGTGATAGAAGGTCCAGGAACTGATCAGCAAGCCCAGCGAACCGAAGACAAACACCCGGCCGGCGCCGAGACGATCCGCCAGGGCACCGGAGATGATGCAACCAACGCTCAGGAACACGATCGCCAGGCTGTTCGATTGCAGCGCCACCGTTGGCGAGAAGTAATAGACCGTCTGCAGCACGGTCGGGGTCATCAGGATCACCACGACGATCCCGGCGGACAGCAGCCAGGTCAGCAGCATCGAGATCGCAATCGCCCCGCGATGGTCACGCAGCACCGCGCGCAGCGGCACTTCTTCGGCCAGCGCCTTGCGCAGTTGCAGCTCGGCGAACACCGGGGTCTCGTGCAGCCAACGGCGCAGATACACTGAGAACAGACCGAATACACCACCGAGCAGGAACGGGATGCGCCAGGCGTAATCCGCGACTTCCCCCGGCGTATAAATGCTGTTGATTGCCGTAGCGACCAGAGAGCCGAGCAGGATGCCCGCCGTCAGGCCGCTGGTCAGGGTGCCGCAGGCGTAGCCGATGTGCTTTTGCGGCACGTGTTCGGAAACGAAGACCCACGCCCCCGGCACCTCACCACCAATCGCCGCGCCCTGGATCACTCGCATCAGCAACAACAGGATCGGCGCCCACATACCGATCTGCGCATAGGTTGGCAGCAGGCCCATGATCAGGGTCGGCACGGCCATCATGAAAATGCTCAGGGTGAACATCTTCTTGCGTCCCAGCAGGTCGCCGAAGTGCGCCATGACGATGCCGCCCAGCGGCCGCGCCAGGTAGCCGGCGGCGAAAATGCCGAAGGTCTGCATCAGGCGCAGCCACTCGGGCATGTCGGCCGGGAAAAACAGCTTGCCGACCACGGTGGCGAAGAACACGAAGATGATGAAATCGTAAAACTCCAGCGCACCGCCCAGGGCCGATAGCGACAGAGTCTTGTAGTCATTGCGGGTCAGGGGGCGTGCAGGTTGCTCGGGCTGCGCGAGGCTCGAAGGCGCTGTGGTCATGGCAAGGGCTTCTCTTATAGTCGGATCCGCCGCCACCACAACGCTGGCTGTGGCTTCGGCAGGTTCGGCACCATAGCAAATTGTTCGAAAAAGCACATAGAGGCGCGTATTTGACGGTCAAAATCAGAACCCGATGGTCGTCGCGGAGTCTACCGACCGATATACTCGCAACCTTGCTCCGGTTTGTAGGGGGTTGCTGTGCGAAAACGTCGTTGGCCCGGCCTTTGAACGGGATCAGCCGGTTTCGCAGAGTTTCCCCTTTAGTTGCCTTATGGAAAACGTGACGAACGCAGTATGTTCGGTGCTGAATCGTTTTTCCTGAAGACGGCTACCACCAGCAATACCAAAGAAGAGTCACGGGTCAGAGGCACCCCCGGCATGATAGAGCTCGAACAAGAAGATCCGATCCCGCAAGGCGACCTGGCCCTGCAAATTACCGCACTCCCCCGCGAAACCAACGGCTTTGGCGATATTTTCGGCGGCTGGCTGGTGGCGCAGATGGATCTGGCCGGCACTGCGATGGCCAGCCGGGTTGCCGGTGGCCGTGTGGCGACCGTGGCCATCGACCGCATGGCGTTCCTGGTGCCGGTGGCGGTGGGCGCGCAATTGTCCTTTTACACCCAGACCCTGGAAATCGGCCGCAGCTCGATCCAGATGATGGTCGAGGTGTGGAGCGACGATCCGCTGTCCAGCGAGTGGCGTAAAGTGACCGAGGCGGTGTTCGTCTTCGTCGCCATCGACGGCAGCGGTCGTACCCGTTCGGTACCGCCACGCGCGCGTTAAACCTCGCCGCGGTTTTGCGGTCGATAGTCGTCCCAAGTGTCTGATCGAGAGCTGTCCCATGAACACGCCCAACGTTGAAGCCGTGAAACTGGATGAACTGAACTGCTGGCGCATCCGCCACGGTCAGGCCGAAGTGCTGGTGGCCCAGCAAGGCGCGCACATCCTCAGTTATCAGGTTGACGGTCAGCCGCCGATCATCTGGCTCAACGACAAGGCGCTGTTCAAGACCGGCAAGAGCATCCGCGCCGGTGTGCCGGTGTGCTGGCCGTGGTTCGGTGTGTTTGATCGCAACCCGCAAAGCGTGCAAGCCATGCGCGTCAGCGAAGAACCGGCAGCGTCCCACGGTTTCGTCCGGGCGATGGATTGGCAACTGGGCGGCATCGAAGCCGAGGACGATGGCATCAAGGTCGAGTTCAAGCTGCCCTACCCCGAAGGTGGCTTCCCGGGTTGGCCGCACCAGGTCGATCTGACCCTGACCCTGCACCTGAATGATCAGTTGCACATCAGCCTGACCAGCCACAACCGGGGCGCCGAAAGCGTCAGCATCAGCCAGGCGCTGCACAGTTACTTCGCGGTCAGCGATGTGCGCAACGTGCACGTCGACGGTGTGGACGGCCTGGACTACATCGAGACTCTGGACAACTGGAATACCCACAAACAGCAGGGCGAACTACGCTTCGCCGGGGAAACCGACCGCATCTACCTCGACGCTCCGCCGCAACTGAGCATCGTCGATCCGACCTGGAAACGGCGCATCGTGCTGACCGCCACTGGCTCACGCACGGCGGTGATCTGGAACCCATGGATCGACCGCGCAGCGGCGTTCAGCGACATGGACAACGATGGCTGGCAGCGCATGCTGTGCATCGAGACGGCGAATGTGATGGATGACGTGGTCACGCTGGGCTCGGGTGTGAGCCATACGATGGGTGTCAGCGTCGGCAGCAAACCGCTCTAAACCCTGGTGCGAAACAAACTGTGGGAGCGGGCTTGCTCGCGAATGCGGTGTGTCAGATACATTAATCTCTCTGATAGACCGCATTCGCGAGCAAGCCCGCTCCCACATTGGGTTCTGCGCCAGGTGTTTAGAGATCGGACTCCTGCACCACCCGCACCTTGTCCGCATCCAGCGCATACGCCGCGTCCGCCAGATCGTTGTTGACCTTCTCGATCTTCAGCGTACCGGTCACCCACAACGGCGTGTAGATGTCGTCCAGCTTCAAGCCTTTGGGATAACGCACCAGCACCAGTTGGTTCGGCGGCGGTGGCGGCACATGGATGCAAGCGCCCGGGTACGGCACGAGGAAGAACACCGTGCTGCGGCCCTTGGCATCGGACTCCAGCGGCACCGGATAACCACCGATACGAATGTGCTTGTCGTTCATCGCCGCCACGGTCTTGGTCGAATACATCACCGCCGGCAAACCCTTGGCCTGCTTCATGCCACCCTTCTGGGTGAAAGTGCCGGTGGCTTCCGGGGAGTTGTGATCGATTTCAGGCATGGCCTCGAGGGCTTTCTGGTCCGACTTGGGCATCAGTTCCAGCCAGTCGGTTTCCGGCAGTTCGCCGGCGTGGGCCAAACCGCTGCCCAGAAAAAGGAGAGTCAACAAAATGCGGCGCATGGAGGAGCTCGGTAAAAAAGAAGGGACGAACAGTCGCCGCGCATTCTAGCCCTCCCCACCGGTTTGGCAGAGAGGGCTTTGTCGCTTTGGATCAGTTCTTTTTGATCAGGCCGTAGATCACCAGCAGGATGATCGCGCCGACCAGTGCGCCAATGAAGCCTGCGCCCTGACCTGCCTGATAGATGCCCAGGGCCTGGCCGCCGTAGGTGGCTGCCAGCGAACCGCCGATACCGAGCAGGATGGTCATGATCCAGCCCATGCTGTCATCGCCCGGTTTGAGAAAGCGTGCCAGCAGGCCGACGATCAAGCCGATAAAGATGGTTCCGATAATTCCCATGGCATTTCCCTCTGAATAGTAGATATGCGAAAGCCTAGTCAGACTTTCGCATCCTGCCATCAGAGAACGGCGGCCCCGCAATGGTTCCGCCGCGGCCAGATGAAACTGCTTTTACTCGGCGATCAGCGCTTCGACCTTGACGATCTGCGCCTGCAGCGTGGCCATGTCGGCGCAGCGCAGGTTGGCGTGACCGACCTTGCGCCCGGCCTTGAAGGCTTTGCCGTAGTGGTGCAGATGGCAATCTTCGATGGCGATGACCTTCTCCACCGGCGGAACCACGCCGATGAAGTTGAGCATCGCGCTCTCGCCGACCTTGGCCGTCGAACCCAGCGGCAGGCCGGCAACGGCACGCAGGTGGTTTTCGAACTGGCTGCACTCGGCGCCTTCGGTGGTCCAGTGCCCGGAGTTGTGCACGCGCGGGGCGATTTCGTTGGCCTTCAGGCCACCGTCGACTTCAAAGAACTCGAACGCCATCACGCCGACGTAATCCAGGTGCTTGAGCACGCGGCTGGAATAGTCTTCAGCCAGCGCCTGCAGCGGGTGATCGGTGCTGGCCACCGACAGCTTGAGGATGCCGCTGTCGTGGGTGTTGTGTACCAGCGGATAGAACCTGGTTTCGCCATCGCGGGCACGTACGGCGATCAGCGAGACTTCGCCGGTGAACGGCACGAAGCCTTCCAGCAGGCAGGCAACGCTGCCCAGTTCAGCGAACGTACCGACCACGTCTTCCGGCTTACGCAGGACTTTCTGGCCCTTGCCGTCGTAACCCAGGGTGCGGGTTTTCAGCACGGCCGGCAGACCGATGGCAGCCACGGCGGCATCCAGGTCGGCTTGCGACTGAATGTCGGCGAAGGCCGGGGTCGGGATGCCCAGGTCCTTGAACATGCTCTTCTCGAACCAGCGGTCGCGAGCGATGCGCAGGGCTTCGGCACTCGGGTACACCGGCACGAATTGCGAGAGGAACGCCACGGTTTCGGCCGGGACGCTTTCGAACTCGAAGGTCACCAGATCGACTTCATCGGCCAACTGGCGCAGGTGATCCTGATCGCCGTAATCGGCCCGCAGGTGTTCGCCCAGTGCCGCGGCGCAAGCGTCCGGCGCAGGGTCGAGGAAAGCGAAGTTCATGCCCAGCGGAGTGCCCGCCAGCGCCAACATGCGGCCCAACTGGCCGCCACCGATTACACCGATCTTCATCTCAACAACCTCAGGCAATACGTGGGTCTGGATTGTCCAGGACGCTGTCTGTCTGCTCGGCACGGAAGGTTTTCAGTACCGCGTGGAACTGTGGATGCTTGGCGCCGAGAATGCTCGCCGAGAGCAGCGCAGCGTTGATCGCGCCGGCCTTGCCGATGGCCAGGGTGGCAACCGGAATGCCCGCCGGCATCTGCACGATCGACAGCAGCGAATCGACGCCCGAGAGCATCGACGACTGCACCGGAACGCCCAGCACCGGCAGGTGGGTCTTGGCCGCACACATGCCTGGCAGGTGGGCTGCGCCACCGGCACCGGCGATGATCACCTCGATGCCGCGGCCCTCAGCCTCTTCGGCGTACTGGAACAGCAGATCCGGGGTGCGGTGGGCAGAAACCACCTTGACCTCGTACGGGATGCCGAGCTTTTCCAGCATATCGGCGGTGTGGCTAAGGGTGGACCAATCGGACTTGGAGCCCATGATCACGCCAACCAGTGCACTCATCGTCGCGCCTCTTCTCTCTGGGCGCCCGCAGGCGCGTCAAAAACAACAAGCCACGCAGGATTGCGTGGCTTGATTGTACGAAAAATGGCCGGACGTGCCGGCCGAAGGCCGCGCAGTATACCGCAAAGAAAGCAATAAACAGCCCCCGATTCGACCATCTGTCAGCCGAGGCAATACAGCGGTTTTATTGACTCGAGAATCAAGAACATCGCCCCTGAACTGCACCCGATAAACGCCAAGTAAAGAGCATCAGGAAATAAACGCTAAAACACTAACCAGCCGCGTCACACGCTACCAATGTTATATAAACAACGTGAAGTCCCGGCAACTTGCTAACTTCAACTTAATAAAATATTTCGCCCTTATTCAATTATCAATATTTTCGGCACCCACCGCCGAATCCAGAAACCATTGGAGTATTTAAATGCCGCACCCATTGTTGTTATTAGTGTTTGTTCATAAAGATCTGGCAGATCATGACGCTGATGATATTTACGAAAAACAATTCAAATGGTTGGCCAAGGAATTCGAAACACTTTCCGGACGGCCACTCGCAATCCTTTTCAAGTCACCCTCAGACGCGCCGGCCCTCACAGACCTGAGCTACAAGATTGACAGCCCGGAACAGACACTTCTTTCCTGGTCTAAAAAAGTCGAACAGCATAAACAGACCCAACCCGCCGACACTTATACCAACCACACGCGCAAGTATCTTCTGCTGACACGCGACAATCTCAGCAGCACGGTTGCAGGGATTGCAAGTCAAACGGGCTTTGTTGCCATTGCATCCATTAACGGTGACCAGACGCCCGCGCATGAAGTGGGGCATATGTTCGGCGCACGCCATGAAGACTTCGAGGTTTATTACAACGGTTGGTGGGATGAAACCATCATGGCCTCCGGATCGCTTGAATCCTCTCTCAGAGGCAATGCCAAACGCTTCAGTGATAAAAACCGGGAAAGAATCCGCAAGTATCTCGAAGAAAATGCTTGAAACGCTTTAAATCATGAACAACAGCGTGAAAGCCCATTGGGACTTTCACGCCTGGGCCCCTCAAGTCGCCGGGCCGGCTGCCCCGCCCTCAAGCTTGCGCCACAACAAGCGCACGTTGGCCTTGCGCACCAGCGCGCAGCGATACAGACGAATCTCCAGCGGCACATGCCATTGCGGGCCGCCGCAAACAACGAGTTCACCTCGGCCAAGTTCGGCGCGCACGCTCAATTGCGGCACCCAGGCAATGCCGAGGCCTTCCAGCGCCATGCTCTTGAGGCTATCGGCCATGGCGGTTTCGTAAATGGTGGTAAAGCGCAGCTGACGCTGGCGCAGCAGACCATTCACCGAACGCCCGAGAAACGCCCCGGCGCTATAGGCCAGCAGCGGCACACTGGCTTCGCCTTCCAGATCGAACAGCGGTTTGCCATCGGCGTCCGCTGCACACACCGGCAGCATTTCGGTCTGGCCCAGGTGCAGCGACGGGAAGATTTCCGGGTCCATCTGCATTGCCGCGTCCGGGTCGTAGAACGCCAGCATCAGGTCGCAGCCACCTTCGCGCAGCGCGTGCACCGCGTCGCCAACGTTGGTCGCCACCAGCCGCGTGGCGATGTTCAAGCCTTCGTTGCGCAGTTGCGCGATCCAGCGCGGGAAGAAGCCCAGCGCCAGCGAGTGCGCCGCCGCGACCTGGATCACCTCGCCCTGCCCGCCTTCCAGATGATGCAGATGACGCAGCACTTCACCGAGCTGTTCGACCACCGTGCGCGCGGTCACCAGAAATAGTTGCCCGGCCGCCGTCAGCTCGATCGGCGTGCGCGAACGGTTGACCAGCGTCAGCCCCAGTGCGGCCTCGAGGCTGCGGATTCGCCGACTGAAGGCCGGCTGGGTCACGAAGCGCCGTTCGGCCGCCTGCGAGAAGCTGCGGGTGGCGGCCAGGGCACTGAAGTCCTCGAGCCATTTGCTTTCCAGATTCATCACGTCCTCCCGGACACGCACCAAAACAGGTCACACGTCTGCCGCGCACGCGGCGTCACACCGGCATTATGCCGAATGTGCATAGGCCAGTGTTTAACAGCATTGGCCCAAAAAATCCCGGAAGCCTAGCATTCGCAGCGTTCCGGCATAGACCGGGTCCATATCGAGATGATTTCTATCATGTCCTCCGCTGCATCTTTCCGCACAGAAAATGACCTGCTTGGCGCCCTCGAAGTACCGGCTCAAGCGTATTACGGCATCCAGACCCTGCGAGCGGTGAACAACTTCCGTCTCTCCGGCGTCCCGATTTCGCATTACCCGAAACTGGTTGTCGGTCTGGCCATGGTCAAACAGGCCGCTGCTGACGCCAACCGTGAGCTGGGTCATCTGAGCGAAGCCAAGCACGCTGCCATCAGCGAAGCCTGTGCCCGATTGATCCGCGGTGATTTCCACGAAGAATTCGTGGTCGACATGATTCAAGGTGGCGCCGGTACCTCCACCAACATGAACGCCAACGAAGTGATCGCCAACATTGCACTCGAAGCAATGGGTCACCAGAAAGGCGAGTACCAGTACCTGCACCCGAACGACGACGTCAACATGGCGCAGTCGACCAACGACGCCTACCCGACCGCGATCCGCCTGGGTCTGTTGCTGGGTCACGACGCGCTGCTGGCCAGCCTCGACAGCCTGATTCAGGCCTTCGCGGCCAAGGGTGAAGAATTCAACCACGTCCTGAAGATGGGTCGTACCCAGCTGCAAGACGCCGTGCCGATGACTTTGGGTCAAGAGTTCCGTGCTTTCGCCACCACCATGGGCGAAGACCTGGCCCGTCTGAAGACGCTGGCCCCGGAACTGCTGACTGAAGTGAACCTGGGCGGCACCGCGATCGGCACCGGCATCAACGCCGACCCGCGTTATCAAGCGCTGGCCGTACAACGCCTGGCACTGATCAGCGGTCAGCCGCTGGTGCCCGCCGCCGACCTGATCGAAGCCACCTCCGACATGGGCGCCTTCGTGCTGTTCTCCGGCATGCTCAAGCGCACCGCGGTCAAGCTGTCGAAGATCTGCAACGACCTGCGCCTGCTGTCCAGCGGCCCACGTACCGGCATTAACGAGATCAACCTGCCAGCGCGTCAGCCAGGCAGCTCGATCATGCCCGGCAAGGTCAACCCGGTGATTCCGGAAGCCGTTAACCAGGTGGCCTTCCAGGTCATCGGTAACGATCTGGCGCTGACCATGGCAGCCGAAGGCGGCCAACTGCAGCTGAACGTGATGGAGCCGCTGATCGCGTTCAAGATCCTCGACTCGATCCGCCTGCTGCAACGCGCCATGGACATGCTGCGCGAGCACTGCATCGTGGGCATCACCGCCAACGAAGCGCGCTGCCGCGAACTGGTCGAGCACTCGATCGGTCTGGTCACCGCGCTGAACCCGTACATCGGCTACAAAAACGCCACCCGCATCGCCCGTATCGCCCTTGAAAGCGGCCGCGGCGTGCTGGAACTGGTGCGCGAAGAAGGCCTGCTCGACGAAGCGATGCTCGCCGACATCCTGCGCCCGGAAAACATGATTGCCCCGCGTCTGGTTCCGCTCAAAGCCTGAGCCGACGCGTTACTTGTAGCACCGCTCACCAGGTCGAGGGACTAGACACCTCTCACCTTTTGAGGGCTTGGGGATCAGTCCCCAAGCCCTTTTTTTTAACTTTCCGACCCTGAGACCCGTATGTCTGGGGACTGCTTCATGTGGGAGCGGGCTTGCTCGCGAAGGCGTCGTGTCAGTCGAACAGAATGAACCTGACACACCGCATCCGCGAGCAAGCCCGCTCCCACAAAAGAGCAATTCCCGCACAAGCCCGGCGCCGGTAACGCCGGGTGTTTCAAAGCTTCGTTTCGTCGCTTGCACCACGAGCGTGCAGACGGGCGCCGCACTGATCGGTATAGTGCCGCCCCTCTTCGCGTGAGCGGTCGTCGGTAACGAGGCCATAACCCATGCGAAACCCGAACTAATAACAAACCCGCGAAATGGATCCGGGACGAAACCATCGCCTCACCTGTCGTGCCGCGTGCACACCGGTGTAACACGATGTTTCCACCGTCCAGTATTTGCTTACACAAAAAACAGCGAGGAAAAATCCATGCTCGAAGTCATCAACGACTTCCTCTCAGGGAAAGTACTGATCGTGCTCATTGTCGGGCTCGGTAGCTACTTCACGATTCGCTCGCGTTTCGTTCAATTGCGGCACTTCTTCCACATGTTCGCGGTGTTCCGCGACAGCCTCAAAAGCAGCGGCGGGCAACTCAGCTCGTTCCAGGCCCTGATGCTCAGCCTTGCCGGCCGTGTCGGTGCAGGCAACATCGCCGGTGTCGGCATCGCCGTAACCCTCGGCGGGCCAGGTGCGGTGTTCTGGATGTGGGTGACCGCACTGGTCGGCATGTCCAGCAGCTTCTTCGAATGCACCCTGGCTCAGGTCTACAAGCGCGCCGATGGCGACGGTCTGTACCGTGGCGGCCCGGCCTACTACATCCAGCACGGCCTGAAGCTGAAAGGCATGGCGGTGGTGTTCTCGATCCTGCTGCTGGTCACCTACGGCTTCGCCTTCATCGGCCTGCAGTCCTACACCGTGACCCACTCGCTGCAGAACGCCTTTGCCTTCGACCCACGCCACACCGGGATCGTCCTGGCGGTGCTGCTGGCCATCACCTTCATCGGCGGCATCAAGCGCATCGCCGCGGTGTCCGACCTGCTGGTACCGGTCAAGACCCTGGCCTACATCGGCGTGACCCTGTACGTGATCGGCACCCAGATCGAACACGTGCCAGCCATGCTGGAAACCATCTTCAAGAGCGCCTTCGGTCTCGACCCGGCCTTCGGCGGCCTGCTCGGCAGCGCCATCGTCATGGGCGTGAAGCGTGGCGTGTTCGCCAACGAAGCAGGCCTGGGCAGTGCGCCGAACGTCGCCGCCGTGGCCTCGGTGAAACACCCGGGCGCTCAGGGCGTGGTTCAGGCTTTCAGCGTGTTCCTCGACACCTTCGTGATCTGCACCTGCACCGCGCTGCTGATTCTGTTGTCGGGCTTCTACACCCCGGGCTTCGAAGGTGACGGCATCGTCCTGACCCAGAACTCGCTGGCCGCCGTGGTCGGTGACTGGGGCCGCATCTTCGTCAGCGTCGCGCTGTCGCTGTTCGTCTTCACCTGCATCCTCTACAACTACTACCTGGGCGAAAACAGCCTGCAGTTCCTCAGCCGCAACCGCGCCTTGCTGATGGTTTTCCGCGGCCTGGTGCTGGCGCTGGTGGTATGGGGTTCGATGCAAGACCTCTCGACCGTATTCGCCTTCGCTGACATCACCATGACCTGCCTGGCCTTCGTCAACCTGATGGCCCTGGCCATGCTGTTCAAGGTCGGCATGCGCGTGATGCGCGACTACGACGAGCAGCGCCGCGCCGGCATCAAGCAGCCCGTGTTCGACTCGAGCAAATTTGCCGATCTGGACCTGGACCTGAAGGCCTGGCCGGCCGAGGCGCCAGCCGCCGGCAAGACCGCAGCCGAGCCGCAAGGCGTCCCTGCAGCGCAACGCTGACGGGTGAATGAGGGGCGCATCCCCTGCGCCCGTCAGTTATTGTGATGCAATACCTGTGGGAGCGAGCTTGCTCGCGAAAGCGGCAGATCAGTCGACATTCCTGTATCTGACCCACCGCATTCGCGAGCAAGCCCGCTCCCACAGGAACTCATCGTTTCGGAGAATCCTATGAACCCTTCGACTTATCCCGCCGCCCAACACGTCATGGTGCTCTACACCGGTGGCACCATCGGCATGCAGGCCAGCGCCAACGGTCTGGCCCCGGCGTCCGGTTTCGAAGCCCGCATGCGCGACTACCTGCACAGCCAGCCTGAGCTGGTGGTGCCGCAGTGGCGCTTCCGGGAAATGGCGCCGCTGATCGACAGCGCCAACATGACCCCGGCCTATTGGCAGCAACTGCGTGAAGCAGTGGTCGATGCGGTGGACGTACAAGGCTGCGACAGCGTGCTGATCCTGCACGGCACCGACACCCTGGCCTACAGCGCTGCGGCGATGAGTTTCCAGTTGCTCGGCCTGCATGCCCGCGTGTGTTTCACCGGCTCGATGCTGCCAGCCGGCGTCACCGACAGCGATGCCTGGGAAAACCTCGGTGGCGCGCTGGTTGCTCTGGGCCAGGGTCTGGCGTCGGGCGTGCACCTGTACTTCCATGGCGAGCTGCTGGCGCCGACCCGCTGCGCGAAAGTACGCAGCTTCGGTCGTCATCCGTTCAAGCGCCTGGAGCGTCAGGGCGGCGGGGTGAAAGCGCCGTCGATTCCGGCCGCACTGAACTACAACCAGCCGAAACAACTGGCCAAGGTTGCTGTGCTGCCACTGTTCCCCGGCATCGGCGCCGAGGTGGTTGATGGCCTGTTGGCCAGCGGTATCAGAGGTCTGGTGCTGGAGTGCTACGGCAGCGGTACCGGGCCGAGCGACAATCCAGAATTCCTCGCCAGCCTCGGCCGCGCGCGGGACAACGGTGTGGTGGTGGTCGCGGTCACGCAGTGCCATGAAGGCGGGGTCGAGCTGGATGTGTATGAAGCCGGCAGCCGTTTGCGCGGCGTTGGCGTGCTGTCCGGTGGCGGCATGACCCGCGAAGCGGCGTTCGGCAAATTGCAGGCACTGCTGGGTGCAGGCCTGGAATCGGCCGAAGTGCGGCGCCTGATCGAACTCGACCTGTGTGGCGAACTTATCTGACGCAACGCAATACCTTGCAGGAGTGAGCCCCTGTGGCGAGGGAGCTTGCTCCCGCTCGACTGCGCAGCCGTCGCAGTGTTTTGGGGCCGCTGCGCGCCCCAGCGGGAGCAAGCTCCCTCGCCACAACAGCCCTCGTACAGTTTGATCCGCGTGCGGCATATAACTTGCTGCCGTTTCCAGCATCCCCCAGGCTGGAAGATCTTATGCTGCACTCCCACCTCACCACGCTCAACGCCGTCTCGCTGGTGCTCAACACCTTCAAGGCTGAAGGTTTGTCGAGCGACGCGCTGCTGGCCGGCAGCGGCATCAGCACGGCAGATCTGGCCCGTGCCGACACGCGCATCACCACCAATCAGGAAATGCAGGTCTGCGCCAACGCCGTCGCACTCAAGCATGACATTGGCCTGGAACTGGGGCGGCGGATGCACGTGTCCTGCTACGGCATCCTCGGTTACGCGCTGCTCACCAGTGCCACCTTAGGTGACGCTTTACGTCTGGCGATTCGCTATCCGGCGCTGCTGGGAACACTTTTCGAACTGAGCCTGGAAGACGATGGCGAGCAGGTCTGGTTCGTCGCCGCCGATTACCGCGAGAGTCCGTCGATGGCGGTGTTCAACGCGGAATTCTGCCTGGTGTCGTTGAAGGTCATCTGCGACGACTTGCTCGGGCATCCGCTGCCGTTGCGGGCGACACGTTTTGAACATGCCGCACCGGATTATCGCGACAGCTATGCCGAGCACTTCAACAGTCCACTGCATTTCGCCGCCAAGGACAACGCCTTCGCCTTCGACCGGCGCTGGCTCGATCAACCGTTGCCGCTGGCCGACAGCATCACCCACCAGGCCATGGCCGAACGCTGCCGCAAACAGAACATCGAGTTCACCGGACGGCAAGCGTGGCTCGGGCGGATCCGCCAGTTGCTCAGCGCCCAGCTCAATGCAGCACCGGGGCTTGAGGGACTGGCCCAGCAGATGAAATGTTCGCCGCGCACCTTGCGCCGCCATTTGAAGGACATGGGCAGCAGCTATCAGGAACTGCTCGACGAACTGCGCTTCGAGCGGGCCAAGCAGATGCTGTGTGAGGATCAACTGCCGATCTACCGCATCGCCGAGACCCTGGGTTTCAGCGAGACCGCGAGCTTCCGCCATGCGTTCGTGCGCTGGAGCGGTGTTGCGCCGAGTCAGTACAGACCCTGAAGATCAAAAGATCGCTGGCTTGGGCAGCTCCCAGACTGGAGTCGGCTGACGTGAGCCGACTGATCGAATTCGACCTGTGTGGCGAACTGATCTGATAAAAACTTGAAAATGCGATTCGGAGCATCAATAAACCTTCCTGCAAAACTCACGCAGGAAGGTTTAACAATCAAGCTAAGGTTACTTCAAATTTACCTTGCTCCAGTTTGGAGTCACCAGGCCGGCCGCTTTCCACATCGTCCACCAGCCCAGTGATTTTCTTGCTGTTCTCTTGCCAATCCACATGAATCCAGCCTTTTTCCGCCAACCACTCTTGCTTGGCATTCTGAAACAGGAAATAAACGGGCTTACCTCCCCCGGTAAATTCCACTTTTTTATTCAAATACTGCTTCTCAATAATTATTGAAATAAGGTGGTTAACTTCAGGATTCCCCCCACTCAGATCGAATCTCAGAACAATGTCTTTTTCGCGTATTTCGGCATGACTGACCGGAAGGGAATGCTTTTTACCGTTAATTTTAATGTCGAATTGACCTTCGGTTGCCTTTTTGATGCCCCGAAAGAACTCCGGCGAATATTTTTCAAACTTTGAAGTACTCATACAAATCTCCTTTTGCAAATCATCAAGTCAATGTTCATAGGAATAGCCCACCTCTACCCTCAAACAGCCAGAGGTAAGCATTTGGCAACCTAGACCCAACTTATCAGGCTGTCAAAAAACAAATATATAAATAAAAATATGCGACAAACGGTATTGAATTCGAGAGAAACCTGTAATTTCTGACAGTAGACCGCGCATGTTTTCAACTTTAAAATTGGCATGCGTCATGCCTTAAGCCAACTAAATACAATAATAAAAAATCATTATAGACCGACTTAAAAACTTCTCACTCACTGTTAAAAACCAAACTTCAAGATCATTTCCAACTTATCAACCATGATTAGCTGCGCATAATTTTCTGAGTTTTTAATGTGGCTCGCGAATGCGCAGTGTCAGTCGCCATCATTGCATCTGACATACCGTATTCGCGAGCAAGCCCGCTCCCACAAGGACGCATTGCATGGCTGAATCGGAGCTTGACTGCATTGAGAGGAGGGGCGAATTGCGGTCAGAGGTTTTGGCCATATCGATCCCCTTTTGGCCTTTCCTGCCGTTCTCCGATTCGCCGCGCGCCGCAACACTGGGGGCAACCGAATCAGCCCCCTGCGGAGAACAACAAATGCTGACGATCTACTCGGACGATCACCACCTGCACCACGGCCGCTGCGAACTCATCGACGGCCAGCTCAAGCCGTGCTTCGAAATGCCGTCGCGCGCCGACCACGTGCTGCAACGGGTCAAGAATCAGAATCTCGGCCCGGTGGAAGCGCCGAAGGACTTCGGTCTCGAACCGATCGCGCGGATTCACAGCCACGACTACCTCGACTTCTTCAAAGGCGCATGGGCGCGCTGGACCGAATTCAACACTGACGGCGACCTGCTGCCCTACACCTGGCCAGCGCGCACCCTGCGGCAGATCAAACCGACCAGCCTGCACGGCCAGCTCGGTTACTACAGCTTCGACGGCGGCGCGCCAATCACCGCCGGCACCTGGCAAGCAGCCTACAGCGCAGCACAAGTCGCCCTCACCGCCCAGGCCGAAATCCAGCGCGGCGCGCACAGCGCCTTCGCCCTGTGCCGGCCACCGGGACACCACGCCGCCGGCGATTTGATGGGTGGTTATTGCTACCTCAACAACGCCGCCATCGCCGCCCAGGCATTTCTCGATGCCGGCCACAAGAAAGTCGCGATCCTTGACGTCGACTATCACCACGGCAACGGCACTCAGTCGATTTTCTACGAGCGCAGCGACGTGCTGTTCACCTCGATCCACGGCCACCCGGAAGCCGAGTTTCCGTTCTTCCTCGGCTACGAAGATGAACGCGGTGAAGGTGCCGGTGAAGGCTTCAACTTCAACTATCCGCTGCCGGCCGGTTCCGGCTGGGACACCTGGAGCGCGGCGCTGGAACAGGCCTGCAACGAGATCGACAGCTACGGCGCCGACATCATTGTCGTGTCGCTGGGCGTCGACACGTTCAAGGACGATCCGATCTCGCAGTTCAAACTCGACAGCCCGGATTACCTGGCCATGGGCAAGCGCATCGCCGCCCTCGGCAAACCGACGCTGTTCGTCATGGAAGGTGGCTACGCGGTGGAAGAAATCGGCATCAACGCAGTGAACGTGCTGGAAGGTTTTGCACAATGAGCCGACTCAAGCACTGCATTGCGCCAGCCCTGTGCGCGGCGCTGCTCAGCGTCGGCGCCCACGCCGAAGAACGCACCCTGCGCGTCTACAACTGGTTCGACTACATCACGCCCAAGGCGCTGGAAGACTTCAAGGCACAGAACACCCAGACCAAACTGGTCTACGACATCTTCGACACCAACGAAGCACTGGAAGCCAAGCTGCTGACCGGCAACTCCGGCTATGACGTAGTGGTGCCGTCCAACGTGTTCCTCGCCAAGCAGATTGAGGCCGGCGTATTTCAGCCGCTGGATCGCAGCAAGCTGCCGAACTGGAATCACCTCGATCCGAAACTGATGAAGCTGATCGAGGCCAACGACCCGGGCAACCAGTTCGCCGTGCCGTACATGTACGGCACGATCCTGATCGGCTTCAACCCGGCCAAGGTCAAGGCCGCGCTTGGCGACAATGCGCCGGTGGACAGCTGGGACCTGATCTTCAACGAAGACAACATCAGCAAGCTCAAGCAGTGCGGCGTCGCCCTGCTCGACTCGCCGTCGGAGATCCTGCCGCTGGCGCTGCAGCACCTGGGTCTGGACCCCAACAGCAAAAACCCGGCGGACTATGCGAAAGCTGAAGCGCTGCTGATGAAGATCCGGCCGTACATCACCTACTTCCACTCCTCCAAATACATGGCCGATATCGCCAACGGTGACATCTGCGTCGCGGTCGGTTACTCCGGCAGTTTCTCGCAGGCGGCCAACCGCGCCAAGGAAGCGAAGAACGGTGTCGTGGTCGACATGCGCCTGCCCAAGGAAGGCGCACCGATCTGGTTCGACATGCTCGCCATTCCCAAGGGCGCGAAGAACCCGGAGGACGCCTACACCTTCATCAACTACCTGCTGCAACCGGCGGTGATTGCGCCAGTCAGCGACTTTGTCGGTTACCCGAACCCGAACAAGGACGCCACGCAACTGGTCGATCCGGCGATCCGTAACAACCCCAATCTGTACCCGACCGATGCGGCAATGGGCACGCTCTACACCCTGCAACCGCTGCCGCGGGATGCCGAGCGGGCACGCACCCGGGCCTGGACCAAGATCAAGTCCGGCACCTGAGCCGCCGCTAAACCCGAGACCCGCACCGTTGCGGGTCTTTTTTTGCTGGCGATATCTATGTACCACCCGACGTCCTGACCAGCGCCCTACCTTCGCCCTTGTCCGGCACTGCACACCGCAGGCCGCCAACGTCAGACAAGGATTTGGTCATGCCCGAAAGCACCGCCCCCAGCGCTGTCGATGTACTTACACAATTGGTCAGCGGCCCCTCGCTCACCGAAGTCGCCTCAGGGGCCCTGCGCCCCGCTCTCGCCGGGATGGATCCGCCGGTGACTATCGACCCGGCGCTGGCGCTGATTGCCACCCCGACCTGGCTGGTCGATGACGACGGGATCGAGGTCGGGCCTTACCAGATCGAATCGCTGACCGATGCGCTGGTCCGCCTGAGCCTGTCGGGCACAGCGGTCACCTTCATCGGCGGCGAACACTTTCTGACCCAGGAATCGGGTATCCAGTTGCCCGTGAAGATCGAGGCCATCGGCGCTCTGCTCAACGAACTCGCCCCGCTATTGTTCAAGGCCTATGAGGAGCAACAGATCGAGTACTGGAACGATATCGTCAGCCCCTCCGTGCCGCGCTGGCATCAGCTCTCGCAGTCGTTGCAGCAGCTGTGGAACGTCAGCGACGACAACGGCTGGGACGCCGATCAGCGTGCCATGGCGCGTGCCGTGTTCAATCAACCGGACAAACGCCTGCGCGCCCCCGCTGATCCCTATCAGACCCGCGCCTGCCTGATTGATCTGGACCTGGATGAAGCATCCACCCGCCGCCACCTCAACATTCTCGACACGGTCGTGCTGGTCGGAACCGTCGGCCCGCGCACCCTGATCATCAGCCATTCGCCACCCCGAGGTTTCCAGCGTTTCGACAGCTTCGCCGAGCTGCAACAATCACTGCACTGGCCCGTGGCAGGCGGCGTTGGCGACATCCACGTGAAGTGGCGACTGTTCGAACCCCAGGGCAATTTTTTCGCTCACCAGGCCTGCGCGCTGATTGCGCTGGAAGCCCAGGCGATTGGTGACATCGACTTCTTCCAGCGTACCGGGCGCGGGATGTCGCGCTCCCGTCGCGATGACGACAGCGCCGCCCCCCACCCTTCGCCCGCCATCGTCCGCGTCGAGCAATCGTTGCCGGCATGGCTGGCCAGCGCTGCGCCCGCCGATCAGGCCCGCTACAGCCGCCATCTGCTGGATCTGGTCGCCGTGCAGCAACAGAACGCCGGGAAGACCTTCCAGACCGAGGTGCCGGGCATTCAGGCATTCACCCTGGAAAAGTTGAACGACGCCATCCATCTGGCACCGGACAAGAAGTTCGCATTGCAGGATGTGGAACTCACCGACACCAGCGTGGTGGTCTGGGGCACGTTCGTGGCACCGGAGCATGAACAGACCCTGACCCTGTCCCTGGTTGAACTGGCGTTGCAGAATCTGTCGGGCTTGCCGCTGGGTAACTTCAGCGTGCGCTACCGCGATGGCGTCACCGCAGTTCCGTCCTGGATGACCCCGGTGTATCTGACAACCCTGGTGAGCAAGGTGAACATCGGCAAGGCCTACCCCCAGTTTCTGCAAAACCGGCTGATCACAGACGCGACCCAGGCTGCCCGCCTGCGCCAGCTCTATAGCCGTCAGTTGCCGATCGAACTGCCGCTGCTGGCGCTGCAACACAAGATCCGCGGCGAAGCCGGTGTGGATGAATTGGGCTATCGCTATGTGGCCGCCGCACTGGCCGCTGAGCCGGCGGACCGCCAGGTCGACGGCCAGGACATCGTGATTCGCCCGCTCGCCTTCGTCATGGGCGGCAACAGCGACGAAGTGCTCAACATGTTCGTGATCGGTCCGCGCGCGACGGACTCCGGCCCGTGCCTGCTGTATCGCCCGCTGCTCGAAGCACCGCTGTTGCAGTACCCGTCAACCGCCAACCTGCTGTACGCCATCAAGCATTCGCGAACGTTGCGCCAGTCGGTGCTGGCCTGGTTGCCGGACCGCGTGCGCTTCAACTATTCACAGTATGTGTTCCCCGGGGCGTTGCCCTCGGTATGGACGATCCCGCAGCTGTTGATCGACCCGACGGCGGCGCCCGACCCGGATGCCAATGTGACCCTGGGCACCCGCGTGCTTGAAGGCGACCTGCTGGCGACCCTGTTTCAGCGCAACGCCGAAGCACTGGTGACCCAGGCCGATCGCAGCAGCACCTCGAATGCCGAGGCGCGTTGGGCCAGCCTCAAGCAGGGCGGCTGGGCGCTGTTCAATGCGGCGCTGCCATTTCTGGGACGCGGCGTCGGCACTGCTGCATGGGTGTGGCAAATCCTCGATGACCTGCAAAGCCTCGCCGACACCGAGGACCAACAGCAGACGCTGGACTGGACAGCGCTGACCGACCTGCTGCTGTCGCTGGGCATGGTTCTGGCCCATCGCGCCGCCACCCGCAAACCGGTACCGCACAAGGCTGTGGAAAGCCCCCATGAACAGACTCGCCCGATCAGCAGCCCCACCACCCGCCCGCTGATCCGCGTCTCCCGCCTGCCGGACATCGGCGGTGCGCAACTGCCGGACGACCATCAACTGTCATTGCACATTCTCGGGGCCTTGCACCCTGCACCCGCGGACCTCGGCACCTTCCTCGACAGCCTGAAAGTCAGCCGGCCCGAAGCCCTGTCCGCTCCCGCCAGCGAGGGCGCGCATCGCCATCTGCGCAGTGCCGGACAAAAATGGTACGCCGAGGTCGGCAGCCGCTGGTTCGAGGTCGCACTCAACGACAACGATGACGTGCAGATCATCGACAGCCGTCAGCAACCGCCCCGCAGCGGCCCCCTGCTGATCGGCAATGCCCGCGGTGAATGGTTCATCGACCTGCGCCTGCGCCTGCGCGCCGGCGGCCTGAAGAGCCGGCGCAAGCAGTTGCAGGAGGCGAACGCGGAAAATTTACGCCAGAAAAAACAGGCCATCCGCGACTTCGAAGCAAGCCTGGAAAACCAGCGCAGCCAACTTGTCACGGTGCGCCGCGCCATGCTCGAGTCCACGCCGCAGACAGCCGAAGCCGCGCGCCAGCAGTTTCTCGATACCCTCGAGAGCCAGATGCAGGCCTACAGCGTGCACATCGACGGTCTCAAAGAGCTGAACATTCTTGAAGCGGTGCCCAACTACCGTACCGCGATGGTCGACCGCATCTCCCTGCAACTGTTTCTGATGCAGTCATGGATCGAAGAAACCTACCCGGCCTTTCGCCAGAGCATGGAAGTCACCCTTGGATTGCTCGATGAAACCGCTGACAACGCGGCCAGCGATCGCAGCGATCCCTTCGAGAAAATGGCCGAACTGACCAAAGGCATCATCGATAAAATCGAGTTCGCCCACGAGCGCTTCGCCGAACTGAGCCTGCTGGGCAAAGAGGGGGTGGATACCATCCGGCAGTACAAGCCACGGCTGCCGCAATTTTCCCTCGACGACCTGAAGCTGCTGCAGATCACGCTGGGGCAAGAGCTGTGCCTGACGGCCGAGCCGGGTGAGTTTCGCGCACAAGCCCGTGTCGATCTGGAAAGCCTGATCGAAGATGCCTCGCTGAATATTCAGAGCGCGCTGGACCTGAGCGCTGAAGAGAGCCTGGAACAGCTCGGCGAACGTATCGACGCGATGAACAATCTGGTGGAACAGTTCGACGTCATCGAACAGCGCTTCACCGATCTCGTCACCGAGTATCCGCAGGAGCTGATGACCGAACGGCTGGAGGACATCAAAAAACGCGTGGGCGGATTCCAGCAGGACGCCGTGCAGCAGCTGTCCAACCTGCTGCGCGAACAACGCCTGGTGGAACCGGTGGCCGGCCCCTCGAAATCGCCGACACCCCCGGCGCGCAAAATCATCAAGACCCGTTACAAGGGCACGCTGGTCGGCCAGCCCCGGCGCAGTGCCGACGGCAAGGACAGCGATCTGGTCGACGTGCGCGCGCCGCTGACCGGCCGCGTGATCGCCACGTTCCACGAGAAGACCCCTGGCAACTGGGTCGAACGGGTACCGGCCAGGCCAGGTACGTCACCTCGCCCGAGCCCCGATCTGGCGAAAAGCCTGCAGGACGGACAAGCCCTGATCGACGGCTTGCCGGTGTTTCGCCGGCGTACCCAGGCGCACATTGATCGGGCGCAACGCAATCCGACGGAAATCGAGGAAACCTACTATCTGCACGCCACGCGATTGCACGAGGCCATGGAAAAAGTCGATCAGGCACTGGTCGCTGGCAACCACACCGAGAGCCGCACGGTCTCCGCTTCGGCGCTGCGCCAGCAACTCGATACCGAGGCCAAGGCACTGTATGCCACGGGGCGCAGCGCCCGAATCAGCCTGACCAAACAACAACCGCCCACGGCCGCGCGCGTCGAGTGGCTGCTCGGCAAGGGCGAAGTGAGCATCGGCAAAACCACCGAGCGCCGGCGCCTCAAAGGGCCGCGCAAGGATTACCTGCTGGAATACTCGATTCTCGACCGACCGAGCGGCCGAGTCCTGTGGTACGCGCACTTTCACTACGCTGCCCCGACAGACCCGCTGACCGCCTTCACCGCCGCGCACCTGAAAACCGTTGAGCAACGGCTCCTGGGCGGCGCTTACGTCGAACGCGACAACCGCAGCAACCAGGAGCTGATCGCGATTCACCGCAGCAGCATCAGCCATACGCAAGCCGCTGCGGTGTTCTTCGCCTGACCGGCATCCAGGCCCGCGCACACCGCGCGGGTCTGGATGCACCCTATACATATCTACCACCCGGGCCGGTGGAGGCCTCGCTACTGTCGGTTGCATGCGGCAGGTGCCGCGCCATCCACCCTCCTACCGGTGCAGATTCCATGAGTGACACAACCCGAACCAACGTTGTCCCCCAACTGCAGAACAAAAGTCGCCTGATCGAGCAGACCAGCGGCGGTCCGATCCTCCACGACGCCGCCGCACACCTGTTGCGCATCAGCCTGAAGCAGCATATTCCGCAACTGCCGATCGACCCGGACAAAGCCATGCTGATCACCCCGCTCTGGCAGGCGCAGGGAGAACGTCTGGTGAGCCACAGCAGCCACTTCGAATCGCTGACCCATGCGCTGGCGCGGCAGGCGTTCACCCAGGACAGCGCCAATTACATCGAAGGCGAGCATTTCCTCACCCTGTCCCCGAACGACGCCGAGCCGGTGCACCTGCCGGTCGGCATGGACGCGATCACCACAATCCTCAACGAAACGGCCCCGGCGCTGTTCCTCGGTTTTGCCAAAAGTCAGTTGCACTACTGGAATGAAACCGTTGACCGCCAGCCGCGCTGGCAACAGCTGTCCGACAACCTGAGAAATGCCCTGAACGTACACACCGCCAACGGCTGGACGGTCGATGAGTGCAGCCTCGCCCGGCACGTCGCACAACAGCCGGAGAAGACGCTGCGCGCGACGGCCGGTGGCGGTTTGACCAACATACGCGCGCGTCTGGTTGACCTCGATCTGGTCTTCGACCTCGCGGAGAGCAGCCGCACCCGGCACCTGATGCTCGCCGGTGCGCTGGTGCTGACCGCAACAGCCGGCGATCGAGAGCTGATCGCGCTGTACACCATCGAAGATGGCTACGAATCGTTCAGTTCACTGGCGCAACTGGCCGCCACGTTGCCTGAGCGCATCGACATGGATTTGAGCGGCCGGGGTCTGAAGTGGCGGTTGTATGAACCCGACGGCAATATTTTCGATGCCATGGTCCAGGCGCTGGTGGGTTGTCAGCTCGACGCGATCGAGTCTCTGGATCCCGCCAGCCGTTCGCCGCTGGCCCGGTTCGGCGCACGCCAGCCCTATGGCGAGGTCATCGAGTCGCAGGACAACGCACGTTTCGAACAACTGGAGCAGGCCATCCCCGAATGGCTCAAGAACGCATCGCTTGAAGATATCCAGCGCTACAGCACTGACCTGAGCGCCTTGGGCAACTTGCGGGGCGGCCCCGACAGCGACGCGTTCGATGTCCGGGAAGTCCCGCTGATCCTCGACTATGCCGAGCAGAAGATGCGCGCCGCCATCCTCGCCGAGCAGCCTCCTGAACAGGCTTCACTGCTGCGCCTGGATGACCTGCGGATCACCCTCACTGACAGCTTCGAAGCCGGCGGATTCGTTCTGCCCGATCCGCACAGCATCCGCGAGTTGAGCCTCGGCGAATTTGCCCTGCGCAACACACCTGCCTACCTCACCACTATCGACTACGCCGACGGCACGTCCGCGCCAGCCTGGCTGACCGTCAAACTGCTGCAACGCATCGCCAGTGAAGTGAATATCGGTGAACACTACCCGCAGTTGATCAAGCGCACCCTGATTGATGACCCGGTTCAAGCCCGGCGCCACAAGACCCGCTACTGCCGCCAGTTGCCATGGCTGCTGTCGATCCTGGCGCTGGAGTGCAAACTCAAGCATCAGGGCGATGTCGACGAGCAGGGTTATCGTCTGGTTCGCCAGTTGCTCGATTCGATCACCGCGCAGACGCCCGTCGCGCAGTGGCCGGTGCAGATCCGTCCGCTGGCGTTCGTCCCGCGCTTTCGTCTGGGGCACACGTCCGACACCGTGGCGAACATGTACATCATCGGCCCACGGGACGGCAGCAGCGGTCCGTGTCTGCTGTATCGACCGCTGCTCGAGCAACCGCTGCGCCAGTTCCCCTCCGCGCAGAACCTGCTGTACGCGTTTTACCAGCCCGGCGAACTGCAGGACTCGATACTCGCCTGGCTGCCGACCCGGGCACTGAGCTTCGAGTACGCTCAGTACGTGTTTTCCAGCGGCCTGCCCTCGCCATGGACCGTGACCGAACTGGCCTTCGAGCCGTTCATTCACCTCGACCTGACCGCCGCCGTCGACTTGGCCAACACTCCCCTGAGCGGCGATATTTTCGCCACGCTGTTTGCCAGTAACAGTCAGGCGATGGCCGACCTTGCCGATCGCCAGTCGACCTCCAACGCCGAGCGCCGCTGGGCCCTGCTGGTGGACAGCGGCTGGGCGCTGTTCGGCGTTGCCGCCAACTTCCTCAGCGGCCCGGCGGGCGCGGCGGTCTGGGTCTGGCAAACCATCAGCCAGATCCAGCAGGCGCTGGATGCCCATGAACAAGGCGCAACCTCGGTTGAATGGTCGTCGATCGGCGACGTGCTGCTGACACTGAGCATTCTGCTGGTGCAGAAGGTGGCGATTCGGCGCATCCAGCCCTCCGGCCCGCGCAGCGAAAATACTGCGGGATACCGCCTGCGCTCCGACCGATTGCCGGCGATCGCGATACCCCACGAGGCACCACCCCGCGTCGTTCACGACCCCGTGGAACTGACGTCCGTCGATCCCGCGCCACAGCCGTCGCTGCTGGTATCCACCCCGCTCACGCGCAACACGCAGCCCTCGTTCCTGCTGACGATCGAGCGCTTGAAAGTGCCGAGGCCGGCCCTTGCCGCCAACGCTCAGGCCAACGCCCGTCATCTCTACGAGTTCGCCGGAAAGCTGTATGCCCAGGTCGGCGAACGCTGGTTCCAGGTCCGCGCCGAGGCGGACGAGCCGGTGCAGATCCTCGACCCGGAGCATCCGGCGCGCCCCGGCCTGTGCATCCGGCTCGACCCCAAGAGCCTGCGCTGGCACTGGGATTTGCGCCTGCGCCTGCGTGGCGGTGGCCCCACGCGGCGTATCGACGCCTTTGTCCGGGAACGGGAGGCGCGCAAGGACGAAGCCTGGGCGGCACTGCGTCGTTTCTTCGCACAGGAGGCCCCCCGCAAGGCCGGTCTGGACGAGGCCCTGTTGCCCCTGGACACTGGCGACCAGAACACGCCGTTGTCTGAAGAGGCGATCAGCACCTACATCGCCAAGGCCGACGATTTGTCCACAGGCTACCGGCAGGCCCTGGCAGAGCTGGAAAAGTGGCGCGAGGCGGGCGGCACCGGAGGTGTTTATCAAGCTGAACTCATGCGCATGACCGTCGAACAGCACCGCTTCCTCAGCGGCTGGATGCGCATGAAATTGCGCGAATACGCGCACATTGTCGCGCCGCAAATCAGCCCGCTGGAGCCGGCACAGACCCGCTCGCGGTCAGTGCAGATGCAAGCCGCGAGCAAGGCCATCGCCGTCAGCGACGAAATGGTCGAGCGTCTCGAGCATCTGTACAGCTCGCTGAACACCTTGCAAAAGCACACCTCAGGCACGCGCAAGGTGGCCGCTGATCTCAAGCGGCTGATGCCTTCGTTCAGCCGCCGCGACCTGCACGCCAATGAGATCGGCATGTCCATCGAGCTGTCGATGCTGGAGGCGCCGGACAGCGTGCTGGAGCCGTTACGGGAGCTGATCGGACCGATTTTCGAGAGCGCGGCGGACGCCGGCCATCAACTGGTCGAGCGGCGTCACCAGCTCACGCCGAACGTCGAGAAATTGAGCAGCGTGGTCGACCGGCTCGCCGATGCAGAGCGCCGCCTGGAGGATGTATTTGCAAGCTCGTCCGCACAGCTGGAGCCGGTTCGCTTCCAGCGCATTCAGTATCTGGTCAGCGATTTTCACCAGATCGCGCGCGAGCACTTGCTCAAGCTCCTGCCGGAACCGCAAGAGTTGCCGGCGACCGTCACCGCCAGAGCCGAACCCACGCCCTCCACTTCCCGCGCCACCGGCAAGGTCAACAAGTCCCGGCCGCGGGTCATCGAAACCCCCAGGCCCGCGTCCAGCGCAACCTCCACGACGCATGCACAGGAAGAACTGCCGCTGATCAGGACCATTCACAAACAACCGGCTACGACCCCAAACCTCAGCGATGAGCAAATGGTCGGCAGTGCCATGCAGATGCTCCAGGAACTTGAGCCGCTGATCCGGCGCTGGCGCACCGATGCCCAGCGTCCGTCGCGCATTCCCGCCGACATGCAGGATCTCTTCGACCAGCAGGCCACCCGCCTCGATCAGCGGGCGGCAGATATCGACGCGATACTCGCCCGGCGGCGCGCCGAACTGCCGGTGGGCAGTCTCCCTACAGAACTGCGCGAGGCGGCGGCGCGCCTGCGTCGCGAAGGTATCAGCGTCTACGGCAGCATGCTCACCGGGCGCAGACCTCGGGAGAGTTATCTGCAATGGCTGCATCAACACGGTCTGGTACAGATCGTCAAAAACGACCACGGGCGGATCCGCACCAAAAAGCGCAAGGACTACTTTCAGGAGTATCAGATTCTCGACAAGCGTCGCCAGAACAAACCCTTGTGGGTCGCCCATTTCCACTACAACTCGCTGACCGATCCGAGCGACCGCTTCACCGCCGCACACCTGAAAATCGCCGATGGCTATCTGCAGGAACTGCCGGCTAAAACCCGGCTGGAGCTGGAGCGCTTCGATGCCGTGGATAACGCGCTGCGGCGGATCGTCAGCCCGACCATCAGGGACCTGTTTATCCACCCCCGCCAGCAGGAGCCGGCCGCTGGCTGAAAAGCGTCGACGCGATCAGGCGCACCAGACCCTGCGCAGCCGTGCCAGAGCCGCTTGAATATCGGCCTCCGGCACGGCGGCGAAACCCAGCACCAGACCCGCGCGCCGATCCATCGGGGTGCGCGAGTCAGGCAACCAGTAGCTGCTCAGGCCGTTGACCTCGACACCGACGCTCTCGGCCTGGGCAATCAGCTCACGCTCACGGGCAATGCTGTCCACGGCGACCGTCAGGTGCAAACCGGCGGCCACCGCAGGCAGCCCGCCAACGCCTTCGATGGACTCCGGCCAGTGCGCCAGCAGGCAGTTGCGCCGACTCAGGGCGGCGCGCCGCATCCGGCGGATATGCCGTTGAAAATGTCCGGCGGCCATGAATTCGGCCATCACCGCCTGGGTGCTGACTTCCGAATGCCGCACGTCCACCGCCCGGCGTCGGGCGAAGGCCTGCACCAGCCCCTGCGGCAACACCAGATAGCCCAGACGCAGCGCCGGAAAGGCGACTTTGCCGAAGGTGCCGACGTAGAGCACCCGGCCCTGACGATCCAGTGCCGCCAACGGAGCCAGCGGTGCGCCGCTGTAACGGTACTCGCCGTCGTAATCGTCCTCGATGATCCAGCCCTGGCTGCGCTCGGCCCAGGCCAGCAGTTCAAGCCGCCGGGCGAGGCTCATGACCACACCGGTCGGGTACTGGTGGGAAGGTGTGACATAGGCCAGCCGGCACTCGGCAATTTGCCCCAGTGCTGTGCAATCAATGCCGTCCTGATCCACAGGCACCCCGTGCAACCGGCCCCCGGCTACCGCAAAGGCATGGCCGGCTGCGCGGTAGCCGGGATTCTCGATGCCCACCGCATCGCCCGGCTCCACCAGCAGCTGTGCACAAAGGCTGATGCCCTGCTGCGCGCCACTGGTGATCACTATTTGCTCAGCGGTGCATTGCATGCCGCGCGAACTGCGCAAATACGCGGCGATCAATCCGCGCAGACGCTGATCCCCGGCCGGATCGCCGTAACATAGTTGCTGCAGATCGGGTTTGCGCCAGAAAGCCGCGTTGAGCTTGGCCCAGACCTCGAACGGGAACAGATCGAAGGCCGGCACACCGACCCGAAAAGCCTTCGGCGGGCCACTTGGCGGTAACGATAAATGGTTGTTTTCCAGACGCTGCGCAGCACCGCTGTGGATAACTTTACTGGATGGAATCACAGGTAAATCCAGCCAATTTGTGGATAAGGCTGTGGGTAAGCCTGTTGAAAACCCTGTGGATACTTTTGTGGATAGTTTTTTCGTGGGCAATGCGCTTTGCGGCAATTGAGCGACATACGTGCCGTCCCCGACCCGGCCTTCGATGAAGCCTTCGGCGTACAACTGATCGTAAGCGCGCACCACGCTGTTGCGGGAAATCGCCAACGCCGTCGCCAGATCACGGCTGGCCGGCAGCCGCGTGCCACTGGCCAGACGCCCGTCCAGCACGCGCAGACGCAGCGCCTGATAGAGCTGGCGGCTCAAACCCTGACGACGGTCGAGCTCGATACCGGCCGGATTGAACGGCATGGACAGCGTGGGCGATTCGGGCATGACAATGGACCTATGAAATTGGTCATCAATGGCTCTTACAACAGACCAATAGCCTGCCTAGGATGCAGGCATTCGCCAAGGAAAATCTCTCCATGTACACGCCCCGCGCCTTTGCCATCGACGAACTGTCGCAACTGCACGAACTGATCCTCGCCAGCCGTCTCGCGATTCTGGTGAGCCACGGTGAAAACGGCCTGCAAGCCAGCCACGTGCCGGTACTGCTGCACCGCGAACAAGGCCCGAACGGCACGCTGTACGGGCACCTGGCCAAAGCCAATCCGCAGTGGAAAGACCTGCGCGACGGCGCTGAAGCGATGCTGATATTTGCCGGCCCCGACGCCTACGTCAGCCCGGGGTTTTACCCGAGCAAGGCCGAGCACGGCAAAGTCGTGCCGACCTGGAACTACGTCGCGGTGCACGCCTACGGTCACGCCGAAACCTTCAGCGACGGCGGGCGCCTGCTCGACATCGTCAGCACGCTGACTGATCGCCATGAAGCCGGCCGCGCGCAACCGTGGAAGGTCGACGATGCGCCGGCCGACTATATCGACGGCATGCTCAAGGCCATCGTCGGTTTTGCCATTCCCATCGACCGTCTCGAAGGCAAGCGCAAGCTCAGCCAGAACCGCAGCGCCGAAGACATTGCCGGCGTGCGCGAAGGCCTGGCTGCCAGCCCCGACATCAATGACCAGACCCTCGCCCACTTGATGCGTTAAGGAAATCAGCATGAGTCAGATCGACATCCGCCCGGTGACTGCCGGCGACCACGCCGCCTGGCTGCCTCTGTGGCAAGCCTACCTGCGCTTCTACAACAGCGAATTGCCGGACGCCGTCAGCCACAGCACCTGGCAGCGTTTCCTCGACCCGAGCGAGCCGACCCACGCCGCCCTCGCCTGGGCCGACGGCAAAGCGGTGGGCATGGTGCATTTCATCTACCACCGTTCGAACTGGAGCATCGAAAACTCCTGCTACCTGCAGGACCTGCTGGTGGCGCCAGAGACTCGTGGCACCGGCGTCGGTCGCTTGCTGATCGAACACGTTTACGCCACCGCCAAGGCCGACGGTTGCTGCAAGGTGCATTGGCTGACTCACGAAACCAATGCCACCGCGATCCAGCTCTACGAGCGCATCGCCGAACGCCCCGGATTCATCCAGTTTCGCAAAGCCATTTAAGGAGCCGCGTACATGACCACCGCACTTGCCGACTGGAAAGGCGTCCCCGCCCCCACCGCCACCTTGCTCGAAGGCCGGTTCATCCGCCTGGAACGCCTCGACCCGGCGCGCCACGGCGACGAGTTATTCAATGCCCTCGAAGGCCCCGGCGCCGACCCGAAGCTCTGGGATTATTTGCCCTATGGGCCGTTCCCGCAGCGCAGCGTTTTCAATGACTGGCTGAACAACCATGCGGCCAGCAGTGATCCATATTTCTTCAGCGTCATCGACCGCGTCACAGGTCAGGTGCAGGGCATCCTCAGCCTGATGTCGATCGTCCCGGCGCAGGGTCGCATCGAGATCGGCCATGTGACCTTCGGCGCGCCGATGCAACGCTCGCCGAAGAGCACCGAAGCGGTTTACCTGCTGGCCAAATACGCCTTCGAACAGGGCTACCGGCGCCTGGAATGGAAGTGCAACAACGGCAACGCCCGCTCCAAATACGCCGCCGAACGCCTGGGTTTCAGCTTCGAAGGCGTGTTCCGCCAGCACATGGTGGTCAAGGGACAGAACCGCGATACCGCGTGGTATTCGATTGTGGATGCGGAGTGGCCGGCGATTGCGGCAGGGTTCGAGAGGTGGCTGTCCGATGAAAATCAGACGCCCGACGGGCAGCTGAAAGGCTTGGTTGAATGCCGTAGTTAAATCGTCAAAGCAAAAGATCGCAGCCTGCGGCAGCTCCTGCAGGGTGAACATCAATCCCATGTAGGAGCTGCCGCAGGCTGCGATCTTTTGATCTGTTGTTTACCCCAGTTTCTGCGCCAGCACCGCGATGTGTTCCGGGCCGATCCCGCAGCAACCGCCCAAATGGCTGGCACCGCGCTGCTGCCAATCCTGCGCCCAGTGCAGATACCCCGGCGGATCCAGATCGTCGCGCAACGGGTCGAGGCCGTCGTTGGCGGTCGCCTCTTTGGGTTGCGGTGGGAACGCATTGGCATACGCGCCGATGTGAATCTGCACACCCAGGCGTTCGAAGGTATCGCGCGCCGCATCAATCGCCGCGCCGATCACCTCCGGCTGGCTGCAGTTGAACAGCAGCGTCTCGACGCCCAACTCGGCCGCCACGGCTGCCGCTTCTGCCACTGATTCACCGGAACGCAGGCGCGGCACCTCATCGGTGTCTTCATCCTTCAAAGTAAACGACAGCCAGAACGGCTTGCCGTCCTGCGGCAGACCGGCGCGGATGGAGCGCGCGTCGATGATCGAGCTCTGGGTCTCCGCCAGCCACAGGTCGACATGCGGCGCCAGGCCGGTCACCAGTGGCGCCAGCAACTCGTTCACCCGCGCTGCTTCGAACAGGTCCGGGCGATAGGAGCCGAACAGCGGTGGCAACGAACCGGCCACCCGCACCGCTTTGCCCGACGCCTGCACCGCACGCTGCGCCAGCTCTCCGGCCAACGCCGCGAGTGCCTGACCTTCAGCAGCAAACCGCGCCTCGCCGATGTGAAACGGTACGACCGCATAGCTGTTGCTGGTGATCACATCGGCCCCACTGGCGATGTAGGCGGCGTGTACCGCTTCGACCGCTTGCGGCGCTTCGATCAGGGCCAGCGCCGACCACTCGGGCTGCCGAAACGGCGCCCCGGCGCGTTGCAACTCACGGCCCATGCCGCCATCGAGAATTACCGTGCTTGCTGTGCCCATATGCTTTTCACTCATATGCTTATGATAATTACTCACTACCAGAGTGGTTCTTATAACTATTTAATACGCACCATCCGGTTAATAACAACCCCTTTTTTCAGGTGTCGACTGTGAAATTTCAACCGCTACTGGCCCTGGGCCTGACGATTCTGGCCGCGTCCACTCAAGCCTTCGGCGGCGCCACACTCGATCGCATCGAACAGAAAAAAGAACTGGTCGGCGTGCTGATGGAAAGCTACCCACCCTTCTCGTTCCTCAATGAGCAAAACCAGCTCGACGGCTTCGACGTGGACGTCGCCAAAGCCGTCGCGGACAAGCTGGGGGTCAAGCTGCGCCTCGAAACGCCGTCCTGGGACGTCATTGCGGCCGGCCGCTGGAGCGGGCGCTATGACATCTGCATCTGCTCCATGACGCCGAGCAAGGCCCGCGCCGAAGTGTTCGATTTCCCGGTCGAGTACTACGCCTCGCCTGCCGTGATCGTGGTCAACGCCAAGGACGATCGCATCCACGGCGCCAAGGACCTGAGCGGCAAGAAAGTCGGCCTGACCAGCGCCAGCAGCTACGAAAGTTATCTGAACAAGAATCTGGTCATCGAAGGCGCCGAAGACACGCACCTGGAATACCCGTTCGAAGATGTGCAGATCGCTCCGTACGATACCGACAACGTTGCCTTCCAGGACCTGGGCCTGGGCGCCGGTGTGCGCCTGGACGCCATCCTCACCAACCTGGTGACCGCGCAGCCGCGCCTGAATCAGGACCAGCGCTTCAAACTGGCCGGCACGCCGCTGTACTCGGAGCCGAACTCGGTGGCCATCGAAAAGGGTGACGCCGAGTGGGACGCCAAAGTGCGCGAGGTGTTTGCGCAACTCAAGCAGGACGGCACGCTGAGCAAGCTGTCGCAGAAATGGATCGGCGCCGACATCAGCCAATGACTGCCTTCCCGACACCTCCACAGCCGCCACAACCGGTGGCTGAATCGCGCCTGCAACGGCTGTTCGGTTTCCGCACGCGCCTGTACCTGACATGGGCGGCGATGTTCAGCCTGTTCGCCGGGTTTTTCCTGAGCTTCGATTTGAAGCTCTCGATCATCCTCGACAAGCTGCCGAATCTGCTCGGCGTGCACCTGGCGCCCAACGGCTTTCTGCAGGGTGCGGCACTGACCCTGTTTCTCTGCGCGTGCGCGATCGTCGCCTCGTCCTTGCTGGGCTTCGTCACCGCCCTCGCGCGCCTGTCGAAAAGCGCCGTGGCGTTCGGTATCGCCAGTTTCTACACCTCGTTCTTTCGCGGCACGCCGCTGCTGATCCAGATCCTGCTGATCTACCTCGGCCTGCCGCAACTGGGCGTCGTACCCGGCGCGGTGGTGGCGGGGATCATTGCCCTGTCACTCAACTATGGCGCCTACCTCAGCGAGATTTTCCGCGCCGGCATCCTCGGCGTGCCCTACGGCCAACGCGAAGCTTCGCTGGCGCTGGGCATGCGCGAGAGCGTGATCTTCTGGCGCATCACCCTGCCCCAGGCGATGCGCACGATCATCCCGCCGACCACCAACCAGTTCATCTCGATGCTCAAGGACTCATCACTGATCTCGGTGATGGGCGTCTGGGAAGTGATGTTTCTGGCGCAGTCCTACGGCCGCTCGAGCTACCGCTACATCGAGATGCTGACCACGGCGGCGATCATTTACTGGCTGATGTCGATTGTGCTGGAGTTGATTCAGGCGCGAATGGAGCGGCATTACGGCAAGGCTTATGTGCGGCGTAGCTGAGCTGATCCGACAACAGACATCATTTTGTAAAAACCCATCGCTATACAGGACGGCCCGCTTATAACAAAAGGCCGTCCGTCCATGACCTTCCCGCCTCAGCGCTTGTCCCTTGCTGCCGTTCTGCTGATCACCGCAGGCACCGCCCACGGCAAGACCGTGCAGATCGACACTGCCACTACTGCCGCGCAAACCCTTGGCGGCAGTGACACGCTGACGATCTCGGCACCGGGCAGCATCACCAACAGCGGCAAGGCGGTAAGCCTGAAGGACGGCACCAGCGGCGCCGGTGTGGTGATCGATAACGCCGGGAAAATCGTTTCCAGCGGTGGCCGGGCCATCGACAGCAGTGGTGACCTGACCCAGGCGCGCAGTTACCAGATCTACAACCGCAGCGGCGGGCAGATTCTCGGTGCCAATGACGCTTTGCGTATCGACAGCAACTTCGTCAGTGGCAGTCTGTTGATCGACAACAGCGGCGTGATTCGCTCGACCAGCGGCCAAGGCCTGGACCTCGATGCGCTGCGCAGCAACGGCGTCAAAACCACCCTCATCAACCGCGCTGGCGGACTGATTCGTGGCGATGCCAGCGACGGCATGAAGACCGGCGCCAACGCGACGATTACCAACTACGGCGAGATCTCCACCGGCGACTCGCACAACGCCGATGAGAAGTTCGATGGCGTCGACATCGACTCGGCCAGCGGTGTCAGCGTGACCAACTACGGGGTGATTTCCGGCGGCCGCCATGGCATCACCACCGACCTCGGTGCGACGCTGGTCAACTATGGGCAGATCACCGGACGCAATGGTTCCGGATTCGGTTCCGACGGCGATGGCACGGTGATCAACCACGGCACCATCACCGGTGCTTACTCAGGCTTGCAGGCGAACGGTGACGGTGATGGCGTGGACATCGACAAGATCGCCCACATCGAAAACTACGGCACCATTCAGGGCGTCGGTGCGGGAGGCGTGGACAAGGGCGGATTTGCCAACGGCAGCGAGGGCATCGCCCTCGGCGGCGGCTACATTCTCAACGCGAGCACCGCACTGATCAGCGGCGCCAACAGCGCGATTCTGGTGGACGACGGCAGCGGTGGTTCGGGGCTGGCAGCCACCACGCTGGAGAACTACGGCACCATTCAAGGCCTCGACGGCTTCGGCGTGAAGTTCGTCGGCGAATTTGCCGACAACGTGATCAACGGCGGCACCATCAGCGGCAGCAACGGCCTGGCACTCGACCTCGGTGGCGGCGACGACAGCCTGACCCTGCGCAACGGCAGTCGCTTCGTCGGCGTGGTTGATGGCGGCAGCGGGTACGACCGGGTGGTGATGGACGATGCGGCGGGCGGCAGCTTCGGCGCCAGCCGCAATTTCGAATGGCTGGAGGTCCGGCAAGGTGCGTGGACACTCACCGGCAGCGGCGATTTCAGCGATGGCGGCGCGGTGCGCAATGGCGCGACCCTGATCAACCAGGGCGGCATTGCCGGCAGCCTGACCGTAGACGCCGGCGGTGTGTATGCCGGTGGCGGCTCGGTGGGCAATCTCAACGTCAACGGCACGCTGCGTACCGACACCGGCCTCGGTCGCGCAACCATCGTCCATGACTTGAATATGGGCAGCGGCTCGACCCTCGTCTACGGCGTCAACGCCGATGGCAGCAGCGCCCCGGTTCAGGTCGGCGGCACCGCCAGCCTCAATGGTGCGACCCTGGCGGTGAACCCCGGCAGCGGCACTTATCCGTGGCAGAGCCATTACACCGTGCTGCAAGCCGCCAACGTCAACGGCACCTTCGGCAACGTCACCAGCCACTACGCGTTCCTCACGCCGACGCTGGCCTATACGCCGACACAAGTCGACCTGACCTACACCCGCAATGACGTGGCCTTCAATCAGTTCGCGGCGACCGGCAACGGCAGCAACGCGGCCAACAGCCTGGCCACGATGGGCAAGAACAACGCGCTGTACAACGCCTTGCTCAACACCACCCAAAGCACGGCCGGCGCGGCGATCGAACAACTGGCCGGCGCCAGCAACGCCAACCTGACCAGCGCCACGCTCGGCGCCAGCAGTCAGGTGGGCAACAGCATGCTGTCGGCTATGCAACAAATGGGCGGCAGCCCGGGGTTGATGGTTGGCCTTGATCAACGCGACACCCCGGTGCTGGCGGCCAACGGCGTACCGTCCGAGGCGCGCAACCTGAATGACCCGAACGCGCGCGGACGCCTGTGGCTGCAAGCCATCGGCGGCTACGGCAAGCTCGACGGCGAGCACGGCAACAGCGGCCTGGAGCAACGCACCAAGGGCAGCGTACTGGGTGCCGACTGGGCACTGAATCCGCACTGGCGCCTCGGCGTACTCGGCGGTTATTCGAAGACTGATCTGGACACGACCGGCGTCGATGGCAATGTCGAGAGCTGGCACGCCGGCGTCTACGCACTGCGTCAGAGCGGCCCGTACTCCCTGCGCCTCGGCGCCGCCTACAGTGGCCATCAGGGCGAAAGCAAACGCACGGTGGCGTTCAATGGTTTCAGTGATCGGCCCAAAGGCGATTACGACGCCGACAGCCAGCAAGCCTTCGCCGAACTCGGCTACGCCATGGGCAGCGGTCGCCTCAGCGCCGAGCCGTTCGCCAGCCTCGGCTACCAGCGCTACCACCGCGACCGTTACCAGGAAAAGGGTGGCGCCGCCGCACTCGACGTCGACAGCCAGACCCAGGACAACTTCAGCAGCACCTTCGGCCTGCGCCTGGCGCACCTGAACAGCCTCGACAACGGCATGAGCCTGACCCCGCGCATGGCCGCTGGCTGGAAACACACCTACGGCGATGTCAGCAGCTCGACGCGTCAGGCATTTGTGGTCGGCGGCACGGCATTCAATGTTGATGGCAGCGCGCTGGATCGCAACAGTCTGGTGCTGGAAGCCGGGCTGGATCTGGGGATTTCCGCCCGGCACACACTGGGCGTCGGCTACAGCGGCGAGATCGGCAACAACAGCCGCAACCATGGGTTGATCGGGCAGTGGCAGATGAGTTTCTGAGATTTCGCCAATCGATACTTCAGCAGGTGTTGTAGGCAAAGGCGTCTGGACAGTCGGGTAAACGAGGCAGATTCGAAACTTGCCAGTGACCCGGCTACACAACCAGCCCGCAAAACCTGCACTCTGCTCGGAATCGCCCGGCATCGGCGCACCGGCATCGACTTTTAGAGTTTGGTCTCATTCTTCGAGAGACCAACTGCATGCCCATTCACACCTACAAGCTTCAACATCTGGTCCTGGCCGTTGCATTGGCTGTCGGGTGCGTAGAGTTTTCACTGGCCGAGCAAACGGAACCTCAGGTCAACGCCGAGGTGAAGCCAAAGAAGCCGCGCAAGAAGACGGAAAAGCCCGTTACGCCGAAGCCGATGGACGCTGGGGAAACAGCAGCAAAGAGCGATCCGCTTCCAGAAAAAGCCGCCGACCGAGCGCAGACGCCTGTGGCGCCAGGCCATCCGCCGGGTGAGGCTCCGCCGAAGAAAATCGTCCCGACAGAAAACGGCAGTGCGATCAAAAAAAGCATTCAAAAACCAGCCTCCTCGCCCGATCCGGTTCAGGCGAAAAAGCCAGAGACTCTGCCAGCCCCGGCACCTGAGCCCGCCCGGCAAATAGCTGCCCCGGACAATGCGGCGGTCGAGGCCCTGCAGACGGCCGACCAGACCGCCACCGTCATCGCCCTCGACCAACTCGCCGCCGGCAGCAACGCCAACCTCGCCAAAGCCACACTGAGCAGCGTCAATCCGGTCAGCGCCAGCATGCTCTCGGCGATGCATCAACTGGACAACCGTAATGCAGCGCAGGGATCGGGGAATGCGCCGCGTCTGGCGGCTGGCGGCGAAGGCAACGGGCGGGTCTGGCTGCAAGCGCTGGGGCACGGCGGCAAGGTCGATCGTGACGCCGACAGTGTCCTGAAGCATTCCACCCAAGGTCTGGTACTGGGTGCCGACTGGCGACTCGACGAGCAATGGCATGTCGGCCTGATGGGCGCAAAAGCGCAGACCCACTTCGACGCCCGACACTTCGACGGCGATCTCGACAGTTGGCACCTCGGTGCCTACGCGCTGCGGCAGGAAGGCCCGTTCGCCCTGCGCCTGGGTGCCTCGTACGGCCATCATGACGGCAACGGCAAACGTCGCGTCGACTTCAATGGTTTCAGTGATCGGCTCAAGAGCAGCTATGACGCCAGCACCCAGCAGGTCTTTGCCGAAGTCGGCTACGACCTCGGTCGTGGCAACGTCAGCATCGAACCGTTCGCCAGCGTGGGTTATCAACGCTACCAGCGTGACGGCTACACCGAGAAAGGTGGCGATGCGGCACTCAAGGTTCACGGGCAAACACGGGCGAATCCAAGCAGCACCCTCGGCCTGCGCATGGCGAACACCAGCCACCTGTCCAATGGCATGCAGCTGACGCCGCGCCTGAGCGCGAGCGTAAAACACACCTACGGTGAGCTCGACAACGAAACGCGCCAGCAACTGGTCAGGGGTGGCAAAAGCTTTGAAGTCACCGGAGCCGAGATGGATCGCAACAGCTTTACGCTGGACGCCGGTCTGGATCTGACTCTGTCCGCCCGCAACACCTTGGGCATTGGCCTCACTGGCGAGGCCGGCAACGACAGCCGCAGTTACGGCGTGACAGGCCAGTGGCGAATGGCGTTCTGACACAACGCGCTTGTGTAGGAGCTGCCGCAGGCTGCGATCTTTTGACTTTGCTCTTGAAGATCAAAAGATCGCAGCCTGCGGCAGCTCCTACAGAGGACGGTAAATTGCAGGCAAAAAAAGGGGAGCACATGCCCCCCCGAGGTTTAAAGCGTTGGATCGCGGCAGTTATCTCAGCCTTCGATCTCGATCAGGATTTCGCCAGGATTCACTCGGTCACCCTTGACAACGTGAATGGCCGTGACCTTGCCGGCAATCGCCGCCTGGACTTCGGTTTCCATCTTCATCGCTTCGGTGATCAGCACCGCCTGGCCAGCCTTGACGGTGTCGCCCTCCTTGACCAGCACATCGACGATGTTGCCCGGCATGGTGGTGCTGACGTGGCCCGGCGCAGACGCCTGTTTACGCTTGCTGCTGCCACCGCTGACGAACTCGTTGAGCGGTTCGAACACCACTTCTTCCGGCATGCCGTCGATGGACAGGTAGAAGTGACGCTTGCCTTCGGCCTTCACGCCAACCCCGGTGATGTCGACGCGGTAGGTTTCGCCGTGGACGTCGATGACGAACTCGGTCGGCACGCCTTCGCCACCCGCTGAGGCGACCTTGCCGGCTTCAGGAATCGGCAACAGCACTTCCGGGGTCAGGGTGCCGGCGGCACGCTCTTCGAGGAACTTGCGCCCGATGTCCGGGAACATGGCGAAAGTCAGCACGTCTTCTTCGGACTTGGCCAGTGCGCCGATGTCGGCACGCAGCTTGGTCATTTCCGGCTTGAGCAGATCGGCCGGACGTACGTCGATCACCTCTTCGCTGCCGATGGCCTGACGACGCAACTTCTCGTTGACCACGCCCGGCGCCTTGCCGTAGCCGCCTTGCAGGTACAGCTTCACTTCGTTGGTGATGGTCTTGTAGCGCTCGCCGGCCAGCACGTTGAAGAACGCCTGGGTGCCGACGATCTGTGAAGTCGGCGTCACCAGTGGCGGGAAACCAAGGTCTTCACGCACCCGCGGGATTTCCGCCAGGACTTCGCCCATGCGGTTCAGCGCGCCCTGCTCTTTCAACTGGTTGGCGAGGTTGGAGATCATCCCGCCCGGCACCTGGTTGACTTGCACGCGGGTATCGACGGCGGTGAACTCGCTTTCGAACTGGTGGTACTTCTTGCGCACGGCGTAGAAGTACAGACCGATCTCCTGCAGCAGTTCCAGATTCAGACCGGTGTCGTATTCGGTGCCTTTAAGCGCTGCGACCATCGACTCGGTGCCCGGATGGCTGGTGCCCGAGGCGAAGCTGGAGATCGCGGTGTCGATGTGGTCAGCGCCGTTTTCAATGGCTTTCAATTGGCACATCGCCGCCAGACCAGCCGTGTCATGCGAATGGATGAACACCGGCAGCGACTGCTCGGCTTTCAACGCGCGGACCAGTTCACCGGTGGCGTACGGGGTCAGCAGACCAGCCATGTCCTTGATCGCGACCGAGTCGCAGCCCATGGCTTCCATCTGCTTGGCTTGCGCCACAAACGCGTCGATGGTGTGCACCGGGCTGGTGGTGTAGGCGATGGTGCCCTGGGCGTGTTTGCCCGCAGCCTTCACCGCTTCGATGGCTACGCGCAGGTTACGCACGTCGTTCATCGCGTCGAAGATGCGGAACACATCGATGCCGTTGACCGCGGCCTTGGCAACAAAGGCTTTGACCACGTCATCGCTGTAGTGGCGGTAGCCCAGCAGGTTCTGCCCGCGCAGGAGCATTTGCAGACGGGTGTTAGGCAGCGCGGCGCGCAGTTGGCGCAGGCGTTCCCACGGATCTTCTTTGAGGAAACGTACGCAGGCGTCGAACGTCGCGCCGCCCCAGCACTCCAGCGACCAGTAGCCGACTTTGTCGAGCTTGTCGCAGATCGGCAGCATGTCTTCAGTGCGCATGCGGGTGGCGAGCAGCGATTGGTGGGCGTCGCGCAGGATGGTGTCGGTTACGAAAATTTTCTTGGTCATTGTTGTATTCCTCACAGGCCTGCGTGGGCGGCGATGGCGGCGGCGATGGCCAGGGCCAGCTCTTCGGGTTTGCGCTTGATCGAGTAGTTGGTCAGTTCCGGGTGGCTTTCAACGAAGCTGGTATTGAACTGGCCGCTACGGAATTCCGGATTGCGCAGGATTTCCTGGTAGTACGCGGCGGTGGTTTTCACGCCTTGCAGACGCATGTCGTCGAGGGCGCGCAGGCCCCGGTCCATCGCCTCTTCCCAGGTCAACGCCCAGACCACCAGTTTCAGGCACATCGAATCGTAGAACGGCGGAATGGTGTACCCGGTGTAAATCGCTGTGTCGGTACGCACGCCAGGGCCGCCGGGGGCGTAGTAGCGGGTGATCTTGCCGAAGCTCGGCAGGAAGTTGTTTTTCGGATCCTCAGCGTTGATGCGGAACTGCAATGCGAAACCACGGTGCTGGATGTCTTCCTGCTTAACCGACAGCGGCAGGCCAGAGGCGATGCGGATCTGCTCACGAACAATGTCGATCCCGGTGATTTCTTCGGTGATGGTGTGCTCCACCTGCACCCGGGTGTTCATCTCCATGAAGTACACCTCGCCCTCGGCGAGCAGGAACTCCACGGTGCCGGCGTTCTCGTAACCCACAGCCTTGGCCGCACGCACCGACAGGTCGCCGATGTAGGCGCGCTGTTCCGGGGTCAGTTGCGGGCTCGGGGCGATCTCGATCAGCTTCTGGTTGCGGCGCTGGATCGAGCAGTCACGCTCGAACAGGTGCACCACGTTGCCGAAGCTGTCGCCGAGGATCTGCGCTTCGATGTGCTTGGGATTGACGATGCATTTTTCCAGGAACACTTCCGCCGAACCGAACGCTTTGGTCGCTTCGGAGATCACCCGGGGGAAGTTCTGTTCGAGTTCTTCGCGGCTGTTGCAGCGACGAATGCCGCGCCCGCCACCACCGGAGGTGGCCTTGAGCATCACCGGATAACCGATGCGGTCACCCTCGGTCAGCGCTTCTTCGATACCCGACACGTTGCCTTCAGTGCCCGGGGTGACCGGCACACCGGCCTTGATCATGCTGCGGCGGGCTTCGGTCTTGTCGCCCATGCGGCGAATGACTTCTGCCGACGGGCCGATGAATTTGATTCCGCGTTCGGCGCAGATGTCTGCCAACTCGGCATTTTCCGAGAGAAAGCCGTAACCGGGGTGCAATGCATCGCAACCGGTTTCCACCGCCAGATTCACCAGCTTGCGCGGGTTGAGGTAACCGGCCAGTGGCTCGGCACCGATGCTGTGGGCTTCGTCCGCACGCTTCACATGCAAGGCATGGCGGTCAGCGTCGGAAAAAATCGCTACCGAGCGAATGCCCATCTCGGCGCAGGCCCGCACGATTCGTACGGCAATCTCACCACGGTTGGCGATCAGGATCTTTTTTATCACTTGGAAATTCCCTTGAGCCGGTGGCACCACGACCTGCTAGACCCAGGTCGACGCGTGACCAAATGTTTCAATCTGGTCGCGACCCCACACTAGCCCTCGCAAGGGATTAACAAAAATGAATTAAAATTGGGTCAGGCATAAGCAAAGACTTATAGTTAAACCATCAGCCTGCCGTCAGAGCCCATAAAAAATGCGTAAGTCCTTGATGCGTATGACATTACGCCAATTGCAGATCTTCAACGAAGTGTGTGATTTACGTTCCTACAGCCGCGCCGCCGATGAAATGTCTCTCACGCAACCGGCCGTCAGCCTACAGATTCGTCAGCTTGAAGAGCTGATCGGCCAGCCATTATTCGATTATGTCGGCAAAAAACTCTACATGACCGAGGCTGCCGAGGCCCTGCAGCGTGCCAGCCGGGACATCTTCGGGCGCCTGGAAAACCTCGACATGCAGCTGTCGGACATGCAGGGCTCGCTGCAGGGCCAGCTGAAACTGGCAGTGGAATCCAGCGCCAAATACTTCGTGCCGCACCTGTTCGCCGCCTTCAAGCGCCAGCACCCGGAAGTGAACCTGCAACTGACCGTGGTCAACCGCGGCCAGGTGATTCGTCGTCTTTCGGACAACCGCGACGACCTGGTGATCATGTCGATGGTGCCGCAGGACATGGGCCTGGAATTTCTGCCGTTCCTGAACAATCCGATTGTCGCTGTGGCGCGCCCGGATCATCCGTTGGCGCACATGGGGCCGCTGCGTTTGCAGGATCTCGAGCCTTACACGTTGCTGATCCGCGAACCGGGTTCGGGCACACGACTGGCCTGCGAGGAATACTTCAAAGAGAAACGCGTGCACTTCACCCAGACTCAGGAAGTGGCCTCGGCCGAAGCTCAGCGCGAATGCGTGGTGGCGGGTCTGGGCCTGGCGCTGTTGACGCGCCACGCCCTGAACCTGGAGCTGGCAACCGGCGGCCTGGTCGAGCTGCCGGTCGAAGAGTTGCCGCTGTTTCGCAGTTGGTGCCTGGTGCAAGCCAAGGCCAAACGGCTGTCACCGGTGGCGCACGCCTTCCTGGCGTTTATCCGCAGCGAACGCGTGCAGATCAGCGCACTGGTTGAGCGCTTCGACGGGAAGCTGCCGGTGCTGCCTGCCAGTAGTTGAGTTCGATGTCCTCGGGAAAATCGTTGATTTCGCTCTGAAGCTGACGGAGTTCGAAGCGATCTTCGATGGCGCGACGGAATTCCATGCGGCGCTGGTCTTCCTGTTGACGACGGGTTTTCGCGGCGCTGTTGCGTTCTTCGTAGGGCTGAGCCATTTCGAGTCTCCCAAGGCGAGTACGGGAGTTTCACGATAGGCGTAGGGGATGACGGTTTGGCTGCGCGGGGATGACAGTGCGATGAAACTTTGCCGATTGCGTTTCATTGTGGCGAGGGAGCTTGCTCCCGCTGGACTGCGAAGCAGGCCCGGCCTTTCAGGGCCGCTGCGCGCCCCATCGGGAGCAAGCTCCCTCGCCACAAAAGCAGGCTTCAGTCATCCAGCGCTTTTGCAGCTTTCGGGGACAGCCGCAAGCTGCGCAGACTGCGCTTCACGCTCTTCAGGTGATTGACCAGGCTCGGCCCGCGCGCCATGGCCACGCCCATCGCCAGCACGTCGATCACCACCAGATGGGCGATGCGCGAGGTCAGCGGCGTATAGATTTCGGTGTCTTCATGCACATCGATCGCCAGGTTGACGGTCGACAGCTCAGCCAGCGGCGTCTGGCTCGGGCACAGGGTGATCAACGATGCGCCGCTCTCGCGAACCAGGTTGGCGGTGATCAGCAGATCCTTGGAGCGCCCGGACTGGGAAATGCAGATCGCCACATCGGTCGGCTTCAAGGTCACCGCCGACATCGCCTGCATGTGCGGGTCGGAATACGCCGCCGCCGTCAGCAGCAAACGGAAGAACTTGTGCTGCGCATCCGCCGCCACCGCGCCCGACGCACCAAAGCCGTAGAACTCGACACGCTGCGCCTGAGACATCAGCGTCACCGCGCGCTGCAATTCCACCGGATCGAGCTTCTCGCGAACCTCCATCAAGGTATGCAACGTGGTGTCGAAAATTTTCAGACTGTAGTCGGCGACCGAGTCGTCTTCATGGATCGCGAACTGACCGAAACTGGCACCGGCGGCCAGGCTTTGCGCCAGTTTGAGCTTGAGATCCTGAAACCCGGAGCAGCCGATGGCCCGGCAGAAACGCACGATGGTCGGCTCGCTGATGCCGACGCTGTGAGCCAGGTCGGCCATGGAACTGTGCATCACGGCCGCAGGGTCAAGCAGCACGTGGTCGGCGACCTTGAGCTCCGACTTGCGTAACAGGTGACGTGACTGGGCGATGTGTTGCAGCAGATTCAAGGGGCTGGACTCTTCTTATGGGCAAGGATGTAGCACGCTTGTAGTTATACTACATGAATTGGCTTTTTGCCTGCTCAATGCGTAACTCCATGTCCCCGTATCAGGCGCGATGGACTACATGTAGCCCTTAAAACGAATTTCCCTGTTCGCTCAAAAGCCCGGCCAGACGCTCGGCCTCCACTGGACGACTGATCAGATACCCCTGCACCTCATCGCAGCGTTCAGCACGTAAAAAATCCAGCTGTTCTTGCCGCTCGACACCTTCGGCGACCACTTTCAACGACAGCCCATGGGCCATGGCGATGATCGCCCGAGTGATCGCCGCATCTTCGCTGCCCTGCCCCAGTCCGCGAATGAATGCCTGATCGATCTTCACGTAATCCACCGGAATCCGTTTCAGGTAACTCAGCGACGAATAGCCGGTGCCGAAGTCATCGATCGCCAGCTTCACCCCCAGATCGCGCAACTGCTGGAAGGTCGCGATGATGTGTTCGACGCTGTCGAGCAACTGGCTCTCGGTGAGTTCCAGTTCGAGGTAGTGCGGCGCCAGCCCGGTTTCTTCCAGCACCTGGCGCACCAGACTGACCAGTTTGCCCTGACGCAGTTGATGCACCGACAGGTTCACCGATACCCGAATCGGCTCCAGCCCCTGGCGCTGCCATTCGCACGCCTGCCAGCAGGCCTGGCGCAGCACGAATTCGCCGATCGGGCCGATCAGTCCGGTTTCCTCGGCCAGACCGATGAAGTCCCCCGGCGGCACCCGGCCCATGCTTGGGTGATCCCAGCGCACCAGCGCTTCCGCCGCATTCAGGCGCCCGGTCTGCAGGCACAGCTTCGGCTGGTAGAACACCTTGAGCTGCTTGTCCTCGATGGCTTTGCGCAACTGGTTTTCCAGCTGCAAGCGCTCAAGAGTACTGGCCTGCAGGCTGTCGGTGTAGAACTGGAAATTGTTGCCGCCCAGATGCTTGGCGTGTTGCATCGCCATGTTCGATTGACTGACCAGCGCGGAAATCTCCCGGGCGTTGTCCGGCAGCATGCTGATGCCCATCGAGGCACTGACCACCAGCTCATGCCCTTCGATCGTCAACGGCAGACGCAGCTTGCTCGACAGACGCGTGGCGACCCGCGCCAGGCTCGACAGGTTGCCGTAGGCATCGAACAGCACGGCAAATTCATCACCGGAGAGCCGCGCGATGGTGTCGGCCTCCGGCAACGCATTGACCAGCCGTCGTGCCATTTTCTGCAATAGCTGATCCGCCACCTCGTGACCGAGGCTGTCGTTGAGCAGCTTGAAACGATCCAGATTGATGTGCAGCAGCGCCAGACTGCGGCGCCCGCCCTGCCGCACGCGCTGATGGGCTTCGTGCAGGCGTTCGCGGAACAGCGAGCGGTTGGCCAGCCCGGTCAGTTCATCGTAGTGCGTCAGGAAGCGCATGCGCTCCTCGGATTCGCGCCGCGCCGAAAGATCGGCGAAGAAGCCGACGATATGACTGACATTTCCCCGACTGTCGCGCACCGCGTTGAGTTGCAGCCACTGCGGATACAGCTCGCCGTTCTTGCGGGTTTCGACCAGTTCGCCCTGCCAGCTGCCGTGCTGCTCCAGTGCGTGACGGATCGAGACGTAATGCCGCCGCGCATCACGACTGCACGGCAGCTCGACGACATTGCGCCCGAGCATGTCGTCGATGTCATAACCGGTGACACGACTGAACGCCTGATTGATCGCGATCAGCGCGTAGTTCGGATCGAGAATGACGATGCCTTCGCTGGCCGCTTCGAACACCGTGGCCGCCAGTCGCTGCTGTTCTTCAAGACTTTTGCTCGCGCTGATGTCGCGCCGGGTACCGACCATGCGGATCACCCGCCCACTTTCACTGCGCTCCACGGCGCGACCGCGGTCCTCGATCCACACCCAATGGCCGTCGCCGTGGCGCACGCGGTATTCGATCTGATAATCCTCGGTGCGCCCTTTCAGGTGTTCGATCAGCGCCTGCTTGAGCGACGGCACGTCCTCGGGGTGCAGGCGGGGCTTGAGGTCGCGCAGGATCGCCGTGACGTACTCCGGCGCGAGGCCGAACAGTTCCTGGATCTGCGTGTGATGGACTTCGTCGGTTTGCAGGTTCCAGTCCCACAACCCCAGCTCACTGGCCTTTAACGCCAAGGCCAGACGGGCTTCGCTTTTGATGAGTGCCTGGCTGGCCACATCCAGTTCACGGCTACGCAGGGCCACGCGATCTTCCAGTTCGACCTGAGCCTCGCGCAACTGGCCCTCGGCGCAGCGCCGCTGTTCGATCTCTTTGCCCAGTTCCTGATTGAGCTGTTCGCTGCGACTCTGTGCCCGCTGCAAGTGTTCGATGAGGTGTTGGTTCTGAAAGCGCCGCAGCAGGCCGCGATCAATCAGCCGATTGACTTGCCACGCCACCACGCTGAGCGAGCCCAGCAGGATCAGCCCGAGCCAGCCCCAACCGCGCGCCAGTTCATCGCCGCCCCAGAACAGGTAACCGATCGCCGGCAGCAGGCACGGCAAGGTGAAGGAAAGAAACGCCGGCAGACTGACCGCGTAGGCAACACTGGCCGACAATGTCGCAGCACCGATCAGGCCAAAGACCCAGGCCTGCTGCATGAAGTTGTCGGCGGGCACCAACGCAATACCGGCCCCGGCGAGCGTCAGGCCGGTCATGGTCGAACCGAGCAGGAACATGCGGAACCAGATCGGCTGGGCCTGACGATCGGGGATCGCCGAATCGAAGGCCGCGACCTGAATCACCCGCAACGCCACCAGCGACAGCAGCCAGACCAGCCAGATGCTGACCACGAAATAGCGCTGCGGGCTCCAGAGCAAACCGGCGCAGACCAGACCATTGATCAACATGAAGAGTGTGGGCAGCAATGAGCCCTGATAAAGCAGACGCGTGCGTTCGACCGCCATCTCGGTGGCGTAGTGTTTGCGGATAACCCGGGGTTCCACAGAGGGGCCCGACAGTTCGGAGCTGAGGGTCATGGGCAACGTTCTTGTTCTTATTAGGACGGGCATGCGCCCGAAATGTGCACGGAGCATACACAAGCCGATCCAGTTGCCAAACTGCTCCAGATCATAATTTCAGCGAAACTTTTCGCCCCCGCAGCGCCGACAAAACCCGCAGAGCGAGGCGGGCCGAAGCCTGTAGCCAATGACCGACCGGTCGTCATTGGCGGCACTTTCATCGGCTAATGCAAAGCTCGGTTTGCCCGGGCCTGCGGCGCACCCTAGAATGCCCCGATGCGCGATGATCTCTCCCTTCTGCTGAACTCCCTCAACGATGCCCAACGGCAGGCCGTAGCAGCCCCCGTTGGCCGTCAGTTGGTCCTGGCCGGTGCCGGCTCCGGTAAAACCCGAGTGCTGGTGCACCGTATCGCCTGGTTGATCCAGGTCGAAAACGCCTCGCCCCACTCCATTCTGTCGGTGACCTTCACCAACAAGGCCGCTGCCGAGATGCGTCATCGCATCGAGCAGTTGCTGGGTATCAACCCGGCCGGCATGTGGGTCGGCACCTTCCACGGCCTGGCGCACCGCTTGCTGCGCGCGCACTGGCAAGAAGCAGGCTTGAGCCAGACCTTCCAGATTCTCGACAGCGACGACCAGCAGCGACTGGTCAAGCGGGTGATCCGCGAGCTGGGGCTGGACGAACAGCGCTGGCCGGCCCGTCAGGCCCAGTGGTTCATCAACGGGCAGAAAGACGAAGGTCTGCGTCCGCAACACATTCAGGCCAGCGGCGACTTGTACCTGGCCACCATGCGCGGCATCTATGAGGCCTACGAGGCTGCTTGCCAGCGCGCCGGCGTCATCGACTTCTCCGAGCTGCTGCTGCGCGCGCTCGACCTGTGGCGCGACCATCCGGGCCTGCTGGCGCACTATCAGAAGCGCTTCCGCCATATCCTCGTCGACGAATTCCAGGACACCAACGCCGTGCAGTACGCCTGGTTGCGTCTGCTCGGCAAGGGCGGCGACAGCCTGATGGTGGTCGGCGACGACGACCAGTCGATCTACGGCTGGCGTGGGGCGAAAATCGAGAACATCCATCAGTACTCCTCAGACTTCCCGGATTCGGTGACCATTCGTCTGGAGCAGAACTACCGCTCCACCGCCGGCATCCTCAAGGCCGCCAACGCCTTGATCGCGAACAACACCGGGCGTCTCGGCAAAGAGCTGTGGACCGACGGCGGCGACGGCGAAGCGATCAACCTGTACGCCGCGTTCAACGAACACGACGAAGCGCGCTACGTTGTCGAAACCATCGAAAGCGCGCTGAAAACCGGCCTGGCCCGCAGCGACATCGCAATTCTCTACCGCTCCAACGCCCAATCGCGCGTTTTGGAAGAAGCGTTACTGCGCGAGCGCATTCCGTACCGCATCTATGGCGGCCAGCGCTTCTTCGAACGCGCGGAAATCAAGAACGCCATGGCCTACCTGCGCCTGCTCGAAGGCCGTGGCAACGACGCCGCACTGGAGCGGGTGATCAACGTCCCGACCCGTGGTATTGGCGAGAAAACCGTCGAAGCGATCCGCGACCATGCACGCCACAGCGATGTGTCGATGTGGGAAGCGATGCGCCAACTGGTCGCCAATAAAGGCCTGACCGGTCGTGCTGCCGGCGCCCTGGGTGCGTTTATCGAGCTGATCGAGAACCTTGCCGCCAAGTGCATGGAAATGCCGCTGCACCTGATGACCCAGACCGTCATCGAGCAATCGGGGTTGATCGCCTATCACGAAGCGGAAAAAGGCGAGAAAGGCCAGGCCCGGGTGGAAAACCTTGAGGAACTGGTCAGCGCCGCGCGCAACTTCGAGAACACCGAAGAAGACGAAGAGCTGACGCCGCTGGCGGCGTTCCTCGGCCACGCTTCGCTGGAAGCCGGCGACACTCAGGCCGACGAACACGAAGACAGCATTCAATTGATGACCCTGCACAGCGCCAAGGGCCTGGAATTCCCTTACGTGTTCCTGGTGGGCATGGAAGAAGGTCTGTTCCCGCACAAGATGAGCCTGGAAGAACCGGGTCGCCTTGAAGAAGAACGTCGTCTGGCCTACGTCGGCATCACCCGGGCCATGCAGAACCTGGTGATGACCTATGCTGAAACCCGACGCCTGTACGGCAGCGAAACCTACAACAAGGTCTCGCGTTTCGTCCGTGAAGTGCCGAAGGGTCTGATTCAGGAAGTACGCCTGTCGAACAGCGTCAGCCGACCGTTCGGCGGCAACCAGTCGATGAGCGGCAGCAACCTGTTCAGCGGCAGCGAGATTCCGGAAACCGGCTTCAGCCTGGGTCAGGCAGTGCGTCACTCGATCTTCGGCGACGGCGTGATCCTCAACTTCGAAGGCGCCGGCGCGCAGGCGCGGGTGCAGGTGAACTTCAGTGAAGGCAGCAAGTGGCTGATGCTGGGGTACGCCAAGCTGGAAGCCATCTGACGCCGGTTTCGCTTTTCTGTGGGAGCGAGCCTGCTCGCGAATGACATCACCGTGGTTGATCTGATAAACGGCAGTGTGGCTTTCGCGAGCAGGCTCGCTCCCACAGGGGTCGGCGTTGGATGATCTAACAAGGACATTTCCATGGGCTCAGGCTTCTTTTCTTCCTGGACATTCTGGGCCCTGCTCTCGGCGACTTTCGCCGCGCTGACGGCGATCTTCGCCAAGATCGGCATCGAAAACGTCAATTCCGACTTCGCCACCCTGCTGCGCACCATCGTGGTCCTGGTCAGTCTGGCCTTGATTTTGTACGCGACGGGCCAATATCAGTCATTGGGATCGATTTCCGCCAAGAGCTATCTGTTCCTGCTGTTGTCCGGTCTGGGGACCGGCGCGTCGTGGCTATGCTACTTCCGCGCGCTGAAAGTCGGCCCGGCCTCGCTGGTTGCGCCAGTGGACAAACTCAGCGTGGTACTGGTGGCGGTGCTCGGCGTGATCCTGCTGGGCGAGAAACTCGACCTGCGCCAATGGGGCGGCATCGGCCTGATCACCGCCGGTGTGGTGCTGCTGGCGTTGCGTCGATAAGCAAGTTTCCCGCTGAACCTATCCCATTTTCCTACAGACAAAAGTACATGGCCTTATTGCTTCGACGGAGCTGAACATAACCTGTCAGGCAAAAGCCCGAAACACTCTCTCGCTAGCCAGTAACACTTCAGCTGTGCAACATGGCGCGCGTGTCTCCACAAACGGGAATTCCCTTTATGAAACGTTTTCTTAGCATCGCCATGGCGTTGTGCATCGGCCTGACGATGAGCCTCGACGCCAACGCCAAGCGCTTTGGTGGTGGCAAAAGCGCCGGCGCTGCGCCGACGCACCAGACCAGCCAGATGGCTCCTTCTTCCCCAGGCATGGGCGGCGCAGCAGCGACCGCTGGTGCTGCCGGCGCTGCCGGTGCCGCGGCCAAGGCTGGCGGCGCTTCGAAATGGCTCGGCCCTCTGGCCGGTATCGCCGCCGGTGGCCTGCTCGCTTCCATGTTCATGGGCGGCGGCTTCCAGGGCATGCAGATCTTCGACATCCTGATCATGGCCGTGATCGCGTTCGTGATCTTCCGCTTCATCGCCGCTCGTCGACGCAAGCAGCAGGAGCACCTGGCTCCGGCCGGCGCGCCGATGCAGCGTGAAGTATTCGAGCAGAAGCCTGCTGCCATGGGTTCGATCTTCGGTGGTTCGGCCGCGCCGGTTGCCGCTCGTCCGGTGATCAACGCACCAGCCTGGTTCAACGAGCAGAACTTCCTTGCCGCCGCGCGCAGCCACTTCCAGGCGCTGCAGCAGCACTGGGACGCCAACGAAATGGACAAGATCGCCGAGTTCGTGACCCCGCAGATGCTCGACTTCCTCAAGCGTGAGCGTGCGGATCTGGGCGACGGCTTCCAGTCGACTTACATCGAAAACCTGCAGGTTCAGCTGGACGGCGTGGATGATCGTGCCGACAAGACCATCGCCACCCTGACCTTCAGCGGTGTGTCGAAGACCTCGCGTTTCGACCAGGGTGAAGTGTTCAGTGAAAGCTGGAACATGGAACGTCCACAGGGCGAAAACCAGCCTTGGCTGGTGGCCGGTATTCGCCAGAACGGCTGATCCCCATCGCGTTACGCATGTGGTAATAAAAACCCCGGCCTCGGCCGGGGTTTTCTATTTCACGGTTGCATCTATAGCGAGCTACTGTATAAACCGGCCCATATAAACCGCGCCATTCAAGCAAGAGGATCCCGGACGTGGAAGAAATCATCGAACAACTGCGCGAAGCCAACGAACCCGTACCGGTTCCCCTGGAATTGCCCGACGAAGACCAATTGGTAGAAATCGAAGAAGAACTCTTCATCAACATCCCGTTCGTCTTCAAAGAGTTTCTGCTGACCGTCAGTGACGTGGTGTACGGCAGCCTCGAGCCGGTGACCGTCACCGACCCGCAATCGCACACCTATCTGCCGGACGTGGCGGCCAACGCCTGGGACATCGGCGTACCGCGCGACCTGATCCCGATCTGCCAGGACGGCGACAACTACTACTGCGTCGAAGAAGACGGCACCGTAGTGCTGTGGTCCGGCGAAGAAGAGCTGATCACCGAAGAATCCTGGGAATCGGTGTGGCACTGGGCGCGGGACGTCTGGCTGGAGAGCTGATTAGCCAGATGCCCGGGCCGGTCAGTGCCCCGACGACTCCTTGTGGTTGTCGAGGGTTTCCAGCAGGGCCACCTGCATCCGCGTGTGCACGCGGATGAACCAGCGCCAGAGCAGCGCCGCAACGGCGGCCGCGACCACGGCGACCAGCACCAGCAACTTGTTGGTCGGCAGGATACTGGCCGACAAGGCTGCCAACAGCAGGAAGATCACCAGCAGCGAGAGGATCGGGATCACTTCGGAGATCACCCGACGCACTCGCTGCGTGTGACGCCCGGCCATCTCCGGCTTCACGCCCATTTCCGCCAGCAGCATCGACAGCGCCTTGAGCTTGCGATACGCCGCGATCAGGAATGGCAGAGACAGCAGCAGCGCCCCGCCCCAGATCAACGCCTTCTGCCAGCTCGGATCACCGATCCAGTCCTGCATCCACACCGACAGCCGTCCGGCAAAGAACGCGCCGCTGAAGAAGATCGCGATCACCAGCGCCAGATTGACCCCGACCTGCAACAGGATCCGCCGGATCATCGCCGCCAGCATCGCGCCCTCACCTTGCGGCTGAATGCTGCGCAGCCATTCGCCATACATGCCGAACACCCGGCCCAGACGCTTGGGCACCGCCGCCGAGAGCTTGATCGACAACGGGTCGGCCGCGCGAATCAGGTACGGCGTCAGTAGCGTGGTGATCACCGACACCGCCACCGCGACGGGATACAGAAAGTTGCTGGTGACCTGCAGCGTCATCCCGAGCGCGGCGATGATGAAGGAAAATTCGCCAATCTGTGACAGCCCCATCCCCACACGCAGTGAGGTTCGTCCGTCATTGCCGGCGATAAACGCCCCGAGGCCGCAGGACAACATCTTGCCGAGCACCACCGCCACGGTAATGACTGCAATCGGCCACGCGTATTGCAGCAGGATCATAGGATCGAGCATCAGGCCGATGGCGACGAAGAAGATTGCACTGAACAGGTCGCGAACCGGCTCGATCAGCCGTTCGATCTTCAGCAGTTGCCGCGACTCGGCCATGATCGCGCCGATCAGGAAGGCGCCGAGCACCATGCTGTATTCGAGCTTGACCACCAGCAGGCAGAAGCCGAAACACAAGCCGAGCACGGTGATCAGCAGCATCTCGTTGCTTTCGAATTTGGCGACATAAGCCAACAGACGCGGCACCAGCAGAATGCCGACCACCAACGCAACGATCATGAACAGCGACAGCTTGCCGACCGTGGAGAACACTTCGCCGGAGCTGACCGTGCCGCTGACCGCGATACTCGACAGCAAGGCGATGATGCCGATGCCGAGGATGTCCTCGACGATCAGTACGCCGAAGATCAGCTGCGCAAAGCGCTCGTTCTTCATCTTCAGGTCGTTAAGCGCCTTGACGATGATGGTGGTTGAGGAGATGGCGAGGATCGCGCCGAGGAACAGCGAGTCCATGGTGTTCCAGTCGAACCAGCGACCGATCTCGTACCCGATCCAGATCATCAGGACGATTTCGAGGAACGCCGCGATAAACGCCGTGGCGCCAACCTTGAACAACTTGCGCAGACTGAATTCCAGCCCGAGGCAGAACATCAGAAAAATCACCCCCAGCTCGGCGAGGGTCTTGATGGTTTCTTCGTCGTGGATCAGGCCAAACGGCGGCGTGTGCGGCCCGATGATGAAACCGGCGACGATGTAGCCGAGCACCACCGGCTGCTTGAAGCGGTGAAACAGCACGGTGACCACACCTGCGACCAACATGATCACTGCCAGGTCCTGAATAAAGCTGATGGCATGCATGGTGTGGGCTCCTTGTATGACGTGACCCGCCGTCAGACATCAGAAAGGTCTGAGCGAGCTGGGTAAAAATCCGCTTTTCGTGTGGGAATTGCCCTTGGGCAGGGCCTTTTGCAGGTTAACACCGCGACTTCCGGCTGGAAGGCGGTGCAATATAAGGAAACAGATCGGTCGCGGCGTGACGGCAGCCAGTCGTCTGGCGTCCCGATAACGGTGCTTTTGAAAAAGCCACCAGGCACCCGCAGAGGTGCTTCCAGCCATCCAGCCTTGATCCGTGAGAACGTTATGGAACCCGGAAACGCCCAACTGTCGATGACGGTATTGATGACCCCCGACATGGCCAACTTCTCTGGCAATGTCCACGGCGGTACCCTGCTCAAATACCTCGACGAAGTGGCCTACGCCTGCGCGAGCCGCTATGCCGGCCGCTACGTGGTAACGCTGTCGGTGGATCAGGTGATTTTCCGCGAGCCGATCCATGTCGGCGAACTGGTGACCTTCCTTGCGTCGGTCAACTACACCGGCAACACCTCGATGGAGGTCGGCATCAAAGTGGTGACCGAGAACATCCGCGAGCGCTCGGTACGCCACACCAATAGCTGCTTCTTCACCATGGTCGCGGTGGATGACCAGCGCAAACCTGCCGCCGTACCGCCACTGCAACCGCAGAACAGCGAAGACAAGCGTCGCTACATGCAGGCCCAGCAGCGCCGGCAGATTCGCCAGGAGCTGGAGAAGCGCTATCAGGAGATCAAGGGCGACGCCTGATCGATCCTTTGGAATGATGTTGCTTTTATAGATAGCCTTCGCGAGCAAGCCCGCTCCCACCTTCAATCGCAGTCCGCCCATGAGAACGCGGTCGAAGGTGGGAGCGGGCTTGCTCGCGAATGGGTGTAACGCGGTTTTACAGACTGATCGCCGTCGCCTCGAACTTCACCCGCGGATGCGCGATCCGGTCCTGCGCCCGCACCAGTTGCAGCTCGTAACTGGCACACGCCTGGGTTTCCAGCAGCACTTCATGCACCGCCGCTGCAGTGAATTCAAACGCCGCCACCAGACTGTCACCGAGCAGCACCCGTGCCAGGAACAAACCGGACGTCAGATCGCCCACACCCACCGGTTGACGCGGAAACGCCAGCAGCGGACGGCGCAGGTGCCAGCTTTCGTCGGCGGTCACCAGCAACATCTCGAAACCGTCCGCCGGTTTGCCCGGATAATCCAGGTGTTTGACCAGCACCGCTTTCGGGCCGCGTGCCAGCAGTGCCCGGGCCATCCCCAGGCAATCGAACAAGGACTGCGGCTTGCGCCCGGAGAAGCTGTCCAGCTCCAGCTGGTTCGGGCACATGATGTCCGCCACGGCTGCCGCTTCTTCCAGCAGGAAATCGCTGACTTCGGTCGGCACACTGCAGCCTTTCTCCGGATGACCCATTACCGGGTCGCACAGGTACAACGCCTTCGGATTGACCGATTTGATGCGCTCGACACCACTGAGAATCGCCCGGCCCTGCGCCGCGCTGCCCAGATAACCGGAGAGCACGGCGTCGCAGTTGCCCAGCTCGCCAATGGCGGCAATGCCTTCGACCAGTTCGGGGATCTGGTGCGGCGACAGCACTTCACCGGCCCACTGCCCGTACTGGGTGTGGTTGGAAAACTGCACGGTGTTGAGCGGCCAGACATTCACCCCGACCCGCTGCATCGGAAAAACCGCGGCGCTGTTGCCGGCATGGCCGAAGACCACATGGGACTGAATGGCGAGCAGATGAGGCGTACGTTTCATTCGGGTTATTCCGTAAAACGATTGAAATTCAAGCCGCGCAGTATGCGACGAAACACAGCCTGTACGACAGACCGGCGACGCAGTTAAGCTGAGCTTATCTTTTGGAGTTTCCTGTTGATGCTGACCCTCGAAAACATCTTCGTGCTGATGCTGTTCGCCGCTGCCGGCGCATGGCTTTGGCACAACCACGGCTTGCGCGAGCGGGCGCTGGAACGGGTCAAGCAGCATTGCATCAATGTCGGCGTCGAACTGCTGGACGGTAACGTCGCGTTGAAAAAAGTCGGTTTGATCAAGGATGCCAGCGGCCGGCGGCGCCTGGCCCGGGTCTACAACTTCGAGTTCACCGTGACCGGCGAAACCCGGCACAACGGCACCATCACCCAGTTTGGCGCACACAGCGCGCAGATCGAACTGGCGCCCTACCCGGCACCGTTCGACGACACGCCACCCGTGGTCGAGGTCACCCGCCCACGGGCCGAAGTGATCGAGCTGAGCCAGTGGCGTCAGGATCACAACAAGTGGAAGCCTTGAGCTAACCCACTTGAACCCGGCATTGCGCCAGGCCTGCCTGCAAATCCTCGACACTTTGCGCGTCAGCAAAGATCAGCTCGATACGTGAATCCCGGCGCCACTCACTGGGTTGCCAGTCCAGTTCAGCGTTATCCAGGGCATTGGCTGAAACCCAACCCTGTGCGCTGTGGATAACCAGTTTCGCCCGTCGCCAGTCCAGGCTTTGCAGCCATTGGCTCAGGCGTTGCGTATCGAACCTCTGTCCCGGGTGCCAGCGCCAGCCGATGCTCCAACCGCCCTCCTGTGCCTGACTCAGGCAGATCGGCACGGCCGGATCGCTCCAGATCGCCGGAATCGACGCCAATCCCTGCGGCACGATGAGGTTATCCACACCTGCCGTTGCTTGCGCAGCCACACCCGGCAACTCATGCAAGGGCAATTGCGCCTGCTGCGTCCAGATCAGTTTGACTGCCGGCAAACGCTCGGCGATGGTCTGCCGAACAGCCTCATTCAGACTTTCTGCCTTGTTCAGTAACAGCAGACCGGCGCTGCCCAAAGCGTCCTGCTGAGCGGGCGGCAGCGCTTTCCCGGCTGCCAGCGCCTGGGCATCCAGCACTGACACACAGGGCTGTACCGCCAGTACACCACGCCACGGCGCTTCGCTTAACTGCTTGAGCAACTGCGCCGGATGGCCCAGCCCGGACGGCTCAATGAACAGCCGATCCGGCCGGGCCTTGCGCAGCAAACGGCCGAGGCCGATTTGAAACGGCGCACCATTCACGCAACACAGACACCCTCCGGCGACCTCGCCCAGTGCGATACCATCGGCGTCGCGGGTCAGCAACGCGGCATCGAGGCCGATCTGGCCGAACTCATTGATCAGCACCGCCCAGCGCTCGCCTTCCGGCCGCTGGGCCATGAGCTGGCGAATCAGGCTGGTCTTGCCGGCGCCCAAAGGGCCGGCGATGACATGGGTAGGAATGTTCTGCAACATGACTGGGAGTTTTCTGAGGGGATTGGGCATGCGTTGGATGGGATGGTCGTTGCTGTTGATGCTGCTGTCGAGCGAAGCCTGGGCCCAGGCCTGCGTGGTGCGCAGCCAGGGCGAGCGACTTGACGTTAAAGTCTGCCAGCAAAACCGCAGTATTCCCGAGAAACTGTTCAGCGACGGCTTCTGCCAACCGACGCTGGCCGGGCAGAAAGTCGAGGTGCAGTACGTCGATCAATGTCCGAGCGGCGCGTTCGGCGTGTGCAGCAACGCGCAAGTCGCCAATATGCCCTATCGCCAGGATATCCACTATTACGGCGTCGCCTCCGACGCGGCGTATTTGCAGCCGTACTGCGAAGGCCAAAGCCAGGGCCAGTGGCTCAAGCCTTGAGCTGTCAGCCGAGCCAGTCGAGGGTCAGCAGCAGCCGTCGCTCACCTGGCGCCGGTTGCGGGGAGCGATGAATCAGGCCAAAGCCTTCATTGCCGAGCCACTTCTCGCCCTTCAATAGCGCCACATCACCCCGTTTGAGTTGCTGGATTTGGCTCATGCCCTGTGGCTCGGCGTTGGCCTGGCCCAGTTGCTCGCGATCCATCACGCCTTCCTTGAGCCACTGGCTGCCAATCCCCGCAAAGGTTGTGATCAAGCGCACCGGCACATGATCGACATGGAAACGTGGGCACATGGCTTTATCCAACACCCGCAGGCGCAAACCGATACGCCGTGCCCCCAGCAGACAGGCGAAGGCACTCACCAGCCATTGCAGGTCAGCGATGAAGGCTTCGTAGCCTTGCAAATCACGGAATCCGGCGGCCAATCCTTTTAGATCAGGTTCGGCGTCTTCATCCGGCAATTCGATGCACAGCGATTCCGCCAGAGGCTCGTTGAGCGACAGCAGCAACTCTGCAAATTCGGCGATGTGCAGCGGCAGTTGACGCTGCCAGACCGCAAGATTGACGTCGTCTTCGAGGATTCGCGTCAGCGTTTTCGGCGTCGCTCCCTGATGCTGATGGCGCGCCCGGTTTTGCTGCAACTTGAGCGCGAGCATCAGGCGGCCTCTTCGTGCCAAGGGCCGAACGGATCCGGCAGCCGGCGCCAACCGTCTACGCCAATGGCCATTTCTTCGTCAGTCAGCAGGCAGGCATCGAGCTCCGACTTGAGCTGTACGAAGTCGATGTTCTGGCCGATGAATACCAGCTCCTGACGACAATCTCCGACGCTCGGCGTCCAGTTTTCCATGATCGCTGCGGTACTTTCCTGATCCTGCGGCCATTGGTTTTTCGGCACGAAACGCCACCAGCGGCCTGAGAAACCATGGCGCATCAAACCGCCGGCCTGCGACCAACTGCCTGCGTCGGAGGGTTTGCTGGCGAGCCAGAAGAAGCCTTTGGAGCGCAGCAGTTTGCCGTTCGGCCATGGACGATCGATGAAGTTGAAGAAGCGCTGCGGATGGAACGGGCGGCGTGCGCGGTAGGCCGTCGAGGCGATGCCGTATTCCGTGGTTTCCGGCACGTGCTCACCGCGCAATTCCTGCAACCAGCCCGGGGCCTGAGCGGCTTTCTCGAAGTCGAATCGGCCCGTGTTGAGGATTTTCTCCAGCGGCACCTCGCCCATCACCATTGCAATGATCTCCGCCTGGGCATTGAGGCGCTTGAGGATTGCCATCAGCTCTTCGCGCTCCTGGCGGCTGATGAGGTCGATTTTGCTGATCAGCAGTACGTCGGCGAACTCGATTTGTTCGATCAGCAGATCGGTGATCGAGCGCTCGTCTTCATCGCCCAGGGTCTCGCCTCGGGACGCGAGGCTTTCGGCCGCCTGGTAGTCGAGGAGGAAATTCACGCCGTCGACTACCGTCACCATGGTGTCGAGGCGTGCGACGTCGGCGAGGCTCTGGCCCTGCTCGTCACGGAAGGTGAACGTTTCGGCGACCGGTAGCGGCTCGGAAATACCGGTGGATTCGATGAGCAGGTAATCGAATCGTCCTTCGCGGGCGAGCTTGCTGACTTCTTCGAGCAGGTCCTCGCGTAACGTACAGCAGATACAACCGTTACTCATCTCCACCAGTTTTTCTTCAGCACGGTTCAAGCTGACATCGCGCTGAACTTCGCTACCATCAATGTTGATCTCGCTCATATCGTTAACGATAACAGCAACGCGCAAGCCTTCTCGATTACGTAGTACGTAATTTAAAAGTGTACTTTTTCCGGCACCGAGAAAGCCCGAAAGAACGGTCACGGGAAGCGGAGATGACATTGGATAATCCTCATCAGATGGCGGCCGATGTGCACTTTGGCCTGGTTTGGCGTAGCGCACCGCGTTCTATGGCTTCAAAACAGCGATCTGGTAGAAGCAGACGCTTGAAATCGGCGAGCTCAGACTCAATTCAAATTGATGTTATAGTATAACAATACGAATAAGCCAGCCCCGCTCTTGCCCAAACCGATAAAGCGCAGGAAGCTGCACGCAATCTGCCCATTGAGAACCGAGATGAAAACTGCTTTGAAATGCTCGCTGCTGAGTCTCGCGTTGCTGTCGGGGGCCGACGCCTGGGGGCAAATTCCCGCACTCGCCAACTGCACACACAGCGCCAATCTGCTGGCCTGCATCGACGCGCAAGGCAATGCCTACAGCGTGAACACGGTGGGCAGCACAATTTATCTGCGGGGCTTTGAAAAGGACGGCAACCGCTACTGGGCGCAGACCAACAGCCGTTTCGGCCAACTGACGTTCTTTACCGGGATCGCCTCTGACGGGGAAGCCTGGGTGGGCTACACCCGTCGCGTCGGCTGGACGACGATCAATCGTTTTTCCAGCTCTGGCGGCAGTAGCGCGAAGTTCACCTGCAGCCGGATCACTGGCTGCTAAACCTGCGCGTTTTGCTGCTCCTGCTGCCAGGCGATATAGCTGTCGACTGGTGGATTCTTCTGAAAGTAACGCTGTAGCCCTTCGAACAAACCATCCGCCACGGCTTGCTGATGCCGAGGCGTGATCAGTCGCTGACTGTCTCGGGCGTTGGAAATGAAGCCGGTTTCCACCAGAATCGACGGCACGTCCGGCGACTTCAACACGGCAAATCCTGCCTGCTCCACGCGCTTCTGATGCAGCGTGGTAATGCCTGCCAGACTGCCGAGAACCGTGCTGCCGAGTTGCAGACTGGCGGCGATGGTGGCGTTCATCGACATGTCGAGGATCACTCCGGCGAGCATCGGATCCTTGTCCTTGAGGTTGAGCAGACTGGTCGCACCGAGCAGATCAGCGCCATTCTCCCGCTGCGCCATGAAGCGCGCAGTCGCAGACGTCGCGCCACCCTCGGACAGGCAATACACAGACGCTCCCGACGCCGTCAGACGTGGCGCCGCATCGGCATGCACTGAGATAAACATGTCGGCCTTGTGCTGGCGCGCTATATCCACCCGTTTGCGAAGTGGCACGAAGAAATCATCATTGCGCACCAGTTTCACGTCGAAGCCTTTCTCCCTCTTCAGCCGTTTGGCGAGTAATTGCGCGATGGACAGCACCACATCTTTTTCCCGCTCACCTTTGGCACCAACCGCGCCCGGGTCTTTTCCGCCGTGCCCGGGGTCTACGACGACGATGATGTCGCGCTTGGGGTGAGTTTTATTCAAGGGTGTTTCACGTGGAACCATTGCCGCACTTGATGCCTGTTTGGCGTTCACCAGATCAAGCACCAAGCGGTGTCCTTGGCCATCTTCGGGCGCCAAAAGGAAGCTGTTCAACAGCACTGGATGGTTCAGGTCGAGAACAATCCGCGTATCACCCTGACCAAAGTGACCTGATCGAATGGAGCGAATGGCGGTATCGGCAAGCACCAACTGGCTAAAATCACCGCTCAAACTCGCCCCTGAAAGGTCAATGATCAGGCGTTCTGGAGCGCTCAGGGAGAAAGTTTTGTAGCGCACCGGACCGCTCAGGTCGAACACCAATCGCAGCTTTTCATCCGAACGCCACAGCCGCGCATTGCGAATCTGTGTAGCCGAGACACTGAAGGGGAAAGCCAAGGCCGTACTGGCCAGCAGCAGATTGAGCAGATGACGTCTGTGCATATGAAAGCCCGTTCATGAAAAAGCTATCGTGATTTGAATTGTTATAATGTAACATTCAATTCAATCAACACGATGGTTCCGAACATGAATTCGCTGACACTTCCGGATATAGCGACTCAAGTCGCTCGCCAGGCGTTACCGCTTGATTGGGTGGGCATGTGCGGTATCGCTCTGCCTGTTCTGTTGGAAGGCCAACGTCTGAGCGCAAAAGCAGATGCAGGCGTCAGTCTCGAGGATGGCGAGGCGCGCGGTATTCACATGTCGCGGCTGTATCTGGCGCTGGCGGCGCTTGAACGGCACAACCTCTCTCCCGTCTTATTGCGCGAGGTACTCGATGATTTTCTGGTCAGTCACGAAGGTTTATCCAACAGCGCCTACCTGAACATCCATTGCGAAGTACTGCTGAAAAGGCCTGCGTTAGTCAGCCCTCTGGCCGGTTGGAAGAGCTATCCAGTGAGTATTTGTGCGACCCTGAAAAGCAAAGTGTTCCACGTGGAACTGAAAATCGAAGTGCCTTACTCCTCAACTTGCCCCTGCTCAGCAGCGTTGGCGCGGCAGTTGATTCAGCAGCAATTCATCAATGATTTCGCCAACAAGCCACTGCAACATGCCGAAGTGTTGGCCTGGCTTGGATCAAGCCAAGGCATTGTCGCCACCCCGCACAGCCAACGCAGCACCGCGCAACTGCATATGCATCTCGACGAGTTCATCGACGAGCTACCTCTGAGCGTCATCATCAATGATGCCGAAGCGGCACTCGGCACCGCCGTACAAACCGCCGTGAAACGCGCCGACGAACAAGCCTTCGCTCTGGCCAATGGGCAAAATCTGATGTTCTGCGAAGACGCCGCGCGACGACTCAATCTGGCCCTGCGCCGCTCCCCCGGCGTCAGTGGTTTCCACCTGCGGGTGATCCACGCCGAAAGCCTGCACGCCCACGACGCTGTCGCCGAAAGCCACTGGCACCGAGAACTCGCATGATCCGTTGCCAAACCGTGACTTGGGGCGCACTCGGCCAACCACTGACTTCGCCACTGACGCTCTCGCTGGAACACGGCAGCCTCAGCGCCATCATCGGCGCCAACGGCTGCGGTAAAAGCAGCCTGCTGAAAGTCATCGCCGGATTGCAGAAGCCTTTATCCGGAAAAGTCGCACTGGGTGTTCCACGTCAGGGCGGCTTGGCGTTCCTGCCGCAACAGCAACACCTCGACCGACAGTTCCCCATCAGCCTCGAAGAACTGGTGGCCGCGGGTTTCTGGGGCCGCCGATTGTCGACGCAACTGCGCGCGCAACGACTCGCCAGCGCACTGGAAAACTGGCACTTGAGCGGATTGGAAAAGCGTCCGCTGATGGCCCTTTCCGGCGGCGAATTGCAACGCGCGCTGCTCGCCCGTTTGAGTCTGGCCGACGCTCCGTTACTACTCCTCGACGAACCCCACGCTGCCCTCGATGAGCTGGGCCAGCAGTTACTCTGGCAACACCTCCACGCCTGGCATGCCGAAGGGCGAACACTGCTGGTGGTCTGCCACGACCTCGCCGCGGTACGCCAACACATCCCGCAGACGTTGCTGATCAAAAATCGTCAGTGCGTGTTCGGCCCCAGTGCCGAACTGATCCAGCAAACACCCAACACGCAGGTGGCCTGATGCTCACCGTCAGCCACCTCTGGCAACCGTTCAACGAGTTTGTGTTCATGCGCCGCGCACTGCTCGGCGGTCTGGTACTGGCCTGCAGCACGGCTCCGCTTGGCGTGTTTCTGATCCTGCGGCGCATGAGCCTGATCGGTGACGCCGTCGCCCACGGCATCCTCCCCGGTGCGGCGCTGGGCTTCTGGTTCGCCGGTCTGAGTCTGCCGGCACTGACACTCGGCGGCCTCGGCGCCGGCCTGGGCATGGCCGGTCTCGCCGCCTGGATCACCCGTCGCACCGGTCTGCGCGAAGACGCCAGCCTCGCCGCGATCTATCCGATCTCGCTCGCCAGCGGTGTGTTGATTCTAGGCATCGCCGGCAAGCGTCTCGACCTGTTGCACTTGCTGTTCGGCTCGGCACTCGCCGTCGACGGTCCGACCCTCAACGGCATGTTGTGGGTGTCGGGGCTGAGCCTGATCGCCATGACTCTGATCTACAAACCGCTGCTGCTGGACACCCTCGATCCGCTATTCCTGCAAACCGTCAGCCGTCTCGGTCCACTCGCCCACGGCGTGTTCCTGACCTTGGTGGTGCTCAATCTGGTGATCGGTTTCCAGGCCATCGGCGCCTTGATGGTGGTGGGTCTGATGATGCTGCCCGCCGCCGCTTCACGATTCTGGAGTCGGCGCCTGCCGAGCCTGATTGCCATCTCCGCGCTGATCGGCTGCCTCTCGGTGGGGTGCGGATTGTTGATCTCGTTCTACTACTCGCTGCCGAGCGGTCCGGCGATCGTGCTGGTCGCCGGCATCGGTTATCTGCTGTCCGTGGTGTTCGGACCGGTGCACGGTTTGCTGCGCCGCCCGCCTTTGCTCACATCCCAATGAGGTGTTTCCCGATGCGTGCTCTACTCGTGTTGTTCAGCCTGATGCTGTCGATGTCGTTGTCGGCGGCGGAAAAATTGCCGGTGGTCACCAGCTTCAGCATCCTTGCCGACATGGTTCATCAGGTGGGGGGCGAGCATATTCAGATCACCAACATGGTCGGCCCGGACGCCGATGCCCACACGTATGAACCGACGCCCGATGACGCCAAAGCGCTGCTCAAGGCCAGGCTGATCATCAAGAACGGCCTCGGTTTCGAACCATGGCTCGATCGCCTGGTGACCAGCACCGAGACCAAAGCCCCTGTCATCAGTGCCAGTCACGGCGTGATTCCACGCTCGCTGGATGAAGACGGCGAGAGCGTTCCCGACCCGCACGCCTGGCACAATCTGGCGAACACCGAGTTGTACATCGCCAACATCACCAAGGCGCTGATCGCCGCCGATCCGGCGAACAAGGCCGACTACCAGCGCAACAGCCAGGCCTATCTGAAACAGATCTACGCCCTGCTCGCCGAAGCCAAGGCCAAGCTCGGTTCACTGCCGCCGGGCAACCGCAAGATCGTCACCAGCCACGATGCCTTCGGTTATCTCGGTCAGGCCTACGGCATCGACTTCATGGCGCCGCAAGGTCTGTCCACCGAACGCGAGCCATCGGCCGCCGAAGTCGCCGCGTTGATTACCCAGATTCGTCAGGCCAGGGTCAAAGCGGTGTTCATGGAAAACATCAAGGACGCGCGCCTGCTCAAGCAGATCGCTGATGAAAGCGGCGCACATATCGGCGGTACGTTGTACTCCGATGCTCTCGCCGCCAGCGGCCCGGCCAGCACCTTTACCGGGCTGTTCGAATACAACCTCAACACCCTTTACGACGCATTGAGCCAGCCATGATCCGCAAGAATCCTTCAGGCGATCTGCCGCAAATTGCCGAGTCGGCCTACGTCGACAAAACCGCGATCATCTGCGGCAAGGTGATCATCGGCGAGAACGTTTTCGTCGGCCCCTACGCGGTGATCCGCGCCGACGAAGTCGATGCTTCGGGCACGATGGAGCCGATCACCATCGGTGCCAATTCGAATATTCAGGACGGCGTGGTGATCCACTCCAAATCCGGCGCGGCAGTGACCATCGGCGAGTTCAGCTCGATCGCTCACCGCTCGATCGTGCACGGTCCGTGCGTGGTTGGCGACCGCGTGTTCATCGGCTTCAACAGTGTGTTGTTCAATTGCGTGGTCGGTGATGGCTGCGTGGTGCGGCACAACTCGGTGGTCGATGGCCGCGATTTGCCGGCCGCGTTCTACGTGCCCTCCACTACCCGCATCGGCCCCAACACCGACCTCTCGCAGTTTCCGCCGGTGAGTGTCAGCGCCTCGGAGTTTTCCGAAGACGTGGCACGCACCAACGTCGATCTGGTGCGCGGTTACAAAGCCTTGCAGAACGAGTTCTGAACCATGAGCAGCGTGCTGATTCGCAACGCCAGACTGGTCAACGAAGGACGCGAGTTCGACGGCGATCTGTTGGTCAGCCATGGCCGCATCGTCAAGATTGCGCGCAGCATCGACGGTGAAACTGCGCGGGTGGAAATCGACGCCAACGGCCAATGGCTGTTGCCGGGGATGATTGATGACCAAGTGCATTTTCGCGAACCGGGGGCGCCGGACAAGGGCTGCATTCACACCGAATCTCGAGCGGCGGTGGCGGGCGGCATCACCAGTTTCATGGACATGCCCAACACCCAACCGGCCACCCTCACCCTCGAAGCGCTGACGGATAAAAAGCGTCGGGCGGCGATCAACTCCGTGGCCAACTACGGCTTTCACTTCGGTGTGAGCCGGGACAACCTCGACACCGTCGCCGCGCTCAACCCCTGCGAAGTCGCCGGGGTCAAAGTGTTCATGGGCGCCTCCACCGGCAATCTGCTGGTGGATGATCCCAAGGTTCTCGAGCGCCTGTTTGCCGAAGTGCCGACGATTCTGCTGGCCCACTGTGAACACACGCCGAGCATCGAGGCCAACGCAGTCCGACTGCGCGCGCGCCTGGGTGAGCACCTGCCGGCCAATATCCATGCCTTGATTCGCGATGCCGAGGCTTGCTACCGCTCTTCTTCACTGGCGGTGGAACTGGCCAGACGTCACGGCACTCGCCTGCACGTTTTGCACCTGACCACCGCCCGCGAGCTGGCGTTGTTCGAAGACAAACCACTCGCGCAAAAACACATCACTGCTGAAGTCTGCCTGCATCACCTGCTGTTCGATGAAAGCGACTATCCAGCACTCGGCAACCTGATCAAATGCAACCCGGCGATCAAGACCCGAGCCGACCGCGATGCTTTGCGCGCGGCGCTGCTGAGCAATCGACTGGATGTGATCGGCAGCGATCACGCGCCACATACCTGGGCGGAAAAACAGCGCCCATATGCCGAAGCGCCGTCCGGATTGCCACTAGTGCAACACGCTTTGCCGGCGCTACTGGAGCTGGTGGCCGATGGCGTGCTGCCGATCACCACGCTGGTGGCGAAGACCAGCCATCGGGTGGCGGATCTGTTTGCGATTCCGGATCGAGGTTATTTGCGGGAGGGGTATTGGGCGGATCTGGTGCTGGTTGAGCCAGCGGCTCTGGAGGTGTCGCGGCAACCGATTCTGTCGCAGTGCGGGTGGACGCCGTTTGCTGACAAGACTTTCCGCTATCGGGTGAATACGACGTTGGTGTCGGGGCAGATTGCCTGGCGCGAGCAGCGTATCAACGAAGGATGTCAGGGGCTGCCGCTGCGGTTTATGCGCTGAATGATCAGGTGTCTGACAGGACGTCTTCGCGAGGCTCGCTCCCACAAGGAATCGCACTGGCCCTGTGGGAGCGAGCCTGCTTGCGAAGCTTTTAAGCTCTTGGCTTCACCGTGCCGCAATCCTGACCCAACCACACCGCGCGGGTTTCCAGGCTGCCCTTCTGGTTGATCCCGATGGCGTTGAACGTACCGTTGGCCACGGTGGTGAACTCACGATCACTGACAAACGTCGCGACACCGGTGCCTTGCGCTTTCGGGCAACTGAAGCGGAATTTCCACTGGTTACCGGTGCGCTCGGTGATCTGCTGTTTGCAGCCCGACTGCGGATCGGCCAGCGGAATATCGTTGGTCGCCACTTGCTGCGGTGTCAGGCAGGCACGGATGCCCTTGCCACCGATGTTGATTCCGTTCTTTTCCAGCGCCGCGCGCTGTTGCGGCGTCATCTGGCCTTGCAACTGACCGAGGATCGACTGCACATCCATTGGCTGGTCATCGACCTTGACGTTGCTCGAGGTCATTTCCCATAGCCCCGGCTGCAGCATTTGTGCCTGCGCAATCACTGGCATTGCCAAACCCAGGCCCAGTGCCAAACCCAGCAGACGAACGTTCATCGAAAAACTCCTGATCAGTAGTGGCCGTTAGACGCCGGCCGATTGCTTCGGTTCATGCGCCAATTAAATAGCGACAATCGCCTCGGAACATGGTCTGTTACGCATTGAATCTTCAGGAGCAAGGTTGCCCCATGGATTATTTTGGACCGCACATTTTCGGTTATCTGATCGCTCTTATACATAGCCTCGGCTTGATCGCCGCGATCCACGCAGTGCTGACGGTACGCACCGCCCAAGGCTCGATCGCCTGGGCATTGTCGCTTATTTTCATTCCTTATCTGACCCTCATCCCCTACCTGGTGTTCGGCCGCAGCACTTTCGACGGTTACATCAAGGCGCGCCGTCAGGCCAACGAACAGATGCGCCAGGCGATATCCGAGCTGAACTGGCGCCCGTGGGTGGAAGAAGCGCTCACCGCACGCGCGTCGAAAGCCTATGCCTCGCTACGCGCCATGCCCAAGCTGGGGCGCATGCCGTGCCTGGCAAACAACGAAGTGCAGCTGCTGGTGAATGGACACGCCACCTTTGAGGCGATTTTCCAGGCAATCGATCAAGCGCGCGAAGCCGTGCTGATCCAGTTTTTCATCATCCATGACGACCGCCTCGGGCAGCGCCTGCGCGATCTGTTGCTGAAGAAAGCGGCTGAGGGCGTGGCGATTCATCTGCTCTACGACCGGATCGGCAGCCACGCCCTGCCCCACAGTTATGTGCAGGCGTTGCGCGATGCCGGTATCGAGGTCAAAGCCTTCGCCACGCGCAGCGGCTGGCTCAATCGCTTCCAGGTAAATTTCCGTAACCACCGCAAAATCGTCGTGGTCGATGGCGTGCTCGGCTTTGTCGGCGGGCATAACGTCGGCGATGAATACATGGGCGAGAAGCCGCCACTGGCGCCATGGCGCGACACCCACGTGCAAGTGCGTGGGCCGGTGGTGGCCTGCATGCAGGAGTCGTTTGCCGAGGATTGGTTCTGGGCCGCGCGCACGTTGCCGCCGCTGATCCTGCCGGACGTATACCCGGAGGACGGCGTGCTCTGCCAGTTGCTGGCAAGCGGCCCGGCCGATGCCTACGAAACCTGTTCGCTATTCTTCGTCGAAGCAATCCACGCCGCGACCGAGCGGGTGTGGATCACCAGTCCTTACTTCATTCCCGATGAGGCCGTCTTCGCCGCGTTGCGCCTGGCGGTGCTGCGCGGCGTCGATGTACGCCTGCTGCTGCCATCGCGCCCCGATCACCGCATCGTCTACGCCGCTTCCAGCCTCTATGCGTTCGAAGCGGTGCGCGCCGGCGTGCGGGTGTTCCGCTACGAGCCGGGGTTCCTGCATCAGAAAGTGGTGTTGATCGACAGTGAGATCAGCGCCATCGGCAGCGCCAATCTGGACAACCGCTCATTCCGGCTGAATTTCGAAGTGATGCTGTTGACCGTCGACTGCGAGTTCGCTGCCAGCGTAGAACAGATGCTCAACGATGACTTCGAGCAGGCTTACGAAGTCGCCAAAGAAGAGAGCCGGGAAGTCCACCGCCTGCAACAGCTCGGCATGCGGATCGCCCGGCTCATTTCGCCGATTCTCTAGCAAGCCCCATCACCCTCTCCGAGCGAGAGGGCATGGTTCAGGCATCAAGGGTGGTAGATGTCGTCGCGAGTCCAGGGCAGTTCATGGCTGCCATCCGGATGCGCCTTCACCGCGAGAATCTGGTGCAGGTTGATCCAGCCACGCGCGAACGCGTAGGCACACCCGGCCAGATACAGCCGCCAGATGCGCAGCGCCTGATCCGGCACCAGTTTCCCGGCGGCTTCGAGGTTGTCCTCCAGGCGCTCGCTCCAGTGGTCGAGTGTGCGCGCGTAGTGCAAACGCAGGCTTTCGACGTCGACGATCTCCAGCCCGGCTTCACTGATCTCGGCCGAGATCATCGCCAGGTGCGGCAGCTCGCCGTTGGGGAACACGTATTTCTCGATGAAGTCGCCGGCGCCGCGCCCTACCGGACGGCCGTCGGTGTGTTTGGCGGTGATGCCGTGGTTCATCACCAGACCGCCCTCCTTCACCGCGCCGAACAGGACCTTGCAGTACTCAGCGAGGTTGGCGTGGCCGACGTGTTCGAACATGCCGACGCTGACCACCTTGTCGAAACGCCCGTCCTGCGGCAGATCGCGATAGTCGAGCAATTGCAGTTCAACCTGGTCTTCCAGGCCCTCGGCCTTGACGCGCTCGCGGGCCAGTTCCAGCTGTTCCTTGCTCAGGGTGATGCCGAACACCTTGGCGCCGAATTCACGCGCCGCGTAACGGGCCAGACCGCCCCAGCCACAACCGACATCCAGCAGGTAATCGCCCGGCTGCAAACGCAGCTTGCGACACAGATGCCGGAACTTGGCTTGTTGTGCCTGTTCGAGAGTTTCACTGCCGGTTTCGAAATACGCGCAGGAATACGCCATGTCGCTGTCCAGCCACAACTGGTAGAACGCGTTGGACAGGTCGTAGTGATAGGAAATGGCCTTGGCGTCGGTTTCCTTGTCGTGCACCGAACGCACAGGCTGTGCATCGTCGTCCTCATTGAGCAAGGCGCTGCTCAATTCGTCGCAGACCCGGATGACCTCGCTGATCGAGCCTTCCAGCTCAAGCTTGCCTTCGACAAACGCCGCCCCCAGCGCGTCGAGACTTGGATGCGTAAGCTGGCTGACCATCTGCGGGTCCTTGACCACGATGGTAACGCTGGGCGCCGGACCCAGATTGAATTCATGGCCGTCCCAGAGTCGCAGGCGAAGCGGAAGCTGCAGATTCTGTAAGGCTGGTGGAAGTTGCGCGAGCATGGAAAATCCCCCTTGTTTCAGACGTCAGATCTGAGGGTAGACCATCCTTGAAAAATAGCAGGCTATCGATTTAATTAGCCGAAACTATCGTTCCAGACGCTCCAACATGCCGTCATGCACCCACGTTTCAGTCCAAGTAACGGCAAAGAAGTGTGCGCCCTCTTCCATAGCTGACTGTCTATTCGGCGCACAGTTCGATGAAACCCGCTTCAGTGATCATCCTTGAGCTTGAGCAGCGGCTCCTGAAACCGCAGCAGACGCCCGGCATTGCCCAACACCAGCAGCGTACTGAGGTTGTGCAGCAGCGCCGCAATCATTGCCCCCGCCGCGCCGAGCCAGCCGAATGCCGCAAACACCACGATCGCCAGGGTCCAGCCCAGACCGATGATCACATTGACCTGCAAGGTTCGCCGGCACTGGCGACTGAGCCGCACACAGGTGCCGAGGCGGCGCAGGTCGCTGCCGATCAACACGATATCTGCCGAGGCCAGCGCAATGTCGGCCCCGCCGGCACCCATCGCCACGCCGACCACGCCGGCCTTGAGCGCCAGCGAATCATTGATGCCGTCACCCACCACCATCGGCCGGAAACCGTTGTCGATTTCCTTGAGCACGCGGTTGAGTTTGTCCTCGGGCAGCGCCTGGGCTTCCACCTCTTGCAGGCCCACTTCGCGGGCCAGTGTCTGGGCGACACTCTGGCGATCGCCGGTCAGCAGCAGTTGGCGACCCAGACCCAGTTCACGCAATTCATTGAGGGCAAAGCGCGCTTCCGGCTTGACGCTATCGGCCAACAACAACCAAGCAACAAACTCGCCATTCAGCGCCAACCCGGCGATCGGCCCATCGTGCTCGGGAACGGACGTCGTGACGATGCCCAGTTGCGCGAACAGTTCGGGACGCCCCAGCGCCGCCTCGCCTTGCGCGGTCATGGCCACGACCCCGAGGCCCTGACGCTCGTGAATGTCCGTCAGCGCCAGGCTCTGCTCCTGACTCACCAGCCCCGCCAGTGCCCGGCTGACCGGATGACTGCTGGCCGCGCCAAGACTGGCCGCCAACGCCATGACCGCGGACTGTTGCAGACGCGGGCTGTTGATCGATTGCAGACGCAAGGTGCCGTAAGTCAGGGTGCCGGTTTTGTCGACCACCAACGAGGTGAGGTCCGCCAGTTCTTCGAGAAACGCCGAACTGCGGATCAGAATGCCGTGGCGCGCCGCCACCGCCACTCCGGCAATCGCCGTGGCCGGTGCCGACAGCACCAAGGCACAGGGACAGGCCGCCACCAGCACCGCGAGCATCGCTTGCGCGTCATGGGTGACAAACCAGGTCACCGCCGCCAACAGCAACACCAGCACCATGTAGCTGCCGGCATAACGTTCAAGCAGGCGGGTGATCGGTGGCTTCGAGCGTTCGGCGTTCTGCATCAGCGCGATGACTTTGCCCAGCGTCGATTGATCGCCGGTACGGGTCACCTCAATGCGCAGCAAGCCGTCGAGGTTGATCGCCCCGCCAAACACCGTCATGCCCACCGCCGTTTCCACCGGAACCGATTCGCCGGTGATCGACGCCGTGTCGAGGCTGGCCTGACCGAACAGCACTCGGCCATCCGCCGGCACCCGATCTCCTGCACGCACCTCGACCGTGTCGCCGGGTTTGAGCGTGCCGTTATCGACTTCGATGATCGAGCCGTCCGCCTGAATCTTGCGCGCGTGGCTGCGGGTCAATTGGCCAAGAGCATGAATCGCTTCCTGCGAGCCGATCACGCTGCGCTCTTCCAGCACATGGCCGAAGATCATGATGATTGGCAGCAACGCCGCCGTCAGCAGATCGCCGGTCGCCCACGCACCGAGCATCGCCAGGGCAATCAGTTGATCGGTGATGCCGTGCAGGCTTGGATAACGCAGGCTGTACCACGCCGAGCGCATCACCGGCACCGCCACTAATAAGGAGGCGAAACCCAGCAGCAACTGACTGACACCGGTTTGCTCCGGCACCAGCCAACGCCAGATCAGACCGAGGGCGAGCAAGCCAAGGGCGAGCATCGCCAGGGTCAATTGCCGTGCAGCGCGGCGCTGTTCGGCCGAGGACAACAGGCTCGGTGCGGCAGTGGTCGCGGTCATTTACTGGCTCCCTGAATGATCAGGCGGGAATCGTCTTTCGGATCGACCGTGGTCACGGAACCGGCCTGGCCGAGAATCTTCGGCATACGTTCGCGGTAGAGCCGCAGCAGCATCTGCGGGTCGGTCCCCTGCTGCTGCGCCTTGGCCAGGCTCAGTACCGTGGCGGTGTCGGCCGACGCCTTCGCCAGCCGCTCACCGGCCTGCGCATGGGCAACTTGCAGGGTGCGGTCAGCTTGCTCGTTGGCGGTCTGGGTGAGCTTTTCCGCCTCGGTGCGTGCATTGGCGACGGCTTTGTCGGCTTGTTGGCTGGCGGTCAAAACGGCATTGAACGCGCTGACGGCCGGGTCGGGCAGACTCGATTGAACATCTACCCGCGCCACTTCGATGCCGATGCCCTGCCCGCTCGCCTTCAATTCAGCCAGACGCTTGTTGATGCCTTGCACCAGATCACCGCGCAAGCGTTCGCGGCGCTCAGCGGCCTGATTGTCGGCACCGATCAACTCCGGTCGAGCGACCAGAATCGTATCCAGATCCCGTGCGGCGGTCAGGGCCACAGCGCTGCGCGTGACCAGCCGATCCAGTGCCGGCAACACATGATCGCCTTGCAGCACGAAGTCATAGGGATCGGTGACTTTGTAAAACACCCGTACATCCAGTTGCACCACGCCGGCGTCGCCGGTCAGCAAATAGCCGGAGCCGGCCAGCGCATCACTCAAGGGTGTGGCGAAAGTCGCAACGCGATCAGCCTTGATCGCCTCACTGCTGCGCAGCAGATTTTCCACTCGGCGCTCAATCACCCGATCCGCTGCTGGCAGCAAAACCACTTGCTCGAACGGCTGCGGCCAGGCCAACAACAGGCCGGCATTCTGGATGCGCTGCAGTGCGCCAAAGTGCAGAACCACCGCGCGATTCTGCGGATCAATCTGCCGCACATTGGAAAACGCCCACGCCAACGCCGCCAATACGGTCACTGCGTACAAGGCGAAAAACGCCACGCGTCCGGCCTGAATCCACGGACTGCTCAACGAATGTGTTCCACGTGGAACTTCATCACTCATGGTTGCGATCCGGATTTGTTTTCAACATTCGGCGGACCGTCCACCAGCACACGGAATGGCGCGGCATCGGTGCGCAGGATCAGCTTGGTGTCCGGGGTGACAATGGTGCCCAAGGTATCGAGTGAGCGCAGCAGGTTGTATAGCTGCGGCGAGCCAGCGTAGGCGCGTCCATAGATCTGCGCGGCTTCGACTCGCGACTGCGCTTCGATTTCTGCCGCTTTCACCGTGGCATCGGCCTGCACAATTCGCGCATCGCGCTCGGCGGCGGAACGAATCTGCGCGGCTTCACGCTTGCCGATGGCGGTGCGCTCAGTGGCGATTGTTTCACGCTCGGCGCGCATCCGATCAACCGTGGCCGTCAGCGTGACCGAAGGCAAGGTCAGGCGTTCGATGCCCACCTGCACCACGCGAACGCCGTAAGTCGCGAGCAACTGTTGGTCGATTTGCTGACGCAGTTGCGCTTCGAAATCGGCAATACGCACTTTGCTGGCATCGGTGTTCACCAGATCCGCCAGGTCGAAACTGCTGGCGGTGGTCTCCAGCGCCGAGCCGACAAAGGTGCGAATCTGCCGTGCCGCTTCGTCCGGCTGGTTCTGCACCGCGCGCATGAAACGCTGCACATTGTCCGGGTCGCCCTGCACCTGCCACGCCACGTAAGCCTGAATGATGATGCGCAAACCATCGCGGGTGCCGACATCCTGCAAACCACTGGAGGTGGTACGCAGGCGCAGGTCCACCGGAATCGCCGCCTCGAACGGTGCCGGCCAGCGCCAGCTCAAACCGGGATCTAGCAACACTCGCGACGGATTGCCGAAACGGGTGATAACGGTCGCCTCGCCCGAGCGCACCTGCACCAGGCTTGCCGCAGCGATGGCAAACGCCACCAGCAACAGCGCCCAGCCCATCCGCCGCCACGGGAACGGCCCGGCCTCTTCCGGCGCACCGTGGTGATGGTGATGATGCCCATGATGATGGTGGCCGGCATGACCGTGATCGTGGCCGCTGTGGTCATGGGAATCGTGAGTGTGCGACTGGCTCAAGGGGCAACTCCTGGTTGAGCGGGGGTGCGCGCGGGCGTCGGATCAGCCGGCAGCGTGAACGTACGCAGGTCGATGGTCGGCGCATTGCTGCTGCCGCCTAAACGGTGGTCGAGTACCAGCAGTTTGGCCTTGCTCAGGCCGAGGCTGAGTTGACTCAGATATTGTTCCAGCACGAATGCCTGGCCGGCGCTGGCGTAGGCTTTCTGTTCAGCGCTGAACTTCAGATCCGCCGCCTGCGCTGTGGCGTTGATTTCACGGGCGCTGGCACTGGCCTGATCGCGGGCGAGACTGGCCTGCAATTGCGCCTGATTACTGGCTTCGGCCGCAGCGCCACGCTCACGGGAGATCAACGCCTGCGCGCCGATCTGCGCCGCTTGCACGCTGTGGTAAGCATTGGCAGCACCGGCGGGCGGGTGAATCGCTTCCACCACCGTGGCGAGAATTTCCACGCCGCTGTTGAGTTGCTGCAGATCGTTTTGCACCGCGCGGCCGATTTCCTCGCCCAGCCCTACCCGGTCGGCACCGAGCAAACCGTCGAGGGTGCGCGAGGCGAAATCATGAACCAGAATCCGGCTCGCGGTGCTGCGGATCAGCGTCGGTACATCGGCATTGTTGTAGGTAGCCGCCAAGGCATCCTGATCCCGCAGGCCGATGCGATAGACGAAGCGCACGTCCATGTTGACGATCTGAAAGCTCTGCTGATCGCCACGGCTGCTGGCAATCACCTGGGATTTGTCGTTGACGTGGCTGGCATCCCACAAGCGGTTGGCAGTCACCGGCGCCGGGCCTTCGGCAGGCTCTGCCTGGGTCGGCGCAGGCGCATCGCCGACGCTGGTTGCCAACTCGTGCACCACGCCGTTCTCGACGCTCAATACGCGGCCCAACGGCCACGGCAACCCAGCGTGCAATCCGGGGCCGAACACCTGCACCGGTTTGCCGAAACGCTCGTAGATACCGCGCCCTTGCAGCGGGATTTCGTGGATCCCGGTCAGCATCCAGCCGACAGCAGCGACCAGTGCCAGCACCGGCAGAAAGGCGCGGCGCATGTAGCTGAACGCCCAGATCTGACGCAGATCGATGCCGAAACGATTGTGCAATTCGTGCTGCAAGGCCAGCAGCGGCTGCGGCGGCCAGCGCAGCATGTCAGCGACAAAACTGCGTGCCAGCAGGGTCGGTTCGAGCTGCTCGCGACGGGGACTGAAAACCGACAGGACCGCGCGCAATAGCAACTCGATCGCGACCATTCCCGGCAAGATTCCAATCAATACCGCAAGGCGCACGGGCCACACCGAAGCGTCGCTGGCGAACAACAGGCACAACGCGCCCAGCACCAGACTGATGATCGCCACCCGCGCCAATTGTGCGAGGTTTCCGGCTTCCGGCCATTGCGCCGGGGTTTCCTGAGCCAGTTGCCGCTCCAGCACCAGCAAGCCGAAACCCAACAGCAACATCAGCGCTGCGCCCACCGTGGCCGATAAACCGACGGTCGCGGCCGGCAACGCGAGATTCCACACCTGTTCGATGCTGAGCACTATCAGCACTGACCAGCCACCCAGCCACAACGCGGCCGCGCCGATCTGACCGAGCAGGTGCAGGCCGCGCTGACCCAAACGCTCCAGCAGCCGTTCGTACCAGCCATCAGGGGCCGTTTGCTCGACCTCGTTCAGCGGTTCCTGCGCCACCGGGTGCATGACCCGCGCACGCCATTGCGTCACCCACCACGCCGACTGCAGGCCAGCGACCAGCACCAGCAACGCCGCGCCCAGATTCATCAGCAACGCCGGCCATATCGATTGCGCGGCAAACAGCTCGACAAACAGCGCCAGCACCCACCCTGCCCCGGCCAAGGCGCCGAGACCGATGGCCAGACGACGCAATCGCCGCCCCTGCGTGGCCGCTTGTTGAAAGCGCGGCAACCCGGTCACTTGCGTGCCATCGACATCCAGATCGACTTGCATATCACCCCAAAACCATTGGTTCATTCGCCCATTCGTTACGATATAACGAAAAGCGTGAAATATTCGTACACAAATTCGCTTATCTAAAGATGCACAACCTGTCGTTTGCCTGAAGCCTTGACCGAAATGTCCGGAAATGCACATATTACGCTCGTAATTTTATTCGACTACTACTTTTAGCGATCCGCATTCCCAACCAGGAGTAACAGCATGAGCAACTATGACGTGGTGATTCTGGGCGGCGGCCCGGGTGGTTATAACGCGGCGATCCGCGCCGGCCAGTTGGGCCTGAAGGCGGCTTGCGTGGAAGGCCGCGCCACCCTCGGCGGCACTTGCCTGAACGTCGGTTGCATGCCATCCAAGGCCTTGCTGCATGCTTCGGAGCTGTACGACGCGGCCATGGGTACCGAATTCGCCAACCTCGGGATCGAGGTCAAACCCACGCTCAACCTCGCGCAAATGATGAAACAGAAAGACGAGAGCGTGAGCGGCCTGACCAAAGGCATCGAGTTTCTGTTTCGCAAAAACAAGGTCGACTGGATCAAGGGCTGGGGCCACATCGATGGCCCGGGCAAAGTCACGGTGAGCGACGATCAAGGCAACAAGACCGAGCTGAGCGCCAAGGACATCATCATCGCCACCGGCTCCGAACCCACGCCCCTGCCCGGCGTCGAGATCGACAATCAGCGCATCCTCGACTCCACCGGCGCGCTGTCACTGAGCGAAGTACCCAAGCATCTGGTGGTGATTGGCGCCGGGGTGATCGGCCTGGAACTGGGTTCGGTCTGGCGCCGTCTCGGCGCCCAGGTGACCGTGGTCGAATACCTCGACCGCATCTGCCCCGGCGTCGATGGCGAGGCCGGCAAAACCCTGCAGCGCTCACTGAGCAAGCAAGGCATCAGCTTCAAGTTGAGTTCGAAGGTCACCAGCGCCACGACTTCGGCCAGCGGCGTACAGCTCAGCGTCGAACCTGCAGCGGGTGGCAGCGCCGAGTTACTGGAAGCCGACTACGTGCTGGTCGCCATCGGCCGGCGCCCGTACACCAAAGGTCTGGGCCTGGAGAACGTCGGCCTGAGCACCGACAAGCGCGGCATGCTCGCCAACCGCCAGCACCGCACCGAAGCCTCCGGCATTTGGGTGATTGGTGACGTAACGTCCGGCCCGATGCTCGCGCACAAGGCCGAAGACGAAGCGATGGCCTGCGTGGAACAAATTGTCGGCAAGGCCGGCGAGGTCAACTACGACCTGATTCCCAACGTCATCTACACCCGCCCGGAGCTGGCCAGCGTCGGCAAGACCGAAGAACAGCTCAGGGCCGAAGGACGCGCCTACAAGGTCGGCAAGTTCCCGTTCACCGCCAACAGCCGGGCGAAGATCAACCACGAGACCGAAGGCTTCGCCAAGGTCCTTGCCGACGAACGCACGGACGAAATCCTCGGCGTGCACCTGGTCGGCCCGAGCGTCAGCGAAATGATCGGTGAGTACTGCGTGGCCATGGAATTCAGTGCCTCGGCCGAAGACATCGCGCTGACCTGCCATCCGCACCCGACCCGCTCCGAGGCGCTGCGTCAGGCGGCGATGAATGTGGAAGGAATGGCGACACAGATGTAGTCAGCAAAAGTTTGGGTGACCGGACGACCGCTTTCGCGAGCAGGCTCACTCCTACAGAGGAGCGCGATCAATTGTAGGAGTGAGCCTGCTCGCGATGAAGGCCACCCGGTTTCAATCCGGAAGATGCCCCAACGGCAACGCCCCCGGGGTCTTCACCGTGTGAATCGCAAAGTTGCTGCGAATGTCACTCACCCCCGGCAGCTTCAGCAGGCAGCCGCTGAGAAACCGGTCATACGCGCGCAAGTCCGGCACCACCACCTGCAACAGAAAATCCGACTCCCCCGACACCAGAAACGCCGAGATCACCTCCGGTAACGCCGTCACCGCCGCATAAAAGGCTTCGGCCTGTTCATCGTTGTGGCGCTCGACCTTGACCCCGACAAATACCGTCAGCCCCAGTCCCACTTCATCGCGATCAAGGTTGGCCTGATAGCCGCGAATCACCCCGGCCTCCTCCAGCATCCGCACCCGGCGCAGGCACGGTGACGCCGACAGGCCGATTTCGTCCGCCAGTTCGACGTTGCTCAGGCGTCCGTCCCGTTGCAGGGCGGCGAGAATCTTGCGGTCGAAGGCGTCGAGTTTCATGTTTGGCAGATCCTGATGGTCAGATCGAAAAAAGAAAGCAGGTTATGCCAATACTGGCCCATTTTGAAGCCGACTACGCAAGCACCTGCCCCACCCTTCGGCCATAGACTGAGCCGACCGAATCGACAACGAAAGGGCGGCAGCATGGCGGGTATGTGGATGTTTTTTCTGGCGCTGGCGGTGGTGTATCTGTTGCCTGGGCCGGACATGATCTTGCTGTTGCAAACCGGCGCCCGGCAGGGCCGCGGCGCCGCGCTGGCCACCGCGGTGGGCCTGGCGATTGCTCGGGGATGTCATGTCGCATTGGCGGCGTTGGGACTGGCGGCGCTGTTCAAAGCCGCGCCGTGGACGTTCGACGTGGTGCGTCTGGCCGGGGCGGCCTATCTGCTGTGGATCGGCATTCAATGCCTGCGCAGTACCTTGCTGCCGAACCTGAATGCCGCCGGTGAGGCCGACATCCACGGACAATGGCGTGAAGCGATCCGCCGTGGCTTGCTGACCAATCTGCTCAACCCCAAGGCGCTGCTGTTCTGCTCGGTGCTGCTTCCGCAATTTATCGTCGCCGACGGTGCCCCGGTGCTGACGCAGTTCGCCATCCTCGGCATGTTGCTGGTGGCTGCCGGGCTGCTGTTTGACTCGACCTACGCGCTGATCGGCGCCGCATTGGGCCGCTGGCTGCAACGCAGTCCCTCGGCCCAACGCTTGCAACAGTGGCTGTTCGGCAGCCTGTTGATCGGCTTCGCCCTGCGCCTGACGTTCGTGCAACAGGCCTAGTCTTTGCGCGCCCGGCGTTGCCGACGAGTGATCAGGAACAACGCAACGCCGACCAGCAGCACCGCCCCACCGATCTGCACCGGCCATTTGTAAGGGCGCAGTGCCGAGCGCGCGGCATCGGTGACTTGGGTGACGTAGCGCTTGTCGGCGTTTTCAAAGTCCGGGTACGGGCACTGATGACCGAAATCCACCGCCCACGGCACGTACGCCCCTTCCTTCACATAGCGTTCATAGAGATCGCTCTGCTCCTGCAGGCTGCTGTTCCAACCGGCGGCGTTGCACAACACGGCAGCAAACGCCTGACTGGTGTGCGGCAGGTTGTCGGCGGCACGACTGGCCAGCGCGGTGGCAACGAAGCGGTAGTGATAACGCTCGTCCGGCTTGGCTTCGCTGGCTTGCTGACGTTTGACTTCGTCTTCAGCCACCAGCGGCCCGACTTTCAGCGCGGCGTTTTCCAGGCTGTAGTTGCCGCCGAACGTGGCGTAATCCGGTGCCATCTCGTAACCGAGAATATCCATACCCCACTCGCGAGCCGTCCAGGCAGCGTTGTACAACGCACTGGCGCGTTTGGTCGGCCACCAGGCGCTGTCGGCTTTCAGACGCTGCTGGCCGTAGAGTTTCGCTTTGTTTTGCAGGTCGGGATTGTCGAAGTAGCCGACCGCTTCTTCATACCGCCCCTCACGCAACAGACGTCGGCCCAGCAGATTGCGCAGGCTGGCGGCAACCGGCAACTGCACATAGTTGTCGCGCTCCTGCTGGGTCAGCGGCGGTGGCGCCGGCACGTTGTCATCGACGTAGCGTTTCAGTTCATCGACCGTCAGCACCCGCTCGGCCACCGTCGCGGCGTCGAACCAATAGATATTGTTGCTGCGGTACAACTGAACAAAGGCTTGCAGGTATTCACCGCGTTGCAGCGCCAGGATCGCGCTCTCGCCTTCGACCCGGCATTTGGGCTGAACGGTTTCAAAGTCCCAGTCCTGCGTGCGCCGATATCCCCAGTCCTCGGTCTGCGGAAAGGCCTGCGCGGCTTTGGAATAGGCGGCAGCCGCGGCATTTTTATCGCCGTCACGCACCGCCAGTTTGGCCCGCAACCACCACGCAAGGCCGCCGTCACCGGCGTGTTCGAGAAAGGCCTTGGCGTTGGTGTAATCGCCCTGTTGATAATTGACCGCCGCCAGCCGGTCGGCGTTGTCGAAACTGCCGCGGGTGCTGTTCTGCAGGAGCTTGACCAGTTTCTTCTGGTTTGGCGGCTCATCGCCGAATGACCAGCCCTGACGACTGATCAACGAGGCGGTGACCAGTTGCTGCACCGAAGGGTGTTCGAGCAACTTCGCCAGTGGCTCCTCGGGCAACTGCGCCAGATCATTCATCAGCAGCTTGAGCGAGGTATTGCCCACCGCCGAACCGTGCAGGTTCTGCGCTTCGTACAATTCGATGGCGCCGGCCCAATCGCCCGAAGTGCGCAGTACCCGCGCCTCTTCGCCGAGACTGGCGACGCCCAGTTCCAACGGGTCACTGAAACCGTCGATGCTCAACTGCCGAGCCTGGCGGAAGGCATCCCGTGCCTGCTCCAGTGCATCGATGGCGTTGTTGGCCTCGGTACTTCTGGCCACCCACGCACGGCCCAGCGAGTAAGCCGCCCAAGTGCTGCGCAACGGTCGTTGCTCGGCCGGCAACGCCAGCAACTGGCGGAAATACTCGACCGCCAGTTGATAGTCGCCCGCGCCGAACGCCACGGCACCGGCCAGGTACAGGCGAATCTCCGCCGGCAGGCTGGCGCCCTGCACATCGACCTGATGCGCGTCAGTCAGGCTGCGCAGCTGTTTGACCAGCGCTTGCTGTTCGGCTGTGAGACCGGCCTGCTCGGCCTTGTCACGCTGATTGGCAGGCTCGGTCGGTTCAGCGTAAAAATCGTTGGGGTTGTAGGTCGCCGCGGTGACGTTCTTCAGCCCGGGGATGGCTTTGCCCAGGCGGCTGAGCTCAAAGTTGAAGTTGCCCTCCGGCAGCTCGGCCAGGGTCTGCCCGCGATTGTCGAGCAGGCGCATCGGGAAGTCCGGGCCGCAGGCCAGCGCCGAACCCAGCGGCAGGCTGAGGCTCAGACAGAGCAGATGGCGGGGCCAGTTACGGGTCAACATGCGAACCTCCTTGATCAATAAATGCACAGCGCGCCCAACCGATGGCGCGTTGCCCGCCCGCCGGCAGACGACCGTCGCGCTGGCGGGTGAAGGTAAGCAGATCCGGGCCTTGTTGCAACGCATAACCGGCGAGCGCGTCGGCGCCTTCGCAATCGCGCGCCTTCACGCTGATGCGTGCGGGCCAGGCGTTGTCGAGGTTACCGCGGTTGTTGAGGGCGATGTCATAGAGGCCATTACTCTCGCTGAGCGTCAGGCTCAGTTGACTGCTTAACGCTTCGCCACGGGCGACGGCACGCAGCGTGCTCAGGCTCCACGCGCGACGATCGTTGACCAGCGGCAGGCGAAACCAGATCAGACCGGCCAGATGCGCCGGGCGATCTTCACGCAACTCCTTGGCCAGTCGGCTCAATTGCTGCGGATCGGCGAGCAATTCGCGCCGTTGTCCGCCGCGCTCAAGTGGCACTTCACTTTCCACCACCGGGGCGCCGTCAGCATCCGGCAACAGCGCCACCCCGTAGGCCGGCAGTGCCAGATAAAACGGTTTGTCGGTTACCCGTCCCCAAGCCTCGGCCCAGCGCCGCGCCTGCTCGGGGTCGAACAGGCCGCGACGCGGATCGCTGACCGCATGCACCTGCAGCACACTGCTGTCGACAGCTGCCAGCAGCGCCGGCAGTTGCGGACTGTCGAGCCAGGCCGGCAACGCAGTGATGCTCAGCGGCAGGCTGGCCGGCAATGCGCCGCGCAGATGGAGAAGGAATTCGGTATAGGCCGGCAGACGCGCATTCCCGGCGTCGTGATCGATCTCGATGCCGCTCAGGGTCAGCCCCTGCCCTTGCCAGTCCGCCAGCACCTGAAGGATCTGTGCCGTGACTTGTTGCTCGTCGAGCGCCTTGAGCTGGCCGTCAAGCCGGATCACCGCAATCAACGGCCGAGCATCCTGTTTGAGCAACGCCGGATCGATGCGCGCGCGGCTCCATCCGGCATTCGGAAAGGCCTGCAACGCCAGCACCCGCAGCGTCGAAAAGTCGCCGCGACTGTCTTTCAGTGCAAGCTCATGAGCCGGCGTCCAATGCCGCTGCCAGACGTAGAGCTGCTGATCGAGCGGCGCTGCATCCTGTCGTTCACAGGCGCAGAGCAACAACACAGCCAGCATGGCCGACAAGCCGACGATAACGCGCATACCTTGCAGATCCCTGAGACATCAGGCTGCAAGGTTACACAAACCGCTCAAGGCTTGCGGGCAATGATCACCTGACTTTTCGCCACCACCGCATCCAGCGCCTGCTTGATCTGCGCACCGCGTGGCGAGTCGAGCACGGTTTGCCAGGTGTTGGCCCAATGCTCGAGCAACGGGTGATCCGGGTTGCTGAAATCGACCTTGGCCTCCCAGAACAGCAGCATCCACATCGACCAGTAAAAGCCGTACTGGCTATGGCTGATAATCTCCAGCCCGGCATCGCTGACCATTGCCTTGAATTGTTCTTCACTGATGATGCGAATGTGATTGGGCTTCTGGAAATACTCCGGCGAGGCAATGTCCTTCTGCAGGTCTTCGGAACTGGGGTGCGGCACACTCAGCAGGTACAGCGCGCCCGGCTTGCCGACGCGCACCAGCTCGGCGAGAAATTGCGCCGGATCGTCGACGTGTTCAATCACTTCGGTGGACACCACCCGAGTGGCGGTGGCATCGGCGATCGGTAGCGGGTTGCAGTCGGTGACATGGCATTCGATTTCACGCGCCGGCGTATCGCTCAGGCGCTGGCGAGTAGCCTCGACCTTGGCACCGTCGATGTCGGCAATGATGATCTTCGCCCCACGCATGCCGCAAAAGTACACGTTGCCGCCGTCCCCGCACCCCACATCAAGCAGGATGTCGTCAGCACTCACCCGGAACCCGGTGAACAACTCGTCGGTCTCCTGGTTGAACCAGCCGCTGAGCTTCGCGTCGTAAAGGCCGAGCATGTACGGGTCGACTTTGTCCGCAGCAGACGGCGCGGGGACCGGCGCAGGCGACGCTGCCCTGAGTTTCTTCAAAAGGCTCAGCATGAGGTGGCTCCAGAGGATGGGACGGCGGTTCGCGAAGTATCGAGGCGACGCACCAGCGCAGCGCCGCGATTGCGCATCGGCATTTCGATAAAGCGGTAATTGAGTTCACTGAGCAGCACGATCAGGCCGAACGCCAGCAGGATGGTCAGTACAGGGTGCCCGGCCGGGTTCGGCAGACCGGCGCTTTGCAAGCGGAAGATCAGCTCGCGGACCAGCAGATAGGCCGGAATATGGATCAGGTAGATGCCGTAGGACCGACTGCCGATCCACGCCATCAACCGTTGCAGACCACCGGCCGGCAGCAGGTAATCGCGGTTGTACGAGGCGATCCACACCAGCAGCGCGCTGAGCACGGCAATCGAGCCGATGCGGTAAGAGGAAAAGGTGAAGCGGTCGGTGGCCATGTAGCTCAGCATCAGTGCCAGCAAAATCAGCGTCGATACGCCGGCCCATGGCCGCTGCAGGAACGTCGGCTGCCAGCGCTGATAACCCGGCTGCACGCTCCACATCGCCAGCAACACGCCGAGGGCCAGCGCATCGGTACGCACCACCATCAGCATTGGCGTGCGCAGGGTGAACAATTGCACCGCCACCAGCGCCAGCAATACCCAGACCAGGTGTCTGCGGCACACCAGAATCAGCAGCGGGAACAACAGGTAGAACTGCTCCTCCAGCGCCAGGCTCCAGTAGACGAAGCTGCTGCCGTATTCGTAGTTAAAGAAACTGTCGGCAAAGCGGAAGTTCGCGTACTGCAACACCCCGGCCAATGTCGCTTGCAAGTTGGCGTGCAGGGTGCCGAACGCCCCGGAACGGTTGAGAAACACGCTCGCCAGCAGCATCAACGCCAGCCACAACCACGCCGACGGCAACAGACGAAATACCCGTCGCAGCCAGAAGTTACGCGTCTGCGCCCAGTATTCCTGCCGGGTCGTACAAGCTCGCAGCGCCGGGATCAGGCTGCGGGCGATAACGAATCCGGAGATTGCGAAAAACAGATCGACGCCCCACCACGACTGCGCCCAGGCGTGAATGTTTCCCAGCAGAGGCACCGGATCGGTGAACAGGCTGCCCTGCAAATGATGAAACAGCACACCAAGCACCGCGATTGCCCGCAGCACTTCGATGTCCATGATCTGTTTGCTGCTCATGCCCCGGAAATCTCTACATGGGCGGCAGGCAGGCGGTCGAACAACTGCGTCAGAAACATTTGTAAACGCTGCTCGGCCACTGACTGACTGCAGAAACCCTGCAGGCTGTTAATCGCTTGCGCTGCCATCTGCGCATACCGTTGCGGATCGCGTCTGGCCACCTCGTAGCTGGCGCGATAGGCCACGCACAACGACGCCCAGTTGGTCACGTAGCGCAAGGTGCGGAAAGCACTGCGCGGGTCGTGCGGCCAGGCAGTGAGTTCATCGGTGGAGTCGATCAGGAACGCATTGTCGGCGCTCAGGTAATCGATCATCGCCGTGGTGCGCGGGGCGACCGCCGGTTTGCCGCAGGACATGAACTCCATCAGCGGCAGGCACTGGCCCTCGCCGTAAGAGGTGTTGACCACGTAGCGGGTCGCCTGCACCAGTCGCTCGTAATCGGCATCCGCCAGATAGCCATAGATCAGCACGATGCGGCAGCGATAGGACTGGTTCTTGTACAGGTGATGGAGGATGTCGCTCATCGCCAGTTCGGCATCATGGTGGGTGAGCTTGAGCACCAGCGTCGCGTCATCGTTGTCGCGGAACGTCACACAAAATGCACTGAGCATGTCTTGCCAGTTCTTGCGCCCGTCGCCGGGGTTGAACACCGAGGTGTAGACCACGCCGTCGAGCAGCAACTCCTGCTCGGTCACCGGGGCTTCAAAATCAATGCCGACGCCGCTGCGCAGTTGCAGCGGAGCGTACGCGTTCAGGTCGAGCTGGCGACTGTCGGCCACCAGGCCCTTGATCTTCAGGCGCAGCGGGCCCGCCTGCGGCTCACGTGGCAACTGCGCACCGCGTGCGGCAAAACGATCCCACACCGGCGCCGGCACCGCGACAATCGGGTAATCGGCCCCCATCGCCTCGCGCACGGCATTGACCGTGTAGCTGGAATGAGTGATCGCCGCACCGCAGGCGCGCAGCACGGTGCGCCAATCGTTGCGCGGCTCACCGGCAAACGGCTCGTCGGGGATGGTGCTGAATTCCCAGGCGAACACCGGCAGCGTCGGGCACGCCAGGTTCAGCGGCGTGCGGTGCGGCGGCGAGAACGACAGGAACACGCACGGCTCGCCCCGGGCGGCGCACTCCCGATAGAGCGCGTCGACTTCGGTCTGCGGATCGAGCACTTCCACCACCCGCCCGAGCCGCTCGAGTACCGGCCGGTATTCCTTGAGCACGAAGTAATAGCTGTACTCCGAGCGTCCCAGGTTCTGCGCGATGGTGTGCTGGTTGGTTTCCGAATAAATGATGATCAGCATGAGGCGTTATCCGTCACTGACACAGCCTGCGGCGTGTGTGCAACCAGCCCGAAGAAGTCCGCCATACGTTGCTGCACGGGCGCGAAAGCGCAGTATTGGTGCATGCGTTCGACCGCGGCCGTGGACATGCGCCGATAATCCTGCGGCTGAGCCTTGGCCATCCGATAACTGATTTCGTAGGCGTTTTTCAGTGAACCCCAGTCCGGCCGGTGGCGCAGCGTGCGATAGATAAGACGGCTGTCCTGCGGCCAGATGGTCAGTTCCTCGCTGGACTCGACCACGAACGCCACCGAATCGTCGATATAGTCTTCCATCGCAGTGTGATCCGGCGCGATCACCGGCTTACCGCTGGACATGAACTCCATCAACGGCAGGCACAGGCCTTCACAGCGCGAGGCGTTGACGTAAAAACTGGCGGCTTCGTAAAGCCGCGCGTATTGCCCGTCGTCGAGGTAACCGTGCAGCACCAGCACCCGGCAGGCGAACGGCGACAACTGCGCAAGCAGGGTCATCAATTCGCTGTAGTAGGACGTCAGATCGTTATGGGTAATCTTGAGCACCAGCGTAGCGTCGGGCTTGTCGCGAAAGGCCCAGCAGAACGCGGTGACGATGTGGTGCCAGTTCTTGCGGCCGTCCCTAGGGTTGAACACGCTGACGTAGACCACGCCATCGACACAGGTTTCGACAACCGATGAGGTGTCCGGCAAATCCAGAGGCGCAGGTTCGATGACCGGCACGGCGGGGGCGCCGGCGATGTTCGGCAAACGCTGTTCGAGCCAGGCATGCGCCTTGTCTGACAGCAGATCGCGCACACCTTCCCAGTACCAGTGATGCAGAAACTTCACGCGTGGCACCGCCGGTACTTGCTCGCGGCCTGAATCCAGGGCCCACAGACGCAGGTAGTGGCGGGCAATCACAAAGCGCCGCTTGAGGGTCAGCGGTGGCGGACGCGCAGCCTCGATTTCAGCGGCCAGCGCCGCCTCTTCCTCGGCAGTCGGCGGTATCGGAATCAGCGCATCGGCAGACAAGCCCAGCGTGCGGCTATCGAACACGCAGCCCTTGATCGCCAGCGTTGTGCCGGGATTGACCGGCTCACTGACGTGACGTGCGCGGATGGCAGCGAAGTTTTCCCACAGTGGCGTCGGCAGTACCAGCACCGGGAAGTCATCCCCCATGGCCCGGCGGATTGCCCGCGCAGTATGGCTCGACAACGTGATGACCCGGCCCTGACGTGCGAGCATCTGCGTCCAGTCCTGACGCGGGTCATTGTCCCATTGCTCATCGGGGATCGAGTCGAACTCCCAGGCCACCACGCAGACGGTCGGGCATTCAAGGTCGGTCGGGGTTTTCTGCGGCGGGGTGAAGGAGAGAAACAGGCTGTCTTCGCCGGCCGCGCGCAATTGGCGGTACAGCGGATCGACGTCGGCGCTGGAGGACACCACATGCACCCGCCCAAGGCTTTCCAGCACCGGACGATAGGCCTTGAGTACGAAGTAATAACTGTATTCGGGACGCCCGAGACTCTGGCTGATGGAGCTGTCGTTGACGTCCGAGTAAAGAATGAAATTCATGGCATCCCACGATGAAGTCGCCATCCCGGCCGCTTCAATCCATGACGGCCAAGCGCTGGATCGTGGTCGGCATGCCGGCACTCGTCCTGCGTCTTCGGGCCCGTCTTTGTTCTTGTTTTAGTGGTCGGTTGCAGCCGGGATTGCAGTAACGCTGGACAACACCGGGAGAACGCGACGAGGGGCATTCTAAACACATCCGTCGAGGATTCGCGAACCACCCGGCGAGAATAAATCAGGCTACTCTGACGAGAACTGACCAGTCACGGTTTGGCCTGTTGAAATTGCTGCGTAATTGGCACAGATTGGCAACCAAACAACTACAACAATGACTTCGCCCGATGTCCGACCGGTATTTACCAGCGTTCTGACAGACACGCCCATAGAGGCTGTGGGAAATGGCGAAGATTCAAGACCAAGGGGTCGCGGTTTGAAAAAGCGTCTGTTCGTCACGGGGCTGGGTGGATTCGTGGGGCAACATATCCAGTCGCGTCTGGCGTCGCCTGATTCGACATGGCAGCTGCTGCCTGGCGCATCGCCCTACGACCTCACGGTGCCGGACAGTCTCGTCGACCTGTGGCCGCAATTGCCCGACGCGGTGATTCATCTGGCCGGCCAGACGTTTGTTCCCGAAGCCTTCCGCGACCCGGCCCGCACCCTCGAGATCAATCTGCTCGGTACCCTCAATCTGTTACAGGCCCTCAAGGCTCGCGGTTTTGCCGGCACGTTCCTGTACGTCAGCTCCGGCGATGTCTACGGCCAGGTCGCCGAGTCCGCCCTGCCGATCACCGAACAACAACCGCCCTGCCCGCGCAATCCCTACGCGGTGAGCAAACTGTCGGCAGAATTTCTCAGCCTGCAATGGGGCTTGAGCGAAAGCTGGCCGGTGCTGGTGGCGCGGCCGTTCAACCACATCGGTGGCGGGCAGAAAGACAGCTTTGTCATCGCCAGCGCTGCGCGCCAGATCAACCGCATCAAACAGGGCCTGCAAGCCCCGCAACTGGAGGTCGGCGACATTGACGTAACGCGGGACTTCCTCGATGTCGGCGATGTGCTCTCGGCTTATTTCGCACTGCTGGAAAAAGGCACGCCGGGGCAGGTGTACAACATCTGCTCGGGCCGCGAGCAGAGCATCCGCAGTCTGATCGAACAGCTGAGCGATCTGGCGCAGGTCCAGGTGCAACTGGTTCAGGATCCGGCACGCATGCGTCGTGCCGATCAGCGTCGCGTTTGCGGCAGTCACGCACGACTGACCCAAACCACAGGATGGACGCCTGAAATCACAACACAACAATCCCTGCGGGCGATCCTGTCCGACTGGGAGCAGCGAGTACAACAAGAATGAAAAGTGCATTGATCACAGGGATCACCGGACAGGACGGTGCCTATCTGGCCAGACTGTTGCTCGACAAGGGTTACAAGGTTCACGGCCTGGTTGCCCGGCGCAGCAGCGATTCGCGCTGGCGCCTGCGCGAGATGGGCGTCGAAGCCGACATCGAGTACCTCGATGGCGACATGGCTGACGCCTGCTCGGTGCAGCGCGCAGTCATCAAGTCAGCCCCGGACGAGGTCTACAACCTTGCCGCGCAAAGCTTTGTCGCCGCGTCCTGGAATCAACCGGTAACCACCGGCATCGTCGATGGCCTGGGCGTGACCCACCTGCTCGAAGCGATCCGCCAGTTCAGCCCGCACACGCGTTTCTATCAGGCCTCCACCAGCGAAATGTTCGGCCTGATCCAGGCCGAGCAACAGGACGAGAACACCCCGTTCTACCCGCGCAGCCCCTACGGCGTGGCCAAGCTCTATGGCCACTGGATCACCGTCAACTACCGCGAAAGCTTCGACCTGCACGCCAGCAGCGGCATCCTCTTCAACCACGAGTCGCCGCTGCGCGGCATCGAGTTCGTCACCCGCAAGGTCACCGACGCCGCGGCCCGCATCAAGCAGGGCAAGCAGCAGGAACTGGCCCTGGGCAACATCGACGCCAAACGTGACTGGGGTTTTGCCGGTGACTACGTCGAAGCCATGTGGCTGATGCTGCAACAGGACAAGCCTGACGATTTCGTGGTCGCCACCGGCGTCACCACCACCGTGCGCGAAATGTGCCGCATCGCCTTCGATCACGTCGGTCTGAACTACCGCGACTACGTGAAGATCGACCCGGCGTTCTTCCGCCCGGCCGAAGTCGAAGTGCTGCTCGGCAACCCGGCCAAGGCTCAGCGCGTACTGGGCTGGAAGCCGAAAACCGATCTGGACACCTTGATCCGCATGATGATGGATGCGGACATGAAACGCGTCGCCAAGGAGTAGGTCATGCTGATCCCCGTGATTCTGTCCGGCGGTGCCGGTACTCGTTTGTGGCCGGTGTCCCGCGAGGGCCATCCCAAGCCGTTCATGACCCTGCCCGACGGCCAGTCGCTGCTCGGCAAGACCTACCAGCGGGCGGCAGCATTGCTCGACGGCTGGGGCGACATCGTCACGGTGACCAACCGCGAGTACTACTTCCAGAGCAAGGATCACTATTGCGCCGCACACGTGTCGCGCCATCGCGGGCACTTTCTGCTGGAGCCGACCGGGCGCAACACCGCCCCGGCGATTGCCGCAGCGGCCCTGTCACTGCAGGCGCTGCACGGCGACAACGCAATCATGGTGGTGATGCCCGCCGACCATTTGATCGTCAACCAGGACGCACTCAAGAGTGCCGTCGAGCACGCGGTCAACCTGGCGAAGGACGGGTATCTGGTGACCTTCGGTGTGCTGCCGACTGCCCCGGAAACCGGCTTCGGCTACATCGAGACCGGCGCGCCACTGGACGCCAGAGGCGCGGCAAAAGTGCAGCGTTTCGTGGAAAAACCCGATCTGCAGACCGCCACGCATTACCTGGAAAGCGGCAACTTCCTGTGGAACTCGGGCATGTTCTGTTTCACCACCGCGACCGTGATCAACGAGCTGCAACGGCATGCCCCGGAGCTGCTGGAACAGACCCGCGCGTGCATGGACGCCAGCGCCCCGGTGGAAACCGTCGGCTGCCTGCAACAGGAACTGTCACCGGCGTTGTTCGCCGAAATCACCGACATCTCCATCGACTACGCCTTGATGGAGCGCTCGGAAAAAGTCGTGGTGGTGCCCGCCGGTTTCGACTGGAGCGACATCGGCTCCTGGGGCGCCGTGGCCGCACTGGTGCCGGCCGATGCCGACAACAATCGCGCCAGTGGCGAAGCGGTCTTCATCGACAGCCACAACAACTTCGTGCAGAGCGAAGGCCGGCTGGTGGCCGCCGTCGGTGTGGATAACCTGATCATCGTCGACACCGCCGACGCCGTGCTGGTGGCCCACGCCGACCGCGCTCAGGATGTGCGGCGTGTCGCCAAGCAGCTCAAGGACAAATCCCACGAAGCCTATCGCCTGCACCGCACCGTCAGCCGGCCATGGGGCACCTACACCGTGCTCGAGGAAGGCCCGCGCTTCAAGATCAAGCGCATCGTGGTCAAGCCCGGCGGCAAGCTGTCGCTGCAAATGCACCATCACCGCAACGAACACTGGGTCGTGGTCGAAGGCATGGCCAAGGTCACCAACAACGGCACGGGCACCCATCTGGTGGCCAAGAACGAATCGACGTTCATCGCCGCCGGACACCGGCATCGCCTGGAAAACCCTGGCGTGATCGACCTGGTGATCATCGAAGTGCAAAGCGGCGAATACCTGGGTGAAGACGATATCGTGCGCTTCGAAGACCAATACGGCAGGACGGATTGAATGCTGCTTTCCCTTTACCGCTCGCTGCACAGCTACCGGGGTTTCATCCTCGGCAGCGTGCAGCGGGAGTTTCAAGCGCGGTACCGCAACTCACTGTTCGGCGCTCTGTGGCCGATCTTCAATCCGCTGTCGATGATCATCGTCTACACCGTGATCTTCTCGCACATCATGCGCGCGCGCCTGCCGGGTGTGGACGACAGCATGGCCTACAGCGTCTATCTCTGCGCCGGGTTGCTGGCCTGGGGAATGTTTTCGGAAATCACCCTGCGCAGCCAGACCATGTTTCTGGACAACGCCAACCTGCTGAAGAAAATCAGCTTCCCGCGTATCTGCCTGCCGGTGATCGTGCTGATCAACGCCGGGATCAATTTCGCGATCATCATCGCCCTTTTTCTGGGTTTCCTGCTGGTCACCGGGCGCTGGCCGGGCATGGCGCTGCTGGCGCTGATTCCGCTGATCGCGCTGCAAATGATGTTCTGCGCCGGGCTGGGAATGATTCTTGGCGTGTTGAACGTGTTCTTCCGTGATGTCGGCCAGCTCTTCGCCATCTGCCTGCAGTTCTGGTTCTGGCTGACGCCGATTGTTTACCCGATCACGATTCTGCCGGAGTGGGTCCAGCGTCTGTTGCAGCTCAACCCGCTGACCAGCCTGATCGGCAGCTATCAGAACCTGTTCCTGTATGGGCAATGGCCGGTCTGGAGTTCGCTGCTACCGGCGTTCATCGCCGCCGTACTGATGTGTCTGATCGGCCTGCGCCTGTTTCGCCAGCGCGTCGGCGAAATGGTGGATGAACTCTGATGGGGCATATTCGCGTTACAGGGCTGGGCAAGGCCTATAAACAGTACCCGACGCGCTGGAGTCGCCTTGCGGAATGGCTGATACCTTTTTCACCCGTTCGTCACCATCAGCACTGGGTACTGCAGGATGTCGCGTTCGAGATCGCGCCCGGCGAGGCGGTGGGGATCGTCGGCGCCAACGGTGCGGGCAAGAGCACGTTGCTGAAGATGATCACCGGCACCACTCAGCCCACGTGCGGCAAGATCGAAATCGAAGGTCGCGTGGCCGCACTGCTGGAGCTGGGCATGGGCTTTCACCCGGACTTCACCGGTCGCCAGAACGCGTTCATGGCCGGGCAGTTGCTGGGCCTGCAGGTCAGCGAGATCGAAGCGCTGATGCCGGACATCGAACACTTCGCGGAAATCGGCGAAGCCATCGACCATCCGGTCCGCACCTACTCCAGCGGCATGCAAATGCGCCTGGCGTTCAGCGTCGCCACCGCGCGGCGCCCGGACATTCTGATCGTCGACGAGGCCCTGTCGGTGGGTGACGCCTACTTCCAGCACAAGAGCTTCGAACGCATCCGCAGCTTCCGCAAGGCCGGGACCACTTTGCTGATCGTCTCCCATGATCGCTCGGCCATCCAGTCGATCTGCGATTCGGCCATCCTGCTCAAGGATGGGCGCATGGCCCTGTACGACAAGCCAGAAGTGGTGCTCGATTATTACAACGCCCTGATGGCCGAACGCGAAGGGCAGATCGTGCGTCAGGAAATGCTCGCCGGCGGCGAGGTGCAAACCGTGTCCGGCACCGGCGAGGCAGGCATTCTCAGTGTGCGCCTGCTGGACGAACACGATCGCGCCATCGACGCTGCCGAGGTCGGCCAGCCAGTGGTACTGGAAGTTCAGGTGGAGGTTCGGCGCGACATTGAACGACTGGTGCTCGGCTTCATCCTCAAGGATCGTCTGGGCCAGATGATGTATGGCATCAACACCCATCGCCTGAACAAGGCTCTGACTGACCTGCACGCCGGCGAACGCTTCACTTACCGCTTTGCCTTCGTCATGGGCCTGGGCAAGGGCAACTATTCCGTATCGCTGAGCCTGTCACGCCTGGACTCGCACCTGGACCGCAACTTCGAATGGCGCGATTACGGTCTGGTGTTTCATGTGATCAACAACCGCCAGGAAGATTTCGTCGGCTGTTCCTGGCTCAACGCCAAGACCTCGATCACCCGCCATACCGAGGCAGAGCTGACCGAGCGTGCACCATGACCCGGCTGCTGGTGGAGTGCACCCACGTCTTCAAGCACCCGACGATCAACTCCGGTATTCAACGAGTAGTGCGTAACGTCATCAAGCAACTACCCGAGCGGGTGGGTGATGTCGAGTGCCTGCCGGTGATTTCGCTGAGGGACCAGCTCTATCGGGTCACACGCCTGGCCCCGCTGGACGCGCCGTTGCTCAACGCCGTTGCAGCCTTTGGCGAGCGGCTGGAACGCCTCGCCCACCGATTCTGGCAGTGGCACCAGCGCCTTGATCCACGCTGTCCGTCGAAATTCACCCGACGCGTTCTGTACGTCGCTTACCGACTGACCTCCTTCGGCTTGTTTGGTTGTCCGCTGCGCCTGATCAGGCTGATGAACCGCAAGCAACTGCTCAAGCGCTGCACGCCACTGCAACATCAGCCTGGCGACCAACTGGTGCTACTGGATTCGTCCTGGCATTCGGACTTTTTTCCCCACGCCGAACAACTCAAGCGTGACGGGGTGGGTATCGTCGCCGTGATCTACGACCTGATCCCGCTGACCCACCCGCAGTTCTACGACACGCGGCTGGTGCAGGTCTTCAGCGCATGGTTCGACTGGATCACCCGTTCCGCCGATGGCTACATGGCGATTTCCGCAACGGTGCGCGATCAGCTGCGCGCCGAACTGCAGCGACGGGTCGGCCCGGCACACACCGACAGACTCTGGTTCGATTATTTTCATCTCGGTTCCGAACTGGATCTGCACAGCGCCAGGGCTACCGTCGAACCGCGCCTGCAACAACTGTTCAGTACACCGGAGCCCGTGTTCCTGATGGTCAGCACCATCGAACCGCGCAAAAACCACACGTACTTGCTCGATGCCTTCGAGCGGGCCTGGGCCGCCGGCTGCACGGCGCGGCTGTGCATCGCCGGACGCATCGGCTGGAAGTGCGACGCTCTGCTCGCCCGGGTGCACAATCATCCCGAACTGAATCGCCGCCTGTTCATGTTCAACGAGTTGAGCGACACCAGCCTCGAACATGCCTACGCCCACGCCAGTGCACTGGTGTTCCCCTCGTTTGTCGAAGGCTTTGGCCTGCCACTGGTAGAAGCCATGCAGCGCGGCTTGCCGGCGATGGGCAGTGACATCGCGGTGTTCCGCGAAATTGGTGGCGAGTTCATGGCCTACTTCGATTTGCAGGACCCGCAAAGCCTCGCCGAGTTGATCATCCGGTTCCAGCAAAGCGGTCAGTTCCCCGCTGCCCGCAATGTGGCTGACTGGCGCTGGATCGGCTGGCGCGAGGCCAGCGCGCAATTGACCGAACGCACCGCACACAACGTCCTGAAAGCGCCATCGGCGCCAGCGAGGCCGTATGCGCATTGCCCTTAACGCCCGGATCCTGCAGGCACCACGCACCGGCATCGGCCATTACGTCGCCGAACTGGTTCGCGCCTTGCGCAGCACCACCGATGTCGAAGTGGCGCTGTTCCACGGCTGGGGCTGGAGTTCGGCGCTGCCGGAAGCAGCGATGCCCGGCTATTCGCGCCTGACGCCGCTGCTGCGGCAAATCCCCGGCGCCTATCAGGCGCGGCGCTGGCTGGAGCAGAAACGCTTCGATCAGGGCCGCACGCAAGGCATCGACCTGTATCACGAGCCGAGCCTGTGGCCGCTGGCCTTCGATGGCCCGACCGTGATCACCCTGCACGACCTGACCCATCTGCACTTTCCTGATTCGCAACCGGCGGCGCGCCTCAAGGAAATCGAACGGCGCCTGGCTGCTGGCGTGCAACAGGCGCAACGGATCGTGACCGACTCGCAGGCGATTGCCGACGAGGCGCAGGCTTATTTTGGTCTGCCGGCCGAGCGTTTCGTGGTGGCGCCACTGGGTGTGGCCGAGCGCTTCCACCCACGGGAACCACACGCCATCGAAGCGGTGCTCAAAGCGCATGCCGTTGCCGCGCGAGAATATTTTTTGTGTGTCGGCACCCTGGAACCGCGCAAGAACCTGAGCCTGGCCCTGCGTGCCCACGCCTTGCTGCCGGATGCCGTACGCCAGCGCTTTCCGCTGCTGATCGTCGGCATGGCCGGCTGGCAACAGGCCCAGTTCAGCGACGAACTGCGCCAGGCCCTGGCGTCAGGACACGTTTGCCTGCTCGGCTATCTGCCGGATGAACACGTCGCCCAGCTGCTGGCGGGCGCCCGGGCGCTGGTGTTTCCATCACTGTATGAAGGTTTCGGTCTGCCGGTACTGGAAGCCATGGCCAGCGGCACCCCGGTGATCCTCACCCGATCTTCAGCCATGCCGGAAGTCGCCGGCGCGGCAGGCAACTACATTGAACCTGACGATGCACACGGCTTGCGCGATGCGCTGAATCGCCTGATCGACGATCAAGCGCATTGGCAGGCCTGCCGAGAAGCCGGACTGCACCGGACGCGGCTTTTTTCCTGGGTACGTTGCGCACAGGCCACCGCCGGTGCCTACCGCCAGGCCATGGGAGGCTGAATGCGAGTTCTTCACTTTTTCAAAACCTACTTGCCTGACTCGGTCGGCGGCATCGAACAGGTGATCTTCCAGCTGTGCGAAAGCGGCGCGCATCATGGCATCGACGGTCAGGTGCTGACCCTCAGCGCCGATCCGACCCCGCCCGTGGTGCAACTCGGTCAACATGAAGTGCATCGCGCCAGACTCGACATCCAGTTCGCCTCCACCGGTTTTTCCTGGAGCGTGTTCAAACAGTTTCGCGAGCTGGCCGCCGAAGCCGATGTGGTCAACTACCACTTCCCCTGGCCGTTCATGGACCTGGTGCACTTCGCCAGCGGCATGAACAAGCCGAGCGTGGTGACCTACCATTCGGACATCATCCGCCAGAAGCATCTGCTCAAACTCTACCGACCGCTGATGAACCGCTTCCTCGCCAGCGCCGACCGGATTGTCGCGGCATCGCCGAACTACCTGCACACCAGCGACGTGTTGCAGCAGTTCCAGGACAAGACCCGGGTGATTCCGTACGGCTTGAACAAGGCCGGTTATCCACAGGCGGACAACGAACGCATGAATCGCTGGCGCCAGCAGCTTGGGGATAAGTTTTTCCTGTTCGTCGGGGTCATGCGTTATTACAAGGGCCTGCACATCCTGCTCGATGCCTTGAAGGACGTGGACTATCCGGTGGTAATCGTCGGCGCCGGGCCGCTGGAACTGGAGCTGCATGCCCAGGCCGCTGCGCTGGGCCTGCGCAATATCCACTTCCTCGGACGCCTGGGCGATGAAGACAAGGTCGCCCTGCTGCAACTGAGCTACGCCATCGTGTTCCCGTCGCACCTGCGCTCCGAAGCGTTCGGCATTTCACTGCTTGAGGGCGCGATGTATGGCAAACCGATGATCTCAAGTGAAATCGGTACCGGCACCAGCTACATCAATATCCACAATGAAACCGGCCTGGTGGTGCCTCCGAGCAATCCACTGGCGTTTCGCGAGGCGATGCGCACCTTGTGGGAAAACCCCGAACGTGCGGCAGCCATGGGCATCAAGGCCGAGGCGCGTTACCGGCAGCTGTTCACCGCCGACGAGATGGCCCGCAAGTGGACCGAACTGTATCAGGAGCTGCTGGAAGAGAAAGACCTGTCCTACGCCTGACCCGTTGCTGAAACACATCCCCTGTGGGAGCGGGCTTGCTCGCGAAGGCGATCTTTCAGTAAACAATCATGTCGACTGACCTGACGCCTTCGCGAGCAAGCCCGCTCCCACAGGGGGGTTGTCGTGATTTCAAATGAGCCGTCAGAGATCCAGCACCAGCGGCTGTTCACTCTGCGCCGGCACCGCGCAGCAAATCAGCACCTGCCCCGCTTCCGGCATGTCTGCCGGGGGCTGTGGATAATTCACCGCGCCACTGACCAACCGCGTCTTGCAGGTGCCGCACGAACCTCCACGGCAACTGAACTCGGGGCGCAGGCCACGGCTTTCCGCCAGCTCCAGCAGACTGCCGCCGTCCGGCTGCCAGCGCGCTTCCTTTGCCGAACGCTCGAACACTACCGGTACCGAAGTGATGGCGGCCGGCGGCTGCTCTATGACCACGGCATCCGGGTCCGGTTGGCGCTTGAGCGTCGAAGGGCCGAAGGTTTCGGCATGGATCCGCGCATCGCGAATATCGAGGTCGCGCAGGCTGTCGTAGACGCTTTGGGTAAAAGCGCCGGGGCCACAGACCGCAAAATCGATCTGGTCGTAATCCTCGACGTCCAGCAGATCGCGCAGCACCGTAGCGTCGATGCGCCCGCGCAGATCGAAATCTTCGCCCTCCTGCAGATCGGCCTCCGGCTGACTGAGCAGGCGCACCACCCGCACTGCATCGCCAGCTTTTTCCAGCAAGCGATCGAGTTCCTGACGAAACGGTTGATCAGCCAGGCTGCGCGAACTCTGCAGCAGCCACGTCGGCCGGATCCTGCGGGTGCGCAGGCCTTGATAAATCACCTCGCGCAGCATCGACAGCAATGGCGTGATACCAACCCCCGCTGCCAGCAACACCAGCGGTCGTTGCTCCAGCGGCGCCACCGTGAATTGCCCCTGTGGCGCCCGCGCCTCGAGGATATCGCCGACCCGGATCTGCTGGTGCAAATGGCCTGAGACCAGGCCCTCGCGTTTCACGCTGATACGCAGGAAATCATCCGATGGCGCACTCGACAGGCTGTAAGTGCGGATAGGCGTTTCATCACCCAGCTTGAAGCGCAGCGGCAGATGCTGGCCGGCCTGAAACACCGGCATCCCCGCGCCATCGTCCGGTTGCAGGTAAATCGAGCGGATGTGCTGGCTTTCGCGCTCGATGCGGGTCACTCGCAGCGGCCGCCAGCGGTCACCCAGTGCCTTGGCCTGCAAGCGTGCATCGGCCTGGGCCCAGGTGCCGGTCAACAGGCTGGTGGGCGACATGCCGTCGAAGCGCCAGCGCAAGGCCAGTGCCGCCGGACGCCACACCCGTTGCTCCACCTCGAATGTCCACAGGCGTTCAGCGCCTTGAAAGGCTTCGATCTGCGGCCCTTCCAGAATGATCTCGGTACGCCCGCTCAGTTGCAGCAGATCGCCTGTGGAAAAGTCGATGAACAGCAGTCCCGCACGGGGGTTGAGCAACAGATTACCGAGGGTGTTGAAGTGCAGATTGCCGGCAAAATCCGGGATGGTCAGGCGGTTCCCCTCGACCCGGACGAAACCCGGCTGACCGCCGCGATGGGAAACATCCACTGCACGCTGCCCGTCGACCTCGACGTAACTGGCGACAAAGAAGGTGTCGGCGCCTTCGATCATGGCCCGGGCCGCGTCATCAAGACCATTGCCATGCTGCGCTGGCCGCGTCTGCGGATCACTCAGCGGCACGCGCTGGAACTGGCGCAGTTGAATGTATTGCGGACAGTTGCCGAACGACTGATCCACCGTCACCGCGAAACCGCTGGCGTCGAAGTTGCCGACGCGACCGTTGAGACGATTGCGCCGCCGGGTGTGCAACTCGATGCCGAGCAAACCGATGGCGGCGCCGTCGTGCAACTGCGCCGGATCATCGGCCGCCGGCAGACTGGACAATTGCAGGTGCTGCGGATCGGGCGAACCGGCAAACCCCGGCGCGCCTTCGAGCACGCTGGCCCATGGACGCCCCTCGGCATCGACCGCGCCGTACAGCATGAACGGTAATTGCGCATAGAACGCGCGGTGTTGATCCGGCATCCAGTCGCGAATCACCTTGCGGCCGAAGGTTTCCATGCGTTCGGCAACGCCGACATGGGCCTGCAGTTGTTGCTCGCCAGCGTGCCACGGTGAACGTTCCATCACGCATCTCCCCGCGCCGCTGGCGCACTGTGGATAACTCGATCAGATCGGGCCCAACCCTCAAGCAGTCTTCTGCAGACCGGCGACGGTACGCGGCATGCCGACAAAACCGGGCAAGGCTTCGACACGCGCCAGCCAGGCACGCACGTTGGCGTAGTCATCCAGCGACACGTTGCCTTCCGGCGCATGGGCGATGTAGCTGTAGGCGGATACGTCAGCGATGGTCGGCTCGCTGCCGGCCAGGTACGGGGTCTTGCCCAGTTCCAGTTCCATCACCTTGAGCAGGTTGTGCGCGCGGGTGATCAGTTCCTCGGCATTCAGTTGCGCGCCGAACACCGTGACCAGGCGTGCTGCCGCCGGGCCAAAGGCAATCGGCCCCGCCGCCACCGACAACCAGCGCTGGACCCGCGCAGCGCCCAGCGGATCGGTGGGCAGCCAACGGCCATTGCCGTACTTGAGCGCCAGATACACCAGAATCGCGTTGGAATCGGCCAACACCACGCCGCCATCGTCGATCGCCGGCACCTGGCCGAAACTGTTGATCGCCAGATATGGCGCCTGCTTGTGCTCACCCTTGGCCAGATCGACCAGGATCAGTTCAGTCGGCAGTTGCAGCAGGGACAGCATCAGCTCCACCCGATGGGCGTGGCCGGAACGCGGGAAGTTGTAGAGTTTGATCGCTTGCATGGTCGACTCCGCTGGAGGTGGCGCCGTTCGGGATGGCAGCGCCGATGGAGGCCATCTTCCACCCATCCTCAAAGCAATAGAATCACCAGCAATCGCAATCGATTATTTCACCGGATGAAATAACGCCGCGTTCTGCAGCGCCGGATGCTCACGCAGAGCCTTCACCGCATAGTCGACAAAACTGCGCACCCGCGCCGGCGCCTTGCGGCCGCCCTGATACACCACGTGGATCGGCAGCGGCGGCAGTTCGAAGTCGGCGAGGACGATTTCCAGCTCACCTGACGCCACCTTGCCGGCGACTTGATAGGACAACACCCGGGTCAGCCCCAACCCCAGGCAGGCCGCGGCAATCGCCGCCTGATTGGCGGTGACCACCAGCCTCGGCTCGGGCCGCACGCTGATCGCTTCGCCCTGGTCCACAAACGGCCAGCTACGCAACTGGCCGATGGACGAAGTCGCCACCACCGGCGCGCCGGCCAGCGCCTGCGGATGCTCGGGACGACCGTGCTGTGCCAGATAGGCCGGCGAAGCACAGATCACCCGCCGCACCTCGCCGACACGGATCGCGTGCTGATTGCTGTCCGGCAACTCACCGATGCGCACCGCGACATCAATGCCCTCCTCGACCATGCTCACCACCCGATCGACCAACAGCGCATTGATCGAAACGTCCGGGTACTGCGTCAGATAGCCGGCCATCAGCGGCGTGACGAACAACTCGCCGAACAAAACCGGCGCCGTCACCGTCAATTGCCCACGGGGCTGGGCGTGACTGCCGGCCGCCGAATCCTCGGCTTCCTGCACCTCGACGAGAATTCTCCGACAGTCTTCCAGATAACGCTGACCGGCCTCGCTGAGGTGCATATTGCGCGTGGTACGAATCAACAACTGCGTACCGATGCGCTGCTCCAGCGCCGCCACCGCCCGGGTGACACTGGCGGCGGACAAACCCAGACGCCGCGCCGCTGCCGAGAAGCCCTGCTCCTGGGCCACCGTGGCGAAGATCTGCATTTCCTGGAAGCGGTCCATGGATGTCCTCGAATCAGATACAAAAATCGCAGCCGAGGCTGCGATTTTTGCGGGTCAATGTCAGCTGTGGATAACTTATTCCACCGTCACCGACTTGGCCAGGTTGCGCGGCTGGTCGACGTCGGTGCCCTTGAGCACGGCGACGTAGTAGGACAACAACTGCAGCGGGATGGTGTAGAGGATCGGCGAGAGGATGTCGTGGATGTGCGGCATCTGCACCACGTGGGTGCCTTCGCCGTTGGTCATCCCGGCTTTCTCGTCGGCGAACACGATCAGTTCACCGCCACGGGCACGGACTTCCTGCAGGTTGGACTTGAGCTTCTCCAGCAGTTCGTTGTTCGGCGCCACCGTGACCACCGGCATGTCGTTATCCACAAGCGCCAACGGACCGTGTTTCAGCTCGCCAGCAGGATAGGCTTCGGCGTGGATGTAGGAGATTTCCTTGAGCTTCAAGGCGCCCTCCATCGCCACCGGGAATTGCGCGCCACGGCCGAGGAACAGGGTGTGGTTCTTTTCGGCGAACAGTTCGGCGATCTTTTCCACCGTGCTGTCCATCGCCAGCGCTTCGCCCAGACGAGTCGGCAAGCGACGCAGCTCTTCCACCAACGTGGCTTCGACGTCTTTGCCCAAGGTCCCGCGCACCTGACCCAGAGACAGGGTCAGCAGCAACAGGCCAACCAGTTGCGTGGTGAACGCTTTGGTCGAGGCCACGCCGATTTCGCGACCGGCCTGGGTCAGCAGAGTCAGGTCGGACTCACGCACCAGCGAGCTGATGCCGACGTTGCAGATTGCCAGGCTGGCGAGGAAGCCTAGCTCTTTGGCGTTACGCAGCGCGGCCAGGGTGTCGGCGGTTTCGCCGGACTGCGAGATGGTCACGAACAGGGTGTCTGGCTGCACCACCACCTTGCGGTAGCGGAATTCGCTGGCGACTTCGACCTGGCACGGAATACCGGCCAGTTCTTCGAGCCAGTAACGCGCAACCATGCCGGCGTGATAACTGGTACCGCAGGCGACGATCTGCACGTTGCGCACTTTGGCGAACAGCTCGGCAGCCTGTGGACCGAAAGCCTGAACCAGCACTTGGTTCGGGCTCAGACGACCTTCGAGGGTGCGCTGTACCACAGACGGTTGCTCATGGATTTCCTTGAGCATGTAGTGACGGAATTCGCCCTTGTCGGCGGCTTCGGCGCCATCGCTGTATTGTACGGTCTGGCGCTCGACGGTTTTGCCATCAACATCCCAGATCTGCACGCTATCGCGGCGAATTTCGGCGATATCACCTTCTTCCAGGTACATGAAGCGGTCAGTGACCTGGCGCAGGGCCAACTGGTCGGACGCGAGGAAGTTCTCGCCCAGGCCCAGGCCGATCACCAACGGGCTGCCACTGCGTGCGGCAACCAGGCGATCCGGTTGCTGTGCATTGATCACGGCCAGACCGTAGGCACCGTGCAGTTCCTTGACCGTGGCTTTGAGCGCGACGGTCAGGTCAGGCTGATCCTTGAGTTTGTGGTTCAGCAGGTGAGCGATGACTTCGGTGTCGGTGTCCGAAGTGAACACGTAACCCAGCGCTTTCAATTGCTCACGCAGGGCTTCGTGGTTTTCGATGATGCCGTTGTGCACCACGGCGATATCGCCGGAAAAATGCGGGTGCGCGTTACGCTCGCATGGTGCGCCGTGGGTGGCCCAACGGGTGTGGGCGATACCGAGACGGCCAACCAGCGGCTGTGCGGCCAGCGCTGTTTCCAGTTCGCTGACCTTGCCCGGACGGCGCATGCGCTCAAGCTTTTCATCGTTGGTGAAAACCGCCACGCCGGCGCTGTCATAGCCGCGGTATTCAAGGCGCTTGAGGCCTTCGAGCAGGATGGCGGTGATATTACGTTCAGCAACTGCGCCGACAATTCCACACATGCTTATTTCTCCTGACTGACAGCCGCGCAAATCACGGTGATACCGCGGGCCTGAATCTGATCGCGTGCGTCGATAGGCAGGCGATCATCGGTAATGAGGGTATGGACGCTGCTCCACGGCAGCTCCAGGTTGGGAATCTTGCGGCCGATCTTGTCGGCCTCGACCATCACGATCACTTCCCGCGCCACGTCGGCCATCACTCGGCTCAAACCGAGCAGTTCATTGAACGTGGTGGTACCGCGCACCAGATCGATGCCATCAGCGCCGATAAACAATTGGTCGAAGTCGTAAGAGCGTAGTACCTGCTCGGCCACCTGGCCCTGAAAGGATTCCGAATGCGGATCCCAGGTGCCACCGGTCATCAGCAGCACCGGTTCGTGTTCGAGTTCGCTCAAAGCGTTGGCAACGTGCAGGGAGTTGGTCATGACCACCAGGCCCGGCTGCAGGCCAAGCTCGGGAATCATCGCGGCGGTGGTGCTGCCGCTGTCGATGATGATGCGGGCGTGCTCGCGAATGCGTTTGACGGCAGCGCGGGCAATTGCCTGTTTGTATTTCGAAACGCTCTGGCCGGGTTCTGCCACCAGTTCCTGCGGCATGGTGATCGCCCCGCCGTAACGGCGCAGCAACAGTCCATGGCTTTCCAGCGCGGCCAGATCCTTGCGGATCGTAACTTCCGATGTTTCGAAGCGCTTGGCCAGTTCATCCACACTGACTTCGCCCTGCTCATTGAGCAAGGCGAGGATGTTGTGCCGGCGTTGGGGCGTATTGCGTTTCGACATGGCGGCTTAAGTTTCGATTCGAAAGATAACGGAAGAAATCAAAACCTATCGGTCATAAATCGTCAAGCGACAGATCGAAAATTTTAGAAACGACCCAGACGAAAGTGGGAGCGGGCTTGCTCGCGAATGCGGAGGGTCAGTCACTGAAATGTGAAACTGAAATACCGCATTCGCGAGCAAGCCCGCTCCCACATTTGGATTCAAGCATTAAGTGCAGCTGTGGATAACTCAGTTCTTCTTGATCTTCTCCGGCCGCTTCCAGCCATCGATATTCTTTTGCCGCGCGCGACCAACGGCCAACTGGGCGTTATCCACATTCTGCGTGATGGTCGAACCGGCCGCCGTGGTTGCACCGGACGAGATATCCACAGGCGCCACCAGCGAGTTGTTGGAGCCGATGAACACGTCCTCGCCCAACACGGTTTTCCACTTGTTGGCGCCATCGTAGTTGCAGGTGATGGTGCCCGCGCCAATGTTGGTGCGTGCGCCAATTTCGGCATCGCCCAGGTAGGTCAGATGCCCGGCCTTGGCGCCCTCGCCCATGCGGGCGTTTTTCAGTTCGACGAAGTTACCCACATGTGCGCGTGCTTCGAGCACGGTGCCTGGGCGCAGACGGGCGAACGGACCGGCATCGCTGCCTTCACCGAGAACCGCACCTTCGATGTGGCTGTTGGCCTTGATCACCACGCCTTTGCGCAAGGTGCTGTCCTTGATTACACAGTTCGGGCCGATCACCACGTCGTCTTCAATAACAACGTTGCCTTCGAGAATCACGTTGACGTCAATCAGCACATCGCGACCAACGGTCACTTCACCGCGCACATCGAAACGCGCCGGGTCACGCAGGGTCACGCCTTGCGCCATCAGCCGGCGGCCGGCGCGCAACTGGTAATGTCGCTCCAGCTCGGAGAGTTGCTTGCGATCGTTGGCGCCCTGCACTTCCATCGGGTCGTGCGGTTGTTCAGTGGCGACCACTAGGCCATCGTTGACCGCCATTTCGATCACGTCGGTCAGGTAGTACTCGCCCTGTGCGTTGTTGTTCGACAGACGGCTCATCCAGTCAGCCAGACGATTGGCCGGAACGGCGAGGATGCCGGTGTTGCCTTCGGTGATTGCGCGCTGAGCTTCGCTGGCATCTTTATGCTCAACGATGGCGGCAACCTTGCCGTTCGCGTCGCGTACGATACGGCCGTAACCGGTCGGATCTTCGAGCTCTACCGTCAACAGGCCCATCTGGCCCGGTACGACGTGCTTGAGCAGACGCTGCAGGGTTTCGACTTCGATCAGCGGCACATCACCGTAGAGAATCAGCACGGTATCGGCGGTGATGAACGGCACAGCCTGAGCCGTTGCATGACCAGTACCCAATTGCTTGTCCTGCAGCACGAAATTCAGATCGTCAGCCGCCAGGCGCTCGCGCACCACATCAGCACCGTGACCGATGACCACGTGAATGCGCTGCGGATCAAGCTGCCGCGCGCTGTGGATAACATGGCCAAGCATGGAATTGCCGGCAACCGGGTGCAGCACTTTCGGCAACGCCGAACGCATACGGGTGCCTTGACCGGCCGCGAGGATAACGATTTCGAGAGACATGACTGGCTACCAATCCTGGGTGGTCAGCAACTGCGACCGGGTTGTAAAAATCGGAAAAGAAAAAAGGGTAGCCGAGGCTACCCTTTTTTATCAATCACACAACAAGTGGCTGACGGATTAACCGCCAAACTTCTTGCGGATCTGCTGGACGGTGCGCAGCTGAGCTGCAGCCTCGGCCAGACGTGCGGACGCAGCTCCGTAATCGAAATCTGCGCTCTTCTCGTGCAGAGCAGCTTCGGCAGCCTTGAGGGCTGCTTGAGCCTGAGCTTCATCCAGGTCGGCGGCACGTTGCACAGTGTCGGCAAGAACCTTGACCATGTTCGGCTGAACCTCGAGGAAACCACCGGAGATGTAGAACACCTCGGTTTCCCCGCCTTGCTTGATCAGGCGGATCGGACCTGGCTTCAGATTAGTGATCAGCGGCGCGTGACCCAGAGCGATACCAAGATCACCCAGTGCACCGTGCGCAATCACCATCTCGACCAGGCCGGAAAAGATTTCCCCTTCCGCGCTGACGATATCGCAATGGACTGTCATAGCCATCTGATTGCCTCAACCTAAATTAGCGCCCGTTGCCGGGCGCCGGGATTACAGTTTCTTGGCTTTCTCGATCGCTTCTTCGATGCCGCCAACCATGTAGAACGCTTGTTCTGGCAGGTGGTCGTAGTCACCGTTGAGGATGCCTTTGAAGCCAGCAATGGTGTCTTTCAGGGAAACGTATTTACCCGAAGCACCGGTGAAGACTTCAGCCACGAAGAACGGCTGCGACAAGAAGCGCTGGATCTTACGAGCACGGTTTACCAACTGCTTGTCGGCTTCCGACAGCTCGTCCATACCCAGGATCGCAATGATGTCCTTCAGCTCTTTGTAGCGCTGCAGCACGTACTGAACACCGCGAGCGGTTTCGTAGTGCTCGTTGCCGATCACGTTCGGATCCAGCTGACGCGAAGTCGAGTCCAGTGGGTCTACCGCCGGGTAGATACCCAGGGAAGCGATGTCACGGGACAGAACGACGGTGGCGTCCAAGTGGGCGAAGGTGGTAGCTGGCGACGGGTCAGTCAAGTCGTCCGCAGGTACGTATACCGCCTGGATCGAAGTAATCGAACCTTGCTTGGTCGAAGTGATGCGCTCTTGCAGCACGCCCATCTCTTCAGCCAGAGTCGGCTGATAACCTACTGCCGAAGGCATACGGCCCAGCAGTGCGGATACTTCAGTACCGGCCAGGGTGTAACGGTAGATGTTGTCGACGAACAACAGAACGTCGTTACCTTCGTCACGGAACTTCTCGGCCATGGTCAGGCCGGTCAGAGCTACGCGCAGACGGTTTCCCGGCGGCTCGTTCATCTGACCGTAAACCAGTGCCACTTTGTCCAGAACGTTGGAGTCCTTCATCTCGTGGTAGAAGTCGTTACCCTCACGAGTACGCTCACCCACACCGGCGAACACGGAATAACCGCTGTGCTCGATGGCGATGTTACGGATCAGTTCCATCATGTTTACGGTTTTGCCTACACCGGCACCACCGAACAGACCGACTTTACCGCCCTTGGCGAACGGGCAAACCAGGTCGATAACCTTGATGCCGGTTTCCAGCAGCTCGTTGCCACCAGCTTGTTCAGCGAAGGAAGGAGCGGCGCGGTGGATACCCCAGCGCTCTTCTTCGCCGATCGGGCCAGCTTCGTCGATCGGGTTGCCCAGTACGTCCATGATCCGGCCCAGAGTCGCTTTACCGACCGGTACGGAGATGGCTGCGCCAGTGTTGTTGACGCCCAGACCGCGCTTCAAGCCTTCGGTCGAGCCCATCGCAATGGTACGTACCACGCCGTCGCCCAGCTGCTGCTGAACTTCCAGAGTGGTTTCGGCGCCTTGAACCTTCAAGGCGTCGTAGATGCTCGGTACGCTGTCGCGTGGAAATTCCACGTCGATAACGGCGCCGATGATTTGAACGATACGTCCGCTACTCATAGCTGGATCCTCTGAATATTTGAACCGTTAAACCGCGGCAGCGCCGCCGACGATTTCCGAGATCTCTTGGGTGATCGCAGCCTGACGCGCCTTGTTGTAGATCAGCTGCAAATCGCTGATCAAATCACCGGCGTTGTCGGTAGCGTTCTTCATCGCGATCATCCGCGCAGCTTGTTCGGCCGCGTTGTTCTCGACCACCGCCTGGTACACCTGCGACTCCACGTAGCGCACCATCAAGCCGTCAAGCAGCTCTTTGGCGTCTGGTTCGTAGAGGTAGTCCCAGTGGTGCTTGAGTTCTTGATCCGGGGTCGCCACCAGTGGAATCAACTGCTCCACGGTAGGCTGTTGCGTCATGGTGTTGATGAACTTGTTGGATACCACGGACAGGCGGTCAATACGGCCGTCCAGGTAGGCATCCAGCATCACCTTGACGCTGCCGATCAGATCATTGATCGACGGCTCTTCACCCAGGTGGCTGATAGCTGCAACGACGTTACCGCCGAAGTTGCGGAAAAAGGCCGCACCCTTGCTACCCACTACACACAGATCAATCTCGACGCCGTTTTCGCGGTTTACCGCCATGTCCTTGACCAGGGCCTTGAACAGGTTGGTGTTCAAGCCGCCGCACAGACCACGGTCACTGCTCACTACGACATAACCGGCACGCTTTACTTCGCGGTCGATCATGAACGGGTGGCGGTATTCCGGGTTGGCGTTGGCCAGATGCCCAATTACCTGGCGGATACGCTCCGCATAAGGACGGCTAGCAGCCATGCGCATTTGTGCCTTGCGCATTTTGCTGACCGCCACTTTTTCCATGGCGCTGGTAATTTTTTGCGTGCTTTTGATGCTCGCAATCTTACTGCGAATCTCTTTTGCGCCTGCCATGTAACACCTATCAGGTTAGCAAGCGGGAGCCTTGCGGCTCCCGCTGCGGCTTACCAGGTTTGGGTGGCCTTGAACTTCTCGATACCGGCTTTGAGGCCAGCGTCGATTTCGTCATTGAAGTCACCTTTAACGTTGATCTTGGCCATCAAATCGGCGTGATCGCGGTTGAAGTAAGCAATCAGCGCTTGCTCGAAGCTGCCGATCTTGGCGATTTCAATGTCAGTCAGGAACCCACGCTCAGCGGCATACAGCGACAGCGACATGTCGGCGATCGACATTGGCGCGTATTGCTTCTGCTTCATCAGCTCGGTAACGCGCTGACCATGCTCAAGTTGCTTACGGGTCGCTTCGTCCAGGTCAGAAGCGAACTGGGCGAATGCCGCCAGTTCACGGTACTGAGCCAGAGCGGTACGGATACCACCGGACAGCTTCTTGATGATCTTGGTCTGAGCGGCACCACCCACACGGGATACCGAAACACCGGCGTTCACTGCAGGGCGGATGCCCGAGTTGAACATGGCCGATTCCAGGAAGATCTGACCGTCGGTGATGGAAATCACGTTGGTCGGAACGAACGCGGAAACGTCGCCAGCCTGGGTTTCGATGATCGGCAGTGCGGTCAGGGAACCGGTTTTGCCGGTCACTGCGCCGTTGGTGAACTTCTCTACGTACTCTTCCGAAACGCGGGATGCGCGCTCCAGCAGACGGGAGTGGAGATAGAACACGTCGCCTGGGTAAGCTTCACGGCCTGGTGGACGGCGCAGCAGCAGGGAAATCTGGCGGTAAGCCACTGCCTGCTTGGACAGATCGTCATAAACGATCAGCGCGTCTTCACCGCGGTCGCGGAAGAATTCACCCATGGTGCAACCGGAGTACGGAGCCAGGAATTGCAGTGCTGCAGATTCCGAAGCGCTCGCTGCAACGATGATGGTGTTAGCCAGTGCACCGTTTTCTTCCAGCTTGCGAACCACGTTGGCGATGGTCGATTGCTTCTGACCGATTGCCACGTAGACGCAGAAAATGCCGCTGTCTTTCTGGTTGATGATCGCGTCGATCGCCAGAGCGGTTTTACCGATCTGACGGTCACCGATGATCAGCTCACGCTGGCCACGGCCGACAGGGATCATGGCATCGACAGCCTTGTAGCCAGTCTGTACAGGCTGGTCTACCGACTTACGCCAGATCACGCCCGGTGCAACTTTCTCGACCGCGTCGGTCTCGGTGTTGCCCAGTGGACCTTTGCCGTCAACAGGGTTACCCAGTGCGTCGACTACGCGACCCAGCAGTTCCTTGCCAACCGGAACTTCGAGGATGCGGCCAGTGCACTTGGCGCTCATGCCTTCAGCCAGACTGGTGTATGCGCCCAGTACAACGGCACCTACGGAGTCTTGCTCCAGGTTGAGGGCCATACCGTAGACGCCGCCCGGAAACTCGATCATCTCGCCGTACATGACGTCGGCCAGACCGTGAATCCGCACGATGCCGTCAGATACGCTGACGACAGTGCCTTCGTTACGGGCTTGGGAGGTCACATCGAGTTTTTCGATGCGGCCCTTGATAATTTCACTTATTTCGGAAGGATTGAGTTGCTGCATTGCTCTGCTGCCCCTTCAAACTCAAGATTTCAATGCTTCGGCAAGTTTCGCGATTTTGCCGCGAATCGAGCCATCGATAACCAGGTCGCCGGCGCGGATGACAACACCCCCAATAAGGGATTTGTCTTCCTCGACTTGCAGGCGCACTTCCCGGTTGAGTCGTGCACTGAGAACCTTGGCGAGTTTGTCTTGCTGTTCTTGGTTCAATGCAAAAGCACTGGTCACTTCAACGTCTACCGATTTCTCTTGTTCGGCCTTGTACAGGTCGAACAGAGCGGCGATCTCCGGCAGAAGCGGGAGACGGTCGTTTTCGGCAACGACATTGATGAAATTCTGTGCCTTGGCATCGAACTTGTCGCCGCACACGTCAATGAACGTGGCGGCCTTTTCTGCGCTCGTCAGTCGCGGGGCCTTGAGCACGCGCTGCATGGTGTCGTCTTGCGACACCGCTGCTGCCAGGCCGAGCATGGCTGACCAATTGGCCAGTTGCTGGTGGGCCTGAGCGTGCTCGAAGGCCGCCTTAGCGTAAGGTCGGGCCAACGTGGTCAGTTCTGCCATGATCGCCCTCGCTTAGATTTCAGCAGCCAGTTGGTTAACCAGCTCTGCGTGCGCGTTTTGATCGATTGTGGCACCCAGGATCTTCTCGGCGCCGCCGACAGCCAGCAAGCCCACTTGGGCGCGCAGCTTGTCTTTGACACTGTTCAGTTCCTGTTCGATCTCGGCTTGAGCCTGAACCTTCACACGGTCAGCGTCGACACGGGCTTTTTCAACAGCCTCTTCGACAATCTGGTTACCGCGTTTCTTGGCTTGCTCGATGATTTCAGCTGCCTGAGCTTTCGCTTCGCGCAGTTGCTGACCCGCTTTCTCTTGGGCCAACTCCAGGTCGCGAGCTGCTCGGCTGGCAGCGTCCAGACCATCAGCGATCTTCTTTTGACGTTCGTGCAGAGCAGCGATGACCGGAGGCCATACATACTTCATGCAGAACAGTACAAAAATCAGGAACGCAACGGACTGGCCAATCAGGGTCGCATTAATGTTCACGCCAACACCTCGCAGTTACGTTGTCCATCACACCAAATTACTCGGAAGAATCCGGGTAATTAGCCAGCGATCTGACCAACGAACGGGTTCGCAAAGGTGAAGAACAGAGCGATACCAACACCGATCATGGTTACGGCGTCGAGCAGACCGGCAACGATGAACATTTTAACTTGCAGCATTGGAACCATTTCTGGCTGACGCGCTGCGCCTTCCAGGAACTTGCCGCCCAGCAGGCCGAAACCAATTGCGGTACCCAGTGCGCCCAGGCCGATCAACAGTGCAACAGCGATAGCGGTTAGACCAACTACAGTTTCCATCTTTCCTCCCGACTTTTACGTCGTATGGTTTAGGTTTTTTAGATTAAAGCGGTAAAACAAATCGTTTCAGAGGCCCGTTTAAGAGCCCCCTCCCGTTTGACCGGGAGGGACATCAGATCAGCCGAGGCTGCTCTTAATGGTTTTCTTCGTGCGCCATCGACAGGTAGACGATGGTCAGCATCATGAAGATGAACGCCTGCAGGGTGATGATCAGGATGTGGAACACCGCCCACGCCCACTGCAGAACAACGCCCAGGCCGCTCAGCCAGAGCAGGCCGCTGCCGAACATCACAGCGATCAGAATGAACACCAGCTCGCCGGCATACATGTTGCCGAACAGACGCAGAGCCAGAGAGATCGGTTTGGCGATCAGAGTCACGAATTCCAGCAGGAAGTTCACCGGGATCAGCAGGGCCTGAACGAAGATGTTCTTGCTGCCGAACGGGTGCAGGGTCAGTTCGCCGATGAAGCCGCCGATGCCCTTGACCTTGATGCTATAGAAAATGATCAGTGCGAAAACCGAGAACGCCATGCCCAGGGTCGCGTTCGGGTCGGTAGTCGACACGGCGCGGAACGGGATGTGGTGGTCGCCGGTGATCAGGATGGCCAGCTGAGGAATCCAGTCGACCGGTACCAGGTCGACGGCGTTCATCAGGAACACCCAGACGAAGATGGTCAGTGCCAGCGGTGCGATCACCGGGCTACGGCCATGGAAGCTGTCTTTCACGCTGCCATCGACGAATTCGACCAATACTTCAACGAAGTTCTGCAAAGCACCTGGCTGACCCGAAGTCGCTTTCTTTGCCGCCATGCGGAAAAGAAGAACGAAGATCAGACCCAGCGCGACCGACCAGCCGAGGGTATCGACGTGGAAAGCCCAGAAGCCCATTTCCTTGGCTTCTGCTGCGGTGTGGGCAAAGCCCCAGCCGCCGTTAGGTAGCTGACCGAAGGTCAGGTTCTGCAAGTGGTGCTGGATATAGCCCGAAGCGGTTGTTTCTGCCATGGTTGCCTCAAACGCCCTAAGGTCTCGAAAGTCTTGTTCTCATCAGCAGGGGAGCGAACCAGCTGACCGACTGAGTCAGCACGAAAGCGCCGAATACTGCGATCGGCGCCAATGGCTTCACACCTGCAAACACCAGTGCAAACAGCACTGCCGTCAAAATCAGTTTGCCTGCCTCGCCGGCATAAAATGACCGGACGATGGACTGGGCTGCTCGGGCGCCGGAAAACCGAAATGCCTTGTGAGCGAAATAAACATTGGGCAGCAAGGCTATCAGGCCTCCGCAAAGTCCCGAGTATCCGGCAACGACTCCGTGCCATTGCCAGAGCGCCAAAGCGGCAATGAGCAAAATGACAAATTGAGCCATCAACACCGGAAAAACCGCCAGGCGATGGAACGGCAGGCGGTTTGGCTTGCGGGTTTCCATCACGATTGCTCTCCAATGGTCGGCTGCCGAAATTCAATAACTTGGCATAATTTGTGCCGACAAAATGCGCGCAGAGTATAGGGGCGGTTCTGCCCCTATTCAACTGTCAGGTAGTGATTTCCGACTGCGCGCTACATGAGGAAATGTTTCAGCGGATGTGTGCGAGCACACCTTGAAGCTCATCGAGGGAGTTGTAACCGATCACCAACTGACCTTTTCCCTTCTTCCCGTGGCGAATCTGCACCGCAGAGCCTAGGCGCTCGGCCAGACGCTGTTCGAGCCGGGCGATATCCGGGTCGGGTTTGGCAGCTTCCACAGGCTCCGGTTTACCACTCAACCACTGGCGAACCAGTGCTTCAGTCTGGCGCACAGTCAGGCCGCGTGCGACAACATGTCGCGCCCCTTCCACCTGCTGATTGTCCGGCAGACCGAGCAAAGCCCGGGCATGACCCATTTCCAGGTCACCGTGGGACAGCATGGTCTTGATGACTTCCGGCAGTGCAATAAGCCGCAACAGGTTAGCCACAGTCACGCGAGACTTACCCACAGCCTCGGCAACCTGTTGTTGAGTGAGCTGGAATTCCTGCTGCAGGCGCTGCAAGGCGACTGCTTCCTCGATCGGGTTCAGGTCTTCACGCTGGATGTTCTCGATCAGCGCAATGGCGATCGCAGTTTCATCCGGCACATCACGGACCATTGCCGGGATGGTTTCCTGCCCGGCCTGCTGGCTGGCGCGCCAGCGGCGTTCACCGGCGATGATCTCAAAACGGCCACCGCCAATCGGGCGAACCACGATCGGCTGCATCACGCCTTGCGACTTGATCGACTGCGCCAGCTCTTCCAGCGCCTGTGGATCCATGTCGCGGCGCGGCTGGTATTTGCCACGCTGCAGCAGATCCAGCGGCAGATGTTGCAGTTCACGGGTATCGGCCTGCGCCGCCTGTTCTTCCAGCGCGCTGACGGTCGGACCACTCAGCAGTGCATCCAGTCCACGTCCGAGACCTCGTTTCTTGACGGCCATGGGGATTCCTTAAGTTGGCTGGGCAGCGGCGATGCGTGAATTTTTGCGCTGACGGCGAACCATCTCGCCCGCCAGGGCCAGGTAGGCCAGAGCGCCGCGCGATTGCTTGTCGTAGGCCAGTGCGGGCATACCGTAGCTCGGTGCCTCGGCCAGCCGGATGTTGCGCGGGATCACCGTGTCGTACAGCTGTTCGCCAAAGTGTTCCTTGAGCTGCGCCGAGACGTCGTTCATCAGGCTCAGGCGCGGGTCGTACATGGTCCGCAGCAAACCCTCGACTTTCAGGTTCGGGTTCAACAGTTCGGCGATGCGCTTGATGTTATCCACAAGGTCGCTCAAACCCTCGAGCGCAAAGTATTCGCACTGCATGGGGATAATCACCCCATCGGCGGCAACCAGTGCGTTCAGGGTGAGCATCGACAGCGACGGCGGGCAGTCGATCAAAATGTAATCGTAGTTTTCACGGATCGGCGCCAGCGCACTGCGCAGACGGCTTTCCTTCATCTGCATTTCCAGCAGAACCACTTCGGCCGCGGTCAGGTCGCGGTTGGCAGGCAGCAGTTGATAACCGCCGTGCTCGGAGTAGTGCATGGCCTGGGCCAGATCGCATTCGCCGATCAGCAGGTCGTAGACCGAGTTTTCCAGGCCATGTTTATCCACACCGCTACCCATGGTGGCGTTGCCCTGTGGATCGAGATCGATCAACAGCACCCGGCGCTTGGTCGCGACCAGGGATGCTGCGAGGTTGATGCAGGTGGTGGTCTTGCCCACACCACCCTTCTGGTTCGCTATCGCGAATACCTTAGCCATTCTTGCTTGTGTTCCCAATCATGCCGTGCGGCGCAGTATCAGCAGATGGCGTTGGCCTTGGCAACCGGGTACGGCCAAGGCGTGTTCGCTATCGAGTTTGAAGTCTGCCGGCAATGCTACCAGCTCATCGGCCGGATGGACGCCCTTCATTGCCAGCCAGCGCGTGTCGGCATCGCCGAGGTGGCGAGTCCAGTTGGTGAAGTTCTCCATGCTGCTGAACGCCCGGGAAATGATCCCGTTGAATGGCTGGGCAGGCTGGAAGGCTTCGACGCGACTGTGGATAACTTGCAGGTTATCCAGTTTGAGTTCGAGTTTGACCTGAGTCAGGAAGCGGGTTTTCTTGCCGTTGCTGTCCAGACAGGTCACTTGCGAGTCCGGATACAGGATCGCCAACGGGATGCCGGGCATGCCGCCGCCGCTGCCGACGTCGAGCCAGCGACCGTTTTCGATAAACGACATCACGCTCAGACTGTCGAGCAGGTGCCGCGAGACCATTTCGTCGGGATCGCGTACGGCGGTCAGGTTGTAGGCCTGGTTCCATTTGATCAACAGGGCCAGGTAACCCAGCAGCAATTCGTGCTGGGCTGCGCTGAGATTGACACCGAGCTCGCGGGCTCCTGTGGATAACTCTTCGGCGTGTTGCGAAGTGACCTTAGAACTCAAGCGCTTTGCTCCAACTGACGGCCCGCGCCGCGTTTTTTCAAATGAATCATCAACAGCGAAATCGCTGCCGGGGTCACACCCGGGATCCGCGAAGCCTGGCCGAGCGTCTCCGGACGCGTCGCACCGAGCTTGCTCTGGATCTCCTTGGAGAGACCGGAAATGTTGGTGTAATCGATATCCACAGGCAGTTTCGTGTCTTCACTGGCGCGCAGGCGGGCGATTTCGTCCTGTTGACGGTCGATGTAACCGGCGTACTTGGTCTTGATCTCGACCTGTTCGGCAACCTGTGGATCTTCGGCGCCCTGCCCGGTCACTTCGACCAGACCAGCGTAGTCGATTTCCGGACGACTCAAGAGATTGAGCAAGTTGTATTCGTGAGTCAGCGGCGTACCGAATTTTTCCGCAATGGCATCGCCCTGCTGCGTGCCAGGGCGAACCCAGGTGCTTTTCAGGCGCTGCTCTTCGAGTTCGATGCTTTCGCGTTTCTTGCAGAAAGCCGCCCAACGCGCGTCATCGACCAGACCCAGCTCGCGACCTTTTTCGGTCAGACGCAGGTCGGCGTTGTCCTCGCGCAGGATCAGGCGGTACTCGGCACGGGAAGTGAACATGCGGTACGGCTCTTGGGTACCGAGGGTGATCAGGTCGTCGACCAGCACGCCGATGTACGCCTCATCGCGACGCGGACACCAGGCTTCTTTGCCCTTGGCACGCAACGCGGCGTTGGCCCCGGCGAGCAAACCTTGCGCACCGGCCTCTTCGTAACCGGTGGTGCCGTTGATCTGGCCAGCGAAGAACAGACCGCCGATGACTTTGGTTTCCAGGCTGTACTTCAGGTCGCGCGGATCGAAGTAGTCGTACTCGATCGCATAACCCGGACGCACGATGTGCGCGTTTTCCATACCGCGGATCGATTGCACGATCTGCAATTGCACGTCGAACGGCAAGCTTGTGGATATCCCGTTCGGGTACAGCTCATGGGTGGTCAGGCCTTCCGGCTCGATGAACACCTGATGGCTTTCCTTGTCGGCAAAGCGATGGATCTTGTCTTCGATCGACGGGCAGTACCGTGGACCGATGCCCTCGATTTCGCCGGCAGCGGAATACATCGGCGAACGATCGAGGTTCGCCGCGATGATTTCGTGGGTACGGGCGTTGGTGTGGGTAATCCAGCAACTGACCTGGCGTGGATGTTGTTCCTTGTTGCCCATGAACGACATGACCGGGATCGGCGTATCGCCCGGTTGCTCGGTCATGACCGAGAAATCCACAGACTTGCCATTGATGCGTGGTGGGGTACCGGTTTTCAGGCGACCGACACGCAGCGGCAGTTCACGCAGACGATGCGCGAGGGCAATCGACGGCGGGTCACCGGCGCGACCGCCGGAGAAATTCTGCAAACCGATGTGGATAAGTCCACCGAGGAAGGTACCGGTGGTCAACACCACGGAATCAGCGAAGAAACGCAGACCCATTTGGGTGACAACACCGCGTACCTGCTCTTGCTCGACGATCAGGTCGTCAGCGGCCTGTTGAAATATCCACAGGTTCGGCTGGTTTTCGAGGATTTCGCGGACAGCGGCCTTGTACAGAATCCGGTCGGCTTGCGCACGGGTCGCCCGCACGGCCGGACCTTTGCGGCTGTTCAACACGCGAAACTGGATGCCACCCAGATCGGTAGCCACGGCCATCGCGCCGCCGAGGGCGTCGATTTCCTTGACCAGATGGCTTTTGCCAATGCCGCCGATGGCCGGGTTGCAGCTCATGGCACCGAGGGTTTCCACGTTATGCGTCAGCAACAGGGTTTTTGCCCCCATACGTGCTGAGGCCAGTGCTGCCTCGGTACCGGCATGACCGCCGCCGATGACGATCACTTCAAAACGGGAAGGGAAATCCACCACGCACCTCGTGCCTGCTTAAGTAGGTAATTCAGGAATAGTTTGAGATCAGGTTTCTGGACCTGGTCGACAAGTATAGGGACTTCGCCCTTCCTAAAGAACCCTTTGCACAAAATTTAACCAGCTGTGGAGAACTCGAAGTTAAAAGAATAAAAAAGAGAGAAATTTATAAAACCTTTGTTTTTATGTTTATTTTTACTGACCGACCTTTCTGTGGATAGATTGCTACAGGCCTTATTATTCAATGTGTACAGAGTTTCAAAACCCTGTTATCAGGTGCCAATGAGGCCCTTGGATAACCGGTTTAAGCCTGTGGATGAATGGGGCGGTTATCCACAGAGGCAGTTATATCCAGTTTTTAGGCCCTGTTATCAACTGACCTCATTGGCAGTTATTCACAGGGCTTAATCCACAGAAATCAGCTGAATGAGTGATTGGCGGGCAACGGAAATCCGCTCAGGGCGAGAGAATCTGCCCGGCACTGGAGAAAGGAATTGAGAAATGATGAGTGCAGACAGGCCGCGAACGGGCCTGTCTGTGAACAGCAGAAGGGTTATTTGCCGATGCAGAAGCTGGAAAAGATCCGCCCAAGCAGGTCATCGGAGCTGAATGCCCCGGTGATTTCGCCCAGAGAGTGCTGTGCCTGGCGCAAATCTTCGGCCAGTAGCTCACCGGCACCCGCCAAGGTCAGCTGTGCACGACCATGTTCCAGCGCTGCACTGGCGTGGCGCAGAGCTTCCAGATGCCGGCGACGGGCACTGAAGCTGCTTTCCGAGGTTTGCTCGTAGCCCATGCAGGCCTTGAGGTGTTCGCGCAGCAATTCCAGACCTTCGCCGGCGGATTTGGCGCTCAGGCTGATGGTTACGTGGCCATCGTCGCTGACTTCGAGAGCGATTGTTTCACCCGTCAGGTCAGCCTTGTTGCGGATCAAGGTGACCTTGGCCGGATCCGGCCGGGTTTCGAGGAATTCCGGCCACAGGGCAAACGGATCTGCAGCTTCCGGCGCGGTGGCGTCGACTACCAGCAGCACCCGATCCGCTTCAGTGATCGCCTTCAACGCACGCTCGACGCCGATTTTTTCTACCTGATCATCGGTATCGCGCAGACCGGCGGTGTCCACCACGTGCAACGGCATGCCGTCGATGTGGATATGTTCGCGCAAGATATCGCGGGTGGTGCCGGCAATCTCCGTCACGATCGCGGCTTCGCGGCCGGCCAGGGCATTCAACAGACTGGACTTGCCGGCATTCGGACGACCGGCGATCACCACGGTCATGCCATCACGCAACAACGCGCCCTGCCCGGCTTCACGCAGCACAGTGGATAACTCTTCACGCACCTTGTCGAGCATGCTCAGCACGTGGCCATCGGCGAGGAAGTCGATTTCCTCTTCCGGGAAATCGATGGCGGCTTCGACGTAGATGCGCAGGCTGATCAGTTGTTCGGTGAGGTTATGCACACGCTGGGAAAACGCCCCCTGCAGGGAGCGCAAGGCATTGCGTGCAGCCTGTGCAGAACTGGCTTCGATCAGGTCGGCGATGGCCTCGGCCTGAGCCAGGTCGAGTTTGTCATTGAGGAACGCGCGCTCGCTGAATTCACCCGGGCGAGCCAGACGACAACCCACTTCCAGACAACGCTTGAGCAACATGTCGAGAACGATCGGGCCACCGTGCCCCTGCAGTTCAAGCACGTCTTCGCCGGTAAACGAGTTCGGTCCCGGGAAATACAGGGCCAGACCTTCGTCCAGCACCTGCCGGTCATCACTGAAAAACGGACCGTAATGCGCGTAACGCGGTTTCAGTTCACGGCCGCTAATGGCTTTGGCCGCAACGCTGGCCAGCGGCCCGGAAATGCGGACAATGCCGACACCGCCGCGACCTTGAGCGGTGGCGACAGCAGCGATGGTTTCACGAGGTGCGCTCATAAACCGGTATCCAGACAAAAGTGGCAGATAGCAAAACGCCCCACTAGGGGGCGTTTTGAGTGGTGTTATCCACAGAGTAAGTTACGCCTCGGCTTTTTTCGTCGCCGCTTCGATCTTACGCGTGATGTACCACTGTTGGGCAATCGACAGGCAGTTGTTCACAACCCAGTACAGCACCAGACCAGCAGGGAACCACAGGAAGAAGAAGGTGAAGATGATTGGCATCATTTTCATGACCTTCGCCTGCATCGGATCCGGCGGAGTCGGGTTCAGACGCTGCTGGATGAACATGGTCGCGCCCATGATGATCGGCAGGATGAAGAACGGATCCTTGATCGACAGGTCGGTGATCCACAGCATGAACGGCGCCTGGCGCATTTCCACGCTTTCCAGCAGAACCCAGTACAGCGAAAGGAAAACCGGCATCTGCACGAGGATCGGCAAGCAGCCGCCCAGCGGATTGATCTTCTCTTTCTTGTACAGCTCCATCATGGCTTGCGACATTTTCTGCCGGTCATCGCCATGTTGCTCTTTCAGTGCAGCCAGTTTCGGCGCCACGGCACGCATGCGCGCCATGGATTTGTAGCTGGCAGCCGACAGCGGGAAGAAGATGCCCTTGATCAGCATGGTCAGGAAGATGATCGACCAGCCCCAGTTACCCACGATCGCGTGGATGTGTTGCAGCAACCAGAAGATCGGCTGAGCGATGAACCACAGAATGCCGTAGTCGACAGTCAGCTCCAGACCTGGGGACAACTCTTTCAGCACGGCCTGGCTTTTCGGACCGGCGTACAGAATGGCGCTGGTTTCAACTTTGGCACCCGGTGCAGCGGTCAGCGAAGGGCCGGTGTAACCGATGATGTAGTTGCCTTTGCTGTCTTTACGCGTCTGAACGATGTTGTTTTCGCCCTTCGGCGCAACCCATGCAGTCACGAAGTAGTGTTGTAGCCAGGCTACCCAGCCACCGGTGACGGTTTCCTTGAGCTGACCTTTGTCCATGTCTTTCATGGACACTTTCTTGTACGGCTCGGAACTTGTCCACAGGGCGGCGCCCAGGTAAGTCGCGGTACCGGTGGCAGTGGTCGACGAAGGATCGGCACTGGCGTCGCGCTTCAGTTGGGCGAACATCGAACCGGACCAAGGCTGAGCGCTCTGGTTATCCACAAGGTAGGTCACGGTCACGTCATACAGGCCGCGTTTCAGAGTGAAACGCTTGATGTAGTTAACGCCGTCCTTGCTGAACTTCAGGTCGACGACCAGTTGGTCCTGACCGTCAGCCAGTTGATAACTTTTCTTCTCCGAGGAGTAAACCGGACGACCGGCCGGGCTTGCGTCCGGACCGTTGGTGCCGATCAGGCCGCTTTGTGCCAGATAAGTACGCTCGCCGCCGTTGTCGAACAGCTGAAACGGCACATCAGGACGGTCCTGACGACGTGGATACAGTGGCAAAGTCAGTTGAGCAACGTCACCGCCCTGTGGATCGATCGCCAGATCGAGCACGTCGGTTTTGACCTGGATCAGATCCTTGCTGGCAGCGACCGGAGTTTCCACAGGCGCGCTGGTATCGCTTGCGGCACGCGGAATATCGTCACTGGCGGAAGCGTTATTGCCAGGAACGGTGTCCGGCAAACCGGATGCAGTCGTACTGGAAGCAACATTCTGAGTCGGCAGGGCAGCTTGGCCATAGTCCTGGTTCCATTTAAGAACCATAACGTAGGACACGATTGCCAGGGCGACGATCAGGATCGTGCGTTTGATATCCATGATTACTCGGCCATCGAAGAAGAACGGGAGGTAGGGATAGGTGGAACCGGGTCATAACCACCGGGATTCCACGGATGACAGCGACCTAAACGACGAAAGGTCAGCCAGCCACCGCGCAGAAGGCCATGATTTTCGATGGCTTCTAACGCGTAGCAGGAACAACTGGGGTAGAAACGACAGTGATCAGCCATCAGGGGACTAATGGCATAGCGATAAAACTGGATCGGAACGAGGGCCAGTTTACGCATCTGGACTGTCTACCCCTACAGTTTCGGTGTTGACTGCTGGAACTGGCTTGTTACGGGCCAGGCGCTTCCAGAGTTTGCCGAAATGCTGAATCAATTCGGGGTTTTCTACATCGCCCAAACCTTTACGCGCGACGATAACGATGTCCCAGCCGACCAGTGAGTCCTGGTGCAGACGGAACGATTCGCGCATCAGACGTTTGAGGCGATTGCGCTCAACGGAGAGCTTTACGCTCTTTTTCCCGATAACCAGCCCGAGACGGGGGTGATCGAGATCGTTGTTGCGCGCAAGGAGCAGGAGATTTTTCCCCGGAACCTTGCCGGTAGGGGAGTCAAAGACTGCCTTGAAATGCCGGGGGGTAAGCAGACGCTTTTCCCGACTGAAGTCCTGACTCACCTCCAGTGCCGGATTATCAAACTGCCAGACGCGCACGACCTTTGGCGCGGCGACGCGACAGGACGGCACGACCGTTCTTGGTAGCCATGCGAGCACGGAAACCGTGGGTACGAGCGCGTTTGATAGTGCTTGGTTGGAAAGTACGTTTCATGTCGTGTTACCTGGTTCGTCCACAACGGGCCGGAATGGCCCCCGTTTTAAGAGACCGGGGATTCTAGAGAAAGCAAGCCTTCAGGTCAATTTCCAACCAACGTTTCCTTATAAATAGATATCTGGAGCATCCAGAACCAAGACCTTGCCTGCCAAACATAAAAATAAAGAAGGGAATTATTTAAAGCTTTTCTGTAAAGTTTATAAGAGCTAGGGCGACAGTCTTCTGTGGATAACCACGTTGAGCCCTTGTCTGGCTTGATGTACAGAGAATGACAACTACAGTGGAAAACCGTGGTCAGCCTGTGCTGCGCTGTCGGATAACCTGTGTGTGGAATCGTCAGTTATCCACAGGCAGGTTATCCACCGAGTTCCACCCCCAGTTGTCCAGTGCCCTCAGAGGCGGTTATCCACAGAGCTTATTCACACACCGTTGGTCGCCTTTTTACCGGTTAACGCATTGATTAATCATGGTCACCACACAACCTGCATGTGGATAAGTGGACGGCTCGCCGTTACAATGGCCGCTTGTTTTTGCCTCACCGGCTTTCAACTTAGGGGATATCCGTGTCAGTGGAACTTTGGCAGCAGTGCGTGGAGCTTTTGCGCGAGGAGCTGCCTGCCCAACAATTCAACACCTGGATCCGTCCACTACAGGTCGAAGCCGAAGGCGACGAGTTGCGCGTCTACGCACCGAACCGTTTTGTGCTGGACTGGGTCAACGAAAAGTACCTCGGTCGCGTCCTTGAACTGCTGGATGAGCACGGCAACGGCATGGCGCCAGCGCTTTCCTTATTAATAGGCAGCAAACGCAGCTCGGCACCGCGCGCCGCGCCGAATGCACCGTTGGCTGCGGCGCAAGCTCAGGCCAATGCCGCGCCGGCCAGCCCGCCAACGCCAGCGCCGAGCGCAGCCCCGGCCAAGCGCTCGACGCAGAAAACCGAGGAAGTCAGTGAAGAGCCGTCCCGCGACAGCTTTGATCCGATGGCCGGTGCGGCGTCGCAACAGGCCCCGGTTCGCGCCGAACAGCGCACTGTGCAGGTCGAAGGCGCGCTCAAACACACCAGCTACCTGAACCGCACCTTTACCTTCGAGAACTTCGTCGAAGGCAAGTCCAACCAGCTCGCCCGTGCGGCGGCCTGGCAAGTAGCGGATAACCCGAAGCACGGCTACAACCCGCTGTTCCTTTATGGCGGCGTCGGCTTGGGTAAAACCCACTTGATGCACGCGGTGGGTAACCATCTATTAAAGAAGAACCCGAATGCCAAGGTCGTGTACCTGCATTCCGAGCGCTTCGTTGCCGACATGGTCAAGGCGCTGCAACTGAACGCGATCAACGAGTTCAAGCGCTTCTATCGTTCGGTGGACGCGTTGCTGATCGACGATATTCAGTTCTTCGCCCGTAAAGAGCGTTCCCAGGAAGAGTTTTTCCACACCTTCAACGCCCTGCTTGAAGGTGGCCAGCAGGTCATTCTCACCAGTGACCGCTACCCGAAAGAAATCGAAGGCCTTGAAGAGCGCCTCAAATCGCGTTTCGGCTGGGGCCTGACGGTTGCCGTCGAGCCGCCGGAACTGGAAACCCGCGTGGCGATCTTGATGAAGAAGGCCGACCAGGCCAAAGTCGAGTTGCCGCACGACGCGGCGTTCTTCATTGCCCAGCGAATTCGTTCCAACGTCCGCGAGCTGGAAGGCGCGCTGAAACGCGTGATCGCCCACTCGCACTTCATGGGCCGCGACATCACCATCGAGTTGATTCGCGAATCCCTGAAGGACTTGTTGGCACTGCAGGACAAACTGGTCTCTGTGGATAACATTCAGCGCACTGTCGCCGAGTACTACAAGATCAAGATTTCCGACCTGCTGTCCAAGCGCCGTTCGCGCTCGGTGGCTCGTCCGCGTCAGGTGGCCATGGCATTGTCCAAGGAACTGACCAACCACAGCCTGCCGGAAATCGGCGATGTGTTTGGTGGTCGCGACCACACGACGGTGTTGCACGCCTGCCGCAAGATCAACGAACTTAAGGAATCCGACGCGGACATCCGCGAGGACTACAAGAACCTGCTGCGTACACTGACCACTTGATGAACACCAGCGCAGCTTATTAAGGCAAGGGACTAGACCATGCATTTCACCATTCAACGCGAAGCCCTGTTGAAACCCCTGCAACTGGTCGCAGGCGTCGTCGAGCGCCGACAGACCTTGCCGGTACTGTCCAACGTGCTGTTGGTCGTCGATGGCCAGCAACTGTCGCTGACCGGTACCGATCTGGAAGTCGAGCTGGTGGGTCGCGTACAACTCGAAGAGCCGGCCGAAACCGGTTCCATCACCGTGCCTGCGCGCAAGCTGATGGACATCTGCAAGAGCCTGCCCAACGACGCGCTGATCGACATCAAGGTCGACGAGCAGAAGCTGGTCGTGAAGGCCGGCCGTAGCCGTTTCACCCTGTCGACCCTGCCGGCCAACGATTTCCCGACGGTTGAAGAAGGGCCGGGTTCGCTGACCTGCAGCCTGGAGCAGAGCAAACTGCGTCGTCTGATCGAACGGACCAGCTTCGCCATGGCCCAGCAGGACGTGCGCTACTACCTCAACGGTATGCTGCTGGAAGTTTCGGCCGGTGTGATCCGCGCCGTGGCCACCGACGGTCACCGTCTGGCGATGTGCTCGATGCAGGCCGATATCGGTCAGCCGGATCGCCATCAGGTGATCGTGCCGCGCAAGGGTATTCTGGAACTGGCGCGTCTGCTCACCGAGCCGGATGGCAACGTCAGCATCGTTCTGGGTCAGCACCACATCCGCGCCACCACCGGCGAATTCACCTTCACCTCGAAGCTGGTCGACGGCAAATTCCCGGACTACGAGCGCGTTCTGCCGAAGGGCGGCGACAAGCTGGTACTGGGCGATCGTCAGGCCCTGCGTGAAGCGTTCAGCCGTACCGCGATTCTTTCCAACGAGAAGTACCGCGGCATCCGTCTGCAACTGGCCAACGGTCAGTTGAAGATCCAGGCCAACAACCCGGAGCAGGAAGAAGCGGAAGAAGAAGTGGGCGTTGAATACAACGGCGGCTCGCTGGAAATCGGCTTCAACGTGAGCTACCTGCTCGACGTGCTGGGCGTGATGACCACCGAGCAGGTTCGCCTGATCCTGTCCGACTCCAACAGCAGTGCGCTGGTGCAAGAGTCCGACAATGACGACTCGGCTTATGTTGTCATGCCGATGCGTCTGTAATCAGCTGATCCTGGATGTCCTTAAGTCGTGTTTCGGTCACCGCGGTGCGCAATCTGCACCCGGTGACCTTCTCCCCCTCCCCCCGCATCAACATCCTTTACGGCGCCAACGGCAGCGGCAAAACCAGTGTTCTGGAAGCCATTTATCTGCTCGGGCTTGCCCGTTCGTTTCGTAGTACGCGGCTGTTGCCGGTCATCCAGTACGAACAACTCGCCTGCACCGTGTTCGGTCAGGTCGAATTGGCCGAGGGTGGCCACAGTGCGTTGGGGATATCTCGCGACCGTCAGGGAGAGTTCCAGATCCGCATCGACGGGCAGAACGCCCGCAGCGCCGCGCAACTGGCAGAAATCCTGCCGTTGCAGCTGATCAACCCCGACAGCTTTCGCCTGCTCGAAGGTGCGCCGAAGATTCGCCGGCAGTTTCTCGATTGGGGTGTGTTCCACGTCGAACCGCTTTTCATGTCGACCTGGCAGCGTTTGCAGAAGGCCTTGCGCCAGAGAAACTCCTGGCTGCGGCATGGTACACTTGACGCCGTTTCGCAAGCGGTTTGGGACAGGGAACTGTGCCAGGCCAGCGCTGAAATCGATGAATACCGCCGCGCTTACATCAAAGCCTTGAAACCAGTCTTTGAACAAACCTTGAGCGAACTGGTTGAGCTTGAAGGTTTGACGCTCAGCTATTACCGAGGCTGGGACAAGGACCGGGAATTGAGTGCCGTACTGGCTGGCTCCGTGCAACGGGACCAGCAAATGGGTCATACCCAGGCCGGGCCGCAACGGGCTGATTTGCGTCTTAGATTGGGCGCACACAATGCCGCGGACATCTTGTCCCGGGGTCAGCAGAAGCTGGTGGTCTGTGCCTTGCGAATTGCCCAGGGGCATCTGGTAAGCCAGGCCCGACGCGGCCAGTGTATTTATCTGGTGGATGACTTGCCGTCCGAGCTGGACGAGAGCCACCGTCGCGCGCTGTGCCGCTTGCTGGAAGACTTACGCTGCCAGGTGTTCATCACCTGTGTAGATCACGAATTATTGAGGGAAGGCTGGCAGACGGAAACGCCAGTCGCTCTGTTCCACGTGGAACAGGGCCGTATCACCCAGACCCACGACCATCGGGAGTGAAGGCATTGAGCGAAGAAAATACGTACGACTCAACGAGCATTAAAGTGCTGAAAGGCCTGGATGCCGTACGCAAACGTCCCGGTATGTACATTGGTGACACCGACGATGGCAGCGGTCTGCACCACATGGTGTTCGAGGTGGTCGACAACTCGATCGACGAAGCCCTCGCTGGCCACTGCGACGACATCAGCATCATCATCCACCCGGATGAGTCCATCACCGTCAAAGACAACGGCCGTGGCATCCCGGTAGACGTGCACAAAGAGGAAGGCGTTTCCGCCGCCGAGGTCATCATGACCGTCCTCCACGCTGGCGGTAAGTTCGACGACAACTCCTACAAGGTATCCGGCGGTCTGCACGGTGTAGGTGTTTCGGTCGTGAACGCCCTGTCCGAAGAGCTGGTACTGACCGTACGCCGCAGCGGCAAGATCTGGGAACAGACCTACATCCACGGTGTACCTCAGGCGCCGATGGCGATCGTTGGCGACAGCGAAACCACCGGTACCCAGATCCACTTCAAGGCTTCCAGCGAAACCTTCAAGAACATTCACTTCAGCTGGGACATCCTGGCCAAGCGCATTCGTGAACTGTCCTTCCTCAACTCCGGTGTCGGCATCGTCCTCAAGGACGAGCGCAGCGGCAAGGAAGAACTGTTCAAGTACGAAGGCGGCCTGCGTGCGTTCGTTGAATACCTGAACACCAACAAGACTGCGGTCAACCAGGTGTTCCACTTCAACATCCAGCGTGAAGACGGCATCGGCGTGGAAATCGCCCTGCAGTGGAACGACAGCTTCAACGAGAACCTGTTGTGCTTCACCAACAACATTCCACAGCGCGACGGCGGTACTCACCTGGTGGGTTTCCGTTCCGCACTGACGCGTAACCTGAACAACTACATCGAGCAGGAAGGTCTGGCGAAGAAGCACAAAGTCGCCACCACCGGTGACGATGCCCGTGAAGGCCTGACCGCGATCATCTCGGTGAAGGTGCCGGATCCGAAGTTCAGCTCGCAGACCAAAGACAAGCTGGTGTCTTCCGAAGTGAAGACCGCGGTCGAGCAGGAGATGGGCAAGTACTTCTCCGACTTCCTGCTGGAAAACCCGAACGAAGCCAAGCTGGTCGTCGGCAAGATGATCGACGCGGCCCGTGCCCGTGAAGCGGCGCGCAAGGCCCGTGAGATGACCCGCCGCAAAGGCGCGCTGGACATCGCCGGTCTGCCGGGCAAGCTCGCTGACTGCCAGGAAAAAGATCCTGCGCTGTCTGAACTGTACCTCGTGGAAGGTGACTCCGCGGGCGGCTCTGCCAAGCAGGGGCGTAACCGCAAGACCCAGGCGATCCTGCCGCTGAAGGGCAAGATCCTCAACGTCGAGAAAGCACGCTTCGACAAGATGATCTCGTCCCAGGAAGTGGGCACGCTGATCACCGCACTGGGCTGTGGTATCGGGCGCGAAGAGTACAACATCGACAAGCTGCGCTATCACAACATCATCATCATGACCGATGCTGACGTCGACGGTTCGCACATCCGTACCCTGCTGCTGACCTTCTTCTTCCGTCAGTTGCCGGAGCTGATCGAGCGCGGCTACATCTACATCGCCCAGCCGCCGCTGTACAAGGTCAAGAAAGGCAAGCAAGAGCAATACATCAAAGACGACGACGCCATGGAAGAGTACATGACGCAGTCGGCCCTGGAAGATGCGAGCCTGCACCTGAACGAAGAGGCCCCGGGCATTTCCGGTGAAGCGCTCGAGCGTCTGGTCAACGACTTCCGCATGGTGATGAAGACCCTCAAACGTCTGTCGCGCCTGTACCCGCAGGAACTGACCGAGCACTTCATCTACCTGCCTGCCGTGAGCCTGGAAATGCTCGGCGACCACGCGAAGATGCAAGACTGGCTGGCTCAGTACGAAGTACGTCTGCGCACCGTCGAGAAGTCGGGTCTGGTCTACAAGGCCAGCCTGCGTGAAGATCGTGAACGTGGCGTGTGGCTGCCAGAGGTCGAGCTGATCTCCCACGGCCTGTCGAACTACGTCACCTTCAACCGCGACTTCTTCGGCAGCAACGACTACAAGACCGTCGTCACCCTCGGCGCTCAACTGAGCACCCTGCTCGACGACGGCGCGTACATCCAGCGTGGCGAGCGCAAGAAAGCGGTCACCGAGTTCAAGGAAGCCCTCGACTGGCTGATGGCCGAAAGCACCAAGCGCCACACCATCCAGCGCTATAAAGGTCTGGGCGAAATGAACCCGGATCAGCTGTGGGAAACCACCATGGACCCAAGCGTGCGCCGCATGCTGAAAGTCACCATCGAAGACGCCATTGGCGCAGACCAGATCTTCAACACCCTGATGGGTGATGCGGTCGAACCTCGCCGTGACTTCATCGAGAGCAATGCGCTGGCGGTTTCCAACCTGGACTTCTGATCCAGGTCAGTGACCGCTCGGGCACCCTTCAGGGCGGCCTGCCAAAGCAAGAGAAAGCCCGCGCAAGCGGGCTTTTTTTTACGTACGATACAGCTCGATTTCTGCCTGCACATTGACGGGCGCATGACAAATGGACGTTTATCGATGAAGGATCTGGTCAAACGCTTGCCGGTCAATCTTTTACCTCTATTGATGGGCGTGCTGGCCTTTCTGATTGTCGTTGGCCCCAGAGCGCTGAATCCGCAAAACATCGCATGGCTGAGCAGTGGCGATCCGGCTACGCATTATTTGGGGTGGGTGTTTTTCAGGAATGCGCCTTGGTCATTTCCTGTCGGACTCAATCCGTCGTACGGGCTGGAACTGAGCAACGCCATCGTATTTTCGGATTCAAACCCGCTCTTTGCGTTGCTCTTCAAGCCGTTCGCAGCGTTATTGCCCGAACCGTTCCAATATTTCGGTCTCTGGTTCCTGATGTGTTTCGTGCTCCAGAGTTGGTTTGCGTGGAAGCTGATGGGTTTGGCCAGCGACCACCTGATGGTGCGCTTGCTCGGTTCGGCGCTCTTTCTCTTCGCTCCCGCGATGATTCTTCGGATGGGCGAGCACTTGTCCCTCGCGGGGCATTTTCTGGTCCTGACCGCTTTGTATCTGGCCCTGCGCCCTTCTACCCGTAAACAATCCTTTGCCTGGGCAGCTTTGTTGGTTGCATCGGCGCTGGTGCATGCCTATCTGCTGGCTATGGTCGCGTTGATCTGGCTGGCGGATCTGCTGGCGAGAACCATCAAACGCCAGCTGACGCCGGGGAAAGCCTTTGCCGAACTGGCCGGCATCCTGGTGCTGACGGGTTTCTGCTGCTGGCAGGCAGGCTATTTCAGTGTCGATAGTGCTGGACTCGGTTTAATCGGGTTTGGATTGTTGCGCGCCAATGTGCTGACCTTCTTCGACTCTGCCGGATGGTCCTACGTACTGGGTGATTTGCCCGGCGTACCGGGCGATATCGATGGGCTGGCTTTTCCAGGGCTGGGGGTGCTTTTTCTAACCGTTTGCGCGCTGCCGTTGCTGTTGTCGGGTCGCAGTCAGTTCCTTTCTGTTATTCGTCCGCGTTGGGTGTTATTGCTCGCCCTGTTCGGGCTGATGATCTATGCGTTTTCCAATAATGTCGGCATTGGTCCCTTCGAACTCCACTATTGGCTACCGGAATTCATCATCGCGAAAGCCGGTGTTTTCCGCGCAGCTGGCCGGATGATCTGGCCCGTCATGTACGCGACGATCTTTGCGGTGCTGTTTGTGATTGTGCGTGGTTACAGGTCTCGTACTGCGGTCCTGTTATTCGCGACAGCACTCGTGCTGCAGGTGGTCGATACCCGTGCGGGCTGGGAAACCATTCGCAGCAAACTGATGGCCTCCCCCAGCGCGCAATGGAAAACCCCATTGGTTGATCCTTTCTGGAGCATCGCAGCGTCGCACTATCAAAAGGTGCGATGGATCAAGCCACAAAGCTATTCGACCCATTGGATAGAACTTGCCGATTACGCGGGTAAATACCATCTCGCAACGGACGCGGTTTATCTGGGAAGAGTGAATTATGCGTCTCTGCAGTCCGCGCAGAGCGCGGCAGCCAAGGTCATTGCATCAGGACGTTTCGAGGCTGATTCCCTCTACGTTCTCGATCAGCGTTCAACGCTTCAAGCGGCATTCACCATCGATCGAAGTACCGATTCGCTGATAAAAGTCGACGGTTTTCAGGTGCTCGCACCGGGTTGGAAACGCTGTTCCGAGTGCCCACAATTTCCTGAAGCCGATTTGCACGAGCTGATCCCCGCGGTCAGGCTCGGCGAGAGAATCCAGTTCACGGAAGGAAGTACGGGGAGTACCGCGCTTGCCAAAGGCTGGTGGGACTCCGAAGCATGGGGCACCGGTTCAGTCGGCAAAGAGGCTGAAGTGATACTCAGACCCAGCGCAGATGTGAGCGCTGTGTCGCTCGAAACCAATACCTTCGTGACCCAGGCCTACCCACGCCAGGCAATGGAGATCCGTATTAATGATTTCCAGGTCCTTGGCGCCAGCCTGACCACCGCTTCCAACACATTCGACATTACGCTCCCGGCCGAAGTACGAGCGTCGATAGCGCGCGAAGGCTTCATGCGTCTCAAGTTCAATCTTCCCCTCGCCATCAGCCCTCGTGAATTGGGTATGGGCGATGATGAGCGTGAACTGGCAATCGGGCTATTAGGGCTGACGCTTCATTGATCTCTTGTCGGGCTGCCGAAGGCTACGATGCGGTGGGCTTTATTCCTGAGCTGGCGTTACGCTTTCCAATCGATAGCCATACCCATAAATGGTCAGCAACTGCCAACCCCGATCCGCCGTCAGCCCCAGTTTGTTGCGCAGGCGATAGATGTGCGTATCCAGTGGCCGTGACGACGCCACTTCTTCATGGGGCCAGAAGCGTTCGTATAGGTACTCGCGCGACAACGGTCGACCCAGGTTACTGAACAGGCAGCGCGCCAGGCGGTATTCACGCTCGGTCATGATGACTGCCTTGCCCTCGCGGGTGACGCTCAGTTCGGCATCGTCGAAGGTCAGGTCATTGAAGGTCAGGACTTCGGCAGCGGTACTGCGTTGCTGACTATGCCGGCGCAGTACGGCGGCGACTCGGGCTTTCAACTCGTTGGGGCGGAACGGTTTGCTCACGTAATCGTCGGCACCGGCGTTCAGCGCCTGGACGATATCGCTTTCGCCGTCGCGGCTGGTCAGCATGATCGCGGCGGGTGGCGACTCCATGTGCTCACGGGTCCAGCGCAGCAGCGCCAGGCCCGTCAGGTCGGGCAGTTGCCAGTCGAGGATCAGCAGGTCGAAGGTGTCCCGGCGCAACTGGCGCAGCAGATCCTCGCCCCGCTCAAAGCTGTGCAGCGACCAGGGCTGGTCTCCCACCGCAGCCATCTGCTGCAGGGTTTGCTCGACCCGACGCAGTTCGGCGGGTTCATCGTCCAGTATCGCAACGCGCATACGCGTGGGTTCCTTGTTGCTTGGGCAGTGGCCGGCCACCATAACGGCTTGGCCTGTGCGGTGAAAGTAAGCAATCCACCATCGGTCGTCGTCCGCTATGATTCTTCGGATCTACATCCTCAGACCTGTGACCCATGAAACCATTCACTGTCACCTGCCCTGTTTGTCATGAATAGCCCGCGTCGGCGTGAAAGCCGCGAGCCGAGTCAGGTCCAGCGCCTGTTTCGGCGGCTGGTCCGTGAGTGGTTGTGGATAAGTCTAGTGTTGTTGCCGCTGACTGCCTTGTTGTCGTATCGCGCGCAGATCAATCTGCATGACACGTCGCCGGGCTTGAGCGCATTGCTTTCGGTGGGGCTGGTGGCGTGTGTCCTCGGCTTGCTGCTGTGGCGCCCGCGCTGGGCGATCTGGGTAACATTGGGCGGGGTGGCGTGCGTGTTGCTGGCCAGCGCCGGGCTGGCGGAAGTTCGGCACTGGTGGTCACCGACCCCATCGGCGCTCGGCATGTTGTTCGGTTACCTGATCTGGAACTGGCGGCGCCTGAGCGTGGTGCTGACGTACTTTGGCTGGGAGCTGGCGCGGCTGGACCGCGAGCCAAAAGTATTTCCGGAACGGCGCCGCGCGCAATTCACCAGCGCTGATCAGCTGCAGGGCCAGATCATGGCGCTGGAGCAAGCCATGAGCCGCACCCGCGATACCCGGCGCTTCATTGCCGACGGTCTGGAGTACCTGCCGGTGGCGACGCTGATCAGCGATCCCAAGGGGCAGATTCTCTTGGGTAATCGCAAGGCTCGGGTATTGTTCGATCACCCGCTGGTGGGCGGCGACGTTCTCGAGCAACTGGCCCGTCTCGGTTACCCGGAGTTGTCCACAGAACCGCGCCCGGCATTGTCCACCCTGGCACTGCTGGAGTTTCGCGATCACAAGGAACGCAGCCTGCGTCTGGAGCGGGCGGCATTGCTGCCGGTGGACGGCGATACTCCCATTGGCTGGCTGCTGAGCCTCACCGACCTGAGTGCCGAACGCGCCGCTGAAGAACAGCGCGGCGTACTGCTGCGTTTTCTGTCCCACGACCTGCGCGCCCCGCATTCGGCGATCCTTGCTCTGCTCGATGTGCATCGCCATCAGGCCGGAGCGGATTCACCGCTGTTCGAGCAGATCGAGCGCCAGGTACGCCGCGCGCTGGAATTGACCGATGGCTTCGTGTTGCTGGCGCGGGCGGAATCCGAGGCTTACCAGTTTCAGCCCAGCCTGTTCGCGATGCTGGTGCTGGACGTGCTGGATCAGGCGTTGCCCATCGCCCAGCAGAAAAGCATAAAACTGCTGCACACGATGGACGAACAATCCCAGGAGCGTCTGATCAACGCTGATCAAGGCCTGCTGACCCGCGCCTTGTTCAACCTGTTGGAAAACGCCATCAAGTACAGCCCGGCCGACACAACGATCGAGTTGAGTGTCAGTTGCCAGGGCGACTGGTTGCGCTGTGAACTGAGCGATCAGGGCAAAGGCATCGCCGCTGAGGAATTGCCGGATCTGTTCATGCAGTACCGACGCTTTTCATCGGCGCAAGGTATCGATGGTGTGGGTTTAGGGCTGTCGATGGTCAAGGCAGTAGTTGATCATCATGGCGGCAGCATCGAGTGCCATAGCATCGTCGATCGAGGCACCACGTTCCGGCTGCAGTTACCGCTGATCGCTGAGTGAACAGGCACAAAAAAACCGGCTATATCAGCCGGTTTTTTTACTTCCGAAAAAAACTTATGCACCTTTTACGGTGCTTTATGAGCTTGAGAAATATATAAGTAAATCAGTTACTTAAATTAAAGATTCAGGCCTTTTTAACAAAACCGTACACAGGTTATCCACAAAATCTCAGACAGCCATCTGATCACTGGCTGCAGGCGCCTGCGGTGCCGGCGGAAGCGAACCCATTTCGCGCTGAGTCCGTTCGTTCCAGGCTTGTACCCGGTCGTTCAGATCGGCGATAGCGCGCGGGCCAGTGCCTTCGGCATACATCGGCTCGCCGATGACCACGGTGATCACGCCCGGCTGCTTGCCCCAGCCGATTTTCGGCCAGAATTTGCCGGCATTGTGTGCAATCGGCAGTACCGGAAGCGCCGCATTCACCGCCAACGCGCTGCCACTGCGGGAGAACTTGCCGACGGTGCCGTAAGGAACGCGGGTGCCTTCAGGAAAGATCAATACCCAGACGTTATCCTTGAGCAGTTCATCGCCTTTGGCGGCCACTTGCTTGAGTGCCGCTTTCGGGTTGTCGCGGTCAATCGCGATCGGCCGCAGCATGGCCATGGCCCAGCCGAAGAACGGCACGTACAGCAATTCACGCTTGAGCACCTGGCTCAAGGGCGAGAAATAAGCGGAGAGAAAGAACGTCTCCCAAGTGCTCTGGTGGTTCGACTGAATCACGCAGGGCCGGTCCGGCACGTTTTCCGCGCCTTTGATCTCGTAACGAATGCCGAGAAACACCTTGGTCAACCACAAGGCGCAACGGCACCAGTACACGTTGATGAAACGATAGCGCGCCTTGAACGGCAAAAAGGGCGCGATAAAAAAGCTCAGGCTGCACCACAGCAAGGCAGTGGTGCCCAGCAGCAGGTAAAAGAGGAAGATTCTGATGGCCTGCAGTATCGACATGGCGACGTTTACCGTTACGGGCGATGCCCGACTGTTCAAGCGCACTCCCGATCAATCCCTGGTCAGGAACTTCAGAAGCACTCTAGTTGTGGATAAGTTCTGCGGCAATCGCCGCCAGATCGTCAAAAATCAGGGTGCCGACCGGAAGGGTCTTGCCCAGAGTTTTTTCGCCTTTCCCGGTCTTTACCAAAACGGGCTGTGAATCGACGGCTTTGGCGGCCTCCAGGTCACCAAGGCTGTCGCCGACGAACCAGACATTCGTCAGCGCCACGTTGTAATGCTCGGCGATGGTTTTCAACATCCCCGGTTTCGGTTTGCGGCAATCGCAACCCTCATCCGGGCCATGCGGGCAGTACACGATCAGCCCGACTTCACCGCCCTGCTCCGCCACCAGCTCGCGCAGGCGCGCGTGCATGGCATCGAGGGTGGCGAGGTCGTAATAGCCGCGAGCAATGCCCGACTGGTTGGTGGCCACCGCCACCGTCCAGCCGGCCTTGCTCAACTGCGCAATCGCTGCGATCGAGCCGGGCAAAGGAATCCACTCCTCCACCGACTTGATATAAGCGTCGGAGTCGTAATTGATCACTCCGTCCCGATCGAGAATCAGCAGTTTCAACAGCAGTCCCTCAACCCAGCAGCGAAATGTCGGCAACCCCGAGGAACAGACCACGCAGGCGCGCCAGCAGCGCGTAGCGGTTGGCCCGGACCTTGGCGTCTTCGGCATTGACCATGACGGCGTCGAAGAACGCGTCTACCGGCTCACGCAATGCAGCCAGACGTGCCAGCGATTCGTTGTACTGACGCGCTGCGGCCATTGGCTGCACCGCCTGATCCGCTTGCTGGATCGCCGAGTACAGCGAAAACTCGTTGGCGTTGTCGAAGTATTTGGCTTCGACCACGGTCGGCACCGAGCCTTCGACTTTGCTCAACAGGTTCGACACACGCTTGTTGACCGCTGCCAGCGCTGCCGCTTCCGGCAGTTTGCGGAAGGCCTGAACCGCTTGCACACGCTGGTCGAAGTCCAGCGCCGAACCCGGCTTCAGCGCACGTACCGACAGGTAAGTGGCGACATCGACGCCTTCGTCTTCGTAACGCGCACGCAGACGGTCGAAGATGAATTCCAGCACCGCGTCGTTCAGGCCGGCAGCCTTGACCTTGGCACCGAACGCGGCCACGGCGAAAGCCACAGCATCGTTCAGATCGAGGTCGAGTTTTTTCTCGATCAGGATGCGCAGCACACCCAGTGCCGCACGGCGCAGGGCATACGGGTCTTTGCTGCCGGTTGGCAGCATGCCGATACCGAAGATGCCGACCAGGGTGTCGAGCTTGTCGGCGATTGCCACGGCCGCACCGGTCAGGGTCGCCGGCAGTTCAGCACCGGCACCGCGTGGCATGTACTGCTCGTTCAGCGCCAGCGCGACGTCTTCCGGCTCGCCGTCATTGAGCGCGTAGTAGTAACCGGCGACACCTTGCATCTCCGGGAACTCGCCGACCATTTCGGTGGCCAGGTCGCACTTCGACAGCAAGCCGGCACGGGCCGCCCACGAAGCGTTGCCGCCGATACGTGCGGCGATGTACGCCGCCAGTTTCGACACGCGCTCGGCCTTGTCGTAGACGCTGCCGAGCTTTTCCTGGAACACCACGTTCTGCAGGCGCAGGTTGAAGTCTTCGAGTTTCTGCTTCTTGTCTTGCTTGAAGAAGAACTCGGCGTCGGTCAGGCGTGGGCGAACCACTTTCTCGTTACCGGCGACGATCTGCTGCGGATCCTTGCTTTCGATGTTGGCGACGGTGATGAACCGTGGCAGCAACTTGCCGTCGGCATCCAGCAGGCAGAAATACTTCTGGTTGTCCTGCATGGTGGTGATCAGCGCTTCCTGCGGCACGTCGAGGAAGCGTTCCTCGAACGAGCACACCAGCGGCACCGGCCATTCAACCAGCGCGGTCACTTCGTCGAGCAGCGCCGGCGGCACGATCGCGGTGCCTTCCTGACGGGTCGCCAGCTCTTCGGTGCGCTTGCTGATGATCTCGCGACGCTCGTTGGCATCGGCCAGGACATAAGCGGCACGCAGGTCGGCCAGATAGCTCGACGGCGAACCGATGCGCACGCTTTCCGGGTGATGGAAGCGGTGACCGCGGGAGTCGCGGCCAGCCTTTTGCGCGAGGATGGTGCAGTCGATGACCTGATCACCGAGCAGCATCACCAGCCACTGGGTCGGACGCACGAACTCTTCCTTGCGCGCACCCCAACGCATGCGTTTCGGGATCGGCAGGTCGTTCAGCGAATCTTCGACGATGGTCGGCAGCAGGCTCGCGGTCGGCTTGCCGGCGATGTTCTGGCTGTAGCGCAGTTTCGGACCGCTCTGGTCGATTTCGCTCAGCTCGACGCCGCACTTCTTGGCAAAGCCCAGGGCTGCCTGAGTCGGGTTGCCCTCAGCGTCGAACGCAGCCTGACGCGGCGGGCCGTCGAGGTTGATGCTGCGATCCGGCTGCTGGGTGGCCAGCGCCGTGATCAGCACGGCCAGACGACGCGGTGCGGCGTAGACGGTTTTGCTTTCGTAGCTCAGGCCGGCAGCTTGCAGGCCCTTGTCGATACCGGCGAGGAACGCTTCAGCCAGGGTGTTCAGGGCTTTGGGTGGCAGTTCTTCGGTGCCCAGTTCAACCAGAAAATCTTGAGCACTCATTGTGCAGCCTCCAGCTTGGCCAGTACTTCGTCACGCAGGTCCGGGGTCGCCATCGGGAAGCCCAGCTTGGCGCGGGCCAGCAGGTAGGCTTGCGCAACGGAACGCGCCAGGGTGCGCACGCGCAGGATGTATTGCTGACGCGCGGTCACCGAGATCGCCCGGCGCGCATCCAGCAGGTTGAAGGTGTGCGAGGCCTTCAGGACCATTTCGTAGCTCGGCAACGGCAGCGGCTGGTCGAGTTCGATCAGGCGCTTGGCTTCGCTTTCATAGAAGTCGAACAGTTCGAACAGTTTGTCGACGTTGGCGTGTTCGAAGTTGTAGGTGGACTGTTCCACTTCGTTCTGGTGGAACACGTCGCCGTAGGTCACCTTGCCGAACGGACCGTCGGCCCAGACCAGGTCGTAGACCGAATCCACGCCCTGCAGGTACATGGCCAGACGCTCGAGACCGTAGGTGATCTCGCCGGTCACCGGGTAGCATTCGATGCCGCCGGCCTGCTGGAAGTAAGTGAACTGGGTCACTTCCATGCCGTTGAGCCAGACTTCCCAGCCCAGACCCCAGGCGCCGAGGGTCGGCGATTCCCAGTTGTCTTCGACGAAGCGGATGTCGTGGACCAGTGGGTCCAGGCCGACATGCTTGAGCGAGCCCAGGTACAGTTCCTGGAAGTTGTCCGGGTTCGGCTTCAGGACGACCTGGAACTGATAGTAGTGCTGCAGACGGTTCGGGTTTTCCCCGTAGCGGCCGTCAGTCGGACGGCGGCTTGGCTGCACGTACGCGGCGTTCCAGGTTTCCGGGCCGATGGCGCGCAGGAAGGTCGCGGTGTGGAAAGTGCCGGCGCCTACTTCCATATCGTAGGGCTGAAGTACCACACAACCTTGCTCGGCCCAGTATTGCTGGAGCGCGAGGATCAAGTCTTGGAAGGTACGCACGGCTGGCGTAGGCTGGCTCACGAAATTCACCTGTTTCTTGGGCTGCGATTTAAAGAGCGGGAGTATACCCGATTCAGTCGCACCTCCACCCCCTGGAGCCTTATGCCACGCTGCTTTTGGTGTACCGAAGATCCGCTGTACATGGCTTATCACGATCAGGAGTGGGGCACGCCGCTACGCGATGCGCAGGGTTTGTTCGAGTTGCTTTTGCTCGAAGGGTTCCAGGCCGGCCTTTCCTGGATCACTGTGCTGCGCAAACGCGAGCGCTACCGCGAGGTGTTGTACGGCTTCGACGTGCAGCGCGTGGCGCAGATGAGCGACGCCGAAATCGCTGAGTTGATGCTTGATCCGGGGATCATCCGCAACCGCCTCAAACTCAATGCCGCCCGGCGCAACGCCCAGGCCTGGCTGGCGCTGGAAGATCCGGTGGCCTTCCTCTGGTCGTTTGTCGGTGACAAACCGGTCATCAATCATTTCAAGGATCGCAGCGAAGTCCCGGCCATCACCCCCGAAGCCGTGGCGATGAGCAAAGCCCTGAAAAAGGCCGGATTCACCTTCGTCGGCCCGACCATTTGCTATGCGCTGATGCAGGCCTCGGGCATGGTCATGGATCACACTCAGGACTGCGACCGCTACGCGCAGCTGGTCAACGGCGGTTAGAATGGCCGCCTCGCGCACAGCACAAAATCAGGAGTGACCTGTGGAAAAGTTTAAAGGCGCCTTGCTGGTAGGCGCTCTGCGGCTGTTTGCCCTGCTGCCATGGCGGGCCGTGCAGGCCGTGGGTTCGGCGATCGGCTGGATCATGTGGAAAACCCCCAACCGCTCCCGCGACGTGGTGCGGATCAACCTCGCCAAATGTTTTCCACAGATGGACCCGGCCGAGCGCGAGCGCCTGGTCGGCCAGAGCCTCAAAGACATCGGCAAGTCCCTGACCGAAAGCGCCTGCGCGTGGATCTGGCCGGCCCAGCGCTCCATCGATCTGGTGCGCGAAGTCGAAGGCCTCGACATCCTCAAGGAGGCGCTGGCCTCGGGCAAAGGCGTGGTCGGCATCACCAGCCACCTGGGCAACTGGGAAGTGCTCAACCACTTCTATTGCAGCCAGTGCAAACCGATCATTTTCTACCGCCCGCCGAAGCTCAAAGCGGTGGATGAGCTGCTGCGCAAACAACGCGTGCAACTGGGCAACAAAGTCGCCGCTTCCACCAAGGAAGGCATCCTCAGCGTCATCAAGGAAGTGCGCAAAGGTGGTGCAGTGGGCATTCCGGCTGACCCGGAACCGGCCGAATCCGCCGGGATCTTCGTGCCGTTCTTCGCCACCCAGGCGCTGACCAGCAAATTCGTGCCGAACATGCTCGCCGGCGGCAAAGCGGTCGGCGTGTTCCTGCATGCCTTGCGTCTGCCGGACGGTTCTGGCTACAAAGTGATCCTCGAAGCGGCGCCGGAAGCCATGTACAGCACCGATACCGAGGAATCCTGCGCGGCCATGAGCAAGGTGGTCGAGCGCTATGTCGCGGCATATCCGAGCCAGTACATGTGGAGCATGAAGCGTTTCAAAAAGCGGCCGCCGGGCGAAGCGCGCTGGTACTGAGCTGGATTCAACGATATTGGCATGATCTGTGGATAACCTTGCGTCGAGGTTATCCACAACGTTCATTCAAGGGCGCAAGAAGATGTCCGAACACCGCAAGTCGTTTCGCATCAAGATCACCCACGACAGCTTTGGCGAATGCCTGGGCCAGACGCGCAATCTGTCGGCCACCGGGGTGTATGTCGAGCATCCGCGCCTGGCTTCGCTGCCCAAGGGTGCGGTGGTTTATGGCCAAGTGCAGGATTTACCCACAGGCGCGCCACGGGTGCGAATGGAAGTGGTGACGGTGGATGCCGAGGGCATCGGCCTGCGCTATCTCTAGCTTATTGCGCCTGACGATCGAGCTTCTTCAGAAACACCGCCATCTCCTTCTCGGCCTGCTTGTCGCCATGGGCGCGGGCGGCTTCCAGACCTTGTTCCCATGCCTGCCTTGCGGCGGCGTGATCGCCGAGTGCGAGTTGCGCCTTGCCCAATAGCTTCCACGCCGCCGAGTACTTCGGGTCGAAGCCGACACAGCGCTGGAAATGCTCGGCGGCTTTGGCGTTCTCGCCCAAATCCAGATAACCCTTGCCGAGGCCGAAGCGCAGCAGTGAGTTATCCACACCCTTGGCGAGCATTTTTTCCAGGGATTCGAGCATGGGCGGAGTCCTTTTCTGTGGAGTGTCAGGTGTTGATCGGTGTCAGTTACACCGCTTTCGCGAGCATGCCCGCTCCCACATTTGGAATGCGTTCCCCTGTAGGAGTGAGCCTGCTCGCGATGGGGCCAGTCTGATCACCCAGTAATCCGGATCAGAAGAAGCTGAGACCCACATGAAACAGCTTCTCCACATCGCGGATATGCTTTTTATCCACAAGGAACAGAATCACATGGTCACCGGTTTCGATCACCGTATCGTCGTGGGCGATGATCACTTCTTCGTTGCGGATGATCGCGCCAATCGTGCTGCCCGGTGGCAGGCCGATTTTTTCGATCGGTCGGCCGATGACCTTGCTCGACTTCGCATCACCGTGGGCAATCGCCTCGATGGCTTCCGCCGCGCCCCGACGCAGTGAGTGCACGCTGACGATATCGCCACGCCGTACGTGGGCCAACAAGGTGCCGATGGTCGCCAGTTGCGGGCTGATGGCGATGTCGATGTCGCCGCCCTGGATCAGGTCGACGTACGCCGGGTTGTTGATGATCGTCATCACCTTCTTCGCGCCCAGGCGTTTGGCCAGCAACGACGACATGATGTTGGCTTCGTCATCGTTGGTCAGGGCGAGGAAGATGTCGGCGTCGGCGATGTTCTCTTCCAGCAGCAGATCACGGTCCGACGCGCTGCCCTGCAGCACCACGGTGCTGTCGAGGGTATCCGAGAGGTAGCGGCAGCGTGCCGGGTTCATCTCGATGATCTTCACCTGATAACGGCTCTCGATGGCCTCGGCCAGACGCTCGCCGATCTGCCCGCCGCCGGCAATCACGATGCGCTTGTAGGTTTCGTCGAGGCGGCGCATTTCGCTCATCACCGCGCGAATATTCTCACGGGCGGCGATGAAGAAGACTTCGTCATCGGCCTCGATCACCGTGTCGCCTTGCGGCAGGATCGGCCGGTCGCGGCGGAAAATCGCCGCGACACGCGTCTCGACATTCGGCATGTGTTCGCGCAGCTGGCGCAGCTGTTGGCCCACCAGCGGCCCGCCGTAATAGGCGCGCACCGCCACCAGTTGCGCCTGGCCTTCGGCGAAGTCGATCACTTGCAGCGCGCCTGGATGCTGGATCAGGCGCTTGATGTAGTTGGTCACCACCTGCTCGGGGCTGATCAGCACGTCGACCGGAATCGCTTCGTTCTGGAACAGCTGTTCTTCGCGATTGAGGTAGGACGCTTCGCGCACCCGGGCGATTTTGGTCGGGGTGTGGAACAGCGTGTGGGCGACCTGGCAGGCGACCATGTTGGTCTCGTCGCTGTTGGTCACCGCCACCAGCATGTCGGCATCGTCGGCGCCGGCCTGGCGCAGCACCGAAGGCAGCGAGCCGCGGCCCTGAATGGTGCGGATGTCGAGGCGGTCGCCGAGGTCGCGCAGGCGCTCGCCGTCGGTGTCGACCACGGTGATGTCGTTGGCTTCGCTCGCCAGGTGTTCAGCCAGCGAACCGCCGACCTGCCCCGCACCGAGGATGATGATTTTCATCCAGTCACTCCATTGAATCCGTTTAGCCGCGCGCGGCAGCGATCTTGATCAGCTTGGCGTAGTAGAACCCGTCATGCCCGCCCTGCTGGGCCAGCAATTGGCGACCATGGGGCTGTTTGATCCCGGCCGTGGTGGCCAGATCCAGCTCGCGGGCACCGGGCGTGCGCTCAAGGAACGCGGCAATGACTTCGGTGTTCTCGGTGGGCAAGGTCGAGCAAGTGGCGTAGAGCAGGATGCCGCCGACTTCGAGGGTTTTCCACAGGGCGTCGAGGAGCTCGCCTTGCAGCAGCGCGAGGGCGGCGATGTCGTCGGCCTGACGGGTCAGCTTGATGTCCGGATGGCGGCGGATCACGCCGGTGGCCGAGCATGGCGCGTCGAGCAGGATGCGCTGGAACGGTTTGCCGTCCCACCACGCGGCGGTATCGCGACCGTCGGCAGCGATCAGTTCGGCGCTCAGGCCCAGCCGTTCAAGGTTCTCCTTCACCCGCACCAGACGTTTGGCTTCCAGATCCACCGCCACCACGCCGGCCAGCGCCGGTTCGGCTTCAAGGATGTGGCAGGTCTTGCCGCCGGGGGCGCAGCAGGCGTCGAGCACTCGCTGGCCCGGGGCCAGATCGAGCAGATCGGCGGCCAGTTGCGCGGCTTCGTCCTGCACACTGATCCAGCCTTCGGCAAACCCCGGCAGGCTGCGCACATCGGCAGCGGCCTCAAGGACGATGCCGTCGCGGCTATAGACGCAGGGCGTGGCAACGATGCCGGCGTCGCTGAGCAAGCCGAGGTAGGCGTCGCGGCTGTGATGCCGGCGGTTGACCCGCAGGATCATCGGCGGGTGCGCGTTGTTCGCGGCGCAGATCGCTTCCCATTGCTCCGGCCAGAAGGCTTTCAGGGATTTTTGCAGCCAGCGCGGGTGGGCGGTGCGCACCACCGGATCGCGCTCCAGTTCGGCAAAAATCGTCTCGCTTTCGCGCTGGGCATTACGCAGCACGGCGTTGAGCAGACCCTTGGCCCACGGCTTTTTCAGCTTGTCGGCGCAACCGACGGTTTCGCCGATGGCCGCGTGCGGCGGCACGCGGGTGTAGAGCAGTTGATAGAGACCGACCAACAGCAGCGCCTCGACATCGGCGTCGGCAGCCTTGAACGGCTTCTGCAGAAGTCTTTCTGCCAGCGCCGACAGCCGTGGCTGCCAGCGCGCGGTGCCGAACGCCAGATCCTGGGTGAAGCCGCGATCACGGTCTTCGACCTTGTCCAGTTGCGTCGGCAGGGAGCTGTTCAACGAAGCCTTGCCGCTGAGGACGGCAGCGAGTGCCTTGGCGGCAGCCAGACGCGGGTTCATTGCGCGTCCACCACGGCGCCGAGCACGGTACCGACGGCGAATTTCTCGCGACGGCTGTTGAACAGGTCGCTGAAGTTCAGCGCCTTGCCGCCGGGCAGTTGCAGACGGGTCAGGCACAACGCCTGCTCACCGCACGCGACGATCAGGCCGTCCTTGCTGGCGCTGAGGATTGCACCCGGCGCGCCTTTGCCGTCAGCCAGGGTCGCGGCCAGTACTTTCAGCGCTTCACCGTTGAGGGTGCTGTGGGTAATCGGCCATGGATTGAAGGCGCGTACCAGACGCTCCAGCTCAACCGCCGGACGGCTCCAGTCGAGGCGCGCTTCGTCCTTGTTCAGTTTGTGGGCGTAGGTGGCGAACTCGTCGTTCTGCACTTCGCCTTCGAGGGTCCCGGCGGCCAGGCCGGCAATCGCCTGGACCACGGCGGGCGGGCCCATTTCGGCGAGACGGTCGTGCAGCGTGCCGCCCGTGTCGTCGGCACTGATCGGGGTCACGACCTTGAGCAGCATCGGCCCGGTGTCGAGGCCCGCTTCCATGCGCATCACGGTCACGCCGCTTTCGGCATCACCGTGTTCCACGGCGCGCTGGATCGGCGCCGCACCGCGCCAGCGTGGCAGCAGGGAGGCGTGGCTGTTGATGCAGCCCAGACGCGGAATATCCAGCACCGCTTGCGGCAGGATCAGGCCGTAGGCGACCACCACCATCAAGTCCGGTTTCAGCGCGGCCAGCTCGGCTTGAGCGTCAGCGTTGCGCAGGGTCGGCGGCTGCAACACCTGGATATTATTTTCCAGGGCCAACTGTTTGACCGGGCTCGGCATCAGTTTTTGCCCGCGACCGGCCGGACGATCCGGTTGGGTGTAGACCGCAACGATCTCGTAAGGGCTGTTCAGCAGGGCCTTGAGGTGTTCGGCGGCAAATTCCGGGGTACCGGCAAAAACGATGCGCAGTGGCTCAGTCATGAAGGGCGTCTCATAAAAAGAAAAAGGCTTGCCGCAGCAAGCCTTTGAAGGAGGGCATCAAGCGTTCTGGCGATGCAGCTTTTCCAGTTTCTTCTTGATCCGGTCGCGTTTGAGCGTGGACAGGTAATCGACGAACAACTTGCCGTTGAGGTGGTCGCATTCGTGCTGGATGCACACCGCGAGCAGGCCTTCGGCGATCAGTTCGTAAGGCTGGCCGTCGCGGTCCAGCGCCTTGATTTTGACCTTCTGCGGGCGGTCGACGTTTTCGTAGAAACCCGGCACCGAGAGGCAGCCTTCCTGGTACTGATCCATCTCGTCGGTCAGCGATTCGAACTCGGGGTTGATGAACACCCGGGGTTCGGTGCGGTCTTCGGAAAGGTCCATCACGACGATACGTTTGTGCACGTTGACCTGGGTCGCGGCGAGGCCGATGCCCGGCGCTTCATACATTGTTTCAAACATGTCATCGACCAACTGACGCACTTCGTCGTCCACTACAGCCACAGGCTTGGCGATAGTACGCAGACGCGGGTCCGGGAATTCGAGGATGTTTAAAATGGCCATAGGCTGATTGCTGCACGTATTGAGTAAAGTCGGGTCGATGGCCTGGCAGGTCCGAAGATGCAGGCTACCGTTGTGAAGCGTAGCTAATGCAATTTGCAGTAGCGAGCCACGGGGGCTCTGACGGTTCACGCGAACGCACATGATAAAGGGATTCGCTGCATGAGGAAAACACTACTCGCCCTGCTGCTTCTGGTCTCGGCCGGCGTGGCGCAAGGGCAAGTGCAACTCAGGGATGGTTTTCCACAGCAATACACGGTGGTTTCGGGAGACACACTCTGGGACATTTCCGGCAAATACCTGCGCGAGCCCTGGCAATGGCCACAGCTGTGGCGGGCCAACCCGCAAATTGAAAACCCCAACCTGATCTATCCCGGCGACACGCTGACGCTGAGTTATGTCGACGGCCAGCCTCGACTGACCGTCAATCGCGGCGAGTCGCGCGGCACCATCAAACTGTCGCCACGCATCCGCACCAGCCCGGTGGCCGAGGCGATCCCGAGCATTCCGCTGAAATCGATCAACGCCTTTCTGCTGAGCAACCGCATCGTCGACAAGGTCGAGGACTTCGACAAGGCACCCTATATCGTCGCCGGCGATGCGGAGCGGGTGCTTTCCGGCACCGGTGACCGGATTTATGCCCGTGGCCATTTCGACCCCAGTCAGCCGGTGTACGGCATCTTCCGCCAGGGCAAGGTCTACACCGACCCGCAGACCAAGGAGTTCCTGGGGATCAACGCCGATGACGTTGGTGGCGGCGAAATCGTTGCCACCGAAGGCGATGTCGCCACCCTCGCCCTGCAACGCACCACGCAGGAAGTGCGCCTCGGCGACCGTTTGTTCAGCGGCGAAGAGCGCTCGATCAATTCGACCTTCATGCCCAGCGCCCCGAGCACCAACATCAACGGCCTGATCATCGACGTGCCGCGCGGCGTCACGCAGATCGGCGTGATGGACGTGGTCACCCTGAACAAGGGCCAGCGCGACGGCCTGGTCGAAGGCAACGTTCTGGCAGTGATGAAAACCGGGGAAACCGTACGTGACCGGGTAACCGGCCAGCCGTTGAAAATCCCCGACGAACGCGCCGGTTTGCTGATGGTGTTCCGCACCTACGAAAAAATCAGTTATGGCCTGGTACTCAACGCATCGCGCTCGCTGGCGGTGCTCGACAAGGTACGAAATCCTTAGCTGGCTTCACAAGTTACCAACAGAGTTATCCACAGCTTGTTCCGAATGGTTCGGGACTTATAACGATCAAGGATGATCCACGATGCTGTCTGCCTGTACGCCGGTTTCCCCTGCGGAACTGGAAGCGCGTTTGCGCCTGCACCGCTTGCCGGAAATCGGTCCGAAACGTTTTGCCAAACTGCTTGAAGCCTTCGGCTCTGCGTCAAAAGCCCTGAGCGCGCCGGCCAGTGCCTGGCGTGCGCTGGGGTTGCCGGCGGCGTCGGCCGAGGCCCGGCGCAGCCCCGAAGTGCGCGACGGCGCCAGCCATGCATTGCGCTGGCTAGAGCGGCCCGGCCAGCACCTATTGCTGTTGGACCAGGCGGATTATCCGGCGCTGCTGGCGCAGATCCCTGACCCACCACCGCTGTTGTTTGTTGCGGGCGCCCCGCTGATTCTGGAAAAACCGCAACTGGCGATGGTCGGCAGTCGCAGTGCTTCACGCCCGGGAATGGACACCGCTGCAGCATTTTCCCGCAGCCTCGCCGGGGCCGGTTTTGTCATCACCAGTGGCTTGGCGCTGGGCATCGATGCAGCTGCCCATCAAGCGGCGCTGGACGTCGGCGGGCAAACCGTCGGCGTGCTCGGCACCGGCCTGGAAAAGTTTTATCCACAGCGCAATCGCCGACTGGCCGACGCGATGATTGCCTCGGGCAGCGCGGTGCTTTCGGAGTTTCCACTGGACGCCGGTCCGACGGCGAGCAACTTCCCCAGACGCAATCGGATCATCAGCGGTTTGTCCCTCGGTGTGCTGGTGGTCGAAGCGAGTGTTGCCAGCGGTTCGCTGATCACTGCCAGGCTGGCGGCAGAGCAGGGCCGCGAGGTGTACGCGATTCCGGGCTCGATCCATCACCCTGGCGCACGCGGCTGTCACCAGTTGATCCGCGACGGTGCGGTGCTGGTCGAAACCATCGAACACATCCTCGAAGCCCTGCGCGGCTGGCAGCATGTGCCGTTATCCACAGACACGCCGGATGCCGGGCACCCCTTGCTGCGCCTGCTGCACGCGGCGCCGCACACCAGCGAAGCGTTGGTCGACAGCAGCGGCTGGGCGTTGCCCAAAGTTCTCGCGGCACTCACCGAGCTGGAAATGGAAGGCCGGGCAGTGTGTGAAAACGGTCGCTGGCAGGCCAGGACACGCTAGGTTTTACAGGGAAGATCGGTAAACTGCGCAAAACCTGTTTGCGGAGAGTTTTTTCATGGTCAACAGTTGGCGTGTGCAGCAAGCCGCACGAGAGATTCGCGCCGGGGCGGTGATTGCCTATCCAACCGAAGCCGTCTGGGGGCTGGGTTGCGACCCGTGGAACGAAGAGGCAGTGGATCGTCTGCTGGCGATCAAGAACCGTTCGGTGGACAAGGGCCTGATCCTGGTCGCCGACAACATTCGCCAGTTCGACTTCCTGTTCGAAGACTTCCCGCAAGAGTGGCTCGACCGCATGGCCAGTACCTGGCCGGGGCCGAACACCTGGCTGGTGCCGCATCAAAACCTGCTGCCGGAGTGGGTGACGGGCGTGCATGACACGGTGGCGCTGCGGGTCAGCGATCATCCGCAGGTGCGGGATCTGTGCTCGATGGTCGGGCCGCTGATCTCCACCTCGGCGAACCCGCAAGGACGGCCGGCGGCGCGCACGCGGTTGCGCGTCGAGCAGTATTTCCGTGGGCAGATCGACCTGATCCTCGGCGGGCAACTGGGTGGGCGCAAGAACCCCAGCGTGATCCGTGATCTGGCGACCGGCAAGGTCATTCGTCCCGACTGATCCTGGCTCGAAAACCTTTACGTGAGTCCTCTTCGCCTTGATGGCGAGGAGGACTACGCGTACGTGCGATTTGTCCTGCAATGACGCCCGTTTCTATGTCGGAAAAGTCGCCAAGTACCCGGATTCATTGAGTTTTCCCACCGGATTATCAGACTTTCTGGCGTGGCGGAATCGCCAAAAGCAACCATCCTTTCCCTGCACTCGAAATACTTCGATAAGTTAAGGTCTGCGGAGAAAGAATGGACACTACGAATTTGCAACTCACGGATTATCTGCAGGCGCTTCAGGTGACGTTAAAGAGTCACCATGAGGGTTGCCGTATCGTGATGCTTGAAGCGGGGGCGGATACTCAGGAGTTCGACCGGTTTGTCGATCGGCAATTTCGACTCCGGCTGCAGCATTACATGCTGACATCACGGGCGCGGATGCTCGAAACCAGACTGGCGATAAAGTCGCGAAGTACCCACTTTCTGCTGTATCGGCACGATCAACTGTTGGCAGTCTTGAGGGCGACTCCGGCGCCGTTCGAATGGGTATCGCTGGCGCAGCAACATGTTTCGCCCACGGTGGCGCTGTCGCGCCATGTCGAATTCAGCCGCTTGATCTCGTACACGCCCAATCAACTGCCAATCGCGATCAACGGTCTGTTGGCGGCCGCTACCGAGTGGGCGATAAAACGCGGTTATCAGGGGGTGACCGCGTTGTGCAGATCGCAACAACTGCGCTTTTATCAGCGTTTCGGCCTGATGCCGATCGCCTCCAATGCGCTGCACATCGACCAGCGCGCACGCGGCGATTACTGGGTGTTGTCAGCCGAGTGGCGGCAAATCCTCGCGGCGGTTCAACAGCCCGATCACGCGACGGTTGGCCACCTGGTGCAAAAACCGTTGGAGTGTCCTCTGCCGAGGTGCTGAACGCGTTCGAACTGTCTTGCCAGCCATGGGGTTTCAAACCTGACTGGCAAGATGCCGAAGGTTGATCAGGGCAGCAGGATGGTCGAGCCGGTGGTGCGCCGCGCCGACAGTTCGGTCTGCGCCTTTGCCGCGTCAGCCAGTGGATAACGCTGGCTGATGTCCACCTTGATCTTGCCGCTGATGATCATCTCGAACAGCTCGTCGGCCATACGCTGCAGGTTCTCGGCGTTGTTGGCGTAGGTCGCCAGGGTCGGGCGGGTCACGTACAGCGAGCCCTTGGCCGAAAGAATCCCCAGGTTCACCCCGTCCACCGCACCGGAGGCATTGCCGAAACTCACCACCAGCCCGCGCGGTGAGACGCTGTCGAGCGAGGTCAGCCAGGTGTCCTTGCCGACGCCGTCGTACACCACCGGGACTTTCTTGCCGTCGGTCAGCTCCAGCACCCGCTGTGCCACGTTTTCGTGGCTGTAGTCGATGGTTGCCCAGGCGCCGTTGGCCTTGGCCAGTTCGGCTTTTTCCTTCGAGCTGACGGTGCCGATCAGTTTCACGCCCAGTGCCTTGGCCCATTGGCAGGCCAGCGAACCGACACCCCCCGCAGCAGCGTGGAACAGAATGGTTTCGCCACCCTTGAGTTCATAGGTCTGGCGCAGCAGGTACTGCACGGTCAGGCCCTTGAGCATGACCCCGGCGGCGGTTTCGAAGCTGATCTCGTCCGGCAGTTTCACCAGGTTGGCTTCGGGCAGCACGTGCAACTCGCTGTAGGCACCCAATGGGCCGCTGCCATACGCCACGCGATCACCGACCTTGAACCGGGTGACTTCACTGCCCACCGCATCGACGATACCCGCGCCTTCAGCGCCCAGACCCGATGGCAGCGCCGGTGGCGCATAGAGACCGCTGCGGAAATAGGTGTCGATGAAGTTCAGGCCAATGGCTTTGTTGGCCACTCGCACCTGTTGCGGGCCGGGGGCGGCGGGCTGGTAATCGACATACTCGAGTACTTCGGGTCCGCCGTGGGCGCGGAACTGGATACGCTTTGCCATCTGCCTACTCCTTGGGTCGTTTTGCGAGGCCCCTATCCAACTCCCATGCTTGATCTTCGTCAACTGCGGCGCTCGGGTCTGCGGTGTTATGCTACGCGCCCATTTGCGCCGCCCCCTGCCTGCGGGGCGCCCGCGTAGTGATGCCCCTGATTCAAGGTGAAGCCATGACGACCCGCACCGACGCCGTAAAGGCCTATCTGCTCGACCTGCAAGACCGCATCTGCGCCGCGCTGGAAACCGAAGACGGCGGCACGCGCTTCGTCGAAGACGCCTGGACCCGGCCTGCCGGCGGTGGCGGTCGTACTCGCGTGATCGAGAACGGTACGGTGATCGAAAAGGGCGGCGTCAACTTCTCCCACGTGTTCGGCAGCGGCCTGCCACCGTCGGCCAGCGCCCACCGTCCGGAACTGGCCGGTCGCGGTTTCGAAGCCCTCGGCGTGTCGCTGGTGATCCATCCGCACAACCCGCATGTGCCGACGTCCCACGCCAACGTGCGCTTTTTCATCGCCGAGAAGGAAGGCGAAGAGCCGGTCTGGTGGTTCGGCGGCGGCTTCGACCTGACGCCGTATTACGGCAACGAAGAAGACTGCATCCACTGGCACCGCGTCGCCGAACAGGCCTGCGCGCCGTTCGGTGCGGACGTCTACCCGCGCTACAAGGCGTGGTGCGACACCTATTTCCACATCAAGCATCGCCACGAACCGCGCGGCATCGGCGGCTTGTTTTTCGATGACCTGAACGAGTGGGACTTCGACACCAGTTTCGCCTTCATGCGCGCCATCGGTGACGCTTACATCGATGCGTACCTGCCCATCGTGCAACGCCGCAAGAACGATGCGTTCACCGCGAAACAGCGTGAATTCCAGGAATTCCGCCGTGGCCGCTACGTCGAGTTCAACCTGGTCTACGACCGTGGCACGCTGTTCGGCCTGCAATCGGGCGGGCGTACCGAGTCGATCCTCATGTCGCTGCCGCCGCAAGTGCGCTGGGCCTATGACTTCAAGGCCGAGCCCGGCAGCGAAGAAGCGCGCCTGACCGACTACTTCCTGCAAGACCGCGACTGGCTGGCCGAGGCCTGAGGACTGCTGATGGATCGTTACGTCGTTTTCGGTAACCCGATCGGGCACAGCAAGTCGCCGATGATTCACAAACTGTTCGCCGAGCAGACCGGCCAGCGCCTCGACTACAGCACCCTGCTGGCACCACTCGACGACTTTAGCGCCTGCGCCACGGCGTTCTTCCAGGACGGGCGCGGCGCCAACGTCACTGTGCCGTTCAAGGAAGAAGCCTTTCGCCTGGCGAACAGCCTGACCGCTCGTGCGCAACGCGCTGGTGCGGTGAACACCCTGAGCAAACTGGCCGACGGCTCGTTGCTCGGTGACAACACCGATGGCGCCGGACTGGTGCGCGACCTGACGGTGAATGCCGGTTTCAGCCTGACCGGCAAACGCATCCTGCTGCTCGGCGCTGGCGGCGCGGTGCGTGGCGCGCTGGAGCCGTTGCTGGCCGAGAAGCCGGCATCGGTGATCATCGCCAACCGCACGGTGGACAAGGCCGAGCTGCTGGCAGAGTTGTTCGGTGATCTGGGTCCGGTGTCGGCCAGTGGTTTCGACTGGTTGCAGGAGCCGGTGGACGTGATCATCAACGCCACCTCCGCCAGTCTGACCGGCGATGTACCGCCGATTGCGCCGAGCCTGATCGAACCGGGCCAGACCCTGTGCTACGACATGATGTACGGCAAGGAACCGACCGCGTTCTGCCGTTGGGCCAGCGAGCATGGCGCGGCGGTGTCGATGGATGGCCTGGGGATGCTGGCTGAACAGGCTGCCGAGGCATTTTTCCTGTGGCGCGGGGTACGTCCGGATACGGCGCCGGTGCTCGCCGAACTACGCCGCCAGTTGGCCCTTTAAAAGCTTCGCGAGCAAGCCCGCTCCCACATTGGAATGCGATCAAATGTGGGAGCGGGCTTGCTCGCGAATGGCCGCACCGCCGATTCTGGATCAATCCTCAAACCGGATCGGGCATTTCTCCGGCCCTTCCAGCTTTCTCAACTCCTCCACCACCTGCGGCCGCGCTCGGCGCAGGGTCAGGCTGCGATCCTGACGCAGCAGGCGCCGCGCCTCCTGATGCAGCATTTCCACCCCCGAATAATCGATGAAGTTGATCTGCTGCGCCTCGATCACCACCCGCGTGCCGTGCAGCCGTTGCAGGCGCACTTGCAGGTAATGGCTGGCGCCGAAGAAAATCGAGCCGCCAACCCGCAACACATCCTCCTCACCCTCGCGCCAGTGCTGTACCCGCGGTTGCGAGGTGCGCTTGAGGTAGAAGAACAGCGACGCCAGCACTCCGGCGTAGATTGCCGTCTGCAATTCCAGCAGCAGGGTGGCGAGGCAGGTCAGGGCCATGACCACGAACTCGGCGCGGCTGACCCGCAGCAGCGAACGAATCCCGCGATGATCCACCAGCCCCCAGGCGATCAGCAGAATGCTTCCGGCCATCGCCGGAATGGGAATGTGTGAAATCAGCCCGGCGCCGAAAATCGCGAACAGCGCGACCCAGATCGCCGAAAACACCCCGGCCAGCGGCGAACAGGCACCGGCCTCGTAACTCAGACCTGAGCGGGTGAACGAGCCGGCGGACAACGAGCCGGAAAAGAACGCCCCGACGATGTTCGATAGACCCTGCGCACGGACTTCCTGATTGGCATCGAGCAACTGCTGGGAGCGCGCGGCAATCGAACGGGCAATCGACAGACTCGTTACCAGCCCGAGCATGCCCACCGCCACGGCGCTCGGCAGCAAACGCAGCACCAGATCCAGATCCAGCGGCAACGCGCTGAACGGCGGCAAGCGCCCGACAAAGGCGCTGACCCGATGCACGTGGCCGAACATCGTCGGCCACAGCCACACCAGCAGGCTGCCGAGCACCAGCGTTATCAACAGGGTCGGCCAGCGCGGCAGCAATTGTCTGAGCACGAAACCGACCACCACCGTGGCCACGCCCAATACCAATGAAGGTTTATCCACAGCCTGCAGGTGCTGCAGCAGATCCATCAGGCTGTCCAGGGCCGTGGCTTTGGCCGGCAGATCCAGCCCCAGCAGATTCGGCAACTGGCCGATGGCAATCACCACCGCCGCGCCGAGGGTGAAGCCGAGCACCACCGAATGCGAGACGAAATTCACCAGCGCGCCGAAGCGCAGCAGGCCGAGCAGCCACTGAAAAATCCCCGCCAGAAAGCTCAGCAGCAGAATCAGAGTGATGTAGTCCTGGGACGCGGGCACGGCCAAGGGACTGACGCTGGCATACAGCACAATCGAAATCGCTGCAGTCGGGCCGCAGATCAGATGCCACGAGGAACCCCACAGGCAGGCGATCAGCACCGGGATGATCGCGGCATAGAGGCCGTATTCCGGCGGCAGGCCGGCGATCAGCGCGTAGGCGATCGACTGTGGCAGCGCGAGAATGGCACCGCTCAGGCCAACGACCAGATCCCGGCCGACGCTGGCGCGGGTTTGCCGGGGCAGCCAGGTGAGGAAGGGGAAAAGTGAATGGCGACTGGGCAGGGCCATGGGTCCTCGCGGGCGGGTTTTGTTCAAGGTTATCAGGGTGCCAGGGTAAAGGCCCTCACCCTAACCCTCTCCCGGAGGGAGAGGGCACTGATCGAGGTGAAAGAGGGAAGTACGCCGACCTGAGATATCCAGTCGAACTCAGGTTCTGAACAACATAAAGATCGGCTCCCTTCCCCCTCGCCCCCTCTGGGGGAGAGGGCTGGGGTGAGGGGGCAAAAATCTCAAGCCGAGCAAAATTCAAAGCCACCCCACGGTCAAAGCTTTGCCTTTACAGCCGCCAAAGCATCCTTGCCATCCACGGTCTTCACCCCATCCAGCCACTTGTCCAGCACCGCCGGATTGGCTTTGATCCATGCCTTCACCGCATCGGCATTGCTGACTTTCTTGTTCACCACCTCAGCCATGATGCTGTTCTCCATGTCCTGGGTGAACGCCAGGTTGGTCAGCAACTTGCCCACATTCGGACAGGCCTCGGCGTAGCCCTTGCGCGTGAGGGTATAGACGCTGCCGGTGTCGCCGAAATACTTCTCGCCGCCCTTGAGGTAATGCATCTTCAGCTGCACGTTCATCGGGTGCGGGGTCCAGCCGAGGAAGGTGACGAATTTCTGTTTCTTCACCGCCCGCGAGACTTCGGCGAGCATCGCCTGTTCGCTGGATTCGATCAGCTTCCACTGACCGAGGTCGAAGTCGTTCTTCTTGATGATTTCCTGCAGCGAAATGTTCGCGGGCGCCCCGGAACCGATGCCGTAGATCTTCTTGTCGAACTTGTCGGCGTATTTGTTCAGGTCGGCAAAGTCATGCACACCGGCGTCCCACACATAATCCGGGACGGCGAGGGTGAACTCGGTGCCGTCGAGGTTCTTCGCCAGTTGCGTGACGTCACCGGTGGCGACGAACTTGTCGTAGAAGCCCTGCTGCGCCGGCATCCAGTTGCCGAGGAACACATCCACCTGACCGTCCTTCAAACCACCGAAGGTGATCGGCACCGCGAGGGTGTCGACCTTCGCCTTGTAGCCCATGCCGTCCAGCAGAAACCCGGCGATGGCGTTGGTCGCGGCGATGTCGCTCCAGCCCGGGTCGGCCATTTTCACCGTTTCGCAGCTTTGCTCGGCGAATGCCGAAGCACTGCCCAGAGCCAGCAGGCCAATCGTCAGTGCTGTGGATAACTTGCGCATGGACTTCCCCTTACATTATTGATTTTGGCAGGGTTGTGGATAACGGGCCTTGCGCTCCAGATCGTCGAGGTCGATGTGGTTGCGCATGTACTGCTGACTGGCGTCCACCAGCGGCTGGTGATCCCAGCTCTTCAGCTTGCCGATGGTCAGGGCGTCGGCGACAAAACGTCGGCGACGCTGGCTGGCGAGCACCTCGCGGTGAACCGCCGGGATGTCCCACTTGGCCCGCGCTTCGGCGAGAAATTCGTCGAACAGCTGGCGATGTTGCGGCGACTGGCTGAGTTCTTCGAGTTCACGCGGATCGTTGTGCACATCGAAGAGTAGGCACGGGTCGCTTTCACTGTAGATAAATTTGTAGGCGCCGCGACGGATCATCATCAGCGGGCTGACCGTGCCCTCCGCCATGTACTCGCCGAATACTTCGTCATGCCCGCCCTGCCCTTGCAGGTGCGTCAGCAGCGAGCGGCCGTCCAGCGGCAAGTTCGGTTCCAGGCTGCCGCCGGCCAGTTCGACGAAGGTCGGCAACAGGTCAGCGGTGGACACCGCAGCGCTGACCCGGCCGGCAGCGAACTGCCCCGGAGCGCTGATCAACAGCGGCACCCGCGCGGCCATCTCGAACCAGTGCATTTTGTACCAGAGGCCTTTCTCGCCAAGCATGTCGCCGTGGTCGCCGGAGAAGACGATGATGGTGTCGTCGATCAGCCCGGTATCTTCGAGGGTTTGCAGGAGTTTGCCGACGTTGGCGTCGATATAGCTGCACGCGCCGAAATAGGCACGGCGCGCATCGCGAATTTTATCCACAGGCAGCGGTTTGTCCCAAAGGTCGTAGACCTTGAGCAGGCGTTGCGAGTGTGGATCGAGGGAATGTTGTTCCGGGGTGGTCGGCAACGGGATGTCACCGTCGTCGTACAAATCCCAGAACGCCTTGGGAATCGTGTATGGGTCGTGTGGGTGAGTCATCGAAACGGTCAGGCAGAACGGCTGATCGCCGTCCTCGCGAATGTGATCGAACAGGTATTGCTGGGCCTTGAACACCACCTCTTCATCGAAGTCGAGCTGGTTGGTGCGCACGCACGGCCCGGCCTGCAGCACCGACGACATGTTGTGATACCAGCTCGGGCGCACGTCCGGCTCGTCCCAGTTCACCGCCCAGCCGTAATCGGCCGGGTAGATGTCGCTGGTCAGGCGCTCTTCGTAGCCGTGCAATTGATCCGGGCCGCAGAAATGCATCTTGCCCGACAGCGCGGTGCGGTAGCCGAGGCGGCGCAGGTAATGGGCGTAGGTCGGAATGTCGGCGGGGAAATCGGCGGCGTTGTCGTAGGCGCCGATCTTGCTCGGCAGCTGGCCGCTGACCAGGGTGAAGCGCGACGGCGCGCACAGCGGACTGTTGCAATAAGCGGCGTCGAACACCACGCCCTGAGCGGCGAGGCGCGAAAGATTCGGCAGTTTGATTGGCGACGGGCCGTAGATCGGCAACATTGGCGCGGCCATTTGATCGGCCATGATGAAGAGAATGTTCTTGCGCTTCATGTGATCGCGGCATTCCATAGTGAATATTTATGCGACATTGCTGCGATCGAGCATGGAGTCCATGCTGTGTCCGGTAAAGCCCGCGCCGGACAATGACTAGGATAAGCACAGCTTATGTATGAAGCCCTCGGCAATCTGTCTCTCGACCTGTTGCGCGCCTTTGAGGCGGCGGCCCGTCACCGCAGCTTTACCGCGGCGGCGGTGGAGCTGGGCACCACACAGCCAGCGATCAGCCAGCAGATCAAGCGTCTGGAAGAACAGCTGGGCGCACGACTGTTTGACCGGATCTACCGCGGCATCGAACTGACCGAGGGCGGGACAATCCTGTTCGAGCAGGTTCAGCTCGGTTTGCAGAACATCGACGCAGGCTTGAGCGCGATCAGCGCGCAGCAACAGCATGAGGTATTGCAGGTCGCCACCGACTTCGCGTTTGCGGCGTACTGGCTGATGCCGCGCCTGCATCGCTTCCACGAAGCCAATCCGAATGTCGACGTCAGCCTGGTCACCAGCGAGCGCAACCACAACATGCTGCGCACCGACATCGATGTCGCGATCTTGTTTGGAGACGGGCGCTTCAAGCAGGGCGAAAGCCATTGGCTGTTCAGCGAAGAAGTGTTTCCCGTATGCAGTCCGCAATTGCTCAAGGAGCGTGCCCTGCCCTTGCCCGCTCAGGCATTGCTGGAGTTGCCGCTGCTGCACCTGCGCGGGGAGAACAGCAGCAACTGGTTTGACTGGAGCGGGCTGTTTCGCGAACTGGGTATCAGCACCCCGCCAGCACCGGGCCAATTGCGCTTCGACAATTACACGCTGTTGATTCAAGCGGCGATTGGCGGTCAGGGCGTGGCCATCGGCTGGCGCCACCTTGTGGATAACTTGCTGAGCCAAGGCTTGCTCTGTCGGCCAATCGCCGAGACCACGTTGTCGCGTCTGGGGTATTACGTGGTGCTGCCGCAACGCAAACGCCGGGGCGCGTTGATTCAGCAGTTTGTCGATTGGTTGATGGCGGAACAGGCCAGCAGCGCCGAATCTCTCGCCGGGTTAGCGTTACCGTCGATTGCGGTTTGAACGCTCAGCCAGTTGCGGCGACAAAATTCACATGTTGCCCCACATGCAGGTTCAATCGCAGCTCATCGGCAATCCCCACCGCGACCCGGTTCAGCCGTTCCAGCGGCTCCGCCAGTCCCGGCTCCAGATTGCCGCCCACCTGACTGAAATGCTCAATGGTCAGCCCCGCTACCCCGTGGGGCGCATTAACCAGTGTCCACTGCAGCGGGCTGCTTTGCAGGGCTTCGCGGATTTCTTCGGCGGCGTGGCGTTGCAGCCCGTCGTCCAGCTCCGGCTCGTCGAGCACGGCAAAATTCCCCACCAGGAACAGCCTGGAAACGTTGGCCGCTTGCAGGCCGTCGACCAACGCATCGACCGCCAGCACCTGTTCCACCGGGCCGAGCACCACGGACCTTTCCACATGGTCGCTGCTGAACGGCAAACCCGGAGCATCCAGCAGACAGATCACCGCCGAGCTGCCCGCTACGCTTTGCTTGACCCGCTCGGCATCGAACAGATCGCCGCTTTTGGTGCGCAGGCCGGGACGTGGTGCGAGTACGTTCAAATCGTCGAGAATCGCGATCACTTCGTGCTGCCGTCGCAGCAATTCAGCCATCAACGCACCGCCGAGGCTGGCCATGGCACCATAGAGCACCACTTTCACCGTCGGGGTTTCGGCATTTTTCATGGCTGAGCTCCTGTTCCTGTCATATGGCGTGTGACCTACAGGAAACGGCGAGGGTTCGAATTCGATTCAGAGGCTTTCAAATGCACACGATCAAGGGCTACCACGCCCATATTTATTACGACGCCAGCACGATTGCTCAGGCCCGGGCCTTGTGCGAACAGGCCGCGCAGTTGTTTCCAGTGCAGATGGGCCGGATGCACGAACGTCCGGTCGGCCCACACCCGGACTGGAGCTGCCAGTTGGCTTTCGGCCCGCAGCTGATCGGCGATCTGTTGCCGTGGCTGGCGCTCAATCGCAAGGGGCTGGTGGTGTTCCTCCACCCGGACACCGGCGATGACTTGCTCGATCACACTGAGCATGCGATCTGGATGGGAGCGATGCGTCCGCTGGATCTGTCTATTTTCTGATCAAAGCGTTTCTTCAGGCTCGCCCGGCAGATGCTCGTCCAGATGCAGCCAGGGCAATTGGCTGTCGGTCCAGATGTGCCGCTCGGCCGGCGCCCGCTCCGGGTGATCCAGCGTGGCGATGGTCACATCGATGCTCTCGGGACTGAGCAATGTCACCAGAGCCAGCTGCGCGCCACAACGCGGACAGAAATACCGCGCGCAACTGTCCGACGAGTCATAGCGCGAAGGCGTCCCCGCCAGCCAATGAAAGCTGGCTGCCGGAACCGTGATCCAGGTGGTGACGATTCCACCGCTGACCTTGCGGCAGATCGAGCAGTGGCAGTGGGCAATGTCCTGCAATGGCCCGCTGAACCGATAGCGGATATGTCCGCAATGGCAGCCACCGCTGTGCGATAAAGTCATCGCCTGCCCTCTTAGTTAACTTATCAGATTCCTGGCCCGTGCCATTTCGTCATTAATGACGACGACTGAGCCCGGTTTTAGCCCGAGAGTCTTCGCTAAAGAGCTCATTGCCTTATTCAGCGCGTCACGTAGTCCGATCATCCATTCCTTTGGAAATTGGTTTATGACCAGAATGCATTTTATGGCGCAGTTTGAGAGATCAAGATTCAAGAAACCCGCTGGAAGGTGTTCATCACTGTGAGGGTGCCGCCTAAGGCAGGCCGCAAGCGTCAATTGCACTGAGTTGGTGAATTTTTGCCTGATCTCTTCTACGAATACTTCGGTCTGCCGAGGAGCACTTGATTTTGCCTCTACAAACCAGACTTCCTGAGGTTTGTCCTGAAGATCGCGAAGTAGAACAAACTCAGTGACCTTGATGCCGTTTCCTATTTTTTTGGACAGTGGACTGTTTTCGATCGGAAAAAGCTGATCCTCTGAAAACGGCCCGAAAATCATCCCTGATTCTTCGATTGAAATAGTCATCCCAGAGCCAGCTCCACTTCCTCTTCATAAAGACGAATGGACTCATCGACGATGGGGTTGTCCGGCATACCTTTGAGAAGATCATCACCGAGCCATTCGCCGTCAATTGACGAGAGAACAGGGATAGACATGTTCTGTTTTTGCGCCGCGAGATACAGCGCTTTAATGACGAAATACGAGTGGCTGGCAATGAAAAACTGAATCCCGCTTTCGGCCAGAGACACAATGATATCGACGAGCCTGGTGATGGCTACCGGATGCAAGGCCGACTCGGGTTCGTCGATGAATACCATGGAATCTTTGGTCAGGAATCGATTGCCCAGCAAGGTGTCGAGAATGGCAATTTTCTTGATGCCCTCAGCAGTAGAGCCAATCTGGAACTTCTGATTGCCTTTTTTGAATTGCCAGCGATTTGTACTGCTGTCGAATTCCACCTTGCCGCCGAACATCTCCTCCAGATTCTCCCTGGCCTTTGCGAAATGAGCGTGATTTTTTCCTTTCGTCGGTAGGAGGCGGAGTGCTTTCGCCAGATCGTAATAGGTGTCGTCGAAACCGAAGTCTTTATCGATGTCACGGCTTTTCAGAATAATGTGTTGCAGGGAAAGTACTTCCTTGGGAGGAAGAAATATTGAGTTGCTGCCTCGTGGAGGGACGTGATTTTCTAACGTGGCAATGTTCTTTGTCGTGTCTTTGCCGAATCCGTACCGAAACGCTCGAGAGTCAACGTTGACCTTGCACATCAACGGACCGTCTGCGCTTTTTGTTACCAGGTCGCCAATCTTGTCTGCCTGAAACGTCCAGTAAAGTTTGTCTGCCAGTATCTCCGCGGCGGAACGTTGTTCATTTCCACGCTGGTACTCTTCGAGCGTGCGCATCGTGCAGTAAAGCGCTTTGAGCAAAAACGTCTTGCCGCTGCTGTTTGCTCCGATAATCAGATTCAAGTTTGAGAGCTTGCCCCAGCGGATTTTTTGTAGCGGGCCGAAATTATCTAATTCAACGCTATTAAGCATTGGTTGGAGCTCCTCTCAAACATTGCAGTGGCGCAAGCCTAGCATTGCGTTTCCCTTCCATACAGCGGGTGAAGACGCTCCCTCAGAAACTACAGAAAGGTCTTACGACGTTCATCGTTGTATCTCCTTCAGGTTGCATGAAAGTGGCCGCGCCTCTCGTCAGACCTTTCATCCGCGAAAGGTAGCTGAAAGGTTGCCCGATTAGGATCGCCGCCACTACCGGCAACAGACCGGTTGGCCAGCGCGTGTGATCGCTCGCACGTCAGGCCCAATTAACAACAACAATGGTGATCTGATGTCCTCTGTAACCCGCCTCTTCGCTGTCACTCCACCCGTACGTCTCGTGCTTCCCGTTCTGCGCTGATCCCCTCCGATCCGCTCACTCAATTAGCCGCGCTACGCTTGGAGTATTCCCATGCTGACTTTCCTTGGCTTTGCCATGGTCATCACGTTCATGTTCCTGATCATGACCAAGCGCCTGTCTGCGCTGATCGCCCTGATCATCATCCCGATCCTGTTCGCCCTGTTCGGTGGTTTCGCGCCGAAGATCGGCCCGATGATGCTCGAAGGTATTACCAAGCTTGCGCCGACCGGCGTGATGCTGATGTTCGCCATTCTGTACTTCGCCCTGATGATCGACTCCGGCCTGTTCGACCCGGCCGTGCGCAAGATCCTCAAACTGGTCAAGGGCGACCCGCTGAAAGTTTCGGTCGGTACCGCCGTGCTGGCGCTCGTCGTTTCCCTCGATGGTGACGGCGCGACCACTTACATGATCTGCGTGGCCGCCATGCTGCCGCTGTACAGCCGCATCGGCATGAGCCCGCGGATCATGGCCGGTCTGATCATCCTCGCCGGTGGCGTGATGAACATGACCCCGTGGGGCGGCCCGACCGCGCGTGCCGCCAGTGCGCTGCATGTGGACCCGTCGGACATCTTCGTGCCGATGATCCCGGCCATGGCCGCCGGTGTGGTGGCGATCCTGATCATTGCCTACTTCTACGGCAAACGTGAGCGTGCGCGTCTGGGCGAGCTGCACCTGATCGGCGACGAAATCGACCACAGCGAAATCAGCGTGTCGCAATTCCCCGATGCCCGCCGTCCGAAGCTGATCTGGTTCAACGGCCTGCTGACCCTGGCGCTGATGTGCACCCTGATCGCCGGCCTGCTGCCGCTGCCGGTGTTGTTCATGGTGGCGTTCAGCATCGCGATGATCGTCAACTACCCGTGCCTGCAAATGCAGAAGGACCGCGTTGCGGCCCACGCCGGCAGCGTGCTGTCGGTGGTCAGTCTGATTTTCGCTGCGGGTATCTTCACCGGTATTCTGTCCGGAACCGGCATGGTCGACGCCATGTCGAAAAGTCTGCTGGCAGTGATTCCGGACTTCCTCGGCCCGTACCTGGCGGTGATCACGGCGCTGGTGAGCATGCCGTTCACGTTCTTCATGTCGAACGACGCGTTCTACTACGGCGTGTTGCCGGTGCTCTCCGAAGCGGCCAGCCATTACGGCATCACCGCAGTGGAAATGGCCCGTGCCTCGATCGTCGGTCAGCCCGTCCACTTGCTCAGCCCGCTGGTGCCGTCGACCTACCTGCTGGTGGCGCTGGCCGGCATCGAGTTCGGTGATCACCAACGTTTCACCCTGAAGTGGGCAGTGCTGGTCTGCCTGTGCATACTGGTGGCCGCCTTGCTGCTGGGGACTTTCCCGCTGTTCAGCACGTTGTAACGGCATTCACTCACCATGACGCCAGCTGCTTGCTGGCGTCATGGTTTAACACTCGCTCAAAGGAATACACATGGATTGGCTGACCAACCCCGAAATCTGGGTTGCCTTCTTTACCCTGACCGCCCTGGAAATCGTTCTGGGCATCGATAACATCATCATGATTTCGATCCTGGTCAGCCGCATGCCCAAGCACATGCAGCAGCGCACGCGCATCTTCGGCCTGGGCCTGGCGATGATCACGCGGATCCTGTTGCTGCTGTCGATCACCTGGGTCATGCGCCTCACCGCCGACCTGTTCGTGGTGTTTGGCCAAGGCATTTCCGGGCGTGACCTGATCCTGTTCTTCGGTGGCCTGTTCCTGCTGTGGAAGAGCTCGCAAGAGATGTACCACGCGCTGGAAGGCGAAGACGAAAGCGGCGACGAGCCTTCGGGCAAGGGCGGCAACTTCCTCTACACGATCATCCAGATCGCGATCATCGACATCGTGTTCTCGCTGGACTCGGTGATCACCGCTGTCGGCATGGTTTCCCATGTGCCGGTGATGGTCGCGGCAATCGTCGTCGCCGTGCTGGTAATGATGGCGGCCTCGGGCAAGATCAGCGAGTTCATCGACAAGCACCCGTCGCTGAAGATGCTGGCGCTGTCGTTCCTGCTGGTGGTCGGTACCGTGCTGATCGCCGAATCGTTCGACGTGCACGTACCGAAAGGCTACGTCTACTTCGCCATGGCGTTCTCGCTGGCCGTGGAAGCGATCAACATCAAACTGCGCGGCGCGATGGCCAGGAAGAAACAGCAGCAAGATCCGGTGAAACTGCGCAAGGATGTTCCGGGGCAGTAATCCGGTAGTCCTGAATCACGCAACATCCCTGTGGGAGCGAGCCTGCTCGCGAAGACGGAGTGTCAGTCGACAACAATGTTGGCTGATCCACCGCTTTCGCGAGCAGGCCCGCTCCCAAAGTTGTTCAGGGGTACAGAAGAATCCGGGGCAGCCGTAATACCTGTAGGAGTGAGCCTGCTCGCGATCGCCGGTCCGTCAGTAAACAACGATGTTGAAGTTGATGGACCTATCGCGAGCAGGCTCACTCCTACAGGGGACCGCGTTGATTTCAGATGAGGTGAATAAACCCATTTTCATGACACTTTTGTTTCAATCCGCACTTTAGCTGTGCAATGCTGGCGCCCAGTCCGTTAGCCAACTACAGCTTAAGTATCAAAAACGTAGAAACCGCGCGGTACCGTCAACTTGCCCCTCTGGGGCGCTGCCATTACAGGGGGTCTGCATGCTCACCCTGCTCAATTTGCTTTCTGCCGTGGCCCTGTTGATCTGGGGCACGCATATCGTCCGAACCGGCATCCTGCGGGTGTACGGCACCAATCTGCGCCATGTGATCGGCCAGAACATGTCTAAACGCTGGCTCGCGTTCGTCGCCGGCATCGTCGTGACCGCGATGGTGCAGAGCAGCAACGCCACCGCCATGCTCGTGACCTCCTTCGTCGGCCAGGGCCTGATGGCGCTGACCCCGGCGCTGGCGACCATGCTCGGCGCCGACGTCGGTACCGCGCTGATGGCGCGGGTGCTGACGTTCGATCTGTCGTGGCTGTCGCCGCTGCTGATTTTCCTCGGGGTGATTTTCTTTCTGTCGCGCAAACAGACGCGGCTCGGGCAGATGGGCCGGGTGGCGATTGGCCTGGGACTGATCATTCTCGCGCTGCAATTGATCGTCGAGGCCGCTGCGCCGATCACCCATGCCCAAGGGGTGAAGGTGATTTTTGCCTCGCTGACCGGCGACATTCTGCTCGACGCCCTGGTCGGCGCGTTGTTCGCGATGATTTCCTATTCCAGCCTCGCTGCCGTGCTGCTGACCGCAACGCTCGCTGGCGCCAGCGTGATCAGCCTGCCGGTCGCGATTGGTCTGGTGATCGGCGCCAACATCGGCAGCGGCGTGCTGGCGTTCATGAGCACCAGCATGCAGAACTCGGCGGGCCGGCAAGTGGCGCTGGGCAGCCTGTTGTACAAGCTGATTGGCCTGCTGCTGATCATCCCGGTGCTCGATCCGCTGGTGCACTGGATGGACGGCCTGGATTTCAGCCCGCAGGAAATGGTCATCGGCTTCCACCTGCTCTACAACACCGCACGCTGCCTGATCCTGCTGCCCAGCGTGGCGCCGATGGCACGGCTGTGTGCCTGGCTGCTGCCGGAGCGTGCGGAGGTCAACGGCACCGCCAAGCCGCGCCATCTCGATGCAACGGCGCTGGTCACCCCGAGCCTGGCGCTGGCCAATGCCGCCCGCGAGACCCTGCGCATGGGCGACCTGATCGACAACATGCTCGACGCGATGCTCGATGTGCTGCGCGGCAAGCAGACCGCCATCACCCAGGAAATGCGCCGTCTGACCGATGACGTCGAAGCGCTGTACAGCGCGATCAAGCTGTATCTGGCGCAAATGCCCCGCGAGGACCTTGGCGAGCAGGACAGTCGGCGCTGGGCGGAGACCATCGAGCTGGCGATCAATCTGAAACTGGCCAGCGACCTGATCGAACGCATGCTGCGCAAGGTGCAGCAGCAGAAGACTTCGCAGCGTCGCTCGTTCTCCGAGGACGGTCTGGAAGAGCTGGCCGGGTTGCATCAGCAACTGATCGCCAACCTGCGCCTGGGCCTGTCGGTGTTCCTCAGCGGCGACAAGGAAAGTGCTCGGCAACTGTTACGCGAGAAACGTCGTTTCCGCGCACAGGAACGCCGTTTGGCCCATGCGCATGTCAGCCGTTTGCAACGCAAGATCGTGCAGAGTCTGGAAACCAGCTCCCTGCATCTGGAGTTGATTGCGGATATGAAACGCTTGAATTCGCTGTTTTGCAGCAGTGCTTATGTGGTGCTGGAAACCTCGGACACCGGGGCGCTGGAGTCGGACGATATGGTAGACATTACGCATTCGCCTTGAACGTCTGGGGCTGGGGCCAGTCAGTAACATTGATTCAGCCTTCAGGGCGCTATCGCGAGCAGGCTCACTCCTACAGGGGGAACGCGTTTCAAATGTAGGAGTGAGCCTGCTCGCGACGAGGGCCTGACTGACGACACGGATCTCCAAATCAGCCGTATGGAAGCCTGTTATGCGTTGCCTGTTGTTCGCCTGTCTGTTGCTCGGTTCCCTGCCCGCCTTCGCTGTTGATCGATTTCAGGTCGAAGGCTATGCGCTGCCCAACGGTTTGCAGCTGTTGCTCAAGCCCGGCACCGAACGCGGGCATGTGGCGATTCGTCTGGTGGTGGGCGTTGGTCTCGACGATTTCGATTGCGATGAAAAAGAGCTGCCGCATCTGCTTGAGCATCTGCTGTTCAGCGGCGTCGATGCCACGGGCGAAGGCGGGCTCGAGGAGCGCATGCAGGCGCTGGGCGGCGAGTGGAACGCGTTCACCAGCAACGCCGACACCACGTTCGTCATCGAAGCCCCGGCGAAGAATCAGCGCAAGGTGCTCGACCTGCTGCTCGACCTTTTGACCCAGACCCGCATCGACGACAACGCGATCAACGCCGCCAAACGTGTGGTCGAGCGTGAGGACGGCGGCCATTACACGCGCCTGCAGCGCTTCCTCGACCGCCAGGATCTGGGCCACACCGCGAGCAATCAACTGGCCGTGGAACTGGGCCTGAAATGCCCGCAACGCGCCGAAGTCGGCCATCTGACCCAGGAGCAACTGGAGAAGGTGCGCAAGACCTGGTACGCGCCGAACAACATGACCCTGATCGTCGTCGGCGAGCTCGACAAACTGCTGCCAGCCTATCTGGAACGCACCTGGGGCGCGCTCGAAGCGGTGGACCCGGCGGAGCACCGTGAGCTGCCGGACATCCGCACCAGCGCCGCCCATGAACGCACCCTCACCCGCGGCTTCATCGGCGACAGCGCCAAGTTGCACTGGCTGGTGCCGGAGCCGATGCTCGACGATCAATACGACGAGACCTTCGACATCCTCAAGGACTACCTCGACTGGGCGCTGTACCGGCAGATCCGCCTGAACCATGGCTTGTCCTACGGGCCGTGGGCCGAGCGTGAAGTGTTTGGCGGGGTCGGTTTCATGAGCCTCAATGCTGACGTCGATCGCGATGACCTCGCCGAAGCCCAACAGGTGCTGGAAGACCTCAAGGCCGATCTGCTGAAAAACGGCCTCGACCCGGACACCTTCGCCCGGATCAAACAAGCCGCCATCGCCCATCAGGCCTGGGCGGTCCAGGGCAACAGCGCGATGGCCGATTACTACTGGAGCGCGCTGGGCGACTACGAAGACGGCCGCTTCGCCAACCCCGCCCGTGAGCTGCAAGGCGTGACGCTGGAAACGGCGAACAAGGCCATGCGCGAGTTGCTGTTGCAACCGGGGTATCTGCGGATCGAGAAACCGTTGCTCAGTGATGATGAGGTGTTGTGGCTGGTGGCGGGTGGATTGGGCGTCGTGCTGCTCATTCTGGTGGGTTGGCGCTTGCACCGCCGTAAGCCAGCCGACCACTGAACCTGTGGGAGCGAGCTTGCTCGCGAAGGGGCCGTGTCAGTCGACATCATTGCTGAATGACACACCGCCTTCGCGAGCAAGCCCGCTCCCACAGGGAACTGTGGTGATTTTACTGACCGGGAGCCTCGCCACGTCGCCCGGCGGACGGTACTCTGTCGAGGTTTTTTCCTATCCAGTCGTGAACCGCCCACATGCCGAAAATCCCCCTCCTGATCCAGCGTATTCTCGAGCTGATGAAGCGCTATCCCGGGGTGATTGCGCTTGGCGGTTTCATCTCCGGGGTCGGCAGTTTCATTCTGGTCGACCGCCAGCAGGGGCTGGCGAGCTGGATCACCATCATCATGCTGCTCAGCTGGATCTGGCTGATGCTGGAAAACACCCTGACCGGCCTGTTCACGCGCATCTTCAAGCGGGAAATCCCCCAGCCGCTGCTGCGTTACGCGACGCAGATGATCCATCAGGAAAGCCTGTTTTTCGTCCTGCCGTTCTTCTTCATCACCACCACCTGGAACAGCGGCCAACTGATCTTCACCGGGCTGCTGTGCATCGCCGCGCTGATCTCGATTGTCGATCCGCTCTATTACAAATGGCTGGCGCCACGGCGCTGGGCGTTTCTCGCGTTGCACACCCTGACCCTGTTCGCCGCCCTGCTCACTGCGTTGCCGGTGATCATGCACCTGACCACCGCGCAGAGTTTCAAATGGGCGCTGGGTACGGCGGTGGTGTTGTCATTCCCGAGCCTGGCGTCGATCTTCCCGATCCGTACGGTGCGCAACGCGCTGGCGATCCTGTGCATTACCGTCGGCATCGGCGCGGTCGGCTGGACCCTGCGCTCGTGGGTGCCGCCGGCAACGCTGTGGATGACCGACGTGGCGATCAGCACTCAGTTGCAGGATCGCACCCCGGGCGACAGCCTCGAACAGGTCAGTGCCGAGCAGATCCGCAACGGCGGCCTCTACGCCTACACCGCGATCAATGCGCCGCGCGGGCTGGATGAGCGGATCTACCATGTGTGGCAGTTCAACGGTCAGGAAGTCGACCGCATCGCCCTCGACATCCACGGCGGGCGCAAGGAAGGCTACCGGGCGTGGACGCACAAGCAGAACTTCCCCGGCAACCCGGCGGGCAAGTGGCAGGTGCGGGTGCTGACCGAGGACGGTCAGGTGATCGGCGTGCTGCGTTTCGAAGTGACCGACAGCACAGCGATCAAAGAAAAGTAATCCGGTTCGTGCTATTACGTATGCCAGCGTATTTAGCCGAACAAGCACGGAGCTTATGATCAGCAGCTCAATGAGCGGTAATGCCCAGCTGGACACCTCGATCAGCCCTGCCCGCCTGCGGGTTTCCGGGGACTGGACGCTTGCCCATTACGCCGACCTCAAGCACCTGACCGAAAAACTCCGCGGCCAGTACGACGCCAATACCGTGGTCGACCTCAACAGCCTCGGCGCCCTCGACACCGCTGGCGCTTCGTTGCTGGTGGAACTGCTCGGCTCCGAGCGTCTGGGCAGATCCGCCGAACACCCCGACTGCACGATTTCCCAGGCTGACCGCGCACTGCTGCAAACGGTGTATCGCTCGCTGACCGATTTCTGCGTGCCGATCAAGGAGCCGGAAGTCAGCGTCAGCGTGCAACTGCTGACCCGCATCGGGCGCGCGGTGGAAACGGTCTGGCAGGACACCCTGCAAGTGCTGGGCTTCATCGGCCTGATCCTCGAAACCATCGCCCGCAATCTGCTGCGCCCCAAGCGTTGGCGCATCACCCCCGTCGTTGCCCACATCGAACAGACCGGTCTCGACGCCGCGCCGATCGTGGCGCTGCTGACCTTTCTGGTCGGTGCGGTGGTGGCGTTTCTCGGCGCCACGGTGCTCGCCAGTTTTGGAGCGACGATATTCACCGTGGATCTGGTGGGCTTCTCCTTCCTGCGTGAATTCGGTGTGCTGCTCACGGCGATCCTGATGGCCGGGCGCACCGCCAGTGCGTTCACCGCGCAGATCGGCTCGATGAAGGCCAATGAAGAGATCGACGCGATCCGCACCCTCGGCCTCGATCCGATGGAGTTGCTGGTGGTGCCGCGGGTATTGGCGATGCTGGTGGCGCTGCCGATGCTGACGTTTCTGGCGATGCTCTGCGGGATCATCGGCGGCGGTGTGGTGTGCGCGGTGTCGCTGGGGATTTCGCCGGCGATGTTCCTCTCGCTGCTGCAAAGCGACATCGGTATTCAGCACTTTCTGGTCGGCTTGGTGAAGGCGCCGATCTTTGCTTTCCTGATCGCCACGATCGGTTGCCTGGAAGGCTTCAAGGTCAGCGGCAGCGCCGAATCGGTCGGCGCGCACACCACGTCTGCCGTGGTGCAGTCGATTTTCGTGGTGATCGTGCTCGATGCGGTGGCTGCGCTGTTCTTCATGGAGATGGGCTGGTGAGTCGTCTACCCCGCGCGCCCTCGGAGGCGGTGATCGAAGTCCGTGGCCTGTGCAATCGCTTTGGCAGCCAGAGCGTGCACGAGAACCTTGATCTGGATTTGTACAAAGGCGAAATCCTCGCCGTGGTTGGCGGTTCCGGCAGCGGTAAATCGGTGCTGCTGCGCAGCATTGTCGGTTTGCGTCGGCCCAGCGAAGGCAACGTGAAGGTGTTCGGCCAGAACCTGCCGAGCCTGTCCGAGCATGAGCGTTCGCTGGTTGAGCGACGTTTCGGCGTGCTGTTCCAGAAAGGCGCGCTGTTCTCCTCGCTGACCGTCACCGAAAACGTCGCCCTGCCGCTGATCGAACACGCCGGCCTGAGCCGCAACGACGCCGAGCATCTGGCGGCGGTGAAGCTGGCGCTGGCCGGGCTGCCGTTGTCGGCGGCGGACAAATACCCGGCCTCGCTGTCCGGCGGGATGATCAAGCGCGCCGCGTTGGCCCGGGCTCTGGCACTGGATCCGGACATTCTGTTTCTCGACGAACCCACCGCCGGCCTCGACCCGATTGGCGCGGCAGCGTTCGATCAACTGATCCTGACCCTGCGCGATGCACTGGGCCTGAGCGTGTTTCTGGTGACCCACGACCTCGACACGCTCTACACCATCACCGACCGCGTGGCAGTCCTGGCGCAGAAGAAAGTGCTGGTGGCCGGCCCGATCGATGTGGTCTCGGAAACCAACGACGCGTGGATTCACGAATACTTCCACGGCCCGCGCGGCCGCTCGGCGCTGGACGCCGCCAAATTGCTCAACGAGGTCTGACATGGAAACCCGAGCCCATCATGTGTTGATCGGCCTGTTCTCAGTGATTGTCGTGGCAGGCGCCCTGCTCTTCGGCCTGTGGCTGGCCAAGTCCAGCGTCGACAGCGAGTTCAAGGATTACGAAGTGGTCTTCAACGAGGCGGTCAGCGGCCTGTCCAAGGGCAGCCCGGTGCAGTACAGCGGGATCAAGGTCGGTGACGTGGTCAGCCTGCGTCTCGACCCGAAAGATCCCCGCCGGGTGCTGGCGCGGATTCGTCTGGGCGGTGACACCCCGGTCAAGGAAGACACCCAGGCCAAACTGGCGCTGGCCGGGATCACCGGCACTTCGATCATCCAGCTCAGCGGCGGCACCCCGGAGAGCCCGAAACTGCGCGGACATGATGGCGAATTGCCGACCATCGTCGCGGCGCCCTCGCCCATTTCCCGGCTGCTCAACGACAGCAACGACCTGATGACCGGCATCACCGCCCTGCTGAACAATGCCAACCAGATGTTTTCCCCGGAGAACGTCGAGCGCGTCAGCAACACCCTGGCGCATCTGGAGCAAACCACCGGTTCGATCAACGATCAGCGCGGCGACCTGCGCCAGGCCATGCAGCAACTGGCGAGCGTCGGCAAGCAGGCCGGCAGCATGCTCGAGCAAACCTCGGCGTTGATGCGCAACGCCAACGGCCTGCTCAACGATCAGGGCAAGCAGGCGCTGGGCAGTGCCGAGCAGGCGATGAAGTCGCTGGAGCAAAGCAGCGCCACCATCAACGGCTTGCTCAGCAAGAACCAGAACTCCCTCGACAACGGCCTGCAGGGCCTCAATGGCCTGGCCCCGGCGATCCGCGAACTGCGCGAAACCCTGACCTCGCTGCGCGGCATTTCCCAACGCCTTGAGGCCAACCCCAGCGGCTACCTGCTGGGCAGTGACAAGAACAAGGAATTCACCCCATGAAGCTGACTCACTTCGCTCTCCTCGCCAGTTTCTCCCTGCTCTCGGCATGCTCGATCCTGCCCAAGGCCGAGCCTTCGGACGTCTATCGCCTGCCCGCCGCGCAAGCGCCCGCCTCGGCCAGCTCAGCAGCGACCCAGCACTGGTCGCTGCGCCTGAACAAGTTGCAGGCCAGCGAAGCGCTGAACCGGCCGAACATCGCGGTGATTCCCCAGGGTGACGTGATCAGCAGCTACAAGGCTTCGCGCTGGAGCGATCCGGCGCCGGTGCTGGTGCGTAATCGGCTGCTGGATGGCTTTGCCCGGGATGGTCGGGTGACGCTGCTCAGTACCGATGACAGCAACTTCGCCGCGGATCTGGAACTGGGCGGCAATTTGCAGGCCTTTCAGACCGAGTATCAGGGCAATCAGGCCAGCGTCGTGGTGCGCGTCGATGCGCTGCTGGTGCGCGGCTATGACCAGAAGATCCTCGCCAGCCGCCGCTTCGAAGAGCGTCAGCCGTTGAACGATGTGCAGGTGCCGGCGGTGGTGGCGGGGTTTGGGCAGGCCAGTGATCGGCTGACGGCCAAGGTTGTCGCGTGGGCTGTTCAGCAAGGCCAGCAATTCAGCCAACAACCCCGACCTTAAGCCCCACGCAAAACCAATGTAGGAGTGAGCCTGCTCGCGATAGCGGTTTACCAATCACATTAGTGGTGACTGAATTACCGCTATCGCGAGCAGGCTCACTCCTACAGTTTTTGATTTGTGGTTAACCGAAGAACCAGTAGCAGACGCCAATGGCGCCGAGCACGCCAGCCAGTTCCGCCAGCAACGCACAACCCACCGCGTGCCTTGCGCGTTGAATCCCCACCGCACCGAAATACACTGCCAGCACATAGAACGTGGTCTCGGTACTGCCCTGAATCGTCGCCGCGACCAGTGCCGGGAAGCTGTCGACGCCGGAGGTCTTCATGGTCTCGATCAGCATCGCCCGTGCGGCGCTGCCGGAAAACGGTTTGACCATCGCGGTCGGCAACGCATCGACGAAACGTGTGTCCCAGCCGGCCCACTGCACCAGATGCCGAATGCCATCGAGGCCGAAGTCCAATGCTCCGGAAGCACGCAGCACGCCGATCGCGCAGAGCATCGCCACCAGATACGGCAGCAGGTTCTTGGCGACGTCGAAGCCCTCCTTCGCGCCCTCGACGAACGCTTCGTAGACCTTGACCTTGCGTAACGCGCCAATCACCAGGAACAGCATGATCAGGCCGAACAGCGTCAGGTTGCCGAGGATCGACGACAGCCCGGCCAGCGCTGTGGCCGACATCGTCGCCAGCAGCGCCATGAAGCCGCCGAGGATCAGTGCGCCGGGAATCAGATAGGCCAGCACCACCGGGTCCCAGATACGCAGGCGCTGCATGAACGCCACCGAGAGGAAGCCGACGATGGTCGAGCAACTGGTCGCCAGCAGGATCGGCAGAAACACCAGGGTCGGGTCCGGCGCGCCTTGCTGGGCGCGGTACATGAAGATCGTCACCGGCAGCAGGGTCAGCGACGAGGCGTTGAGCACCAGGAACAGGATCTGCGCGTTGCTGGCGATGGTCGCGCTGGGGTTGAGCTCCTGCAGCGCTTTCATCGCCTTGAGGCCGATCGGCGTGGCGGCGTTGTCCAGCCCCAGACCGTTGGCGGCGAAGTTCAGGGTGATCAGACCGAGTGCCGGGTGACCGGCCGGGACTTCCGGCATCAGCCGCAGAAACAGCGGGCCGAGCACCTTGGCCAGCCATTCGACGATCCCGGCCTTTTCGGCGATGCGCAGAAATCCCAGCCACAGGGTCAGCGTGCCGAACAGCAGCACCATGACCTCGACCGAGAGTTTGGCCATGGCGAAAATGCTTTCCACCATCGCCGCGAAAATCCCGGCGTTGCCACCGACCAGCCACTGCACCAGCGCAGATATTGCCGCCACGACGAAGAAGCCAAGCCACAGGCCATTAAGCATCAGTCAAATCCCCCGGAAGATGCGGCGAATGATAGCGGGGTCGCCAGAAACGACAAACCCCGGATTGCTCCGGGGTTTGTCGGTAAGGCTTGCATCAGTCACTGTGGGAGCGAGCTTGCTCGCGAAGGCGGTGTGTCAATCAACATAATTGTTGGATGTGCCGGCCTCTTCGCGAGCAAGCTCGCTCCCACAGGGGTTTGCATTACGGCTTGGAAATTTCGCCAGCCGGCAGTTTTTCCTTGCTGCGCCAGTGCGGCAGGGAGTTCCAGTAGCGCTCGCCCTTGGCGTCGTCGTACATGCCTTCCCAACGCGCGATAACCAGGACTGCCAGGGCGTTGCCGATCACGTTCAGTGCGGTACGCGCCATGTCCATGATGCGGTCGACACCGGCGATGAACGCCAGACCTTCCAGTGGGATACCCACGCTGCCCAGAGTCGCCAGCAGCACCACGAAGGACACGCCCGGTACGCCGGCGATGCCTTTGGAGGTGACCATCAGGGTCAGCACCAGCAGCAGTTGCTGGCTGATCGACAGGTCGATGCCGTACAGCTGGGCAATGAAGATCGCGGCGATCGACTGGTACAGGGTCGAACCGTCGAGGTTGAACGAGTAGCCGGTCGGTACCACGAAGGAGCAGATGGCTTTCGGTGCGCCGTAGGCTTCCATCTTCTCGATGACGCGTGGCAGCACGGTTTCCGAGGAGGCGGTGGAGTAAGCCAGGACCAGCTCATCCTTGAAGATGCGCATCAGCTTGATCACCGAGAAGCCGAACAGCTTGGCGATCAGGCCTAGCACCACGAAGGCGAAGAAAGCGATGGCGACGTAAACCAGGATCACCAGTTTGGCCAGCGGCAGCAGCGAGGCGAAGCCGAAGTTGGCCACGGTCACCGCGATCAGGGCGAACACGCCGATCGGGGCGTAGTTCATGATCATGTGGGTGACTTTGAACATGCTTTCCGAGACGCCCTGGAACATCTTCACCAGCGGCTCGCGCAGGTCCGACTGCAGGCTCGACAGGCCGAGACCGAACAGCACGGAGAAGAAGATGATCGGCAGCATCTCGCCGCGGGCCATGGCCGCGAAGATGTTCGACGGGATCAGGTTGAGGATGGTCTCGATGAACGCGTGTTCATGCTGCACTTCGGCGGCGGTCGCCTGGTACTTGGAGATATCCACTGTGCCCAGGGTGCTCATGTCGATGCCGGCGCCCGGGTGGAACACGTTGGCCAGCACCAGACCGACGAGGATCGCGATGGTGGTGACGACTTCGAAGTAGATGATGGTCTTCAGGCCGATACGCCCGAGCTTCTTGGCGTCGCCCACGCCAGCAATGCCGACGATCAGGGAAGAGATGACGATCGGGATCACGATCATCTTGATCAGACGGATAAAGATATCGCCTGCCGGTTGCAGGACGTTGCTGATCCACCAGGCTTTCTCGGCACTGAAGTGGTTGAGCAACGCTCCGATTGCAATCCCTAATACCAGACCGATGAGGATCTGCCAGGCGAGGCTGAGTTTTGCCTTCTTCATTATCTTTACCCTTACTTGCGTTTGACTCAGGCACATGCAGGAACTGGAACGCTCTTTCAGCGGAAAAGTCTGTGCATCTGCCTCCGTATAAGGTGCCCCGAAGCGCGTGTTTACGGCTCTTCGGCAGGCGAAAAAAGGCGCAACTATTCCGATGCAAGGTTGCGCCGTCTAATGCCGTAAACGCCTACCCTATGCCGAATCGGCATGAGCTTTTTTAAATGAAACTGGCGTCCCAACCGGTTCGATTACGACATTTCAGCCGGCATAAGTGCCGTGAACCGGCCATTACAGCCGAGGTTGGTTATTTTTTGAACGAGTGAATTCGTCGGAAAATTTAGGAAAAAGCCTACATTTGCAGACTAGATCTCCCACTGTTTAAAGGGACTCTTTCTCGATATACGGTCGCCAGGAAACACCGCGAAATGTTTTCGCGCGCAGTGTGAGGCATTAAAAGACGAGCAGGACGCTCTAGATCAATGTTTTGCATCGGACAAAGCTCAGCGCAAGTCCGTCGAACCGCTGTGGGTCGGCGAACCTGCGTCGCAGCTTTTACCCTGACCCGGCCCTCACGCAGGCACTCCCTGTACCCGTAGGTCACTCCGACCCTGTAACAGTCAGAACGTCCCGGCCCCCTGGTCATGCGCCGGCCTTCCTCGGGCAGGCGCAATAAAGGGCAGCGGGGCGCTGCCCTCATGTTCGAATCAGTACCAGTTCGGATCTTTCTTCAGCGTTTCCATCAACAGGTTCTGCATGCCCTGATTCGGTTTGCCAAGGAAGCGGTAGGTGGCATGTCGCGTGGGCGACTTGTCGGCCGGCAATCCTTCGGGCACATCGACGAGCATGGCGTACGCATCTTTCTTGTCGAAGCTGAAAGCTACGATCAAGCGATGGTTGAGGCACTTGTCTGCGGATTCACAGAGCGGGCCGACCAAGTACTTGTCGCCGTCTTCAGTCACGGCATTCATCTGCTGGTCTGGCGTACCGGACAGGTTCATCACCCATTCCGGCAGGCGTTCTTCGTGCTTCACAACGCCTTGCCAGGTTTCCCGGTATTGCGAGTTCGAACTGAGCAGCTCGTTGACCCGCGCCTGGCCATCATTGGCCGCCATCGCCATGGCACTACCGCCCAGAAGCAGGGCGGCTGCCAGTGTCTTTAAAGCAATCATCGTTAACCTCGGCCGCGACGGCCAAAGAAGAAGGAAGCGATGAACATCACCAGGAACACGACAAAGAGAATCTTGGCGATACCCGTGGCGGTGCCCGCGATACCACCGAAGCCCAGTACGGCGGCGATGATGGCAATGATCAAGAATGTAATTGCCCAGCTCAACATGGTGATTCTCCTTACTTCTCTATTTAGGGATATTGCGTGTTCCGGCGCGATGCGCCCGAATTCTTCGGTTCGTCAGAAAACCCAGCGCTCTTCACGTGGCAGTTGATCCAGCGGCTGTGGCTGATCGACATCCATCATGCGCATCGAGGCGCTTTCGGCCTGACTGCTGCTGACGGCGCTGAAGTGCGTCTGCGTGCTGTGTTGAATCGAGATCAGTGGCTCAGGCTTCTGGCTGTTTTCCCAGCTCAGGTATTGCTGGCAGGCGATCAGGGTGATCAACAGCGCAAGTACGCCAAACAGGCCTTGCTGGATATGCAGTGGCGAGATACGCACTTGGGCGGCACGTTGGCGAGTCATCCTGGGTTCCTCACTCTTATTCGGTGGGGGCAGTGGAATCTGCCCGGGCTGAATGAGTTATTGCAGGCTGCATGCCAGTTTTTTATTTGAAAAATATTCAATAAAATCAATAAGTTATAAGCGATGAAAATTCAGCGACGGACGCATCCTGCACGATGGGTCGTCTACGGTCGTGCGGAATGCACGATTATTTCGTAGGAGATTTCATTCTTATTGAATTGAGAGCACGTCCCGGATGTCAGAAAAGTACGCAGGGAACCCCCTGCAAATCGGTGATTGTTTAAAAACTCAACAAAATCAATGGATTGGCCGTTAAGGCAGGAGAGAGCTACCCTCCTATGGCTCGCATCGTTCAGAATCAACCATGCAACTTGCCCGATTTTTCCGGGACTAACCCAAGATCAATCACTATGGAGCGTAGGAAAAATGGAATCTGCCACTGAGCATCAAGGCCGCATTCTGCTGGTGGACGACGAGTCCGCCATCCTGCGAACCTTTCGTTACTGCCTCGAAGACGAAGGTTATACGGTGGCCACCGCCAACAGCGCGGCCCAGGCTGAGGCATTGTTGCAACGCCAGGTGTTCGACCTGTGCTTCCTTGATTTGCGTCTGGGTGAAGACAACGGTCTCGATGTACTGGCGCAGATGCGCGTTCAGGCGCCGTGGATGCGCGTGGTGATCGTCACCGCGCACTCGGCAGTCGATACCGCCGTGGACGCGATCCAGGCGGGCGCCGCCGACTATCTGGTCAAACCGTGCAGCCCCGACCAGTTGCGTCTGGCCACCGCCAAGCAACTGGAAGTGCGCCAGCTCTCGGCGCGCCTGGAAGCGCTCGAAGGCGAGATCCGCAAACCCAAGGACGGCCTCGACTCCCACAGCCCGGCGATGAAAGTCGTGCTGGAAACCGCACGTCAGGTCGCCGGTACCGACGCCAACATACTTATCCTCGGCGAATCCGGCACGGGTAAGGGCGAACTGGCCCGGGCCATTCACGGCTGGAGCAAGCGCGAGAAGAAATCCTGCGTGACCATCAACTGCCCTTCGTTGACTGCCGAACTGATGGAAAGCGAGCTGTTCGGTCACAGTCGCGGTGCGTTTACCGGCGCCAGCGAAAGCACGCTTGGTCGAGTCAATCAGGCTGACGGCGGCACGCTGTTTCTCGACGAGATCGGCGATTTTCCGCTGACATTGCAACCCAAGTTGCTGCGTTTTATTCAGGACAAGGAGTACGAGCGGGTAGGGGATCCGGTGACCCGCCGCGCCGATGTGCGGATTCTCGCGGCGACCAACCTCAACCTCGAGGACATGGTGCGCGACGGGCGCTTCCGTGAAGACCTGCTCTATCGCCTCAACGTAATCACCCTGCATCTGCCGCCACTGCGCGAGCGTGCCGAAGACATTCTGACCCTGGCTGACCGTTTCCTCGCGCGCTTCGTCAAAGAGTACGCGCGTCCGGCCCGGGGCTTCAGTGACGAGGCGCGGGAGGCACTGCTGGGCTATCGCTGGCCGGGCAACATCCGTGAGCTGCGCAACGTGGTGGAGCGGGCGAGCATCATCTGCCCGCAGGAACGCGTGGAAATCAGCCACCTGGGCATGGCCGAGCAGCCGGCGAACAACGCACCACGGGTCGGCGCGGCGCTGAGTCTCGATGAGCTGGAAAAAGCCCACATCGGCGCGGTGCTGGCGACGGCAGGCACCCTCGATCAGGCGGCGAAAACCCTGGGCATCGATGCGTCGACCCTGTATCGCAAACGCAAGCAGTACAACCTGTGAGCGCCCGACGATGAAGCTGGCGATGAAGTTGCGCACTCGCTTGTTCCTGAGTATTTCTGCGCTGATCACGGTTGCCTTGCTCGGGCTGTTGCTCGGGCTGGTCAGCGTGATGCAGATGGCCGGTACTCAGGAAGCAACGATTCGCAGCAACTTCGTGACCCTGGATCTGGGGCTCAAATTGCGCCAGACCCTCGGCGACCAATTGGTGCTGATGCTGGCTGAAAAGCCCGATCCTGCGGCGTTCGAGGCGTCCAAGCAGCATTACCTGCAATTACTCGATGAAGGCATTTCGCAGGAGGCAGACGGCGATGGCCGACAGTACGGGTTTACCCAGGCCAAAGCCGACTACCTGAGTTTTCTCCAGGCGTTCGAGCAGTCGCGTGACCCCGGCAACGTGCTCAGCGGCAACAGCGAACTCAGAGAGCGCTTCAACACCTTGCGCAACGGTCTGATCGCCGAACACAAGCATGCGCTGGACAACATCAACGCGGTACAGCATGACGCCCGGGAGCGGGCGCTGCTGGTCTCTGGCTTGCTCGGACTGGTAGGGCTGGCGGTGTTGATCATCGGGTTTGTCACTGCCCACGCGATTGCCCGGCGCTTCGGCGCGCCGATCGAGGCGCTGGCGCAAGCGGCGGACAACATCGGCCAGGGCAATTTCGAAGTCACGCTGCCGATTTCCTCGGCGATGGAAATGAACCAGCTGACCAAACGCTTCGGCCTCATGGCCGAGGCACTGCGCGAGCATCAGGCGACCAACATCGACGAGCTGCTGGCCGGTCAGCAGCGCTTGCAGGCGGTGCTCGACAGCATCGACGACGGCTTGCTGATGATCGACCGCGAAGGGCATCTGGAGCACCTCAATCCGGTGGCCCAGCGCCAGTTGGGCTGGGACAGTGACCGCTTGGGGCAGGGCCTTGGCACTGCGCTTGAGCGCCCGGAGCTCGACGCGCAGCTGCAACTGGTGCTGCGCGGCGGCACCCTTGAGCGCGCTCCGGAGGATTTGAGCATCGAGGTCGATGGCGAATCACGCTTGTTGACCTATAGCCTGACTCCGGTCAGCCACACCCAGGGGCATATTCTTGGCGCGGTGATGGTGCTGCACGACGTCACCGAGCAGCGCGCCTTCGAACGGGTACGCAGTGAGTTCGTGCTGCGCGCCTCCCATGAGCTGCGCACGCCGGTCACCGGCATGCACATGGCGTTCGGCCTGTTTCGCGAGCGGGCGAAGTTTCCCCCGGAGTCACGCGAGGCGGACCTGCTCGACACGGTCAACGAAGAGATGCAGCGCCTGATGCAGTTGATCAACGACTTGCTCAACTTCTCGCGCTATCAGAACGGTTTGCAGAAACTTACCCTGGCGCCGTGTTCCATCGAAGATTTGCTGGAGCAGTCGCAGTCGCGTTTCGCCGATTCGGCGGCGGCCAAGGGCATTGCCTTGAACGTCGAAGTGCAGGGGCCGTTGCCGCGCCTGCAGGCCGACCAGGCGCAACTTGAACGGGTGCTCGACAACTTGATCGACAACGCCCTGCGTCATACCGCCCGCGACGGGCAGATTCGCCTGCAAGCGCGTCGGCATGGCGAGCGGGTGATCATCAGCGTCGAAGACAACGGCGAAGGCATTGCCTACGGTCAGCAGGGGCGGATTTTCGAACCGTTCGTGCAGGTCGGGCGCAAGAAGGGCGGCGCCGGCCTTGGCCTGGCACTGTGCAAGGAAATTGTGCAGTTGCATGGCGGGCGGATGGGCGTCTATTCGCGGCCGGGGCAGGGCACTCAGTTCTACATGGCGCTGGCGGTCTAGGCTTCGTCGTCCAGCCGGCGCCCGGCGAGGCGCCGTCCACGGGTGATCAGTTCGATGAACTGCACCGCGCTCAGTGCCTGGGCGAACAGCCAGCCCTGACCGAACTTGACCCCCTCACTGCTGAGAAACACCGCTTGTGCTTCGTGCTCGATGCCCTCGGCGATCACCTTCAGATCCAGTGCCTGCGCCATGTGAATGATGTGCGGAGCAACGCCGCTGCTGGCGGCGTCATGGCCGAGGGCATCGATGAAGGCCTTGTCGATTTTCAGGCAATCCACCGGCAGCGTCTGCAAATAGGCGAGGCTGCAGTAGCCAGTGCCGAAATCATCGATCAGCACCTGGTGGCCGACATCACGCAAGGCTTGCAGGTTCTCCCGCGCGACCACCACGTCGATCAGCCCGCGTTCGGTGACCTCAAAGGCAATCTGCCGCGCCGCGACCCGGTGCAGGGTCAACAGCTTGGCCATGACCTGACCGATGCGCGGCACCATCACGTCGCACGCAGCCAGATTGACCGAGATGTACAGCTGCGGGTTGGCGCGCAGCACCGGTCCCAGTTGTTCAAGCAGCCGTTGCAGGACGAAATCGGTCATCTGGCGAATCTGCCCGGTGTTTTCCGCCATGGGGATGAACAGGTCGGGACTGGTCAACGTACCGTCCGGCCGGCGCCAGCGCAGCAGGGCTTCGGCGCCCACGCAGTTGCGGCTGTCGAGGTCGAAGATCGGTTGATACAGCACTTGCAGTTCGCCGCGACGAATCGCGCCCTGAAGCTCGGCGTCCAGCGACTGTCGCTGGCGCACCAGCAGAAACACCAGGAACCCCGACAACGCTCCAAGCAGCAGGCAGACCGGCACCATCCACCACCAGACGGTGGGAATGTGCATGCCGGTTCGTGGCGTGATCAGCACCAACTGGTATTCCGGATTTTTAGTTGGCATGCGGTAGATCAGCCGTGACTGGGTGACTTGCAGCGCCTCGCGGCTTTTTGGCGGCCAGGCCTCGGTCGGTGGCCATGCCTGGGCTTTGCCGAGTACCGGAATAGCTCGCTTGCCGTGATCGAGCACCACCAGCAGGCTGCTGTCCGGTGGCAAGTCGACCATGTCAGTCAAATGCCCACGGGATGTGGCCACGCGGAAATTGCCGCGCCCGAGCATCAGGGCTGCGCGGTTTTCATCGGGTTCGGTGGTTGTGTTGAGCCAGTAGCTGTAAGTCGGGCCTTTGATGTCCGGCGCACGGACGACCGACAGCCCCTCTTGCCGGGGCCGGTTGGAGCAGATTCGCTTGCCGTCCATGTAGGCCGCTTCATAGACGAAGCGATAGTTGAAGGTGACCTGTTGCAGGGTGGCGATCATTTCGTCATCGCAACTGCGTAACGGCTGCGCCTCGAGGTCGTCGAGACTTTCGCGCAATTGCCCGAACAGTTGCTCCAGTCGAGCCAGAAAACGCTCGCCCTGAGCGTTCATCTCCTGGCTCTCGTTTTGTTCGATCTGGTGCATGGCGAAGAACATTCCACCGGTGATCAGCAGCGCAGCGCTGAGGACAGCCGCGATCATCGCCAAAAACCACGGGCGATAGAACCAGCTACGCAGCGTCGCTCGGGTAGCAACCATCATGGAATATCCGAAGAATTACCAATGAGTTATAGCTGCTGATGACGGTTTCGCCCTGACCGTCGGGCGGGCGTCATTATTTTGTCTGATTGAGTACCAGCAACAACGCGGCTGTTTGTGCGTCCGGCATACCGTCGAAACGTGAAGGGCGGAAGTGCATCTGGAAGGCGGCGAGTACATGACGGGTCGCGACATCCAGCTCGCCGGTTTGCGGAGTGTCGTAACCGACACGCGCCAGCTGTTCCTGAAACCAGCTGATGCTCGGCAGTTCGGCGCTGAACTGCGCCTGCTGGCGGGCCACCGCTTGTTCATTGGGCCATACGCCCAGGCCTTCGGCAGCCAGACGTTTCCACGGGAACAGTGGGCCGGGGTCGAGTTTGCGCAGGGGGGCGATGTCGCTGTGACCGATGATATGGCGCGGGCTGATGCCCTGGCGTTGGCTGATGTCCTTGAGCAGAACGATCAGTGACTGGATCTGCGCTTCGCTGTACGGGAACCAGTGGCGCCCGGTCGGCGTGTCCTTGAAGCCCGGATTGACGATTTCGATGCCGATCGAGCTGGAGTTGAGCCAGGTGCGGCCCTGCCACTGACTTTCCCCGGCATGCCATGCACGCTGGTTTTCATCCATCAGTTTGTAGATGGTGGCGCTTTTGTCGTCGCCGATCAGGTAGTGACTGCTGACTTCGCCGTGGGTCAACAGCTGCAGCGAACGTGCGAGCGATGCAGAGGTGTAATGCACGATCACGAACTGCACGCGGCTGTCGTGATTGGCCGAAGGATGGCTGGTGTCGTAACGCGGGGCGCTGGCACAACCGGCCAGAACGAGCAGCGACGCGAGGAGGGCAAAAAATTTCATGGCAGGAGGCAGTACACGCAAGACAGTAATGCAACAGTGTAACGTACTGCCTTGCGTCTCGACGGCCGACGAGCTGATTTAAACAAAATGGAACAATTGCTCAGCCCAGCTCGACCCGGTTGCGCCCGGCATTTTTCGCGCGGTACAGCGCCTGATCGGCTCTTTTGAGCACCAGATCGCTGTGTTCTCCCGTCCTGAACGACGCCAGGCCCATGGAAATGGTGATCGTCACCCGTTCACCCTTGAAGTGAAACGGGCAGGCTTCGATCGCCGCGCGCAGGCTTTCCAGCAGTTTGGCGCCCACGGCCGGCGTGGTCGCCGGCAGCAGCAGAACGAATTCTTCGCCACCAAAGCGGGCAATGAAATCTGCACCGCGCAGGCGTTTGCGCAGTACGGTGGCGATGATCTTCAGTACCTTGTCGCCGGCCAGATGGCCGTAGTTGTCATTGATGCGCTTGAAATGATCGAGGTCGAGCATCGCCAGGCTCAAGGTGTTGCCGTGTTGCTGCCACTGCTTGATCTCGTGTTCCAGCCGTTCGCTCCAGGCGGCGCGGTTGGGCAGTCCGGTCAACGGATCGATCAGGGCTTTCTGCCGTTGTTCTTCCAGGTGCTCGCGAAAGCCCAGGGCTTCCTGCTCCATGTGCGCCACGCGCTCGGCCAGACCCTTGAGACGTGCCGCCACTTCCTGTTCGCGGGCATCGCGTTGTTTCTGGTGCTGGTCCATGGTGCCGAGCAGGCCTTCGAGATGGTTCTCCAGCACCTGCTTGAGGTCATCCAGATCGGCCGCTTCCTGCATGCTGGTCTGCAAGCCGTCGACTTGCTCGCGGATCTGCGTGTCCATTGCCCGCGCCGCCGAGCTGTTGTCGGCGTGGCCCTCGCTGGCGGCCTGCAAGTTGCTCTGGAACGCTTCGAGGCGTTCGTTGAGTTGTTGCAGATAGGCTTCGAACTCGTGCTGGCCGCTGTCGGTGATGGCCAGCATCAAGGTCGCAAGATCGTCGAGAATCGGCAGCAGTTCGTACCAGTTCAGGCCATTTTTCAAACGGTCGCGCATCGCCTCGGCCTGCGGGCGATGGCGCTCGGGCAAGGTCAAGTCGTCAAGTAGCCCGATCAGCGTGTCTTCAATGTGTTTGGCCACCGAGCTGTAGGACGGCTCCGGCGAGTCGGGCAGGGCGTACAGTATGTCTTGCTCGGGTTGCTCCGGATCGATAGCGGCCAGGGCCTGGGCGATCGGTTCGGGCAGGGGCAGGCTGTCGAGCAGCAACGGTGTCGGGCTGTCACCAGGGTGGATCAACTCGTCGGGGTTGATCGCGGCAACCAGCGCTGGTGATGTGATCGGGGTGGCCGGCCGCGCGACTTCTGGTTCGGTTGCCGGCAGTGCGGGCGCGGCAGCGGGTTCGCTGATCGGCTCGACCGCAACCACGGGTGGTACAAATGAAACCACGGGCGATTCGGCCTGGGGTTGCACGGCTGGCGTTTGCTGAAGCTCAGCCTCCGGTGGTTGCGCGATGGTCTCTGCGGTGAGCGGCGCTGCCGGCACCGGTTCGATTGCTTTTGTCGGCACGGGCACGGGCACCGGCTCTGGCTCTGGCGCAGGTCCCGCGCTGGATGGCGCAGGCGCTTGAGGCTGATCCGGGGCCGGTGGCGCGGCTGTTGCCTCTTCACTGTCGCGGCTGCCAAACAAACGCTGCAGGAAGCCCGGACGGTCCGGCTCGGCCGGTGTTTCCAGCTGGCTTAACGCCTTGCCCTGCAAACCGCTGAGTTCGCTCAGCAGCAGCGGCATTTCCCGCGCCTGACCGACCCTGCTGTCGAGTTGCTTGGCGAATTTTTTCAGCGGCTGAGCGACTTCCCGAGGCAGCGGCAAGGCTTGCAGTTGGGTGACCAGCGCGGTCAGCGCGGTGCTGACCTGATCGATTCGGGTCTCGCGGCGCTGCTCGGAGTCGAGCACAGCTTTTTCCAGGCGCGGCAGCAGGGCAGCGAGGCCAGCGTCCATGTCGTCGGTGCGCACCACGTCGCGCATCTCTTTCATGCACTGATCAACGACTTTGTCGGTGCCTTCAGCGGCCAGCGTGCTGCGCACCAGACCGCGACGCAGCAAGTCGAGCCGGGCGGCCCAGCGACGTTCGAGCTTGTCCTGTTGTTCGATGCTTTTAAGGTACTTCTCTTTCCAGCGCTGGGCGTCGTCGCTCATTCAGGGGTTCCGCGAGGGGCAGGACTCATCGCGGGCAATGCATCGGCCGTGAGCGAACCCGGCAGACGGATCTCTACCGCGACCGGCAGGTGATCGGAAATGGGTTGAGCCAGCACTTCGACCTTTTCCAGGGTCAGGGTCGGGCTGAGCAAAATATGATCCAGGCAACGCTGCGGCCGCCAGCTGGGGAACGTCGCTTCCATCTGCGGGGCCAGCAGGCCGAGATCGCGTAACGGTGAGTGTTGTAGCAGATCACTGGCATGGGTGTTCATGTCGCCCATCAATATCTGGTGCTTGTAGCCACCGATCAGATCGCGAATGTAGGCCAGTTGCAAGCTGCGCACCCGGGCGCCGAGGGCCAGGTGCATCATCACCACCACCAGCGCCTCCGGACCTTCGCCGAAGCGCAGCAGGATCGCGCCGCGACCTTTCGGGCCGGGTAGCGGATGATCTTCGATCGCCCACGGCTTCAGGCGACTGAGCACGCCATTGCTGTGCTGGGCCAGTCGGCCGAGGTTGCGATTGAGTTGTTGATACCAGTAGGGGAAAGCGCCGAGGTGGGCCAGGTGTTCGACTTGATTGACGTAGCCTGAGCGCAGGCTGCCGCCATCGGCTTCCTGCAGGGCGACCAGATCGAAGTCGCCAAGCAGGTCGCCGATTTTTTGCAGATTGCCTGAGCGCCCGGTGTGCGGCAGCAGATGCTGCCAGCTGCGGGTCAGGTAGTGCCGATAGCGCTCGGTGCTGATGCCGACCTGGATGTTGAAGCTGAGCAAGCGCAGACGATGGTCTGCGGGCAGGCCCGTGGACTCCAGGTGATGCTCGTTGACCTGCGGATCATGCAGGCCAACGATGCGTTCGGTGCCCCAGCGGCGCATGGCGATTACCGCGCTTAGTTGGCAGCTGCCTTGTTGGCCGCTCGCTCTTTGGCGATCAGTTGATCAGCCAGTTGCAGCGCTTCTTTCTCGCCACCGGCAGAGCCGACGTCAAAGCGGTATTTGCCGTTGACGATCATGGTTGGAACGCCAGTGATTTCATACTTCTTGGCCAGCTCACGTGCCTTGACGATCTGCCCTTTGATGGCGAACGAGTTGAAGGTGGCCAGGAACTTGTCCTTGTCGACGCCTTGAGTGGCAAGGAAGTCAGCCATGTCTTCGGGCTTGGTCAGGGGTTTGCGTTCTTTCTGGATGGCATTGAATACCGCAGCGTGAACCTTGTGCTCGACGCCCATCGCTTCCAGGGTCAGGAACATCTGGCCGTGAGCGTCCCACGGGCCGCCGAACATGGCCGGAATACGCACGAAGTTGACGTCGGATGGCAGTTTTTCAACCCAGGGATTGATCACTGGCTCGAAGGAGTAGCAGTGCGGGCAGCCGTACCAGAACAGCTCCACCACTTCGATCTTGCCAGGTACTGCCACCGGCACCGGGTTGGCCAGCTCGACATAAGGGGCGGCCGGTGCTTCGGCAGCCTGGGCGGTGAAGCCGAACAGGCTGGCAGCGACGAGAGCGGCGCTGATGATCAGATTACGCATGCTTTACTCCTGGACAATTTTGGTCGCCTCGCGCGACCTGTTTTCAGACAGATCCTGGCGGGCATGAGTTCTGTAGTGTAACGGCAGCGGCCACAAAAAAGGGCGGCCAAAGCCACCCTTTTTATACTTGCTGCGACGGATTAATCGAGCGTTAACGTTGCAGGAGATGTCCATCAGCGTTAACGCTCGATTCGGGGCGGTTAGTGCAGGCCCTGGATGTAGCTGGCGACCGCGGCGATGTCTTCGTCGCTCAGTTTGCGTGCGATGGTGCGCATTGGCATGGAGTCACCGTCGTTGGCGCGACCGCCTTCTTCCTTGCGGAATTCTGTCAGTTGTTTGGCGATGTATTGAGCGTGTTGGCCACCCAGGTGCGGGAAGCCTGCGGCGGCGTTGCCGGCACCGTTCGGCGAGTGGCAGCCGGTGCAGGCCGGCAGACCCTTGGCCAGATTACCGCCGCGGAACAACGCTTCACCGCGAGCGACGATCTTAGGATCGGCTGCGCCGACGCTGCCTTTCTGGCTGGCGAAGTAGGCGGCGATGTCGGCCAGATCCTGATCGCTCAGGTTGGTCAGCAGGCCGGTCATTTCCAGAACGACGCGCTTGCCCGATTTGATGTCGTGCAACTGCTTGTCGAGGTAGCGTTCACCCTGACCGGCCAGTTTCGGGAAGTTTGGCGCCATGCTGTTGCCATCCGGGCCATGGCAGGCTCCGCATACGGCAGCTTTGGCCTGGCCGGCGGCGGCATCACCGGCAGCATGGGCGAAGCCTGAAATTCCCACGGTCAACAGCAGACTCACGATCAATTTGTTCATCAGCTAATCCAACTACGGCTAAGGGTTAAGAGTTATGGACCGGGTTTACTCTCGCTCATCCAAAGGATGATGGCCTGGTAATCCTCGGCACTGCAGTCCATGCACAAACCACGCGGCGGCATCGCCTTGAAACCCTGGGTCACGTGTTGCACCAGCGTCTCCATACCTTTCGCCAACCTCGGCGTCCAAGCTGCCTGATCGCCTCTTTCGGGCGCCATGGGTAGTTGGCCGGAATGACAGGCACCACAAACACGGTTGTACACGGCTTCCGGTTCCTGTGTAGCCTGTGCGCCGCAAAGCGGTATCAGGACTCCGGCAGCCAGCAGCCATTTCGTCATAAAACGACCTTTTCAGGGTTGAGAGCGTTCTGCGTTCTGATGCGCAATCAAGGTCTTTGGCTCTCGTGAACTTCATCCTTCGCTGGGACAAAGCACACACAAAATCTGCGGCATTATATACTGGCGTCACTGAAACGGAAGCGACACCGCGTTCCGCGCCCAATCCCGGCGCCGCCCACATCGGAAATCCCATGCAACTCAAGAATCCCATCCTCGGCCTGTGCCAACAGTCCACGTTCATGCTCAGTGCCGCCAAAGTCGATCAATGCCCTGACGACGAAGGCTTCGAAGTGGCATTCGCCGGTCGTTCCAACGCCGGTAAATCCAGCGCACTGAACACCCTGACTCACGCCAGCCTGGCGCGCACCTCGAAAACTCCGGGTCGCACACAGCTGTTGAACTTCTTCAAGCTAGACGATGAACGGCGTCTGGTCGACCTGCCGGGCTACGGTTATGCAAAAGTACCAATCCCGCTCAAGCAACACTGGCAGCGTCACCTCGAGGCTTACCTCGGTGGCCGCGAGAGTTTGAAGGGTTTGATTCTGATGATGGACATCCGTCATCCAATGACCGATTTCGACCTGCTGATGCTCGACTGGGCCGTTGCCGCCGGCATGCCGATGCACATTCTGCTGACCAAGGCCGACAAGCTGACCTATGGCGCCGCCAAGAACACGCTGCTGAAAGTGCAGTCGGAAATCCGCAAGGGCTGGGGTGATCTGGTGACGATCCAGCTGTTCTCGGCGCCAAAACGCATGGGCCTGGAAGAGGCCTACACTGTGTTGGCAGGCTGGATGGAACTGGCCGATAAAGGTGCCGAATTGCCTGCTGAGTAAATCGCAGGCAAAAAAAAGCCCCGGACTTCATTTGGGGAGGGAGAAGTTCCGGGGTTTAAGCTCCGAACCGCTAGGGCGGGGTTCAGATATCTGCCAACACTTAACACAACATAGGAGCATTGAAGGGCTTCACCAGCCATTCAGTATCTCTGAGTAGTGAGTTGTCAGATTAGTTCAGATTTTTTTCAAAAAGCTTTGGAATAACCCCAAGCGCGTTTCGAAATAAGCGCGCTTCGGGCGTTTGCCGCGACGGTGTCGCGGCAAACGCCCGGGCCAGATGCCTTAGTGCGCTTCATCCCAGTTGTTGCCGACGCCGACTTCCACCAGCAACGGCACGTCCAGCTTCGCTGCTTCGCTCATGTGCAGGCGGATTTCCTGGCTGACCTGATCGACCAGATCCTCGCGAACCTCCAGCACCAGTTCATCGTGCACCTGCAGGATGACTTTGGCGTCCAGCCCTGAAGCCGCCAGCCAGTTATCCACCGCCACCATGGCTTTCTTGATGATGTCGGCGGCGGTGCCCTGCATCGGCGCGTTGATCGCCGTGCGCTCGGCCGCAGCGCGTTCCTGCGGCTTGTTCGAGTTGATTTCCGGCAGATACAGGCGGCGACCGAAGAAGGTCTCGACATAGCCCTGATCAGCGGCCTGCTTGCGGGTGCGCTCCATGTATTCGCGCACACCCGGGTAGCGGGCGAAGTAGGTGTCGATGTAGGCCTTGGCGGTCTTGGTGTCGACGCCGATGTCCTTGCCGAGCTTCTGCGCGCCCATGCCGTAGATCAGGCCGAAGTTGATCGCCTTGGCGCCACGGCGCTGGTCGGAAGTCACTTCATTCAGCTCAACCTTGAACACTTCAGCGGCGGTCGCGGTGTGCACGTCCAGGTTGTTGCGGAAGGCGTTCATCAAGCCTTCGTCTTTGGACAGGTGGGCCATGATCCGCAGTTCGATCTGCGAATAGTCCGCCGCCAGCAGTTTGTAGCCCTTTGGCGCAACGAATGCCTGACGGATACGCCGGCCTTCAGCGGTTCGCACCGGAATGTTCTGCAGGTTCGGATCGCTGGAGGACAGGCGCCCGGTAGAAGCCACGGCCTGGTGGTACGAGGTGTGGATACGCCCGGTGCGCGGGTTGATCTGCTCCGGCAGGCGATCGGTGTAGGTGCTTTTCAGTTTGCTCATGGAGCGGTGTTCCATCAGCACTTTCGGCAGACGGTGATCATCCTCGGCGAGCTTGGCCAGCACTTCCTCAGCGGTCGATGGCTGGCCCTTGGCGGTTTTCTTCAGCACCGGCAGGCCGAGCTTTTCGTAGAGGATCACGCCCAACTGCTTCGGCGAGCCGAGGTTGAATTCTTCCCCGGCGATCTCGAATGCTTCGCGCTCCAGCGCGACCATCTTGTTGCCCAGCTCGATGCTCTGGATGCCGAGCAGCTCGGCGTCGACGAACGCGCCCTGACGCTCGATGCGAGCCAGCACCGGCACCAGCGGGATCTCGATGTCGGTCAGCACACTGGCCAGACTCGGGATTGCGCTGAGTTTTTCAAACAGGGTCTGGTGCAGGCGCAAGGTGATGTCGGCGTCTTCGGCGGCGTACGGGCCGGCCTGTTCCAGGGCGATCTGGTCGAAGGTCAGCTGCTTGGCGCCTTTGCCGGCGATGTCCTGGAAGCTCACGGTGGTGTGATCCAGGTACTTCTGCGCGAGGCTGTCCATGTCGTGGCGGGTCGCGGTGGAGTTGAGCACGTAGGACTCAAGCATGGTATCGAAGGCGATCCCGCGCACGTTGATGCCTTGGCTCTGATCGCCGCCGATGGCGCAGTTGGCCAGGATGTTCATGTCGAACTTGGCGTGCTGGCCGACCTTGAGTTTGTTCGGGTCTTCCAGAATCGGCTTCAGCGCGCGCAGCACTGTGTCGCGATCCAGTTGCTCCGGCACGCCGATGTAGGAGTGGGTCAGCGGAATGTACGCCGCTTCGTTGGCCTGCACCGCGAACGACAGGCCGACCAGTTGCGCCTGTTGCGCGTCGATGCCGGTGGTTTCGGTGTCGAAGGCGAACAGCTTGGCGTTGTTCAGTTTCTCCAGCCAGACGTCGAAACGCGCCTGATCGAGGATGGTTTCGTAAGCGGCTTCAGCGGGAGCGGCTGGCGCTTCGGCTTCAGGCGCGCTGAACAGATCGCCAGCCGGCGCAGGCTCGGCGGCCGCGTTCAGTTCCTGGCGCTTGGCGTCGCGATCCAGATCATTCAGCCAGCTCTTGAATTCCAGCAGGGTGTAGAGCTCGTAGAGCTTGGCCGGGTCTTCCGGGCCCATTTGCAGGTCGTCGAGGCCGATGTCCAGCGGCACGTCGACCTTGATGGTCGCCAGTTGATAGGAGAGGAAGGCCATCTCCTTGTGCTCTTCGAGCTTGGCCGGCAGCGTCTTGGCCCCACGGATCGGCAGGGTCGGCACGATGTCGAGATTCGCGTAAAGCTCGGTGAGGCCACCGTTGACCCCGACCAGCAGGCCGGAAGCGGTCTTCGGGCCGATGCCCGGTACGCCCGGGATGTTGTCGGAAGAATCGCCCATCAGCGCCAGATAATCGATGATCTGCTCGGGAGCGACGCCGAATTTCTCCTTCACGCCCTCCACGTCCATCGAGCTACCGGACATGGTGTTGACCAAGGTAATGTGACCGTCGACCAGTTGCGCCATGTCCTTGTCGCCGGTGGAGATGATCACCGGACGATCCGCCGCCGCGCTGCTGCGGGCCAGGGTGCCGATCACGTCGTCAGCCTCGACGCCTTCCACGCACAGCAGCGGGAAGCCGAGGGCGATCACGCTCTGGTGCAGCGGCTCGATCTGCACGCGCATGTCGTCGGGCATGCTCGGGCGGTTGGCCTTGTATTCGGCGTACATCTCATCGCGAAACGTCCCGCCCTTGGCGTCGAAGACCACGGCGAACGGGCTGTCCGGGTACTGCTTGCGCAGACTCTTGAGCATGTTCAGCACACCTTTGACCGCGCCGGTCGGCAGGCCTTTGGAGGTGGTCAGGGGTGGCAGTGCATGGAACGCGCGGTACAGGTAAGACGAACCGTCCACCAGGACGAGGGGGGCTTGGCTCATGAGCAGAATCAACCTTTTCGGCGGGCCCGGCGCTAGAATAGCGGGACCGTTGACGACAAAGGGACAAGGTTATCATGCGTACGTTAAATCGCTTGCTGCTGGTCAGTTTGATTGCTGTCTCACCGCTGGCCGCGATCGCGGCGGATGATGCGCCGTCAAAGGAGCCGGAAGTTACCATTAACACGCACACCGAAGGCGACAAGGTCATTCAGGAATACAGCCGCAGTGGCTTCGTCTATGCGATCAAGGTCACGCCGAAGGGCGGTAAACCGTATTTCCTGGTGCGCGCCGATGGTTCGGACGCGAACTACATCCGTTCCGACCAGCCGGATATGCTGATTCCGTCGTGGGAAATCTTTACCTGGAAGTAAGATTCCCGACTTTTAATCGGCGCCGCTTGATCGCGGCGCCCGAACTGAGCAGTTTTTAACCATGTCTGTGTTCACCCCCCTGGCTCGGCCCGAGCTGGAAACCTTTCTCGCCCCTTACGGGCTCGGCCGTCTGCTTGATTTCCAGGGGATCGCCGCCGGCAGCGAAAACACCAATTTCTTTATCAGCCTGGAGCAGGGCGAGTTCGTCCTGACCCTGGTCGAACGCGGCCCGGTGCAGGAAATGCCGTTCTTCATCGACCTGCTCGACGTGCTGCACGAGGCTGATCTGCCGGTGCCCTACGCGCTGCGCACCACTGACGGCGTGGCGCTGCGTGAGCTCAAGGGCAAACCGGCGCTGCTGCAGCCGCGCCTGTCCGGCAAGCACATCAAGGTCGCCAACGCCCAGCATTGCGCGCAGGTCGGCGAGTTGCAGGCGCATCTGCACCTGGCGACCCAGGGCGAGCGCATGATCAAACGCAAGACCGACCGTGGCCTGGACTGGATGCTGGAGGAGGGCACCGAGTTTCTTTCGCACCTGAGTGACGAGCCGCGTGCGTTGCTGCACAAGGCACTGGAAGAAATCACCCTGCAGAAAGACAGAATTCTCGCGCTGCCACGGGCCAACATCCACGCCGATCTGTTCCGCGACAACGCGATGTTCGAAGGCACGCACCTGACCGGGTTGATCGACTTCTACAACGCCTGCTCGGGGCCGATGCTCTACGACGTGGCGATTGCCTTGAATGACTGGTGTTCGGACGAGCAAGGCCTGATTGACGGGCCGCGTGCCCGCGCATTCCTCGGTGCCTATGCGGCGCTGCGTCCGTTCACGGCCGCTGAAGCGGAGCTATGGCCGACCATGCTGCGCGTGGCGTGTGTGCGGTTCTGGCTGTCGCGGTTGATCGCCGCCGAGCAGTTTGCCGGGCAGGACGTGCTGATTCACGATCCGCAGGAGTTCGAGCAGCGTTTGGCGCAGCGGCAGCAGGTACATACGCCGCTGCCGTTCGCTCTCTAAAGTGTGGCGAGCGAGCTTGCTCGCGCTGGGCTGCGAAGCGGCCCCAAAATTCTGGCAGTCAGCCATATTTTGTGAGTGCTGCGCACTCAAGCGGGAGCAAGCTCCCTCGCCACAGGTCTTGTGGGCTTACAACGATTCCAGGCACCCGGCCAAATCGTTGCCCAGCTTCTCCAGCACCTGCTCGTACCCCTGAGCTGTCGCCGGCGTATAGCCGCCCAGGGCATCCAGCTCCGCCAGCTTCACCGGCAGGCCTGCCACCAGGGTTTCCGCCAGGCGCGGACGCAGCGGGGGTTCACTGAACACACAGGTCTTGCCCACTTCCTGCAGGCGCTTGCGCATCGCGGCGACATGCTGCGCGCCCGGCTGGACTTCGGCGGCCACGCTGAACACGCCAGTGTGCTTCAGGCCGTAAGCGTCTTCGAAGTAATCGAACGCTTCGTGGAACACGAAGTACGGTTTGCCCTCGACATCAGCCATGCGCTTCTTCAAGCGTGCATCCAGTGCGTCGAGGCGCTCATCGAAAGCCTTGGCGTTGTTCTGATAGCGTTCGGCGTTGGCCGGATCGGCTGCGCTGAGGTCGGCAGCCATTTTCTCGGCAATGACCCGCGCGTTGACCGGCGATAGCCACAAATGCGCGTCCAGTGTGCCTGGGCGATGATCGTGGTCATGCTCGTCGGCGTCTTCGGCGTGGGAGTGGCTGTCTTCGGCGAAGCGGCGCAGCTTCATGCCCGGCAGATCCTGCACGGCCACGCTTGGCAGCGTACGACCGTTGAGCACCCGTGGCAGGAAACCTTCCATGTCCGGGCCGATCCAGTACAGCAGATCCACCGATTGCACCTTGCGCACGTCGGACGGGCGCAGCGCGTAGTTATGCGGCGACGCGCCCGGCGGCAGCAGTACTTCGGGAATCGCCACGCCGTCCTGCACGGCCGCGGCAATCAGCTGCAAAGGTTTGATGCTGGTGAGGACCTTGACCTCGGCCTGAGCCGAACCGATCAGCAGAAAACTGGCGATAAACGCCACAAAAACAGAAAAAAGTCGGGACACGATGACCACTCAAGGAGGCGAGAACGGGTAACATAATAACGTCTCTATCAAAACTCGTCGCCGCCCATGCCTATTACACCGATTGCCAGCCGTCCACACGACCACTCTCATTGCGTGCACAGCGCACTGACCGAGGCCGATAACTTGTGCGCCCAGAAAGGCCTGCGCCTGACTGCGTTGCGCCGGCGGGTGCTGGAGCTGGTGTGGCAGAGCCACAAGCCGCTGGGCGCGTACGACATTCTGGCGGTGCTCAGCGAGCAGGACGGCCGCCGCGCCGCGCCGCCGACCGTCTATCGTGCGCTGGATTTCCTTCTGGAAAACGGCCTGGTGCACCGCATCTCCTCGCTCAACGCCTTCGTCGGTTGTGTGCATCCCGAGCATGCGCATCAGGGCCAGTTCCTGATCTGCCGCGACTGCCACGCCGCCATTGAGCTGGAACAGAAAGCCATCAGCGACGCGATCATCAACAGCGCCAAGGATGTCGGTTTCATCGTCGAAGCGCAGACCGTCGAAGTGGTCGGCCTGTGCTCTGGTTGCCAGGGGGCTTGATGAGCAACCCGTTGATCCGTCTTGAGCACGTAGCCGTCACTTTTGCCGGGCAGACCGTGCTGGACAACATCGAGCTGAGCGTCGAACCGGGGCAGATAGTTACCCTGATCGGCCCCAACGGCGCCGGCAAGACCACCCTGGTGCGCGCCGTGTTGGGGCTGTTGAAGCCGGACAGCGGTAGCGTGTGGCGCAAGCCGAAACTGCGTGTCGGCTACATGCCGCAAAAACTTCACGTCGACCCGACCTTGCCGCTGTCGGTGCTGCGTTTCCTGCGTCTGGTGCCGGGTGTTGATCGCCCGCGTGCGCTGGCTGCGCTGAAGGAAGTCGGTGCCGAGCACGTTATCGACAGCCCGGTGCAGACCGTTTCCGGCGGCGAAATGCAGCGTGTGCTGCTGGCCCGGGCGCTGTTGCGCGAGCCGGAATTGTTGGTGCTCGACGAGCCGGTGCAGGGCGTGGATGTCGCCGGCCAGGCCGAGCTGTACAGCCTGATCACTCGCCTGCGCGACCGTCACGGTTGCGGCGTGCTGATGGTCTCGCACGATTTGCATCTGGTGATGAGCACCACCGATCAGGTGGTTTGTCTGAATCGCCACGTCTGCTGCTCCGGGCACCCCGAGCAGGTCAGCGGCGATCCGGCGTTCGTCGAGCTGTTCGGCAAGAATGCGCCGAGCCTGGCGATCTATCACCACCATCACGACCACGCCCATGACCTGCACGGTTCAGTGGTCAAGGCGCCCGGTGCGGGCCACACCTACGTTCACGGAGACAACTGCAAGCATGGCTGATTTTCTGTTGTATGCCCTGCTTGCAGGTCTGGCGCTGGCGCTGGTGGCCGGGCCATTGGGTTCGTTCGTGGTCTGGCGGCGCATGGCCTATTTCGGCGACACCCTGTCCCACGCTGCGCTTCTGGGCGTGGCTTTGGGCTTTCTGCTGGACGTCAGCCCGACAGTCGCGGTGACCGTCGGCTGCCTGCTGCTGGCGGTGCTGTTGGTGACCTTGCAACAGCGCCAGCCGCTGGCGTCGGACACGCTGTTGGGGATTCTCGCGCCGAGTACGCTCTCTCTTGGCCTGGTGGTACTAAGCTTCATGCATGAAGTGCGGATCGACCTGATGGCCTATCTGTTCGGCGACCTGCTGGCGATCAGCCCGACCGATCTGGCGTGGATCCTCGGTGGCAGCGCGGCAGTGCTGGTGCTGCTGGTGACGCTGTGGCGGCCGCTGCTGGCGATTACCGTGCATGAGGAATTGGCCAGGGTCGAAGGCCTGCCGGTGGCGGGTCTGCGCATGGCGCTGATGCTGTTGATCGCGGTGGTGATCGCGGTGGCGATGAAAATCGTCGGTGTGTTGCTGATTACTTCGCTGTTGATCATCCCGGCGGCTGCGGCACAACGTCACGCCCGTTCGCCGGAGCAGATGGCGCTGGGCGCGAGCCTGCTGGGCATGCTCGCCGTGTGTGGCGGGCTGGCGCTGTCATGGTTCAAGGACACCCCGGCGGGGCCGTCAATCGTTGTGACGGCAGCCGCACTGTTTCTGCTGAGTTTTGTTCTGCCCCGTCGAGGGGTGTAGACTTGCTCGCTTTTTGCGCAAATAGAGAGTCGCAGGAATGAAGCCGTTCGCCTCCCGTTATCTGCTCCTTGTCGCATTTTCCGTGCTGCTGGGCGCCTGCCAAAGCACGCCGCCGGTGGCCGAAGCCCCCGACGCGCGGGCCACGGCCATCGCACAGCTGGAGCAAAGCCTGGCCAGCAGCGAACTGGCCACCGCCGAAGACCAATTGGCCGCCTTGCAGGCACAGAACCCCAACGATCAGTCGCTCGAGCAGTACCAGCGCCAGTTGGCCGAGGCCTACCTGCGCCGCAGTCAGATCGTGTTGCAGAAAGGTGATGTGAACGCGGCAGCGACCGCACTGAGCCGTGCTCGCGCCCTGATGCCCAAGGCCCCGGCGCTGACCGGTGGCGTAAACGGCGCGATCACCGAAGCCCGTAAAGCCGAGCTGGAGAAAGCCGAAGCGGCGCTGCTGGCGGCCGAAGCCAAACCGAAAGCCAAGGTCATCGATCCGACTGCCGAAAGCACCACGGTGGCGCTGAACATCAACGATAGCCGCAAACTTCGCCGGCAACTCGACGCGATCGCCGCCGATGTGGTGAATTACGAATGTGCCGTGAGCATTCAGGCACCGCGCACTCAGGATTACCCTTGGCTGGCGACTCTGCTGAGCAAGCGGGTGAAGAAACTGAATCCGGATTTCGAGTTGCGCATTGAGAAGCAGATTCTGCGCACGGTGCCGGCGCAGATGGTTCTGATTCCAGCTAAACCCTGAAAAGCTTCGCGAGCAAGCCCGCTCCCACAGGTCCAGCGTGAACCCTGTGGGAGCGGGCTTGCTCGCGAAGGCGTCCTCTCAGGCAGCCAGTTTCCTTAAGCTGGAATGGCTTTGGCCTTAGGCTCGCGATCCCAAACCCGATGCTGCCCGATCGCCGCGAAGAACGGCTTGGTCAACCCCGGCACATCCTTGCCCTGCAGCAACCCCGCATCCGCTTCAAGCTTCAGCAGATCCTGCAACTGCTTGGCCTCGCCGTGCAGCGCAATCGCCTTCAGGTGCTTGTACGCCTCCAGCAGGTAGTGCAACGCCACACCGTCAGCGCTCAACGCCTTGATCGACGCCGCGCCACCGGGCACGAACACCGCATCGAAGATCACCGAAGGCATGCCTTCCATGGAAGCGTCCACCGGCAGGGCTTTGCCGTCGGCCGTCTTCACCGGTGCCGAAGTCGGGCCGAGCAGCTTGGCGTGGGCACCTTCCGCTGCCAATGCCTTCTTCATGGCATCAATTGCCGCACCATCGACGCCGTTCGCCGCAAGAATCGCCACTTTCCGGGTTTTGATGTTCTCTGGCAGCAGATTGGCCTGACTCAGCGCTGGCGAATGATCGAACGAAGTCTTGCGCACCTCGACCGTACCTTTGCTTGGCGCCGGCAGCCCGAGGTTGGCCGCGACACGTTTGGCCAGTTCCAGGTCGATATTGGCGAGAATCTCATTCACCTGCCGCGCACGGATGAACTCGCGCTCAACCTTGCCCAGCTCGAAGCTGTAGGCGGCAATGATGTGTTCCTTCTCATGGTCACTCATGCTGTTGAAGAACAGTCGCGCCTGCGAGAAGTGATCGCTGAACGATTCGCTGCGCTGGCGGATCTTGGCGGCGTCGATGCGTTCCGGATAAGTCTCGAAACCACCGTCCTGCGCGGCTGGCGGGGTCTCTTTCGGCCAGCCGCCATCAATCGAGTTCGGTTCGTAGGACGCGCGCCCCTTGTCGATCACCGTGCGGTGCTGCGCGTCGCGCTGACCGTTGTGGAACGGCGCGACCGGGCGGTTGATCGGCAGCTCATGAAAGTTCGGCCCACCGAGTCGGCTGATTTGCGTGTCGGTGTAGGAAAACAGCCGGCCTTGCAGTAGCGGATCGTTGGAGAAGTCGATCCCCGGCACGATATGGCCCGGGCAGAACGCGACCTGCTCGGTCTCGGCAAAGAAGTTGTCCGGGTTACGGTTCAGGGTCATCTTGCCCAGCGGGATGATCGGCACGATCTCCTCGGGTATCAGCTTGGTCGGGTCGAGGATGTCGAAATCGAAGTCGTGCTCGTTTTCCTCTTCGATGATCTGCACACCCAGCTCCCATTCCGGGTAGTCGCCCATCTCGATGGCTTCCCAGAGGTCGCGACGGTGGTAGTCGGTGTCTTTACCGGCGAGCTTCTGCGCCTCGTCCCACACCAGCGAGCAAGTGCCGGCGGTCGGGCGCCAGTGGAATTTGACGAAGCGCGATTTGCCCTCGGCGTTGACCAGGCGGAAGGTGTGCACGCCAAAGCCCTGCATGCTGCGCAGGCTTTTCGGGATCGCCCGGTCGGACATCGCCCAGATCACCATGTGCGCCGATTCCGGCACCAGCGAAACGAAGTCCCAGAACGTATCGTGGGCCGAGCCGCCGGTCGGGATCTCATTGTGCGGTTCGGGTTTTACCGCGTGGACGAAGTCGGGAAACTTGATCGCGTCCTGAATGAAAAACACCGGCATGTTGTTGCCGACCAGATCGAAGTTGCCCTCGTCGGTGAAGAACTTCACTGCGAAACCGCGTACGTCACGCACGGTATCGCCGGAACCGCGCGGCCCCTGCACCGTGGAAAAACGCACGAACACCGGGGTCTTTTTCCCCGGGTCCTGCAGGAAGCCGGCCTTGGTCAGCGTCGAATGGTTCTCGTAGGCCTGAAAGAAACCATGGGCGCCAGTACCGCGCGCGTGAACGATGCGCTCCGGAATTCGCTCATGGTCAAAATGCGTGATCTTTTCCCGCATGATGAAGTCTTCCAGCAACGACGGCCCGCGCGGACCGGCCTTGAGGGTGTTCTGGTTATCGGCGACCTTCACTCCCTGATTGGTGCGCAGGGCCTGGCCGGTGGCGTCGGAGCGAAACTTCTCCAGACTGTCGAGTTTGGCGTTGGTGTTGGCGCGATCCTTGGTATCGGTTCCGGCCAGTTGGCTTTTGTCGGTCGTAGGTTTCTTGCTGCTCATCAGACGTAAACTCCTCGGTTGACCCCGTTTCAACGGGGACTCTTGAGCGTTTCCGGGCACGGTTACCCAGGGTTTCAAGTCGCTTAACTAGTGACCAATGAGCAGGAATGGGCGTTCCTTTTTTATGACCTTTGATCTTGTTATTGCCAAATCGAAGGTTAATTGCGAAATAAATGCTAAGAACCTCTATACGGACAGGCTAAAATGCGCGCCCGGCTAACCGCTGATCCTTTTCTAACGCGCCCCACAAGGTTCGCTACGTGATCGAGTTTCAAAACGTCCACAAAACTTACCGCGTCGCCGGTAAGGACATCCCCGCCCTGCACCCGACCAGTCTTTCGATTGAAAATGGTCAGGTCTTCGGCCTGATTGGCCATTCCGGTGCGGGAAAAAGTACCCTGCTGCGTCTGATCAATCGCCTGGAAGACTCCAGCGGCGGCAAGATCATCGTCGACGGCGAAGAAGTCACCGCGCTGGACGCCAACGGCCTGCGGCGCTTCCGTCAGCAAGTCGGGATGATCTTCCAGCACTTCAACCTGCTCGCCTCCAAGACCGTGGCCGACAACGTCGCGCTGCCCCTGACCCTGGCGGGCGAGCTGTCGAGCAGCGAGATCAATCAGCGTGTCGCCGAGTTGCTGGCGCGGGTCGGTCTGTCCGATCACGCCAAGAAGTACCCGGCACAATTGTCCGGCGGTCAGAAACAACGCGTCGGCATCGCCCGCGCCCTGGCGACCAAGCCGAAGATCCTGCTGTGCGACGAGGCCACCAGTGCCCTCGATCCGCAGACCACCGCGTCGGTCCTGCAACTGCTGGCCGAGATCAACCGCGAACTGAAGCTAACCATCGTCCTGATCACCCACGAGATGGACGTGATCCGTCGCGTCTGCGATCAGGTGGCAGTGATGGACGCCGGGGTGATCGTCGAGCAAGGCTCGGTGGCCGATGTGTTCCTGCATCCGCAGCACCCGACCACCAAGCGTTTCGTCCAGGAAAGCGAGCAGATCGACGAAAGTGAACAGCGCGATGACTTCGCTCACGTGCCGGGTCGCATCGTACGTCTGACCTTCCAGGGCGAAGCAACCTACGCGCCGTTGCTCGGTACCGTTGCCCGGGAAACCGGGGTCGACTACAGCATCCTCGCCGGTCGCATCGACCGCATCAAAGACATTCCTTACGGGCAATTGACCCTCGCCGTCACCGGTGGCGACATGGAAGCGGCCTTCGCCCGCTTCACCGCCGCTGACGTTCACATGGAGGTGCTGCGTTAATGGAAGCCCTGATGAGTTTCTTCACCAATATCGACTGGTACGAAATCTGGCTGGCCACCGGCGACACGATGCTGATGCTTGGCGGATCGCTGCTGTTCACCGTGTTGCTCGGCTTGCCGTTGGGCGTGTTGCTGTTCCTCTGCAGCCCGCGTCAGTTGCTGGAAAGTCGTGGCCTCTACGCCTTCATGTCGCTGGCGGTGAACATCCTGCGCTCGCTGCCGTTCATCATTCTGCTGATCGTGATGATCCCGTTCACCGTGCTGATCACCGGCACTTCGCTGGGCGTGGCCGGTGCGATTCCGCCGCTGGTGGTGGGTGCGACGCCGTTCTTCGCGCGTCTGGTGGAAACCGCGCTGCGTGAAGTCGATCGCGGCATCATCGAAGCGACCCAGTCGATGGGCGCGACTACCCGTCAAATCATCATGAACGCCTTGCTGCCGGAAGCCCGTCCGGGCATCTTCGCAGCGATTACGGTGACCGCGATTACTCTGGTGTCCTACACGGCGATGGCCGGTGTGGTCGGCGCCGGTGGTCTGGGTGACCTGGCGATCCGTTTCGGCTACCAGCGTTTCCAGACTGACGTGATGATCGTCACCGTGGTGTTGCTGTTGATTCTGGTACAAGTGCTGCAAATGGTCGGCGACCGACTGGTCGTGCATTTTTCGCGCAAATAACCGGTTTTTGTAAATCAAGAGATGAGCCGGCCATTCGCTGGCAGGCGCCACACGGGCGCCTTATAAGGAGTTAGCTGAATGAAAAAACTGATCGTTGCCCTCGCTGCCGTTGCTGCCTTTTCCGCGCACGCAGAAGAAACCCTGACCGTTGCCGCCACCCCGGTGCCGCACGCGGAAATCCTCGAATTCGTGAAGCCGGCCCTGGCCAAAGAAGGCGTGGAGCTGAAGGTCAAGGTCTTCACCGACTACATCCAGCCGAACGTACAGGTTGCCGAGAAGCGCCTGGATGCCAACTTCTTCCAGCATCAGCCGTACCTCGATGAGTTCAACAAGGCCAAGGGCACCAACCTGGTGGCTGTGACCGGGGTGCACCTGGAGCCGCTGGGCGCCTACTCGAGCAAGATCAAGGATCTGAAAGACCTGCCAAGCGGCGCCAACGTGGTGATCCCGAACGACGCCACCAACGGCGGCCGTGCGCTGTTGCTGCTGGCCAAGGCTGGCCTGATCACCCTGAAGGATCCGACCAACATTCTGTCGACCCCGAAAGACATCGCGCAGAACCCGAAAGACCTGAAAATCCGTGAACTGGAAGCCGCGACCATCCCGCGCGTGCTGACCCAGGTCGATCTGGCGCTGATCAACACCAACTACGCGCTGGAAGCCAAGCTCGATCCGTCCAAGGACGCGCTGGTGATCGAAGGCAACGACTCGCCGTACGTCAACATCCTGGTGTCCCGTGCCGACAACAAGGACAGCGCCGCGATGCAGAAACTGGCTGCTGCGCTGCACAGCCCGGAAGTGAAGAAATTCATCACCGAGAAGTACAAAGGCGCGGTATTGCCGGCGTTCTGATTTGGGTTGTTGCAACGAAAAAGGGGCGCATTGAATGCGCCCCTTTTTCGTTTGAATCACAGCCTTTGTGGGAGCGGGCTTGCTCGCGAATGCGGTGTGTCAGCCAACATTTCCTTATCTGACCCACTGCATTCGCGAGCAAGCCCGCTCCCACAGGTGATCTCTGTTGGTGTTACTTGCGGTTAAGCATCACCGGCAGCTGCGCCACCAGTTTGGCGTTGTTCAGCGGCGCCCGAATAAAGCCGCGCTGCGTGCCGTCCGGGCCGATCACCGCCAGGTTGCCGCTGTGATCCACGGTGTAATTCGGCTTGCTGGTGTCCGCCGGAATGAACGGAATACTCACCGCATTGGCGACCTTCTGCAGTTCTTCGATCGACTTCGGCGTCAGGCCCACGAACTGCGGATCGAAGTAACCCAGGTACTGCTTCAACTGCTGCGGGGTGTCGCGGTTCGGGTCGACGCTGACCAGCACGATCTGCAGTTTATCCACAGCATCCTTGGGCAACTCGCTCTTGATCTGGCGCAGTTGGGCGAGGGTGGTCGGGCAGATGTCCGGGCAGAAGGTGTAGCCGAAAAACAGCAGGCTCCACTTGCCTTTCAACTCGTCGATGGCGACCGGCTGGCCGTCCTGATTGGTCATGGTCACGCCCGGCAACGTGCGGCTCTGCGGTAGCAGGATGATGCCGGCGTCGATCAGCGCGGTGGGGTCGCCCTGGCCCTTGCCACTCAGCACTTTGTTGACGGTAAGTCCCAGGATCAGCGCGATCACGGCGACGAGGATGAAGACGGTTTTCTGGGTTCGAGTCATAGGTTCAACAGTAAGTAGTGGTCTACGAGCAGGGCGATGAACAACAGGAACAAGTAATAAATAGAGTACTTGAAGGTGTTGATCGCCGCGTGCGGCCGAGTGCCACGGTACAGCACCACGGCCCATTGCAGAAACCTTGCGCCCAGCGCGAGGGCGCAGATCAGGTAGAGCACGCCGCTCATGTGAATCACGTACGGCAGCAGGCTCACCGCGAGCAGCGCGAAGGTGTACAGCAGAATATGCACCTTGGTGTAGTGCTCGCCGTGGGTCACCGGCAGCATCGGGATATCGGCCTTGGCGTATTCCTCTTTTCGATGGATCGCCAGCGCCCAGAAGTGCGGCGGGGTCCAGGCGAAGATGATCAGCACCAGCAGCAACGGTTCGGCGCTGACATGGCCGGTGGCGGCGGTCCAGCCGAGCAGCGGAGGAGCGGCGCCGGCAAGACCGCCGATGACGATGTTCTGTGGCGTCGCGCGTTTGAGGAAACCGGTGTAGATCACCGCGTAGCCGAGTAACGAAGCGAGGGTCAGCCACGCGGTCAGCGCATTGGTGAAGGTCAGCAGCATCGCCTGCCCGAGCAGCGCCAGCACCAGCGCAAAGGTCAGCGCCGCTGCCGGTGAAACCCGGCCCTCGGCCAACGGCCGTTTGTGCGTGCGCGCCATCACCGCATCGATGCGCCGGTCGACCACATGGTTGACCGCCGCCGCGCCGCCGGCACACAACGCAATCCCCAGATTGCCGAACACCAGCACCGTCCACGGCACCCCGGCGCGGGTCGCGAGGAACATGCCGACCAGCGAGGTGATCAGCATCAGCACCACCACTTTCGGCTTGGTCAGCTCCAGATAGTCACGCCACAGCGCTTGCGCGGGACGTTCGCCGATCAGAAGCGCCATGGCGTTTCTCCTTTAATGGTGATGGGCGCCGCCACGTGTTTACGCGGGCTGAGGCGCCAGCGGGCGAGCACCGGCTGTTTGACCCGAACCAGACTGGTGCGCGCGTGATAATTGACCAACACCATGGTCAGCAGCAGCGCTGCGCCACCGGCGTTGTGGGCCACGGCCACCGGCAGCGGCAGATGGAACAATACGTTGCTGATACCGAGGGTGATCTGTGCGCCGAGGGCGACCAGCACCAGCCCGGCGAGTCGGGTCATGCCGACGGCTTTCAGTTGCCAGGCCAGACCGAGCAGGACGATCGTCACCAGCAGCGCGCCGATGCGGTGGGTCAGGTGAATCGCCGTGCGCGCATCGCTGTCGAGTTGGCCGCCGAGATAATTGGGGCCGATGTGTTGGGTCAGGTGAAAGCCGTTGGCAAAGTCCGCCGGTGGCAGCCATTGACCGTGGCAGGTCGGGAAGTCGATGCAGGCCACCGCCGCGTAGTTGGAGCTGACCCAGCCGCCGAGGGCAATCTGGCCGATCACCAGCAGCAGCCCCGCCGTCGCCCAGTACTGCAAGCGTTTGGGCACGGTCAGCGCCGGCAGCACGCCGGACAGGCGCAAGGTCAGCAGGAACAGCAGACTCAATGTCGCAAAACCGCCGAGCAGATGCCCGGTGACCACTTGCGGCCAGAGCTTGAGCGTCACCGTCCACATGCCGAACGCCGCTTGGGCGAACACCACGGCCAGCAGAAACAGTGGCAGCTTCAGCGGCTGCCCCGGATGACGACGATTGACCCAGGCGCGTCCGGCCAGAATCGAAATCAGCAGGCCGAGAGTGCCGGCGAAGTAACGGTGGATCATCTCGTTCCAGCCCTTGTGCGCCACCACCGGCGAGTCGGGGTAATGCAGCTCGGCATGCGCCAGTTGGGCTTCGCTTTTCGGCACGCTGATAAAACCGTAACAGCCCGGCCAGTCCGGACAGCCCAAGCCTGCGTGGGTCAGGCGGGTGTAGGCGCCGAGCAGCACGACGATCAGTGCCAGCAGGGTGGCAAACAACGCGAGGCGAAATCCAGGTTTGGCCATGACGATGCCCTTATCCGATGTTCGACAGTTTCAGCAGGTGGCGCAGGTCGTTGAGCAGATCCTTGCCTTTGACACTCGGGTCGTAGCGCAGCACCAGGTTGCCGTGGGGGTCGATGATCCACAGTTGCGGCGTGGCCTTGTCGCCGGTGGTCTTGCTGAACGCAGCGCTGTCCAGTGGATAACGTTGCAGCTGCGGATATTCGCGGGTCAGCTTGGCCTCGTAGTCGGCGCTCAACGGTTGCGCGGCGGCGAGGGCGTGGCTGGCGCGACCGGCGTCGCGACCGAGGCCGATCTGGATCTGCCGGGCGAGGTACACCAGTTGCTGGCAGTCCACCGCGCAATCCTTCGGCGCGGTCACCAGCATCTGCCAGCGCTGGTCATCGGCTTGTACGCCGAGGTCGGCGCGGGTCTGGCCGTTGCCGATCAGTTCGCCGTGGTAGCTGCGACCTTCCGGTACCCAGAACTGCAGTTTGTACATGCCGGTCGCCAGCACCATCGGGCCGACCACGCCGAGCAGAATCAGCAGCAGCTGAATCCGCCCGCGGCGGCGGGTGGCCGGGGTTTTCGCCTCAGACATGCTGGGTGGATTCATGGCCGTTCCCATGGTGTTTCTCCTTTGCGTTGTGCAATCCAAGGTAGAGGTAGAGGCCGAGCAGGGCGGTGGCCATGGCGAACCACTGCACGGCGTATCCAAGGTGTTTTTCCGGGCCCATGGCGACAACCGGCCAGTCGGCCTCATAGCTGGCGGGGCCGGGTTCGGCACGAAGTTCGTAGGCGAAGCCGTCGCGTTCGAGGGTTTTCCACAGCTTGGCCGGCTCGACGGCGGTGATCGTTTGCGGCCAGATGCTGCTGGCCGGGTCGGCGTGCAACTGGAAGGTCGCGCCGGGGGCGACGTAGACCCAGGCATCCAGGTTGACCGCGTCGGTGGGGGTAGCAAATTGCGGCGTCACCCGGCGATCCGGCCATGGCAGCCAGCCGCGATTGACCAGCAGCCACTGGCCGGTGGCCCGATCCTGAAACGGTTGCAGCAGCTCGATACCGACCTTGCCGTTGCGCTGGCGGTTGTCGAGCAGCAGGCTGTGGGCGCCATCGAACTGGCCGTACAGATGCACGCGGCGAAAGGCCGGGTCGGCGCTGTGCAGCAATTCGCTGCTGGCCATCGGATCAGCCGCGCGGCGCTCGGCATAAGTGGCGAGCAGGGCGGTTTTCTCCGCCCCCCGGCCCAGTTGCCAGAAACCCAGCGACACCAGCAGCGGCAACAGCAACGCCACCACCACGGTCGGTATCACGCCCGGCCGGAAGCGCTTCATGGCCGTGCCACAAAGTCAGTCGTCGCGATCGCTATACTCAACTGCATCGCCTGTCCCCCGGAGTCTTCCCATGCTCAAAGCAGCCATCGTCCTGCTGCTGATTGCCACGGTGATCAGCCTGTTCAGCGGCCTGTTTTTCCTGGTCAAGGACGACAGCAGTTCCAATCGCCTGGTGATCGCCTTGAGTGTTCGGGTGGCATTGGCCGCGGCCACCGTCGGCCTGATCGCCTGGGGCTTCTACAGCGGCCAACTGGTGTCGCACGCGCCTTGGTGATCAGCGCTCAGAGTACGTAAACGAAGACGAACAAGCCGATCCACACCACATCGACGAAGTGCCAGTACCAGCTCGCCGCCTCGAAGCCGAACTGATGCTCGGCATCGAAATGGCCCTTCATGATGCGCATCAGCATCACGAACAGAATGATCGTGCCGATGGTCACGTGGGCGCCGTGGAAACCGGTGAGCATGAAGAACGTCGCGCCGTAAATGCCCGAACCCAGCGTCAAACCCAGTTCGTGATAGGCGTGCATGTACTCCTCGGCCTGCAACGCGAGGAAGCCGCAGCCCAGCAGCACGGTGATCGCCAGCCAGATTTTCAGCGCACCGCGATGGCCTTTTTTCAAGGCGTGGTGGGCGATGGTGATGGTCACGCTGGAGCTGACCAGCAGGATCGTGTTGATCAGCGGCAGGCCCCACGGGCTGATGACTTCCTTGGGCGGCGGGAACAGTTTCGGGTCCGGGGTGTGCAGCAGCGGCCAGGTGAACTGGAAGTTCGGCCAGAGCATGTGCGCGATGCCTTTCGGGCCTTCGCCACCCAGCGCCGGGCCGGAAATGTGCCGCACGTAGAACAGTGCGCCGAAGAAGGCGACGAAGAACATCACCTCGGAGAAGATGAACCAACTCATGCCCCAGCGGAACGAGCGGTCGAGCTGCGGGCTGTACAGCCCGGCGCGACTTTCCTTGATCACCGCCCCGAACCAGCCGAACAGCATGTACGCCAGCAGCAGCCCGCCGACGAAAAAGATGTATGGGCCGTGGGATTCGGGGCGCGCTGCCTTCAGATCGTTGAACCAGGTCGCCAGGCCGTACACGGTGGTGACCATGCCGATGGTGGCGACGATCGGCCATTTGCTCTGGGCCGGAACGTAATAGTGCTCATGAGTTGCCATTTATTGTTCTCCTTATCGGGCACGCTTAACCGCCAGTGTTTGCAGCCACCGGTGGATGACGGGCGGTGATATCGAACAGCGTGTAGGACAGCGTCAGGTGCTTCACGTCCTTGGGCATGTCGCGGTCAATGATGAAACGCATCGGCATCTCGATCTGCTGACCGGGCTGCAGCACCTGCTGGGTAAAGCAAAAGCATTCGGTCTTGTGGAAATACGCCGCCGCTTCGCTGGGTGCGATACTCGGCACGGCCTGGGCGCTCATCGGTTTGTCGGTGGGGTTGCGGGCGACGAAGATCATCTCGTTTACGCCGCCGGGATGGGTCACCAGTTCCTCACCCTTGGGGTAGAACTCCCACGGCATGTCGGCGTTGTTCATCGACAGAAACTGCACGCGCACCTGCCGCGAGTTATCCACCACCTGCTCACCCTCGTACTGCCCGGCGGTCTTGCCGTTGATGCCGAAGGCCTTGCACATCACGTCGTAGATCGGCACCAGGGCAAAACCGAAGACAAACATTGCCACCACCACGCCGAGCAGGCGGGTGACCAGTTTTTTCAGCGAGATCGAGTCAGCCATGAGTCATGCCTCCCTCGAAGGTGCGAGTGAGCCTTTGTGGCGAGGGAGCTTGCTCCCGCTGGGTTGCGCAGCAGCCCCAAAGATTGTCTGGGCGCTGCGCACCCAAGCGGGAGCAAGCTCCCTCGCCACAGGGGATGTGTCAGCAGAGAAGCGTTTCATTTCACTTCCGGTGGCGTGGTGAAAGTGTGATACGGCGCCGGTGACGGCACGCTCCACTCCAGGCCTTCGGCGCCATCCCAAGGTTTGGCCGGTGCCGGTTCGCCGCCACGGATGGTCTTGATAACGATGAACAGGAAGAAGATCTGTGTGGTTCCGAACATGAAAGCGCCGATCGACGAGACCATGTTGAAGTCGGCGAACTGCAGGTTGTAGTCCGGAATCCGTCGCGGCATCCCCGCCAGCCCGACGAAGTGCATCGGGAAGAAAGTCAGGTTCATGCCGACGAACGACAGCCAGAAGTGCAGCTTGCCGAGGGTTTCGTCGTACATGTGCCCGGTCCACTTCGGCAGCCAGTAATAGGCTGAGGCAAAGATCCCGAAGATCGCCCCCGGCACCAGCACGTAGTGGAAGTGCGCGACCACGAAGTAAGTGTCCTGGTACTGGAAGTCCGCGGGAGCAATGGCCAGCATCAGCCCGGAGAACCCGCCGATCGAGAACAGGATCACGAACGCCACGGCGAACAGCATCGGTGTCTCGAAGGTCAGCGAGCCTTGCCACATGGTGCTGGCCCAGTTGAACACTTTCACCCCGGTCGGCACGGCGATGAGCATGGTCGCGTACATGAAGAACAACTCGCCCACCAGTGGGATGCCGACCACGAACATGTGGTGCGCCCAGACGATGAATGACAGGAACGCGATGCTCGCCGTGGCGTAGACCATCGAGGTGTAGCCGAACAGCGGCTTGCGCGAGAAGGTCGGGATGATCTGGCTGACAGCGCCGAAGGCCGGCAGGATCATGATGTACACCTCGGGATGGCCGAAGAACCAGAACACGTGCTGGAACAGTACCGGGTCACCGCCACCGGCGGCGCTGAAGAAACTGGTGCCGAAGTGGATGTCCATCAGCATCATCGTCACGCAACCGGCCAGCACTGGCATCACCGCGATCAGCAGAAACGCGGTGATCAGCCAGGTCCAGACGAACAGCGGCATTTTCATCAGGGTCATGCCGGGGGCGCGCAGGTTGAGGATGGTGGCGATCACGTTGATCGCGCCCATGATCGAACTGATCCCCATCAGGTGGATGGCGAAGATGAAGTAGGTGACGCTTTCCGGCGCGTAGGTGGTGGACAGCGGTGCGTAGAACGTCCAGCCGAAGTTCGGCCCGCCACCGGGCATGAACAGGGTCGAGACCAGCAGCAGAAACGCCGCCGGCAGCAGCCAGAAGCTGAAGTTGTTCATCCGTGGCAGGGCCATGTCCGGCGCGCCGATCATCAACGGAATCATCCAGTTGGCGAGGCCGACGAACGCCGGCATCACCGCCCCGAACACCATCACCAGGCCGTGCATGGTGGTCATCTGATTGAAGAATGCTGGCTCGACGATCTGCAGCCCGGGCTGGAACAGCTCGGCGCGGATCACCATGGCGAACGAGCCGCCGAGCAGGAACATGCAGAACGCAAACCACAGGTACAGCGTACCGATGTCCTTGTGGTTGGTGGTCAGCACCCAGCGCATCAGGCCTTTGGCGGGGCCGTGGGCGTGGTCGGCATGACCGTGGTCATCGATTACAGCGCTCATGGCCGGTCTCCTTTACGTGAGTGGACGGGGCTGGCCGGGGCGCGTTGCCCCGGCCGGTTCACGAAGTACGCGATAGACCGGCTCATTTGCTTTCCGCCTGTTTGAGCTCCAGCACTTCTTTTGGCGTGACCATGTCGCCCTTGTTGTTGCCCCAGGCGTTACGTTCGTAGGTCACGACCGCTGCGATATCGACTTCCGACAGCTGCTTGCCGAACGCCGCCATGGCGGTGCCGGGCTTGCCAAAGTACACGCGGTGCAGGTGGTCGGCTTTCGGCCCGGTGGCAATCGGCGAGCCCTTGAGCGCCGGGAACATCGGCGGCAGACCCTGGCCCTCAGCCTGGTGACAGGCCACGCAGGTGGTGTGGTAGATCTTGTCGCCGCGCTCTTTGAGTTCGTCGAGGGTCCATTCCTTGCTGGTCAGCTCTTTGAGCTGCGCAGCTTCGGCTTTGCGGTCGGCCAGCCATTTGTCGTAATCGGGCTTCTCTTTGACGTCGACCACGATCGGCATGAAGCCGTGATCCTTGCCGCACAATTCGGCGCACTGCCCGCGGTAGATGCCGGGCTTGTCGATGCGGGTCCAGGCTTCGTTGACGAACCCGGGGATCGCATCGCGCTTGACCGCGAACGCCGGCACCCACCATGAGTGAATGACGTCGGCGGAAGTCACGAGGAAGCGCACCTTGGCGCCGACCGGCAGCACCAGCGGCTTGTCGACTTCGAGCAGGTAGTGCTCGCCCTTGGCTTCCTTGTTGTGGATCTGTTCGGCGGGGGTGGCCAGGTTGCTGAAGAACTCGACGTCCTGACCGAGGTATTTGTAGTGCCACTTCCACTGGTAACCGGTGATCTGGATATCGATATCCGGTTCACTGGTGTCGTACATGCGGATCAGGGTAGCGGTCGCCGGCACGGCCATCGCCACCAGGATCAGGAACGGCACGACGGTCCAGAGGATCTCGACGGTGGTACTTTCGTGGAATTTTGCGGCGACCTGCCCGGTCGAGCGGCGGTGCACGATCATCGACCAGAACATGGCGCCGAAGACGATGATCCCGATCACCACACAGATCCAGAAAATGGTCATGTGCAGGTCGAATACTGCGTGACTGATTTCAGTCGCTCCAGGCGCCATATTCACAGTCCAGGCCGCATTGGCCGGGCTGAAAATCGACCACAACAGGAGGCCCATCCAGACGTGTGGATGTCGCATCATTGCGGGTTCCCCTTATCGTTCTTGTTATCCCGCCGGCTTCGGCCTGCGGCAAGGGAGCGGCTGCATCAGACTACGAACTTGAATCGCCGGGCCTTGCTGCGGGTGCAGTCGGGCGTCATCAGCTAACTCCATTCAATGGCGAGTATAGACAGCGGCGGAGAATTGCAACGCGATCGCGTAAATGATCTGAAACAGCCGGGACTTGCGCTCAAGGGCACGAATGGAGAAGGATGCAGACGAGTGGTGGCAAACCGATATAACGCAGGTGTATCAAGGATGAAATAATTATGACAAATGCGTCTTAGCATTTTTCGTAAGCCAGCTAAGTTATGTCTTCCCTATTTCATTGCCTTGTTTCCTGGAGTTTTCATGAACACCGCCGCATTGCGCGAGCAGATCCAAAAAGCCCGACAAACCGAAAATGAAACCGGACGCCTCAAGCGTCAGCTGGAAGCCAAGTTGCCTCATCTGCATTCGGCCATCCAGTTGCCGGACGCTAACCGCGAAGAAGCGTTGACGAGCTTTGTCACCGCCTATATCGACGAAGTACCAGACATGCTGGACGCAGCCAATGAAGTTGCCAGGGAAGCGGGAATCGAGTCGCAGATCAAACCGGTGCTGAAAATCGCCGAGCAGTACTTCCTCCAGCCGCCGGTCGGCCTGGACAGCCTGCTGGACGAAGCCTATCTGGCGCACCGCTTTGTCGAAGAGGTCAACGACCTGTACATCAAGCACCTCGGCCAGCCACTGATCCCCTTGGACATGACGGTCGCCAATCTGATTGCTCACCAATTGCTCGGTGAGGAATTTGCCAATCAACTGGACGAAGTGGTGCATCACGCCATCGACAAGATGCTCGACGACGATAGTTTTGCGCTGGAATCGGTAGATGCCTACCGCGACAAACTGATCAGCCCGGATACCGGTGCCGCGTGGAAGCGCTGGCCGTGCATGGGCCGTCGCCTGGGTGTGGGCCTGGAGCTGGATCAGCCAGCTGCCTGATTCAAAGCCCGGTACAAATCCCAATTGTGGGAGGGGGCTTGCTCCCGAAGGCGGTGGGTCAGTCAATATCAATATCGACTGATCCATCGCCTTCGGGAGCAAGCCCCCTCCCACAGGGGTTCTTTGCAAGCGGGGGATTTAACCAGCCGCACCGATCCCGGTATTAGTCCGAACCCTACCTTCAAGCCGTCGCTTCAACCCGCGCGACTCGATCAACAGCTTCGACCCCTTCGCCGCATTCGCCCGGCCCCACTCTTCCAGTAACTCCAGACACGAATGGTCGATGTAGCTCAGGTTATTGAGCGGCACATGCACCGTTGTGCCCGCTGGAATGCTGCCCAGCACTTGGGTCAGTGCCGGCACCTTGAGGAATGTCGCTGCGCCCACCAGACGCAACTCCATCTCGCCGTCCTGCGGCAGGTCGATCAGGCTGATTTTCAGGCGTGAAGCCTTGAAGGCCAGTTTCAACATGGTCAAACCGAAACCGATCAACACACCGGTCAGCAGGTCGGTGAAGATGATCGCCAGCGCCGTGGCGGCGTAGGTGAACATCGGCATCCGCCCGTAACGGCCCAGGCCGCGAAACGCTTTCAAGTCCACCAGTTTGAAACCGGTGTACACCAGCACCCCCGCCAGACTCGCCACCGGAATGCTCTGCAGCACGCTCGACAGCAACAGCACGAATGCCAGCAGCCACAGACCATGGAAGATCGTCGAGTAACGGGTGGTCGCGCCGGCCTGCACGTTGGCCGAACTGCGCACGATCACCCCGGTCATCGGCAGCGCACCGACCAGACCGCAGAGCATGTTGCCGACACCTTGCGCTGACAGTTCACGGTCGAAATCCGAGCGCACGCCGTTGTGCATGCGATCCACCGCGGCGGCGGACAACAGCGTTTCGGCGCTGGCGATAAACGCCACGGCAAACGCAGCGATCAGCAGCGTCGGGTCGGCAAGGCTGAGCAGGTCCGCCGGTTTCAGCCAGTCGATGGCTTCGGCCAGATTCTCCGGCACCTCGACGCGTTTGACCTGCAGCGCCAGCAGCAGGCTGGCACCCGTGGCCAGACCGACACCGAGCAGCGCACCGGGAATGAAGCGCAGCGAATGCGGGCGAAACTTCTCCCACAGCCACATCACCGCAATGGTCGCCAGCCCGAGCAACCCGGCCTGCCAGCCGAACGACGGCAAGGCCTGCGCCACCGCGCCGGGGAAGGCCGTGAGGTTATCCAGCCCGGAGGGTTGCGGCTTGGCATCGAGCATCACATGCACCTGCGACAGAACGATCAGCACGCCGATCCCGGCGAGCATGCCGTAGACCACCGCTGGTGCCGTGACCCGAAACCAGCACCCGAGCTTCAAACGCCCGGCCACCAGTTGCAGGAACCCGGCGAGCAACAGAATCGGCCCGAGCATCTCGATCCCGTGCTGGCGCACCAGCTCGAATACCAGCACTGCCAGACCCGCCGCCGGCCCGCTGACCTGCAACGGCGAACCCGCCAGCCAACCGACCACCAGGCCACCGATGATCCCGGTGATCAGGCCTTTGGCTGGCGGCAACCCTGACGCAATCGCAATGCCCATGCACAGCGGCAGCGCGACCAGAAACACCACCACCGAAGCCAGCAGCTCCCGTGGCAGAACCGCTTTCAATTGAGCAGCACGCATGGTGACTCTCCCGAAGTTTTCTTCAGGCATGGCGAGGCCGGGCCGCTGAAACAGCGGCCGGCGTCAAACCACACAGATTTTTAGGAAGATTTAGAAGCGCGCTTTGGGTGTCGCCACCGGAATCGGATGGCTGCCGTCGAGCGGCAGGAAGCGTCCCTGATCCGCGTCGTAAGCTTTGATTTCGCTGGTTTCGATGTTGTAGACCCAGCCATGGATGAACAGTTGACCGTTCGCCATGCGTGAGGCTACCGAAGGATGGGTACGCAAGTGCTGCAGTTGGGCGATGACGTTCTCCTCGGTGAGGATCGGCATGCTTTCTTTTTCGTCGGTGCAGTTACAGTTTTCGTGCACCATGGTTTTTGCCACTTCGGCGTGGCGCAACCAGGCTTTGACCGTCGGCATTTTTTCCAGGCTGTCCGGGTTGAGTACCGCACGCATGGCGCCGCAATCGGAATGGCCGCAGATGATGATGTGCTGCACGCCCAGTGCCAGCACCGCGTATTCGATGGCGGTGGAAACGCCGCCGTTCATCTGGCCGTAAGGCGGCACGACGTTGCCGACGTTACGGGTCACGAACAGATCCCCGGGGGAGCTCTGGGTGATCAGCTCGGGCACGATGCGCGAGTCGGCACAGGTGATGAACATTGCCCGTGGCGATTGCGCCGTGGCGAGTTTCTTGAAGAGTTCTTCCTGCTGGGGGAAGACCTCATGATGAAAATGCAAAAAGCCGTCAACGATCGTTCGCAGCGCTGCATCGGCGGATTCCGCCCCAGGGACGGCTTGCGCCGACGCAGCCAACGGCTGTTTATCCTTATCACTCATGATTCATCCTCTTTGGCGGATTCGGGGAGTCGTTCCCGTGTATTCCGGTACGAAGCCAGTGGCTGTTTAAAACATCCGGGCCATCCCGACCCGTCAGTCACTCGATGAACAAGGTAGCCGCCGAAACTTAACTCAAACTGAATCAAGCGCTCTAGAACGTGTGTTCCAGATCACAAAAAACGTGACTGGCGTGTTTCGACGGAAGGATTCCAACCCATCAACCGTAGGCTAATTGTCGCTAAATCAATGACATCTGGCGACCCGGCGGACAGAAGGCAGTGCAATCGAGGTTGTAGGCTTCACGGTGGTTCAAACCGAGACGTTTAATGGCTTTGGCGAAACGCTGCGCCAGCAGGTCGGCAAACGGCCCCTCGCCGCGCATCCTCGCGCCGTAACGGCTGTCATAGAGCTCGCCGCCACGACTCTGGCGGATCAGGCTCAGCACATGGGCGGCCCGCTGCGGATAGTGCGCCTGCAGCCATTCCTCGAACAGCGGCGCCACCTCCAGCGGCAGGCGCAACATCATGTAGGCGGCGCTTTGCGCGCCAGCGGCGTGGGCTTCGGCCAGCAGGCTTTCGATTTCGCTGTCGTTGATCATCGGAATCATTGGCGAACACAGCACCCCCACGGGAATCCCCGCCTCGCGCATCACCCGGATCGCTCGTAAGCGGGCTTTGGGCGCGGCGGCACGGGGTTCGAGGATGCGTTTGAGTTCGTCGTCCAGCGTGGTCAGGCTGATCATTACTGCCACCAGCCGTTGCTGCGCCAGTTCTGTAAGCAGGTCGAGGTCGCGCAGGATCAGCGAACCCTTGGTGACAATGGTCACCGGATGCCGGTAACGCAGCAGCACTTCGAGGGTCTGCCGGGTGATCTTGTGCTCGCGTTCGATGGGCTGATACGGATCGGTGTTGGAACCCAGATTGATCGGCGCGCATTGATAGCCTTTTTTCCCAAGCTGTTCCTCCAGCACCCGCGCGGCGTTGGTCTTGGCGATCAGTCGGGTTTCGAAATCCAGCCCCGGCGACATGTCCCAATAGGCGTGGCTCGGTCGCGCATAGCAATAGATGCAACCGTGCTCGCAGCCGCGGTAGGGATTGATCGAGCGGTCGAACGGCAGGTCAGGCGAGGTGTTGCGGGTGATGATGGTTTTCGCGGTCTCGATCATCACCTCGGTGTTCTGCGTCTCGGGCACTTCCTGGTACCAGCCGTCGTCCTCGACCACCGAGCGATTCGGCGCAAAGCGGTTGTGCGGGTTGGTCGCGGTGCCGCGACCGCGAGGTGGCAATGGAGTAGACATGAAAACGCCCCGATACTGTATATGCACACAGTATCGGGGCGTAGCACATCTGACTAGTGCCGTCGGGCGATTGCTCAGTTGTTGTGTTGCGTCACCTGACCGAGGTCATCAGCGGACGTGGTCTGCATATCATCCTTGCGCAGCGCGGCCACATCACTGGCCTTGACCGGTGCCCCTTTGTTGCCCCAGCTGCCACGAATGAAACTCACCACATCCGCCACTTCCTGATCCGACAACCGCCAGGCGTACGCCGGCATGGTGAAGGTCGATGGCGCGGTGTGTGTGGCCGGCAGGGTGCCGCCCTTGAGCACGATGTGGATCAGTGAGGTCGGATCCTCCGATTGCAGCACCGGATTGCCCGCCAGTGCCGGGAACACCCGGGTGTAACCATGGCCGTCGGTACGGTGGCAGGCCGCGCAGTTGTCGATGTACACCGCCGCGCCGCGCTGGCTGTCGTCGCCGTTCCACAGGGCTTTGGCCGCTTTCTCGTCGTACTGGTGCGGCTGATCGTTTGGATCAACTGCCGGCAGCGACTTGAGGTAACGAGCAATCGCCGTCAGGTCGGCATCGGTCATGTATTGCATGCTGTGGGTGACCACATCGCTCATGCCGCCGAACACTGCACTGCGGTCGCTGCGCCCGGTTTTGAGGAATTGCACCAGTTGCGCTTCGCTCCAGCTGCCCAGGCCATCCTTGTGATCACCGCGCAAACTCTTGGCGATCCAGCCTTCCAGCGGCGCACTGCCGGCGAGGAAGTTTTTGCCGTCGGTGGCGCTCAGGGATTTTTCCTGCATGGTCAGGGCCCGTGGCGTGTGGCAGGCGCCGCAATGGCCGAGGCCTTCGACCAGATAGGCGCCGCGATCAATCACCGGATCATCCGAGGTGGCCTTATAGTCCTCGACCTTCGGCGCGAACAGCCAGCGCCAGCCCATCAGCGGCCAGCGCATGCTCAGCGGCCATGGAATGTCGCTGGCCTTGTTCTCCTGGGCCACCGGTTCGACGCCGTGCATGAAGTAGGCGTAAAGCGCCTGCATGTCGGTTTCGCTGACCCGGGCGTAGGACGGATACGGCATTGCCGGGTACAACGTGCTGCCGTTTTTGGCGACGCCGTGGCGCACCGCTTTATCGAAATCCTCGAAGCTGTAATCACCGACACCGGTTTTGTCCGGGGTGATGTTGGTCGAGTAGATCGTGCCGATCGGCGTTTCCATCGGCAGGCCGCCGGCGAACGGTTTGCCGCCCTTGGCGGTGTGGCAGGCCACGCAGTCACCCGCGCGGGCGAGGTATTCGCCTTGTTTGATCAACGCTTGATCGACGTCGGCGGCGTACACGGCAGCACTGCCGAGCAGGGCCAGGGTGGCGATAACGAGATTTTTCATGGTCATCGCTCCTTAAGCCTGAACCAGCGGGCCGGGGTTTTTCAGGTATTGCTCGCGAATCGCCTTGGCCGACCAGTAGGTCAACGCCGCCACCAGCCCGGTCGGGTTGTAACCCAGGCCCTGCGGGAATGCCGAAGCACCCGGCACGAACACGTTGTGCACGTCCCAGCTCTGCAAGTAACGGTTCAGAGCACTCTTCTTCGGATCGGTGCCCATGATCGCGCCACCGTTGAGGTGGGTGGTCTGGTAGGCCGCGGTGTTGAAGTGATCACCGACCTGCTTGCCGATCACCGCGATGGCTTTCGGGCCCATGGCTTGGGCGACCTTGCCCATTTTCTCGACCATGAAGCGGTTCATCTTGATGTCGTTTTCCTGCCAGTCGAAGGTCATGCGCAGCAGCGGCAAACCGTAGGCGTCGCGGTACACCGGATCCAGATCGAGGTAGTTGCCACGGTAGGACTGATGCGCGCCGTGGGCGTCCATCGACACCTGGTGGGTGTAGTAATCGGCGGTCGCGCGCTTCCACTGGCTGCCCCAGGCCGGGGTGCCGGGCGGGTTCGAGGTGCCGGCAATCGGACGGCTGCCCGCCTGGTTGACCCACATCGGTGAGCCGCCGACGAAGCCATGCGGACCGTGGTCGAAGTTGTCGGCGTTGAAATCGTCCAGCGCCACGCCGTTGCCGCCGGCGCCGATGAAGTTGTTGGTGTGGGTATCCTTGTCGAAGAACGCCTTGATGGTCGCCATGTTCTGGTAGGCGAAGTTACGCCCGACCACGCCTTCGCCGCTGATCGGGTCGTACGGTTTGCCGATGCCCGAGAGCAGCATCAGGCGCACGTTGTGCAGCTGGAAAGCGCCGAGGATCACCAGATCCGCCGGTTGCTCGATCTCGCGGCCCTGGCCGTCGATGTAAGTCACGCCGGTGGCTTTGGACTTGGTGCTGTCGAGGTTGACCCGCAGCACATGGGCGTTGGGCCGCAGCTCGAAATTCGGCAGCGGACGCAGCGCCGGCAGAATGTTCACATTCGGCGAAGCCTTGGAATACATGTAGCAAACGTAACCGCTGCAGAATCCGCAGAAGTTGCACGGACCCATCTGCGCGCCGTAGGGATTGGTGTACGGGCCTGAAGTATTCGCCGAAGGCAGGTTGTAGGGTTTGTAACCGACCTCTGTCGCCGCTTTGCCGAACAGTTGTGCGGAAACGGTGTTCTTCTGCGCTTCCAGCGGGAACGGATTGGAGCGATCCGGTGCGTACGGGTTACCGCCCTTGCCCTGACCGACCAGTTGGCCTTTTACAGTCCAGGCCTGGCCGGAGGTGCCGAAGACTTTTTCGGCGAAATCGAAGAACGGCTCCAGCTCTTCATAGCTGACGCCGAAGTCCTGGATGGTCATGTCCTTGGGGATGAAACTCTTGCCGTAGCGTTCTTCGTAATGGCTGCGCATGCGCAGTTCGATCGGATCGACGCGAAAGTGCACGCCCGACCAGTGCAGACCGGCACCGCCGACACCATTGCCCGGTAGGAACGCACCCAACTGGCGGTTCGGCAGGGCGATGTCGTTGACGCTGTGGCGGATGGTGACGGTCTCTTTCGATATGTCCTGAAAGAGTTTTTTGCGCACGCTGTAGGTGAGTTCGTCGATCACCTGCGGATAGTTGCCGTCGGGATAGGTGTCCTGCATCGGCCCGCGCTCCAGCGCCAGCACGTTGAGCCCGGCTTCGGTCAGCTCCTTGGCCATGATCGCGCCAGTCCAGCCGAAACCGACGATCACTGCGTCGACCTTCTTCATTACCGTTGCCATGCTCAAGCCCTCTCGCCGCGAATCGAAACTGCCGGGAAGGGGTATTGCTCGTTGCGTTCCACCCAATCCATGAAATCGGCGCGGGCGCCGGGGAAGCCGATCATGGTCCAGCCGACCATGCCTTTATTGCCACCGTGGATCGGGTCGCAGAAGAACCCTTCCTTGGTGTTTTGCAGCAGCAGGCTGAAGAAAATCTTCGCGGGAACCGCATCGAACTGCGGTTTTCCGGCTTCAAGTTGCTTGAGCAGATCGTCTCGGGTAGCGCTGTCTTGCTCGGCAAATGTTTTACCGTTGAGCGATTTTGCCCACTGATCCGTCGCGGCGATGCCCAGGCGATAGATCTCTTTTGGCACCAGTTTGCTCTGCCAGCCCATCTCCGGCGCGGCGTCGGCGTTGAACGGGCCTTGCATGTACCACAGGGCACCGGCGGCGTACGGGGTGTTCATCTGGCGGTCGATGTATTCCGGCACGCCGGCTTCCAGGGCGCCCGGGCCTTGCTCGTCGTTGGGGATCAATTGCGCCACGGCGGCGTTGATGAAGGCCCATTCCTCGGCGGTGAAATAGCTCGGCTGATAAGCACTGGCGTCCGCCTTGGCCGGTGTGGCTGCTGGCGCCGCCGGGGTAGCCTCAGGCGCAGCTTGCAACACGCTGCTGCCCAGACCGGTACCGGCGAGGGTGACCACGGGAATCAGGGTCAGGGATTTGCGCAGAAACTCACGCCGGGGGTTGTCTCGATCTGCATCAGACATGGGGGTGCACCTCATCAGGCATTGATGGTTGTCCGTTTCTGCGAACGGCTTAAGCATTTTTTCGTCGCGGCGTGGCCCGGTGGTTGACCGGGAAAAGGGGGACGCCTGCAACATCGTGTGACAAATGGTAGCAGGCTACACATCGGGATGAACCGATTCAGCGGAAAAACCCACAGTTTTTTACTGAAGTGCTCAATGAAATCGTGCGGATTCACGATTCTTTGACAAGTGCCTCACAGGGCTTTGACCCTCATCCCTGGAAACTACTGGACCTTTCATTGATGAATCCCGATACGGTCAGCCCAGCATGTCTCGAGTGCGCCTTTTTCCTGCTTTGTGTTTGTCGCTTGTTGCCCTGCTGCATTTGATGCCGGCCCAGGCTGACGCCTCTGCGCCGTCGCGCCCGCCGGAGTGGGCGCAGCCGGTGGAAGTGCAATACAACCTGTTTCAGATGTCGCCCACGCTCTACCGCAGTGCCTTGCCGGATGGCGGCGTGGTGCCGTTGTTGAAAAATCTGAAAGTGGTGACGGTGATCAACTTCCTGCCGGAAGCTGACAGCAATTGGTTGTCCGAGCCGGGTATCAATCAGGTGCAGTTGCCATATCGCACCAACCACGTTGATGACAGCGATGTGCTCAAGACCCTGCGCGCGATTCAGGCTGCCGAAACCAATGGCCCGGTGCTGATGCATTGCAAGCATGGTTCCGACCGCACCGGCCTGATGGCGGCGATGTACCGGATTGTGGTGCAGGGCTGGAGCAAGGAAGACGCGTTGCGCGAAATGACCGAAGGTGGTTTTGGCGAAAGCGGTCACTTCAAAGATAGCGTGCGCTACGTGATGCAGGCTGATGTCGACAAACTGCGCACCGCGCTGGCCAACGGCGATTGCAGCACCAGTGCCTTTGCCACCTGCTCGATGAAGAGCTGGTTTCAGTCGGTCAACCTCAAGTAAACCGCACCCTCCACGGCATTGCACCGTGGAGGGTCAATCGCCGGCTCAGTCTTCGGACTTTTTCTTCAGTTTCGGATTCGGGAAAAACTGCACGGCCTGGACCGTCTTGTCCGCCGCCGGCTTGAGCGCGCTGGTATTGACCCGCGTGCCCAACTCCTTGGGAACCGACAACCCTTGCTCGTTCAGCGTATCCGAGTAACCGCAGGCCACGCACTCGCGGTGTGGCACGCTGTCCTCGTTCCACATCATCAGTTTGTCCGGCTCGCTGCACGCCGGGCAGACAGCCCCGGCGATAAAGCGCTTCTTGGTAATCACAGGTGCCTCACTCATGCTGCTGCGTCCTCACTCAGGCCGCTATGGCGCAAGAGTGCGTCAATCGATGGCTCACGGCCACGGAAGTCGACGAACAGCACCATCGGCGCCTGCGAACCGCCGCGCGCCAGAATCGCTTCGCGGAAGGCGCGACCGGTCTCGGCGTTGAGCACGCCGTCTTCTTCGAACTTGGAGAAGGCATCGGCTGACAGCACTTCTGCCCACTTGTAGCTGTAGTAACCCGCCGCGTAACCGCCGGCGAAGATGTGCGCGAAGCTGTTGGGGAAGCGGTTGTACGCCGGTGGACGCATCACCGACACCTCGTCGCGCACGCCCTCCAGCACCTGGGCCACGCTGCGACCGTCACCGTGGGTGGCGTGCAGCTCGAAGTCGAACAGTGAGAATTCCAGCTGCCGCACCATCATCAACCCGGACTGGAAGTTCTTCGCCGCGAGCATTTTTTCCAGCAGGTCTTGCGGCAGTGGTTCGCCGGTTTCGTAGTGACCGGAGATCAGCGCCAGGCCTTCCGGCTCCCAGCACCAGTTTTCCATGAACTGGCTTGGCAGCTCGACCGCATCCCACGCTACGCCGTTGATCCCTGAGACACCGGCGTGATCGACACGGGTCAGCAGGTGATGCAGGCCATGGCCGAATTCATGGAACAGGGTGGTCACTTCATCGTGGGTCAGCAGCGCAGGCTTGCCGCTGTCGGCCGGGGTGAAGTTGCACACCAGGTTGGCCACCGGGCTTTGCAGCACGCCGTCGACGGTGCGGCGACGGTCGCGGGCGCCGTCCATCCACGCACCGCCGCGCTTGTTGGCGCGGGCATACAGGTCGAAGAAGAAGCGGCCGACGTGCTGGCCGTTTTCCTTGATTTCGAACAGGCGCACGTCCGGGTGCCAGGTATCGAAGCCTTTCAGTTCAGCGATTTCGATGCCGTACAGGCGCTGGACGATGGCAAACAGACCGCCGAGGACTTTATCGATCGGGAAGTAGGCGCGTAGGGTTTCCTGAGCGACGCTGTAGCGTTGCTCGCGGAGTTTTTCCCCGTAGAAACCGCTGTCCCAGCTTTGCAGATCAGCGCAGCCCTGTTCGGCGGCGTAGGCGCGCAGCTGCTGCAGATCCTGCGCAGCGAACGGCTTGCTGCGCTTGGCCAGGTCGCGCAGGAAGCTCAGCACCTGATCGCTGGACTCGGCCATTTTGGTCGCCAGGCTCAGCTCGGCGAAACTGGCGAAGCCCAACAGCTTGGCCAGCTCCTGACGCAGGTCGAGGATCTCTTCCATCACCGGGCCGTTGTCGTTCTGACCGGCGTTCGGGCCTTGATCCGACGCACGGGTGCAGTAGGCGGCGTAGACTTCTTCACGCAGCGCACGGTCCTGGGCGTAGGTCATCACCGCGTAGTAGCTCGGGAATTCCAGGGTGATCAGCCAGCCGTCGAGGCCTTTGGCCTGCGCGGCGGCGGCCATTTGCGCCTTGGCCGAATCGGTCAGGCCGGCGAGGGCGGCTTCGTCGGTGATGTGCTTGGTCCAGGCTTGCGTGGCGTCGAGCAACTGGTTGGAGAAGCGGCTGCCCAGCTCGGACAGTTTGCTCTGCACTTCGGCGTAACGCTTCTGTTCGGCTTCCGGCAGGTCGATACCCGACAGACGGAAATCGCGCAGGGCGTGTTCCAGAATGGTTTTTTGCGCCACATCGAAACCGGCGGCTTCCGGGCTGTTGGCCAGCGCTTCATAAGCCTGGAACAGTTCGCGGTTCTGGCCCATCTCGGTGGAGTAGGCGCTCAGGGCTGGCAGGCACGACTCGTAGGCTTCGCGCAGTTCAGCGCTGTTGCACACGGCGTTGAGGTGGCTGACCGGGCTCCAGGCAGCGCCGAGGCGATCGTTGAGTTCGTCCATCGCCAATACCAGACCGGCCCACGTCGGGTTCTGGCCTTGGGTCTTGAGAATTTCGGCGATGGCGGCGCGGTTGTCGGCCAGGATCGTTTCGATGGCTGGCAGCACGTGTTCGGCACGGATCGTGGAGAACGGCGGCAGGTCGTAGGACTGCAGAAGAGGGTTGTTCACGCTCACGGTTGGCACCTTGGCTGGAAGAAACATGCGCCCATCTTAATTACAATCGACACTCACCGCAGCTATCGGCGACAGAGAGAGAACTTATCGTGCCCGTTCGCAAGTACCAGAATCACACCCCGCAACTCGGCAAAGGCGCGTTTGTCGACGCCTCGGCGGTGGTGATCGGCGACGTCGAAATCGGCGAAGACAGCTCCGTGTGGCCGCTGACCGTGATCCGTGGCGACATGCACCGCATCCGCATCGGTGCGCGCACCAGTGTGCAGGACGGTTGCGTGCTGCACATCACCCACGCCGGCCCGTTCAACCCGGATGGTTTCCCGCTGCTGATCGGCGATGACGTGACCATCGCCCACAAGGTCATGCTGCATGGCTGCAGCGTCGGCAGTCGCGTGTTGATTGGCATGGGCAGCATCGTCATGGATGGCGCGGTGGTCGAAGATGACGTGATCATCGGCGCCGGCAGCCTGGTGCCGCCGGGCAAGCGCCTGCAAAGTGGCTTCCTCTACGTGGGCAGCCCGGTGAAGCAGATCCGCCCGCTGACCGACAAGGAGCAAGCCTTCTTCACCTACAGCGCGGCGAACTACGTGAAGCTCAAGGACCTGCATCTGGCCGAAGGCTACGACCAGCTCTGAAACGACTTACACCTGCTCAGGATTTCTCATGCATTACCAGACCGTACTGTTCGACCTCGATGGCACCCTGACCGACCCGCGTGAAGGCATCACCCGTTCCATCCAGTTTGCCTTAAGCAAACTCGGCATCGACGAGCCGGACCTGACCAGGCTCGAACACTTCATCGGCCCGCCGCTGTTGCAGGCGTTCATGCAGTTCTATGGCTTCGACGAGGCCAAGGCCTGGCAAGCGGTGAATTTCTACCGCGAGCGCTTCAAGGTCACCGGCCTGTACGAAAACCGTGTGTTCGATGGCGTCACGCCGCTGCTGGAAACCCTGAGCGGGCAAGGGCGACAGCTGTATATCGCGACCTCCAAACCTTGGGAGTTCGCCCGGGAAATCGCCCGGCACTTCGACTTCGCGCGGCACTTCAAGGTGATCTACGGCAGTGAGCTGGATGGCACGCGAACCAACAAGGTCGAGCTGATTGCGCACCTGATCGCCGAAGAAGGGCTGGATCCGGCCAATACGCTGATGATCGGCGACCGCAAACATGACCTGATCGGCGCGCGCAGCAACGGCGTGGATGCGGCGGCGGTGGGGTATGGGTTTGGCAGCTTTGAAGAGTTGAGTGCCGAGGCGCCGGCTTATCACTTTGAAACGCTGGCAGAGCTGCATCAGGCGTTTTTGCGGCGCTGATCAGTCAGTCTTCGCGAGCAAGCCCGCTCCCACAGAGTGAATGCATTTCAACTGTGGGAGCGGGCTTGCTCGCGAAGGGGCCGGTTCAGCCAATGCGCAATCAGGATTCGGCCAGCGCTCTAAGTGCCGCCTTACGCTCAGCCACCGGCAGCTCACCCAACCTCTCGACCTCAGCATAAAACCGCAGCCAATCCCCCCCGACCTGCCTGAACAACGCCGCAAACGCCGGCACCCACTGGTCATACAGCCCGAACGGCAACAACCGCGCATTATTCAACGGCGCATTGACCCAAGTGTCATAACGCTTGTCGCCGCCCCACTGGCTGTCGCGCATCACCCGGTAATTCTGGCGAAACCGCTCGAACTCCGCCGCTTTGCGGGCTCGCATCTGTTCGGCTGGCAGCGGCTGCGTATAGAGCTTCTCCAGACGTGAACGGGTCTCGAGCACCAGTACGGTGAACTGGTCGCGCTGGGTGATCAACGAGCTGTTCTCCGGCGGCAAGCCGCGAAACGCGCGCCACTGGCGGGTACCTTCCTGTTCGACGAAGGTGGCGTAAGACTCGTTGAACTCGGTGTCGTCTTTCACGTAGAAGCGCTGGTGCGCCAGTTCGTGAAAGATCAGCGTGGCCACGCGTTCGTCGCCCCAGCCCATCATCGAATTGAGAATCGGGTCATTGAACCAGCCGAGCGTCGAGTAGGCCTCGACGCCGCCAATCGACACGTCCATGCCCTGCAGGCGCTGGATCGCCGCCTCGCCACGGGCCGCGCTCTGACTGTAATACCCACGGTAGGCCACGCACCCGGCAATCGGGAAGCAATGGCTCTGGGGCGTCAGGGAAAACTCCGGAGTGGCGAACACGTTCCACACCACATAGGGCCGGCCGATGTCAGCGTACAGCCGATAGCTCTGGTTGTCCGGCAGGTGCAAGTGCTCGCTGGCGAAGACTCGGGCCTTTTGCGACTGGACCAGGTGCGCGCGCAATGTTGCGTCGCGGCTCGGGTCGGCAATCACCTCCGCCACCGGCTCACGCGCCCGCAGCAACTGCAACTGGCCGCCAGCCAACTGGCTGTAATAGCTGACGCTGGAACAACCGTTGAGCAACAAAAGCATCACACCCGGAAACAAAATCCGAAAAACGCGATCAAGTAACCCATGGCTTGGAAGCGGCCTGCTCAAAATAAAAATCCTTTGGAAAGTCTGCCCGCAAGACTATCCCGCCATTTGGAGCTTCGCTATGCGCATGTTGATGCTGACAGGAGGCCTGCTGACGCTGGCCGGTTGTGCCGGATTCGGAATGCCCGATCCTGACCCCTCGCAAGCCTGGATCGATCTCGATGCCCGGCAACAGGACACCGCGCTGCAAGCGCTGAAAGTCGATGACAAGGTGACCGTCGACAAACGTTATTTTGAGGTTGAGCCCGGCAGCCACCAATTGCAGGTGCGCTATCAATTCCCGGTCGAAGCCACCAACATCGGCCCCGATGCCGAACCGCTGTGGCGCGACTGCCAGTTGAATGTGAAATTCAAGGACTTCAACGCCGGTCAGCGTTATCAGCTGCAAGCTGGCAGCATCGGTTTCCGGCCATGGGCCAGGCTCTATGACGAGCAACACAATGTGGTCGGCCAAGGCACACCGGCAGGCTGTCAGCGCACTTGATCGGGGCTATGCTTAAGGTCTGAATCCTGAGACATCCATCATGCGCAAGTTGATGCTGTTGCTCGCGTTTGGCGTTATCGCCGGCTGCCAGACCCCATTGCCACCGGTCGATCCACAAATGGCCTGGGTCGATTTCTCGACGCCGACCCCGGGCGGCAAATTGCTCATGGCCGAGCGCCTGGACAATCAACGCCTGAGCGACGGGCGTTTCTTCCAGGTCACCCCCGGCAGCCATGAGCTGCGGGTGCGTTACGACTTCGAAGTGTTTGGCGGCGGCGGCAGTCTGATGACCGGCCCTGTCGAGCGACTGTGCTATCTGTACATCCGCTACGACCATTTCGAGGCCGGGCAGCGTTACATGCTGGAGGGCCGTTCACTCGGCTTCACACCAAGCGCACGGTTGTACAACGCCAAGCGTGAGATCGTTGCCGAGGATCACGACATGGACTGCCTCAGCTGAGATGAGTCAGTTGCTGTTTTTCTGATAGATGATTGCTTTTCTGCCGTAATCGCATTTGCCAACGACCATCGCCGCGTCATGTTTGTCGGCCTCTTCCTTGCTGACGATTTCCAGTGTGTAGGAGGGCACGGCATTCGCCTGGATCTTGATTTCGATTTCTTTCTTGAGTTCTTCGCAGTCTTTGGGTGCGGCGAGAACCGAGGTGGCCAGTGCACTGCAGAGGATCGCCAAGCCAATACGTTTCATTTTGAAGCTCCCTGGGGCAGCGCGCACGGGCGTGCGCTGAACCTGCTGTCACTTATTCGACCATATTTTTGCAGCGCGGGTTCTGACTTCGCTCACATCTTCAGAGACTGTGGTGCTATTCAGATCGCCTTCGCGATCAAGCCCGCTCCCACATTGGAATGCATTTCAAAGGTGGGAGCGGGCTTGCTCGCGAATAGGTCAGTCAGCGCTGACTCAGCTGACCAGCGAAGCCTCAAGGGTAATCTTCGCATTCAACACCTTGGACACCGGGCATCCTTCCTTGGCCTTGTTGCTCAGCTCTTCAAACTGCGCCTGAGTAGCGCCCGGGATTTTCGCCTTGAGGATCAACTTGATCGCGGTGATGGCAAAGCCACCTTCGACCTGATCCAAGGTGACTTCAGCCTGGGTGTCGATGCTCTCGGCCTTCAGGCCCGCATCACCGAGAATCATCGAGAACGCCATGGAAAAACAGCCGGCATGCGCCGCGCCGATCAGTTCTTCCGGGTTGGTGCCCTTGCCGCCTTCGAAGCGGGCCTTGAAGCCGTACGGCGCTTCTCTGAGCACGCCAGTCTCGGTAGAGATCGAGCCGATGCCGGTTTTCAGATCGCCTGCCCAATGCGCGGATGCTTTCTTCACGATAGCCATGTCTGCCTCCTCAAGATCTGGCGCGGAACGCCGCGCCGTCGTGGTTTTTGCTTGCAAGGCTTCTGAGGATAGACGCCGGGACAAAGTTCAGCCCGAGTGAATCGTTGACTTTTTTAGTAGGATTTTTCCCTCAGCTATTGAAACTCGGGTATATGCCCTCATTGCACAGAACACGCTTATGAATTCGGCAGGTTTTCGTTCGCAAGAAAAAACCTGCAGACCACTCGGAGACGCAGGTTTATGAAGCAACTGTCCGATGTAAAGTTTTCCACCCTCGATCTGGTGCCCGTGCGCGAGAACGGCAGCCCGGCGCAATCGCTGCGCAATTCGCTGGATCTGGCGCAGCATGTCGAGAGATTCGGCTATACGCGCTTCTGGGTCGCCGAACACCACAACATGGATGGCATCGCCAGCTCCGCCACCTCGGTGCTGCTGGGTTATCTGGCCGGCGGCACCTCGACAATTCGTGTCGGCTCCGGCGGGGTGATGCTGCCCAACCACGCGCCGCTGGTGATCGCCGAGCAGTTCGGCACCCTCGAAAGCCTGTATCCGGGACGCATCGATCTGGGTCTGGGCCGCGCGCCGGGCTCCGACCAGATGACTGCCCGCGCCCTGCGCCGCGAACGCTCCGGCAGTGCCGATGATTTCCCGGAAGACGTCGCCGAACTGGCGCGCTTCCTCGGCCCGCGCACTCCGGATCAACGGGTGATCGCCATGCCCGGCACCGGCACCAACGTGCCGATCTGGTTGCTCGGTTCCAGCCTGTTCAGCGCGCAACTGGCCGGTGAGCGCGGTTTGCCCTACGCCTTCGCCTCGCACTTCGCCCCGCGTTTCATGCACGAGGCGATTCGCGTCTATCGCAACCACTTCAAGCCGTCAGCGGTACTCGACAAGCCTTATGTGATGCTCGGTGTGCCGCTGGTGGCGGCGGATACCGATGAGCAGGCCGACTACCTGGCGACCTCGGTGTACCAGCGCATTCTCGCGTTGATGCGTGGGCAAAGTCTGGTGCAGCGCCCGCCGGTGAAGAGCATGGATGGCCTGTGGCTGCCCCATGAGCGTGAAGCGGTGGGCGATTTCCTTGGCCTGGCGATGGTCGGCAGCCCGCAGAAAATCCGCGCGAAGCTGGAGGTACTGGTCGAGCAGACGCAGGCTGATGAGCTGATTTTCACCTGCGACCTGTATGAGCATGCCGATCGCCTGCACTCCTACGAACTGCTGGCTCAAGTCATGAAGGGTTGACTCTGGAATACCGCCCTTGTGGGAGCGGGCTTGCTCGCGAAGACGGAGTGTCAGACACCTTGGATGTCGGCTGACATAACGCTCTCGCGAGCAAGCCCGCTCCCACATTGGGAATGTGTTGTACACAAAAAAGCCGACGCATTTGCGTCGGCTTTTGCATTTTCAGTGAGATCAATGGCGTTTGTAGACGATTTCTTTTTTGCCACCGTCGCAGCTTCCTACGGTTTTGCCGTCAGCGCCCTTATTACTTCCCTTGTCGACAATCTGCAGCGCGTAACCATGTACGCCTTTGGCTTCCAGCTTGTCCTTGATTTCCTTCTCCAACTGATCACACGACTTGCCAGCAGCAAACGCGCCACCCGCAAGGCTCAACAAACCTACTGCCAATATGAACTTCTTCATCGGTCGCACTCCCTGGTCGGATTAAAAGAGGCGGGCACCGGCGGTGCCGATGCGCTCACCTTGTAGCGCTTTGCCATTCCTATGGCACTCGGCCAGCGCGCAAGTTCAGAAGCGTAGCCCAAACTCAGCTGCTGGCAATGCGGAAGCCGACTTTGAGTGTTACCTGGAAATGCGCAGCCTTGCCGTCCTTGATGTGGCCACGGGTATCGACCACTTCAAACCATTCCAGATGCTTGATGCTCTTGTTGGCTTCGGCCAGCGCGTTGTTGATGGCGTCTTCGATGCTGCTGGTGGACGAGCCGACCAGCTCGACTTTCTTGTACGTGTGATGGTCACTCATGGCGATCTCCTGGATGTGTGGATTTGAGACTAGCAGTGAATCTGCACTGATGATTTCGGCGGCTCGATGCAAGTGAAGTTCAGATTTTCTGCACTTTCTCAAACCGCTGAAGTCCCAAACAACACACGCCACTCATCACCAATGCAGGAGAGCCACCATGGCCAACACCTCTTTACGTAAAGCCTCGTTGCAAAGCATGGAAGCCGAGATCGAGAGTCTGCTCAAATCGTTGGAAAGCCTGAAAGACGACGCTTCGGACGAGTCGCGCAAGACCCTCAAGGCGCTCAAGAGCAACGCTGAAAGCGCGCTGAAACATTCGCGCAGCCTGCTCAGCGATGCTTACGAAGAAGTAAAAGTGAAAACCCGCGAGACCGGCATCGCCACCCGCGATTACGCTCAGGAACATCCTTGGACCACCGCCGGTGTGGCAGTCGGTGCAATCGGTCTGCTGGCCGCTTACTTGCTGTTCAAGCGCGGCGAGTGATCCGACTGGCGCAGCTCATTCTTGAGCCACTGCGCCAGTTGCCGGGCGCGCCCGTCTGCGGCGCGATTGGGTAGCCACAACGCCAGTTGCGCCGGGGTTTCGCAAAAGCCCCACGGCGCAACCAGGCGACCGGCCTTCAAGTCCTCGGCCACCAGCGGCTCTGGCGCGATTGCCACGCCGAGTCCGGCCACTGCGGCCTCCAGCAGATAATACAAATGCTCAAAACCTTGCCCTAACTTCAACGCCTTGGCGTCGAGGTGATTTTGCTGTGCCCAGCTCGGCCAGGCTTGCGGGCGCGATGTGGTGTGCAGCAGCGGTTCGCTGAGCAAGGCTGATGCTGGCGCGGTTTGCAGGCGCTGATAACCGCTGAACAGCGGGCTCATCACCGGCCCGATGCGTTCCGCCGCCAACTCGTACACCTGCATGTCGGCCGGCCATGGCGGCTCGGCGAACAGCAGCAAGGCATCGAGTCCCGGGCGCCGCGGGTCGAGATCGCCTTCACCGGCCGACAGATGCAGACGCAAGTCCGGCAAGTCCGCGTTGAGTCGTCCCAGGCGTGGAATAAACCAGCGCGCCAACAGACTGCCGGAGCAGCCGAGTACGAACGGCGCATCAGCGGTGCTCTGCGTCAGCTCGGAGCAGACGCTGCGCAAGCGATCAAAGGCCTCACCGCTGGCGTCCCGCAGACGCACTCCGGCATCTGTGAGTTTCAAGCCGCGACCATCCTTGACGAACAGGCTCACGCCCAGATGCTCTTCGAGCACCTTGAGCTGACGGCTAACCGCGCCGTGGGTGACGTGCAGCTGTTCGGCCGCCTGACTGACGCTGTTCAGTCGGGCGGTGGCTTCGAACGCGCGCAAGGCGTTCAGCGGGGGAAGGTCGTGGCTCATGGTATCTGTGAGTTTTCCTGACAGGTTGCGGCGATCTTATCGGTTTTCAGCCTGGAAGGTCAGGGGTAGAGTGGACGCCATTGTCTTCTTACCCGAATTCACCTGGAGCACATCATGACCCAGACTTCGAACACCTCCAACCTGCGTAGCGGCCCGGACGATAACGGCCTGTTCGGCGCGTTCGGCGGCCGCTACGTGGCGGAAACCCTGATGCCGTTGATCCTCGATCTGGCCCGTGAATACGAAACGGCCAAGGAAGATCCGGCATTCAAAGAAGAACTGGCCTATTTCCAGCGTGACTACGTCGGACGTCCGAGCCCGCTGTACTTCGCCGAGCGCCTGACCGAGTTCTGCGGCGGCGCGAAGATCTACCTCAAACGCGAAGAGCTGAACCACACCGGCGCGCACAAGATCAACAACTGCATCGGCCAGATTCTGCTGGCGCGGCGCATGGGCAAGAAACGCATCATCGCCGAGACCGGCGCCGGCATGCACGGCGTGGCGACGGCCACCGTGGCCGCACGTTTCGGTCTGGACTGCGTGATCTACATGGGCACCACTGACATCGAGCGTCAGCAGGCCAACGTGTTCCGCATGAAGCTGCTGGGCGCCGAAGTGATCCCGGTAGTGGCCGGCACCGGCACACTGAAAGACGCGATGAACGAAGCGCTGCGTGACTGGGTGACCAACGTCGACAGCACCTTCTACCTGATCGGCACCGTGGCCGGCCCGCACCCGTATCCAGCCATGGTGCGCGACTTCCAGGCGGTGATCGGCAAGGAAACCCGCGAGCAGCTGCAAGCTCAGGAAGGTCGTCTGCCGGACAGCCTGGTGGCGTGCATCGGCGGCGGTTCCAACGCCATGGGCCTGTTCCACCCGTTCCTCGATGATCAGAGCGTCGAAATCATCGGCGTCGAAGCGGCCGGTTACGGCATCGAAACCGGCAAGCACGCGGCCAGCCTCAACGGCGGCGTACCGGGTGTGCTGCACGGCAACCGCACGTTCCTGCTGCAAGACGACGATGGCCAGATCATCGACGCCCACTCGATTTCCGCCGGCCTCGACTACCCGGGCATCGGCCCCGAGCACGCCTGGTTGCATGATATCGGCCGCGTCCAGTACACCTCGGTGACCGACGACGAAGCCCTCGCCGCGTTCCACCAGTGCTGCCGCCTCGAAGGCATCATCCCGGCGCTGGAAAGCGCTCATGCGTTGGCTGAAGTATTCAAACGCGCGCCAAAACTGCCGAAGGATCACCTGATGGTGGTCAACCTGTCCGGCCGTGGCGACAAAGACATGCAGACCGTCATGCATCACATGGAACAGTCGAAGCAGGAGAAACACTGATGAGCCGCCTGCAAACCCGTTTTGCCGATCTCAAAGAACAGAATCGCGCCGCGCTGGTGACCTTCGTCACCGCCGGTGATCCGGACTACGACACTTCGCTGGCGATCCTCAAAGGTCTGCCGGGCGCTGGCGCCGACGTGATCGAGCTGGGCATGCCGTTCACTGACCCGATGGCCGACGGCCCGGCGATTCAACTGGCCAACATCCGTGCGTTGGGTGCCAAGCAGAATCTGGCGAAAACCCTGCAAATGGTTCGCGAATTCCGCGACGGCAACAGCGACACGCCGCTGGTGCTGATGGGCTACTTCAACCCGATCCACATGTATGGCGTTGGGCGTTTCATCGCTGACGCCAAAGACGCTGGCGTCGACGGTCTGATCGTGGTCGACATGCCGCCAGAGCACAACAATGAACTGTGCGATCCGGCGCAGGCTGCGGGCCTGGACTTCATCCGCCTGACCACGCCGACCACCGACGATGCGCGTCTGCCGAAGGTGCTCAACGGCAGTTCCGGGTTTGTTTACTACGTGTCGGTGGCCGGTGTGACCGGTGCCGGTGCGGCAACCCTGGAACACGTCGAGGAAGCGGTGACTCGTCTGCGTCGACACACTGACCTGCCGATCAGCATCGGTTTCGGCATCCGGACTCCGGAGCAGGCGGCGTCCATCGCTCGTTTGGCCGACGGTGTGGTGGTGGGTTCGGCACTGATCGACCATATCGCCAATGCGACCACGCCGGCCCAGGCTGTCGATGGTGTGCTGGGTCTGTGCAAGGCGCTGTCCGAAGGCGTGCGTCAGGCCCGCGTCAGCTGAAAGTAAAGTTCCTGATACAGAGGAATTAGCGTCTCGCTGCGCAACCTAATGAGCAAGACCGAGGGATTCAGAACCACGTTCTGAATCCCTTTTTGCTGTTGGTGCAGTGAGGAAAGACCCGATGAAAATGCCGAAACGTCTGATTGCCGGACTGGGTGTGCTGATGATCAGCGCGACCCCGCTGCTGGCCAGCGCCGATCCACGCGATGATCATGACCACGGCGGCCCGCAACCGGGCCATTACGAGAACCACGGTGACGATCACCGTGGCCCGCAAAACGACCACCGTGGCGGTCCGCCACGCGATTTTGGTCCAGTGCGCCAGACCATTCGCGACAACCACGGCTACTTCGTGCGCGGTGCACCGCCACCGCCGGGCATTCGTCTGGAGCGCGGCCGGCCGTTGCCGCACGGTTACTACGGCGAGCGGCTGGACGGGCGGGCGCTGAGCCGTCTGCCGGTGTATCCGGGTTATGAGTGGCGCCGCGCCGGGGGTGACATTGTGCTGATCGCGGTAGGTACCGGGATCGTCTACGAAATTCTGGACGGTGTTTTGAACTGATCGACAGACCCTAAAAAGATCGCAGCCCTATGGCTGCGATCTTTTTTTTCAGGGCAGCTCAAGTCCGCCGGATGCCTTGTGCAATTTGCGCAAATGCTCGCCAACCTGCTTCACGTTGGCCTCGCAGGCCGCAATTTCCGCAGCGCGCTTGGGCTCCAGCAGTGCCCGTACTTCTTTGTCCAGGTCGCCGCTCAGCGCCAGCAGTTGTTTCTGGCGCTGGCTGCTTTCAGCTTCCAGACGACCGAATTCGCTTGGCTGCGGCAGGCCGTAGCCATGGGAGTCGAGCAACTCCGCCGGACGGCTGAGGAAGCCGCTGTTGGCAAGAATCTCCTGCAAGGTCGCGTTGGCTTTGTCCATGCCACCGTTTTCCAGCTCCCGAGCGCCGAGGTAGCGCTGCTTGACCTCATCCTGGGCCAGCAATAACTGGCGGCGGTAACTCGCCTGTTCCAGCAGCAACAATGCGGCACTGGTGCGCAGGTCTGCACGCTCGAACCACTGACGACGTTCTTCGGCGGAAAGTGAGAGCCACTCTTCGACACTGGTCTGTTTGATCGGCAACTGCTTCTTCAACACATCGAACATCGCCTGATAGCGATCACGGAACGAGTCGAATCGGTAGCCCAGCCGCAAGGCCTCTTTCGGATCGTCCAGCACGCTGATGTCGGCCAGGCCACGGCCTTTGAGCACTTCGAGCAAACCGTTGGGCATGATGCTGTCCAGACCGACGAGTTGCTTGTTGTTGCTGCCGCTGCGCAGCAGTTTCAGGCTTTCCACGGCGCAGTTGTTGGACAGGAAGAAGTAGTTGCCGTCGTAGCTCCAATGCATCTCGGCGGCGTGTTCGACCACCTCTTCAATCTCGGTACGCGACAGGTTCAGCGGCACCGAAGCGAGACTGCGCATTTCGGTTTTGGTGTACTCGTCGATCACTTGCGCCAGTGGCAGTACGAACAGCCGCGACGGGTACTTGCCGACCAGTCCATCCCAGCTCGACAGCTGCACATCACCGACGAAAGCGCGGTAGGACAGCACCAGATGTTGATCCAGATCGAGCCGGCAATCCGGACCCCGTGGTCGGCCGGGTGCACAGATCACCAGGCGCAACATGCTGTGACCCCAGCGGCTGACCCAGTTCTGGTTGGCCTCCGCCAGCAGGTAGTCGACGGCGTAAACCCGTTCCGGATCGACCTGGCCCAGCGGCTGTTTGGCAAAGTCGTTACCGGCGTTGAGAAACGCAAAGGTCTTGCTGCAGGTGTCCTTGGCGGGCGGGGTCCAGCCAAAGCGTTCCTGGTAGTAGCGATAGAGCGCCGGACGTCGACAGGCGTAGCTCGGGTCGAGGAGGAAATACTCCATGTTGACCGCGACGAACTCCTTGGGGCTGGAGATCTCGTAAAGGTCCGGGCTGCGGGCGATCTGCCGGTTGTGCTGTTCGCGCTCGCCACGGCGCCCGACGTATTGCTGCCAGCCGGCGAGGTCGAGCAGGCGTGGGTCATCGCTGAGGGTGAAGCGGCGACCGTTCTGGCCGCGACATTCATCGGGAATGCCGATCAGGCCCGCGCTGTTGCTGCGCCGAGTGCAGCGCTGGATCAGCGTGCGTTCGGCGGCGGGCCACAGGCGGGCGCGGTCATAAATGTGGGTGAGTTCGTGGAGCACGGTTGCCAGCAGTTCCTGGCGCACGGTGCCGTGGGGGCGGTTGGTTTTCTCTTTGGCCGCGCTACCGTCGGTGAGGCCGGCGAGCAGTTTGCGGTTCAGATCGAGTTCGGAGACCAGCGCCGCTTCGCCATAGGCGTTGTCGGGCATTTCGTCGGTCCAGCCGACATCGATGCGCCGGTCCAGTTGCTCGATGAAGCGCGGCGGCAATTTCTGCATCGCTTCATCGAGCAGCGCCTGGCTGGCCTGTTGTTCGGCAGGGCTCAGACCGTCGGTCTTGAGCCGCAATTGCAGGCTGGCGTGGGCGCTGTTGCCCAGGAGCAACAACGCGCTGGCCAGCAGCCAGGCGCTGAGTGACTTCACAGGGCGAGAATGGCTTCGGCCAATACCTGGTCGCTAGCGTCGCGGGCTTCCGGCACGCGGCTGCGCAAGGTATTGAAGGCCGCTTCGAGGTTGGCGCCACGAATGTCGCCATTGCTGGCGACGAAGCTGGCGGCATCGTCGTGGGCTTCACGGATGATTTTCGAGTCGCGAATCGAGGTGGTGGTGTCTGAGGTGAAATCAACGGTGCGCTGGGAGGCGCGAACGATGATGTTACTGGTGGCTACCAGGGTGTGCGCCTGGGCCACATCGGCCAACAACAACAGGCCAAGGGCGGCAGCAATCAGCGGGCTACGCATGGAACGACTCCGGAGGGGCAATGTTAACGAGGGATCAGGATAGCTATTGGACGAGAATTGCCTGCGCCAGTTCAAGGTCGCCAGCATGAAGTTTTGGTCGGCTCTTGCGTAGGTAATGCAGTGCGGATTCGAGCTGCGCGCCTCGCAATTCACCGTCACTGGCAACAAACGCAGCCGCATCATCGTGAGCAGCGATGATCAGTTTACGGTCGAACGGCGCGGAAGACACCATGCCGGTCGCCCAAAGGCTGACCACGGTGTTTTGCGTGGAGACATCAAAGGCATCGACCGACGTCGCCCAGCAGGCGCTGATCAGGACAGAAGGGAAAAGCAGTTTGAGTAAACGCATGGGGCTCGATAACTGTTAACGAGCCCCAAGGCTAGCGCAAACGCCCGGGCCAGAGCCAGCGGCGAAACATCGGGACACGACTGGCGTGTCCCTTCAAGCAATGCAGGATCAGATTGCCAGGATGGCTTGCGCCAGCTGAGCATCAGTCGCGTTCAATTGCGGTGCCTGATGGCGAATAAGGTCCAGAGCGCTTTCCAGTTTCACGCCGCGGATCTGGCCTTCGCTGGCGACGAAGCTGGCAGCGTCGTCCCGAGCGGCGATTACAACCTTGTTGTCGCGCAGGGACGAGGTGGCATCGGAGGTGGCGTCGGAAGAGGACTTCAATGCGCCAACCACTGCGTCGGTGGTCACGATGAAGCTGGATGCGCTGGCATTGGCAGCCACGGCCAGCAAGGCGGCAGCGCTGAGCAGGCGAAGACGGGACATGGTGGATCTCCTGAAAGTAAACCGTATAGAGAGGTGGCTTGTGTCTGATGAGTCAGACGCGGGTTACAGAAGATTCGCCACGTTCTGGCGGCGATATTAGGCCTGCGCGCCGGGTTCGCACAGTGGGCAAAATGCTAGCGCCAGAAGGGTTTCTCCAGTTCATTCAGTCGATCGGCGTGGCTTAAGCCCAGATCCGCCAGATCGCGGTTATCCAGTTGAGCCAGCAAGCGCCGCGTCCTGGCGCGCTCCAGTCCTTGCAACAGGCTTCGAAAAAGGCGCCGCAGCGGGTGCGAGTGAATGAGAGGTTGAGCCGAAATTGCCGAAACATCCTGTAAGTCTTTCATGGCGTTTCCCTTAAGCCGAGACAGGTTAAGGACATGCTGCGCCCGATGCAGTTTGGTCGGCAGATACACCAATGGAAAATTGTACTGGTTCAGATATTGATTGCTAGAAACTGTACTTGTACTTCCAAAACCAAGCTGTACGGGCGTTTTCGAACCCTGAAACGACAAGACCCGTCGCGGTTTCCCGCGACGGGTCTTGTTTGTTCGATTCGGGTTGCTGGCGGTGGGTCTAACGACCAGAGCCAGCGACGCTACTTAGCGCCAGAACGGCTTGCTCAGCTCTTCGTAGCGTTGTGCTTCGCTGATACCGGCGTCAGCCAGCAGACGCGAATCCAGACGAGCCAGTTGGTGGCGGCTGGAGATGCGGCGCTGCCACAACATCAGGTTGGCGATAACGCGCAGAGGCAGGGAAGCCTGGGTTTTTGCAGCTTTGTCTTCGAAGAACAGTTCGGAACTGAGTGTACGTTCCATGGTTGACATCCTTCCGCTTGTGGCGGGATCAGGTAGTGGTTTGACTGGTGCCCATGATCCTCTCGTTTGCCTAGTCTCTCTAGATACAGTTCAACTGTATTGTGAGTGACCAGTTAACTGTTTATAGGGGGTGTACGGGTCAAAATTGAGCAAACTGTACCTGTCTGCACTTAACTGGTGCATTTTTGCTCGATTCGGGGGAGAAAGTAGGAAAAAGCTGTAGGAAAACACCGGTACAGTAGTACAGTTTTTTACAGAAGAAGCTGATGAAAAAAACCGCCGACACAAACTGTGTTTGCATCGGCGGTTTGACTGTGTGAATTACACCGCCAGCATGTGCCCGGTTTCTTCCAGGTTCATGTGCCAGCTCAAGGCGTCACGCAGAATGTGCGGGGTGTGGCCACCGATGGCGCACGCTGCGGTGAAGTAGTCGTTCAGCGCCTGGCGATAGTCCGGGTGCACACAGTTGTCGATGATCACCCGGGCGCGTTCGCGTGGGGCCAGGCCGCGCAGGTCAGCCAGACCGACTTCGGTCACCAGAATGTCGACGTCATGCTCCGTGTGGTCAACGTGGCTGACCATCGGCACCACGCTGGAAATCGCGCCGCCCTTGGCGATCGATTTGGTCACGAACACCGCCAGGTGCGCGTTGCGCGCAAAGTCCCCCGAACCGCCGATACCGTTCATCATCCGCGTGCCGCAGACGTGGGTGGAGTTGACGTTGCCGTAGATGTCGAACTCCAGCGCAGTGTTGATGCCGATGATGCCCAGGCGGCGCACCACTTCCGGGTGGTTGGAGATCTCCTGCGGACGCAGCACCAGTTTGTCCTTGTACTTCTCCAGGTTGCCGAACACGTCGCTGTTGCGCCGCTCCGACAAAGTGATCGAGCTGCCCGAGGCGAAGCTCAGCTTGCCGGCGTCGATCAGGTCGAAGGTCGAGTCCTGCAGCACTTCGGAGTACATGGTCAGGTCTTCGAACGGCGAGTCGATCAGGCCGCACATCACCGCGTTGGCGATGTTGCCGATCCCGGCCTGCAACGGGCCGAGCTTGTTGGTCATGCGCCCGGCGTCGACTTCCTGCTTGAAGAAGGTGATCAGGTGCTCGGCGATGGCGTTGGTGTCGACATCCGGTGTCGACACCGTGGACGGCGAGTCCGCCTGCTGGGTGATGACGATGGCGACAATTTTCTCCGGCGGGATCGGGATCGCGGTGCTGCCGATGCGATCGTCGACTTTCACCAGCGGGATCGGCGTGCGCGTCGGGCGATAGGTGGGGATATAGATGTCATGCAGGCCTTCGAGGTTGGCGTTGTGCGCCAGGTTGATCTCGACAATCACCTGCTTGGCGAAAATCGCGAAGCTCGCCGAGTTGCCCACCGAGGTGGTCGGCACGATGTGGCCTTGCTCGGTGATGGCCACGGCTTCGATCACTGCGATGTCCGGCAGCTTCAGTTGCTGGTTGCGCAGTTGCTCGACGGTTTCCGACAGGTGCTGGTCGATGAACATCACTTCACCGGCGTTGATGGCCTTGCGCAAGGTACTGTCGACCTGGAACGGCATGCGGCGCGACAGCACGCCGGCCTCGGTCAGTTGCTTGTCGAGGTCGTTGCCCAGGCTGGCGCCGGTCATCAGGCTGATCTTCAGCGGCGTGACCTTGGCTCGCTCGGCCAGTGCGTGAGGGACGGCTTTGGCTTCGCCAGCGCGGGTGAAGCCGCTCATGCCGACGGTCATGCCGTCTTCAATCAGCGCGGCGGCGTCGGCGGCGCTCATCACTTTATCCAACAACGAAGGCAGGCGAATACGGTCACGGTACATGGATTATTTTCTCGGGAAGCGAGTAGCAGGATGCGCAGTCTAGTGAATTTCACGGGCGCCTGTCCCGCTACCAAGGTCGCAAACGAGGCGTCTATTTAGCGGGTTTGAAGTAAAACACCGTTACTGGATCTGCAACAACGTGGCAAATTGTCCGACGTTTTGCGCAAACAAAAACGCCCCGACAAGTCGGGGCGTTGGGTGCCGCCACGGAGGATTACTCGACCGCTTTGACCATGTCTTCGATGACTTTCTTCGCGTCGCCGAAGACCATCATGGTCTTGTCCAGGTAGAACAGTTCGTTGTCCAGACCGGCATAGCCGCTGGCCATCGAGCGCTTGTTGACGATGATGGTCTTGGCCTTGAACGCTTCGAGAATCGGCATGCCGGCAATCGGCGATTTCGGATCGTTCTTGGCAGCCGGGTTGACCACGTCGTTGGCACCAAGCACCAGCACCACGTCGGCCTGGCCGAACTCGGAGTTGATGTCTTCCATCTCGAACACCTGGTCGTAAGGCACTTCGGCCTCGGCGAGCAGGACGTTCATGTGTCCCGGCATACGGCCGGCCACCGGGTGGATTGCATACTTCACGGTCACGCCGCGATGGGTCAGCTTCTCGGTCAGCTCTTTCAAGGCATGCTGCGCGCGGGCCACCGCCAGGCCGTAACCCGGGACGATGATCACGGTGTCGGCGTTGGTCAGCAGGAACGTTGCGTCGTCGGCCGAACCGGATTTCACCGGACGGGCTTCTTTCGCACCGGCCGGGCCAGCATCAGCCGTGTTGCCGAAACCGCCGAGCAGTACATTAAAGAAAGAACGGTTCATCGCCTTGCACATGATGTACGAGAGGATCGCGCCGCTCGAACCCACCAGCGAACCGGCAATGATCAGCATCGAGTTGTTCAGCGAGAAGCCAATGCCCGCTGCCGCCCAGCCCGAATAGCTGTTGAGCATCGACACCACCACCGGCATGTCGGCGCCGCCGATCGGGATGATGATCAGCACGCCCATCACGAACGCCAGGGCCAGCATCAGCGCGAACGCTGCGAGGTTGCCGGTGAGCATGAAGGTCACGCCGAGCACCAGTGTCGCCAGACCGAGTACCGCGTTCAGCTTGTGCTGACCGGCAAACTGTACCGGCGCACCTTGGAACAGGCGGAACTTGTACTTGCCCGAGAGCTTGCCGAAAGCGATCACCGAACCGGAGAAGGTGATTGCACCAATCGCCGCGCCGAGGAACAGCTCCAGGCGGTTGCCCGCCGGAATCGAGTCGCCCAGTTGCTTGACGATGCCCAGCGATTGCGGCTCGACGACGGCGGCAATGGCGATGAACACCGCCGCCAGACCGATCATGCTGTGCATGAACGCGACCAGTTCCGGCATCTTGGTCATTTCAACGCGCTTGGCCATGATCGAACCGGCAGTGCCGCCGGTCAGCAGGCCGACGATCACGTAACCGATGCCGGCAGTTGCCAGCTCAGCACCGAGCTTATAGATGAGGCCGATGGTGGTGAGGATGGCCAGCGCCATGCCGAGCATGCCGAACAGATTGCCGCGCCGCGAGGTGGTCGGGTGCGACAGGCCTTTGAGGGCCTGGATGAAACAGATCGACGCGATCAGGTAGAGCGTCGTGACGAGATTCATGCTCATTACTTCGGCGCCTCTTCTTTTGCTTTCGGGGCTTTCTTCTTGAACATCTCAAGCATGCGGCGGGTGACCAGGAAGCCACCGAACACATTGACCGCAGCCAGCGCTACGGCGAGGGTGCCCATGGTCTTGCCCAGCGGCGTGACGGTGAGCGCGGCGGCCAGCATGGCGCCGACGATCACGATCGCCGAAATGGCGTTGGTCACTGCCATCAACGGCGTGTGCAGCGCAGGTGTAACGTTCCAGACCACGTGGTAACCGACATAAATCGCCAGCACGAAGATGATCAGGTTGTAGATACCGGGGGAGATAAGCTCTTCCATCGTCTGAATCCCTGCTTAGGCGTTTTTGCGGATGACTTGGCCGTCGCGGCACATCAGGCACGCGGCGACGATGTCGTCTTCGAGGTTGACGTCGAACTGGCCTTCTTTGGTGAACACCAGCTTGAGGAAGTCCAGCAGATTGCGTGCGTACAGCGCCGAGGCGTCTGCAGCGACTTCACCCGCCAGGTTGGTCGGGCCGACGATGGTCACGCCGTTCTCCACCACGACCTGATCAGCCACGGTCAGCGGGCAGTTGCCGCCCTGAGCTGCTGCGAGGTCGATGACCACCGAGCCTGGCTTCATCTGCGCCACGGTTTCCGCGCTCAGCAATACGGGTGCCTTGCGGCCCGGGATCAGTGCGGTGGTGATGACGATGTCGGCCTGCTTGGCGCGTTCGTGCACAGCCTGGGCCTGACGTTGCATCCAGCTCGCCGGCATCGGGCGGGCGTAACCGCCGACACCGACCGCGCATTCACGTTCTTCGTCAGTCTCGTAAGGCACATCGACGAACTTCGCACCGAGGGATTCGATCTGTTCCTTCACTGCCGGACGCACGTCAGACGCTTCGATCACCGCACCCAGACGTTTCGCCGTGGCAATCGCCTGCAACCCGGCCACGCCCGCGCCGAGAATCAGCACGCGCGCCGCTTTCACGGTGCCCGCAGCGGTCATCAGCATCGGCATGAAGCGCGGATAGTAGTGCGCGGCCAGCAACACAGCCTTGTAGCCGGCAATGTTCGCCTGCGACGACAGCACATCGAGACTCTGCGCCCGAGAGGTACGCGGCGCCGCCTCTAGGGCGAACGCAGTAATCCCGCACTCGGCCATTTTGGCGATGGTGTCGTTATTGAAGGGGTTGAGCATGCCCACCAGCACCGTGCCGCGCTTGATCAGCGCCAGTTCGGCGTCGCTGGGGGCGATCACTTTGAGAATCAGCTCGGCAGCGAACGCATCGTTGGCACTGCCAATGGTTGCGCCCGCCGCTTCATAGGCACTGTCGACAACGCTGGCTTTGACGCCGGCGCCGGTTTGCACAGTGACCTTATGACCTTGGCTGATCAGCTTTTTAATGGTTTCCGGGGTTGCAGCAACCCGTGTTTCACCGGTCTGGGTTTCGAGAGGAACACCAATGTGCACGTCAAATCTCCTGCGTGATCTTATTGAGTAAACCCAGGCACTGCGGATGGTGCGACTGGGGCGGCCGATCAGCACGATCCCGCCAAATCAGGGCGGGGCGCGGCATTTTGCAGGCGAACTTTATGCCCTTCAAGGGATTATGACGGGTGACGGAAAATTAACTACAAGTCATCCCGTGACCGAATGTCGCAGATGGCCAGCTGAATCCCTTGCAGGCCGTGCCTTGTAAGGATTCTGGCTGAATTTGAAAAAATTTCTCATCGGCGGCGTGAATAGGCCGTAATGAGTCGTGAATAGAGGCTCAAAGCCACGTCCGCAGGCGCTTGTGGGACGTCTGTACGACTTTCGGATACAGTCTGCGATTTTGCGACAAATACTTATATCTGTAGGGCTTTGATTTTCCTGACTACCGGGTTAGTAATCGCTGTAAGGCCTTATCCTTCTAGGCTGTAGCTGTTTGCCTGGTTGACCAGCCAATCGCGAAAAGCCTTGAGTGACGCCGATTCGACCTTTCGCTCCGGAATCATCAGGTAATACGCCTTGATGCTGGAGAGCGCACTCGGGTTGGCGATCACCAAGCGTTTCTCGGCCAGCTCGCGCTGAATCAGGAACGGTGGAATCAGCGCGATGCCCATGTCGTGCATGGCCGCTTGGGCCAGCATGGAGAATAGCTCGTAGCGCGGGCCTGTCATGTCGCGTGGGATGTTCAGGTTCAGGGAGTTGAACCACTGCCGCCAGGCGTAGGGACGGGTGGTTTGCTGCAACAGAGGCAGCTCGGCAATCTCGTTGGGTGTCAGATGTTTCTTGCTGCCGAGGAGAGCGGGGCTGCACACCGGCATCGGATTTTCGCCCATCAGCCTGTGGGATTCGGTACCCGACCAATCGGCGTCGCCAAAGTAGATCGCCGCATCGAACTCAGTGTCGGCAAACAGGAACGGGCGGGTGCGGTTGGTCAGGTTGACCGTTACTTCCGGGTGTTTGAGCTGGAAGTCCTTGAGCCGTGGCAGCAGCCATTGCGTGCCGAAGGTGGGCACCACCGCCAGTTCGATCACATTTGTGCCCTGCTGGCCCATCACCGAAAGTGTGTCGCGCTCGACGGCGTCGAGTTGCATGGCCACCCGACGACTGTAGGAAAGGCCTGCTTCCGTCAACTTCACTCCGCGTCGCGAGCGTCGGAACAGTTCCACACTGAGGAACTCCTCAAGGCTGGCGATCTGTCGGCAAATGGCGCCCTGGGTGAGGGAAAGTTCTTCGGCTGCCTTGGTAAAGCTTTCGTGCCGGGCGGCGGCTTCGAAACTGATCAGGGCCGTGGTACTGGGAATCTTTCTGCGCATGTACTGCAACCTCACTAATGCACCGCATAAAAGGCATTCAACGACGTTTCGGAGTGAGAAATTAGCACAACAGGATGCGAAATCCTCGTTTGCTGCGCTGGCGAACCGGGCCTAGGATCAATGCCACGTTAATTCACCGATTTGCGAGGACGCACTCATGGGCGGTAAAGCTAGCTTCAACTGGATCGATCCCCTGCTGCTGGATCAACAGCTCACCGAAGAGGAGCGCATGATCCGCGATACCGCCACCCAATTCGCTCAGCAGAGCCTGGCGCCCCGCGTGCTTGAAGCTTTCCGCCATGAGAAAACCGACCCGGCAATCTTCCGCGAAATGGGCGAAGTCGGCCTATTGGGGGCGACCATTCCCGAGCAGTACGGCGGTAGCGGCTTGAACTATGTCAGCTACGGTCTGATCGCCCGTGAAGTAGAGCGCGTCGACTCCGGCTACCGTTCGATGATGAGTGTGCAGTCCTCGCTGGTGATGGTGCCGATCAACGAATTCGGTACAGAAGCACAGAAACAGAAATACCTGCCGAAACTGGCGTCTGGCGAATGGATCGGCTGCTTCGGTCTGACTGAGCCAAACCACGGTTCCGACCCGGGCGCAATGATCACCCGTGCGCGCAAGGTCGACGGCGGCTACAGCCTGACCGGCGCCAAGATGTGGATCACCAACAGCCCGATCGCCGATGTGTTCGTGGTCTGGGCCAAGGACGATGCCGGCGACATCCGTGGCTTCGTACTGGAGAAAGGCTGGAAGGGCCTGAGCGCTCCGGCGATCCACGGCAAGGTCGGTCTGCGCGCATCGATCACCGGCGAAATCGTCATGGACAACGTATTTGTGCCGGAAGAGAACATCTTCCCGGACGTGCGCGGTCTGAAAGGCCCGTTCACCTGCCTCAATTCCGCACGCTATGGTATTTCCTGGGGTGCCTTGGGCGCTGCCGAGTTCTGCTGGCACACCGCTCGTCAGTACACCCTCGATCGTCAGCAGTTCGGGCGCCCACTGGCTGCCACTCAACTGATCCAGAAGAAGCTGGCCGACATGCAGACCGAAATCACTCTGGCCCTGCAAGGCTGTCTGCGTCTGGGGCGCATGAAGGATGAGGGCACGGCTGCGGTCGAAATCACCTCGATCATGAAGCGCAACTCCTGTGGCAAGTCGCTGGATATCGCCCGCATGGCCCGTGACATGTTGGGCGGTAACGGCATCTCCGATGAGTTCGGCGTGGCCCGTCACCTGGTCAACCTGGAAGTGGTGAATACCTATGAGGGTACCCACGACGTTCACGCGCTGATCCTCGGTCGCGCGCAAACCGGTCTGCAGGCGTTCTATTAACAGGAGAGCGACCATGGGCGCGCTGTCGCATCTGCGGGTACTGGATTTATCGCGTGTGCTGGCCGGGCCGTGGGCCGGGCAGATTCTCGCCGACCTTGGCGCCGAGGTGATCAAGGTCGAGCGCCCGGGCAATGGCGATGACACGCGTGCCTGGGGGCCGCCCTTCCTTAAAGACGCTTATGGGGAGAACACCAGCGAGGCGGCCTATTACCTGTCGGCCAACCGCAACAAGCAATCGGTGACGATCGACTTCACTCGGCCTGAAGGGCAGAACCTGGTACGGGAGCTGGCGGCGAAGTCGGACATTCTGATCGAGAACTTCAAGGTCGGTGGGTTGGCCGCCTATGGGCTGGACTATGAGTCGCTGAAGGCGATCAATCCGGACCTGATCTATTGCTCGATCACAGGCTTCGGTCAAACCGGGCCGTATGCCAAGCGTGCGGGCTATGACTTCATGATTCAGGGGCTGGGCGGGCTGATGAGCCTGACCGGTCGCCCTGAAGGTGATGAAGGCGCCGGGCCGGTGAAGGTGGGAGTGGCGCTGACGGACATTCTTACGGGGCTGTATTCGACCGTGGCGATACTGGCGGCGCTGGCGCATCGTGATCACGACGGTGGCGGGCAACACATCGATATGGCTTTGCTGGATGTACAGGTCGCATGCCTGGCGAACCAGGCAATGAACTACCTGACTACCGGCAATGCGCCAAAACGTCTGGGTAATGCACACCCGAACATCGTGCCTTATCAGGACTTCCCGACGGCCGACGGTGATTTCATTCTTACCGTTGGCAATGACGGCCAGTTCCGCAAGTTTGCCGAGGTGGCGGGCCAGCCGCAGTGGGCGGACGATCCGCGATTCGCGACTAACAAGCTGCGGGTGGCTAACCGTGCGGTGTTGATTCCGCTGATCCGTCAGGCGACGGTGTTCAAGACCACCGCCGAATGGGTGGCTCAGTTGGAGCAAGCGGGTGTGCCGTGTGGTCCGATCAATGATCTGTCCCAAGTGTTTGAGGATCCGCAGGTGAAGGCGCGTGGGCTGGCTATAGAACTCCCGCATGCGCTGGCGGGGATGGTTCCGCAGGTGGCGAGTCCGATCCGGTTGTCGCAGACGCCTGTCGAGTACCGTCGCGCGCCTCCGTTGTTGGGCGAGCATACGCTGGAGGTTTTGCAGCGGGTGCTGGGTCTGGGCGCAGGCACAGTGGATGCGCTCAGGGCGGATGGAGTGCTTTGAGCGTTCCTTCTATATAGAAGGAGTGGTTTTCCTTCTTATATATAGAGATGTTTGTATGTTTTTTAACCGATCCGTAAGTTGTTGAAAGAAAACTGAAATTAACGGTTGACGGCAGATTCTGGAGGTCTATAATTCGCCCCACTTCCGGCGCAGTCGAAACGGAAAACTCCTTGAGATTCAATGAGTTACGCAGTTTTCGATAGCGGGTTGCTTCAGTTCATCGAAGCCTGGAAGGAGTTGAAAGAGCGGTGATGTTTGGCTCTTTTGACGGTTCGATCTTCTCGGTCGAAAGCGGAGAAAAAGAGGTGTTGACAGCAGCGTGTAACGCTGTAGAATTCGCCTCCCGCTAACGAGAGATCGGAAGCGCAAGTGGTTGAAGTTGTTGAAGAAATCTTCGAAAACTTCTGAAAATAATCACTTGACAGCAAATGAGGCTGCTGTAGA
>NZ_CM146900.1:5665000-6326135 GCF_055755035.1 Pseudomonas sp. Ors-4-3C
GTAGTGGCGAGCGAACGGGGACTAGCCCTTAAGTGGCTTTGAGATTAGCGGAACGCTCTGGAAAGTGCGGCCATAGTGGGTGATAGCCCTGTACGCGAAAATCTCTTGGTCATGAAATCGAGTAGGACGGAGCACGAGAAACTTTGTCTGAATATGGGGGGACCATCCTCCAAGGCTAAATACTACTGACTGACCGATAGTGAACTAGTACCGTGAGGGAAAGGCGAAAAGAACCCCGGAGAGGGGAGTGAAATAGATCCTGAAACCGTATGCGTACAAGCAGTGGGAGCCCACTTTGTTGGGTGACTGCGTACCTTTTGTATAATGGGTCAGCGACTTATTTTCAGTGGCGAGCTTAACCGAATAGGGGAGGCGTAGCGAAAGCGAGTCTTAATAGGGCGTCTAGTCGCTGGGAATAGACCCGAAACCGGGCGATCTATCCATGGGCAGGTTGAAGGTTAGGTAACACTGACTGGAGGACCGAACCGACTACCGTTGAAAAGTTAGCGGATGACCTGTGGATCGGAGTGAAAGGCTAATCAAGCTCGGAGATAGCTGGTTCTCCTCGAAAGCTATTTAGGTAGCGCCTCATGTATCACTGTAGGGGGTAGAGCACTGTTTCGGCTAGGGGGTCATCCCGACTTACCAAACCGATGCAAACTCCGAATACCTACAAGTGCCGAGCATGGGAGACACACGGCGGGTGCTAACGTCCGTCGTGAAAAGGGAAACAACCCAGACCGTCAGCTAAGGTCCCAAAGTTATGGTTAAGTGGGAAACGATGTGGGAAGGCTTAGACAGCTAGGAGGTTGGCTTAGAAGCAGCCACCCTTTAAAGAAAGCGTAATAGCTCACTAGTCGAGTCGGCCTGCGCGGAAGATGTAACGGGGCTCAAACCATACACCGAAGCTACGGGTATCACGCAAGTGATGCGGTAGAGGAGCGTTCTGTAAGCCTGTGAAGGTGAGTTGAGAAGCTTGCTGGAGGTATCAGAAGTGCGAATGCTGACATGAGTAACGACAATGGGTGTGAAAAACACCCACGCCGAAAGACCAAGGTTTCCTGCGCAACGTTAATCGACGCAGGGTTAGTCGGTCCCTAAGGCGAGGCTGAAAAGCGTAGTCGATGGAAAACAGGTTAATATTCCTGTACTTCTGGTTATTGCGATGGAGGGACGGAGAAGGCTAGGCCAGCTTGGCGTTGGTTGTCCAAGTTTAAGGTGGTAGGCTGAGATCTTAGGTAAATCCGGGATCTTAAGGCCGAGAGCTGATGACGAGTTACCCTTTGGGTGACGAAGTGGTTGATGCCATGCTTCCAAGAAAAGCTTCTAAGCTTCAGGTAACCAGGAACCGTACCCCAAACCGACACAGGTGGTTGGGTAGAGAATACCAAGGCGCTTGAGAGAACTCGGGTGAAGGAACTAGGCAAAATGGCACCGTAACTTCGGGAGAAGGTGCGCCGGTGAGGGTGAAGGACTTGCTCCGTAAGCTCATGCCGGTCGAAGATACCAGGCCGCTGCGACTGTTTATTAAAAACACAGCACTCTGCAAACACGAAAGTGGACGTATAGGGTGTGACGCCTGCCCGGTGCCGGAAGGTTAATTGATGGGGTTAGCTAACGCGAAGCTCTTGATCGAAGCCCCGGTAAACGGCGGCCGTAACTATAACGGTCCTAAGGTAGCGAAATTCCTTGTCGGGTAAGTTCCGACCTGCACGAATGGCGTAACGATGGCGGCGCTGTCTCCACCCGAGACTCAGTGAAATTGAAATCGCTGTGAAGATGCAGTGTATCCGCGGCTAGACGGAAAGACCCCGTGAACCTTTACTATAGCTTTGCACTGGACTTTGAATTTGCTTGTGTAGGATAGGTGGGAGGCTTTGAAGCGTGGACGCCAGTTCGCGTGGAGCCATCCTTGAAATACCACCCTGGCAACTTTGAGGTTCTAACTCAGGTCCGTTATCCGGATCGAGGACAGTGTATGGTGGGTAGTTTGACTGGGGCGGTCTCCTCCTAAAGAGTAACGGAGGAGTACGAAGGTGCGCTCAGACCGGTCGGAAATCGGTCGTAGAGTATAAAGGCAAAAGCGCGCTTGACTGCGAGACAGACACGTCGAGCAGGTACGAAAGTAGGTCTTAGTGATCCGGTGGTTCTGTATGGAAGGGCCATCGCTCAACGGATAAAAGGTACTCCGGGGATAACAGGCTGATACCGCCCAAGAGTTCATATCGACGGCGGTGTTTGGCACCTCGATGTCGGCTCATCACATCCTGGGGCTGAAGCCGGTCCCAAGGGTATGGCTGTTCGCCATTTAAAGTGGTACGCGAGCTGGGTTTAGAACGTCGTGAGACAGTTCGGTCCCTATCTGCCGTGGACGTTTGAGATTTGAGAGGGGCTGCTCCTAGTACGAGAGGACCGGAGTGGACGAACCTCTGGTGTTCCGGTTGTCACGCCAGTGGCATTGCCGGGTAGCTATGTTCGGGAAAGATAACCGCTGAAAGCATCTAAGCGGGAAACTTGCCTCAAGATGAGATCTCACTGGAACCTTGAGTTCCCTGAAGGGCCGTCGAAGACTACGACGTTGATAGGTTGGGTGTGTAAGCGCTGTGAGGCGTTGAGCTAACCAATACTAATTGCCCGTGAGGCTTGACCATATAACACCCAAGCAATTTGACTACTCGAGAGAGCATCAGATTGCGGTGTGTGAAGACGCAATGAACCGAAAGTTCGCGATGCTCACAAACACCTGTATCACATACCCGATTTGCTGAAGCGAGGCCAACAGGTCGCGAGTCAGTACCCGAATTTCTTGACGACCATAGAGCGTTGGAACCACCTGATCCCATCCCGAACTCAGAAGTGAAACGATGCATCGCCGATGGTAGTGTGGGGTTTCCCCATGTGAGAGTAGGTCATCGTCAAGATTAAATTCCGAAACCCCAATTGCGAAAGCAGTTGGGGTTTTGTTTTAGTAGAAGTTACCGATTTTGCTGGCACGTTACCGTGTTGACGGGCCAGATACAGAATTTCTTGACGACCATAGAGCGTTGGAACCACCTGATCCCATCCCGAACTCAGAAGTGAAACGATGCATCGCCGATGGTAGTGTGGGGTTTCCCCATGTGAGAGTAGGTCATCGTCAAGATTAAATTCCAGAACCCCTGTCTGCTAACGCAGACAGGGGTTTTGTCGTTTCAGGGCTCCCAAAACTCAGGCCGCTTTGCGAGCCTTGCTGATGCGCCGGGCCTGCCACTTGCGCCACCAGATGTAGACGCCAGTCCCCGATAGCCCCGCGATCAGAACCCCCAATACCGCGATGATCACTTGCCCGGTGAAGCCGATGATCCGTCCGCCATGTATCGGTAGTTGCAAGCGGTAAAACCGTTCCCCCAACGTCCCTTGTCCGGCAATTTCCTGACCTAATAATCGCCCGTCAGTACCGTGGAAGAACAACCAGGATTTGCCATGCGCTTCAGTGTCGTGATGCCCGAATCCTGCGCCGTAGAAGTTGTACTCAAAGCTGTAATACAACTCCCCGATCGCCGCTGTCAGTCCTAACCTCTTCCCCTCCAGCAATGCCCTTTCGTACGCCTGTTGATAACTCAACTGCGTCACCCCCAACGCCGACGGAGGCATTCGCCCTCGGGCCTCATAAACGCTCGGCTCGATCGGTGAAAACAGCGACACCGCCGGTTTGAAGACCTGACTGGGCAAGTTCATCGCGACACTGCTGACCGCAATCGGTAGCAACAACAACCACAGCCACAATCCCCCCGCGCGATGCAGATCGAAGTTGAGCCGATAAGCGTGCCCGCCCTTGATCTTCCAGGCCAACGACCACTTGCTCCAGAACGGTTTGCCACGGGGAAGCGTCAGCCACAGCGCAATGAAGCAATCGATTACCCAAGCGATGGCAACCAGGCCCATCAACCACAGGCCCCAGTTGCCGGGCAACGTCAGGTTGTAATGAAACTCAAGAATGAACGGAATGAAGTTCTCCCGCGCAAAGCAGCATTCACCCCAGTAACGTTGGCCCTTCTGCTCGGCATTTACCGGGTCCAGATAGAACACCTGATTGCGCTCATCAAACGGTTTGCCGGTCGCCGGATCATTGCGCGGCACCGCCGCCAACATGGCGGTATGTCCCGCCTCCTGCGGATACTCCATGTACCAGACCTGCAACTTCGGATGCGAGGTTTGCACCGCGTCGACCAAGGTCCCGGGAGGCAATCGTTGCCCCTCAGATGAAGCCGCGTAGAACTGCGGATTCAGCCACTCATCCAACTCATGATTGAACGCAAGAATGCTTCCGGTGATCCCGGCCAGCAGCAAAAACACCGCCGTCGCCAACCCGATATAGCGATGCAACAACACCAACAATGCGCGCATGAAATGTTCCCCACAGAGACGACAAAGCCAGCCCCTGAAAACAGGGGCTGGCTTTTTTATGCACAAGGCAAAGGTTTAGAACTGGTAGCTGACCGTGGCAGCGACGTTGCGCTCTTCGCCCATGTAGCAAAAGTTCAGACTCGCGCAGGAGGCCACGTAGGATTCATTGGTCAGGTTGTTCGCGTTCAGACGCACGTCGACATCTTTCAAACCAATCTTGCCCAGGTCATAGCCGATCGATGCGTCGAACAGTGTGTAGGACGGCACCTTCAGGGTGTTCTCCGCATCCGCCCAGCTGTAACCGACATAACGCACACCACCGCCCAGACGCAGGCCATCGAGTGCCGCGCTGTCGAACTTGTAGTCAGCCCACAACGACGCCATATGCCGCGGCGCCTGGGTCGGCGAGTTGCCTTTGTTCTCGATCACGGCGGTCGGCGTGCTCAGAGTGCTGACCATCGACTTCGAGTACTCGATATCGGTGAAGGTATAGCTGCCGAGCACTTTCAGGTTGTCGGTCAACTGCATGTGCGCTTCCAGCTCCAGGCCTTGCGAGCGGACAGCGCCTACCGCGCGGTAGAAGTTTTCCTGAGGCAGCTTGGTCGCCAGATTTTCCTGATCGATCCGGAACAGCGAGGCGGTGAACAGGTTGTCGGTGCCCGGCGGTTGATACTTCAGGCCGACTTCCCACTGTGTGCCATCGGTCGGAGGCAGAGGATTACCAGCACTGTCGGCATACGAGTTCGGGTTAAACGACTCGGAGTAGCTGATGTACGGCGCCAGGCCGTTCTCGAACAGATACAACGCGCCAGCACGGCCGGTCAGTTTGGTGCGCCGATCATTGATTTCAGTACCGACCGGACGGCCTGCTTCGGCGATACGGTTCTCATCCGACGTCTCGACCCAGTCCTGACGCAGCCCCAGCGAGAAGCGCCACTGGTCCATCTCGATCAGGTCTTGCAGGTACACGCCGGTCTGCTCCAGGCGCCGCAGGTAACTGGTATCGCCGTACATATCGATCGCCGAATTGCCGTATACCGGGTTGAACGCGTTGATCGGGGCCAGGCCGCCACTGGTCCAGTCGACCACGGTTTTGCGCCGTTGATAATCGGCGCCCATCAACACCGTGTGCTTGGTGGCACCGGTGAAGAATTCGGCCTGCAGCATGTTGTCGACGATGAACGCATGCAGGCGTTCATCGCCGCCGGTGTAGTAGCGGTTCAGTTCGTTGCTGGTTGGCGTCGTCCAGCCGTAGGCGTAGACCTGATCCATGTTGACCTTGGAGTCGAGGTAACGGAAATTCTGCCGCGCCGTGAAGACATCGTTGAAGCGATGCTCGAACTGATAGCCGAACGACTGCTGATCCCGCGAGTAACCGTCAATCCCCGGCTCCCCTTCGAAGAAGTGCGGCGAGATGCGGTTGCCGTTGCGCTGATGAATCGTGCCATCCGCCGGCACGCCACCGTGGTAGCCGCCGTCCGGATCGTGCTGCAGATACGCCTGCAGCGTCAGCGAAGTGTCTTCGCTGAAGTCGATGCTCAGGGACGGTGCGAGGGCGAAGCGTTTTTCCTTGTTGTGGTCGAACTGCGTGTCGGATTGATCCGTCAAACCGGTCAGACGATAGGCAATGCGTTTGTCGTCATCGACCGGACCGCTGAAGTCAAAACCGACACCGCGCTGGCCTTGGGTGCCAACCGTGGCCTGAACCTGATGATAGGCCTCGTACAACGGCTTTTTGCTGGTCAGCGCCACCAGGCCACCGGGCGAACTGCGGCCATACAAGACCGACGACGGGCCTTTGAGAATATCCACACGCTCAAGGAAATACGGATCGACCTGCATGGTGCTGTAGGTGCCGCTGTCGCCCATCGACTTGAGGCCGTCGAGGTAGATGTTGTCCACCGAGCCGTCGTTGAAACCGCGCATCGCCACATAGTCGTAGCGATGAGTCGCGCCGTAAGGGTTGGTCAGCACGCCGGGGGTATAGCGCATCGCCTGGGAGACGGTCTGTGAGCCTTGATCGTCCATTTGCTCGCGGGTCACCACCGATACGCTTTGCGAGGTTTCCAGCAGCGCGGTACTGGTTTTGGTAGCGATCTGGCTGTGCGTGGCGTTGTAGCCTTCCATGCTGCCCAGCGCGTTACCGAGGGCGAAACCTTTGATGTCGGTGGTTGGCAGTGCCAGCGCCTCGGGTTCGCTGATTGAACGCAGGATGTAGCTGTTTCCGTCTTGGCTGACCGCTTCCAGACCCGAGCCGCCCAGCAAATGGCTCAACGCCTGATCGGTGGAATATTCGCCCTGTACGCCCGGAGACTGCCGCCCCTGCGTTTGCTGCGGGGTCATCGACAAGGTGATGCCCGCCTCGCGCGCAAACTGGTTCAGCGCTTCGCCCAGCGGGCCGGCGGTGATGTTGTAGCGATGACTGCTCGCTTCACTGGCATTGGCGGCGAGGCTCAGGCCTGGCAGCACACCGGCGCCCAGAACGGTGGACAGCAGGGCAGCGCGAATGGCTTGCCCCAGCAGGCCCGATTCGGCAGTGAAATTCAGCGAGTTCTTACAGGTGAGGCGGACAGTCATTGTAGGTTTCCGTAGGCAGTCGCAAAGGCTGAGTTGAAGTGCTTACTGACCAAGCCGGACTTGTCGCGAAAACCCGCCAAAATAATTTCAGGCCACTGCCTCAAGCGTTACCCACCAACGGGTGCGATAGCGCAATTGCACCGGCAAAGTCTGCGGCAGGATTGCCAGCAGCTTGTCGGTGTCCTCCAGGCGGAACACACCGGACAGGCGCAGATCTGCCACCTGCGGCGTGCACGTCACGAAGCCCTGACGATAACGTCCGACTTCATTGAGGAAATCGCCCAGGCGCATGTTGCGGGTCACGATCAAACCATCGACCCAGGCGCCCGCGTCCATATCCAGTGGTGGTGCAGGGCGCACCTGATGGTGATCGATCAGAAAGGTCTGTCCGGCGAGAGCCTCAACCGAAGCTCCGCCGTTGTGGATGGCGACGCGCCCGGAACTGACGCTCAGTCGCGTGCAATCGTTTTCCTGGCGCAGGATGAAGCGGGCATTGGCCGGCTCATAAGTGCCATGGCGACTTTGCACGCGAAGCGGCCGGCTGAACGCCGCGCCTTCATCATTACTCCCGCAAGTGACGATGATTTCGCCACGGGTGAGTTTGATCAGCCGCTGCTGCGCGGTGTAATCCAGATCCACGGCGCTGGCCGTGTTCAGCTCGATCCGCGTGCCGTCGGGCAACTGGAAGCCGCGACGTTCGCCGGTCGCCGTAGCGTAGTCGGCGCGCCACTGCTGCCAGACGGCGGTGTCCTTGGCCAGCCATGCGGCGGAACCCATCAGCACCGCGCCGGACAGCAGCTTCAAGGCCTGCCGCCGCCCCAGCCCCTGCGCACTGTTTTCCAGGGTATTGAACGCCACCTGTGCGCCGGGCACGGCGCGCAGGTTATGGCTCAGTTCGGCCTGCAGCGACTGCACGCGCTGCCACGCCAGTTCATGCTCGTGATGCTCGGCGCGCCACGCTTCGCATTGGCGACTCAGGCGCGCATTGCCATGGTTGTTGCGCAGCCGCAGCAGCCAGTGAATGGCTTGTTTGACCACCTGTTGCGGCGGTTCGGCGCGTCGCCCGGTCGAGAGGTTATCCACAGGCATCAGCTGTCGTATCGCAACACGTAGCAGTGATACAGCGCATCGGCGACGTAACGCTCCACCGAGCGCAGAGACAAGCCCAGCTGTTCGGCGATCTGCTTGTGCGTCAAACCTTCGCACTGCGCCAGCAGAAATGCCTGACGGACTTTCGGCCGCAAGCCTTCAAGCATGCGCGCGATGCTTTCGAGCAGCTCGATCACTAACGCGCGGGCTTCGGCGCTCGGGGTTTCGGCTTCGGGCAAATGGGCGATGGTTTCGAGATAGGCGCGTTCGATTTCTTCACGACGCCAATGGTCGATCACCAGGCCGCGAGCGATGGTGCGTAAAAATGCGCGGGGCGCCTTGAGCTCCAGGCGTTCGGTACGTTGTAGCAGGCGTACGAAGGTGTCCTGAGCCAGATCCGCGGCATCTGCGGCATTGCCCAGCCGTGCTCGCAGCCAGGCGTTGAGCCAGCCGTGATGACTACTGTAAAGCGCCTGCACTGCAAACTCAGGTGAGGACATGAACGCGACAGCCCGAACGTCACAAATGATAATTAGTCGCATTTTTATCAAGGGCGGTGAATTTTGCAACCTCCGCTCGGATAACCAGCATAAAAAACTTTATAGCGAACGCTCTGGCGCGCCGTTCGGCGGGAATCTGTCAGAAATGCCGTGCATTTCCCACACAACCCTAAGATTTCTGCGAACCGTGCCGACAGACTGGTGAGACATGCGTGCACCAAAGTAGAGCGGCCATCAGAACGCTGCCTGCGCTGTACATGGAATGTTGCATCCCGGAACGCATCCCCACTTTTGCATAAGAAGTCCCATGAAATGAATCTCAAGTTCAGCCATAAAATCCTGTTGGCCGCCTCGGGCGTCGTGGTCCTGGCTTTCGCTTTGTTCACCCTCTACAACGACTATCTGCAGCGCAACACCATTCGCCAGAACCTCCAGTCGTCTGTGCAGCAGGCCGGCGATCTGACCGCCAGCAGCGTGCAGAACTGGATGAGCGGGCGAATTCTGGTGCTGGAAAACCTCGCGCAGAACGTTGCCCATCAGGGCAAGGACGCCGACTTCCCTGGGCTGGTCGATCAACCGGCCTTCACCTCGAACTTCCAGTTCACCTACGTCGGTCAGGCCAACGGTGTGTTCACCCAGCGCCCTGACGCGAAGATGCCCGACGGCTACGACCCGCGTCAGCGCCCTTGGTACAAGCAAGCCGTTGCTGCCGACAAAACCATGCTGACCCCGCCGTACATGGCCGCGGTCGGTGGTCTGGTGGTGACCATCGCCATGCCGGTGAAAAAGAATGGCGAGTTGCTGGGGGTGGTCGGCGGTGACCTGAGCCTGGAAACCCTGGTGAAAATCATCAACTCGGTGGACTTCGGTGGCCTCGGCCACGCATTCCTGGTCAGCGGTGACGGTCAAGTGATCGTCAGCCCGGACAAAGACCAGGTGATGAAGAACCTCAAGGACATCTACCCGAATTCCGGCGTGCGCATCGAGAAGGGCAACCAGAACGTGGTGCTCAACGGCCAGGAACGCATTCTGTCGTTCACTCCGGTCAGCGACTTGCCGAATGCCGATTGGTACATCGGTCTGTCGATCGATCGCGACAAGGCCTACGCCGCCCTCAGTCAGTTCCGTACTTCGGCGCTGATCGCGATGTTCGTCGCGGTCGCTGCGATTGCGCTGCTGCTGAGCCTGCTGATCAACGTCCTGATGCGTCCACTGACCACCATGGGCCGCGCGATGCGGGACATCGCCCAGGGCGAAGGTGACCTGACCCGTCGTCTGGTCGTGGAAGGCAAGGATGAGTTCGCTGAACTGGGCAGTTCGTTCAACCAGTTCGTCGAGCGCATTCACGCGTCGATTTCCGAAGTGTCCTCGGCCACTCGTCACGTGCACGACCTGTCGCAACGCGTGATGGCCTCGTCCAACGCCTCGATCATCGGTTCCGACGAACAAAGCGCCCGCACCAACAGCGTGGCCGCCGCGATCAACCAGTTGGGCGCCGCCACTCAGGAAATCGCCCGCAACGCCGCCGATGCTTCGCAGCACGCCAGCGGCGCCAGCGAGCAGGCCGATGACGGTCGTCAGGTGGTCGAGCAGACCATTCAGGCGATGACCGAGCTGTCGCAAAAGATCAGCCTGTCGTGCACCCAGATCGAAACACTCAACGCCAGCACCGACAACATCGGCCACATCCTCGATGTGATCAAAGGCATCTCGCAGCAGACCAACCTGCTGGCGCTCAACGCGGCCATCGAAGCGGCCCGTGCCGGTGAAGCCGGACGCGGTTTTGCGGTGGTGGCGGACGAAGTGCGCAACCTCGCCCATCGCACCCAGGAATCGGCGGAAGAGATCCACAAGATGATCACCTCCTTGCAGGTCGGTTCCCGTGAAGCGGTGACCACCATGAACGCCAGTCAGGCGTCCAGCGAAGAGAGCGTGGAAGTGGCGAACCAGGCCGGTCTGCGCCTGGTCAGCGTGACCCAGCGCATCGGCGAAATCGATGGCATGAACCAGTCGGTGGCTGCTGCAACCGAAGAGCAGACCGCCGTGGTGGAAACCCTCAACGTCGACGTTAACCAGATCAACCTGCTGAACCAGCAGAGCGTGGCCAACCTCAATGAAACATTGAAGGATTGTGATGCGTTGTCGCAGCAGGCCAACCGCCTGAAGCAGCTGGTGGACAGCTTCAAGATCTGATCCGCAGATTGAAGACCGCGTTATCGTTCTTCGCGAGCAAGCCCGCTCCCACAGGTTGACCGTGTTCCTCTTGAAGGAATGCAATCAAAAGGTGGGAGCGGGCTTGCTCGCGAAGGCGGTAGCTCAATCACCGCAGAACTGAAGCCTTATACAAACAGCTTCAACACATTCCCCATCGCATCATCGGCAAACCCCTGCACGAAATCCTTGAACCCCGGCAGTGCTTCCTCCCCACCTGAAGCCGGCTCGGCAATGATCGTCCAGGTCGCCCGCGACTTCCCTGCGCCCAACGATTCCACATTCATCGCCGCCCACAGATTGGCCACACCCAAGGTGTTGTAGATCGTGGTCCAGGTCATGGCCCGTGCCTGCTCATCGCGGGAGTTGAGTTGCTCGACCACCACGTTGCCGTCCTTGAAGAATTTCTTGCGCAGCGAGGACACGCCTTCGCCGGTCATTTCGATGTGCGACAGCGCCGGGATGAAGCGGTCGAAGCCAGCGAAATTGCCGACCACCGCCCAGACCTGCGTCGCGTCCGCCGGCACTTCCACCGAAGAGATGACATGGCAGCCGTGAGGGTTTTTGATCAGGGTGTCCGGTTGCAGAGTGCTCATGGTGTTGCTCCTTTTTTGGATGAATCAGATGAAGTTGATTTCTTTCAGGTAATCGCAGCCGCGACGCAGCAGCGCCGGGGATTTTTCCGGGTAGTGCGCGCCCATCTGTTGCACGCCGGCTTCGGCGTTGGCGTGGCCGATCAGGGAGATGTCGCCAATGTCCTCCTCGAAGCCGTTGAGGTAGAAACCGAGCACGCCAAACAGCGCGTTGTCGGTGTCGACCCGGCCCAGTTGCTGCTGCCAGTCGGCGACGCTGACCAGCGAGAATTCGCTGCCGGTTTCGCGGAACGAGGCGACGTAGGCATCCCAACTCAGCGGTTCGGGGTTGTGCAGGTTGAACACCGCGCGCTCGGTCGAATAACGGCTGGCGTGGAAGGCGATGAAACGCGCTAGAAAGTCCACCGGCATCAGGTCGAAATTCAGCGCGAAGGCCGGCACCTGACCGAGCTGGATCGAGCCTTTGAGCATCAGCATCAAACGGTTTTTGTGCGGCTGGCAGACGCCGCTCAGGCTGTTGAAACTGATGTTGCCGGGGCGATACAGGTTGACCCACACCCCCCGCTCGCGCGCCCGTTCGAGGACGCGTTCGCCGACCCACTTCGACAGGTTGTAGCCGTTGCGGATGTAGATCGGCGGAGTCGGCGCAGCGGGCAATTCGAGCACTCGGCCTTCGCTATCGACGGTGCTTGAAGCGGACAGCGTCGAGACAAAGTTGAAGACCTTTTTGCTGCGTCCTTCACACAGGCGCAGCAGCTCGAAAATCGGCTCGACGTTATCCGCTGCCAGCGACTCGTAATCGAGCACGTGGTTGACGTTGGCGGCGTTGTGCACCAGTGCGCCGAACTCGCGATCGAGGCGCTGATAATCGTCGTCGGTCAGGCCCAGTTGCGGTCGGGTGAGGTCTGCCGAATAGATCCGCACCCGACTCAGATCCAGGTGCTCGAGACGGTTCTCGCGCAGTGCCTGAGCAAAACGCTGCGCCGCCGTTTGCCCGCCACCATCACGCACCAGACACGCCACTTCGCTGGCGCCCCAACCGAGCAGTGCTTCGACGATGTGCACGCCGACAAAACTGTTGGCGCCGGTGACGATCACCTTGTGCACATCGCCCAGGCGACTGATCGGCAGCGGCTCGATGTTCAGCGGGCGTTCGGCGTCGGCCATGGCCTGGGCGCTGAGCACCGCGCTGTCATCGGTACCGCGCACCAGCGTCGCGAGTTTGCTGATGGTCGGCAGTTCGATGAAGCGGTTGATCGAGATGCTGCGCCCGAACTCCTCACGCAAGCGCAGCAACATCCGCGACAGCAGAATCGAATGCCCACCGAGATTGAAGAAGCTTTCGTCGGTGGAAATATCGCTGCTCGGCAGCTCCAGCAGTTCCGCCCAGATCTCCAGCAGCAGCGCTTCGTCGGCGTTTGCCGGCAGGCATTTCGGGCCGCCGTCCTGCACGCTCACCGGCAGCTCCAGCAACGCCTTGCGGTCGACCTTGCCGTTGCTGGCGAACGGCATCTGCGCCAGTTCAGTCCACGCCACCGGTTGCATGTAATCCGGCAGAAACTGCTGGGCATGCGCCTTCAATAGATCGCGGGCAGCGTCTGATTGCGGCTGCGCAAGGAACGCCAGAATCCGCCGCTGACTGTCGATCACCACCGCCACCTGACGGTACAACTGGCTCTCGCGCAGGCAGCGCTCGATCTCTTCCGGCTCGACCCGGAAACCGCGGATCTTCACCTGATTGTCGCGCCGTCCGCACAGCTCGATGCCGTGTTCGCCCCACTTGGCCATGTCGCCACTGCGGTACGCGCGCAACGCTTGGCCGTTTGGCAGTTGCAAGGTGAGATAGCGCTCGGCGGTCTGCTGCGGATTGTTCAGATAACCAAGGCAGACGCCGGGGCCGACGATGAACAATTCGCCGACGGTGTTCTCCGGCACCGGTTGCAAGTCGTCATCGAGAATCAGCACCTGACTGTTGGCAATCGGTGCGCCGAGGGTGCGGTTGCTGTCACCCGGTTTGAGCTGGCGAGCCGTGATCAACACCGTCGCCTCGGTGGGGCCGTAGAGGTTGTGCAGCTTGCCCTGCCGGGTCAGTTGCTCGATGACGAAAGGCTCGCAGACGTCGCCACCGGTCATCACCTCCACGCCTTGCAGTTGCTCCAGCGGCAGGATGCTCAGCAGCGCCGGCGGCAGGAACGCGTGGGTCAGTTGTCGGCGGCGGATCAGCGCCACCAGTTGCAGTGGATCGCGGCGTTGGGTGTCGTCGGGCACCACCAGTTCGGCGCCCTGCAGCAGACTCGGGAAGATATCGATCAGCGACGAGTCGAAGCTCAGCGAAGAGAACTGCAAGACCCGACTCTCGGCGCGCAACTGCACGTAATCGGCGTACCACGCCGTGAAGTGGGCGAGGTTCGCCTGGCTCAGCAGCACGCCCTTCGGATGCCCGGTGGTGCCCGAGGTATAGAGCGCCATGCACGGTGCTTCAAGCGTCGGTCGCTGACGCATCAACGGCAGGTCGAGATCGGCGTCGGCACTGTCGATACGACTGACATCCAGCCCGGGCATTGACTCGCTGAGCGGGTGCTCGCCGTCGTGTAGCAACAGCAAGGCTCCGGCGTTCTGCAGGATGTATTGCTGGCGCTGCAACGGATGGCTCGGCTCCAGCGGCAGATACACCGCGCCACTGCCGAGCACCGCCAGAATCGAGGCGAACAGCGCCGGACTTTTCGGCTGGCAAATGCCCACGACCCACGGCTGCGGATGCTGCTCGAGCAGCGGTTGCAGGCGTTGCTGGATCGCACGGCTGTGGGCGTGCAACTGGCGGTAGCTGAGCGACTGCTCGGCCAGATGCAGCGCCGGTCGCTCGGCGTGTTCGATCAGGCTCTGTTGCAGGCGCTCGATCAGCGGTGTCTGCGCCTGTTGCAACAATGCCGGATGCGCCGTGGCGTTGAGGCGATGGACGTAGGCCAGACTGTCGAGAAACGACAGGTCTTCCACCTGCTCGAAGTCCGGCGCCGTGGCCGGCAATGCCTGCTGGAAGTACCCGGCATCGCGGGAGAAGCGGCTGACCAGCAGCGCGACTTCGTCAACCAACTGCGTCAGCACTCGCTGGCGCAGTGCCTGACCGTTGCCGGACGGCTCCTCGCCAATCGGCACGCGGCTGATCAGTGACGAGCCGATGAAACACAGCAGGTCGAGTGTCGGCAAACCACCAATGCTTTGCCTTCCGATACCCAGGCGCAGATGCAGGTGGGGGATTGCACAGCGATCGCCGGCGCCGATGAAGCCATCGTCGATGATCAGATCCACTGTCGATTGCGCGGCGCCGCTGCGCATCAATGAGTGACCGTGTTGTTCGAGTTCCTGTGCCAGGTCGGTCATGGCCTGGCTGGCGCCAATCAGCAAAATGTCGAGACGTCTCATGTCGGCCTCCTCATCACACCAGATAGTCACGCAGGGCGTGCTGCACGCAGGGCGTGTCGAGCAGCGAGCTGTTGTGGAAAAAACGCACGATGTTGCCCACCAGCGGATGGTGGCGATTGATCGGGAAGGCCAGCCCGGCCATTTCGTCCTTGAGCGAACGGCGGATCACATCACTGACCGGCAAGGCGTCGATCAGGCGCAGATCGAAGGACTTCTGGATGTCATTGGTCAGGTAATGGCCGATGAACACCGGCAGGATCTGCGCAATGGTTTCCCGGTCCGCGTCATTGGCGGTATGCCAATAGATGCGCACCATGCGCGCCCAGAAGCTGGAGTGCCGGCCCTCGTCGAGCAAGTGATCGGCCATCAGGCCTTTGATCGACGGCTTGACCGTGTCGTCCCGGGCGAACGCGGCGACGTCGCCGGTCACGGTGTTTTCGGCGATGGCCACGCAGATCAGTTCCACGGGGCTGCGCAGGTGCTCGGGCGCCAGGGCCACGGCGGCCGGAATCGCCCGGCTCAGTTCGATTTCAGCAGGCAGTTCGATCGGCTCGATGCCGGTCATGGCCACGGTCTGCTGCATGAAATCCATCGCCACCAGTGCGTGATAATCCTCGTCCACCACCACGGTCATCGCGTCGTAGCGACAGGCGAACGGGAACGGCACGGCGAAGCGATTCTTGGCGATGGCGCGGGCGGTCTGGTCGACGATTTCGGTCTCGAAAATCACCACGTCGTTGATGAACTTGTACAGCGTCTGCACCAACGCAAAATCACGCTGCTGCGGGCACTCGCGCAGGAAGGTTTCGCTGAGCACCAGGGGCTGGCGGCTCAACGGATAGATCAGGCGTTCATCGTCTTCCAGAACACGCCGTGGCCGGGTGCGGATGGTGGCGCGGGTTTCCCAGGCGTCGGCGAAGGATTGATAGTCGGCGGCGTTCATTGGGCCACCTCCGCCAAAGGTTCACGCATGCTCAGACGCAGGCCGTCCCACAGGGCGATGCGGCTTTCCACGGCCGCGATGGCGCTGGCGTAGACCTCGGCTTCACGCTGCGGATCGCCATCGACCAGGCGCTCAAGCAATTGCTCGGCGGCCGGGCCGTGATCCTCGGAGTCGACCTCGATGTGGCGCTCCAGGTAATAGCGAAAGGTTGGTGCCTGTTCGATGCCGATCCCCCAGTCATCGAGGATGCGCTGGAACATTGGCGGGATCACGCTCTCGCGACCATGCAGGAACGCGGCGGCCACGCTGTGGCCTGGCGCATGCAGTGCGGTGTTTAGCGTCTCGCGGACAAATTTCGCTGCTGCCGGATCGACCTCGACACTCTGCAGGGCGACGTCGTAACTCACGCCTTCCTGCTGCAGCGCGACAAACCGCTCGACCGCCGTGGTGCTCGCACCGACTTCGCGCATGGCGTCCAGGTACAGCTCGAAATGGCTGTAATGGCCGTGAGCGGGACGGTCGTCGGACTCTTCGCCTAACACGATTTCGTTGATCAGCCGCGCAGCATGCGGATCGCGTGGTGGCAACCATGGCAGGCGGGTGCAGGTCAGTTCCTGCTGCAGGCGTTTGGTCAGCGACATGAAATCCCACACGGCGAAGACGTGAGACTCCATGAACCGGCGCAGTACCGATAACGAATCGATTTCGGTAAAGATCGGGTGAACGCTCAATTGAGCTTTTTTCAGGGCGAGTTGTTCTTTAGTTGGCATCATGGCGAACCTCGGTGTTATTGGAATAGAGGGAGTTGCTCGTTCAGTGCATCAACACGGACTTGATAAATTTGAAATGTTTTCTATTGGCGAGTGCGGGCCTCATTCGGATTAATGAAAGTTTGCAAAGTGCATGAAAGGCTCTCGGCCATGCGTTGGCGACTATTTGCCAAAGCTATTGGCTGACTGCGGAGCCGTGCCGTGTTTGCGGGTTGAACCCGCTCGGCGAGGAAAAGCTAATACATCGTCAAATAATTTAACAAGTTTATTTTTAATTATTTTTAGTTGTGTGTTTTTCAAGTATGAGTTGGCCCGGTAAAACTTTTGATTTCAGTTTTACTTGGGCGTAGTTGCTCCTTTCGGCAAATAATGGCCAAAATTGAAGACAAGAGTGAATGCCTCACTCAAAGCAACTTTCCGATGCAAAGATTGAAGTGATGTATAGGAATGAAAGTTGGCCGGAAACGGCGCCGTAACTTCCTTTTATCCCGTGGCAAGGCTCCTTCCGTAGGTTCCTGGTGCGGGGACTGCGCCGGCGGTGCGGAGCGTCGCCCGTTCTTCATGGGTTGGCCGTTAAAGAGTGCGGGTAAATTGGCAGGACGGCTATGACCGATTCGTCCGCAGCGAGCTGCAATGCCGGGCATATGGGCGCTGGGAGGTTAGAGCGAACAGGCCGATCCGCCAGCAGATTTGCGGCGGAGCGCAGAGAGGATTTGTAAGCGGGTTATTCGCCGGTCAGGCGTGAAGAGCAGAGACCGGCAGAAAGGGAATCAGCGTACGGCCTTGCGGTTTTGTCCGGCAGGGCTGGCGAGGTAACGGGTGATCACGTCGACGCCACGGTTGAGGTGTTGCGTGAGCAACTTCACCGACAGCTCGACATCGCGCTCGATCACCGCGTGGAGCATGGCGCGGTGATCTTCCTGGGAGAGTTTGCCCAGGCCCATGGCTTCGAGGTTGAAACGCAGAAAGCGCTCCTCCTCGTTGAGGCCGTCTTCGACCAGTCGCAGCAACCGCTGATTCGGGGCCTTGCTGTACAGGGCCATATGGAACAGGCGATTGAGCCGACCGATTTCGCCGTAGTCGTGCTGGGTCTCGAGCTCTTCGATATAGCTGGCGGCGCGGGCGTGATCGGCGCTGGTCAGCAGCGGGATCGATTGGCGCATGGCTTCGGATTCGAGCAGGATCCGCAACTCGTAGGTTTCGGTGGCGTCGCCTTGAATCAGAGGGGCAACCACAGCGCCCTTGTGGGTGGTGACACTCAGCAGCTCCTGGGCCTCCAGCTGACGCAGAGCCTCGCGCACCGGCATGCGGCTGACCCCGAACAGGTCGGCCAGGTCCTGCTGACGCAGGGCGGTGCCGCATGGCAAACGACCGTCAAGGATCGCCGAGCGCAAGGTCTCTTCGATGATCGAACGGGCGAGGTGTGCGGGAATCGGCCCGTCGACTTTGATGCTGTGCAGCGGTTTGGGCTTCTGTGTCACAACTACTCACCCTGAATGAAGACGGAATTTGGATCCAAGGACACTAGTGATTGCTCCACAGGTTGTCAAACCGTGTGAAGCTGCGATCCTGTGCGAAGTTTAGCGCGCGGGCGATGATCTCAGTGTGCCATTGTTTTTTGTCCGGCTAAGCTTCACCATCAAACGCTTTCCTTCCTGCCTCCTGGAAACCTGCTGTGGCGGTACGTTTCGCGATCCCCCGGACTTTGCGCTGGCTAGGCTGTGCACTGTTGCTGGCCGGCGTCATGCTGGGCGGTCTGCATGCCGATTGGGATTTTTCCGCGATCAGCCGCAAGGCCACGGCGCTGTACGGCCCGCTGGGTGCCGGGCAGCAGCGGATCGATGCCTGGCAGAATCTGCTGGCGACGCAGAAACAGGTCAGCGAGATGGAAAAGCTCAAGGTGGTGAACCTGTTTTTCAACAAGCAGATGCGCTATGTAGAGGACATCGATCTGTGGGGGCAGGTCGATTATTGGGAGACGCCCATCGAGGCGTTGTGGAAAGGCGCCGGCGATTGCGAAGACTATGCGATCGCCAAGTATTTCAGCCTGCGCCATCTCGGGGTATCCAGTGACAAGCTGCGCATCACCTACGTCAAGGCACTGCGCCAGAACCGCGCGCACATGGTGCTGACTTACTACGCCACCCCCGATGCCATGCCACTGGTGCTCGACAGCCTGATCGATCAGATCCAGCCGGCGTCGCAGCGAACCGATTTGCTGCCGGTCTACTCTTTCAATGCCGAAGGTCTGTATCTGCCGGGGGCCAAGGGCAACAAAAGGGTCGGTGACACCAAACGCCTGTCGCGCTGGCAGGATGTGTTGAGAAAAATGCAGGCCGAAGGTTTCCCGGTCGAAACGACTAACTAGGAGCACGCGCTCAGATGTCTTTGTTCAAACAGCTGTTGATCGCTATCTGTCTGTTCCTGGTGGTCGCCTTCACCGGCAGCTTCATGGTCAGCCTGGAGAGTTCGCGCATCCAGTACGTCAACCAGCTGCGCTCCCACGCCCAGGACGCCGCGACGGCGCTGGCGTTGTCGCTGACGCCGAATATCGACGATCCGGCGATGGTCGAGCTGCTGGTCAGCTCGATCTTCGACAGCGGCTATTACGCGAGCATCCGGGTGGTCGATCTCAAGACCGACAAGACCATCGTCGAGCGCAGCGGGATTCCGGCGGTCAGCAATGTGCCGGACTGGTTCGTCAAACTGATTGGTCTGGAGCCGGCCGGCGGCGATGCGTTGGTCAGCCGTGGGTGGGAACAGGCGGCGCGGGTTGAAGTGGTCAGCCATCCGATGTTCGCCGTGGCCAAGCTGTGGCAGAGCGCGTTGGGCAGCCTCGGCTGGCTGCTGCTGTGCGGCGCGGTCAGTGCGGCGCTTGGCGCGCTGCTGCTGCGCCGGCAATTGCGCCCGCTCGACTACATGGTCAAACAGTCCCACGCCATCGCCCGCCGCGAATTCCTCAGCCTGCCGGAGCTGCCGCGCACTCCGGAACTGCGCCGCGTGGTGCAGGCGATGAACCAGATGGTCGAGAAGCTCAAGGCGCTGTTCCAGGAGCAGGCCGAGCGCAGTGAAAAACTGCGTGTCGAGTCCTATCAGGACAACTTGACCGGCCTGGCCAACCGACGTTATTTCGAAATGCAGTTGAACAATCGGGTGAGCAATGCCGAACAGGCCAGCTCCGGTTATTTGCTGCTGTTGCGGGTCAAGGATCTGGCCGGGCTCAACCAGCGCCTGGGCGGGCAGCGCACCGATGAATTGTTGAAAGCGGTCGGCGAGCAATTGTCCCGCGAGTGCGCCCGCTACCCGGAAACCCAGAACCTCGTGACGCGCATTCGCGGCGGCGAGTTCGCCGTGCTGGCGCCGGGGCTGGTGCGCGAAGAAGCGCTGCAACTGGCTCAGAACCTCGACAGTGCGTTGAGCAGCCTGCACGCCACCGGCGCCACCGATGTGCCGGCCGTGGCCTCGATCGGCCTCGCCCCGTTTGCTCATGGCGATTCACCGCAAGCTGTGCTGACACGGGGTGATCAGGCGCTGGCGCAGGCCGAGGGGCAGGGCGAGCGGAACTGGGCCTGTATCGATCAGAGCCTGGTGGCCGATGTTGGTGACGATCACCACGCCTGGCATCGGTTGCTTGATCAGGCGCTGAACCAGCAGCGTTTCGAGCTGTACTTCCAACCGGTGGTGGCTGCCCAGGACACGCAACTGGTGTTGCATTACAAAGTGCTGTCGCGACTGCTGGACGATCAGGGTGAGACCATTCCGGCCGGACGTTTCCTGCCGTGGCTTGAGCGCTTCGGCTGGACCGCGCGACTCGACCGCCTGATGCTCGAGCGGGTGTTGGAGCAGATGAAAGGGCACGAGGATTCGCTGGCGCTGAACCTGTCTTCGGCAACCCTGGCCGATTCGCAGGCCCTGAACAAAGTGTTCGAGATTCTGCGTGCGCACTCCGACCTCGGCGCGCGCCTGACCCTGGAGATCGGCGAGGAACAATTGCCGGAGCAAGCGGTGCTGGAGCAGTTGACCCGACGTCTGCGTGAACTCGGTTTTTCCCTGAGCCTGCAACGCTTTGGTGGACGCTTCAGCATGATCGGCAACCTGGCGCGTCTGGGGCTGGCGTACCTGAAGATCGATGGCAGCTACATTCGCGCGATCGATCAGGAGAGCGACAAGCGCCTGTTCATCGAGGCGATCCAGCGTGCGGCGCACAGCATCGATCTGCCGCTGATTGCCGAGCGGGTCGAGACCGAAGGGGAGTTGTCAGTGATTCGCGAGATGGGCTTGTACGGAGTGCAGGGGCAGTTGTTCGGTGAACCCAAGCCCTGGAAGTAAACCTTTAATACGGTGGCGTCATTGATGCCGTCTTCGCGAGCAGGCTCGCTCCCACATTGGAATGCATTTCAAATGTGGGAGCGGGCTTGCTCGCGAAGGTGGTCAGTCCGGTCACTGAAGATCGCGGATCAGATCAGCCCGGTCTCTTCGTCGTCGATCAAGTGGCTCAACCCGCCTAGCGCTTCCCGCGCCTGGGTCCGATCCATCAGCTTGGCCTGCGCCGCCGGCGGCAGATCGGTAACGCGGATCACGCCCTTCTGGGTCAGCACCTGAATCAGGTCGTCGAGTACCCGAATCATCTCCAGATCGCTCTGTTTGAGCTGTTTCAGGCTGGTTTCCACGACCTCGTTGGCGAACCAGGCCTGGATTTCATGGCTGTCGGCGGGCAGCGTTTCCGAGGCTTCGGCGTAGGCCGCAGCTTCCACGCGGATCAGCTGACCCTGCGCATCGCGTTGCACGTAAAACATTGAGCATCCCTCAGAAAGAACCAGCGTCATGCTGTCAGCAGCATAGGCGAACTGCGCGCGAGTATGCGGTGCGGCGACGAAATCGTCACCGGTGCGATAGGCGCAAACGTGACGGCCGCCCCAAGGGGCGGCCGTTTTGTTCACGCATCAGCTGTTGTTGTGGTCGACCTTGATGGTCGGATCGCTGCCGGCAATCAGGTTATGAATGTTGGCGGTTGACCAGTTGTTGCCTTCCAGTTTGATCGTCACGTCCGGAGTGGCCGCAGCGGCATCGCCGGAGTTGAACTTGCCGCCGGAGCTGACTTGCAGCGACGACACGCCGTCGACCGTGGTGATCTTCAGGAAGTTGTCGATGGTGCTGCCGGTTTCGCCCTGCAACAGGTCACGCAGATCAATGCGGTCGCCTTCGTTGGCGTTGAAGTCCTTGATTACGTCGTTGCCGGTGTCGCCTGCTTTCCAGACGAAGGTGTCGGCACCGGAACCACCGATCAGGATGTCGTTGCCCTGGCCGCCGATGAGCGTGTCATTGCCGGTGCCGCCGAGCAGGATGTCATTGCCCTTGCCGCCGTCGAGCAGGTCGTTGCCGCCCGAGCCGAACAGGATGTCATTGCCCGCGCCGCCCAGCAGCGTGTCGTTGCCGTCATGCGCACCCGACACATCGAACGCCTGATAGTGCTCGGTGATGTACTGGTGCACGTTGCTGGTGGTGACTTTGCTGACATCCACACCGGTTTGCTGTGCGACGTACGCCTGCATTGCCTGATAACCCTCGCCGGCAATGCCGTTGAAGCTCACCAGGTCGCCGAACAGGATGTCGTTGCCGTCGCCACCGCTGACGGTGTCGTTGCCCGGCATCGTCGCTTCGGTGTGGCCGATGATCGAGTTGGCCAGGTCCTTCGGATCGATGTTGGTTTGCGGCGAGTGATCCGAGTCGTACGGTTTCAGATCGTTGAGGCTGACACCGCTGTTGATACCGATGGCTTCGACGTTCGACAGGCCGTTGAGCAAGGCAAAACTGCTGTTGGCGTTATCGGTGGTGGCCGAGCTGGTGCTGCTGCCGCTGCCCGCCAGGCTCGACAGCTCATAGGTGCCATCACCCTGAGCGTGAACGGTACCCAGGCTGCTCCAGTTCCAACTGCCGTTTTTATACGTTTGCAGAACAGCAGCACCGGCTGCACTGATGGTCAGGTAGTGCGTGCTGTCGATGTAAGTGGCGAACGTATCGCCCAGCTTGTAGTTGCTGGTCGTCACCACACTATCGAACTTCACGCTGCCGTAAAGCGTCGGGTTGGTCTGCTCGCCGCTCTGGTAGTAGGTCGGCTGGCCGTCGGTGATGAAGTACGTGAGGTTCTTCGCCCCGGTGTTCGCCACAGCTTCCGCGCTCTGGAAGAAGTTGGCCGTGGTCTTGAACACGTCTTCGTAGTTGGTGCCGCCGCCGGAGGTCATCGAGTCGAGCACGGCTTTGAGCTTGGTCAGCGCGTTCGGGTCGTTGAGGTTCACCGACACCGACTTGTTGACCTGGGTATCGAAGTCCACCAGGAAGATGTTCACCGTGCCCGAGTTGCTGCCGCTCAGGCTCTGCTTGAGGGTGTTGAACACCGAGGTCAGCGAGTCCTTGGCCGCGTTGATCGAGGAGGTGCTCATGCTGCCCGAGGAGTCGACCATGAATGCGATGTTGTAGTTGGTGCCCGGCACCACGGTCAGACCGCCGATGTCGGCGACCATGATGTCGTTGCCATCGGTGCCGTTGAAGGTGTCATCGCCAGAGGTACCGACTACGGCGTTGTACACCGCCGGCACCACGGTGACCGGAATGGTCGCGGTGCTGCTGGCCGAGCCGCCGACCATCTCGGTGGAGGTCGACGTCACGGTCAGGTTGAACTGGCCGTTGTAGTAGGTCGGCGGGGTCACGGTCAGGCTGCCGAGGCTCCAGCCGGTGACGTTGGCTTCGCCATTGCTCGCGGTGACGGTGAAGCTGTGGCCGTGACCGTCGGAGAGTACCGAGCCGACCGGCGCACCGCTGATCTTCACGCTCAGGGTTTCCGAGCCGTCGGTGTCGGTCAGCGCAGTATTGATCGCCGAGAGTTTCACCGTGGTGCCTTCGGCGCCGGTGTTGAGTTTGTAGCCGTCGTAATAGCCTTCGCCGTTGGTGCCGTGCAGGTCGGAGACGGTCACACCGGAATTCACCAGGTCCTGCACGCCAGTGTAGATCGGCACGCCGGCGCTGCTCAGGTCGATCGGCGTGCTGCCGTTGACCGACAGGTTCACGTCATAGCTGCCGGGGCCGCTCTGGTTGTGGTGGTAGATGTCCAGGGTGTAGTAGCCGCTGGTGGTCGGGGTGAACGAGCCGCTGATCGCACCGCCCGCGCCCCACGTACCCGACGCCACACTCTTGCCGCCAATGGTGATCAGCAGACTGTCGTCAGCCACACCGCTGAAGCTGTAGGTCTTGCCGGCTTCCAGATAGATCAGGCCCGAGGTTTTCGACGCGGTGCCGGCGGCCACACTGCCGTCCGACTGCACGTTGGTCACGTTGGTGCTGGAGTTCGGGGTGCCGGCGCCGTCGATCACGTTTTTCAGGGTGGTCGAGTTCGCGCCGCTGCCGTCGGTGCCGAGACCTGGCAGGCCGGTCCAGACTTCCTTGACCAGTCCGGTGGACTTCACGCTGTTGTCGGCCACGCTCACGGTCGGTGCATCCGCCACCGGCGTGATGTCGATCTTCACGGTGCCGGTGTTGCCCAGCAGTTGGCCGTCGGTAGGCTGGAACTTGATCTGTGCATAGTCAGCCTGGTTGTTGCCCAGGCCGGTGCCGCCGTAACCGTTGACGCCCGACTCGTTGGCATCCGGCATGAAGCGCAGCTTGCCGGCGTCAATGTCAGCCTTGCTGAAGGTCTGGTTGTTGGCGACGTCTTTCCAGGTCGAACCGTCCAGATACTGCAGTTTGCCTTCGCCCGGCAGCTGGGTGATTTTGATGCCCAGGCTGCTGGCCGGGCTGTCGACGTCAGTCACACCGAAGGTCGACCAGCCGAGGATCAGTGGCGTGTCTTCGGTGCCGGTGACGTTGACCGGAGCCGCAACCGGCGCATCGTTGACCGCCACCACGTTGACCGTGGTGGTCGCGGTGTTGGAGTAGTTGCCGCCATCGGTCACGGTCACGGTGATGATCCGCGGCACGGTGCTCGGGTCTTCACTGCTGTTGGTGAAGGTGATGTTTTTGATCGCCTGCATGTAGTCGGCCAGCGTCGCGTTACCCGACAGGGTCAGGGTCACGGTGCCGTTGGTGCTGTTGGCGTTGATGGTGATGCCGTTGACGCTGTTGCCGAGGTTCAGCGCATCGCCGTCCTGACGGTTGGTCAGCACGATAGTCGCGCCGGTCAGCATGGTGCTGTCCGGGTCGGTGATCGTCAGGTCAGTGTCGGCAATCGACACGCCAGCGCCCGGGGTGTTTTCGGTGAACGTCACCTTGTAGTCGGCACCGGTGGCGCCGCTGGAGTTGTTGGCATCCAGGTCGATGACCGGTGGCGCATCGTTGTCGATGATCGAGGTGCTGACGCTGCCGTTGGTGCTGCTGACGGCCAGGTTCTCGAAGTTGCCGCCGGTCGCCGAGTCGATCTTGACCACGAAGTTCTCGGTGCCTTCGGTGATCTTGTCATCGATGGTCGCGACGTTGAACTGTGCGCTGCTGGCGCCTGCCGGGATCTTCACGGTGTACACGCCAGTGAAGTCCGAACCGTCGGCAGCGGTGCCGCTGTAGACGATTTTCAGGGTCACGTCGGTCTGCGCCGGGTGGGTCAGGCTGACGGTGTAGCTGGCGGTCTGGCCTTCGGTCACCGAGGTGCTGCCGGTGATGCTGACAGTGGTGGTGTCGATGGTGTCGGTGACGTTGGTCACGGCTGGCGTGGTGTTGGTCACCAGATTTTCGAAGTTGCCACCGCTGGCGTTGGTGATGGTCGCCTGCACGCTGCCGGCGTCTTTGTAGACGTCGTCGGCCGGAGCCGGAACGGTCACGGTGCCGGTGGTTTTGCCGGCGTCAATGGTGATCACCGAGCCGTTGCTCAGGGTCACGGTGACCGGCGAGCCGGCGGCATTGGTCAGGGTCGCGGTGTAGGTGATCTGGCCGCCCTCGTTCACCGCCGGGGTCGCGCTCAGCGACAGACTGGTGGTGTCGATGGTGTCGGTCACGGTGGTGCTGACCGGGGTTTTGTCGGCGACGAGGTTTTCGTAGTTGCCGCCGGTCACATTGCTGATCGAGTTGGTCAGCGGAGCGTGGCCGGTCAACGCATCGTTCGGGGCGATGCTGGTCACGGTGCCGGTGGTTTTGCCGATGTCGATGGTGATGCTCTGGCCGTTGGCCAGGGTCACGGTCACTGGCGAACCGGTGACAGGTGCACCGACGGTGGCGGTGTAGGTGACGGTGCCACCCTCGGCCACGGTGCCAGTGGCGGTGAGTTTCACGCCAGTGGTGTCGATGGTGTCGGTGACACTGGTCACGGCTGGCGTGGTGCTTGGGACCAGGTTCTCGAAGTTGCCACCGGTCGCCGACTTGATGGTCGCCTGCACGGTGCCGGCGTCTTTGTAGACGTCGTCGGCTGGAGCCGGAACGGTCACGGTGCCGGTGGTTTTACCCGCGTCGATGGTGATCACGGCGCCGTTGCTCAGGGTCACGGTGACCGGCGAACCGGCGGCGTTGGTGAGGGTTGCGGTGTAAACGATCGAGCCACCTTCGGCCACAGTGCCGGTCGCGCTCAGCGACAGGTTGGTGGTGTCGATGGTGTCGGTCACGGTGGTGCTGACCGGCGTTTTGTCGGCCACCAGATTCTCGTAGTTGCCGCCGGTCACGTTAGTGATCGAGTTGGTCAGCGGAGCGTGGCCGGTCAGCGCATCGTTCGGGGCGATGCTGGTCACGGTGCCGGTGGTTTTGCCGATGTCGATGGTGATGGTCTGGCCGTTGGCCAGGGTCACGACCACAGGCGAACCGGTGACAGGCGCACCGACGGTGGCGGTGTAGGTGACGGTGCCACCCTCGGCCACGGTGCCAGTGGCGGTGAGTTTCACGCCAGTGGTGTCGATGGTGTCGGTGACACTGGTCACGGCTGGCGTGGTGCTTGGTACCAGGTTTTCGAAGTTGCCACCGGTCGCCGACTTGATGGTCGCCTGCACGGTGCCGGCGTCTTTGTAGACGTCGTCGGCCGGTGCCGGGACGGTGACGGTGCCGGTGGTTTTGCCCGCGTCGATGGTGATCACGGCGCCGTTGCTCAGGGTCACGGTCACTGGCGAGCCAGCGGCGTTGGTCAGGGTCGCGGTGTAAACAATCGAGCCACCTTCGGCCACGGTACCGGTCGCGGACAGCGACAGGTTGGTGGTGTCGATGGTGTCGGTCACGGTGGTGCTGACCGGGGTCTTGTCGGCCACCAGATTCTCGTAATTGCCACCGGTCACACCGGTGATCGAGTTGGTCAGCGGCGCATGACCGGTCAGCGCGTCGTTCGGCGCAGTGGTGGTCACGGTGCCGGTGGTTTTACCCACTTCGATGGTGATGTTCTGACCATTGGCCAGAGTGACGGTCACTGGCGAGCCAGTTACCGGCGCACCGACGGTGGCGGTGTAGGTGACGGTGCCACCTTCAGCAGCAGACTCGGTCGCGGTGAGTTTCACCGTGGTGGTGTCGATGGTGTCGGTGACGTTGGTCACGGCTGGTGTGGTGCTTGGGACCAGGTTCTCGAAGCTGCCACCGGTCGCCGACTTGATCGTTGCCTGCACGGTGCCGGCGTCTTTGTAGACGTCATCGGCCGGTGCAGGGACGGTGACGGTGCCGGTGGTTTTACCGGCGTCGATGGTGATAACAGCACCGTTCGACAGCGTTACGGTCACTGGCGAACCAGCCGCGTTGGTCAGCGTTGCGGTGTAAACGATCGAACCACCTTCGGCCACGGTACCGGTAGCGGTCAGCGACAGGTTGGTGGTGTCGATGGTGTCGGTGACGTTAGTGCTGACCGGGGTCTTGTCGGCAACGAGGTTTTCGTAGTTGCCACCGCTGACGTTGGTAATTGCGTTGGTCAACGGCGCATGGCCGGTCAGCGCGTCGTTCGGCGCGGTGGTGGTCACGGTGCCGGTGGTTTTACCCACTTCGATGGTGATGTTCTGACCGTTGGCAAGAGTCACGGTCACTGGCGAACCAGTTACCGGTGCACCAACGGTCGCGGTGTAAGTGACGGTGCCACCTTCAGCCGCAGACTCGGTAGCGGTCAGTTTGACCGTGGTGGTGTCGATGGTGTCGGTGACCTGAGTCACAGCCGGCACGGTGCTCGGCACCAGATTTTCGAAGTTGCCACCGGTAGCGGTGGAAATGGTCGCTTCGACTTTGCCCGCGTCTTTGTACACGTCATCGGCTGGTGCCGGAACGGTCACGGTGCCGGTGGTTTTTCCGGCGTCGATGGTGATCACAGCTCCGTTCGACAAGGTCACGGTGACTGGCGAGCCAGCCGCGTTGGTCAAGGTCGCGGTGTAGATGATCGAACCACCCTCGGCGACCGAGTTGGTAGCGCTAAGCGACAGGTTGGTGGTGTCGACGGTGTCGGTGACGGTGGTGTTGACCGAGGTCTTGTCGGCAACGAGATTCTCGTAGTTTCCACCGCTCACGTTGGTGATCGCGTTGGTCAACGGCGCATGGCCGGTCAGCGCATCGTTCGGTGCGGTGGTGGTTACGGTGCCAGTAGTTTTGCCGACTTCGATAGTGATGTTCTGGCCGTTGGCCAGGGTCACGACCACAGGCGAACCGGTGACCGGCGCACCGACAGTCGCGGTGTAGGTGACAGTGCCACCTTCAGCAGCAGACTCAGTGGCGGTCAGTTTGACCGTGGTGGTGTCGATGGTATCGGTAACGTTGGTGACTGCAGGAACAGTGCTCGGCACCAGGTTCTCGAAGTTGCCGCCGGTAGCGGTGGAAATGGTCGCTTCGACTTTACCCGCGTCTTTGTAAACGTCATCCGCCGGAGCCGGCACGGTCACGGTGCCTGTGGTTTTGCCGGCATCGATGGTGATCACGGCGCCGTTGCTCAGGGTCACGGTCACTGGCGAGCCAGCGGCGTTGGTCAGGGTCGCGGTGTAGATGATCGAACCGCCCTCGGCCACCGAGTTGGTGGCGCTGAGCGACAGATTGGTGGTGTCGATGGTATCGGTGACGGTGGTCGAAACCGGCGTCTTGTCAGCGACCAGATTCTCGTAATTGCCACCGGTCACACCGGTGATCGAGTTGGTCAGCGGCGCATGACCGGTCAACGCGTCGTTCGGCGCAGTGGTGGTCACGGTGCCGGTGGTTTTACCCACTTCGATGGTGATGTTCTGACCGTTGGCCAGCGTCACGACCACAGGCGAGCCGGTTACTGGCGCACCCACGGTAGCGGTGTAAGTGACAGTACCACCTTCAGCAGCAGACTCGGTCGCGGTGAGTTTCACCGTGGTGGTGTCGATGGTGTCGGTGACGTTGGTCACGGCTGGTGTGGTGCTTGGGACCAGGTTCTCGAAGCTGCCACCGGTCGCCGACTTGATCGTTGCCTGCACGGTGCCGGCGTCTTTGTAGACGTCATCGGCCGGTGCAGGGACGGTGACGGTGCCGGTGGTTTTACCGGCGTCGATGGTGATAACAGCACCGTTCGACAGCGTTACGGTCACTGGCGAACCAGCCGCGTTGGTCAGCGTTGCGGTGTAAACGATCGAACCACCTTCGGCCACGGTACCGGTAGCGGTCAGCGACAGGTTGGTGGTGTCGATGGTGTCGGTGACGTTAGTGCTGACCGGGGTCTTGTCGGCAACGAGGTTTTCGTAGTTGCCACCGCTGACGTTGGTAATTGCGTTGGTCAACGGCGCATGGCCGGTCAGCGCGTCGTTCGGCGCGGTGGTGGTCACGGTGCCGGTGGTTTTACCCACTTCGATGGTGATGTTCTGACCGTTGGCAAGAGTCACGGTCACTGGCGAACCAGTTACCGGCGCACCGACGGTGGCGGTGTAGGTGACGGTGCCACCCTCAGCCGCAGACTCGGTCGCGGTCAGCTTGACCGTGGTGGTATCGATGGTGTCGGTGACCTGAGTCACAGCCGGCACAGTGCTCGGTACCAGATTCTCGAAGTTGCCACCGGTAGCGGTGGAAATGGTCGCTTCGACTTTGCCCGCGTCTTTGTACACGTCATCGGCCGGTGCCGGAACGGTCACAGTGCCGGTGGTTTTTCCGGCGTCGATGGTGATAACAGCACCATTCGACAGCGTTACGGTCACTGGCGAGCCAGCCGCGTTGGTCAGCGTTGCGGTGTAAACGATCGAACCGCCTTCAGCCACGGTACCGGTCGCGGACAGCGACAGGTTGGTGGTGTCGACGGTGTCGGTGACGTTAGTGCTGACCGGGGTTTTGTCAGCCACGAGGTTTTCGTAATTGCCACCGGTCACACCGGTGATCGAGTTGGTCAGCGGCGCATGACCGGTCAACGCGTCGTTCGGTGCGGTGGTGGTCACGGTGCCGGTGGTTTTACCCACTTCGATGGTGATGTTCTGACCGTTGGCCAGGGTCACCACAACCGGCGAACCGGTGACCGGCGCGCCGACGGTAGCGGTGTAGGTCACGGTGCCGCCCTCGGCGACCGAGGTATCAGCGGACAGTTTGACGGTAGAAGTATCGATGGTGTCGGTGACTTCGGTCACTGCCGGCACGGTGCTCGGCACCAGGTTTTCGAAGTTGCCACCGGTAGCGGTGGAAATGGTCGCTTCGACTTTACCGGCATCTTTGTAAACGTCGTCCGCCGGAGCAGGAACGGTCACGGTGCCGGTGGTTTTGCCGGCCTCGATGGTGATCACAGCGCCGTTGCTCAACGTCACGGTAACCGGCGAACCGGCAGCGTTGGTCAGAGTCGCGGTGTAAACGATCGAGCCACCTTCGGCCACGGTGCCGGTCGCGGACAGCGACAGGTTAGTGGTGTCGACGGTGTCGGTGACATTGGTCGACACCGGAGTTTTGTCAGCCACGAGGTTTTCGTAGTTGCCGCCGCTGACTTCGGTGATGGCGTTGGTTAACGGCGCGTGACCGGTCAACGCATCGTTCGGTGCGGTGGCGGTCACGGTGCCGGTGGTCTTGCCGACTTCGATGGTGATGTTCTGGCCGTTGGCCAGGGTCACCACCACAGGCGAACCGGTCACTGGTGCGCCAACGGTTGCGGTGTAGGTGACGGTGCCACCTTCAGCCGCAGACTCGGTCGCGGTCAGTTTGACCGTGGTGGTGTCGATGGTATCGGTAACGTTGGTGACCGCAGGAACGGTGCTTGGCACCAGGTTCTCGAAGTTGCCACCGGTAGCGTTGGAAATGGTCGCTTCGACTTTGCCCGCGTCTTTGTAAACGTCATCGGCTGGTGCCGGAACGGTCACGGTGCCGGTGGTTTTTCCGGCGTCGATGGTGATCACAGCTCCGTTCGACAAGGTCACGGTGACTGGCGAGCCAGCCGCGTTGGTCAAGGTCGCGGTGTAGATGATCGAACCACCCTCGGCGACCGAGTTGGTAGCGCTAAGCGACAGGTTGGTGGTGTCGACGGTGTCGGTGACGGTGGTGTTGACCGAGGTCTTGTCGGCAACGAGATTCTCGTAGTTTCCACCGCTCACGTTGGTGATCGCGTTGGTCAACGGCGCATGGCCGGTCAGCGCATCGTTCGGTGCGGTGGTGGTTACGGTGCCAGTAGTTTTGCCGACTTCGATAGTGATGTTCTGGCCGTTGGCCAGGGTCACGACCACAGGCGAACCGGTGACCGGCGCACCGACAGTCGCGGTGTAGGTGACAGTGCCACCTTCAGCAGCAGACTCAGTGGCGGTCAGTTTGACCGTGGTGGTGTCGATGGTATCGGTAACGTTGGTGACTGCAGGAACAGTGCTCGGCACCAGGTTCTCGAAGTTGCCGCCGGTAGCGGTGGAAATGGTCGCTTCGACTTTACCCGCGTCTTTGTAAACGTCATCCGCCGGAGCCGGCACGGTCACGGTGCCTGTGGTTTTGCCGGCATCGATGGTGATCACGGCGCCGTTGCTCAGGGTCACGGTCACTGGCGAGCCAGCGGCGTTGGTCAGGGTCGCGGTGTAGATGATCGAACCGCCCTCGGCCACCGAGTTGGTGGCGCTGAGCGACAGATTGGTGGTGTCGATGGTATCGGTGACGGTGGTCGAAACCGGCGTCTTGTCGGCAACGAGGTTTTCGTAGTTGCCGCCGCTCACATTGGTGATCGCGTTGGTCAGCGGCGCATGACCGGTCAGCGCGTCGTTCGGCGCAGTGGTGGTCACGGTGCCGGTGGTTTTACCCACTTCGATGGTGATGTTCTGACCGTTGGCCAGCGTCACGACCACAGGCGAGCCGGTTACTGGCGCACCCACGGTAGCGGTGTAAGTGACAGTACCACCTTCAGCAGCAGACTCGGTCGCGGTGAGTTTCACCGTGGTGGTGTCGATGGTGTCGGTGACCTGAGTCACAGCCGGCACGGTGCTCGGCACCAGGTTTTCGAAGTTGCCACCGGTAGCGGTGGAGATGGTCGCTTCGACTTTACCCGCGTCTTTGTAAACGTCATCGGCTGGCGCCGGCACGGTCACGGTGCCGGTGGTTTTGCCGGCGTCGATGGTGATCACGGCGCCGTTGCTCAACGTCACGGTGACTGGCGAGCCAGCGGCGTTGGTCAGGGTTGCTGTGTAAACGATCGAACCGCCCTCGGCGACCGAATTGGTAGCGCTGAGCGACAGGTTGGTGGTGTCGACGGTGTCAGTCACGGTGGTGCTGACTGGAGTTTTGTCGGCCACCAGATTCTCGTAGTTACCGCCAGTCACGCCGGTGATTGCGTTGGTCAGAGGAGCATGACCGGTCAACGCATCGTTCGGCGCAGTGGTGGTGACGGTACCAGTGGTTTTGCCCACTTCGATGGTGATGTTCTGACCATTAGCCAGGGTCACGACTACAGGCGAGCCGGTCACTGGTGCGCCAACGGTTGCGGTGTAGGTGACGGTGCCACCTTCAGCAGCAGACTCGGTTGCGGTGAGTTTGACCGTAGTGGTGTCGATGGTATCGGTAACGTTGGTGACTGCAGGAACAGTGCTCGGCACCAGGTTTTCGAAGTTGCCACCGGTAGCGGTGGAAATGGTCGCTTCGACTTTACCCGCGTCTTTGTACACGTCATCGGCTGGTGCCGGAACGGTCACGGTGCCGGTGGTTTTTCCGGCGTCGATGGTGATCACGGCGCCGTTGCTCAACGTCACGGTGACTGGCGAGCCAGCGGCGTTGGTCAGCGTTGCGGTGTAAACAATCGAGCCACCTTCGGCCACGGTACCGGTCGCGGACAGCGACAGGTTAGTGGTGTCGACGGTGTCGGTGACATTGGTCGAAACCGGAGTTTTGTCCGCCACGAGGTTTTCGTAGTTACCGCCGCTCACGTCGGTGATGGCGTTGGTCAGCGGCGCGTGGCCGGTCAACGCATCGTTCGGCGCAGTGGTAGTCACGGTGCCAGTGGTTTTACCCACTTCGATGGTGATGTTCTGACCATTGGCCAAGGTCACCACGACCGGCGAGCCAGTCACTGGCGCGCCGACAGTCGCGGTGTAAGTGACGGTGCCACCTTCAGCCGCAGACTCGGTCGCGGTCAGTTTGACCGTGGTGGTGTCGATGGTATCGGTAACGTTGGTGACTGCAGGAACAGTGCTCGGCACCAGATTCTCGAAGTTGCCACCGGTAGCGGTGGAAATGGTCGCTTCGACTTTACCCGCGTCTTTGTACACGTCGTCAGCCGGAGCCGGAACAGTCACGGTGCCGGTGGTTTTGCCGGCCTCGATGGTGATGACAGCGCCGTTGCTCAGCGTCACGGTCACCGGGGTGCCAGCCGGGTTGGTCAGTGTCGCGGTGTAAACAATTGAACCACCTTCAGCCACCGAGTCGCTGGCGGTCAGGTTCAGGTTGGTGGTGTCGACAGTGTCAGAAACTGCGGTGTTAGCCGGTGTCTTGTCGGCCACCAGGTTTTCATAGTTGCCGCCGGCAACCTTGTCGATGGCGACGCTCAGCGAGCTGCCGCCCGCCAATGGGCTGTTCGGCGCGACGAAGTTCACGCTGCCGGTGGTCTCACCGACGGCGATGGTGATGGTCTGGCCGTTGGACAGGGTGACCACGACTGGCGAGCCGGTTACTGGTGCGGTCACGCTCGCGGTGTAAACCACGGTTTCGCCTTCGGCGACGTTGGCGGTGGCAGTCAGCGACACGGTGGAGGTGTCGATGGTGTCGTTGACGGTAGTCACTGCCGGGGCGTTGCTGGTCACCAGGTTTTCGAAGTCGCCACCGGTCGCGCCCTTGATGGTCGCTTCAACGGTGCCGGCGTCCTTGTAGACGTCATCCTTCGGTGCATCGACGGTCACGGTGCCGGAAGTTTTGCCGGCCTCGATGGTGATGACCGCGCCATTGCTCAACGTCACGGTCACCGGGGTGCCGGCGGCGTTGGTCAGGGTGGCGGTGTAGGTGATCTGGCCGCCTTCGTTCACCGCCGGGGTCGCGCTCAGCGACAGGTTGGTGGTGTCGACGGTGTCGGTGACGGTGGTGCTGACGGGCGTTTTGTCAGCTACGAGGTTTTCGTAGTTGCCGCCGCTGACGTTGGTGATCGAGTTGTTCAGCGGCTCGTGACCGTTCAACGCATCGTTCGGCGCGGTGGTGGTGACGGTGCCGGTGGTTTTGCCGACTTCGATGGTGATGCTCTGGCCGTTCGCCAGGGTCACGACCACAGGTGAGCCGGTTACCGGAGCGCCGACGGTGGCGGTGTAAGTGACGGTGCCGCCCTCGGCGACCGAAGTATCGGCGCTCAATTTGACGGTCGAGGTGTCGATAGTGTCAGTCACTTCAGTGACCGCAGGGACGGTGCTTGGCACCAGGTTCTCGAAGTTGCCGCCCGCAGCATCCTTGATCGTGACTTCGACTTTGCCGGCGTCTTTGTAGACGTCATCGGCTGGGGCTGGAACAGTCACGGTGCCGGTGGTTTTGCCGGCTTCGATGGTGATCACTGAGCCATTGCTCAGGGTCACGGTCACCGGAGTACCGGCCGGATTGGTCAGGGTCGCGGTGTAGATGATCGAACCGCCCTCGGCCACGGTGCCGGTCGCAGTCAGCGACAGATTGGTGGTGTCGATGGTGTCGGTGACGGTGGTCGAAACCGGGGTTTTATCGGCGACCAGATTCTCGTAATTGCCGCCGGTTACGCCGGTGATCGAGTTGGTCAGCGGTGCATGACCGTTCAGCGCGTCGTTCGGTGCGGTGGTGGTCACGGTGCCGGTGGTCTTGCCGACTTCGATGGTGATGTTCTGACCATTGGCCAGGGTCACCACGACTGGCGAACCGGTGACCGGCGCGCCAACGGTAGCGGTGTAGGTGACGGTGCCACCTTCAGCGGCCGACTCGGTCGCGGTCAGTTTGACGGTCGACGTATCGATGGTGTCAGTGACTTCAGTCACCGCCGGAACAGTGCTCGGGACGAGGTTTTCGAAGTTGCCACCGGACGCATCCTTGATGGTCACTTCAACCTTGCCCGCGTCCTTGTAGACGTCATCGGCAGGGGCCGGAACAGTCACGGTGCCGGTGGTTTTGCCGGCTTCGATGGTGATCACCGAGCCATTGCTCAGGGTCACGGTCACCGGAGTACCGGCCGGGTTGGTCAGGGTCGCGGTGTAGACGATCGAACCGCCCTCAGCCACGGTGCCGGTCGCAGTCAGCGACAGGTTGGTGGTGTCGACGGTGTCAGTCACGGTGGTGCTGACCGGAGTTTTGTCGGCCACGAGGTTTTCGTAGTTGCCGCCGCTCACGTCAGTGATCGCGTTGGTCAGCGGTTCATGGCCGTTCAACGCATCGTTCGGCGCGGTGGTGGTCACGGTGCCGGTGGTTTTGCCGACTTCGATGGTGATGGTCTGGCCGTTCGCCAGAGTCACGGTCACTGGCGAGCCGGTGACAGGCGCGCCCACTGTGGCGGTATAAGTGACGGTCCCGCCCTCGGCCACCGAGGTATCGGCGGTCAATTTGACGGTCGAAGTGTCGATGGTATCGGTCACTTCGGTCACGGCAGGAACGGTGCTCGGCACCAGGTTCTCGAAGTTACCGCCGGTGGTACCGGTGATGCTTACTTCGACTTTGCCCGCGTCTTTATAGACGTCATCGGCAGGCGCCGGAACAGTCACGGTGCCAGTGGTTTTGCCGGCTTCGATGGTGATGACGGAGCCGTTGCTCAACGTCACGGTTACCGGGGTGCCGGCAGGGTTGGTCAGGGTGGCGGTGTAAACGATCGAACCACCTTCAGCGACGGAGCCAGTGGCGCTCAACGTCAGGTTGGTGGTGTCGACAGTGTCGGTTACGGTGGTGCTGACCGGGGTTTTGTCCGCTACGAGGTTTTCGTAGTTGCCACCGGTCACGCCGGTGATCGAGTTGCTCAGCGGTGCTTGGCCGTTCAGCACGTCGTTCGGTGCGGTGGTAGTTACGGTGCCGGTGGTCTTGCCCACTTCGATGGTGATGGTCTGACCATTGGCCAGGGTCACCAGCACCGGCGAACCGGTCACGGGGGCACCGACGGTGGCGGTGTAAGTGACGGTGCCGCCCTCGGCGACCGAAGTATCAGCGGACAGTTTGACCGTCGAAGTATCGATGGTGTCAGTGACTTCGGTCACGGCTGGAACAGTGCTTGGCACCAGGTTTTCGAAGTTGCCGCCGGTTGCACCGTTGATGGTCACTTCGACTTTGCCGGCATCTTTGTAGACGTCATCGGCTGGCGCTGGAACAGTCACTGTGCCGGTGGTTTTGCCAGCCTCGATAGTGATCACCGCGCCATTGCTCAGGGTCACGGTGACTGGCGAACCAGCCGCGTTGGTCAGGGTCGCGGTGTAGACGATCGAACCACCCTCGGCGACCGAGCCGGTGGCGCTCAGCGACAGGTTAGTGGTGTCGACGGTGTCGGTGACGGTGGTCGAAACCGGGGTTTTGTCCGCAATCAGATTTTCGTAGTTGCCACCGGTTACGTTGGTGATGGCGTTGGTCAGCGGCGGATTGCCGGTCAGCGCATCGTTCGGCGCGGTGGTGGTCACGGTGCCGGTGGTCTTGCCGACCTCAATGGTGATGGTCTGGCCGTTCGCCAAGGTCACAACAACCGGCGAACCGGTTACCGGGGCGCCGACGGTGGCGGTGTAGGTGACGGTGCCGCCTTCAGCCACCGAGGTATCGGCCGTGAGTTTCACGGTCGAGGTGTCGATGGTATCGGTGACTTCGGTCACGGCCGGAACGGTGCTCGGCACCAGGTTCTCGAAATTGCCACCTGTGGTGCCAGTGATGCTGACTTCGACTTTGCCGGCATCTTTGTAGACGTCGTCCGCAGGCGCCGGAACGGTCACAGTGCCAGTGGTTTTGCCGGCTTCGATGGTGATGACGGAGCCGTTGCTCAACGTCACGGTCACCGGGGTGCCAGCCGGGTTGGTCAGGGTTGCGGTGTAAACGATCGAGCCGCCTTCAGCGACGGTGCCAGTGGCACTCAGCGACAGATTGGTGGTGTCGATGGAATCGGTAACGGTTGTGGTCGCTGGCGTCGTGCTCGGCACCAGGTTTTCGAAGTTGCCGCCGGTAGCACCGGTGATGGTGGTGCTGATGGTGCCGCCGTTGTTGTAGACGTCGTTCGGCGGTGTCGGCACGTTGACGGTGCCCGTGGTCTTGCCGGCTTCGATGGTGATGGTCGAACCGTTGGACAGCGTCACGGTAACCGGTGTCTGTGCCGGGTTGGTCAGGGTCGCGGTGTAGGTGATCTGGCCGCCTTCAACCACGCTGCCGGTGGCGGTCAGGGTCAGGTTGGTGGTGTCGATCGAGTCGGTGATAGTGGTCACCGCCGGCGTCGTGTTCGGCACCAGGTTTTCGAAGTTGCCGCCGGTAGCACCGGTGATGGTGGTGGTGACGGTGCTGCCATTGTTATAGACGTCGTTCGGCGGTGTCGGCACGTTGACGGTGCCCGTGGTCTTGCCGGCTTCGATGGTGATGGTCGAACCGTTGGACAGCGTCACGGTAACCGGCGTCTGCGCCGGATTGGTCAGGGTCGCGGTGTAGGTGATCTGGCCACCTTCGGTGACGCTGTTGCCCGCCGTCAGAGTAACGGTGGTGGTGTCGATGGTGTCGGTGACCTGGGTCACGGCCGGAGTAGTCGGCACGGTGACGGTAATGCCGTTGCCACCGGTGGTGCCGGTGACGGCCACGTTGATCTGGGTCGGGTCGTTGTAGACGGTGTCGTTCGGTGCCAGCGGCACGTTGACGGTACCGCTGGTGGAACCTGCCGGAATCACGATCACCGAGCCGTTGGACAGGGTGATGGTCAGGTCGGTCAGCGGCGCCTGGGTCAGGGTCGCGGTGTACACCAGCACGCCGCCGGCTTCGGTGATGGTCGGTGTGGCGCTGAGGCTCAGGGTCGACTCACGCAGAGCGTTGGCGGTGCTGTCGGTGGTCTGGCCACCGGTGATGTTCTGTGCCGCTTGAGCACCGGAGTTGATGCCCGCGGTCGGGAAGCCGATGGTCGGATCGACGCGGCCAGCGGTGGCGTCGAGCATCACGAAGCTATGGCCACCACCGGCAGCACCACCTGTCCCCGCAGCGCTCGGGCCGGCAGCGGTGGCTTCCAGATCGGTGGTCGGGTCGGCGCCGGCAGCGATAGCCTGCTGCAGTTCTGCTACAGACGGCGCGGCCTGCGCGGTGGCTTCGGCCAGGTCAGTGCTGGAGTCGGGCGCGTTGGCGCTCCACTGAGTCTCGCGGCCCAGGTCCAGGGTGCGGCCATCGGCCAGTTCCAGCGACACGGCGCCGGAAAGGCCGGTATCGATCTGGTCGCCGACGAACAGGCGGTCGCCTTCAACGAGTACGCGACGGACGCCCTCCGGGGACACCGCGAATACCTGACCGACAATGCTTTTGACGATGGCAACAACACTGCTCATTGAAGACTCTCCGGGGTGTCACGTTCAGTTGACTTCCATAGACCTGATGGCTTCGGCGCCGAATCAGTCTGGACGTACTTTTAAAATTTGCTAATCAAGTTTGACGCTGTTCTGTGTCAAAAATTTGGCTAGATTCTTTCGCTATTAACTTTATGCCAAACTATTGACCTTCTGGGTGCCATCCTAAACAATCGCCCCACTAATGTCACATTGATATTTCCGCGGCGACCTGTCCCTCAGCGTGTGATCCAGTTCCTATTTTGAACTTTCCGACATACGGTCATTCCGGTTGCCAATTATTCGACGCAGCAGCACGTTTTGCTGTGATTCAAGACAAGAAGTCCTGGGAAATCTTTACCATGCGTTTGCACTTGTTCAAGGCTCTACCGTTCGCTCTCGCCGCCTCTTTCGTCCAGGCACAATCCTTACCGGAAGCCATGCAACAGGCGTTGGATGTCCACCCGGAAATCCAGGCAGGGGTCAACAGTCGTTTGGCGGCGGATTATCAATTAAAGGCAGCCAAAGGTGGATACCTGCCCAAAGTTGATCTGCTGGGCGGGTATGGCCGTGAGGGCACCGACAGCGTGACCACGCGAGCCAACGGTGGTGGCAATCACTGGGAAACCCTGAACCGCGGCGAGTCAAGTTTACGTCTCTCGCAAATGGTTTTTGACGGTTTTGCAACGTCCAGCGAAGTCGGGCGTCAACAAGCCACCGTCAACTCCCGCGCCTACTCTCTGCTGGGCACTTCCGAGCGCACCGCGCTGACCGTCGCCCAGGTGTACCTGGACGTGCTGACCCGCCGCGAATTCGTGCGTCTGGCCGAGGAAAACCTCAAGAGCCACCAGCGTATCTACGACCAGATCCAGTTGCGTACCCAGCGCGGCGTTGGCAGCGGCGCCGACCTTGATCAAGCCGAAGCGCGGATGGCCCAGGCGCGCAACAACCTGATCACCGAACAGACCAACCTCGCCGACTCCGAGACCAACTTCCTCAGCGCTGTCGGCCAGATGCCTGACCAGCTGGAGCGTCCGGCGCCGTTTATGGCGATGATGCCGGTCAACCTCAATGAAGCGCGCCAGCAAATGCTGGAAAACAGCCCGATCCTGCGTTCGGCCGAGTCCGATATCGCCGCTGCCGAGAAGCAGTACGAAACCGCCAAGTCGACCTTCTACCCACGTTTCGACGCCGAGCTGGGTCGCACTGCCGACAACGATCTCGACGGTCAGAACGGCCACAACAACGAGTGGCAGGCGATGCTGCGCATGCGCTTCAACCTGTACTCCGGTGGCAGCAACAAGGCCGATCTGGAATCCAAGTCGTACCTGTCGAACCAGGCGCTGGACATCCGCAACAACGCCCTGCGTCAGTTGAACGAAGAACTGGGCCTGGCCTGGAACGCCCTGAACAACGCCAATGCGCAGGTGCCGATTGCTCAGCAGTACGTTGATCACAGCACCGCCGTGCGCACCGCCTACCAGCGTCAGTTCAGCCTCGGTGAGCGGACCCTGCTCGATTTGCTCGACAGCGAAAACGAGTTGTTCACCGCTTCGCGGCGTCTGGCTGAAATCAAAAACATTCAGTTATTTACTCAATACCGAATCAAGGCGACCATGGGCGAATTGCTCAAAAGCCAGGGAGTGGTCGCACCATTGGCATCCGTTGTGCAGAACGACGTGAAGCCCAAGGTTCAGCTGCCCGGGATGAACTGAGTTATCCCTTTTCAACTGTTAAAGAGTGTCGAGCGTGGAATCAGAAGTCAGTCGAGTTCATCTCAGTCATGATCCACGCGCGTTGCACGACGATCCGTTGCTGGATGGTCTGCTCGCCCTTTGCATGCTGCACCAGAAGCCCGCCAGCGCGGCGATGCTGACCACCGGCCTGCCGCTGCCCAAGCAGCGCCTGAGTGTCGAGCTGCTGCCGCGTGCGGCGGCGCGCGCTGGGCTGCAGGGCCGGGTGCTGCAACGCAAGCTGGAAGAGATTCCGGCGATTGCCATGCCGGCGTTGTTGCTGCTCAAGGATGGCCGCAGTGCTGTCCTGCTCGGCTGGCAAGGCGAAAACGAAGCACGGGTGCTGCTCAGCGAAAGTGATGGCGGCGAATCAGTGGTCAGCCGCGAACTGCTGGCCGACGACTACACCGGCAAAGTGTTTTTCGCCCAGCCGCAGCACAAATTCGACGTCAACCACGGCACGCTGATCCCGCGTGCGCGCTCGTGGTTTCGCGACACCCTCAAGCGTTCGCGCTGGTTGTATGCGGATGCGATCGCCGCGAGTTTCCTGATCAACATCATCGCCATGGCCGCGCCGCTGTTCGTGATGAACGTCTACGACCGCGTGGTGCCGAACCAGGCCGAAGCGACCCTCTGGGTGCTGGCGCTGGGCATCACTGGTGCCTACATTTTCGACCTGATTCTCAAGAGCCTGCGCAGCCTGTGCCTGGATCTGGCCGGCAAGAAAACCGACCTGATCATCTCCGCGACGCTGTTCGAGCGTATCGTCGGCATGGCCATGAAGTACCGCCCGGCACGGGTCGGCAGCTTCGCCCAGAACATCCATGAATTTCAGAGCCTGCGCGACTTCCTCGCGTCACTGACGCTGACCAGTCTGATCGATCTGCCGTTTACCATTCTGATCTTCATCGTCATCGCCATTCTCGGCGGGCATCTGGTGTGGATTCCGGTGCTGGCGTTCCCGATTGCCCTGTTGATCGGCTACGCGTTGCAGAAGCCGCTGGTCGCGACCATGGAACGCACCATGGCCCTCGGCGCCGAGCGTCAGTCGAGTCTGATCGAAACCCTCGCCGGCCTCGATGCGGTCAAGGTCAACAACGCCGAAAGCGAGCGTCAGTACCAGTGGGAACAGACCATCGGCACCCTCAGCCGCCTCGAGCTGCGGGTGAAAATGCTCTCCGGTCTGGCGATGAACATCACCCTGCTGATCCAGCAACTGGCCGGGGTGATCATGATCGTCTTCGGCGTGTACCAGATCATTGCCGGCAACCTGAGCATGGGCGGTCTGATTGCTTGCTACATGCTCAGCGGCCGCGCGCTGAGTCCGCTGGCGTCGCTGTCCGGTCTGTTGACCCGCTACCAGCAGGCGCGGGTGACCATGACTTCCGTCGACCAGATGATGGAGCTGCCGCAGGAGCGCAATTTCGAAGAGCGTCCGCTGAGCCGCAAGGTGTTGCAGGGCGCGATCGAGTGCCGTCAGCTGAACTTCACCTATCCGGAACAACAGAACCCGGCGCTGAAGAACATCAACCTGGTGATTCGTCCCGGCGAGAAGATCGGCATCATCGGCCGCAGCGGTTCGGGCAAGAGTTCGCTGGCGAAACTGCTGGTGGGTCTGTATCAGCCGGACGACGGCGCGTTGCTGGTGGACGGCGTGGACATCCGCCAGATCGACGTCAGCGAGCTGCGCTACAACATCGGCTACGTGCCGCAGGACATCCAGCTGCTGGCCGGCACCCTGCGTGACAACCTGGTCTCCGGCGCGCGCTATGTAGAGGACGAGTTGGTGCTGCAAGCCGCCGAACTGGCCGGCGTCCACGAATTCGCCCGTCTGCATCCGCAAGGCTACGAGCTGCAAGTCGGCGAGCGCGGGCAGAACCTGTCCGGCGGCCAACGGCAGAACGTCGCACTGGCCCGGGCGCTGCTGCTCAACCCGCCGATCCTGCTGCTCGACGAACCGACCAGCGCCATGGACAACACCGGCGAAGAACGCCTCAAGCAACGTCTGGCTGCCGTGGTTGAAAACAAGACCGTGGTGCTGGTGACGCACCGGGCCTCGCTGCTGTCGCTGGTCGACCGCCTGCTGGTGGTCGACCGTGGACAGATTCTCGCCGATGGCCCGAAAGCCGCCGTGATGGAAGCGTTGAAGAAGGGGCAGATCAGTGTTGCTTAAGTCCGGTGTCAAAGAGTCGATCCGTCGCTACTTCAAGGGTTCTGCCTCGCTGCAGGGCCAGCCGCTGCCCGAGGTCAACAAGGCGCTGATCGAGGACGCCCCGCGCGTCGTGCGCCTGACCATCTGGGCAATCATCGGCTTCTTCCTGTTCCTGCTGCTGTGGGCCAACTTCGCGGTGATCGACGAAGTGACCAAGGGCGACGGCAAAGCGATTCCATCGTCGAAGATCCAGAAAATCCAGAACCTTGAGGGCGGGATTGTCTCGGAAATGTTCGTCAAGGAAGGTCAGATCGTCGAGGCCGGCGCGCCGCTGATTCGCCTCGACGACACGCGTTTTGCTTCCAACGTCGGCGAAACCGAAGCCGATCGCCTGTCGATGCTGCTGCGCGTCGAACGCCTGAGCGCCGAGGTCGATGACCGCCCGCTGAATTTCCCGGACGACGTGCTCAAAGCCGTGCCGGGTCAGGCGAAAAGCGAAGAATCGTTGTACATCAGCCGTCGCCAGCAATTGCACGACGAGATTGGCGGTTTGCAGGAACAGCTGATTCAGCGTCAGCAAGAGCTGCGCGAATTTACCTCCAAGCAGGCGCAATATCGCCAGCAACTGGGCCTGCAACGCCAGGAAATCAACATGTCCGAGCCGCTGGTGGCGCAGGGCGCGGTGTCGCCGGTGGAAGTGCTGCGACTCAAGCGTGCCGAAGTCGAAACCCGTGGTCAGCTCGACGCCACCACGCTGGCGATTCCGCGCGCCGAATCGGCCATCAAGGAAGTACAACGCAAGATTGACGAGACGCGCGGCAAATTCCGCAGCGATGCGCTGACCCAGCTCAACGAAGCCCGCACCGACCTGAACAAGGCCCAGGCCACCGGCAAGGCCCTGGAAGACCGGGTCAGCCGGACGCTGGTCACCTCGCCGGTACGCGGGATCGTCAACAAGTTGCTGGTCAACACCATCGGCGGCGTGATCCAGCCGGGCAGCGACATGGTGGAAATCGTGCCGCTGGATGACACCTTGCTGGTCGAAGCCAAGATCCGTCCGCAGGACATTGCCTTCCTGCATCCGGGGCAGGAAGCGATCGTCAAATTCACCGCGTACGACTACACCATTTATGGCGGGCTGAAAGCCAAACTGGAGCAGATCGGTGCCGACACCATCACCGACGAAGACAAGAAAACCACTTACTACATCATCAAGGTCCGCACCGAGCGCAGCCACTTGGGCACTGATGAAAAACCGCTGCTGATCATTCCGGGGATGGTGGCGTCGGTGGATATCATCACCGGCAAGAAGTCGGTGCTGAGTTATTTGCTCAAGCCGATCATCCGGGCGCGGGCCGAGGCGTTGCACGAGCGGTAAGTCTTCAGCGCGGCACATGGCCCCTTCGCGAGCAAGCCCGCTCCCACAGTGGATCTCGGTCGAACACAGAACTTGTGTCCACTGAAGATCAAATGTGGGAGCGGGCTTGCTCGCGAAGGGGCCAGCAAAATCACCATGCCCTGTCAGTAAGTGACACAAATCGTCATTCACCATCCAGTCCATTCCTCACCATCCGCCATATCGTTATTCATTAACGGTATTTAATTTCCCTTTCTTATAGCTTTAAAGTCAGCCACCTGCGTACCTGCCGACCAATCGGCGCGCCGCACGACCTGAACCAACACGCAATCCAGCGTGAGTTTCTGATCGACGTGCGCGCCTGTGAGCGCGCCGTGCGTGGGAGATTGAAAGATGTCCGCAGCTACTGCCACCCCAAGCGCCGCGACTGCCGCGCCGCAAAGCTTTGAAATTCGCCCGTTCAGCGGTGCCGTCGGTGCCGAAATCATCGGCCTGGACCTGACCCGGCCGGTCAACGACCAGGACTTCGCCCGCATTCACCGTGCGCACCTGGATCACCACGTTGTGGTGTTCCGCGACCAGCGCATCACCCCGCAACAACAGATCGATTTCAGCCGCCGCTTCGGCGTGTTGCAGATTCACGTGCTCAAGCAGTTCCTGCTGGCCAATCATCCGGAAATTCTCATCGTTTCCAACATCGTCGAGAACGGCCAGAACATCGGTCTGGGCGATGCCGGCAAGTTCTGGCACTCCGACCTGTCCTATAAAGAACTGCCGAGCCTCGGCTCGATGCTGCATGCGCAGGAATTGCCGTCCGAGGGCGGCGACACCTTGTTTGCCGACATGCACAAAGCCTGGGACAACCTGCCGCAAGCGCTGCGCAAAGCCGTGGAAGGGCGCTCGGCCGCGCACTCCTATACGGCGCGTTACAGCGAGACCAAATTCGAAGGCAACTGGCGTCCGACCCTGACCCCGGAGCAACTGGCGCAGGTCGCCGAAGTGGTGCACCCGATCGTTCGCACCCATCCGGAAAACGGCCGCAAGGCGTTGTTCGTCAGCGAAGGCTTCACCACTCGCATCGTCGGTCTGCCCGAGGACGAGAGCCAGCAACTGCTGGCCGAGCTCTACGCCCACAGCGTGCTGCCGCAGAACATCTACCGCCATCAGTGGCAGCCCCACGACATGGTGTTCTGGGACAACCGCTCGCTGATCCACCTCGCCGCCGGCTGCCCCGCGCACCTGCGCCGCAAGCTGTATCGCACGACCATCCAGGGCGACGCGCCTTTCTGATTTGCCGGAGATTCGATCATGTCCAAACGTCTTCCATTTGCACCGCTGGCGGCGGCCATTGGCCTCGGTTTCAGTCTCATCGCCGGCAGCCTGGTAGCGCCGGCCGTGGCCCACGCCGAAGGTGAAATCCGCATCGCCGAACAGTTCGGGATCGTCTATTTATTGCTCAACGTGGTGCGCGATCAGGGCCTGATCGAGAAGTACGGCAAGCAGGAAGGCCTCGACATCAAGGTCGACTGGACGCAGCTCTCGGGCGGCGCCGCGGTCAACGATGCGCTGCTGTCCGGCTCCATCGACATTGCCGGTGCCGGCGTCGGCCCGCTGCTGACCATCTGGGATCGCACCCACGGCAAGCAGAACGTCAAGGCCGTGGCCTCGCTCGGCAACTTCCCGTACTACCTGGTCAGCAACAATCCCAAGGTCAAAACCATTGCCGATTTCACCGAGAAAGACCGCATTGCGGTGCCGGCGGTGGGCGTTTCGGTGCAGTCGCGTTTCCTGCAATACGCCGCGGCCAAGCAGTGGGGTGACAAGGAATTCAATCGCCTCGACAAATACACCATCGCCGTCCCGCACCCGGACGCGACCGCAGCGTTGATCGCTGGCGGCACCGAACTGACCGGGCATTTCTCCAACCCGCCGTTCCAGGATCAGGCGCTGCAGAACCCGAACGTGCACGTGGTGCTCAACTCCTACGACATCCTCGGCCCGAACTCGCCGACGGTGCTGTTCGCCACCGAGAAATTCCGCAACGACAATCCGAAAACCTACAAAGCCTTCGTCGAGGCGCTGACCGAAGCCGCACAATTTGCGCAGAACGATAAGGGCGCGGCGGCGGACACGTATATTCGCGTGACCAAGGCCAAGATCGACCGTGCCGAGTTGCTGAAAATCATCGACAACCCGCAATTCGAATTCAGCGTCACGCCGAAAAATACCTATCCACTGGCCGAATTCCTCTACCGCGTCGGTGCGATCAAAAACAAACCGGAATCGTGGAAGGACTACTTCTTCCAGGACGCCAAACCGCTGCAAGGGAGCTGATCGAGATGAACGCCCCCTTGCAAGGCCACGCGGCCAGCAACCCGATCGCCAGCAGCCAGGCGCTGTTGGCGGTTGACCAAGTCAGCCTTGAATACCGCACCCCGCAACGGGTGGTACGGGCAACGCATCAAGTCAGTTTCGAGGTCGATCCGGCGGACCGCTTCGTCCTGCTCGGCCCGTCCGGCTGCGGCAAATCCACCTTGCTCAAAGCGGTCGCCGGATTCATTGCGCCGTGCGAAGGCGAGATCCGCCTGCAAGGCCAGCGCGTCGATGCGCCGGGGCCGGACCGGATCGTGGTGTTTCAGGAGTTCGATCAACTGCCGCCGTGGAAAACCGTGAAACAGAACGTGATGTTTCCGCTGCTGGCCTCGCGAACCTTGAACAAAAAAGAAGCCGAAGAGCGCGCGCTGCACTATCTGGAAAAAGTCGGTCTGGCAGCGTTTGCCGATGCCTATCCGCACACCCTGTCCGGCGGCATGAAGGCGCGGGTGGCGATTGCCCGGGCGTTGGCGATGCAGCCGAAAATCCTCTTGATGGACGAGCCGTTCGCCGCACTGGACGCGTTGACCCGGCGCAAGATGCAGGAAGAATTGCTGCTGCTCTGGGAAGAGGTGCGCTTCACTTTGCTGTTCGTCACCCACTCGATCGAAGAGGCGCTGGTGGTCGGCAATCGCATCCTGCTGTTGTCGCCACATCCGGGGCGGGTGCGCGCTGAAGTGCACAGCCATCAATACGATCTGCAAAGCCTCGGCGGCGTGGCGTTTCAGGAGTCGGCGCGGCGCATTCACCGTTTGCTGTTCGATGAAGGCCAGTCGCCGGAAACCGAGCGCGAGCACGATTTCAACGACATTCGTATCGCTTATTGAGCGTTCTGGAGGATTGCCCGATGAGCCAACCATCGTCTGTACGACAAGAGTTTGAAACCGTCCTTGAACCATTGACCAGCGTACCGCTCGAGCGCGAATTGCCTGTAGGCCAACGCCTGTGGCAACAGGGCTGGTTGCGTAAGAGTGTGATCCTGATTCTGCTGGCGGTTCTCTGGGAAGTCATCGCCCGGGTGCAGAACAACGACTTGCTGCTGCCGAGTTTTCTGCAGACCAGTCATGCGCTGTATGACGGCCTGCTCAGCGGCGAGTTGCTGGGCAAGGTGTGGATATCGTTGGTGGTGCTGATCAAGGGTTACCTGATCGGCATCGTGCTGGCATTCGCTCTGACCACGCTGGCGGTGTCGACGCAGTTTGGTCGCGACCTGCTGAGCACCCTGACCTCGATGTTCAACCCGCTGCCGGCGATTGCCTTGCTGCCGCTGGCCTTGCTCTGGTTCGGGCTGGGGCAGAACAGCCTGATTTTCGTGCTGGTGCATTCGGTGTTGTGGGCGCTGGCGCTGAACACTTACGCCGGCTTTCTCGGCGTTTCGGAAACCTTGCGCATGGCCGGGCGCAATTACGGGCTGAAGGGCATGCGTTTTGTGCTGTTCATCCTGATTCCGGCAGCGCTGCCGTCGATCCTCGCCGGGCTGAAAATCGGCTGGGCGTTTGCCTGGCGCACGCTGATCGCCGCCGAACTGGTGTTCGGCGCCACCAGCGGCAAGGGTGGGTTGGGCTGGTACATCTTCCAGAACCGCAACGAGCTGTACACCGACAAGGTGTTCGCCGGGTTGGCGGTGGTGATCCTGATCGGGTTGCTGGTGGAGAATCTGGTGTTCGATACGCTGGAGCGGGTGACAGTCAAGCGCTGGGGTATGCAGCGGTAATTTGTGGTGTTCCCCCTGGCCCCTTCGCGAGCAAGCCCGCTCCCACATTTTGGAATGCGTTTCTCCTGTTGGAGCGGGCTTGCTCGCGAAGGCGTCGGTTCATGCGCCACCGGTTTCAAGGATGTTTGCTAGCATTGCACCCAGATCAATCCAGATCAGCCACGAGTGCTCTGCATGCAACTCCCGGACATGAACCTTCTGGTCGCCCTCGACGCCTTGCTCGACGAGGGCAGTGTGGTTGGCGCCGCGCGGCGGATGAACCTCAGTCCCGCTGCCATGAGCCGCACCCTGACGCGAATCCGCGAGGCGATCGGCGATCCGATCCTGGTGCGCGCCGGTCGCGGCCTGGTGCCAACTCCCAAGGCGCTGGAGCTGCGTGAGCAAGTGCGCGATGTGGTCGAGCAGGCGGCGCTGCTGTTTCGCTCCGCCGACAGCGTGGATCTGGGCACGTTGCGCCGGCGCTTCAGCATCCGCGCCAACGACTTTTTCATCGGTGTATATGGCGGCAAGCTGTTCGATACCCTCGACCAGCAGGCGCCGCACTGCGAGTTGCGCTTCGTCCCCGAGGGCGATGGTGACGACGAAGCACTGCGCGAAGGACGGATTGATCTGAGTGTCAGCAACACCCGTCCGGTGTCCCCGGAGGTCAAAGTGCAGAACCTGTTTTCCACGCATTTCGTCGGTCTGGTGCGGGAAGATCATCCGTTGCTCGACGGCGAGATCACCGCCGAGCGTTATGCCGGTTACTCGCATATCAGCATGTCGCGCCGTGGCATTGCTCGCGGCCCCATCGACACTGCGCTGAATGCACTGGGCCTGGAGCGGCGGGTGGCGGTGATCGCGCCGAGTTTCCACGCGGCGATGTTTGCCCTGCCGGATTCCGACCTGATCCTGCCGGTGCCCAAGGAAGCATTGCTCAGCGTGCGCCGATTGGGCCTGAAGCTGCGCTCGTTCAATCTGCCGATTCCGTTGCCGACGCTGATGCTGACCCAGGCCTGGCATCCGCGCTTCGACAAGGACCCGGCGCACCGCTGGCTGCGTGAAACGCTCAAGGCGTGTTGCGACGAAACCTGGCTGGCCGCACAGCCCTGACACCGAATCAATGTAGGAGGGGGCTTGCTCCCGAAGGCGTCGTGTCAGGCAATGCATAGGTTGAATGACCCACCGCTTTCGCGAGCAAGCCCGCTCCCACATTGGATATTCATTGCTGCACTGAGCGCACTTATAACCTGCCAATAAGTCAATTTTCGTCAGCAGTAAGCCTTACTAAAATGCTCCGGTATTTTTCCTCCGGAGTTTGAATCCATGACATCCCTGTCGGTCCCGGTGCCCCTCGCTGCGGCCAGTCCGGCGACGGCGGCCGCGCCACCGGTATTCGGGGCGCGGATCATCACGGGCCTGGTCGGCGTGCTGCTGGCGGTGCTGGTCTCGGGCCTCAACGAGATGGTGACCAAGGTCGCGCTGGCCGACATCCGTGGCGCGCTGCACATCGGTTACGACGAAGGCACGTGGCTGGTTGCCTGCTACACCGCGACCTCGGTCGCCGCGATGGCATTCGCCCCTTGGTGCTCGGTGACCTTTTCGCTGCGCCGTTTCACCCTCTGCATGATCAGCGTCTTTACCCTGCTCGGCGTGCTGTGCCCGTTCGCCCCGAATTACGAAAGCCTGCTGCTGATGCGCACCCTTCAAGGTCTGGCTGGCGGCGCGTTGCCGCCGATGCTGATGACCGTCGCCCTGCGTTTTCTGCCGGCCAACTTCAAGCTCTATGGTTTGGCCGGTTATGCGTTGACGGCGACTTTCGGCCCGGGCCTCGGCACGCCGCTGGCCGGGCTGTGGAGCGAGTACGTCGGCTGGCAATGGACGTTCTGGCAAATCATCGTGCCGTGCCTGATCGCCATGGCGATGGTCGCTTGGGGGATTCCGCAGGATCCGCTGCGCCTGGAGCGTCTCAAGACATTCAACTGGAAAGGCCTGCTGCTGGGTTTTCCAGCGATCTGCATGTTGGTGATCGGCTTGCTGCAAGGCAATCGGCTGGACTGGTTCGAGTCGAGCCTGATCTGCGGTTTGCTCGGCGCCGGCTCGCTGTTGCTGGTGGCGTTTCTGATCAATGAGTGGTCGCAGCCGATTCCGTTCTTCAAGTTGCAGATGCTCGGCATCCGCAACCTGGCGTTCGCCCTGATGACCCTGGCCGGGGTGCTGGTGGTGTTGCAGGCGGTGGTGCTGATTCCATCGAGCTATCTGGCGCAGGTCCAGGGTTATCGCCCGGTGCAGACCGCGCCGATCATGCTGATCGCCGCGTTGCCGCAACTGATCGCGCTGCCGCTGGTGGCGGCGCTGTGCAACCTGCGCTGGGTCGATTGCCGTTGGGTGCTTGGCATTGGTTTGAGCATGTTGACCCTGTCCTGCCTGGGCGGCTCGCTGCTGACCTCGGAGTGGATCCGCGACAATTTCTACGTCCTGCAATGGCTGCAGATCTTCGGTCAGCCGATGTCGGTACTGCCGCTGTTGATGTTGTCGACCGGCAGCATCCAGCCGCAGGACGGGCCGTTTGCCTCGGCGTGGTTCAACACGGTGAAAGGCCTGGCGGCGGTGATCGCCACCGGAGTCATTGAGGCGCTGACCACCGCGCGCCTGCATTTCCACTCGACCATGTTGATCGACAGCCTCGGCAATTCACCGTTGGCCGATCGCAGCGATCCGGGCCTCGCCCATCGCCTGCACGAACAGGCCGTGGTGCTGACTTCCTCTGATCTCTATGTGTGCATGGCCGGCGTCGCGGTGGCGCTGATCCTGCTGATTTTCTGGCTGCCGACGCGGATCTTTCCGCCCCGTGCGCCGACCTGATTGCTTCACTGATACCGAAGGTTTTTATGACGACTCAAGCAAAGCAAAAACTCGCGGTGGCCGTGGCGGCCGCACTGGCTGTCGGCGTGTTGCTGTACCTGGCGGTGCCGGGACTGTTCGGCAAGCGCACCCAGCAAAACACTAACGATGCGTTCGTTTCCGCCGACTTCACCCTGGTGGTGCCGCGTGTGGCCGGATTCATCAAGGAAGTGCTGGTGGAAGACAACCAGCAGGTCAAGGCCGGGCAACTGCTGGCGCTGATCGATGATCGCGATTTGCGCGCCGCCGCTGAAGCGGCCGATGCGCAAACCCTGGTCGCCCGCGCTCAGCTGCAAAACGCCAAGGCCACGCTGGAGCGGCAGACGTCGGTGATTGCTCAGGCGCAGGCCTCGGTGGTCTCGGCCAAGGCAGAAATGGCGTTCGCCCAGCAGGAGCTCAATCGTTACAACCACCTCGCTGGCGTGGGTGCCGGCACGGTGCAGAACGCGCAACAGGCCCGCACGCGTATTGATCAGGCAACCGCTCGGCTCGATACCGCCAGCGCGAAGCTCGCGGCTGAACGCAAGCAGGTCGAGATTCTCACGGCGCAGCGCGATGCCGCCGAAGGCAATCTGAAGCACGCGCAAGCGGCGCTGGAAATCGCCAGTTTCGAACTGTCCTATACCCGGATCACCGCGCCGCAGGACGGCATGATCGGCGAGCGTGCTGTGCGCGTCGGCGCTTATGTCACGCCGGGCAGCAAGCTGCTGGCGGTGGTGCCGTTGAAGCAGGCGTATGTGGTTGCCAACTTCCAGGAAACCCAACTGACGGATGTGCAGCCAGGCCAGCAAGTGCAGGTGCGCGTCGACAGCCTTGGTGGCGAGGCCTTGAGCGGTCGCGTCGAAAGCATCGCCCCGGCAACTGGCGTGACATTCGCCGCGGTGAAACCGGACAACGCCACGGGTAACTTCACCAAGGTCGTGCAGCGGATTCCGGTGAAGATCGTGCTTGAACCGGGTCAGCCGTTGGCCGAGCGTTTGCGTGTGGGCATGTCGGTGGAGGCGAGTATCGATACTCGCCGTTCGGCGTCGGCGGAACGTGAGGTGACTCAGCGATGATTCGGGGTAAAAACCTGTGGCGAGGGAGCTTGCTCCCGCTGGGTTGCGAAGCGACCGCAAAAATCGCGAGTGCTGCGCACTCGAGCGGGAGCAAGCTCCCTCGCCACAAAAGTCTGTTTCAGTCACTTGTTGTGGTGAGCTTGTTTGGCCTCAGCGCCTGCACCGTCGGCCCCGACTTCCACAAGCCCGAAGCCGCACAGATCACCGACTGGGCCAAACCCGCCAAGTCCGCCCCCAGTCAAGCCGTCAGCGAACCCCTGAACGAACGCTGGTGGGAGGTTTTCCACGACCCGCAGCTCTCGGCCCTCACCCAGCGGGCGATCAAGAGCAACCTCGACCTGCAACTGGCCAGCAGCCGTCTGCAACAAAGCCGCGCCGCGCGTCAGGTGATCACCGCTGATCGCTACCCGAACACCGCCGCCACTGGCAGTTACGCCCGCCAGCGCAACAGCGGCAAAGGCTTGAGCGACCCGTCCGGGCACAACGGCGATTCCGCCTTCAACCTGTGGGACGCCGGTTTCTCCGCTTCCTGGGAACTGGATTTCTGGGGCCGTGTGCGCCGCGAAACCGAAGCCGCCGATGCCAGCCTCGAAGTCGCTGAAAACGACCGGCGCGGTGTGCTTCTGGCAGTGCTCGCCGACACCGCGCAGAACTACATCCAGCTGCGTGGCGTGCAGAACACTCGCGCGGTCACCGAGCAGAACCTCGACGTCGCCCGGCACAGCCTCAAGCTCTCGCAATTGCGCCTGAACGACGGTGTGGCGACCGACCTCGACGTCGCCGAAGCCGCCGCGCAGGTCTCCGCCATCGAATCGCGCCTGCCGGCGCTTGAGCAGCGTCAGTCGCAACTGATCAACGCGATCAGCCTGCTGATGGGCGAGCCGCCGCAAGCCCTGGCCAAAGAGTTATCCACAGACGGCGCGGTGCCGCAGTCACCGCTGCAAGTCGCCATCGGCCTGCCGTCGCAGCTGGCCGAACGCCGTCCTGACATCCGTCAGGCCGAAGCGCGCCTGCACGCCGCCACCGCCAACATCGGCGTGGCCAAGGGCGACTTCTATCCGCGCATCACCCTGTCCGGCAACCTCGGATCGCAAGCGATGCAGTTGAGCGATTTCGGTTCCTGGGGTTCACGTGCATTCGGCATTGGCCCGCAATTCAGCCTGCCGTTGTTCGACGGCGGACGCCTGCGCGGCATGCTGCAACTGCGCGAAGCCCAGCAACAGGAAGCGGGCATCGCCTATCAGCAGACCGTGCTGCGCGCCTGGCATGAAATCGACGATCAATTGACCGCTTACAACGCCAGCCAGCGTCGCCGCGACAGCCTCGCCGAAGCCGTACGGCAGAACCAGATCGCCCTGCGCACCGCGCAGCAGCAATACGTCGAGGGCGCGGTGGATTTCGTCAACGTCCTCACCGTGCAAAGTGCGTTGCTGGCGACGCAGGAGCAGTGGGTGGAGAGTTCGACCGGCGTTTCGCTGGCGATGGTCGGGTTGTACCGGGCGTTGGGCGGGGGCTGGGAGTCGGTGTATCCGCCGGGGGAGATGGCGCAACGCTGATGGCGTGAACTGAAAATGCCGAGGGATGTTTGGGATTGGCCAGAGTGCCGGATGTCGTGAAACCGCACACCGCCATCGACGGCCCTCCCGTGGCTGACCTAAAGTGACGGTCAGGTTCGGAGCCTTCCGTTCGCGATATTCCGGCACAGCAAGAGGATGCAATGGCGGCACACAGAGAAACGCCGGTTGGCGACACGCAGGATCCGCGTGCGGTCCCGGGGGCATGGCTGGTTGCCTTGCGCCTGATTCGTTGGGCCAGAGAACACTGGCTGTTACCGATCATGCTGCTGGCGGCGGCGGTGCGTTTTTTCGACCTGACGGCGGCGGCGATCTGGTTCGATGAAGGCTCCAGCGTCCTGCTGAGCCAGTTTTCGCTGACTGAAATCTGGGGGCGTGCAGCCCACGACGTGCACCCGCCGTTGTATTTCCTGTTGCTGCACGGCTGGATCGGGCTGTTCGGCGACGGCATCCTGTCGATTCGCATGATGAGTGCGCTGCCGGGGATCATTACCGTCGGTCTCGGTGTGTGGCTGGTGGATCTGCTCGCCACCCGCCGCGCCGCGCTGCTGGCCGGGCTGCTGCTGGCGCTGTTGCCCACGGCCGTGCGCTACAGCCAGGAAGTGCGCATGTATTCGCTGCTCGGCATGTGGCTGATCGCGGCGACCATTGCGTTGGTCTATTGGGTTCGGCAGCCTCGGCGGCATCGCTACCTGGTGGCGTACGCGCTGCTGATGACGGCGGCGTTTTATACCCATTACTTCACCGTGCTCTGCGTGATCAGCCACTGGCTGTACCTGGCGGCAGTGCGCGTGCAGCCGGGGTATCGGCTGCGGCATATCCAGCGACCGGCGTGGTGGCTGGCGAATCTGGTCATTGCGTTGCTGTACCTGCCGTGGGTGCCCAATCTGCTGGATCTGCTGCAACACATCCCGGAACTCAAGGCCAGTAATGACATTGGCTGGGAAGATCCGGTTACCCTCAGCTCACTGCCGTCGATGGTCTGGTCGCTGCTGATTCAAGACGATGGCATGACCCTGCCGGGTTGGCTGTTTTTGCTCTTGCCATCGGCGCTGGTGGCAGCGATCGGGGTTGCCCTGCTACGTGATCGCAGCGTATTTCGCGGCAGCTTGCTGCTGCTGTTCTACAGCGTGTTGCCGATTCTGCTGGTGTTTGGCGTGTCGTTCATCTCTCCGGTGTTCATCGAACGTTATGTGACGGCCTATGCGCTGGGGCTGCCGATGCTGGTGGCGCTGGCGGTCGATCGGCTGTACACAGGTTCTCGCGTGCTGGCGCTGGCGATTCTGGTGTTGTTCGTTGGGGTCGAACTGGTGGGTGTGAAGAACAACGCCACGGTCGACAGCAACGATCAGTTCAGCGTGGTGGTCGACTACGTCAACCGGCACTTCGTTGAGGGTGACCGGATCGTTACCAGCGACATGATGTGGTACCTCAGTTACATCTACTACAACCGCACCGATGCGCAGGTTCGCCTGTACACGCCACCGGCGGCGGACGGACGCTCCACGCGTCCCAATGCCTACGGATTCGGCACGCTGGTCAGCGAGGATGTTTATCTCGACCAACTCGGCGATTTGTCCAAGGTTGGCGCTCGGGTATGGTTGATCGGCACCCTGGACGAACCCACTGACTTTGCGGCGTTGCCCGAAGGCTGGCAGCGGCAAAGCGATGTGCATGCGGGTGGCGCTTTTGCGCGCTTGTACGTGATGGTGCCAAGCGCCGATAAACCGGGGGGATAATCGCTGGTCTGCGCATGCTCATGACTTGCCTGACAGATCCGCCATCCCTTTGAGCAGCTCGATCGGCAGCGGAAAAACAATGGTCGAACTCTTGTCGCCGGCAATCGAACTCAAGGTCTGCATGTAACGCAGTTGCATGGCGCCGGGCTGACGACCAAGCATTTCGGCGGCCTGCATGAGTTTTTCCGAGGCTTGCAGTTCGCCTTCGGCGTGAATCACCTTGGCCCGGCGTTCGCGTTCGGCTTCGGCCTGTTTGGCAATCGCGCGCACCATCGACTCATTCAGATCAACGTGTTTGATCTCGACGTTGGCAACCTTGATGCCCCATGCGTCAGTCTGGGCATCGAGCACCTGCTGGATGTCGATGTTCAACTGCTCGCGCTCGGCCAGCAGCTCATCCAGTTCATGTTTGCCGAGCACCGCGCGCAGGGTGGTCTGCGCCAGTTGGCTGGTGGCCGAAAGAAAGTCTTCGACCTGAATGATCGCCTTCTGCGGGTCGAGCACGCGGAAGTACAGCACCGCATTGACCTTCACCGAAACGTTGTCGCGGGTGATCACATCCTGTGGTGGCACGTCGAGCACCACGGTGCGCAGGTCGACCCGGACCATTTGCTGCACCACTGGAATCAGCAGGATCAGCCCCGGACCCTTGACCTGCCAGAAGCGCCCGAGCTGGAACACCACGCCGCGCTCGTACTCACGCAGGATGCGAAAGGTCGACCCGGCGAGGGCAATGACCAGCAGCAACAGTGCAACGAAACCGATTTGCAGACCCATGATCACTCTCCGTGTCCTGCCGCGTCAGTCGCGGCGACTTTCAGCAATAAGCCCTTGCGCCCGAGCACACGCACCGATTGCCCGGTGTGCAGCGGTGTTGTGCTTTGCACTTGCCAATGCTCACCCTGCAATTGCACCCAGCCGTTGTGCGTGTTTTCCGCTTGCACGGTGGTCACCGCCGTCACGCTGCCGACCAGCCCGGCATCGCCGCTGACGGCGTGACGCGGGCGGGTTTTCAAGGCGCGGATGATCAGCGCGATCAACAGCAGGGCGCTGATCAGGCCCAGCCCGATCATCATGGGTACCGGCAAATCGGCATTGCTCAGAATCAGCGCGCCGATGACGAACATGATGATCCCGCCCAGGCCGATTACCCCGTAGTTGGGCAGCGCGGCTTCGGCAATCAGAAAGGCAATCCCGAGGGTGATCAGCCACAGGCCGACCGGATTGACCGCCGTCAGCGGGACGTCGGCCGCGAGGGCCGAGCCGCTGAGCAGCAGCATCAGGAAAAACGTACAACATCGACTGGTCACGTGACCCTCCGGGAGAGTCATGGGTTGGTTCCTTGAGTCTAGTTGAGCCTGGCGCTGGATGAATTCTGATCAATGAACAGATGTGTCCAGTGAGCGGATTTCCCTTCGCCAGTGGCTTGCCGAACTAGACTCAGCAGAACAGGTACAACGTTCAGCGTGACACCGAGGTGCATCATGCGTATGGCAAAAAAAGTGCAGAGCAGCCTGAGTCGGGCGCACTGCGAATATGACGTCGTGGCCCATCGACACTCGGCCAGCAGCCTGGAAACCGCGCGGGTCTCCGGGGTGCCCGCCGAACGTGTGGCCAAATCGGTGATCCTCGACGACCACCACGGGCATTACCTGATGGCCGTGCTGCCCGCCAGCCGGCACCTGGATTTGAGCAAAGTGCGCAGCAGCGGTGAATGGCAGATCACCCGCGAGAGCAATCTGGCGCATATCTTCGATGACTGCGAACGCGGCGCGGTGCCGCCATTGGGTGATTCCTATGGCCTGGACATGGTCATCGACCCGCTGCTGACTCGGCAGAAAGACATCTACCTGGAAGCCGGCAACCACAACTACCTGCTGCACATGAGCATGCCCGAGTTCCTGAAAATGGTGCCGCATGCGCAGGTGCGGGAGTTGAGTCATTAGGTTTTGTGGTGCGGCCACTGACGCCTTCGCGAGCAAGCCCGCTCCCACAGGTTGACCGCAATCCCCTGTGGGAGCGGGCTTGCTCGCGAATAATCGCCCATCCACCGCATTCTTGAAGGAGTCCTCCATGGAACAGCCCACCCACAGCCTCCCATCCCTGTTCGACCAACTCGGCCTGAGCAGCGACCCGACCAGCATCGAGCAATTCATCGCCACCCATTCACCACTCAAACCCGAGTTGCACCTCGCAGACGCGTTTTTCTGGAGCAAGAGCCAGGCGGATTTTTTGCGGGATGAGATTCTTGATGATGCGGATTGGGCGGAGGTGGTGGATCAGTTGAATGTGTTGTTGCGCAAGGGGCGGGTTTTGTAGGACTGAAGTAAAACCTTATTACAGAATGTCCGCAGGATCCCTATCGATGTTGGAGTAGCTTGCCAATTCAACAATCCGGAGCCGTCGATGCAATCATTTTTGCCAGTCAGAACAATTGATGTTGACGCGCTTGGGGACTGTATTGAGGCAGTGATCGAAAGCATCTCCAACGGGCCTGTCGAGTTTCGGGAGCACGACACAACAGTGGCTGTGCTGATTTCGCCAGAAACTTATGAAGCGATCCTGAATAAGCTGGATGATTTCGATTTGGTGTCAATCACACATTCGCGCAGGAACGAAGTAGGGGTAGCCATCGAGCTGGATGAACTATAGAAATTCTCTGCCGAGAAGATTTGTTTCAAAACTTGACTGAAATTCCCCGCCAATGCGATATTGATAGTTAGCAAACTAACAGTGTGCATTTTCCCGTGCCGAATTCCCTCGACGCTCTTCAGATGAACATCAGCAGTGCCATGGTGGTGGCCGCCAGGCATTGGCGGAAGATCTGCCAGACCACGCTGGTCAACTATGGCATCTCCGAAGCCTGCGCCGTGCCGTTGCTGATGATCGGGCGGTTGGGCGAGGGCGTGCGTCAGGTGCAGGTGGCGCAGGCGGCCGGGATGGAGAGTCCGTCGCTGGTGCGCCTGCTCGATCAGTTGTGCCACGCCGGTTATGTCTGCCGCACCGAAGATGCGCAGGATCGTCGGGCCAAGTGCCTGAGCCTGACCGACACCGGCCGTGAACTGGTGCAAGCGGTGGAAAGTGAACTGGTACGTCTGCGTCATGAAGTGCTCGAAGGCATCGACCAGAGTGATCTGGAGGCTACGCTTCGGGTACTGCGAGCTTTTGAGGCGGCCCATCCGCCTGTGGTGATCAATTCTTGAACGGTTTTTTCTCCGGCATTCCTCCGGCCCGGGACTGGTTCTACGGGGTCCGCACCTTTGCAGCGTCGATGATTGCGCTGTACATCGCCTTGCTCATGCAAATGCCGCGTCCGTATTGGGCGATGGCCACGGTGTATATCGTCTCCAGCCCGTTTCTCGGCCCGACCAGTTCCAAGGCGCTGTACCGCGCCATCGGCACTTTTCTCGGAGCGGCGGCGGCGGTGCTGTTCGTGCCGATGTTCGTGCAGAGTCCGTACGTGTTGGTGGTGGTCATCGCGCTGTGGACGGGGATCCTGTTGTTCCTGTCGCTGCACCTGCGCACGGCCAATAACTACGCATTGATGCTAGCCGGTTACACCCTGCCGCTGATTGCCTTGCCGACCGTGGATAACCCGTTGGCGGTGTGGGATGTGGCGGAAGCGCGTACCGAAGAGATTTTTCTCGGTATCGCCGTGGCGGCGGTGATCGGTGCGATGTTCTGGCCACGGCGTCTGGCGCCGGTGTTTAACGACGCGGTGGGCAAGTGGTTCGCCGACGCCACCACCTACAGCCTGAAGTTTCTCAGCCGCGACGTGCAGCCTGAACAGATCGCCGCGCTGCGCATGGCCATGGTCGCCAATTTCAACAGCCTCGAATTGATGATCGGCCAGTTGCCGCATGAAGGCGCCCGGCCGCAAACCGTGCGCAACACCAAGGAGCTGCGCGGGCGGATGATCCACCTGTTGCCGGTGATCGACGCTCTGGAAGACTCGCTGTATGCCCTTGAGCGACGTACGCCGGAGCTGGTGGAAAAGTTTGCCCCGCTGCTGACCGCGACCCAGGAATGGCTCGGTCATAAAGATGCCGATCTTGACCGCTGGCAGGCGCTCAAGGATCAACTCCAGGCCCTGCAACCAAGCTGCGAGGCGCTGGACGATCGCAAGCAATTGCTGTTCTCCAACGCGATTTATCGCCTCGGCGAATTCATCGATCTGTGGCAGGACTGCCGCAGTCTGCAGGACGCGATTCTCTGCGAGCGCCAGGACAGCTGGCGTGCGGTGTACCGGCACTGGCGCCTCGGTCGGCTGACGCCGTTTCTCGACCGCGGGATGATGCTGTATTCGGTGGCCTCGACCATTCTGGCGATCATCGTCGCTTCGGTGCTGTGGATTCTGCTCGGCTGGCCGGACGGTGGCAGCGCGGTGATTCTGGCGGCGGTGGCCTGTAGTTTCTTCGCCTCGATGGACGACCCGGCGCCGCAGATCTACCGGTTCTTTTTCTGGACCGGGATGTCGGTGCTGTTCGCCAGTCTCTATCTATTTCTGATTCTGCCGAACCTGCACGATTTCCCGATGCTGGTGCTAGCTTTTGCGATTCCGTTCATCTGTGTCGGCACCCTGACGGTGCAGCCACGGTTCTATCTCGGCATGCTCCTGACACTGGTCAACACCTCGTCGTTCATCAGCATTCAGGGCGCGTACGACGCGGACTTTTTTGCCTTCGTGAATTCCAATCTGGCCGGGCCGATGGGCCTGTTGTTCGCGTTCATCTGGACGTTGGTCACCCGCCCGTTCGGTGTCGAACTGGCGGCCAAACGTCTGACCCGTTTCAGCTGGAAGGACATTGTGCGCATGACCGAGCCGGCGAACCTCGCCGAGCACCGGCAACTGGGCGTGCAGTTGCTCGACCGTTTGATGCAGCACCTGCCGCGTCTGGCCATGACCGGTCAAGACACCGGCATCGCCATGCGTGAAGTGCGCGTGGGTCTGAACCTGCTCGATCTGCTGGCCTACACCCCGCGGGTGGAAGGCGCGCCGAATGTCCTGCTGCAGCAAGTGGTGGCTGAGGTCGGCGAATATTTCCGCGCCTGCCTCAAGGCCGGTGAACGCTTGCCGGCGCCGAGCCCGCTACTGATGACCATGGACCGTGCGCGTCGCGCCCTCAAAGGCCACGGCGACGACGAAACCCGACTAAACCTGTTGCATGCCCTGAGCGGTTTGCGCCTGGCATTGCTGCCCGGCGTGGAATTCGTCAGCACGAGCGATGCCGAAGAACCGCTGCCCGATGGAGCGCCCCTATGATCGGTGATCTGGATATCAGCGGGATTTTCCTGCCGACCCTGCTGGTGTTGATGGGCATCACCTATGTGTTGTTTCTGCTGGTGCATGGCGTGCTCACGCGCCTGCACTTTTACCGTCTGGTCTGGCACCGGGCATTGTTCAACGTGGCCCTCTACGCCGTGATGCTGTACGGCGTGGACTCACTCAGTCGATACCTGATGACATGAAAAAACCGTTTCTGACTATCGGTCGCGTGGTCCTGACCCTGCTGATCGTGACTTTTGCCGTCGTCCTCGTCTGGCGCATGGTGATGTATTACATGTTCGCGCCGTGGACCCGTGACGGCCACATTCGGGCCGACATCATCCAGATCGCCCCGGACGTGTCCGGGCTGATCCAGCAGGTCGAGGTCAAGGACAACCAGTTGATCAAACGCGGCCAGGTGCTGTTCAGCATCGATCAGGACCGTTTCAAACTGGCCTTGCGTCAGGCGAAGGCGGCGGTCGCCGATCGCGAAGAAACCCTGGCCCAGGCGCAGCGCGAAGCCAAGCGTAACCGTGGGCTGGGCAATCTGGTGCCGGCCGAACAGTTGGAAGAAAGCCTGTCGAAAGTTGCCCGTGCGCAATCGGCGCTGGCCGAAGCGCTGGTGACAGTGGACAGCGCGCAGCTCAACCTGGATCGCTCGGTGATCCGCAGCCCGGTGGACGGTTACGTCAACGACCGCGCGCCGCGAGTGCAGGAATTTGTCACCGCCGGGCGGCCGGTGTTGTCGGTGGTCGACAGCAACTCGTTCCACATCGACGGCTATTTCGAGGAAACCAAACTCGACGGCATTCATGTCGGGCAGTCGGTGGACATCCGTGTGATCGGTGACAAGGCCAGGCTGCGCGGGCATGTCGAAAGCATCGTCGCCGGTATCGAAGACCGTGACCGCACCAGCGGCAACAACCTGCTGCCCAACGTCAACCCGGCGTTCAGCTGGGTGCGGCTGGCGCAGCGGATTCCGGTGCGCATCGCCTTTGACGAAGTGCCGGAAGATTTCCGCATGATCGCCGGGCGGACCGCTACCGTGTCGATCATCGACGATCAGCCACGCGACGACCACAAACAGGAGCCCGCGCAATGAACAAGGCCCTGATGATCGCCGGGTTGGGCGTGATGCTCTCGGCCTGTCAGATGGTCGGGCCGGACTATCACCTGCCCGCTGACGCGGCGGTGCAGCGCAAGGATTTTCAGGGCGAACTGGCGGTGGAGGGCAAACCGGTGGTGTCAGCGCCGGTGCCCGCCGATTGGTGGCGGCTTTATCAGGACCCGCGTCTGGATCAACTGGTGCAGCAGGCCATGGCGTCCAACACTGACTTGCGCGTGGCGGCGGCGAACCTGTCGCGGGCGCGGGCCCAGGTCGATGAGGCTGAAGCGGCGGGCGGCTGGAGTGCCGGGGTGAAGATGGGCGCGCAGCGCTTGCAGGAGTCCGGTCAGGCCTACCTGCTGACGGAAAAGGTGCCGGTGGCCAACGTCGGCGATATTGGCATCAGCGCCTCTTACCAGTTCGACCTGTGGGGCACGTTGCAGCGCGGGATCGAAGCCGCCAAGGCCAACGCCGATGCGACCCAGGCCGCCGCCGACACCGCGCGCATCACTCTGGTAGCGGACGTGGTTCGCGCCTACACCCAGGTGTGTGCCGCCAATGAAGAGCGGGAAATCGCCCAGCATTCCCTCGACCTGCAATCGCAAGGCACGACCCTGATCCAGCGCCTGCGCGATGCCGGGCGTGGCGATGAAACCCAGGTCACCCGTTCGCAAACCCAATTCAAGTCGTTGCGCGCCGACATGCCGCGCTATGAAGCGGCGCGTCAGGCCGGGCTGTTCCGCCTGTCGATGTTGCTGGCGAAACCGGTCGATCAGTTGCCGGCCGGCACCGCCACCTGCGCCGAACTGCCGAAAATCGCCCAACTGGTGCCGGTCGGCGACGGTGCGGCGCTGCTCAAGCGTCGGCCTGATGTGCGTCAGGCCGAACGTCGCCTCGCCGCCGCGACCGCCGGGATCGGCATCGCCACTGGCGAGCTGTACCCGGACATCAGCATCGGCGCGACCATCGGCACTGTCGGTATTATTTCCGATCTTGGCGATCCGTCGACCAACCGCTGGGGCTTCGGCCCGTCGTTGAGCTGGAAGGTCCCGACCAACGGCGCCCGCGCCCGTATTCGCGAGGCGGAAGCCAATACCCAGGGTGCGCTGGCGCACTTCGATGGCGTGGTGCTCAACGCCATCCGCGAAACCCAGACCGGCCTGGCGCAGTACACCGCGCTGCTACAACGCCGCGATGCGCTGGCCGATGCGGAACAGTCGGCGAAACTCGCCGCCGACCAGACGCACCGCTTCTTCCAGGCCGGGCGCGAGTCGTTCCTCGCCGACCTGCAAGCGACCCGCACCTACACCGACGTCACCGCGCAACTGGCCGCCGCCAACACCCAAGTTGCCATGAGCCAGATCGATTTGTTCCTCGCGCTGGGCGGCGGTTGGGAAAGCGGACGAACGCAAGCCTCAAGCGCCAGCAAACCCTGAAGCCGTTGCTATGCTTTGAAGTGTTGGAAGGGTGCCCTGAGCACGGCGCCCTTTCAGCGCACATTGCTAGCGCTGGTCTAGGGGAAACCAATAATGAAAAACCCTTACGCTCTCGGCTTCTGGTGCGCCCTGGTAGCGCTGGTGCTGCTGTCGGCCACCTATTTCTACGGCATCATGCTGGCCCATCAGATCGATAAGGCCATGGTCTTCCTCGACAGCGCCACGGCGTTGATCGCGGTGATGGCAATCGTCGTCGTGGCGTGGGCCTCGGTCCAGGTGCAGCGGGTCAAGAAAAGACAGCTTGAACAAGGCAAGACCCTGGTGCTGATCTGGGACACCAAAGTCGCTCTGCGTCGGGTCGAAACCGTATTCGATCGCTACTTCTGGGGCAGTTACTGGCAACCTGGACGTACTTTCGCCGAAGTCATGGGCGAGCTCACCGGCACCCCGCTGGAAAAAAGCCTCGAAGCCCTGAAAAAGCAGTGTCTGGAACTCGACAAGCAGATTGCCGATGAAGGCTGGCACTGGCTCAACAATGCCCGCGAACTGTCGGATGTCGCCACGGCCATGGCCCGGGAGCGTTATCAACTGGATTTCTGCGACCCGCGCGCCGAGGGACCGGGCGCAGCGGTGATCGATCGGGATTTCGAAGTGCTGGTGTATACGTGGACGGCGCGGTTGAAGAGCTTTGATCATCAACTCGATGAGATCGAGGTTCAGTATTCCTGATCTTCTGCGAATCCAGTGGCCCTATCGCGAGCAGGCTCACTCCTACAGGGGAACGCATTCCAATTGTAGGAGTGAGCCTGCTCGCGATAGCGCCTTAAAAAACACTGCAACTCTCCCTGCCTGTCAGCTGTCCACACTCCCCATAGACACTCTTTAACCTTTAAACATTGGGCCGCCTCGCGCTGCCAGTGCTAATCTCCACCGCTAATTTCAGCGGAGTCGAGCCGCGACCCGGTCACGGGTTCAGGGAAGACGACCACATTTTCAGCCACGGACATTGATCAGGTCATTCATGAATAAATCAGCAGGCGTGCTTCTCGGGATTGTTGTAGCCATCGGTGCCATCAGCGCCGGCGGGGCCTGGTACACCGGAACCAAGATCGAAGGCGTGCTGAACAACGCCGTCACCAACGCCAACAAAGAGCTGCAGACCGCGATGGCCGGCTCCAATGGCACCGCATCGCTGGAGCTGGTGTCGCTGGAGCGTCACACCTTCACCAGCACCGCGCACTACCGCCTCAAGGGCGAGGGCGAGATGTTCGGTGACAAGCCGGTCGAGCTGCTGTTCGTCGACCATATCGAACACGGCCCGCTGCCGTTCTCGCGTCTGGTATCGCTGAAGTGGCTGCCGGTCATGGCCACCAGCAATTACGAGCTGGAAAAGAGCCCGGCCACCGAAAAATGGTTTGCTGCTACCAAAGGCGCCGCGCCGCTCAAGGGCGTGACCAACATCGGCTACGACGAATCCACTACCAGCAGCCTCGAGTTGCTGCCACTGGAAACCGCGCTGGACGAGCAATCGAGCCTGAAATTCTCCGGCCTGACCATGAACATCTCCGCCAGTGCCCAGGCGCAGAAGGTCAAGGCTGACGGTTACATGGACAACCTGAAACTGGTCACCGTGGCGCAAGACCAGGCGCCGGTGCAGGTCGAACTCAACGGTCTGACCCTGGCCAGCAACCTGACCAAGAGCAGCTACGGCTACTACACCGGGGAAAACACCCTGGAGCTGACCAGCAGCAAAACCACTTTCGGTGCCAAACAGTCGGTGCTGGGCGTGAAGAACTTCGAAATGAAGAACCTCACCGAAGAGAATGGCAGCAACGCCTCCGGCCGTGCGGATTACCAGATCGGTGAAGTGTCGCTGAACGACAAAAAGATCGGTTCGGCGCAACTGGCCATGAGCCTGAAGAACCTCGACATCCCGTCGACCCTGTCGTTGATGCAGATCTATCAGACCAAACTGCAGCCTTACGAGAAGGCTGCCGCTGAAGCCGCTGCCGCTGGCCTGCCAGCTCCGGAGCTGAATCTGACCGAGGCGGAAAACGCGCAAGTCAAATCCGATCTGCAAAAACTGCTGGCCGCCGGCCCGCAACTGGCGCTGGAAAACCTGTCGCTGAAAACCGCCAACGGTGAAAGCCGCGCCAATCTGGTAATCGACCTGACCAAACCGGCCTCGATGGACATGCCGCCGGACCAACTGGTCAAACAGTTGATCGCACTGCTCGACCTCAATGTGCAGGTGTCCAAGCCGATGCTGGTCGATCTGCTCAGCGTGCAGGCGCAAGTCGATGGCCAGACCGATGCCAAAGCCATTGTCGATCAGGCCAGCGCCGGCGCCGACATGTTTGCCGGCATGGCAGTCGGTTCGCAGTTGGCGACTCTCGACGGCACCAATGTGGTGACCAAACTGCACTACGCCGCCAACCAGGTGGAGTTCAACGGCCAGAAGATGACCGTGGAACAGTTCGTCGGCTTCCTGATGAGCAAATTCGCCGGGGTTCAGATCCAGTAACACCCGCGCGTTCCAAAAGCGACGCCCGGCCTCTGCGCAATGCAGACGCCGGGCGTTTTGCTGTCTGGCATCAGGCTTTGCTCAGGTTGGGGGCAGACGCTGCGTCACGAATCTGAACAATTATTGTGTTCTGAATATTGGTCTACGCTTGCATGCAAGACTGCCTGACTAAGCTTGGCCGAGTGCTCTCGACTCGGCCGCCGTTACTAATGGGCAAGGGGGGCATTGCGACCCGGCTGGCCATGTAAGGATGCTGACGAATGCCGCGTATTGATGTGCCTGTTCTACATCGTGGTTTACGCCCGTTGTTTCGTGTCGCGCTGTGCAGCCAGTTGCTCTGGCCGGCACTGGCGTATGCCGATACGCCCTATGATCAGATGGTGCGTGATGCCCGTGCCGGGCAGACTACGCCCGCGCTGAATGTGCTGCGTCAGGTGCCGCCCGGGCAATCGACCACCGGGCAGATCAGCGATCACCTGCAGATCGCCAGTTGGGCCGGTCTTGATGCCGAAGTGGTGCAGGTCTATGAGACCCAGGGTCGCGACCGTGCGCTGCCGGTGCAGGCACTGACCGCCACGGCCCGTGCCTATCGCAACCTCAAGCGTTGGGATCAGGCAATCCAGGTCTACAACAAAGCCCTGGCGCTGGAGCCGAGCAACGCTGATCTGCAACTGGGGCTGGCGCTGACCCAGGCCGACTCGGGCAAACCCGACGAAGCCGTGACCCGCGCCAAGGCTCTGGTCGCCGCCAAACCCGATGATCCCTCGCGTCGCCTCGCACTGGGCTATGCCCTGACCCGCGCCGGCAAGCAATACGATGCCCTGTTTGAATATGATCAGGCGTTCATCCGCGCCGGCAGCAAACCTGACGTTGCCCGTGAGTATGTGGTGGCCCTGCAAAAGGCGCGTCTGCCGGAGCCGGCACTGCGTCTGGCCAACCAGCGTCCGGGCCTGATCGACCCGGTAACCCTGCGCCGCCTCGAAGGCGACCTGGCCGCCGAGCGTGTGCGCCTCGCCGAGTTCGCCACTCGCAGCGAAAAAGAGCGCTACGTCATCGCCGACCGCGCGCTGGCCGACTACGACAAGCTGCTCGCCACCTGGACCCCCGACGCCAGTGCCCACGACGACGTGGTTCGCTGGCGCATCGACCGCATGGGCGCCCTCAAGGCGCGGACGCGAACCGCTGAAGTCATCACTGAATATCAGAAGCTGCAAGCCGAAGGCGTGAAGGTCCCGACCTACGCCTTGCGTTGGGTCGCGGCGTCGTATCTGGATCAGCGCCAGCCGGAAATCGCCACCGATCTGTACCGTCAGGTGCTGGCGGCACCTGACGCCGATCCGGGGGATCGTCTGGAAGACACCACCGCCCTGTATTACTCGCTGCTGGAAAGTGATCACCCCGAGGAGGCCCGCAAGGTTGCGGATGATCTGGCAAAGTCAGAGAAGCCACGGGTCGAACTCAAGGGTCTGCCGATCGGCAACCCCAACGACGAGTGGATGGATGCTCAGCAATTGGCCGCGCAGGCCGGGACGTACGGCGCCGACCTGCCTCACGGCGAGGAAGGCCTGCAGACCCTCGTCGACCAGGCGCCGGGCAACGTCGGCTTGCGCGTGGCCCAGGCGGATCTGTATCTGGCCCGTGACTGGCCGCGCCGCGCCGAGAGTCAGCTCAAGGAAGTCGAGAGCATGGTGCCGCGCGACATGAGCCTGGAACTCGCTCAGGCGCGCACCGCCATGACCCTGCAGGAATGGCGGCAAATGGATGCGCTGACCGACGACCTCGTCGAGCGTTTCCCTGACAATCGCCAGGTGCAGCGCGCCGAGCGTGAGCGTGAAGTGCATGACATGTCCGAACTGCGCGTCGAAGCCTACGGCGGCAAGGCCAATGGCGGCGGCAGCAGCGGCGCCGGGGCGGTCAGCGGCAGCCGTGATTTCGGCATCCAGAGCACGCTGTACAGCCCGCCGATCGATGAAGACTGGCGGGTATTCGTCGGCGCCGGTTATGCCACTGGTGATTTTGCCGAAGGCACCGGTACCGACCGCTTCCAGCGCGTGGGTCTGGAGCGGCGTACCCGCGATATGACCCTGGAAGCCGAAGTCTCCAACCACGACTACGGCTATGGCGACAAGCAAGGCGCGCGCGTGGCGATTGCTCGCGACATCAACGACAACTGGCAGTACGGCGGCAGCTTCTCCTATCTGTCGGCCGAGACGCCGTTGCGTGCGTTGAACAGCGATATCAAGGCCAACGGCGGCAACGCGTTCATCCGCTGGCGCGCCAACGAAAGCCGCGAGTGGAAACTCTCCGTCAGCCCATCGCACTTCAGCGACGGCAACAACCGCGTCGAAGCCTTGCTCACCGGGCGCGAGGGCGTCTACAGCACGCCGCACGTGCAGGTCGACGCCGGTCTGGAAGTCGGCACCAGCCACAACTCCAACTCCGAAGACGTGCCGTACTTCAACCCGAAGGCGGACTTCAGTGTGATGCCCACGGTCAACGTCAATCACGTGCTGTACCACCGCTACGAAACCTCCTGGAGCCAGCAGTTCCAGGCCGGTGCGGGCACCTACAGCCAGCGTGATTACGGTACTGGCGGCATGGCGATGCTCGGTTATGGCCAACGTTATGCCTGGAACGACGTGTTCGAGGTGGGCGGCTTGTTCAGTGTGATCAACCGGCCCTACGACGGCGATCGGGAAACCGATCTGCGTCTGCTCGTCGACCTCACTTTCCGCTTCTAGAAGAGTTTGAAGATGCCTTTGATTTCGCGTTTCATCCTTCTGCTGGGAGTGCTGCTGGTCAGCGCCTGTGCCCAGCAAGCCCCGGCCTTCGCGCCGCCGTCGGAACGACCGCTGGCGGCCAGCGAAAAACCGTGGCCGAAAAATCACGTGCTGGGCATTGCTTATCACGACATCGAAGACCGCGATCCGGATCAGGCGGTGGTGGCAGTACGCACCGAGCGCATGATCGAACAGTTGGCCTGGCTGCGCGAGAACGGCTACAAGCCGGTAACCGTCGATCAGATCATGGCGGCGCGCAAGGGCGGCCCGGAACTGCCGGCCAAAGCGATTCTGCTCAGTTTCGACGACGGTTATTCAAGCTTCTATACTCGCGTGCTGCCGGTGCTGCGCGCCTACAACTGGCACGCCTTGCTGGCGCCGGTCGGCACCTGGATCGATACACCCTCGAACCAACGGGTGGATTTCGCTGGCGATATGCGTCCGCGTTCCGAGTTTCTGACCTGGGACCAGGTGCGGGAAATCTCGCAATCGGGGCTGGTGGAAATCGCCGCTCACACCGACGCGAGCCACAAGGGCATCCTCGCCAATCCGCAGGGCAACCTGCAGCCGGCGGCCGCGACCCGGCGTTATGATCCGGTGACCAAGCGCTATGAATCGGAAGATGATTTCCGCGCACGGATTCGCAACGACGTGGTGACCATTTCGGAAAAAATCCGCAAGGTCACCGGCAAGAAGCCGCGCGTCTGGGTCTGGCCGTACGGGACGGCGGATGGCACTTCGCTGACGGTCATTGGCGAAGAAGGCTATGAATTGGCTCTGACGCTCGACGACGGCCTCGACGCTCTCGACAACCTGATGAGCAGCCCGCGCTTCCTCGTTGCCTCCGATCCTGACGGCGAGCATTTCGCCAACAGCATCGTCGGCGTGCAATCGGACTTCACCATGCGCGTGGTGCACGTGGATCTGGACAACGTTTACGACCCTGATCCGGCGCAGCAGGAAATCAACCTCGGCAAACTGATCCAGCGCATGGCCGACATGGGCGCCAACACCGTGTTCCTGCAAGCTTTCGCCGATCCGAAAGGCGATGGTCTGGTGCACTCGCTGTATTTCCCCAACCGTCACTTGCCGGTGCGCGCCGATATCTTCGACCGTGTAGCCTGGCAACTGCGGACACGGGCCCACGTGAAAGTGTTCGCGTGGATGCCGGTGCTGAGTTTCGGCCTCGATTCGAAGCTGCCGCGCGTAACTCGCTGGGATCCGAAGACCGGCACCACTGCGGTGGATCCGGACCAGTACCAGCGTTTGTCGCCGTTCGATCCGCAAGTGCGGCGGATCATTGGCGAAATCTACGAAGACGTGGCGCGCCTGACTTCGGTCGACGGCATCCTTTACCACGACGACGCGGTGCTCTCGGACTTCGAAGATGCCAGTCCGCAAGCGCTGAAAGCTTATGCAGCACACGGTTTGCCGGGTTCGATTGCCGCGCTGCGCGCCGATCCGGAGGCGATGCAGCGCTGGACGCGCTTCAAGAGCCAATACCTGATCGACTTCACCAACGAGCTGACCGCCAAAGTCCGGGCTATCCGTGGCCCACAGGTGCTGACCGCGCGCAATATCTTCGCCGAACCGGTGCTCAATCCCGACAGCGAAGCCTGGTTCGCGCAGAACCTCGACGACTTCCTCGCGGCCTACGACTGGACGGCGCCGATGGCCATGCCGTTGATGGAAAAACAGACCCAGGCGCAATCCGGCCCGTGGCTCGAAGAACTGGTGGCAAAGATCAAGCAGCGCCCCGGTGCACTGGATCGCACGGTGTTCGAACTGCAGGCCCGCGACTGGACGAAAAAGGATCAGGCCGACATCGACGGTGTGCAACTGGCCGACTGGATGGGCCGGCTCAAGCGTCAGGGTGCGACCAGCTTCGGTTACTACCCGGACAACTTCCTCGACAACCTGCCGGACCTGAAAACCGTAAGGCCTGCGCTCTCCAACAAATGGAACCCATGACATGCTGGATAGACTGTTAGCCCTGCTTGTTCTGGCGCTCGTCCTCGGCGTGCCGCTGGGGTTGATCTTCCTGGTCACCGGGCAGTTCCTGATGGACTTCGTGTTCTTCTACCCGTTGTTCATGTCCGGGCTGTGGATTGCCGGCGGCCTGTATTTCTGGCTGCACTGGGAGCGCCATTGGCCATGGAAGGACGACACCCTGCCGCCGCCACTGGAAGGCGAGCCGCTGATCTCGATCCTGATTCCTTGCTACAACGAAGGTGAAAACGCCGCCGACACCATTCACGCGGCGCTGGCCCAGCATTACCCGAACATCGAAGTCATCGCGATCAACGACGGCTCCAAGGACAACACCGCCGAAGTGCTCGACCGGCTCGCTCAGGAAGACCCGCGGCTGCGGGTCCTGCATCTGGCGGAAAACCAGGGCAAGGCCGTGGCCCTGCGCATGGGCGCCATTGCTGCGCGCAGCGAATATCTGGTGTGCATCGACGGTGACGCGTTGCTTGCGCCGAACACCGCGGCCTATCTGGTGGCGCCGATGCTTGACAACGCGCGGCTGGGCGCGGTGACCGGCAACCCGCGAATCCGCACACGGTCGACGCTGGTCGGGCGGGTGCAGGTCGGCGAGTTCTCGTCGATCATCGGCCTGATCAAACGCACGCAACGGGTGTTCGGGCGGATCTTCACCGTGTCCGGGGTCATCGTCGCGTTCCGCCGTACGGCGCTGAACCGGGTCGGCTACTGGAGCCCAGACATGATCACCGAAGACATCGACATCAGCTGGAAGCTGCAACTCGATCACTGGAGCATCTTCTACGAACCGCGTGCGCTGTGCTGGATCCTCATGCCGGAGACCCTGCGCGGCCTGTGGAAGCAGCGCCTGCGCTGGGCGCAGGGTGGTGCCGAAGTGCTGTTCAAGAACATCCGCGGCATCTGGCAGTACCGCCATCGTTATCTGTGGCCACTGCTGTTTGAATACTGCCTGTCGACCGGTTGGGCGTTCACCTTCCTGCTGTCGGTGATTTTCTGGGCGATCGGCAAGTTCGTGGTCATGCCCGACGCCATCGCCGTACACCACCTGATGCCGCCGGCGTTCACCGGACTGTTGCTGGCGTTCGTCTGTCTGGTGCAGTTCGCGGTCAGTATCGTTATCGACCGGCGCTACGAACCGGGGCTGGGCCGAACCATGTTCTGGGTGGTGTGGTATCCGCTGGTGTTCTGGTTCATCAGCCTGCTGACCACGCTCGTCAGTTTTCCCAAAGTGCTGTTCGGCCAACATCAGAAGCGTGCGCGTTGGGTCAGTCCTGACCGGGGTATCAAACCGGCCGGAGACGACGAAGAGGAGGTCATCAAATGAAAATCATCCGGACCCGCCAGCGGCCATTTCTGGTGGTGGTCGATGTGATCCTCACCGTGCTGGCCTGGGTTGGCCTGCTGTACCTGCTGATACGCGGGTTGTGGCCATTGATCGAGACGCACGCCGGCGGGCCGCGGATCGACAGTTCGGCGTTCGAGGCCCTGGGTACGTTGGAGATTTACCTGTGGGTGGCGCTGGTCAATGCGGTCATTCTGATTGGCTGGGCGCGTTATCAGCAGCGCAAAAGCCGAAGCTTCGCGCAGCGTCGATTACCGGCACCGGTTGTCGATGACGAAGGCCTGAGCAAGAGCTTCAAGATCTGCGATGACCGCTTGCAGCAGCTGCGCACCCCCGGGGTGATCACCATTCATAACGACCAGGAGGGCGATGTCAGCCGTGTCGTGCTGAACTTCAGGCCAGTCGAGGCCACGGAACTGCCACCGCCGCTGGCGCCGCTGGAGCATCCGCGGGTGATCTTTCTGCACTCGGAAGACGATGACAATCGCGGGCCAACGGCTCACTGAACGGCTCACGAACCTCGGCAGGAGCTGTATTCACCCGCGAATCAGCTCCCACGCTTCTTCCATCTGCAGCGGTTGCTTCATGCGTTCGGCGAGCATGGCCATCTCCCGCTCTTTCTCGCACGCCACGGCGGCCACGACGACGCCGTTTCTGCCGAACAGGCCAAGGAACGGTGGCTGTTCCGGCTCACCGATGAACTCCACTTCATCCCAATGTTCGGCGTGGCCCAGGTAGTCGTAGTTCTTGCCAAAGTGCCAGGTCCAGAAAAACGGTACGTCCAGATAATGCTCGTCAGCGCCGAGCATGTTGGCGGCGGCGATGCGCGCGTGTTGCTGGGCCAGGCGCCAGTGTTCGATGCGTTGTGGCTGGCCGTTCAAGGGAAAGGTCGCGATGTCGCCAATCGCCCACAGGCCTTCAGCGACGCGCATGCCGGCATCGACCCGCAATGACTGATCCTTTTCCCTGGGCAGCGAGGCGAAGGCCTCGGTGGCCGGACGTACGCCGATCCCTGCCAGCACCAGATCCGCCTTCACCCGCAGGCCGTTATCCAGCAGCACTGCCTCCACCTTGCCTTCACCAACGATTTCCCGCGCTTGATGCTCAGCGATGAACTTCACCCCGTTTTTTTCGTGAAGTGCACGGATCGCTTTGCCCACGGCTTCGCCGAACTGCGCGGCGAACGGTACCTGGTGCCGCGCCAGCACGGTCACTTCGAGGCCGTGCTGGCGCAACGCCGAAGCGCATTCGAGGGCGATAAAGCTGTCACCGATGATGACCGCGCGTTGCTCCGCCTTGGCTGCGCTCATGATCTGCCCGGCTTGCGCCTTCGAGCGCAGGACAAAGACTTGCGGCAGATCGGCGCCGGGCAGCTCCAGTGAATTGGGCACAGCACCGGTGGCCAGCACGGCCGCGTCGTAACGCAGGGATTGGCCCTCGCGCAGGTGCAGGATTTTGCCGTCGACATCGATTGACCGGACTTCGTCCTGAAGGCGTTCGATGCGTTGTTCACGGTAAAAAACGTCATCACGCAGCGGCGGGGTTTCGCTGACTTGCATCTCTGCGGCGAGGACGAATTTGCTCAGCACCGTACGGTCATAGCCGGCCTCGGGTTCATGGTCGATCATCACGACGCGGCCACCAAAGCCCTTTTCCCGCAGCGCCGCCGCACACGCCGTGCCTGCTGCTCCGGCACCGACGATCACAAAGGTGCGCGCATCATCGGCCGGTGGAACATGCGGATCGAATATCGGCTGATCATCCACCCAGACTTCATCACCACGCATTTCCAGCGGATAACGCTTGAGGCTGTCCAGCGCCGGCGGTTCGCACAGTGCACCGTCTTCGGCGCGGAACGCGGCTTTGTGCCACGGGCAGATCAGACGACCATGGCACAGCGCTCCGTCAGCCAATGGCGCGCCGGCGTGTGGGCATTCGCCCTGAAATGCACGTAATTGGCCGGCGACACGCAACAAAACCAGCTTGCAGTCGCCGATCTGCACCGGCAGGCCACGGTCTTCAGGGACATCGGCGAAACGGGCGACACGGTGCAGGCTCATGTTCGTGCTCCTGGCAGGTATTTCTCTTACGAGTTTGCGGCGCAGTGCGAGGTTCAGCCAATTGCTACTGCCACGGCACGAACGGTACGGCTATAGTTTGCAGGCCGACGAAGGCCCAACTGCACAAGGTGCTCCCGGAATGACCCGATTGACCTCTCTCAACCCTTGGCTGGCGGCCGTCGCCGTCGCCCTTTGCGTGCAGTTTCCGGCGCAGGCGGCCGAGCGCTTTACCCTCGACATCCCCGGTGTCTCGGACAACCGCCTGTTCACCTCGGCTGCCGCGAGCGATGCGGCAGGCTGTGGCGGCAAGAACCAGTCGCCAGCGCTGGCCTGGAATGCGGGCCCTGCCGGTACCCTGAGCTACGCGATCGTCATGCACGATCCGGACGGCCAGAAAGGCCTGGGCGTCGATCACTGGATTCACTACGGCATCAAGGCCACCACCCGGCAGATCCCGGCCGGCGTCGGCGCCAAATCCAGTCTTGAAGGCGTGGGCGGTACCAACACCAAAGGCACCACCCACTACATCGGGCCTTGCCCTCCGGTCGGCGACAGCGCCCACCACTACATCATTCAGATCTACGCCCTCGATCTGGCCCCGGACGCCTTGCCCGCCGGCCTGACCCGCGCCGAGCTGATGGACAAAATCAAAGGCCACGTACTGCGTAACAGCAGCGTGGTGCGGCGTTATCACCGCTGAAAAAATTTTCAGCGGCGTTTAACCCGATCTGAAAGGGCTGGCTGCCTCAGTGGATGAAGGATCACGTTCATCCACTGAGGCGGGCAGCCCCGTGTTTCGTTGCCTGCCTTTACCGCGACGCCTGTGCCGCGAACAAATCCGCTGCTAGCGAGCGGATGAATCTCCAGCCATTTGGCATTGCCCGGCAAAAACGCGCACTATCGGGCCATGGCTGAAGCGCTGGAGAACAAAGTGGCACCAAAAATCGACCGCATCGCCCAACTCCTCAACTGCCCGCAGAAGGGCGAGGAGATGCGGCGAGCGATTACCGAGGCTCGCAAGGAGTTTCTGCTGAACCAGTCGGAAGAAGACGTCGTGGAAGAGGACGAGGTTTTTGAGGAGGTTGGGGAAGATCAGGAAGACGAAGACGACGATTACGACGAGTTTGACTGGACGACGGAGTGACGGATAACCATGGAACTCCCACCCCAAAGTACTGAGCGCTGAGGGTGGTCGGACAGCGATGCTAGAAAAACCACGATCGATTTTCTTGGGGCTACCCAAGAAACTGCCCAAGAAACCACCTCAGAAACTACCCAAGAAAGCTACCTGACCCGACTCAAGTACGAGGCTCGAACCGTCAAGTTTTACTTGATGGTTGCCCATTTTGGAGCATCTGGCCGGGTATCGTTCGAGAGTTAGAACATCAGCGTGTCAGACAGCAACAGGCAGGTACGTCATCTTTAGCGGTATCAACCGCTTGGTCTCCGAATCGGTCTGGCCGTAATGCTCAATCAATGCGCGTACGAGGTTGTCCAATGTCCAAAGCGTTAGCGGCACATTAGCCCGCTCAGCTTCGTAGTAGGCGTCCTTACTGAAACCGCCGGTACTCACATAAAGTCCGCGATCATCCTTGTGCCGTCCACCAAGGAAGCTGCGGATTTGCTGACTACCCATCTGCTCTTTGCGGTGCTTAACCTCCACGATGATTCGTGGATTCTCAAAGCCGAATCCATCCGGTGACGCGATGATGTCCTTACCGCGATCAGGACCAGCCGGAGAGACCTGCGTCTTGTAACCCATTGCTCGCAAAATACCGGCAACAAGATGCTGCATATCGTCCCACGGCAGGGCGCTGATCAGATCCTTGATACGTTCAAGCGCCAGACTTTCCATGCCAGCCAGAGGGTCGCTATCCGGATATTCTTCTTCGACAGGCGGTAGCGCCGGAGGCTTGTTGCCAGCTGCCATCGCTTTTAGCTCTTGCAACGCGAAGTCTGGAACGACGAACACTGTGAGCGTGGAGCCGAGGCTGTTTTTGCTCGCGGAGGTAAGGCTGTCGCGATCTACTTCTTGATCAATCCACTGCACCGGACGCGTCAGGGACATACCGATGTCAGCCAAATCAGGGTTATGTTTGAAATCACCGGTGATCTTGCCAACGAGATAGGTGCGGTTGGCGGGAGAGTAGGTGACGACCCAGTCGCCGGGCTGAATTTCATTGATGAAGCGCCAAACCTGCGATGCACCTGATATGGCTGTGCCGGGTTTGATGTTGGGCTCAATGTCTTGATAGAGGCGAGTGACTTCCTTGCGCGACATGCCGGGCTTCGCCAACGGTGCGAGCTTTGACCATCCGATTGCGACCACACCGCGCTCACGGAAATCATCGTACAGGCGACCAGACTCGCCACGGATCATCCACATTTTGGTCATATCACCTCCTTGGTTTTTGAGTTTCGTATGCGATTGCTAGTTTTCCCGACCGATCTCGTAGCGCATCGCAAGAATCGCAGAGTAAGGTAATTGCTTCAGTCATGAGCGGCAATGTCGAAGATTTCGTCGATGACGTTTAGTGCGTCGACTGGGGCAGTTGTCAACTCTAAGTTGACAACTGCCCCATCTGTTTAAGCCTTGCGTAATCATTTGCCAGGAAAAGTTGCGCCCACAAAAAAGCCCCGGACCATCACAGTCCGGGGTTTTCTCGTTTCAATTCATGGCGCACCAGGCGGGATTCGAACCCACGACCCCTGCCTTCGGAGTCCTAAAAGTCGACGTTTAGAATCAATACGTTAGCGGGGATTCGGCGGGAAATCAACGGGTTGTGATAGCTGGGTTTAGCGGGTTGTCGCCCCGGTTAGCAGAGCGAGTGTGGCAAATTTGTGGCATCACTCGCAGCAAATCCCTGCTACATAATTGCATCACGCTTGTCCACCAAACTGCATTGCCGCCACCCAGCCAATTGCATTCGCACTGACCACCGCATGCATCTGCCTTGGCCAATAGACGCCGAGCACGTTACTGGCTGTGACCAGCCTGGTACGGTCAATCGAGAACGATAATGCTTACGCCACAAGTGGTTCTTAGATGGCTACAAAAGCAGGGGATTCAGTCAAATAGAGTTATTTGTGGCTCGCCATGCCATTTGCTGTGGCGTTAAAAGGGCCACGGCATGTATCTTTCCGCGCACTACAGCCTCTCAGCACTTAGCGAGGCGCTGAGCGCGAATCTCGCTGGACATGCCCTGCTAAAACGGCGTGCCTAGCCATTAGGGAATGACCAGATGAACCCCATCGAACAACAATTTTTCACTGAGCTCGAAAAGAAGCTCTGGACGGCCGCTGATAAGCTGCGTTCTTCCTTGGATGCATCGGTTTATAAGCACGTGGTGCTTGGCCTGATTTTTCTCAAGTACGTATCCGACGCCTTCGAGGAACGCCAGCGCGAGCTGCGCGCGCAACTCACCAACCCTGCCGACGATTACTTCATGGACCCGGCGGATTACGGCGACCTTGGCAGCGAAGAGTACGAAGAGAATGTCGCCGCCGAGTTGGAGGTGCGCGACTACTACACCGAGCGAAACGTTTTCTGGGTGCCGATTGAGGCGCGCTGGCAAACCCTGCGTGAGTTAGCGCAACTACCACCCGGCGAACCTTTGCCCTGGAACGCGCCGGGTAAAGACACGGCAGAAAAGATGCGCACCGTCGGCTGGCTGATCGACAACGCCATGGAAGCCATCGAGCGCGAGAACGTCAAACTCAAGAACGTGCTCAACAAGGAGTTTTCCCGCACCCAGCTCGACAGCCACAAGTTGGCCGACCTGATCGCCCACTTCTCCGATACCAACTTCAGCCAGCCTAGCTACAACGGCCAGCCGCTGAATCTAAAGAGCAAAGACATCCTCGGCCACGTCTACGAGTACTTCCTTGGCCAGTTTGCCCTGGCGGAGGGCAAAAAAGGCGGCCAGTACTACACGCCCAAGAGCATCGTCACGCTGATCGTCGAGATGCTGCAGCCTTTCAAGGGGCGGGTGTATGACCCGGCCATGGGTTCGGGCGGTTTCTTTGTGCAAAGCGAGGAGTTTATCGCCGAGCACGGCGGCAAAGTGGTTAACGGTAAGACCGGCCAAATCAGTGTTTATGGTCAGGAAAGCAACCCTACTACCTGGAAGCTGGCAGCCATGAACATGGCCATCCGCGGGCTGGACTTTAACTTTGGAGGTCAGCCTGGCGACACCCTGCAAAACGACCTGCATCCCGATCTGCGCGCCGACTACGTGATGGCCAACCCGCCCTTCAATATGAAGGAGTGGTGGAACGCCAAACTGGAGCAAGACCCCCGCTGGCTGGTTGGCACGCCCCCGCAAGGCAACGCCAACTTCGCCTGGCTGCAGCACATGCTCTACCACTTGGCCCCCACCGGCAGTATGGCGCTGCTGCTGGCTAATGGCTCGATGAGCAGTAACACCAACAACGAAGGCGAAATCCGCAAGCAGCTGATCGAGCAAGACTATGTGGAATGCATGGTCGCACTGCCCGGCCAGTTGTTCACCAACACGCAGATTCCTGCCTGTATCTGGTTCCTCACCAAAGACAAGGCCAACGGCTTTAACCTGGACAAAAAGAAGCGCGACCGGCGCGGCGAGTTCCTGTTTATCGACGCGCGCCAGCTTGGCTATATGAAAGACCGCGTGTTGCGCGACTTCACCCAGGACGACATTCAGAAAGTGGCCGACACCTTCCATGCCTGGCAGCACGGCGAGGATTACGAAGACGTCCCGGGCTTCTGCTCCTCAACTTCGCTTGACAACATTCGCAAGCACCAGCATGTGCTAACGCCGGGGCGCTATGTAGGTGCCGAGGAGCAGGAAGATGACGGTGAAGCCTTTGCCGACAAGATGACGCGGCTGACGGCGCAGTTGGCAGAGCAGTTTGCAGAAAGTGCAAAACTGGAGAAGGAAATCAAGAAGAACTTGGCGGGGTTGGGTTATGAGTTTTAAGTCCCGCTTTGACCTTGTGCCTCTTGGATCCCTGGCAAGGTTTATAAATGGAGACCGAGGAGAGAACTACCCAAAACCAACCGACTACGTTTCGGACGGAATTCCGTTCCTTAGTGCGACGGATGTCGGTGAGGGAAAGATTGCTTGGCAAGAAGCCAAAAAAATTCCCCCCGCGTCCTATTCGAAACTTCGTAGCGGGCATGTTCAGCGCGGAGACATTCTTTTTTGTCTGCGAGGCTCACTTGGGAAGCTCGGGTATGTAGGGGATGATTCAAAGGGTGCTATTGCTTCCTCACTTGTGATCCTCAGAGCGAGCGATGAAGGAATGGCACGGTATCTGCGATTTGTGCTTGGTTGTCCTGAGGCACAAAACGTAATCAAATCGCTAGACAATGGATCTGTTCAGGGAAATATTTCGGCAGCGGCTTTGAAAGGTTTGTTGGTTCCGAACCCACCTGAAAATCTCAGAGTATTTATCACCGCGAATCTTGAATCAGTAGACGGACAGATAAACCTTAACCGCTGCATCAACCAAACCCTCGAAGCCATAGCTCAGTCCATCTTCAGATCGTGGTTTGTCGATTTCGACCCGGTCAAAGCCAAGATCGCAGCCCTTGCCGAGGGCCGCGACCCGCTGCGCGCCGCGATAAGCTCCATCAGCGGAAAACCTGATGCCGAACTCGATGCGCTGCCACCTGAGCAATACAAACAACTCGCTGCCACCGCTGCGCTGTTTCCGGATGAGATGGTAGAGTCGGAGTTGGGTGGGGTTCCCAAGGGCTGGAGCTACAAAACACTGGCACAGCTCACGGACAAGATTGGCAGCGGTTCAACACCGCGAGGCGGCAAAGAAGTTTACCTCGAAGAGGGCGTGGCGCTCATTCGCAGTCAAAACGTCTTCGACGGCTTTTTTGTCTGGGAGGGCTTGGCCCGCATTTCGGACGAAGCCGCCACCCAGCTTAATGGTGTCACGGTTCAAGAAGACGATGTTCTGCTCAACATCACTGGTGCGTCAATTCTGCGTACCTGTGTTGTCGAGCCTGATGCACTTCCGGCTCGAGTGAGTCAGCACGTAGCAATAATCCGGGCCAAGGCTGGCGTACCGCCGCGTTTTATTCACATGCACCTACTGCGACCAGATATCAAGAGCTATTTGCTCGGCCTGAATGCAGGCGCGTCGCGCGAGGCTATCACTAAGGCGCACATCGAGTCCTTAACTTTGCTGACCCCAGACCCCGTGCTGCTGGCAGCATTTCAAGTCGCGGCTGCCCCTCTCTTTCGGCAGGTGCAACGCCTCGCTCAACAGATGCGTGTGCTCGGTGAATTGCGTAACACTCTTCTCCCGAAGCTGCTCTCGGGCGAGTTGTCTGTCGAAGCACTAGCCGAACAAGCAGGGACCGCTTGATGGATATAAAGAAGCTCCGCGAAAACAAGCTTATCGTGGACAAAGTCGAGGAGGCCTTGCAGGCGGCTTATTCATCGAATCAGCAATTCAATACGGTGCTCGATGAGGCTGAGCCTCTGTCATTTAAAAGTTTGCGCGATCCGGAACACGAGTACCTGATCAAGGTGAGCGATGCCTTGTACTGGGTAGAGCGCGACGCCTACCTGGATGAGTTGGATCACTGGGAAGGCCAGTGTCAGGTCAATCAACATGAAGCGGCGACGGCCTTTATCAAGGGCTCAGACCAGCAAGCCGTCTTCCTTGACCTGGTGGATGCCATTCGGTTTGGGCGAATCGCGCCGTTTGTCGGTGCGGGGCTCTCCAAGCCCTGCGGTTATCCGATGTGGGGCGAGGCGTTGCGCAAGATCGCACAAAAGCTAGGTGGTCTGGATGTGCAGGACATCGAGCCGCTGATGGCGCTATACGACTACCTGCAAGCCGCGCAAGTGCTGCACGAAACGGACGCAGAAATTGTGCGGCATTTCATCAAGACCGAGTTTCGCCAGCGCGGGGCGATCACCGGGCCGGTTACACTGCTAGCTGATCTCGCCAACGGCTGTATCGTCACCACCAATTTCGATACGGTCATCGAGGACCTGTTTCGAGAAAAGACCCAGCCATTGGATGGCTATATGCACGGCATGCAGGCGGGCAATAACTTCGTGCAGCGGCTGTTGCGCGGTGAGCGGTGCATTCTGAAGCTGCACGGGGATGCCGGGCAGGCCAACACCCATGTATTCACCCAAGCGCAATACCAGGAGGCCTACGGCGGAGCCGCAGGCGAGCCGTTCGCGTTCCAAAAACAGTTGCCTCGGGCGCTGCGGCAAATCTTTATCAGCCACTCACTGCTGTTCTTGGGCTGTAGCCTGGAGCAGGACAAGACGCTCGATCTCTTCAAATCAGTGGTCGATGAAGCGGCATTTGAAATCCCGGATCACTTTGCCCTGCTCAATGAACCCGCCACACAGCAAGAACGGGCCCGTAAGGAAGCCCGGCTGTTGCAGCTGAGGATTCGACCGCTCTGGTATACGACGCCCCACGATGCTGAGGGTAAGCCGGATCACAGCCTGCTGGAACAAATTCTCAGACTGGCTATCGCTGTAGCGCGTAGACAGGTGGTATTTGGATGAGCCGCTCACCAGGACAGATCGACTTATGGCTTTGCAGCATCTTTAAGCCTCATAACTTGAAAAACGCCGGACTCCAGTCGCTATGCGGGGTACATCCCAGCATGGGCATAGCCGCCATTTCATCGCAAATCAGCCTTGGTCGCCGAATATCCATTAAATCATTGATTTGCATGGGTTTTCTTATCTCATCACAAACCAGGGCGTTTGCCAGGTAGCCCAGGAAGGCATAAGGGTTTCACATGTTGAACGAACAGCAACTCGAAGAACTGTGCCTGAGCTGGTTCCAGCAGGTTGGCTGGCAATTTGCCCACGGCCCGGATATAGCGCCGGATAGCAGCGCCCCAGAGCGTACCTACTACCGCCAGGTGGTTCTGCGAGAGCGCCTGTTGACCGCACTGGCACGGATTAATCCGCAGATTCCGGCTGCCGCCCTTGAGCAGGCCGTGCATGCGCTGCAAACGGTGAGCGAGCCGCAGATGGTGGTGCGCAACCGCAGCGTCCACCGCTTGTTGCTCAGCGGTGTGGCGGTGGAGTTTGAAGTCGGCGAGCAGAAGAAGCAGGACTGGGTGTATTTCATCGACTTTGCCCAGCCCAGCAACAACAACTTTCTGGTGGTGAACCAATTCACCATCACCGGCACGAGGCAACCACGCCGGCCCGACTTGATCGCCTTCGTCAACGGCTTGCCGTTGGCCGTGGTGGAGCTGAAGAACCCCGCCAACGAACAAACAGACGTCTGGGACGCCTTTAACCAGCTGCAGACATACAAGGACGAGATCAGCGACCTGTTCAACAGCAACGCCGCCTTGGTGGTGAGTGATGGCTGGACAGCGCGGGTCGGTTCGCTGACGGCTAACGCCGAACGTATGTTGCCCTGGCGCACCATCCTGAACGAAGACGACCGTCCGCGCCTGCAGATGGAGCTGGAGACGGTGGTGCGTGGCTTCTTCAAGCCCGAGTTGTTTCTTGATTACGTGCGGCACTTCGTGTTGTTCGAGCAGGATGGCGACAGCATCGTCAAAAAGATTGCCGGCTATCACCAGTTTCATGCGGTTCGCGAGGCCGTGCGCGCCACGGTGATTGCGTCCCAAAGTGCGGATAAAGGTGTGCTTGCGGTCCACGAAGAGCGTGCGACCTATGCCAAAGAGGTGCAGCCTGGCTCACGCAAAGCAGGCGTGGTGTGGCACACGCAGGGATCGGGCAAAAGCATCACCATGGCGTGCTACGCGGGTAAGCTGTTGCAGCAACCCGAGATGAAGAACCCCACGTTAGTCGTCGTGACCGACCGCAATGACCTGGATGGCCAGTTATACGCCACCTTCTGCGCCGCCAGTGACCTGCTCAAGACCACCCCTCTGCAAGCCGGTGACCGCGATGAGCTGCGCGAGATGCTGGCTTCACGCGAGGCGGGCGGCATCATCTTCACCACGGTGCAAAAATTCGCGCTGCAGGAAGAGGAAGAGAAGCATCCGTTGCTCTCTGATCGCACCAATATCGTGGTGATATCCGATGAGGCCCACCGCAGCCAGTATGGCACCAAAGGCCGGTTGGACACCAAGACAGGCAAGTACGTGTTCGGCTATGCCAAACATCTGCACGACGCATTGAAGAACGCCACCTTCCTTGGTTTTACAGGCACGCCAATTGCCTTGGAAGACCGTGATACCCGCGAAGTGTTTGGTGAATACGTCAGCATCTATGACATCCAGGATGCCGTGGATGATGGCGCAACAGTGCCGATTTTCTACGAAAGCCGTTTGGCCAAGCTGGATGTGAACCAAGCCGAAATCGACACGCTCAATGAGCAGGTTGAAGAGGTTGTAGAAGACGAAGAAGACATCGTCAGCCGAGAAAAAACCAAAGGCGAGTGGGCCGCGCTGGAAAAGCTTGTGGGTTCAGAGCCTCGCCTGCAGCAAGTGGCGCGTGACCTGATCGAACACTTTGAGGCGCGCGTATCTGTGGCAGACGGCAAGGCCATGATCGTGTGCATGAGTCGCGATATATGCGCCCATCTCTACAACGCCATCGTAAGCTTGCGTCCTGACTGGCACAGCGATGACCCCGAGCTAGGGGCTATCAAGATCGTGATGACAGGATCGGCTGCCGACAAGACCCTGTTGCAGCCGCACCTTTACAGCAAGCAGGTGAAGAAACGTCTGGAAACTCGCTTCAAAGACGTGAAAGACCCGCTGAAGCTGGTGATTGTGCGCGACATGTGGCTGACAGGCTTTGACGCGCCGTGTTGCCACACCATGTACATCGACAAACCCATGAAAGGCCACAACCTGATGCAGGCCATTGCCCGCGTCAACCGGGTATTTAAGAACAAGCCTGGCGGCCTGGTGGTTGATTATATCGGCATCGCCAACGAGCTGAAAGCGGCGCTGAAGACCTATACCGATGCCAAAGGTAAGGGTGACCCCACTCACAACTCTGCTGAAGCATTAGCTGTGTTGTTAGAGAAGATGGATATCGTGCGAGGAATGATGCACGGTTTCGACTACAGCGCATTTGAGACCCGGCCACTCGAACTACTGGTGCCCGTTGCCAACCATATTCTGGGCCTGAAGGACGGAAAAACACGCTTCCTCGACACCATTCTGGCAGTGACTAAGGCCTTTTCGTTGTGTGGCACGTTGGATGAAGCCGCGCCACTGCGTAAGGAGATAGCCTTCTTCTCGGCCATCAAGGCGGCCATTACCAAGTTCACCACTGTCGATAAGAAGCGAAGCGATGCCGAGAAGAACAGCGCGCTCAAGCAGATTCTGGACAATGCCATCATCTCAGATGGGGTGGACGATATTTTTACGCTGGCCGGGTTGGATAAGCCCAACATCGGCCTGCTCTCGGATGAGTTCCTGGAGGACGTGCGGCAGATGGAAAGCCGCAACCTTGCCGTGGAGCTGCTGGAAAAACTGTTGCGTGACGAAGTTAAGGCGCGCGCGCGCAACAACGTAGTGCAGGAGAAGAAGTACGGCGACCGCTTGCTGGAGACATTACGCATGTATCACAACCGAGCGATCGAGACGGCGCAGGTCATCGAAGAACTGATCCAGATGGCCAAGGAATTCAAGGCCGCGCTGGCGCGAGAAGCTTCGCTGGGCTTGGGCCACGATGAAATAGCCTTCTACGATGCGTTGGCTAACAACGAAAGCGCGGTGCGCGAGCTGGGTGATGAGACGCTCAAGAAAATCGCCATGGAGCTTACCGAGAAGCTGCGCGCCAGTACGACAATCGATTGGCAGGTTCGTGAGAGCGTACGGGCGAAGCTGCGCATTTTGGTGCGTCGCTGTTTGCAGCGGTGGAAGTACCCGCCAGACGAGCAATCAGATGCAGTGGAGTTGGTGCTGAAGCAGGCAGAGTCTCTGTCGAATGAATGGTCTCTGTAAGCCCGCAGCAATCACGTAGCCAGTCGCACTAGGCAGTCAGCTTCGGTTGACTGCTTTTTCGCAGTTTGGCCAACGGTGCGAGTTTGACCATCCAATGGCAGCGGCACCCCGTTCGCGGAAGTCGTCGTATAGACGACCAGACTCGCCACGGATCATCCAAATTTTGCCATATCACTTCCTTTGTTCTCAGTCGTACCAGTGCATACATGATTTGGCGTTGATCGCCATATTGAATGCGTTGAGGAAAACGCAGGATAAGATAGGTGTTTCAGGCATGGACAGCAATTGCCGAATCACAGCCACAAAAAAGCCCCGGACCATCATAGTCCGGGGCTTTCTGGTTTCAATTCATGGCGCACCAGGCGGGATTCGAACCCACGACCCCTGCCTTCGGAGGGCAGTACTCTATCCAGCTGAGCTACTGGTGCAGCGGGCGACATCATACCTAGGTCGGCTCGGGGCGTCCATGCCGGGTTTGGGCGGGTTTTGTCAGTGCGCGTGTCGGTGCGCAGACGCTGCATTCCTTAAAGCTGTAACGTCCTGCAAAACCCTCGCTTGGCGCTTTTTCCCGGCTGATCTATGGTTTGGCTGCGGCCGGGGGTTTTTGCTCGTTGATCTGAAAAAACCAGCAAACGCTGGGTTTTTGTTCTTTTTTTCGAACGGCCTATTGTCCTTTAACCCCTTTGCTCCTACGATCCGTTTGAGATTTCAAACGCTCTTTGATCGGGTGTTGAGCCGCACGTGTTTGCAACCGTGCGCTATTTAGAGGTTTCAGCCCGGTCCATGATTTCCCTGACGGCAGCCTTGCGAGGCGCCTTTCTACAATCATAATTTTGCTCCGCGCAGGCCGCGGTGCTGTTAAGGAAAGCCGACATGCAGCTTAAAGATACCCAGTTGTTCCGCCAGCAAGCCTTCATTGATGGCGCTTGGGTGGATGCGGACAACGGTCAGACGATCAAGGTCAACAACCCGGCCACCGGCGAAATCCTCGGCACCGTGCCGAAAATGGGCGCCGCCGAAACCCGCCGTGCCATCGAAGCCGCTGACAAAGCGCTGCCGGCCTGGCGTGCACTGACCGCCAAGGAGCGTGCAGGCAAGCTGCGTCGCTGGTTCGAACTGATGATCGAGAACCAGGACGACCTCGCGCGCCTGATGACCCTCGAGCAGGGCAAGCCGCTGGCTGAAGCCAAGGGCGAAATCGTTTACGCCGCTTCGTTCATCGAGTGGTTCGCCGAAGAAGCCAAGCGCATCTACGGCGACGTGATCCCGGGCCACCAGCCAGACAAGCGCCTGATCGTGATCAAGCAGCCGATCGGCGTGACCGCCGCGATCACCCCGTGGAACTTCCCGGCGGCGATGATCACCCGTAAAGCCGGCCCGGCGCTGGCCGCCGGTTGCACCATGGTGCTCAAGCCGGCGTCGCAAACCCCATTCTCCGCCTTCGCCCTGGCCGAACTGGCCCAGCGCGCCGGCATCCCTAAAGGCGTGTTCAGCGTGGTCTCCGGCAGCGCCGGCGACATCGGCAGCGAGCTGACCAGCAACCCGATCGTGCGCAAGCTGTCCTTCACCGGCTCGACCGAAATCGGTCGTCAGCTGATGGCGGAATGCGCCAAGGACATCAAGAAAGTCTCGCTGGAGCTGGGCGGCAACGCGCCGTTCATCGTGTTCGACGACGCAGACCTGGATAAGGCCGTCGAAGGCGCGATCATCTCCAAGTACCGCAACAACGGCCAGACCTGCGTCTGCGCCAACCGTCTGTACATTCAGGATTCGGTCTACGACGCGTTCGCCGAGAAGCTGAAAGTGGCGGTGGCCAAGCTGAAGATCGGCAACGGTCTGGAAGAAGGCACCACCACTGGCCCGCTGATCGACGAGAAAGCCGTGGCCAAGGTGCAAGAGCACATCGCTGACGCCGTGGCCAAAGGCGCCACCGTGCTGGCCGGTGGCAAGCCGATGGAAGGCAACTTCTTCGAGCCGACCATCCTGACCAACGTGCCGAAAGACGCGGCTGTCGCCAAGGAAGAAACCTTCGGCCCGCTGGCACCGCTGTTCCGCTTCAAAGACGAAGCCGAAGTGATCGCGATGTCCAACGACACCGAGTTCGGTCTGGCTTCCTACTTCTACGCTCGCGACCTGGGCCGGGTGTTCCGTGTGGCTGAAGCCCTGGAATACGGCATGGTCGGCGTCAACACCGGGCTGATCTCCAACGAAGTCGCGCCGTTCGGCGGCATCAAGGCGTCGGGCCTGGGCCGTGAAGGCTCCAAGTACGGCATCGAGGATTACCTGGAAATCAAATACCTCTGCCTGGGCATCTAAGCCGGGAAGGGATCGCTGCAAACGCAAAGGGCACGAGAGCGCTGTCCCTTTGCGTCGTTTCAAACCGGAATTTTCTCTGCGGCCGGGAACGCCGTGGCAGTCGATCATCGCATGCTGCCACCGCCGATTCCTCCCGCTTAATCCTTGAACCACACCGCCCGATGAGCGGTGAATGAGGACTGTAATGAGCAAGACTAACGCTGAACTGATGGCCCGCCGTACTGCAGCTGTTCCACGTGGTGTTGGCCAGATTCACCCGATCTTCGCTGAATCGGCGAAGAACGCGACCGTGACCGACGTTGAAGGTCGTGAATTCATCGACTTCGCCGGCGGTATTGCCGTGCTGAACACCGGCCATGTGCACCCGAAAATCATTGCGGCCGTGACCGAACAGCTGAACAAGCTGACCCACACCTGCTTCCAGGTACTGGCCTACGAGCCGTACGTTGAGCTGTGCGAAAAGATCAACGCCAAGGTGCCAGGTGATTTCGCCAAGAAAACCCTGCTGGTGACCACCGGTTCCGAAGCCGTGGAAAACGCCGTGAAAATCGCCCGTGCCGCCACTGGCCGTGCCGGTGTGATCGCCTTCACCGGCGCTTACCACGGTCGCACCATGATGACCCTGGGCCTCACCGGTAAAGTCGTGCCTTACTCGGCCGGCATGGGCCTGATGCCAGGCGGCATCTTCCGCGCGCTGTACCCGAACGAACTGCACGGTGTGAGCATCGACGATTCGATCGCGTCCATCGAACGCATCTTCAAGAACGACGCCGAGCCGAAAGACATCGCCGCGATCATCATCGAGCCTGTGCAGGGTGAAGGTGGTTTCTACGTCGCGCCGAAAGAATTCATGAAGCGTCTGCGTGCCCTGTGCGACCAGCACGGCATCCTGTTGATCGCTGACGAAGTGCAGACCGGCGCTGGCCGTACCGGCACCTTCTTCGCCATGGAACAGATGGGCGTTGCTGCCGATCTGACCACCTTCGCCAAATCCATCGCTGGCGGCTTCCCGCTGGCCGGTGTCTGCGGCAAGGCCGAATACATGGACGCCATCGCTCCAGGCGGCCTCGGCGGCACCTACGCCGGTAGCCCGATCGCTTGCGCTGCGGCCCTGGCCGTGATGGAAGTGTTCGAAGAAGAACAACTGCTGGACCGCTGCAAGGCTGTCGGCGAGCGTCTGGTGACTGGCCTGAAGGCTATCCAGGCCAAGTACCCGGTGATCGGCGAAGTGCGTGCCCTGGGCGCTATGATTGCGGTCGAGCTGTTCGAAAACGGCGACAGCCACAAGCCAAACCCGACTGCCGTTGCGGCAGTCGTGGCCAAGGCGCGTGACAAGGGCCTGATCCTGCTGTCCTGCGGCACCTACGGCAACGTGTTGCGCGTACTCGTACCGCTGACCTCGCCGGATGAGCAACTGGACAAAGGTCTGGCGATCATCGAAGAGTGCTTCTCGGAGCTGTAAGCCCGGCACTGTGTGATCGGCTCGACAAAAAACCCGCTTCGGCGGGTTTTTTTACGTCCCTTGAAACACATCAGGCGCTTTTGCGCTGTATCGAAAGGCCAGCATTGGCTAAGGTTCAGGCATTGCAAGGGAGAGCGCGCATGACTGCCGTTGATTTACCCGCCGTACCTCGGGTGCTGATTGCCGAGGCTGACCCATGGTCTCGTGACCTGCTCAAACAAGTGCTGCTCAATGTGCGCTGCGATGCGCGACTGGATCTGTGTGCCGACGGCCAGCAAGCGCTGTCGTTGCTTAGCGAAGTGCCGTATGACCTGGCCATCGTCGATTGGGAGTTGCCGGGCATCGACGGTCTGAGCGTGCTGCGCAGCGTGCGCCAACGCAAACGCAATCCGCCGCTGCCGTTCATTCTGATGAGCAGTCGCAACGACAGCGCCAGCGTGCGCGAAGCCATACCCTTGGCCCCGACGGCCTACCTGACCAAACCGTTGAACATGGAAAGCCTGACCGAGCGACTGCAGGGTTTGCTGCTGAACGCGGGTGAAGAGGTGTTCTGCGAAGTGCCGACGCTGGCGCCGGGCATGACCTTGTCGGTGTTCCTCGAGCGACGCCGCGAGCAGGCCGACGGCGCGCCGTTGATGACCGATGTGCAGGTGGCGGTCAAACGCAGCCTCAATCCCAATGGCCTCGACCTGAAGCTGCTGGAAGAAGAGATCCGCACTGATCCGCAGATCACCGCCGTGCTGATCGCCGCCGCCAACAGCGCGGCGCAGCATCATGGCGCCGCGGTGCAGACCCTCGGGCAGGCGCTGCATCGGCTCGGCACCGGGCAGAGCATGAACCTGATCCTCGGCCTGGCGCTCAAACGCAGCGCCAAGCTCAGTGACCCGTGCCTGGCGGACTACGCCGAGCGCTACTGGGGGCTGTCGCTGCACACCGCGGAATACGCGCGCACGCTGGCGCGCCTGCTCGATCTGGATCAGGAGCGCTGCTACTGCGCCGGTATGTTGCATCGTCTCGGTGACCTGGCGTTGCTGCGCTGTTTGCAGGAGTGGCAGCAGGCCGGTGGCGCACTGGATGAACTGGAGGAAGTCGGCGAGGCGCTGGCGGAATTCGGCGCGGCCTACGGTTCGGCGTTGCGTACACGCTGGCGCTTGCCGCTGGAGTTGCGCGAGTTGATTGCGTCGGTCTACCAGCTCGGTGGCGGGGTTTACTCCCGGGAGGCGCTGGTGATGAACATGGCAGCGCAAATGGCCCGTCTGACCGAGCATGAGGGCGTTGAAGAGCTGGCGAAGAGTCGTACGGCGCGGCTGCTGAAGATCGGGCTGCCGGAATTGATGCGGATGCGTAAGTAACCGGATTTGCATAAACCCCTGTGGGAGCGGGCTTGCTCGCGAAGGCGGTCTATCAGCACCACAAATGCTGAATGACCCAACGCCTTCGCGAGCAAGCCCGCTCCCACATTGGATCTCTGGGTGGCTGAAATTCTGGATCAGGCAGAAATGATCCGGTTCTTGCCCTGACGCTTGGCCTCATACATTGCCGCATCCGCCCGGGCGAACAGGCTGTCGAGGCTTTGGTCTTCGTCCTTCAGGCTGGTCAATCCCTGGCTGACGGTGATGCTGAAGGTCTGGCCGTCGATATTGAAGCTCAACCGCTGAATCTCCTGCTGCAGCCGCTCGGCCACCTGCATCGCCATGTCCGGTGCGCAAGCGGGGAACACGGCGGCGAACTCCTCGCCGCCGATACGTCCGAACAGATCGCCGCGGCGTAACGACCCGCGCCCGCACTCGGCGATGCGCTGCAGCACATTGTCACCTTCCGGATGGCCGTAGCTGTCGTTGATCAGCTTGAAGTCATCGATATCCAGCAGCAGAAAGGCTAGAGGCGCACCTTGCAGGCGCGCCTCTTCGAACTCGCGGTTGGCGCATTCGAAGAAATGGCGGCGGTTGCTGCTCTGGGTCAGCACGTCAGTGGTGGCCAGCCGTTGCAGCTCGGTTTCCATGTGCTTTTTGTCGGTGATGTCCTCGGCGATACCGACGATGATCACCGGTTGCCCAGGCTCATCCTGACGGTTGATGAAGCACTTGTCGCTGAGCCAACGGACCTGGCCGTCGGCGGCGATGATCCGGTATTCGCGGTCTTCCACTGCGCCTTTGTGCAGCACTTCGGCAAGGCTGCGTTCGGCGTAATCCAGATCGTCGGGGTAGATGCTGTCGCGCCACTGGTTGTAGTCGGCCAGCAACAGGCCTGCGGAGCGGCCGAAAATCCGCTCGTAGGCCGGGCTGACATACAGCACCTGACGGGTTTCCCAATTGAAGGCCCAGAGTACCGCGTTGACGCTCACCAGCAGCGAGCTGAACAGCTGTTCGCGTTCGCTCAGGCGCGCCACTTCACCTTGGGCGTGCATCAATGCCATCAGGGTTTGCGCGGCTTCGGGCCACTGCGGGAGGGATGAGTCTTTTTGATTGTTGTTGACCATCGGCACTTATCTCAAAGGGCGTGCCGCAATATCGACAACGGCCACAGTACTGCCCGCCGGGGTGGCGAAGTGTCTTTGAGATAGGGGATTGTTGGCTTAGTTCCGCGCTTTTGTGGCGAGGGAGCTTGCTCCCGCCGGGCGGTAGGAACGACGCGTTTTGTCTGTCAAAACGCGTCGCCTGATCTACGACTGCTGCGCAGTCGATCGGGGATGAATCACCTCACCACAGGGGACTCATTCACCGCAGTCAGACTGCGGCGGGGCGTAACGAGTAGGTTTTCAACTGGTCGGCGAATTCACGCAGGGACTGAATGCCGCTGGCCTCGGCCTCGTGCACCCATTCCTTGATGGCGGCGAGCATGTCGTGGCCATTGGCGCTGGTCTTGACCCAGATCTGCTGCAAGGCCAGGCGTTTTTCATAAATGACCTTCAGCGCCTGGCTGTGCTCGAGCATGTTCTGGATGCGCAAGTGATGACGGTCTTCCAGCAGGCTGGTTTCCCGCGACAGCAAGCGTTTGGCCCGATGGAATTGATGGCGTACCGAATGATCGACCTTGTCCAGCTCCTGCTTGACCAGTGGGCCGATCACCAATTTGCGGTACTGGGCCATGATCTGGAACCGGTTGTTGAGGATCGCCATGGCGGTGTCCATGTCCAGATTGCCCTTGCCTTCGACACGGTGGGCAATCGGTGCCACGCGCTGCACCTTGGCCAGACCGAAGAAGCTGAAGACCTTGATCCATGCCCAGCCGAGGTCGAACTCCCACTTCTTCACCGACAGCTTGGCCGAGTTGGGGTAGGTGTGATGGTTGTTGTGCAGTTCTTCGCCACCGATCAGGATGCCCCATGGCACCAGATTGGTTGCCGCATCGCGGCATTCGAAGTTGCGATAGCCAATGGCATGGCCGAGACCGTTGACCACGCCGGCCGCCCAGACCGGGATCCACATCATCTGGATCGCCCAGATGGTGATGCCGATGGTGCCGAACAGCAGCAGGTCGATGACGCCCATGATGGCGACGCCCAGCAGCGGATAGCGGCTGTAGACGTTGCGTTCGATCCAGTCTTCGGGGCAGTTCTTGCCGTAGATGCGCAGGGTCTCCGGGTTCTCGGCTTCGGCGCGATACAGCTCGGCGCCTTTGCGCAGCACGGTGGACAGGCCCTTGATGACCGGGCTGTGCGGGTCATCTTCGGTTTCGCATTTGGCGTGGTGTTTGCGGTGGATGGCGGTCCACTCGCGGGTGTTCTGCGCCGTGGTCAGCCACAGCCAGAAGCGGAAAAAGTGTTTCAGACCGGCGTTCAGCTCAAGCGAACGGTGGGCCGAGTAACGGTGCAGATAGACCGTGACGGCGACAATTGTCACGTGGGTCATCAGCAGGGTGACCGCGACCAGTGACCAGGCCGACAAGCCAAGAAAACCTTCGTACCACATAGGCTATAGGGCCCTCGATAAAGATAAAAACAGCCGTTGCATTATCACCAAGCACACAGATAAAACCAGTCGCCCTTTCAGATAAGAGTCGCTGGATGTTTCTTGACCTATAATTCCAACCTTTTTGTAGGGACATGGACAGCCGAATGTCTGCCACTTATCGCGATGCCTTGCGTGCAGCGCTGCTCTATCTCGTGCTTGCCGCCGTCTGGCTGCAAGGTACTGGTTATTTATTAAACAATTTCTTCGATGAGTCCGTCGATCAACTGCGCTGGCAACTGATCAACGGTTACGTCTGGGCGGCGCTCAGTGCCGGGCTGATTTTTCTGGCCCGCGTGCGCTTGTGCGAGTTTCTCGGCATCGGCGCGCGGTTGCGTGAGCGGCAGGCTGATCGCGAGCGCCTGCGCCAGGCGGCAGCGGTGTTCGATTGCACCCGCGAAGGCGTGCTGGTCACCAACCGTCAGGGCCTGATCGTGCACGTCAACCGCGCGTTCATGGAGATCACCGGCTATCAGCGCGAAGAAGTCCTCGGGCATCAACCGAGCCTGTTCAAGTCCGGCCACCATCCGCCGGGCTTCTATCAGGCGATGTTCGCCACGTTGGAGGCGGAGGGTGAATGGAGCGGAGAAATCTGGAACCGGCGTAAAAGCGGCGAGATTTATCCACAGTGGCAGACCATCCGCGTGATTCACGATGATCAGGGCCGGCTGAGTCACTACGTGGCAGTGTTCTCCGACATCAGTGCGATCAAGGACTCCGAACATGAACTCAAGCACCTCGCCCATCACGACCCGCTGACCGATCTGCCCAATCGTCTGTTGTTCAGCGACCGCGCCGAGCAGGCGCTGGCGTCGGCGCAGATCCACAAACGTGGCTGCGCCCTGCTGCTGATCGATCTGGATCACTTCAAGATGATCAATGACAGCCTCGGGCACAACGTTGGGGATCGCCTGCTAAAAGCGGTGTCGGCGCGCCTGCAGGAACTGTTTGGCCCGGGGATTACCCTGGCACGGCTTGGCGGTGACGAGTTCGCGGTGCTGGCGGAGAGTTGTCCACAGCTGGTTCAGGCGGCGGCGCTGGCCCAACGCATTCTCGATGCGCTCAAGCAGCGGTTCTGCATCGATCGGCATGAGCTGTTCATCAACGCCAGTATCGGTATCAGCCTGTTCCCCAGCGATGCATTGAGTGCCGATCAATTGCTGCGCAATGCCGACGCCGCACTGTTCAAGGCCAAGAGCAGCGGGCGTAACGGCTACGCGCTGTACACCGAAGAGTTGACCGCGCATGCGCAGCAACGGGTCGAGATTGCCTTCGAGCTGCGTCGCGCGCTGGAGCAGCAGGAGCTGCGCGTCTATTACCAACCGGTTCACGATTTGCACAGCAGTCGGCTGATCGGCGTCGAAGCGCTGGTGCGCTGGGAGCATCCGCAGCGCGGTCTGGTGTCGCCGGCGGAATTCATCCCGATTGCCGAACGCACCGGGCTGATTGCCGAAATCGACGCCTGGGTGATGCGTCAGGCGTGTTCGCAGATGTGCCAATGGCAGCAGGCCGGGGTGGTGTTGTCGTTCGTGGCGGTGAATGTGTCGTCGCGCCTGTTTGCCCGGCGTGAGCTGTACCAGCAGGTGGCGCAGGTGCTGCACGAGACCGGGCTGGATCCGGCGTATCTGGAACTGGAAGTCACCGAAAGCGCGGTAATGGATGACCCGGAAGTGGCGCTGGAGCAGATGCATCGTCTGCGTGAGTTGGGTATTCGCCTGGCGATTGATGACTTTGGCACCGGGTACTCGTCGCTGCTGCGGCTCAAGCGCCTGCCGGTGCAGAAGTTGAAGATCGATCAGGGTTTCGTCGCCGGTCTGCCGTGGGACGAGGATGATGCGGCGATCGTCCGGGTGATCATCGCCCTGGCTCGCAGCATGGGCATGCAGGTGCATGCCGAAGGCATCGAGCAGGCCGAGCAGGCGGCGTTTCTGCTGGAGCAGGAATGTGATCTGGGGCAGGGTTACTGGTTTGGGCGGCCGGTGCCGGCGGGGGAGATTGATTGGGCGCGGGCACCGTTTATCGGTTGAGTCCGATTCTGTGGCGAGGGAGCTTGCTCCCGCTGGACTGCGTAGCAGGCTCAAAAAAACGGCGAGCGCTTCGCACTCGGGCGGGAGCAAGCTCCCTCGCCACAGGGGGGGCGGTGTTCTTTCGAAGCGGGAACACCGCGCAAACCCTTGCCCCGTCAGATAATGTTTTCCAGTTATATAAACATTCTTAAATAGTCTTTTTAAGAATATCTGCGCCTCTCTTATATTGCTCCCACGCCGAACGCAGTGCCGCCCACTGCCAGGCATTTCCCATTCAAAGGAGCAGCACCATGAGCGCATCCCTTCGCAGCGTTGACGGTCAGGACGAAACCACCATTTTGCGTGAGATCCAGAGCGCCCTGCGCGATCTGCGATTTGGCGCGGTGGAGATCACTGTGCACAACGCTCAAGTCGTGCAGATCGAACGCAAAGAGAAATTCCGTTTGCAGCAGCCGGGTAACAAGCCGAGCTGAAAAAGATCGCAGCCTGCGCCAGCTTTTGCAGGGGGCTGTGCGCAAGCGCTGGCGCAGGCGGCGATCTTTGAATGAGCACCCGATTCCAGCAACACATAAGAAAAAGCCACCACCAAGAATTCCAGGAGCTTTCACCATGTCGTCGATTCGCCGTTACGCTTTGGCCGCGCTGGCCAGTGCTGTGTTTGCCGGTTCCGCGGTTGCCAAGGATTACGAACTGCTCAATGTGTCGTACGACCCGACGCGCGAGCTGTATCAGGACTACAACGCCGAATTCATCAAGTTCTGGCAGAAGGATCATGCCGGCGACACCGTGAAAATCCAGCAATCCCACGGCGGTTCGGGCAAGCAGGGCCGGGCGGTGATTGACGGTCTGCGCGCCGACGTCGTGACCCTGGCCCTGGCCGGCGACATCGACGAAATCGCCAAGCTCGGCAAGACCCTGCCGGCCGACTGGCAGAAGCGTCTGCCGGATGCCAGCACCCCGTACACCTCGACCATCGTGTTCCTGGTGCGCAAGGGCAACCCGAAAGGCATCAAGGACTGGGGCGACCTGGTCAAGAACGACGTCTCGGTGATCACCCCGAACCCGAAAACCTCCGGCGGTGCGCGCTGGAACTTCCTCGCCGCGTGGGCCTATGGCCTGAAAGCCAACGGCGGCAACGAAGAAAAAGCCAAGGAATACGTACAGACCCTGTTCAAGCACGTGCCGGTATTGGACACCGGTGCTCGCGGCTCGACCATCACCTTCGTCAACAACGGTCAGGGTGACGTGTTGCTGGCCTGGGAAAACGAAGCGTTCCTGGCGCTGAAGGAAGACGGCGGCGCCGACAAGTTCGACATCGTTGTGCCTTCGCTGTCGATCCTTGCCGAGCCACCGGTGGCCGTGGTCGACAAGAACGCCGAGAAGAAGGGCAACGAGCAGATCGCTGAAGCCTACTTGAAGCACCTGTACAGCCCGGCCGGTCAGGAGATCGCGGCGAAGAACTTCTACCGTCCGCGTGACAAGGACGTGGCGGCGAAGTACGCCCAGCAGTTCCCGAAACTGGAACTGGTGACCATCGACAAGGACTTCGGCGGCTGGAAATCCGCGCAGCCGAAATTCTTCAACGACGGTGGCGTGTTCGACCAGATCTATCAGGCGCAGTAATCTGACCCTTAACCAGCCTGATGTTTGGGCACATGACATGTGGGAGCGAGCCTGCTCGCGAAGGCGGTATTTCAGGCGACAAGGATGTTGACTGATACTCCCTCTTCGCGAGCAGGCTCGCTCCCACATTGATGCGTTTTTAACCAAGGACTTTTATGTCGCGTCGTATCTCCCCCGTCATACCCGGCTTCGGGCTGACGCTGGGCTACACCTTGGTGTACCTCAGCCTGATTGTGCTTATCCCGCTGGCGGCGATGTTCGTCCACGCCGCGCAACTCACCTGGGATCAGTTCTGGACGATCATCACCGCGCCGCGCGTGCTCGCCGCCTTGAAGCTGAGCTTTGGCACGGCGCTGTGTGCCGCGATCATCAACGGCATCATCGGGACGCTGCTGGCCTGGGTGCTGGTGCGCTACACGTTCCCGGGACGCAAGGTGATCGACGCGATGATCGATCTGCCGTTCGCCCTGCCGACGGCGGTTGCCGGTATCGCCCTGACCGCGCTGTACACCCCGACCGGTCTGGTCGGGCAGTTCGCCGCCGACCTCGGTTTCAAGATCGCCTACACCCCGCTGGGCATCACCCTCGCGCTGACCTTCGTCACCCTGCCGTTCGTGGTGCGCACGGTGCAGCCGGTACTGGCTGACATTCCCCGTGAAGTCGAAGAAGCCGCCGCTTGCCTCGGTGCCAAACCGCTGCAGGTGTTCCGTCATATTCTGGTGCCGGCGCTGTTGCCCGCGTGGCTGACCGGTTTTGCCCTGGCGTTCGCTCGGGGTGTCGGCGAGTACGGCTCGGTGATTTTCATTGCCGGCAACATGCCGATGAAAACCGAGATCCTGCCGCTGCTGATCATGGTCAAACTCGACCAGTACGATTACACCGGCGCCACTTCCATCGGCGTGCTGATGCTGGTGGTTTCCTTCGTCCTGTTGCTGCTGATCAACCTGCTGCAGCGGCGCATCGAAACCCCATAAGGAGGCGCGAACCATGTCCCAATCGTCTATTGCGGCCGCGTCCTCGGCCAACGCTGCACGCCGTGGCAGTGCTACGTCACGGCGCGTCCTGATCGGTCTCGGCTGGCTGATCTTTTTCCTGTTTCTGGTGCTGCCGCTGTTCATCGTGGTGTCGCAGGGTTTGAAGAACGGCCTCGGCGCGTTCTTCACCGCGATCTTTGAACCGGACGCCTTGTCGGCGCTGAAACTCACCGTGATCGCCGTGCTGATTTCGGTGCCGCTGAACCTGGTGTTCGGGGTCAGTGCCGCGTGGTGCGTGAGTAAGTATTCGTTCCGTGGCAAGAGCATGCTGGTGACGCTGATCGACCTGCCGTTCTCGGTGTCGCCGGTGATCGCCGGTCTGGTCTACGTGTTGATGTTCGGCGCTCAGGGCCTGTTCGGGCCGTGGCTGCAGGATCACGATATCCAGATCGTCTTCGCCCTGCCGGGCATTGTGCTGGCGACGATCTTCGTTACCGTGCCGTTCGTGGCCCGCGAGCTGATTCCGCTGATGCAGGAACAAGGCACGCAGGAAGAAGAAGCCGCGCGGCTGCTCGGCGCCAATGGCTGGCAGATGTTCTGGCATGTCACCGTCCCCAACATCAAGTGGGGCCTGATCTATGGCGTGGTGCTGTGTACCGCGCGGGCCATGGGTGAGTTCGGTGCGGTGTCGGTGGTCTCCGGGCACATTCGCGGGGTGACCAACACCTTGCCGCTGCACGTCGAGATCCTCTACAACGAATACAACCACGTGGCCGCGTTCGCCGTGGCGAGCCTGTTGCTGATCCTGGCGCTCTTCATCCTGCTGCTCAAGCAGTGGAGCGAAAACCGTATCAACCGCCTGCGCGCCAGCGCCGCGGAGGAATAATTCATGTCGATCGAAGTGCGTAACGTCAGCAAGAATTTCAATGCGTTCAAGGCGCTGGACAACATCAGCCTGGACATCCACAGCGGTGAACTGGTGGCGTTGCTCGGGCCGTCCGGCTGCGGCAAGACCACGCTGTTACGGATCATCGCCGGCCTGGAAACCCCGGATCAGGGCAACATCGTGTTTCACGGCGAAGACGTCTCCGGCCACGACGTACGTGATCGCAACGTCGGTTTCGTGTTCCAGCACTACGCCTTGTTCCGCCATATGACGGTGTTCGACAACGTCGCGTTCGGCCTGCGCATGAAACCGAAAAACCAGCGCCCGAGCGAAAGCCAGATCGCGACCAAGGTGCATGAGCTGCTGAACATGGTGCAACTGGACTGGCTGGCGGATCGCTACCCGGAGCAACTGTCCGGCGGTCAGCGTCAGCGTATCGCCCTGGCCCGTGCCTTGGCGGTGGAACCGAAAGTACTGCTGCTCGACGAACCGTTCGGCGCGCTCGACGCCAAGGTGCGTAAAGAGCTACGCCGCTGGCTCGCACGCCTGCACGAAGACATCAACCTGACCTCGGTGTTCGTGACCCACGACCAGGAAGAAGCGATGGAAGTCGCCGACCGCATCGTGGTGATGAACAAGGGCGTGATCGAGCAGATCGGCTCACCGGGCGACGTTTACGAAAACCCGGCCAGCGATTTCGTTTATCACTTCCTCGGCGACTCCAACCGCTTGCTGCTCAGCGACGACAACCATGTGCTGTTCCGTCCGCACGAAGTGTCGTTGTCCAAGCATGAGCTGGAAGATCACCACGCCGCTGAAGTGCGCGATATCCGCCCGTTGGGTGCGACCACGCGAGTGACGTTGAAGGTGGAGGGGCAGACGGATCTGATCGAGGCGGAAGTGGTGAAAGACCATGACAGCCTGATTGGTCTGGCCAAGGGTGAAACGCTGTTCTTCAAGCCGAAGGTCTGGCAGAAAGTCGCCAGCCTCTAAAGTCAAAAGCTTCGCGAGCAGGCTCGCTCCCACCTTTGGAATGCATTCCATTGTGGGAGCGGGCTTGCTCGCGAAAGCGGCCTATACAGCCGCGCGATTCGGATTGACCCGCACCACCCCCGCCCGCGCCTCGATCTGCTCTTTCAACTCATGGCGCATGCCGAGCAGGAAGGCCACTTCCGCCACCACAAACAGCGGTCCGACGATCAACCCGCTCACGTCATCGACAAACGCCGGTTTGCGCCCCTCGTAGTGGTGCCCGACAAACTGGATCACCCAGCCAATCACAAACATCGCCAGCCCGCTGCTCAGCCAGACCATGGTGCTCTGCTGCGCCAGCGCATGTCCGGCCCAGACCGACAGGCCCATCAGCACCGTCATCAACACGCCGAGTTTCACTTCCAGGCGCAGGTAGAACCACGCCGACGCCAGTGCCAGCAGCACCGCCGGCGATAGCCACAAGCCGCCCAGCGACCACTCTGGTCGCGACAACAACACCGCCACCGCCACCACGATCAGCGGAATGCCGATAAAGTGGCTGGCGATGTTGCGCGGGGCGCGGTGGTAGGCGGCGTATTGACTGAGATGGTCGACGAGGCTTTTCATTGTTGTTCCTCCTGTAGGGTGCGTGCAGCATGCCTCGGGTTCGGCGTTCGCTCTGTCAGGCAGGCGACAATTGGGAGTGTTCATGGATAAGCGTTCACGGCTGCTGACCGGGCAATGGTTCAGTCATTTGCCGGCATCCTTTCAGGATAGTCTGCTGGCGGCGGCTCGGGAGCGGCGGCTGACGGCGGGGCAGCGCTTGTTCCAGCGCGGTGATCCGCCTTGCGGGTTGTACGCGGTGCTCGACGGCGCGATCCGGATCGGGGCGGTGAGCGAGCAGGGCAAGGAGGCGTTGCTGAGCCTGGTCGAGGCGCCGCACTGGTTCGGCGAAATCTGCCTGTTCGATGGCCAGCCACGCACTCACGATGCTTATGCGGTCGGGCCGTGCACCTTGCTGAATATCCCGCAGGCCACGCTGCTGAAAATCCTCGATGAACAGCCGGTATATTGGCGGCACTTGGCGTTGCTGATGAGCCACAAACTGCGCCTGACCTTTATCAATCTCGAACAGTTGAGCCTGCTGCCGGCCCCGGCTCGCCTGGCCCATCGCTTGCTGATGATCGCCGAGGGCTACGGCGAAATCGATGCGCCACGCCGGGTCCTGCAACTGCCTCAGGAACAGCTGGCGTCGATGTTGTCGCTGTCACGCCAGACCACCAACCAGATCCTCAAGGATTTGCAGGGGCAGGGGATTATCGGGCTGGGGTATGGCGAGATCGAGATTCTCGATGCCAAGCGATTGCGGGCGCTCGCCACACTCTAAAGAACACTGCCATCCCTGTGGGAGCGGGCTTGCTCGCGAAGGCGTCGTGTCAGCCAGCACATCATGCACTGACAGAACGCTTTCGCGAGCAAGCCCGCTCCCACCTGTGATCGCTGTTGTTTCTAGGAGCCGCGATAGGTCGAGAACCCGTAAGGGCTGAGCAGCAGCGGGATGTGGTAGTGCTGGTCAGTCTGCTTCACTTGGAAAATCACCGGAATCTCCGGGAAAAACGTCTCGCGCTTGTTCTTCTCGAAATACTCGCCGGTCTTGAACACCACTCGGTATTCGCCCGCCTCGAAAGGCTGTTTGGCCGGGAACAGTTCGGCGATGCGTCCCTGCTCGTTGGTGGTGCCCTGGGCCAGTGGCTGCCAGTTCTGGCCGACGTGTTTTTCCAGGGTCACGTTGACGCCCGGCGAGGGCAGGCCGTTTTCCAGGTTGAGCACGTGCACGCTCAGCGGGTTGCCGGCGGCCAGCGCCAGGCTGGAGAAGGCACTCAGGCCGAGTGCGGCGAAGGTCATGCGCAGGGGGGTCATGGTCAGTCTCCTTATTGGGAACGGGTCAGGGTCAGGCCGGCCTTTTCGGCGGCCTTGATGGCACAGCTTTCGTCTTGCTCGCCGCCGCCGGAGCCGGCCACGCCCATGGCGCCGACCAGTTCATCAGCGGCGAATAACGGGATCCCGCCGCCGAGCAACAGCAGCTCATCGAGGGTGTTGAGGTTGGCGGTTTCCGGATTGCTGCGGGCGCGCTCGGCGAACAGCCGGGTCGGGGTTTTCGTCGACAGCGCGGTGTAGGCCTTGCGCTGGCTGGCAGCGGTGTTGTGCGGACCGATGCCATCGCCGCGCAGGGTCACCAGCAGGTTGCCGCCACGGTCGAGCACCGATACCGTGGCGGTGCAATTACTCAGCGCCGTGTCGGCCAGCAGGCGTGCGGTTTTCAGATCGAGGTCAGCGTGGCGCGGCAGTTCAGGGGCGGCGAAAACACTGACGCTGAGGCCGAGGGCGAGGCTCGCTGCAAGGTATTTGACGGTCATGGACAGGCTCCAAAAGCGAAGGACATCACCTTAGCCGCCGCTCTTCGTCAGAACCCCGTCAGTCGGATTACAAGTTTGTAATGGGCAATCGGGCCGAAGGCGCCTAGCCTGTGTGCCTGATCAATTGAGGTGTGCCATGCGTTTGCTGGTTGTAGAAGATGAAGCCAAAACCGCGAATTTCCTTGCCAAGGGCCTGGGCGAATCGGGTTTTGCCGTGGACGTGGCGCTCAATGGTCTCGATGGGCGCTATTTCATCGAGCAGCAGGAATATGACCTGATCATCCTCGACGTGATGCTGCCGGGCCTCAATGGCTGGCAACTGCTGCAACTGATCCGCCAGCGCGGCGCCACCCCGGTGTTGTTCCTGACCGCCAAGGACGCCATCGAAGACCGCGTGCGTGGCCTCGAACTGGGCGCCGACGACTATCTGCTCAAACCCTTCGCCTTCGCCGAACTGCTCGCGCGGGTGCGCACGTTGCTGCGGCGCGGGCCGCTGCGCGAGGCCGAGTCCTACAGCATCGCCGATCTGGAAATCGACGTGCTACGGCGTCGGGTCAGTCGCGGCGGTCAGCGCATTGCCCTGACCAACAAGGAATTCGCCCTGCTGCAACTGCTCGCCAGCCGCCAGGGCGAAGTGCTGTCGCGCACGCTGATCGCCTCGCAGGTGTGGAACCTGAATTTCGACAGCGACACCAACATGGTCGAAGTGGCGGTGCGGCGTTTGCGGGCCAAGGTCGATGACCCGTACCTGCCGAAACTGATCCACACCGTGCGCGGCGTCGGCTATCAACTGGAAGCGCCGGACGATGCGCTCTAAGTCGATCGCCTGGCGCCTGGCGCTGGCGTTCGCGATTGTTTGCGCGTTGGTGTTGAGCGTGATTGGCGTGTTTCTCTACCGCTCGCTGGCCTCGGAAATCGCCTACCGCGACGACCTCGCGTTGCTCGGTCGACTGGAGCAGGTGCGCGCCTTGCTCGCCGACAGCGACAGCCTCGGTGCCTTGCAGGCGCGGCCACGGCTGTACCAGAACATGCTCGGTAACCTCGACAGCCTGTTGCTGGTGCGGCGGGCCGATGGCTCGAACGTGATCGCGATCAACCCGCGCCAGCGCGAGCTGCCGCCATTGAGCGCAATCGCGCGCGAGCAAACGCCGCAGCGTCGCGATGTGCTGACCTGGCAAGCGCCGGACGGCGCCGAGCTGGCGCTGTTGTCCGGTGACGCCCAAGGGCCGAACGGCGAACCGCTGACGGTGATCGCCGGCAAGGTGCTCACTGAACGTGAACAGATGCTCGCCAGTTATCGCCTGCGCCTGTACCTGGCCGTCGGGCTGGGCGCGCTGCTGGCGTTCGCGCTGGGCCTGGTGCTGCTGCGCCGTGGTCTGCAACCGTTGCGCCAGTTGAGCGCGGCGGTGCGCGGGATTGATCTGCGCAGCCTCGACCAGCGACTGCCCGCCAGCGGCACCCCCGCCGAACTGCTCGAACCGGTGCAGGCGCTCAACGGCATGCTCGCGCGACTGGACGACAGCGTGCAGCGGCTGTCGCAGTTTTCCGCCGATCTGGCCCACGAGATCCGCACCCCGTTGCACACCTTGCTCGCCAGCAACGGCCAGGCGCTGAACCACCCGCGCAGCACGGCGGAGTATCAGGAGCTGCTGGCCTCGAACATGGAAGAGTTCGAACGCCTCAAGCGCATGGCCGAGAACCTGATGTTCCTTGCTCGCGCCGAACAGGCAGAGCGCGCGCTCGACTTGCAAACGCTGGATCTGCACAGCGTCGGCAGCGAGCTGTGCGATTACTTCGAAGCCCTGGCCGATGATCGCCAGTTGCACCTGGAAAACCAGCTGCACGGCGAACTGTTGGCCGACCAGCAACTGCTGCAGCGCGCCCTCGGTAATCTGCTGGCCAACGCGGTGCGCCACGCCGATGAAGGCACGCTGATCAGCCTGCGCCGCCGCGATGAACCGGGCGTGTGCTGGTTGCAGGTACACAACCACGGTCCGGTGATCGCGCCAGAACATCTGGGCAAACTGTTCGACCGCTTCTATCGCGTCGACCCTTCACGGGCGCAGCCTGGGGACTCGGGTGGGCTGGGGCTGGCGATTGTGCAGTCGATCATGCAATTGCATGGCGGGCGGGTGCGGGTGAGCAGTGATGTCACTGGGACTGTGTTTGAGCTGGGTTTTGAGGTGATCTGACTGGCGCCTTCGCGGGCAAGCCCGCTCCCACCGGTTTATCGGGTGTACATGAGTTTTGGGTACGACACGGACACTGTGGGAGCGGGCTTGCCCGCGAAGAGGCCATTAGGTTCAGCGCAAATTCCGGATTAGTCAGCGCAGCTGATCGCGAAACTGCCCCGGCGTCATCCCGGTCCAGCGCTTGAACGCGCGGCTGAAGCTGCTGGTGTCGGCAAACCCCAGCAGGTAGCTGACTTCACTCAACGAACAATGCGGATCGCGCAGGTGTAGCAGCGCCAGATTCTCGCGGCTCTCGTTGAGCAGCGTGTCGAAGCGACAGCCTTCATCCGCCAAGTGCCGTTGCAGGCTGCGCAGGCTCAGGTGCAAGGCTTGAGCAATGCGTTCGGCGCTGGGTTCGCCTTCGGGCAGTTGCTCCTCGATGGCATCGCGCACCTTGCGCTCCCAGGTCAGCGGTTTGAGCTGGGCCAGGGTGCGCTTGAGCACCGCTTCGTTGTGTTCGGCCAGTTCCGGGTTGGCGTCGTCGAGGTGGCTGTCGAAGTCAGCGAGGGCGAACTCCAGGCGATCTTCGGCGCAGGAGAAATGCACCGGGGCGCGGAACACCTTGTGCCACTGATGTGCATCGGACGGTTCCGGGCGGCGCAGGTACACCGCCAGCGGCGCGTAATCGCGACCCAGGCGATTGCGGCAGGTACGCACGTAGATCGCGGCAAAGGCATCGATGGCTTCGAAGGCCGGCGCCGGATTGCCTGACGGAATTTTCAGACGGAACAGATAACGGTCATCGCTGCGGCTCAGTTCCAGTTCCAGCGCATCGCTGACCACCGGGTGATAACGCACGATGCGCTCGAATACCTCACGCAGGCTGCCGCTGGCCACCAGCGCGTAACCGAGCGCATGGAACGTGGTCGGGCTGACGAACCGCGACACCCGCAGGCCGATCGCCGGATCCCCGCTGAACTGCACCGCCAGTTGCCACAGGCGTGTGGTGCCGGACAACGGATAACGTGCGTTCGGGTCGTCCATCAACTGCGGGTCGAGCCCGGCCTGCTGGCACAGGCCGAGACTGTCCAGCCCCAGCGCATCGAGTTGCTTGCGCAAGGCACGGGTCCAGCTGGCGAGAGAGGTCGGTTCCTTCATGCTGATTGGCGCTTCCGGTCAACAGGTTGGCGTTCACGGCTATCATCAATAAAGCTTTCGCAAGGCAGGATGCGAACATCAATAACCAGAGGATGGAAGCATGGACCGTACTTCTGCAAGTCCCCCGCGACACAATGCTGCCCAGCGATCAGCGCATATTCGCGAAGTGGTGCTGGCCAAGGGTGTCGAACTGCGTGAGCGCTACCCGATTCTGCAGCATCAGGATGCCCTCGGCGCCGGCATTCTGGCCTTTGCCCTGGCCGGGATGATCGGCTCGGCAGCGTTGTACATCACTGGCCACATGGCGTGGTGGGTGTGCCTGCTGCTGAATGCGTTTTTCACCTCCTTGACCCATGAGCTGGAACACGACCTGATCCACAGCATGTATTTCCGCAAACAACGGGTGCCGCACAACCTGATGATGGGCCTGGTGTGGCTGGCGCGGCCGAGCACGATCAATCCGTGGATCCGCCGTCACCTGCACCTCAATCACCACAAGGTCTCCGGCACCGAAACCGACATGGAAGAGCGGGCGATCACCAACGGCGAGCCCTGGGGTTTTGCGCGCTTGCTGATGGTCGGCGACAACGTGATGTCGGCGTTCATCCGCATGCTGCGGGCCAAGACCTGGGCGCACAAAATCAACGTCATCAAACGCACGCTGAAGGTCTACGCGCCACTGGCGCTGGTGCATTGGGGCGCGTGGTACGTGTTCCTCGGTTTTCATGCGGCGAATGGCATCGCCTACCTTCTGGGTTCACCGATTGAATGGTCGGCGACCACGCTTTCGGTGATGCAGGTGATCGACATCGCGGCGGTGGTGATCATCGGCCCGAACGTGCTGCGCACCTTTTGCCTGCACTTCATCAGCTCGAACATGCATTACTACGGCGACATCGAGGCGGGTAATGTGCTGCAGCAATGCCAGGTGTTGAACCCGTGGTGGTTGTTGCCGTTGCAGGCATTCTGCTTCAACTTTGGCAGCAGCCACGGGATTCACCATTTTGTGGTGAAGGAACCGTTTTACATCCGGCAGATGACCGTGCCGGTGGCGCACAAGGTGATGCGTGAGATGGGTGTTCGGTTCAATGATTTCGGCACGTTTGGGCGGGCGAACCGGTTTGTTCGTCGGGATGAAGTGGTAGCGGAGGAGGCGCGTACGGCTCAGGCTTGATGGTGAATTTGCGGGCCTCTTCGCGAGCAAGCCCGCTCCCACAGGGGAACGCATTCCAACTGTGGGAGCGGGCTTGCTCGCGAAGGCACCGGATCAGGCAACCTCAATCCGGCTGAAACGGCGAAGCACTGAGAATCACCCCGGTCTCCTCCACATACTGCTGCCAGTGCCCGATCAAGCTGTTGAGCTTGTCCGGCTGACGCGCCGCCAGATCATGAATCTCCCCCGGATCGCTGCTCAGATCATAAAGCTGCCAGGTCGCCGGCCCCACCGGCCCGGGGATCCACACCGCTTTCCACGACCCTTGGCGAATTGCCCGGCGGCCAAACAATTCCCAACCGGTGACGGTGTGCTCGTCGTGCACTTGCGCCGTCTCGCCGGACAAAAAGCCCAGCCACGATTTACCGCGCAGCGGCGCCACCGGTTTGCCGTGCCATTGCTTGCCCGGATGGCGCACGCCGGCCAGATCGAGAATGGTCGGGGTGACGTCCATCACCGTGCCGAAACCGTGGCTGATCTGCCCTTTGATGGGCAATTGCGGATAGTGCAGCAGCGCTGGCACGCGAATCCCGCCTTCGGTGGTGAACGCCTTGAACAGCCGTGACGGCGCGGTCGCCACCTGCGCCCAGCTCGGCCCGTACCAGACGTAGGAATTGGCGCGGCCGATGTTGTCGAGGCTGTTGTCGTAATGCTGATTGAGGTAGGTCAGCAGTTCCGGGCCGAACTTGGGAAACGCCTCCAGCAGTGCGCCCTCGGCACCGTTGTCGGACATGAACAGGATGAAGGTGTTATCGAGTTGGCCCTGCTGGCGCAGGTAATCGAGCACCCGGCCGATGTTCCAGTCCATGCGCTCGACCATGGCCGCGTAGACCTCCATGGCCCGCGCGGAAATCTGTCGTTGCTCATCACTCAGCGCGTCCCATTGCGCATTCAGTTGAATCAGCGGATGTGGCTCGACATCCGGCTCGATCAGCCCCAGCGCCTTGAGTTTTTCCAGGCGTTCGAGGCGCAAGACTTCGGGACCGGCGTCGTAGCGGCCACGGTATTTTTCGACCACCTCGGCCGGTGCCTGCAACGGCCAGTGCGGTGCGGAGAAGGGCAGATAAGCAAAGAATGGCCGGCTCTGATCGCGCTCCTTGAGGTACTGCAGCAGCTTGTCGCCGAAGGCATCCGACGAGTAGAAATCCTTGGGCAATTCGTCGACAAAGGTGTCGTCTTCGATATACAGCGCTGGCGTCGATTTCAGCAGGCCAGGCGTGTGTTCATCGTAAGTCGGCTCGAAACCATAGTGGTTGGCCGCACCCGGCAGCAGCGAAAACGAACGCTCGAAACCGCGGGCCTGCGGCGCCAGTTCAGCGGTCAGGCCGAGGTGCCATTTGCCGCTCATCAACGTCTGGTAACCGGCCTCGCGCAGCAGCTCGGGCAGGGCCACAACGCGGTCGTTGAGATAGCCCTCGTAACCCGGTTTGCCGATCAACTCCGGGGTCAGCGCTTCGGCCATGGTGCCGATGCCGGCGATGTGGTGGTCGGTGCCGGTCAGCAGCATCGAGCGGGTTGGCGAGCAGGTCGGCGCGGTGTGAAAATCGGTCAGGCGCAGGCCGTTATTGGCCAGGGCATCGAGGTTCGGCGTGGCGATTTCGCCACCGAACGCGCCGATGTCGGAGAAGCCGAGATCGTCGGCCAGAATCACCAGAAAGTTGGGGCGTTGCGGCATCGAAAAGCTCCTCTCAGCAGGCAATGAACGACAGCGGCAGATCGCGGATCTGTACCGGCAGGCTCGGTTGGTAATGGTCGTCACTGGTCAGTTCGTGCAGCAGCTCTTCACGCAATTGATGGAAGTCGAAACTGCTGCGCTGACGCGGGTGCGGCAGGGCGATGTCGACCACTTGCTTGATCCGCCCCGGACGCGGCTCCATCACCACCACGCGGTCGGCAAGAAAGATCGCTTCTTCCACATCGTGGGTGACGAGGATCGTGGTGATTTTTGCCCGGTCGCGGATTGCCAGCAGCTCGTCCTGCATCTGTTGACGGGTCAGTGCATCGAGCGCGCCGAAGGGTTCGTCGAGCAGCAGAATCCGTGGACTGGCGACCAGCCCGCGAGCAATCGCCACACGCTGGGCCATGCCGCCGGAGAGCTGGTGCGGATAGGCGCGGGTGAAATCGCGCAGGCCGACCAGATCGATGAAATCGTTGATGCGCTGCTGCTTTTCAGCCGCGCTCAATGGTTCGTTGACCAGGCCGAGGCCGATGTTGTCGGCCACCGTCAGCCACGGAAACAAACGGTGCTCCTGAAACACGATGCCACGCTCGCCGCCGATGCCGCTGACGGCTTTGCCATCGACGCTGATCTGCCCGCGAAACTGCGTATCGAGCCCCACCAGTAAGCGCAGCAAGGTGGATTTGCCGCAGCCGCTGGAGCCGACGATGGCGACGAATTCGCCCTCGGCGATGTCGAGATTGAATTCGCGAATCGCCTCCAGTTCGAAACCGTCGACATCGAAGGATTTGCCTACGTGGGTGAAGCTGACAATCGGTGCGTTCATGCGTGTCTCCAGCGAGTGGCGCGAATTTCCAGGCGTTGGCCGATGAGGTTGAGCAGGGCGCCGGTGAGGCCGACCAGGAGCATCCCGGCCATGATCAGGTCCATGCGCAGCAGTTGTTGGGCACCGATCATCTGGCTGCCGATACCGCCGTTGGATGGCATGAAATATTCGGCGCCGATGGTGCCGAGCCAGGCGTAGATCAGGCTCAGCCTGAGCCCGGCGAAAATCCCCGGCGCCGCACCCGGCAGCACCAGACGGCGCAGGCGCTGACCGAGGCTCAGGCGCAGCACCTGCGCGGCCTCGTTGAGTTGTGGCGAGAGGTTGGCGACGCTGCGCTGGGTGGCGATGAACAGCGGGAAAAACGCGGCGAGGGCGACGAACACCCACTTCGCCAATTCACCCAATCCGAACCACGCGGTGAGCAGCGGCACCCAAGCGAAAATCGCGATCTGGCGGATGGCGGCGAGGGTCGGGCCGAGCAGCCGTTCGCTGGTACGTGAAAGCCCCAACAGCAAGCCGAGGGCGAAACCAAGTCCGCCGCCCAGCAGCAAGCCGCCAAGGGTACGACCGAGGCTCAAGGCCATGCCGCTGATCAGCGTACCGTCGAGCAGACCATTCCTGGTCGTGTCCAGCACCGCCAGCGGGCTGACCAGGATGTTCGCATCGACCCACTGCTGATCGCTCGCCACTTGCCAGACGCCAATCAGGCCCAGTGGCAACAGCCACGGTTGCAACCTCTGCCAGCCTTCATAGCGCGGGCCACGGCGGATTTCCGCAGTCGCCGGGTGCGGCCAGTGCACCAGTTTGCGGTCGAGAAAACCGATGCCGCGATCCATCGCTACACCGAGCACACCGATGACCACGATGCACACGAACACGATGTCGAGCATGAACAGTTGCCGTGCCCAGACCATCAGGTAACCGATGCCTTCGCTGGACGCCAGCAACTCCACCGCCAGCAATGAAGTCCAGCCAGCAGCCAGGGCCAGACGCACGCCGGCCATGAACGCCGGCAGTGCAGCGGGCAGCACCAGGCGCCGGATCAGCAGGTACGACGGCAGACGCAATACGGCGGCGGCTTCGCGCAGTTTCGGTTGCGCATCACGAACGCCGACCAAGGTATGCAGAGTCACCGGCACCACGATGGCTTTGATCAGCACCACCAGTTTCAGCACTTCGCCGATGCCGAAAAACACCATGAACAGCGGAATCCAAGCCAGCGTCGGCACTTGTGCCAGACCGGCGAATGTGGGGAAAACCAGGCGTTCGAGACGCCGGCTGAAGCCCAGCGCAGCACCCAGCACCGCGCCCGCAGAGATCCCTGCCAGCAAGCCCCAGAGCAGGCGTTGCACGCTGATCCACAAATGACTCCACAGCTCGCCCTGGGACAGCTCGATGGCGCTGTTCCACACCAGCGATGGCGCCGGCAGGATCTGCTCGCTCATCCATTGATTGCGCGCGGCCAGCCACCACAGCGCGAACAGGCTGATCGGCAGCAGCCATGGCAACAGACGTTGGTTGAGGCTCGGCCACGCGCGCCGACTTTTCAGTGGCGGCGCCGGCAGCGGCAGGCTGAGCAGGGAATCACGGGCCATGGGTGACCTCCGTTGTCGGGTTGCATGGCGAACCGCTTGGCTTGGTGGGAGTGGGCTTGCTCACGAAGGCGCAGTGTCAGGCGCCGGTGATGGCGAATGACGCGACCCCTTCGCGAGCAAGCCCGCTCCCACATTTGGCTAGCGGTGTATGCAAATTCGATCTATAAAAATTCAAATCAATTCTATTGAGAGATAAGCCAGACCATTTAAGGCCTGCAGCCCGACGCGCATCCAATGCATTCGAAGAATATTTTCGATGCTGTTAATGCATACGCCGCTGCAACCCGCGTCGTTGCTTGCTTAGCGTCAAAAGCTATAAAAATGTGCATTTATAGTATTTAAGCGAAGTTCATGCTTCGGCCTACTTTCGGCTCCTCAACGCCCGTCGTGATCAAGGAGCCGCACCCATGAACCTTCCCTTCAAACGAGTCTTCAGTCTGTTTGCCATCCCGGCATTGGCGGGCCTGCTGGCGTTTACCGCGCAGGCCGACGAGCTCAAGGAAATCAGGATCGCCGTGCCCGACCTGAGCGCCGGCACCCAGCACAGCGGCGGCGGTGTGGTGGACGTGCTGCGTGATCGGCAGATCTTCGAAAAAGCCTTCGCCGATCAGGGCATCAAGATTCAATGGAGCTTCTTCAAGGGCGCCGGGCCGGTGATCAACGAGGCGTTTGCCAACGGTCAGGTCGATCTGGCGTATCTGGGCGACCTCGCGGCGATCATCGGCAAATCCAATGGCCTCGACACACGTTTGCTCAGCGCCAGTGCGCGCGGGGTGAAACAGTATCTGGGCGTGGTGCCGGGGTCGGGGATCAAGACCCTGCAGGATCTGAAAGGCAAGCGCGTGGCGATCTTCCGTGGCACCGCCACCCAGTTGTCGTTTGATGCGGCGCTGGCCAGTCAAGGCTTGAGCGAGAAGGATCTGAAGGTGATCAATCTCGACTTCAGCGGGGCCACCGCCGCGCTGGCGGCCAAGCAGATTGATGCGTCGTGGGGCAGCTCAGGTCTGGCCGCTTTGCAGAGCAAGGGGCTGGCCGAATTGCCGCTCAACACCAAGGACCTGGGGGGCGCCGGTAGCGTGCAATCGGTGTTGGTGGGGGCCGGCAAGTTTGTCGACGGGCATCCGGAGGTCGTGGCGAAACTGCTCAAGGCGCAGCAGCAGGCGGTGGATTGGCTGACCCAGGACAGCAACAAGGATGCCTACGTGCAGTTGGTGTCGGGGCTGGCAAGTTATCCACCGGTGATCCTGACCCAGGACCTGCAGGATCAGAAACTCAGCGAAGTGTTTCCGTCGACGCTGGACCCGGTATTCCTCGGCAAATTGCAGGACTCGGTGGATCTGGCGGCGCAGCAGAAGCTGATTCGCAAGCCGTTCAAGGTCAGCGATTGGGTGGCGCCTGAACTGGCGGCGGCCAAGCTCTGAATCTTCAGTGTCTGGACGGGCCTCTTCGCGAGCAAGCCCGCTCCCACAAGGATCTTCAGTGAACACAGATTGTGTATTCACAACGGTCCCCTGTGGGAGCGGGCTTGCTCGCGAAGGCGTCCTCAAACCGCGACGCTGACTTCCTGCTTGTCCACCGCCACCAACGTCTCGATCATCGCCCGCGCTGCCGGCGACAAGCGAAACCCGGTACGACTGACAATCCCGCAGCGCGCGTTCATGCTCTCCAGGTTCTGTGGCAGGTTGCGCCAGTGCAGCAGCGCCAGTGAACCCTGGGCAATGTCCTCGTAAAACGCTTCTTCCGTACCGATGCCGATGGCATTCGATTGCAGCACCACTTTCACCAGCGCCGGGAAGTGCTCGGTCTCGATGGTCGGGGAAAAATCGATCCGGCCGCTGAGGTTCGCCAGCAGTTTGCGAATCCCCGGGGGGATCAGCGTGGTCGCCAGCGGGTAGTCGAACATGTCGTTGGTCGACAGGCTTTCCTTGGCCAGCAGCGGGTGCCCGGGCCGGCAGAAGAACACGCCGCGCTTGGGCGTCAGGGCCTGGGTCTGGAAGTTCGGATCGGCTTCGAAGTGGCGGATGTCGGCGATGAAGAATTCGATCTCTTCACGGCTCAGCGCACGGCTGAGTTTTTCCCAGTTATCCACCTGAAAACAGGTGCGCACTTTCGGGTGCGCGTTGATGAATTGCGCCACCGCATCCGGCACCAGTTTCACCGCCGGGGCCGGGCCGCAGCCGAAGTGCAGCTCACCGGCATCAAGCTTGGTCATCTGCGTCACTTCGGCGCTGAGCAGCGCCGCGCCTTGCACCAGGGTCAGGGCGTGTTGCAGCACCACCTGGCCTTCGGGCGTCGGGCGCAGATCCTTGTTGCCGCGATCCACCAGCACACAGCCGAACTCTTGCTCCAGCCCTTGAATGCTGCGGCTGAACGCCGGTTGAGTGATGCCCATCGCGTCTGCCGCGCGGACAAAACTGCGGTGTTCGTTGAGGGCGATGAAGTAGCGCAACTGGCGAAGATCCATATGCTTTTCCGGCATCCTAAAAATAGCTCGAAGGCATTTGCGACGAGGGTTGCTTGAGGTTTTAAATGCAAGCTCTTATTCCGTCAACGAAGCATGTGAATATCTATTAGATGTAAATGGAATATAGATAGAGCGATGTTTCGCTGCCGCCCAACCGCAAGCAGTCGATGAGGGTCTACCCATGAGCAATGCCGCACTCGCTGTAAAACCCGCTGTCCACGCGCTGGAAATCCATCCGGTGGCCGGCCGTATCGGCGCCGAGATTCGTGGCGTGCACCTGTCCGGTGAACTGGACGCCGCCACGGTCGAAGCCATTCAGCAGGCGCTGATCCAGTACAAGGTGGTGTTCTTCCGCGAGCAGACCCAGCTCGACGATCAGCGCCAGGAAGCCTTCGCCCATCTGCTCGGTGAGCCCGTGGCGCATCCGACCGTACCGGTGCGTGAGGGCACGCGTTATCTGCTGGAACTGGACGGGGCCGAAGGCCAGCGCGCCAACTCCTGGCACACCGACGTGACCTTCGTCGACGCCTACCCGAAAGCCTCGATCCTGCGCTCGGTGGTGGCGCCGGCCTTCGGTGGCGACACCCTGTGGGCCAACACCGCGACTGCGTACAACGAACTGCCGAGCGAACTGCGCGAGCTGGCGGACAAACTGGTCGCCGTACACAGCAACGAATACGACTACGCCGGGGCCAAGCCGGACGTATCGCCGGAGAAGCTTGAGCGCTATCGCAAGATCTTCACCTCGACCGTCTACGAGACCGAACACCCGGTGGTGCGCGTACACCCGATCAGCGGCGAGAAAAGCTTGCTGCTGGGGCACTTCGTCAAACGCATCAAGGGGTATTCGCAGGCCGATTCGGCGCACTTGTTTGGCCTGTTGCAGAGCCATGTGATTCGTCAGGAAAACACCGTGCGCTGGCGCTGGAAGGCCGGTGACGTGGCGATCTGGGATAACCGTTCGACCCAGCATTATGCGATTGATGATTATGGCACCCAGGATCGCATCGTGCGGCGGGTGACGCTCAAGGGGGAAGTCCCGGTGGGGGTTTCGGGGCAGCGTAGTCAAACCATCAAAGGTGCCGAGCTCGTCGGCGTCTGATCGGGCCTCTTCGCGAGCAAGCCCGCTCCCACAGTAGAAATGTGTTGAACGCAGTGGATGTGAACGACACAGAACCCTGTGGGAGCGGGCTTGCTCGCGAAGCTCTTTCACCAAACGCCAATCTGCACGACTTTCTCGGTCTCAGGCTCGCCATAGCGAAACCGCTGCCCGCGCAGATCGATCTCCTGATTGCTGATGGTCGTCCGCCGCTTCAAGCCGCGCACCCATTCGAACAGATACCCCGCATGCTCTTCGCGCACCGCCGCGTATGCCGGATCCTCACCCAAATCGCGCAACTCCTGTGGATCATTCAGCAGATCAAACAACTGCGGCCGGAAGCCGTCGTACGCCAGGTATTTCCAGCGCTCGCTGCGCACCATGGTCATGCGACAGCGGTCGATCGGCTGGCCAAGTCGCTCGCGCGCCGGGGCCTGGAAGGCGTAGTCGTATTCGCTGATCGCGTAGCGGCGCCAGTCGGGATGTTCGCCGTGCAGCAGCGGGATCAGCGAGCGTCCTTCCAGGCGATGCTCGGCCCCCGGCAAGCCCAGGGCCTGGAGAAACGTCGGCAACGCATCAATGGTTTCCGCCAGCCGCTCATCCACCGTACCCCGGGTGATATCCGCCGCCGCGCGCGGGTCGCGCACGATCAATGGCACGCCCACCGCTTGCTCCAGCAAAAACTCCTTCTCGCCCAGCCAGTGGTCGCCGAGAAAGTCGCCGTGATCGCTGGTGAACACGATCAACGTGTCATCCCACCTGCCGTTGCTCTGCAGAAAATCGAACAGCCGCCCGAGTTGATCATCTACCTGCTTGATCAGGCCCATGTAGGTAGGGATTACATTCAATCGTACTGCATCACGGGAGAAGTTGAGGCTTTCCTCATGTTGACGAAACGCCGTGTATACGGGGTGTTTGCTGGCTTCGGAGGGCGTCGCGCGGACCGCTTCGAGAATCGATTTCGTACTGTACAAGGCGTGGTATGGCGCCGGTACGATGTAGGGCCAGTGCGGTTTGATGTAGGAGAGGTGTAAACACCAGGATTTATCACCTTGCTCGGTGATGAAGTCGATGGCTCGATTGGTAGTGTAGACAGTCTCAGAGAACTGCTCGGGAATTCGCGCTGGCAAATGCGCATGACGCATGTGCCAGCCGCTGAGGATTTCGCCGTTCTCGCCTTCGGCGGCGTTGGCCCAGTCGTGCCAGGGATTGCGCCCGTCGAAACCCTGCTCGCGCAGGTAGTGGGTGTAGGGCGCGGATTCGCGTTTGTCGTCGAACAACGGGTCGTCGGGGAAGATTCCGTCGTGGCGAAAGTACGGTTCGAAACCGACCTCGTTGAGCACCTCGGCCTGTGCGCTGTCCGGGTTGATCGCCAGTCGCTGCAGGGCATCGACATTGGCCGTGGCGTGGGTCTTGCCGACCAGCGCGGTGCGAATGCCGTGGGGCCGCAGGTAGTCACCGATCGTCAGCTCTTCCAGCGGCAATGGCACGGCGTTCCATGCGACCTGATGGCTGCTGACGTAGCGCCCGGTGTAGGCCGACATCCGCGACGGGCCGCAGATCGTGCCCTGGGTGTAGGCACGGCTGAAGCGTACGCCGGCGGCGGCCAGGCGATCGATGTTCGGCGTGTGCAGATGCGGGTGGCCGTAGCAGGACAGGTAATCGCGGCGCAGTTGATCGCACATGATGTACAGCACGTTGCGCACAGGGTTTTGCGGGTTGGGCATGGGGTTCACCGGTCAGAAGGACAGGCGAGGGTTGTCGCTTTCGGCGGGGGTGTTCGGCAAGTGCATTTGGGGAATGGGTTTTATGCAGTGGATGCATCGGTGTGAGTGGCGACGCCTTCGCGAGCAAGCCCGCTCCCACAGGCGTACGCATTCCAAATGTGGGAGCGGGCTTGCTCGCGAAGAGGGCTCAGACGGCAAAATTCTCCAGCGAACACACCTCATCATCCACCGCATCAATCGCCTTGATCTGCTCAATCATCGCCTCGGCCAGCGGCGACAACCGATACCCCGCCCGACTGACAATCCCGTAGCGGGTGTACAGCTCTTCCAGGTCATCCGCCAGACCCTCGATCCGCAAACACACCAGCTCACCCTTGGCCTGATGCAGCGCATCGGAATACGCCCCGACAATCCCGATCGCATCCGAGCGCAGCACCACGCTGAGCAGGCTTGAGCTGTTTTCGCATTCGACATTGGGGGTGAAGTCCGGGCGGCCGCTGAGGTCGACGATGACCTTGCGCAGGTTCGGCGGACGAATGCTCACCGCCAGTGGATAACTCATCAGCTGCTCGGCCGAGACCCGTTCAAACGCCGCCAACGGATGCCCGGCACGGCAGCAGAAATGCCATTTGCGTGGCCGCAGGCGGTAAGTCAGGTAATCCGGATCGGCTTCGAAGTGTCGGGTGTCGGCGACGAAGAATTCGAACTCTTCGCTGAGCAGGCGTTTGCTCAGGCTCTGCCAGTCATCGACCTGAAATTGCACCCGCGCTTTCGGGTAGCGCCCGATGAACGCGCCGATCGCGCGCGGGATCAATCCGGCTGCCGGCGCCGGGCCACAACCGAAGCGCAGCTCGCCCGCTTCCAGACCATTGAACTGACTGATCTCGTTGGCCATCTGCTGCGCGCCGCTGACCAGTCGCCGCGCATGTTCGAGCAGCACCTGACCCTGCTTGGTTGGCGGCAGATCCTTGCGCCCGCGATCGACCAACTGGCAGCCAACGCTGTGTTCCAGTGCCTGAATGCTGCGGCTGAACGCCGACTGCGACAGGTTCACCGCCTGCGCGCCGGCGACGAAGCTGCGTTGTTCGGCGAGGGCGATGAAGTGTCGAAGTTGGCGCAAGTCGATATGCATTTTTCACATAAAAAATATCCGGGAAATGCATTGGATATGCATTAGGTCGACTCCTTATAAAGGCAATCTCTTATGCAGTAAATCTTTGTAAAAACATAAATAAATAACTTTAAAGAATATACAGCGCAAAAGTTGACTGTGTGTTTTTTGACCAGGAGCCGCGCCATGAGTCCGTTGAACCTTGCGTCACCCTTAACGCCACGACGGCTCAAACGCCTGCCTCTGGCCCTGTTGCTGGCGGGGAGTGCCAGCTGGACTCACAGCTACGCCGCCGACGCCGACACCCCGCCACCGGCTCCCGCCGGCAAGCCTGCGGCCAACAGCTCGCAGCTGGAGACCGTGACCGTCACCACCCGCCGTCGCGAAGAAAGCTCGCAAGACGTGCCGACACCGATGAGCGTGGTCAGCGGCCAGACACTGGAGACGCAGCGCGTTTACCGGATTCAGGATTTGCAGCAACTGGTGCCGAGCGTCAACGTCGCCTACATGCATGCGCGCCAGTCCAGCGTGTCGATTCGTGGCCTCGGCAACAATCCGGCCAGCGACGGTCTGGAGGGCAGTGTCGGTCTGTACATCGACAACGTGTATCTGGGCCGTCCGGGGATGGCGGTATTCGACCTGATGGACATCGAACAGCTCGAAGTCCTGCGCGGGCCGCAGGGCACGCTGTTCGGCAAGAACACCACCGCCGGGGTGATCAACATCAGCACCCGCGCGCCGACATTCACCCCTGAGCGCAGCATCGAAACCTCGTTCGGCGAGGACGGTTATTTCCAGACCAAGGGCACGATTTCCGGGCCGATCAACGATGAGCTGGCCGGACGTTTTTCGGCCTATCGCACCCGCAGCGACGGCGACATCAAGAACGAATACAACGGCCATGATTTGAACGGTGGCTCGCGCGATGGCTTCCGTGCGCAGTTGCTGTTCAAGCCCAACGAAGACTTCAACCTGCGCTGGATCGGCGACTACAACGAAGAGGACTCCAGCGCCGGCACCCGCGTGCTGTACAACACCGGGCCGACCATCAATGGCGTCAACCTGTACCAGTCGCGGGCCGATGCCGCCGGTGCGACGTTGGTCAACGGCTCGCACCGCAAGGTCAATCTGGACAACGACCAGCACGTCACCGTGCATCAGGGCGGCACATCGGTGGAGGCTAACTGGACGCTGCCGAGCGACTTCACCCTGACCTCGATCAGCTCCTATCGCTTCTGGAATTTCACCCCGGCCAACGACGACGGTCTCAACGTCGCGGCGACCTACAACGCTGGTGTCTCGGTGGAGGACAAACAGTACTCGCAGGAATTTCGCCTGGCCTCGCCCAAGGGCGAGTTCTTCGATTACGTGGTGGGCGCGTACTACTTCGGATCGGATCTGGACAACAAATCCTTCGCCTATTACGGCCCGCAGGCCGACATCTGGAACGGCACGCCACGGGGTGCACTGGCCAACGTTGACAGCGTGGGCAACGGCCATATCAAGACCGACAGTTTCGCGTTGTTCGCCCAAGGCACCTGGCACCTGACCGAGCGCCTGGATTTCACCGCCGGGGTGCGCGGCACCTATGAAGAAAAAACCGCCTGGGTCACTCGCGATGCACCAGTCGGTGGCGCTGCGGTGACCGGTGCCGCGGCCACTGCACGACGCGGACGCACTGGCGCCTACGATTCCGGCGATCTCAACCAGTACAGCTCAAGCCCCTCCGGGTTGCTCAACCTCAGCTACCGCATCACCGATGATCTGCTCGGCTACGCCACGCTGTCCCACGGCGAAAAATCCGGTGGCGTGAACCTCGCGGTGGGTTCAGCGCCAACCGCTGGCGCCGACTCGTTGTTGATCGGCACCGAGCGCGCCAACAACGCCGAACTCGGCTTCAAGAGCACCCTGTGGGATCGACGTTTGCAGCTCAACGCCAACGTGTTCTGGACCCAGGTCAACGCCTATCAGACCAACGCCTACGACGACGTCAACCGCGTGCAATACCTGACCAATGCCGGCTCGGTGCGCTCGCGCGGGGTTGAATTCGAAAGCACGGTGATCCCATTACGCGGCCTGACGCTGAACTTCAACGGCTCGTACAACGACGTCAGCTACCTCTCGTACAAAGATGCGCCATGCCCACCGGAAATCAGCCAGGCCCCGGGCGCACCGGCGTCCTGCGATCTCAGCGGCCACCAGGTGGTCGGCGCTTCCAAATGGATCGGCAACGCCAACGGCGAATACAAATGGAATCTGGCCAACGGCTTCGAACCCTACGTCACCGCCAGCTACGCGTTCCGCTCGAAAGCGGTGGGCACGGTCGAAGATTCCGACTACGGGCAGATCCCGAGCTACGCGGTGGTCAACCTGTCCACCGGTCTGCGCGGTGATTTCAATCAGGGCCAGTGGGACGTTTCGCTGTGGCTGAAAAACGCCTTCGACAAGACCTACTACACGACCCTGTGGACTGGCGGCAACGGCGGTTATGAAGGCCTGCTCGGTACGCCGCGCACCCTCGGCGTTACCGGTCGCTACGACTTCTGATCTGTCATTCAAGGAGCTGCATCATGTTGCCAGGCAAAACCGCTTTAGCGCTGTTGTTATCCGGCGCAGTGTCAAGCACCGGGGCGCTCGCCGCCCCCAGCGTGTACCCGACCGGCGTCACCCGTTATGACCCGGACAAGGCGTTCAACCAGTACGTGATCTTCAGTGGCGCCGACAAGCAGACGCACCTGATCGACATGAACGGCAACGAGGTGAAAACCTGGCCACAGGCGGGTTTCCCATCGGCGATCATCGATCCGCAACTGGTCGGCGGCGAGCGCGGGCATGTGCTGCTGCAACTGAGCGACAAGGATCCGGGCAAGCTCGGCTCCGCCGGTAATGGCCTGGGCAATCAGAGCGTCGGCGAACTGGACTGGAACGGTAAAGTGGTCTGGCAATGGGGCGACAAGGCGCCCGGTGGCGCGGCGCAGCAACACCATGACCAGCGGCGCCTGAGCAACGGCAACACCGTGGTGCTGGCGAACAAGGTGCATCAGGTCAAAGGCTTCAAAGTGCCCGAGGTGATCGACGATGCGATCTATGAAGTCAGCCCCGACGGGCAGGTGAAATGGCAGTGGCTGGCCTCGGAACACCTGAACGAATTCGGTTTCACCCCGGAGCAATTGAAGCTGGTACGCGCCAGCGACAACCCGGATTACCTGCACATCAACAACCTCAGCGTGGTCGGGCCGAACAAGTGGTTCGATGCCGGTGACAAACGCTTTAACCCGGACAACCTGTTGCTTGATTCGCGCAACGCCAACTTCATCGCAATCATCGACAAGCACAGCGGCAAAGTGGTCTGGCGTCTCGGCCCGAACCTGCCGCTGATCAACCCGAAAACCGCGCAGAAACTGCCGCGTCCGGTCGATCAGTTCGTTGGCCAGCACGACGCGCACATTATCCCGGCCGGGCTGCCCGGCGCGGGCAACCTGCTGGTGTTCGACAACCAGGGTTCGGCGGGGTATCCGAACGTCACCCTCGGGCTGATTTCCGGTTCGCGGGTGCTGGAAATCGATCCGCTGAAAAATGAAATTGTCTGGCAGTACAGCGCGGCGAATTCGAAGCAGCCGGGGTGGGCCTTCTACAGTTCGTTCATCAGCAGCGCGCGGCGTTTGCCCAACGGTAATACGCTGATCGACGAGGGTATGAACGGGCGGTTCTTCCAGATCACGGCCAGCGGTGAAAACGTCTGGGAATACGTCAGCCCGTATCTGGGCAAAGCGCCGGGCAGTGACGCGATCAGCAACTGGGTCTATCGGGCGTTGCCGGTGAATTATGACTGGGTGCCGGCCGGAACCCCGCGTTCCGAGACGGCGGTTGTCGCCCCGACACCGTCCGCGCAACAAGTCAGCGCCAGTCGTTAGTTGAAAAGGAATTAATGCTCGAATGAATGGCGATAAGTTATGTGGGAGATGAATAGTGCTTATTGTAATTTCGTTGAAAAGTCGCGTGGACAATAAGTGAATGGCCAACCATCCTGAGTGTCGTGAGTTTCCAGGAGGAAACTTGCTCTCATCGGAAGACACTTATCCAACGATAAAGGAAATCTCGTTATGTCGAGCATTAATGGCAATTATGTAAACGCTAACGCTGGCGCCAAACTGACGATTACCGATGGCAACGACTCCAACGGCACCTTCAGCGGCAAGTTCAGCCAGAACGGCGTGAACTACGACATCGCTTACGGGCATTACCATTTCCAGAACAGCACCGGGCAGCCTACGATCATCACCTTCGCGGCTCTGAATGACGGCACCGGTTATCAATCCTGGACGCTGTTCTCGCCGGATCACAACTATTCGAAAGTTCGTGCGGTGGGTTCGCGTACCAACTTTGATGGTGATGTTGTGGGGCTGGCTGGAGAATTTATTAAACAGTAATCTGGAGTCACAAAAAGCCGCCGCGCTATTTAAGCTCGGCGGCTTTTTCTTACACTCAATAAGTCGTTTTCATGTCTATCGTACTTCCTTTGGATGACAGAGTTTGCTTGTGCATGATTCTAAGCTCGCTGCGAACTTCATCACTCGATCAGGATGCGTACATGCAAAACGGACTTTATTCCAATACCCTTGATGGTCCCTCTCTGACCATTGTCGATTCCGATGATCGCACCGGCGTCTTCGGTGGCACGTTGCATCACGAAGGCGTCAACTACAGCATCGTCAACGGTCGTTATTCCAGCCTCAACGGCTATCAGCCTCCCACCGTGGTTTCGCTCCTGGCGGCTAACCAGGATCACGGTTATTTCGCCTTGACCCTGTTTTCGCCAAGCCGTGGCACCCACGAGCTGCGCGGCCACTGCGTGCGCGTCACCTACGACGGTGCGGTCAGCACGTTGCCCGGTGACTTGCTGAGCAATGCCTGAGGCGCCGCCGGCGCCCGCTGTCTCTCTTCAAATAAACCAAGCAAGGATGCTGCACATGTCCACGATTAACGGCGTTTATCGCCACGAGCCTTCCGCGACAACGTTGACCCTGACCGAGGGCGATGACCGCACCGGCAGTTTCACCGGCACATTGTCGCTGTCCGGGATCGACCACCCGCTCGCGTTTGGCAATTTTCATTTCAAGCACGGCTTTTCAACAGGCACGATCGCCATCACCTTCAGCACGCAGATGACCGATGGCAGGCGACAAGCGTGGGTAATGTTCTCCGCCGATCAGACCTATGCACGCCTGCGTGCAATGGGTAGTGCGGCCGACCTGTCAGGGGATGTCGCGCTGACCGGCCTGGAATTTGTCCGACAAGAGCCGTGAAAAAGCCCGGATTGAACGGTTTTCGCATGCCTTCGCCGAATATTTTTCATGCTTGAAAAGCATTGTAAATCTGCGCCCGGACGCTAGCCCTTACCGGCCGCGGCTTCGCGACATTCGGCAGAAATTTATATTCTTAAAAAGACTAAGCACATCAATAAAAGTTACTTTCGGAGATAAGCAATTGCTCCAATGATTCACCCAACGACCGGTCGCCCGGGGGATGTTTGCGGCGACCCGTCGGGTACTTCGCAAAGAGACCGCAGGGAGTGAATCAATGGGCAATGTCCAGACCGCCACCAGTGCACAGGAGGTGCTGTGGCGCCAGGCACCGAGTGGCGAATTGGTCGATCTCGGCCGGCCTCATCGTGTGCCGCTGGGGCAGCTGCGTTTGCAGCGTGCGCCCAAGGGCATTCTGAGCCGCCGTGAAACCATTCTGCTCGGCGTGCTGGCGCTGCTGGTGCACGGCGCGGTGATCTACTGGATCAACCAGCATCCGACGCCGGCGTTGCCGATCGTGCCGCCGGAAATTCCGCCGATGACCATCGAGTTTTCGCGGCCGGCGCCACCCGCGCCGCCGGTGGTCGAACCGCCGCCACCGGCACCGGTGGTTGAGCCACCGCCGCCGGTTGAAGACGAGTTGGCGGTGAAGCCGCCGCCACCCAAACCGATTCCCAAGCCCAAGCCGAAACCCGTGGCCAAACCGGTGCCGAAACCGGCACCCAAAGCGCTCGAGCAACCTCCGGCGCCGCCACAACCGGCCGCTCCGGTTGCCGCGCCGGCACCACCCGCGCCACCGGCTCCCGCGCCAGTGACACCAGCCTCGGCCAATGCGGCGTACCTGAAGAACCCGGCGCCGGAATATCCATCGCTGGCCCAGCGTCGCGGCTGGGAAGGCACGGTGATGCTGAGGGTGCACGTATTGGCCAACGGCAAGCCCGGTGAGATCCAGATTCAGAAAAGCAGCGGTCGGCAGCAACTCGACGATGCGGCGCTAAGCGCGGTCAAGCAGTGGAGCTTTGTGCCGGCCAAGCAGGGTGATGTCGCCCAGGACGGCTGGGTCAGCGTGCCCATCGATTTCAAGATTCATTAATTGGTAATCAGCTGACTTTATTCTCGCGGTGTGTCTGGAACCGCCATCGCGAGCAAGCTCGGCTCCCACACACGAGGGAATACATCATGACGTTACTGGCCTCTCCACTGGAATCCATCGAAAGCGCGGTGATCTGGCTGCTGGTGGTTTTTTCCGTTGCCACCTGGGGACTGGCGCTGCTCAAGGCTGTGCAGTTCGGTCGTCTGAAGGCGCAGGATCGCAAGTTTCATAAACGTTTCTGGGCGGCGTCGAGTCTCGACTCCGCCGCCGAGTTGAGCGAAACCCAACCCGGCGCTGCCGCTCGGGTGGCGCAGGCCGGTTATGCGGCGATCCAGGTCGGCGAAGCGCCACAGGCCAATGACCTGAGTCAGGCGATCAACCATCAGGATCGCCTTGAGCGTGCCTTGCGCCAGCAGATCGTCCGCGAACGGCGTTCGCTGGAAACCGGTCTGGCAGTGGTCGCGAGTATTGGCAGCACCTCGCCGTTCATCGGTCTGTTCGGCACGGTGTGGGGAATCATGGAAGCGCTCAAAGGCATCAGCGCGGCAGGCTCGGCGAGCCTGGAAACAGTTGCCGGTCCGATCGGTGCGGCACTGGTTGCCACCGGAGTGGGGATCGCGGTCGCGGTGCCGGCGGTGCTGGTTTACAACTACTTTTTGCGGCGTCTGAAACTGACGGCGGCGGATCTGGATGACTTCGCCCACGACTTCTACAGCCTGGCGCAGAAGAGTGCGTTCCGTGTGCTGATCCACCCGACTGCAAACAAGGTAGCGGCACCGGGCAACGCAACAAAAGTGAAGGAGGCGTCCTGATATGGCCTTCTCCACGCAAGACAGCGACGAGGTGCTGAGCGAGATCAACGTGACGCCGCTGGTGGACGTGATGCTGGTGCTGCTGGTGGTGTTTATCGTCACCGCGCCACTGCTGACCAACGCGATCCCGATCAACCTGCCGAAGACCGAAGCGGTAGCACCGGTCGAGCAGAAAGATCCGCTGGTGGTGAGCATCGACGGCGCCGGCAAACTGTTTATCAACAAGGATGAAATCCAGCCGGACTTGCTGGAATTCAACCTCAAGTCGGCCAAGGCCAAGGACCCGGAAGTACGCGTGCAATTGCAGGCCGACGACGGGGTGAACTACGGCGAAGTGGCGCGGGCCATGGCCTCGATCGAGCGGGCAGGGATTACCAAGTTGTCGGTGATCACTGCGCGGTAACAGGATTTACGTTTTTCCGGGGCCGTCTCCTTGGCAGGGTGCGGCCCTTTTTTTATCCCGGTTTTAACCCACTCGCGATCCCTGTAGGAGCTGCCGAAGGCTGCGATCTTTTGATTTTGCTTTTAAGAACAAGATCAAAAGATCGCAGCCTTCGGCAGCTCCTACACAAGGCAACTGATATTTCTTTTAGGTCTTAATAAATAGCTTCTTATTCCTTAACGAATATAAATCCCGTCCCTATACTCGATCAGGAACAGACACGACGCAGGAGGGCTCCCCATGCGCAACGAATCAATCCGCTATCTGATTGTGCCGGGCTGGCAAGGATCGCCAGAAGATCATTGGCAAACCCACTGGCAGAACAGTCTGCCCAACAGCGCACGCGTGGAGCAGGCCGACTGGCTGACGCCGCGCCGTGAAGACTGGGTTGCGGCGCTGGCCGAAGCGATTGCCGCCGACAGCACGCCAGTGATCCTGATTGCTCACAGCCTGGGTTGCATCACCGTTGCACATTGGGCGGCTACCGCGCCTGTGCAATACCTGCGTCAGGTGCGCGGTGCGTTGCTGGTCGCACCTGCCGATGTCGAGCGTCCGGCCTGCGCGCCTGCGTTGCGCAATTTCGCGCCGATCCCGACCGATCTGTTGCCGTTCCCCAGCCAGGTGGTCAGTTCCGACAACGACGCCGCGGTCAGCGCTCCGCGCGCTCTTGAGCTGGCGCGCAACTGGGGCGCCGAGGCGGGAATTCTTGCCGGGGCGGGGCACATCAACGTCAAGTCCGGGCATCAGCGCTGGGAGCAGGGTTTCGCTTATCTGTATCGCCTGCAAAACCGCATGGAACACCACGCCCGGCGTCGCGCTTGAACCTTTTTCTTTTCTGAACGCCCCCGTCTGCCGGCGGTTCTGGGCGGGAGTCTGCCATGAGTTTCGAAACGTTCGGTCAGCCGTTGCTGACCTTTCCCGATGCGGAAAAAAGTCCCCTGAGCATTCGCGCCAAGGCGCTGGTGTTCGTCGATCCCCGGTCCCGCCAGTTGCGCGAAGAACTTGAGCACCTGGCGCCGCGCGCCATCTCGGTATTGATCCGCGGCGAGACCGGCACCGGCAAAGAATTGCTCGCGCGCCACATCCACCGTGCCAGTGATCGCAGCGGTCTGTTCGTCTCGGTCAATTGCGGCGCGATCAGTCCGACCTACGCCGATGCCGAGCTGTTCGGCTATGCCGCCGGCAGCTATACAGGTTCGGCGAGCAGTCGGGCCGGCTGGTTCGGTTCGGCCAACGGCGGCACCTTGTACCTCGATGAGATCGGCGATCTGCCGTTGCCGATCCAGATCAAACTGCTCGCCGCCCTGGAAAATCATGAAGTCACCCGCGTCGGCGCACATCAGCCAAGCCCGGTGGATGTGCGGTTGGTCGCAGCCACCAGCATCGATCTGGCACAAGCGGTGGACGCCGGAAAATTCCACGAACGGCTCTATCACTACCTCAGCGAAGGGCAGCTGGAATTGCCGGCCCTGCGCGAGCGGATTGGCGACATCCTGTCGCTGGCGGAATATTTCCTCGGCATCTACAGCCAGCGCCTGGATCTGCCGGTGCCGTTGATCAGCGAAGCGGCGCAGCACCTGCTGGAGCGCCACAGCTGGCCGGGCAACACCCGCGAGCTGGAAAACGTCATTCACTTTGCGCTGTTGGTCAGTACCGGTGACGAAATCCTCCCGGAGCACCTGAACCTGCCCGAGGTGTCTGGGCCGCAGCTTCAGATCGAACGACTGGTAGCACAAATCAACATCGGCGGTAGTGTCGACGAACGTAAGGCTTTGAAAGATCTGCTGATTGGTTTGAGCCAGCAGTTGTAGCCGTTTGGTTCTGTATGAACGAAATGGAATATCAAAGTGAATAAACGTTATTGTCCGGGAATAAAAAATCCCGGTATTGTCCGCTTCACGCCAGAGATAGCACTTCACTGGCACTCGTATTAATAGCCGTCGCCATTCGCGACCGTGATTCTCGATAAGGACACTGCATGAAAAAGGTTCTGTTGTTTACCGCATTGGCGGCTGCTCTGACTGCTTCCCTGGCCCAGGCCGGCGAGAAACTGGTGGTGGCGGCGACTCCGGTGCCGCACGCGGAAATTCTCGAGCTGATCAAACCGACCCTGGCCAAAGAAGGCGTGGATCTGGAAATCAAGGTCTTCACCGACTACGTGCAGCCGAACGTGCAGGTTGGCGAGAAGCGTCTGGATGCCAACTACTTCCAGACCAAGCCTTACCTGGACAGCTTCAACGCCGGCAAATACAAGGACGACAAGTCCAAGTACCTGGTGACCGTGCAAGGCGTGCACGTTGAACCGTTCGGTGGCTACTCGAGCAAATACAAGAAACTGGCTGATCTGCCAGACGGCGCGACCATCGCCATCCCGAACGAAGGCAGCAACAGCGGACGTGCGCTGATCCTGCTGCAGAAGGCTGGCCTGATCGAACTGAAAGATCCGAAAAATGCGCTGGCAACGCCGAAAGACATCGCCAAGAACCCGCACAACTTCAAGTTCAAGGAACTGGAATCGGCCCTGCTGCCACGCGTCCTGAAGGAAGTTGATCTGGACATGATCAACACCAACTACGCACTGGAAGCCAAGCTGAACCCGACCAAGGATGCGCTGGTGATCGAAGGCGCTGACTCGCCGTACGTGAACTTCCTGGTGGCCCGTGAGGACAACAAGAACAGCGACGCGATCCAGAAACTGGCCGCTGCCCTGACCAGCCCGGAAGTCAAAGCGTTCATCGAGAAGAAGTACAACGGCGCGGTACTGCCGGCGTTCTGATCCGACGCGTGAACCACCCCTTCAAGGTATGAAAACGCCGATGGCCAGTGATGGTCATCGGCGTTTTTGTGTGTGCTCGATTGGTGCGGTCGACACAAAATCTATACCCAGAAGCAAAAGATCGCAGCCTTCGGCAGCTCCTACAGAGGAATGCGATCTCCTGTAGGAGCTGCCGAAGGCTGCGATCTTTTGATTTTTTCGCTGACTCAGGCCACTTGAGTCTTCAACGCCCGGCGCAACGCCACGAGCAATTTCACAATGTCCTGCGGGTCCAGTCGCTGCGGCACTTTTACGTCCATGTTGTCTTCCTTGTAATGGTTTGGCCGGAGGAGTCTGGCCAAAAGCTGTTCGTCCTTGGAGGGCTTTCATGCAAAAAAGATCCTTCCTACAGCGCAAGGGAAAATAGCCTTCTTATTCCTTCCCGGCAAACCCACAGGATAGTTTTTTGGGTGATATCAATATGCTTTAACGGTATTTAAATTCTTGTTTTTATACCTATAAAGTCAGTGCCTGCCGGACAGCCACCCGCTGTCCATGGACTGCACCACCGCCATTTACCGAGTGGCGTCAGGACGTTTCATGACATTCGATTACGCATTTATCCTCAGCACCCTGCCGGCCTTTCTCAAAGCCGTGGGCGTGACGCTGCAGGTCGGGTTCATCGCTATCGGCACGTCGTTGCTGGTGGCGCTGCTCAACGCGACGATTCTGGTGTTTCGCACGCCTTACCTGCAGCGCGCCGTCGGCCTGTATGTAGAACTGGCGCGCAACACGCCGCTGCTGATTCAACTGTTCTTCGTCTACTTCGCCTTGCCAGCGCTGGGGATCAAGGTTTCCGGGTTCACCGCTGCAATCATCACCATGACCTTCCTCGGCGGTGCTTACCTCACTGAGGTGCTGCGTGCCGGTGTCGACGCGGTGCCGCAGGCGCAACTGGAATCGGGGCGTTCCATCGGCCTGTCCCACGGCCAGTTGCTGCGTTACGTGATCCTGCCGCAAGCGGGGATTCTCAGCCTGCCGTCGCTGTTCGCCAATTTCATTTTCCTGCTCAAGGAAACCACCGTGGTCTCGGCGGTGGCCGTGCCGGAAATCCTCTACACCACCAAGAGCTACATCGCGCTCTACTACAAAACCTACGAAATGCTCGCCGTGCTGACGCTGATTTGCGTGCTGTTGTTCTTGCCGCTGTCGCTGCTGCTCAGCCGTCTGGAAAGGAGGCTCCAGCATGGCCAGTTCGGGTCTTGAACTGCTCTGGGTGTCGTTGCCGCAACTGGCAAAAGGCGCCGGGCAAACCTTGTCGATCTCGTTCCTGAGCATTGCGATCAGCACCATTGGCGGCGTGCTCTACGGCGTATTGCGCACGCTCAACGTGACGTGGCTGAACGCGATCCTGCGGGTCTATCTGGAACTGTTCCGGGCGATCCCGGTGCTGGTCTGGCTGTACCTGCTGTTTTTCGGCCTGCCGATTTTCTTCGGTTTGAGCTTGCCGAGCTTCTGGTGCGCGGTGCTGGTGCTGTCGCTGTGGGGCGCCAGTGAGGTCGGCGAAGTGGCCCGTGGCGCGCTGCATTCGTTGCCGCGCGGGCAGCGTGAGGCGGGATTGTCGATCGGCCTCAATGCGGCGCAACTGTACGGCTACGTGCTGCTGCCGCAGGCACTGAAACGCATGACGCCGCCGACCATCAACGTCTACACGCGGATCATCAAGACCAGCTCGCTGGCGGTGCTGATCGGCGTGGTCGACGTGATCAAGGTCGGCCAGCAGATCATCGAGCGCACCTACGAGTCGGTGCTGATCTACGGCGCGCTGTTTCTGTTTTTCTTTTTCATCTGCTACCCGCTGTCGGCCGCCTCGCGCGTGCTGGAGCGGCGCTGGACGCAAGCATGAGCGCATTGATCGAGTTTCACGGTTTCAACAAATTCTACGGCGAACAGCAGGTGCTCAAGGGCATCGACCTGCAAGTGCGCAGCGGCGAAGTGATCGTTATCCTCGGCCCCAGCGGTTGTGGCAAAAGCACCTTGCTGCGTTGCCTCAATGGTCTGGAGGAGGCCCACAGCGGCAGCCTGAAATTTGTCGGCCGCGAGCTGCTGGACAAGGCCACCGACTGGCGCGAGATCCGCCAGCAGATCGGCATGGTGTTCCAGAGTTATCACCTGTTCCCGCACATGAGCGTGCTCGACAATTTGCTGCTCGGCCCGCTCAAGGTGCAAAAGCGCCAGCGCCGTGAAGCGCAGCAGCAAGCCGAAGCCTTGCTCGAACGGGTGGGCCTGGCGGACAAGCGCGATGCCTTCCCGCGCCAGCTCTCCGGCGGCCAGCAGCAACGCATCGCCATCGTCCGTTCGTTGTGCATGAACCCGCGGGTCATGCTCTTCGATGAAGTCACCGCGGCCCTCGACCCGGAGATGGTCAAGGAAGTGCTGCAAGTGATTCAGGGTCTGGCTCGCCAGGGCATGACCCTGCTGATCGTCACCCATGAAATGGCCTTCGCCCGCGCGGTGGCCGACCGTATCGTGCTCATGGATGCCGGACGCATCCTTGAACAGAACCCGCCCGAGATTTTCTTTACGAACCCGCAAACCGCACGCGCGCAGCAGTTTCTGGAGAAGTTCTCCTTCGTTGCAACACTGCCTGAAACGAATCCGACAAAGGAACTGGAACCGCTATGAAAACTGCCAAGTCATCCCTGTTTTTACTGCCGCTGCTGGGGCTCGCGCTGCTCGCCGGCTGCAACAAATCCGAAGAACCGGCCAAGCCGAAAGTCGCCAGCGAAAGCACCGCGCCGGCCAGCTATCTGGACAAGATCAAGGCCCGCGACAAACTGATCGTCGGCGTATTCACCGACAAGCCACCGTTCGGTTTCGTCGATGAAGCCGGGCGCTACGTCGGCTTCGACACCGATATCGGTCGGCGTTTCGCCAAGGATCTGCTGGGCGACGAGAACAAGGTCGAGTTCGTGGCCGTGGAGCCGGCGAGCCGCATTCCGTTCCTGCAGAGCGACAAGGTCGACCTGATCCTCGCCAACATGACCGTGACCCCGGAGCGCAAGGAAGCGGTGGAATTCACCAACCCGAACCTCAAGGTCGCAGTCCAGGCGCTGGTACCGCAGGGCAGTTCCGTGAAGAACCTCGATGACCTGGCGACCCGCACCACTATCGTCACCACCGGCACCACCGCCGACATCTGGCTGACCAAGAATCACCCGGACTGGAAACTGCTGAAGTTCGAGAAAAATTCCGAGTCGCTGCAAGCACTGGCCAACGGTCGCGGCGATGCCTACGCGCAGGACAATCTGGTGCTGTTCAGCTGGGCCAAGCAAAATCCGGGCTACCGCGTGCTGGACGAAAAGCTCGGGGCTGAGGCGCCGATCGCGCCAGCAGTGAAGAAGGGCAATATCGAGCTGCGTGACTGGGTGAATACCGAGCTGGCCAAGTTGGGTGAAGAGAAGTACCTGCTCAAGCTGTATGACCAATACGTGCGTAAAGAGCTGAGCGATGACACCAAGCCTGAGAGCGTGATTGTTGAAGGTGGCAAGTGGCAGGGTTGATTGGCCGATAAATCTTCGCTGACCTGAAGGCCCTCTTCGCGAGCAAGCCCGCTCCCACAGTTGGAATGCATGCCCCTGTGGGAGCGGGCTTGCTCGCGAAAGCGGTGGTTCAGGCGCCGCTCAATCCGGCCAGTTCCACGCCGGCTCATCCAGCACCCGCTGGCCGACAATCCCGGTCTGCCCCAGTGTCTTCTCCAGCACGATGCAGTTGCACTCGGGACCTTCCTGCAGCGCCGAAATCAACCGTCGTGCGTGGGACACCACCCACACCTGACACTCCTGCGAAGCGCGAATGATCAAGCGTGCCAGCGCCGGCAGCAGATCCGGATGCAGACTGGTTTCCGGTTCGTTGAGCACCATCAACGACGGTGGCCGCGGCGTCAGCAGCGCCGCGATCAGCAGCAGATAACGCAACGTGCCGTCCGACAGCTCCGCCGCCGACAGCGGTCGCAGCAATCCTTCCTGATAGAACTCGATGGCAAAGCGGCCGCCGGCCAGCGGCGCGATGTTCAGTCGTGCGCCGGGGAAGGCATCGCTGATCGCTGCCTGCAACGCTTCGGGGTCGCCGATTTCGCGAATGGTCTGCAACGCTGCGGCCAGATCCCGACCGTCGTGATGCAGCACCGGCGTGCGCGTACCCAGTTGCGGCTGGCGCACCGGGGCGTCGGCGTCGCTGCGAAAGTGATCGTAGAAGCGCCAGCGGCGGATGAATTCGCGCATCTGGAACACCTCCGGTGAACTGCGCAGGCTGCCGACCTGATCGAACAGGCTGTCGAAGTTCGGCGTGTGCTGGGCCAGCACGTCCCAGCCGCGCCCTTCGCGGGCGCGAATCATCGGGCCGTGGCGATCCACCAGCAGGCTCGCCGGACGATAGAGCGGCCCGGCCCAGATGCATTCCTTCTTGATCTCTGGATCGAGGGAGAAGAACGAGAGGCTCGGCTCCGGCAAGCCGAGAGCGATCGCGTAGCTGAAGTCTTCCCCGGCAAACCCCAGACGCAGGCGTTTGACGCCCTGACGCACAGTCGGCTCGATCGCCACTTCGCCGTTGCGCATGCGCCGGCTGATGGTTTCCGGCCCGGCCCAGAACGTCGAATCCAGCCCACCCTCGCGGGCCAGCGCATTGACCACGCCACCCTGCGCGGTCTCCGCCAGCAGGCGCAGCGCGCGGTACAGGTTGGACTTGCCACTGCCGTTGGGGCCGGTGATCAGATTCAAGCGGCCCAGCGGAATCACCAATTTATTGATCGAGCGGTAATTGGCCACCGCGAGGGTCTGGAGCATGGGCGTTTCCTTCTGCCGGAACCGATAGTGTGCCGTGCCTGTACCCCTGTGGCGAGGGGGCTTGCTCCCGCCGGGCTGCGAAGCGGCCCCAACCCCCGATTCGAGAGGTTTGCGCCTGCTTCGCAGTCGAGCGGGAGCAAGCTCCCTCGCCACGGAAATCAATGTGGAAAATGCGTTATTCCCGCGAGCGAAGGTTGAACCCTGTTCTAAGCTCACAGTCGTATCGTCACTTGCACGTTCGTACACAGGAAGGAGTCTGCATGGCGAGTCCCGGATTGAAAACAGTGGTCGTGCTGAGCCTGCTCACGGCGCTGACCGCTTGCGGCAAGAAAGAAGCCCCGGCGGAGTACTTCCCCCGGGTCTTTGTGCAAGTGGTGAAACCGGCTGACTATGCCGCTGCCGTGACCCTCACCGGTGACGTGCAGGCGCGGGTGCAGACCGAACTGTCGTTCCGGGTCGGCGGCAAGATCATCCAGCGCATGGTCGATGTCGGCGACCGGGTGAGCGCCAAACAGGTGCTGGCCAAACTCGATCCCAAGGATTTGCAGACCAACGTCGATTCCGCCCAGGCGCAGGTTGTTGCCGAGCAGGCGCGGGTCAAACAGAGCGCTGCGGCGTTCGTGCGGCAGCAAAAACTGTTGCCCAAGGGCTACACCAGCCAGAGCGAATTCGACTCCGCCCAAGCCGCGTTGCGCAGCAGCCAGAGCGCTCTGAGCGCGGCCCAGGCGCAACTGGCCAATGCCAAGGATCAATTGAGCTACACCTCGCTGATCGCCGATGCTCCCGGCATCATTACCGAGCGCCAGGCTGAAGTCGGCCAGGTGGTCCAGGCGACCGCGCCGATTTTCAAACTGGCCCGCAATGGCGACCGCGATGCGGTGTTCAACGTCTACGAATCGCTGCTCTCGGAACGGCCTGCCGATCGCTCGATCGTCGTCAGTCTGCTCGACAACCCCAACATCAAGACCACCGGCACCGTACGTGAAATCACCCCGGCGGTGTCGGCGCAATCGGGCACGGTGCAGGTCAAGGTCACCCTCGACAGCCTCCCGCAAGGCATGCAGCTCGGCTCGGTGGTCAGCGCCACCGCCAAGGGCACTGGCAAAACGGCGGTGGAATTGCCGTGGTCGGCGCTGACCAAGAACATCAGCGACCCGGCGGTGTGGATGGTCGACGACAAGGGGCAAGCGCAATTACATAACGTCACCGTCGGCCGCTACCTGACCGGTAAGGTGATCATCAGCGGCGGCCTCAACGGCGGCGAAAAAGTCATCGTTGCCGGTGGACAACTGCTGCACCCGGGCATGAAAGTCGAAATCGCCGAAAACACCTACAAGGATCTGCAACCGGGAGCACAGCCATGAAGCGTTTGGGGCTGTTGTCCATTGGCGTGCTGCTGGCTGCCTGCTCGAAAAGCGAACCACCGCCGGAGCCGGTGCGGCCGGTGCTGTCGATCAAGGTGCAGGCGCTGAACGAAGAAACCCTCGGGCGTTTTGCCGGCAGCATTCAGGCGCGCTACGAGAGCAACACCGGGTTTCGCGTTGGCGGGCGCATCGCCAGTCGCAATGTCGATGTCGGCGCCGAAGTGGATAAGGGCACGCTGCTTGCCACCCTCGACCCGACTGATCAGCAGAACCAGTTGCGCTCGGCCCAGGGCGATCTGGCCAAGGTGCAGGCGCAACTGATCAACGCTCAGGCCAATGCCCGGCGTCAGCAAGCGCTGTTCGATCGCGGAGTGGGCGCCCAGGCACAACTGGACATTGCCACCACCGACCTGAAAACCACCCAGGCTTCGCTCGATCAGGCGCGGGCGGCGGTCAACCAGAGCAAGGATCAGCTCGGCTACACCGAACTGCGCGCCGACCACAAAGCCGTGGTCACGGCATGGAATGCCGAGGCCGGCCAAGTGGTAACCGCCGGCCAGCAAGTGGTGACCCTGGCGCAACCGGACATCAAGGAAGCGGTGATTGACCTGCCGGATACGCTGGTCGATCAGATCCCCGCCGACGTGGTGTTTCTGGTGGCCGCGCAGCTCGACCCGAGCATCAGCACCACGGCGATCATTCGCGAAATCGAACCCCAGGCACAGAGCGCCACGCGTACCCGTCGTGCACGCCTGACCCTGAGCGAAACCCCGCCCGGGTTTCGTCTCGGCACGGCGATCAGCGTGACCCTCAGCTCGGCCATCAAGTCGCGGATCGAATTGCCCGCGACGGCGTTGCAGGAAGTCGACGGCAAGACCCGTATCTGGGTCATCGACCCCCAGAGCAAAACCGTCTCCCCCCGTGACGTCAGCGTGACCAGCCGCACTGACAGCACCGTGGTGCTGGCCGGCGGGGTCAAGAGTGGTGAGCAGGTGGTCAGCGCAGGCGTCAACAGCCTCAAACCCGGACAAGCCGTGAAACTCGACGAGGACAGTCAATGAAAGGCTCTTTCAATCTCTCCGAATGGGCCCTCAAGCATCAGTCGTTCGTCTGGTACCTGATGTTCGTCGCGCTGCTGATGGGGGTGTTTTCCTACTTCAATCTGGGGCGCGAAGAAGACCCGTCGTTCACCATCAAGACCATGGTGATCCAGACCAAGTGGCCGGGCGCGACTCAGGAAGAAACCCTCAAGCAGGTCACCGACCGCATCGAGAAAAAACTTGAGGAACTCGACTCCCTCGATTACGTGAAAAGCTACACGCGGCCCGGTGAATCGACGGTCTACGTGTACCTGCGCGATACCACCAGCGCCAAGGACATTCCGGAAATCTGGTACCAGGTGCGCAAGAAGATCGATGACATTCGCGGGCAGTTTCCCCAAGGGATTCAGGGACCCGGATTCAACGATGAGTTCGGCGACGTCTACGGCTCGGTCTACGCCTTTACTGCCGATGGCCTGACCATGCGCCAGTTGCGCGACTACGTGGAACAGGCCCGCGCCGAGATCCGCAACGTGCCGGGGCTGGGCAAGATCGAGATGGTCGGCCAGCAGGACGAAGTGATCTACCTGAACTTCTCCACGCGCAAACTCGCCGCGCTGGGCATTGATCAGCGCCAGGTGGTGCAGAGCCTGCAATCGCAGAACGCGGTGACCCCGGCGGGTGTGATCGAGGCCGGGCCGGAGCGGATTTCCGTGCGCACCTCGGGGCAGTTCGCTTCGGAGAAGGATCTGGCCGAGGTCAATCTCAAGCTCAACGACCGCTTCTATCGTCTGGCCGATGTCGCCGACATCAGCCGTGGTTACGTCGACCCGGCCACCCCGGAATTCCGCTTCGATGGCAAACCGGCCATCGGCCTGGCGATTGCCATGCAGAAGGGCGGTAACGTGCAGGAATTCGGTAAAGCGCTGCACGCGCGCATCGACCAGTTGACGGCCGACCTGCCGGTGGGTGTCGGCGTGCACACCGTGTCCGATCAGGCGGTGGTGGTGGAAGAGGCCGTCGGCGGCTTCACCAGCGCGCTGTTCGAAGCGGTGATCATCGTGCTGGTGGTCAGCTTCATCAGCCTTGGCGTGCGCGCCGGGCTGGTGGTGGCGTGCTCGATTCCGCTGGTGCTGGCGATGGTCTTCGTGTTCATGGAGTACAGCGGCATCACCATGCAGCGGATTTCCCTCGGTGCGCTGATCATCGCCCTCGGCCTGCTGGTGGACGATGCGATGATCACCGTGGAGATGATGGTCACGCGCCTGGAAATGGGCGAGACCAAGGAGCAGGCGGCCACGTTCGCCTACACCTCCACAGCGTTCCCGATGCTCACCGGTACGCTGGTGACGGTCGCCGGGTTCGTGCCGATCGGCCTCAACGCCAGCTCCGCCGGTGAGTACACCTTCACCCTGTTCGCGGTAATTGCGGTGGCGATGCTGGTGTCGTGGATCGTCGCGGTGCTGTTCGCACCGGTGATCGGCGTGCACATCCTCAGCACCAACGTGAAACCCCACGCAGCCGAGCCGGGGCGCATTGGCCGGGCATTCAATCACGGCTTGTTGTGGTCGATGCGTAACCGCTGGTGGGCGATCGGCATCACCGTGTTGTGCTTCGTGCTGGCGGTGTTCTGCATGCGCTTTGTGCAGAACCAGTTTTTCCCGTCCTCCGATCGCCCGGAAATCCTCGTCGATCTGAACCTGCCGCAAAACGCCTCGATCGACGAAACCCGCAAGGCCGTGGACAAGCTCGAAGCCACGCTCAAGGGTGACTCGGACATCGTGCGCTGGAGCACTTACATCGGTCAGGGCGCGATCCGTTTCTACCTGCCGCTCGACCAGCAATTGCAGAACCCGTATTACGCGCAACTGGTGATCGTCAGCAAAGACTTCAAAGCCCGCGAAGCTCTGAGCCAACGCCTGCGTGAGCGCCTGCACAAGGACTTCGTCGGCATCGGCAGTTACGTGCAGGCACTGGAAATGGGCCCGCCGGTGGGACGGCCGATCCAGTACCGGGTCAGCGGCAAGGACATCGATCAGGTGCGCAAGCACGCCATCGACCTGGCGACCGAGCTGGACAAGAACGAACACATCGGCGAGATCATTTACGACTGGAACGAACCGGGCAAAGTCCTGCGTATCGACATCGCCCAGGACAAGGCGCGTCAGCTCGGGCTGTCGTCGGAAGATGTGGCGAAGTTGATGAACAGCATCGTCAGCGGTTCGCCACTGACCCAAGTCGATGACGATATCTACCTGATCAACGTGGTCGGGCGCGCGGTGGATTCCGAACGCGGCACCCCGGAAACCCTGCAGAACCTGCAGATCGTCACGCCCAACGGCACCTCGATTCCGCTGCTGGCCTTCGCCACCGTGCGGTATGAGCTGGAGCAGCCGCTGGTGTGGCGTCGCGACCGTCTGCCGACCATCACCATCAAGGCCTCGGTGCGCGACGAGATCCAGCCGACCGACCTGGTGAAACTGCTCAAGCCGTCAATCGACGCCTTCGCTGAAAAGCTGCCGGTCGGCTACAAAGTCGCCACCGGCGGTACGGTCGAGGAAAGCGGCAAGGCCCAGGGGCCGATCGCCAAGGTGCTGCCGTTGATGCTGTTTTTGATGGCGACCTTCCTGATGATCCAGCTGCACAGCGTGCAGAAGATGTTCCTGGTGGCGAGTGTCGCGCCGCTGGGTCTGATCGGCGTGGTACTGGCGCTGGTGCCGACCGGCACGCCGATGGGCTTCGTGGCGATCCTCGGGATTCTGGCGCTGATCGGCATCATCATTCGCAACTCGGTGATTCTGGTGACGCAGATCGATGAGTACGAGAAGAAGGGCTATGCGCCGTGGGATGCGGTGGTGGAAGCGACCGAACACCGCCGCCGACCGATCCTGCTGACCGCCGCGGCGGCGAGCATGGGCATGATCCCGATTGCCCGCGAAGTGTTCTGGGGGCCGATGGCTTACGCGATGATTGGCGGGATCGTGGTCGCGACGTTGCTGACGCTGCTGTTTTTGCCGGCGCTGTATGTGGCCTGGTACAGGATTCGCGAGCCGAAGAAAGAGGACGCTTAAAAGCGAGTGCTGCGCACTCATCGCGAGCAGGCTCACTCCTACAGGGGAGCGTATTCCAACTGTGGGTGCGGGCTTGCTCGCGAAGGCGTCAGAACTGACTACGCAGATTTACGCCAGACACTGGCCAGCCAAGGCTGCTGCTCGCGCGGCAACCCCGCGGGCCGGTAGTAATGCTCAAGCTCGACAAACCCCGCTGCCGTCAGCAACCCGCGCCACGCCTCCAGGTCGTGATATGAGCCATAACGCGGCCCGTTCCAGCCCTCACGGTTATCCCCGCGCGGATTGGAACTGAACAACACCCCGCCCGGTTTCAACGTGCCATGCAGCTGCTTGAGCACTCGCGGCAACTCCTGCAACGGCACATGAAACAGCACCGCATTGGCGAAGATCCCGTCGAAGCGCTCAGCCGGCAGATCGAGTTTCAGAAAGTCCTGACACCACACTTCACAGCCACTGTCTGCCCGTGCCATTTGCGCGAATTGCTCTGCACCGTCGAGGCCGACCGCAACGTGGCCCATGCGGGTGAACGTGCGCAAGTCACGCCCCGGCCCACAGCCGAAATCGAGAATGGAGAACGGCGCCGTGCCCTGGATATGGCGAAGCAAGGCGTCGATGTTCTGGCTGACATCGTGATCGCGGGTGCCTTCGCGGAAGTCTTCGGCCACCGAGTTGTAGTGGCCGAGGGTGGTGGCGGTGATCTGTTCCAGATCGGTGGGGGTTTGCTTCATGGTCGAGGGCTGCGCGGCAGTTGGGATTCGCCGAATATACGCCAACCAGCGGGGCCGCTGCGCAGCTCATCGCGAGCAGGCTCACTCCTACATTTGAAATGCGTTCCCCTGTAGGAGTGAGCCTGCTCGCGATAGCGGTTTCAGAGGTGCGGCATGACTTAACGCTTGTTCAGGCCCCGCGCCAGACGATCCCCACCCAACTGAATCACCGCCACCAACGCCACCAGCAACACAATCACTGTCAACATGATCTGGCTGTCAAAGCGCTGATAGCCGTAGCGATAAGCGATGTCGCCCAGCCCCCCGGCACCAATCGCCCCGGCCATGGCCGACGAGTTGATCATCGTCACCAGCGTAATCGTGAACCCGCCAACAATCCCCGGCAGCGCTTCAGGCAACAGCACATGCCAGACGATGTGCCAGCGTCGGCAGCCCATGGCCTGCGCTGCCTCGATCAAACCGTGATCGACCTCACGCAAACTCACTTCGGCAATCCGCGCAAAGAACGGCGTCGCGGCAATCGTCAGCGGCACCACCGCCGCCCACACACCGTACGTGGTGCCGACAATCAGCCGGGTGAACGGAATCAGCGCGACCATCAGAATCAGAAACGGGATCGAGCGGAACAGGTTGACGAACGCGCCCAACGCCCGGTTGAGCAGCGGCGCCTGGTAGATCCCGCCCTTGTCGCTGGTGACCAGAATCACCGCCATCGGGATCCCCACCAGCAAGGCGATCAGCGACGACACGCCGACCATCAGGAAGGTGTCGATGAAACCCTGGAGCAAACGATCAAACCACATAACCCGATACCTCCACCCGTTGTGCCCACTGCGCGGCGCGCTCGCGCAATTGTTCGGCGCTCAAGGTCGAGCCGCTGACCGCCAACAACAGTTGTCCCAGCGCGTGCCCCTGAATCCGTTCGACGCCGCCCTGCAGCAACTTCACCCGACCACCGAGGGCGGCGAACAGGGCTGCCAGATCCGGCTCGTCGCCGGCACTGCCAGTGAACTGCAAACGCAGCACCACCGCTGCGCCCGGGGAGGGCGGCTGGGCATGCAGACGGCTTTGCAGTTCTTCCGGCAAGGCGTGTTGCAGCGGCGCGAGCAAGGTCTGGCTGACCTCGTGCTGCGGATTGCCGAACACCTCCCAGACGGGGCCCTGCTCGACGATCCGTCCGTGTTCCAGTACCACCACGCGGTCGCAGATTTCGCGGATCACCGCCATTTCGTGCGTGATCAAAACAATCGTCAGGCCCAGGCGCTGATTGATCTCGCGCAGCAGGCCGAGGATCGACTGAGTGGTCTCGGGATCAAGCGCCGAAGTGGCTTCGTCGCAGAGCAGAATGTCCGGGTCATGCACCAATGCGCGGGCGATGCCGACACGCTGTTTCTGCCCACCGGAAAGCTGCGCCGGGTAGGCCTTGTGCTTGGCTTGCAGGCCGACCAGTTCGAGCAGTTCACGGACCTTTTTTTCCCGCTGTTCCTTCGGCACGCCCGCGACTTTCAGCGGCAGTTCGACGTTCTGCCACACGGTCTTGGCCGACATCAGGTTGAAGTGCTGGAAGATCATGCCGATCCGTCGGCGCAGGGCGACCAGACGGTCTTCGTCGAACTCGCCGATGTCGACCTGATCGATCAGCACCCGCCCTGAAGTCGGTTGCTCCAGACGATTGATCGTGCGGATCAGCGACGACTTGCCGGCGCCGCTGCGACCGATGATGCCGAACACCTCGCCGCGCTGGATCGCCAGATCGATGCCTTGCAGGGCCGCGACCGGGCCTTGCCGCCCCTCGTAGGTTTTACCCAGGCCGATGAAGCGCACGTGGGCGCGATTCAGCTCGGGATGCAGTTCGGTTTTTTCAGCATTTTTGGGCTCTGGAATATCCAGTCGCCGTTGGATCGCGGCCGTCATGCTCAGCTTTCCCAACCGGCCTGATACAGCTTGCCGTGAGCCTTATCCAGCGCGGCGCGAACAACCGGCGAGTGCTGATAGATGTCGACGAATTTGATCAGGCGCGGGTCGTTCTTGCTCTTGGGCTGGATCACGAACTGGATCACGTATTCCTTGTGGTCGAGACCGTCGAACAGCAACGCGGAGCCGGCGTCAAAAGTCTTCGCCAGACGGATGTAGGCCGGGTAGCCCTGGACCAGATCGGCGTCATCGTAGGCGCGCACCAGTTGCACGGCTTCGACTTGCAGGATCTTGATCTTCTTCGGGTTGGCAACGATGTCGTCTTCGGTGGCCTTGTAGCCGACCCCCGGTTTCAGGGTGATCAGACCGGCCTTGGCCAGCAGTTGCAGACCGCGACCGCTGTTGATCGGGTCGTTGGCGATGGCGACGCTGGCGCCTTCAGGCAACTCGTCGAAGCTTTTGTATTTTTTCGAATAGAGGCCGACGTTGTTGATGATCCCCGGGGCGAACGGCACCAGGTCAAAACCGGCGGCAGCCTTGGCATTTTCGAGGAACGGGATGTGCTGGAAGTAGTTCACGTCGATGTCGCCAGCGGCGAGGCTGACGTTCGGTGCGATCCAGTCGGTGAACTCCACCAGCTCGACTTTCAGGCCTTGTTTGGAGGCCTCTTCGACGGCGGCTTCCAGGGGAATCGCGAAGGCGGCGGTGGTGCCGATTTTCAATGGGGCGTCGGCAGCGAATACTGCCGAGCTGAACAGGCCGAAGGCCAGGGCCAGTGCTTTGACTGGGTGGGACAGGAATTTCTGGGTCATGGTGTGGTTTCCAGTCAGTGCATGAATTTTGTGGTGTCTGGTCGGGCCTCATCGCTGGCAAGCCAGCTCCCACAGGTTTTGTGAACGCCACAGACCCTTGTGGGAGCTGGCTTGCCAGCGATGCTTTTAGCGGCGGTACGAAGAGCCGGTGTGTTGCTCAGGTAAATGCGCCTCACCGTGGAACAACTTCTCGCGCAAGCTGCCGTTGTCATACGCGGTCTTGTACGACCCGCGCCGTTGCAGCTCCGGAATCACCAGCTCAATGAAATCGACATAGCTTTCCGGGGTCACGATGCGCGTCAGGTTGAAGCCGTCGAGGCCGGTTTCAGCGATCCACGATTCCAGTTCATCCGCCACTTGCTCAGGCGAGCCGACCACGGTGATGTAGCGGCCACCGAGGGCGTGCTGCTCGAGCAATTTGCGCCGGGTCCAGTCGTTGTTCTGCAGGTTCTTGGTCGCGGACTGGATGGCATTGCTCTTGACGTACTGGATCGGTTCGTCGATTTCGTATTGGGAAAAGTCGATGCCGGTGGAGGCTGAGAAATGCGCGACGCCGGCCTCGGCGCTGGAATAACTCAGGTACTCGGCGTGCTTGGCCCACGCGGCTTCTTCGGTCGCGCCGACGATCACGTTGAGGCCCATGAACACCTTGATGTCCTCGGGATTGCGTCCGGCTTCGACGGCGCTGGCGCGGACCTTGTCCACCTGCACTTTGGTCGACGGCTTGTTCTGGCCGCTGATGAACACGCACTCGGCGTGACGCCCGGCGAACAGCAATCCACGATCGGAACTGCCTGCCTGGAACAGCACGGGTGTGCGCTGCGGCGACGGCTCGCAGAGGTGATAACCCTCGACCTGATAGAACTCGCCGTGGTGTTCGACCTTGTGCACCTTCTCCGGCTGCGCATAGATGCGCTGCTCACGGTCATTAAGCACCGCGCCGTTTTCCCAACTGCCTTCCCAGAGTTTGTAGAGCACTTCGAGGTATTCGTCGGCCTGATCGTAACGCCGGTCATGCTCGACCTGTTCGCGCAGGCCCATGGCCTTGGCGGCGCTGTCGAGGTAACCGGTGACGATGTTCCAGCCGACCCTCCCACGACTCAGATGATCGAGCGACGACATGCGACGAGCGAACAGATAGGGCGGTTCATACGTGAGGTTGGCGGTCAGGCCGAAGCCGAGGTTTTTCGTCACGGCGGCCATCGCCGAGACCAGCAGCAGCGGGTCGTTGACCGGCAACTGGATCGACTCTTTCAGCGTGACGTCCACCGAGTTCTGGTAGACGTCGTACACACCGACGATGTCGGCGATGAACAGCCCGTCGAACAAACCGCGCTCCAGCAACTGCGCCAGTTCGGTCCAGTATTCAATGGTGTTGTAGCGCGTCGAGGTGTCGCGTGGATGCGTCCACAACCCGTGGTTGATGTGGCCGATGCAGTTCATGTTGAACGCGTTGAGCAGGATCTTTTTCTTGCTCATCAGATAGTGCCCCGCAGTGGCGGTTTTTCATCGTTGAGGTAGTAATTGCCCACCGCGTGATACTTCCAGCGCACCGGGTCGTGCAGGGTGTGCACCCGGGCGTTGCGCCAGTGGCGGTCGAGGCCGTGTTCGATCAGGGTCGCCTGACTGCCGGCCAGTTCGAACAGGGTGCTGCCGGCGGCCAGGGAGATTTCAGTGCTGATCGCCCGTGCTTCGGCGACGGCAATCGATGCGGCGGCGACGGTTTCGGCGTTGGTCTCGGCCTGGGCCTTGTCGAGGAATTCGCCGGAGCGCTCAAGCAGTGCTTCGGTGGCGTGCAGACGAATGCTCAAGTGGCCGAAACTCTTCAGGGTCAGCGGGTCTTCGGTGGCCTTGTCGTTGCCGGAGTCGATCCATGGCCGGGTCTTGCTGCGCACGAAGTGCAGGGCATCTTCGTAAGCGGCGCGAGCAATGCCGGTGTCGATGGCAGCGTGAAGAATCTGCGCCAGCGGGCCGACCGTGGTCGGGCGCTCGAAAGCACTCTGGAACGGGATCACGTCCTCGGCAGCGACATAGACGTCTTCGAACACCACCGAACCGCTGCCGGTGGTGCGCTGGCCGAAGCCGCTCCAGTCGTCGATCACTGTCAGGCCTTGGCTGTCACGCGGGACGAAGGCCAGTTGCTGCACGCCGTTTTCATCGACGACGGAAGTCGGGATGCGCTGCGCGTAGATCGCGCCGGTCGCATAAAACTTGCGCCCGTTGATGCGATAGCCGTCGCCGTCACGCTTGAGGCTGGTGACGCGGTCGTGAGCGGTTTTGGTGCCCAGTTCCGCCAGGGCGTTGCCGAAACGTTGACCGGCCAGCACCTCGGCGTACAGCCGCTGTTTCTGCTCGTGGCTGCCGTTAACGCGCAGCACTTCGAGGGCGTAGAAATGGTTCTGCGGAATCTGTCCGAGGGAGCCGTCGGCCTGAGCGATCAGGGCGATGACTTTGGCCAGGGTCACGTTGGACACACCGGCGCCGCCGTATTCCTTGGGCACGCTGATGCCCCAGAGGCCGGAGCGGGAAAACACGTCGAGTTCCGGCAGTGGCAGGCGGCGTTCACGGTCGCGCACGGCACTGTCGCGTTTGAAATCTTCGGCCAGGTCGCTGGCGACAATCAGGGCTTGCTCATCGCTGGTGATGACCGCGACGTGATGAGAATAAGTCATGTGTTTCTCCAGAGATCTGGTCAAAAGTGTGCGGTCGTTAAATCCAGGAATGGCGAGCCGGCAAAGTACCGTTCAGGCGATAGGCGCCGACCGCGTGATATTTCCAGCGCACCGGGTCGTGGAGGGTGTGCACCCGGGCGTTGCGCCAGTGGCGATCAAGGTTGAATTCGGCGAGGGTCGCGCGGCTGCCGGCCAGCTCGAAAAGCTTCTCGCTGGCGAGCAAGGAAATCTCGGTGGTCAGCACTTTGGCCTCGGCCACCGCAATCGAGGCGCGGGCGGCTGATTCGGCGGTCAGCGGCGCGGCATGGACTTGGTCGAGCACTTTGCCGGCCTTGCGCAGCAGCGCTTCGGCGGCGTGAAGTTCGATTTTCAGTTTGCCAATGTCGGCGATCACGTAGAGGTCGTCGCTGGCGCGGTCGACCTTGGCGTCGATCCATGGCCGCGCGCGGGTTTTGACGAATTCGATGGCGTCGTCGATGGCGCCACGGGCGATGCCGGCATCGATGGCCGCCTGAATCAGCTGCGACACGGCGCCTTGGGTATTCGGCTTCTCGTTGATCTTCCAGTTGTCGACCACCAGGCTCGACTCGACCCGCACGTTGTTCAGCAGAATCGTGCCGCTGGCGGTGGTGCGCTGACCGAAGCCCGACCAGTCATCAACGATGCGCAGACCCGGGGTGCCACGGCGGACGAAGGCCAGCACTTGCTTGCCGTCGTCATTGAGCGCCTTGACCGCCACCCAGTGCGCGAACAGCGCGCCGGTGGAGTAGAACTTCTGGCCGTTGATCACGTAGTCATCGCCGTCGGCGGTGATGCGGGCTTTCAGTTCCAGAGTATTTTTGGTGCCGCGCTCAGGGCCGGCATTGCCGATGCGCCAGCCTTCCAGAACACTCTGGAACAGCTGCTTTTTCTGCGCCTCGGTGGCGCTGCCGAGTACCAGGTTGATGATGCCGAACTGGTTCTGCGGGATCTGTCCCAGCGCCGGGTCGGCTGCGGAAATGATCGCGAATACCTCGGCCAGGGTCACGAATGAAACTTGTGGGCCACCGTATTCGCGCGGGATCGCAATGCTGCCCAGACCGCTGCGGGTGAACTGTTCGATTTCCGACCATGGCAGCTTGCGCTGGCGGTCGCGCTTGGCGGCCTGCACACGGGCAACCTGCGCCAGTTCGTGGGCAGCCTTGATGGCTTGGGCGTCGTTGCGCAAGACCTGCGCGGGCAACAACAGTGGGGCGATGTCCAGATCAGACTGGACGTTTGCATCGGCCAGACTGGACATCAATGCCGCTCCTTGGCTGCACGCAATGCCCTGGCGATCTGCACTGGGGTGATTGTGTTCCGGACCATACTACCTACCTCACATCTCATGAAAAACGCCGCAAAAGTGCGGCGAACGAAAGAATGTCCGGTGGTCCGGTTCATATACCCTAAGCGTGTATAAATATTAAATAAACTAACTTTTAGGAATATGTATAGAAGGGGTGGTGGTCGGGTTGGTTAACAACTTTGTTTCGGTGACTGGAGTCTGTGGCAAGGACGCTTGTCGAATCCTCGCACCGTCCCGTTCGGCTGCGCAGCAGTCGCGAAACCTGATCCCACCTTTCATTTGAATGAACGCGGTGCGCAGGTCTGGGGGCGCTTCGCACCCCAGCGGGAGCAAGCTCCCTCGCCACAAGGTTCAGCGTTCTTCTTGGCGCGATTCAGCGGCCTTCAGCTCCTGGCGCAGCGGCACCTTCAGATAAGGGTTCACACAGCCGATCTTCAGCGTTCGAGGCGGTGCCCAGCGCGAGTTGTTGCCCACCCAGTCGAGGACGCAATAGGTCACATCCAGGCGCAGATCCTCACCTCCCTCGACGATCACCGCCGGTGGCACCCAGACCTGGATCGGCAGACCGATATCGGCGGCGGTGATCGGTGCCAGGTCCATTCGCACGTCGCCCCAGCGCAAGGTGATTGCGTCATCCTCGGCCATGTTCAGGTAGGGTTCGATGGTCAGGGGCACACCGCGTTTGATCTGATTGGGGTTCACGCCCTGACGGCGGATGGTGTCGGGAAACGTGACTGGCGCGAGTTGCTGATTTTCATCACCGCACAACGGCGAAGGCTGGCCGCCGGGGCAGTCGAGCTTGACCTGCACCCGGGTTGCCGCCGACAGCGCCGGTCCCTGGCCGATCTGCATCACCCGATAATGAATCCGCGCGGTGCCACTGGCGATGAAACTCTCCGGCACCCGCAGGCTGACCGTTGCGCCAAGATCTTCACTGGTCAGGACCCGCGAGGCGACGTAACAGTTGTTCCAGAACAGTTCGATCAGATCGCCGACGTCCATGCCGGGGTAGGGCATGACATCAATCAGCAAGTGCGCGGCAGCGGCCAGGTTGATGGCGTTTTTCTGCGCGGATGCGAGGTTCGGCGCTGCCAGTTCGGGGGTAGGCGAAGTGCGGGTCATCGGGTTCTCTCCTTGAAGTCTTGCGGCGAAGTCCGTTTCTTGAAAAAACAAAAGGCGTGATGAATCGGTAATGCAGCCATGAACTTTTATTCGGGCTGAGAACGGATTGATTCAACTAATGGGTGCCGGTTGGCGACTAGATAAGAGCGTGCGGGAAAGAGTGTCAATAGAGCGCCTTAGTTAATCCATGAATTACGGATTAATCAGAAGCTTCCTACGCTGATGAGGCATGCTGCCTAGCGTTGATTGCGAATGGAACTACGGTTTTTCGCGAGTTTTTGCGATTTTTGTGCGGGCTCATCCAGATCATTTCACAGGCAAACAAGCGCGCATCAGATTACTTGTATCTGTTGCAGAACATATATGAATTGTTTTGACAGGTTTAAGGCTGGAGCGGTTTAGATGTTTTTTTCAAATCGGGGGAAGTATAACTTCCATCCATGGAAGTTAATGATGCAAAACAATGATGTTCTCAGGCGTGATTCAGAAACTTGCTGAGAAACTGTTGGGTGCGCTCTTCTTTCGGGTTGGCAAACAACGCCTTGGCTTCGCCTTGCTCGACGATCACACCCTTGTCGAAAAACACCACACGGTTGGCCACGTCGCGGGCGAAACCCATTTCGTGGGTGACGATGACCATGGTGCGTTTTTCTTCAGCGAGACCGCGAATGGTCGCCAGCACTTCGCCCACCAGTTCCGGGTCGAGGGCCGAGGTCGGCTCGTCGAACAGGATCACTTCCGGCTCCATCGCCAGCGCCCGGGCAATCGCCACGCGCTGTTGCTGACCGCCGGACAGACGACGCGGATACGCATCTTCCTTGCCGGCCAGACCGACCTTGGCCAGCAGCTTCATGCCCAGGGCAACGGCTTGCTCGCGCGGCATCTTCTTGACCACGATCGGCCCTTCGATGACGTTTTCCAGTGCGGTGCGGTGGGGGAACAGGTTGAAGTTCTGGAACACGAAACCCACGTGCTGGCGCAGGTTGCGCACCAGACTCTGCTGCTGGCTCAGCGGGCGGCTGGTATCGATTTCGATATCGCCGACCTTGATCCGGCCGCTGGTGGGTTGTTCAAGGAAGTTCAGGCAGCGCAGGAACGTGGTTTTACCCGAACCGCTGGGGCCGATGATGGCCACGACCTCGCCTTCCTTCACCTCAAGATCGATGCCTTTGAGCACCTCTTGACCCTTGAACTGCTTTGTCAGTTTTTCCACGACAATCATGGGGTCAGGACTCCTGGTCGTGCCGATTGACCCGCTCTTCCAGCTTGTTCTGCAGGTGCGACAGCACCGAGGCGAGAATCCAGTAAAGCAGTGCGGCACTAAGGTACATGGTGAAAATTTCGAAGTTACGGGCGCTGATCAACTGCGCTTGACGTAACAACTCCGGCACTTGAATGGTGGCAGCCTGTGCCGTGTCCTTGACCAGTGAAATGAAGCTGTTGCCCAACGCCGGCAATGCCGTACGCATCGCCTGCGGCAGGATGGCCCGACGCAGGGTTTGCGCGCGAGTCATGCCAATGCTCGCAGCGGCTTCCCACTGACCACGTTCAATCGAACTGATCGAAGAGCGCAGGATTTCACAGATGTAGGCCGCCATGTTCAGCGAAAGGCCGATCAGGGCAGCCGGTATCGGATCGAGTTCCACTCCCACTTGTGGCAAGCCGTAATAGATCACGAACAGTTGTACCAGCAACGGTGTGCCGCGGAAAAACGACACGTAGATGCGGGCAATCCAGTTCAACAGCTTAAAGCGTGACAGGCGCATCAACGCCAGGCCGAAGCCCAGCAGGAAGCCGAAGAACATGCCACCCAGGCTGAGGATGACGGTGAAGTACATGCCCTTGAACAAAAAGGGCAGGGCCTCCCGTACGATTTGGAAAGTTTCTTCCATTATTTGGTGACGTCAGCGCTGAAGTACTTTTCCGAAAGCTTGGCCAGCGTGCCGTCGGCTCGCAGCTTTTCGATAGCCTTGTTCACAGCAGCAAGCAATTCAGGCTCGCCTTTGCGCAGGGCGACGCCGGCTTCCTGGCGAGAGAACGGTTCGCCTGCGGCAGTGGTGTCCTTGGCTTTGCGGGCGTATTCCAGTGCGGCCAGACGGTCGATCAGGATGGCGTCGATACGGCCGACACGCAGGTCCTGGAACTTGGTCGGATCATCTTCATAGGTGCGCACGTCAGCGGTTGGCACGTTAGCCTTGACCCACTGTTCGTAGTTGGTGCCCAGGCCTACGCCGACTTTTTTGCCGCCCAGGTCGGCAGCGGTCTTGATGTTCAGGTCGGCGGCTTTTTTGGTCAGCACCAGCGCTTGGATTCCGGAGATGGTGTAGGGCTCGGAGAAGTCGTATTTCTTCTTGCGCTCTTCGGAGATGGTCACCTGGTTGATGACTGCGTCCAGACGTTTGGATTCCAGTGCGGCGAGGATGCCGTCCCATTTAGTCGGCTGCAATTTGACCTTGACGCCCAGTTCTTTGGCCAGCGCTTCGGAGAACTCGACTTCGAAACCGGACAGCTTGCCGTTCTCGTCAACAAAACTGAACGGTGGGTAAGTGCCTTCCAGGCCGACGTTGATAACGCCTTTGTCCTTGATCTGTTGCAGTTGCTCACCGGCGGTTGCCTGACCGATCAGGCCGGCGCTCAGTGCAAGGCCCAGCGAACCTACCAGCAGATTGCGACGTAGTGCGGAAAAATTCATGACAAGCCCCTGTGTTTTCTTATGGAAGACGCTTAAGGAAAGTTGGCGAATTCGGGATTTGAGCGACTGCGTTATCGTGCCCTAAAGCAGCTTATGCGTCTTGCCCGAAATTCGCCTGCGGCGAGACTATAAGATGTTTGCTTTAGACTTGAAAATACTTAATATCTAATTTGATATTCATATATGGAATATGCGGAGTTTACCTGTGGCGAGGGAGCTTGCTCCCGCCCGACTGCGCAGCAGTCGCAATACCTTCCGCCAGTGTTCAACTGAAAATGGGGAAGCAAGTTTGGGGGCGCTGCGCGCCCCAGCGGGAGCAAGCTCCCTCGCCACAAAGGCGCTTCAACCGCTCAAAGCGTCCTTGTAGGCAAACAACGCCGGCGCCCCACCGGTGTGCAGGAAGATGATCGGGCCATCGTCGAAACGCTGGCGGCCGATCCCGTCGAGCAACCCGGCCATGGCCTTGCCGGTGTACACCGGGTCGAGCAGCACCGCGTCCTGACTGGCCAACAGTTTCACCGCCGCCAGTGTCCCGGCATTCGGCTCGCCGTAACGCGGGCCGAAGTATTCGTCCCACAACTCGACCTTGAAGCTCTCCGGCAATTTCACGCCCAGCAGGTCTGCCGTGCGTTCGGCCAGACCCTGCACTTTTGGTCGCTGATCTTCCTCAGTGCGCGATACGGTCACGCCGATCACTGGCAATTTCGGCAGTGCTTCGCTCAAGGCCAATGCCAGACCGCTGTGGGTTCCGGCGCTGCCCGAGGCCAGCACCACGGCGGCGAAATCGAGGCCGGTGTCCTTGATCTGCTCGGCCAGTTCCAGACCGGCACGCACGTAGCCCAATGCACCGAGAGCATTCGAGCCACCGATCGGCACCAGATACGGCTTCTTGCCATTGCTGCGCAGGCGCACGGCGAGGGCGGCGAGTTGTTCGTCGGCGTTGTCGAGGTTGTCCACCAGCTCGACCTTGGTGTCGAACAGATCCAGCAGCAGGCGGTTGCCGTTGCCGGTGTAGTTGCTGTCGTCGGTGCCCAGCGGATTTTCCAGCAGCGCCACGCACCCCAGGCCGAGTTTGGCCGCCAGCGCAGCGGTCTGGCGCACGTGATTCGATTGCAGGGCGCCAGCGGTGATCAGCGTGTCGGCGCCCTGGGCGAGGGCATCGGCGGCGAGGTATTCGAGTTTGCGCAGCTTGTTGCCGCCCATGGCCAGCGGCGTCAGGTCATCGCGTTTGATGTACACCTCGCGGCCCAGCCAGGCGGACAGACGTTCAAGTTTTTCCAGCGGCGTGGGTTGGCCGAGCAGGTCGAGACGGTTAAAGCGATCCAGCTGTTGTTTGATCATGAGCCCGTACTGGCGGAGAAAGATGACAGGACTATAGGCACGCCGATTTACCGGGGCAACCGTGGATCGCTTATAGCCAAATGTGCTTAGCCCAGCACTATCGGTTCTTAATTCGCCTTCGTTGGCATGCCGTAAAGTAGTCGCCGTTGACGCGGCCCGACCGTCCGGCCGCCCGTGAGGAGTCTTTACCGTGAGCGAGCGTTCCAGCCATTGGCAATTGCAGACCATCGTCAGCCAACTGCGTACCGCGCGGGATCAGTGGCGTACCCAGAATGGCCGGGCCAGCGGCGAGCAGGGTGGCCGTGAGTTACCGTCTCGCGCCGCGATGGCAGAGATTCTCGAGGCGCTGTGTGGCGCGTTGTTCCCGATGCGTCTGGGGCCGGTGGACCTGCGTGAGGAGAGTGAGGACTTCTATGTCGGGCATACCCTCGATGCAGCCCTGAATGCGTTGCTGGGGCAAGCGCGGCTGGAGTTGCGTTATGTCGCCCGGCACAGCGCTCAAGGTGACGCTGACGTCGAAGCTCAGGCGATCCGCATCATCCAGGACTTTGCCTTGGCCTTGCCGGGCCTGCGCAGCCTGCTCGACACCGACGTGCTGGCCGCCTATCACGGTGATCCGGCGGCGCGCAGCGTCGATGAAGTGCTGCTCTGCTATCCGGGGATTCTGGCGGTGATTCACCATCGTCTGGCGCACCATTTGTATCGCGCCGGGTTGCCGTTGCTGGCGCGGATCAGCGCGGAGATTGCGCACTCGGCCACCGGTATCGATATCCACCCGGGCGCGCAGATCGGCCGCAGTTTCTTCATCGACCACGGCACGGGTGTGGTGATCGGCGAGACCGCGATCATCGGCGAGCGGGTGCGGATCTATCAGGCTGTGACCCTCGGGGCCAAGCGCTTCCCGGCGGATGAAGACGGGCAGTTGCAGAAGGGCCATCCACGGCACCCGATTGTCGAGGACGACGTGGTGATTTATGCCGGGGCGACGATTCTCGGGCGGATCACCATCGGCCAGGGTTCGACCATTGGCGGCAACGTCTGGCTGACGCGCAGCGTGCCGGCGGGGAGCAACTTGACGCAGGCCAATCTGCAGCATGATGACGGCACGCAGAAGTAAGATTCCAGTTCGTTTGTGGCGAGGGAGCTTGCTCCCGCTGGAGGCCGCAGGACTCCCAATTGCGACTGACGCCGGATTGGGACCGCTGCGCAGTCCAGCGGGAGCAAGCTCCCTCGCCACAATTTACCCATCAATTCAGGTTGATGGCATTCAGCCAATTCTCCATTGAACGAATCCCCTCAAACCCGCGTCATACCCCTCCTTGGGCTACTGTAGGAAAACTACCGCCTGGCCCTGCGATTAGTCCTTAGCGCCCTATCCATGTTTAACTTGAACGTTCATTCAAGTTAAACCGGTGGTTCGCTGCCCGCTCACAACAGGAGGCTTGCCTTTGCTGAGTCCGATCATTTCAGCCACGTTTCAACCCCTCGAGGTGCACGTTTCATGAGTGCATCGTCTACCCCCGCCAGCGGTCTGGTCCGCATGAATCCGCCGGTGTTCTACTTCGCCGCGACGGTCATTCTGCTGTTTGGTCTGGTTGTCATCGCCATGCCGGAGCAGGCCGGTGCCTGGCTGCTGCAAGCGCAAAACTGGGCGGCCAACACGGTCGGCTGGTACTACATGCTCGCGATGACGCTGTATCTGGTCTTCGTGGTGGTCACCGCGTTATCGGGCTACGGCAAGATCAAACTCGGTGCCGACCACGACGAACCCGAGTTCAGTTACCTGTCCTGGGCCGGCATGCTGTTTGCCGCCGGGATCAGCATCACGCTGTTTTTCTTTTGTGTCTCTGAACCGCTGACGCACATGCTCCAGCCGCCACAAGGCGAGGCCGGCACGGCGGACGCGGCGCGGCAGGCGATGCAGATTCTGTTTCTGCACTGGGGCCTGCACGGCTGGGGCGTGTTTGCTTTCGTCGGCATGGCGCTGGCCTATTTCGCCTACCGACATAACCTGCCGCTGGCCTTGCGTTCGGCGCTGTATCCGCTGATCGGCAAACGCATCAACGGCCCCATCGGTTATGCGGTGGACGGCTTCGGCATCATCGCCACGGTGTTCGGTCTCGGCGCCGACATGGGCTTCGGTGTGCTGCACCTCAACTCCGGTCTGGACTACCTGTTCGGCATCGCTCACACCCAGTGGATTCAGGTCGGCCTGATCACGCTGATGATGGGCGCGGCGATCATCGTCGCCGTGTCGGGTGTGGATAAAGGTGTGCGGGTGATGTCCGACATCAACATGCTGCTGGCCTGTGCGCTGCTGCTGTTCGTGTTGTTCGCCGGCCCTACCCAGCACCTGCTCAACACCCTGATCCAGAATCTCGGCGATTACCTCGGCGCGCTGCCGATGAAGAGTTTCGACCTCTACGCCTACGACAAGCCAAGCGACTGGCTCGGTGGCTGGACGGTGTTCTACTGGGCCTGGTGGATCGCATGGTCGCCGTTCGTGGGCCTGTTCATCGCACGGATTTCCCGTGGTCGGACCATCCGTGAATTCGTCTTCGGCGTGCTGTTGATTCCGCTCGGCTTCACCCTGGCGTGGATGTCGATCTTCGGCAACAGCGCGATCGATCAGGTGCTCAATCACGGCATGTCGGCGCTGGGTATGTCGGCCATCGACAACCCGTCGATGACCCTCTACCTGCTGCTGGAAACCTACCCGTGGAGCAAGACCGTCATCGCGGTCACGGTGTTCATCAGCTTCGTGTTTTTCGTCACTTCCGCTGATTCCGGCACCGTGGTGCTCTCGACCCTGTCGGCCAAGGGCGGTAACCCGGATGAAGACGGGCCTAAGTGGCTGCGGGTGTTCTGGGGCGCGATGACGGCGCTGATCACCAGTGCGCTGCTGTTCTCCGGCAGTATCGATGCGCTGAAGTCAGCGGTGGTGCTGACCTCGCTGCCGTTCTCGCTGATTCTGTTGCTGATGATGTGGGGGCTGCACAAGGCGTTCTATCTGGAATCGCAGAAGCAGATCGCGCAATTGCATTCGCTGGCACCGGTCTCCGGTTCGCGGCGTGGCAAGGGTGGCTGGCGCCAGCGTCTGAGTCAGGCGGTGCACTTCCCGTCGCGCGACGAGGTGTACCGCTTCATGGACACCACGGTGCGTCCGGCGATCGAAGAAGTGACGGCGGTATTCGTCGAGAAGGGCTTGAACGTGGTCACCCAGCCGGATCCGGCGCACGACAACATCAGCCTGGAAATCGGCCACGGCGAGCAGCATCCATTCATCTATCAGGTGCAGATGCGCGGCTACTTCACGCCGTCGTTCGCCCGGGGTGGCATGGGTTCCAAGCAGCTCAACAACCGCCGCTATTACCGCGCTGAAGTGCACTTGAGCGAGGGCAGTCAGGACTACGATCTGGTCGGCTACACCAAGGAACAGATCATCAACGACATCCTCGACCAGTACGAACGCCACATGCAGTTCCTGCATCTGGTGCGTTGATCGGCAGCTGAGCGCCGGGACGTTTCACGACTCGGCGCTCAGCACCATGAACAACACCATCGCCGCCATCGGCACCCCGAACACTGCACTGCCCACCGCGATTTCCGACCCCAGCGGCTGCCCGGCATGCACCACCCCCACCGCGCCATTGATCACCGTCAACGCCAGCCACAGCGCGGCGAAACTGTAGGCCAGCGTTTGTCGGCTGAAGCCAACGCGCTCGCCGATATAGAGCATCAGGGCGAGCAGGACCAGACCGAAGAAGATGATGATTGCGGTGTGCATAGCGGGTTCTGCCTAGTAGATGAATATCGCCTGATAGACCTTTATCGCGAGCAGGCTCACTCCTACAGTGAACGCATCTGTGCACAAATCCTGTGGCCAACCGCATTCCTTGTAGGAGTGAGCCTGCTCGCGATAGGGCCACCTCGGTGTCATTAAGAGCATAGACAAGTCAGCCCGCATCAATACAAGCCAACCATTCTCGATCAGACACATTTCGCGACGCATTCAAATGTATCTAGACGGCAAGGCCCTTTTTCACTGGCCCGCGCCTGCCGTTGGTCGAACCAATTACCGAGCGTTTGTTCACCCAGCTAATATTTCTCAGAGTGTGTATCGTGTGTATAAATCGGTTGCTTACGCCCTAAAGTGACCAGCTCTTGCTGTCGAACAGGGCGAAGGAAATGCGTAGTCGGGAAATGATCAGGATGATCGAGGAGGATGGTTGGTATCTGGTTGCAGTGAAGGGTAGTCACCATCAGTACAAGCATCCGCGCAAGCTGGGTCGGGTGACGATCAAGCATCCGGATTCAGACCTTCCCAAAGGGACGATCAACAGCATTTTGAAACAGGCGGGGTTGAAATGAAGCCCGTTATTGGAAGTGAAAGTCCTTTTATGGACACGTCAGAGGAAGGATTCACGTTTATGAAATTCCCGGTCGTTTTGCACAAGGATGCCGACTCGGACTACGGAGTGATTGTCCCGGATGTACCGGGGTGCTTCTCCGCAGGTAGCACGGTAGCCGAAGCTTTTGAAAACACTCAGGAGGCTCTGGCCCTGCACTATGAGGGACTGGTGGCTGATGGTGCACCGTTGCCTCGAGTTCAGGACATTGATGCACATCTCGACAACCCGGATTACGCGGGTGGAATCTGGGGTGTTGTCGACTTTGATATCACACCCTATTTCGGCAAGTCGGTACGCTTCAACGCCACGCTACCCGAGCAACTGCTGGAGCGTATTGATCAAACAGTCCGGCGTGATCAACGCTACAGTTCCCGCTCCGGATTTCTGGCCGCAGCTGCGTTACGCGAATTGTCGGCATGACGAACAACCTGTAGGGGCTGCCGCAGGCTGCGATCTTTCGCTTATAAAAAGCCAGAATCAAAGGATCGCAGCCTGCGGCAGCTCCTACCGAGGCATGTGTCTCAGGTGCTCTCGCGCTCGATCACCTTGCACTGCAACAGATTCAGGCGCTGCACCTCATCGCTCGGCAACACCCCAAGACTTTCCAATACCCGCGTTGCCGCCAGCACGCCGATCTCCAGTGCCGGTGGTTTGATCGTGCTCAGGCTCGGCAGGAGCATTTCGGCGAACGGGTAATCGCCGAAGCCGAGCACGGCACAGTCTTCGGGGATCTTCAGGCCGGCGCGTTGCCCGGCGAGCAGGCCGCCGGCGGCGAGGTTGTCGTTGGCGAAGACGATAGCGTCGGGGCGGGGTGAAGCGTTCATCAGTGCTTCCATCGCTTGCTTGCCGGCTTCGAACGGCGCGCGGTCGGCGTCCGGGGCGAACACCCACGGCTGCAGTCCGAACTCGCGCACGGTGGCGGCGTAACCATCGCGGCGTTCCAGTGCGCTGAGGTCGCCGGGGGTACTGTTTTGCACGAAGGCGATGCGGCGATAGCCTTTGCCGTGGAGATATTGTGCAGCCGTGACGCCGACTTCGTAGTGCGAGAAGCCGATCTGCATCGGCTCGCGATCCGGCTGGTAATCCCAGGTCTCGATCACCGGAATGTCTGCCTCGGCGATCATCTTTTCCGTGCCCGAACTGTGGAAGTGGCTGGTCAACACCAGCGCCGCCGGCGACCAGCCGAGAAATGCGCGCACGGCGTTTTCTTCCTGCTCGGTGCTGAAGTAACTCGACGCCAGCAGCAGTTGATAACCGTGGCGGCTGAGGGTGTCGCTGAAGCCCTGGATGGTGTTGGCAAAGATCGGCCCGGAGATGTTCGGAATCACCATGCCGACGATTTTGCCCCGCGCCGAGGCCAGCCCGCCGGCCACCAGGTTCGGCACGTAACCCAACTCGGCGACCACCGCCGCAATCCGCTCGCGGCGCTCCGGCGAGACGGTTTCCGGCTGATTGAAATAGCGCGACACGGTAATCGCCGACACCCCGGCCTCGCGCGCTACCGCATTGAGGGTCACGCGTCCGGCGCCACGGCGTTTGCGGGGCTTTTCCTGGCTCAAGGCTTGATCCTTCTTAAAAACCAAAACGCATATAAAAGTAATTTTTCAGTATTGGACGCTCTATGCCGAGCTTGTCGATACTGGCGATGTTAGCGCTAACAAAGCGCATTGTCTGCTACTCGCTCGAGCGAATGCCCAAGACACCGATTCAGGCGCTGTCGTCGCAGAACGGCAGCGGTTCAGGGCCAATTTCGAGCGGGCAAACATGCACAACATTCCTGGGGCGACACATACACTGGCGCAGTCGATTCGCGCCGCTGGCTGGATTTTTACCGGGCTGGCGGCGTTGCCGCTGACCAATGCTTTTGCCGCTGACAGCAGCGATCAAGAGCCGACCCTCAAGTCCGTCACGGTCACCGCCACCCGCCGCGAAGAGTCGCTGCAGAAGGTGCCGGTGGCGGTCTCGGTGATCGACGGTGAACAACTGGAGCGCGACAACCGCAATGGCGTGGCGAGCATCGTCCAGCAAGTGCCGTCGCTGAATTTCCGTACCGGTGCGTCGAACAAGGACACCTCGTTGTTCGTGCGTGGCGTCGGCACGATTTCCACCTCGCCCGGCGTCGAGCCAACGGTGGCCACGGTGATCGACGGCGTGGTCTATGCGCGTCCCGGTCAATCGACTCTCGACCTGCTGGATCTGGAGCGCGTCGAAGTACTGCGCGGCCCGCAGGGCACGCTGTTCGGCAAGAATGCGTCGGCCGGTGTGCTCAACATCACCAGCAAGGCGCCGACCAACGAGACCCACGGCTACATCGATCAGTCGTACTACAGCGGCAACGAAAGCCGCACCCGCTTCGGCATCGGCGGCAGCCTTATTCCGGATACGTTGAAGGGCTCGATCAGCACCCTGGTCAGTAGCTACGACGGCAACGTCGACAACAAATACAACGGCCAGGAGGTCAACGGCTACAACCATCGCGGCGTGCGCGGCAAGCTCGAATTCACCCCGAATGACGACGTCACCTTCACCCTGATCGCCGACTACATGCAGTCCCACGACGACGGTCCCAACGGCGTCGTCAGCAAGTCGTTGACCCCGGCCTTCGCCAACGCGCTGAGCCCGGTCTATGCGAGCAACCACAACCGCGATATCAACACCGATACCCGCACCCACGTCGAGGACACCAACAAAGGCCTGTCCGGTCAGCTCGACTGGCAACTGGGCGATTACACCCTGACGTCGATCACCGCGTGGCGCGGCTGGGACAACACGCAATATCAGGACGGCGATCGGCTGAGCACGATCACCACCGCGTTCCCCGGCACCGCCGACAAGGGCGATCTGGCCTTCGATCAGTACTCGCAGGAGCTGCGCCTGGCCTCGCCAAAAGGTGAGTTCCTTGAATACGTCGGCGGCCTGTTCTACATGCACGGCAAGGATGACGAGACCTACCAGCGCACCCTGACGACGCCGACCAGCGTCAACCGTGGCGTGGCTGACTACAGCACCACCAGCGACAGCTACGCCGCGTTCGGTGAGACCACGCTGAACTTCACGTCGGCTTTCCGCGGCATCGCCGGCCTGCGCTACACCCACGATGATCTGGAATACGATCACCGTCGTGTCTCGACCTCGGCGACCACGGTCAGCGGCATCCAGCCGGCCACCAGCAGTTCCGGTTCGGTGGACGAGGACGGCTGGTCCGGCCGCCTCGGCGTGCAGTACGACCTGAGCGCTGCGGTCACCACGTACCTGACCTACTCGCGCGGCTACAAAGGCCCGGCGTACAACGTGTTCTTCAACATGCAGCCGCGTGACACCGAAGCGCTGAAGCCGGAGACCTCCAACACTTGGGAAGCGGGGATCAAGGCCACCAGTTGGAACAACCGGCTGACCACCAACCTCGCCGTGTTCCATAGCGATTACGACAACTATCAGGCGAATTTTTTCGACACCGTCGCCGGGCAAGTGGTGACGCGCCTGATCAACGCCGGCAGCGTCAGCACCGAAGGCGTCGAACTCGATTACGCCTTGCAGGCGACCCAGCAACTGAAGTTCTCCGGAGCGCTGGCCTACACCCGCGCACGCATCGACCAATTCAGCTGCCCGGCGGGCGCGGCGGCCTCGTGCAACGTCAATGGCAAACCGTTGCCGTTCAGTCCGGACTGGAAAAGCTACGTGCGCGCCGACTACACGATCCCGCTGGAAAACGGTCTGGATATCGAACTCGGCACCGACTACAGCTGGCAGAGCGAAGTGCAGTACGACATCAGTCAGAACACCGATACCAAGCAGGGCGCCTACGGCATCTGGAATGCCAGTGTGGCGCTGGCCGATTACAGCAACGGCTGGCGCGTGGCGCTGCTGGGCAAGAACCTCGCCGACAAGTCCTACTCACCGCTGCTGGCCAGCGGCGGCAACTACATCTACCGCGCCGTGCCACGGGATGACGAGCGCTACTTCGGCGTGCAATTGCGCAAGGATTTCTGAGATGAGCAGACAGCTGAAACTCGGCGCCTTTCTCATGGCCACCGGGCACCACGTCGCCGCTTGGCGTCACCCGCAGGTACCGGCGAATGCCGGGCTGGATTTCGCCCACTACAAGCGTCTGGCGCAGATTGCCGAGGCGGCGAAGTTCGACACGCTGTTCGTCGCCGACAGTGTGGCCGCGCCGACCCAGGATATCGCCAGCCGCATGGCGCGCTCGGATCACTTCGAACCGCTGACCTTGCTCTCGGCCCTGAGCGCGGTGACCGAGCACATCGGCCTGATCGCCACGGCGACCACCAGCTACAACGAGCCGTACCACGTGGCGCGTAAATTCGCTTCGCTCGATCATCTGTCGGGTGGCCGCGCCGGGTGGAATCTGGTGACCTCGGACAACGCCGCTGAAGCGCTGAATTTCGGTCGCGATGAACACATCGGTCACGCCGAACGCTACAGCCGCGCCCGCGAGTTTCATCAGGTGGTCACCGGGCTGTGGGACAGTTGGGAGGACGATGCCTTTGTCCGCGACAAGGCCAGTGGCGCGTATTACGCCCCGGCGAAGCTGCATGTGCTGGATCACGTCGGTGAGCATTTTCGGGTGAAAGGCCCGCTGAACGTGGCGCGCTCGCCGCAGGGACAACCGGTGATCGTGCAGGCAGGCTCGTCTGAAACCGGGCGTGAATTGGCGGCGCAGACCGCCGAAGTGGTTTTCACCGCGCAGACTTCGCTGGCCGGCGCGCAGGCGTTCTACGCCGACCTCAAGGGCCGCTTGGCCAAGTACGGGCGCAGTGCCGATTCGCTGAAAATCATGCCGGGGGTGTTTGTCGTCGTCGGCCAGACAGAAGCCGAAGCGCAGGAAAAATGTGAAACGTTTCAGCAATTGGTCGAACCGGAGGTTGGCGTGGCGTTGCTTGGGCGTATGCTGGGCAACTTCGACTTGTCGAAGTACCCGCTGGACGGACCGCTGCCGGCGTTGCCGCTGACCTACAGCGGCCAGCAGAGCCGGCAGAAATTGCTGACTGAACTGGCAGGGCGGGAGCATCTGACCCTCGCCGAATTGGGCCGCAGGATTGCCGGTGGGCGCGGGCATTACAGCTTGGTGGGCACGCCGGCGCAGATCGCCGACCGCTTGCAGGAGTGGTTCGAACAGGGCGCGGCGGATGGCTTCAACGTGTTGGTGCCGCACCTGCCGGGCGGACTCGAAGACTTCGCTAATGGCGTGGTCCCGGAACTGCAGCGCCGTGGGCTGTTCAGAACCGAGTATGAGGGCCGAACCTTGCGCGAAAACCTGGGCCTTGCCCGACCCATAAACAAATTTGTGTAGAGCACTTTTGTGGCGAGGGAGCTTGCTCCCGCAGGTCTGCGAAGCAGACCCAAAACCTGCCATCGCATTCAGACAGGCATAGCGCGCTGGATGGTTTTGCGGTTGCTGCGCAACCGAGCGGGAGCAAGCTCCCTCGCCACAGGTTTGGGATTCACCCTCAATTTGCTGGCAATCAAACAAGAGAGGATTCGATGACTTACACCGCTGCCGAAAACCGCTACGACTCCATCCCTTACCGCCGCGTCGGCCGCAGTGGTCTGGTACTGCCGGCGCTGTCGCTGGGCCTGTGGCACAACTTCGGCGACAGCACGCCGATCGACACCCAGCGCGCCTTGCTGCGCACCGCGTTCGACCTGGGGATCAACCACTTCGACCTGGCCAACAACTACGGCCCGCCGTACGGCAGCGCCGAGATCAATTTCGGTCGCCTGCTGCGCGAAGACTTCAAGCACTACCGCGACGAGCTGATCATCTCCAGCAAGGCCGGTTGGGACATGTGGCCCGGCCCGTACGGTCAGGGCGGCGGTTCGCGCAAATACGTGCTGGCCAGCCTCGACCAGAGCCTGCAGCGCCTCGGTCTGGACTATGTGGATATCTTCTATTCGCACCGCTTCGACCCGGACACCCCGCTGGAAGAAACCGCCAGCGCCCTCGCCACCGCCGTGCAGCAGGGCAAGGCGTTGTACATCGGTATCTCGTCGTACTCCGGGGTGAAAACCCGCGAGATCGCTGCGCTGCTCAAGGAATGGAAAGTACCGCTGCTGATTCATCAGCCGGCGTACAACCTGCTCAATCGCTGGGTGGAAAAAGACCTGCTCGACACCACCGAAGAACTCGGCACTGGCGTCATCGCCTTCACGCCGTTGGCGCAAGGTCTGCTGACCGACAAATACCTCAACGGCGTGCCGGCGGATGCGCGAGTCCATCGTCCGGGCGGTGGTTCGCTGCAGGCTTCGCACCTGTCCGAGGCCAACATTGCGCATGTTCGCGCATTGAACGAGATCGCCAAGCGTCGCGGCCAGAGCCTGGCGCAACTGGCACTGGCCTGGACCCTGCGTGATCCACGCGTGACCTCGGCGCTGATTGGCGCGAGCCGGCCGGAGCAGATCATCGAGAACGTCGGGGCGTTGAAAAACCTGAGTTTCAGTGCCGAGGAACTGGCGGAGATCGACCGGTTTGCCCAAGAGGGCGGGATCAATCTTTGGGAGAAGCCTTCGACGGCTGAATAAGCGTTCCGCGCCGGATCACCCGGCGCCGGTACTGACGCCTTCGCGAGCAAGCCCGCTCCCACATTGGATCAATGGTGCACACAGGTTTTGTGTACACCACAATTCCACTGTGGGAGCGGGCTTGCTCGCGAAGGGGCCTTTAAATTCAACACCTAAATCAGGCTTTATTTAAAAAACGGCACATCCCCCAACACCGTAGCCCGCTGCATCACTCGCCGCGCCGGACGGTAATCATCCACCGCGTAATGCTGGGTCACGCGGTTGTCCCAGAAGGCAATGTCGTCTTTCTGCCAGCGCCAGCGAATGGTGAATTCCGGTCGGGTCGCATGAGCGAACAGGAATTTCAGAATCGCTTCGCTCTCGGTTTCCGACAGTTCGTTGATCTTCGAGGTGAAGCCTTCGTTGACGAACAACGAGCGCCGTCCACTGACCGGATGGGTACGGATTACCGGGTGTGACAACGGTGGGTTCTTGCGTCGCGCCTCTTCCCACTGGGCCAGTGCTTGCGGCGTATTGCCGTAGCGTTCCAACGGGAAAGAGCGGGTGAAATCGTGAGTCGCGGTCAGCCCTTCGAGCAGGTTTTTCATCGGTGCCGACAGTGCTTCATACGCGGCAATCCCGCTGGCCCACAGGGTGTCGCCGCCAAACTCGGGCAGCAGCTTGGCGCTGAGCACCGCGCCCATCGCCGGGGTCGGCAGGAAGGTCACGTCGGTGTGCCAGATCGCGTTGTCGCGCACGTCGGTGACGGCGGTGTCGAGGATCAGCACTTCGGGCTGCTCCGGCACGTTCGGGTAGATCGGGTGAATGTGCAGGTCGCCGAAGTACGCGGCGAAACGCGCCTGTTGCGACGGTTCGATCGGCTGGTCGCGAAAGAACAGCACTTGATACTTGAGCAGCGCCTGCTCGATGGCGTCGCGCTGTTCCAGGTTCAACGGCTGGCTGACGTCGACGCCGCTGATCTGCGCGCCGAGAGCCGAGCTTAATGGGGTGATGGTCAGGCTGCTCATGGTGGGTCTCTGGAATTCGGGTTTTGAGCTTTTGGTGGGAGCGGGCTTGCTCCGGGCGGCGTTCCGACGAATGAGGTGTGTCAGAAGACATTTCTGTGACTGATACACCGCATTCGCGAGCAAGCCCGCTCCCACAGGTTTTGGATGGCAAGTATTCAATGCGCCTGGCCGTGCCACGGCACCAGTTTGCGCTGCAGGGCACGCAGGCCCATTTCCATGGCGAAGGCGATCAGGGCGATCACCAGGATCCCCAGCACCACCACATCGGTGACCAGGAACTGCGCGGCCGATTGCACCATGAAGCCCAAGCCGCTGGTGGCGGCGATCAGTTCGGCGGCGACCAGGGTCGACCAGCCGACGCCGAGACCAATGCGCACACCAGTGAGAATATCCGGCAACGCGCTGGGCAAAATCACATGACGAATCAGCTGTGCGCGAGTGGCACCGAGCGACTGCGCGGCGCGCAATTTAGCCGGGTCAACGGTGCGCACGCCGGTCGCGGTAGCGATGGCGATCGGCGCGAAAATCGCCAGGTAGATCAGCAGCACTTTCGACAACTCGCCGATGCCGCACCAGATCACGATCAGCGGCAGATAAGCCAATGGCGGAATCGGCCGGTAGAACTCGATCAGCGGATCAAGCACACCACGGGCAATACGGTTGGCACCGATGGCGATGCCCACCGGCACCGCGGTCAGAATCGCAAAACCCAGACCCAGGCCAATGCGGCTCAGGCTCGCGCCCAGGTGCTGCCACAGGGTCGAATCCATGTAACCAGTGGTCGCGAGCAACCAGCCTTTTTGCAGCACGGCGGACGGTGGTGGCAGGAACAGCGGTTCGATCAAACCGCTGGCGGTCACCGCCCACCAGATCACCAGCAACGTGAACAGGGTCAGCAGGCTGATCCAGCGGGTGCTGAGGCTGCGCCGCACCGGAATCACCACCGATGGGCTTTTCACTGCGGGGGCGGAAACGTCGTAACTGCTCATGCGCGCTCCTGCCGCTGAACGGCGCTGCGTTGCGAGAACACTTTGCTCAGCACGTGCTCGCGGGTCTCGATAAAACGCGGGTCGGATTTGATCGCCCGTGCCGATTCACCGGCGGCGTAGCGCTGACCGAAATCCAGGTGCAGGCGCTCGACGATCTGCCCAGGATTCGGTGCCAACAGAATCAGGTCAGTGGCGAGAAACACTGCTTCTTCGATGTCGTGGGTAATCAGGAACACCGGTTTGGCGGTGCGCTGCCAGACTTGCAGCAACAGCTCCTGCATCTGCTCGCGAGTGAACGCGTCGAGGGCGCCGAAGGGTTCGTCCATCAGCAGCACGCGCGGGTCGGCGGCGAGGGCGCGTGCCAGGCCGACACGCTGTTTCTGGCCGCCGGAGAGTTGCCAGATACGGCGGTGTTCAAAACCGGTGAGGTCGACCAGCGCGAGCATCTCGCGGGCGCGCTGTTCGCGTTTGTCTTTGGCGACGCCGGCCAGCTCCAGACCGAAGGCAACGTTGGCCAGCACGTCCTGCCACGGCAGCAGAGCGTCATCCTGGAACACCACGCCACGTTCGGCGCTCGGGCCTTTGACCGGCACGCCGTCGAGGGTGATGCGCCCGGCGCTGGGTTCGACGAAGCCGGCAATCAGGTTCAACAGCGAAGTCTTGCCACTGCCGGACGGGCCGAGGGCGACCAGCAATTGCTGAGGCCCGAGGGTCAGGGAAATGTCCGCCAGCACCGGTTCCGGGCTGCCCGGGTACTGTGCGCTGATGCGCTCCAGCTGTAGCAAGGCCATCGCAGTTAACTCCCGATCAGTTGGTGATGTATTTGGCGCTGACGTACGGCGCGTAGTCCGGCAGTACGGCTTCGACCTTGCCTTGCTCCTTGAGGAACGCGGCGGTGTCGGTGATGGCTTTGGTGGTCGGCGCGCCGAGGGTGATCACCTGATCAGCCGCCAGCGGGTAGACGTTGCCTTGCAGCAGCAATGGAATGTCGCTGGCCTTGGCGCCGGAGAGCTTCACCAGCTTGTCGACGTGGGACTGGTCGGCGAGCCAGGCTTTCGGGTCCTTGCGGTAATCGGCGTAGGCGTCGAGGGTGACCTTGGCGAACGCGGTGACGATTTCCGGGTGCTTCTCGGCGTAGTCTTTACGCACGATCCAGGCATCGAAGGTCGGCGCGCCGAACTTGGCCAGTTCGCCGGAAGTGATCAGCACTTTGCCGTTTTCCTTGGCGACACCGAGGGCCGGATCCCAGACGTAAGTGGCGTCGATGTCACCGCGTTTCCATGCGGCGATGATCGCTGGCGGCGCGAGGTTGAGCACGGTGACTTTCGACGGATCGATGTTCCAGTGCTTCAGCGCCGCGAGCAGGCTGTAGTGACCGGTGGACACGAATGGCACGGCGATTTTCTTGCCGACCAGATCCTGCGGGGTCTTGATCCCGGAACCGTCGCGAGCGACCAGCGCTTCGGCGGCGCCGATCTGGGTGGCGATGAGGAAAGTTTCCACCGGAACCTTGCGGGTGATCGCAGCGGTCAACGGGCTGGAACCGAGGTAGCCGATCTGCACGTCACCGGAAGCGATGGCAGCGATGATGTCGGCGCCGTTATCGAACTTGCGCCAACTGATGTCGGCCTTGGTGGCTTTCTCGTAGGCACCATCGGCCTGGGCGACTTTCGCCGGATCAACGGTGGTCTGGTAGGCGACGGTGAGGTCGGCGGCCTGCGCCAGAAAGCTCGCAGCAGCCAACGAGGCCACGGCCAGCAGGCGAAGCGGGAAATTCAGTTTCATGGGGAGTGCTCCAAGTCAGGCGACCGATGATCGGCGTGAAAGGAGACTAAATGATCTAAGAATCTAAAAATAAATAACTTTTTAGACTTAGCTTATGAGCGGAAAAATCTAAGGCGTGAGGGATTGCTGGTGAGGTCATTGTGGCGAGGGAGCTTGCTCCCGCTGGAGGCCGAAGGACTCCAATATCAATTCATCACGGTGCTTCTTATGCACCGGGGGACTGAAATTGCGACTGCTGCGCAGCCGAGCGGGAGCAAGCTCCCTCGCCACAGGGAATAGTGGTTAGTTACTGATGGCCAGAATGCTCGCCTGATACGACCCGACAAACACATCGAAATCGCCGACTTCGTTCTGCTCAAGCTCTGCCTGTTGCGCCAGCGACGAACGTGCCAGCTCCTCAAACTTCGCCTGCTCATCCGCTGCCAACGGCTCGCTGCGGAAGAACTCGGCATGCGTCTGGCTCTGACGCAGGGAGAATTGCGCGAAGCTCTCCTTGTGCTCGGCCATCGCCGCCAGCACCTGGGCCGAAGGGGTCAGGGACGAATCCTTGACCTTGGCCAGTTGCGCGTCCAGCGCCTTGCTGTGCGCGTCGCCGCCATGGCTCTGATCGAGCAGGGCCGCCAGCGGGGCGATTTTTTCCAGCAGCTCGGCTGCCCAAACCTTCAGCTCGACCGCTTCGCCGTCACGCTGCAATTGCAGCCCCGGACGGCGGCCTTCCTTGACCACGCTGAGGAAGTTCGAGGTGGCGTTGCTGCAGGAATTGCTGGTCAGCAGCGGACTGTCGTTCAGCGCGCAGTACAGCAGGAACGCGTCAAGGAAGCGCGACTCGGTAAGGTCGATGCCCATCGGCAGGAACGGGTTGATGTCCAGGCAGCGCACTTCGACGTACTGAATGCCACGGGCCATCAGGGCCTGGATCGGCCGTTCGCCGGTGTAGGTCACGCGTTTCGGACGGATGTTGGAGTAGTACTCGTTTTCGATCTGCAGGATGTTGGTGTTGAGCTGTACCCACTCGCCATCCTTGTGCGTGCCGACCTCAACGTACGGCGCGTACGGCGTGGCGACGGCCTTGCGCAGGCTGTCGGTGTAGCTCGTCAGATCGTTGTAGCAAGGCGTCAGGCCGGCCTGGGCGTTGCTTTGGTAACCAAGGTCGCTCATGCGCAGGCTGGTGGCGTACGGCAGATACAAAGTATCCGGATCGAGCTGTTCCAGTTGATGCGAGCGCCCACGGAGGAAACCGGCATCCAGCGCCGGCGAAGCCCCGAACAGGTACATCAGCAGCCAGCTGTAGCGGCGGAAGTTACGTATCAGCGCTATATACGAGGATGACTGGAAGTCGCGGTCGGTGCCGACAAAACCCTCGGCCTCGCGCAGCAGCGGCCAGAGCTTTTCCGGCAGGGAAAAGTTGTAGTGAATCCCGGCGATGCACTGCATGGTCTTGCCGTACCGCAGGGCCAGGCCCTTGCGGTAAACGTACTTGAGCTGACCGATGTTGGACGTGCCGTAATAGGCGATCGGGATGTCTTCCTCGGCCGGCAACGGGCACGGCATCGATGGACTCCACAGGTACTCGTTGCCGAGCTTGCTGTAGGCAAAGCGATGAATCTTGTCGAGGCTCGCCAGCGTATCGGCCGGATCGGGCAGGGCGGGGGTGATGAATTCCAGCAGCGACTCGGAGTAGTCGGTGGTGATCTGTTCATTGGTCAGCGCGGAACCCAAGGCTTCCGGGTGCGGCGTTTGCGCCAGACGACCTTCACTGGTCACGCGCAGGCATTCACGTTCGATACCGTGGAGGCACTGTTCGAGCAGAGAGAGGTTGGCGCGCTCGCCGAGCAGAGCCAGGCGGCGGTTGAGAAGTTCGCTCAATTTGGATTCCTTCACGCGTCAGTCGCCCCAATATGGGGGTGGGCAGGACGGTCTACAAGGGTGAAGTTGAAACTGGCGTTTTCGCCTGGTTTTGTAGCGGCAGGCCATTTGCCGGTCAGTCAGGAACTGCACAATCCCTGTGGGAGCGAGCTTGCTCGCGAAGAGGGTTTATCAGTCAACATTTCGGTTGCCTGATACACCGCCTTCGCGAGCAAGCTCGCTCCCACAAGGTTCGTTGCGCCGAAATTAACTCAAAATGATGAACAACATCTACAGGACAGCGAACGTGCCTTGCGCTTTTGCGACCAGTTTGTCGCCCTGCATCACGTCGGCCTCGACCACCAAAGTGCGGCGGCCCGGGTGGATGACCCGCGCCGTGCACAGCACCTCACCGTCGGATACGGCGCGGATGTAGTTGATCTTGCACTCGATGGTCGCGCTCTGCTGATCGAAGCCGTGGGTGCTGGAACAGGCCAGCCCCATGGCGATATCGACCAGACTGAACAGCGCGCCACCGTGCAACTTGCCGCCGCGATTGCGCAGTTGCGGTTCCAGCACCAGGGCGACTTGCGCCACCCCGGTCTCCAGGCTGTGCAGGCGGCAGCCCAACAGCTTGAAAAACGCGCTCTCGACGAGCCCGGCCGGAACTTCCATCAGCGTTTCTTCAACTGCTTGGCGTTGGCGAACAGCGAGGCCATGGCGTTGTTCGCCGGAGCGGCTGTGGCCGTTTCCTTGCGTGGCGCGTTGCCCGAAGACTGGCGCGGTGCCGAGCCTGGACGCGAACCACGGGCGCCGTCGATTTTCTCGCCAGGAGTGTCGCTCATGCGCATCGACAGACCGACGCGTTTGCGCGGGATATCGACTTCCATGACCTTCACTTTCACCACGTCACCGGCCTTCACCGCTTCGCGTGGGTCCTTGATGAACTTCTCCGACAGCGCCGAGATATGCACCAGACCGTCCTGATGCACGCCGATGTCGACGAATGCACCGAACGCGGTCACGTTGGTGACGACGCCTTCGAGGATCATCCCCAGTTGCAGGTCTTTCAGGTCTTCGACGCCTTCCTGGAACTCGGCAGTCTTGAACTCCGGACGCGGGTCGCGACCCGGTTTTTCCAGTTCTTGCAGAATGTCGGTGACGGTTGGCAGACCGAAGGTTTCGTCGGTGAATTTCTTCGGATCCAGACGCTTGAGGAACGCGGCGTCGCCGATCAGCGAGCGAATGTCGCGATCGGTTTCAGCGGCAATACGCTGCACCAGCGGATAGGCTTCCGGGTGAACAGCGGAAGAGTCCAGCGGGTTGTCGCCGTTCATCACGCGCAGGAAACCTGCAGCCTGTTCGAAGGTTTTCTCGCCCAGACGCGCGACTTTCTTCAGCGCTGCGCGGGTCTTGAACGCACCGTGTTCGTCGCGGTGAGCGACGATGTTCTGCGCCAAAGTCGCGTTGAGGCCGGAGATCCGCGCCAGCAGCGCTACCGAAGCGGTGTTCACATCGACGCCGACAGCGTTCACACAGTCCTCGACCACCGCGTCCAGACCGCGCGCCAGTTTCAGTTGCGACACGTCATGCTGGTACTGGCCGACACCGATGGATTTCGGATCGATCTTCACCAGTTCGGCGAGCGGATCCTGCAAGCGGCGAGCAATCGACACCGCACCACGGATCGACACGTCCAGGTCCGGGAATTCCTTGGCCGCCAGTTCCGATGCCGAGTACACCGATGCACCGGCCTCGGAGACCATGACCTTGGTCATCTTCATCGCTGGGTATTTTTTGATCAGCTCGATCGCCAGTTTGTCGGTTTCACGGCTGGCGGTGCCGTTGCCGATGGCGATCAGGTCAACCGAGTGCTTGGCGCACAGGGCGGCCAGAATCGCGATGGTCTGATCCCACTTGTTGTGCGGCACGTGCGGGTAAACCGTGGCGTGATCGAGCAGTTTGCCGGTGGAGTCGACCACCGCGACCTTGCAGCCGGTACGCAGGCCCGGGTCGAGGCCCAGGGTGGCGCGCGGGCCGGCCGGAGCGGCCAGCAACAGGTCGTGCAGGTTATGGGCGAAGACGTTGATCGCCTCGGTTTCGGCACTGTCGCGCAGTTCGCCGAGCAGGTCGGTTTCGAGGTGGGTGTAAAGCTTGACCTTCCAGGTCCAGCGCACCACTTCGCCGAGCCATTTGTCGGCGGGGCGGTTCTGGTTCTGGATGCCGAATTGCTGGCCGATCATGCCTTCGCACGGGTGCATGGTGCCCGGCAGTTCGTCGCCGACTTTCAGCGCAGAGCTGAGGATGCCTTCGTTGCGGCCACGGAAAATGGCGAGTGCGCGGTGCGACGGCATGCTTTTCAGCGGCTCGTCGTGTTCGAAGTAGTCGCGGAACTTCGCGCCTTCTTCTTCCTTGCCGGCGATCACGCGGGCGCTGATGGTCGCTTCCTGCTTGAGGAAGTTACGCAGCTTTTCCAGCAGGCTGGCGTCTTCGGCGAAGCGCTCCATGAGGATGTATTTGGCGCCTTCCAGCGCAGCCTTGACGTCGGCCACGCCTTTTTCGGCGTCGACGAAGCGGGCGGCTTCGGTTTCCGGCGTCAGGTTCGGGTCGTTGAACAGGCCGTCGGCCAGCTCGCCGAGGCCGGCTTCCAGGGCAATCTGGCCCTTGGTGCGGCGCTTCTGCTTGTACGGCAGGTACAAGTCTTCGAGGCGGGTCTTGGTGTCGGCGAGCTTGATGTCGCGCTCAAGGGCCGGGGTGAGTTTGCCCTGCTCCTGGATGCTGGCGAGGATGCTGATGCGCCGTTCGTCGAGTTCTCGCAGGTAGCGCAGACGCTCTTCCAGATGACGCAACTGGGTGTCATCGAGGCTGCCGGTGACTTCTTTCCGGTAACGGGCGATGAAGGGAACGGTAGAGCCTTCATCGAGTAGCGCGACGGCCGCTTCGACCTGTTGCGGGCGTACGCCGAGTTCCTCGGCGATGCGGCTGTTGATGCTGTCCATAAAACCACCTGACATATTGTGAAAGCAGGCTCGCAGGCACGGAAATAAAGGCCCGGAGTCTGGTTGAGCGGCTAGAAAATTGCCGCTGCCTGGGTCAAAAGGCAGCCCATTGACCCGTGAAATCGAACCATTACTGCGGCCACCGGGAAAAAAGCCCGGCCACCTGCGGTAACGATTCAGACGTTGCCTGGCACAAAACGCCGCGCATTATAACCAGCGTTCTGTCATTCGGGGGTGTAGCAGTCTGTAGGCATAAACCCCGGTTTTCTGGCAGTGAAGGAAAAATCTGCTAACAATGCATACGGTGCGTATAACGGCAGCTACGCCATAATGCGCGCCGAGCTAAAAGGAGCATCCAATGAGCAGCACTGCAAACAATGCTGAAGGCGAAAAAATTCTTATTGTTGACGACGATCCGGGGCTGAGCAGCCTGCTGGAACGTTTCTTCGTCAGCAAGGGCTACCGTGCCCGTGCCGTACCGAACACCGAGCAAATGGATCGTCTGCTGTCGCGTGAAGTATTCAATCTGGTCGTCCTCGACCTGATGCTGCCGGGCGAAGACGGCCTGACCGCCTGCCGTCGCCTGCGGGCGGCGAACAATCAGATTCCGATCATCATGCTCACCGCCAAAGGCGATGAGATGAGCCGCATCAAGGGCCTGGAACTGGGCGCCGATGACTATCTGGCCAAGCCGTTCAACCCGGACGAGCTGATGGCTCGGGTCAAAGCGGTTCTGCGTCGTCAGGCCGCACCGGTGCCGGGCGCGCCGGGCAGCGAAGACGAAAATGTCACCTTCGGCGATTACGTGCTGTCGCTGGCGACCCGCGAACTGAAACGTGGCGAAGAAGTGCACATGCTCACCACCGGTGAGTTTGCGGTACTCAAGGCATTGGTGATGAACGCGCGTCAGCCGCTGACCCGCGACAAACTGATGAACCTGGCCCGTGGCCGCGAGTGGGATGCCCTGGAGCGTTCCATCGACGTGCAGATTTCCCGTCTGCGCCGGATGATCGAGCCGGATCCGTCGAAACCACGCTATATCCAGACTGTCTGGGGTGTGGGCTACGTGTTCGTACCGGACGGCGCCGCCACCAAGTGATCGGCGATTTGTAGGAGCGGGTCTGCGCATCGGGTTGATCGACCCTCTACGCAGACTCGCAATCCGCAATATGCGAGCATTGCTCGCTCCTGCAAGTGTTTAACGGTTATCGATGAAAACCCCCGTCTGGTTCCCCCAAAGTTTTTTCTCCCGCACCCTTTGGCTGGTGCTCATCGTCGTGCTGTTTTCCAAGGCACTGACCCTGGTTTATCTGTTGATGAACGAGGACGTGCTGGTGGATCGTCAGTACAGCCACGGCGTCGCCCTGACGCTGCGCGCCTATTGGGCGGCCGATGAAGAAAATCGCGCGAAGATCGCCGATGCCGCGACCCTGATCCGGGTGGTCGGCGCCGGGGTGCCGGAGGGCGAGCAGCACTGGCCGTACAGTGAAATCTATCAGCGGCAGATGCAGGCGGAGCTGGGCGCCGACACCGAAGTGCGTTTGCGCATGCACTCGCCGCCGGCGCTGTGGGTGCGTGCGCCAAGCCTCGGCGACGGTTGGCTGAAAGTGCCGCTGTACCCGCATCCGCTGCGCGGGCAGAAAATCTGGAACGTGCTCGGCTGGTTCCTCGCCATCGGTTTGCTGTCCACCGCCTCGGCATGGATTTTCGTCAGCCAACTCAACCAGCCGTTGAAACGTCTGGTATATGCCGCGCGGCAACTCGGTCAGGGTCGCAGCGTGCGCCTGCCGATCAGCGACACACCCAGCGAGATGACCGAGGTGTATCGCGCCTTCAATCAGATGGCCGAAGACGTCGAGCAGGCCGGCCGTGAGCGTGAGTTGATGCTGGCGGGGGTGTCGCATGACTTGCGCACGCCGCTGACCCGCTTGCGGCTGTCGCTGGAGCTGATGGGCGATCGCAACGATTTGACCGACGACATGGTACGCGACATCGAAGACATGGACGCGATTCTCGACCAGTTCCTCGCGTTCATTCGCGATGGTCGCGACGAGTCGGTGGAAGAGGTGGACCTGAGCGATCTGGTGCGTGAGGTGGCCGCACCGTACAACCAGAACGAAGAGAAGGTGCGCTTGCGTCTGGAGCCGATCCAGCCGTTTCCACTACGCCGGGTGTCGATGAAGCGCCTGCTGAACAACCTGATCGGCAACGCCTTGAATCACGCCGGCAGCGGCGTCGAGGTTGCGGCTTATGTGTCCGGCGATACCAGCGCACCGTACGTGGTGCTGAGCGTGATGGACCGTGGCGCTGGGATCGATCCGTCGGAGCTGGAAGCGATCTTCAACCCGTTCACCCGTGGCGACCGTGCCCGGGGCGGCAAAGGTACGGGGTTGGGCCTGGCGATCGTGAAGCGGATTGCTTCGATGCATGGCGGCAATGTCGAGTTGCGCAACCGCTCCGGGGGCGGACTGGAGGCGCGAGTGCGATTGCCGTTGGGGTTGATGTTGCCGCGGGATGCCGTCTGACAGCCGAGATATTCAGTGGGGCTGATGGCCTCTTCGCGAGCAAGCCCGCTCCCACAGCGGAACGCATGCCAAAATGTGGGAGCGGGCTTGCTCGCGAACGCGGCCGCCCAGCCACCACATTTCTGAGGGGTTAACCCTTGCCTTTGGTCCGAGTCATATTCGGCCCGCCATTCTTCTCAAGGTGTTCGATGATGATCCCCGCCACGTTCTTGCCGGTGGTGGTCTCGATCCCTTCCAGCCCCGGCGACGAGTTCACTTCCATCACCAGCGGCCCGTGATTCGAACGCAGAATATCCACGCCCGCCACCGCCAGGCCCATGACCTTGGCGGCACGCAACGCGGTCATGCGTTCCTCCGGGGTGATCTTGATCAGGCTGGCGCTGCCGCCGCGGTGCAGGTTGGAGCGGAACTCGCCCGGCTTGGCCTGACGTTTCATGGCCGCGATCACCTTGTCGCCGACCACGAAGCAGCGGATGTCGGCACCGCCGGCTTCCTTGATGTATTCCTGGACCATGATGTTCTGCTTCAGGCCCATGAACGCCTCGATCACCGATTCGGCCGCGGTCGCGGTTTCGCACAGCACCACGCCGATACCCTGGGTGCCTTCCAGCACTTTGATCACCAGCGGCGCGCCGTTGACCATGTCGATCAGGTCGGGAATGTCATCCGGCGAGTGGGCGAAGCCGGTTACCGGCAGGCCGATGCCGCGGCGCGACAGCAGTTGCAGCGAACGCAGTTTGTCCCGCGAACGGGCGATGGCTACGGACTCGTTGAGCGGAAACACGCCCATCATTTCGAACTGGCGCAACACGGCGCAACCGTAGAACGTCACCGACGCACCGATCCGCGGGATCACCGCGTCGAAGCCTTCCAGCGGCTTGCCGCGATAGTGGATTTGCGGCTTGTGGCTGGCGATGTTCATGTAGGCGCGCAGGGTGTCGACCACTACCATTTCATGCCCGCGTTCGGTGCCGGCTTCGACCAGACGACGGGTGGAATACAGACGCGGATTCCGCGACAGCACAGCGATCTTCATGCAACACCTGTGGAGGAGGTAGATACCGGGAACACCGGCTTGTCTTGTACATACTTGATGCCCGGATTGACCACCAGCTGGCCGTCGATCAGGGCTTTGGAACCGAGCAACAGGCGATAGCGCATGGACTTGCGGCAGGCGAGGGTGAACTCGACTGCCCAGACCCGATCACCGAGGGCCAGGGTGGTGCTGATCACATAGCGCACCTGGGCCTGGCCGTTGGAGCTTTTAATGGTTTTTCGCGTCACCAGCGGTGCTTCGCAGCGCCGGTGACGCAACTGCACCACCGTGCCCAGGTGCGCGGTGAAGCGCACCCACTTCTCGCCGTCGCGTTCGAACGGCTCGATGTCGGTGGCATGCAGGCTGGAGGTGCTGGCGCCGGTGTCGATTTTCGCCCGCAGGCCCGCGACTCCCAGATCAGGGAGCGCCACCCACTCGCGCAGACCGACAACGGTCAAATGGTCAAATGTCTTCAAAGGTACTCAACCGGCAGAAACCGCTCGGGCCGCGTACGGCCGAATTCGCGGTATTCACGCAGAATAATGGTTAAAAGGCGACAGATATCTACGGCCCGGATTGCCGACCCCTCAAGCGGGTGTCGGGTGGTGCGCATTGTAATCCGGGACGGCGTAATTCATGGCACGACAGAAACGGTAGTACAGTTCATCAATATTTCAGAATGAGGAAATTCCATGGCACAAAAAAGCGAAGAGGACGACAAGGTCCGTCTCGACAAGTGGTTGTGGGCGGCGCGCTTTTATAAAACCCGGGCCCTGGCCAAAGCGGCCATCGAGAGTGGCAAGGTGCATTGCCGAGGTGACCGCTGCAAGCCTGGCAAAGAGCCACGCATTGGTGATGAATTCGAGATTCGTACCGGCTTTGAAGAGCGCACGGTGAGGGTCGAAGCCTTGTCGATCGTGCGTCGCGGCGCACCCGAGGCGCAGACGCTGTATACCGAGACCGAGGCGAGTATTGCCAAACGTGAAGCGGCAGCGGCGATGCGCAAGGCCGGGGCGTTGGGCGTGAGCACTGATGGCAAGCCGAGCAAGAAGCAGCGGCGGGATCTGTTTAAGTTTCGTGGCAGCAGCAACGAGTAGTGTGTGACGAACACACTTGTGGCGAGGGAGCTTGCTCCCGCTGGCGGCCGAAGGACGCCCTGTACAGGCGAGCACGTATTTCAAAATACAACTGCATCGACGGGTAAAGCGACTGCTACGCAGCCGAGCGGGAGCAAGCTCCCTCGCCACAGGTCTTCACACAACTGTCAGTTGGCGGCGGACACCACACTCATCCGCGAAACCACCGGCAGCTTGCCCAGCAAAGCGAAAATCGGCGCCGTTACCTTCAGCCAGAAATTCGCCGCGTGACAGGCAAACGGCGTGTAGTAACCCCAGCCCAACGCCCACACCGCCAGCAGCAGGCCGCCGATGTAATCGTCCTGCCCCCAATGCGCGCCGGCCACCAGACGCGGCAGCATGAACAGCAGCGCCAGGCCCCAGACCGTCAGGAACTGCCCGACCGAACGGCTGAACACGCCCATGAACAGCGCCCAGATCAGCAACACCGAAGCGTGGTCACCGGGGAAGCTCTGGCTTGAGCGATCCTTCAGCTCCCAGGCTTTTTCCAGTTGCGGGAAGTAGTCACTCAGGTGCACCGCGCCTTCCAGCACCATCGACGGACTGTTGTGTTGCCAGTCCATGTAGTCGGCGAATTTGGAAAACAGCGCGCGGATCACCACCATCAACAGCAGAATGGAGAAAAAACCGAAGAAGGCGCGACGCACATCAATCGCCTTGAACACCCAGTCGCCCTTGATCAGCAGCGTCAGCAGAATCAGTCCGACAACGATGTCGAACGGGCGCAGACTTGCAATTGCCCAGATGTGGAGCCATATGGGGTTGCTGGCCAGTGGTGCATTGAGTGAGCGAAACAGCCACTCGTCGAAAATCACACACAGCATCTGGCCCGTAGGCCATAACCAGAAAGCCAGTAGCGCTAATGGCACTACGTTACACAGAACCAGCCGGCCGAGGTTCCACCTTGATTGGAACAAACCCGGATTGTTCATAAAATGCCTCCCGTGGCTGAACGTTTTGCACCAAACAGGTGCGAAGAAAGCGCGGGATTTTCATCTTTTGTAACCTTTTTGTCATCAATTCAGATACCCAGACCTATGACCGACCTACCGGATACCGACTACACCCAACGCTTCATCTTCGATGACAGCGACACTCGCGGCGAACTGGTGGCGCTGGAACGCAGCTACGCCGAAGTCCTCGCCAAGCACCCGTACCCGGAGCCGGTCGCGCAGTTGCTGGGCGAACTGATGGCGGCCGCTTCGTTGCTGGTGGGCACCCTGAAGTTCGACGGCTTGCTGATTCTTCAGGCGCGTTCCGAAGGCCCGATTCCGCTGCTGATGATCGAATGCTCCAGCGAGCGCGAGATCCGTGGTCTGGCGCGATACAACGCCGAGCAGATCGCGGCCGATGCCACGCTTGCCGACCTGATGCCGGGCGGTGACCTGACCCTGACCGTCGACCCGACGATCGGCCAGCGTTACCAGGGTATCGTCGACCTCGATGGTGAAACCCTGTCGGAATGCTTCACCAATTATTTCGTCATGTCGCAACAGGTCGGCACGCGCTTCAAGCTGTTCGCTGACGGCCGTCGTGCCCGTGGCATGCTGCTGCAGCAACTGCCGGCTGACCGTCTGAAAGACGAAGAAGACCGCGCCGCCAGTTGGCAGCACATCACCGCGCTGGCCAGCACCCTGACCGCCGATGAGTTGCTCAGCCTGGACAACGAAACCGTGCTGCATCGCCTCTACCACGAAGAGCAGGTGCGCCTGTTCGATGTGCAGAACCTGCGCTTCCGTTGCAGCTGCTCGCGGGAACGCTCGGGCAATGCGTTGGTCAGTCTGGGTCTGGAAGACGCGCAGGCACTGGTGGCCGAACGCGGTGGCGAAATCGAGATCGATTGCCAGTTCTGCAACCAGCGTTACCTGTTCGATGCGGCCGATATTGCTCAATTGTTCGCTGGCGCAGGCGTCGACACGCCGTCAGATACCCGGCACTAAAACGGTTCAGCGCAGGTAAATTCACTGCGTAACGACGGAATTTCGCCGTTACGACGGGAGGACCCTACTCTTTTTGGGCTTTTCTGGCATAATCCGGCCCACTTTTTTCGCGGTAGTAGTGCACGACTTTCTACTACAAAACGTTTGGAGCACACTCGGCCACTGGCCGACGGGGAACCTCATGACGCAAGCCAATAACGCCGTGTACACCGATCTGAGTGTTGATGATCTGGTAAAAGAAGCCCTGCAACGCGGTGAGGGCGAGCTTGCCGATACCGGCGCTCTGGTCGTTCGCACCGGTCACCGTACCGGTCGTTCGCCAGTCGATCGTTTCATCGTTGAAGAGCCTTCCACCCAGGCCGCTATCGCCTGGGGCCCGATCAACCGCAAGTTCCCGGCCGACAAGTTCGACGCGCTGTGGGCTCGTGTCGAGGCGTTCAACAACGCGCAAGAGCACTTTGTTTCCCATGTGCATGTAGGTGCGGCTGAAGATCACTACCTGGCCGTGAAAATGACCACCCAGACTGCCTGGCAGAACCTGTTCGGTCGTTGCCTGTTCATCAACCCGGCCCAGTACAACCCGGCCGGTCGTGACGAGTGGCAAGTGCTCAACGTGGCCAACTTCGAGTGCGTACCAGAGCGTGACGGCACCAACTCCGACGGTTGCGTGATCATCAACTTCGCGCAGAAAAAAGTGCTGATCGCCGGCATGCGTTACGCCGGTGAGATGAAGAAAGCCATGTTCTCCGTGCAGAACTTCCTGCTGCCGGCCGCTGACGTGCTGCCAATGCACTGCGCTGCCAACATCGGCGAAGAAGGCGACGTGACCCTGTTCTTCGGTCTGTCGGGCACCGGTAAAACCACCCTGTCGGCCGACGAAAGCCGTTACCTGATCGGTGACGACGAACACGGCTGGGGCGAAGGCGTTGTCTTCAATATCGAAGGTGGCTGCTATGCCAAGTGCATCGACTTGTCCGAGAAGAACGAGCCGGTCATCTGGAAAGCCATCAAACACGGCGCGGTGCTGGAAAACGTGGTCATCGACGACGCCAAACACGCCGACTACACCGATGTCAGCCTGACCCAGAACAGCCGCGCGGCCTACCCGCTGGAGCACGTTGCCAAGCGTTCCGAGCAGAACCTGGGCGGCGAGCCAAACGCTGTGATCTTCCTGACCTGCGACCTGACCGGCGTGCTGCCGCCAGTGTCGATCCTCAACGAAGAACAAGCGGCCTACCACTTCCTGTCCGGCTACACCGCGCTGGTGGGCTCGACTGAAATGGGTTCGGGCAGCGGCATCAAGTCGACCTTCTCCACCTGCTTCGGCGCGCCGTTCTTCCCGCGTCCGGCTGGCGAATACGCAGAACTGCTGATCAAGCGCATCCGCGGCTTCGGCTCCAAGGTCTACCTGGTCAACACCGGCTGGACCGGCGGTGGCTACGGCGTCGGCAAACGCTTCAACATCCCGACCACCCGTGCGGTGATCGCTGCAATCCAGAGCGGCGCGCTGATCGGTGCCGCCACCGAGCACCTGGACACCATCAACCTCGACGTGCCATTGGCCGTACCGGGCGTTGAAACCAACCTGCTCAACCCACGCAACACCTGGGCTGACAAGGCTGCCTACGACGAAGCGGCCAAGGCCCTGGCCGGTCTGTTCATCGAGAACTTCAAGAAGTTCGAAGTGAGCGACGCGATCAAGGCTGCGGGTCCTAAGTTGTAAGATTGGTTCGTTGTGAAGTAAGAAGCCGCCTCCAGGGGCGGCTTTTTTTGTGGTCATTAAAGGGCACTAAACGCTGTTGCCATAAGGTCCTGTTCACGCTTGGATAGTCCCAATACACGTGCTACTTCCGGCCAGTTGCTGATCTCGGATTTAAAGTGCTCAATTATTTCTTCTGCATGTATCGAGCTCACTCGAAAATACCCCGCCACTTCCCTCGCCAGCTCCAGATCCAACGCGTTGTCAGCATCAGTGATGTTCAGCTTCAACCCATCTGCATGCGCTACGGGATTCATGTCATACGCTGCCGACAAGCGCCATCCCCGACCGGGATCCAGAATAAATCCGTGATTACGCAGGTGGTCGTCGGTGTTGGATACCAGGATGTTGAAGACGATTCTCGACCATAACTCGCGAAGGTCTGCATTGGGCTCCGAACCGTGTTCCATGAGTACTTCCGCCAACTCAAGGTAGCTGGCGCCTGTTGAAGCGTCGTCGCCGTCGGTGCGGTTGGTCAGGGTCATGGCTGAGGCGAAGTGGTGGCGCCCACCGCGTTCGGTTCGGTCGAAGCGTTTGATCAGAAAACAGTGGTGGTCGCTCGCGTAACGTCGTGCCATGCCGGTTGCGACACGTAGCCCGCAGTTGACCGCCAAGGCGTTCACCAGCATTTCCCAGCCACCTACATCGTAGTCGTCTCGCGTACTGGGAAACTTGGCGATCCACAGTTGGCCATGCTCGTCGACCACACTGGCTTTTGGTCTGGCGCCGCCCAGTGAGCCACCCGGCGCGATGAGCATTCTTAGCCATTCGCGGCCATCGAGTGCGGTATTGTCCGTGTCGTTTTCCAAGGCCAGACTCGCCTGTTCCAGCGCGCGTAATTCAACAAAGGGTGGGGCAGCAACGCCATCGCGATCGTCGAGAAAATTACCCTCGTCGTTGAGCTTGTAGCGGATGGCGCCGACGCGGAACTGGTCATGCACGCCAAGGAGATAGTCAGACTCGAATAGCTTGCTGCCCTTGGGAATCAAACCGTCGCGGATATCCCTCTCCAGGCGCCGCTTCATTAACAGTTGGCCCCAACGATCAGGGCTTGAGTCAGCGAAGACGCCAAAACGAGTCTGATGTTGACCAGGAAACTGACGTCCTTGAAAAAGTCCGATTCGTGGGTCCAGCTGTGTGAAGCTTAACTCGGGGTCGGCCAGCGCTACGGGATCGTATTCAAACTCGAATACGTTGGTGTTGCGTGTCTTACGGGCATGCAGGAAGCCGAGACGCCTGGCGCCGTTCAACGATTCCCAATCTGCATAAACAGCGATCAGCGTCATTTTTCACCTGTCGTGGAGCCTGGCTTTTTCTTCTTCAACAGATTGGAGAGAGTGTGCGTGTTGATTGGAAAATCGTCCGGAAGTTTTGTTGTAGTAGCGGCATCGATGACGCTTGAAGTCTCGCTGTGATCGGATGCAGCTTTTTTTAACGCGCTGACTCCGCGTACTCGCTGTGGCTTTTTGATTGGGGATCTTGATGCAGGCATTAACTGAGCATCCTGTAGCTGTCGGCCCATTTCATCGGTCGCGGCAAGCTGATTCAGATCCTTTTCCAGGCCCAGCACCTGCATGACCGACAGATAAGCGCCGATGGTTACTCCTGATTCGCCTGACTCCAGATTGCGCAAGGTGGTCAGCGACATGCCTGACCGTTCAGCGACCTGCTTTGCCGTCAGCTTGCGGCGCAGACGAGCCAGCTTCAGCCGTTCGCCAAATTCGGACAGCAGTCGAGCGGAGGCGGGCAGAAGTGGCGCTGTTTTCTTGGCCATGTGGCAGTATTCCTTCATTTTTTTTCCTTAACTGCCAGAATAATAGCACTTAAGTAGAAGGTTGCCTCTAGGCGTGGAGTCGACAATAACGGCTCCTGTTAACTGCCATTATTCAAGATTTTTCTCATGTAAACAGCCAGAATAATGCCACTTAAGCGCCACAGATCACTCTCTGGGGTCAGCTAGTGTTGTGACGGTATCGATCAAGGATTTGCTGCCGAACAGGCAATGACTCAACCGCATCGGCAGGCACCGTTTCAAAGCCTTCAATGCGTAAACTGGCGAGATAATTCGAGCGGTATACCTTGTCGTAATAGGCTTGTTTCTGCTGGAAAGTCAGCGTGTTCTTTTCAGATATTTTCGGAACAAGGGGCGAGTTGCAGCGCTGCGCGTGCAAGATCTCGTCCATTTCCTGAACGCTTTCCATCAGTGCATCAAAAAACTCGCTCATGGTTGCTCCAATGTTTGATCACGTTTTTATTGATCGCTCTCAGGCGAGACGGCAGAGCGATCCGAACATTGTCAATCTCAGGCCGGTGCTTTCCAGCCGAGCATCTGCTGCTGCGCGACCTGCAGCAGGTCACAGCCATCCTGCGTCAGCAGATAGAGGGCGTGGGTGATGTGGGGAATGTCTTCGACGTCGGCTTGTTTGAAGCTGAGGCAGTAGAGGGTTTTCAGCAGGTCGCTGGAGGCGCGCAGGCGCTGGACGGCGCATTCGAGGATGTCTTGCGGGTTGGCCTCTGTGTCGATGATCAGGGGCTTGGTGTCGGTGAGGCTGGATTCGAGTGAGCGGTAGCGATCAGCGGCTAATTGATTCCATGTTTTCATTTTGTTGATCCTCAAATGCTTCAAGTGAAGCCACCACATCGTGACCAAGCGACAGGAGGCGACTGTGTTCGGGTTGGTCAACCGGTGAGGATCGTGCACAGACCCGGCACACCCGTAGGTGTCCCAAACACAGCCACCATAAAACTGCAGGCAATTGAGTGCCGGCAGCATACAGCGGACGCGTATGCACGATCCATTCAGGTGACCAAGCCCGAGCCGCTGATTTGCCAGCGACAGTCACGACTATAGATAGGTGCCCTCAAGCCGCGATAGGCGACAAAGAGTCTTGGCCTGTAGGAACGGGATGAAGATCTCATCGGACGTTCCTACCGGTCTTTCTTCGTTTTTCAACGTAAATGCTGATACGCCGAAATATCCAGCAAGCTGGTTGCCAGGCCGGTCGCCGGCTTGTAGATCTCGCCCTTCACGCTGGTGAACGGTACACCTTTACTGCCCAGCGAAACGTAGCGTTCGCCTTGATCCAGCTCGGTGAAGTAGGTGTAGGAAAGTTTGTGCATCAATTTGTATTTGGCTTCATCGCGTGCGATGCCGTTGGTGAGGTTTTCCAGATCGGCCTGGGTCAGATTCAACGTTTTTTGCAGTCGTACGCCCCAGCGTTTGAGGCAGGTTTCAGCGAGGTGGCGCACGATGCGTCCGGGCTCGGACAGCGCTTTCAGATCGCTGGCGCCGGTCGGGACGCCGCCGCTGCTGGTGGCATTGCCGGCCATGGTGGCGTGGCGGCCAGCCATAGGATAGATGTAGGTTTTAGTGCCGGTAGCGGTCTGTGGGATGACGCAGCTGAAACCTTTGGAGCGTTCGTCACGAGCATAGAACGCTACATACTCTTTGACATTGCCCGCGAGTTTGACGCGCTCTTCCTGAAAGTTACCAATGCCTGGCACGGGATCAAGCGCAAAGATATTGACCGGGATGTTTTTCAGCAGACTGTCCTTGAACATTGCATTGGCCAACATATGGCAACTGATGCCGCCTCGGCTCCAACCGACGAGATTGACTTGAGTAGGAATAACACCATCCTTGCGGTGGGTTTTGATGATTCCTTCCTGTAATTGCTGCTGGGTAATGCTGCGATTACCGTAATTATATTTGCGCCAAAACCACGAACCCTCGGCTTTTACATCTTCAATCGGAATGCCGGCAGCCTTCAGGCGATTGTATTCGGCTTCAGTCAGTTGCTCGCGTTGCCAGTCGCACTTGCCCTTGATGATATTGAGCGCGTGCAACACGTTTTCTTCCCAGCCCTTGCCGAACAAGGTGCCGCTCATGCCGTATTCCTTGGTCTTGGTGAATAGATCGTCGGCCTGCATGTTGCCGCTGCCGGGGCCATCGACCACGATCCACTCGGCAAACTCGTAACCCGTATGATTGGCAGCCAAGGTGGAAATCAGTTCGCCGTTCCAGAAGTTTTCGTGGGCGACGTCGAATTTATTGGAGCCAGTGCCGCAAAAAAAGATAGTTAAAACAGTCATTGTGTTGCTCTCGGTGAAAGTAAGAGTCAACAACTTAGTTCTATTTTGGTTGTTTATTAAAGCATTCTGTTGTTTCTGGATTTTAGTTGTTTTCAGTGTGGGTCTGGTTGTTGGGGTTTATGTTTTGCTACTTCGAGCAAGTCACAGCCATCCTGCACTAATAAATAAAGAGCATTGACGATGTTAGGTATATCTTTCACGTCGGCCTGTTTGAAACATAAACAGTAAAGGGTTTCCAGCAGATCGCTGGCGGCACGCAGTCGCTGGTCAGCGGCATCAAGCAGATCGCGATGGTTGGAGTGAGTATCGATGACCAATACGGGATTTTCGTTGTAGCAAGTCTTCAACGGGCGATAGCGGGTAATCATGGTCAGGCTTGTCCTTTACAAAGGCACTTGGGCGGGGCTGATTCAGTGGTCAGTCGCGCCGGCCACTATAGAAGTGCGTGGCGAGCACTCACAAGAGCGCCGCGATGGACAGAGTTCGTAGGGGTTTTTCCGAGGATCGGGCATATGCCCTACAAGGTTTTGCGGCTTTTTCGAGGTGAAACCCCTAGCGCTGAAATTTCCCACAGGATTCACAGGCGTTTCTTGGCAAACGTCTGTATGGTGCGCGCCAGAATCTGTAGGGCGTTTCCAAGCGTCCGATACGCACTTAAAGGGAATTAGGTATGCAGTGGCTACGTTTGGCCTCGATTTTATTGCTGTGGGCCAGTGGTTGCCGTTTGGCCCTGGCGTCGGACGTCGGTAACGGCTGGATGTTTGCCGACCTTGAACGCACCGGTTGGCCCGATGCGCTCTCCAGCCAAACCAGTATCGATACCGCCTCGCGTGCCGAGGTGTTGATGTTCGGGAAAGCCCTGCTCGCCAGCGAAGCGCTGGACGAGGCAGGGCTTGAGCAGCGGCTGGGAGTGCCGCATGTGCAGCTCAAGTCGATCGGACCGGTGCGTGATGGGTGGTGGGAGCGTTTGCTGAGTACCTATCGCAACGCCAGCCAGGACTGTGACGGACAGCCATTCTGCCCGCGCGTGCGCAGTGTCGCGGAACTGCGGCAGTTGGCGGCGGCCTTCACGGGTGACATCAGCCCGGCTCATGCGTTGTGGGCAAGCAAGAGCCAGGGCGTGCATGAGCAGATGTTGAACGAGCAACTGCGAGTGGCGGTTTTGCGGCCCTGAATGGTTTGTTTTGGTGTTGTTCGGCAGCGCCTCTTCGCGAACGGGTTCGCTCCCACAGGGGACCGAGGTGTTTGCGCCATTGGCTGTATCATCCCGTATTGAATTGACCCCCGGCCTTTTCTCGACGCGCTGCGATCGCCCGCTAGGCTGTTGGCATCACAGCGGTCAACGGAGTGACAGCGCATGCACAACACCCTGGAACAGGTTTTCGGTTATCCACAGTTTCGACCCGGGCAGGAAGCCGCGATCAGCGCGGTACTGGCCGGGCGCTCGGCGGCAGCGATTTTCCCCACCGGGTCTGGCAAGTCGCTGTGCTATCAAGTACCGGCACTGTTGCTGCCACATCTGACCCTGGTGGTCTCGCCACTGTTGGCGTTGATGCAGGATCAACTGGCATTCCTCAAGCGCCACGGCATCAGTGCCGGCAGCATCGATTCGGCACAAAGCCGCGATGACGCCAATGATGTGATGGCCCGCGCCCGTTCGGGTGAATTGAAGATCCTGATGATCTCGGTGGAGCGCCTGAAGAACGAGCGTTTTCGCAATTTTTTGCAGCAGGTGCCGATCTCTCTGCTGGTGATTGACGAGGCGCACTGCATCTCGGAATGGGGCCACAACTTCCGCCCCGACTACCTGAAACTGCCGGACTATCAACGCCAGTTCAAAATCCCGCAAACGCTGCTGCTGACCGCCACGGCGACGCCGAAGGTCATCGCCGACATGCAGACCAAATTCGCCATCGCCGAAGCGGATGTTGTGACCACCGGTTTCTACCGACCCAATCTCAATCTGCTGGTGGAGCCGGTGCGCGGCCAAGACAAACGCCGACGTCTGGTGGCGTGGATGAGCGAGCGTCCGGGCCAGCCGAGCATCGTCTACGTCACGTTGCAGAAAACCGCCGAGCACATCGCTGAACATCTGGGGCGCAACGGCATACAGGCCGAGGCTTATCACGCCGGGTTGCCCAACGATCAGCGCGAGGCGATTCAGAAGCGCTTCATGGCCGGGCAGTCCAATTGCATTGTCGCGACCATTGCGTTCGGCATGGGTATCGACAAGAGCGACATCCGCAATGTAGTGCATTTCGACCTGCCGAAATCCATCGAGAACTACAGTCAGGAAATCGGTCGCGCCGGGCGTGACGGGCAGCCCTCGGACTGCCTGGTACTGGCCAATCGCGACAGCCTCAACGTGCTGGAAAACTTCGTCTACGGCGATACCCCGGAGCGCGAGGGGATTCGTTGTGTGCTGGAGGAAATGCAGGCTGCCGCACCTGAAGGGCAGTGGGAATTTCTGCTCGGGCCGTTGGCGGATCAGAGCAACATTCGCACGCTGCCGCTGAAGACGTTGTTGGTGCAAATGGAACTGCGCGGCCTGATTGCTCCGCGATATGCCTATTACGCCGAGTACCGTTTCAAATACCTGCTGGAGCCGGAAGCGTTGCTTGAGCGTTTCGAAGGAGAGCGCAGGGATTTTGTCGCGGCCATCATCCAGACCTCCAGCCGTGCACGCACCTGGGCGACGGTGAATTTCGAGGCGATGTACACGCAGTATTCAGCTGAGCGCAATCGGGTGGTGAAGGCGCTGGATTATTTTCAGGAGAAGGGCTGGGTCGAGCTTGAAAGCAAGCAGATGACCGAGGTCTACAACGTGCTGCACAGTGATTTCGACAGCGCTGTATTAAGCGCTGAGTTGCATGCCTGTTTCACCCGGCATGAGCAGACTGAGATCGCGCGGATTCACGCCATGCTCGAACTGTTCGGCACTGAGCGCTGCCTGGGTTATCGCCTGGCCGAATACTTCGGCGACCACAACGCACCCGAGCGCTGCGGGCACTGTTCGGTGTGCCACGGTGATGTCGCACGGCTTCCGGCCCCTCCCGAGTTGCCAGCGCTTGTGGATAAAAACTTCGCAGCGCTGTGCGGTGATTTTATCCACAGGCACGAACAGCACACCGGTAGTGTGCCGACGGCGGAGCGCCTGACGCGGTTTCTGTGCGGGATCAGTGTGCCGTTGTTTACCAGGTTAAAGGCGCGAACGATCTCGGGGTATGGGGCGCTGGAGGAGTATCCGTACGCCGAGGTTCGCGGTTGGGCTGACAATCATCTGCCCGAGTAAGTACAAACCCTGTGGGAGCGGGCTTGCTCGCGAAGGCGTCATGTCAGTTGAAATATCCATGCATGACACTCCGTTTTCGCGAGCAAGCCCGCTCCCACAGGGGGAGTGCGGTGCCCTGACAGCCTCATCCATGCGCTGAATGTCGCTCATCACGGTAATAAACTTCAAAAATGCCCGGTGCCTGACTATGGTGAAGGCTGTCTTCGGATCGCCAACAAGAGAACAACATGAGCCAGACATCGTTCGATATTCAGCAAGCTGCCGTGATCGGCGCGGGCACCATGGGCCGTGGCATCGTCATGTGCCTGGCGAATGCCGGCATTGCCGTGCAGTGGGTTGATAACAATCCACAGATGCTTGAACAGGCGTTGGGCACGGTGGCCGACACTTATGCTCACAACGTGCGCCAGGGCCGGATTGATCAGGCCGAAGCGGATGCGCGGATCGGCCGAGTTCGTGCAGCGGCGGATTATGCGGCGATCCGTAATGTCGATCTGGTGATTGAAGCGGTGTACGAAAATCTTGAGCTCAAGCAGAAGATCTTTCGTGAACTGGACAGCGTGCTCAAGCCTGCGGCGTTGTTGGCGAGCAACACATCGGCGCTGGATATCGACGCGATTGCCGCTGTAACAAAGCGTCCGTCGCAAGTACTCGGCCTGCATTTCTTCAGCCCGGCGCACATCATGAAGCTGCTGGAAATCGTTCGCGGGGCGCAGACTTCTCCGGCCGTGCTGGAAGCGGCACTGGCGCTCGGCAAACGTATGGGCAAGGTCAGTGTGATATCGGGTAATTGCCACGGGTTTATCGGCAATCGCATGTTGCATCCGTACGTGTTGGAGGCGCGCAAGATGCTGCTCGAAGGCGCTTATCCACAGCAGGTCGATGCGGCGTTGCAGGGCTTCGGTTTCGCGATGGGGCCGTTCCGCATGTACGACGTGGTCGGCATTGATCTGGAATGGCGTGCGCGCGAATTGGCCGGCAAGGGCCAGGATGCGCCGGAGGTTCAGGTCGACAACCGCTTGTGCGAGTTGGGCCGCTTCGGGCAGAAATCCGGCAACGGTTATTACCATTATGAGCCGGGCAGTCGTCAGGCCGAACATGATCCCGAGGTCGATGCGCTGATATTGAGCGTCAGCGAAGGCCTCGGCTTTCAGCGCCGGGAGATTGGGTCCGAGGAAATCCTTGAGCGGTGTCTTCTGGCGCTGGTCAACGAGGGTGCGAAAATTCTGCAGGAAGGTATTGCCGGATCGGCGCATGACATCGATCTGGTGTACCTCAATGGCTATGGCTTCCCGGCGGACAGAGGCGGCCCGATGGCCTGGGCGGACGATCAGGGGCTGGCAGACATTCACAAGCGCTTGCTGGCGCTGGAGACGCGACAGGGCGATCAATGGCGGCCGGCGCCACTGATTGGCGAGTTGGCGGCGCGAGGGAAAGGTTTTTACCTTTAGACTGGGCAGAAACTCAAGGAATCGACACCGATGTCCAGCACCATGCCGCAACGCACCGATTACCCGCATTTCCAGCCGATCACCACCCGCTGGCACGACAACGATGCTTATGGACACATCAACAACGTTACCTACTACAGCTTTTTCGATACCGCGGTGAACACTTACTTGATTCAGGTCGGTGGCCTGGATATCCACGATGGCGAGGTAGTGGGGTTCGTCGTGAGTTCATCTTGCGATTATTTCGCCTCGATCGCGTTCCCGGATCAGATCGAGGTCGGTCTGCGGCTCGGCAAGCTGGGCAACAGTTCGGTGCAATATGAACTGGCGGTGTTCAAGGCTGGCGAAAGCGAGGCGTGTGCGGCGGGACGTTTCGTCCATGTGTTTGTGGATCGGGCGACCAATCAACCGGTGCCGATTCCCGGCCAGTTGCGCCAGGCGCTGGAACGTTTGCTGGTTTGCTAAACGCAAAAGAGATCGCAGCCTGCGGCAGCTCCTACAGGGTTCGACTGTAGGAACTGCCGCAGGCTGCGATCTTTTGATCCGTTGCCCGCAAGGCTTGGCAATCAGCGGTGGTTGTAATACCGATGATGCTTGCGATGGCCGTAGGCATGGCCGCGACCGCGGTGGTCGTCGCGACCACGATCGTAACGACGATCGTCTTCATTGCTCTTGTTGCCCATGTAATTGCCCAGCGCGCCACCGGCACCGCCACCTGCTGCGGCGCCGATCAGGCTGCCCGTGGTGCCGCCCATGCTGCGACCAACCACGTTACCGCCGGCTGCGCCCAACGCACCGCCAATGGCCGCTTCGCCACGGCTGTGTTTGTTGGCGCCGACCGCGCTACCACCCGCGCCGCCCAGGGCTGCGCCAATGGTTGAACCTGTGCTGCCGCCTAAAGACTGACCGACGACCGAGCCAAGAACCCCGCCCAATGCGCCGCCCACACCTGCTTCGGTGGTGCCTCCAGCAGATGCAAAACCACTGACCAGGCCAAGGGACAACAAGAGAATCGAGGAGAACTTCATAGAGGAGCCTCAAAGGGATGACGGCGCGATCCTGAAGTGGTGTAACAAGGCTGACAATCGAATTCCGACGAATAACACGACTTGTATACAATTCTGCAAGTTACTGTTTTTTATGCGGAACTTAAGCGATTTTTGCCGGTCTTTAGCTACTTCGGACAGGCCGCTTTTGTGAAAAAGCGGCCTTTTTTGTGGGCGTTTGAAAGGTGCAGGGTACAAAGGATTTTGTTGAATGAGCCACCGCCTTCGCGAGCAAGCCCGCTCCCACATTGAAATGCATTTCAAATGTGGGAGCGGGCTTGCTCGCGAAGGGGTCAGTCCAGGCACCGCATTACGCGGACTTGGCCATGATCAGCCCAGTCTCACTCGCCGCTTCAAGGCGAATCGCAATGAACTTCGATGTCGGCGTATGGCTGCCATCCCCGGTGCTTTCCAGCGGCACCAGCGGATTCACTTCCGGGTAGTAAGCCGCTGCCTGACCCGCCGGAATATCAAACGCCAGCAAGGTAAAACCCTTCACCCGACGCTCACGGCCATCGTCCCAGATCGACACGATGTCGGCCTTCTGTCCCGGGCGGAAGCCCAGACGAATGATGTCGGCCTCGTTGGCGAACAACACATCGCGCTGGCCCTTGACCCCGCGATAACGGTCGTCGAGGCCATAGATCGTGGTGTTGTACTGATCGTGGGAGCGCATCGATTGCAGGATCAGGTCTGGCAGTTGTCCGGTGGCGCGGGTGCGTTCATGCACCAGATCTTTCGGCAACAGGTTCGCGCGGAAATTGGCCCGGCCCGACGGGGTGTTCCACTTGCGCGCGCCAGCGCTGTTGCCGAGGTAGAAACCGCCCGGGTTCTTGACCTTCTCGTTGAAGTCCTTGAAGCCCGGAATGGTATCGGCGATCAGGTCGCGGATACGCCGGTAATCGGCCACCAGCCAGTTCCAGTCCACCGGTTTGCTGCCCAGCGTGGCGGCGGCGATGCCGGCGATGATCGCCGGTTCCGAGCGCATCTGGTTCGACAGCGGCTGCAACTGGCCGTTGGACGCGTGAACCATGCTGAACGAGTCTTCCACGGTGACCGCTTGCGGGCCTTCGCTCTGGATATCGATGTCGGTGCGGCCCAGGCACGGCAGGATCAGTGCATCTTTACCGTGGGCCAGGTGGCTGCGGTTGAGCTTGGTGCTGATCTGCACGGTCAGGTCGCAATTGCTCAGCGCCGCGAAGGTGCGCGGGCTGTCCGGCGTGGCCTGGGCAAAGTTGCCGCCCAGACCGATGAAGACCTTGGCGCGGCCTTCGGCCATCGCATGGATCGCCTCGACCACGTTGTGCCCGTTTTCGCGCGGCACCTTGAACTGGAAGCGCCGCTCAAGGGAATCGAGGAACGCCACCGGCGGACGCTCGTTGATGCCCATGGTGCGGTCGCCCTGCACGTTACTGTGACCGCGCACCGGACATAGGCCGGCGCCCGGCTTGCCGACGTTGCCACGCAGCAACATCAGGTTGGCGATTTCCTGGATGGTCGGCACCGAATGGCGATGCTGAGTGATACCCATCGCCCAGCACATGATCACGTTCTTGCCTTTGGCGTACATGCGCGCCGCTTGCTCGATCTCCACCAGAGTCAGTCCGGACTGCGCGACGATCTGCTCCCACGGCGTGTCATCGACCACGCCCAGATACTCCAGCACGTTGGCGCTGTGCGCATTGAGGAAGTCATGATCGAACACTGCCGGCGTACCGGCCTTCTGCGCATCGCGTTCCCACTGCAGGAGGAACTTGGCCATGCCGCGCAGCACCGCCATGTCGCCGCCCAATGCCGGACGGAAATACGCGGTGTTGGTCGGCTTGTCGCCGTTGGTGAGCATTTCGATCGGGTGCTGCGGGTGCTGGAAGCGTTCCAGACCACGCTCCTTGAGCGGGTTGATGCACACCACTTGCGCGCCGCGCTTCACCGCTTCACGCAGCGGTTCGAGCATCCGTGGGTGGTTGGTGCCGGGGTTCTGGCCCCAGACGAAAATCGCGTCGGCGTGTTCGAAGTCGTCGAAGGTCACGGTGCCTTTGCCGACGCCAACACTCTGTGCCAACGCCACACCGCTGGCCTCGTGGCACATGTTCGAGCAGTCCGGGAAGTTGTTGGTGCCGTAGGCGCGCACGAACAGCTGATAGAGATACGCGGCTTCGTTGCTGGCACGGCCCGAGGTGTAGAACTCGGCCTGGTCGGGGCTCGACAGTGCTTGCAGGTGTTTGCCGATCAGGGCATAGGCATCGTCCCAGGCGATCGGTTTGTAACGATCGGTCTCGACGTCGTAGACCATCGGCTCGGTCAGGCGACCCTGATATTCGAGCCAGTAATCGCTCTGCTCCAGCAACGAGGTCACGCTGTGTTTGGCGAAGAACTTGCTGTCCACCCGGCGCTTGGTCGCTTCCCAGTTCACCGCTTTGGCGCCGTTCTCGCAGAACTTGACCATGCCGCTTTCCGGCGAGTCGCCCCAGGCGCAACCCGGGCAGTCGAAGCCGCCGTTCTGGTTGGTCTTGAGCATCATGCGCAGGTTTTTCAACGCGTTGTCGCTGGTCAACCAGGCTTGGGCCACGCTGATCAACGCACCCCAGCCGCCGGCTGCACCTTTGTAAGGTTTGTAGCGCGGGACAGGTTTCTGGTCGGCTTGATGATGTTGGCTCACGCTTGATTCTCCATCGCTGGGCTGTAGACCCGCGGCGCATTCTTCTGCGGCAGGTGGATGAGATTGAGGTTGTGGCGACGGGCCCATTGCACGGCAAGGCCCGTGGGCGCGGACAGGCTGACCAGAGTCTGGATGCCGGCGCGTAAAACTTTCTGGATCAATTCGAGACTGCAACGGCTGGTGACAATCGCCAGACCGCCTTCTGTGGAAATCTTCTGGCGGATCAGCCCGCCGATCAGTTTGTCGAGGGCGTTGTGCCGGCCGATGTCTTCACGGCCCAGCAACAGTTCACCACTGGCGTTCATGAACACCGCCGCGTGTACCGCGCCACAATGCTGGCCGAGGGGCTGGAACGCCCCGATGCGCTGGCGCAGACCGTCGAGCCACACGGCTGGCGGCAGCGGTGCGCCGGACAGAACTTGCAGATCGGGCAACGCTTGCTCGACGGCTTCAACGCCACACAGGCCGCAGCCGCTGGTGCCGGCCAGTTGTCGGCGCTGTTGCTTGAGGTTCCAGAACGCGCGGTTGGCGATGGTCACTTGCGCGTATTGCGCCGAGCCGGCGCCGGTCAGTTGCAGGTCATAAATGTCGCTGGCGTCTTCGATGATGCCGCTGCCGAGGCTGAAACCGACGATGAAATCTTCCAGATCCGTCGGCGTCACCAGCATCACCGCCTGACTGATGCCGTTGTAGGCGATCGCCAACGCAACTTCCTCGGCGAGCGCGGTGCTGGCCGATTCCACAAGGGGCAGATCGCTGTAGCTGTAGGTCTGGCTGGCGGCGGGCGCGGGCGTTTCGAGTGCAGGCGCCGCGCAAGTTGGGCGCTTGGCGTTCATGGCATCACCGACGGATTGATCAACGCTAAGACTAGGCGCGGCAACTTGTCGCGTCTAATCGGTACTGTCGATCTATTGATAGATGGCGTCGATCAAGCGGCTGTCGGGTCATTGGTCGGCCTGGAACCGGGCTGGTCTTGTGTGGTCTAGGCTTGGACGTCTGGAACCCAAATCAAGGAGTGTGCGCTATGAGTCTGTTGAGCTTTGTGAAAGAGGCCGGTGAAAAGCTGATCGACCTGCTGACCCCGGGCAATGCCAATGCCAGCGAGCAGTTGAAGGAACATATCGACAAGGTCGGTCTGGGCGATCCAAATGTTCAGGCGACGGTGGATGGCGACAAGGTCACGGTTAAGGGTGAAGTCGCGAGTCAGGAGGAGAAAGAAAAAATTCTTCTGGCTCTGGGCAATATTGCCGGGGTTGGCAGTGTTGATGACCAGATTACCGTTACGGGGCCGGTAGTGGTGGCAGCGGAATTTGTCGAGGTGAAGGCAGGTGACACGCTCAGTGCGATCTCCCTGCGGGTTTACGGCAACGCCAACCAGTACCAGAAAATCTTCGACGCCAACAAACCGATGCTCAAGGATGTGAACAAGATTTATCCAGGGCAGAAGCTCCGTATTCCGAAGTAATAACCACGCTGTGGCGAGGGAGCTTGCTCCCGTTCGGCTGCGCAGCAGTCGTGAACATTTGGGGCCGCTTCGCGGCCCATCGGGAGCAAGCTCCCTCGCCACAGTGGTTTTGCTAGAGTCCCCGAATCAAATCGCGGTAGTCCTCGACCGCCGCAAACTCGGCCGTGTCCTTCGGTCCCTTGCGGCTGTCCGGCTCTTTCACCGCCAGCAGATGCGCGACACCGAAATCCCGTGCACTACGCAGGATCGGCAAGGTGTCATCGATGAACAGACTGCGCGCCGGATCAAAAGCGATATCCGCCTGCAAGGCATCCCAGAACTGCGGGTTCTCCTTGGGGAAACCGTAATCGTGGGAGCTGATCAGCCGTTCGAAATACGGCGCCAGTTCGATCCGTTCCAGTTTCAGCGACAGCGAGTCCCGGTGGGCGTTGGTGATCATGATCACCCGCTTGCCGGCCTGTTTTAGCGCGTGCAGAAAGGTATCGGCATCCGGGCGCAGCGCGATCAGGTGCGCGGTTTCCAGTTTCAGTTCACGCACCGAGAGCTTGAGTTCGGCACTCCAGAAATCCAGGCAGTACCACTGCAGTTGCCCGGCATGGCGCTCGAACAGCGGCTGCAGTTCCATGTCGGCCATGGCCCGGCTCACACCGTGCAATTCGGCGTAGCGTTGCGGCAGGTGTTCCAGCCAGAAATGGTTGTCGAAGTGCAGATCCAGCAGCGTACCGTCCATGTCCAGCAGGACGGTATCGATGTCAGACCACGGTAAAGAAGGCATGGCAACGTCTCGAGCGGTAGAAAGATATCCGACACAAACAATCGGGAAAGCCGCGTTATAGTAGCGCGTTCACGCCAAGGAGCTTTGCATGCGCCAGAAACCCACTGTACTCGCCCGCGAGATCGTCGCCACCAGTCGCCTGTTCTGCGTCGAAGAACTGAAGCTGCGTTTTTCCAATGGCGTGGAACGCACTTACGAGCGTCTGGTCGGCAAAGGCGCGGGCTATGGCGCGGTGATGATTGTGGCAATGCTCGATAGCGAACACGCGGTGCTGGTCGAGGAATACTGCGGCGGCACTGACGAGTACGAACTGTCCCTGCCCAAAGGCCTGATCGAGCCGGGCGAGGATGTGCTGGCAGCCGCTGAGCGCGAGCTCAAGGAAGAGGCCGGTTACGGCGCGCGCCAGCTGGAACATCTGACCGAGTTGTCACTGTCGCCCGGTTACATGAGCCAGAAGATTCAGGTGGTGCTGGCCACCGACCTTTACGAGGAGCGTCTGGAGGGCGACGAACCCGAGCCGATGCGTGTCGACAAGGTCAACCTGAGTGAACTGGCGGCGCTGGCGCAGAACCCGCAATTTACCGAAGGCCGTGCCTTGGCGGCGTTGTATCTGGCGCGTGATCTGCTGACGCAGCGCGGGTTTTTTCAGTCATGAGTGAGATGTCGATGAGTTTTCCCCATCCATTGATGGCGCCAGTGGTTGAGCTGGCATTGCAGGCCGGCGAGGCGATCCTGCCGTTCTGGCGCGCTGATGTGGCGGTCACCGCCAAGTCCGATGACTCACCGGTGACGGCGGCGGACATCGCTGCGCACCATGTGATCGTTGCTGGGCTGACCGCGCTCGACTCCAGTATTCCGATTCTGTCCGAAGAAGATGCCGACATCCCGCAGAGCGTGCGTGCCGGGTGGCAGCGCTGGTGGTTGGTGGATCCACTGGATGGCACGAAAGAGTTCATCAGTGGCAGTGAAGAATTCACCGTCAACATCGCGCTGATCGAAAACGGTCGGGTGGTGTTTGGCGTGGTGTCGATGCCAACCAATGGGCGTTTCTATGTCGGCGGTGCGGGGCTCGGCGCGTGGCGTGGGGATAAAGGTGGCTCGCCGGTGGCGATTCAGGTGCGTGACGTACTCGCCGCTGGTGAAGCGTTCACCGTGGTGGCGAGCCGTCGGCATTCCAGTCCGGAGCAGGAGCGCCTGCTCGCTGGTTTGAGCGCCAGCCTGGGCGAGCTGCAACTGACGAATATCGGCAGTTCGTTGAAATTCTGTCTGTTGGCCGAAGGGGCAGCGGATTGCTATCCGCGACTGGCGCCGACTTCGCAGTGGGATACCGCGGCAGCACAGGGTGTGCTCGAAGGTGCGGGCGGTGAGGTGGTGGATCTGCAGGGCGAAGCGTTCTGTTATCCGGCGCGGGAATCGCTGCTCAATGAGTTCTTTCTGGCGCTGCCGGCGAAAGCGGCGTGGCGATCCAGATTGCTGGAGCTGGCGCGCTCATAAGATCAAAAGATCGCAGCCTGCGGCAGCTCCTACAGGGAAATGCGAATCCCGTGTAGGAGCTGCCGAAGGCTGCGATCTTTTGCTTCAGCGGTGCAAAACGTACTGCCCGCTGAACGTCACCGCATCCTCTTCACTCCCGGCGTTGACGATCCGTGTATTGAGCGTCAATCGCGCCCGCCCGTAGCGCTGATACATCGCCAGAAATTTGTTCCAGACCGCCGCTTCCGGTGGCGGACAAATCGCCGTGGCATCACCGGTCACGGGCAGCGGATAGTTGATCTGCCCTTCCTGAATCACGATGTGCCCGTCTTCGATGCCTTGTTCCTTCAGGCGCAGATGCAGCCAGCCCCATCCTGCCAATACCGCGCCGCAGTAGAGACTGCCGCCGAACATGGTGCTCTTGTGATTGACGTTCGGCTCCAGCGGCAAGTGCAGGCTTAACTGCTGCTCGTGCCAGGCGAGAACCTTGAGGCCCATCTCCCGAGTCAGGGGAATGTCGTGATGCAGCACCGATTCCAGATAGCGACTGTCGCGACTCATTCGGCTTCGTCTCCATGGGCGCTGCTGTCGGCAAAATTCAAGCCGTGCTTGCGCAGTTTGTCGTGCAGGGTCTTGCGCGGAATGCCCAGGGCTTCGGCGAGGCTGCGTACCGAACTGTGCGAGCGCGCCAGCTCGGCGGCAATCAACGATTTCTCGAAGTTTTCCACTTGCTCGCTGAGCCCGCCACTGATGACTTCCACCGTGCTGCCGCCGCCTTCGCTTCCACTGTTATCCAGCGCCAGTTCCAGACCGAGGGCGAAACGCTCGGCAGCGTTCTGCAGTTCGCGCACGTTGCCCGGCCAGGTGTGGCGCAGCAGCAAGGCGCGTTGCGCCGGTTGCAGTTCATGAGGCGGCAAGCCATGGCGGGCGCTGGCTTCATCGGCGTAATGCTGGAACAGCACCAGCGCGTCCTCGCCGCGTTCGCGCAGCGGCGGAATGCGTAGGGGAGCGACGTTCAGTCGGTAGTACAAGTCGGCGCGAAAACGCCCTTGATCGGCGGCCTGACGCAGGTCTTCCTTGGTCGCAGCGATGACCCGGATGTCCAACGGGATCAACTGATTGCCACCCAGACGTTCGACCACGCGCTCTTGCAGCATGCGCAGCAATTTCACCTGCACGTCCATGCTCATGCTTTCGATTTCATCGAGGAACAGCGTGCCGCCGTTGGCGAATTCGAATTTGCCGATGCGGCGTTTCTGCGCGCCGGTGAACGCGCCCGGCTCATGCCCGAACAGTTCGCTTTCGACCACCGATTCGGCCAGTGCCCCGGCGTTGATCGCCACGAACGGGCCGTTGCGCCGGCTCGACAGGTCGTGCAGCGCACGGGCCACGACTTCTTTACCGGCGCCGGTCTCACCGAGAATCAGCACGTCAGCCTTGGTCGCGGCCAGCGCGCCGATCTGCTCGCGCAAACGCAGCATCGGCGCCGAGTGGCCGACCAGTCGCGCGCTCAGTTCGTTGCGATCGCTCAGGGCCAGGCGCAGGCTGCGGTTGTCCAGTACCAGCCGGCGCAGGGCCAGGGCGCGGCGCACGCTGTCGAGCAGCGCATCACTGGCGAACGGTTTCTCCAGAAAGTCATAGGCGCCGGCACGCATCGCCTGCACCGCCAGCGGCACATCGCCGTGGCCGGTGATCAGCAGCACCGGCAGCTCCGGGTCCTGAGCATGCAATTCGCTCAACAGCTCCAGGCCGTCCATGCCCGGCATGCGGATGTCGCTGACCACCACACCGGGCCAGTCACGCTCCAGTTGCCCGGCCAGACCTTTGGCTTCGGACAGCGGGAGGATTTTCAGCCCGGCCAGGTCCAGGGTCTGGCCGAGGGCCTGACGCAGGTGCGGATCGTCGTCGATCAACACCACCTGAATGCGATTGTCGATTGTCATGCACTTCGATCCTCGGACGGTTGCAGGCTGACCCCGGGCGCGCCGGCGCGCAGCCGCAGGGTGATCAAGGCGCCACCTTGCTTGTGGTTGGCGAACGACAGTTCGCCACCGAAGGCGCGCATCAGGGTTTCACAGATGGCCAGCCCCAGGCCAAGGCCCTGGGTGCGGGTCTTGGTGGTGTAGAAGGGCTCGCTGGCGCGACCGAGGGCTTCCATGCAGAACCCCGGACCGTTGTCGCGAATGTACAGGTTGACGCCCTCGGCGGTGGATTCGGCACTCAGCCACAGTTTGCGCGGCGGGCCTTTTTCTGTCAGCGCATCGAGCGCGTTGGCCAACAAGTTGCCGAGCACCTGGCGCAGCCGGGTTTCCCCGGCCTCGACCCACAGGGTGGCGGCCGGCAGGTCGCGGATCAGCTCGACTTCCATGCTGCGGCGCCGTTTGGCCAGCAACGCCAGCGCATCGTCCAGCGCCGGTTGCAGGGCCACGCTTTCCGGGGCATGGCGATCGCGGCGGGCGAAGGCCCGCAGGTGGGCGATGATCGAGGCCATGCGCCCGGTGAGTTCGCTGATCAGTTTGAGGTTGCCGCGAGCATCGTCGGTGCGCTGATGATCGAGCAGCACTTCGGCGTTTTCGGCGTAGCTGCGAATCGCCGCCAGCGGCTGATTGAGTTCATGGCTGATACTCGCCGACATGGTTCCGAGCGCCGATAGTTTTCCGGCCTGGACCAGATCGTCCTGGGCGCGCACCAGTTCCTGCTGGGCCTGTTCGCGCTCCAGCACTTCTTGCTTGAGGCGGCGGTTGAGGCCTTCGAGATCGCTGGTTCGTTCAGCCACCCGGCCTTCCAGTTCGCGACGGGCCTTCGCTTCGAAAGCGATGCGCTCCAGGTAATGCCGACGGCGTTGCATCATCAGCCCCAGCAACAGCATCACCACCAACAGTGTGGCGCCACCGATCGCCACCACGGTGCGTACCGGACGGTCGATCAGCGTACGCGGGGCGAGGATGCTGACGCTCCAGCCGGTTTCGGCGATGTTCACGGTTTGCGTCAGCCAGGCATTGGGGCTGAGGTTCAGCGGGCGCGGCTCACGCGTCGGATAGGGCTGGATGGCGGTGATCGCCAAACGCTCGGGCTCGCTCAGGGGGCGGGTCGAGCGGAAGCGCCATTCCGGACGCGAGGTGAGAATCACCACGCCGTTATGGTCGGTCACCAGCAGTTGTTCCGGGGTTTTGCCCCACAGGCTTTCGGTGTGGTCGAGGTCAACCTTGATCACTAGCACCCCGATTATTTTCTCTCCGTTGCGCACTGCCGCCGCGAAGAAATAACCGCGCTTGGCCGAGGTGGTACCGAGGCCGAAGAAACGTCCGAGGCGTCCGGCCATGGCCTCGCTGAAATACGGACGGAAAGCGAAATTGCGCCCGACGAAACTGTCGTGCTTGTCCCAGTTCGACGCTGCCAGGGTCTGGCCGCTGGTGTCCATCAGGTACATGACTTCGGCGCCGGTCTGCGCCGCGATGTTTTTCAGCAGGCGGTTGGCATTGCCCTGGGTGACGCCGTCGTCCGGTGCACCGAGTACGGCGCGCAGGGCCGGCAGGTCGCCGAGGATCTGCGGCAGCACTTCATAGCGGTGCAGGGTACCGAGCAGGTTGGCAACGTAGAGGTCGAGGGTCTGGCGGTTTTGCCCGGCCAGTTCACTGCGGTAATAGCGCTCGGCCAGATGTTCCAGCGGCCATAGAAGCGGCGCCAGACACAGCGCCAGCAGGGCGAGGCTGCGCCAGCGAGGTCTGCGGGGAAGGGTAGGTTTCATGAGCCGGATGCGCCTGTGGTGACAGGCGCATTATGCCTAGGCTCAGGCGAAGACGTCAGCGTCCTTGAGCAGCGCGCCGGACTGATCCTTGGCCGACAGCTTCGGTGCTTCATCAAGCTGCCAGTCGATGCCTAGAGCGGGGTCGTCCCAGCGAATGCTGCGCTCGGACGATGGATCGTAGTAGTTGGTGGTCTTGTAGAGGAACTCGGCGAACTCGCTCAGCACCACGAAACCATGGGCGAAACCTTCCGGAACCCACAGTTGACGGTGGTTTTCAGCCGACAGGCGTACGGCAACCCATTTGCCGAAGTGCGGCGAGCTGCGACGGATGTCCACGGCCACATCCAGCACTTCACCGGCCGTTACCCGGACCAGTTTGCCTTGGGTATTTTGCAGTTGGTAATGCAGGCCGCGCAGCACACCTTTCTGCGAGCGCGAATGGTTGTCCTGAACGAATTGGGTGTCCAGACCGGTCGCTTCCTGGAACGCCTTGGCGTTGAAACTCTCGTAGAAGAAGCCGCGCTCGTCACCAAATACCTTGGGTTCGATGATCAGAACACCGGGCAGATCGGTGGTGATTACATTCATGAGATTTTTCCAGATAGAGGTGAATGGCCGACATTCTTGCGCAAAGTGCCCGCGGATGCGAGCGCTTGAATAACACGGATCGGGGGTTGCGCATCCACGGTAGCAATGGCGATATAGGCGCCTAATAAAATTTCAGGGGTCGTTCCATGCCACTCGCCACGTTGATTCATCGCGCCAGTTTGCCCAGCCCACAGGTTTCTGAAGCGCAGGCCCGGCAGTGGTTGGCGGAGCATTACGGCCTCAGTGGCACGTTACAGGCACTGGGCAGTCAGCAGGATCTGAATTATCGGGTCGACACTGAGCGTGGGCGGTTTGTCCTGAAAATCTGCCGCGGCGACTATGCACTTGTGGAGTTGCAGGCTCAGCATGCAGGCCTCAAGTACCTTGCCGAACACTCTTCGGTGCACGTGCCCAGAGTGATCCCGGCCAGTAACGGCGCGGATCTGTTATCGCTGGAGGCCGACGGCGAGCCAGTGCACGTGCGTTTGCTGGACTACATCGAGGGTCAGTCGCTGACTCATCTTGATCACTTGGGCCACGACGTGGTGGCCGGTTTCGGTCAACTGTGTGGCGAGATGGATCTGGCCCTGGCCGGCTTCGATCACCCAGGCCTTCAGCGCACGCTGCAGTGGGATGCGCGTCACGCCAGTGCGCTGATCAAGCATCTGCTGCCGGTGATCAAGGATGAAGGCCAGCGCGCACTGATTGCTGACGCTGCCGAACAGGCCGAACGTCGCTTGCAGCCGCTGCTGGACAAGCTGCCGGTGCAGGCGATCCACATGGACATCACCGACGACAACGTGGTCTGGCAACGAGATGCCAAGCGTCACTGGCAATTGCAGGGCGTGATCGACTTCGGAGATCTGGTGCGCACCTGGCGCATTACCGATCTGTCGGTAACGTGCGCGGCGCTGCTGCACCATGCCGGCGGAGATCCGTTGGTGATTCTGCCGGCAGTGCAGGCCTATCACGCAGTCAATCCGTTGCAACATGCAGAGCTGTTGGCGTTGTGGCCATTGATCGTGGCCCGCGCAGCGGTGCTGGTACTCAGTGGCGAGCAGCAGGTCAGCATCGATCCGGGCAACACCTACAGCCGCGATAACCTTGGCCACGAATGGGAAATTTTCCACGTGGCCACGACTGTACCGCTGGCGCTGATGGAAGCGGCGATCCTCACGGCGGTCGGCCAGCCGCTGCCGGCCATTGACAGTGAAGGCTTCGCTCCGCTGTTGCCAGAGCTGGTCGGGCGCGAGTTTGCGTTGATAGATCTTGGCGTCCTCAGTCCGCATTTCGAAGCGGGCAACTGGGAGCAGGAGGGGATCGATCAACGGCTGCTGACTGAAGCCGCTGCCGCGCATGGCCTGGCGGCGAGTCGTTATGGGCAATACCGTTTGTCGCAGACGCGAGTGGACAGCGCGGTAGAGCCGGAGACCTTCCCGCTGCACGTTGAACTGCGCGTGCCACAGGGCGCGACCGTGGAAGCGCCGTTTGCCGGTGTGCTGCACCACGCGGCGGACGGTGTGCTGCAGCTCGACGGGCCGCAGCTGAGCGTGCGTTTGCGCGGTGTGAATGCTTCGCTGCACAGCGGCGCGGCGTTGGTCAAAGGGCAGGTGCTGGGTGCAGTCAGCGGTCCGTTGCTTGTGCAGTTGAGTCGTGTGGCATCGCTGGATGCGCCATGGTTCTGCAGCCCTTCGCGCGCTGCCGCGTGGCAGGCCTTGTGCCCCTCGCCAGCAACGCTGCTGGGCCTGGCCTGCGATGCCGAACCGGAGCTGGACGGCAAAACCTTGCTCGAACGGCGCGACGCGAGTTTCGCCCGCACGCAAAAACATTATTACGTCGACCCGCCGCGCATCGAGCGCGGCTGGCGCAATCACCTGATCGACATGCAGGGCCGCTCCTACCTCGACATGCTCAACAACGTTGCGGTGCTCGGCCATGGTCATCCGCGCATGGCTCAGGTGGCGGCGCGGCAGTGGTCGCTGCTCAACACCAACTCGCGCTTCAACTATGCCGCCGTGGCGGAGTTTTCCGAACGCTTGCTGAAGCTGGCGCCGGACGGCATGGACCGGGTGTTTCTGGTCAACAGCGGCAGCGAAGCCAACGACCTGGCGATTCGTCTGGCGTGGGCCTACAGCGGCGGGCGCGACATGCTCAGCGTGCTCGAGGCCTATCACGGCTGGACTGTCGGCGCCGATGCGGTATCGACATCCATCGCCGACAACCCGCGTGCGCTGGAAAGCCGTCCGGACTGGGTGCACCCGGTGACCGCGCCGAATATCTATCGCGGTGAGTTCCGTGGCTTGGATTCTGCGCCGGACTATGTGCGCAGCGTCGAAGCGCAACTGGCGCATATCGCCGAGCAGAAGCGCCAACTGGCCGGGTTCATCTGCGAACCGGTGTACGGGAATGCCGGCGGGATTTCCCTGCCGCCCGGTTATCTGAAACAGGTCTATGCGCTGGTACGGGCCCAGGGCGGGGTGTGCATCGCCGACGAAGTGCAGGTCGGTTACGGGCGCATGGGCCACTTCTTCTGGGGCTTCGAAGAGCAGGGCGTGGTGCCGGACATCATCACCATGGCCAAGGGCATGGGCAACGGCCAGCCGCTCGGCGCGGTGATTACGCGTCGGGAAATCGCCGAGGCGCTAGAGGCCGAAGGCTATTTCTTCTCGTCGGCCGGTGGCAGCCCGGTGAGCTGTCAGATCGGCATGGCAGTCCTGGATGTCATGGAAGAAGAAAAGCTCTGGCAAAACGCGCAGATCGTCGGCGGTCACTTCAAGGCGCGGCTGGAAGCGCTGATCGATAAACATCCGCTGGTGGGTGCGGTACATGGTTCCGGCTTCTATCTGGGGGTGGAACTGATCCGCAACCGCCAGACACTGGAACCGGCCACCGAGGAGACCACGTTGTTGTGCGATCGCCTGCGCGAGCTGGGGATCTTCATGCAACCGACCGGGGATGACCTGAATATTCTCAAGATCAAACCGCCGATGGTCACCTCGCGGCGCAGCGTGGACTTCTTTGTCGACATGCTGGATCGGGTGCTCGAGGAAGGCCTGTAAACGCTGCTTTTGTGGGAGCGGGCTTGCTCGCGAATGCGGTTTTTCATTCAAAGGTGATATCGACGGATGTGCCGCCTTCGCGAGCAAGCCCGCTCCCACATGGGTTCAGTGCTAATTCGATTTGTATCGGTATTTAACTGTTTTTTTTAGACGAGCGTCATTTTAAAGCATTTAAAATACGATATTTATCGGTTATAAAGTCGCCATTGCTTTGCAACCCTTCGACGGTTCCCAGGAGTCCTGATCCGATGACCACTTTGAAAAGTACCCCGCGTGACGATGGCTTCTACATGCCGGCCGAGTGGGCGCCGCAGACCCAGACCTGGATGATCTGGCCCGAGCGCCCGGACAACTGGCGCCTGGGTGGCAAGCCGGCACAAGCTGCGCATGCCGCCGTGGCCAAGGCCATCGCCCGGTTTGAACCAGTGACCGTCGCGGTTTCCGCTGGCCAGTACGAAAACGCCCGTGCGCGCCTCGACGTGCCGAATATCCGTGTGGTCGAGATGTCCAGCGATGACGCCTGGGTGCGCGACAGCGGCCCGACTTTCGTCATCAATAACAGCGGTGAAGTGCGCGGTGTGAACTGGGACTTCAACGCCTGGGGCGGCTTTGAAGGCGGTCTGTACTCGCCGTGGAATCGCGACTCGCAGGTCGGCGGCAAGATCCTCGAAATCGAGCGCAGCCCGCGTTATCGCACCGAAGGTTTTGTGTTGGAAGGCGGCTCGATTCACGTCGACGGCGAAGGCACGCTGATCACCACCGAAGAGTGCCTGCTCAACCACAATCGCAACCCGCACCTGAGCCGCGAAGAGATCGAAGCGGTGCTTCGCGACAATCTGTCTGTGGATAAGATCATCTGGCTGCCGGATGGCCTGTTCAACGACGAAACCGACGGTCATGTGGATAACTTCTGCTGCTACGTGCGTCCAGGCGAAGTGCTGCTGGCGTGGACCGACGATCCGCAGGATCCGAACTACCCGCGCTGCCAGGCCGCGATGAACGTGCTGCAAAGCAGCACCGACGCCAAGGGCCGCCCGTTCACGGTGCACAAGATGCCGATCCCGGGGCCGCTGTATGCCACCGAAGAAGAGTGCGCGGGCGTCGATCCGGTCGACGGTACCCAGGAGCGCAATCCTTCTGTGCGTCTGGCCGGTTCCTACGTGAACTTCCTGATCGTCAACGGCGGCATCATCGCGCCGAGCTTCGACGATCCGATGGATGCCCCTGCACGAGAAATCCTGCAGAAGCTGTTCCCGCAGCACGAAGTGGTGATGGTGCCGGGTCGTGAACTGTTACTGGGCGGTGGCAATATTCACTGCCTTACCCAACAGCAGCCAGCGCCGCACAAAGAGTGAGTTGAGACGTAACAGCTTGAGTTGATTAATAAATCAGCCAGGCAACAATTAGCTCTCTGTGCATGCAAAGAAGCCCGCGGCCTTACTGGACCGCGGGCTTCTTTGTATCCGCTTGTCGACAAATCGGAAACCTTGGCATAGCTCTTGTATCGGACAAAGCGCACTAGGGAGAGGGGGGACTTCAATAGTTCTGTCATAAACCTTGGATAACTTGGCCGCTCACGAACGGGGAGAGAGCGCTGAAATGAACGCCGAAGTGAACGTAGTCAGCGAGCGGAATTTGCATCCCATGGTCGTAAACGGCGAATCGCTCCAGATTGTCGCGCACTTTTTGAAATCCAATGGAACGCGTCAGATCAGGGAACCTGATCCGCGCCGGATGATGATCGAGCGCTATCCCGCTGGCCTGTTCAGCGAGGCCGAACTGGAAGCGTTATGGGCTGTGATGCAAGGATAAGAAAAACAACAAGGATTGGTAAAAGCGCTGCCGGGATGGCGGCGCTTTTTTATGCACGACACAAAAACCACTGCGAACATTGGACCTGTGGGAGGGGGCTTGCTCCCGAATGCGGTAAGTCAGTGACGATGATGTTGCCTGGCCCGACGCCTTCGGGAGCAAGCCCCCTCCCACAGGATTTGTGTGAAATCAGAAGCTGTAAGTACCGGTCATCACCACGCTGCGCGGTGCGCCAGGCTGGATCTGATATTGGCTGGTGGCCGAGGCGTAATACTCGCGGTCAGTGATGTTGTTCAGCGCTGCGCGCAAATCCCAGTCCTTGAAGCGGTAACCGACCAGTGCATCCCAGCGGCCATACCCCGGCAGCACGGTGGTGTTGGCGTTGTCGGCATAACGCTGGCCGACCAGGGTCAGGCCGGTTTCGCCGTACCAGCCCATTTCCGGTTTCCAGGTCAGGAACAGGCTGCCGTTGTGTTTGGCCACGTTGTTGACGCGCTTGCCTTCCAGACCGTTGTTGTCCTTCTCGATGGTGGTGTCCTGCACGCCGACGCCGCCGCGCATGTACCAGTTGCCGACCAGTTTGCCGGTGGCGGTCAGCTCGACACCGCGGGAACGCTGAAGACCGGTCATGACGGTCAGGGTCGGATCGTTCGGATCGCTGGTGCGGCGGTTGTAGAGTTCCAGGTCGTAGACCGCCAGGGTGGTGCTCAGGCGATCATCCAGCCAATCGCTTTTCACCCCGATTTCTTTCTGTTTGGTCAGCTCCGGACTCAAGTCGTTGCTATTGCCGGCAGCCCCCGGGGTTATGCCGATCAGGCCGCCGCCCACTGGCGAGAAGGTCTTCGACCATGAGGCGTAGAACGAATGATTCTGCAGCGGCGTCCAGACAATCCCGACGCGCGGGCTGGTGCTGTGGCTGTCGCGATCCTCAGTGATGTTCTTGAGCTTGTTGGTCGACTCGATATCGAAGGTGTCGTAGCGCAGGCCGGCCAGCAGTTGCCATTGATCATTCAGGCGCAGTTGATCCTGGACGTAGACCGCGCGGCTTTCGACTTCGGTGTGGCTGCTGCTCGAGACCTGCATGCTGCCGGTGTGGCGCAGATTGCGGTTCGGGTTGTACAGGTCGAGCGATGGCACGGGTTGCGCGCCTTGCGTTCTGCCGGTGGCGGCGTTGTACAGCGTCGGGTCGCGGCGCTGGCTGCCGATCTCGATACCCGTGAGCAGGCGATGCTCAAGGCCGAAGGTATCGAATCCGCCTTCCAGTTCGAGGTTGTTGTAGACGTTGCGGGTGGTCAGATCCTGCTGCCAGTGCTGGCGCGCGACCTTGTTGGTTTTCGGATCGAAGTTGGTCAGGTAGGTGTTGTCGAAATCGCTGTCGAGCTTGAACACGCCCAATGTCTGGCGCAGCTGCCAGTTGTCGTTGATCTCGTAGGTGAGTTTCGAGCGCAGAGACTGCGCCTTGTCGTCGATGAAATCGTGATCGTTGCCGTAGGTGGTGTCGCGACCGACATCTGCTGGGCGCCCGTTGACGCCGGGAATGCCGCGATCCGGGGTGCGGTTGTAGCGACTGTATTCGTATTGCACCAGCCAGTTGAGGTCCGGGGTCAATTGCCAGCTCATCGACGGGGCGAACAGCTGGCGGTTGCCACTGACGCCATCGCGGAAGCTGTTTTCATCCATGTTGCCCATGTTCAGGCGCAGGCTGAGGTTTTCGCTGGGGTCGGTGCTGAGGTCGGCGTACAGGCTGCGCAGGTCTTCGCTGCCGCCCTGCGCTTCGATGGTCGAGCGACGGCCGAATTCGGGCAGCTTGCTCACGCGGTTGACGATCCCGCCCTGGCTGCCACGGCCGTAAAGTACCGCCGCCGGGCCTTTGAGCACTTCGACCCGTTCGATGTTGTGCAGGTCGCGCTTGTACTGGCTGTCGTCGCGAATACCGTCCAGATAGAAGTCGTTGCTGGCGTCGAAGCCACGGATGCGCAGGCTGTCGAAGCGGGTGTCGGCGCTGCTGCTGACGTTGGGAATGCCGCTCAGGGCGTCGCCGATGTCATTGGTGCCGTAGTCGGCGACGTTCGCGGTCTTGATCGAGTCGATGGCCTGCGGCACGTAACGCACCGGGGTCGAGGTGCGGGTCGCAGTGCTGCTGATTTTGACGCGCGGGTCCTCGGCCTGTTCTTCGGCGCTGATCGCGGTGGCAGGCAGTTCGGTGGCGGAGTAAGCAAAACCGCTGGTTAGAAAGGCAGACAATCCAAGGGTGACGGGCGTGAGGCGGAACGGGGCAGGCATGGAAAAGCGCATCCGAAAGGGTAGGGAAATTCAAACGCGCAAATGGTAATGCTTTGCATTTGCTCCCGTAATTTATTCCTGAGAAGTTCCCCTATTGGATTGTTTCAATTTGTGTCGATCTCGATACACACCGACCCTTTGAACAATTTGACCGATTACCGAAACAGTCTGAAAGGCATTCCGACGTTTTTCGCCAACACACGAGGGAATAGTCTGTCGGCATCGAATTTTCCTGATTGGTTGCCGGAGTACTCCCATGATCCTTCATTACATCTACGACCCATTGTGCGGCTGGTGCTACGGCGCCAAACCGCTGGTGCAAGCGGCGCAGCAAGTGCTGCCGGTCGTTGCCCATGCGGGTGGAATGATGAGCGGCGCGAATCGCCAGCGCGTTTCGCCGCAACTGCGCGATTACGTCATGCCCCACGACCGGCGCATTGCCGAATACACCGGGCAGCCGTTTGGCGAGGCGTATTTCGAAGGCCTGCTGCGCGATCACTCGGCGATTTTCGATTCGACGCCGCCGATCGCAGCGGTGATGGCGGCAGAGTCCATCGACAGCCGTGGTCTGCAAATGCTCGGACGTTTGCAAACGGCGCATTACGTGGAAGGGCGGCGCATTGCCGATGAATCTGTGCTGTTCGAACTCGCCAGTGAGTTGGGTTACGCCGAGCACACCTTTGCGGCTGCGTTTAAGTCCGTTGATACGACAGCGCATGTAAAAGCCAGCCGCGCGCTGTTGGCGCAGCTAGGCGGCCAGGGATTTCCAACGTTGGCACTGGAGCAGGACGGACAATTCACCTTGCTCGACATCAGCCCATGGCTTGGCAAACCGCAGGCATTCGCCGACTGGTTGGGGCAAGCGGTTGTCGCTGTTGAGCCAGGGCAATCCCCCGCGCAATGCGGTCTCGACGGCTGCGTGTAATCGCGCTGGATTCACTGGTTAAGCGCATTTCCGAGCAATGCGCTATCGCAAAATTTACGATTCTTAGACGATTTTTACCTATTTAAAGACGATTCTTGAAATTGACACATTATTGAGGGCGCGGCTACGATTCGGCCCAACGCCTGTGGCCAACCGCCATGACTCAAAATAATAAACAGGCCCGCCACGGTTTCTCCGTGGGCGGGCCTTTTTGTTTTCGGGGTGAAAAAAGAGTGCATTAGCGCCGTTTCAGCCGTTCGACACAGCGCGTTTCAACCCGTAATAAGGAAAACAAAATGTTGAACAAGCGAATCAGTCTGATCGCACTGGGGATGTTGAGTGCCACACAGGCCATGGCTGACGGCCAGGCCGAGTCCAAGGGTTTTGTTGAAGACAGCAGCCTGAAAGTGCTGCTGCGCAATGCCTACATCAATCGTGATTACAAAGACGGCAACAAAGACAAGTCTGAGTGGGGCCAAGCGGCCATCGGTACGTTCTCGTCCGGTTTCACTCAAGGCACCATCGGTGTGGGTGTTGACGCCTTCGGCCTGTACGCCCTGAACCTGGAGCGTAGCGAAGATCGCAGCGGTGCCGGCGGCATCGACTTCTTCAAACGTGGCGACAGCGGCAAACCTGCCAACGACCTGTCCAAGGGCGGCGCAGCGGTCAAATTCCGTCTGTCCAATACCACGCTGACCTACGGCGACCAGATGCCGGCCCTGCCGGTGCTGAATTACGACAATTCGCGTCTGCTGCCGGAAAGCTACACCGGTACCTTGATCACTTCCAAAGAGATCAAAGGCCTGCAACTGGACGCCGGTCGTTTCACCGCCGAATCGCGTAAAAGCGCTGAAGGCCGTGACAGCGGTGGTCTGAAGGCTATCAACGTATTGGGCGGTAGCTACCAGTTCACCGAACAGTTCAAGGCGGCGCTGTACGCTTCCGACGTTGAAGACGTGCTGAAGAAGCAGTACGTGAACGCCAACTACGTGTTCCCGATCGACAAGGATCAGTCCCTGACCCTGGACTTCAACGGCTACCGCACCAAGCTCGACGACTCCTATGTTCGTCAGAGCGGTGCTACCGGTGACGACAACAAGATCTGGAGCCTGGCAGCGACGTTCGCCACCGGCCCGCACTCGTTCACCGTGGCGCACCAGCGTTCCACCGGCGACAGCAACCTGGGCTACGCCTATGGCGGCTATCAGAAAGAGCAAGGTCGTGTCGGTGACGGTGGCAACACCATCTACCTGGCCAACTCCTACTGGTCGGACTTCAACGCTGAAGACGAGCGCAGCTGGCAGCTGGGTTACGGTTTGGACTTCGGCGCATTCGGCGTACCGGGTCTGAGCTACAACTTCGCTTATGTGCGTGGCGACAATATCACCACTTCCACCAGCGAAGGCGGTACCGAGCGTGAGATCTTCAACCAGGTCAAATACGTCGTACAAAGTGGTCCGGCGAAAGACCTGAGCGTGAAATTGCGCAGCTCGATCCTGCGCGTGTCGCAGAAATCCAGCGAGTACAACGTCAGCGGCAACGAGCTGCGTGTATTCGTGGACTACCCGATCAACATCTTCTGATGAACGATCCGGTGTAAGAAACATGAGAAAACCCCGACTGGTTCGGGGTTTTTTTTCGACCTCTTTTCTATAGAAACTGTAAAAAACCCGTGTTTTTGTCATGTAAAAGTTGTTTTTACGCTGCTGCAAACTCCGTTTCAAACTGCACTTTAAATGCCTGAAATTCTTTCTCATGGACGCAAATTCTCCACCTAATAGATTAGGCCGCTCAACGCAGCGGAGAATTTGGTAATGATCGTTTTGAACAGAGAAGTGGGCGAATCGCTACGGCGCGACAAATATGTCAACGTCCAGGGTGGTGACTTCAATCTCTACGGTCATTTTGCCGACTTCGTCAGACTGACCAAAAGTTGGGAAAACATGGAGCCAGACAGTTACTACGGTCAGGCCGAAGCCGGCATGCGTTACCGTCGTTACAGCGACTTTGAGTACAACCCGAAAACACGTGAATTGAAGCAACTCGAGCATCGCGCGTACGTGCAGTCGAAAGAGAACAACGCCTACGTGGGTGGTGTTGTGCGGCACTTTCAGGACTTCTCCGATGAGGTGATTACTTCGCCTGTGATGCGCAGCCTGATCGACACCGATTTTGAAGTGTACAAAAGCGTGTTGCCGGAAGAGCTGCACGATGAAATCTGGCAGTGCCAGATCCATCAGATCCGCATCGAGATCAAACCCGGCAAGCAACTGGAAATCACTCCGGAAGGGATTCACTGCGACGGCTATCCGTTCAGCGGTGTGCACTTCTGGGGGCGCAACAACGTCGAGGGCGCGGAGAGCCGTTTGTACGATGTGCACGAGCATCAACTGGCGTCGACTACCTACAAGGAAATACTCGACACCACGTACTTCCTTGACCGCGACATGCGCCACTACGTGACTCCGGCGCGCAACACCCACACGCATGCCATGGCTTACCGGCAGATTCTGGCGATTTCCTTCTCGCGGCCCGGGACCGCTTTCGACATTGTTCGCTAATCAGATCACCCCAATCGATGGCGTCGAGTGCTCGACGCCGGTGGTGCTGCGACGCGCTACCGCCAAGGACGCGCAGCGCATGGAGCGTTTCTTCCGCCAGTTCGACGAGGTGTCGTTCTGTGAGTGGCAGGACGCCAAATGCCTGCGCGGTGTATTGATCCAGAAGACCACCACGGCCTATCTGGCCTTCGACGTCGAAGGCGAAATCGTCGGTGCGGTGCTCGGCGGCATGCTCGGCAGCCGCGGCACCATCAACCACCTGGCGGTCAGCCCACGCTATCGCAGCCAGGGCGTCGGCCAGCGGCTGGTGGAAGCGGCGTCGTCTGACATGAAACGGGTCGGTGTATTACGGATGTTTCTGTTCGTCGACGATGCTAACCTCGCGGGCAAGCGATTCTGGACTGCCCAGGGTTTTTGCGAACCCCACGGCGAACGGACATTTGAGAGGGATCTATGAATGAAACGTCCGGCAGTGCGCCGCTGATGGCTGCCCATCAGCCATCGCGCACGTTTGCCGAAGCCAGCCCGGTGGTGGCCGGTTACTTCACGGTGTCGTTCGTGTTCGGGCTGATGGCGGTCAACGCCGGGCTGCCGATGTGGCTGCCGGTAGCGATGTGCTTGTTCGTCTATGCCGGTGCTTCGCAATTCGCCGCGCTGGCGCTGATCTCCAGTGGTGCTTCGCTGACTACCATTGTGCTGACCACGTTCCTGATCAATGCGCGGCACATGCTGATGTCGGTGTACATGGCCAAGGCCCTGCGCGCACTGGGGCTCAGCCGCATGGAGCGCTGGGCTTACGCGGGTGGACTGACCGATGAGTCTTTTGCGTTTCACAGCGTCAAGCTGGGCACCGGCGCGCCGGTCAATATCCGTTACCTGATCGGCTTCAATCTGTTCTGCCACGCCTCCTGGGTGCTGGGCGGATTGCTGGGCGCCGTTTGCGCGCAATATGCATCGCACCTGATCAAATATCAGCTCGACTACGCACTGACCGCGATGATGCTTTACGTGCTGGTGTCGCTGTGCAACACCCGCAACAAACTCATCGCCGCAGCGGCTGCCGTCGCCTGCATGGGCGCGCTGAGCCTGGTCGGTACTTCGCCATTCAACGTATTCATCGCCACGTTTGTGGGCTGCGGAGTGGGTGTATGCCTGACCAAACGTTCCTGATTCTGGTGGTGGCGCTGATGATGGCCGTGACTTTCCTGCCGCGCGCGTTGCCACTGCAAGTCAACACCGAGCACTGGCCGCCATTCGTTGCGCGGGCGCTGGAATACCTGCCGGTGGCGATCGTCGCTGCGATCAGCCTGACTCCCTTGTTGATCAAGGATCAGCACCTACAGCTCGACCGCCCGGAATTTTATGCAGCCATTCCGACGCTGTTATGTGCGTATTTCAGCAAAAACCTCTTTCTCAGTGTGGCGGTTGGGACGGCTGCGTACATTGCGCTCGGCTCGTTCATGTAGCGGCAGATCGACCACGTCATTCAGGGCCTGGCCCGAGAGGTTCGGATTGTTCACCGCCAGACGCACTTCGAGGAAATCCTCGAAGCCGGGGAAAATCGTCAGGCCGTTCTTTTGCGCGGCCTCACGAGACACCATGCCGACCGCGTCCATCTGCGTGATCAACGACAGCGTCAGGGTCTCGCTACAGGAATAGACCATGCGCTGACCGTTCTCGTGATTGCCCAGACCCGCGTCGAGAAAGCGCAGGAAGCTGTGGGAATACGGACAATCTTCCGCAGGACGCACCTGAAACTTGTTGCCCAGCAACGTCAGTGGATCGTTTTCCTGCCCGCAATGGGCACCGACCACCTGCACCTGCACATCCGGCAAAACAATGCTCGGCAGACCCGGACGTTGCGGGCCGATCAGCACCGCGAGGTCAAAGTCCTCATTCTTCAGCTTGCTCAGGTTCTCCATCGACTCGGCGTAGCTGAATTCCATCTGGTAATCGGGAAACACCTCGATCAGGCGTCCGATCATTCGCCGGTTGAAGTCAGACGACAACGTGTTGTTCAACGCAACCTTCAATGTGCGCTGGCCAGGCACCTTGAGCGCCTCGACCTTTTCTTCCATCTGTCGCGTGGCAATCAGCACTTTGTCGATGTAGGGCGTCAGCTCCGTGCCTTGCGGCGTCAGCGTCAGCCCTTTGTTGGAACGACGAAACAAGCGGAAACCGAACTGCTCTTCGACCTTGTTCAACTGTGCGGCCAAGGCCTGCACAGTCAGGCACGAATGCTCGGCTGCGGCCGACAACGAGCCGGTCTGCACGATGCGCATGAGGTTGCGTAAGGTTCTGCTATCCATGGGTAATGCCCTCTGAAGTGGGCTGGGTATTGTTGTTTACGAGACTGCCGATCCGGCGTCATATGCTGGCTATATTCCAGCACCTGAGCATAGTTGTCGCGGGTTTAGTAGCGAATTGATGTCCCTGCCGATGGCTGGAAGCTGACACAGGATCGGGATTTTTGATGACGTGGGGGTGATTGGGGTCAAGAAAAGTGCCCGGCTCGGACGAGTCGGGCACTTTTTTATGCCCCGGGACTACTGCATTTTTGAGTATTTCCCACACCGAAACGTCACTGTTTTGCACCGTTGTCGGAAGCCTCCTATAGAAAAGAGCGAACGGGCTGATTTACCGCCAATGCACAAGTGGCTGAAATATCAGGTAGTTATTTTCGGGACTTTTAGTCCGAGGCCATGGATTTCCAGGCAATGCCGGCATCCGCGAAGCTAGCGAGTCGATGCCATGAGTTTGCAGGGGAGCAGGGCGTTACCCGATCAAAAAACCTGGAAAGATCTGGGCTTACCGGATATTCGCGATATCGACCCCGGCCTCCTGATTTCTGCAGTCAGAGAGCTTCCGGGTGCCTCGAGTCTTAATGCAGCGTGGGAGCAAGTCGCCAGAGGCTTTGGACTTGTTCACGGTCTTGATGCTGTTCTGATCGAAACGCCATATGGACCGGTTTTGGTGAAGCATGAGCATTTGCTTCATACGGTGGAAAAGGGCCCGAATGCCCGTGAGCGATTCACCGAATTTGCGCGAGATACCCTGACGAAACCGTTAGAAATATGGCGGGTCCCCTACGATGACGCCTCGTTTCGACTCTCCTTCATCGGCGCCTACAACGCGAGATACCAGATGCTGGTGGTCATCCATGTTGAGCGTGGCAACCTACTCTGGAATTTCATGAACTGTGACAAGAAGGGCCTGAACAAGCATCGGCATGGTGAACTGTTGTATCGACGTTACCGGTAGCTCAAACAAGAAAGGGCAGCCTTCTCAGGCTGCCCTTCACATGAATGTCGCTTGATATTGTGCTCCCTCAAGCAGGGGAGAAGAGGTCTCACCCGAGCGCTGATTTTCAGGTCATCAACGGGGTTCCTAACGCCGACTATTGCCACCTGAAGGCAGTCGGTTTCGCGCTCTTGAGCCAGATTCTCTGCCACGGAACATTGAGGTGTCAACCTGAGGTTTTGAGGATTTTATTCGTATGCGGATAGAGTTATTGAAAAAATTCATATGTGTACTACGCTGAGCTTGCGGAACAGCGAAGAAGGACGACCATGGCTACCTCATCCCCAGCCCTCACCCCGCGTGAACAACTCGACGTCCCCGAAGCCGGGCGCGTCGCGCTGAAGTTTTTCTTCAACCTCATGGAGCGCTGGGGTTGCAACGCCGAGCAGCAGCGCACGCTGTTGGGGGGCGTCGGCAACACCACGTTCTACAAGTACAAACATTTGCCGCCGAACATTCGCCTGCCGCATGACACGCTGGAGCGCATCTCGTACTTGATGGGCATTCATAAGGCGCTGAGCATCATCTTCAGCAATAGCCGCGAGCGCGCCTATACGTGGGTCAGCAGCCCGAATACGGCGGCGCCATTCAATGGCCGGACCGCGCTGGATTACATGCTGGCGGGGAGGGTGGTCGATATCGCCGACGTGCGCCGCTACCTCGACGGGGTGCGCGGTTGAAGGCCCCACCGCTGGCCGATCCGCAATGGCCCAAAGCCTACCGGATCGTCAACAGCAGCTTCCCGCCGATTGCGTTGTTCGAAGACGTGCTCGACCCCGAAGACCTGGAAATCGCCTACGCGCTGGAAGCGCTGACCAACGATCGCCTGATCGAGCAGGCCGGCGTCCTCGCCCGCGTGCGCCCCGAAGACCGGCTCTCCGGCCCCGGTTCAACCCCGGTGATGGCGGCGTTTACCCACATCGGCAAAAGCAGCCGCTTCACCGATGGCACCTTCGGCGTCTACTACGCCGCCAGCAGCCAGGCCGCGGCCATCGCCGAAACCTGCTATCACCAGGAACGTTTTCTTGCGGCCACCAACGAAGCGGATCTTGAGTTGACCATGCGTACTTACGTTAATCGCGTGGTTAAGCCGCTGCATGATGTTCGTCACGACTTTCCAGATTTGCATCAACCCGATCCAGACGCCTATGGCCCATCCCAGGCGTTTGCCCGACAACTGCGTGAGTCTGAATCGTGGGGGATGCTCTACAACAGCGTTCGCCTGCCGGGCCACGAATGTGTTGCCGCGTTCCGGCCGCCGGCCGTGTCGATTCCGAAGCAGGGTAAGCATTTGCGTTATGTGTGGAGTGCGAGTCAGAGCAGGATTTCGTTTGTGTTTGAGATCAGTCAGGTTTGAAACGCAAAAAGCCCTCGCGATACCGCGAGGGCTTTCTTTTGGCGGTTTACGTCAATGGCTTGCTGTTGGCGCATCCAGCACTTTCACCACGTCGTCGATCAGCGCCTTGCTTAACTCCTGCAGATACCGGGAGGCATAAGCGTGAAGGTCAGGATCGCGAGAAACTGTAGAGTCGGCGGTCAGCAGCTTGGAGATGTGAAGCAAGTGTGAGGCGTGCGAGAGGGCGGCCATCACTGGAACACCACGATTGGTGCGGAACAGCGCTCGATTGGCCTGGAAGGAAAAGTGCGTAAAGCCTGGTGTTTTCAAATCGAGGTAGTTGGTCATTTCGCTTCACCTGTATCTAAGGCGTGGAGTGAGTTGACCGATGTGGCAGCGCGGCGGATTACGGATGGATCGATGGCATTCATTTGTAAACTCCCTGTATCAAATGAGAGCTGCCATTTTCGTTCTCAGGCGAAAGGGTGGCAGCTATGCGCAGGCTGAGAAACCGGAGATACAGGAATCCGGCAGACCCGAAGGTCTCCCACGCACAGCCGCCATTACACGAGAATACGGGTGCAAAAAAGCGCCGGCAATCATGGGTTTGGGGCGCTGGTGCGCCTGTATCTTACCCGGGTTCTCAGGCCCGGTCGCTGAATTGGCAGCGACGGGTTTGACGGTAGCTTGCGGAGGACGGACGCGCAATCGTGGCCAGGTGGTGGCCGTTGCCATCTCTGTGTAGTGCAACACTTATGTTGCGAGTGCAGCAAATATGTTGCACATTCGCTTTACCGAAACGGCGAGTGATGCACATGAAGTACAGCGAGTTTCGGCGATGGTTGAAAGCCCAAGGCGTTGAGTTTCAAACCGGCAAGGGCAGTCACTTCAAGGTTTCCTTGAATGGCAAATCAACTGTGTTTCCCGACCATGGAGCCAAGGAAATGGGCGAAGGGTTGAGAAAATCGATAATCAAACAGCTGGGCCTCATGAGAGGAATCGTGATGTTCGAATATGCGTTGGAAGTTCACGAAGAGCCGGACAGTGTCTGGTTGTCCTGCGCAGAAATTCCTGAGATGCACGCCGTTGGCGACACCCTCGAGCAAGCGTTGGACACCGCCATTGATGCAATCGAGACGGCATTCTCGATATACGTTGATGATCGCCGGTTGATTCCGACCGGGCAGGCAGGAGAACAGGCAAGTGACGTTGTATTGCGTCTGCCTGCGCTGACTGCAGCAAAGGTTGCTCTGTGGAATACGCTTTTGGAGTCAGGTTTAAGCAAGGCCGAGTTGGCACGTCGTCTCGGCGTACAACGGCCCCAGGTCGATCGCCTGGTAGATTTCCTGCATCACTCCAAAATCGAGAATGTTGAGCGTGCGTTGCAGCAACTTGGAAGGCGGATTTCGCTTTCGGTTCAAGCTGCATAAGTTCAGCAAGCGAGCGTTGGAGAAAATAGTTGAAGGCGACGAAAAGGCATGGCAAATGAACTAGGGCGATTTCAGACGGACTTGATGGAATCTGTACGTCAGATGAAGGCTGGACAGGCCTCGTGCGCAACGCTGCTGCCGCTCTCGGCGGCCAATGAAGAGCAAAGGAAGGCCAGGGTTTCTCAAAGCGTTTTCGCCAACCTAAGCACCGTGGTGACACGAGCAAAATAAGGTGGGGAAAAATAGAGTCAGACCACAGTCTCAGCTCAAAACGTGGTCTGACCCTTATTTCCATAAGCAACTGAAGTAGGAAATCAGCGATGCTCAATGAACTGGAGCAATTCCAGCAAGACTTGCTGGAATCTGAACGTCAAATGAGGGCCGGAAAGGCTGCACGTGTCACCGAGGTACCGCTCTCTGCACCGGCAGAAGCAGTTGCCTCCCCGACGAGCCATCCAGATTAACGACGAATTTTGAGTGCACGGCTGTGACAGGCAATGTGGACGTACCAGAAACAACAAAGCCCCTGCATTTCTGCAGGGGCTTCGTTTTGTATGGTGCCGGCACCAGGAGTCGAACCCGGGACCTACTGATTACAAGTCAGTTGCTCTACCAACTGAGCTATACCGGCGTGTGGGCGACGATTATAGCGATTGGGTTGGTTCTGTAAACCCCTGAATTCAGACTATTTTTACGCAGGCGCTGGATCAGGCTTGGCGTGAGCGGTGACGCCGGGTTTTTAGCCGCAAAACCGAGGTGCTACGCGATCAAGCCAGACTGAGCGTGAGGGCAGGATTTCCGCACCGTTCAAGCACCCATTTCACCCGTTTATGTCGTTTTGATTGGAAGCTTATGCACAACGGATCGACGCAACGGCAGTGTTGCAGGGGATTTTGTGGACACGTTCTCATTTTGTGCGCAAATCCCTGTTTTACAGGTTTTTTATCAATATGAACAAAAAATGACCAATGCTGTTTAAGCGGTCTAACGGCCGTGAATATTGGATCCACTGGAAAACCATCAACAGAGTTATCCACAGGCTGTAAAGATTTTAAGCGCGTTCAGCCAGCAGCAGGAAATTACGCGGTGTCAGTGGGGTGTCGCAAAAGGTGCCGAGGCGTACGACATACCCCTGTTCACTGAGGAAAATGGCTCGATCCAGGTTCAACCAAAGCTCCAACGGTCGTCGGAACAGTCCGCGCAGTAGTTCCAGGTTGCGAACTTCGGCCAACCGCTGCCAACCGGCGGCTTCCAGTGCCTGCCAGTTCGGCGTGCCGATTGTGGATAACTCTCTCAGCGCTGCCAGGTCGCGGCAGTAAGCGGCGAAGGGTTTGTCCAGCCAGACGCTGGGCAGGGACGGGGTTGGCAGGTATTCGTCGACGCCGCGCAGTTGCCGTTGCAGCAGGTCGAAGGCCAGGCGCCGGGCCATCGAGGTGTCGCGCTGACGTCGGACGCGTGCGCCAGCGGTGACGGTTTCGCTCATGGGCAGTGCCAGATCTTCGAGCGAGAGTTGTAGGGCGGATCGCATGCCGGCGCAGGACAAGGCCCGGTACTCGTTGCGATTGATCCGGTTGTAGCAGCACGGGGCGATGGCCATCTGCTGACATCCGGCAGCGCTCGCCAGTTGCATCAGGCGCACATGCAGGTCGCCGCAGGCGTGCAGGGCGACCGGGGTGTGCTGAGCACTTATAACGCTCGCTGCGTCTGCTGCCAGCACATCCTGCTCGACATGCAGGGCGTGCAAATGATGGCGCTGACTTAATGCCTGACCGCTGGCGACCAGCGCCGGATCGTATTCAACACAGGTCAGCTGTTGCCCGGCGCCCAGCAGGCGTCGGCCCAAATGCCCCTTGCCGGAACACCAGTCCAGCCAATGTGTTGGCGCAGAGGCGAAAGACAAGCGGCTGGCGAACGCTTCAATTTGCTGCCACTTGCGCCCCGGCACATCGACATTCAATCGATGGCCTGCCGCTTCCAGCGCATGTCCCGGCAACTCTCCGACTGCGCTCAGCGCAGCCGACAACGCCGCCAATGAAGCGAACGGCTCCGGCGCATCGATGAGATCGGCAGGGTGGTTATGCACAAGCTCTGCATCTTCCAGCGATCGTCCGCGTAGCCACGAAGCCAATTCGGGGTAGGCGGTTTCCCATGGAAGCGAAAGATGAGTGAACGGACGAGGTTTCCACAGCGCCTGATGCTCAATCAAAAAAGCATCCAGCGCAGTGAAACGGGCGAGTAGGTCCTCGCCCGTCAGCACGTGGGAAGTTTCAACGCCCTTGGCAGGCATCGACGCGCAGCCAGCGCTCCAGCAGCTTGAAGCCGCGCACCAGCACGTAGGACATCAGCAGATAAAACACGCCGGCGGCGAAGAAGATTTCCACCGGCAGGTAGGTGCGGGCAATGATCGTGCGGGCCATGCCGGTCAGTTCCAGCAGGGTCACGGTGCTCGCCAGCGCACTGGCCTTGAGCATCAGGATCACTTCGTTGCTGTAGGCCGGCAGGCCGATACGCGCCGCACGCGGCAACATGATGTAGAACATCGCCTTGGGCTTGGACATGCCCAGTGCCCGCGCCGCTTCGATTTCGCCCGGCGGAATGGCCTGGATCGCGCCGCGCAGGATCTCGGCAATGTACGCCGCGGTGTGCAGGGTCATGGTCGCGGTGGTACACCAGAACGGATCGCGCAGGTACGGCCACAGTGCGCTGCTACGCACCGCATCGAACTGCGCCAGGCCGTAATAGACGAGGAACAGTTGCACCAGCAGCGGCGTGCCACGGAAAAAGAAGATGTAGGCGTAGGGCAAAGCGCGCACGTACCACAGCTTCGAGGAGCGGGCGATGCCCAGCGGAATGGCCAGCAGCAGGCCGGCAATCACGGCAATCGCCACCAGTTCCAGGGTCAGGGTCGCGCCCTGCGCCAGTTTCGGCAGCCACTTGATGATCACTTCCCAGTTCATGAAGCGCTCCTCGCAAAGCCGCGAGCGGCGCGTTTTTCCAGGAAGTGCATGCCGCTCATCGCCAGCACTGTCAGGCCCAGATACATGACCGCGGCCACCAGATAGAAGGTGAATGGCTGTTTCGACACGGTCACGCCGATCTGCGCGTGACGCATGATTTCTTCCAGGCCGATCACCGACACCAGCGCGGTGTCTTTCATCAGAATCATAAACAGATTGCCCAGGCCGGGCAGGGCGATGCGCCACATCTGCGGCATGATCAGCTTGGTGAAGATCCGCCATTTCGACAGGCCCAGCGCCACACCGGCTTCACGGTGGCCCTTGGGAATGGCGAGGATCGCGCCGCGGAACACTTCCGTGGCGTAGGCGCCGAAGCACAGGCCCAGCGCAATCACGCCAGCGGCGAATGCGCTGAGTTGCAGGTCGGGGTTGCCGAAGAATTCACCGAGGCTGCGCATCAGGTTGACCGTACCGAAGTAGATCAACAGCACCCAGAGCAATTCCGGGACACCGCGCACCAAAGTCGAATAAGTACCGCCAAGCCATTGCAGCGGCTTGTACGGCGAAGTCTTGGCCAAGGCGCCGAGCAGACCGAGCACCAGTCCCAGGCACAGGGCCGTCAGCGCCAGTTTGACGGTCATCAGCGCACCGGCAGCGAGGGCCGGGCCGAATCCGTAGAGGTCGATAATCATGGATTTCTTTTCAAATCGCGGCAGGCAAGGCCGGGAGCCGGTGCCGTCGGATCACGGCGCCGGTCCCGCAGGTCAGATCAATAGATGCTGAACGGGAAGTACTTGTCGTTGATCTTCTTGTAGGTACCGTCAGCGACGATTTCCTTCAGCGCGGCGTTCAGCTTCTCACGCAGCGGATCGGCTTTACGCACGGCGATGCCGATCTTGTCGCTTTCCACGACCGGGTCGCCCTTGAACTCGTAGTTCTTGCCGGCGTCGGTTTTCAGCCAGTCGTAGTTGGCGTACTTGTCGGCGAGGATCGCGTCGACACGACCGGAGGTCAGGTCCAGGTAGGCGTTTTCCTGGGTGTCGTAGAGTTTTACTTCGATATCGCTACCGTAAGTGTCCTCGAGCCAGGTACCGGCGAGGGTGGCGCGCTGCGTGCCGATGATCTTGCCTTTGAGTGAATCCTTGTCGGTTTTGAACTCTTTATCTTTCTGCGCGATGAACTGCAGCTTGTTCGAGTAGTACGGGTCAGTGAAGTCCACCGCGCCCTTGCGCTCTTCGGTGATCGACAGCGAGGAGATCAGGAAATCGAACTTCTTCGCGTTCAACGCAGGGATGATGCCGTCCCAGTCGGAGGTGACCACGGTGCATTCGACTTTCATCTTGGCGCACAGGGCGTCGCCGATGTCTTTGTCGAAGCCGACCACGTTGCCGCTGGCGTCTTTATTGTTGAACGGCGGGTAGGCCGCTTCGATGCCCATCTTCAGGGTCTCGGCCATGGCACCAGCGCTGAACGCGAGGGTGACGGCGGCGGCCAGGAAGACCTTTTTAAAATTCTGCATGCATGTTGCTCCGTTAGCGGTTGCTGGACATGAATTGTTTGCAGCGCGCCGAAAGCGGGTTGTCGAACACCTGCTGAGGCGATCCTTGCTCTTCCACCAACCCCTGGTGGAGGAACACCACTTCGCTGGAGACCTGACGGGCAAAGCCCATTTCGTGGGTCACCAACAGCATGGTGCGGCCTTCTTCGGCCAGTGCGCGGATGACACTAAGTACTTCCTGAACCATTTCCGGGTCAAGGGCGGAGGTGGGCTCGTCGAACAGAATCACCTTCGGCTGCATCGCCAGCGTGCGGGCGATCGCGGCGCGTTGTTGCTGACCACCGGACAGTTGCGCCGGGTAGGCATGGCGTTTGTCGGCGATGCCGACCTTGGCCAGCAACGCTTCGGCGACTTCAATCGCCTCGGCTTTGCTCTGGCCGAGCACGCGGCGCGGGGCTTCGATGATGTTGTCGAGCACGCTCATGTGCGGCCACAGATTAAAGTTTTGAAACACAAAGCCAATCTCGGAACGCAGGCGGTTGATCTGTTTGCCATCAGCGGCAACCAGTTCGCCATTCTTGGCGGGCTTGAGCTTGAGTTCTTCACCGGCCACCAGAATCTGGCCCTGGTGCGGGTTTTCCAGCAGGTTGATGCAACGCAGGAACGTGGACTTGCCGGAACCGGAGGAACCGAGGATCGAGATCACATCGCCGTCGCGGGCGGTCAGCGAGATGCCTTTGAGCACCTCAAGCTGTCCGTAGCGTTTGTGCAAGTTGCGGATTTCAAGCGCGGGCGTGGCCTCAGCCATGTGCGTTCCTCATATATGTTGCGCTCCTGCTGTTGGCGGGCCTTCCTGGCGAGGCGGCCAAGCTAGCATAGCGTTTCAATGGCAGCCAACAGCGCTACGAGCGGTAAGCGGATGGCGTGTGGCAGGTTGTCGCATCGGCACAGCAGACTGTCGCCCCATCAACAACCGAACGGGTGTTTAAACGTGCAGCCCCGTGGGTGTTGCGTAAAAAAAGGCGCGATGTTGCCAGCTTTGGCGGGGTGTTGGAAGCGCTATCCGGCCGAACGTTCCTGAATCGCCCTTTTATTGTGCATCCCACACTTTTTCAGTGTGTTTCTGGTGCGCTCGTTCGTTTGAAAAGTGAGTCGCAGGGTAACGTTCTGGCGAATTGCCATTAATTTTAAGGACTTGCGATGACTGTCCGGTCGCGTTAAAAGCCGCGGGCCAGAAGAGTTTGAAACATTTTGGCGCACTTATTGCGTGCAGAATCTGGAACGCCCCGTTGGTTTCTTTTTACGAGAAGGAAAACCAGACGGGACGGACGCAATCGCTTTCCTCGCAAAGGTAGTTCCGATGAGCAGTACCCCAAGCTCCAATGGCCTCGAACAGGGGCTCAAACCGCGTCATGTGACCATGTTGTCGATCGCCGGTGTTATCGGCGCCGGTCTGTTCGTTGGCTCCGGCCATGCTATCGCTGCCGCCGGCCCCGCTGTGCTGCTGGCTTACGCCGCCGCCGGTACCTTGGTGGTGCTGGTGATGCGCATGCTCGGTGAGATGGCTGTCGCTTCGCCCGACACCGGCTCGTTCTCGACTTACGCCGACCGTGCCATCGGGCACTGGGCCGGTTTCACCATCGGCTGGTTGTACTGGTGGTTCTGGGTATTGGTGATTCCGCTGGAGGCCAACGCCGCTGCGACCATCCTCCATGCCTGGTTTCCGAGTGTCGGCATCTGGGCGTTCGCACTGATCATCACCCTGCTGCTGACGGTCACCAACCTGTTCAGTGTGAAGAACTACGGTGAGTTCGAATTCTGGTTCGCCCTGATCAAAGTGCTGGCGATCATCGGCTTCATCATCCTTGGCCTTGCGGCGATCTTCGGCTTCCTGCCGAACAGCCAGGTCAGCGGTGTTTCGCACCTGTTCGACTCCGGCGGCTTCCTGCCAAACGGCATGGGCGCGGTGCTGGGTGCAATCCTGACCACCATGTTCTCGTTCATGGGTACCGAAATCGTGACCATCGCGGCCGCGGAATCGAAGAACCCGGGCAAACAGATCTCCAAGGCCACCAACTCGGTGATCTGGCGGATCGGCCTGTTCTACCTCGTGTCGATCTTCATCGTTGTGGCCCTGGTGCCGTGGAACGATCCGACCCTGGCCAACCTCGGTTCCTACCAGACCGTGCTTGAGCGCATGGGCATCCCGAACGCGAAAATGATCGTCGACATCGTGGTGCTGGTCGCGGTAACCAGCTGCCTGAACTCGGCGCTGTACACCTCGTCGCGCATGCTGTTCTCCCTCGGCAAGCGCGGTGACGCACCGGCCATGTCAACTCGGGTCAACAAAAGCGGCACGCCATACTGGGCAGTGATGTTGTCGACCGGCGCGGCGTTCCTCTGCACCTTCGCCAACTACGTGGCCCCGGCCGCGGTGTTCGAATTCCTGCTGGCCAGTTCCGGCGCCATCGCGCTGCTGGTGTACCTGGTGATCGCGTTCTCGCAACTGCGCATGCGTAAACAACGCATGGCCCGCGGCGAAAAAATCGTCTTCAGCATGTGGCTGTTCCCGGGCCTGACCTACGCGGTGATCATCTTCATCGTCGCGGCCCTGACCATCATGCTGTTCCAGGAAGCCCACCGCGTGGAAATCCTCGCGACCGGCCTGCTGAGCCTCATGGTAGTCGTCGCCGGCCTGCTGGTGGCGCGTCGTCGCAAGCAGGAAAACCGTGGTGCGGTGGTGTTGAACTGATCCGCAACGCGTAATGCAAAACGGCCGCTGTCAGTGATGACAAGCGGCCGTTTTTGTTTGTGAGCGTTGCTCAATCGGGATGAACCCAATCCTCAAAACGCAATCCGGAAACACGTTCAAATTCACGCACATTGTTCGTAACCACGATAAGTCCAAGTGACCGCGCGTGGCCCGCGATCATTTGGTCGTACGGCCCAATCGGTGTTCCCGCTTTCGCAAGTTCAGATCGAATCATCCCGGTCTGTGCTGCTGCGTCATTGTCGAAAGGCAAGACTTCCAATCGCGCAACGAAACCTTCGATGATCGCTAGATTCTTTTCCGGGGCCGCTGACTTTTCAGCACCGTAAATTAGCTCCATGAGCGTGATAGCGCTGATGCACAACTGTCCGGAATGTCGATTGAAAGCTTCCCGGACAATCTGTGGTTTGTTCTTGATGGTGAAGATGCAGATATTTGTATCCAGCATGTATTTGATCATCAGAACGACTCGCGCTCCTGATCAGCGGGTTGCTCACGGTCAGCCATGAAATCAGGGCTGACGCTGTCGCCATCAAACCAGCTATCCCAGCTTTCTCCAGCAGGCGTAATGACGCGTGTTCTGCCAATCGCAATGACTTCCACTCGTTTAACGTCGCCGGGCATCGCAACTGCCTTTGGTAGCCGAACTGCCTGACTTCGATTGCTCATGAAAATTGTGGTCTGTTCCATATTTGACCTCCCGGGTCTGATCCAGTGATGGGCTCAGGATAGGCTGTGTTTGGGATATGTCAACGGGATATACATTGTCATCGGGCAGAGGGTTGCTGAGCCATCCAAACAATAAACGGCCGCTGTCAGTGATGACGAGCGGCCGTTTTTGTTTGTGAGCGGGGTTTATTCGCTCTTTTCTTCCTGGGCATCCAGCGACTTGCCGTAAGTATCCAGCGCAATCCCGAAATCGGTGATGAACTGTGGCTCGGTCAGCCAGGCCTGGGCGGTTTCGATGTCCATGCCGTCGGCCCACATGCGGTAGTCGATCAGCATGTCGGCGGCCAGGTGAGTGGCGGCCATGCCTTCGTTCTCGGCGTTTTCCATGTCCAGCAGTTCCGGATGGTCAACGATGATGAACGCCAGTTCGCGCAGCAGGGTCAGCAGCATTTCGTTGCGGCTGACGGCTTCGGCGTCGCGCATTTTGCTGAACATTGCGAGGGTGTATTCCGGGATCGGCTCGTCCAGATGCCCGAGATTGTCGTCCTGGTCCAGTGGCTTACGGCCGACCATGCGGATGTGCTTGGCTTTGGCCTTGGCGCGTTTGGCGCGTTTCTGTTGCTTGTTCAGGGATGCCATGGGAACTCAGTTCTTCTGTTGGGTTTGTGCGGCGATCGCGTCGGACGCCGCCACATAGTCGGCCTGGAAGGCCGGAGATTCGATCCACGCCAGGGCGCCGGCTTCGTCGGTTTCCTGGGACCACTGGCGATACTCGATCAGCGCGGCGAGGATGAAATCCATCGCGCCTTCTTCGCCTTCCTGCTCGTAGACCAGTCCTAGCAGCGGGTCTTCGAGGAACGCGGTGCACATGGCTTGCTGGCTGATCTTCTCGGCATTGATCATTTTCTTGAACAGCTCGGTCAGGTCCACCGACTCGAAGTCGATACGGTCATCGTTCGGGTCCAGTTCGACCGGCGCCTCGGCGCGTTTGCTGCGGTTTTGCTTGGCCTTGGTCTTGGCCCGGGCGGCGCGTTTTTGCTGCTTGTTGGCGGAGGCCATGGTGTGTTCCGTCGTGCGTTGAAAGGGCTCAGCTGCGTGGCACTGGCCGCCCGGGTGTGTCGGGGGCCAGCTCGCCGGTTTGCAGCCAGGTCAGAGCGATGGGCCATAGTGTGGCTTGGTATGCGCTGCGAAAAAAGGCGAAATGTCCGACTTGTTGTTCGCCGATGTCCTGCGGCTCGATGCGCAGGTGGGTTTTGTGCGCATGGCTGAAGTAGTGGAGCAGGCGTTCGATGGCTGGAATGGTGCCGTAGGGGTCGTCGCTGATGCTGATCGCCAGGGTGTTTGCGCGGACGTTGGCGAAGGGCAGGCGACCGCTTGCCTTCAGCAGTCGGCGACCACTCGGACGCTGCTCGTAGCGCGCGGCAGGCGTGCTCCAGTCGCGTATGACACCGGCGGGCGTGTCCTCCAGCCAGCCGAGGCGCTTGCCCGGGAAATAGCCACAGAACCGCGTCAGCAGCGGCATCAGCAGGTGCCATTTGCCAAACATGCGCCAGCGCTGTTCGGGGGCATAGTCGCGCCAGTAAGCGAACTGCGCGCCGACCGTCACCAGCCGACGAATGACCTGCCCGGACTCGCCGAGCCCAGCCGCGCAACCGCCGAAGCTATGGCCGACCACATCGATTGGCTGGCCGGAGAATTCCCGTTGCGCGCGTTTGAGCATCGCCTCGAAATCCAGCGCGCCCCAGTCGGTCCATGAAGCCTCAAGGCCTTTCAGGGTTGCCGGGCGTGATTCGCCGATGCCTCGATAGTCGTAGGTGATCACGTCGAAGCCGTTGGCGAACAGGTAATCGGCGAAGCGTGAATAGTGGCGGCAGCGTACCGAGGTGGCGGCGTTGATGATGACTACCGGTCGCTGGATGTCGGGCAGGGCATGGCGCCAGGTGAAGCCGCCAAGGGCAAAGCCATCCTTGGCGGCTTCCGTGAAGGGTTCACCTTGCGCCGCGGTCAAAATTGGCAACCTTGACTGCATATCCTGCATCGCGGGCGTGTCCTGACAGGTCATGGCTTTCCACCTTTGCGGGTAAGTTGCCAACGATAGTCTCGGCGCCGCCCGGCAACAATCCAGAAGGTTTATTCAGTCGATTGAATGAGCAGGCGTTCTTCGATCAAGGCCTGTTCGCGATTGAGTTCTGCGCGTAATTCTTCCTCACTCGGCAGTATCGTCTTGTAACTGCTGGCGAACAGTTGCTCATTGCCCTTGAGCATCGAGTAACGCGCGACCGAATCATTGCTCTCTGCACACAGAATGATCCCGACTGTCGGCTTGTCGCCCTCGCTGCGCTTGAGTTCGTCGTACATGCGTACATACATGTCCATCTGTCCGACATCGCCGGCACTGAGCTTGCCGCGCTTGAGGTCAATGATCACGAAGCATTTGAGCAGGTAGTTGTAGAACACCAGATCGATGTACAGATCGTCACCATCGGTACTGATGCGTTGTTGCCGAGCGACAAAGGAAAAGCCTTTACCCAGCTCCAGGAGAAACCCCTGCAGATGGTCGATGAGGGCCTGTTCAAGACGGCTCTCCCTGACCTTGCCGGCCGACGGCAGCCCAAGAAACTCGAGTATGACGGGGTCGCGAATGAATTCCCGAGGATGGGGTTTCATGGCTGCAATGTGGGTGGTGGCCTCTTCGATCACATCGGCTTTGTCTCGACTCATCAGCAGTCGCTCGTAGTAGAGCGTATTGATCTGTCGATCAAGGGCGCGACTGGACCAGTTCAGATTGGCAGATTCTTCCATGTACCAATGGCGAGCCTTTTCACTGGTGACGCCCAAAAGCCGCCGATAGTGGGTCCAGCTCAATTCGTGACGCAGTGCGTCACGAATTGGAAATGCCTGATAAAAGAGGCGCATATAGCGCAGGTTGGAAGCATCAAACCCCTTCCCGAACTGCGCCGTCAGATCCTTCGCCAACAAGACCAGCAACTGCTTGCCATACCCCGCCCGCTGCGCCCCTTGCTGCTCAAACTCGACAATATGCCGGCCGATCTGCCAACAGGTCTGGACTTGAATCGTATCAACAGCACGCAGCACTTTTTGCCGCGCCTGGCGAATCAGTTCGCCCAACTCCCCCAGCAATGAATCGATTTTCGGGTCTTGCGCATCAGTAGGTTTTACCTGGCTCATCGAGTCTTCCGCATCAGTGGAAACAGGCGCAAAGCATGCCGGGATTCGCCGCTCGGCGATGTCGGGCGAGCCCCGTATAGGCGGCAGGAAGAGGGGATGGGTATTGCAGGACGTTGCCGGCAAAAGGTGTTTCAGTAAGTGATGTTCTGTAGTCCATTTCGTACACAGGCCAAGTTCCAATCAATCTAAAACGCGCGCTTCCCTGGCCGGATCAAATAAGGAGTCACGGTTGGGCTCTAAAAGAGTCCGGGAGTAGGGATTATGAAGCGCATTCTTTCATTCATGCTGCCAGTCGCTGCGGTCGCTGTATTGGCTTTTCCGGCGATGCTGCAGGCGGCCAGCCTTGAGCCCGTCGACAGCGCAGGCGTACAGGCTCAACAACAGCAGCAAAACGGCATCAACTACTTGTCCGGCGGGATTGGCGTTGATGAGGCAAAAGCCATTCAACAATCCACCGGTTACAACCTGCACATGACGTTCGCGGTGGGCGCGCAAGACCAGTACACCGCTGATGTCGATGTGATGATTCAAAAGTCACCAGGGCAAACCGTACTGACCCTCACCCAAACGGGTCCGCTGGTTTACGTGCAACTACCACCCGGTAAGTACACGGTGGTCGCCACCCGCAATGGCGAAACACGGCGCGATGAGACAGACGTTGGCAGCGGCGCTGCCCGCAATCTGGTGTTCCACTGGAATGACGCTGGATAGTGTTGGGTTCAATTGAAAGTCGAGGCGCGGGTACAATCCCGCGCCTTATGTTTCTGTGATGCAAGGAAGTGCTGGTTTGAAAGGGATTTTGCGTATTGGCTCAGCGGTGAGCCTGGTTTTGCTGTTGGCTGGTTGTGGAACGATGATGGGGCGCCTGAACGGTGATTCTGCAGAACCGTACTACAAAGGCGTCGATGGCAACTTGCACTTGCTTGGCGTGAGAGGGGGAGACGGCATGCCCGCCGCGGTCATCTGCTACATGATGATCGTTTGCCCGGTGATTACCGTGGTATCGCTGCCGGTAGACGCTGCGCTCGACACGGTTTTGTTGCCGGTCGACTACGTCAACACCCTCTGAGGGCCAACCGTCATTTACCCCCGCGTACGCTTGCCCTTCTGCTTGTCAGTGGGTTCTTGCGCCATTCGGTGAATCCATAGTCCGATCCAGCCGACGGCTATCAGGAATACGGTGCCGATGCATTGCGACACGATCTCGAACCAGAACATTCGCGGTTGCAGTGCAAGGGTGTAGGTGTGGCGTGGACCGGAGCGGTTCCAGGTGGTGATGGAGCCGCTGATCAAGCTGTGGACGATCAGATAAATCGACGCGCCGATGAGGAAGGCGATCAGTACGCCGACCAGCACCGTCAGCCAGAATGCAGTCCGACTCTGGCGATAGGGTGGCGGGTGGGGCAGGGGCACGCGGGTTCTTTTCTGGTTCATCGAACGGATGACCCTCTTCCATAAGGTGCAGCCAAAGTAGCGCGGATCGCCTTTGTTCGAAACCCGTCGCGCATTTGCGCAATCAAAACCCGCGATGCCTGGGAAAGGCTCGCGGGTTTTTTCTGGGCTGCGCAAAGGGGCTGGATTGAGCCGCCATCAAATCGCAGGCATAAAAAAACCCTGAATCTTGCGATTCAGGGTTTTCGGTATTTGGTGCCCAGAGACGGAATCGAACCGCCGACACGGGGATTTTCAATCCCCTGCTCTACCGACTGAGCTATCTGGGCAACGGGGCGCATTAAAAGGGTTTTTCGGATTTACGTCAACGACTTTTTTAAAATTTCTTAAATTAATTCCGTCGCTTACGATCCGACCCCCGATTTTGCGGGTTTACTCTGCAGGCGGAACGTAGCCTTCAGCCTTGGCGTAATCCTCGCCGGAGAAGTACTTGTCCATTTCGCCCTGAAGATATTTGCGGTCTTCGGCGTTCATCATGTTCAGACGCTTTTCGTTGATCAGCAGGGTCTGGTGTTTCTGCCAGTCAGCCCAGGCCTTGGCCGAGACGTGGTCAAAAATATCCTGACCTTTGGCGCCCGGGAAAGGAGCGCGTTCCAGCGCGGGCAGTTCTTCTTTGTACTTGCGGCACATGATGGTGCGGGTCATGACGACTCTCCTGCGTTCAATACGGCGGCCGCGCGTTCGAGCAAGGTTTTGACCGGGGCGGCAAGGCCCAGGCGCGGCGGGGTGGCGAGGTTATACCAGAGCCAGTCGGCCTCGGCCACGTGCTGACCGGCCTCCTGTACCTGAACCAGCCAGGGTTCGATGGACAGCTGGAAATGGCTGAAGGTGTGGACGAGGCTTGGCAGCGCCTGCTGCTCGCCCATGGTCAGCGAGTGCTGGTCGGCCAGATGTTGCAGGTCGTCGAGGTCATCGAGTTCCGGCAGGCTCCATAAACCGCCCCACAGACCTGTCGACGGGCGACGATAAAGCAGAATCGCGCCTTCGCTGTTGGCCAGCAGCGGCATCAGCGTGCGTTTCTGCGGGATGGCCTTGCGCGGTTTGGGAATCGGGTAGCGCGTCTCCAGGCCAAGCATGTGTGCCTCGCAGCCCTTTTCCAGCGGACACAGCAGGCAGCTCGGCTTGCTGCGCGTACACAGCGTGGCGCCAAGATCCATCATCGCCTGGGTGTAGGCGTTGACCCGATCGTGCGGCGTGAAACGCTCTGCGTTGGCCCACAGCTGTTTGGCGACCTTCGGCTCACCCGGGTAACCCTCTTGCGCGGTAAAACGCGCCAGAACGCGTTTGACGTTGCCATCGAGGATCGGCGCGCGCAGGCCCATGCTGATGCTGGCGATAGCCCCGGCGGTGGACAGGCCGATCCCCGGCAGATCCGTCAGCTTTTCGACGTCCCGCGGAAATTCGCCGCCATACTGGCTGACGACGATCTTCGCGGTCTTCTGCAGATTGCGCGCGCGGGTGTAGTAACCCAGCCCGGTCCATAGATGCAGCACTTCGTCCTCCGGCGCTTCGGCCAGCGCTTGCACTGTTGGCAGCGCGGTCATGAAGCGGTCGAAGTAATTGAGCACGGTGCTGACCTGGGTCTGCTGCAACATGATCTCCGAGACCCATACCCGATACGGATTGATGTCTTGCTGCCAAGGCAAATCGTGGCGGCCGTGGCGGTCGAACCATTCCAGCACCGCCGTGGAAAACTGCTCCGCTCTCATCGCTTGAACAGCCCTTTCAATGCGTTTTTCAATTCCGGGCTGACCTTGTCGCCGAGTTTTTCATCGATCTTTTCGCTGAGTTTGTCACCGGCGATTTTGGTCGCGACCTGGCCGAGACGTTCGTTATCCACACGGCAGGCCTTGGCGCCCAGCTCCAGCGGGCCACGGCAGCGCAGCGGCCACTCGATACCGACGAATTTCTCGCCGACCTGACAGGCCGGATCCGGCATGGCGCTGGTGTCGCCCTCGACGATGATGCCGACGCGGTAATCCATGCCCAGCACTTTCAGGTCGATGTCGCCGTTGCCGTTGACGGTCATGCCCGGGATGCGCACTTTCAGGTCCGGGTTGCTCGCCACGCCGTTGCGCAAGGTCAGGTTGCCCTTGAGTTCCTGGAACGGTGTGTCCTTGCCTCGTGGCTCGCCGCTGAGGGTTTTGCGATTGAGGGTGGCGATGCCTTTGCACAGTTGCTGTTCAAGATTGGCGTTGAGCAGCACGCCGTTGTTGATCACGAAACTGGCGTTGCCGTTGAGGGTTTCGATCAGCGCCTGCTGACTGTTGCCGCTGCCGGTGAAGTTGCTGGTCAGCGTGACCAGGCCTTTGACCGGCGGATTCTTGCCCTGGCTTTCGAGAATCCTCTCGGCCGGCACGCGGTTGATTTTGGTCTGCAGATTGAGCACGGGGGCGCTCGGGCGTACGTCGAGGGTGCCCTTGGCTTCGAAGTCGCCGCCGTATAGCTCGCCGCGCAGGTTTTGCAGGGTCAGCAGGCCGCTCTGGCCTGTGGCCTTGAGTGCAGCGTTCTGGATCGGCAGTTTGTCGAGGGTCAGTTGGCCGAAGGTCAGGTCGGCATCGACGTCGAGTTTGGCCAGACGCTCGACCGGCAGCAGACGCTCGGTGCTCCAGGCGCTTTTGCTCGGTTTGTCCGGCAGCGGTGTGCTGCCGGCGCCGGCCATGGCATCGGCTTCGGTGCTGGCGACTTCGGCCTGACGCACTTGCGTGGCGTTTTTGGTCTTGTCCGATTTCGGCGGCAGGTAGCGGTCGACATCAAAGGTGTCGGCCTTGAGGATCGCGCGCAGCGACTGCTTGGCGAAGTCTTCCACGGCAATGCGCCCGCTGAAGCTGCTGTCGTCGAGTTTCAGGTTGACGTTGTCGAAAGCCACGCTGGTTGGCGTGGCGGCCACGCGGCTGACCAGTTCGACTTTGCTCAGGCTGCCGGGCGCCATGGCGGGCAACGTCTGACCGATGCTGTCGACGAATTTCGCCAGATCGAACTGGGCGATCGAGATCCCGCCAGTGATCTGCGGGGTCTTGTCGAGGTCGTTGGCCTTCAGCTCGCCGAGGGCGCGCAACTGGTTGGCGGAGATCTTGATCCCGGTCCATTCGGCGACATTCGCTGCCTTGTCCAGGGAGATCTGGCCTTGGGCGGAGAAGGTCATGGCCTTGCCCTGCAGTGGGTCGCCGGTCAGTTCGCCGGACAGTTTCATGTCTTCGAACTTGTAACGTTGCAGGGCGCGTTCGATGCGCAGCTCGCCATTGAGCTCGGTGCGTACCCGCAGCACAGGCTGATTGGTGCTGAGGAACGCCGTGGCTTTCAGCGGAATGTTGGTCGAGTCGTGTACCGCACCGGTGCTCAACTGAATGCTTTCGGCGCTGTACTGCTTGCCGGTCTGCTCGTCGTTGTATTCAACGCGGGCGTTATTGACCGTCAGGCTGTCGATGTCGAGGCGGATCGGCTGCGGCGGTTTTTCCGGCTGGGCAGGGGCTTCGGCAGCAGGTGCGCTGGCAGGCGCCGGGCTGCCGGCGGGCGCGGCGGCTGTCGGCAATTTGCCGATATCTTCCCAGTTGCCGTGGCCGTTCTTGTCGCGTTTGAGGCGCAGGTTCAGGCCTTCGACACGCACATCGCTCATCTGCACTTCACGGCGCAACAGTGGCAGAACGCGCACGGACAGGCCGAGCATCTGCAGGTCGGCATACGGTTCGGTCGGGTTGATCAGGGTGGCGATGCTGGCTTCATGCAGTTCCAGGCCGAGCCACGGGAACAGGCTCCAGCCGATATCGCCATTGAGCGTCAGCTCGATGTGGGCCTTGTCGCGGGCTATCTGGCGGATCTCGTCTTTGTAGTCGTTGGGATCAAACAGGTGGGTCAGGGCGAAGCCCGCCGCCACAATGATCAGCAACAGCCCGAGAAGTACCAGACCCAGGATTTTGCCGAACGCTTTCATGGGCGAGTCCTTGTAGTTAGTCGAATTCGTAATTTAGCCGGGGAGTATAGCGCTGCATCCGCCCGGTTCGGGGCGCTGTCATGTCGCGATGACTTCCAGCGGCACTTGCAGTTTGGCGGCCAGCGCCTGCGTTTCAAGGTGTCCGGCCGGTGCCAGCAGGCGCAGTTGGGCTCCCGCTTGCGACGCCATTTTCTGCGCTTGGTTCACCAATCGCTCAGCCACCCCACGGCGCCGGGTGACTTTTCGTACACATAAATGCGACAAGTACCAAATCCTGTCGTGCCTTGTCAGGCGCGCCGCACCGAGCAGTCGGTCGTTGAAACGTCCTGTAATCAAAGACCCGTCCGCCAGGCTGCTTTCGATCAACTGGGCGTCCCCGGAATACGGCGCGAACAGCCACTGCGGAGCGTCACGATAGATCTTCTGCAAATCCTGTTGATCCTGGTAACTGGCATCGTTCAGCGCTTGGACAACGATCGGCATGGCTTTTTCCTGAGGGGGCGAGATCAGATGACACGAAAAAGGTGATATCAGTTTGGTTTTTCTGTCACGTGCAAATGGTAACCTTCGCCGGTTCGTCCGTCCTTCTGCGACTTAACGTCGCGCCTTCAAGGAGCTTCACCTGAAAAAACGGTCATGCCTGCGTGCATAAAGGCCGAGGGTGAACAGTGGCTGGCGAACAATACTAATAATTGGGGGATACACAATGAGCACGAGTATCACGGCGGACGGCCTTCGCGCCGACCAGCCTGCGTTCCTGTCCAAGGAACGCATCATCGCCAAGCCCGGTTTCAACCGCTGGCTGGTTCCACCGGCCGCGCTGGCCATCCACCTGTGCATCGGCATGGCCTACGGTTTCTCGGTGTTCTGGTTGCCGCTGTCCAAGGCGCTGGGCGTCACCGCGCCAGTGGCTTGCGCGCCGGACATGAGCTTCATCGCTCAGGTCTTCTCTTCGCAATGCGACTGGCCGATCTCCATGCTCGGCTGGATCTACACCCTGTTCTTCATCTTCCTCGGCTGCTCGGCAGCGATCTGGGGTGGCTGGCTGGAACACGCCGGGCCACGCAAGGCTGGTGTGGTGTCGGCACTGTGCTGGTGCGGCGGTCTGCTGATTTCTGCACTGGGGATCTATACCCACCAGATCTGGCTGATGTGGATCGGCTCTGGCGTGATCGGCGGTATCGGTCTGGGCCTGGGCTATATCTCGCCGGTATCGACCCTGATCAAGTGGTTCCCGGACAAGCGCGGCATGGCGACCGGCATGGCGATCATGGGCTTTGGTGGCGGCGCGATGGTCGGTGCACCGTTGGCGACGGCACTGATGAGCCACTTCGCTTCGCCTGCCGGGGTCGGCGTGTGGCAGAGCTTCGTGGCCATGGCGGCGATCTACTTCGTGTTCATGATCGGTGGCGCTCTGGCCTACCGCGTGCCGCCAACCGGCTGGAAGCCTGAAGGCTGGACCGCGCCGGCGAAAAAAGCCTCGAACGCGATGATCACCCACCGTCACGTGCACGTGAATGTGGCGTGGAAAACCCCGCAGTTCCGTCTGGTGTGGCTGGTGCTGTGCCTGAACGTATCCGCCGGTATCGGCATCCTCGGCATGGCTTCGCCACTGCTGCAGGAAGTGTTCGGCGGCAAGTTGCTGGGCGTTGACGTGCCGTTCGGTCAACTGGATGCCGGGCAACTGGCTTCGATTGCCGCGATCGCTGCCGGCTTCACCGGCCTGCTGAGCCTGTTCAACATCGGTGGCCGCTTCTTCTGGGCCTCGTTCTCGGACTACCTGGGTCGCAAAAACACTTACTTCGTGTTCTTCGCCCTCGGTTTTGCCCTGTACGCGCTGATCCCGAACATGGGCCATCTGGGCAACGTTGCGCTGTTCGTGGCGGCGTTCTGCATCATCCTGTCGATGTACGGCGGTGGTTTTGCGACCGTTCCGGCGTATCTGGCCGACCTGTTCGGCACGCAAATGGTTGGCGCGATCCACGGTCGCCTGCTGACCGCCTGGGCTGCGGCCGGTGTGCTCGGTCCGGTGCTGGTGAACTACCTGCGCGAGTATCAACTGAGCATCGGCGTTGAACGCGCTGCCGCTTACGACATCACCCTGTACATCCTCGCGGGCCTGCTGGTGCTGGGTTTCCTGTGCAACCTGCTGGTTCGTCCGGTGGCCGACAAGTACTTCATGACCGACGCCGAACTGGCTGCCGAACAGGCGCTGGGCCACGACAAAGGGGCTGATGCGAGCACCGTGCTGGAGTGGAAAGCCGCACCGGGCAGCAAGCCGCTGGCTGTGGCTGCATGGCTGGTGGTGGGTATTCCGTTGGCGTGGGGTGTGTGGGTGACCCTGCAGAAGACGGCGGTACTGTTTCACTAAGTAAAAACGTAATACCCCTGTAGGAGTGAGCCCTGCTCGCGATAGCGGTCTGACAGTCGACAGAAATGTTGACTGTGAGGCCCTCATCGCGAGCAGGCTCACTCCTACAGTTGTTTTGGGGTGCCTGTAATGGCTTGTATGGACATGTCTACCCGCGACAGCCGGGGCTTCTGTCCGTCAGGCATATCACGTCTCGTGTTTCTGTTTCGGCCCCGCGTGCCTATAATGGCTGCCTTTTTCGCCCAATGATTTTGCGGAGCTGGTGATGGCCGAACGTAAGGCGTCTGTCGAGCGCGACACTCTGGAAACCCAGATCAAAGCCTCGATCAACCTTGATGGCACCGGAAAGGCCCGATTCGATATCGGTGTTCCTTTTCTTGAGCACATGCTGGATCAGATCGCCCGTCACGGGTTGATCGACCTGGATATTGAATGCAAGGGCGATCTGCATATCGACGACCACCATACCGTGGAAGACGTCGGTATCACCCTCGGCCAGGCCTTCGCCAAAGCCATCGGCGACAAGAAAGGCATCCGTCGCTACGGCCACGCCTACGTGCCGCTCGATGAAGCGCTGTCGCGTGTGGTGATCGACTTCTCCGGCCGTCCAGGCCTGCAGATGCACGTGCCGTACACCCGCGCCACCGTGGGCGGCTTCGACGTCGACCTGTTCCAGGAATTCTTCCAGGGCTTCGTCAATCACGCGCTTGTCAGCCTGCACATCGACAACCTGCGTGGCACCAACACCCACCACCAGATCGAAACCGTGTTCAAGGCTTTCGGCCGCGCGCTGCGCATGGCTGTCGAGCTGGATGAGCGCATGGCCGGGCAAATGCCATCGACCAAAGGCGTTCTGTAATGCAGACGGTTGCAGTTATCGACTACGGCATGGGCAACCTGCACTCGGTGGCCAAGGCCCTCGAGCACGTCGGCGCCGGCAAGGTGCTGATCACCAGCGACGCGGACGTGATCCGCGAAGCCGACCGCGTGGTGTTCCCCGGCGTTGGTGCGATTCGCGATTGCATGGCGGAGATCCGTCGTCTCGGTTTCGACTCGCTGGTGCGTGAAGTCAGCCAGGATCGTCCGTTCCTCGGCATCTGCGTCGGCATGCAAGCCCTGCTCGACAGCAGCGAAGAGAACGACGGCGTCGACTGCATCGGCCTGTTCCCGGGCGCGGTGAAGTTCTTCGGCAAAGACCTGCATGAAGACGGCGAGCACCTGAAAGTGCCGCACATGGGCTGGAACGAAGTGCAGCAGAAGGTCAGTCACCCGTTGTGGCACGACATTCCGGACAAGGCGCGTTTCTACTTCGTGCACAGCTACTACATCGCTGCCGCCAATGCGCGGCAGGTAGTCGGTAGCGGTCATTACGGGGTCGATTTCGCAGCAGCGCTGGCCGAAGGCTCGCGTTTCGCCGTGCAGTTCCACCCGGAGAAGAGCCATACCCATGGCCTGCAATTGCTGCAGAACTTCGCCGCGTGGGACGGTCGCTGGTAAATGGCCGCCAAGAAGTCCAAACCGCCGATCCTGACCCTCACTCCCGAGCAGGAGAACGAGGCCAGCCGCAAGATCCAGCGGTTCATGGAGGATCGGTTCGAACTCGACCTGGGTTCGTTCGAGGCGGCGGAAATTCTTGAGCTGTTTACCCGCGAAATTGCTCCGCACTATTACAACAGGGCGATTTTCGATGTGCAGACCCACCTCAAAGAGCGGTTTGAAAGCATCGAAAGCGACCTGTGGGCGCTCGAGAAAAACTGATTTCCGAGCCAAGCTGAACATTCAAATTTGAAGGTTTGCCAGATGCTGATTATTCCCGCTATCGATCTTAAAGACGGTGCCTGCGTACGTCTGCGCCAGGGCCGCATGGAAGATTCCACAGTGTTCTCCGATGACCCGGTGAGCATGGCTGCCAAGTGGGTGGAGGGCGGTTGCCGCCGTCTGCATCTGGTCGATCTGAACGGCGCGTTCGAAGGCCAGCCGGTCAACGGCGAAGTGGTGACCGCGATCGCCAAGCGCTACCCGACCCTGCCGATCCAGATCGGCGGCGGTATCCGCTCGCTGGAAACCATCGAGCACTACGTCAAGGCGGGCGTGAGCTACGTGATCATCGGTACCAAAGCGGTGAAGGATCCGGCGTTCGTCGCTGAGGCCTGCCGCGCGTTCCCGGGCAAAATCATCGTCGGTCTGGATGCCAAAGACGGGTTCGTCGCCACCGATGGCTGGGCTGAAATCAGCACCGTGCAAGTCATCGATCTGGCCAAGCAGTTTGAAGCCGACGGTGTGTCCTCGATCGTTTATACCGACATCGCCAAAGACGGCATGATGCAGGGCTGCAACGTACCGTTCACCGCTGCGCTGGCGGCAGCGACGAAGATCCCGGTGATTGCTTCCGGCGGTATCCACAATCTGGGTGACATCAAGTCGCTGCTCGACGCCAAGGCGCCGGGCATCATCGGTGCAATCACTGGCCGGGCGATCTACGAAGGCACCCTCGACGTCGCTGAAGCGCAAGCTTTCTGCGATGCATACCAAGGCTGAGGACTGACCATGGCGCTGGCCAAACGCATCATCCCTTGCCTGGACGTGGACAACGGCCGGGTCGTCAAAGGTGTGAAGTTCGAGAACATCCGCGATGCCGGTGACCCGGTGGAAATCGCCCGTCGTTATGACGAGCAGGGTGCCGACGAGATTACCTTCCTCGACATCACCGCCAGCGTCGATGGCCGCGACACCACACTGCATACCGTCGAGCGCATGGCCAGCCAGGTGTTCATCCCGCTGACCGTCGGCGGCGGCGTGCGCACCGTGCAGGACATTCGCAACCTGCTCAATGCCGGTGCGGACAAGGTTTCGATCAACACCGCAGCGGTGTTCAATCCGGAGTTCGTCGGCGAAGCCGCGCAGCATTTCGGCTCGCAGTGTATCGTCGTCGCCATCGACGCGAAAAAGGTCTCCGGCCCGGGTGAAACCCCGCGCTGGGAAATCTTCACCCACGGCGGGCGCAAGCCGACCGGTCTCGATGCAGTCGAGTGGGCGAAAAAAATGGAAGGCCTCGGTGCCGGCGAGATCCTGTTGACCAGCATGGATCAGGACGGCATGAAAAACGGCTTCGACCTCGGTGTGACTCGGGCGATCAGCGATGCACTGGGCATCCCGGTGATCGCTTCCGGTGGCGTCGGCAATCTGCAGCATCTGGCCGACGGCATCCTCGAAGGCCACGCCAGCGCGGTACTGGCGGCGAGTATTTTTCACTTCGGTGAATACACCGTGCAGGAGGCCAAGGCCTACATGGCGCAACGCGGAATTGTCATGCGCTAAACCGTACAGGCCAGTGGACAGCATGGCGTACCCAAGGCACTCTTGGGCACGCCATGGATTCCGGTAGCCCGACATGATCAAACGCCTGCTTCTTGTTCTCGCCAGTGCCTCTGTGTTGTTGCTCAACACGGCGCGGGCCGAAAACAGTCCCGACACCGATCTGGTGCTCCTCACCGAAAACTTCCCGCCCTACAACATGGCGAAAGACGGCAAGAATTTCGCCAAGGGCGAGAACATCAACGGCATTGCCGCCGACATTGTGCGCGAAATGTTCAAGCGCGCCGGGCTCACCTACAGCCTGACGCTGCGCTTCCCGTGGGAGCGGGTCTACAAACTGGCGCTGGAAAACCCCGGTTATGGCGCCTTCGTGATGGCCCGCCTGCCGGATCGCGAGAACCTGTTCAAATGGGTCGGCCCGATCGGTCCGGACGACTGGATCATGTTGGCCAGGGCCGACAGCAAGATCACCCTCGACACCCTCAACGATGCACGCAAATACAAGATCGGCGCCTATAAGGGTGACGCGATTGCCGAGACGCTGGCCAAGCAGGGCCTGAAGCCGATCGTGGTGCTGCGTGATCAGGACAACGCGAAAAAACTGGTCAATGGCCAGATCGACCTGTGGGCCACGGGTGATCCTGCCGGGCGTTATCTGGCGCGGCAGGATGGGGTCACCGGACTCAAGACCGTGCTGCGCTTCAACAGCGCCGAGTTGTACCTGGCGCTGAACAAGGACGTGTCGGATGCAACGGTCGCCAGGTTGCAGGCGGCGCTGGATCAGATGCGCAAGGACGGTGTGGTGGACGAGATCATGGGACGGTATCTATAGCGGTCGGCAACGCCTTGTCCGCAGTATCGTGGCTGCATTCATCCAGCGGATATTGCAGCAGATGCAGGTTTTCGCACTCGGTGTAGCCGAGGTTGATCCCTGCCTGTGAACCGTCTCCACGCACCAACTCGTAGAAACTCTCCAGTTGATACACCGCGACGAACTTGCCTTTGCCGGCCATGGCGAGGACTTGGGTGACAAACGCAGTCTGCCAGCCACTGCTTGAGGTCTCGCTGTGGGTGAACTGGCTGTTCAATCTCGCCGAGAACGGCAGTGATGGCTGAGCGTCTGCCGTCGTTGTCCACGGCCCCACGAAATTGATCGCTGTGAGCTGCGTGAACAGGCGCAGCATCTTGGAGTTCTGCAGTCGCTGCGCCGTCCACTTGAACGAGCAGGCCTGGTCGCTCGTGTTGTGTCCGCTCCCGACCAGATAGTAGTGATCGGTTCTTTCCAGACGATAGAGGGGGCTGGTGCGCAGTTGTTCCAGGGGTGACAGGTCATCCTTGATGACGAACCAGGGAAGTTCGACGACTTGAGCAAGCGTGGCCGCCGCGTGGATTTGCGAAACGTTCGATCCGGAAAGCGTCGGCAGCGAGGGCGCCGACAGGATCTGCGGCGCGATCTGCATCCGCAGTGAGTAAGCGCCGCCATCGCCCTCGGGTTTGCCGAAACCGTTGGCCGCCACAAAAGTGCCTGGCGCGAAGTGAATCTCTCCCGGCGGTGCACTGCGCGGCGCAATGCTCCAGGCACTGAAGCTCTGTCTGGCGCCGCTGCCCTTGTCATTCCAGATCAGCTCGCCGACGTCTGATGCGATCACCAGATCGGCACGCACACAGCGAACTGCATTGACTGAAGGTTTTTCATGATCGTTGGAGCAGACCGCTCCCATGGCCACATAACCTTGCGGGGCAAGCGGTCGCCATACGGCCCCGTCTTTCTTCGATTTTGAGCCGGAGTCTTTCCAGATCAATTCGAAGTCGTCCGGGCGGCGTAATGCCGGGCCCCGGGTTGGATCCGCGCTGGGGGTATCGGCCTCGCAAACCACGGCGACCACGGTGCTGCCGTTAATGTTGTCGTGTCCGGCAATGAACACATCGCCGAGCGGGAAGTAGCCCGGCAATACATCCGGCGCTGGTGTCGGCCGCCAGAAAGCCGCAGGTTTTGCCCGCGAGCCGGCGCTGTCCCAGATTCGGTGGTATTCCGTGGTGAACTGGATCAGCAAGTTGTCGTGTCTGATCGGCTCGATTGGCCTGGATGGCGCTGCGGCCTGTTCATGAATGGTCATAGTCACTCCTGATAGTTGAACGACGACTCAAGGGAGTCGCGACCCGTTGCAGGTCTCACTATCGGTATTCGCGCCAGGCCTTTGGCGGTAACTATGTATTTAGCGTAGTGACCGGATATTTCCGATAGACATCATCCTGGCCATTGGCAGCCTTGCGCTTCTTCTGTTGCCGTTGATGCAGAAGCACAAGGCTGCGGGGCGCCGTTCAGATCAAGGGGCGCGATTTTTGAGCGTTTCCCATTGCAGGATGTATTCCTTCAGCACTGAGCGCTGATTGTTGGTATCGAGGGCATACATGCAGAATTTCATGGGGAAGTTGCTTTCTCGGCGAACCCAATTGTATTTCGGAACGGTATACCCCTGCGGATCGACGCAACGGGTTGTATCCGCGGGGCCGGCTTTTACTTCATAACGATCAATACCCTCGATGTTCCTTTTCGGCCAGAGGAATATCACTCGGTCTGTTTCTTTGTCATAGAAAGCGTCCAGGGCAGGAGCAGGTGTCGGGCCCGCATCAATCAGATAGGTGGGAACTGTCACGGCATTGCGATAAGTTCCGGCGGGTAATACTTCGCTGGTATCGTCCGTGGCGATAATGCAAAGGTTATTAGTCCCGGTTTCAGGACCCATTGGAACATTCAACCGAGTGGGGCGGGTGTCGCTGTTGATCGGTTGGCTGTAGCCTTCAGGCTTTTCGCAATCGAGTGAGTCGGTAGTACGTTTGGTTCGAATAAATCGGGTGCTGGCGGTTATTTCGAAGTTCCACGCGGGATACACATAACTGCCTTGCGTAGTTACGCTGATTTTTGCGTGCATTGGCAGTTCGGCGGGTAGCCTGATGGAAGCTGCCGGAAATAACTCGCACACCTGTGGGTTGGTATTGAGTTTGCCATCGATAAAGCAATTGTTGAAAACCGAGGTTGAACTACCGTAACTGCCGCTCGGCATCTGGCCGTAGCCGGGCAACGGCGTCAGATGGGCTGCAAGCGTACCCAGAACGCCATAGACTTCGTTGGTCGCTCGAACAATGACAGGGCCCCCGGAGCTTCCGGAGGCAACGTCTTTGCACTGATTGCTGAGACTATGCCGCCAGACCCAGGGCTTTTCGAAAATGGCCGGCGAAGGTACATGGGTACAGGCTGAAATTCGTAATGGCGCTCCACCGGGTCCGTGCACAATCAGAATGTCGGTGTTTTCGGCCGGTGGTTGTTCGGCCAGCTTCATGGGCGTGATGCCCTGTGCCAGAAGTTCGCCTTGTGACATCCCTAGTTCCAAAAGAGCCACATCGACACCCTGAATACTGCTCCAGGCTACTTTTTTCAGAGGGACGGCCTTGCGGGCATCCGGTGTGTCATTGAAATGGTTGAAGGTGATCGTGCCTTCGATGGGGTCATCTATTCGCATGACGCCATTTTCCTTGCCCACGCAATGTGCACTGGTGAGCGCATAGGCAGAGTCGGACGCATCAGAGCTGTTTGTGTCGATCAGAAAAGCGGTGCAGGTAAGTTGCCCAGGGCTTTTGTATACGCCTATTCCGTTCCAGTAGTTATAGTCACCGTCCCGGTTTTTCAGGTAATAAGAGGAGGAGAAGTTCTCAACGCCTTTGCCATAATCCACTGGGATGGAATAAGCAGGCAGCGAGAATGCAGGAAGTAATAAAAAGCCTGTGTAGATGTTCTTTAAGTTCATGGCCAGTCCTTGGCGAGTGTGTTGGGGTGCAAGACTGGCGCAGAATAAATGAGTTTTGTTGTTAGTGAATTTCCAAGGTGTTGCTATTTGTTGGATTTGGCGCGGGGATAATAAGCAGTTAATTAGTTGGCCGGTTAGCGATAAATACCATTTTTCCCGTGTGCAGCGGTCGCCCTGTTGCTCCGCACGCTGATCATCTGCTTGATGTCGATCCACTCGATGCCCTGAGCTTTCAGCTTCGGCAATTCACGCTCCAACACTGCCAGCGTCTGCGGGTACGGGTGACCGATCATCACCGCCGATCCCTGTTTGCGCGCCAGGCTGATGGCGGTCTGCAGTTGGGTGAAAATCGCCGCTTCGGTGCGCTCGTCATCGAGGAATACATCCCGCGAAACACTCGCCAGATCGATCTTCTGTGCCTGCTGCGCCGCCACGGTTTGCGCACTGGTGCGGCTGTCGACGAAGAACTTGTGGCGGCGTTGCAACTCACCCATCAGCCACGCCATCGCCACCGGTTGCGCGGTCATGCGACTGCCCATGTGGTTGTTGATGCCCGCGGTGTAAGGGACCATTTTGAACGCGGCGTCGAGGCGCTTTTGCAGCTCTTCGAGCGGCAGTTCGGGGTGCCAGGCGTACGGGCCGGTGGCCGGATCCATCGGCATGTGCAGGATCACGATCTTGCCGGCGCGATGGGCTTCGCGGGCGAATTCGGTGGCGTGCGGGGTGTCGGGCATGATCGCCGTGGTCACCGGGCCGGGCAGGGCCAGCACGCGGCGATCCCGGGGCAGGTTCTGTCCCAGGTCGTCGATGATCAGCGTCAGATAGGCTTTTGGCGGGGTAGTGCTGGGGGGTTCTGCGTGCGCAGCACCCCCCAGACAGCACAGCAGGACGAAGAGGAAACGCAAAGACATCCTCAACGGCCGGACGTGATGCTCAGCCCTTTGAGCAGGCTCAGGGCCTGGGCCAACTGGTAATCGTCATCCTGCGGCATGGCCTTGGCCTTCGCGCCGGAACCGGTCGGCTTGTCTGCGCCGCCGTTGCCGTTGCCCAGGTGGCCTTGCAGGTCGGCTTCCTTGAAGTAGTCGCCGTCCGCTTCGTTGGTGATCTTGGCCTTGCGCACTTCGATGTCCGGGACAATGCCCTGGGCCTGGATCGAGCGGCCGTTCGGCGTGAAGTACAGCGCCGTGGTGATCTTCAGCGCGCGGTCGTTGTTCAGCGGCAGCACGGTTTGCACCGAGCCCTTGCCGAAACTGGTGGTGCCCATGACCACCGCGCGTTTCTGGTCCTGCAGGGCACCGGCAACGATTTCCGACGCCGAGGCGCTGCCGCCGTTGATCAGCACCACCATCGGCACCGCTTCGCTTTCGTCCTTGCCGGTGGCGGAGAAGCGCAGTTCGGAGTTGGCGATTCGGCCTTTGGTGTAGACGATCAGACCTTTCTTGATGAAGTGGTCGACCACTTCCACTGCCGCCTGCAACACACCGCCCGGGTTGTTGCGCAGGTCGAGGATGATGCCGTTGAGCTTTTTGCCGTTGTCTTTGCGCAGCTTGGCCAGGGCCTTGGAGACCTCTTCGCCGGTCTTGACCTGGAACTGGGTGATGCGGATGTAACCGTAGCCCGATTCCAGCAGCTGCGCCTTGACGCTCTTCACTTGAATCACGGCGCGCGCCAGGGTCACGTCGAACGGCGTGCCGCCGTCGCGCACCAGAGTCAGGGTGATCTTCTGGCCGATCTTGCCGCGCATCTTGTCCACGGCTTCGGTCATGGTCTGGCCGCGAGTCGGCTGACCGTTGATCTTGACGATGAAGTCGCCAGCCTGAATGCCAGCCTTGGACGCAGGCGTGTCGTCGATTGGCGACACGACTTTTATGAAGCCGTCTTCCGAGCCGACTTCGATACCCAGGCCGCCGAATTCGCCGCTGGTGCTTTCCTGCAGCTCGGTGAAGTCTTCAGGGCCCAGATAGGCGGAGTGCGGATCGAGGTTGCTGAGCATGCCCTTGATCGCGTTTTCCAGCAGGGTCTTGTCGTCCACCGGCTCGACATAGGCGGCTTTGATTCGATCCATGACCTCGGCAAAGGTACGCAACTCTTCCAGCGGCAGCGGTGCCTTGGAGGTCGCGGCAGTACCTGCCGGAGCGACGGCCGGGGCCGGTTGAGCAGCGAACGCCAGAGGCGCGCCGATCACCACAGCGATCGTCAGGGCCAGCGAGGTAAGGCGGGACAAATGCAGCATGTCGAACGAACTCCTGAATTAGGCGACGCGCTTATCCTTGCGCGTGACACCATTGCGCCGGATCACTCGGGTGACCCTGCTGACGAATTGCGAAATACAGCGCTGGTGTGTCCTGACCGCCACTGTTACCGACAGTGGAAATCGACTCACCGGCTTTTACTACGTCACCGGCCGACTTGAGCAGTGTCTGGTTGTGACCGTAAAGGCTCAGATAACCATTGCCGTGATCAAGGATCACCAGCAGCCCGGCGCCACGCAACCAGTCGGCGAACACCACGCGCCCGCCATGCACGGCATGCACCTGGCTGCCTGCAGCGGCGCTGATCATCACGCCATCCCACTTGGTCCGGGCATCGTCGCCACGGCTTTCGCCGAAGCGTGCCAGCAATCGACCATCAACCGGCCATGGAAGTTTTCCCCGGGTTGCGGCAAAAGGGCCGCCAAAGGTCTCGCCGCTGCTGGACACCAGTGCGCCGGGGGTTGATCTGGCGGGTTTTCGTGGGGCGTCGCTGTTTTCAGCCTGCGCCTCACGCAAACGCTTTTTTTCCGCTTCCTGCTGGGCGATCAGCGCTTTCTGCCGCGCTTCTTCTGCCTCACGAGCCTGGCGGGCCAGGGTTTCTTCAATGGTTTTAAGGACTTTAGACAGGTCTGCCTGATCCTGCTCGCGGGCGGCGAGTTTCTGGTCGCGGGCCTTCACATCATCGTTGAGCTTGGCGAGGACTTGCTGGCGTTCCTTGCGGACCTTTTCCAGCTCGTCGCGCTGGGTGTCGAGGCTGCTTTTCTGTACCAGCAATTGCGCCTGTTGCGTGGCGATGTCTTTTTCGACATTGGCCAGTTGGCGCAGGGTTTCGTTGAAGTTCTTCAACTGCTCCAGGCGGGCCTGGCTCAGGTAATCGTAATAGGTGAGGGTGCGGGCGAATTTCTCGGGATTCTGCTGGTTGAGCAGCAGCTTGAGGTATTCCTGACGGCCGTTCTGGTAGGCCGCGCGGGCCTGGATGGCGATCAGTCGCTGCTGTTCAGTGCGCGCGCTCTGGAGTTTTTTTTTCTCCGCATCGAGCCGCTGCAGCTCGGATTCGCTTTTCTTCAGCTCTTTCTGCAGGGCATCGACCTGCTTCTCGAGCTTGCCCATCTCGGTTTCAGTGCCCTTGAGCTCTTTCTGCACGCCGGATTTTTCTTCCTGCAGCTTGCCCAGCAGCTTTTTCAGCTCGGCAATGTCCTGACGCGTGGCATCCAGCTGCTGTTGGGTTTGCGCGCGCTCGTCAGCGAAGGCCGGTTGGAGCAGGCATGTCAGAGCGAGGGCGATCAGGACGCGGAGCATAGAGGCGGGCGGCACCAGGGTAATGGACGGCCTAGTATGCCCGCCCGAGGCTGCAAAAAAAACGCCCAATTGGGCTTGTGTGATAACTGGCTGGAGATACAGCTGAAAATAATCTTTGAAACAACCATAAACAAATGTAGGAGTGAGCCTGCTCGCGATGGCGTTCTCACATTCAACAGAGTAGTTGACTGTCAGATTGCTATCGCGAGCAGGCTCACTCCTACAGGGTTTTGCGGTGTTTTATGGATTTGGTTCAGACCAGAATCGACGTACCAGTCATTTCCGCCGGTTTTTCCAGACCCAGCAGCATCAGCATGGTCGGCGCCACGTCCGCCAGTACGCCACCTGCACGGACCTTGAGGTCACGCTTGCCGACATAAATGAACGGCACTGGCTCGGTGGTGTGCGCGGTGTGAGCCTGGTGGGTTTCTTCATCGGCCATTTTTTCGACGTTGCCGTGGTCGGCGGTGATCAGCGCTTCGCCGCCAACCTTTTCCAGCGCTTCGACGATGCGCCCGACGCAGGTGTCCAGGCATTCCACGGCCTTCACCGCAGCGTCGAACACGCCGCTGTGGCCGACCATGTCGCCGTTGGCGTAGTTGACCACGATCACGTCGTAACGCTGATGCTCGATGGCATCGACGATGCGGTCGGTGACTTCCGGCGCGCTCATTTCCGGCTGCAGGTCGTAGGTGGCGACTTTCGGCGACGGGATCAGGATGCGCTCTTCGCCCGGGAACGGCTCTTCACGGCCACCGGAGAAGAAGAAGGTCACGTGTGCATATTTTTCGGTTTCGGCGATGCGCAGCTGGGTCTTGCCGTTCTTCGCCAGATAGTCGCCAAGCACGTTTTCCAGGCTGCCGGCGGCGAAGGCCGACGGCGCAGGGATACTGGCGGCGTATTGGGTCAGCATGACGAAACCGGCCAGTTTCGGCTGGCGCGCGCGCTCGAACTCCTTGAAATCGTCCTCGACGAATACGCGGGTCAGCTCGCGGGCGCGGTCGGCGCGGAAGTTCATGAACACCACGGCGTCGCCGTCTTCGACCTTGACCGGCTCACCGATGGTGGTGGCTTTGACGAATTCGTCGCTCTCGCCACGGGCGTAGGCGGCTTCGAGGCCTTCCTGGGCCGTGGCGGCGTTGAACTCGGCGTTGCCGTCGACGATCAGGTTGTAGGCCTGGGACACGCGGTCCCAGCGGTTGTCACGGTCCATCGCGAAGTAGCGACCGACGATGCTGGCGATACGGCCCTTGCCAAGCGCCTGGAAGGTCGCGTCGAGCAGTTCGATCGACGACGTGGCGCTTTTCGGCGGCGTGTCGCGACCATCGAGGAAGGCGTGCAGGTAGATTTTTTCGGCGCCGCGCTTGAAGGCCAGTTCGGCCATCGCGACCAGGTGATCCTGATGGCTGTGCACGCCGCCATCGGACAGCAGGCCCATGAAATGCACGGCTTTGCCGGCGGCCACGGCTTTATCCACAGCGGCGCAGATGGTCGGGTTCTCGAAGAACTCGCCGTCGCGAATCGCTTTGGTCACGCGAGTGAAGTCCTGATACACCACGCGCCCGGCGCCGAGATTCATGTGACCGACTTCGGAGTTGCCCATCTGGCCGTCCGGCAGGCCGACGTCCATGCCGCTGCCGGAGATCAGGCCGTTCGGCACTGTGGCCCAGAGACGATCGAGCACAGGCTTCTTCGCCGCATACACGGCATTGGATTCGTGGCTGTCACTGTGACCGAAGCCGTCGAGAATCATCAGGACCAAAGGTTTAGGCGTGGTAGTCATGGAATCCACTCGTGGCTAATAAAGAAGAGGGCGTTGAAAAAGGGAGTGGCGAGTTTAATGCTTAGTTCCGACCACGTCACCGCCGGACGGGGTTTGGCCCACCCTAGGGGCTGTGTATACTGGCCGACATTTTAACGCCCTGGAACCTCCTTCGATGGTTGCTCACCTGATTGAATTTGCCACTAACCACTACATTCTTGTCGGTATCTTCGTCGTATTGCTGGCTTTGCTGCTGGCGCACACGATGCAGGGCGGCGGTAAAAGCCTGAGCACCGGCGAACTGACCGCACTGGTCAACAAGGACGCAGGCGTGGTGGTGGACATCCGTCCGGCGAAAGATTACGCCGCCGGCCATATCGTTGGCGCGATCAACATTCCTCAAGACAAGCTGGCTGCGCGCATCGGCGAGCTGGAAAAGCACAAGGCCAAGACCATCATTCTGGTCGACGCTCTGGGCCAGACCGCTGGCACCCACGCTCGCGAGCTGATGAAATCCGGCTTCACCGCCGCCAAGCTGTCCGGCGGGATCTCCAGCTGGAAAGGCGACAACCTGCCGCTGGTGAAGTGATATGAGCGAAGTCATCGTCTACTCCAGCGATTACTGCCCTTACTGCATGCGAGCCAAGCAATTGCTCGCGAACAAAGGTGTGGCCTTCGAAGAGATCAAGGTCGATGGCAAGCCGCAGATTCGTGCTGCCATGAGCCAGAAGGCCGGACGCACGTCCGTTCCGCAGATCTGGATCGGCGAAAAGCACATCGGCGGTTGTGATGATTTGTATGCCCTGGAGCGCGCCGGCAAGCTCGACGCGCTGCTCAAGGCCTGAACGGCTGCACCCACGTACAGCAATCCCTAAAAGACCCAAGATCAGAAAGGATCTGAGATGACTGACCAACAGAACACTGCAGCCAGCGAAGAAGAAACCGCACCGCAATTCTCCTTGCAGCGCATCTACGTACGCGACCTGTCCTTCGAAGCCCCGAAAAGCCCGGCGATCTTCCGCCAGCAGTGGGACCCGACCGTCGGTCTGGATCTGAACACTCGCCAGAAAGAGCTGGAAGGCGATTTCTACGAAGTCGTGCTGACCTTGTCGGTTACCGTGAAAAACGGTGACGAAGTGGCCTTCATCGCTGAAGTGCAACAGGCCGGTATCTTCCTGATCAAGAACCTGGACGCGGGTTCGATGAGCCACACCCTGGGTGCGTTCTGCCCGAACATCCTGTTCCCGTACGCTCGCGAAACCCTGGACAGCCTGGTAACCCGTGGCTCGTTCCCGGCCCTGATGCTGGCTCCGGTGAACTTCGACGCCCTGTACGCGCAAGAGCTGCAGCGCATGCAGGCAGCGGGCGAGACGCCGACCGTACAATAAAAGCTTCGTTTGCCCCATGAAAAAAGCGCCGTTTAAAGGCGCTTTTTTCATGGGGCAAACGAAACCTTCGTGTAGGAGCTGCCGCAGGCTGCGATCTTTTGATCTTGTTTTTGAAGATCAAGATCAAAAGATCGCAGCCTGCGGCAGCTCCTACAGGGGTGATGTTTTTGCGGGCGGCGGGTTATTTGAAGTCGTTCTGCCGCCACGCTTCGTACACGGCCACCGCCACGGTGTTGGACAGGTTCAGGCTGCGGCAGCCTTCACGCATCGGCAGGCGCAGGCGCTGTTCGGCGGGCAGGGCGTCCAGCACTTCCGGCGGCAGGCCACGGCTTTCCGGGCCGAAGATGAACGCATCGCCCGGGACGAACGCGGCATCGTGAAACGGCCGCGAACCTTTGGTGGTAAAGGCGAACAGCCGTGGGTTGCCGAGGCTTTCCAGGCAACTGGCGAGGTCGGCGTGGCGCTGCAACGTGGCATATTCGTGGTAGTCGAGACCGGCCCGGCGCAAGCGCTTGTCGTCCATCTCGAAACCCAGCGGTTCGATCAAATGCAGGTGGCAGCCGCTGTTGGCGCACAGCCTGATAACGTTGCCGGTGTTCGGCGGAATTTCTGGTTGAAAAAGGATGACGTGAAACATGCACGGCTCCGAAGGTAAAGATGACGCGCATTCTACGCCGCAAGCCGACCCGCGTTCGAAACTATTCCCGCGGGTGATCGGTTCGCTGGCGATTTTCGGCTTGATGGTCGGCTTGATGATCGGTCGCCTGACCACGCCGGATCCGACTGTGCTGCAGCAGGTTGAGGTGACCGCTGTCGGCCTGGTGGTGTGGTTCAACAACGAACCGCAGCTGCACGGCGAAATCATCGACGGCACCGTGGCCCTGTTGTTTCAGGCAGAGGGCAAGGCGCAGAAGGGGCAGCTCAAGCTCAACGGCAAGGACGTGAACTGGCGAACGCGGGTGAGTGACGGTGGGTTGTTGCTGACGGTGCTGGCGGCGCGGCCGCTGCAAGGGGAGTGGGCCGGGAGCAAGGTCGATGACCGCTGGCGGCTGGAGATCCATCTCCGGGAGCAATAAAAGCGGGAATCCCCGGCCTGCCTGTACCAGGGTTCCCAAAACGGGGTGGACTTCGCTGCGAGCGTCGGTCCGGTGTAAAGAGGGAACCCCCGGCCTGCCTGTACCAAGGATCCCAAAAGGGTGGGCGCATCGCGTTGGCGCTCTGAGCCCGGTGTAAAGAGGGGATTCCCCGGCCTGCCTGTACCAAGGTCCCCGAAACGGGTGGTGAATCGAATCACCTGTAAGGGTTATTGCAGGGCGCGTGCCAGTTTTAGTATTTCGAAACAGAAAAAAGCTTCAGATGCGCGAAAGCCCCGTAAATCGGGGCTTTCGTGTTTTTACTGGCTGGGTTTTTAAGTCTTGCCTGGATGTTTTTAGCAACGGCTGCGATGCCCGATCACGGGTCAAAGTGCATTAGGTTGGTGCACGGCGGGGCCACGGTGGGAGCGGGCTTGCTCGCGAAGGCGTCGCGTCAGTCACTGATACGTTTCATGAACAGCGCTTTCGTGAGCAAGCCCACTTTCACAGAGGGCGTGGTTGATCAGCCCTCATCCCCCTCATCCTCGTCCCCGCCATCCACTTTCATCCCCAATTCCTTGATCTTGCGCGTCAGGGTGTTGCGCCCCCAGCCAAGCAATACCGCCGCATCGCGCCGCCGACCGGCGGTGTGCTTCAGCGCAGTCTCGATCATGATCCGCTCGAACGCCGGCACGGCGCTGTCGAGCAGGCTCGATTGGCCGCGGGCCAACGCCTGATCGGCCCACTGGCGCAGCGCTTGTTCCCAGTTGGTCACCGGCGCCGAATCCTGCGGCAGGCTCAGCAGCTCCGGTGGCAGGTCACTGATGTGCACTTCACGCCCGGACGCCATCACAGTGATCCAGCGGCAGGTGTTCTCCAGCTGGCGCACGTTGCCGCCCCACGGCAGGTTCTTCAGGTATTCCTCGGTCTCGCTCTTCAGCAGCTTCGGCTCCACCGCCAGTTCTTGCGCAGCGCGGCTGAGGAAATGCTTGGCGAGGGTCGGGATGTCTTCGCGACGGTCCGACAGGCGTGGAATGTGGATGCGGATCACGTTGAGGCGGTGGAACAAGTCCTCACGGAATTTTCCGGCATGCACCAGGGTTTCCAGATTCTGGTGAGTCGCGGCGATGATCCGCACGTCGACCTTGACCGGCACATGGCCGCCGACGCGATAGAACTCACCGTCCGCCAGCACCCGCAGCAAACGAGTCTGGGTATCGGCCGGCATGTCGCCGATTTCGTCGAGGAACAGTGTGCCGCCGTCAGCCTGTTCGAAGCGCCCGCGCCGCAGGTTGGCCGCGCCGGTGAACGCACCTTTCTCGTGGCCGAACAGCTCGGATTCCATCAGGTCTTTCGGGATCGCCGCCATGTTCAGCGCGATGAACGGCGAGGCCGCGCGCGGGCTGTGGCGGTGCAGGGCGTGGGCCACCAGTTCTTTACCGGTACCGGATTCGCCGTTGATCAGCACGGTGATGTTGGAATGGCTCAAGCGGCCGATGGCGCGAAACACTTCCTGCATCGCCGGTGCTTCGCCGATGATTTCCGGCGTGCGGGTCAGCGCCGGCACCACTTCCAGGCCTTGCTGTTCCTGTGCGTGCTGGTTCGCGCGTTTGACCAGCGATACCGCCTCGTCCACGTCGAACGGCTTGGGCAGGTATTCGAACGCGCCGCCCTGATAGGAGGCGACGGCGCTGTCCAGGTCGGAGTGAGCGGTCATGATGATGACCGGCAACCGTGGATGCTGTTCGCGGATGCGCGCCAGCAGGTCGAGGCCACTGGCACCCGGCATGCGGATATCGGAAATGATCACATCAGGCTGCTGACGGGCCAGACGACTCATCACGCCATCGGCGCTGTCGAAGCTCTGGGTGGTCATGCCTTCCTGCTGCAAGGCCTTTTCCAGAACCCAACGGATAGAACGGTCGTCATCGACGATCCACACGGTTTCACTACGGCTCATGTCGATGTGGCTCCTTGTTCCAGTGGCAGAAAGATCGAGAACGTGGTGTGGCCGGGGTGGCTGTCACACTCGATCAGGCCCTGGTGCTGGCTGATGATGTTCTGGGTAATGGCCAGGCCCAGCCCGGTACCGTCCGGACGGCCGCTGACCATGGGAAAGAAAATGGTTTCCTGGAGTTCCGCCGGTATCCCGGGGCCGTTGTCGATGATCTCGATCTTGGTCACCAGGCGATGACGGACGTGGCCGATGGTGAACTGGCGCATGGTCCGGGTGCGCAGGCTGATGCGACCCAGACGCAGCTCGTTCTGGCTGCTGATCGCCTGCATCGCGTTGCGCACGATGTTCAGTACGGCCTGAATCATTTGTTCGCGGTCGATCAGGACGTCGGGAATGCTCGGGTCGTAGTCGCGCACCAAGGTGATGCAGCCCTGGCTTTCCGCTTCGACCAGTTGGCTGACGCGCTCCAGCACTTCGTGGACGTTGCACAGCGCGAGTGACGGCAGCTTGTTGGAGCCGAGCATGCGGTCGACCAGATTGCGCAGGCGGTCGGCCTCTTCGATGATCACATTGGTGTAGTCGCGCAGACTGTCTTCCGGCAGCTCACGGGCCAGCAACTGCGCCGCACCACGGATACCGCCGAGCGGATTCTTGATCTCGTGGGCCAGGCCGCGCACCAGCATCTTGCTGGTTTCCTGCTTGGACAGCTGCGCCTCTTCCTTGGTGATCCGCAGCAGACGGTCGCGCGGATGTACCTCCAGCAGGAGCATGGTCGCGCCGTTGCTGAGGATCGGCGTCACCGCGTAATCCACGGTCAGGGTCTGGCCGGTGAGGGCGGTGAGCATCGCTTCGCGTTTGGTGAACGGGTGCGCCTGTTCGACTGCCTGGCGCAATGAGTTGAGCGCCTCGGTGGACTCGGTGAACAGCTCGCTGATGAACTGCCCATGGCTGCGCTGGCCGCTGATGGCCAGCAGCATTTCCGCCGCCGGGTTCATGTATTCGAGGCGCAATTCGGCGTCGAGCAGGATGGTGGCGGTGGTCAGGTTGTCGAGCAGCAAACGGTGGATTGCGTCGCTAATAGTCATCGGAGCCTCTTTTGGGGGCGGAGCGTGCGCAAGAAGCAGGCGTCGTTAAACGGAAAATGCAAAAACCAAACCAAGGCTCCGAAAAGAAGCGCTCAACCCGTGAAACAGGCGTTTGACGTTCATTTGCGTGGCGCTCAATGCACGAGAACGGGAAGTTTCGAACCAAAATGGGTTGGGATGTGGGTACGGTGCAACCTTATGCACCAATATAGTGCGCAAAGCTGAACGGCGTTAGAAGAAACGCAGGAAGGGATTTTTTTCTTCGACGGGTTTGTCTTTCAGCGGACATTCCGGGCGCACGCCGTAGTCCTCGCTGACGCAGGGTTTGACCTGGCGTTTCTGCGCCTGCGAGATGCGCAGCATGTGGAACGGCTGGTTGGCGGTGCGCTCGACGATGCGACCCTCGACATCGAGGATTTCCACTGACAGGTTATGGCTGCCCCGGTCGATATTGCTCAACGGGAACACCGGACTCGGGCCCGGCTCGCCAGTGGCCTGGCCGTCCAGCAGCAGGCGATAGCGATGGCCCTGCTGCAGGCCCGGTTCGCTGGTGACGCTGACGATCACCTCGCCGGCGCTGCTGCGAATGGTCGCGTCCGGCTCGGGGATCAGGATGCGCAGCATGTCGTAGTGGAACAGCGGTTGTTCCGCGACCTTTTTCACAGCGCTGAGCGGTGCTGCAGCCGTGGGGTTGGCCGACATGCGATTACTGGTCGCGATAGGTACGCGCTTGGCGTTGCCGCGCGGCTGGTCGGTGTAGACGCGATTGCCCTGCGCGTCGATATAGGTGAAGACCTCGGCGTGCACGGGCAGGGCGCACAGGCACAGGATCAGCCAGAAAATCCTCACGGCTTGTGCACTCGCTGCACGGTGAACACCACCGCCGGGCTCTGCTGGATGATCGCTTCACCGTCGATCACCTGCACCGCGAGACGATGCTCGCCGCGATCGACATTCACCAGTTGCAGGATCGGCACATTGCTCGGCTGGCCGTAGGGCGCGTCGTCCAGTACCAGCCTTAGCTGGTGCGGCGGCTGCAGGCGCGGCTTGATCAGCACGTTGACGGTGAAGGTGCCGTTGTTGGCGCGCAGGGCTTCTTCGCTGGGCAGGCCGGTCAGTTCCAGCACTTCATAAGCACTGCGCGCCGCTGGGCGCGTGTCCGTGCTGGCGGGCGCCGGGGTGCTCGGTGCCTGCGGTTCGACGCTGTTCAGCGGTGGCAGCTCTACCGGCAGCGCCTTTACACCGTCCGGCGCATGATCGCTGTAGACCGTGTTGCCGTTGGCGTCGGTGTACTTGTAGATCTGCGCGGCAGCGGGCAGGGCGATCAGTAGCAGGAGGTAGAGAAAGGTGCGACCCATGAAATCGACCGGCAATGAAAACGATGGGGTGGAGCATAGGCCAGGTGTGGCGGTTGGCCCAACCCTGGACATATCCGCAAATCATTCAGACGCTGCAATGCCCCCGTGGGAGCGGGCTTGCTCGCGAATGCGGTCGGTCATTGAAGATGATGGTGGCTGACACGACGCCTTCGCGAGCAAGCCCGCTCCCACAGGGTCGTGCGGGCGCCAACGAAATTCGCGCAATAAAAAAGGCCTCCCGAAGGAGGCCTCTTTTTGTTACGCCGCGTAGCGCAGCGCTACCGGATCAGCAGCTGTAGTACAGCTCATATTCCAGTGGGTGTACGAAGGTGCGGACCTTGATTTCTTCTTCGGATTTCAGCGCGATGTAAGCGTCGATGAAATCGTCGGAGAACACGCCGCCCTTGGTCAGGAACGCACGGCCCTTGTCCAGCTCTTCCAGGGCTTCTTTCAGGCTGCCGCAAACTTGTGGGATCTCTTTCGCCTCTTCAGGCGGCAGGTCGTACAGGTTTTTGTCAGCGGCATCGCCTGGGTGGATCTTGTTCTGGATACCGTCCAGGCCGGCCATCAGCAGTGCTGCGAAAGCCAGGTACGGGTTGGCAGCCGGATCCGGGAAACGGGCTTCGATACGACGGCCGCGTGGGCTGTTGACGTAAGGAATACGGATCGAGGCGGAACGGTTGCGAGCCGAGTAGGCCAGCATCACCGGTGCTTCGAAACCTGGCACCAGACGCTTGTAGGAGTTGGTGGCCGGGTTGGTGAAGCCGTTCAGGGCCTTACCGTGCTTGATGATACCGCCGATGAAGTACAGAGCGGTTTCGGACAGGCCGGCATAGCCTTCACCTGCGAAGGTGTTCTTGCCGTCTTTGGCGATGGACATGTGTACGTGCATGCCCGAGCCGTTGTCGCCGTACAGTGGCTTCGGCATGAAGGTCGCGGTGCGGCCGTATGCGTCGGCAACGTTGTGCACAACATATTTCAGAGTCTGAACTTCGTCAGCTTTCTTCACCAGGGTGTTGAACTTGACACCGATTTCGTTCTGACCGGCAGTTGCCACTTCGTGGTGGTGAACTTCAACGGTCTGGCCCATCTCTTCCAGTGCGTTGCACATGGCAGTACGGATTTCGTGGTCGTGGTCGAACGGCGGAACCGGGAAGTAGCCGCCTTTGATACCAGGACGGTGGCCTTTGTTGCCGCCTTCGATGTCCTGGTCGGACATCCACGAGCCTTGTTCGGAGTAGATCTTGAACATCGAACCGGAGATGTCGGACTTGAACTTCACTTCGTCGAAGATGAAGAACTCTGGCTCCGGACCTGCGAAGACGGTGTCACCGATACCGGTGGTCTTCAGGTATTCCTCGGCACGGTGAGCGATGGCGCGCGGGTCGCGATCGTAACCTTGCATGGTCGACGGTTCGATGATGTCGCAGACCAGGATCAGGGTCGCGTCTTCGGTGAACGGGTCGAGAACGGCAGTGTCGTCGTCCGGCAGCAGGATCATGTCGGAGGCTTCGATGCCTTTCCAGCCAGCGATGGAGGAACCGTCGAACATCTTGCCGACTTCGAAGAAGTCGTCTTCCAGCGCATCGCGAGCCGGCATGGTCACGTGGTGCTGAGTGCCTTTGGTGTCCGTGAAGCGCAGATCAATCCACTTGACGTCATGATCTTTGATGAGTTGAACCGACTTCGACATAGTGTCCTCCGGGGTGGCTTAGGGCTTGGTAGTGGATGCCCTTAATATGGGTGATGCCGGCGCAGATACTCTGCCAAGGCAACCTGCCTCACAAGGGAGCAAATTGCATGCCAGTGCCCCAGCATGGGTTTTTTGCCCCAAATTCACGCTTTCACAGGACGAAAGCGCCATAAAGGCGAAAATCTCGCCCTTTAATGTAGCGTCTTAAATCAAAAATGACCCGTTTTGGTGCAAGTGAAACCTTCTGCATATTAACTGGTTAAACCTTGAGCAATTTCCGCTATAATCCGCGCCCCCCTTTTTCGGCTGGCCCTGCGCGCGCTGTTTTCATGAAACTAATCGTAAAAGTCTTCCCCGAGATCACCATCAAAAGCCGCCCTGTCCGGATGCGTTTCATCCGCCAGCTGGCCAAGAACATCCGCGCCGTGCTCCGCGATCTGGACCCGGCCGTGGTGGTGAACGGTGTGTGGGACAATCTCGAGCTGGAAACCCGCGTTACCGACCCCAAAGCCTTGAAAGAGATGGGCGAGCGCCTGACTTGCACTCCGGGTGTCGCGCACTTTCTGCAGATCGACGAGTACCCGCTGGGCGACTTCGACGACATCACCGAGAAGTGCAAACAGCACTACGGCGATGTGCTGGCCGGGAAGATTTTCTCGGTGCGCTGCAAGCGTGCAGGCAAGCATCCGTTCAGCTCGATGGACGTTGAAAAATACGTCGGCAGCAAGCTGCGTCGTGAGTGCGGTGCGGCCGGAATCGACCTCAAAGACCCGCAAATCGAAGTTCGCATCGAAGTTCGCGACCAACGGTTGTTTGTCATTCACAGCCAGCACAACGGCATCGGCGGATATCCGCTCGGCGCCCTGGAGCAGACGCTGGTATTGATGTCCGGCGGCTTTGACTCGACGGTTGCCGCCTACCAGATCATGCGCCGCGGCCTGATGGCGCATTTCTGCTTCTTCAATCTGGGCGGTCGTGCCCACGAATTGGGCGTGATGGAAGTCGCGCATTTCATCTGGAAGAAGTACGGCAGCTCGCAACGCGTGCTATTTGTCAGTGTTCCGTTCGAAGAAGTGTTGGGCGAAATTCTCGGCAAAGTCGATAACAGTCATATGGGCGTCGTATTGAAGCGTATGATGTTGCGCGCATCGTCGGCCATCGCCGACCGGCTGCACATCGACGCGCTGGTCACCGGCGAAGCGATTTCCCAGGTATCGAGCCAGACGCTGCCGAACCTGTCGGTGATCGACTGTGTGACCGACAAGCTGGTCCTGCGCCCACTGATCGTTGCGCACAAGCAGGACATCATCGACACGGCCAACGAGATCGGCACCGCCGATTTCGCCCGGCACATGCCGGAGTACTGCGGGGTCATCTCGGTCAATCCGAAGACCGCCGCCAAGCGCCACCGTGTTGAGCACGAAGAGAAAGAATTCGACATGGCGGTTCTCGAGCGTGCGCTCGAAAACGCCAAACTGGTGTCGATCGATCGGGTGATCGACGAATTGGGCCAGGATTTGCAAATCGAAGAAGTCGGCGAAGCGCTGGCCGGTCAGATCGTCATCGACATCCGTCACCCGGATGCGGCCGAGGATGACCCGCTGGAAATCGCCGGCATAGAAGTACAGACGATGCCGTTCTATGCAGTGAACGCTCGTTTCAAGGAGCTGGATCCGACTCGCCAGTACCTGCTGTATTGCGACAAAGGCGTGATGAGTCGCCTGCATGCTCACCATTTGCTCAGTGAGGGGCATGCCAATGTGCGCGTTTATCGACCGAGCTAAGTGCCCGGGGCTGTTTGCCTGTGGCCTGCGTCACCGGCCCCCCGACACCGCCGTCAAGCTGTAACGGCCATGCCGGACACTACTGTTAATCGCTGCCAAGACTTGTCAGCAAACCGAATCCTCTGATCGAGATACACAAGTGATCGAAAATCTACGTAACATCGCCATCATTGCCCACGTTGACCATGGTAAGACCACCCTGGTAGACAAACTCCTGCGTCAATCCGGCACCCTGGAGCGCAACGAGCTCAACGACGAGCGCGTGATGGACTCCAACGACCAGGAAAAAGAGCGCGGTATTACCATTCTGGCGAAAAACACCGCCATCAACTGGAACGGCTACCACATCAACATCGTGGACACCCCGGGCCACGCCGACTTCGGCGGCGAAGTAGAACGCGTAATGTCGATGGTTGACTCCGTTCTGCTGCTGGTTGACGCTCAAGACGGCCCTATGCCGCAAACCCGTTTCGTGACCAAGAAGGCGTTCGAAGCCGGCCTGCGTCCAATCGTGGTCATCAACAAGGTTGACCGTCCAGGTGCGCGTCCGGACTGGGTTCTGGACCAGATCTTCGACCTGTTCGACAACCTCGGTGCTACCGAAGAACAACTGGACTTCCAGGTTGTTTACGCTTCGGCCCTGAACGGCATCGCCGGTCTGGACCACACCGCCATGGCGGAAGACATGACCCCGCTGTACCAAGCGGTAGTCGATCACGTTCCGCCTCCGGCCGTTGACCGTGACGGTCCGTTCCAGATGCAGATCTCCGCTCTGGACTACAACAGCTTCCTGGGTGTTATCGGTGTTGGCCGTATCGCTCGTGGTCGCGTCAAGCCGAACACCCCGGTTGTCGCTATCAGCGCCGACGGCAAGCGCCGCAACGGTCGTATCCTGAAGCTGATGGGTCACCACGGTCTGCACCGCATTGACGTTGAAGAAGCAGCGGCCGGCGACATCGTCTGCATCAGCGGCTTCGACGAGCTGTTCATCTCCGACACCCTGTGCGATATCAACACCGTCGAGGCGATGAAGCCGCTGACCGTTGACGAGCCAACCGTTTCCATGACCTTCCAGGTAAACGACTCGCCATTCTGCGGTAAAGAAGGCAAGTTCGTGACCTCCCGTAACATCAAGGATCGTCTGGACAAAGAGCTGCTGTACAACGTTGCACTGCGCGTTGAAGAAGGCGACTCGGCTGACAAGTTCAAGGTTTCCGGCCGTGGTGAGCTGCACCTCTCGGTACTGATCGAAACCATGCGTCGCGAAGGCTTCGAGCTGGCCCTGGGCCGTCCTGAAGTGATCATCCGTGAAGTTGACGGCGTGAAGCAGGAACCGTTCGAAAACGTCACCATCGACATCCCTGAAGAATCGCAGGGCAAGGTCATGGAAGAGATGGGTCTGCGTAAGGGCGACCTGAGCAACATGGTGCCGGATGGCAAGGGCCGTGTTCGTCTGGAATACAACATCCCTGCTCGCGGTCTGATCGGTTTCCGTAACCAGTTCCTGACCCTGACCAACGGTGCTGGCATCCTGACCTCGATCTTCGACCGTTATGCGCCAGTGAAGTCGGGCCACATGTCCGGCCGTCAGAACGGCGTTCTGGTTTCGGTTGAAACCGGCAAGGCACTGACCTACTCGCTGGAAACCCTGCAGGCTCGTGGCAAGCTGTTCGTAGAACACGGCCAGGAGATCTACAACGGTCAAATCGTTGGTCAGAACAGCCGCGACAACGACCTGGGTGTGAACCCAACCAAAGGCAAGAAGCTCGACAACATGCGTGCTTCGGGTAAAGACGAAACCATCGCTCTGGTACCACCTGTTCGCTTCACTCTGGAACAGGCTCTGGAATACATCCAGGAAGACGAGCTGTGCGAAGTCACGCCTAAGTCCATCCGTCTTCGCAAGAAGATCCTGGACGAAAGCGAGCGTACCCGCGCTGCCAAGAAAGCCAAGGCGTAATTTAGCCCGAGCTTGAAAAAACGCCCCCGGTCGCGAGACCGGGGGCGTTTTTGTTTGTCCGGGATTTAACCGAGACGGGGGCGGTGTTTGTGCTGGCCGCTTCGCGAGCAAGCCCGCTCCCACAGTAGATCTCGGTGAACACAAATCTTGTGTACGCCATAGTTCCCTGTGGGAGCGGGCTTGCTCGCGAAGGCGGCCTGAAAGGCGCCGAAAATTTCAGGAATGATCAGAACTTCTCGATCGACCGCGAGTTCTGCACTCGCTCCACTTCTTTGGGCTTGTACGCGCAATACCCCGGCCGCGGGCCGATTTTCGGGTGGTTGCGGCAGGTGTCCGGGCGCTTGTCATAAATGGTGCACAGGCGCGATTTACGATCCAGGTAGTAGCAATCGTTGTTGCTCATGCGCTGCAGGGTGAAGATCCCCGACTTCTGGTTGAAGCGCTCGACCAGCCCTTCCTTTTGCAGGCGCTTGGCGATGTTCTTCGGCGGATCGCCCAGCTCGAACTCGTCGACCACGCCGATGCGCACCAGATCCTTGATCTTGACCTCGACCGGCAGCGTGCAGCAGCTGGAGATACAAGAACCGCACATCGGGGCCGAATATTTGGCCCACGTATCGAGACGATCGATCTCGGCGGCGGCAATCAGGTTGGGCTTCATCATCGGGAGTTACCAGGCGTGTGCATCAGGGCGCGCGATCATACCGGGACTGGTGGATTTTTGAACAACCTTTCGCCAGATTTTTTCATCGTCCGCCAAAATTGGCGCTTGACCCGGCACGGGCCATGCATCGATCAGCGTGCTCGCCAAGGTTATGCCGGGCGATCTCACACTCTCAAGAAAAACTGCCGAACCAGAGCCGCCAGCGTCGGTCAGACCGTCTAGGCTCAGACAATTCCCCGCTCGCTCGAGGTCCTATCGATGACTCAAGAACCACTAGTTCGCGAAGCAGAGGTGGCCGCATTCCGCGATGCCGTCCTGACCAAGCTCACCTATGCAGTGGGTAAAGACCCGGATCACGCCTTCGACCATGACTGGTTCGAAGCCATTGCCCTGGCGGCGCGCGACCACATGGTCGAGCACTGGATGGACCACACCCGGCAGATCTACCGCAAAGGCCAGAAGCGGGTGTATTACCTCTCGCTGGAATTTCTCATCGGTCGTTTGCTCTACGACAGCCTGAGCAACCTTGGCCTGCTCGACGTCGCCCGTGAAGCGCTGACTGAGCTCGGTGTCGATCTGGAACGGATCCGCCTGCTCGAGCCGGATGCGGCACTCGGCAACGGCGGCCTCGGGCGTCTGGCGGCGTGCTTCATGGAAAGCATGTCGACCCTCGGCATCGCCGGGCACGGCTACGGCATTCGCTACGAACACGGTCTGTTCCGTCAGGCCATCGTCGATGGCTGGCAGCAGGAACAGACCGAGCACTGGCTGGATTTCGGCAACCCGTGGGAGTTCGAACGTCCGGAAGTGGTGTACTCGATCGGCTTCGGCGGCAGCGTCGAAACCGTGACCGATGCCAGCGGCAAGACCAAACAGGTCTGGTCGCCTGCGGAAACCGTACGGGCGATTGCCTACGACACACCGGTGGTCGGCTGGCGCGGGGCGAGCGTCAACACCCTGCGCCTGTGGCGCGCCAGGGCGATGGAAGATTTGCACCTGGAGCGCTTCAACGCCGGTGACCACTTGGGCGCCGTCGCCGAAGTGGCCCGGGCTGAAAGCATTTCCCGGGTTCTCTATCCGGCCGACAGCACCGAAGCCGGGCAAGAGCTGCGTCTGCGTCAGGAGTATTTCTTCGTCGCCGCTTCGCTGCAGGATTTGCTGCGCCGCCATCGCAACATGCACACCTCGGTGCTGACCCTGGGCGATCACGCGGCGATCCAGCTCAACGACACCCACCCCTCGATTGCCGTCGCCGAATTGATGCGCCAACTGGTCGACGTCTACGACGTGGCCTGGGATGCGGCGTGGCAAGTCACCGTCGACACCCTGTCGTACACCAACCACACGCTGCTGCCGGAGGCGCTGGAAACCTGGCCGGTGGGCCTGATGGAGCGCATGCTGCCGCGGCACATGCAGATCATTTATCTGATCAACGCCCAGCACATCGACTCGCTGCGGGCCAAAGGCATTCACGATTTCGACGTGCTGCGCGCGGTTTCCCTGATCGAGGAAGACAACGGTCGCCGTGTGCGCATGGGCAACCTCGCGTTCCTCGGTTCGCATAGCGTCAACGGCGTGTCCGGGCTGCACACGCAGTTGATGCGCAAGACCGTGTTCGCTGAACTGCACAAGCTCTACCCGGAGCGGATCAACAACAAAACCAACGGCATCACCTTCCGCCGCTGGCTGTTCCAGGCCAACTCCGAGCTGACCTCGATGCTGGTCGACTCCCTCGGCCCGGAGGTGCTGGATAACCCGGAAGAACGCTTGCTCGACCTCGAACCGTTCGCCGAGAAACCCGCCTTCCGCAAAGCCTTCGCCGAGCAGCGCCTGCACAGCAAAAAGGCCCTGGCCTACCTGATTCACGAGCGGCTGGGGATTGCGGTCAACCCGGCGGCGATGTTCGACGTGCAGGTCAAACGGATCCACGAATACAAGCGTCAGTTGCTCAACCTGATGCACACCGTGGCGCTGTATCAGGCGATCCGTGCCGAGCCGGAAACCGACTGGGTGCCGCGAGTGAAAATCTTCGCCGGTAAAGCGGCGGCCAGTTATCACCAGGCCAAACTGATCATCAAACTGACCAACGATATCGCCCGGGTGGTGAACAACGACCCGACCGTACGCGGCTTGCTGAAAGTGGTGTTCCTGCCCAACTACAACGTCAGCCTGGCGGAGAGCATCATTCCGGCGGCGGACTTGTCCGAGCAGATTTCCACGGCCGGGTTCGAAGCCTCGGGCACCAGTAACATGAAGTTCGGCCTCAACGGTGCACTGACCATCGGCACCCTCGACGGCGCCAACGTGGAAATGTGCGAGCGCATCGGCGCCGAGCACATGTTCATCTTCGGCCTCAGCGCGCAGCAGGTCGAAGCGCGTAAACAGAACCACGAGTTCAGCGCCGCGCCGGATATCGCTGCGTCCCATCGTCTGAACGATGTGCTGCAGGCGATCCGCAGTGGTGTGTTCTCACCGGACGACACGTCGCGCTATACCGGGCTGATCGATTCGCTGGTGGACTACGACCGCTTCCTGGTCTGCGCCGACTTCGACTCGTACTGGGAAGCGCAGATGCGCGTCGATGCGCACTGGCACGATTCCAACAACTGGTGGCGTTCGGCAGTGCTCAACACGGCGCGCATGGGCTGGTTCTCCTCAGACCGGACGATTCGTGAATACGCCACCGATATCTGGAAAGCGCTGGAGTAATCTTTCGCAACAAATGTGCGCAAGGCCCAGCGTTTGTTGGGCCGGATCGATATACTGAGCGCCAGTTACCGGGCTGTTCAATCACCACTGATCCAATGTAGGAGTGAGCCTGCTCGCGATAGCGCCGTCACATTCAACAGCTTCGTTGACTGAAAAACCGCTATCGCGAGCAGGCTCACTCCTACAAGGGTTTGTGGCTAGACTGTGCAATCGCCGGATACGCCCCGCCTTGGGGCTGCTTAGGGATATCGACCATGCAATGGATGTTCATGTTGATCGGGCTGTTGCTCGGCTGGCTGCTCGACGAGTCGTTCAGTACCGCACTGCTGGGTGCACTGCTCGGACTGGCGATCGGGCAAACGCTGCGCATCGCCCAGCTCGGCAGGCAGACTGCGGAGCAACAGCGCCAACTTGAACAGACGAAGGTGGCCTTGCAAGGCGTCGCGCAGCGCCTGTATCTGCTGGAAGGCTCTCCCTCTCACGCGGTGCCAGCGGCAAGCGCGGAACCGGTCAGCGAGCCTGCCATCGTCGCCGAACAAGCACCCGCCGACGCGCCGGATCTGGTCTGGGAGCTGCCGCCCGAACTCGAACCGATCACCGTCACTGCCAGCGAAACCAGTCAGCCACTGCCGGCCGATGTCTGGCATCTGGACGCCGTCACTGCCGAGCCATCGCCCCCCGCACAACCTGCCGAACCCCGTGGCCCGAACCTGATCGAGCGTGGCATCCGCGCTGCGCGCAACTGGCTGTTCGGCGGCAACACCGTGCTGCGGGTCGGTGTGGTGCTGCTGTTTTTCGGTCTGGCCTTCCTGCTGCGCTACGCCACCGAAGGCATGGTGGTGCCAATCGAATTGCGTTACGCCAGCGTCGCGGCGGCGGCGTTGGCCCTGCTGGCGCTGGGCTGGTGGCTGCGCACACGCAACAACAGCTATGCGCTGATCCTGCAAGGCACCGGGATCGCGGTGCTGTACCTGACAGTGTTTGCGGCGATGCGTCTGCATCCGCTGCTCGATCCGTCCGCCGCGCTGGGTCTGCTGGTGGCGGTCACGGTGTTCTCGGCGATTCTCGCCATCACTCAGGATGCTCTTGGACTGGCCGCCGCCGCTGCGCTTGGCGGTTTCGCCGCACCGATCCTGACCTCGACCGGGGAGGGCAACCATGTCGCGCTGTTCAGCTATTTCGCGCTGCTCAATGCCGGCATTCTTGCCATTGCGTGGTTCAAGGCCTGGCGCCTGCTCAACCTGATCGGGTTCGTCGGCACGTTCGGTATCGGCTTCGCCTGGGGCTTGCGTTCCTACGCTCCGGAGCTGCTGTGGAGCACCGAGCCGTTCCTGATCCTGTTCTTCCTGATGTATCTGGCCATCGGCCTGCTGTTCGCCCGGCGCAAGTTGCTCGACATGCCCGATGCGCCAGCGGACGGCGATCGCGAGGCGCTGCTCCATTGGTCGGCGCGCAAGGGCGACTACGTTGACGGCACGATGTTGTTCGGCCCGCCGATCGTGGGCTTCGGCTTGCAGTTTGCGCTGGTGCAGCACCTGGAGTTCGCCGCCGCGTTCAGCTCACTCGCACTGGGCGTGATCTACATGGGGCTGGCCCGGGTATTGATGGGCGGGCGCGCATTGCTGCTCGGTGAAACCTGTCTGGCGCTGGGGGTGATTTTCGCCAGTCTGGCGATCCCGCTGGGCCTCGATGCGCGCTGGACTTCGGCTGCGTGGGCAGTGGAGGGCGCGGGGATTTTCTGGCTCGGCCTGCGTCAGCATCGGCCGTTCGCCCGAGCGTTTGCCCTGCTGCTGCAACTGGGGTCGGCGCTGGCCTTTCTCAGTCAGTTGCGGGTTGGCGATAGCAGCCTGCTCGACGGCGCACCGCTGGGAGCGTTGATGCTCGGCATCGCGCTGCTGTTCAGTTTCTATCAATTGCGCAAAGCCTCGGCAGAACAGGCTTCGCCGTGGGAGCGCCAGGGCTTGCCGGTGCTGGCGGCACTGGGCCTGACGTTCCTGTACTTGTTGGCGCCGCTGTTTTTCTTGGTTCAGGCGACAGCGATCAGTTGGGCCTTGGCCGGGCTGGTGACCTTGTTTGTCGGCCTGCGCCTGCAATCGCGCACGTTCCTGTTCACCGCGTTCGCCGTGCAGTTGCTCGGCGGCGCGCTGTTCCTGTTGCGCCTGCAAGGCGCGGGCGAGGATTCGGCGGCCGTATTCAGTGCCGGTTGGAGCGGTTTGCTCAGCGCATCGCTAATCGGTCTGGCGTTGATCGCCGGCATGCTGCTGGCGGCGCGCGACGAGATGGTGCGCGGCGATGTGCGGCTGCTGCGCGGGTTGTCGGTGGTGTTGCTGGCGGGGTTGGTGCTGATCAATCTGGCGGTGCTGTTCGTGCTGCCGTGGCAAACCGCGAGTGCGGTCTGGGCGGCCAGCGGTCTGCTGATCATCTGGCTCAGCCTGTACCTCAAACAGCGCGTGAGTTTTGTCTTTGGGCTGTTGTTGCAGTTGATCGGCGGCACGGCGTTTTTGCTCGCCGGCCCCGCGTTGCTCGGGCCGCTGTCCAGCGAAGGTCTGCGGCCGCTGGCCCATGGCGGCTTCTGGACGCCGCTGGTGCTGGGGTTGGCCGCGCTGGTCGGTGCCTGGCGCCTGCAATTGGGCAATCACGCCTCGGCCTTCGATGCGCTGAGTTTGCAACGCCTGTCCGAAGTGCTGCTGGTGTGGGGCGCCGGTTGGTGGGCGTTGGCGTGGGTCAGTGAGGTGCTGCGTTTTGCGCCGCTGAATTTGCAGGCGACGCTGTTGCTGCTGGTCGCTGCGCTGAGTGTGGCGTTGTGGACGCTGTTGGCGCTGCGCCTGAAATGGCCGGCGCTGGGCCTGCTCTGCACCTTGCTGATTCCGGCGGCGGGGCTGGTGTTGCTGGCGGCGTGGCATGCGCGTTATCACCCAGCGGCGAATTTCGGTTGGCTGGCGTGGGTATTGGTGTTCGCCGTGCATTTCTTCAGCCTGCGGCGTCTGGCGCCGATGCTGCCGGCTCGGGCCTTGAGCACTGCGCATGTGCTGGGTTGCTGGCTGCTGATCGGCGTACTGGCGCTGGAGCTGCGCTACGGTCTGCTGCTGTTGTCCGAGCAATACAACGCCTGGCGCTGGCTGGGCTGGGCGATCCTGCCGAGCCTGTATCTGCTGTTGGCGGCGGCTCCGCGCAACTGGCCGTGGCCGGTGGCAGCGTTCCCTCGCGAATATCGTTTGTACGCTGCCGCGCCGCTGGCAGTGCTGATGCTGGCGTGGTTCTGGCTGGCCAACGGTGTCAGCGACGGCAACGCCGAACCGCTGCCGTATGTGCCGCTGATCAACCCGCTGGAACTGGGCCTGCTGTTCGCCCTGTTCGGGGTTTACGTGTGGTCGCGTCATGCGGTGACGCAGTTTGCCCTGCGCAAGGATTACGCCGAGTACGCCACGCAACTGGTCGCCGGTGTTTCGCTGTTCGCCTTCTGCACCGCGCTGGTGACCCGCGCCGCACACCATTGGGCGGGGATTCCGTTCGAGCTGGATCTGCTGCTCGAATCGATGCTGGTGCAGGCCGGGTTGTCCATCGTCTGGACCCTGATGGCGTTGGGTCTGATGATCGGCGGGCATCTGCGCCATCGTCGTGAAGTGTGGCTGATCGGCGCGGCGCTGATTGCGCTGGTGGTGGCCAAACTGATTTTTGTCGAATTGAGTAACCGTGGCGGCCTCGCCCGGATCGTCTCGTTTATCGGCGTCGGTGTGTTGCTGCTGGTGGTGGGCTACTTTGCACCGCTGCCACCGAAACGCGCCGAAGCCGAACCGGCGGCGGACAAACCCGTCCCGGACACCGAAGGAGTTTCATCTTGAGTCGCATGCTGAATCTGGGGTGGTTGGCGCTGGGTGTGGTGATGACTGCCGGCGCCCTGGAAAAACCGGCGGACTTCGCCACGCAGGTGCCGCTGGCGGTGAGTGGCAACGGTCCGTGGTATCGCCTCGACCTGCCGTTGAGCGCGCAATTGCAGGCACGCCAGACCGATCTCAGCGACCTGCGCATATTCAACGCTGCCGGTGAACCGCAAGCCTACGCCCTGGCCCGCGAATCGGCGCAGACCCGCGACGACGGGCAGTTGCATGAGGTGAAGTGGTTCCCGCTGTACAACGCCGCCGATGCCAGTGAGCGTGCGCCGAACGTGCGTGTGCAATCGACCACCACTGGCACATTGGTAGAAGTGCAGCCGTCCACTCAACTGGAGGCCGGCGAAGAAGTGCTGCGTGGCTGGCTGCTCGATGCCAGTGCGATCAAGGCGCCGCTGCAGCAGCTTATTCTCGACTGGACCAGCGAGCGTGACGGCTTCCAGCGCTTCAGCATCGAGGCCAGTGATGACTTGCAGCATTGGCAGGCGTGGGGTGAGGGGCAGGTGGCACGGCTGACCTTTTCCGACGAGCGCATCGAGCAGCATGAGGTCGCGCTGCCGGGGCAATCGGCGCGCTATCTGCGCCTGCTGTGGGAGGCGCCGACGTCGGCACCGATCCTGACTTCGGCACAATTGAAAAGCAGCGATCCACGCAACGTGCCGCTGCCGTTGGTCTGGTCGCAAGCGCTGGCGGGCAGCAGCACCAAGTCCGGCGAGTACACCTGGCAGTTGCCGATGGGGCTGAATGTCGAGCGGGTGCAGGTCGAGTTGAAGCAACCGAACAGTCTGGCTCCGGTCACGCTTGCGGGCCGGCGCGAAAGCAGCCTGCCGTGGCAGACGTTGAGCAACGGTTTGCTGTATCGCCTGACCCAGAACGGTCAGGACGTGGTGCAGAACGAATTGCAGTTGTACGGGCAGACCGTGCAGCAATTGAAACTGAGCGTGGACGAGCGCGGCGGTGGTCTGGGCGAGCAGGCACCGAGCCTGAAATACGCGGTGCGGGCGACGCAGGTGATTTTCCTTGCGCGCGGTGAGGGGCCTTACAGTCTGGCGCTGGGCAATCCGTCGGTGAAAACCGCGAACCTGCCGCTGAGCACGCTGATTCCGGATTTCAAACCGGAAAAACTCGCGACGCTGGGCAAGGCAACGGTGCAGGGCGCAGTGGTCACCACGCAGGTGGCGAGCAGTGAGGCGGCGGCGATGCCGGAGACCAACTGGAAGAAAATCGGCCTGTGGGCGGTGTTGCTGGTGAGCGTGGTGTTCCTTGGGGCGATGGCGGCGAGTCTGTTGCGCAAGCCACCGACCAATTCCTGAGCATGGCTGGCGCTGCGCGCCATTCGCGAGCAAGCCCGCTCCCACATTGATCGCGTCCAGCAGGGCTACTCGGTCAACTGTGGGAGCGGGCTTGCTCGCGAAGGCGGCCGATCGGCCAACAAGAATTTCAGATCGGTCGCGGATCCGCATGCACCACCCGTCCCGTTTCGAACTACGCTGAATGCGGTGCCTGAACTCTCTCGGCCCGTTCACGTCTGATGGAAGCAATTGCGCCCCAATGCACGTTACCGGGCGTCATCGCTCGCTACGTTTTCAGACTCCCTGTAAACTGCGCGGGTTTTTAGCCCCCCATTCCACCGGAGCCGTCCATGTCCCGCGTTACCCTGAGTCGCTATTTGATTGAGCAGACCCGCAGCAATAACACTCCTGCCGATCTGCGCTTCCTGATCGAAGTGGTGGCGCGTGCCTGCAAAGAGATCAGCCACGCCGTGTCCAAAGGCGCCCTGGGTGGTGTTCTGGGCAGCATGGGCACTGAAAACGTCCAAGGCGAAGTGCAGAAGAAACTCGACGTGCTGTCGAACGAAATCCTGCTCGAAGCCAACGAATGGGGCGGTCACCTGGCCGGCATGGCGTCCGAAGAAATGGACAATGCCTACCAGATCCCGGGCAAATACCCGAAAGGCGCCTACCTGCTGGTATTCGACCCACTGGACGGCTCGTCGAACATCGACATCAACGCCCCGGTCGGCACCATCTTCTCGGTACTGCGTTGCCCGAACGAATACCTGAGCCAGAACGAAGCGCTGAACGAAAAAGCCTTCCTGCAGCCAGGCACCCAGCAGGTTGCTGCCGGTTACGCGATCTACGGCCCGCAGACCATGCTGGTACTGACCCTGGGCGACGGCGTCAAAGGCTTCACCCTGGACCGCGAAATGGGCAGCTTCGTGCTGACCCACGAAGACATCACCATTCCTGAAACCACCCAGGAATTCGCGATCAACATGTCCAACCAGCGCCACTGGGAAGCCCCGGTACAACGCTACGTCAGCGAACTGCTGGCCGGCGAAGAAGGCCCGCTGAAGAAGAACTACAACATGCGCTGGGTCGCCGCGATGGTGGCCGACGTACACCGCATCCTGACCCGTGGCGGTCTGTTCATGTACCCACGCGACAGCCGTGAGCCATCCAAGCCCGGCAAACTGCGTCTGATGTACGAAGCCAACCCGATGTCGTTCCTGGTGGAACAGGCTGGCGGCGCGTCCACCGACGGCCACCAGCGCATCCTCGACATTCAGCCCGAAGGCCTGCACCAGCGTGTAGCGGTGTTCCTCGGCTCGAAAGAAGAAGTCGCCCGCGCCACGGCTTACCACAAGGAATAAGCCATGAACGCGCCCTGGCAGCCGTTGCTCGATTGGTGGTTCGGACATGCCGAATCACCGGACGAGATTGCGGCTGACAAGGGCAAGTTGTGGTTCGGCAAGAAAGACAGCCAAGACCTCGAAGCGCGTGAGCGTTTCGGGGTCTTTGTCGATCAGGCCCTCGCCGGCGAATTGACCGAGTGGACGCAACGTCCCGAAGGTTGGCTGGCGGTGGTGCTGCTGCTTGATCAACTGCCGCGCATGATTTTTCGCGACTCTCCTAAAGCCTTTTCCGGTGATCTGCGCGCGCAGAAGCTCGTCGCGCAGGGCATTGCTGCGGATTTCGATCGGCAGTTGAAGCCGATCCAGCGGGTATTCATTTATCTGGTGTTCGAACACTGCGAAAACCTCGCGGTGCAGAACGAAGCCGTTTCGCGCTTTATCGCTCTGCTGGCCGAACAGCCGGAAGCCGAGCGGGCGGTGTTTGCCGACAATCTGGATTATGCCGAGCGGCATCGGAAAGTGATTGCGCGGTTTGGAAGGTTTCCGCATCGCAATGCGGTGTTGGGGCGGGAGTCTACGGCTGAGGAGTTGGCGTTTCTCAGTCAGCCTGGGTCACGGTTCTGATTTGTTGAGTTCAAGGATTGCCGTTCAACAGCCTCTTCATCAAAAGTGAAGGCAGGCTTTTTCTTGAGTCGACAATGATATGAACGAAGACGGTTTTTTCTCTGACTTCATAAATGACTCGGTTCATCCCGGAAATGATTTGTCGGTATTGACCAAGGTTGAGCTTCTCGATTTCCTCGGGGATTGAACCGGAATAAGGAAGGTCTGCGAGACCAAGAATGGCGTTCTTGAGGTTAGCGTAGGTACTCTGCCACGTCTGACTCGAGGACTGTTTGATAAGGTAGGTCCGGAGTTCTTTGAGATCTGTCTGTGCGGACTGAAGAATAACGACCTTCAAACTCATTGATGGTCGGCCCTGTCCACGTCCGCGAAAACATCCTCAGCGTCTCGATACTTGCCTTCCTCAATCTCCCGATTGCCCATTGCCAATAGCTTCAGCAAAGCCATTGTGTCTTCCTGCTCCTCAAAGCTTTTCACGTCCATAACTACAAGCTTGGCTTCACCATTTTGGGTGATGACCAATGGCTCACGGCTTTCAGTGATCGACTTGACGATCTCCGCTGTATGACTTTTGAGGTAGCTGATCGGTTTGATTTGCGATGAAAGCTTCATGGTTGAGTCTCGCCAAATTGAACAGGACTGAGTTTAGTCTTAATTCAGTCCAGCGTCATTGCGAGCTGACCAGCGTATTTCAACTCAAAATTCAATCGTCGCTAACGCCGTCATCGCCAGCAGGCTGCCTCCCAAAGGGGATCTGTGTCGTTCACAAAAACCTGTGGGAGCGGGCTTGCTCGCGAAGACGCCATTGGCCGCGCCTTAGATCCTGAAGCTGCCTACCAGCTGCTTCAAGCGCGCCGCCTGCTGCTCCAGATCCGAGCAAGCCCGCAAGGTCGCCTGCAGGTTCTCGACACCTTCCTGGTTCAGCGTGTTGATCTCGTTGATGTCGACGTTGATCGACTCGACCACCGCGGTCTGCTCTTCGGTCGCGGTAGCCACCGACTGGTTCATCCCGTCGATCTCGCCGATGCGCTGGGTCACGCTGCCCAGACGTTCGCCGGCCTGGTTGGCGATGCCGACGCTGCTTTCGCTCTCGCGCTGGCTCTCGGTCATGATGCTGACTGCCTGGCGTGCGCCGACCTGCAGTTCTTCGATCATCTTCTGCACTTGCTGCGCCGAATCCTGAGTGCGGTGTGCGAGGTTGCGCACCTCGTCAGCGACCACGGCGAAACCTCGGCCAGCCTCACCGGCGCGGGCCGCCTCGATCGCGGCGTTGAGCGCCAGCAGGTTGGTCTGTTGCGAGATGCTGGTGATCACTTCCAGAATCTGCCCGATGTTCACCGTGTTGCTGTTGAGGGTTTCGATGTTGCCGCAGGAGTCGCTGATTTTTGCCGACAGCTGCTGCATGGCCTGAATGGTTTTATCCACAACCTGCTGGCCGTCGACCGCCAGGCTGCGCGCGTCGCTCGAATGCTGCGAGGCGAGGGCGGCGTTCTGGGCGATTTCCTGAGCGGCGGCGCCGAGCTGGTTGATCGCCGCGGCCACGCTGTTGGTGCGGGTCGCTTGCTGATCGGAGTTGTACATCGACGAATTCGACGCGGCGACCACGCGCAGGGCGACTTCGTTGACCTGGCCAGTGGCCGAGGACACTTCGCGGATCGAGGTGTGAATACGCTCGACGAAGCGGTTGAACGACAGGCCCAGCGCGCCGAACTCGTCATGGCCGTGGATCACCAGGCGCTTGGTCAGGTCGCCTTCGCCTTCGGCGATGTCGTGCATGGCGCGACCCATGGTCAGCAGCGGCTGCATCAGCACGCGAATCAGCATGCCGAGCAGGGCGATGATGATCACCACCGCGATCGCCATGGCGATCAGCGCCGAGGTGCGGAATTCGCTGAGCATCGAGAACGCGGTGTCTTTGTCCAGCACCAGCGCCACGTACCAGTCAGCCGATGGCACGCCGTTGACGCGGGTGAACGAGATCAGTTGGGTCTTGCCGTCGAATTCGACTTCTTTCAGGCCCGGGCTGACTTTCGGTGCGCCGTTGGGATAGGCCTCGGCGAGGGTTTTCAGGACCAGTTTGCTGTCCGGGTGAATCAGGATCTTGCCATCGGCACTGACGATGAACGCATGGCCGTGGCCACCAAAGTTGAGCGAGTTGATGATCGCGCTGACACTGGTCAGGTCGATGTCGGCACCGGCCACGCCGATCATCTGGCCCTGACGCTGCACCGGGGTGGCGACGGTGATCACCAGTTTGCCCGACGACGCGGCGATGTAGGGTTCGGTGACGATGGTCTGCTGCGCGCTGTTGGCCGCCTTGTACCAGCCACGGGCGCGCGGGTCGTAGTCCGGCGCGCGGTTGCCGGCGGGCACCGAGAACATCACGCCGTCAGCGCCGCCGAAGTAGCTGAGCTGGAAATTGCCGGTGTAGGCGGGCAGGTCGATGATGCGTTTGAGGCTGGCCGGGGCGCTGCCGTCGGCGGCGACCTGTTGCGACAGCGATTGCAGCAACTGGATACGGCTTTCCAGCCAGGTCTGGATGTTGCTGGTGGTCAGGCTGCCCAGCTCCTGCATCGAGGCTTCGGTGCTGCTGCTCAGGGCTTCGCGTTGTCGATAGTCGTTGAACAAAATGAAACAGGCGAATGCAACGGCCACCACAAGGGCGGCAGCCAACAAGATCTTGTGGCTGAATTTCATGTTTCTGGTCATCGAATGAACTACCGCGAAGGGGCTGGTCGAGAAAGGGCGGCAATTTGCCACACTCGGGGGCTTTGCGCTGCTCTTATTTCGGCCTCGGTGCGCCAAAGATTAGGGCGCTTTTGTGAAAAGCGACGAAATGCTCAGAAGCCCTGCAAAGTGTCTGATTTATCGGCAAAAGCCAGACGAGCGGAGCAATAAATAGCCATTTCTGAAGGGAACCAGATGAGGGTTTTCTCTTCTAAGCTTCTGGTTGGCCCCATGCCATCCCCCTTCCGCTCCAGGAGTTACTTCATGTCGCTGCGATCTATCGCCCTTCTGACCTTTTGCGTGCTGCTCGCCGCATGCAGCAAGGTCAATCAGGAAAACTACTCGAAACTGTCGGCCGGCATGGCCAAGGCCGAAGTCGAGACGTTGCTCGGCAAACCTACCGACTGCTCGGGCGCGCTCGGCATGTCCAGTTGCACCTGGGGCGACAAGAACAGCTTTATCAGCGTGCAGTACGCCGGTGACAAAGTGCTGATGTTTTCCGGCCAAGGCCTGAAGTAAACCGGGGCTGTGCGCCCACGGGAGAAAAACAATGAAGCGGTTATTGCTTGTCCTTTTTGCCGGCCTGGTACTGGCCGGCTGCGCCACGCACGGTGAAGATCCGCTGGCGCCCAAGACGGCCCACGAGGTCAACCTCAAGCGTTACCAGGGTACCTGGTACGAACTGGCGCGGATGCCGATGTACTTTCAGCGCAACTGCGCGCAATCCGAGGCCCATTACACGCTCGAGACCAACGGCAACGTCGATGTGCTCAACCGTTGCCTGACGGCCGACTGGCAGTGGGAAGAGGTCAAGGGTACGGCTTATCCACAGGTGCCGGGCAAGACCGACAAGTTGTGGGTCGAGTTCGATACCTGGTTCTCGCGGCTGATTCCGGGTGTGGCGAAGGGGCAATACTGGGTGCTGTACGTCAGCGATGACTACAAGACCGCCATCGTTGGCGATCCGAGTCGCAAGTACATGTGGCTGCTGTCGCGTACGCCGACCGTCAACGCTGAAGTGCGTGAAGAGTTGCTGAGCAAGGCGCGGCAGCAGGGTTACGACACCACGCGCCTGATCTGGCGGGCGTCGGATCGGCAGATGGCCAAGACCTCGAATTAAGCATCACCGAAGATCAAATGTGGGAGCGGGCTTGCTCGCGAAGAGGGCGTGTCAGTCGATTGAAATGTTGACTGATACACCGCTTTCGCGAGCAAGCCCGCTCCCACATTTTTGTTTTGTGTCAGCCCAGAAGTTCGCGCAGAACCTGGGTGAAGGCTCTGGCACTTTCCTCTTCGCCGGCATGCCGCCCGTCACGCACCACCCATTGGCCGTTGACCAGCACGTCGCGCACCTGCCGATCGCCACCGGCAAACAACCAGCGATTCAAGATCCCGTCACCACTGGCCGTGGCCAGATACGGGTCATTGCCGTCGAGCACGATCCAGTCCGCACGCTTGCCGACTTCCAGCGCACCGATCGGCTGTCCCAAAGCCTGGGCGCCGCCATCCAGTGCCGCGTCATATAGCGTGCGCCCGACCATCGGCTGATCCGCGCCATACAAACGATTACGCCGCTGGTCGCGCAGCCGCTGGCCGTATTCCAGCCAGCGCAACTCTTCGACCACGCTGAGCGACACATGGCTATCGGAGCCGATGCCCATGCGGCCGCCCTGAGCGAGGAAATCCACCGCCGGGAAAATCCCGTCGCCGAGGTTGGCTTCGGTGGTCAGGCACAGGCCGGCGATGGCGCGACTCTTGGCCATCAGCGTGACTTCTTCCGGGTTGGCGTGAGTCGCGTGGACCAGACACCAGCGCTGATCGACTTCGGTGTTTTCGTACAGCCACTGCAATGGACGGCGGCCGCTCCAGCTCAGGCAGTCATCGACTTCCTTCTGCTGTTCGGCGATGTGGATATGCACCGGGCATTGCTTGTCGCTGGCGGCCAATACTTCGCTGATCTGCTGCGGGGTGACCGCGCGCAACGAGTGGAAGCACAGACCCAGCGATTGGGCTTTTTGCTGCGCCAGTAGAGGTTGCAGGCGCGATTGCAGCTTCAGGTAGTTTTCGCTGCTGTTGATGAAGCGGCGCTGGCCATCGTTCGGCGTCTGACCGCCGAAGCCCGAGTGGCTATAGAGCACCGGCAGCAGGGTCAGGCCGATGCCGCTGTCGCTTGCGGCCTGACTGATGCGCAGCGCCAGCTCGGCCGGATCGGCATACGGCTGACCGTTGTTGTCGTGGTGCACGTAGTGGAATTCGGCGACCGAGGTGTAACCGGCCTTGAGCATTTCGATGTACAGCTGACGGGCAATGACGCCGAGTTGCTCCGGGCTGATTTTTCCGACCAGCCGATACATCAGGTCACGCCAGGTCCAGAAACTGTCGTTCGGATTACCGGCCACTTCGGCCAGCCCGGCCATCGCGCGCTGGAAGGCGTGGGAGTGCAGATTGGGCATCCCCGGCAGCAGCGGACCGCTCAGCCGCTCGGCGCCGTCTGCGGTGGAATCGGCCAGGATTCGGGTCAGCAGGCCATCGGCGCTGACCTCAAGACGTACATTGTTGGCCCATCCGTTAGGCAGCAGCGCGCGTTCGGCAAAGAAGGCGGACATGGTTCAGCACCCCATCGTGTGTTATTTGTATATACATATACAGACGTTTGCCTGCCCGGTAAACTCCGGCAAGCTAGCAACTTTCAGCCAATAAACAGGGATCAACCGTGCCGACTCCGCCTCCAGTCTCTCCGTTGGCCGCGAACCTGGGCGACAGTCCGGCGCCCTTGTACGCCCGCGTCAAACAGATGATCACCCAGCAGATCGACAGCGGTAACTGGCCACCGCACTACCGCGTGCCATCGGAAAGCGAACTGGTCAGCCAGCTCGGTTTCAGCCGCATGACCATCAACCGCGCCCTGCGCGAGATGACCGCCGACGGTCTGCTGGTGCGCATGCAAGGTGTCGGTACGTTTGTCGCCGAACCAAAGAGCCAGTCCGCGCTGTTCGAAGTGCACAACATCGCCGACGAAATCGCCTCCCGTGGCCATCGCCACACCTGCCAGGTGATCACCCTCGAAGAAGAGGCCGCCGGTTCCGAGCGCGCGCTGGCGCTGGACATGCGCGAAGGGCAGAAGGTCTTCCACTCGCTGATCGTGCATTACGAAAACGATATTCCGGTGCAAATCGAAGACCGTTTCGTCAACGCGCTGGTCGCCCCGGATTACCTCAAGCAGGACTTCACCCTGCAGACCCCTTACGCCTATCTCAACCAGGTCGCGCCGCTGACCGAAGGCGAGCACGTGGTTGAAGCGATCCTCGCCGAGCCCTCCGAGTGCAAGTTGCTGCAGATCGAAAAAGGCGAGCCGTGCCTGCTGATCCGTCGCCGCACCTGGTCAGGGCGGCAGCCGGTGACTGCGGCGCGCCTGATCCACCCAGGTTCCCGTCATCGTCTGGAAGGACGCTTTCATAAATGAGTGCACTGAAAGTTTTACGCGCCGAGGGTTACCCGCGCATGCCGTGGAAAAACGGCGGCGGCAGCACCGAAGAAATCACCCGTGACGCGGGCGCAGGCCTTGAGGGGTTCGGCTGGCGCCTGTCGATCGCCGACATCGCCGAGTCCGGGGGGTTCTCCACCTTCAGCGGTTATCAGCGGGTGATCACCGTGTTGCAGGGCGATGGCATGACCCTGTGTGTCGACGGTGATGACACGCGCCCACTGTTACCGCTGGACCCGTTTGCGTTCAGCGGCGAAAGCCAGGTCTCCTGCACCTTGCTCGGCGGCGCGATCCGCGACTTCAACCTGATCTACGCGCCACAGCGTTACAGCGCGCGCTTGCAGTGGCTGGACGGCGAGCAGCGGTTCTTCAGCTCGGCGGGGACGGTGGTGGTGTTCAGTGTCAGTGAGTTGCTTGAGGCGAAAGTCGCTGACAGCGTCGCGCAATTGGGCCGACATGATTGTGTGCAACTGGACGGTAACAGCGGTCTGGTTGAAGTGGCCGTCAATGCTCCGTGCTGCGTGATCGAGCTGACGGCACGCTGATTATCCTGCTCAAATAAAACACATTGTGGCGAGGGAGCTTGCTCCCGCTGGGCTGCGAAGCGGCCCCAAAACCGGTAGATGCCGGAATTGGGAGTCCTTCGGCCTCCAGCGGGAGCAAGCTCCCTCGCCACAATTGCGTTCACGCAGGCTGTTTCCCTTCACGCACCAACTTGTTACCGAACGCCCCAGCGTGGCGCAAAACCACGGGTTCGTAACGATCCGCCGCTACCTCATTTCCTCCCTGCAAAAAAATTCATCCACGCCACAACCCTTGTGTCAGGCGCTCTCCAGCGCTGTCCGCAATTTTTCCTGAACTGCCCGCCGGCAAGTTGGCCGCTTGATTGCATATGCTTGTATGTACAAGTAAAGACGTATGCGTATAAGTCCGCAGCGTCCACTGATTCGCTTGTCGCGCATTGAGGCGCACAGGCTGCTTGCCCACTGCCAGGGTTGGTTTGAATTGATCGCTGAGGAGTCTTTTTCGTGACTGACAATAAGCCTACAACTGCCGTTTATACAAAGAGACGTGACGTCGAAATCCGTGCATCGCGCGGCAACAAGCTGACCGCCAAGAGCTGGCTGACCGAAGCGCCGCTGCGCATGCTGATGAACAACCTCGATCCGGAAGTGGCCGAGAACCCGAAAGAGCTGGTGGTTTACGGTGGTATCGGTCGCGCCGCGCGTAACTGGGAGTGCTACGACAAGATCGTCGAGAGTCTGACCCACCTCAATGACGACGAAACCCTGCTGGTGCAGTCGGGCAAACCGGTCGGCGTGTTCAAGACTCACAGCAACGCCCCGCGCGTACTGATCGCCAACTCCAACCTGGTGCCGCACTGGGCGAGCTGGGAACACTTCAACGAACTCGACGCCAAAGGCCTGGCCATGTACGGCCAGATGACCGCCGGCAGCTGGATCTACATCGGCAGCCAGGGCATCGTTCAGGGCACCTACGAAACCTTCGTCGAAGCCGGTCGCCAGCACTATAACGACAACCTCAAGGGCAAGTGGGTGCTGACCGCCGGTCTCGGCGGCATGGGCGGCGCTCAGCCGCTGGCCGCCACCCTGGCCGGTGCCTGCTCGCTGAACATCGAATGCCAGCAGGTGAGCATCGATTTCCGCCTGAAAAGCCGCTACGTCGATGAGCAGGCCAAAGACCTCGATGACGCCTTGGCGCGCATCGCCAAATACACCGCCGAAGGCAAAGCGATTTCCATCGCGCTGCTGGGCAACGCGGCAGAAATCCTGCCGGAACTGGTCAAGCGCGGCGTGCGCCCGGACATGGTCACCGACCAGACCAGCGCCCACGACCCACTGAACGGCTACCTGCCGGCGGGCTGGACCTGGGAAGAGTACCGCGCTCGTGCCAAGACCGAGCCGGCCGCCGTGATCAAAGCCGCCAAGCAATCGATGGCGGTCCACGTCAAAGCCATGCTGGACTTCCAGAAGCAAGGCATTCCGACCTTCGACTACGGCAACAACATCCGTCAGATGGCGCAGGAAGAAGGCGTGGAAAACGCGTTCGACTTCCCGGGCTTCGTCCCGGCCTACATCCGTCCGCTGTTCTGCCGTGGCATCGGTCCATTCCGCTGGGCGGCGCTGTCGGGTGATCCCCTGGACATCTTCAAGACCGACGCCAAAGTCAAAGAGCTGATCCCGGACGACGCGCACCTGCACAACTGGCTGGACATGGCCCGCGAGCGCATCAGCTTCCAGGGTCTGCCGGCACGTATCTGCTGGGTCGGTCTGGGCCTGCGCGCCAAGCTCGGTCTGGCGTTCAACGAAATGGTGCGCAGCGGCGAGCTGTCGGCGCCGATCGTCATCGGTCGCGACCACCTCGACTCCGGCTCGGTAGCCAGCCCGAACCGCGAAACCGAATCGATGCAGGACGGTTCCGACGCGGTCTCCGACTGGCCACTGCTCAACGCTCTGCTCAACACCGCGAGCGGCGCGACCTGGGTGTCCCTGCACCACGGTGGCGGTGTCGGCATGGGCTTCTCCCAGCACTCGGGCATGGTAATCGTCTGCGACGGTACCGACGAAGCGGCCGAGCGCATTGCCCGCGTCCTGCACAACGACCCGGCCACCGGTGTCATGCGTCACGCCGATGCCGGTTACCAGATCGCTATCGACTGCGCCAAGGAGCAGGGGCTGAACCTGCCGATGATTACCGGCGGCAAGTAACACGCTTTGGCTTTATGTGGGAGCGAGCTTGCTCGCGAAAGCAATCTGTCAGCCAGCACAGATGTTGAATGTGCTGGCCAATTCGCGAGCAAGCTCGCTCCCACAGAAAAGCAGCCCTACCGAAGCTCAGTGAACAATTAAAACAATCCACAGAGGTTGAATCATGGCTGTAACCCCTGATCGTGCAAGCAACAAACCGTTGATCGAAAGGCGTTCGATCGACTACATCCCGGAAGCGGAAAGACACGGTCGTCTGTTTAGCCAGTTCACCCTGTGGATGGGTGCGAATCTGCAAATCACTGCGATTGTCACCGGGGCCCTGGCCGTGGTGCTGGGCGGTGATGTGTTCTGGTCGTTGATCGGTCTGTTGATCGGTCAACTGCTGGGCGGCGGCGTGATGGCGCTGCATGCGGCGCAAGGGCCGAAGCTGGGCCTGCCGCAGATGATTTCCAGCCGCGTGCAATTTGGCGTGTACGGTGCGGCGATTCCGATCGTGCTGGTGTGCCTGATGTACCTGGGTTTCACCGCCACCGGTACGGTGCTTTCCGGTCAGGCGCTGGGCCAGTTGTTTGGCGTCAGCGACACCGTCGGCATTCTGCTGTTCGCCAGTGTCATCGTGCTGGTCACGGTGCTCGGTTATCGGGTGATCCACTGGATCGGCCGGGTCGCCAGTGTGATTGGCGTGATTGCCTTTGTGTATCTGTTCAGCCGCCTGCTGAGCCAGGTGGACGTTGGCGCACTCCTGCAAATTCGCCACTTCAGTTGGAGCAGCTTCCTGCTGGCGGTGTCGCTCGCGGCGTCCTGGCAGATCGCTTTCGGCCCTTATGTGGCGGACTACTCGCGTTACCTGCCGAGCAAGATTTCCTCGGTGAAAACCTTCTTTGCCGCTGGCGCAGGTTCGGTCATCGGCGCGCAGGTGGCGATGGTCCTCGGCGTGTTCGCGGCAGCTTCGGCCAACGGCCAGTTCGCCGGTCACGAAGTGGCCTACATCGTCGGGCTGGGCGGCACCGGGGCCACCGCCGCGCTGCTGTACTTCAGCATCGCGTTCGGCAAGGTGACCATCTCGACGCTGAACTCCTATGGCAGCTTCATGTGCATCGCGACCATCATCAGCGGCTTCCGTGGCCACCTGACGGTCTCGCGCCTGCAGCGTCTGGTGTTCGTGCTGGTGATTGTCAGTGCGGCAACCCTGATCGCCTTGCTCGGTCAGCACTCGTTCCTCGGTGCGTTCAAGTCTTTCATTCTGTTCCTGCTGGCGTTCTTCACGCCATGGAGCGCGATCAACCTCGTCGACTACTACTGCATCACCCGCGAGCGCTACGACGTGCCGGCGCTGGCCGATCCGAACGGTCGTTACGGGCGCTGGAACCTGCTCGGGATCAGCATCTATGTGTTCGGTGTGCTGGTGCAGTTGCCGTTCATCTCCACCAAGTTCTACACCGGCCCGCTGGTGGCGGCCCTCGGTGATGTGGATATCTCCTGGATCATCGGTCTGGTGTTGCCTGCCGCGCTGTATTACCTGTGCGCGAAAAAATGGCACGGCTCGGTGCCCGATCACCTGATTCTGCCGGTCGAGCAGAACAGCGATGTACAACCTGAAAAAAGTGGGGCCAGTCGCGCTGCGGCGCAGGCCTGACTGGACGTGGACAGGGCTGGATGCCTCTTGAACTGCCGTAAGCCAATTCATGATTAGGAGCGTCGCGACAATGAAATCGAACAAGACCCTGCTGACCACATTGCTGTCCATGGGCCTGTTGGCCAGTGCCGGTGCGACTCAGGCAGCTGGCTGGTGCGAATCGGGCAAACCGGTGAAGTTTGCCGGCCTGAACTGGGAAAGCGGCATGCTGCTGACCGACGTCCTGCAAGTGGTGCTGGAGAAAGGCTACGACTGCAAGACCGACAGCCTGCCGGGCAACTCCATCACCATGGAGAACGCCCTGAGCAGCAACGACATTCAAGTGTTCGCCGAAGAGTGGGTCGGCCGCAGCGATGTCTGGAACAAGGCCGAGAAGGCCGGCAAGGTCGTCGGTGTCGGCGCGCCGATCGTTGGTGCGGTCGAAGGCTGGTACGTGCCGCGCTACGTGATCGAAGGCGACGCCAAGCGCAAGCTTGAGCCAAAAGCGCCGGACCTGAAAAACATCGCCGATCTGGGCAAATACGCGGCCATTTTCAAAGACGCCGAAGAGCCGTCCAAGGGCCGTTTCTACAACTGCCCGGCCGGCTGGACCTGCGAGCTGGACAACAGCGAAATGCTCAAGAGCTACGGCCTGGAAAACAGCTACACCAACTTCCGTCCGGGCACCGGCCCGGCGCTGGATGCGGCGGTGCTGTCGAGCTACAAGCGTGGCGAGCCGATCCTGTTCTACTACTGGACGCCAACCCCGCTGATGGGCCAGATCGATGCGGTCAAACTCGAAGAAAAACCGGGCGTCGACAAGAGCCTGAGCATCAAGGTCGGCCTGTCGAAAGCCTTCCACGAGCAAGCCCCGGAATTGGTGGCCGTGCTGGAAAAGGTCAACCTGCCGATCGACCTGCTGAACCAGAACCTGGGACGCATGGCGAAGGAACGTATCGAGTCGCCGAAGCTGGCGAAAATCTTCCTCAAGGAACATCCTGAAGTCTGGCATGCGTGGGTCAGTGACGACGCTGCCAAAAAAATCGACGCGGCGCTGTAGGTCGATACCTCCCGGTCAACCGTGAGGCTGGCCGGGAGATATGCCGTAAATCGCTTGATTGAGATTTCTGATTGAGAGCCGCTTATGTTTCCCGAAAGATTTACCTTTTCCATCGCCGACTGGGTCAACGGTTGGGTCGATGCGCTGGTCACCAACTACGGTGATGTATTCCGCCACATCTCGGACACCTTGCTCTGGGCCATCGTGAACCTCGAAGGCCTGCTGCGTGCGGCGCCGTGGTGGTTGATGCTGGCGATCGTCGGCGTCGTCGCCTGGCACGCCACGCGTAAAGTCGTCACGACTGCGGTCATCGTCGGTCTGTTGTTCCTGGTGGGCGCTGTCGGCCTGTGGGACAAACTCATGCAGACCCTGGCGCTGATGATGGTCGCGACGATCATATCGGTGCTGATCGGCATTCCGCTGGGGATTCTCTCGGCGCGCAGCAATCGCCTGCGTTCGGTGCTGATGCCGCTGCTCGACATCATGCAAACCATGCCCAGCTTCGTGTACCTGATTCCGGTGCTGATGCTGTTCGGTCTGGGTAAAGTCCCGGCGATTTTCGCCACGGTGATCTACGCCGCGCCGCCGCTGATCCGCCTGACTGATCTGGGCATCCGCCAGGTCGACGGCGAAGTGATGGAAGCGATCAACGCTTTCGGTGCCAACCGCTGGCAGCAACTGTTCGGCGTGCAACTGCCGCTGGCCCTGCCGAGCATCATGGCCGGGATCAACCAGACCACCATGATGGCCCTGTCGATGGTGGTGATCGCCTCGATGATCGGCGCCCGTGGTCTGGGTGAGGACGTGCTGGTGGGGATTCAGACCCTCAACGTCGGACGCGGCCTCGAAGCCGGTCTGGCGATCGTGATTCTCGCGGTGGTCATCGACCGCATTACTCAGGCGTACGGTCGGCCACGGCATGAGGTGAGCAAATGAGCAACGCAACCGTGAGCAAGATCGAAGTCAAAAACGTCTTCAAGATTTTCGGCAACCGCGCCAAGGACGCACTGGCGATGGTCGGCCAGGGCAAGACCAAGGATCAAGTGCTCAACGAGACCGGTTGCGTGGTCGGGGTCAACGACCTGTCGCTGAGCATCGGCACTGGCGAGATCTTCGTGATCATGGGCCTGTCCGGTTCCGGCAAATCAACCCTGGTGCGCCACTTCAATCGCCTGATCGACCCCACCAGCGGCGCGATCCTGGTCGACGGCGTGGACATCCTGCAATACGACATGGAAGCGCTGCGCGAATTTCGCCGGCACAAGATCAGCATGGTGTTCCAGAGCTTCGGCCTGCTGCCGCACAAGACCGTGATCGAGAACGTCGCCTACGGCCTGAAAGTGCGCGGCGAGAGCAAGCAACTGTGCAACGAGCGCGCCTTGCACTGGATCAACACCGTCGGCCTCAAGGGCTACGAAAACAAATACCCGCACCAGCTCTCCGGCGGCATGCGTCAGCGCGTGGGCCTGGCCCGTGCATTGGCGGCGGACACCGACATTATTCTGATGGACGAAGCGTTCAGTGCGCTGGATCCGCTGATCCGCGCCGAGATGCAGGACCAGTTGCTGGAGCTGCAAAAGACCCTGCACAAGACCATCGTCTTCATCACCCACGACCTCGACGAGGCCGTGCGCATCGGCAACCGCATCGCGATCCTCAAGGACGGCCGCCTGATTCAGGTCGGCACCCCGAGAGAGATCCTGCATTCGCCGGCGGATGAGTATGTCGACCGGTTCGTGCAGCGGCGGGCGGCGGTGGTTTAGTGGACTAAGGGTGAGACTGCTTTTGTGGCGAGGGAGCTTGCTCCCGCTCGAGCGCGCAGCGGTCGCAAAAATTTTGGGCCTGCTTCGCAGTCCAGCGGGAGCAAGCTCCCTCGCCACAGGTTGGTGTATCAACAGAATAGGCATGAGGTTTTAGATGTCCCAGGCTGAAAAAATCATCATCACTGGTACCCCCTTGCGTTGGCAGGACGTGGTCGCCGTCGCCCGTCACGGCGCCACCTTGGAGCTGTCGAGCGAAACCTGGGCGCGCATCGAAAACGCTCAGGGCATCGTCCAGCGCATCGTCGAAAGCGGCGAACGCGCTTACGGCGTCAACACCGGTCTGGGTGGTCTGTCCAACGTCTCGCTGAAGGACGAACAACTCAGCCAGCTCTCGCGCAATACCTTGCTCAGCCACGCCTGTGGCGTCGGCCCGGTGCTGCCTGATGAGCAGACTCGCGCGATCCTTTGCGCGGCGATCCACAACTACAGCCACGGCAAATCCGGCATTCATCGCCGTGTGGTCGAAGCGCTGCTGGCGTTGCTCAATCGCGGCATCACCCCGCAAGTGCCATCGCAAGGCTCGGTGGGTTACCTGACGCACATGGCGCACATCGGCATCGCCCTGCTGGGCGTCGGTAATGTCAGCTATCGCGGACAGATCACCTCGGCGCAACAAGCGCTGGCCGAAGAAGGCCTGCAACCGGTGCAGCTCGGTGCGAAGGACGGTTTGTGCCTGGTCAACGGCACCCCGTGCATGACCGGCCTCAGCTGCCTGGCGATTGCCGATGCGACGCGGCTGGTGCAGTGGGCCGACGTGATCGGCGCCATGAGTTTCGAAGCGCAGCGCGGGCAGATCGCCGCGTTCGATGCCGAGATCATCGCGCTCAAGCCACACCCGGGCATGCAGCAGGTCGGGATCAACCTGCGGGCCTTGCTCGACGGCAGTGAGGTGATCGCGGCGAGCCAAGGCATTCGTACTCAGGATGCGCTGAGCATTCGTTCGATCCCGCAGGTGCACGGCGCGGCGCGTGATCAACTGGCGCACGCGATCAAACAGGTCGAAGCCGAGCTCAACGGCTGCACCGACAACCCGTTGCTGCTGGGCACGCCGGACAACTTCCGGGTGATGTCGCAGGCCAACCCGCACGGTCAGTCGGTGGCGATGGCGGCGGATCTGCTGGCGATTGCCATGGCCGAGATTGGCTCGATTGCCGAGCGTCGTCTCGATCGTCTGGTCAACCCGCACGTCAGCGGTCTGCCGGCGTTTCTGGTGGCCAACCCGGGGGTGAACTCCGGGATGATGATCGTGCAATACGTCGCCGCTTCGCTGTGTGCCGAGAACCGCCAACTGGCGCAACCGGCCGTGCTCGACAACTATGTCACCTCCGGCTTGCAGGAGGACCACTTGAGCATGGGCACCAGCGCTGCGCTGAAGCTGCACCGCGCTCTGGAAAACTGCACGCAGATTCTTGCCATCGAATATCTGCTGGCGGCGCAGGCGTTCGAATTCCTCAAGGAACAGCGCTTCGGCGTGGGCACTGACCGGGCGTGGCGACTGCTGCGTGAAACAGTCCCGGCCTACGATCAGGATCGCTGGCTGGCGCCGGATATCGCCGCCGCCGCGAGCGTTTTGAAGGACCCGAATTCGCTGCACAACGTATTACCGAATCTGCACTGATTTTTACAACGCCAGCGTGCCAAGGCGCGGATCGTCCAAAAGGCGAAATGCGACGGACAACGGAATTATCCGGAGCGACTGGCGAGCCAATAACAAACTCTCAAAAGGAGCATTTTAATGACTGCGCTGAACCTGATTCCCGGCCAACTGAGCCTGGCCCAACTGCGTGACGTCTATCAACACCCGGTCAAACTGACCCTCGACCACAGCGCCTCCGCGCAGATCGAGGCCAGCGTGGCCTGCGTCGAGCAGATCCTCGCGGAGAACCGCACCGCCTACGGCATCAACACCGGTTTCGGCCTGCTGGCTTCGACCCGCATCGCCAGCGAAGACCTGGAAAACCTCCAGCGTTCGCTGGTGCTGTCTCACGCTGCCGGTGTCGGCCAGCCGATCAGCGATGAGTTGGTGCGCTTGATCATGGTGCTCAAGGTCAACAGCCTCAGCCGTGGTTTCTCCGGCATCCGCCGCGTGGTGATCGACGCACTGATCGCGCTGATCAACGCCGAGGTTTATCCGCACATTCCGCTCAAGGGATCGGTCGGTGCATCGGGTGACCTCGCGCCGCTGGCGCACATGTCGCTGGTGCTGCTGGGCGAGGGCAAGGCGCGCTACAAGGGCGAGTGGATGGAAGCCACCGAAGCGCTGAAAGTCGCTGGTCTGACCCCGCTGACCCTGGCGGCGAAAGAGGGTCTGGCACTGCTCAACGGTACTCAGGTATCGACCGCATTTGCCCTACGCGGTCTGTTTGAAGGTGAAGACCTGTTTGCCGGTGCGCTGGCAATCGGCGGTCTGACGGTTGAAGCGGTGCTCGGTTCGCGCTCGCCGTTTGACGCGCGCATCCACGCGGCCCGTGGGCAGAAAGGCCAGATCGACGCGGCCATGGCTTACCGCGATCTGCTCGGTGAGCGCAGCGAAGTCTCTGATTCGCACCAGAACTGCGAGAAGGTCCAGGACCCGTACTCGCTGCGTTGCCAGCCGCAAGTCATGGGCGCCTGCCTGACCCAGTTCCGCCAGGCCGCTGAAGTGCTGGTGGTCGAAGCCAACGCCGTCTCCGACAACCCGTTGGTATTCGCGGCTGAAGGCGACGTGATTTCCGGTGGTAACTTCCACGCCGAACCGGTGGCCATGGCCGCCGACAACATGGCCCTGGCCATCGCCGAAATCGGCTCGCTGAGCGAGCGCCGCATCTCGCTGATGATGGACAAGCACATGTCGCAGCTGCCGCCGTTCCTGGTGGCCAATGGCGGCGTCAACTCCGGTTTCATGATCGCCCAGGTGACCGCCGCGGCACTGGCCAGCGAGAACAAGGCACTGTCCCATCCGCATTCGGTGGACAGCCTGCCGACCTCGGCCAACCAGGAAGACCACGTGTCGATGGCTCCGGCCGCTGGCAAGCGCCTGTGGGAAATGGCCGAGAACACCCGCGGAATTCTCGCGGTGGAATGGCTGGCGGCGGTGCAGGGGCTGGATTTGCGTAACGGTCTGAAGACCTCGGCCAAGCTGGAGCAGGCGCGGGCGATTCTGCGCAAGGAAGTGCCGTTCTATGAGAAGGACCGCTTCTTTGCGCCGGACATCAATGCGGCGACTGAGCTGCTGGCTTCGCGGTGCTTGAGCGAGCTGGTTCCTGCGAAGCTTTTGCCTAGCCTGTAAGGGCCTCTTCGCGAGCAAGCCCGCTCCCACAGGGGAACGCATTTCAACTGTGGGAGCGGGCTTGCTCGCGAATCGATTTTGAACAAGACGAGGACTTGGGATGAAAACCCTCTGGCAACGCTGCCACGTCGCAACCATGGCGCAGGGCGTCTACTCGATCATCGAGGACGCAGCCATCGTCACGTCCGGTGCGCACATCGAGTGGATCGGTCCGCGCAATCTGCTGCCTTCTGGCGAATACCCGGCGGTCAACGATCTGCAAGGCGCGTGGGTCACCCCGGGGCTGATCGACTGCCACACCCACACAGTGTTCGGCGGCAACCGCAGCGGCGAATTCGAGAAGCGCCTGCAAGGCGTCAGCTACGCTGAGATCGCCGCGCAGGGCGGCGGCATCGCCAGCACCGTGCGCGCCACCCGTGAAGCGACTGAAGACGAGCTGTTCGCCAGCGCCGCCAAGCGCCTGAAAAGCCTGATGCGCGACGGCGTGACCACGGTCGAGATGAAGTCCGGCTACGGTCTGGATCTGGCCAGCGAACGCAAGATCCTGCGGGTGATTCGCCGGCTCGCCGCAGAACTGCCGATCAGCGTACGCAGCACCTGTCTGGCGGCTCATGCGCTGCCGCCGGAGTACAAGGATCGCGCTGACGACTACATCGAGCACATCTGCGCCGAGATGCTTCCGGCGCTGGCCGCCGAAGGGCTGGTCGATGCGGTGGACGCGTTCTGTGAATACCTGGCGTTCTCGCCGGAGCAGGTCGAGCGGGTGTTCATCACTGCGCAAAAACTCGGCCTGCCGGTGAAGCTGCACGCCGAACAACTGTCGTCGCTGCATGGTTCCAGTCTGGCCGCGCGGTATCACGCGTTGTCTGCCGATCATCTGGAGTTCATGGATGAGGATGACGCCATCGCCATGGCCAAGTCCGACACCGTCGCCGTGCTGTTGCCGGGCGCGTTTTATTTCCTGCGCGAAACCCAGTTGCCGCCGATGGACGCCCTGCGCAAACACAAGGTCAAGATCGCCATCGCCAGCGACCTCAATCCCGGCACCTCGCCCGCGCTGTCGCTGCGCCTGATGCTGAACATGGCCTGCACCTGTTTCCGCATGACCCCGGAAGAAGCCCTGGCCGGCGCGACCATTCATGCCGCGCAGGCGCTGGGCATGGCTGACACCCACGGTTCGCTGGAAGTCGGCAAGGTCGCGGATTTCGTCGCCTGGCACATCGATCGTCCGGCGGATCTGGCCTATTGGCTCGGTGGTGATCTGGACAAACGCGTCGTGCGTCACGGCGTCGAATCAAGTCTGTAGGAGAGCGGTTGTGGATAAGGTTCTGAATTTCAAACAAGGTCGCGTACCGCTGCTGATCAGCATGCCGCATGCCGGCGTGCGTCTGACGCCAGCGGTCGAGGCCGGGCTGATCGCCGATGCGAAAAGCCTGCCGGATACCGACTGGCACATTCCGCAGCTTTACGATTTTGCCGAGGAACTCGGCGCCAGCACGTTGGCCGCCGAGTACTCGCGGTTCGTCATCGACCTCAACCGTCCGTCTGATGACAAGCCGTTGTACGCCGGTGCCACCACCGGGCTGTATCCGGCGACGCTGTTCGATGGCATTCCGTTGTTCCGCGAAGGGCACGAGCCCTCGAAAGAAGAACGCGCGACCTACCTGGAACAGATCTGGACGCCGTATCACCGCACCCTGCAACAGGAGCTGGCGCGGCTGAAAGCCGAGTTCGGCTATGCGCTGTTGTTCGACGCGCATTCGATCCGTTCGATCATCCCGCACCTGTTCGACGGCAAACTGCCGGACTTCAACCTCGGCACCTTCAACGGCGCGAGCTGTGATCCGCAATTGGCGGAGCAACTGCAGGCGATCTGCGCCCGGCATGGCAATTACAGCCACGTGCTCAACGGGCGCTTCAAGGGCGGCCATATCACCCGCCATTACGGCAACCCCGCCGAGAACATCCACGCCGTGCAGCTGGAACTGTGCCAGAGCACCTATATGGAAGAGTTCGAACCGTTCCGCTACCGCGCCGATCTGGCGGAGCCGACGCGGGTGGTGCTGAAAGAGTTGCTGCAGGGCTATCTGGCCTGGGCAAAGTCGCACTACACCGCATAACTCGCAGAGAAAACTGTGGCGAGGGAGCTTGCTCCCGCTCGGCGGCGCAGCCGTCGTAAAGCGGCAATCCGGATTCAACCGGGAACACTCGGCTGACTGTTTTGGGGCTGCTCCGCAGCCCAGCGGGAGCAAGCTCCCTCGCCACAGGTTTTGATTCATGTCCTCAGGCATGCTCATTGACGTAAATCGGGTTTATGATGCCCAACGGCAGAATAATAGAAGTCCCCCCAGGGATGACCTCGACCCCTTACGGAGCGCGCAATGCAGACATTGTTTCCGCAGATCAAACCCCATGCCCGGCACGATCTGGCTGTCGATGACACCCACACGCTGTACGTCGACGAAAGCGGTTCGCCGGAAGGCTTGCCGGTGGTATTCATCCACGGCGGCCCGGGTGCCGGTTGCGACGCGCAGAGCCGTCGCTATTTCGATCCGAACCTGTATCGCATTGTTACCTTCGACCAGCGCGGCTGCGGACGCTCCACCCCGCACGCCAGCCTGGAAAACAACACCACCTGGGATCTGGTCGCCGACCTCGAGCGTATCCGCAAGCACCTGGGCATCGACAAATGGGTGCTGTTCGGCGGTTCGTGGGGTTCGACCCTGGCGCTGGCCTACGCGCAAACCCACCCGGAGCGCGTACACGGTCTGATCCTGCGAGGGATCTTCCTCTGCCGCCCGCAGGAAATCGAGTGGTTCTATCAGGCCGGTGCCAGCCGTCTGTTCCCCGATTACTGGCAGGACTACATCGCGCCGATCCCGCTGGACGAGCGCGACGATCTGCTCAGCGCCTTCCACAAGCGTCTGGTCGGTAACGATCAGATCGCCCAGATGCACGCGGCCAAGGCTTGGTCGACGTGGGAAGGGCGCACCGCGACCCTGCGGCCGAACCCGCTGGTGGTCGACCGTTTCTCTGAGCCGCAGCGCGCCCTGTCGATCGCGCGGATCGAGTGTCACTACTTCACCAACAATGCGTTCCTCGAGCCGAATCAACTGATTCGCGACATGGGCAAGATTGCCCATCTGCCGGGGGTGATCATTCACGGTCGTTACGACGTGATCTGTCCGCTGGACAACGCCTGGGAGCTGCATCAGGCGTGGCCGAACAGCGAGCTGCAGGTGATTCGCGACGCCGGTCACGCCGCCTCCGAACCGGGCATCACCGATGCGCTGGTGCGTGCCGCGAGCAACATGGCCCGTCGCCTGCTCGACCTGCCGCCCGAAGAAGCATGAAGGGGCTTTTACAGCGCGTGCGCGGTGCGCGAGTCGAAGTCGCCGGAGAGATAGTCGGTGCGGTGGATCAGGGTTTGCTGGTGCTGGTGGCGGTCGAACCCGACGACACGCGTACCAGTGCCGACAAACTTCTGCATAAGCTGCTTAACTATCGGGTATTCAGTGACGCCGAGGGCAAGATGAATCTGTCCCTGGCGGATGTAGGTGGCGGGTTGCTGCTGGTCTCTCAGTTCACCCTGGCTGCCGACACCAAGAGCGGGTTGCGCCCGAGTTTCTCGACCGCGGCCCCTCCGGCATTGGGCGAGGAATTGTTCGACTATCTATTAAGCAAAGCGAAACAGATGCATGGCACTGTGGCATCAGGTAGATTCGGCGCGGATATGCAGGTGCACCTGGTCAACGATGGCCCGGTAACCTTCCTGTTACAGACATGAAAGCGCTTGAAACATCTTTTCAAGGGCTTTTCGACTGAAAACAGGCGTTTTTCGCGATAAATACTTTGTTACCCCTGATGCGTTGTCACGCGGGCTACTAGATAATCGCGCGCTATGGGGATCAGCGTTCGCTGTTCCATTTTTGACTTAGGTAGAGACTTGTCTGGATCCGATTGGGGAATCATTTTGCCCTAGCGGAGTCGGAACAATGCTCGCCAACCTGGCATATAGATAGCTGGCCGTTGGTTTTTTGATCTGTTTTCGGCGAGGGTTGCTCGTGATTGTTAGTCCCTGTAATGCAGCAAAAATGTCTGCCAAACGCATGCGAAGTGCCCTGGTAGCGGGTTCGGCGCTCCTGTGCCTGCTCAGCGCCGGCCAGCTTTGGGCGTTCAATCTTGACGATGTATCGGCCAAGGCTAAAGAGCTGGCCGGGCAGAAGTTCGAAGCCCCGCGCAGCAACCTGCCGAACGAATTCCGTGATATGAAGTTCGCGGACTACCAGAAAATCCGCTTCCTCACCGAAAAAGCGGAGTGGGCCGATCAGAAGACTCCATTCAAGCTGTCCTTCTACCACCAGGGCATGCACTTCGATACGCCGGTGAAAATCAACGAAATCACGGCGAACACCGTCGAAGAGATCAAATACGATCCGACCCGCTTCGATTTCGGCGACCTCAAGTTCGATCCGAAGGCCACTGAGCAACTGGGCTACGCCGGTTTCCGTGTGCTGTACCCGATCAACAAGGCCGACAAGCAAGACGAAATCATGACCATGCTCGGCGCGAGCTACTTCCGCGTCGTTGGCAAAGGTCACACCTACGGTCTGTCGGCCCGTGGCCTGGCGATCGATACCGCGCTGCCGTCGGGCGAAGAATTCCCGCGTTTCCGCGAGTTCTGGATTCAACAGCCGAAGCCGGGCGACAAGCACCTGGTGATCTTTGCCCTGCTTGATTCGCCGCGTGCCACCGGTGCCTACCGCCTGATCGTGCGCCCGGGCAGCGACACCATTGTCGACGTCAAAGCGCAGATGTTCCTGCGTGACAAGGTCGGCAAACTGGGCATCGCGCCGTTGACCAGCATGTTCCTGTTCGGCGCCAACCAGCCGTCGAAAGTCCTCAATTACCGTCGTGAACTGCACGACTCCAGCGGTCTGTCGATTCATGCCGGCAACGGCGAGTGGATCTGGCGTCCGCTGAACAACCCGAAACACCTGTCCGTGAGCAACTTCAGTGTCGAGAACCCGCGTGGTTTCGGCCTGCTGCAGCGCGGCCGTGACTTCAGCCACTACGAAGACCTCGACGATCGCTACGACAAGCGCCCAAGCGCCTGGATCGAGCCGAAGGGCGAGTGGGGCAAGGGCACCGTTGATCTGGTAGAAATTCCGACTGCCGACGAAACCAACGACAACATCGTTGCCTTCTGGAGTCCGGAAACCATGCCGGAGCCAGGCAAGCCGCTGGACTTCGCCTACCGCATGCACTGGACAATGGACGAAGCGGCGATTCACGCCCCCGACAGCGCCTGGGTCAAGCAGACCCTGCGTTCGACCGGCGACGTCAAACAGTCGAACCTGATTCGTCAGCCGGACGGCAGCGTCGCTTACCTGGTCGACTTCGAAGGTCCATCGCTGGCGGCTCTGGCCCCGGATGCCGACGTGCGCAGTCAGGTCAGCGTTGGCGATAACGCCGAACTGGTCGAGAACAGCGTGCGCTACAACCCGGAAACCAAGGGCTGGCGCCTGACTCTGCGGATGAAGATCAAGGACGCGAGCAAGGCCACCGAGATGCGCGCCGCACTGGTACAGCCAGTCGTGACCGCTGATCTGGCCAAGTCTTCGGTACCGGCGTCGAACTCGTCGGTGGCCAAGGCTGACAAGGTCGCGGCCAAGCAACAAGAGAAGGAAGACAAGGAAGCCAAGGCCGCCGAAGCCAAACAGGCCGACGCCAAGCCAACCGCAGATGCCAAGGACAAGGCCAACAAAGACGCCAAGCAGCCAACCGCTGCAAACGCGGCCCCAGCCACACCGGAATCGGCACCGACTGAAGAAGTCCTGACCGAGACCTGGAGCTATCAGTTGCCTGCCGATGAGTAATTCTCAAGTACAGCCGGAGACTCTGTCCGAGTATCTGGCGCATCTGCCGATGACCGACGAGCAGCGCGCGGAACTCGCGGGCTGCCAGTCCTTCAGCGAACTGCACCAACGCCTGTCGTCGTCGACGTTCGACGCCCCTGCCGAAGCCGCCCAGGCTTCGGTGGGCAAGCGTCTGACCCTGAGCACCGCCGAAGAACTCGAAGAGGCGGAAATGCTGGTGCTGGACGCCAGTGGCCGGGTCAGCCTGAAAGCCACGCCGCCGATTCGCCGCACGAAGGTCGTGCCGGAGCCGTGGCGCACCAATATTCTGGTGCGTGGCTGGCGCCGCCTGACCGGGCGCACCAATCCGCCGAAGCCGCCGAAAGACGAGCGCGTTCTGCCGGCTGCGCGCTGGCGCACCGTCGGTTCGATCCGTCGCTACATTCTGTTGCTGCTGATGCTCGGTCAGACCATCGTTGCCGGCTGGTACATGAAAGGCATCATGCCGTACCAGGGCTGGTCGTTCGTCGATCTGGACGAAGTCCTGCACCAGCCGCTGCTGCAAACCGCCACGCAAGTGCTGCCGTACGCACTGCAAACCAGCATCCTGATTCTGTTCGGGATTCTGTTCTGCTGGGTCTCGGCCGGTTTCTGGACCGCGCTGATGGGCTTCCTCGAGTTGCTCACCGGTCACGATAAATACCGTATCTCCGGCAAAAGCGCGGGCAACGAGCCGATTCCGAAAGACGCCCGTACTGCGCTGGTGATGCCGATCTGCAACGAAGACGTGCCGCGGGTATTCGCCGGTCTGCGCGCCACGTTCGAATCGGTCGCGGCCACCGGTGATCTGGATCGCTTCGACTTCTTCGTCCTCAGCGACAGTAACGACACCGATATCTGCGTTGCCGAGCAACAGGCCTGGCTGGATGTCTGCCGTGAAGCCAAAGGCTTCGGCAAGATCTTCTATCGCCGCCGTCGCCGTCGTGTGAAACGCAAGAGCGGCAACCTCGACGACTTCTGCCGTCGCTGGGGCGGTGACTACAAGTACATGGTCGTGCTCGACGCCGACTCGGTGATGAGCGGGGAGTGCCTGACCAGTCTGGTACGCCTGATGGAAGCCACGCCGGACGCCGGGATCATCCAGACCGCGCCGCGTGCGTCGGGCATGGACACGCTGTATGCGCGTATGCAGCAGTTCGCCACCCGCGTTTATGGTCCGCTGTTCACCGCCGGTCTGCACTTCTGGCAGTTGGGTGAATCCCACTACTGGGGTCACAACGCGATCATCCGCATGAAGCCGTTCATCGACCACTGCGCCCTGGCGCCGTTGCCGGGTAAAGGTGCGTTCTCTGGTGCGATCCTGTCTCACGACTTCGTCGAAGCCGCGCTGATGCGTCGTGCCGGTTGGGGCGTGTGGATTGCCTACGACCTGCCGGGCAGTTACGAAGAGTTGCCGCCAAACCTGCTCGATGAACTCAAGCGTGACCGTCGCTGGTGCCACGGTAACCTGATGAACTTCCGCCTGTTCCTGGTCAAGGGCATGCACCCGGTGCACCGTGCGGTGTTCCTGACCGGCGTGATGTCGTACCTGTCGGCGCCGTTGTGGTTCTTTTTCCTGGTGCTGTCGACCGCGCTGCTGGCGGTGAACACGCTGATGGAGCCGCAGTATTTCCTCGAACCGCGTCAGCTCTATCCGTTGTGGCCACAATGGCACCCGGACAAGGCGATCGCGCTGTTCTCGACCACCATCGTGCTGCTGTTCCTGCCGAAACTGCTGAGCATCATCCTGATCTGGGCCAAAGGCGCGAAAGAGTTCGGCGGCAAGTTCAAGGTGACCCTGTCGATGCTGCTGGAGATGCTGTTCTCCATGCTGCTGGCGCCGGTGCGGATGATTTTCCACACCCGTTTTGTGCTCGCCGCGTTCCTCGGCTGGGCCGCGACCTGGAACTCGCCGCAACGTGACGATGACTCCACGCCGTGGAGCGAGGCGATCAAGCGCCATGGCCCGCAGACCCTGCTGGGTTTCTGCTGGGCACTGCTGGTGATCTGGCTGAACCCGAGCTTCCTGTGGTGGTTGGTGCCAATCGTCGGTTCGCTGATGCTGTCGATCCCGGTGTCGGTGATTTCCAGCCGTGTCGGTCTGGGCCTCAAGTCCCGTGACGAGAGCCTGTTCCTGATCCCCGAGGAATACAATCCGCCGCAGGCACTGCTGGCGACCGACCAGTACACCCACGAGAACCGTTGGCATGCACTGAACGACGGCTTCGTCCGCGCGGTGGTCGATCCGCAGCAGAACGCCCTGGCGTGCTCGCTGGCGACGGCCCGTCACGGTCAGGCCGAGCCGATCGAGTTGCTGCGTCAGGAGCGTGTGCGTCACGCCCTGAAGGCGGGTCCGGCGGCACTGAGCAACCATGATCGCCTGCAATTGCTGAGCGATCCGGTGGCGCTGGCGCGTCTGCACGAACTGGTCTGGGCCGAAGGCCACAACGAGTGGCTGGATGCCTGGCGGGCCTCGGTGAAAGCCGATCCGCATGCACCGCTGTTGCCGTTGCGACCGCTGAGCATGCAGGCTCAGCCGGCCTGATAAGAAGCCCCGCCATCCAGCGGGGCTTTTTTATTGTTAAACAAATCGTCCATTAACTCTTGTGCAAAAGAACGAGTGCGTTAGCATCCGTCCCCGAATTGGCGCACCCGGGCATTTTTGCCCATCACTGCTGGTTTTCGCGCCGCACATGCAATGGTTTTGGGGACTTGAAGATGAAGAAGTATCTGTCGATGCTGCTGGTCGGCGTCACGGCACTGGTTGCAGTCAATGCGGCGCACGCCGGCGCAATCGATGACGCGGTCAAGCGCGGCACGTTGAAAGTCGGTATGGATCCGACTTACATGCCGTTCGAAATGACCAACAAGCGCGGCGAGATCATCGGCTTCGAAGTCGACATCCTCAAAGCCATGTCCAAGGCCATGGGCGTCAAGCTCGAGCTGGTGTCCACCGGTTACGACGGGATCATCCCGGCCCTGATGACCGACAAGTTCGACATGATCGGCAGCGGCATGACCCTGACTCAGGAACGCAACCTGCGCCTGAATTTCAGCGAACCGTTCATCGTCGTCGGCCAGACCCTGCTGATCCGCAAGGAGCTGGAAGGCACGATCAAGTCCTATAAAGACCTGAACACCGCCGACTACCGCATCACCTCCAAGCTCGGCACCACCGGTGAGATGGTCGCCAAGAAGCTGATCGCCAAAGCCAGGTACCACGGCTACGACAACGAGCAGGAAGCCGTGCTCGACGTGGTCAACGGCAAGGCCGACGCGTTCATCTATGACGCGCCGTACAACGTGGTCGCGGTGAACAAGGTCGGCGCCGGCAAACTGGTGTTCCTCGACAAGCCGTTCACCTACGAGCCGCTGGCCTTCGGCCTGAAGAAGGGTGATTACGATAGCATCAACTTCATCAACAACTTCCTGCACCAAATCCACGAAGACGGCACCTACGATCGCATCCATGACAAGTGGTTCAAGAGCACCGAGTGGCTCAAGGACATGGAATAACACTGGGTCAGTCAGACCGAGTCGCCCCATTCGCGAGCAAGCCCGCTCCCACATTTGAAATGCAGTCCAAATGTGGGAGCGGGCTTGCTCGCGAAGAGGGCCTGCCAGGCAACACAAAATCCGGAACCTGCAATGAAACAGAAAAAAGCCCAATGGCCCTGGCACGTCCTGACCGTGCTGGTGCTGGTCGGCCTGGCGGGCGCGTTGTATTACGCCACGTCGCTGATGTCCTACGAATGGCGCTGGAATCGCGTGCCGCAGTACTTCGCCTATCAGGCCGAAGAATCCCAGCGTGCCACCGATATTTCCACCGTCACCGAACTGGTGCGCAAGGGCGGCAGCGCGCAGGTCACCCTGCGCAACGACGCCGGTGACGAGCAGCATCTGACCGTCGACGAGAACAGCCTGCAATTCGCTCAGGGCGACGATGTGGCGGAAGGTGACGTCGTGGGCGTGACCCGACATTGGGCGGCAGGGCCGCTGTTGTGGGGCCTTTGGACCACGCTGTGGCTGTCGGTGGTGTCTGGAGTACTCGGTCTGCTGATCGGTCTGGTCACCGGGCTGTGCCGCCTGTCGAACAACCCGACCCTGCGCGACCTGTCGAGCATCTACGTCGAACTGGTGCGCGGCACGCCGCTGCTGGTGCAGATTTTCATTTTCTACTTCTTCATCGGCACGGTGATGAACCTGTCCCGCGAGTTCGCCGGGATCGCCGCGCTGTCGCTGTTCACTGGCGCGTACGTGGCCGAGATCATCCGTTCCGGCGTGCAGTCGATTGCCCGTGGCCAGAACGAAGCGGCGCGTTCGCTGGGTCTGAGCGCCGGCCAGTCGATGCGCCACGTGGTACTGCCGCAAGCGTTCAAACGCGTGCTCCCACCGCTGGCCGGACAGTTCATCAGTCTGGTGAAAGACACCTCGCTGGTGTCGGTGATTGCGATTACCGAGCTGCTGAAAAGCGGTCGCGAAGTCATCACTACCTCGTTTTCGCCGTTCGAGATCCTGTTCTGCGTCGCCGGCCTGTACCTGTTGATCAACCTGCCGCTGTCGAAAATCGCCAGCCGGCTTGAGCGGAGGCTCGCGCAAAGTGATTGAAGTCCGCGATCTGGTAAAAGTCTTCGACACCCGTGGCCAGGTAGTCCGGGCTGTGGATAACGTCAGCACCACGGTGGCCAAGGGCGAAGTGCTGGTGGTGATCGGCCCGTCCGGTTCCGGCAAGTCGACCTTCCTGCGCTGCCTCAATGGCCTGGAAGAATTCGACTCGGGCTCGGTGAGCATCGATGGCCTGCAACTGGCCGACCCGAAAACCGACGTCAACGCTTACCGCCGCGAAGTCGGCATGGTCTTTCAGCACTTCAACCTGTTCCCGCACATGACCGTGCTGGAAAACCTCTGCCTGGCGCAGAAAGTCGTGCGCAAGCGCGGGCAAAAGGAAAGCGAGGCCAAGGCCCTCGCGTTGCTGGAAAAGGTCGGTATTGCGCAGAAGGCGCGGGAATACCCGTCACGCCTGTCCGGCGGTCAGCAACAGCGCGTGGCAATTGCCCGGGCGCTGGCGATGGACCCGAAAGTGATGTTGTTCGACGAACCGACATCGGCCCTCGACCCGGAAATGGTCGGTGAAGTGCTGGATGTGATGAAGAACCTGGCCGTTGAAGGCATGACCATGGTTTGCGTGACCCACGAAATGGGTTTCGCCCGGGAAGTGGCGGATCGGGTGCTGTTCTTCGATCACGGCAAACTGCTGGAAGATGCTTCCCCAGCCGAGTTCTTCGATGCACCGAAGGATCCACGGGCGCAGGCTTTCCTGCGGCAGGTCCTGTAATTTTCAGCGCCTGATCTGGCGCCTTCGCGAGCAAGCCCGCTCCCACAGTTGACCGAGTTGTCCAGGCGGACGCGGTTCAATGTGGGAGCGAGCCTGCTCGCGAAAGCATCACCTCGATTCTGAATGAACCGAGGTTTTCGGATCACCTCAAACCTTGAACCGCCCCACCAGCATCTGCAGATGCGTCCCCAGCCGCGCCAGCTCAACACTCGACGCCGCGGTCTCTTCACTCGCCGCCGACGTCTGATCCGACACATCTCGCACGTTCAGCACGCTACGGTTGATCTCCTCGGCCACGGCACTCTGCTGCTCGGCTGCCGCTGCAATCTGCTGGTTCATCGCCTGAATCGCCGAGACGGTGCGGGTGATGCTTTCCAGCGAACCGCCGGCACGGCGGGTCAGTTCGACGCTGCTGTCGGTCAGGCTGCGGCTGTTGTCCATGATCGTTGCCACTTGCTGGGTGCCGTTCTGCAGGCCGACGATCAGTTCCTCGATCTCTTCGGTGGACTTCTGCGTGCGTTGGGCGAGGCTGCGGACTTCGTCGGCGACCACCGCAAAACCACGCCCGGCCTCACCGGCACGCGCCGCTTCGATCGCGGCGTTGAGCGCCAGCAGGTTGGTTTGCTGGGCCACCGATTTGATTACGTCGAGCACGCTGCCGATCTTGTCGCTCTCGCGTTTGAGTTCGCCCATGGCTTCGGTCGAATGACCGACTTCAGCGGCCAAACGCTCGATCTGCGCGATCGCTTCACCCACCACTTTGTCGCCTTCGCGGGCCTGTTGATCGGCGGCCACGGCGGCTTCGGAAGCTTCCTCGGCGTTGCGCGCGACTTCCTGCACGGTGGCAGCCATTTCGTTCATGGCGGTGGCGACCTGATCGGTCTCGATCTTCTGATTGTTGACCCCGGCGCTGGTCTGCTCGGTCACCGCCGACAGCTCTTCGGCGGCGCTGGCGATCTGCGTAACGCCGTCGCTGATGCCACCGATCAGGTCGCGCAGGCCTTGGGTCATGCTCTGCATCGAACGTTGCAACTGGCCGAGTTCGTCGCGGCGTTGCGACACCAGGTTATGGGTCAGGTCGCCGGCAGCCACACGTTCGGCGACTTTCAGGGTCTGGTTCAGTGGAATGATGATCTGCCGAGTGATCGCCCACGCCGCCAGCAGGCCGAAGGCCACGGCCAGCAAGGTGGCGATGATCAACTGGTTTTTGGCTGCTGCGGCATCCGTGTCGCGCACGATAGTCTGAGAGTCGGTGAGTTGTTTGCTGACGTCGGACAGCAGGTCACCCTGCGTCGACATGCGGGCCAGCGCCTTGGCACTGGCGACCTGCGAGTCGCGGAACTGGCTGACGGCTGCGCGGTAAGCCTTGAGCGAGTCGGTGGCCTGTTGCAGGTTGGCGATGTGCTGCTCAGGCAATTTGGCCGGCAGGGCTTCGAGGTTTTTCAGGGCATTGTCGATGGCGTCGAGTGCAGGCTGCTCGGCTTCGGTCTTGCCGCTGTAGGTGTAGCCGCGCACCTGGAAGCGCGCCTGCTGGATCAGTTTGCTCAGGTCGATGACCGCGTTGAACTGGGCGACGCTGTCGCCCTGCAACATGGACTTCTCCACCTCGGCGACCTTGGCCACGGCGTTGTCGGCGGTGGCGCCGAGTTTGCTGCGGGCGTCTTCGCGGTTGGCGCCGGCCTGGATCAAGTCGTTGAAGGCGCGCTTGTATTCGGCGACGGCGGCCAGTTGCTGGTCGACCTTCGCTGCGTCAGCCGGTTGTTCAATCTCGCCACGCGCAGTTTGCAGACCACTTTCGAGTTTGCCGAGCAAGTCGTTGACCGCCCCTGGACCTTGTTCGCCCCGGCGCATTTCGTAGTCCAGACGCGCCAGACGCAGATCCTTGGTCAGCTCGTTGAGACTGGAGATAAACCCGAGCTTGTCGCCGCGACTGATGATGCCGTTCATACCGGTCCAGCCGGTGAAGGTGATCAATAGCGTCAGCAACAGCACCAGGCCGAAACCGATCCCCAGCTTGCGTTTGACGCTGACGTTTCCAAGATTCTCGGCTAACCAACGGTACATGCGACGACTCCCCTCGGACCACTAATTGGACTTATGGAGACTGTATCGGCTGGGGGGTGGTAATCTGTAACCCGATTTGTCTGCCAGCCCCGAATTCCTGTAGGAGCTGACGAGTGCAACGAGGCTGCGATCTTTTGATCTTGCTGTTAAAAAACAAAATCAAAAGATCGCAGCCTGCGGCAGCTCCTACAGGGGAGGCGGTACAGGTATCAGAACAGGCGGGCGAGCAGGGCGGTGACGGCGGTTTCGACGCGCAGGATGCGCTCGCCCAGTTGCACCGGTTGCAGGCCGGACTTGCCCAACAGGTCGATTTCGTAGGGGATCCAGCCACCCTCGGGGCCGATCGCCAGCGTCACCGGTTCGCTCAACGCACGCGGGCACGGCGGATAGTTGCCGGGATGGCCGACCAGACCGAGGGTGCCTTCGCTGATCGCTGGCAGGCGGTCTTCGACGAACGGCTTGAAGCGCTTCTCGATGATGATTTCCGGCAGCACGGTATCGCGGGCCTGTTCGAGACCGAGGATCAGATTCTCGCGAATCGCTTCCGGCTCGAGAAACGGCGTCTGCCAGAAGCTCTTCTCGACCCGATAGCTGTTGACCAGAATCACCTTCGCCACACCCATGGTAGCCACGGTCTGGAACACTCGACGCAGCATTTTCGGGCGCGGCAGGGCCAGGACCAGGGTCAGCGGCAGCTTGGCCGGCGGTGACTGATCGAGGCTGACGCGCAATTCCGCTTCGCCGGCCTCAAGGCGCAGCAGTTCGGCCGAGCCCATCAGGCCATTGATACGCCCGACCCGCAGGCTGTCGCCGACTTCCGAGCGATGCACTTCCTGCATGTGGGTCAGGCGCCGGTCACGCAGCACGACGCGGTCGGCCGCGATGAAGTCGGCCTCTTCGAGCAACAGCAGGTTCATGCCTGGGTCGCTGGCGGCTGGTCGTTGTGATCGTCGGCCGGATTTTCGTCCGGGCGTTCGCGCTTGCTGACCAGGCTGCCGAACAGAATGCCGATTTCAAACAGCATCCACATCGGTACCGCCAGCAGGGTCTGCGAGAAGATGTCCGGCGGCGTAAGGATCATGCCGACCACGAAGCAGCCGATGATCACGTACGGGCGAATCTTCTTCAGGTATTTGACGTCGACCACGCCGATCCACACCAGCAGCACCACGGCTACCGGGATCTCGAATGCGACGCCGAAGGCGAAGAACAGCGTCATCACGAAGTCGAGGTAACTGGTGATGTCGGTCATCATTTCCACGCCGGCCGGGGTGGCGGCGGCGAAGAACTTGAAGATCAGCGGGAACACGAAGTAATAGGCGAACGCCATGCCGGTGTAGAACAGCAGGATGCTGGACACCAGCAGCGGCACCGCGATGCGTTTCTCATGCTTGTACAGGCCCGGCGCGATGAAGCCCCAGATCTGGTGCAGGATCACCGGAATCGCGAGGAACAGCGAGACCATCATCGTCAGCTTCAGCGGCGTTAGGAACGGCGACGACACATCCGTGGCGATCATCGTCGCGCCGACCGGCAGGTACTGGCGCAGCGGCGTCGAGACGAAGGTGTAGATCTGCTGGGTGAACGCGAACAACCCGGCGAAGATGATGAACACCGCCGCCACACAACGCAGCAGGCGGGTGCGCAACTCGGTCAGATGCGATACCAGCGGCATGTGCTGGTCGTTTTCGGGGAGATCGCTCATGGGGCTCGCGGCGGCAGTGTGGAGTCGTGAGGCGCTGGTGTGATCGGCGCGGCGTTTGGAGCTACGTGTTCAACCGGAGTTGGCGCCGCGACGGGCACAGGTTCGGTTGTCGCTACGGCAGGTGCAGCGGGCGCGGCTGGCGCATGAATCGTCTGCTCACCCACATGCTCAACCGGCGTCGGCTCCTGCTGAACCGGCGTGAAAATCTTCCGCGCCTCCTGCTCCAGCGACAGAATGTGCTCGTTGTGCAGTTGCCGACGGATTTCGTCGGCACCGATTTCACGTTCAACTTCCTGTTTGATCGCGTTGAAGCTGCGCTTCAGCCGCCCGACCCACAGGCCGGCGGTGCGCGCAGCGCCCGGCAGACGCTCGGGGCCCAGCACCAGCAGGGCGACGAGGCCGACGAGCAGCAGTTCAGAGAAGCTGATACCAAACATTTGTCAGTCTCACACGTCTTTGCGGATCGGCTCTTCGACTTTCTGCGCCTGCACGTCGATGGTGTGCGGCGGGTTGGCCTGAGCGGTGGCCTGCGGCTGCACCGGTGGAACGGGCTGCGCAGGCGTTACGGTCGGATCGGCGGCCGGTTTTTCGTCATCGTTCATGGCTTTACGGAAGCCCTTGATCGACTCGCCGACGTCGGTGCCGAGGTTTTTCAGTTTCTTGGTGCCGAACACCAGCACCACGACTACCAGAATGACGATCCAGTGTTTCCAGTCAAAAATGCCCATGTTGCTGTTCCTCTCTAAAAATTGTTCAGGCGGACGGACGCGAGGCTTTCTCGACGTGTCCGGACAGACCGAAGCGACGATCCAGTTCATCCAGCACGGCCTGCGGATGCTGCCCCAGTTGGGCGAGCATGACCATGCTGTGGAACCACAGGTCGGCAGTCTCGTAGATCACATCGCTGCAGTCACCGCTGATGGCGGCGTCCTTGGCGGCAATAATGGTTTCGACCGACTCTTCGCCGACTTTCTCCAGAATCTTGTTCAGGCCCTTGTGATACAGACTAGCTACATATGAGCTGTCGGCCGCTGCGCCTTTGCGCTCTTCGAGCACTTCGGCCAGGCGAGTCAGGGTGTCACTCATGTTTGTGTCCTGCGGAGTAGATAGCGTGCGGGTCTTTCAGAACCGGGTCGACTGTCTTCCAGTCGCCGTTTTCGTAGACGCGGTAAAAGCAGCTTTGACGGCCGGTATGGCAAGCGATGTCGCCGATCTGTTCGACCATCAGGATGATCACATCGGCATCACAGTCCAGGCGCATTTCATGCAGGGTCTGTACGTGGCCGGACTCTTCGCCCTTGCGCCACAGCTTGCCACGGGAACGTGACCAGTAGATTGCACGGTTTTCCGCAGCGGTCAGTTCCAGCGCTTCGCGGTTCATCCAGGCCATCATCAGCACGCGTCCGGTCTTGTGATCCTGGGCAATCGCCGGCACCAGGCCATCCGCGTCCCACTTGATCTCGTCCAGCCAGTTTTTCATCTTCGACTCCGACAGCGAACCCCCACTTCGATAGTCGGGTTCAGGCGTTGAAACAGTGTGCCAGCCGATCAGCAAACTGGCTATCGGCGAACGACCAGATACAAGCCGACTGCCACCATGATGCCCGCCGGCCAATGCCCCAGTTCGTGCAACGGGCCGCCGGCGGCGAGGATCGTCCCGCCCGCCAGATGCGCGCAACCGAGCAGGCGCAGGAACCAGTCGTCCTTGCGTTTGTGCCACGGTGGCGGCGGGTCGTAGGCGTGCGGTTGCGACATGCGTTCGAGCAGGTCGCGGGCCATGTTGGCCAGGTGCGGCAGCTGTTCGAACTGGCTCTGCACGTTGCCGAGCAAGGCTTTCGGGCTGACGCGCTCGCGCATCCAGCGCTCCAGGAACGGCTGCGCGGTGTTCCACAGATCCAGATCCGGATACAGCTGACGACCCAGGCCTTCGATGTTCAGCAGGGTCTTTTGCAGCAGCACCAGCTGCGGCTGGACTTCCATGTTGAAGCGCCGCGCGGTCTGGAACAGGCGCATCAGCACCTGGCCAAATGAAATATCTTTTAACGGTTTTTCGAAGATCGGCTCGCACACGGTGCGGATCGCCGCTTCGAATTCGTTGAGTTTGGTTTCCGCCGGCACCCAGCCCGAATCGATGTGCAACTGCGCCACGCGGCGGTAGTCGCGCTTGAAGAAGGCGAACAGATTGCGCGCCAGGTAATCCTGGTCTTCCGGGGTCAGGCTGCCGACGATGCCGCAGTCGATTGCGATGTACTGCGGGCTCCACGGGTTGACGGTGCTGACGAAGATGTTGCCCGGGTGCATGTCGGCGTGGAAGAAACTGTCGCGGAACACCTGGGTGAAGAAGATCTCCACGCCGCGCTCGGCGAGCATTTTCATGTCGGTGCGCTGGTCGGCGAGGGTCGCCAGATCCGTCACCTGAATCCCGTAGATGCGCTCCATCACCAGCACTTTCGGCCGGCACCAGTCCCAATAGACTTGCGGCACGTAGAGCAGCGGCGAGCCTTCGAAGTTGCGCTTGAGCTGGCTGGCGTTGGCCGCCTCGCGCAGCAGGTCGAGTTCGTCGTAGATGGTTTTTTCGTAGTCCTGCACCACGTCCACCGGGTGCAGCAGGCGGGCGTCGGCGGAGACCTTTTCGGCGGCGCGGGCGAGGATGAACAGCCACGCCAGATCCTGGGCGATCACCGGTTTCAGGCCCGGGCGGATCACCTTGACCACCACTTCTTCACCGGTTTTCAGCTGCGCGGCGTGCACCTGCGCCACCGAGGCCGATGCCAGCGGTTCGACGTCGAAACGGCTGAACACTTCGCTGATTTTCTTGCCCAGCTGTTCTTCGATCAGCTTGATCGACAGCTGTGAATCGAACGGCGGCACGCGGTCCTGCAGCAGCATCAGCTCATCGGCGATGTCTTCCGGCAGCAGGTCGCGGCGGGTCGAGAGAATCTGCCCGAACTTGATGAAGATCGGCCCCAGATCCTGCAGCGCCAGACGCAGACGCGCGCCACGGCTCAGCTCCAGCGGCTTGCGCGGGAACCAGCGCCACGGCAGCACGTAACGCAGCGCCAGGAGAAACCAGGGCAGCGGCAGCTCGAACAGCAGGTCATCGAGGCGGTAGCGGATCACGACGCGCTGGATGCGCAACAGACGGCGGACGGCAAGCAGCTTCATGCGTTATCGCTTGGGTCGAGGGATCGGGAAAGGCGCTCGAAACGCGCCTCGAGACGTTCCAGATCAAGTTTGATCCGGTCCAGTTCGCTGAACCGCGCTTCGGCTTCGCGCTGCCCGACCAGGGTGCGCGATTCTTCGGCGAGGTATTCGGCGAGGTTCTGGTTGAGGCTGGCAAATCCTTGTTGATACCAGCGTGCGCGGCTGCGCAGGTGGCCACCGATCAGTTGCGTGGCGACCGGGCCGAGCCAGCGTGAGAGTTCGTACTCCCAGTCCAGCTCGAGGTCCTGCAGCACGCCGGCCAGCTCCAGCAGCACGCCGCTGTCACCGTCGAGCTCGACTTCCGGGGCGTGCAGCACCGCGGTCTTGTCTTTGCTCACGGCCAGTTTCACCAGGCTTGAAGCGGGGGCGCGCAGGGTGCAGTCGACGCCGGTTTCCCAGTGCGAGGCGAGCATCAGGCCCTCATCGCTGGGCAGGATGAACAGTTGCAGTGCCGGGCTGCGGCAATCGACGGCAATCACTTTGCCAGTCAGATGCGCCAGCCGCGGCAGCGCCGTGCTGTCGAGACGCAGCACCCGGTTGAGGCCGAGTTCGACGCTGGCGAGCAGCCCGGTGAGCAGCATCAGGGCTTGATGCCGCGGTGCAGGGCGACGATGCCTGCGGTCATGTTGTGATAGGTCACGCGGTCGAAACCGGCGTCGACCATCATCGACTTCAGGGTTTCCTGATTCGGGTGCATGCGGATCGATTCGGCCAGGTAGCGATAGCTTTCCGAGTCGTTGGTGATCAGCTTGCCCATCAGCGGCATGAACGCGAACGAGTAAGCGTCGTAGGCCTTGGACATCAGCGCGTTGGTCGGCTTGGAGAACTCCAGCACCAGCAGGCGGCCGCCGGGCTTGAGCACGCGCAGCATCGAGCGCAGGGCGTCTTCCTTGTGCGTCACGTTGCGCAGGCCGAAGGCGATGGTCACGCAGTCGAAATGGTTGTCCGGGAACGGCAGTTTTTCCGCGTCCGCCTGCACGAATTCGACGTTGCCCGACACACCCAGATCCAGCAGGCGGTCACGACCGACCTTGAGCATGGATTCGTTGATGTCGGCCAATACCACCTGACCGGTAGGGCCAACCAGGTGCGAGAATTTCTTGGTCAGGTCACCGGTGCCGCCGGCGATGTCGAGCACGCGGTTACCGCTGCGCACACCGGACAGTTCGATCGCGAAACGCTTCCACAGACGGTGCATGCCGCCCGACAGAAGGTCGTTCATCAGGTCGTATTTCGCGGCTACGGAGTGGAACACCTCAGCGACTTTTTCCGCTTTCTGGCTTTCCGGAACGTTTTTGAAGCCGAAGTGAGTGGTGGGTTCGGCATCGCTGCCTTTGCGCTGATCAGTCATATCGCTGTCACCAAAAGAGAATGCGCGACATTCTAATCCCCAAGCCATGCTTTGTCTTGGAATGGCTAAAGGTAAGATGGGCAACCTTCGGGACGATTTGCCGCAGACGCGGTCAAGATTTACCGTCACCTATTCATCAAGCAGGAGTCATTCAATGGCCAAAATCAGTGTTGAGCGTGCCCACAGCCTGGGCAAGGAAGCCGCCCGCGAGAAGGCCGACAAGCTGGCGCAGAAACTCTCCGATCAATATGGCCTGGAGCCGCAGTGGTCGGGCGACACCCTGAACCTCAAGCGCTCGGGCGTGAAAGGCGCGGTGCATGTGGCTGACGATTCGATCCGCGTCGACGTGGAGCTGGGCATCGTGATGTCGGCCATGAGCGGCATGATCAAAGCCGAGATCGAGAAGGCGCTGGACAAAGCGCTGGTCTGATTTCTGCCTGAAATACGGTCCCCTGTAGGAGTGAGCCTGCTCGCGATAGCGTCGTGTCAGCCAATAATTCTTTGACTGACACGACGCTATCGCGAGCAGGCTCACTCCTACATTTGTTTTGTGGTGCTCCCGGACTTTTATGTCAGTTGTTAGGGTGCCGTTTCTAATTTTTCTCCCTACTTTGTGCCTGAGCCCGACACCTTTGCGGGCAGTTCCTCAAACCTTCTGCGCGTGAGGTGCACCATGGCCAAAGTAATTCTGAAGAAAAAAATCGACGCTTCGACTTCTACCCTGAGCGACGTCAAATCCTATGCCCGCAAGATCTGGCTGGCAGGCCTGGGTGCCTACGCCAAGGTTGGCCAAGAGGGCAGCGACTACTTTCAGGAGTTGATCAAGGCTGGTCAAACTGTTGAAAAGAAAGGCAAAAAGGTTGTCACCGAAAAGCTCGAAGCCGCCAATGCCGAGATCGATGAAGCCAAGGGTGAAGTCAGCTCGTTCAAAGGTCGCGTCGAAGTTCAGCTCGACAAGGTCGAGAAGGCGTTCGACTCCCGCGTGGCAAGCGCCTTGAATCGTATCGGCATTCCGTCTAAACATGACGTTGAGACACTCTCTGCTAAGCTCGATGAGCTGACGGCATTGCTCGAACGCGTCGCGCGTAAATCTTAAGGAGAACGGGATGGCTGGTAAAAAGAACACCGATAAAGAAGGCAGCTCGTGGATTGGGAAAGTCGAAGACTACTCCCGCAAAATCTGGCTGGCTGGTTTAGGCGTGTACTCGAAGATCGACACTGACGGCAGCAAGCTCTTCGAGTCACTGGTCAAAGACGGCGAGAAAGCCGAGAAGCTCACCAAGTCTGCAGTCGGCAAGAAAGTCGATGCCGCCAAGGACTCTGCTTCTTCGGCCAAGTCGCGCATCAGCGGCGTGAAAGATCGCGCACTGGGCAAGTGGGACGAGCTGGAAGGGGCTTTCGACAAGCGCCTGAACAGCGCCATTTCGCGCCTGGGTGTGCCTAGCCGCAATGAAGTCAAAGCGCTGCACAGCAAGGTCGAAACCCTGACCAAGCAGATCGAGAAACTCACCGGTCTGAAAACCCAACCGGTCGCGGCGAAAACCGCAGCGGCCAAACCGGCAGCCAAAACAGCAGCCAAAACAGCTGCCAAGCCACTGGCCAAAGCGACTGCGAAACCAGCCGCCAAGCCTGCGGCAAAAACCGCTGCCGCCAAGCCCGCCGCTAAAACGGCCGCTGCCAAACCAGCCGCCAAGGCCGCCGCGAAACCGGTTGCTGCCAAAGCTGCTGCGAAACCTGCCACCAAAGCCGCAGCCAAGCCAGCGGCGAAAACCGCAGCGGCCAAACCTGCTGCCAAGCCAGCGGCCAAACCGGCTGCGGCGAAAAAACCGGCAGTGAAAAAACCGGCCGCGCCGAAAGCCGCTGCGCCAAAACCGGCCGCTCCGGCAGCCAAGCCAGCTACCCCGGCAACCCCGACCAGCGCGTCGAACTCCGCCGCTGCACCGACCCCGGTAGCAACTCCGACTGCTGCATCGACACCGTCGACGCCAACCAGTCAGTCCTGATTTTTCAGGGCAAAAAAAACGTCCGGCCTGTGAAGGTCGGGCGTTTTTGTTTGTGCTTTTAAAAGCTTACCCTCACCCCAGCCCTCTCCCCGAGGGAGAGGGGGCCGATTCGGGGATGCTTCAGCCTTACACCGACCTGAAAGTGTCGTATTGAATCCATAATCGACTGGATTTTTCAGGTCGCCGTATCGCGTAAGACAATAAGGTCAGTCCCCTCTCCCTCTGGGAGAGGGTTAGGGTGAGGGGCTCTTGATTTCATTCGTGATCTTCGAGGTATTGAAGGGCCATCCGCTCCGTCGCCACTTTCACCGGCGGCAGCAGATGCGGCGCCACCAGCATCATGATCTGGTACACCACCAGTTTGACCTCACCCTCGCGATCAAGAATCCGCTGATAGTCCAGCGAGAACAGCAGGGTCATGGTGATCTGCTCCACCAGTTGCCCCAACGCCTGGGTATCACTGACCAATTGCCCCGACGCCTTCAGGCGAGCCAGCAATGACGCGAGCGTGCGCTTGAGGGCGTTGAGCAGATTGCGGATGCCCTTGGCCAGTTTTGGCAGGCGCCCGGCGAGGTTCGACAGGTCCTGGAACAGAAACCGGTATTGCGCCAGGCGCTCGACGATCAAGTGCAGGAACAGCCAGTAATCCTCCGGCGCCAACTCGGCATCCGATGGAGGATCGAGCAGCGGCGCCAGTTCATTTTGGAAGCGTTCGAACAGGCCGAGAATCAGCGGCTCCTTGCCGTGGAAGTGGTAGTAGAGGTTGCCGGGGCTGATCCCCATCTCATTGGCAACTTCCATGGTGGAGACGTTCGGTTCGCCTTTCTCATTGAACAACTGCAGAGCACATTCGAGAATCCGGTCGCGGGTTTTCATCCAGTCTTCTTAGAAAAGTTCGGTTAAGCGTCAGCGCACATGCACGTAGGTGCCGGGTGCTGCCTCCATCGGTGGATAGTTCGGGTTGCCGAGGGTAAACGTGGTTTCGTGCTGCGTGCCGGAGCGCTGCTGAATCCATTCCAGCCACTGCGGCCACCAACTGCCGTCAACGCGTTTGGCGTCGTAATACCAGGCGCGCGGATCGCTGCTGAGCTTGCCGTTCTCGACGTAATTGGCTTTTGGGTTGCTGGGCGGGTTGAGAATGCTTTGCACGTGGCCGCTGTTGGACAGCACGAAGCGCCGCTCGCCGCCGAGCAGCAACGTCGAGCGATACACCGCGTCCCATGGCGTGATGTGGTCGTTCATGCCGGCCACGCTGAAGCTGTCGACGGTGACTTTCTGCAGATCGATCGGCGTGCCGCAGACTTCCAGGCCACCCGGGTGGGTCAGCGGGTTGTGCTTGAAGAAGTCCAGCAGGTCACCGTGGAATGCGGCGGGCAGGCGCGTGTTGTCGTTGTTCCAGTAGAGGATGTCGAAGGCTGGAGGCTCCTTGCCCAACAGGTAGTTGTTGACGAAGTAGCTCCAGATCAAATCGTTGGGCCGCATCCAGGCGAACACCTTGGCCATGTCGCGACCGTCCAGCACGCCTCTCTGATAGGAACGGCGCTTGGCGGCTTCGATGGTCTGTTCGTCGGCGAACAGGGTGGTCGGGGTTTCGATCTCGCTGTCGAGCAAGCTGACCAGATAGGTCGCACTGGAGATCCGTCGCAGCTGCCGTTTGGCCTGCAGATGCCCCTGCAGCGCGGCAATGGTCAGGCCACCGGCGCAGGCGCCCATCAGGTTGACCTCCCGTGCGCCGGTGATCGCCCGGCAGATGTTCATCGCTTCTTCCACCGCTTCGACGTAGGTCGAGAGGCCCCATTCCCGGTGGCGTACGTCCGGGTTGCGCCAACTGATCATGAAGGTCTGCAGGCCGTTTTTCAGCGCGTACTGGACAAAGCTGTTCTGCGGGCTGAGGTCGAAAATGTAGTACTTGTTGATTTGCGGCGGCACCACCAGCAACGGCTTGGCGTACTGTTTTTCGCTCATCGGCTTGTACTGGATCAGCTCCAGCAGCTCGTTGCGAAACACCACGGCACCGGGGGTGGTCGCGACGGTCTTGCCAACTTCGAAAGCCTGTTTGGTGACCTGCCGCGGCAGACCATCGTTGTGCAGCAGATCATCGAACAGATGACTCAGGCCGCGCACCAGACTCTGGCCGCCGGAATTGAACAGCTCCTTGACCGCCAGCGGGTTGAGCAAGGTATTGGAGGGCGCGACGGCATCGTTGAGCAGGGTGAACGCGAAGTGCGCGCGGGCGCGGTCGTCCTCGCTCATGCTGCTTTCATCGATCCAGCTCTTGACCTGTTTCTGCCAGGCCAGATACGCCTGCAGGCTGCGCCGGTAGAACGGATTGAGGCTCCACGCCGGGTCGGCGAACCGCGCGTCCTGCGGGTTGGTCGGATGCAGGGTTTCACCGAGCAGCACGCGACCGAGCTGGCCGCCGAGTTTCAGCGCATGTTTGGCACTGTGGATCGGGTTGCGCAGACCGTGGGCTGCGACACTGCGCAGCGTCGAGAGCAGGTCACGGCCACGCAGCCCGGTCATTGCACTTTGTGCATTGATGAACACGGCGGGACTGGGCACTACGCCCGTCGCAGGTTTGTCGCGCATGACTCAACACTCCTTCGTCTTCAGGTCAAAAACAAACTCACCGAACCAGAACACCATAGTCGCTGTTACGGGTTGCTGCCTGCGCGGCGTCCTGCCGCGCACGTTGTTCAAAACCCTGCATAAAGCCTGCCGCCGTGATTTATCCGCCCAGCGGCGAGGGTTGCGGATGCATGACCGCTCGCTGACGCTCCTCCTGGAGGAATTTCATGATGATCGGCGCCACCGCTTCGGCGCGGGTGATCAGGAACAGATGACCGTCGTCGATGATGTGCAATTGGGCGTTGGGAATCCGCCAGGCGAGCATGCGCATATTGATCAACGGGATCAGCGGGTCGTCGTCACCGGCCAGCACCAGGGTCGGCTGATGGATCTTGTGCAGCCAATGAATGCTGGTCCAGCCGAGGCCGGCGAACAGTTGCCAGTAGTAACCGAGCTTGCCCGCCGAACGTACTTTCGCTGCATGGCTGGCAGCCAGCGTCGGGTCGCGACGGAATGAGCCGCCGTAGATCAACGGCGCAATGCGGATCACGTGGGATGGCTGGATGTAGCGTCGCGGGCTGGCCATCATCCACAGCACTTTCGGTTTGCCCGGCACCATGAAGGCACCGGCCGCGGTCGCCGCCAGCACCAGTTTCTTGCAGCGTTCCGGGTAGTCGTGGGCGAATTGCTGCGCCAGTGCACCACCCCAGGACACGCCGATCACATTGACCTGGCCGTAGTCGAGGTAGTCGAGCATCCGCGAGGTCAGCTTCGCCAACCCGGGAAAGCGATACGGCCGGTTCGGCGTCGACGAGCCGCCGACACCGGGCACGTCGAAGGCGATCACTTCCAGATCCGGGTCCAGCGCCGCGACAAACGGAAACACCAACTCCAGGTTGGCGCCGATGCCGTTGAAAATCAGCAAGGGCGTCAAATGAGGCTTGCCGGGGCGTACCGCGGTGCGGAGGGTCTGCCCATCCAGATCGACGGTACGGAAAATGAACGGTTGCGGCATGCTTCAGGCCCTGTGGGTCAATCTCAATATCACCTCCAATCCCTTGTGGGAGCGGGCTTGCTCGCGAAGGCGTCGTGTCAGTCGCCAATATTGTTGGCTGATCAACCGCTTTCGCGAGCAAGCCCGCTCCCACAGGGGGATGAGGTGCGTCAGTTACCGCTCATGAACATAAGTGCCCGGCGAAGCCTCGCCTGCGGGATACGCCTTGTTGCCCAGTTTCAGTGGAGCCTTTTTCAGATTGCCCGAGCGCTCGGCCTGCCACGCCTGCCAGTACAGCCACCAGGAATCGGTGTGCTTGGTCGAGTTCTCTTGCCAGTCATCGGCATTGGCGGCCATGCCTTCGCTGGTCATGTAGCGCGATTTCGGGTTGCCCGGCGGGTTCAGGATGCTCTGGATGTGCCCGCTGCTCGACAGCACGAACTCGACCTTGCCGCCAAACAGTTGCGCCGACTTGTAGCAGGACTTCCACGGGGTGATGTGGTCGTTGGTGCCGGCCAGCGAGAAGATGTCAGCGGTGACCTGCTTGAGGTCGATCGGCGTGCCGCACACTTCCAGTGCATTGGGGCGAATCAGTGGGTTGTTTTTGAACATCTCGATCAGGTCGCCGTGGAACGCCGCCGGCAACCGGGTGGTGTCGTTGTTCCAGAACAGGATGTCGAACACCGGCGGCTCGTTGCCGAGCAGGTAATTGTTGACCCAGTAGTTCCAGATCAGATCGTTCGGGCGCATCCACGCGAAGACCTTGGCCATGTCCTTGCCTTCAAGCACACCGGCCTGGTACGAGTGACGCTTGGCGGTCTCGAGGGTCTGCTCGTCGACGAACAGGGCGACGTCGCTGTCCAGCGTGGTATCGAGCACGCTGACCAGCAGGGTCAGGGCGTTGACCTTCTTCTCGCCGAGCGCGGCATAGTGGCCGAGCAGGGCAGTGCAGGTGATGCCGCCGGAGCAGGCGCCGAGCATGTTGATGTCTTTGCTGCCGGTGATTGCGGTGACCACGTCGACTGCTTCCTTCAGCGCATCGATGTAGGTCGACAGGCCCCATTCGCGCTGAGCCTTGGTCGGGTTGCGCCAGCTGACGATGAAGGTCTGCACGTTATTGCGCAGGCAGAAGCGCGCCAGACTCTTGTCCGGGCTCAAATCGAAAACGTAGAACTTGTTGATCTGTGGCGGCACGACGAGCAATGGCCGCTCGTGGACCTGCTCGGTGATCGGCTTGTACTGGATCAGCTCCAGCACGTCGTTGCGAAACACCACCGCGCCTTCGGTCACGCCGAGGCTCTTGCCGACCTCGAACGCGCCCATGTTGACCTGGCTCGGCATGCCGCCGTTGTGTACCAGATCCTTGGCCAGATGCGAGAGGCCGTCGAGCAGGCTTTTGCCGCCGGTCTCGAAGAAGCGTTTGACTGCCGCCGGGTTGGCGGCGGTGTTGGTCGGGGCCATGGCTTCGGTCATCAGGTTGATCACGAAGTGGCCGCGCGCGATGTCTTTGGGTGACAGGCTGCTGTCGTCGATCCAGGAATGGAGCTCCTTGCGCCACGCCAGGTAAGTTTGCAGATAACGTTTGTAGAGCGGGTTCTGACTCCACGCCGGATCAGCGAAGCGACGGTCATCGCTGGCCGGTTGCAGTTCGGATTTGCCGAACAGCACGTTCTTCAGTTCAAGACCGAAATGGGTCACGTGCTTGACGCTATGGATCGGTTGTTTGATGGCCTGGGTCAGCACCATTCGAGCAGAGGCCAGCAGATCCTTTCCGCGCAGCCCAACGACGGGATTAAGCCCCAGGGTGTTTTCCGAGGCTTGGTACTTCAGGTCATCGTTATTCTTGTTACTCATCTACGACGCTCCATTGTCCTGAGACGAGTACCCGGTTTCTGCTGTGCAGTTCCACAGCCAATGCCAGGTACTACTGCTCGGGTGACCGTTAATTCTGCATAGCTGCTTTACAGTCGTAGAGCACTGCAGGGAACTTGCCAGCTCCATTGGTTACCCGAGTTTAATTTTTTTCGCAAGCAGGCCGATCCTCGGCCACACAGCAGCGCATTCAAACAGATGAATTTAGAAAATGCCCTCTAAACAGCAAGAGCCTCGGACTAGAGCATCAGCTTGACGATCGACTGATCCGGATCGCGGGTTTTCCCGGCGGCTTTGAGCTCGGCCAGATAATCGGCCCAGAGTGCGTCATGACGTCGCCCCAGCTCGTAGAGGTATTCCCAGGTGAACAAGCCGCTGTCGTGACCGTCGTCGAAGGTCAGTTTCAGTGCGTACTGACCGGCCGGTTCCAGGCCGCTGAGGCCGACATTGAGCTTGCCGAATTGCAGGATCGGTTTGCCGTGGCCCTGGACCTCGGCGGAAGGGGAATGCACGCGCAGGAATTCGGCGGGCAGGGTGTACTCCTCGCCGGACGCGTATTTGAGCGTCAGGGTTTTCGAGGCTTTGTGCAGTTTGATGTCGGTGGGGATTGAGGTCATGGTCTGGCGTCCGTTGTGTGGGCGACCCTGATTCAAATGTGGGAGCGGGCTTGCTCGCGAATGCGGTGTGTCAGCCGACATTGCTGTCGACTGGCACGGCCTCTTCGCGAGCAAGCCCGCTCCCACAGGGTCCGCTACCGCTGTAAGTATGGCTTACAGGATATAACGGGACAGGTCTTCGTTCTGCGCCAATTCGCCCAGGTGGCTGTTGACGTACGCAGCGTCGATCAGGATCGGCTTGTCGTCATGCGCGCTGGCCAGGTCGCCGGCGCTGAACGACACCTCTTCCAGCAGACGCTCGAGCAGCGTGTGCAGACGACGGGCACCGATGTTCTCGGTCTTCTCGTTGACCTGCCAGGCGATCTCCGCCAGACGCTTGATGCCTTCCGGCTGGAACTGGATGTTCAGGCCTTCGGTTTTCAGCAGTGCGCAGTATTGCTCGGTGAGCGAAGCGTGCGGCTCGCTGAGGATGCGTTCGAAGTCTTCCGGGCTCAGGGCCTTGAGTTCGACGCGGATCGGCAGACGGCCTTGCAGCTCGGGCACCAGATCACTCGGCTTGCTCAGGTGGAACGCACCGGAAGCGATGAACAGGATGTGGTCAGTCTTGACCATGCCCAGCTTGGTGTTGACGGTGCAGCCCTCGATCAGCGGCAGCAGGTCGCGCTGTACGCCTTCACGGGACACATCGGCGCCGCCGACATTGCCGCGCTTGGCGACCTTGTCGATTTCGTCGATGAACACGATACCGTGCTGCTCGACCGCTTCCAGCGCCTTGGCCTTCAACTCTTCTTCATTGACCAGACGCCCGGCCTCTTCGTCGCGCACCAGTTTCAGCGCTTCCTTGACCTTGAGCTTGCGAGCTTTCTTCTTGCCCTTGCCCATGTTGGCGAACAGGGACTGCAACTGGTTGGTCATTTCTTCCATGCCAGGCGGCGTGGCGATCTCGATGCCGGCCATTTCGGCGACTTCGATTTCGATTTCCTTGTCGTCCAGTTGCCCTTCGCGCAGGCGCTTGCGGAACAGTTGGCGCGTGTTGGAATCCTGAGCCGGCTCCTCGTTGCTGAAGCCCATGCGTGCCGGTGGCAGCAGCGCGTCGAGGATGCGGTCCTCGGCAGCGTCTTCGGCGCGGTGGCGTACGCGGGTCATTTCCTGCTCGCGGAGCATCTTGATCGCAGCGTCGGCCAGATCACGGATGATCGATTCAACGTCACGGCCGACGTAGCCGACCTCGGTGAATTTGGTCGCTTCGACCTTGATGAACGGCGCGTTGGCCAGTTTCGCCAGGCGACGGGCGATCTCGGTTTTACCGACACCGGTCGGGCCGATCATCAGAATGTTTTTCGGGGTCACTTCAACGCGCAGCTCTTCAGGCAGCTGCATGCGGCGCCAGCGGTTGCGCAGGGCAATCGCGACGGCGCGCTTGGCATCGTCCTGGCCGATGATATGGCGGTTGAGTTCGTGGACGATTTCGCGGGGAGTCATGGACATAGTAATTGGCGGTCCTCAAGCAGAAAAAAGCCGTGGCACAGGGGCCGTATCAGGCTTCTTCAGCGAGATCCTGCTCCTCAATGGTCTGAGTGTGGTTGGTGAATACGCAGATGTCGGCAGCGATGCCCAGTGCGGTTTCGACGATTTCACGGGCCGACAGGTCGGTCTTTTTCAACAGTGCGCTGGCTGCAGCCTGTGCATAGCCACCGCCGGAACCCATGGCGATCAGGCCATTCTCGGGTTCGACCACGTCACCGTTGCCGGTGATGATCAGGGACGCGTCCTTGTTGGCGACCGCGAGCATGGCTTCGAGGCGGCTCAGGGAGCGGTCGGTGCGCCATTCTTTGGCGAGTTCGACAGCGGCGCGGATCAGGTGGCCCTGATGTTTCTCGAGCTGGCCTTCGAAACGTTCGAACAGGGTGAAGGCGTCGGCGGTGGCACCGGCGAAACCGGCGATGACCTGGCCGTGGTACAGGCGGCGAACTTTTTTCGCGTTGCCTTTCATCACGGTGTTGCCGAGAGAAACCTGGCCGTCGCCGCCCATGACGACTTTGCCGTGGCGGCGGACTGAAACGATGGTGGTCAAGGGAAGAGTCTCCACGCAGCGGGGCGAAAATGCCTTATGCCCATTCATATGGGGGTGCTGGAGAGGATTTCAACCATAGCGCGGGTGAGGGGACGAGCGGTGTCGTGGGAGAGTGAAAAACTCTGTGGCGAGGGAGCTTGTCGAATCGTCGCACCGTCCCGCTCGGCTGCGCAGCAGTCGCAAAATCTACAATCCCGGACTGTCTGATGCACCGGATTTACAGGCTTTGGGGGCGCTTCGCACCCCAGCGGGAGCAAGCTCCCTCGCCACAAAGTCCGCCGAACGATTTACGTTCGGCGTGAGGTCAGCGGCTCTGGCGTTGTTGTAACAACAGGTTGCTGAAGCCGCTGCCCGCCAGTTGTTTCTGCGCAGTCGTCAACTGTTCGCGGTTGCTGAACGGGCCGACCAATACGCGGTACCAGGTTTCATCCTTCACCGTGCCCGATTCAACCGAAACGGCCTGGCCGAGCAGAATGATCTGCGCCCGTACCTTGTCCGCGTCCGCCTCTTTGCGGAACGAACCGGCCTGGAGGAAGAACTTGGTCACCGGCGCCGCTTCCGCCACCGGTGGCGCTGGCGGCGGGGTAATGCCCGACAGCGCAGCCTGCGCCCGCGCGGTATCGATCTTCGCCGCTTCCGCCGGGGTTACCGGCGTGGTCGGCACTTGTGGCGTCGGCAGGGTTTTCTCCGGCACGGCATCCGGCGGCACAATCACTTCCGATTCCGGCAGCAGGGTGTAGAAGTCGTACTTCGGCTTCACCGGTTGTGTCGGGCTCGGCGGGGTCTTGTTGGCCTCGGCGATTTTCGTGGCTTTCTGCTGTTGCGCTTGCTCGATCTTCTCGCGCTTGACCGTGTCGCTGCCCTTGCCCGGCTCCAGTTTCATCAGGAACACGATGAACGCACCGACCGTCAGGCCGATGGCCATCCACAGCCAGCCCGGAATCGGTTGCTTTGCAGGAGCTTGGTAACGGCTGGCGCCACGCTTGGGTGCAGGTTTTTTCTTGGCAGCCAACTTACATGCGCTCCAGAGTTTCCAGGCCCAACAGTTCCAGGCCTTGCTTGAGAGTACGACCGGTCAGCGCGGCCAGACGCAGACGGCTCTGCATCCGGGCCGGCGTTTCGGCGGCGAGGATCGGGCAGTTCTCGTAGAAGCTGGAGAACAGACCGGCGACGTCATACAGGTAGGTGCAGAGGATGTGCGGGGTGCCTTTTTCCGCGACGTTGTTCAGCACTTCGCCGAACTGCGCCAGTTTCGCCGCCAGCTCTTGTTCGTGCGCCGCTTCGAGGACGATCTGGCCATCGACTTCGCTGAAGTCCTTGCCCAGTTTGCGGAACACACCGGCCACACGGGTGTAGGCGTACAGCAGGTACGGCGCGGTGTTGCCTTCGAAGTTGAGCATCAGGTCGAAGTTGAAGCTGTAGTCGCTGGTGCGGTGCTTGGACAGGTCGGCGTATTTCACCGCACCGATGCCGACAACCTTGGCGATGTTGCGCAGTTCGTCTTCGGCCAGTGTCGGGTTCTTCTCTTTGACCAGGTTGTAGGCGCGTTCCTGTGCTTCGGTCAGCAGGTCGATGAGCTTCACGGTGCCGCCATCACGGGTCTTGAACGGACGGCCGTCGGCGCCGTTCATGGTGCCGAAGCCCATGTGTTCCATTTCCATCGGATGGGTCACGAAACCGGCCTTGCGTGCCACGGCAAACACTTGCTGGAAGTGCAGGGCCTGACGCTGGTCGACGAAGTACAGCGCGCGATCAGCCTTGAGCTTGCCACTGCGGTAGCGCACGGCTGCCAGGTCAGTGGTGGCGTACAGGTAACCGCCGTCAGCCTTGACGATGATCACCGGCAGCGGGTCGCCGTCGGCGTTCTTGAACTCGTCGAGGAACACGCACTGGGCGCCGTTGCTCTCGACCAGCATGCCGGCAGCTTTCAGGTCGTTGACCACGTTGATCAGGTCGTCGTTGTAGGCGCTTTCGCCCATCACGTCGGCCATGGTCAGTTTGACGTTGAGCAGTTCGTAGATCTTCTGGCAGTGCGACAGCGAGATGTCCTTGAACCGGGTCCACAGCGCCAGGCATTCGGCATCGCCAGCCTGCAGCTTGACCACCAGACCACGGGCGCGGTCGGCGAATTCTTCGGACTCGTCGAAACGCTGCTTGGCGGCGCGGTAGAAGTTTTCCAGGTCGGACAGCTCGTCGCTGGTGATCGGGTTCTCCTGCAGGTAAGCCATCAGCATGCCGAACTGGGTGCCCCAGTCGCCAACGTGGTTCTGGCGGATCACTTCGTCGCCAAGGAACTCGAGAACACGGGCCACGCCGTCGCCGATGATGGTCGAGCGCAAGTGGCCGACGTGCATCTCTTTGGCCAGGTTCGGTGCCGACAGGTCGACCACGGTGCGCTGTGCCGGACCGGCCTTGCGCACGCCCACGTGAGCGTCAGCCAGGGCGGCGTCGAGGCGGCTGGCCAGGGCCTGGGTGTTCTGGAAGAAATTGATGAAGCCTGGGCCGGCGATTTCGGCCTTGGTGACGTTCTCGTCGGCCGGCAGCGCGGCGATGATTTTTTCCGCCAGATCGCGCGGCTTCATGCCCGCAGGTTTGGCCAGCATCATGGCAATGTTGCTGGCGAAGTCGCCGTGGGTCTTGTCACGGGCGTTCTCCACCTGAATCGCCGGCGACAGGCCTTCAGGCAACACACCTTCGTTGACGAGTTGGGTGAGGGCTTGTTGGATCAGCTGGCGAATGGTGTCTTTCATGGTCTTCTCTTTCGACCGCAAGCGCGGCGGCGCATCGATGCGCGGGTGGAAAAACTGGGCATTATCCGTTGCGAAGACGGGCTTGCCAACCTTAGCAGGCAGCTTATGGATATGTGGTGACAAATTACCCTGTGGCGAGGGAGCTTGCTCCCGCTCGGCTGCGCAGCAGTCGTAAAACCGGCTGACTCGGTTTGTCTGGCATTGCGGTTTTGGGGCCGCTTCGCGCCCCAGCGGGAGCAAGCTCCCTCGCCACAGGTCAGCGTCAATATAGATCCACGGGATCGACATCCAGCGACCAGCGCACCGCCCGCCCGCTCGGCATCTGCTCCAGCACCAGCAACCAGCTGCTGAGCAACCGATGCAGCGGCGCCCGCGCTGTAGCCTGCAACAATAGCTGCGCCCGATACCGACCGGCACGCCGCTCCATCGGTGCCGGTACCGGCCCGAGCAGTTCGATGCCGGTCAGATTCTGTTCGACCAGCAAGCGCTCGGCCGCGCTGCACGCCTCGTCGAGAAACCCCTCGGCCTGTCCCGGCTTGTGCGCTTCGGCGCGCAACAGCGCCAGATGCGCAAACGGCGGCAGTCCGGCGGCGCGGCGCTCGCTCAAGGCTTGCTCGGCAAAGGCGAAGTAGCCCTGCTCGGTCAGTTGCACCAATAAAGGATGGTCGGCCAGGTGCGTCTGGATGATCACCTTGCCCGGCTCTTCCGCCCGCCCGGCGCGCCCGGCTACTTGCACGATCAACTGCGCCATGCGCTCGCTGGCGCGGAAGTCGCCGGAGAACAGTCCGCCGTCGGCATCTAGAATCGACACCAGCGTGACCCGCGGGAAGTGGTGTCCCTTGGCCAACATCTGCGTGCCGACCAGAATGCATGGCTGACCCTTCTGAATCGTCGCGAACAGTTGATTCATCGCGTCCTTGCGCGAAGTGCTGTCGCGGTCGACCCGCAGCACCGGGTAGTCCGGGAACAGAATCGCCAACCGCTCCTCCGCACGCTCGGTGCCGGCGCCCACCGGCCGCAGATCGACCTTGTTGCACTTGGGGCACTGGCGCGGCGTGCGTTCGACATAGCCGCAGTGGTGGCAGCGCAGCTCGCCATAGCGCTGGTGCACAGTCATCCGCGCATCGCAGCGCGAACACTCGGACATCCAGCCACAGTCGTGGCACAGCAGCGTCGGCGCAAAGCCGCGGCGGTTGAGGAACACCAGCACCTGTTGGCCGGCGGCGAGGGTCTGGCCGATGGCTTGTTGCATCGGCCCGGAAATGCCGCTGTCCAGCGGACGGCTTTTCACGTCCAGCCGCAGGAAGCGTGGCTGCTTGGCGCCGCCGGCCCGCTCGTTGAGGCGCAGCAGGCCATAACGACCGGTGTAAGCGTTGTGCAGGCTTTCCAGCGAAGGCGTGGCCGAACCGAGGACGATCGGGATGTTTTCCTGCCGCGCGCGCACCAGGGCCAGATCCCGGGCGTGGTAGCGCAAACCTTCCTGCTGTTTATAAGAACCGTCGTGCTCTTCGTCGATGATGATCAGTCCCGGATTTTTCATCGGGGTGAACAGCGCCGAGCGGGTGCCGATAATAATGTCGGCCTCGCCGTCGCGGGCAGCGAGCCAGGCGTCGAGGCGCTCGCGGTCGTTGACCGCCGAGTGCAGCAGGGCGATGCGTGCGTTGAAGCGCTGCTCGAAACGCGCCAGAGTCTGCGGGCCGAGGTTGATCTCGGGGATCAGCACCAGTGCCTGCTTGCCGGCTTCGAGGGTTTCGCGGATCAGCTGTAAATAGACTTCGGTCTTGCCGCTGCCGGTGACCCCGGCCAGCAGAAAGGCGTGATAACTGTCGAACCCGGCGCGGATCGCTTCGTAAGCGGCGCGTTGTTCGGTGTTCAGCGGCAACTCCGGCTGGGCCAGCCAGTGTTCATGGCGCACGCCGGGGGCGTGGCGCCGGATCTCCACTTGCACCAGGCCCTTGGCCAGCAGCAGGTCGAGGCTGTCCTTGCTCAGCATCAGTTTGCTCAACAACTGATGGGCGACGCCGTGCGGGTGCTGGGCCAGTGTTGCCAGGGCTTCACGCTGGCGCGGGGCGCGGGCGATGCGAGGATCATCGAGGCTGGCGCCGGGGGCGACCGACCAGAAGCGTTCCTGACGGGCCTCGGCCAGTTCGCCCTGACGCAGCAGGACCGGCAGCGCCCAGCTCAAGGTATCGCCGAGGCTGTGCTGGTAATACTGGGAGGTCCACAGGCACAGCTTGAACAATGCGGGAGGCAGCGGCGGGGTGGCATCGAGCAGGGCCAGCGCCGGTTTGAGCTTTTCTGCCGGCACTTCGCTGGTGTCGGTGATCTCGACCAGAATCCCGATCATCTCCCTGCGCCCGAACGGCACCCGCAGGCGCATGCCCGGCTGCAACTGGGCGCGCAGCACACCGGCCGGTGCCCGATAGTCGAACAGGCGGCGCAGGGGCGAAGGCAGGGCGAGGCGCAGAATGGCGTCGGGCACGCGGGGGGTCTCTATCAACACAAAAGAAGGGCGAGCGCAGATCAATTGTGGGAGCGAGCAAGCCCGCTCCCACAGGAGAATGTGTTCAAGGCCGGGAGCCTAGCAGACGGTCGGTCTGAGGGACAGCTTGCGCGATTGACATTGTCTGGTAGAATCCGCGGCCTAATTACGTGCGGTATTCAACAATAGTGTTGGGTGGCGGCACGCTAGCCTGAGGAATACACCATGAAAGCCGATATTCATCCAAACTACGTAGAAATCGATGTTACCTGCAGCTGCGGTAACAAATTCGTAACTCGTTCGACTCATGGCAAAGCTCTGCCGATCGACGTTTGCAACGAATGCCACCCGTTCTACACCGGTAAGCAGAAGACTCTGGATACTGGCGGCCGCGTTCAGCGCTTTGCCGACCGTTTCGGTGCTTTCGGCGCGAAAAAGGCCTAAGGCCAATCATTCTGGAAAACCTCAATGGCTTTTCCGGGCTGATGAAAAAGGCGTCCCTTGCGGGCGCCTTTTTTGTGTCCGCGATTTGGCTGTCTGGCGCCCAGGCCTTCTGTCCCGCTCCGAAGGGGCTGAGCAGCGTTGCGGTCCAACGCGTGGTCGATGGCGATACCCTGCGCCTGAGCGACGGGCGCAGTGTGCGGATGATCGGTCTCAACACGCCCGAACTGGGCAGGCACGGTCGCAGCGACGAGCCATTCGCCGTGGCGGCGCGTAAACGCCTCGAAACACTGGTGGCGGACAGCGGCGGTCGGGTCGGTCTGCTCACCGGCAAGCAGGCCAAAGACCAATACGGCCGTACCCTCGCGCATGTTTACAGTGCCAGCGGTAGCAATCTTGAAGCGCAAATGCTCGCCGACGGCCTGGGTTTTCAGGTGGTCGTTGCACCGAACGTCGATCTTGTTGCCTGTCAGCAAGCCGCTGAGCAGAGCGCGCGCACCGCTGGGCGCGGCGTCTGGCGCCAGTCGCCTGTACTGAAAGCGGAGCAGATTCAGCACTCGGGTTTCGCCGTGGTCAGTGGGCGTGTGAGCAAGGTTCAGCGCAATCGCGGCGGAATCTGGATCGAGTTGCAGGACTCGGTTGTACTGCGCGTTGCGCCCAATCTGCTCGGACAATTCGACAGTGCCCGATTGCAGGCGCTGAAAGGCAGGCAGGTCGAGGCTCGCGGCTGGGTCGTGGATCGCTCGCGCCGTGGCGGCTTGCAACCGGGTCAACCACGTTGGCTGCTGCCGCTGACCGATCCATCGATGCTGCAAGGCACCCGCTGAAGAAAAATTGTAGACATTTTTTCTGTCGATTGTGAACAGTCAAGCCCTTGTGCGCCGTGGCTCTTGGCCCAAAGTCGTAGGACAGGGCGCTTGACAGGGGTGACTGCTCAGTCTTGTGGGGACTTTGCGAGGCGCGTATCCTCGCTGACCAGTCTGTCCAACAGTAAAAAGCGGAATGCCAAAATGTCTGATCTGAAAACTGCCGCTCTCGAATATCATGCCAATCCTCGTCCAGGGAAGCTGAGTGTCGAGCTCACCAAGGCCACTGCTACCGCCCGCGACCTGTCGCTGGCCTACAGCCCCGGCGTAGCTGAACCAGTGCGTGAGATCGCCCGCGATCCTGAACTGGCCTACAAATACACCGGCAAGGGCAACCTGGTTGCAGTCATTTCCGATGGCACCGCGATTCTGGGTCTGGGTAATCTCGGTCCACTGGCTTCCAAGCCGGTCATGGAAGGTAAAGGCGTACTGTTCAAGCGCTTCGCCGGTATCGACGTGTTCGACATCGAAGTCGACTCCGAAAGCCCGCAAGCCTTCATCGACACCGTTAAACGCATTTCCATCACCTTTGGTGGCATCAACCTGGAAGACATCAAGGCACCTGAGTGCTTCGAGATCGAACGTGCTCTGATCGAGCAGTGCGACATTCCGGTATTCCACGATGACCAGCACGGCACCGCGATCGTGACCGCTGCGGGCATGATCAACGCCCTGGAAATCGCCGGCAAAACCCTGCCGGAAGCCAAGATCGTCTGCCTCGGCGCCGGCGCTGCGGCCATCTCCTGCATGAAGTTGCTGGTGAGCATGGGCGCGAAAATCGAAAACATCTTCATGGTTGACCGTACCGGTGTGATCCACTCCGGCCGTGACGACCTGAACCAGTACAAAGCGGTATTCGCTCACGCCACCGACAAGCGCAGCCTGGCTGACGCTCTGAAAGGCGCTGACGTGTTCGTCGGTCTGTCCGGCCCGAACCTGCTGAGCGCTGAAGGCCTGCTGTCGATGGCGGCCAACCCGATCGTCTTCGCCTGCTCGAACCCGGATCCGGAAATTTCCCCGGAACTGGCGCACGCCACCCGCAGCGACGTGATCATGGCCACCGGTCGTTCCGACTACCCGAACCAGGTCAACAACGTGCTGGGCTTCCCGTTCATCTTCCGCGGTGCCCTGGACGTTCGCGCCAAGCGCATCAACGAAGAAATGAAAGTGGCAGCGGCCAACGCCCTGCGTGAACTGGCCAAACTGCCAGTGCCACAGGACGTGTGCGATGCCTACGGTGGTGCGCCGCTGGAATTCGGCCGTGAATACATCATTCCGAAGCCAATGGACAAGCGCCTGATCACCCTGATCTCCGATGCTGTGGCCAAAGCCGCGATCGAGACCGGTGTGGCCACCCTGCCGTATCCGAAGAACTACCCGCTGAAAAGCGTGGATGACGTGTTCAACGGCTAAGTCGTTGTAACGCTTCAACCAGAAGCCCCGGCTTGTGAGAGTCGGGGCTTTTTTGTGCCTGTGTGATTTGTGGTGTTCTTCAGTGCCTCTTCGCGAGCAAGCCCGCTCCCACAGGTTTTGTGGTGTGCGCAAATGCTGGCTACAACCCGGGCACTGTGGGAGCGGGCTTGCTCGCGAAGAGGCCGGCCCAGACAACATAAAATCGCAGCCATAAAAAAGCCCCGCTCTTCTCTCGAAGGCGGGGCTTTTCAATGATGCTGGATCAGAACAGGTCGATCGGCGCCTGCTCATCCGCCGGCAGCGGACTGCCTGGCGCCGCGCCATTGCCCAGCTCATTCACGGATGGCGGCGTGTCTTCCGACTTGAACAGCTCGAAGTAGGCACCCGGCGTGCTCGGCGTGGCCGCGCGACCGCTGACCGGGTCTACCCGCAGGCTGAGGATGCCTTCCGGCTCAGGCTGCACGTGCGGCGGCTTGTCCTTCAGCGCAGCCGACATGTAGTTCATCCAGATCGGCAGCGCCACGGTGCCGCCGAACTCACGGCGACCGAGGCTTTCCGGCTGGTCGAAACCGGTCCACACGGTGGTCACATAATCGCCGTTGTAGCCGGAGAACCATGCATCCTTGGAGTCGTTGGTGGTACCGGTCTTGCCCGCGATGTCGCTGCGGCCCATGGCCAGTGCACGGCGCCCGGTGCCGAGCTTGATCACGTCCTGCAGCATGCTGTTGAGGATGTACGTGGTGCGACCATCGACGATCCGCTCGGCTACTGCCGGTGCTTGTGGCGCTGCTGCGGCGCCCGGGGCTTCACCCGGAACCGGTGCGGCGTTGACGGTGATCGGCTGCGACGCCGGGGCGGCAAAGCCATCGGTCGCCGAGCCACCCTGTGGCACGGTCGGCGGGTTGGCGACGAACAGCGTGTCGCCGTTGCGGCTTTCGATCTTGTCGATGATGTACGGGGTGATCTTGTAGCCGCCGTTGGCGAAGGTGCTCCAGCCGGTAGCGATCTCCATCGGCGTCAGGGTCGCGGTGCCCAGCGCCAGCGACAGGTTCGGCGGCAGGTCCTGCTTGTTGAAGCCGAAGCGGGTGATGTAGTCGATGGTCTTGCCGACGCCCATCGCCTGCAGCAGGCGGATCGACACCAGGTTACGCGACTTGTACAGCGCCTCGCGCAGACGGATCGGGCCGAGGAAGGTGTTGGTGTCGTTCTTCGGCCGCCAGACTTTATCCAGGTACTCGTCGACGAACACGATCGGCGCGTCGTTGACCAGGGTCGCGGCGGTGTAACCGCTGTCCAGCGCAGCGCTGTAGACGAACGGCTTGAAGCTCGAACCCGGCTGACGCTTGGCCTGCAGGGCGCGGTTGTAGTTGCTCTGCTCGAAAGCGAAGCCGCCGACCAGCGAGCGGATCGCGCCGTTCTGCGGGTCCAGCGACACCAGCGCGCCTTGCGCCTGCGGAATCTGGCTGAATTTCAGCGAATTGTTCGGCTGACGCTGCACGCGAATCAGATCGCCGACCTGTGCCACATCCGACGGCTGGCGCGGTGCGGCGCCCATGCTGTTGGTATTGAGGAACGGACGCGCCCATTTCATGGTGTCCCAGGCAACGTGTTCTTCGCCGCTACGGGTCAGCACTTGCAGGCCGTTCTTGTCGACCTGGGTGACGATCGCCGGCTCTAGACTGCTGATAGTGCGCTGCTTGGTCAGCTCGGTGGCCCAGGCTTCGTGGGTCTTGCCCGGCAGGCGCGACTCGGGGCCACGGTAGCCATGACGCTGGTCGTAAGTCATCAAGCCTTCGTGCAGCGCGGTGTTGGCCATTTCCTGCAGGTTGCTCGGCACCGTGGTGGTGACGCGGAAACCTTCGGTATAGGCGTCGCTGCCATAGCGGCCGACCATTTCGGCACGGGCCATTTCGGCGATGTACGGTGCGTTCACTTCCGGGGTCGGCACGTGATAGCTGGCGTTCAGTGGCTCGTTGATCGCGGCGGTGTAATCAGCCTCGGAAATCTTCCCGAGCTTGTACATGCGGCCGAGGATCCAGTCGCGACGTTCCTTGCTGCGCGCCGGGTTGGCCAGCGGGTTGAAGCGCGACGGGGCTTTTGGCAGGCCGGCGATCATCGCCATCTGCGCCAGGCTGACGTCGCGGATCGACTTGCCGTAATACACCTGCGCCGCCGCCTCGATGCCATAGGCGCGGTTACCCAGATAAATCTTGTTCACGTACAGCTCAAGGATCTCGTCCTTGGTCAACTGTCGCTCGATCTGCAGGGCCAGAAGAATTTCTGTGGTTTTGCGCGAAAAGCTGCGCTCGCTGGTCAGGAAGAAGTTCTTCGCCACCTGCATGGTGATGGTGCTGCCGCCGGACTGAATGTGTCCGCTTTTGACCAATTGGGTCGCGGCACGCATCAGGCTGCTTGGATCGACGCCATAGTGGTTGGCGAAATTGTCGTCTTCAGCACTTAGTAACGCATTAATGAAATTGGGGGGAATGTCGGCGAAACGGATCGGAGTCCGGCGCATTTCGCCAAATTCTGCGATCAATTTGTTATCGCTGCTGTAGACCCGCAATGGAATCTGCAACTGAATGCTTCGCAGCGCCTCCACAGAGGGCAAACCCGGACTAAGGTAAAGAAACGCGCCGCTGAGACCTAAAAGCAGTCCGCAGAAAACGGCGACGATGGACCAACCGAAAAATTTCAGCAGACGAATCAAGGCTTTTGGACATCCAGGGCAAAGAATGAATTTGGCGACAGGGTTCCGGGAACACACAGAACAACCCGCGCCGGCAGTAAAAAGCGGAAAAAAACGCTGGGCATTATAAGCACTTTTCTGCTGGGGGCGTCATTTGCGCTTCTGTCAAGGCGCGGTGAAGGAACGCAATGTGTATTACAGAGTCCGTAACTCACGGAAAGTCATAGGGAATTGGTAGTGCTGGGACTCTTCAATAAAAAGACCAATACGTTACTGGGGATCGACATCAGCTCCACTTCGGTGAAGCTGCTGGAGCTTAGCCGCCAGGGCGACCGCTACCGGGTCGAGGCCTACGCGGTGGAGCCTCTGCCGCCCAACGCCGTGGTCGAAAAGAATATCGCCGAGCTCGAAGGCGTGGGCAATGCCTTGTCTCGGGTACTGGTCAAGGCGCGCACCGGGCTCAAGAGCGTGGCGGTGGCGGTGGCCGGCTCTGCGGTGATCACCAAAATCATCGAGATGGACGCCGGGCTGACCGATGACGAGCTGGAAAACCAGCTCAAGATCGAAGCCGACCAATACATTCCCTATCCACTGGACGAAGTCGCCATCGACTTCGAAGTCCAGGGCGTTTCGCCGCGCAACCCGGAGCGGGTCAACGTGCTGCTGGCCGCCTGTCGCAAGGAAAACGTCGAAGTGCGCGAGGCGGCGCTGGCGCTGGCCGGGCTGACGGCGCGAGTGGTCGATGTCGAGGCCTATGCGCTGGAGCGCTCGTTCGGCCTGCTCGCCACTCAACTGGCCGCCTCGCAGGAACGCCTGACGGTGGCCGTGGTGGACATCGGCGCGACCATGACCACTCTCAGCGTCCTGCACAATGGCCGCATCATCTATACCCGCGAGCAACTGTTCGGTGGCCGCCAACTGACCGAGGAGATTCAGCGCCGCTACGGCCTCACCGTCGAGCAGGCCGGGCTGGCGAAAAAGCAGGGCGGTCTGCCGGATGACTATATCAGCGAGGTCTTGCAGCCGTTCCGGGATGCGCTGGTACAGCAGGTGTCGCGCTCGTTGCAGTTTTTCTTCGCCTCCGGGCAGTACAACGCAGTCGATCACATTCTGCTGGCCGGTGGCACGGCATCGGTGCCAGGGCTGGATCGCCTGATCGAGCAGCGCCTGGGCACCCCGACCCAGGTCGCCAACCCGTTTGCCGACATGGCCTTGAGCAGCAAGGTCAACGCCGGGGCCCTGGCCAGTGACGCGCCAGCCCTGATGATTGCCTGCGGGCTCGCGCTCAGGAGTTTCGACTGATGGCGCGGATCAACCTTCTCCCCTGGCGCGAGGAGCGCCGCGAAGAGCGGCGCAAGCGCTTCCTGCTGATCCTGATCGGGGTCTTCGTCGGTTCGGTGGGTGCGGTGTTCATTGCCGATCAGATCTTCGATGCCGCCATCGAGCGGCAAGCCGCGCGCAATGCCTACATCGGCAAGCAGATAGCGGTGGTCGACGAACGGATCAAGCAGATCAGCGAACTCAAGGCCCGGCGCCAGCAACTGGTCGAGCGCATGCGCATCATCCAGGACTTGCAGGGCAACCGGCAGATCAGTGGACGGATCTTCGATCAACTGGCCCGCACGCTGCCGGACGGCGTGTATTTCACCAGCGTGAAACTGGTGGGCAAGACGCTGACCATCAATGGCGCGGCCGAGTCCAATAATCGGGTTTCGGAGCTGATGCGCAATCTGGATGCCTCCGACTGGTTTGACGCGCCGAGCCTCAACGAGGTGAAGGCGACGACCGCCGGTCAGGTGGATCAGGCCAACGTCTTTCAGCTGACCGTTCGTCAGACCCAGCCAGCCGTGACGGAGGGCGACAAATGAATCCGTCCGAATGGCTGCAAAGTCTGCGCAATATCGACTTCAACGATCTGGATACCAGCAACATCGGTTCCTGGCCGGCCGCGGTGAAAACCATCGCGGGAGCGTTGCTGGCGGTGCTGGTGTTGGCGCTTGGCTATAACTTTTTCATCAGCGACATGGAAAACCAGCTGGAAGCCAAGCATCAGGAAGAAGACACCTTGAAGGAGCAGTTCGCCAGCAAGGCGCACATGGCCGCCAACCTGGAGCTGTACACCCAGCAGATGAAGGAGATGGAAAACTCCTTCGGCGTGCTCCTGCGGCAGTTGCCCAGCGACACCGAAGTGCCGGGGCTGCTGGAAGACATCACCCGCACGGGTTTGGGCAGTGGCCTCGAATTCGAAGAGATCAAGCTGCTGCCGGAGGTGACCCAGCCGTTCTACATCGAGTTGCCGATCCAGATCACCGTCACCGGGGCTTACCACGACCTCGCCACTTTCGTCAGTGGCGTCGCCGGGTTGCCACGGATCGTCACGTTGCACGATTTCGAACTGGCGCCGGCCAACCCCGAAGGCGGGACGAAGCTGCGCATGAGCATCCTCGCCAAGACCTACCGCTATAACGACAAGGGGTTGGACAAATGACCCCGATCCGTTATTTCGCCCTGTCAGTGCTGGTGCTCGGCCTCAGTGGTTGCGGCAGCAGTGACGAATTCAGCGACCTCGACGCTTACATGAACGAAGTGCGTCTGCGCCCGGCGGGCAAGATCGAGCCGACGCCGATGTTCCATTCCTACCCCACGTTTACCTACAGCGCGGCCAACCTGCGCAGCCCGTTCTCGCGTCAGGTGCGGGTCGATCTGGCCGGGCAGCAGCGCGGCTCGCGCAATGTCAAACCCGACCCCAACCGGGTCAAGCAATACCTCGAAGGTTTCAACATCGAGCAGTTTGAAATGGTCGGCACCATCTCCAATGCCTCCGGCTCCTTTGCCCTGCTGCGTGGGGCCGGCGGTGTGCATCGGCTGAAGGTCGGCGACTATCTGGGGCGCAACGACGGGCGCATCGTGGCGATCAGCGCTACGCAGGTCGATGTGGTCGAGATCGTGCCCGACGGCGAAGGCGCCTGGCTGGAACGTCCGCGCACCATTCCTTTGAAAGAGCACTCATAGTGGAAGTCGAACAATGAACAGGATTTTTTCCACCCTCGGTTTTTCGCTATGGATAGCGCTGCTGTCACCGATGGTTCAGGCGGCCAGTCTCAAGGCGCTGGATGTGGCGGCGTTACCGGGTGACCGCATCGAGTTGAAGCTGTCGTTCGACGGCCCACCACCGCAGCCCAAGGGCTACACCACCGAATCACCGGCGCGAATCGCGCTGGATCTGCCGGGTGTCGCCAGCCAGCTGGCGAGCAAGACCCGCGATCTGGGCAGCGGCAATGCGCGCACCGCGACAGTGGTCGAGGCCAACGACCGGACACGCCTGATCATCAACCTGACGCAACTGACGCCCTACACCTCGCGGGTCGAGGGTAACAATCTGTTCGTGGTGGTCGGGCAGGGCGCCAAGCCTGCTGCACCGCGCCCAGCCGCTGCTGCGCCACGACCGGTCGCGGCTCCGGCGAAGGCTTACGCACCCGTTGCCAAGACCATTCGTGGCGTCGACTTCCAGCGTGGCACTGCGGGCGAGGGCAACGTGGTCATTGATCTGTCGGACCCGACCATCGCCCCGGATATCCAAGAGCATGACGGCAAGATCATCCTCAGTTTTGCCCGCACCCAGTTGCCCGACAGGCTGCGGGTGCGCCTCGACGTCAAGGACTTCGCCACGCCTGTGCAGTTCGTCAACGCCGCCGCCACCGGTGATCGTGCGGTCATTACCGTCGAACCCAGCGGCACGTTCGACTATTCCACCTACCAGACCGATAACAAACTGACCGTCAGCATTCGCCCGATGACGGTCGATGACCTGCAAAAACGCAATGCCGAGCGCCAGGCCTACAGTGGCGAAAAACTCTCGCTGAATTTTCAGGACATCGATGTGCGCTCGGTGCTGCAACTGATCGCCGATTTCACCAACCTCAACCTGGTGGCCAGCGATACGGTGCAGGGCGGGATCACCTTGCGTCTGCAAAACGTGCCGTGGGATCAGGCGCTGGACCTGGTGCTGAAAACCAAGGGGCTGGATAAACGCAAGATCGGCAACGTGCTGCTGGTGGCGCCGGCCGACGAAATCGCTGCCCGCGAACGCCAGGAGCTGGAGTCGCAGAAACAGATCGCCGAACTGGCACCGCTGCGCCGCGAACTGCTGCAAGTGAACTACGCCAAGGCGGCGGACATCGCCAAGCTGTTCCAGTCGGTGACCAGCGCCGAGGCGAAAATTGACGAGCGTGGCTCGATTACCGTCGATGAGCGCACCAACAACATCATTGCCTACCAGACCCAGGATCGCCTCGACGAACTGCGGCGGATCGTGGCGCAACTGGATATTCCGGTGCGCCAGGTGATGATCGAGGCGCGGATCGTCGAGGCCAACGTCGATTACGACAAGAGTCTGGGCGTGCGCTGGGGCGGTTCGATCCAGAACAAGGGCAACTGGAACACCTCCGGGGTCAGCAATGGCACCTCTACCACCATTGGCACACCGGGAAGCACCAGCACCAATTCGCCGTTCGTCGACATGGGGACGATCGGTAATACCTCGGGGATCGGCATCGCCTTCATCACCGACAACGTGCTGCTCGATCTTGAGCTGACCGCCATGGAGAAGACCGGCAACGGTGAAATTGTCTCGCAGCCCAAAGTAGTCACCTCCGACAAAGAGACCGCAAAGATCCTCAAGGGCACCGAGATTCCGTATCAGGAAGCCAGCTCCAGCGGCGCGACATCGGTGTCGTTCAAGGAGGCTTCGCTGTCGCTGGAAGTGACGCCACAGATCACCCCTGACAACCGCATCATCATGGAGGTCAAGGTCACCAAGGACGAACCGGACTACCTGAACAAAGTGCAGGATGTCCCGCCGATCAAGAAGAACGAGGTCAACGCCAAGGTGCTGGTGAACGACGGCGAGACCATCGTGATTGGCGGTGTTTTCTCAAATACTCAAAGCAAGGTCGTAGATAAGGTGCCATTTCTTGGCGATGTGCCGTATCTTGGCCGCCTTTTCCGGCGTGATGTGGTTTCGGAGAAAAAATCCGAGCTGCTGGTATTTCTCACTCCGCGTATCATGAATAACCAGGCGATTGCTGTGAGTCGTTGATTCTGTGCGAAATTTGATTCTTGTAGGACCGATGGGCGCTGGAAAAAGCACCATCGGCCGGTTGCTGGCCAAAGAGCTGCGCCTGCCGTTCAAAGATTCCGACAAGGAAATTGAACTGCGCACGGGCGCCAATATCCCGTGGATCTTCGACAAGGAAGGCGAACCCGGCTTTCGCGACCGTGAGCAGGCGATGATCGCCGAGCTGTGCGCTTTCGACGGCGTGGTGCTGGCGACTGGCGGCGGCGCGGTGATGCGCGATGCCAACCGCAAGGCCCTGCACGAGGGCGGGCGGGTGGTGTATCTGCACGCCTCCGTCGAGCAGCAGGTCGGGCGCACGTCGCGCGACCGCAATCGTCCTTTGCTGCGCACCGCCGATCCGGCGAAAACCCTGCGTGACCTGCTGGCGATCCGCGATCCGCTCTATCGGGAAATCGCCGATCTGGTGGTGGAAACCGACGAGCGGCCACCGCGTATGGTGGTGCTCGACATTCTCGACCGTCTGGCGCAGCTTCCACCCCGTTAAAGCATCGCCCGAAATGCGCTATCCTCGGCGTCCTGTCAGAGCCGCCGAGGTTGTGGCGGATGGCGTGCGAGCGGCGTCATACCCGCTATAGGCTGCAGACAACCAATAATTCAGGGCAGGACGCCTGCTTCCATCTTCACTGTGGGGACACATGCAGACACTCAAGGTCGATCTAGGCGAGCGCAGCTACCCGATTCATATTGGCGAAGGTTTGTTGGATCAGCCTGAGTTGCTGGCGCCGCATATCCACGGGCGGCAGGTGGCAATCATCTCCAACGAGACCGTGGCGCCGCTCTATCTCGAACGTCTGACCCGCAGCCTGGCGCAGTTCTCGGTGATCTCGGTGGTGCTGCCGGACGGCGAAGCCTTCAAGAACTGGGAAACCCTGCAACTGATCTTCGACGGCTTGCTGACCGCCCGTCATGACCGCCGCACCACGATCATCGCCCTCGGCGGCGGGGTCATCGGTGACATGGCCGGTTTCGCCGCCGCTTGCTACCAGCGCGGCGTTGACTTCATCCAGATTCCTACCACGCTGCTGTCCCAGGTCGATTCGTCGGTGGGCGGCAAGACCGGCATCAACCACCCGTTGGGCAAGAACATGGTCGGCGCGTTCTATCAGCCGAACGTGGTGCTGATCGATACCGCGTCCCTGAAAACCCTGCCAGAGCGTGAGCTGTCCGCCGGTCTGGCCGAAGTCATCAAGTACGGTCTGATCTGCGACGAGCCGTTCCTGACCTGGCTCGAAGACAACGTCGACGCCTTGCGCGCGCTGGACCAGAAGGCCCTGACCTATGCCATCGAGCGCTCCTGCGCGGCCAAGGCTGCAGTGGTCGGTGCCGATGAGAAGGAAACCGGCGTGCGCGCCACGCTCAATCTCGGTCATACCTTCGGCCACGCCATCGAGACCCACATGGGCTATGGTGTCTGGTTGCATGGTGAGGCGGTCGCCGCAGGTACGGTGATGGCGCTGGAAATGTCCGCGCGTCTGGGCTGGATCAGCGAGCAGGAACGTGATCGCGGCATTCGGCTGTTCCAGCGTGCCGGTCTGCCGGTGATCCCGCCGGAAGAAATGACCGAAGCCGATTTTCTCGAACATATGGCAATTGATAAAAAAGTGATCGACGGTCGTCTGCGCCTGGTGCTGCTGCGCCGGATGGGCGAAGCGGTGGTGACCGCCGATTATCCGAAAGAGGTTCTACAGGCCACGCTGGGAGCGGATTACCGCGCTCTGGCTCAGCTTAAAGGTTAATAAGATTCCGATGACTAGTTTGCATGCCGACGAGGCGTTCCTCGGCCATTTCCAGTTAAGTCACGACCCTTTCGCGCCGCGGGTGCCGGGCTTCAAATTCTTCCCGGCCCAGCGCAAGCCGGTGCTGGGGCAACTGCACCACCTGGCGCGTTACAGCCAGTTGCTGCTGGTGGTCACCGGTCCGCAAGGCAGCGGCAAGACCCTGCTGCGCCAGGCGCTGGTGGCCAGCACCAACAAGCAATCGGTGCAAAGCGTTGTAGTGTCGGCCCGTGGGGCCGGCGATGCGGCCGGCGTGCTGCGTCAGGTTGCTCAGGCGCTGGACGTGGCGCAGGCCGAGGTCGGCGCGATTCTGGCGCAAGTGGTGCAACTGGCACTGACCGGGCAGGAAGTCTATCTGCTGGTGGATGATGCCGAGCAGCTTGACGAATCTGCGCTAGAAGCGCTGATGGCGCTGGGTGCCGGTGCACCGGAAGGTCGTCCACACGTGTTCCTGTTCGGTGAATCGTCGCTGATCGCGCAACTGGAGGCCTTGCACCTCGAGGAAGAGCGCTTCCACGTCATCGAACTGCAGCCGTACACCGAAGAAGAGACCCGCGAATATCTCGACCAACGGCTCGAAGGTGCGGGCCGGGGTGTCGAACTTTTCACCGCGGATCAGATCTCTGAGATTCACGAAAGCGCCGAGGGTTGGCCTGGCAACATCAACCAGGTCGCTCGCGATGCACTGATCGAAGTCATGATTGCCAGCCGCTCTGCGGTCAAGCGTCCAAGTATGGGGTTCAACATGCCGAAGAAACACGTATTGGCGATTTCCGCCGTCGTTGTGGTCGCGGTCGCCGCCGCCTGGCTGATGCCGGGTCGCAACAAGGCGCCAACCACTGGCGCACCCGCCAACGAACAGGCACAACTGCCATTGGGCCAGGGCGCCAAGGGTGGCGCGCCGAACGTCGAGTTCGCCGGCAATACCCAGCCGATGCCGCTGCCACTGGTCGGCAACTCGCAACCGGTGATGCGCGGCCCGTTGGCTGAGGCCGCTGGCGGCATCACCGAAGGCGACGATGGCGTGCCGGTCGAAGGTTCCAGCGCGACGCCGCCGACCGTAACGACTTCCGCACCACCGGCAGGTGTCCCGGCCGGCCCGGCGCCAACCCCGGTTCCGGTGCCAGCCGCCAAGCCGACCCCGGCACCGACTCAGGTCGCCACCGCCAAGCCTGCTCCGGCAGCGCCAGCGGCCAAACCTGCTCCGGTTCCGGCCAAGCCTGTTGCGGCCGCCAAACCGGCCGAGAAGCCGGTTACCGTGGCCAAGGCTGCCGGTGGCAGCTGGTACGCCGGTCAGCCGACCAGCAATTACGTGGTGCAGATCCTCGGCACCAGCTCCGAAGCGACCGCGCAGAACTTCGTCAAGGAGCAGGGCGGCGAGTACCGTTATTTCAAGAAAGTCCTCAACGGCAAGCCTCTCTACGTGATCACCTACGGCAACTTCGCCAATCGTGATGCAGCCGTTTCTGCCATCAAGGCCTTGCCAGCGAAGGTTCAGGCTGGTAAACCTTGGCCTCGCACTGTCGTCAGCGTCCAACAGGAACTGGCAACAACTCGCTGAAGATTCGGCGGCCTTACCCAGGCCGCCTCTCCAAGCACCTCAAAATTTCTACGAGTGCGCGCTTCCTTCCAGGTCGCGTGCCTTGTGGTGTCTGCGTCACAGTAGTCTTTGAGTCGTTGCAGTCAGAATTAAAAAAGTTTTGACTAGCACAGCAGATCGCTTTAAACCTTTCACAAATGCGACATAGATTTGCGACATTTCGTCGTCAAATTTGTGAGCGTCTGTGTCGCTGTGTACAATGACCACCCTTTTGCCCCCGCAAAGCCGGCGTACGTTCGGCGCGGTCAGCAAGTGGTTGAATTGAAAAGAAATTTGCCTCGAAAAGAGGCAGCCTGGTGAGAAAGTGTCTATGAAAGCAGGTCTGTACCAACCAGATGAATTCAAGGATAACTGCGGTTTCGGCCTGATAGCCCATATGCAGGGCGAGCCCAGTCATACCCTTTTGCAAACGGCCATCGAGGCCCTGACCTGCATGACCCACCGCGGTGGGATTAATGCCGACGGCAAGACCGGTGACGGTTGCGGTCTGCTGATTCAAAAGCCTGACGCGTTCCTGCGGGCGATCGCCCAGGAAAACTTCAGCGTCGAGCTGCCCAAGCAATATGCCGTGGGCATGGTCTTCTTCAACCAGGATCCGGCCAAGGCCGAAGCCGCTCGCGAGAACATGAACCGCGAGATTCTCGCTGAAGGCCTGCAACTGATCGGCTGGCGCAAAGTGCCGATCGACACCAGCGTCCTCGGCCGCCTGGCCCTTGAGCGCCTGCCGCAGATCGAGCAGGTGTACATCGGCGGTGAAGGCCTGAGCGATCAGGACATGGCGGTCAAGCTGTTCAGCGCCCGTCGTCGCTCGTCGGTGGCCAACGCCGCCGATACCGACCACTACATCTGCAGCTTTTCGCACAAGACCATCATCTATAAAGGCCTGATGATGCCGGCCGACCTGGCCGCGTTCTATCCGGACCTCGGTGACCAGCGCCTGCAAACCGCGATCTGCGTGTTCCACCAGCGCTTTTCCACCAACACCCTGCCGAAATGGCCGCTGGCTCAGCCATTCCGCTTCCTCGCCCACAACGGCGAGATCAACACCATTACCGGTAACCGTAACTGGGCGCAGGCCCGTCGGACCAAGTTCACCAACGATCTGATGGATCTGGAAGAGCTCGGCCCGCTGGTCAACCGTGTCGGTTCCGACTCCTCGAGCATGGACAACATGCTCGAACTGATGGTCACCGGTGGCATCGACCTGTTCCGTGGCGTGCGGATGATCATTCCGCCTGCGTGGCAGAACGTTGAAACCATGGACCCGGATCTGCGTGCGTTCTACGAGTACAACTCGATGCACATGGAGCCGTGGGACGGCCCGGCCGGCGTGGTGATGACCGATGGTCGTTACGCGGTGTGCCTGCTCGACCGTAACGGTCTGCGTCCGGCGCGCTGGGTCACCACCACCAACGGTTTCATCACCGTTGCTTCGGAAATCGGCGTCTGGAACTACCAGCCAGAAGACGTGATCGCCAAGGGCCGTGTCGGCCCGGGCCAGATCCTCGCTGTGGACACCGAAACCGGGCAGATCCTCGACACCGACGCGATCGACAACCGTCTGAAGTCCCGTCATCCGTACAAGCAATGGCTGCGCAAGAACGCCCTGCGCATCCAGGCGACCATGGAAGACAACGACCACGGTTCGGCGTTCTACGACGTCGATCAGCTCAAGCAATACATGAAGATGTATCAGGTCACGTTCGAAGAGCGTGATCAGGTGCTGCGTCCGCTCGGCGAACAGGGCTACGAAGCCGTCGGTTCGATGGGCGACGACACGCCGATGGCCGTGCTGTCGCAGCGTGTGCGCACGCCGTACGACTATTTCCGCCAGCAGTTCGCGCAGGTCACCAATCCGCCGATCGACCCGCTGCGTGAAGCGATCGTGATGTCGCTGGAAATCTGCCTCGGTGCCGAGCGCAACATCTTCCAGGAATCGCCGGAACACGCCTCGCGCGTGATCCTCAGCTCGCCAGTGATCTCGCCGGCCAAGTGGCGCTCGCTGATGAACCTCGACCGCCCGGGTTTCGAGCGGCAGATCATCGACCTCAACTACGACGAAAGCGTCGGCCTCGAAGCGGCGATCCGCAACGTCGCCGATCAGGCTGAAGAAGCCGTGCGTGCCGGGCGTACCCAGATCGTTCTGAGCGACCGTCATATCGCGCCGGGCAAACTGCCGATCCACGCTTCGCTGGCCACCGGCGCGGTGCACCACCGCCTGACCGAAAAAGGCCTGCGCTGCGATTCCAACATCCTTGTGGAAACCGCGACCGCACGCGATCCGCATCACTTTGCGGTGCTGATCGGTTTCGGCGCCTCGGCGGTCTATCCGTTCCTGGCCTACGAAGTGCTGGGTGACCTGATCCGTACCGGTGAAGTGCTGGGCGACCTCTATGAGGTGTTCAAGAACTATCGCAAGGGCATCACCAAGGGCTTGCTGAAGATCCTGTCGAAGATGGGCATCTCGACCATCGCCTCGTACCGCGGTGCGCAGCTGTTCGAAGCCATCGGCCTGTCCGAAGAAGTGTGCGAGCTGAGCTTCCGGGGCGTGCCGAGCCGCATCAAGGGTGCGCGTTTCGTCGACATCGAAGCCGAGCAGAAAGCACTCGCCACCGAAGCCTGGAGTCCACGCAAGCCGATCCAGCAGGGCGGTCTGCTGAAGTTCGTTCACGGCGGCGAATATCACGCGTACAACCCGGACGTGGTCAACACCCTGCAAGCCGCCGTGCAGCAGGGCGACTACGCCAAGTTCAAGGAATACACCTCGCTGGTGGACAACCGTCCGGTGTCGATGATTCGCGACCTGTTCAAGGTCAAGACCCTCGACAAGCCGCTGGACATCAGTGAAATCGAGCCGCTGGAATCGGTGCTCAAGCGCTTCGACTCCGCCGGTATCTCGCTGGGCGCACTGTCGCCGGAAGCTCACGAAGCCCTGGCCGAAGCCATGAACCGCCTCGGTGCGCGTTCCAACTCCGGCGAAGGCGGCGAAGACCCGGCGCGCTACGGCACGATCAAGAGCTCGAAAATCAAGCAGGTCGCGACCGGCCGTTTCGGTGTAACCCCGGAATACCTGGTCAACGCCGAAGTGCTGCAGATCAAGGTCGCTCAGGGCGCCAAGCCGGGCGAGGGCGGGCAACTGCCGGGCGGTAAGGTCAACGGGCTGATCGCCAAGCTGCGTTACGCAGTGCCGGGCGTGACCCTGATTTCGCCACCGCCGCACCACGACATCTACTCGATCGAAGACTTGTCGCAACTGATCTTTGACCTGAAACAGGTCAACCCGAAGGCACTGGTTTCGGTGAAGCTGGTAGCAGAAGCCGGCGTCGGCACCATCGCTGCCGGTGTGGCCAAGGCCTATGCGGACTTGATCACCATCTCCGGCTACGACGGTGGTACCGGTGCTTCGCCGCTGACCTCGATCAAATACGCCGGCGCGCCGTGGGAACTCGGCCTCGCTGAAACCCACCAGACCCTGCGCGGCAACGACCTGCGCGGCAAAGTCCGGGTGCAGACCGACGGTGGCCTGAAAACCGGCCTCGACGTGATCAAGGCAGCGATCCTCGGCGCCGAAAGCTTCGGCTTCGGTACGGCGCCGATGATCGCCCTCGGTTGCAAATACCTGCGCATCTGCCACCTGAACAACTGCGCCACCGGTGTTGCGACGCAGAACGAGAAGCTGCGCAAGGATCACTACATCGGGACCGTCGACATGGTGGTGAACTTCTTCACCTACGTCGCCGAAGAAACCCGTGAGTGGCTGGCCAAGCTCGGCGTGCGCTCCCTCGAAGAGCTGATCGGCCGTACCGATCTGCTGGAAATCCTCGAAGGCCAGACCGCCAAGCAACACCATCTGGATCTGACCCCGCTGCTGGGCAGCGATCACATCCCGGCGGACAAACCGCAATTCTGCGGCGTTGAGCGCAACCCGCCGTTCGACCAGGGCCTGCTGGCCGAGAAAATGGTCGACATGGCGACCTCGGCGATCAACGACCTCAGCGGTGCCGAGTTCGAACTGGACATCTGCAACTGCGACCGTTCGATCGGTGCGCGGATCTCCGGCGAAATCGCGCGCAAGCACGGCAATCAGGGCATGGCCAACGCGCCGATCACCTTCCGCTTCAAAGGCACGGCCGGTCAGAGCTTCGGCGTGTGGAACGCCGGCGGTCTGCACATGTACCTGGAAGGCGACGCCAATGACTACGTCGGCAAAGGCATGACTGGCGGCAAACTGGTCATCGTCCCGCCGAAGGGCAGCGTCTATCAGACTCAGAACAGCGCCATCATCGGCAACACCTGCCTGTACGGCGCCACCGGCGGCAAGTTGTTCGCCGCCGGCACCGCGGGCGAGCGTTTCGCTGTGCGTAACTCCGGTGCCCACACGGTCGTGGAAGGCACTGGCGATCACTGCTGCGAGTACATGACCGGTGGTTTCGTCTGCGTCCTGGGCAAGACCGGTTACAACTTCGGCTCTGGCATGACCGGTGGTTTCGCCTACGTGCTCGACCAGGACAACACCTTCGTTGACCGGGTCAACCACGAACTGGTGGAAATCCAGCGGATCAGCGGCGAGGCGATGGAAGCCTACCGCAGCCACTTGCAGAACGTGCTGAACGAGTACGTCAAGGAAACCGAGAGCGAGTGGGGTCGTGAACTCGCCGAAAACCTTGATGACTACCTGCGCCGTTTCTGGCTGGTGAAGCCTAAGGCTGCCAACCTGAAATCGTTGCTTTCCAGCACTCGTGCCAACCCGCAGTGATATGCGCCTGAAGAGTTTGATGAGGTTTTAACAATGGCTGAACGTCTGAATAACGACTTCCAGTTCATCGATGTCGGGCGCAAGGATCCGAAGAAGAAACTGTTGCGTCAACGCAAGAAAGAGTTCGTCGAGATCTACGAACCGTTCAAACCCCAGCAGTCGGCCGACCAGGCCCACCGCTGCCTGGGTTGCGGCAACCCGTATTGCGAATGGAAGTGCCCGGTGCACAACTTCATTCCCAACTGGCTGAAGCTGGTGGCCGAGGGCAACATCCTCCAGGCCGCCGAGCTGTCGCACCAGACCAATACCCTGCCGGAAGTCTGCGGCCGGGTGTGCCCGCAGGATCGGCTGTGCGAGGGTGCCTGCACCCTCAACGACGGTTTCGGCGCGGTGACCATCGGTTCGGTCGAGAAGTACATCACCGACACCGCGTTCGCCATGGGCTGGCGCCCGGACATGTCCAAGGTCAAACCGACCGGCAAGCGTGTCGCGATCATCGGTGCCGGCCCGGCGGGGCTGGGTTGTGCCGACGTGCTGGTGCGTGGCGGCGTGACCCCGGTGGTGTTCGACAAGAACCCGGAAATCGGCGGTCTGCTGACCTTCGGTATCCCTGAGTTCAAGCTTGAGAAGAGCGTGCTGAGCAATCGTCGCGAAGTCTTCACCGGCATGGGCATCGAGTTCCGCCTCAACACCGAGGTCGGCAAGGACGTGACCATGGAACAACTGCTCGCCGAATACGATGCCGTGTTCATGGGCATGGGCACCTACACCTACATGAAGGGCGGCTTTGCCGGTGAGGACCTGCCGGGCGTCTACGACGCGCTGGACTTCCTGATTGCCAACGTCAACCGCAACCTGGGCTTTGAAAAGTCGCCGGAAGATTTCGTCGACATGAAAGGCAAGAAGGTCGTGGTACTCGGTGGTGGCGACACGGCGATGGACTGCAACCGCACCTCGATCCGTCAGGGCGCCAAGTCAGTGACCTGTGCTTATCGTCGTGACGAAGCGAACATGCCCGGCTCGCGCAAAGAGGTGAAGAACGCCAAGGAAGAAGGCGTGAAATTCCTCTACAACCGCCAGCCAATCGCGATCGTCGGTGAAGACAAGGTCGAAGGCGTGAAGGTGGTCGAGACCCGTCTCGGCGAACCGGACGCCCGTGGCCGCCGCAGCCCCGAGCCGATCCCGGGCTCCGAAGAGATCATCCCGGCCGACGCCGTGGTCATCGCGTTCGGTTTCCGTCCAAGCCCGGCGCCGTGGTTCGAACAGTTCGAAATCCAGACCGACAGCCAGGGCCGCGTCGTCGCGCCTGAGCAGGGTCAGTACAAGCACCAGACCAGCAACCCGAAAATCTTCGCCGGTGGCGACATGGTGCGCGGTTCCGACCTGGTGGTGACGGCGATCTTTGAAGGCCGCAATGCTGCCGAAGGGATCCTTGATTACCTGGGCGTCTGATTACATTTCAGCCTGAAATGCGCTCAAAAATGTGGCAGCGGGCTTGCTCGCGAAGAGGGAGTGTCAGTCGACAGATTTGTTGCCTGACCCACCGCTTTCGCGAGCAAGCCCGCTCCCACATTGGTTTCTGTGCGCTCAATACAGCGCAATAAATTGACCCGATAGACAAAAGGCTGACCTGCATCCGTGCCTTTTGCGTCGCGCTCTGAGAAAATGCCCTCACTTTTTTTCCGGATGCCGACATGACTGCCCTGAAGAACGACCGTTTCCTCCGCGCCCTGCTCAAGCAACCTGTAGACGTCACCCCGGTGTGGATGATGCGCCAGGCCGGCCGCTACCTGCCTGAATACCGCGCCAGCCGTGCCCAGGCCGGTGATTTCATGAGCCTGTGCATGAATCCGGAATTCGCTTGCGAAGTCACGTTGCAACCGCTCGACCGCTACCCGCAACTGGACGCGGCGATCCTGTTTTCCGACATCCTCACCATCCCCGATGCCATGGGCCAGGGCCTGTACTTCGAGACCGGTGAAGGCCCGCGCTTCAAGAAAGTCGTCAGCACCCTGGCGGACATCGAAGCGTTGCCGATCCCTGATCCACACAAAGACCTCGGCTACGTGATGGACGCGGTCAGCACCATTCGCCGCGAGTTGAACGGCCGTGTGCCACTGATCGGTTTCTCTGGCAGCCCGTGGACCCTCGCCACCTACATGGTTGAAGGCGGCTCGTCGAAAGACTTCCGCAAGACCAAGGCGATGCTCTACGACAACCCGCAAGCCATGCACCTGCTGCTGGATAAGCTGGCGCAGTCGGTGACCTCGTACCTTAACGGCCAGATCCAGGCCGGCGCGCAAGCGGTGCAGATCTTCGATACCTGGGGCGGCAACCTGTCGGCCGCGGCGTACCAGGAGTTCTCCCTGGCCTACATGAAGAAAATCGTCAGCGGCCTGATCCGCGAGCACGACGGTCGCAAGGTGCCGGTGATCCTCTTCACCAAGAACGGCGGCCTGTGGCTGGAAAGCATCGCCGAAGCCGGCGCCGACGCATTGGGTCTGGACTGGACCTGCGACATCGGCAACGCCCGCGCCCGCGTCGGCGACAAGGTAGCCCTGCAAGGCAACATGGACCCGACCGTGCTCTACGCCAAACCGGAAGCGATCCGCACCGAAGTCGGGCGCATTCTGGCCAGCTACGGCAAAGGCAGCGGCCACGTATTCAACCTCGGCCACGGCATCACCCCTGAGGTCGATCCGGAACATGCGGGCGCGTTCCTGCGCGCGGTGCATGAGTTGTCGGCGCAGTATCACGAGTGATCGACGCCCAATAGAAAACGCCCGGCTTATGCCGGGCGTTTTTCTTTCCACAATCCAACGTCGGACGCGGATCAATTGTAGGAGTGAGCCTGCTCGCGATAGCGGTAAGTCAGTCGCCAGATGTGTTGGCTGACACACCGCTATCGCGAGCAGGCTCACTCCTACAGGGATTTGCGTCAGGCTTTGACTCCGCCGAGCGGCGGCAACTTCGCCAGCTTCAACGCCACCCCCAGCGCCACCAGCAACAACGCGCCAATGAACAACCCAATCCCGTTCCAGCCGCCCAAATGCCAGAACACCCCGCCCGCCGTGCCGGCAATGCTGGAGCCTGCGTAATAACTGAACAGGTACAACGACGACGCCTGGCCCTTGGCTTTGAGCGCCCGGCGCCCGATCCAGCTGCTCGCCACCGAGTGCGCGCCGAAGAAGCCGAAGGTGAAGATCAGCATGCCGACGATTACCAGCAACAGCGGGGTGAACATCGTCAGCGCAAGGCCAGCGAACATCAGGGCAATGGTTGCCCACAGCACTTTGCGCCGCCCCAGTTTGTCCGCCAGCGAACCGATCTTCGCCGAACTGTAGATGCCCGACAGATACACCACCGACAGCAAGCCGACGAACACCTGATCGAGGTTATACGGCGCGGCCAGCAGGCGATAGCCGATGTAGTTGAACAGGGTGACGAACGCCCCCATCAGCACGAACGCTTCAAGAAACAGCAGCGGCAGACCGGCATCGCGAAAGTGCATGGTGAAGCCGTCGAGCAGGCTGCGCGGGTGCAGCGAGCGCGAGCGGAAGTTGCGCGACTCGGGAAGGATTTTCCAGAACACCGCCGCCGCAATCAGCGCCAGACCGCCGATCACCAGCATTGCGGTGTGCCAGCTGACGAAGTCGATCAGCACCCCGGTGATCAAGCGGCCGCTCATCCCGCCAATCGCGTTGCCGCCGATGTACAGGCCCATCGCCAGGCCGATGTGCTGCGGGTGGATTTCTTCGCTGAGGTAAGTCATCGCCACGGCCGCCAGACCGCTCAGCGACAGCCCGATCAACGCGCGCATGATCAGCACGCCGTGCCAGCTCGGCATCATCGAGCTGGCGATGGTGCACAGCGCGGCGGCGAATAGCGCTGCGACCATCACCGGTTTACGCCCGATCCGGTCGGAAATCGGTCCGGTGATCAATAGACCGAAGGCCAGCATGCCGGTCGCCACCGACAGAATCAGGCTGCTTTGCGCGGCATTGATCGAATACTCGTGGGACAGCAGCGGCATCATCGGCTGCACGCAGTACAACAGGGCGAAGGTCGCGAAGCCGCCGCTGAACAGCGCCAGCACCGTGCGCATGAACATCGGCGTGCCTTTTTCGATGTAGATCTCCTGCAACTCGGCGATCACATCGTCGGCTGCGGCAGGCGGGACTTCATGGGCCAGGGGGGCGACAACTGTTTTCACTTCAGACCTCGGAGGGCACGGCCGGGCAGGCAATGAAAAAATCATATAGCTGGCTAATGTTTCTATCCAATATATTGTTCGACCTGTTTGATAGCTTTAACGACCTAATGGGGTTTCCATGGAATTGCGTCATCTGCGCTACTTCATCGCTGTCGCCGAAGAACTGCATTTCGGCCGCGCCGCCCAGGTGCTGGGGATCTCCCAGCCGCCGCTGAGTCAGCAGATTCAGGCGCTGGAGCAAGAGGTCGGCGCGCGGTTGTTCGAACGCACCAATCGTCGGGTCGAGCTGAGCGAGGCCGGCCGATTGTTCCTGGAGGAGGCGCGGCTGGTGCTGGCGCAGGTCGACAAAGCGGCGGACGTTGCCCGGCGTGCGCAACTCGGCGAACTTGGCGAATTGAAGATTGGCTTCACCTCGTCGGCGCCGTTCAACTCGACCATTCCCCAGGCGATTTTTGCCTTTCGCCAGCGTTTCCCGGCGGTGCACCTGAACCTGCGGGAGATGAGCAGCACGCAAGTCGCCGAAGGGCTGGTGGATGAGTCGATCGAGGTCGGCATCATGCGTCCACTGGGTCTGCCGGACTCGCTGAGTGTGGTGGAGCTGATGCGTGAGCCGCTGGTGGCGGTGCTCGGTTCCAAACATCCGCTGGCGCAGGGCAGCGAGGAAGGGCTATTCCTCTCGGCGCTGGCGCTGGAGCCGTTCGTGTTCTTTCCGCGCAGCTACGGCAGCGGGCTGTATGCGCAACTGCTCAGTCTGGCCCGTGATGCCGGGTTCAGCCCGCACTTCGCCCAAGAGGCCGGGGAGGCGATGACCATCATTGGTCTGGTCGCCGCGGGGCTGGGGGTTTCGGTGTTGCCGGCGTCGTATCAGCGGATGCGTATCGACGGCGTGGTCTACCGGCCATTGCTCGATCCGGAGGCGGTGTCGGCAGTGTGGCTGGTGCAGCGCAAGGATCAGAAATCGCCGATGGCCAAGGCGTTCGTCGAATTGCTTACACGCAAGGTAGAGCCTTCATCAGTGTGATGCCTGCCGGCGTCTTCGCGAGCAAGCCCGCTCCCACCCTGGAATAAGTTCCCCTGTGGGAGCGGGCTTGCTCGCGAAGACGCCCGCCCAAACAACACATTTCTCAGGGCAACCGCACCAAATCCCCCTTCAACGCCACCCGCGTCACAAACACCCCGGCCCGGCACTCATAGGTATTCAAATCCTTGCGCACATGCTGGTCGTAATAACTGACGATATTGACCACCGCATTCGCCCCGACCCGCTTGGCATCGGCCTGCAACTTGATCAGGTTTGACTGCAGCACCCACTCGCAGGAATCGTGATCGCTCTTGTTGAAGCCGTTGGTGCGTAAATCGCTGACCACATCGCGGCGCAACAACTGCTGGGTGCCCTGCGGCCCATTGCCGATCAGGTAGAACTTCACACTGCCATCCAGCCGCCCGGCGCGAATCGCATCCGAGAGCACGGTTTCGAACGGCATGTACATCAAATTGGTGGCGTGGCTGGCGCTGGGCAATAGCCCGAGGAGCGTGGCGGCGATCAGGGCTTTCACTTGCATGGTCATCTCCTTGACGGTGAAAGAGAACCGCGAGTGTTCGAACGATGGGCTCGCCGTTCCGGCAGGCATGACGCGGCAACCTGCCAGAGCGAGTGTAGATGCTGAAAATGAAGAGGGCGCCGAAAGGCGCCCTTTGTCGTTTCTGGCAATTACTGAACCGTCGCCAGATCCCCCTTCAACGCAACACCGGCCATGATCGCGCCGGCGTGGCATTCGTAGTTCTTCGCGTCTTTGTGCTCGTTGCTCTTGTAGAAGCTGACGATGTTGGTCACGGCGTTGGCGCCGGCGCTTTTGGCGGCCTGGTGCAGGCTGATGATGGCCGATTGCACGACCCATTCGCAGGCTTCCTGATCGGTCTTGTTGAAGGCGTTGGTCTTTTTGTTGGTCACGGCGCCGCTGCTCAGAACGGTGACTTTACCGGGCGGGGTGGTGCCGGCCAGGTAGAACTTTACGCTGCCGTCGATCTTGCCGCTGCGGGTGGCTTCGGCAACCGCTTTGTCGAACGGCAGCATGACCTGTGTATCCCGGGCCTGGCTGACTGCCGGCAGGGCGCAAAGCAGCAGGGCGGTGATGGCGAGTTTGTTGAAACGCATGGAGGTCTCCTTGACCTGGATTGATTCGGTTAAGGCCAGCGACGGAAAATCAACGAGGTGTTGACGCCACCAAAAGCGAAATTGTTGTTCATCACGTACTCGTGATGCATCTGGCGGAATTCGCCGCGCAGGTAATCAAGCTTGCCGCAGTGCGGGTCGACCTCGTCGAGGTTGAGCGTGTGCACGTACAGGTCGCGATTGAGCATTTCGATGCTGAACCACGACTCCAGCGCGCCGCAGGCCCCCAGCGTGTGGCCGAGGAAACTCTTCTGCGAGCTGATCGGCATGTGTTCGCCGAACAGACTGCTGGTCGCCAGTGTTTCGGCAATGTCGCCCTGTTCAGTAGCAGTACCGTGACCGTTGACGTAACCGATGGCATCCGGCGTCAGTCCGGCGTCTTCCAGCGCCAGTTCCATTGCCCGGCGCATGGTGATCTGCTCGGGGCGGGTGGTGTGCTGGCCGTCGGCGTTGCTGCCGAAACCGACGATTTCCGCGTGGATCCGCGCACCCCGGGCGAGGGCATGCTCCAGCTCTTCGAGCACCAGCATGCCGCCACCTTCGCCGATCACCAGACCGTCGCGGCCCTTGTCGTAAGGACGTGGGCTGGTCTGTGGCGCATCGTTTTTCAGGCTGGTGGCGTACAGCGCGTCGAAGACCATGGCTTCAGTCGGGCACAGCTCTTCGGCACCGCCGGCGAGCATCAGTGGCAGCCGTCCGAACTTGATCGCCTCGTAGGCGTAGCCAATGCCTTGACTGCCGCTGGTGCAAGCGCTGGACGTCGGGATCAGCCGCCCGGTGAGGCCGAAGAAAATGCTGATGTTGGCCGCGGTGGTGTGCGGCATCATCCGCACGTAGGAGTTGGCGTTGAGGCCTTCGGCCACCGAGTTGAGCAGCATGTTGCCGAAGGCCTTGATCTCGTCGGTGCTGCCGGTGGATGAGCCGCAGGCCACACCCATGCGCCCGTCCTTGATCGATTCGTCGCCGAGCAGGCCGGCGTCGGCCAGCGCCTGTTCCGCCGCGCCCACCGCCAGCCGTGACACCCGGCCCATGCTGCGCAGTTGCTTGCGGGTCCAGTGCGGCGGTACGACAAAATCATCGATCGGCCCGGCCAGACGGGTGTTGAGTTCGCTGAAGCGGTCCCACTCGTCCATGCGGCGGATGCCGCTGCGGTTGGCCGCGAAGTTGCCGGCGATGGTCTGCCAGTCGCTGCCCAGCGAGGTGATGCCGGCCATGCCGGTGACGACGACGCGCTTCATCAGCACAAGCCTCCGTTGACCGCCAGGACCTGGCGGGTGATGTACGAGGCTTCCGCCGACATCAGGAAATTAACCGCAGCGGCCACCTCTTGCGGGGTGCCCATGCGTTGTGCGGGGATCATTTTCATCAGCTCTTCCACCGGCACGTTTTCGTCGAGCATCGCCGTGTCGATCAGGCCCGGTGCGACGCAGTTAACGGTGATTTTGCGCTTGCCCAGTTCGATCGCCAACGCTTTCGCCGCACCGATCACCCCGGCCTTGGAGGCGCTGTAGTTGACCTGACCTCGGTTGCCGATCAATCCCGACACTGAGGTGATGCAGACGATCCGACCAGCGGCGCGACGACGGATCATCGGCATCATCACCGGGTGCAGGACGTTGTAGAAACCGTCGAGGTTGGTGCGCAGCACCACGTCCCAATCGTCATCGCTCAGCGCCGGAAAAGCGCCATCACGGGTCAGACCGGCGTTGAGCACCACGCCGTAATAGGCGCCGTGGGTTTCGACGTCGGCTTCGAGAATGGTCTTGCAGGTTTCGCGGTCGGCGACGTCGAATTGCAGGATGCGCGCCTGACGGCCCAGCGCTTCGACTTCGGCTTTCACCGCTTGGGCTTCAGCCACGCCGCTGCGGCAATGCAGGACGATGTCGTGCCCGGCCTGCGCCAGGCGCAAGGCAATGGCGCGGCCGATGCCACGGCTGGAGCCGGTGACCAGTACGGATTCAGTCATCGTTCGACTCTCTGTTTTGTTCAAGGTATTGGCTGGGCTGCGGCGGGCGGAACACGTTCAGGCGGGCGCTGGCCTCGATGCCGGGGGCATTGATGTGGCATTCGAAAACCCCCATGCCGTTGTCGTCTTCCAGCGAACGGATGCCGTGGATGGTCAGTTCGCTGCCGGCCGGAAACGCCTCGACGTTGCACTCGAACTTGCGGGTGCCGAGGAGGAAGCCGAGCTCGACCGGTTTGCCCTTCAAGCGAGCATGACAACCGGCGAACGCGGCGACGCTCTGCGCCATCAACTCGATGCCGACCCACGCCGGCAGGCTGCCGTCGGGCAGGTTGAACAGGCCGTCGGGCTTGACCGTGAGGCGGGTGTGGATCTGCTCCTCGTCGAAGCTGAGGATGCGGTCGATCAGAATCATGTCGCCAGCGTGGGGCAGCAGTTCGGCGAGCGGCCAGTCGTTCATGGGGCGTCTCCGATAATCAGGCTGACGTTGTTGCCGCCGAAGGCAAACGAGTTGCTCATCAGGTAGCGGGGTGCAATGGACGACAGGCGCTCGCTCGCGGTCACCCACTTCAGCGCCGGCAAGTCGGGGTCGGGCTGGGCATCCCAGACGTGTGGCGGCAAGGCTTGCTGCGGGTTGTCGGCGCTCAGGCTCAGCCAGCAGAACGCCGCTTCGAGGGCGCCGGCCGCACCGAGGGTGTGGCCGGTCATCGGCTTGGTCGACGAGCAAGCCACGCCGTCGGGGAACAGCGTGGCGACGGCCAGACTTTCCATCGCATCGTTGTGCTGGGTCGCCGTGCCATGCAGGTTCAGGTAGCTGATTTGCGTCGCTTGCAGCTGTGCGCGGCTCAGGGCTTTCTGCATCGCTTGCAGGGCGCCGCGACCGCTCGGTTCCGGCGCGGAAATATGGTGCGCGTCGGAGCTGGCGCCGCTGCCGAGCAGGGCAATGGCCGGGCCGTCGCTGCGCTGCTTGCTCATCAGGAACAGCACCGCCGCTTCGCCGATGTTGATGCCATTGCGGTTGGCCGAGAACGGATTGCAGCGCTCGTCGGACACCGCTTCCAGTGCGCTGAAACCGTTGAGCGTCAGTTTGCACAGGCTGTCGACCCCGCCGCACAGCACCGCATCGCACAGGCCCAGATCGAGCAGACGCTGCGCGCTCATCAACGCCCGCGCACTGGACGTGCAGGCGGTGGAAATCACATAGGCCGGACCGCTGAGTTGCAGCCAGTCGGCGAGAAAGTTCGCCGGGGCGCCGAGTTCCTGTTGCCGATAGTCGTACTCGGCAGGGAACTGCTGCTCGCGAAGATAGTGCGCCAGACCGCGGCTGGCCTCGTCGATCCCCGAGGTGCTGGTGCCGAGCACCACGCCGATGCGCGCGCGACCATAGGTCTGGATCGCCCGGTCGATGTCCTCGCGAATCTGCAGCGCGGCTTCCAGCAGCAGTTGATTGTTGCGGCTGCTCTGGTCGGCCAGTTCGGCCGGAATCGCCGCCAGCTCAGCGTGCACCGCCGCCACCGGCAACTCACGTCCGGCCACCCAGCCTGACTCGTGGCGCATGCCCGAGCAGTCACCGGCAAACAGGTTGTGCGCGACCTGGTGCTTGTCGCGGCCCAGTGCGCAGATCACGCCGAGGGCATTGAGGTAGGCAGTCATGGCGTCGGTTCACCGAGGGGAGAAACCCGATAGTGCGGGCCTTGGGGCAGATTCAATTCGAAGCTCAACGGTTGTGCATAACGGATCGCCCAGCGCGGCGCCAGCGTGCGTTGCTCGCCCTGTTGCTGCGCGGCGGGGTAATTGCGCGCCAGTTCGCCGGAGGGGGTCAGGGCGAACAGCAACGCGGCAAACAGCTCCCGGGCTTCCGGATTGGGCGGCAGCAGCCCGTCGGCCTGCCAGTGTCCATCGATCAGCTGCTGACGCGCCTGGGGGATGCCCAGCGGGTCCATCATCGACCAGCGGATGCCGGGACCTTCGCGCTGGATCACCAATAGCCAGTCCTGACGTTGATCGGCTTGCTGGCGCTCGATGTGCAATTGCAGCGGTAACGGCAGCGTCGGGTTGCTCGCGGGCAGCGGGGCCTGGTTGGCGCATCCACTTAGCAGGGCCGTTAGCAACAATACCAGCCACACCACAACCCCTGTGGGAGTGGGCTTGCTCGCGAAGGCGTCGGCACATCCGACATCAATGCCAACTGACTCACCGCTTTCGCGAGCAAGCCCGCTCCCACAGGTTAAGTGTTGCATCAGGAAGCCTCTGCCAGTGGTTTTCGGGCGACGACATTCACCAAGGTTTCCTCGCGCTCGCCAACCGGCTTCGGCCGGCGCAATCCGAATCGCTCCAGCAAGCCAAAGTCCTTCGAACGGCTCCACCACAGATACGGGTACGAGACATTGCGCTCGCCAAACTCGAAACCCTGTTGGCGAATCATCTCCAGGTACTGTGCCGCGCTCTTCTGCACATGCATCGGATGGCGGAACAGCCAGCGAATCACCCAAGTATCAATGTAAGCCTCGGTGGACTCGGCGAACAGCAGATAACCGCCCGGCTTCAGTACGCGGTAGAACTCGGCGAGGGCTTTTTCCTGTTCGACCAGATGATGAAAGGTCTGGTGGCAGAACAGCAGGTCGACACTGGCATCGGCGATGTTGAGCGTCGCGCAATCGCTACCGATAAGCTCCACGTCGAAGCCCTGCCGCGCCGCTTCTTCGGCGCTCAGTTGCAGGCTGTGCGGATCGGCGTCGACGCCGATCAGACGCTGTGGGGCGAAGGTCTGGTGCAGATGGCGGAACGATTTGCCCTGACCGCAGCCGGCATCCAGCAGCACCGGATGGGCCGGCAGCGACTCGCTGAACAATCCGCGCAAATCGTTGATCGCCACGCGTAGCACGTGGTGCTGCCAGGTGTGACTGCGCAGGAACCAGAAACCGAAGCGGGTTTCCTCGACGTAGCTGTCGCTCAAGTAATTCATGGGGCGTCCTTTGCACAGAGTTCGGAAATCATCTTCAACCGGCGGCGTGCTTCGCTGACGAACGGGTTGCGTTCATCCCAGGCATAACCGGCGAGGATCGAGCAGATCATCCGGCGAATCTCCGCCTGACTGTCTTGGTAAAAAATCACGTCCTGAAAGGTGCCGGCGTACCAGCCCTCGACGTAGCAGCGGAAGGTGTCGACCCCGCGCTTGAGCGGTTCGGCGAACTCGCGCTGCCAGTCGACGATTTCGCCCTGCAACTGCCGGTGCAAGACCGCCGCAGCCATGCTCGCCGAACGCATGGCGATGGTCACGCCGGAAGAGAACACCGGGTCGAGAAATTCTGCGGCGTTGCCAAGCAGGGCGAAGCCCGGGCCGTGCAGGGTTTTCACATTCGCCGCATAACCACCGAGGGTGCGCGCCGGGGTGTCCCACACCGCGTTGTTCAATACACCGGCGAGGCTCGGGGTTTCGCCGATGAAGCCGCGCAGGCAGGCATCCAGATCGCTGTCGCGCCCCTGGAAGTGTTCGGCGGCAGCGACCACGCCCACCGAGCAGCGACCGTTACTGAACGGGATCGTCCAGAACCAGATGTCGCGGTGCTCAGGGTGGGTGGTGACGAGGATTTTCTCGCGGTCGAAGGCCGGGTTGTCGATGTGATCTTCAACGTGGGTGAACACTGCCTGGCGCACCGGGAAATTCGAGGGTGCTTCCAGATCGAGCATACGCGACAGCACGCGCCCGTAACCGCTGGCGTCCAACACAAAATCCGCTTCGACGCGGTACTCGCTGCCGTCCTCGCGCAGCACGTCGAGCTGCGGTCGGGCCCGGTCGAAATCGACGCGGACGATGGCATCGCCATAGCGGATTTCGGCACCCTGCAATTCAGCCTGATCGGCCAACAGCTTGTCGAAGTCGGCACGTTGCACCTGGAATGTGGTTGGCTTGCCTGCGGTGAAGGTGTCGCTGAAATCGAAGGCACTGTAGCGCTCGCCCCAGGCGAAGGCGGCACCGGTCTTGCGCTGGAACCCGGCGGCGTTGACGGCGTCGAGCATGCCGGCCTCTTCGACGAAATCCAGGCAATGGCTGAGCAGGCTCTCGCCGATGGAAAAACGCGGAAAGTGCTGGCGCTCGATCACCAGCACATCGTGGCCCTTGCGCTTGAGCAGCGCGGCGGCGATGGCCCCGGACGGTCCGGCACCGATAATCACGACCTGACGGGATTCCATTTCAACGATTGGCACGTGAGCTCCGGGGCAATGGGTGTTGCAGATTCAGGGGCGCGCGATGCAGGCCGATCAGGGCCGGCAACAGCGTCGCGATCAGGCCCATCAGCATCAGCGCGAAGTACAGCGCCGGACTGATGAGCTGTTGTTGCAGCAACAGGTTGAGAAAGACGATTTCGCTCAGGCCGCGAATGTTCAGCAGTACGCTTTCGCGCCAGCGGCTCGCGCCTTGGAAGGAAGCGCCGGCCCAGCCCAGGCCGAGCCAGTTGCCGAGCAGTTTACTGGCAATCGGCAACAGCAGCAGCGCCGCCCATTGCACCGCGCCGAGGCTGGCGAGGGCGCTGTGCACGTCGATCTGCACGATGCCGAAGGTGAGGATCAGCGGGATCGCGATCCATGTCTGCAAACGGCTCATCCACCGCGCCGGCAATGGCAGCACCAACGGCACCTTCAGCAAGGCCATGCACAGCAGATAACCGATGCCGAAAATCAGCGCGTTGAGTTTGTAGTGCTCGGCCAGCACCAGCAGCGCAAAGAAGCCGAGGCTGTAGGTCAGCGGGCGACGCACGCGCAACAGATGCAACAGCGCCGGCACGCAGGCCAGACCCAGCGGCAGCAACAGGTTGCTCAGATGCAGACTGCCCTGAGCCAGGCCGAACAGCGTCCAGCAGGTCAGATCGATGAGGATTGCGGTCTGCACCAGACGCCGGGTGGCGGCGGGCGGGTAATCGATGTGGCGCAGGTACAGGTACAGCACCGGGATCGCGGTAATCGCGAACACCAGACCGATCGCCAGCGAGTTCAGCCACGGTTGCGCCGGCAGCAGCCAGCAGGCGGCGGCCAGACCGCAGGCGAACGGCACGGCAAAACTCGGCACGGCGATTTTCACGCTCTGGCGGTCCAGACGCAGGTCGATCACATCACTGAGAATGTGCCCGAGCAACAGCGCGAAACTCAGGCTGTAGAGGTCTTTCAGCCACCCCGGCGCAATCAGTTCGGCACCGCTGAGCTGCCAGCCCGGTTCGATCCAGAAGTACATCAGCAGCGGCAATCCGAAGCTGGCCAGCAGCAACTGGCTGACGATCGGGATCAGGCCGAAATGCCGACCGACACGGGTCACCACAGCGAACAGCGCCATGGCCAGCAGCCAGAAACCGACGACCATCACGTTGCTGGCTCCACGACGCCGGCGCTGTGGACGTGACGTCCGGCCCACGGCGCCAGAATGAAACTGAACGCCAGCCCCAGGCTCACCGCCAGGCCGAAATTGCTCACCGCCGGCGTGCTCGACACCGCCAGCAGACCGAACGACAACCAGGTCGTCAGCGCCGCCAGCAAGGTGCCCAGCAAGCTGACAGCCGCACCGCCGACCTGCTCACGCATGAGGATCGCGTAATCGACGCTGATCGCCGTCACCAGCAGCAGGCCGAACAGGCTGAACAGGGTCAGCGGCTGACCGAGCCAGCCGAGGCTGGCGAGGCTGCACAGCGCCGCCAGCAGCGGCAGGGCGACGATGCGCAAGGCGCCGCCGAAACCGAACGGCACGATCAGCACCAGCACGATCAACACACAGGAGGCGAGTTTCAGTTCGGCGGCGCTGATCTGGGTCGCGGCGAATACGTTGTTCAATTCGCCGAGACGATCCACCAGCATCACGCCCGGCAAGTCCAGGGCCTGCACCCGCAGCAGTGACGGATTGTTCAGGCCTTGCAGGCTGGTCATCGCCGCCACGCCGTCAGCGGTCGGCCCGAGCCACAGCGTGCGGTAAGGCTCGCCCAGCGGCCCGGCGAGTGCCGCGTCGATGTCCTCGGCGGGCAGGCTCTGCAACTGTTGCAGTTCGGTTTGCAACGCCGCGAGCGGTACGCCGAGGTCGAGCAGTGGCTGCCAGTATTGCGGCAGTTTGCTCAGTGCTTCGCGAACCTGCTGTTGCTGGCTCGGCGGACTGAGCAGTTGATCGAGGGCCAGATAGCCTTGCAGTTTGTCGAGGTTGACCAGTTGCTGCAGGCGTTCGCTTAACGCGGCCTGACGCTCCAGCAGTTGCTGCTGATTGGCGGCGCGCACGAGGAAGAACTGGCTGGTCGGCTGATAGCCGGTGATGCGTGCGATGGTCTGCGCTTCATCGGTCAGGCGTTGTGGCGCACCGACCCACTGGCGGATGTCGTTCTTGCTTTGCAACTGCACCAGACCGCCAACGCAGAACGCGACCAACAGCGCCAGCAGCACCGGGGTGCGCACGTGTTCGAGCAGAGTTTCGCGCAGTTGCACCAGACGCTCGGCCAGACGCAGCGGCCATTGCGCCGGGACCAGTTCAACATTTTTCAGTAGGGCCGGCAGCAGGCACACCGCCGACAGATACGCCCCGAGCAAACCGGCGGCGGAGAACACCGCGATTTGCGTCAGCGCCGGGAAGGGCGTCCAGGCCAGCGCCAGATAACCGATGGCGCTGGTGATCAGGCTCAGCGTCAGCCCGGAGAGTGTCAGGCGCAGGGCTGGCCAGCTGCGCCACGGCTTGAGGCTCCAGCTTTTCGACAGATAGTGCAGCGGATAATCCACGGCCACGCCGATCAGGCTGGAGCCGAGCACCAGGGTCATCACATGCATGTGGCCGAACAGCGCCACGCAAGCCACCGCGCCGAACAGCATGCCCACCAGCACCGGCACGAACGCCAGCAGCACTCGCCAGCGGCGAAACACCAGCAGCAGCAACAGCAGAATACCGAGGGTGGCGCCGCCGCCGACCCAGGTCATTTCGCGGGTGGCTTGTTGCTGACCGTTGGCGGCGTACAGCAGACCACTGGCGGCCAACAGTTGCACGTCGGCTTTCGCCGCCTGCTCACGACTGTGCTGCAGCAGATCGGCGACTTTCAGCGGCAGGTTCATGTCGAAGGCATTGCCGGTGGTGCGCGCGCGCAGCAGCACCCAGCTCTTGCCGTCGGCATCGGCGACCAGTGCGCCGCTGCCGATGTCCAGTTGCACCGCGCCGTGCTTCGGCTGGCTGTTCTGGATACGCCCGGTGAGACCCAGCCAGTCGTCCTGGCTCGGCACCAGGGTGAAACCGTTGAACGGGTCGAACAGTGCCTGCACCCGTTGCTGAATGAAGGCGTCGGGATGCTCGGTCAACAGTTGCCGATCATCCGCCGATAGCATCGCCAGCCGCCCTTGCAGCAATTGCGTGCGCAGCGCTGGCAGATCCGCCTGCAGGTTCCACTGGACCTTTTCGAACAGACCGCTGGCCTGCCATTGCTCGCCGAGGGTTTGCGCCATGGCCACCGCTTGCTGGCGATCAGTGTGACCGACCAACACCAGCATTTCCCGATTGAGCGGCTCCTGCATGCGCTGTTCGGCGCGCAGTTCGAGGGCGTCAGGGTTGGTCCCGGGCACCAGCTCCATGAGGTTGGCCGACAGCGGCGCACCGTCGCGCCACTGCCATCCGGCCAGCGCGATGACTGCCAGCAGCAGGATCAGAAACAGCCACGGCAGCCTGCGTTCACTCGGCAAAGTCATGTTGCTCCGTGTCGCTCAACGGTTGACCGGCGCTGCTGTCTTTCATGCGCAGCACGGTGCTGTCGCCCTGGGTTTCCAGCAGTTCGATGGTCTGCACCAGTTCACCGCCATCGATATTGATCTGCTTGAACACTTGCTTGAGCAGCAGCGAACGCGGGGTCAGGGTCAGTTTCCACTGCTGTGCGTCGCCGCTCAGGGCCAGCTCGAAATCCCGTTGCAGGCCGCTGCTGTCACCTTGCAGCACGGCGAGGAACAAGCGGTTCTGCTCGGCCCCGGCGCTCTTGTTAGGCAGCAGTTGCCAAGTGTTGCCATCGCGTCGCGCGATGCCGTTGGCGGTGATGCGGTAATCCTGTTGCAGCGGGGTCTTGAGCAGCCAGAGCAGGCCGTGATTTTTCGCCAGGACGAAGTTGCCCTTGCTGATCAACGGTTGAGGCAGGGCGCGCAGATGTTTTTCCTGAATGAACTGGCCGTGGATCACTTCCGGTTTCGCCAGTTGTTCGCTGAGCTGTTGCAGGTCGAAGGCGTTGGCCAGCGTCGACACGGCGAGCAGCGCCATCGCGCCAAGGCATTTGCAGAACAGGTTCATCGCAGCATCCTTTCCACCGCTTCGGTGAACACTTTGGGTGAGGCCAGTTGCATCTCGCGGCTGCTGATCTCGACCGCCACCTGCACCGAGCTGGCACGGGTCAGGCGTTCGCCGGTCTGCAGGTCGGTGATCAGATAATTGATCTTCAAACGGTTCTCCCACTCCACCAGACTGGCGCGTACGTTCAAGCGCTGGCCGAACACCGCGCCACGTACATAACGCAGTTGCAGGTCGATGATCGGCCACGCGTAACCCGACTCGGACATCTGCGTGTAGTTGTGGCCGATCTGGTCGAGCAGCGCGCAGCGCGCCACTTCCAGGTATTTGACGTAGTGCCCGTGCCAGACCACATGCATGGTGTCGACGTCAAAGAACGGCACGAGGATTTCCGTGTCGGCGTGCAGCACTCCGGCGCTACGCATGCAGCCTCCAGTGTTGCTCGGCGATGCGTTGCAGGCACAGGCGCAGTTCGCCTTCCAGCGCGCGGTCTTCGATGACTGGCGGGAAGTCCTTGGCCAGCTCTTCGTGCATGGCGGCCAGCGAAGGTGGCAGCGCGCGTGCGTCTTCATCGCGACCGCGCAGCCAGACGCCCTGATTGGCCGCGAGCAACGTGGCGGCGGCGACTTGTTCGGTCAGCTCCAGCACGCGGATCGCGTCGCGGGCGGCGATGGTGCCCATGCTCACCTTGTCCTGGTTATGGCACTCGGTGGAGCGTGAGAACACGCTGGCCGGCATGGTGTTTTTCAGGGCTTCAGCGGTCCAGGCACTGGTGCCGATCTGCACGGCCTTGAAGCCGTGATTGATCATGGCGCGATCCGCCGGGGCGCCGGACAGGTTGCTTGGCAAACCATGGTTGTAGCGCTCGTCGACCAGCAACGCGAGCTGCCGGTCGAGCAGGTCGGCAACGTTGGCCACCAGATTTTTCAGACTGTCCATGGCGAACGCGATGTGCCCGCCGTAGAAGTGCCCGCCGTGCAGCACGCGCTCGGCGTCGGCGTCGATGATCGGGTTGTCGTTGGCGCTGTTGAGTTCGGTCTCGATGAACGAACGCAGCCAGTTCAGGCTGTCGGCCAGCACCCCGAGCACGTGTGGGGCGCAGCGCAGCGAGTAGCGATCCTGCAGGCGATGCAGCGGCGCGGTCGGCGCGTCGATCGCCAGATCCTTGCGCAGCCATGCGGCGACTTGCATCTGCCCCGGATGCGGCTTGGCGGCGAACAGACGCTCGTCGAAGTGTTCCGGATTGCCTTGCAGCGCGACCACGTTGAGCGCGGTGATGCGCGTGGCCAGTTGCAGCAGATAGTCGGCCCGGGCGAAGGCGAGGCAGGCGAGACCAGTCATCACCGCCGTGCCGTTCATCAAGGCCAGCGCTTCTTTCGGACGCAGCACCAATGGCGTCCAGCCCAGTTCGCGATGCACGTCGGCCGCTTGCCGGCGTTCGCCACGGAACAACACTTCGCGCTCGCCGGACAGGGTGGCGGCGACGTAGGACAGCGGCGTCAGATCGCCGCTGGCACCGACCGAACCTTCTTCGGGGATCAGCGGCAGGATGTCGTGTTCAAGGAAGGCGTGCAGGCGCTCCAGCAGTTCGATGCGCACTCCGGACACGCCGTGGCACAGCGACTGCAAGCGCGCCGCCAGCACCGCGCGGGTGGCTTGCGGGTCGAGCAGTTTGCCGAGGCCGCAGCCGTGGAAGGTGTAGAGATGACGCGGCAGTGCCTCGACGTGATGCAGCGGCACCGCGACCACGCAGGAGTCGCCGTAACCGGTGGTCACGCCGTAGATCACGCCTTCCTTGTCCAGCAGCGAATCGAGAAACCGCGCGCCTTTGGCGATGCGCTCGCGGTAGGCGGCGTCGCTCTGCAACTGCACGGGCGCCTGACGGTTGGCCAGGGCCAGCACGTCTTCGATGCGCAAAGGGCGTTCGCCGAAGGTTACCGGCTCATGGGTTGGCGTCGTCATCGGTCTTCCAGAAAGGGTAAAAGTTGAACCATTGGTGCGGGGCTTCGAGGCAATAGTGACTCAGGCGCTGCGCGTAGCGGGTGGCCCACTGATGAATGACCTGCTCGCGCTCGCGGCGCGTCCACGTCACGCTGTCGGCGAACGGTTCGAGAGTCAGGCGATAGTGGCCGTCCGGCTGTTTCAGGCACATCAGCAGATTGACCGGGCATTTGAGCAAACCGGCCAGCAGCCACGGGCCTTGCGGAAACGCTGCCGGGTGGCCGAGAAAGTCCACGCTGACGCTGCGCCCGCCGTGCAACGGCACGCGGTCGCCAGCAATCGCCAGCCATTCGCCGCGCTCCAGGCGTTCGTGCAGTTGCAGCATGATCACCGGGTCCAGTTCGCTGACCTGAATCAGGCGCAGATTGGTCGCCCCGGCTTCACCCAGCAAGCGGTTGAACTGCTCGGCGTGCTTGGTGTGCACCAACACGTTCATGGTGACCTTTTCGCCGATCTCCGCCAGCGCCCGGCACACTTCGAGGTTACCCAGATGCGCGCCGACCAGCAGTTGCCCGCGACTGCCGCGCAACTGATTGCGCAGCAGCGCCGGGTCGATGATTTCGATCTGCTCGATACGGATCTTGCCGTTCCACACGTCGAGCTTGTCGAGCAGCGAATCGGCGAACGTCATGAACTGGCGGAACACCCGCCAGTAACTCGGGCGCAATTCGGCGCGGTTGCTCCAGTCAGCCATCCGTTGCTGGTATTGCCAGGCACTGTTGCGCGCGGTGCGGCCGAACAGGAAGAAGTACAGGACGATGCCGTACAGCAGCGGACTGAGCAGGCGCCGGCCAAGCACTTTGGCGGCGAACGCGGTGAATTTCATCAGCAGGAAGCTGCCGCGCTCTTCGCGGTCGGCCCAGTGCTTCTTGTCGGTCTCGACGCTCATGCTCGCCACCGGCGCCAGAGGATGACCGGCAGGCGCAGCAGCATGCCGAAGAACAATCGGGTGTGCATGCTGGAAATCAGCGCGTTGTCATGGAACAGGCGGAAGTGTGAGACGCCGTCCAGCGGGTAATGCACGCTGGTCTGCAGCCAGCGCATCGGCTGGTTGCGCCACGACAGGCGCACGAGGATGTCGGAGTCGAAATCCATACGCTTGCCGACCCGCGCCGAGTCGATCAGCGCCAGCGTCGGGGCCAGCGGATAGACGCGAAAGCCGCACATCGAATCGCGAATCTGCAGCGACAGCGTGTTGATCCAGACCATCACGTGGGTCAGATAACGCGCGTACAAACGGCCCTTGGGCACGCTCTCGTCAAACAGCGGATAACCGCAGATCATCGCGTCCGGGTGGGCGCGGGATTCCTCGACGAAACGGGCGACGTCGTGCAGGTCGTGCTGGCCATCGGCATCAACCTGCAAGGCATGAGTGAAGCCCAGCCGCGCCGCTTCGCGCAGGCCGGTCATCACCGCGCCGCCCTTGCCCTGATTGAGGGTCAGGCGCACCAGATGCACGTGGTCGCGTTCGGCCAGCGCATCCAGCACTCGCGCGCAGGACGGGGTGCTGGCGTCATCCACCAGAATGCACGGCAGGCCTTGGGCGAGCAGGGCATCGACCACGGTGCCAATCGCGGTTTCATGGTTGTAGACCGGAATCACGGCGCAAGGGTTATGCATTGACCACATCCCCACTGTGGCGAGGGAGCTTGCTCCCGCTCGAGTGCGCAGCACTCGCTCGCAGTTTTTCGTGATCCGAGTTTGGGGCCGCTTCGCAGCCCAGCGGGAGCAAGCTCCCTCGCCACAGGTTATGCATCGGCGGCTCCTAGCAGGATTCGCCCGCTGGAGCAGGTCGCGGTGTCGTTGCGGTAGGCGAAATACAGCTTGCCGCGTTCGGGATCGAAACGCAGGTGTAGCTGGACTTCATCGCCCGGGCGCACCAGTTGCTGGAATTTCAGCACTTCCATGCCGGCAAATTTGCCGGGCAGGTTCAGCAGGTGTCGGCCGAGTTTCAGAGCCCATTCGACTTGCACCACGCCGGGCAGCACCGGGGCCTTGGGGAAGTGACCGCTGAAGTAGGCCAGGTCCGGCGGAACACTCAATTGCAGGCTCCACTCGCCGTCGGTCTCGACCTGTTCCAGCACTTCCGGGGCTTTCGGCCGTGGCGCCAGCAACAGCGCTTCGATGTCGGCCTGCGGCAGCTTGCCCTGGCTGTTCAGCGGCAGTTGCCGCACCAGACGCCAGCGCCGGGGCAAGGCCAGGGCTTCGCAATGCTGGCTCAGGTGTTTGCGCAGGGCTTCGGTCAGGCTGCGACGGCCCTGTTCACGCAAGGCAAACAGGCCCGCGTCGCTGAGCACCAGCAAGGCACCCAGCACCGCGCGGTTTTCCTGAACCACGCCCAGGCGTGCTTCGGCGACCCAGTCGTGGGCGATCAGCGCCTGTTCCAGCATCGGCAGGGAGATACGTTTCTCTTCGAGTTTGACGATGCGGTCCAGCCGCCCGAGCAGTTCGAAACGCCCGTCGGCAGCGATGCGCGCGGCGTCGGCGGTGTGTTCGACATGCCCGGCGGGCAAATAGGGGGAAGCGATCAGCAGGGCGCCGTCGCTGTCCTGACTCAGTTCAACCCCGGCGAAGGGCTGCCACAGGCTGGCGCCCTGACGCCAGGCGATGCCACCGGTTTCCGAGCTGCCGAGGATTTCCGTCGGCCACTGGTGCAGGCGTTGCTGCAGACTCTGTGCTGCGTCTGCCGGTAACGCACCGCCGGAGGAAAACACCCGGCGCACGGCACTCAGGGCCGGCCAGTCGAGGTTGTCGCCCATGCGTTTGAGCAGCGCCGGGCTGGCGACCCAGGCGAAGGCCGGGTGTTCGCGGCTGGCGCGCTGCAGGTCTTCCGAGAATGCCAGTTGCTTGCGCCCGAACGGACGTCCGGCGCACAGCGGCCACAGCACCCGGAACAACAAACCGTAGATGTGCTGGGTGGCGACGCTGCCGATGATCCAGGCTTCACCGAGATCCGCGCCCCACAGTTGCTCCAGTGCTTCGACCTCGTTGGCCAGTTGGCGCAGGGTCTTGTCGATGCGCTTGGGTTCACCGCTGGAGCCGGAGGTGCACAGGCTCAGGCGGCACTGCTCGAGATCGAGTTCGGCGCCGGTCAAGGCAGGCTGCAGCAGATCGCTAAAGTGAGCATCATCGGGGTGATCGCTCAACCACAGATCGACCTCACTCGACCAGCGCTGGCGGGTCTGCGCTTGCAGGTCGGAGGGCAGCAGGACGGCGACGCCGGCGCGCCAGGCTCCGAGCAGGGCGATGGCGAGGTCAGCGGCATCTTCCAGATGTACCGCCATGCGCTGCACGCCGCGTGCCTGCAGGCCGGCGGCAACGCTCAGCGCCTGCTCGCGCAGTTGTGTGTGGTCGAGCGCCGGGGCGGCGCTGATCGCGCGCTCCGGCAGGGCCTTGAGCAACAGTTGCTCAAGTTTTATCCAGTTCATTTACGGCCTCTTACCCGTTGTCGTATCAGCCATTCAATGGCAAACATCAGGCCGATCAATCCGTAGGAGATCAGGCCGGTGTACAACATCCACCAATGCAGCGGCGCCCACAGGGTCAGGAGCGCGGCGCACAAACCGTTGCAGAAGAAAAACACGCTCCAGGCCATGGTGACCTGGCGGGTGTAGCGGATCGCCTCGGGCGGCAGGTGCGGCTCGCGCAGTCGCGCCAGACGCTCGACCATCGGCGGCCCGTATTTCAGACTCAGGCTGAACAGCACCAGCATGAAGCCGCTGATCAACACCGGATACCAGCGCAGCAACAGCGGACTGTCGAACAGCGCCAGCAGCAGGCAGAACACGATCGCCACACAGGCCATCCAGCGGCTGCCGGGCTTGCGCTCGCCGGTCAGTGCGCGCGCCAGCCACAGGCCGCCCAGCAGCAGTCCGAACTGCCACGGGGCGAAGTGCTCCATGCCGAAATACACCGCAAAGGGGTACAGCAGCCCCGCCAACAGCAGGCCGAGGCCGATCAATCGGCTCATGCGGCCGGTTGAACCAGACGGTAGACCGCCTCGACCACGTCACCGACAGTGCGCACCGATTTGAATTCTTCGGCGGCGATTTTTTTGCCGGTCTGGCGTTTGATGTGATCGATCAGGTCGACCGCGTCGATGCTGTCGATTTCCAGATCCTGATACAGGTTGGACTCCAGGCTGATCCGCGCCGGATCCAGTTCGAACAGCTCGACCAAGGCATCGCGCAGGGTGTTGAAAATGTCGTCACGAGTTTGCATGGTCCGGTCTCAAGCTGCCTTTTTTGCCGTGACGAATGCCGCAAGGCTTGCCACGTTGGTGAAGTGGTTACGGGTGTCTTTGGCGTCGGCGTCGATTTTGATGCCGTACTTTTTCTGGATCGCCAGACCCAGTTCCAGTGCGTCGACGGAATCCAGGCCCAGGCCTTCGCCGAACAGCGTCTGTTCGTCGCCGATGTCGTCGACGCTGATGTCTTCAAGGCCCAGGGCGTCGATGATCAGCAGTTTGATGTCGCGCACCAGGCCAGGGTTATTCAGATCGCTCATCTTCGGCGAGCTCCTTAATGTAGTAAGAGTGCAAATAATCATTGAGCTTGCGCGAGGCCTGCGGTGCAGGGCCTTGCGTGGCGAAAGTCTGTGGATCTATATCGGCCCCGATACGAAAACTGAAGTGCACGCGGCGGTGAGGGATGCGATACCACGGTTCGGCCTTGGTCAGGGTGGTCGGATTGACCTTGATGACCACTGGCGTAAGGATTTTCGCACCGCGCAGGGCAATCGCCGCCGCCCCCCGATGAAAGGCTGGCGCCTGACCGGGTTGGGTGCGCGTGCCCTCGGGGAAAATGATCAGGGTCTGGCCGTTTTGCAGGGATTCGGCCGCGGCATCGAGCATGTCCATGCTGCCGTCATTGCTGATGTATTCGGTGCTGCGCAGCGGGCCGCGGGTGAAGGGGTTTTCCCACAGGCTTTTCTTCACCACGCAATTGGCCTGGCGCACCAGGCCGATCAGGAACACCACGTCGATCAGCGACGGGTGGTTGGCGATGATCATCTGCCCCGGCCGGCCGAGGCGTTCCGCCCCTTGAATGTCGTAGGTCAGGACGCCGGTGCGGGCCATGAACCGCACGAAAAACCAGAACAACCGACTGACGGTCTGCCGCGCGCGCTGGCGATGCTTGAGCGCGTCTCCCGGCAAATAGCCGAGCAACGGGAACACCAGCAGGCGCAGGCACAGCCCGCCCAGCCCGAACAGAGCGAAACTGGCGGCGGTGGCCAGCAAGCGCCAGTAATAGGCGTCGCGGTTCTTCGCGGTCACGGGTTGCGTTGCCAGGTCCATACACGATTTTTCCAGGCATGTTGGCAATGGGATTGCTGGCCGAGCAGGGTGCGCAACAGATTGAGCGCGTGTGGCCATTGCGTTTTGGACAGTGCCTCCGGGCCGCTGTTCAGGGTCAGCCGCCAGTCGGTACCGGGAGTGAGCAGCAGGCCCAGCGCATAAGGGAACGGGACGTCGTCGATCCACTGCGAATAGGCCTGGGGCGGCTGCTCTTCGGTGATGATCAGCAGCACCGCCGGAGCGCCTTCGTCGAGCAGGGCAGCGGCTTCGAGGATGCCGTGTTCCAGGCCATCGCCCGCCGCCGCGAGGGCGGTCATTTCGCTGATTTCGCCGCGCATGATCGACCACAGACCGATGATTGCGTTGTGCACCGACAGGCTGAACTGGGTTGGTGACAACGGCTCGTCCTTGGCCAGATCACTGAGGATCTCGAAGGTACGCGGGGTTTCGCCGTGGCGCGAAACAAACACCAGCGGCAGGTTCTCCCGTCCGTCGGCCAGCGGCCAGCCGACACTGAACGCCATGCGCGCCAGGCGGCTGAGCCGACGGCGCTGCATCGCCGGCAGAAACGACACATCGGGCGCGACATCGCTGCCCGGGAGCACGACCGGTTGTCGGCTCCAGGCCTGCCACGCGTCCACGCTGTCGAGCCCCGGGGCCCACGCGCGCCATTGGGCGATGTTGAAGTTGATCACGGAGTTCATCCCGCCCCTGCGGGCTTTTATGACGCTTTGAGTCGCCAAAGCCGCGGCTGACCTGACGTGGCGCTTGGCGCCGGGTGGCGCGCATTATCCCGGTGCGACGAGTGTGTAGCAAATGTTGGTTACGTTTTGCTCAACGAAATGTACTGAGTGGTTCGCAGAAAAACTGTCACTTGGCCATTATCCGGATCGTGGGGGATTTGTCTGTCGGGCCTATCAGCGCACACGGGAGGTTTTTGCCCTCTGTTCCCGCTGATTTTTGCGCCTGACTCTGTAGTCCGCGTCGTTGAAGGTAGCGAAGCGCACGCACAGGCAACTACACTCGGTCATTCTTTGATACACGGAGGTTTTGTCATGCGGCGCGTGGTGTTCAATCAGAAAGGTGGAGTGGGCAAATCCAGCATTGCCTGCAATCTGGCGGCGGTGAGTGCCAGCGAGGGCTATCGCACGCTATTGGTCGACCTCGATGCCCAGGCCAACTCCACTCAGTATCTGACGGGGCTCACCGGGAATGACATACCGATGGGCATTGCCGACTTCTTCAAGCAGACCCTGTCTTCGGGGCCGTTCTCGAAGAAAAACCAGGCCGACATCTACGAAACCCCGTTCGACAACCTGCACATCATCACCGCCACCGCTGAACTGGCCGATCTGCAGCCCAAGCTTGAGGCCAAGCACAAGATCAACAAGCTGCGCAAATTGCTCGATGAGCTGGATGGCGAATACGACCGGATTTATCTCGACACCCCTCCCGCGCTGAACTTTTACGCGGTATCGGCACTGATTGCCGCTGATCGTGTGCTGATTCCCTTCGATTGCGACAGCTTCTCGCGTCAGGCGCTGTACGGCCTGCTAGCGGAAATCGGAGAGTTGAAGGAAGACCACAACGAAGGGCTGGAAGTCGAAGGCATCGTGGTCAACCAGTTCCAGGCCCGGGCCAGCCTGCCGCAGCAGATACTCGATGAGCTGATTGCCGAGGGCTTGCCGGTGCTGCCGGTGTACCTGAACAGCTCGGTGCGCATGCGCGAGTCGCACCAGGCCAGCACCCCGCTGATCCACCTCGACCCACGGCACAAACTGACGCAGCAGTTCGTTGAGCTGCACAACCTGCTCGAAGACCACTGATTTTCCTGTGAGAGCGAGCCTGCTCGCGAAGAGGCCAGCACATTCAACATCTCTGTTGACTGAACGGACGCCTTCGCGAGCAGGCTCGCTCCCACATTGGGTTCTCTGGAGGGTCAGATGCCCTGGCTACGCAGCCACGCCATCAACTGCGGCAACGGAAATGCCCCGCTCTGGCGTGCCACTTCCCGACCGTTCTTGAACAGAATCAGGCTCGGAATCGAACGAATCCCCAACTGCGCCGACAACTGTTGATTGGCCTCGCTGTCGAGCTTGGCCAACCGGCACTTGGCCGCCAACTGCGCCGCCGCCTGCTCGAACACCGGTGCAAACGACTTGCACGGCCCACACCAGTCCGCCCACACATCCACCAACAACGGCAGATCACCTTTGATCTGGCTGGCGTAGTCGCCTTGCTTGAGTTCGAACGGCTTGCTTAACAGCACCGCGGATTTGCAGCGCCCGCACTTCGGCTGATCGCCCAGGCGTTCGGCGGGGATGCGGTTGAGGCCGTTGCAGGCGGGGCAGGGGATAAGGAGTGGTTCAGACATGATGGGCTCTCGGGCAGGAAGTCTATAAGTCTGATCTGGAGGCAAAGTCGCGATTATCAAGGAATTGGTCTGTAGGTCATTACCATCGTCACTTAAGGAAAGGACCTAAGCGCGTCGGGGCCGAGTCTGATTATCCGTATTTGATCCAATTGATATCTTGTGCCGACATGAATGGAATAACTCTTGGACTCCATCCCTATGGCCTTCACAACGGGTAAACGTCTTTCGCTCTCACAGCTTTTAGAAGGATCCGAGTTTGTTAAAGACTTAAATGTCCGCGCGATTTACTCGCTTGCCGGGGACTTTGTTGGTTTCGAGAATGTTTGGCTAGATTCCGGTGCTGACCAAAATCCGGATTTCTTTCCTCGTCCTCTGCGTCGGCCAGAAAATGAAGATGACTACGACGCCTTGGTTCAGGCCGTCGACGAGATCCTTGAGATAACCGGTGATGATGGCTCGCACCCACTCGCGAGTCTGCTGGACATCATCAGTGACTGGATTGCCGAGTGGGATCGCACACACCATCCGATGGCCGATGCGAGCGGAGAAGAGGTCCTCGGCTACATGATGCGCGAACATGGTCTGACTCAAAGCGATCTGCCGGGTGTGGGTACTCAATCCGTTGTTTCAGAAATTCTGAACGGCAAGCGCAAATTGAACCTGCGGCAAATTCGCTGGTTGGCCGACTACTTCAAGGTGCCTGTAGAGGTGTTCATCTAGTCTGCCTCAAGACGAACAACTGATCTCCAGATGCTTGCCCCACTCCGGCGGCCGCTCGGCATAACCCTCCATCCCTGGCTGTTCGTCGAACGGTTTGCTCAGCACCGCATGCAGCCGGCGAACCTCGGAGTAGTCGCCTTGTTCGGCGGCGTCGATGGCTTTTTGTGCCAGGTAGTTGCGCAGGATGTACAGCGGATTGACCGCGTGCATCCGTGTGCGGCGTTGCGCCTGGTCGCTCTCGCCATCGCGGGCAACCCGGGCCACGTAGCGCTCGCCCCAGGCATCGAAGCCTTTGATGTCGACGAAGTCATCGCGCAGGCGGGCGACGGCTTGCTCTGCGGACTGGTCGCCGAGGCGGCGGAAAAACAAGGTGTAGTCGACGCCGCTGTTTTGCATCAGTTGCAGCAGGTCTTCGAGCAGTTTCTGGTCGTCGTCTTCGGCGCTGGTGAAACCGAGGCGGCGGCGCATCAGGTCGAGGTAGTGCGCCTGGAACAACGGCAGGTACAAACCGAGGGTTTCGCGCAGGGCTTCGACGCTGATGAACGGCGTCAGGGCCTGGGCCAGGGCACTGAGGTTCCACTGGCCGATCGGCACCTGATTGCTGAACGAGTAGCGGCCCTGATCATCGGAGTGGTTGCAGATGAAGTTGGCGTCGAAATCGTCAAGGAAGGCGAACGGGCCGAAGTCGAAGGTGATGCCGAGGATCGACATGTTGTCGGTGTTCATCACGCCGTGACAGAAGCCGTAGGCCTGCCACTTGGCGATCAGTTCGGCATTGCGCTCGACGATCTCGCGGAACATCGCCAGATACGGCTCCGGCTGCTCCAGGCATTCGGGATAGTGCATCGCCAGTACGTGCTCACCGAGCTGTTTCTGCTGCTCGGGACGCTTGGTGTAGTAGAAGTATTCGAAGTGGCCGAAGCGCACATGGCTCGGCGCGAGACGCAGCACCATCGCCGCGCGCTCCTGCTTTTCGCGCCACACCGGAGTGTCGGAGCCAATCACGCAGGCGGCGCGCGAAGACGGGATGTTCAGCGCGTGCAGCGCTTCGGAGGCGAGGAATTCACGGATCGACGAACGCAATACCGCGCGGCCATCGCCCATGCGCGAAAACGGCGTCTGCCCGGCGCCCTTCAAATGCAGGTCCCAGTGCTCGCCAGCGTTGTTGTAAACCTCGCCCAGCAGTAAGCCGCGACCATCGCCCAGTTGCGGCGTGTAGCCACCGAACTGGTGCCCGGAATAGACCATCGCCCGTGGCTCGGCATCCGCCCATAACTTATGGCCGCCGAACAGTTCGGCGAATTCCTGAGTGTCAGCCGTCGCCGGCTCGAGATCGAGCAAGGCCAGGGCCGCCGGGCTGGCGACGACCAGACGCGGGTTGTCGATCGGTTCGGGCAGCACGTGGGCGGAGAACGCGTCGCCCAGGCGAGCGAAGCGATTGTCGAAGGTCAGTTCGTCGAGGGCTTTCAAGGGCCTGCTCCAGCAGAATGTCCGAGCATTCTGCTGGGATTAGACCGGTTAGTCGAGTTTGGCCGGCGGCGGCTCTTGCAGCGGCTTTTGCTCGCCGCTGATCGGTACGATGGTTTTGCTGTCGTCCTCGACCGGCACCAACTTGTATTCCTGGCCGTGAAGGTTTTTCAGATACACCTCCATCTGGCGGAACGAGATGTTGATGTGCTGCTTCTTGAACTCGCGGTTGATGAAGCGGTTCACTTCGTCGATCACCGGGTTGCGGTCACCGAGGTCGCGCACGTGCATGCGCAATTCGTGGTCGAGGGTGCTTTCGCCGAAGTTGAGGAAGTACACGTGCGGCTCGGGTTCCTTGAGGACGCGCGGGTTTTCCCGGGCGGCCTTGAGCAGCAGTTCCTTGACCAGATCCAGATCGGAGCCGTAATCCACGCCGAGTTTCAGGGTGACGCGGGTGATGGTGTCGGTCAGCGACCAGTTGATCAGTTGCCCGGTGATGAACGTCTTGTTCGGGACAATGATGTCCTTGCGGTCGAAGTCGGTGATGGTCGTGGCGCGGATGCGGATCTTGCTCACCGTGCCGGACAGGTTGCCGATGGTAATGGTGTCGCCGATCCGCACCGGGCGTTCGAACAGGATCATGATGCCGGAGATGAAGTTAGCGAAGATCTCCTGCATGCCGAAACCGAGGCCGACCGACAGCGCCGCCACCAGCCACTGCAACTTGTCCCAACTGACGCCGAGGGTCGACAGCGTGGAGACAAAACCGACGCCGGCGATCACGTAAGACAGCAGCGTCGTGGTCGCATAGGCGCTGCCCTGCGCCAGATTGAGTTTCGACAGCACTAATACTTCGAGCAGACCCGGCAAGTTGCGCGCCAGCGCGAAGGTAATGCCGATGATGATCAGCGCACCGAGCATGTCGCCGATGCTGATCGGCACCATGCTCATGTTGGCGCCGGTGCCGCTGGTGTATTCGTAGAGGGTGATGTTGTCGAGGTACGAGAACACGGAGATCAGGTCGGCCCAGACCCAGTACAGCGCGGCGATGAAGCCACCGAGCAGCGCCAGACGGATCAGACGCAGCGACTGTTCGTTGACCTTTTCGATGTCCAGGGTCGGCTCTTCGATCACCGCTTCGCCGTCGCCGGCCTCTTTCGCGGCCTGGCGTTTGGCCAGGGCGCGCTGGTAAGCCAGACGGCGTGCGGCAACCGCCAGACCACGCACGAACGTGGCTTCGATCACCAGCCAGAACATCAGCAGGTACAGCGTGTTGATCAGCCGGTCGCTGAGTTTCAGCGCGGTGTAGTAGTAGCCGAAGCACACCGCGACGAACAGGGCGATCGGCAGCAGGGTGAACATGATGCCCACGGCCTTGCGGAACAGCGAAGCGTTTTCATGGGCCGGACTGCTGATCAACAGGCGGCTGAGCAGCCATGCCATCAGCGCATAGCAGGTCAGCACCACCGGCATGCCCAGTACGTCGTCTGCCAGCGCCGCCGGTTGCAGCTCGGCGACGGCCACGACGGCCACCAGTGCCATGACCACCAGACCCAGGCGACGTACCCAGCCTTGAAGGAATTCGACCTGCGGTTTTTCCCAGCGAAAGTGCAACTCGGCCACGCCGCCCGGCGCGAGAATCCGGTAGGCGGTGTAGAACACCAGCCACGCCTGGCCCATTTGCAGCAGCGCCGCGCCCATGTTGGCGTTTTGCCCGCGGGCGTCGATTTGCAGGGCCAGACCGCACAGGCCCAGACCCAAGGCTACCGGCATCGCCAGCAGAATGTTGATCAGGATCGCCTGCGGCGTGTGCCACTGGCTGTCGCGCTTGAAGTGACCGATGTCCTGGTGAACCTTGTTCAGCCGCGCATACAGATGTTTGCGCCGCCATAGCAGCGCGCCGATCAGAAGGGCCAGCGGCAGGAACAGCAGTGGACGCTGGGTCAGACCGTCGGTCAGTTCGCTCAGGCTTGAGGCCCACGGCAGGGTGTCTACCTGACGTTGCAGACGCTCCGGCACGCCGCGCAGCCATTCGGCGTCCAGCGGCTTGTTGCTGGGAATCCAGAACATCTGCTCATCAAGGGTCGCGCGCAGGCTTTGCGCGGTGCTCAGCAGTTGTTTCTGATTGAGCTGCAGGGTGATCGATTCGTTGAGCACCGCGCTCAGTTCGCGGTTCAGGCGCTCCAGCAGATCGGCGCGGGTATTGGCCAGCTCCAGCAGGCTCCTGCGCAGCTGCGGGGTGACTTGCTCCGGCGGCTGGGTGGAGAGCAGATTGTCGACGTAGGTCGCCGGGTTGCTCAGCAGTTCGCGCTGCTGGCTGACTTCGAACTGATACAGGCGAATGTCGGCGATCTGGTCCGCCAGGTCGCGGTCGACCTTGAGTCGTGGCAACGCCTGTTTCTGCTTATAGAGAATCTTCGACAGCAACAGGCTGCCCTTGAGCACGTTGATCTGCTCGTCGAGGGCCGAGTCGCTCTGGGTCAGGCTGTCGAGTTGCTGTTTGGTCTGCAGGTTCTGCTGGGTGACTTCGTTGAGGCGGTCAGTGCTTTTGAGCAAGTAGTCCGAAAGCTTGAGGTTGGCCGCGCTTTCGCTGGCGAGCAGGCTGCTGCCGCCGGCCTTCTGCGCCTCGATCGATTGCTGGGTAACGGTTTCCTGCGACTGCGCCAGACGTTTCTGGTTGATCAGGGTCTGCAGTTCCTGGATCTCGCGGTCGAGACGGTCGGATTTCTCCGAGAGCAAATCGTGCTGGCTGTTGCCCAGATCCTGCAACTGGCTGTTGCCCGCCAGTTCCTGACGGCGCAGCGGGATCAGCGCGTTCAGCGCGGCCAGTTCGGCGTTCAACTGGTCGCGTTGTTCGGCGCTGACGGTCTTGCCGCTGTCCTTGCCGGACTTGAGGATGGTGTTGATCTGCTGGATGCGCGTCTGGCTGGCGGAGATTTCCGCTTGGGCGCGCTCGGGACGGGTCTGGGCGGTGATGATCAGGCTGTTGGCATCAGCCAGCGCTTTTTGCAGATCGCTTTGCTGGGTCGAGCGATCCGTGAGGATCTGCTCCAGCTGCGGGATCGACTCCCTGGGGAAGCGCTGCGCCATCGGCACCACCGCCGTGGCCTTGAGGCGTGCCAGTTCGCGGGTGTTCTCGATGGTCTGCCGCGGGGCGGAGGCCAGTTGTTGCTTGAGGTCGATCAGCTTCTGGTCGTAGTCACGCCGGTTGTTGAGCTGATTGAGGGTATTTTGCAGGACCGTCTGCAGGGTCTTTTTATCGGCATCCGGCAGTTTGCTGTCGGCCAGTTTGTCCAGGCTGGCCTGCACGGCTTCGCTGGACGGTGGTTCGGCGGCATACAGCGGGCCGACGGAAAGACTCAGGCCCAGCAGGGCCGCGAAAAAGAAAGAGCGCAGGGTAGGCATAGAGACCGGTCAAGCAAGTGATAGTGGACGCAGTTTAGAGGAAGAGACCGGGACCCGGGCGACTTCCTTCGGGGAATCTGACGCCCACTTTGCCGATCTTGTTCCCGTCCATGACCGCAACCGTCCAGTGGGTGTTGTTCCACTCCACCTGGTCGCCAACGATCGGTGCACCACCGACCTTCTGGGCAATGAACGCACCCAGCGTCATGTCCGGATCGATGCCCTCGGCCGGCAACCCGTAAAGCGCTGCAACCGCTTTAAGCTGGGCGTCTCCTTCGAGTACGAAGTCACCGAAGAAGCGCAGATCCAGACCACGTTGAGGCGCCTGGCTGAACAGTTTGCCGAGGGCCGGAAGGTTGTGTTCATGGCCGATCACACACAGCAAATCATCGACTTCCAGCACCGTACTACCCGACGGATGGAGCAGTTGCTGGCCACGAAACAGCGCGGCGATGCGGGTACCTTCGGGCATTTTCAGCTCGCGCAGGGGCGAACCGATGCACCATTTTTCGGCGCCGAGCTTGTAAACGAACAGCTCCCACTCGCTGGTGATGTGCACTTCCAGCGCTGAACGGGAGATCGGCGCAGGCTCCGGCGGCACCGTCACCTTGAGCAGTTTGGCCACCCACGGCAGGCTCGTGCCCTGCACCAGCAGCGACACCAGCACGATGAAGAACGCGAGGTTGAAGTACAGCTGCGCATTCGGCAGCCCGGCCATCAACGGGAACACCGCGAGAATGATCGGTACCGCGCCGCGCAGACCGACCCAGGAAATAAACGCTTTCTCGCGGCCATGGAACGCCTTGAACGGCAGCAGGCCGACCAGCACCGACAGTGGCCGGGCGAACAGAATCATCCACAGCGCCAGACCCAGCGCGGGCAGGGCGATGGGCAGCAAGTCATGCGGGGTGACCAGCAGCCCCAGCACGAGGAACATGCCGATCTGCGCCAGCCATGCCATGCCGTCGAGCATGTGCAGGATGCCGTGACGGCTGCGCACCGGGCGGTTGCCGATCACCAGACCGCACAGGTACACCGCGAGGAAGCCGCTGCCGTGCAGGGCGTTGGTCAGGGCGAACACCACCAGACCGCCGGCGATCACCAGAATCGGGTACAGGCCGGTGGCGAGGTTGATCCGGTTGACCAGTTGCAGCATCAGCCAGCCACCACCCAGACCGATCACGCCACCGATGCCGAACTCGCGCACCAGATGCCCGAGCAGGCTCCAGTGCAGGCCGGTCTGGCCGCTGGCGAGCATGTCGATCAGGGTCACGGTGAGGAACACCGCCATCGGGTCGTTGCTGCCGGATTCGATTTCCAGGCTGGCGGTCACCCGTTCGTTGAGGCCTTTGCCGCCGAGCAGCGAGAACACCGCGGCGGCGTCCGTGGAGCCGACGATGGCGCCGATCAGCAGGCCCTGAATCAGGTTCAGGTCGAACAGCCACGCGGCGGCCATGCCGGTCAGCCCGGTGGTGATCAACACCCCGACCGTCGCCAGCGACAGCGCCGGCCACAAGGCCACGCGGAAACTCGAAACCCGGGTACGCAAGCCACCGTCGAGCAGGATCACCGCCAGTGCGAGGTTGCCGACCAGATAGGCCGTCGGGTAGTTATCGAAAATGATCCCGCCGCCATCGACCCCTGCGGTCATGCCGACCGCGAGGATGATCACCAGAATGGGGATGCCGAGACGGGAGGAAAGTGAGCTGACAAGAATGCTCGCACCTACCAGCAACGCGCCGATCAAGAACAGGCTGTTGATGGTCGTCGCATTCAAAGGCAGTACTCCAGAAGCGTAAAGACGGGCACAAACTGACCATGCAGTCTGCGTGCCAGCGATTCTAACCTGTTGAAATGTGATGCTGTCAAAAAGCTTTTTACGCTATGGGATTTGAGGTATGGGTTCGGCTGGGGATCGCTACCCTCACCCTAGCCCTTTCCCGGAGGGAGAGGGGACCGACCGCGGGGTTTGTTCAAGTTACACCGACCTGCAATATCGAGCCGAACTCAAAATCTGCAAAGCCCCCAATGTGCTCCCTTTCCCCCTCTCCCTCTGGGAGAGGGCTGGGGTGAGGGGCTTTTGACCTTGATCTGAAAATTTACAGGCTGAAGCGCCCAACCATATTGTTCAGATCCAGCGCCAGGCGCGACAGCTCGTTGCTCGCCGCACTGGTCTGATTCGCGCCGGTGGCCGATTGCACCGAGAGGTCGCGGATGTTCACCAGGTTGCGATCGACTTCGCGGGCCACTTGTGCCTGCTCTTCGGCGGCGCTGGCGATCACCAGGTTGCGCTCGTTGATCTCGACGATCGCGGTGTTGATGGTGTCCAGCGACATCCCGGCACCACGGGCGATGTTTAGCGTCGATTCGGCACGTTCGGTGCTGTTGCGCATCGAGTCCACGGCGTGTTCGGTGCCGCTCTGGATGCTGCCGATCATGCGTTCGATTTCGCTGGTCGACTGCTGGGTGCGATGTGCCAGGGCACGAACCTCGTCCGCCACCACGGCAAAACCACGCCCGGCTTCACCGGCACGCGCCGCTTCAATCGCCGCGTTCAGGGCCAGCAGGTTGGTCTGATCCGCCAGACCACGAATCACATCCAGCACCTTGCCGATGTCGCGGGATTCATTCGCCAGATCGCCGATCAGAGTCGCGGTGCTCTGCACATCGGCGCTCATGCGTTCGATGGCGCTGACGGTTTCCTGTACCAGGTCACGGCCATCGCCGGCCGAGGTGGTGGCGTTCTTCGAGGCTTCCGAAGTGCTCACCGCATTGCGTGCGACTTCTTCCACGGCGCTGGTCATTTCGTTGACAGCGGTGGCGGCCTGTTCGATTTCGTTGTTCTGCTGGGTCAGGCCACGGGCGCTTTCGTCTGTGACGCTGTTCAACTCTTCAGCAGCGGAAGCCAGTTGCGTGGCCGAGCCGGAGATGCGCTGCAAGGTGTCGCGCAACTTCGATTGCATCTTGGCCATGGCGGCCAACAGACGTCCGGCTTCGTCGGTGCCGTCGACGTGGATCGGCTGGGTCAGGTTGCCTTCGGCGATGGTTTCCGCCGCGTCCAGCGCTTTGGAGATCGGCTTGGTGATGCTGACGGTCAGCAGCCAGGCGAACAGGAAAGTCAGACCGGTGGCGATGACCAGCAGGGTGACCACCAGATTGAACGCCGAGGAATACTGGTCGACCGCCTCTTGATTGGTCTGGCTGATCTGCTCGCCGTTGATCTGCATCAGGCGGTTGAGCACGGTGTTCATCGCTTCGGAGTTGTTCAGCAACTCGGTGTTGAGCAGGTTGCGCAACTCGTCCACTTGATTGTTGCGCGACAGGGTTTTCATCCGGTCTTCGATCTGGCGGTACTGGCCCAGCAGCTGCACGTATTGGTCGTAGGCCGCGCGTTCCTGCGGGCCGCTGATCAACGGCTCATAGGCCGATTGGGCGGCGCGGATCTGCTGGTTGCGGGTGTCCAGCAGTTCCATGGTCTTCTGTTGCACGTCCGGCTCGCGGTTGACCAGCAAGCGATACGAGAGCACCCGCAGGCGCAAGGTCAACTGCGTGAACTCGTCGAGGTTCTTGATGCTCGGCACACTGCTGTTGGTGATGTCCTCGGCGGCGCCGCGGATTTTGCTCATCTGGTTCAGGGCGAACACGCCGAGAATCAGCATCAGGCCGCCAATCAGGGCGAAGCCGGTGAACGCCCGGGGGGCGATATTCATGTTGCGAAGGGACATGGCGCGGATACCAAAAAGGGCCGCATCCATGCGGGCTGAGACTGCTGTATGGATGACTTATCGGTCATACGACTAAAGTCTTGAGGCACTGTGCGTATTTGTCGCATATGGGGCTGAGCGACGAAGTGCAGGAACCAGATCGGCAGATCACAGTCTTTTAAACTCGCGAGAACGGTCTGCCGCCAGGAAAATCAAGGCCTTGCGCCGGTATAACCCTGGCATCCGCAGTGACTTTTCTTTATCGTACGCGCCCTTTGAAAAACGCTTGGAAGATCAAAATGTTGGAAGCATCCCTCAGCCAATTGGAACAGCTCGTCAGCGACCTGGTGCAACAGAACCAGACCCTCACGCAAACCAACCAGACCCTGTCCACGGAACTGGCCCAGGCCAAGGATGAAAACGAAAGCCTGCAACTGAGCCTGATGGAACAGGAAGAGAAGCACGGCGCCACCGCAGCGCGCATCCAGGCCCTGGTTGATCGCGTCAACGCAGGTCCTGTCAGCGCATGAACCACGGCACCGCAGGGGTAAAAGTCATCTCCATTCTCGGGGAGGACTATTCGATCAAGGCACCGGCCGGGGAAGAACAGACCCTGCTGGATGCCGCACTGATGCTCAAGGCTGCACTGGCCGACACCAAACGCAAATACCCGACGCTGATCGGTGACCGCTTGCTGGTGCTGGCCGCCATGAACCTGTGCTCGCAGCAGATCGAAATGAAGAAGCAGCATCAGGAAGAACTCGACCGTTACCAAGAGCAAGTCAGCGCCACGGTCGAAACCATCGCCAAGACCATCAATCAGGGCTGATGGGGTTGCGCACAACCAAAGAATAGATTGTCGATCAGGTTGTATACAATCGGCACGGCTGTTGCATTGTTTCGGCCACTTATTCTTTGGGGGTGCTCCATGCAGTTGTGGCGACGCAGTATTCAATGGCAGCTGATTCTCAGCATGGGCACCGCCCTGCTGGTCAGCATCCTGATCGTGGTTGGCATTTATACCCTGGTGGTCAACCGCCTCGCCCAGAGCTATCTGGTCGAACAAGCGCTGCCGTCGAGCATCGAAGCGACGCGCAACGACATCGAACGCATCCTCGTCCAACCGCTGACCGCCGCCAAAGACATCGCCAGCAACAGCATGGTGCGCGACTGGCTGGCCTCGGGTGAAGACAGCAGCAAAACGGCAGCCTTCGCGCAGTATCTGGAAGGCATCCGCGCCGAACATAAAGCTTTCACCGCGTTGATCATCGGCACCGACTCCAACCACTACATCACCGAAAAAGGCCTGGATCGCACCCTCAGCCGGGCCAAACCGGCCGATGCCTGGTTCTATGCCTTCCTCGACAGCAACCAGCCGCGCACTCTGAACATCGATAACGATGGCGCCACCGGAGAATTGGCGCTGTTCATCGACTTGAAGGTCGAGCAGGCCGGCAAAGTGGTCGGCGTCGCGGGGCTGGGTCTGAGCATGAAAGAGCTGTCGGAGCTGATCCACAACTTCAGCTTTGGCGAGCGCGGCAAGGTCTATCTCGTGCGTTCCGACGGTTTGATCCAGGTCCATCCCGAGGCGCAGTTCAGTGGCAAGCGCACCCTCACGGAGCAGATCGGTGCGTCGGCGGCGCAAGCGGTCATGGGTCAAAAAGTTGCCGCTAACAGTTCCTTCCAGCGCGATGGCGAAGACTTCCTCGCCTTCAGCCTGCCGCTGCGCGATCTGGGCTGGACGCTGGTGGCCGAAGTGCCGCAGGCGCAGATCTACGCCGAAGCCCGCAAGGCGATGTGGATGAGCGGCGGCATCGGTCTGGCGGTGGCACTGGTGTGCCTGGCGCTGGTGGTGTGGCTGGCCCAAGGGTTGGTGCGACCGATTCGTCAGGTAACAGCCGCGCTGGTAGCAATCGGTAGCGGCGGTGGAGATTTGACCCATCGGTTAGATTCCAGCCGCGCCGATGAACTGGGCGATCTCGCGCGCGGCTTCAACCGCTTTCTCGACAGCCAGCGCGGGATGATCGGCGAAGTGCTGACCACCAGCGAGCGCCTGCGCACCGCCGTGGGACAAGTAGCGAAAGTCGTCGAGAACACCGCCGAACGCTCCGGCCGTCAGCAGGAAATGACCGACATGGTCGCCACGGCGGTGCACGAGATGGGCCTGACCGTGCAGGAAATCGCGCAGAACGCCGGCAACGCCGCGCTGGCTTCACAAACTGCTCGCGATGAAGCAATGCAGGCGCGGGAAGTGGTCGGTGGCTCGATCCGCCATATCGAAAGCATGTCCGACGAGATTGGCCTGGCGGCCGGCGCGGTGGGTGAGCTGGCGCATCAGGTGGCGTCGATCGACTCGGTGCTGGCGGTGATTCGCGGCGTGTCCGAGCAGACCAACTTGCTGGCGCTCAACGCGGCGATTGAAGCGGCGCGCGCGGGTGATATGGGCCGTGGGTTCGCCGTGGTGGCGGATGAAGTGCGCACCTTGGCGCGCAGAACGCAGGCGTCCACCGACGAGATTCAGCAGATGATCGGCAGCCTCAAACAAGGCGCAGAAAACGCGGTGTCATCGATGCGCACCGGGCAAGCGGCGACCGGCACCGGGGTTGAATCGAGCCAGCGTACCGGCGCGTCGTTGACCGCGATTACCGGGCAGGTCGAGCGTATCAGCGACATGAACCATCAAGTGGCCACGGCCACGGAAGAGCAGTCGGCAGTGACCGAGGAGATCAACCGCAATGTGCAGGGGATTTCCGATCTGGCCCGGGCCACGGCGGGTGAGGTTCGAGCGTGTCGCGAGGATTGTCAGATGTTGCAGAAGCTGGCGGATGATCTGGCGCGGCAGATGGGTGGGTTCAAGCTGAGCTGATGTGTTGTCAGTTCGGGCCTCTTCGCGGGCAAGCCCGCTCCCACAGGTCTTGTGACAGGTCACTTAATATGTGAACGCCACAGGACCCTGTGGGAGCGGGCTTGCCCGCGAAGACGGCATCAGCAGCGACAAAAAATCCGGATCAGAACCACCCATCCTGCATCGCCAGACACGTATCATCCCGCACCTCCAGCAACGCCAGCTCATGCTGGCAACCCGGCACTTCCCATGTCAGGAAGTACCGCGCCGCCTGCAACTTGCCCTTATAGAAGTCGGCATCTGCCGCATTGCCCTTGGCCAAGCCTTCCTCGGCGCGAATCGCCTGTTCCAGCCAGCGCCAGCCAATCACCGTGTGCCCGAATACTTTCAGGTACAGCGCCGAATTCGCCAGGCTGCTGTTGACCTTGCCCTGCGCCAGATCGGTCAGCAGGCCGATGGTCACCGCTTGCAGGCGCACCACGAGTTTCTCAAGTGGCTCACGCAGTGCGGTCAGCGATTCATACGCGGTCGCGCGCTCGGCGGTGTTGGCGATCAGGCGGATCAGTTGCTTGAGCCCGGCTCCGCCGTTCTGCGCCAGTTTGCGCCCGAGCAAGTCCAGCGACTGAATGCCGTGGGTGCCTTCGTGGATCGGGTTCAGGCGGTTGTCGCGGTAATACTGCTCGACCGGGTATTCGCGGGTGTAGCCATGGCCGCCGAGAATCTGGATCGCCAGTTCGTTGGCCTTCAGGCAAAACTCCGACGGCCAGGATTTGACGATCGGCGTCAGCAAGTCCAGCAGCTCATGCGCCTGTTTGCGCTCGGCTTCGTTCTCCAGTGTTGTGGTGTCATCGAACAGCCGTGCCGCGTACAGACCGAGGTCAAAGGCCCCTTCGACGTAGGATTTTTGCGTCAGCAGCATGCGTCTGACGTCCGCGTGCTGAATGATCGCTACCGGTGCGGTGCTCGGATCCTTGCTGTCCGGCACTCGGCCTTGCGGGCGTTCGCGGGCGTATTCCAGCGAGTACAGGTAACCGGCGTAGCCGAGCATCACCGCACCCATGCCAACGCCAATCCGCGCCTCGTTCATCATTTGGAACATGTAGCTCAAGCCATGGTGCGGCTTGCCCACCAGATAGCCGACGCACTCGCCGTTATCGCCGAAGTTCAGCGCGGTGGAAGTGGTGCCGCGCCAGCCCATCTTGTGGAACAACCCAGCCAGCAGCACATCGTTGCGCTGGCCGAGGCTGCCGTCATCGTTGACCAGAAACTTCGGCACGATGAACAGCGAAATCCCCTTCACCCCCGGCGGCGCGTCCGGCAGCTTGGCCAGGACCATGTGTACGATGTTTTCCGACAGCGGGTGATCGCCGCCGGAAATGAAGATCTTGTTGCCCTTGAGCCGATAAGTGCCGTCGGACGCCGGCTCGGCGCGGGTACGAATATCCGACAGCGACGAGCCGGCGTGCGGTTCGGTCAGGGCCATGGTGCCGAAGAAGCGGCCGTCGATCATCGGTTGCAGGAAACGCTGTTTCTGCTCGTCGCTGCCAAAACTTTCGATCAGGTTGGCCGCGCCCATGGTCAGGAACGGGTAGGAAGTAGTCGCCGCGTTCGCTGATTGAAAGTGCGCAAAGCAGGCTTGCGACAGCAGCGTCGGCAGTTGCATGCCGCCGGCTTCGAAGCTTCGCGCGGCATTGAGGAAACCCGCCTCGAGGAACGCGTCCACCGCCGGTTTGACTTCGGGAATCAGAATCGCCTGGCCGTTCTCGTAGCGCGGCTCGTTCTCGTCGCCCTTGCGGTTGTGCGGCGCGAAGTATTTCTCGGCGATGCTGCGCGCGGTGCCGATGGCCGCGTCAAAGGTCTCGCGGTTGTGCTCGGCAAAGCGCTCACGCCGGGTCAGGCCCTCGGCATCGAGGACTTCGTACAGCTCGAAAGCCAGATTGCGGGAACTGAGCAGCGTCTCGGACATGGCGGCCTACCTGAAAATTGGGGTTGGGCCGAGTCTAGGCTTGCTGATAAAGGCTGAACAGGATGATTGATGGCGGTGATGTCAGGGCCGAGCACCGACTTAACAACCTCCCCAAAACAACTGTGGGAGCGGGCTTGCTCGCGAATGCGGTGGATCAGTCACTGGAGATGTCGACTGACACAACGCCTTCGCGAGCAAGCCCGCTCCCACATTGGGATTTGATTGTCAGGCAACCATTGCGGTTGCCTGACTTCTCGGGTTTAACCGATAGTCATCAAGCTCGCATTACCCCCCGCCGCCGCGGTGTTAACGCTCAACGCCCGCTCGATCACCAGACGCTCCAGTGCGATATTGGTCTCGCCCTGGGACAAGCCCTGAACGCCAACGATCGCACCGGCACGTTTGGCAATCTGCTGGCAGACACCACGCAACTGGTCGGAATGGCCGTGATGCAGCACCGCATCAAACACCACTTCATCCTTGTGCCAGTCGGCAACCCGTTTGATCCGCGTCTGAACTTCCTTCGGCAGGCGTGCGAACAGGGCCTTGCTGATGTCGGACTCCGGCCATACCGCCGAACCGCCGACAGCCAATACCGCCGCCAGTTGGGTCAGCAGATCGCCTTCGACGTCCGCCAGGCATAGCACGTGTTCACGCGGCAGGATCGCGTAGCTGTTCTTCTCGCCGGTCGGGCCGGCCAGCACGCGGGTGATGCCGCTTTGCGATTGCGCGGCGTACTGCACGCACAGGGTGCTCAGTTCGGCGTACTGGTTGCTCTCGGCCCAGGCCTTGAAGGCGTTCAGCGGTTTGCTCATGGCATCACGCAGACGCACGTCCGGGGCGACGGCTGCATCACCGCGAGCGAAGGATTGTTCGATCGCGTCAGTAGGACGGGTCGACAGCAAGCGGTACAAGTACAGCGGACCACCGGCTTTCGGGCCAGTCCCCGACAGGCCTTCGCCGCCGAATGGTTGCACGCCGACCACGGCACCGACGATGTTGCGGTTGACGTAGACGTTACCGGCGTTGACGTTGTCGATCACCTTGGCGATGGTCTCGTCGATGCGGGTGTGTACGCCGAGGGTCAGGCCATAACCGGACGCATTGATCTGGCCGATCAACTGGTCGATGTCCTTGCGCTTGTAGCGCACCACGTGCAGCACCGGTCCGAAGATCTCCCGTTGCAGCTCGTCGAAGCTTTCCAGTTCGATCAGGGTCGGCATGACGAAGGTGCCGCGTTTGACTTCTTCGCTGTCGGCGATAGCCACCTGGTACACGCTGCGACCTTTGTCGCGCATGGCCTGGATGTGCTTGTCGATACCGGCCTTGGCTTCGGCGTCGATCACCGGGCCAATGTCCACGGACAGACGCTCAGGGTTGCCGAGACGGCTTTCCGCCATCGCGCCTTTGAGCATTTCGATGACGCGGTCTGCGGAATCTTCCTGCAAGCACAGTACGCGCAGTGCCGAGCAACGCTGACCGGCGCTGTCGAAGGCCGAGGACACCACGTCGATCACCACTTGTTCGGTCAGTGCCGAGGAGTCGACGATCATCGCGTTCTGTCCGCCGGTTTCGGCGATCAGCGGAATCGGACGGCCCTGGCTGTCGAGGCGACCCGCGATGTTGCGTTGCAGCAGACGCGCAACTTCGGTGGAGCCGGTGAACATCACGCCTTTGACGCGCTCATCACCGACCAGACCGGCACCAACGGTTTCACCGCGACCCGGCAGCAGTTGCAGCACGCCTTCGGGAATCCCGGCTTCCAGCAGCAGGCGCACGGCTTGCGCGGCGACCAGCGGAGTCTGCTCTGCCGGTTTGGCCAGGACCGGGTTACCTGCGGCCAGTGCGGCAGCGACCTGACCACTGAAGATGGCCAGCGGGAAGTTCCACGGGCTGATGCACACCACCGGGCCCAGTGGGCGGTGGGCGTCATTGCTGAAATCGTTGCGCGCCTGCACTGCGTAGTAACGCAGGAAGTCGACCGCTTCACGCACTTCAGCAATGGCGTTGGCGAAGGTCTTGCCGGCTTCACGGGCCAGCAGGCCCATCAGTGGCTGGATCTCGCCTTCCATCAGATCAGCGGCACGCTCCAGAATCGCCGCGCGCTCGGCCGGCGGGGTGGCCTGCCAGATCGGTGCGGCGTTAAGGGCGCACTGGATCGCGTTGTTGACATCTTCGACGGTGGCTTCCTGCACGTGACCGACCACATCGCGGTGATCTGCCGGGTTCAGCACCGGTGCCGGCGCTTCGTTGCTGGAAGCGCAACCGAGCATCGGCGCGGCTTTCCAGTCGTTGTGCGCGGTGGCGAGCAGGGCGCAGGACAGCGAGGCCAGACGATGTTCGTTGGCCATGTCGATGCCGCTGGAGTTGGCGCGCTCGGAGCCATACAGGTCACGCGGCAGCGGAATGCGTGGGTGCGGCAGGCCGAAACCACCTTCCACGGTCGCCATCTGCTCGATCTGGGCCACCGGATCGGCCACCAGTTCCTGAATCGAAATCGACTGGTCGGCGATGCGGTTGACGAACGAAGTGTTGGCGCCGTTTTCCAGCAGACGACGTACCAGGTACGCCAGCAGGGTTTCGTGAGTACCGACCGGTGCGTACACGCGGCACGGACGGTTCAGCTTGCCTTCGGACACTTTGCCGACAACCTGCTCGTAAAGCGGTTCGCCCATGCCGTGCAGGCACTGGAATTCGTACTGGCCCGGGTAATAGTTCTGACCTGCAATGTGATAAATCGCCGACAGGGTGTGGGCGTTGTGCGTGGCGAACTGCGGGTAGATGACTTCCGGCACCGCCAGCAGTTTGCGGGCGCAGGCAATGTAGGAAACGTCGGTGTACACCTTGCGGGTGTAGACCGGATAGCCTTCCAGGCCTTCGACCTGGGCGCGCTTGATTTCGCTGTCCCAGTACGCGCCTTTCACCAGACGGATCATCAGGCGATGACGGCTGCGGCGGGCCAGATCGATCACGTAGTCGATCACGTACGGGCAACGCTTCTGATAAGCCTGAATCACGAAACCGATGCCGTTCCAGCCGGTCAGTTGCGGCTCGAAGCACAGGCGCTCGAGCAGATCCAGCGACAGCTCCAGGCGGTCGGCTTCTTCGGCGTCGATGTTCAGACCGATATCGTATTGCTTGGCCAGCAGAGTCAGCGACAGCAGGCGCGGGTACAGCTCATCCATCACGCGCTCGTACTGTGCACGGCTGTAACGCGGGTGCAGGGCCGAGAGCTTGATGGAAATGCCCGGGCCTTCATAAATCCCACGACCGTGGGAGGCTTTGCCGATCGAGTGGATGGCTTGTTCGTACGACGCCAGGTACTTCTGCGCGTCGTGTTCGGTCAGCGCCGCTTCACCGAGCATGTCGTAGGAATAACGGAAGCCCTTGGCTTCGAACTTGCTCGCGTTGGCCAGTGCTTCGGCGATGGTTTCGCCGGTGACGAACTGCTCGCCCATCAGGCGCATGGCCATGTCGACGCCCTTGCGGATCATCGGCTCGCCGCTCTTGCCGATGATCCGGCTCAGCGACGAAGTCAGGCCGGCTTCGTTGTGCGTGGAAACAAGCTTGCCGGTCAGCAGCAGACCCCAGGTCGCGGCGTTGACGAACAACGACGGGCTGTTGCCCAGGTGCGGCTGCCAGTTGCCGGTGCTGATCTTGTCGCGGATCAGTGCATCGCGAGTGCCCTTGTCCGGGATGCGCAGCAGCGCTTCGGCCAGGCACATCAGGGCCACGCCTTCCTGGGACGACAAGGAAAACTCCTGCAGCAGGCCCTGAACAATGCCTGCACGACCGCCGGCACTTTTCTGGTTACGCAGTTTTTCCGCAATCGACGCGGCGAGTTTGTTGGTGGCTTCGGCCATCGGTGCCGGCAGGCGCGCCTGCTCGATCAGCATTGGCACCACTTCCGGCTCCGGGCGACGGTAAGCGGCGGTGATCGAAGCGCGCAGTACCGATTGCGGCAGGATGCTTTCAGCGAATTCGAGGAAGCACTGGTGGGCGTGATCGTTCTGGACTTCACCGGCGTCGTCGGCGTCCTTGGTGGTCAAACCGTTCAGCTCGGTCAGGGTTGCACCACCCTCGAGTTTTTCCAGGTAATTGAAAATTGCCTGCTTGATCAGCCAGTGCGGGGTGCGATCAATCGAGGTTGCGGCAGCCTTCAGGCGCTCGCGGGTCGGGTCATCGAGTTTGACCCCAAGGGTGGTGGTAGCCATATTTTTATCCTCATGGTTGCCACAGTTGCGTGGCATCAGCTGGCGGCAAGATTAGCCGTGCGCCGGAGGAGGTGCAACCCGGTGCAACCCTTTTTTGTCGGAATAATCGGCAGCTCATCAGGAATTTATTTCCGCTATGAAAATGCTGCTCTGGCATGGTGCTTTTGCTTCTAGCCAAGCGTCATGACTGCGCTAAAAGTAAGCAAAAACTCCGGTTTCGCCGCCAAATCTCACTAGGTGCAACTAATTCTCAAGAAACTGGTTGCACCTTTTTTGCTTTGTTGCATAGCATTCGCGCCCAAGGTGCAACCGGGAATACCCGGTGCATCGGCTGGTGGCTTTCCTGGGGAAACATCAGTCCTAAATGCGCGGGATCCCGTTTCGTCTGCCAAACGTCGTCGTTTGTGGACGATCAATCACCGCTGCAACATAAAAACAAAGCCAGGGCGTAACTTAATGAGCGTAAGCAATCCAACACTGATCACCTTCGTGATCTACATCGCAGCAATGGTGCTGATCGGCTTCATGGCCTATCGCTCCACCAACAACCTCTCTGACTACATTCTTGGCGGCCGCAGCCTGGGCAGCGTCGTGACGGCTCTGTCCGCCGGTGCTTCCGACATGAGCGGCTGGTTGCTGATGGGCCTGCCGGGTGCCATCTACATGTCCGGTCTGTCGGAAAGCTGGATCGCCATCGGCCTGATCGTCGGCGCCTACCTGAACTGGCTGTTTGTCGCCGGCCGTCTGCGCGTGCAGACCGAGCACAACGGCGATGCCCTGACCCTGCCGGACTACTTCTCCAGCCGTTTCGAAGACAAAAGCGGTCTGCTGCGCATCATCTCGGCGATCGTGATTCTGGTGTTCTTCACCATTTACTGCGCATCCGGCATCGTGGCCGGCGCCCGTCTGTTCGAAAGCACCTTCGGCATGTCCTACGAGACGGCGCTGTGGGCCGGTGCTGCGGCGACGATTGCCTACACCTTCGTCGGCGGTTTCCTCGCGGTGAGCTGGACCGATACCGTACAAGCCACGTTGATGATTTTCGCGCTGCTGCTGACGCCGATCATCGTGCTGCTGGCCACCGGCGGCGTCGATACCACGTTCCTGGCCATCGAAGCCCAGGATCCAAGCAACTTCGACATGCTCAAGGGCACCACCTTCATCGGCATCATCTCGCTGATGGGCTGGGGTCTGGGTTACTTCGGTCAGCCGCACATCCTTGCGCGTTTCATGGCGGCTGACTCGGTGAAGTCGATTGCCAACGCCCGTCGCATCTCCATGACCTGGATGATCCTGTGCCTGGGCGGCACCGTCGCCGTGGGCTTCTTCGGCATCGCCTACTTCTCGGCGCACCCGGAAGTGGCCGGTCCCGTGACCGAGAACCACGAGCGGGTGTTCATCGAACTGGCGAAAATCCTCTTCAACCCGTGGGTTGCCGGTGTTTTGCTGTCGGCGATTCTTGCGGCTGTGATGAGCACCTTGAGCTGCCAGCTGCTGGTGTGCTCGAGCGCCCTCACCGAAGACTTCTACAAAACCTTCCTGCGCAAATCCGCTTCCCAGGTTGAACTGGTCTGGGTCGGCCGCGCGATGGTGTTGCTGGTGGCGCTGATTGCTATCGCCATGGCCGCCAACCCGGAAAACCGCGTGCTGGGCCTGGTGTCCTACGCCTGGGCCGGTTTCGGTGCCGCGTTCGGTCCAGTGGTGCTGATCTCGGTGATCTGGAAAGACATGACCCGCAACGGCGCGCTGGCCGGCATTCTGGTCGGCGCCATCACCGTGGTGGTGTGGAAGCATTTCGAGGTGATGGGGCTGTACGAAATCATCCCGGGCTTCATCTTCGCCAGTCTGGCGATCTACATCGTCAGCAAGCTCGGCGCGCCGACCGCTGGCATGGTGCAGCGCTTCCAGGCCGCGGAAAAGGATTTCCACCTGAACAAGTGATGCACTGAGCTGCGGCTCACAGGAAAACGGCCCGCTTCCTACAAGGAGGCGGGCCGTTTTTTTTTGCCTGCAATCCTGACTCAGCATAGATCCCCTGTGGGAGCGGGCTTGCTCGCGAATGCGGTGTGTCGAATGAAATCAATGTCGACTGACACGGCCCTTTCGCGAGCAAGCCCGCTCCCACAGTTGTTCGGTGGTGATTTTGAGAGGGTTGTCTGTAGTCGGATACACCGATTTGCGAAGGCTTTTTCGCCAGAAAAAGTAGGGCAAATCTGATTTTCCCGTCACCCAACCAACACCCCTTGCCCCTCATGCAGAATCGCCCGCCCTCATTCTGCAGAGAGACATCGGATGTTCGCGCCTGCCAATCAACCGCGTTTTACGTTGACCCTCGAAGGCGCCCAGCATGACCTCAAAGTCCTTGAGTTCACGGGCAAGGAAGCCATCAGCCAACCCTTTCGTTTCGAGCTGGAGCTGGTCAGTGAGCGCCCCGATCTGGATCTCGAAAGTCTGCTGCACTGTCAGGCGTTTCTTGGCTTCGATGCCGATGGCAGTGGCATTCACGGTCAGATTTATCGGGTCGGGCAGGGCGATTCCGGGAAACGTCTGACGCGCTATCACCTGAGCCTGGTGCCGCGTCTGACCTACCTCGGTCACCGCATCAACCAGCGGATTTTTCAGCATCAGACGGTTCCGCAGATCGTCGCGCAGATCCTCAAGGATCACGCAATCCTGCGCGATGCCTTCGAGTTCCGCCTCGGCAGCGATTACCCGGTGCGTGAATATTGTGTGCAGTACGCCGAGAGCGATCTGGCGTTCATTCAGCGGCTGTGTGCCGAGGTCGGTATTCATTACCACTTTCAGCACAGCCCGGATGGACATGTGCTGGTGTTCGGCGACGATCAAACGGTGTTCCCGCGCCTGGCCGAGCCGACGCTGTACCTGCCGGGAAGCGGCATGTCCGCCGGCGCGCCGGCCATCCAGCGCTTCAATGTTAGGGTGGAAACCCGCACCAGCGTGGTCACCCGGCGCGACTACAACTTCGAAAAGCCGCGACTGCAACTGCAAAGCCGCAGCGACAGTGAGCAGCGCCCGGTGCTCGAGGACTATCACTTTCCCGGCCAATTCAACGATCGAGAAACCGGCAGGCAACTGGCGCAACGTACGCTGGAAAGGCATGTCGCCGACTACCGTCAGGCTGAGGGCATCAGCGACGTATCCGCACTGGTTTGCGGACATTTCCTGCAACTGAGCGAGCATCCGCGCCAGGACTGGAATGACCTGTGGCTGCTCACCGCCATCGAGCACCATGGCCGACAGCCGCAAGTGCTGGAGGAATCGGTGACCAGCGATGGGGAAACATTCCAGGGTTACCGTAATACCTTTCTTGCCACGCCGTGGGAGGTGTTCTTTCGCCCGGCGTTGGGGCCGGAAAAGCCGCGCATGCACGGCTATCAACCGGCCGTGGTCACCGGGCCGCAAGACACGGAAATCCACTGCGACGAGTACGGCCGGGTCAAGGTGCAACTGGCCTGGGATCGTGATGGCGAGCTCAACGAACATTCCAGTTGCTGGCTGCGCGTCGCCACGGGTTGGGCGCATGACCATTACGGCAGCGTGCTGATCCCAAGGGTCGGCATGGAAGTGCTGGTCGGTTTCATCGACGCTGATGCCGACAAACCGTTGGTGATGGGTTGCCTGCCAAACGCGGCAACTCCGCTGCCGCTGGACTTGCCCGCCGACCAGACCCGCAGCATCTTCCGCAGCCAGAGCAGCCCCGGTGGCGGCGGTTACAACGAGCTGCGCATCGAGGACAAAAAGGGCGCCGAAGAAATCTACCTGCGCGCCCAGCGCAACTGGACTCAGCATGTACTGCACGACCAACAGGTTCAGGTCGACAACCAGCGCAGCATCGTCGTCACCGGACTTGCCAGCCATGAACTCAAGGCTGACGAGCAGCGCATTACCCACGGTCAGCGCCAGACCGAAGTGAAACAGGATGATCACCTGACGGTGGTCGGTGATCGGCATATTCGCGTGAGCAATCAGGCCACCAGTGCCAGCGGACAAGTCCACCTCAGTGCCGGCCAGCAAGTGGTGATCGACGGCGGCGCGAGCGCGACGATTCAGGCCGGCGGGCAGTGGATCAGCATCGGCCCCGGCGGGATTTTCAGTAGCGTGCCAATTGTTGTGGGTGGGGCGCCAATGGCGGCGATGAGTGCAGCGCCGGGAGTGCCGGGATTGCCGGCAAAACTCGCAGCCGCACCAGCGGCCATGCTCACTGCTGCGCAAATCATGAGCTTTAAAGGTGATGCACCATTCTGCGAAGAGTGCGAGCGCTGCAAGGACGGTGCCTGTGCTGCCTGAGTGCCTCACGCCTTCAGAGTGGCTGGCGCGTGAACCGCTGAAATCTTCGGAACAACTGTTCGCGGTCTTGAGTAATGCCAGCGACGCCAGGCCTCCGTTGGTTGCACCGAGCCCGATCTGGGCTGACACGATCTACGCCGAGTGGGACGCGGTGATGCCCTTCGTGGGAATTGTCGCGGCGGACAGTGAGTTTCTCGATTGGGTGGCCTCTACCGAATCTCGCGATTGGGGTTGGCTGGCGGTGTCTTCCGCGAGCCTGGAAGTGCTGGTCGAGCATTTTTGCAGCCTGACTCAGGTGCTGATGCCGGACGGCAAAGCGGTGTTTTTTCGCTTCTGGGATGGGCGGTTTTTGTTGCCGATCCTGCAGTCCGATGAAGTGCAATCGGCGCAGTTGATGCCAGTGATCTCGCGCGGCTTGATCAATGGACAGGCCGTGGATATCGGGGGCAGGGCGCAGGTTTCAGGGCGGGTGTTTCCCTGGTGGAAAGTGCCTGAGTCAGTGCTGGCTTTAGCAGGGAATGCAGTACGGATCGGCAATGCGCTGCAGTGGCTGAGCGAGGAGCATCCGGCGCTGCATGAGGCGTTTCCCGAGGCTGTGTTGCGCTGCAAGGTTCGGCAGTTTTTTCAGGTTTCAGCGTCGGAAGAATCGTCGCAATCGGCGTTATTGGCGTATTTGCAAGACGAAGCAGAGTGAAATTTCTGGGCGAAGGCTTCGGAAATTTCCCGCGAGTTGCGGCGGATTTCATGAACTGGTGGGCGTTGGGTAGCAGGGATAGTCTTTTCGTTGTCACCGCGAGAGTGGTGACAGGGTGTAGGAACCCGTTACCTATGGTGCATCAGCGCTGTTGATTTAATTGCGACATGTAACTTGTGCCAGCAATATCTTTAGCGGCGGCTGTGTGCGGGGCACGCTTTGGCGTGGCCGAATTCCATGGGTCGGTTCCTACTCCCGCGCACAGCTGCCACCCGATCCCGTAGGAAGGAGCGAGGCAGTTCATTTTCACATCCATGGTAGAAAATATGACGATGCTTAAACCCGACCCACCCTACGAAAAAATCATCCCCCATCCCGACAACCGCTTCATGGCCCTGACCGGCAACTGCAGCGACATGCCCACCCTGTTCGTCGATACCCAAGTCCCCCTCGACATCCTAATGGACGCGGCCAACCACCGCATCCGCGCCGTGATTCAAGTGCTGGAAAACATGTGCATGCGCGGCTCGGTCGAATGCGACTCGATCATCCTCAGCGACTTCGCCATGCTCTGCGCCATTCCACTGCGTGACGGTTGCGATGTGCTGGATGTCATCGGCAAACGCTTGAGCGCGATGCCGGCCTGAAAAAAGAGCAAAAGATCGCAGCCTTCGGCAGCTCCTACAGGGGGGGGACGCCAATCCTGTGTAGGAGCTGCCGAAGGCTGCGATCTTTGGACTTTGGCTCAATCAGCGATATACGCATCCTGAGTTTTGATAAAGCGGTCGAATGCCTCGGAGTTGTAGACCTTCATGCACCCAAAAAACACTACTTTTTCATTCGAGTATTTACTGTTTGAAGGTTTCTGCTCGTAAGCCGCCAACACGTAGTTTCGGGTTTCTTTGTAGGGATCGTGCAGCACCTGGAGCGTGTCTTCATTTTGCAAAATGGTATGCATGCCTTTGCCCATGAACGAATAGGCATTGGCGGACAGTGCGATGTCTTTTTCCAGCGCGGAGCGTTCGTTGAATGGCTTCAGAATGCAGTGGCTCAGTCCGTAGTTTTTTAGTGACTGGCGTGCCTGTTCAATGTGAGTTTCGTCGGCAAGGGCGAGGTATGGGCTAAGCAGGCTGAATAAGCAGATGATCAGATATTGCATGAGTTTTTGACTTCCTGTCGTTCATGGTTCGCCAGTTTAACGCCATAAAAGCAAAGCCCCTCACCCTAGCCCTCTCCCAGAGGGAGAGGGGACTGACCGAGTTGTCTGAGTGATGTACGCCGACCTGCGCCTTCGGTGGTGAACGTCAGTTGGCCAAGCCTGAGATCACGCTGATCATTCAGGTCGATGTAACTCGCAAGATCACCACCGTCAGTCCCCTCTCCCTCCGGGAGAGGGTTAGGGTGAGGGCCGGCTTTTGTCCGCTCGGCCGCCAACCCCTGACTTGCCGCCCGGTAAAAGGTAAACTTCACGGCCCTCGCAGGAGCAGCCATGAATTATCGTCACGCCTTCCATGCCGGCAATCACGCCGATGTGTTCAAACACCTGACCTTGACCCGCCTCATCGCGCTGATGTCGCGCAAGGAGCAGCCGTTTGCCTATCTCGATACGCACGCCGGCATCGGTCTGTATGACCTGCAGGGTGATCAGGCCAACCGTACCGGCGAGTACCTGGAAGGCATCGCGCGTTTGTGGGATCAGCCGGATCTGCCGGCGCTGACCGCCGACTACATGAAGGTGCTGCACGAGATGAACCCGGATGGCCAGTTGCGCTACTACCCGGGTTCGCCGGAGCTGGCGCGGCGTCTGACCCGGCCGCAGGATCGGGTGATGCTCAACGAGAAACACCCGGAAGATGGCGTGCAGCTCAAAGAGAACATGGCCGGCGACCGTCGGGTCAAGGTGCATCTGGGCGAGGGCTGGCATGTGGCGCGGGCGATGTTGCCGGTGCAGGAGAAGCGTGCGGTGATGTTGATTGATCCGCCGTTCGAGCAGCTCGACGAGATGCAAAAGTGTGCGGCGTCGCTGAAAGAAGCGATTGGCCGGATGCGCCAAACCGTGGCGGCGATCTGGTATCCGGTGAAGGATCAGCGTGCGTTGCGCCGTTTTTATCAGGATCTGGCCGGTACCGGCGCGCCGAAGTTGCTGCGCGTGGAACTGCTGGTGCACCCGCTGGATACGCCGAACAGCCTCAACGGCTCGGGGATGGCGATTGCCAATCCGCCGTGGGGGCTGGAGGAAGAATTGCGTGAGCTGTTGCCGTGGTTGTCGAAGAAGCTTGGGCAGACCCAGGGCGGGTGGCAGATGGATTGGTTGATCGCCGAGAGCTGATCAACGGCAAGAGCAAAAGATCGCAGCCTTCGGCAGCTCCTACAGGATTCAGTGTCGTCCACTTATGTGCGGACAATCACGGACCTGTAGGAGCTGCCGAAGGCTGCGATCTTTTGCTTTAAGGGTTTAGTTACCCGCCAGGCTCGGTGGCATGCACACGCCGGTGCCGCCAATCCCGCAGTAGCCTTCAGGGTTCTTCGCCAGATACTGCTGGTGATACGCCTCAGCGAAGTACACGGTCGGCGCCTGCTCGATCTCGGTGCTGATTTCGCCCAGGCCAGCCTTCGACAGTTCAGCCTGATACACCGCTTTGCTCTTCAGCGCCGCATCCAGTTGCTCAGGCGAAGTGGCGTAGATCACCGAGCGGTATTGGGTGCCGATGTCGTTGCCCTGACGCATGCCCTGCGTCGGGTTATGCAGTTCCCAGAACATCGCCAGCAGCTCTTCGTAGCTGACTTTGGCCTTGTCATACACCACCAGCACCACTTCGGCGTGGCCGGTCAGGCCCGAGCAGACTTCTTCGTAGGTCGGGTTCGGCGTGTAGCCGCCGGCGTAGCCAACCACGGTGCTGACCACGCCTTCGCGCTGCCAGAAACGGCGTTCCGCCCCCCAGAAGCAACCCAGACCGAAGATCGCAAAGTCGACGTCCTGAAAGAATGGACCGAGCAAGGGAGTTTCTTCGAAGACGAAATGCTTTTCAGGCAGGGTCATCGCGGTTTCGCGGCCGGGCAGCGCTTGTTCTTTGGTCGGTAGCACGTTTTTGTTCACCAGAATTTCCGAGCGCAGAACCATGATCGTTCCTCTCAGTCAGGATGGGATGTAAAAAGTCAGACCGTCAGTGTGCCGAATGATGCCGGATTTCGCACTATTCAAATGTGGGAGCGGGCTTGCTCGCGAATGCGGTGTGTCAGTCGACATCAACATTGCCTGACAAACCGCATTCGCGAGCAAGCCCGCTCCCACAAGGGGAGTTCATCGACAGGGACATCGGTGGGGGCTAGAGGCAGAGTGGGCCGCGCGGGTAGCGCTTGAGCGCCTGGATCAGTTCCGCGCCGGGGATCGGCCGGTCGAACAGGTAGCCCTGGCCGACGTCGCAGCGGTGGCGACGCAGGAACGCCAGTTGTTCGGCGGTCTCGATGCCTTCGGCCACGACTTTGAGCTTCAGGTTGTGGGCCATGGCGATCACCGCGGAGGTGATTTCCATGTCGTCCTGGTTGTCGGGGATTTCGTGGATGAAGCTGCGATCGATCTTGATGATGTCGATCGGGAATTTCTTCAGGTAGCTGAGCGACGAGTAACCGGTGCCGAAGTCGTCCATGGCCAGGGTCAGGCCCAGACGCTTGAGCTGATCGAGCTGCAAGTGAGTGTCTTCGGTGGCTTCCAGCAACAGGCCTTCGGTCAGCTCCAGTTCGAGCAGATTGGCCGGCAGCGCTTCTTCCTTGAGGATGTTGGCGATGGACGCGACCAGATCCGGATCGGAGAACTGCTTCGGTGACAGGTTGATCGCCACTTGCAGATTGCCCAGGCCGGCGGCGGTCAGGGCCTTGCTCATGCGGCAGGCCTGGCGGGCGATCCACTTGCCGATCGGGATGATCAGGCCGGTTTCTTCGGCGACGCTGATGAACTGGTCCGGGCGAATCATGCCGCGTTCCGGGTGATTCCAGCGCAGCAGCGCTTCCATGCCCAGCAGGCGACCGCTGCGCAGGCACAGTTTGGGCTGGTAGAACACGTCCAGCTCGTTTTGGGTCAGGGCGCGGCGCAAGTTGTTCTCGACGAACAGTTTGTAACTGGCTTCGGCGTTCAGCGCTTCGGTGAACACCTGAACCTGGTGTTTGCCATTGGCCTTGGCCTTGTGCAGGGCGAGGCCGGCGTTGCGCATCAGGGTTTGCGGATCGCGGCCATGCAGCGGCGCGCAGGCCAGGCCCACCGAGCCGGTGACGCTGATCAACTGGTTGTCGACGAACATCGGCTTGTCGAGGGTCGCCAGCAACTGGTTGGCGATCTGCTGGCCGGTGGCGAGGTCGGTGTCATCGAGCAGCACCGCAAATTCGTTACTGGCGAACCGCGCGAGGCTGCCGCTCGGGCTCAGGCTGTTGCGCAAGCGGCGGGCGAGGCTGATCAGCAACTTGTCGCCGGTCTGGTGACCGAGGCTGTCGTTGATCCGCTTGAAGTTGTCGATGTCCACCAGCAGCAGGCTGATCGGGGTATCGCTATCGCGGGCGAAGCGTTCATCCAGATTGCGGATAAACGCCGGGCGGTTGCCGAGGTTGGTCAGGTTGTCGGTGTACGCCAGACGCTCGATGCGCTGCTGCGCCAGTTTGGTCTGGGTGATGTCTTCGTAGATGCCGATGTAGTGCGTCAGTTCGCGGTTGTCGCCATACACCTTGGAGATCGACAACTGGCCCCAGTACGGTTCGAGGTTCTTGCGCCGGCTCTTGAATTCGCCCTGCCAGCTGTTGCTCTTGGCCAGCGCCGACGGCGCGTCGAACAGCAGTTCACTGAGGTTTTCCAGGGCCGGCAGCTCCGACAGGCGCTGGCCGTGAACTTCTTCGGTGGAGTACTGGGTGATCGCGGTGAAGCTCGGGTTGACGTACTCGACCACGCCGTCGCAATTGACCAGCAGAAAGGCGTTGGCACTTTGTTCGACTGCGCGCTGGAACAGGTGCAGCGCGCTGGTGGCGGTACGCCGGTTATGGTTGTTGATGACCTGGGCGAACTGGTCGGCCAGTTCACCGGCAAAGGCAATTTCATCGGACTGCCAGGCGCGGGTGACGCCGGTCTGCTCCAGACACAGCACGCCGACCACTTGGCCATCGACCCGGATGCTGGCGTCGAGCATCGCGTTAACGTCACGCGGGCGCAGGGCTTCGGCCATCTCGCGGGTGCGCGGGTCGCGCATCGCATTGTGCGCGTCGATGGCGCGGCTGCCGTGCAGGGCTTCCATGTAATCGGGGAAACCGCTGATGTCGATCACCTCCGGCAGGATGTATTCCTGCGTCGCGCGGTGATACGCCGAAATCGGCACCAGCAGGCTGCCTTCGAGATTCCACAGGCTGGCACAGTCGATCTCATAGATATCGCAGGCGCTGCGGGTGATCAGCTCGGCGGCTTCCTGCAGCGAGTTGTGGCTGCTGTAGCGCTGGCGAGCCAGCAGCAGAATCAGATCCTGCTGGGCGCGTACCCGCTCCAGGTGCTGCAGTTGTTCCTGCTGGGCGCGCTGGTTCAGTTCCAAAGCGATCTGCAGGCGCGAATTCTGGGTTTCGAGGTCGACGCAGGGCACCGCTGGCGCGCCGTCGAACACATCATCGACCGCCAGCAGATAACCGCGCAGCAAGTGCCGATTGTGCTGCTTATAGGCCTCGCCCAGCTCAAGGATGCTCAGCGCACCAGCGGCGGTGTGCAGGGTGTAGCGCACCAGATAATGCGGGCTGTCGCGCAGTTGTTGCTGAATGGTGTCGTGCAGCTGATAGCGCGCTTCGGGTTCCATCAGGCTGGCGTAAGGCGAGCCGACCAACGCACACAATTCGACGGCCGGCTGGCCGAACTGGCGTTCGCAGTTGGGGTCGAGAAACAGCATCGCCCAGCTCGCTTCATTCAAGCGCTCGAAACGCAGCATGCCGAGCCGCGAGGGCACAGGCAGCTGCGTCACTACCTCGACCGCCATACGGCTGGCGGCATCGGGTTGGCTCTTCATGAAGGAACTCGCTTGGAAATATGCTGAACGCGCCGGGCTCGCGCCCTCTTTACTGTTGCCTGCGGCAAGGTTGCATCATTGCGGCACCGACTGACAAGAGAGATGAAGGCCAAGTGCTATAAGAATATGTCGGCCGCGCAGGGCATTTCTCCAGCGCGCGGCAAAAAGTAATACGGATGTGCGCCGCGAGTGCCGTTCCAGAGCGCTTCGCGCGCGGAAACGGCATTTTGTTCAGGGCTTCAGCGCAGGTTGATTTCGATCGATTGCAGGCGTTTGCCGTCGCGATCATGGTAATTGACCTGAATTTTTCCGGCCTCAACCACCACATGGGCGAAGTTGTCTTCGCTGACCACTGTGCTGGTCAATTCATGTTGATAATCGCCTGCCGCCGTGCGCGCCAGCGGTTGATCGAGGATGAACGTCGACGCCTTGGCATAGGGCAACAGCTTGCTGTTGCAAAACGGCGAGGAAACGATGGTGTGCACTTCGAAGTCCGGGTCTTCGCTGTGGGTCAGGCGCGAGGTCAGCGAGCCATGCACGTCGCCCGAGACAAACACGACATTCTTGATGCGTCGGGTGCGGATGGTTTCCAGCAGCCGCAAGCGCTGCTCCGGGAAGGCTTTCCAGGCATCGTCACCATGCAGTTTGCGATCCGGGTAGAACATTACGCTGGTCACCACGAATTTCACTCGCGCCGGGCTGTTGATCAGCCACTTGAGCAGCGCCTGTTCCTGCGCCTCATCCAGTATGCGGCGATCATCGGCTGACAAGTTGCGTCGAGTGCGGCTGTCGGTCACGAACCATTCGATGTCACCGTCACTGAATTGATACCAGTAGTGCTCGAGCTTTACGCGGTTCACCTCTTTGTTAGTTGTAAGTTCATGCGCAGGGCCGTGGCTGGCTTGATAGATTTCATAGGCGGCCATGGCATTGCGATATAACACTTGATCTGACTTGCTGGCGTTCGCCGGCCAGTTGTCTTCGATTTCGTGATCATCCAGGATCATGTAAGTCGATGTGCCGGACATCAAACGCTGAATGTTGGGTTGAGAGAATGCCGCACGGTACTTGCTGAGGATTTCCTTATATTCACGATCGGGTGCGAACAGATTGAGGTCATCGACATAAATCTGATCGCCCGTCATTAACGTGGCACTGATCGGTGGTTGCGCGCCTTCGATCAACTGGTTGATGGAAGCAAAGATCCGGTCACCCAGGTGCGGCAGCGACGGGATGCCGGCGGTCATGCGCAAGTAACGGCAGGAGCCGACGATATAGGCCCTTGGCTGCAGGGCTTTGCTGGAGCGGGTGCGCAGGCGATAGATTTCCCGGGGCCACTGCAGCGGCAGCTCGGCGACACTGTCCACGGTATGTACCGGATTCATCGGGCTGAACCAGCCGGTCTGGTATTCATATTCGGTGTCGCTGCTCAAGTTATTGAGGGTGAACACTTCGGTCATGTCGCGCAGTGCGCTGGGTTCGGCGAAAGTGCCTGCTGACCACTGTTGTGTTCCTGCAGTCCGATGGCGAATGGCGGCAAATACCGGTGCGTTGCCTTGATTGTCTGCGCGCATGAAAATGCGGGCATGATTAGTTGTGGTGTGGCCGATAATCGGGCCGATAGTTGGTTTGAACATATTCGAATCCATTCGAGTAAGTCTGGTTTTGATAAATAACGCAGGAAGTTGCTTATTTGATCGGGAGGCAAAGATTAGTTGGCGGTCGACGAAAAATATCGAGGCGAAGTGGACTGCGTTCGTAGTTCAAGTAAACCGAACTTGTAGGAAGAGGCGCTGTACTTTTCTCTGGGCAAAAAAAGCCCCGTCAAACTGACGGGGTTGAGGTACGAGCGTGTGGCGCTCGAAAACGTGGGACGCAATCGGCCCTCCGTTGCCGGAGGGCCGAACGCTTTACAGCAGGATGGTGCGGATGTCGCCCAACAGGCTGCCCAGACGCTGGGTGAAGCGTGCAGCAGCGGCGCCGTTGATCACACGGTGATCGTAGGACAGCGACAGTGGCAGCATCAGTTTCGGCTGGAAGGCTTTGCCGTCCCAGACTGGCTGGATGGTTGCCTTGGAAACACCGAGGATCGCCACTTCCGGCGCGTTGACGATCGGCGTGAAGCCGGTGCCGCCAATGTGGCCGAGGCTGGAAATGGTGAAGCAGGCGCCTTGCATCTCGTCCGAAGAGAGCTTCTTGGTGCGGGCTTTTTCAGCCAGCGAAGCAGCTTCTGCAGCCAGTTGCAGCAGGCTCTTCTGGTCGACGTTCTTGATGACCGGTACCAGCAGGCCATCTGGAGTGTCGACCGCGAAACCGATGTTGACGTACTTCTTGCGAATGATCGCCTTGCCGCTTGGCGCCAGCGAACTGTTGAAGTCCGGCAGTTCCTTGAGCAGGTGCGCACAGGTCTTGAGCAGCAGCGGCAGGATGGTCAGCTTGACGCCGGCCTTCTCTGCGACGGCTTTCTGCGCAACGCGGAACGCTTCCAGCTCAGTGATATCCGCCGAGTCGAATTGCGTCACGTGCGGCACGTTCAGCCAGCTGCGGTGCAGGTTGGCAGCGCCGACCTGCATCAGGCGGGTCATCGGCACTTCTTCGATTTCACCGAAGCGGCTGAAGTCCACGACCGGGATCGGCGGGATGCCCGCGCCACCGGTTGCGCCGCCAGCAGCCGGCGCTTCCTTGGCCTTCTGCATCATCGCCTTGACGTAAACCTGCACGTCTTCCTTGAGGATGCGACCGTGCGGACCGCTGGCGCCTACAGCGCTCAGCTCAACGCCGAACTCACGGGCCAGTTGACGCACGGCCGGGCCGGCGTGAACTTTGGCACCAGGCTTGGCCGGAGCAGCAGCCGGAGCGGCAGCCGCAGGTGCAGCGGCAGCCGGAGCAGCAGCGGCAGGTGCCGGAGCACTTGCAGCAGCGGCAGCTGGAGCCGGGGCAGCAGCAGGCGCTGCGCCTTTGACTTTCAGCTTGAGGATCAGGTCGCCGGTGCCGACTTCGTCGTCCAGCTTGATCGAAACGCTTTCCACCACGCCGGCGGCAGGCGATGGGATTTCCATGCTTGCCTTGTCGGATTCGAGGGTGATCAGCGACTGGTCGGCTTCAACGCTGTCGCCAGCCTTGACCAACACTTCGATGATCTTGGCCTTGCCGGCCGAACCGATGTCCGGAACGTGGATGTCCTGAACGCTGTCGGCAACTGGAGCAGCCGGGGCTGCTGCAGGAGCAGGCGCAGCGGCAGCGGCTGGCGCAGCAGCCTGAGCCGGAGCGGCCGCAGCAGGGGCCGCAGCACCCGCCACTTCCAGATCGAGGATCAGGTCGCCGGTGCCGACTTCGTCGTTGAGCTTGACGCTGATGGCCTTGACCACGCCTGCGGCAGGCGACGGGATTTCCATGCTCGCCTTGTCGGATTCGAGGGTGATCAGCGATTGATCAGCCTCGACCTTGTCGCCGACCTTGACCTGGATCTCGATGATCTGGGCCTTGCCCGACGAACCGATGTCCGGCACGTGCACTTGCTGCACCGAAGCGGCAGCAGGCGCAGCGGCTGGCGCGGCAGCAGCAGGGGCGGCAGCCGGTTTGGCTTCAGCTTTTGCCGCCGGGGCAGCAGCAGGCGCAGGGGCCGCAGCAGCGGCGCCCTCGACTTCCAGCTCGAGCAGTTCGTCGCCTTCCTTCAGACGGTCGCCCAGCTTCACTTTCAGGCTCTTGATGACGCCGGCTTTCGGGGCCGGCACTTCCATGCTGGCCTTGTCCGATTCCAGGGTCAGGATGCTCTGGTCGGCTTCGATACGGTCGCCGACCTTCACAAACAGTTCAATTACTTCACCTTCACCGCTGCCGATGTCAGGTACGCGAATGAGTTCGCTCACAAAATGTCTCCTCAGCAGTCCAGTGGGTTGCGTTTTTCCGGGTCGATGCCGAACTTGACGATGGCCTCAGCCACGACTTTAGGTTCGATATCACCACGGTCAGCCAGTGCTTCCAGGGCTGCCAACACCACGAAATGACGGTCGACTTCGAAGAAATGACGCAGTTTCTTGCGGCTGTCGCTGCGGCCGAAACCGTCGGTGCCCAGGACTTTGAATTCCTTGGACGGTACCCACTGACGGATCTGCTCGGCGAACAGCTTCATGTAGTCGGTAGAAGCGATGACCGGACCCTTACGGCCGCTCAGGCACTCTTCAACGTAGCTCTGCTTAGGCTTCTGGCCAGGCTTCAGACGGTTGCTGCGCTCTACGGCCAGGCCGTCGCGACGCAGTTCGTTGAAGCTGGTGACGCTCCATACGTCAGCGCCGATGTTGAACTCTTCACGCAGAATCTTCGCCGCTTCACGCACTTCACGCAGGATGGTGCCGGAGCCCATCAGCTGTACGTGATGCGCTGCATCGCGGGTGTCTTCTTCGAGCAGGTACATGCCTTTCTTGATGCCTTCTTCGGCACCGGCCGGCATGGCTGGCTGCTGGTACGACTCGTTCATCACGGTGATGTAGTAGAAGATGTCCTGTTGCTCTTCGGTCATCTTCTTCATGCCGTCCTGAATGATCACCGCCAGCTCGTAGCCGTAGGTTGGATCGTAGGTGCGGCAGTTCGGGATGGTCGCGGCCAGCAGGTGGCTGTGACCGTCTTCGTGCTGCAGGCCTTCACCGTTCAGGGTGGTACGGCCGGCGGTGCCGCCGATCAGGAAGCCACGGGTACGGCTGTCGCCGGCGGCCCAGGCCAGGTCACCGATACGCTGGAAGCCGAACATCGAGTAGAAGATGTAGAACGGCAGCATCGGCTGGTTGTGGCTGGAGTACGAAGTACCGGCGGCGATGAAGGAACTCATGGCGCCCGCTTCGTTGATGCCTTCTTCAAGGATCTGACCTTTCTGGTCTTCCTTGTAGAACATCACCTGGTCTTTATCGACTGGCTCGTAGAGCTGGCCGACGGAGGAGTAGATGCCCAGCTGACGGAACATGCCTTCCATACCGAAGGTACGGGCTTCGTCCGGGATGATCGGCACGATGCGCGGGCCGATTTCCTTGTCCTTGACCAGTTGCGCGAGGATCCGCACGAAGGCCATGGTGGTGGAAATTTCACGGTCGCCCGAACCATCGAGGATGGCTTTCAGGGTGTCCAGGTCCGGGGTCGGTACGCTGAAGCTCTGCGCGCGGCGCTGAGGTACGAAACCGCCCAGTGCAGCACGGCGCTCGCTCAGGTAGCGGGCTTCGGCGCTGTTTGGCTCTGGCTTGAAGAACGGCAGGTTCTCCAGCTCTTCGTCCTTGACCGGGATGTCGAAGCGGTCGCGGAACAACTTCAGGCTGTCGACGTCGACTTTCTTGGTGTTGTGCGCAGTGTTTTTCGCTTCGCCGGCACCGGTGCCATAACCCTTGATGGTCTTGGCCAGGATGACGGTTGGTTGTTCTTTGTGGTTGACCGCTTCGTGGTACGCCGCATAGACCTTGTACGGGTCGTGGCCGCCACGGTTGAGTTTCCAGATCTCGTCGTCGGACAGATCGGCAACCATCGCCTTGAGTTCAGGCGTGTTGAAGAAGTGCTCGCGAACGAACGCGCCGTCTTTGGCTTTGTAGTTCTGGTACTCGCCGTCGATGACTTCGTCCATGCGACGTTGCAGGATGCCGTCGACGTCCTTGGCCAGCAGTGGGTCCCAGAAACGGCCCCAGATGACTTTGGTCACGTTCCACTGAGCACCGCGGAACACGCCTTCGAGTTCCTGGATGATCTTGCCGTTGCCGCGAACCGGGCCGTCGAGGCGCTGCAGGTTGCAGTTGATGACGAAGATCAGGTTGTCCAGCTTCTCGCGGCCGGCCAGGGAGATCGCGCCCAGGGATTCCGGCTCGTCGCACTCGCCGTCGCCCAGGAAGCACCAGACTTTCTGTTTGCCCGGCTGAATGAAACCGCGGTGTTCCAGGTACTTCATGAAGCGTGCCTGGTAGATCGCCTGGATCGGACCCAGACCCATGGATACGGTCGGGAACTGCCAGAAGTCAGGCATCAGCCAAGGGTGCGGGTAGGACGACAGGCCCTGACCGTCGACTTCCTGGCGGAAGTTGTTCATCTGGTCTTCGGTGATGCGGCCTTCCATGAACGCACGGGCGTAAACGCCTGGCGAGGTGTGGCCCTGGAAGTAGATCAGGTCGCCGCCGTGTTCGTCGGTCGGGGCCTGGAAGAAGTAGTTGAAGCCGATGTCATACAGGGTCGCGCTGGAAGCGAAGCTGGAGATGTGACCACCCAGGTCAGAATCTTTCAGGTTCGTACGCATTACCATGGCCATCGCGTTCCAGCGCACCAGCGAGCGAATGCGGCGTTCCATGAACAGGTCGCCAGGCATGCGTGCTTCGTGGGTTACCGGGATGGTGTTGCGGTAAGGCGTGGTGATGGCGTAAGGGAGCTGCGAACCGCTGCGGGTCGCCAGTTCACCCATACGGGTCATCAGATAGTGAGCACGGTCTTCGCCTTCTTTGTCGAGAACCGATTCCAGGGCGTCCAGCCATTCCTGGGTTTCGACGGGATCGAGGTCTTGCATGGCTTGCTCCAGGGCGGAAAGGCTTCCAGAATCGGTTGCCTGAGTTTGCGACTGGCCTTGTGGGCAGACGATTTAAAATTCTTGGATTGCCGACAGGTTGTTCCGGCGGCGTGTAGTTTTACTACAAATCTTTGAGCATTTCAGCCTTTCGCCTGTATAGACGAGTAGTAAAACTACAGAGGAAAGGCTTGTGGCCTCCGACTGCGTTGTGAGAATAATCGTTAAGCTTGGTCGATTACCATCCGAAAAAGGTGAAAGTTTGATGCTGGATGCCAAAGAAGAAGAAATTTCAGCTATTTCTAACTTTTGTTCGACAGTCCTTCGCGTAGCGGGTTTTCATCAAACACTACAAGCGGCCATTTACACGCCGATCAAGGATAGACCATGACCCTGCCCATGCTTGCCGAACTCCCCGCCATTCTCCTGCCGTTGGTCACTCGATCCGAGCAGTCGTTCCGTACGGCCGTCGCCGCGCTGGAAGACGATCATGGCTTCTCCAACTGGACGCCGGAACGCTGGGCGCAATTCGCCCGCGTCAGTGCCGCCAGCGATTTCGTCATTGAACAGAGCGTTCGTGACCCTTTGATGTTGCTGTCGCTGGTGCAGTCCGGTGAACTCGACCGGCCGTTCGCACCGGGGGAATTGTGTGCGCAGATTGCTGCCGCTGTGAACACCGCGCAAAGCGAAGACGAACTCGGTCGCGTCCTGCGTCGCCAGCGTGCCCGCCATCAAGTGCGGATCATCTGGCGTGACCTGAACCGCCAGGCCGATCTGGTACAGACCTGCCGCGACCTGTCGGACATGGCCGACGCCACCATCGATCAAGCCTACCAATGGCTGTACAGCCGCCATTGCCAGCAGTTCGGTACGCCGACCGGTCGACGCAGCGGTCTGCCGCAGCAGATGGTCATCCTCGGCATGGGCAAGCTTGGCGCGGTCGAGCTGAACCTGTCGTCGGACATCGACCTGATCTTCGCCTACCCCGAGGGCGGCGAAACCGTCGGCGTGAAACGCGCGCTGGATAATCAGGAATTCTTCATCCGTCTCGGTCAGCGCCTGATCAAGGCCCTCGACCCGATGACGGTTGACGGGTTCGTGTTCCGCGTCGACATGCGCCTGCGCCCGTACGGTTCGTCCGGCGCGCTGGTGCTGAGCTTCAATGCGCTGGAGCAGTATTACCAGGACCAGGGCCGCGACTGGGAACGCTACGCGATGATCAAGGCGCGGGTGGTGGCCGGTGATCAAACCGCCGGCGCTCAGTTGCTCGACATGCTGCGCCCGTTCGTTTACCGGCGTTATCTGGACTTCTCGGCGATCGAAGCGCTGCGCACCATGAAGCAGTTGATCCAGCAGGAAGTGCGGCGCAAGGGCATGGCCGACAACATCAAGCTCGGCTCCGGCGGGATTCGCGAAGTCGAGTTCATCGCTCAGGCCTTTCAGTTGATCCACGGCGGGCGCGATTTGAGCCTGCAACAGCGTCCTCTATTAAAGGTGCTGAGCACGCTGGAAGGGCAGGGTTACTTGCCGCCGGCGGTGATCGGCGAACTGCGCGAAGGCTATGAATTCCTGCGCTACACCGAGCACGCGATCCAGGCGATTGCCGACCGCCAGACCCAGATGTTGCCGGACGGCGCTCAGGATCAGGCGCGTATCGCGTTCATGCTCGGTTTTGCCGATTGGCAGGCCTTCCACGAAAAACTGATGTTCTGGCGCGGTCGCGTGGCCTGGCACTTTGCGCAGGTGATCGCCGATCCCGATGAAGAAGAGGGCGCCGACTGCGAAGTGGTGGTCGGCGGTGAGTGGTTGCCGCTGTGGGAAGAGGCGCAGGATGAAGAGGCCGCTTGCCGGCAGCTCGAAGAGGGCGGTTTCGCCGATGCGACCAAGGCCCTGAAAGCGCTGGCGAGCCTGCGTGGCAGTCCGCAATTGCGCGCGATGCAGCGGCTGGGTCGCGAGCGTCTTGATGCGTTTATCCCGCGCCTGCTGGCCCAGGCGGTGGAGCATGACAACCCGGATCTGGTGCTGGAGCGGGTGCTTCCGCTGGTCGAAGCGGTCGCCCGACGTTCGGCTTATTTAGTGTTGCTGACGGAAAATCCCGGCGCCCTGCGGCGTTTGCTCACGCTGTGTGCGGCCAGTCCGTGGATTGCCGAACAGATCACCCGTTTCCCGCTGCTGCTCGACGAGTTGCTCAACGAAGGCCGGCTGTTCAAGCCGCCCCTGGCGCCGGAGTTGGCCGCCGAGTTGCGCGAACGCCTGACGCGGATTCCCGAAGACGACCTCGAACAGCAGATGGAAGCCCTGCGTCACTTCAAACTGGCGCACCGCTTGCGCGTCGCCGCGTCGGAAATCGCCGGCAGCCTGCCGTTGATGAAAGTCAGCGATTACCTGACCTGGCTGGCCGAGGCGATTCTCGAGCAAGTGCTGGCGTTGGCCTGGCGTCAGACGGTGGCCAAGTACGGCACGCCGCTGCGCACTGATGGCACCCTGTGCGATCCCGGCTTCATCATTGTCGGTTACGGGAAAGTCGGCGGGCTGGAACTGGGGCATGGTTCGGATCTGGATCTGGTGTTCATCCATGACGGCGATCCGCAGGCGGAAACCGATGGGCCGAAGCCAATCGATGGCGCGCAGTTCTTCACCCGGCTGGGGCAGCGGATCATTCACCTGCTGACGGCGCAGACCAACTCCGGTCAGCTGTATGAAGTGGACATGCGTTTGCGCCCGTCCGGCGCGTCGGGGCTGTTGGTCAGTTCGCTCGGTGCTTTCGAGCGCTATCAGGAAAATGAAGCCTGGACCTGGGAACATCAGGCTCTGGTGCGGGCGCGGGTGCTGGTCGGCAGTCAGGATGTCGGTCAGGCCTTCGAGAAAGTCCGCGCGCAGGTTTTGGGCAAGGCGCGGGATCTGGCGAAGCTGCAGCAGGAAGTCAGCGAGATGCGCGCCAAGATGCGCGATAACCTCGGCAGCAAGAGCACAGCGGCCGGCACGGCGGCAAATGCCTTCGAGGCCACAGCGCCGTTCGACCTCAAGCAGGACGCCGGAGGTATCGTCGATATTGAATTTATGGTGCAATACGCGGCCCTGGCGTGGTCGCACAGCCACCCGCCATTGCTGCGCTGGACCGATAACATCCGCATTCTGGAAGAGCTGGAACACGAAGGGCTGATGCCTGCCGAAGATGCCAGCCTGTTGCGTGAGGCCTATAAAGCCTACCGCTCCGCCGCCCACCGACAGGCCTTGCAGAAGGACGCCGGGGTGATTGCAGGCGACCAGTTTGTCGAGGAGCGCCGGCAGGTATTGCGGATCTGGAAAGAGTTGGGGCTAAGCTGATCCATCGAGCATGGAGGCGAGCCCTTGTGGCGAGGGAGCTTGCTCCCGCTCGGCTGCGAAGCAGTCGTCAGTCAGGCGGCGCGGTGTGTCAGGTATAAAGTGATGTGACGTTTTGGGGCCGCTACGCAGCCCAGCGGGAGCAAGCTCCCTCGCCACAGAGGTTTATGCTGAATGTACGAATTGATCTGACGAGTCTTTACCGGCTCGTCCAAATGACCCTCCAGCCAGTGCTGGTGGGTGCTGGATTCTCGAGGCGGGGAGGCATTGGCCTCCCCGGTTCGTTTATGGAAACCACATGAATATTCTGATCGTTGGGCCCAGTTGGGTCGGTGACATGGTGATGGCGCAGACACTGTTTCAGTGTCTCAAGCAGCGCCACCCGCAATGCGAAATCGACGTGCTGGCCCCCGAGTGGAGCCGGCCGATCCTTGAGCGCATGCCCGAAGTGCGCAAGGCCTTGAGCTTTCCGCTCGGCCATGGCGTGCTGGAATTGGCCACGCGCCGGCGAATCGGCAAGTCCCTGGCCGGTCAGTACGATCAGGCGATCCTGCTGCCGAACTCGCTGAAGTCGGCGCTGGTGCCGTTTTTCGCCGGCATCAAGCAGCGCACTGGCTGGCGCGGCGAGTTCCGCTACGGCCTGCTCAATGACGTGCGCACGTTGGATAAAGAACGTTATCCGCTGATGATCGAGCGCTTCATGGCCCTGGCTTACGAGCCGAACGCCGAGCTGCCGAAACCTTATCCGCGTCCGAGCCTGCAAATCGATCCGGTGACCCGCGAAGCGGCACTGGCCAAATTCGGCCTGACCCTCGATCGCCCAGTGTTGGCCCTGTGCCCCGGCGCCGAGTTCGGCGAATCCAAGCGCTGGCCGTCCGAGCATTACGCCAAGGTCGCCGAAGCGCGGATTCGCGAAGGCTGGCAGGTGTGGCTGTTCGGCTCGAAAAACGACCACGCGGTGGGCGAAGACATTCGTGCGCGGTTGATTCCCGGGCTGCGTGAGGAATCGGTCAACCTCAGCGGCGGTACCTCGCTGGCCGAGGCCATCGACCTGCTGTCCTGCGCCGATTCGGTGGTGTCCAACGACTCCGGCCTGATGCACGTAGCGGCAGCACTGAACCGTCCACTGGTGGCGGTCTACGGCTCCACTTCGCCGGGTTTCACCCCGCCGCTGGCCGAGCACGTCGAAATCGTTCGGCTGGGTCTTGATTGCAGCCCGTGTTTCGACCGTACCTGCCGATTCGGCCATTACAACTGCCTGCGCCAGCTGATGCCGGACGCGGTCAACGATGCCTTGCAGAAATTGCAGGGCACTGTGGTCGAGGTTCATTAAGTTGCGCGTATTGCTGATCAAGACTTCATCGCTGGGCGACGTGATTCACGCGTTGCCGGCGCTGACCGACGCAGCCCGGGCCATTCCCGGGATCAAGTTCGACTGGGTGGTGGAAGAGGGCTTTGCCGAGATTCCGACCTGGCACCCGGCCGTCGGCAAAGTGATTCCGGTGGCGATCCGCCGCTGGCGCAAGAACCTCTGGCAGACGATCAAGAGCGGCGAGTGGAAGCGCTTCAAGCAAAGCGTGCGCGCCCATAAATACGATCTGGTGATCGACGCTCAGGGCCTGCTGAAAAGCGCCTGGCTGACGCGCTACGTCAAAGCCCCGGTGGCCGGCCTCGACAAAGGCTCGGCGCGCGAGCCGATCGCCGCACGTTTCTACGACCGCAAACTGGCGGTGGCCCGTGGGCAGCACGCCGTTGAGCGGGTGCGCCAGTTGTTCGCTATCGCCCTCGGTTATGACCTGCCCAAAGGTCTGGGCGATTACGGCCTCAACGTCGAGCGACTGGTGGAATTGCCGCGCAAGAGCGCCTTCGTGGTGTTCCTGCACGGCACCACGTGGGACACCAAGCACTGGCCGGAAGCCTACTGGCGCGAGCTGACCGAACGCGTTGGCTATCTGGGCGTCGGGGTCAAACTGCCGTGGGGCAACCCGCTGGAGAAGGCCCGCGCCGAGCGCATCGCCGCTGGCTTCAAGCACGCCGAAGTGTTGCCGAAGCTGAATCTGGCCGGGGTCGGCAAAGTGCTGGCCGGCGCCCAGGCCTGCGTGGCGGTGGACACCGGTCTGGGTCACCTCGCAGCTGCGCTGGATGTGCCAACGATTTCGCTGTTCGGCCCGACCAATCCGGGCCTGACCGGCGCTTACGGCAAGGTGCAGATTCACATGGCCAGTGATTTCCCCTGCGCCCCTTGCCTGCAAAAGAAATGTACGTATCAACCGACCGCGCAGGATGCCCGTCAGTTTGACCTGAAACGCGAGCAGCCCCTGTGCTTCACGCGTCTGAATCCCGAGCGTGTCGCCAGCCGACTGAGCACGTTGTTAATGGCTGAGGAGCTGCGCTGATGCAATTGGCTTTTGTCCTGTACAAATATTTTCCGTTCGGAGGCTTGCAGCGCGACTTCATGCGCATCGCCCTCGAATGCCAGAAGCGCGGCCACCAGATTCGTGTCTACACGCTGATCTGGGAAGGCGACGTGCCGCCCGGGTTTGAAGTGCTGGTGGCGCCGGTCAAGGCGTTCTTCAACCATCGGCGCAACGAGAAACTCAGCGCGTGGATGGAGGCTGATCTGGCCAAGCGTCCGGTGGACCGCCTGATCGGCTTCAACAAGATGCCGGGGCTGGACGTCTACTACGCCGCCGACGGCTGCTTCGAAGACAAGGCGCAAAACCTGCGCCATTCGCTGTACCGCCGCTGGGGCCGCTACCGGCACTTCGCCGAGTACGAGCGCGCGGTGTTCGCCAAAGACGCGAAAACCGAAGTGCTGATGATTTCCGAAGTGCAGCAGCCGCTGTTCATCAAACACTACGGCACGCCGCTTGAACGCTTCCACCTGCTGCCGCCGGGCATCGCCCAGGATCGTCGCCGGCCGGCGGATGCCGACGAGATTCGCGCCGGTTTCCGCGCCGAATTCAACCTCACGGACGACGAATTGCTGCTGGTGCAGATCGGCTCCGGGTTCAAGACCAAGGGTGTCGATCGCAGCCTCAAGGCGCTGGCCGCACTGCCCGCCGAGCTGAAGAAGCGCACCCGGCTGTTTGTAATCGGCCAGGATGACCCCAAATTGTTCCAGATGCAGAGTGCCACTTTGGGCCTGGGCGACAACGTGACGTTCCTCAAGGGGCGCAGCGATATTCCGCGGTTCCTGCTCGGCGCCGACCTGTTGATCCACCCGGCGTACAACGAAAACACCGGTACGGTGCTGCTCGAAGCGCTGGTCGCCGGTTTGCCGGTGCTGGTCAGCGCGGTTTGCGGTTACGCCCATTACATTGCCGAGGCAGATGCCGGGCGAGTACTGGACGAGCCGTTCGATCAGGCGCAACTGACGCAATACCTGACTGAGATGTTGGGCGACGCCTCTGCACGCGAGGCCTGGAGCCGCAATGGTCTGGCCTTCGCCGAGACGGCCGACCTCTACAGCATGCCGCAGCACGCGGCCGATGTGATTCTGGCGGAGCACGCTTAAATGAAGTTGATGCTGGCTGAACCGTTCAAGAGCCTTTGGGCCGGGCGCGACCCGTTCGCCGAAGTCGAAGGCTTGCAGGGCGAGGTCTACCGCGAGCTGGAAGCTCGCCGCACGCTGCGCACGGAAGTCGACGGCAACGGATTTTTCGTCAAGATCCACCGAGGCATCGGCTGGGGCGAGATCTTCAAGAACCTGCTGACCGCCAAGCTGCCGGTGCTCGGCGCGGGTCAGGAGTGGCAGGCGATCCAACGTCTGCAGGAAGTCGGCGTGCCGACCATGACCGCCGTGGCTTACGGCGAGAAGGGCAGCAACCCGGCGGATCAGCATTCGTTCATTGTCACCGAAGAGCTGGCGCCGACCATCAGCCTCGAAGATTTCAGCATCGATTGGGTCAAGAACCCGCCGCAGCCGAAACTCAAGCGCGCGCTGATCGCTGAAGTGGCACGCATGACCGGCATGATGCACCGCGCCGGGGTCAACCACCGCGACTGCTACATCTGCCACTTTCTGCTGCACACCGACAAGCCGATCACCCCGGATGATTTCAAACTCTCGGTGATCGATCTGCACCGCGCCCAGACCCGCCCCAGAATTACTCAGCGCTGGCGCAACAAGGATCTGGCGGCGCTGTATTTTTCGGCACTGGACATCGGCCTGACCCGTCGTGACAAGCTGCGCTTCCTCAAGGGCTACTTCCAGCAACCGCTGCGGCAGATCCTGGCGGAAGAAGCGCCGCTGCTGAGCTGGCTCGAAGGCAAGGCCAACAAGCTCTATGCGCGCAAACAGCGTTACGGGGATGCGCTCTGATGGCGGGTTGGACGCTTGAACCGCAATACGGCGAACTGACTGAAGATTTCGGCAGCCTCGAAGCGGTGTTTGCCCTGCAGGGCGAGCGCCTGACCCGTGATCCGCTGTCCGAAGTCATCCGCGTGCAACGCAACGGCGTCAACTACTACGTCAAACGCTACGTCGGTGCCGGCAAAGGCTTGCGCCGTTACCTGGGCAAGCCACGGGTGAAGATGGAGTGGCAGAACCTCAAGCGTTTCGCCAAGTGGGGCATTCCCACCGCCGAAGTGGTGGCCTGGGGCCTGGAGCGACGTGGCGCGGCCTATGCCCGTGGCGCGATGATCACCCGCGAGCTGCCGCACACCGAAGACCTCTCGGCGCTGGCCGAGCGCAACGATCCGAAACTCAAGGATCGCCTGTGGGTGGATGGCATCAGCCGGCAACTGGCCGGTTACACCCGGACCATGCACGATCACCGTTTTACCCACAACGACCTGAAGTGGCGCAACCTACTGATCGACGATCAGGAACAGGTGTTTCTGATCGACTGCCCGAACGGCGATTTCTGGCGCGGCTTCTGGCTTAAATACCGGATCACCAAGGATCTGGCCTGCCTCGACAAGGTGGCCAAATATCACCTGTCGAATACCCAGCGCCTGCGTTTCTACCTGCAATACCGCGGACGTGATCGGCTCAACGCCGCCGACAAGAAACGGATTCGCCACGTGGTGAGATTTTTCGAGGGACGTGAATGACTGATTTCCTGGCCGCTGAAGACCGGGCGCTGCTTGAGCGTCATGGCCTCGGCACTTTCGACGCGCTCTGGGCCAAACAGCTCGAAGCCGTGGACGAACCCAACACCGATGGCGGTGGCTGGAGCAGCGTGTTTCGTCTGGAGCTGGAAGGGCAGACTTACTACCTCAAGCGCCAGAGCAACTACCTGACCCGCACCTTGCACGCGCCGTTCGGCGAGCCGAGTTTCGCCCGCGAGTTCCGCAATATCAGCCGCTACAACAAGCTGGGGATTCCGGCGCTACAGGCAGCGTTCTTCGGTGAGCGCAAGGTCAAGGGCGACGTCCGGGCGATCCTGCTGACCCGCGCCCTCGATGGCTGGGATGACCTCGATTCGCTGTTGCAACGCTGGGCGTCCCTGAGCGCGACGCAGCAATCGGCCATTCTCAAGGCCTGTGGCCAACTCGCGCGGCATCTGCACGGTGTGCGTCAGGTACACGGTTGTTTCTACCCCAAACATATCTTTTTGCAGGCCGACGGCGATGGCTATCGGGCGCAGTTGATCGATCTGGAAAAGACCCGTCCGCTGCTGTTTGGCATGCGTGATCGGGTCAAGGATCTGGAGCCGCTGCTGCGTCGTGCCGTGCAGTGGGGGGCGGCGCAACAGCGTGAATTGCTCGCGGCGTATCTCGATCAAGGAGCGGACAGTTCGCTGGTGGACAGTTGGGTTTCGCGGCTGACCGCGCGCCGCAGCCACAAGGAGACCCGCTGATGCAGTTGTCCGACCTCAGGCACAGCGGACGTACGCCAAATCTGCCGCTGACGGTCACTCTCGCCGACGCGGCCGGTCCTGCGGATTTGCAGTTGCTGAGCCTGCTGCGGGTTTTGCCGGGGCAGCGCTATGTCGGTGCCGGGGTGTGGCGCGGCCGGCCGGTGCTGGCCAAATTGCTGGTAGGCAGCAAGGCTGCGCGGCATTTTCAGCGCGAGTTGGCGGGCGTCAAGTTGCTCGCCGAACAGGGCCTGACCACGCCGCTGTTGCTGGCTGATGGTTTGAAGGACGGCGAGGGTGGCTGGCTGCTGTTCGAGTTTCTCGAAGGTGCCGAAAGCCTCGGTGATGCCTGGCAGCAAGTCGAATCGCTGCCGCTGCTGGCGGACGAGCAATCGGCGGTTCTGGCCGAAGCGCTGGGCGCTATCGGTCAACTGCATGGCAAAGGCCTGTGGCAGGAAGACCTGCACCTGGACAATCTGCTGCGCCATGGCAGTCAGTTGTACCTGATCGATGGCGCCGGGATCTGCGCCGAGACCGCTGGCCAGCCGTTGTCGCGGCAGAAAGTGCTGGAAAACCTCGGGGTGTTTTTCGCCCAGTTGCCCAAGTCACTGGAGCCGTTCACCGAAGAATTGCTGGTGTATTACCTGCTGAGCAACAGCGAGCATGCGCTGCCGCTGGAAGCGTTGCAGAAGCAGATCGCCAAGGTGCGCGCCTGGCGCCTGAAGGATTACCTGATCAAGGTCGGCCGCGAGTGCACGCTGTTCAGTGTGCAGCGCGGTGCGTTTGGTTTGCGGGCCATCCGTCGCGAGGAAGAGGCGGCGATGCTGCCGGTGCTGGAGCAGGCTGATGAGCTGCTTGATCAGGGCCATCTGTACAAGACCGGTGGTGCGGCAAGCGTCGGCAAGGTCGAGGTGGCCGGGCGCACGCTGGTGATCAAACGCTACAACATCAAGGGCTTTGCGCACTGGCTCAAGCGTTTCTGGCGCCCGAGCCGCGCCTGGCATTCATGGCGCGAAGGCAATCGCCTGGCGTTCCTCGGCATCGCTACGCCGAAGCCGCTGGCGGTGCTGGAAAAGCGTTTTCTGTGGCTGCGCAGCCGCGCCTATCTGGTGACCGAGTTTCTGCCGGGCCCGGACATCATCGAGCGCTTCGCGCCGTATGTTGAAAGCGGTGCGGCGCCGGAGTCCGAGTTGCAGGCCCTGGATCAACTGTTCGCACGGTTGCTCGCCGAACGCATCAGTCATGGCGACTTCAAGGGGCATAACCTGTTCTGGCAGGAAGATCGCTGGGCGTTGATCGATCTGGACTCAATGTGTCAGCACACCTCTGCCAGCAGTTTCGCGCCGGCCTATGCGCGAGATCGGGCGCGGTTCATGCGCAACTGGCCCGAGAGCAGCGCGTTGTATCGGGTGATCGATCAACGGTTGCCCAAAGATCTCTCCAGCGCGGCCTGAGCCGCCTTCGCCAGCAAGCTCACCCCCACATGGAAATGCATTCCCTTGTAGGAGTGAGCCTGCTCGCGATAAGGCTTTAAAACCTCAAAAATCTGCTCTTGAGCAATGACGGACAAACTCCACTGATTTGTCCTACAGCTTCTCCGGAAGCCATGAACTGTGCCCGCTCCAGCCCCGATGCTAGCTTGCCCTGACCACTTCGGAGGGCAAATCTTGACCATCAAAAACGCCGTAACACTGAGCACCTGCGCATGGCTTTTATCCGGCTGCGGCACCGCCGCCTCGGTAATGCAAATGGACGCCGACGTCGCCCGCGACATGCGCAAACAGAAAACCTACTGCCAATCGATTCCGCGAATCTACAGCGGTCTGGCGTTCGACTTCTGCGTACTCCACGCGCCCCCTGACCCCTCCGGCGTCCTGGTGCCGTTCGTGCTGCTGGACCTGCCGTTGTCCGGTGTGCTGGATACGGTGGTGTTGCCGTATACGATTTATCAACAGGTCGTGGATGGCAATATCGGCATCTATTGGCGATCGGATCGCGGGTAGCTGTTTTGCAGTTTTCTCTTTTTGAAAACCAGCGTGAGTCGAATGCACTTAATGAAGCGGCGGTGCTTTCAAACCCGTCAGGGAAATACAGCGACTTCGTCATCTATGTTGATGAGAGTGGCGATCACATTGGCATGAGCATTTTGCGAGCAGGTCAGGAAAATCGAGCCTTTGACGTGCTAAGGCGCAAGTTCTATTGCAGCGGTGGGCGGAATAAAGTTGGGAAAGGTTTCGAGAACTGGGGGGTTGAAGGTTTTCCCTCCCCCAGAAAGCGAAAAGCCCCGGTGATCTCACCGAGGCATTAGCGCCGACCGGGATCCCCCAGCCCATTTGCACGGAAGTCTATGTTGAGAGGCTCGGGAGTGTCAACGCAAAGGCCGGCCAGTTCCGCTAGAGGCTTGTCGGCGCTTTTACGCTATAATCCCGCCCTTTAGCTGTCTCTCGCCCGGTGCGAGGGCACATCAATTTTCAAGGCGCATCGCGCCTGAATGCAGACTAAAGAGGCTAGACCCTGTGGCATTGACGATTCTTGGCCTGTCCGGCGCCCTTAGCCATGACCCTTCAGCCGCCTTGTACATCGACGGTAAGCTGGTGGCGGCGGCTGAAGAAGAGCGCTTCGTCCGCGATAAGCATGCAAAGAACCGCATGCCCTACGAATCGGCGAAGTTCTGCCTGGAACAGGCCGGTATCAAGCCGTCCGACGTTGACGTGGTGGCAATTCCGTTCGCCCCGATCAGCCTGTTCGGCAAGGCCCGCTGGCACTACGCCAAGCGCTACTGGTACGCGCCGGATCGCGCCCTCGATGCGATCCTGATGGGCAACCGTCGCTACAAGCGCTATCGCAACAAGATCGTCTGGTGCCTGGAGCAGCTGGGTTTTGATCCGAAGAAGATCAAGATCGAGCCGGTCGAGCACCACCTGGCTCACGCTTCCAGCGCCTATCACTGCTCGGGTTTCAAAGAGAAAACCGCAATCCTCGGCATCGACGGCAAGGGCGAGTACGCCACGACCTTCTTCGGTTACGGCGAAAACGGCAAGATCCACAAGATCAAGGAATTCTTCGATCCGGACTCCCTCGGCGGCCTGTACGGCGCGATCACCGAGTTCCTCGGTTTCGAGATGCTCGACGGCGAGTTCAAGGTCATGGGCATGGCGCCGTACGGCGACGCCAGCAAATACGACTTCTCGCGCCTGGCCTCGTTCGAGAACGGCGAGCTGGTGATCAACACCGACTACGCCAACGTGATCGGCCTGCGTCGCTACAAAGAGAAGGGCAAGGGCTTCTACTTCTCGCCGAAGCTGATCGAGTGGCTGGGTCCGAAGCGCGAAGGCGACATCGCCGACGAGCCGTACATCCACTACGCCGCGAGCATGCAAGCGCTGTTCGAGAAACTGGCGCTGCAGATGATCGACTACTACCTGGGCGACGTGCTCAAGGAAACCGGCAAACTGGCCTTCGCCGGTGGCTGCGCGCTGAACGTCAAGCTGAACCAGAAAATCATCGCCCGCGATGACATCAAGGAACTGTTCGTGCAACCGGCGTCCGGCGATGCCGGCACCGCGGTGGGCGCAGCGGCCTATGTGTCTCACGCCCGTGGCGTGCCGGTCGAGAAGATGGAACACGTCTACCTCGGCCCGTCGTACAGCAACGAAGACGTGATCGCCGCGTGCGCCCGTCACGAGAACAAGCCGACCTGGCGCAAGCTCGACAACATGCCGGAGCAGATCGCCAAAATCATGGTCGATGGCAACCCGGTGGCCTGGTTCCAGGGCCGCATGGAGTTCGGCCCGCGTGCGCTCGGTGGTCGTTCGATCATCGGTTGCCCGAGCGTGGCCGGTGTGGCTGACCGCATCAACCACCAGATCAAGTTCCGCGAGCGCTGGAGGCCTTTCTGCCCGTCGATGCTCGACACCGTTGCACCGCAGATGATCAAGATCGATCACCCGGCGCCGTTCATGACCTTCACCTTCGAAGTGGCGGAAGAGTGGAAGACCCGCGTGCCGGAAGTCGTTCACGAAGACGGTACTTCCCGTGCCCAGGTCCTGAAGCGCGAATACAACCCGCGCTACTACGACATGATGAAGGCGCTGGAAAACCTCACCGGCAACGGCGTGTCGCTGAACACCTCGCTGAACCGTCGCGGTGAACCGATGATCTGCTCGCCGACCGACGCCCTGAACATGTTCTTCGGTTCGGATCTACAGTATCTGATCATGGAAGATATTCTGGTGGTCAAAGAGGGCGCAAACGCTTATGACACGCTCGGCTGAACGCCATGTGCTGCAGTTCTGTCACGGCTATGACGGGCCGTTCCTCGACTGCGCACGGCAGTATGCCAGCCTGTTCGCGGGCACCGGTTATCGGGTGACCACGGTCTTTCTGACCGGGGTCGCCGATAGCGAGGTGGCCGCCGCGTGTGCTTCCGATGAAGTGTTGTTCATGGAATACAGCTCCAAGGCCATTCGTGGCCTGAAGCTGGGCGCCATCGGCGATCTGCGCAAGATCGCCGCTTCACGCAATTTCAGTTTCTGCATCGCCCATCGCTTCAAGCCGATCTACATCGCCTTGCTTGGCACTTCGCTGCCGGTGATTGGCGTGCATCACGCGTTTGACGATTACAAACGCGGCACGCGCAGGCTGTTCGCGCATATTTTCCGCAAGCGCCTGAGCCTGCTCGGCGTGTCCGATGCGGTGCGCGACGACATGCGTCGTTGCCTGCCGAAATGGCCGTCCACTCGCATTCAGACCCTGTACAACCGCATCGATGTGCAAGCCTTGCAGGCCAGTCAGGTGTCGGCCCGCGAAGCGCGCGAGACCCTCGGGCTGGCGGCGGATGCGTTCATTGTCGGCAACGTCGGGCGGCTGCACCCGGACAAGGATCAGGCCACGCTGCTGCACGGTTTTGCCGCGGCGTTGCCCGGTCTGCCGGGCAACAGTCAATTGGTGATTCTCGGCAAGGGTCGTCTGGAACAGGACCTCAAGGAACTGGCTCGCGAGTTGGGTATCGGTGATCGCGTGCTGTTTCTCGGTCAGGTGCCGGACGCGCGCAATTACTTCCGGGCTTTCGATGTGTTTGCGCTGAGCTCCGATCACGAACCGTTCGGCATGGTGCTGCTCGAAGCCATGGCTGCTGGCGTGCCGTTGCTCGCCACGGCGAGTGCCGGGGCCAAGGAAGTGGTCGAGGGCGTGGGCATTCTGTTCCCGCTGGGTGATGCCGAACACCTTGCGCAAGGTCTGCAGCATTTGGCCGGTATGGATGATCAGCAGCGCCGGCAGTGTGCCGAGCTGATGCTCGATCGACTGCGTGAGCGTTTCTCCGACCGTGCGGTGCGCGACACCTTCTGGCGTCTGCCGCAAGTTACCGATCTGGCACCGAGGGGCTGATGCTCAACCGATTTCAAGGCTGGCGCGAACGTGGCTGGTCGCCCGTTGACGCCTCCACCTATGCCACCGCCTGGCAGCGTTTTGGCGGCAGCGTCGCGACGCATCCTATGGTGGTCGAGCGTCTGGCCGATCTGGCCGGCATCCCGGTGCGCTATCTGGCCTGGGAGCAGGGCGGTGACGTCAAAGCGGCGATCCCGACCTGGGGCCGCGATCTGGCGTTGTCCAAAGACGTGCTCAAGCGCAACGGCAAGAAAGGCCTGTTCGACCTCGGCAATGCCGAGCTGATCCTGCCGGCCGCCGCCGATGCCCAGGCGCCGTTGCGCCATCGCGCACGCTATCTGTCGGCGCTCAACGAAAACCGTTTCAGCGGCATGAAGTTGCAGGCCGAGCAACTGGCCATGGCCCGCACCCCCGAAGAACTGTCGAAGAAGTTTCGCTACAACCAGCGCCGCGAACTGCGCCTGCTGGAAGAGGCGGGCGGTGTGGTGCGCCCGGTCGGCGAGTTCTCCAGCGCCGAACTGGCGGCGATCTACTGTGATCTGTTCCAGCGCCGCTGGGGCTTCCCGGCCACCGGCGCGGCGCGCATGGCCGAAGTCATCGAGCTGCTGCGCGAGCTGTTGATCGGCTCGGTGATTTTCCTCAACGATGCGCCGATCGCCATTCAACTGGTGTACCGCGTCGAAGCGCCGGAGTGGATCAGCGTCGAGTACATCAACGGCGGCGTTGACCCCGAAACCCGTGAATTCAGCCCCGGCAGCGTGTTGAGCTTTCTCAATACGCAAAGCGCCTGGGAGCATGCCCGCGCGCTGAACAAGCCGCTGCGTTTCTCCTTCGGTCGCGCCGACCGTGAATACAAGGATCGCTGGTGCAATCCTGTGCCGGTGTTCACCGTATGAGTCAGCCCATGAGCCGCAAACAGCAACTGCTCAAGCGTCATCGTCGCAATAAACGCATCACCTTGCTGATCGCCCTGATCGTGTTGATCGTGCTCGGGGTGCTGGTGGCGTGGTGGTTGCCGTTGGTGCTTGCAGTGGTTGGCTGGGTCGCCCATGAGGCGTGGTTTGCCGATCACCTGTTCTATTCGCCGAAAGACGATTACCAGTACAGCTTTCCGCCGTTCACACCGCAGCCGAAGGTGCATTTGAGCGGCGAGCAATTGCGTCTGGACGAAGGCGTGATGCTGGTCGACGAAGCGACGTTGATCCTCGCGATAAAGGTCAAAAGCACTTGGCTGGGACGTTTTCTCGATCCACGCGTCGAACTGCTCGGCGGGACGCATCCTGATGCACAAACCTTCGAGCGCGGGGTCAATGGCCTGCGTTACCTGAACCTCAGCGGTCAGGCTCAAGCCTTGGCGCAAGGTCAGTTGCGCTTGCGCGGGCGCTTCTGCCGGGTGTCCGGCGAGCCGGTGCTGTGGGCGCTGGAGCAGCCGGATTACCGCCGTCAGCGGGTGATGGTGATTGCCCCGCACGCCGACGATGCCGAACTGGCGGCTTATGGCTTGTACAGCCAGGCCGACGAAGCCTGGATTGTCACCCTGACCGCTGGCGAGATCGAAGCCGAACACTATCAACAGATGGGCATGAGCAAGGTCGAGGCGGCACGGCTCAAGGGCCGGCTGCGCGCCTGGGACAGCCTCGCCGTACCGCGTTGGGCCGGGGTGCCGCAGGAACATTGCGTGCAGCTCGGTTACTTCTGCCTGCAACTGGCAGCGATGCAGGCCGCACCGAATCAGGTGGTGGCTTCGCGCGAAGCGGACTTGAGCGACACGCGACTGTTTCGCCATTTGAATCCGTTCACCTTGCCCGGCGATGCCGATGGCGCGCCGACCTGGAACAACCTGCTGGCCGACCTGCGTGAAGTGCTGCTGCGCGCACGTCCGGAGGTGATCGTGCTGCCGCACCCGACCCTCGATCCGCATCCCGATCACCTCTGCGCCCAGCAAGCGGTGTTGCAGGCGCTGCACGGTCTCGACTGGCAGCCGACGCTGCTCGGCTACGCCAACCATCTGCATGACAACGACCGTTGGCCGATGGGCAGCACCGGGCAGGGCATCGCTTTGCCGCCGGCCTTCGATTCGGCAGTGCCGATGCAGCCGCTGTGCCTGCCGCTGTCCATCGAGTTGCAACGCGACAAGGCCATGGCGCTGGGCATGATGCATGACTTGCAGCCGCCGGCACCGTTCAAGCGTCGCCTGCGCCGGGTGATCCAGCGCGTGTTGGCCGGTCGGGCCTCGTCGGTATACGGCGAAAACGAATTTTTTCGAAAAGCCGTCAGGCGCCAGGAGTTGTTCTGGCTACTGAAGCACGGTGAGACAGGCGTCCAGCGGGGAGAGTCATGAGTCAACGGTTCAAGGTGTTGCAGCTGCAACCCGACTACAACGTCAAAGCCCATGACTTTGCCGACCTCGCCGAACAGATCGTCAAGGCATTGCCGAGCGAGCGCTATGAGATTACCGCCGCTTTCCTGCGCGGCAAACCGGGACCGGGCGAGCCGGTGAGCCGCGCCGACCATTCGGTGTACTTCGAGTTTTCCGACAAGTCGCTCAAGGGCATGCGCCTGCGGGCGATGTGGCAGTTGTACAAGTTCTGTCGCCGGGAAAAGTTCGACGTGGTGATCTGCAATCGCTTCAAACCGGTGAACATGATGCTCGCGCTCAACCGCTGGTTGAAGGTGCCGCTGTGCATTGGCATCTCCCACGGTTTCGGCGAATACGATCGCTTCTACCGGCGTCGGCAGACCCAGCGTCTGATCGATCGGCACTGGCGCTTCGTCGGTGTGTCGCCGGCGGTCAAACAGTACCTGCTCGATTGCGACTGCGGCTTCACCGACCAGAACACCTACGCCATCACCAATGCTATCGACATCGAGCAGGCCGAGGGCTTGCAACACAGCCGCGAAAAAGCTCGCGAGTTGTTGGGCCTCGACCCGAATGTCCGATTGATCGGCGCATTGGGGCGGCTGGTGTCGGTCAAGGGGCACACCTATCTGTTGCAGGCCTTCGCCGCACTGAAGGACAAATACCCGAACACTCAACTGGCAATCATCGGTGCCGGACGCCTGCAAGCGCCGCTGGCGGCCGAGATCGAGCAACTGGGCCTGAGCGGTCGAGCACACCTGCTGGGCTTCAAGGAAAACGCTCTGCAATACGTGCGCGCGTTCGACATCTGGACCATGCCATCGCTGGCTGAAGGTCTGGGCCTGGCGTTGCTTGAAGGCATGAGCGGGCACCTGCCGGTGATTGCCTCGAACGTGCCGGCGATGTTGCCGCTGATCGAAGGTGCCGGTGGTCTGGCGATCACGCCCAAGGACGTACCGAGTCTGGTCGCCGCGCTGGATACCTATCTCGCGCTGTCGGACGATGAACTCAAGGCCAAGGGCGAACAGGCCTACCGTTATCTGCAGGAACAACACGACATCGAAGTGTTCCGTCAGGAATACCTGGACCTGATCGACTCTGGCCTCGAACAGGCCCGCAAGGAACAGCCGTGAGCGCTGAAAAACACATGAGCGAAGCTCAACCCCTCGTCACGGTGATCATCGCCTCGTACAACCATGGTCCGTACATCGAGGAAAGCATCCTCAGCGTCCTCAACCAGAGCTATAAGAACATTGAGCTGCTGGTGATCGATGACGGTTCGAAGGACGACAGCGTCGAGCGCATCAGCGCGTTGCAGGCGCAATACGGTTTCGATTTTCGTGTGCAACAGAATCAGGGCCTGACCAATACCCTCAACGGCGCTATCGCCCGTGCAAAGGGCAGCCTGATCGTGCCGTTCGGCTCCGACGACATCATGTATCCGGAGCGGATCGCCATTCAGGTTGCACACATGGACGGCAAGCCCGAGGTCGGGATCTGTGCCGGCAATATCGAGCTGATGCACGCTGACGGTAGCCTTTATCCAGAAAAGCGTCAGCGTCGCGATGTGCCTTTTCGCCGCCTCGATTTCGATGACATGTTCCTGGAGCGCAAGCCGTATCCGCCGGCGCCGACCCTGATGATCCGCCGCGAAGCGCTGGACAAGGTGGGTGGGTTCGATCCGACGATTCGTCTTGAAGACCTGTACATCGAGCTGAAGGTGACCCACGCCGGGTACTTCATCGACGGTTTGAATGTGGTGATGGCGCGCTACCGCAAGCACGCCACCAACTCGTACAAGAACAACCGCTTCATGACTGAAAACATCCTGCGCACCTACGCATTGTTCAGCGAGCATCCGCTGTACGACTTCGTGCGCTACCGGTTTCTCAGCTCGATGTTCCTCAAAGTCTCCAACCGCGATCGCCAATTCGCCAGAGAGCTGCTGGCGCAGATTCCGTTCAAGGCCTGGAACAAGAAAACCTGGCGCGGTCTGGCGCGGATGTACTTTTCTCCCCTGGAAAAAAGCTGAGCCTCGCCGCTCGCCATTGGCGAGCGGCTTAGGTCGTGTTCGGCTGTTCGGAACACGACCAGCCAACGACTATTTCAGTGCAGGGGTCGCTGGGTCGCCGGCCAGTACTTGCCTGCGCAATTTATCCACAGCGGATGGCGATGCCGTCACGGCATAACCCGTCAGCAGCGCATCAAGGTGATCCTCGAACAACCAGCGCTTGTCCACGGTGTAGCGTTGCATGTGGCGTAAATTGCGCTGGCGTAGCGAGTTGCTCAAGGCGCTCGGGTAGACGTACAGGTCCGCCAGATCGATCAAGCCGAACTCTCCGTCCTCCAGCACCAGCACGTTGCCCAGATGCAGGGAGCGGAAGTACACGCCCTTGTCATGCAGTTGTGCCATGAACCTGCCGAAGCGTTCCACCAATGCCTGGCGAACGGCCGGCGCGGTGATGCTCTGCAGTACCTGGCGCAGGGTATGCCCCGGCAATGGCGCGTAGTGCACAGCGCTGCTGCGGTCCTCCAGTCGATACAGATTGAGTACCTGCGGGGTGGGAATCCCCCTCTGGCGCAACTGTTCGCTATTGACGGCGAAGCGTTCGGAGTACGGATTGAAACTGCCTGAGGTGTACCAGCGCCGGCGTCGGAACAGCTTGAGAAAGGTACCGTCATTCAGGCGCAGGACCTTGGGCCCCAGGCCATCCTCTTCGATCACTTGGGCGTCCACACCCAGCCGCTGAAGCTCGGTTGTCGAGAGTGTCTGCACGGGCAATGTCAGCAGGCGCCGGGCGCGCTGGTTGATGCTCAAGGCGGCGATCAGGGCCAGCGGGATCCACAGCAGGAACCAGTGTTCCTTGGGCCGCGAGATGATCCCGCCCCCTTCGGTCAGGCCGGCACCGATGCCGAACACCAGCCAGGTCGAAGCAAGGATCAGCAGCGGCTGCACACGCTGACGCCAACTGCTCAGCAGCCCCCAGGCCAGAAAGAACAGCCAGGGCAGCAAGCCGAGGATGCCGACGTAATAAAGAACGCCCAGGACAAAACTGTGCGGCTCCTCAAAGTTCACCCCGATGCCTGGGTCGACGCTCAGTTCGGCGCTGTAGCCATGACCGATCCACGGATGCTCGGCAATCATGTGCAGCACTTTTTGCCAGATTTCGAGCCGGAAGGAATCGCCACGTTCCAGGATCATGTGTGAGAACACGGTCACCACGGCAACACCGCTGACCAGCAGCGCCACCAGCATGCCCAGCGAGCGCCGATTCCAGCAGATGAAGCACAGCCACAACGCTGCCAGGGTCAGGGCGACCAGCGGGGTGCGCGAGCCGGTGCCGATCACCGCCATGAACATGATCGCCATCGCCGGGACGCTCAGCCACATTAACTGGCGGCGCTTGCAGGTCATGGTCACGGCCAGCCAGTAAGTGCAGAAGAACCCGAACAAGTGCGAGCTGAGCAGCGGGTTATCGAATGCGCCGCCACCGATCAGGCGCATGCCCGGTGCATACTCCCGGGCGAACGTGAACAGAAAAAAGATCGTCGCAATCAGTGCGACCAGTGCGGCGGCGAACATCAAGGGTTGCAGGATGTCGCTGCGATAGCGCACCAGCAGATAGCTCCCGGCAAACAGCATCAACGTGTGCAACGGCGGTTTGATTGTGCCGCCGAAGGATTCGCCTTCGGGGCCCCAGACCACACTGAGCAGCGCCCAGGCGACGAATATGAGGACGGCAATGATGATGGGCTCGCGCAGCAGTTCCTTCAGCTCCCTTGGGCGCAGGCACAGCGCAAACAGCGCTGGAATGCTGAACAGGCCGTAATAGATTTTGTGCAGTGAGCTGCGTCCGGGCAAAAAGAACAATGCGCACAGGAGCAAAAGATAGCCAACTGGAAGAATCCAAAGGCAAATGAAATCGAAGATTCGATTGGACGTACTGCTGAAGCTGCGAAGTTGCATGCTGTGAGATTCAATCCTGAAGTTGATCGACCATTCGAGTGATGGCTATTTGATGCTGAAAAAGATGCTTAACAATAACAGCCTTTCGCCGATTGCCAGAACCCAGAAGAAGCTGTGCTAAAGTCAGCGTCCTTTTTATCGACTTTCGCGTGATATGACCGACTCCAGTCCCGCCGCAAGCCCATCGAGCTTGAAAATCTACTTCCGCCTGCTCGGCTATGTCCGGCCGTACATCAGTCTGTTCCTGATCAGCATCGTCGGCTTTCTGATTTTCGCTTCGACCCAGCCGATGCTTGGCTACATCCTCAAGTATTTTGTCGACGGCCTGTCCAACCCTGAAGCGGTGCTGTTCCCCTCGGTGCCGTACCTGCGTGACCTGCAACTGCTGCAGGCCGTGCCGCTGCTGATCATCCTGATCGCCGCATGGCAAGGGCTGGGATCTTATCTGGGCAACTATTTTCTGGCCAAGGTTTCCCTCGGCCTGGTGCATGACTTGCGGGTGCAGTTGTTCAACAACCTGCTCGTACTGCCCAACCGCTACTTCGACAAACATAACTCCGGTCACCTGATTTCGCGCATCACTTTCAACGTGACCATGGTCACGGGGGCGGCAACCGATGCGATCAAGGTCGTAATCCGTGAAGGCATGACGGTGATCTTCCTGTTTGCCTCGCTGCTGTTCATGAACTGGAAGCTGACCCTGGTGATGGTGGCGATCCTGCCGCTGATCGCCGTGATGGTGCGAACCGCCAGCAAGAAATTCCGCAAGCAGAGCAAGAAGATCCAATTGGCCATGGGCGACGTCACGCACGTGGCCTCGGAAACCATTCAGGGCTATCGTGTAGTCCGCAGCTTCGGCGGCGAAGTCTACGAGGAAAAACGCTTCCTCAAGGCCAGCCAGAGCAACACCGACAAGCAACTGCGCATGACCCGCACCGGTGCCATCTACACGCCGATGCTGCAACTGGTGATCTACACCGCGATGGCCGTGTTGATGTTCCTCGTGCTGTATTTGCGCGGCGATGCTTCGGCCGGCGACATGGTTGCCTACATTACCCTCGCGGGCCTGTTGCCCAAGCCGATTCGTCAATTGTCCGAAGTCAGCTCGACCATCCAGAAAGGCGTGGCCGGTGCCGAGAGCATCTTCGAACAACTGGATGTCGAGCCGGAAGTCGATACCGGTACCGTCGAGCGCGACTCGGTCACCGGTCGCCTGGATGTGCGCAATCTGAGCTTCACCTATCCTGGCACCGAACGTCAGGTGCTGGACGATATCAGCTTCTCGGTCCAGCCAGGGCAGATGGTGGCACTGGTCGGTCGTTCGGGCAGCGGCAAGTCGACGCTGGCCAACCTGATTCCTCGCTTCTACCACCACAACAAAGGCGAAATCCTTATCGATGGTGTGGAAGTCGAACAGTACAAGTTGCTGAACCTGCGCCGTCATATTGCCCAGGTCACGCAGCACGTGACGTTGTTCAGCGACACCGTGGCCAACAACATTGCCTATGGCGATCTGGCTGGTGCGCCGCGCGAAGACATCGAGAAAGCCGCGCGTGATGCCTACGCGATGGATTTCATATCGCAACTGCCCGAAGGCCTCGACACTCAGGTCGGCGAGAACGGCGTGCTGCTGTCCGGTGGTCAGCGCCAGCGTCTGGCTATTGCCCGTGCACTGCTCAAAAACGCGCCGCTGCTGATTCTCGACGAAGCCACCTCGGCACTCGACACCGAATCCGAGCGGCACATTCAGGCGGCACTGGACCAAGTCATGAAGGGGCGCACCACACTGGTGATTGCGCACCGTCTCTCGACCATCGAGAAAGCCGATCTGATTCTGGTCATGGATCAGGGGCGAATCGTCGAACGCGGCACCCACGACGAGCTGCTGGCACAAAACGGTTATTACGCTCGTCTGAACGCCATGGGGCTCGACGCTCCGGCCGAAGATATCGCCTGAACCCACTTCAAATCTGGCGGGAGATCATTGTTCGGGGCTTTGCCCGGAATACTGGTCTCCCGTTTTATCTGGTATCGAGATTTTCATCTTCCTTGTCCAGACCGAATAAATTCCGCGCGCCGCGCTGACTTGGGCTCCTCGAAGAACTTTGACGCTTGTCGAGGGCCGGCAAGTGTTCAAAAGAGCCAGCAAGGTCTATAGCTGTTTCATACTGTTGCAGCCTGCACACAAGCCTGCGCCAACCCTGTGTTAATATCGCGCCCCTGTTCATTTTGTATGTGGGTTGCTCCATGAAGTTGTCCATGCCGCGATTCGATCAAGCCCCAGTCTTGGTGGTCGGCGATGTCATGCTCGACCGTTACTGGCATGGTGGAACCTCACGGATTTCCCCTGAGGCACCGGTTCCGGTCGTAAAAGTCGAGCAAATCGAAGACCGCCCGGGCGGTGCTGCCAACGTTGCCTTGAACATTGCCGCGCTGGGTGCGCCGGCGTCACTGGTCGGTGTGACTGGTGATGACGAAGCCGCCGACAGCCTGAGCAATAGTCTCAAGGGCGCGGGCGTGCGTGCCCTGTTCCAGCGCATTGCGCATCAGCCGACCATCGTCAAGCTGCGGGTCATGAGCCGGCACCAGCAATTGCTGCGTATCGACTTCGAAGAACCGTTTGCCACCGATGCACTGGCCTTGGCCTCGCAGGTCGACGATCTGCTCGAAGGCATCAAGGTGCTGGTGCTGTCGGACTACGGCAAAGGCGCGCTGAAGAACCATCAAGCCCTGATTCAGGCGGCTCGTGCCAAAGGCATTCCGGTGCTGGCCGATCCCAAGGGCAAGGATTTTTCGATCTACCGTGGCGCCAGTCTGATAACGCCGAACCTCAGCGAATTCGAAGCCATCGTTGGCGGTTGCGTCGATGAGCACGAACTGGTGAGCAAGGGCGCAGCCCTGATGCACGACCTGGAGTTAGGTGCACTTCTGGTGACCCGTGGTGAGCACGGGATGACATTGTTGCGCCCTGATCATCCGGCGCTACACTTGCCGGCTCGCGCCCGTGAGGTGTTCGATGTGACCGGCGCTGGTGATACGGTGATTTCCACCCTGGCGGCGGCGATTGCTGCCGGTGAAGAACTGCCTCACGCGGTCGCGCTGGCCAACCTGGCGGCGGGTATTGTCGTTGGCAAACTGGGTACGGCGGCGATCAGTGCGCCGGAGCTGCGCCGCGCGATTCAGCGCGAAGAAGGTTCCGAACGCGGTGTACTGGGTATTGAACAGTTGCTGCTGGCAGTCGACGACGCTCGGGCGCATAACGAGAAAATCGTCTTTACCAACGGGTGTTTCGATATTCTCCATGCGGGTCACGTGACTTATCTGGAGCAGGCGCGGGCTCAGGGCGATCGCCTGATCGTAGCAGTCAACGATGACGCCTCGGTCAGCCGGCTGAAAGGGCCAGGGCGGCCGATCAACAGCGTTGACCGGCGCATGGCGGTACTCGCTGGTCTGGGCGCCGTCGACTGGGTTATCAGCTTCCCGGAAGGTACCCCGGAAAACCTGTTGCGCGAGGTCAAGCCGGACGTACTGGTCAAAGGTGGGGATTACGGAATCGACCAAGTGGTCGGTGCCGACATCGTAAGTGCTTACGGCGGCACCGTAAAAGTACTCGGGCTGGTGGAAAACAGTTCGACTACGGCGATTGTCGAAAAGATTCGCAGCCGTTGATGTGAAGAGTCATGAGTGTTTTGAATCGTGCGGGAGCGCACGTTGTCATGGGGATTCATTCGTTCCATCAAAGCTGGGGCCAAATACCGTTGCGCGCGCCAGCTTTTGTCACCCGGTAATTTAATTTATGAAAGTCATGCTCCTGGTTATGGACGAGCAGCGAGTCATTCTGGACCGGTTGTACGAAATCGTGCAGCAGAACTGCGATGAATGCGTCGTCTACCGTTTGAGCAAGCAGCAGCAGATGAACCTGGGACCGTTCCTGGCATCTGTGGAGTATCAGACTTTCGATCGTGTTGTGATTTTCACGCGAGTCAAACGCGTCGTGCGTCAGTTGCGGGTGCTCAAATGCATTCCCGGCCTGATCTTCCTCGAACACGACGCGTACCAGAACTACATGCCCCAGAGTAAGTACCGCGGCGTGTATTCACGGCTGTACAAGCGACTTCCCGCGTGCCGGGCGTTGGTGTCCGGGGCGGTGGTCGCCCGCAAGATGCAGGCAGAAGGCATTGATACGGTGTTTGTATCCAAGGGCTATGACGAGCAGATGCTGCGTAATACCGGCACCGAGCGCGACATTCCACTGGGTTTTCTCGGCAGTCTGAAAAGCACCGAGTACGCACTGCGCAAAGCACTGCTGGAATCGCTTTCGCAGCGCACCGGGTTGCTGGTGACACGCACCAATTCCGGCACTGAATACCTGGAAACGCTCAATCGCATCAGGATCTTCGTCAGTGCCGACATCGGCATGAATGAGTTCATGATCAAGAACTTCGAGGCAATGGCGTGCGGTTGTGTGCTGCTGGCGTGGAGTCAGGGAGAAGAGGACCGTCTGCTGGGCTTCGAGGACATGCACAACACGGTGTTCTATCGCAGCGAAGACGAGGCCGTGGAGAAGATCCGGCTCCTGCAAAGCAATCCGCAGCTCGCCGATCGCATTGCCCGCAATGGCCAGGCATTTGCCGAAGACCGCTACTCCTTTGCCCGTGTCGGGCGAACCCTCGCTGCCGAAATCCAGCGCGAAATGCGTCCGTGGCAACCACCCTCGGCATTCTCGCGGCTATGGGTCAAGTTACGCTATGGGATGAAGGTGCCGGGTTAAATGATGGAGCATCAAGCGTCACGAACCGTTGCGCCCATGGCGCTGGATGCACTGCCAGGCGGCCATCAATCAGTGACTCAGGCATTGCCGCACGCCTTGATCGACTGTCTGCGTCGAGCACCACGGGTGCTACTTATTGCCAACAACCCAGCCATCACCCAGGCCGACGTCGACCGATTGGCCATCAACGCCGATGATGTGGTGGTCAGTTTCAATACCTGCGTCAAAGCGTCTTTGCTCAACCCGCAGAGCGTCAACCTGTTTGTTCATGGTTTCAATGCGCCGGACGCTTACTTCTTCGGCCTCCCTCCCGGCCCGGAGGTGCAGCGCCTGATCGAGCAGGGTGGACGGTGTTTCACCCTGCTGGTGGGCGCCACCGGGGCGATGTGTCCGATCCCGGGCGTCGCCCTTTTCTGGGAGCGTATTCCGCTGCCGCCCTTGTGGAATTATCCGGTGGAGCGTCCAGGCGGCAAGCGCTTTGTAGGGCCGTCCACGGGATTCAATGCGCTGGTGCTGCTGGACTGGTTGCGCGGGCAGGGCGATTACAACTACCAGCTCATGACGCTCGGTTTCTCCAATGAAGCGGGCAAACTGTGGAGCGGCCATGCCTGGGACTATGAGCGGCAATGGCTGCTGCAATCAGACGTGATCACCGTGCCGCTGTTGCCGCGTCCCTGGTGGCAGCGGTGGTTCCGCCGTCGCTAAACAATGCGACATTCGCAACGGGCTCGCGGTTGGTTTTACTTATAAAAGGTGTGGTCGAGTGTTGAACATTGCGGTGGCGTTTTTCGGGATTCCAAGGAACTCGGACATCTGTTTCCCTTCCATCGAGCAAAACGTTCTGGCGCAATTGCCAGCCGACTGCAATGTGCAGTGTTTCTACCATCTGTATCAGGTTGGCGAGGTCAGCAACGCAAGGTCCGGCGAGCAGGGTGAGCTTGCGGCTGACAACTATCGACCTTTCGAGTCGATGAAGGGCGGCATCACCGCCACCGACGGCGTGCTGGAGCGCTGGGATTTCGAACGGGTAAAAACCCTCGGCGACACTTGGAATGACGACTACGCCTCGCTGCGCAACCTGATTTATCAGCTCAATTCGCTGCACACCGTGACCACGATGATTGAGGCGTTCAACCCGGATTTCGTGGTGTTCGTGCGCCCGGACAATTTCTTTCACACGCCGTTGCCGGCCTACATGTTCAATCAGCCCGATGCCCGTCGACATAACGTCTACATACCTGACTGGCAGTGGTGGGGCGGACTGAACGACCGCTTTGCCGTCTGTGGGCGCGACACTTACAGGGCATATGGCAAAAGAATCGAGCGCATCTTCGACTTCTGCAAGGAGACGGGCAGGAAGCTGCATTCCGAGCGCCTGCTCAAGTTTGCCATGCAGCGGGCAGATGCCAGGGTCTGCACGCTGCCGACCCAGGCGTCACGCGTGCGGATCAATGGTGCGTTTGCCGAGGAGTCGTTTTCGCCCAAGCGGGGCATGGGCAAACGCGAGAATCGCTACTTTCACTGGTTCGCCACGTTGCGCACGTTCATGGACCGTCGACGCTAAACGCTATTTGCTCTGGCGACGTTTGACCAGACCGACCAGCTTCAATGCCTTGAGGCTCAATTGTCTGAGACTGGTGCGGGGTGCTTTTGGCGTCGCCAGCCCCTGCGCCACGAGCCAGTCCTTCCAGCGAATCCGCTCGTCCCGCACCAGCCAGCCATCCTGTCTGGCAAAGCTTTCGGCCAGATACAGACCGCGTGTACCTGCCGGAGACAACTGACCTTTCTTCAAGGTATACAGCTCGGCCAGCGGTTCGCCGTCCTGCAACGGCATCAGGTACAGATCGGGGCGCTTGCGGTCGAGTCGCGCGACAAGCTGATCGCCTTCCAGTCGTTCATCGACGTGAAACAGGCTCAAGGATTTGACTTCCTTGGGCACCTCCAGGCGCAAGTCATAGATCAGTTGCAGCGATGCGGTCGGCAGATGCACGTAGGCCCGTGGCCGTTCGAGCAATTGCAGATTGGCGCAGCGCACCGGCCGCGCCGAACCGGATTGCGGCGTCAGGCGAAACGGCAGGGCCTCGCGGTAATGCAGGGCGGACGAGTAGGGTGCGGGTAGCCAGGTGTCGTTGAAGCGTCCGCCGAGCCAGCCTTCCGGGGTTTCCAGCAGACACTCTTCGGCGATTTCCTGAATCGCCGTGTGCAACGGGATGTTCAGTTCTTGAGCAGGCACGTAACCGGAAATCAGCTTGAGCACCACATCGCCACGATCCTGCCGACGCTGGCGCACCAGCACCCAGTAATCGCGATTCTGCCAATGCAGGGTCAGGCGCACCGAGACCCCGAGGTTGGCCAGCTCCACCGCGAAGCGCTCGGCATCCGCCACGCTCACCGGTTTGCGCCGTTGCAGGGTCTGGGCGAAATTCAGCGGCATGCCGACGCTCTGATACGTCAGGCCTTCGGGCGTGGCCTCGACGAACAGCGGCAGTGTCTTGAAGTTGCTCGGGTTCTTTCTGATGAGCGTGCGCGGCATGTCGGCTCCTGCTTAAGGCCGCGGGGCGGCGTCAGTGACCACGAAGGACCTGGGCAACGGTCGCAACGTTATGGGCGAGGTGCAGCGGATTGATCGTCCCGACAATAGCACTGGCCACACCGGGCTGTTGGAACAACAACTCGAAGCTGGCGCGCACCGGATCCACGCCCGGACTCAGGCACACATGGCCGCTGGCCAGGGCTTTTTTCACCAGAATGGCTTTGCCGTGGGCAGCAGCATAGTCAATGACTGCCTTCTCGTTCTGTTCGTTCAGATTGTAGGTGACCATCGCGCAGTCCCCTTGCTCCAGCGCCTTGAGGCCGCCCTCGACCGTTTTGCCGGAGAAGCCGAAGCCGCGAATCTTGCCCTCGGCCTTCATTGCGGCGAGTGTGGCGTAGACCTCTTCGTGCTCAAGGATCGCCATGTCGTTGCCGTCGGAGTGCACCAGCACCAGGTCGATAAAATCGGTTTCAAGACGTTGCAGGCTGCGCTCGACCGACATCCGTGTGTGTGCGGCGCTGAAGTCATGGCGCGACAGGCCGTCGGCAAACTCTTCGCCGACCTTGCTGACGATCACCCAGTCCTGCCGCTGGCCGCGCAACAGCGGGCCGAGGCGTTCTTCGCTGCGCCCGTAGGCCGGCGCGGTGTCGATCAGGTTGATGCCCAGCCCTTTGGCCTGATTGAGCAGCATGCGTGCCGCGTCATCGTCGGGGATCTGAAAGCCGTTGGGGTATTTCACCCCTTGGTCGCGGCCGAGTTTGACCGTGCCCAGGCCCAGCGGTGAAACCATCAGACCGGTGCTGCCCAGTGGACGATGCAGTTCGTGCAGGGTAGGGACGCTCATGGCAACAATTGCTCCCAGGCCGGTACGCCCATCGGTGGTTTTGGCAATGCCGGCAACGGCTCGGTCGGTTGCGGCTGGATGCCGTCGCGCTGCAGCGAGGCAATAACGCGGTCGGCGAAGTCTGGCGCCAGTGCCAGTTTGGTCGGCCAGCCCACCAGCAGGCGACCCTGCTCGGCGAGGAAGGCGTTGTCCGGACGGCTCAAGCCGGTTTGCAGCGGCTCGGCGCGATCCACGCGCAAGGTCGCCCATTGCACCTGGCTCAGGTCGATCCATGGCAGCAACTGGCCAAGTTCTTTCTGCGCGGTGGCGATCTGCTCGGCCGGCTCGCGGGCCACGCCATCGCTTTCGGCAATGTCGCCGCCCAGGTACCAGACCCAGTTGCCATCAGCAGCCGGGTGAGTGGTGACGGTGATGCGCGGCTTGGTGCCACCGCCCAGACAATGGGCGTACAACGGCTTCAGGCTCGGGCCCTTGGCGATGATCATGTGTAGCGGCCGGCGTTGCATCGCCGGTTGGGTCAGGCCCAGGTCTTCCAGCAATCGGGCGGTACCGGCACCGGCACTGAGGACGATGCGCTGGGCGCGAATCTCGCGGCCGTCGACCTTCAGGCCGACCAGTACACCCGCTTCCAGCAGCGGCTCGATGGTTTGTCCGGCGAGCAGACCGTCACCGGCCAGATCGGCCAGGCGCTGAATCAGGCTTGGCACGTCGACCACCAACTCGGCGAGGCGGTAGACCTTGCCCTTGAAGCGTTTGTCTTGCAACGCGGGCGGCAGTTGCTCGCCCTTGACCTGATCGACCCGGCCACGCACGGCTTTACTGGCGAAGAAACTGGTGAGATTGCCGGCGAGGGTGCCGGGTGACCAAAGGTAATGCGCTTCGGACAGCAGGCGCACGCCGGACAGATCCAGCTCGCCGTTGCCGGCCAGCGCTTCACGCCAGCGGCGCGGCATGTCGGCGATGGCTTCCGAGGCACCGGTCAGCGCACCGTGCAACGCATACTTGGCGCCGCCGTGGATGATGCCCTGGGACTTCACACTCTGCCCGCCGCCGAGGCTGGCGCTTTCCACCAGCACGGTCGAAAAACCCTGGCGGCGCAGACGCGCATTCAGCCAGAGGCCGGCGACACCAGCGCCGACAATCAGAACGTCGGTGGAAATAACGGATGGCATGCAGCGACCTCAGTGTTCAAGACGAGGGCGCAGTATACAGACTCGGGAAAGAGGGGGATTTGTCGATGATCAACAGGGCAGATGCAAAACCAGATGTGGGAGCGGGCTTGCTCGCGAATGCGCTGTGTCAGTTAACAGAAATGTTGTCTGATAAACCGCATTCGCGAGCAAGCCCGCTCCCACAGGGGATGTGCGTTACTGCAAATCAGTGACCGGCAGTTTTCGAGAACAACTGGATGACCACCACACCGAGCACGATCAACGCCATTCCGAGCATCGCCGGCACATCCAGCTTTTGCCCATAAATGAACAGCGCCGCGACGCTGACCATCACGATGCCCATACCGGCCCACACGGCGTAGGCAACACCCACTGGCACGGTGCGCACCACCAGAGTCAGCATCCAGAAAGCGATCCCGTAGCCGACAATGACCAAGATCAGCGGCAGCGGGGTGCTCAAGCCTTTGACCGCTTTCATCGAAACGGTGGCGATCACTTCGGCGCAGATGGCGATAGCCAGGAAGGCGTAGGCGTTCATGTGTAGATCCTCATGTAAAACGTTGCTTGCTGAGGCGGCATTCTAGTCGCTCGCCAGATGGGGTAAAGTCATTACCTATCTGTTTTCAAGATGGGCCGCCGCATGAATACCCAGTGGAATCTCGATCAACTGCGCGCCTTCGTCAGCGTCGCCGAGCAACGCTCGTTCTCCGCCGTGGCGCGCCAGCAGCGCAAGGCGCAGTCGGCGATCAGCAGCGCCATCGCCATGTTGGAGGACGATTTGGGTGTCAGCCTGTTCGAGCGTAGCAGTGGTCGCCAGCCCCGGCTCACCGAAGCGGGGGAAGCACTGCTCGAAGAGGCACGCGAAGTGTTGCGCCAATGCGCGCGTCTGAACGGTCGGGCGATGGCGATGATGCGCGGCCAGGAAGCGCAGTTGCGCGTGGCGCAGGATGAAGCCATGCCGTATCAGGCACTGGTGGAAAGCTTCGATGCGCTGGCCGAGCAATTTCCCAGTCTCGAAGTGCAACTGACCAGCGCCGCCCAGGGTGAAGTCGCACGCAAACTGGTCGAGCGTCGTGCCGATCTGGGCCTGCTGTTCTATCACGATGAAATCCCCGAAGCGCTGGAACGACGGGTACTGGGCCGGGTAGAAATGGTCACCGTCTGCGGCATCAACCATCCGCTGGCGACGCAGTCCTACGTCACCTGCCAGCAACTGGCGCAGCATCGGCAATTGCTGATGTCGACGCAGACCAGCGTCTACCCCGGCAACGAACCGGCCAGCCCGCAAGTGTGGCGCGCCGACAGTTTCTACGTGATGGCCGAATGGCTGGTGCGCGATCTCGGTTGGGCGTGGCTGCCCCGGCATGTGGTGCAGTACTCGGCCTATCAGGGTTTGATGGTTGAACTGGACAGCGAATGGACCCCGCCGGCCTTGGTGGTGGAACTGGTCTGGCGCCGGGATGAACCCCTGGGGCCTGCGGCGCGCTGGCTGGCCGAACGTTTTGCCGTGCACTTGCGGGCGATTGGCGACAAAAGTCGATAAACTCCGCCGCCATGAATAGAACTCTCTACACCGCGCTGTTTTACCTGGGGCTGCCATTGGTGGCGATTCGGCTGTGGCTGCGCTCGCGCAAGGCCCCGGCGTATGCCAAACGGATTGGCGAGCGCTTCTCCTACGGGATGCCACCACTGCAACCCGGCGGGATCTGGGTGCACGCAGTGTCGGTGGGCGAAAGCATCGCCGCTGCGCCGATGATTCGCGCCTTGCTGCAACGTTATCCACAGCTGCCGATCACCGTGACCTGCATGACCCCGACCGGATCGGAACGGATTCAGGCACTGTTCGCCAACGAACCGCGCATCCAGCATTGCTATCTGCCCTATGACTTGCCGTGCGCAGCGGCGCGTTTTCTTGATCACGCCAAACCGAAACTGGCGGTGATCATGGAAACCGAACTGTGGCCCAACCACATTCATCAGTGCGCCAAACGCGGGATTCCAGTGGCATTGGCCAACGGGCGATTGTCCGAGCGCTCGGCCAAAGGTTATGGCCGTTTCAGCAAACTGACCGCGCCGATGCTCGCTGAAATGAGTTTTTTTGCGGTGCAGACCGAGGCTGAAGCCCAGCGCTTCCGCGATCTCGGCGCGCGCCCGCAGACGGTTGAAGTCACCGGTTCGATCAAGTTCGATCTGACCATCGACCCGCAACTGCTGCAACGTGCCGCTGAGCTGCGCGGACAGTGGCAAGCGCTGGAACGCCCGGTATGGATCGCCGCCAGCACCCACGAAGGCGAAGACGAGGTCGTGCTCGACGCCCATCGTCGGCTGTTGGCGAACTACCCGAATGCGCTGCTGATTCTGGTGCCGCGCCATCCCGAACGCTTCAACTCGGTGTTCGAGCTGTGCCAGCGTGAAGGCTTTGCCACGGTGCGCCGTTCGAGTGGTGCCAATGTCGAGGCGAACACTTCAGTGCTGCTCGGCGACACCATGGGCGAGTTGCTGTTTCTCTACGCGTTGGCTGACAGCGCTTTCGTTGGCGGCAGCCTGGTACCGAACGGTGGGCACAATCTGCTGGAGCCGGCGGCACTGGCCAAACCGGTGATCAGTGGCCCGCATCTGTTCAACTTCCTCGACATCGCCGCGCAATTGCGCGAAGCCGGGGCGTTGGCCGAAGTGGATGATGCCGAAGGGCTGGCGGTGGCAGTGCAGCGCCTGTTCGAATTACCCCGCGATGCGCAACGCATGGCCGAGGCCGGGCTGGCGGTGATGCGCCGTAATCAGGGGGCGTTGCAGCGGTTGCTGGATGGGCTGGGCAGGTTGATTCGCTGATTTGCACTCAACCCCTGTGGCGAGGGAGCTTGCTCCCGTTGGGCAGCGCAGCTGCCCCAAGACCTGATACATCGAGTTGCCAGGTTTACGACTGCTGCGCAGCCGAGCGGGAGCAAGCTCCCTCGCCACAGGTATCTTGTTTGCTGTTTACGGGCGCGCCTTGAGCTGTGCTTCGGCTGCCTTGGCCAGATCCGGCGGGAGGAAGTCCTTGTCCGGGTTGTAGTCGGGCTTCAGATAGCGCGCCAGGTCCTGCAAGTCACCCGGATTCAACGTTCCCGCTGCCTGCTTCAAACGCAGGTTGTCGAGGATGTAGTCGTAGCGGGTGTTGTTGTAGTTGCGCACCGAGGTGTACAGCTGACGCTGCGCATCGAGCACGTCGACGATGTTGCGCGTACCCACCTGATAACCGATTTCCGTGGCTTCCACCGCACTCTGGTTGGAGATGATCGACTGGCGGCGCGCCTGCACCTGCTCGACATCCGTGTTCACCGCGCGATGCAGGTTGCGGGTGTTTTCCACCACTTGCCGGCGCAGGGATTCGCGCTGTTGCTCACTCTGATCCAGCTGCGCATAGGACTGGCGCACTTGCGAGCTGGTCAGCCCGCCGCTGTAGATCGGAATGTTCAGTTGCAGGGCCAGGGTGCTTTGCTCGACATTGCCACCGTACGGAGTACCGAAGGCGTTCGGGTTGGCGAAGCCGAGGGCGTCGTTGTCACCCTTTTCGTATATGGCCACGGCATCGAGGGTCGGCAGGTGACCGGCCTTGCGCTGTTTGAGGGTCTGTTCGGCGGAGCTGACCGCAAAGTTGCTCGCCAGCAGATTGAGGTTCTGTTTGCCTGCGGTGTCGACCCAGGCCTTGGCGTCGTTTGGCGTCGGCGGCAGGATCGGCAGCGTGTGAACGATGCCCTGAATCGAGTTGTACTGGCGGTTGGTCAGAGTGATCAGCGCTTCGAACGCATCATCCACCTGACGCTGCGCAACGATCCGGTTGGCGCGCGCGGTGTCGTAGCTGGCTTGCGATTGCAGTACGTCGGTCTTGTCCGACAGGCCGACGTCGAAGCGCTCGTTGGACTGATCGAGCTGACGCTTGAACGCGGCTTCTTCAGCCTTGGTCGAAGCCAGGTTGTCCTGACTGCGCAGCACGTTGAAGTAGCTTTCGGCCGATTGCAGAATCAGGTTCTGCTCGGTGGCCGAGAGTTGCAGGGCGGCCTGTTCGTTGACGTCCTTGGCGGCCTGGTACTGGAACCAGCGATCAGCGCGGAACAATGGCTGGGCCAGGGTCGCCTGATAGGAATGCGCGCTGCGATTGGCAATGGCCGAAGGCTGGTCGATCGAGGTGCGCACGTCCGCCACTTCGGCGCCACCAGACAAGTTGGGAAGCAACCCTGCGCGGGCCTGTGGCACCACTTCTTTCTGTGCACCGTACTGGGCGCGGGCGGCGGCCAGATCGGCGTTGTTGTCGACCGCTTCCTGATAGACGCTGACCAGATCGGTCTTGGTCGACAAGGGCGCTTCTGCTGCCCAGGCCATTGCGTTGGACGCACAAGACACGGCAAGAGCCAGTGAAAGTTTGCGCAGCATGAGGCGATCCCTAGCAAAAAATATTATGAAAATAATGTGCGCGCCAAGGCTACGGCGCGGCCCCGGCAGCGTCAAGGCGCGCAAGGCACAGCGAGTGTAGTTGTGCAAACGTGCGGCAACAATCCTGCAAGTCCCGCTAATTACGCCATTCATCAAGGTGTTTGCTGCGGTGTTGGCGTTCTTTGCCGGTTGTGTCTAGACTGGCCGGGTTCTTGTCGGGGTGCCTTGCTATGAGGCTGAGATCGAATAATTTCGGATCCCGTTGAACCTGATCAGGTTAGCGCCTGCGTAGGGAACAAGATTTCTCGTCACCCGGCGAGTCCTCTTGTGCTTCGTCCGGGAAATTGTTCGACAATCGAACGCTCGACGACGATGCACAGCACCAGTCCTGGTGCGTCCGTGCCTTTCAGGTTCTGCTCCGACAATCCACTGCTGGATGCTGTCTGGAGAGCCCGTGATGACGACAAAATCAAAAAACGCGATCAACCTGAGTGACTCGGCCAAGGTCGATGAACAGTCCGTTCAACCCTTCACTCGTTCGCAGAAAGTCTACGTTCAGGGCTCGCGCCCGGACATCCGCGTGCCGATGCGCGAAATCACCCTGGATGTGACCCCGACTGACTTCGGCGGCGAAATCAATGCGCCGGTCACCGTGTATGACACCTCGGGTCCGTACACCGATCCGAACGTGGTGATCGATGTGCGCAAAGGTCTGGGCGACGTGCGTTCGGCGTGGATCGACGACCGTGGTGACACCGAGCGTCTGCCAGGCTTGAGTTCGAACTTCGGTCAGGAACGCCTCGCTGACCCGGAGCTGACCAAACTGCGTTTCGCTCACGTCAACAACCCGCGCCGGGCCAAGGCCGGGGCCAACGTCAGCCAGATGCACTACGCGCGCAAAGGCATCATCACCGCCGAGATGGAATACGTCGCCATCCGCGAAAACATGAAGCTGCAAGAGGCCCGCGCCGCGGGCCTGTTGACTCAGCAACACGCCGGTCACAGCTTCGGTGCGAGCATCCCGAAAGAAATCACCGCTGAATTCGTCCGTGAAGAAATCGCCCGTGGCCGCGCGATCATTCCGGCCAACATCAACCACGTCGAGCTGGAGCCGATGATCATCGGCCGTAACTTCCTGGTGAAGATCAACGGCAACATCGGCAACAGCGCGCTGGGTTCGTCCATCGAAGAAGAAGTGGCGAAACTGACCTGGGGCATTCGCTGGGGGTCGGACACCGTGATGGACCTGTCCACCGGCAAACACATCCACGAAACCCGCGAGTGGATCATCCGCAACTCGCCGGTGCCGATCGGTACCGTGCCGATCTATCAAGCGCTGGAGAAGGTCAACGGAGTGGCTGAAGACCTGACCTGGGAGCTGTTCCGCGACACGCTGATCGAACAGGCCGAGCAGGGCGTCGACTACTTCACCATCCACGCCGGCGTGCTGTTGCGCTACGTGCCGCTGACCGCCAAGCGTGTGACCGGCATCGTTTCCCGTGGTGGTTCGATCATGGCCAAGTGGTGCCTGGCGCACCACAAAGAGAACTTCCTCTACACCCACTTCGACGAAATCTGCGAAATCATGAAGGCCTACGACGTCAGCTTCTCGCTGGGCGATGGCCTGCGTCCGGGCTCGATTGCCGACGCCAACGACGAAGCGCAATTCGGCGAACTGGAGACCCTCGGCGAGTTGACCAAGATCGCCTGGAAACACGACGTGCAGTGCATGATCGAAGGCCCGGGCCATGTGCCGATGCAGTTGATCAAAGAGAACATGGACAAGCAGCTGGAGTGCTGCGACGAGGCGCCGTTCTACACCCTCGGCCCGCTGACCACCGACATCGCTCCGGGTTACGACCACATCACCTCGGGTATCGGTGCGGCGATGATCGGCTGGTTCGGTTGCGCGATGCTCTGCTACGTGACGCCGAAGGAACACCTCGGCCTGCCGAACAAGGATGACGTGAAAACCGGGATCATCACCTACAAGATCGCCGCCCATGCCGCCGACCTTGCCAAGGGCCATCCGGGCGCGCAGATTCGTGACAACGCCTTGAGCAAGGCGCGTTTCGAATTCCGTTGGGAAGACCAGTTCAACCTCGGTCTCGACCCGGACACTGCCCGTTCGTATCACGATGAAACCCTGCCGAAGGACTCGGCCAAGGTCGCGCACTTCTGTTCGATGTGCGGGCCGAAATTCTGCTCGATGAAGATCACTCAGGAAGTCCGCGAGTACGCGGCCAACCAGCGGATCGACGCGGTCGACGTGGATGTCGCCCAAGGCCTCGCGGAACAGGCCGAGCGGTTCAAGAAGGAAGGCAGTCAGCTGTACAAGAAGGTTTGATCTGACCTGAAGTCTGCGGTGTCTGTGCTGGCCTCTTCGCGAGCAAGCCCGCTCCCACATTCTGAATCCAGTTGTTCACAAAACTTGTGTTCACGGGAGATCCAGTGTGGGAGCGGGCTTGCTCGCGAAGGCGTCAGAACAGGCGCCAAGGATCTCAATGACAAAAATACTCCTCCGAGATAACACCCTTGAGCATTCAACCCAGCACTTATTCCCCCGACCTCGCCGTACCCGCCGACAAGCGGGTATTCGGCGGTCGCGATCTGTTTTCCCTGTGGTTTTCCCTCGGCATCGGCCTGATGGTGTTGCAGACCGGTGCCTTGCTGGCGCCCGGTCTCGGCCTGTCCGGTTCACTGCTGGCGATCTTCCTCGGCACCCTGGTCGGCGTGCTATTGCTGGCAGCAGTCGGGGTGATCGGCAGCGACACCGGCCTGTCGTCGATGGCCGCGCTGAAACTCAGCCTCGGCAGCAAAGGCGCGGGCCTGCCGGCGCTGCTCAACCTGCTGCAACTGATCGGTTGGGGCTCGTTCGAAATCATCGTCATGCGTGACGCCGCCAGCCTGCTCGGCACCCGTGCGTTCAGCGAAGGTTCGCTGTGGGCCAGCCCGATGCTCTGGACCTTGTGCTTTGGTGCGCTGGCGACCCTGCTCGCCGTCAGCGGGCCGCTGACGTTCGTGCGCAAGATCCTGCGTAAATGGGGCATATGGCTGATCCTCGCGGCCTGCATCTGGCTGACCTGGAACCTGTTCGCCAAGGCCGATCTGGCTGCGCTTTGGGCGCGTACCGGGGACGGTTCGATGCCCTTCGCCGTGGGCTTCGACATTGCTATCGCGATGCCGCTGTCGTGGCTGCCGCTGATCGCCGATTACTCGCGTTTCGGCAAGCGCGCGAAGAACGTATTTGGCGGCACCGCCATCGGTTTCTTCATCGGCAATTTCTGGTTGATGAGCCTCGGCGTGGCCTACACCCTGGCGTTCGCGCCGAGCGGTGAAGTCAACGCGTTACTGTTGGCTTTGGCCGGTGCTGGCCTGGGGATTCCGCTGTTGCTGATTCTGTTGGACGAGTCGGAAAACGCCTTCGCCGACATTCACTCGGCGGCGGTGTCGAGCGGGATTCTGTTGCGCTTGAAAGTCGAGCATCTGGCCTTGGCCATCGGCGTGCTCTGCACCCTGATCGCGCTGCTGGCGCCACTGGCGCAGTACCAGAACTTCCTGCTGCTGATCGGCTCGGTGTTCGCGCCGCTGTTCGGCGTGGTACTGGTCGATCACTTCATCCTGCGCAAGCGCCGGGGCCAGGTCGCTGCGGCCGCGTTGCGCTGGCCGGCGCTGTTGGCGTGGCTGGGCGGTATCAGCACCTACCACTTGCTGGCGAATCTGTATCCGGATGTCGGCGCGACCCTGCCGGCGCTGGTGCTGGCAGGGCTGCTACAGCTGGTGCTCGGCCGAGCCTTCAGCTACGGCCCGGAAACAGCTCGGGTTTGAGAATGCCGTTCAGGCGCGCGTAAGGGATCGTCATTTCGATCAGGCCCAGCGCGTAAGGCGCGATGGTGCTCACGTTGTACTTGAGCACCACGCCGCCGGTTGTCAGGGCCACGTTCGGGGTTTTCACGAATGGCCAATTCTTCACGAACTCCGGTTCCTGATCGAGCCTGGTGTTGATCAGCCAGCTGTTGTGCACCACCTGTGCGGCTTTCCAGAACATTTCTTCCTGACCCGGCAGCAACATGTCCGACAGGCTCAGCACTTTGTGCTGCTGACGCGAATAGTTGATGAAGCCGCGCCCCGGTGTGTCATGAGCGCCACCGGTGTCGAGGTAGCTCGACAACTCGATGATCACCAAGCCGTCATGCTGCTCACGTACCTTGGCCTGCAAATAGCTGCCGTAGTGTGGGTCGGCGGTGCGCAGGAACTGATCACGATAGGCGGCCAGCGTTGGTGCCACCGGCGCATTTGGCTCGCTGCGGGTCATTTGCAGCAGACGCTTTTCAATGATGCCATCCAGTGCCGGCTCAGCCGGGAAACGCAGGGTATCGATGTTTACCAGTGGGCAGTCCGGGCCGGAACAGCCGGGTTTCAGGGTTTCCGACGCATCGCGGGTGGTTTCCAGCGGCGTGCGGTAGCTGGGCTGGAACAGGCTCGAGCATGCGCCAAGAGTCAGGGCGATGGCGGCCACGGAGGCAATTTTGAAGAGCGACATGGGCGTCCTTTGTGAAACAGAGGAAGGCAAAAAGTTATCCGCTTCGACTCTCGTCGAGGCAGTCAGTTCGCCACTAAGCTAATTAGAGTGGGTTTCGCCTCCACCGTCCATCCCGCTGACGGTAAAGGGGCTGCATCAATCATCGCGGGCGCGTTAGGATGGCGCGAAGTCGAGGTTGCCAGTCACCCAAAGCAACCTCGAATCGGATTTGCAGTAGAGAGGATGCTCATGACTGATTTTGCCAACGCCACTCCGGCCACCGTCGATGTTGTAAAGCGCGAGCGCTGCTACGAGGGCTTCTACAAGCTCGACCGTTTGCACCTGCGCCATGAGCTGTTCGCCGGCGGCATGAGCCGCGAGATCAACCGCGAAGTCTTCGTGCGTCACGATGCCGTGTGCCTGCTGCCCTACGATCCGCAGCGCGATGAAGTGGTGCTGCTCGAGCAGTTTCGCGTCGGCGCCATGGGCAAGACCGACAACCCGTGGCTGGTCGAACTGGTCGCCGGTCTGATCGACAAGGCTGAAGTGCCGGAAGAAGTTGCTCACCGCGAGGCGCAGGAGGAAGCTGGACTGGACATCAAGTCCTTGTGGCCGATGACCAAGTATTTTCCGTCGCCGGGCGGCAGCAATGAATTCGTGCATTTGTACCTGGGGCACTGCAGCACCGACGGCGTGGGCGGCCTGCATGGGCTGGAGGAAGAAGCAGAAGATATCCGCGTCACGGTCTGGGCGTTCGAAGATGCCTTGCAGGCCGTCCGTGACGGACGCATTGCCAACGCGGCGAGCATCATCGCCTTGCAATGGCTGGCGCTGAACCGCGCCGAAGTGAGGGGGTTATGGTCGTAAACAAGCTGCGCGATCGTTATCGAGTCGACCTCGCGGGGCTGCAAGCTGCCTGCGAGGCCAACTACGCGCGCCTGATGCGACTGGTGCCGGACATGCGCAACGAACCCGAGGCGCGGCGCATCGCCGTGACCCAGGGCGAGCAGATGCTCGGCGTGCTGGCCCTCGAAGTGCTGCAGACCTGTCCGTACACCACCACCTTGCAGGTGCGTCAGGAACACAGTCTGCCGTGGCTGCCGGTGCCGCAGCTGGAAGTGCAGGTCTACCACGACGCGCGCATGGCCGAGGTCATCAGCGCTGAACATGCACGACGCTTTCGCGGCATCTATCCTTACCCGAACGCCGCGATGCATCAGCCGGATGAAAAGGCCCAGCTCAATCTGTTCCTGGGGGAATGGCTGAGCCATTGTCTGGCCCTGGGGCATGAGTACGAAGTCGTACGCTAGTTGTGAACTGCGTCCGGTTCGTCGGTTTCCTCTTTGTGTCATCCCCCAGCATAATTGCGCCATTCAACCGATTCCGTGCTTTTGCCCTGGGAGAACGCCTTGCCGAGCGTATCCACATTGACCACCGCCGATCCGGCGTTGCTGGTGCAGTTATCCGACAGTCATCTGTTCGCCGAGGCGGACGGCACACTGCTGGGCATGAATACCCGCGAAAGCCTGCAAAAAGTCATCGAGCTGGCGCTGGGTCAGCAGCCACAGATTGATCTGCTGCTGGCCACGGGGGATATTTCCCAGGACGGCACCCTCGAGTCGTATCGACAGTTTCGTGACCTGACGCGGCAGATCAGTGCGCCGGCGCGCTGGATTCCCGGCAATCACGATGAGCCGCGAATCATGGCCGAGGCCGCGGAGCAAAGCGCGTTGCTGGAATCGGTGGTGGACATCGGTAACTGGCGGGTGACCTTGCTCGATTCGGCGGTGCCGGGTTCTGTGCCGGGTTATCTGCAGGACGATCAGTTGCAGTTGCTCGCACGTTCGCTGAGCGAAGCCCCGCAGCGCCATCATCTGGTGTGTTTCCACCATCATCCGGTGCCGATCGGTTGCGCGTGGGCGGAGCCGATCGGCTTGCGTAACCCGGAAGCGTTTTTCGCGGTGCTGGATCGTTTTCCGCAGGCCCGCGCAGTGCTGTGGGGGCATGTGCATCAGGAATTCGACCGCGAGCGCAACGGCGTTCGGCTGATGGCCTCGCCTTCGACCTGCATTCAGTTCGAACCGGGGAGTGAAGACTTCAAGGTGGGCGAGCAGGCGCCGGGATATCGCTGGTTGCGGCTGTTGCCGGATGGACGGCTGGAAACCGGCGTCGAGCGCGTTACCGACTTCGAATTCACCGTCGATTACGGCTCCGAAGGCTACTGATTTCGATCAAGAGCCCCTCACCCCAGCCCTCTCCCGGAGGGAGAGGGAGCTGACCGAGGTGTCTGGCGTTATCCATCGACCTGAAAGAATGTGTCGATTATGGATTCGCTGAAACTCGCTCAAGTCGGTGTAGCTCTTGAATATCCCCCATTCAGTCCCCTCTCCCTCCGGGAGAGGGCTAGGGTGAGGGGCTTTCTCCCTGTAAACTCCGCTATCTTTCGCCGACACCCAGGGAGCTCAAATGTCCGGTTCGATCCTCTATATCCACGGTTTCAACAGCGCCCCGGCTTCGAAAAAGGCCTGTCAGCTGGTCGAGGTAATGGAGCGGCTGGGTTTGAGCGACCAATTGCGTGTCCCGGCGCTGCATCACCACCCGCGAGAAGCCATCGGTCAGTTGCAGCAGGCGATTGCCGAGCTGGGCCGGCCGTTGCTGGTGGGAAGCTCGCTCGGCGGCTACTATGCGACTCACCTGGCTGAGCGCCACGGCTTGAAAGCCCTGCTGGTCAACCCGGCGGTCAGCCCGCACCGGATGTTCGACGGATACCTGGGCACGCAGAAAAACCTGTATACCGATGAGACCTGGGAATTGACCCGCGACCATGTGACGGCCCTGGCCGAGCTGGAAGTGCCGGCGCCCGTGGATGCACAGCGTTATCAGGTGTGGTTGCAGACCGGCGATGAAACACTGGATTATCGCCTCGCCCAGCAGTATTACCGGGCCTGTGCTCTGCGCATTCAGGCCGGCGGCGACCATGGTTTCCAGGGTTTTGCCGGGCAGTTGCCGGCGTTGCTGAGTTTTGCCGGCATTGGCGCCGATTTGTATCAGGCAATCGATTTCACCGCACTGTGAAGTCTTGCCCCTTTTTCATTGAATCACTGACGACGAGACCCTATGGCCACTCCCAGCGCTAGCTCTTATAACGCCGACGCCATCGAAGTCCTCTCGGGCCTCGACCCGGTGCGTAAACGCCCCGGCATGTACACCGACACCAGTCGGCCGAACCACCTCGCCCAGGAAGTCATCGACAACAGTGTCGACGAAGCCCTGGCCGGCCACGCCAAATCGGTGCAGGTCATTCTGCACGCCGATCACTCGCTGGAAGTCAGCGACGACGGTCGCGGCATGCCGGTCGACATCCACCCGGAAGAGGGTGTGTCGGGGGTCGAGCTGATCCTCACCAAGCTGCATGCGGGCGGCAAGTTTTCCAACAAGAACTACCAGTTCTCCGGCGGTCTGCACGGGGTGGGTATTTCCGTGGTCAACGCCTTGTCGACCGAAGTCCGGGTACGGGTAAAACGTGACGGCAACGAATACCAGATGACCTTCGCCGATGGCTTCAAAGCCACCGAACTGGAAATCGTCGGCACCGTCGGCAAGCGCAACACCGGGACCAGCGTGTACTTCGCGCCGGATCCGAAATACTTCGATTCACCGAAATTCTCCATCAGCCGCCTCAAGCACGTGCTCAAGGCCAAGGCTGTGCTGTGCCCGGGGCTGCTGGTCAGCTTCGAAGACAAAGGCACCGGCGAGAAAGTCGAGTGGCATTACGAAGACGGTCTGCGCTCCTACCTGGTGGACGCGGTCAGCGAATTCGAACGCCTGCCGGACGAGCCGTTCTGCGGCAGCCTGGCCGGTAACAAGGAAGCGGTCGATTGGGCGCTGTTGTGGCTGCCGGAAGGTGGCGATGCGGTGCAGGAAAGCTACGTCAACCTGATCCCGACGGCGCAGGGCGGTACCCACGTCAACGGTCTGCGTCAGGGCCTGCTCGATGCGATGCGCGAGTTCTGCGAATTCCGCAGCCTGCTGCCGCGCGGCGTGAAGCTGGCGCCGGAAGACGTCTGGGAGCGCATCGCTTTCGTGCTGTCGATGAAGATGCAGGAACCGCAATTCTCCGGCCAGACCAAAGAGCGCCTGTCGTCCCGTGAAGCGGCGGCGTTTGTCTCCGGTGTGGTCAAGGACGCGTTCAGTCTGTGGCTCAACGCCAACCCGGAAACCGGTCTGGCGCTGGCCGAACTGGCGATCAACAACGCCGGTCGCCGCCTCAAGGCGAGCAAAAAGGTCGAGCGTAAGCGCGTCACCCAGGGGCCGGCGCTGCCGGGCAAACTGGCTGACTGCGCGGGTCAGGACCCGATGCGTTCCGAGCTGTTCCTGGTCGAAGGTGATTCCGCCGGTGGTTCCGCCAAGCAAGCGCGGGACAAGGAATTCCAGGCGATCCTGCCGTTGCGCGGCAAGATCCTCAACACCTGGGAAGTCGACGGCAGCGAAGTGCTCGCCAGCCAGGAAGTGCACAACATCGCCGTAGCGATCGGGGTCGATCCGGGCGCCGCAGACATGAGCCAGCTGCGCTACGGCAAAATCTGCATCCTCGCCGACGCCGACTCCGACGGTCTGCACATCGCCACGCTGCTGTGCGCGTTGTTCGTCCAGCACTTCCGCCCGCTGGTGGATGCCGGTCACGTCTACGTGGCGATGCCGCCGCTGTACCGCATCGACCTCGGCAAAGAGATCTACTACGCCCTCGACGAAGCCGAGCGCGACGGGATTCTCGACCGTCTGGTGGCCGAGAAGAAACGCGGCAAACCGCAGGTCACCCGATTCAAAGGTCTGGGTGAAATGAACCCGCCGCAACTGCGTGAAACCACCATGGACCCGAACACCCGGCGTCTGGTGCAGTTGACGCTGGGCGACGATTTCGCCGAAACCTCGGAAATGATGGACATGCTGCTGGCGAAGAAACGCGCCGGTGACCGCAAGACCTGGCTCGAATCCAAGGGCAACCTCGCCGAGGTGCTGGCCTGATGCGGTTTGGCTGGGCCTTGGCGGGTGCCTTGCTGCTGAGTGCGATGAGCGTGTCGGCCGAACCGCTGCAGGAGCTGCGTGTGCTCTCCGAACACCCGGTCGACGGCATGCGCGGCGGCAACCTGTCGGGGCTGGCCATGTGTGGCAGCGAGTTGTGGGCGGTGTCGGACCGTGATGATGATCAGATCTACCGGCTCAATACCGCCGATCAGGTCTGGCAGGCCGAAGCCTTGCATATCGACGTGCCGCCAGTGCCGGAGACCGGTTTGCCGTGGGGGTTGCGCTCGCGCAATTGGGCCGCGTCGTTCGTGCGCGGTGGCGACCTGGATTTCGAAGGCATCAGTTGCGACAGCACTGGCAATCGCTACATCGTCAGCGAGGGGCACGCGGCGGTCTTGCAGGTGCCCGTCAGCGGCCCGGTCAACTGGCTGAAGATTTCGCCGATGATGGTTCGCGAAGCGCGGGCCAGTGGCATGCTCCTGCATTTCAATGCGATCTTCGAAGGTCTGGCGATCAACCCGGCGGGCGATCAGATGTGGCTGGCCGGCGAACGGCAAAACCGCGGCTTGCTGCTGATCAAGCGTCAGCAGACAGTGTGGGATTGCGACGGTCGTTGCGTGCTGCTCAGCGAGGGCGGCAAGGAGATGCAGCCGCCGCAGTTCCCGCACGCCAAAGCGGTCGACCGCGACTTTTCCGACCTTTCGTTGTTCAACGGCAAATTGTTTACCCTTGAACGCAACGCCTTCCAGATTTGTCGGCGCGACGCGCAGACTGCCAAGGTCGAGCGCTGCTGGTCGTACGCCGCTGAACTGTTGCAGGCCAACCGCCGTTACTCGCAAAACTTCGGGTTGGAAGAGGCGCTGATCGTTGATGCGGAGGGGGCGTGGGTCGGCGTCGACAATAATTTCGGCCCGCGGGCCGACGGTGAGGTTCGGCCGATCGTCTGGCGCTTCGCCGCGCCTGAAGGTGGCTGGAGCGCCAAGCCGTGAGTCAGCAACCGCCGGGCAAGCGCGCCGGTCGGGTGTTGATGATTCTGGCCTGGTGCGCGGGGCTGTTTCTGGCTACGCGGTTTTTCGGCCAGTGGGAAGAACGGCAGCAGAATCCGAACGTCGTGGTCACGTCCGAGCAGCATGACGGGGTGATCGAAGTGCAACTGGCCGGCAACGCCCAAGGGCATTTTGTCGCCAGCGGCCAGATCAACGGGGAACCGGTGGAGTTCATGCTCGACACCGGCGCGACCGATGTGGCGATCCCGGCGGATCTGGCCAAGCGTTTGAAACTGGAAGAGGGTTTCGGTGTGACCCTGAGCACGGCCAACGGCCTGAGCCAGGGCTATCGTACAAAAATCGACCGCCTGCAACTGGGCGACATCGTGCTGCGGGATGTCCGCGCACTGGTCGCGCCGGGGCTGCATGGCGATCAGGTGCTGCTCGGCATGAGCGCCCTGAACAAACTTGAATTTACCCAGCGCGGTGGCACCATGCTGCTGCGCCAGACAACGAACCGATGAGGCCCGCATGAGCGACTCCCTTGATCTCAGCCTGGACGGTGTAGAACGCCGCTCGCTGGCTGACTTCACCGAAAATGCCTACCTCAACTACTCCATGTACGTGATCATGGACCGTGCTCTGCCGCATATCGGCGACGGCCTGAAACCGGTACAGCGGCGTATTGTCTACGCCATGAGCGAACTGGGGCTGGACGCCGATTCCAAGCACAAGAAATCGGCGCGTACCGTCGGTGACGTGCTCGGCAAGTTCCACCCGCACGGCGATTCGGCGTGCTACGAAGCGATGGTGCTGATGGCCCAGCCGTTCAGCTATCGCTACACGCTGGTCGACGGCCAGGGCAACTGGGGTGCGCCGGACGATCCGAAGTCCTTCGCGGCCATGCGTTACACCGAAGCCCGTCTGTCGCGTTATTCCGAAGTGCTGCTCAGCGAACTGGGCCAGGGCACCGCTGACTGGGGGCCGAACTTCGACGGCACCCTGCAGGAACCTTTGGTTCTGCCGGCACGTTTGCCGAACATCCTGCTCAACGGCACCACCGGCATCGCTGTCGGTATGGCCACCGATGTACCGCCGCACAACCTGCGCGAAGTCGCCACCGCTTGCGTGCGTCTGCTCGATGAGCCGAAGGCCACGGTCGAACAGCTCTGCGAGCACATTCAAGGCCCGGACTATCCGACCGAAGCGGAAATCATCACCCCGCGCGCCGACCTGCTGAAAATGTACGAAACCGGCAAGGGCTCGGTGCGCATGCGCGCCGTGTACCACGTCGAGGACGGCGACATCATCGTCACCGCGCTGCCGCACCAGGTCTCCGGGGCGAAAGTGCTGGAGCAGATCGCCGCGCTGATGCAGGCCAAACCGTCGAAAGCGCCGCAGATCGCCGACCTGCGTGACGAATCCGACCACGAAAACCCGTGCCGTATCGTGATCATTCCGGTCAACAGCCGCGTCGATCACGAAGCGCTGATGCAGCACCTGTTCGCCAGCACCGAGCTGGAGTCGACCTACCGGGTCAACGTCAACATCATCGGTCTGGACGGCAAACCGCAGCTGAAAAACCTGCGGGCATTGCTGGTCGAATGGCTGGAGTTCCGCGTGCTGACTGTGCGTCGCCGCCTGCAATTCCGCCTCGACAAGGTCGAACGTCGTCTGCACCTGTTGGACGGTTTGTTGATCGCCTACCTCAACCTGGATGAAGTGATCCACATCATCCGCACCGAGGAACACCCGAAAGCCAAACTGATCGAGCGTTTCGCCCTCAGCGAGATTCAGGCTGACTACATCCTCGACACCCGTCTGCGGCAGTTGGCGCGACTGGAAGAGATGAAACTGCGCGACGAGCAGGACGAACTGCTCAAGGAACAGGCCAAGCTGCAAGCCCTGCTGGGCAGCGAAGCCAAGCTGAAGAAGCTGGTGCGCACCGAGCTGCTGAAAGACGCGGAAACTTACGGCGATGACCGTCGTTCGCCAATCGTCGAGCGCGCTGAAGCCAAAGCGCTGACCGAGCACGATCTGCTGCCGAACGAGAAAGTCACCGTTGTCCTGTCGGAAAAAGGCTGGATTCGCTCGGCCAAGGGGCATGACATCGACGCCACCGGTCTGTCGTACAAGGCTGGCGACGGCTTCAAGACCTCGGCGGCGGGACGTTCCAACCAGTTTGCGGTGTTTATCGACTCCACCGGCCGCAGTTACTCGGTGGCCGCACACACCTTGCCATCGGCCCGGGGCCAGGGCGAGCCGTTGACCGGCCGCCTGACCCCGCCACCGGGCGCGACCTTCGAATGCGTGCTGATGCCGGAAGACGATGCGCTGTACGTGATCGCCTCTGACGCCGGTTACGGTTTCGTGGTCAAAGGCGAAGACCTGCAAGCCAAGAACAAGGCTGGTAAAGCTTTGTTGAGCCTGCCGAACAACGCCAAAGTCATCGCGCCGCGTCCGGTCGCCGATCGTGAACAGAACTGGCTGGCCTCGGTCACGACCGAGGGGCGCCTGCTGATTTTCAAAATCAGCGATCTGCCACAACTGGGCAAGGGCAAAGGTAACAAGATCATCGGGATTTCCGGTGAGCGCGTGGCCAGTCGCGAAGAATATGTCACGGACATCGCCGTGCTTCCGGAAGGCGCCACCTTGGTGCTGCAGGCCGGCAAGCGGACTCTGTCGCTGAAGGCCGACGACCTCGAACACTACAAGGGTGAGCGCGGACGTCGTGGCAATAAGCTGCCACGTGGCTTCCAGCGAGTAGATGCGCTGCTCGTCGAAAACCTCAATTAGGCGAGAACGCCATCCTAGAGAGCTCGATCTGCGATTTAACGCGTAGATCGACGCTTTGGCGCTGGAGTCGGAACGCATATTCACGGATGATATGGCCTTTCCAAACGCCGGCGTGGCCGAGCGTTCTTCATATTTATTGAGTATTTTCACTGTGGTCAGCCTTGTGGCGGCCACCTGGACGGGATGATGACTGCTCTGCGCCCCCTTATTTTCCTGCTCGCTGGCGTTTTGGGCCTGGCGGGCTGCAGCGTTCACCAGCCGGTGTCGCTGTATCAACTGGACAGTGGAAGTCCGGTTCAGCCTGCGCAAAGCGCAGGCATGGCGGTTTTGTTGGGTCCGGTAGTCGTGGCCGACTACCTGCAACGTGAAACCCTGCTGCAACGTCAGCCGGACGGCAGCCTGCAAGCCTCGACCGACGGTCGCTGGGCCGGCAGCCTTTCGTCGGATATCGATCAATTGCTGATGCGTCAGGTGGCCGGTCATCTTGACAGCCAGCGTGTGGTGCTGGCACCGGCCACGTTGGGCTTTACCCCGGATGTGCAGGTATTGCTGACCATCACGCGTCTGGACTCCGGTGAGAAGCAACCGGCGATCCTCGATGCCCAATGGCGTCTGATCGACCGTCGTGGTCAGGTGCGCGATAACCGCATCGTTCATCTGCAAGAGCTGCACGCCGGGACTACGGCTTCGCAGGTTCAGGCGCAGGGCATTCTGCTGCAGCGTCTGGCCGAGCAGTTGTCGGTGGCGCTCAAGCCATTGGCCAACCAGCCACCAGTGGCCGAAGCTCCGCGTAAAGCGGCGCCAAAACCGGCAGCGCCGGCGGCGGATGCCGATAAGCAACCGAAGATTCCGATGGCTTCGCCGATTCGCACCGATATGGAAGTGTTCCGCTTCTAAGGCTGAATCGAGTCAAACCCAAAGCCCGCCTTGTGCGGGCTTTGTCGTGTCTGGGGGCTGGAAATCTTTGCCGTCAGTGCGGGCCTCTTCGCGAGCAAGCTCGCTCCCACAGGTCTTGTAGGTGTTCACAAGGTCTGTGGCAGCAACCGTCCACTGTGGGAGCGAGCTTGCTCGCGAAAGGGCCGGTACAGGCAACAAAAAAGCCCGCAGACAATCACTCGTCTGCGGGCTTCTGTGCATCTGGCCTAAGGCTTACGCCCGGCGCTCATGCATCCGCGCCAGTTGCCGCTCCAGCATCGACGGATAAGGCTCCATCAACCGCTCGACACAGCAGGCCCCCTCAGGGCTGGCGATCGGGCGGATCCGCGCACGCTGGCGAATCAGCGCATCATCACCGATCTTGCGCTCGACCAGCAGCAGGTTGCGGCTGTGTTGCGACAGGGCCAGGGCATCCTGAGCCGAATCGGTCAGCAGCAGGTCGATCTGGCTCAGACCGAACAGGTCATCGCCCAGGGTCAGGCCCAGTTGCAATTGCAGGGTGATGCCGCTGTCGGCGACTTCGATCTGCAACTGATGACCCAGCGCCCGCAGCAACTCGCCGCAGCAGATGGCGTTGGTCAGGTAGTCATCACCGCTGTCTTCGGTGTGGAACAGCATCAGTGTGCTGCCATCGTTCAGGGTTTCGATTTCGCCCTGATACAGCGAAGCGGCCTGGTCGAGGCAGTCGCGATAGCGCTCCAGCAACTCTTCCAGACGGGCACGCGGCAGGCGCCGCAATTGCTCTTGCGAACCCAACTGGATCGCCAGCACCGCGCTGTGTTGCGGCACGCTCGGGGTCGCCTGACGCGGGGCCGCTGGAGCGGCTTCGGTCAGCGACTCGTCGCGCAGATCGGCAAACGGGTCTTCGTCGTCATCATCGTCTTCAACGGTGCTGACCACGTGGCGCGGCGCAGGCTTTTGCGCGGCCATCGGGCGGGTTTCGTCAAAGCTCGGGTCACGCAGATTGCGTACCTCAAACTCTGGCTCATCCTCTTCCTCGAACTCGGGTTCCGGCTCGGGCTCGGGTTTTGGCGCAGGTTCCGGAGCGAAGTTGGCGTGCAGCTGACGCGCCAGATCACCGATCTCGTCCTGACGGTCGGTGGCCGGGGTGTATTCGTCGATGTTGCGCAGCCAGACGCGCAATTGCAGCAGCGGCGTCGACAGGTAGCGACCCATGCGCAGGCTCAGGGCCAGCGACAGGGCCAGCAGAATCGCGCTGAGAATACCCATGCTTTGCAGGCTGATGGTCATCGGCTGCTGGAACTGATCCATGTCCAGGCTGATGCGCAGTTGCCCGGCAGTCACGTCCTGGAAGGTGATCTTGCTCTCGTACATGCCCTCGGCTTCGCCCAGCAGGCTGTGCTTGGGGCGCTGACCGGATTCGGCGAGGATGCGGTTGTCCACGCTATAGATAGCGGCGTGTGCCACCAGCTTGTTCTTGGTCAGGTTGTTGAGCAGCACGTTGAGGCTGAGGATGTCGTTGGACACCAACAGTTCAGTGGCAGAGGTGGCGGTCTGCGTGGTCAGGCTTTCGCCCAGCGCATCGGCCTGCTCGTGCATGGCCTGCTTGAACTGCAAGCCCATCACCCCGGCATAGATCACCAGGGCCAGAGCGACCAGGATCACGTTATGGCTGGCAATGCGCAATGCAATCGGCACACGGCGGTGGCGCAGTGCACGGAAGATCAGCAGGAAGAAGTTATCGGTTTTAACTGGCGTGGGCCGGTTCACTGAGCTCGGCTCTTTTGTCCGTGAAGTTGACGCGCAGTATAGCGACAGGCCCTAGACCGGCAAAGCGCTCGCGGTGCCCGATGGTCACTGAAAGTGGGTAGAATGCGGTTTTTTTCCAGTTGCGGGGGTGCGCGTTGCGCGAAATCGTCCTGATTAACATCACGGGAGTCGACCGTCCGGGTCTGACTGCGGCCATTACCGGCGTTCTGGCCCAGGGTGGTGTGAACATTCTCGACATCGGTCAGGCGGTGATCCACGACACCCTGTCGTTCGGCATCCTGGTTGAAATTCCCGACTCCGAGCAAGGCAAAGCCGTGCTCAAGGACATTCTGTTCAAGGGCTACGAGCTTGAGCAGCAGGTGCGCTTCACCCCGGTGTCCGAAGAGGATTACCAGCAGTGGGTGGGCAATCAGGGCAAAAAACGCCACATCGTCACCCTGTTGACCCGCAAAGTGACCGCCGGTCAGTTGCAGGCTGTCAGTTCGATCACTGCCAAATATGGTCTGAATATCGATCATATCGACCGTTTGTCGGGTCGCATGCCACTGGACACGCCGGCCGACAAGGGCAAGGGCTGCATCGAGTTCTCCGTGCGTGGCGAAGCGGCTGATTCGCAGGCCCTGCGTGCCGAATTTCTCAGCGTTGCTCAGGAACTGAATGTCGACATCGCCTTCCAGGAAGATTCGCTGTTCCGTCGCAACCGGCGTCTGGCGGTGTTCGACATGGACTCGACCCTGATCGAAGCCGAAGTCATCGACGAACTGGCCAAGGCCGCCGGTGTCGGCGAGCAAGTCTCGGCCATCACCGAGCGCGCGATGGCCGGCGAACTGGATTTCCGCGCCAGCTTCAAGGAGCGCCTGGCGCTGCTCAAGGGCCTGGATGTCAGCGTGCTGGACTCGATCGGTGCTTCGCTGCGCCTGACCGAAGGCGCGGAAACCCTGTTCGCCGAACTCAAGCGCCTGGGCTACAAGACCGCGATCCTGTCCGGCGGCTTCACTTACTTCGCCAAACAGTTGCAGGCCAAACTCGGCATCGACTACGTGTTCGCCAACGAACTGGAAGTGGTCGACGGCAAGTGCACCGGCGTGGCCATCGAGCCGATTGTCGATGCGCAGCGTAAAGCAGATCTGCTGAAGGAACTGGCGCACAAGGAAGGCTTGTGTCTGGAGCAGACCATCGCTGTCGGCGATGGCGCGAATGACCTGCCAATGCTGGCGATTGCCGGCCTGGGTGTAGCGTTCCGCGCCAAGCCGCTGGTCAAGCAGTCGGCCAAGCAGGCGATTTCCACCCTTGGGCTGGATGGCGTGCTGTATCTGCTGGGCTTTCGCGATCGCGACGGGCAACTCTGAGCCTGAAACGGCCCCCTGTGGCGAGGGAGCTTGCTCCCGCTGGGGCGCGAAGCGGCCCCGCTCTTTAACTCAAGAGAGTGGGACTGCTGCGCAGTCCAGCGGGAGCAAGCTCCCTCGCCACAGTTTCTTTAAAGCTTCACAGCGATTTCCACAACGAGTCGAAATTCTCCTCGCCCCCGCCATTCTGCGCGGCTTCCAGCGAGCGATAGGCAAACTGATTGAAACTGTGCGTACTCGCCACCCGTCGATCCAGCCCGGCGCGGTGTTCTTCGCCGTGGGTGTTGATCAGCACTTTATTGCCTTCCTGAAACGGCAGGCGCGGGGCGAGCAAGGTCGCGGGCAGGTCGATGGCGCTGATCTCGGGCAGCAACAGGCCGCGCAAATAGTGGCTGTGATCGTCCCGCGAACGCACCAGTTGCAAGCCACAGGGTTCGGCGTGTGGCGCCACCAGCTCGATGCCCATTTGCGGCCCGCTGCCGCGTACCTGGCGAATCCAGCGCACCACCGCAATGCTCCAGCCCTGATTCGAGCTGTCCTGAATACCGACCATTTCCCCGGCCTGCAACTCGGCGGGCACGTCACTCGGCCACATCAGGCAATAGCCGCCGGGACTGTGGTTGATCACCGCTAACGTGTAGGTCGGGTAGTGTGGAGTGCTGCTGGCGTTGCTTTCATCGTCGCCCAAGTGCTCGTACTGGATTTCCTCGTACGGCAGCAATTCCTCAGCCGCGCTCAGCGGGGCGGCGTCGAAGGCCTGGCTCCAGCTGTCCTTTTCGCCCTGAACCACGGCGCGGCTGAAGTTCGCCGCGCGGGCGCCGGGATGTTTCAGCAGTTCGCTGAAAGTGCGCTCGCCGCCCAGATAAAAGTGCAGGGCGCTCATGCCCACGCACACGCTCAGGCTGCCCTGACCGATGGTGCGCTGAAAGCTGCGCTCGGCGGTATGTCCCCAACTCGCGTGCAAATGCTGCAGGGTATCGAGGCTTAGTCCTGTCGGGACGGGCAGCGGTGTCGACGTCTCTTGCTGCAGTAAATGCGCTTCGATCACGTTCACCAGCGGTTGCGGATCAAAGCCCTGCAGTACGCCCTGTTGTTCTTTGCGAAACATGCTGCGGTAACGCGGACCGGCGTCCAGTTCGGCGCTGATGGCGAACAGTCCATCGTCCGGTCTGCCGGGATGCAGCTTGAGCAGGGCGCTCCACGGTTCCAGCACTTCGCCCAGTCGGGCGATCTGGTTCTGACGCAATTGATTGCAACGGGCGCTGCCCAGCAGCAACGCGGCGATATAGGTCTGTTCCAGGCTCAGTTCGCTGCTCAGGCTCGCCAGATCGTCGGGCACCCGGCGCTGATGCAACTGCAATGCGCAAGCGCAGCGATACAGCTGATGCAACTCGAACCACAGATGCTCCGGCGGCGGGCTATACAGCTGCGTCGCGCGCAGCAGTTGCCCCTTGAGTGCATGCGCTGCCCGTTGCAGCGCCTGACTGACCAGCGCCGCACGATCCTTGTGATACTTGGGGACAATGCGCAAAACGATCTGCTTGTAGCCGATGGCCAGCTGACTTTGCAGCGCCTGGCACAGATTGCTGATCTTGCGCGAACGGTCATCGAGCATGATCGCCTGATGCAGGAAGTGCCGCTCCAGATGCTGGCAAACGAAATACACCTCGGGGCGCAGCAGCTCCAGGAGGTGCAGGCGATTGTCGCTGGGGGTAAGCAATTGGTTGAGTTCGCCCAGGCCCTGGTACAACTGGCGAGCGGTTTCGCCGATGTTGGCCTTGGGCAGGCCGGCGATCCAGCGCTTGAGGTCGCGCGGGGTGGCTTCGCAGAACGACAGGCGCGTTTGCGTCGGGATCGGGGCGCGCAGGGAGGGTTGGGGGCGTGACTCACTCATGCCGTGACTGGCTCCAGCGGCGAAATAGGCAACTCCGAGAACTCTAGCAGCTGTGATCCGTTTCGCCGGATGGCGGCAGGCTTTTTGACCGCTGGTCTGCTGGCCGGATGCCATTCGACAAGCCCTACTAGGCTCTCAGGCGTGCGATCGGAAACGCACGGTTGCACGGCCTGCCGTCAACCTCGGGCAGGTCTCCCGAAACTTCAAGGAGATGAGGTTCATGTCTAAATATGCAGTGGCAAATCAATGGGGCGGCAGTTCGGCACCGTGGCATCCGGGTGGAACCTGGGTGTTGGGCGGGCGGGACAACCAGAAAGTCGTCGCCATCGAGATCAAGTCGAGCGATGGCGGCAAAAGCTTCACCGGCACCATGACTTACGCCGGCGAAGGCCCGATTGGCTTCAAGGCGCAGCGCACCGGTCAGAATCAATACAACGTCGAGAACCAGTGGGGTGGCAATGATGCCCCATGGCATCCGGGCGGCAAGTGGGTGATCGGTGGTCGGGACAATCAGGACGTGGTCGCGTTGAGCGTCACTTCCAGCGATGGAGGGAAAAACCTCAGTGGCACCAATACCTACGCCAACGAAGGGCCGATCGGCTTCCGTGGGCAGATAGAGTAACGGCGCCTCCCAGGTCGTGTCCGCCCCTTCACAGACGTGTGAAAGGGCGGATCAGCCGGCTCAGGCAGTCGGCAGGGCCAGGGCCTGGCCCATCTGCACTGGCGAACCCGCCACCAGTTCTTCGGCCCACTTCACCTGATCCGGGCCAAACAGCACGATCGCCGTCGAACCCAGTTTGAAGCGACCCAGCTCCGCGCCTTTTTCCAGATGAATCGGCGCACGGGCGGCTTCGTCGTAGCGGAAGGTTTTCAGTTCGCGCTTCGGTGGGGTGACCAGACCGGCCCATACGGTTTCGATCGACGCGACGATCATCGCGCCGACCAGTACCACGGCCATCGGCCCGCGCTCGGTGTCGAAGATGCACGCCACGCGCTCGTTGCGGGCGAACAGTTCCGGGACGTTTTCGGCAGTGGTCTGGTTGACCGAGAAGATCCGGCCCGGGATGTAGACCATTTCGCGCAGAGTGCCGGCCAGCGGCATGTGCACGCGGTGGTAGTCCTTCGGCGACAGGTAAATGGTGGCGAAGTCGCCGCCCATGAATGGCGCGGCATTGGCGGCGTCACCGCCGAGCAGTTCCAGCACGCTGAAGCTGTGGCCCTTGGCCTGGAACACGCGACCGTGTTCGATCGGGCCGAGCTGGCTGACTGCACCGTCGGCCGGGCTGAGGATTGCGCCCGGGGTCTGGTCCAGTGGCCGCGCGCCGTCCTTCAGGGCACGGGTGAAGAACGCGTTGAAGTGCTCGTAGGCGGTCAGGTCTTCAACCAGTGCTTGCGACATGTCCACTTGATAACGCTTGGCGAACCACTGGGTGAAGGCATTCTTGAACCAGCGCACGCGGCACTCGGCAACGCAACCGGCCAGGCGCGACAGCAAGTGATGAGGCAGCAGGTACTGGCTGAGGATAAACAGACGCTCTTTCATTAGTTGTCCTTAGAACCTTGAATCTCGACAGGCGTATCAGGGTGGTTGCCCCATTCGCCCCAGGAACCGGCGTAGCCCTTGACCCGCGGATAACCGAGGGATTTGGCCACCAGATAAGTGAAGCCCGACCGGTGATGGGTCTGGCAGTGGGTAATGATTTCTTTGTCCTTGGTGATCCCGAGGTCGTCGAGGATCTGCGGCATATCCGTGCGAATCCGCAACTGACGCGCCTTGTCCATGCCGGCGGTCCACTCGAAGTTCACCGCACCGGGGATGTGTCCGGCCTTGGCCGCCAGCACCTTCTCGCCCGAATATTCCAGCGGCCCGCGCGCATCCCAGATCGCCAGATCGGCGGCGCCGAGACGGCTTTGCAGGTATTCGCGGGTGGCCGTCGGCTCGTCGTGCAGGGTCAGCGCCACCGGGCCGCCCACCGCAGGCGGAACCTGGATCGACATCGGCATGCCCGCTTCCAGCCACGCCGGCAGACCGCCGTCGAGGTAGTGGTACTTGTCGTGACCGATCACGTCGAGCAACCAGATGAAGCGTCCGGCCCAGCCACCGCCTTCGTCGTCATAGACCACGTAGACCGCGTCCTGGCGATGGCCCAGTTCACCGAACAGGGCTTCCAGATCGGCCTTGGCTGGCAGCAATCCCGGCGCCGGCGGCTGGCCGAGCTGGGTGCGCTTCGGATCGACAAAGCGTGCGCCTGGCAGATGGCCCTCGGTATAGCGGGCGGCACTGGTCAGGTCCACCAGAATCAGTTCGCTGGCATCCAGCCGAGGGAGCAGGTCGCTCGGTTCGATGACGAGCGGCAAGCCAGAGAAGTCAGACATGTGAGGTCTCCAGAGCACAAAGGGGGGGATTGTAGCGCAGCCTCATCGGCCACGGCTGCTAAAGCTGTGCAGGGCCTTTTCGATGCACTGCGCGGTTTTGGCGAAAGCCTGCACGCTGATGTCGGCGAACGGCCCACCGCCCTGGTCGGCGACGACGATCATGATCACCCGGCCGTTATTGACCAGCGAGCGCAGGAACAGGTGTTCGCCGCGAAACAGTGTGCGCAGGCCTTGCGGCAGCAGCGCGGAGAATTGCGCGTTGTTCTCGGGGTTGATCCGCACCTGTGCCTGCTGCGCGAGCAACCGTTGCAGAACTTTGCTCTGGCTGACGACAAAATTCAGCGCGGCGGCTTCCTTCGGCAAACCGAAGGTCTGGTGCACCCGCAGATTCGATTGCGTGCGGTCGGCCATCAAAATCATCACCCGGCGCATGCCACTGGCGACCAGCGCATCACGCGCGGCGACGGTCAGGCTCATGGCATTGGTGAAGCGGCTCGGCTCGGCCAGCAGTTCGGCGCATTGCCGGCGCCATTGAGTCAGATCCTCGGCACTCGGCGCGGCCGCCGGCAGCATCCCGGCCGGCAACCGATGGGTGCCCCACGGCCATAATAATGAAACGGCCGGGTGCCACAGATCGGGCATTGCATGCTGGCGCGCACTGTTGGCCGCTTGCTGGTGCAACTGCTGCTGCACCTCGTCCATCGAGATTTGCAGATAGAGGCTGGTCAGGTACTGCCAGCGCTCGCTGTGCGGACTGTCCCAGGCCTGTTGCGCCGACAGCGCCAGGCCGTTGGCCAGCAACACGGTGTTGGCCGGCTGGTTGAGCCAGCGGCGCAGGGTCGGATCGTCGTCGAGGCGATTCTGCTGGCGCAGCGGATGCTCGCTGTCGCGGGCGATGCGCAGGACTTTCACCAGTTCGCGCTGTTCGCTGAGCAGCAGTTTATAGCCTTGCTGCACCCAGATCGGCAGGTGCCAGACCTGGACCAGCGCCTCGGCGATCTTCAGCAGGCGCACGCCAAACAGTTGCTTCTCGACGATCGGGGCCGATTCGCCTTTGTGGATAACCCGCACTTCCCACTCTTCGAGCAATTCTGGAAACGTCAGCGCCAGCGGCCATAACGGCGAGAGAAACAACAGGCTGCCCCAATGAATGTCCTGCCACAGGCGCGCGAGGCGACTGGCGAAAAAACCGTTGGCCTGTTGCGTGGCGTGCTGGCTGATCATCTGCAGTTGGCGCAGCGCCTTGGGGATCTGCATCTGCGGTTCGACGGGAAGACGCGCGAGCAATTCTTCGGTACGCGCAAGGCCCAGACGGTTGATCGCCACCTCGAGATTTTCCGCCGGTGCGGTCATCGTGCCGAGGGTGTGACGATTGGCCTCACGGATGATGCTCAAGGCCAGCGCGGGGCTGTCCTGCATCAGGTCGGCGATGTCGCGCAGCGAGCTGCGGTTGTCGCGGATCGCCCGGCAAACCTTGTCGTGGGCCTCTTGCGGCACGGGCAGGCGCACGCCATCGAGCAGCTTGACCCAGCCCTCGAGCGTGGTCGGTTTTACATGTGGGACGTTCGTTTCATTAGCCATGTCTGGACGAGATCTTCACTGACTGTAGACGCGCCCGGCATGGGCTAAATTGGCTTTTCGCCTGAACTGGCTATAGTCTGGCGCAGTTTTGCCGATAAGTAGAAGAAGAGATTTTTTAACTTCCGAATATGACCTTGAACCCGACTCAGTAAGTACTTTCCTACCTATGGCTAAAATTATCGGCATCATCGTCGTATTCGCGAGCGTGCTCGGCGGATACGTGCTCTCCCACGGCAAAATTGCCGCCCTGATCCAGCCCTTCGAGGTGATGATCATCGGTGGTGCGGCCCTCGGTGCATTCCTGCAGGCCAACCCCGGTTACATGACGATGCACGTGCTCAAGAAATCCCTGAGCATGTTCAGTTCGCGCTTCAGCCACACGTTCTATCTGGAAGTGCTCGGCCTGATCTACGAGATCCTCAACAAGAGCCGCCGCGAAGGCATGATGGCCATCGAAGGCGACATCGAAGACGCTGCCGCGAGCCCGATCTTCGCCAAGTACCCGGCCGTGCTCAAAGACGAGCGCATGACCGCGTTCATCTGCGATTACCTGCGCATCATGTCCTCCGGCAACATGGCTCCGCATGAGCTGGAAGGTCTGTTCGACATGGAGCTCTACAGCCTCAAGGAAGACCTCGAGCACCCGTCCCATGCGGTAAACGGCATCGCCGACGCCATGCCCGGTTTCGGTATCGTCGCGGCGGTACTGGGTATCGTGGTGACCATGGCTTCGCTGGGTGAGGGCGATCAGAAATCCATCGGCCTGCACGTGGGTGCGGCACTGGTCGGTACCTTCTTCGGTATTCTCGCGGCCTACGGTTTCTTCGGTCCGTTGGCGCATTCCCTGGCGCACGATGCCAAGGAAGAACTGAACGTCTACGAAGCCATCAAGGCCTCGCTGGTGGCTTCGGCTTCCGGCATGCCGCCATCGCTGGCCGTGGAGTTCGGGCGCAAGGTTCTGTACCCGGCGCACCGTCCAAGCTTTGCCGAGCTGGAACAAGCCGTTCGCGGTCGTTAAGCCATGGAAAATAATCAGCCGATAATCATCAAGCGCGTCAAGCGCATAGCCGGTGGGCACCACGGCGGGGCGTGGAAAATCGCCTTCGCCGACTTCGCCACGGCGATGATGGCGTTCTTCCTGGTGTTGTGGCTGCTGTCCACCGCAACGCCTGAGCAGAAGATCGCCATCGCCGGTTACTTCAAGGATCCGGTCGGCTTCTCCGAAAGCGGTACGCCGTACATCATCGATCTGGGCGGCACGCCGACCCTGGCGCCGGAAAACACCCTCAACCCTGAGGTAAAGTCGCAGCCGCAACCGGACAAGGTCACGGTCGACACCGAGCAGGTCGAAGGCATGGCCGAGCAGGTCGAGAAAGAGCGCCTGGAACTGTTGCTGCAAGAACTGCAGAACAAGGTCAACGAGAACCCGCAACTGCAGAAGTTCAAGGACCAGATCCTGTTCGAGATCACCCCGAACGGCTTGCGTATCCAGATCATGGACGCCGAGAACCGGCCGATGTTCGACTCAGGTTCCGCACGCCTGAAACCTTACTTCGAAGACATCCTGCTGGCCATGGCCGACACCATCAAAGCGGTGCCGAACAAGATCAGCATCAGTGGCCATACCGACGCCAAGCCGTACACCGGCACCGGCGATTTCGGCAACTGGGAACTCTCGGCCAACCGTGCCAACGCCGCGCGGCGTGCACTGGTTGCCGGCAGCTATCCGGACGGGCAAGTGGCGCGGGTGGTGGGTTATGCCTCGTCGGCGCTGTTCGACAAGGAAGATCCGTTCAACCCTGTCAACCGCCGCATCGACATCGTGGTCCTGACCAAGAAGGCCCAGGCCGCCATCGAAGGCTCGCAAGGTGCCGAACCGGCCAAGCCCGCCGCCGAAGGCCAGAACGGCGCCGCTCCGGCAACGCCGGTCGATCCGAACGCGCTGCCGGCAGATCAGCAACCAGTGCCGGCGCACGAGTTGCGTGAACGCCTGAACCTGTTCGATGACGCCGCACCAAAACCGGCCGCGCCGGGGACTGCGGCGCCCGCGCCGGCGGCTCCACCAGCCGCCGCACCGGCCCCCGCGCCGAAGCAGTGACCGACAAAAAAGCCGACAGCGATGTCGGCTTTTTTGTGGCTGTCGATTGACCTCAGAACCCGCGACGAATCCGGTTCTTCAGCCCCTCATGGAACATCTCGGCATTGATCTTGTTCGCACTGCGCGTCGATTGATTGCCGGTCACCGAGTCGAGCGTCATCGAGCGTTTGATCGTGCCTTCGCTGCGATAGGCCTCGATGAAGAAATCGACATCCGTGGGCGTGCTCAGCTTCGGCCACTTGTCCAGGTATTCCGGCAGTTGCGCCTGCCCGGTGCGGAACGAGCAGATCCGCCGATTGCTGATCGTCGCTTCGCCGATTTCGAATGGCACCCACCACGACAACGCGGTTTTCTCCGACACCACCGCCAGCAGGTGCGTGCATTCGGTGATGTTGCGCGTGATGACCCCGGTGATGTCGTCGGTGGTCTGCGATTCCGGGTCGAGCACGTCGAGGTAGGTCTTGATGTTGGCCTGCATCAATTGGGCATTGATCGCTATGGCCTGCGGGCGATCCATGTGGCGGTAGCTGATGAATACGGGCATCAGAAGTGTCCTTTTATGGCGAGTTCGCGGTAATAGGCGCCGAGCGCCGTGAGACGGCAGCCAGTGGAGTGAATGGCCGCGTAATACATGTGTTCGGCGTCGACCGGTTCGATCAGGCTGTGGCGGTTGCACTTTTGCAGTTGGGCGAAGACCTCGCCGTGCTCCGGGTCGAATGTGGCCTCGGTGGGTTCGTAGCTGGGGGCGAGGCGGAACGTCGATTCGGCTTCGGCAAACCATTCCGGCAGTTTGCGCAGGATCTCCTTGGGGATCAGCGGCGAGACTTCGCGCAGGGAGATGAACTGCGAGACGTTGGTCTTGAACACCGGGCGCTGCTCCCAGGCGTCGAGTGCGTTGTCGACGAAGGAATACAGGCTGCCCGGGGTGATCTTGCCGAGGATGTTCGCCGCACCGCCGTGCAGGGCCTGCAACAGTAAACCGGTGAACACGCCGTGTTGCGCACCTTCCAGGGCCGGCTCTTCCTTTTTGCAGGCGGTCAGGATGGTCATGCCTTCGCCGACCACGCTGCTTTCGCTGCGCAAGGCGCGCACTTCGCCGGCCGCGCCGCTCTGGCAGCAGTCGAGGATGATCACTTTGTTTTTGATTTTCGTGGCTTTGGCGGCCCAGTTGAGAATGTCGCTGATGCGGATGCCGTCCTTGGCGCTGCGATAGTCCTGCGGCAGGAGCATGCCTTCATCGTTGTCGCTGTCGAAGCCGCCGTGCCCGGCGAAGTACAGCAGGGCGACGTTGCAGTCGCCGGAGAACAGCTCGCGAATCTGGTCTTCGAGCTTGCCTCGGCCGAGGTCGTCTTCAGCCGAAGTCAGCACCACGTTTTTGAAGTTGGGGTCACCGTTGGCGTCGGTTTTCAGCACGGACGCCATGGCCATGGCGTCGTTGCAGCAACCGCTCAAGGGTGAAACGTGCGAGTAGTGGTTGATGCCGATAAACAGTCCCTTGCGCATGTTTACACCGCCGTGTGCTGACGGATCGCACCGATGATGCTGTTGGTGTTCCACGCGCACTCGGCGTGTGCCGCCTCACGTACCACCGTGGAAATACGCTCGGCGCCGAACGGCTTGATCGCGATGATCACTTTGCCCATGCGTTTGGCGATCTCGATTTCCTTGTTGATCCACTTGCTGTAGGTCGAATACATCCCGGCCATGATCAGCACCGCCGAGCACGGACGAATCTTGTTTTCGATGGCTTCCTCGAGCTGCTTGTCGGTCTGCGCGCCCATGATCGGGTTGTGCGGCGGCACGGAAAAATTCTTGAAGCTGAAATCTGCCTTGGCGCCGAGCAGGCGCACCAGATTGTCGTGGGCGTGGGCGTAGTTCCACGAATGGCTGATGAACAAATGGTAGGTCTGCATGGGGTTCCTCGAAGGTCGCGAAGGTGCGAAGGAACAACCCAATTTAGGCATCTCTAAAGTGCCCGCAAGGTCTGCGCGCGGAAAGAGAAAGGTCCTGCAGGCAGGCGCGAGCAGGCCTGTCAGAAAGGTCTGACGTTTAAACGGTCGGGGGATGTGTCAGGCGTGGTCCGACATCCGGCAGCCCTCGGACGAGGGGCTGCCGGTGCAGATGTTTAGTAGCCGTTTTCCGGCAGGCTGGCGATGATCGAGCGGTAGCTGTTCATCCGTTGCTGCTGCACGCGGCCATCTTCCAGGGCCTTGAGCAGGGCGCAACCCGGTTCGCGATCGTGCTTGCAGTCGCGGAAGCGGCAGGTGCCGAGCAGGTCGTTGAACTCGATGAAGCCGGCTTCGACGTCGGCGCGGCTGACGTGGCCCAGGCCGAACTCACGGATACCCGGGGAGTCGATCAGCTCACCGCCGCCAGGGAAGTGGAACAGGCGCGCGGTGGTCGTGGTGTGCGTGCCCTGACCGGACAACTCCGACAGCGGGCCGACACGGGTTTCGACTTCCGGCAACAGGCTGTTGACCAGCGACGACTTGCCGACCCCGGACTGGCCGACGAACACGCTGATGCGGCCGTCGAGCTGCTTCTGCAACTGTTCCATGCCGTTGCCGTGATGCGCGGAGACTTCCAGCACCGGATAACCCAGCGTGCGGTACACCGCCAGCAGCGCGTTGAGCGCCGGGGCGTTCTGCTCGTCGATCAGGTCGAACTTGTTCAGCAGCAGCAACGGGCGGATGCCGGCGTGTTCGGCGGCGACCAGGTAGCGGTCGATCAGGTTGGCGTGCGGTTCGGGCAGCGGTGCGAAGACGATGACGATCATGTCGACGTTGGCAGCGACTGGCTTGAGCTGGCCACGGCTGTCCGGGCGGCAGAGTTCGGTGCTGCGCGGCAGTTGCGCGACGATCACCCCGATGCCCTGGTTGCCGGCGCGCCAGACCACCCGATCACCGGTCACCAGTGCCGGCAGATTGGCGCGCAGGTGGCAACGGAAAACCTGGCCGGCCTGTTCGCCGTCCACGGCCTCGACTTCGACCTGCACACCGAAGTGGGCGATCACCAGGCCGTGTTGCTCGGGGCCCAGGTCGCCGCCCTCGAGGGCTTCGACCGCCGAGGACTCGCGTTTGGCGGCGCGCGCGGCGCGCTCGCCTTGAATCTTTTCGATGCGCCAGTTTTGACGACGATTGAGTTGGCGTTTGGCCATGGGTGTTCCGTCTGAAGAATGCAGCGATTAGGTAAAACGGCCGCGAGTTTAGCACGCCCGGGCACCGGCCTAGGCTAAACTGCGCAGCATTGCCTAGGAGCCCGAATATGCAAAACCCGCAGAACCTGATCTGGATCGACCTGGAAATGACCGGTCTGGATCCGGAAAACGACGTCATCATCGAAATGGCCACCATCGTCACCGACAGTGACCTGAACACCCTGGCCGAAGGCCCGGTGATCGCCATTCACCACAGTGACGAAGTGCTCGCCCGCATGGACGAGTGGAACACCCGCACCCACGGCAACTCGGGCCTGACCCAGCGTGTGCGTGACAGCCGTATCAGCATGGCCGAGGCCGAGGCCGAAACCATCGCTTTCCTCGAGAAATGGGTACCGAAGGGCAAGTCGCCGATCTGCGGCAACAGTATCTGCCAGGACCGCCGCTTCCTTTATACCCACATGAAGGCGCTGGAAAGCTACTTCCACTACCGCAACCTCGACGTGTCGACGCTCAAAGAGCTGGCCGCACGCTGGGCACCGGACGTGCGCGACAGCTTCAAGAAGGGCAGCACTCACTTGGCACTGGACGACATCCGCGAATCGATCGCCGAGCTGCAGCACTACCGCAAGCATTTCATCAAGTTCTGATTGAGGGGTGTCTGCCCTGACGTCTTCGCGAGCAAGCCCGCTCCCACAATTTGGAATGCGTTCCCCCTGTGGGAGCGGGCTTGCTCGCGAAGAGGGCATCAGAGTCCCGTAAGATTCAAGTCAGAAATGCATCCCGGAGCGCGCCCCCTTCTGGTGCGGCGCTGAAATGGCTAGACTGCGCGCCTTCCTGCCAGGACCGCCGCCATGTTGCTGATGCTCTATCTGATCGCCATTACCGCTGAAGCCATGACTGGCGCGTTGTCTGCCGGACGGCGCGGCATGGACTGGTTTGGTGTGGTGCTGATCGCCTGCGTCACCGCGCTGGGTGGCGGTTCAGTGCGTGACGTGTTGCTCGGGCACTATCCGCTGACATGGGTCAAACACCCGGAATACCTGGTGCTGACCTCGGCCGCCGCGATGCTTACCGTGTTCACCGCCCGCTGGATGCGTCACCTGCGCTCACTGTTTCTGGTGCTCGATGCGGTCGGTCTGGTGGCGTTCACCCTGATCGGCTGCATGACCGCTCTGGAAATGGGCCACGGCATGCTGGTGGCCTCGGTCAGCGGCGTGATCACCGGGGTATTCGGCGGCATCCTGCGCGACATCTTCTGCAACGACATCCCGCTGATCTTCCGCCGCGAACTGTACGCCAGCGTCTCGTTCGCCGCCGCGTGGTGCTACATGCTCTGTCTGTATCTGAATGTGCCGAGCGAGCAGGCGATCCTGATCACCTTGTTCGGCGGCTTTCTGCTGCGGCTGCTGGCGATTCGGTTCCACTGGGAAATGCCCAAGTTCGTCTACAACGACGCACCTTGACGTCACGCTGGCGATCGCGTGGAAATCTTCTGTCGGGAATGTTGAATAGATGCCGCGCTTCTAAATGGGGGTAAAAAATAAAGTCTAAAGAGGGTATTTTGTTCTGAAATACCCCATTTAAGTAGTGCGTTCAGCGTGCTGTCTCAGCGCCCACTCGACGTGTTCGCGGACTAGATCGGACGGGTAATCACGGCGCGCCTTCAAGGCCTCCAGCACCGGAATGCTCGACGGCGCGTTGCCCAGCCCGACCGCCAGATTGCGCAGCCAGCGCTCGTAACCGGCGCGGCGCAGCGGCGAACCTTCGGTGCTGCTGAGAAACTTGTCCTCGTCCCACATGAACAGCTCCGCCAGTTCGGCGTTGTCCAGGTTGTGCCGCGGCTTGAAGTCGCTTTCCCCGGATGGCCGGGCGAAGCGGTTCCATGGGCAGACGATCTGGCAGTCGTCGCAGCCGAACACGCGGTTGCCGATCAACGGGCGCAAGTTCTCGGGAATGGCGTTTTTCAGTTCGATGGTCAGGTACGAGATGCAGCGTCGGGCGTCCAGCACATACGGGCCGACGAAGGCGTTGGTCGGGCAGATGTCCAGGCACGCGGTGCAGCGCCCGCAATGCTCGGTGTTGTGCGGTTCGTCCACCGGCAGCGGCAGATCGACGAACAGTTCGCTCAGGAAGAAATAGCTGCCGGCCTTGCGGTTCAGTACCAGGGTGTTTTTGCCGATCCAGCCCAGCCCGGCCTGCTCGGCGATGGCTTTTTCCAGCACCGGGGCGCTGTCGACGAAGGCACGGAAACCGAACGGGCCGATCTCGGCCTGAATCTTGTCGGCCAATTGCTGCACACGTTTACGGATCAATTTGTGGTAATCGCGGCCCAAGGCATAACGCGAAACGTAGGCCTTCTCCGGTTGCGCGAGCATTTGCGCCATTTGCGTGTCGCCGGGCAGGTAGTCCATACGCAGCGAAACCACGCGCAACGTACCCGGAACCAGCTCCTCCGGATGCGAGCGTTTGCTGCCGTGGGCGCCCATGTAATCCATTTCGCCGTGGTAGCCGGCGGCGAGCCAGCGCTCCAGGTGCTGCTCATGCTCGGCCAGGTCCAGACCGCTGATGCCGACTTGCTGGAAGCCCAGCTCGCGGCCCCAATCCTTGATCGATTGGGCGAGGGCGGGAAGATCTGTGGTGATGGCGGACATGAGGCGAGAGAAACCGGAGCTGAGGTGCGTATAATTCTGCCAGACATCGGAGCCCGAAGACGCATGCCGCACACGAAAGATGAATTACCCGACGCGCTGTATGGCGCTGCACAGGTGCGAGCACTCGACGCGCGGCTGATCGCTGCGGGCACCCCGGGCTTCGAATTGATGCAGCGCGCCGCGCACGCGACCTGGCGAGCATTGGTGCGGCAATGGCCGTCGGCGAACGAAATGACCGTGCTGGCCGGGCATGGCAACAATGCTGGTGATGGTTTTCTGATCGCCGCGCTGGCGCACCGGGCCGGTTGGGCGGTGCGGGTGCTGGCCGTCGGTGATCCGCAACGCTTGCAGGGCGACGCTGCGCAGGCTTGTGCGCAGGCACTGAGCGATGGCGTCGCCGTGCAGGGCTGGACCGCGCAATTCGAGCTGCGCGGCATTATCGTCGATGCCTTGCTCGGCACCGGGCTGGCCGGCGATGTGCGCGAGCCGTATGCCACTGCGATCAAGGCGATCAATGCCAGTGGCCTGCCGGTGGCGGCGGTGGATATTCCTTCGGGGCTGTCTGCCGATACCGGGCATGTCCTTGGCGTTGCGGTTCACGCCGACCTTACCGTGACCTTTATTGGCTTGAAGCTTGGCCTGTTCACCGGTGATGCGGCGGATCAGGTCGGAGCGCTGGTGTTTAACGATCTGCAAGCCGCTGCCGACATCTACCGTGACATTCCTGTCAGCGTCCTGCGTCTCACGACGGCTAATCTTCCGCGACTGGCTCCGCGTGCGCCCACTGCGCACAAAGGGCGCTTCGGGCATTTGCTGTTGATCGGCGGCGATCAGGGTTTTGGCGGGGCGATTCTGCTCAGTAGCGAAGCGGCCTTGCGCAGCGGCGCCGGCATGGTGTCGCTGGCGACCCGTCCGGAACATGTCCCGGCCGCGCTGACGCGGATGCCGGAAGTCATGGCGCTCGGCACATCGTCGGCCAATCAGTTGATGGGGCTGCTGGAAAAGGTCTCGGTGCTGGTGGTTGGTCCGGGTCTCGGACAGGCGAGTTGGGGCCGGGCGCTGTTGTCCGCTGCCGCCAATGCGCCGCTGCCGCAGGTATGGGACGCCGACGCGTTGAATCTGCTGGCGAGCGGTTTTGTCAGCCTGCCCGGGAATTGCGTGATCACTCCGCATCCGGGCGAGGCGGCGCGCCTGTTGGGCGTCAGTACCGCTGAGGTGCAGGCAGATCGCCCGGCCGCCGCGCGGGCGTTGTGCAAAAAATACTCAGCCGTCGTCGTGCTGAAAGGCGCCGGCAGCCTGATCGCCCATCCCGATGGGCGTCTGGCGTTGTGTCATCAGGGCCATCCGGCCATGGCCACTGCCGGCCTTGGCGATGTGCTCGCCGGGTTGACCGGGGCGCTGCTGGCGCAGGGCATGGACGGCTACGATGCCGCCTGCCTCGCAGTCTGGCTGCACGCCAATGCCGGCGCGCAACTAGGTAAATTCGGCCGTGGGCTGGCGGCCAGTGATCTGATTCCAGCCATTCGTCAGTTGTTGGAGGAGCATGCACCGTGTCTGAAGTAACCCTGTACCTGGCCGATGAACAGGCCATGAGCGACTTTGGCGCACGGATCGCCCGCGTTACTCAGGGCCATGGCCTGATTTTTCTCGAAGGCAATCTGGGCATGGGTAAAACCACCCTGTCGCGGGGCATCATTCGTGGGCTTGGGCATGTCGGCGCAGTAAAAAGTCCGACCTTCACTCTGGTTGAGCCCTACGAGATCGGCGACGTCCGTGCCTTTCACTTCGACCTGTACCGTCTGGTCGATCCGGAGGAGCTGGAGTTTCTCGGTATCCGCGATTATTTCGAAGACGATGCCCTGTGCCTGATCGAGTGGCCCGATAAAGGTGCAGGCTTTTTGCCAAAGCCTGACCTGACCATTACCATTACCCCGCAAGACAGCGGCCGTTCGCTGAAAATTTTGTCCCAGGGCGCGCGTGGTGAGTCCTGGTGTGCCGCTTTGGCATTGGAATCCAATTAAATGATGGGGTTAGGTATGCGCTTTCGCGCGTTGGTGGCTGCCGCAGGACTGATGTTGATGGCAGTGGCCGTCAACGCTGTGGCCGACACAAAGGTCAACAGCGTGCGCCTGTGGCGGGCGCCGGACAATACGCGACTGGTCTTCGACCTGAGCGGCCCGGTGCAGCACAGTGTCTTCACCCTGACCGCACCGGATCGACTGGTGATCGACATCAATGGCGCCACTCTGGGTGCGCCGTTGAAAGTTTCGACCGCCAACACGCCGATCACCGCGATGCGCTCGGCCCAGCGTACGCCGACTGACCTGCGGGTGGTCATCGACCTGAAAAAAGCCGTCACCCCGAAAAGTTTCTCGCTGGCGCCGAACGCGCAATATGGCAACCGTCTGGTGGTCGACCTGTTCGACAATGCCGCCGATGCCGCCCCGCCGCCAGCTCCGACGCCTTCGGTTGCGACCGTGCCGGCAGTGCCGGTGACGCCTTCGGAACCGGCGATCAAACTGCCACCGGCCCCGGCCGGCAAACGCGACATCATTGTGGTGATCGACGCCGGCCACGGCGGCGAAGATCCGGGTGCGTCCGGCTCGCGCGGTCAGCGTGAGAAAGATGTGGTACTGCAGATCGCCCGCGAACTGCAGCGTCAGGTCAACGGCATGAAAGGTTTCCGTGCCGAGCTGACCCGGACCGGCGATTACTTCATCCCGTTGCGCGGCCGTACCGAAATCGCCCGCAAGAAGGGCGCCGACCTGTTCGTGTCGATCCACGCCGACGCCGCGCCGTCTGCGGCAGCCTTCGGCGCCTCGGTGTTTGCCCTGTCCGATCGCGGCGCAACGTCGGAAACCGCCCGTTGGCTGGCCGACAGCGAAAACCGTTCCGACCTGATCGGTGGTGCCGGCAACGTCAGCCTCGACGACAAGGACCGCATGCTCGCCGGCGTGTTGCTCGACCTGTCGATGACCGCGTCGCTGACTTCCAGCCTCAACGTCGGCCAGAAAGTCCTGACCAACATTGGCCGCGTGACCCCGTTGCACAAACAACGCGTGGAGCAGGCCGGGTTCATGGTGCTGAAATCGCCGGACATCCCGTCGATTCTGGTCGAAACCGGCTTCATCTCCAACGCCAACGAAGCGAACAAGCTCTCTGCATCAAGCCATCAGCAGGCGCTGGCGCGTTCGATCAGCAGCGGTGTGCGGCAGTTCTTCCAGCAGAACCCGCCACCGGGCACCTACATTGCCTGGCTGCGTGACTCCGGCAAGATCGCCCAAGGCCCGCGCGATCACCGCGTGAGTCCGGGTGAGACGCTGGCGATGATCGCCGTGCGTTATCAGGTGTCGCCCGCCACGCTGCGCAGTGCCAACAATCTCAGCAGCGATGAGCTGAAGGTCGGTCAGCATCTGACCATTCCTGGCACCGAACTGGCGTCCAAAGAATGAACCAGGTGTTGAACGCCGCACGCATCGAACTGCTCAGCCCGCGGCTGGCGAACCAGATCGCCGCCGGTGAGGTGGTCGAGCGCCCGGCTTCGGTGATCAAGGAATTGCTGGAAAACAGTCTCGACTCTGGTGCCAAGCGCATCGACGTCGATGTCGAGCAGGGCGGCGTCAAGCTGCTGCGGGTGCGTGACGACGGCAGTGGCATTTCCGCCGACGACCTGCCGCTGGCCCTGGCCCGTCACGCCACCAGCAAGATCCGCAATCTCGAAGACCTCGAACAAGTGATGAGCCTGGGCTTCCGTGGTGAAGCGCTGGCATCGATCAGCTCCGTGGCACGCCTGACTCTGACCTCGCGCACCCGCGACGCCGATCAAGCCTGGCAGGTCGAGACCGAAGGCCGTGACATGGCGCCTCGCGTTCAGCCGGCAGCGCATCCGGTCGGCACTTCGGTGGAAGTGCGCGACCTGTTCTTCAACACGCCGGCGCGGCGCAAGTTTCTCAAGACCGAAAAAACCGAATTCGATCATCTGCAGGAAGTGATCAAGCGTCTGGCGCTGGCGCGCTTCGACGTGGCCTTCCATCTGCGCCACAACGGCAAGACCATCCTCAGTCTGCACGAGGCCCACGATGATGCGGCCCGCGCCCGGCGGGTGGCGGCGATTTGTGGTTCGGGCTTCCTTGAGCAGGCGCTGCCGATCGAGATCGAGCGCAACGGTCTGCACCTGTGGGGCTGGGTCGGGTTGCCGACCTTCAACCGCAGCCAGGCGGACTTGCAGTATTTCTTTGTGAACGGCCGGGCGGTGCGCGACAAACTGGTGGCGCACGCGGTGCGTCAGGCTTATCGCGATGTGCTGTTCAACGGTCGCCATCCGACCTTCGCGCTGTTTTTCGAGGTCGATCCAGCAGCGGTGGACGTCAACGTGCACCCGACCAAGCACGAAGTGCGTTTCCGTGACGGGCGCATGGTGCATGACTTCCTTTACGGCACGTTGCACCGCGCATTGGGCGATGTGCGTCCGGAAGATCAACTGGCCGGTTCGGTCACCACTGCTGTTGTCCGTCCAACCGGCATCGAGGCCGGTGAATTCGGCCCGCAGGGCGAAATGCGTCTGGCGGCCAACGCGCTGCTGGAGCAGCCGCAGGCGCAACCGGTGTTCAGCACCTCGTCGGGCGCCAGCGCTGGCGGCGCTTACCAGTATCAGTACACGCCACGTCCGCAGTCGGCGATGCCGCCAGCCGCCGAGGCGCAAGCTGCTTACCGCGAGTTCTTCGCGCCGCTGCCCGAGGCCAACGCCAACGCGCTGCCGGCCGGTCAAGAAGATATTCCGCCGCTGGGTTACGCGCTGGCGCAGCTCAAGGGTATCTACATCCTGTCCGAGAACGCTCAGGGGCTGGTGCTGGTGGACATGCATGCCGCGCACGAGCGGATCATGTACGAACGCCTGAAAATCGCCATGGCCAGTGAAGGCCTGAGCGGCCAGCCGCTGCTGGTGCCGGAGTCGCTGGCGGTCAGTCAGCGTGAAGCCGACTGCGCCGAAGAACATGCCGCATGGTTCCAGAAACTGGGCTTCGAACTGCAGCGTCTGGGCCCTGAGACATTGGCGATCCGCCAGATCCCGGCCCTGCTCAAACAGGCCGAGGCCAATCGGCTGGTGGGTGACGTGTTGTCGGACCTGATGGAGTACGGCACCAGCGACCGGATTCAGGCACACCTGAACGAACTGCTCGGTACCATGGCCTGCCACGGCGCGATCCGCGCCAACCGGCGCCTGGCCCTGCCGGAAATGAACGGCCTGCTGCGCGACATGGAAAACACCGAGCGCAGCGGTCAATGCAACCATGGCCGACCGACCTGGACCCAACTGGGCCTGGACGATCTGGACAAACTGTTCCTGCGCGGTCGTTGATGAGCCAGCTTCCTCCAGCGATTTTCCTGATGGGCCCGACTGCTGCGGGCAAGACCGACCTGGCCATCGAGCTGACCAAGGTGCTGCCGTGCGAACTGATCAGCGTCGATTCGGCGCTGGTCTATCGCGGCATGGACATCGGCACCGCCAAGCCCTCGAAAGAACTGCTGGCCGAATTTCCGCACCGGCTGATCGATATTCTCGATCCAGCCGAAGCCTATTCGGCTGCGGATTTCCGCCGCGATGCCCTGCAAGCCATGGCTGAAATCACCGCGCGCGGGAAAATTCCGCTGCTGGTCGGCGGCACCATGCTCTATTACAAGGCTTTGGTCGAAGGCCTGGCGGACATGCCGGCAGCGGATCCCGAGGTTCGTGCGCAGATCGAAGAAGAGGCTGCACGCCTTGGCTGGCAAGCCCTGCACGATCAACTGGCGCTCATCGATCCGGTGTCGGCGGCACGCATTCACCCGAACGATCCGCAGCGCCTGAGTCGTGCGCTGGAGGTTTATCGGGTCAGCGGTCAGAGCATGACTGCCCTGCGTCAGCAACAATCTGCGCAAAGTACTGAAGCAGCCGCTTCGGGACAGCAACAATTGCCCTATACTGTCGCGAACTTGGCCATTGCTCCGGCAAATCGTCAGGTACTGCACGAGCGCATTAAACAAAGATTCACAAATATGCTGGAACAGGGGTTCATCGACGAGGTCGTAGCCCTGCGTAAAAGAAGTGACCTGCATTCCGGGTTGCCGTCTATACGTGCGGTAGGCTACCGCCAAGTCTGGGACTACCTGGATGGCAAGCTGTCGTTAGCTGAAATGCAGGAACGCGGCATCATTGCCACGCGTCAATTGGCCAAGCGCCAGTTCACCTGGCTGCGCAGCTGGGAAGAACTGCACTGGCTGGACAGTCTTGATTGCGACAATCTGCCACGCGCCTTGAAATACCTTGGGACCATCTCCATATTGAGCTGAGTCCTTGCAATTGCCGTCTATCCTTGGGGGTGTGGCGGCCAAAGCCATCTGAATTACCTATTTTTATTATTGAATCCTTAAAGGAGTGCGGCACATGTCAAAAGGGCATTCGCTACAAGACCCTTACTTGAATACTTTACGTAAAGAGAAAGTTGGGGTTTCCATCTACCTGGTCAACGGTATCAAACTGCAAGGCACGATCGAGTCGTTCGACCAGTTCGTTATCCTGCTGAAAAACACCGTGAGCCAGATGGTTTACAAACACGCTATCTCTACAGTCGTGCCAGTACGTCCAATTCGTCTGCCTAGCGCAACCGAATCCGATGCAGGTGACGCTGAGCCAGGTAACGCCTGATAGGAGTCTCCTTTGTTCTTTGAGCGCCACGGTGGTGGTGAGCGAGTCATTCTCGTTCACTTGGAAGGTCAGGACCCTGAGGCGCGCGAAGATCCGCAGGAGTTTCAGGAATTGGCTAATTCGGCGGGCGCCGAGACCGTTGCGTTTTTTAACGTACCGCGTCATCGGCCAACCGCCAAATTCCTGATTGGCAGCGGCAAGGTCGAGGAATTACGCGACCTGGTCCATGCCGAAAAGGCCGATCTGGTGATTTTCAATCACATTCTCACGCCCAGTCAGGAACGTAACCTCGAACGTGTTTTCGAGTGTCGCGTGATCGACCGTACCGGCCTGATCCTCGATATCTTCGCCCAGCGCGCCCGTACCCATGAAGGCAAGCTCCAGGTCGAACTGGCCCAGCTTGACCACATGAGCACCCGGCTGGTTCGCGGCTGGACTCACCTTGAGCGTCAGGGTGGCGGTATCGGCATGCGTGGTCCGGGTGAAACCCAGCTCGAAACCGACCGGCGTCTGCTGCGGGTTCGCCTGCGTCAGATCAAGGGTCGTCTGGAAAAAGTACGCAGCCAGCGCGAGCAATCGCGACGCGGCCGCTCCCGTGCGGATATCCCTACCGTTTCTCTGGTGGGCTATACCAACGCCGGCAAATCCACGCTGTTCAATAACGTGACCAAATCCGAGGTGTACGCGGCCGACCAGTTGTTCGCCACGCTGGACCCGACCCTGCGCCGTCTGGAACTGGACGACCTGGGGCCGATCGTTCTGGCGGATACGGTAGGGTTCATTCGGCACTTGCCGCACAAGCTGGTCGAGGCATTTCGGTCTACGCTCGAAGAGTCGAGCAACTCCGACCTGCTGTTGCACGTGATCGATGCGGCCGAACCGGATCGCATGTTGCAGATCGAGCAGGTGATGGTGGTGCTGGGCGAGATCGGAGCCCAGGACTTGCCGATCCTCGAGGTATACAACAAACTCGATTTGCTTGAAGGCGTTGAGCCACAGATCCAGCGTGATGCCGATGGCAAACCGCAGCGGGTCTGGCTGTCGGCGCGTGATGGCACGGGTCTGGAATTGCTTGAGCAGGCCATTGCCGAGTTGCTGGGCAGTGATTTGTTTGTGGGGACATTGCGCTTGCCACAACGGTTCGCTCGACTGCGTGCGCAGTTCTTCGAACTCGGTGCGGTACAGAAAGAAGAGCATGACGAAGAAGGCATCTGCCTGCTGGCCGTTCGTTTGCCCCGGGTCGAGTTGAATCGACTGGTAAGCCGCGAAGGATTGCAGCCGATGGAATTTATCGAGCAACACACTTTGCAATAAAAGCCTGGCAAAGCGGTTGTGCCGCGACGGCAGGCATTCTGTAGCATTGGTCGGCGCGCCGTGGGTGCGTCTTTGCTTTATCAGATGGAGAGCGCTATGGCTTGGAATGAGCCGGGTGGCAACTCGAATAATCAGGATCCTTGGGGTGGCAAGCGCCGCAATAACGGCGACCGCAAGGGGCCACCGGATCTCGACGAGGCCTTCCGAAAGCTGCAGGAAAGCCTGAACGGGTTGTTCGGTGGTGGTAAGAAACGCGGTGGTGATGACGGCGGTGGTTCGGGCAGGAGTGGTGGCGGCTTCGGCGGTCTGCTCGGCATCGGCCTCGTCGTGCTGGCGGCTGTCTGGCTGTACAGCGCGGTCTATGTGGTCGACGAGCAGGAGCAAGCCGTGGTGCTGCGCTTCGGCAAGTACTACGAGACGGTCGGCCCCGGCCTGAACATCTACTTCCCGCCGATCGACAAGAAGTACATGGAGAACGTCACGCGTGAGCGTGCCTACACCAAGCAGGGCCAGATGCTGACCGAAGACGAGAACATCGTCGAAGTGCCGCTGACCGTGCAGTACAAGATCAGCAACCTGCAGGACTTCGTGCTGAACGTCGATCAGCCGGAAATCAGCCTGCAGCATGCGACCGACAGCGCCCTGCGTCACGTGGTGGGTTCGACCGCCATGGACCAGGTGCTCACCGAAGGTCGTGAATTGATGGCCAGCGAAATCAAGGAGCGTCTGCAACGCTTCCTCGATACCTATCGCACCGGTATCACCGTCACTCAGGTCAACGTACAGAACGCGGCAGCCCCGCGTGAAGTGCAGGAAGCCTTCGACGACGTGATCCGCGCCCGTGAAGACGAGCAGCGTTCGCGCAACCAGGCTGAAACCTACGCCAACGGCGTCGTGCCGGAAGCCCGTGGTCAGGCCCAGCGCATCCTCGAGGATGCCAACGGTTACCGCGACGAGACAGTCTCGCGCGCCAAGGGTGAGGCTGACCGCTTCACCAAACTGGTGGCCGAGTATCGCAAGGCACCTGAAGTCACCCGCCAGCGTCTGTACCTGGACACCATGCAGGAAGTCTTCAGCAACACCAGCAAGGTACTCGTGACCGGCAACAAGAACGGCCAGAGCAACTTGCTTTATCTGCCGCTGGACAAAATGATTCAGAACAGTTCGGGCAGCAATGCACCGGTGACCGGTTCGGCCGCTGCCAGCAACAACACGGATGTCGCGCCGCATGTCACTGATCTGCCGCAGACACGCACAAGGGAGACCCGCTGATGAGCAATAAATCGCTGATCGCCCTGATCGTTGGCGTTGTTGTGGTGCTGGTGGGCTGGAACTGCTTCTACATCGTGGCTCAGACCGAGCGTGCGGTGTTGCTGCAATTTGGTCGTGTGGTTCAGGCCGATGTTCAGCCAGGTCTGCATGTGAAGGTGCCTTACGTTAACCAGGTGCGTAAATTCGACGCACGTCTGATGACGCTGGATGCACCGACACAGCGCTTCCTGACCCTGGAAAAGAAAGCCGTGATGGTCGATGCCTACGCCAAGTGGCGCGTGAAAGATGCCGAGCGCTTCTACACCGCGACTTCCGGCCTCAAGCAAATCGCCGATGAGCGTCTGTCCCGTCGCCTGGAATCGGGCTTGCGTGACCAGTTCGGCAAGCGCACCCTGCACGAAGTGGTGTCGGGTGAGCGTGATGCGTTGATGGCTGACATCACCGCGTCGCTGAACTCGATGGCAGAAAAAGAGCTGGGTATCGAAGTGGTCGATGTCCGGGTCAAGGCCATCGATCTGCCGAAGGAAGTGAACCGCAGCGTGTTCGAACGTATGAGCACCGAGCGTGAGCGTGAAGCTCGCGAGCACCGCGCCAAGGGTAACGAGCTGGCCGAAGGCATCCGTGCCGACGCCGATCGTCAACGCCGCGTGCTGCTGGCTGAAGCCTATCGTGAATCCGAAGAGATTCGCGGTGATGGCGATGCCCAGGCCGCTGCGATCTACTCCAAGGCCTACGGTCAGGATCAGGAGTTCTACGGTTTCTACCGTAGCCTGCGTGCCTACCGTGAAAGCTTCGCGAACAAAACCGACGTCATGGTTCTCGACCCAAGCAGCGACTTCTTCCGTTATCTGGAAAAGTCCAAGCCTTGATACGACGTTGACCTGAATCACTCCGCCCGGCGGCTAAAACCTCGGGCGGGGTGATCCTTTGGGAAAACGTGTGTATGATGCGGCAGCCGGGAAATTCCCGGCTTTTTTGCGTCTGCACGTTTGATTGCTGTTTTTTTTGCAGGCATCGGGTTGAATGGCCCGAGAGTATTTCGAGGAAGGTGATGGGCGAAGCCGGTAACAGGCCTTTCGCCGCGTCGTTCATGCGCGTGCGTTTTGAACGAGTCGGTCATTTTCTGCTTCACTCAAGGCTCGCCCGCAGGCTGGCCGCCCGGATCAAAGGGGAATGGCGTAATGGCAACGGTAGACCGCTGGCTGCTGCCAGATGGCATCGAAGAAGTACTGCCACCGGAAGCTGCGCGCATTGAAGTCGCGCGTCGTCAGGTGTTGGATCTGTTCCAGAGCTGGGGTTACGAGTTTGTCGTGACTCCCCATATCGAGTACCTGGAATCCCTGCTGACCGGTGCGGGCCAGGATCTGGATCTGCGTACCTTCAAGGTCATCGACCCGCAGTCGGGCCGGCAGATGGGTTTCCGTGCCGACATCACGCCGCAGGTGGCGCGCATCGATGCGCACACCCTGCGTCGCGAAGGCCCGAGCCGTCTGTGCTATGCCGGCAGCGTGCTGCATGCCCAGCCGCGTGCACTGTCGTCCTCGCGCAGCCCGATCCAATTGGGTGCCGAGCTGTACGGCGATGCCAGCCCGAGCAGCGACGTTGAAGTGATCAGCCTGATGCTGGCCATGCTGCAACTGGCCGATGTGCCGGACGTGCACATGGACCTTGGTCATGTCGGCATCTATCGTGGCCTGGCGCGTGCCGCCGGTCTGTCCGGTGAAGTCGAGCAGCAGTTGTTCGATGCGCTGCAACGCAAGGCCATCGACGAGGTCATTACCTTGACCGAAGGCCTGCCGGCCGATCTGTCCGGCATGCTGCGGGCGCTGGTCGATCTGTGTGGCGGCCGTGAAGTGCTGACTGCCGCCCGTGAGCGTCTGGCCAATGCGCCGGCTCCGGTGCTGGCCGCGCTGGAAGATTTGCTGGAGATCGCCAATCGTCTGGCGACGCGTTTCCCGGAGCTGCCGCTGTACTTCGACCTGGGCGAGCTGCGCGGCTACCACTACCACACCGGTGTGGTGTTCGCGGTGTTTGTCCCGGGCGTGGGCCAGTCCATCGCTCAGGGCGGTCGTTACGACGACATCGGCGCCGACTTCGGTCGTGCCCGTCCGGCGACCGGCTTCTCTACCGATTTGAAAACCCTGGTGACCCTGGGGCGTGCTGAGATCGAGCTACCGTCTGGCGGTATCTGGATGCCTGACAGTACGGATGCGGCACTCTGGCAGCAGGTTTGCCAGTTGCGCAGTGAGGGTCAGCGTGTCGTTCAGGCGTTGCCTGGACAGCCTTTGGCCGCCGCCCGTGATGCGGACTGCGACCGGCAATTGATTCAGCAGAACGGGCTTTGGCAAGTATCGCCACTGGCTTCTTGAGTTTTCCTGCCGGCCATCGCCGGCACCAAGTTTGCGCGAATGAGGACAAGTGTTATGGGTAAGAATGTCGTAGTCCTGGGCACCCAATGGGGTGATGAGGGCAAAGGCAAGATCGTTGATCTGCTGACCGAACATGCTGCCGCCGTAGTGCGCTACCAAGGTGGCCACAACGCTGGCCACACCCTGGTGATCGACGGCGAAAAAACCGTCTTGCACCTGATCCCGTCGGGCGTGCTGCGCGAGGGCGTGCAGTGCCTGATCGGCAACGGCGTGGTGGTTGCACCTGACGCCCTGCTGCGTGAGATCACCAAGCTGGAAGAGAAAGGCGTACCGGTGCGCGAGCGCCTGCGTATCAGCCCGTCCTGCCCGCTGATCCTGTCCTTCCACGTGGCGCTGGACCAGGCCCGTGAAAAAGCCCGTGGCGAGCTGAAGATCGGTACCACCGGTCGCGGCATCGGCCCGGCTTACGAAGACAAGGTTGCACGTCGTGGCCTGCGCGTGGGCGACCTGCTCAACATGCCGCGCTTCGAAGACAAGCTGCGTGAACTGGTGGATTACCACAACTTCATGCTGGTGGGTTACTACAAAGAGCCGGCCATCGAGTTCGAAAAGACCTTGGCCGAGTGCAAGGAATACGCCGAGCTGCTCAAGCCGCTGATGCTGGACGTGACTGCCGAGCTGCACGACCTGCGTCGCGCCGGCAAAGACATCATGTTCGAAGGCGCCCAGGGTTCGTTGCTCGACATCGACCACGGTACCTACCCGTACGTGACCAGCTCCAACACCACCGCAGGTGGCGTGGCCACCGGTTCGGGCGTTGGCCCGATGTTCCTGGACTACATCCTGGGCATCACCAAGGCTTACACCACTCGCGTCGGTTCGGGGCCATTCCCGACTGAGCTGTTCGACGACGTGGGTGCGCACCTGGCCAAGCAAGGTCACGAGTTCGGCGCTACCACCGGCCGTGCCCGTCGTTGCGGCTGGTTCGACGCCGTTATCCTGCGTCGCGCTATCGATGTGAACAGCATCTCGGGCATCTGCCTGACCAAGCTGGACGTCCTCGATGGCCTGGAAACCATCAACATCTGCACCGGCTACAAGGACGCGCAAGGCAACGCCGTGGCGCCGACCGACGCTGACAGCTACGTGGGCCTGCAGCCTGTGTACGAAGAAGTGCCGGGCTGGACCGAATCGACCGTGGGTGCCAAAACCCTGGAAGAGCTGCCAGCTAACGCTCGTGCCTACATCAAACGCGTTGAAGAGCTGATCGGCGCGCCGATCGACATTATTTCGACGGGCCCGGATCGCAACGAAACCATCGTTCTGCGTCATCCGTTCGCTTGATAAGTCGTTGATGTAAAAAACAAAGGCCCCTTAATCGGGGCCTTTGTCGTTTATGCCTGTTGGACGGCATGACCTTTGCTGTAAATCTTCCTACAAGAGTGCCATCAAATTAATGGCGTCAGAAGTAGAGGGATTCACAGTGTCGGCCGTTCTCTCACTGTTACAAAGCCGTTTGTTGCGGCCCGTGTTCGTTACCCTTGGTATCGCCCTTTTGGTGCAAGTGCTGGTGGCGGTCGCCCTGACACGAAGCACCGTCACGGCGCTGGAAGCCGATCTCGGCACTCGCCTGGGCGCAGACAGCCAGAAGCTTTCGGGTGAGCTGGAGCAGGCAGGGCGTGAAGTCACGTCGAGCCTCGACGCCTTGTCCGCCAGTACTCGTCAGCGACTTACTGCGGGTCTGTCTTCGCGTCTGGAAGAGGAGCAGGCGCAGCTGCGTACGACTCTGGAAAAAGACCTCAAGGACTCGGCCAACGACATGGCCCAGTTGCTCGCCTCGGTCGCGCCCCGTGCCATGTGGGATAACGACGTACCGACCCTCTCCGAGTTCGCCCGGCGCGCCCAGCGCAATCCCAACGTGCTGTTCGTGGTCTACGACGACGCCACCGGTCAGCACCTGACGCGTTATCTCAATCGCGAAAACCCGATCAACAAGGCCTTGCTGGAAAAAGGCCAGGGCGAGCGTGCGCTCGATAAAGTGCTGGATGCGGCGAAGAACGATCCGTCGGTCTACTATCTCGAGGCCTCGATCAACCCCAATGGTGTGGAAATCGGCAAGGTGCTGATGGGCGTCTCGACGGCGTCGGTGGAAACTGATCTGGCGGCGCTCGACAAACGTTTCTCGGCGCTGATTGCCAGCAGTGATCAACTGGTTGGCGACAGCCTGAAGGGGGCGGCTGCTGACAGCGCCACGGCCATGCGCGCCCGCCTGCAGTCGGCGCAGTCCACGGCTGCCGAGATGAAGGCTAATACCGCGAGCACCGTGCAGGATGCCGCGGGGACGCTACGCTGGCGGATCGGCATGGGCCTGGCGCTGGTTGGATTTGGCGTACTGCTGTTGCTGGCGGTGGTGCTCGGTCATCGGGTAGTCAACCGCCTGAAGATGCTCAACGCGGCGATGGATGATCTGGCGGCGGGCGAGGGCGATCTGACCAAGCGCGTGCAGATCAACAGCAAAGACGAGATCGGCGACATGGCCTCGGCGGTCAATCGCTTTGTGGATAAGTTGCAGCCGATTGTGCGTGAGGCGGGCGACGTGGCCCAGCGTACCGGCGTGGAAATCGGCGCCATGACCCTGCGCAATGCCGGTGCCGATGCGGCGGCGGGGATGCAGCGTGATGAAGTGGCGGAAAGCCTGCGCGCGCTGTCGCAAATGGCTGACGAAGCGCAATCGGAAAGCCATGCCATGCAGGCGGCGTTGAAACAGGTGGTGGATATTCGCCAGGCCACCGATGAAAACACTCGTACCTCGGCGAAAGTCGGCAGCCTGATCGAGGCGCTGGCCGGACAGGTCGATACCGGGGCGAAAGTCATCGAGCGACTGGCGCAGCAGAGCGAACAGATCGAAGTGGTACTGACGGTGATTCACGGCATCGCCGAACAGACCAACCTGCTGGCGCTTAACGCGGCGATCGAGGCGGCGCGGGCCGGCGAGACCGGGCGCGGTTTTGCCGTGGTCGCGGATGAAGTGCGCGCCTTGGCGAGCAAGACACAAAGCTCGACCGGCGACATTCAGGCGCACATCGTCGCGTTGCAGCAGGGCGCGCGTGAGGCGGTTGAAGCGATCGGACAGGCCGGGCGTCAGGCCAGCGAGGGTTTGCTGGTGTTGCGCGACAGTGCGCGGCTGCAGCAGTCGGTGCAGGCCTCGGTCGAGCAGGTGCATGCGGCGATTGGTCTGGCGACGCAGGCGGCGGCGCATCAGGCGCAGGGCGCGCAGGCAGTGCGTGGGCGGGTCGAAACGATTCATGCCCAGGCCGAGAAAGCGGCGCAGGCGGTGGTGGAAACCACGGCCAGTGGCAAGGTGCTGGATGGTTTGGCGGCGCAGTTGAAGGCGAGTCTGGGGCAGTTCAGGGCCTGATGTTGCCCCCTTCGCGAGCAGGCTCGCTCCCACATTCGATCGCATTCCTCTGGTGGGACTCGGTCAAAATGTGGGAGCGAACCTGCTCGCGAAAGCGGTGTCAGCGGCTCAGATACATCCGCGTCGTCAGCAGATACACCGGCAACCCGGACACCACGATCAACAACGCCGCATAAGGCGCTGCCGCCGCAAACTCGACGTTCGCGGTATGCGCCCAGACTTCGGTCGCCAGCGTGTTAAGCCCGGTCGGGCTCAGTAGCAACGTCGCCGTCAGTTCCTTCATTGCGTCCAGAAACACCAGCGCAAACGCCGCACCCAGTGCCGGGAAGATGATCGGCAGGGTCACTCGGCAAAACGCGGTGAACGACGACGCCCCCAGCGTGCGTGCCGCTTCTTCCAGCTGCGGCGCAGCCTTGTTCAGTGCCGTACGAATCGGTGCCTGCGCCAACGGCAGAAACAGCAACGCATAAGCGATCAGCAGTAATGCCGAGGTCTGGTACAGCGCCGGCACGTAATGCAGGGCGAAATACACCAGCGTCAGTGCAATCACCAGACCCGGCAAGGCGTGGAGCAGATACGGCAAGCGCTCGGCCCAGATCGCCAGTCGACCCTTGTAGCGCACCACCAGCAGCCCGACCGGCACCGCCAGCAGCAAGCACAGCGCTGCGCCACCGAGCGACAAGGCTAGCGAAGACAGCAGGGCCTCGGTGATCGCTGCGACCGGGAAGGCCGCCGATGAGCCAACCGCCAGCCAGTACGCGAGCATGCCCAGCGGAATCCCGCTGCCGACGATCGCCAGCAGCAGACAATACAGCTGACCGACAACGGCCCATGGCCCGAGACGCACTTGTTCGGCCTGACGCGCCGCGCCTTGGCCTGTGCGCACATGCCGACCCTTGCCGCGCACCCGCAGCTCCAGCCACAACAGCATCAGGCACAGCGCGAGCAAAACCGCCGAGAGCATCGCGGCGTTGGCGTTGCTAAATTCCAGTTCGAATTGCTGGTAGATCGCCGTGGTGAAGGTTTGCAGGCCGATGATCGACAGCGCGCCGAACTCGACCAGCATGTGCAGGGCAATCAACAGCGAGCCGGCCAGCAGCGACGGCCAGAGCAGCGGCAGGGTGACGCGGAAAAACACGCCCCAGCGATTCTGTCCCAAGGTGCGGGCCGATTCTTCAAGGGACGGATCAAGGTTGCGAAGAGTCGCCGCGACCGGCAGAAAGATCAGCGGGTACTTCGACAGGCTCATCACCAGAATCGCCCCGCCAAGACCTTCGAACTGCGCGCTCAACGACACCCAGGTGAAGCTGCTGACGAACGCCGGCACCGCGAATGGCAAGCACAGAATCACCCCCCACAGGCGTCGTCCCGGTAGATTGCTGCGCTCCAGCAGCCATGCCAGTGACAGGCCGATCACGCCGCAAGTCAGCGTTACGCCGACCATCAGCGCCAAGGTGTTGCGCAGCAGACCGAACACGTAAGGGCGCCACAACAGGTGCAGCGCTTCGGCCCAACCGGCCTGCCAGGCTTTCAGGCCGACATAGGCCAGAGGCAACAGGCTCATGACCACCAGCAATAAAACCGGCAGCACCAGCCAGATCGACGGCCGCTTGCGTCGTGGCACATAACCCCCGCGCGCGGCGGGGGCGGATAACGATGTGGCCATCAGTTCAGGCCAACTTCACGTTCCAGGTCCAAGGCTTCTTCGGCGTTGCCCAGATCGGCCGGGGTCACGTTCGGCGCTTGCAGTTCGCTGAACGGCTTGAGCCCGCGATCCGATTCCATGCCTTTGTGCAGTGGGTATTCGGCGGTGGTCTGGGTGATCACGCGCTGGCCTTCCTCGCTGGCCATGTAGGCGAGGAATTGCTGAGCTTCTTTTGGATGTTTGCTGGATTTGAGGACGGCAGCGCTGGAAACAGTGATCAGCCCGCCGACGTCGCCGCCGGTGAAGTAATGCAGTTTCGAGTCGAGTTTGCCTTTCTCGCGTTGCAGGGCGAACCAGTAATAGTTGTTCACCAGCACCGTGGCGACTTCGCCGTTTTCCACGGCTTTGAGGGCGACCATGTTGTTGCTGTAGGTCTTGCCGAAAGCGCGCAGGCCGGTCAGCCATTCCTCAGCGGCGTCGCGACCGTGCATCTTGATGATCGCCACAGCCTGTTCCTGGAAGGCGCCGCTGGTTGGTACGAAACCGACTTTGCCTTGCCATTTCGGATCGGAGAATTCCATCACCGACTTCGGCAGGTCTTTCTCATCGACCAGTTTCGGGTTGTAGGCGACTACACGAACCCGGGCGGTGACACCGATCCAGGTGCCGTTGCCGGCGACGTATTGCTTGGGTAGCACGGCCAGCGTGGCGTCGTCGGTCTTGGCCAGCAGACCTTGCTCGCCGAGGTTGTTCAGTGGCGGGGATTCTTCGGTGTAGATCACGTCGGCGGGGGAGCGGTCGCCTTCTTCGATGACCTGGCTGGCGAGCTGGTTGCTGCTGCCCTTGCGTACATTGACGTGGATACCGGTCTTGGCCTCGAAGGCCTTGGCGATCGCATCGCCGACTTCCTTGTGTTGACCGTTGTAGAGCGTCAGGGAAACCGCATCGGCTGCCTGGGTGAGGGGAGTGGCGAGTGCCAGGCCGAGCAGGGTTAAGGTCAAGCCGCGGCGCAGGGTATTTCGAAACATCATTCGCAGGGTTCCTCACTGTCGCATTGCAAAAACTTGCAACAATGATAAACGATATTGTTTCTCAAGTGCGCCTTGCGGGCTGCGGCAGGCTCTGATAAGTGCGGATTGAATGCCCTTGTAGGAGCTGCCGAAGGCTGCGATCTTTTGATCTTGTTTTTTAAAGCAAAAGCAAAGATCGCAGCCTTCGGCAGCTCCTACACAGGTGCAATCGAATGTCGAGTGAGGCGTTTAGAATTTCTGGAAGGCAGAAACGCAAAAACCCGCTTTCGCGGGTTTTTGGGAAACTCAAGATCGTGACCTTGAGTTTGAATTGGTGCCCAGAAGAAGACTCGAACTTCCACGACCGTAAGGTCACCAGCACCTGAAGCTGGCGTGTCTACCAATTTCACCATCTGGGCATTCATCGCGAGCGTTGCCGCTGTTGATGTGGCGCACTATACGGAGCGCTTTTTGATCTGTAAACCCCTGATTTAATTTTAGTTAATCGGTTTTAACAAATCGGTTGCTTAGAATGCAAAAAACCCGCTTTCGCGGGTTTTTGTGTGAGCCTTGAAACTGATCTAGTCTCAAACTCGAAATTGGTGCCCAGGAGAAGACTCGAACTTCCACGACCGTAAGGTCACCAGCACCTGAAGCTGGCGTGTCTACCAATTTCACCACCTGGGCATCTCGTCAACGTGTGTACGTCGTCGATGGCGCGCACTATACGGAGCGCCTTTTTAACTGTAAACCCCTGTCAGCAAAAAAAATGAATTTTTTTACCGGCGGTGTTCAAAAGGGCTTTCAGGCGTCGATACAAGCCTATAGAAGGGCCTTATAGAGTCGGAAATTTCCCGTTTGATGGCGCCTATGCCAAACTAACCCGCATATAGACAAGGTGAAAACTCTCTAATGGCCGATTGGCAGTCCCTCGATCCCGAGGCCGCTCGTGAAGCGGAAAAATATGAAAACCCTATTCCCAGCCGCGAACTGATCCTTCAGCACCTTGCTGATCGGGGTTCGCCTGCTGCCCGTGAGCAACTGGTCGAAGAGTTTGGTCTGACCACCGAAGACCAGATCGAAGCCCTGCGCCGCCGTCTGCGCGCCATGGAGCGCGACGCTCAATTGATCTACACCCGCCGTGGCACCTATGCGCCAGTGGATAAGCTCGACCTGATCCTCGGCCGCATCAGCGGTCACCGTGACGGTTTCGGTTTCCTGGTGCCGGACGACGGTAGCGATGACCTGTTCATGAGCCCGGCGCAGATGCGTCTGGTGTTCGATGGTGACCGCGCGCTGGCCCGTGTTTCCGGTCTTGATCGTCGCGGGCGCCGTGAAGGCGTTATCGTCGAGGTGGTGTCCCGTGCCCACGAAACGATCGTCGGTCGCTACTTCGAAGAGGGCGGTATCGGTTTCGTCGTTGCCGACAACCCGAAGATCCAGCAGGAAGTGCTGGTCACCCCGGGCCGCAACGCCAACGCGCAGATCGGTCAGTTCGTCGAGGTGAAGATCACCCACTGGCCGACGCCGCGCTTCCAGCCGCAAGGCGATGTGGTCGAAGTGGTCGGCAACTACATGGCGCCGGGCATGGAAATCGATGTCGCGCTGCGTACCTACGACATTCCGCACGTCTGGCCTGAAGCCGTGCTGAAAGAAGCCGCCAAGCTCAAGCCTGAAGTCGAAGAAAAAGACAAAGAGAAGCGTGTCGACCTGCGCCATCTGCCGTTTGTCACCATCGACGGCGAAGATGCCCGCGACTTTGACGACGCGGTCTACTGCGAAGCCAAGCCCGGCAAGCTGCGCCTGTTCTCCGGTGGCTGGAAGTTGTACGTGGCGATTGCCGACGTTTCCAGCTACGTGAAGATCGGTTCGGCGCTGGACAACGAAGCCCAGGTGCGCGGCAACTCGGTGTATTTCCCCGAGCGCGTGGTGCCGATGCTGCCTGAGCAGCTGTCCAACGGACTGTGCTCGCTGAACCCGCACGTCGATCGTCTGGCCATGGTTTGCGAGATGACCATCTCCAAGTCCGGCGAAATGACCGACTACTGCTTCTATGAAGCGGTCATTCACTCCCACGCCCGCCTGACCTACAACAAGGTCAGCGCGATGCTGGAAACCCCGAAAGCCACCGAAGCGCGCAAGCTTCGCGGCGAATACACCGACGTGGTGCCGCACCTCAAGCAGCTCTATGCGCTGTACAAAGTGTTGCTGGCTGCCCGTCACGTGCGTGGCGCGATCGATTTCGAAACGCAGGAAACCCGAATCATCTTCGGTTCCGAGCGCAAGATTGCCGAAATCCGTCCGACCACCCGTAACGATGCGCACAAGCTGATCGAGGAATGCATGCTGGCGGCCAACGTGGCCACCGCCGAATTCCTCAAGAAGCACGAAATCCCTGCGCTGTACCGCGTCCACGACGGCCCGCCACCGGAGCGTCTGGAAAAACTGCGCGCGTTCCTCGGCGAACTCGGCCTGTCTCTGCACAAAGGCAAGGATGGCCCGTCGCCGAAGGACTATCAGGCCCTGTTGGCGAGCATCAAGGACCGTCCGGATTTCCATCTGATCCAGACCGTGATGCTGCGCTCCCTGAGTCAGGCGGTGTACAGCGCCCAGAACGAAGGCCACTTCGGCCTGAACTACGAAGCCTATACCCACTTCACTTCGCCGATCCGTCGTTACCCGGACCTGCTCACGCACCGCGCCATCCGCAGCGTGATCCATTCGAAACAGGACACTCCGCACGTTCGTCGTGCCGGGGCGATGACCATTCCGAAGGCGCGCATCTATCCGTACGACGAAGCGGCGCTGGAACAACTCGGCGAGCAGTGCTCGATGAGCGAGCGCCGTGCCGACGAAGCCACCCGCGACGTGGTGAACTGGCTCAAGTGCGAGTTCATGAAGGATCGCGTCGGCGAGTCGTTCCCGGGCGTGATCACTGCGGTGACCGGTTTTGGCCTGTTCGTCGAGCTGACCGACATCTACGTCGAAGGCCTGGTGCACGTCACCGCGCTGCCGGGCGATTACTACCACTTCGATCCTGTGCATCACCGCCTGGCGGGCGAGCGCACCGGTCGCAGCTTCCGTCTCGGCGATACCGTTGAAGTGCGCGTGATGCGCGTCGACCTCGACGAGCGCAAGATCGACTTCGAGATGGCTGAAAAAACCATCAGCGCACCGATTGGTCGCAAGATGCGCGGCAGCGAAAGCACCGCTCCGGCAGCGACCAAGGCTGTGGAAGAGAAGGCTCCGGCGAAAACCGCCAGCCGTCGTCCAGCCAAGGAAAAGGCTGCCGAGGCTTATCGCCCGAGCGATGCCGTGGCGAAAAACGCCGAGCTGCGCAAAAGCCGTGAAATGAAGAAGGCCTTGCTGGCCGACGCCAAAAGCGGTGGTAAAGCGGCGTCTGGGGGAAAGACCGGACGGTCGGCGCCTGACAAGGCTGTCGGCGGCAAGCCAGCCAAACCGAGCAAACACCGTAAAGGCCCGCCGAAAGCGGGTTCGGCTCCAGCCAAAAGTGGCGGGTCGCGTAAACCGAAGGCGAAGTCATGAGTCAGTTGGAAAAAATCTACGGCGTTCACGCGGTAGAAGCGTTGTTGCGTCACCACCCGAAACGCGTCAAGCAGATCTGGCTGGCTGAAAGCCGCAACGATCCGCGTGTGCAGACCCTGATCGAACTGGCCAACGAAAATCGTGTGCAGATCGGTCAGGCCGAGCGCCGCGAAATGGACGCCTGGGTTGAAGGCGTGCACCAGGGCGTGGTGGCGGACGTCAGTCCGAGTCAGGTCTGGGGCGAGGCGATGCTCGACGAGCTGCTCGACCGCACCGAAGGCGCACCGCTGTTGCTGGTGCTCGACGGCGTGACCGACCCGCACAACCTCGGTGCCTGCCTGCGTTCGGCGGATGCTGCCGGCGCGCTGGCGGTGATCGTGCCCAAGGACAAGTCGGCAACCCTGACGCCGGTGGTGCGTAAAGTGGCCTGCGGCGCGGCGGAAGTGATTCCGCTGGTGGCGGTGACCAACCTCGCGCGCACCCTGGAAAAGCTTCAGCAACGCGGTCTGTGGGTGGTCGGCACGGCGGGTGAGGCCGAGGTCAGCATTTATGACCAGGACCTGACCGGCCCGACCATCTTGATCATGGGCGCCGAAGGCAAGGGCATGCGTCGCCTGACCCGCGAGCACTGCGACTATCTGGTAAACCTGCCAATGGCCGGTAGCGTCAGCAGCCTCAACGTGTCCGTGGCGACCGGCGTGTGCCTGTTCGAAGCGCAGCGTCAACGCGGTGCCAAGGCCAAGGCTGCAGCCAAGAAATAAGGCTGTACGCAAACAAACAGTGGGAGCGGGCTTGCTCGCGAAAGCGGTGTGTCAGACAACAATAATGTTGCCTGATGAAACGCATTCGCGAGCAAGCCCACTCCCACAGTGTTTTGTGCGAAGGCGAAGAAATGGTGATTGTTCAAATAATCACCAATTGCCTTGCACCTCTGCAGTCCCTTCTCTACAATTGCGCCCCTTGCTGTGACGGCAGGCACGCATGTGCCCCGCGCCAGCAAGTCCATAAGTGTCATTCACTCCTTGTCTGACCGTTTTTGAGCGGCAGGCTACAACCCGTAAGGAGCATTCATGCGTCATTACGAAATCATCTTTCTGGTCCACCCTGACCAGAGCGAGCAAGTCGGCGGCATGGTTGAGCGTTACACCAAGCTGATCGAAGAAGACGGCGGCAAAATCCACCGTCTGGAAGACTGGGGCCGTCGTCAACTGGCCTACGCAATCAACAATGTTCACAAGGCTCACTACGTGATGCTGAACGTTGAGTGCACTGGCAAGGCCCTGGCCGAGCTGGAAGACAACTTCCGCTACAACGATGCAGTGATCCGTAACCTGGTCATCCGTCGCGACGAAGCCGTTACCGGCCAGTCCGAGATGCTCAAGGCTGAAGAAAACCGCAGTGAGCGCCGTGAGCGTCGCGACCGTCCTGAGCACTCCGACGCTGATGGCGTTGAGGGTGATGACAGCGACAACAGCGATAACGCTGACGAGTAATCCACGGACCTTTTAAGGAGCCTATCAAATGGCACGTTTCTTCCGTCGTCGTAAATTCTGCCGCTTCACCGCTGAAGACGTGAAAGAGATCGATTACAAAGATCTCAACACTCTGAAAGCCTACGTATCCGAGACCGGCAAAATCGTTCCAAGCCGCATCACCGGTACCAAAGCTCGTTATCAGCGTCAGCTGGCCACCGCTATCAAGCGCGCCCGCTTCCTGGCCCTGCTGGCCTACACCGACAGCCACGGCCGCTGAGACCGGGCAGTCGACAAGTAGCAAAGGATTGAATGCATGCGTGCCATAGCTGAGTTCATCATGCGCGGCCGCATGCAGGCCACTCTCGTAGTGGCCGGGTGTGCAACATTGCCGTTGTTGTATTGGTTGGGTGCTGCCGCCGGGAGCCTGGTGCTTCTGCGGCGCGGACTGACGGACGCCATTGGCGTTCTGTCCCTGGGGCTGCTGCCGGCATTGATCTGGTGGCTGTATGCCGATGATCCACGGGCACTTCTGGTGCTGCTAGGGTCTTCGGGGCTTGCGTTGGTGTTGCGCGCAAGCGAATCCTGGGTCCGCACGCTGCTGGTCAGCGTAGTGATTGGAGTGGTGTTTTCAGTGGTGCTCGGGGCAGCGTTTGCGGCCCAGATCGAGATGCTCGCGCAGGCCTTGATAAAGGTCATGCCGGCGCTTCTTGGTGAAACCTACAAGCAATTGTCGGTCGATGAGCAAGCGCGCTTCGCGTCCCTGATTGCACCAGTCCTGACCGGACTGATTGCGGCTCTGTTGCAGATCGTCAGCGTGCTGAGCCTGATTGTCGGGCGGCATTGGCAGGCGTTGTTGTACAACCCGGGTGGTTTTGGTCGCGAGTTTCGCGCCATCCGGATCCCGCTGGGGCCGGCGATGTTGCTGCTGGCGTTGATGCTTCTGGGCCCGAATCTCGGTGCACAGATGGCCATGTTGACGCCGTTGTGCAGTGTACCGCTGGTGTTCGCCGGACTCGCCCTGATTCACGGGCTGGTCGGGCAGAAGCGACTGGCCGGTTTCTGGCTGGTGGGGTTGTACGTCACGCTGCTGTTGTTCATGCAGCTGCTCTATCCGTTGCTCGTGGTTCTGGCCATTGTCGACAGCCTGATTGATTTTCGCGGTCGTCACGTGTCGAAAGACACCGATAACGCGAACGGTGAAGGTTAAAAGTTAAGAGGATTTCCACATGCAACTGATCCTTCTGGAAAAAATCGCCAACCTGGGCAACCTGGGCGACAAAGTAAACGTTAAGGCCGGTTACGGCCGTAACTACCTGCTGCCTTTCGGCAAAGCTACCGCTGCGACCGCTGCCAACCTGGCTGCGTTCGAAGAGCGTCGTGCTGAGCTGGAAAAAGCTGCCGCAGACCGTAAAGCATCGGCTGAAAGCCGTGCTGCCCAACTGGCCGAGCTGGAAGTGACCATCACTGCCACCGCTGGCGACGAAGGCAAGCTGTTCGGTTCGATCGGTACTCACGACATCGCTGACGCACTGACCGCTTCCGGCGTTGAAGTGCAGAAGAGCGAAGTTCGTCTGCCGAACGGCACCATCCGCAACGTGGGTGAATTCGACGTGGCTGTGCACCTGCACGCCGAAGTTGAAGCCACCGTACGCGTTGTCGTGGTAGCAGCTTAAGCAATACTTGTCGGCTGGCACCCTCGGGTGCTTGCCGGTAACATCGGGCACGATCCTGTTTACAGGTCGTGCCCTTTGTCTTTCTGGTAATCCCGTTTTCAAACCTGACTCCAAGTGGCCATGAACGAAATCACCGCTCCCGAGCAATACGATCTGCAAACCGCCGCGCTGAAAGTGCCGCCGCATTCCATCGAGGCCGAACAGGCCGTACTCGGTGGTCTGATGCTGGACAACAACGCCTGGGAACGCGTGCTCGATCAAGTCTCCGACGGCGATTTCTACCGACATGACCACCGTCTGATCTTCCGTGCGATCGCCAAACTGGCCGATCAGAACATGCCGATCGACGTCGTGACCCTTGCCGAGCAACTGGACAAGGAAGGTCAGACGTCCCAGGTCGGCGGCCTCGGTTACCTCGGCGAACTGGCAAAAAACACGCCGTCCGTCGCCAACATCAAGGCCTATGCGCAGATCGTTCGCCAGCGCGCGACGTTGCGCCAGTTGATCGGTATCAGCACCGAAATTGCCGACGCCGCGTTCAACCCCGAAGGCCGTACCGCCGAAGAGATCCTTGACGAGGCCGAACGGCAGATCTTCCAGATTGCCGAGGCGCGGCCGAAGACCGGCGGCCCGGTGGGGGTCAACGAACTGTTGACCAAGGCCATCGACCGCATCGACACCCTGTTCAACACCGCCGACGCGATCACCGGCCTGTCCACCGGTTATACCGACCTCGACGAGAAGACCAGCGGCCTGCAGCCGTCCGACCTGATCATCGTCGCCGGCCGTCCGTCTATGGGTAAAACCACCTTCGCCATGAACCTGGTGGAAAACGCCGTACTGCGCAGCGACAAGGCCGTACTGGTGTACTCCCTCGAGATGCCAGGCGAATCGCTGATCATGCGTATGCTCTCGTCCCTGGGCCGGATCGACCAGACCAAGGTGCGTTCCGGCCAACTGGAAGACGACGACTGGCCGCGCCTGACCTCGGCGGTCAACCTGCTCAACGACCGCAAGCTGTTCATCGATGACACGGCCGGCATCAGCCCGTCGGAAATGCGTGCGCGAACCCGACGTCTGGTGCGCGAGCACGGCGACGTCGGCCTGATCATGATCGACTACCTGCAGTTGATGCAGATTCCGGGTTCCAGCGGTGACAACCGGACCAACGAGATTTCTGAGATCTCCCGATCCCTGAAAGCCCTGGCCAAGGAATTCAACTGCCCGGTGGTGGCGCTGTCGCAGCTCAACCGTTCCCTAGAACAACGTCCCAACAAGCGTCCGGTGAACTCCGACTTGCGGGAATCCGGAGCGATCGAGCAGGACGCCGACGTCATCATGTTCGTGTACCGAGACGAGGTGTATCACCCGGAGACCGAGCACAAGGGCATCGCCGAAATCATCATCGGCAAGCAGCGGAACGGCCCGATCGGCTTTATCCGCCTGGCCTTTATCGGTAAGTACACCCGCTTCGAAAACCTCGCGCCGGGCAGTTACAACTTCGACGACGACGAGTAACGTCGAGCACTTGTGGCGAGGGAGCTTGCTCCCGCCGGGTTGCGCAGCAGCCCCCAAAATTCGACTGCTGCGCAGCCGATCGGGAGCAAGTTCCCTCGCCACAGGTAAAGCACAATTTCCGACCACAGCCGTCGGAATTGGTCAAAATTTGTGCTATATTCCGCGCCCGCGAAATTCAATGAAAGCCAACACCGGTTATCGACATGCACGCAGCCAAGCCGTTATTTGACTATCCAAAGTACTGGGCCGAATGTTTCGGGCCAGCGCCATTCCTGCCGATGAGCAGGGAGGAGATGGATCAGCTCGGCTGGGATTCCTGCGACATCATCATCGTCACTGGTGATGCCTACGTCGATCACCCGTCGTTCGGCATGGCGATCATCGGCCGGCTGCTGGAGTCCCAGGGCTTCCGCGTCGGGATCATTGCCCAGCCGAACTGGCAGTCCAAAGACGACTTCATGAAGCTCGGTGAGCCGAACCTGTTCTTCGGCGTCGCGGCCGGCAACATGGACTCGATGATCAACCGCTACACCGCGGACAAGAAAATCCGTTCCGACGACGCCTACACCCCGGGTGGCATGGCGGGCAAACGTCCGGATCGCGCGAGCCTGGTCTACAGCCAGCGCTGCAAGGAAGCCTACAAGCACGTGCCGATCGTCCTCGGCGGCATCGAAGCTTCGCTGCGCCGCATCGCCCACTACGACTACTGGCAGGATCGTGTACGCAACTCGATCCTGATCGACGCCAGCGCCGACATTCTGCTGTACGGCAACGCCGAGCGCGCCATCGTCGAAGTGGCCCAGCGTCTGTCCTACGGGCACAAGATCGAAGACATCACCGACGTGCGCGGCACCGCATTCATCCGTCGTGACACGCCGCAGGGCTGGTACGAAGTCGATTCCACGCGCATCGACCGTCCGGGCAAGGTCGACAAGATCATCAACCCGTACGTCAACACCCAGGACACCCAGGCTTGCGCCATCGAGCAAGAAAAGGGACCGGTGGATGATCCCGAGGAAGCCAAGGTCGTACAGATCCTGGCCAGCCCGCGCATGACCCGCGACAAGACCGTGATCCGCCTGCCGTCGATGGAAAAGGTGCGTAACGACCCGGTCCTGTACGCCCACGCCAACCGCGTGCTGCATCTGGAAACCAACCCGGGTAACGCCCGCGCGCTGGTGCAGAAGCATGGCGAGGTCGACGTCTGGTTTAACCCGCCACCGATTCCGATGACCACTGAAGAAATGGACTACGTGTTCGGCATGCCTTATGCCCGGGTTCCGCACCCGGCGTACGGCAAGGAGAAGATCCCGGCCTACGACATGATCCGTTTCTCGGTGAACATCATGCGCGGCTGCTTCGGCGGTTGCACCTTCTGCTCGATCACCGAGCACGAAGGCCGGATCATCCAGAACCGATCCGAAGAGTCGATCATTCGCGAAATCGAAGAGATCCGCGACAAGGTCCCGGGCTTCACTGGCGTCATCTCCGACCTCGGCGGCCCGACCGCGAACATGTACCGCATCGCCTGCAAGAGCCCGGAAATCGAATCCGCGTGCCGCAAGCCGTCCTGCGTGTTCCCGGGCATCTGCCCGAACCTGAACACCGACCACTCGTCGCTGATTCAGCTGTACCGCAGTGCCCGTGCCTTGCCGGGTGTGAAGAAGATCCTGATCGCCTCCGGCCTGCGTTACGACCTCGCGGTCGAGTCGCCGGAGTACGTCAAAGAGCTGGTGACCCACCACGTCGGTGGCTACCTGAAGATCGCCCCGGAACACACCGAGGAAGGTCCGCTCAACCAGATGATGAAACCGGGCATTGGCAGCTATGACAAGTTCAAGCGCATGTTCGAGAAGTACACCAAGGAAGCAGGCAAAGAGCAGTACCTGATCCCGTACTTCATCGCCGCGCACCCGGGCACTACCGACGAAGACATGATGAACCTGGCGCTGTGGCTCAAGGGCAACGGCTTCCGTGCCGACCAGGTGCAGGCGTTCTACCCGTCGCCGATGGCCACCGCCACCGCGATGTACCACTCGGGCAAGAACCCGCTGCGCAAGGTCACCTACAAGAGCGACGGTGTGACCATCGTCAAGAGCGAAGAGCAGCGTCGTCTGCACAAGGCGTTCTTGCGTTATCACGACCCTAAAGGCTGGCCGATGCTGCGTGAAGCGCTGATCCGCATGGGCCGTGGTGATCTGATCGGTCCGGGCAAGGATCAGTTGATTCCGCTGCATCAACCGGCTACCGACAGCTACCAGAGCGCCCGTCGCAAGAACTCGACGCCGGCCGGCAGCCACAAGGTCGCGAAAGAGAAGACCACCAAGATTCTCACCCAGCACAACGGCCTGCCGCCGCGTGCCAGCGACGGTGGCAATCCTTGGGACAAGCGTGAACAAGCCAAGGCTGCGGCGTTCGCCCGCAACCAGCAGGCGGCCAAGGAACGCAAGGAAGCGGCCAAGGGCAAGGGGCCGAAGCCGGCTCGCAAGCCCGTCGTTCCGCGCTAAGTCGCTTTTTGTTTCAACAGAACGCCAACCTTCGGGTTGGCGTTTTGCATTTCAGGGCTCAGGAAGTGCGCTGAATCGACTGGCCCCTTCGCGAGCAAGCCCGCTCCCACAGTTGGAATGCGGTCTCCTGTGGGAGCGGGCTTGCTCGCGAAGGCGTCATCTCAGGCGCCGCATCTACCACTGCCGCCACATTTCGGCGCAACTTCCTCAATCCATTTCCCCGCATCGCCCGATTTTGGTGCTGTACTGCCCTGAGCATTCCGGGAAAGCGCCCAAGCCTCTGCATGGCATAAGTCTTGCGCGCTTTCGAATACGCTTAGGCTCGCAGGAGGCACGCCGTGTCGATTCATGTCGCATTGCATCACGTCACGCATTACCGCTACGACCGCGCTGTCGAACTCGGCCCGCAGATCGTTCGCCTGCGCCCGGCCGCCCACAGCCGCACGCGGATCCTCTCGTATGCGCTGAAGGTCTCGCCCGAGCAGCATTTCATCAACTGGCAGCAAGACCCGCAGGGCAACTACCTCGCGCGTCTGGTGTTCCCCGAGAAAACCGACGAGTTGCGCATCGAAGTCGACCTGCTGGCCGAGATGGCGGTGTTCAACCCGTTCGATTTCTTCCTCGAACCCTACGCCGAGAAAATCCCCTTCACCTACGCGGCCGATGAGCGTAAGGAGCTGGCGCCGTACCTCGAAACCCTGCCGCTGACGCCCGCCTTCAAAGCCTATCTGGACGGGATCGACCGCACGCCGCAGCCCGCCGTGGATTTCCTGGTGATGCTCAACCAGCGTCTCAGCGAAGACATCCGCTACCTGATCCGCATGGAACCGGGCGTGCAAACCCCGGAACACACCCTCGAACATGCGTCCGGTTCCTGCCGTGACTCGGCGTGGCTGCTGGTGCAGTTGCTGCGCAACCTCGGGCTGGCCGCGCGGTTCGTCTCCGGTTATCTGATTCAACTGACCGCTGACGTGAAGAGCCTCGACGGCCCGTCCGGTACCGAAGTGGACTTCACTGATCTGCACGCGTGGTGCGAGGTGTACTTGCCCGGCGCTGGCTGGATCGGTCTGGATGCCACGTCCGGGCTGTTCGCCGGTGAAGGGCATATCCCGCTGGCCTGCAGTCCCGATCCGTCCTCGGCGGCGCCGATCAGTGGCCTGGTGGAACCGTGCGAGTGCCAGTTCAGCCACGAAATGTCGGTGGAGCGGATCTGGGAAGCGCCACGGGTCACCAAACCCTACACCGATGAGCAGTGGCTGGCGATTCAGGCGCTGGGCCGACAGATCGATGCCGATCTGCTGGAAGGCGATGTGCGCCTGACCATGGGCGGCGAGCCGACCTTCGTCTCCATCGACGATCCGGACGGTGCCGAATGGAACACCGCCGCACTGGGCCCGGACAAGCGCCGACTCTCCGCCGAACTGTTCCAGCGCATGCGCCAGCACTATGCGCCGAAAGGTCTGGTGCATTTCGGTCAGGGCAAGTGGTATCCCGGCGAGCCATTGCCGCGCTGGTCACTCAACTGCTATTGGCGCCGCGACGGCGTGCCGATCTGGCACAACAACGCGCTGATCGCCGACGAGCAGCAGGACTATGGCGCCAATGGCGAACTGGCCGGGCGTTTTCTGGCGAGTGTTGCCGAACGCCTGAAACTGCCCGCACGTTTCGTGTTTCCAGCCTACGAAGACCATTTCTATTACCTCTGGCGTGAGGGCGCATTGCCGAGCAACGTCAGTGCTGAAGATTCGCGACTGGAAGAGCCACTGGAGCGTGCGCGACTGCGCAAGGTTTTCGCTCAGGGCCTGGATAAAGTGATCGGCCAGGTGCTGCCGCTGGCGCGTACCGCCAAGGGTGATCAATGGCAGAGCGGGCGCTGGTATCTGCGCGACGAGCATTGCCGACTGGTGCCGGGGGATTCACCGCTGGGTTACCGCTTGCCGCTCGCCTCGCAGCCGTGGGTTAAGGCGGCGGAGTACCCGTTCATTCATCCCAGCGATCCGAATCAGGACTTCCCCGAGCTGCCGGATATCGCGCAGCTCAACAGCCATGCCGAACCCGCCGCAGCCGCCGAACGTGCGCCGAAGATCGACGAGTCCGCCGACTGGCTGACCCGCACCGCATTCTGTGCAGAGGCCCGTGAAGGGCGTCTGTATCTGTTCATGCCGCCGCTGGAGCGGGTCGAGGACTATCTGGAGCTGGTGGCGGCCATCGAAGCCACCGCCGAAGAGCTGCATTGCCCGGTATTGCTGGAAGGTTACGAGCCGCCGAGTGATCCGCGCCTGAGCAATTTCCGCATCACCCCGGATCCGGGCGTGATCGAGGTCAACGTGCAGCCTTCCGCGACCTGGGACGAACTGGTCGAGCGCACCGAGTTTCTTTATGAAGAGGCGCGACAGACGCGGCTGACCACCGAGAAATTCATGATCGACGGCCGCCACACCGGCACCGGCGGCGGCAACCATTTCGTCCTTGGTGGCGCGACCCCGGCGGACTCACCGTTCCTGCGCCGCCCGGACCTGCTGCGCAGCCTGATCAGCTACTGGCACAACCATCCGTCGCTGTCCTACCTGTTTTCCGGCTTGTTCATCGGCCCGACCTCTCAGGCGCCGCGGGTCGATGAAGCCCGCAACGACGCCTTGTACGAACTGGAAATCGCCTTTGCGCAGATGCCAGAACCGGGCGAAGCGTGCGCGCCGTGGCTGGTGGATCGACTGCTGCGCAATCTGCTGATCGACGTCACCGGCAACACCCATCGTGCCGAGTTCTGCATCGACAAACTGTATTCGCCGGACGGCGCCACCGGGCGTCTCGGCCTGCTGGAGCTGCGCGCTTTCGAAATGCCGCCGCACGCGCGCATGAGCCTTGCCCAGCAGTTGCTGTTGCGGGCACTGGTGGCACGCTTCTGGCGTGAGCCGTATGCGCCGCCGAAGTTGGCGCGCTGGGGCACCGAGCTACACGACCGCTTCATGCTGCCGCACTTTATCGAGCAGGATTTTGCCGACGTCATCGTCGAACTGAACAACGCCGGTTATCCATTGCGCGCCGAGTGGTTCGCCGCGCATCTGCAGTTCCGCTTTCCCAAGGTCGGCGATTACGCGGTCAGTGGCATCGAGATGGAACTGCGTCAGGCGCTGGAGCCTTGGCATGTGCTGGGCGAGGAGGGCACGGCGGGCGGCACGGTGCGTTATGTCGATTCGTCGCTGGAGCGTTTGCAGATCAAACTCAGCGGTCTGCCGCCGCAGCGTTATCTGCTGACCTGCAACGGTATTCCGGTGCCGCTGCAACCGACCGGGCGCATCGGTGAGTTCGTCGCGGGTGTGCGCTTTCGGGCCTGGCAACCGGCCAACTGTCTGCAACCGACCATTCCGGTGCACGCGCCGCTGGTGTTCGATTTGCTCGATACCTGGATGCAACGTTCGCTGGGCGGTTGCCAGTACCACGTTGCACACCCGGGCGGGCGTAATTACGAGACCTTGCCGGTCAATGCCAACGAAGCGGAGAGCCGGCGCATGGCGCGGTTTTTCCGCATCGGACACACGCCGGGGAAACTTCCGATACCTAACCTGACAATCTCCGACGAGCTGCCGATGACGCTCGATTTGCGACGTTTCTAAGTCCTGCACGACATGCGGATTTTTCGTATATCCGCACGTCATGTGCCTGCGTTAGTCTGACCGTTCCCTGCTGTCTGCCGAGCTTTCCATGCCTGACCTGCTAGACCGCTACCCGCTGACCGCGGGCACTTATCACGAACTGCTGAATGACAGCGGGGAAGTGCGCCCGCATTGGCGGCGGCTGTTCGATCAATTGCAGCGCAGCACCCCGGCGCAACTGGTGCAGCGGCAGGCGCTGCTGGCCCGGCAGATTCAGGAAAACGGCGTGACCTACAACGTCTATGCCGATCCCAAGGGCGCCGACCGCCCGTGGGAGCTGGACCTGCTGCCGCACGTGATCGCTGCTGATGAGTGGCAGCAACTGTCGGCGGGGATTGCCCAGCGTGCACGGTTGCTCAATGCGGTGCTGGCTGATCTGTACGGGCCGCAGCGGTTGATCAGCGAAGGGCTGTTACCGGCGGAGCTGGTGTTCGGCCACAACAATTTTCTCTGGCCCTGTCAGGGCATTGCTCCGCCTGAAGGGGCCTTTCTGCATCTGTACGCCGTGGACCTGGCGCGCACGCCGGACGGACGCTGGTGGGTCACGGCGGATCGTACCCAGGCGCCGTCGGGCGCGGGTTATGCGCTGGAAAACCGCACCATCGTTTCGCGGGCGTTTCCCGAGTTGTACCGCGATCTGAAAGTGCAGCACCTGGCCGGCTTCTTCCGCACCCTGCAGGAAACCCTCGCGCGTCAGGCGCCGTGTGCCGACGACGCGCCGCTGGTGGTGTTGCTGACGCCCGGGCGCTTCAACGAAAGTTACTTCGAACACCTTTATCTGGCACGCCAGCTCGGTTATCCGTTGGTGGAGGGCGGCGACCTCACCGTGCGCGATGCCACGGTGTACCTGAAAACCCTCAGTGGTCTGCGCCGGGTGCACGCGATCATGCGCCGGCTCGACGATGACTTCTGCGATCCGCTGGAGCTGCGCACCGATTCGGCACTTGGTGTGCCTGGTCTGCTGGAAGCGGTGCGTCAGGGCCGGGTGCTGGTGGCCAACGCCTTGGGCAGCGGCGTGCTGGAATCACCGGGATTGCTCGGATTTTTACCGAAGATCAATCAGTACCTGTTCGGCGAAGAACTGCTCCTGCCGTCTATCGCCACCTGGTGGTGCGGCGAGGCGCCGGTGCTGGCGCAGGCGCTGGAAAAGCTTCCCGAGCTGCTGATCAAACCGGCATTCCCCTCGCAAAGCTTCGCGCCGGTATTCGGCCGCGATCTGAGTGAACAACAGCGCCAGGCACTTGCCGAGCGCATGCAGGCGCGGCCGTACGCGTATGTCGCGCAAGAGTTGGCGCAGCTGTCCCAGGCGCCGATCTGGCAGGCCGAAGACGGTCAACTGCAACCGCGAGCGATCGGCATGCGCGTGTACGCGGTGGCCAGTGGTGACGGCTATCGCGTATTGCCCGGTGGGCTGACCCGGGTCGCCGCCGAGGCCGATGCCGAAGTGGTGTCGATGCAACGTGGCGGAGCGAGCAAGGACACCTGGGTGCTGGGCGAGCGTGCGCCCAGCGGCGAACAGTGGAAAACCCAGCGCAACGTCGGCGTACACGATCTGGTGCGCCGCGACCCTTACCTGCCCTCGCGGGTGGTGGAGAACCTGTTCTGGTTCGGCCGCTACTGCGAGCGTTGCGACGACAGTGCGCGACTGCTGCGAATCATGCTCGCGCGTTATGTCGATGGCGACGATCCGCAAGCCTTGCAGGCCGCCGTGGAGCTGGGCGAGCGGCTGATGTTGCTGCCGGAGGAGGGTGAGTTGCCGGAGCGGCTGCTGGCGGCGCTGCTCGGCGAGGACTGGTCGTTCAGTCTGCGCTCCAACCTGCAGCGCCTGCAGTGGGCGGCCTCGCAGGTGCGCGGCAAGCTCTCGCGGGAGAACTGGCAGGCGTTGGTCGAGTTGCAACGCGAGGCGCTGGAACTGGACACCGAGGAGCCGGACTTCGGCGAGTTGCTGGATTTCCTCAACCGGCTGGTGATGTCGCTGGCGGCGCTTTCGGGTTTCGCGCTCGACGACATGACCCGCGACGAAGGCTGGCGCTTTCTGATGATCGGTCGGCGGATCGAACGGTTGCAGTTTCTCAGCCGCAGTCTGGCCGCATTTCTGCGCGGCGCCGGGGCGTTCGATCAGGCGGGGCTGGAATGGCTGCTGGAACTGGGCAACAGCAGCATCACCTACCGTTCGCGGTATCTGGCGGTGGCGCAGTTGATTCCGGTGCTCGACCTGTTGCTGCTGGATGAGCAGAACCCGCACGCGGTGCTGTTCCAGTTGAAACTGGTGACCCGCACACTCAAGCGCCTGAATGATGATTTCGGCGTGCCTCGCGAGGCGGGGTTGCCGCAATTGGTCGAGCGTCTGGCGCGGTTCGATCTGGGCTGTCTGGAGAATCCGCTGTTCGGGGAGAACAGCGTGCGTGCCGCGCTCGATGGTCTGGCGGATCTGCTGCAAGAGATTGCCGAGGCCAGCGGTCAGGTGTCCGATCGTCTGGCGCTGCGCCACTTTGCCCATGTCGATGATGTCAGCCAGCGTACGGTGTCCGTCTGATGAGCGCGCATTACCAGATCTTTCACGACACCTGTTACCACTACGACAGCCCGGTTTCCCTGGCACAGCAATTGGCGCACCTGTGGCCGCGCGAGTGCACATGGCAGCGCTGCACCGAGCAGCAATTGCTGATCAGCCCGGAGCCGACCACGCGGCGGGATGAACTGGATGTGTTCGGCAATCCGCTGACCCGGCTGGCCTTTGAGCGCCCGCATGATGAATTGCAGGTCAACGCGCGGCTCACGGTTGAGGTGCTGGCGCGGCCGCTGGCGGATTTCGATCTGTCCCCGGCGTGGGAGCAGACGCGCAACGCGCTGACCTACAGCAGCCTGCCGTTGTCTGCTGAAATGCTGGAGGCTTGTCGCTATCGCTTTCAGTCACCCTACGTGCATTTGAAACGCAGTTTCGTCGAGTTTTCCGAAAGCTGTTTTCCACCGGGCAGGCCCTTGTTGCTGGGCGTGCAGGCGTTGATGCAGAAGATTTTCAGCGAATTCACCTTCGACGCCGAGGCGACGCAAGTGGCGACGCCGCTGGTCGAGGTGCTGGAGCGCCGACGCGGCGTGTGTCAGGACTTCGCCCACCTGATGCTTGCCTGCGTGCGTTCACGGGGGCTGGCGGCGCGTTACATCAGTGGTTATCTGCTGACCCAGCCGCCACCGGGGCAGCCACGGCTGATTGGCGCCGATGCGTCGCATGCCTGGGTGTCAGTATTTTGTCCGGTACTGGGGTGGGTGGATTTCGATCCGACCAACAACGTGCAGCCGGCGCTGGAGCACATCACCCTGGCGTGGGGCCGGGATTTTTCCGATGTGTCGCCGTTGCGCGGGGTGATTCTGGGGGGCGGTTCGCATGATCCGGAAGTGCGGGTCACGGTGATGCCATTGGAATGAAGACAATCGAGAGTGGGGAGCTTTTGTGGCGAGGGAGCTTGCTCCCGCTCGACTGCGAAGCAGTTGCAAAACAATTTGGGGTCGCTGCGCAACCCAGCGGGAGCAAGCTCCCTCGCCACAGATCGCTCCCTCTGGGAGCGAATCAGCAATCAGCTCAGGCGTCAGGCGCCTGGTCTTTCGGTGCATCAACAACTTCATCATCGTTGTCAGTCGCCACTTCACCGTCAGGGTTCAGTGCCGCTTCTTCAGCCTGCTGTTTCTTGCGCTGAAGCTTTTCCTCTTTCTTCTTTTCCTTTTCCAGGTCTCGTTGACGTTTGGCGAAGGAGTAATTGGGTTTGGCCATGGGCGATCCTCTGGGGTCGAAGGTGAGGTTGAGCGGCGCGTATTCTGCCCTGTATCGGTGCCTGGCGGTTAGCCGGGTTTTTGGTCGACCCACTTGGGCGTGACGGTCGGCTTCCAGTTATCCAGGGCGTCGAGCAGCGTTTGTGCTGATTCGCTCACTTGCAGCATGTCACGGTGTGGGGCGCGAACGAAGCCTTCGCCGACGATATGGTCAAGAAAAGCGGTGAGTTTGCTGTAAAAACCGTTCACCTCAAGCAGCCCCAGCGGCTTGCCGTGGTAACCGAGCTGGCCCCAGGTCCAGACTTCGAACAGCTCTTCCAGCGTGCCGAGGCCGCCGGGCAACGCGATGAACGCATCGCTCAGTTCAGCCATGCGGGCCTTGCGCGCGTGCATGCCATCGACCACTTCGAGACGCGTCAGGCTTTTGTGACCGATCTCCTTGTCCATCAGGCTTTGCGGAATGATCCCGATCACTTCGCCGCCGGCGGCCAGTGCGGCGTCCGCCACCAGGCCCATCAGGCCCACGGCACCCCCACCGTAAACCAGCGTCAGTTGGCGCTCGGCGAGTGCCCGGCCAAGGGCTTGGGCGGCTTCGGTGTAAGCCGGATCAGTGCCGGCGTTGGCACCGCAAAATACACAAACGGATTTGAGAGACATGCCTTCCTCCTGGGTCAATCCGTCACAGGGTAATGGCTGGCACGCCTTGATCCAAGGACTAAGCTTCGCGTTCTGGCGATTCAAAGGTACCGCTGGCGCCACAGGCGTAGGCGGCGAGCAAACTGCACAACAGACCGTTAAAGAACATGACAGGCACTCCGTTTCAGTAGATGCGCCGATCATAGGCCCGGCCGTGGATTCTGGCCGGTAGATTGTTTCGATGAGTGTCATAGCCTGAAAGTTGTATACAATTTTTGACTCAAGTCATAGGAACTTGCGAAGATTTCAGGCAGTCTTTCCACCATTAGTGTTTTTGTTAACCCTGCCTTGGAGATTCACCATGTTTTCCAAAGTTGTTGCGGTATCCCTGCTGGCGCTGGCCAGCAGCCAATTGATGGCTGCCGAGTGCAAAACCACCGTTGATTCCACCGACCAGATGTCCTTCAACACCAAGGAGATCGTGATCGACAAGAGCTGCAAGACCTTCACCGTCGAACTGACTCACTCCGGCAGCCTGCCGAAGAACGTCATGGGTCATAACCTGGTGGTCAGCAAAACCGCTGACATGCAGCCGATCGCCACCGACGGCCTGGCCGCTGGCATCGACAAGAACTACCTGAAAGACGGCGACGAGCGCGTGATCGCTCACACCAAGATCATCGGTGCCGGCGAGAAAGACACGCTGACCATTGATGTATCGAAGCTGACTGCCGGTACCGATTACGGCTTCTTCTGCTCCTTCCCGGGCCACATCTCGATGATGAAAGGCACCATTGCTGTGAAGTAAGCAGGCTCACCGCGTTATCGTTCTTCGCGAGCAAGCCCGCTCCCACAGGGTTTGTGTCGGTCACACATTCTGTGAACAACCGGGACACTGTGGGAGCGGGCTTGCTCGCGAAGAGGCCATCAGCATCGACAGGTGAACTGGCCAAAGAAAAGCCCGCTGAGGATCGCTCCTCAGCGGGCTTTTTCATTCGGTCGCCGATCAAGGTGCGAACGGCATGACCCGCTTGTGATGGGTCTTGTTGTAGGTGTTGACGATGATGTCGAACGCTTCCTGACGCACCGGCTCGCCGTGCAAGAAGGCGTCGATCTCGGCGTAGGTCACGCCGTGGGAGGCTTCGTCCGGTTTGCCCGGCGACAGGTCTTCCAGATCCGCGGTCGGCACTTTTTCCACCAGCGATTCCGGTGCGCCGAAGCTGCGGGCAATCGCCCGGACCTGGTTTTTCACCAGACCGCTGAGTGGCGCCAGGTCGCAGGCGCCGTCACCGAACTTGGTGAAGAAACCCATCACCGCTTCCGCCGCATGGTCGGTGCCGATCACCAGACCGTGCGCCGCGCCGGCGATGGTGTACTGGGCGACCATGCGCATCCGCGCCTTGGTGTTGCCGAGCACGAAATCTACCGACACCGCGTGTTTGCCTTCGAACGCCGCGACTTCACTGGCCAGCGATTTGACCGCCGGGCCGATGTTCACCGTGTGGCGTTCGTCCGGAGCGATGAAGTCCACCGACGCCTGGGCGTCGTGCTCGTCGAACTGGGTTTCGTACGGCAGGCGCACGGCAATGAACTTGTAGGCGTTGTCGCCGGTGCGTTCGCGCAGCTCACGCATGGCGCGCTGGGCCAGCAGGCCGGCGGTCAGCGAATCGACGCCGCCGCTGATGCCCAGCACCAGGGTCTTGAGTCCGGAATTGACCAGGCAATCCTGGATAAAGGTGATGCGCCGGGCGACTTCCGCTTCGAGGGCCTGATGCCCGGCGAATGGCGGTTGCACCTTGAGCTGTTCAGCAATCTCACGCTGTACGGCTTGCATGAATTCACTCCTTGCTAGATAGACTGGAATCGGCAGGAACCTGGAACACATGTCGCAAATAGGCGACGAAATTCGGGTCTTTGCAGTGGGTCTTGCCGGGCTCGTCGGAGATCTTCGCCACCGGCTGGCCGTTGCAGGCGGTCATTTTAAGCACGATGCTCATCGGTTCGACACCCGGAATGTCACAGGTCAGGTTGGTGCCGATGCCAAAGCTGACGTTGATCCGCCCGTGCAGCGCGCGGAAGATCTCCAGCGACTTGGGCAGGGTCAGGCTGTCGGAGAACACCAGGGTCTTGCTCATCGGGTCGATGCCGAGCTTATGGTAGTGGGCGATGCATTTTTCGCCCCACTGCACCGGATCCCCGGAATCGTGGCGTAGACCGTCGAAGAGCTTGGCGAAGAACAGGTCGAAATCGCCGAGGAACGCGTCGGTGGTGATGCAGTCGGTGAGCGCAATCCCCAGCAAACCCCGGTACTCGCGCACCCAGCAGTCGAGGGCGGCGATCTGGCTGTCGATCAAGCGTGGGCCGAGTTGTTGGTGGGCCATGATCCATTCATGGGCCATGGTGCCCAGCGGTTTCATGTCCAGCTCGCGGGACAGGTGCACGTTGCTGGTGCCGACAAAGCGCCCGGGGAAATCGTGCTTGAGCACGTTGACCACTTCTTCCTGCACGCGGTACGAAAAGCGCCGGCGGGTGCCGAAGTCGGCGACCTGCAATTGCGCCAGTTCGTCGGCCGAGGCGTTGGCGCTGAGCCAGTCGAACTTGCGATACAGCTGTTCGCGCGCCTGTACCAGTTCGATTTCCCGGTAGCGATAGCGGTTGCGCACTTCGCTGACGATCGCCAGCAGCGGCACTTCGTAGAGAATCACGTGCAGCCACGGACCGCGCAGACGGATGAACAGTTCGCCGTTCTCGATCCCGGTGTGCAGGTAGCGCAGGTTGAAGCGGAACAGGCCGAGAAAGCGCAGGAAATCCGGTTTCAGGAAGGTGATGCGCTCGAGAAAACTCAACTGGTCGGCGCTCAGGCTCAGTTCGGCCAGGCGCTCGATCTGGTAACGAATCTCGGCCAGATACGGGCGCAGATCCTCGCTGTTACGGCAACGAAACTCCCATTCGACTTCGACGTTGGGGTAGTTGTGCAGCACCGCCTGCATCATCGTCAGTTTGTAGAAGTCGGTGTCGAGCAGGTTCTGCACGATGCGATCGGCAAACACACTCTCGCTCATAAACGGGGTCTCCAGGTGCACCGCGCGGATGCGCGGGATCAATCAATGACGCTAGTGGCGCATATCAGCGGTGGGGATTGCCAGCATTTTTTAAGAGCGCCGAGATCACCTGTGGGAGCGGGCTTGCTCCCACAGGGTTGTTGAAAACTCTATATCGGCGTCAGGTCCGGGCTATCAATCTGCTCCAGCATCCACTTCACAAAATCCCGCACCTTCGGCACTTCCGCCGCATGCTCCGGGTAGGCCAGGTAGTAAGCGTCGGAACTGGGCATTGCATGCTGCCAGGGAATGACCAGTTTGCCGTCGGCCAATTCCTCTTCCACCAGAAACCGTGGCAGCAGCGCGACGCCGCAGCCGACCTGAGCAGCGCGGATGCACATATAAAAGGTTTCGAAGCGCGGCCCGTGGTAGCTGTGTTCGGTGTGGTAACCCTGACTGTCGAACCAGTCGTGCCAGGCCTGTGGGCGCGAGGCATTTTGCAGCAGCACCAGATCGGTCAGTTGCGTCGGGTCGGTGAACGGCTGATCCGGCAGGCTGCCGGGTGCGCAGACCGGCACCAGCTCTTCGCCGAACAGCTTCAGGCACTCGGTGCCGGGGCGTGAGCCCTGGCCGAAATAGAACGCCAGATCGCTGCGCCCCTGTAGCAAATCGTCGGCCTCCTGCTCGTTGCACAAGTCGAGATGGATCGACGGATGGCGCAGACGCCAGCCTTTCAGGCGCGGTACCAGCCAGCGTGCGCCGAAGGTCGAAGGCGTCGAGACGCGCAGGACTTCGGTCTCGCCGCCGTAGGAACGCAGGTAATGCGTGGACATTTCCACCTGGGTGAGGATTTTTCGGACTTCCACCAGGTACAAATCTCCGGCCGGGGTCATCTGCAAACGCCGACGCACCCGGCGGAACAACAAGTGCTGCAACAACTCCTCAAGCTGCGCGACCTGTTTGCTGACGGCGCTCTGGGTCAGGTTCAGTTCTTCGGCGGCCCGGGTGAAGCTCAGGTGCCGGGTCACGGCTTCGAAGCACTGCAACGCGGTGATCGACGGCAAGTGGCGTTTGTTCAGCATGGGTGATCCCTTTTTCTTGTCTTTCTATGCTCAGCATGAATAAACGGAATGATATCTCGCGTAAAGGTCGTTTGTTGCCTCGCCGTACTGACGCTACAACTAAAGGCCTGCCCGGTCGCGACAATGCGTCCGCACACATTCAGTTTTTCGCTTGAGGAGTGACCCATGGTTGCCGCATTGCTTGATCGTCTTGGTGTGAACCCGGCCCTGTACCAGAACGGCAAAGTGCCGGTGCATTCGCCCATCGACGGCAGCCGCATCGCCGCCGTGAACTGGGAAGGCCCGGCCGAAGTCGAGCAGCACATCAGTCGCGCAGATCATGCTTTCGAGCAATGGCGCAAGGTGCCGGCGCCGCGCCGCGGCGAGCTGGTGCGTCAGTTCGGCGAAGTGCTGCGCGAGTACAAGGCTGATCTCGGCGAACTGGTGTCGTGGGAGGCGGGCAAGATTACTCAGGAAGGCCTTGGTGAAGTGCAGGAGATGATCGACATCTGCGATTTCGCCGTCGGTCTGTCCCGTCAGTTGTACGGCTTGACCATCGCTTCCGAACGTCCGGGCCACCACATGCGTGAAACCTGGCATCCGCTGGGCGTGGTCGGTGTGATCAGTGCGTTCAACTTCCCGGTCGCGGTGTGGGCGTGGAACACCACGCTGGCGCTGGTCTGCGGCAACCCGGTGGTGTGGAAACCGTCTGAGAAAACTCCGCTGACCGCACTGGCCTGTCAGGCGCTGTTCGACCGTGTGGTGAAGAATTTCAGCGATGCGCCGGCGCACCTGTGCCAGGTGATCATCGGTGGCCGTGATGCCGGCGAAGCGCTGGTGGATGACCCGCGTGTGGCGCTGATCAGCGCCACCGGCAGCACCCGCATGGGCCGCGAAGTGGCGCCGAAAGTCGCCGCGCGTTTCGCCCGCAGCATTCTCGAACTGGGCGGCAACAACGCGATGATCCTCGGCCCGAGCGCCGATCTGGACATGGCCGTGCGCGCCATTCTGTTCAGTGCGGTCGGCACCGCCGGGCAGCGTTGCACCACCCTGCGTCGCCTGATCGCCCATGAGTCGGTGAAGGAAGAAATCGTCACCCGCCTCAAGGCCGCGTACGCCAAAGTGCGCATCGGCCATCCGCTGGAAGGCAATCTGGTCGGCCCGCTGATCGACAAACACAGCTTCGAAAACATGCAGGACGCGCTGGAGCAGGCGCTGAGCGAGGGTGGCCGGGTGTTCGGCGGCAAGCGTCAGCTGGAAGAGCAGTTCCCCAACGCCTACTACGTGTCGCCGGCCATCGTCGAAATGCCGGAGCAGAGCGACGTGGTCTGCAGCGAAACCTTTGCGCCGATCCTCTACGTGGTCGGCTACAGCGACTTCCAGGAAGCGCTGCGCTTGAACAATGCGGTGCCGCAAGGCCTGTCGTCGTGCATCTTCACCACCGACGTGCGCGAGGCGGAGCAGTTCATGTCGGCGGTCGGCAGCGACTGCGGCATCGCCAACGTCAACATCGGCCCGAGCGGCGCGGAAATCGGCGGCGCGTTTGGTGGCGAGAAGGAGACCGGTGGCGGTCGTGAGTCGGGCTCCGACGCCTGGCGCGCGTACATGCGCCGCCAGACCAACACCGTGAACTACTCGCTGGAGTTGCCGCTGGCGCAGGGCATCACCTTCGACTGAGTTTGGAATGAAGCAGATCCCCTGTGGGAGCGGGCTTGCTCGCGAAAGCGGTGGGTCAGTCGACACAGATGTTGGCTGAAACACCGCTTTCGCGAGCAAGCCCGCTCCCACAGGATCAGCAGTGTGTTTGGCAGGTTTCTGTTGGAGTCTGGCAATGCCGTTACGCGAAGAATGTCTGTGGGAAAAACTCACGCCTCAGCGCCCGGATAACACCGCGCTACGGGGCGAGGTCAAAGTCGATGTCTGCGTGATCGGCGCCGGGTTTACCGGGTTGTCGGCGGCGCTGCATCTGTTGGAGAAGGGCAAAAGCGTCTGTGTGCTCGAAGCGCATCGCGCCGGGCATGGCGGCTCCGGACGCAACGTCGGGCTGGTCAACGCCGGCATGTGGATCCCGCCGGACGAGATCGAGGCCGGATTCGGCGAAGCGGTCGGCAGTCAGCTCAACCGCATGCTCGGGGCGGCGCCAGCGCTGGTGTTCAGCCTTGTGGATAAATACAACATCGATTGCCAGTTGCGCCGCGAAGGCACCCTGCACATGGCGCACAACGCCAAGGGCGAAGCGGATCTGCGCAGTCGCGAGCAACAATGGAAGCGCCGCGGGGCGCCGGTTGAACTACTCACCGGCAAGGCCTGCGAGCAAGCCACCGGTACGCAGAAGATTGCTGCGGCGCTGCTCGATCGGCGTGCCGGCACGCTCAACCCGATGGCCTATGTCACCGGCCTGGCCAACGCGGTGAAGGGGCTGGGCGGGCAGATGTTCGATCACTCGCCAGTGACCCGTCTCGAGCGCATGGGCCAGCAATGGTCAGTGCAGACCGAGCACGGTTCGGTGCTCGCCGAGCAAGTGGTGATCGCCTCCAACGCCTACACCGAAGGCGACTGGACCGAACTCAAGCGCAATTTCTTCCCCGGTTACTACTATCAGGTCGCTTCGGTGCCGCTGACCGAAGACGCGGCCCATGACATTCTCCCCGGCGGGCAGGGCTCGTGGGACACGCGGCAGGTCCTGAGCAGCATCCGTCGTGACAAGGATGGCCGGTTGTTGCTCGGCAGCCTGGGCAACGGCAATCAGAAACCGACGTGGTTCCTCAAAGCCTGGGCTGACCGGGTGCAGCAACACTACTTCCCCAACCTGAAACCGGTGGAATGGGAATGCACCTGGACCGGGCGCATCGCCTTCACCCCCGATCATTTGATGCGGCTGTTCGAGCCGGCACCCGGACTGGTGGCCGTCACCGGTTACAACGGCCGTGGCGTGACCACCGGCACTGTGGTCGGCAAAGCCTTCGCCGACTACCTGTGTAACGGAAATCCTCAAGCCCTGCCGATCCCCTTCGCACCGATGCAGCCCCTGGCCGGTGTCGGCCTGCGCAGTTGCCTGTACGAGGCCGGGTTCTCGCTGTATCACGCGGGCCAGTGCCTGCGCATCGTGATTTGAGTGTTGAAATATGTTGCCGGAAGCGGCGCTTTTCGATGCAGCGACTAGCCTGTAATGGTGCGGGTTGTAGCAGTCCCGCACCAGCAGTGTGCAGTTCGGTGACGCGAGCTGTTACAGGCTGGTTGCACGTCGTTTGGTGCCGCGGTTGCAATGATGGCGCAAGCGGGTTGCGCCTCAGATTTAAAAAGGTTTCACCTTCCGCGGTTTAGACGGTTGCACGCCCAATGAAAATGGGAACGAAACAGTCGAAATAACAAGAAAGCAGCGACTTTTTGAAGAATAAAAAACCGATGGCACGGCGCTTGCTCAGAGCATTCAGTGAAGTGAAGTCGCAGTGCCAACTAAAAAAAACCTTGGAGCACCACCTCATGTCCCAGACGTTTTACAAGAAAGGCTTTCTGGCCCTCGCAGTGGCTACTGCGTTGGGTGTTTCTGCGTTTGCTCAAGCTGATGTGAAAATCGGTGTAGCGGGTCCAATGACTGGCGCCAACGCGGCATTTGGCGAGCAGTACATGAAGGGTGCACAGGCAGCGGCGGACGCGGTCAACGCGGCGGGCGGCGTCAACGGCGAGAAAATCGTACTGGTCAAGGGCGATGACGCCTGTGAACCGAAGCAGGCGGTGACGGTTGCCAAGGACCTGGTGAACCAGAAAGTCGCCGGCGTGGTCGGTCACTTCTGCTCTTCCTCCACCATTCCAGCCTCGGAAATCTACGACGAAGCCGGCGTTATCGCGATCACCCCGGGTTCCACCAACCCGCAGGTGACCGAGCGCGGTCTGAGCGCGATGTTCCGTATGTGCGGGCGTGACGACCAGCAAGGCATTGTCGCTGGCGACTACATCGTCGACGTGCTCAAGGGCAAGAAAGTCGCGGTGATCCACGACAAGGACACCTACGGTCAAGGTCTGGCCGATGCGACCAAGGCTCAGTTGATCAAGCGCGGCGTGACCCCGGTGATCTACGAAGGCCTGACCCGTGGCGAGAAAGACTTCAGCGCCCTGGTCACCAAGATCCGCGCCGCTGGCGCCGACGTCGTGTACTTCGGCGGTCTGCACCCGGAAGCCGGCCCACTGGTCAAGCAACTGCGCACCGAAGGCCTGAAAGATGTGAAGTTCATGTCTGACGACGGCATCGTCACCGACGAACTGGTGACCACCGCCGGCGGCCCGCAATACGTTGACGGCGTGCTGATGACCTTCGGCGCCGACCCGCGCCTGCTGCCGGAAAGCAAGGCCGTGGTCGAGCAGTTCCGCAAGGCCGGGACCGAGCCTGAAGGCTACACCCTGTACGCCTACGCTTCGATTCAGGCCCTGGCGGCCGGTTTCAATGGCGCCAAGTCCAACAGTGGCGAAAAAGCAGCCGAGTGGCTGAAGGCCAACCCGGTGAAAACCGTCATGGGCGAGAAGTCCTGGGACAAGAAAGGCGACCTGAAAGTGTCCGACTACGTGGTTTACCAGTGGGACGCGAGCGGCAAATACCATCAGCTGGAAAAACAGAAGTAAGGGCTGACGCGATCATCCGAACACCATGAACCCCTGTGGGAGCGGGCTTGCTCGCGAATGCGGGGTGTCAGTCGCCATCAACGGTAGCTGATACACCGCATTCGCGAGCAAGCCCGCTCCCACAGGAGGCGATGGTGTTGGGGGAACGTGTCTGCATTGCTCCGACGTAAATCTGTATTTTTCCTAGAGGAACCGCCCGCTCACAGGTGGGCAGGTTCTCATTGCGTGAGATTGCGTTATGGATGGTATTTTCCTGCAGCAACTGGTCAACGGCCTGACCCTCGGGTCGGTCTATGGCCTGATCGCCATCGGCTACACAATGGTCTACGGCATCATCGGCATGATCAACTTCGCCCACGGCGAGGTTTACATGATTTCCGCTTACCTGGCGGCAATCAGTCTGGCTCTGCTGGCTTACTTCGGTATCGAATCCTTCCCGCTGTTGATGCTCGGCACGCTGGTTTTCACCATCGTCGTCACCGGCGTCTATGGCTGGGTAATCGAACGCGTCGCCTACAAACCTCTGCGCAACTCCACCCGACTGGCACCACTGATCAGTGCCATCGGCATCTCCCTGATCCTGCAAAACTATGCCCAGATCAGCCAGGGCGCCCGCCAACAGGGTGTTCCGACGCTGCTCACTGGTGCCTGGCGCATCGACGTCGGCACAGGTTTCGTCCAGCTCACCTACACCAAGGTGTTCATTCTGGTCGCCGCGTTCGTCGGCATGGGCCTGCTGACCTACGTGATCAAGTACACCAAGCTCGGCCGCATGTGCCGCGCCACCCAGCAAGACCGCAAGATGGCTTCGATTCTCGGGATCAACACCGACCGGGTGATTTCCTACGTGTTCATCATCGGTGCAGCGATGGCGGCCCTGGCCGGCGTGCTGATCACCATGAACTACGGCACGTTCGACTTCTACGCAGGCTTCGTCATCGGCATCAAGGCGTTCACCGCCGCCGTGCTTGGCGGGATCGGCTCACTGCCCGGCGCGATGCTCGGCGGGATCATTCTCGGGATCTCCGAGTCGCTGTTCTCGGGCCTGGTCAACTCCGACTACAAAGACGTGTTCAGCTTCTCGCTGCTCGTACTTGTTCTGGTCTTCCGGCCTCAGGGTCTGTTGGGCCGTCCTCTTGTGTCGAAGGTGTAAGCGATGTCTTCAACCACCCAAAAATCCATCGATATCAAAAAAAGTCTGGTTGAGGCGATTCTGGCCGGCCTCATTGCCCTGATCGTGTTCGGCCCGATTGTCGGCGTCGTGCTCGAAGGCTACAGCTTCAATCTTGAGCCGACCCGCGTCGCGTGGCTTATCGGCATTGTGATGATCGGCCGTTTTGCCTTGAGTCTGTTTCTGCAGACGCCCAAGGGCCTGAAGATTCTCGACGGATTCGAGAGCACCGGTTCCGGTGTACACGTGCTGCCTGCCGATCATAAATCCTCGCTGCGCTGGATCATCCCGCTGCTGATTGTGCTCGCGGTCATCGTGCCGTTTGTCTCCAACTCGTACCTGCTGGGCGTGGTCATCCTCGGGTTGATCTACGTGCTGCTGGGGCTGGGGCTGAACATCGTGGTCGGTCTGGCCGGCCTGCTCGACCTCGGTTACGTGGCGTTCTACGCCATCGGCGCCTACGGTCTGGCGCTCGGTTATCAATACCTCGGGCTGGGCTTCTGGACCGTGCTGCCACTGGCGGCGATCACCGCGGGCCTGGCCGGCTGCATCCTCGGTTTCCCGGTGTTGCGTCTGCACGGTGACTATCTGGCGATCGTGACCCTGGGCTTCGGTGAAATCATCCGCCTGATCCTCAACAACTGGCTGTCGCTGACCGGCGGTCCGAACGGGATGCCGGCGCCACTGCCGACGTTCTTCGGCCTGGAATTTGGCAAACGGGCCAAGGATGGCGGGGTGCCGTTCCATGAGTTTTTCGGCATCGCCTACAACCCGGACGTGAAGTATTACTTCATCTACGCTGTGTTGTTCCTGGTGGTACTGGCCGTGCTGTATATCAAGCATCGTCTGGTGAAAATGCCGGTGGGCCGCGCCTGGGAAGCCCTGCGCGAAGATGAAATCGCCTGCCGCTCGATGGGCCTGAACCACGTGTTGGTCAAGCTCTCGGCGTTCACCATCGGTGCATCGACCGCAGGCCTGGCCGGGGTGTTTTTCGCCACCTACCAGGGCTTCGTCAACCCGACCTCGTTCACCTTCTTCGAATCGGCACTGATCCTCGCCATCGTCGTGCTCGGCGGCATGGGTTCGACCATCGGCGTGGTGATCGCGGCATTCGTGTTGACGGTTGCTCCGGAACTGCTGCGCGGCTTCGCTGAATACCGCGTGCTGCTGTTCGGCATCCTGATGGTGTTGATGATGATCTGGCGACCACGCGGGCTGATCCGCATCAGCCGTACCGGGGTCACTCCACGCAAAGGTGCCATTCACTATGAGAGGACTGCGCCATGAGTGAAGTCGTACTCTCTGTGGAAAAACTGATGATGCACTTCGGTGGCATCAAGGCCTTGAGCGATGTCAGCCTCAAGGTCAAACGCAACTCGATCTTCGCCCTGATCGGCCCCAACGGCGCCGGCAAGACCACGGTGTTCAACTGCCTGACCGGGTTCTACAAGGCCTCCGGCGGCAAGATCGAACTCAACGTGCGCGGCAAGCAGACCAACGTCATCCGGCTGCTGGGCGAATCGTTCAAGCCGACTGATTTCGTGTCGCCGAAAAGCTTCCTCAGTCGCCTGTACTACAAGATGTTCGGCGGTACGCACCTGGTGAACCGCGCCGGCCTGGCCCGGACGTTCCAGAACATTCGCCTGTTCAAGGAAATGTCGGTACTGGAAAACCTGTTGGTGGCGCAGCACATGTGGGTCAACCGCAACATGCTCGCCGGCATCCTCAACACCAAGGGTTACCGCAAGGCCGAAAGCGATGCGCTGGACTGCGCGTTCTACTGGTTGGAAGTGGTCGATCTGGTGGACTGCGCCAACCGTCTGGCCGGTGAACTGTCCTACGGTCAGCAACGCCGTCTGGAAATCGCCCGGGCCATGTGCACGCGGCCGCAGATCATTTGCCTCGACGAACCGGCCGCCGGCCTCAACCCTCAGGAAACCGAAGCGCTGAGCGCGATGATCCGGCTGCTGCGCGACGAGCATGATCTGACCGTGGTGCTGATCGAACACGACATGGGCATGGTCATGAGCATTTCCGACCACATCGTGGTGCTGGATCACGGCGTGGTCATCGCCGAAGGCGGGCCTGACGCGATCCGCCATGATCCAAAAGTGATTGCCGCCTACCTGGGCGCCGACGAAGAGGAACTGGTATGAGCAAACCGATCCTCGAACTGAAAGACCTGGACGTGTTCTACGGCCCGATCCAAGCCCTCAAAGGCGTGTCGCTGCAGATCAACGAAGGCGAGACCGTCAGCCTGATCGGCTCCAACGGCGCGGGTAAATCGACGCTGCTGATGTCGATCTTCGGCCAGCCGCGCGCGGCGGGCGGGCAGATCCTCTATCAAGGCGTCGACATCACCCACAAGTCCTCGCACTACATCGCCTCCAACGGCATCGCGCAGTCGCCGGAAGGGCGGCGGGTGTTCCCCGACATGACCGTCGAGGAGAACCTGCTGATGGGCACCATCCCGATTGGCGACAAGTACGCCAAGGAGGACATGCAGCGCATGTTCGAGCTGTTCCCACGGCTCGAAGAACGCCGCACTCAGCGGGCGATGACCATGTCCGGCGGCGAGCAGCAAATGCTCGCCATCGCCCGTGCGCTGATGAGCCGGCCGAAGCTGTTGTTGCTCGATGAACCGAGCCTGGGCCTGGCGCCGATCGTGGTGAAACAGATCTTCGCCACCCTGCGGGAACTGGCGAAAACCGGCATGACCATTTTCCTCGTCGAGCAGAACGCCAACCATGCGTTGAAGCTGTCGGATCGGGCGTATGTAATGGTCAACGGCGAGATTCGCCTGACTGGCACTGGTAAGGAGCTGCTGGTGAATGAGGAGGTGCGCAACGCTTATCTGGGCGGGCACTGATTCTGCTTGAGTTGTCCACAAGCCCCGCGACGAAAGTCCCGGGGCTTTTTACATCTCAAGTCCAGCACAAAACCCCTGTAGGAGTGAGCCTGCTCGCGATAGCGGTCCTACATTCCGCATCCGAGGTGGCTGATACACCGCTATCGCGAGCAGGCTCACTCCTACAGGGTTTTGCGCGATTTACAGAATTGTGGAAAACAAATTCCCACACCTGCCAAAGCGCGACATATAGACGCTGCAAATGGCTGTTTTTCCACAGTTTCGACTTGTCCCCGTTTGCTGTGGAGCTAGCTGTGAATAACGTGGGTGTAGCTGTCTGCAGGCCATTGGAACCGTGGCTTGTAGCGTGGTGATTATTTTTTGATCAGGTGCTTTTGCGATAACGATAGACGCCTTTGTCAACCTTTTTATGGCCGCTGCAGAATCGGCAATTCCATGTGCGCAAGCTTGTGGATAAGTCTGTGATTAAACTCTGGAAAGACCGCGCGGAGCACCGTGATTACTGGCCTCGCGCAAACACTGCTGTGACCGTGCAGTCGTGCAGAATGCCATCACCGGCACAACTGCCAGATCAGGGTCAAGCAAAAAACTTTCTATTTCGCCCGCAAAGCCTTGTGTGGCGCGGCTTTACGCTTTTTCACTTGCCCCCGGAAACTGTGGAAGGGGCTGTGGATAACATGCGTGCACATGGCTACAGGCCACGGTGCATATGGCGTGGCGGCCATTGATCAATTAATGAGCAGGATTCGGTGGTTGCCGGTTAAAGCGGGGCCGGGCATGCTGCCTGCTGATTGTCCATTCCAATGACCGCACGGCGGTCGATGCAAGGAGAACACGATGTCCAACACCCTGTTTATTACCGGCGCGACGTCCGGTTTTGGTGAAGCCTGTGCCCGTCGTTTTGCCGAGGCTGGCTGGAAACTGGTGCTGACCGGTCGTCGTGAGGAACGCCTCAATGCGCTGTGCGCAGATCTGTCGAAGCAGACCGAAGTGCATGGTCTGGTGCTCGACGTGCGTGACCGCAAGGCGATGGAAGAGGCAATTGCCAATCTGCCGCCGTCGTTCGCCAAGCTGCGTGGCCTGATCAACAACGCCGGGCTGGCGCTGGGCGTCGATCCGGCGCCCAAATGCGACCTCGACGACTGGGACACCATGGTCGATACCAACGTCAAAGGCCTGATGTACAGCACCCGTCTGCTGTTGCCACGGTTGATCGCCCACGGCCGTGGCGCCGGTATCGTCAACCTTGGCTCCATCGCCGGAAACTACCCGTACCCGGGCAGCCACGTGTATGGCGCGACCAAGGCGTTCGTCAAGCAGTTCTCGCTGAACCTGCGCTGCGACCTGCAGGGCACTGGCGTGCGCGTCAGCAACATCGAGCCCGGCCTGTGCGAAAGCGAGTTCTCGCTGGTGCGCTTTGCCGGTGACCAGGAACGCTACAACGCGACCTACGCCGGGGCCGAGCCGATCCAGCCGCAAGACATCGCCGAGACCATCTTCTGGGTACTCAACGCGCCAGCACACATCAACATCAACAGCCTGGAGCTGATGCCGGTGAGCCAGACCTGGGCCGGGTTTGCGATCGAGCGTAACAAGGCCTGACACCGCGTTGAGGCCATTCGCGAGCAAGCTCGCTCCCACATTTGATCGCGGTCTCATGTGGGAGCGAGCTTGCTCGCGAAGGGGCCGTCACAGGCAATAAATACCGATAAGGTAAACTCTCCTCGCAACAACCCCACCGCACCCTGCGGTTTTCAAGGTTTTCGAGGAGTTAAAGTGAGTAACCGAGGTGAGCAGTCACTGCTCAAACAATCGACCATCCTGATGTTCGCGGTGTCGATTGCCGGGATCGCTACCGGTTTTGTTTCAGGTTCCCAATCCATCCTTTTCGATGGTTTTTTCTCGCTGATCGCAACGTTCATCAAAGTGCTGATGCTGATCACCGCCCGGCTGATCGCCAAAGAGAGCAATCACCGCTTCCAGTTCGGTTTCTGGCATCTGGAGCCGATGGTGCTGCTGATCGAAGGCAGTTTTCTGCTGTTGATCGCGATCTATGCCTTTCTCAACGGTGTGTTCGGCATCATCAACGGCGGCCGCGAGATCGAACTGGGGCTGGTGATCATTTATGCGGCGGTGTTCACCGTCGTCGAGTTCGCCTACTTCTTCTACGTCCGTCGGCGCAATCGCAAGCTCAAGTCCAGCCTGATCCAGTTCGACAACATCAGCTGGCTGGTGGACGCGATGCTCTCGGTCGGCCTGTTGATCAGTTTTCTCGCCGCGTTGCTGCTCAAGGCCCAGGGCTTTGACGAGTGGGCGAAGTTTGTCGACCCGCTGATCCTGATCGTCCTGGCGCTGACCATGTTGCCACCGGCGTTCAAGATCCTCGGCCCGGCGTTGCGCGATGTGCTGGGTATTGCCCCGGACACCCTGGATGATCAGGTGCGCCAAGTGATGGAGGCGGCAAAGGTTGCGCATGGTTTCGACGATTACGTGACCTACGTGCAGAAGCACGGGCGGGCGCGGTTCATCGAGATTCATGTGGTGTTGCCGGCGGATTACCGGCTGCAGAGCGTGGGGCAGCTGGATGCGTTGCGTGAGGAAATCTCGGCGCAGCTCGGCGAGCCGGATGCGGCGCGCTGGTTGACCATCAGCTTCACGGGCGACAAGAAGTGGATTGCCTAGAGACCGTGTAACGGCTATTCGCGAGCAAGCCCGCTCCCACAGGGATCCGAGCTGTTCACAGATTATGTGTTCGGCGAAATTCCCATGTGGGAGCGGGCTTGCTCGCGAAAGCTATTTTTCAATCAACGCAGATATTCGGCTAAACCGCTGTAGCACGTCGCCAAGTGATAAGGCGTCGTCGAAGGCATGTCCTTGCGGCTGACCTCTCCTTGCTCATCCCGGCATTCATGCCACCCGCCCGCATGCAGAAAACGCTGCTGCAGCGCCTGCAACTGGCGTAGCACTGTAGCTTCACTGCCCGCACGCAAGGTCAGCGCGCGCAGGTATTCAGCCTGCGCCCAGATCCGCTGAGTCGAATCTTTCGGGCGACCGTCCAGTTGCAGATCGAGCATCGCCCGCACCGCACCTGAAGGTTGTTCAACGCCGAACTGCTCGGTGAAAGCGAATGCCCGGTCCAGCGCTGCATGCAGTTTCGAACCACGCAGCAGGGCTGAAGACTCGAGCAGGAAATACCATTCGAACTGATGCCCCGGCTCGTACCAGTTATCCACAGCCCCCAGTGGTTTCTCCATCAACACGCCATGTTGCGGGTCGACGAACTGCTTGTGCATGGCTGTGCATAACTCCACCAGCGCTTGCTGCGTCGCCGCGTCTTCGCGTACCGCGAGGGTGGCGAGGAACGCTTCGGCCAGGTGCATCAGCGGGTTTTGCAGCGGGCCGGTTTGCAGGGTGATCCAGTCGCGGTCCAGGCACGCTTCGTAGAGGCCGTCACCGGTGGCGAAGCGCCGGGCGATGACTTCCAGTGCGGCGTTGAGTGTGGACTCCACCAGCGGCTCGCGGGACTTGGCCCAGTAATGGGCGCAGGCGAACAGGATGAAAGCGTGGGTGTAGAGATCCTTGCGCTGATCCAGCGGCTTGCCTTGCGCGTCGATGCTGTAGAACCAGCCGCCGTGCTCGGCGTCGTGGAAATGCCGTTGCAGCGAGCGGAACAGCGCGGCGGCGCGCACCTCGGCGTTAGCCACAACCCCGATCAGGCTGGAAAACAGGTACAGCTGCCGTGCGCAGGCCATCGCCCGGTAGCGTTGCGGCGGCAGCGGCTGGTGTGCGGCGTCCAGTGCTTCGTAGGGCAGCGCCATGTCGGCGTTCCAGCCCGGGCCTTGCCAGAGCGGCACGATCACGTTCAGAAAGTGCTGTTGCACATCACTGAACAGGGCGGTCAATTCGGGCAGAGAGGTGGAGCGGGAAGCATGGGGCATTGGCGGACGTCGTCACGGCTGGGGCGATTGCGCGACATGGTAGCAGAGCGACGGCCTGATGAGACGCGGTGTCTGTCAGTCCGCCTTCGCGAGCAAGCCCGCTCCCACAGGTTTTGTGTACACCGCAAATCCAGGGTGGGAGCGGGCTTGCTCGCGAAGAGGCCGGTTCAGGCGATAAAGATCAGCCGGCCAGCAACCATGCACCGGTCACCGCCGAAGCAGCCCCCGCCACTCGCACCAATGGTGCAGCAGCCTGAGGCAACACGCGCACCAGGCCATAACCCGCCGCATGCAGCGCCGCCGTCGCCGCGACGAAACCGGCGGCATACGCCCAAGGGCTGCTCATGTCCGGCAGCTCCAGGCCATGCGCCACGCCATGGAACAGCGCAAACAACGCCGTTGCCGCCACCGCCATCACCAGCGGTGGACGCACCGCCAGTGCCACGGCCAGGCCCAGCGCCAGCACCGAAGCCGCAATCCCGCTTTCCAGCGCCGGCAGTTGCAGCCCTTCAAAACCGAGCATGCCGCCGATCAGCATGGTGCCGACGAATGTGCAGGGCAGCGCCCAGCGTGCCACGCCTTGCTGCTGCGCGGCCCACAGGCCGACCGCAACCATCGCCAGCAAGTGGTCGAGGCCGCCGATCGGGTGGCTGATGCCGGCGATCAAGCCGCTGTCGCCGTGGCCCGGGTGGGCGAAGGCCAGGGCCGGGGTCAGCAGCAGCGCCACGGCGCCGAGAATGCGTTTGAGTGTCATGGATAAGCTTCCTTGTTGGTCATTGAATCAGGCGGCGTTCAGCAGGCCCTGGCGCTCGATGAAGGCGATGATGTCTTCCAGGCCCTGGCCGGTTTTCTGGTTGCTGAAGACGAATGGCTTGCCGTTGCGCATGCGCTTGGTGTCGCTATCCATCATTTCCAGCGAGGCACCGACCAGCGGCGCCAGGTCGATTTTGTTGATCACCAGCAGGTCGGACTTGCAGATCCCCGGGCCGCCCTTGCGTGGCAGTTTGTCGCCGGCCGAAACATCGATCACGTAGATGGTCAGGTCCGACAGCTCCGGGCTGAAGGTCGCCGACAGGTTGTCGCCGCCGGACTCCACCAGAATCAGGTCCAGCCCCGGAAAGCGCCGGTTCAGCTGATCGACCGCTTCGAGGTTGATCGAGGCGTCTTCGCGGATTGCCGTGTGCGGGCAGCCGCCGGTCTCCACGCCGATGATCCGCTCCGGCGCCAGCGCTTCGTTGCGCACCAGAAAGTCGGCGTCTTCGCGGGTATAGATGTCGTTGGTGACGACGGCCAGGTTATAGCGGTCGCGCAGCGCCAGGCACAGGGCCAGGGTCAACGCGGTTTTGCCGGAACCGACCGGGCCGCCGATGCCGACGCGCAGGGGTTGTGTGTTCATGTGCTTCTCCAAGATGACAGGGCCCTAGGAACGGAAAAGTCGGCTGTACTGGCGCTCATGCGCCATGCACGCCAGGGACAGGCCGAACGCGGCGCTGCCGATGTGTTCGGGATTGATTTGGCTGGCGTCCTGCTGCGCCTGTTGCAGCAGCGGCAGCAATTCGCTGGTCAGGCGCTGGGCGGCTTGCTGGCCCAGCGGCAGGGTTTTCATCAGCACCGCGAGCTGGTTTTCCAGCCAGCTCCACAGCCACGCGGCGAGGGCGTCCTGCGGGCTGATCTGCCAGGCGCGGGCAGCCAGTGCCCAGCCGAGGGCCAGATGCGGTTCGGCGCATTGCTCAAGAAAGCCGCGGGCCGGCGCGTCAAGTTCCGGCAAACCGTTGAGCAACTGCTGCAGCGAGTAACCCATCTGCCGGCTCTCCAGATGCAGTTCGCGGGTCTCGCGGCTGGCCCGGTGGGTTTCGCAGATACGCAGCAACTCGGGCCAGTTTTCGTCGGCAGCGGCCTGACAATGGGCGAGCAGCAGCGGCGCTTCGAAACGCGCGAGGTTGAGCAGCAATTGATCGCTGATCCAGCGCCGGGCACTGTCCGGGTTGTGCACGCGGCCGTTATCCACCGCCATTTCCAGGCCTTGCGAATAGCTGTAGCCGCCAATCGGCAGTTGCGGACTGGCCAGGCGCAACAGCGCCCAGGCTGGGTTCATAAACGAACGCCGAACTGGTGCAGTTTCGGCGCGTAGTTGAAGTCCTCGTCGCCGTGTCGCGAATGATGATGACCACCGCCGTAGGCACCGTGCTCCGGCTGGAACGGCGCTTCAATCGCTTCGACCTGCGCGCCTAGCTGTTCGAGCATGGCCTTGAGCACATAGTCGTCGAGCAGACGCAGCCAGCCGTCGCCGACTTGCAAGGCGACATGGCGGTTACCGAGGTGATAGGCGGCGCGGGTCAGTTCGAAGGCGTTGGCGCAGGTGACGTGGAGCAGTTGCTCGGGGCGAGCGCAGACGCGAACGATGCGGCCGTCTTCGGCCTGCAGGCATTCGCCGTCATATAACGGCGCCTGACCGCGCTCCAGAAACAACCCGACGTCTTCGCCATCGGCACTGAAACAGCGCAGGCGGCTCTTGCTCCGCGCTTCGAAGGTCAGGTGCAACTCGGCGGACCAGACAGGTTGAGGGTCGATTCTGCGATGAATCACCAGCATCGGAAAGCTTCCAGCAGTGGACTTGTAGAGAGGGCTAGAGCAAGGGGCTTGCCAACCGGCCGAGATGTAGGAAATCCCTGTCGGAGCGTAGTGGATGTTTCAAGATGTTGCAGAATTTTGGAAGGTTTTGGTGCGTGAAGATTTTTACATGCACCAAATATGGGCGGCGCAAAACCAATGTGGGAGCGGGCTTGCTCGCGAAAGCGGTAGGTCAGTCACTTTATTGTTGACTGATACACCGCTTTCGCGAGCAAGCCCGCTCCCACAGGGGATTTGCGTTGTGTTTGAAAAAAGGCGAGTTACTCGGTACTGCCCAGCCCTTGCCAGTGCTTGAGACCGATAAAGATGAAGCGCAGTTGCTGGGTGATCTTTGCCTGTGGCGTCAGATGTTCCGGCAGGGCTTCGGCGGGCGGGTCGATGATGTCCGGCAGGGTGGCGAACACCGATTTGACGATCAGGTCGGCGATCACGCTCAGGCCGGCCGCGTCCAGGTGCTGCAGCTTGGGCATCAGCCTCAGGTCGGCCGCGAGGTCGGCGCTGATGTTTTCGCGCAGTCGGCCAATCGCTTGGCGCACCGGCTGCGAGCCGCCGTACTGCTCGCGGGCGAGAAACAGGAATTGCGAACGGTTGGCGCTGACCACGTCGAGGAAGATCCGCACCGACGCATCGATAATGCCGCCCATGACGAATTCGTTGTGGCGCACCAGGCGGATGGTTTCGCGGAAGGTCTGGCCGACTTCACTGACCAGTACCAGACCCAGCTCGTCCATGTCGGCGAAATGCCGATAGAAACCGGTGGGCACGATGCCGGCGGTCTTGGTCACTTCGCGCAGGCTCAGGCTGCCGAATCCTCGGCCGCTTTCCATCAAATGGCGGGCGGCGTCCATCAGGGCGTTGCGGGTCTGTTGTTTCTGTTCGGCGCGGGGCAGCATCGCAAAGGCGTTTTCTTGAGCGGGACAAGCGCCGCACTCTAGCAAATCGGCTTTGCTGGCGTCGAACGTCGGGGGAGAGTCAATGGGGGGAAATGCGGTTTTGCGATTGGCCGGGGCTGAAAAAGTCAAAAGCCCAATCGGCTGATCGGGCTTTTTTTCCAGGCCGCCATGGGCTTAGCTCAAAGCGCTGTTGCGTTCGATCACACGGTCACCACCACCTTCAGCGAGGGTCTGGCCCTGTGGAGTGCGGTCACTACCGTCGGAAGCGAGGGTCTGGCCTTGTGGGGTGCGGTCACTACCATCGGAAGCGAGGGTCTGGCCTTGTGGAGTGCGGTCACTACCGTCGGAAGCGAGGGTTTGACCTTGTGGAGTGCGGTCGCTGCCATCAGAGGCCAGAGCCTGGCCCAGTGGAGTGCGATCGGAACCGTCCTGAACCAGACCTTTCTCTTCGAGACGGTCACGGCCACCTTCTGCTACAGCTTGACCTTGTGGAGTCTTGTCGTAGCCATCTTGTACCAGGCCTTTTTCTTCCAGACGATTACGGCCGTTTTCAGCCAGGGTCTGACCTTGTGGAGTGCGGTCGCCGCCGTCAGCAGCAACAGTCTGGCTGAACACCGAGTGGCTGGTTTTTACTTGTGGGGTAGCCTGATCGGCAGCGGGCAGGGCGAAAGCAGTGCTGGCTAGCATCGACAGGGTAAGGCTGAGCAGTAATTGGCGTTTCATGATGGGTTGCTCCTTGGGAGGGCGATAAAGTGGGTACGAAGCCAATGCTACTCTCGATAAGTCGATATAAAAGTTCATAAACGCAATGGTAATAATCAACAGAATTGATTGTTCTGCCGAGGCGCTCTAGCTCGGGCGTTTGCGGGCGGTGGTTTTGCACCGCAGTGGGTATTTTCGACTCACTCGCGCCTCGCAAATGTGCGGGTGGCGGTAACGCTGTTCGACCAATCGGTCAGCATTCGCGCGATTTTTTGCCGCGGAATCTATATTCCGATTAAACCTGCGTACTGTTTGCCAGTCGTAGATTTCATGAGGGCCGCTTTGGCCCGCCGTTTCAGCTGTGCGTCGCGAAGTCGGCGTGCGGTCGTCATCAGGAGTTTTGTGCATGACGCGCACCGGAAAAATCTTCAGTTGGACCCTCGCCATCCTCGTACTGCTGCTGGCGGTGCTGGTTCTGATCATCGTGTTCTTCGATTGGAACCGGATCAAACCGCCGCTCAATGCCAAAGCCTCGGAAGAACTGCATCGACCGTTCGCCATCAACGGCAACCTCGCAGTGATCTGGCAACGCGAGCCGGACGAGGGTGGCTGGCGGGCCTGGGTGCCGTGGCCGCATGTGGTGGCTGAAGACCTGACGCTGGGCAATCCGGACTGGTCGAAGCAGCCGCAGATGGTCACGCTCAAACGCGTGGAACTGCGCATCTCGCCGCTGGCCCTGCTGGCGCAACGAGTGACGATCCCGCGCATCGACCTGACCGAACCCAACGCGCAACTGCAGCGTCTGGCCGATGGTCGTGCCAACTGGACGTTCAAGTTCGATCCGAAAGACCCGAATGCCGAACCGTCGAACTGGGTGGTGGACATTGGTGCCATCGGTTTCGACAAGGGCCACGTCACCCTGGATGACCAGACGCTGAAGACCAATCTCGACGTGGTGATCGATCCGCTGGGCAAGCCGATTCCGTTCAGCGAGATCGTCGGCGACAAAGCCGCGAAAACCGCCCAGGACAAGGGCGCCGCGCCTCAAGACTATGCGTTTGCGCTGAAGGTCAAAGGCCAATACCACGGCCAGAATCTCACCGGCCAGGGCAAGATCGGCGGGCTGCTGGCGTTGCAGGATGCGAACAAGCCGTTCCCGCTGCAGGCGCAGGCGAAGATCGGCGCCACCAGCATCGAACTCGCCGGCACCCTGACCGACCCGCTGAACCTAGGCGCCCTCGATCTGCGTTTGAAACTGGCCGGCGCCAGCCTCGGCAACCTTTATCCTCTGACCGGCGTGACCCTGCCGGATACACCAGCGTATTCCACCGACGGTCATCTGATTGCCAAGTTGCATGACGCCGCTGGCGCCAAATTCACCTATGAGCAGTTCAACGGCAAGATCGGTGGCAGTGACATTCACGGTGACCTGACCTACGTCGCCAGCCAGCCACGGCCAAAACTCAGTGGCGCGTTGCTGTCCAATCAACTGTTGTTCGCCGACCTCGCGCCGCTGATCGGCGCCGACTCGAATGACAAGCAAAAGGCCCGCGGCGGCGAGAGCAAACAGCCGACCGACAAAGTGCTGCCGGTGGAAGAGTTCAAGACCGACCGCTGGCGCGCGATGGATGCCGACGTCGAGTTCACCGGCAAGCGCATCGTCCACAGCGAAAAGCTGCCGTTCACCGACCTCTATACCCACCTGAAACTCAACGACGGCGAGCTCAGCCTCGAACCGCTGCGCTTCGGCGTGGCCGGGGGCAAGCTGGATGCGCAGATCCGCCTCAACGGTCGCACCGAACCGCTGGAAGGCCGGGCCAAACTGACCGCGCGCGGGTTCAAGCTCAAGCAGTTGTTCCCGACCTTCGAGCCGATGAAAACCAGTTTCGGCGAACTCAATGGCGATGCCGACATCAGCGGGCGCGGCAACTCCGTAGCCAAACTGCTGGGCGGGGCTAACGGCAACCTGAAGATGCTGATCAACGACGGTGCGATCAGTCGTGAACTGATGGAACTGGCGGGGCTCAATGTCGGCAACTACGTGGTCGGCAAAGTCTTCGGCGACAAGGAAGTGAAGATCAACTGCGCGGCGGCGGACTTCGATATCAAGACCGGCCTGGCGAGCACGCGGCTGTTCGTGTTCGATACCGAGAACGCGATCATCTACATCGACGGCACCGCGAACATGGCCACCGAGCAACTGGATCTGACGGTAACGCCGGAATCCAAGGGCTGGCGTCTGATTTCGCTGCGTTCACCGTTGTACGTGCGTGGCAAGTTCATCAAGCCGGACGCCGGAGTCAAGGCCGTGCCGTTGATGTTGCGCGGGGCGGGGATGGTGGCGCTGGGCGTGATTGCAGCGCCGGCGGCCGGGCTGCTGGCGCTGGTGGCGCCGAGCGGTGGTGAGCCGAATCAGTGCGCGCCGTTGCTGGAGCAGATGAAGGCGGGCAAGGCGCCAGTCACTGTGAAACCTACAAAATGATCGGTGACTGACAGGGCCCCTTCGCGAGCAAGCCCGCTCCCACAGGTTAGTGAAAAAACTGTGGGAGCGGGCTTGCTCGCGAAGGCGGTTTTGAAGGCTTACAGGTCTTTCAGAATGTCGGCCATGTCATCCGCATGCTCTTCTTCCTGCGCCAGGATGTCTTCGAAGATGCGGCGGGTGGTCGGGTCTTTCTCACCGATGTACTGGATGATTTCGCGGTAGCTGTCGATGGCGATCCGCTCGGCCACCAGGTCTTCGTAGACCATTTCCTTCAGGGTGTTCCCGGCCACGTACTGGGCGTGGGACATTTTCGACAGCAGATCCGGATTGAACTCCGGCTCGCCGCCCAGTTGCACGATGCGCTCGGCCAGACGGTCGGCGTGTTGTGCTTCCTGGGTTGCGTGTTCGAGGAATTCGTCGGCGGCCACGTTGGCTTTCAGACCGTTGGCCATGAAGTAGTGACGCTTGTAGCGCAGCACGCAGACCAGTTCGGTGGCCAGCGATTCGTTGAGCAGGCGCAGCACCTCCTCACGGTTAGCGCTGTAGCTCTCGGTAACCGCGCCGTTCTCGACGTGTTGCCGCGCACGTTCGCGCAGGGTTTTGACATCTGACAAGTGCAGGTCGTCGCTCATATTGATCTCCAGGAGGCTAATCCAATGGCGCCACGCTCTACAGGCGTGATCGTTTACCCAAGTTGTGAGTCCTGCGCGATGCAAAAAGTTTTATGGGATTTCGTGCGACCTTGGCGTCAGCCCCAGACCTTGCGTGGCAATCGCCGCTTGCGGGGTGTAATGCTCTTCATCGCTTGCGGTCGGTAGGACTGATTGTGGCGGGGGGAGTGGGCCTGAAGTAGGCTGAAGGTGGCGTTGTCATCATCAAGGAGGAGGCTTGGCGGGCGTTTTGCACGTTTGGCATCCACTCAGCGACCACAAGGATGTTTGCCCATGTCACAAGGTTCGGTTACACGTTATCCACTGGTGCTGGTGCCGGGCATGCTCGGGTTTATCCGGCTGGTGCTGTATCCGTACTGGTACGGGATCATCAAGGCGTTGCGCCGTGGCGGGGCGACGGTGATTGCGGTGCAGGTGTCGCCGCTCAACTCCACCGAGGTGCGCGGCGAGCAACTGCTGGCGCGGATCGAGGAGATTCTGCGCGAGACCGGCGCCGCGAGGGTCAATCTGTTCGGCCACAGTCAGGGATCATTGACGGCACGTTATGCCGCCGCCAAACGGCCGGATCTGGTGGCTTCGGTGACGTCCGTGGCCGGGCCTAATCACGGCTCCGAGCTGGCCGACTATCTGCAGAAACACTACCCGGCGAACACTGCCAAGGGCCGCCTGCTTGAGGTGCTGCTGCGTGTTGTCGGCTGGTTGATGGCGCTGCTGGAAACCGGTTACCACGGGCCGAAACTGCCGGTGGACATCCACGCCTCGCATCAATCGCTGACCCGTGAAGGCGTGGCGCTGTTCAATCAGCGTTATCCACAGGGCCTGCCCGAAACCTGGGGCGGTCACGGGCCGGAAGAGGTCAACGGCGTGCGTTATTACTCGTGGTCGGGGACGTTGCAGCCGGGCAAGACCGATCGTGGCGGCAACCTGTTCGACGGCACCAATCGCAGCTGTCGCCTGTTTGCGAAAACCTTCGTGCGGGAGCCGGGGCAGTGTGACGGGATGGTCGGACGCTACAGCTCGCACCTGGGCACGGTGATTGGCGATGACTATCCGCTGGATCACTTCGACATCGTCAACCAGTCGCTGGGGCTGGTGGGGAAGGGGGCGGACCCGGTGCGGTTGTTTGTCGAGCATGCGGCGCGGCTCAAGGCTGCCGGGGTTTAACCTGCTCTTGTGGCGAGGGAGCTTGCTCCCGCTGGACTGCGCAGCAGGCCCCGGCTTTTAAAAAAGGGGCCGCTTCGCGCCCCATCGGGGATAAATCCCCTCACCACAGGGCCAGATCAGGCAACGCTGATCCGGCGGCCCAATACCGTGGTCCAGCGCTCGGAAAGAATCACCCCACCCAACGTCAACACCCCACCCACCAGGTGATACATCGCCAACTGCTCCTTCAGCACCACCGCCGCAATCAGCGCGGTAATCAGCGGCAGCAGGTTAAAGAACAACGTCGTGCGGCTCGGCCCCAGGCGCTGTACCGCCTGCATCCACGCCAGCGGCGCGAGCATCGAGGCCAGCAGGCACGCGTACAGCACCAGCGGAATGTTCTGCGCGGTGAAGCCGGTTTTCGGCGAGGCGGCGTACAGCGGAAACAGCACCACAATCGCCACCAGCACCTGTAGGTACAACAACACCAGCGGCGGCAGGCGCAGCTGCCATTTTTTCAGCAGGGTGCTGTAGATCGCGTAGGCCAGGGTGGCGATCAGCATCATCGCGTCACCCAGGTTCACCCCATGTTGCAGCAGCGCGCCGAGGCTGCCGGACGACACCACCACCAGCACGCCGGCGAACGACAGCACCGCGCCGAACAGCGCCCCGGCAGTCAGGCGCTGGCCGAGGCTGATGATGGCCATGGCCAGCGACATCAGCGGCATCAGCGACAGGATGATGCCCATGTTGGTCGCCGTGGTCAGGGTCGCGGCGAAGTAGGCGAGGCTTTGATAGACCGCCATCCCGAGCACGCCGAGGATGAAGATCTTGCCCAGGTTCGGGCGGATCTGCGGCCAATGGGCGATCACCGCTTTGAGCATGAACGGGGTGAACAGCAGCCCGGCGAGCAGCCAGCGGTAGAAACCGATCTCGGCGGGGAAGATCGCCCCGACCGCCAGTTTGTTGATCACGGTATTGCCGGCCCAGATGAAAATCGCCAGCAGCGGAAACGCGTATTGCATGGGTTAAAACCAGAACGTTGATGAACGGTGATTATCGCCTGTCTGGATGCAGCCCTATACTGCGAACCGGACAACCTGCCTCTGCAACCGGACAGCATGAACAGCAAACACATCGATCTGCTGGATTTCAGCGAACTGCCGTCGGCGGTGTACTTCCGCTATGCCGACTTCAACGCCCATGAATACGCCGCGCCGCACCGTCATCCGTGGGGCACGCTGGAGTACGCGGCCCACGGCGTGCTGCACATGGACGTCGACGGCAGCCGCTTCATGTCGCCGCCGCACTATGCGGTGTGGGTGCCGCCGCAGGTCGAGCACAGTTTCTACAGCCACCAACCGGTCAACTACCGCGCGGTGTGCCTCGATCCCAAAGTCTGTGCCGATCTGCCGCCGCGCGCCTGCACCCTGGCGATCAGCGACATCCTCAAGGCGATTCTCAAAGACTTCGCCGCCCGCGACGTGAAGATCCCCGAACTCGACGCTGACCAGCGTCTGGCCCAAGTGCTGGTCGATCAACTGCAACAGGCGCCGGTGCATGAGTGTTATCTGCCGTATGCGCGCAACCCCGGGTTGCTGGCGATTCTCGATGCATTGCAGGCTGATCCGGGGAATAACCAGCCACTGGCGCACTGGGCGGCGCAGGTACACGTCAGCGAGCGCACGCTGGCCCGGCAGTTCGTGCGCGAACTGGGGATGAGTTTCGGCGAATGGCGCCAGCGCCTGCGCTATCTGGCAGCCATCGAGGCGCTGGAAAGTACCCGCAGCGTGCAGGAAATCGCCTTCGACCTCGGCTACAGCAGCGGCTCGGCCTTCATCGCCATGTTTGCCCGTCAGGCCGGCTGTACGCCGGAGCAATACCGACGCAGCCATCTGGAGGGCAGGAAGGTGTAACAAGATTTGGCTACACTCCAGCAGAGGCCGCATCCATCGATGCGGCGACAAGGAGAAAACTCCATGAAGATGTTGCGTGTCCCTTTGTTGATGATCGGTCTGCTCCTGTGTTCCCAGGGTTTCGCCGCCACGGCGCAACAGAACAAAATGACCACCTGCAATGCTGACGCTACCGCCAAGAGCCTCAAGGGCGACGAGCGCAAAACCTTCATGAGCACTTGTCTCAAGGCTGCACCCGCCGCCAATGACGCCAAGGTGCTGACCCCGCAGCAGGAAAAAATGAAGACCTGCAACGCCGACGCGAAAACCAAGGCGCTGACCGGCGATGCGCGCAAGACCTTCATGAGTGATTGCCTGAAGAAAAAGTAAGCACTTGAGTCTTGTGGTGAGCGGGCTGGCCTCTTCGCGAGCAAGCTCGCTCCCACAGGAGTGCGCATTCCAATGTGGGAGCGAGCTTGCTCGCGAAGAAACCGGTCTTGGCACCGCCAATCTCAAGCACCGCATATACCTAGTGCTCTCCCCGGATCGCTGGCAGACTGCCAATCCTTTTACGCCGTTCGTTTTGAGGCTGTATGCCAACGTTTTCTGAGCGTCATGTTGTGTTTTGGGTCAGCTGCATCATCATTTGCGGCGGTTTGTTGCTGGCGTTGCCATTGCGCTTGTTGCCCAGCCTGCTGGCCGGTTTGCTGGTGTTCGAGCTGGTCAACATGCTCACCCCGCAACTGCAGCGGCTGATCGAAGGGCGGCGCGCGCGCTGGCTGGCGGTGGCGCTGCTGGGCACTTTGGTGGTCAGCGTGCTGGCGTTGATCTTTGCCGGCGCCATCAGTTTCCTGCTGCACGAAGCGGAAAACCCGGGCGCCTCGCTCGACAAATTCATGGGCGTGGTCGACCGCGCGCGCGGGCAACTGCCACCGTTTCTCGATGCTTACCTGCCGGCCAGTGCTGCGGAGTTTCGCGTGGCCATCGGCGAATGGGCGAGCAAACACCTGGCCGAGCTGCAACTGGTGGGCAAGGACGCGGCGCACATGTTCGTCACCTTGCTGATCGGCATGGTCCTTGGTGCGATCATTGCTCTGCAGCGAGTGCCGGATCTGACCAAGCGCAAACCGCTGGCCGCCGCCCTGTTCGACCGTCTGCACCTGGTGGTTCAAGCCTTTCGCAACATCGTCTTCGCGCAGATCAAGATTTCCCTGCTGAACACGTTCTTCACCGCGATTTTCCTCGTGGTGGTCTTGCCGCTGTTCGGTATCAAACTGCCGCTGACCAAGACCCTGATTGTTCTGACCTTCCTGCTCGGCCTGTTGCCGGTGATCGGCAACCTGATGTCGAACACGCTGATCACCATCGTCGGTCTGTCGCTGTCGATCTGGGTGGCGGTGGCGGCGCTGGGCTACCTGATTTTTATCCACAAGCTCGAATACTTCCTCAACGCGCGCATCGTCGGCGGGCAGATCAGTGCCAAGTCGTGGGAGCTGCTACTGGCGATGCTGGTGTTCGAAGCCGCGTTCGGCCTGCCGGGAGTGGTGGCGGGGCCGATTTATTACGCGTATCTGAAGAGTGAGTTGAAGCTGGGCGGGATGGTGTAACCGATGGATCTGTGTTGCCTGATCTGGCGCCTTCGCGAGCAAGCTCGCTCCCACACTGGATTGCATTGCAACTGAAGGAATGCGGTCAAATGTGGGAGCGAGCTTGCTCGCGAAAGGCGCAACGCCGATTTCAGGTCAGTTCATGGCGCCATAGCGTTTACGGGCTTCAATCGCCAGACCGCTGCCGATGCTGCCAAAGATGTTGCCTTCAACATGTCGCGCATTCGGCAGCATCGCCGAGACGCTGTTGCGCAGCGCCGGAATGCCGCTGGAACCGCCGGTGAAGAACACCGTATCGACCTGAGCGACCGACACGTTGGCATCGTTCAACAGCTGCGTGACGCTGCCGCGCACGCGCTCAAGCAAGGCGTCGATCGACGATTCGAACAGGGCGCGGCTCAGTTCCACGCTCAGGCCCGGCTCGATCCGGTCCAGCGGCACGTGGCGGCTGTCGGCGTGGGTCAGCTGGATCTTGGTTTCTTCGACTTCCATCGCCAGCCAGTGCCCGGCGCGCTGTTCGATCAGCTTGAACAGACGGTCGATGCCGCCGGTGTCTTCGATGTCGTAACGCATGCTGCCCAGCGCCAGGGTGGATTTTTGCGAGTACACCGAGTTGATGGTGTGCCAGGTCGCCAGGTTCATGTGGTGACTGGTCGGCATGTAGGCGCCGCTCTTCATCCGGCTGCCGTAGCCGAACAGCGGCATCAGGCCTTGCAGGCTCAGCTGTTTGTCAAAGTCGGTCCCGCCGATGTGCACGCCGCCGGTGGCGAGGATGTCATCGTGACGGTTGTCCATGCCGCGACGCTCGGGCGACAGGCGCACCAGCGAGAAGTCGGACGTACCACCGCCGATGTCGACGATCAGCACCAGTTCTTCTTTCTCGATGGTCGACTCGTAGTCGAATGCCGCAGCGATCGGTTCGTACTGGAACGACACGTCCTTGAAACCGAGCTTGCGCGCCACTTCGACCAGGGTGTCTTCGGCTTCCTGGTCGGCCAGCGGGTCGTCATCGACGAAAAATACCGGACGCCCCAGCACCACCTGCTCGAACTCCCGACCGGCGGCCGTTTCGGCGCGGCTCTTGAGCTGGCCGATGAACAGCCCCAACAGATCCTTGAACGGCATCGCCGTGCCGAGGACGCTGGTGTCGTGCTTGATCAGTTTGGAACCGAGCAGGCTCTTGAGCGAGCGCATCAGCCGGCCTTCGTAGCCTTCCAGGTACTCGTGCAGGGCCAGACGACCGTAAACCGGACGGCGCTCTTCGATGTTGAAGAACACCACCGACGGCAGGGTGATCTTGTCGTCTTCCAGCGCGATCATCGTTTCCATGCCGGGGCGCAGCCAGCCGACGGTGGAGTTGGAGGTGCCGAAGTCGATACCGCAGGCACGGGCTGGAGAGGCGTTGTTCATGTCTTTCGGGTTCCGGTCAAAAAACGGCCGCGCAGTGTATGTCAGTGCGCGGCAGATTCGAAGGCCGGTCATCTGCTATTTCGCGACTAAGCTTCTTGAAAGTCGCAGCTTCGCCCCAAACTTGCTGGCATGGGCCGGCAGACATACCGGCGGTCGCAAGAACCGTCGTCCACTGCCGATAAACTTCTGCTGCGCCACCCGGTCACAAACTTGAGATCGGTCAACCCGGCACGCGCGAATGAGCGCATGCTGGCCTCGGCGCGAAATCGATAACGGATGGTGATTCCTTCGATGGACTTCAAAGACTATTACAAGATACTCGGCGTGGAGCCGACAGCGGACGACAAGGCAATCAAGGCTGCCTATCGCAAGCTGGCGCGCAAATACCACCCCGATGTCAGCAAGGAAAAAGACGCCGAGGCCAAGTTCAAGGACGCCTCGGAAGCCTATGAAGCGCTGAAAAGCGCCGACAAACGCGCCGAATACGACGAACTGCGCCGTTATGGCCAGCACGGTCAGCCGTTCCAGGGCCCGCCGGGCTGGCAGAGCCGTGGCGGCTTTGGCGGCGGCGGTGGCGACACCGGCGACTTCTCGGACTTCTTCAGTTCGATCTTCGGCAATCGCGGCCCCGGTTTCGGTGGCGGCGAGGGTCGGCAATCACGCAGTGCAGGGCGCCGAGGGCAAGACGTGGAAATGGAACTGCCGATCTTCCTCGAGGAAACGCTCTCGAATGAATCGAAGAAGGTCACCTTTCAGGTGCCGCAATACAACGCCAACGGCCAGCACGTCAGCAACACCAGCAAGAGCCTGAACGTGAAGATCCCGGCGGGCGTGAGCGACGGCGAGCGCATCCGCCTCAAGGGGCAGGGCGCACCGGGCATCGGTGGCGGGGCCAATGGTGATCTGTACCTGACCATTCGCTTTGCGCCGCACCCGAAATTCGATGTCGAAGGCGAAAACCTGATCATCACCCTGCCATTGGCACCGTGGGAGCTGGCGCTGGGCGCTGAAGTGGCGGTGCCGACCCTGACCGGCAAGATCAACCTCAAGGTTCCGGCCGGCAGCCAGAACGGCCAGCGCATGCGCGCCAAGGGGCATGGCTTGAAAAACAAGGCCGGTGAGCGCGGTTATCTGTTCGTGCAGCTCAAGGCCGTGATGCCGAAGACTTCGGACGACGAGGTCAAGGCGCTGTGGCAGGAACTGGCGAAGAAAGCCGCGTTCAATCCACGCGAGAACTTCTGAATTCGACGACGGAGTAGCCCATCATGAGCAGCCCCCTGATCGTTCAACTGGACATGGCAGAATTCTGTGAGGCGGCCGATCTGTCGGACGTCTACGTGATCGAAATCGTCGAACACGGCATCCTCGAACCTCAGGGCGCGCAGCCCCGGGAATGGCGGTTCACCGACTACGAGTTGAGCCTGGCCAAGCGCGCCGCGAAGTTGCGGCGCGAGCTGGAGCTGGAGTGGGAGGGCGTCGCGCTGGCACTGAATCTGCTGGAGGAGGTGCATGAGTTGCGGGCGGAGAACCGGATGCTCAGGCAGCGCTTGGGGCGCCTGGTGGTCGAATAGTTTTTTAGTGTCTTTGCCGGCCCCTTCGCGAGCAAGCCCGCTCCCACAGGAGATCGCGATCTAAATGTGGGAGCGGGCTTGCTCGCGAAGAACGATTACGCGGTAAGCCTGCTTAAACCTTTCTCGGCAACACCACACTGAACAACGTCCCGTCAGCCGCGCTCGAGCTGACTTCGATCGTCCCGCCATGGGCGGTTACCACTTCCTTGACGATAAACAAGCCCAACCCGAGGCTGGTCGACGGCTGCCCGAGTTCTTCGTCGGCGCTGCGCACCAGCGGGTCGAAAATCGTGCCAATGGCCTCCTCGGAAATCGGCGTGCCGTAGTTGTGCACCGACAGGCACACGTTGTCGCCCTCGCCACGCAGGTTGAGGGTCACGTCGCGCTGGCTGGTGCCGTGCTGCAAGGCGTTGCCGATCAGGTTTTGCAGTAACTGGTCGATTCGCCCGGCGTCCCACACCCCGCTGGTATCGCCGTGCACCGTGAGCTTGGGATCGGATAGCGGATTACCGGCGCAGGCTTCGGCAATCGCCGCTCGCGCTGCAACGGCCAGATCCATCGGTGCCGGCTCGATCGGCAGGCTACGGCCCAGCCGACTGCGCACCAGTTCCAGCAGATCGCTGACCATCGTCGCCATGTGCCGCGCACCTCGCTTGATGTGCTGGGCGCAGGCCAGGGCATCGCCCTCAAGGCTGGATTTGCGCAGCAGCAGTTCGGTGGACATGCTCACCGCTTGCAGCGGCGCACGCAGGTCATGGCCGAGGATGGCGAGGAAAATGTCTCGCGAGCGATTGACCTGCTCGGCGTAGGCCGCAGTGGATTCGGCGAGGGCTTCATCGATCGCTTCGTTGAAGCGGATCATGTCCTGGAAATAGGTCATGTCCGGTGAGTCGAGGCTGCGCACCCAGCGGCGGATCACACAGGCACGCAAATGGCGGAATTCGCTGGTCATCTGCACCAGATCGAAACCGACGGTGTGGCGCAGCTCGCCATGGCTGGCGCCGGCTTCGTCCAGGCTCGGGGTCTTTTCCGGGCCTTCGCCCTTGGCTTTGGCAGCCTGTTCGGCGGCGCTTTGCGGTTTGTTCATGTCACGGGCGGCAGCCCGCAGAATCTCGCTGGCGTGATCGCGCAGCGCAGTGGAATCCAGATAGTCGGCGGCCGGAGTGATGGTCGCGGCGAACTGTTCCCACTCATCGACGATAGGGTCGATATTGGCCACGATGAACTCGGAAAGACGCATGGGCAGTTCCTGAAAATAGGCGGAGCGAATCGAATATTAGTCCCTTTGGCGGGAAATACACGACCGTTTGCACAGTGCTTTTCCAGCACCATGAAAAAGGCCCCGGGACCGTGCCCAAGACACGACCCCGGGGCCTTTTGCCGTGCGTCAGAACAGGAAGTAACGCTGGGCCATCGGCAGAGTCTCGGCCGGTTCACACCAGAGCAGCACGCCGTCGGCCTTGACCTGATAGGTCTGCGGGTCGACGTCGATGTTCGGCAAGTAATCGTTGTGGATCAGGTCGGTTTTCTGCACGTCGCGGCAGCCTTTGACCACGCCGATTTTCTTCTTCAGGCCCAGTGCCTCGGGCAACCCGGCCTCCTGCGCGGCCTGACTGATGAAAGTCAGGCTGGTGGCGTGCAGCGAGCCGCCGTAGCTGGCGAACATCGGGCGGTAGTGCACCGGTTGCGGGGTGGGAATCGAGGCGTTGGCGTCGCCCATCAGACTGGCGGCGATCGCGCCGCCCTTGAGGATCAGCGTCGGTTTCACACCGAAAAATGCCGGACGCCAGAGCACCAGGTCGGCCCATTTGCCGACTTCGATCGAACCCACTTCATGGCTGATGCCGTGGGTGATCGCCGGGTTAATCGTGTACTTGGCGATGTAGCGCTTGGCGCGGAAGTTGTCGTTGCCTTCGCCGTCCTGGGGCAGCGGGCCGCGCTGCTTTTTCATCTTGTCGGCGGTCTGCCAGGTGCGCGTGATGACTTCGCCGACGCGGCCCATGGCCTGGCTGTCGGAGCTGATCATCGAGAACGCGCCGAGGTCGTGGAGGATGTCTTCGGCGGCGATGGTTTCACGGCGGATGCGGCTTTCGGCGAACGCCACGTCCTCGGCGATGCTCGGGTCGAGGTGGTGGCAGACCATCAGCATGTCGAGGTGTTCGTCGATGGTGTTGCGGGTGAACGGCCGGGTCGGGTTGGTCGAGCTCGGCAGCACGTTAGGGAAACCGCAGGCCTTGATGATGTCCGGCGCGTGGCCGCCGCCGGCACCCTCGGTGTGGTAGGTGTGAATGGTGCGACCCTTGAACGCGCCGAGGGTGGTTTCGACGAAGCCGGATTCGTTGAGGGTGTCGGTGTGGATCGCCACCTGTACGTCGTACTGATCGGCGACGCTCAGGCAGTTGTCGATGCTCGCCGGGGTGGTGCCCCAGTCTTCGTGCAACTTGAGGCCGATGGCCCCGGCCTTGACCTGTTCGATCAGCGGCTCCGGCAGGCTGGCGTTGCCCTTGCCGGTGAGGCCGATGTTCATCGGGAACGCATCAGCGGCCTGGAGCATGCGCGCCAGGTGCCACGGCCCGGAGGTGCAGGTGGTGGCGTTGGTGCCGGTGGCAGGCCCCGTGCCGCCGCCGATCATGGTGGTGACGCCGCTCATCAGCGCTTCTTCGATCTGCTGCGGGCAGATGAAGTGAATGTGCGTGTCGATGCCGCCGGCGGTGAGGATCATGCCTTCACCGGCGATCACCTCGGTGCTGGCGCCGATGGCGATGGTCACGTTCGGTTGCACGTCCGGGTTGCCGGCCTTGCCGATCGCGGCGATACGCCCGTCCTTGAGGCCGACGTCGGCTTTGACGATGCCCCAGTGGTCGATGATCAGCGCATTGGTGATAAGGGTGTCGACCACTTCGGCGGCGAGCAACTGGCTCTGGCCTTGGCCGTCGCGGATGACTTTGCCGCCGCCGAACTTCACTTCTTCGCCGTAGGTGGTGAAGTCTTTTTCGACCTCGATCCACAACTCGGTGTCCGCCAGGCGCACCTTGTCGCCGACGGTGGGGCCGAACATGTCGGCGTAGGCTTGCCGGGAAATCTTCATTTCAATTCCTTGCAAAAATTTATTGTGGCGAGGGAGCTTGCTCCCGCTGGGCTGCGCAGCAGTCCCAAAACCTGCCAATGATTTCTTACAGACACACCGCGTTCCCTGGGTTGGCGAGTGCTACGCACTCGAGCGGGAGCAAGCTCCCTCGCCACAGGGTTGTGTGCATGTCAGTCGAGATCACCCATGACCCGCCCGGCAAAGCCGAACACCCGGCGATGCCCGGCATACTCCACCAGTTCGACCTCGCGGCTCTGCCCCGGCTCGAAGCGCACGGCGGTGCCGGCCGGGATGTTCAGGCGCATGCCACGGCTGGCGGCACGGTCGAAGGTCAGCGCGTCGTTGGTTTCGAAAAAGTGATAGTGCGAGCCGACCTGGATCGGCCGGTCGCCGCTGTTGGCGACTTTCAGGCTGAGGGTGCGGCGGCCGACATTCAGTTCGATGTCGCCGGGCTGGATCTGGTACTGGCCGGGAATCATGGCCGGGCTCCTTGCAGAATCTTGTAGTAGAGGGCGGTCGGTCGATACGTGCCATGCGGGTCGCAGGCGTAATCGGGAATTTCACCGGCGCGGGTGTAACCCAGGGCCTTGTAGAAATCTTCGGCGGGGGAGCCGGCCTCGGTGTCAAGGTAAAGCATGCCGCGCTTGTGCTTGGCCGCTTCGAGTTCCAGCGCATTCATCAATTGCTGGCCGAGGCCACGACGCCGCGCCTGTTCGCGCACCAGCAGTTTCTGCACTTCGGCGCGATTGAGGCCGTTGGCCTTCTGGCACAGGCCCAACTGCACGCTGGCCTGCACCTCTTCATCCTTGACCACCACCCAGAGCAACACGCCGCCCTTGTTCACTTGTTGCTGCACTTCATCGAAATAGGCGCGCGCCTGTGCGGCGTCGAGGTCGGCCATGAAGCCGACGCTGGCGCCATAACCCACGGCGTCGAGCAGCAAGTCGATCAAGCCCTGACGGTAGTGCGCAAAACTTTCAGCATTGACGCGGCGCAGTTGGGCAGCGTTCATCGTTATCACTCCTTGTTGGCGTCAGGCGGCTCCGCGCCAGGATTGAGGGTCAGTTGCATGAAGGTCAGGTCGAGCCAGCGGCCGAACTTGGTGCCGACTTGCGGCATCTGCCCGGTGATGCTGAAACCGGCGCGTTCATGCAGACGAATGGAAGCGGTGTTGCCACTTTCGATGGCGGCGACCATCACATGCTTGGCGCAGGCTTTGGCCCGCTCGATCAGCACGCTCATCAGTTGCGGGCCAAGACCATTGCCGCGTTGGTCGCTGCGCACGTAAACCGAGTGCTCGACGGTATGGCGAAAACCGTCGAACGGCCGCCAGTCACCAAATGAAGCGTAGCCGAGCACGCTATTGTCGGCGTCGACGATCACCAGAATCGGGTAGGCCTGGGCCTGACGGGCACTGAACCATGCCTGGCGGTTGCCGAGGTCGACCGCCGATTCGTTCCAGATCGCCGTGGTGTTGAGCACCGCGTCGTTGTAGATGTCGCGGATTGCAGGGAGGTCGGCGTGCAGGGCATCGCGAATGGAGTAAGTCATGGTGCGGCCTCAGACGATCGGTTGGTGGACGGTGACCAGTTTGGTGCCGTCGGGGAACGTCGCTTCGACCTGAATCTCCGGAATCATTTCCGGAATACCTTCCATCACCTGCTCGCGGCTCAGCAGGGTGGTGCCGTAGTGCATCAGCTCAGCCACGGTCTGGCCGTCACGGGCGCCTTCGAGCAGGGCGGCGGAGATGTAGGCCATGGCTTCCGGGTAGTTGAGCTTCACGCCACGGGCCAGTCGGCGCTCGGCGACGAGGCCGGCGGTGAAGATCAACAGCTTGTCTTTTTCGCGTGGGGTCAGGTCCATTGTGGGTATCCATCAGGGCAGATTGAAAAATGTGCACAAATCTCCTGTGGGAGCGGGCTTGCTCGCGAAAGCGGTAGGTCAGCCAGCATCTGTGTGAATGACACATCGCCTTCGCGAGCAAGCCCGCTCCCACAGTTGGATTGCATTTCAGGTGTTCCAGATTCGCGGGGGCTGGGCTTCGCGGCCTAGCAGAACCGGGCGTAACAAACGCCATAAATCGATGAGCCAGGCACGGGCGAGCAGTGCTTCTGACGCCAAACACCGAGCCACCAACAGGCCGGGCAACTGGGTCAGATCCCCGCGCACTGCATGCCCCAGCGAACGACAGCGCTCCAGCAATTCGGCATCGATTTCACCGGTCACCAGCAGCGTCGCAAACACCGGATGGCCATCCAGGCCGATCGGCGAATCGAGCAAGCCGTCATTGCCGGTGATGCGTTGACGCTCGTGCCAGAGCAATCGCCCGTCGCGGCGGATATCCAGATGCGCTTGAAAGTGTCCGAGGTCGAAGCGCTCGCCACTGGCCGGTCGGCCCAGCGCCACCACGTCCCAGTAAAACAGCCGCGCATCGCCCTCAAGCTCGATCGACGTGCTGAGTTCAGCTTGGGCGGCGCTGTAGACGATGGTTTCCTGCGGCAGCCATTCCAGCGTCGCGCCGGCCGCGATTTTCAGGTCGAGCTGCTGATACGCCAGCCCCGCTGCGCGATACCACTTGGCGGCGCCGGGGCTGGTGATCTGCGCCCAGGCATCTGGTTCGACGCGGGCGCTGATGTTCAGCCGGTCACCGCCGGCGATCCCGCCCGGCGGGTGGACGATGATGTGCTGGCAGACTTCGGGGCCTTCGGCGTACAGATGCTTTTGCACGCGCAGCGGGCCGAGGTGTCGGCGCTGAACCGGGCGCGTGCAGTCACCGAAGCGGGCGTAGGCCAGCTCCAGCTCGGCGTGCCAGCTCGGGGTAAACAGGGCAGTGGAAAGCGGTAAATTCATGGTTTGTAATTATCGTTAGGAAGCTACAGATTAAATTGTTACCAGACCTCGTACACCCTCGGCCTCCATATTTTCGCCGCGCCCCTGTTGCACGATCTCGCCCCGGGACATCACCAGGTACTGATCGGCCAGCTCGGCGGCGAAGTCGTAAAACTGTTCCACCAGCAAAATCGCCATGTCGCCCCGCGCCGCGAGCTTCTTGATCACCGCGCCGATCTCCTTGATCACCGAGGGCTGGATGCCTTCGGTGGGCTCGTCGAGGATCAGCAAACGCGGACGACTGGCCAAGGCGCGACCGATAGCCAGCTGCTGTTGCTGACCGCCGGACAGGTCACCGCCGCGGCGCTGCTTCATTTGTAGCAGCACCGGGAACAATTCGTAGATGAAACTTGGTACTTCTTTCGCTTCACTGCCGGGAAACCGTGACAGGCCCATCAGCAGATTCTCCTCCACGGTGAGCCGGCCGAAGATTTCCCGGCCCTGTGGCACGTAGGCGATGCCGGCGTGTACCCGCTGGTGCGGCTTGAGCGTGGTGATCGCTTTGCCTTCCCAGTTCACCACGCCTTCCTTGGCCGGCAACAGGCCCATCAGGCATTTGAGCAGGGTGGTCTTGCCCACGCCGTTGCGCCCGAGCAGGCAGGTGACTTCGCCGATTTTTACGTCAAAGCTCAGGCCGCGCAGGATGTGGCTACCGCCGTAGTACTGGTGCAGCTTGTCGACTTGCAGCATGTCCAGAATCTCCTCAAATCCCTTGTAGGAGTGAGCCTGCTCGCGATAGCGGCGTGTCAGTCAACGCCGGCTTATCTGATACACCGCTATCGCGAGCAGGCTCACTCCTACAGTTTGGAAAGGTGTTTGCAGTTCAGCGGCCGAGATAGACCTCGATCACCCGCTCGTTTTCCTGCACCTGCTCCAGCGATCCTTCCGCCAGTACGCTGCCCTGATGCAGCACCGTCACATGGTCGGCAATCGAGCCGACGAAGCCCATGTCGTGCTCGACCACCATCAGCGAATGCTTGCCGGCCAGGCTCTTGAACAGCTCGGCGGTGAATTCGGTTTCGGCATCGGTCATGCCCGCCACCGGCTCGTCGAGCAGCAGCAGTTGCGGGTCCTGCATCAGCAACATGCCGATCTCCAGAAACTGCTTCTGACCGTGGGACAGCAGTCCGGCAGGGCGATTGACCGAGACCGTCAGGCGAATGGTTTCCAGCACTTCGCTGATGCGATCCTTCTGCTCACCGCTCAGGCGTGCGCGCAAACTGGCCCACACCGACTTGTCGGTCTTCTGCGCCAGCTCCAGGTTCTCGAACACGCTGAGGGCTTCGAACACCGTCGGTTTCTGGAACTTGCGCCCGATCCCGGCCTGGGCGATCTGCACTTCGCTCATCTGCGTCAGATCCATGGTTTCGCCAAACCACGCCTTGCCGTGGCTGGGGCGGGTCTTGCCGGTGATCACGTCCATCAGCGTGGTCTTGCCCGCGCCGTTGGGGCCGATGATGCAGCGCAGTTCGCCGACGCCGATGTACAGGTTGAGATTATTCAGCGCGCGGAAGCCGTCGAAGCTGACGCTGATGTCTTCCAGGGTCAGGATCGTGCCGTGCCGGGTGTCGAGACCCGGCCCGACGCGCTGGCCGAGGCCGATCGAGTCGCGGCTGGTGCCCTCGTCCTTGTTCGGCTCCACCGGGAAAAACGCCGGTTCGAGCATGAATTCAGCACTCGCAGTGACTCTCATTGTTCACCTCGTTTCTTCAGCAGGCCGATCACACCTTTGGGCAAATACAACGTCACGACGATGAACAGCGCACCGAGGAAGAACAGCCAGTATTCGGGGAAAGCCACGGTGAACCAGCTCTTCATGCCGTTGACCACACCGGCACCGAGCAACGGCCCGATCAGCGTGCCGCGACCGCCGAGGGCGACCCACACTGCCGCTTCGATCGAGTTGGTCGGCGACATTTCGCTGGGGTTGATGATCCCCACCTGCGGTACATACAACGCCCCGGCCAGACCGCACAGCACCGCGCTCAAGACCCAGACGAACAGCTTGAAGCCGCGCGGGTCGTAGCCGCAGAACATCAGGCGGTTTTCCGCATCGCGCAGCGCGGTCAGCACCCGGCCGAACTTGCTCTGCGCCAACCGCCAACCGATGAACAGGCTCGCAACCAGCAACAGCACGGTGGCCAGAAACAGCACCGCGCGGGTGCCCGGCTCAGTGATGCCGAAACCGAGAATCGTGCGGAAATTGGTGAAGCCGTTGTTGCCGCCAAACCCGGTCTCGTTGCGGAAAAACAGGAGCATCCCGGCGAAGGTCAGGGCCTGGGTCATGATCGAGAAATACACGCCCTTGATCCGCGAGCGGAAGGCGAAGAAGCCGAACACCAGCGCCAGCAGACCCGGTGCCAGCACCACCAGACACATCGACCAGATAAAACTGCTGGTGCCGCTCCAGTACCACGGCAATTCGGTCCACGACAGAAAGGTCATGAACGCCGGCAAACCATCACCGGCCGCCTGACGCATCAGGTACATGCCCATCGCGTAACCGCCGAGGGCGAAGAACAGGCCGTGGCCCAGCGACAGCAGACCGGCATAACCCCAGACCAGATCCAGCGCCAGAGCGACGATGGCGTAGCAGAGGATTTTGCCAACCAGCGTCAGCGAATACGCCGACACATGCAGCGCGTTGTCCGGCGCCAGCAGCGAGAGCAGCGGCAGGGCGATCAGCAGCGCGAGGATCACCGCGCCGATGGCGAGGGTGAGTTTCGGTCCGGCCTTTTGCGTGGCCGTGACAAGTAGAGGCTGGTTCATCAGTCGATCACCCGTCCTTTCAGTGCGAAGAGGCCTTGCGGACGTTTCTGGATGAACAGAATGATCAGCGCGAGGATCAGGATCTTGCCGAGTACCGCACCGATCTGCGGTTCGAGAATCTTGTTGGCGATGCCGAGGCCGAACGCAGCGAGCACGCTGCCGGCGAGTTGACCGACACCCCCGAGCACCACCACCAGGAACGAGTCGATGATGTAGCTTTGACCCAGGTCCGGGCCGACGTTGCCGATCTGGCTCAGCGCCACGCCACCGAGGCCGGCGATGCCCGAGCCGAGGCCGAAGGCGAGCATGTCGACGCGCCCGGTGGGCACACCGCAGCAGGCGGCCATGTTGCGGTTCTGCGTGACCGCTCGCACGTTGAGGCCGAGGCGGGTCTTGTTCAGCAGCAGCCAGGTCAGCACCACCACGAACAAGGCGAAGGCGATGATCACGATGCGGTTGTACGGCAGCACCAGATTCGGCAGCACCTGAATCCCGCCGGACAGCCACGCCGGGTTCGCCACCTCGACGTTCTGCGCTCCGAACAGCAGGCGTACCAACTGGATCAGCATCAGGCTGATGCCCCAGGTGGCGAGCAGGGTTTCCAGCGGCCGGCCGTAGAGATGACGAATCACCGTGCGTTCCAGCGCCATGCCGATCGCCGCCGTGACGAAGAACGCCACCGGCAGCGCGATCAGCGGGTAGAACTCGATGGCTTGCGGGGCGTAACGCTGGAACATCAGCTGCACCACGTAGGTCGAGTAGGCGCCAAGCATCAGCATCTCGCCGTGGGCCATGTTGATCACCCCGAGCAGGCCGAAGGTGATCGCCAGACCGAGTGCCGCGAGCAGCAGAATCGAGCCGAGGGACATGCCGCTGAAGGCTTCACCGAGGATTTCGCCGACCAGCAGTTTGTGTTTCACCTGCGCCAGACTGGTTTCGGCGGCGGTGCGCACGCCGGCATCGCTTTCGACGCCGGGTTCGAGCAGGCCTTCGAGGCGGGTGCGGGCCAGGGGATCGCCGGTTTCACCGAGCAGGCGCACGGCGGCCAGACGCACTGCCGGATCGCTGTCCACCAATTGCAGGTTGGCCAGGGCCAGGCTCAGGGCGGCGTGGACGTTCTCATCTTTTTCGCCAGCCAGTTGCTGGTCGAGGAATTTCAGCTGCGCGGGTTTCGCGCTTTTCTGCAATTGCTGCGCAGCAGTCAGACGGATTTTGGCGTCGGCGGCGAGCAATTGGTGGCTGGCCAAAGCGGTGTCGATCAGACCCCGCAGGCGGTTGTTCAGGCGCAGGGTTTTCGGCTGGCCGTCGAGGGTCAATTCGCCTTGTTGCAGGGCGTTGATCAGCTCGACACGCGCCGGCTCGGGCTGCGCGGCCCAGGCTTCCAGCAGTTTGGCTTGCTGCACGGGATTGGCGGCGACGAAGTCTTCGGCGTCGCCGGCAAAGGCAGTCATCGGCAACAGAAGTGCGATGACGAGGATGAAGCGGTAAAGGGTAGTCGGCATAAAGAGTCGCCTTGCGCGGACTAATTGTGGGAGCGGGCTTGCTCGCGAAAGCGGTGTGTCAGCTTGCATTTAAGTTGAATGACGAACTGCTTTCGCGAGCAAGCCCGCTCCCACAGGGGGAGTGTGTCGGACTGAAAGTCTTAACAGCCCGACACCCAATGGTTCAGTTGCTCTTCACCGCATAATCCGGCTTCTTGTCGTTGCCATCGATAAACGGGCTCCACGGCTGGGCACGGATCGGGCCTTCGGTCTGCCAGACCACGTTGAACTGACCGTCAGCCTGGATCTCGCCGATCATCACCGGTTTGTGCAGGTGGTGATTGGTCTTGTCCATGGTCAGGGTGTAACCGGACGGCGCAGCAAAGGTCTGGCCAGCCAGTGCTTCGCGGACTTTGTCGACGTCGGTGGACTTGGCTTTTTCAACGGCTTGCGCCCACATGTGGATGCCGACGTAGGTGGCTTCCATCGGGTCGTTGGTCACGGCTTTGTCGGCGCCCGGCAGGTTGTGTTTCTTCGCGTAGGCCTTCCAGTCAGCGACGAACTTCTTGTTCACCGGGTTCTCCACGGACTCGAAGTAGTTCCACGCCGCGAGGTTGCCCACCAGCGGTTTGGTGTCGATGCCGCGCAGCTCTTCTTCACCCACGGAGAACGCCACCACCGGTACGTCGGTAGCCTTCAGGCCCTGGTTGGCCAGCTCTTTGTAGAACGGCACGTTGGAGTCGCCGTTGACCGTGGAAATCACAGCGGTTTTGCCACCGGCGGAGAACTTCTTGATGTTGGCGACGATGGTTTGATAGTCGCTGTGACCGAATGGGGTGTAGACCTCTTCGATGTCCTTGTCGGCCACGCCTTTGGAATGCAGGAACGAGCGCAGGATCTTGTTGGTGGTGCGCGGGTAGACGTAGTCGGTGCCGAGCAGGAAGAAGCGCTTGGCGCTGCCGCCTTCTTCGCTCATCAGGTATTCCACCGCCGGAATCGCCTGTTGGTTCGGCGCGGCGCCGGTGTAGAACACGTTCGGCGACATCTCTTCGCCTTCGTACTGCACCGGGTAGAACAGCAGGCCGTTGAGTTCTTCGAACACCGGCAGTACCGATTTACGTGATACCGAGGTCCAGCAACCGAACACCACCGCGACCTTGTCCTGCGTCAGCAACTGCCGGCCCTTCTCGGCGAACAGCGGCCAGTTCGACGCCGGGTCGACCACCACCGGTTCGAGCATCTTGCCGTTCACGCCGCCCTTGGCGTTGATCTCGTCGATGGTCATCAGCGCCATGTCTTTGAGCGATGTTTCGGAGATCGCCATGGTCCCGGACAACGAATGCAGAATCCCCACCTTGATGGTCTCGGCAGCCTGGACAGTCCAGGTCATGCCCATCGCGGCAATGGATGCCGTGAGTGTGAAAGCCTTGATCAAACTGCGACGCTTCATTGTGCGATCTCCATGAACATTAAAGTTTTTTATGGTTGGCAGATGCGGACGACTGAAGACTGTTTTGCAAGGGCTGTGCCCGGTCGGGATCGGGCAGGAAAATGTCGGTTTAGAGCGGTTGCGCGTTGGCGGGGTGCACCATGAAGGGACGCGGAGAGAGCGTTGGTGCAAGCGGCCGCGCCAGATTGGGGCGCACACTGTTCCTGTAGGAGCTGCCGCAGGCTGCGATCTTTTGACTTTGATTTTCAATGATCAAAAGCAAGATCAAGAGATCGCAGCCTGCGGCAGCTCCTACAGGGGGGATTGGGTTGTGTCAGCGGCGGCGCATCAGACCGATGAAGAACAGGCCGCCGATAGCCGCGGTGGCAACGCCGATGGGCAGGTCTTCCGGCGCGATCAGGGTGCGCGCGGCAACATCGACCCAGACCAGGAACAGGCTGCCGAGCAGTACGCAGGCCGGCAGCAGTCGCCGGTGTTCGGCGCCGACCAGACGCCGGGCAATGTGCGGCACCATCAGCCCGACAAAACCGATCGAGCCGCTGATCGACACCAGCACCCCGGTCATCAAGGAGGCGATCACAAACACCCGCAGGCGCACCGCGCGGGCATTCAGGCCGAGGGTGACGGCGGTCTGTTCGCCGGCCATCAAGGCGTTCAACGGTCGGGCCATGCCCAGCAGCAAGCCGAGGCCGAGCAACACGCTCAGCGCCGGCACCGTCAGCAGTTCCCAGCGCGCCAGGCCGAGGCCGCCGAGCATCCAGAACATCACCGCCGAGCTGGCGCGATGGTCGCCCATGAACAGCAGCAGATTGGCGATTGCCATCATCACGAACGACACCGCCACGCCGCACAGCAGCAACCGGTCGCTGTCGAGCCGACCCTGACGGTTGGCAATGCCCAGCACCAGAAACATGCTCAGCAAGGCGCCGATGAATGCGGCAATCGGCAAGGTCAGCAGGCCGACGACTTCACCGATGTGCAGCACCACGATCACGGCGCCGAGTGTCGCGCCGGAGGTGACGCCAAGCAGGTGCGGATCGGCCAGTGGATTGCGCGTCACCGCTTGCAGCACTGCGCCGATCAACGCCAGCCCGGCGCCGACCAACGCCCCGAGCAACATGCGCGGCACGCGGATCAGCCAGACGATGTGTTCCTGCCCGGCGCTCCAGCTCACCTCGCCGAGACCGAAGGCCTTGTGCAGCAGAATCCGCCACACCACGTCCACCGGCACCCGCGCCGGACCAAAGCCGAGCGAGACCACGCACGACACCAGCAACACGGCGCCGAGGGCGGTCAGCAACAAGGCGTAGCGACGGTCGATCATTCGCCGTGGAACCCCTTGGCCAGGGTTTCCACCGCCAGCACGTTATCGATCCCCGGCGTGGCCTGCACGTAGGGGATGACGATGAAACGCTGGTTCTTGATCGCATCCACCGATTGCAGCGCCGGGTTCTTCAGCAGGAATTCGATCTTCTGCTCGGCGGTGATTTCGCTGTAATCGACGATCACGATCACCTGTGGATTGCGTTCGACCACGGTCTCCCAATTGACCCGGGTCCAGCTTGCTTCGACGTCGTCGAGAATGTTGCGCCCGCCGGCCGCATCGATCAGCGCCTGTGGCATGCCGAGACGGCCGGAAGTCATGGCGCGGTCTTCGCCGCTGTCGTAGAGAAACACGCGCGGCTTGTCGGCGGGCAGATCTTTGCGGATTTCGGCGACCTGTTGCTGCATGTCGGCGATCAGTGCGTTGGCGCGATCCTGCACGTCGAAAATCTTCCCGAGGTTGCGCAGGTCGTTATAGGTGTCGTCCAGCGTCGCCGCCGGGCGTTTCATCACGAAGGCGCAGGACTCGGTCAGCTCATACACGTTGATGCCCAGCGGTTGCAGGGTCTGCGGGGTGAGATCGCCGCCGACGCGCATGCCGTAATCCCAGCCGGCGAAGAAGAAATCGACGTTGGCGTTGAGCAGGGTTTCCACCGACGGATATTTCGCGGCCAGTTCCGGCAAGCCGTCGAGCAGCGACTGCATCGCGGGCGTCACCGACTTCCAGCCACTGACACCGCTGTACCCGGCCATGCGCGATTTGAGGCCGAGGGCGAGCATCATCTGGGTCATGTTGATGTCGTGACTGACCGCGTGTTTCGGCGCCTCCTTGAAGGTCACTTCGCGGTTGCAGCTATGGATGGTCAGCGGGTACTTCGTGGCTTCGGCGAAGGCCTGGGCACTGCACAACAAAAGAGCGACGCAAAGCAGGGAACGCACAGTCATGGTCGGGTTATCCAGGTGATTCGCGGGTAGTCGTGGAGGGGGTGGGAGTCGATCAACGCTTCGACGCCGAACACGTCGCGCAGCAGCTCGGTGGTGAGCACTTGCTGCGGCGTGCCGCTGGCGACGATCCGTCCGTGGTTGATCACGTACAGTCGGTCGCAGAAGGCGGCCGCGAGGTTCAGGTCGTGGATGCTGGCGAGGGTGCCGATCTGCAGGCGCTTGACCAGTTGCAGCAGTTCGAGCTGATAACGCGGATCGAGGTGGTTGGTCGGCTCGTCGAGGATCAACAGTTGCGGTTGCTGGGTCAGGGCGCGGGCAAGGATCACCCGCTGTTTTTCACCGCCGGACAGCGTGGCGAAAGCATGGTCTTCGAAGCCGTCGAGGCCGACGGATGTGAGCGCTTGCGTCGCCAGCTGTCGATCTTCCAGCGTGTCGCCATCGAACAGGCCTTTGTGCGGCGTGCGGCCCATGGCGACCACTTCTTCGACGGTCAGGCCAAAGGCATCGGGGAACTCCTGCAAGACCACGGCGATGCGTTTTGCGCACCAGCGCGAGGACTGCTTCCACACGTTGTGGTGATCGAGTCTGACCTCACCGCTTTCCGGCTGACTGAAGCGATAGGCGCACCGCAGCAGGCTGGTCTTGCCGCTGCCGTTGGGGCCGATCAGCCCGACGAACTCACCGGCAGCCACCTGCAACGAGGCGTCACGCAGCTGGAACTGGTGATGGCAGTGGCCGTGGCCCAGAGGTGTCCAGGCGAGGTTGGTGAGGTTTAGCGAGGTCATGCTTCTACTCTGAAATATCTGGCGTTGCTGATGACGCCTTCGCGAGCAAGCCCGCTCCCACAGTTGATCGCGTTTCAATGTGGGAGCGGGCTTGCTCGCGAAGAGGGCCATGAATCAAAAGGTGTAATCGGCCGTGACGAAGAACGATCTCGGCTCGCCGAGAATCCACTGTTGGCCCTCATTGTATTGGCTTTGTGCGTACTGGCGGTCAAACAGATTGTTCACCTGCAGACCCAGCGTGGTGTTGCGCAAAGCTTTCCACGACAGCGTCGCATCGACCTCGGTGTAACTCGGCAGCTCGTTGCGATTGGCCATGTCGGCGTAACGCGCATCGACATAACGCACGCCGGCGCCGGCCTTCAGGTCATCGCTGAGGTTTTTGTTCAGCCACAGATTGGCGGTGCGCCGTGGCACATCCACCGGGCGATTGCCGTTGTACGACAGCGTCTGCCCGTTGACCACTTCGGAGAAGTCATCGTACCTGGCCTTCACAATCGCCGCGTTGGCCTGCAGTTGCCAGGCGTGCGGCAGTTGCAGATCGAGGCTGGCTTCCAGGCCGTTGGACGATTGCTGGCCGACTTGCTGCTTGAGCGTCGGGTTGCCCGGATCGTCGGTCAGCAGTTTCTTTTTGACGATGCGATAGGCCGCCAGGGTGAACTCACCGCGCTGATCCCAGAACAACTGCTTCATGCCGATTTCTGTCTGCCGCGCGGTCGACAGGTCGTATTGCTGCTGGCTCGGGCTCAGCGAAATCAAGCCACCGATGCCGTCGGTGCTGGTCGCGACCTGACCGTAGAACGAGGTCTCGGGCGTCAGGGCAAACACCAGTCCGGCCTTCCAGTTGTTGCCGGTCAGGGTCTTGTCGCTCTGGCTGCCGTCGACCAGATTAGTGCGATCCACATGCACGTAATCACGGCGCACGCCGGTCACCAGCGACCAGCGCTCGCTCAGTTGCGTGCGGTTTTCAGCGAACACTGACATCTGTCTGGTGGTGCTGTCGAACTGGTCACGGTAAGGGTTGGCGCTTTCGAAATAGCCCGGTTGCGGGTGATACAGATCCAGCGCCTGACCGTTCGGCAGCACATCGTTGAACGGCGAGTTGCTGTTGAGCTGGAAACGGATGCGGTTGTAATCGACGCCGCTCACGGTCTGGCTGTCGAGGCCGAACAGCGAGTGTTTGAAGGTGAAGGTCTGGCGGTCGCCGACCTGCTCTTGCTGGTGGCCGATGCCGAAGTAGCCGCTGCGGCTGAGGTGTTGTGTGGCGGTGTCGAAATTGTAGTTCTCGGCGTTCTGCCAGCGGCGCTGGGCCTTGAGGTAGTACAACTCGTTGCTGGCACTGACCGCGTCGTTGATCTGCCAGTCGCTGGTCAGACGCGTCCACTGATCGTTGTAGTGCTGCTGGTCGTCACGCACGTTGTAGTTCTTGTTGCGCAGGCTGTCTTGCAATTGGCCGTTGATCAACGGCGTGCCGAAGTAGTTCTGCGGACGCTGGTCGCCATAGTCGTGGGCGAGGGTGAACGCCAGATCATCAGTGGCTTGCCAGCGCAGGGCGGCGCTGATGAAGTCGCTGGAGGAGTCGCCGCGATCAATCCAGCCGTTGCTGCGCAGACGATTGAGATTGAGGCGATAGCTCAGGGTGTCGCTCAGCGAACCGCCGCTGTCGAACGCCTGTTGCTGGCTGTCGTAGGAACCGTAGCCGACGCGCAGGTGGTTTTCGATTTCACCCTCGAACGGTTTCTTCGGGATCACGTTGACCACCGCGCCGGTCGCGCCTTCGCCGTACAGCACCGAGGCCGGGCCGCGCAGCACGTCGACGCGCTCCACCGACCAGGTGTCGACCGGAAAGGTCGCGGTGCCCATGCCGCTGTACATCCGGTTGCCGTCATACAACTGCATCACCGAACTCTGCCCGGTAAAGCCGCGTGCCTGCAACGAGGTGCCACCATCGCCCGGGGTGCCGGTGCGGCTGATGCCGGTGCTGCGCGACACGGCGTCCTGCACGCTGCGATCGCCACGGGCGCGCACCTGCTCGCCGCTGAGGCTTTCGACACTGGCCGGGGTTTCCAGGGCCGTCAGGTTCAGGCGTGAGCCAGCGGTGGTCGGTGTGGTCAGGCTGACGTTTTCGTCATCCATGGCCGGGGCGCTGATGGTTCCGGTGGGCAGCGTCAACGGTTGGCCATCGGCGCTGGCGTTGTTCAGGGCAAGCAGGCAGAGGCTGGACAAGAGGTACTTGTTCATCGGGGCGGTGAATCACTTCTTCAAAAGAAAGCCCGCAACTTGTGGTTGCGGGCAGAGTGGCCTATTTGTGTTACACAGTAACACTAAAAAATGCCGGAGTTTAAGCCCCGGCAGTTTAAAGATCTGTCTAAAACGCGCATCTCGCCTGCTTCATGATGAAGTTGAGGCAGATTCAGCTTGGCGGCCCAGACGCGACAACAGCAGCCGATCCAGCAGCCAGACCATCACCAGCGAAGCCCCCACCAGCGGAAAAATCACCGCCAGCACCAGCATGATCGCCACGCCGGTTTTCCATTTCGGCAGATCATGGCGCAGCGGCGGTACGCCGAACTTGCCCTGCGGACGACGCTTCCACCAGATCACCACACCGCTGACGGCGCTGAGCAGAATCATCAGGCAGATCAGCAGCACGACAATCTGGTTGAAGGTGCCGAACATCTTGCCTTCGTGGAGCATCACGCCGATTTCCGTGGCCCGCGCCACCGCGCCGTACTGCTCGAAACGCACATCGGCGAGGACCTTGCCGGTGTACTGATCGACATGCAGGGTCGCATCGTTACGCGGGTCGTCGGCAAACACGGCAATGGTGAACACACCGGTCGCGGTGGTTGGCAGGGTGATGCTGTAGCCGGGTTCGACCTTGCGTTCCACTGCAATGTTCTGCACGTCTTGCAGGCTGATCGCGGGTGCGGCGGGACCGTGTTGCATGCCGCCGTGGGCCATGTGTTCGGCGTGGTCGCCGGACATCGGCATCGGCGTGTTTTCCATCGCCCATGGCACGGTCTGACGCGCGGCGTTGTTCAGGCTGCCGGCCTCGACGTCGGAGGTCGGCACGTTGTTCCACATCGCGGCCGGGAACACGTTCCACACCTGGGCGTACTGCTTGCCCCAGAAGCCGGTCCAGGTCATGCCGCTGAGCAGCATCACCAGCAGCAATGCTGCGCCCCAGAACCCGGTGACCGCGTGCAGATCACGCCACAACACCCGACCGCGACTGTTCAGGCGAGGCCACAGAATCCCCGCCGCCTGACCGCGCGGCCACCACAGAAAGACCCCCGATACCACCAGCACCACACCCCAACCGGCGGCGAGTTCGATCAGGCGATCACCCACCGTGCCGATCATCAATTCGCCGTGAATGGCGCGGGCGATGGCTTGCAGATTTTTCTTTGCATCCTGCTCGCCGAGGATGTCGCCGTGGTACGGATCGATGAATACGTTGAGTTCATGGCCGGCGTTTTTCACCACGAACTGCGCGCTGCGTTCGGCGTTGGCCGGCGGCAGGTACTGGGTGATCTGACCCTGTGGATAAGCGCTCTTGACCCGTTGCAGCAGCTCATCGGCCGGCACCGTGTGATGTCCGGCCGGGACGTTGAGCAGGCTGCTGTACATCAGTGAGTCGAGTTGCGGTTTGAACAGGTAGATGATGCCGGTCAGGGCCAGCATCACCATGAAGGGCGCGACGAACAATCCGGCATAGAAATGCCAGCGCCAGGCCAGGTTGTAGAATTTCGCTTTGGGCTTTTGCATCACGTTTGCTCCGCTTGGCTTGGATCTTTTCGTTGTTCTGCAACCCTTGTGGGAGCGAGCTTGCTCGCGAAGGCGTCGTATCAGGCTGCATCTATGTTGGATGTGCCGTCCCCTTCGCGAGCAAGCTCGCTCCCACAGGGTGGGATTTGACTGTTAGAAACTCATATCGACCTTGGTCCAGAGCGTGCGCCCCGGCTCATTGATCGCTTGCGGGTCGTTGGCCGGGTAGCCGAAACCGGCGTTACCGGCCAGGTTCAGGTGTTCGGCGTAAGCCTTGCCGAACAGGTTGTCGACGCCGGTGCTGACCTTCCAGTTCTTGTTGATCCGGTAGGCGCCGTTGAGCGAGAACACGCCAAAGCCGCCGCTCTTGTCGTAGTCCTTGCCGACCACGTTGCCCTTGTTCTGGTCGATGCGGTTTTGCGCCGCGACCAAGCGCCACAGTGCTCCGGCGCTCCAGTTGTCTTCGCTGTAGGTCAGGCCGAAGCGCGCATCCAGTGGCGGCATTTGTGGCAGGGCCTTGCCGTCGCTGCTGTTCTTACCCCAGGCGTAAGCCAGCGTCGCATCGGCTTTCCAGTGCTCGGTGAGTTTGTACGCCGCGCCCAATTCGCCACCCATGATCCGTGCGTCGATGTTTTCCGCGCGCGAAGAGCTCATGCCCATCATCGTCGGCGTGTAGTCGAACAGGATGTAGTCGCGCACCACGCCGATGTAGCCCGAGGCCCAGGCTTCGAGTTCAGCGGTCTTGTAGTTCACACCGAAGTCGAACTGGGTGGTCTTCTCCGGTTTGATCGAGTCGAACGCATTCAGCGAACCGACCGGGCCAGACTTCGGTGAAAACAGCTCCCAGTAATCCGGGAAGCGCTGCGCGTGGCCGAGGCCGGCGTACAGCGTGGCCGGGCTGTCAGCCAGGTCATGCTCGTAACGCACGAAGCCGCTTGGCAGGGTGTCGGCGCGGGTCTCGCCGGCGGTCGGGTTGGGGCTGCTCATCATTCCCGAACCGATGCTCTGCCGGTAATCCCTGGCCGAAGCGCGGTCGACCCGGGCGCCAGTGATCAGGCGATCACGGTCGGCGGCGTACCAGGTCATTTCGCTGAACACGCCGTAGTTATGGAAATCGGCGTCCTTGGTGTACGGCTGATCCTTGTAGGTGTCGATGCCCATGCCACTGCGCTGGCGGTGCTCGTTGGTCTGCGCATCGAGGCCGGTGATCAGTTGGATGTCGGCCCAGCGCCAAGTCGCCTTGATCCGCGCGCCGAGGGTGCGACGGTCGACGTTGGAGGCCATGGGACCGGCCATCATCCCGGTGCCGGACGGCGTGCGCAGGGTGTAGTTGTCCATCACGTGGTCGGCGTAGTTGTAGTAGACCTGTGCTTCGAGCTTTTCCAACACGTCAGTGATGTTGGATTTTTCGAAGCGCAGGCCGAGGCTTTCGCGCAGGAACTGCGAACCGTCCATGCCGCGTCCGGCGTAGCGTGCTTCGCCGTCGCCTTTACCGGCGGTGAGTTCGAGCAGGGTGTCGGCGTCCGGGGTCCAGCCCACTGCGATGTCACCGTTCCACTTGTCGTAGCGCGACGGCACGGTGGCGTTGTTGCCGTCGCGATAGTCGTCGGAGTGCGCGGTGTTGCCGATCACTCGCACGTAGCCCAATGGCCCGCCGGCAGCGGCGTCGACCACCTTGTCGAAGCGTCCGTTGGAGCCGGCCAGCACGCTGGCATTCACCCGCGTGCCGAGCTCGCCGAAGCTTTCCGGCTCACGGTCGAAGAGGATCGTGCCGGCCGATGCGCCCGGCCCCCAGAGCACGGTTTGCGGGCCCTTGATCACTGTGAGCTTGTCGTAGGTTTCCGGCGAGATGTACGAGGTCGGCGCGTCCATCCGCCCCGGGCAGGCGCCGAGCAGCATGCTGCCGTTGGTGAGAATGTTCAGCCGCGAACCGAACATCCCGCGTAGCACCGGATCACCGTTGGTGCCGCCGTTGCGCACCAGGGCGAAGCCGGGAATGGTCTTCAGGTAATCGCCGCCGTCACTGGCCGGCACCGGTTGGCGCGGGTCCTTGGGGTTGGTGACGATGGTCAGCGGCGAGCTCGGGGCGATCGCGGTGATCACCGTCGGACTCAGTTCTTCGTTGTGCCCGGCGTGGTCATCGGCCAGCACCAGCGGGGACAGCAGGACGCCGCAAAGGACGGCGGTGGCGTGCGAGAAACGAATGCGCGATTCGTTCAAGGCAAAGGACGCCCGAGCAGCGCTCAAACGTGGAACAGCAGAAAACCTGGACATGACAATTTCCATCAAACAGTCGTAAACGACACGGCCGGCAGCCTGAAGCTGTCTTCTCAACCGTGTGCAATCAAAGGTGCGGTGTTTACGCGGCGATGGGCGGGGCGCGGGTTCGGGCGCCGGGGAAGAAGGTCTGCCGGGCATGCCCCAGACGCGGGGAGGGTGGAGTGAAGGTGTTGGCGTGGGCGATGCTGAACGTGGCGAAAGTGCCGCCACCGGTCAGCGCCGGACAGTTGAACAGCAGGCTGCAATAACCGCATTTTTCCCACAGGGCGTGGTGCGAGGATTGCGGCGGACAGTGTTCGGCAGCCGGTTGTGCACCGTGCGTGGCGTGATCCATGCCCGGCATGGCCATCGACATGTCCATGGGCATCGCCATGGAAGTCGAGGCGTGCTGATCCATCGGCATCGACTGAGAAATCAGCGGGCCGATGAAGATCATCAACATGGCGAACAGGGCGATCCAGCTACCGCGGGTCAGAGTCTGGCTCTGGCGATGCAGGCGGGACGCCCCGGCGCGTTGCGGGCGCACGGGCGTGGTCAGCCGGATCGGTTACTGAGCGTGATCGTGTGCCTGGGTTTCTTGCGGAGGTTTCTTCTGCACCGCGACCTCGACGGTCACGTCACCGGCCTTCTCGAAATGCAGGGTCAGCGGGAAGCGTTTGCCGTCGCTGAGCAGACTGCGGTCTTTCGGGTTGAGCAGCATCACGTGATAGGCCATCGGTGCGAACGTCACCGTGCCGCCGGCAGGAATCACCACATCGGGCACCTGCTGCATTTTCATCAGGTCGCCCTGCATCACATGCTCATGCAGTTGCGCTTCGGCGGTGATCGGCGAGTCGACGCTGAGCAGGCGGTCGTCGGTCTTGCCGGGATTGCTGATCACGAAATAAGCCGCGACGGTCGGCGCGTTGGGCGGCAGCTCCTGCGACCACGGATGAGCGATTTCCAGCTCGCCGGCCTTGTATTCGTGGGCATGGGCGAAGCACGCAGGCAGCAACAGCGCAGCGATGACGATGAGTTTGTTCAACATGGCAGTTCTCCGGAACGATATGAAACGCAGGTCAATTGCGAGACAGATCAGACCAGAGGCGAGGCGCGGGGATTGAGGCTCGGCCATTGCTGGCGCGGTGTCGGTGTTTGCAACGAGGGCGGCGCCACGCTGCGATTGCTTTCGTAGCGGGCGAAATACAGCTGCGGCGTATGGCCCGGCAACGCCACCAGCGGCGCGGAACCCGAGCAGCACCAGCAATGCTGCATGGTGGAATGGCTGTCGTTGGACGGGGCTTTCTGCTCCGTGGTGCCGATGTTGATCGCCACCATCTTCGTCCCGCTGCCGGTGCAGAAACTGCTCCACAGCAACTGTTCGGCCGGTGAATTGGCCGCCTGCGCCATCGCCCCGGTCATCGGCATGGCGAGCATGTTGAACAGCACTGCGAAGCAGGCGATCCAGGCAAATGCGAGCCGGTGTCGGTTCATGGGACAGATCCGTTGGGTGGGCGATCAGGCGCGGCTATTTAGCCTGATCAGGGCCGATAAGTAAAAAGGCGTCGTGCGGTTTGGTGTCGCAGATCAATTGAAACAGAGTGTAGCGGTGGAAATTCGCAACGCCAGACTCATCCGCCGTTCCTGTAGGAGCTGACGAGTGGAACGAGGCTGCGATCTTTTGATCTGCTTTTTAACGTTCAGGATACGAGCTGTCAGGTCGCACGCCTTCGCGAGCAAGCCCGCTCCCACAGGATCCCTGGCATACACAAACTATGCAGTCGCTGCCGACCACTGTGGGAGCGGGCTTGCCCGCGAAGGCGTACTCGAGATCTGCGCTTGGTTAAAGCCGGGTGAAGGCGGCAAGGGCAGCGAGGACTTCAGCCGTCGTCACAAACTCCCGATCAACCCCCGGCAACACCGGCCGCTTCAGCACCATCACCGGCACTCCCAACTCCCGCGCCACTTCCAGTTTCGGCTCGGTCGCGGTGCTGCCGCTGTTCTTGCTGATCAGCACATCGATTTGCCGGCGTTCGAACAGCGCGCGTTCCTCCTCAAGCAGAAATGGCCCACGGGCGCCGATGACTTCGCAGCGTTCGTTACCGGGGTAGACGTCGAGGGCGCGCAGGGTCCAGAACTGGTTGGCGGGGATTTCGTCGAGGTGTTGCAGCGGTTCGCGGCCGAGGGTGAACAGCGGGCGGCGGAACGGTTTGAGGGCTTCGCTCAGTTCGGCCCAGTCGCTGACCTCGCGCCAGTCGTCGCCGGCCTGTGCCTGCCACGCGGGGCGGCGCAAGGCCCAGCAGGGGATGCCGGACAGTTGCGCGGCGCGGGCGGAGTTGTGGCTGATTTGTGCGGCGTAGGGGTGAGTGGCGTCGAGCAGCAGGTCGATGCCTTCAGCGCCAATGAACTGCGCCAGACCTTCGGCCCCGCCGTAGCCGCCGACCCGCACCTGGCAGCTCAGATCAGTCGGCACCCGGCCCACGCCCGCCAGGCTGTAAATGTGTTCTGGCCCCAGCGTGCGGGCGATGGCCAGCGCTTCGGTGACGCCACCGAGCAACAGAATACGTTTCATGCAAAACCTCCGGCATGGCCGACGATGCCGCCCTGCCGATCAATCGCAAACACCTCGACCTGCACCTGCGCCGGGACCACGCTGCGGGCGAAATTCAGCGCGTGGCGACAGACCTCATCGCCGAGGGCAATGCCCGCCGCGCTGGCCATCGCCAAGGCCTGCTGACTGGTGTTCGCTTCACGAATGCTCTGCTGCAACGCCTGATCAGCGCCAATCGCCGCCGCCCATTCAGCCAGTTGCGGCAGGTCGATACTCGAATGCCGCGAGTGCAGATCCATGTGCCCGGCCGCCAGTTTACTGATCTTGCCGAAGCCGCCGCACAGGCTGAGTTTATCCACCGGCACTTTGCGCAGATGCTTGAGCACCGCGCCGACAAAGTCGCCCATTTCGATCAGGGCGATTTCCGGCAGGTCGTAGACCCGGCGCATGGTGTCTTCGCTGGCGTTGCCGGTGCACGCGGCAATGTGCAGATAGCCGTTGGTTTTCGCCACGTCGATGCCCTGATGGATCGAGGCGATGTACGCCGCGCAGGAAAACGGCCGGACGATGCCGCTGGTGCCGAGGATCGACAGGCCGCCAAGAATGCCCAGGCGCGGGTTCATGGTTTTCAGCGCCAGCGCCTCGCCGCCCTCGACATTGACGGTGATCTCGAAACCGCCGGCATAACCGCTTTCGGCGGCGAGCAGGCTCAGGTGATCGCTGATCATCTTGCGCGGCACCGGATTGATCGCCGGCTCACCGACCCCGAGCACCAATCCCGGCCGGGTCACGGTGCCGACGCCTGCGCCCGCGATGAAGCGAATCCCCGGCTCGGCCAGCAGCCGCACGTGCGAATAGAGCAGCGCACCGTGCGTTACGTCCGGGTCGTCGCCCGCGTCCTTGATCGTTCCGGCCTCGGCGCCGTCGGCGGTCAAGCGGCAGAACTCCAGGCGCAACTGCACTTGCTTGCCTTTGGGCAAAACGATCTGCACTGCATCCGCCGACGTGCCGCCAAGCAGCAGGCGTGCCGCAGCGAGGCTGGTGGCGGTGGCGCAGCTGCCGGTGGTCAGGCCGCTACGCAGGGGCGCGGGTTGTTCGGCGGTTTCGTCACGCATCGAGGGGTTTGACCAGATCCAGCAGGGTGATCGGCAGCGCCTGACGCCAGGTGTCGAACTCGCCTAGCGGTTGCGCCTGGGCGACATGGATACGGGTCAGTTCGCCGCCGTGGCGTTCGCGCCAGTTCATCAGGGTGACTTCGCTTTGCAGGGTCACGGCGTTGGCCACCAGTCGGCCACCGGGCTTGAGTTGATCCCAGCAGGTTTCAAACACGCCTTCACGGGTCACGCCGCCGCCGATGAAGATCGCGTCGGGTCGCTCCAGCCCGGCAAGTGCCTGCGGCGCACGGCCACGCACCAATTGCAGACCGGGTACGCCCAGCGCGTCGCGGTTGTGTTCGATCAAGGCCTGTCTGCCTGCGTCCGCCTCGATGGCGATGGCGCGACAGTTGGGGTGCGCGCGCATCCATTCGATGCCGATCGAGCCGCATCCGCCACCGACATCCCACAGCAGTTCGCCGGGGATTGGCGCGAGGCGGGCGAGGGTGATGGCGCGTACATCGCGTTTGGTCAGTTGGCCGTCGTGCTGGAATGCCGAGTCGGGCAGTCCGGCCAGACGCGACAGACGCGGTGCATGCGCATCGGCCAGGCATTCGATGGCGATCACATTCAGATCGGCAATCGTTGGCTCATTCCAGTCATTGGCAGTACCGTCGATGCGCCGCTCGGCGTCGCCGCCCAAGTGCTCCAGAACGCTCAGGCGACTGCCACCAAAACCGCGCTCACGCAGCAGCGCCGCGACTGCCGCCGGACTTTGTCGGTCATTGCTCAGCAACAACAGGCGCACCCCGCTGAACAGGTGCGCATTGAGTGCTGCCAGCGGCCGTGCGACCAGCGACAGTGTCACGACATCCTGCAGCGGCCAGCCGAGGCGGGCGGCGGCCAGCGAACAGGAAGATGGCGCTGGCAGGATCAGCATCTCGGCGCTCGGCACGTGGCGCGCAAGGCTGGCGCCGACGCCATAGAACATCGGATCACCGCTGGCCAGCACGCACACGGCTGCGCCGCGCTGCTCCAGTACCGGCGCGAGGGAAAACGGGCTCGGCCACAGTTCGCGTTCGCCGCGTATGCACACCGGCAGCAAGTCCAGTTGCCGCTGGCCGCCGATGATCCGCGAAGCAGCCAGCAGGGCGCGCCGGGCGTTTTTGCCCAGGCCCTTGAAGCCGTCTTCACCGATTCCCACAACCGTCAGCCAGGGTGCCATGCCGTTCCTTAATTCAGGGTAGATCTTCAAGGGCGGCATGATAACGCGGCTGCCGGCATCTGACGCGGGTCTGTCGTCGCGGCGCGTTGACAGCGGCACGGAAACTTGATGTTGAGCAAAAGTACTTTTTTCAACGAGTGTTTTTGTTAGTTTGGTTCAAGTCAGCATTTGTGAGTAAGTCTGGCGCCATAAAACCTATAACTTTAAATCAATGCCAAGTTGGCAGGAGATGATATGGATATCAGTTCCAGTACACGTTCAAATCAGAATAATGCAATGGCCGTTAACAATATGTTATTCACCGGCCTGGAAGGTCGGGCCGAGGCCGATAACAACTTTGTGAAGAACTGCATTTATCTCGCGCAGATCAAGGCGGACAGTGTTTATAACAGCAACACTCAGCCGGCGCAGTGGTTCGATTATTTTGCCGGGGTCCTCTGGTCGTACGACTGGGTTCCTGAGGAGCAACCGGCGGTGCTGGTCCGGACGGAGTTTTCGGGAAGTGTGCAGGAGGCATGGCGGCGGTTGGCAGCACCCTTGCTCGCGCGCTCTCAATTAGAGCAGGTTGAAGCAGGGCTGAAGGCGCTGGAAAAAGATGCAGCGCTGCTACAAAGGTTTACCGCCCTGAGTGGCAAAACCTTCACCTCGCATATTTTGCCGGTCAGCCAGAACGCCAGCGGCGAACTGGTCGTGGTGCTCAGCCATATTCGCTTTATCAAGTTGGTATTGAGTACCAACTATCTGTTCTGGCAGGTTCATCAGCCGATGTCGCAACTGGACATCCGCGCCAGAAAACTGGTGATCACGCGCCGGGCGATGGATGCCAGACGGGCAAGCGTGGAGCAAGCCATTCGCAAGAGTGCGTCCAGATTTGAGGAATACGAGCTCTGAGGCAGCGCCAGGCGGTGAGATTTGCAGCCTGGCTGCAGTTTCCGACCGGCAGGCATTTTCATGCGCTTGGGCAAAGCAGGCATAATGGCGACCTTTCGCCCACCACAGCGCTGCCAGCCAGCCGGTCATCCCTTGAACGAACGCCCTATGTCCACCGCTTTACGCCCCTCGGCTTGCCCGGGGTTGCTGCGTATTGTCCAGGCGCTGGACGGCGGCATCTGCCGGATCAAGCTCAATGGCGGCTCGATCAGTGCCGATCAGGCTGACGCGGTGGCCGATGCCGCCGAGCGTTTCGCCAGTGGCGCGATCGAGGCGACCAACCGCGCCAATCTGCAGATTCGCGGCATTGGCGAGCAGTCCGCGGCATTGATCGAAAGCTTGCTGACCGCCGGCCTGGGGCCGCAAACCGCCGCGGGCGACGATGTGCGCAACCTGATGCTCAGCCCGAGTGCCGGCATCGATCGGCAACTGCAATTCGACACTCGGCCACTGGCGGAGCAGATTCTGGCGACCCTGCAAACGCATCCCCGTTTTCACGAGTTGAGCGCCAAGTTTGCCGTGCAACTGGACGGCGGAGAGGCATTGGCGATGCTCGAACATCCGCATGATCTGTGGCTGTCGGCGTTCGAACGTGACGGTGAAATACTCCTGGCGTTCGGTCTGGCTGGCTGCCCGACAGATCGTGCGATCGGCGCCGTGACCGTGGAAAACGGCCATGCGCTGGTGGTCGCGGTGCTGGAATTGTTCCTTGAGCTGGCTCGGCCGGAGCAGACCCGCATGCGCCACTTGCTCGATGAATGGCCGATGCTGGCCTTTCTCGAACAGTTGCGCGAACGCGTGGCGATCAGAGCCGCCATTGCCCGACAGCGCACGCCGCTGGCGGATGCGCTGCACATCGGTATGCACGCGCAAAACGCTGACGACCGGGTGTATGTCGGTGCGGTGCCGGCGCTCGGTCGTCTCGATCCGGCCATGCTGCGTGGTGCGGCCCGACTGGCCCGAGAGTTCGGCGATGGCAGCCTGCGTTTCACCCCCTGGCAAAGTCTGCTGTTGCCGAACGTGAAGTCCACCGACGCTGCGCAAGTCCTGCAACACCTGGCGCAGATGCACTGGCTGACGGATGCCGGCGAGCCGTTGTCCCGGCTGATCGCCTGCACTGGCTCCAGCGGCTGCGGCAAAGGCCTGGCCGATACCAAACACGACGCGCGGCGGCTGGCGACGTTGTTGCCACAGGCGCAGCACGTGCACCTGTCCGGTTGCCCGCGTTCTTGCGCCGCGGCCCATCGCACACCGGCAACTTTGCTGGCGGTCAGCCCCGGTCACTATGACCTCTATTTTCGCGATGCAACGCTGCCGGGTTTCGGCACGCTGCACGCACGCAACCTTACTATTGAAGCGGCCGCGATCCTGCTCGACGCCCGCTCATGGAGCCCCCTTGATGCTTGATTACATCCGCGACGGTCAGGAGATCTATCGCAACTCCTTCGCGATCATTCGCAGCGAGGCCAATCTGGCGCGCATCCCGGCCGATCTGGAAAAACTAGCGGTGCGGGTGATCCACGCCTGCGGCATGGTCGAGGCAGTCGATGGTCTGCAGTTCTCCGAGGGCGCCGGCAAGGCCGGACGCGATGCGCTGGCGGCGGGTGCGCCGATTCTCTGTGATGCGCGGATGGTGTCCGAAGGCGTGACCCGTGCGCGTTTGCCGGCGAACAACCCAGTGATCTGCACCCTGCGCGACGACAGCGTGCCGGAGCTGGCCCGCGAGTTGGGCAACACCCGTTCGGCGGCGGCGCTGGAGCTGTGGCGTCCGCACCTGGAAGGCAGCGTGGTGGTGATCGGCAACGCGCCGACCGCACTGTTCTATCTGCTGGAAATGCTCGATGCCGGCGCACCGAAACCGGCACTGATCCTTGGCTTCCCGGTGGGCTTCGTCGGCGCCGCCGAATCGAAAGCGGCGCTGGCAGCGGACAGTCGTGGCGTACCGTTCGTGATCATGCAGGGCCGGCTCGGCGGCAGCGCCATGGCCGCCGCAGCGGTGAATGCCCTCGCCACGGAGATCGAATGATGCAGGCCAAAGGACGTCTGATCGGCCTCGGTGTGGGCCCCGGTGATCCGGAACTGATTACCGTCAAAGCCCTGCGCCTGCTGCGCGAATCGCCGGTGGTGGCGTACTTCGTCGCCAAGGGCAAGAAGGGCAATGCGTTCGGCATCATCGAAGCGCACCTGCAGGACGCGCAGAATCTGCTGCCGCTGGTGTACCCGGTGACCACCGAAGTGCTGCCGGCGCCGCTGTCTTATGAACAAGTGATCAGCGACTTCTACGATGACGCCGCCGAAGAAGTCGCGGCGCATCTGGACGCCGGGCGTGACGTCGCGGTGATCTGTGAAGGCGACCCGTTCTTCTACGGTTCCTACATGTATCTGCATGATCGGTTGTCCACGCGCTACGACGCCGAAGTGGTGCCGGGCGTATGCTCGATGCTCGGCGGCGCCTCGGTGCTCGGCGCGCCGCTGGTGTATCGCAACCAGAGCCTGTCGGTGCTCTCCGGCGTGTTGCCGCATGAGGATCTGAAGCGACGTCTGGCCGACGCCGATGCGGCGGTGATCATGAAGCTGGGGCGCAACTTTCCCAAAGTTCGTGCGGTACTCGAAGAACTCGGTCTGGCCGAGCGGGCGCTGTACGTCGAACGCGCGACCATGGCCAATCAGAAAATCGTGCCGCTGGATCAGGTCGAGCCGATGTCCTCGCCGTACTTCTCGCTGATCATCGTCCCGGGCGAACGGTGGCAAGGTTGATGACGCCATCCACACCGGCCATTGTCATCCTCGGACAGGGCGCACTCGCCACCGCGCGACGGATCCAGCAGCTGTATCCGACGGCGCAGATCCACGGCCTCGCCGGACGCGTCGACGGCGCCGACTGCAGCTATCAGGAATTCGGCGCGACCCTGCGTGAGTTGTACCAGCAGGACACGCCGATCATTGCCTTGTGCGCTGCCGGCATTGTCATTCGCACCCTGGCGCCGTTGCTGCTGGAGAAGGGCGCTGAACCGGCGGTACTCGCCGTGGCCGAAGATGGCAGCGCCGTGGTGCCGCTCCTCGGCGGCCTCGGCGGGGTGAATGTCATGGCCCGTGAAATCGGCGCCGCATTGCAGGTCGCAGCGGCGATCACCACCAGTGGCGAATTGCGTTTTGGCACTTGCCTGCTCAATCCACCCAGCGGGTATGCGCTGGCGGATCTGGAACTGGGCAAGCGTTTCGTTTCCGATCTGCTGGCCGGGCACAGCGTGCGTATCGAAGGTGCGGCGCCGTGGCTGGATCAGGCGCAGCTGCCGCAAGACCCGCAGGCGCAGCGCTCGATTCATGTCGGCAGTGCCGAGCGTGTCGCGAGCGCCAACGAGTTGCTGATCTATCCGCGCAGCGTGGCGGTGGCCGTGAGCGCGCAGCTAGACGATCTGCCGAATGCCGTGCGTGCCGCGTTGCAGCAGGCCGGGGTTGCGCAGCAGTCGCTGGCCTGTCTGCTGGCGGCTGACACTGAAATGGCCTCGGCCAGACTGCGTGAAGCGGCCCTCGAACTGGGTGTGCCGCTGCGCTTTGTCGCGGCGCAAAAAGATCTCGGCGAGCTCGCCCGTCAGGCACTGCCACAGGCCACGATCAGCAGTGCCAACGGCCTGGCGATTGCCCTCGCCGAGCAACCGCTGGACGTCGCACAGATCGGTCGTCAGCGTGGGCGCCTGGCGGTGATCGGCCTCGGCCCCGGCGCTGCCGAATTGATGGTGCCTGCGGTCAAGGCGGAACTGGCGCGGGCCACCGATGTGCTCGGTTACGAAACCTATGTGCGCATGGCCGGCCCGTTTCGCGATGATCAGGTGCAGCACTGCACCGACAACCGCGAAGAAATGCAGCGCGCCCGCCACGCCTTCCGGCTGGCAGCCGAGGGCCGTTCGGTGATTGTGGTCTCGTCCGGTGACCCCGGCGTATTCGCCATGGCCGCGGCGGTGCTCGAAGCGTTGCACGAGTCGAGCGATCCGGCCTGGCACAGCGTCGAACTGGAAATCCTGCCGGGGGTGTCCGCCTCGCTCGCCACAGCTGCGCAAGCGGGTGCGCCGCTGGGGCATGACTTCTGCGTGATGTCGCTGTCGGACAACCTCAAGCCGTGGTCGATCATCGAGAAGCGTCTGGATCTGGCGTCCGCAGCCGATCTGGCCCTGGCCTTCTACAACCCGATCTCCCGGGCGCGTCCGTGGCAACTGGGCCGGGCCCTGGAAATCGTCGCGCAGCATCGCAGCGCGGCGACGCCAGTGGTGTTGGGGCGCGACATTGGCCGGCCGGGGCAAACCCTGCGCGTGACCACGCTGGGGCAACTGACCCCCGATCAGGTGGACATGCGCACCATGGTGCTGATCGGTTCCTCGACCACTTGCACCTTTGCCAAAGCGGACGGTGGCGAGTGGGTCTACACGCCGCGTTGGTACGGCGAAAAGCCGCAATCGTGAGTGCTGGCGAGGGAGCGTGCTCCCTCGCCATAGCCGCTGTCCCGCGTGGATTCTGTGAAATGCTCCGCGTCTGACTTTTCAACCTGACTTGTACGATTTGCTCCGCGTCTACGTGAGAGCTTTCCTGTTGCTTACATTCTGTCCGACTTATCCTGAATCCTCTAAGACCTGTACCAAAGTTTAAACCGAGGTAATGACGGGACTTGTTAAGTTGCGTTGATTCATAACGGGGTTACCAGCAATAACTTGTTGCTGTTACAGGTGTTGCCAGTTGTTTTTTAGTTGTCTGTTTTGACATGTATTGAATGTTTTGCAGTTTGAGCCCTGATTCGCCAGTGGTTAGTTTGGCGGCCATGGAAAGTGCCAGCAGGCACACATGTCGGCTCAGGGCAAAGGAGAAACTTTCATGCAGGATCAGAGACTTCAAGACGCCAGTGGTTATGTGAATTTCATCAACCTGTTCAAACAGGCGGATCTGGAACAGGCCCTGTTGGCGCACCGCGACAGTGACGCCTGGCAGTCAGTCTGGCGTTATTACTTTGCATGCATTGGTCTGCTCGATTCGCCCCGATTGATCGAACCCCTGGCATTGCTCAAACAATCGCTGGGGCAGTTGCTCGGCCTGTCGCGCGTGCGCCGCGATGCCGACGACGCGCCAGCACGACCCCAAGACTTATCGCAGATCTACAGCCGCATCGAGGCCTTCGAAACCCGCCTGCAAAACAGCCAGTCCTATGCCAGGAGCGTGGCCACTGAGGTACCGAAAAATCTGCACTTTGTCTGGCTCGGCGGGGGGCTGGGCCCGATACAGCGGGATTATCTCAACGTATGGAAACAGGTCTTGAGCGGGCAGGGCTATCGCCTGCATCTGTGGTACGACAGTGACGCGTTGCTGGCCTGGCAAACCGACAGATTGATCGTTGAGGCCGCCAAGGCTGACGCCATGCAACAGGGTGGCGACCACAGCATTTCCGCATCGGCTCTGGGCACGTTGTACGAAGAACGCGTGATCGTTCTCAAGCAACAGATGTTCATGCACATCCAGGCCGCGCTGGAGCAGGGGCTGTCAGCGGATGAAGCGCGGGTCGACCTGTTGGCCCGGGCCTACGGCCAGGACGCCGCAGATCTGGAGACGCGGATCGAACAAAACCGTCGCAGTCTGCTGGATCTCGCGGGCGGCGATCTGCAGTTGCGCGACCTGCATGACCTCGACACGCCACTGCAATTGCAGACGATCTACGAGCGCGAGACCCGGTTGCGCGGCAATCTGGCCGCCGCCTCTGATGTGGTGCGGGTCGAGGCCTTGTATAACGAGGGCGGCGCCTATGCCGATGTCGATAATCTGCCGCCGCTGGCCCGGCGCCTGGGGGGCGTTGACATCAGTGGGTTCGGCGGCGATGCGCGTCTGGGCGTCCTGCAACTGTTGCTTGATCACAACCCGCACTGGATGCCTGGACGGCAGACCCGGCGTGACACCTACACCGACTACCTGGACCGCCTACCCGCCGAGCATCGCCCCGCGCTTGAGGCCTTTGCCCGGCAACAGCCCGCGCTGAACGAAGTGTTCCAGGCCCCGGCGCAGCTGCTGGTGCGGCCACAGGCCTTGCGAGCCGTTGCCGTACAGAACACGTTGAGCAATTCATTCCTGACGGCCCATGCGCAAGCGCCGATGCTCAACAGTGTGATCGAGCGGTTTCGGTTCAACTATGAGTCGATCGACGCAACGGCCCGCCTTGCTGCCAAGCGCGGCGTCGCCTTGAGCGATTTTGACGGCATGACCGGGCTGGCGCGCGAAGTGCTCGAGCAGGCCTTTGGCCCTCTGGCCGAACTGTCGATGACCGAAGACGTGGCGGCCAGCTTTCTGATGCTGGCCATCGCGGGCTACTTCAGTGACGGCATCCGCCCGCAGAGCGAGGGGACGATTTATCTGACCGGCCCGGCGGCGATGCGCGATGGCATGGCCGATTACGAACGGCAGCACTTTGTCCCGCGAGAAGCGGAAACCCTGCGCCTGGAGGCGGCCATCGAGCCACTCTGGATAATCAACGACAAGACCGAGGAAGAACAGGATCACTCCTGGAAAGACAACGCCAACGACGATGAACAATGGGTTGTCGACGAGCAGCAACGCTGGCGGCAAGGGCAATACAGCGCGCGCTACAACGGTGATGTGGCGGCCCTGCTGAAACAGCAGAGCGTGCTGTTTGAAGAAGGATGGCCGGTCATCGAAGGCCGGCCGGTGTTGTTGACGGATGTTCTGCAACGGATGATCGACAGGCTCGGTGAACCGTTCGTGGCTGCAATGCGCCGAGGCCATAATGGCGCGCTGGATTTTCCTGCGGGCCCGGGGCTCGATTTCGCCGACCGTCAGGCCATCAAGGCGCAGCCTGCAATGCTGCAAGCGCCGGTGGCGCTGAGCGACGAGCGGGTTCAGGGGCTGGCGCTGGATGAATTGCTGAGCAGTATCGCCGAAGGCTCGCTGCAGTTTTTCCAGGTCAGTGCCTTGCAGCGGGTGCTGTTGGGGCAACTGTTGGGCGCGGGCTCACTGGACAATCAAAGTTTCATGGCGGTCGCTGCCGAACTCGACAACCTGGCCAACCGTGTTGCCGAAGTGGGGGCGTCGGTGCGCTATGCGGCCATCGAGCGTCATCTTTATCAACAGCGGGCGACGGCGTTCATGGCCGGTCTGGCCAGCCATGTCGATCAGCCGATGCTGTCGTCGGACAGCGCGCTGACGCTGAAGCGCGCGGCGCTGTCGCAGGCTCACACGCTGTTGCAGTGGGGGCGGCATGTCGGGCATATCCAGGAAGTGGCCACTCGCGAGCATCGTGAGCAGGTGATCCTGCGATTGGGGCAGGTGCTGGGGCAAATCGAGGCCAGCGACATCAAGCTGGTGCCTCAGGATCTGTTGCTCAAGGGCCCGGGTGATCCCGGTGGCCGCTGTTATCCGCTTGCGCTGATCATGAGTGCTGCGCTGGAGCACGGTGTTGCCGCATCGCGGCGCTTGCGCGAGCGTTTTTTCCTGGCGACTGTCGAGCCGCACCAGAGCGATTCGAAGGTGTTCCTGGAGGCACTCGAGGAGTTGCAAAGCGTGCAATTGCACGACATCGGCCAGCCTCTGGGACGTGTCGATCTGCAGCAGCTCGGCAGCACCCTTGAAGCCTACGGCAGCTCGCGCACGCTGATGCTCAACTCGGACAATCACGCCATGCTGCTGGCGAAAACCTTCGACGGCGAACGCATCACTTATCACTTCTACGATCCCAACTTCGGCGTGTTCGAGTTCAGTGATCCGGCCTTGTTCCGGCGGGCGCTGACCGACCTGTTTCTGAAGCAAGGCCTGGCGAAATACTATGCGGCCTATGGTGACGAGGCGCGCCCGACGTTTGATCTGATCGAGTTGCACGGGCAAAAAATCTCGGCTCTGCAGCTGTCCGCCGGCTTTCGCGTCGGGCAATTGCTGGCGTCCGACAGTGTGCTGCCGGAGCATTCAGGTGGACGGATTCGCCAGCGCCTGAACAGTGCGCGCGGCCAGTCGCTGGTCAGCAATCCGCCTCTGGGGCGCAGTCTGCGCGATCTGGACAGTCATTGGTGGGGACAGCAGATCGCCCACACGACCGACGCCTTGCAGGCGCTGCACAGCTTGGCAAAACCGCTGGTGCCGCTGTTCGAAACCCTTGAGATAACCGCCGATGGCAAATACCGGATCAACCTGATCGACCCGGTGCAAAGCGAGGAGGTGGTGCAGGTGGTCAGCACTGATCATCGTCTGCTGCGGATCAGGCGCTATCTGTCCGAGCAGTTCGCGACCCTCGGCACCCGGCCCGCGCCGGAGTTGATCGAGGCCGGCGCCGTGCACACCCTCAATAGCGGCTTCACGATCCAGGCATTGATGAACGCCTTGCGCGGTCGCGAGGGCGACGGCCGCACATTGACCACTGCCGTGCGGCTGCACGCGTACGTCAATTACGCGCAGCTGGCGCACGGCAATATCGCGGATGTCGCGGGACTGATCGCTCTGGTCAGAACCGCGCTCAAGGAGGAGAAGGTCATCGCCCGCACCTGCGCACCGGTGGTAGGCGAGGCGCTGGGGCATGTCGCCAACGAAGGGGTGGGAGCGGTGCTGGGGCTGGCGAATGTCGGCTTCGACATCTATCAATTGGCGGCGGCGGACAACGAGCTCGAGCGGGCGCAGTTTGGCACGCAACTGGCGTTCGACTCCGCCAGTCTGGCATTGACCGCTGGTGGTCTGGGTGCGGCCACTGCGGGTGCGGCGACGGCCGCTGCCGTGCTCGGCGGTGCCGGGGTGATCCTCGGTGGACTGGCCGTGGGCGTCGCGGCCCTGGCCCAGGGCTTTGCCAGAATTGCGCAACAGGCGCAGGACGTCGGGCTGTTTTTCGACGATCTGGAGCGGGCCTATCGCGGTGTTGGATATCGCCATGATGCTGCGCAGGGGGGCTGGGTCGTGCACCCTGCGCTGATCGTGCAACGCCTCGATTTCAGCCGCGCCAGCCTGCTGCTCGGCAGCCCGAAGGTGTATCGGTTGCGCGACCATTTCGGGGTGCCGGATTTCAATCCGGATGAGCAACAGGCGCTCGATCTGCGCCGCGAACTGGGGCTTCCCGGTCACCTCAATGTCGAGCTGCCGGGTGGGCAACTGGTCGTCCTGCCGTGTACGCCGATCACGTTCTACGGCTACGAATACAAGGCCTTGCCGTTCTCCAGTCTGCGCCACGACACGGGCTTCGATACCGCTCGCAGGCTGGAAAAAAAGGATAAGGACGGCCAGTGGAAATTCCTCTTTTCGTTCTACTCCTTTCCCACGCACTACATCGTGAATCGCCTGGCACCGTCGTATCGGCCAACGGTGATCGAGGTGCAACTGGACGCCCGCGAGCGTGCGCTGGCAGTGCCGATGGTCCCGACAGCCTGGCACGATCTCCTGACTTACCGGATTGAAGGGGCGGGCGCTGCGTGCTCGCTGATCCTCAATCGCGGCGTCAGTATCCAGTTGCAGGCGCCCAGCCTGCAGCTGTGCCAGTGGAGCCTGGTGGCAACCTGGGCGACCGAGGCGGATGTGCGGGTCGAAGTCGGTGGGGGGCTTTCTGTCGGCGGCGTCAAGGTGACGTTCACCGGCAGGGGGCGCCACGAGATCATGCTTCAGCTGACAGGGCGCCAACGGTTCAAGGTCAATCGCGCTGGCGGGCGACTGGATATTCTCGAGCAGAGCGCACCTTCCGGTGAGAACGAGCAATCGCTGCTTCTGCATTACCAGGGGCTGGCCCGGGAGCATCGGCTGGGGTTGCCCTACACGCCGGTTCAGCATTTCCCGATTCCGTTTGAGCCCGAGGACCAGCCGCGCTACACCACGGCCTGGTACGACGCTGCAGAGAATCGTTTTCTGTACATCCGCAGCGCAGAGGTGCTGGCCGCGGATGAAGCGTTGCTGGCGGTGGTGGTGAATGATTTTGCCTATTTCTACGAAGCGCAGAACTACGATATCTGGCAGGTCGATGCAGTCAGCGGATTGCTCAAATACCGTTACCGCCTGCTGGTGCTGGCCGGTGAATGCCACGTGCGACGCATTGATGCCGATGCCCAAGGCGTGATCCATGTCGAGCAGCAATGGGTCGGCGCTGACGGGAAAGTCACGCAGTTCAATTACCTGATCCATGACGGCCGGTTGCAGCTGGTGGCGGTGATCCACGAGCTGGACCGGGAGCTGGGTCGCCAGGTGTTTGCTCAGCCGATCCTCGCGCAGTGGTCGCTGGTGTTTGGCGAGTATGGGGTGCTATCGCCGGTGCCCGAGCGTGCCGGGGTCACCACGGTCGACTGGCAACCGGCGGACTTCGTGTCCGTCTGCTGGCTGTTCGATGCGCACAAGCGTGACCTGGTGTGGATCCGCAGTCGTGACCGCTTGTGCATTCATCCCTATGCCCCGTATCCGCACACCCGGGGCTGGGCCGATTCGATCAGGCAGCTCGGCGACCTGGTGCTCCTGCCCCTCAGCGATGAACACGATCTGTTTTGCATTTACGACCGGCTGGCGCAGAAGTTGTGCCGGGTGCAACGGACCACGTCCGCCGGCAGCGAGCGCTGGCCGGCGCAGTGGACGCATCAGTGGGTGCAGCCCGCCGGGCTCAAGGACGTAGTGGCGGTTGAGGGTGGGTACCTGGCGCTGACATACGACGGGCTGTTTTTCAACCTGAGCGCCCAGGGTGAAGCGTTGCTTGGGGGCACTACTGAGCGTTGGCTCAAGGATCGGGCGCAGTGGTGGCAGGCACTGCAAGCGCTGGCGACGCAGTATCCGATCAACAGTTTTGCCATTCTCGGTGTGCGCAATGCCGGCGGTGAGCGCAACCTGTGTGCCTGGACGGTGGATAACCGCTTGCTGTTGTGCGATCCGGGCCACGAGCGCGAGATGCGTCTGCTCGGTATCACCCCGGACAATCAGGCAGCGTGGCTGTTCGACGTTGCCAGCGGCGCGATCTGCAGGCAGGTGTTCTTTGACCATCTGCTGCTTGAGCAGGCCTTCGGCAGCGGCGCACAACTGTTGTCGGCCGACCTGCTGCCGGCGCCGCAGGCCGAGTGGGACGACTGGCGATTCAGCCGTGTGACCGGTGATGGCGGCGGGCTGCGCGGGACAACGGTCAACGGCGTGTCACTCCTGTTGCGGTCTGAGGAAGCGGAGCGAATCATTGGCGTCGAACAGCGCTGGGTCCGCGAGCACGGCGAACAATGGCTGGCTGCACTGCAGGCCTTGCTCGAGACCGCCGAACATGAGCCGTTCATCGCCGTGGAATCCGGCTCCGGCAGCCTGCAATGGTACGACGTGGCGAATGCGCGGTTGATCCGCGTGGCGGACCAGAATCTGCCACAGGATTGCGAATTGCTCGGCACTCGCCACCGCAATGTGTTGTTGCACGAGCGCCAGGCGCAGCGGGTGGTTGTCTACCCCGGCCACCAGAGTATCGGCCCTTTCGAGTATGTGCAGCGTGACGCCGAGGTCCTGGTGGTCGAGGCGCAGAACAAGCTCGAGGACCTGTTGCCGCTGATTGCCGATGACGTGCGCTGTCTGGTTCTGCGCTTGGGGCAGGGTGATGTGACCTGTCACCTGTCGAAGGCCTGCTGGTTGCGTCTGGATTCGGTGATCGTCGATTGCCGCCACCGTCTGGGCGAGGTGCCGGCGATTCCCGGCAAGCTGATCTGGCAGCTGGATGTGCCGCAGCAACTGCAACTGTCGCAGGTCGGGGAGCATTTGCTCATCGTCGACCCGGACCGCCAGCACAGCCTGATCCTGCGTGATGTGTGTTCGAGTGATCCGGCGATGCGTGGCGAGGTGTTCATCGGATTCGAGGGCGGTCGCTCCTATCCGGTGTCGAGCCTGGTGCAGTGGCTGCGTGACCACGCAGACGCCGACGGCAGTGTCACGCTTGAACGATTGCTCGACGCCGTGCCGGCGTGACGCACCGCTGTAACTGAAAAGGCCTGCGCAGCTCACTGCGCAGGCCTTTTTACCGATCTTCAGGAAACCAGGTAACCCTTTACCCCGGTGAAGATGATCTGCGCCGCCAGCGCACAGACGAACAGTCCCATCAGGCGGCTGACGATCTGCAAGCCTTGATCGCCGAGGATGCGTTCGATGTGATTGGACAGGTACAGCACTACCCCGACGGTGAAGCTGGCCAGGGTAATACTCATGATCGCGGTCAGTTTGTCGTCCCAGTGCGGCTGGCTGACGCCCATCACCAGCAGGGCGCCGATGGTGCCCGGGCCGACCGTCAACGGAATGGTCAGCGGGACGATGGTCACATCCTGCTGCACGTTGTCACTTTGCACCACCGGTTTGCCCTGAGCCATGCCCAGCGCCGAGATGAACAGCACGCTGCCGGCACCGATGCGGAACGCGTCCGCAGTGATCCCGAACACGTCGAAAATCACCCGTCCGAACAGATACAGCAGGACGCTGGAGACCAGCGTGGCAATCGCCACTTTCCAGGCCAGGCGCCGCTGTTCCTTGCGCGAGTAGCCACGGGTCAGGCTGATGAAGCAGGACAACACGAAGAACGGGCTGTAGAGCACCAGCATCTTCAGGTAAACGCTGAATAACACGTGGAGCATGAGGGCGGCTCGCATCCGGAGAGGGGTGGCAGCGAGTCTATCAGTCGCTTAGTTGCTTGTGTGCGCAGAAGATGCTGCGCACGGCAGTTCATTTTTTCCGGACTTTATTTTGATCGTTGTGTTGTTCTTTTTTGTTAGTTGTTTTTGTTGTTTGGATATGATGTTACAGATTCGGGTTTGTGGTTGTATGTTTGTTTGGTTATTGTTTGGTCGCAAGTTCAAGAGGAACTTGTCTGATAATTAATAAGGATTTTATTGTGCATAATCAAGCTGTTCGCGAAAGTTATATTGCTTCTTGTGTTAAAGCGATTGAAGAGTGTGAGATCGACGACCAGTTGGTTATTCGTCCTCACGCCCTGATGGGTATAGGGGACGACGTAGAAGCACCGTCCAAGGGGGCTGTTGTAGGTGAGGGCACGATGGGCTTTGTGGGCAAGATGAGTCTCCAAAACCAACGTGATGCGGCAAACGCTTTCCTCTTCGCGACGCTCGCAGCAAACAAACAGTATCCGGCCGAAGAGCAGGGTAAAGAGTGGTATCTGCGCTTTCGCGAGGTGATGACCCAGGCAGGCTGGACACCTGTCAGAAAGTATTACAGCAACCTGGATGTCGAGGGCACCAGCGTGCGTATGGACAAACTGGTACTGGAAATCCTCGGTTCCGTGGTTGCCGGCGCTGCGCTGCCAGGCCCGGCCAGTGCATTGATGCTCAAGGTGGCGGGAGATGCGATCTCTGCCCTGCAGAAGCGTGATACTGCCGCACTGACGGCTTATGAGCGCAATCTGCTGCAACACGGTGTCGGCGGAATCTCCGCAGGTGCATGTGTTGAAGTCGATGGTGAATCGATCATGGCCCTCGGCACCGTGCGTTTCCAGCGCAGGAATACCTCTACCAAAGTGCTGTTCGTCGATGTCGATGTGCGTAATGTAAACCTGTATCGAGGCGAAACGGTATTTGTCAAAAACACATTAAAAGCGGACTCGGTTCGTGAAGCCATTAACAATAAACTCATCGTTCACAGTGAAAAGATTGTCGATATTGAAATTTGATTGATCAAAAAAAGGCAGCCGGTTTCGGCTGCCTTTTTTGTTATCGGGAGCAATGATATGAATGACGAATATTCAGTATTGATTGTTGGCGGCGCCGTTGTGCTGGTTCCGGTAACGGATAAGTTGGCACACTATGACGATTTGATCGAGTGCCTGTTGCTGGCGCAATTGGCGGCCAATAAAAAAATCGAAAAGACGGCGGAGATCGACTGGTATGGCGCGTATGTGCAGTTGCTGGATAACTATTGGCTGCGCCACTCCAGAGCTCGACGGCAATGGTCCATCGAAAAGGATAACGTCGAGTCGCTTGGTGATTGGGTCCTCACCGCGATGTTCAGCGACGCTGTGGATAACAGTGGCGCTGCATCTGTAGCGCTGCGACGTCTGGCAGGCCTGTCCGGCACCGAGCCGGCCATGGGTTTGCTGCGCAGACACATCCAGAAGAGCATCCTGGCGTCCGAGTCCGGAGATGGGTTTGCGTCCGCCACGGCTGTGCGCCTGCTGGTGGTCGTCGCGAATACGCCGACCTCCTTGACCAGTGTCTATCTTGAGCTTGCGACTGATCGGGTGCTTGGCGGCAACCCCCTGGCCGAGCTGTTTCAGGCCGAGGATGTGCGCGGCGACGTGTGCATGCGTTACGCCGGCGCCTACTTGTCTGAGACCCTCTATGCTCCGGCACGCGCCGCCGTTGCCCTGAAAATCAGGGACAGGTTGAAGGACAACGTTGTGCGGTTGACGTTGCCCGATGAAGGGGCAGTCAGACAGCTTTGCGCAGCCGATTGAGGCGCAACCGGGCAGGCCTGCTCAGAAGGTCGAGGCCGTGCGGTTCTGCTGATCGCGCTGGGCGACCCAATGTTCGATCAGCTCGCGCAGTTGCGACAGCTCCACCGGTTTGGCCATGTGCCCGTCCATCCCGGCCTGACGCGCGCGTTCCTTGTGTTCGGCGAGGATGTGCGCGGTCAGCGCAACGATTGGCGTGCGGATGCGCTGATTGCTGACTTCCCACGCACGCAGTTGCTGGGTTGCCGAGAAGCCATCGAGGATCGGCATTTCGCAGTCCATCAACACCAGGTCGTAACGCTGGGCCTTCATCGCTTGCAGGGCTTCTTCACCGTTGCTGGCGGTGTCCGGCTGCAGGTTGAGCTTGCCGAGCATGCCGCGAATCACCTTGGTGGAAATGGTGTTGTCTTCGGCGACCAGAATGCGGAAATCGCTCGGCACCTTGGCCGCTGTGGCGGGGGTAACCACTTGTGGCTGGAACACCACCTGACCCTTGTTGCGCTGATTCAATTCGTCGGCCAGCGTGGTCTTGAGCGTGTAGCCGGCCACCGGTTTGGCGAGGATGCGCTTGATCCCCGAGTTGCGCGCGATGATCTTGCTCGGCGCATTGCTGATGCCGGTGAGCATGATCAACAGAATGTCGTGATTGAGGCTCGGGTCTTCCTTGATCTTGGCCGCCAGTTGCATGCCGGTCATGCCGGGCATGTTCTGATCCAGCAGCACCACATCGAAGTAGTCACGCAGGTGCGCCTTGGTGCGCAGCAGCGCCAGCGCTTCCTTGCCCGACGGCACGGCGCTGACGTTCAGGCCCCAGGCACTGCATTGCTGCACCAGCACCTTGCGGCAGGTGTCGTTGTCGTCCACCACCAGTACCCGCGCACCTTGCAGCGGACCGTCGAGGTCGGAGGTCGGGTGTTCGAGGCGATCCGGGTCCAGCGGCAGAGTCAGCCACAGCGTGCTGCCCTGATTGGCGCCGCTCTTGATGCCGAACTCCCCGTGCATCAGGCGAATCAGCTGTCGCGCGATCACCAGCCCGAGGTTGCCGCCCAGACGGTTGGCGGAGAGGAAATGCTTGCTGTGCAGTTCGGCGTGCAGCAGCGCCTCGCGCTCTTCCGGCTCCATCGGCTGGCCGCTGTCCTGCACGGCGATGCGCAGGCGCGGTTTGACACTGCGCTCGTCAAGGGCAACGACGATCAGCACTTCGCCTTCGTCGGTTTTCTTCAGGGCGTTTTCCAGCAGGCTCAGCAGGGTCTGGCGCAAGCGGGTCGGATCGCCGCTGATCACCCGCGGCACCTGCGGCTGGATGAAACTGATCAGCTCGACGTTCTGCTGTTCGGCCTTGGCGCGGTAGATGCTCAGGCAATCGTCGATCAGCGCGTTGAGGTCGAACTGCACATCGTCCAGTTCGATCTGCCCGGACTCGAGTTTGGAGATGTCGAGAATCTCGTTGATCAACGTCAGCAGTTCGTTGCCGGCGCTGTGGATGGTTTGCACGTAGTCGCGTTGCTTGACCGACAGCGGCGTGCCCAGCAGCAGCTCGGTCATGCCCAGTACGCCATTCATCGGGGTGCGGATTTCGTGGCTGATCTTGGCGAGGAATTCGGCCTTGGCGTTGATCTCGGCGTTGCTCGCGGCGAGGTCGCGGCTGATGCTGAAACGGCTTTCGGTGATGCTGCGCTGACGTTCACCCAAGGCGATGCTCATCAGCAGGCCACTGATGCAGATAAACGCCATCAGGGTCATGATCAGGCCTTGCGGCGACACCAGGGTCAGCCCCAGCAACGCCGGCAGAATGATCAGCGTGCCGATGTTGAACACCACCATCCCGGCAACGAACAGCCGCGCCGGACGGTAGCCCTTCTGCCAGTGATAGAAGCCGACCAGCAACATGCTCAGACCGGCCAGGGCCACCAGCGCGTAAGTGATGATGTTCAGCGGCAGGGTGTTGACGAACAACAGCAGCAGGCTGCAGATCACGATGAACAGAATGTCGCCCAGCAACAGTTTGTTCAGCGGGTGCGGGCCGAGCGGGGCGAAGAAGCGCAGGGCGAACATCAGCCCGGCCGGGGCGGTCAGCAGCAGGGCCAGATACGCGCCCGGGGTCTGGATCGCATGCCAGTTCGGCAGCCACGGGCCGGCGAGGTTGAGCAACAGCAACAGACTCAGGCCCAGCAGGCCTTCGCAGACCGCCAGCCACAGGCTGCTGCGCGAACGCGAATAGGCGTAGCGCACGAGGTTGTGCAGCAGCAACATGCCGAGGCAGCCGAACAGCAGACCGAAGATCAGCGTCTGGTTCTGGTTGGCGGCACTGAGCACCGCCGATTGCAGGGCGATGTGCGGGCGTAGCTGATGGTCGGAAACCATCCGCAGATAGACGTCGAGGGACTTGTCGCTTTGCGGCAGCGGCAGCAGGAAATCGCTGCTCGGCAGTGGCCGTTCGACCTGTGGCTGATGGGTGCCGGAGGTGCGTTGCTCGATCAGCTTGTCGCCGTCGAGCACGTAAAGGCTGAGGTTGGACAGGTCGGGGGCGAAGATTCGCAGCACTTGCTCGTGCTTGCCCGGCGCCAGTTTGAAGCGCAGCCACAGTGCGCCATCGGGCTCGGCCGCCGTGAGGCGATCAAGTTCGATAGGGCTGAATTGATTGGTGTAGCGAGCCGAGCGGATGTCGCTCAGTTGCAGATTGCCCTGATCGTCAAGCAATACCGACCAGCCACTGCCTTGCGCGGCCTGGGCCGGAAGCATGCAGAGCAAGGTCAGCAGCGTGACGGTGAAGCTTATGGCAATCCTGAGCCAGCGCACGGCGAAATCCCTTCGTAGGTTGATGCCAGAATATAACGATGCGCGGCGGCGGAACAGCCCGGCGAGGGACTGCATCCCGCGCCGGACTTGAAGGACAGCTTATTCCTGGGTTTCGCCACGTTCACGGGCAATGGCGCGGTAGCCAATGTCCTTGCGGTAGAAGCAGCCTTCCCAGTCGATGGCGGCGGCCAGCTTGTAGGCTTGCTGCTGCGCTGCGCTGACGCTGGCGCCCATGGCGGTGGCGCAGAGTACGCGACCACCGGCCGTCACCACGTTGCCATCTTTGAGCGCAGTCCCGGCGTGGAAGACTTTGCCTTCCAGGCCTGCGGCTGCGTCCAGACCGCTGATCGCTGCACCCTTGGCGTAGTCGCCCGGGTAGCCGCCGGCGGCCAGCACGATGCCGACGCTCGGGCGTGGATCCCACTGTGCTTCAACCTTGTCCAGCGCTTGCGCCAGAGCGGCTTCGACCAGCAGCACCAGGCTCGACTGCAGACGCAGCATCACCGGTTGGGTCTCCGGGTCACCGAAGCGGCAGTTGAATTCGATGACTTTCGGGTTACCGGCCTTGTCGATCATCAGACCGGCGTACAGGAAACCGGTGTAGACGTTGCCTTCTTCGGCCATGCCACGCACGGTCGGCCAGATCACCTGGTCCATCACGCGCTGGTGCACGTCGGCGGTGACCACCGGGGCAGGGGAGTAGGCACCCATGCCGCCAGTGTTCGGGCCGCTGTCGCCGTCGCCAACACGTTTGTGGTCCTGGCTGGTCGCCATCGGCAGCACGTTCTTGCCGTCGACCATGACGATGAACGAGGCTTCTTCGCCGTCGAGGAATTCTTCGATCACCACGCGCGAACCGGCATCACCGAACGCGTTGCCGGCGAGCATGTCACGCACGGCGTCTTCGGCTTCGGCCAGGGTCATGGCAACGATCACGCCTTTACCGGCGGCCAGGCCATCGGCCTTGATCACGATCGGTGCGCCTTTTTCACGCAGATAAGCCAGGGCCGGCTCGATCTCGGTGAAGTTCTGGTAGTCGGCGGTCGGGATCTTGTGGCGCGCGAGGAAATCCTTGGTGAAGGCTTTCGAGCCTTCCAGTTGCGCAGCACCGGCGGTCGGACCGAAGCAGTCCAGGCCACGGGAGCGGAACAGATCGACCACGCCGGCCACCAGCGGCACTTCCGGGCCGACGATGGTCAGGGAAACGTTTTTCTCGGCAAAGTCGGCCAGTTGCTCAAGGGCCAGCACGTCGATGGCGACGTTCTCGCACTTGGCTTCAATCGCGGTCCCGGCGTTGCCCGGCGCGACGAAAACCTTCTGCACGCGCGGATCCTGAGCCACTTTCCAGGCCAGGGCGTGTTCACGGCCACCGCTGCCAATGATCAAAACATTCATTTCAAAAACCTCGGATGACGCTAATTCTGTGATGCACCGCAGAGATGCTTTTCTGTAGGAGCGGGCTTGCTCGCGAAAGCGGTGTGTCAGTCGAAACAGTTGTCGCTGACAGATTGCATTCGCGAGCAAGCCCGCTCCCACATTTGGATCGTGTTTATCAGTGACGGAAGTGGCGCATGCCGGTGAACACCATCGCGATGCCCGCTTCATCAGCAGCGGCAATCACTTCAGCATCACGCATCGAGCCGCCTGGCTGGATCACCGCAGTGATGCCGACCTTGGCTGCGTTGTCCAGACCGTCGCGGAACGGGAAGAACGCATCCGAGGCCATCACCGAACCCGCCACTTGCAGACCGGCATGTTCAGCCTTGATCGCAGCAATACGCGCGGAGTTTACGCGGCTCATCTGGCCAGCGCCGACACCGATGGTCTGACGGTTCTTGGCGTAGACGATGGCGTTGGATTTGACGAACTTGGCCACTTTCCAGGCAAAGATCAGGTCGTGGATTTCCTGTTCGGTCGGTGCACGCTGGGTCACCACTTTCAGGTCGTCGGCGCCGATCATGCCGATGTCGCGGCTCTGCACCAGCAGGCCACCGTTGACGCGCTTGTAGTCCCAGGCCGGAACGCGATCCGCCGACCACTCGCCGCAGGCCAGCAGGCGCACGTTGGCTTTGGCCGCCACAACAGCGCGAGCTTCTGCGCTGACGCTTGGAGCAATGATCACTTCCACGAACTGACGCTCGACGATCGCCTTGGCGGTCTCGGCATCCAGTTCACGGTTGAAGGCGATGATGCCGCCGAAGGCCGACTCGGTGTCGGTGGCGTAGGCCAGTTCGTAGGCCTGACGGATGCCGCCCTCGGCGTCCGGGCTCACGGCCACGCCGCACGGGTTGGCGTGCTTGACGATCACGCAGGCCGGCTTGACGAAGCTCTTCACGCATTCCAGCGCGGCGTCGGTGTCAGCCACGTTGTTGTACGACAGCTCTTTGCCTTGCAGTTGGGTCGCGGTGGCGATGCCGACTTCAGCAGGCTTGGCTTCCACGTAGAACGCCGCGCTCTGGTGCGGGTTCTCGCCGTAGCGCATTTCCTGAGCCTTGATGAACTGGCTGTTGAAGGTGCGCGGGAAGTCGCTGCGGTCTTCGGTGCTCAGCACGTCGGCAGCCTGATTCACGGTGCCCATGTAGTTGGCGATCATGCCGTCGTAGGCGGCGGTGTGTTCGAAGGCCTTGAGCATCAGGTCGAAACGCTGAGCGTAGGTCAGGCCACCGGCCTTGAGGTTTTGCAGAACGTTGGCGTAATCGCTGGCATTCACCACGATCGCCACGTCTTTATGGTTTTTCGCTGCCGAACGGACCATGGTCGGGCCGCCGATGTCGATGTTCTCGATAGCGGTCGGCAGGTCGCAGCCTGGCTTGTTGATGGTGGCTTCGAACGGGTACAGGTTGACCGCAACCAGGTCGATCGGCTTGATGCCGTGCTCGTTCATGATCGCGTCGTCGATACCGCGACGACCGAGGATCCCGCCGTGGATTTTCGGGTGCAGGGTTTTCACCCGACCGTCCATCATTTCCGCGAAACCGGTGTAATCCGCGACTTCCACTGCGGCAACACCGTTGTCGCGCAGCAGCTTGAACGTTCCGCCGGTGGAGAGGATCTCGACGCCGAGGGCTTCAAGCTCCTTGGCGAATTCGAGGATCCCGGTCTTGTCGGAAACGCTGATCAAGGCGCGGCGGATCGGCAGGCGGGTAGTCTGGTCGGTCATCTCAATTTCCATCAAAAGCAAAGGAAGTCAGCAAAAAAGGCGACCGGTTTTACGCGGGCGCCTTTCTGGTTTGATTGAATGCTTACAGCAGATCGTACTGCTTGAGTTTCTTGCGCAGTGTGCCGCGGTTGAGTCCCAGCAGCTCACTGGCCTTGGTCTGGTTGCCCTTGACGTAGTTCATCACGCTTTCGAGCAGGGGAGCCTCGACTTCGGAGAGCACCAGGTTGTACACATCCGTGACGGACGCGCCCTCAAGGTGGGCGAAATAATTGTGCAGCGCCTTCTCGACACTCCCGCGAAGGGTCTGACCTTCTTCGCTCGGGGTATTGAGGTGCTGTTTCAAATTCACGTTGTCGCTCACGGGTGCTGTTCCACTCACTAAAGTCTCGGTCATCATCGTCATGCGGCCACCCCTTCTTCGTCCCCTGTCAGGCTCTTGTAACGCTCGGCGAAAAACTCCCGAACGTTGGCGCATTGTGTTTCCGTACCATCCAAACGATTGAAGTGGGCGCGAAACTCCCTGGCGCCCGGCAAGGTTGCGAGATACCAGCCCACATGCTTGCGGGCAATACGGACACCCATCACATCCCCATAGAAGGCGTGAAGTGCGGCCAGATGCTCCAGCAGGATGCGTTCCACTTCGCTCAGCTCCGGCGCCGGCAATTTCTCGCCGGTACGCAGGAAGTGTTCGATCTCGCGAAAAATCCATGGCCGCCCCTGGGCAGCCCGGCCAATCAGCAGGCCATCGGCACCGGTCGCGTCAAGCACGTAACGGGCCTTTTCCGGCGAATCGATATCGCCATTGGCAAACACCGGCATCGACACCGCCTGCTTGATCGCGGCAATCGTGTCGTACTCGGCTTCGCCGGTGTACAGATCGGCGCGAGTGCGGCCATGCACTGCCAGCGCGGTGATCCCGGCCTGCTCGGCGATCTTCGCCACGGTCAGGCCGTTCTTGTTGTCGCGATCCCATCCGGTGCGGATCTTCAGGGTCACCGGCACATCCACTGCAGCGACCACGGCCTGCAGGATCTCGGTAACCAGTGCTTCGTCTTTCAATAGCGCGGAGCCGGCGGCCTTGTTGCAGACCTTCTTTGCCGGGCAACCCATGTTGATATCAATAATCTGCGCGCCCAGTTCGACGTTGGCCCGTGCCGCATCCGCCAGCATCTGCGCATCGCCACCGGCAATCTGCACCGAGCGTGGCTCGGGATCGCCTTCGTGGATCATGCGCATGCGCGACTTGCGGGTGTTCCACAGGCTCATGTCGCTGGTGACCATTTCCGAGACTACAAGCCCTGCGCCCAGACGCTTGCACAGCTGACGAAAGGGCTGGTCGGTGACGCCCGCCATCGGGGCGAGAATCAAACCGTTCTGCAATGTATATGGGCCGATGCGTACCGCCGACATAGGACTTCCCTGAAGTGGGGCCGGATCATGAGAGTTCGAAAAAGGGTTGGCATGATACCCGCTCTCGATGACTGGATAAAGGCTGAATTGAACAAAATCTGAACAGTTATTCTGTTATTGCCAGCGGTTTGGTTGCCGCGGACGAAGTCAGAAAACTGCCGTCAAACCTGAAGCGATGATGCGATTCACTCGGGCGAGTGGAAACTCAGGCTGTAATTCACCGCTTTGGGGCCTGGATCGAGAATATCCAGCGCGATGTGGATCGGCGTTTGCGGCGGCATTTCCGCCATGCCCTCCAGGTCGCCGTTGAGGTATTCGCCGGGTTTGAAGCGACGACTGGCGATCAGATGACCGTTGAGGTCGGCGAAGCGCAGTTCCAGCAGCGGAAACGGCTGGGAGAACGTCGCGCGGTTGTAGATGATCGCATCCACCACCAGCGCCCCGCTGAATTCCGGATGGCTGCGCACCACCAGATTGCTGCTTTTGATTTTGCCGATGTCGACCTTGGACGGCACCGAGCAGCCGATCTGTGGACAGAATTGCTGGAACCATGGGCGGTACTGATCCTGCCGCGCCAGTTCATCGAAATGATAGGCGATGTACTGGCCGGCCAGACCGGCGGCGGCCAACAGCACCAGCAAGCTCCAGAGCAGGCGTCGGCCCCAGGGTGAGCGGCGTTTCTGCCAGTCCAGTTGCAGCGGGTCGTCGGTCAGGTCCTGCAGCACTTCAGCGCGTACGCCGGGTTCGGCACGCTCACGCTTTTTGCGCAGCGGTGCGACCGATGGCAAGTCGTCATCGTCCGGCTCTATGGCGGCGGACAGGCGTTCGCGGCGGGCATTCGGATCGATCGGGTCGTGCAGGCGCAGTTGCGGGATCGGCGGTTCGTCGTCCAGATCCACCGGCTCCAGCGACAACGAAGGCTCGGTGCGCGTGGTTTTCAGTGGTTCGGCTTCGATGATCTCAGGCTCGACTGCAGCTTCGGGCTCGGGCAGACGCTCATCGTCGCGTGCGCTGAACAGGCTGTCGCGCCACTCCGTTTCATCGCTTTCGTGGCTGTCGCGGCGGGCGCTCAGGGACTCTTCGCGCTGACGACCGAATTCGGTGGTCGGCTGGATTTCCCGTTGTTCGAGCCGGGCGAGTTCTTCGTCCAGATCGAGGCTGTCCAGGTCCAGCTCGCTGGCGCTCCATTGCTTCTGGCTGATGGCGCGCGGCGCGGGTGGTTCGTCGTTGACGGGCGCTTCGACCACCGGCGGCGGCTCGCTGACCACCGGCTGAGACGGTAATGGCTCGACCATGGCCGGCGCCACCGGGGTGACCGCGTCCTTGCCGGCGTGTTGTTCCAGCAGCTGTTTGGCGGCATTGAACACTTGCAGGCAGGCGCCACAGCGAACCACCCCGCGGGCCACGCTCAATTGAGCATGGCTGACGCGGAAGCTGGTTTGGCAATGCGGGCACTGGGTGACGAAGCTGTCAGTCATGCGGCGATCCGGATTATGCAGTCGGTCATTCTAGCGCCGGCGGCCGGTGATACGCACCCAGCCATCGCGATTGGCGATTGGGTCCAGATCAAAGTCCTGCGCATAGGCGGCGGCGACTTCTTCACCTTGTTCGGCGAGGATGCCCGACAGCGCCAGACGACCGCCGCTTTTCACCAGGCCGGACAGCTGCGGCGCCAGGGAAACCAGCGGGCCGGCCAGAATATTGGCGACCAGCACGTCGGCTTTGACCTGCGGCAGATCTTCCGGCAGGTACAGCGGGAACAGCTCATCGGCGATGTTGTTGCGCCCGGCGTTGTCGCGCGAGGCTTCCAGCGCCTGCACGTCGATGTCGGTGCCGACCGCTTCTTTCGCGCCGAGCAGCAGGGCGGCAATCGCCAGAATCCCCGAGCCGCAGCCGAAGTCCAGCACGTTGCAGTCTTTCAGGTCCTGACCGTCGAGCCATTCCAGGCACAGGGCGGTGGTCGGATGGGTGCCGGTGCCGAACGCCAGGCCCGGATCCAGCAGCAAATTGACTGCATCGGGCTCGGGGGCGGCGTGCCAGCTAGGCACGATCCACAGGCGCTGGCCGAAACGCATTGGCTGGAAACCGTCCATCCAGCTGCGTTCCCAGTCCTGGTCTTCGATGACTTCGCTGTGATGCTCGGGCAGCGGGCTGCCGGTCAGCAGTTCCAGATGCGCGAGTACCGGCGCAGGCTCGGTGCCGCCCTCGAACAGGGCCAGCAGGTGCGTGTGCGCCCACAGTGGGGTGGTGTTGAGTTCCGGCTCGAAGATCGGCTGATCTTCGGCGTCCATGAAGGTCACCGAAACGGCGCCGACTTCAAGGAAAGCGTCTTCGTAGGTTTCGGCTTGTTCCGGGCTGATGGCGAGACGTACTTGCAGCCAAGGCATGGCGGGCACCTTTGAAAAAATATGATTGCAGCCTAGCGGCCAGCGAGAAGCGCGCAAGTTTACGCGAGCGCGCAGGGTTTGTGGGAGCTGCATTGCACCCTGTGGGAGCGGGCTTGCTCGCGAAGGCGCTGTGCCAGACAAATAAATGTATCTGATACACCGCATTCGCGAGCAAGCCCGCTCCTACAGGGGTTTATGTAATCTGCAGAAACAACAAAGCCGCCCGAAGGCGGCTTTGTCAGGTGCGGGCTGAAGCTTAGTGCTTCTCGCCAGCCAGCTTGTGCTCGAGGTAGTGAATGTTCACGCCCCCTTTGCAGAAGCCTTCGTCGCGGGTCAGATCACGGTGCAGCGGGATGTTGGTCTTGATCCCGTCTACCACGATTTCGTCCAGGGCATTGCGCATGCGGGCCATGGCTTCGTCGCGGGTGGCGCCGTAAGTGATCAGCTTGCCGATCAGCGAGTCGTAGTTCGGCGGAACTGCATAACCGCTGTACAGGTGCGAATCGACGCGAACGCCGTTGCCGCCTGGGGCGTGGAAATGCTTGACCGTGCCCGGGCTCGGCATGAAGGTTTTCGGGTCTTCAGCGTTGATCCGGCACTCCAGCGAGTGACCGCGGATAACCACGTCATCCTGAGTGAACGACAGTTTGTTGCCAGCGGCGATGCTGAGCATCTCCTTGACGATGTCGATACCGGTGACCATTTCCGAAACCGGGTGCTCCACCTGAACACGGGTGTTCATTTCGATGAAGTAGAAACGACCGTTCTCGTACAGGAACTCGAACGTGCCGGCGCCGCGGTAACCGATGTCGATGCACGCCTTGACGCAGCGAGCCAGAACTTCCTGGCGCGCCTGCTCGTCGATGCCCGGTGCCGGCGCTTCTTCGAGAACCTTCTGGTGACGGCGTTGCAGCGAGCAATCGCGGTCGCCCAGATGGATGGCGTGACCCTGGCCGTCGGACAGCACCTGAACTTCGACGTGACGCGGGTTGGTCAGGAATTTTTCCAGATAGACCATCGGGTTGCCGAACGCCGCGCCAGCTTCGGAGCGGGTCAGTTTCGCCGAGGCGATCAGGTCTTCTTCCTTGTGCACCACGCGCATGCCGCGACCACCACCGCCGCCAGCGGCTTTGATGATCACCGGGTAGCCGACTTCACGACCGATGCGCAGTGCCGTTTCTTCGTCTTCCGGCAGTGGGCCGTCGGAACCTGGAACGGTTGGCACGCCGGCTTCGATCATCGCGTGCTTGGCCGATACCTTGTCGCCCATCAGGCGAATGGTGTCGGCTTTCGGGCCGATGAAGGCGAAGCCGGAGTTCTCGACCTGCTCGGCGAAATCGGCGTTTTCCGCGAGGAAACCGTAGCCTGGGTGAATGGCGGTAGCGCCAGTCACTTCAGCGGCAGCGATGATGGCCGGGATGTGCAGGTAGGACTGAGCGGCAGAAGCCGGGCCGATGCAGACGGATTCGTCTGCCAGACCCAGGTGCATCAGCTCTTTGTCGGCCTTGGAGTAAACGGCGACGGTCTTGATGCCCATCTCTTTGCAGGCACGCAGAATCCGCAGGGCGATCTCACCGCGGTTAGCGATCAGAACTTTTTCCAACTTCGCAGTCATCAAAGGCTCTCCGCAGTTCAAACGATGGTGAACAGCGGTTGGTCGTACTCAACCGGCTGGCCGTCTTCGACGAGGATGGATTCGATCACACCGCTGGTTTCAGCTTCGATGTGGTTCATCATCTTCATGGCTTCGACGATGCACAGGGTGTCGCCTTTCTTCACGGTCTGGCCGACTTCAACGAAGGCTGGCGAGGTTGGCGAAGATTTACGGTAGAAGGTGCCTACCATTGGCGAGCGGGCCACGGTGCCGTTCAGTGCTGGAGCAGCAGCGGCAGCCGGAGCGGCAGCAGCCACTGGAGCGGCAGCGGCGGCAGGTGCGGCGGCCGGAGCCTGCATCGGCGCCGGAGCGTAGTACTGCTGAGCCGGGGTCTTGCTGTGACGGCTGATACGTACGGACTCTTCGCCTTCCTTGATCTCGAGCTCGTCGATGCCGGACTCTTCCAGCAATTCGATCAGTTTCTTAACTTTACGGATATCCATGAATCATCAACTCCCAAGGGTCGGTCAGGGGCGTTTAACGCTTGTGGTTCAAGCTGTTGCCTGTGTTTCAAGCTGCTCTAGTGCGGCCTCCAGGGCCAGTCGGTAACCGCTGGCGCCAAGGCCGCAGATCACTCCCACCGCTACATCGGAGAAGTAAGAGTGATGGCGGAAAGGTTCGCGCTTGTGCACGTTGGACAAATGCACTTCGATGAATGGGATGCTCACTCCCAGCAGCGCGTCACGTAATGCGACGCTTGTGTGCGTAAAAGCTGCTGGATTGATCAGAATGAAATCGACACCTTCGCCGCGAGCGGCATGGATGCGGTCGATCAATTCGTACTCGGCGTTGCTTTGCAGGTGCAGCAGATGATGGCCGGCTTCACGGGCGCGGCGCTCCAGATCCTGATTGATCTGCGCCAGGGTCGTTGAACCGTAGGTGCCGGGTTCGCGGGTGCCGAGCAGGTTCAGGTTGGGGCCGTGCAGCACCAGTAGCGTTGCCATCTGCGTGTTCCTTGTTATGAATGAGCAGTCGTCAGAACCCGGCGACTATGCCGCAAAGACTTTGTGACTGTCCAGTTCTCTGCAATAGCCAGCACGATGACCGATGTTTGCGCGAAATTTGTGACTGAGTAATTTGATCCGGTCATTTGTGGTGACAGCAATACCGCCTTCGCGAGCAAGCCCGCTCCCACAGGGGTACGCATTCCAATGTGGGAGCGGGCTTGCTCGCGAAGGCGATTTTTCAGACGCGGAAGGCTTGCACGGCGGTATGCAGTTGTCCGCCCAATACCAGCAGGTTCTCGCCCTGTTCGCGGCCTTCGCCGATGCGCAGCAAGTTATCCCCGCCCAATTGATGAATCCGCTCGCTGTGGTCACGGATCTCGCTGACCGCGCCGCTTTGCTGGGCGGTGATGTCGGCGATGCGGATCGCCGTATCGGAAATGGTCTGGATCGCACCGACGATTTTATCCAGCGCGCCGTCCGCCGCCTGCGCCTGATTGGCCGTGGCTTCGGCGTGTTCGACCTGCGCGCGCATGCCTTCGACCGATTGTCGGGCGGCAGTTTGCAGGCCGGCGATCAGCGTCTGGATTTCCGCCGTCGCGCCCGCCGTGCGTTGTGCCAGTGAGCGCACTTCCTCGGCGACCACCGCAAAACCACGACCCATTTCCCCGGCCCGCGCCGCTTCGATCGCTGCGTTCAGGGCCAGCAGGTTGGTCTGGTCGGCAATCGAACGGATCACCGTCAGCACGCCACCAATGGTCGCCGACTCTTCGGCCAGGTGCTCGATCATCTGCGCGTTGCCTTGCACCTCGCCGACCAGTGCGTGCAGCCCGGTGAGGCTCTGGCCGATCACGGTCTGTCCATGTTCGACCGCCAGCCCTGCATGGCGGCTGGCGTCCGCGGCCTGGCGCGCATCACCGGCCACTTGCTGGATGGTCGCCTCCAGTTCGCCGAGGGAGTCGCGGATCAACGCGGTATCGCCGGCCTGATGTTCGGCGCCGCTGTGCAACTCGTTGCTCAGTTCGGCGAGGGTACGGCTGCTGCCGGCGACTTGTTCGGCATTGCCGCGAATCGTGCCGACCAGATCCACCAGATAGGCGCGCAAGCGATTGAGCGACGCTTCGATGTCGTGCAGCTCGCGGTTGGTCTTGCCCAAATGAATGTCGTTGCTGAAGTCGCCCTCGGCCCAGGTCGACAGCGCCGGGGCGAGGTTGGTCAGGGTGCGGGCGAGGCGCCGCTGCAGGGTGTCGATCAGCAGCGCGATCAGCAGAATCAGACCGATCATCACGCCCTGCATCAGGCGCACTTCGCCCTGGATCTGCCCGTGCTGCGCGCGCACCACCGGTTCGAGGCCGGCGATGGCCTGCTGCACGGCGGCGATCTTCAGGTGGGTGGCGGTGCTCAGGTCGGTGCGTTTCTGGATCTGCTCGCGGGTGCGTTCCAGCTCCGCCGGATAGCGTCCGAGCAGGCTGTTGAGTTCACGCTTGAGGCTGACACCAGCGTCTTCGGCGGCGGCTTTTTCGTTGCTTTCGATGCCCATCATGGCGGCAAAGTCATCGCTGCCGGATTCGTTCTTGGCGACCACGCCGAGCAGGGGCAGGGCATCGATCACCTGCGCCTGAGCGCGGATGTTGCTGACCTCGCGCTCGACGTCGGCGGCCAGTTCACTGCGGCCGCTGCTGACCAGTTTGTCGCGGGCCAGCGACAGCTTGCCCAGATGCTGCGAGGCGGTGAGCAGGGGTGTCAGGTACGTCGCGTTGCCATTGGCGTAGGTGCTGAGCTGATCGAGGCTGGCGCTCAGTTCGCGTTCGGCCTGCAACAGCAGTGCTTGCGGATCACCGGCCAGTTTGCCGGCTGCGAGCAGGTCGGTTTTGCTGAAATCTTCGAGGCTCGACAGGCTTGGGCGCAGGGTCTCGGCCAGTGCCGGTGGCAGTTCGCCGAGTTCCTTCTGCAGGCCGTCGATCGCCTGGCTGGCGCTGCTCAGGCGCAGGGCGTCGCCGCTGGCGAGGTAGTCCTCGACATTGCGCGCCACATCATTCTGAAATTGCTGCGACAGACCGAGGTAGCGCTCCATCAACAGATAGGGACGCTCCAGGGCTTTTTGCGACCACCACAGCGTCGCGCCGAGGGCCACGCAGACGGCGACCAGCAGCAGAGTGTTGAGATTGGTGAGCAACTTCAGGCGCATGACGGCTACCAACGGCAGAAATGGTAAGCGCCTGAATTTATTGCGGTTCTGTTACAGGGTTATGACCGAATCGGTGGATTCCGATGAAAAAGTGGCACTTTGCTTTGATCCGTACGCGGTCTGTACCCGATTGCGTCCGGCACCTTTGGCGCGGTACAGCGCCTCGTCGGCCTGGCTGGCCATCATCAGGCTGTCGGAGTCCTCTTGCATTTCCACCACGCCGGCGCTGAAGGTGCACCACAAATCCTGCGGCTGCGCCGGGTAGTGGATTTCGGCGAAGCGCTGGCGGATCTCGTCGAGCACTTTGTGCGCCGCTTCTATGTCGGTGTCGGGCATGACGATGGCGAACTCTTCGCCGCCGTAACGACCGATAAAGTCGGTCTTGCGCAGCCGTTGCTTGAGGAACAGCGCCAGGCTCTTGATCACCCGGTCGCCCATCGGGTGGCCGTGGCTGTCGTTGACCCGTTTGAAGTGGTCAATGTCGAGCATGGCAAAGCTCAGTGGCTTGTTCTCGCGGCGCGCGCGGAACGAGCAGTCTTCGAGCAATTGCAGGATGTGCGTGTGGTTGTACAGGCCGGTGAGGCTGTCCCGGACCATCCGCGCCTTGAGGTTGCGCGCACGGGCAGCACGGTTGCGCACGGTGGTGATCAGGTGCCGCGGCTTGATCGGTTTGGTCAGGAAGTCGTCGCCGCCCTCGCTCATCGCGTCGAGCTGTTTATCCAGATCGTCCTCGGCGGACAAGTAGATGATCGGCACGCTGACGTAGCGGTCGTTATGGCGAATGACCTTGGCCAGTTCGGTGCCGGTGCAGGCCGGCATGTACATGTCGAGGATGATCAGGTCCGGCTGGAAATCCGCCAGTTCGGCCATCGCCTGGATCGGTTCGATCAGCGTGCGAGTGACGATCCCGGCGCTGTTGAGCAGGCGCTCGGTGTGCAAGGCTTGGGCGCGGGAGTCGTCGATGATCAGCACTTTATAGGGTTCGTACTGGGCGACGCAGGTCAGGACTTCGATCTTCTCCAGCAGGCTCGACGCTTCGAGGGTGCCGGTGAGGAATTCCTGGCCGCCGGCGCGCACGGCGGCGAGGCGGGTCGGGGTGTCGGTTTCGTTCAGGCTGAAAAACAGCAGCGGCAGCGGCTCTTCCAGACCGACCTGGGCTTCGGCGGCCAGTTGCAGGCCGACGCCGGGCCCGCTGAAGTCAACGTCCATGACAATCGCAGCCGGCAAGCGCTCGACCATCGAGGAGCGAAACGCCGCCACACTGTCCAGCGCCTGCGCGGTGAGGCCGAAAAATTCCAGCTGCTTGGCCAGCCGCTCGGCGCGGTCGTAATCCTGCAACATCACGTAGATCGGTTTGCGCAACGGCGGCAGGAAGGTCTGGTCGAGTTGATCGCCATGGCGCAGACCGGTGCGCGACAGGCGCTGCATCAAGCGATTGAGATCGGTGATCAGGCCACTGCTCAGGCGGCCGCGATTGGCGTCCACCGCTTCCAGCGACTGACCGATATGACGCGCGAGTTGCGTGTGCTCAGGCTGCTCGAAACGCTCGGCAAAACGCAGCAGGCGCAAATTGGCCTCGCTCAGTTCGGCGAGATCGGCAGTGGACCACTCACTGCGTTGCAGGCGCTGCCATATCTCAAGAATCTGACGTGCCTGATGAATTACCCGCTGGGCAAAGTGGTGCTTGAGGCGCTCACGGCTGGGGTCTTCTGGCTCGGTCATATCCTGACTACTAGTTAGGGTGCATGCTGAGATCGACTGGTGGCTCTATGCTAGCACCTCTTTTCCCTTACATCAGTGTCGTGCGTCAATAATCTGCGGTGCGACACAATTCAGTTTCTGACTGGCGGGTTTCAAAACGGACCTGCTCGTCGGGCAAGTCCCCGAAGGCCGGGGGTATGCGGTGGCCGGCGGGATCATTCACATGACTTTCCGCTGCGGCTGACATAAAGCTCTTGAATGGTTTTTGCGTGCTTGAAAAACCGTTCGGCGAAGGATTTTTGCCGGTGCGGTATCAGGTATTCCCCTAGACTCTGGCGGATGCTTCGTCCACGCCGCGTATTTGCTGCTTATCTTTACGGGCGGGTGCCGGCCTTGGCACGTTGTTGTATGGTTGTGGTCGAACCGTTGAACCCAAGTGATTGAAAGGATATCGCCATGCTGGACTGGAAGAACCGCGCGGGCAGCGCGCCTGAACGTGCCGCTGAGCCCAAGTCGGCCACCCGCAGCTATTTCGGCGGCCTGTTGTTCAGCCGTGCGCTGGCCACACTGGTCGGCATTTACCTGTTGGTGACCATCGCCCTGGGCATTTACTGGAGCGAGGAGCCGGCGTTGTTCCCGGTGGCGCAGAACGCTCAGATTGCGGCCGAAAAAGAAGGCAAGCAGATGGTCGTCGGCTACACCACGGTCGAAACCCTCAAAACCGTTGCCGGTACTTTGCTGAACAAGCCGGGCGGTTACATCGCCAATGACCGTTTCCCGCCGGGCCTGTGGATGGACAACATGCCGAGCTGGGAATACGGCGTGCTGGTGCAGGTACGTGACTTGACCCGTGCCCTGCGCAAGGACTTTGCGCGCTCGCAATCGCAGTCGGCCGAAGACGCCGATCTGGCCAAGGCCGAGCCGCGTTTCAACTTCGACAACAAGAGCTGGATCCTGCCGTCGAGCGAGTCGGAATATCAGGAAGGCATCAATTCCCTGAGCCGCTATCAGGCACGTCTGTCCGATCCTTCGCAGAAAAACGCGCTGTTCTATGCTCGCGCCGACAACCTGAACAACTGGCTGGGCGATGTCGGTACACGTCTCGGTTCGTTGTCGCAACGACTGTCGGCCAGTGTCGGTCGGGTCAAGCTCAACACTGCGCTGAAGACTGAAGTCGTGGCGCCGGGGCAGGTGCCACAGGTCGATGAGGAAGTTGTGGAAACTCCCTGGATGCAGATCGACAACGTGTTCTACGAAGCTCGCGGTCAGGCCTGGGCCCTGTCGCACCTGTTGCGCGCCATCGAGGTGGACTTCGCCGATGTGCTGGCCAAGAAGAACGCCACGGTCAGCGTGCGCCAGATCATTCGTGAACTGGAGGCCTCGCAGCAGACGGTCTGGAGTCCGATGATCCTCAATGGCAGCGGTTTCGGGATTCTGGCCAACCACTCGCTGGTGATGGCCAACTACATTTCCCGGGCCAACGCAGCAGTGATCGATTTGCGTCAACTGCTCAATCAGGGCTGAGTCATGGTCGAGAGCGCCAAAGAGGCGGCCCACCGCGCCGCCTCCGATGCCGAACAGATCGCCTGGGTCGACGAGCAGGACAACCTGCTCGGCGCCTTGGTGCGGGCCGATTTGCGTGAACGCGGGCTGATCGGTCGCGGCACCTACATCATGCTGTTCAATAGTGCCGGTGAGCTTTGCGTGCATCGGCGCACCTTGAGCAAGGCGATCTATCCCGGTTACTGGGATGTTGCGGCAGGCGGCATGGTGCAGGCCGATGAAACCTACGCCGAATCTGCAGCCCGGGAGCTGGAAGAGGAGTTGGGTGTGAGCGGGGTGGAATTGACCGCCCACGATCATTTCTTCTTCGAAGACACCGGCAACCGTCTGTGGTGTTCGGCATTTTCCGCGGTGTGGGACGGCCCGCTGAAACTGCAGCCTGAAGAAGTGCTGGAAGCACGCTTCATTCCGGTCGAACAGGTGATGCGCGAAATCGAGCAAAAGCCTTACTGTCCGGACTCTCTGGCCGCGTTGAAGCGCTATCTGAAGGCTCAGCAAAGCGACGTCGCAAAGAACTCATAAATTGGCGCCGATTGGCTCTTAGCAATTGCGCTTTTTGCCGTTACACTGCGCGACCTTTTCAAGCTGCACCGACCTGCTTTTGTTGAAGCGCACGGTGCAGTAGCGCTGCCCCTGCCTGAGTGGGGCTTCGCGGTCGATAACCTTGCCCAAGGTTGCGATCAGTCTTTGTCCTCCCAAGAGGATTGCCGGTGGCCAAAAAAGCCGCATCCTTCGCCGCCCTTGGTGGCCTGGTATTTTCCACCGACGCAGGTCGTCATTGCCCGGAATGCAGTAAGCCGGTGGACGCCTGTATCTGCAAACAAACCGTGATCCCGGCCGGGGACGGCATTGCCCGCGTGCGTCGCGAGAGCAAGGGCCGTGGCGGCAAGACGGTGACCACCATTACCGGCGTGCCATTGGCCGAAGACGCCCTCAAGGAGCTGGCGACAACGTTGAAGAAACGTTGCGGCACCGGTGGGGCGTTGAAGGACGGGATCATCGAAATCCAGGGCGATCATGTCGAGCTACTCTTGGCAGAACTGATCAAGCTCGGTTTCAAGGCGAAGAAGTCCGGCGGCTAGCAGCCTCTGTGAAAACCACCTGCGGCTTGATCCGGCTCTGAAATGCTCAGCGCCGGCGTCGTCTCCATGGTTTTCACAGAGCCTGTTCATACCGGTTTCTAAACTACACGCGGTCAGCGCGGTCTACCGCCGCGCTGACGAATCGTCATTTTCATTCTTTAGACTGCGCCGGCCTGCGATCAGGCGACGCACTATGACTTCTTTATAGGGGACTTCGATGTCCGTACGACGCACACGTAAAGACGATGGCAGCCAATGGACAGTTGCGGACAGCCGCAGTGTTTACGGGATTCGCCATTGGGGGGCCGGGTATTTCGCGATCAATGACGCCGGTCGCGTCGAAGTTCGTCCGAACGGCCCGAGCAGTTCGCCTATCGACCTGTTCGAACAAGTCGACCAACTGCGCAAGAGCGGCTTGTCCCTGCCGTTGCTGGTACGTTTCCCCGACATCCTGCAAGACCGTGTCCGTCAGCTGACCGGTGCTTTCGACTCGAACATCGAGCGCCTGGAATACCAGAGCAAGTACACCGCGCTCTACCCGATCAAGGTCAACCAGCAAGAAGCGGTGATCGAGAACATCATCGCCACCCAGAACGTTTCCATCGGTCTGGAAGCCGGCTCCAAGCCTGAGCTGCTGGCGGTACTGGCGCTGGCGCCGAAGGGCGGCACCATCGTCTGCAACGGTTACAAGGACCGCGAGTTCATCCGTCTGGCGCTGATGGGCCAGAAGCTCGGCCACAACGTGTTCATCGTGATCGAGAAAGAATCCGAAGTCGGCCTGGTGATCGAAGAAGCCGCCTCGCTGAAGGTCAAGCCACAGGTCGGCCTGCGCGTGCGCCTGTCGTCGCTGGCGTCCTCGAAGTGGGCCGACACCGGTGGCGAGAAATCCAAATTCGGTCTGTCGGCGGCGCAACTGCTGTCGGTGGTCGAACGCTTCCGCGCTGCCGGCCTCGATCAGGGCATTCGCCTGCTGCACTTCCACATGGGTTCGCAGATCGCCAACCTGGCTGACTACCAGCACGGTTTCAAGGAAGCGATCCGTTACTACGGCGAGCTGCGCAACCTTGGCCTGCCGGTCGATCACATCGACGTCGGCGGCGGTCTGGGTGTCGACTACGACGGTACTCACTCGCGCAACGCCAGTTCGATCAACTACGACATGGACGACTACGCCGGTGTCGTGGTCGGCATGCTCAAGGAATTCTGCGACGCGCAGAGCCTGCCGCATCCGCACATCTTCTCCGAAAGCGGCCGCTCGCTGACTGCGCACCACGCGATGCTGGTGGTGCAGGTGACCGACGTCGAGAAACACAACGACGAAATCCCGCTGATCGAAAACAAGGAAAACCTGCCGGAAACCGTGCAGTGGCTGGTGGACCTGCTCGGTCCGACCGACATCGAGATGGTCACCGAGACTTACTGGCGCGCCACGCACTACATGAGCGACGTGGCTTCGCAGTACGCCGACGGCAAACTGACCCTGGCGGAAAAAGCCCTGGCCGAGCAGTGCTACTTCGCTGTGTGCCGGCGCCTGCACAACTCGTTGAAAGCACGTCAGCGTTCGCATCGTCAGGTGCTCGACGAACTCAACGACAAGCTGGCCGACAAGTACATCTGCAACTTCTCGGTGTTCCAGAGCCTGCCGGACACCTGGGCTATTGATCAGGTGCTGCCGATCATCCCGTTGCATCGTCTGGACGAAGAGCCGCTGCGTCGCGCCGTGCTGCAAGACCTGACCTGCGATTCCGACGGCAAGATCAACCAGTACGTCGACGAGCAGAGCATCGAGACCAGCCTGCCAGTGCACGGTCTGAACGAAGGTGAAGACTACCTGCTGGGCGTGTTCCTGGTCGGCGCCTATCAGGAAATCCTCGGCGACATGCACAACCTGTTCGGTGACACCGACTCGGTGAACATCTACCAGAACGCCGATGGCAGCGTGTACCACGCCGGCATCGAGACCCACGACACCATCGAAGACATGCTGCGTTATGTGCACTTGTCGCCGGAAGAACTGATGACCCACTACCGCGACAAGTGCGCCAGTGCCCGTATCAGTGCCAGCGAGCGCACGCAGTTCCTCGATGCCTTGCGTCTGGGTCTGACCCGCTCCTCCTACCTGTCTTCCTGAGTCAGGTCTGTTGCACCGGGTTGTCTGAAATTTTTCCGCAAGCTGCGGAAAATTCGGATGACCCGGTGGGACATCTCCCAAATTCCCCGCGAAAAGACTGCATGACATCGCCCGTGAAGTCATCCGGTCTGCTTTTCGCGTAGGTCATTTCCTAAGTTGTACTTCAGCTCTCTACTCGGCCATGGCTCTCGGCGAGAATCCCCGGCCGTCCCTCCTGTAGAGATCCGCCCATGTTCGAATCAGTCAACGAGCCGTCGTTTCGTCTCGATGTAGCGGGGCTGCCCGACCCCTTCGAGGTGCTGGCCTTTACCGGGAGTGAGGGCATCAGCGAACCCTTCGTTTTTGCGATCGATCTGTTGATCGATGATCCGCAACTGGACCTTGCCGGTCTGCTTTTCCGCTCGGCGTTCCTGCAGTTCGGCCCCTTGCACAATGGCTTGAGCGGACAATTGCAGAGTCTTGTCCAGCACGAGCACGCTGAGGGTTGCCGCTTGTGTCGGGTGACGCTGGGGCCGAAGCTGAGTTGCCTGGCGCTACGGTTCAGCCAGCGGATTTTCAGCAGCCAGTGCGTGCCGCAGATCCTCGCTCAGGTGCTCAAGGAGCACGGGATCATCGGTGGGCAACGACGCTTTGATTTGCACTGCGATTACCCGGTGCGCACTTTTTGTACCCAGTACTGCGAATCGGATCTGCAGTTTGTGCAACGCCTGTGCGCGCAGGCCGGGATTCATTACTACTTCGAGCACCGGCCCGACGGGCACTGTGTGGTTTTCGCCGATGATCCTGCGCGCCTGCCCGTGGCGGGCGTGGCGTCTGTGGACACGGGCGCGAGTACGGCGACGGTAAGACGCTGGCAGATAGAGATGAATGCGCCGGATGCGGGCGCGCATCCCGCCCAGATCGGCAAAGCTTACGGCCACAGCGATCTGCCGACCTTGCGCAGTGCGCAGTGGCTGGCGCTGACCGAACATCCGTTTACCGAGTGCAACCGCCGCTGGTTGCTGAGCCGGATCGAGCATCGTGCTGACCCCGCCAGCGAGCCGTCATACAGCAATCGGATAGTTGCCGCCGCCCAGGCGCCACTCCCCCCGCTGGCGAGCACTTGTACCCGGCCGCGGATGCACAGCCTGCAACGTGCCTGGGTGGTGACGGTCGATGAACCACAACCTGACGACCTGCGACCGGTGGCCGTGCAGTTTGACTGGCTTTACCAGGGCGAAGGCGCTGCCGCCAGCCACTGTTGGCTGCCGCTGGCGGCGGCGTTGAGCGACACGTCGCTGGCATCGTTGCGTGAAGGGGTCGAAGTGGTGGTGAGTTTTCATGAGGGCGATCCGGATCAACCGGTGATCAGTGGTGTGCTGCAGGAACCGGCGGTGATCGAAGACGTCGACGAGTCACTGGCGCTGCCGGACGTGCTGGCGAGTGCGGGTCTGGCGCAATGGCTCCAGTCTGCCGAACCGCTGTTGCTGTTGTGCCTGTTGCCCGGTGGTGGCAGTTACAACCACTGCACGGCGTCGATCTGCAGTTGCCGACTGGTCGCGTCGCTGGATCAGGGCGGCGCCACTTGAGCGGCGTCGGGTTTGCCCAGCAGGCACAGTGGCTGTTGCTCGACGGCACCGACGCGCAGCAGGCGTTGGCGACACTGCGTCAGGGGTTCGCCGGAGTACGTTGCACGCGGCTGCTCGAGGGCACCGAGTTTCAAGCGGTGAGCGAGTACGGGCCGCTGCTGGTCGAGTTGCACGAGAGCCCGGCACTGGCTGCGCTGTGCCACCGCGATCCGCAGACCTGGCGCGGTCTGCTGCTGGCCAGCGATGCTTCGCAGCAGACACTTCTGAACCACCTGCGCCGGATGCTCAGCGTTTCGTTCGGGCTCAACCACCGTGCCTTGCTCGGTTACTACAACCGGCAGACAGCGAGTTATTTCTTCGATGCCTGTGATGCCGCCGACTTGAGCCGCTGGCTCGGCCCGATCCGGCTGATGCGCTGGTTCGGTGGCACCTGGGCCGACCTCGCCATCGGCAGTCAGGGCTGGCAGCAACTGCGCAATCCGCAGTGGGCGGTCGAGCCGCTGGGGATCGACGAAAGCCTTACCCATCGTCAGCGCGAACGTTTGCAAAGTTGCCTGTTGGAACACCACATCTGGCGCTGGTGCCAATCACTCGGAACCGACTACACGCGGATGGCCTCCCATGTGCAGGAGGGGCTGACGCTGGGTTTCAGTGACCGAACCGTGCTGGATGGCTGGTTGTGGCTACGCTTGCAGCATCCCCGAGCGGGATTGCCAGACATGCCGGACGGGCTGACCCAGCAGGAACGGCTCGACCATGTGCGGCGACAGTGGCAGAACGATCAATCTTGAGGTGCGACATCCATGACAAATCCTCTGTGGCAGCGGTTCGGCGCAGTCCTCGGCGGGTTTCTGCTGCTGGTGCTGACGGGATGTTCCCCGGTCAAGGTGCTCAATGCGCTGACCCCCGACGACACGTTCCACAAAACCGCCGGGATTGCCTATGGCGATGATCCGCGACAGAAACTCGACGTCTACGTGCCGCGCCAGCCGCTGGAGGACGCGCCGGTGGTGGTGTTCTTCTACGGCGGCAGCTGGAACAGCGGTGATCGTGGCGATTACGCGTTTGTCGGCGAGGCGCTGGCGTCGCGGGGAATTGTCGCGGTGCTGGCGGATTACCGGCTGTACCCGCAAGTGCGCTATCCGCTGTTTCTTGAAGACTCGGCGCGGGCGGTGGCCTGGACTCGCGCGCATATCCGCGAGTTCTCCGGCAACCCGCAACGCCTGTATCTGATGGGCCACAGCTCCGGCGCCTACAACGCCGCGATGCTGGCGCTGGACCCCGGCCTGCTGGGGGCGGTGGGCATGTCGTCGAAAGACCTCAGCGGCTGGATCGGCCTGGCCGGGCCGTATGACTTTTTGCCGATCAACAATACCGACGTGCGCCCGGTGTTTTTCTGGCCGGACTCACCGCCGCAATCGCAGCCGATCAACCACGTCAGGGCGGGCGAGCCTCCGGCGTTGCTGATTGCTGCGACCAAGGACAATCTGGTCAACCCGACGCGCAACACCGCCGGCCTCGCGAAAAAACTGCGTGAGGCCGGCGTGCCGGTGCAGGACCTGTATTACTCGCGCCCCAATCATGTGACGCTGGTGGCGACCCTGTCGCGGCCGCTGCGGCGGCTGGCGCCAGTACTCGATCAGGTCGTGGCGTTCGTCAAACACACGCCGACTCAGTGAGTGGCGCCGCTGAACCAGCCGTCGTTACGCCGCAGCCACAGGGCGAAGGCGCCGAGGGTCAGGCTGCGCAAGACCATGAACAGCAGGAACGTTATCCACAGCCCATGATTGCCCAGCCCTTGCAGTGCCCAGGCGAATGGCAGCAGCAGGGCGATGGTCAGCAGCATGCCGTTGCGCATTTCCCGGGCACGGGTGGCGCCGATGAACAGACCGTCGAGCAAGTAGCTCCAGACCGCAATCAGCGGCAACACCGCCAGATACGGCAGGTAGATGAACGCGGTGTCGCGCACGCTCTGGATGTCGGTCTGCATCTCGATGAACAAGTGCCCGCCCAACAGAAACAGCGCGGCGAAACCGAGGCTGGCCAGCAGCGACCAGCCGCCGGCCACCACCAGCGAGCGGCGCAGGGCGAGCCGGTCGCGGGCGCCGATGGCGTGGCCGCACAAGGCTTCGACCGCATGGGCCAGACCGTCCAGCGCATGCGCGGTCAACAGCAGGCCATTGAGCAGCAAGGCATTCGCCGCCACTGTGGCGTCGCCCAATCGCGCGCCTTGCACGGTGATCAGGAAAAACACCGATTGCAGCGCCAGGCTGCGGATGAAAATGTCGCGGTTGACCGCCAGCAGCGGGCGCCAGCTCTGCCACACCTTCAGCGCTGCCCAGGCGATGTGCCCGGGATAGGCGCGCAATGCGCCCCGGGTCAGCCAGAGGCCGAGCAGGGCGCCGCTCCACTCGGCGATCACCGAGGCCCGGGCCGAGCCGACCACCCCCCATTCCAGACCTATCACGAACCACAGGTTGAGAGCGATGTTGATCAGGTTGGTGGTCAGCAGAATCGCCAGTGGCGCCCGTGCATTCTGGGTGCCGAGAAACCAGCCGACCAGGGCGTAACTGGCCAGCGCTGCCGGCAAGCCGAATAGCCGGGTGTGGAAGAACTCGCGGGTCAGTTGATCGAGTTCTGCCGATGGCTGCATGAAATGCAGGGCCACGCCGCTCAACGGCACGCCGAGAGCGCCGAGCACGATCGCCAGTCCCAGCGCCAGCAGCAAACCCTGCAACAGAATCTGCCGTAACGCCGCGCCATCGCTGCGCCCGGCCGCCTGAGCGGCAAACCCGGTGGTGCCCATGCGCAGAAAACCCATGGCCCAGGCAAGAAAAGTGTAGAGGCTGGCACCGACTGCCACCGCGCCCAACTGATGAGCGTGGGGCAGGTGGCCGATGACGGTGCTGTCGACCAGCGCCACCAGCGGTACGGAAATATTCGAAAGAATCATCGGCGCAGCGAGCGCCCAGACCTTGCGGTGAGTCGGGCGGTCGCGCCAGTCGGCGATCAGGTTGGACATGCGGGCTCCTTGGGGGAGCGGGGATTGTAGCGATTCATGCGACCTATTGTGGGAGCGGGCTTGCTCGCGAAGGCGGTGTGTCAGTCAAAACAGCTTTTACTGATCTGACGCTTTCGCGAGCAAGCCCGCTCCCACAGGGAAAGAGTGGTGTCAGTGGATGATCCAGCTCAATAACCACAACCCCAACAGCAGCCAAATGATCCCGGCAATGATCGACGCATTCATGAACGCGCGAATCGCCGACCACAACAGCATCAAGCCAACGATCAGCGCGAGGATGCTGATGATCGAGGTGTCCATGCCCAAGGTCTTGGCCAGACCGTCGACAAAGTTGCCGCCGGCATGGCTCAGCACATTGAACAGGCCACTGAGGCCATCAACGATAAAGCGGATGACCGAACCGAGCGCCTGGCCAAGCCATTCGAAAAAGCTTTCTACCTGCATGTGTGCATCCTGATGAAAGAGCTGAGCCTTGGGCCACAACGCAGGTGGCCGAGTTCCCTGCAACTATAGAGGGTTTGCCTCAATCCTGTGTGGGAGCGACGCGTGCCCCTTGCCTTCGTTTGGCATCCCCCCGAAGCTATACGCCTTCAGGAGAACCCGATGAACCTTGTTGAACTGACCGAACGCCTGCACGCCATTCGCGACCGCAATGACTGGCGGCAATTTCACAGCCCGAAAAACCTCGCCATGGCTGCCAGTGTGGAAATGTCCGAGCTGGTGGAGATCTTCCAGTGGCTGACGGAAGACCAGTCGCGCCAGTTGCCGGCGGACAAACTGGCGCATGCCGGGCAGGAAGTCGGCGACATCGTCTTGTATCTGTTGCTGCTGTGCAGCGAGTTGGGGCTGGACATGAATGAAGTGGTGCGCAGCAAGCTCGCCGACAGCGAACGGCGGTTCAACTGATGAGCGACCGGCATTTCGATCAGTTGGCGACCCGTTTCGCCGAAAAAATCTACGGCGGTGCCAAAGGCGCGATTCGCCTCGCAGTATTGCAGGCCGACCTTGCCGAAGCGTTGCCGGATCGACCGTTGCGCGTGCTGGACATCGGCGGCGGTCTGGGCCACATGTCGCTGTGGCTGGCCGAGCGCGGCCATGAAGTGACCTTCACCGAGCCGGCGGAGCCGATGCTTGAGGGCGCCCGTCAGCGCTTCGCCGAAGCCGGGCAGAGCGCAACGTTCATTCAGGCGCCGTGGCAGGAGCTGCTCGGTCAGCTCACCGAGCCCTACGATCTGGTGATCTGCCACGCGGTGCTCGAATGGCTGGCCGAACCGCATGCGATCCTGCCGGTGCTGCATCAACTGACCAAGCCCGGTGGCTGGCTGTCGCTGGCGTTCTATAACCGCGATGCGCTGATCTACCGCAACCTGCTCAAAGGCCATTTCAAGAAAATGCGCAAGAACACCCTGGCCGGGGAAAAGCAGAGTCTGACCCCGCAACAGCCGCTCGATCCACGAGAATTGGCAACGCAACTCGAAGGGTTGTGGCAGGTCGAAAGCCAGAGCGGGATCCGGGTTTTCCATGACTACATGCCGGTGGAATTCCAGGCTCGCGCCGAACTGGTGGATTTGCTGGAGATGGAGCTCGCTCACCGTCGCCACCCAAGCTTCGCCGGGCTTGGGCGTTACTTGCACTGGATCTGCCGGCCGATCTGATCGGAGCACCACATGAAAGCTCAATCCGGGTTATTGCTGATCTGTTTGGGGTTGGCTGCCTGCCAGGGCAGCAACCCGTACGTAGCGCAATCGCGGCCCTTGCCACCGGCGCCGCCTCAAGCCGCCAACACCTTTGATCGCAGCGCCTATCCGGCGCCGCCGCGCGACTATGCGCGCTATCGCAACTGGACCTGGCTCAACGGCCAGTTGCCGCCGGGCACGGCCTGGGCCGATTCGGCGCAAGTGGCCGAAGCGGTGAGCAATGCACTGGATCAGCGCGGGTTGCGGCCGTTGCACGACAACCGTCCGGCCGACCTGCTGGTCAGCGCCAATCTGCGTCTGGAAACCCGCTTGCGTCAGGTCCAGGACGATTACGGTTACGGCGGATACAGTGGCTATGATCGCTACGGGCGCGGTTACGGCATGTACAACAGCGTGCCGATTGTTCGCACTTATCAGGAGCAGGTCGTGGTGGTGCAGGTCAATCTGTTCGACGCAGTTACCGGTCAACCGGTGTGGAGCGCCAGCGGCGAGACCGCCAATCAGGGCAGCCAGCTCGAACGCACCGATGCGATTCGCGAGGCTGTGGAAAAAGCCCTGTCGGCCTATCCGCCGAGCTAGACTTCAGGTGAGAACGCTTCGCAGGTTTATACCTTCAACCGGAGAAAACCCATGTTCCGCCGTCTCGCTTTACTGGCCATGGCCGCACTGCTCAGCGCCTGCGCCGCCAACCAGGTCAATCACGACTTCGATGCCAGCCGCGACTTTGCCGCCTATCGCAGCTGGAACTGGAAAGAACCCGCGCTGCAATACCGCCCCGATGATCCACGGATCAAGAGCGACCTGACCGAACAACGCATTCGCCAGGCCGTCAGTGATCAGCTCGACCAGCGTGGCTTGCGTCCTGCGGCGGCGGGCACCAAGGGTGACCTGAGCGTGCAAGCCTATCTGATCGTCGAGGATCGCCAGCAGCAAGTCACCACCAACTACGGCGGCGGTTGGGGCGGCCCGTGGAACGGATACTGGGGCGCACCGATGTACAACGAAACCCGCAACATCACCTACAAAGTGGCGACCATTCAGATCGACCTGCTCGACGGCAACGACGGCAAACTGGTGTGGCGCGGCAGCGACGAGCAGATGCTCAGCAGCACGCCGAACCCCGAGGATCGCAGCAAAGCGATTCGCGAGACGGTCAGTCGTATCCTGGCCAACTATCCACCGCGCTAAGACGTCGAGACTGACCAGCTCCCACAGTGGTTTTATGGCGCACGAAATGGCGCGCTGCGACTAGCGCCGTCTACACTCAACAGCACCCATGGAGGCAGCGCCCGGCACAGGGCCGGCAAAGGAGTGCGCGATGTCGCCCCGTTCGCAATTCAACAGCCCGGCGCGGCAACGCGGGGCTATCGGGCTGATGGCGGCAGTCACCCTCAGCCTGGCAGTGGTATTGATGTTGCTCGTGGTCGATACCGGCCGGTTGTACATGGAACAACGCAAGCTGCAGCGGGTGGTGGATAACGCCGCGCTGGAAGCGGTCAGTCGCGGTGGCACCTGTCTGCCCGGTCTGACGGCCGCGACCTACGCCGGACAAAGCGCCGTGCGTAACGGCTACACCGTCGATGCCAGCGACACCCTTGTTACCACTTGCGGCACGCTGGTCACCGCCGCCACAGGCTTGCGCACCTTCACGGTAGACGCCACTCAAGCCGCCGCCGTGAAAGTCGCCGCCAGCCGCACCGTCATCACCAGCATTGCCGGCGGCGTGCAGGCGTTGTTCAGCGGGACGCCGGTGAGCCTCAATACGACGCTCAATGCCTCTGCCGTCGCCGCGAAGCCACAGCCGACCGTCGCGCAATTGAACATTCGCAGCACGCTGGCGAGCATCAACACGGCTCAGTCGAACATTCTCAATCCGCTGTTTTCATCGCTGCTCGGCGGTAACGTCAACTTGACTGCGCTGGGCTGGAACGGTTTGCTCAATACCAACGTCAACTTGCTCAGTTACCTCAATCAACTGGCGATCAATCTCAACGTGGCCGCTGGCAATTACACCCAGTTGCTCAACACCCAGGCTACCGTCACGCAGCTGATTCAAGCCGCCGCCACCGTGGTGCAACTCAACGGCGCGACCGCCGACGTGATCACCGCACTGGGCCAGTTGCAAATCGCCGCGATCAATGCCGCGCCGGTCAAGCTCGGCGACATCCTGCAACTGCAGACCGGTACCACTGCGGCGGGGCTGGATGCCAACCTGCAGTTGCTGCAACTGGTGCAGGCCGTGGTGCAACTGGCCAACAGCAACAGCGCGGTGTCCGCCACGGTGCCGATCAGCGTATTGGGGCTGGCGAACGTTACGGTGCGGGTCAAAGTCATCGAGCCGCCGCAGTTCTCCGCGATCGGTGATCCGGCGCTGGCCAAGGCCAACCCGACGGGACCGAACCGGATTTATGTGCGCACGGCGCAGATTCGCACGATGCTGTCGGTGAATCTGCCGGTGCTGTCCGGGGTGACCGGTCTGGTCAATGCGGTACTGGGGCTGGTCGGAACTTTGACTCCGACCCTGAATGCTCTGCTGAGCCTCAACCTGGTAGCGACCCTCAATTCGGTCGGCTGTCTGCTAGGTGCCGGCTGCCAACAACTCGACCCGCTGCTATTGCCGTCCCCGGAAATCGATATCGCCCTGGATGCCGGTGGTGCCATCAGCTACGTCACCGATTACAGCTGCCCGACGGGTACCACGGGCACCAAGAGCCTGACTGCGCACACCATCACCTCGATTGCCGATCTGAAGGTTGGCAAGATCGACCCGACCAATGCCTTTTCGTCGTCCGCGGAACCCACCGTTACGCCGCTGCCTCTTGTGGATCTGGGCACCGTGACCTGCCACAAGATTCTCGGGATCGGCAGCTGCGACGAGAGCACGCATGTGCAATACGGTGCCGGCGGGATTGCGATCATGGTCAACACCCGCGTGGCTCAGAATACTCAGGACCTGGTGTTTTCCAGCGCGACCCCATTCGCGACGCCGCCCAACCTGAAGCTGCCGCCCAGTGTGATTTCCGCTGCGCCATCGAGCAACATCGTCAACAGCCTGGCCAGCACGCTGGCGGGGATCAATCTGATTGTTTATCAACCTTTGGGCAGCAACCCCCTGGGTGCCATCGTTACAGGTGTGGCCAGTCTGATCAGCAGCGTTACTACCATTCTTCAGCCATTGATTACCAACCTGCTCAGCCCGCTGCTCGACCCCTTGCTGAACAACCTGCTCAATAGCCTGGGCATCAATCTGATGGACGTCGATGTGGGCGCCAACATGACCTGCGGCCAGACCGGCAAAGCCTATCTGGTGATCTAGGCGTCCGGCGCCAGTGGCAGCTCGATGCAGAAGCGTGCGCCTTCCACCGAGTTGCGCACGCTCAAATGGCCGCCCATGTTCTCGATGATGCCGTAGCTGACCGACAGACCCAGCCCGGTGCCGACGCCCACCGGTTTGGTGGTGAAGAACGGTTCGAAAATCCGCTCCAGCAGCCGTGGATCAATGCCACCGCCGTTGTCCTCGACCCACAGCCGTACCTTCTGATCATCACGTTCGGCGTAGATCGAGATCCACGGCTTGAACGTCGAATCCTTCTCGCGTTTGCTCAGCAACGCATCGCGGGCATTGACCATCAGATTGATCAACACCTGCTCCAGTTGATCGACAAACCCGCGCACCTGCACCACAAACGCGGTTTCGCTGATGCGCAGATCCACGCCTTTGCCGCGCATGCCTTCGGCCAGCAGCGACAGCGTGCCCTCGATGGCCGAGGCCGGGTTGAACAGTTGCTGTTCGATCTCCGAACGGCGGCCGAACACGCGCATGTGATCCACTACTTTTGCCGCGCGCTCGACCTGCGCATCGATACGATTGAGCTTGTCGGTCAGGTAATCAATTTGCACATCGCCATTGCCCAGGCGCTTGAGCACGTTGACGATGGCCATGCGCATCACGTTCAGCGGCTGATTGATTTCGTGCGCCAGTCCCGTGGCCATTTCGCCGAGGGTGGCCATTTTTGCGCTTTGTGTCAGTTGCTGCTGCGAGCGGCGCACTTCGGTGTTGTCGCGGCCCACTGCCTGTACCTCGATCAACTGCCCGTGTTCGTCGAACACACCGCGATCCGACCACACCCACCATGCATGTTCGCGCCCCGGCAGTTGCAGGCTGATTTCCGCGGTGCTCACTGGCAGGTCCGGGGTCAACAGGGACACGCGATGCTTGAACGCGCTACGTTGCTCGTCGGACATCCAGCCGCCCAGATCGACCCCCGGCAGATCCTGCGGGGTGCATTCCAGATAATTCGCCAGTGGCCGGTTGCCGAAAGTCAGGGTCAGATCAGGTCGATACCGGCAGATCATTGCCGGTGAGTCTTCCACCAGAATCCGATAGCGCTCTTCGCTTTGTCTCACTTGTTCGGCGGCTTGCGTCGCCTCGGTGACGTCCAGCCACAAGCCGACGGCTTCGACCGGCAGGCCGAGATCGTTGCGCAGCAATCTGGCCTCATCGAGCAGCCAGTGATAAACCCCACGACTGTCGCGCAACCGATAACGCGTACTCACCGAGCCCTCGCGCAGCAGTTGGCGGGTGCGCTGGAAATACCCGTCGCGATCTTCGGGGTGAATCATTTCGACCAGTGCGCTGGCGCTGCAATCGGCCAGGCTCCAACCCAGCAACGGTTGCAGGCTGGCGCTGAAAAAGGCCGGCACCAAAGCCCCCTCAAGGTAGTGCTGCACGTAAATTACCGCCGGTGAACTGGCGATCAGGTTGTCCAGCCGTGCGTGCGCCGCGGCGGCGAGTTGCTGCTGGTTCTTGATGTCGCTGATGTCGAGCATGAAACCGATCAGCCGGCGTTGTTCGCCGTTGCCGCTGGTCTGACCCTGCAGGCGATACCACGTCGAGGTTTGCCCGGCCTCCGGTCGGTTGAGGCGTACACACAGCGTCAGCGGCTCGCCCTGTTGCTGCAAGGCCTGCAGACGACTGCGCACCTCATCGCGGTCGGCGGGATGCAGCAGCGCCAGCCAGTCTTCGACTGCCAGCCGCGAGTTGCTCAGCTGCAGGGCGCTGGTCAGTGAGGGGGCCAACTGGATCTCGCTGCCGTCAGCCTGAATTTCCCACCAGCCGGTACCGAGCAGCGTCTGCAAGGATTCCAGGCGCTCCAGTTGCAGGTGATGTTGCTGCTCACGCAAACGCCCGAGCAACGGGCCGGCGAGGGCACTGGTCAAGGCCATCCAGTCCCGGTCCTTGAGGTACGGCGCGGCCGAATCCAGCGCAAAAAAACCGCACAGTAGCCAGGCCACCACGCCGCGTTCATCACTGTAGGGCACAGCCAACCCTTCGCCATTGCCGAACACGGCTTGCACCCGCGCATGTTCGTCAAGGCCATGCTGCGCACCGATCCGCTGCGGCGCGCTGCCGCTCAGGCTGTCCAGTGACGTGCCCAGACGCTGGCCGTCCTCCCAGAGTGTGGGCGCATCGTAGGCGCTGAACTGACGATAGATCTGCCAGCCTTGTGTCTGCTCATCGAGCAGCGCCAGACCCAGGCAGGGGATATGCCAGCGCTGGGCGATCAGTTGCAGTTGTTCGCTGACGACCTGCGGCAGGCGACTCAGGCCGCAGATGCGCACCTGCTCGCTGATTTGTCCGCCGATCAACTGGCTGGCTTCGCGATGACGGGACTGCTGGCGTTCGAGCAACAGGTCGGCGATGTCCAGCAGTTGCATCAGCCAGCCGTTGCCCGACGGCTGCACCCAGCCGCGCAGGTGCAGAATCTGATCGCCGAGACCGGGGAAATCCAGATCGAACATTTGCCCCTGCCAATCTGCCGGGCGGCCGTGGATCGCCAGTGTGCTGTGTGGCAGCAGGCAGGCACGCAACGGTAACGGCGGCTCATGCGGGGGTTGTTGCGCGAGCAGGTGGCGCAGCGGGCCGGCCATTTGCAGCACGCCGCCGTCGTCGTCCAGATACACATGCAGGCCGACCGGCGGCGTCCCGAGCGGGTCGGGCAGGTCGAGGGCGGCGGTCGGTGCGCGCTTGAGCAAACGCCCGAAGAGATTGTCGCCGGCCGTCAAAATTGCAGGCTCGAAATGGCGGTCAGATTGGGCGGCAGGTTCGGCACCGTGCCTATCCCCGGCAGTACCAGAAAGGGGATGACCTGATTCAGCTTGCTGACCGGGTATTTCACCGACACGGTCAGCGTGCCATTGGGCCCATAGGCACTGCCGGTGTTATAGACCGCATTGGTATCGACCCCGATTACCAGATTGAAGGCCGGCGGCACCCAGGACAATTGCTGGGTGAGCGCGGCGTTCGCGGTGTTCACCACCACCGTTGAATAGTTGGGGGTGTTCGGATCGACCTGTACGCTGCGGCGGATCGCCTCGGATGTGGCTTCGTTGAACGATTGCATCATCACGAATGGCAGGCTGTAGCTGACCAGACCGTAAAACACCGCAAAAAAGATCACGAATACCAAGGCGAACTCAATCGCCACCGCGCCTTTTTGCGACTTGCGAAAGCCGGTTTTCATGAGTGCGTCTACCCTGACAGTCACTGCGTAGTATCAGCATAGAATCATTCAGCCAAAACGGACGGTTTTTACCGAATGCTCAGCTTCACCCTTCTTGTCTGGCTGGCCATGTGTGCCGCCTTCGACGCCCGCCAGCGGCGTATTCCCAACGTTCTGACACTCGGTGCAGGTGCGCTCGCGCTGGGGTATTTGCTGTGGACCGGCAACACCTGGCTTGGCGCCGATGCGGGGCAGGGTGGTTGGGCTTTTCTGATTGCGCTGGTGCTAACACTACCGGGGTATTTCATGGGTCGCATGGGGGCCGGCGATGTGAAATTAATGACAGCACTGGGGCTTGCGACGGACGGTCTGTTCATTCTTGGCGCGTTTATCGGCGCCGGCCTTGCGAGTTTGATCTGGCTGCTGATAGCGCCAAGACTCTGGCTGCATATGAGTCAACGAGTTAGAGAACATCTTCGTTATCTGGAGCCGGAAAAGTCAAAAAAGCTGCCATTTGCACCGTTTGTGCTGATCGGTGTATTGCTTTCGATACATTGGATCCATTAGTCGCCCGATGCCACTAGTCCTATGTACATAGTCGGAAAGTGCGTCTACTTTCAAATGAGCAGGTTATACAGCCAAAGTCTGGCAGTACAGGAATGGTCAGCTTTGGCCTACGGCATGGAGTGGCACGTGAACAAGCTTACGTCTGCGATAAAAGTCCTCGTGGTTGACGATCAGCCCTTGATCGTGGAGGAGTTGTGCGAGTTTCTCGAAAGCAGCGGTTACCGCTGCGTACCCTGTGAATCCAGTCAGCAGGCGATCGCGCGCTTCAGTGAAGATGCTGATATCGGCCTGGTGCTGTGCGACCTGCACATGCCGGACATGGATGGCATCGAGCTGGTGCAGGCGCTGCAGCGGATCTGCGGCAAGCACCGGGTGTTCGAGGCGATCATGCTCACCGGGCGCGCCGATAAGCAGGACGTGATCAAGGCGTTGCGTGCCGGAATTGCCGATTACTATCAGAAGCCGATTGTTTTGACGGAATTGCTCGAGGGCTTGCAGCGTCAGGAGCAGGCTTTGCACGAACGGCATAAAAATGTGCAGTTGGGGCATTTGAATCAGAAGCTGCAATTTTTGTCCGAGTCGATTGATGACCTTTATCAGGATCTCGACAAGGTTCGGCGCAGTCCGGCGGCGGTGGTTCGTGATGTGATGGGCGGGGAAGCGCCTGACAGCGAGCAGCAGGAAATGCCGGAGATCTTTCAACAACTGTCGCCACGCCAGCTCGATGTGGCGCGGTTGGTGGGCAAGGGGCAGACCAATTATCAGATTGCCTGTGAGTTGGGGATTACTGAGAACACAGTGAAGCTTTATGTGTCGCAGGTTTTGCGGTTGACGCATATGCATAACCGGACGCAGTTGGCGTTGGCGTTGTCTCCCGGTGGGTCGGCTTTGCGGCAGCGGGTGACGGCGCATTGACCTTGGCGGCCTGTGGGCCGGCCATGTTCATGGGGGTTTTTTGGGGGGGATCCGTTGCTGCGGGTGTTGCGGCTGGTGGTTTCGCCCTGACGGCGAGTCACTTTTTCCAGACGCCGAAAAAGTAACCAAAAAGGCTTGCTCCTGCGTTCGGCCCGCTCGCTGGGGCTCGGGGTCCCTTCGTTCCGGGATTGATCCGGGGGCAGCGCCTACGGTTTGCTTCGCTGCACCTCCTCTCGCTGTGTTTGGCTGCGCCAAACGGTCGCTGCGCTCCCACCCCCGGATCAATCCCTCCACTCAGCCTTCCGACGTCGCCCGTGGATCAAGATCAAGATCAAGAGCTGCAGCCGAGCTTGCGCTCATCCTGTTGAGTGGGGCGGCTTCGCCGCATGGTGTGTGCGCTTGCTAAATTGTAGGAGCCAGCCTGCTGGCGATGGCGGCCTGACAGCCGCCCAGCCTCCACAGGACACACCCCATCCCATTGTGGGAGCGGGCTTGCTCGCGAAGGCGGCCTGACAGCCGCCCAACCTCCAACAGACCACACCCCATCCCATTGTGGGAGCGGGCTTGCTCGCGAAGGCGGCCTGACAGCCGACCAGCCTTCACAGACCACACCCCATCCCATTGTGGGAGCGGGCTTGCTCGCGATGGCGGCCTGACAGCCGCCCAGCCTCCACAGACCACACCCCATCCCATTGTGGGAGCGGGCTTGCTCGCGAAGGCGGCCTGACAGCCGCCCAACCTCCAACAGGACACACCCCATCCCATTGTAGGAGTGAGCCTGCTCGCGATGGCGGTATGGCGGCCAGCATCAAATCACTTGTTGGTCTCGATCTTGCCGCCCGCATCCGGGTCGTAGAGATCCGGAATTTCGTATTTGTACTTTTTCAGCCAGCGCTGCATCGCCAGTTCCCGTTCAGCGGCGGTGGCGGTCTGGGTTTTTTCCGAGGCGGCTTTGTTGCGGCTTTGCAGCAGCAGCCAGCCTTCGGTTTCCTGTTGCTGCGCGGAGGCCGGGCCGGCGTCGATGGCGAAGGCGCTCAGCGGCAAGCTCAACAAGCTCAGGTAGCACAGGCCTTTGAGTGCGTTCATGGCTGTCTCCTTATTTGATTGTCGACGTTTGCGGATCAGCCGCTACCGCCACTTGATTGCTGGTCGCCGGTTTCGCCGGGATCGGCGTTTTGAGTTTTTCCGCGCGTTCCTGGGCTTCGGTGAATTGCGCCGGGGTCAGTTTGGCGCGGCTGACGATTTCGGCGGCTTGTTGCCAGTTGTTCTGGTACAGAAGCAACGACACCAGGTTCATCGTTGCCAGTTGATTGTTCTGCTTGAGTTCGATGGCGGTGAGGAATTCGAAGCGGGCGTCTTCGAGGCGCAGTTGGTTGAGGTAGACCACGCCGAGGTCGTTGCGGATTTTTTCGTCGGTGGGGGCCAGGCGTGCGGCGCGTTGCAGGTGGGCCTGGGCCTGGCCGTTGTCGCCGCGGGCGGCGTAGAGCTGGCCCAGGCCGTGTTCGGCTTCGGCGGTCAGGCAGCCGCCGAGCAAACCGCGGTACAGCGGCTCGGCTTCGCTGCGGCCGAGCAGGCGGTAGACCTTGGCTTTGCGCAGGCGCACTTCGCTCAAGTTGTCGGGCATGCTCTGCAGGTTGGCGAGGCTGGCGTGCAGTTTGCCGTCGTTGGCCAGATCGTCCGCCAGGTTCAGGGACAGCTCTTGTTCAGAGCTCAATTTGCTGCAACTGGACGGTGACAGCATTGCCGTCCACGGCGCCTGGCCGTCGGTGGCGCAACCGCCGAGCATCAACAGACTTGCCATGACAATCAGTACTTTCATCAAACGCTCTCCATGAGCCCACGTCAGTTTGCAAACGCCCTTGAAATGGCAGTGAAACCGGGACCGGCCAGAACGATCAGCAAGGCCGGAAAAAGAAACAGCATCATCACCACCGACATCTTTGCCGACATTTTCGACACGTACTCCTGCAGCCGTGTCAGGCGTCGGTCGTCGAGCAATTGCTTGAGCGACAACAGCGATTTCATCGCGCCGCCGCCCTGTTGAATCAGTTGTTGGAGGATCACGCAGGTGTCGGTGAATTCGTCCACTGCGAGCATCACGGCGGTCTTGTTGAGTTCCTGGCCGAGCTCCAGGCCCGAGTCGACGCGGCTGAGGATCAGGCGCAGTTCGGTGGTCAGTTCCGGCAGCAGTTTTTGCCCTTCGGTGCTGAGGACACGCAGCGCCTGTTCGACCGCCATGCCGGATTCGAACAGGATGCGCAGCAGCGGAATGAATGTCGAAATTTCTACGGCGATGGTCTTCTGCCGGCGCGCTGCGGCGTACGCCAGCAGCCGTTTGGGCAGCAGGTAACCGGCGCCGGTGGCGAGCATCGGCACTAGCCAGCCGTTCGGCGCGTGGGGGAAGAACACTTCTCGCAAAAACAGTCCGACACCCAGCGCCAGCAGCGGAGTGCCGATCTGACACGCCGCGTACAACGAACGCTCGCTGGCGCGGCGCCAGCCGAGGCGGCTGAGCAGGGTCTGGGTTTCGCTGTCGATGCTCACCGAGCGTCGGCCAAACCGGCTGTTGCCCAAGGCGCGCAACCAGTTGCCCAGGCGGCTTTCGCGCACCAGGTTGCCTTGCAGGCGTTGAGTCACCTGGCGCTCGCGGCGGCGTTCGGTGAGTAAGTGGTTGGCCACCAGCAAAAACGCACCGAGCAATAACATGAGGGCGACAAGAAAGATCATGTCAGACGCTCCGCAACATGCGCCACAGCGCAAGGCAGCCGAGCACCTGCAGCACCAGTGCGGCAATCAGCATGGTCTGGCCACCGGAGTCGTGCCACATGCCGAGCATGTAGCCGGGATTGGTCAGCATGAAGTAACTCACCAGTATCACGGGCAGCGCGCCGAGCACCCACGCGGTCATCCGGGTTTCGCCGGTCATCGCGCGCAATTGGCGAGCGCCCTGATCACGTTCGCGGATCAGTTTGATCAGGTTCTCCAGCAGCTCGCTGGCGTTGCCGCCGTAGCGGTGGTTGACCTTCAGGCCCAGGGCAAACATGCGCAGTTCGTCTTGCTCATAGAGCTCGGCGAAGTCGCTGACGGCGTCCGGCAGATTGACCCCCAGTTGCACGTTGCGTTGTACCCGGCCCATGGCAGTTTTCAGCGGATCGTCGCTGGCTTCGATTCCGCCCATGACCGCGTCGCTCAGGGTGCGGCCGGACTTGAGGCTGCGCACGGTGTGATCAAGCAACTGCGGCAGTTGCTCGATCATGCGTTTGAGCCGGCGGCGGTACAGCCACGAAATGTACAGGCGCAAAATCACCGGCGGCATGAGGAGCGCCACCAGCAATCCGAGCCAGTGGCCCAGCAGGTAACCGAGCAATATGGCGATGGCCCACAGGCTCAGCCAAAGACCGAAACGCTCGGTCGGGCGGCCCAGCCCGGCGCGCAGAAACATTCGCTCAAGGCCCACCCATCGGGTTTTTTCCACAGCGATCTGCGGTTGGCCGGCGGCGAGTCGATTGAGTACCTTTTCGTTGGCGGTCTTGTGGATGCCATGCAGGAACAGGCGGATCGACAGCCCGAGCAGAATCAGACACATGATGATGAGAATGACCGGTCCAAGCATGCTCGGTGCTCCTTGCCGTCAGCCCGGATGGGCGTCGTTGCGCAACTTGTCGCCGGCCGGGTTGACGGCTTCGCGCAGGAAGCCGAAACCGGTGCGACGGTCGAGGCGGAACAGGGTGTTGGTGACGTAGACGTCCTCGCGGATACCGACCACTTCCACCACTTCACTGACGCAGCGGCGGCCGTCGGGCATGCGGGTCAACTGAATGACCACGTCGAGCGCCGCGCAGATCATCTGGCGCAAGGTGCGTTCGGCGATCGTGCGGCCGGTAAGGCCCACCAGCGTCTCCAGTCGCAGCAAGGCATCCTGCGCGTTGTTGGCGTGCACGGTGCTCATCGAACCGTCGTGGCCGGTGTTCATTGCGGTCAGCACGTCGACCACTTCGACGCCGCGAATCTCGCCGAGGATGATCCGGTCGGGACGCATCCGCAGGGCGTTGCGGATCAGGTCGCTGGCCTTCACTTCGCCGTGGCCCTCGGCATTCGGCGGACGGGTTTCGAGGCGCACGACGTGCGGGTGGCCGAGCTGCAATTCGGCGACGTCTTCGATGGTCACCAGACGCTCATGAGGGTTGATCAGTTGGCTGAGAATATTGAGCAACGTGGTTTTCCCGGTGCCGGTCCCACCGCTGATGAGGATGTTGCAGCGCTTGCCCACGGCGTCCTGGAAGAAGTCGAAGATCGCCATGTCGATCGTCTGCATGGCCATCAGGTCGGTGCTTTTGAGCATGTCCTTGCGAAACTTCCGGATCGACAGACACGGGCCGTCGAGAGCGATCGGCGGGATGATCGCGTTGACCCGGCTGCCGTCCGGGAGGCGTGCGTCGACCATCGGTGAAGACTCGTCGAGGCGTCGCCCCAGCGGTGCGAGAATTCGCTGCATGACCCGTTCGACGTGGTGCGCATCGATGAAGCGCAAGTCACTTTGATGCAGCACGCCGTCGCGTTCGATGAACACCCGGTGCGGGCCGTTGACCAGGATTTCGGTCACCGACGGATCACGCAGCAACACCTCCAGTGGGCCGAAGCCGGTGAGTTCGTCGACGATTTCTTCGGCCAGCCGCTCCATCTCATAGCGGGAAATCGCCAGGTGCAAACGGGCGATGTATTCGGCGACCTTGTCGGTGACAAATTGCGCCAGCTGCTGGCGCGAGCCTTCCAGCAGGTTTCTCCCCGACTCTTCGATGGCGTCGATGATGTAGCGGTGCAGCACCAGTTTCAGGCCTTCGTGATCGGTGTTGCCGAGACCTGCGCGTTGCGGTGCGCCGAAGAGTTTTTCCGCGCTCATGAGGAACCTCGCAAGCGGTCGAACCAGGTGACTTTCGGTTTGGCCAGACCCTCGGAGCGTTTGGCCAGGCGTTCACCGAGGGCGCGCAGGCTCTGGGTGACTTTTTCCCGGGGCGCCAGTTCGAACAGACTCACGCCCTGATTTTTCGCGTTGAGCCGCACTTCAGGATTGAACGCCAGTACCGCAATGACTTCCAGATTGAAGGTCTTGCCGAGGGTTTCCGAGCTCGGCGCCACGTTGCTCAGATAACGGTCGATCAGCAGGCGTCCATGATCGAGTTTCATGCCTTTTTCGCGCCACTGGTTGAGCACGGCGAGGTTGCGGCGGCAGTTGAGCACGTTCTGATCGGTGTACCACAGCAGCTTGTCGCAGTGGCTGACGAAGGTGCGCAATGCTTCGCTGTCGGCTTGCCCGGTGAGGTTCACGACGATGTGCTGGAAGTGCTGGCGCAGCGCGCTGAGCAACATATACAGCTCGGCGGCGCTGGTGTTTTCCAGTGGCTCGTCGTTGCTGGCGTAGGCGAGAATCCGCAGGCCCGCTTCGGCGCTGGTGAAGGCGCTGTCGATGAGTGTGGCGTCGAGTCTGCGCAAGTGGCGCAAGGCATCACCGAAGTGAAACGAACTCTCCAGCCCCAACAGGGCAAGGCTATCGCCGCGGGGCAGGCCGAGGTCCAGCAGCAAGGTTTGCTGCCCGCTCTTTTGCACCACCAGCGCCATGTGATTGGCCAGCAACGCGCCGTCGGAACTGCTCTGCACGCCGTACATCACGGTCAGGCCGCCCAGTTGCGTGTTGGGTGCCACGGGTGGCAGGCGTTTGCTCAACCGGCGCACCAGTCCGGCAACCTCGCTGGAGCGCGAGCCATAGGCGACGAAGTCCCGGGCACCGGCACGCATCGCATTGAGCACCAGCTGATTGTCCATGCCGTCGCCCAGCGCGACGATCGCCAGCATCGGCTTGGCCTCAAGCGCGCCTTCGATCAGTGCGCTCTGCGCCACCACGTGCTCGCGGTCGAGGCCGACGAACACCAGGCTGGCAAAGGTCACGTCGACCAGTGCCAGCAGTTCGTCGAGGCTGCCGCCACCGGCACTCACCACTTGACCGAGGGGGGCGAGGGCGCTTTGCAGCCACTCCAGATCGGTGCTGTTGCGGGTGATCGCAAGGAAGGTCTGGCTCAGGCTCTGGCTCATTGCGACAACCCGCTGCGTTTGTCGAAGTTGCCGTTTTCGAGGAAGAACATGCGGTAGAAATTCGGGTCGTAGTTGCGCAGTTTTTCCCCCGGCAGCGACGGCAGTTGTGCATCGGCCGCCAGTGGCTGTACCAGATGCGGCGTGACGATCATCAGCAGCTCGCGCTCTTCGCGCTTGATCTGCGAGCCTTTGAAAAAGGCACCGAGCACCGGGATATCGCCCAGCCCCGGAAACTTGTTCACCTGCGAACTGTTGGTGGTGCTGATCAAGCCACTGATAACAAAGCTTTCGCCATCGGCCAGCGAGACGCTGGTGTCGGTCCGGCGAATGGTCAGGGCCGGAACGGTGGTGCCGGCGATTTGCACGGCGTTGCTCAAATCCAGTTCGCTGACTTCCGGTGCGACCTTCAGCGCGATGCGGTCGTGACTGATGACGGTCGGGGTGAGGGTCAGGCGGATGCCGAACTCCTTGTATTCGATCGACACGTTGTCGCTGCCGGAACTGGGCACCGGAATCGGGATTTCACCCCCGGCCAGAAAGCTCGCGCTCTGCCCGCTCAGTGCCACCAGGCTTGGCCGCGCGAGGGTGTAGGCGAAGCCACTGCTTTCCAGGGCGTTGATGATCGCCATGGTCTTGCCGCCGATCCACGAGAAGTTGAACAGGGTGTTGTCCACCGGCAGTTTCGGGGTCGGTACACCGTCGATGGGCGGCAGCGTACCCGGGGAGCCGAACAGGAAATTGCCACGGGTGCCGATCAGCGAGGCGGTGGCTTCTTTGAGTTTGGTGCGGCTGACTTCGACGAAGCGAATGTCGGTCTGCACTTGCGAGGGCAGCGTCGGATCATCGGAAGGCATTCGGCTGGCGTTGGTCAAAGCAGCAGTGGCGCTGCCTTGAACGAACACCATGCTCTGGCGCGGCTCACTGGAGCATGACGTCCAGACCATCAGACTGGTGGCGCCGGGGGCGACCCCGGTCAGCAGAAAAGATGAGTGACCGGTGTCGTGCACGTCAGCGATTTTCGGGTCGCCGATTGCCACGCGGGTGATCGTCACTGGCGACTGGATGTCCTGTTGGAATCCTTCGCCGATCTCGATCACCGGGGGCATGCGGGAAAGCGCCGAGCAATTGCCCGTGGCCGCGAAGGCCGCGTTCATCGACAGTCCTGTCAGTATCAAGGCCCGGAGTACAGGTTTTAATATCGGCCTGAATCGACTCTGCATGCACTTGGATCCTTGCTCAGTCATGGGGCTTGTTGGGAAATCTGATTGCCGCGAATCACTTCCATCGCTTTGCGCGCAGCGCCGTGTTCAGCGCTGGATGGCGCTTTCGGGCCGCTGCCCAGCGCCAGTTGGGTGAACTGGAAGAGTTGGCTGTTGGCGTTGTCCAGGTGCGCCGGCGACTGCGCTTCGCCGGCCCAGTATTTGGCCAGGCGCTGTTCTTCGCTGCTGCGCACGGCCAGCCGCAAGGTGCCGACCTGGGTGGCGAGCATCATCCGGCTCAGCAATTGCTCGGGCACCGCCAGCACCACGGTGCGCGCGGCGATTCGGCGTTGATCCTGTTTGATTTTGTCGTCGCTGTTCAGGGCCGGTGTGGCGGGTTGGCCGTCGTTGGTCAGGCCGTATTGGTCACCGACGCCGAGCACGCGCAGGGCGGGCACGACAACCTGCGCCGACTGTTGCAGGTTGCTGCTGTCCTGACGCAGGTACAGCAGCACATCGACATAGTCGCCGGGAATCAGTTGCCCGGCGCCGCCGATCACTTCATCGATTGCCACGGTCAGCGCGCGTTCATCGCTGTGGATCATGCGGGCCAGAGCACCGCCGGCGTCGAAGCTTTCGTCGTTCAGCCAGGTGCCGGCAGACAGCGGCCGCCAGGGTTTGCGGCCAACGACCTGATCGACACTTTTAAGGCTGCCGGCCGGTGCGTTACGCAGCTTTTCCACGGTCACGTCGGCGGCAGTGAGTGGGGTGAACGGCGGCACATCGTGCAGCAGCACCACCACGGGTTGACGGGTCTGGTCTTCGGCGACGGCAACGGTTTTTTCAACAGTGGCGACCGGGGCGGCGGGAGCTTCGGCAACAGGCGCCGGTTGACGACTGAGCACCAGTCCCCAATAGCCGACAAAAATTGCTCCCAGCAGAAGTAATGCTGCAAGGCCCATGGTGATGCGACTGTTCATGACGGCTCTCCCTTTCCTGCTGCACTACAAGCCCGTATTTCCTGACAAGGGAATTTCGCATTCAGGCAGCTATGAACATGCAACTATTTCGCTATTTCCAAGCTAGCTGATCCAAGCCAAAACGCCATTACTGGCCGGAAAATAACTCACTAAAGTATGAGCAATCGCCAATTAACAGTTGAACTAAGCGTCACGACCAACTGATTAATTCTTTGTGATTAATCCGTTCTTACAGTTGTTGACCGGGGGTTTGTTGACAATGCTCAGATAGCACGGTGGAGGCTTTGCCGCTGTAGCGTTAGCGGCGCCAGAGGCGCAAAGGAGTGGACGTATGTTTCAGATGATCATCGACTATATGGTGGCCAGAACCCGGCTGTTCGTGAAGAACGAAGAAGCGGCGTCGGCAATTGAGTACGCGATAGTGGTGGCCATGGTTGCCGTTGTCGTCGTGGCGTTTGTGACACCACTGGGCAACCGCGTCCTGCAGTACTTCAACGATATTCTGGTCGGACTGGGTGGCACCGCGCAAACCCGTGCAACACCATAGTCGCGCTGCCAATCCCTGAGGAGAACGGTGATGTTCTTTGAGTACCTGAAGATGCGTGCCCGCGGCTTTTTCTCCAGTACCGAAGCTGCCTCGGCTATCGAGTATGCAATCGTGGTCGCGATGGTAGCGGTCGTGGTGGTGGTCTTTGTCACGCCCGTCGGTGCCAGAGTGCTGATCATGTTCAATAATCTGCTGGTGGCACTGGGTGGTACGGCGGTAACGGCACCCACGCCCTGAGCGGGATAAAACTCGCACTTGGCGACTGTCGCACTACACTCTGTTCCACCCTCGGTTTTCAGGTATTGCCCATGACTGCTTCCTCGATCCCGCGCCAACAGTTGCTTCTGGTTGACGATGAAGAGGACGCGTTGCTCGAGTTGGCGGAGTTGCTGGAGGGCGAGGGGTTTGTCTGCCATACCGCGACATCGGTGAAGCTTGCGTTGCACCATCTGACCCGGCATCCCGATATTGCCCTGGTGATTACGGATCTGCGCATGCCGGAGGAGTCCGGCATGTCGCTGATCAAGCGTTTGCGCGAGCACACGTCGCGTCAGCACTTGCCGGTCATCGTGACGTCCGGGCATGCGGATATGGAAGATGTCAGCGACATGCTGCGCTTGCAGGTGCTGGATCTGTTTCGCAAGCCGATCTATCACGTCAGGTTGCTTGAGACGCTGAACAATCTGTTTCCCATTGCCAAGGTAGATGTCGGCTGACGCGCCTTGCGCCTTTCACCAGCTCTTTGATTATTGGCGCCAACCTCAATTACGACTTGAGCGGCGGATCGCTGAACAGCAATCTGCAGAGCCTGGGTCTGGTCGACTTGAGTGGCAACGGGCATCACCAGTGTGGTGACGACCAAGTCGAGCGAGGAACTGGCCGAGAACACCCTGGCGGTCGGTGGCAGCCGCAACGCGGCGACGGCGGTCGGTCGTGTATCGAATCTGCTGGCGCGGCTGGATGAGCAGGATACGGTTTACCAGACCGCCGGTGCGTGACAGCTACGAACTGGGTCTGGGCGCCAACTACCGGATGGGTGCCTGGAGCGTCGGCGGCTCTTACAACTATCTGACTTCGAGCGGTTTCGACTCCGACAGCTTTACTGCGAAGGTGCGTTACGCGTTCTGATCCACTTCGCGTAAAACCTGTGGGAGCGAGCCTGCTCGCGAAGGCGTAGTGTCAGTCGGCAAAAATGCTGGCTGATCCACCGCTTTCGCGAGCAAGCCCGCTCCCACAGGGATGTGCGCTGCAATGTGAGAGCAAGCGGTCTGTCCGCTCAGTTGATTGATCTGACTTCCTACAACTGATAGCTGAAGCTGATGCTGTACCTCATCCGGCGGTTGTAGGTGTCCAGTGCTTCATCGGCCATCGGCTTGGCCGCTTCCAGCGCAATGTTGTAGTACTTGGCATCGCCGAAGCGCAGCCCGACGGCCGCCGAGGACAGGTCACTGCTTTGCACCGCCAGTTTGTTGAACCAGGTTTTCGAACGGTCCAGCACCACGTACGGCTGCAGGATGCGCACCCAGTTGCCGTCGCGGTTGAAGCTGTAGTTGACCTCGTAAGCCGCCCCCCAGCCCTTGTCCCCCGACGCCTGATCGTCCGGGTAGCCACGGCCGAAATTCTGCCCGCCAAACACCGCACGCTCACTGTCGGGCAGCGTGTCATCGCTCCAGTACAGCGCCGCCGACAGCACGCCCTGCCAGTTGTCGAAGAACTTGTCGCTCTGTACGCCGGACAGGCGCATCCGGAAAAAGTTGATATCCAGATCCGGGTTATTGGTGTGCGCGCCCATGCCGTCGATGCCCTGGTACAGGCCCGCGCTGAGAATCCGCAGTTGCTGGGCGTCTGACTTGCGCCAGTCACCTTCGATGGCGACGGCGCGGATGTCGGTGCGTTCTTCGACACTCAAGGGGTAGCCGACGACGTTATAGCGGGTGGTATCGTCGACCGCATAAAGCCTTGCGCCGGCGCTGAGCAACTCGTTGGGCGAAGCGATGATCGGGTGACTGAAACCGATGGAGTAGCGATCGTCTTCCTGATGCGGCTTGAGTTCCAGACCGTTATCCAGTTGCACGTTGGTGCCCGGGTCGGCGCGGTAGCGCGAAGCGAACAGGCTCAGTTGTGTGCCCTCTGCATTGAGGAACTGGTTGTAGTCCAGGCGATAGTAATGCTCTGCGTCGTGCCCCGGCGGAAACAGGCCGCTGAGGGTCAGCTGTTCGCCCATGGCCGTTTGCGAGTTGCTGCTCACGCCGAGCAATGCCTGAGTGCCGTTACGATTGTCTTCGGTGGTGCTCAGGGTGCTGGTGAACGGTTTGCGACTGGCCTGGGCGACCAGGGTCGTGGCACCGTCGGTGGTGCCGGGCGGAGGCACCTGGGCCTGCACCGTCACTCCGGGAATGCGGGTCATCAGCGTGGTATAGCGCTCGAAGGTCTTGCGGGTCAGCGGCCGTTCGGCCTGGATTTTCGCTGCCAGTTTATCGAGCAGGCCTTTGACCCGGCCGACGTCGCCCTGCATCTGGATATCCCTGACGTAGCCTTCCACCAACACCACCCGCGCTACCCCGTCGTCGAACTTTTGTTGAGGCAAGAACGCGTAGGACAGCAGATAACCGTCCTGTTGGTAGCGGCGGGTGATGTTGCGGGTGGCTTCGATCAGGTCGGCAAGGCTGGTCTGGTGACCGATCAGGGGTTTGTAGATCTCGGCCAGTTCGCCGAGTGGATAGATCGTCCCGCCTTCAATCTGCACCGTCTTCAGGGTGATTCTGGTTTCCATCATCAGCGGCTGGGCACTGGCCGCGCCGGGTTCCGGCACTTGCACCGGGGTGGTGGCCGGGCGATAGGCATCGGCCGGCAGATTCGGCACGGGCAGATTGCGAATGGTTTCGTTGCTGTTGAGAAAGCTGGGCAGGGTGTCGGCGAAAGCGGCGGAACTGAGACTGAGGAACAGCAGGGATGCCATTACGCGCATAGGACACTCCGTGGTCAGGTCGCAGCACAGGGCTGTTTTTCTCCTAAGAAAAAAGCGGAAGATTCGTGGGAATCTTCCGCCCTCAACCAAGCGTAGGCGCTGTAGGTGAGGCCGTCGAATCGGCCAGGTGCAATTTAGCGTTTGTTGCCTCCAAGAGCGCCGGTCAGGCCACCAAGTACGCCACCCAGGCCACCGGTTGCGGTGCCTCCAGTGGTGGTGCCGCCGCTGACCAGTCCGCCGACCGCACCAACGGTAGCGCCGACGTTACTGACGAGACCGCCGACTGCGGTGCCTACCGGATTATTCGTTGCGGCGATTGCACCGCCCAGACCACTGACCGCGCCACCTACCTGATTGGTCAGGCCGGCAACCGGGCTGCCGAGGCCGGTCGCGGCGCCGACTTGTTGGGTCAGGCCGGAGACTGCTGTGGTAACCGGGTTGAGTGCGGCGCCGACGTTGCTGCCCAGTGCTGCCAGTGGCGCTGTGGTGCTGGTTATCGGTGTACCGGAACCACCCAGAACGGTATTGAGCGAGGCGATTACGTTGCCCGCCGATGCGCCGGCCACGCCGCCTGCGCTCACCAGACCATTGTTGTTGCCTGCGTTCAATCCTGTGCCGACGTTGACCACTGCACCGCCAACGGTTTGCAGCAGGCCGGTACCGCCGAGGCCTCCGCCAAGTCCCCCGCCAAGACCGCCACCCGTGCCTCCACCGGTGCTTGTGCCGCTGCTGACCAGGCCGCCAGCCGTGCTGACCGTGGTGCCGACGTTGCTCAGTGCGCCGCCGAGGGTGTTGGTCACGGGATTGCCATTGCCAGTGCCGGTGACCTGTGTACCCAGCCCGTTTACGGCGCCGCCGACTTGTTGCAGGACACCGTTAAGCGGTGTGCCCAGCCCGGTCGTGTCACCGATTTTGTCGGTGGTGCTTTCAACCATGGCGATCACCGGCACCAGTCCGTTACCGACACTCTTGGTCACTGAACCGAGTGGGCCGGTCGTTGTTGCCGTGCTGAGGGTGTCACCGAGCATGGTGACTTTTTCGCCAACGCCGTTGAGTACCGGTGCGACTTTGGTGACCACGCCACCCACCACCGGAACGCTGCTGGTCGCCGTGGCCAGTTTCCCGCTCAGATCAGAGACGCCGTTGCCGACATCGGTGACCACGCCGCCAACCGAGGAGGCGGTCACACCGAGGCCATTGTCGACTGTTCCCAGCTTGCCGATGCCGTTGGTCAAGCCATTACCCAACGTGCTGACTACGTTGCCGGCGGTGTTGGCTGCGCTTTGTACGACGCCACCGACGACAGGAACCGTGCCCAGGGAGTCGCCGATCTGGCCGACGCCATCGCCGACGCCGGCGACGGTTTTGCCGACATCCTGCACTAGCGAGTTGGTCACTACCGGAGTGGTGGTCGGGGTAGTTGGGGTAGTCGGGCCAGTTGGACCCGTGGGGCCGGTGGGGCCTGTCGGGCCAGTTGGCCCTGTAGGTCCGGTCGGCCCGACCGGACCGGTAATCACTGTCGTGCCGCCAGTTCCACCGGTGCCGCCGGTTCCGGAAGTACCGCCCGTGCCGCCAGTACCGCTCGTGCCATCTGTACCGGAGCTGCCCGAAGACCCGGACGTTCCTGCCGTACCACTGGCTGGAGACGAACTGCCGGAACTGCTGTGATGCCCGCCACCGCCACTGCTGCAACCAGCGAGGCCGAGGGAGAAGATCAATGCCAAAGCGATTGCTGATTTGGACCACGCAAATTGAGTTTTCATGATTGAGTTCCTTGCACCTGTCACAACGTTCGTTGTATTCGATGGCCCGCCGGTTCTAGCGCCGGCAATGCCTCCGTCCGTTGTGCTCATATCAATCGCGCGACTGGATCCTCGCCATTCTCAAGTTGGTATTAACGCCTTTATATACATAGCGGTGTACAGGACCTAAGGACTAATACCCAAGGTATAAACGGGCAAAAAAAAAGCCTTGAGAATCAAGGCTTGGTGCGTTGCCGGAAAAGGGCTCGTGCGGGTGAAAACTTAAGTGATATATACACAATTTACAGGCTTGGCCGGCCTTGAAGAGGGAGACAAAGCCCCCTCTTCAGCGATCAGGCAATCGGCTGCCACTGACCGACCATGTGCTCCAGGTCGCCTGCACCGATCAAACGCAGTTCACCGCTGGAGCCTGCTGCACTCGCCAGCAAAGTCACCTCACTGGGTAAACGCACCGGTTTGTGAAAAAACACGCTGACCTCAAGGTTGGCCTTGGGCAGGTGATCACTCAGCGCTGCGAGCGTACGGGCCTTGTTCCACAAACCGTGAGCGATGGCCGTGGGGAAGCCGAAGAGCTTGGCACTGGCGGCGCTCAGGTGAATCGGGTTGTAGTCGCCCGAGACTTTGGCGTATTGCCGACCGATATCGGCCGGTGCTTTCCACTGCGCAACCTGCGTCAGGATCTGCGTGGGTTCCCAGCGTTGCTCGACGGGTTCGCCGTCGAGTTTCACGCCGCGACAGAGCATCTGGCTTTCCGCTTCCCACAGCGGCCCGAGTTGATCATCGAGAGTGGTCAGCACATCGAAGGTCGCGCCTTTGGGATGCGGCTGCAGATTGTGCACCCGCACACTGACTTGCGCGCGACTGATCCCGCCCATGGGCCGCAACACGCGAATGCGGTTGTTCAGGTGAATCAGCCCCAGCAGCGGGAATGGAAACTCCTTCGCCGTGAGCAATTGCATCTGCAGGGCGAACGCGAGGATGTGTGGATAAGTCGGCGGCAGCAGTCCGTCATCGGTAAATCCACAGACCTTGCGATAGTCCGCCAGCCGCTTGTGGTCGATGTCGATCCAACAGCGCAAACCGCTGTCGGGCAGGGTGGTGCCGGTGATCTTGCGTCGTGCAGCGGCCCGCGCATACAGGCCGGGCAGACTCGGTTCGCGATCCAGCGTGTGCCATTCGATGCTCATGCCTAGGCCCCCAGTACACTTTGTCCACAGACCCGCAGCGCCTGCCCGGTGAACGCGCCGGTGCCCGGTTGCGCCAGCCACGCGACGGCTTCGGCGACGTCCTGCGGCAAACCGCCCTGGCCCAGCGAACTCATGCGCCGCCCGGCCTCGCGCAAGGCGAACGGAATGTGCGCGGTCATCTGGGTTTCAATGAAGCCCGGGGCCACGGCGTTGATGCTGATGCCGCGTTCGTGCAGAGTTGGCGCCCAGGCCTGCGCCAGACCGATGAGGCCGGCCTTGCTCGCGGCGTAGTTGGTCTGTCCGCGATTGCCGGCGATGCCGCTGATCGAGGCCAGCAGAATCACTCGCGCATTGTCGTGCAGGGTGCCGCTGTCGAGCAGAGCCTTGGTCAGCACTTGCGGGGCGTTGAGGTTGACCGCGAGCACCGCATCCCAGAATTCCGGGGTCATGTTGGCCAGGGTCTTGTCGCGAGTGATCCCGGCGTTGTGCACCAGAATGTCGAGGCCGTCCGGCAGTTGTTCGATCAGTTGCGCGGCGGCATCTTCGGCGCAGATATCAAGGGTGATCGCCCGGCCGCCAAGACGCGCGGCGAGGGCTTCCAGATCAGTCTTGGCCGGGGGGACGTCGAGCAGAATCACCTCGGCGCCATCGCGGGCGAGGGTTTCGGCGATGGATGCGCCGATCCCGCGTGCCGCGCCGGTGACCAGCGCCTTGCGTCCGGCCAATGGCCGGGTCCAATCGGTGACCGGCGTGGCGCATGGGCTCAGGCGAATCACCTGCCCGGAGACAAAGGCACTTTTCGGCGAAAGGAAAAACCGCAGCGGGCCTTCCAGTTGATCTTCGGCACCCTCACCGACATAGATCAGTTGCAGCGTGCCGCCGCTGCGCAGCTCCTTGGCCAGCGAGCGTGAAAAACCTTCGAGCGCCCGTTGCGCACTGGAGGCGAAGGGCTCGCGCAGGGTTTCCGGGGCGCGACCGAGAATCACCAGATGTGCGCTGCTGTCGAGATTTTTCATCAGCGGCTGGAAGAACTCGCGCAGCTGTTTGAGCTGGTCGGTGTGCTGCAGATCGCTGGCATCGAACACCACGGCCTTGAGTTTCGGCCCGTGCCCGGGAATCCACGCGGTGGCCAGCGACGGTTCGGTGCCGTAGCTGTAGATCGCGTCGGTCAGGCGGTTGGCGAACGCGTTGACCCGCTCGGCCAGCGGCCCGCCGCCGATCAGCAGCGCACCGTCCACCGGCCGCAGGCGTCCGGCCTGCCAGCGTTCCAGCCGCACCGGCGACGGCAGGCCCAAAGCCCCGACCAGACGGTGGCCGATGGATGAGTTGGCGAAGTCGATATAGCGGTCAGACATGGAACGCTCTCCAAATGTTGGGGTTCAAAGTGTGGACTACCAACGGCAATCAATCGTTCGATCCACACAATAAGGCCTACGCTAGAACAGCAGAGTAGTTGGCCGCTGATGGTTGTGTGGCCAAACACAAATTCAGAAACAACGTTGAACCCTGTAGGAGTGAGCCTGCTCGCGATAGCGATTTGTCAGATACAGATGTTTTGACTGACACGATGCGATCGCGAGCAGGCTCACTCCTACAAGGATTCAGGTGAATTCGACCATTTGGAAAAGGAGCTTTTCATGAGTCAGCTGCGCCGCGTCGCCATCATCGGTGGTAACCGTATCCCTTTCGCCCGCTCCAACGGGCCGTACGCCACTGCCAGCAATCAGGTGATGCTCACCGCCGCGCTTGAAGGCCTGATCGAACGCTATAACCTGCACGGCCTGCGGATTGGCGAAGTGGTGGCGGGTGCGGTGCTTAAATTGTCACGGGATATGAATCTGACCCGCGAATGCGTGCTCGGCTCGCGGCTGTCACCGGCCACTCCGGCCTATGACATCCAGCAAGCCTGCGGCACCGGGCTGGAAGCTGCGCTGCTGGTGGCCAACAAAATCGCCCTCGGCCAGATTGACTGCGGCATTGCCGGTGGCGTCGACACCACCTCGGACGCGCCGATCAGCGTCAGCGAAGGCCTGCGCAAAATCCTCCTGCAGGCCAACCGCGCCAAGACCACCGGCGACAAGCTGAAAACCTTTCTGCAACTGCGACCACGGCACCTGATCCCGGAATTTCCGCGTAATGGCGAGCCACGCACCGGCCTGTCGATGGGCCAGCACTGCGAACTGATGGCGCAGACCTGGAACATTCCCCGTGAAGAACAGGATCAACTGGCCCTCGAAAGCCATCACAAACTCGCCGCGTCCTACAGCGAAGGCTGGCACAACGATCTGATGACGCCGTTTCTCGGCCTGACCCGTGACAACAACCTGCGCCCCGACCTGACCCTGGAAAAACTCGCCACGCTCAAACCCGCTTTCGAAAAAAGCGCCAAGGGCACGCTGACGGCAGGCAACTCCACGCCACTCACCGACGGCGCCTCAGTGGTGCTGCTGGGCAGCGAGGAATGGGCGAAAGAACGTGGTTTGCCGATCCTCGCGTATCTGCGCGATGGCGAAGCGGCGGCGGTGGATTTCGTCAACGGCGCCGAAGGTCTGTTGATGGCGCCGGTGTATGCCGTGCCGCGCCTGCTGGCGCGCAATGGGCTGACCTTGCAGGATTTCGATTACTACGAAATTCATGAAGCATTCGCTGCGCAGGTGCTGTGTACGCTCAAGGCCTGGGAAGACCCCGAATACTGCGAGACGCGCCTGGGGCTGGACGCGCCGCTGGGCTCGATCGACCGCAGTCGACTGAATGTGAAAGGCAGCTCGCTGGCGGCGGGGCATCCATTTGCCGCGACCGGCGGGCGAATTGTCGCGAACCTGGCGAAACTGCTGGATGCAGCAGGCAAGGGCAGGGGGCTGGTTTCGATCTGTGCTGCTGGTGGCCAAGGTGTCACCGCAATCATCGAACGTTGAGCGCAATCCCCCTGTGGGAGCGGGCTTGCTCGCGAAGGGGTCGTGTCAGGCGCCGTCATTGTGTCTGACAGACCGCTTTCGCGAGCAAGCCCGCTCCCACAGGGGAAATGAACGCCAATGTCAGATTCTGTCGCAAATGCCCTCGACGCCGATTACCAACATTTCAAACCGGCTCAGCTATGATCGGCAAAGCTCGATTATTTCGGCACAGTGTGTGCATCCATAGGGTTCACAGGTCGGCACCCCCTCCCCGTAGCGCGAGGATTGCCGTATAACGAGTGACATTCGCGTGTTTGGTAATAAAGGACCCACAATAAAAGCTGATGAAGACTCCAAAACGCATTGAACCCCTGATCGAAGACGGTCTGGTCGACGAAGTGCTGCGCCCACTCATGAGTGGTAAAGAAGCAGCTGTTTATGTGGTGCGCTGCGGTAACCAGTTACGTTGCGCGAAGGTCTACAAGGAGGCGAACAAACGCAGTTTCCGCCAGGCAGCCGAGTATCAGGAAGGTCGCAAGGTGCGTAACAGCCGGCAGGCCCGGGCGATGGCCAAGGGCTCGAAATTCGGTCGCAAAGAGACCGAAGACGCCTGGCAGAACGCCGAAGTCGCGGCGCTGTTCCGTCTGGCCGGTGCCGGTGTGCGAGTGCCCAAGCCATACGACTTTCTGGATGGCGTGCTGCTGATGGAACTGGTGGCCGACGAGTATGGCGATGCCGCACCGCGTCTGAACGACGTGGTGCTGGAGCCGGATCAGGCCCGCGAGTATCACGCGTTCCTGATCTCGCAGATCGTGCTGATGTTGTGTACCGGTCTGGTGCACGGTGACCTCTCGGAGTTCAACGTGCTGCTGACCCCGACCGGGCCGGTGATCATCGACCTGCCGCAGGCGGTGGATGCCGCCGGTAACAACCACGCGTTTAGCATGCTCGAGCGCGATGTGGGCAACATGGCGTCGTACTTCGGGCGCTTTGCCCCGGAGCTGAAGCAGACCCGCTACGCGAAGGAAATGTGGGCGTTGTACGAAGCCGGCACCTTGCACCCCAACAGCGTGCTGACCGGTGAGTTCGATGATCCGGAAGATCTGGCCGACGTTGGCGGTGTGTTGCGCGAGATCGAAGCGGCGCGTCTCGACGAAGAGCGCAAGCAGGCGATCCGTGCGGCGGATGACGAGCCCAAGGGCAAGTCCGACGAACCACCGCCGCCACCGTGGATGCAGTAAGCGCTTGAACAGAAACCCGGCTTCGGCCGGGTTTTTTGTGTTTGCCCGAAACACCGAAGATCCCTTGTAGGAGTGAGCCTGCTCGCGATGGCGGTGTGTCATTCAGCAAAAGTGTTACCTGATACACAGCCATCGCGAGCAGGCTCACTCCTACAGGGATTTGTGGTGTTCCTGGAATGTGTGTGGGAATCTTGTCCGCCCTCGCACACTCAAGGATTGAATGTGAACGCCCGCCTCATCATCACTGCCCGGCTGATCTCCGACTTCGGCGCCTTCCTCAACATGGTCGCGCTGGCGACCTATGTCTACCTGCTGAGCAACAGCGCCATGAGCGTCGGGATCTTTCTCGCCAGCCGGGTTGGCGGGGGGATTTTTGCCAGTCTGATCGGTACGCGCTTCTATCGGCGCTGGAGTGGCCGGGTGCCGCTGATCGCCTTCGATCTGCTGCGTGCGGCGCTGCTTGGCCTGCTGTTGATCCTGCCGCTGAGCCAGCAGGCGCTGCTGTTGCCGGTGATCGCCTTCGGCCTGGGTTTTGGCAATTCGATGTTCGCCATCGGCCTCAACAGCCAGTTGCCGAGGCTGATCGACCCGGCGCAGCTACTGAAAACCAATGCCTGGATCACCTCGGCGTCATCCGCAGCCATGGTCGGCGGCAGTCTGGTGTCCGGTTTGCTGGTGGCGGCATTTGGTTTCGCAACGGTGTTTGCGCTCAACGCACTGACCTATGTGCTGGCGGCGCTGTTGATTACGCCGTTGCGCTTCGCCGTTGCAGAAGTCAGCGAGCAATCAACCAGCGAACGCGGCGAATGGTCAGCTCTGAAACAAGGCCTGCGCAGCGCTCCGGTGATCGCCGCGATGCTTGCCGTGACCATGGCCGACACCTTGGGCAGTGCCGCGCACAACGTCGGATTCCCGATCATCTCCAAACTGCTGACCCCTGATTCGGCCAGCACCACGCTGGGTCTGATGTTGGCGGTATGGGCCAGCGGCAAACTGTTCGGCGCACGGATTGCCAGTCGCCTCAAAGGCACGGATAACCGTGATTTGGAGCGACGGTATTTCTTCGGCGTGGCGTTGATGTCCTGCGGTTTTATCCTGATGTTCCAGCAGCACAGCCTTTACGGTCTGCTGCTGTTTTCGCTGCCGGCGGGGCTGGGGGACGGTTTCTCCGAAGTCAGCCTGATGTCGCGTCTGCAGCGTGAACCGGAGCATTTGCGCCTGCCGATTTTCAGTTTCCTGACTTTGCTGCAAATGACCGGGTTCGGTGTCGGCATGCTGGTTGCCGCGCCGTTTTACGGCTGGTGGACGCCGGGTGCCGTGGTCATGCTGTTCCATGGCATCCCGCTCGGTACGCTGTTGACCGTAAAGCTGCTGGCGCTCAGGCGCGGGCGGGTTGCGCGCAGCAGCCCGACGCCAGTTCCTTGAGGATCGGGCAGTCGGGGCGATGGTCGCCATTACAGTGCTCGACCAGGTCCTGCAGGGTGTCGCGCAACTCGCCGAGCTCACGGATCCTCTGGTTCAGCTCGTCGATGTGCTGACGCGCCAGGGCCTTCACATCGGCACTGGCGCGTTGCCGGTCCTGCCACAGGGTCAGCAGCTTGCCGACTTCCTCCAGGGAAAATCCCAGATCCCGCGAGCGCTTGATGAACGCCAGCGTGTGCAGGTCATCATCGCTGTAGACCCGGTAGCCGCTGTCGGTGCGATGGGCAGCCTTGAGCAGGCCGATCGACTCGTAATAGCGGATCATCTTCGCGCTCAGGCCACTGTGCCGGGCCGCTTGGCCGATGTTCATCGCTGTTCCTCCAGATCCTTCGGTTTCCAGGTTTTCAACAGTAGTGCATTGCTCACCACGCTGACGCTCGACAATGCCATCGCCGCGCCGGCCAGCACCGGGTTGAGGAAGCCGAACGCCGCCAGCGGAATGCCGATCAGGTTGTAGACGAAGGCCCAGAACAGGTTCTGGCGGATCTTCGCGTAGGTCTTGCGGCTGATCTCCAGCGCCGCCGGCACCAGCTGTGGATCGCCGCGCATCAAGGTGATGCCGGCGGCATGCATCGCCACGTCGGTGCCGCCACCCATGGCAATGCCAATGTCGGCCGCCGCCAGTGCCGGGGCGTCGTTGATGCCGTCGCCGACCATCGCCACCACCCCGGTTTTCTTCAGTTCGGCGACGGTCGCGGCTTTGTCGGCGGGGAGCACTTCGGCGTGCACGTTTTCAATGCCCAGCGCCTCGGCCACCACACGCGCGCTGCCACGGTTGTCGCCAGTCAGCAAATGACTGTGGATCCCTCGGGCGGCCAATTGCTGCACCGCTTGCAGTGCGCCGGGCTTGAGCGTGTCACCGAAGGCGAACAACCCAAGCACCCGCGCTTCTGGGCTTTGCTCGATCATCCACGACAAGGTCCGGCCTTGGCTTTCCCAGGCCTTGGCGGACTCGGCGAGTTGGCCGGCGCTCAAGCCGCTTTCTTCCAGCAAGCGCCGATTGCCCAGCGCCAGGCGCCGACCGGCAAGCGTACCGGCGATGCCGCGCCCGGTCAGGGACTGGCTGTCGCTGACATCCGGCACCTGCAAGCCGCGCTCGGCGGCAGCGTCCAGCACGGCTTTGGCCAGCGGGTGCTCACTGCCGCGTTGCAGGGCACCGGCCAGTGTCAGCAGGGTATTTTCATCACCATCCAGCGCACTGAAATGCGCGATGCGCGGGGTGCCGGAAGTCAGCGTGCCGGTCTTGTCGAAGACCACGTTGTCGACTTCATGGGCACGTTCCAGCGCTTCGGCGTCCTTGATCAGAATGCCGTGACGCGCAGCCACACCCGTACCGGCCATGATCGCCGTCGGCGTGGCGAGGCCGAGGGCGCACGGACAGGCAATCACCAGCACAGCGACCGCGTTGATCAACGCGGTTTCCATGGGCGCGCCGTACAGCCACCAGCCGATCAGTGTCGCCAAAGCGATCAGCAGCACGGTGGGCACGAACACCTGGCTGACTTTATCCACCAGTTTCTGGATCGGCGCTTTCGCTGCCTGAGCGTCCTCGACCAGACGGATGATCCGCGCCAGCACACTTTCCGCACCGAGGGCGGTGGTGCGTACCAGCAAACGACCTTCACCGTTGATCGCACCGCCGGTGACCTTATCGCCCGGCTGTTTCGGCACTGGCAGGCTTTCGCCGCTGATCAGCGCTTCGTCCGCGTGGCTCTGGCCTTCGAGCACTTCGCCGTCGACCGGGAAACGTTCGCCGGGTTTGACCAGCACCTGATCATTCAGGCGCAGAGCACTGATCGCCACGTCTTGCTCGTGACCGTCAATGACCTGAATCGCCCGTTCCGGACGCAAGGCTTCGAGGGCGCGGATGGCGCTGGCGGTCTGGCGTTTGGCGCGGCTTTCCAGGTATTTGCCGAGGAGTACCAGGGCGATCACCACCGCCGAGGCTTCGAAATACAGATGCGGCATGCGCCCGGCGGCGGTGGCCCATTCGTACAGGCTCAAGCCATAACCGGCGCTGGTGCCGAGGGCGACCAGCAAGTCCATGTTACCGGCCCCGGCGCGCACGGCTTTCCACGCGGCCACGTAAAACCGCGCACCGAAAATGAATTGCACCGGGGTGGCGAGGGCGAATTGCGCCCAGGCCGGCAGCATCCAGTGGATGCCGAACGGTTGTAGCAACATCGGCAGCACCAGCGGCAAGGCCAGGGCGATGGCGCAGATCAGTGCCCAGCGTTCATGTTGCAGGCGCTGTTGCTGGTTATCGGTAGTGGGGTGATCGGCTTGCCAGACGCTGGCCGAGTAGCCGGCCTTGCTCACCGCGTCGAGCAGCGATTGCGGGTCGACCTGACCGAGCAATTCGAGGTGTGCGCGTTCGTTGGCGAGGTTGACGCTGACGCTCTTCACCCCGGGGACTTTGTTCAGGGCGCGTTCGACGCGACCGACGCACGAGGCGCAGGTCATGCCGTCGATGCTCAATTCCATGGTCTGCTGCGGCACGCTGTAACCGGCGCGCTGCACCGCCTCCATCAACGCCGGCAAGCTGTCACCCGGTGCCTGGACGCGGGCCTGTTCGGTGGCGAGATTGACGCTGACGCCACTGGCGCCGCTGACTTTGCGCAACGCCCGCTCGACACGCCCGGCGCAACTGGCGCAGGTCATGCCGGCAATCGGCAGGTCGAAGGTGATGGAATCGGACATCGGTCTTACTCCCTGTAGAAGATGTCTACAAGGATCAACCTTGCCATGCGGGCAAGGTCAAGCGCCAATATTTGACTCAGCACAAAACCAATGTGGGAGCGGGCTTGCTCGCGAAAGCGCTGTGTCAGTCAACATCATCGCTGAATGGCACAGCGCATTCGCGAGCAAGCCCGCTCCCAAATTTGGCGTTTCGCTTAGTATTCGAGGGCGGCAGGTCGCAGGTACAAGCCTTTGGCATTTGCCGCGATCCGGTACTTCACCACATCGCCGGCCTTGAGCGAGATCTCCTGCGCCGGCGGTGCCAGCATGCCTGCCTGACAACCCGGCACCTGGCCAGGCAACTGTTTCAGACGAATGGAAATCGTGCCGTGGGGCAGGTTGAACGAAGTGGTCTGTTCCTGCAGCAGGCGCCCAGCGAGTTGATCATTAACGTACACGCCAATCTCGCAGGGAGTCGGCACTTCCAGACGCTCGCGCGAGATGATCAGAACGGCGTAGTCCTCACCGGTCGCGTTGGCCTGGGGCAGGGCGGCAAAGAGGCTGAGCAAGCCAAACAGGCTGAAAGCTGACCAGCGCATGGCTGAATCTCCTGAGTTTGAGTCATTGGTGTGCGCAGCTTGGCTGAGCGCAGCGCCGATTGCCAGCCCGGCATTTTTTTCCAGAACTTGACCTTGCCATGGTGGCAAGCTCGACACTGCCGGCAACCTCACTCAAGGGAGTCAATCCATGCAAGTGTTCAATGTTCAAGGCATGTCCTGCGGTCACTGCGTCAAAGCCATCACCCACGCCGTGCAGGCGAAAGATCCGGCGGCCAGCGTGCGGGTCGATCTGGCGGCCAAAGAAGTCGGCGTCGAGAGTTCGCTCAGCGCGGAGCAGGTGATCGAGGTTATCAGCGAAGAGGGTTACCCGGTAAAACTCGCCGGTTAACGATAAATCCCCTGTGGCGAGGGAGCTTGCTCCCGCCGGGTCGCGAAGCGGCCCTTTTTTCCAATTGAAAAACACTGGGCCTGCTGCGCAGTCCAGCGGGAGCAAGCTCCCTCGCCACAGGTTTCAGGTGTAGGTCATCTGATTTCTAATAGTTAGCGAGCTATCGGAATGTTCAAGGTGTCTCAGCGCGGCTAGACTGTCGGGCTGCCGACTTCTATCCAACCTGGATGCCTGATGAACTTCCGTACCATTCTGATTCTCGGTGCCTTGAGCGCCTTCGGTCCGCTGGCGATCGACTTCTATTTGCCGGCGTTTCCGTCGATGGCGCTGGCCTTTGGCACTGATGAAAAGCATGTGCAACTGACCTTGGCGGCCTATTTCGCCGGCCTGTCGATCGGTCAATTGCTATACGGCCCGGTGGCCGACCGTTTTGGGCGGCGCCTGCCACTGCTCGTCGGCGTTGGCCTGTTCACCCTGGCCTCGCTGGCCTGTGCCTATGCACCGAATCTGGAGTGGCTGATCGGCGCGCGTTTCGTTCAGGCGCTGGGCGGCTGCGCGGGAATGGTGATTTCCCGGGCGGTGGTCAGCGACAAGTGCGATGCGGTCGGTTCGGCCAAAGTCTTTTCGCAGTTGATGCTGGTGATGGGCCTGGCGCCGATCCTCGCGCCGCTGCTCGGCGGTCTGCTGGTCAACACCACGGGTTGGCAGTCGATCTTCCTCGTGCTGACCGGCTTCAGCGCACTGGCCGGCCTCGCTGTGGCACTGGGTCTGCCGGAAAGTCTGCCGGACTACGTGCCGCGCCAGCCGTTGTCCGGTGCGTTGCGCCAATACGGCCGGTTGTTCGGCGACCGGGTGTTTCTCGGCCACGCGCTGACCGGCGGCATCGCAGTTGCCGGGATGTTTTCCTACATCGCCGGTTCGCCGTTCGTCTTCATCAAACTCTATGGCGTACCGGCCGAGCATTTCGGCTGGCTGTTCGGCACCAACGCAGCGGGGTTCATTCTGGTGGCCCAGGTTAACGCGCGGCTATTGGCCAAGCGTGGTCCGGCCTTCCTGCTGTCGCGGGCGGTGTGGGTGTATCTGTTGGCCGGTGTCTCTTTGCTCGCAGTCAGCTCGATGCACACCGAAGCCTTGTGGCCGCTGTTGATTCCGTTGTTCGTGTGTATTGCCAGCCTCGGCTGCATCCTGCCAAACGCAGCGGCGTGTGCGATGAACGGTCAGGGCGCGCGCGCCGGCAGTGCCTCGGCACTGATGGGTTGCCTGCAGTTCAGCGTGGCTTCCGGCGCGGCTTCGCTGGTGGGCGTTCTGCACGACGGCAGTGCCATACCGATGGCCATGGTCATCAGCCTGTGTGGATTACTGGTGGTGAGTGTCGCGATGTACACCCGGCATTTGCAGAATGCCCGGGCGTTGGCGCAAGCACAGGCCGAAGCCTGATACGTCAGCCGGCGGCGCGTTGCTGTCCGGAGTCGGGAATCTGATGGGGCGCGTGCAGGCGCGCTTCAAGGGTGCGGGTGAAGGCGAGGGCCTCGGCTTCACTGCGAAATGTCACGGCGTGCTGGTCCAGACGAACCTGCCATTGGGACTTTGCCACTTCTTTTATCAGGATCTTCATTGCTGACCTCCCTTGCGTAAAAGATGTATCGCAGAGGCTTCGAGTGTAGACCTGAATACGATCGCATTTGTGACAACGGAGAAGCATCTGACTGACGGCAAAAATCAGCGCCAGCCCTTGAATGGTCTGGCGCTGATTGCGGTCTTCGGATTCTTAGAAACTTTCTAAAACAATTTTCCCCTTGGCTTTGCCACTTTCCAGCAACTCGTGCGCGCGGCGCAGGTTCGCCGCGTTGATCGTGCCGAAATGCTCGCCCACCGTAGTCTTCAACGTCCCCGCATCAATCAGATCGGCCACGCGGTTGAGCAGTTTGTGTTGTTCGATCATGTCCGGGGTTTCGAACAGCGAGCGGGTGTACATGAACTCCCAGTGCAGCGACAGGCTCTTGCGCTTGAGCTTGGTCACGTCCAGCGACTTCGGATCGTCGATCAGCGCCAGTTTGCCTTGCGGTGCCAGCGCCTCGACCAGTTGATCCAGGTGCAGATCAGTCTGGGTCAGGCTGGCGACGTGGGTCACGTGATCGATGCCGGCGCGTTTCAGTTCTTCGCTCAGCGGCTGGCTGTGGTCGATCACCAGGTCGGCGCCCAGCTCCGTCACCCAGTCGCGAGTCTGTGCACGGGATGCGGTGCCGATGACCTTGAGCCCGGTCAACTGGCGGGCCAGTTGGGTGAGGATCGAACCGACGCCGCCAGCGGCGCCGACGATCAGCAGGCTTTGACCTTCATCGGTCTTGCCCTCACGGATCTGCAGGCGTTCGAACAGCAGCTCCCACGCGGTGATCGCGGTCAGCGGCAGCGCAGCAGCTTCGGCGAAGCCGAGGGATTTCGGCATGTGGCCAACAATGCGCTCATCGACCACGTGCAACTCGCTGTTGCCACCGGCACGGGCGATGGAGCCGGCGTAAAACACTTTGTCGCCGGCCTTGAACAGCGTCACTTCACTGCCGACGGCTTTGACCACACCGGCGACGTCCCAGCCCAGCACTTTTGCTGCGCCGTTTTCCGGCGCCACGTTCTGCCGCACCTTGGTGTCGACCGGGTTGACCGAGATGGCTTTGACTTCCACCAGCAGGTCGCGCGGCCCGGCGACCGGGTCCGGCAGTTCGATGTCTTGCAGGGATTTTTCGTCGCTGATCGGCAGGGAGGCGTAATAGGCGATGGCTTTCATGACTTGCTCCGTAACGGTAATAGAAGAAGGGCTCAGGCGATGGCGCCCAGACGTTTCAATTGGAAGTGTTCGATGCACTGGCCGGCGGCGGCCTGGAAGTTCTGAAAATGCGCGCTGGCGTTGTGCGCCTGGAGGATTTCCTCGCTGGCCCAATGTTCGATCACATAAAAAGTCAGCGGATCGGCCAGGTCGCGGTGCAGGTCGTACTGGCTGCAACCCTCCTCGGCGCGGCTCGGTTCAACCAGTGCGCGCAGGGCGTTTTCGAGGGTGTCCTGCTGGCCGGGTTTGGCGATCAGGGTAGCGATGGCGGTGAATGCTTGGGACATGTTTGGCTCCAGTCGCGGGATAAATTCGCTTGAGCAGATCATTGGCTATTTCTCGGCACGATAAAACCGGCTAAAAGAGCAGTCTCTTTCAATATTTTTTTGATAATCGAGGCTGAGAATGCTGCGTTTCGACGATTTGCAGTTGTTCGTTCGCGCCGCGGATCTGGGCAGCCTGTCGGCGGCGGCGCGGGTGATGGACATGTCTGCCGCGGTGGCCAGCGCCGCGCTCAAACGTATCGAACAGCAACTGGGTGTGCGTCTGCTGGCGCGTTCGACCCGCAGCCTGCGCCTGACTGCCGAGGGCGAAGGCTTTCTCGAATATGCCCGGGCCGCGTTGAGTTCGCTGGACGAAGGCCGGCGATTTCTCTCCAGTGCGCAGGATCAGGTCAGCGGCATCCTGCAGTTGTCGGCGCCTTCGGATTTCGGCCGCAACCTGTTGTTGCCATGGCTCGACGAGTTTCAGCGCGAGCATCCGAAACTGACCGTGCGCCTGTTGCTCGGTGATCGCATCGCCGACCTGTTCCGCCAGCCGGTGGACATCGCCTTGCGTTATGGCGAACCGGAGGACTCGAGTCTGGTGGCGCTGCCCATCGCCCCGGACAATCGCCGCGTGCTTTGCGCATCTCCAGCGTACCTGGCGCGCCACGGTGAGCCGCGTCAGCTCGAACAACTGGCGCAGCACAATTGCCTGCTGTACATGCTCGGCAGTCGCGTGCACGACCATTGGAGTTTTCATGACGGCAAACGTGAAGTCGGGCTGACGGTCAGTGGCGATCGCTTCAGCGATGACGCCGACGTCGTGCGGTTGTGGGCGGTGGCGGGGGCAGGAATCGCCTACAAGTCGTGGCTCGATGTCGGCGCGGATGTCCTCGCCGGACGCCTCAAAGTGTTGCTGCCGGAATTGCTCTGCGAGCGTGCTCCGCTGAATCTGTTGTGCGCCCATCGCGCACAATTGAGTAAGCCGGTGAACCTTTTGAGGGAAATGCTCGCCAGCCGATGCGCCGAATTGAGTAGTCAATTTCCCCATTTCCCGAAAGTTGATCATTAGTCGCAGGCAATTAGCGAAATTTCTCTCAGGAACTATCACCATTCGTGTCAGCCACGGCGCAGGAAGCGGCGTGCATCCCGCTTATACTAGCCACCGCCTCAAACCTGCACCGATAACCGGCCAGGACAGAATCCGGCCGGTTTTTGCAGGGCCGGGCGAGCGCTGCACAAACGCTGCGGACACGCCATTGACGGGGGCAGCAGCACTGGCCTGGCGTGCTCCGGTTCATGGCGTTTTACCCGTCTTGGCCGACGACACATTAGTGGTCAAGATGTCTTCGAGCAGTAGACGATACGATTCAACAGGGAGTGAATACATGGAACATGCACCTTGCATCAGCCAGATCGCCACGCTGCTGGCCGACCCCAAGCGCAGTGCGATGATGTGGGCGTTGATGGATGGCTCGGCCCGCCAGACCGAAGAGCTGGCGCTGCTGGCAGGGTTGTCGCCATCCTCGGCCAGTGCGCATCTGGGGCGTTTGTCCGGCGGGGGCCTGTTGAAGGTCGAGGTCCGTGGACGCAAGCGCTTTTTCCGCCTGGCTGCCCCGGAAATCGCAGCGGCCATCGAAGCTCTGGCCAGCGCCACGATCGCCAGCGCACCGCGGGACATTCCTCACGTATTCAAACGCTCGACGCCGAGCGCCAATCCCCAGACCGCGCCGTCTTCGCTGCTACGTGCGCGCTTTTGCGATGACCATTTGGGGGGCACGCTGGCCGCCGATCTGTATCAGCGTCTGCTCGATGCCGGCTGGCTCGAACAGATCGAGCAGCGGGTCGTGGTGACGCTCAAAGGCTCGACACAACTGGCCAACCGCGGGGTGTTCATTCAGGCCCTCGCTCATCGCAAGGCTCAGGTGGCGTGCGCCTGTCCGGACTGGAGCGAACGTCGCCCGCACCTGGGCGGCTCACTCGGCGCGGCAGTGCTGCAACTGTTCATGCAGTCCGGCTGGCTGGCGCTGCCCAAGGATTCCCGCGCCTTGCAGGTGACCCCGGCCGGGCAGCGTGAAATCCACCGTTTCGCCAAGGAAACCGAGCTGGAATTGGCGTAGTAGAGCGTTCGCCGGCCGACACTTCGACGCTGGCGTCGCCTGTGACTGCGAACAGGTCGTATCCAGAAAAAGCGCTGAGACGTAATCCCGCACACTCGATCCGCACACATTGTGGAGGGGGGATGGGACATGGATACGCGAAACTTCAGCGCGGCAGAACGCCTGGAACGGCTACCGCTCAGCGGTTATCACCGGGTCATTTTCATCATCATCGCCCTGGCGTTCTTTTTCGATTCCATGGACCTGGCCATGATGACGTTCCTGCTCGGCTCGATCAAAACCGAGTTTGGCTTGAGCAGTGCGCAAGCGGGCCTGCTCGCCAGTTCGAGTTTTTTCGGCATGGTGCTGGGGGCGTCGCTGTCGGGCATGCTCGCCGACCGCTTCGGGCGCAAACCGGTGTTTCAGTGGAGCATCGTGCTGTGGGGCGTGGCCAGTTACCTGTGTTCGACCGCGCAAACGGTCGAGAGCCTGACGTTGTTCCGCATCCTGCTCGGAATCGGCATGGGCATGGAGTTTCCGATTGCGCAGTCGATGCTTTCGGAGCTGATCCCGGCGCAACGACGCGGGCGTTACATTGCGTTGATGGACGGTTTCTGGCCGTTGGGTTTTGTCGCAGCCGGGGTGCTGTCGTACTTCCTGCTGCCGTTGATTGGCTGGCGCGACATCTTTCTGGTGTTGGCGGTGCCGGCGGTATTCGTGCTGGCGATCCGTTTCTTCATTCCCGAATCACCGCGCTGGCTGGAACAGGCCGGACGCCACGAAGCCTCGGATAAGGTCCTCGGCGCCATCGAGGCGCGCGTGCGCACATCGCTCGGTGTCGCGACGCTGCCGGAGCCGGTGCGCCTGCCAAGGACAGTGACGCCGCCGGGCAACTTCTTCTCGGCGCTCAAGCAGATCTGGTCGCCACAATACCGCCAGCGCACGACGATGATCTGGAGCCTGTGGTTTTTCGCCTTGCTCGGGTTTTACGGGCTGACGTCGTGGCTCAGTGCGTTGTTGCAACAGTCGGGTTTCGCCGTGACCCAGTCGGTGTATTACACCGTGCTGATATCGCTGGGCGGGATTCCCGGGTTTCTGATGGCGGCGTGGCTGGTGGAACGCTGGGGGCGCAAACCGGTGTGCATCGTGACCTTGCTCGGCGGCGGGGTGATGGCGTTTCTCTACGGGCAGAGCGCGGTGTTCGGTGGCAACGTCGCGTTGCTGATCAGCTCCGGGCTACTGATGCAGTTTTTCCTGTTCGGCATGTGGGCGGTGCTCTACACCTATACCCCGGAGTTGTACCCGACCTCGGCGCGCGCCACAGGCTCGGGCTTTGCCTCAGCGATTGGCCGCGTTGGTTCGTTGCTCGGGCCGTTTGTGACCGGGTTGGTGTTCCCGATTACCGGGCAGGGTGGGGTGTTTGCGCTGGGGGCGCTGTGCTTTGCGATTGCGGCGGGGGTGGTGTGGCTGTTCGGGATGGAGACGCGGGGCAGGACGCTGGAGGAGCTGACTGGAACCCAATCCATCGGCTAACACCGATCCAATGTAGGAGTGAGCCTGCTCGCGATAGCGGTCTGTCAGGTAACACATCGGTGTCTGACACCCAGCTATCGCGAGCAGGCTCACTCCTACAGAGGTTTTGCGGTGTTGCTTACGGTTTTACCAGGCGCGCATCCAGGCTGTTCTGCGCCAGGCGCTTGGCCTGATCCTGGGTCATGCCCAAGTGCTCATGCAGCGCATGGAAGTTCTCGGTGACGTAGCCGCCGAAGTACGCCGGGTCATCCGAGTTGACGGTGACCTTCACCCCACGCTCGAGCATGTCGAGGATGTTGTGCTGCGACATGTGATCGAACACGCAGAGCTTGGTGTTCGACAGTGGGCACACGGTCAGCGGGATCTGCTCGTCGATGATCCGCTGCATCAGGCGCTCGTCTTCGATGGCGCGTACGCCATGGTCGATGCGCTGGATTTTCAGCAGGTCGATAGCCTCCCAGATGTACTCCGGCGGACCTTCTTCACCGGCATGGGCGACGGTCAGGAAGCCTTCGTCACGGGCGCGGTCGAACACACGCTGGAACTTGCTTGGCGGGTGACCCATCTCGGAACTGTCGAGGCCGACGGCGACAAACGCATCACGGAACGGCAGCGCCTGATCGAGGGTTTTCTGTGCTTCGTCTTCGCTCAGGTGGCGCAGGAAGCTCAGGATCAAACCGCTGGTGATGCCCAGTTGCTGCTCGCCATCCTTGAGTGCCGCGGCGATGCCGTTGAGCACCACTTCGAACGGGATGCCACGGTCGGTGTGGGTCTGCGGGTCGAAGAACGGTTCGGTGTGAATCACGTTCTGCGCTTTGCAGCGCAGCAGGTAGGCCCAGGTCAGGTCGTAGAAGTCCTGCGAGGTGCGCAGCACATCGGCGCCCTGGTAATACAGGTCGAGGAATTCCTGCAGGTTGTTGAAGGCGTAGGCCTTGCGCAGGGTTTCGACATCGCTCCACGGCAGGGCGATCTTGTTGCGTTCGGCCAGGGCGAACAGCAACTCAGGCTCCAGCGAGCCTTCCAGATGCAGGTGCAGTTCGGCCTTGGGCAGGGCATTGAGCCAATCGTACATATTCTTTTCTCATCAGGTGCAGATGGCGGCCATTCTACAGATGCGCGCCGAAACAATTGGCAAAACCTGACCAAGCGATCCATCACACTGCTTGCGGCTCGCGACGATAGGCGTAGGTATCGGCGAAGCGCGACAGCAGGAATTCGGCGCAGGTGGTGGTCGGATATTTCGCCGGATGCTGTGCGTCCTGGCAACCGGGCAGGCATTCGATACGGGTGTCCGGGTGCGGCTCGGCGAAGAACGGCATCGAATAGCGATCCACCCCCAGCGGACTGATCACCCGGTGCGGCGTCGAGCGATAACGGTCATTGCTCCAGCGCGCCATCATGTCGCCGAGGTTGACCACGAAGGTGCCGTCTATGGGCGGTGCGTCGATCCACTGACCGTTTACGTTTTTCACCTGCAAGCCACCGGCGGCATCCTGATACAACAGCGTGATGCAGCCGTAATCGGTGTGCGCGCCGGCGCCTTGTTGCTCGGCGGAACTGGCCGTGTGACGCGGCGGGTAATGGATCATCCGCAATACGCTGACTGGTTCGTTGAAGCGTATATCGAAGAAGTCGCGCTCGATTCCCAGCGCGATGGTCATTGCCCGCAGTAGAGTTTGCGCGAGCGCCTGCATGTCGAGGTAGTGCTGCTCCATCAGCGCTTTCCAACCGGCGATTGGCGGATGTCGGTTGGGCCCGCGCAAGGGTTTTTCCGCGAGCACGTCGGGATGATTCGCCGGCAAGTGCAAGCCCATGTCGAAGGTTTCTTTGAGGTCGCTGGGTTTGTCCGGGTCGAGCTGTTCGGTGGCGATCGCACCGTAGCCGCGATGGTGGCGGGTCTGGGTGATATCGATCCGAAGTTTTTCTTCTGCCGGTAGCGCAAAAAAGCGCTGGGCGTGGTCGAGCAGCGAGTCGATGCGCTGTGCGGAAATCGGGTGGCCCTTGATGTAGAAAAAGCCCCATTCGCGGCAGGCTTGGTCGATCTTCGCGGCGACGGCGGGCCAGGCGTTTTGGTCGTTGGTGTAAAGCGGTGAGATGTCGATGATCGGAAGACTGTTCATACACAATCCTTGAGAACACTGAAGAATCATTGTAGGAGTGAGCCTGCTCGCGATAGCGGTGTGTCATTCAACATCATCGGTGCCTGACACACCGCTTTCGCGAGCAAGCCCGCTCCCACAGGGGAAGGGTGGTGGGGCCGGGATTACTTCGGCATCTCGGCCTTCATCCCTTCCACGTAATAGTTCATCGACGCCAGCTCCGCATTGCTCGCGCTCACTCCGGCCGGGATTTTCTCGACCCCGGCCTGATCCTTGATCGGCCCGGTGAACGGTTGCAGCGTACCGCTCTTGATGTCGGCGATGATCTGTTCGGCCTCGGCTTTCACCGGCGCCGGTACCAGGTCGCTGATCGGCAGTTCAACCGTGCCTTCCTTCAACCCGCCCCAGTAATCCTGGGATTTCCAGCTGTGGTCGATCACGCTTTGCGTGGCTTGAATGTAGTGCGGCGCCCAGTCGTTGACGATCGAGGTCAGCACCGCTTTCGGGCCGAAGTGCGCCATGTCCGAGGCGTAACCCACGGCGTACACGCCACGCCGTTCGGCGGCCTGGATCGGCGCCGGGCTGTCGGTGTGCTGGAACACCACGTCCACACCCTGATCGATCAGCGCGTTGGCGGCATCGGCTTCCTTGCCCGGGTCGAACCACGAGTTGACCCACACCACCTTGATCTCGGTGCCAGGGTTGTACTTGTTCAGCGCCAGCTGGATGGCATTGATGTCGCGGATCACTTCCGGAATCGGGAACGAAGCGACGTAGCCGATCTTCTTGCTCTTGGTCATCTTCGCCGCGAGGAAGCCGCCGACATAACGACCCTCGTAGGTGCGCGCCAGATAGGTGCCGAGGTTCTTGTCCTGCTTGTAGCCGGTGGCGTGTTCGAAGGTCACCTTGGGAAACTGTTTGGCGACTTTCAGCGTCGGGTTCATGTAGCCGAAGGAGGTGGTGAAGATCAGGTCGTAGTTGTCCTTGGCCATGTTGCGGATCACCCGCTCGGCGTCGGCGCCCTCGGCCACGTTCTCGACATAATTGGTGGTGATCTGCGCACCGAATTTCTCCGCCAGCGCCTTGCGCCCCTGCTCATGCTGATACGTCCAGCCGTGGTCGCCGATCGGGCCGATGTAGACGAAACCGACCTTCAGCGGATCGGCAGCGCTGGCGCTCAGGCTGATCCCCAGGCCGATGGCGGCGCACAGCAGTTTGTGCAGCGGACGTATTTGCATGAATTGGAGCTCCATTTTGTTGTGTGTGGACAGGGGCAATGCAAATTGCTGACCAACAGGACAACAAACAATCCGAAACCGAGGCGCGGCCTTCGCGAGCAAGCCCGCTCCCACAGGGGAATGCATTCCAAATGTGGGAGCGGGCTTGCCCGCGAAGAGGCCGGCAGGAACGATAAAAGTGCATGGCTGAAACCAGCTGCCATCGGCTGGTGCGCTAAGGTGTAACGAAACGTTAGCGCCACGCCGCAGTCAGTAGCTCATTCGAACCTCTCGGCAAAAAGGCCCGCCATGCTCACGATCTTCAAGCAAGAAAGCTTTCTATTGCTGGCAGTGATTGCCGCGTGCATCGCCTATCCGCTGGAACACTGGATGCTGCACAGCGGGCAGATCGTCGCGCTGATTTCTGGCCTGGTGCTGATCGCCTTCATCGTCGCCGCGTCGATGCGCGTCGCCCATCATGCCGAACTGCTCGCGGAAAAAGTCGGCGACCCCTACGGCACGATGATCCTGACCCTCGCGGCGGTGCTGGTGGAAGTAGTGATCCTGGCGATCATGATGAGCAACGAGGCGTCCGCCACACTGGTGCGTGACACGATTTATTCGGCGGTGATGCTCGACATCAACGGCATCCTCGGCCTCGCCGCGTTGATGGGCGGGCTCAAGCACGGCGAGCAGTCGTACAACGATGATTCGGCCCGCAGCTACAGCGTGATGATCCTCACCGCGATGGGCGTGTCGATGGTGGTGCCGGAGTTTATTCCGGCGGCCAACTGGAAGATTTATTCAGCGTTCACCATCGGTGCGATGGTGGTGCTTTATGCGTTGTTCCTGCGCATGCAGGTCGGCCCGCACAGCTACTTTTTCAGCTACAGCTACCCGGACAAGCGCCGCAAGAAAGCACCGGTGGAGGATGAGCCGAAACCGCTGAGCCTGGCGTGGTCGATCGGCATTCTGGTGTTCGGGGTGGTGGTGATCGGCGCACTGGCCGAAGTGATGTCCAAGACCCTCGATCTGGGCCTGGAAGGCACGGGCGCACCGCCAGTGATCACGGCGATTCTGGTGGCGGCGATTTCCGCGGCGCCGGAGATTCTGACGGCGTTGCGTGCCGCGTTGGCCAACCGCATGCAATCGGTGGTGAACATTGCGATGGGCGCGTCACTGTCGACGGTGATCCTCACCGTGCCGGTGATGGAAGCGATGGCGCTCTACACCGGCCAGCCGTTTCAGATGGCGATGACCCCGGTGCAGACGGTGATGATCTTCATCACGCTGATCGTCAGTGCGATCAACCTGAATGACGGCGAGACCAATGCGATCGAGGGCATGACGCACTTTGTGCTGTTTGCGACGTTCATCATGCTCTCCCTGCTGGGCCTTTAAGGACATACACAAATCCAAATGTGGGAGCGGGCTTGCTCGAGAAGGCGGTGTGTTAGGCAGGCTAAATCTGAATGACACACCGCCTTCGCGAGCAAGCCCGCTCCCACAGGGTTTAGTGTTGGGATCAGGTCCCGGCGATCAACTGGCGAGCCGCCTGGCTGTGATCAGCGATCAGGCCCTTCAGATCCAGCCCTTCAACCTGGCCATCAACGACGCGCCACTTGCCGCCAATCATCACTCGATCCGCACGATCGGCACCGCACAACAGCAGCGCCGAAATCGGATCATGGCTACCGGAGAAGCGCAGCTCATCCAGCTTGAACAACGCCAGATCCGCCTGCTTGCCCACCGCCAGCTCACCAATGTCGGTACGGCCCAACAGGCTCGCCGAGCCCTTGGTCGCCCAGCCGAGCACGCGCTCCGGGGTGATCTTCTCGGCGCCGTAACGCAGACGCTGGATGTACAGCGCCTGCCGCGCTTCGAGGATCATGTTCGACGCGTCGTTTGAGGCCGAGCCGTCCACGCCCAGACCGAACAGCGCACCGGCATCGGTCAGATCGATGCTCGGGCAGATGCCGGAGGCCAGACGCATGTTCGAACTCGGGCAATGGCAGATACCGGTGCCGGCCTGACCGAGGCGAGCGATTTCGTCCGGGTTGAAGTGGATGCCGTGGGCCAGCCAGGTGCGCGGGCCGAGCCAGCCGACGCTGTCGAGGTAATCGACGGTGCGCAGACCGAAGCGCTGCAGGCAGAAATCCTCTTCGTCGAGGGTTTCGGCCAGATGGGTGTGCAGGCGCACGTCGAGTCTGTTCGCCAGTTCGGCGCTGGCCGACATGATTTCCGGGGTCACCGAAAACGGCGAGCACGGTGCCAGGGCGATCTGGATTTGCGCGCCGTCGCCGCGTTCGTGGTACTCGTGAATCAGGCGCTGACTGTCGTCGAGAATCACCTGGCCTTCCTGCACCGTCTGTTGCGGCGGCAGACCGCCGTCCTTCTCGCCGAGGCTCATCGAACCGCGAGTGAGCATGGCGCGCATGCCCAGTTCCCGCACGGTGTCGACTTGCACGTCGATGGCGTTTTCCAGACCGTCCGGGAACAGGTAATGGTGGTCGGCGGCGGTGGTGCAACCCGACAGCAGCAATTCAGCCAAAGCCACTTTCGTCGCGAGGGCGAGTTTTTCCGGGGTCAGCCGCGCCCACACCGGGTACAGGGTTTTCAGCCACGGGAACAACGGCTGATTGACCACCGGCGCCCAGGCGCGAGTCAGGGTTTGATAGAAATGGTGATGGGTGTTGATCAGGCCCGGCAGGATCACATGCTCGCGGGCATCGAACACTTCATTGCACGGCGCTGACGGTTGCTGACCGGCAGCGAGCACTTCGACGATCACGCCGTCTTGCAGCACCAGACCTCCACGGGCATCGAGCGCGTTGGCCGTGAAAATGGCAAGGGGATTTTTTAACCAGGTACGGGTCGCAGGCATTGTGGCCGGCTCCTCTGAAAGTTGGGTTCAGGGTTGCCAGCTCAGTGTTGCCCTGTCTGCTGATCCAGGGTCGCCGCGAAGGACGAGGTGCGGAGTTTCAAACAAATCGCCGGATCGGGCAAGCCCAACCCGACAAGCCAACACATCACCCCTGTAGGAGCTGCCGCAGGCTGCGATCTTTTGATCTTGTTTTTTACAATCAAAAGATCGCAGCCTGCGGCAGCTCCTACAGGTGGTTTTCAGTACTTACCAGGGAATGGTTTCACCCTTGTAGTTGATGAAGTGATGGCCGCCCTTGCCGGTATACGCATTCACCTGATCAATCAGCCCGCGAGTGCTGGTCTCCACATCCAGGTCAGCCCCTTCGCCGCCCATGTCCGTCTTCACCCAGCCCGGATGCAGCGACAGCACGGTGAGCTTCTGTTCGCCCAACTGGGTGACGAAACTGTTGGTCATCGAATTCAGCGCTGCCTTGCTCGCCTTGTACAGCGCCAGCTCCGGCGCGTCCGGTACGGTGACGCTGCCCAGGCCGGAACTCATGAACGCCAGCACGCCGCTGCCGTCGCGGATCTGTCCGACGAAGCGCTGCGCGAGGTTGATCGGCGCCACGGCGTTGGTGAAAAACAGCTGGCCAACTTCGGCCAGTGTCGCGCCGCCCGGGGTTTGCACCTCCGGACCTTTGACCCCGGCGTTGACGAACAGCAGGTCGAAGGTCTCGCCCTTGAGCTGTTGGCTCAGGGCGATCACTGCTTGCTGGTCGTCCATGTCGAGTTTCTCGATCCGCACGTTACCCAGCGCTTGCAGCGCCTCTGCCTTTTGCGGATTGCGCACGGTGGCGGTCACTTGCCAGCCGTCAGCCAGCAGGGTTTTCACCAGCCCGAGGCCCAAGCCACGGGAGGCGCCGATGATCAGTGCGTTTTTTGCCTGGGACATGACGGGATTCCTTGAAAGTTACGGTTCATGGATTCAATGGACACGCCTGACCGAGCCGTTGTTGCAACTCTCGTCGCAACACATCGAGTTCGCTCATGCGGGTTTCGATCAATTGCAGTTTGTCGCGTAGCAGTTGCGCCACGGCGTTTTCCGGGTCGGGCGCGTTCCACAACGCGGCGACGCTGTTGCCGATTTCGCCGAGGGTAAAACCCAGGCGCTGCGCGGTTTTGATGTAGAGCACCAGTTGCAGCATTTCCGGCGGGTAGTCGCGGTAACCGTTGGCACTGCGTTGCGCCGCGATCAGCCCGCGCTGCTCGTAGAAGCGCAAGGTATCGCGGCTGACGGCACTGGCCTGGGCTAATTCACCGATGCGCATTCGGGCTCTCAAAAAGAGGTCTTGACCCTGGAGCATACTCCAGGCTTTACCGTGGTTGCTCCTCAAATTTTGGAGCAAGGACGATGTGGACTTCGACCCAGTACCGGAATGTGGTGCGCGGCAGCGCCTGGTATGACCTGATCGTCACGGCCGCGTTTGCCACGCCGTGGAGTTTTGCTGCGTTGCATGGGGCGTTGACGGCGTTGAGCCAGGCGCTGGATTTGCCCGGTGAACTGCCGGCGTTCGCACCGGCGCATATGTTGATGGCGAATCTGTTGGGTTCGGTGGTGTGCGTGTGGGCGGTGCTGCGGATTCGTGATCCGCAGGCGCTTTATGGGCGCTATGACGCGGTGGCGCGGTTGCTGTTTGCGGCTTGGCAGGGGTATGCCCTGGCCCATGGCGCGAGTTCGTTGCTGGTGGTTTTTTTGGCTTTTGAACTGGCGTGGGGCGTGGCTCAGGTGTTGCCCGTTCGGACGCCTTCGCGGGCAAGCCCGCTCCCACAGGGTTAGTGTCGTTCGCGAAATGTGTGATCGCCGCAGAACCTGTGGGAGCGGGCTTGCTCGCGAAGAGGCCCTTGCAAACAACCATTAATGCCCAGTCTGCCAAGGCTGCCCTAGCGAAACCGGCGCATACAACCGAGTCCGCACCGCATCCCGCGACAACAGCACCAACACCACAATCGTCGCCACATACGGCAGCATCGCCAGCAGACTCGACGGAATCGCCAGGCCCAACCCCTGCGCCACCAGGTGCAGGATGCTGGCGAGGCCGAACAGGTACGCCCCGAGCAACAAGCGCCACACCCGCCAACTGGCAAACACCACCAGCGCCAGCGCAATCCAGCCGCGCCCGGCGGTCATGTTTTCCGCCCACATCGGCGTGTACGCCAGCGACAGATACGCCCCCGCCAACCCGGCCATCGCTCCGCCAAACAGTACCGCCAGTGTGCGTACGGTCAGCACCGGCAAGCCCATGGCACTGGCCGCATCCGGGTTCTCGCCAACGGCCTGAATGATCAAGCCGACACGACTCTTGATGATCACCCACGCCACCAGCGCAAACAGCGCGAACGACAGATACACCAGCAAATCCTGGGCAAACAGCATCCGGCCGATCAGCGGAATTTCGCTCAAGTACGGAATCGCCAACGGCTCGAATCCGGCCAGCGGCTTGCCGACCCACGCCGCGCCGACAAAGGTCGACAGGCCCACACCGAAGATTGTCAGCGCCAGACCGGTCGCCACCTGATTGGCGTTGAACACCAGCGCCACCAGGGCAAACAGCGAAGACAAGAGCATCCCCGCGAGCATCGCCAGCAACACGCCGAGCCACAGGTTGCCGCTGTTGAGGGCGACGATAAAACCGATCACCGCGCCAAACAGCATCATTCCTTCCTGCCCGAGGTTGAGCACGCCGCTCTTCTCGCAGATCAACTCACCCAGCGCCACCAACAACAGCGGCGTGCCGCAGCGCACCATGGCGTAGAAAATATTGCTCAGCAGATCGATATCCATCACAGCGCTCCGGCGGTTACGGCGGTGGTCGACGCGCGCCGTGCCCAGCGCAGTTTCAGGCGTGGCCGATAGAGAATCAGCACGTCGCAGGCCAGCAGGAAAAACAGCATCATTCCCTGGAATAGTTGGGTGATCGCTTGCGGCAGATTCAGTGTCATCTGCGCGCTCTCGCCGCCGATGTACAGCAGCGCCATCAGCAGGCTCGAGAACAGAATGCCAATCGGATTCAGCCGGCCGAGAAACGCTACGGTGATCGCCGCATAGCCGTACCCCGGCGAGACTTGCGGCACCAATTGCCCGATCGGCCCGGTGACTTCGCAGACCCCGGCCAGCCCGGCCAAACCACCGCTGATCAACAGCGCGAGCCAGATCAGACGTTTCTCGCGAAAACCGACAAACCCCGCCGCACGCTTGTCCAGACCGAGCACCTTGATCTGGAAACCGACAAAGCTTTTCTGCAACAACACCCACACCGCAACCAGCGCGAGCAGGGCGAAATACACCCCGGCATGCACCCGGCCATCCTCCATCAGCAGCGGCAGGCGACTGGCGTCGCCGAACATCGCCGACTCGGGAAAGTTGTAGCCGGCCGGATCCTTCAGCGGCCCGTGCACGCAGAACAGCAACAGGTTCAGCGCAATGTAATTGAGCATGATGCTGGTGAGTATTTCGTTGGCGTTGAAGCGCGTGCGCAGCCATGCCGTCAGCCCGGCCCAAGCGGCGCCGGCGACAGTGCCGGTGAGCAGGATCAGCACCAGTGCCCAGCGGCTTTGCAGGTCGATGATGTTCACCGCCAAGGCGCTGCCGGCGAGTGCGCCGAGGAGCAACTGACCTTCGGCGCCGATGTTCCAGATCCGCGCTTGATAAGCCACCGCCAGACCGAGTGCGCAGAGCAGAATCGGCAGCGCCTTGACCAGCAGTTCGGAGACGCCATACAGATCGCTGACCGGTGCGATCAACAGCGTGTGCAAAGTTTGCAGCGGGTCATGCCCCAGGGCGATGAACAGCAGCGAGCCGCAGCCGAGGGTCAGCAGTGCCGCCAGCAACGGCGAGCACCACAGCATCAGGCGCGATTGTTGGCCACGGGGTTCGAGGGAAAGCAGCATGTTGGGAAAACTCCGTCAGGCCGTGGCCGATGAATGCGCGTGGTTGATGTGCCCGGCCATCCAGCCGCCGACATCGCTCAGCAGGGTGTCGGTGGTGTTCTGCAGCGGCGACAGACGCCCCGCGCACAGGGCGCCGAGGCGGTCGCTGATCTGGAACAGTTCGTCGAGGTCTTCGGAAATCACCAGGATCGCCGCGCCGGCATCGCGCAGGGCAATCAGTGCGCGGTGAATGGTCGCCGCTGCGCCGACGTCCACGCCCCAGGTCGGGTGCGCGGCGATCAGCAGTTTCGGTTGCTGAAGGATTTCCCGGCCAAGAATGAATTTCTGCAGATTGCCGCCGGACAGGCTGCGTGCGGCTGCGTGCGTGCCCGCGGTTTTCACCCCGAAACGCTGAATGATCTGCTGGGCAAGGGCTTCGACTTTGCCGCGCTCGATCAAACCGTTGCGCACCAGTCCCTGTTGAAAGGCCGTGAGCAAGGCGTTGTCGGCAAGGCTCAGTTCCGGCACCGCGCCGTGGCCCAGGCGTTCTGCCGGAACAAATGCCAGACCGAGTTGGCGCCGCGCATCCGGGCGCAAATCGGCGACCGCTTGCCCGGCGAAACAAATGGTTGTCGCGCTGTCGCGGGGCAGGGTTTGTTCACCGCTGAGCAGTGCCAGCAACTCATCCTGGCCATTGCCCGCGACCCCGGCGATACCGACGATTTCGCCGCTGCGCACTTGCAGGTTGATGTCGCTCAACGAGCAGCCGAAGGGATCGGGGTTGTGCCAGCGCAAACCGTTGACCTGTAGAAAGTCCGCGCCGCCGCTGACCTTCGGGTATTCGCCGATCAACGCCGCCGCTGCGCCGACCATCATCTGCGCCAACTGCTGATCCGAGCATTCGGCCGGCACACAATGCCCGGCGACCCGCCCGCCGCGTAGAACCGTGGCGCTATGGCACAGGGCGCGCACTTCAGCGAGCTTGTGGCTGATGAATAGAATGCTGCAGCCCTCGGCGGCGAGGCGGCGCAGGGTGATGAACAGTTCGTCGGCCTCTTGCGGCGTCAGCACCGACGTCGGCTCGTCGAGGATCAGCAGGCGAATGTCCTGCATCAGGCAACGAATGATCTCCACCCGTTGCCGCTCGCCAATCGACAGGCTGTGGACAAGTCGCTCCGGCTCCAGCGCCATGCCGTAGCGGCGCGACACTTGGCGAATCTTCGGCTCAAGCTGTTTCGGCGTGCCGGCCTTGGCGCCCATGGCCAGAGCGATGTTCTGCGCGACGCTGAGGGTTTCGAACAGCGAGAAATGCTGGAACACCATGCCGATCCCCAACTGTCGGGCCTGCGCCGGGTTGCGGATATTTACGCGCTGCCCCTGCCAGAGCATCTCTCCCGCATCGGCCTGGGTGACGCCGTAAATGATCTTCATCAAGGTACTTTTGCCCGCGCCGTTCTCACCGAGCAGCGCGTGGATTTCCCCGGGCGCGATGCACAGGTCGATGGCGTCATTGGCCAGGCAACCGGGGTAGCGTTTGCTGATCTGGCGCAGTTGCAGGCGCGGCGTTGAATCTGGGCTTGGCATGACAGGCTCGACTGGCTTGGAGTTGTGCCTGTGGATAAAGCAATTTCCTGGCCATTGAGTCAGGAACCTTCGCATCCCTTGAGTGCGAACGGCTGGATTAGGGCCTCGGCGGAAAGTCGGTGAATTCTTCGGCACCAATTGGGAGCAAAGGTGTTGATCAGGCTCCAGTTTTGCTCGCGGATATTTGGTTAAAAAACGAGCAAACTGTCGGGAGCTATGCAGAACCTGCGACTGCGCGAGTCATGAACGGGTTATCCACAGGTTGCTCCACAGTATTTGTGCGCAATCAGAAAACCTTGGCATAAGCGCGGGAGTGCTATCTCCCAATGGCGATAAACAGCTCTAACTGATTGTTTTTACGCGTAATTAAACTTTCTTCATGTGAATTGCGCGAAAAGTGAACAAATCCCGCAAAGCCACGTGACAGAAGGGTTACAGCGGAATGTACTCAGGTTATCCACAGTCGGGTGCACAGCAGATGTGGGCAAGTTATTGGAATAAAGGAATCCGTCGATGCCCTAAAAGATCGCAGCCTTCGGCAGCTCCTACAGGGAGAACACATTCCCAATGTAGGAGCTGCGGCACGCTGCGATCTTTTGCCCTTCTAACGCTGCAGCACAATCCGCCCACGGCTCAAATCCGCCAACTGCGTTTGCAGCAACCCGATCTGCGCCTCGCCCAGCGCCAACTGCAACTCCACGCCATTGGCGGTGAAGTTTTCTTCGACGATTAACCCACCCAGATCCGCCACCCGCAGCTTCACCAATGTCAATTCGGCAAAGCCGCAGGCGCAACTGAGCGGCACACGGCTGATCAACTCGACTTTCGCCGCCGCTTGCAGGCACTTGTTCGCGCCGCCGCCATAGGCCCGGGCCAACCCGCCAGTGCCCAGTTGGATGCCGCCATACCAGCGGATCACCAGCACTGCGACCTGATCGCAATCCTGCGCTTCGATGGCCGCCAGAATCGGTCGTCCGGCGGTACCGCCGGGTTCGCCATCGTCGTTGCTGCGGTATTGCGCACCGAGCTTCCACGCCCAGCAGTTATGCGAGGCGTTCAAGTCGCTGTGTTGTTCGAAGAACGCCTGCGCGTCGGCGGGGCTGCCGATCGGCGCCGCGAAGGTGATGAAGCGGCTCTTGCGAATCTCTTCGCGGTACTCGCAAAAACCGCTGAGGGTGAAAGGCATAAACGTCTTAAATAGTCGGGGTGAGGCCGCAGCCTTTGAGAATGATGCGGATCAGGTTGTTGCCGGCGTCTTCCATGTCCTGCCTGGTCAGCTTGCTGCGACCGCTGACGCGACAGATCTGCGTGGCGAAGTCGGCGTAATGCTGGGTGCTGCCCCACAGCAGGAAAATCAGGTGCACCGGATCCACCGGGTCCATCTTGCCCGCATCGATCCACGCCTGGAACACGGCCGCGCGGCCCTGGAACCAGGCGCGGTAATCCTGGTTGAAATACTCGGTCAGGCATTCGCCGCCACTGATCACTTCCATCGCGAAGATCCGCGAGGCTTGCGGTTGGCGGCGGGAGAATTCCATCTTGGCGCGAATGTAGCGGGTCAGCGCTTCGGCCGGATCGTCCTCGGCCGTCAGGGTGTTGAAGGTGCTGTCCCACAGTTCGATGATGTTGCTCAGCACCGCCACGTACAACCCCAACTTGTTGGTGAAGTAGTAATGCAGGTTCGCCTTGGGCAACCCGGCATTCTGCGCAATGGTGTTCATGCTGGTGCCTTTGAAACCGTGACGGGCGAACTCGTCTTCGGCGGCTTTGAGGATGGTCTCTTCGTTCTTCTGACGAATGCGGCTGGCGGGTTTGCCGCCATGAGCGGGGACTTCAAAGGTCATAGGCACTTCCGGTTTGTCTGTGGGTGCAACCAGTTGCGTTGATAACGCACCCACAGGCATCCGACAAGTCCTGATGCGATAAAACCGTTACGCCTGTTCGATCTTGTTCAGCGGCGCGGCGGATTCGACGCTGGTGGTTTTCGCCTCCGGCAGCAACAGACACAGTAGGATCGCGGTCAGGCCACCGCTGGTGATCGCCGAATCGAACAGGTTTTGCACCAGTTTCGGCAACAGGTGCAGCAGGTTCGGTTGCGCGGCAATGCCCAGGCCGACGCCGAGTGAGGTGGCAATGATCAGCATGCTGCGTCGGTCCAGCGGCGACTGCGCGAGAATCCGCACCCCGGCCGCCGCCACGCTGCCGAACATCACCAGGGTGGCGCCGCCGAGCACCGGTTTCGGGATCTGCTGCAGCACCGCGCCGATCATGGGGAACAGGCCAAGACAAAACAGAATCGCGCCGATGTACAGCCCGACATAGCGGCTGACGACGCCGGTCAACTGGATCACGCCGTTGTTCTGCGCAAACGTGGTGTTGGGGAAGGCGCTGAAAGTGGCGGCGATCATGCAGCTCACGCCGTCACCGAGCACGCCGCCGCGCAGTCGGCTTATATAAGAGGGGCCGCTGATCGGCTGGCGGGCGAGCATGCAGTTGGCCGTGAGGTCGCCGACGGTTTCGATGGTGCTGATCAGATAAATCAGCGCGACCGGCAGGAAAGCCGTCCAGTCGAAGCTGAAACCGAACTTGAACGGTGTGGGAAGACTGACCAAGGGCAAGTCAGGCAACGCCTGCGGAACCAGTTTGCCACTGAACCACGCGGCCAGACTGCCGAGCAGCAATCCGATGATGATTGCCGACAGCCGCACCCACGGCGTGTTCGAGCGATTGAGCAGGATGATCGTCAGCAACACGAACACACCCAGCGCCAGATTGCCCGGCGCGCCGAAGTCCGGCGCATTGAAACCACCGCCCATATCGGTGATGCCGACTTTGATCAGACTGATGCCGATCAGGGTGATGACAATCCCGGTCACCAGTGGCGTGACGACCCGGCGCAACTGACCGATGAAACGGCTGAGGACGATCTGCACCACGGCACCGAAAAAACACACGCCGAAGATCATCGCCAGAATGTCTTCCGGGCTGCCGCCACGCTGCTTGACCAGAAACCCGGCCGACAGCACCGCGCCGAGAAAGGCAAAACTGGTGCCCTGCAAGCAGATCATCCCGGCGCCGATGCCGAACGGCCGCCGCGCCTGAATAAAGGTGCCGACCCCGGACACCATCAGCGCCATGCTGATCAGGTACGGCAGATGCGCGGTCAGGCCGAGGGCCGAGCCGATCACCAACGGCGGGGTGATGATGCCGACGAAACTGGCGAGCACGTGTTGTAGGGCGGCGAGGATCGCGGCAGGTGGTTTGGGACGATCGTCGAGGCCGTAGATCAGGTCGCTGGACGTTTCAGAATCTGGCTGCATGGGTGAGGGCTTCTTGTTCAGGGATCGAGTTCAGCCTTCACTGCAAAAACCTGTCCAATTGCTCAGCTTTCAGGGGTTGCGATCGCCAAATGTAGGAGCTGCCGAAGGCTGCGATCTTTTGATCTTGCTTTCAACGCGTCGCAGCGAGGCTTTCGAGAAAGCTCTCCAGCACCAAATGAGGGCGCCGCCCCTTGCGCGTGACCGATGCCAGACTCAGGTCGTAGAACCGCGTCGTCGATTTCAGCGCACGCAAGCGCCCCTGCTGCACCCACAGACTGGCGTAGTGATCCGGCAGATAACCGATATAACGCCCGGTCAAAATCAAAAACGCCATGCCTTCACGGTCAGACGCACTGGCGGTGCAATTAAGCGCCTGGTAATGCGCCTGAATCTCCGCCGGCAAACGAAACGTCGGCGCAATTGCGTCTTGACTATTAAGACGTTCGTCATCCAGTTGCTTGTCATCGACATAGAACAGCGGGTGGCCGACCGCGCAATAAAGCAGCGAGCGCTCGCTGTACAACGGCTGATATTCCAGCCCCGACAGTGCGCTGGCCTGCGGCACCACGCCGACATGCAGGCGACCGTCGAGTACGCCTTGTTCGACTTCATTGGGCGCGATCATGCGGATCTGGATCTGCACGTCCGGCCCGCGCTCCTTCAATTGGGCGAGGGCATGGGTGATGCGCATGTGGGGCAGGGTGACGAGGTTGTCGGTCAGGCCGATGATCAGTTCGCCGCGCAGGTGCTGGTGCAGGCCGTTGACCTCGGTGCGGAAACTTTCCAGCGCACTTAATAGTTGCAGCGCCGATTGGTAAACCTCGCGGCCCTCTTCGGTCAGCGAAAACCCGGCGCGGCCACGCTGGCACAAGCGCAGGCCAAGGCGCTGTTCGAGATCGCTCATTTGCTGGCTGATTGCCGAGCGACCGATGCCGAGCACGGTTTCCGCCGCCGAGAAGCCGCCGCATTCCACCACGCTACGAAAAATTCGCAGCAGACGTATATCAAAGTCACTGACCTGGGCCAGCGGATCGGGGCGGCGACTGCTCATGCTGTTGTTCTCATTGTTTAGCAGGCTTCTAACTGAAGGTTAGAAAAGTTGGATTTCACCGACTTTATCCGCGTGGCAATTTAGCTGCAACAACGCTTTTTATCTCCCTGATGCTTATGCCCTGCGAGGTTTTGCCCGATGAACATGCCTGAAAACGCGCCGTCGCCACTGGCCAGCCAACTGAAGCTGGACGCGCACTGGATGCCGTACACCGCCAACCGCAACTTCCAGCGCGATCCGCGTCTGATCGTCGGTGCCGAGGGCAGTTGGCTGTTCGATGACAAGGGCCGCAAGATCTACGATTCGCTGTCCGGTCTGTGGACCTGCGGCGCCGGGCACACCCGCAAGGAAATCCAGGAAGCGGTTTCCAAGCAACTGGGCACCCTCGATTACTCGCCAGGCTTCCAGTACGGCCATCCGTTGTCGTTCCAGTTGGCCGAGAAAATCACTGACCTGACTCCGGGCAACCTGAACCATGTGTTCTTCACCGACTCCGGCTCCGAGTGTGCCGACACTGCGGTGAAAATGGTCCGTGCCTACTGGCGCCTGAAAGGTCAGTCGACCAAGACCAAAATGATCGGCCGTGCCCGTGGCTATCACGGCGTGAACATCGCCGGCACCAGCCTTGGCGGCGTCAACGGCAACCGCAAGCTGTTCGGTCAGGCGATGATGGACGTCGATCACCTGCCGCACACGCTGCTGGCCAGCAACGCGTTCTCCCGTGGCATGCCGGAGCAGGGCGGTATCGCCCTCGCCGATGAACTGCTGAAGTTGATCGAACTGCACGACGCGTCGAACATCGCGGCGGTTTTCGTTGAGCCGATGGCCGGTTCCGCTGGTGTGCTGGTCCCGCCTCAGGGTTACCTGAAGCGTCTGCGTGAGATCTGTGATCAGCACAACATCCTGCTGGTATTCGACGAAGTGATTACCGGCTTCGGCCGCACCGGTTCGATGTTCGGCGCCGAGAGCTTTGGCGTGACCCCGGATCTGATGTGCATCGCCAAGCAAGTCACCAACGGTGCGATTCCGATGGGCGCGGTGATTGCCAGCTCCGAGATCTACCAGACCTTCATGAATCAGCCGACTCCGGAATACGCGGTGGAATTCCCCCACGGCTACACCTACTCGGCCCACCCGGTGGCGTGCGCCGCTGGCCTGGCGGCACTCGACCTGCTGCAAAAGGAAAACCTGGTGCAGAGCGTGGCCGAGGTTGCCCCGCATTTCGAAAACGCGCTGCACGGCCTGAAAGGTTCGAAAAACGTCATCGACATCCGTAACTACGGCCTGGCCGGTGCCATCCAGATCGCGGCCCGTGACGGCGACGCCATCGTGCGTCCATTCGAAGCCGGCATGGCCCTGTGGAAAGCCGGGTTCTATGTGCGCTTCGGCGGCGACACCCTGCAGTTCGGCCCAACCTTCAACAGCAAGCCGCAAGACCTCGATCGTCTGTTCGACGCGGTTGGCGAAGTGCTGAACAAGCTCGACTGATTTTTCCCTCTATATATACCTGCGAATAACAGGCGCCCCATGCGGGCGTCTGTACACAAGAATTCAGGAGTTTTCGATGAGCGTTATCCCGCATTTGATCAATGGCGAACTGGTGACCGAGAACGGTCGCGCGGTTGATGTGTTCAACCCGTCCACCGGTCAGGCGATCCACAAGCTCCCGCTGGCCACCCGCGAAACCATTCAACACGCGATCGACGCTGCCAAGGCTGCGTTCCCGGCATGGCGCAACACCCCTCCGGCCAAACGTGCTCAAGTGATGTTCCGTTTCAAGCAACTGCTGGAGCAGAACGAAGCACGCATCTCGCAATTGATCAGCGAAGAACACGGCAAGACCCTCGAAGACGCTGCCGGTGAACTGAAGCGCGGTATCGAGAACGTCGAGTTCGCCTGCGCTGCCCCGGAAATTCTCAAGGGCGAGTACAGCCGCAACGTCGGCCCGAACATCGATGCCTGGTCGGACTTCCAGCCACTGGGCGTGGTTGCCGGTATCACGCCGTTCAACTTCCCGGCGATGGTGCCACTGTGGATGTACCCGCTGGCGATCGTCTGCGGTAACTGTTTCATTCTGAAACCGTCCGAGCGTGACCCAAGCTCGACGCTGTTGATCGCTCAATTGCTGATCGAAGCCGGTCTGCCGAAAGGCGTGCTGAGCGTGGTGCATGGCGACAAGACTGCAGTGGACGCGCTGATCGAAGCGCCGGAAGTCAAAGCATTGAGCTTCGTCGGCTCGACGCCGATTGCCGAGTACATCTACGCCGAAGGCACCAAGCGCGGCAAACGCGTTCAGGCACTGGGCGGGGCGAAGAACCATGCGGTACTGATGCCGGATGCGGATCTGGACAACGCGGTCAGCGCGCTGATGGGCGCAGCGTATGGTTCTTGCGGTGAGCGCTGCATGGCGATTTCGGTCGCGGTGTGTGTCGGTGATCAGGTGGCGGATGCGCTGGTGGCGAAACTGGTCCCTCAGATCAAGGCGCTGAAAATCGGTGCCGGCACTTCGTGCGGTCTGGACATGGGCCCACTGGTAACCGGTCAAGCGCGGGACAAGGTCAGCGGTTATGTCGATGACGGCGTGGCAGCGGGCGCAACCCTGGTGGTCGATGGTCGTGGCTTGAGCATTCCGGGTCATGAAGAGGGCTTCTTCCTCGGCGGCTGCCTGTTCGACAACGTCACCCCTGAAATGCGCATCTATAAGGAAGAGATCTTCGGGCCGGTGTTGTGCGTGGTCCGGGTCAACAGCCTGGAAGAAGCGATGAAGCTGATCAACGATCACGAATACGGCAACGGCACCTGCATCTTTACCCGTGACGGTGAAGCAGCGCGTCTGTTCTGCGACGAGATCGAAGTCGGCATGGTCGGCGTTAACGTACCGCTGCCGGTACCGGTTGCCTACCACAGCTTCGGCGGCTGGAAGCGTTCGCTGTTCGGCGACTTGCATGCCTATGGCCCGGATGGTGTGCGCTTTTACACGCGTCGCAAGGCCATCACTCAGCGCTGGCCGCAACGTGCGAGCCATGAAGCTTCGCAATTCGCGTTCCCTAGCTTGTAAGTAGCAGGGCATGACGAAGGCCGACCTCTAGAGGTCGGCCTTCGTGTTTTCGGGGCTTTTTGACCGATATGACAGAAATGTGAAAAAAGCT